>NZ_JACYOF010000009.1 GCF_014932895.1 Bacillus thuringiensis | reverse complement strand
TGCTGTTGATGGACCTGTTTCAGACGTCATGTATTATACCCCAAAAGATAAACCGCGACTTCCTTTATATTTAACAAAGTTAGTGGATACCGCTGCTTTAAGAAATATCACAGTAAAAACAACGCTTCAAGAACTACATGAACAAAAAGCAGATAAAGGGTTAACAGCAAGCATTACTGAGATGAGAAAAAAGAACAGAATATGGGTGACAGGTACAGATTTATTGGATGAAAAAGGAAGGTACAAATTAACGTTAAAACCTGATGAAAACAAATTATTACGCATTTTGCAACAAAGAACTACAGGTGAGTTCTCATTTACAGTGCCAATTAAACTAAAGTCGGGCAGCCAAGATAAAGATTGGATAAGCTTTACTGCCTATGGTATTAAAGAAAAGACAAAGGTAAGATATGATAATAAATTTATATTTAATACAAATATAAAGATGACGGTCGGAGTTACAGAACGGCTTTTTTCTTTCAATACAAGAAAGGATGCAGCAAAATTACAAAAGGCGATTGAAACGAAGTTAGAGGCCGACTTCAAGCAATTAATAAAGAAAATACAGGCTGCCAATATCGATCCTATTGGGTATGGGCGATATGCAAGAGCTTATACATATCCAGAATGGAAGAAAGTACAAAATAAATGGAATAGTGAATTAGCAAAGGGAGATATAAACGTTAAGGTAAATGTAGAAATTGGTGCGATGGGGACAATTAAGTAACACGGGTTTAGCAAAAATTGCAAAAGTTTTAGGAAGCAAGCAATGTATTACAATTGCTATGTCTAGTATTGTGATCAGCTTACTATTAGGCGGATTTTTTATAAAGACTTCTGTTCTTTCGTGATATCCATGGCTTTATTCTCTAGTCCATTTGCATTCATGTATGCACCATTACTGGATTCTTGCATTTGTACAATTGAGAAAGAAAAAACAGGAACAGCCATCTTAACTCTTAATATCACTATGTTAATCGGAATTGCCTATACAACAGCAAAGATGAATCATTCCGCAATGCGAAAAAGCATTCTAGGTACTACAAGCAATTCGGATACTTCCGTGTATAGTAATATCCTATTTATTCTCGTACTCGTTACCTTTTTCAGTTTATCTATGTAATGGGTATTAGTAGAACGAAAAACGACAAAGTAGATTACGCTTTCTAATTGGACAAGTTAACTAATAGCTAACTTGTCCAATTAGAATTTTATAAATTAATTGTGTGACGCTTGATAATCATTAATCTTTTCGCGAATAGCGGATGCAATAAATTCTTCAATAGAAGAGTTCGTTTCATTTACAATCTTTGTGATTGCATGATATTCATTGCTTGTTATCGTTACGGCCTTAGTGACACTACTGCTATCTAAATACACGCTATTATTAACACGTCTTGTTAATTTTCCTTCTATTATATATGGGGCTAAACAATCAATCCATTCTATCTGCATTTGCATTGGTAATTGAATAATCGATTGACGAATATCAAAGTACCAAAAATCATCTTCCTCAGAAACCTTAATATTTCTTGGTGATACATACTGTAGTACTAAGTCAATTAAGTGAAAAATGTTACTTCGCAATTGATTCGATTTAGGAAAACGAAATTTTACAAACTTTTGATGATGACTTCTTGGCTTATCGGACAAAGCGTATGCAGGCTTATACCCCCCTTTAATTGCATCTTCTAGTGTCATATTGTTTCCAAATTCATCAATCAGCACAATATCTCCGCGCTTCGGAATAGATATAATACGTGCTAATTTATTACCTTCCATAAATTTTTGGAACAATACTACATTATACTTTTGTGAGAATGTATATAGAGTATTGGTCTGGTCCAATTGCTCTACCAATCCGCGTATTTCTTCCTCATTTACAAATTTAGTCTCACGATTACGATGTTTCTGTATAGTACAAGTTAAATCCCCTTCTTCTATCCACTTTTCAAGTTGATACATGCTTACATTATAATCTTTGGCTGCTTGATATAAGGTAATCCCTTCTGTTTCACGATCTTCTTTCAACTTTTCTATGTTTTCTCTCTTAAATAAAAAGCTACCATCTAAACGCCAGGTCTCTCGATTAATTGGAGTTAATTGTCCTTGTTTCATAAGAGTATTAAAAATGAAGCTACTAATTCCTAAATAAGCTTTTACTTCATTTGTATTCATATTTATTTCTTGTCTTTCAAACATCCCTTTTCCTCCTATATGTAAACTTCTGCTATTTGAAATCAATAATTTTATTATGTAAAGTTAAATTTCTAAAATATATAGTTTTAATTAATTATAACACAATCAACACTTAATTTATTTTTTAAATATATACGAAATAAAAATTCGATTTCTAATTAAATTATCTTTTATATGATTATAAATCATATAAAAGATAATTTATAAAAACAAATAGATTATAACCATAGAAAATATGAGATTTTCTATAGTTATTATTAACTTTCTTTTTTATAAAAATTAAATCTTATTCTGTTAATAATTTTGAATGTAATTCATTTATAATATAAATATAAATGAAATGAATACGGAGTTGAATGACATTGAAATTTGAATTGAATACAATTCATGGTGAAACTTCTTTAGAAAATATAGAAAAACAGAAACAAGATTTTACAAACATAATTGCAGTATGGAATCGTGACTATATAGATGAGGCTGAACTTAAAAAGGAAAATAATGAAAGAGAAGATACTTATACATATGAGGGATTTTCAGACGAAGAGATATTGTACTATTACTTAAACCGGCAAACACATTTTGACCAGGAAAAGCGTATAAAAGATGAATCTAGGATTCTATATGCACGTGATCTAAGCCAGTTTTATTTCTTTATTAAACAAAGTACAGATTTTCTGCAGCAAGATGTAAAAGATTATAAGGTTGGACAAGTCTGGAGGAATTTAAGAAAACGGCATATCCGCAATTATCAGAAGTGGTTATCCCAAGATGCAATCTCCTATCAATCAAAAGAAAAATACAAAGCATCTACGATTAGTAGGAAACTTGGCGTAATCCGTTCTTATTTGAAATGGTTATATGAAGTTCAATATATACAGGAGCCTCTTCATGTAGAAATTTTAAGCACAACGGTGAACAAACAACATAAACCAAAGCGCGAGTTATCATATGAAGAAGTGAAGCAATTGCTAAACTACTACAAGGATAATGAAATTAATTATGCTTTATTGTCGGTCCTTGCTACTACAGGATTACGTGTAGCAGAAGTAGCACATGCAAAGTGGGAGCATATTGAATATGACTCTATACGTGGGCGCTATTACTTAACCGTAAACACAAAAGGTGATAATGAAAGAATTGTTTCTATTAATAAAGAGATTTTTAATCGTATCGTTGCATTCCGAATTCGTAGACGATTACCTATAGATATAGGCAATATAAACGGTGGGACCATATTCCAAACTAAGAACCATACTGCTTATAGGGAAAATTATCTATCACAATATATTTCTAAGATCATTAAAGATTCACTGTTACCTTTTACGGAGAATATTCGAATTACTCCCCACTTCTTTAGGCATTTTTATGTACAGTACTTATATGATTACAAGGGGCTTGCACCTCATGTAATAGCAGCGGCAGTTGGTCATAAAAATGATCGGACTACGAAAGAAAATTATCTGAAGCAGAGATTAACTAAAGATAACGATGCAGGAAATTTAATTAATGAAGATGAATTTTAATATATAATAAATACATAATAATTAATAGGAACAGTGGTTATTATAAGGTTTTACCCGTGATTTATTCAATTCCTTTAAAACAGCAATTTCTAAATTGAGTGGTGTAGAAGCCATTCATAGGATAAAAAAGGGACAGATTGATTTAGAAAACCAGTCTGTCCAAAATTAAAAGGAGTTCATTTACAAAATGTTTGGATTTATAACATAAATTTTGATTTCCTTAGAAACCTACTATTCTTCGTGATTCCTTAAAGATATTGCTCTTGCTAGTGAAATTCATTGCTTCCACTTTATTTTATCCTTTTTGGGCTTTTCTACGAGATTAGTACATGCTATCACAAGGGGGTATTCAAATAGTTCTCCCTCTGCGATAATGTGTTCATTCATATAGCTAAATGATTAATATCCCCAAATGTCTACTTCTGCTGCTGAAGCATAGCCATTCTTGCCATCTGTTACTTCTAGTTTTACAAATTTTGCTGTAACCGGGTTGAATTTTACTGATTTTTTATCCATAGTATTTTCCCATGTTCCAGAAGTTACTTTTTCATAATTAACGCCATCCACACTCGTGTAGATATTGTAGTTTAAAATACGGCCATTTTCAGATCCATCTTGTCTTGGAAGATAGTCTACTTGTGAAATCGTTTTGTTTTTATCAAGCTCCAACGTTAAATTATACGGATATTGACCTGTTGTCCAACTAGTATGCCAAAATGTATCTGCCTTTCCATCGATTGCCTTCGTAGCTGAATCTTGTGATTCCACACTATTTGCACTTGCTTTCATCGTATTTTTAGGTAATACAGAAGGTTTAACAGGAGTGACTCCTACTCCTACTTCTGCTGCAGATGCAAAACCAGCGTGGCTTGTTACTACTTCCAATTTTACATATTGTGCATTAGTATCTGCAAATTTAGCAGTCTTCTGAGTAGAATCATCTGCCCAAGTTCCACTTGCAACTTTTGTGAAATTGGTACCGTCAAGGCTAGTATAAATGTTATACGAAGTTATATTTCCGTTAGCACCATTATCTTGTCTTGGCAAATATGTCAAACTAGAAATGGTTTGAGCTTTATTGAGTTTTAAAGTGATATAAGGATTTTTATCACTTAGATCCCATTTGTTATGCCAGAATGTTGATGGATCCCCATCAATTGCATTTATTGCAGCCTGATTACCATCATTTTCTTTACTGGATACCGCGTATATTGACATCAAAGCAAGACCGTCTTTTTCTATCTCTGAACGTACAGTTGTTAACATTTGTCGTTCCGCATTATTAGGAGTGCTTTTAACGTTAGCGAGTACATTATTTAATTGGATCATTAAATTTTGCTTATTTGTATCATTATTATTAATTAATTGATCCTTATATAGACGTACAAGGTCATAAAGTGCTCGAGGATCATTTGCAAATTGTTTCATGACTTGATCATTGATAGTAGACCATTGTACTGATGTCGTAGCCCCTTGTTTAACTAGACCTTTAATATAATCAGCCCAAAGTGGAAAGTCCGACTGACCAGCTTGATCTAAGGTCAACGCAGCAGAACGAATATTATTAGCCGCAATAGGATCTTGACTTGCAACATAATTAGCTAAGAAACGTAATTGTTCTTGAGTTGTTACAGTAGGTGTCATTGCACCTGTATGATTGGTTGCATTTTCATACGTATTAATGTAAGAAGGGGAAAAGTTCGGTCCTCCAGAAAGTAGAAAATCAGTTCCCCAAGGCTGATACCATGTACTTACTGACTGTCCCCAACCAGTAATATCATTATTAAGTTCCCAGTAAAATTTTCCATCTTCTTGAACTCCCATATACGACATAGCTGCATGGCCAGGTTGCCCGTAGACGCTTGCTGGAACCCCAAAAACCTTCGAAACTTGAGTGCCAAACATTGAGAAGGTACCACAAACACCACCATCTCTTAATACATTTTTCAAGTCCCAAGGAACCCCATAGAATACATCACTGCCAGCATTAACGTCGGCATTGTTATTGTTAGGATTTTTCATTTGATAAGTTAACAACCACATAATATTTGAAATATGGCTTTGATCTAATTGAATTTTCTTTTCATTGAATAATGGAGATCCGATTCTTGAACGAACGTATTCCTGAATATAATCAATATCAGCATCTGTCAAACTACTGTCCACTACCATACGCATATGCACTACGTCATACCCGTTGAAGCTAGTGAACAATTTTCCGTTCTGTTGCAGCGTTTTGAATTTTTGATATCTAGAAACAGGATCAATTTCTGAATGAACCCCACTGCCATCGGCTGCTTTATCTGTTGCTTCCCAAGTAGTAATTGGCTTTGAAAAATCTAATGCCACTGCCATAGCCATTCTTAGATAAACACCGTTATTTGTTTTATTTGAAATGTCTTTATCCGCAGCCCATAACTTTTGTAAAATCTCAAGTGATTTTATCGGATCACCACTAGGAACGCCACCTTGCAAATATGTGTTTAGCACATCATTGTTTGACATCAGCCAGTTTAGGAAATCTGTATGCGCTTGACCTCTACTTGCAAATTCATTCAGTTTTCCTGTTCCACCACTTTGTATCATAAATTTTGCTCGTAGTATTTTTGACAAATTAGTGGCATCACTTGTCATGGCGATAATATCACTAGCCGACATCGTTTTTAAACTAGAAACGTCAAAAGTTGGAGGAAATAAATTAGATTGTTGTGTTGCAGTAGTTTCAGCATGAACATTCAAGCTGTTGGTCATAATAGGCGTAAATAACGTAGTTGCCAAAACAACGGATGTCGCAAGTACTTTTATTGGCTTTTGTAATTTACGATTCTTTTTTCTGTTCATATAAATCTACCTTTCTTCTTAATTTTTTTGTTAAAACACTTTCGATAAATTAATGAAATTACATATGACTTCTGATATATTCTTAGTACTTTTTAATTGGCAGTTCAATGTATAATACAAAACCTACTCAACTCTTTATAGAACGTATATCAGTCATCTTTTGTTGTTCCGATGAAGTTACACTTTTGATTATTAAATATTATAAAAAATAAGGACATTAATTCTGTGTGAAAATATGATACTTTGATGATTCTAGTTTTAAAAAGAAAATAATTTACTGATTATTCCGAAAATTAATTTGACAAAATGTTACGTGCACCTTTATTTTACTTTTATTAGTTTCTTCTCCTTTCTTAGTGAACTAGTAATTACACCTTTATTAAAGCATTAAATTTTTCGTGCGTATATAGTAATGTTTTGTCGTAAATAGTAATATTTTGTCTAATTAACTCGATAATTTTGTTGTTACATACTTAATATGACCGGGATATTATACTTCTAAAATGATTATTTAATGTCATTTGAGTAATTATAATAGTTACACCTTGATATATATATGGTAAGAAAATAAGTCTTTAATTCATAAAAAGAGTCAATATATTTTAAATGTTATTAATATAATTTAATTATACTCTGTAAATAATCCCCTATATTTGGATATGTAAAAATGCATATTTGAACAAAAGTTATAATAAGATATGCCCTTATAAATAACCGGCAGAGGAAAAGGAAAATTTTCAGAAGATCTTAGCATGATGGTGATGGGGTAAAAACAAGTTTCTTGTTATAAACAGCAAGGTAAACTCTTTATTCACTTGCCTTATTTGAATGCCTACAGGCATCTTTTTTCATCATTCAACGTTTCAATTGATACAGGGTAAGCGGAATTCTTATTGATAATTATCACATGCGGCTGTGAAACATCAAAAGATTGCAGAGCTTTCTTGAAGAACCGTTTTGCAGTCTTTTGATTTCTTGTTCAATTAGGTAGAAATCAATGGTGTTTCCTTGAAAAATTTCATTGGTGCTACCCCTAGTTGACAAATATCTCAAAAAAAGAACCCAATTAATAGGTTCTTTTTTTGTTGCCGATTATTTTTGTTCTAAAATAAGTTTAACCTCATTTATACCTAATTTACTGGCTTTAGCAATCGTTTCAAGTGGTACACCAAGTTCATGCATCCCTTTAATCATCTGTATTTTCCCTTGCTGAACCCCTTTTTGAATTCCTTCTTGAATTCCTTCTTGAATTCCTTCTTTTTTTCCTTCATTACGAGCATGAGCAAACTTTGCAGCCTCATCCATTAAAGCCTTTTCTCTTGCTTCATATGCTTGACGGAAAGAAGAATCTTGACTCATACGTTCCCACTTATTCATTGCTTTTTGTAAAATCGGATCTTGGTTCATGGCAATGTCCTCCAATGTTTGTGTGAGATACTCATCTTCATTCGCTGGTAATAATAATAACCAACGAACAAAGGAATCTTCCCACGGATTAACTTTCTCTTCGCGCCATTGCTGTAGTAACTTTGGAATCTCTACAATATGAACTTCTATATCGTCACTTAATAGCTTTTGTTGTTGCTGATTCCAAAGGATTCCTGTTGTATGAAACGCTTCATATTCTGGAAACATCACAAAGTTTAACAAGTTAATGGTAATCGTTTTATGAAGTGAGCTATAAGGCATTCCTTTTTGCAATTGAGAAGTGTATAACCTTCCCCAATAATACAAGCTTCGTTTGATCATATCGTGATTGTTATTCAATTGGATTTCTACATTTACCTTTGTTCCTGTATTTAATGTAGCCGAAATATCTAAAATTGATAATTTATCTTCTTCATATTCTCGATGCAAATGTGGATCTTCTAATTGCAGGGAAACAATAGGTGATTCTAAAGAATCTTTTAACATGGCATTTAAAAAAGCGACTAAGATATCTTCATTTCCATTTGTGCCAAATAACTGCTTAAATGCAAAATCGATACGTAAATTTACTAATGAATTGGACATGGTTCTCCTCTTCCTGTTTTAAGCTATATCTTTACCTTTATTGTACATAAAACCAAAGTCAACATGCAAACAATCCCCTATGATTTATATAGAGGATGCATACAGATATACACAATAGATTATAGAAGACTATATGAGGTCAGTATATCATTTTGAGAAAATTGTACGCTAAGAAATAATAGACAGAATAAACTTTGATTCCATAGGGATATAAGTATTTCCCTTAAAGACATACATCTGGAACGAAGGGATTGAGAGAAAAGAAATAAGGTGAAACTAAGAATATCTAATTTTCTGAAAATAAATATTTACAAAGATTTTTATTTGAATTAAAATGTGAAATACAAACATTCGACATTATACGACAAAACGATATGCTTTTTCAGAATATTAAAACAACTATGAGGCGAGGTATCTATATGAATCTATTTCGAAAAAAATCTATTTCAGCACTATTGGTACAGTCAGAACAAAAAGGAGCATCTTTAAAAAAGGAACTCGGTGCCTTTGATCTTACTATGCTCGGGATTGGCGCCATTATCGGAACTGGGATTTTCGTTCTTACCGGTGTTGCCGCAGCAGAACACGCAGGACCAGCACTTGTTTTGTCGTTTATTTTATCCGGTTTAGCCTGTGCATTTGCAGCTTTATGTTATTCTGAATTTTCATCAACTGTACCGGTATCCGGCAGTGCTTACACTTATAGCTATGCAACATTTGGAGAATTGATAGCTTGGATTTTAGGGTGGGATTTAATTTTAGAATATGGATTAGCTTCCTCAGCTGTTGCATCTGGTTGGTCAGGGTATTTACAAGGACTATTAAGTGGATTCGGTATTACATTACCTACTGCTGTAACAAGCGCATATAGCCCTGAAGCGGGAACATATGTAGATTTACCAGCAATCTGTATTATCTTTCTAATAACGTTGTTATTAACAAAGGGAGCCAAAAAATCAGCTCGCTTTAACGCTATCATGGTGGCTATCAAACTTTTTGTCATCTTACTATTTATCGGTGTTGGAGCTTTCTATGTAAAGCCCGAAAACTGGACACCATTTATGCCGTTCGGCTTCTCTGGAGTAACAGCTGGAGCTGCAACTGTATTCTTTGCTTATATCGGATTCGATGCTGTATCAACAGCTGCTGAAGAAGTCAAAAATCCACAGCGAAACATGCCAATCGGCATCATTGCTTCTTTAACGATTTGTACGATTTTATATATCGTTGTTTCATTGATTTTAACTGGGATTGTACCTTACGATCAGTTAGGGGTGAAAAACCCTGTTGCATTTGCACTACAATATATTCAACAAGATTGGGTTGCTGGCTTTATTTCTTTAGGAGCAATTACAGGAATTACAACTGTATTACTTGTAGTGTTATATGGACAAACACGTTTATTTTACGCAATTAGCCGCGATGGATTACTACCAAAAGCACTTTCTCGCGTAAATAAAAAAACAAAAACACCTGTTATCAATAGTTGGGTTACTGCCACTATGGTTGCTTTCTTTGCTGGCTTCATTCCTTTAAGTAAATTAGCTGAGCTAACAAATATTGGTACATTATTTGCGTTTAGCGTTGTATCAATTGGAGTAGTTATTTTACGTAAAAAACAACCAGAATTACCACGCGCTTTTAAAGTGCCCTTTGTACCATGGATTCCGGCTTTATCTGTTCTATTCTGTGGATATTTAGCATTACAACTTCCAGTAACAACATGGATTGGCTTTGTGATATGGCTTGTAATTGGACTTGTTGTCTATTTCAGTTACGGTTACAAAAATAGTACGCTACAAAAGGAACAAAAAGAAGACGTGGCATAATGAAAAAGCTGTTGTCTCAATAGGACAGCAGCTTTTTTCCGTTCTGGTGCTAAAAATAATTTCATTGTATACACTGAAATTATTCATAAATACGGTACGTATACGACGAAAATAAACTGTAGATTTTAATGAATGTACCGGAAGAATTCTCCTTCCTTAAGCGTGTGAGGGACGATAGCCAAACGGTAGGTGGGAGATGAATTTCGGTTTGGCATAGCCAAAAACGTTTGATAAACTAGTTATATGAAGTTCTTTGATAACTTCATATAGGAGGTTGCAGGAAGAAAATAGAATGCGAAAACCAAGCCATTCGGTTCCTGCGTAAAATATCAACCGTACCCAGAGAGCATCCAATCGTTGGACATCTAGGGGTGGAACACCCCGAAGTAACGCTCAGGGAGACGAAAGGTTGCTTTCGTCTTGGAACTGAGAAGCTCCCACTTCAAGCTTTGCTAAGTGGCGAGTAGTTCACTACATCCATCCTTTAACCTTTTGAAACGTAAATGCGATAAAAGATAGTATATATAAAGAATAGACACCCCAAAGTGCGCTTTCCTTCAACAATCTGCACGATAACCTGAAATAATCCAAGTACATGCCACAATTAAAAATAAAATTACTAAAATTAGTGGAAAATATTTCATAATAGACTCCTTTGAGAAGATGCGCAAAATGTTTCATCATAAATTAAGTCAGAGAATAACACCAAGAAATCATCATTTTGCAATATTCTTACATATAAAGTCCTATTCGATTTAATATAAAAAGTAATGCAAAGAATAGAACTTTTAGATAGGGGAAATATTTATAAGGCTAATGTAAGATAAGCGGACAAAAAACATATGAATCAACTTAAGTTTAGGAAGTATCATTTATAATGTTATTAGTAAAATATCTTCTAACTTGTCAATTTTCTAAAGTTATCTTTTTCTTTAAATGGTTTTTGTATTGTTTAAATTCTTGTTTATTAACTCGAAATTTTTCACCCGTATCCATGTTTTTTATTAGATATGTTTTAGCAGTATATTCCTTTATTAAAAAATAAAAGAAGTATACCCAGAAGGATAATGTAGCAGTCGGGAGAACTAGGAATACTCCTGTAATAAACATAATAATCTCTAAACCTGAATTTACTCGTTTTAAAATTAATTTTTGGTCTGTCGCTGCTTCATCTTGTTGTATGTGTTGTAAAAATGCAACAGTATCATACCTCATGAAAAACCTCCTTGATGTGAAACACTATTTAGATCTTTGATTTGTCATTAGGAATGAGCTGGCAAGATACTTAAATTGATAATTATTTTTCTTGCTTTATCTCTTTTAATTTAATTTTTGCTTCTTTATAGAATGCTAGTTTTCCTACATTATAGCTTTTTGTATATTGATTGAACTTTTCTTTTTCTTTTAGTATCTCTTCATTCAATATATTAAAAGCTGTAACTGTCTCATTAATCTCTTTTAGTTTTGTATCTTTATCTTTTAACTTTTCATAAAGTTCTTTTTCAATCTTCAATGATTTTGTATAGTTTTCACTTATTTTCTGAAAAGCGTCATAACGCTTTTTATATGACTCTTCTACTTGTTTTGCCTGCGTTTGTAATTTTTTATCCTCAATTTTATTTATATAACCATGCACTGCTGTTACTTCTTTTTGAGCCTTTTCTAGTACCACTTTTTCATCTTCCAATAATCCTCCACGTGCATCTATACCTATAATAGCTTGCTCGATTTTTTGCATTACTGGCTCGTTATACACTTTTCCTTCTTCTATAATTTGATTGTACAATTCCTGTCCTCTTGTTTCTAACTTCTCTAACATTTTTGCATTATCAAATAATGTTTTTTCTTGATTTGCTGCATTTTCAAAAGCAACATATAATTCTTCTTCTGGTTTTGCTCCCAAACACCCCCCTAGCAATCCAATTGATAAGATTGTTATTAATGCCACTTTCCTATAAATCAATGTCAATCCCTCCTATGGTGTTATAAACGTTTATCATGCCAAAAATTCAGTGGAAAATGCTCCTCTTCATGATATGCTTCAAGTACATATCCTTTTTCTTTTAATCCCTTTATAATAGCTGGCACGGCAGCAACGGATTGCGGGTGAATATCATGCATTAAAATAACTTCTTGTGATCCTGTTGCACCTGCCAATACATTTTGAGCAATCTGAGCGGATGCAGCATCAACTGGCATATTATTATACTTCCAATCTAAAGAGTCAATTGTCCAATCCCATACTTTAAAATCAGCATCTGCCACTTTATTTCGAAGCGACTCATTTAAGCCAGGCATAGAACCATATGGAGGGCGTGTTAATGTTGGAGATATCCCAAGAATATTTACTATTAAACCTTGATCTTCTTTCATTTCTTTCACATACTCGCCATTAGTGTATAATTTCTTAAAGTCATGTGTCATACTATGCATTCCAACATAATGACCTTCTTCTGTCTCACGTTTTACTAATTCCGGAAACTGTTTTACATTATTACCAATTAAGAAGAATGTGGCTTTTGCACCATTTTGTTGTAAAATGTTTAACAACTCAGCTGTATATTTGCCTGGTCCATCATCAAAAGTAAGATAAGCCACTTTTCTTTCTTGACCATTAAAACGTTTCGGTGCTATTTTCTTAATTTCAGTTTTGGGTTGTTCACTAGCTAGCTGTACTGTATTTTCTTGCTTAGCTACAGTTTTTGCTGGAGAGGTAGTTGATTGAAATATAAAATATCCAGCTATAAGTACTGTAATTAAAATTACTATAAGCTGTATATTAGTAATATTTCTCATGATAGAACGTCCTTTCTTACCAACATACATTAATGTATTTGTATATTTTACGTTGATTTATTTTATTACAGCTATACGTAACACATTTTGATGAGTGACTAGTAATTTAGTGAATCAAAATGCATATTAAAATAATTCATCATATTAGCACTTCAACAATAATGTGTAATTTGTATTTCTGCGTTGAACTTTACAAATAACATCCACAAAGTAGATAGAGTGAAAAACTTACTATTAAATTTATTTTTAGAGCTGTTCTAATAAACATGAGAACGATTCTGGTTATATTTTTCCTATTTTCAAGGCAACATAAGAAGATTGGATAATAAATTCATCCAATCTTCTTATGGGAGTATGATAGTGCATTTTCTTCTCTAATATGAAGCCAGCATCTTGAGGGAATGCTTTAGACTTTAGAATAAGAAAAATCTAAAATTAATACCCCTAATGTTTTATCTAAAAAGAGCCACAATATCGCCCCATGCTTGCCGAAGTTGCGAAAACCAAGCTAAAAGTAGGAAGCCAGGTGAGTTAACATACAAGACACTTCAGTTCTCACCGTAGGGACTACGGGTAGAGCCTGCTAAGATAACTGGTGGATACATCGGTGTTCGCAGGAATATCCCACTTCAAACAGTCCGTAAGGACGTTAAGTGGCGAGTAGTTCAAATGCATAAGTCACAGTTGTTTGCATTTCCCCAAAAAATTATCTATGGAGATAAAATTGTAACCGAGTTCCCTTGCAACCACTTCACATGTAATTTCACCATTCAACGTATTTACGCCAAGTTTTAAAGCTTCATTTTCTAATATTGCTGCTTGTACACCCTTGTTAGCAATTTGTAGTGCATACGGAATTGTTACATTTGTTAAAGCAATAGTGGATGTTCTTGGAACTGCACCAGGCATGTTCGCAACGGAATAGTGAAGCACTCCATATTTTTCAAAAGTTGGGTTATCATGTGTTGTTACATGGTCACATGTTTCTACAGCTCCCCCTTGATCAATCGCTACATCCACGATTACAGATCCTGGCTTCATGGTTTTTACCATTTCTTCCGTGACAAGCTTAGGAGCTTTAGCACCAGGAATTAATACGGCACTAATTAAAAGATCTGCTTGTTTTACTGTTTCCGCAATATTGAATGGATTGGACATCAATGTTTTGATTTGTGTACCGAAAATGTCATCTAGTTGGCGCAAACGGTCTGCGTTTAAATCAATGATTGTTACGTCCGCCCCAAGACCAATCGCCATTTTCGCAGCGTTTGTACCAACAATACCTCCACCGATGATGGCAATTTTACCACGATTTACACCAGGTACTCCTGCAAGAAGAATACCTTGGCCACCGTTTGATTTTTGTAGAAATTGTGCCCCTATTTGTACAGACATGCGTCCAGCTACCTCACTCATTGGGGTAAGAAGAGGGCGTGTATGGTTTACTTCTACTGTTTCGTATGCGATGGCGGTAACTTCTTTATCTTTAAGGGCCCGAGCTAAATTAGGTTCAGCAGCCAAATGTAAGTATGTGAATAAAATTAAGTTTGGACGAAAGTGAATATATTCGCTAGCGAGAGGTTCTTTTACTTTCATAATCATCTCTGAGTGATTCCATACCTCAGCCGCACTTTTAACGATTTTAGCACCAGCATATACATAGTCTACATCTCTAAAACCACTACCAATACCAGCATTTGTTTCAACTAATACCCTATGTCCAGCTGTCACAAATGGAATAACTCCTGCAGGCGTAAGTGCGACGCGATTTTCATTATTTTTTATTTCCTTTGGTACACCAATAATCATAAAATTCCCCCCATTACTTAATCTTTAATCTGTCATATTGTAAGTATAGAGTAATAAAAATGTCTTTTCATTGTTGAAAAAAAACAAAAATACAGCATCCTTTTGTGGAATTCCACAAAAGGATGCTGTTACATAAACTTTTTCAACTTGAGATCCAAGAACAGAATCATTTTTTGATTTGGATCTTTTAAATCAATCTCACTAATTTCATATATACGCTTAAGTCTATAGCTAAGTGTGTTAGCATGAATATTCAAAGCTTTTACTACCTCGCTAATATTACTGTCTTTATTTAAATAAATTTCCAACGTTTCAACAAGATTGGAATTATACTTATTGTCATATTCATATAGCTTGTGCAACGCCTGGTTTTCATACTCTTCATGTTTTCTTTTCTCAAGTAAAAGATCAATTAATTGATAAATCCCCATGTTTTGGTAGCTGTGAATATTTACTGTATCAGAAGGGAATTTTTCTTTTATAGATAAAACAGTTAGTGTCTCTTTGTAAGCTTTACTGATTTTTTGGTAGTCGCTATATATACTGCTAAAAGATGGTTTGATAGATTTAATGCCATATCGCTTTTCCATCTTATTCACAAAATTATCCGCAAAATCATTGATTTCATGAAAAGGACGTTTTACATTATCTAATGAAGTAAGAAGAATTAATTGATTACGATCAATGGTATAAAGTAAAACCTTCAAATGCTGACTTGTTTTTAACAAATAAGAAATTTGTTTCTCTTTTTCATTTGTGATCTTTTGTTCAAAATGGAATACGGCGACAGTAAATAAAGATGCTGGAGTTATTTGGAGCTCGTAGAAATTTTCCATAACTTCTGCGTTTACCTGCATATGATTAGTTAGTAGTTTCCAAAAAAACTCTTGTGATCGTTCTTCTTTTTTGTTTTTTCTGGCTTGAAGTTGCAAAAGCTTACTTTTTACAGCCTCCGCGTATTTTTTTAACAAGGCAAAGTCTTGTTCAGTTAAAGATTTTTCAATTTCTAAAGCCCAAATGAATCCTAAAACTTCTTCTTTGTTCCAAATAGATATCGCGACTCTATCACCAAGACCAATATCATCTATCTTTTTTATACGAATAGGCTCCCGATTTTTTAATAAAGCAGGAATAATTCCCTCTTTCCACAGGTTATTGATTACCTTTTCAGGTACACGACGTCCCATAATAGTGCCAATTCTCGCTGGATCTGTCCTTTCGTCATGGGTACTATATGCGAGAAGTCGATGATTTACATCCTCAATAGTAATCGGACATTGTAAAATCCCACTGACTATATCAGCAAATTCCTCCAAACTATCGAAGGTAACTCTAAGAGGTTTATTTTTCATATATGTCAAGGTTCCTCCATCCTAAGTTAATTTCAATTTTTGTATTCACTGGAAGAAAAATATCCTTCTTGTAAATTAACAAAATGATATCACAATTTTATTATTCCTGTTGCAAACGAATAAATTTTAGAAAGTTTGAAATCATACTTCAGCAACACTACTTTCTAAAAGCATGGTATTAGCATATCCAAGCGTTAGAGGTTACTTGTATTAGCAAACATTTCATGTTATTTTATATTATTTTGTATAGAAAGACTTAATTAAAAAGTACTATGGTGTTTGGAAAAATAGAAATGTTAAAGTCTAAATCCAAAATTTTTAATTTTATTTCACCAGGTAAAGTAATATTTTATCGGAATATTCTTACCTTTACTGAAATCAATTGGGTTATAATGCAAATTAGGTGCTGCAGTTACCCAAATAATTATAAAGATGGAGGTTATATGAATGATTTCAAAAAACAACCTAAATCTCAAACTATTAACAGAAGCACAATTATCTTCCCCCGCATTTAAACAAGAAGCATACGAAATTTATAAGGAATTACGTGCATGTTACCCAGTTTACCCTTTATCTTCGCGAGAACAGGGTCAATGTTGGTTGATTACTAGATATGAGGACGCGATTTCTTTATTAAAAGATGCAAAATTAATGAAAAATATTGAAAATGTATTTAGCAAACAAGAGGAAGTAGATGTACCTTTTTCATTAGAGAGTAGAGAGCTTTTAAGAAATCATATGCTGAATTCAGACCCGCCTAGTCATAGTCGTCTACGCTTACTTGTGCAAAAAGCATTTACGCCTCAAATGATTTTACAACTTGAAAGCCGAATTCAACATATTGCTGATACTTTATTAAATAAAATAGAACATAATCATTCTATGGAACTGGTAAATGATTATGCTTTTCCCTTACCTATTTTGGTGATTAGTGAAATGTTGGGGATACCTCATGAAGACCAAAACAGATTTAGAGCTTGGTCACAAGCAATTATTGATACTCCACATACGTTAGAAGACATGCAGAAAAATAAACAAAAACTAGGAGAGTTCGCTGAATATATACAACATTTAGTAGATAAAAAAAGGGGAAATCCTGATAACGATTTAATCAGTGCCCTAATACAAGCAGAGAGTGAAGGAACGAAGCTAAATGTATTGGAGCTATACTCCACAATTTCATTGTTGATTGTTGCTGGACATGAGACAACAGTAAATTTAATTACAAATATGACCTTGGCATTGCTGGAGCATCCAGATCAATTACAAATGCTTCGTCAAAACATTGATTTAATCGATTCAGCTATTGAAGAAACGTTACGCTTTTACAGCCCTGTTGAAATAACTACTCTACGTTGAGCAACAAAACCATTTACAATACATGGTCAAGATATTCAATCAAAAGATAGAATTATTATATCATTAGCATCTTCCAATCGTGATGAAAAGGTTTTTCAAAACGCAGATGTATTTGATATCACAAGAAAAAATAATCGTCATATCGCATTTGGCCATGGTATTCATTTTTGTCTGGGTGCACCACTTGCACGTTTAGAAGCAAAAATTGCAATCACTACATTATTGCAGCATTTTCCCAATATACATTTGCAAAATGAAAGAGAGCAAATAAAATGGAATGAAAATTATCTAATGCGGTCATTAGATGAGTTGCATCTAAAGTTTTAACTGATAGTGATCACTATACATGCTCATCAACTTAAGAAAACAAATCCACCCCAAAACGAAAAAATGGGATTTTTATAACAAGTTAGGGCAAAATTTCGTTCTGGAGGTAAGTGTATTTTCTTAGCTTAATAGCGATCGGGCCCCACCCACATTTTAACGAAAACATACGCTAAGCAAATTTCGACCGTGAAGAGTAGCTAAGACAGCTACACGAAAAAAGGAAACAGACAACTATAGCTAAGGTTGAGGAAGTTATAAAACGTCTAACCAAGAGCTCTAAAGCAATTCACTTCAATAGTGTGGCCAGAGGAAGTCGGAGTGAGTAAAGCCACACTGTATAACCATACAGAGCTCAAAGAACGCATCAATTTCTTGTGAAATAAAAGTATTTGTGGACTCTAGGATTAAACGGGACGAGAACAATCAAAATGCCGGCATCGCTTCTCTTAAAAGAAGAATTGAAAAGTTAGAGAAAAAGAATAAGGAGCTTGAAGAAAAAAATAAGCAATTGTGTGAAAAAGAAAATGAAAAGCTTACTGATTACTTCATGAAGTTATAAAATTAGGACCGTACATATTAAACATATCTAAAATGTACGGTCCTTTTGTTTACTAGTGGTTCACTTATCTAACCTAAAGATAAGTATGTGGTCTTTTTACAATTTGAATTTCTTTTTAAGTTTCTTATATTTTCTATATGAACGTCTAACAATGTTTAACATGAAATACGGTATTTTAACAGGGAAAGGCAATTTATAAATGAAAGGCAAATAAAATGTAAAATATGCCTTTTCTAGGTCTCTCCACTTACTATCTTCATTTGTTTTTAAGAAATCAGATACATCGACTACATATCCCCTTCCGTTTTCCATCATCACATTTTTCCCGTGAACATCACAAGGAGTTAATCCTTGTGCCCTTGCATACTCTAAAGCTTTATTGATATCAAGGATTACCTGCTTAGGAATTTTAATCCCCTTATGAATAGCATCGTATAAGGTAATTTCTTTTAAACGTTTCAATACTATGAAATTTTCTCCTTTATATATAAGCTTCGAATAAGAAGGATGATTTCCGATTCTTCGGTATACTTCTGACTCTTTTTCAATTCCTTCTCCTTCTCGCGCGTAAACTTTCACTACCCAATCTTTGTATTCTTTGTGCATAAATACGGCGGCATAATTACCTGTCCCTAAACACTTCCAAAGTCTAGGAATATCTTTAACTACTATAGGCTCGAATTCATCCTCGCTTCTTATGCTTATCTCCTTTAATAATTCGTCCTTTATCAATCCCACAAAACTATTTATACTCATCATTTCCACTCCGGTTTTACTAAAGGGGTCCCACCCACATTTTAACGAAAACATACGCTAAGCAAATTTCGACACGAAAAACGTTGATTTTACTACTCTAAGGGACTTATTTAATTTTAAAATGTCATAGAAATCCCCTTAAATGTGTATCAAAACTTATCTCAAAATCAAAATCTCAATTAAAATAAGCAATATTGAGTTTTGAGATTCTCTTAGCATATAAAGACGTTAAAATGTGCATGTTACTACGCTTCGTTTATAACAAATTTAACTGTTGGTAAACTATCTAAATAACAACTAAGCACTCATTCTCTTTCTATAATAAATATAAAAAATTCCATACATCAGCAAAAGAATAAGTAAAACTTGTATTTCAACATTTTCTTGTAAAATAGTAGCTATCGGTTCTGGGAGGTAAGGGGATTTTTGAGCACCACCTAGACCTAATGCTTTATTAAAAATTCCAATTATACAAAAGAAAAAAATCCCTGACCAACTTGCTATAATTGCTTTATGTTTAATGCCTTTATCTCTTTCATCATCTTTAATCCAAGGAGCCGATTCTTTATCACTTGTAAAAAATCCATTAATATAAGCCCACAATATAGCCCCCATAAAATATACTAAATAATTCATAATTCTATACTCCTTTCTTTAAAAAAAGTTCATCTACTGTTGTATTCAATACTTCTGAAAGACTAAAAGCTAATTTTAATGTAGGATCGTACTTGTTATTTTCAATTGCATTGATTGTTTGTCTACTAACCCCGTATTTATTAGCCAAGTGCTCTTGCGACAATCCCTTTTTCTCTCTCAAATCCCTTATAATATTTTTCATATCTCTTCTCCATTTTTTATAATCAAAATGTCAAAAGATTTTTACATACCGATTATAAAAAATCTTAATGTATCATGTCAAATACTTTTGACATGATACATTAAGTATATTTGTAACTTTCAAATGAAATTTGTTAAAATCAAAGGATGAAGAGAAAAAACAGCATGATATTTCCTCATGTATTTAGGTCTTTGTTTATCATTTAAGAAGCTTTGTATTAGAACCTATTTAGAATACTTCTCGCCCATTAATTGGCTGTACTGGGCGATTATTTTTTTGGAACAATGTATGAAATGCTTCAATTTGCTCTTTGGACATTTCTATTTTCTGCTTCATCACAATCCACTGAACACCTTCTGTACAAGGAGGTGTTGTTAAAGACCCCATGTAACGGAATGACGCTTGTTCTGAAGGAAGAAGCTGTTTTATATCAATGGTATGTTGCACATCCACTTTTGTATTTTTACTGCTCGGGAGATTTTCCCACATTTCTGTAAAAACTTCATTTTTTTGTCCTTCATTTATCATAATACCAATAACTGCTAACTGACCCTGGTCATTTTGGTGAACCAGATGTAGCTCCATATCTGCATGTTTTCCATCGAATTGGTGTTCGCTCGGTGTATGGAAATGGAATTGTTTTAATGTATAACGATTTTCCCCAAGCATGAGATAATCATTTGAACTATTTGCTTTCCCCTCAATACTATGTCCATTATTTTTAATAGAAAATGCTATTGGTTGATAATTTATTTGCAATCGATTATCATGATCATTTTTTATTGTTATTTGTTCCGATTTGATATTTATTGGAGATTGTTCTTGCCCATTTAAACACATTTTGTATTCTGGTTTCAATTCTCCCCAGTGCTCTGGACCGGTGGTCCCTTCATATGACCACTGTGTATTTTTTTCCGTAGATTGTTTTTTGGGAGCTTCTTGCTTTGCTGTGTTACACCCTATCAACATTGCACTGATTGTAAATATAAGGGAACTTGTACGAAGAAATTTTAAGTCTTTCATGCTGTTTCCTCCTAAAATGGTGAAATATTGTATTCAAAAAATACTGAATGTAACTAAAGATTCTGCTGAAATATTAACCGAATTTTCAGTAATCTATGGAAGTATTGTTACATTGTTATGCAATTTAAATTTTTAACAGGAAGGATGGAAATATTAGAAGCTATATAGTAGGGTTAACTGTGCCCATTTCCAAGTTAAAAGGGTATATAGATTGAAGGAAAAAGTTTTCACCTACTAAAAGAAACAGGAGCAAGAACATACTACATTTCCTAGCGTGCTAGGGTTTTTATGAAAAATGCTTTAATGAAGTGTTGATACTCCTGTTTATTGCTAAAGGGAGCTAAAAAAGAAACTGGCTCTAAAAAATTGTTTTTCAACAAATTTTCAAGACAGCTTCTTTTCTCATATATTGTATGGGTAAACACCTATTTCAAATTAGATGTGAGTATAAACTGCAATTTATTAATTCGTATAATTTCCTACATATGCTGAAATATCAACATTTAATGCTTTCGATAAGCGCATACCATACTCGTAGTCTGCGCGGAAGAAGTTGCAAATAGCTAGTAATTTCGTGCGCTCATTTACATCTTTTAAGTCATTTGTTAAGTTTGCAATCAAGTTATCTTGTTCTTCTTTAGAAAATGAACGGTAACGCTCACCCGCTTGTTTAAAGTCATTTGGTTTCTCATTTTTTTCACGAGATACATAGCCTTCTACTTTCATAGTTGAATCACGGTAAGTTGGATCTTCAACCGGATTTTCTGTATGACGGCTCGGTTCGTAGTTTATTGTAGATGGGTTTTGATTTGTTTGCATCGCACCATCACGTTGGTGATTACGAACAGCTGCGTATGGACAGTTTACAGGAATTTGTAAGTAGTTTGCACCAAGGCGGTAACGCTGTGTATCTGGGTAAGAGAATAGACGCCCCTGTAATAGTTTATCTTCAGATGGTTCAATACCAGGTACAGTTGCACTTGGCGTAAACGCCGCTTGTTCTACTTCCGCAAAAAAGTTTTGTGGGTTACGATTTAGTGTCATCGTCCCTACTTCAATGAGTGGGAAAGAATCTTCTGGCCATACTTTTGTTGGATCTAATGGATCGAAATCTAAAGAATCCATTTCATCTAATTGCATCACTTGTACGTGTAGATCCCATTTTGGATACTTTCCTTTTTCGATCGCATCGAATAAGTCACGAGTTGCATGATTGAAATCTCTACCTTGTACTTGTTCCACTTCTTTTGCACTTAAGTTCCGTACACCTTGCTGTGGTTTCCAGTGATATTTAATGTAAACAATTTTACCTTCTGCATTAATCCATTTAAATGAATGGACGCCGAAGCCTTCCATTTCACGATAATTTGCCGGTGTACCGTAATCAGAAAATACCCATGTCATCATATGTGTAGATTCTGGAGTTAACGTCATGAAATCCCAGTAACGATCTGGCGTTTGAACATTTGTATCAGGTGCTGGTTTTAAAGAATGCACCATATCTGGGAATTTAATTGCATCACGAATGAAGAAAACTGGCAAATGGTTTCCTACGATATCGTAGTTCCCTTCTTGTGTATAGAATTTAACAGCGAAGCCACGTGGGTCACGCGCTGTCTCTGGAGAACCTTGGCCATGAATAACCGTTGAAAAACGAACGAATACAGGTGTTTCAGTTCCTTCACTTTGTAAAAACGCTGCTTTCGTATATTGCTTCATGCTGTTCTTCGTTACGAATACACCGTGAGCACCTGCACCACGTGCATGCACAACGCGCTCTGGAATACGTTCACGATCAAAATGCGCTAGTTTTTCTACTAAATGATAGTCTTCTAACAATACCGGCCCACGACGACCAGCTGTACGAGAATTTTGGTTATCTCCAACTGGAGCGCCTTGGTTTGTTGTTAAGCGATTAATAGGATTCATAAAGGGGAACCTCCTGTTTTTTTATTTAAATTATTTATAATAATTATTTATTTATATTTATTATAAATAATATGTGTTTAGTTTTGTCATTTGTCAATAATTTAAAATGTTTTTTAATTTTTGTGGGATAGAGTCTCCGAAACAATCAATAAATATTTCATGTGTATATAGCATAATCATTCTAAAATAC
Organism: Bacillus thuringiensis; assembly: GCF_014932895.1. Taxonomy (GTDB): domain Bacteria; phylum Bacillota; class Bacilli; order Bacillales; family Bacillaceae_G; genus Bacillus_A; species Bacillus_A thuringiensis_AA. Next base: position 144,234 of record NZ_JACYOF010000009.1, on the reverse strand, counting down.
TCTGCAACAAATTCAACTGAATGATAAAAAAAGGTAATAGCCATACTTTATATAAATCCCTTTTCAAGCCTTGTACACTTGGTTCAATCCGGAATGTTTTCAACTTTTCTAGTAATCCATCCACTTCTTGAGTATTTTTTTAAATACTATTATATAATTCCTCTTATTAATTTTGAATTTTCAGATAAAAAAGATTGTTTCTGAATTAAATTAATTGATTATTGAGATAATTATAATAGCATAATGTTACTTCCAACGGAACTGAATTGATATTAGTGGCATCTTCTCCCTTTTTAGTTGTTATATTAATTACACCTTTATTAAAACATTAAATTTTAAACGCGTAAATAGTCGAATTTTGTCAATTGTATTCAATAATTTAACTATCACGTATTAACGTTAATAAATATATTATAGGGCTAAAGTTATTATTTAATATGATTTAATATCATTATAATAGATATAACTTGATATACCAACTAAAAAAATAACCATTATAATCTGTTAAAAATATTGAATAACATTTAACTATTTCAATATAACTTAGTCAAACTCCGCACATCCATCCCCTTTATTTGGATATGCAAAATTACATATCTGAATAAAAAGTTAAATAAGATTCGTTCTTATAAATAACTATCTGCAGATAAAGAATTTTTTTGTTTAGAGTTTACTTAAAAATCTTAAGTTGATGGACATGTATGGTTCCCCCTACTACTGCCGCTTTTCTTTAAGTTATCGTGATGTATCATTGTCCTTATTTTCTTTACTCTATATGTATAAAAGTTCGCATAAACTAAAGGCCAGCTTATGGATTAATAATTAACTTACGGCCAATTTATGCTTCCAATTCCTTCGAATAATTAGATAATTATTCGAAGGAATAAGTGTTTTCTGGCTAACTTATAGGTAAAGTGACACTGTATATAGTTATAAAAAACCTCTGAAATACGTTTCATTCCAACCACTTCAGTCCTTAACATGAAGATAATAAGCTGGATTCCTATCGACTGTTATAATACGAGGCTTTAACATAAAAAGGCTGCAAAGCTTTTTTGAAAAAGCGCTTTGCAGCCTTCTAATATTAGGAAAAAATCTATTGTGTTTCCTTTCAGATCAAACAACGATATAAGTATATTCATTTCCATTTTACTTTGATATATGTTTCTTGGACTTTTCAAGGGTCATTGGTTTGGGGGACATCAGATTCGTTTGTCCAATTTAGAACCATACTAATAAACGCAACGTATAATCGTTATATGAGAAATGGATAAGCCACGTTTCTCCACCATTTTCACATAATAACGACAACTGATATCGTTCCGTGAACAAAATAATATCAGGCTAATAATGTCTCTATTCGAATACATATTCCTTTTCTAGATTAATAGGATTAGTATGCCAAAGTTATAGAGATTTCTTACACGTATATTAAAGTTTTTGCACCAGAAATAAATACCAAGTTTATATTACGGCATATTTTTCACGATACTGTCTAGGAGTCATGTTAGTGACTTTTTTGAAAACCTTTATAAAATAACTATGGTCATTAAAGTTAAGCCAAGTACAAATATCTGATAATGGATATGTAGTGAGTGTTAATAATTTTTTTGCTTCTTCCATTCGTTCCCTTTGAATATATTCACTTAAAGAAATCCCCACTTCTTTTTTAAATAATTTAGATAAATAAGTAGGGGTAATACCTACATGATTAGCCAGTTCATTAAGAGATACTCCATCGTAAATATTTTTACTAATATAATTCATACATGTAGTAACCGCATTTGAAAACTTTTGTGCATTGTATTCTTTCACACGGTCTGCAAAAGTACGTAAAGCATCCCCTGACAATCGCCTAACAGAGTCTACGTTATCTAGTTGTTCCATGGTTTGGATATACAAAATACTAAGAGAAAAAGCAATTTCTGGTGGGAGGTTACCTTCTATCGCATATCGAGTAGCTAAAGTAATCGCAATAATCCCAAGAATTTTTTGGTTTCTGAGTAGATCCGTGGTTAAAATTAATTCAACATCTTCTTGCGAAACTGCATACATATATTGCAACAACTTCTCTTTATTTCCTTCTTTGATTGCTGAAAAATAATTATGTACTACTGCCATGTTGTGAGTTTTAGGTTTATTTTGTTGACGTTTTAAAATATATAAATCAGGTTCCACAATTTTATAGGGAACTTCCTCTAACACTTTATTTTTTTCTAAAACAATATCTACATCTAACTTCTCATTGAAAATCATGTAATGTAATAAAATACCCATATCAATTAAAGTAGTTTTTTTAATCTCAGGTAGGCATTGATAATAGGCTAGTCTTTCTTGAATTTTATCACTTGAGATACAGTCTTTCCGAAGTTTTAAGGTCATATCATCCGAACCCTTTTGGAGTATAGTGGGACCGATTATAATAGTGCCGCTTATATAATCATGATTTGCTATATGAATTAGGACGAAATTTTCAAGATACCTGTTACTTCTGAAGAGTGGCAGATTATAGGGATCATTTTCTTGATAAATGCCACTAAGATGTTCTTCTTTAGAAGAATAAAAAGGACTACAAATACCATCGGAAGTCGAATGATATAAGATTTTTTTGTCTGTAGATAACATGTGAATAGGCACATTAAAAGTTTTATGCACGAGGTCACATAAGTATTGTATGTCGATGGAATTATTCATTGTCTTCTCCTTTTAATTAGATTAAATGATAAATTTTTACTTTTCTCCTGTATGGATTCATAAATTTATTTCCGTCAGGCATAATTCACGAAAAAACCACCATAAAATATCAAAATAGAACAATTCTCGACAAAATATTACCATATTTTTCATGAAAATCATATACTATTTATTTGTAGTGAGTGGTAGCGCCACACACAAAAAAGCGACTAAATCTTTTGCTTGATACTTACTGATGCATTGTACAAGACTAACAACTCTTGCAAGATCTCGTAATAAATTTAGAGATAAAAAACAATGAATTTCTTAAGCAAATGGTTGTAATTCAATAGATATAGAAATAGATATAAAAAAACGTTATCCTTTCCTATGATTCAAGCCCCCAACCAAGCGGAGATATATGTTGTAAATATAAGATAAGTTAACGTTGCAATGTCTCTATCAGTGAAAGTTTTATCATCATTGGGATTAGCACCTTTAGGCATAAAATAACTGAGAATTGAATTTTTAGCTCCAATAGGATTATAAAACTTAGAATTCCCTAAAGACTCTTTATCAAAAAAAGAAAATTGCATGTTACGACACAATTTAGGCGCATTTTAACTGGTTCCCTGTACGTTAAGGAATTAATTTGTATTATTTGGGAGGGATGTGAATAGTTACTGAGAAGTTAATCACGGATTGAACTACAAAAAAAGAACCAACTATGAGCTGGTTTAATCTAGTGTACCTTCATATGCTTTTATTACTTTATAAAAAGTGTTTTTCCACTTCAGATAGGTTTCTTCCTATAAATTATTTAATTATAAAGGATAAAACCCCAGCAATTATACATATAATTCCGCCTAAAAACTGGCCTATTCCAGTGATTTTATCTAGAAATGTTTCATATTTTTTCGTACTATGTATACCCCATAATACTAAGACTACTCCAAAAAGTATAAATAATAGTTTTAAAATCATTGTGTAGTTACCTCTGTCGATTATTTTTTATGTGGCTATTTCTTATACTTTTATTATGACATCGAAATAATAAATAAACTATCTACTAACCTTACATAAAGATGACAGTGTTGTAAGGTTTCAAACTACTTTCAGCATATTTTGGGCCAGGGGTACAGACCACATTTTAACGAAAATATACGCTAAGCAAATTTCGATAGAAAAAACATTAATTTTACTACTCTGAGTAAAAAGTAGGACCAAAATAAGCGTTGCAAAAATTAACAAGTCTAAGACGGATTTGATAATCAAGTTACTTGATCAAGGAAAAACCAAACAGGAAATTGCTGATTTTTTAAATGTTGATTGAACCACCATTTATCGTACTTTAAAACGAGATGGTTATTAGGAAGCTGATTAACAACAAGTTCTATTTATAATTATATAGGCTTTACTAAAGGACTTTATAATAACAAAAGGAGCTAAACGATATATGTTTGCTCCTCTTATTTGCAAAGTATTTAATGATAAAGACTAGAATTCCAAAGATGATGATTTAAAGCCATATATGTATCTCTATTTATTATGTACATATTGAATTTTTTCTTAAATAATAAAAGTTTTTTTAAATACTCATATGGCAGGATAGACATTAAATCTACTTCTTCAGTTTCTTCTTTAAAATTTTTCGTGACTTTAGTATGTTTAAAATACATACTCGTTATTATTGTAAAAACTACTAAATTTCCTAAAAGATTTTTCGCATGTTTTTTTCTCCTCAAATATGTTCCTTTAAAATATAACAAGGGGAATATTTAATAAGGAATAGACATTATCATTTGATGGAAATAAGTAATAGTAACAAGGAAACCCCCTCATTTTTTGAGGGGGTTCCACCATTTCACTTTAAAATTACTTATTTTCATGTCGAAGTTTGCTTAGCGTATTTTTTGTGATTTGCTGCCTATGCTTCTTATTAAAGAGTTTTATTTTGTATCGCTTTTACGTAGTCTTCATATTTCATTGTTTGTGATGGATTGAAGCTTCCTGGCATAGTATTACCTTGCGTGTTTGTATTTGGTGTAAATTTCGCTTGTGCTTGTGTATAGAAGCCTCCCTCTCCTTCGTAGCTAAATTCTGTATTTATTACTACCTTTTTACTTTGATCATCAAATTTCATATAAGGAGGTAGCGGAATACTATTAGTTACTTTATAAAGGGTATATAAATCTTCTGCAGTTAAAGTAGCTTCTTCAGTATGAACTACTTTGTTTCCATCTACATTGTTAGTTGTCGTAGCAATCTTCACTATAGGAAGTTTCAATGTTACACCCGATAAATACGCATCAGCGTTAAATGTTCCAGAAAATTTCGCTTTTTTAACTCTGTAAAAGTAATCTGTCGTTCCATTGGCTGCAGCTTGGATTGTTTGTGATTTAAATGTTAATGTTTCAGTTTGAGTTGTACTGTGTCCAATATCCATTCCCATTGAATATTCACTACTTGCTTTAGTTGCAATTTCACCATTTACTAATCCAGGTAAACCAACTTGAATTTTTGTTGAAGCCTCAAATCCTAATTTCATTCCAAATTTACTTGTGAGATTAAAAGTTCTTGAATATGTTTTTGTTACTTCTGGTGTAGCAAGTGATTGAGTTAATGGTGAAGTATTATTATAAGTTACTACATTAACCACTCCGTCATTTTCTAAAGTAATTGCAGTTGGATTAATTGAAGCAGATGTACCAGAAAATACAGTTTCAAGTTTACCTATTTGTGAGTCTAAACCATAATTGACTGCAGGATATCTTGTAGTCTTACCACTTGGATCCGTAAATGATGTTCCCCCCTGTTCCCTTTGGAACCTTTCATCATCTGCCAATTTGAATTTTGCACGTAACTCAGGAGATTTTTCGATGCCCCAAAGTAGTCTGTTTTTTAAAGTTTTTGCTACGTTTTCTTTAGTAGCAACAGTACCTTGCTGATATGTATCAATATATGCTTGTTGCTTTGTTTCCGCTGCTTGGGCTCCATTTGGTAAAGTGAAAAAGCTGGTACTTAATACACAGGCAAGTGGAGCAACTAATAACGCTTTTTTATATTTTTTCATTTCTCTCTCTCCTCATGTTAAATTTTGTCTAGTATACTAGTAATCTTTTATAAAAAACTAAAATCCTAGATTGTTCTAAGTGTAAAATGTAATTGCTTGTTAGTTCTTCTGGAACATATAATAAGCTTCAAGAATATCGGAAAAGATTCATCTTTTCATTTGTCACATGCTCAATTTTTGTTGCATTTCTAGGTTGTTTTCGAAAGATTTCATTTTTAATTTCAGTATAATTAGAATATTGAAGATGGTAAGAGGGTTTAAGCCTCTTATCTCAGCTGAATCTAGCCTACGTTTTTATTCAAATGCTACTAACGCTGTTATTAGTGGACAGGCCACTTAGCAACAGTAATTTATACCATTTCAAAAAAAACAAGTTGTAAGTTTAATTGAATATGGAGGATGTTACAAAAATAACTAAACACGCGATTAATAGCGATTCATATGAAGCACAAGGAATAGGGCCACCCTTGCATGACTTATGATATTGGGGTTTACCATACAACATTCTGTGTTTTTTTTCTATTAAAGCTGTACTTGATACAAATGCTGCGGGAATGATTTTTCCATACGTTTCATACTATTTCTTCTTCTCTAATTTCTACAAGGGTACAAAAAATAATCTTATATTGTACATTGCTTATACTTTTATTTTTGAAATAAAATCACTTTTGCCATGTAGAAACTTAAAACGCCATTTTTTACAAATGTGATACTTTTGTGATACTAAATCCTCTTTAAATAACTGAGTATTGCGTTAATTCAAACTGACATAATGTTACTTGCAAATTTATTGTACTTTTATTCGTATAATTTTCTCCTTTCTCAGTGGTCATACCAATTACACCTCTATTAAAACATTAAATTTTTAATGCGTAAATCGTAAGATTTTGTCGAAAATAGTAAGAATTTATCTTATTTATCCGATAACTTTATTGTCACTTGCTTAATATGATTGGGAATATTATATTTATAAAATGATTAATTAATATCATTTGAGTAATTATAATAGTTACAACTTGATATATATGGTGAGAATATAACTTTTTTAATCCATAAGGAGGAACGTCCCGAAAATGCAGATTTACAACAACTTTAAGCTGTTTATCCTGTTAAAAATGAAGAGTTTAACAACGATAAAGATTACAAGAAAAATCATATGAGACATTTGTAAGCCTTATTTGATGCAAAAGCGATTGGCCCCAATAGAGTAAACCCTATTGATACAAGAATTTCGACCTTAACGTTGTAAATCCGCATTTTCCTGACGGCACCCCATAAAAAAATTCAATATATTTTAAATGCTATTCAAACGTTTTTAAAATGTTTTCAATATAATTTAATTATACTCTGTATATCAATTTCCTATATTTGTATATGAAAAATAACATATCCTAATATAAGGAATTAATATCATAAGGGGAAATCACTTAATTATTGGGGATGTATTAGTTTTTTAAATTATATAGAGGAGAATAAAAAAATGAAGACGCGTACATGTGGGTTTAAATAAAGGAGAGGCGAAACATGCTCTTGCCCGAGCTGTATTTTTTAATCGATTAGGAGAAATTCGTGATCGTTCTGATGAGGATTAATTCCATAGAGCAAGTGGTTTACAACTTCTAATTTCAGCTATTGTATTATGGAACACAGTATATATATCACATGCTGTTGATGCTTTGCGTACAAAGGGAGTGGATATTCCCGAAGAATATTTACAACATATATCTCCGCTTGGTTGGGAGCATATTACATTAACAGGTGATTATGTTGGGAACTTAAATCACAAGACAAACTTTAATAATTTAAGACCATTACGAGCCAAAAATCCAATAAAAAGGTAATAAAATAAATAATCGGTTCCTTAACGTACAGGGAACCGGTTAAATTGTGTTCAAATGTGTCGTAACGTACAATTTTCTTTTTTTGATAAGGTGACCCCTATTACATGATTTGAACTACTCACCACTTAACGTCCTTGCGGACTGTTTGAAGTGGGAGATTCCTGCGAACACCGATGTATCCACCGGTTATCTTAGCAGGCTCTACCCGTAGTCCCTACGGTGAAAACATAATTATCAAGTACGTTGACTCACACACTGCCTACTTTAGCTTGGTTTTCGCAACTTCGGCAAGCGTGGGGCGATAGAACGTTGAAGATTTTACGGTTGCAACGTTTTTCTGCAACCAACCTCATATCTTCAGTTTTCGAAGAGCAATCTGTACAATTAAATGATGGCAAACATGTTGACTTATGCCAACCGACTTTCATCTCCCACTTAAAATTGGTGCTTCACATCTTCACATTTTTGAGGAAGGAGTCTTCTGTCGGAAAACGATAAATTATTATAATTTACTTTTCACACAAAATCCCGTCCGTTAATCTTAATATTTTTCTTGCATGATTAGCAACCATATTATCATGAGTTATCACAATGATTGTATTCCCCATATCATTCAATTTTTGAAACAACTCTAATATTTCCTGTCCAGTCGTTGAATCTAATGCTCCTGTCGGTTCATCAGCTAAAAGCAATGTTGGTTTTGTAATTAATGCTCTAGCAATAGCTACTCTTTGTTGTTGTCCACCAGATAATTCTTTGGGTTTATGATACGTTCGCTCAGATAAACCAACCAGATGAATCATTTCTTCAGCTTTTTCTTGTGCTTCTTTTCGTTTCATCCCTCTTACTAAGAGTGGTAAAATAATATTCTGAAGAACTGTATATTGAGGTATTAGATGATAATTTTGAAAAATAAAGCCTATTTCTCGATTCCTTATCGTTGCCAGCTCTGAATCATCATATGTTCCAATCAATTGATTATTTAATAAGTAGTCTCCACAATCAGCTAAATCCATGCACCCTATAATATTCATCAATGTTGATTTTCCAGAACCAGATGCTCCTAATATGGCAAAATATTCACCTTTATAAACATTTAAGTTAATATTATTTAAAACTTTTACTTCTTCTTTCCCAATCTGATAACTTTTATTTATTTTTTTTAATTGAATCACATCATTTGTTTTCAAAAATAGTTACCACCTATCTTAATTAATAATCATAATTGTTTTAACCTTTTCTTTCTTATCAATTTCTACCACAACAATCGCACCTTTCTTTATTGCAGTTAAATTAGCTTTTTTTCCTTGATCAACAACTTCAACACCTGCATTAACCTTAAGACTCATTTCCTCACCTGTGTATTCCAATTCTTTTGGAAGATCCTCTACCGATTTTGCTTCACTTGATTTTGCTGCTGGAACCTCTCCCTTATTATTAGAGTCAGACTTTTCTTCACTTACTTTCTCTTCTTCAATTGGATTTTTTCCTATTTTTAGTTCTAATTCATTACCTACTATCTTAGTAACTTTCCCAAATTTAATATCTGTTTGAGCCGATTGCTCCTCTTTTTCAACTGATTGCATTTTATTTGTTGATTGTTCTGTATTATTTTTTTCTGTAACATTTTTACACCCCGTTATTAAAAAGAATAATGAGAATGCACCTACTAAATAACCTATTTTTTTCATTTGTTTTTCCTACTTTCAATTTTTATTTAGAGCCTTAACTGGTGTGAGTTTTGATGCCTTATAGGCGGGGTAAAAGCCAAATACAGTTGCTGTTAAAATAGCAAACCCAATGGCTATTATTTTCCCTTGAAAACTATCATGTACCGGAATACTACTGTTTTTTAAGAATGGTAATAATATATAACTAAGTATTACTCCGAAACTTCCTCCCATTACTCCTATTCCTATTGATTCATATAAAAACAGTTTTAATATATACTGCTGACTCGTTCCAATTGCTTTTAAAATTCCAATCTCTTTCGTTCGCTCATTGACAGATACAAAAAGTACATTCATAATGCCAATGCCACTGACGATAAATACAATAACTGCCATTGATATCAATAAAACATTCATTGTTTTAGCTGATGACATAGAAGCATCAATTCTATTACCAGCGTCTTCTACTTCATACATGTTGCTGTCATCAAAGACATAGTTTAAACTACTTTTAATACGCTTCATCGCTGGATTTATTTTATCTTTACCTGTTGCTAAAGCTACTCCCTGTGGAATAGACTGATCACCAATTAAATCATTTAAACTTAATGTTTCATAAGGCAAAAATATCGTATCGTCTGGATTAACTCCTTGAAGACCATCAGAAATTTTCTTTAACACTCCTATAACTTTGTAAGAATAACCCTTAATAGTAATCTCTTTATCCAATGCTTGTTCTGAAGAACCAAAATATTGAGTTGCCAAATTGTTTCCTAATACAATACATCTTGTTCCTTCAGTAAAATCAGTTAAAGAAAAGTCTTTGCCTTTTTCTATTTCATAATTTGATACTTCTGAATATCCTTCACTTACACCTACGATTGACGCACTTTTTTTCTTACCATTCACATTTACTTCACTATATAATATTTCTCGTAAATATATTTTCTTTAATAACGGATTTTCATCCTTGATTACATCTATTTCTTTCATTCCTAAACGCTCTTTTTTTTGTTGTTTATCATTATTTAGTGGTGGTTGGTAATTTATATAGATTGTTTCAGCTGATAAATTTTTGAACTGATCTTCAATTTTCTTTTCACCACCTTGACCAATTGCTATTACTGAAATAATGGTCATAGTTCCTATAACAATTCCTAATGAAGTCAGGATGACTTTATATTTATTTTGAATTAAATTTGTTAATATCATCCTAATTAATTCAACAATATTCATAGCTTCATCCTTTCACAACCGCTATATCGCCCTCTTTTAATCCTTCTAGTACTTCACTGACACGGCCATCAGAGAAACCTGTTTTTATTTCTATTTGTTTAACTTCTTCTTTTTTATTACGAATTTGAACATACTGTTTACCATTTTTTATTTGAATCGCCTTATTTGAAATAGTTAACACATCTGTTAAACTCTTTTCAATAAACTTAGCTGAACAAGTCATTCCTGGTAAAAGAACTACTTCATTATTATCAAATTGAACTGTTACCTCATATTCAACCCCTTCTTGCCCATCTTTAGGTAAACCATTTATCTCAGTCACTTTACTAGCTACTTCAGTACTTGAATTCCCAATAAAATTCAATTTAACCTCTTGCCCTATTTCGACAGCATTTATATTATCTTGCTTAACTTTTATACGAGCAGATTTTTTGTCAGAATTTGCAATTGTAACAATTGGCTGTTTATACTGAATTTCTTTTTTGTTTTCGGCCTGAATTTTTGTAACAATACCATTACTTTCTGATAAGATGACGTTTCCTAAACTATCTCTCAAAATAGGCTGTTCTTTTTTGACGATATCCCCTTCTTTAACAAAAACTTTATCTACCATCATCCAGTATGGTTTTGTATAAGTTGTTTCATCAAAAAAGACCTTTCCCCCACCGTCAAAATGAGAAGTAATATTCCCCTTACTTACAGGATACTCTCTCCATAATTCAGGTATTTTTTGTTCCTCTTGTCTCTTTTCATAATAATGATAGAATCCAAAACCACCAATCATCATGAGAAAAGTTGCAAAAAGTAAAAATTTCTTTAGTTTATTTTTTTTCACTATATATCTCCTCTCTTTAAGTTAAAAACAGCTTAACAAATTCATTGTTAGATTTTCGTTAGGTAAAAAAAAAGAGCAAAATTAGTTGGAATATCAACTAGTTTTGCTCTTTCTCTGGATTAAATTAATACATGTAAAATTATTTTTATCATTTTTAATGCACCATTCTATTTCATGTCTCTCTAAAATATTTTTTACAATTGTTAAACCCAAACCTGCGCCAGAATATTCTCTAGACCAAGAGGAATCTACCCTGTAAAAAGCATCCGTTAAATGATTAATGTGTTTATTATCAATCGTTTTTCCTGTATTACAAATTTCAATTTTTAAATCATCATTCTTTAAATAACTTTTAATCCAAATTTCACCATTCAATTCATTATACTTGTAGGCATTTTCAATTAGATTATAAAAAACTCGATATAATAAATCAGGATTTCCAATAATAATACACTCTTCTAAATTTAAAACTAAATTAATCTGATACTCTTGATACAAAGGTGATAATTCTTCTATTATTTCTTCTAATAATAAATCTAAGTAGACTTCTTCATTGATAATTTCTACAAATTGAGTGGTGTTTGCAATAAGCAACAAATCATCAACAATTTGACTTAATCGATTGATATTTTTTAATTGTAGCGCATTATTTTTAATCTCTTCTTCCGATTGAGTAGCTATTTCTTTATTTGTCACTTGTAAACTTGCTTTCATAATACTCAAAGGCGTTTTGAGTTCATGAGCTGCACTGGCTGCAAATTGTTTTTGTCTAGAAAATGCTTCTTCAATTCTATCTAACATATGATTTACACTATCTGTCAGCTTTATAATTTCTTCACTCGCATCTTTTTTTTCTAACCGTTCTGATAAATTTGATTCATCTATTTTTTCTATACCTTTCTTTAATTCAATAACAGGTTTAATAGCATGTCCAGAAACAATATAAACGAGCCCTGTTCCAATAACGATTGAAAAAAAGCCAAAAATAATACTTCTATAATCAAAAGTCTGTTTCATTTCAATTTGATCAGTTGTATTTGTGGAAGGTATAAATTCATTATTTGGTGAAATAGTTTCCATTGCTGGCACAGATTCTTGTGCTGGCATAATTAATTGCTGACCATTTGAAATCGCAAAAACAGTCATTGCAACAGACACAATTGTTAAAATCATTCCTGTCAAAACTGTTATTCTCATTTGAAGTGATAATCTATTAAATCTCTTCATCTATTTCTCCTCTTCGATTATATACCCTTGACCTCTTACTGTTTCTATAATTTCTACGTTAAAAACTTCTCGCATTTTTTTCTTTAAAACTGATATATGATACCTTAGTGAACTAGAAAAAGGATTAACTTCATCATTCCATACATGATCTATTATTTCTTCTGCACTAATTACTCTGCCACGATTAAAAACTAAATATTCTATGATTCCAAATTCTTTATTTGTCAATTCTAACTCTTTATCTTTTGTAACAATTTTTTTATTTTTTGTCTGTAAAGTTAAGTTGAAAAATTGAATATCTAAAGGGATCTGTTTGAATTCTCTATGCAGTAAATTTCTAATTCTAACAGATAGTTCTCCAAAATCAAATGGTTTAATTAAATAATCATCTGCACCTTGTTCGATACCTTTAACCCTATCTTCAATGGAGACGCGAGCAGATAATATGATTGTCTTTATTATTTCCTGCTGAGCTCTGATGTGTGCCAATACTTCTAACCCATCTTTTTTGGGCAGATTTAAATCCAAAACCACCAAATCATATTGATTTACTTCTATTTGAAAGATAGCATCTTCACCATCAAATGATTGATCCACAGCATAGCCCTCTAATTTTAAACCTTTAGTTAAAACGTCTGAAAGCATTTTTTCATCTTCTACAATTAATAATCTCAAATCTATCCCTCCCATCTCATTATAACAGATGGAATGTTAGTTCTATGTTAGGTGAAAATAACCCATTAAGGGTCACCATACATGCCCATCAACTTAAGAATTTTATAACACCCTCAAACAAAAAATTCTACATTTTCACCGGAAGATGCCAATTTTCTCTTTTGGGGTATTTGATTTTCTTAGCTTGATAGCGATGTGGTGCTACTCTTTATTAAGTTTTACAAATTATTAATAAACAAAGAAGAGTCACGAATGAACTAGGTTTCTTCATATTGATGCAACTGATTTTGTTTTCAAGGAATAATTCCCCATAAAAAAACTGCAAATCCAATTGCTAGTTATATCTAACAATTAAAATTGCAGTTCAAATTAGCTTCTATTTTTTTATCTATCTACACACGCACAGCTGTGCCGCTTATTGCAACCATTAACATTCCATCGCGAATCACTTCGTAGTCTACATCGATACCAACAATTGCATTTGCTCCTTTTTGAGTTGCAATTTGTTTCATTTCTTCCATCGCAATGTCACGGGCTTCTTTTAATTTACTTTCATAAGCACCAGAACGACCACCTACAACGTCACGAACAGAAGCAAAGATGTCGCGCACGATATTTGCACCCATAATTGCTTCACCGTTTACGATGCCTATATAATCAATAATTTCTTTACCTTGAATAGTATTAGTTGTTGTTACAATCATTATTAACACACTCCTATAATCTATAAAAATTTATTGTTATTTTTTAGAACCTTATTATTACTTTTAAAAGTTAAATAAGCTATCTAATGACCTTACTGAAAGAAAACAAGTTATCTACAAAAGCATTTGTTTCTTGTTGAGTTAATTTACCCCGTAACTGTCTGCTGGTAATTTACCATATGCGGATGTCTTATAATTAATAGTAGCCAATACGACATATAACAGTAAAAGTTTAACACCGATTTTTACATTCATAATGTTAGAGACAAAAGATTCTCTTTTACTTCACTACCCTCAGAAAATGATATTGCTTCCATATTCTTTTGAATTCCCATAGGGTCCATCCTTGTTTTCTTAACAACAATATTAAAGTGCTTTCCATAATAAAAATAGTTTTTGTAAGTTTTGTAACTACTTTTGTAATTTTAAAAAGGCATAAGCGACTTCTTATAAGTCGCTCATAGGGGTCACCCCATATCATTTCGGGAAAATTGTACGTTTAGACACAAATTAGACGCATTTAACTAGCAAGAGGAGCTAGACTATATATCTTAGCTCCTCTTATTGGCAAACTATTTAATTATCATGGATACAATTCCTAAAATGATACACTGCATTCGGCTCAATAATTGTCCGATTCCAGAAGAATCTGTTGCAGTCAATTTCGAAGGATCCTTTTCATCCGGGTATAGCGCGTTTCCTACTTCAGTCCACTTTCTCTCATTTTATTTACCTGGATACCAATCTTTTAACCAATTGTCAATTTCATTGTTGGTTTTTCCTATGAAACGAACTTTATCAGCATTGTTCTTATCAGTAGTAAATCCCAAATTGTGCTTATGAGCACGAGTCAAATATGCTCCATCCTTGTTTATCAAATAGAATTGCATTTCATTGCTAGTATTATTTTCGATTTGGACAAGTTCCAATGCTTGGCTATCGCCAATCAAATGTGAATATAGAAGCGGAAAGTCTTCTTTCCCTGTAAGATACCTCGGACCTGATTTTATCAATACTTTATTGCTTCCTTTTTTAATCGGGGTAATTTGCTGAATTTCATGATTAGGTAAACCAGCAGAACCTATTACCACAGATGCTTCTAGAGTCAGGTTAGTCTCTGCATATATATTTATTAATCGATCATCAAAATCTGAACGGGCATTAGAGTCATTATTAACATAATTTTCAAGAACATCTTTTCCTACTGTCTTTGAAGTACTTGTTCCTAGAGTTTGTTTTTCTGCTGGTAGTTTCTTGAAAAGTTCATCCTCATCAACACCCCAAACACGGATACCATTATGATAAGCATTTGGGAATTGTTTTTGTAAATATTTATATCCAAGTTCATTTCTACGACCACTATCGTCACTTTGTAGATAATAAGTTTTGAAATTCGTAAGTGAAACACCAGTATTTCCTTCATCTAGTTGTTTTTGTGTAATATACAAAAGATCATGTTTAGATAGTTCCGGTTCATCAGGAGTTAAGTCTACTATTGTACCAGCTTCCTTAATACGAATTTGCTCACCATGCTTGATTGTTTTAAATTCAACTTGTCCATTTGGATAAGCCAGCTTAATTTTCTTGCTAAAATTTTGATCTTTATAATAATCAAACACGCTAATACCAAATTCTCCTTTTTGAAAAATAGGAGCTTTGTAAGTAATGTTTTCATAAAAATTATCATAGCTAGTTTTTGCATTGATTTCCTCTAACCATGCCGTAAATGGCTCTTTAAGAAACGCGTCATAGATACTTCCGAATGTTGTAACAATTGTTGCGAACGTATCAACATCTGCTTTCACCTTATACTCTGTTGAGGGAGTGGCTAGTGGAATTCCACTGAATAGGACTCCCATTGCAAGTCCAACAGGGAGGATTTTCCGTACACTTTTTTTAGTTTTTTTATTCATAATGTTGTTCCTCACTTTCTGTATGTGTTTCTGTTTCAAGAACACCGAATTTTTTAATTTACTGGCTGTATAAAGCCCTTATCATAAATAACCAGACTCCATTAGAAAAAAGATAAAAACTACGTTCTTCTCTAAACATTTTGCAGAAGCAATACTGGGAGTCACATACAGACAAATGTGTACCTCACAACAGAAGCGTTTATATGAGGACTCCATGAATAGGGAGAGAGCCATTCTGGTTAACTTTCAACATCAACTGAACTTAGCTTCTTATTGGGCGGGATGTAATCCTTTCATCTTCTGACGGAATGCGTATTCAAGTAGGTATTTCATCCCTACATGTAGTCCAAACTCTCATTAATAGAATCAGGAACGGGGAAACCACTGATTACTTTCTCAGTGATCAGCTTACCAGCTTATTGCTTTACTAAAGTTTTATTGGTACTATCTTCTCCTTTCTTAATGGTCACACCATTTACACCTTTATTAAAGCATCTAGTTTTTAAGTATGTAAGTTACAGAATAGTAACAAACAAATCCGTTATATAATAGTATAAAAATTTTCGCAGCCAAATAATTATATCGACAAAATTTCTATTACATTTCATTCAAGTAGTTGTAACAATTATAAATTGATATATAAGATAAAAGATAATTATTGTAACCTTTAAAAATAATTCAATATAATTTTAATGTTATTGATATAATTTAATTGAAACCCATATATCTAAATGAAATGATGTAAACTACTCTTAGCTATGTATTTCTGATGAGTATTCGAAAGTAATTCTCTATATTACTACTTTTAACGGATGATAATTTCGTTTTGGTGTGAAAATGTAATCTTCTTTTTATGTGTGCAGAAAATTGGTATGTTTCTAGACACGTTAATATGCAACAAAATATTATAGAATTTCCCCTTTTTTTGTGTTCAAAAACCTTATAAATTTATCGTTTTCCGATAGAAGGCTCCTTCCTCAAAAATGTGAGGGTGTGAAGCACCAATTTTAGGTGGGAGATGAATGTCGGTTGGCATAAGCCAACATGTTTGCTATCATTTACTTGTACAGATTGCTCTTCGAAAAATGAAGATATGAGGTTGGTTGCAGAAAAACGTTGCAACCGTAAAATCTTCAACGTTCTATCGCCCCACGCTTGCCGAAGTTGCGAAAACCAAGCTAAAGTAGGTAGTGTGGTGAGTCAACGTACAAGATACTTATGTTTTCACCGTAGGGGCTACGGGTAGAGCCTGCTAAGATAACCGATGGTTACATCGGTGTTCGCAGGAATCTCCCACTTCAAACAGTCCGTAAGGACGGTAAGTGATGAGTTGTTCAACTATATTCAGATAAATATCTGGAATTAAGTTATTGAACAAAAGGGGAGAAAAAAGAGTGAAGGTTGGATATGTTTGAGTATCTACAATTGATCAAAATTTAGACTTGCAAATTGATGTTTTGAAATCTTATAGATGCGAAAAAATCTTTCAAGAATTCAAATTAATTGCAATGTTTACTTCCGTTCCATCTATATCCTTTCCCCCGTACTGTAAGGAGAAACTGAGGATTAGAAGGACTAGGTTCGATTTTCTGGCGAAGACGACTAATATTCACATCTATTACTTTTGTGTTACCTATGCAGCTTATACCCCATATTTTATATAAGAGTTCATGACGCGAAATTGGTTTTATGGAATTTTCCATTAAATATCGTAAAATAATATGCTCTGTTGGGGTTAAATCAATTACTATCTCATCCCTATATAATTTTTCCTGTATAAGATTTAATTGAAATGGTCCCGAATGAATCGATTTTATATCCTTTTTATTTTGTTTAACTCTTCTTAATAATGATTGCACACGCGCTACTAATTCAATTATACTAAATGGCTTTTTAATATAATCATCTGCTCCAATTGTCAAACCGTGTACCTGATCTTTCTCTTGAACACGTGCCGTTAATATAATAATACCAATCTTTTCATTGTTTTTTCGTATTCTTTTGCATAACCGAAAACCATCTATTCCTGGTAACATAACCTCAAGTATTACAATATCAACATTATGATGTTCTAAAAGCTCAAGAGCTTTTTCACCTGTATCGGTTTCTAAAACATTGAAACCAGCACGCTTCATATTCAATGTAATAAAACTACGAATTGTTATCTCATCTTCTAATACTAAAATTGTTGTCATACTCACCGCTCCTTACTCTTGTTGATGCATGTTTTCAAAAAATAAATTCTTGTGTTGTCATTTCTACAAACTGAATATCAGACTCTACAAGGTAATGAATATAGGACATTTTGGCTTTCATATATTCCTCTTCATTTTTCCATTTGTGATGGCTGCTGTCATAAAGTACAAAAAAGGAAGCGTTTCTCAATTGACTTACTAATTTATTCATTCGATCCGTCGGATTAAATATTTCTTTCGCTTTTTTATGTGCCTGTAACACTTTATTTTTCGAACATCCGCCAACAAGCAAATAATGTGGATTGATTAAACTCATTTTGTTATCTCACCTTTCTACTGCTCTCATATACGATCCAGAAAGGATAAAAACAAAGAGCATACATCGATTCTTTACACGCTAACATGATTTGAGAAGCCTGGTAAGAAGGTTATGCCTTTTCCAAATGGCTAGTGATGATATATTCTAAAAAGTCGTTCTCCTTCTCACCTATGTTAATCTAGTAGTTTCATTAAGTACTTGTTTTGTAATTTCCATTGCGAATTCTGGTCCTGCCTTTTCGTTGGAATATCAATAATTCCATTCGAAAGAATCATGAATATTGGAATGGATTTAAAACGTAATTCGCTCCATTTTGCTATCTTTTTTTCTAGCGTGTTTTTTTCAAAAATACGGGCGGTACCTATTATATTCTCGAATGATATTAATATAATCTTCATACAATATCAATTATCTTTTTGTAATTTTTATAAAAAGATAATTGATATTGTATTTTTAATGACATTTCTCGACAAAACATTTACTTTTAGTAATTATCAATTTATAATAACTACAAATTGATAAATATACTACATAATATGAAATAATTACTTAGTTGAACATATAGTTATCGTTGGAGGATTTTTAAACAATTCTACAGATAATGGACGAATACTCATAGGGATTAATTTATGTAAATATAGGGGGAATGAAACTCCAGAAAAGATGTGTGATTAGTACGCTCTAGTTTAGAAGGTTACCAATTGGTTGGCGAAGTTTAGGTAATACATCAGATTCATGAATTGAATCTGATGTACAAAATTTACCTTGAAGTTTATTAGTATTTGCTCAGAAAAGTCGCGTAACTTTTTCGGAATGAATGGTAAAAATATTTTGAAATTATTATTTTGTTTTGGCTAATCGTACAGATG
The DNA here is from genome assembly GCF_014932895.1 of Bacillus thuringiensis. GTDB lineage: Bacteria > Bacillota > Bacilli > Bacillales > Bacillaceae_G > Bacillus_A > Bacillus_A thuringiensis_AA. The sequence goes on along the minus strand of NZ_JACYOF010000009.1, from coordinate 125,004 downwards.
CGCTGCAAGCATATAGCTAAGATATATTGACTGTATTTCCTTATTATCGTTATAGCAAGGTTCTACAGGATTCCCTATAAATATATTTTGTATTTAGGGAATCTTGGCGAAGAACTAATGAATACTTACCTTTGCCCTTTGTAAGAATAAATACCGAAAAACAGATAGTTAATCAATTTTAATTGTTTAAAAAATACATAGCTATAAACATTGGTAAGAATCGCTAAATACCTTACATATTTTGGGGAATAGTACCTAATATCCTAAAGAGAGATTTCAAAGCATTTGATGTTGAAGATGATGATTTGTGGATATGCAAGCATAAAAAGTTTTATCATAGAATTTCAACTTGCTTTATAGGGTAGAAAAATGAAAAGAGCCCTTAGGAGATAAGGGCTCTTTATAGGGCACGCCTAATCACATGAATTGATTAGGAGGAATATAAACATTTTAACATATAGCTAATTTATTTAAAGGTAACAAAAAAATTACAAATGAAAATGTATATGGCAATAACGATTTTAGATTTTTCCTTAACCCTGTGACTCCCCTAAACTTAAGAATGGAAACAATATACTTTTTTAAAATTTAAAAAAGTATAAGCGACTTATAACAAGTCGTTTATACGTAAATACTTAATTTATTTTGATCAATACATCTCAATTTGCTCACAGGCCTTCCCGCATGTTGATACACCAGTTTATTCTCTAATACTCCGATTTCAGTCAAAAACATTACATATTTTCGAATAGACACTCTTGAAACTCCTACTAATTGCGCCATTTCATCAGTTGTAAATGCTTGTCCATTAAGCAATTCGATTTTCTTCCAAATTAATTGCAATGTTTGTTTCGTTAATCCTTTCGGAAGCTCTTTTTTAACGAAAGACTCTCTTTTTTCTTTTTGTAAAAGTAATGAATCTAATTCCGATTGACTAATTTTTTGTTGTTCTTTCATAAAGGTAAGTTTTTCTCGATATATAGTTAATGCCTCTTTAAATCGTTCAAATGTAAATGGTTTAATTAAATAATCTACTACGCCATATTGTAATGCTTTTTTGATACTCCCCATGTCATGTACGGCCGAAATCATCATAATATCAATTTCTTTTTCTTGATGTCGAATATGCATTAAAAGCTCAAACCCGGTCTCTTCAGGCATAAAAATATCAAGTAATACTAAATCTACTGGTGATTTCTCTAATACTTCTATTGCTTCTTTAACTGAATGCACAGCACGGACAAGTTCAAATCCCCCTACTTGCTCTAAATAATGTGTATTTAACATTGCCACCATCGGATCATCTTCTACAATTAATACTTTAATCATATTTGCCTCTCATCCCTACTATTAGGTATTTCAATTGTTATCGTTGTTCCCTTTCCTATCGATGAATGGATATGAATTTCTCCATTTATTCGCTCTGTGCTTTCCTTTACAAGATACAAGCCATAACCGCGATTATCTCCCTTTGTGGAATAACCTTTTGCAAATAATTTATCAAGCTTATCTTCTGGTATTCCACTCCCTGTATCTTGTACTGTTATCGTTAATGCATCTCCATAGTGTATTCGCATTTCAACCTGTTTCTTCTCACAACTCATTACTGCGTCTAATGCATTATTGATTAAATTCCCAACAATCGTAATAAGCTCATGGGTGATACTCTCATCATATATATCTGGTAAATCCGAATCTTCGCTTATAATTAACTTTATATTTTTTTCTCTAGCATAGCTAAGTTTACCTAGTAAAAAGCCAGCAAATACTGGACTTTTAATTCTTTTCATAACCCCACCAATTTCATATTGATGCTCTGATACCATACTACTTACATATTTCTGTAATTCTTCATACTGTTTCATATGTGTAAGCCCTAAAACGACATGCATTTTATTCATAAATTCATGAGATTGTGCCCGTAAAGCTTCCGCATATAGCCTAATACCAGTTAATTCTTCTGCTAATTTTCTAATCTCTGTTTTATCACGAAATGTTGCAATCACGCCAACTATTTCTCCTTTTACGTATACAGGAACACGGTTTGTAACAATCGTAATTCCAAAAATATTTTGTTCTACGTTTAATTGTGCCTCGCCTGTTTTCAACACTTCTTTTATACGCGAGTTCGGCGTATACAATGCAACATCTTTACCGATAAAATCTTCCGTGATTCCGATTTTCTTTAATAATCGTTTGGCCTCATTATTGATTAAAGTGACATTGGCCTCTTTATCTACAGCAATAATACCTTCTTTTACCGAAAGTAACATCGCATTTCTTTCTTCAAGAATTTTTGCTATTCTATGCGGTTCAAGACCAAATAAACTTTTCTTTATATGTCTAGCTAGCAATATCGCCCCTATAATGCCAACTAATATTCCAACTCCAACACCGACATAAATAATATGTCTAATTTTTTTCACACTCTCTTTTACATTATCAGCTGAAATCCCAACAGCGACAGCACCAAGTTGCTTACCTGTGTCAGCAAAAACAGGTACAAATACTCGCATAGAAAGCCCTAATGTTCCTTTGGCCAGTGAGACATGTTCCTGTCCCTTCAATGCAGGTCCCTCATCTCCTCCAATAAAATGATAACCTATTTTTTGTGGATCCGGGTGAGATTTTCTTATTCCGTCCATGTCCATAACGACAATAAATTGAACACCTGTATTTTTTAATATCCTATTTGTATACGTTTGGATTGTAGAAGTATCTTCTTTGCCTATTAAACCATTGATTACAGCTGAATCATTCGCAACAATGCGTGCAATCGTTTTTGCTTTCTCTGCTTGGCTATCCTCCGTTGCCCGTTCTACATTATGACTAATTAGTATATCTGTCACAAGTAAAGAAAAAATTACAACTGTACACACCAATAATGTGATTGTTTTCCATAAATCCCATAGTTTTTTCCTTTTTTTCATCTCTTTATTAACTCCCCTAATTCTTATACGCAGCCTTTGGTAAATATAAAATAAGTAAGCTGTTATTAAACTTTAAATTTACTCGTCATTTTTTGTAGTTTTTCTATCGTCTCTTCTACATTTTTATGCTCCCCACAAAATACTTTTAAATCATTCATAAGAAGGGACCTACCGCATCGCTATCAAATTAAGAAATACATTCTTAAAATGAAGAAGATGAGCTAAATCCTTATAGATAACTGTAGAGGTATATAATTCTCATTTTTAGGTTTTGGGAATACCCCAAAATATTAAGTTGATGGGCATATGACGGAACCCTTAATTGAAGAAGGTAAAGCTCATATGAATCAACTTATTAACGTACAGAAAATGAATTATTACATAAAAAAGGCTCCATTACTGGAGCATTCAAAAAAATAATATAAACAAATAAATTAAAAGAAATAACAGGCAATTAAACTATACAAATAACTCATAAATAAATCTATATAAATTTGAAAAATTTCATGTGAAAATTCTATTTAAGAGGTACTCCTCGAATAGATATTACTTTGTTTGTACAGTTACAAAACATGAAGACAACAAATTTTTATCTATTAAAAGACGAAAATGATTCTTGTTATGAGGACCATTCTGTAGAAATAGTCAAATTGATACTATAAATATAAAAGGAATCAATCAATATATGCCTCTATTTTGTGAGATTGCTATAAAAAAGTTCCCCAAAAAGGGAACCTTTTTATTATCTTATTTAATGGTATATCGGCTATCTTCTGAAAGATATAAACTTTTTGAATTAATTTCTATACTACATTTCCCTAATCGTCGCTTTACTTCAGATAGTAATTTTTCATTTGCTTCCTCTAATGACCGTGCTGGAATAATCGTAGATTGTGAGTCTGTTACTTTACCTCTATACATCACTGAAAAGTTTAACTCATATTGATGTATCAAGATTTTTCCACTCCTTTTCCCTAGACTTTCTCACATATCATTCTTATTTGTTGTTTACTCGTATAATTTTTGAAGATTGATAGGGATATTAACGCAAGTATCAATCTAAAGAATGAAGCGATAAGGCTTCTAACCGCAAGGACTGCAGGGTTAGCTTAATAAATTTAGGGTTCGATAGAACTCTTTACTTAGGAAGCCCCCACTTCTAAACGAAGTGAAAGTAGGGGTAGTTCAAGGAGAACCCCATTATGTATAAAAATATACCTTGAGTTAATTGGATCGATGTGGGTAACATAAACACTTCATACACTTAGAGTTTCTCGTCCATATCTTACGAATTTGTAAGCTCTTTGTCATGTATTTGAATAGTACAAACTATATAAGAAGATTAAAATGTTGACTATAAAGTAATTATAATCTTAAATAAGTTTACAAACGGAGGACTTGAAATGAAAAAATATATTTTATCTTTACTACCTTTTATCTTAGGGATGGGTTGTTTAGTTAGCTTTAATATGATTGGATCTAAAGTCGCAGCGGACGGTACTCTTGTAGAACCATTTTATTTACTACCAATTGGTTATTTATTGATAGTTATTGGCATCGTAAGTCTGTTTGTAAATAAAATAAAAAAAGTTAACAAATAAAGAAAACGACTGAAAAGGAATTATGCTTTTTGCAGCTTTAAATTTAATGAAGTTTATTGGAAGTACACGGATTGAAATATCTATTGGATTTCAAAAATAGTACAGGGAATGTATATAAATTGCTAATTGCCAATAAAACTGATACTAAATGTCCAATGCTCATATGCCTTGGACATTCTCTTTATATCTTTTATTTTCCTTCAATAATCTATAAAGCTCACTTTTTAATATATTTTTTTCACGCTCTAATATTCTTTGATGCTTACTCAATTCATTTATACGCTTAGCACTTTCTTGTATTTTTAAATAATTACTCATAATCAACCTCCTAATAGATTATGTTTAAATATATACTGTTTTGGTACAAAAAATGCGATGAAATTTTTTGTACTAAGGGAGGTTTTATCTAGAAGCTATTAAATTAAAGAAATTCTTGTTGAACTTTACATTGAAAATAGGAGTGAATGAAAATGAGGTATCCATTACAAGTTGATTTTTCGTTTGAAGGTCCTTTAGCAAAGAAATGGTTTACTAAAATATATAAGACAACCAGATGGATGGTTATTATGGACTAACCTATAAATAAAAGATTAGGAATAGACAAATCATGAAAAAACTTTACATTTTAATTTCATTATTAATAATTTTATTTTTATGTTTAGTTGGATTTATATTTTTCAATGATAATACCAAAAATGAAGAATATATTATTTGGGAAAAAAATGTACACGAAAATGATTATTTATTGAAGAAATTGGAGGATAATAAAATCCCTTATAAAATTGATGAAAGAGGAAATTTAAAAATTCGAGAAAAAGATACAAATAAAGTAACATTATGTTGTACATAACCATGATAACCCCTATAAAAAAGGTCTGCTCATACTTGAGCAGACCTTTTTTGGTGAAAATTGGTTCTGTTGGATTAAATCTATAGGTTTTATCGTTTTCCTACAGAAGACTCCTTCCTCAAAATGTGAAGGTGTGAAGCACCAATTTTAGGTGGGAGATGAATGTCGGTGGGAATAAGCCAACATGTTTGCTATCATTTACTTGTACAGATTGCTCTTCGAAAACTGAAGATATGAGGTTGGTTGCAGAAAAACGTTGCAACCGTAAAATCTTCAACGTTCTATCGCCCCACGCTTGCCGAAGTTGCGAAAACCAAGCTAAAGTAGGTAGTGTGGTGAGTCAACGTACAAGATACTTATGTTTTCACCGTAGGGACTACGGGTAGAGCCTGCTAAGATAACCGATGGTTACATCGGTGTTCGCAGGAATCTCCCACTTTAAACAGTCCGTAAGGACGTTAGGTGGTGAGTAGTTCAAGAACATAATTATAGCTAGAAAATGCGAATGTTTTTGCAAAAATATGTTAAAATCCTTCTATATGCTCCTTAAAATGCAAATGAAAAATGACGCGGAATATATGTTCTGCGTCATTTTTATGTAAGAATTTTCAAAAAGGTGTAATTACATTAAATCACAGTTTTTTACATCTTACAGGATATAGGGTCCTTACAGTCATATTAAAACACTCTAGTTTTAATATGTAAATGAAAAAACTGTATTTGTAACCTTTTGTAACCTTAATATTACAGATAAAGGTTACTAAAATTATATTTATTAACCACTATTCTATTATAGTGAGGTCATGGACTCACAGCTTTGTATACATTCAGAATTCCGTTCCCAAATGAACTTGTACTATTTTCAACATAGTCTACACCATGCTTGTATAGATAATTGACAGCTTCCTTAGGCTGGTCTTTTAGATTACGTTGCCCTACTATTAAAGCTAAGGTACCAGATACTTTTGGTGCAGCAGTTGAATTTCCTGCATCATAAAAATAGTCTTGATCTGGACCAGTGCTAATAACCTTTTCTATTTCATACATTTTTTGATTGTTCCAAACATCAAAATCATGTTGTTGAAATAATCTATTGTCTCCACCTGGAGCTGCAATATCTATGAAGCCTTCTCCAAAATTAGAAAATAAAGAAAGTTCATTTGATGGGCCTACAGAAGAAACGGTTACGACACCAGGTAGGGCTGCTGGAACGTCTAATACTTCACCATCTAATTTTATCCCATCATTTCGCAGTTTTTTTTGTAAAAATTTATACATGATATCTTTATTATTCACATCAAGTGAATTGTTTCCAGCAGCTGCAACTACAATACTCCCCTGTTTTTCTGCAAATTCAATTGCATCTTTGAAAGCTTTTATTTCGGCTATATTCGTTTTTGACCCCTGATTCTCAAGAAAAGCTACACCATCAATCAAATAATCTCCTAAACTTACATTAATAACATCGACATCATCTTTTGCAGCTTCAATAATTCCTTTTACAATCCACAAAGATTCAGCTGTACGTTCACCAAATACTCTATACGATTTTATACTAACATTTGGTGCAACGCCTTTTAATTTTCCATTGGCAGCAATTTGGCCAGCAACATGAGTTCCGTGCCCTAATTTATCTGTTAGTTCATTTGGGTCACCAGACTCATCACGTTCTTTTTCACGAAACCCCTTTTTAGGAACTAGGTTTTTTGAACCATCAATAATATTACTTTTCAAATCCGGATGCTCCATATCTAAGCCAGAATCTATAATTCCAACGGTTACATTTTTAGATCCAGAATAAACTTTATAACTTTCTCCATTATTTGTGATTTTATGCATATCCCATTGCTTATTCCACAATGAGTTTTGGAGTTGTGTTGGCATATCTTCATTTTTATTCACTTTTGTACCAAGTGTCCGTAATGAAGGATTATATGTATCAATTAATGGGTTTTCTCCTAGTGTTTTTATCTTTTCTTTTTCAGTCTTTACTTGCAATATCCCTAATTCTTTTATGGAGTAAACGATATCTATATTCTTTTCCCTAGCTAATCGTACTACACTATCATAATCAATCTTATCTTTTAATAGAATCGTATAATAGTTGTCCTCCTCAGTAGCTCCAATAAATTTTACAGGTATTACAAAAAAGAAAAATACAGTGAAAAAAATACATAGCTTTACTGCTTGGATACTTTGATGTCTCTTAGAAAATATCATAACTTTCCCCCTCTTTAACTTTTTATTAAAACATACAGATAAAAAGATTTTTACTAGTGTTAACTTCAGAACCTGTTATTAAAATTTTAATTCCTACACTCCTTTCAAGGGTTTTTCTATTCCAATTCAAAGTTACAACGAAAAAAATATCATCTGTATAAATTATTGTCAATAACAAGAAAAAATAAGTATAAGGCAGGAAATTGTAGCTATTTAACGTGATAAAAAGTTAACCAGATGAAAAAAGGTAAAAATTAAGTTTTTTTACCTTTTTTGTAAAAAAAGGTTGAATTATATCAAATTGTTATGTTAGGTTTTAATAGCAAGTTTTAATAATAACTAGATAATTATATATCTAGTTTTATAAGTTTAAGGAGGAATTTATGTTGAAAAGAAACAAAATTATTGTAAGCGCATTAACGGTTTCATTACTATCTACTAGTTTAATTAGTACAAAAGCAGCTGCTGAGGAGGTTGGTAACAATACGCAACCAAAATCAGTAGCAGTACATACAGTTAATGTTGCCCAAGATATTTTAGTAACAAACTCAAATCCTAATACGATTATGCAAAATAACCTTTTAGCACAATCGATTAGTCCTTCGGATCTTAAAGATATTGAAGGTATTGCTCAGTATTTCAATTTAACTCCTGAGGAAAAACAAGTATTCTTAGATGCTGCAGCTAACAAGGATGATAGTGGCTTTGAAACTCGAGGTAAGTTAAGCTGGGCTGCTAAAGCAATTAAAAAATTATGGAATGAGCTTCCAGGACCGGTAAAAGACAGACTTGGAAGACAGAGTGCGTTAATTACCATCGCAAACAGAGTAGAGCACTATACTGGTGCTTTGGAAGATGCGATTTATGCTGGTGTATTAGACGTTGTTGGTAATTCGACAGCTGCATGGTGGATTACTAAATCAATTACACTTTTACTTTAATAAGTAGATTTTAATGGTTAATCGAGTAGAAATTTAATATAATTTTTGTAGTTATATTACCAATTGCAAAGGGAGAAAAATGAACACTCAAACTTCAAAATCTAAATATTCAAGTTATGTATTTGTATTTCTAATTTGTTTTCTGGTGCCTATAATTGGTTTGGTCTATATTTTTGTTAATAGAAAGAAATGGGATAAATTCGATATAACTTTTTACCTCTTGGCTGCTTTAACAAATCTTTCTTTAACTATAATCGTTACATTTTTCACACGTGATTTTTGGATAATTTCTATACATAATTTAATTGGTTTGATTATTATTATAGTTTTTATTTTATGTAAAAAACGATCGAAGTAATAGAATGTAATTTGGTAGATTATAAAATATCAAACTTTCTGTCAGAGCAACATGAGCGCCTGAGTATCCCGTCAAAGAGACGGATGAGGTTGCAAATGGTGCAATTGATGTTATCAGAATCTAGTGTAATGGAATTTTTTTAAATGGTTCATTTACACAACAGACAATTCATGCTGACTGGTCTTCACCTGTAAGACCAGATTACACGTTAGCTCTTGATCATAGGGATCATGGAGAAACAATCTAATAACAAACAAAAGAGACTCTAATTTATGGTGTCTCTTTTGTTATAAGGTATTCGATTCAATATCTGTATTGGGTTCTGTTGCAAAAACTTCATGACAATTGCATATTCCCTGATTATTCCTGAAGAATATGATGAATTCAGTACTGGTTATTGGATGGATAACTCTTTATAGGGTGTATCAAATGATAAACATGATACAATGTATCGTGACTTTTTTCGTTTTGGGGGTATTTGCATTTGTTAGCTTGATGGGCATGTGCTATCCCTTATTAAAAAAATGTTTTAGACTATAGGGATAGACCGCACATTTTAACATTTTATACGCTAAGGGATTCTCAAAACTCCATCTCCTCCAAAATAAAAAGCATCCACTATGTGAACACTTCATAGTATTATGATTAAGTTATATTAATTCGGATTGATATGTAGGTGAAACAGATGGAAAGTAAAGAATCTAAACAAGAATACGATCTAAGCAAAATATATAATTACAAAGAGCTCCCCGACATAATCAGCGGTCGTTGCGATAATTGTGGCAATACCTCATTCAAGAGTTCCGTTAAAGATTTCATCTTCTTAAGAGAATGTCGTCAATGCGGTATGAAGAAAATCATATAGTCCTATTTGGGGCTTTTTTCTTTATAAAATAAACAGAAACTAACAGAAAATTTTATAACTGATAAAAGATATACATAACAAATAGAGCCTTTTATTATTAGGACTCTATTTGTATGATCTGGCATGTATTCTTTATGATTTAATCTTCTTTTTTATCTCGTTTTACAATGCTTAATATTGATTTTTCTTGTAATGGAAATATTACTTCCTGTTCTGCTCTGATAGCCGGCGAGTTTAATTCGTAATTTTCAATTTCAAGTTTCATAACTTCTATAAATCCTTTAACACTAATTCCTGGATTATCTTTTGTTGCCTCAGCTGTAATTATTGTATGATTACAAGACGGATGGAACCAATATAAATCTTCTAAGTTTTCAGCCGTTGTCCATGAAACATAATGATTAGTTATTAACTTAAAACTTATTATACGAGGAGGGTGTATCATGAAAAAAATATGCTTTGTATTAATTGTCGACGCTGGTATAAATTATGGTTCAATATTTTCTCTACCATTTTTAAGGAATCAGGATGATTTGAAGGAATATTTTTCTAAGTATTATGATGTTTCAATTAATTATATTAGGGATAAAAACTCAGTTGACTATTTGGTAGTTCCCAAACCGTGTCCACCTTTTGATAATGAAAATAATCTTCCAATAATTGAAGTACCAGCAATCTTATTTATGGAAAAGGATTTTGAAAAAATAAAGACTTATATAGACAATTATTTTTCTAATAACTCATAAAGAAAATAAAAGTACAGTAAAAAGAAGTCCGATAAAAAACGAGTGGCGTAGAATATTTCTATTAATCATTCGTTTTTTATTATATTTACATATATTTTTTAAAAGAGGATTATAGACGTTCTGAAAAAAATTAATTATAACAAGAACAGTGTTAACGGAACAAAATTCACATCATTTTATGCTGAATTTTGCTTCACGTGGTTTTTTTCCAAAATGCTGACGGTACCCCTTATTAAAGTTAGATCCGGAATGTATCTAGTACATTATCTTTTTCTTCTTTATTAATACCAATGTATCTTAGTGTAATTTGTGGTGTACTATGATTCAATATTTCTTGTAACATAGCAATATCTTTTGTTTGCTTGTAAAACCAATATCCAAATGTTTTACGCATGGTATGGGTTCCTAGAGATTCTACTCCGGCAAAATCTCCGGCTTTTTGTAACTGTCTATAGGCTTGAATTTTACTAATAGGTTGATCTCCTTTTCGAGAAGGAAATAACCAGGTACTTTTTAGATCTTCAGCATATGGAAGTACTTCCTCAAAAATGGATGTAATATTTATGATACGCTCCTTTTTTGTCTTTCCTTCTTTCACTTTAAATTCTTTCCGTTTTTTTCGCTTCAGCTTTAAAATTTCACTCGTTTCCATTTTAAGTAAATCACTTACACGCAATCCTGTATTGATTCCAATTAGGAATAAAATGTAATCTCGATCTGAACAATGACGTTTAAGAGACCATTTCATATCTTCGAGCTGTTCTTTGCTTCGAATTGGTTGTACATCGATTAAATGTTGCTTTTTATCCATCTGTTTTTCAATCCCTTTATTTTCAATGATTTGAATGTATACTTTTTTGTCTGTTTTTATAATATCAATGAAATTAGACGGAAGTCAATGTTTAAAGGGAAATGAAAGTAAACTTTTGGGTAAAAGTTTACTTTCGATATTTTAAACATTTACAACTAAATTTGTAATAATTTTCTCAATATAGATATAATTATCAATCATGGTTTTAATATTCAAAATTAACAAAAATTGAATTATTATAAAAATATGATGGTTATTCCCTTTGTTTACTCCTTGTGCTAAAGATAAGATTGTGTTCCCGATCTTATCTTTTTTCTTTGTAGATTTTTGATACAAAAAAAGGAATCCTTATAATAAGGATTCCGCAACAGGAAATAACAAAATATAAATAATAAAAAGAATTACTTATATTATAGTTTATATGTTAATAATATAATATTGAGAAATATTTACATAAATTCAGTATGTATTATGTAGTGTAAGTAAAGCTAATTTCAAAATTTGATATACTAAAAGAAAAAATTAGGATGATAAGGCTATGCTAACAAAAGAATTTCAAGACACAATACAGCATTTTTCTTCTTTCTTATTAGATAAAGGAAGAAAACCTTCCACAATTAAACGATATGCCTATGATATTGAAGATTTTGGCCAATGGTTGCAAGAATCTAAAAAACTTCCGTTACACAATATATGGACCACACTTAATACAGAGGATTATGAAGAGTATTTTAATGATTTAAAGAAGCAACGCAATTACTCGGATAAAACGTTATATCGTGTTTATATTGTTCTAAGTAGACTTTATCAATATTTAGACCTACCTAACCCAACAGAAGAGATGAATTTTGTAATTCAGCCTAATCGTGCGTTACGAGATGAAGACTTTATTTCTAAAGCGGAAGAAAAAAGATTAAAGTACATTTTAACCTCATTAGAAGGATTAACAGAAAAACAACGCTCCGTTCGTCCACTACTTATGGATCGTAACATTGCTGTTGTGCATTTACTCATTAATAATGGATTGTCCTTACAAGAACTTGTAGGTTTACAGATGAAGCACGTCCATTTTGAAAACAATACGATCTCAGTACCAGGAATAGTGGGTGTAGAGAGAACGGTTCTTTTAACTGAGGATGATAAAAAGATATTATTTAACTATTATAAAACTATTTCTGAACCTGTTCGTCCCAAATATCATAGCAATGATCCGCTATTCGTAGCATTCGATTTTAATCGAAAAACTTATCATTGGTCATATGACAACGATACTCCAAAAGTCTTAACAGAAATTGCTGTTCAAAAAATGATTCGACTTGAAGTTGAAAGAGCGAATTTACGAAAAGGAATTTCTGCACAACATTTACGGAATACCTACATTTTACGGCTAATTGAAAATGAAGTTTCAGAGGGGCAAATTATAAAACAGGTAGGTTTTAAATCTAAACTTTCGTTAAAAAGATATTATGATTACACCGATTAAAAATAACGGAGGAAGATTGAGTGAAGAAAAATAAAAAACAAGAGCTACAGTATATAAGAGTGTATACATTAAGGGATAGAAGTACAAAATCCATTAAAGTTGAATCATGGCGAACGTTTAAAGATGAAATGAGTGTACTAGGTCTAAAAGATTCGGATATTTTTCAAATTCAGTTAATAGAAAAGTGAAATAAGATCGAGATATTTCGATCTTATTTTGTATTTGGCCTCACCTTATCAAAAAAAGAAAATTGTACGTTTAGACACATTTTAGACATAAAATAACAGGTTCCCTGTACGGTAAGGAACCTGTTATTTATTTTACTGCTTTTTTATGAAGCTTTTGTCTCGTAATGGCCTTAGATCATCGAAATTTGCTTTTTGATTTAAGTTCCATACATAATCACATGTCAATTTAATATGTTCCCAACAAGCTTCACCTTTATTAAAACCAACCTGTACACGTTTTCTAAGTTCAGAACTCTGCAACCAGTCTAATGTTTCAAATTTTTTTATACCTCTTCATCATCTTCAGAATACGTATATTCTAAGATATCTCCAGGTTGGCATTTTAAAACCCTACAAATTGCATCAAGTGTAGAAAAGCGAATAGCTTTTACTTTACCTGTTTTTAGATTGGATAAGTTGACTACAGATATTCCCATAGCATCTGCTAATTCGCTCAATTGCATTTTCCTATCTGCTAATACTCTATCCAATCGTGTAATAATAGCCATAAAATAGCACCTCTCATAGAACTTACAAAGTAGAATCGTATTCATCTTGCAAATATGCACCATATTTAAAAATATGAGACAATAATAAAATAAGAAATCCCATTAGCATCATGTCAAAATTAAAATTAAGAGAAATTACAGTTTCAGGAAATTGAAGTGTCCTTGCAAACAATAAACCCAAAATGTTAACTAAAAATCCGAAGAGAAAACTATAAATAATAACTCCATATGCCAAATATCGGATATGTTTAATGCAACTTTTAGAAAAAGGTTGTTTATTTCTTGCATACTGTAAGATTCTTTTTAGCTGTATAGCGATATATAATAATGCTGTTAGAATTACTTCATATATTATACAAGCATTTATAATCAATGTCCTAATTTTTGTAATTTGAATATGATTTACATCGATTTTATGAGAAGAAAAATAAAAGTCTACATTAAAAGGAGTTCCTTTTGCAGTTAAAATGTCATGTAAGGTATGATGCGAAACAAACATTACTGCAATCATCCCACCTAAACCTAAAAACATCCCAATAATAATTACCCAATAAAAAATGTTAAATAAACCTTGAAACAATTTTAGTGTTTTTTCAAAACCAATAAAATCCTTAGTTTGATTCATATTTTTCACTCCATTTTTTTTATTAACATAGCACGATTTCCGATGTTTATCATTACATTTCCGATGTTTACCGTTACATTTTTAATGTTTATCATTAAAAATGTAACGGTAAACATTGATTGAATAATATGCAATTTTGCATATCCATATAAAGGAAATTGATATGCAGAGTATGATTAAATTATAGTTAAAAACATTTGAAATTTATTAAATATTTTTCGTGGATTAAAATTATTATTTTTAGCCAGATATATCAAGTTGTAACTATTATAATTACTTAAATGATATTAAACACTTATTATAGAAGTATAATATTCCTCCTCGTATTAATACGCAATAGATAAATTATTGAATGTAATCGACAAAATTCTACTATTTACGCATTGAAAATTTAATGCTTTAATAAAGGTGTAATTGGTATGACCAATGGGGAAAGGAGAAGATTATACGAATAAAAGTGCAGTAAATTTGCAAGTAACATTATGTCGAATTAATTTTCTCAATACTCAGTTAATTACGCTTGAAAATAATCTAGAATCACAAAAGTATCACATTTGTAAAAAATAGTGTTACAAGTCTCTACATAGCAAAAATGATCTTATTTAATTTTGGTGTAAAAGTATAGGCAATGTACAGTTTAATTTCATCTTTTGTAATTTGTAGGGATCTTGCTGACAAGAAAATTAGGGGGAACGTTATGAAATTTCTATCAAAAAAAACTATGACAGGTTTATTTGCTGGAGCAATGGCTCTAACTATCTTTGCACCTGCAAGTCAAGCAGCAACTCCGGAGAAAGATCGTTATTATACTATTAATTTAAAAGCTAATCAGAGCATAGTTTGGGATGTATCTAGAGGGTCTACTGATAATGATAGAGCGATTCTTTTATGGAATGGAGATCGTGGTGACAATGAACAATTTATATTTTTTCCACTTGATGGAGAAAAATATGCAATTGTAAACAAAAATAGTGGAAAACCTGTATCAATTGGTGGTAATGCTTCATTTGGTAATTCCGGTGATGGTGGATTTGGCCCTAATGCTCTGAATCAAAAGAATTGGACTGGTGCCGCTACTGAACAATGGTATTTACGGGACAAAGGAAGTAATTATTATGAAATTGTGAACCAAGGAAATGGGAAAGTTGCATCTTGGGGGGGAATGTACCTTATGGATGGATGGGCGGATTATGTAGATTTGGATGAGGCAAATCCTTCTGATTCAGATAGGGTATTTCAGATTAATTATTCTCCAAGTGGAATAAAATTACCAACTTTACCTGCTGTAGGAACTAGACCTAATGCTCCAGATTATAATCCAAATGGATCTATTGACCAACAATTACCTCAAGCTTCAGGGTCTGTTGTTGTCGGGGCATCTTTAATACCATCTATTATGGTAAAGGATAATGGTGCGAGTGATTATACAAAAATACACAATTCACCATATTATGTTTTAGTAAAAGAAGAATATTGGGAAAGAGTACGTTCAGAAATTATTCCTGCTGGTTCCTCTAGTAAGTATACAGTTAAAACAGGTGTAAGTATTGTAGATCAACAAAAAATGACTGACACGCTTTCTATGAACTTTGGAGCAGACCTAGGATTCAAATTTGGAGACACATCTGCATCACTTAAATATGGTATTTCAAAAACATTACAAACAGAAGTTAGTAAAACTTCTACGGATTCAAAAGAAGAAACAGAGGAAAAGACTATTACAAGTATATCTGGTAAAAACACAGGATTTACAGCATATCAATTGGTAACAAAATATACGTTAAAAAGAACAGACGGTTCAACTGTTTCAGATCCTTGGAGTGTAAGAGATAAGAATCAAACACTAGTAAGAACAATAACTAATTAAGAAATATATTGCGATATGTGTCAATAGTAAAGGGACAAGCAAAACGAAGTGATGAAACCCCCTCAAAAATGAGGGGGTTTCCCTTGCTATATTTAAAAGGAAGAACTGTGAGGAGAGAAGCACATGAAAAAAATTCTTTTAGGAAATTTAGTAGCATTTGCAATACTAACGAGTATGTCTTTTGAACATTATTCATAGCTTTCCCGATTTCATGTTTATCAAAGGCATCTTGCGCAAGAACATCTTGTACGCGAAGACTCCTTGTCAAGTGATCTAGTTATACTCACATTTCTTTTAGGCGGTTACATTTTATGTCCCCACTGGTCAAATTGATAATCTTTACCGCCGATTTTAAACCAACCGTCTGCATAAAGTGAACCATCTTCTCTAGCACAATACCAAAGGTATCCGTATGCAAGAGGCCAAGGTCTATATCCACCACCAACTTGGAACCATCCTGTTTTAGCTGCTCCATCCTCGCCGAAGTAATAATATTTATTATCGATAGTTTGCCAGCCCGTTTGTGCTACACCGTTATTGTCAAAGTGGTATATCTTACCATCAATTTTTTCAAACCCTGCTTGGTTAGCTGATCCGTCTTCATGAAAATAATATTTTTTCCCGTCAATCTCTTTATACTCATTGAACGTATAATTGACGCCATTTGTGAAATAGTATCTTTTTCCTTCTATTACTTTCCAACCAGTGTAGAAATCTCCATCTTCTAAACTATAATATGCTATTGTGTTCCCATTTTTGTTGATTCCTGTTTTCAAAATTGAACCATCTTTATTAAATACTAATGATTTGTTGTCAAAATTAACATGAACAAGGCTGTTTATAGCTTCTCCATTTAGATTAGAAACTCTCTCAAGTACACCTTTGTCTGAAACGTGAATAATTTTATTTTGATCTTCTAAACGTATTTCCTTTTTATTTACGCTGTAATCTTTAAAATAATAAATTTTTCCATCGATTTCTTGTAGACCTTCTTTAACAACTACTCCATCAGCATCGGAATATTCATCACCTTTCCAGGCTGATCGTTGCAGAACACCGGAATCGTTGAAGTTATACCACTTACCATCAACCTGTGAATCACTTCCACCTCCAGTAACCATTTTGCCATAAGGCGATGAAAAATAATAAGTTTTCCCCTCAATTTCTTGCCAACCTGTCATGAGAACTCCATCAGCATCTGCAAAAAAGTACTCATCACCTCGGTTTACCCAACTATTCTTTATTACGTTTCCAGAGGAGTCTTTTGCACGATATTTAGTAGAATCTTTTTCATCAGCTACAAACTGTACTCCGTCATACTTTTGTCTCTCATTTTCTTTACCCGGATACCACTCTTTTAACCAATTATGAATTTCATTGTTGTTTTTATCAGGGAAATTAATTTCAGAGTTGAAACTCCAATCAGTTCCAAATTCTTGAACATACGCATTACCAGCCAAACTTACTCCGTTTTTGTTATTCAAATGAAATTGGAATTTACCGTCATAAGAATTTCCTGTCTGAACAAGTTCAAACACTTCATCATCGCCAATGGAATCGGAATATTGAAGATTATTTCCTTCTTTTCCAGAAAGATATTTTGAACCTGTTTTTACGATTACTTTATTTGTTCCTTTTTTGTAAGGGATAATTTGATAAGGTTTACCATCATTTAGTTTACTATATGGTAATGAAATAGATGTTTCTAGAATGAACTCAGCATTTGCTAGTATATTTGTTGATCGGTTATTAAAATCTGCAAGAGCTTTAGGATTATTTGTAACATAATTCGAAAGAACTGTTCTATCTACCGGATGGGAAGTCATTGTTGCAACTTTCTTTTGTTCCTCTGTTAAATAAGAAAAACGGTCCACTCCTAAACCTTTAAAGCCATCAAGAGAATTTGCTCCAAATCTCTTCTTATAAAATTCGTCAACAATAATTTTATTTTGACCAGATGTTTTTTCTACATATATAGTGATAGATTGGTTAAGGGCAACTCCAGTTTTCCCTTCATCCAACTGTTCTTGTGTAATGTAAAGAAGGTTGTGTTCTGAAGAAGATTCTGCATAAGGATTTAGATCTACAATTGTACCCGCTTCTGTAAGCTTAAGCTGTTGCCCTGATTTTAAGTTATGAATCTCACTTTTTCCATCTGGATAAAGTACTTTAACCGGTCTAGTAAAATTTGAATCATCTTTCGTATGATGCATAGAAATATTAAATTCTCCAGATTTAAAACTTGGAGCTCTGTAAGATACATTTTCAGCATAAGGACCAGTGTAATCTGTTAAATCAGGATCTCCCACCTCTATCCCAATTCCTTCATAAATGTCTTTCACTATACCTAATGAAGTAATCCCCACATCAAGGATGGTAGCACCTATACCTGCGCTAGCCTTATTTTCTGCAATAGGAGCCATAGAAAACAGAATACCTAGTGCTGCTGTTGCAGGGATTACCTTTCTTCCAATTCCAGTTGTTTTAAATTTCTTTTTCATTTCGTTCTCCTCTTTTTGTAAAAATATTTACTTTTAAGTTCACATTTCTAAACTTAGCTTAATTTAAATACCTTTCAAATTTCTTGCATAAGTATTACAAAAGTCTTTCATAAAATGATAAAAAATTATGATATCTAGGAACTTTTTCAATATAAAAAGCCATTTATCAAATCAATGTTCAACTAAGCTTAAATTTTTATCTTTCTGAACATGTACTCATCTTTAAAAAATACTGCAATGATAAGGGTTTGTAGTCCTTGGCGTACAATTTTCCCCAAATGATATAGGCCCCCTTATAAGGACATTGAGCTACTTTGTAAAACGATTTGAAACCAAAATATAAATAAAATGTCCATTTTACATGAAGTAGTATCCAAAACAAACAATACATTATCCATTTAGATGATTAGTTAGGCAGAAGCTTTAATGTAGACTATTAATTGGGTTTTTTGTTTTTTATTAATTATTACGGTACGTGAAATTATAATGTTAAGTCTAAAAAAGCCCCTTGAAAGGAGCCTCTTATTTTACAAGGTATTGTTCTATTTCTTTTATTAATAATTCCGCACCTTCTGGACTTAATGCTATCTTACCATTTGCTAATGATATGTTACGATTTGACACTTCTCCTGTTAATGCACAAACACCACCAGGTTGATACTTCTGTAAAACAATGTCTTCACCTTCTACAAAAATCTCTAATGGTGATTTTTCTTTAATACCAAGCGTATTTCTAAGTTCCTTTGGAATTACTACACGTCCTAAATCATCTACTTTTCTAGTCACTCCGGTTGCTTTCATCTAGCATCTTTCCCCATCTCATTATCAATTTGTACCCAAGTTATTCTTAACTATTGTAACAGGCTTTCACCATACACGAGAAACATAATGATCCAAAAACTAACGATCATAACAAGAATTTCTTTCCATCTTTTCTGAAAGGAAATACGACCTTCTCTCATTCTCCATGCCCCTTTTCTGTATAATTTTTTATATGTTAAAATATATGGGAAAGAAATCCGCCAATTTCTTTCCTAGACGGTCACTCATGACTTTGCTCTTTGTTTGCTTTTGCAAATAAAGAGCTTTTATTTTGCGTACTTATACCTGCTTTCTAACATCGCATAACGCAATAGCTTTAACTTTGTTTCTTTTTTCAATGCTTTCCATTCCGATACAGCAATCTTCATTCTTCATTCCCCCATTAATTAAATTTGTTATTTATATAGACTTATAGGTTCCAGTTATATATTTTTCTAATTTGTTTATCGCTAAATTCTTTATGGATAGCGAAGATTTCAGGAAAATCAGAGATACACAAATCAATAATTGTATTGTCAGTTGTTCTTATATAGTAATACTGAACAGCCCCTTCATAATTCGAATATAAATAGTACTTATGAATCTTATAATTTAATCCATTTTTCTCTAACATCTCATAAAGCTTATTTTTAGTTTCATCCATTACGTCAAAAATGGTTAACTGTTCCATTATTAACAGCTCCTCATTACGTAAATTTACTAAACTAACTCTAAGAACAAGGTTGTTTCATTCTGTTCATTTGTATGCACATTAAACTTTTTTCCAGTAGCTTCTAATGCACTAAAAAGCATTCTTTTTTAGCCTACATCCATCAAATCTACACTGAGTTGACCATGATTCATAATAAATTGAAGATCAGCCATCATCTTTTTAATTTTCCGTTCCATATAATAACCTCCTCAATAAAGTTATATAACTTATATAACTATTTTATTACTCGTTTTTCTAGTTGTCAATATAAGTTATATAACTTATAATACTTTTTATAGAGGAGGTTACAACATGGCTGTTAATAAAGAAAAGAACACTCAAATTTTAGTTACATTTACAAAAGAACAAGTGGAACAAATAGAAAATTATTGGCATGAAAATAAGCTGAAGAATCGAAATGAAGCAATTCGCCAGCTCGTAGAGAAAGGGTTAAGTCGTAAATAATGACTACCCTTTATATTTTCGCTAAAAAACCTAAAAACGCATTTAAATTCCCTTTCTCCCTTTACATGCGTTTTTATAACAAATACGACTTATTATATTAATGACTCCATTAAAACCCCATAAAACTAAATCTGAAGGGTCATTTTTTAGTTAAACTGAATTTTTTCATGCATTCTTTAAACAAATGAAAAAAGGGCCGGATTTTCATCACAGCTCATGTATTCATTGGTTCTGTATGTGTACATGTTGGATATTAAGAACAAGCAAAAAACTTATTTCCTGTTTTATTTGAATTCCAAAAGTTAGCTACTCTACCTATTGATATAGAAAGAAAATGAGTTGTAAACTCACTTTCTTTTTTTGTTTGAAATCGATAACTTTTACCCCGCTTGGACTAACTTTATAAGTTATTGTTACAACATGATTAGGTGGATTGTGAGCATTAGTATACGTTCTATATTTAGCTACTACAATAAAGGTGAAGGTATATTTTTGGGAACGCTCAATTTTTATAATTTTTGCATCCGTTAAACTATACTGATGTTCTGGTCCAAGTTTACTTCGGATAGTCTCACTTGCGTAAGGAGCTAATAAAGTATTATAAGAATCATAAAAATCTTTATTAGATATATTTTCTGCCTTTCCTTCTATTGGAGATGTAAATAAAACCATCATTATAACTCCACAAAATGTCATTAACAGTTTCCGTTTAATCATATAATTGACTCCAAACTTACTGCATAATATGGATTAGAGTGCGTAAATAATAGCGGATTATTCATTTGCAGTATTTTTAATAGAGCCTAAATAAAAAGAGCTGGATTTTCATCACAGCTCACGTATTGATTGGTTCTATATGTGTACATGTGGGATATTGGGAACAGCCAAAAAACTTATTTCCTGTTTTATTCGAATTTCGAATGACTAAATCATGTTTACATGTCGGACATTTCCGTTCTGCAGGTTTTACTCCTTGATACACATCTTCAGCCGAATATTCGGGATTAATTTTATTAATCAATTTCTGAAGTTCCACACGATCTATTAGTTTTACATTGCATACCTCTGCTAATTCTTTCGCTTGCCTTGTATACACACTGTTCGTTACAACCCAGCCCTCATGTGCTTTGTAATAGGCTTGCGCTGCATATATCTCTTGTACAGCACTGATACCGACTCTATTTTTCATCCCGTAACGTTTCGCCTGGATGACAATACGATTTTTCCCCTTTAATATCAGATCTGCCCCAAAATCATTTGACTGCTTTGTGACTCGATTTGGAAAATATCATATTGATTCAAATCGTAAACCAGAAAATCTTCCATTTGATCCTTCAACTTTTTCAAAAAATAAGGTGTTCATTTAAATGCTATGTACATAAAAACGTAGGAATATTTAATTCCTACGTTTTTTATAAGTTAATCAGATTTTTTACTATTACAACTCCTCAAATTCATCAATTTCAGCTTTACGCTTTAAAAATATTTCAATATCTTTATTCTCTCTTTCCATTAAACCAAGAGCATGTCTATCATTTAAAGCTAATTCTTTATAACCCCATATATATTCTATTGTTGTCGCTTTACTATGTTTATGATCTGCAAAATACCATTCTAAAGGTTGTAACGGATTAGATACTTCAAACAATTCGGCTGGGTACCATGAAGGCAAGTTTTCATTTTCACCTAAGATTAGATAGTCTAATTCTCCATTCAATGAACTAATACCATAAACCACATATTCCTTATAGATTTCTAAATTTATAATTGAGTCTGGATTATATCCTTGTTTTAATAAACCCTCTGAAAATGTATCTCCTGAATTTTTTATACACATTACCTTCATATACAAGCTCCTATCAACAAAAAATTAATTTTTAAATTTAAAATCATCAAATTCGCCTGTTCTAGTATTTTTAACATAATGAATTTCTACACCATTTACATTATGCGCCATTTTCACCCATCCGTCTTCTTTAGGCCAACGAGGATCTGTCATTGGTATTCTCGTTAAAACTATTCCTTGTGGATTGGATTTAACTTCTTTCATTGCAAGTTGCTCTTCTAATGTATTTGCAGTAGTTCTACCTGTAGAGCCTCTTCCTAATATTTTCACTTCATGTTTTGTATTCTTTGCAGCTGCCTCAAGTGCCTTCCCTTTCTTTTCAAGGTCGCCAATCTTTCCTACGACTTTTCCAACAACTCTTGATGTACCACCAGATACGACCGCCAATGTACCCCATCCGTAATCTTCTGGTCCATAAAAGTCGTAGGAACCATTACCTACGACTTTTACTATTTAAACTAATTATTAGCTGCAATTTAAAATTTCATTAGTCTGGACAGATATCTAAAACATCATGAAAAAGGGCATACTCCACAGTTAGCTGAGAACCGAATAAGGTTACACCTTCTGGAAATTGAACACCCTCAACAACTTCATTTATTTCTGCATACGATAAATCTGTGTAACCAACTTGTCTTAAAGTTTTATTTATCATTTGATCTAGTTCTAGCTGTTGAAGAGTATATGGTTGTACATCATATCCATTCAGTGTAGACATAAGTAAGTTCTCATCTGGACTTTCAATTTCAAACTCATGCTGTACATAAAAAACAGTTGCCAACTTAGATATTAGTAAAGAACTACTATAGTTAATAGTAAATCCATCTTTCTTGAAGGAGGGATATTCAAATATAAATTTTGTAGATGGCCATACATCTTCACTGTTCATATCAGTCATATCTACTCTATTCGTTTCTAAATATCGTCCTAATTCTAATGGGAATTGAATCTTTTCTTTACACTTTAATAAATAATTTTCTACGTCTTTGTTCTTATAGTACTTTGTTATTGCACTGCTTATTAATTCGTTCATACATAACTCCTATTCGATTAACTCATTCTCAAATCATGTCCCCCTGAGTTATCAGCGGGTTTTGTTGAATTTAAATTAAAATCAACCTCACCTTGGTGCTTACCTTTTTTATTAACAACTTCAAATCTACCGTGTTGTGTATCTAAAGCATAATAATTCTTCGTTTTAGAATCAAAATATACATCTCGATTATTCATTCTAGTTAGTTTAGAATCTTTTTTCCAACCATTTTGTTTTGCAATATCCATGGACGTTGATTTTATTAGAGCAATTTTTTCATTTACATTCATCTTAGCTATCTTTTGATCAAATGCCACAACATCAAAACGACCATTAGAGACATTTTTAGCTGCCGCTTCTAGAGCCTTCCCTTTCTTTTCAAGGTCGCCAATCTTTCCTACGACTTTTCCAACAACTCTTGATGTACCACCAGATACGACCGCCAATGTACCCCATCCGTAATCTTCTGGTCCATATTTTCTTCCTGTTATTACATCTTTTCCTTTGATAAGTTGTCCAATTTCTTTTCCTGTTCCTATACCTGGCGTAATATCTAAAATAAACGATAAATCACCATCATTCGCGCGATTATAAATACGAGATGGATTTCCACCTAAATCACGTAATGCATTATTTAGATTAACATTCCCAATTTTTGCTGCCGCTGAAGGGATATTATACTTATGTCGGACAACTTTGGAAGCTGTGTCCATAAATGCATTCCCAAAATCTAATCCTGTATTTACGTCAGTATAGATGCCTGGTACTCTTTCTTGAAATGCTTGTAAATCTTTTGCTATGACTGGAACATTCTTTCTTGTTACTTGTACAAGCTCCTCCATTCCAGGTTTCGCCTTATCTATGGAATGTTTCAATCGAATCGTACTTGTTGCAATGTTTCCTAAATCTTCAAATGTACCATTGTCGTGTAATACTTGCTGAATACGCTTATGACTCTCTGCTAATTCATGAATCGAATCTGCAATTTGTTTTAAATACACATTACATTGATCTTGAGACTGTAGCGTTACTTGTATATCTTCTCTAATTACATCATAAATTTGATTATTAAAAGCAACCATTTGATCAAGAGATTTTACTAATTCTTCTTGAAATCGAACCATTTCTTGTGAATTTCGCACTAATTGTTTTGAGAAATGATCAATTTGCGAAAAATATTCCGACTGTTCTGTAGCATATATGCCTATTTTCTCTGCGTCAGCCTGAAACATTTCTAACAGTTGTCGCATCTCTTCTTTTGTTAAACGATCCCAATCATTTTTTACTTTCTGTTCTAAGTCTTTTATTTTCTTTTGAAAATCAATGACTATAGCCTTTTTCTCTTCTAAAGAAGAAAGTCGATTATCAATATCTGCCGCAATATTATTATAAGTATTTGCTTCATCCGTAATGCTATTTTCCATTTTCTGCAATACATCTACTGTATCATTTAAAAGTGTTTGATCGCTTTTTATATAATCAAAAACACCTTCAAAAATTTTGAGTTTGCCTCCTAGCAGAGTTAGAGGGCTTTTTGCTTCTTGGTCAAAAATAATGGCATCATGAATCCGTACATATCCTTTTTCACCTTTATACATCACTTCATACCAAGAACCAACTTTTCCTGTTACTTCTATTAATTCACCAGTATTTACATGCTTTGCTCGTAAAACTTTCTTTAAATCTGGTTCTGGATACACTTTTTTTACAAGGGATTCTAATGTGATCCATCCTTTTATCATTTCTCCATCTTTATTAAATGAGAAAACCTTATCTTTATAGGTAAAATCTCCGGTTTGTAATGCACCATTCGGATGTAACAGATACCAATCATATTCTAGTTTCATCCAACCGCTTTTTTGTTCATGAGATTCATCAAAATAATACGGTTTTTCATTTACAAAGCGAAGTCCAGAGCTTAAAAAACCACCTTCATTGAAATAATACATTTTTCCATCAATGGATTGTGCACCTGTTTGCATCACACCTGATGGACTAAAATAATACGTCCCTGTAGGTAATTTTATCCAACCTGTTTGCATGATTCCGTTATCATCAAAATAATATTTTTTCTCATCTATAACTTGAAATCCCTTGGCTGGTTGTCCGTCTTTTCGAAAATAACTCCACTTGTTACCGTCTTTTTGAACCCATCCTTGCGTATTATCTAACAAGATAGTCGACTTTATTTTGTCTAGAAAATCTAGATTTTCATATAAAACTTTTATGTCTTCATCTATTCTCTTATCAATATTTTTTATAACGTTAGGGGGGAAATATTTTTCGGGATTTTTTTTATATTCTGTTGTCATAAATAGTGAAAGATTCATTCCTTCTTTAACAACATCCCACGAACGTGTTGGATTTTCTCCCATGACTACAGACTCAAAAATTCTTACATACCCTATTTCTCCTTGGTATTTTACTTGATACCAAAGACCTTGTTTACCAATAACCTCTAATAAATCTCCGTCTTTTACAGGTTTCGATTCAAATAAAAATTTTGTTTCTGGTTTGGGGTACATTCTTTTAATTTTAGAGCGTAATGTAATCCATCCTTTTTCCATTTCTCCGTACTTATTAATTTCAAATTGTTTCCCTTGATAAGTAATAACACCTGTTGCATATTTACCATCACGTATATAACTCCACGCCGTTCCAGAAAAACTCCATCCGGTTTGTAATTTTCCCGGTTCTTTATAATGCATCCATTCATTTCCGACTAATTTTTTGCCTTCAAACAGCCTACCATCTTTAAAGAAATCATATTCTATGCCATCTAATGTGATTTTTTCTGTTCTTTTACTGCCATCTTTTTCGTAATAATACCAATTCTCTTTCTCCTTCACCCAGCCTACTTTATTTAAAACTTCGGCTGCCTCTGTAAACGTTGGTGCATAGGTAGAAAATAATAAAAACAATGTTACTATAAGTCCTATGATTTTCTTCATACTCGCATCTCCTTATAAATTCATTAAAACCTTTTAATCATATATTTAAATTTATTACTATTAAAGTAATAAATTTAAATATGCGTAATTACATATTTGACTTCTCAATAGAGTGTACTCTATTGAGAAGATTACAAGTTATTGATTTTAAAGGATTTAGAGTATCTCAAATACACTTATCAAAATTGAATTGTGGTATTTAATTCTAGAGTGGCCCTTGAAACCCATAATCGTTTCCGTACTCCTTAAACAAATGAAAAAAGAGCCGGATTTTCATCACAGCTCATGTATTGATTGGTTCTGTATGTGTAAATGTAGGATATTGAGAACAGCCTAAGAACTTATTCCCTGTTTTATTCGAATTTCTAATGACTAAATGATTTTTACACGCTGGGCATTTCCGTTCTGCAGGTTTTACCTCTTGATATACATCTTCAGCCGAATATTCGGGATTAATTTTATTAATCAATTTCTGAAGTTCTACACGATCAATTAGTTTTACATGGCATGCCTCCACTAATTCTTTCGCTTGCCTTGTATACACACTGTTCGTTACAACCCAGCCCTCATGTGCTTTGTAATAGGCTTGTGCTGCATATATCTCTTGTACGGCACTGATGCCGACTCTATTTTTCATTCCGTATCGTTTCGCTTGGATCACAATACGCTTCTTACCTTTTAATACAAGATCGGCTCCAAAATCATGAGACTGTTTTGTAACCATCGGTGAGTACCCAAGCTCTCGAAAGAGAGCTTTCAGATATACTTCGAATTGATGTCCGTCCATTTTGTCTATATAGCGAATACCAGACTTAGCCATTCGCTTTAATATTCTTCGCTCCTGGATCTTCCGGTACATAAATTTACAAATACGAAAAAGAACATAAAGGATAAAACCATACATCAAAATTTGTAATATGTTTGGCATGGCTGGTAGATTAGACACTTCTCTCCACCTCTTTAATTGATTTCATTTTCTTTGGTTGAGCTGTTTCTTTTGACTGTTGTTTACTCGCTTGTTTCTTCCGGACATCGTTCCAATCTTTTTCATTCGTTGGAATATCCTCTTTAAGATCTACAAAGCATTTCATCGTCTGAATGAAGTCTTTCCCAGCCTTATCGTTATCAACTGCCATAATGACCTCTTTAATATCGTGTCCTTCTTTTTTCGCATCAATTAAAGATTGAATCACTGTTTTTGACTTCAATCCATGCATAGAAACCAGGCGAGCGTTTTGGATATTATTTTGTTTGATGCTCCAATGGGATAACATATCAATCGGGTCTTCATAAAAATAAATTTTATCCGGCTTACCCACATCAACTGTAAAACCGGCATTGATTTTTTCATAATTCGGGACAATTTGCTTAAAGCTTCCCCTTTTATTCTCCATTTTGACCGTACCTTGACGGTTCATTCCAATTACTTGCCCTTTGCCTCCTTCTTCCCTCCATTTGAACACCACATTATTTTTCTTATCTTGGGCAATGAGATCCTTTTTAATCAGCCAGTTCACCAAGCGAGGATCTATTTTCCGTTCATCAATTAAGTATCGCTTGATCTCTGTTTGTTTCGGCACCTCTAAGTGTTTTGGATAGATAAATGGCTGCTGCTCTTTTTTGCGTTCCTCTTCAGCTTTTGAACGATCAAACTCTTTGTAGTCCCCCTTCTGAATGTCCATCACGGCTTGAGGGAATGTCATGTCATAGTACGTCATGGCAAAGCTAATTGCTCCATATCCTTTTTCTCCTCGACTATTCCAGGCGTATTGATTCCCTTTAATAATGAGACTGTCATGTTCCGTATGACGATAATAGTTTCCTTCTTTCTTAAATGTTTCTCCTTTTGCTTCTAGATATGAAATCAAGTCAACTTTTCTTGCTTCCATCGCATCCTCCGCACTGACATATGCCATTACGGAATCCCCCCTTTACTCTATAAAATGAAATAAAAAAGAGGACTATTCCGTTTGCTAGTCCTCTTTTGCTACTTATAGTTGATACATTTTATTTTTATTTGCCGAATAAGAATTTTAACGAATTTACCGAAAGAATTCTCCTTCCTCGAGCGTGTGAAGGGTGCTAGCCCAACGGTAGGTGGGAGATGAATTTCGGTTTGGCATAGCCAAAAACTTTTGATAAACTAGCAATATGAAGTTCTTTGATAACTTGATATAGGAGGTTGCAGGAAGAAAATAGAGTGCGAAAACCAAGCCATTCG
Organism: Bacillus thuringiensis; assembly: GCF_014932895.1. GTDB lineage: Bacteria > Bacillota > Bacilli > Bacillales > Bacillaceae_G > Bacillus_A > Bacillus_A thuringiensis_AA. The sequence goes on along the minus strand of NZ_JACYOF010000009.1, from coordinate 96,441 downwards.
GTTCCTGCGTAAAATATCAACCGTACCCAGAGGGCATCCAATCGTTGGACATCTAGGGGTGGAACACCCCGAAGTAACGCTCAGGGAGACGAAAGGTTGCTTTCGTCTTGGAACTGAGAAGCTCCCACTTCAAGCTTTGCTAAGTGGCGAGTAGTTCACTAATTCAACAGCTACCTTTGGCTTTTCAGTAATAAATAATGTTTTTCCCATACGTAGTACCTCCTATTAATCTGCAATTTCAGTTTTACGCTTCCATTTCTTATTTCTTCGCTTTTTCATCATTCTGTGACCGAATAATAACAATGTGTTCAAAAAGACAGCTACAAGGAACATACAGCTCGCAAACAGCCATACATTCATTACATTCGCTCCTTTCGTTTTACAAATGAGAAAGAGGGCTTTTTTTACTTATACCCTCTCTCATTTTTAGCTATAAAAAAATCACTTTCCGCTTCCTCAATTGAGTAACAAAAAATGATTTAATCTGGTTTTCTTGTTATATAATTTTTCATCGTTCCATTTCCATTGTTTCTCTTTTTCTACTTGATTTCTTTGTAGCTTTCGACTGCTCTACATTACCAGGATCTGGCCCTTTGTCTTTTTCTTTACTATTCGTTTGTTTCCCGTTCAATGGTTGAAATTTTTTATCTCCCTCTATTTCCTTTGAAGTTGTAGACTGATTCACCGTTATCCCTTCTTTCCCAAGCTTCTCATCCACCTGATTTTCTAATTTCACTACGTGTTCTTGGCTTACCAGCTCATTATCAATTGAAACATACTTTGTTGTATAATATCGCTCTTCAGCTTTTACACGAGTGACAATACTATCAATATTATCTGGTGTTTCTTCATATTGTGAACGTCTGTATGCTTCGTATTTCCGGCTTAAATCCTTATCTAATGTAGTGGACTCTTTTTCTTTTGAAGGCTGAATTTGTTGATCTAAAGAGGCAATAGGTGCATATCCTTCCTTTTTCATTTCTTTATACAATTCCACGTCTTTTTCATTAAATGAGTGATCTTTTTGTTCCTTCGCTTTATCAGCTAAGGTTCCATATCGTTCACCTTTTACGATTTCATCTAGACTCATATTTGCATCCTTTTCATGAATGACAAATGACAAATTTCCTCTTCCATCAAAAATAGAACTTTGAACCTTTTCATATAAATCTGGCTTCAAAATGTTATCTAAATAGGCACTTTCTCGTTTCCCGTTCTTTTCCATTAGGGAAACATATAAATCGTCCCGATTTGTTTTATCTTGATTCCATACAGACAAATAATTTATATCTTTCGTAACAGCATCCATCATGTGGATTCTTGCAAGTTCTTCATCCTGTATACCGTCTACTAATACTTCAATTGTAACTAAGTGATTGGGTGTTTCTTTCGATTTTTCTGATGGATTTTCTTTAGCTTTTTCCATCGGTATTTCTTTGTTATTTCTATAATTCATCACTTCATCTCGTAACGCTTGTTTTACTTCATCCGATAAATACCTTTTCTCGTTTAACACTTGTTCATACGGTGTCTTGTAGTCCCCATCCCCCATATCCAAACGATCCATACTCACAAGCTCCATTCTCCCAAAATCTCTATCGACTTCTTTTGGAATGGCAATATGATAACGAGTTTTATCATATTGTACGTATTCATCTCTTTCTCTTGCTTCCTCTTTTGCTTTTTCAATATTTGTAATGACTTCAGCCATTTTTTCATTGGCATCTCCAAATGGAATCAACTGACTACCCTTAAAATTTTCGTTTTCGCTCCACTGAACTAACATAGTCGGACGATTTATTTCATCTTGATTTAGTGCTGCATACTTTTCTTGATTCGCTTCGTTAAATGCATCAATAAATTCTTTATCACTCAATTTTTCGGCGCCTTCTATAGGCCCAAACGCTCGATCTCTATCCACTTGTTCCCTTAACTCTGTAATAGAAACAAGCTCTTGTGTCGTGTTACTTAAACTCATAAATTCCACCAATAAAATATTTTTTTCATCCTGTTTTTCATTTTTATTTGCCATACTTTCCACCTCTTTTTCATTTATTTGTTCTTTTTCCTTTTCTAATGTGTTTTCAATTGTCTCAATAAATTCTATCGAAGTTTCATGTACTTCTTTTAATAATTTCGTTTTATCCTTCATTTCTTTTCCTTGTGTCCAGTTCGCTAAATATCCTAACGAGTATTCGCTTGTATCAATTCCAAAATAAGAAGAAACGGCATAAGCGGTCATCTCTGCTTGAAACTCTTTTTCTGGTGCTGTGTAATTCATATGTGTCTCTGCTGTATGGAGTTTGGCATGCGCCAATTCATGTAGAAGTGTTTTTACATTTTGTAATTCACTGTTTCGTGGATTCAAGGCGACTTCTTTTGTTAAAGTGTAACTTACACCCTTTGCAACGCCCAACTCTGATTTTGGTGCAATGATTTTCACACCGTTTTTTTCCGCAATGGCTTCCATTCCTTTGTACAAACTCTTATAATCTGTTACGCCCCCTTCTAGCCAACGATTCGGAAAAATACGAGGTAGATCTTTCGCTGTTGCGCTTGTTTGAGACACATCAAACACATGACCGATAGCAAAATATAAGCTACCTGGTTTCACTTCTACACTTTTAGATTCAATTTGTTTTTTCTCTTCTTCGTTTGCCTTTGTAACGGATTTCCACGTACCTTTTTTGTCCTTAAATTTTGCTACAGTTCGGTTTGGAACAAGGATCTGGATTCCTTTCTCACCCTTCTTAACCCCAAACCCTTTTTCTTTCCAAAAAGAAAAAGAACCAACTGCACTGGCTCCCTGGAATTGACTCTGTATTAATGAAATATTAGATGGTGAATATTGATAAAACCTTGCCATAAACGTTAAATATTCTTTCATATCTTCCGGTGTGCGAAAATAGCCTTCTACGTTTTTTTCCATCTTTTTTGTTAAAGCTTGAACCGCTTCTCTTTTTTCTTCCGGTGATTTCGTTTGATACTTTTTCTTATAACTTTTACTCATATTCTTCCCCTACACTTTCACTCGCTTTTTGCAATTCCTCCATTTCTTTTTCATTCCATCTTTCAGATGTATCAAAGAATAGCTCATGAGTTTTTACATTAACCGGAACTAACATATTTTCTTGATTCATGACATGGGCTGCCAGTTCACTAACTTGTTCTCTTGTAATTTTAATTACTAATTCTTCATCCTTTACAAGTAACACAATTTCATCTTCCCCAATTTCTTTAATAACTCCTAATGCGATATCTTCATGAAATAATAACATCCTTAAAACCTCCTATTTTTTTATAAAAAAGAACAATGTATCTTACGTTACATTGTTCTTTGATGCCTCATGATCTATACGTTTTTGTCGTGCATTACTGATGCGTTCCGCTACGACTTCTTTCGCTATCTTCACGCCGCCGACCTCTATTTTATCCGTTGTAATAATACTTTCTAAATCCAAGTCGTTAGCAAAAAAGTATCCATTCATTAATTCAATTAAAACTTGTGTATTTCGATCCGCACTGTTTGCACCAAGACGTATTTTTGTTAACTCACTTTTCAATACATCATGTAGATTTTTTGAAACAATTTCAGAAACATAATTCAATGACCATTCTGTATTTTTTGATGCTTGATGTTCTCTACAAATCCTAACAATTGCTTCACCGTTATATCTGATATTGTGTTCTTCCATATAATCCTTAATATACGTATCTGTTTCCTCATCTACTGTAATTTGCATGCGAAAGTCTTTCATTTAATAACCCCTCTCGTTTTGATATGCACTTTCTTTTTGCATACGTTCGTAGTACTTTTGGTTCTTCCAACTTTCATATTCACTTTTAAAAGCACCCTCCACTTTTCTCATAGAGTACTGAATAGATACATTCTGCTGAAATTTTCGAAACGTCTTTGATTTTTTCGTGTGATGGATTCTCTTTTGTTCTTTATCGTATGCCTTCATTTCCTGTAAAAAGGCGTTACCCATTCTTTTATATAAGTCATTTATTTTATTCGTCTTGTAATTTTCATATTGCTTCTTATCATACTTGCCTTCCCCATATGCTTCTTTAAAAACTTGAACTTCTTTATCTAGCTTTTGGAGAAACTGATCGTAATCTTTTTTATGATGATGTTGAATATATCGTCTGCTTAATTCATCAATTTCCGGCTTCAATGGTTGAATGGTATTGTAGCTATATTGCCACTGTCTTTTATCACTTGGTAATTGTTTATAGATTTGTAAAAACAACGGTTTCAAATGTTGATTGCGCCAATTAAAAACGGTATCTTCTTTTTTACCTCCCACCATATTATTCCGAATCAAATCATTAATTTTTTTCTGTTCCTGCTTACGATCTAACAAGTTATTTACGACTTTTCCCTTCATCGCATCTAATGTTTTGGGTTTTCTTTTGCCACGTTCTCTCGTTGGAAATGGTTCAACAGTCGCTACATGTATGTGAATATTATCTGTATTAAAATGAATGGCCGCCGACCAGATAGAGCTCTTTTCTAATCCCTCTCTTTTTTGCATTTCCTTCATCGCAAGCCGTGTTACATCCATCAACTTTTTTTCATCCAATGTTTTTGTTTTCTCATCATAAATGCCTTGTTCTTCTAACCAAGGATTATGAAAAGAAATGACATCTTGCCACATGATACTTCCATTTTCATGAGCGGTTTTAAACATTTCCTTTAAGGATTGTTTCTCCCTTTTTGTTAAACGGTTTGCATGTTCCGTAAATAGTGCCGATGTCTTTTCTGGATTCCCCATATACTCTTGATACGTTTCGAACATTTTCGGATTCAGCTTCACTTCACCTTTCGCTTCCTCCCGATCTACATACTCGATATAGTTCTGAAAAGCATCGGAACTTGGTAACACAAATTTCGTTTTCAAAACAACACCCGGTGTGACTGAAGATTGAACAGAAACGGTATTACTCATTTTCAACATCCTGCATCATCATTCGAATAAACTCATTCATTTTTTCCATTGCGCTATAACAATCACTCATCATATGGATGTTCTTTTCAACGAGATTTTCTAATTCCATTTCCCTTTTATTTTGTTGCTGAAAAAATGCCAGCATTTCAATTTGAGCTTTCAAAAATTTTTGCCGGGATAATCCGTTCCTCTTTGCCATTTCATCTATTTTCTTTACGGCAATTGGATCTACTTCTCTTATTCTAATTTCCACTTTTCCCTCTCCTTTCTGCAATTCTGGGTAGAGATCAAAAAATAGTGAGAAGAGCATAAGGGGTTTTTGTTCCCACCTAAGGTGTGAAGCTAGGCGGAGCCTAGCGAAACGATGGGAACAAGAAAACCTTCTAGGTGTAGACTCACTCACGACATAAAATCTTCTGATGTAGACTCACTCACGACTCATTTTTTCGTGATGTGGACTCACTCACGATACGAAATCCCCTGATGTAGACTCACTCACGACATGACTTTTTTCACTTTTTATTAATTTCTTTTGCCTTTTCGTCTAATTTTTTGATCTTATCTCGTGCAATTTTTTGTTCTCCTTTAAACAATTCAACGTTCTTTTCTGATGATTTTATTTTAGATTCTAAGGATGCTATTTGGGATTGTGTTTCGGTTTTTTCTGCTTCGGTTTGGTACTTCATTTCATCTTTCAGCTCTTTTACTTTCTCAAAAACTGTCTTCCCATTTTCTTCTTCAAGCTTGATAGCTTTTCCATAATTTTCGATCTTTGTTTCAATATCCTTTTTGTCCCTTTCTATAAAATCTAACTCATATGTTTTTTTATTTTCAGCTAATAATTCATCATTTGCTTTTGTTTTTCTTTGATCAGTAAAAATCGTCTGAACTAATTTATTCGGACTTTTTGTTGATGCATTTTCTTCATATTCGTTAACATCTTGCGTAAATTTACGAATATCCATTTGTTCTTTTTCACCGTTTTTATTGTAAATATCGAAAGCTAACGCTCCCCAATTCGGAGATAACTCTTTTACTTCAACCACATAATTTCCGTTCTCTTCATACAACACTTTGACAGGTAATTGAACACCAGATTTTGCTTTTTCTTGTGCCTTAAACGTAAATCCTGTTTCCTCATATCCTTCTATTCGAAAACGAATTTGTATAAAGTTTTTGTGTGGATTGTATTCCCTTTGCTCTACAATCAATTTCCCCATTCCCGACAACTTGATCACTTTATTTGTTTCCGTATGAAATAGTTTTTCATCGTTTGGCATGTAAATTTTCGATGTTAAGAAAGCGAAAAAACCAAAAAATAGAAAACTGATAATTGCTAGGTAGACCCACGATTTATTTTTTCTTAGATTGATTCTTTCGCTCTTCTTACCGATTGCACTTATCACAATATCACCCCGCCTTTTTCGTTATAGAACTTTCATATTTAGTTCTTCTACACTTGTAACTCGCCATGTTTCCTTTTCTTTTTTTATGATGATTCGCAACACATTGTTTACTTTTTCTTCTCGATTTTGCGTTGAATCCGTCGTGACATTTATAAATTCAGCTAACACATTTACTTCTTCTTTATCGGGTTCATTTTCTTGTAAATAAAACTTCATTTCTATTGGTTTCGTTTTATACGTATCTCCTAATTCGTATTTATCAGTTGGATAAAATTGTTGTAAAAGCTCTTCACTCATAATGGATTTTGCCTTTTCTTTTCGCTCGCTGTACCCTTCTTTTTCTCTGTGAAATGATAATTGTATAAACGTTTCAGCTGTCGTTAAATACGCCCTTCTCTGTTGTTCTTGTGCGGAAGGAAGCACCTTATCCAATCGTTTTTTTAAGTCATCATTTTGCTTTGTTAGTAATTCATTTGAAAGTTTTAGCTGCTTTTCTTTGCCATCACTCATTGATTTTTTGCTCAAATAGATATTAAAAGCTGTTACACCTACAACTAAAATGACAAACACAATAAACAAGGATTTTCGTTTATCTTTCATATTAATTTCTCCTTTACTTCGTAATATCGTTTAGTTGTTTAGTAGCATTCCAGTATGTTTGTATTGCTGTTTTTGCTGCATCTTCTGATGGGAAATTTGCTATCACCCATAAATAAGTTTTCCCTTCATAGTGAAATGTGTCATGTTCTATAAAGTGCGGTATCTCATTTTCTTTCAATTCTCGATGTAAAAGAAAATTTGAATCATCAACATTTTGTATCAAATAATTTGATGGTTTAATAACTTCATTTTTAAATTCCTCAAACGGCGCTTCTATTAATTTCATATTAATTTCCCCTTTACTTTTGAATTTTTTTAGAACCTTCTTACATGACCAGAAAAGACTTTTTTCCAATACGGATTATTTAAATCTTCAATGGAAACACCTTTATTTGTTTGGCATCCAATGAAAGTATTTTTATCAATTACAATGCCAACATGCCCATCATGCTTATAAGTATCAAAGAAAATAACATCACCTGGTTTCATATCATTCGTTGATACTTTTGTACCGATTTTATTCAATGTTTCTGTTGTTGTTCCACCAATATCTCCAACATTCATTCCTACTTGTTCAAACGCCCACCGTACAAAACTACTACAATCAAAGATGCCTCGTGCGATATCTGATTGCGTTCGCCCACCACCAAATACGTACGTAGAACGACCTATCCATTGACGGCCAACATCGGCAACTTTTGAACCGCTACTTCCTCCACTTCCTGCATTTCCTCCTCCACCAGAAACGACAGTACCCGGCTGATAATATTTCAAAACTGCGTCAACGTACAAAATATCGCCGAAGCACGCTTCATACGGTACGGCCTCTGGTCTAAGGCAATGATACATACCAGTATGTTTTACTTTTTGATACTGTTGTTGTGAAAATTTGATTGCTAATTCTTTCGTATATTTACCACCATTTGAATTAACAAAATCAAAAAATCCCGTCCCGAAGTTATACGCTTGAAGTGCTGTTTTGATATGATCCATGTCACCTGGACCCGTTACACCAGCTCGCTCTATCGCATGTTTAAATTCCTGTACACCAGCCCAAATACTGTAATCGGGATCGGTAATACAGTTCGGTGATTTACAATATTTTGTATTAAAAGCGCCCTCTGATGATTGCATCGGATCGCTACCTCGCCCGCCGCTCTCCTGCATCATTTGTGCAAGCATTAAAGCAACAAATGGTTCTACTCCAAACTCTTTCGCATACTTCCGAATGGTTGGCTCCCATTTTAAAACTTCGGGCGAAACATTCATGACTTGCCCCTCACCTGTATACGTAATATCACCTGTGTCTGTTCCACTATCACTCCCCATTGCCGCTATGAAAATACTAACGACTCCAAGTAAAAGAAAAGAAAAAAGACCCATCACAATGAGCGCTAAAGTGATGAGCCATTTCTTTGGTATAACCTTTAAAACTAGATGCATGATATCAAGCACCTCCCCCGAATAACATCAATTCTTCATCTGTTACTTCTACATGGAAGTGAATGTTTTTTACAGCTCCAATACTTAAAATGACATCCCCTGTTGGTAAATGTGGAATTGCTGCAATCTCACTTTCACTTAGCTGTCCTGCAAATACTTTTCGTAACATATCTAAACTATTATTATCTTGCTGCATAATAAATTTATACTGTGTAAGTTCAAAGAGTTTTTTGATTTCATCAATCATTTCTTGTGAAGACCCTTCCGGTACAAAGTCTCGAATCGTATGACTTGCATATAAAAGCCCTGCAAAATATTTTCGATCTTCTCGGCTAAGTTTCGTTAAAAATTGTAAGGCGTGAGCACTTTCTTTTCGTGTGTTAATAATATGATGCGCCTCGTCAATAATAATTAAATATCGTACAGCATCTTCAAAAGCCAGTTGCTTTTTGTTAAAGGCTTTTAATTGAGGCGCACCATTTGAAATCATTTCATCCCAGAGGAGATTTAACACATTAAAAATCTGTGCCTGGAATACTTCTGGTTTAAAACTGGATATATTCCGTAAGGAAAAGGATACAACTTGTTCTTTTTTGAAATCTTCAATTGTAGAATGCCCATCAAATAATTCTGCATATGCTTCTACTAAATTCGTAAGATTTAATTCAATTAATTCTAAACGATGAATTCTACTGTCTCCTAAATTATCATGATGTTTTTTAGCTTCTACATCTTGATATAATTCTTTGCGAACAAACATTAAAAAGTCAGAGAAAATAGGATATTCTTTTGATTTTCTTGTTGTAATTTCATTTTTCGCTCCTTTTTCATCATTCCATAATCCCATACGAATATATAATTTACGAAGTAAATTTTCATATTCTTTAATTTCATCATCTTTTGCTTCTGGTGCAATGAATCGATAAAAGATTGTCAGTTTAGATAAATGCTGAGTAAAACTAACCTCCTCAAGTTCCGCTGTTTTATACACTTGAAGTGGGTTAATTTGACCTTCCGATCCATCTAATGAAATTGTCTTTCCACCTAGTTCTTCCACTGTATCTGTGAACTCTTCTACCACATCAAATACACGAATAAAGTGACCTTTACTTGCATAGTCAACAGTCTCCTTTTTTAACAATGTTGATTTTCCAGCACCAGGTTTTCCAATCATTACACCGTTATAAAACTTTCTTTGTTCGTCTTTATGAAAAATATCAAAAATAACATTTCCTTTTGTTTTCGTTGTTCCATAATACGTACCGTATGGGTCATGCAAATAAGAATAATGAAACGGACACCCACCAGCCAAACTGACTGCCGGAATTTCTTTTCCCTTTCTTCTGTTTACATAATTTTTTTGTGTATCAAAGCTCGCTACGAGTGCATCCCATTCATACTCTTGTTCGTTTAAGAAGACAGCTCCGCGAAAGTTATAAGATTCTAATATTTCCATGATTTCTTTTACTTGTTTTTCTAACTCATCTAATGTTCTAGCGGAAACATAGATACGGATATGAATACGTTTCATGACCTCACCTTGTTTCAAATCCGTATATAAAGCTTCCAGCTCTAAAAATTCATTTTTCGCATCAATTCGATCTATATTATCCTTCGCTGTATCATGCCGAACGCTTTGTTCACTCATGGATTTATTAATCGATTCAACGACCTCTTTTCGGTCATCACTCATTACATCTAATGTCGTAATCACATTCGGCATATTCATAATTGGCTCTAACCAAAAATCATTTACTTCTGTTGGATAATCAAAAACATGAATACAAGTATTTAATCCATCACCTGTTTGCACATAATTTTCTTTAAAACTGATTCCCCCTTGTGGCTGAACTCTAGCTACTAAATGAGGGTTATAACCTTTCTTCTTTTTTAGTTCTTCTTGTTTTTCCTTTTTGGACTTTTTACTTTTGAACGCAAACATCTTATTTCCCCCTCACTACCATATATTTTTCGTTCCCAATTTTGCATTTTGATTAAACAATTTAAACATAAGCTCTAACTTTTTCTCTTCATCTACCTCTAATAGTTCGGTAGAGCGCTTGATATATCGCTTTGCTGCATCTACACGTTCTTTTACGATTAATTCCGTTTCTCCGTAAATAAATAAGAAGGCTTCACGATTGGTTCTGCCCCATTCTAAAAACTGCAGTTCTTTTAGCTTTTGATTTAAAATTCGTTCATACAAAGGACTGGTACATTCTTTAATTTTCTTCTCAATATATCGTTGCTGTTCGGTAGTTTGACATGGGAAGTTTAAAAAGACGAGTTTAATGGACTGTTTGTAGGCTTGATAAAAATACGCATGTGAGAAAATAACAAATGCTTGTTCATCGCTATTCTTAGAGAACATATCGTCACCTTCGACTTGAAGAATTTCTAAAAACTCCTCATTTTTTAGCTCAAATATGCCATCCTCCGTCATGTCTACGATTTGCATAATTTCCGCAATACTTTTCTTTACCTTTGGTGGTGCTTCTTTCTTTTTTCTAGAGAAAAATCCTAAAAGTTTTGGGTTTTTCTCTTTTGAAGCATCTTTCTTTGGCTTTTCTTTCTTCTGTTTTTTTACTTTTGGTTCCACCTTTGTTTTTTCTTCTTTCTTTTTGTTGGGTACCACCTTCACAATTTCTTTTGGTTCAGAGAGTGATTCTTTTACATTTTTTTCGTTAAATCGAAATGCTTTTTTCTTCGGTATTTCTAGTTGTTTGGGCTCTTCTTTTTCCACATCTTTTTCGCTGAATAACGCCATATGTGACCCCTCCCTTATTGATCATTATCAATGGCACAATATGCACCTTTTCTTCTTAGCAATGTAATAATCAACACTTCATACATTCGTTTTTGCGGATTTGTACTTGGTCTCCATATCATAATAATGGCAATAACCACCATGAAAATGACGAATGGGAGTTGTAATGAGTCATGTACAAAGTTCCTAAGAATCATCGTTACAACTAATAAACCAATCAGTAAGAAAAAATCTATTAGATATAACACTTTATTAATCCGTAATTCTGTACTGATTTCCTTCGGAATCCGATAGCTTCTCATTGGGATTCCCTCCTTTTCGACAATAAAAAATAAGCGTACGATTACGCTTATTTTTTATCCGTATTATTTTTATTTTTGCTCACTATATCTCTCCAACTTTTACCGGTATTTTGCCCCATCTGATACAAACGCTTTGTATTCTGTACCGTTTCAGAATTATGAATACGCTCTTGGACTCCTCTTACCTTTTGTTTTACGGATGATGTCGTATGTTTAACTTTATCTGTTGTATATTGTCCTAATGTCCGTGTTTCCTGACTTCTACTTGCCGCCACTTCTTTATCACTTTCATAAGGAATAATTGGGCTACTATGTGTCACCGTTACGATGTCGGCTGATGCTGGGCTACTTCCACTTGGCACTGATCTTGGTGTTTCTACTGGTGCTGGGCTACTTCCACCTGATACTGGTCTTGAGGTTTCCACTGGTGCCGGGCTTCCTCCACTTGGCACTGATCTTGGTGTTTCTACTGGTGCCGGACTACTTCCGCTTGATACTGGTCTTGAGGTTTCCATTGGTGCCGGGCTACTTCCACTTGATACTGGTCTTGATGGTTCCATTGGTGCCGGGCTGCTTCCGCTTGCTACTGGTCTTGAGGTTTCTATTGGTGTCGGACTATTTCCGCTTGATACTGGTCTTGAGGTTTCCACTGGTGCTGGGCTACTTCCACCTGATACTGGTCTTGAGGTTTCCATTGGTGCTGGGCTACTTCCACCTGATACTGGTCTTGAGGTTTCCATTGGTGCCGGGCTACTTCCACCTGATACTGGTCTTGAGGTTTCCATTGGTGCCGGGCTACTTCCACCTGATACTGGTCTTGAGGTTTCCGTTGGTGCCGGACTACTTCCGCTTGATACTGGTCTTGAGGTTTCCATTGGTGCCGGGCTACTTCCACCTGATACTGGTCTTGAGGTTTCCATTGGTGCCGGACTACTTCCACCTGATACTGGTCTTGAGGTTTCCATTGGTGCCGGACTTCCTCCACTTGCTACTGGTCTTGAGGTTTCCACTGGTGCCGGGCTACTTTCACTTGATACTGGTCTTGGCGTTTCCACTGATACCGGACTACTTCCGCTTGTTACTGGTCTTACTGTCCCTGGTGTTTGACTTCCTTCACTTACTGCTGGTCTTACTCCCCCAGCTACTTGACTTCCTTCGCTTGCTCCTTGTCTTACGGTTCCTGGTGTTTGACTTCCTTCGCTTGCTCCTTGTCTTACTCCTCCGGCTACTTGACTTCCTTCACTTGCTCCTTGTCTTACCGCACCGGCTGTTTGATTTCCTTCGCTCGCTCCTTGTCTTACCGCCCCGGCTGTTTGATTTCCTTCACTTGTTCCTTGTCTTACCGCACCGGCTGTTTGATTTCCTTCACTTGTTCCTTGTCTTACCGCCCCGGCTGTTTGATTTCCTTCACTTGTTCCTTGTCTTACTGTTCCTGGTGTTTGACTTCCTTCACTTGCTCCTTGTCTTACCGCACCGGCTGTTTGATTTCCTTCACTTGTTCCTTGTCTTACCGCACCGGCTGTTTGATTTCCTTCACTTGTTCCTTGTCTTACTCCTCCGGCTGTTTGATTTCCTTCACTTGCTCCATTTGCTTTTCCAGCTTCTTTCATTTCATCTTGAAGACTTGTTGTTCCCGATTCTTGCCCATTTGCTACCCCTGGGGTTTCATTCCCTTCTTTTTTCATATCTTCTTGAATAGATGGTGTACCACCATTCTTTTTATCTTCTTCCTTATTTAAGTTACCTTTTTCTTTTTCTTTATTTGCTAAATCATTACCATTTGCTTTCTTCTGATCCGCTTTTTTCATCTGATCTTGCAAGGACTCTTTATTTTCAGACTCATTCCCTTTTTTCAAGCCACTTATAAGACCAGCCATTCCACCTGTTGCCATTGCTGCCGCACCTGCCGTTTTAGCCGCTGCAACACCAGTTCCTTGCGCTGCACCTTTCGCTCCTTTTCCAATCATATTTCCTAAACCCTTCATCGGTTTTGAATTTGCAAGGCCACCTATTCCTTTACCAAGTGCGAAACCACCTGCTAACATGCCCCAACTGCTCTTTAATCCAATATCAATTCCAAATAACCTTTCTACGACTGCTGGACCATCTAAAACTGCCATACTAAATGCCGCTAATGCAATCAGATACGGTACACCATTTAATTTGTCATGGAGAAACGCCGTTCCCATTATATATAGCTTCAAAGATAGGAATATCATAATCGTTGCTACAAATATATTGAGGATATTGGATAACACCGCTTTTAACTTTTGACCATTCGCAACATCGGCTGGTGCCAATATGTTCGCTAACAAATAATTAAATGCCAATTCATAAAATAATCTAGCTAATTTAATACTCACCAGTAACAACGTTGCGCCAGTTATCAATAAAGTAAAGAATATGTTCCAAAAATTCCAGTGCCAGCGATAATACTTTTCGGGAAAGAAATCAAACCATCCATCTTTCAATTCAGCTAAAGATGCAACTCCTAAACCATCCATTACCCTTTTATTCTTAAGAATATCTTGACCACCTTCAGATAATTCCTTACCCTTTGCAAACTCAAAATCTTTATCTATTTTTTCAGTAATATCAATTTGTCTAATGCTTTTTTCTGGAATATTATTTTTGGGACTCATATCTTCTTTCTTTTTCCATCCGTTTTGATCTATTACTGCAACATCCGTTATATTTTTCTTAATAATTTCATCACTCAAAGAGCCTTTTTGCTCTGATTTTACAACTGCTATGGCATCATCGGTGAACTTATCAACCTTTGTCATACCAGTACTTAATAAACAAAGTACACTCAGTGTTACGAAAATATTGATGATAATTTGAGAGCGGTTCATTTGTTTGTTCATAATGAACATGTAGCCAATATATAAAAACGAAATGGCTAAAAGAACGACAAACAATGGATATAACATATCAACAAACTTTTGTATTTCCGGTGAATTAAAGAATCCTTTAATCCCCAGTATGGCATCTGTCACACCCTCCAAGGCATCTACAACTAAAGATAGACCTTGAATTAAAAACCATCCTATCCAACGTAATACATAATTCACGATGTCTCCTAATTGAAGATAATCCGAGAATTCTTCCAAAACCTTTAAAATCTCTTCATCTTTCACTATTTATCCTCCTCTCATGCTTCTTACTACTGCCCTAATACTTCTTCTGCTGTCCAATTCACTCTTTCATTCAGTCTGTCAATACGAATAATCAATTTCCCCTTGTGTTCCCGATCTACTGAAAGGAAAAGAACCGCATCTTCTAGACCAAGAATGACCTCATTTTCCTCTGTTACAAATGGCGAGTAACTATCTAAAATCAATTGCATTTTATCCGTTATTGTCGGTATCTCCATTCTCGCTTCCTCCTTTATTTCTGGATTTAAAAAAGCACTCAATCATTTGAGTGCTTTTCTAACTCGTTACTTGTTCCTTTTCTTCTAACTCACGTAAAATTCGATTAATCTTTTTTTCAACTGCTTGATAAACACTTTTGTCGATGTGGTCATTGTGCGCTAACATTTGAAATTCACTGTAAAACTCGCCCATTTCTTGATGTTCAACCTTATCTATTGATTTCCCTAATTGTGCTAAAAAGAACTTATCAACCAGTTTCAAAACCGCTACGTCCGATTCAAAAAATTCAACAACCGTTTTTGATTTCCAATTTTCAATAGTGAGTGAATCAAACGGGCTGTCTTCCTGCTGAAACGCCTCTTCGGGAACATCTTCATCAATTCCCATCATTGTTGGTTCTTCAATTGGTTGCGGTGTCTCTACTTGAGAAGAAGCTTCCTGTTTTGGCTCCGGTGGTTCTTTTTCAATTTGTTCTGCTTTTCTCTCTCCTAGAAAATCTACAATGAGTTTTTTCGGATTTACATCATCATGTAGGGAATCAATATCTATATCTAAAATAGATTTATCCGTATCGAACTCTACTCCTAAGTACTCCCATCTGTATTTTAAGGCTGTTTCTCCCGTATTATAAATTGGTCGAGGTCTGATCCGTTTTCTGTTATTATCCTGACGTTTTATGACACGAATAACGGCACTTTCTCCTTCTTTAAAACTCATAAGTTCATTTGCTGTTAACAGTGGGCGTTGATCTAGACCTTCCGTTTTATTTTTATCAGTAGAAAGACCTTTTCCACTTCGGGAAGGTAGGTTAATCGTCTGATTTCCTAGTTTTTTTGAAACTTTTTCGGCGGTTTCTTGATCGTTTGTTAGAATGTAAATTGTATTCCCACAGTTTCCATCAATGGTATCTGCATCATCTCCATACTTATTTTTCAATTGTGCATATGCCTGGATAACAAGGTTAAAACGAACATTTCTACCAAGACAAACCGTAATAATATTCGCCATCCCTTCAATACTCGGCATATTTCCAAACTCATCAAGGCAAAAAACCACCTCACGGTGACATTTCCCTCCACGAGCGAGGGATGCACCTTTGGCTAATATAAAATAGATCTGTCTTACAAAAATAGAAGCAATGACATGATTAGAAGAATCAAAATCTGGTGTAATCATAAAAATAGCAACTGGTTTATCAAAATAATCCACTGTCGTTACCTGTATATCTTCATTTTCTTCTACTACTTTAAATTCTGTATGACCCGTCTTTTCATCTATTTTCGTAATAGAAATAGATGTTTTCTTTTTATCAGCTCCCTTTTCATTCAATTGGATTGTATCCCCGACTTTTACTACTTGCTTATAATCCAATGCAAAACGTCCTGTGATATCTGCTTTGATAGACTCCTTTGAGCCATCCGGAAATACAATTTCTACTCGTTTTCTAGATGTTACTTTTCCTTTTATCGTTTTTCCAAACCCTACACGTTTTAAATCCACACTGTTTTTCGAAGTCATTTTTGCAATTTCATCGAACGTAAAGATAGAGAGTCCGTTCATTGTTTGGGTGAAGATTCCGCCTCGTGTCGTTCCTTTCGAGAAGTTTGAGGTTGCATATTGCATTTTCGCAACACTATCTGCTGGCAACCCTTCAAAGTATAAATCTAATGCATTTTGTGGATCTGCTTTTGGATCTACGATTACCTCTTTTGAACCAAGTTCTGATAACATATTTGCAACTGCATACATTGTGATTTTTTCTTCTGTTCCTTCCGCAATACATTTATCTGTAACGGCTAATATCATGGCATTACATAAGCTCATAGCGCACTGTTGCCAAAAAGGATCTTTGACAGTTGGGTTGTAATACAAAGTGTGAGAAAGTGTTTTACATAGTGCTTGTGCTGTTGAATAATCTCCATCTTTATAAGCATCTTTTACAAGTTGCAATAAGTTATAACTCATAGAATCAAGTGGGTTTAACAAGTTCAGAACTTCAATGTGATACCCTCGTTCTTCCAGCGTTTCTTTCGATGCGCTGAATAATTCCCCCTTTGGATCGTTAAAAATTAAAGATGGCTTATGTTCCGCTCTAGAATAGACATCAATTGTAGAAAATACAAAGGTTTCCCCTTTACCAGAGCGAGTTATACCAATGATTAAATTGTTTACAGGACTATCATCAATAAATACTTTGTCACCTAATCGAGAGATAACAACACCACCGCCACCTTTAAATGATTTCTCCCGATCTGGTACGGCTCGATATTGCTTTTTCAACTCTTCAACTGTTGTAAAACGACTAGATCCTTTCTGATGATTATTTAAGTTTTTGAAGGAAGATTTTAGTTTGTACACTGTTCTCACTATGGTTCCAATTACTATAAGGAAAACAAGCAAGTAATAAATCGGATGCTCTGCAATCGGCATCCGAAAAAGAAATCCTACCTCCATATGAAATGGCTTGGGATGTAATAAGTCACTAAATGTTGTTTCTATCAGCTCTAACGATAAATTGAGTAAAAAATTAGCGATTAAAAACATTCCAACAAACAAAAAAGTACTCAATGGAATGAGTACTTTTTTTTCAGCTAACTTATATTTGAGTGATACTTTTTCATCATACATATGGCGTTCATCCTATTTAGCGTTTTGCTATTAAAACGCCAGAGTGATCAAATTCATACCATTTCCTATCTATTTCATCGTAAACCCGACCCGTTTTCATTTCACCGGTTTGAAGATCACAATAATAAATTTTCCCTTCTACTGTAACAAACCTTGTTTGCATTAATCCTTCTTTATTCAAGTAATACCATTTTCCATTCTGTTCAATCCAACCAGTTTTCATTGCTCCGTTTTTATCAAAGTACAACCATCTCGCTACACCCGTTTTACTATCTATTGCATCATAAACCCATCCTGTTTTCATATCACCTGTTTGACGGTCTAAATAATAATACGTACCGTTAATGTTTTTTAAACCTGTTTGCATGAAACCGTCTTTATCTAAATAGTACCATTTTCCGTTATCTTGAACCCAATCCGTTTTCATTTTTCCATCTGCATTAAAGTAATACCATAGTTTTATCCCTGTATTAGTAAATCCACCATCTACCCAACCGGTTTTCATTGCTCCATTTTTGAGGTCAAAGAAATAATAAGTACCATTCACATTTCTTAAACCTGTTTGCATGAACCCTTCATTGTTCAAGTAATACCACTTTCCGTTATCTTGAATCCAACCTATTTTCATTTTCCCATTTTCATAGTATTTCCAAGTTCCATTCCCTTGAATCCATCCTGTTTTTACCTGCTGACTAACTTGTTGTACGCCATTTTTTGTTGCTGCACTTACTCCACTGACCCCTGAAAGAATAATTCCTGTCGCTAAAACACTGCCTACTAATTTTTTCATAACTTATCCCGCCCTTTTTTTGATTTAATAACAGCTTTTTTTCGCAATAAGAAAGGTACCCTTTTAATGAGTACCTATTTTTACCGTTTTATTTTCTTTTCCTGGATTTGTCGGCTTCTCTGGGTCTGTTGGTTTCTCCGGTTCCGTCGGTTTCTCCGGTTCCGTCGGTTTCTCCGGTTCTGTCGGTTTCTCTGGGTCTGTTGGTTTCTCTGGATCTGTTGGCTTCTCTGGGTCTGTTGGTTTCTCTGGATCTGTTGGCTTCTCTGGGTCTGTTGGTTTCTCTGGGTCTGTCGGTTTCTCTGGATCTGTTGGCTTCTCTGGGTCTGTTGGTTTCTCTGGATCTGTTGGCTTCTCTGGGTCTGTTGGTTTCTCTGGATCTGTTGGCTTCTCTGGGTCTGTTGGCTTCTCTGGGTCTGTTGGTTTCTCTGGATCTGTTGGCTTCTCTGGGTCTGTTGGTTTCTCTGGGTCTGTTGGCTTCTCTGGGTCTGTTGGTTTCTCTGGGTCTGTTGGTTTCTCTGGGTCCGTTGGTTTCTCTGGATCTGTCGGTTTCCCTGGATCTGTTGGCTTCTCTGGGTCTGTTGGTTTCTCTGGGTCTGTTGGTTTCTCTGGGTCTGTTGGTTTCTCTGGGTCTGTTGGCTTCTCTGGGTCTGTTGGTTTCTCCGGTTCTGTTGGTTTTCCTGGATCTGTTGGTTTCTCTGGGTCTGTTGGTTTTCCTGGATCTGTTGGTTTCTCCGGTTCTGTTGGTTTTCCTGGATCTGTTGGTTTCTCCGGTTCTGTTGGTTTTCCTGGATCTGTTGGTTTCTCCGGTTCTGTTGGTTTTCCTGGATCTGTTGGTTTCTCCGGTTCTGTTGGTTTTCCTGGATCTGTTGGTTTCTCCGGTTCTGTTGGTTTTCCTGGATCTGTTGGTTTCTCCGGTTCTGTTGGTTTTCCTGGATCTGTTGGTTTCTCCGGTTCTGTTGGTTTTCCTGGATCTGTTGGTTTCTCCGGTTCTGTTGGTTTTCCTGGATCTGTTGGTTTCTCCGGTTCTGTTGGTTTTCCTGGATCTGTTGGTTTCTCCGGTTCTGTTGGTTTTCCTGGATCTGTTGGTTTCTCCGGTTCTGTTGGTTTTCCTGGATCTGTTGGTTTCTCCGGTTCTGTTGGTTTTCCTGGATCTGTTGGTTTCTCCGGTTCTGTTGGTTTTCCTGGATCTGTTGGTTTCTCCGGTTCTGTTGGTTTTCCTGGATCTGTTGGTTTCTCTGGGTCTGTTGGTTTTCCTGGATCTGTTGGTTTCTCCGGTTCTGTTGGTTTTCCTGGATCTGTTGGTTTCTCCGGTTCTGTTGGTTTTCCTGGATCTGTTGGTTTCTCCGGTTCTGTTGGTTTCTCCGGTTCTGTTGGTTTACCCGGTTCTGTCGGTTTCTCCGGTTCTGTTGGTTTACCCGGTTCTGTCGGTTTTCCTGCATTTACTGGTGGCTCTATGGGTGGTTTGGGTTTTTCTGTCCCTGTATTTTCTGTATTACCATTCTCACCTTCTGGTGTAGCTGGTAGATTCACACTTGCATCGGGTTTCTTCTCTGGTGGAATAATATCTCCTATACTCGCTACTGAAGAATCAATATTTTGATCCCCAAATGCAAAATGATCTCCGTTCAGGGTGACTTGTGGCTTATTATCCGTAATAGCTGCAATCACATTATCCTTTGCTGTATCTTGAATTGATTTATCTGTTGTTTCTTTATCAAAGAGTGCTAGAACACGAGAAGTGGTTTCATCCCCATTTTGAAGATTACTTACAATAGATTTTTCTTTAAAATTAATTTTGGATTTATCCAGCTCTTCGAGTACATAAGCAACCTCATTATCTTTACTTTGAATTGCGTTTTCTGTAATTGCTTCAAAATCTTGTTTGTTCAGATTTTCTTTCTTTTCCTCCGGTTTATTCTTATCTACCTTTTTTGTAATAGCTGATTTACTTTTTGATGATTCCTTACTTCCAAACCAACTGCAACCTGTCGTACTTAATATCAATGAACCACCAAGAAAAACAATTCCCATTTTCTTGTACAGGTTCTCATAATTTAATGGCATGTTATTTTCCCCCTTAGATGTTCTGTAGATCTTTATCAATTTTTTCAATCTTAGCCTTCTTTTCCTCTTCACTTATCGTAGATTGTTGAATATCTCGTTTCTCTAATTCTTTGACCTCTTTCATTACGTTTTTATTTCCTTGCGTTTTGGCAAAAGAATAACAATCTTCATATTTTTTTAGATTTACAAAAGCTTCAACGATGAGTTTTTCACGTCTACCATCCATATTGACTTTTTCCTTAAGCTTGATTACCTCCTCATATTTCTTATTAAGCGCTGCCTTTTCAAAGTCGATTACATCATTTTTGACATCAATTTCATTGATCTTATTCATGTTGTCTATCCCAATAAAATAAGCAACTACACTTTCTGCAAATTTCGGCTCATATTGTAATGCCTTATTTGCCTTTCCATTTAACAAATAAGTAAATAAAACTGCCTTCTGACTATCTTTATCTAATTCTGTGTAATTGACCTTATCGAAGTATTTAACTGCTTCTCCATACTGTTGAATGGCTGCCTGTTGTAATCCCTTTACTACATATTGTTCAGAACCAGCATTTGCACTCGAAACTGGTTCTGAAGAGAATAACTTAAAGGTAAATATGGCACCAGCTCCAATTAACATCACGCTTCCTATGACACTCGCAATAATTTTGAATCCTTTTCTCTTTTCCTTTTCAGGCTTTACTTGTGTTATCACTTCATCCGATGGACTATAAGGGGCTTCACCCTTTCTTACTGGTAATTCTTCGTGATATTCATATTCTTCATGAAAAGGAGAATCATTGATTTCCCTTTCTAACGTTTCTAACAGCTCCTTTTTTTGTTCCTCTTGTTCTGGATCTAGTTGCATCACATTCATTTTTTTAGAAATGTGATCAAAAATGTGATCTGCATATCTTGAACCAAGTGATAATGTACCGTTATAAATTTCATTAGAATGACCATCTAACAAATCAAAATCAATATGTTCTTGGCGTCCTGCTTCTCTACAAGCATGTTCTAATTGTTTCGTTAAGGTATAGGCTTCATGAAACGAATATTGCTTACCCGGCTCAATTTCTGTTCCATTACTACTCTTAAAAATGACAAACATGGTTTCTCCTTTCTTCCATTTGATTTAAATTTACTTTCCACTCTCTTTTCCTCATTAAAATGCATAGTACAGAAAAGAACCTAATACAAGGAAGAGAGCAAATAGAAACACTAATGGTAAGAGGTCTCCCAACAACCTTCCTAAAAAATCATAGGCTCGCTCACTTGACACCATACACATGAAAATAAAATAACAAACAGTAAAAACTAACATAGATATCAGTGCCATAATCAAGTAGAATCCCACAGGGTTACTATAAAATTCTTTAAAAAACTGTATGATAAAATCCATAAAACTGCCTCCTTTTTGTATAAAATTCAAATTCCAATAAAAAAAAAGCAACAAAAAAAGCCATACCCTTTGCATAGCTTCGTCATTGCCTTATTTATATTTTTTCACTATTTCATCCAAAGAAACGGGAATAAGATCTGACCAAATTTAACATTAGTATTTACGCTTTCCGCTAAGTATTGGCATCCCATTACAATAACGAGTCCGACTGCTCCACCAATAAACCACCAAATACATTTATGTCTCCCTCGTTCCCCTCCCCATATTAATTGGTAAGCGCCAAAACAAAAAACAATTGCTGTACTTACCATTGCACCTCTTTGCATCCATGTAACAAATGAATTCCCTGTATTAATTAGACCGTCCATCGCATCACCTAACACTAACATTTGAGCTATTGTTTCCAACATATACATTCACTCCCTTTTCATTTTTAGATGCTTATACATTACTAAGCTGACTTGACTCATTCGGCTTGCTTTCTTCTTTTACTTCTGCTGATATTGTCTTATAGGCTTGTAAAGCTTTCATTACTAAATCTTGATTTTCCTCAATGTATTTCTGATGATGTAAATGAAGCCAATGGTTATAATCCTGACCATTGGCTCTTAATAGATTTGCTACCATATCTTTTTCTTTTTTTAATTCCCTTTGCGTAATCGCCACTGTATCACCACCTTTCAATGATTATGTGATTACTTTTGATATTGTTCTTTGCAATCTTGAATAAATAACCCAACTTCTTTTTCAAAATCAGAAGGTTTAGTTTCGTCAAACTTTATTGCTTTCTTCAATTCTCCTTTTTCATAGTAAGCAAGTGTATCACGTTTTTGTGACAAGCCGAAGTCATACTGATTACTTGTTCTTGGAACATCCTCTCTACCTCCAAATAACTCTCTAACCAGTATATTGTTTTGCTTTGCTAATTTTTCGACTTTAAAAAGTATATCTGCTCTTGTTTTTTTATCATTGTTCAACATAACAAAACCTGTGCCATCCTCACTCATGAACTTCTTCATTTCTAACGGACTAAGTTCCATTACTTCCCCTTTTCCCGAGCTAAAGACAAATGTTGAACCAATACCAATTGCAATTAACAGTCCAACAACAGCGGAAATGATCCACCCTTTACGACTCATGCATTTTCCTCCCTATGTCATATTTGTATAAGCGATTTTGAAGTGTGATGAGACACATTTTAACTTCAACATCTGTCTTTAGTTTATAACATTTAAAGGAAAGTGGGATAGAAAATGGAAATATCATTTGTGGCTGGAATGACGAACCCTGTATTGGCATGCGTATAGAGACTAATCCCGACTTAGTTTCTATATGCCCAATACCGCACTACGTATTTTGGCGTGAACGTAAAACCTTATGTATCTACTGTTGTGATGTTCCTCGCTTCTTCAGAATGTCAAAATGGGATATTCCTCACGAGTACTGACACAAACAGATCTTTGATACAATGCATTTCCCAGTGGTCACAGATGAGTTTTACGATCTTACTCACCCAACGATAATCGTATACCTAACCCCTCTAGTGACCTTTCGAAGGGAGGCACGCATATATATTGGAAGCCGTATATTATCCCTCTACATCAATACTAAAAGGAAAAGATACGCAATATATATCTAAATTGTCAAAGAGCAACATACTTTGTGCTATGTTCTCAGCACACTTCAAAATCGCTTTTTTATTTACACTTTTGTTTGACAGCTACTAATTCCGCTTTTTTATTTTTCCGTTTGGCAATTAAGTTTTGATGTTCATCTCTAACTGAGCGCACTTGATAATAAATTTGAGCTACCTTTTCGATACTTCCTGTAGTACTTTCAATAGCGATGGTTCCTTTTAGTTCGTATGTTTTCCCATCAAATGTTTTAACACTATAAGCCTGTGATGCGGCAATATCATAAAATGTGAGTCTTTGTTCTTTTCCCATATGAACGCCTCCTATTTTTGATAAGGAAGGGAGAAAAACGCTTCTCCCTCGTCTAGTTTTCTAGCCATCTAGATAGGGTGAAATAGTGAACGAGTGCTTCATGTCATGCTAGGATTGTTGTGTTGTACGAAGTGATAATGCGTTGCGCTGCCTCTTTTCCGTATATGTGCTGTAATGCGGATTGAGATTCAACTACGATTGAATGATGAATGTGGTATGTTGCGCTTTCCTCTAAAAACTGCTCCATATGAGGGATCGGGTACAAATCATATTGATGAAATACCAGGTGAATCGGTCTTATATTCTTGCATTCTGTTAGATACTGAAGAAAACTTGATAGTGCTTCTCCTCTATCTTGATACGTACTTGTTTCCGTTTCTACACTGATGTACACAACGGATTTTTGTTTTACATCTATTTCAAGGGTTTCATAACCAGTTAGTAAATCATATTTGATGATGTGATACCCTTGTTTTCGTTTTTCTTGGAAGGTATCTTCATAAAAGATGCCTTTCGGATCAAAAATAAAAATAAAATCATCGGTTGTTTCCTTCACATCCTCTATGACCGATTTGTAAGCTCCGAAACGGGCTTTTATGACCCCTGCAACCTTTTCCCCTTCATTCAGTTCTTTCAACGCCCTAATCACCTTTGTATATTTCTTAGCTACGCCTAACATGCGTTGCACTCCTTCCTATTTCATTTTCCGCTTATGACTATTACTGAAACCAAAAATACTCTTTTTGTTCCCCTTGCTTTTCACGTTGATGTTTTTCAAGAATGTATAGCAAAGTGATCATTATCGCATCCCTTGTTTCTTTAGAATAAAGACCTAGCTCATGAAAGATATGATAAGCTGGATGCTCATTCTCAAGCGAATCCACTACTTCTACCAAGTTCGCTTCACTCTTATATATTTTTTCCATGAACTCAACAACTTTTTTCACATCTAGGTAATATAGGTTTTTATGACGTTGATCCAGATACAAAATACTTCCTGCCAATAATTTTGTAGCGGATTCTATCCAATAATCATGTTGCTTTACTGGTTTAATTACAGTTTGAGCGATTGAAATTGCTTGCTTCAATTCGTCAGGCAACCAAGCACTCTTGCGCCGCATAACGCCTTCCACAAGATTCCCTAAATTTTTCATTTTACCGACGTAGATTTCTGACATCTCATATCATCTCCTTCTCGGTTTCTTATATCTTGCTCCCCATCCAAAAAACAATTATCCAAATGGGAATTACGAGTATACATGCATTGCGACATCCATTAGAAAATCCTAACGGATTTCCATCTATTTCACTAAAATGAGCTTCATATTCTTTCATATCAAGGCTGAGCTTTCTTACGATTTCTTAATGCAAATACGGCTCCGATTAAGCCAAGTACGACACACGCAAGACCGATCCATTTTATGTATGGATTTTCTGCTTTACCGTCTGTTGTCGGAAGATACGTTTCGATTTTCTTTGGTATCTGTTCTAGTTGTGGAATGACAGGCTTTTCGGTTACTTTGGGTTGTTCCGGTACCTGTGGTTGCTTTGGCTTTTGGGGTATTTCTGATTTTTGTGGTTGTTCTGGCTGTGATGTAGGTGGTGTCGGTTTCTTCTGGTCTTTCACCGTATACTTAATGATTTGACCATCCTTTTTAATTTCAAAATAGAATATTTCTTCATTGAGTAAATATCCTCTTGATGCGAATGTTTCTTTATACGTATACTTTTCATATCGAAGATTCTTCACTTGTGAGATCACTTGCTCGTTTGTAGTAGTTTTGCTAATTTCTTTTCCCTCTGCTGTATACACTGTGAACTCTACCTAAAGACAAAACTAAATTTTCAGATTTATTAACTTAAAAAATACTAATTTAGTTATCTATTTTCTGTATTGTTCATTTACAATATAGATGTATAATTATTGTTTAGTGAGTAAATGAAATTTATTTCATTCAAATTTTGCTCGATAGTACGTAGCAAAAAACAATTTTTCAATTGGTTCGTTGAAAATATCAGCAAGAACTTTTGCCCTATTTTCAATGACCCCTTTTGTACCAGTTTCAATGTGATACAGAGTTTTTACGGGGATTTCAGAAGCCTCCGACAGCTCTTGAATCGTAAACCCTTTTGATTCTCTTATATCGCGTAATAAAGTCAATTTCTCACCCCCTTAACTACATTCTATTCCCCTTAAAGTAGAATGTCAATTCCTTCGGGAAACTTTTTTATCCCGATGGTGAACTTTTTTCACTGTTAAAACAAATTAATATCCCAAAGGTGAATAAATCGATTGGAGTGAAATAGATGATACAGAATTATTTCGGAGAAAATGTTAGAATTCTAAGAACACTTAAAGGATTAAATATGAAGGAACTTGGTAGTGTTTTAGGAGTCGCTAGTAGTACTATTTCCAACTGGGAAAATAACCGAAAAGAGCCTAGTTTTGAAATGCTTCAAAAGATCTCTATTTATTTTAATGTAAGTACTGACCGACTCCTAAATCATAAAATTGGTGATAGTGATGCTCTTACAACAGAAGATCGAAAATTAATTGTAGAACGTTTAGCACAAGATTTGTATGAAAGTTATAAAAATATTCCAGATAAAGATAAACCATTATTAGAAAATGAATTAATTGAGTATGCAAAATACTTAACACATAGAATTGAGACTAAAAATAAATTAAAAGATAACTGAAATCCATTATTCTTCTTGGAAATTTACAATTAACAGTAATAATTCACGATAAGTTTCTAAAATTTGATGATCCTGGTCAATAATTTCATTAAACCATTCTTGATTAAAATTCATTTTGTAATCCTCCCGTATTTCACATGATTTTTATGTGTTAGTGGCACGAAATTTTTACGCTATTTAATAATGAACCGCCCCTAAAAATTACGAAAGACGCTACTTTTGAGTAGCGTCTTTCTTGGTTAAATGGCTTAACCACCTCCGGGGTCGACCATCCTTTGCATAACATATTTATTTGTATCCTGTCCTTTTTTTGCATGTTGTGAATCTGGTGTTTCTAATTGAAAAAACGATGTCAATAGCATTACGGTATATAGCGTAACAGCTAAAAATTTATTCACTTGACTTCACCTCTTCTTTTAATAGCTCTTTCTTGACGTATTGCGAATAAAAAATATTACCCGTTAATTCAAAAGATTCTAGAGATTCTTTTAATCCTATTATATCATTATTCACTTTCGAAAATGAATACTGTTGGAAAGCCGTGAATTTTTTTCCATCTTTTTTTAAATCTTCATATAGTTTAATTCCTTTTTCCCAATCACCATGCATACATTCAAAAAAAGCCTTCTCAGATGAATGAATAAGGTCAAATCTTATCTCATCCAGCTTAATACCATTTTCTATATACAAATGCGCTAGTGTAGTATGAAACGCTAAATACTTTTGTGTTTTTTGTGGAACTTGAATACTTTCACAAAGAGAAATGGCTTTCTTAATATACTTCTCAGCTGTAGATGGGCATTCAAACGTAAAACTTTCCCCTAAACAGCACCAAGCTGTAGCTTTGATAATAGAAATATCCAGTTCAGAATCAATAATTTCATAACATGTACTGCGGCATCTTTCCAAGTCATTTCTCATTAAATATATATAAGCTAATCGCTCTTTATATTTCATTTGCAAGCATCGCTTAACATACTCTTGTTTCACTTCTCTTAATATGACATCTGTACGATCAGCATAAGGGATAACCGCATTATAATTTTGCTTATCATACATAGCTTCCATATATAAAATATTTAAAGCTGCTTGACACACTGTATCTGAAGAGAAACTTTTGGCATACATCTCATCTAGAAGTTCCTGGCCTCTTGCTATGTTTTGATTCCTTTTATTCTGTATTTGATAAACTGCTAAATACTTCTTTAACCCCTTTGTGTCCGCATGTTTTTCTATAATATCTGCTATTAATTTGTATTCTCCTATTGCTTGACAATAACATAATACTTTTTGTACATTTAATGGTGTTTTACAAAGAAGAATATACTCATGAATGATTTTTCTTTGCTCTTTCGAACAATCAAAAATGACTTGAACTAAATTTAAGAAGACCTCAAATTTAAATTCTTCTGTTTTACATTGAAGTCCGTTATCAATTGTTGTTTTACTCGTTCCAATTTCCTTTGCTAGTTGTCTACTACTTATTTTCTTTTCAGCTTTAATTTTCGATAATTTTTTCATTAAATTCTCCAATGTAAAGTCCCCTCCCAAGCACAAGACACATTACCCAATATAAATTATTAAAAGACGTTTTAATCTATAGTGTAGTATTTTGATATATTCTTGGAGGTTAATCATTAACTTTTATAACCGGGTAATCAAAACCTGTCATTATGTTCTAAACTTAATGTTACTTTCCCATAAATTTTATAATTAGAAATATTTTAACACGAAGTTCTTATAGTTATGTGTACATCATCTACTGTCAAAATATTTATATTTATTTAACTGAAAATTCTAATAATTATTATTATGATAAACACAAACCTTTAAATTCGGATATGTTATATTATAATGAATAAATTCATGTGTTTTTTACAGATGGGATAACAAAACCTACTCGAGGGGATTGATATTGTTTTAATAACAATATAAGATAGAAAGATAGATTGTATTTTGAAGAGAAAAACAAATTTAAAAATATGTAAACATAAAAAAAACCCACTACACTCAGTTTTAAATCGGGCTCTAGTTTGGCGACCTGAACCGATTTAAAACTCCTAGAATAGTAAGGGTCTTATTTAACATTTTTTAATGTTCACTTTATGTTATACTCAAAATTATAGCATAAAGTGAATGTAATGTGAATAAGAACCTCTATTTTTCCATGTTTTTCTGAATGTGTTTAGTGGGAGAAATAGGAGGTTTTTTTGTGATTTTACAAAATTTTTTGTTAAGACGAGCAAAAACGGAACTTAGTCCCCATATTAAGCATTTATCCAAAACACCAGGGGCTATTAATCAATCGATTAAGAAAGTTACTACTTACATTGATGATATTGTCCTAGAATATGAGGGTGTTACTACGAAGGATTACCTCACAAAACGAAAATATGAAGCTTTAGAAACTGTTTTATCATACTTGGTACAAGAAGGATATTCCCAAGTAAGACAAGAACACATTAGCAAAAAATCAGGAATTTCAAAGCCTGTCATTAACTACGTGTTAACATGGCTGCAAGATCTGGGAGTATGCCAACAAATTAAAGTACGAAGACATGGTAAGATTGCTCCTTCAATTTACATTTTAACTATACATAACAACTATTTAAAAATTATTGAATACTTCAAGATAAAATGGGCTGTAGCAATTGATGTGTGCTCTACTTTCACTGAATTTCTAAGTGAAAAATTCTTTAAGAAGACTGTTGTAACCAATCACGAAGATATAAAGAATGATATACAAGTCTCGTCTAATTCTGTAAATATTTACAGCGCAAACAAACAAGAAAAATCAAATACGGATTGTAAATTAAAAGAAAAGAATAACAGATTACAAGATTTAGACAACTATCTTAGTGAGGATCAGAGAAAGGTCTATTATTACATTTTAAGTCAAGAACTAAATCACCTTAGTGAAAAGGATGCATACACAATTGCTTTAAGAATGCCACCTTTTATCGACCGCTATGCTAGATGGGATTTTGAAGAATGTGTGCAATGGTTTCAATACAATGAAGCTCAAAATAGCAACCCCGCACATTTTATAAAGATGTTTGGACAAAAATCTAAACAAAACTGGGAGCGAAGAAACCAGAACGCAATAGAAAAGAAATCCCTACATGGTACAAATAAAAAAAGAGGATTTGTTTTCTATAATTTCTTAGAAGAGAGTACTTAATTTTAAAAAAATCATACTAGTATGTAGCCTTGCTCAAAAAAATCAAATATAGCAAGGCCATTTGTCGTACCCTCTTATAAAAGGTCATAAACTTGTTATTTTTCGACATAGGAAATTTAAAAATACAAATCATTTTATAGAACCCTTCTATGAAATTCCGGGCAATTTTCGTATACAATTAACCTTAATTTATTTATGGTTAATTCATCATTAACTATCAAATTAAATTTGAAATTTACTAAGAGAAAATCCTGAATAGCTTGCCAGAGTAAGTTTAAGGGCATCATAATTTTTTCTAATGTTTTTATTGGTTTTACTTTTTAAAACAAGATTTATTTAATATAGCATTTTAAATTTCTTTCTGTGTTGTCTAATTTTAGGAAATCCGATGCAACTTGCAAAATATATAAATAATTATGTAGATGCCTGGTATTGGCTTCCCTAAGATCTGATAAAATTCTATTTATTTCAAATTGAATCTATGGGGATGCTCCCCTCTCTTCCCCCTCTTCCATATAGTATTATAAGAATACCACTATCTATCGAATACATTCTGAAAAGATGTTCCATATTAAAAAAAGTTAACGCTTAAATAGAGCCTTGTAACATTATTTCTGTTTAAGATTAAATACCTCTAATACTTTGTAGATTTTGTAAAAGTGTACAATACCCTATAGGCCATTTTTGGCAAAGCTTAAGCCAGATTAAGAGCCAAAAATATTATTAGAAGTATCCCTATTTTAAATTAGGTATTATTATTTGCTAGTAAAACGCTACTTAAACGCATAGCGTTCATAAAGACCCTTTTATATTTTATGTATTTGGAATTAAAAGAATATTATCTGGATACTAATTCTAATAATGAAAGCTTTGATTCTTACACATATATCTAGTAAAATTCTTATATTGGAAACAAACTTCTAATAATAAAATTTTAAGTAATTCTTTAATTATTGTATTGTCTAATAAATATTTTCTTGTTTTCAATGGTGAACGTTATCAAAACGGATAGCGTTTATAATTTAATTAACCTTAATATTAGATACATAGACTAATCTAAAAGACAAGTATCTGCTCAAGAATCATTTTGGAGGTAGTAAAGACCTTTACCTTGTAGCCCAAAAAGATTTCTATTATTAGAGGAATGATCCTTCTAATACAGAAAGAATATCTAACACACAAATAATGGAGGTGTAAAGTTTGGAATATGGATATTTCGCACAAGAAGTAGCAAAGCAACTAGATATTAATACTAATACACTTCGTAGATGGTCAATTGAACTAGAAAAAATGGAGTACATATTTGAAAGAAATGAACGTAATCAACGAATTTATTATGAAAATGATATAGATATTTTAAAACAAATGAAGGAATACCTAAATCAAAATTGGAAATTAGAAGAGGCCGCTACACGAAGCATTGATATAATTGAAGAAAACGCACAAAAAACGGATAGCGTTCAAGAAGAAATTGATACTGAAGTAACACTTCAGAAACGTTCACAGATGGATATTTCAATAATTCAAGATAAGTTTTCATATATGTTTGACCAACAAGAAAAAATTGTACAACAAAACCAAGATATTATTAATTTATTATTACAAGAAAAATCGGAAAAAGAAGAAAAGGATTTACAAATTCAGTTACTACAAGAAAAACTGGATAAAGCAATTCAATTGTTAAATGAGGATCGGCAAGAACAGCAAGATAACACTAAAAAAACGTTCATTCAACGTTTATTCAATCGAAACTAATTGGGATATGTATTTGATAGAAAATGCATATCCCAATTGGTAAAAAATAAAAAAAAGCGGTAATTACCGCTTTTTTTATTTTTTAACTCATCTTCAAAATGCTGAGATATCTATTTAACTTCGAAAGTAAAATATATCTTTAATAATGCATATATAACCACAAAACATTATATATATATATTTGTGTATTGATAATTTTATTTATAATATAATGTTATTAATTGAAAATATATCAATAATGCCTTTCTTTTCTCATCTTTTCCCCAATTCCTTTTCTAACTTTAAGCAAATCAAATATAGCTTAAGCCCTTGATATTAAAAGGAAGAACGCTCCATAAACGCCTAGCGTTCATGCTAAATTACAGCATGTATATACTTGAATTCTATATAGTTGTTCCTTATCTCAAATTTAAATTCAATCTTGTATGAAATTTAGAGTATTGTTTGCAATTTTATTGCGCTTTAAGGCAATTCCAGCGTGACAACAGTTATATACATTTCTCTTTGTCCTTTCCCATGAATTTCAAAGATTCTTAGTCCCACTAATATCAATATATTGATCATACTTTACAGAAATTAGCAAAATGTTTTTTCATAGATTTTTTGGGACGTTTCACTAGGTTCTATAACTTCCTAGCACTTTAATAAATTCACATTATAGAACCAAAGTAAGGATATCTTACTACCTTATAGTAGTGGATTTAACGGGTTATGAACGCTGTGCGTTCACGTTTTATAAAGTGTTAATTTAACGTTTTGTAAGCGCCCATCCTATAATTTTTTAATCTTGTTGTAATGAAATTATATATTCAATACTTAAAAGATTATCTTCCGTATTTTATTATTAAAATATTCCTTTGTAACACTGATTTTACAAAGGGCGCAAATGTGTTGAAGAGAGTTCACTGTATTAAAGTTTTGTTGTCATTAAGTACTGATCGTTATTATAGCGTTCAGCATGTGTTGCAATGAACCTTTTAACCTTATATATAATGATACAGCTTTAGTATTAGCAACTAATATAATATGTAGCCATATCACAAATCTATCTTATCCAGACTTCACTGATATGCCGTTATAACTATATTAATTTGCTGATTAATTCCCGCGATGTTCCTTAAATTATGCTTATCTATTAAAAACATAGAATGATAGGACCCTTTGTATCATTTTAATGTAACTAAAAAGTTAAAATAATGGGCCCTTAATTTCACAAACAAAGCCTTCTTGATCCTCAACTTTCAGCTTTATCAGCTTGTACATCTTTTATCAAACTTTATAAATTGCCTTAGTATCAATCGCATTTCTCTCAAAAAACTCATAAACATTGATATTACAAGGGCAATCGCTACAAAAACGGATAGCGTTCACTTAATGTTAAACACTAAAATAACACTTCAATAGCGTTCATATTATAGGGGATTCAGATATATTTTCTAAAACATCAAGTTTTCTTGAAAACATTAAAATTTCAAATCTCACTACTTTATCTTTTTACGACAGAAGACTCCAAATAAAGAACAAAAAATATCCATTGCTAAAACAATAGGTTGCAGTCGCTTTGTATTTAACCATTTTCTTGCTCTGCCGAGCTCACTCAATTAAAAAAGAAGCCGGATACGATCTGGTTAAAGGAAGTAGATCGTATTGCTCTTCAATCCACATTAAAAAACCTCGCAGATGCTCTTTCGCGTTTTTGCAAGAAACAAAATGATACTCCACAATTCAAGTCTAAAAAGAATAAGATTCAATCCCACACAACCAAGCAAACGAACGGAAATATTGCAATTGTAGGCAACAAAATGAAATTACCGCAATTTGGCCTTGTTCGCTTTGCAAACATCAAAAAGCAAGATGTCATTGGTAAGGAAGGCTTACAAGTCAGTAGCAAACTCAAAAATAGAAAACTTGCAAAAGCGATTAGCGAAGTGTCTGGGTCATAATTTCGGACAATGTTGAAATGTAAAGCAAAATGGCATGGCCAACAAGTTGTTGTGATATCTAAAACATTTTTGTTTTTATAGTCAATTATGTTCCCATTGTGACTATAAAAACAAAAATGTTAAAAATCTAGCCATTCGTCTCTTAGCCATAGGAACTACGGGGATAGCCTACTGAATTAGAAACCGTTAGGTTTCTGTACTTATGAATTTCCCAATTCAAACAGTCCGTAAGGATGTTAAGTAGTGAGTAGTTCAACAATCCCTATAAGTTACTTTAGTATAAGTCACATCCCTCTCAAAAAACCTCATAAACGTTGATATGAAAGGGATGGTCGCTGCAAAAACGGATAGCGTTCACTTAATGTTAAACACTAAAATAACACTTTGATAACGTTTGTTCTATTAACGGATTCAGATACACCCTCGAAAACATCAAATTCTCTTAAGAAGATTATAACTTAAACTTTTAAGTCTAACTTTAATTCCTAAAAATATCTTAAAGGAATCCATTCAACACATATAGAAAACTTCTCCAAGGCTTATACAAATGACGTACCAAACATACAATTAACTAAAAAAAATTAATACAGCAAACAAACCGGAATAAATATTCGTTGTATATTTATTGGATATTTTTTAGATATTCATTTAATCTTTATTGGATATTTTTTCAGCGTAGAAACCAAATGCACCTAATCAAACAACAAAATTAACCAAAATAATATTTAAATTATATTTATAATATATCTATTTTATATTTAATTAAGGTTAACTCCTTTAAAACCCTTGTTTTAACTCTATTTTTAGGTTATAATATAGTTATAAAATATAAATAAGAAATAAAAATTATAGAGGTGATGTATAATGAAAGATTTAAAAGGGAATAATCTTCATATAGACATTGAAGGCGATATTGGGAACGATTCTTTTAAAGGTTACATCAATGGTGAATACATAAAAATGAAAAACGTATATCAAAGCGTTTACTCAATGCCCAATGTAACAGAAACAAATACTCAAAAAAATGTAATTAATTTAGTAGATAATATGTTTGTAAATATTGCTAGTAAATCAATTAGAAGATCAGGAATGTACTTTATTGGTAATCGAGCGATGCTAACAGGGAAGAACCCAAAAAACATGAACATTAAAGTAGGCCAAAAATATAATGATGATTTGCCGCTAATTAATATGCTTGGACTGATTGCAAATAAATCAGTTCAGCTTGAGTGGGAAAGAACTGAACAACTACCACAATCACTTAATGTGACTGTTGATCTTATTTCAGCTATTCCAGCAAGCCAATGGACACCTGTAAATGCTAAGCACCTAGAGCAACGTTTTACTAATTCAAATCATGTTGTAGTTGTTTATGTAGGGGAAGAACAAGTAACAGTGAGCTTAACATTTAACAGTGCAAACATTACTCAAGAAGGTGTTCCTCCTTTATATGCAATCCTTGAAGGCGAAGAAGATATGTTTAGTGATTTTATTAAACTATATAAAGACAAACTTGAGGTAGAGACAGTAAAGAAAGGATTCTTTAAGAACAAAAAGATCTTACATAGTGACATTGGAGATGGAACAACTGAGTATATATACACAGTAGGTGTAAATCCAGTAATTGATGCTTGTAGTGGAGAAAGACGTGGAGTTGGGCATGCTACAGAAGAAGCTGTTAAGCTATTAAACCAAGAACGTGGAACAAACATTAAACGCCAACAATTCTCACAAATCCTACAAGATCCCGATCATAAATACCATGAAGAAGCAACTGGGTACTTTAATATTACAAAAGTAGAACAGGCTGAACTTATCTTAGAAGATACAAGTGAAAAATATGTAAGCAATACAGCTAGTGAAGCCGAAATTTTATGTGTATACGGTGGGGGAAGTGTTACTTTTAAAGATGAGTTATATGATCAACTATTAGAGTACTGTGACCAAGTTGGTATGTACTTATTATGGATTCCAGAAAAATATGCTGCAGATATGAATGCTAGAGGGATGCAAGTAATCAAGAAAATTCTTACTCGAAAAAAGGTGAGATAATATGTCTGACAAGAAAAGAGAATCTTTCTTTTGGAATCTCAAGAAAATTGAGAACGAGGAATTCTTTAAATGGTTTGAATCTCAAGGGAATATAGCAGATTCATTATATAAACTTGTCTGTTACTTCATTGATAAACATGGCTTACAAGATGTTGGTGATTATAAGATTCAACAACAAATGCAGAGAGAAATCTTACTGCAAGATAAAGATTTTTTAAATGAGGTTAAACGTGTCCTATTAAATGATTCAAATCTTATTATCAAAAATGATGACCAAAACATCCATAATGAGATCAAATCTCCTAATGAAGTAATTGAGGCTTCTGAAGGGAAGTCCGATAATAAAGATGTAAAAAAAGAAGACGTTTCTAAATCTGAAACAACT
This sequence comes from Bacillus thuringiensis, assembly GCF_014932895.1. GTDB lineage: Bacteria > Bacillota > Bacilli > Bacillales > Bacillaceae_G > Bacillus_A > Bacillus_A thuringiensis_AA. The sequence goes on along the minus strand of NZ_JACYOF010000009.1, from coordinate 60,760 downwards.
ATTTTGAATGATGAATATGAAGATCTTGACACAGCAAGTTTATTTGGTAACTAATACTGTCAATATAACAAAAAGAGTCCTGATTGATACGGACTCTTTTTTGAGCTTTTACAAAAGTAAGCTTTTAAATACATAATTTCTTCAAACATCATATAGAACCAAGTTTATCTTATCTGGACAATAATAGCTTAGTCCCTTACAACGTGAGTGGGGAACATTTGCATTTCTATTATTTTACCACTTGAACAGATGTTGGTTTCCACCCCTGATTCTCTACCCAATCAATATCAACCTTATATTTTTTATTATTTTGCTTATTTCGTACATTACCGTAGGCTTTATTATCACCATTATTCCCAATAAAATCAAAAATCAATTGGCTCTCTGGAACATCAACAGCATAAGAAATTGCTTGTTTCATCTCACTCCAATCTACGGTTCCTTCTTTGAATTTCATTTCAGGTTTTGCTCCTTGCTTTGTACCAATTGGCTTCCAAGAAGAATTAGTTTGAGAACCCTTTTCTTGAGATACCGATTTTTCTGCTTTTTGTTTTTCTTCTAACTGTGCTGCCTCTTTCTCTTCACGTTTCTTCTCTTCTAACTGTGCTGCCTCTTTCTCTTCACGTTTCTTCTCTTCTAACTGTGCTGCTTCTTTTTCTTCACGTTTCTTCTCCTCTAACTGTGCTGCTTCTTTCTCTTCACGTTTCTTCTCCTCTAACTGTGCTGCTTCTTTCTCTTCACGTTTCTTCTCCTCTAACTGTGCTGCTTTCTTTTCTTGAGCCATTGCTTTCTTTGATGTATCAGAAGGGGAAAACAACTGGTATGTCACTATACCAACTGTCACTAATACCAAAGTAAATGCAATATTAAAAATCGCCTTTTGACGACGATTTTGTTGTTTTTCTTGAAACCTGCTTACTTGTCCCATTTTTCAAACCTCCGAATTTATGTTCTCCTCTAATCTTTATGCATTATCCCTATAATTCTTAATATTTTTATTAAACAATGGAAATAAACTACAATTCCCATACAAGAATTTATACCATAATAAAATTTGTGTTGTTTCAAGCATCTGACATATGTTATTCAAAAATAGTTTAATACATTAAAAATTGATAAACATCTGTACGTAAGGAACCTTCACTTTTATAGGTGATTCCAATTACGTCCACATTAGATTTCCTGTAGAAAGCTTTTTAACAATTAAGCCCCTTCTTCCCTTATTTATAATTTTCAAATTAAATTGCCCTCTATAGTATAATAAAGATGTGTTGTTTTCTAATGGGGTATGTCGTAAAATCAAAAGGGATTTTATCTCTTTTACTTTTTTTTCAGAGTAACTTTCACCACTAGGAAATTCTATTATTCCTAATGTAATCTTTAATTCGCTTTCATCAAAAATCCAATCCTTATTAAGTTCCCTTACCTTTTGTATAAAGCTTCTTTTGGTTTTTCCTATATAGATCAATGTTTCATTCTTAGCATATACTCTAGAGATTGCAAATATCCCCTTCTTAGAAGCTTCTTCTCTATTATAAAAATCATTTAAACTATACAATCCATACCATTTAATATGTACTGTTTCTATTAACCTCACCTCGTTTTTAGACAATATTATAATTTCTGAATGTTCAAATTATTATTGATGCATAGTCTTGATTACTTGAATTATAAATAGTGCTTTTCAATAATACATTTTATTATTAATAACTTCAATAATGAATATGTACACATCTTCATGAATTTTCTATCATTTGTTTCGTCCAGTAGGGCTCATAATTCTTTTTGGTAATTTTATCGTTCTGTGGGGGAGGGACCGTGTAAAGGGGAGGTAGCATCTCAGCCGGATGAGTGGGGTGTGCACACAAAATTGCCCCAAAATTCGTCGATATCAATACCATCCAACCATGAAAATACCATAGGTTGTCGAGACTATAGGAAATCCGGACTATTAGTCAAGAATCCCACACTTTAGACATAGCTAAGTAGGGATAGTTCAATGGATAATTTGTATATAAATACTCTAAAAAAAGAGTCCTAGAAATAGGACTCTTTTTTACACTTTAATTTTTAACCTACATCTTATCAATAATTAACTGTCGTTTATACCATTGATTTAATTTGCTTCTCGCCGTACTAGAGAGACGTTTTGTTTTTTTATTATAAAATCTAGAAAGAGTAGGCTGCGATATACCTATCTCTATTGAAAGCTCTCGCATAGTTATATTCTTTTTCATATGCACAAACTCTATTTTCTCTCTAATTACTTGTTCATTTTCACTCGTATCTAATGGTTTTTCTACAATCTTTATTGGCTGACTTTCCTCATGTATTGTATCAATTGTTTTCTTTTTTGCTAAATTTTCCATTGAACTAATTAGTTCTTTGGGTGGCAATATTACTATTCCTAACTGTGAATAATAGTTTTTAAACCAATTCTTCTTTGTCAGCTTTTCTTCTTCTAAACCATTATCATATTCCCAATGAGAAATTACCTCTTCTTTTTCTAGATCCATAAGAACATTCTCTAATTGTTCTCGAATACGATTCGGTTTTTGCTTCTGGTTTATACCCATAACAGCTAACAAGCCTTTATCTCCACCTATAGAATAAGGTCTTTGTAAACTAGAAAACATTTGACGTATTCTCCATTGCCATGTCAAATATCGAATTAACCTTTTATGATATTTGTGTCTATAACTATTATATTCAAGTGCCTTTTTTGATAATAATGCGGTAGTACTATTAGATCCATATAAATATCCGGATAAGAAACTTCCCGGTTTGATTCGGCATGATTCTATTCCCATGTATTCGTTTGTGTTTTTATCTCTCCATAGAACTACAGAATCTAATACGAATAGTCTTTTAATTACCTCACGTTTTACTTCATAATGCTTACCTGTTTCAGCACGATCATTTAATACGACTACTTCATTGTCATCATTTAGATATATAAAAATACTCGCTAGGGCTGCAATCCGCTTGGCTACTTTAATTTTATCTTCTACCCTATAATATTCGACACCATTTGCCTTAGCCTTTGAAATACTGCACATTTCTAAAACTTGTTCATATGAAAAATCAATAAATTCATCAGGTGATTTCGCTTCATTTAACCATTGAATCGTGATGGTATCTAAACAATCTGCAGTTAGATCATCCATATTACTCATTACACCATCTACTAATGTATTCCATCTTGCTGCTTCTTCAATATTCGTTAACTTTAGATCTTCATCCTTATGAGAGGAGAGCTGTGCCACTCCATTACTATCTTTTGTTTCAATAGGATATGATTTTAACCTTGTGTTTTCATCTTCTTCAAACTGATTTTTAGCTATTCCATCTCTTAACTTATAATACACTGCTGAGTTATTTACTTCTAAATAGTTTTCATTCAATGTATTTACATTTGATTCACTTGTTGCTGTGTGCACTTTATTACTAACTGTCTGATTTTTACGAAACTCTTGTTCAATAAAGACACCTATTGTCTCATCAATAATTAATCTATACTCATCTATATTTCTATATATGTCTAGTGGAGAAACACCTTTTCTTTGTTGTTGCTCTAGCCACTGTACAAGCATTGAAAATGACGGAGAAAGGTATTCTGAAGTCACAATTTTACTTTTATCTGCTTCAACCTCAACATAATAGGAAACCCATTTATGCCACAATTGCTCATCTTGTTTATACAATTGTTCCGTTATTGATAGTGCATCTCTAAACAATTGTAGAACATCTTCCATATAAATTCGGCTCCTTATATACATTTAGTTATTATTAATCTGAACTTGAAAATAATTAGCTATATGATGTCCCTTTTTATAAAACTAGAAATAAAGTCAGAATATTCTATACATTCGCTTCACTTTTAACATGTTAAGGACTCTAGTTTGCATCTCTAAATCCTGCTCTGTAACTGATTATACAAGACTCAATAGATTTGTAAAATCCAAATTTAAGGACAGCATCAACAAAACGCTAATTTCGTAGGCTAAGAAAAATATTAAAGGAATGATTATTACAAAATTATAATTTTAATATCATTAAATATAAAAGTATATATCTAATCAATCTTTTACACTAAAAAACATCTAAGGAGAACAAACAATGAGAGAGCTTTATTAATTGGAATTTCTGCAATTATGTTAGTTGTTATTGGCTTATTCACTTACATCACATTAACAACCAAAAATCCATTGAGTGAAAAGGAATTTCCAATAACCCACGAAAAAGCAAAGGAAACTTCTATTGAATACTTAAAAAAAGAAAAACAATTAGATGTTGTTATTACAGAGGGTGGGGGAGTGGGAGAAATATGCTATGAAGTTTTGATAGAAGGACATGTACATAATGATGAACATAGATCTAAGATTGATTAGATTCAAGTGAACTACTCGCCACTTAGCAAAGCCTGAAGTGGGAGCTTCTCAGTTCCAAGGCGAAAGCAACCTTTCGTCTCCCTGAGCGTTACTTCGGGGTGTTCCGCCCCTAAATGTCCAACGATTGGATGCTCTCTGGGTACGGTTGATATTTTACGCAGGAACCGAATGGCTTGGTTTTCGCACTCTATTTTCTTCCTGCAACCTCCTATATCAAGTTATCAAAGAACTTCATATAGCTAGTTTATCAAACGTTTTTGGCTATGCCAAACCGAAATTCATCTCCCACCTACCGTTGGGCTATCGTCCCTCACACGCTTGAGGAAGGAGAATTCTTCACGTACATTCGTTAAATAAATAACAAAGGAATGCAAGTATACTGATTTATACTGCATTCCCTTATTGTAATTGTATATTCACTATATTTTTATACTTCCTTTTCAAAAATTAAAAAACTAACATCCAAATTTCTTATGTTTCACCTCTTTCTGGATTCACTCTATTGTAATAAAAACTCTTCATTAAATTTCCAAACTATTAGCTATCCCTCCTAAACAATAATAAATTTTAAAATAGTACTTCCAACTGTTATAAAAAACAAATTAAATCTTTACAAGAGAAAACAACTCGGATAAAAACAGGTTGTTTTCTTTTATAGAATAGAACAAAGAAAGAGTGGAAAAGCAATGCACAAACATGTAAATCAAATGGAGCAACTGACAAAAAATAGAATGTTCTGATGATTAAAACGATAAGGGTTTTTGTTTACTCTTTCTTTGTTGTTATGAGTTTAACATTAAAAATAACATAAATCAACAAATAAACTCAAAATTCCCTCATTTTCGACATTTTATTTATTTTGCTCTAATTTCACTTTAAAAACATAGTTACTGTAACCTAAAACTACAGTTTAATCTTTTTATCAAAAGCACTCCACTGAACAAAATCTTGTTAACAATTTTTGTTTAGTGCTCTTATTTTTTTATTACTTTGAGCACCTTAAATTTATTAAAATGAAAATTTATAGACATATCATGACCCTTTTCACCAAAACATGAAAACAAAATAACATTATGTAACGCTTTTTACTAAATCGAAAAATTTTTCTAAAAGTGCTTAAAGCCTGATATATAAGCTTTTTTATTACAGCCATACTATTAGTTATGAAAATTTATAGCTATATGATGTCCCTTTTAGCCAAAACGTGAAAACAAAATAACATTATGTAACGCTTTTTACTAAATCGAAAAATTTTTCTAAAAGTGCTTAAAGCCTGATATATAAGCTTTTTTATTACAGCCATACTATTAGTTATGAAAATTTATAGCTATATGATGTCCCTTTTTTTTAGATGAACCCCCCATAAACCTTTTCATATTAAGGCTTTACACGTTTCTAACTCTATTTTCATGTATTTATGCAACATGAAAACCCATAGCTATATGATGTCCCTTTTTTTACCCAAACATGAAAACCAACCTAGCCAATTCATGTTCCTTTTTCAATTATAAAATTACAGATAAAGCCCATTAACATCACTATTTAAAGGGTTTTATCTGTTTAACGCACAATTATAAACATGAAAATCTATAGCTATATGATGTTCCTTTTATTTTAAAAAAAATCGATACAATTGTTGATTTAATCATGTTTACAAGGTTTTTTTTCTATTTTTCATCTTTTCTACCAATATGAAAATCTATAGCCATATCATGACCATAAAAAAAATTACACGAATCCTGAAACCCCTTGATACACATGGGATTAAAGGACGTTTCATCTTTTTATTTTTCCTCTTAAAGAGACGCATTTCATCAAATTTCGATTTGGTATAATCAAAATTGGTATATTTTATAGTGTTTTGGCATTTATTTCTGGATTTATAGGTAGGAGGTGAAAAAGATGGGGAAATCATTTATTATTCGTAATCAACGTAGTCTAAATGGACAATCTACAAATGCAGTTTTAGTAACACTGAAGTCTTGGCAAAAACTTGTTGAAACTTTCGAAGAGAAATACTACAGCTATAAGGATACATACCTTGAGGATATTGTTGATCATATGACATATGAGGAGCGTATTGCCGATGTAGATGGCTTCGTAGCACAGGCTAAACCATCTTTTTCACGTCGTACACTATCTGCTATTTCGGAAACAATGGGAAGAAAGCATAAATTATATGGTATTACGAACGCAGATTTGGAAGTCTTCTTATATCTACATAAAAAATGTTACACGAATGGAGTCATTCCAAATGTAACAATACATATGATGTGGGAAGATTACAAACTATATAAAGAAGAATTTGCTTACATACAGCATTCTCAATTCTATATTGCATTAAAGAAATTAAGTATACATAACATCATTACGATCGAAAATGAATTAGATGGCCGATATACAATTAAATTAACTCATTTTATGAATGAAGAAACTGAAAAGGCCAATGCATATGTTTATATTAGCCCAGTGGTATTTACGAAAGCTTTCTTTAAGCTATCAGTTGCATCTAAGAAACTATTCTTAGATATTGCTATGCAACAGCACAGTGAAACTACACTAAAACGTTCCTTAGACAAACAAGATGAAAGAGGGAATAGAACTCATTTTGGTGGGATGTACCGCTTTTTACATAAAAAATACCCACATCAAATCCGTGCGGTTATAACAGAATTAACAACTGCATTACCTTGTACAGGGACTCCACTATTTAAAATTTGTAAATTACAAAAAGGGGTTAAGAATAAAAAAAGATATACAACTCTATATCTATCCCTACATACGGATTTCTTATGTACAAAAGAAATCGGAGAAGTACAGTATCGCGATCCATTCACACCAAAGCTTACTTATGCTCGCAAAGCTCGTTTTATCGAATCTGTACTACAAGAGATGAGTATTGGAGAGTTTACACAAGACATGAACAAATTTATTCATGTGCTTAAACATACATGCCATCGACAAATTCGAAGTGTAATTCATAGCTTACGTGACATGATAGATCGTAATGAAGAATATCCAAGCAAGTTAGTATATACTCTGAAGAAATTATTAAATCAAACATCACAATATCAAATTCTTGATACAGCGGCTAAAGAAGGTATCTATCCTCTTATTACACAGCATGTTCCAAAAGAACAAAAAGAACAAGCTGTATTTGATTTCGGATTGCATTTCTCTATGTACTCTCTGCGAAACATCAAAAAGTTGTTCCGCAAAACGTATGAATTACTAAACTACAAATTTGCTGTACCTGTTACAGAGGAATCGTATCACCGCAACTATCTAAAGTATCAAGAAGAAACGTTGTTTAGAAAGTACGCATATGAACAAGGTACAAACCTAAACGCTTATATGGCTTTAGAAATAGAAATACGTGAACTTTTAAAGGCAAGAGGGCATAAAGAGCGCTTTATTCCTAGTGATGTTCGGGAATTGTTCATTGAAAAGATAGATAGATTACCGAAAGAAAAGCTTCGCGTTATTGAAGTACCAGATAACTTTAATTTAATTACATTTATGCGTGCCTTTGAACAGTTAATACGTGCTGGCATCCCAGTAACAACAGCTGAGCAAGTACTGACAGCAATGGAAACGAACTAATCATAATCAGCTCTCTATTTTTGAAAAAATTCAAGATAGAGGGCTATTCGTGTTGATACGTTTATATAAAAGACTTTTACTCCTTCTTCACCATAAGGAACTTTCTTAGATTCTATTCATAATAGAATCTTTTTTTATGCAATCATATACAAAAATAATATGATACCTATCTATATTTCCACACATACTTTCAAATAAACACATTATGAGCTGTCTAAATACATTCAAATATCTACAAGAAATCATAAGAAAAAAATTAAATTTCGTGGATAAGTAGATAAATACTACATAATGTGAATTATTTAGTGCAATTATCATTGATATAAATAGCTTATAGGCCTTTATCTACCAAAAATCATCAATATTAATGTGAGTTATGTGCTAAATTTGGATAATGTTTATTAATTAACACATAATGTGAATCATTTGTGGGTAAATACAATCAGATTGTGGAAATCCAATGAATTCATATGAAATTTTATGATTGAATAAATATGTCTAATAATGTATCAATTTCTTTCATTTATTATGTAGGAATACTAAATTTCATTTATGATTATTTGTAGATTTTAAACCATAATAGTACTTAATTTTTCGTTGTTAGATTCTGCTATTTATGATTTTTTACGCTATGCAATGTTACAAGGCTTTGTTACAGTAAGGATATACGCACATTTATCAGTCCTATATAAGTTTTATCTTTATATTTTTAATATATATAAGATATATATTTATATTAGATTTTATTAACTAATCGTTAATTAGATTGTTAATAAAACGATAGGAAAAGATTAATAAAAAGAATTCCATTCACATATTTAAAAAATGATATTCAAATATATATCCCTATTTAATATTCTCTACACCGTAAAGAAACGAATCCCAATTGATTTATGCTAACAGCTGATATCATTATCGATATCGTTTCAGATAAGTTAAGATTTTTGCTGAACGTCATCCTGAAAAATGGAAGGCGTATTTTTATACTTTTTTAAGGGACAACTTTAAAAATGAGGATTACCATCATATGTATTTAGTGTAATTAGAAAACTATATGGATGGTGAGAATATGAACCAATATCAAATGTTATACAGTACTCCGTATCTCTACTCTTCAGAAACGCTCAGGCAAATGTACAAAGGAACCAAGAAGGAAGACAATCTTTGTGCTATACGAGAGCATATGCTGAGACATGAAGTATACCTGGATCGACAATACCAAGGCTATTATTATTTAAGTCAAAAAATCGAAGAGGATCTATATGGTGATGAACAGGCTGTCTCCTGGAATAAGCTATTAGATGAATATCAACTTTTTAAAGATAGTAAAGGAAATTTGTCCATTAAACCAAAAGGGTGGGATTAATATGACAATCATTGGAGAACTAGGTATTGTATATGGCGTGACCGGAGCTTCAATTTTAGGAATAAAAATGCTGAAGAAGAAAGGTCTTTATCTTCCAGATTGGTTGCTACGTGCGGGTCTCAAATGTTTGTTGATTGGGAGTGTTTGGTACGTTCTAATGGATATACTAGATGTGTTTCTACGTTAGTATTACATCTGGTAGTTGAAAGTGATTATAACAGCGTATCATAAACAGTTTTTTTTAAGCTTCCATACAGGCTCAACTACCTTAAGGAGGTATGGAGGGAATGTTGTCGCTTTTATTAATTCCAGCAACCTTTATAACTGTCGCTTATTTTTATCAAAGTAACAGAATGAGTGATAAGAAAAAAATTGCAACGTTTTTTGAAATTGCAAAGATATGTGTTCAACATAAAGGTGAATTACAATACCCCGTTTTTATAAAAGAAATTAAAGATGATATAAGTATGAATTATGTTTACAAATTACCACTTGGTGTACCTAGTCAACTTATCCAAAAGTTAGCTGAGGTATTAGAAGAAGGCCTATATAAACCTGTTAAAATATCGTTTTACCAAAGAAAGCTTCATATTCGAGTATTTAGCCAACAAATACCTGAAATGTGGAATTGGTCTAAGGATCTATTAAAAGAGCGTACATGGAGAGTTACGATGGGGAAAGCGTTAGATAAATATGTATATCATGATTTTGAGAAAACACCGCATATGTGTGTGAGTGGAATGACTCGTTTTGGAAAGACAGTATTCTTAAAAAATGTGATGACTAGTTTAATTTTGCAACAATCTCAACACGTAAATTTTTTTATTATTGATTTGAAAGAAGGGCTAGAATTTAGTACTTACAAAGAGCTATCCCAAGTTGTAGAAGTAGCTGAAAATCCGGAACAGGCGTTAGAAATGTTGGCTAAAGTACGTGAGAAAATGGTTAAACAAATTGAAGTAATGAAGAAGTCCTACTTTACTAATATCATAGATACATCCATAAAAGGGCGATATTTCATCATAGTAGATGAAGGAGCAAATCTTTGTCCCACGCAAGGGCTACCTAAAAAACAACGAGACGTATTATTTATGTGCCAGGAGATGCTATCTGAAATCGCAAGAATCGGAGGGGGGTTAGGATTCAGGCTTATCTTTTGTACCCAATATCCTACTTCTGATACGCTGCCAAGACAGATTAAACAAAATGCTGATGCAAAGCTAGGTTTTCGACTACCAACAGCGGTTGCTTCACAAGTTGCTATAGATGAACCAGGTCTTGAGGATTTACCCTCCCTTCCAGGAAGGGCTTTATTTAAGACAGATCGTACTGAGGAAATTCAGGTACCTTATTTAAAAGATACAGACATGTGGAATTTACTGAAGCAATATAAGGTGGTGAAGCAAAGTGAGGCATCAAACACTCAAACAGAAAGCGAGACAGATCGAGATTTTATCCACTTTGAGTAAGTTAGATTTTGCAACCAGGAGGCAATTGCAAGCCATTCACTGTCTAGGAAGTATTCGAAATGCAAATCGTGTATTAAAGGATATGCGTCCGTATTGTCATATTACTAAAATGGCTCGTGAACACGTATATTATTTAAATAAAAAAGGACGGGATTTATTAGGCATTACAAAAGAAGTAAAGAAAAGTAGTCAATTACAGCACATATTAATGCGAAACGAGAGTTGGATGTGGCTTGGATTTCCAGAATGGAAAACAGAAAGATCTATTGATTTTTCAATCAATGGTCAAAGGTATCAGATTATTCCTGACGCAACGTATTTTGAGGATAATGTACCCCATTTTGTTGAAATAGATCGTATGCAACATATGAAGGCAAACGAACATAAAATACAGTTATATGGCCATATAACAGATATCTATAAAAGACAGAATGCTATTGTTCCAGTAATTATCTTTTTCACATTATCAGACTATCGACAATTAAAGTTAGAACAATATGCTATAAAACAAAATGTGTTCATGAGAACGTTCGTGATGGAAGACATGTTTTAAAAAACACTAGATATTTATGTCCCAAAAATCATGGTAATCTATGTTTTTATCAAATTTTTTTAGTGTTTTAATTATTTTTGTTGCTGATGTAAAAGTTGGAACACGATCTTTTTTGTTTGCTAAATCACTTATTAATGACTTGCTTAATCCAGTCCTTTGTACTAACCATTGTTGTTTGATACCTCTACGATCTAAATAGTTACCAAATGGAGTTCGTTTTTTCCCTAGTCCAAACATTGGAAATCCCTCCCGATTAATTATATCGTACTAATAGCTTGTACAATATTCCATAAATCTAAACTTTTGTTCATAAATATGGAATTATGTATTACCGTAAGGCATAGAATAATAAAGAGAAAACTAAAAAAATATGTAATAATTTTGAGGAATGTAGCATTCATAGTAATAGCTACAAGTTGCTGATACACTATCCTAATGGCAACTTGTTGCAAACGGTATTCCTACAAAATAAAAAGCTTAAACCCATTGGTACATAAGGGTTTAGGCTTTTCTTAATTTCTGAAGTAATGAAAATAAGTTTGATAAACTAAGAGATAGTATATTATTCAATGGTCGAATATTGAATACATATAATAAAAAAGGTTCTGGTACAGGAACTTCAATCCCCACGCAAATTGATACTTGAGAAGTATGTGGACGGATTCCATTTCATTTTGCCACTGAGGTGGTATATAGAGTATGACCGCTACATTGACGAGATCAAAAATCATTATAGAAGTAACGCGTATAATTACAGATACAGTTCACTAACAAGACAATTCATTATGATTTATGATGCAACTTTAAACTTTGCTATTCGTGATACTTTATATAAAGAGTTATTTACATTGTATTTATGCCTTGGTGACATGCTAGGATTCATACATGCAGAAATTGGACAAGCTTACATGAAAAAGAATGAAGTAAACCACAAACGCCAGGATAACGAATATTAAAAAAGGCTAGGATTTCTCCTAGCATCAATAAAGGTTATGTCGTATGGAAAACTTATTGTTTGCACCTTGATTATATAACGTTTGCGAAACAAAAGGTGAGAATGACAGCAATCTTTACAAGTATTTTACGTAAAATTAATATATTTAAATCTTTATATAAATACTAAAGTTTGAATTTTGTACAGGAATGGGAAACAAAATGAGACATACACGTTCAGGACAGGTTGAAAAAGTGAATCCATTTATGAAAGGTGCTGCAAATGTACCTATCCCGTATATGTCAGAACAGGGCTGAATTAGATAAAACTTTTAAATGGCATCATGAACTTTATCTGTGGGGACACAACTTTGTAGAATTCAGTGGGGGTGAATACTCTTTTGGTACTGTAATTAAAGCTAAAACTAAATGATGAAAGAAGTAACTTATAACAAAATCGTTATTTTGTAGAAAGAGGATTATCTGAGATGAGATTCAGTTAGCCCCGAACATAGCACCAATGGTAATAGAAAAGAAGGGGGAGGAACTACTTACAAGTATAAAAATAACAATAGCAAAATTCCCCTTTATATCTTTTGGAGCAAAAATAATTAAAATCATTGATATAAATATTAAATAATTTAAATTACTATCAGATCTATAAAAATTGAAAAGTACGATAAGAGTTAACAAAACTGAAATGAAACTAAAACATTTTCTCATCACGTTATTTTTTCTTGAAAAAATGAATTATACAGATTAAACCATAATTAAAGTGAATTGAAGTGAAATTTTAACAAAATCCCTATTTTTTTTTTAAAACTGCCCTTGTTGAAGGGGTAACAAGGGCAGGACAGATACATGGATTTGCAAGGGGTAATCTGCAAAATCTTATAAATTGTAACATTAATATACACCTAGAGTAGTTACAAAAATGTAACAAAATCATTATTTTGGGGAAAGAGGATCATCTGAGATGAGTTTCAGCTAATCCTGAATCAATCATAGAAATGAAAAAACTCAACAAAATAATCCTTTGAATAGAAAGCGAGGGATTACAATGTGACTAGGAAATCGTGGAATGGCATTTGAAATGCTTATCAATCTAGCGAATGAAATGTATCAAAGATGTGGAGTCGTGTTTATAAACAAGCGTCCGACTCCTGCAAAGGTGTTAAAGAGTAAAGGTGGCCTGTGCTAAATGGATTCTATGAAGCTGAAAGTACAGTAGGCTATGATGGTGTGTATAAGGGACGAACTATTGCATCTGGGGCAAAATCTACAGAGAATCCTACATGATTTGATTTAAAAAACATAGCGCAGCATCAATTGAATTACTTGGAGAAAGCAGATGATATTTACGAATATTTAATAGATTAGACAGAACGAGTTCCAGTTGATTACTTGCAATACGTCGATGAACAAGGGTTAATTCTATTAATAGATAGTATTATTCAAATTGATCAGGACCATAAGAGAATAGCGAATAACATTGAAGCAGCAAAGGAGAAAATGAACAACAAGGAACGCAAATTATTAAACGCTTAATGGATAACCGACAATAACTAACAGTGTGGTGGGGGCTGTATTGTAGTCATCGTTCCCTTATTCATTAATGAAATAGTAAAATTTCACGTACCTTATGTAATATTAAAAACCAAATTTAGAAATAGGGGATTCCTTCATAAAGAGAAAATTAACTTTCTTACCAGCTACCCTTATAAGAAAGTACAAAAGGAAGTAGTAAGCGTATTAAATGAAATTATAACCAAAAATACTTCAAAAGGTATTATTGATTATTTAGTACTTCTAAAATTTATTTTTAAACCTTTTGAAGTGCTAAATTCAGTGGAGTTTACAGTCTTTCAAAAGGTGTACCTTTTGGAATAGTTTTGATGATAGGTGAAAGATTTAAAAGGATACAAACACAGTTCGGCTTCGTTTTAAAAATCCCTAATAATAACTGAATATTCGAAATAACTGATTTTATAAAAAACAAAAAATACAAAAAATTCAAAAAAATATTGATTTTCCATTTTTTGTATTATAAAATCGTTACTGTATTTAAATAATTTAACGCAATAAAGGAGGAGCTTTAATGTAGGTTTTCATTCGTAAAACAGGAATAATGTACAACAAAATTATGTGGGGCGATTAACGATCTTTGGAGGCATTTTAGCAGAATGTTTTCGTGAACCAAAATTATAAAGCATCCCCTGTGAAAATTTGTACAAGCATTACAACGTTATTAGTAGTAATAAGGGGGGAAAACAATGAAAGAATCTTCTCTACGTATGTACCGTTCCTTGGCGCTACTAATCATAGCACAAGTACTGGCTGGAAGTGCTATGGTCATGCTTACGACAGTTTCTGGTTTGATTGGTATATCACTAGCACCAAAAGCTTGGTTGGCAACATTACCAAATTCATTAACTGTTTTTGGAACACTGCTTGGAATTCTTCCGTTTTCTATACTTATTAAGCGTAGAGGCTGGCGATTTGCTTTATTAACTGGCACGGGATTAGGTATATTCGGAAGTCTACTATCAGCTCTTGCCATAAGCAATAACAACTTCTATTTATATCTTATATCGTGTGTTCTGATGGGAGTAATGGTATCAAGCGTTCAATACTATATTTATGCTGCTGCTGACCTCACTAACAGTCCTACAATTCGTCGTCACGCAATTTCAGCGATGACTAGCGCTGGCATCGGTAGTGCTTTATTAGGACCAGTCCTTGTTAGTAGTTCAACAATCATTGTTTTAGGGAATCAGTACATTGGAGGGTTTATTAACCTAGCTGCGATATTATGCTTAGCTACGTTAGTTCTATGGTTCGTACCCTTTACTAAAAAAAGCGAAGAAAACGTTCAAGCTCGTCTTAGTGTAACTGGATGGAGGTTAATGGCATCTATCCCGTTTTCAGGAATCGTCGTAGCAACCTGTGCATTTGGTTTCATGACACTTCTGATGCATGCTACCCCAATTTCAATGATCCAAGATAACTGTTCTTCAACCTCAGTGGCAAACTCAATGCAATGGCATTTCCTGGCGATGTATGCACCTGCATTAATTACTGGTAGTCTAATGAATCGCTTCGGCACATCAACAGTGGCCCTACTTGGGGTAATGTTATCACTTGGATCAGTTTGGCAAGCCTACTATGCACTTACTTCGCTCGATTACTCAATTGTTTTGATACTGGTAGGAGTAGGATGGAGTTTCATGTACACAGCTGGGCTGTCGATGATTGTCGATAAATGTGATTCTGCAAATAAAGCGCGTGTTCAAAGCGTTGCAAACTTTACAGTTTATACGGTTAATTTATTATGTTCATTTATGTCTGCACCTTTATTGATGACATTTGGATATAGTGGGCTTGGATTTATTTCACTTATCCCTATTGGATTTATTTTACTGTCGGTTATTGCTTCATTAGTGTTTAAGATTAAGAGCTCTAATACGGAAATGATTGGAAAATAAATATAAAGCAACATAAAGGAAGGGGAACTAAAAATATGTTACAAACATCTAAACAAGGCGGTAGTTCAGAAAATAAATACTGGTACGTTTCATTTTCTGAACTAAACAATGATTATAATTTAAATACATTAATACAAAATGCGGCAAATTGGACTACCATGGATAGTGAAGTTTTGCAAAATTTTGATTATAAGCGATTTCGTACTGAACTTACATTGGCCGATCCGCCGCCATCTAATTTGGCTAATCTCTGTAATGATATGTCTGTTGCTGAGCAAGTTCTCGAACTGTTGTTACATGATCGCTACCGTTCTGGTTCAAGGAACTATGTAACTGACTATAAAGCAAATTTCATTTCCAAAATTGAACAGGCTATTGCAGATGGAAGACCTGTAGATTTAGTTATTCCTTCATTTCCAGGACGTGAAGTAAATCCAATTGCTCGCACTCGACCACAGCTTCACCTTGGTGAAATAGCAGCAATGTGTCGATTTGCTGAGATGGCCGAGATTTCTAAACGTATTTACGAGCCAGGTATTCGATTCATCATTGTTAGTGACGGTGTTTGTTACGCCCCGTTTTATGGTGACCCTGTCGCAGGTGCACTACAATACCGTGAGACTTTAAAACAGACTATCGAAAAACTTGGCGTTTCACAATATATCATCCTTGAAGACTTACAAGACATCATTGATGAGCGAAAAGAAGAATTTCAACAAATTTATGCTGAAGTGAAAAATGAAATAAAGGAGGTATGGTCAGATCCAGAGTACCTCTTTAGAGATAAACTATCTGTTACTATGCGAATGGGTACACAAAGCAGTGCATTAAACGCAGCAGTTGTTCACCTGATTAAGTTTATGGAGGAATCAGAAAGTGATCTTGAAATTCTCCGTGAGATGCGGGCAGCAATTAAAAAAAGTTCGGAACGAACTGCATTTATTTACCAATGCTTATTAATTACAATGCGAAGAATGGAACTTCTTGATCGTAGATTTCCAGATGCTATTCGATCAACTGTACACCCGAAAGACAGTCAGTACTCACCTTACTTATTAAATGAATATACAACTGTTTCGCCATGGCACGGTGTGCCTATTATGCGCCCGAACGGTCGAATAGACGTAGTCTACGAAGCAGTTGTTTTGAGTGAGCCAAATCGATACAGTGCCGTTTATCTGCCTGGAGAAGTCACTCCATTTTTTTACAAAGAGAAGTTAGTTTAGTTTTCAATTGGGTTATGATTCACTTTGAATCATAACCCATGTTTAGAAGGAGGTAATATGGTGGAATTAGGAGAACTTTTTGATGATGGTGTGGTGTTAGACAACCGTCCAGTGGCATGGCCAAACACTTGGGAAAGAGAACCACTTTTGCAAAGAGATTTAATTGCTTCTCGTTTACTCCCGGTCATTTCTCAGTATTCAGCATTAGTCCCGGAGTCTGCTTTACATCCAGCCATACTTGACCTCTATGAAGCCTCAGGTATGCCATTATCTAAAAATTTGCTAGTGTATAAATCTGAGACTGAACATCTTGAATTAATAAGGAAACTTAATCAAATTGGTCAATCGGTAGCCATTCAAAATCCATATCCGGAAGGTAAGATACCTACTTCTGTTTATGCTGTAGATCGAGAATTAATGATTTATTTAAACAATAAAGCCAATTTGAATTATTTGCTACCATATGCTGTAGCGGCTTCCCGTAAAGTTACTACCGTCAACCGTCTTAAGACAAGGAAAGAGCAAATACAGAGTGGAAAACTTGCTATTAAGGCAGGGATGGCTCAGCCAAGCATGGGAGGGGATGAGGTTTTTCTTTGTACTAACAGAGATGATGTGTTCTCCACGTTGGACCGGTTTCTTCCTGATACCAGGATTGTTATTGAGCCATGGATAGATCAAGTAAAAAACCTTTGCATTCAATTTACAATAAGCAAAGGACATATATCATATATAGGGGCAGCTGAACAGATTATTATGGAAAATACACGACACGTTGGAAATAGAATTTCTATAGGCTTTGTCCCCCCTGAAAAAATGTTTAAACAACTTTACAAAGCCTGTACATTAGCACAATGTTTAGGATATCGTGGTGTAGTTGGATTTGATGTGTTAATTGATATAGTAGAGGGTAAAAGTTGGGTGATTGATGCGAATTTCCGTTTTAACGGCTCCACTACTGCTCTTTTAGCTTCTGAACATTTATCAAAAAAAGGACAAGAAGTTATTTTCCAAACTTCAAAAATGGAGTTTCATCTAAAGGAACAAGAAAAGTATAAATGGCTGATAAAGATGTGTATGAATGGTAAAATGATTCCCCTATGTGGAACAGTCACTAAGGAAAACCTTGTTCAAATTGGATTTATGCTTTGTGCAGAGAGTCTAGGTACGCTTGTCAATATAGAACAGAAGTTGATGGAGTTTAAAACAACATCAGTATGTTGATATGAGATGATTAATATAATGGTCTGGAAAATTATTACAATATTATATTGATAATAAAGGGAGGTAGGCTTTGATAGATCTTAATAAAACAATTACGGAAAAACATTGTCTTCGAACTGCTATATTCGATTTAGACGGCACCCTAGTTGATACCTTGCCTGATATTGAGTTAGCAGTGAATCGAGTACTTGTCGAATCTGGACTAAATAAATTGACTCAAGAAGAAATACGTCAACAAATTGGATTGGGTGGAACAGCTTTAGTAAGGGCCGGCTTAACTAAGGCGGGATTTCCCCTTGAGAAGCAGCGAATTAAGGAACTTCAACAACGGTATTTGGACCAGTACAGACTTAATCCAGTGATACATTCGCGGGTTTATCCTGGAGTCCTCAATCTACTGGATCGTCTCCTTAACAGTGGTGTAAATTTAGCGCTTTGTACTAATAAGAATGAATCGGTCGCCACCTTGATTTTAGAAAAGTTAGGACTTAAAGACTATTTTTCAGTAATAGTCTGTGGAGATACTATGCCGTACAAAAAACCGGATCCTCGGCCGTTACATTTGGCTCTTAAAAGTACAGGGACGAGCGCTAATTATGCAATTCTGATAGGAGATAGTGACATTGACATTAAAGCAGCACACTCTGCTGGGATGCTGTGCGCCTATGTAAGTTTTGGTTATGGAAGGCTTCTTAGCTGTAAGCCAGATATTATAATTGATGATTATAGTAATTTTGAGATAGATTGGCGTAGTTTTATATTCCAGTAGACTTAATTTCAAAGTAACATTACTTAGTATTAATTTTTTTAGTGGGCTTTGCTGCGAAAACTATATTACTCATATCATATAACAAACCTTTGAAACTTGGACATACTGATAGTACTAATTTATAAAAGGTGTGTGATTAGTATAAACAAAAGAAACGGCATCAACCAGATATTATTTTGTTAACAATACGTTGGTATCTGCGGTACAATTTATGTTTTCGTGATTTAGTGGAAATGATGGAGGAACGATGATTATCTTTGGCACATACAACCATTATGTTTCGGGGCTACTAATATGGATTTGAATTGGACAAATAAACTCGACGACATCCCAAAAAAATTTATGGATTCAGAGAGAGTAGATGGAACATACATCAAAGTAAAAGGATAATGGATGTATCTATATTATATGTTAGGTTCTAAAGAGGACACGATTGACTTTTATTTGAGTAAATTTATAAATCATAAGACTGCAAAGTGATTCTTTAAGAAACCTTTGTGGTCTCTTCATACTTATCAACTTCGTGTATGCCCATTTGATAAAAAAGCAGTTTTCCCAATTGCTATCGAAAAATTAAAAGAAAGAAATAAAGATGCCTGTAGGCATCCAAACTAGACAGCTTAAATATTGGAGTAATACGGTGGAACAAAATCATCGTTTTATTAAGGAATTTATACGCTCTATCTTGGGATTCAAATCGTACCAAACGGCTATGTCTATCTTAATTGGTATAGAAGCGATGCATATGGTTAAAAAGGAATAAATTGATTTAAGAAATTAGTCTATTCAATATCAAAATATTTTTATTAACAAACGGTTTGAATTAACGGTATAAGGAAAGAATCCGTCAGGAACCCTGAATCTCTTTGTAACGTATCATCTTTTTGTACCAGAGTCCCCTATCTCTAATTTTTGATGTTACTCAATCGTGATGTCGTACTCCATCCTTTTAGCAGTTGTCTGAGCAATTTTCGAACCTAATAATCGTTTAACAATGTGGAATGCCATATTGATTCCGGCTGAAATCCCCCCTGATGTCACAATGTTCCCTTCATCAACGAACTTGACATTCCTTTTTACGGTGACAGCTGGAAACTCATTTTCGAGTCTGGCATAGTTGGCCCAATGAGTCGTCGCAACCTTTCCGTTTAGAATCCCTGCCTTCGCTAATAAGAGAGCACCAGTACAAACGGATGTCATCAGTTCAACATTTCCCATACGATGTGAAATCCACTGAATGATTTTTTCATTGTAAATCTCCTTCTCTCTGGCACCAGGTCCGCCAGGAACCACCAAAATATCAAAATGTGGTGCATTTTCTAAACTGTAATCTGGTTGTACTTTCAATCCATTACGAGCCTGTACTAAATCTCCTGTTTCTGAAACTAATTTTACGAGAAACGGCTTGGATTCCGGAGTATCTACATGTTGTTCTGGATATTTAGTAACGGAAAACACTTCAAATGGACCAGCAAAATCAAGCACTTCAACATCATCGAATAGAAGTATACCTACACTCCACTGCTTTTTTATCATGGTTCACATCCTCCATTACCTATACTATTCTATTTTAGTATAAGACAATCCTATTCATTAGTACAAGATTAGACTTTTAGGTTCTATTGTGAAATTTTTAAAATGAAGCTAAACTGTTTGGAAAATGTAATGAGGAGAATGATATATGGAATATTTCAAACCAACATAGAAAAATTTCTATGTTGGTTTGAAGAGAAAGACAAAAAGAACTTGTAGGAATCCCTACAAGTTCTTTTTTAGATAATGTAAAAAAGTTAAAACAAACTATCTCATAATTTGAATCGGAGCAAACACTCTAACCACGGGTTAATTTTATTATATACCGAATCTTAAAATATGCACTTCTTACATTTGAAAATTATGATAATTCAGAAAAGAAGGATAAATAACCCTATTAAATCCCTAAAAATCTCAATTGAATATTTCGAACAAAGCATTTTAAATTAATATATATTTCATAATAAATTATAAAAAAGGTCGGTATTGGTAAATAGAGAAGAATGTAGGATTTTATAGAAAGACATATATTTATATTCAGGATTAATTGACTATAAGGATATAAATCTCATGTTATAACTAACTATAATTTTTAATCCAATTATAAAGTACTTATTTTGTAGCGATGTTCTTCAAATGCGTTCGTACATCTAATAAAAAAACAAGAAGCTATATGCGAACAAAGCTTCTTGGCAGGTTTAAAGTACATCTCTATAAAAAAACATACAATCTCACCAATAAATACAAGGTTGTATGTTTTTAACGAATTTACCGAAAGAATTCTCCTTCCTCGAGCGTGTGAAGTGTGCTAGCCCAACGGTAGGTGGGAGATGAATTTCGGTTTGGCATAGCCAAAAACTTTTGATAAACTAGCAATATGAAGTTCTTTGATAACTTGATATAGAAGGTTGCAGGAAGAAAATAGAGTGCGAAAACCAAGCCATTCGGTTCCTGCGTAAAATATCAACCGTACCCAGAGAGCATCCAATCGTTGGACATCTAGGGGTGGAACACCCCGAAGTAACGCTCAGGGAGACGAAAGGTTGCTTTCGTCTTGGAACTGAGAAGCTCCCACTTCAAGCTTTGCTAAGTGGCGAGTAGTTCACTATTATTTACATCTAATCAATAGCAACCCATTCCTTTTCTATTGGTGGGTCTACTCGTGAAAACCCTCCTTTTTCTATACCCTTAACACCTTCATATAATTTATCCGCATAATTTTTAAGATCCTGCCAGCTATCCTTTGCTATCTTCAGATCCACTTTTATAATAGCAAGACGGTCTGGATTAATGTTGTTTACATTTTTTAGTAAAGAATCATATTTTGCTTCGATTGTATGCCACTGATTCGATATATTTTGAAGAGCAGTAATAGCTGGATCAATTGCTGCGGTCATTTGTTCCGTTTTATTTTTGGCATCTGTCAAAATAACTACTTCTGCCTGTGCTCCAGAAATTCTGGACCTTAATTGTTCTATTTCTTGTTGTGCAGATGCGATATTCTTGTCGGTTTGGACAATCAATGGTATACCAGCTAGAGGCACAAGTATAGATAAAGTTATATAGCCACCACGCTTATCAGAGTTTTCTCTAATTATATTATTACAATTATCGACTTGTTGTTGTAGAAGCGAAATACCGGTGTTCTTACTTCCTAAAATAGACATCAATTGATTAGAATCTTCTTTAAAACTTCTTGTATCTTCAGCCATTTTATTTCGGAATGTTTTCAAATTTTCTAGTAGTCCATCCACTTCTTGTCTATTTTTCAAAATACTATTATATAATTTCTCCAGTTCATTTTTAAATTTCACTATATCTTTTTGATCTAAAGCATCTAGTAATTGATTATAACTCGCTTGAAAGGTACCATTATAACTTACACTATTTTGATTCATTTCCATAATATGAGGAAGTAAATCATCTAACCAATATGTTGCATTCGTTTGCGCATCCTTTTGATGCTTAATCATATTTGCTTGTAAATCACCACTTATAGAACTTATATTACTTAAATCTGTCTGTTGTTGATTAGAGATTGTGTAAGCATAAAAATTCATTGTAAGGATACTTGTCACAACTTTCTCCATTACTTCTTTATATTCATCAGGACCAAGAGAATTGCTGTTAAAACCTTCTTGTTGTTGGGGCACACTATTTTGCACAGTTTGTTCTACTGCAAAAGTATGAAGTGGGATTACACTACTCGCTGCCATTCCAGTAATAATCGTTGATAAAATAATTTTCTTATACAATTTTTTATTCACCTTTTCACCTATTCTCTCAAATGTATCACGTATTTTATTACATTCATAAGCTTCTATTCTTTACTTCAAATGAATTACAATCCTTGCAAATAAAACAACATATTAAAATAGGGGATTTCATACTTTATTATTCTATAATCTTTATATAGGAAATCTCCTGTTCAAACTTGAACAGGAGACTCACATTATGTGTTCTTCAAAAAGGAAATTCAGTATATTATATTTTTCATTCCTTCGGCAATTTCTTGAAGTACTATTATTTTTTCTCTTCTACGAATGAAATCTCTGACTTTTGAATATTTTCAGCATACTTGTTAATCTGTTCCCAGCTACTTTTAGCTATCTTCAGATCTACTTTTATAATAGTAGCAAGCTTGTCTGGGCTAATTCTGTCAACATTGTCATTCAATGATTTATATTTCGCACCCATTGTCTGCCACTGATTCTTTACATTTTCAAGGGCAGTAATAGCTGCATCAATTGTTTCTGTTAAATTATTATTATTATTTTTCAAGATTGTTAACTTAGCTACCTGTTGTTTTGCAGTTGAAATATTTTGTGTTAGCCTTAAAATCTCTTCTTGTGCTTTCTGTATCTGCTGCTGCGATGTAACAACTCCGTATATCCCGCCTCCTAATCCAGCTGCACCAATAGGCGCAAAGAAAATTGTAGCAGTTAAGTATGCACCGAGAGCAGTTGCAACCGACGATCCAATATAAACTTTGTTATTCTCATCAATTAATGTTTGATTTGTTTCGATTTGTTTCTGCATCAATGGAATTCCAGCGTCTTGACCAGTTAAAATATCTGTGATTTTGCTAGCATCAGTTTTTAAATTTTGTGTATCCAATTCTAATTTGCCGCGAAAGGCTTTCAAATCTTGTACTAACCTGTCCACCGCACCTTTATTCTCTGAAATACTATCTTCTAAACTTGTAAGCACAGCTTTTAGCGTTTCTTTGTCATTATTATTTACAGATTCTACTAAAACATCATAATAATTTTGAAATTGTGTATTATAATTGATAATATTTTGATTCGTCTGGATTATTTGCGGTTTCAAACCATCTAACCATTGATTTGCATTTTTTCTAGACGCATCGAGGTTGGCCTTAATGCTTGTTTGTAAATCATTGTTAATTACAGTTACACCATCAAAATTAACATTTGCTTGTTTCACAACAGTTAAAGCATATAGGTCCATTACCAACATATTGGATCCAGTTTTCTCTAACGCATCTTTAAGCCCTTCTGGTCCAAGTGAATACTCAGGGTACTCAGGGGAGTTATTTTCTACACCTGCATAAATAGGTGCAGATTTTGTTGTATTTTCCGCTGCCGAGGCATATGATGGCGTAATGCTACCCGCTGCGATTGTTGCAATTAATGTAGATAAAGCCATTACTTTATAAGGTTTTTTCATAATATTCCCATCTCCCTATATTATTGAGAATTTTTCTTCATTTTACTATTTTGCCTCTGTTACTTTTATGTTTGTAACACTATTTTCATATTCCGTTGTTTGTTTATTCAATTCATCCGTAAACGTTTTGAGTTCTTTTAATTGTGCTTGTAATGCATTAGAATCTATTTTCGCATTAGTACTAAGACTTCCCTTCATTTGAATCATTTTGTCATTAAAGATGTCCCAACTACTTACTAGCTTATCAAAACTCTCAATTTGCTTTTTAACTACTCTTGTAAAGTTATTTAACTGTAGATCAATAAGTGTCATTTGAGTTGCTTGCACTTCAATTTTCGATAATTGTTGTAGCAATAGAATTTTTTGTTGTTGCTTTTGACGAACAGCATTATTCAGTTTTGTTACTTCGTCATTTTGGATTTGTCCAACTTGGTTATAAATCACTTCCAAATTAGACGTGTCTAAAGTATGATCCTTACCTGCGTCTACCCAAATATCAATAACCGTCTTTCCAATATTTATAGAACCTTTTACATTATCTTTTGGTAGAGCTAGAAGTTTTGTATAATCATCTTGAATGTTTTCATCAAGTTGTTTAATTTCCGTTCTGAATTTTTCAATGTCTCCGCCTGATTTATTATAAAGTTCAATCGCTCTGCTAACTTTACTAGAAAAGCTCTTACTATCCTCAACCAAGTCATTTTTATAATTGTTTAAGTCTACTGAAGCTCCTTTCATATCATACTGAATTGCTTGCATTTGATCTTGCAGTACATTAAAAATACTTACAAAGTCTTCTTTTGCTTGTGAATCGTCATTTACTTTTCCGGCTAGTTCAATCAACATATCATAATAATTTGTAAATGTTGTTCCAAAATTCTGCATGTCTTGATTTACAGCGATTAGTTTTGGATTATATTTATCCAGCCAGTCTTGAACATTGTTTCTTGCAGTCTGTTGATCAGTTGTTATTCCAGGTATAGCACTTACTTTAAGGTCTGGTTGCTTTAATATGATTAGCCCATATCCTTGAATTAATGGTGTCTGTGTTCCTAATGTCTTAATCGAATCTGATAACCTATTCAGAACAACTTGATTTGTACTACTTGTTTGTTGCAAATAAGATGTCTTACTTTCTGCAAAAGTATTTACAGGTACGAAGCAACTAGTAGATACTGCGGTAACTAATAACCCTGCGACTAACGTTTTTTTCATGGTAATTCCTCCTGTTAATTGTGGTTTTTCAGATAAAAGGGATTGTTTCCTGATTTCAAACAACTGATTATTAAGATAACTGACTATTAAGATAATTCGTTTGAAATAATGTTACTTCCAACGGAAAGGAATTGATATTAGCGTAATCTTTTCCTTTCTTAGTGGTCATACCATTTATGTTATTCATTAAAACACTAAATTTCCGATGCGTATAGTAAAGTTTTGTCGTAAATAGTAGAATTTTATCTTATGTATTCGGTGGGTAGTGAAGTAACAGTTTATGTATGTCGAACAATTGAGATGGCTTCCTGCCATCCCTTGTCCGAAGCCAATTCATCTCCCGCCTACTCACTTCGCGTTCCTTGAGGAAGGAGTCTTCTTGGCTAAAATGATAAAATTTCTACTCGATTAACCAATAAAATCTATTTGTCAAAGTAAAAGTGTAATTGATTTAGTAATCCACCATGCAGCTGTCGAATTACCAACAACATCTAATACACCAGCATAAATAGCATCCTCCAATGCACCAGTATAGTGCTCTACTCTGTTTGCGATAGTAATTAAAGCACTTTGTCTCCCAAGTCTGTCTTTTACTGGTCCTGGAAGCTTTAAACACTCCGATTTTAATAAAGAGATATCATCATAACGGATTTAATTCTTAAGTTATAAAAGCCTTGAACATTATAATATGTAAGAATC
Source organism: Bacillus thuringiensis (assembly GCF_014932895.1). Classification (GTDB taxonomy): domain Bacteria; phylum Bacillota; class Bacilli; order Bacillales; family Bacillaceae_G; genus Bacillus_A; species Bacillus_A thuringiensis_AA. Next base: position 34,604 of record NZ_JACYOF010000009.1, on the reverse strand, counting down.
TTAAAGCAATATTAAAACATTATGTTTTTTTACAAGTAAATCCAAAAACTTAATTTGTAATCTTCTGTAACCTTTGGGAGCATTTATATTTTATATTATAAAAGTATATCATCATGAAGGGAGATACTCTATGTTACCCAATACAGTGCGTACATCAAACAAGAAAAAGAAATGGATCATCATCGGGGGGATTGCGTTAATAGTTATCATTGCAGCCATCAATATTTTTGTGATGCAAGCTAAGAAGAAAGGGGAGGTAAAAACTGATGTTGTTAGTTTTGAGAAAGTAACAGAGCGTAAACTTAATAATACAAAATTGATTTCAGGGCAGGTGAAGCCTGGGAATATTGAAAGTTTCTATGCGGATTCGACTAAAGGAAAAGTGAAAGATATTGAGGTGAAAGAAGGACAAGAGGTAGAGAAGGGAACGAAATTATTCTCTTATGATAATGAAGAAATTAACCTTCAAATGAAGCAAGCTGAGCTTGATCAGAAGATGGCTGATATGCGTTATGATCAAGGGAAAAAGAAGATTGATTCGTTGAAGAAAGAAATTAAGAAGGCGAAAGATAGCGGAGCTGGGAAAGAAGTAACAGATCCGATGGAAGAGCAAGTAAGTGAGTTAGAGATGACACAAAAGACAACAGACCTTGAGAAAGAGAAAGGAAAGCTACAAAAAGAAGAGCTACAGAGAAAACAAAAAGAACTTACTATTTATAGTAACTTTGCTGGTGTTGTTCAAAAATTAGATAAAGATGCGGCGCAAAGTTCATCACAAGCGTTAGGTGGTCAAGGGAAAGCGTTTTTACAAGTAGCTTCTAAAGATCCGTTCCAAATTCAAGGAACGTTAACGGAGCTTCAGAAGTCGCAAATTCAAAAGGATCAAACGTTTACTGTAACTGCGAAAGCAAATAATAAGCAGAAGTGGACAGGGAAGATTACAGAGGTAAGTGAGTTCCCAACGAGTGCAGAGATGGCTCAAGCTGGCGGTGCAGGAGGCGAAGCGACTCAAAATATGTCTCAATATACATATAAAGCGAGCCTTGATAGTCAAGAAGGTTTATCTCCGGGTTATCACGTTTCGTTACAAGTAAATTTAGAGAATAAGACGATGATCGCTGTTCCAAGTAAGAGCATTATAGAAAAAGGCGAAGATTCATTTGTTTATATTGAAGACAAAGGAAAACTTCGTAAACAAAATGTGAAAAAAGGTCCTACTGATGGAGACTGGACAGAGGTTGTCGAAGGCGTAACAGTGGGGCAAAAGGTGGTTAAAAATCCTTCCGACAACGTGTATGACGGAATGGAAGTGAAAGAGAAATGATTACGTTAAATAATATTTCTAAAACGTATTATCAAAGTAAATTGGCGGTGCCGATTTTACATGGCATTAGTTTAACGATTCAAAGTGGTGAGTTTGTTTCTATTATGGGGCCGTCTGGTTCTGGTAAATCAACACTTATGAATATTATCGGTTGTTTAGATCGTCCAACAGAAGGCGAATATATGTTGAATGACGTGAACATCTTAACGGCAGACGAGTCAAAGCTTGCTTTAATTCGTAATGAATATATCGGCTTTGTGTTCCAACATTTTAATTTGCTGCCGCGTCTTTCAGCAGTGGAAAACGTAGAACTTCCGCTTATCTACAGTGGTGTGAAGAAAGCAGAGCGTCGTCAAAGAGCACTTGAAGTCCTTGGAAAAGTGGGACTATCGGATAGGATTCACCACTTACCTAGTGAATTATCAGGCGGACAGAAGCAGCGTGTAGCAATTGCAAGATCAATTGCTAATAATCCAACGTTCATTATGGCCGATGAGCCGACAGGTGCTCTTGATACGAAGTCTGGACAGCAGGTTATGGATATTTTCACAAAGTTAAATGCAGAGGGTACGACGATTGTTATGGTTACACATGAGGAGGAAGTCGCTGCGTATTCTTCGCGACGAATTGTGCTAAGAGATGGAAAAATTACAGAAGATAGAAGGTGTGTGGTATGAGTTTACTAGATAGTATAAAAATTGCACTATCTTCTATTCTATCTCATAAACTGCGCTCAGCCCTTACCATGCTCGGTATTATTATCGGTGTAGGTTCAATTATTACTGTTGTTGCGATTGGACAGGGTGGGGAAGCAGCGTTAAAATCACAATTTGTTGGTTCTGGTAATAATGCGATTTCCATTCAGTATAGTCCTGACATGAATGATCCATTTGGTATGGAATCCATGGGAAACCCGAAATTGACAGAAGAAGATATTTTTGAAATTAAAAAGCTCCCAGAAGTTTCACACGTAATTAAGACGAATTCAAGCATGGAAACACTTGAGGTCAATGATAAAAAAGATATGGTGAATATTAAAGGACTAGACAGTGAATATTTTGCTGCGAATAAAGTTAAGGTGTTAAAAGGTCGCTCTTTAAATGATACAGATATCGATTATGGAAATAACGTTGTCATGATTAGTTCCGATATAGAAGAAAAGATATTTGAAAAAGAAAATCCAGTTGGAAAGATTATTGAAATAAAAGGCCAACCGATGCAAATTATTGGTGTATATAAAACCGAGGGCGGATTCATGGGAATGGGAAGTTCAGAAGCTCTAATTCCACTAACGTTATGGCCGACGCTGTATGGAACAGATGAAATTCAAGAGATTTCTGTCCAAGCGAAAAATATCGATAATTTAGATGACGCTGGAAAGAAAGCGGCTGATGTATTAAATAGTCGTAAACCAAGTGAGTTTACAGGTAAATATGATGTAATGAATTTAAAAGCAGTTCAAGAGAGTATATCTAAAATGACAAATATCATGACTATGATTATAGGCGGCATTGCTGGTATTTCATTAGTCGTTGGTGGTATTGGTGTTATGAATATTATGCTTGTATCCGTAACAGAACGTACGCGTGAAATTGGTATACGAAAAGCACTTGGTGCAACGCGCGGAAAAATCTTATTACAATTTTTAATTGAAGCAGTTATGTTAACACTTCTTGGTGGATTAATTGGAATCGGTCTTGGATATGGCGGAGCATATATCGTTTCGACATTTGCGAAATGGCCACCGCTCGTTTCATGGGAAGTTGTTGTTGGAGGCGTATTATTCTCTATGACGCTCGGTATTATTTTTGGATTAATTCCAGCGAATAAGGCTGCGAAATTAGATCCAATTGAAGCACTTCGTTACGAATAGTTTACTAGTGAAGTAGAGATTTACATATACATATTGTTCTAGCGAATGGTTCGTGCTTCCTTTAAGGGGAGGTGAACTGCCCGTTAGAACGGGTTACATAAATAGAAGGAGGCAATTTAATGGAAGCGAATATTAACACAGAAGGTGTAGATGCGAAAAAACCATCATTATTTGGAATGATTACATCTCCTGGATTACAGTTTGAAAGAATGAAGACAAGTAAGAAAATATGGGGTATGTTTTTCTTAGTGGCACTGTTACAAGGGCTTGTAGGAGGTTTCACAACATATGTTGTGAACTACTCACCTGAAATGATAAAAATGCAGCAAGAATTAGGTGAACTTGCTGAAAAGAGTTCAATGACATTAGAAATTATTTCTGGTATTGGATCCAGTTTCGTTGGAGCAATGGTTGGCGCGTTATTTGTAGCAGCTATTTATAAAGTGTTTATGATTTTTTTGGGAAATGATACGTCTTATAAAACATTATTGACTATTATTGTATATACAAACACTGTTCTTATCATTGGTGAGCTCATTAACACTATTTTAAGTTTAATTTTAGGAGACGGGGCAACTCAATATACGAGCTTAGGGGCAGTATTTACTGAAGGTTCAATTGCATACGGAATTGGTAATACGATTGAAGTGTTCCATGTATGGAATTTAGTTTTAATTTGGTTAGGATTACAAATTACAGCTGGATTAAGTAAAGTGAAGGCCGCTATTCCGATTATTGTTTTATTCATTATTAAAGTGGTATTCTTCGCTACAATAATTGTATTAATAGCAAAATTTTTACCAGGTATACAGTTATAATGAGGTAGGATGAAGAAAACGGTTCATTAAAGAACCGTTTTCTTATTTTCTATTGTATACTTTTTGATAGATGTACCTTTGTTGAACTACTCACCACTTAACGTCCTTGCGGACTATTTGAAGTGGGAGATTCCTGCGAACACCGATGTATCCACCGGTTATCTTAGCAGGCTCTACCCGTAGTCCCTACGGTGAAAACATAAGTATCTTGTACGTTGACTCACCATACTACCTACTTTAGCTTGATTTTCGCAACTTCGGCAAGCGTGGAGCGATAGAACGTTGAAGATTTTACGGTTGCAACGTTTTTCTGCAACCAACCTCATATCTTCAGTTTCGAGGGGCAATCTGTACAAGTAAATGATAGCAAACATGTTGGCTTATGCAAACCGACATTCATCTCTCACCTAAAATTGGTGCTTCACACCTTCACATTTTTGAGGAAGGAGTCTTCTGTCGGAAAACGATAAATTAAGAGATAATAAATGGCTTAGTAATCGGACTTTGAAGAAATATAAATAATTTCACGTACCATATTGGTATTAAGAATTTTTACCAAAGACTATCAATAAATGGGAACGCATGGGTTATGATATTTCTTTCCGCCAAACATATAAAGCGATAGAAAGGATTTTAATCGATGGGACTAAGAGATTCGTGAGGATGAAAAAAGCATTGGAAAAGATATTTAGGGGGGAAACTTCAAATGATTCACAATATGCATGAACTTGGGGTTTCTATTGAAACTGGATGAGGTTGAACTTATTTTAGAGAGAAAATAATCCCACTTCAAAGAAACCGCAAGACCGTTAAGTGGAGGGGAGTTTAGAAGAATATACAATGGGATGAAACGTATATGCATGAAAAATTACTTCAGATTCTTCTTTGGAGCAGCTTTTCTAATTTTTTAATTAATGATTTATTAGTATAATAATAAAATCTAAAAAGAGAGCCCTATTTCTGGAACTCTCTTTAATTATATATATTTACATCCGATCCGTAATCAATTTTCTTTTATACCATTGGTTTAGTTTCTCTCTTGCAGTTCTAGAGAGACGTTTTGTTTTTTTGTTAAAAAACCTAAAAAGTGTAGGTTGGGATATACCAATCTCTGCTGAGAGTTCTCGCATAGTTATATTTTTATTCCTATGGATAAACTCTATTTTCGCTCGAATTAGCTCTTCGCTTTCATTCGTAACCAATAATTTTTCTTTAGTTTTTATTTGCAGACTCGCTTCATGTACGGTATTTATTGTTTTCTTTTCCGTAAAGTTTTCTAAAGTAAGAACTAATTCTTTTACTGGTATAATTATTAATCCTAATTGCGAATAGTAATTTTTAAACCAATTCTTCTTTTTCAATTTTTCCTCTTCTAAACCGTTATGATATTCCCAATGAGAAATGATTTTTTCTTTTTCTAAATCAGTAAGAATTATTTCTAATTGTTCGCGAATACGATTTGGTTTTTGATCTTGGTTTATTCCCATAACTGCTAAAAGACCATTATCTCCACCTATAGAAAACGGTTTTTGCAAACTAGAAAACTTTTGACGTATTCTCCATTGCCATGTTAAATAACGTATTAATCTTTTATGGTATTTGTGTCTATAGCTATTATATTCAAGTGCTTTATTTGATAATAGTGTAGTAGAGCTATTTGATCCAAATAGACAATTAGATAATAAACTCCCTGGTTTAATACGGCATGATTCTATCCCCATGTATTCGTTAGTATTTTTATCCCTCCATAAAACAACAGAATCTAGAACAAATAACCTTTCGAACACTTCACGCTTTACGTCGTAATGATTACCTGTTTCAGCACAATCATTTATTACAACTATTTCATTCTCAGCATTTAAATATATAAAAATACTTGCTAAAGCCGCGATTCGTTTCGCTACTTTAATTTTATCTTCTACTCTATAGTATGCAATACCATTAGCATTAGCTTTTGAAATACCACACATTTCTAGAACTTGTTCATATGAAAAATCAATGAAATCATTTGGCGATTTGGCTTCATTTAACCATTGAATTATGATAGTGTCTAAACAATCCGCAGTTAAATCATCCATATGACTCATTACACTGTCTACTAAAGTACTCCATCTTGCAGCTTCATCGATATTTGATATTCTTAGGTCTTCATCTTTATGGGGTGAAAGTTGTGCTATCCCATTGCTATCTTTCGTCTCAATGGGATTTGTTTTTAAGTTTGTATTTGCTTCTTCCTCGAATTGGTTCTTTGCTATCCCATCTCTTAGCTTATAATAAACAGCAGATTTATTTACTTCTAAATAGTTTTTATGAGTTACCCTTGTATCAGTATCATGTTCATCTTTTAGCATATGTAATATGGTAACAACTGATCCTTCTTGACAAAATTCTTGTGCAATAAAGGGACCAATTGTCTCATGAATTTTAATTTTATAAATGTCTATATTTTTAAATATATCTAGAGCTGATACATCTTTTTTTTGTTGCTGTTCTAACCACTGCACAAGCATCGAGAATGATGGAGAAAAGTATTCTGAAGTTACTATCCTATCTGTATCTGTTTTAACATCGACATGATAGGAATTCCATTTTTGCCACAATTGCTCGTTTTGTTTGTAGAGTAATTCAGAGATTGATAATGCATCTTTAAACAATTGTAGAACATTTCTCATATACATTTGACCCCTTATGTAAATTTAATAAATTTTTATCTGCGCTTGAAAAATTGCAATACTTAAAACAAGTGATAAAATCAGGGTTTTCCAAGTATTACTTACTTCATCACAAGGTAATAGGATTTTAATATTTGTGCACATATTCATTTTTGCAACTGATAATACGAAAATGGAGCAACTGGTAAGATTTGAATAGATATTAATTCAAGTGTTTACATATTATCCTAACCTTTCATATTTTTCTTTTTAATATGCCTATTATCATAAGTGCAAAATTTATAACTGTTTGATGTTCATAAAAAACATATAAATCCTGAAACTCATTGATATATAGGAGATTGAAGTATATCTCATTTTTGCCTATTTCTCTTAAAGAGACATATTTCACAAATTTTGATTCTTCACAACCAAAATTGGTATATTTTATATTATTTTGTCATATAATGTCGAATTTGCAAGTAGGAAGTGAAAAAGATGGATAAATTATTTATTATATTTAACCAACGTGCTCTAAATGACCAATCCATAGGTGCAGTTTTAGTAACATGGAAGTTCTGGAAAAAGCCTGTTGAAATTTTTGAAGAGAAATTCTGATATATCTTAAGTATCTTATCGCTTATAAGACATATGAGGACTGTGTTTCAAGTGTAGATGGCTTTGCTGCAAAGGAAAAAACATCTTTTTCAAGCTTTTTAAAACTGTAATTTTGTACATTAGAGATGCCAGAGAGAATTCATTTTTGGTAGCAAAAATCTCACTTGACTTTAGCCAGCTTATTCCTTTAGAAGGGAAACTGTTAAGTAAAATGATTAATTATAATGAAAAAGTCCGAATAAACAAGTAGTGGGATGTTGTTTTGGTGAAAAATGTCGAATTTACAATTATTTTGTTTAATTTTGTTGTTTTATGTTTGGGGTAGTGTTAGACTTATAAATACAAAGAGAGAGTAAATGAAACCTCTTTATCAAAATAATTATCCGAATAATTAGTTTTTTTCGAGTTAATTTTACCCTAAAGTATCTTAGTCACTTGTTTGTGTCATTACATTCTTTACTCTCTCTTTGTTCTTTAGAAAAGACAACTTATTTCGATACAAGTTGTCTTTTTTGCAAAACCTTATTAATTGTTTGATATACAAGAAAATAATTATTACTATTCTTTTTCGTTATAAAATTTTATTGTAATGAACTTTTATTTGTGTAATATAAAACACCGAGAGAAAAATGTCGAAAATAGCGGAATATTGAATAATTTTGTATTGTTATACTTTATATTTAGTGTTAGACTCAAGCTATAAAGAAAGAGTAGTAGAAAATATCCTCCTTCAATAAAAAGACTGAATTTTCAGTAATTTTATTGGTCGAATGACATTAACGCTTACTACTCTTTCTTTTTTACATATATTATATCTAGTATTATAGGCAAATAGCGAGGTGATCAAGATGTGATTTTAAGTATTTGGTAGAAGTAGAGTACGTGCGTTCTGTTAATCTAATGACACCTTTGTTACTTAATTGCATATTCATTACAAACACTTTTAAATGGACTACTAATTACAACTTAGGAAATAAGCCGACAATATAAATGAATAAACAAAATTGTAATTTTCACTACTTGAATTTTGGTGCATGTAGGAGGGGATATAAAATAAAAAATTTATTACAAATGGGATATTGTTTTATATATGGTTTCTTTAATTACAAAACCAATTACAAAAGTTATAAAAACTATTATTGTAATTTAAATAGCCGTATATTACGGATGAAAGCATGAAAAATGCCTTTAGGGGGGAGGCAGTAGGTTCTGGTAAATAAAGTTGTTGTTCATCAAAATTGTTATATTTAATTTTAATATAACAATATACAAGTTTAAGAGCAACACAAAAATATGAATAAACTAATAGTGTTGGAATGAAAACATTATTAATCAGAAATTTATGCTATCCATAAGATGGTAAATGTGATATAAGATTTCGAGATTTGATAGGGATGATGAAAACGTAACTTCACTAGTTACAATACTATCAATAATTATTAAATTTGTAAATAGTAAACTTAGTAAAATTAATGTTGCATTTAAAATTGAAACTAATGGAAAGAGGGTAATTTTTTATAGCAATCTATTTTCAAGTTTTTAAGTTTTATAACACTTAAATGAGAAGATATGCCATCAGCCTATTAAATCATTGTCATTGAATATTCATATTAGAAGCCATCTAATTATAATTGATAGGAGAATGACATGATAAAGAGAGTAACCTCAATTTTATCGATTTTAATGATTTTTATATTTACTATAGGTCAGAGTTTCACATCCATAATAGCAAATGCACAAGAATTAAATAAAACAGGACTAGTTGATAGTTTTATATTCGATAAAACGGAACTAAGTGTCGGCGAACAGACGAAAATACGCGTTAATTTTAGTGAAAAACCTGGATTGAAAATAAAAACGGGAGACACATTAGCATTAACGTTGCCCCCTGAATTAAAAGGATTCAAAGGAACAATTCCATTGAACAATGAGAAAGGACAAAATTTTGGTACTTGTCAAATAAATACGACTAATGTGGTATGTACATTTAGTGATATAGCTGAGAAACTTCTAAATGTTAGAGGGGATTTCTATTTTCAAGTTGAAGCGACTCAGGATGTAGCAGCGGGAGAAAAGAAAACAATCAATACGGATTTAGGCACAAATTTAGAGGCTCAAAAAGTAACGATTACTGGTCCAACTAATAATGGGGGGAGTAGCCCTGGAACATTTCACTCTAAAGGAGGCAGTATTCAACCGGAAGATACCAATACAATAAATTGGTGGTTAAATATAAATGGTGCAAAACAAAATGTAGATACAGATATTGTTTTGACAGATACTTTGGGACCAGGACAAACACTTAATCAAGATAGTTTCCGTATTGGAGGATTTGCCGCTCCAATGACACCTCAAGCATTTCAAGACCAAGGTTATGGAACGGTTACTTTTATCGGTGATAACGCGTTTAAAGTTGTGATTAATAAGGATAAGGCGAGTGGTATTACTTTTGCTTTTTCCTATGCATCTACTATAACTGCAAGTGGAAAGAGTCAACCATATTTTGATAATCAATATTCAGTTGACTACAAGATTACGAATGAAAATCCTGTAGCAACGTCGGGGAGTGCTAGAGTTAACAATATAGATCAGGGCGGTGGTGCACAAGGCGATTTACCTCCTAAAGGAACGCTAAGAATCGTGAAGCACATTGCCGGAGATGAGAAGAAATTTATACCGAATGTTTCATTTAACTTATATACAGAGTCAGGTCAGCCAATAGGCGGTACGTATAAAACGGATGGACAAGGTATGGTGGAGGTCCCAGATTTAGACCCAGGTAATTATTATGTACAGGAGATTGAAGGTCCAAGCTATTTGGATTTCGATCCTCAATTAAAAACGCCTTTTACAATTGATGCAAATGCTGAAAAAGGCGTAAAGCTTATGATTCCTAATAAAGTGAAAACGACATCTGTTTCAGGAACGAAAACTTGGAATGACAACAATGCAACAGATCGTCCAAGCTCAATCAAAGTAGACTTACTACAAAATGGAAATTCAATCAAAACACAAGACGTAACAGCAGCGAATAACTGGAACTATACGTTTGCAGATTTACCCGCATATGATAATGATGGTAATACTTATACGTATACAGTAAAAGAACAACCGGTAGATGGATACAAATCGGAAGTAAATGGCTACAACATTACGAATACAAAAGATGCAAAAACATCTGTTTCAGGAACGAAAACTTGGAATGACAATAATGCAACAGATCGTCCAAGCTCAATCAAAGTAGACTTATTGCAAAATGGAAACGTAATTCAAACACAAGACGTAACAGCAGCAAACGGTTGGAATTATACATTTGCAGACCTAGCACAATATGATGCAAATGGTGTTGCTTATACGTATACAGTAAAAGAACAACCGGTAGATGGATACAAATCGGAAGTAAATGGCTACAATATTACCAATACAAAAGTAGCGAAAATGACAGTAGAAGGAACGAAGACGTGGAAAGACGGGAATGCAACAGACCGTCCGGCAACGATCAAAGTAGACTTACTACAAAATGGAAATGTAATCGAAACACAGGAAGTAACAGCGGCAAATGGTTGGAAATATACATTTACAAATTTAGAATCATATGATGCGAGTGGTGTTGCTTATACATATACAGTAAAAGAGCAACCAGTGGATGGATATAAATCTGAAGTAAAAGGTTATGACATTACGAATACAAAAGTAGCACAAACAACAGTAGAAGGAACAAAAACGTGGAAGGACGGAAACGCAACAAATCGTCCGACAACAATCAAAGTAGACTTACTCCAAAATGGTCAAGTGATTGACACGAAGGAAGTAAGTGAAGCAACAAACTGGAAATATGCGTTTACAGATTTAGCGGCATATGATGCTGAAGGAAATGCGTATAAGTATGAAGTAAAAGAACAACCGGTGGATGGGTATAAATCTGAAGTAAAAGGTTATGACATTACGAATACAAAAGTAGCGCAAACAACAGTAGAAGGAACAAAAACGTGGAAGGACGGAAACGCAACAAATCGTCCGACAACGATCAAAGTAGACTTACTCCAAAATGGTCAAGTGATTGACACGAAGGAAGTAAGTGAAGCAACAGGCTGGAAATATAGCTTCAAGGACTTAGCGGCATATGATGCCGAAGGAAATGCATATAAGTATGAAGTAAAAGAACAACCAGTAGATGGATATCAATCTGAGGTACATGGTTATGACATTACGAATACAAAAGTAGCACAAACAACAGTAGAAGGAACGAAAACGTGGAAGGACGGAAATGCAATAGATCGTCCGACAATGATCAAAGTAGACTTACTACAAAACGGAAACGTGATCAAAACACAAGACGTACTAGCAGTAATGGGTTGGAAATATATATTTGCAGATTTAGAAGCATACGATGCGAATGGAGTAGCTTATCAGTATGAAGTGAAAGAACAACCAGTAGCGGGATATCAATCTAGCGTAAGCGGTTATGATATTACGAATACAAAAGTAGGCGAAACGAAAGTAGAAGGAACAAAGACGTGGAACGATAACAACGCAACAGATCGTCCAAGTTCAGTTAAAGTAGATTTACTACAAAACGGTAAAGTAGTAGACACAAAAGAAGTAACAGCGGCAACAAACTGGAAGTATACATTTGAAAACCTCCAAGCATACGATACAAACGGAGTAGCTTACATCTATACAGTGAAAGAACAACCGGTAGATGGATATAAGTCTGAAGTAAAAGGTACTGACATCACAAATACAAAAGTAGGCCAAACAACAGTAGAAGGAACAAAAACATGGAAGGATGGAAACGCAACAGACCGTCCGACAACAATCAAAGTAGACTTACTACAAAATGGAAAAGTAATCGAAACACAGGACGTAACAGCGGCAAATGGTTGGAAATATACATTTGCAAATTTAGAATCATATGATGCGAGCGGTGTTGCTTATACGTATACAGTAAAAGAACAATCAGTAGATGGATATAAATCTGAAGTAAAAGGTTATGACATTACAAATACAAAAGCAGCGCAAACAACAGTAGAAGGAACAAAAACGTGGAAGGACGGAAACGCAACAAATCGTCCGACAACAATCAAAGTAGACTTACTCCAAAATGGCCAAGTAGTTGCGACGCAAGAAGTAAGTGAAGCAACAGGCTGGAAATATGGATTCAAAGACTTAGCGGCATACGATGCCGAAGGAAATGCATATAAGTATGAAGTAAAAGAACAACCAGTAGATGGATATCAATCTGAGGTACATGGTTATGACATTACGAATACAAAAGTAGCACAAACAACAGTAGAAGGAACAAAAACGTGGAAGGACGGAAATACAACAAATCGTCCGACAACGATCAAAGTAGACTTACTCCAAAATGGTCAAGTGATTGATACGAAGGAAGTAAGTGAAGCAACAGGCTGGAAATATGGATTCAAAGACTTAGCGGCATATGATGCCGAAGGAAATGCATATAAGTATGAAGTAAAAGAACAACCAGTGGATGGATATAAGTCTGAAGTAAAAGGTTATGACATTACGAATACAAAAGTAGCACAAACAACAGTAGAAGGAACAAAAACGTGGAAGGACGGAAACGCAACAAATCGTCCGACAACGATCAAAGTAGACTTATTCCAAAATGGTCAAGTGATTGATACGAAGGAAGTAAGTGAAGCAACAGGCTGGAAATATAGCTTCAAGGACTTAGCGGCATATGATGCCGAAGGAAATGCGTATAAGTATGAAGTAAAAGAACAACCGGTGGATGGATATCAATCTGAGGTCCATGGTTATGACATTACGAATACAAAAGTAGCGCAAACAGCAGTAGAAGGAACGAAGACGTGGAAAGATGGTAATGCGACAAATCGTCCGACAACGATCAAAGTAGACTTACTACAAAATGGTCAAGTGATTGATACAAAAGAAGTGAGCGCAGCGGGCGAATGGAAATATGCGTTTACAGGCCTAGCGGCATATGATGCCGAAGGAAATGCATACAAGTATGAAGTAAAAGAACAACCAGTGGACGGATACAAATCTGAGGTCCATGGTTATGACATCACAAATACAAAAGTAGCACAAACAACAGTAGAAGGAACGAAGACGTGGAAAGACGGAAATGCAATAGACCGTCCGACAATGATCAAAGTAGACTTACTACAAAACGGAAACGTAATCAAAACACAAGACGTACTAGCAGTAATGGGATGGAAATATATTTTCGCAGATTTAGAATCATACGATGCGAATGGAGTAGCATACAAGTATGAAGTGAAAGAACAACCAGTAGTGGGATATCAATCTAGCGTAAGCGGTTATGACATTACGAATACAAAAGTAGGCGAAACGAAAGTAGAAGGAACAAAAACTTGGAACGATAACAACGCAACAGATCGTCCAAGCTCAGTTAAAGTAGATTTACTACAAAACGGTAAAGTAGTAGACACAAAAGAAGTAACAGCGGCAACAAACTGGAAGTATACATTTGAAAGCCTCCAAGCATACGATACAAACGGAGTAGCTTACATCTATACAGTGAAAGAACAACCGGTAGATGGATATAAGTCTGAAGTAAAAGGTTATGACATTACAAATACAAAAGTAGCGCAAACAACAGTAGAAGGAACAAAAACATGGAAAGACGATAACGCGAAAGATCGTCCGGAAATGATCAAAGTAGATCTTTTACAAAACGGTAAAGTAGTAGATACAAAAGAAGTAACAACGGCAACAGACTGGAAGTACACATTTGAAAATCTCCAAGCATACGATGAAGATGGAGTAGCATACAAGTATGAAGTGAAAGAACAACCAGTAGCAGGATATGAATCCAAAGTAAGTGGTACTGACATCACAAATACAAAAGTAGGCGAAACAAAAGTAGAAGGAACGAAGACATGGAAAGACGATAACGCGAAAAATCGTCCGGAAATGATTAAAGTAGACCTTTTACAAAATGGTACAGTGATTGCGACGCAAGAAGTAAGCAAAGCAACAGACTGGAAATACGAATTCAAAGATTTAACAGCCTATGATGCAGACGGAGTAGCATACAAGTATGAAGTGAAAGAACAAGCAGTACCAGGATATGAATCCAAAGTAAGTGGTACTGACATCACAAATACAAAAGTAGGCGAAACAAAAGTAGAAGGAACGAAGACATGGAAAGACGATAACGCGAAAAATCGTCCGGAAATGATTAAAGTAGACCTTTTACAAAATGGTAAAGTAGTAGATACAAAAGAAGTAACAATGGCAACAGACTGGAAGTATACGTTTGAAAATCTCCAAGCATACGATGCAAATGGAGTAGCGTACAAGTATGAAGTGAAAGAACAGCCAGTAGCAGGATATGAATCCAAAGTAAGTGGTACTGATATCACGAATACAAAAGTAGCGAAATTGACAGTAGAAGGAACAAAAACATGGAACGATAACAACGCAACAGATCGTCCAAGCTCGATTAAAGTAGACTTACTACAAAATGGTAAAGTAGTAGATACAAAAGAAGTAACAGCGGCAACAAATTGGAAATATGCATTTGCAGATGTAGAAGCATATGACACAAATGGAGTAGCGTACAAGTATGAAGTGAAGGAACAGCCAGTAGCAGGATATCAATCCGGTGTACACGGTTATGACATCACAAATACAAAAGTAGGCGAAACAAAAGTAGAAGGAACAAAAACGTGGAACGATAATAACGCAACAGATCGTCCAAGTTCGATTAAAGTAGACTTACTACAAAACGGTAAAGTAGTAGATACAAAAGAAGTAACAGCAGCAAGTGAATGGAAGTACACGTTTGAAAAACTACAAGCTTACGATGCAGAAGGTAAAGCATACAAGTATGAAGTGAAAGAACAACCGGTAGCTGGATATGAATCCAAAGTAAAAGGTTATGACATCACGAATACAAAAGTGGGCGAAACGAAAGTAGAAGGAACAAAGACGTGGAACGATAACAGCGCAACAGATCGCCCAAGCACAATCAAAGTAGACTTACTACAAAACGGTAGAGTAGTAGATACAAAAGAAGCGACGGCGGCAACAAACTGGAAGTACACGTTTGAAAAACTACAAGCTTACGATGCAAATGGAGTAGCGTACAAGTATGAAGTGAAGGAACAGCCAGTAGCAGGATACCAATCTGACGTAAAAGGTTATGACATCACAAATACAAAAGTAGGCGAAACAAAAGTAGAAGGAACGAAGACATGGAACGACGATAATGCAACAAATCGTCCAAGTACAATCAAGGTAGACTTACTACAAAACAGTCAAGTAATTGACACAAAAGAAGTAACAGCAGAAACAAACTGGAAGTACACGTTTGAAAAGCTCCAAGCATATGATGCAGAAGGTAAGGCATACAAGTATGAAGTGAAAGAACAAGCAGTTGAAGGATATAAATCCAAAGTAAAAGGTTATGACATCACGAATACAAAAGTAGGCGAAACGAAAGTAGAAGGAACAAAGACGTGGAACGATAATAACGCAACAAATCGTCCAAGTTCGATTAAAGTAGACTTACTACAAAACGGTAAAGTAATTGACACGAAAGAAGTAAGTAAAGCAACAAACTGGAAGTATACGTTTGACAAACTCCAAGCATACGATGCAAACGGAGTAGCATACAAGTATGAAGTGAAAGAACAACAGGTAGACGGATACAAATCCGAAGTAAACGGTTATGACATCACAAATACAAAAGTAGGAAAAACAAAAGTAGAAGGAACGAAAACATGGAAAGACGATAACGCGAAAGATCGTCCGGAAATGATTAAAGTAGACCTTTTACAGAATGGTACAGTGACTGCGACGCAAGAAGTAAGCAAAGCAACAGGCTGGAAATACGAATTCAAAGATTTAGCAGCATACGATGCAAACGGAGTAGCGTACAAGTATGAAGTGAAGGAACAGCCAGTAGCAGGATATCAATCTGACGTACACGGTTATGACATCACAAATACAAAAGTAGGCGAAACAAAAGTAGAAGGAACGAAAACGTGGAACGATAATAACGCAACAGACCGTCCAAACGCGATTAAAGTAGACTTACTGCAAAACGGTAAAGTAGTAGATACAAAAGAAGTAACAGCAGCAAGTGAATGGAAGTACATGTTTGAGAGCCTTAAAGCATACGATGCAGATGGAAAAGCATACAAGTATGAAGTGAAAGAACAAGCAGTAGCCGGATATGAATCAAAAGTAAATGGTACTGACATCACAAATACAAAAGTAGGCGAAACAAAAGTAGAGGGAACGAAAACATGGAAAGACGATAACGCGAAAAATCGTCCGGAAATGATCAAAGTAGACCTTTTACAAAATGGTAAAGTAGTAGATACAAAAGAAGTAACAGCAGAAACAAACTGGAAGTATACGTTTGAAAAGCTCCAAGCATACGATGAAAATGGAGTAGCGTACAAGTATGAAGTGAAAGAACAGCCAGTAGCCGGATATGAATCAAAAGTAAATGGTTATGACATCACGAATACAAAAGTAGCGAAATTGACAGTAGAAGGAACAAAAACATGGAACGATAACAATGCAACAGATCGTCCAAGTACAATCAAAGTAGACTTACTACAAAACGGTAAAGTAGTAGATACAAAAGAAGTAACAGCGGCAACAAACTGGAAGTATACGTTTGAAAAGCTCCAAGCATACGATGAAAATGGAGTAGCGTACAAGTATGAAGTGAAAGAACAGCCAGTACCAGGATATCAATCTGACGTACACGGTTATGACATCACAAATACAAAAGTAGGCGAAACAAAAGTAGAAGGAACGAAAACATGGAAAGACGATAACGCGAAAGATCGTCCGGAAATAATCAAAGTAGACCTTTTACAAAATGGTAAAGTAGTAGATACAAAAGAAGTAACAGCGGCAACAGAATGGAAATACACATTTGAAAAGCTCCAAGCATATGATGCAAACGGAGTAGCGTACAAGTATGAAGTGAAAGAACAAGCAGTAGCAGGATACAAATCTGAAGTAAAAGGTTATGACATCACAAATACAAAAGTAGGTCAAACAAAAGTAGAAGGAACGAAGACATGGAACGATGATAATGCGAAAGATCGTCCAGAAATGATTAAAGTAGACCTTCTACAAAATGGCCAAGTAATCGCAACACAAGAAGTGAGCGCAGCAAGTGAATGGAAATACGCGTTTACAGATTTAGCAGCATACGATTCAGATGGAAAAGTATACAAGTATGAAGTGAAAGAACAACCAGTGACTGGATATAAATCTGAAGTTCATGGTTATGACATCACGAATACAAAAGTTAAGGATAGTCCAAAAGAACCAAGTGTAGATCCGAAAGAACCAAAAGATCCAAGTACGGATCCAAACAAAAATACAGACAAAAATAGTGATTCAAAAGCTCTACCTACTAAAGAAAATGCTGAGAAATCAGTATGGCTTCCTAAAACAGGTGGAACATCAATGGATATGATTTCATATATTGCTGGAATGCTATTGGTGGCTTTAGGTGGATTCGTATTTGCTCGTCAACGAAAGAGATAAAAAGACTGGTTATATTGGTTTGAATTATAGTTTGATCAAAGTTTTGCTACAAATATTGATTTTATAAATAGAGGAAACCCACACATTTTGAAAAAGTTTAATCAAAATGTGTGGGTTTTAATTTTGGATTCCTTAAGTTTTTATAAAAAGGATTTTGAAGCCTTTTTCAAATGTTTAAAGGAAAATCGGTAGTACTCTGACAAAACCATACACCGCATATATATTGTCTTAAATAGACTGTACGAGTACTTAGATTTACTAAGCCTCATTGAAGGAGTTATTCAAATAGATCCACCTGATAGGACATTACGTAAAGAGGATTTCGTTTCTTTCCAGGAAGAGAAACGCTTAAAAGAAGTCATTTCTTCACTAGAAGTTCTTACAGAAAAACAACAATCAACACGCCAATGATCTTAGAGTGGAGTATTTCTATCGTTATATTACTCCTGGATTATGGACTATCTTTAAAAGAACTTGTTTCTTTACGAATGGCACATGTTCATTGTGAAAATAATACTTTATTGATTCCTAAAGACCCAAAAGTAAATAGAACCATTCATTTTAGCATATGAAGCACGGGAAAAGGTATTGTTTGATGAACAAGCCAAATTGGCACATGCTCATGAAGTTGGAAAAGAAGAAGGGAAATTGGCTGAAAGAAAACAATTAATCCGTGGTATGCATAAAAACGGAATGGATATAGAAGATATTGCGAAATTTACAAATGTGGATATTTCGGAAGTATACCATATTTTATTGTCCGATTATTCAGAACAGGGATGATGTATAATGAATTAAGCTTATTCCCCTTTTTCGGGGGATGGGAAAAGAAACCCAATATAGAGCATTTTATCCAACTGCAAAGTTAGCATTAGTACTTTGTATAGCACAAGATAAAAAATTTGAAGAATTATTTTATTTTTGATTAATTGGTGTACTGGGAGTCAAAACAAATTCCTATCAATCTAGTTTTTTATTATCCATAAAGCAAAAAATACGCTATCCTTGCTGTATCTGATGAATTACAACTATTTGCTCAAGAAATTCAAAGTTTTTCATCTCCAAATTTCTTACGAAATCTTGCTAGAAGAACAAAATTGTTGGTGAAGTAAATGTGTTAAGAGTTGTTGTAAAAACTGAACAGCCTGAGGGTTAAAACGTTGATTGAGTCCCTCTGGACTCATAGAAATACCTGTGTTAGTTTCTAATCGAAATGTAACTACAATATAGGTGGACCGCGGTATGCCGTGAAAGTGGCACGTACCGTGCGGATCGTGGGAAAAGTTAGAGATAACTTCTGAAATTTATATATAGAAATATAACGCTAATATGCCGAAAGGGAGAAAAATGGATTCGTATCTATAGTAATGATACGAGGGGTGGACACATATGAAAAAGCCAAGACTTTTTTGAAAAAACGCTTGGCTGATTAGGTATTTCTATTTTTACTTAAGTAAAAAACCAATCCTGTTTCCTTCTGAATCGACTGCACGGTATAAGTACATCCATTGCACTTTTACCTTAATATAGTTGGCAGATTAAAAAGGCTTCACAGGTGGTGAAAAAAATGAGGTGTATTAAATTATTCATTGTTTATTAAGTGGTGGCTCATTTATTAACCATATCCCGTCTCTTTTACTCATTTCAAAATATACATTATCATGAAAAAGAGAGGGCATTTTTATACTTGCATAGTTTTGTCCTGCCATAATAGGTTTACTTGCAAATTTAAAAGCATATAAAATTTCTTTTTGAGAACTTGCACTTTTTAAAAACATTTTCTTATCTTCTTCATCATGAAGAGTTGTATAAAAATGATAAGTGGTTTCGTAATGCTCTTGATGAATGGAATATAAATACAATCTAACGATTGTTTTTGGATCTTGATTTTTTAGTATGTAGATATCGTTGTTTTTGTGGAATTGATTATATAACTTTTGTTCTTGTTGATTTAATTCTTCTAGGTAAGGTGAAGGGTACATAAACCAAAACAAACAGCTAATACAAATTAATCCTATAACTCCTACTAAAATAATTTTCTTTTTCATTTCTATACACTCCTTTACTTCAAAGAAACGGTGCTATTTAAGGAAATAAAAAAGCTATTTCTTTGAAATAGCTTTTTTATACACACAATGTTTTAGTAATTAAAATATTGTAACTTCTCATGTTGAAATTTAGTTTTTAATTCATTATAGGAAATTAATTTAATAAATTGCATATCACTTTTTTTAGATGCGTTTGGATTATCACATATAACATTAACATCTCTGTTTTCTGACATGCGTACTTTAAACATATTAGGTATTTTTAATTTAGTTTTTTTATAATCATTATTATTTATATGATACGCAAAAATATTTTGATCTGTTGTTTGAAAAACCATAGTATCTTTTGATGCGCTTACTAATCCAATACTATTTGATTGTTCTCCTGTAACATCATCTTGTAGAAACTGCTCTATATTTTTTGACTCCATATCTAAAATATAGTACGATTCTGGGAATTGTTTTTCTAGAGAAGAAAAACTAGTATAGAAAATTTTATTTCCAACAATCCTAGGTTTCATTATATATTTTTGTGGAATTGTATAAGTATTAACTCGCTCATTTTTAAGATTATAAGTGTATAAAGTTGTTTGTTCTTGATTAGAATTTGAATAAACTAATTGGTTATTATTCATATGAATAGTTGTACTATAAGTACTATAGGACTCTAATGTAGTTATTTGTTTTTTTGTATTAGTTTCTAAATCATAAAGTACTATAGTTCCGATGCCCTTCTCATCATCAATTTCCATCCAAGATACATAATGATCATAAAGAAATGGATCTATTATTTTTTGTGTTGTATAAATGTTAGATTGTTGATTATTAATTAAATTTTTTACATAAAGAGCAGAATTTGTCCCAAAAGAGTCTGTATCAATCCATAATAACCATTTTTCATTAGCCTGAACACCTTGAACATTTGCATCTTTTATTTGAGAATGAAAGACAGTTTCTTCTTTTTTGTTAGAAAGGTTATAAGCAATAAGCTTATTAGGCATTCCTGACATACTCTTATCATCAACAGGTAGATATAATTTATTTTTAGAATTAGAAGGCATATAAAATGTCTCATAGTTTATTTTCAATTCAGAATAGGTATTACTTTTATCTTGTTTATTTACTGTTGATTGGGTAGAGGAAGGGGAATTTTGATTGCAGGAAACTAAGACTCCCCAGCACAATAAGAGAACTGGAATTGTTTTGATATTTCTTACCATACTAATGTTGGGTTAGAACCAGCAGCACTTTGAACTGCTTTTCCTACACCATATCCAGTCATATTGTAATTGCCAATTTTCTCCCAATATTCCCCTCCTAAATTGTGACCATTTTTATCTTTTTTATGATTAGGGTCTACTACGTGCATAGTTCCATCTGCTCCATCATATCCATTTATTGCAACATAATGTCTGTAATTTTTCTCAGCATCCTTATAGCGCCACATATATTGTGTATTTGTTAAGACAATAGGCATGTTAGTCCGTTGCGATAGTTTAGATTTAATAAATACCTCTAATTCTTTGATGCTGCTTGGAGTTGAAGCTCCATAAGGACTATCAGCAAAATCATAATCTTGTTTATATAAGTTTAATCCCCACGCTAAGTTAGCAGAGTTTGTACCAGCTGAGGTTGTACCCATCACAGAAGCGAGATGATTTTGCGTTGGCAAAGTGAAATTGGAGCCACTATCTCTTTTATGAAAACTTAAAACTTCCTGTCCTGATGCTGGTCCACAATAATACCAATCGCTTTGCTGAAAATGTGTAGCATTTAAATAGTACTTTTCATTTGGTTGTCGCATTCTATTCATTTTTTGCTTTTTCTTTTCTTGTTCCCAGGCTTTTTTAGCCTTTTCTTTTCCAATTTCAATTATTTCTTTCCCTTCATCTGTCTCTAAAAATGTTGCATCTAGCGAAGCACCTGTGTTTTCTGTTTGATTAGGGGTAATATTTTCATCTGCAAAGCTGACGTTAGAAGGAAGTAAAAAACTTATTGCTAAAACACTCATACTTAATCCTTTAATAATAGGCTTCATATCGCATCTCCTCAATTTATAATCTTATAATATTTTAGGGTGTATGGTATATTATAGCAATTTATATTCCTTAAATATGTATAATTGCATATTTAAGGAATATAAAAAACTGACCCCTATTTACGAGGCCAGTTTATATTTTTGAAATCCTATATGTTTATTTTGATAATTCTTTAGATATACGTTGTATATCTGCTTTAATTTTAGTTTTTTCTTGAACAGTCAAGGCATTAAATTTTTGTTTCTCTGCAGTAGGAGCAAAAGGCTTCACCGGTGGAGGAGGTGGATCTTGGGGATTCGGCAGCAATTTGTTATCCCATAAAATAACCCCATATGCTCTACCTGCTTCATCATTTTCTTGATCAAAATAATTATCAGCCCATCCTTTTAATTCCTCGCTATACCAAATTTGGTAAGCTCCTTCAATATCAGCTAATAGTTCAATTGGTATTGTTCCAGCTCTTGCTACATAACCAAAGTGAATATTTCCTAGGTCTTCACCTTTCATCAAGTAGCCATTGTAAATGAACTGTTTTTTTCTTCCGAATTTTGTTTTATAATCCCATTCACCACCAGGCTTTACTTTTTCAGCAAATGCCAATCCTACGCTCCAAGGATAAGTGCCCTCTTCCTTAGCTTCTTCAGCAGCATAAGCCATTATTAAGGCGTTTCTCTTTAAAATATAAGAGAAGCTTGAAGTCATTTCATTTGATGGGATTGTTTGGGCGGATGCAAAGCCGCAATCGGATAAAGAAAAAGAAAATAGTAAACAAAAAATAAGTGATGCTTTCTTCCACATATTCATGGACCTCCCTTTTTATTAGTCTATATATTTATAATTCAATTTTTAAAATATGTAAATTTTTATATAGGAAAATAATTTACTTTTTTCTAAAATTTGTTATATCATATTTGAGAATTGCAAATCATTTAGAAAAGGAGTTTTAGTATGTGTAAAGTATTTCAAAAAAGTTATACTGTTTTAACCTTTTTATTTTTACTCTTTGTTACTACAACCACTGTTAGTGCTGAAGAGAATAGGGATTTAAACCTTGTCCCTGTCGAGAAAGCAATGCAACAAGCAGAGAACTATTTTAATATTATTCAAAAAAATTCCGATGGTAATTGGAAAGATGGTAAGTTGGAATTTGATAGAAAATTATATGACGAAAATAAAAGAATATCCGCATATTTATTTATTGTACAAAAAGACACTCAAGAAAATGGATTTATTATTGTGAGCGGTAACGAAAAAATTCCAGGTGTAATAGAATCTACGAGAAAAGGTAGTAATCCATTCAAACTTGTAGATAAAGAGAATAGTATTTATGTGGCTCCCATTTCATATTTACAAAAATCGAACACGGGGGATTCTTTCATAGATTTAAATACTAAACAATCAGTATCAAAGGAAAAATTAGAAGAAATAAATATATTTACGAATGCAAAGAACACTACTTCAAATAGCGAGAACATAAAAAAAATTAATGGGTTAACTCGCTCCGCGAATGCTCCGTATTATAATCATAAGTACATACCGAATGTGCCAGACTACGACTGGACTCATGGGTGTTTACCTACAGCATATGCAAATGTTTTTGTATATTGGGCAAATAATGGATTTCCACGTCTGAAAAATAACCAGGCAGATTATGAAACTTATATTATCGATATCCTACCGAAATTAATGAAAACAGATGCCCAGGGTAATACATTTGGCGATAAAGGTATTGCAGGCGCGAAAGAGTATTGGGAAAAAACAGGTAAATATTCTGTATCTATTAAAGAATATAAGAACAAGCCTGTGAATCCTGCTGTTTTTGAGGAGTATAAGAAAGAAATAGATAAAAACAGACCAGCCATTATTACAACTCAAACACATCCAATTTATAAAAATCATGCTGTGACAGGTATAGGATATGAAGAAATCTTTGATCCTGCTGAAAGAGTTTGGCACCGTTCAGCAATTGTACATGATGAATGGATTTCTACTCCGCAAGATCATTATCTTGTTTGGACTCCGGATATTGATAATTTTTATGCTGTTATTCCAGGTGCTGATATTTCATCTAGTAATAATGTTTACAAAGAAAAAACCAGCCAAGTTCATTATAATTGGGGATTAGGCGCACCAGAAGGACAAAAAAATGATGAGTTTTCAGCTAAATTTGATCAATCACAAAGGTTAGAAGCAGGGGATTACTTTATGCAAACTCTTGCTGACGATTATGTCAAAGTAAATTTTGATGGTAAGAATATTATTGATGGATGGAATAACGCTTCAATTGGAAAACTTAATCGTGCGTTACTACCAAAGTTAACAGCTGGAGAGCATAAAATAGAGACAGATTTTCATGAATTAACAGGAAATGCAGGCATCTTCTCTGATGTAGTTCCATTTGATCATTGGTTGGCTTATTATTATCCAAATAAGAACTTACAAGGGCTTCCTGTAGATGCTAAAGTAATTGCGCCATTTGGGCAGCAGCAAAAACTCGCAGAAGATAATGGCGAAGGCGCTCCAACTTTAAAGGTACCAAAGGATAATTTCTCAGCGCGCTATACTACGGTAAAACGTTTACCTAAAGGTGAATATATTATTCGTGGAAAAGCTGATGATGGTTTACGAGTTTATATTGATGGCAAACTTGTTATAGATCGTTGGCATGGAAGTGGTGGATTTGTAGAAGATGCTCGAAAGGTAGTTATTGACGATAACACTGGCGCAACTGTTCTTGGAAAGTCTGCAGAGAAAGATGTTCACCTTATTGAAGTACAATACTTAGAAGAAGGTGGTGGAAGTAAGGTGGAATTTGGTATGGAGCCATATGCTAGTGCAGTAACATTTCCACATTGGACAGCAGAATATTATGCCAATAAAGATTTAAAGGGCGATGCTATTGTAAAAGGAGGCAAATGGTCATTAGATAGATTTATTGACATTGATTTTAACTGGGGTAATACTTCGCCATATCCAAGTATTCCAAAGGATAATTTTTCAGCGCGATTTACAAAATTGGCCCTATTTGAGAATGGAAATTATGAATTTGAAGCTAAGGCAGATGATGGTGTACGGATATACATTGATGGTAAACGAGTAATTGATTCTTGGATTCCAAACGGAGGGAATATCCGAAAAGTAAAAGTACCGATGACCGCAGGCGTCCATAAAATCACTGTTGAATACTTAGAATTAGCGGGTAATGCTAACTTAAAGATGGACTGTAGAAAAGTAAATTAGATTATCAAAATTGAAAGTAAATGTACAAAAAGCTAGTTCTTAATTTTGGAACTAGCTTTTTTATATTGTTTTTGGGATTAAATTTAAATGTAGGTAAAAATATGTAATTTTGCATATTTAGATTGCTGCATTGTAATTATATGCCATTACCATTAATATGAGAAAGAAAGCTGCGCGGCTTCCATTATTTGTGAAATCTAATTTTTAAATTATTATATTTTGCAGATTAATATATGAGATGGTTTTAAGATTATTTATAGTACCAATAATAAGGGAAGTGGGGATAATTATGAAGAAGAAGGTAATTACTGTGGCTTTATCATCTATGTTAGCTGTAGGTGTCTTGGCCCCTATTACGTCATCTGCTGGTGAAAGTTGGAAATATGGTTATAACAAGGAGGAAATGTTACATTATTCTGTATATGGACATTCCGTATTTAACCATTCTTCAGGGATTACACGTGCAAATGTGAATTATAGAAGTGAGATTAAGCCACCTGGAAAAGCTGCTGTGAAATACTTACCATATAATGGTCCGTATAACGTAACTTATCAGAAATATATTAATTAAATTGAGCTATTTGGAAGACTAAGGGGATTTATATTATATAAATCCCCTTAAAAACATTACTTAAGGGGTAATTCAATGATTAAGATACATAATTTGAAGAAAACATTTCTTGATAAAACTATCTTTAATGATTTTAACCTAGAAGTAAAATCAGGTGAATTCATTGGAGTTTATGGGAAAAGTGGTCAGGGAAAAACTACATTATTAAATATAATTGGTACATTAGAAAAACCAGATTCTGGAGAAATTTTAATAATGGATAAGAGTCTGGAAAATAGAAGAACAAAAAGATATTTATTACGTAATGAAATTGGATTTATATTCCAAAATTATGCTTTGATAGATAATGAAACTGTTAATAATAATTTAGAAATTGCTTTGAAACATAAAAAAATGAGCAAACCAGACAAAAAAGAAGCTATGTATTCTGTATTAAATGAGGTTGGACTAATAGGATATGGTGAAAAAAAAGTACATACCTTAAGCGGTGGAGAGCAACAACGTATTGCAATTGCTAGATTGTTACTTAAGGATCCAAGCATAATTTTGGCGGATGAACCCACTGGTTCATTAGATAATGAAAATCGAGATGTAATTATTTCTTTATTTAAGAAATTGCATCAAAAAGGAAAAACGATTATTGTTGTCACTCATGATACATCTTTATCTTATTTATTTTCTAGGATCATTCAATTATAAGGGAAGGTTATATTATGAAAAAGTTAATATTTCTTCTATGTACTATTACGTTTACAGTCATAAGTTTTTTGTCAATTAAGCAATTTGAATATTTAGAGTTTCAATCTTTTAATTATGACATGAATCATTCTCATGAAAATTGGGATGTTGAAATCAAATCAGGGAACCCTTCTAAAAGTAAATTTGAAAATTTTCAAATGCTTACTGAAATTGTAAAAAAGTCTGAGGTAAATCTACAAAGAATGTCTCAGGAGGTTGGAGCAAATAAAAAAGAGAAGCTTGTATATTATGTAGCACTTTCAAATGTTGATACATACTTTCAAAATATGAATTTAAAGACAGGAAACTTACTAGATGAAAATAGTAATCCGAATTTATTCCTTTCGACAATATCAAGTAAAGATAAAAATCAAATTGGCCAATTGGAAATTTTTCATAATTTTGATCCTATAGAAATTCGTCCTATGGTTGCAGCAGAAAAAGTAAGAGATATTAAAGGGATTTACAGTTTAAGTAATACAAAGGATGTTAAAATGTTTGAGCAAATTGCTGCAGAGTATGGGTTTGTATTAAAAATAGCCCCAAAAGATTCACCTACTTCGGCCAGTGAGTATCCTTATCAAAGTATGATTTACACTACATGTTTTGTTTTATGTTTGCTA
The DNA here is from genome assembly GCF_014932895.1 of Bacillus thuringiensis. Lineage (GTDB taxonomy): Bacteria > Bacillota > Bacilli > Bacillales > Bacillaceae_G > Bacillus_A > Bacillus_A thuringiensis_AA. The sequence continues at coordinate 7,525 of NZ_JACYOF010000009.1, read as the reverse complement.
TTATTACTTTCAATAACTTACGATGTTATGAATAATTATAAAGCCATTGCAATTCAATTTATGCATGGAGATAGTTTTTTTAACATTGGAATGTACTTAATCAAAAGATATGGAAAAATAATCGTAAGTTCTTGGACTTTAGTATTGATTGGCTTAATAGTATATTTATACCCTTATAATGGGTATCAAAAATTGGTTCCATTTTTGAATTTTTGGATGAAAAAGATGATGTTCCTATTTTTAATTATTGGAGTAATATTAATTATTACTTGGATTGGTACTAAAGCGATAAATATTTCTCAAATGATTAAAAATAAGAAACCTATAAAATTATTTTTTTATACTAATCTAGTAGTACGTTTTATATTAGCTATATTTTTAATTTTAGGCTTACAACAAGGTATTAGTACATTTATAGAATTGAAAAAAACGAGTGACCAACAAAATAAATGGAAGATACTAAAAAATTATTCCTTCTTAGGAATTGAAGCTGGTACTGATAACACAATAGATCCTAAAGATAAAGATAGCTTGACCCGTTTTAAAAAGTTATATGAAGAGTTAGAGGAACAAGGGGCTATATATATATCGCCATCTTACTACTATGCAAACAAAAAAACGTTAGGGTTGGATGCTAATCCTTGGGGATCCGAGGGGAAACAAATTGTTATTAATACTAATTATTTATCCTTAAATCCTATATATGATATTCATAATAAAAAATTTAAATTACCTACATCAAACAAATTTGAAATCACAGTATTAGTACCTGAAAAATATAAAGCACAGGAAGAAGCGATAAAAGAAACAACAAAGCAAGATTATGCAATGATGTTAAATAAAGAGAACCCGGATGCAGTTCAAGTCGATATAAATTATGTCAAAAATAATCAATCATATTTTACATTTTCATCTCAAATGGCGGTACAAACAAATTATGAGATTGAAGATCCAATTGCTGTAATTTTAACAAGTAATTTTGAAGAGAACTATTTGGCTAGTACAATCGCAATGGGGTATGGATATTATACTAAAAACAGTACAGGTGATAAGCCATTTGATAAAACAAAACAGACAATTAGAAAATATGAATTTGATAGTATTTGGAGCCCTGTATCTGTTGCGTATTCTGACGTAGAGATGAAAATACAAAAAGATACTGAGAAGTTACAGTTAACTATAATTAATTGTGGTTTATTTTTAGTCTTAACAGCTGTACTCCTCTTTTTCTCTGCTATATACTATTTGGAGATAAATAAGCAGACATTGGCATTGCAATGGATTTTTGGATATAGCTTCTTTGAAAAACATAATCTTGTGTATCTTGCGTTATTAGTGTTTTGGCAACTATCTTTTACAACATGTTTTTTTATTTCTAAAAATAGTTGGTTACTATTTAAAATTAGTTTAATACTTGCGATATGTGATATGGTATTAATGAGTATTCTGTTGATTTTAAATGAGTACAAAATTACAAAGCAAATACTAATGGAAAAGTAAATTGAATTTAGTAAAGTGGGGATAATTTGTTACGGAAAAAGCAAATAATATTAATTGGAATTCTATGTGTTATAAGTCTTTTATTTTTGGGGGGATATCTCTTCTTTAATAACAAAAGCAACCAGGAAGATAGTTCAAGAGTAGTTAATACAAAAGAAGATAGATTAAAATCATCTACTGAAGGTGAAAATCAATCAGATGTACAAAAGAAATCACCAGAATTATTTAGTAAAGATTTAAATGCAAATTCGGATAAAAATAAATACTATTTTGTTTACTTAAGACAAGGGAACGGGAAGTCGGATACTTCATTTGTTCCAGAAACATTAAACCCAGGGTATGATAAAACTGAGAGTATGAATGTAAGTATATCATTTGATGATTATGGAATACCTGCGAAAGATGAGAAGATGATCCTGATATATGATTATAAAATTTCAGAAAGTAATAAACAAAAGATAAAAGAAATAGCAGGAGAAGAAAATTTTGAAAAGGCTTTAAAAGAAATTGAGGAAAGAATTGGTGAGGATAGGGCTAGTAGATAGAATTAAAGGTTTATATAGTGGGAAAATGGGTTCTGGTGCAAAGAATGGGATAGAACTAAAAGGGCATAGATTTCTAATGGACGCCACTCTTAAGCAGTTAATCCAAATAACTGATGAATACACCTATTCTGATTTTTGACAGATTAATTCCTTAACTTAAGTTGTCCTTTTTTGACCATATGCATAACTTCTATTTCAGCAATTATTTTTGTAGCCGTTTGCCATGATTTCAATCCCAGCATATTCCGGATTCGTTTTTTTTAATCTATGTTCTTGTTTAATCATTTTGTTTAAATATTTTTTCACCCGAAGTGGCATACCATTTGGTATGCTTTATTTATTTTTTAATTCCCGTATTGCAACCGGATAAGCTTTATCACCATCAACCGTTATTACACAAGGTTTTGTGACATGAAAAGAAGCCAAGGCCTTCTTTAGAAAACGCTTGGCAACTTTCTCATCTCGTTTATTACTCAAATAAAAATAAGCGTGTTTCCTTCGGAATTAACATCAGGGAATAAGTACATTTTTTCGCCTTTGATTTTGATGTAGGTTTCATCCACTCTCCAAGGATCATTCGTTCGTTTCAAATGTTTTCGAATCAGCCAACATGTTTGCTATCATTTACTTGTACAGATTGCTCTTCAACGTTCTACCGCCTCACGCTTGCCGAAGTTGCGAAAACCAAGCTAAAGTAGGCAGTGTGTGAGTCAACGTACAGGATACTTATGTCTTCACCGTAGGGACTACGGATAGAGCCTGCTAAGATAACCGGTGGATACATCGGTGTTCGCAGGAATCTTCCACTTCAAACAGTCCGCAAGGACGTTAAGTGGTGAGTAGTTCAAATGATTCATGCTCATCTGTATTTGGCATATGAAGCTCTTAACATAAACAGATAAACCCTTTAGATAATTAAATCTAAAGGGGAAATTTTATAAACTGTATAACTTTACTTTCTGATTCTAAGGTGTATCTAAGAAGCTGAATAAGCGTTTTCTATTTCGAGAGTAGATATAGGTAGGTCTATATTGACTATTGTTCCTTTTCCTACTTCACTTTCAATAAATATCTTTCCTTGGTGCTTTTCAATAATTTTATAACAGATCATTAGTCCTAAACCGATACCATTTTCTTTGATACTATAAAATGGTTCTCCTAGATAAGGTAAACGTTCTTTTTCAATTCCACACCCATTATCGATAAATCGAACGTTTACCAGGTTTTTATCAGGTACATATTTGATTTGAATTAAGATTTCCCCACCCATTGGAGTTGCTTCAATTGCATTTTTTAAGATATTTATGAAAGCTTGCTTTAATTGATTGCCTTCGCAGAGTATGAATGAAGCATCAGATGTAAACTCGGTTATAATTTGTATGCAATTCATTGTCGCTTGAGGTTCAAGTAATATTATAATTTGCTTTATTAATACATTTAGGTCATTAGTTTTGATTTCTAATGCCTCAGGTTTTGCTAATGTCATAAATTCATTCGTAATACTATCTATACGTTCAATCTCGGATAACACGATATCTATATAATGCCCAGTGTTCTTATTTTCCATTGACTTTAATAACTGCATGAATCCCTTCATTGCTGTTAAAGGATTTTTAATTTCATGAGCAATTGCGGTGGATAGTTGACCTACTACAGCAAGTTTCTCCGATTTTCGTAATAATTCCTCTGTTTTTAGCCGTTCGGTGATATCCCGAGAGATACTCAAGAAAACTTTTTTGCCATTCAAGTTAAACACACGAACAGAAAATTCAACATTCATGGCTTTCCCTTTAGGAAAAATAAATTCATCTTGTAATGTGAAAGTAGTTTGTCCTTCTCTAATTTTTTCTATAATTCTTTCGACCATTGGAGAATCTAGCGGAACGATATTAGGAAATGGCATCGAAAGAAGCTCGTCTCTACTATATCCAAATCTTTCACACGCAACAGGGTTTGCTTCGATAAGGCGGGTTGGACTTTGATTTTCATTTAGCTCCACTACATACACTGCATCACTTGCTTGTTCGATAAGAGCACGGTATTTCATTTCACTGTCACTTAACTGCTGGTGTAATTGATGTAGTTCTCTTTCTGCTTGTTTCTTTTCAGAAATGTCTCTACAAATTCCTGATAGAGCAATTACATTACCCCTAAAATCTAGGATAGGTGAAATCGTCAGGCTTACATCAATAAGAGTTTTATCTTTTTTTTGTCTAACAGTTTCCAAGCGGGTGATAATTGGTTCTTTCATATTGGTAGTTTTAATGTGGTTTATATATTCCATTGTTTGATCTATTAAAAATTCAGGTACGCAAGGTAATTTTTTTCCTATGGATTCTTTTTCTGGCCAACCAAATATCGTCTCATAAGCTTTATTCGCTTGCAACATATAACCATCTAAATCAAATATAGTGATAGCATCTACGTTATGATTTATAAATGATTCTAATCGTTCCTTAGTGACCTTTAATTCATTTTCAGCATTTATTCTCTGTGTTATATCAACAGTAGAACCAACTACTTCAACCACCTTTCCTTCTCTTTTAATAGGCCTAAGAGAGAAAAGGACAAGACTCTTATCATCTGGCCATGGTAGTTCAAAAGTAACATCTTCACCATCCCAGGCCTGTTGATAATACTTTAGTAGTCGAGGTACTAAATGGAATGGAACAATGGAGGGATCTATTGCGGATAAACTTTTCCCCACCACTTGTTCAGAGTGAAATCCGTGTTGATAAAATAATTGTCCATCACACAAAGTATGAACCATATCCCCATTCACTTTTTTAAATTTAAAGATGCCTCCTTGCAATTCATGTACGGTTTCTTTTAGCTCTTGTTTTGATTCTAGTAATGTTTCATTCGCCTTAGCTAACTCTTGCGTTAAAGAATATAATTTTTGATAGGATTCCATAAGAAAAATACCGATTATGAGTCCACAAGATATAAATAACGTACCTTGAATGTCGAGAAGTATAAGTGGTATAGACGGAAAAAAGAATCCAAATACCAGATGGATTATAGCTATATAAACAGCTAGATAAAGAAAGATACTTTTAAAAGCATGGATATTTTTGAGATATGTTTGAAATATAGTATAAATAGTAGCTATTCCTAAGGCTGCTATCAAGGCAGGTACCCAATCACCGTCAAGGTAAAAGATACGCATAAATAAAATAAACATTAATGTAATCCAGCCGGCTCTACGACCAAAATAAATAAATGAAATTATAAGGGGAACCGCTCGAAGGTCATAAAATAATCCCATGTGCCTAAAATTAAAAATCATCAAAACAGCGGCTATGATACCTGCAAAGATACCTCCAAATAACTTGATTGATTTGCAATCCATTTTCCTTATAAACACTTGAAAAAAAATAGCTAAACTAACTAAGAAAGCAAAAATAGATAAATTAATGAAGAATCCTGTGAAAAGCATTTCATATTCCCCCTTATTAAATATATTGGAAAAAAGTATGTGAATTTTATAAATTATACGGTGATTAGATTTGTTATTAAGAAAAGGGAGATGAGTAGTGATAATTAAAATATTTTTTCATTATATATAAATGATAAATTGGCTATCAAAAAAAGAAAACAACTTGGATAGGAACAAATTGTTTTCTACTAAGGGGTACAAAAAGAAAGAGTAGGGAAGAAATACACAAACATGCCAATCATACGGAGTGGAGGAAAAAGCAAAGACTGAAAAATCAGAAAATTTATTTGGTAATGTTCCTCTTTATCCTCTTTCTTTATACGTCTAATTATAACATTAACAACAATATAAAACAACAAAAAAATACAAAATTCCAATAAATTCGACATTTAATCAACTCCTAATTAAAGCTGTCTATTAGCAAATAGATTATTGAGTTCTGATTTAAAAATTGAAACGATTAAAAATAAGAGGAGCCCATTATAGGATAAATAAATATATGCTAAGAAAAGGAACACTATATCGGTATATATTTATCAAATATAGAGTGAATTCGTATGATTTTGTGAACTGAATACAAAGGAAAGCTACATGAACTAACATTTTGTCTCGTTCATCTCAAAAACTAAGAATACTCCTTGTTTTGAGATGTAAAACAGTTTTAATTTATAATTAAAACTTGCTACCAATATATTAATTTCATAATGTAAATCTTAAATAACAAAAGTCACTCATTTTGTGGTAACACATTCTGTGGCTATAGTAGAGTAATTTACTACATGACACTACCCATGACATAGACTTGAAATGAGTGAATTTCATCTCAATAACATAAGAATACTCTTGATTATGAGATGTAAATTTAATTATTTTTTCAACTACCTATAATAAAGGTTATGTAAACTAATTAAAAATAAGCAATCGAAATCAGTTCCTCCCTTTTTGGATGACTCTGATTTATTATCATTTCTTTTATTAATCTGAAATTCCTATTATATACAAATTTACAATTTGTATTATCTTATTATTATTTTGTAAAAAATCAATAAAGACAGATTTAGGTTTACCTTTTAAATAAATAAAATCAATACTAATATTTATTTTCACAGGTGGTGTTATTTCTACTCGAAACAATTCTTCATTTTCTAGTTCTTGTTTGACACAATGTTCGGGTAAGAAACTAATGCCCATCCCCTGTATTACTAAATTTTTTGCTGTTTCCATATTATCAACTTCTAGGGATATATTTGGATTAACATCATTACTTGAGAATAGCAACTTAATTTTTATGAAATATGCACTAAAAACTTTATAGTAATAAGTCTGACGTCATCTCTCTAATTATTAGGATAATTTTCCTTTCTATATGCATACTAAACATACTATAGAAGGTGCATAGAAAGTGAGGAAGTCATGGCTAAGTTTCTGAAATGGTTAAAATATAGGGACAATCCTAAATCATGTTGGGTGGATGACATTAATTGGGCATCTTATCAGTCTTGAGTCATTAGGAACCCTGTATGGAACACCATTAGCATCCTTTCGCTTTGCAGATATGAAAGATACTTTTGTACGCTTTCCTTTATGAGTGATAAAAAAATGTCCTAAGGGTACAGGAGCCATTCAATCTATTCGACAAGGGAAAAATCAAAACAAAAGGTGAAACTATGAAAAAATATGCCTATAATGACATTACGCTTATACAGTATATCCTCCTAATTAATGGAATACAGATCGCTACTGGCGTACTATCTCTTCCACGTGTCCTTGCAGAAAAAGCTGGAACAGATGGCTGGATATCTATAGTGATTGGTTGGTTATTCTCTACAATATCGGGTGTTTTTATCGTGAAAACAGCTGCAAAATATCCCGAGGACACGATTTATGAAATTCTGATACGATTTTTTGGGAAAATACTAGGGAAAGCACTCGTTGTTATTTACATGGTATACTTCGCTTTTTATTCTTTTATTGTTCTTGTGAACGCTATGCTTTATCTTAAGGGGTGGCTACTCCCGAAAACGCCGGACTATCTCGTTAT
>NZ_JACYOF010000008.1 GCF_014932895.1 Bacillus thuringiensis | reverse complement strand
TCGAGGTGGAAGCATGGTGACATGTGGAGCTGACGAATACTAATAGATCGAGGACTTAACCATATAATATGTAGCAATGTTATCTAGTTTTGAGAGAACATAAAAAACTTGTTGACTTTTTAAGTAAATGAGTTATAATAATGATTGTCTCAAAAAGAATAATGTCTGGTAATGATGGCAGAGAGGTCACACCCGTTCCCATACCGAACACGGAAGTTAAGCTCTCTAGCGCCGATGGTAGTTGGGACCTTGTCCCTGTGAGAGTAGGACGTTGCCAGGCAATATTATTCCGCAGTAGCTCAGCGGTAGAGCTATCGGCTGTTAACCGATCGGTCGTAGGTTCGATTCCTACCTGCGGAGCCATTGGAGAGCTGTCCGAGTTGGCCGAAGGAGCACGATTGGAAATCGTGTATACGTCACAAGCGTATCAAGGGTTCGAATCCCTTGCTCTCCGCCATAAGGATTTATAATATTTGGCCCGTTGGTCAAGTGGTTAAGACACCGCCCTTTCACGGCGGTAACACGGGTTCGAATCCCGTACGGGTCACCACTTTTGGAGGATTAGCTCAGCTGGGAGAGCACCTGCCTTACAAGCAGGGGGTCGGCGGTTCGATCCCGTCATCCTCCACCATATAAAATTATATGAATAATATTGTCGCGGGGTGGAGCAGTACGGTAGCTCGTCGGGCTCATAACCCGAAGGTCGCAGGTTCAAATCCTGTCCCCGCAACCAAATGGTCCCGTGGTGTAGTGGTTAACATGCCTGCCTGTCACGCAGGAGATCGCCGGTTCGACCCCGGTCGGGACCGCCATTTTAATAAGGCTCGGTAGCTCAGTCGGTAGAGCAGAGGACTGAAAATCCTCGTGTCGGCGGTTCGATTCCGTCCCGAGCCACCATTTTAATAAAATATGCCGGCTTAGCTCAATTGGTAGAGCAACTGACTTGTAATCAGTAGGTTGGGGGTTCAAGTCCTCTAGCCGGCACCATGTAAGTTTCGGAGGGGTAGCGAAGTGGCTAAACGCGGCGGACTGTAAATCCGCTCCTTCGGGTTCGGCAGTTCGAATCTGCCCCCCTCCACCATTTACATAGGGGCATAGTTTAAAGGTAGAACTGAGGTCTCCAAAACCTCCAGTGTGGGTTCGATTCCTACTGCCCCTGCCAAATATATAAACACAACATGGCGGTTGTGGCGAAGTGGTTAACGCACCGGATTGTGGCTCCGGCATTCGTGGGTTCGATTCCCATCAGTCGCCCCATTTTTATTTTAAAAATTACAAATAATCTAATGGATACTTACATATAATTAAGTAAGAATTCGATGGGCTATAGCCAAGCGGTAAGGCAACGGACTTTGACTCCGTCATGCGCTGGTTCGAATCCAGCTAGCCCAGCCATTTTTGCGGAAGTAGTTCAGTGGTAGAATACAACCTTGCCAAGGTTGGGGTCGCGGGTTCGAATCCCGTCTTCCGCTCCATTTAAATTTCATATGGCGGCATAGCCAAGTGGTAAGGCAGAGGTCTGCAAAACCTTTACCACCGGTTCGAATCCGGTTGCCGCCTTTATTATTGTGCCGATGTGGCGGAATTGGCAGACGCGCACGACTCAAAATCGTGTTCCTTCGGGAGTGTCGGTTCGACCCCGACCATCGGTATCGGCGATGTAAAAAGACTCTAACAGAAATGTTAGAGTCTTTTTTGTTAAATTATGTTATGTGATTCTAAAATTCGTAATGAACGTAGGAATTCATGTATAATATAACTTGTCGAAAGAACAAAATGATAGGGATTTATATTATGTCTATAATATGAATCAAAAATGAACTTTTTATATTTCTTTTAAAAATGTGTTGAACACACATTATATTTCATATTAATATTTTTATGTAGATTTAAAACGGGAAAGAGAGTGGAAAGTATGGGCCGTAAATGGAACAATATTAAAGACAAGAAAGCATCAAAAGATGCAAATACAAGCCGTATATACGCGAAATTTGGACGTGAAATTTATGTAGCGGCAAAACAAGGCGAGCCAGATCCAGAATCAAACCAAGCGCTAAGAGTTGTATTAGAGCGTGCAAAAACATATAATGTGCCAAGAACAATTATTGACCGTGCGATTGAAAAAGCAAAAGGCGGTTCAGAAGAAAACTATGACGAGCTTCGTTACGAAGGTTTTGGACCAAATGGATCTATGGTAATTGTAGATACATTAACAAATAACGTAAACCGTACTGCAGCAGATGTACGAGCTGCATTTAGTAAAAACAGTGGTAACATGGGTGTAAACGGTTCTGTAGCTTACATGTTTGATGCGACAGCTGTTATCGGTCTTGAAGGTAAAACATCAGATGAGGTTCTTGAAATTTTAATGGAAGCAGATGTAGATGCACGTGACATTCTAGAAGAAGAAGATTCTGTTATCGTGTATGCTGAACCAGATCAATTCCATGCAGTTCAATCTGCACTTAAAGATGCTGGTGTTGAAGAATTTACAGTTGCAGAATTAACAATGCTTGCACAAAGTGATGTAACACTTCCTGAAGATGCACAAACACAATTTGAAAAAATGGTTGATGCATTAGAAGATTTAGAAGATGTACAGCAAGTTTACCATAACGTAGACTTAGGAGAATAATAAGACAGGAGACCCTTTCGTTTAACGAATAGGGTCTCTTTTTTATAGATTTTTTAAAGGTGTTTTTATTGTGGGGACGGAATATGGTTATATGATATATATGAAATAATCGTATTTCTAGGAGGTTTTCATGTGGAACATAAAACACCAAAGCATATCGTTGCCGTAGCAGGTTATGTAACAAATGAAAAGAATGAGGTACTTTTAACAAAAGTACATTGGCGGGCCGATACGTGGGAAATGCCTGGGGGGCAGGTAGAAGAAGGAGAAGGACTCGATCAAGCTGTTTGTAGGGAAATAAAAGAGGAAACAGGATTAACAGTGAAGCCTATCGGAATTACAGGGGTTTATTATAATGCTTCTATGCATATTTTAGCTGTGGTCTTTAAAGTGGAATATGTGAGTGGCAAAATAAAAATTCAACCTGAAGAAATAAAAGAGGCAAAATTTGTTGCTTTAAATGAAGAAAACATTGATGAGTATATAACGCGTCCTCATATGAAATCAAGGACACTTGACGCGATGAAAGCAACAAACTTCGTTCCATACGAAACGTGGGAAGTGCAGCCATATACTCTTTTAGGAAGAATTTAAAAAAGGTTAGCTGTTTGAGGCGATATCAAATAGCTAACCTTTTTGTGTATACTGCTTTAGAAAAAGGTCAAAATGATAAAGAGGCTAATATTGATTTTAGGAACATTCGTTCTGTATAATGGTGATATATCGCATATAATTAGATTGCTAGATGCTCAAAAGTATATATTTATAGGTGATATAATAAAAGAATAATGTAAAATTAAGGTGTTTTTATGGAAGAAGTATAACTGTTTCAACTTCTGTGTATTTGTATCTACTGATTATTAGGGTTTATAAATAACCTATATTCAATATTTCATATGAATAGTAGATAAAAAAGGACTGTGATACAATACATTTTTATACCTTACAATGATGTAAGGTAGGTGTAAGAGAAATCGATGGGATATTCTTTCACAACAAGGTATTCTTAAGGTAAGAGTTATATGCTGTGTGGAAAAGAGGTGTTCAAGATGAAAGAGCGAGTATTATCTAGAGTGAACTATCATCAAAAAGTTGCATTAAATCCAATGACTAAATTTTTTTATAAAGCCATTATTTTATTATTATTGTTAAGTTGTACGTTATTATTCGTTGGAAATGTAATGATTGAGCGAAGTGACATTAGTAAATTACATGTACCGGCTAAGTTAGAGGTGCCAGAATCATTAACACATGCATTTATTGCGACAGAGGATAAAAGGTTTTATCATCATAACGGTTTAGATTATATAGCAATTATTCGAGCGTCTATTGAAAATATAAAAGCTGGTGGTGTTGTGCAAGGTGGAAGCACGATTACACAACAGTTATCTAAAAATGCTTTTTTAACGAATGAACGTACATTTTCTCGTAAGTGGAAAGAGATTTTTTATACGAAAAAAATTGAACGTACATTTACGAAGGACGAGATTTTAAAATTGTACGTAAGTAATATTTACTATGGAGAGGGAGCTTGGGGAATTGAAAAGGCAGCAAACCTGTACTTCGGTAAAAAAGTGAATCAATTAACGGTGGCTGAAAGTGCAATGATGGCTGCTGTAGTCAAAGCGCCAGCTTATTACTCACCTGTACAAAACTATGATAAAGCGGTTGAGAGACGAAATGTAGTTTTGAGGTTAATGGAGAAAGAAGGCTATATCAATCATGATGAGTATGTGCAAGCGGTTAGTGAAAAATTAGTAATTCGTCATGATATAAAAACCGAGCAATCAATGTTAAATAATGCGCGTGAAAAAGCAGTAAGTTAAGAGAAGTTCCTACATAGGAGCTTCTTTTTTTTGAATAAATAGTGACACAATATCGTCACAATTGTTGTATTTTTGTAATTTATGTGAGCGTGTTCATTGCGTGACATATGTAAGTATTGATATTATGTGTATTGTGTACAATGCTGTATACAGAATATGAATTTAAAGAGGAATGTATATGAAATCATCAAACAAACTCATGGTTCTTGGTGTAGTTTTTTCTATCGCAGTACTGATTGTAATCGGGACGATTGTGTATAGCATCATAAATGACAAAAAAGATAAAGGGAATGAGATGTTTGCTTATTCTACACAACAATCTTTAGGGAAAGATGATGCTCCGGTTAAGGTAGTTGAATTTGGAGACTTCAAATGCCCTGCTTGTCGTACTTGGGATGCAACAGTATTACCACGATTAAAAGAAGAGTATATTGATAAAGGGAAAGTGAAGTTATATTTTATTAACTTCCCATTTATCGGAAAAGACTCTGATTTAGGTGCAGCAGCTGGTGAAGCAATTTATAAACAAGATAAAGATTCATTCTGGATTTTCTATGATGAGATTTATCAAAATCAAAAGAAAGATACGGAAGAATGGATTACAGAAGAATTACTTCTGAGCATTGTAAAAGAGAAGCTTCCAAAAGTTGATGTAGAACAATTTAAAAAAGATTTACATAGCAAAGAAATAAAAGAAAAAGTACGTAAAGATTCGGATCGTGCTCAAAAATTAAAAGTTCAAGGTGCTCCTTCAGTATATATAAACGGGAATCTTGCAAACCCTGATTTCGATAGTATGAAGACGGCGATTGATAAAGAATTGAAAAAGTGATGAGATACTCATCACTTTTTCGACTTTTTTCGATAAAATTCTTGCTTCCGCTTTTTTTACATGCTATACTACTTTACATAAGTTATTTCAATATCGTATATTTATTTCATATTTGCGGGTGTAGTTTAGTGGTAAAACAAGAGCCTTCCAAGCTCTGGTCGAGAGTTCGATTCTCTTCACCCGCTCCAAACTTTATTTAATGCTTTTCTAATAAATTGTGATCAACGCAGTGTTTCGTTTCCGAGATAAACGAGGCATTGCGTTTTTTAATGTTTGAAAAGCATAATTGTATGCGAAAATAGAAGTAAAGAATAGTATTCCTAAAGTGAGTCGCTAACCAATGTAGCCGTTACATAAGGGGTGAATTCATCTGAGGAGGGATTAAGAATGGATTTTGAACAATTAAAGCAAGATGTAATTGCTTATAGTAAAACAATTGGTATAGATAAAATAGGCTTTGCCAGCGCTTCTCCGTTCGAGGAATTAAAGCAGCGGCTAATTCAGCAGCAACAATTAAATTATCAGTCTGGGTTCGAAGAACCTGATATAGAGAAAAGAACGAACCCACAGTTATTGCTACCTGGTGCAAAGTCAATCATTGCGATTGCCTTAGCATACCCTTCAAAATTAAAAAATGCACCATTAAGTAAACGAGGAGAACGTCGTGGGATTTTTTGTCGTGCTTCTTGGGGACAAGATTACCATCTTGTTTTACGAGATCGTTTGCAAAAGTTAGAAACATATTTAATTGAAAAACTTCCGGATATAGACGTGAAATCCATGGTTGATACAGGTGAACTAAGTGATCGAGCCGTTTCAGAGCGTGCTGGTATTGGATGGAGTGGTAAGAACTGCGCTATTATTACACCTGAATTTGGTTCGTATGTATATTTGGGAGAAATGATTACGAACGTCCCATTTCCTCCGGATCAGCCAATAGAAGATCAATGTGGAAGTTGTACGAAGTGTATTGATATTTGTCCTACAGGAGCTTTAGTACAAGGCGGACAATTAGATTCAAAGAAATGTATCGCATTTTTAACACAGACGAAAGGATTTCTACCTGAGGAATATCGCGATAAAATAGGAAATCGTATTTATGGATGTGATACATGTCAGACGGTTTGTCCGAAGAATAAAGGAATGGATTTCCATAACCATCCTGAAATGGAGCCCGATCCTGAGTTAGTTAAACCGTTATTAACACCACTTCTAACAATTAGTAATCGTGATTTTAAAGAGAAGTATGGGATTATGTCTGGTTCATGGAGAGGTAAAAAGCCATTACAACGAAATGCTATTTTAGCACTTGCACATTTTAAAGAAACAGCAGCAATTCCTGATCTAATCGGCGTTATGAAAGAAGATCCAAGACCAGTACTACGCGGAACAGCAGCATGGGCACTTGGGAAAATTGGCGGAGATGGAGTAGGCGAAGCGATTGAAAAAGCGATGGAACGTGAAAAGGATGAAGAAGTTCTTCATGAAATGAATCGTGGGCTTGAATTGTTAGCGCAGAAAAAAGAGTAGATAATATCTTCCTTTTTCATATTGTAATATGGGAGGGAGACGAAATGGTTGTAAAAGCAAATATTGAAATGCAAGTAAAACAGTTTTTAGCATATATAACAGAGAAACGAACAGATGTGGATGGTATTGCTGAAGATTTATTACAAATGGCATGGAGAAAGAAACAATTGTTTCAAAAACGTAGTGCAGATATAGTGAAAGCAACTGCGGATATTTCTTTCATTAGGCAATTAAATAGTAGCAATCATCAAGAAATTGATTATCAAATACATTTTAAATATTTAATTAGGCATAAAGAATTATTTTACATCGAAGAGGAACAATTAAAACGAAGAGTCTATTTAAATGATAGTCGTATAGTAGATGATTATGCCATTGAAGTGTCAGAAGAAATTGGAATGGGTGAGACATTAGAGAGGGAAGTTACCAAAGAGAAGTACGGTTCTTATCAGTATAACCGTTTAGAAGCAGTGAAGTATGCAGAGCGTTGGTGGGATGACCGAAACCCTGTGTATCGTAATTTCCCTGATAATTGTACGAATTTTATTTCTCAATGTCTTCATACTGGAGAAGTACCAATGAATGGATATCCTAATATTCGTAAAGGATGGTGGCAAAGGGAGAACCAGTGGAGTTGGAGCTGGGCTGTCGCACATTCTTTTTATTGGTATTTGTCAGGTGCTACAACAGGGCTTCGAGCAAAAGCTGTAGAAAGACCAGAAGACCTTATTCTTGGTGACGTTATTGCTTATGATTTCGAGGATGACGGTAGGTGGAATCATACGACGATTGTAGTAGCAAAAGACGCAGATGGTATGCCACTTGTAAATGCACATTCAGCGAATAGCCGTCGGCGTTATTGGAACTATGAAGACTCTAGTAAATATACACCACAAATGAAATATAAATTCTTTCATATTATTAATGGGTAGAGATTTTTCGCTCAAGTGGTATAATACGTAGTAGACAAAAAACAGAGGTGAATATCGCGTGGGAGTACATGTTGTTTTATATCAACCAGAAATTCCAGCAAATACAGGGAATATTGCTCGTACTTGTGCAGCAACTGGAACAGAATTACATTTGATTAGACCGCTTGGATTTTCAACGGATGATAAAATGTTAAAGCGTGCAGGATTAGATTATTGGCAGCACGTGAAAATTACGTATTATGATTCAATTGAAGAATTTTATGAGAAAAATAAAGATGGTGAATTCTTCTATTTAACAAAGTATGGAGAGAAAGCTCATACAGCGTTTGATTATAGCAAGCGTGAGAAGGATTACTATTTCGTATTTGGAAGAGAAACGAATGGCTTACCAGCTAATGTAATCGAAGAAAACTTCGATCATTGTTTACGTATTCCAATGACAGATAAAGTACGCTCATTAAATTTATCTAATACTGCAGCAATTTTAATTTATGAAGCATTCCGTCAACAAAATTATCCAGGATTAGATTTAGAAATCGTTTATTAAAAGTCGCCATATGGCGACTTTTTTTCTAAAAATAAAAATAATATGTAATCATACATTTAAAAAGGGGTACATATTCATATAGAATGAGATATATGTATAAAAATAGATAAGACAGGTTGAGATAAATATGAAGGAACAATATAGTAATCAAAATACCTTTTTAAGTATGATAGATATTGATTTAATAAGAAGAGGATTATTACACGCTATTCAAGATTTAGTATTTATTGTGAAAGTTATTGATGATGAGATCTTTAAATATATTTATGTAAATAAAATAGGGATGGATTACGCGAAGCTAAGTGAAGAATGTTACGGAAAAACGTTTGCTGAAGTATTACCAATAGACAAAACGAGAATATTACAAAGGCAATATACAAAAGTAATCCGAGAGGCGAGAGCACAGACTTTTTGTGATGTAATCAGTTTACCAACTGGTAATCTACATTATGAGTCTTCACTTAATCCTGTATATGACGAAGAAGGGGTATGTCAGTTTATTATTTGTATTACAAGGGATATTACAGCCCAGATTGAGGAAAAGGTAGAAATAGAGGAAAAACAAATGTTATTTAAGTCATTACTAGAATATAATAATGACTCTATTATATCTATAGATTCTATAGGTAGAATTACATATGTAAATCCGGCAACATATGAAATATTTGGATATCGATATGAAGAATTAAATAATAAATTTATTTTTAAATTTATTATTAAAGAATATGAAGAAGACTTTCAAATGATATTTGAGGAAGCTTTACAGGGAAGGGCAAAACAAATTGTTTCAAAGAAATATGTTCATAAAGAAGGGTACGAGCTATATATTTCTTTAAGAACTATCCCGATTATTGTGAACGGTGAAATTGTTGGGATGTATATTGTTACGAGGGATGTTACAAGGCAAGTATTAAATGAGATGAAGACAGAATACTTCGCTTATTATGACCAGTTAACAGGTTTAATGAATAGAATTTCATGTACAAATAAGCTAAATGAGTTTTTAAATGAGAATAAAGAATTTGCACTTGTTTTCATGGATTTGGATGAATTTCATCTTATTAATGATACATTTGGCCATAAAGAAGGGGATAAAGTATTACAAAAAGTTACAGAATGTTTAAGCAATCTACAAATAGAAGGTATGCATTTATTTAGAGAGCATGATGATCAATTTGTTATGTTAATAGAAAATATAACGAAAGAATGTGTAGAGGAAGTTGCAAAAAACATATTAAAAAAGATTAGTGAGCATTTTGTAATCGAAGAAGAGGACGTGTATTTAAGTGCGTCAATAGGAATTATAATGGCACCAAAGGATGGAGAAGATGAAAAAATACTTTTTCAAAGAGTTGATGCTGCTTTGGAAAAAGCAAAGGAAAAAGGAAAAGGGTATTATCATTTTTATTGTAATGGATTAGATTGTGAACGTGAACAAAGGTTTATTATAGAAAACCAGTTACATCGTGCGATAGAAAAAAATGAATTTTTCTTATATTATCAGCCACAAATTAATATTGAAACGAAAAAAATAGCCGGTATGGAAGCTTTAATAAGGTGGGAGAATAAAGAATTAGGATTTGTTCCTCCAAATCAATTTATTCCGCTGGCAGAAAGAACAGGATTTATTATTAAGCTTGATGAATGGGTAGTAGATCAAGTATGTCTACAAATAAGCGAATGGTTAAGTAAAGGATATGAGGTTGTCCCGATTGCAGTTAATATTTCAGCTAGACACTTTCGCTCTATTACTTTAATAGAGATGATTACACGGGCCCTAAATAAGTACAATGTACCACCTCATTTATTAGCGATAGAGGTTACAGAAGGAGCTCTTATACATAAAGACATATCGAAGAGAGTGTTACTACAATTAAAGGAACAAAATTTAAAGATTCATTTAGATGATTTTGGAACGGGGTATTCATCTTTAAGTTATTTAAAAACATATCCAATTGATACGTTAAAAATTGATCGTTCTTTTATGGAAGGTATACATATAGATGAACGTGATACAAATATTACGGCTGCAATTATTCATTTGGCTCATACTTTAGGATTGAATGTAATTGCAGAAGGAGTAGAAAAAGTGGAACAAATCCAATTTTTAAAAGAAAAGAATGTGAAACTTGCACAAGGTTATTATTACAGTCGTCCTATATCAAAATATGATGTGGAAAATGAGTATTACAAATGAGGTCTAAAAAAAGTGATGTGCTAAAAAGCACATCACTTTTTTTGTGTACCTGGTTTATCGTTGTAACCAGATGTGAAAATAGCTGTAAGAAATGTGAGTGATACACCTAAAATTAATAATAATTTCATATTAATATTCCCCCTACTTTTTCGGTTTACGAATTCTATTTATGAATCGAAATGTATGTAAGGTTCTTAGAAGAAAAGAATTTATTTATAATGAATAGCGGTGTAAAAACTTTAATACCTATATTATACAGAATTTTCTTTCTGTTTTGGAGAGAATTTTATAGCGCTATTATATATTTCGTTTTGATTTAAAGAATGTTTAAGGACATCCTGGCATACCTTTTATAATAATCCGATTGAACAAGGAGATGGGGGAGGAGCTATAATGGATATTCTAAAGAAAATTGAACAGCATCGAGAAGCAGAAGAACGTTTACAATGGGAAGGTACGTTTGCGGAGTATTTGGAGCTTGTGAAAGAAAGACCATGGGTGGCTCAAACAGCACACTCTCGCATTTACAATATGATAAAAGATGCTGGGATTGAAGAAGTTGATGGTAGAAGAAAGTATAACTTCTTTAGTAATCAGCTATTTGGATTAGAGGATGCTTTAGAACGCCTTGTAGAAGAATATTTTCATCCATCTGCAAAAAGATTAGATGTTAGAAAACGTATTTTATTATTAATGGGTCCTGTTAGTGGAGGGAAATCAACATTAGTTACGATGTTGAAACGAGGTTTAGAAACATATTCACGAACAGATCGCGGAGCTATTTTTGCGATTAAAGGCTGCCCAATGCATGAAGATCCACTGCATTTAATTCCTCATCATTTACGAGATGATTTCTTTGATGAGTATGGGGTTAGAATTGAAGGGAATTTATCACCATTAAATGTTATGCGTCTGGAGCAAGAATATGGTGGAAGAATTGAAGATGTAGTTGTAGAACGTATTTTTTTCTCTGAAGATCGCCGAACAGGTATTGGTACATTTAGTCCTTCTGATCCAAAATCACAGGATATTGCAGATTTAACAGGTAGTCTGGACTTTTCGACTATTGCGGAATATGGTTCAGAATCAGATCCTCGTGCGTATCGATTTGATGGAGAATTAAATAAAGCGAACCGAGGAATGATGGAGTTCCAAGAGATGTTAAAATGCGATGAGAAGTTTTTATGGCACTTATTATCGCTTACGCAAGAAGGGAATTTCAAAGCGGGTAGATTTGCGCTTATTTCAGCAGATGAATTAATCGTAGCGCATACGAACGAAACAGAGTATCGCTCGTTCATAGCAAATAAGAAAAATGAAGCATTGCATTCAAGGATTATTGTAATGCCGGTTCCATATAATTTACGAGTAAGTGAAGAAGAACATATTTATGAAAAAATGATTCGTGAAAGTGATGTGTCAAATGTTCATATTGCACCGCATACACTTCGCGTTGCAGCAATGTTTACTATTTTAACCCGTCTTAAAGATCCGAAGCGACCAGATATTGATTTAATTAAAAAGATGCGTTTATATGATGGGGAAATGGTTGAAGGCTATAATGCAATTGATGTAGAAGAATTGCAACGCGAATATCAAGATGAAGGTATGAAGGGTATTGATCCTCGTTATGTCATTAACAGAATTTCTTCTACAATTATTCGAAAAGAGGTACCATCTATTAACGCGTTAGATGTACTTAGATCTTTAAAAGATGGGTTGGATCAGCATCCATCGATTAGTAATGAAGACCGTGAGCGATATATGAACTTCATTTCATTGGCGAGAAAAGAATATGATGAAATTGCTAAGAAAGAAGTACAAAAAGCCTTCGTGTATTCGTATGAAGAATCAGCGAAGACGCTTATGGATAATTACTTAGATAACGTTGAAGCATACTGCAATAAATCGAAATTACGTGATCCGTTAACGGGCGAAGAAATGAGCCCAGATGAAAAACTTATGCGTTCAATTGAGGAGCAAATTGGAATTTCAGAAAATGCTAAAAAAGCATTCCGTGAAGAAATTTTAATTCGTATTTCTGCTTATGCACGCAAAGGAAAACGTTTCGATTATAACTCGCATGAACGTCTGCGTGAAGCGATTCAGAAGAAGCTATTTGCTGATTTAAAAGATGTCGTGAAAATCACAACATCAACGAAAACACCAGACGAAAATCAGCTTAAGAAAATCAACGATGTTGTTGCACGTTTAATTGATGAGCATGGCTATAATTCTTCTTCAGCAAATGAATTATTACGCTATGTAGGTAGCCTGCTAAATCGATAGTTTGATAACAAAACGCTGTCTCTTGTATTTTGCGGGACAGCGTTTTATTATCCGTTCATATGTGTATAAAGTGTCATACCTTGTCCAAATATAATAAATTAAGATGCAATTCCATGAATTTATTGTCAATTATTTTTACAATATGCATATGATAGAGTAACCAACCATTCATACGAAAAAAGCCAACACAATACAATATGTTGCAAAGTGAAAATGTGTGCAACAATGCATTGTGTTTCTTTCTTATCGACGGTTAAATGTTATTTCTATTATGTAATGAGGAAAATTTTGTTTAGGATGCACGGAGTTTTTGGATAAACAATTGATATGTTTAAGGGATAAATTTCAATGAACAGTTACTGTTGCCCTATACTAGTGGTGCATATCATAAAGAAAAATTTGCAGCTTACTGTTCATAAGGGAAGACAATTACAGTAAGGAGGGAAAGGAATGAGCGAAGAAAATCAACCAAATTATACGGTTTCACAGGAAAACTGGTCCCTCCATCGCAAAGGATATGACGACCAACAACGCCATCAAGAAAAAGTGCAAGAGGCAATTAAAAATAATTTACCAGACCTTGTAACAGAAGAAAGTATAGTTATGTCTAATGGCAAGGATGTTGTAAAAATACCAATTCGTTCTTTAGATGAATATAAGATTAGGTACAATTATGATAAAAACAAACACGTTGGGCAAGGAAATGGTGATAGCAAAGTTGGTGATGTCGTTGCGAGAGATGGATCAGGTGGTCAAAAGCAAAAAGGCCCTGGAAAAGGTCAAGGTGCAGGAGATGCGGCAGGAGAAGATTACTACGAGGCTGAAGTCTCTATTTTAGAATTGGAGCAAGCGTTTTTCAAAGAATTAGAGTTGCCTAATTTAAAGAGAAAAGAAATGGATGAAAATCGGATTGAACATATTGAATTTAATGACATTAGAAAAACAGGGTTGTGGGGAAATATCGATAAGAAGCGCACGATGATATCCGCATATAAACGAAATGCGATGCGTGGTAAAGCATCTTTCCACCCCATTCACCAAGAAGATTTAAAGTTCCGTACTTGGAATGAAGTATTAAAGCCAGACTCAAAAGCTGTTGTATTAGCGATGATGGATACGAGTGGATCAATGGGAATATGGGAGAAGTATATGGCACGTAGTTTCTTTTTCTGGATGACAAGATTTTTACGTACAAAGTATGAAACAGTTGATATTGAATTTATTGCTCACCATACAGAAGCGAAAGTTGTTACAGAAGAAGAATTTTTCTCAAAAGGAGAAAGTGGCGGAACAATATGTTCTTCCGTATACAAAAAAGCATTAGAGCTTATCGATAATAAGTATTCACCAGACCGCTATAATATTTATCCATTCCATTTTTCAGACGGTGATAATTTAACGTCAGATAATGCTAGATGTGTAAAGCTTGTTGAAGAGCTGATGAAGAAGTGTAATATGTTTGGATATGGGGAAGTGAATCAGTATAATCGCCATAGTACGCTTATGTCGGCATATAAAAATATTAAAGATGAAAACTTTAAATATTATATTTTAAAGCAAAAAGCAGATGTATTCCATGCTATGAAAAGCTTTTTTAAAAATGAATCAGGTGAGAAAATGGCGTAATCCCCTTTAAAAAAGGGGTTATTTTTTTGTTAGCGTTATTATAGTGTTTCAATTTGAAATTCGCTTATGATAATGTCTTTTTAATAATAATTGTTCAGCGTGCTTCAATACTTCACTTTTATTTCATTTTTGTACTTTAAATCAATGCCTATTTCCGCATGTACAACCTCTTTTTATTTGGATATGAAGAGAAAAAGATTAATATAAAGTTAAAAAATGTAAAAAAATTCGATGTATTTCCTTTGTAATAATATATAACCCTTATAAGATAAATCGGTTTTATTTGTTTTAGAAAAATAAATTAGAAGAATGTATAAAAGCACCTCTCCTAAAAGAAGAGGTGCTAATTGTTACATAATTTTTTTAATCTTTTGTTGTACTTCTTTTGTTTGCGAATTAACAACCTCTTTTCGCAATTCTTTAAATAACGAAGTAACCATAAGAACGACTACAATAGAAAACGGTAGTGCAGCAATTATAGCTGCGATTTGCAGTGCATTTAATCCACCCGCTTGTAATAAAATAGCTGCAATTATTGCGATTGTTAATCCCCATATAAGTTTTAAACTATTTTTTGGTGATAAGCTTCCGTTACTCGTTTGCATTGATACAACAAATGTTGCTGAGTCGGCGGAAGTAACGAAAAATGTGGCTACTAAAACTAACCCGATAATTGTTAAAAATGTAGAGAATGGTAAGTGTGAAATAACAGCAAATAATCCAATCTCTGTACCATTTTTTGCAATTTCATCAGCTATTCCAAGTGATTGGAACATTTCCATATGGATAGCCGTACCCCCAAATACTGCAAACCAAAATGTACAGATGAGCGTTGGTACTAATACAACTCCAAAAATAAATTCTTTTATCGTGCGCCCTTTAGAAATACGGGCGATGAATGTACCAACGAACGGAGACCAAGAGATCCACCAACCCCAATAAAAAATAGTCCAGTTTTCAATCCAAGCGGAAGATTTTTCGTTAAATGCTCCTAAATTTAGCCCCATACTAGGTAAGGCCCCAATATAAGAACCGAGTGTAGAGGTGAAATATTTCATAATAAATACAGTTGGTCCTAAAAGTAAAAAAGAGACGAGTAAAATACCTGCAAGAGAGAAATTCAAGTTACTCAAATATTTAATCCCACGATCTAAGCCGGTTTGTGCACTTGTTAAATATAAAACAGCAAAGATGGCAATAAGCACGAGCTGCGTAAGTAAAGTGTTATGAATAGAAGGGAATAAATAGCTTAATCCTCCGGCAATTTGTTGGGCACCAATCCCAACTGATGGTACAATGCCGAATACGGTGGCTAAAACAGCTAAAATATCTACTGTTTTTCCGATAGGAGAATTTTTCGATCGATTAAATAATGGAGTAACTGTAGCCCCAATTGTGCTACCTTTTTGTTTGCGGAATGTGAAATATGCAATTGTTAAAGCAACCATTGCGTATAGTGACCACGGAAAGAGTCCCCAGTGGAAAAATGAATATTGCATAGCGAGTTTGGCGCTTTCTTCTGTACCTGCTTTTCCTGTTAAGGGATCTGTAAAATGTGAAATCGGTTCAGCGATTCCGTAAAAGAGGAGCCCAATTCCCATTCCTGCCCCAAACAACATGGATAGCCAAGATGGATAACTATATTTTGGTTTTTCCCCATCTTTACCAAGACGAATAGAACCGTACTTAGAAAATGCTAAATAAGTAGCCAAAATAATCATTGTGGTCATAAGTAGAGAGTAAAACCATCCAAATTTACTGAGGATAAATGAGTTTAAAGAAGATGTAACGCTTTGTAAATCATAGCCTTGTATCCAACTTGCCGGGGTAATTCCCCATATGATGAATAATGTTGTTAGCAAGATGGAGATATAAAATACACTGTTTTCTTTTTTTATCATAGAATCCCACCCTTATTTAATAAAGTTAACAATTATATTAATCATAACAATTAAAGGTTTAGTTGTCAAAAAATTCTCTTTTTATCCCGCATTAACGGGCAGTAAGGCTCCACCTAAAAATTCGGCTGGGGCAAAGAAGTTAGGTGGGAGATCAACTGCCCGTAAACGCCCGATTAGTGTGAACTGATTAAAGTTTCACTTTATTATATAAAAAGCGCAGATTATTTTAGGGAGATAAAGGTAACTTTGTTCACGATATGTACAAAATGTAGGAAGAAATAATATGAAATATTGCATTTTATATTGTTGTATCTAGATTTTATGTTAAATTCTTGAATGGAATATTTAAATAGGGGGCAATGATATGAACAAGAAATCGAAGTTCAATAAAGTGATACTTAGTATTAGTACAATGGCTCTATCGTTAGGAGCAATTCAAACGAATGTGTCAGCAGAAGAAAAGGTACCGTATAACGTTTTGAAAACCAAACCGGTTGGAATTGAAAAGCCAGTAGATGAGGTTGGACATGCTTCTAAAGCCGAGGAAACATTATCGTTTCAAGAGCGTTTAAAAGTAGGAGATTTTTCACAGCGACCAGCATCTATTATGAAGAACTCGGTAGTAAAGCAAGTTAAAGAAAGCTATTCAATGGCTGATTTAAACAAAATGAATGATCAAGAATTAGTTGAAACGTTAGGCAGTATTAAGTGGCATCAAATTACAGACTTATTTCAGTTCAATGAAGACGCAAAAGCTTTTTATAAAGATAAAGGAAAAATGCAAGTCATTATAGATGAATTAGCTCATAGAGGGAATTCATTTACGAAAGATGATTCAAAAGGAATTCAAACGTTTACTGAGGTGTTACGTTCAGCTTTTTATCTGGCATTTTATCATAACGAATTAAGTGAATTAAATGAAAGAAGCTTCCAGGATAAATGTTTACCCGCTTTAAAAGCAATCGCAAAAAATCCAAACTTTAAGCTTGGTACAGATGAACAAGATACAGTCGTATCTGCATACGGAAAATTAATTAGTAATGCATCAAGTGATGTTGAAACAGTTCAATACGCATCGAATATTTTAAAGCAATACAATGATAATTTTACTACGTATGTAAATGATCGAATGAAGGGGCAAGCTATATACGATATTATGCAAGGGATTGACTATGATATACAGTCTTACTTAATTGAGGCTCGTAAAGAAGCGAATGAAACGATGTGGTATGGAAAAGTAGATGGGTTTATTAATGAAATAAATCGTATTGCTCTTCTAAATGAAGTAACGCCAGAAAATAAGTGGCTCGTTAATAATGGAATTTATTTTGCAAGTCGTTTAGGGAAGTTTCATAGCAATCCAAATAAAGGATTAGAAGTTGTTACACAAGCAATGCATATGTATCCACGCTTAAGTGAACCGTATTTTGTTGCGGTAGAACAAATTACAACAAATTATAACGGGAAAGATTATAGCGGAAATACGGTAGATTTAGAGAAGATACGTAAAGAAGGAAAAGAGCAATACTTACCAAAAACGTACACATTCGACGATGGATCTATTGTGTTTAAAACTGGGGATAAAGTGTCAGAAGAAAAAATTAAGAGATTATATTGGGCTGCGAAGGAAGTAAAAGCGCAATATCACCGTGTAATCGGAAATGACAAAGCTTTAGAACAAGGTAATGCAGACGACGTATTAACGATAGTAATCTATAACACTCCAGATGAATATCAGTTAAATAGACAATTGTATGGATATGAAACAAACAACGGTGGAATTTATATTGAAGAGACAGGTACATTCTTTACATATGAGCGTACGCCAGAGCAAAGTATTTATAGTTTAGAAGAGTTATTCCGTCATGAGTTTACTCATTATCTTCAAGGGAGATATGAAGTTCCCGGTTTATTTGGAAGAGGAGATATGTATCAAAATGAAAGATTAACTTGGTTCCAAGAAGGGAATGCAGAATTCTTCGCAGGATCTACTCGCACAAATAATGTAGTACCGAGAAAGAGCATCATTAGTGGATTATCATCTGATCCTGCAAGCCGTTATACAGCAGAGCGTACACTATTTGCTAAATATGGTTCTTGGGATTTCTATAACTACTCGTTCGCATTGCAGTCTTACTTATATACGCATCAGTTTGAAACATTTGATAAAATTCAAGATTTAATTCGTGCGAATGACGTGAAAAATTATGATGCATATCGTGAAAGTCTAAGTAAAGATTCTAAGCTAAATAAAGGGTATCAAGAGTATATGCAGCAGCTAATTGATAATCAAGAAAAGTATAATGTACCGGAAGTAGCAGATGATTATTTAGCTGAACATGCACCGAAATCGTTAACAGAAGTGAAGAAAGAAATTAGTGATACATTGTCTATGAAAGATGCAAAAATGACAAAACATGCATCTCAATTCTTTAATACATTTACATTAGAAGGCACGTTTACAGGTAATGTAACAAAAGGTGAATCAGAAGACTGGAAAGCAATGAGTAAAAGAGTAAATGAAGCTTTAGAACAATTGGCGCAAAAAGAATGGAGTGGCTATAAAACTGTTACAGCATATTTCGTCAATTACCGTGTGAATAGCTCCAATCAATTTGAATATGATGTAGTCTTCCATGGTATAGCAAAAGATGACGGAGAAAATAAAGCTCCGACGGTTCATATAAACGGTCCTTATAACGGGCTTGTAAAGGAAGGTATTCAATTTAAGAGCGATGGTTCAAACGATGAAGACGGAAAAATTGCTTCTTATTTATGGGACTTTGGGGATGGAAGTACAAGTGCAGAAGTTAATCCAGTACATGCATATGAAAGAGAAGGAACTTATAAAGTAGCGTTAAGAGTAAAAGATGATAAAGGTAAAGAAAGTAAAATTGAGACAACTGTTACGATTAAAGATGGAAGTTTAACAGAATCTGAACCAAATAATCGTCCAGAGGAAGCAAATCGTATTGGGCTAAATACTAGTATAAAAGGTAGCCTTATTGGTGGAGATCACACCGATGTTTATACATTTAATGTGGCAGCAGCGAAAGATCTTGATATTTCTGTTTTAAATGAGCATGGAATCGGTATGACGTGGGTACTTCACCATGAATCAGATATGCAAAATTACGCAGCTTACGGTCAAGCTAATGGAAATCATATAGAAGCAAAATTTAATGCAAAACCAGGTAAGTATTACTTGTATGTATATAAATATGATAATGGCGATGGAGCGTACGCATTATCAGTAAAGTGAAACTTTAATCAGTGGGGGCATCCCCACTGATTATTAGCCCGCACCAATCGGGCTTTTACGGGCAGTTATCTCCCACCTAACTTCCTTGCATTCGTCGAGTTTTGGGGTGGGAGTCTTACTGCCCGCAAATAGCGGGATAAAATAAGTGCTTTTCCAATGTATGTTTAACTTTACTTTTTGTGGAAAATAGTATATTATATAGATATATAATATATCGGTTATTTTCTAGGAGGAGCCTGTCACAATAGGTTTCTCCTGTTCTTTTTTAGAGACCTGTCTTACAGGTTTTTCTTTAAAGGGTAAATAACTGAAAATTAAGATTAATAATCTTTGAAAGAGGTGAGGCATACACATAACAAAAAGGGATTGTTTAAGAAAGGGGGATAAGAAATGGTCTTGTTTGGTTATCCACTTGAAACAATTTATTTATATGGATTTATTATTGCTACTATACTCACTGTTATTTATATCTTCTTTGGAGATATATTTGAATCAATATTTAGTTTTGGAGGCGGATCTGTATCCGTTGTTACTTTATTACTTAGTTTTTTCGCCATGTTATGTGGACTTAGTTATATAGGAGAATATTTATTTTCCTTTAATAGCATTATTATTTTCGGGGCTTCATTTGCTATATCCTTTATTGGTGTATTTATTATGAAAATATTAATTTTAAAACCGATTGCAGAAGCAGAACAAAACACTGTGCAACGTATGGATGATTTCATTGGTTGCAAGGGAGAAGTTATTACGACAATTCCTACAGAAGGATTTGGTGAAGTGTTAATCTCCTCCCAATTTGGAAGTAATGCAATCCCAGCTAAAACAATTGGAAAAAAAGATATTTCACAAGGAACTGAGGTTATTATCGAGGGAGTCCAAGATGGCGTTTTACTTGTACAGAACATCGCTTATTCTTTAAAGAAACCAAAATTATAAGGGGGAATTTACATGACGATTCCATTAATTATCGGTGGAGTTTTACTCGCAATTTTAATTCTACTCATTTTAGTATTCATTACGAAGTATCGTACAGTTGGCCCAGATGAAGCGTTAATCGTTACAGGGAACTGGCTTGGTGGTGGGAAAAATGTTGTTACCACTGATGATGGAAAGAAGATTAAAATTATTCGTGGTGGCGGTACTTTCGTAGTTCCAATTATGCAAAGAGGAGAGCCTCTTAGCTTATTAAACTATAAATTAGAAGTTGGTACGCGTGATACGTATACGAAGCAAGGTGTTCCTGTTACGGTAAATGGTGTTTCTATTATTAAAGTAGGTTCTACAATTGAAGAAGTATCTACAGCAGCTGAGCAATATTTAGGAAAAGAAACAGAAGAGTTAAAAGTTGAGGCGAAGGAAGTTTTAGAAGGGCATCTACGTGCGATTTTATCTTCTATGACGGTAGAAGATGCGTATAGCAATAGAGAGCAATTTGCACAAAAGGTGCATGAAGTTGCTTCGACAGATTTAAAGAAAATGGGACTTCGTATTGTTTCCTTTACGATTAAAGAAATAATGGATAAAAACGGCTACTTAGATGCACTTGGTCAACCGCAAATTGCAACTGTTAAGCGTGATGCAACAATTGCGAATGCAGAGCGTGAAAAAGAAGCGCGTATTGAAAAGGCTCGTGCAGAAAAAGAAGCGAAAGAAGCTGAGTATCAACGTGATGCACAGATTGCTGAAGCTGAAAAGCATAAAGAATTAAAAGTACAGTCTTATAAGAGAGAACAAGAACAAGCACGTGCGGATGCGGATCTTTCTTACGAATTACAACAAGCGAAAGCGCAACAAGGTGTTACAGAAGAGCAAATGCGAGTTAAAATCATTGAGCGTGAAAAGCAAATTGAATTAGAAGAAAAAGAGATTGCACGTCGTGAGAAGCAATATGATGCAGAAGTAAAGAAAAAAGCAGATGCAGATCGTTATGCTGTTGAGCAATCAGCTGAAGCTGAAAAAGTAAAACAAATTAAAAAAGCAGATGCAGATCAATATAAGATTGAGGCAGAAGCAAGAGCGCGTGCAGAAGAAGTACGTGTAGAAGGTTTAGCGAAGGCGGAAATTGAAAAAGCGCAAGGTCAAGCGAAAGCAGAAGTACAGAAAGCACAAGGTACAGCAGAAGCAGATGTTATAAGATTAAAAGGTTTGGCTGAAGCTGAAGCGAAACAAAAAATTGCGGAAGCATTTGAATTATATGGTCAAGCGGCAATTATGGATATGGTTCTTAAAATGCTTCCAAGTTACGCGAAAGAAGTTGCAAGTCCACTTAGCAACATTGATAAAATTACAGTTGTCGACACAGGCGGTGGTGGTAAGAATAGCGGCGCCGGAAAAGTGGCAGGGTATGCGACTGATTTAATGGCAACAATGCAGGAGACACTAAAAGCTTCTTCTGGTATTGATTTAAAAGAGTTATTAGAAGGGTTTGCAGGAAAAGGAGCAGTACAACAATTATCAAATGATAAATCTGTCGTATCTGTAGTAGAAGATAAGGAAAAAGAAGTAGAAAAAGCTAAAGAATAGTAAGATGGAAAGAACCTTTAGTAAGTGGGATACTAGAGGTTCTTCTGTGAATTATAATATTTCAAATAATATACATTTTTATACGTTGTTTTAATTATTTAATTTTTATAGAATGAAGTATGTATGCAATAATCCTTTAAATTTAGAAAGATGAGTACAGAGAAATAGAGAGTCTCATCAACGCATCTATATCTTATAATTTTTATAAATGGATTAATTGTAAATTATTGCATGTAAAACGGTATGGAGGGGTAGGAATATGCTTCAAAGGAAATTAAGGAGTAGCAGTTTAAAAACAAAGTTACTTGTGTCATTTATTATCATTTTAATTCTTCCAAGTATTGTAATTGGTTGGACGTCTTATCAGCAGGCGAAAACAAATTTTAATGAAACAATTTTAAACTCGGCGAAAGATAATATAAAAATTTTGGATAATGTAATTAATAAGGAATTGGATAGTAAAAAAGTAGATGCAACTTATTTTACGAAATTATTTACACAATCAAGTTACCAAGCGGATCAAATTCAAAACATCCAAAATAAACTAGAAGAATATAACAAATTACATCCAGAAATGGAAGCAATCTATACAGGATCTAGTAATGGACAATTTATTCAATCACCAGCAATTCAAATGCCAGAAGGGTATAATCCTACAGAAAGAGATTGGTATAAAAAGGCAGTGGGAAAAAGTGGAGAAGTAATTATTACAGCTCCATATAAATCAAAAACGACAGGAAATATTGTTGTTACAATAGCAAAACAAAATGAGGATAAAAGCGGCGTTCTCGGTATTGATTTAATTATTAATGATATTGTAAACACTTCGAAAATGGTTAATATCGGTAAAAAAGGGTATGTTGCAATTTTTGATCAGGATAAAAATGTGGTAGCACATCCAACGCTGAAGCCAGGGGATAAGGTAGAAGAGAAACTTGAAAAAGAGATGTACAAACAGGAAATAGGTGATTTTAAATTCTCATTAGATGGTGAGGATCGTAATATCACCTTTAAAACGAATAAGATAACTGGATGGAAAATAGCAGGAGTTATGCCTTCAAAAGAAATTATTCAAGCGGCTGATCCTATTTTCTATAAAACGATAACTGTTCTTGGGATTTCATTAATAATTGGTGGGGTTTTAATTTACTTCATAATTGCTTCTATTATTAAACCGTTAAAACAACTTGTAATATCATCCAAAAAAATTAGTGAAGGGGATTTAACAGAATCAATTACAGTTCATTCTAAAGATGAAATTGGACAGTTAGGAAAAAGTTTTAACGAGATGGCATCATCATTACATAATGTCATTTCCAATATAAATATTTCAGCGAGTCATGTAGCAGCATCTTCAGAAGAATTAACAGCTAGCATGAGGCAGACAAGTGAAGCGACGGAACAAATTACACAGGCGATAGAGCAAGTGTCGAGTGGGGCTGAAATACAAACGAGAGAAGTTGAAGAAGGAGCAACATTGTTAGAAGAAGTTACAGAAGGAGTTCAGCGTGTTGCAGATAGTTCTTCATTAGTATCCACAGCCTCTATGTATACGAAGAAAAAAGCTGAAGATGGTGGGAAGTTAGTTGAGCAAACTGTAAATCAAATGCAATTAATTCATGAGTCTGTTTCAAAGTCAGATAAAGTCATTGTTTTGTTAGATGATAAGTCGAAACAAATTGGAGCAATCCTTGAAGTGATTCAACATATTGCAGAGCAGACAAATTTATTAGCATTAAATGCTGCGATTGAGGCTGCAAGAGCTGGGGAGCAAGGAAGAGGATTTGCAATTGTAGCAGATGAAGTGCGAAAATTAGCCGAACAATCTGGACAGTCTTCTACGGAAATTGGAAAACTAGTGAAAGAGATTCAATTTGATATAAAAGAAACGGTAAGCTCTATGAATCAAGTTGGAACAGAAGTACAATCGGGTCTTGTAGTTGCAAATGAAACGAAGCAAAGCTTTGCTGAAATATTGAAATCTACAAATGATACAGTTGTACAAATTGATAGTATGGTAGAAGTAGCAAAACAAATGACGATGGATGCAAAACAAGTAAGTGCATCTATTAATGAAATTGCAGCTACAATTGAAGAAAATGCAGCAAGTGTTCAAAATATTGCTGGTTCCTCTGAAGAACAATTAGCTTCAGTAGATGAAATAAACGCAGCGGCAGTTCACTTATCGCAAATGGCAGAAGAATTACAAGCGATGATTGGTAAGTTTAAAATATAAAGTGAAAGTAAAAAGAAACGGAGTAGATATTACTCCGTTTCTTTTTTTTGAATAAATATAATACGATAAAAAGTAAAGAAGTCAACTATGTAGTAATCATGGTATGATTACATATGGATAAAAACTGTATATTCTTAAAATTCAACTTTATGGGAAGTTAGGGGAATGGTGTTGGAATTTAAAAAGTTAAAACTACAGCCGAGAATTACATTAACTATTAGTACACTTATTCTTGTCGTACTTCTGTTAACGAGTTATTTATTTTACTACATATTATCTGAAACAGTAGAAGAACAAATTGGCAAAAGGGCTTTGCATGTTGCGAAAACAGTTGCAGCTATACCAGAAATTGGGGAAGCTTTTCAAAAAGAAAATCCAGCTTCTATTATTCAGCCGATTGCAGAAAAAATTCGAATTGATACAGATGCTGATTTTATTGTGGTTGGAAATAAAGAAGGGATTCGTTATGCACATCCTAAGAGAGATAAAATAGGAGAAGCAATGGTTGGTGGAGATAACAAAGGAGTTCTATTAGAAGGGAAATCTTACGTTTCGAAAGCAACGGGGTCATTAGGGCCTTCGTTACGCGGAAAAGTCCCAATCCGTAATCAGGATAATGAAATTATTGGCGTAGTATCTGTTGGATTTTCAATGGATGATATTCATGGAGCGGTAGAAGTGTATGGACAGCGTGTATTTTGGATTACAATAATAGGTTTGTTAATGGGGATAATTGGTTCTATATATTTAGCTGGAAGTATAAAAAGAATGATGTTTGGGATGGAACCAGAAGAAATTTCATCTTTATATGAAGAGCATAGTACTGTGATTCAATCTGTACGTGAAGGGATTATTGTAATTGATAAAAACGGAATCATTAGTTTAGTCAATCAAGCGGCATACGATATTCTTTCTTTAAATAAGCAGCAAAATATCACTGGAGAATTTATTTTAAATGTTATCCCTAATTCATTGATATTAGAGGTACTTCAAACAGGCGAGGAACAGTTTGACAGACAATTAAATATAAAGGGACAGGCTGTTATCGCTAATCGTTTACCTATTAAAGTTAACAATAAAGTAACGGGCGTCGTATCGAGTTTACGTTTGAAATCTGAAATGGACCAGTTAACAGCAGAGCTGTCTCAAACAAAACAGTATACAGAAGCATTGCGTGCACAAACGCATGAATATAACAATCTGTTGTATACACTTTCAGGTCTTATACAATTAGAGTCATATGAAGATGCTTTAGAGCTCATTCATAAGGAAACTGCGGTATATCAAGATTTTGTTCAATTTATTATGAAACGAATTCAAAACCCATGGCTAGGTGGAATTTTAATTGGATTTTACAATCGGGCACGGGAGTTGAAAATTGATTTTGTGTTAGATAGAGAAAGTAGTTTAGAAAAGTTAAGTCCACATATTGAAAGTAATTATGTTGTTTCTATTTTAGGGAATTTAATTACGAATGCATTTGAAGCAACTGAAAGAAATCAAGGGAATGATAAGAAAGTAAGAATGTTTGTAACAGATATCGGAGAAGAAATATTAATTGAAGTGGAAGATTCAGGGCAAGGAATTCAGGACGAAATAATTACAAGTATATTCCATAAAGGTTTTTCGACGAAAGAAGGAGAAAAACGTGGTTATGGATTAGCAAAAGTAAAAGAATTAGTGGAAGATTTAAATGGAAGTATTGCAATCGAAAAAGGGGATTTAGGTGGTGCATTATTCATTATTGCATTACCGAAAGAGAGAGGCGAGTTGTAATGGGTGAGGAGATTGAAGTATTAATTGTAGAAGATGATATTCGGATTGCGGACATTCATCGTCGTTTTACTGAAAAAATTGAAGGGTTTAAAGTAATCGGAACAGCAACGAATGGAGAACAAGCGGAGGAATGGCTAGAGCTTGTTAAGCCGCAACTCGTTTTGTTAGATGTATATTTACCTGATATGCAAGGAACGGAACTTGTCACATATATTAGGCATAATTTGCATGATACAGATATTATTATGATTACAGCGGCATCAGAAACAGATGTAGTACGTCATGCTTTACGAGGAGGAGTAACAGATTATATTGTAAAGCCACTTACGTTTGATAGATTTAAAACAAGTTTAGAAAATTATCAAAAGAAGATTACACAGTTAAAGAGAAATGCTCAATTATCCCCAGAACAAATTGAACATTTATGGTCTCAAAGGGGAGTAGAGGGAAATCAAATCGAATATGCCCCAAAAGGAATAGATCCTTTAACTTTAGCGAAAATAAAGAAGCATATGTTAACAATTAATGAAAAAGGAATTACCGCAGAGGTGCTAAGTTCAATGGTTGGGGTAAGTCGATCAACAGCGAGGCGCTATTTAGAGTATTTAATATCTGGAAAGAAAGTACATGCAGAGCTTATATATGGAAGTGTAGGGAGACCGGAGAGAAGGTATTTTCTTGTTTCTTCCTAACAAACAAAAAACAGTAGAGGATTACATTTCCCCTACTGTTTTTTTGTTGCATCTTATATTGGAATAATCCCAATCACAATTCCTGTAATTAGCATCACCATTGTAGTTCCAACAGCCCAAAGTAACGTAAAGCGTTGATGTTCACCAAAATCAACCTTTGCCATTCCGACTAATAAATAAGTGGAAGCAACGAGTGGACTTAATAAGTGAACAGGTTGACCAAGTAATGAAGCCCGTCCCATTTCAGCTGCACTAATTCCGTAAGTAGCAGCAGCCTTCGTTAAAATAGGTAAAACACCGAAGTAAAATGCATCATTGGACATGAAAAATGTGAACGGCATACTAAGAAGAGCTGTAATAATTGGCAATTGTGGTCCAAGTACATCCGGGATAAGGGTCACTACACTTTGAGCCATCGCATCTACCATTTTTGTTCCAGATAAAATACCAGTGAAAACTCCAGCTGCAAATACGAGAGAAACAACGGCTAATACATTTCCTGCGTGAGAAGCAATACGTTCTTTCTGTTGTTCTAAGTTTGGATAGTTAATCATAACAGCAATAGCGAAAGAGATTGTAAATAAAACAGGTAACGGCATAACTTCTAGTATGAGACAGACAAGCAATGTAGCGGTCAATAAAAAGTTAATCCATAGAAGTTTAGGGCGTTTATGCACGGCAGCTTCTACTGTTGCAGCTTGCTCATCCGTTGTTTGCATTTGTTTTAAATATTGTACATCCATAATGCCTAAACGTTTTCTTTCTTTTTTTCCAAGATAGTAGGCAACGAAAATTACCCAAATGGCACCAACGATCATTCCAGGGATAAGTGGTGTGAAGAGCTCTGAAGCGTCTAGTCCAAGTGCACTCATAACCCGGGCTGTTGGTCCACCCCAAGGTGTAAGATTCGTAATTCCTGCCCCTAACATAACAACCCCAGCTAATATAAGTGGATTCATTCCAAGACGTTTATATAATGGGTACATTGCGGAAACAGTAATCATATACGTTGTTGTTCCATCCCCATCTAATGAAACGATAATAGTAAGAATAGCTGTACCAACAACAATTTTTAAAGGATCCCCTTTTACAAATTTTAATATTTTACTAATGACAGGGTCGAATAAACCACTATCAATCATAATTCCGAAATATAAAATGGCAAACATAAGCATGATACCAGTAGGTGCTAATTTTTGAATGCCATCTAACATCATAGGTCCCATATTCGCATAGAAGCCACCAATTAATGCGAAAACAATCGGAATTAATATTAAGGCTACTAGCGCTGACATACGTTTCGTCATAATTAAAAACATAAAGACAAATACCATCGCAAATCCAAGTAGAGCTAACATATGATCTCCCCCTAAAAAAATGATTACGCTTTCAAAATAAAATAAAAATTCAGAAAAAATGCTTTTTGTTTATCATAAAAGCATCCATACAAATGGTAAATAATTCGAAAAATAACATCATTAGAAGCATAATTTTTATTTTGGTCATATTGTTCACGAAGGTAATTTGAATTTTTAAAAATATAATTTACTTCTAACAAGAATGATAGAATAAGGTGAAAATAGTGAAGTGCGAAGTAGGGAGTAGATTTTGAATGAAAACGAGAATAGAGGAAATTTATAGTTCATGTGAAGGGAAAATAGAAGAAATTTTTGTGAATGAATCTTCTTACGTATATGAATGGGAAAAATTAATGATGATCCGAAAAAATAACGGTGAGCTTGAAAAAGTCGCGGTCGGTATCAGTGGAAATATAAGATTAGTAAATGTAGAAGTTGGGCAAAAAATTAATACAGATACATTATTAGTTAAGTTAGAAGATGATTTATTAATTACAGGTTGTGAATGATAAGGGGATGTGTAGAAACGGCTACACATCTTTTTTTGTTCGTATCTTACAAAAATAACATTGTTTTTTCACAAATCTCACACAACCTTTTGATATTCTCCTCGTGGAAGATACGGTTTTAGGGAGGAGATAGAATGAGAGTAAAGTATGTTGTGCTTGCTATATGTTTATGTTTCTTATTTACGGTAGTGGGATGTGGGAAAAAGGAAAAAACAGCTGTTGCCATTGATGAGAAACATGATAAATGTGATGTATGTCAAATAGGGGTAATGGATAATCCATTTGCAACAGAAATTATTTTAGAAAATGGAAAAGCATTAAAGTTTGATGATATCGGTTGTATGTATAAATGGATGGAGATCAATCCAGATGAAAAGACGAAAGAGAGATTTGTTCGAGATTATGATTCGAAAGATTGGGTGCCGTTAGAGGATGCAACTTACGTATATGATAAAACAATAACAACACCGATGGCTTATAACGTAATTTCTTTTAAAAATAAAAAAGACGCGGAAAGTTTCATATCGAACTATATGGGGAAAGTTCTTTCATATAAAGAGCTATCAAAGCATAAATGGGAAATGAATAAAGAGATGATGGAGAACCCGAAAAAAGGAAGCAACGGTGGTCATTCTCATTAAGGTGAAGAAATATTTAAATGTTGTGGGACAGCCATATATGGTTGTCCTTTTCTATTATTAATCAGGTGCAAATATATAAAAGGTGTAAAATTTTTAGAAGAACGGTTACAATGGAATATAGTAACCTAAAGCAATCATTTATGTACTTTTTAGAAATGTATACAAATGCGGCAAAAACGTGCTAAACTAATTGCTTCATAATGTTAATGATGAGGCCATCAGGCGTATCATTCCAATAGGTTGAGAAACATAGTATAAGTTTAAGATAGTCCGATTAAAGAAGGAATATAAAGAGCTTATGGATAAATGTACTCAAGAAGAGTTATTGTATGTGATGAAGGAATGGTTAAGAAAACATTATCTTTCATAGGAGCTGTAGTTGTGAGAAAACAAAAAATTTTATTATGTATGTTATTAGGACTTTTAATGACGGTAGTGGCTTGCGATAAGCAAGAAGAACCAGAATCGAAACCGGTTCATGTGAAAAACGAAAAGAAAAAAGAAAAGCATAAAGAACAAGAAGAAGTTAAAAAAGAAAAAGGTATAAATTTAATGGACAAACAGTTGTTACTTTCTGCGACTCTTGGAGATACAGAGACAGCTATGAAGTTGATTCAAGATGGAGCGAATATAAACGTAGAAGGTGACAACGGAGAAACGCCTGTCCTTGCAGCAACGTACCAAAATCATGTAGAGACAGTTAAAGCATTAATTAATGCCGGTGCTAATATTGAAATTAAAGATGAGAAACAAAGTAATCCATTTCTTTATGCAAGTAGAGAAGGATATACGGATATTGTAAAATTATTAATTAATGCCGGAGTTAATACGAAAGAAACGACTAATTCAGGTGGAACAGCACTCATTTCTGCATCTGAGCGTGGTCATGTAGAGGTTGTTAAAGAATTATTAGAGCATACAGATATTGATGTGAATTATAAAAATGAACGTGGTGGAACAGCTTTATTAGAAGCAATTGTATTAGGAAATGGTAGTGAAAGTCATAAGAAAGTAATTCAAATGCTTATTGACCACGGTGCAGATGTAAATATGGCTAACAAGGAAAATATTACGCCGCTGCAATGTGCTGAAAAAAGAGGTTTTAAAGATATTGCAAATATGTTGAGGTTAGCAGGTGCGAATGAAGTAGTGCAGCCACAACCGATGGAGTAACAAGACGAAGAAATAATGAGTGCGAAATAATCCCATTTAGATAGACAGAATGAAGAAGTCATTGTAGCATGATGGATTCAGTAATGTGTATTTAAATGGGATTTTTGTTTTGAACATGAAAAATAGAGTATGAATCTTTTTGTATGAATGGATGGTATAGGGAGGCTACATATAGTAACTAAGGGGGGTATAAATGCGATTTTCAGAACTTGAGTTAATAGCAATTCAGGCAGAGGTTTTATTTGTCCATAATCAAGTAGGAAAAATGAAATGTGTAAATGAACAAGGGAATCCGAAAGCACCACGTTTTTTTCTTGGTAGAACTCGTGAAGGGAATATAACGAGATATCATTGTAATCTGAATGATAAAACGGTAAGTAAGATAGAGGGATTAATTCGAGAACATTCAAATCATATAGAGATAGCAAAGATTAGTAATGTATTAAATGAAGAAAGAACAGTGGAAAATATTTGGGTGGGTCCTGCTTTCATGTTCCCTAATAATTTACGTAAGCCAACTAGAACAATACAAATAACAGAGAAGAATAAAGAGCTTTTGCGAGAAAATTTTCCTCATCTAATAGAACAGATGGAATGGAGGCAACCTTATTTTGCAATTGTAAAAAATGAAAAGGTAGTTTCTATATGTTGCAGTGCCAGAAGTACGCCCGTAGCTGCTGAGGCAAGTGTGGAAACTTTAGAGGAGTTTCAAGGGAATGGATACGGTGTTGATGTCGTTACAGCCTGGGCAGTATCAATACAAGAAGAAAAATGCATTCCACTTTATAGTACTTCTTGGGACAATTATGCTTCACAAGCAGTTGCGAAAAAACTAAAACTGATTAACTATGGAATGAATTTACATATCACTTGAATATTAAACATTGTTGTGATCTGTTGGAGTTTATTCGCATATCTAGATTAATGTAAAAGGAATGTGGTGAATATTAACATTCGATTAACATCTAATTAACAATCTATCAAAACTGACTTAATAAATGCGTAATATAGTAAAGGTAACAAAATAACTAGGGTAGAGAACATTTGAGAACACCCGCTTACATATAACGTGCCACTTTCTTAGGTGTGCTCTATTCCCTAGAGTTCAAATAAGGAGAAGGGTGTTCTATGTAAGTAGGTGTTTTTATTTTGGATAAAAATAGAAAAGCTAGGTGGAATGAATGTTTAAGGAGCCGTATATAGCAATGATAAAGGATTGGAAAGGGTATAAAATATACAAAAGATTACCAAAAACAGTTTTTCTTATGACGGGTTCAATGTTGGAGTTACCAGAACGTGTATATGAATTACAAAAGAATGGGCATGATGTATTTCTTCATTGTGATTTTATACAGGGCTTAAATACGAACACAGAGGAAGCACTTTTGTATATTCAAGATGTTATCGGAGCACAAGGTATTATTTCAACAAAGGGGTCTACAATTCGAAATGCCAATAAAATTGGATTAAAAACAATTCAACGTATTTTTATTGTTGATACTCTATCTTTTACAAAATCAATTGAAAATTGTAAAACGACTAAACCAAATGCAGTAGAGATTATGCCTGGTATTATGCCTTCTATTATTAAAAAGCTAGCAGAGGAAATAGAATTTCCCATTATTGCAGGCGGATTGATTCAAACGCGAGAAGATGCGGAAATTGCAATTCGTGCAGGAGCAAGTGCGATTTCAACAAGTCATTACGAAGTATGGATACAAGAAGAAAAAAGGAGTGCAATCTTGTGATTGAATTAAAAAATGTTTCAAAGGTATATAAAAACGCAGAGGAAACAGCGGTTAAAGGCGTATCGGTTCACATTAAAAGGGGAGAATTTTTTGTTTTAGTTGGACCTTCGGGATGTGGAAAAAGTACATTATTACGAATGATTGCTGGCTTAGAGGAAATTTCTTCAGGAGACTTAATTATTAATGAACGTGTTGCAAATGATTTAGAGCCGAAAGATCGTAATTTATCAATGGTATTTCAAAATTATGCATTATATCCACACTTATCTGTAGAAGAAAATATTTTATTTGGACTTAAGGTAAGAAAAGTACAAAAAGAAGAGCGGAAAAAGCGATTAATGGAAGCTGTTGAGATGGTGGGACTGAAAGAGTATGTAAAAATGAAACCAGGCCAATTATCAGGCGGACAAAGACAGCGTGTTGCGCTTGCTAGGGCGATTGTGAGTCAAGCACCGATTTGTTTAATGGATGAACCACTTTCGAATTTAGATGCGAAATTACGTGCACAAATGAGGATTGAAATTAGAGAAATTCAGCAACGATTAGGAATTACGATGATTTACGTTACTCACGATCAAATAGAGGCGATGACTATGGGAGATCGTATCATGGTTTTGAATAAAGGAAGTATACAACAAGTTGGAACACCGCTTGATATATATAATGAACCAGCAAATGAATTTGTTGCAAGTTTTATTGGCTCCCCTTCTATGAATATGAATGACGGAGAAGTGGATAAAGAAAAAGGCGTATTACATATAGGGCAATTGCAAATTCCATTATCTATTGGACAATTAAAGCAATTACCAGAAGGAACTATTCGGATAGGCATGCGTCCTGAGCATATTGCGTTGTCTGAGGAAGGACAAGAAGTTACGCTGCAATCTGTAGAAGTATTAGGGAATGAATCTATATTAAACTTTGCGGTTAGTGAGACAACTTGGAGTGCGAAAGTTATCGGACAGTTACTTTTAAACAAAGGTGACAAAGTAAAATTATTATTCTCCCAAGATAAACTATGCTTCTTTCACAATAATACGAATGAACGATTAAAAGTGGGAGTTGAAGAAGAGTTGAAAGTGGTGGCGAAATTATGATTGAAGTAGGTAAGCTATCAGTTCAAACAAAAGTATCAAAAAAGAAGAATTTATGGGGCAGAACGAAAGACTTAAGAATAGGATTATTGTTTTTGGCGCCATCTATTTTGTTATTTTCGATTTTTCTTTTCTATCCATTGTTTAGGACGATTTACTATAGTTTTTATTTAACAGATATACACGGAGAAGCTAGTCTTTTTGTTGGCTTAGAAAATTATCAATATTTATTTTCAGATCCTACTTTCTACAAAAGCATAAAGTCAACTTTATTATTTGTTTTATATACAGTGCCTACTAGTATTGTATTGGCTTTATTTCTTGCTTTAATTGCTAATGAAAAAGTAAGAGGTATTGGATTGTTCCGAGTGCTTTTTTCTTCAACGATGGGAATATCAGTAGCAGCAAGTGCTGTAATTTGGCTATTTTTATTTCATCCAAGTGTAGGATTATTTAATAACATACTAGCCGCTATGAATCTTCCGGCAATCGCGTGGTTAACGAGTCCTGACTGGGCATTGTTTTCCATATCGGTTACAACGGTTTGGGTGAATACAGGATTTGCATTTTTAGTTATATTAGGTGGGTTACAAAATATTGATACGTCTTTATATGAGAGCGCGTCAATAGATGGTGCTAGTTATTTGTATAAGCTTCGCCGTGTTACATTACCGATGTTATCACCGACTTTATTCTTTATCGTAACAGTAACTTTAATTAGTGCATTCCAAAGCTTTGGACAAATCGATATTTTAACGCATGGTGGACCGAATGATGCAACGAATTTAATTGTGTACTCGATTTATAAAGAAGCATTTGTGAATCATCAATTTGGAACAGCAAGTGCACAAGCGATGATATTATTTGTTTTCATTTTCATTGCTACATTACTTCAATTCAAGTTTGCTGAGAGAAAGGTGCATTATAAATGATTGTTAAACAGTGGAAACAAAATTTTCTATTATACATACTGCTCATTATCAGTGCAGTGATGGTGTTTTTTCCTGTACTCTATGCGTTTTTAATAAGCTTTATGACACCAGACGATATTCAAATGAGAAGGTTATTTCCAACTCAATTTACTTTTGATAATTTCATTAATATTTTTCAAAAAGTACCGCTTTTTACATACTTATATAACAGCTTAATTGTATCGACGATTGTTATGATTGGACAACTTATCGTATCAAGCTTAGCAGCTTATGCTTTCGTTTTTCTTCAGTTTAAAGGAAGAAACTTAATTTTCTTCTTGTTTATTTCCACGATGCTTATTCCGTGGGAAGCAACAATGGTGCCGAACTTTTTAACGATTCAAAACTTCGGATGGATTAATAGTTTTGCTGGGATGACGGTGCCGTTTTTTGCAACGGCTTTCGGTATTTTCTTACTACGTCAACATTTTATGACGCTCCCGAGCGAATTGAAAGAAGCTGCTTTTATTGAAGGGATTGGAAATGTAAGATTTTTATTCAGCGTTGTAATTCCATATTGTAAAACGAGTTTTATTACGCTTGGAGTATATAGCTTTTTAACGACGTGGAATATGTATTTGTGGCCACTTTTAGTGACCACTGATGAAAAAGTAAGAACAGTTCAAATTGGTGTGAAGCAGCTCCAGTCTCAAGAAGTTGCAACTGATTGGGGAAGTGTAATGGCCGGTGTTACGGTTATCGTCATTCCAACGCTGATTTTACTATTTTTAGGGCAAAAGCAACTGCAACAAGGATTAACAAAAGGTGCAATTAAATAACTAAGAGAAGGTGAGATTAAAATGAGTTTAGTAAAAAAGGGTGCCGTTCTATTAATGGCAGCAACGATGGCATTATCTAGTGCCGCTTGTTCAAATAGCAAAACAGAGGGGAAACCTGAAGCACAGGCAAAAGTAGCACCGGTTGAAAAAAATGGCGATAAAACTGTAATTCGCTTCTGGCATGCGATGAGTGGAAAAACACAAGGTGTGCTAGATGGTCTTGTTGCAGACTATAATAGGTCACAGAATAAATACGAGATAAAGGCAGAGTTCCAAGGGACATATGAAGAGTCTTTAACGAAATTTAAAACGATGTCTGCAACGAAAGAAGCACCGGCTCTTGTTCAGTCGAGTGAAATTACAACGAAATATATGATTGATAGCAAAAAAATTACACCAATTGATAGTTGGATAAAAAAAGATAAGTACGATACATCAAAATTAGAAAAAGCAATTACAAGTTATTATTCAGTTGATGGAAAAATGTATTCTATGCCATTTAATTCATCTACACCAGTATTAATTTATAATAAAGATGCTTTCGTAAAGGCGGGGTTAGATCCAGAGAAAGCTCCGAAAACATATGCGGAATTAAAAGAAGCAGCGAAAAAGTTAACGATTAAAGAAGGCGGAAATGTAAAACAATATGGATTCTCTATGCTCAACTATGGTTGGTTCTTTGAAGAATTATTAGCGACGCAAGGCGGTCTATATGTAGATAAAGAGAATGGACGTAAAGATGCAGCAACGAAGGCCGTATTTAACGGAAAAGAAGGTCAAAAAGTATTTGGGATGTTAGATGAACTGAATAAAGCTGGTGCACTAGGAAAGTATGGAGCAAGTTGGGATGATATTCGTGCCGCGTTCCAGTCTGGACAAGTTGCTATGTATTTAGATTCTTCAGCTGGTGTTCGTGATTTAATTGATGCATCTAAGTTTAATGTAGGCGTTTCGTATATTCCGTATCCAGAAGATTCGAAACAAAATGGTGTTGTTATTGGCGGTGCATCATTATGGATGACGAATATGGTTTCGGAAGAAACGCAGCAAGGTGCTTGGGACTTTATGAAATATTTAACGAAGCCAGACGTACAAGCAAAATGGCATACAGCAACAGGGTATTTCTCAATTAATCCAGATGCATATAATGAACCGTTAGTAAAAGAGCAATATGAAAAGTATCCACAGCTAAAAGTAACGGTAGATCAACTACAAGCGACGAAGCAATCTCCAGCAACTCAAGGTGCATTAATTAGTGTATTCCCAGAATCACGAGATGCGATTGTAAAAGCATTAGAAGCAATGTATGACGGGAAAAATAGTAAAGAAGCGTTAGATGAAGCTGCAAAAGCAACAGATAGAGCGATTAGTATTTCAGCTCGTACGAGTCAAAAATAAGAGAAAGCCGTATCCTTTTTAGGATACGGCTTTCTCTATAGGGAGATAAGGGATCAAAGAAATGATGAACTCTTACCTTTTTTATATGAGTAAAGGGTCTAGAACGAATGTTGTCTTTTTCATTATTTGTTTAACTCCATTGCAACTTGTTTGCCATTTACGAAAACCTCTGCTATCGCTACTACAACTTCTATCACTTTTTTCATATCTTATCTCTCCTTATTTTTTGTTTCATTTCTTACTTTTAGTATAAGAAAATGCAGTAGTTACAACCATCGAATTGGATGACAAGAAACTTACATTGTTGTAAGGATAATAGTTTTATTTGTAATAACTGTGATTTTGGATTCGGGTTCAGAAATTTCTATTGTTTTGGACTATAATTAGAAAGAGGTAAGGAGAATCTTATTTCTTTCAATTTTTTATCCCGCTATTTGCGGGCAGTAAGACCCCTACCTCAAAATTCAGCGAAAGCAAAGAAGTTAGGTGGAGGATCAACCGCCCGTAAAAGCCCGATTGGTGCGGGCTGATAATCAGTGGGGGATGAAGAAAACCCCCACTGATGAAAGTTTCACTTTATTAAGCAAAATTTAAGAAAGAGCATTTATAATAAATCTTCAAAATTATATATAGAGCAATACCTTAGAAGGGAATAGTTGGAAATGAAAGTACATAATGTGACTACATTCTTTTTTTATGAGAAGAAGAGATGCAATAATAAAGAGAGTTGGAATAGATTGTGGAAGGTGAGAATATGCGCTTACTTGTAGTAGAAGATAATGCTTCTTTATTAGAGTCTATTGTACAAATCTTACGTGATGAGTTTGAAGTAGATACAGCGTTGAATGGAGAAGATGGATTATTTTTAGCACTGCAAAACATTTATGACGCAATCCTACTTGATGTGATGATGCCAGGAATGGATGGGTTTGAAGTG
Source organism: Bacillus thuringiensis (assembly GCF_014932895.1). Taxonomy (GTDB): domain Bacteria; phylum Bacillota; class Bacilli; order Bacillales; family Bacillaceae_G; genus Bacillus_A; species Bacillus_A thuringiensis_AA. Next base: position 160,080 of record NZ_JACYOF010000008.1, on the reverse strand, counting down.
ATTCAAAAAATACGTGATGAAAAGATTGAAACACCAGTATTATTTTTAACAGCGAGGGATTCTTTAGAAGATCGAGTGAAAGGATTGGATTTTGGCGGAGACGACTATATCGTTAAGCCGTTTCAAGCACCAGAACTAAAGGCGAGAATTCGTGCTTTACTACGCAGAACTAGTAGTTTAACAACAAAGCAGACCATTCGATATAAAGGGATTGAATTGTTTGGAAAAGATAAAGATGTTCAAGTAGATGGAGAAGCAATGAAGCTCACATTAAAACAATACGAGCTGCTAGAGTATCTTATTCAAAATAGTGGAAAGATTTTAATGCGTGAACAAATTTTTGATCGTGTTTGGGGATTTGATTCAGATACAACAGTAGCGATTGTAGAAGTATATGTACATCATTTACGTAAAAAATTAGAGCCATTCGGTTATCAGAAGGATATTCAAACTGTTCGAGGTATTGGATATATATTAAAAGAACAATGAAAAAGGGAAGCATGTTTCAAAAAACACGAATTCGTTTAACTATATTAAATTCATTAGTATTTATTATATTAATTGGGGTATTAGGAAGTTTAGTGTATTCATATACATCCAATGAAATTTATAAGGGAGTAGATGGATCGATAGAGGATTTTATTATAAAGACAACGAGAGAAAAGCGACCAGGACTCCCGCGATTTGAGTTGAATAAAGATTTACGTATAGGGGATTCAAGGGTTTTTTACTTGGTATGGGATGAAAGTAATCAATTGCGAGAGATTGATCCGAGAGCTAGAGATCGTAGTTTTCTGGAGGAAAACCAAATAAAGTTACTTCCAAAAAAAGTTGGGAATTTCTACGATATAAAAATAAAAGGAAAAAGTTATAGAACCGGGGCAGTTCACGGAACTACACGTTCGGGAGAGAACGTCATATTTCAAATATTACGTGAAACTACGACTGAAAAAGAAGTACTGCATACATTGTCTTTAATTCTTATAATGGGCTGTAGCATAGGAAGTCTATGTGCAATAGGCATTGGCTTTTTCCTAGCTGGTAGAGCGCTTGTGCCTATTCAAAATTCATGGGAGAAGCAGCAACAGTTCGTCTCTGATGCATCGCATGAACTAAGGACACCGCTTGCGGTTATTCAATCAAAAACAGATGTATTATTCCAGTCCCCATCCGCTACGATAGAGGAAAAAGCGATGGATATCTCCACAATTTCAAAGGAATGTAGGCGGTTATCGAAGCTCGTTGCCAATTTATTATTGTTAGCACGTTCGGATTCCAATCAGATTGAGATGGACAAGAAAACATTTGGACTGGATAAATTGTTAGAAGAAATCGTAGATCCATATAAAGAAATTGCCTCTTATCAAGAAAAAAAGATGATTTTAAAAGTAGAACGCGACATATTGTTTATGGGTGATAGAGAGAGAATCCATCAAATGATGGTCATATTGTTAGATAATGCGATGAAGTATACGAATGAAGGTGGGCATATTCAAATCGATTGCATGCAAACGAGCAGTTCAATTCGTATACGGGTGAAAGATAATGGGATAGGGGTTAAAGAAGAAGATATTCCGAAATTATTTGATCGTTTTTATCAAGGAGATAAAGCAAGAAGTACGTCAGAAGGAGCTGGATTAGGTCTTTCAATCGCCAATTGGATTGTAGAGAAGCATTACGGAAAAATATCAGTAGAGAGCAAATGGGGAGAGGGCACTTGCTTTGAAGTAATCTTTCCTAAAAACCAAAGAATATAAGTGAGAAGACGATCTTGTTTTTACAAGGTCGTCTTTTTTAAGGGAAAGTTAAGGAAGTGTTTATATTATGGATTACATAAAGAAAGTTCGTTATATGAAGAAGTGATTATAGAGGTGTATTTGAGTAGATTTTATCGAGCATAATGTTATCTCAAGCCGTGATGAGATGTATGTATAGTATTAAAAAAATTATGGGAATGATGGAAAAGAAAGTGTAAGAGGGAGGAATTAATTTTGAAAAAGAAAATGATGACGGTATTCACTATTGGAGTAATGAGTTTTAGTATATTAGGGGGTGCTTCTCCTTCTGAAACACCAAAAGGAAAGACGGGTTATGCGCAGCGTAGTAAAGAACAATTAAACAATGAAAAGATACATGCAATGGATACAGAAGGAAAAGCAGAGAAATTAGGTATTGAAACGGAAGGAAAAGAACAAATTACGCTGGAAAAAGAAATTCATGAAACGGAAGTAGGAAGAGAAGCAGAACAGTTAGGAATTTCGATTGAAGGAAAAGATGTTGGAACTCTTTCAGAAGAAATTTATGAAACAAAAGTGAAACAAGAAGCGTTAAACCTAGGGATATCTGTAGAGAACACATCGATTGTGGATTTAATAAGCCAAATCAATGCAATCAAAATTAATAATGAAGCAGAGAAATTAGGCGTTTCGACTGAAGGAAAAGAGATAGAAGACATTGCAGAAGAAATCTATGGAACGAAAGTAAGAGAAGAAGCAGGAAAGTTAGGGATTTCTCAAAAAGGAAAAGAGATAGAAGAGTTAGCACAAGAAGTGTACGAACAAAAAGTACAGGAAGAAGCAAAAAAATATCATATTGATTTGTATGGTAAAGATATATATCAAGTATTAAGAGAAATTAACGAACAAAAAGTGCTACAAATGGCAGATGAGCTTAATATGGACAAAACAAATATGAACATTCAAGATGTGGCAGAAAAAATAAAAAAGGAGTATCCTGAAAGAGGAAAAGAATTAAATTTTGTACCGATGATTCGAACAGATGCTGACGCATTTTATTCCTATTTAACGAATTAAAAAGGGCGTGAGAGGGATACGGAAATTGAAGTGGTATATATATATGCTGTTACTATGTATAGTAGTATGGAGTGTATATACAAACGGAATTACAAAGTATGTAGAGAAGTTAATATTTTCAAATGTACAAAACGGAAAACGAGCGGAGCTTAGTAATAATGATGAAAAGGTCATCTTATCAAATGTACCTTTAATTCAGCAATTACCAGAGCTAGATAGAGGTTGTGAAGTGACAAGCTTAGCGATGATGTTACAATACGCGGGTGTTTCTGTAGATAAGGTAGAATTGGCAAATGAAATAAAAAAAGTGGATTTTATAGACGATGGTGTACGTGGGAATCCGAATGAAGGATTTGTAGGGAATATTTATACATTTTCTGAATCCGGATACGGTGTATATCATGAACCACTTTTTCAATTAGCGAAAAAATATTTACCTAATAAAGCTGTGGACTTAACAGGTAAGAGTATAGAAGAAATTTATAAGAGTGTAAAAGCAGGACAACCGGTAGTAATGATTACGAATGCAACATATGCACCATTGGATGAAGATGAATTTACTACATGGGAAACAAATAGTGGGGATGTTTCTATTACTTATAATGAACATTGTGTTGTACTTGTTGGATATGATAAGGAATCTGTATATATTCGAGATCCTCTTAATGATAGCTTAGATGTAAACGTTCCGAGGGAAAACTTTGAACAAGCGTGGATACAGATGGGGAGCCAGGCTGTTAGTTATGTGAAAGACTCAAAATAAATTAGGGAGAAAAGGATAGAGTGGGTGACGAAATTAAGTTAGTAAATTAGGATAAGAAAATGATATAAAATAAGAGAGTTTCTATACATAGAAGCTCTCTTATTTTATAATACGAACTTTTAAGAATGACATGATTTAAGTGAAAAATACATTTTATTATTATAGATTGTTTTATTGATTGGAAAATATCAAGTGAAGATGGTATCATTCTACTTATTTTACCATTTAATAATTGGGGGAGTCATGGAAGGGATGAGAAAAAGAAAAAAACTATGGAATTTATGGAAAACGATTACATTATTAGTATGCACAGTTGTAATTTTTTCTTTACTCGTAACAGATATGTTAATTAGCCATAATGTTGAACGAACGACGGAAGAAAGCCAAGCAGAGAAGGCAAAAACTATTGCACATATTGTAGCGAATGATTCAGTTGTAATCGATGGTTTAATGGGGAAATCAGATACATTTGCAATTCAAACGTATACAAATAGGATATTAAAAAATACAGGTGTTCAATTTATTGTCGTTATGGACATGGCTGGAATAAGAAAATCTCATCCAAATCCTCAAAAAATAGGTCATCATTTCGTTGGAGGGGATGAAGGAACTGTATTGAAGGGAAAGGAACACGTATCGTTAGCAGAGGGGACTTTAGGGATTTCAATGCGAGTATTCGTTCCTGTTTTTGCTGACACAGGTGAACAGATTGGTGCAGTTGCTGTTGGTATTTCAGCAGATAATGTAAAAGAGAGAGTTAAGGAAAGTAGACATATTATTTATATTGGTGTCGGAGTTGGAGTGCTAGTTGGCATTATAGGAGCAATGCTACTTGCTAGACATATAAAGAAAAGTTTATTTGGTCTTGAGCCACATAGGATAGCTAAAATTTTAGAAGAAAGAAATGCGATGCTACAATCAGTAAAAGAAGGTATTATTGCCGTAGATAAAGAGGCAAAAGTAACATTAATTAATAATGAGGCAAAACGGATATTTAAGAAAAGCGGACTTAAAGACGACTTTATTGGTAAAGATGTTGAATTGTATATGCCTAATTCACGTATAAAAGAAGTATTGCAAACAGGAGAGATACAATTAAACGAAGAACAAAATATTTATGGAATTACGATTGTTACGAATCGTGTTCCTTTATATGTAAAAGGAGAAATAGTTGGTGCAATTGCAACATTTCGTGATAAAACAGAGATTAGAAAATTAGCAGAGGAACTAACTGGGATTAGGCTATATGCAGAAGCGTTACGGGCACAATCTCATGAATTTATGAATAAAATGCATGTCGTATTAGGGCTTACACATATGAAACAGTATGAAGAGTTGCAGAAGTATGTAAGTGGTATGGTATCAGAGCATCAATATGAAATTGGTGGGGTTATGAAAAGAATAAAAAGTCCAGTATTTGCTGGTTTTTTACTAGGTAAACTTAGCTATGCTAGAGAGAAAAATATAAAGTTAATTATAAGTGAAGATTCTTACATGCCAGAAATATATGATGAAGGTATCATTCATGAACTTATTACGATTGTCGGAAATTTAATTGATAATGCATTAGAGGCAGTGACGAATTGTGAAAATAAGCAAGTTGAAGCTGGGATACAATATGGGGATACATTAACTATTACAGTACAAGATACGGGGAATGGCATACAAGAAGATGAAATGGATGTATTATTTACAAAAGGTTATTCTACAAAGGGGGATAATCGCGGTTATGGTTTGTATCTTGTAAAAGAAAGTATACAGCGAATAAATGGGGAAATTCATATTCATTCATTGGTAGGAGAGGGAACAACGATTACAGTTGAAATACCTAAAGGTAGGGATGAGAAGCAAATATGATTAAAGTTTTAATTGTAGAAGATGATCCGATGGTAGCAATGTTAAATACACATTATTTAGAGCAAGTAGGAGGGTTTGAACTTGTTCATGCAGCTAAATCAGTAAAAGAGGCGATAGAAGTATTAGAGAAATCCCAAGTAGAATTAGTATTACTTGATATTTTTATGCCTGAAGAGACTGGATTTGAGCTGTTAATGTACATTCGGAATCAAGAAAAAGAAATTGATATCATGATGATTTCAGCTGTGCATGATATGGGGAGTATTAAAAAAGCATTACAATACGGCGTAGTAGATTATTTAATTAAACCATTTACATTTGAACGATTTAAAGAGGCGTTAACTGTATATCGAGAAAAATTCATTTTCATGAAAGAACAACAAAAAATTAGTCAATCGGAATTAGATTCACTACTTTTACAAAAAGAAAAAAGAGAATCTTTCGTTAATAAAGAGCTTCCAAAAGGATTAACGAAGCAAACATTACAACTAATTTGGAAGAAAATTGAGTCGCTTAAGGGACAAGCATTTACAACAGATGAAATGGCGCGATTAGTAGGAGTTTCAAGAGTTTCTATTCGAAAATATGTAATGTTTTTGACTGAAATTGGAGTATTAGAGAATGAAATGGTGTATCAAAATGTGGGAAGACCGGTGAGTAAATTAAGATGTATTGATCAAAATAAAATAAATTTTTACGTATAAGCGACTTATTATAAGTCGCTTATACTTTTTTTAATTACAAAAGTAGTTACAAAACTTACAAAAACTATTTTTACTATTGAAAGCGTTTTAATATTGTTATTAAGAAAACAAGGGGGTGCCATATGGGGATTCAAAAGAATGTGGAAGCGGTATCATTTCCTGAGGGAAATGAAGTGCAAAGGGAATCTTTCGCTTCTAAAATGATGAATGTAAAAATCGGTGTTATACCTTTACCGTTATATGTAGTATTGGCCGCTATTATTTATGGGGCATCTGTATATAACAAATTACCAGCAGATATGATTGGTGGATTTGCAGTTATTATGATTATGGGTATTTTCTTAGGGGACATTGGGATGAGAATTCCAATTTTAAAAAATATCGGTGGTCCAGCAATTCTTTCATTATTTATTCCATCGTTACTTGTATTTTTTAACTGGATGAATCCAGCTTCAATGGAAGCTGCGACTATGTTAATGAAAAAATCGAACTTTTTATATTTATATATTTCTTGTTTAGTAGTTGGAAGTATTTTAGGAATGAACCGTAAAGTGTTAGTACAAGGTTTTGTTCGTATGTTTATTCCTTTAGTAGTAGGAACGTTAGCTTCTATAGCAGTAGGCTTATTAGTTGGTTCACTATTTGGGTTTGAAATGAAGAAGACTTTCTTCTTTATTATTGTCCCTATTGTGAGTGGTGGTATTGGCGAAGGGATTTTACCATTGTCGTTAGCTTACAGCGATATTTTAAATGAATCATCAGCAACATTTGTATCACAGCTTATCCCTGCGGCTATTATCGGAAATATGTTTGCGATTGTGAGCGCAGGCTATATGAAACGTTTAGGTGAGAAGAAACCTGAGCTTAGTGGTAACGGTGTATTAGTGAAAACAGACAATCAAGCAGAATTATTAAAAGAACAAAATACAGAGAAGCCAATTGACTTCTCATTAATGGGAGCAGGTTTATTAATTGCATGTACGTTCTTCATCTTCGGAGGATTTGCTTCTAAGTTCATCGGTATTCCTGGGGCAATCATTATGATTTTCTCAGCAGCACTTGTGAAGTACTTTAAATTAATGCCAGCAAAAATGGAGCAAGGAGCATTCCATTTATATAAATTTATTTCAAAGAATTTAACTTGGCCGTTAATGGTCGGTTTAGGATTGCTATATATTCCGTTAAAAGATGTAGCAGCAGTTCTTTCTATAGGGTATGTTGCTGTGTGTGCATCGGTTGTTCTTACAATGGTAACAACAGGTTTTCTTGTAGGGAAAGTGATGAAAATGTATCCAGTTGAATCAGCGATTGTAACTGGATGTCATAGTGGGTTAGGTGGAACTGGAGATGTTGCTATTCTATCAGCTTCAAATCGTATGGAATTAATGCCGTTCGCGCAAATTTCAACGCGTCTAGGTGGAGCGGCAATGGTTGTAACAGCGACAATTTTATTGAAAATGTTTTCATGATCAACAAGCTAGCTATATTCATATAGCTAGCTTGTCAAATTAAGGGGAGATTATAAGTATGTTAGAAAATCAAATTAATGAAAGATCATTGTTATTGCATAAAGAGTTAGTAGGGAAAATTGAAATTACAAGTAAAGTAGAAGTGAATTCAGCGGATGATTTAAGCCTGACGTATACACCAGGGGTAGCTGAGTCTTGCAAAGCAATTGCAGCAGATGAGGAAACAGCTTATGACTATACAGCACGTGGGAATATGGTAGCAGTTGTTTCAGATGGAACTGCAGTACTTGGTTTAGGGAATATTGGACCGAAAGCGGCTATGCCTGTTATGGAAGGAAAAAGTATTTTATTTAAGAAGTTTGCGAATGTAGATGCGTTCCCATTATGTTTAGGAACGACTGATGTAGATGAAATCGTTACCCTTGTAAAAAATTTAGAGCCTACATTCGCAGGTATCAATTTAGAAGATATTGCAGCACCACGTTGTTTTGAAATTGAAAAACGGTTAAAGGAAGAAACGAATATTCCTGTATTCCATGATGATCAACATGGAACAGCTATTGTCGTTTTAGCAGCTGTTATTAATGCATTAAAAGTCGTAATTAAACAGATGGATGATGTGAAAATTGTTATTAACGGTGCGGGTTCGGCAGGAATTGCAATTGGAAAACTATTATTAAAAGCTGGTGCAAAACACATTACGTTAGTTAGTTTAGAAGGTATTGTTTGCGAAGGTGAAACATGGATGAACGAAGCGCAAATCGAAGTTTCAAAGAAGACAAATAGAGATTACGTACGTGGAACATTAAAGGAAGCGATTCAGCATGCTGACATTTTCATTGGTGTATCTGCTCCTAACGTATTAACGAAAGATCTTGTGCAGATGATGAATGAGAAACCAATTGTGTTTGCAATGGCGAATCCAATTCCAGAAATATTCCCGGAGGATGCATTAGCAGCCGGAGCAGCTGTAGTAGGAACAGGGCGTTCTGATTATTCGAATCAAGTAAATAATGTATTGGCGTTCCCTGGAATATTCCGCGGTGCGTTAGATGTACGCGCGACTGATATTACAGAAGAGATGAAGTTAGCGGCAGCATATGGGATCGCTAACATTATTACGGATGAAGAGCGTAATGCGAATTATATAATTCCAAATCCATTAGATAAAAGAGTTGTTCCAAGTGTTGCAGAAGCGGTAGCGAAAGCGGCTATTGCTTCAGGTGTGGCGCAAATTACGAAAATGCCAAAGTATGAATAGTTAGAAGCAGTGCCTAAAGAGGCACTGCTTTTTTGAGATAAGAAATCAAAATAATGAAGAAGTGTAGAATTATTTATGCCCATTCACTATTTATCTATTTCATTCCACCAAAAGTTGTTTACCATTTACTAAAACCTCAGTTACCACTACAATCACTCCCATCATTTTTTCATCTCTCCTCATTTCATTTCTTACTGTAAGTATAAGAGAAGAGAGAGAATTTAACTATCGAAGTACATGATGTAGAAATTACCTTGTTATAAGGAAGTGTTTTAGTTGGGTCACTTTACTCAGCATTGATTACAAATTGATTATAATATTTTTCATTCACATATATATTTAATATCCATAATCCAGATGATGGCAGTGACATTACGAGGGGGAGTTCTTTTATTGTAGTATCGACTGTATTTGAAGTAGTCCAAGTTGGTTTGGAGGTTTCTTTTGGAACGATCACTGGTGTTGGAAGGACAGATCCTTGTTTTAAAGCGATAATAGATAGTTTTCCAGTTGGCATTTGAGGGTCTAGAAAGTACCACATCATTTCATTTTGTTCATTTGCGACAATAGGTGTATCAGCCATTGCAATTCTTCTTTCAATCCCCTTTAAAGGTATCTTTCCTTCTACGAAGGATGGCGCTTCTTCCCAATTTATATCTTTTAAAACACTAAGATGAAAAAAAGAAGGTGCGCTAATTTGAGAGGATGATGTTGTTATGGCTTCTCTTTTAGGTGCCTTTGAATCGGATTGTGCTTGTGTACATCCAGCGATGAGGAAGGAGAGAAGTAGCAGAGTTCCGATTTTTTTCATGGTGCCACACTCCTATTTTTTATTGTTAGTGTAATTGTATTTGCTAGAAGACGGGACAATTCCTTTAAAGTATAAAAAGAGGTCGTAAGTTTTGTACGACCTCTTTTGACATTTTTTATCCCGCTATTTGCGGGCAGTAAGACTCCCGCCTCGAAATTCGGCGAATGCGAGGAAGTTAGGTGGGAGTTGGGCTGCTCGTAAAAGCCCGATTGGTTCAACTAATAATCAGTGGGGGATGGAAAAAAGCACTGATTAAAGTTTCACTTTATACTTGTTCAGTTGTAAAGGTGTGTTCGTTCTCTTTTTGAGGCATCGTTAAGAAAATAACAGAAAGAACGATACAGACGCCGCCTAATAATTGATATGCTCCAAAAGATTCATTTAGCCAAGCGATTGAAACGATGGCAGCTACAAGTGGTTCAATGCTAGATAAAATACTTGTTTCGGTTGCTGCTAAGTATTTAAGACTACCGATATAAAGAAGGAAAGAAAGAGTACCGCTTATAATGATAAGAATAAGCATAGAAAAAGTTTTGGGTGTGAAGGTTTGTGAAAGCTGATTCCATCCAACCGAATGATTGCAAATAAGCAATGCAATCCCTCCGATTAACATTCCCCATCCAATTACTATTGTTGTTCCACATTCCTTAATAAGAGAAGCCGGATGAAGGGTATAAAATGCAAATCCAATTGCTGTTAATAGGCCGAAAATAATGGCTTCTTTAGATAAAACAATATTTTCAATTGAGCCGTTTGTAATAATGAAGTATGTCCCTGTTAGTGCCGTTATAATTGCGAGTATTTGCATAGAAGCAGGGAATTTCTTTTGTTCAAATGCAACGTACATCGTAATAAGAACAGGACCTAGAAATTGAAATAGCGTTGCTGTGACCGCGTTACTAATATGAACCGTTTCGATAAAAGCGTATTGCGCACCAAGCATGCCGAGAATAGAGAAAATAACAAGTTGTATAGATTGTCTAGGACGTTTCCAAATGCGGAATATGTTTTGTTTCTTTATAAGCAAGAAAGATAAAATGAATATTCCTGCAAGCAACAAACGAATTGTTAAAAAATCAATTGATGATACGTTAGTATGTTGAAATAGCCACTGAATCATTGGGCCAGATAATCCCCATAAGGTAGCTCCTGTAATAATCATAATGAGTCCAATACGTCTACTATTGTTCATTATCACGCATCTCCTCTCTAGTATTTGATTTTTTATGTGTGACATGATAAAAGAAATTATATATAACTTCTGGTACTGTAAAAAGTATCAGATTTTAATTTTATTAAGGGGTCAGATATTATGTTAGAATTAACACCTAATTTAAATATGAATAGTAAAAAGGCATTGTATGTGCAATTGTATGAGTATATAAAAAAGGAAATTAAAGAAGGAACGATCTTACCTTTTACGAAGTTACCAGCTAAGCGAAAGTTGGCAACACATTTACAAGTAAGTAAAAATACAGTAGAGGCGGCTTACGAGCAATTACTTGCGGAAGGTTATATTGAATCGATTTCGAGAAAAGGTTATTTTGTGTGTGAGATTGAGCGAATGGTTCATGTAGAAGGAAGCGAAGAGAGAATAGGAGAAGTACTGTTTCAGGAGAAGGATTACAAATTTGATTTCACACAAACAGGAATTGATACAAATGCTTTTCCGTTCAATATATATCGGAAAATTATAAATGAAGTATGGCAGCCACATAATAATGAAATGCTCTTTCTTGGACACCCTCAAGGAGAAGTGAGCTTAAGAGAAGAGATTGCGAACTATTTGTTTGAATCTAGAGGGGTGCGTTGTTCAGCTAGTCAAATCGTATTAGGAGCGGGAACACAAATATTAGTGAAACTACTGTTTCAATTATTAAAGGGAAGCAATTATGCAGTTGAAAATCCAGGATATCATAGGAAAATGGTCGCTTTTGAACAGGGAGAAAAAAGAGTCCAAATGTTATCTTTGGATAGAGATGGAATTTGTATTGCAGATTTAGAAAATAGCGATGCGAATGTTGTATTTGTTACTCCTTCTCATCAGTTTCCGTATGGAATGATCATGCCTATCACGAGAAGAATGCAGCTTTTACAATGGGCAAAGAAAGAAGAAGGTAGGTATATTATTGAAGATGATTATGATAGTGAATTTCGTTATTCGGGAAAGCCGATACCAGCACTACAGGGATTAGATACAGATGGAAAAGTTATTTATATGGGGACGTTATCTAAAGCATTGTTACCATCGTTACGCATGAGTTATATGGTGTTACCAAAGAAATTAATTAAAAAGTATCAACAGCAATATTTGTTTTATACACAAAGTGTTTCAAGAATGGATCAAGAAGTGATTAGAAGGTTTTTAAACGAAGGACATTGGGAAAAGCATATTCATAAAATGCGTGTTGTCTATCGAAAAAAAAGAGATCGGCTTGTTTTGGAAATGGAAAAATATTTTTCTAATCACGTTGAAGTGATAGGAGAAGATTCGGGATTACATATTTTATTAAAGGTGCATAATGGAATGCAGGAAGAAAAATTAATTAAAGAAGCGGCGAAACATAGTATTAAAATATATCCTGTTTCTACGTACTATAAAGGTGGTACTGCACCTGAAAATGTAGTTCTACTTGGATTTGCGATTTTATCAGAAGAAGAAATTGCGAAAGCGATTCAATTATTAAGTACGGCATGGTTTACAAGAAAGTAAAAAACATCCTCATATATGAGAGGATGTTTTTTATTATTTATTTTCATCTAGGAATAAGACCATATGCTCTTCATCCCAATATTGTCCGTTATACTTTAATGAACGTTCTTGCACACCAAATGTTTTGAAGCCTAATGACTCATAAAGTTTTTTTGCACCATCGTTTCCGACAACAACATCAAGCATAACTTGTTCTACTTCTAAAGATTTAGCAAGCTCAAGACATTCTTTAATCAGTGCTTTTCCTGCTCCAAGTCCGCGTGCTTTTGGAGATACGTATACTGAACCGATTTTTGCTTTATGTTCTTGTTTTACATATGGTTTCGTTTCCAGTGTTGCAACTCCGATTAATTTTCCATCTTTAAATGCACCTAGTGTATAGTTTTCATCTTGTGCTAATTTTTGTGCTTTATATTCGATAGCACACTCTTTATTAATAATATCCTCATAAGAAGAGCTGAAAGCTTCAGGGTTTTGCTTTAATCCTTCTACGCGAAGTTCTAAGTAAATTTCCGCTTCGTCTTTTGTTAATACATGGATATCCAATTATATCACCCTCCAAATCTTTGACAAATGTACCTTTATTTTATATTGAAATAAGAATAATTTCAAAAGTCTAGCTTATATGAGGTGATTTTATGAACAAAATAACACCAGTAGTGTTTACTACTACTGGTGATTTCACGCATATATTATTCAAAGGGTAATTCAATTATAAATTCTGTTCCGACGCCTAATTCACTTTTAACTTTAATAGAACCATTATGAAGTTCGACAATTTCCTTTGCAACAGCCAGCCCAATACCTTTTCCTCCGGTAGCCCTGGTTCTGGATTTATCAACACGATAAAAACGGTCAAAAATATGTGGGATATCTTCTTCAGGAATACCTTCACCTTCATCTTGTACACTTATTGTAAAATAATCTGTTTCCGCTAGTACACGTATCGTTATAGATGTGTTTTCTGGCGAATGTTGATAAGCATTGTGCAATAAATTTAACATAACTTGTTCCATGCGTCTTTCGTCTATCCAAACTTCTAAATCATTTTTACAATATACATGAATTTGCATTTGTTTGTTCGTTAATGTTGTTTTTGTTTTTTCAACCATTCGCTCTAAAAATGATCGAAGTAGCATGTTTTGTTTTTTAATAACAAACTGGTGTTGTTCTAATTGTACAAGTATAAATAAATCTTGTACAAGATCGGTTATACTATCTGTTTCATCTTCAATGATTTGTAAGTATTCTTTACGTTCGTCTTTCGTTAAAGAGTCTCTCTTTGCTACTTTCGCATAACCTTTCATATAGGTTAATGGAGTTAGTAATTCGTGAGCGACACTAGCGAGAAATTCATTTCGTTCCTTTTTCATATACGTAAGTTCGCTGGATAAATCTTCAATGGTTTTTGCTAAGCTTCCAAGTTCATCATTACGTTTAATTCCTAATTGAATCGGTGTATTTAATTTTGATATTTTTTCTGTTGCTTTCTTCATTTTTATAAGCGGCTCTGTAATAACGCGGGAGAAGAAAAAGACAGAAATAGTTGTTAAAATAAGTGTTAAAATACTAACGATGATGAATTGATTCATGAGTCTAAGTAACATATTTTCTAAAAATGATGTTTTTAAAAACATGTGTAGGTTACCATTAAAGTCTTTTGTTTTAATCGGACTTGCTGTTGAGATAAATTTTGATTTTTTCCAGTTCTTTTCTACTATTAAGCCATCTCTTGTAACAGGTTGTGTTTTGCAATGGAGTTGTTGCTGCATATCTTTTGTTACAGTTGCTGAGGCAGACGTGATTTTTCCATAATTATCAGTTATAACGATAATTATATCGGAATTAGTAAGTGCCTCTGTTTCCATTAAATCTTCAGCGGCATGTTCAATAGTGAAAATGGGGGATTCAGGACGTTTGTAATGTTCAGTATATTTTTTTTGCTGAGCGTATTCGCTCCATTTTGCACGACGTTCAATCGTATCACGATAACGATTTCCTTTTTCTAAAAGAGAAATCGTTTCTTCTTCAACCCGCATTTTTGAAAGGCTTTTGTAAAAAGATACGAAAGCGATTGTTTCAATACATAAAGCTAATATTAAAAAGTATGTCCCAACTTTAAGTGAAAGTTTGCTCATTTTCTCACCATACCTTATTTCATATAAAGTTCAACTAATAATCCGTGAGGATGGACAAATCCCCACGGATTATTAGTTGAACTGATCGGGCTTTTACGGTCAGTGTATATCATATCATTTTCCACTGACCGAAGTAATTAGTCATTTTTCCATTTATATCCGACTTTATAAACAGTTTCTAAATAATCCTCCACTGGAAATCCTTTTTTGCGTAATTTATCACGGATATTGCGAATATGCGAATCGATTGTTCTGTATTCGATGTCTGTTTGATAGCCCCAAATTTTTTCGATTAGATCATCGCGGCTGTAAGCGCGATTTGTATTTTGTAAAAATAGTCCAAGTAACGAAAATTCGATAGGAGTTAGTGAGATTTTTTCGTCATAAACTGTGACAGTATGTTTCGTTTTATCCCACTCAATACCTTTGAAGCTAACAAATCCATCTTTCTTTGTACGGCGTAATATAGCCTCAATTCGTGCGACTAGTACATGCTCATCAAATGGTTTTGTAATATAGTCATCTGCTCCTATTGTAAGACCTTTAACCATATCGTAATTTTGGTTGCGGGCTGTTAGCATAATAATTGGAACGTTGGAAATTTGGCGAATTTGATAGCAAGTATCCCAACCATCCATATTTGGCATCATAACATCTAATAAAATCATATCGAAGTCTTTTTGTTCGATTAATTCCAGTGCTTCAAGTCCAGATGTAGCTTTCATACAAAAATAGCCGCGAGGGCTTAAGAAAAGATCTAACAATCGTAACATACGTTCTTCATCGTCTACTAATAAAATTTTTACCATAATCTTGTGCACCCCAAACTATTCATTCTACTTGTATAGTTTACATGAAAATAATAAAAAACTCTTTTTATGTGATTGAATGGATGGCTGATTTTTTCGCTTAGGGCAATTGACATAAAAAATGCACTAGTTTTGCACAACTATTTTTTATAATAGAAAACGTAGCGACACAAAATACCCTATGTTGCGACATAACGTCATGTCATTTTATTTATAAAATGACAATTCCATTCTATTGTGTATGTGAGATAGAGAGGATTTTCGTATTCACCTCGCATCGGATAAGGAAAAATTCCTATCTCACACTTTTTTTATTATAAAGGGGATTATACACATGAGTAAAAAAGAAGAACGTTTACAAAAAGAAAAGCAAGATCGTAATGCAGTTGTGATGTGTGTTGCCGTATCTATGCTTATTATTATTAGTTGTGTAAATAAAATTTTCGGGATTTCATAATAGATAGAAAAAAGCTTATTGCTTCTTAAAGAAGCAATAAGCTTTTTTATTTCATTCTATATAATAAACCAAGGCAAAATGGCTAGTCCGGAAGTTAAAATCGCTGTAGCAAATATTAAAAAGATAGCTTGTTTGTTTTGTTTCATGTCACACTCTCCTCTATACATCAATTGAATGCTGTTCGTTCATTTGATATGTCTAGTATAAGGATTGGAAAGGATTGGTACGATCGATAAAGGTGACATGAAGATTACATTGTTGTAATGAAAAAAGCATCGTTCGTAATAAGAAGATGCTTTTGAAAAGTTATATTGCAGTATTAATCATTTAAGAATAAAACCATATGTTCCTCGTCCCAATATTGACCATTGTGTTTTAAAGAACGTTCTTGTACGCCGTAAGTTTGGAAACCTAATGACTCATATAATTTTTTTGCGGCAGTATTTCCAGCCACTACATCAAGCATGAGTTGTTCTACTTGCAATTTATCGGCATTTTCAATAATAGCTTTAATTAAAGCTCGTCCTGCACCAAGGCCACGCGCTTTTGGGGAAACAAAAACGGAGCCGATTTTTGCTTTATGCTCTTGCTTAATGAATGGCTTTGTTTCTAAAGTAGCAATACCGATTAAATCATTATCTTTGAAAACACCTAGAGTATACTTATCCGGATTGCTTAATCGTTTGGCCATAGCAGCCACAGGGTCTTCCTGTTTAAGAACATCTTCATAAGAAGAGCTAAAAGCTTCAGGGTTTTTCGTTAAACCTTCCATACAAACTTTTAAATATATTTCTGCGTCCTCTGTTGTTAATAAGCGAATTTCCATAGTTGTAACCTCCCTGGTGGATTTCAAATAAATCCATTACTTTTATAAGATTGAGTATGCGTTTTGTTAGCAGTCTCTTTTAATTTGTAAAAGAATGAAAAGATATATGCTTACAATGTTTTGTTTTAATTGTGTAATGAAATTATATATTAACTTTATTAACTATTCAAGTGTTTAATATATTACATTTTTATAACTAAAACAACTCCTCAATTGAGGAGTTGTTTTTTAATTATTCAATTGATAACCATCAATTCGTTCAGGATGGGTGTAAATATTACAAGATTCATTTCTAATAAAACCTACGACTGTAATGCCTAAATCATGGGCGAGTTGTAATGCTAGCTTTGTTGGAGCGGATTTAGACAGAACAATTTCACAGCCGATTTTTGACACTTTGAGTAAAATTTCAGAAGAGATACGTCCGCTAAATGCGATGATTTTTCCTTTAACAGGTATGTCGTTGCGTAAACAATAACCGTATATTTTATCTAATGCATTATGTCTTCCGATATCCATTCTTGAGATAAGAATATTGTTTCGATCACATAGGGCAGTATTGTGAACACCACCAGTTTGACGAAACGTAGTGGAAGATTGTTGTAAGGCATTCATTAAGTAAAAGCATTCTTCAGGAGTAATTTTTACATGTATATCATGTAAATTTTTTGCTTTTGCTGCGTCGTTTACAAAAATAAAACCTTGTCTGCCTTTTCCACAGCAAGAGGTGACGTATCGTTTATTATATAAAGTTTGATATAGTGGATTCACTTTTGATGATTTTACATGGACGATTCCGTTTTCTTTTTGGATCCATAATTCTTCAACATCTTTATAGGAAGAAATAATTCCTTCAGAAATTAAAAAGCCAATTACCATATCTTCAATGTAATTTGGTGTACATACGACTGTTACGTATTCTTTACCATTTAATTTAATTGTAATAGGAGATTCTGTAACAATCTCATCAATTTGTTTTGAAAATGTACCAGATTGATAGCGTACAATTGCATATGTCTCTTGCGTAAGCTCCATATTAAATTCCCCTTTTATATGTATTTTTCCCCCACGTTTATCATAAAACATTGAAAAACTAAAAACATCTATTAGCAGGAAGATCACAGATTATTTTGGTTATTATTGTATATTTACGATATAATAGAATTGTAGAATAGTCACATTTTTAAGCTTTTGTAGTGATACCTTATAACATCGAGAATTGACTTCATAAGAAAAGGATTTCAACAGAGAGTTTCAAAAATATGTACAGAAACACGTTTTTGAAAACGGATTCATAATCGCGTTGTACAGTCGGTTGTAAGGAGAGGGGAAACTATGGCAGAACAGACAGTCCGTGTAACCGTTGATGGTAAAGAATTTTCCGCATCAGGTGAAAAGACGATACTACAATTATTTAACGAGAGTAACTTGGAACATCCTCAAATTTGTCATGTACCAGAAGTAGATCCAATTCAAACTTGTGATACATGTATTGTAGAAGTAGATGGGAAGTTAATGCGTGCTTGTTCAACAAAGTTAGAAGAGGGTATGCATATTGAAAGACAGTCGCAGCGTGCTAAAGAGGCGCAGACTGAGGCGATGGATCGAATATTAGAGAACCATTTATTGTATTGTACTGTATGTGATAACAATAACGGTAACTGTAAAGTACATAATACCGTACATATGATGGGGATTGAAGAACAGAAATATCCGTATGAGCCGAAAGTAAGTGCGTGTGAAGTGGATATGTCGCATCCATTTTATCGATACGACCCAAACCAATGTATTGCTTGTGGGCAGTGTGTAGAAGTATGCCAGAACTTACAAGTCAATGAAACTTTATCGATAGATTGGAGCTTAGACCGCCCGCGTGTTATTTGGGACAGTGGTGTAAGTATAAACGACTCATCTTGTGTTAGTTGTGGGCAATGTGTAACTGTTTGTCCGTGTAACGCACTAATGGAAAAAACAATGCTAGGAGAAGCGGGGTTCATGACTGGATTGAAACCAGATGTGTTAGATCCGATGATTGATTTTGTAAAAGATGTAGAGCCTGGATATAGTAGTATTTTGGCAGTTTCGGAAGTAGAGTCTGCAATGCGTAAAACGAAAGTTAATAAAACAAAAACAGTTTGTACATTTTGTGGTGTTGGTTGTTCGTTTGAAGTGTGGACGAAAGACCGTCACATTTTAAAAGTACAGCCCGTTTCAGATGCACCAGTTAATGGTATTTCCACTTGTGTGAAAGGTAAATTTGGATGGGACTTTGTAAATAGTGAAGATCGTATTACAAAACCATTGATTCGCCAAGGAGATATGTTTGTTGAAGCTTCATGGGAAGAGGCTCTTGAAGTTGTTGCTTCTAACATGCAGCATATTAAAACAGAGTACGGTAGCGATGCATTTGGATTTATTTCTTCTTCGAAAGTAACGAATGAAGAAAACTATCTTATGCAAAAACTAGCCCGTCAAATATATGGAACAAATAATGTAGATAATTGTTCTCGTTATTGCCAATCTCCAGCAACAGATGGTCTATTTAAAACTGTCGGTATGGGCGGAGATGCTGGGACGGTGAAAGATATTGCTGAAGCGGGTCTTGTTATTATTGTTGGTGCAAATCCAACAGAAGGACATCCTGTGCTTGCAACAAGAGTAAAACGTGCTCATAAATTACACGAGCAAAAATTAATTGTAGCAGACCTTCGTAAACACGAAATGGCAGAGCGTGCGGATCTATTTATTCATCCGCGTCAAGGAACGGATTACGTATGGCTTGCTGGTATTACGAAATATATTATTGATCAAGGTTGGCATGATAAAAAATTCTTAGCCGAAAATGTGAAGAACTTTGATGAATATAGCAAAATGTTAGAAAAGTACACGCTTGATTATACAGAAGAAATTACGGGTATTTCTAAAGATAATCTGAAAGAAATGGCTCATATGGTATATGAAGCAGATGGTACTTGTGTACTTTGGGGAATGGGTGTAACTCAAAATACAGGAGGAAGTACAACATCAGCAGCGATTTCAAATTTATTGCTTGTTACAGGCAATTACCGTCGTCCTGGTGCAGGAGCATATCCGTTACGCGGACATAATAACGTACAAGGTGCTTGTGATATGGCAACATTACCGAACTGGCTTCCGGGCTATCAAGCAGTTTCAGATGATACGCTTCGTGCAAAATTTGAAAAAGCATACGGTACTACAATTCCGAAAGCACCAGGATTAAATAATATTGCAATGTTACTTGCAGCGGAAGAAGGAAAACTGCGTGGTATGTATGTCATGGGTGAAGAAATGGCTTTAGTAGATTCGAATGCGAACCATGTACAACACATTTTATCCAATCTAGATTTCCTTGTTGTGCAAGATATGTTCTTATCAAAAACAGCTCGTTTTGCTGATGTTATTTTACCGGCGGCGCCGAGCTTAGAAAAAGAAGGAACATTTACGAATACAGAGCGCCGTATTCAAAGGTTGTATGAAGTAATGAAGCCCCTTGGTGATTCAAAACCAGACTGGTGGATTTTACAAAAAGTAGCGCGTGCACTTGGCGGAGACTGGAATTATGAAAGTCCAAGTGAAATTATGGATGAAATTGCATCGCTTGCACCGTTATATTCTCAGGCAACATACGATCGTTTAGAAGGATGGAATAGTTTATGTTGGGGTAGCCACGATGGTAGCGATACACCGCTATTGTATGTAGATGGATTTAACTTCCCAGATAAACTAGCTCGTCTATCATTAGATGAATGGGTACCACCGGTTGTAGCGCCAGATGAGTATGATTTACTTTTAAATAATGGCCGTATGTTAGAGCATTTCCATGAAGGGAATATGACGAATAAGTCGGTTGGTATTTTATCTAAAGTATCTGAAGTATTCGTTGAAATTTCACCTGAACTTGCTATAGAGCGCAATGTAAAAGATGGTGGTCTTGTGGAATTAGCATCACCATTTGGGAAAATTAAAGTACAGGCACTTATTACTGATCGTGTAACAGGGAATGAGCTATACTTACCGATGCATGCAACAGTAAATGAAGAGGCGATTAATATTTTAACTGGGACAGCAACAGACCTTTATACGTGTACACCAGCGTATAAACAAACAATGGTGAAAATGCGTGTATTACGTGAAAAAGGAAATCGTCCGTTACCATCTTCAAACCCGAGAGATAAAAAGCGTAATCCGCAAAACGGTGTTGAAATTCAGCAAAAGTGGCAAAGAAAACAATACGTATCACTTGTGGACTAGGGGGCGGAGATAGTGGCGAAAGAAATTACGTTAATTAAAAAGAAAGTTGTAACAGAAGAAGAGCAGAAACAGCAATTAGCGGAGGAACTGTTCACCGAGTTAGCGAATAACCGTCAAGCAGTCGAGGAAACGATGCAGTTACTAGCACAATTACAAAAAGCTGGTATTTTAGATGCGGCGATTAGTTTGCTTGCTGCGAAAGAAGATGTTTCAAAAATTGCTGTTGAGCAATTAAATCGTGAACCAGTAAAAAATGCACTGAACAATATGATGGGGGCAGGAGAAGCTTTATCTTCAGTTGATCCAGAAGTAACAAAGCAAATTACATCAAGCTTAGTTACTGGATTACAATTTGCAACAGACGAATTAAATAGTGGTAAAAAAACAAAAGTGATGGATTTCTTTAAAGTATTAAAAGATCCAGATATCAATAGAGCGATTACATTCGGTTTTAGCTTTTTGAAAGCATTTGGACAAGGATTAGAGAAAAAATAGCGTAAATGAAAAAAGTGATGGGAAGTAGCCATCACTTTTTTTCATTGTATGTATAAGAGTGTTCATGTTAAGCGGAATATATTATTATTAAAAAGATGGATTAGAAATGGAAATGTGGAATCCATCTCAAATATCGTTTTAGAATGTGGAGGAATATATGCAGCACCGTAACAGACTATCTATACCAGGAGTAATGAGACATTCCTTTCAAACAGTAAAATTTGCTTTTTGGAATGTGTTAACATTCCAACTCGTTTATAAATTGTTAGCAGCGATTGTGTTTATCCCACTCTTCGGTATCATTTTCAATAAGTTATTGTACTTTGGTGGTTATGCAAATGCGACGAATGATGAATTATTAGCATTTTTGAAAACACCATACGGGATTTTGGCCATTGTAATTTTATCCATATTGGCATTGTTTCTTATTTTTACAGAGTTTGCAGTGCTTATTATTATTTCGTATTTCGCTCATAAAAGACAAAAAGTGAAATTACGTCCGATTTTGTATAAAACGGTAACGTATTTACCTTCTTTGTTCACATATTGCTTACCAGGGTTTATTTTATATGCTGTCGTATTATTGCCTCTTTTAAATATGGGATATGAAACTGCATTAATCCCGCAAATTCAAATTCCTAATTTTATTACAGGAGAATTGTTTAAGACGACGATGGGACAGGTTGGTTATTACACGTTCTTTGCTGTAGTTGCGTATTTGAACCTTCGCTGGATTTTTGTTCTACCTATTGTCGTTTTAGAGCAAAAGCCATTTCGCATAGCAGCGCGCAAAAGTGCAACTTTAGTTAAAGAAAGCTTTTTGAAAGTAATGTTCTTCTTAGTAGGATTTTTTATTTCAATAGGAATTGTGTATGTCTTATTTTTTGGAATATATTTATTGTGTCTATGGGGTGTTTACGAACTTACAAATCCGAAAGGAACCTTTGCATTATTAGCTGAATCAACGATCTCTGTATTCCTAACAAGTACATTGTATTTATTTAGCTTTATCGTGACACCATTTTATATTATGGCTATAACGCGATTGTACTTACAAAAGGTTCCGGTTGAAGATGTTTTATTAGAAGAAGGATTAGATTATTCAAAAACGAAAGCAGATAAATGTTTCTTCCAAAAACATCGTTGGAAATTTATTGGCGTATATATTGTGGGGATTATTACTGCAGGAATGGTCGTTGCCTTTATCGTAACGTTTATCTCAAATTCGTATAAAGAACCGATTATTATGGCGCACCGTGGGTATATATCAAAAGGGGTAGAAAATACGAAAGAGGCTGTGCAAGGTGCGATTGATGCAAAAGCAGACTACGCCGAAATAGATGTATTACAAACGAAAGATGGTGAGCTAGCGGTTATACATGATTTGAAGTTAAAACGCCTTGCCAATGCCAATGTGCATGTGTCAGATTTAACGATGGATGAGTTAAGGCAGCTTACTCTTAGTCAAGATGGATTAACAGGACAAATAAGTACACTTGATGAGATCATAAAGCTAGCAAAGGGTAAAATCAAACTCAATATTGAAGTGAAGCTTCATGGGGGCGAAAAAGACTTTGTAAACAAAGTATTAAAAACGATTAAAGATAATGAATTTGAGAAGCAATGTGTAATTCAAACGTTACACTATCCACTTATTAAAGAGTTTAAGCGTGCAAATCCAGATATAAAAGTAGGATATATACTGTATGCAAGTAGAGCTAACTTAAAGAATGTGAAGGCTGACTTTTATGTAGCAGAAGAGTACATGTTAAATAAGAAATTAGTAAAAGAAGCAAGAAAGTTAAACAAGCCAATTTACGTATGGACAGTAAATGATATGGAAAATTTAAAGGCATATTATAAGTTAAACGTAGATGGTATCATTACTGATTATCCTGAAGATGCACGTGAAACAATTAAGATGTTAAAAGAGCAAGAAGCGGAAGAAAGTGATCTGTTTGATAAAATTACTGAAACAACAGATGATTTGTTTTCAAAGTTATTTATAAGTTACCCAGCTGCTGGCTAAATGCCAGCAGCTTTTTTTATGAAAAGAATATATCCCTAAAGTATTGCGCAAAGTAATAACTGTATATGTATACGTCATTATTTAGGTTTTTTACATTGTTATATTATTGTCAAATAATAAATGATTACAGTTTATTTTGAAGGGGTATAATAAAAATAGAGTGATAGATAATGAAATGGCACGGAACCCCTAATAGAATCAATGTTTTATATATTTACACTATTCTAAATATATAAACTTTAAAAAAATGGTATGTTAGCGTTTTCATAACTTTTAAGTTATGCTAGAATAAGGACATAAGTTATTAATTATTACAAAAAGAAAAAAGACTTTCTTTTTTCTGTTAATTATAAGGGGGCATTTCATTATGCGTATTGGGGTACCAGCAGAAATTAAAAACAACGAAAACCGTGTGGCAATGACACCAGCAGGTGTTGTACATTTAATTCGTAACAATCACGAAGTATTCATTCAAAAGGGTGCAGGTTTAGGATCTGGTTTCACAGATGCTGAGTATGTTGAAGCGGGAGCAAAAATTGTTGATACAGCTGAAGAAGCTTGGAACATGGAAATGGTTATGAAAGTTAAGGAGCCAATTGAAAGCGAATACAAACACTTCAGTGAAGGTTTAATCTTATTCACATACTTACACTTAGCACCAGAACCAGAATTAACAAAAGCATTAATTGAGAAGAAAGTTGTTTCTATCGCATATGAAACAGTACAATTAGAAAACCGTTCATTGCCATTACTTGCACCTATGAGTGAAGTAGCTGGTCGTATGGCTGCACAGATCGGTGCACAATTCCTTGAGAAAAACAAAGGCGGTAAAGGTATCTTACTTGCAGGTGTTCCAGGGGTTAAACGTGGTAAAGTAACAATTATCGGTGGTGGACAAGCTGGTACAAATGCTGCTAAAATTGCAGTTGGACTAGGTGCGGATGTAACAATCATCGACTTAAGTGCAGAACGTCTTCGTCAATTAGATGACATTTTCGGAAACCAAGTAAAAACTTTAATGTCTAATCCTTACAATATTGCAGAAGCTGTAAAAGAGTCTGATCTTGTAATTGGTGCAGTATTAATCCCAGGTGCAAAAGCGCCAAAACTTGTAACAGAAGAAATGATTAAATCAATGGAACCAGGTTCTGTTGTTGTAGATATCGCGATTGACCAAGGTGGTATTTTCGAAACAACTGACCGTATTACAACTCATGATAACCCAACTTACGAAAAACACGGCGTTGTTCATTATGCAGTTGCAAACATGCCAGGTGCGGTTCCACGTACATCAACTCTTGCATTAACAAACGTAACAGTACCATATGCAGTACAAATTGCTAACAAAGGCTACAAAGAAGCTTGCCTAGGTAACGCTGCATTACTAAAAGGTATTAACACATTAGATGGCTATGTAACATTTGAAGCAGTTGCAGAAGCTCACGGTGTAGAGTACAAAGGTGCTAAAGAATTATTAGAAGCAGAAACAGTATCTTGCTAATAGAAGCATTATACAAAACAAAATCGAACAATATATAATACAACATGATAAGAGCTAAGAGATAATACCTCTTAGCTCTTCTTAGTAAAAGGGGGCATACATCGTGGCCAACTTATTTAAAAAGAAATCCGTTACGCAATTGTTAGGGGAAAGTAAAAGTAAAACTTTAACGAAAACGCTAGGGGCATTTGACCTAACAATGCTAGGGATTGGTGCGATAATCGGTACAGGAGTTCTAGTATTAACGGGATTAGTAGCAGCAAGAGATGCTGGTCCGGCAGTTATTTTTTCATTCATGATTGCAGCAATTGTTTGTGGATTTGCAGCTTTATGTTATGCAGAGGTTGCATCTACACTTCCTGTTTCAGGTAGTGTGTACACATATTCCTATGCGACAATTGGTGAGTTTGTAGCTCATTTAATGGGATGGACATTATTGTCAGTATACGTTGTAACGACGGCCGCAGTAGCTGGTGGATGGACAGGTTACTTCCATAACTTAATAAGTGGATTTGGACTTGAAATTCCAAAAGCATTGTTAACGATTCCGGCGCAAGGTGGTATAGTGAACTTACCCGCAGTTATCGTTACATTGGTTATAACTTGGTTATTATCACGAGGTACGAAAGAAAGTAAGCGTGTGAATAATATAATGGTATTAATTAAAATTGGTATTGTTGTTTTATTCATTGCAGTTGGTGTATTCTACGTGAAACCAGAAAACTGGATACCATTTGCACCGTACGGCTTAAGTGGAGTCTTTGCCGGAGGAGCAGCAGTATTCTTCGCTTTCTTAGGATTTGATGCATTAGCAACTTCTGCTGAAGAAGTAAAAAATCCGCAACGTGATCTACCGATTGGTATTATTGCTTCATTAGTCATTTGTACAATCATTTATGTTGTAGTTTGTCTCGTTATGACAGGTATGGTTTCTTACAAGGAATTAGATGTACCTGAAGCGATGGCTTATGTACTAGAAGTTGTAGGACAAGATAAAGTGGCTGGTGTAATTGCTATTGGAGCTGTAATTGGTATTATGGCTGTAATTTTCGCATACATCTATGCAACGACACGCGTATTCTTCGCTATGAGTCGTGACGGTTTATTACCAAAATCTTTCGCGAAAATTAACAAGAAGACAGAAGCACCAACATTTTCAGTTTGGTTAACAGGAATTGGTAGTGCTTTAATTGCTGGATTTATCGATTTAAAAGAATTGTCGAATTTAGCGAATATTGGAGCATTATTAACATTCGCGATGGTTGGTGTAACTGTTATCATTCTGCGCAAAACGCATCCGAAATTACAGCGTGGATTTATGGTACCGTTTGTACCGATCTTACCGATTATTTCAGTTGCATGCTGTCTATTCTTAATGGTAAATCTACCGTTAAAAACATGGATGTACTTCGGTGTTTGGTTAGCAATCGGAGTAGTTGTATACTTTGTATATTCGAAAAAGCATAGTCATCTAAAAGAAGATGGAAGTTCGCAAGATAGTTTAGAAAAAGCTAATTAAAGGGATATAAAATAGTAAGCCTTGTGCGTCTAGGGAGCGCGCAAGGCTTTTTCTTTTGTGAAAATAAAGGGGACCTATGTTACTTTGCCGAATTTTTATGTCGGAATATGAAAAAGGGGGAAGAAAAATGCTAGAAACGAAAGTCGTTGTTGGAGCAGAGGGATATAATAATAACCCAGGGTGGTTACATACGAATGAAGAAGAATTAAATTTATTACGAAGAGAAACTTGGCTTGAAAAGTTTGCTCCCAATTCTGTATCAGTCATTTTAGCAGAGCATGTATGGGAACATTTATCGTACGAAGAAGGAATCGAAGCGGCAAAGATTTGTTATGAGTTTTTAACGGATCATGGATATATTCGTTGTGCAGTGCCAGATGCATTTTTTCCAGATGAAGAATATCAACAAGGAGTACAAGTTGGTGGGCCAGGTCCGTTAGATCATCCAGCGGCAAGTCATAGAATCGTTCATAACTATAAAACAATCACGTCTATGTTTGAATCAGCAGGTTTTCAAGTGAGACTCTTAGAATATTGTGATGAGAATGGTGAGTTTTATTATAATGATTGGGATGAAAAGAAAGGATTCATTTATCGATCAAAACGTTTTGATCATAGAAATCAAGGTGGGAAATTCGAATTTGCTTCGTTAATTGTGGATGCAGTGAAAGTTAAGAAATAAGAGAAGGATGCACGATAGTTTTCGTGCATCCTTTTTGGTATGAAGAGTAGGATAGATGCGGAGAATATTGATGTGTTTATGTTGAAATGTGAACGGAATTGTCAAAAAAATCTTTTGGTTTTTATTGACACATATGAATAGGCGCTCATATAATAAAGGTATAAGATATATGAATGATTGTTCATATGTTCAAATAAAGAGGTGAGCTATAATGGCTGGAAATAAAGTGGAAACACCACAAGAGACATGTTCTCAAACGATAATTCATGAAGAAGTCGTTGATCAAGTAAAACAAACAATTCCAACTGATGAAAGTTTAAGTAAAGTAGCAGAATTATTTAAAATATTAGGTGATCGTACACGTACGAGAATATTACATGCGTTATTTGAAGCTGAAATGTGCGTTTGTGATTTAGCGTATTTATTAGGAATGACACAATCATCTATTTCGCATCAGCTTCGTGTGTTAAAGCAAGCGAAACTGGTAAAGAATCGTAAAGAAGGAAAAGTTGTTTATTATTCGTTAGCTGACCAGCACGTAATTCATATCTTCGAGCAAGCGTTTGAACACGTAAACGAGGAAGAATAAAAAACGCGAGGAGGGAGAACGATGGCTGAAGCATTAGTGAAAAAGAAACTGATGTTAGAAGGTTTGGATTGTGCGAACTGTGCAATGAAAATTGAAAAAGGCGTTGGGAATATAGAAGGAGTAAATTCGTGCTCTGTAAACTTCGCAACAAAGACGATGGTTTTAGAAACACCGCAAAATAAAGAAAGCGAAGTTGTTATGGAAGCAAAGCAACTCGTTATAAAATTAGAACCGCATATTAAAGTGCAAGAAGAACAAAAAAATAAAGCTGCAAAAGAAGTTTTTATACTAGACGGTTTAGATTGCGCGAACTGTGCAATGAAGATTGAAAATAAGGTAAAGGAAATGCCGACAGTTTCAGAAGCAACTGTTGATTTCGTATCAAAGAAATTACGAGTAGAAGTTGCGAATAAAAGAGAATTAGAATCGACTGTGGAAGATATAAAGAACGTCGTACAAAAGTTAGAACCAGACGTGAAAGTTGTGCGTGAAGAAAAGAAAGGTCATGATCATGGACATAGTCACGACCATGGTGAAGCAAATGTGAAAAAGATGGTTGGAAGATTAGTAGTCGGTGGAATTTTGACAGCAATTGCTGCGTTAGCTGGATTACCACAAATGATAACAATTCCGTTATTCGTCCTTGCGTATTTATTAATAGGTGGAGATATCGTTTGGAGAGCGGTAAGAAATATAACTCGCGGCCAAGTATTTGATGAGAACTTCTTAATGGCAATTGCGACACTAGGAGCTTTTGCGATTCAACAATATCCAGAAGCGGTTGCGGTAATGTTATTCTATCAAGTAGGGGAACTATTCCAAAGTATTGCGATAAACCGTTCTCGAAAATCAATTACTTCATTAATGGATATTCGTCCAGATTATGCGAATGTAAAGATTGGAAATGAAATGAAACAAGTATCACCAGAAGATGTACAAATCGGTGATTATATTATTGTTAAGCCAGGTGAGAAAGTACCATTAGATGGAAAAGTAGTTGAAGGAACATCAATGGTAGATACTTCAGCGTTAACTGGTGAATCTGTACCACGTGAAGTTGAAGTTGGAAATGATGTATTAAGTGGTTTTGTAAATCAAAATGGTGTATTAACAATTGAAGTTACAAAAGAATTTGGTGAATCAACTGTATCAAAAATTTTAGATTTAGTTCAAAATGCAAGCAGTAAAAAGGCGCCAACAGAAAACTTTATTACGAAGTTTGCGCGCTACTACACTCCAGTTGTAGTTATTACAGCAGCAATCATGGCATTTGTTCCACCACTTATTTTAGAAGGGGCTACATTCGCTGATTGGATTTATAGAGCTTTAGTGTTCTTAGTAATCTCTTGTCCATGTGCGTTAGTTGTATCCATTCCTCTCGGATTCTTTGGAGGTATCGGAGGGGCATCAAAAAGTGGTATTTTAGTAAAAGGAAGTAACTATTTAGAAGCTTTAAACGATGTGAAATATATCGTTTTTGATAAAACAGGAACATTAACAAAAGGTGTCTTCAAAGTTACAAAAATGGAAGCAAGCGAAGGTACTACAAGTGAAGAGCTGTTAGAGTATGCGGCATTTGCTGAAGTGTATTCTAATCATCCAATTGCCCAATCTATTCGAAATGCATATGGAAAATCAATTGATGAAAAAATAATTGATGATTATAACGAAATTTCTGGTCACGGTACAGTTGTAAAAGTACAAGGAAAAGAAATCTTTGCAGGTAATGCAAAATTAATGAGAAAAGAAAACATTACATTTAAGCAACCAGAAACAGTAGGTACATTAGTTCACGTTGCTGTAGATGGAAAATATGCAGGTTATATTGTTATCTCTGATGAGGTAAAAGAGGATTCAAAACAAGCGATTCAACAGTTAAAAGAACTAGGTATTAAGAAAACAGTGATGTTAACTGGTGATGCAAAACCAGTAGGCGAAGCTGTTGGTAAAGCGTTAGGTTTAGATGAAGTTCATGCGGAACTACTACCGCAACAAAAAGTAGAAGAGATTGAAAAAATTGATGCGGCGAAGCACGGAAAAGAAAAAGTTGCCTTCGTTGGTGACGGTATTAACGATACACCAGTATTAGCCCGTGCAGACGTTGGTATTGCGATGGGTGGTTTAGGATCAGACGCAGCAATTGAAGCGGCAGACATCGTTATAATGACTGATGAGCCTTCAAAAATTGCAACAGCAGTAAAAATTGCAAAACGTACACGAAGTATTGTATGGCAAAATATTATATTTGCATTAGGTGTAAAAGGGTTAGTTTTATTACTTGGTGCTTTTGGTATTGCAACAATGTGGGAAGCTGTCTTCTCAGATGTTGGTGTGACACTACTTGCAGTGTTAAATGCAATGCGTGTACTACGAGTGAAAGAGTTATAAAAAAGAAGACGCGATTGCGTCTTCTTTTTTTGTGATTTTGTTGAATTTGATTCCATAAAATAATATTCGTCTTGTTATTTTAATATACATTTTTACAAATGGTCATATGGTATTGGAAAAGCAGAGAAGAGGGAAACTTCTCTGTTTTTCCCGCATTAACGGGCAGTAAGACTCCCACCTCAAAATTCGGCGAATACGAGGA
Organism: Bacillus thuringiensis; assembly: GCF_014932895.1. GTDB lineage: Bacteria > Bacillota > Bacilli > Bacillales > Bacillaceae_G > Bacillus_A > Bacillus_A thuringiensis_AA. The sequence continues at coordinate 129,782 of NZ_JACYOF010000008.1, read as the reverse complement.
AGTTAGGTGTGAGTTAACTGCCCGTAAAAGCCCGATTGGTGCGGGCTGATAATCAGTGGGGGATGGACAAAACCCCCACTGATTAAAGTTTCACTTTATTTTTGTATGTTTTTTTCAACTTGTTCTCGAACAGTTTGAATGTAATTCATTTTATGATTCCAGCATTCTTGGCTTAAATCCACAGGGTACTCTTCGGGATTTAAAGTTCGCATATATTCCTCCCAAAATAGTGCGAGACTCTGTTCATTATATAGTTGAATATCTAATATGCTTGGTAGCTCATAGGTTCGTTTACCGTTAATGAAAATATCTTTATGCAGTTCGCGTGCTTCAAAGTTTGTTACGAATTTACTTATATACGTGTGAACAGGATGAAACATTTTTAAACGCTCTTCTTTTCCAGGTTCTTCAGAATCTAACGCAATATAATCGCCTTCTGCATGATCATTAACACGATTGATAATACGATAAATTCGTTTAAGTCCTGGAGTTGTAATCTTTTCAGGGTTAGATGAAATTTTAATCGTATCATTTAATTTCCCGTCAGTATCTTCAATTGCAACTAGTTTGTAGACAGCCCCTAATGCTGGTTGCTCAAAGGATGTAATTAATTTTGTTCCAACACCCCATACGTCAATTTTTGCTCCTTGAGATTTTAAGTGCATAATTGTGTATTCATCTAAATCGCTAGAAGCGATAATTTTTGTATTTGTAAATCCAGCTTCATCTAGCAGTTTTCTTGCCTTTTTAGATAAATAAGCCATATCACCACTATCAAGGCGAATCCCATAAAAATCGATACGATCTCCAAACTCTTTTGCGACACGAATTGCATTTGGAACACCTGATTTTAAAGTGTCGTATGTATCGACAAGAAAAACACATTTTTTATGTGTCTCAGCATATTTTTTAAAGGCAACATATTCATCACGATATGCTTGAACGAAAGAGTGGGCATGCGTGCCGGCGACAGGTATTCCGAAGCGTTTCCCTGCACGAACGTTACTCGTAGATGAAAACCCACCAATAAAGGCAGCGCGTGTACCCCAAAGGGCAGCATCAAACTCGTGGGCACGTCTTGTTCCGAACTCTAAAAGTTCATCGTTATTTGCAGCATGTTTCATACGAGCAGCTTTTGTAGCGATTAATGTTTGGTAATTCACAATGTTTAAGAGAGCAGTTTCGATAATTTGTGCTTCACCGAGTGGTGCATCAACACGTAATAAAGGCTCGTTATTAAAAACAACTTCACCTTCTTGCATACTACGAATTGTCCCAGTGAATTTCATATTTTGTAAATAATGAAGGAATTCTTTTTCAAATTGTAATTCTGCTAAATAAGCGATATCGCTGTCGGTAAAGCTAAAATTTTCTATGTACTCTACAATTTTTTCAAGGCCAGCAAAAACAGCGTAGCCATTCTCGAATGGAAGCTTTCGAAAATATAAATCAAAAACAGAACGGCGATTATGAATACCATCTTTCCAATATGTATAAGCCATGTTGATCTGATATAAATCTGTATGTAAGGCGTAACTATCGTCTTTATAATAATTCATTGCGAAAACACCTCCGTAATTTGGTTATAGTATACCAATTTTGTAACGTTCGTAGCAAAGAAGAGATATTGATGTGAAGTCAAGAGAGAAAAAAATGAAATAATGCATATTTTTTAGAAAATTAACATTTATCAATTTATATTTCTCTAGATTTTATGTATTATTAGAGTAATGGGGGTAATGAGAATGGAGGAGGACAATGCAACAAACATTAGAAAAAATAGGCAAACAAGTCTTTTACAAACGGCTACAGCAAAAAATGACACAAGAAGAATTATGTCAGGGCATTTGTTCTGTCTCATACTTAAGTAAGATCGAAAATGGAAAGATCGAAGCATCAGAAGAAATTCTACAATTGCTCTGCACAAGATTAGAGATTGCTGTGACGGATTTGAGAGATGTAGAAGAAGATGTGAAGGGGAAACTGGATGAATGGTTAAATGCACTAGTTCATTTAGACAAGCAACAAGTAGAACGTATCTATGAAGAGTTACAAGGTGAAATGAAGCATGTTTTGGATTTTGAAATTATAAATTATTATAAGCTACTTTATACGCGATATTTAATTATGAAAAGGGATTTTCCTGCTGTTGAAGAAGAATTAGAGAGATTAAAGAAGATGTACAAGAAATACTCACCTTTTCAGAAGATGTTATATACGTATAGTAAAGCCTTATTACTTAGTTTGCAATATAAGCATAAAGAAAGCTTGGAGTATTTAATTGAGACAGAAGAAATGGCTAAGGAGCAAGGATATTATGAAACGGGGATATATTATAACTTGAGCCTAGCGTATAGTCATCTAAATATACCACATTTAGCTATGCATTTTGCTCATATTGCTATGGAAGGATTCCGGAATGAATACAAATTCCGTTATGTAATCAATTGCCAAACAATTATTGCTTTAAGTTATGTGGAAAAAGCGCAATATGAAGAAGCATTAAAGATTTATGAAAGTATATTAAGAGAAGTGGATTCTTTTGCGGAAAAAGACATGATTAAAGCTATGACTTTAAATAATATGGGAGAATTATATCATTATAAAAATGAGCATGATAAATCAAAGAACTATTTTCTTCAAAGCTTTGAATTACAGAAGACCATCAATATGAATTATATTGAAACGATTTATGGGCTTGCTAAACAATGCATCCATCTTCAACGTTATGAAGAGGCACAGGAATGGATAGAACAAGGAATTGATTGCTCGCGTAGTGATGAAAAGTATAATAAAATGATTTATTCGTTTTTTATATTTAAGTATAAATATTTTGGCGAACCTCAAGAATTTAAGAGGTTCTTAGAGAATGAGGCTATTCCGTTCTTTAAGGGTGTAGGTAGTATGAAGGAATTGAAAAATGCTTATTTAGAACTAGCCATGTATTTGGAAAATGAATTTAAGTATGAGGAAAGTAATAAATATTATAAAGAGGCTATTAAAGTTTTAGAAGAAAAGGAGGAATTGAATTGAAAAAGCGTATGTATGGTGTGATGGGAATGAGTATAGTTGCAATTTTGTCTTTAGGAGTTAACTATTCTAATCCAGATATATATGGAGTGAAATCTCTTAAAGAAGAATCAGTAAATTACTCTAATCCAGATATATATGGATTAAAATCTTTACAAGAAGGAAGTATAAATTACTCTAATCCCGATATATATGGTTTTAATTTTTCACAAGAAAAAGTTATAAATTATTCTAATCCCGATATTTATGGCTAAGAAAATAACGAGAAACCCCTTTCCAACAGGAAAGGGGTTTCTCAATATTTGTTCTCCAAAATTCTACAAAACTTGAGAAAATAATTATTTGAATTTTTAGTATATTAATAGTGGAAACATAATGCTAATATAAAACTACTCTTTTTCAAAAATTTTTTATTAGGGGGAAGGTTATATGAAAAAGAAGAGTTTAGCGTTAGTGTTAGCGACAGGAATGGCAGTTACTACGTTTGGAGGGACAAGCTCTGCATTTGCAGATTCAAAGAATGTGCTCTCTACGAAGAAGTACAATGAAACGGTGCAGTCACCTGAGTTTATTTCTGGTGATCTAACTGGAGCGACTGGCAAGAAAGCAGAATCTGTTGTGTTTGATTACTTAAATGCAGCAAAAGGTGATTATAAGCTAGGGGAAAAGAGTGCGCAAGATTCTTTTAAAGTGAAACAAGTGAAAAAAGATGCTGTAACTGATTCAACAGTAGTACGTATGCAACAAGTTTACGAAGGAGTACCTGTATGGGGTTCTACTCAAGTAGCTCATGTGAGTAAAGATGGTTCTTTAAAAGTATTGTCTGGAACAGTTGCGCCTGATTTAGACAAAAAGGAAAAGCTGAAAAATAAAAATAAGATTGAAGGCGCAAAAGCAATTGAAATCGCGCAGCAAGATTTAGGAGTAACACCGAAGTATGAAGTGGATCCAAAAGCGGACTTATATGTATATCAAAACGGTGAAGAAACAACATATGCATACGTGGTGAATTTAAACTTCTTAGATCCGAGTCCAGGAAACTACTACTATTTCATTGAGGCAGAAAGCGGAAAAGTGTTAAATAAATATAACACAATTGATCATGTGACGAATGATGATAAGTCACCAGTTAAACAAGATGCTCCTAAACAGGATGCAAAAGCAGTTGTAAAGCCTGTAACAGGAACAAATAAAGTAGGAACTGGTAAAGGTGTATTAGGAGATACGAAATCACTTAATACAACGCTATCTGGATCATCTTATTATTTACAAGATAATACGCGCGGAGCAGCGATTTTCACATATGATGCGAAAAACCGTTCAACATTGCCGGGAACATTATGGGCAGATGCAGATAATGTTTTCAATGCAGCGTATGATGCAGCGGCAGTTGATGCTCATTACTATGCGGGTATCACGTATGATTACTATAAGAATACATTTAATCGTAACTCAATTAATGATGCGGGTGCACCATTAAAATCAACTGTGCATTACGGAAGTAATTATAATAATGCATTCTGGAACGGATCACAAATGGTATATGGAGATGGAGATGGTGTAACATTCACTTCATTATCTGGTGGTATTGATGTAATTGGACACGAATTGACGCATGCTGTTACGGAAAATAGCTCGAATTTAATTTATCAAAATGAATCAGGAGCATTAAATGAAGCGGTTTCTGATATTTTTGGAACATTAGTAGAGTTTTATGATAACCGTAACCCAGATTGGGAGATTGGTGAAGATATTTACACGCCTGGAAAAGCAGGAGATGCACTTCGTTCTATGAGTGATCCAACGAAATATGGTGACCCAGATCATTATTCTAAGCGTTACACTGGTTCAAGTGATAACGGTGGGGTTCATACGAACAGTGGTATTATTAATAAACAAGCTTATTTATTAGCAAATGGTGGCACGCATTACGGTGTTACTGTAAATGGTATCGGTAAAGATAAATTAGGTGCAATTTACTACCGTGCAAATACACAGTATTTCACGCAATCTACTACATTTAGTCAAGCTCGTGCTGGCTTAGTACAAGCTGCAGCTGATTTATATGGTGCAAGTTCTGCCGAAGTAACAGCAGTTAAGCAATCATTTAGTGCTGTTGGTGTAAACTAAGACTTCTATTCGTAAGAGATATGTATTAATAGAATATACTTCAAAAAATAAAGAAGGAGCCTATGCTCCTTCTTTATTTTTTTCTCCATTTTTTCCACAAATAAAACAATCCGATACAACCTGCGATTGTTATAATCCACTTCGCTTCATTTGTTCCATTCATAACTTGGTATGCCGAATATACTTCGATCAATAAGGCCGGTATTTTCCCTATTGTGCTGGCAATACTGAAGGAGAGTAATGACATTTTCCCTAGAGCTGCAAATAAAGTAACGATACTTGATGGAATGAAAGGAATAAAACGAAAAGATAGAACGAGTAGAAAGGCCTCTTTACCTTCTACGTAAAGGAGACGTTCTACCTTTGGATACTTATTTACTTTATCGTGAGTGAACTTTTGAAGGCCTATACGGTAAATATAAAACGAGATAATAGCTCCTAATGCTTCACCTGCGATCGAAATGATTGTGCCATTTGTTACACCGAAGAGCTGTATATTGATGGCGGTTAAAAAGATGCTAGGAATAACACCTAAAAGACTAATGATGATGTTAATTAAGATACTAAGTGGAATTGCGATTGAATAATAGTCTGTTAAGAAGTTTTGAATTGTTTCTGCCATATTATAAAATCCTTTATCTTTTTTTGCATTACACCATATTTCGATTGTATAGGCAAGGATAAATTTACATAATGTAGAAAAACGTTGATAGGAAGGTGATTATATACCTTATAGAGGTATTAGGTATATAAAAATAGGGGTATTATAATTTGTTTCAAAAAACACTATATAAACCTTTATATAAAAGGATTATATAGTTATATTATCGGTAGTTTCGTTCGGGAAATAATTATAAAATATAGGGGGTATATATTAAAGAGGACGAAAAATAGGGAGTTGGTGAAAGTGTGTAGATAAATATGGCAAAATAGATGAGAAAAATGAAAACTGATAGGCTTTTTCGTTGTGAAATTGACTTTTAGTGAAGTTACGATAATAATCATGGAAGAGGTGATATGATGAAACGAATAAGCAGTCTTTTCTTGAGTAGTTTATTGGCATTCATGCTGATCTTAAGTGGATGTACAGGAAAAGAACAAAAAACAGAGAAGCAAACAGGGAATCAATCTACATCGGTAGAAAAAATTAGTGATAATATTTTAGATGAAATGGAAGGACCACCTAAAAATGGTCATACGATTGAAAGGCATGTAGGCAAATCAGAAGAGGATTTGAAGAATCGCTTGAAGACAGATAAAGTGTCAGCAGCAAGTACATACTATGATAAGGAAACAGCGACGAAAGCTGTAAAAGATAGTTTGAAGCAACACGATAAGGAAATTCAAGATTGGTTAAAAAATTCTAAAGAGGCTCGTCTCGTATTAAATACAACTCATTCATTCCCAGTTGGAAAAACGGTAATAAAGAAAAATATGAGTGTAAAAGACAAGTTGGTAAAAACTGTTACTGTTTTAGCGAGAGATAAGTCAGGAGAATTAGGATTTAAGATTATTACTTCTTATCCATCTGACAAATAAGAAGGGGGAGTACATTATGTATACGACATTACAATACTTTCTTAAATCGTACTGTACGTTAAGTATTCATGAGGATGAAATAGTAAGCGTGATGGAAGAGTTTATTGAGCAAGAAGACGAAGAAATTGTTTTGAAATTACGCGATGAATTAGTAAATATGAAGAAAAAGAACGAGTGGGAAGCGGCATGCGTATTAGCTGCGAAGCAAGGAAATCGTATGTGGTCTTTAGAAGAAACGAAAGACCATCTTGAAACTTTTTTACTATTATTGCAAAAGAAAAAGGCGTGATTACTCACGCCTTTTTATATACGCTTTTTGAAATTTGCCCATTTGAGATTACTTCACCGTTTTGTGTTACTTTTTTATATGTCACAGCCGTAATTTTATCGCCAGTCTCACTAATCACTTTAGAAGAAACGTCCACATCTTTCCCAGTAGCTGTACCGAAAATGCGTGCAGTAATACTACCTCCATTTGAAAAGGCTTGAATGTAAATATAATTCCCAGTATTGTTTTTAAATTTTAAATCAGGTCCATAATCTGCCACTGCTGCATCTTGCCCAAGTGGTAAGTAATGTACAGGCATAGAATGGTTGCTTCGAGCTACAATTCCTAAATCAGCTCTTAAAGCTGCGCTATATAATGTGCTACTTACTTGGCAAACTCCCCCGCCAGCACTTTGTATAACTTTACCCTGCAAGTATACTGCTGCCGATTTATAACCATGTGCAGCATCAGTTACGCCAACTCGTCCGTTAAAACTAAATGTTTCATCGGGTGCTACAATAGCTCCACTTAAAGTATTAGCTGACTTATTTACGTTAAACGATTGGTTTCCATTACGACCAGCCATTGGAGTAGAGTATTCAGCAATGACTTCTTTAATCCCCATTTTCTGTATATCTTCCGTGGAACGCTCAGGCTTTAGTAGTGTAACTGGTAATGTAACATCGGATGTACCAGAAGTGAGGGCCTGTTTCGTTAAATCAGTTAATTTTCCTTTATCAATTTTTTCTCCATTTTGACTTTGGCTAATATTTACGGTAGTACCTTCAATGTTTAACTCGGCATTTACAGGATTTTTTAATGTTTCATTATATTTATCTTTTATAAAGGTTTCATAAGCAGTTGTATTTAATTGTGGTGTTAATTTATAGTCACGTTTTATTTTACCGTTTTCAGCTTGCTGTCGCATTTTGTAACGGTTTATTATGTTTCCTTCTTGTTCTTTAAAGATTTTGTCGACAATATCTTTCTCTTTATAATCTATCCCTAAATCTTTCCATTTGTAAGTTTGTTTATCATTTTGGAATATGTAGGTAAGGGATTTTTGATCTAATTCAGTTACCTTTTGATTAATAATTGCTTGAATATCTGCTTTATTTTTTCCATCAAGAGAAATACCTTCAAACGTAGTGTTTGGTAATGCGGTGGTATTTAATTGATTATTCAATTTGGATACATATTGATATCCACCAATCCCTCCTACACAAAGTAATATGCCACTAGCAATTGCAGAACCAATCAGTATTTTACTTAGCTTCATTTATTTCCCCCCAGAAATTTGTATATAAATATATGTATTACATTTTTTGTATAAAAATGATGAAAATAACATTATGTACGTCCTAGTATACTATTATTTTCATTGTGTGTGTAATGTTTTTATAAAGAATGTTACACTGTTGTAATAATTGTCTCTTTTTGTCACAATATGCATGAAAAATATGTTGAAAATTATAATAAAAAGGCTGTCTAGAAAAATCTAGCAGCCTTTTTATTATAATTTTTTATGCTCATTTTTATTCGTAACACCAAGATGTTCTTGAAGTGTTGTCGATATAGTATTGACACTTTTTTCGTTTGGAACGTAATAATAAATACCGCCTATATATTTATCAGTACCTTCTACTTGCAATTTGTCCATTTTTAAACTTGAACCCATTGAATTTTTTGCAATTGTCATCATATCATCAAAAGTTAAATTAGTTTTTAGGTCTTTATCGACAGCATCTAGTAGGCCCCCGATTTTATTAATGGAATTAAGAGATAATGCTTTTTCAGCAATAGCTTCTAAAACAAGCTGTTGTCGTTGACCACGCATATAGTCGCTATCGATATGACGAGTTCTAGCTAGTGCAAGTGCCTCTTCTCCATTTAAATGTTGACGTCCTTTTTTGAGATGAATGGCATCTGCTTCATCTTTACTGTTTTGTTCTGTGAACTCAACTGGAACATCGACAGTAATACCACCAAGGGAATCAACGATTTTGATAAAGGATTTAAAGTTGAATTTTACATAGTAGTCAACTGGGACATCTAAAAAGTTCTCTACTGTATCAATCGTGCTGTCTACACCACCAAATACATGTGCGTGCGTAATTTTATCATATTTATCACGCGATTTAATGTAGACACGTGAGTCACGTGGAATGCTGACAAGTTTAACGGATTTATCGTTTTTATTAATTGTTGCAAGTAATAACGCATCCGTACGAGTTGCTTTTCCGTAATTTTTTTCCCTAATATCACTTTCATCAACACCCATAATAAGTACGGAAATATTATCAGTCATAGGCTTAACAGCTTTTTCACGTTTGCTGGATTTATCGCCTCGACCTAGTTCAGAATAAGCATTACTTAAAACGGATTTTGCTTTACTGTATATATGGAAGGAGTATCCTCCCGCTCCAAGTGCTACGATTAGCAATGGAATAAGAAGGAACCAAAGTAGGCGTTTTTTCTTTGAGTGTCCTTTTTTGGCTCGCGTATTGTTGTTCATATCGGATTTCATCATTTTTTCTCCTTTAAAACTATCAAAGTGTATACATCTAGAAGTGTATTCAAACACATAAAAAATATTGTACGCTAAATAAAAGCGATTGTACATGTATAAAAAATAGATGTCTTGATTATTTATAAGGCATCTATTTGTTAGTGTATACAAAAGACAGGGGGAAGAAAATGATAAAATTTTACCTAATTACAACATAATGCTTACGATAATTGCAGATAAAAAACTAACGAGAGTAGCTCCGTATAGTAATTTTAAACCAAATCGTGCAACAACGTTTCCTTGTTCTTCGTTTAATCCTTTTACTGCACCTGAAATAATTCCAATGGAAGAAAAGTTGGCAAAAGAAACGAGGAAGACAGAAATAATACCTATTGTACGTGGAGAAAGGCTGTTGGAAATTTTGCTAAGATCCATCATTGCTACAAATTCATTTGTGACGAGCTTTGTTGCCATAATACTACCAGCTGTGACAATTTCAGAACTCGGTACACCAATAAGAAATGCAATAGGAGCAAATACGTAGCCGATTAATTGCTGGAAAGTAATGCCGAATATAATGAGGAATAGGTCGTTAATACAACTCATTAATGCGACGAATCCGATGAGCATAGCGCCGACGACAATGGCTACACGAAAACCATCAAGAATGTATTCTCCAAGCATCTCAAAAAAACTTTGTTTTTCACCTTTTATTTCCAAAATATCTTCGTCATCTTTCACATCGTAAGGGTTAATGATGAGTACGATAATAAAACCGCTAAATAAATTGAGAACGAGTGCGGTTACTACATATTTAGGCTCAATCATCGTCATATAGGCACCTACGATAGACATAGATACGGTTGACATAGCAGAAGCGCAAAGGGTATAAAGACGATGTTTTGGAATTTGAGCTAATTGTTTTTTTACTGTAATAAACACTTCTGATTGACCGACAATGGCAGAAGCGATAGCGTTGTAAGATTCTAATTTTCCAAGACCATTTATTTTACTAAGAAAATAACCGATCCAACGAATGAAAAATGGTAGTATTTTGAAATGTTGTAATATACCAATTAAGACGGAGATAAAAACAATTGGTAATAATACAGTAAGGAAAAATGGCATTTCACCTTTATTTGCAAGACCGCCAAATACAAAGTTTATACCATCAGCAGCATACTCGAGTAGCTTTGTAAACAGGCTAGAAATGATCGTAATAAGTACAAGTCCAATTTCTGTATTCAATAATAAATAGGTTAAAATTAACTGTATAATAAGCATGATAAAAATTGGCTTAAATTTAATATGTTTCTTATTATTACTAGCAATATAAGCAAGGAAGAAAACAACAATAAGTCCTACGAAAAAAGTGATGAATTTCATAATAAGCCCCCTAAAAGAGATATTCTGCTATATATGTTTTTCATTTCAAGGGAGAATATACATCGTTGGTAAAGAAAGGAATAGAGAGATCATGAATATATGTAGAGTGCATCATGTTGCAATTATTTGTTCGAATTATGAAGTGTCAAAGAATTTTTATACCAGAATATTAGGTTTTAAAGCGATAAATGAAGTATATAGAGCAGAGCGAGATTCTTATAAGTTAGATTTATGTGTAGGAGAAGAGTATCAAATCGAATTATTTTCATTTCCACATCCACCTGAGCGTAAAAGCTTTCCGGAAGCAGCTGGACTGAGACATTTAGCATTTGCTGTTACACATATAGAAGAATCTGTGAAACATTTGAACCGATATGGGGTGAAGACTGAGTCGATACGTATTGATGAAATCACGGGTAAAAAATTCGTCTTTTTCCAAGACCCTGATGGCTTGCCTTTAGAATTGTATGAGAACTGAAAATTGGTGAATTTTATATAGGGTTGCTTTCCAGTAAATGAAGAAACTAAAGTGAAACTTCTTTTTTAAAGGAGGTGTAACTTTAGCTAAGAAAGCTAAAGGGTATATGTGGATATTTTAAAATTATTGATGGTAGCCATCCTTATTGCATTAACAGGTTTTTTTGTGGCTGTTGAGTTTGCAATCATTAAGGTGCGTAGCAGTCGTATTGATCAACTCGTTAGTGAAAAAAGACGAGGAGCATTGGCAGCGAAAAAAGTAACTTCAAATTTAGATGAGTATTTATCAGCCTGTCAGTTAGGTATTACGATTACTGCTTTAGGGCTCGGGTGGCTAGGAGAGCCGACGATTAAACATTTACTTGAGCCGTTGTTCTTAAAATTACATGTATCTCCTGCAATTGCCAGTACAGTTTCATTTATTATTGCCTTTGCAGCGATTACATTTTTACATGTTGTTATTGGGGAACTTGCTCCGAAGACATTTGCTATACAAAAGGCAGAGCAGGTTAGTTTATTATTATCGAAACCACTTATTTACTTTTACCGAGTTATGTATCCCTTCATTTGGGCTTTAAATGGTTCCGCAAGGCTTGTAACAGGTTTATTCGGCTTACATCCAGCCTCTGAACATGAAGTGGCTCATTCAGAGGAAGAACTAAGATTAATCTTATCTGAGAGCTATGAGAGTGGAGAGATTAATCAAAGAGAATTTAAATACGTAAATAATATTTTTGAATTCGATAATAGAGTTGCAAAGGAAATTATGGTACCCCGTACGGAGGTTGTAGGATTATATGAGGACGAATCGTTTAAAACGCATATTAAAGTAATCGCGCAAGAGAAATATACGAGATATCCTGTATTTGGTGAAGATAAAGATGAAATTATTGGAATGGTTAATGTAAAGGATTTATTTATTCGTTATATGGATGGTAATCGGGATGAAGAATGCTCGATTACACCATATACAAGACCTGTTATTGAAGTGCTAGAAAATATCCCAATTCATGATTTATTATTACAAATGCAAAGAAGACATATTCCGCTAGCTGTCTTATATGACGAATATGGTGGTACAGCAGGGATCGTGACGTTAGAAGATATTTTAGAAGAAATTGTTGGGGAAATTCGGGATGAATATGATGAAGATGAGTATCCGCCTATAGAACATATAAGTGAAGGGTATAAAATCGTTGAAGGAAAAGTGCTTATTAGTGAAGTAAATGATTTATTTGGTATACATTTGGTCGCTGCTGATGTAGATACGATTGGTGGTTGGATTATGGTACAAAAACAAATCGTTGCTGAAGGGGATGTTATTGAGAAGTATGGTTTTTATTTTAAAGTCCTTGAAAAGGATATGCATCAAATTAAACGAGTGGAAATAAGGAAAGTAGAAGAATGATTTTCTATTAACTTTAATAAAAAGGATATATAGAAAAATAAGTGTTTGCGCTTTCAAAAAAGGTGCTTTATAGTGAAGGTGGATACTGAAAAATTCTTCTGAATGATACTCGTATTTTGAGAGGGTGGATTTTTCAAATAAGGATTTAGAATGAAAAAGTATAGGTGATGAAAATGATAGCAACGAAGGATATACGTATAGAAAAAGATTTTTTAGGTGAAAAGGAAGTGCCAAGTGCATCATATTATGGTGTACAAACATTACGTGCCGTAGAAAATTTCCCGATTACAGGATATCGCATTCATCCGTCACTCATTACGGCAATGGCAATTGTGAAAAAAGCGGCTGCACTTGCGAATATGGATACCGGTTACTTAGCTAAAGATATTGGACAAGAAATTGCAGAGGCGGCGCAAGAAATTGTTGATGGAAAATTCCATGATCAATTTATCGTGGACCCGATCCAAGGCGGAGCGGGGACTTCCATAAATATGAATACAAATGAAGTAATTGCTAATAGAGCGTTAGAACGTATGGGATATGAAAAAGGTGAATATGCGAAAATTAGCCCAAACACTCATGTGAACATGGCGCAATCAACAAATGATGCATTTCCAACGGGGATTCATATTGCAACTCTTATGATGTTAGAAGAACTTCTTATTACAATGGAAGAACTTCATTCTGCTTTCCGTACAAAGGCAAAAGAGTTCGATCATGTTATTAAAATGGGTCGTACACATTTACAAGATGCAGTTCCGATTCGTCTTGGACAAGAATTTGAAGCGTATAGCCGAGTGCTTGAGCGTGATATAAAAAGAATTAAACAGTCTCGTCAACATTTATATGAAGTGAATATGGGAGCGACAGCTGTAGGTACAGGATTAAATGCAAACCCTATTTACATTGAACAAGTGGTAAAACATTTACGAACATTTAGTGGATTCCCACTTGTTGGTGCAGAGCATTTAGTTGATGCAACGCAAAATACAGATGCATACACAGAAGTATCTGCAGCGTTAAAAGTATGTATGATGAATATGTCTAAAATTGCAAACGATCTTCGTATTATGGCATCTGGTCCACGTGTTGGATTGGCTGAGATTCAATTACCAGCTCGTCAGCCAGGTTCATCTATTATGCCAGGTAAAGTAAATCCAGTTATGGCAGAAGTAATTAACCAAGTCGCTTTCCAAGTAATCGGAAACGATCATACAATTTGCTTAGCGTCAGAAGCAGGACAATTAGAGTTAAACGTAATGGAGCCTGTACTTGTATTTAATTTAATTCAATCTATCAGTATTATGAATAACGGATTCCGTGTATTCCGTGAATATTGTATTAAAGGAATTACAGCGAATGAAGAATTGCTGAAGCAATATGTTGAGAAAAGTGTTGGAATTATTACAGCGGTTAATCCTCATATTGGCTATGAAGCAGCATCTCGTATTGCACGTGAAGCAATTGAAACAGGAAAATCTGTTAGGGAGTTATGTTTAGAACATGGTGTACTAACAGCTGAAGAATTGGATATTATTTTGGATCCATATGAAATGACGCATCCTGAAATTGCTGGAGCTTCTTTATTAAAGAATAAAGTGAAACTTTAATCAGTGGGGGGCTATCCCCACTGATTATTAGTTGAACCAATCGGGCTTTTACTGCCCGTTAATGTGGGATAAAAAAATGTAATAAAAAAAACACCGATCCATTTGGATCGGTGTTTTTTTTTTAAAAGATATTAAATACAGCATTTAATTGAAGTAAGCTAATAATAGCTAAGAAGATTAAACTATATTTCATCACTGTTTTAAATAGAGCAGATTCTTTACCAACTAGTCCAACTGCCGCACAAGCAACTGCTACAGATTGTGGTGAAACCATTTTTGCTATTGTACCACCAACTACGTTTAATGAAACGAGAGTAGATGGGACGATGTTTAATTGATCGGCAGTTACTGCTTGAAGTGGTGCGAATAGTGAACCACTAGATACTACTGAACCCGTAATGAATACGCCAATCCATCCTAAGATTGGAGAAAGAATAGGGAATGCATTTCCAGTAGAAGAGAATGCAAGTCCAAGTGTAGATGACATACCAGAGTAGTTCTCTACGTAAGCTAAAGCGATAACGCTACAAATTGTATATACTGGAACCTTTAATTCTTTTATTGTTTCAATCATTAATTCTTTAATCATTTTGCCGTTTACACGGTAGACGATAAGTGAAACGATAATTGCTAATACAATCGCAGTAGTTGTAGAAGAGAATACATCTAGTTTGAAAATCGCTGCGAAAGGTGTATCAGCTTTTGTGATTGGTGCAGTTTTTATAACTTGATTATGAAGACCAGGGAATTGAATGTTAAATACTAAGTTTGCTAATGGACCATCCGGAGCAAATAAAGCTTTAATTGGTTTTAAATTAAAGATTGTTACAAATGCAGTTAAGAATACGAATGGAGACCAAGCATATAAAATTTGATTGAATGTATGAGATTCTTTTTCTTCTTGTTTTTCTTCTTTAGCAGAAGATTTTGGTTGCCAAACACGTAAGAATAATGCAAGAGCGACCATACTTACGACTGCTGCGAAAATATTAGTAAGTTCAGCGCCTAAGAAGTAAGTTACAAGGAACTGAGTAATTGCGAAAGAAACACCACTTACAAGAATACCTTGCCAAGTTTCTTTAATGCCTTTAAATCCATCTACCATTGAAACAAGTAAGAACGGTAAAACAATGCTAATGAATGGCAAAATGTAAACTGCTTGACGACCGACAGTTAATGCATCTATTCCAGTTAATTGTGCAGGTACTGTAACTGGAATACCCATAGCACCCATAGCACCACCAGCGATATTAGCTACTAAGCAAATACCCGCTGCTTTTAATGGATTAAAGCCCATACCTACAAGTAATGCAGCTGTAATAGCAACCGGAACACCGAAACCAGCTGCGCCTTCTAAGAAAGCACCGAAAGAATAAGCGATTAATAATACTTGTAAACGTTGATCATTTGTAATACTTGAAATGCTATCACGAATGACATTGAATTGTTCTGTTTTAACAGTTAATTTGTAAAGGAAGATAGCTGCGATAACAATAGTACAAATTGGATAAAATCCAGATAAAACACCAAATCCGGCAGATGCTACTGCTGCAGTTGCAGGCATTTTATAAACAAATATAGCAAGAATAATAGCAACAATTACACTGTAAAGACCAGCCATGTAACCTTTCATTTTGAATCCCACTAAACAAATAATGAAGCAAAAAATTGGAAGTGCTGCGATTAGTGCAGATAACCAAATATTGTTTAACGGGTCATAAATTTGTGTCCAAGTACTCATAATAATGACAACTCCTATCTATTATATGTGAAGAAATTCACATTATTTGTGAAACTATTCACAATCAACTTACATGCTTAGTATATTCTCCTTCAACACTATTGTCAACGTAAAAAAGTATAATTATTCCATAATAGTGTTAAAAGTAAAGTTTTGTTCATAAAGTAGACAAAAAGCGCACTTAAATGAATTTGAGTGCGCTGTATAAATTATTTGCATATTTTTTTACGTATTAATATGGTATTTTTCCTACAGGTGTATATTAGATGCCGTTTTTTGCATCAAGTATAAAGTTTAGTACGTAGCACGTATCTGCCCTGTTGGATCTAGTGATGAGGAACGGTGTATTTATTTAATAGGAAGTTTTGCGTAACATTCCAGCCGCTTGCAATACGAATAAAAAATAAGAAACAAATTTTTAATACCACATCATCTCTTTTTACTGGAAATTACTTTTAGCGTAACAAAGAGGTTAAATATAGTTCAACTACATTACGATAGGTTATCAATTATAGACGGTATTTTACAATACCATTACTGTGCATTTCAATGAGGTGAAAATATAACAAAAAGCCTGATAAAACAACGTTTGCAAGCAAAGTATTCGTAGGCCGTTATTTTGCTTTTTCGTTATATCATATAGTATAATATTCAAAATCAGCAAGGATTTTTTCCTGAATTCTATGCTGATAAAGGTGGAAAAAATTTTCAGCGTTATAGGTTGATAAAGTTATGTCGTAACAGGAAATATAAGAACAGATATATAAATAAATAAAAAGAAAATAAAAATGAAAATGAGGGGAACTTTATGAGCCAAAATCAATTCGAATGTCGTATTTCAGAAGAAGATGTACAAATGTTAAGAGCGTTAGCTCACCCACTTCGTCTACGCTTAGTAATGGAACTAATGCAGCGTGGAACGTGCAATGTAACGCAATTACAGGAAGTATTAGAAATTCCACAATCAACGGTTTCACAACATTTAACGAAATTAAAGCAAAATAAAGTAGTACGCTTTGAGAGACGCGGGTTAGAAGTGTATTATCAAATTCATAACGATAAAGTAAGTGAAGTAGTAAAAACATTATTTTCTTAAAATTTGAATATTATGGAAAAGGCGTGTGGAATATACGTCTTTTTTTATTTGTCAGAAAGGTAGCAAGAGAGTAAATATTAGCATGTGAGGAAGAAATGGCCATCAATCAACATGCTTCCTTACGGAATATATTCTAAAAGGAAAAGAAAAAATAGAAAGGAGTGTAGTAAGAAAAAAGGAGGGATAGTAGTATGGATGTGACACGCGTGAAACAAATCTTATCTTCTTCAAGTAGAATTGATGTTACATATGAAGGCGTACCAGTATGGATTGAGAGCTGTGATGAGCAAAGTGGAGTTGCTCAAGTGTATGATGTATCTAATCCTGGAGAAAGCGTTCACGTGGATGTGGCGGCTTTAGAGGAGAAGTAATAAAAAAGACGCTTCTAATTTTAGAAGCGTCTTTTTGTGTGTTATTCCATCATACTCGCAACTTTTTTAGAGAAGAGAAGGAGTACAAGTCCTAAGACGATAACGATAATACCGATACTTGCAAATACTTCAAGGTATCCTAATGATTGTGTAAAGGAAGCAAGTTTACCAGCTAACCAGTTAGCCATACCCGTACCAGCTAACCATACTCCCATTAGTAATGATGCTAATTTTACAGGAGCAATTGCACTTACCATGGATAGACCGATTGGTGATAAGAATAACTCACCAATTGTATGGAAGAGATAAGTGATAACGATGAATAATAAGTTTGCTTTTACAGTTATATCTGCTGCATTACTACCAGTTTTTAGAACTGCTAATGTTAAAACAAGGTAACCTATACCTAGTAAAATCATACCGAATGCCATTTTTGTTGGCACTTTTAAATCACCGCGTTTTGTTTTAGAAAGTTTTAACCAAAGCATAGATACGAATGGTGCAAGGAGTACGATAAATGCTGGGTTAACTGATTGGAACCAAGATGTTGGAATTTCCCAACCGAAAATTGTACGATCAACAAATTTATTTGTATAAAGTGTTAAAGAACTACCAGCTTGCTCAAATCCTGCCCAGAAGAATACTACGAAACAAGTTAAAATTAAAATTGCCCAAGTGCGATTTTTTTCTTGTTTTGTTAAAGGTTTCTTTTCGATTGCAGGCTGATTTTTTGATTTTTTACCAACAACTGTTGTTCCTGCTTTACCAAGGTAGCGAGGAGCTAATAAGTTGAAAACAATTTGTCCGATAATCATACCGATACAAGCTGCTAAGAATCCGTATTTATATCCCATAACCATAACGCCATCGACGCTTGTTTTAAAGAAATCTTCTGCTAAAAATCCACAAATAAGTGGAGCGAAGAAAGCACCTACGTTAATACCCATATAGAAGATAGTAAATGCACTGTCACGACGTGAATCATTTTCTTCATACAATTCACCTAACAGTGTAGAAATATTTGGTTTAAAGAATCCATTACCAATAACTAATAGTACTAATCCAAGGAGTAGTCCTGTTTTTGTATTCATTGAGAATAGTACAAAGTTACCAATTGCCATAATAATTCCGCCGAGAGTAATGGCATGACGTCTTGTAATATAATGATCAGTTAGCCATCCGCCTATAATTGGCATGAAATATACCGCCGCTGTAAAAGTACCATATAATTGCACTGCGAATGCCTCATCAAATCCTAACCCGCCACTAACAACAGCAGTTGTTAAATAAAGAACTAAAAGGCCACGCATTCCATAATAACTAAATCTTTCCCACATTTCTGTTAAGAACAACAAATACAACCCTGGTGGATGTTTCTTTGGTGATTGTTGCTCTCCAGCTTTGTCTAATTTTAAAGCTGCATCCATTTTTGTTTCCCCCTAATCCTGTATAACGGATATTTATGTAATCATTTTAATTTACAAAATATTTAGAAGTCAATAGAATTATATGGAAATAGAAAGAAAATTCCTAAAAAAGTTCTATTTTTCTTCAACCGCTACTGTATTTTGCCCTGAAAACGAGATGATAAGCGTTTTCAAATGTAATAATTGAATTCTAAAAGAAAATAAAATAATGATTAATCAGAAAATTTAGATTAGAAAAATTATTCTGATATAAAGAAAATATATTTTATTTACTTTTATAATATAACATATTGGGAATAAAAATACAAAACGAAATAATGTGACATTTCCGTGAAATAACAAGTCTTATAGAATTTAGGGGAAATGGTTATGACATTGTACATGTTATACACTAAATAATATTTTCAGTTATGGATAATTGGTGATAGTAAGAAGGCGAATTGTATTTTTTAGTTTCCTTATGATAATAATTCTCATTATCGTTGACGAAGAGATTCAAATTGAAATACAATAACAGCGTAATCATATAAATTGGAAGAGAAATATATAGTTATAAAAAATGAAATAAATACATCTTTTTTGTAAGAGTGTGGTAAATATATTTAAAAAAACGAGATTGTACGTATGTTTAAAGAGGTCAAAGTTTATAAAGGGAGAGGAATATGCAAAAAGCATTGAAGACGAAACGTTTAACGCTGTCTTATGGTGATACAATTATTATTGATGAATTAAATTTAGAAATCCCAAAAGGGAAAATCACAATTTTCATTGGTTCTAACGGGTGCGGAAAATCAACTTTATTGCGTTCACTGGCTAGATTGTTAAAACCAACATCGGGTGATATTTTATTAGACGATAAGGCGATTCAAAATATGCAAACGAAGCAAATCGCGCGTCAAATGGCGATTTTACCGCAAGGACCGCAAGCGCCAGAAGGACTTACAGTATTGCAACTTGTAAAGCAAGGGCGTTATCCATATCAAACATGGCTGAAGCAATGGTCAGAAAAAGATGAGGAAATGGTACAGAAGGCACTTGCAGCCACAGGTATGACAGAATTTGCTGAGCGTGATGTGCATGCCCTTTCAGGTGGGCAACGTCAACGCGCTTGGATTGCAATGACGCTGGCGCAAGATACAGACATTATTTTACTGGATGAGCCAACTACATATTTAGATATGACTCACCAAATTGAAGTGCTAGATTTATTATTTGAATTAAATGAAACAGAACAACGAACAATTGTTATGGTATTACACGATTTAAATTTAGCATGCCGCTATGCAGATAATATTGTAGCAATTCAAGATAAACAAATATATGCGCAAGGTAAGCCAGAAGAAGTAGTGGATGAGAAACTAGTACGTGATGTATTCCGAATGGAGTGTCAAATTAGCACGGATCCATTGTTTGGAACACCGCTTTGTATCCCGCACGGAAGAGGGAGACGACTAGTTAAAGAAGTTACTCAGGCAATAAGGTGAAAAAAGGAGATGAATGATTCATCTCCTTTTTTATTTTTTGCAAGAAAATAAGAGGAAGAGAGGAATCCGTAAACGACGTTCATACTCTTCTTTACTCTGAAAATAGGCTAGATTTGGTGTAGCTTCTTTTAAGTGTGTAATTGTAAATCCGGCTTGTTGTAATAATGTGAAGTACTCTTCTATTGTACGATGATATTTAATAACCTCTTGGTCAATCCATGGTTCAACACGCTTTCCTATTTTAAAGTAATCATCGACGAGCCAACTTGTCCTCTTGCCACTCGTTTGTAAGCTTTCAAATGAAGAGGTAATAATGGGATGTTGAACGCTAAAGATAAAGGTTCCGTTCGTTTTTAAAGTTTGAAATACATGCTGAAAAATGATATCAAGATGTTCAATATAATGTAGGGCGAGTCTAGATGTTACTAAATCAAAAGTAGAAGGGGGATAGGTATAATCTTTGAGGTTTATAAAATGAATAGATCCATTTTTATTTTCTAGTTGTTTTCTAGCTTTTTCATACATAAGTTGAGAGCCTTCAATACCAGTGTAAGAGTGGCAGCCGTTTTCTAATAATTCCTCGCCAAACTTAGCATCACCGCAGCCTAAATCGAGAATTTGTTTTCCTTGTACATTACCAATGAGCTGAAAGAATGCTGGCTTTTCAATCGATTCATTCGGGCTATTTTCTCGATATCTTCGTTTCATATATTGTTCCCAAAATGCTTCGTTATTATATACATCAGATTCTGTAAATGCCATGTTTGAAGCCCTCCCAAGTATTTTTTTTATTCTATCAAATATGAAAAGTAAATGATAGATTTCTTGTAATGAATCGTATATAATCTAAAAATGTAAGCGGTTACTTTAAACTATTTTTCTATAATAAATTCTGAAAACGTGTTAAGCTAGTAGAGGGATTATTAGAACTATTAAGATAATAATTCGCTTACATGAATGATGGGAGGCTTCACGATGTCTAGTAAAACACTTGCGAAATTTTTAGAAGAAAATTTAGAGGATTTAAAATCAAAGGGGCTTTATAACGTAATTGATCCGCTTGAGAGTTCAAATGGACCGATCATTACAATTGGCGGAAAAGAATATATTAACTTATCTTCAAACAACTATCTTGGATTAGCAACAGATAGCCGTTTACAAGAAGCAGCGGTTGGTGCAATTCATAAGTACGGCGTTGGAGCAGGAGCTGTTCGTACAATTAACGGTACTTTAGATTTGCATATTAAATTAGAAGAAACAATTGCAAAGTTTAAACATACAGAAGCAGCGATTGCTTATCAATCAGGATTTAATTGTAATATGGCAGCGATTTCAGCTGTTATGGATAAAAATGATGCGATTCTTTCAGATGAATTAAACCACGCATCTATTATTGATGGTAGTCGTCTATCAAAAGCAAAAATTATCGTTTATAAACATTCTGATATGGAAGATTTACGCCAAAAAGCAATCGCGGCGAAAGAATCAGGTCTTTACAATAAATTAATGGTAATTACAGACGGTGTCTTTTCAATGGATGGAGATGTTGCAAAACTACCAGAAATTGTTGAGATTGCAGAAGAATTAGATTTAATGACATATGTAGATGATGCACACGGTTCAGGTGTACTTGGAAAAGGTGCAGGAACTGTAAAGCACTTCGGTCTTTCAGATAAAGTTGATTTCCAAATTGGTACATTATCAAAAGCAATTGGGGTAATTGGTGGATATGTAGCAGGGAAACAAAACTTAATTGATTGGTTAAAAGTTCGTTCACGTCCGTTTTTATTCTCTACAGCGTTAACACCAGCTGATGCAGCAGCTTGCATGAGATCAATTGAAATCTTAATGGAAAGCACAGAGTTGCACGATCGTCTATGGGAAAATGGCCGCTATTTAAAACAAGGATTAAAAGAACTTGGCTTTAACATTGGGGAAAGTGAAACGCCAATTACACCTTGTATCATTGGGGACGAAGTATTAACACAAGAATTTAGTAAACGTCTAAATGAAGAAGGCGTATATGCAAAATCTATCGTGTTCCCAACTGTAGCAAAAGGAACAGGACGAGTTCGTAATATGCCTACGGCAGCTCATACGAAGGAAATGCTAGATGAAGCAATTCTTAAATATGAAAAAGTAGGGAAAGAAATGGGCATCATTTAAGTAATGACATCTTTTGAATAGCTTGCAAATGAGGAGTGGGGAAAATGAAAAAAATTCTAGTAACCGGTTCTTTAGGGCAAATTGGTTCTGAACTAGTAATGAAACTTCGTGATGTATACGGCGCATCAAATGTTATTGCAACAGATATTCGTGAAACAGATAGTGAAGTAGTAAAGTCTGGTCCATTTGAAACGTTAGATGTAACAGATGGACAAAAATTACATGATATTGCAAAGCGTAATGAAGTAGATACAATTATTCATTTAGCAGCTTTACTTTCAGCGACAGCAGAAAAAAATCCGTTATTTGCATGGAATTTAAATATGGGCGGACTTGTAAATGCATTAGAAGCAGCACGTGAATTAAACTGTAAGTTCTTCACGCCAAGTTCTATCGGTGCATTCGGTCCATCAACGCCGAAAGATAATACACCACAAGATACAATTCAGCGTCCTACTACGATGTATGGGGTAAACAAAGTAGCAGGAGAATTATTATGTGATTACTATTATCAAAAATTCGGTGTTGATACGCGTGGGGTACGTTTCCCAGGTTTAATTTCTTACGTAGCTCCTCCAGGAGGCGGAACGACTGATTATGCAGTTGAGATTTATTATGAGGCGATTAAAAAAGGTGCATACACCTCATACATTGCTGAAGGAACGTACATGGACATGATGTATATGCCGGATGCTTTACAAGCGATTATTTCTTTAATGGAAGCTGATCCAAGTAAGCTAGTGCATAGAAATGCATTTAACATTACAGCAATGAGCTTTGAACCAGAGCAAATCGCAGCATCAATTCGTAAACACATCCCGAACTTTACAATGGATTACGCGGTAGATCCAGCTCGTCAAACAATCGCTGATAGCTGGCCAAACTCTATTGACGCAACTGCAGCAATGAAAGAGTGGGGCTTTAAAGCAGAATACGATTTAGACAAAATGACAACGGACATGTTGGCTAAGTTAAAAAAAAAGCTCACAGCTGAGTTAGTGATGAATTAATAGGAAGAGTCGATTCTTAGGAATCGACTCTTTTATTTCCATTTTTAAGAATATACAAATAATTACAAACATGATAGAATGAATTAATTTGTGCATAAAGGGGAGAGAGAAAATGGAGAAATGGGAGTTAGCAAAGGAAATTTACAATACGTCGCGTTTAACGGGAACATTTAAGCTTCGATCAGGACAAGTATCAAATCAATACTTTGATAAATACTTATTCGAATCGAACCCAGTACTATTATTAGAAATTGCTAAACAATTGAAAGAGCTCGTTCCTCCTGAAACTGAAGTATTAGCAGGTTTAGAGATGGGAGGAATTCCAGTAGCGACAGCATTATCTTTACAAACAGGTATACCAGTTGTATTCGTAAGAAAAGAAGCGAAGAAGTACGGCACATGTAAGTTAGCAGAGGGTGTTAATATTACTGGGAAAAATGTTTGTGTTGTTGAAGATGTTATTACGACAGGCGGTCAAATATTATTAAGCACGAAAGATTTAAGTGAACTAGGTGCGAAAGTTAATCATGTTTTAGGCGTGATTGAACGAACAAAAGAAGGAAGAGATAACTTATTAGAAGATGGATTGCAGTTACACTCTTTATTTACAATGGATGAGTTAATTGAAGGAGAAAAGCAACATGCAAAGAGTTGATGTTGTATATGCACTAATACATGACGAAGAAAAAGATAAAATATTAATGGTACATAATATAGAACAAAACGTTTGGTCATTGCCAGGCGGAGCTGTTGAACAGAGAGAGACATTAGAGGAAGCACTAGTAAGAGAAGTGAAGGAAGAGACAGGATTAATAGTTGAGCCAGAAGGACTGGTGGCGATTAATGAAAAGTTTTTTGAGAAGAAAGGGCACCATGCACTACTTTTTACATTTGGAACGAAAGTACTAACCGGCGAGCTACATGCAGAAGATGAAGGAGAAATTTCTGCGATAGAGTGGGTAGATCGAACGATTGCAAATGAACGATTCCCATTCTACGAAGGAGGATTCGAAACATTATTAGAAGTAGCCATTCCATACAAGTTTCAGCCAAAAACAAAGTAATTGAACAAAAAAAAATAGGAGCCACAAGGCTCCTATTTTCTATTCAATCGCCTTCAGTAATAGTTTTTTCAGTAATGGTTTAATCTTCAATCGTAAATCTTCAGCGTGATTTGCAACTAAGAAGTGATGATTATAAATATTCTTCATTAATTGATATGTCGCTTCTTTCGCTTCTCCTTCTTCGATGAAGATACCGATTACTTCCATACCACTTTTACGCGCGAGTTTAACAGCTTCATGCGTATCTAAAATTCCGTCTTGTTGATAGTCTAGAGCAGAAGGCTCACCGTCTGTAAAGACTAGTAAGAATTTATGTTTCTCGGGTCTTTTTGCAAGCTTTTCAGAAACGATACGAATAATATATCCGTCGCGGTTATCCTCTTCTTCACGAAGTTGCATAATTTCTGGGCCAACGTTTGGTAACGTTGAGTTTTTATAATTTACAACTTCATGGATAACGTTCGGCTTATCTTCAGGTTTAGCACTAGAGGCGTCTTCCCAAAATCCGCTAATAGCGTGCGGGATTTTTAAAGATTTTAAAGCTTCATGGAATAGTACAACACTCTTCTTCGTTTCTTCCATTTTGTTATACATAGAACCAGAACAGTCAACTAACAGTTGGAATGCAACATCCAGTTCTTGTGACTCTTGTCCTTTTTTATAAAACATACGTGGCTGTTTTTCGGTATAAATACGAAGGAATTTCTTGCGAAGTCTTCCGTAGTATTTATCACTATTTGCATTTGTTTTATTTTCAATCGTTTTTTCGATGATTTTCTTTAATTCTTTTACATCTTTATTGACGACTGATTTGATAGCTTGATAATCTTTTTTCTCGTCAGAATTTGGTTTGCGAGCTTCTTTAAATGTGTGAGAAGCTCCAGCATTATACTTACCGTATACACCGTGGTTTTGACTAGAAGCGTGAGAAGCTCTTGCTTCTTCTGTATCAGCACCATCAAAGTTAGATTGTGTACTTTTTTGTGAAGTACCTTGTACAGAACCAAGTGCTTGGTCACCATCTTCTGATTCACGAGCAGTATCACCCATCATATTTGTTTTTGTTCCGCTTTCTAGTTCAAAGCGTAAAAAGTTCTCGTTTTCATTGTTTTTATTTTCACGGTGCCACGTCGAGAAGCTTTCATTAATTTTGTTTTTATTCTCGTCATCAACGATTTGTGTATCATCATTTGCTAATTTTTCGGTACGGCAGTTTTTCTCATCTGCAAGAACAGATAGGTAAAGCGGAGCGTGTCCGAAATAGTTGTTAAGCATATCACTTTCAAGAAGCGCCTCTAAGCGATAGCGAATTTTCTCAACGATATACATAATATCTTCTGTATTACGTGCTTGGAATGTTTCATGTAAAATCGTTTCAATTTGCTCAAAATATTCATTATTAAACATTTCATATTTATCGCTCGTTAATGAAAGATAACATAGGCAAAATAGACGGTCACCGTGATAATTACGAACGCGGTTTATTTCATTTTGGGAGCCGAAGTAATTGCGGTACATTTCTTTTCGGCGTTTAAAAACGTGCTTTGTGCCAGGACGTAAGTTCTTTACGATTTCCTCGACACGTAAATCTTCTAATAGAACAAATAATTGTGTTAAAAACTTTTTTAAGGGCGATTCTTGCAATTCAATCGCATAAGAACGAATTAAAGTCATGTCCGAGTAATGTTTATTGCCAAGTGCTTTTAAGAACACTTCGCTTTTTAATCCGATTACTGTATCTTCTTCTTTTCGATCATCCCAAAAGTGACTAATGACAACCTTTTTTTCAATTTCGTCGTAGTATGCTTTATAGCCATATTCAAGATAGGCATCGTCTTCCTTTAGAAGGGCATACATTAAGTTTTCCATTTGTAGAAACAGCGACGCATCAATTTTCTTGTCACTAAAAATTTGTCTCATGAATTATCCCTCAAAGAAATAACTTTCTGCTAATTCACGGACAGTCATTTGTTCTGTTTCATCATTTAATTTTGCAATAATGCTTCGTTCAATAGCACGCATAACAGGAATATATACACCTAAATCACATGCGTCGATAATACCACGAATACTTGCTGCTTCTTCACTTACACGCCCATCACGAGCTAAAGGCATAAGATCACTTGCAAATGCAACGAACTTTTCAATTGTTGCAGTATCTTTCAATTTTGATTCTGCTAATAATAGTTCTTTTAACGTTTCACCTTGAATGTAAGGAACTTCAATAATAACGAAGCGGTTTTTTAATGCTTCGTTTAGTTCACTTGTTCCAACGTAACCTTCATTGATTGCAGCGATTACGCGGTATTCATCATCACCGTATACAACTTCTTGTGTAAATGGGTTTGTAATCATTTTACGATAATCTAATGCGCCATGAAGTAGTGGTAAAGTTTCAGGTTTTGCCATATTGATTTCGTCAATATATAGGAAGTCACCGTTCTTCATTGCTTTCATAAGAGGACCGTTAACGAATGCAACTTCAGAAGCGCCATCTTTCGTTTGTAGTGTGTTGTATCCTAAAATACCTTCTACATCTAAGTCGATAGAGCAGTTAATGCTATGCATTGGTTTTTGGAATAAAGAAGAAAGAGTTTCCGCCAGTACTGTTTTACCACTACCAGTCGGTCCTTTTAATAGAATGTTCTTGCCAAGAAGAAGTGCTGTAATCGCATCTTCGATAATGCTATTATCAGACGCTTTATATATTTTCGTTCCGATTAAATGTGCATTTTCGCCAGCTTCTTTTTTATTCTTTTCATGAATTGCTGAAAGCTGTCGTTTTAAATCAGCATGTATATGAAATTGTTCTAACATGTATTTCCCACCTAACATTATTTTCATAAAGTAATACATCTTATGATAACTTTTTTTAATATGGTATGCAAAGAAAAGGAGAGGGGACGAATATAAAAGAAAAAGCAATCAATAGTACATTGATTGCTTATAGTAATGGAGAAATGAGTCGCATAAAGGATTCTAATATTCTTTTTTTGATACTTCTTTTTTGGAACGAGTTCCATTTAATTTCAGTGGAATGCTTAAAGTCTTCTTCAAAATCGCGCTTAATATCATGTACGGTTTCGGATTCATACAGTACGCTAATAATTTCATAATTTAATTCAAAGCTGCGTACATCCATATTAGCTGTTCCGATTGTTGCAATTTTATCATCGACGAGTACAATTTTTGCGTGCATGAACCCATCTTTATAACTATAAATGGAAGCCCCAGCTTTTAAAAGTGGAGTGAAATAGGATTGGGATGCTTGATCGCTAATAATACTATCACTTTTACCTGGATATAAAATGCGTACATCTATGCCAGATATTGCACTTAAGCGTAATAATGTTAAAGTTTCTTGATCTGGAATAAAGTATGGTGTAGCGATCCAAATAGATTTTTTTGCAGAGCCCATAACAGCTAATAATGTATTACGAATACTTTTATCATCTGAGCTTGGTCCACTCGCTACAATTTGAACAGCACCTTCTGCATTCGAAATTTCTTTACCTGGGAAGTATTGGCTATTCATGAATTGATCCCAGGAATACGTATTCAAACCACTAGAGGCATAGAGCCAGTCTTCTAGAAAAATTGCTTGTAATTTATATAACGCTTTTCCTTCTATTTTTAAATGACTATCACGCCAAACGGGGAATTTTTTTGAACGGCCAAGATATTCATCACCGACGTTGAGTCCCCCAGTAAAACCAATTTCTCCATCTACAATAACGATTTTTCGATGGTTGCGATAATTGACTGTTTCAAGTAACCAAGCTGAAAAAATAGGGTCAAATTCGACAATTTCAATTCCAGCTTTTTTCATAGGCTGTAAGAATCTTCTTCTTAACGTATTACTTCCGAGTCCATCATAAAGGAAGCGCACAATAACCCCAGACTTTGCTTTTTTTATTAAAGCATCTCGAACTTTTGTACCGATCTCATCAGATTTATAAATATAGTATTGAATATGTATGTGATGTTGTGCGTGCTCGATAGCTTGTAAAATTTCTGAGAATGTTTGATCTCCGTTTGTTAAAAGTTTTGTAGACGTTCTATCTGCGGCAGGACCGCCTCCAAATTTTTGTACGACTTCTGTTAAATGTATAGAACGTTCATGTAATGGAACTGTGAGTGATAATTCTAGGCGTTTTCTTTCTAAAATTTCACGGAATAATTTTCTTTGTTCTTCTGAGCGATGGAGATGTTTTTTTCTTCTCCAACGGCTACGCCCGAAAATAGAGTATAAAAGCACACCTACAACAGGAAGAAGTGCTAATACTAAAAACCACGCTAAGGTACTTTGTGGAGACCTGTTTTCGATAAAAATAACGAATGAAATTCCTACGATTGTAATAGACCATAGAGCACCGACAAATGTATATAACGAAATGAACGATGTATTTAAAAGAAATAGAACGATAGATATAATTGTAAATACTAATAATAATTGAACAATAGGCTTCTTCATTTCTATAAAATTCCTCTAATCTTTCTTAAATATAGACTTCTTAAATAGAAGTTGTAATCTGACATTATTATTATAAAGGGTTTTCTGTTTTTTACAAAATATAGGTATTTCCCTATACTTTCCGCATTTGTCCTACATACAGTATATTGTTCCGTTTTTAAATAGAAAAGGGATGAATAAAATGTACGGTCTTCCAATTGGAGGACTTGGTCATAGCGGTGGTTTTGGACATTCGCCGTTTTTTGGTGGAGGTTTATTTCCAGGCTTTGTAGCAGGTGCATTACTAAGTCCTGGATATGGTTATCCGTATTATTCATACAACACCTATTAAGGTGAGAAAATTGAAAAGGGGAGGGGAATAATGAATTATATAGAAAATAACGGATTGTATTATCGCAATCATTATGGCGGGCACCATCATCATGGTGTCCGCCATCATCATGGCGGACACCATCATCATGGCGGACATAATCATTATGGTGGACACCATCATCATAATGGTGGTGGCTGGGGCTGGGGGGGCGGCTCATGGGGCGGTGGGTTTTTCCCTGGAAGTTTTGCTGGAGGAGTGTTAGGTGGACTTACAGCTGGTGCATTAACGGGGGTAGCAAGTGGAGGTTATTATCCAGCACCGTACCCAGTAACATATCCAGCACCATATCCAGTGCCATACCCGGGTTATCAGCAAATACCATATCCGTATTAAACTAAAAAAAGAGGCTATCCTCTTTTTTTAGTTTAATAATGTATTTATTTATAAAATATTTCCAAAATTAAGGTGAAAATATGTTAATATTTTATTATTGTAATTCAGCTACATACATACCAATTTAGATTTTTATATTATTATTCGTGAATAGTTGTATAGTATGCTCTAACTTCTATTTTGCTATTAAAACGAAAAGGTTAGATGGGAGCGGAATTAGTAGGAAATAGAGGTTATATAGAGCTATTTAAAGGAATGCAAGATAATTAGAGAAATGTGAAGCTACTAATTATAATTGAAACGGTATTATATTGCTTTTTAGTACAAATAATATTATGTTATTTTAATCGGCCTATTTAAAAATATGTTTTATGTAAAGGGCTATTATAAAAAAATGAAATGTCTCTATTTCTATGAAAAGAAACAAGTTGTGTTTTAGTTATTAGATAGGAAGCAAGGAGAGATGCGCATGCTAGGACAAAGAGGTCATGCATTATATGACTCTTCATTGCGAGATTTAAAGTTAGCATTAGATGAGTCTTCAATTGTTGCAATTACAGATCGAAAAGGTCTTATTACATATGTAAATGATAAGTTTTGTGAAATCTCCAAATATACAAGAGAAGAGTTAATTGGAAAAGATCACCGTATTTTAAATTCAAGTTATCATCCGAAAGCGTTTTTTCAAAACTTATGGAAGCGTATATTGAATGGAAAAGTATGGAGAGGTGAGATTCGGAATCGAGCGAAAGATGGTACATATTATTGGGTTAAAACAACAATTGTTCCATTTTTAAATGAAAAAGGAGAGCCATATCAATTTATTGCGATCCGAAATGACATTAGTAGTAGAAAAGAAGCAGAACAGAGATTACGGTTAAGCGAAAGTCGTTATAGGGAACTTGCATATCATGATGCTTTAACGAGTTTACCGAACCGTTTACAGTTAATAACGACTGTTAATGAGATGATTGCCGAGAAAAAAGAATTTGGCATGATTTATTTTGATTTGGATCGTTTTAAATTAGTAAATGATACGTTAGGTCATATGATAGGAGATTTACTTTTAAGCGAAGTTGCTTCACGGTTGCATTATGTGCTAAGAGAGAAGGATGTTCTGGCTAGGCTGGGCGGCGACGAATTTGTGCTGTTAACAAAAAATTATACACAAGATGAGATGAGGCAGTTAGCGACATCTGTGTTGTCATGTTTTCAGGCACCATTTATACTTGAAGATCATGAAGTGTACATTTCAGCTAGTCTAGGACTTTGCTCATATCCACAAGATGGACAAGATGTGGAAACACTATTAAAAAATTCGGACTTAGCTATGTATAGTGCGAAAGAGCAAGGAAGAAACGCTGCGTGTTTCTTTACAGATGAGTTACGTGCGAAAATAAACCGTAGAATGAAAATTGAATTTGCTTTGCAAAAGGCAATTCGTGATGAAGAATTAGACGTGGCATTGCAGCCTATTATTGATTTGAAAACGAAGAAATATACTGGTATTGAGGCTTTAGTACGTTGTATGACAGAAGACGGGCCTATTTCACCAAGCGAATTTATCCCTGTAGCTGAAGAGTCTGGACTTATTATAAAATTAGGAGACTGGGTATTAGAAAAATCATGTCGCTTGTTTAAAACATTGCCAGATTACCAAGAAGGATTAAGGTTATCTGTTAATTTATCCATACAGCAATTGATGCAAAAGCGTTTTATTTTGTCTGTACGTAGCATTTTAAGGCGAACTGGTTTTCCTCCGAATCGTTTAATTTTAGAAATAACGGAAAGTATTGCTGTTCGGCATTTTGATTATATTATTGCTACATTACAAGAATTAAGAAATATGGGAGTTTTAATCGCTTTAGACGATTTTGGAACGGGTTATTCTTCCTTATATTATTTAAAACAACTACCACTGGATATCGTAAAAATTGATCGTAATTTTATTCGTGAATTTCATTATGATCACGCACAACCAGAGCGAACCATTGTAAAGTCTGTTATTGAAATTGCTCATAGTTTAAAGTTAGCAGTAGTTGCTGAAGGGGTCGAAACAGTAGAGCAAGAAAGTTTATTACAATCTATGGGCTGTGATTATGTACAAGGATTTTATTATGCGAAACCTTTATCTGCAGGAGAGTTAAAAGAAAAGTTAATTATAGATTATTAATAAAAAAGAGAAGCAAGAAGCTTCTCTTTTTTTAATTTGTTTTTTGTGAGTTTTTCATTAATACGGGGTAAAGAATAAGACCTAATATAAACAATCCAATTCCTAAGAAGAAAGTTTTTAAATCAGCAGTTCCCGTTTTGATAACCCAAATAGAGTATACAAATGCTAATGTAGTAATGACCCCGTCTTTTATTCGAGATCCTGGCATTATATCATACGTTTCTCCTGTAATAACCAATTTTAATTGGTACAGAGTAGAAACAAGGTATGGAATTAAATAAGCTAATGTTGCTACAACGATAGCGAAATTATATGCTTCTGAAACAGTGCCAGAAATCGTTGAGAATAAGAAAATTTGCGTCATCACATTTGTAATCAATAATGATTTTGAAGGACTACCTTTTTTATTTGTTTTACTGAAAAACTTAGGGAAAAGTCCATTTTTAGCAGCCTGGTAAGGTACCTCTGAACTAACAACAATCCAGCCAACAGTAGATCCAAATAAAGATACAAGTGCCAGTAATGCCATTATATATGCGCCTTTATTACCGATTGCTAAATTTAATGCGTCTACTAATGGTTTTTGAGACTCTTTTAAAGCTTCCTGTGGAAGAGCTCCCATTGTAAGTAAAGTAATTGACATGTAAATAAGAAGGGCAATAATTAAGCCGAAAATTGTAGCTTTTTTTACATCGCGCTGTGATTTTGCGCGGTTAGAAAGCATAACTGCCGATTCGATGCCGATAAACGCCCAAAGTGTTGCAATAGCAGCTGAATTGATTTGTCCACCTAACGGGATTGATTGTCCTGCTTCATTCATAAATGTTTGACCGTCCCCGAAATTAGAGGCATTGAAAATGAATAATGTGATTACAATAAACATTGTAAATCCGATAATTTTTGCAATGGTAGCAAGAAGATTCATATTCCCAGCGCGATCAATATTTTGAGAAAGAATATATTGAATTCCCCATAACATAAGGCTACATACGAGGAAAGTTAACCCTTTTCCGAGTTCTAGTGAAAATCCATTTATTGAAAAGAGAATTTGCTTACTTTGTAAAACTGGAAAGAATGTCGATAAATATCCAGCAAAGGAAATGATAACAGATGCTGTTGCAGCCCAGTTAGCAGCCCAATATCCCCATGCCATACTGTATCCCGCAACTGTACCTGCTTTTTTTGAAGAAAACATCGCTTGAGCGTAACTTTGTGGTCCGGCTTTTAATTCTGGTTTCCGAATTGCTAAATTTCCAAATACGAGTGCAATCATAAATACACCAAGGCCTGTAATACTCCATGCAAGTGTAGAACCCATTGGACCTGATACTTGTGCTAAATTCGCTGGGAGCATAAATACGCCACCGCCAACCATATTCCCGATAACAAAAGCTGTTAAAATCCATAATCCCCATTTTTTCGTTTCCATTTTTGTTAACTCCTTTGTAGTAAGTTTTGCTTAAACATCATTTTTTACTAGCTTTTTGGCAATAAAAAAAGAGCCATGTAGATAAAAAATACCTACATGGCTCTTCGCCTAACGTAGGTACAACGGGAATAACCCTTGTACCTACGCGTAATTTTTCCGCTAGGTTTCAAGGGTTAAGTATGATGATGATGTTTTTGTGCAAATGTAACTACAGTTGTATAAGTAAGCATAGTTCTTTGCTCCCTTTCTCCTCTGATTTTGAAGTTAGTATACTACATGTTTTTTTGAATGAAAAGAAAAATATAAATTTTTTTATAAAAATACGTCTTAGAGATTAAATATTTGCCTATATTTTTCTTGTACTGGAAAATAAGTGAGAGATTGGCAGAAGAGTGTAGCGTGGTATAATACATATAGAATTAGAAGGTGACAAGGGGCTATTGTAGATGATGAGTAAGTATGAACAAATTTATACAGAAATCAGTAAGTCTATTGATAATAAACAATTAAAAGAGGGATGCAAAATCCCATCAGAAACTGAATTAATGAAGCAGTATGAAGCAAGCCGAGGCACTGTAAGAAAAGCGGTAGATTTATTGCAAGAGCGTGGATATGTTCAAAAAATACATGGAAAAGGTGTTTTTGTTTTAAAGCGAAAAAATATTGAGTTTAATTTTGGCGGTATTGTAAGTTTTCAAGAAGAAAATGAGCGTTTAGGACGTCATTGTATTACAGAGGTCGTGGAAATGGAGAAAGTAAAAGCGACAAAAGAGGTTGCAAAACTATTAAACGTGAAAGAAAAAACAGAAATAGATCATATGAAACGCGTACGAAATATTGATGGAGAAAAAGTAATTTTAGATATAAACCATTTTGTATCGGAATATATTCCAGGATTAACGAAAGAAATTGCAACTGCATCGATTTATAAATACATTGAGAAAGAACTAGGGCT
The DNA here is from genome assembly GCF_014932895.1 of Bacillus thuringiensis. Taxonomy (GTDB): domain Bacteria; phylum Bacillota; class Bacilli; order Bacillales; family Bacillaceae_G; genus Bacillus_A; species Bacillus_A thuringiensis_AA. Next base: position 95,329 of record NZ_JACYOF010000008.1, on the reverse strand, counting down.
ACATATTAGCTATTCACAGAGGGTAATTGAAGTACAACCATGTACAGATGATGACCGAAAGTATTTAGATTTAAATGGCACAGACTATGTTGTCGTTGTAAAAAACTTTACTCATTTATACGATGGGAGTCAGTTCGAATATACGGAATCACGTCACCGCTTAGATATTTTTCACTTTTCGGATGTGGCGCGAAGAAAGTAAAGAGGTGAAACGAAATAACGTTTCACCTTTTTTTTATAAAAAAACCACCAACTCGTATATACGAGTGTTGACTAACTTATATATACGAGTTAATATGTAAGTGTAAACGGTATCAAAAAAAGAAAAGAGGGATGGAAATATGGGGAAAGACTATCGTAAAACAGCAGAGGAAGTGTTGCAGTACATTGGTGGAAAAGACAATATTGAACAAGCTGCGCACTGTGTGACGAGGCTCCGTATCGCTTTAAAAGATGAAAGTAAAATAGATAATGATAACTTACAATCTGTTTCATTAGTGAAAGGGGCGTTTCATAACGCTGGAATATTTCAAATTGTAATTGGGCCAGGGGACGTGGATCGTGTTTACGCTGAATTGATAACGCTTGCAGGCATGAAGGAATCGACTGTAGCTGACGTAAAAGATTCTGGAAACCAAAAGTTAAATCCAGCTCAAAAGTTCGTAAAAATATTTTCGGATGTATTTATGCCGATATTACCAGCAATCGTAACAGCTGGTTTACTAATGGGAATTAACAATCTATTAGGGGCAAAGGACTTATTTTTTGATGGGAAAAATTTATTAGATGTTTATCCGAACTTAGGCGGGCTTTGGGATTTAATTAATATGATGGCCAATACAGCATTCGTATTCTTACCGGCACTTGTTGGTTGGTCAGCGACGAAGCGTTTTGGCGGTAGTCCAATACTAGGGATTGTTATGGGATTAATGCTCGTACATCCGGATTTATTAAATGCTTGGAATTACGGGAAAGCAGCAGCAGGATTAGATGGTCAAAAAATTGAGTACTTCAACATATTAGGGTTATTCCAAATTGAAAAAGTTGGGTATCAAGGGCAAATCCTACCGGTTTTAGTAGCGGCATTTGTATTGAGTAAAGTAGAGATCTTCTTAAAGAAACATGTACCAAATGCGATTCAATTATTAGTTGTACCAATTACAACAATCGTTGTAACAGGTGTGTTAGCATTAGGAATTATCGGTCCAGTTACACGTCATATTGGAGATTTATTAACAGCTGGCTTAGTAGGTGTATATGAAACAGTACCAGTAGTTGGAGCAGTATTATTTGGAGCATTATATGCGCCATTAGTTATTACAGGTATGCACCATATGTTTATTGCAATCGATTTACAATTAATCGCGCAGCACGGTGGTACATTTATTTGGCCAATGATCGCTCTTTCTAACATTGCGCAAGGTAGTGCGGCACTAGCAATGTTCTGGATTTCTAAAAATCAAAATGATAAAAGCATGGCATCAACATCAGCGATTTCAGCGTACTTCGGTATTACAGAGCCAGCGATGTTTGGTGTAAACTTACGAAATAAATTCCCGTTCTATGCAGCGATTATAGGATCGGCTGTAGCAGCGATATTTATTACGTTAAATGGCGTATTAGCACCTGCTATCGGAATTGGCGGACTGCCAGCATTTATTTCTATTATTCCGAAATCGATTCCAATGTTTATTGTAGGAATGATTATCGCGGTTGTAATCCCATTTGCGTTAACATGGTTATTTGCAAAAAGAGTTAAACAGAAGTAGGAGGAAGTTAAACATGAAGGATTGGCATAAAAGTGTAGTCTATCAAATTTATCCGAAGAGCTTTAATAGTTATTACAATAAAGAAACCGGTGATATAAAAGGAGTTACAGAGAAACTAGATTATTTACAAAAACTTGGAGTAGATTATATTTGGTTAACACCGATATACCAATCACCACAAAATGATAATGGATATGATGTAAGTGATTATTACAGCATTGATCCATCTTACGGAACGATGGAAGAGTTTGAAGAACTTTTAGAAAAAGCAAAAGAACGTGATATTGAAATCATGCTCGATATCGTTGTAAACCATAGTTCGACGGAGCATAAGTGGTTTAAGGAAGCGAAGGAAGATAAAAATAGTCCATATCGCAATTACTATATTTGGCGTGATGAAAAAAATAATTGGCAGTCTAAGTTTGGTGGGTCTGCTTGGAAGTATGATGAAAAGACTGAGCAATATTTTTTACATCTATTTGATGAGACACAAGCGGATTTAAATTGGGAAAATGAAAAGCTCCGTGAAGAAGTGTATGATATGATGCGCTTTTGGCTTGATAAAGGGGTAACTGGATTCCGCCTTGATGTTATTAACTTAATTTCAAAAGACCAACGTTTCTTAAATGATGACGGAAGTACTGCGACAAGTGATGGACGTAAATATTATACAGATGGTCCGCGTGTCCATGAATATTTACAAGAGATGAATCGAAATGTGTTTGAAGGGAAAGAGGTAATTACAGTAGGAGAAATGTCATCTACGACAATTGATAATTGTATTAAATACTCAAACCCTGAGCGAAATGAACTAAGTATGACGTTTAGCTTCCATCATTTGAAGGTAGATTATCCAAATGGTGATAAGTGGACGAAAGCAGATTTTGATTTCATTAAATTAAAAGAGATTATGTCTAATTGGCAAATTGAAATGCAAAAGGGCGGAGGATGGAATGCATTATTCTGGTGTAATCATGATCAACCTCGCATTGTGTCACGCTTCGGCGATGATGGAAAGTATCGAAATGAATCTGCAAAAATGTTAGCGACAGCTATGCATATGTTGCAAGGAACGCCTTACATTTATCAAGGAGAAGAAATCGGTATGACGAATCCTAAATTCGAATCCATCGACCAATATCGTGATGTGGAATCGTTAAATATATACGATATAAAACTAGAAGAGGGATTATCAAAAGAAGAAATTATAGGGATTTTAAAACAAAAATCTCGTGACAATTCTCGTACTCCAATGCAGTGGAATGAAGAGGTGAACAGCGGTTTTACAACAAGTACACCTTGGATTACAGTTGCTGATAATTATAAAGAAATTAATGTGGGAAAAGCGTTAGAAGAGAAAGAATCTGTATTTTATCATTATAAAAAACTAATTGAACTAAGAAAAACATATGATGTTATTACAGAAGGAGAATATGCTATTTTAGATGAAAATCATCCTAAAATTTGGGCATATACGCGTACTGCAGAGAATGAAGTACTACTTGTTATAAATAACTTTTACGGAGAAGAAATAACGTATTCTGTACCAGCTCATGTTCAATTAGATGGAATGAAACAAGAAATAGTTTTATCAAATTATAAAGATTCGAGTATGGATATTAAAAATCTTAACTTAAGACCGTATGAATCAATTGTATATCGATATACGAAATAAAGATTGTATGCCTGAGTGGCATACAATCTTTTTATTTTAAGACACCACTATATAAAATGCTTACTTCTACTTCGGTCTTGAATTTCACTTTTGCATAATCTTTATTCCAATTTTTTTTCTTCCATAAATCAGGATGATAAGCGATAAGATGTCTTCCGATTCCGAAAGCATCACAATTTGCTTTTTGTAGTTTGTTTGTTATTTTTTTCGCTTCTTTCGTAAGTTGTTTAGAAAGTTCTTTATTTAGTTTTTTTCTGTCAGCCATTGTATATAGATTATCTCTCGGAGATTCAAGTGCTATCACTTTTAGTTGAAGCTTAATGTGAGCATAAACATTTCCTTTTTTATCTGTTTTTATTTTTAAGTCTCGTTTTAATTTCCGATTGCTCACTTCCATTGTTAAATAATCAGATGTCTTCTCTGATTCATCGCTAGTAAGTTTTTGGGTTATACGGGCACTTGTTCCCATTTTTCCGGTTAATAACACGAATAAAACAGCTCGTTTCAGGGGTAAATGTCCAGTTAATTTGTCTTTATTAAATAAAGCTAACCCGTCTGTAATCACTTCTTTTCCTTTTATTTTTATAGAAGGGAGAGTGAAATCTTTACCGGGATCTAACATTTTTGTAGCGACTGTTTCTAAAGTTTCTTTCGGAAACACGCTCATATCTTCTAAGCTGTTCACTTTTTTCTTTAGAAAGTCTCCAATTAGTAAATTTCCTACTTTCTTTTTTTCGAGTACCTTGGATGTTTCACCATCTACTGCAATAAGTTTTACTAAAGCAGTTGGGTTTGTTGGGTCTCGAAAGCTGACATCTAAATAGGGTAGTATGCCTTTTTTTAGAATTTTTGTTCCTAGTAATTGAACGCCATATTTAAAATAACGAATATTACCAGTCACATTTTTTTTTAGTGCATCGCTTGTATCCCTTATGTTATGCCCAGTTGCTGAATGTACTTCATTCTCGAATGAAGATTGCTCTCCGCTTGAGCTTTTTACGAGTTCAATTGTTTGCTGAAGCTTGTTCTCTTCTGTAATATCGCATCCAATACTATAAGCTAACCTTGCCTCCCTTAATGGTTCTTGATCCCAACAGCCAGAAAGGAGGGAACTAGCACATAATATCAAACTTAATTTAGTTATTTTTTTGTGCATATTGTTCTCCTTTCTTATTTCTGAATAAGGAATAAAGAAGAAATAGAAAAGGTAAGATTAAAATAAAAATATAGGTGAATTTATCAGTAAATTGCGCAAGTACTTTTAATTCTTCTGGTGTATCTATAAATAAGGCTACACTAAAAGCAATAATACCAACGATTGGAACAGCTTTTTTATGATTAGCAAGGTTGAATATATGTTCAATTCCTATTGAAGCAGCACAATAATAACTAGCAATAGAAGCCACAACTGTTATCATCCATATTGGTATGAAAAGTAAATCAGTCCGGTCTATAATCCCAATATGTAAGGAGCGTAGTAAGTAAGCAACTGGCTCTGGAATAAGCTCGACTTGCTTGGGACTAAATACGACAAAGCAAATCCAAACAGTGAAAGTATAAAAAAGTGTTACAAATCCATTAGCGATAGAAATGGCTTTTAGTCTTGCTACAGGGTTCCCATTTACTTTTGGAAAAGCGATAAGAATAATTTCAAAGCCATACATGGCTGTAATTGTTTCTTTTGATGCTTGAATAATATTCCACCATCCAGCCTCTGTAATGGGGAAAATATAAGAAAAGTCAGCCCGTGTCAGCCCAAGAGCAATTAAAAGAGCCATGGGAAAAACGAGAATAGAGGCCAGGACATAAAATCGTACGATGACTTTAAAAGTATTATAAGCTACATAACAACAAGCTATGGTACATAATATGAGAATTGCAGACCAAGGGGTTGCTTGTAACACCCATACTTTAATGACATTACAAGCATTCAACATAACCGTCATACCAATAAGGATAAAATAAAAAACGTAAGAAAAACCTAATAGTTTTCCGAATTTATTACCAAACATCATAGAAGTAATTTCATACATATCCACATCAGGAAACCTTCTTAATAAAAACCACATAAGTAAAATGATAAGTTGAATTGCCAGCCCAGCGATGAGTACAGAAATCCATCCACCGCCTTTCGCTATTGGGTGAAGACGGTTTGGTAGAGAAAGTATACCAACCCCGATTTGGCATTGAATAACGAAAAAGGTAAATTGAACAAGCGAAATTTTATTTTGTGTGTTTGTCACCGTTCTCATCCTCTCTCGTCACATGTTGTCGTTGCATTTTTTTTGGCTTTGGATCATGTGGGCGTTCCCAAAACGACCAAATTGGAAGTCTTACAAAAGAATCTTTCATATCTTTTATCCGCATCGGGGCAACAGGAGAAAGATATGGTGTATGAAATGAGTGTAGCTGACATAAGTGAACGAAAGTTATAATTAGGCCAAATGATATTCCTACATATCCGAATATGGCAGCCAGAATCATTAATGGAAAACGAAGGATTCGAACTGCTGAACTCATATCATTTGATGGAACAAGAAAAGATGAAATCGCAGTCAAAGCTACAACGATAATCATTGTGTAAGAAACGAGTCCAGCTTTTACGATTGCATCACCGATTACTAAACCACCTACAATACCGATTGTTTGTCCAACACGGCTTGGCAGGCGAATACCAGCTTCCCGTAATAATTCGAAGATCAATTCCATTAAGAGGGCTTCAAGAATGGGAGGGAGCGGTACTTTTTCTAATGAAGCTTTAATTGTATAAACGAGTTCGAGCGGTAACACATCAGGATGAAAAGCGACGGTTGCGATATATATAGCTGGTAAGAGAAAGGCAATCAAGAAACTCACTAAGCGAATCATTCGGACGAAAGAACCGACAATCCAGCGATTATTATAATCATCTGGTGATTGATAGAAAGCGAATAACGTAACGGGAACGATAAGAGCTGTTGGATCTCCATCAGATAAAATAGCAACTCGTCCCTCCATTAAATTTGCAACGACTCTATCTGGACGCTCTGTATTTAATTGCTGCGGGAATGGTGAGAAAGACGTATCTTCTATAAATTCTTGTATGTAACCTGGTGGCATTAATGCATCCGTTTTGATCATTTCTAATCTTCTTTTCACTTCTGTAACGAGATCATCATTAGCTATATTTTGAATATAAGTAATTGCCACTTTCGTGTGCATTTCTTCACCGAGTGTAAAATACTTAACAACTAAATTTGGACTCTTAATAAGTTTACGAATAGAGGTTAAATTAGTTGCTAGATCCTCTACAAAACCAGTATGTGGTCCGCGTACAATTCCTTCATTATCAGGCTCTGCTATATCTCTTTTTAAAGATAGAGCTGTTTCAAAAATACAAAAGCTTTCGATATACTCATGAAAATATAATGATTTACCTTGTAATAAAAGCTGCACGCCATAATTTAAATTCGTTTCTTTTTTCATATTCAATGTAGAAAAAGCTTGATCTAAAGACAAATCAGATCGAGTTAATAATGGCTCAAGGGCTAATTGATGAATTAAATTTGGGTCTGCTAAAGATTCGATATATAAGATTGTTCCTTTTCCATTTTGAAAAGGGATATCTAATTTTTTTATATCGTCCGAATGGAAAAGTTTATTTTCAATATAATTAACGTTTTCCGAAAGGGATGGAAACATATGCTTTTTGTTCTTGCTTTCTTGCTGTTCTTCGTGTTGTGTCATAAATTCCACCTCTTTTAGAATAAAGTTATTTCTGTTAATTTTTGTTTTTTATGAGAAAATTATGCTTGGGGTATTTGGAAAAGTAGCTTGAAAGTTCTGTTACGCTATTTTCTATACTGAAAGAAAATGAACATTAGGGGAATAGAAAGAAAGCATATATTAGATTGGCGGTATTCATATATATCTTTTGTACTATAGGAAGGTAAGCCTAGCGGCATGCATAATTACATCATTTGATGAATAGGAAATTTATGAAAAGCGATTTATACTACTAGTATTGTGTCTTGCCTTTTTAGGTGCAGTACACAGCCGGTGATTGGCTAGTGGAGGTTCTTCCATTTTGCCAGTGCCGGTTTTTTATTGGATAATAGAGAAAATGAAGTTTTATAAAGAAAGAAGGGGTTGTTTTGAAAGATGTAAATTCCATCTTTATGAGGGAAAAGGTTGCTAGTTCTTATCTTTATTTTATTTCTTTTCTTGGTTTGATTACTATAACTATATCTTTACTTGAAATTAAAATTCCTTCTCATCCAACAATACTAATATTGTTATTAATATTTATGGGGATTGCAGAGTGTTTTCCTGTACGATTTTGGAGAGGAACTAGCTCGCTTACCTTTCCGATAATTTACGCTATGAGTTGGCAGTTTGGAATCCATATAACTATTATTGCTATTGTACTCGTTACGCTAATTATTCACCTGCATCGTCGTTCACCGATACAAAGAATGTTATTTAATAGTACTCAGCATGCGCTTAGTTTGATCTTGTCGGAATGGTGTTCAAATAAATGTCTGTCCGTATTAATTAACAAAATAGATATATCAGTTCTGTATGAAAATTTAATATCTTTATTATTATTTTGCATGTTTTTTTGTTTTTTCAACAACCGCTTTTACGATTTGTTAATGATACTCCTTCCGCAGCCATATTCAATCTATCAGTGGTATAAAAAAACTGTAACGGTATTTCTTTGTGAAACTTTTGGTTTTTCTTATGCGGCCCTGATGCATGTATTAATTAGTACATATAGTGTGGAAATAAACGAGATTACAGTACTGTTTTTCTTTTTTCCACTTGTAGCAGTTTCAGTTATTAGTTCTTTTTCTGTACGGATAAGGATGGAGAAAGAGCGATTATATGAGCTGTTTCTTATTACGACAGAAATTAGTCGTGGGCTAACAGGAGGGAACTTGAAACATATTAAACAAGCACTTAAAGGTTTCTTTGGCATACAAGCATATGTAATATGGACAAAAGATGATGGGAATTGGAATCTTCTATTAAAAGATGGGAAAGTCTACCTTGATATTTCTGATCATTCAGACAAGTTTGGGGCGTTTGAGGAAATCTCTAAAAATCTTGTATTTAATGACTGGAAAACTGGTACGGCTCCTGGAGATGAAATATTTGATAGTGTCATACGCTCGCTTGTATATTTTCCTCTTATTGTAAATGGTGAATTAGTTGGAATGTTTGTTGCAGGGAAAAGTAGAACTGCGGGTTTTTTTCCGGAAGATGTACAGTCGTTAGCTACGTTTTCTAACCAATTAGCTAACGTAGTTAAAACAAGGATATTGATTTCTGAACAGAAAAAAAGAATGATTTTAGAAGAAAGAAATAGAATTGCACGCGAAATTCACGATGGTATTGCGCAAACATTGGCCGGGGTGATATTCCAACTAGAATCCGCACAGAAAAAATGCCGTGATAAACCAATAGATATGCAGCAAATAGTAGAGAAAAGTATAAAAGATTTAAGAGGAAGCCTAGGAGAAGTTCGCTATTCTATTTATGCTTTAAAACCATATCCGACACAACAATTAGGGCTTAAGCAGGCGATAGCAAGTAAAATAAAATCTTTAAAACAAGAATATAAACTAGATATTACATATCATGAAAGAGGTCATGCACGTGCGCTTAGCTTTTCAAAAGAAAGAGTTATTTTTGATACATTACAAGAGAGTTTACAAAACATTGTAAAACATGCACAAGCAGAAAAGACTGATGTTTTACTCAGTTACCAAAGTGAGCACGTGCTTTTAAGGGTTAAGGATAATGGGGTTGGCTTTTCACTATTCGAGTCTATGGTTAAAACGAAGAATGAGCCACATTATGGTATATTACATATGAATGAACAAGCTGAACAATTAGGGGCCACTTTACAGATTGATAGTTCTGTAGGAAAAGGGACAGAAATTACACTATTAATTCCAGATTCACAAACAAGGGGTGCGTAAAATGATTAAAATATTAGTAGTGGATGATCATGCTTTTTTACGAGACGCAATTCGGAGCATACTAGAGGATGAATCTGACATGAAAGTGGTTGGAGAAGCTAGCTCTGGGGACGGAGTATTAGGAAAAGTAGAAGAATGCAGACCAGATTGTATTTTGATGGATATTAATCTTCCGGGGAAAAATGGGATTGAAGCTACAGAGGTAGTGAAAAAAAATTATCCGAATTGCCGAGTACTTGTGTTTACAATGTATGAGCATGATGAGTATTTAATGGATGCACTCCAGGCTGGTGCTGATGGTTATTTATTGAAGGATTCATCATCGGAGCAGGTAGTAGCAGCAATTCGAATGTTATATCGAGGTGATTCAGTTATTCATCCGCGTATGACTAAAAAATTAATTACATATCATCAGCAAAAAATGAAATTAGAATCCAATGAAAATGAACTGACGGAACGTGAAAAGGAAATTCTCTTTGAATTAGTAAAAGGACTTAGTAATAAAGAAATTGCTGAAGCTCTATATATTAGTGATAAAACAGTTAAAATTCACATCAATAAAATTTTTAAAAAACTAAATGTGAAAAGTCGATCGCAAGCGGTGATTTATGCTGTTCGAAATCAATTGGTTCCGCTGGATTAAATAAGAGATGTTTAAAAGAACTATCGTGTTTCTTTATTCTATATTACAAAGAATAAAGGACAAGATAGTTCTTTTGTACTATTTAGGCATAGAATCATTAGAAAAAAGATACTCCTTTTGTTTAATTTTCGGAAAAATCAGAATGTGGAATAATAAATATAGAATTACATTTTAATCCTATTAATAATTCATTTTGTAAAAATCTTTTATTGAAAATAAATTATGGGGGGCTTCTATAGAAAGATTGAAGTGAGTGATTAGCTATATGGGGATGGTAGTAGTGTTGAAAATTCTTAATGATGCAAAATAAAAGTTTAAGATTAATAGAATTTTCAATGCAAAGTGGGCAATTAAGAATCAATTTGTTTAGAAAAATAATTTTAATAATGGGGAGATGCAATATGAAACGAGGGAAATTTGGAAAGATTCTTATTGGAACGCTAACAGTTGGAATGTTATTGTCTCAAGGAATTCCATATAACGTATTGGCGGAAGAGGTAAATACATCTACTTTAACTGGGATTGATGATGCAAATGCTATCTTGAAGGGTCTTACAAAGGAACAACGTAATGCCTTAAAAACGTTGGATACAAAACCAGGTTTTGTTATTTCACCAGGCATCAATACAGCAAGTCCTAATAATGTGAATGTGATTATAGAATTTAAGCAAGCACCTAGCAAGATTGAGGTATTAAAACAAGCGGCTAAAGGGAAAAAGTTAGCTCTCTCAAATGCGGAACAAAAGGTAGAGGCATCCCATAAAGGATTTAAAGCAGAGCTTGAACAGCTTCAAAAGAATAAAGATAAAGGGATGAATTTTAAATCAGCCAAAATAACAAGAGAATATAAGAATGCTTTTAATGGTGTAGCTATTTCGTTACCTGCGAATATGATTGAAGACTTAGTTCGCACTGGTATTGTTAAGCGCGTATGGGAAGATCAAGAGGTTAAAATTGATTTACCGAAAGAAACAGCTAAGACGGCTGTCGAACCAAAAATGGCAGATAGTGTACCACAAATTGGTGTGGACAAGCTGCATGCTGAAAAAATAACAGGCAAAGGAATTAAGGTGGGGGTACTGGATACAGGTATTGATTATAACCACCCTGATTTAAAAGATGCATATAAAGGATATCGTGCAAAGCAAGGTGAAGATCCAAGCAAAATCGATCCGAACTCAATAAAAGGATGGGACTTTGTTAATAATGATGCTGATCCAATGGAGACAACGTATAAGGATTGGCAAAATTCTGGAGGATATCCTGAAATTTATGATGGAAGTGCATACTATACATCCCATGGTACTCATGTAGCTGGGACAATCGCTGCAGACAAAAAGAATAATGTTGATTACGCGGTTACAGGAGTTGCTCCAGATGTAGACTTATATTCATATCGTGTATTAGGACCATATGGAAGTGGTCAAACAAGCGGCATTCTTGCTGCAATTGATAAAGCAGTGAAAGATGATATGGATGTTATCAATTTATCATTAGGTGCGTCTATTAATGATCCTTTATATCCTACTTCTGTGGCAGTGAACAATGCCATGTTAGCTGGTGTTGTTACAGTAGTAGCGGCAGGTAATAGTGGTCCAGGAGAGGGTACCCTTGGATCACCTAGTGCGGCGGCACTTCCAATTACAGTTGGAGCAAGTGACGCTGCGATGACTATCCCGACGTTTTCCGCCGATGCAGGTGATTTACATGTGGATAAAATGATGTTACTTGGAAAAAGCTTTACTGATAAGCTAGAAGACTTAAAAGGTCAATCCTTATCGGTTGTATATGCAGGACTTGGGAAATCAGGTGATTTTACAGGAAAAGATGTAAAAGGAAAATTAGCGCTCATCCAACGCGGTGAGATTACATTCGATGAAAAAGTGAAAAATGCGAAAGAAGCAGGCGCAAAGGCTGTCATTGTATATAACAATGTTGATGGTGAAATTACAAGTTATCTCGGAGAAAGTACTTCATCTATTCCATCGTTCCGCTTAACAAAGATAGATGGTGAGAAATTACAAGCAAAAGCTATCCAAGGGGATGTGGCTTTAGCATTTGGAGAACTTAATAATATAAAAACAGAGGGAGATCACTTAGCGGATTTCAGCTCGCGCGGTCCTGCAATTAAAACAGATGATATTAAGCCGGATATTGTAGCGCCAGGTGTGTCTATTTTCTCAACTGTTCCTGAATATATTAATGATCCAAAGGATGGAGAAAATTATCCGGTAGCTTATGGACGTATGTCAGGTACATCTATGGCAACTCCTCATACTGCGGGGGTAGCAGCACTCATTTTACAAGAACATCCAAATTATAGTCCTTTTGAAGTAAAAGAGGCACTTATGAATACCGCAGTTGACTTAAAAGAAGAGCGCTCTGTATTTGAGGTGGGCTCAGGCCGAATTGATGCATATCGTGCAGTTCATGCAGATACATCTATCGAGGTTATTGATAAAACATCAAACGTTGTAAATGATGAAGAAGTAGAAATTGAAGAAAAAACAGGTTCTATTGCATTTGGGTATAAAAACCAACTTGGAAATGGGCCTATTAAAGATAGCCGGAAAATCCTAATTAAGAACAATAGTAAAACAGACGGAAAAGAGTTCAAATTAGAAGTAGAGTTTTCACCTACAAGTGTAGGTGTGCAGGATGCAGCGAAGAATGGTGTGAAGCTGAACGTACAAGATTCTATTAAAGTGGCTCCTGGTACATCAGGGGAAATTAGCCCTGAAATTATCATTCCAGAAAACGCTGGATTTGGCAGATATGAGGGATATATTCATATTTCAAATAAAAACAATGAAAAAGAAGTATATCAAGTACCATTTGCCGTTAAATTCACAGAAAAAGGGATTGCGTCTGTAGATCTACTGAGAGACGCAATGGCAACAGATGCATCTAAATTCCATCCATTTATGGAAAGACCAAGTTCGCCGTTGGTATTTAAATTAAATAGTCCTCTTGAAACCATTGATGCAGTTGTGAAGGATCGAAAAACAGGAAAGGCATTAGGAGTCGTTGGTACACTTAATGCAAGTAGTCTAGCACCAAATGTTGAATATATGATGTTTTCTGGTATGGGAGGGTATGTACTTCCATTTACAGGAGATCCTGCTCATCCAATTGGAGATAAACCTGTTATGTTGCCTGATGGAGATTACGAATTGAACTTCGTTGGATATGATAAAGAAGGAAAATCTTATACAAAAGGCGATAGCATTATCATTGATAATGTAATACCTGAAATGAAATTTAAAGATGTACAATCTGGTATACATGAAGTAAATGATTCTATGTTTAAGGAAGAAGACGGTCAGCGAGCATTATGGGTACATGGTAATATTTATGATTCTACAGTGGATGCATTAAAGGTAAAAGGCCTGCAGTATGACCAAAAAGCTAATCAAATTGTATATTATCAAAACTCGGCCTTTCCATCAGGGTGGCTGAATACAATTCAAGCAAATGGTGATTTTAAATTTGGAGTACTTCCAGAGGAAATAAATGAACCGTTAAATTTAAGATTATTTGGATATGACCTTGCAACTGCAGGGGATATGATAGCAGGATTTAAAGACTATGTTTTTGTTAAAGAGGGAACGGAATACGCTGTTCCAAGCTATGACAAAGATAAAATCAAATTAGGAGAGAAAATTACATTAACTTTAAATCTCAATAATGTAAAACAACTTATGACAGGAACGTTTGAAATTCCTTATAACAAGCAGCTATTTAAATTTACAGATGTGAAACCAAATTCAGCGCTTACGGAATATGCAAAACAACATGGATTAAACTTGAAATTAGAAGACCCAGCTATAAATACAGAAGGAGCTTGGGAAAACAAGGTGAAAGTTGGTGCGTCGTTAGAGGGAAAAGAATTTAAAGGGTTAGATGGAGACACACCATTTTTAGATGTTACATTTGAAATGACAAGCGATGAATATTTTAATGATGTAACTGCATTTGGAGCAGATAAATTCTCTTATACAAAATCTGGTGCAGCAGAAGGTGTTGAAATTCCTGTGTTTAAGGATAAATCCTTCTCTATTATTTCGAAGCATTCTACAGTTAGAGGGTATATCGGACCAGAAGCATTCTTGAATGAAGATGGTTATTTAGGTAAGAACGACTACACAAAATTAGGAGCAAAAGTGTACGTAGTTGGCAAGGATGGAAAGAAATATACAGGAACGATTGATGATCATGGACAATTTGAAGTTCATAATGTTCCTGTAAGCGATAAAGAATATGATATTTTCGTAGAAATGCCAGGTCATTTAAATAGTAAACTAACAACAAAAATAGGAAAAATGCAAGATGGAGAATTAGTGGGACAAAACTTTAGAGCTGATATGGACGACAACCTTGCAGGTGATGTAAACGGCGATAAAATGGTAGATATTCAAGATGCTAGAATAGCAGCTTTATCGTATGGAAAAGGAAAAGTATCTGTAAAAGATGGAGATATAAATCAAGATGGTATTGTAGATGAAACAGATATTCGTTTTATCGAGAAAAACTTCTTGAAAAAGGGTTCAGATGCTAAAGAAAATCAGAAACCGAAAGAAAATGTAGGGCCAGTGACGTTAGATAAAATCTTACGCTCTATTGGTTTAGAACCAAAAAAATAAGGGGTACACCTCTAGGGTAGACGAAGCGATAAAGCAATGAACACAGAAGGAACTGGGTTTTACTAACAATGAACCGGTAATGATTCACTGTAACATTACCGGTTATTCTTAAAATAATAGCTATTTGGGTACATGAAGTAAATTATGGGACAAGGTAGTTGCTTAATTATTATTGTTTGTGGGATGGAAATACGGTTTGTAATTTGAACTTTAAAAATAGGGGGACTTGTGAAATGAGTATTAAGAAAAAACTTGGTATGGGTGTTGTAACTGCAGCGCTTGGTTTATCTTTAATTGGCGGGGGAACATATGCGTATTTTAGTGATAAGGAAGTATCACAAAACACGTTTGCAGCGGGTACTTTAGATTTGAGCATTAATCCTGAAGTTGTTATTAATGTTGATAATATTAAACCGGGTGATGAAATGGAGCGCGGCTTTCAATTAGTTAACAAAGGGACCTTAGCAATAGGAGACGTGAAACTTCTTACAGATTACAGTGTAATCGATGCTAAAGGAGATAATGGAAATGCGGATCTTGGTGATCATATCCGTGTTGATTTCTTGTGGAATTTGGATAAAAATGAAGTTCCAATTTGGTCTACTACATTGTCAGAATTAAAGGAAGCTACGCAAAATGGAAGTATTCCTGACCTAGTACAAAAAGGAGTTGTAGATCGAGAAGGAAATGGACTTGCTCCTGGTGATGATGATACTTTCTATGTAATGTTCACATTTGTAGATAACGATGAAGAGCAAAATGTATTCCAGGGAGATGCATTGAAGTTAAATTGGACCTTCAATTCAATGCAGGCAAAAGGGGAAGAGAAATAAAGATAAATGTTATATATGAGAATGAATTAATGAAGAATTGAGAAATAGTATTTTTAATAGTGTAAAGGTTGATTGAGTGAATCAACCTTCTTTGTGTTTTGTGAGAAAATTATGCTTGGATTATTTGAAAAAAGTAGCTTGAAAGTTACGTTATATCATCTTTTATACTGAAGAAAGTAGGATATAGGGGATAGCAAGAAATCTTATATTTATTTATGTTTGTATTCATTATTGTTCCGGTAACAGTTGAATCTCTTTTTTATGACTATGCTTTAAAGATAATAGGGAACTCATTATATGCTGGAGTATGAATGGGACTTATAATGGCAGTGATATTTACTTTTGTAGTTTATATCTTTTTTGCATAAAAAGATATAAACTGTCGTGGAAAGACATTGGAATTCGGAAGCTTTCATGGAAAGATTTCTTCTGGACAGTTATAGCGGTTATTTTCTTAATTGTAGTTAATTGCTGTATTCATGATCATGGAGAAAATAGGTATTTCTTTTGAAAATAGTAAAACGGAGACAATCCAAAATGATAAATTAATATACGCGTTCTGTATCGCGGTAATTGGAGCGGCAGTTATATCACCAATATATGAAGAGATTTTATATCGAGGTGCTTTTTATACGTTTTTTCGTAATAAATATGGCATATGGGGTGGTGTACTTATAGGTTCCATAATATTTACCGTTGTCCATATTCCAACATATAACACATTACCGGTTAATTTTTTAAGCGAAGTAGTATTTGCGTGGTTATATGAGAAGACCAATTCTATTTTATCGTCTATGATTGTCCACGCATTATTCAATTTCATAGCAGTACTTCTCACATTTATGTCGAATTAAGAAAATATATAGGAGGGATACATATGGAAATAGCTGTAGAACGTGTTTTTACAAAAGAGATTTTAGCAAGAGCAGCAGAGGTATTTCATGTAACAGTGGAGGAAGAGCCACTTGGAGATTTTGAAAATTATATTTTTAAGGCGAAGGATAAAAATGATGAAGATTACGTATTACGTTTAACACATTCTTCTCATCGCTCTAAAAAAGAGGTAGAGGCTGAACTGGATTTTTTACGCTATGTTGCGGAGAACGGGGCAAAGGTAGCAGGACCTCTTTACTCAAAGTCTCAAAATCTTGTAGAAGAAATCGTAGCAGAGGATGGAACTTCCTTTTTCGTTTCTTTATTTACATATGCAAAAGGTGAGCAAGTAAAGGGAGAAGAATCGCCTTATTGGGGAGAGACGTACTTTGAAGCGTGGGGAAAAGCAATTGGACAACTGCACCGCCTTACAATGAATTATCCTAAAACATACTACCGTGATACGTGGGAAGAGGACGAGAGTGGGATTGTAAATGAATTAGAAGATGAGAAAGTGAAAGAGATTGCTGCTGTATTAATGGAGGAAATAAGGGCTCTCCCAATTGAAAGAGAAACATTCGGCCTTATGCATGGTGATATTCATCCAGGTAATTTTCATTATGATGGAAAAGAGCTAACAATCTTTGATTTTGATGATGCGACCTATAATTATTTCATTCATGATTTGGCAATGGTTCTTTATTACTCTGTTCTTTTTACACCATGGACGGCGGAGGAGAAGACGATATTCGCTCGTAAACAGTTACAAGTGTTACGAAAGGGTTATGAGTGTGAGCATCTTCTAGCTAATAGTTGGTATGTATCATTACCGTTATTTTTACGTTTACGTGATATAGGTTTATACGGAACGCTCCAAAAGAAGTTTAAAGGGAAAGATATGCCAGATCATTTCAGAGAATTAGCTGAACAACTTTATGAAAGAATTGTAAAAAAAGAAGCAATTGTGAATATATAATACATTCTTGTTAAAACAAAGTATATAAAATAAATATATGCTTTGTTTTTTTATACAAAAATATGTTTATTTTATTAAAATAATATTGTTATAGATTCGGTATACACTTATAATTTTATATATATTCTGAATATTCTTTATAAAGAAGGAGGGGGAATGTTGGAAGCTTTCGTAAATTGGTTAAATAATATTGTTTGGAGCCCAGCACTTGTTTATTTATGTTTAGGAGTAGGTTTATATTTTTCCATTCGAACGAAATTTTTACAAGTAAGGCATGTAGGAGAAATGGTGAAGCTGACATTTCAAGGAGAAAAATCAGATGCTGGTGTTTCTTCATTCCAAGCATTAGCACTTTCGTTATCAGGGCGCGTAGGTACAGGGAATATAGCTGGGGTAGCAACAGCGGTTGCATTCGGTGGACCAGGAGCTGTATTTTGGATGTGGGCAGTAGCTTTCTTAGGGGCAGGATCAGCTTATGTTGAATCGACATTAGCACAAATATATAAGACGAAACATCAAGGACAGTTTCGTGGTGGACCGGCTTATTACATTGAAAAAGGGCTAGGTGTAAAATGGTATGCTTTAGTATTCGTTGCAGCGACGATTCTTGCAACAGGGCTTTTATTACCAGGTGTGCAAGCAAATAGTATTGCTGTAAGTTTAGAAACGGCTTTTGGAATTAATACTACCGTATCAGGAGCTGTATTAGTTGTCGTATTGGCTCTTATCATTTTCGGTGGAGTAAAGCGAATTGTTAACGTAGCGCAAGTTGTCGTACCATTTATGGCAGTAGGTTATATTTTAGTAGCTTGCGTTATTGTTGCTATGAATATTGAAAAATTACCAGAAGCATTTATGTTAATTATAAAAAGTGCATTTGCATTAGAAGCTGCTTTTGGCGGCATTATCGGTTTGGCAATCTCTTGGGGTGTAAAGCGTGGTATTTATTCCAATGAAGCAGGACAAGGAACTGGACCACATGCAGCAGCAGCGGCAGAAGTGTCACATCCAGCTAAGCAAGGTTTAGTGCAAGCATTTTCCGTTTACATTGATACATTATTTGTTTGTTCAGCAACAGCATTTATGATGATTATTACAGGCATGTATAACGTATTTGATGCAAGCGGAAAAAACTTTATCGTTAATAAATTAAATGGTGCTCAGCCAGGACCTGGATATACACAGGCAGCAGTAGAATCTGTTTTCCCTGGATTTGGAAACGGTTTCGTCGCAATCTCGCTATTATTCTTCGCGTTTACAACAATTATGGCGTATTACTACATTGCGGAAACAAATATCGCTTACTTAAATCGTGATAAAGATCGTCCTTGGATGTCCATGGTACTAAAATTTGTATTCTTAGGAGCTGTGTTCTACGGCTGTATAAAAACAGCAGCAACGGCGTGGGCTTTAGGTGATATCGGTGTAGGAATTATGGCATGGGTAAATATCATTGCGATTTTACTATTACAAAAACCTGCATTAGTTGCATTAAAGGATTATGAAAAGCAGAAAAAAGAAGGAAAAGATCCAGTATTTGATCCACAGCCATTAGGAATTAAAAATGCTGATTTTTGGGAGCATGAGTACGGGAAAGATAAGAAGGAAGGAGTATCTTAATAGAAGTGAAATGAAAGAGCAGAGGGAAATCCCTTTGCTCTTTTTTTATGGGCAAAATGTAGTTGGAAGTTATTTTTTTACCTATTTTTGAATATAAAAAGAATGTACATGCTTTGTTAGGGGAAGGAGGGGAGTATGTTGATAGAGTTTCGTAATGTAAATAAATACTATGGTAACTTTCAAGTATTGAAAAATATTAATGTGCAAGTGAAAAAAGGTGAAGTGGTAGTAGTTGTAGGGCCTTCAGGGTCAGGAAAAAGTACATTGCTTCGGTGTATAAATCAATTAGAGACAATTACAGACGGAGAATTAATTGTACAAAATACAGAGGTACACAATAAGAAAACGGATATGAATGAATTACGCAGAAATATAGGGATGGTTTTTCAGCATTTTTATTTATACCCGCATAAAACAGTTCTTCAAAATATTACACTAGCACCGATTAAAGTAAATAAAGTTTCAAAAGAAGACGCTGAGAAAACAGCGATGTTTTATCTAGAGAAAGTAGGAATTCCGGAGAAGGCTAATGTATACCCGCATCAATTATCTGGAGGACAACAGCAAAGGGTAGCGATTGCTAGAGGACTTGCGATGCAGCCGGAAATTATGCTATTTGATGAGCCAACGTCTGCTCTTGATCCAGAGATGATTGGGGAAGTGCTGGATGTTATGAAAACGCTAGCTAAAGAAGGGATGACGATGGTCGTCGTCACACATGAGATGGGATTTGCACGCGAAGTAGCAGATAGGATTTTATTTATGGATGCTGGCCAAATTATCGAAGATACAACACCAGCACAATTTTTTGCGAATCCTGAACAAGAAAGAGCTCGTTTATTTTTAAGCCGAGTGTTAAATCATTAAAGGAGGAATTTCATGCTTAAAATGAAAAAGTTGTTTACTTTAATTGTATTCTCATGTTTATTCGTACTTGTCGTTGCTGGATGTGGCAGTAAAAAGGATGAGGCGAAGGAAACAAATACGAAGCAAGGCGGAGTTGTTGAGCAAATTAAGAAGCGTGGGAAATTAGTAGTTGGGGTGAAGAATGATACGAATTTATTTGGACTAAAGAATCCTTCAACAGGACAGGTAGAAGGATTCGATATTGATATTGCGAAGGCGCTTGCGAAAAAAATTCTTGGTGATGAAAAGAAACTAGAGCTGAAAGAAGTAACTTCTAAAACGCGTATTCCAATGCTAAAAAATGGTGATATTGATGCGATTGTTGCAACAATGACCATTACGGAAGAACGTAAAAAAGAAGTAGATTTTTCAGATGTATATTTCAAAGCAGGACAATCGTTACTTGTGAAAAAAGGAAGCAATATTAAGAGCATTGATGATGTGAAACAAGGCGTTAAAGTATTGGCTGTAAAAGGCTCAACGTCTACAAATAATATACGTCAAAAATCACCAGAAGCGACTGTATTAGAATTTGAAAATTACAGTGAGGCATTTACAGCGTTAAAAGCAGGTAAAGGTGATGTTTTAACAACAGATAATGCGATTTTATACGGAATGGCAAAACAAGATTCTAATTATGAAGTGGTAGGAAAGATCTTCACAGATGAACCGTACGGAATTGCAGTGCAAAAAGGTGCAGATGATTTAACGAAAGAGATTAATAGCTTGCTAAAAGATATGAAGGCGAGCGGAGAGTACGATAAGTTGTACGAGAAATGGATTGGACAAAAACCAGAAAAGTAAATAGTAGAAGTGAGGGGATGAGAGTGCTCATCCTCTTCTTGTAGAGAAAGAGGGGAGAATATGTGCCGGATATTTCTATATTAACGAATAACATTGATATGTATTTAGAAGGGTTTAAATATACAGTTATGTCTAGTGTAATCGCATTAATAGGTAGTTTTATTCTAGGTGTAATTTTGGCGGTAATGCGCATTGCACCGATTCGTATTTTGAATTGGATGGGATCTGTTTTTGTAGAGTTTGTAAGAAATATTCCACTCGTATTAATCGCATTTATATTCTATTTTGCTTTACCTGTAATAGGAATTACGTTAAATGGCTTTGTAGCAGGAACCGTTACGCTTACGATATACACTGCAGCATTTATTGCAGAAGTAATTCGCGCTGGTATTTTATCAGTTGCCAAAGGACAAATGGAAGCGGCGCGGTCTTCCGGATTAACGTATGTGCAGGCGATGTATTATGTCGTCTTACCTCAAGCTGTGAAAATTGTAATTCCCCCTTTAGGAAACCAATTTCTCAATTTAGTTAAAAACTCCTCAATACTCGGAATTATCGCTGGTGCTGATTTAATGTATCAAGGAGACTTAATTTCAACGAAGACATTTGTTACGTTCGATGTTTATATATTTGTTGGGATGTTTTATTTACTATTAACAATTCCGCTCAGTATGCTAGTGCGTTATTTAGAAAAACGCTTAGCAAAGGAGGCGGTGTAAATGGATTTTAAGGGAGCAATAACAGGTGATCATATTCTTTTTTTACTAAAAGGATTACTCATAACGTTAGAGGTAGCGCTCGTAGCCATTGTACTTAGCTTTATCATTGGTAGTGTAATAGGAATAGTGCGCTACACGAAAATACCTGTCGTCTCACAAATATTAGGCTTTGTCGTTGAAGTGATTCGAAATTTGCCGCTACTTTTAATTATATTTTTTACGTATTTTGCGCTTCCAGAAGCGGGATTGAAGTTAGAGATTATAACAGCTGCAATTGTGGCTTTAACGATATTTGAAGCGGCAATGATATCTGAAATTGTTCGAAGCGGTTTATTGTCTATTGAAAAAGGGCAGATTGAGGCTGCAAGATCTTCAGGATTAACGTATGTTCAAGCGCTCTGGCATATTATTTTGCCGCAAGCATTAAGAAGAATGGTTCCGCCACTTGTTAGTCAGTTTATTTCATTACTAAAAGATACATCGTTAGCAGTTGTTATATCATTGCCAGAGCTTATGCATAATGCACAAATTATTAGCGGACAAAATGTAAATTATATGATTCCAACGTTTATATTAGTGGCTTGTATGTACTTTATAGTGAATTATAGTTTATCAATTTTATCGAGAAGATTAGAGATTCGCTAGCCTTTACAATATATGTAAGGGCTTTTTCCTTGTTTCTCCTTATTTTCCTCTAAATAGCATCTTAATCTTACAATAATTCGATTTTTTATATTATTTTATCAGAAAAGTGTTAATTTTATATAGAAATTGTAATCGCTTTCGTGTATATTTTTATTATCAGAAAATTTTAACAAGATATAGGGGTATTTGTAGGGGGAGGATTTAGATGCAGCAACCAACGAATGAGAAATTACATCGTACGATGAAGAGTAGGCATTTATTTATGATCGCACTAGGTGGTGTAATCGGGACTGGTTTTTTTCTAGGTTCAGGTTACACCATTAATCAGGCTGGACCAGGGGGAGCCATCCTTTCATATTTAGTGGGCGGATTTATTATGTATTTAACAATGCTTTGTCTTGGAGAACTAACGGTAGCAATGCCAGTTTCGGGATCTTTCCAAAAGTATGCGACGAAGTTTATTGGACCAGGAACGGGCTTTATGATCGGCTGGCTATATTGGCTTGGTTGGGCAGTAACAGTAGGACTAGAATTAACGTCAATCGGTTTAATGATGAAAAGATGGTTTCCAACTGTTGATGTTTGGGTATGGTGTCTCGTATTTGGGGTTATTTTATATGCTTCAAATGCTATATCAGCGAAAAGTTACGCTGAATTAGAGTTTTGGTTTTCCAGTATTAAAGTAATTACAATTCTTGCATTTGTTATTCTTGGTGGTGGTGCACTACTAGGATTTATATCATATGATGGAAAAGAAGCTGCGCCTCTTTTCTCTAACTTTGTAAGCGATGGTGGACTTTTCCCAAATGGACTAGCTGCCGTACTACTTACGATGATTACAGTTAACTTCTCATTCCAAGGAACAGAGTTGATCGGAATTGCAGCAGGAGAGAGCCAAGAGCCTGAAAAAACAATTCCACGCGCAATTCGTAATACAGTATGGCGCATTATGTTATTCTTCATTTTAACAATGACAATTTTAGTAGGATTAATTTCTTGGAAAGAAGCAGGCGTAATTGAAAGTCCATTCGTAGTTGTATTTGATAAAATCGGTATTCCGTATGCAGCTGATATTATGAACTTCGTTATTATTACTGCGTTACTATCTGTAGCAAACTCAGGATTATATGCAGCAACTCGTATATTATGGTCACTTGCAAATGAAGGAATGGCACCAACTTCCTTCAAGACGGTAAATAAACGTGGTATTCCAATTACAGCGCTAGTTGTCACAATTGCTGTTGCGGCGTTATCTTTATTAACAAGTTTCCTTGCAGAAGATACAGTATATATGTATTTATTATCTATAGCTGGTTTATCCGCTGTTTCGAGTTGGATCATTATTGCTTTATCGCAACTTCGCTTTAGAAGTCAGTATATAAAAGGCGGAGGAAAGTTAGAGGATTTAAAGTATAAAACACCATTATATCCAATTGTTCCAATTTTAGCTTTAGTTACAAATAGCATCGTTGTTATTAGTTTAGCTTTTATTCCTGAACAACGAATGGCGTTATATTGTGGTATTCCATTTATCATTTTCTGCTATATATATTATTATATTAGTAAGAAAAGGAAGAAACCGATGAAAGTGGAGATGGACACAACGTATGAAACTAACAATCAAGCATGATGATATAGAGGCAGAATTATCGTATGGTCAATTAGCGATTGGAAAAGAAAACGGGTATTCACCGTTACAATTACTCGTTTCTTCTATCGCAGGATGTAGTGCAATTGTCTTTCGAACAATTTTAGAAAAGAAACGTATTACATACGATACGTTTACAATTGAAGCTGAAATTGGGAGAAGTGAAGCTTTATCGAAACCAGTTGAAAGCGTTCATTTGCATTACAAAATTAAAGCGCAAAACATTACAGAAGAGCAGTTAGACAAGGCGCTGCAACTTGCAGTGAAGAATTGTACGATTGTTCAATCTGTAAAAGATAGCATAAAGGTTACGGAAACAATTGAATTAATAAAGTGAAACATAAAAGCGTGAGAATACGGCTCTCACGTTTTTTATGTTTTAGAAAGAGGGGAATGTGTAATGGACTGCCTAGGCTGTAAATTAGCGAACGAAGAAGAAAAAATATATGAAGATGGTTATGTAACGTGCTTTTTAGATCATGCACCTTTTTATCCAGGACATACTTTAATTGTGCCAAAGCAGCATGTGTTAGAAGTGGACGAATTAGATGATGGTGTAACGCAAGCGGTTATGGATGCTTCTAAAGTGATTGCAAAGGCGATTAAGTCACTATATAAACCTGACGGAATTACAGTTTTTCAAAATGGTGGAATCTTTAACGAGCTAACACACTATCATATGCATATTGTGCCAAGATATAAAGAACGCTCGTTTGCTGAGTTTTATACGGTACAGCCGGGAGAAAAGAAGGATCATAACTTTGAAGAAACAAAGACATTGTTAAAAGAAGCGATAGAGAAAATACTGCATGCTGAAAAGGCGTAAGAGGAATTTTCTTACGCCTTTCTAGTCTTCATACATATGTAAAACTTCTTCTGCACGTATGCGTAAACCATCTATTAATTCCTTCGGCTCTAAAACTTTTGCATCTTTTCCAAGTCTATAAAATAAAGGGGTAATAAAGTTAATTTCACCTTTATCAATTGTTGAATGTATATATCCTGTCCCATCTTCGTTTATTACCACGAATTCTTCAAGGTAAGGAACGCTTTTACATTGGCGCACACCCTCTGTCGTTAGTAAAACATGTAACTGAGTCGGAATGTTTACTACGTTAGAGTTAGAGGAAAACCATTCTTCTAAATTCATGAATGTATCTTTATTTTCTTCCGTTGATAATATAGAAAGAATACGATCGACACGATACAATAATATTTTTTTTCTGCTAAAGTCATAGGACGGCAAATACCATAAACCATCGTGAGCATACACACCGAGAGGATGAACATGTTTTGTTTTTATCCCCGATTTAGATTCGTATTGAAAGTATAAATTTTTATTTTCAATAGCTGCGGTTAATACTTCGTTTAAAAAAGGTGTCTTGATTGTTCTCTTCGGATTCCAAAAAGCGATATAAGAACGTATTTTATCAACTTTCGCTTTCGCATTATTTTGTAGAGAGCTATACAGTTTATGAGTAACAGAATTGATTTCTGTATTAAAAGGTAAGTCTCGGTAGTAGCTTAAAGATTGAAAGGCAAAAAAGATGGAGACCGCTTCTTCTTCGGTAAATAAAATGGGAGGAAGCATGCTGTTTGTTAATACTTTATATCCTCCATTACGGCCTTGCTCAGCGTAAATGGGTAATCCCATATCACTTAAATCTAAAATATATCTATGAACCGTACGAACGGAAATATTAAATTCATCAGCTATTTCTTGAGCTGTAAATGTTTTTTTCGCAGAAGCAAATATAAGAATATCTAATAAACGTTTTGCTTTTGACAAGGATATCACCTTTTTCTTTTTTACATGCCATTAATTGTCATGTTTTACTGTTAGTATATTGCTTACATCATAATTTTATCAAGATGAGGCGTAAGGAGGAAAAGATATGTCACGCGAAATGGTTTTATTTATAGCAGCGAGCTTAGATGGATTTATTGCAAAAGAAGACGATGATTTAGAGTGGTTAATGGAAACGGAAGGAGAGGGAGACAACGGTTATACAGAAATGTACGAAACAATTGATACAATAATCATGGGAAAGAGAACGTACGATTATGTAGTAGAGCATACGGAAACATTCCCGTATTTAGATAAAAAATGTTATGTTTTTTCTAACTCAGAAAAGGGTTCAAACGGACATGTAGAGTTTGTAAATGAAGATGTAGTGGAGTTTACAAAAAGGTTGAAAGAGCAGGAAGGATCTAAAATATGGATGGTCGGTGGAGGGAGTCTATTGAGAGAATTTTTTAAGAGTAATCTAATTGATGAATATATTGTTACGATTACACCTCATATATTAGGTTCTGGTATTCCATTATTTAAAGAAAAGAATCCACAAATTGATTTAACTTTAACGGATACGAAACGTTTTGGGCAATTTGTAAATTTATATTATAAGGTAAAATAATAAAAATACGACTATTGATGATAGTCGTGTTTTTATCCCGCATTAACGGGCAGTAAAACTCCTCCTTAAATTCAGATGGAGCCAAGAAGTTAGGTGGGAGATCAACTGCCCGTAAACGCCCGATTGGTTCAACTAATAACCAGTGGGGATGCCCCCACTGGTTAAAATTTCACTTTATATAGATGGTAATGAAATTGTAAAACAAGATCCATGATCAATTTCACTTGTTGCAGTAATATTCCCGCCGTGTAGTTCTACAATTTCTTTCACGATAGAGAGTCCTAAACCAGTTCCGCCTGTAGCTCGTGATCTTGCTTTATCAACGCGGTAAAAGCGATCAAAAATGTGAGGGAGGTCTTCAGGCGGAATACCATCACCTTCATCCTCAATTTTGATGGAAATACAGTTATGTTCTTCTGTAACAGAAATATTGATATAAGAATGTTCTTTTGAATGTCTATAAGCATTATTTAAAATGTTCACTATTACTTGTTCGAATCGCTGTTCATCTAAGTTTACTAACAGTGAAGACGGAGAAGTGAATGAGACTTTAATATGTCTTTCCTTATATATGGCGTTTACTTTTTCAGTTATGCGAGTAAGAAAAGGGTATAAATGAACTTCTTTTACTTCAATAGAAAAGCTGTGCTTTTCCATTTTGGCAAGTAAAAACAAATCTTGAACTAAATTCGTAATATAATCAGACTCATCTTTTATAATAGATAAATACCGTAAACGTTGCTCAGGAGGTGTGCTTTCTTTTAATGCAATGTCCGCATAACCTCTTACGTATGTTAAAGGTGTTCGTAATTCGTGAGCAACACTTGCTAGAAATTCACTTCTTTCTTTTTTCATATAATGTAGATCATTTGCGAGCGTTTGAATAGATGATGCTAGTTCACCAATTTCATCATTTCGGGTAGTCGTTAACGAAACTGATAAATCTCCTTTACTCATTTTTTCAGTGGCATGTTTCATGTGTAACAATGGTTTTGTTAATAACCGAGATAATAGAAAAATGGTGATGACTGTTAGTAGAAAAGTAATGATACCGGCAATAATAAATTGTTTCGTTAATCCATTAATCATCTCTTCAATTGATTCTGTTCCAAGAAACATGTACACATAACCTTTATGTTTTCCAGCCACTACAATGGGGCTAACTGTACAAATATAATTAGATGTCTTCCAATGATTTTCTATAATCGCTCCATTATGGTCTGTTCGAGTTTGCATTCTACTAATATGATCTTTTATAGTCGCGTTTATTTCGTTGGATTTGGCCAGTACTTCTTTATTTGCATTTGTAATAACAACAGTTGTTTCAGCTTCAGATTCCATTAATGCTACGTGAGAGATTGTTTGCTTATCATAATATTTTTCAAGCACATCTCGATGACTATTTCCTCGTTTTAATAAAGCAGTCATTTCTTCATTTACTCTAGTGTTTACAAGACTATAATAGAGTAAAATAAAGAGAACACTTTCAATTAAAAGTGTAACAATTAAAAAATAAAATCCGAATTGAATTGAAATTCGCTTCATTGTTTTGCTCCTTAATGTTCTGTATCAACCCATCGATAACCGACTCCGTACACAGTTTTTAAATGATGATCAATAGGGAAATTTCCTTTTCGCAATTTATCACGTAAATTACGAATATGTGAATCGACTGTGCGATCTTCTGTATTTGTATTGAATCCCCAAATTCGTTCAATGAGCTGATCACGACTTAATACGTAGTTCACATGGCGTAAAAATAATCCGAGTAAAGAAAATTCGATTGGTGTGAGAAGGAGTTCTTCATTATGTACAGAAGCGAAGTGCTTTGCCTCATCCCATAAAATGCTGTGATATTGGATTTGCTTATGTTCATTTGTGCGCCTTAAAACAGCTTCAATCCTTGCGAAAAGTTCCTCTTCATGGAAAGGTTTCGTTACGTAATCATCCGCTCCGAGTTTTAATCCTTGGACGATATCTACTGTTTGATCGCGAGCGGTAACCATAATAATAGGAACGTTACTAAATGAGCGGATTTTTTTGCACGTTTCCCATCCGTCCATCTTTGGCATCATAATATCGAGTAAAATAAATTTAAAGTTTCGATTCTCTATATGTAAAATAGCTTCTTCTCCTGATGTCGCACACATGCAGTTATATCCAACTGGAGTAAGGTAAAGCGTTAATAATTCAAGCATTCTCGGTTCATCGTCTACGAGCAGTATATCAATCATAGAGAGCCCTCCATCTTTATAATCGTTACTTAAAGTGTAATGCAAAATCATGAAGAAATGGTGCAGATTATGATGCGTCTGCATAATTTCTTCAGAATTGCTTGTTATTGTAAAGTTGAAATTCTATTTTAGGTAATGATATTGGCTCAAAAATGATTAGCATGGAGGCGATATAGTGAAAACAAAGACCCGGATCCTTGGGATAACAATAATTACAGCGGCCAGTCTTGCTGCATGTGGACAAACGAATACAGACCATAAAAACCATGAATCAACAAAAGAGAAGAAAACAGAGCAAAAGGAAATGAAAATGAATCAGGAGATAACTGCGCCGAAAGAAATGAATATAGGTGCATCTAAGGATGTATTAACGACAAGTTTAAAAAATGTAACGAGATTAAATACAAATGACCCTCTGCAAATGGCAGTATTAACTTCGCAAACGATATGGCCAGCGACCCATAAGGAGAACCAGCCAGGCGCTGTTATTTTAGTACCAGTGAGCGAGTGGCAATTAGGTGTTGCCAGTGCCGATCTTATTCACCATCCGAATAATGGTCCGATTTTATTTATAGAAAAAGAAAAGGTGCCGGAAATGACGTTAAAAGAAATAAAAAGATTAAATCCACTCGGAACGAAAGATGGAACGCAAATTATGGTGATGGGGGATGTAAGTGCTTCTGCACTAGAGCAATTAAAAGACTATAAAGTAAAGCAAATAAAAGAAATGGATCCAGCTACATTTGCTAAAGATGTTGATAAAGAATATGCTGATATAACAGGGAATTATCCGAGTAGCGTTATTGTCGGTTCATCTGAAGAGGAAGGGCGTTTATATACAACACCAGCTGTAAACTGGATTTCTCATATGCCTGAACCTCTTTTATATGTAGAAAAAGACAAAGTGCCAGAAGCAACAATTGAGGCGCTAAAGATGAGAAAAGATAAAGCAAATATATATGTGTTAGGGCCAGAAAAAATTGTTTCAAAAGAAGTAGAAAAAGAGTTAAGTAAATACGGGAAAGTAACGCGTATTAGTGGAGAGACTCCAGTAGAAAATTCTATTGCATTTGCGAAGTTTAAAGATGAAAAAACAAAATTTGGCTGGGGATTTACAAAGTCAGGTCACGGTTTGTCATTTGTTTCAAGCAAAACACCAGAATTAGCGATTGCGGGAGCACCTTTTTCACATATGGGTAAACACGCACCTGTTGTATTGTTAGAAGAAGGTAAAGTTTCACAACCAGTGTATGACTTCCTTGCTACTATTCAGCCGAAGTTTAAGGATGACCCAACATTGGGACCATATAACCATGGTTTCCTATTAGGCAGTACTAGTGATATTTCATTTGAAACACAAGGAATATTAGATGAGAGATTAGAGATTGTTCAAGAAAGTGGTCAAGGTCACGGTGGACATTAATGAAATGAGAAAAGACGCTACGAAGGTAGCGTTTTTTCTTTAGGAAACTTTTACATAGTACAAGTCTCTCTACTCGTTATATAATAGCCTTCGTGCAGTCAGCCCTGATTTTCTTATGGGGGAAATCAAATTATAAAAGAGTAGAGGAGTGGTACTTTGTTTCAAACGATAAAAAATGACTGGTTTTCTAATGTGAAAGGGGATGTGTTATCGGGTATTGTTGTTGCTTTAGCGTTAATTCCTGAAGCGATAGCTTTTTCCGTTATTGCAGGCGTGGATCCGACCGTTGGATTATACGCGGCCTTTTGTATTGCGGTTACAATCTCGTTTGTGGGCGGAAGAACTGGGATGATTTCAGCCGCAACAGGTGCAATGGCATTATTAATGGTGACGCTTGTGAAAGATCATGGTTTGCAATATTTATTTGCTACGACAATATTAACAGGTATTGTCCAAATTATTTTTGGCATTTTCAAACTTAGTTCGTTTATGAAATTTGTCCCTAAATCAGTTATGAGTGGTTTTTTAAATGCACTTGGAATTTTAGTTTTTACAGCACAATTGCCGCATTTTAAAAATGCAACTTGGCAAATGTATGCACTTGTCGCATTAGGTCTTGCAATTATATATTTATTTCCACGTATTACGACGGCTGTTCCGTCTACACTTATTTCAATTATTATTGTGACAAGCATTGCACTTATGAGCGGATTACAGTTGAAAACAGTAGGAGATATGGGAAGTTTACCAGAAAAGTTGCCGTTCTTTAGTATGCCTGACGTGCCATTTACATTAGAGACATTAGGGATAATTTTACCGTACGCAGTTATGCTTGCAATTATTGGTTTACTGGAGTCCTTATTAACAGCTTCGGTTTTAGATGATATGACACATACAGAAAGTAATAAGCACAAAGAAGCACGTGGCCAAGGGATTGCGAACATTGTTGCTGGATTTTTTGGGGGAATGGCAGGCTGTGCAATGATTGGTCAATCTGTTATTAACATTAAATCAGGTGGACGAGGTCGTTTATCAACATTTGTAGCGGGCGGATTTTTAATTGTATTACTATTCGTTTTAGGTGATTATGTTGTTCATATTCCGATGGCAGCTTTAGTTGCTGTTATGATTATGGTTTCAATCGGGACATTTGATTGGAATTCTGTAGCAACATTTCATAAGGTGCCAAAGG
Organism: Bacillus thuringiensis; assembly: GCF_014932895.1. GTDB lineage: Bacteria > Bacillota > Bacilli > Bacillales > Bacillaceae_G > Bacillus_A > Bacillus_A thuringiensis_AA. The sequence continues at coordinate 64,343 of NZ_JACYOF010000008.1, read as the reverse complement.
GGAATGCGTTCGTCATGCTCGTAACAGTTGTTGTTGTTCTTATCACCCACAATTTAGCATTAGGCGTAATTATCGGGACGGTAATTAGTGCCGTTTTATTTGCATTTAATATGGCAAAGATTCACGTGAAACATTTATATATTGAAAATAAGAAAATATACGAAATTCACGGCCAACTATTCTTCGCATCTACGGCAGATTTTATAAATGCTTTTTCATACAATGAAGATGCGAAAGAAATTGAGCTGAACTTTACTCACGCACACGTATGGGATGATTCAGCTGTAGCAGCAATTGATAAAGTTATAATGAAGTATGAACAGAGCGATGTGAAAGTAAGTATAACGGGATTAAATGAACGCAGTTCGAAGATTGTTACAAATTTAGCGGCTTATAATAAAAGGATTGCTGGTTAAAGGATTACAATCTTTTAATTTTATCCCGCATTAACGGGCAGTAAGACTTCCACCTCGAAATTCGGCGAATGTGAGGAAGTTAGGTGGGAGATCAACTGCCCGTAAAAGCCCGATTGGTGAGGGCTGATTAAAGTTTCACTTTATATCATTAGTTAGCCCCCTTTTTGACAGACAAAAAAGGGGGCTTTTGTATTATAATACGAGTAGGATAATGAAAAGGGGATTCAGCATATGTACAAACAAATTATATTAGCATGTGATGGTTCTGAACATGCACTTCGGGCAGCGGAGCATGCAACACATATTGCGAAATTTAACGGAGAAACAAATGTTGAAGTGGTATATGTAGTAGATAATAGAACAGCAAAATCAGATATTATACACGGACAAACAGATTTGGAAACAATATCAGCTAGTCGAAAAGATAAATTAAAAGAGATCGAAGGATTATTAAAGAAAGAGAAAATTTCTTACAAAATTACGATTCTGCATGGAGATCCTGGAGATACGCTCGTTCAATATGTAAATACAGGAGATATAGATCTTGTAATCGCTGGGAGTAGAGGATTAAATACATTGCAAGAAATGGTACTTGGTAGTGTAAGTCATAAAATAGCAAAACGAGTGAAGTGCCCAGTAATGATAATAAAGTAAAATGAATTGTAAGGAAACTAAGACCTTGATATAGTCGAGGTCTTTTTTTATGTATAAGTATTGTTACTGTGTGGAAATACTAGATATATAAGTTAAAAAAATGTTAACTTACAAATTTGTAAGTTTGTTGTCAGAAAAATCGATGTTATGAAATTTTTTCCATTGGTAAAATAAGAGTATCAAAGGGGATATGGGGAGGATGGAAGGTATGAAATCATTTCAAAATTTGTCATATAGTCAAGGGGTAAGCTTAATTTGTTTAGGAGGATTCACAGGATCTGTTATGTTAGCTGTTTTAGTAAAGTTATTCCATCAAATGTTTTAATTTTATAGTAGGGAAGGAATTGGTTGTCATAACTAGTGAGAAAAGTACCGTAAATAAAAAATAGCTCCTAGCATGTATGTAAATGCTAAGAGCTATTTTTACGTTTGATTTTCTGTATATTATATTTTATTTAAGCTTGTTTTGATTTTGTTGATCCTGTATTTAAAGTAAGGGCAAGGAAGAACATCGCAAGTACGCAAGATACAAGTAACAAGATGAATCCGCCATCCCATCCGAATGCATCTACGATAAAGCCCATAGCGGCACTAGCGAAAGATGCTCCACCTAAGTAACCGAAGAAGCCAGTTAAGCCAGCTGCAGTTCCAGCAGCTTTCTTTGGTGCTAAGTCAAGAGCGTGTAGACCAATTAACATAACAGGTCCGTAAATTAAAAATCCAATTGCAACAAGTGCGATACTATCAACCAGTGGATTACCAGGAGGGTTTAACCAATAAACAAGAACTGCGATAAATACACCAACCATAAATAAAATACCAGCAGGTGCTCGGCGTCCTTTAAATAGTTTATCACTCATCCATCCGCAAAGAAGCGTACCTGGAATACCAGCCCATTCATATAGAGCGTAAGCTGTACGTGAGCTACTATGAGTAAAGCTTTTTTCCTCTACTAAATAAGTAGGAGCCCAGTCTACAACGCCGTAACGAACGAAATACACGAAGACGTTAGCGATAGCGATGTACCATAAAAACTTATTGTTTAGTACGTATGTAAATAAAATTTCCTTTACCGAAAGTTCGCGTTCGCGATCTTGTACTTTTTCATCTGGTGGATATTCTCCAGTATGTTCTTCGATAGAAGGTAATCCGCAAGATTGGGGTGTATCTCTCATCGTAATTAGTACATAAATACCAACTAAAATTGAAAGAATACCAGGGAAGTAAAAAATACTCTTCCAGTCATTTGCAAAGAAATATAAGCCTAATGTCACAAGAGAAGGCATAAGCGCGCCACCGACATTATGAGCGACATTCCAAATAGACATTTTTGTACCACGTTCACTAATAGAGAACCAGTGAACCATCGTACGACCACAAGGAGGCCATCCCATACCTTGTACCCATCCATTTAAAAACTGAAGTACAAACATAAGTATAATGCTCGTTGTAATGAAAGAAAATGAGCCGAAAATAATATTAATGATACCTGATAAAAATAGCCCAGCTGCTAAAAAGTAGCGAGGATTACAACGGTCGGATACGATACCCATAAGAAATTTACTTAATCCGTAAGCAATAGATACTGCTGAAAGGATAACCCCAAGTTCTCCTTTACTAAAGCCTTGTTCGATTAAGTATGGCATTGCTAGTGAAAAGTTTTTTCGAACAAAGTAGTAACCTGCATAACCGATGAAGATACCTAAAAATACTTGTAAACGTAATTTACGGTATTCGCTATCAACGCGATCAGCTGGTAAGCGTTCTGCGTGGGGCGCAGGTTTAAATAATTGTGTAAAAAACATAAAATGAAAATCCTCCCCTAATTAATTGGAAGTGTTTAAGACAGAGAGAATATAAAAAGGCCATGAAATATAAAAAAGTTTCCTTTTTTATGATTCATAGCCGTATACTCCGATTCTCCGTGACTGTCAATATTAACTTCGACGAAAATTATACAACTTTGTGACAAAATTGTAAACGTTTTTATGAATAAAAGTTGTTGACGGATTTTATTTTGGGTATTAATATTTAAATACGTTAAATATTTTAGTGTTTAAATAAGAGGTGGATAACATGCCAAATGATATGACGCATATCGATAAAATTCAAGCTCTTGCCTTTTCGATTGGAAAGAAAATGCAGACGGAGTTATTAGAACAAATGCAAGCAACAGGACTTACACCACCACAGTTTTATATTTTAAAAATTTTAGATCATTATGGAGCCTCAAGAGCGACAACATTAGCAAAGAAGATGTATGTAAAGCCTAGTGCAATTACAGTGATGATTGATCGCTTAATTGATCAAGAACTTGTAGAACGCTATCACGACAAAAATGACCGTCGTGTTGTCGTCATTGAGTTAACCAAAAAGGGGAAAGCTAGGGTAGAAGAGGCAATGACTGCTCGTAACGAGCATATTGCAAAATACTTCTCACACTTAGAGTTGCAAGAAAGAGAAGATTTGTTACACCTTTTTGAGAAGTTAGAAACAATTATTTGCGGGACACAAGAGAAAAAAGAGAATAACTAAGAGGAATTGAGGAGATTACATGGAGCAACAAGAAAATATAAATAGAAAGTTGTTGTTAATCGGTTTAGTAATCGCGATGCTATTTGCTGCATTAGATGGAACAATCGTAGGTACAGCAATGCCACGTATCGTCGGTGAGCTAGGTGGATTAAGCTTAATGACATGGTTAACAACAGCTTATATGTTAACGTCAACGACAGTTGTACCGATTGCAGGTAAATTAGCGGATTTATTAGGGCGTCGTAACGTATATATAACAGGGCTAGTTATCTTTATGATTGGTTCGGCGTTATGTGGTATGGCAAATGGTATGACAGAATTAATTATTTTCCGTGGTATTCAAGGCCTTGGTGGCGGTATCATGATGCCAATGGCGATGATTATTATCGGAGATATGTTCACGGGAAAAGAACGTGCGAAATGGCAAGGTATTTTTGGTGCGTTATACGGTCTTGCTTCTGTAATTGGACCACAAGTTGGTGGTTGGATTGTAGACGCAGTGAACTGGAGATGGGTATTCTACATTAACCTACCAGTTGGTATTTTAGCGACAATCTTTATCGCAATGGGATTAAAATCACATAAACAAACAGGACCAATTAAAATTGATATCGCTGGAATCTTTACGATGATTCTTGGGGTTGTTAGTTTATTACTTGCGTTAACGTTTGGTGGAAAAGATTATGCATGGGATTCTTGGCAAATTATCGGTTTATTTGCACTAGCTGTAATTGGTATCGTTAGCTTTGTTATCGTTGAAACGAAAGCTGAAGAACCAATTTTACCGATGCATTTCTTTAAAAATCGCACATTTACATTACTGAATGCGATTGGATTCTTTATGAGTATCGGAATGTTCGGTGCGATTATGTTCGTACCATTCTTCATGCAAGGAATCGTAGGAGTAAGTGCTGCTGAATCAGGAACGATTATGACACCAATGATGATTACAATGATTGTGATGAGTATTATTGGTGGGCAACTTGTATTAAAAGTTGGTGTAAAACCACAAATTATCGCAGGTATGCTTATTATGGCTGGTGGTTTCTGGTTATTAACAACGATGGATATGCACACAACGAAGCTGACTGCTACTTCTTATATGATGGTTATCGGTTTAGGAATGGGTCTTGTAATGCCGACATTAACATTAGCGTTACAAGAAAGCTTCCCGAAAAAAGATCTTGGTGTAGTAACATCATCAAGTCAGTTCTTCCGTCAAATCGGTGGAACATTCGGTATTACAATTTTAGGATCAATTATGAATAACACTTCAGGTACAACATTAACAAATAAATTAGTACCTGTATTAGATACATTCCCGAAAGAAGCGGGACAAATGGTAACAAAATTTAAAGATATGATTCATACAGATCCACAAGGTTTATATTCGATGCTATTTAGTCCAGAGGCATTAAAACAAATGCCGGAAGCATTTGCTAACAGTATCGTACCAATTTTGAAAAATTCTTTAGTAGACTCACTTCATACTGTATTCTTAACAGGATTAGTATTTATTGTAGTAGGTGCTATCTTTACAATTTTCTTACAGAAGATTAAACTGTCAGATCGTAAAAAAGGTGCTGAAAAGCCTGCTGTAGAAGAAAAAGAAAAAACAGTATCATATTCGTAATGAAGAAGCATCGCCTTATGGCGGTGCTTTTTTTGAGTATAACCTTAAAAGCTTTTTAGTAAGAAATGATTGACGTATTTTTAGAAATACGTTATATTATTTTCTGTAAACGGTTACATGAAATGGGGAGAAAAGAGAATGAGTACGATTAAAGACGTTGCAAAATTAGCAGGGGTATCTGTTGCGACCGTTTCCAGAGTGTTAAATAAAAATGGATATGTTCATGAGGATACATTAAAGAAAGTAGAGCGAGCGATTGAGATGCTAGATTATAAACCTAGCACAGTAGCGCGTTCTTTATATAATAAAAAATCTCGTTTAATTGGTTTAGTTGTCCCAAATATCGTGAATCCATTCTTTCCAGAAGTTGCACGTGCCGTAGAAGATGTAGCACATAAGCAAGGTTACACAGTTGTCCTTTGTAATTCAGATGAAAGTTTAGAAAAAGAGAAACAATATATTGATGTACTTAGACAAAATAATGTAGATGGATTTATTGTGGCAACGAATCCACAAAATAGTATTAATTACATGAATTTATCTGTTCCAGTCGTTGCGATTGACCGTATGTTTAATGAGCGTATTCCTACTGTATATGCAGATAACTATGCAGGGAGTCAGGCGGCGACAAAGTTATTGATAGATAAAGGATGTAAACATATTGCCCATATTCGCGGGCCACGTGATGTGAGTACAGCTAATGAACGTTTTGAAGGTTTTGTAGACGTTATTACCCAAAATAACCTTTCGTATATGATTGCAGAGAGTACATTTGATCCAGCAAATAGTGAGCGTGTAGCGATGGAATTATTAGAAGAATACCCGCATATTGATGGTATTGTTGCTGGGAATGATTTAATTGCGATTGGTATCGTAAAGGCTACACTTCAAAAGGGAATTTCTATTCCAGACGATTTACAAATTATTGGATTCGATGGAATTTCCTTAACAGAAATGATGTATCCATCTATTACAACTGTTGCACAGCCAATATATGAAATGGGGAAAGTTGCAACAGAGTTACTGTTAGAGCAGATGGAAGGAAATGCATTAGAAGAGAAACACTATCGTCTACCGATTGAAATTATAGAACGAAATACAACGAAGTAAGGAGATGAAACAGATGCCAAATATTGCAGTAGTAGGTAGCGTTTCAATGGACTTAGTGGCTGTTTCAAAAAAACGGCCGAAAGCAGGAGAAACAGTAATTGGTGAAGCGTTTCATACAATCCCAGGAGGGAAAGGGGCGAACCAAGCAGTTGCTGCAGCTAGATTAGGAGCAAATGTAGCAATGGTTGGAGCAGTAGGAAATGATGATTACGGAACAGTAGTTAGAAAAAATTTAGAGAACGAACGCGTTTTTATCGACTATGTGGTACCGGTTACAGATGGAACAACAGGAATTGCGCATATCGTTTTAGCGGAAGAGGATAACAGTATTGTTGTTGTGCAAGGGGCAAATGCTCTTGTAAATGAATCGGTTGTAAATCGTTCAAAAGATCTTCTTGTAAAAGCAGATATGGTTGTTCTGCAGCTAGAGATTCCGCTTGAAACAGTAAAATATGTATTGGCTATTTGTGAGGAGCACAAAATCCCTGTGATGTTAAATCCAGCGCCAGCACAAGTGTTATCAGAAGATATCTTAGAAAAGGCAACGTATATTACGCCAAATGAACATGAGTGTCGCATCGTATTAGATGATTTTACATCACCAATTGAAGAGTTACTGGCGAAATATCCAAATAAGCTATTGATGACAGAAGGTTCTAACGGTGTTCGTTTCCATAATGGTACGGAGATTGTACATGTTCCTAGCATTGCTGTTGATGTGGTGGATACGACTGGAGCTGGTGACACATTTAATGGTGCGTTAGCAGTTGCACTTTCTGAAGGAGAAACACTTCAAAAAGCGATTCGTTTTGCGAACATTGCTGGAGGCCTTTCTGTAACAAAACTTGGGGCACAAGGCGGTATGCCAACGAGAGATAGAGTACGTGAAGTGCAGGTGATTGTTGAATGAAAAAGCACGGTGTATTAAATAGCGAAATCGCAGCAGTCCTTGCTTCACTTGGGCATACAGATACGATTGTAATCGCGGACTGCGGGTTACCTATCCCTGATGGAGTAAAACGAATTGATTTAGCAGTTGAGATTGGAAAACCAAGTTTTTTAGATGTATTACAAGTTATAGCTGATGATATGGCAATTGAAAAAGTGACGTTAGCAGAAGAAGTCATTATCATTAATGCGGAAGTAAATAAAGAGATTGAGCTGAAATTACAAGAACCAGCATTTGAATATGTGTCTCATGAAGAATTTAAAGAGCGTACGAAGAGAGCGAAGGCGATTATTCGTACAGGAGAGGCTACTCCTTATGCCAATGTTATTTTACATGCAGGCGTGATTTTTTAATAAAGGGAAGTGATGAGGATGCATATTGAAATGAAAAACATTTCAAAGGCGTTCAATGGCAATTCTGTTTTGAAGAATGCACAGTTTATGATTGGAACAGGAGAAGTCCATGCATTGATGGGGGAAAATGGAGCGGGCAAATCGACGCTCATGAAGATTTTAACAGGTGTATATAAAAAAGACGGTGGAACAGTCACGATTGATGGAAAAGAACGTACTTTTAAAAATGCGAAAGAAGCTGAAGAGTATGGTATTGCATTTATACATCAAGAACTAAACATATTGCCGAATTTAACGGTAGCTGAAAATATGTTTCTTGGTAAAGAGTTAATGTATGGGAAAACAGGTATTTTACGCACTCGTCAAATGAACGCAATTGCGCAGCAGCAATTAGCGGGGTTAGGATTGCATGTAAAAGGTGCTATGTTAGCAGGAGAATTATCGGTTGGACAACAGCAAATTATCGAAATTGCGAAAGCGTTAATGACAAACGCGAGCGTTATTATTATGGATGAACCAACTGCGGCACTGACGGATCGTGAGATTGAAACGCTCTTTACAGTTATAAATAAGTTACGTAAAGAGGGTGTTTCATTCGTTTACATTTCGCACCGCATGGAAGAAATATTCTCAATATGTGATGCCATTACGATTTTACGCGATGGTGAATATGTAGGTAAGAGGTTAATTCCAGAAACATCATTTGATGAAGTGGTGAGTATGATGGTGGGGCGCAGCATTGGTGAACGTTACCCAGAGCGAAACAGTCAAATTGGTGATGTCATTTTTGAGATGCGTAACGGAACGAAAAAGGGGAAATTTGAAAATGTTTCGTTTCAAGTTAGAAAAGGTGAAATCCTTGGTGTTGCTGGCTTGATGGGAGCTGGTCGCACGGATATTATGAAAGCGATATTTGGATATGAACCTTTAGACTCGGGACAAATTTTTATAAATGGACAAGAAGTAAAGATTAATAGTCCGATAGATGCAATTAGACAAAGAATTGCTTTCATTACAGAAGATAGAAAATCTGAAGGGCTAGTGTTAGATTTCTCAATTCGAGAAAATCTAGCGTTACCGAATTTAGAAAGTCTTTCAAAGGGAAGTGTCTTAAGTAACGAACTAGAAAAACAGTTTACAGAGGACATGATGAAACTCCTTAATGTGAAAGCATCTAGTGGAGAGCAAGCGGTGAAATCTCTTTCTGGTGGAAATCAGCAAAAGATTGTAATTGCAAAATGGTTAGGCATTCATCCGCAGTTACTCATTTTAGATGAGCCAACGAGAGGGGTCGATGTAGGAGCAAAAAAAGAAATTTACTCTATTATGAATAAGCTGACTGTGCAAGGAGATGCCGTTATTATGGTATCATCTGAGCTTCCAGAAGTTTTAGGAATGAGTGATAGAGTTCTTGTCATTCATGAAGGAAAAGTCGGCGGCATTTTAGAGAAAGATGAGGCGTCACAAGAGTCCATTATGGCACTAGCTACAGGGGGAGAGTAAGGATGACTAAGAAGGGGAATGTATTACAACAACTCGGTTCTTTAATCGGTTTAGTATTAATTATCGTCGTAATTACAGCTTTAAATCCAGCGTTTATTGAAATTCCAAATTTATTTAATATACTGCGTCAAGTATCGATTAATGCGCTTATTGCATTCGGAATGACCTTTGTAATTTTAACAGGGGGTATTGACTTATCGGTAGGTTCTATTTTAGCATTAGCAAGTGCACTTGTTGCTGGAATGATGGCAAGTGGCATGGACCCGTTCCTTGCAATGGCAGTTGGACTACTTGCTGGTCTTGCAATGGGGATTGTAAACGGTATCATCATTGCGAAAGGAAAAGTAGCTCCATTTATTGCGACTTTAGCAACAATGACTATTTTTCGTGGGTTGACGCTTGTTTATATGGACGGACGTCCGATCACTGGTCTTGGTGATCATTTAATGTTCCAAATGTTTGGCCGCGGTTATTTTCTTGGTATTCCGGTACCAGCTGTTACAATGATGATCGCTTTCGCAGTACTGTACTTCATTTTGAAGAAAACAACATTTGGTCGCCGTACATTTGCAATTGGTGGAAATGAAGAAGCGGCAGCACTATCAGGTATTAATGTTACGAGAATTAAAGTAATGATTTACGGTCTTTCCGGAATTTTGGCAGCGCTTGCAGGTATTGTCTTAACATCACGACTAGATTCTGCACAGCCGACTGCAGGTACTTCTTACGAATTAGATGCAATTGCAGCAGTTGTATTAGGAGGAACAAGTCTTTCTGGAGGAAGAGGATGGATTGTTGGTACATTCATCGGTGTACTTATTATCGGTGTACTAAATAACGGTTTAAATTTATTAGGTGTATCTTCTTTCTTCCAACAAGTTGTAAAAGGACTTGTAATCTTACTAGCTGTATTAATTGATCGTCGAAAAGAAGCGTAATGGAGGGACAGTTGATGAAGAAATGGTTACTTATACTCGTTGCATGTATTATGGTCATTACTGCTGGTTGTTCAATGGAACCACCAGAATGGGCAAAGGATTCTAGCGATAAGGGTCGAAATAAAACTATTAAAGTTGGATTCTCTGTTTCAACTTTAAATAATCCATTTTTTGTGACTTTGAAAAAAGGTGCAGAGAAAAAAGCGAAAGATATTGGCATTGAATTGATTGCTGTTGATGCGCAAAATGATGCAGCAAAGCAAACGAACGATGTTGAAGATTTAATTCAAAAAGGTGTCGATGTAGTTGTTATTAATCCAACCGATTCAGATGCTGTTGCTTCAGCAGTCAGTGCGGCAAATGCAGCGAATGTTCCTGTTATTACAGTAGACCGCGTTGCGAATTCAGGTAAAGTTGTTTCTCACATCGCTTCTAACAATATCGAAGGTGGTCAAATGGCTAGTGATTACATTCGTGAATTAGTTGGTGAAGGAGCAAATGTTGCTGAGTTAGAAGGAATCCCTGGATCCTCTGCTGCTCGTGAGCGTGGGAAAGGATTCCATAACGTAGCTGATAAGTCTTTAAAAGTAGTAGCAAAACAAGCAGCTGATTTCGATCGTGCAAAAGGTTTATCTGTTATGGAAAATATTTTGCAAGCGAATAGCGATATTAAAGCGGTATTTGCGCATAACGATGAAATGGCATTAGGGGCACTTGAGGCATTAAAATCTGCTGGAAAAACGGATGTAGTAGTTGTTGGATTTGATGCAACAGACGATGCTGTCAAGGCGGTTAACGATGGGCGTATGGCTGCAACAGTCGCTCAAAAACCGGAATTAATCGGAGAGAAGGCGATGCAAACAGCAAAAGAGATAACACAAGGTAAAAAAGTGGACAAATCTATTCCGATTGAATTAGAGCTTATTAAGAAAAACAAATAAATATAAAATGAAAATTAGGAAGGAAGAATAACAAATGAAATTCTTTATTGATACAGCAAACATTAACGAAATTAAAGAGGCAAATGCATTAGGCGTATTAGCTGGAGTAACGACAAACCCATCACTTGTAGCAAAAGAAGGCGTAGATTTCCACGAGCGCATTCGTGAAATTTGCAGCGTTGTAGAAGGTCCTGTAAGTGCAGAGGTAATTAGCTTAGAAGCTGATAAAATGATCGAAGAAGGAAAAGAACTAGCGAAAATTGCTCCAAACGTTGTCGTAAAAGTTCCAATGACAACAGAAGGTTTAAAAGCAGTAAAAGCATTCTCTGACTTAGGAATTCGTACAAACGTTACGTTAGTATTCTCAGCAGTTCAAGCATTACTTGCAGCTCGCGCTGGTGCGACATACGTTTCACCATTCTTAGGTCGCCTAGATGATATCGGTCATAACGGTATGGACTTAATTCGCCAAATCGCAGAAATCTTTGCAATTCACGGCATTGAAACAGAAATCATTGCAGCATCTGTACGTCACAGCGTACACGTAACTGACGCAGCATTAAATGGTGCACATATTGCAACAATCCCAGCAAACGTAATTGCTTCATTAGTGAAGCATCCATTAACAGACCAAGGAATTGAGAAATTCTTAGCTGATTGGGAAAAAACACAAGGGAAATAATATGAAATCGAGAATCCTAGTTTAATTGACTAGGATTCTTTTTTTTATTTGAAGGAATTTTCATGCAATTTTGCATATTATCTTTTAAATTTTTAATATAAGCTATTTAATATATACAAATCACTCTTTATTTTTCATATTTCGATATAAAGTGAAACTTTAATCAGTGGGGGTTTTGTCCATCCCCCACTGATTATTAGCCCACACCAATCGGGCTTTTACGGGCAGTTATCTCCCACCTAACTTCCTCGCATTCGCCGAATTTTGAGGTGGGAGTCTTACTGCCCGCAAATAGTGGGATAAAAAGATAGAGGGTCTGACCAGAAAACTGGAGGGCATGATTCTATAACAAAAGGTTTAACGTTTATAGAATTATGTCTTTTTATATAGGGAGGGCAGAAAGTAGGGATTTCGATTTAAATGCACTTATTTATCTGAATTTTAAGTTTTATAAAAGGGGAGACATAGGATGAAAAGAAAAGCTCCATTTAAAGTGTTGTCATCATTAGCAATTGCGGCAATTATCGGATGTACATCTGTAATGAGTGCTCCGTTAGCATACGCAGAAACGCCAGCAAAAGAGAAAGATAATGTGTCTACAACACCAATTGATTATAATTTAATTCAAGAAGATCGTTTAGCGGAAGCACTGAAAGAAAGAGGAACAATTAATCCAGCATCTTCTAAAGAAGAGACGAAAAAAGCTGTAGAGCAATATATTGAAAAGAAAAAAGGAGATCAAGCAAATAAAGAAATTCTTCCAGATGATCATACACAAGAAGCATCTGATTTCATGAAAAAAGTAAAAGAGAAAAAAATGGAAGAAAAGGAGAACGTAAAGAAAACCGAAAAAAATGTTAGCCCTGAGCAAAAGCCGGAACCAAATAAAAAGCAATTGAATGGACAAGTTCCGACTTCCAAGGCAAAGCAAGCTCCGTATAAGGGATCTGTTCGATCTGATAAAGTATTAGTGTTACTCGTTGAATTTAGTGATTATAAACATAATAATATTGAGCAAACGGCAGGATACATGTATTCGAAAGACTTTAGTAGAGAACATTATCAAAAGATGTTGTTTGGTAATGAGCCTTATACATTATTTGATGGTTCAAAAGTAAAAACGTTTAAACAATACTATGAAGAACAGTCTGGCGGCAGTTATACGACAGACGGATATGTAACAGAGTGGTTAACTGTTCCAGGAAAAGCATCTGATTATGGAGCGGATGGTAGCAGTGGTCACGATAATAAAGGACCAAAAGGTGCACGTGATTTAGTGAAGGAAGCTTTACATGCAGCCGCTGAGAAAGGGTTAGATTTATCTCAGTTTGATCAATTCGATAGATATGATACAAATGGTGATGGGAATCAAAATGAACCTGACGGTGTAATTGATCATTTAATGGTAATCCATGCTGGTGTTGGCCAAGAAGCTGGTGGCGGTAAATTAGGTGATGATGCAATCTGGTCACATCGTTCAAAATTAGCAACAGATCCAGTAGTGATTGAAGGTACAAAATCAAAGGTAGATTATTGGGGTGGAAAAGTAGCAGCACATGATTACACAATTGAACCAGAAGATGGAGCAGTAGGTGTGTTTGCACATGAATTTGGGCATGACCTTGGTTTACCGGATGAATATGATACGAAATATACTGGAACTGGCTCACCTGTTGAAGCTTGGTCATTAATGAGTGGAGGTAGTTGGACAGGGAAAATAGCAGGAACAGAGCCAACTAGTTTCTCGCCACAAAATAAAGATTTCTTACAAAAGAATATGGGTGGCAACTGGGCAAAAATATTAGAAGTAGATTACGATAAAATTAAGCGTGGTGTAGGCGTTCCTACATATATTGATCAAAGTGTTACGAAATCAAATCGTCCAGGTGTTGTACGTGTGAACTTACCAGATAAGAGTGTTGAAACGATTAAGCCTGAATTTGGAAAGCATGCATATTATAGTACAAGAGGCGATGATATGCATACAACATTAGAAACACCGTTCTTTGATTTAACAAAAGGAACAAATGCAAAATTCGATTATAAAGCAAATTATGAATTAGAAGCAGAGTGTGATTTCATCGAAGTACATGCTGTAATGGAAGATGGAACGAAAACATTAATTGATAGACTTGGAGAAAAAGTAGTTCAAGGAGATAAAGATACAACAGATGGAAAATGGATTGATAAATCATATGATTTAAGTCAATTTAAAGGAAAGAAAGTGAAGCTACAATTCGACTATATTACAGATCCGGCTTTAACATATAAAGGTTTTGCAATGGATAATGTAAATGTAACGGTTGATGGACAAGTAGTATTTTCTGACGATGCGGAAGGGCAGTCTAAAATGAAGTTAACTGGATTCGTTGTTTCTGATGGGACAGAAAAGAAACCTCATTATTATTATTTAGAGTGGAGAAACTATGCTGGATCAGATAATGGATTAAAAGCGGGAAGAGGTCCGGTGTATAATACAGGTCTTGTCGTTTGGTATGCAGATGATAGCTTCAAAGATAACTGGGTTGGGGTGCATCCAGGCGAAGGATTCCTTGGTGTTGTAGACTCTCATCCAGAAGCACTTGTTGGTAATTTAAACGGGAAACCAACGTACGGTAATACAGGCATGCAAATTGCAGATGCTGCATTTTCATTTGATCAAACGCCAGCATGGAGTGTAAATTCATTAACACGTGGACAATTTAATTATACTGGATTACAAGGTGTTACAACATTTGATGATTCAAAAGTATACAGTAACAAACAAATTGCTGATGCAGGACGAAAAGTTCCAAACCTGGGACTTAAATTCCAAGTTGTTGGACAAGCAGGGGATAAGTCAGCAGGTGCTGTTTGGATTAGACGTTAATCAAGTGAAACTTTAATCAGTGGAGGGTTTGTTCATTCCCACTGATTATTAGTTGAACCAATAGGGCTTTTACGGACAGTTATTTCCCACCTAACTTCCTCGCATTCGCCGAACTTCGAGGTAGGAGTCTTACTGCTCGTTAATGCGGGATAAAATAAAAGCACATTCTTCGTTTGAAGAGTGTGCTTTTTTATTTGTACAGTAAGTTATTATTTTAGCTTATGTAATACAACTGTTTATCTATGTGTAGTGTATCAAATTATGTGGGGAAAAGAAATATTTCCGAGGAAATTGTCGAAGTATCATTGCCTTTTGTATTTAAATTAATTGGAATTATCCCAACTCTGCCATTATATTACGGGTTATATCAATACGCATTTTACAAAAGACAATGATGGAATTAACCTATCATTGTCTTTTGTACTTTGCTTCGTACATAAATCATTCCGGCAAATGTTAATAAGAACGCAGTTCCGATAATGAAGCTGGCGCTAGGTGATGCACCGATGGCTCCAACTGTAAATGAACCAGCAACAACTCCTAATGAGAAGAATGCATAAAACAATCCGAATGCTTTCCCACGATTATTATCCGTTGTATTTTCAACAAGTAAGGCATTAATTGATGGGAAGAGAATAGCAAACCCAATTCCATAAATCATCATCACGATGAAGAGCATACCTTTTGTTGCAAATAATCCGAGTAAAGATAACGCTAATGCCATTACTGTAATTCCGATTAGCATTAGTTTCGATCGATTAAATCGATCGTAAATACGATTTGTTGGAAGTAAGAAGAAGAGGATAGCGGTAATTCCGAACACACTTAACATCATGCCTGTTGTAGAGGCTTTAAGTGCTAACGCCTCTACTTTTACTGGCAACATATACGTGACAATTCCTTGTGAAAACATTAATGTAAAAGCACCAATATATGCTTGTAATAACGGCTCTGATTTTAATAGTTCAATCATATCTTCTTTGTTCATCATTTGAGTTCTTGATGTATCTTTCCTTGATACGTTATTTGGTAAGAAGAATAGAGATACGATTGTGCCAAGAGCCATTAAAATAGAAATGGTAATGAAAACCCACTCTATGCCAGCCGTTGCTTTCATAATACCACTGAAAGCAGGTCCTACGATTGCCGCTGTTCCAACAGCAGCGCCAGATAGAGCCATAGCTTTTCCCTGCCTTGCTGAATTCGATTGTTTTGATAAAAATGTAAATGCGGCGGGGATTAAAAATCCGTCACTAAAACCGTGCATAAAGCGCACAACTAATAGTTGTTCACCACTTTGAACAACGGTGTATAACAAGACTATGAAACTCGTAATGCCCATGCTTATATAAAGTATTTTTTTTGCACCAAATTTATCGACGGCAGCTCCAGCAATAATATTACCGATCATATTAGCAAATGAGTACATACCAACAACTAGCCCAATAATAAGAGGAGTTCCCCCAAGGCTTTGAGCGAACGTACTCATAATAGGTAATTGTGAAAATGTATCTAAAAATGCTACGATAACAATAAAGTAAATAAAATATTTCAAGCGATATTCACCTCTCCTATGCTATTATGGCATAATGCTAATTTCAACTGCAATGAAATTGAATTAACAGATGTGGGAAAAAGTACAAAGTGACAAAATATTGAACGCAATTTGTTAAAAATTAGTGGAAATGAGATTGTTTTTTTGAAATATATGGATAGGAGTATTATAATAGATTTGTAAACTTCACCAGGTTAAGTATATACATAGAGAGGGATGTATAAAATGAAAGCATTACTTTGGCATAATCAACGTGATGTACGAGTAGAAGAAGTACCAGAACCAACTGTAAGACCAGGAGCAGTTAAGATTAAAGTTAAATGGTGTGGTATTTGCGGGACAGACTTGCATGAATATTTAGCAGGGCCGATTTTTATTCCGACAGAAGAGCACCCGTTAACACATGTGAAAGCACCAGTTATTTTAGGTCATGAGTTTAGTGGTGAGGTAGTAGAAATTGGTGAAGGAGTTACATCTCATAAAGTGGGAGACCGCGTTGTTGTAGAACCAATCTACTCTTGTGGTAAATGTGAAGCTTGTAAACATGGACATTACAATGTTTGTGAACAACTTGTTTTCCACGGTCTTGGTGGAGACGGCGGTGGTTTCTCTGAATATACAGTAGTTCCAGAAGATATGGTTCATCATATTCCAGATGAAATGACGTATGAACAAGGTGCACTTGTAGAACCAGCAGCAGTAGCAGTTCATGCAGTACGTCAAAGTAAATTAAAAGAAGGGGAAGCTGTAGCAGTGTTTGGTTGTGGTCCAATTGGACTTCTTGTCATTCAAGCAGCTAAAGCAGCAGGAGCAACTCCTGTTATTGCAGTTGAACTTTCTAAAGAACGTCAAGAGTTAGCAAAATTAGCAGGTGCGGATTACGTATTAAATCCAGCTACTCAAGATGTATTAGCAGAAATTCGTAATCTAACAAATGGTTTAGGTGTAAATGTGAGCTTCGAAGTAACAGGTGTTGAAGTAGTACTTCGTCAAGCGATTGAAAGTACAAGCTTTGAAGGACAAACTGTAATTGTTAGTGTGTGGGAAAAAGATGCGACAATTACTCCAAACAACCTTGTACTAAAAGAAAAGGAAGTTATCGGTATTCTTGGATACCGTCATATCTTCCCAGCTGTTATTAAATTAATTAGCTCTGGTCAAATTCAAGCGGAGAAATTAATTACGAAAAAAATTACAGTGGATCAAGTTGTTGAAGAAGGATTTGAAGCACTTGTAAAAGATAAAACACAAGTGAAAATTCTTGTTTCACCTAAATGATAGAGAATAGTAAAAAGCAGCCCTTTTCTAGAAATAGAAGAGGGCTACTTTTTTTCTATACAGAAAGGTGATAGACTTTCCTTTAACTAAGGTATTTTGTTTGGAAGGGGAAGTCTAATGCTTTCATTTATGTTGACATTGAAACGGATGCTAAAAGCTTGTTTACGAGCGTGGAAAGATAAAGAGTTTCAAGTATTATTCGTATTAACATTTTTAACATTAACATCTGGTACGATTTTTTATAGTACAGTTGAAGGATTGCGTACTCTTGACGCTTTATATTTTAGTGTAGTCACGTTGACGACTGTCGGTGATGGGAATTTTAGTCCGCAAACTGATTTTGGAAAGATATTTACAATCTTATACATATTTATTGGGATGGGATTAGTGTTTGGATTTATTCATAAGTTGGCAGTTAATGTACAGCTGCCAAGTATATTATCGAATAGAAAAAAAGAGTAAAGCATGTGTATGCTTTACTCTTTTTTACATTAATTTAGACAAGTATTTGCAATAGCTTAACAATACTTTATTACAATGTAAGTGCATTCATTCATTATATTCACTATGTATAAAGTTATAATGATATGAAGATTTGCATATTTTAATTTAGTGATAGAATTTTTGTGAAAGGTGGGATATTCTAGTCATAGGTTAACCGGACGACATCATAGGATCCTAACAAAATATTTAAAATATCTTAATTATAAAATGGAGGATTTTATATGAAAAAGAAAGTACTTGCTTTAGCAGCAGCTATTACATTAGTAGCTCCGTTACAAAGTGTTGCGTTTGCTCATGAAAACGATGGAGGACAGAGAGTAGGAGTCATTCCGCGCTGGTCTGCTGAAGATAAACATAAAGAAGGCGTAAACTCTCATTTATGGATTGTAAACCGTGCAATTGATATTATGTCTCGTAATACAACACTTGTAAAACAAGATCGAGTTGCACTATTAAATGAATGGCGTACGGAGTTAGAGAACGGTATTTATGCTGCTGACTATGAAAATCCTTATTATGATAATAGCACATTTGCTTCACACTTCTATGATCCTGACAATGGGAAAACGTATATTCCATTTGCAAAGCAGGCAAAGGAAACTGGAGCTAAATATTTTAATTTAGCTGGTGAGTCATACAAAAATAAAGATATGAAACAAGCATTCTTCTATTTAGGATTATCTCTTCATTATTTAGGGGATGTAAATCAACCGATGCATGCGGCAAACTTTACAAATCTTTCGTATCCACAAGGGTTCCATTCTAAATATGAAAACTTTGTAGATACGATAAAAGATAAGTATAAAGTAACGGATGGAAATGGATATTGGAATTGGAAAGGTACGAATCCAGAAGATTGGATTCATGGGGCGGCAGTAGTTGCGAAACAGGATTACGCTGGCATTGTAAATGATAATACGAAAGATTGGTTCGTGAAAGCAGCTGTATCACAAGAGTATGCAGATAAATGGCGCGCTGAAGTTACACCAATGACAGGTAAGCGATTAATGGATGCACAACGTGTTACTGCTGGATACATCCAACTTTGGTTTGATACGTACGGAAATCGTTAAATATTTGAAAAAGGTCAAATCTCAGAATAGAGTATTTGGCCTTTTTTATCACTAGACAATACATGGAGGTATGAAACGTGAAAAGTAAATTGCTAAAAGGCGCACTTAGCTTTGGGATTGGTTTAGGAGCTTTATATGGTGGATCCTCGGTTCAAGCAGAAACACCTACAAATCAAAATAATACTTTAAAAGTGATGACGCATAATGTGTACATGCTATCAACAAACTTATATCCGAACTGGGGACAAAGTGAGCGTGCTGATTTAATTGGAGCGGCAGATTATATAAAGAATCAGGACGTTGTTATATTAAATGAAGTGTTTGATAATAGTGCCTCAGATCGTTTGTTAGGAAATTTGAAGAAAGAATATCCAAATCAAACAGCGGTATTAGGTCGTAGTAGTGGAAAGGAATGGGATAAAACATTAGGTAACTATTCATCTTCGACTCCTGAAGATGGGGGCGTTGCGATTGTGAGTAAATGGCCGATCGTTGAAAAAATTCAATATGTATTCGAAAAAGGCTGTGGGCCAGATAACTTATCAAATAAAGGATTTGTATACACAAAAATTAAGAAAAATGATCGCTTCGTTCATGTAATTGGGACGCATTTACAAGCTGAAGATAGTATGTGCGGAAAAACATCACCAGCATCTGTACGTACAAACCAATTAAAAGAGATTCAAGACTTTATTAAAAATAAAAATATACCAAATAACGAGTATGTGTTAATTGGTGGTGATATGAATGTGAATAAAATAAATGCTGAGAACAAGAGTGATTCAGAGTATGCATCTATGTTTAAAACATTGAACGCTTCTGTACCATCTTATGCAGGACATACAGCAACTTGGGATGCAACGACAAACAGTATTGCGAAATACAATTTCCCTGATAGCCCTGCCGAGTATTTAGATTATATTATTGCAAGTAGGGATCATGCGAATCCATCGTATATAGAGAATAAAGTTTTACAGCCAAAGTCTCCAGAATGGTCTGTTACATCATGGTTCAAAAAATATACGTATAATGATTACTCTGATCATTATCCAGTAGAAGCGACTATCTCTATGAAATAGTCTAAAAAAAGTTTCTTCGTGAAGAAGAAACTTTTTTTATTTGCAAACAGGAAAATCATTCTTTCTTTCCAATATGTATAAGACATATATAGAAGAGGAGAGAAAAATGTGGATCGAGACATTTTTAAGGAGGTTCCATTGCCGTGCGCATTTTTAGATGAAGTAGCTTTAGAGAAGAATATTCAATCGATTATAGAGTTAAGTGGAGATAAGAAGATTCGTATAGCGAGTAAATCATTACGCTCCGTTCCAATTATGAAAAGAATTTTAGCTGCAAATAATCGGTTTCGAGGTATTATGTGTTTTTCACCTAGAGAAGCTTTATTTTTAATTGAACAAGGGTTTAATGATTTATTAATAGGATACCCTGCCTATGATGAACGAGCTTTACATGAAATTAGTTTGCTTACAAAACAAGGTTTAATGATTACATGTATGGTGGATTGTGAAGAACATATTACTTATTTAGAGAAAATTGCTGAAAAGTCTAAAGGCTGTTTTCGAGTTTGTTTGGATATTGATATGAGTAGTCGTTTTTTAAAATTTCATTTTGGGGTAAAAAGATCCCCAGTAAAAGATGTGCAGGGTGCTTTGAAAATAGTAGAAAAGGTGAGGGAATCACCATACTTCATACTGGATGGTGTAATGGGATATGAAGCCCAAATTGCTGGAGTTGGAGATAATATACCGAATCAATGGATGAAAAGTAAATTGATTTCATATTTAAAGAAGAAATCAGTGTTAGAAGTTAAAGAAAGAAGAGGACGTATCATAAAAGAAATACAAAATCTTGGTATTGAACTAAGGTTTGTAAATGGAGGAGGAACAGGAAGTATAAAAACAACTAAGCAAGATAACTCAGTTTCAGAGATTACAATAGGTTCTGCTTTTTATTCCCCAAAACTATTTGATTATTATAAAGAAGTACAATTTCATCCAGCTGTCGGATTTGCTTTACCAGTTGTGCGTAAACCAGCTCCGTTTATTTATACTTGCTTAGGTGGTGGATATATTGCTTCAGGCACAGTTGGTAAAGATAAAGAGCCTGAGGTTTGGAGGCCGGGTGGTGCAAAACTATTAGCTTTAGAAGGTGCTGGTGAGGTACAAACTCCCGTTCATTATAACGGTGAGGAAAGAGTGGATATCGGAGATACTATATTGTTTCGGCATAGTAAAGCTGGGGAATTGTGTGAGCGTTTTCCAATTTTGTATCGGGTGAAACAAGGGGAGATTGTTGGGGAGTATTCAACATATCGGGGGGATGGCCAATGCTTTCTATAGAGGGACAAAAATGGAGAAATTGGACAGGGAATGTAGAAGGGACACCGCATTATACGATGTATC
Source organism: Bacillus thuringiensis (assembly GCF_014932895.1). Lineage (GTDB taxonomy): Bacteria > Bacillota > Bacilli > Bacillales > Bacillaceae_G > Bacillus_A > Bacillus_A thuringiensis_AA. Next base: position 42,927 of record NZ_JACYOF010000008.1, on the reverse strand, counting down.
CAGAAAGTATACAAGATGTAGTAGAAGTTGTGGAGATTGCACGGAAAAAAGGTAAGAAAATTCGTGTTGTCGGTTCAGGGCACTCGTTTACACCTCTCGTGCAAACGGAAGAAATTTTAGTTTCTTTAGATGAATTGAAGGGTATTACGAATATTGATGAAGAGAAGATGACTGTTGAAGTGTGGGCAGGAACAAAGTTACATGATTTAGGGAAGTTACTTGAGGAAAAAGGTTATGCACAAGAAAATTTAGGGGATATTGATTCGCAATCTATTGCAGGGGCAATTAGTACAGGGACACACGGAACAGGTGTTACTTTTGGGAGCCTATCAACACAAGTTATAGAGATTACGGCAGTTTTATCTAATGGTGGGAGTATAGTTTGTTCGGAGACCGAGAACGTGGAATATTGGAAGGCATTTCAGTTGTCTCTTGGAATGCTAGGTATCATTGTAAAGATAAAATTGAAGGTTATCCCAGCGTATTCGCTCGTTTATGAAAGTGAAAAACAATCATTATCTACTGTAATGAACAAATTAGAAGAATATAAGAAGAACCGTCATTTTGAATTTTTCGTTTTTCCTTATTCTGATGAAGTGCAAGTGAAATTTACGAATGAAACAACGAGTAAAGAAAATGATTTGAAATGGCATAAACTAAAGGTGGAGTTACTTGAAAATAGAGTGTTCTCTTTGTTATCTAAAGGGTGTAAATGGTTTCCCTCTATAAGTAAAGGAGTAAGTCGATTATCCGCTAAGGTTGTACCGAACACAAAAATAATTGGCCCAAGCTATGAAGTATTCGCTACATCGCGTGCGGTTCCATTTTATGAAATGGAGTATAGTGTTCCTTCAAAGTATATGAAGACTGTTGTAGAAGAGATTTCAAATCTTATTGAAAAGAAAAAGTATAGGGTGCATTTTCCAATTGAATGCCGTTATGTGAAAGGTGATGATATATGGCTCAGTCCAGCGTACGGAAGAGATTCAGCGTATATTGCTGTTCATATGTATAAAGGTATGAAGTATGCTGCTTATTTTGGTGAAGTGGAGAAAATTTTTCTGAAGTATGAAGGACGCCCACATTGGGGGAAAATGCATACATTGTCGTATGAACAATTACAAGATATATATCCAGAATTTCATTCGTTTTTAAAGGTGAGTAAGTCGCTAGATAAAACCGGAATGTTTTTAAATCCTTATGCAGAAAAATTATTCATGAGCATGAAAAAAGCTGACAAATAATCATTTGTCAGCTTTTTTAAGTGTAATTGCATTTCTTGTATGACTGATATGCTCATAAAATAGTAGTTTATCGCGGCTAAATACATGCAATAAAACATGAATAATAAATAGGCCGTTAATGATAAATAGGAATAACAATGTAACTAGTAATACTAAAGGTTCTGTATGATTTAAAATAGAGCTACTAGAAAGAACATAATTGATTCCGCCTAATACAAAATAAAATATACCGTAACGGATGAATAGTTCCTTCATTGTAATACGATCTGATCTTCCTTTCACGTAAATGCGAAGCAATGCTTTCCCAATTGTTTTTCCATTCGTAAAGTATGGAATGATAATAAAATAAATAAAGATTGCACATGTAATGAAAATGAGTTCATATATATTGGTGTAAGATTGAATATTAGAAATGAAGAAAGAATTTCCTTTGTTTTTAATAACAGGTACAACGATAGATAAGAAAATCCAATCAATTTGCATCGCGATAAGACGACGAACGAACCCGACTGGTTTCGTTTCTAAATCAATATGACTATCCAATTCACTTGTTTTCGGAAGGAAGTAGGTAAATATTGGTGCAATGATAAAACCAATTATGCCACCTAATGTATTTAAAAACAGATCATCGATATCAAATAAACGGTACGCACAATTGTATATACCGTATAGTCCAGTCACTTGTGTTAGCTCAAAAAATAGTGAAAGACAAAAAGAAATACAAATGGTCTGTAAGAAGCTACGTCGGAAATAATAGCGTAAGTAAATCCCGAATGGGACGGTTAGTAAAACGTTAAAAGCGACTTGTAAAAATGCAGATTCCTTTAATAAATAGAAATAAGTAGCTGGTTTCGTGAAAATTGCGGATGTATGATTACTAATTTCTTGCACGAAATAAAATGGCGAGAGTTGCATATGCTGTGTATTAGCCGGTTGTAGGCTACATGTGTCATATGTCTGTGGTAAAGGTAGAATTACAAGAAAATAGGCATTTAATAAATAGAGTAGTAGTGAATATAAAATAAATGAGCGCCATTTATTTAAATAACCATATTTTCGATAATTAAATATTAAAAAAGGAATTAAGAGAAACATTGCTAAAAAAGGAAATAAAATAAAAGCTGTTTTTACTGGAAATAAATATGCAGTCAAAATGAAGCTCCTTTCAATGAAATTTCGTTTATCATTATAGCGCTAAAAAGAATTTAAAACAAAGTTAAAATAGTTCGAAATAGAAAAAATTACAAATTTCAAAGGAATTAAGTTATACTAAATTTAATATAAGGATATAATGATTATATAAATTGAGAGAAGGTACAAGATATGCAATATGAGCTTTTTTCTGTAAGCGGGGATCATATTACGACTTTTGAAAGTGCGTGGCGTTTTCAGGAGGGGGAACAGATTTTTGTTCATGACAATCAAACAAAACGAAACTTTATTATTATTCGCTTAACACATGATGTATTTCAACAAAATAAACATGTTATTCGTTTGTATTGTCAAGAAAAGAAAGTTTATGCGTAAGGAAAGCCCTCTTACTGTATGAGAAAAGGTAAGAGGGTCTTTTTCACTTTATAAGAAAATGATAGTAAGTACACCTACGATAATACAATAGAAAGAGAAATATTTTAAATTTCCTTTTTCCATAATGTTCATAAACCATTTTAATGAAATATATGTCATGATAAATGTTGCAATAAAGGCAACAATATAAGGTAAGAATAATGTATCTAAATTTGGATCTTTTGCAATATCTGTAATACTTAGCAATAAACTACCTAAGCTAACAGGAATATATAGTAAGAATGAGAAGCGAAGAGCGGTTTCTTGCTTCATGCCAAGAAACATTGCTGCTACGATTGTAGCACCAGATCTGCTTATGCCAGGAATTAGTACGCAAGCTTGTGCTAGACCGACAATGATTGCATCTTTCATAGAAAGATGCAATCATTTTTACGTCCACGCAAGTTTCGAATAACCCAAAGGCCGATAGCAGTAATGAGAAGGGAAATCCTAACCATCTTTACACCTTTTAAGTACTGATCGATATATTCTTTAAATAAAACACCAATTATGCCTGCTGGAATTGGTGCAATAACAAGGTAAATAATGAAGAAAAAATCTGCTTTTGCTTCTTTTGATCATGTAAATATATAAGATAGACCATTCTTTGTTAGACGAATTAAATCATTTCTGTAGATAAGTAATACAGCTAATAATGAAGCTGTATTAACAAGTAGTTCAAAGCTAAATCCTGCTATTTTTAGTCCTAGCAAATGGTGTGCTAAAACGAGATGACCACTTGAAGAAATCGGAATGGGTTCTGTTAGTCCTTGGAACAGACCAAGAATTAAATATTTTAAAATATAGTAAAATTGTTCCATAACATCCTCATTGTTAATTGGTATAAAGAAACAACTTTTCCATTATAAGATATAGATGAATATTGAGAAGGAATAAATATTCGAAATATAATAAAAATCCCTTATAGCATTATAAGGGATTTTTATTATTAATGAGAAACTACGGTTTCTTGAAGGCCTTTAGTCAATTGAACATCTACTTTTTCAGCATCGTGAATATGGTTCATAATAGTAGTATTTAATTTTTGGAACATTTGTTGTGTATTTGTAAATTCTCGTAATATATCATCATTACAAGATTTTTGTTTTTCAATCGCTTGAATAACATTTGTAGCACCATTTTGTAACGTTTGAATCATGATTAAAATATTTTCGATTCTAGCGTTTGTATCGGCACTCATTTCTACACCTTCATCGACTAAATGTAGATTATCTTTAGTGTTATCGTATGCTTTTTCAATTTCTTCTTGAATTTTTTTCGTTAAGTTTCCAATGTTTTTTGTACTTTCTGCTGTACTTTCCGCTAGTTTTCTTACTTCATTGGCAACAACAGCGAACCCTTTACCATGCTCCCCAGCACGTGCAGCTTCAATACTTGCATTTAACGCAAGTAAATTTGTTTGTGCTGCAATGTTTTGAATTACTTCTACAATTTGCTCGATTTCTTTTGAGCGTTCGCTTAAATGATTCATACTGTTAGAAGTGCGCTGAGATTGTTCACCTAATTTATTAATTACAATGAGTAAACGATGAACAGATTCTTTTCCTTCATTAGAGCAGTCAATAATCTCTTCAATAGACTGAATTAAGCTTTGTTCTTTTTGTAACATTTCACTATTTAATTCATTGGAATGTGTCGTACGTGTTGAAACGTTTTCAAAACATGAGTTTAATTGTTGAACTAAATTTTGGAGTGTATGGTGCTGGTTATTTACAAGTTGATGCTCTTGAACAACATTATGTACACGGTCATGGATAGAAGAAATCATTTCTTGTTTTTCAATATCTTTTTGCTTTAATTCTGCTTCTAATTCTTTTATACGATCTTCTAATTGATCAATTTTATGTTGGAGAGATTTCTTTTGAGTAAACATGTATTTATTTCAACCGCCTTTGGAAGTTATATTTTCTCTATATTTGGATTTTAGCATCTTTTATAATTTTTAAATATAGGAATTGTTAAATATTTAAGAATCTATTACATTTTATTTATAATCTCCTTTTTTTGTCAGGAAAAATAAACTGTATTTAATAGTATTGTAAACAAACTGTAAAATAAATCATGTATAACTGTATAAGAAGGGAGTCGGATTATGAACTATTTTAAGCGAATCAGTAGTCTAGTATTAGCAGGAATTATCGGTCTTTCTAGTACAGTCGCTGTTAAAGCAGAGTCAAACGACGAGAAACTTAACAACATGCAGCAGCAATTGCAGCAAAATGATGCAGATATGCAGAAGAAAGAGCAAGAGAAGCAAGCTGTTAGTAAAGAAATTCAAGGTATTGAAAACGAACTACATAATTTAAATAATACAATTGCAAAAAATAAAGAGGATCAAGCTGCTATTCAACGTAAAATCGATGAAACACATAAGCAGATTGAGCAAAAAAAGCAAGAAATTGTCGTTTTAGAGGATAAAGTCCTTGCTCGTAAGGATATTATGAGAAAACGTATGGTTTCTGTTCAAAACAGTTCAAATACAAGTTTAGTAGTAGAAGTTGTTGTAGAGTCTAAAAACTTTGCAGATTTCTTACAACGTATGAACGCAGTTTCTACTATTTTAGAAGCTGATAAAGAAATTTTACGTCTACAAGAACAAGATCTTCGTCAGATTGAAGAAGATAAGAAAACAATTGACGAAAAAGAAGCGTCTTTAGTAGTAGACAAACAAAGATTAACAAAAGCACAAGCAGAATTGCAAGATAACTTGAAAAAACGTCAAGATAACTTACAAACAGTTCAAGATAAATATAATCAGATTGCAAGCCAACTTAATTTAGCAGCAGAAGAAAAAGCTAAAATTGAATCAAATATGAAGGCAGTGCAAGAAACAATTGCTCGTGAGCAAGAAGCAGCAAGAATTGCAGCAGAAGAGCGTGCAAAAGCAGAAGCGGCTGCAAAGGCTGAGCAAGAAGCTTTAGCGAAAGCACAAGCGGAGAGTGCTGAAAAACAAAAGCAGGAACAAAAACAAGAACAAGCTAGTAAGCCAGCTCAATCTAAAAATAATAATTCAAATGTAGAACCTGCACCTAAGCCAGCTACTGGCGGGAAAGAAATTTATGTAGAAGCAACAGCTTATACAGCAGATCCAGATGAAAATGGTTATAAAGCCGGCGAGCATGTTAAATCAGCAATGGGGCATGATTTAACTGGAAATCCAGGCATGAAATTAATTGCGGTGGATCCAGCTGTTATCCCATTAGGTTCTCGTGTATATGTTGAAGGATACGGAGAAGCGATTGCTGGAGATACTGGTGGCGCAATTAAAGGTCACAGAATTGATGTTTTAATGCCGGATAAAGGCTCATCTAGTAGCTGGGGCAGAAGAACAGTTAAAGTTACAATTTTAAATTAAACCAAAATCCAACTTTACAACAAGTAAAGTTGGATTTTTTTACGAAAGTAATGTTAAGTTGAGTTTACATTTTGTTAAGGGTAGCATACAATGATGGTGAGAGGTGGTAAATTTGACCATTTACAATAAAGTAAAGGAATTAAGAGCTCGCTTTAATTTTACGCAAAGTGTATTAGCAGAAAAAGTTGGAGTGACGAGACAGACGATTGCTGCCATTGAAAAAGGGGATTACGTTCCTTCGTTGTTATTAGCGCTTACGATTTGTGATGTGTTCCAGTTAAAGATGGAAGATGTGTTTGTTTTAAATAAGGAGGGGGAAGAGGATGAATAGAATTGCTGTTTCTTATATTGTAAATTTGCTGAGATTTGTGATTGCTTTTTGGGCGTTTATGGAACTTTATTATGCTTGGATAGGGCTGGCCAATATAATTAAAACCGAGAAAGTACCGTTTGAAGTAACAATTAATATGATGCCGTTAGGATTGTTAATAATTGTAGCTATTATAACAACGGCTTTTTATAAAGTTCAAAAGAAGAAACATAAAGCTCTTTCTTATTGGATGTACCCGTTATTATTTCCACAAGAAGATGAGCGGGAAAAAGCAATTACACAAAAGGCATGCCGGACAACATTTATTTCATTCTGGTATGGAGTAGTTATTGCTATTGGATTTTTAACACTTTCTCCTGTAGCTAATTTATATATTCCTGGATATCCACTATATATTCTATTTTTCATGCTCTTTATTCAAATGACAGTCTTTTACGCATCACTGTACAGAAATAAGTTAGTCTAAAAAGAAACCTTCTTGCAAAAGCAAGAAGGTTTCTTTTCAGCTTATACTTGTACATATAGCAATATTATTTTATCATTTTATATAGAGTAAGATTTTGTAAGAGAAAGGAATTGTATATGAATAAGCAAAGAATTTATAGTATAGTAGCAATCCTTCTATTTGTTGTAGGTGGTGTTTTAATCGGAAAGCCATTTTATGACGGATATCAGGCGGAAAAGAAACAGACTGAAAATGTACAAGCTGTTCAAAAGATGAATTATGAAAAGCATGATACGGAATTTGTAGATGCTTCGAAAATTAATCAACCAGACTTGGCAGAAGTAGCGAATGCATCATTAGATAAGAAACAAGTAATCGGTCGTATTTCGATTCCAAGTATTTCAGTAGAACTTCCTGTTTTAAAAGCTTCTACTGAAAAAAACCTATTATCAGGTGCAGCGACAGTAAAAGAAAATCAAGTCATGGGAAAAGGAAATTACGCATTAGCTGGACATAACATGTCTAAAAAGGGTGTTTTATTTAGTGATATATCATCTTTGAAAAAAGGCGATAAAATTTATTTGTATGATAATGAAAACGAATATGAGTATGCTGTTACTGGTGTATCTGAAGTAACTCCTGATAAGTGGGAAGTTGTAGAGGATCATGGAAAAGATGAGATAACGCTGATTACGTGTGTATCTGTGAAAGATAATTCTAAGCGTTATGTTGTTGCTGGTGATTTAGTAGGAACGAAGGCGAAGAAATAAAAAAGATGAGGAGAAATTCCTCATCTTTTTTTAATCCATCCACTTCACTAATTTTTTAGAAAGTAATAGTAAAACACAACCTAAAACGATCGCTACAGCACCAATAACGGTAAATACTTCAGAATACCCAAGTGAAGTTGTGAAGCTTGCTAGTTGTCCGCCTAAAATGTTGGCGATACCTGAACTTGCTAGCCATACACCCATTAGTAAAGAGGCTAGTTTTACTGGAGCGAGAGCACTAACCATCGATAGTCCGACAGGTGATAAGAATAGCTCACCTAACGTATGGAAAAGATACGTAAAGACGATAAATAGTAAGTTTGCTTTTTCTGTAATGTTATGTTCGTCACTACCTGTTTTTAATGTAGCGATAACAAGTACGATATAACCGATACCAAGTAAGATCATACCAAGTCCCATCTTGGTTGGGATTTTTAAGTCACCACTTTTTCTAGTTGCAAGTTTAGCCCATAATGCTGAAATGACTGGCGCAAGTAGAATAATAAATAATGGATTGACCGATTGGAACCAAGACGTTGGTACTTCCCATCCGAATACAGAGCGGTCAACGAATTTATTTGTATATAATGTTAACGAACTACCAGCTTGTTCGAAGCCAGCCCAGAAGAAGACAACGAAGCATGTTAAAATGACGATAACTGCTGTATGTTGTTTTTCTTTTTTTGTTAACGGTGTATTTCCTACTGTTTGTTGTCCAGCTGCTGTTTGTAAATCGCGAGATGGTTTTTTACCGATATCACCAAGGAAGCGATTAGATAGTGTTGTAAATAAAATTTGTCCAACGATCATTCCGATTGAAGCGGCTAAGAAACCGTAACGGAATCCGTAATGAACAACGCCATCCACCGTTGTTTTGAATAAATTTTCTGATAAAAATCCGCAAACGAGTGGGGCTAAAAATGAACCGACGTTAATACCCATATAGAAAATTGTAAATGCACTATCACGTTTTGGATCGTGCTCTTCATATAACTCTCCGACAAGTGTAGAGATATTCGGTTTGAAGAATCCGTTACCGATAATAATAAGCGCTAATCCGAGGTATAGGCCGACTTGGTTTTGCAAGGCAAATAGTGTAAGGTTACCGATTGCCATTGTTATACCGCCAATTGTGATGGCTTTCCGTCTACCTAGGAAACGGTCTGTTAAGTATCCACCAATTAATGGGGTGAAATAACAAGCTCCAGTATAAAATCCGTAAATAGAGAGTGCCCATGCGGGACTATACCCAAGACCACCGCTTACTAAAGCTGTTGTTAAATATAGTGTTAATAATCCTCGTAATCCATAGTAACTAAATCTTTCCCACATTTCTGTAAAGAAGAGTAAGTATAAACCTGGAGGATGTTTCTTTCTTCTTTGTTGTTCTTTTTCTAGTTGTATCGCTGATTCCATGTTATTTTCCTCCTGACACAAACAAAAACAAAGTTAATAGTTTTGTATATTTAATAGTTTACTTTATTAACTATTATAAGTCAATAAAGGTTGATTTTTCAGAAGAAATTGGAATAGAGAATTAGCTATAGAATGGGTGTTTCTTTTATGTTAGACTATGGACTATGTTTTCTTTATAAGAAAGCGGATTGGCGCGTGTTTTCTATATGTGAAATGGATTTCATGCAAGATAAAATTGAAGAAGGAGAAAGAGATGAAAGTGTTACAGAAAAAAGAAATTTTACTTATTAGCCTTATGTTATTCTCTATGTTCTTTGGTGCGGGAAATCTTATATTTCCGCCTTTTCTTGGATATGAAGCAGGAGAACATGTGTGGATTTCGTTAGTAGGATTTATTATATCAGCAACAGGTCTTCCGATATTAGGTGTTATCGCCATTGCAAAAGCAGGAAGTTTTCAAACGTTAGCGGGTAGAGTTCATCCCTCATTTGCAATTATTTTTCCGTGTATTGTGTACTTGTTTATTGGACCTGGGCTTGGTATACCACGTGCAGGAAGTTTAGCATTTGAAATGGGACCAGGGCAGTTATTCCCAGAAGCGGGTAGTGTAGTTTTATTGTTTTACACAGTTGTTTTCTTTAGTATTGTGTACTGGTTAAGTTTATCACCATCTAAATTAATGGGCTTGTTTGGAAAGGTGTTAACGCCTTTATTATTATGTATGATTGCACTTATTTTTATAAAAAGTATGTTTACACCAGTAGGGAGTTTGAAAGAGCCTGTAGGAAATTATGGACAAGCTCCGATGTTCCAAGGTTTTTTAGATGGATATTTAACGATGGATGCTTTAGCAGCCTTGATCTTTGGAATTGTTATTGCAAATGCATTGCGGGCAAAAGGTATTGAAGATGATAAAGGTTTAGCGAAATATATGAGCATGGCTGGTATTGGCGCAGGTCTTTTATTATCTATTATTTATGTCATCCTTGGATATGTTGGTTCAATTAGTGGCTCATTAGGAACATTTGATAACGGTGCGAAAGTGTTAGCGCATGTGATGACTACGTTATTTGGACAGGGTGGAGTCGTTTTATTAGGTCTTATTTTTACTATCGCGTGTTTATGTGTTTCAATCGGACTTGTTACGTCTTGTAGTCAATTTTTTGCGGGTGTATTTCCGAAAGTATCTTATAAAGTTTGGGTATTTATATTAAGTTTTGTTAGTATGGTCTTAGCTAATTTAGGATTAACGCAAATTTTAAAAGTCTCGGTACCGATTCTTGGATTTATTTATCCAGTTGCACTAACTCTTATTATTTTAGGATTATTCCATAAGTATATTGGAAAGTATGTATACGTATATTTGATAACGATTGGGATTGTAGCGTTATTTAGCGCAATTGATATTTTAAATAAGAATATACTGATGAATAAGTGGACATCAGTATTGAAACACCTGCCGTTGTATACAGAGGGTGTAGGTTGGATTGTCCCAGCTATTATAGGTGCTTGCTTCGGTGTAATTGTTAGTATTGTTATGAATAAGAATAAATAAGTAAAAAGGTGTTTTCCGAAAAAGGAAAACACCTTTCTTTTTTTTGAAAAATAATATTGAAAATGAATAGACTAAGAGTATGATAAAGTTAATTGGTAATATATAGGTTTCGAATGGATGATGAGGGGGGAGCGTATGAAGGAGGATTTGAATAAGAAAATAGAAGCACTCGAAACTGCAATTGAAACGATTCAAGAAACACTTTCTGAGTTGAAAGAAAAACAAAGGAAAATAGAAGTAGAAAATGCTCTGCAACATGTTAGTAAAGAAAAGAAAGAATATATTGAAACGGTAATGGAGGAAAAGCTAAAAGAGGATGTAGTTACAATAAAAGAGCCCATGAAAGAACTTGAGGTAAAACAAGTAGATATATCTGCTTTTAAACCCGAACCATTTAATATTATAAAGTTTTGCCAAACGTGGTTACCACGTATATTTGTCGGTATTATGCTACTTGGAGTAATCTGGTTATTTAAAGCAGGGGTAGATGCTGGATTATTAACGCCAGCGATACGAATTGTATTTGGTATAGCATTGTCTATCGGTTTGTACTATATAGGAGATCTCCAAATTAAAAGAGAACGGCAAGCGTTAGGGTTAGTATTAGCCGGAGGAAGTATTACGGGAATTGTTTTAACGACGTTTGCGGCACATTATTTATATGGATTTATTCCAGCAAGTATTGCGTTTATCTGTAATATTGTATGGGTTATTTTAGGGATTTATTTAGCGAAAAGGTATCAATCGGAATATCTCACTATCTTCGTAGCGGTTGGAGCTTTCTTCATTCCATTTTTGTTAAATAGTACGACTCCTAATCCTTACATTTTCTTTGGATATGAGACGATATTAACACTTAGTTTATTATGGTATGCGTTGAAAAATCGTTATCAGTACTTATATATGATTTCGTATGTTGTTGCTGCTATTGTCCTTTTTGTCTTCTTTGCTGTTATGTCAATGTTAGTAGAGAACTTGCAAATACAGTTGACGATTGTATATGGTGTAATTCATTTGCTGTTATTTTGGCATATATTTTCAGAGAGAGCGTTTATACAAGAGACAAGAGTAGCAATATTTAGTGCAAATGCAGTTTTCTTTATTTTATCTATTGCAAAAATACCTGATTTTACTACGTGGGGATTGGTCATAAGTGCACTTGTGCATACTGTTATGTTCTTACTTGAATATAGGAAGAATAAACAGTCTATATTTGCAAATCTCTTATTTGGTCTTGCAATGGGGTCATTTAGTTTAGCGATTTTATACGAGTACAGTTTAGTGAATGCAGCAATCGTATTATTGTTACAAGGTTTTCTCGGCATGGTTACTTCTATTAAAGGCAAACAACAAATTAAATTGTATGTAAGTGCCACTATTTACGCGATTGGAATGGTACAGACGATTTTTAGTCCGTTTGATCATTTCATTTCAGCTGGGTTTGTTGCTCATATTATTTTAATAGGTACATTTTATTACTGCATGAAACAAGCGAAAGATGTGTTAATGAGCTTTGGGAAATATGTTTATTCTATAGCGCTCTATTGGTTTATGGTCATTGTATTTGTTGCAATTACTAGAATCGGTGAAGTTCTTTCTACAGATGGAAGTATAATAAGCGTATCTGTATCGTTATTATGGATGGTATATGCATTATTTGCAGTTTGGCTTGGAAGGAATAAAAATATGAATGAAATATTGTATGCCGGCTTAGTCGTTTTAGTAGTAACGATAGGAAAGCTATTCCTTCTAGACTTACCAGAAGTTTCGATGATGATTCGAGCAGTGTTATTCTTAATCGTTGGTAGTATAGGTATTGTTATTTCAAGAATGTTTTTCTCAAAAGAAGAGAAGTGAGAAAAAGGCAATCCACATTTGGATTGCCTTTTCTTTTACTTCTTATTAATGGTTACAGTCTCATTGTATTTTACTGTTGTGTTTTGGCGTAGACGAAGCGTTGCTTGTCCAGTTGTATTTGAATCGATTTGTACGTTCATAATTTTCTCAGCAGAACCCAAGTTGTTTGTTGTGAAAGAGAATGAACTGCTATATCCAAAAGTAGATGGCCAAGTGCCGTTTGCATTTTGTACTTTAGCCACTTGTGTTCCTCCAGTAGTGAAGATACCTAAAGAATAGTTGTTATAAGTTGTATTAGGTAGTAAGTTGTTAACTTGAATCTTTATTTGGAACACTTCATTGTTTGGTAGAATGCTAGGGCGTGTAATCACATAATCGCTTGCTGTTACGGCGCCGTTATATCCGTATGAACCAGGTTTAAATGTATTTGTATTAAACCATTGGTAACCTGCGTTTGGTGCACTCCAAGGTTCTGGCTGTGGTTCTGTTGATAAACTTGGTTGTTCGAATGTTTGTAGAGCTGTAGGTGCATCAAGCTGTAAACCGTTAACTTGATCTAAGCTAGTATAAGCTTCTTGTTTAGCCAACCAATTTACGATATTTTCTAGTAAAACAGCATCGTTTTCTTCTTTATATCCATCATATGTTTTCTTTGATTGCCCTGAATCTTCACGTACATATTTTGGAGATGCGTCTTCAACAGGAGAAGAGTCACCAATAAATGCAGCTTTCCCAAGACCAACTTTTGCAATAGCAGCATAAGGCCCTTCTGCAACACCACCGCCGTTATAAACACCGCTATCAACAGCGTTATTCCATTTTGCTGGATTTTCTGGAAGATAAACAAGACCTTTTGCTAGTTTAGGATTTGTAATCGCAAGTGTAGAACCAGCATGCATTGCGACAGATGAAACGCCATTTGTAATTCCAAATGATTGTTCAGGTGAGACAATATTTTTAGCAGAAATATCACCAAGTGCATTGTAGCGGAAGCGAATACCGAAATTATCAGATAGCCAATCAGAGCTTTCTACTCCTTGCATAGCTTGTGAATTTGCTTCATCGCTAGACATTCCTTTTGCTGGATTATCCCATGCACCACGTCTATAGCCATTGAACACTTCTGAAGAGTCCCAACGGTTTTTATTACGATCTGCATTATAGTGATCGGCAATGAAGAAAATACTGCCACCGTTTTTCACGTATTGTAACATTGCATCTTGTTCAGATTTTTTGTAAGGAATATTTGCTTCTGGAACGATAAACACGTTGTAATTTTTTAAGTCGTCGTATGTAATAGGTGTTGATTTACGAAGTTCTTTTACATGATATCCGTTTTGGGCAATGCCGTTTCCAAAATCAGAAAAGCCGCCATCAATAACCCAATCAGCTGTCCCGGCAGTTTGCCCGTGTGTATTATCGAATAATACTTTCTTCCCATTGTTTTGATTTACAACTTTTGCAGCAATTTCAGGAGCAGGGTCTACAGAGCTTTCGGCATAAGTAGACGGTATGAACGAAGTTCCTATACTCAGTGTAATTGCTGTTGCTAAAGAAAATGTAATCCATTTTTTACTCTTCATAGAAGAATCCCCCTAATAATAAATATATGTGCTCTAATAATGTAATTTATTTTTCTGAAAAAATAAAGACAGAAAACGTAAAAAATATTAAAAAATTGTAAAAATACCGTGAATTTTGTTGAGAAATATTTGTATAGACAATAAAGAATCCCTTCCAATTAATAAGGAAGGGATAGCGTGTTTAACTAATTTTTGAATTAGGTGTTTCATCTATTTTATGAAACCCTTTCATGTAATACACGATAGCTAAGCCGATAAGCCAAATTGGACCGACGATTAATGCGATTCGTGTATCTTCGGAATACGCCATTATACCTAATACTAATGCAAGGAAAGCGAGTGAGAAATATGAACTTAATGGGTATAAAGGCATTTTATAAGATAACTTTTGTTTGTTTTGCGTAGGCAAACTTTTACGGAATTTAATTTGAGCGACTAATATGATGCCCCAAGTCCAAATTGCTCCGAAAGTTGAAATACTAGTGAGCCATGTAAATACTTTTGCAGGAACAAGATAGTTTAATATAACACCAACGAGTAAAACAATCGTAGTCGCTACAATCCCTTGGCTTGGAATACCATTTTTATTTAAACGACCGAATCTTTCAGGTGCTTTCTTTTGCTGAGCTAATGTATATAGCATACGGCCTGTACTAAATAAACCACCGTTACAAGAAGAAAGGGCTGCTGTTAATACGACAAAGTTAATAATACCTGCTGCTTTTGCAATACCGATTTGTTGGAATGTTAATACGAATGGACTTCCTTTCTCACCAAGTTCGTTCCATGGATAAATTGCCATCATAACGAATAGAGCCCCAACATAGAACAGTAATATTCTCCAAAACACATTATCAATTGCTTTTGCAAGTGTTTTCTTCGGATTTTGAGCTTCACCAGCCGTTACACCGATTAGTTCAACGCCTAAATAAGCGAATAATACCATTTGCAAGGAGAGAAGTAATCCAGAAAAGCCATTTGGGAACCAGCCACCATGTGACCAAAGGTTTGAAATACCAGTAGCGATACCACCGTTTCCGAACCCGAATAAAATAATTCCAGCCCCAACTACTATCATACAGATAATTGTGACAATTTTGATGAGAGCAAACCAAAATTCAAGTTCTCCAAATACTTTTACTGATAAAAAGTTAAAAGCGCTCATTAATAATAGAGCTAATAATGCCCAAGTCCAGCGCGGGATATCTGGGAACCAGTACTGCATGTAAATACCAGCTGCTGTAATTTCAGCCATACAAGTAACAACCCATAAGAACCAGTAGTTCCAGCCAGTAATATAGCCAGCTAGTGGTCCGATATAATCATAAGCATATTTACTAAAAGAGCCGGCAACCGGTTGCTCAATTGCCATTTCTCCGAGCGCTCGCATAATGAAAAAAATAACGAGTCCAGCAATCATATAACCTAGTAAAATGGAAGGACCAGCTAGTTTAATAGCGGAAGCAGATCCTAAAAATAGCCCAACGCCAATAGCTGAACCAAGTGACATTAAAGTAATATGTCGTTCTTTTAAACCTCGATTTAAAGTTCCAGATTTGTTTGTGTGCTGCATAAGAAGAATCCTCCTTGTAGAGTGAACGATATTTGAATGCGTTTACTAAATATTTAACTATTTCAAATTATAAAACATTTCCGTCTGTTATGCTACAAAAATAATCGGAATGAACTGTACTACATCTGTACTTGTCAGAATTAATTATTGTAGGTAGTTTAATGGCACAAAGCATTCGTGATATTAATTGGAATGAGTTTGAAGATGCATTATCAGCATTTTTAATTTTCGTAGGTATTCCGTTAACGTCTAGTATTGCGAATGGAATTGCAATCGGATTTTTAGTGTATCCAGTCTTAAAGATTGTGAAAGGGAAAGGGATGGAAGTGCATCCGTTACTATACTTATTTACAATTTTATTTGGATGTCATTTATTCTTATAATATATTAGGAGAGGGGCTTCTTATGAGAGGCTCCTTTTTTGTGTATAATAAAGTGAAACTTAAATCAATTACGCAAAATATAAATTACCTAATGGAATATATATGTTACAATAAAGATAGAGGAGGAACATGAATGGCTGTAAGTAAAATAAAAGTCGCGCGTGTTCAGTTAGATTTAACACAGCAACAATTAGCAGAAAAAGTAGGCGTTACAAGGCAAACGATTAGTTTAATTGAGAAGGGGAAATACAATCCGTCTTTAGAATTATGTTTGAAAATTTGTTATGCGGTAAATAAAACATTGGATGATTTGTTTTGGGAGGAAGAGGAGTGATTCGATGAAAATTGTGAAAGATGAACGTCTAATGATTGAGGGGTTAAAACATATTAGACTAGCTTTCATCTTACAAAATATCGTCATACTAGGTATTGTTTTTTACCGTTACGTCTTGCAAGGGGCAGGATATGAAAGTGTTTCGGACTTATTAATGATATTTATTGGCGGGATCGTAGTCATTAACTTCTTAAATTTAAAACATTCTGTAGAGGTATATGAGCACACAGGTGGAGTATCACGTAGCTATTTTATGAAATTATTATTCATTCCAGTAGGTATTGTTATTGGACTGTTAGCTATTTGTATCATTATAACACCAGATATTTCTATAAAGGAAATTAGTATAACAGCACTTATTATGTTTGCTTGTTTTTTAGTTCCTAGTTTGTTTATATACATATATATGAAAAAGATAAAAAGTGAAGATTGAAATATAAGAAAAGCTTTCCCATATTGAGGAAAGCTTTTTTATATCTTCTTATACAGAACTTTATGAAGACCAATCGGCTCAATTTCAAAGATTCCACCATGCTCTTGGAAACCTAACCGTTTATAATAGTCAGCTACAGTAATTCGGCCATTACACCATAGAATATTTGCTTGACGCTCTTGTAAAATTTGTTCTGCTTTCTGAATTAAGGAGCTCCCGGCGCGTTTGTTTCGAAAGGTAGGTAATGTTGCCATTCCTCGTAGCCGATAGTGAATACCGGCTGGTAAGTCAGGATATATTTCTTTTGAGAAGGAAGCGATACTAATCAGTTCATCGTTTACAAATGCACCTAAGTGGAAGGTGTCTGCTTCGTAGTCGGAAGGGTATTTACAGTCTTCTAAAGGTTGATTGGGACGCAAAATCGTTTGACGAAATAAATATGTTTCAGATGCATCAATATGTTTCACGATAATCATAGTATCATCCTTTCTTATAGTCCATTTTCTATAAGTTGTAAAAAGAAGTATGCAGGTGCAGCGAGAAGCCCGAGTATGCTAGCGGTTCCGAGAAGGAGCGAAAGCAAGAGACAAAAATATTTAATTCCATTTGATTTTTTCCATCCGTAACTACAAATTTCAATGCTAACACCGATGAGAATAATGGCGACGAGTACTTCCGCTAATAATAAGAGAGCTAAAGTTGCAATAGACATAATGTGATCCATCCTCATAATATGTGATAGTAACATTTTACCATATGAAATTGAAAAAATGCCCCTCAATTATGTGAGGGGCATTTTCTATTCTAATATGCTTTTTAGTGTATCAATATGTTCTTTTGAACCAGTTACAAGTAATGTATCACCATGTTGTAGTTTTGTATCACCATGTGGTATTAATGCATTATTACCACGGTAAATTTGAATGACGAGTACATCACCTAAAAAAGGAAGGCGTCGAAGTGCAACTCCGTTATATTTATTACTACGTAGTTCAACTTCACGTACTGTTTCATTTGCTGTTGTAATTAAGCGAACGAGACTAGGTTTATCAATAAGTGCACGTAATAAAATACGTGTAGAGTTAATTGTTGAGAATACGGCGATATGTTCTTGCGTTGCTTTTTCTTGTAGAAGGGGATCTTCTACGCTTGCAATGACATGTTCAACACCAAGTTCTTTTGCGTGTTCTGCTAATAATAGGTTTTGTTCATCGTCGCTTGTTGCAACGACAACGCGATCTGCATCAAATGCTGTTTGTTCAGTTAATGATTCAATTGTGATTGCATCAAGTTTCACGATAGGGAAGTCATGAGATTTTGCTTCCTCATCATTTATTTTATTTTGGCGCATCATATATAGTGTTACGTCATAATCTTCTCGTTTTAAATCAAGTGATAAAGGAAGAGTAATTCTACTTGCACCAATAATAGATACTTTCGGTTTTGGTGTTTCTACTTTTGGGAACATTTTTTTAAATAATATAGGTGCAAAAATACAAGTAATAACTGCGCTTAAAATAAGGGAAGCAGATAGACTTGGACTAATGATCTCTAATTTTTCACCAATTTGTGCAGCCGCAATAACTAAAGAAAGTGTCGATGTTAATAAGATGGCACTTCCAAGTACGATATTACGTGGATACCATTTTCGTAAGACGAGTGATGGCAATAGTTTTGAAATAAAGAGTCCTACAATTAAAATTGGAATCATTAGCATACTAGAAGGCTCTTTAAAAATAGACCAAACTTCTAGATTTACACCAACCATTACAAAGAAAATAGGGATGAAGAAACCATATCCAATGGAATCAAGTTTTTCAACCATATCTTCATTTGGTGATAACAACGATACAAGTACACCTGCTAAGAAGGCTCCTAAAATGTTTTCTGCCCCAACAGATTCAGATAATCCAACTAATATTAAGATGAGTGCAAAAACAGCTCGTGTATCAATTTGTACACTACCGGCTTTTAAGCTTTCTAGGTATGGAATATTTTTAAAGCGTCTTGCGATAAAGTAAATTACAATACCAGCGCCGAATAGAAGAAGTAGAAGCCACATACTTTGGCCACTTTCGGAATTTAATCCGACGAATACGGCGAGTAAGATCATTGTAACTAAGTCTGCAATAACAGCGACTAATAAAATGATTTGCCCGATTGCGGTTTTTCCTAAGTTATTTTCTTTTAATGTTGGTACGACAACACCTAAGGAAATAGTTGAAATAATTAAAGTCATGAACATTGCATTGTCGACGAATCCTAGCCATACGAATAGTAATGATAGGGCGTAAGATAAAATGAAAATAAATAAGAAGATAATGCTTGCTGCTTGGAATGTGTTCGGTTCGTTTGTCGTATTCTTTTTCCCTTTTTGTTTAAAGATAGAAAAGTCAATTTCTAAACCACTTAAAAACATGAGGAAGATAAATCCTAGTGTTGATAAGACTTGAAGCCACATATCTGGCTCAATAATGTTAAATCCACTTTTACCTACAAAGATTCCTGCGATAATTTCTGCAACAACGACAGGAAGTGCTTTTAATTTAAAGCGTTGTAACAAAAGGGGAACGAAAAACGCGATTGCAACGACAACCATAAGTGATAGAACAGAAGTATGATGTTCCATTGCGTTCTCTCCCTTCAAATAAATATAGTACCTATTTAGCCATATAATAGGTAGAAAAGCAACGCATATGGATTCGATTTCATAAAGAAAGAGTTTTCTTAACATTTGTCATAATAAGTATATTTTTCATGATTCTGTTGTTGAAATAGGGGGAGAGAATAAAAAAGACTGCTGAGGAATCTCAGCAGTCTTTTTTTTTGCAAATTACATTGAGAAGAAGATCCATACAGTTAAACCAACTGTTGCAATTGCAACGAAGAAACTGTATATCATTGTAAGGATTTGAACTCTTCCTTCTCCTTCTTTTAAATGCATGAACATAATTAATTGTAACAACGCTTGCGCAACAGCCATTATGATAATAGTTGTTAAGATTGTTGAAAGTGGCAAGTTTGTGTAAAGTGCCACGTATAACGCTAGAAACGTTAGTGCAAGCGATAAAATAAATCCGAAAACGTGTGACCAAGGGAATCCGCTATGCGCATGCCCGTTTGCTTGATTGTTATTTTGAGCCATTTACGCCACCATCCCGTTCAAGTAAACTAGTGTGTAAATAAAGACCCAAACAAGATCAAGGAAATGCCAGTATAAGCTGATAATGAATACTTTACGAGCTGTAACTGGTGTTAAACCTCGTTTTAAAATTTGGATAATAACACAAGTTGCCCAAATGATACCACCTGTTACGTGGGCTCCGTGCGTTCCAAGAAGAACGAAGAATCCAGATAAGAAAGCACTTGTTTGAATTGTTGCGCCTTCACCAATGTACATAATGAACTCTTCGATCTCGAAGAATAGGAAACCTGCACCTAAAAGTAATGTAAAGATGAACCATCCAAGCATTGCTTTTTGGTTGTGCTTACGCATTTCGTGAATTGCGATACCACATGTGAAACTACTTGTTAAAAGTAGTAGTGTTTGAATTAAAAGCGTTTTAAGTTCAAACAGTTGCGCTGGTGTTGGGCCATCTGCCGTACGACCAGCAAGTACTAGATAAGAGGCGAAAAGTGTTGCGAACAGCATAATTTCAGCCCCAAGAAAAATCCAGAATCCTAGGATGTTCAATCTGCTTTGCTCGGATTGATATTCCAAAGGTAAGCTTTTATCTAAAGCCGCCATATCATTTCACCTCTCATGCTACATGTTCTGTTTTTTTAATTTCATCAACACTGATATAGTAACCGTCATCGTAATCGAATGAACGATAGATTAAGCAAGCTAAAATACCAACGCCGCCGATTGCTGCAAGCCAGAACCAGCTAAATACTAATGCGAAACCTGCAAGACCGAAGAATCCAGACGCAATAATAGGCACACCAGAGTTACTTGGCATGTGAATTGGTTTTAATTCTTCTGCAGCTGGTATAACTGTTTCTCCGCGTTGTTTCATAGCCCAGAAAGCATCAGCTTCTTTAATTTCAGGAAGCTTCGCGAAGTTGTAATGTTGTACAGGAGATTGAGTAGCCCATTCAAGTGTACGGCCATCCCATGGATCTCCAGTTGTGTCACGTTCACCGTGACGTGCACTCCAAATTACGTTGTAACAAAGAAGTACGAATCCGATACCCATCATTACTGCACCAACAGATGCGATTTGGTTTAGCCATCCCCATCCAAGACTTGCAGAGTAAGTGTACATACGACGAGTCATACCGTCTAAACCTAAGAAGTACATTGGGAAGAAACAGATGTTGAATCCGCTCATAAAGATCCAGAATGTCCATTTACCTAGGCGTTCATTTAACATATGACCAGTCATTTTTGGATACCAGAATGTGAATCCAGCAAGCATAGCGAATACTGTACCTGCGATTAATACGTAGTGGAAGTGAGCGATTAGGAAGTAGCTGTTATGGTACTGATAATCAGCTGCTGCCATTCCAAGCATAACCCCTGTAACCCCACCAACTACGAAGTTTGGAATAAATGCCAATGACCAAAGCATTGGAACTGTAAAACGAATACGTCCTTTATACAGTGTAAACAACCAGTTAAAGATCTTAACACCGGTTGGAATCGAAATCGCCATTGTCGAAATCGAGAAGAATGAGTTAACCGCTGGACCTGCACCCATCGTAAAGAAGTGGTGAAGCCATACGACGAAACTTAGTAAAGAAATTGCAACCATTGAGTATACCATCGCACTGTAACCGAATAGACGTTTACGTGAGAATGTACTAATGATTTCAGAGAAAATACCGAATGCCGGTAAAATAACGATATATACTTCAGGGTGACCCCATACCCAGAATAGGTTGGCCCATAACATTGGCATACCGCCGCTCGCCATCGTAAAGAAGTGAGCATCGAATAGACGGTCAAATGTCATTAATGCAAGAGCAACTGTTAATACTGGGAAAGCGAAAATAATGATAATTGTTGTAATTAAGATTGACCAAGTAAACATTGGCATTCTCATTAATTTCATACCAGGTGTACGCATTTTTAAGATAGTAACAAGGAAGTTAATACCTGTCATTAGCGTACCGAGACCTGAAATCTGTAATGCAATTGCGTAGAAGTTATTTCCTACACCAGAAGTAAACTCTGTACCCGCCATTGGGAAGTAAGAAGTCCACCCAGCGTCTGGAGAACCACCGATAACGAAAGCGATGTTGAATAACATTGCTCCGATAAAGAATAACCAGAAACTTAAAGCATTTAAGAACGGATATGCAACATCACGAGCACCAATTTGTAATGGTACTACAAGGTTCATTAATCCCATAACGAATGGCATCGCCATGAAAAGAATCATAACTGTACCATGTGTTGTAAAGATTCCATTATAGTGTTCTGCGTTTAAATATGTTGTATCTGGGAATGTTAATTGGGCACGGATCATTAAACCGTCCATACCACCACGGAATAACATAATAACGGCAGAGATTATATACATGGCTCCGATTTTTTTATGGTCAACAGTTGTTAACCATTCATCCCAAAGCCATTTCCATTTTTTATACTTTGTCAGTACGAAAAGGATTGCTAATGTCACAAGAACGATAGAAGCGTCTGCACCGTAAATAATCGGGTCACCTGTGACAAAGAATTCATCAAGCTTCACTGTGTTCACTCCAATCTGTTGGAATAATAGCTATTATTTTTTGTTTTTGTAGTAGTTGTAATCACAATATTCAAGTGATTTTGGATCTACATAACTTAAGTGATGACTAGAGAATGTCATACGACCAACTACACCAGGTTTAATAATTTCGTTGTATTTCTTTTCTGATAATGGAGGGGCAGTTTGTTGTACTTCTTTTACCCACTTGTCATAATTTTCTTTTGTTTTTGCTTCAAGCTCAAATTCCATGTGAGTAAATCCTTCACCTGAGAAGTTCGAGCTACGACCTAGGTAAGAACCTGGTTTGTCAGCTTGTAAATATAAGTCCATGATCATGCCATCCATTGTATACTTCATACCACCAAGTTCTGGTACCCAGAAAGCATTCATTGGACCGACAGAAGTCAGTTTGAATTGAATTGGTACACCAGCTGGGATGTTTAAATAGTTAACGGTTTCAATTTTTTCCTCTGGGTAACTAAATAACCATTTCCAGTTTGCAGATGTAACATAGATTTCAACTGGTTTAACATTTTTGGACTCTTTCGGAACCTCTTCCGAAGCATAAGTTGCTTTTACTGTTGGAATCGATAATGCGATAACGATAATAACAGGAACAAGTGTCCAAACAATTTCTAATAATGTGTTACCGTGTTGATCAGGTGGCTCATAGTCCATATTCTCTGGTTTTTCACGATAACGAATCAAGATGACTGTAAACAAGATGAATACAATTGCGATAATTAATGACATAAGCAAGAATGACCAAACAATTAAATCATACTGTGCTTTTGCAACAGGTCCTTGCGGATTTAATACTGCGAGTTTTTTATCACAGCCACCGAGGAACAGAAGTAATGATAACGGAAGAAGTGAAGCCAACTTCCAAAACGCTTTCTTTAGTTGCACGATTGAAAATCTCCTTTCTCCTTGGATTGAAACTATGCCAATAAAACAATATAAACCTATTAATTTATAGAAGGCAATAGTTTTTGAGATATTGTTAAAAAATAGACACAAATGCACACTTTTTAAGGTGAATATCATTTGTAACTTGATTACATTGTAAACTATTTTCCAGAGAAAAACGTGATTGTGAAAATTTTAAGATAAATAAAGTTATACCAGGATATCCAAGAAATAGAAAAAAGCTATCTTATCATAAGTAAGATAGCTGAACATTTTGTATATTTAGTTTATTTATTGTGTGATAGTCCGTTGCTGTTCAAATGTGACAACTTTTTTATATTTAACTTGGTATAAGATGTAACAAATAACCATAAATGGAATGCCGCAATAAAGAGCAATTCTCTGATCTGGAATGAAAGCTAGACTAACAAATGTAATGAAATTGAGTGAGAATGCTACGATTGGTACTAACGGATAAAGTGGTGTACGATATTTTAAATCATTTATGTCGCCGCCATTTTTCACGAAGTTTCTACGGAAGAAAAACTGTGAAGCCGCGATTGACATCCAAACTACGACAGCAGCCATTGCTGCAATAGATGTTAAAACTAAAAAGACAGTATCTGCCGCAAACACACTTGTTAATAAAGAAAGGCTTGCGAAAATGAGACTGAAAATTAGTGCATTCAGTGGTACCCCTTTTTTAGTTAACTTTGTAAAAGCTGGACTGGCCATTCCTTGTTTTGCCATCGCCCAAAGCATACGAGAATTTGCGTATAGACCAGAGTTAGCTACGGATAATACAGCTGTAATAATAACAAAGTTCATAATATCCGCTGCATATGGGATGCCTGCCACATCAAATACAAGTACAAATGGACTTTCGACTAGATTAGCTTCTTGCCATGGGAGCAACCCTACAACAACTGATATTGCTAGTACGAAAAAGAATAGAGTGCGCCAAATTGTGTTTTTAATTGCTTTTGGAATTGTTTTTTCAGGATTTTCACTTTCTCCTGAAGCGATTCCGATTAATTCTGTTCCTTGGAAGGAGTAATTTACTGTAATCATCGTAAGAAGAACAGCTAATGCACCGTTTGGAAATAACCCGCCATTTTCAGTGAAATTGTGAAGCATTGGTGCTGGCTTTCCATTAAAGTCTAGTAGACCGAACATAACCGCACCACCAAGTACGATAAAAATAACAATTGTTGCAACTTTAACACTAGCGAACCAAAATTCTGCTTCTGCATATGCTTTCGCCGATAAAGCGTTTACAAGAAAAAGTGCTGCTGCAAATGTAACGCACCAAATCCAAGAAGAAACGTCTGGAAACCAGCGTTTCATTAAAATACTTACAGTTGTTAATTCTACCCCAACTGTAACAGCCCAATTTAACCAATACATCCAACCGACGACAAATCCAAAACCAGGTGAAATAAATTTGCTTGCGTAGCTTTGAAATGAACCTGCTTCTGGCATAGCAACGGATAATTCGCCAAGACATAACATCGTTAAATACATAACAAATCCACCGACTAAAAATGCGAGAATAGCACCACCAGGTCCAGCGTTATGGACAATTTGACCAGATCCCATAAATAGACCAGTTCCGATGACGCCACCAAGTGCAATCATAAATAGGTGTCTACTTTTCATTGTTCGTTTTAAATCTGTTTGTTCTACTTGTTGATTCATGTGCCCCTCACCCCGTTATTTTCTTGTATGTGTTAACTTGTTTTCATTCTGAGTTTTTAATCATTAGTGGGGGATGTAACACATACTCAGTTTATTTGTTATGAAATGAATGGAGTATGTAAAAATGAACTATGATTAAATACTCTAAGAATGTTTATTAACATGGTGACATCTTCACTATGTTAATAATTTTGATTTTAGCAAAACATTCTGAAAATGTATATTGTTTTTTCTTTTTATTAAAAATAATTAGAATTTTATAAAGATAAAATCGTGAACAATAATTCACAGAATCTTTCTAGCAAACTAGTAAGAAGAAAGGTACAATGATAAGAGTTGTATCTGTAAAATAATAATTAATGGAGTTTTGTTTATAATGAAAAAGCTAAAATATCTTTTTGTTTTTGGAATTATATTTGCTGCCGCGCTTTTTATAGGGAAGGATAAAATTATCCAAAAGGCGCAAGTGCTACGCTTAGATTTTCTATCTGAAATGAAAGAAGTGGCTATGATTGAAGAAGTGCCATTTATAAAACAATTACCAGAATTACCTCGTGGATGTGAAGTGACAAGTTTGGCTATGTTGCTACAATATAAAGGTATACAAGTAGATAAGATGCAACTTGCTAGTGAAATTCACCGTGTACCATTTGAACAAAATGGTTTGCGAGGAAATCCTTATGAGGGGTTTGTTGGAAATATTTATACGAAAGCAGAGCCAGGTTATGGTGTGTATAATCAGCCAATTTTTAATTTAGCAGAAAAATATGTTCCTAAAAAAGTAATTAATTTGACGGGTAGAGAAGTACAAGATGTATATAAAGTAATTAGTTCTGGTTCTCCGGTATGGGTCATTATTAATACAACGTTTAAGCCATTAGACGAAAGTAGTTTTGAAACATGGAATACGAGCTCAGGAGAAGTGAAAATTACATATTATGAGCATAGTGCAGTAGTAATTGGATATGATCAAAACTTTGTATATGTAAATGATCCTCTTAAAAATAATCCGCGTTTTGCTGTTCCACGAGCAGAGTTTGAGAGAGCATGGGAGCAGATGGGGAAACAAGCAATTACTATATTATAAAAATAAAAAGTCATCTTGAGATGGCTTTTTATTTTTATAACCTTAATATTGAAAATTCAGAATATTGTTTGAAAAAATGACAATTCACGTTATAATAACATTTAATTTGGTGAAGAAGGAGAGAAGAGAAATGGATGTTGCAAAAGAACTTGTTTTGTCAAATAATCAGTTGATTGAGTGGAGAAGGCATTTTCATAAGTATCCAGAGTTATCTTTTCAGGAAGAAAAAACATCGCAGTTTGTGTTCGACATACTTCGGAAAATACCATATTTAGAAGTATCAAGACCTACTAAATATAGTGTAATGGCAAAGTTAATAGGTAAACAACCTGGTAAAACAATCGCGGTTCGTGCTGATATGGATGCTCTTCCTATTCATGAGGAAAATGAGTTTGACTTTATTTCTACATATCTAGGTGTGATGCACGCATGCGGTCATGATGGACACATGGCGATATTGCTTGGAGTGGTACACCAGTTAGTAGAGGAAAGAGAAAAAGTGAAAGGGGAAATTCGTTTTCTATTTCAACATGCAGAAGAAAACTTCCCTGGTGGTGCAGAAGAAATGGTCGCGGCGGGGGTAATGGAAGGTGTGGATTATATTATTGGTGCTCACCTGTGGGCGTCGTTAGAGGTTGGTAAAGTAGGTGTAATTTATGGTCCTGCGATGGCTGCACCGGATGTTTTTAAAATTACGATAGAGGGCAAAGGTGGGCATGCTGGCATCCCTCATGAAACAGTCGATAGTATTGCAATTGGTACACAAGTTGTTTCGCAGCTTCAGCAAATCGTATCTCGCCTCACGAATCCGCTCGATTCTCTAGTAGTATCAGTTACACAATTTCATGCTGGGACAACCCATAATGTGATTCCAGAACAAGCAGAGATTGAAGGAACGGTGAGGAGCTTAAGACATGAATTACGAGAAGAAACAGAAGAGAAGATTGAACGGATTGTGAAGCATATTACTGAAGCTTACGGAGCGAAATATACGTTTTCTTATGAATATGGATATCGACCAGTTGTAAATGATTATGAAGTTACAGAGCTTATTGAACAGACGGCATTACAGCTTTATGGAAGGGAACAAGTTGTTCGTTTACAGCCGACGATGGCTGGGGAAGATTTTTCAGCATTTTTACAAAAGGCACCAGGCACATTCTTTTTTATCGGAGCAGGAAACAAAGAGAAAGGAATTATATATCCTCATCATCATCCTCGTTTTACGATTGACGAAGACGCATTACCAATTGGAGTGGAAATCTTTGTAGCATCCATTATGAATTTTATAAGTAAAGGAGAATGAGATGAAGAAAATACACATACTAGCGCTTATTCCAGTTTTTTGTTTAGTTGTGGGACCAGTATTTGCGAATTCAGTTACTCCTTACGTATTGGGGATGCCATTTTTATTATTTTGGGTATTATTATCGGTGCTCATTACGTCTCTTTGTATGGGGCTTGTGTACGTATTCGATCCTGCTAATAAGGGGGATGTGCGATGACAGCATTACTTATCATTATTTTATTTTTATTCCTTGCACTATTTTTAGGAATTCGAGCACAACATGGAAAAGATATGAATTTAGAGCAATGGTCAGTTGGAGGAAGAGGGTTTGGAACAATTTTTGTTTTTCTCCTTATGGCAGGAGAAATTTATACGACGTTCACGTTTTTAGGAGGAAGTGGCTGGGCGTATAGTAAAGGGGCTCCTACTTTCTATATTTTAGGTTATGGCGCATTAGCTTATATTTTATCGTACTTCTTACTGCCACCAGTTTGGAAGTATGCGAAAGAACATAACCTTGTTTCACAACCGGATTTTTTTGCGAAGAAATATAGGAGTAAGACACTTGGAATGATTGTTTCAATTATTGGTGTTATTTCTATCATTCCATATCTTGTTTTGCAGCTAAAGGGATTAGGAATTATCGTTTCAGAAGCTTCTTATGGAAGGGTGTCGCCTGTTATTGCAGTATGGATAGGGGCTATTGTTATAACTATATATGTAATGGTTTCAGGTATACACGGCTCTGCTTGGACAGCCGCTTTGAAGGATATTATGATACTGTTTATCGTTATGTTTTTAGGTATATATTTACCGTATCATTATTACGGAGGATTTCAGCCGATGTTTGAAGCTGTAGAAGCAGCAAAACCAGGATTCTTATCTTTACCTGAAGAAGGAATGAGTATTTCTTGGTTTGTTTCTACTATTATATTAACGGCCCTCGGTTTTTATATGTGGCCTCATACATTTGCTTCTGCTTTCTCTGCAAAAAGCGAAAAAGTATTTCGGAAAAACGCGGCGATTATGCCATTGTATTCTTTAGTTTTACTTTTCGTATTCTTTGCAGGATTTGCTGCTATACTACAAGTTCCAGGATTAAAGGGAGCGGATGTAGATCTTTCATTATTTCGCCTTGCTTTACAAACCTTTGACCCTTGGTTTATTGGAGTCATTGGAAGCGCAGGGGTATTAACGGCATTAGTTCCAGCATCCATGCTTGTTATGGCGGCTTCGACATTACTAGCAAAAAATATTTACCGAACAATGGATTCATCTGCTTCAGATAGACAAGTTGCTAGAGCGGCAAAATTATTTGTGCCTGTAGTAACCTTTGTAGCGGTTTTGTTTACTTTTAAAGGAGGCGAGACAATAGGGGCTCTTCTTTTAATGGGATACAGTATCGTTACGCAACTTTTCCCTGCGCTTGTATGCAGTTTGTTTCCTCGTCAAATTATTACGAAGCAAGGGGCGATTGCAGGAATGGGGATTGGGTTGTTTGTTGTCGCATATATCACTTTATCAGGTTCTACTATAGCTACGATGTTTCCGAGTTTCCCGCAGCATATAAAAGATTTGAATGTAGGTATAATCGCATTGTTAATTAATATGCTTGTGATGTTTGTAGTTAGTGGGTTTACGAAAAGTGTACCTATAAAGACAGACAATATAATAGTAGAAAAATAATTCGTCTGTTAAAGCTATCTTCGAAAAGAGATAGCTCTTTTTTGTATATATTTACTTACATTAGCGGAATCTAACTAAAAACTTGTTGAAAAGGAAGTTAGGTGGGGAAATTGTTAGAGCTAAAAGGTAACTTGTTTGAAGTTATGAAGGAAATCAGGGATGAGCTAGGTTCACCTAATGATTTAACGATTAGAGAAGTGGAACTTGCTGGAAGCTTTACACGTTGTGCGGTTGTTTTTTTATGTGGATTGACAGATAAGGATAATGTTTATAAATATGTAATTCGTACACTTCAATATGAAGAAGTACTAAATGAAGCAGCTGTTGTTCAAGTATTGTTGGATCGTTTTATTTCTATTGCAGAAGTCGGTATGAAAACAACATTTCCAGATATTATAAATGCAATTTTAGCAGGAGACACGGTTATATTAATTGATAATATTCAAACCGCTATTGTTATTAATAGTAGGGCTTGGGAGAAAAGAAGTTTAGAGCCTCCGGTGACAGAAGATTTAATACGTGGACCGAGGGTTGGACTAAATGAAGATATTAATGTAAATAAAATGTTAATTCGCCGTAGTTTGCGTGATCCAAAGTTACGATTTCAATCTTATATTATGGGAAAAAGATCGCAAAAAGAAGTGACCCTAGTATATATAGAAGATATTATTAATCCTTACATTGTAAAAGAGTTAGATCGTCGTCTTCAATCAATAGTGACAGATGTTGTTTTGGAAACAGGTACGATTGAACACTTAATTCAAGATAATAATTTATCGCCATTTCCGCAGTTTTTGAATACAGAAAGGCCTGATAGTATTGTGGCCTCATTAGCGAAGGGAAAAGTGGCTATTTTAGTAGATGGATCACCATTTGCACTTATTGCGCCATTAGTATTTGTTGATATTTTTCAATCGGTAGAAGATCATTATGAGCGCTGGACAATTGGTACGTTATTAAGGGTTTTGCGAATGATTTCCGGTATGATTGCGATTTTAATGCCGGCAATGTATGTAGCACTAGTTTCATATCACCAAGGGCTTATTCCTTCTAAATTGGCTTATTCAATTGCAGGTGCGAGGGAAGGTGTACCGTTTCCTGCTTATATTGAAACATTAATGATGGCATTGACGATGGAATTAATAAGAGAAGCTGGAATTAGATTACCGAAACAGATGGGACAAACTATTGGGATTGTAGGTGGCCTTGTAATTGGAGAAGCGGCAGTAAGTGCGGGGATTGTAAATCCGTTTTTAGTCATTATTATTGCGGTTACAGCAATAGCCACATTTTCACTGCCCGTGTATAGCATTACGATTACGTTTAGGATTCTGCTTTTCGTTTTTGTATTAGCCGCGACTGCTTTTGGGCTGTATGGAATTATTTTAGCTCTTATTGCACTTGCCGTTCATATTACGAATTTAAAGAGTGTTGGGGTACCGTATACAACGCCTATTGCTCCTGCATTTTATAAAGATTGGAAAGAAGAGATTGTCCGCTTGCCGAAGCCAATGTTGAAAGAGAGACCGGAATATTTACAAACGAAAGACTCTACATTACGTTCAAAGGAGCGAGAATAATTGAAACCATTTGAATACGGAGATGAAGAAATTGGATCCCGGGAGCTTGGTTTTGCGGTATCTTCCGTCATTATTGGTATAGGGGCATTATCTATGCCACGAGACGTCGCTACGCAAACTCTATTTTCAGATGGCTGGATTATTTTGCTTGCTGGGGGATTGATATGTGCATGTTTAGGATGGTTTGTAACGAGGGTGGCAATTCTATTCCCGAAACAAAACTTTGTTCAATATACGAGTGCGCATTTGACAAAGCCTGTGGCATACACGATTAGTGCCATTTTAGTATTAACGTTTGCTGCTTTGACAGCATATGAATCGCGAATGATTGCAATTATTTCACAAACGTATTTATTTAATGATACACCAATACAACTATTGTCTTTCTTTTTCCTATTAGTTGTTGTTTATGGAGTAGCAGGATCGAGAGTAGCTTTATTAAGGTTAAACGTTTTATTCCTACCAATTGTTTTAATTGCAATCGTACTGCTTTCTTTATTGAATGTGAACTTAATGGAAATAGATAATTTACTACCGGCTTTTCAAACGGACGTAAGGCAATATGCTGTAGGAGTTAAAAGCTCTATTTTT
Organism: Bacillus thuringiensis; assembly: GCF_014932895.1. Classification (GTDB taxonomy): domain Bacteria; phylum Bacillota; class Bacilli; order Bacillales; family Bacillaceae_G; genus Bacillus_A; species Bacillus_A thuringiensis_AA. Next base: position 11,526 of record NZ_JACYOF010000008.1, on the reverse strand, counting down.
ACGTTTATTGGATTTGAGGTAGCTTTGTTTTATGCGGTGATGTTAAATGACACAGCAAAAAAAGCACCATTGGCAGTTGCAAAAGCAGTGATGGTAAATGTGCTTTCGTACATTTTAATTTATATAACTTGTATTAGTGTTTTTACCTATATGACAACTAGGGGACTGACATATCCAACGATTGAATTAGGGAAAGAAATTGAAATTGGAGGAGGATTTTTAGAAAGGTTTGATGCGATCTTTTTTACTACTTGGATTATTACTGTCTATAACACTACAGCAATATATTATGACGTCGCGTCTTTATTATTTTGTGCCATGTTTCCGAAAGTGAAGAAACATATTTTCATTTTTGTAAGTGCCCCTATTGTTTTTATTGTGAATATGATACCTGGTAATTTAGAAGATTTATCACATTATGGGACTTATTTAGCTTGGATTGATATGGGGTTTGTTGTACTAGCGCCTCTGTTAGTTTTAATTGTATATAAAATAAAAAGAAGGAATGGTAAAAATGAAGCACCTTCTTAAAATTATGATATGTGCTGTTCTGGCTAGTTGGATGAGTGGGTGTTCTGAGTTAGAAGAGATCGAGGAAAGGGGATTTGTGGTAGGGGCGGCTTATGATATTGTGAAAGAAAAAAAATCTAATCCGGTGATGAAGGGCACATACCAAATGGTACTCCCAAGTAAGTTAACGCCACAAGGTGCGCAAGGCGATGGCGAGAGTAAAAATTATATTAATGTTAGTGCAAAAGCTGATAGTGTTTTTGAACAAATACGAATTATTGCTAAAAAAATTAGTCGTTCCTTATTCTTTCCGCATATACAAGTGATAATTTTTTCTAAAGAATTACTTTCAGGTCCGTATGTTTTGCAAAATACGTTAGATGTATATATTCGCGATCATGAAATGAGAAGGAATATTCGTTTGTTCGTTTCGAAGAAAAATGCGGAAGCTATTTTAAAACAAGGTGCAAAGCCTGAAAATTTACCAGCGAAATACATTGATATGTTAGCGGATCATCCTCCGAAAAATGCTCAAATGATTGAGGCGGCAAGAATTGGTGAAGTACAGGAGAAAATGATTTCCAAGCAAAGTTTTGCGCTACCTGTTTTAGGCTTAACGAAGCAAGGTGTTCAGATGGATGGGGCTGCTTTATTCCGTGGAAAGGATAATAAGTGTGTTGGAATGATGAGTGGAGAACAAACGTTGGGGATGAACTATATAATAGGTAAAAAAATTGGAGGTTTTTTTACTATCCGTAAAAAGGACCAGCTTATTACATATGAAATTCATAAGATACACCGGAAGATTAAAGTATCTACGGTAAATGCTACAAAGCCGAAGTTTGATATTCATTTATCACTAGAAGGAACCTTGGCTGAGTTGCATTTTAGTGATCATAAACAAATTATGAATGAAAATCGATTAAAGAAAAATATTGCGGAGGAAATGGAGAAACGTATCCAAAAATCAGTAAAACTTGTTCAAAAAAAATATAAGGTGGATGTATTGGGATTAGGCGAAGTGTATAAACGGCATAATTATAAAGAGTGGAAAAAAATCAGAAAGAATTGGGATCAAGGTGAAAATTATTTTAGTAACGTTGAAATAATTGTTCATGTTCATCCTACAATTGAACATTCGGGATCAGCTTTACCAAAGAGAGTGAAATAAGGTGATGTAAGTTGTTTACTGGATTAGGGATTAGTTGCACGATATTAATGGCGGTTCTTCCAGGAGCTATATACTTTATTCATAAAAAAATCACAACATATGGAGCACAGCCGTGGAATACGGATGCGCAAAAAAAGAAACCTGAATAATTTTCAGATTTCTTTCAAACAAAGCATATGTGGAGGGGGATACCTTCTATGTATGCTTCGCTTTATCCTGCTATTTGCGGGCAGTAAGACCCCTACCTCAAAATTCAGCGAAAGCAAAGAAGTTAGGTGGGGGATCAACTGCCCGTAAAAGCCCGATTGGTTTAACTAATACTCAGTAGGGGATAGAGCCCCCCTACTGAGTAAAGTTTCACTTTATACAAGCCCTAACCAATGTACCAATTGTGTAGAGAGGAATGTAACAACAATGGCGATAACAGTAGGGATTGCAAACGATAAGAATGTCCATTTTGCACTTTTTGTTTCTTTATATATGTTAACCAGTGTTGTCCCGCATGGGAAATGAAGAAGTGAGAACAACATTGTGTTTAACGCAGTTAACCAAGTCCAACCGTGTTCTAAGAATAGATTTTTAATTTGATTAAAATCATCTATTTCAGTTAAAGCGCCAGTTGATAAGTAAGACATTAATAAAATTGGAATAACAATTTCATTAGCTGGTAGTCCAAGGATAAATGCGGCTAGAATAAAACCGTCAAGTCCTAACATTTTAGCGAATGGATCCAGGAAGTTTACAAAGTGCATAAGTAAGCTAGTGTCACCAACGAAAATATTAGCAAGTATCCAAGTTAATACAGCGGCAGGTGCAGCTACAATTACAGCTCGTTTTAAAACATATATTGATTTATCGAGCGTTGAACGCACAATTGTATTCCAAATTTTTGGTTTGCGGTATGGTGGTAACTCAAGTGTGTAGTGAGTTGGAACGCCCTTTAAAGCTGTTTTTGATAGTACCCAAGAAACGGTTAATGTCATAATAACACCAATTACAACCATGCCAACTACGACACTTGCAGTAACAAATGTTTGCATGCTACCTGTATAACCAGCAGCCATAAATAGTGAAGCCATTAAAATTAACATAGGCCAGCGACCGTTACAAGGAACGAAGTTGTTTGTTAAGATTGCAAGCATACGTTCACGTGGTGATTCAATAATACGTGTTGACATAATGGCAGCTGCATTACAACCAAATCCCATTGCCATTGTTAAAGATTGTTTACCATGTGCACCAGATCGTTTGAATAAGCGGTCCATATTAAACGCGACACGTGGTAAATATCCGTAGTTTTCTAATAGTGCGAACATCGGGAAAAAGATTGCCATAGGTGGTAACATAACGCTAATAACAGCGCCGATACCACGGAATAAACCAAGTATTAAAATGCCATGTAACCATTCAGGTGCATGTATCGCTTGGAACCAAGATGTTAAATATCCTTCTGCCCATCCGAAGAACTCAGCAAGCATATCGGATGGTACATTAGCGCCTGCAATTGTAAGATAAAAAATGATAGATAAAATACCAAGCATAATTGGGAATCCCCAGAGTGGAGATGTGAAAACTTTATCTAGTTTTTCGGAACGATACAATTTATCAGTATTTGTATATTGAACAGATTCTTTACATATGTTTGCAGATGTTCGATAAATATCTCCGACAATATCATCTCGTATATCTTCTTTTGAGAGTGTTTGTGCATGTTGGATAATATAGTCTAATGGAAGAGCTTTACTGGCTGAGTGAGATTCCATTTATTATGACCTCCCTTACAAGTGGTTCGTTATGATGTTTTTGAAGTGTAGTTAAGAAATTTTTATCTCCATCTAAAATACGTAGTGCAATCCAACGTGCTGGATACGTATCGCCGAACACTTTATAAATTTGTGGTTCTAATTCTTGAATCATATGTTCAATTTTTTCACTATAAGTAATCTTAATTGGTGTCGGAATGAGTTTTCTAGTTGCTACTTTAGCAATGACGCTTAGTAAATGCCCGATACCAACTCGATTTCGGGCTGAAATTTTAACTACCGGTACACCAAGTGATTTTGCTAATTTTTTTTCATCAATAACGATTCCTTTTTTCTCTGCTTCATCAATTAAGTTAATACAAAGGACTACATCGTTTGTCATTTCCATCACTTGGAGTGCTAAATTTAAATTTCTTTCCATTGCAGTCGCGTCTATAACAACCACAGTTACTTCTGGTTTTTCAAATATAATATAATCTCGTGCGACTTCCTCATCTGCCGAATTTGAATACAGTGAGTAAGTTCCGGGTAAATCGATTATTGTATATATATTTCCGTTATGCTCATATTCACCTTCAGCTTTTAAAACAGTTTTTCCCGTCCAATTTCCAGTATGTTGTTTTAAGCCTGTTAAAGTGTTGAATAATGTGCTTTTCCCGGTATTCGGGTTGCCAGCTAAAGCAATGCGATGTTTGCTCATCTGAAATCATCTCCTATTAATACCCCGAAAATAAGGGAACTTTCTTCCTTACGCAGTGCAATAGTTGTGTTGCTTACTTGATAAGCGACAGGGTCGCCAAGTGGACTGCGTTGTAATACTTTAATCGTTGCGCCAGGGATAAATCCTAAATCTAATAAACGCCGTTTCATAGTTCCTTCTAATTGTATCTTCTCAATTTGTACAAATTCCCCTGTTCTAAATTCGGAAAGGGGTTTATTATTAGCCGACACCATAAAAGTTACCTCATCTCTATATTTTTAGTTTAAGTTTAAAAAGTTTCCTTAGGTAAACTTTTTGTTAGTAATATAGTAGACTACATTGGATGATACTGTCAATTAGTACTTTAAAAATATTCATTTATTTTTAGAATTGTTCCAATTTATTTGGTTGTACCGAAAAATATTACTGAAATTCTTCTTAATGTAAATAAGGCAAGAGTGTAAAAATTAAAAAATATAGGGGAATTGTAAATATACTTTTAACTAAAAGGGGAAAAGAAAGAAAAACATTTACATTGAATTTACATTGTTAAGAATAAATTTACATTACAGCTCAATTAGTGTGGATTTTGTTGGATTCTTTAACTATAAATGTTGGGATTCCTAGCTTTTAGAGGTTATTATCATCATTTACTTAAAATTAAAATTTGCTTAACACTCACATAATATTGTTGTCCTACAATGAATTTGTGTTCGAAAGAAGATGAATTCGAAAAGTGATAATCCAAATGGGGGTACAAGACATGGTTATGAAAAAAGGTATTAAATTTTCTTTAGCAGCTTTAGTAGTAGCAGGAGCATTAGTTGGGTGTGGGAAAGCAGAAGATACAGCTAGTAAAGATAGTGCTAAAGGAAGCGATAATGCAAAACAAGAACTATCAGGTACGATTGCAGCAGCTGGTTCTACAGCTCTTCAACCTCTTGCGGAGGAAGCTGGAAAGAAATTCATGGAGAAAAATTCAAAAGTTTCTATTCAAGTTCAAGGTGGCGGTAGTGGAACTGGGATTAACCAAGTGGCTTCTGGTGCAGTACAAATTGGTAACTCTGATGTTCCGGCTGCAGATAAAATAAAAGATGCTGAAAAAGCAAAAGAATTAGTAGATAACAAGGTTGCGGGTATTGCGTTCGCACTTGTCGTAAATAAAGATGTAAAAGTTGATAACTTAACAGTAAAACAAGTACAAGATATCTTCACTGGAAAAGTAACGAACTGGAAAGAAGTAGGCGGAAAAGATGAAAAAATCAACGTAATTAATCGTCCGGCTTCTTCTGGTACACGTGCTACATTTGAAAAAACGGTTATGAAAGATGCGAAAATTAATGATGGAACTGGTACGACACAAGATTCTAACGGTGCAGTGGAGCAAGCAATCAATTCTACTCCAGGTTCAATCAGCTACTTAGCGATGTCTTACATGGTTGGCGAGAAAAAAGGTGCACTACAAACAGTGAAAATTGATGGTGCTGAACCGAAAGTTGAAAACATTTCTGCTGGTAAATATCCATTCTGGTCTTACGAGTACATGGTAACAAAAGGCGAAGCGAAAGAAGCAACAAAAGCTTACATTGATTATGTAAAAGGTAAAGATTTCGAGAAGCAAGTAGAAGATATGGGTTACATCCCGATGTCTAAATTAAATAAGTAATTAAATTTATGGGGCTGGCTGCAAGGCCAGTCCTGTTCATTTCAATCTATGAAGTGGGGTCTGTCCTGTGATGAAGGGGAAAAAACAAATTAATTACGTAAAGAGTGAATATATAGGAAGAACACTCGTTACATTTTGTGGTATCTTTATTGTTTTTGTTACATTAGCTATTATTGCATTTATTTGTGGCAAAGGAATTCAATCTTTCACGCAAAGTGGTATCTCATTTTCTGAGATGTTAACTTCGACAAAGTGGAATCCAAATGCTGATCAAGGTACGTATGGTGCTGTAATCTTTATTGTAGGTTCGACGCTTGTGTCGTTAGGTGCGGTTGTTATTAGTGCGCCAATTGCTATAGCTCTTGCTATATTCATGAATTTAATTTCGCCAAAGTTTGGGAATAAAGTGTTAAAGCCTGTTTTAGAATTATTAGTTGGTATTCCTTCAGTTGTATACGGATTATTAGGGGTTACGATTTTAGTTCCTTTATTACGTGATTCGTTTGGGGGAGTGGGCTTTAGTTTAATTGCTGGTATTATCGTCCTAAGTATTATGATTTTACCTACTATTGCTAGTATCGCCTCTGATGCAATACGTTCTGTTCCGTTTGATTACTTGGAAGCTTCTTACGGTCTAGGGTCGACGAAATGGCAAGCAATTAGCCGAGTTATTGTTCCTGCTGCAAAACAAGGGATTTTAACAGGTATTGTTTTAGGGTTAGCGCGTGCTTTTGGTGAAGCGTTAGCGGTTCAAATGGTAATCGGGAACACGATTAAATTACCGGAAGGGATATATAGTCCAACAGCAACGTTAACGGGTATTCTGACAATGGATATGACGAATACATTGAACGGAACAGCTTGGAACAATGCGCTATGGACATTAGCGATGATTTTACTTGTTATTTCATTCCTGTTTATTTTAGTAATTCGAGCGATTGGTCAAAGAGGTGAGCGATAATAATGAATGCAAGAACGGTAAATAAAGTTTGGACGGGTATCTTTTATGCAGTTGCAGCTTTAGTTGTAGCTTTGCTAGTGTTCTTAGTGTTTGAAATTCTGCAAAAGGGATGGGGCTTTTGGGATCCTAATTTCTTGTTTGGAGAACCAAGTAATACAAGAGCTGGTGGTGGAATTGGTCCACAGTTATTCAATTCCTTCTATATGCTTGTTATAACGCTTATTATATCTATTCCTCTTGGGTTAGGTGCTGGAATATATTTAGCGGAGTATGCAAAACAAGGGCGTTTTTTAAGTTTTGTTCGTTTGTGTATTGAGACAATGGCGTCGTTACCTTCTATTGTTGTTGGTTTATTCGGTTTGTTAGTGTTCGTTACAATGACAGGCTGGGGATACACAGTAATGGGTGGTGCTCTTGCTTTAACTATTTTAAACTTACCAGGTTTAACACGTGTTTGTGAAAATGCGATTTCAGAAGTTCCTCATAATGTAAAAGAGGCGAGTCTTGGATTAGGTGCAACAAAGTGGCAAACGATCGTCCGTATTATTATTCCGTCTGCACTACCACAAATTATTACAGGGATTATTTTAGCGGCGGGTCGTATATTCGGTGAAGCGGCGGCATTAATTTACACAGCTGGTTTAACATCTCCGATTCTAAATTCAGCAGCGGACTTCTCAAGTCCTGCACATCCTTTAAACCCATTTAGACCAGCTGAAACGTTAGCGGTTCACATTTGGAAGTTAAATTCGGAAGGGATTATTCCAGATGCGAAGTTAATTGCGACAAAATCTGCAGCTGTATTAATTATTATGGTATTACTATTCAATATCATTTCACGTTTTGTAGCATCTGTATTACACAAGCGTTTTACAGGAACGAAAAAAAGTCGTAAAACGGCGAAGAAGATAAAAGCGGCATAGGTTACAAAGAAGAACGCTCTGTTTATAAGCAGGGGGTTCTTTTTATGTTTTAATATTGAAGGGATGCATTATAAGATTGTTGAATTTTAATTGAGTATGCGAAAAAAAGTGCTGGATTATATCGGTAGGTAGAGGGTTAAAAGGCATTATCTTCATAATTGAAGGTAATGCCTTTTGGGTTTAAATATCAGGTGTTTCTGTAGAAGTACTTATTTTTCTGCGGGAGCGTCTCTTTCTCCCGATTTTATCTAATAGTTCATACATAACAGGAACAACGACTAGTGTAAGGGCGGTTGAAACGGCTAAGCCACCAATTACAACGACGGCTAGACTTTTTGATACCATACTTCCTGCTTGAGATTGCCCAAAGAGAAGTGGTAGCATAGCGACGATTGTTGTTATGGCTGTCATAATAATCGGGCGTAATCGAGTGGAACCAGCTTCTAGTAAAGCTTCTCTTGTTTCCATACCGTTTTTCCGATTTTGTTGAACTCTTTCTATTAATACAATAGCATTTGTAACCACAATCCCGATTAACATTAATGCGCCAATCAATGAATTTACATCAACTGGTGTTCTTGAAATAATTAATCCTAAAATACCGCCAACAGCAGCTAATGGTAAGGAGAATAAAATTGCAAAAGGAGCACGCGCTTGCCCGAATGTGATAACCATAATTAAATATACAATCCCAATTGCAATCCCCATAATTTTAAATAAGTCTGTGAAGTTATCTTGCATAGATTCAGTAGCACCTGCGATATTTACTTTTGCCCCGTTAGGTAAATCTAATTCGGCTATCGCTTTGTTTACTTCTGCGCTTACTTTGCTTAAATCTTCATTTGAAGCTTCCGCAGTAATTTGAATCGTTTCTTTCCCGTCTTTATGGAAGATTTCCGTTTGAAGTTGTTTTTCTGAAATAGTTGCAATGTCTTTTAAAGGAATTGGTCCATTAATAGGTGATAGTATGTTTGTGTTTAGAATATCTGCTTGTTTGTTAATGGCTTCCTTCTTATGCTCTATCATAATAGTTGTTTTTTCATTATTAATTGAGATTTCCCCGATAGGTGATTTCTTCATAAGGAATGCTACTTGTTGTGCTGCTAATTCTGGTGTTAAACCTAGTTGCTCAGCTTTTGTTTGATTGATATGAATTTGCCATTCTTTTTTAGATTCTTCTATATTTGTTTTTATTTTTGAGAGAGAGTCCATGCTTTTTAGTTTTGTTTCGACGATCTTAGCGGCTTTTTTTAAATTCGTTTCGTTAGTAGCTGTTACATTGAATTGTAAGTTGTTTCCGCCTCCAGAGTCAGAGTAACTCGTTTTTATATAATCAAGTTCAGCTGGTTCGAAAGCTGTATGTTCTTTTTTTAACTCTTTAATATATTGGTCGATGTCAGATCCTTTTTTAAAGACTACAAATATAGTTGCAAGATTGTTTTTAGTTGTCTGTCCCCATTGTGCATCTTCTGCGCTGGATCCCATTCGCAAAATAACATCTGTTACATCAGAGTTAGAGAGTAGTTTCTTTTCGAAATCAAAGGCTTTTTGTTTTTTAGCTTCAGACTCATAATCGGTTGGGAATGTCATGTTAACGGATAGCATTGTATCATCTTCAGACTTTATGTTCGCTTTCGGTAGTAGTATGTAGGCGGCGATTGATCCTGCGAATAATAAAAAAGAAGTAAGTAGAATGATAAATTTATGGGAAAGAGCCCATTTTAATGTAGCGACATATCGTGGTGAAGAGTTTGGCTTACGATGCTTTGTTTTTTTGAGTAGTAAAAAAGCCATAAGTGGAACAACTGTTAATGCGACGATTAAAGACGAAAGGATAGAATATACAACTGCTAATACCATAGGTAGCATTAACTTTCCGATTACTCCTGATACGAGGCCGATAGGTAAAAAAACAGCGACCGTTGTTAAAGTAGAAGAAGTAATTGCGACGGCAACCTCTTTCGTTGCATCGATAATAATATCTTTAGAGAAAGATTCTTTTTGTAAACGACGGAAAATGTTCTCGATTACAACGATACTATCATCAACGAGACGTCCCACGGCAACGGCTAAGCCACCAAGGGTTAGAATGTTAAGTGTAATGTTAGATTGGTGGAGTAAAAACAGTGTTAATAAAATAGATAATGGAATACTGACGACAGCTATGAGTGTTGTTCGGAAACTGCGTAAAAAGATTAAGATAATTAGAGTCGCAGCAATTGCCCCAAGGATTACTTCTTTTCCCATGCTAGTAACAGCATTTTCAACTTGTTCATGAGTTGAAGCTAGAAGTTTAATAGAAAACTGATCTTTATATTGCTTGCTTATATTTTTAATCTTTTTATCAATCTCTTTTCCAATTGCAACCGCATTTTTACTCGGCTCTTTCATGATGACTAATCCTGTTCCTTCTTCACCGTTTATGTGCGAGATTGTATCGTAATGTTGTTTTAGTTCAACTTGTGCGACATCTTGTAATTTTACTTGAGGTGTAACGGCGATATTTTTAATGTCATTTACATTTTTTATATCCCCGATGACACGAAGGTTGTATTCTTCCTTATTAACCGTAATTGCTCCAGCGGGAGTGGAAGTTTCTTTTCCTTGTAAAACTTTTAATACTTGCTCTGATGTTACGTTTTTATCTTTTAGTTGGTTAGAATCAAGTAAGATGGATAATTCGGAAGTTGACTTTCCGAAATACATGACATTGGCAACACCATCAATACTTTCGAGTTGTGGTACGATTTCTTCCTCGATTTGTTTTTCGTCAGCTTTTGAAAATCCGTTTTGCTTCTGGATGGTAATTTGAGCAAGTGGGATCATAGAAGTGTTTAATTGGCTAACTACAGGCTTAGTTACATCTTTAGGTAATTTAACTGTATTAATGGCTTTTTCAACTTCGCGCGCCGCGTCTTTCATATTTGCCTTGGATGTATATGCGATGTCGATACGTGATAATCCTTCATTTGTGGAAGAAGTGATGCCATCAATATGTTCTAAATTACGAAATTGTTTTTCGAGAGGATCAGTTACGTTCTTGGTCATTGTTTCAGCATCGAGCCCTTGAGATAATGTTGTAACAGTTATTGCGGGGTTATCGATGCTTGGTAAAAATTCCATAGGTAATTTAGAACCGGAATAAACGCCGAGTATGGAAATGAGAAAAACCATGATAATAATAGCGGCTCGATTTTTTAATGAAAATTTTGTTAACCTATCCATAAGATAATTCCTCCATTAGTTTGTTTATAGTTTTTTGGCACTCCCTTACTATATAACAAAAAATGGAAATGTCCATTAATTAAATGTAAAAAAATTCTAACAATAATCTTAAGTTATTATTTTGAAGAATGCTGATTTAAAACCCTTATTGTATTTATCGTGGTTCTTATAAAGAATCTATGTTGTTTATTTTTTGTGAGGAAGAAGTGAGTTGAAAGTAGGGGAGCTATTGTGAAATGTCGTTCGGTTGATAATAGCGTATAGTAATTTGCATACAATTAAAATAACTGTGTTATATGGAACAGAAGGGATATTACTATAGAAGAAAGTAGGAATAGGAAATTTTTTTTGTTTTTTTATAAAAAAGCACTTGTTATTTCAAAACCATGATGGTATATTAATAAACGTCGCTGATGCGGAAACGCAGAAAACGATAAAAAAGAAATTAAAAAACATTGTTGACATCGAAAAATGAAGATGTTAATATGATGAAGTCGCTTCTGAAGCGGCGGACAAGTTCTTTGAAAACTGAACGAAACAAACAACGTGAAACGTCAATTTTTATTTTAGATGCTAGACAAACTAACTTTATTGGAGAGTTTGATCC
>NZ_JACYOF010000007.1 GCF_014932895.1 Bacillus thuringiensis | reverse complement strand
TAGAAGAATGAAAGGATCTTCTCGCTGGAATAAACAACGAGTAAAAGTAGCTAGAATTCATGAATACATAGCAAATGCTAGAAAAGATTACTTGGACAAAACCTCAACTGAAATCATCAAAAACCACGATGTTATTGGTATAGAGGATTTGCAGGTATCGAATATGTTAAAGAATCGTAAGTTAGCAAAAGCGATTAGTGAGGTATCATGGTCACAGTTTCGAACTATGTTGGAATATAAAGCAAAATGGTATGGCAAACAAGTCATTGTCGTATCGAAAACATTTGCTTCAAGCCAATTATGTTCTTGTTGTGGATATAAAAACAAAGACGTTAAAAATCTAAACCTACGTAAATGGGATTGCCCTTCTTGTCATGCACATCATGATAGGGATATTAACGCAAGTATCAATCTAAAGAATGAAGCGATAAGGATTCTAACCGCAAGGACTGCGGGGTTAGCCTAATAAATTAGAGTTCGATAGAACTCTTTACTTAGGAATCCCCCACTTCTAAACGAAGTGAAAGTGGGGGTAGTTCAATAGCCGTACTTGGTTGACGTGAATTAAGCTTTATCCATAACCAAGCAAATACTGGTGCTAACAAAACAATATAAATTGGGTTTAATGATTGAAACCATGAAGATTGAAGTTCAAACCCGGCCAATTTTAATTGAGTACGCTGATCAGCATACGAAGCTAAAATGATAGCTCCTTGTTCTTGAATGGCCCAAAACATTGTAGCAGCGATAAATAATGGTATGTAAGCAATTAAACGAGACTTTTCAATTTTCGTAGTTTTCGGGCTACGATACATAAAAATAAAGTAACCAGTTGGAATGAGAATACCTAAGATACTAACTAATAAAGTGAATCGATTAATAGTTAAAATACCTGTTGGTATTGTTAAAATACAAAATAGTACTATAGCTATTGTACCAATACTAAACTGTGTAATAACTTTTTTTCTTTCGGTGCCTGTTAAAGGATTTGGTACTTGTGTTCCTGCTAAACCAAGATTTTTCTTTTTTGTAAGAACGAAAATAATTAAGCCCAATAGCATACCAATTGCAGCAACACCAAAACCTAAGTGGAAGTTATACTTTTGGCCAAGTGTTCCTATAACAAAAGGAGATAAAAGCGCACCTAGGTTAATACCCATATAGAAAATACTGAAACCTGAGTCACGTCGAGTATCTGTTTCACTATATAAATCACCAACAATGCTAGATACATTAGGTTTTAATAAACCTGTACCCAGTACTAAAAACACCATAGATATGAATAAAGTGCTTATAGTTCCTGGTAATGCTAAAATCAGGTGACCTATCATAATTAAAACTCCACCCCAAAAAATTGTTCTACTTGAACCTAATAGGCGATCTGCAATCCAGCCACCAATAATGCCAGACATGTAAACAAGAGATCCATAGATGGCCATAATTGACGCTGCAGTCGCATGATCCATCCCTAAACCACCTTGTGAGATTGAATAATACATATAGTAAAGTAATATTGCTCTCATCCCATAGTAAGAGAATCGCTCCCAAAACTCTGTAAAGAATAGAGTAAATAGCCCCTTAGGATGTCCGAAAAAACCGCTTTGCGGAACAGTACGAATAATATCGCTTTTACTAAGCTTCTCCACATGAATACACTCCTTATATATAAATATAATAATACTAAATTAGTATAAACAAATAATCGGAAAATTAAAATAAAAATTTACTTAATTAATTATTAAAATTTTTGCAAAAAACAAATTTTATGTTGTTTTTAATTTGGATTTTAATTATATTATTTAATGTAGATATAATGATTGGAAATGATGATAGTGTATAAATATTAATACAAACTGTAGGAGGATTTATATATTGTTAATGAAAGAAGTTTCTATAGAAGATATTTATCAGGAAATATTAGATGGAAAAAGAAATAGATTTCCTCCAAATACATGGAAAGAAGATATAGATAATAAAATGGCGCGGAGGGTACTAACATATTTGCTTAACAGTATTTTAAAATGGAATAAGGAAGACATAAGAAAAAAGTGGAACACAAAATTACTTGTAAGGTATAGGCTACGAGGATTACTCAAACATAGGTATGAAAATAGTCCTTTTAAAGCAATTAATGATTTGTATCCAAATCAGTTCAAAGAATGGGAATTTGGTATGACTCCTTTAAATTTTTGGACCAAAGAAAAAGCATTAACAATTTTGAAATGGATTATTGAGGAAAAAGAGGGTCTTTCACAAGAAAAGCTCTTAGGATTATACGGGAAAAAATGGTTGGAAAAAAATAAACTTGGTGCACCTCTGGCTATGTATTGGAATAGTAGCCCGTATGCAATGATTAATGATTTATATATAGACCGTTTTAAAGAATGGGAATTTGGTATGACCCCTAATAACTTCTGGACTAAAGAAAAAGCATTAGAAGCATTGAAATGGACTATTGAAGAAAAAGAGAGATTAACCCCTAAACAATTGCTTGATGTATACAATATAAAATGGTTAAAGACCCATGGATTAGCATCAGCATGTCAAATAATTTGGGGGAATAGTCCGTTTAGAATGATTAATGATTTATATATAGACCGTTTTAAAGAATGGGAATTTAGAGTTACTCCTGTTGGATATTGGTCTAAACGTAAAGCATTAGAGGCGTTAAGGTGGACTATTGAAGAGAAAGAAAAATTGGATGAAAAACAGCTATTAAAAGTATTTAATCAAAAATGGCTAATAAAACAAAAATTATGGACACCGTTAAAACGTTATTGGAAGGGAAGTCCATATGAAATGCTTATTGCTCTATATCCAAATCGTTTCTCAAAAAATATGTTAAAAGGATATATTTAAAAGTAGAGATTGAATTTATAACTATTGAGAAAGTGTATGAAATAACATGCAGTTATTAATTTGGAGGAAGACACCTTAAAGGTGTCTTTTTTCTTATACATACAAAGTAAAATATCACTTTGTATAAAAAATTCAAAATACGAAAGAGATTTCTATTAGGGGTACCGCCCCATGCCCATCAAGCCAAGATAAATTTGTACCTATATAATCAAAAAAACGTCATCCTTTCTAATCTGGCTTGTTTAGAAAGAATAACGTTTTTTTGTACTTGAGGGTATTAAATCTCTTAAATTGAGGGGCATGGGGTCACGATACATGCCCATCAACTTAAGAATTCAAAATTACCCCAAAATGAAAAAATGAGCTTTTTTGCTACAAGTTAGCACAAAATTTCGTTCTGGGGGCATTTACCTTTCTTAGCTTGATGGCGATGTGCTACTACCCCTTATATGAGAAAAAACAACCACGTAACATAAAAAATACAAATCAAAATTTTCCAAATGAATCTCTAATAGATATAATACTTTATAGATATAAGTAACATTCTGTTCATATTAAAAAATTGAAACGAGGTGGCACTTTAAAACGTTTTGAAATTTTCCATCTAATTATACTAAAGTTTAGTGGTGAAACTAATATGAATCAATGGCTAAGTAATAATAAAAGAGCAGACCACAATTTTGGCGGTTGCATATTAAAGTTTTTATTAGGTATAAGTCTTATTTTTATACTTATTATATATCCTATTTATTGGATTTTTTTTCAAGAAATCGAAAGACCTCTTTTAAAAGACACGTCACCAAACCAAGTAAATCAAATAGAAATTACAGGGATTGCATATGGACATATCTCAGATGATAAATACATAAAAATTTACTTTAAAGAAAAAGAAAAACTTGTAGAGAAAACAAAAGTAAGGGTAGTTAATTTTAATATAGCTAATAATCCAGATCTTTATAAAATCTCATGGAAAGATAATACTAAAGTTTCAATATTAATGAAATTTGAATATGAAACTAAAACGTTAGAGTATGATTTCGAAACTGGAAAAATAAGCGGATATATCAACAGTACAAATAATAACCTATTATAACCTAATAGGTCTCGCCATACATAACCATCAACTCAGGAGATTTTAATACCCTCAAATACCAAAAAACGTTATCCTTTCTAAACAAGCTAAATTAGAAAGGATGACGTTTTCTTATGAATCTCTCGATTCAAGATGAACTACTACCATTTGCAGAAGAATTACAACGATATGTTACACCTGTATTTTTAGAAGAACTTGCAAGAGAAATCGGATTTATAAAGCGAAAACGTAAGTTTTCTGGTTCAGACTTAGCTACGATTTGTATTTGGATCAGTCAACGAGTCGCAAGTGATCCCTTAGTACGATTATGTAGTAGGCTTCATGCAGCTACTGGTACTTTACTCAGCCCTGAGGGCTTAAATAAGCGTTTAAATACTAAAGCAGTTTTATTTTTACAACATATTTTTTCTTTACTGTTACAACAAAAAGTATGTGAACAAACGCAATTTTCTAATCATCTCTTCTCTTATTTTGGGCGAATTCGTATCCTAGATGCTACCTTATTCCAAGTGCCAAATGCTTTAGAGAATATATATCCAGGCTCTGGAGGGTGTGCCCAAACAGCCGGAATCAAAATTCAATTAGAATATGATTTGCACAGTGGGGAATTTCTTAACTTTCAAGTTGGACCAGGAAAAAATAATGACAAAACTTTTGGTACAGAATGTTTAGATACCTTACGACCAGGGGATTTATGTATTCGTGATTTGGGTTATTTTTCATTGGAAGACTTAAATCAAATGGATCAACGAGGTACATACTATATTTCTCGTTTAAAATTGAATACGAATGTATATGTGAAAAATCCAAACCCAGAATGCTTTAAAAATGGTGCAATTAAGAAACAATCAGAATACATACAAATAGATGTGAAACAAATTTTAAATCAACTACAGCCCGGAGAAACATTTGAATTAAAACATGCTTATATCGGTGATAAACAACAGCTGTTTGCACGTGTTATTTTTAACCGACTAACAGAAAAGCAACTTCAAAAACGACAAGCAAAAATCGCGGAAAAAGAAAAATCCAAAAATAGAACGTACTCAGAGAAAAGTAAAGTTGTAGCGGGATTAAACGTGTACGTGACGAATACACCTTGGGAATGGGTTCCGATGGAACAGGTACATGAGTTATATACTTTGCGTTGGCAAATAGAGATTGTCTTTAAAACTTGGAAATCACTCTTCAAAATAGATCATTATCGTCATGTAAAACAAGAACGATTAGAGTGCCAACTATATGGAAAGCTAATTGCTATTTTCCTGTGCTCCTCTACTATGTTTAAAATGCGTCAACTTCTTTTACAAAAGAAGAAAAGAGAATTAAGCGAATATAAAGCGATAGGAATGATCCAAGATTATCTATACCGTTTGTATCAAGCTATACAGAAAGACACCCAAGAAATAACAAAGATTCTAATCCATCTATTCCACCTACTACAGAAAAATGGGTGGAAATCTCACCGATATGAGAAGAAAACAGTCTTTGATATTATGGGTGTTGTCTATGAGTATAGTGGACTTAGAAAACAAAAGAAGGCTGCATAATCTTTAAAAATGATACCTACCTAGGTTTATTTGGCATGCCCATTTTTAAGAATAAAAAGTGTTTTAAGAGTGTTGTAGTTTCTTTGAACGAAAGTTCATTTTGTTTCCGTTCTTAAGTTGATGGGTATGGGGTCACGATATCAAAAAAAGAAAATTGTACGTTTAGACACAAATTAGGCATATTTAAAGAGAGCCTCTGTACGTTAGAACATTGGTGTGTATACTGAAAGAGTTTTATATGTATTTGAATAAAAAAGAACCAGCTCATAGCTGGTTTGGATTCAGTTTATGAATAGAAAAGTCTATGATACTCATTTTGACTTCTTCTCTCTATTATTTTTCGATTTTTCTTTTGCATCTCTAATGGTTTTAACACTTGAAAACATAAACACAACAAATATTATTCCAACGATACCAATCATAGTTAACAAAATTACCACCCATTCATCATTTATGTACATAGTAACACAGAAGGCATAAAATAAAATTTCATATGGGGTAAAGAAATTAAACATGGCTTAAGGGGCAAATAACATATAAAGTTATCTGTCTTTCAACAAGGCGGTTCTAAATGTATATTCAACTGGATTCTGGGTATATTTATACCAATCCTCAAAAGGATAAGGGAATGCTATAAATTGTATGTTTTCCTCATTATTTTCGATCCCTGGTAATTCAATATTATATCCATTAGTCTTATTGGAATCAGATTCAACAAATAAAACTGAATCATCCATTAATTTTACCTGTTCCCAATCTTTTAGCGCTATAATAGCATACTTTGTATGAGTTAATTCAGGATTTGGATTTCCTATATGTAAATATGCTTTAGAAGCTTGTTGAGCGGACGGTAAAATTTTTCTTTCTATTTTTGATTCACTCAAAAAAATTGGTGTATCATCTACATCACTTTGATATGTAAAATCTGGATATCTAATATTTTCAATTTCCAAATTATTGTTTTCGTTATCAATTAATAACCTCTTAGCATAAACCGGCTCATAATAAGCCAATTTTTCTATATCCATATCTTTCACGATTCCATCTGGTTCTTTCACAAATAACACCGTTAAATCTACTGTATTTTTGTCAATTTCAACTGAAACTTTAATATTTCTTTCACTATTTTTACTGATTCTAACGTTATGACTTTGAAGAATGTTAGAATTGTCATCAATCGAGAATTTAGATTGCACAAAATTTTGTAATACAATTATCTTAAAATCCCTATCATAATCAACCCCGTTAAAAATATTAAAATTAAGTATGTTTGCTTGATTATCCTTAGGTTTTATTTTAGCTGTATCAGCCAGTGGATTTAGGTTTTCATCATAAGACGAAATTTCCGTATAAGCAGCACCATCTGGGGAAATTGATTTTAACTCACTATTAACTGTACTCTTTTCATCTACTTCTTTAGCAACTTCATTAGGCTTTAAGTAAGAAAAAATAAGGGTAACAGCGACTACTAACATAATCGCTGTTACAATAATAACTGAAATTTTTTTCATGTTACCAATTATTTCTTAATTCTGGATATGTATTTTGATATCCGGAACGCTCAAATGTAAAGTTACCAATTGAATAGGCACCATTAAAATTAAGTTGTGTACTAGATGAAGTTGCAGTTGCAGTAATACTCTTCACTTTTGATAATGATTTATTATCACTAGCCCATAGAGAACCAGATTTATTAAATAGTCTCGCTCTAGCTCCCATTTTATCATGAGCATATGTAGCACTAGCGGAAGCTACAGTGTACCAATTACCAAATAAGGGTTTATTATTTGTTACTCTCCAATTTCTGTCCCCAGCTGCAAAAGTTGTGATTCCGTTGGTTGTCAACTCTGGTGAGGATCCGCTCACTCCGTTCACTTCCACTTTTTCTCCGTTAATATTCTCTACACTTTTAAACTTTTGAATTGGAGATTGTTCCTCAGCACTAACAGTTAATCCCGAAGTTAGTAAAACACCAGATAGAATACATGACCCAATTAATTTTTTCATTTTCGCTCCACCTCTCTTGTTTTTTATACCCATAATATTCCACGGGATATATCTTAACACTAACAGAAATATTAGAAAATTCGGTTATAGGTATTTTCGTGTATAACGGAAAAAAAATATACTTATAAATTGATAGACTGTTAGATTGATGTGTAAATATTTTACAGAAGAAACGTATCCTAAGTGGAATAACAAAGAGCTAACTGGAGTTCAATTTATGGAACAGTTAGAAGTAAAGAAAAATACTTTTTATAAAATAATAAAAGAGTATGAAAGTAAACTAAACCAAAACCAGCTATGAGCTGGTTCTTTTTTATTCTAATACATAAATACACACCAATTTTCTAACGTACAGGGGATCCTTTTAAACATGTCTAAATTGTGTCTAAACGTACAATTTTCTTTTTTTGGGCGACCTTGAAAAGAAAGGGAAGGCTCTAGAAGCGGCAGCTAAAAATGTCACTAATGGTCGTTTTAATGTTGTAGCATTTGATTAAAAGATAGCTAAGATGAATGTAAATGAAAAAATTGCTCTAATAAAATCAACGTCCATGGATATCGCAAAACAAAATGGTTGGAAAAAAGATTCTAAACTAACTAGAATGAATAATCGAGATGTATATTTTGACTCTAAAACGAAGAATTATTATGCTTTAGATACACAACACGGTAGATTTGAAGTTGTTAATAAAAAAGGTAAGCACCAAGGTGAGGTTGATTTTAATTTAAATTCAACAAAACCCGTTGATAACTCAGGGGGACATGATTTGAGAATGAGTTAATCGAATAGGAGTTATGTATGAACGAATTAATAAGCAGTGCAATAACAAAGTACTATAAGAACAAAGACGTAGAAAATTATTTATTAAAGTGTAAAGAAAAGATTCAATTCCCATTAGAATTAGGACGATATTTAGAAACGAATAGAGTAGATATGACTGATATGAACAGTGAAGATGTATGGCCATCTACAAAATTTATATTTGAATATCCCTCCTTCAAGAAAGATGGATTTACTATTAACTATAGTAGTTCTTTACTAATATCTAGGTTGGCACCTGTTTTTTATGTACAGCATGAGTTTGAAATTGAAAGTTCGGATGAGAACTTACTTATGTCTACACTGAATGGATATGATGTACAACCATATACTCTTCAACAGCTAGAACTAGATCAAATGATAAATAAAATTTTAAGACCAGTTGGTTACACAGATTTATCCTATGCAGAAATAAATGAAGTTGTTGAGGGTGTTCAATTTCCAGAAGGTGTAACCTTATTCGGTTCTCAGCTAACTGTGGAGTATGCCCTTTTTCATGATGTTTTAGATATCTGTCCAGACTAATGAAATTTTAAATTGCAGCTAATAATTAGTTTAAATAGTAAAAGTCGTAGGTAATGGTTCCTACGACTTTTATCATTGAATATTTTTCCAGGGTGGCCCCTCATAGCTCTAATCGTTTCCGTACCCCAAATAGGGATAAAATATAAGTTGTTGGAATAGTCCGTAAATGGTAAAATAAAGAACGAGGAAGCGGTAACTTCCTCGTTCAGTGTAACTACTACTTTCGGCAGTGGTTCGCTGTTATTTGTGTGAGGAACCACTACGGAATCTTTTCCGAGTGGTTCTTTTTACTTTGTTCTTGCTTTTAGGCTTCTTTTTAGATGGTTTATGTTTAGATAAACAATCTTTTAGAGCTTTCACAAGAACGGGAAAAAGGGCATTCAAAAATAGTTTGAGAATTTCCCAAAGCATATTAAAGAAGTCCATATGATTCACCTCCTTTCCATGTGAAAAAACACATGCAGAAACAGAAGCGAGCCATCCACTCGAAAATAGTATGTAGTTACCAAAGGGCAATTCACCAAATGGTGAAGGGCAAATCCCGAAAGGATTAGCGAAAAAAATAATCGAAAAGTCAAAATAAAAAGAAAATACATTTTGATTATATCATTATTTGGAAAAGAAGTTAGATAATAAATAAAAATAGGGATAATCAACAAAGTGAAGATTAATCTTAATTGGTAAGCTACTAGGTATTGCAAGTCCTATTCCTTGGCTTTCATTATTAAATTGGTCATTTAATGGATGGATTGGCACATTTTCAATTGTTGCGCTACAATTATTTCCCTCATCTTCTATAAAAAGTTTTGCTGTTCCAGTTGGAATGAGTTTTGGTTTTACATGTATAGGAATGATATTTCATTACTTAAATATCGGGTATATATGGCCATTTACGCAACCAGGATTAGCAATGGACCCTATTTACCTAGAAGGCTTACAGACTTTCTTTCAGATTAGTAGTTTTTATGTCTTGATTTGCTTATTTGTTATTATATTTACTTTTGTTGGAGTTCGAAAATTTACAAAAAAAGATATTATATGAATAGAAGTACAGCGAAATTATTGAAAGACTAGGGGATAGAACGGATAAAATTTCTAGGTGGAATACGTGTATTAAGAAAAAGAGCCAACTTTACTCTTGATAGGGTAAAATCGGTTCTTTTCATCGTGGTTTGCTTAGCGTGGGTATTTCTGAAATGCTGGCAGTACCCCATGCCCATCAACCTAACAGAACAGGTTGCCCCCAAAACGATACAAATGAACTTCATTGCTATAAAAGACTCTAATTTTTCGTTTTGGGGGCATTATAAAATTTTAACTTGATGGTGATGAGCGATACCCCTTCAAAGGAATCCCTCCTTTAATGTCGAAATATTTTGTTAAAATGAGAATCAAGGAGAGAGGAAAATGGATAAGGAATTTTTCAGCAAACATTTTAGTCTTGAAAAAGTTAGTGAAGGGATATACGTTGCAATAGCAAGAGAAGGCAGTGGTGCCGTAGCAAATGCAGGCTTTATTGATTTAGGAGATAAAACAATAGTTTTTGATACATTTAACACACAACAAGCTGCTGAAGATTTAAAATATATTGCAGAAAAAATAACAAATCGACCCGTGACATGGGTTGTAAATAGTCATTGGCATGGAGATCATATTCGAGGTAACCAAGCATTTAAGGAAAGTAATATTATTTCAAGTCAAGTTACATATGAAAAAATGAAGGATATTCATCCATCGAGAATCAATAAGCAGAAAAATGATATACAAGGTCTAAGAAATTATATTCATTCTTTAAAAGATCAAATAAATCAAACCAATGACCCTAAGTTAAAACATCAAATAAACTTTCTAAGCGAATTGGAAGTTTCATTACCAACTTTGAAATTAGTTTTGCCTCAAAAAACATTTTTTGAGGCAATAACGTTTCATGGAATTAAACGTAGTGCACAGCTTTTCACATTAGGTGGTGGACATTCATTTTGTGATGCAGTTCTCTATATTCCAGAAGAGAAAGTAATATTCATGGGTGATTTATTATTTGTTGATTGCCATCCAACATTTTTTGAAGAATCGAATCCTGAGAATTGGATTCACATTTTGGAAAAGGTTAGCGATATGGATGTTGAGATAGCAATTCCAGGACATGGTTCAATTGGAACAAAAATTCACATTTTAGAATTAATAGACTATATAACTGATTTAACTGTAATTGCACGAGAAAAAGACCATATCGAAGATATTAAAGTACCTAACAACTACAAAAATTGGGGTTCTCCAGAGGTTTATCAACAGAATTTTAAAATGCTAAAAGGAATATTGGAATGTTAAATCATATAGAAACCCCTTTTACATTCCACAATATGGGGTCCCGCCCATCGCTATTAAGCTAATAAAAAGAAATACCCTCAAAATGAAAAAAATACGTTATTCTTTCTGTAGAATCATAGGAAAGGATGACGTTTTTTGTATGTCTATTTCTATATCTGATGAATTACAACTATTTGCTCAAGAGATTCAAAGCTTTTTATCTCCAAATATCTTACGAGATCTTGCTAGAGATGTTGGTTTCGTGCAACGAACCAGTAAATACCAAGCAAAAGATTTAGTCGCTTTATGTGTATGGATGAGTCAAAATATCGCTACGACTTCTTTAACTCAATTATCTAGCTGTTTGGAAGCATCAACAGAAGTGCTCATCAGTCCAGAGGGATTGAATCAACGATTTAATCAAGCGGCTTAAATCAAAAAAATGAAACCCATTAGGGTTTATTTCGTATGCAAATCTTTAAATTTCCTACACGTAGCTTTTAGAAAAAAGAAACAACCTCTACTATAATTAACGTTGTATGAGCTTAGCTTGATAGCGATGTGGCAGTACCCCATGTACATCAAGCTAATATTTTGAAGTTTCCCCAAAACGAAAATTTCATATCACTACAGCAGTTATTTATGAGAATTTAGTGCGTTTTTGGCGTTTTAGGGAACAACTAATTTCTTAAGTTGATGAGTATGGGGTGGTACCTTATTGCCATTAACCTATTTCATGGTTTTCGTTTCTATTTACTTATATTTTCATTGTTACTGAACCCTACTTCATTAGAAGTTTGTTTATATCCAAGGTCGCCTCGTGTGGAAATAAGAATAAGCAAAGCAATAAAGCCCAATCCTATCACTACAAATAAATCCGAATTCTTTAAAACAGAGTTGGTAGAATGAGTTTGTACCAAGCTAAACGTATTTACACTCGCATGAACTAGCATGACAATAAATAAGTTACCGTGATTGCAGTTATAGACCCAAGTGAGAATGATTGAGATCGGCAAACACAGCAAAATAAAAATTGGCAAATGAATATATAAGATAGAAAGGTCAGAACTCGGGCCACCCCTTTGTGCAGCCGTTAAGAAATGTGGAAGATGCCAAAAGGCCCACAAAATACTAAGTAGTAATGTAGCTTTTAACGGTCCAAACTTCGATTGTAATCGAGGCAGAGCGAAACCGCGCCATCCGATTTCCTCAGGTAAAGGTCCACCGAGAAAGAAAATAGCTACAAAAGAGATGAGATAGGTTACAAAAAATTCAACAGTAAGGCCATAGATAGTAGGTATCCCTCCATTTAATATCACCATACCTAGAAACATTACAGCAGGGATAACAATGAGAGTAAACAAGTACCATTTTAAACCGACTTTAGTAGATAGGATGCTTTTTCTAACTTTTTTCCATGACTCTCTTTCTTCAAGAGTTCGAAACATGATATATGCTGCTAACATAGGTCCTACAAATGCATTGGCAAAAAAGAAAATATCAAATGCTTTTGTTTTAGGGAAAATACCCCATTGGGATAAGATAAAGGGAATTAATACAACCCATGAGAATAAATATGCCATTACAAAAAATGAAGTTAACGGATAGGATTCCAAATACCCTCTCAGACCTGTTGGTGAGTTTTTTGATTTTGTTAAATGCTTCAACATAATCACCCCCTCAATTATAAAATACTGCGATATGTGCTAATTCTACATGTTTTCATAAAGAACCTTTTTGAGGTAATAAAGTTAAGATTTTTGTAAGAAAGGAGCGATACGGTACCAAAGAAATGTAGAAATTTCTATAACAGTTTCCTTCATTTCTTTGCCTACCTTGAGTGCCGTGGGGTAGCACCACATTGTTATCAAGTTAAAAAATCTGTTGTTCGCCAAAACGATAAAAGGAGCAAATTAATTTGCTCCTTTTTTATTTGAGTTCTACATAAAATTTAGTATCAATGATTCCGAAAGCAACTTTACATGGGAACGGATTTTTCCCTGTTGAAGCAGCACGTATACATGAAAGTACCCAATACTCCAATTCTAAAGGTAGGCGAAATGCTTGAATGCTACCGTCATTGTTTTTCACTGTTACAATCGGTGTATTTACCCTAGGTGTAGTGAAACCGTCCGTTGTTATCATTGCTACTGCATCATTATTATGAAAACCAGCGCTTAATACCTCGTAAGTTATTCCATCTTCTTCATTGATAATCATAGGTATATTTAAATAGGGATAGTTATTTATATCATTATGAATAACTGTTCTTGCTGTAGTCCTTCTTAGCTGATTCCCTTGCATTTTATACACTCCTTTATAACAATACAAATATGATCGTTCAAATCTCTTCTATTTTACGTCTATTATATTAGAAAATTGTAGTTTCATTTTATTATAAAAAGCATCGGTACATATGACAGCACTATTTAGTGGATCTATATCAATGATGGTCATATAGTTAGTAAGTAAATAGCCGTCTTCATAATATGTAATTAGTATTTCTTCTTCAGATAATAAGGAACATAAAAGCATGTTCTCAATCAGTTCTTTTTCTTCAGAGGTTAAAATAGGACGTGCTACTTTATTTTTCTCTTTGACCATTTCACGTATTCCGGCGAATTGTTCTGGCATTGCTGCGAATGGCGTCCATTTTACCATTCCTCTGCCTTTTGGCATATTAGCGTTGTTCATGCTTTGTGTCCCCCTAGCAATGTGTTTCTGTATCTTGCTGTTGCATTCTTTGTATACGAAATTCCTCTTAATATGCTATTCTTTCCAAATTTTGTGCGTATTTCATCCATTACTTTCGTTAGCTTTATTTCTTGTTCTCGTTGCGTGACATTATCAAAAAGAGAAATTTGTTCTTCTCCTTCTTGAAGTAGGTTTGTTAAGGATATGTTTATGCTGCGAATGGGTTCGCCAGTATATTGCTGATGTAAAAAGTATGTACAGATATGATAAATATCCATCGTTAAATTTGTTGGGCGGCTTAAAGTATGTGTTTTTCTAATGCCACCTGCATAATTCTTGCTATAACCAACAGAGAAATGAACGGTTTGAGCAAGTTTGTTTTGTTGTCTTAATCGATAGCAAATTTCTTCGGTATGTTCCAGAAGGATAATCAGAAATTCTTCTATTGTATAATCACGCATTAGAATTTGGCTTTTTCCTACGGAAGTTGTAACCGGAACATATTTTTCTGAAATACGACTAAAATCAATTCCATTGCTATGTAAGTGTAATTCCTCTCCAATCACGCCGAAGCTTTGTTTTAAATATTTAAGAGGATAATTAGCTAAATCTCCAATTGAATGTATTCCTTTCCGATTTAACTTTGTTTCAGTTTTATGTGAAATCCCCCAAAACTTACTAAGTGGCCGTATGCTCCATAATTTTGTAGGTACATCTTCGTATTTCCAATAAGCAATTCCGTCTTTATTTTGCTTTGCTTCAATATCTAAAGCTACCTTACTCAGCAATAGGTTAGGAGCAATTCCGATTGTGCATTCAATTCGTGTATGTTCATATATTTCACGTTTAAACTGTAATGCAAATTCATGTGGATTTCGGGCAAATAGATGGATGCTATCGGTAATATCCATAAAAAATTCATCGATGCTGTATTGATGAAAGTCTTCAATAGGAACATATTGTAGAGCTAACTTCGTTATGTAATTGGAGCATTTAATATAAGTTCCCATGATTGGATTCACAATAAGGATATCTTTTTGTCGTGGAATCTCGTATAGTCTTGCCATTTTCTTTACACCCATTGCTTTTAATGGTGGAGTTGCGGCTAGAACAATTGAACCGTTTCTATTTATATCACCAACTACAGCTAATTTTGTATGAAGTGGGTCTAATCCCATTTTGATGCAACTTACCGAAGCGTAAAAGCTTCGTAAATCAACACATAAGATGATCCTATTCGGTAGGATTGAATGGTCATACACTTTGATTCCTCCCTAAAACAAAAGAACGTTTGTTCTTATTATACACGAACTTACGTTCTTTTATAAAGGGGATTTGAAATATAATAGAAAATTTTATAACAAAGGAAGGAAATGTGTGATTTATTAATGATTTGAACCCAAAATAGATATGGAGGAATTGAAATCTATGGTGAAAGTTTGCGCTTATTGTAGATTTAAAAGAAAGTCGTACCATGAGGGGGGAAGAAAATATTGCTGTAGCAAGTTTCTTGAAAACTTTCAATCGGATTTTTTGTAAAATTTGTACACTAATCGACAATAATTACTCCGTTTTTGTTCAAATTTTTTTCAAAATGATTTCTTTTCAGTTCTCACTAAATAGGGATTTTTAAAACAGGTCTAATCAAACTTTATACAAATGTTACAATAGTACCATCAAAGCCATCAAAACAATTAGAGCAACCACCGCAATTAAAGCAACCACCGCAATTAAAGCAACCGAAGCAACCGAAGCAACCAAAACAACGGAATCCACCGCAACGGAATCCACCGCAACGAAATCCGCCACCACCACAGCGACCACCACAGCGACCACAACCGCCACAGCGACGAGCATCATCTTTAATATTGTAATATGGATATTGGTTTTGCTGGTCCCAATACACAACATTTCCAGCCTGATAATCATTAAGGCTTAATGCTTGTAGTTCTTGTTGAAACGTATTCATTTTCATGACCTCCGTTTATAAACTAAAACCCCATCGATGCGTTCCTATATTTCAGTTCGTTAAATCTAAGTAGAAATAGCGCTATGAACTAATTTCAATACGTACACCAACAAAATATGATATATCACTAGATGATGCACCTTGTTCATATGCCTATTTATACATTATTTTTACTATGGGTTCATTTGTATAAGTGGAAATTATAAAATATGAATTTAAACCATAACATTTAAATTTATGTCATCATTTTCTAGTTCTATAGTCGTATATTTCATAATTTTGTAGGTACATCTTCGTATTTCCAATAAGCATTCCATCTTTATTTTTCTTCGCTTTAATATCTAAAGCAACCTTATTCATTAATGGATTAGGAGCAATACCGATGGTGCATTCAATCCGTGTATGTTCATATATTTCTTGTTTAAACTGCAAAGCGAATTCATATGGATTTTCAGCGAATACATGGATACTATCCGTAATGTCCATGAACAATTCATCGATGCTGTATTGATGAAAGTCTTCAATAGGGACATATTGTAGAGCTAACTTTGTTATGTAATTGGAGCACTTAATATAAGCTCCCATGATTGGATTCACAATAAGGATATCTTTTTGTCGTGGAATCTCGTATAGCCTTGCCATCTTCTTTACACCCATTGCTTTTAATGATGGAGTAGCGGCTAGAACAATTGAACCGTTTCTATTTACATCACCGACTACAGCTAATTTTGTATGAAGCGGATTTAAGCCCAATTTAATACAACTAACTGAAGCATAGAAGCTTCGAAGATCAACACATAAAATGATTCTATTCGGTAAATTTGAATAGTCATACATCATAATTCCTCCTAATAACAAGAACGTCCGTTCCCATTATACACGAACTTACGTTCTTTTATGAAGTGATTTTTGAAAAAATATTTTATTATATGAAGTAAAAATACGCAGAATGAAAGAGAGAAGTAACGGCCTAATGTTATTGGAGTTTCTAGGTTATAAATAGTGTTATCTATATTAGGTAGTACAGGAAGAAAACGATGGAAGGGAGGTTCTTTATATCACTTTCTAAGTATTTGAAATTTAAGTGTTGACTGTAATTTATTACCTATGCTAACATACAGATATTTTAATTTAGGCGGTGGATATGTATTGGACTCAGACGTTGACTCGGATAGTTGGCTAAATAACCTCGATTTTCTTAGAGTACCTCTTATTATTTTGAGAATGTAGATTGTAAACAGTCTTATGTTACATGTAGGTAATCAATAGTAAGTAGGGAGAGTGAAAATATATCAGGAGATGAATCCTTTAGTTTTTACGAAACTAAGGGGATTAGTTGGACATATTTAATTTAATAATGGTAGCGGTTTTAGTCGCATGTACCGCATTTTTCGTGGCAATTGAGTTTGCTATTGTAAAAGTAAGAGGTTCAAAGATTGATCAATTTGTATTAGAAGGAAAGAAGAGTGCTTTGGCAGCTAAGAAAGTGACGTCAAACCTGGATGAATATTTCTTGGCTTGTCAATTAGGTATTACAGTTACAGCAATGGGACTAGGAGCATTAGGTGAACCAATTATTGAGAGACTTTTACATCCTTTATTTGATAAGTGGAATACCAATCCTTCCATTGCAGGTGTATTTAAGAGAAGCTTCAGAACTCATTGTAGACTTTGGTATGAGAGCGCAGAATACGTTATATCCTGATAATAAACTACCTGAGAGATTTGACAAAGCCAATAATATGATTATAGACGTATTGAGTACATGGCAACCCATCTTTAATGAAATAGACAAAGAGTTTCCTGATACAAAACGGAAAGCAGAGAAGAAAATAGAAAGAAATTCAGGAGACGCTATAGTAGGTGAATTCCATATTCACAGACTAAATCCTAAAAAGGAAAGTGAACAAGAAAATAACAACGATTATTAAAGGGGTAGGAGAAATGAAATCAAAGAAATTAGTCACATTAGCGATTCCAGTTATGTTATTAGGTGGTTGTGCTACGGTTCAAGATTCACCAAATAAAGAAGCAAAGACAGAAGAGCCAAGCAAAGCGAAAGCTACTGAACAGGATAAAAAGTCTACTAACTCGAAAGATGACGGTAAAGATATTCAAAAGATTCAAGTTTTAGAAGAGGATTACCCACAATACATGTTAGACATAGAGAAAGGTTTAGTGAAGCGGTTAAGTTTGTATAAAGATTCATTAAAAAATATGTTTGAGAATAGAGCAATGTTTAGGTGATATAAACTTGAGAAAAAAGAAACAGAATAATAAGGTATTTGTTGATAAACCCTCTCTTTTATTACAATATTTTACATATTTGGTATGATGTATATAAGCTTTATGTATATTAAGGGAGGAATGGGAATGAAGAGGTTCATAACTCATGCAAATGGTAATACAGTCTTTAAAAAGTTAGTTCTAATGGTGTTGCCGATGGTTCTAATGATATTGATGATAACACCATCGAATGATGCCTTGGCAGCCAATCAATCAAATGCAGATTCACTAAAAGGTGTGAATTTATTTAATGGAAGTTGGACTGTTGCTATACAGGCAGCAAATTTACAATATGTTTCTGCTGAGCCATCGGGAAATGTGATAGCTAATCGTAACGCAGTTAATGAATGGGAGAAATTTGAGTTAATTCCGACTGGGGAATTATATACGTACGCTTTAAAAGCAAAAAGTAACGGGAAGTACCTTTCGTTTGAGCCAAATGGTAGAGTAGTAGCAGATCGTACATCAATTGGGGCATGGGAAAAATTTATTTTATATAATGGTGGAGACAATAGAATATATGTATTACAAGCGCTAAGTAATGGTAGATTTATATCAGCAAATGGTGGTAGAGAATTAACAGCTAATAGTTATGTAGCTGGAAGTTGGGAAAGATTTGTTATTGTATACTTCTAAATTTTGAAGTGTTATATATCTAAATGATAATGGCATGTTTAGTTAGTATCAATGCTTAACAAAATAAAGGGTTAAGCAATTAATACAAGTGTATATTAACGTGCAAAGGGGACTGCAAGTATTTGGCAGTCCTTTTTGTATGTTAAATTAAGTAATAGCTGAGTATGTAATGAGAAGAAAAAGAACCCTAATGGGTTCTTTTCCAAGGCATATTAACAGTAAGGAGAATCATGAAATGCTAATTCAAATCTTTATTAGGGGAAAGATTTTGAAAAAGCTTACCATACATCTATTT
This sequence comes from Bacillus thuringiensis, assembly GCF_014932895.1. Classification (GTDB taxonomy): domain Bacteria; phylum Bacillota; class Bacilli; order Bacillales; family Bacillaceae_G; genus Bacillus_A; species Bacillus_A thuringiensis_AA. The sequence goes on along the minus strand of NZ_JACYOF010000007.1, from coordinate 245,826 downwards.
TTACATAAATGTAATATATAGTAAATTGATAATATTTATACTTACTATTACTAATATTCAATTAAGATAATTAACACTATATTTATAGTGTTAATTATCTTTAATGCGATATACAACTAGAAATCTAATAATAGCCCCAATTTGGTTTTAAAAGAGTAATTAGGATATTCTTATGGTAAAAAGCTAATAAAAGTTAATTAATTAAACAAAGACCCTGTAAAAATACAGGGCCGGATACAGGGTTAAGGGAACGCATAGTTTCTTAAAATCATAATAACATATATTTTTTGTATAGCTATATGAGGATTTTGACAAAATGAAGAACAAGACAAAAAATCTTTAAGAGAGCAAATATAGCGCTGGAAATTTGATTTGGAATGAAACTATTAGCATGTTGATATAGATGAAAACTCTTTAGTACCAAAATTAAATTGCCTTTAAATAAGGGATTTAGATTAGAGAGATAAATTGGATCTTTTTAAAAAAGAAAAATGTTTTTTAGATTAAAAGAAGAAAAGACACCTTTCGGGTGTCTTTTCTTCTGGTATACAGCTCACACGTTGCTGAATTAGATATAAAACCATAATTCTATTATGAAATAAATAACATAAGAAATTCTAACATATTCTGGACGGAGAAGAATATGTAATGTTGCATTTTTAGTTTTTATTTACCTTATTGAATATAGAACAGCGATGTAAACAAAAAGGGCATGCAGTCGTATCTGCCGCCCTTTTCAGAAGGAATTTATTCTGGATAAAAACTACGAATAACAAGGAAATGTGCTTATTATTTTTCACTAAAGATCTGTGCCAATCCAAATAACAAAGGTGCTTAGGAGGAATTCAAGACACCAATAGGACACGTATTGGTAAACAGGTTCAAAAATAGTATATGTGAAAAGAAAAAGTCCTATACCAAAAGTAGAAAGAGCTTTATCTTTTTTACTTTTTCAAAAATCAAATTCCGTCCTTTTCAAAATCAGTACAGCACACATATGGTTTGAAATGAAATCAGAAAAAGTATACATAAAAATGGCAGACAACAATATTGTCGCCTGCCAGTGCCAGTGGGATGAATGAGTTAGTCAATTACAATAAATTGCTACCCCATTACCAGAAGAGTGAAGCCGCTAGTTCAAACGGCTTAGACATAGTTTGCCTAATAAAGAAAAAATTATGAGTGAAAATTCTGTTTGCTCTATATGAAAAGATAAATAGATATTCATCAGACAAGGATAATACAGCATACCTTGAATAGGGTGTAGGAATGAATTAAGGAAAAGGATGTTTATTAAGGAAGGGACTGACTCAGGAGTGGGACTTTCGGACAGGATTTGGAGAGCGGTGGTTGCCTTTGGCATTGCGACTAATATCGTTGCTTGTATAATGGCATTATACATTCAAAAATATGAGCTTATGATAAATTACCTTACAAATATTTTATTTCTAGTAGTTATATCTATAACGTTTATCAAGATGAAAATTAACAAATGGATGGCTTTAGGATTTACGTTGGTTGTAATAGAGAAAGGTATTAAGGCAGGATATGACTTCTACATACATGATTACTATGGTGTCAGTTGGAGTTTAGCTATCATTGTCTATTGTATATACGAGATGAAAAATTATTATATTGAAACAAATAAATAGCCGCAAAAAAAGGTGTTAGTGGGCGGAAATCTTATTAAATTATACAAATTTTTTGAGCAATGATATTACGGTCCTGTTTTTTACCTCAAGAGTATAAAAAAAAGACGCCATATGGCGCCCCCCAATTGGGTAAATGAGGTTTTAGTTTTCCAATCTAAAGAAATTATGTATCAGCTCACAATGAGAGTATATCATAATATCTAATCGAAATAATATGTATTATTACATATCTAAATTTAAGGAGTTACGTCAAACTATAGCCTCTAATGAATATGTCTGTATGACTAAGATGAAATCATTAGTAGCAAAAAAACCATCACCCAATAATATTTGCATGATGGCTTTTGTTGTTTTCTTATTTCTTTGTCTCATTGACCCATGTAACGATGTCCTGGATGACGTACGCGGGAACATTGGCAGGAACTTCGTATTCACTAGGATGACTTAACCCCCCGTCTCCCTCCGTGAAGAAATGATTCAATTTCGGGTATTCTTTGAACTGAACATTACTGCGGTTTGAAAGCCCTTCTTGCCATCTGGTAAACTCATCTTTTACCGTTACTTGATAATCCCGTTCCCCTTGCAGAATCAGTAAAGGCTCTTTTCGTGATTTTGCCTCCTCAACTGGACGCCACCTAGAAACATCATACATAAAATGAGGAGACGGAAAATTGTAGCCAGCTGGTGGATGGTCAGGATCAAAAGTAGGATCTTGGATAAAAGCAAACTGTTTTTTTAGTTCATCGATTACTTCTTTTGGTGCCCCAAGGTATTGATACTGATCAATGAGAATGTCAGTGAAAGGGCGTGCAGGTGGTGCCAGTAAAATACCTCCTCTTACAAGTGAAGATGGTGCTTTGCTTAGTATACGCGGCATCGTACCGCCGCCTTGGCTATGCCCGAGAATAAAAATGTTATCCGCATCAATGCCTTCCTGCTGCGCTGCTGATTTTGCTGCATATATGGCATCATCTGTAGTGTCACGGTCTAATGTAGCAGGTTCTGCGCTCATTTTAAAACTGTGTTCTAAGGAGCGTTTCTCATAACGTAACACTGCGATTCCATTGGAAGAAAGACCAGCCGCAAGATCTCTTAATATTTTTATTCCCATAAATGTACTATCACGATCACTCATACCAGAACCATGTACAAGAACAACAACAGGCACCTTTTCGTCAGGCTTATGTTTCGGAATCGTTAATGTGGCTGGTAACGGGTATGTAGGATTTCCAATTACGATTTCACGTTCTTGATAGGAATCAGGTTGGTCGTAGCTAGGATGCGGGATGGTATAAGATTTCTGGGGTGTTCTTACTCCAACTTCATCTACTTTGCCGCCGGGCGTGAATTTAAGGAGTAGTGGAATAGTAGATCCTTCGATAGCTCCTGGAATTTCAACCGTCTGATGGACTAAGTTTCGCTCTTTTATTACAGGCGTTCCCATGCTTTTAATACTGCTCCCGCCACTTTGTGTCCACCAGTTTTGTAATGTGTTTGCAGTGAATTTTGACTGAAAAGCGGCAGACGTTAACTGGAGTGCCTCTGCATATTTACCTTGCTGGAGATATTCAAAAAATAATGTCGTACGCTCCGTTAAAGAAACTTGTTTCTTTTCTGTAGATTGTTCTCCTTGTGTATCCGCATGAATAGCTGTTGAAATCGGGAAAGATGAAATTCCTAAAGAAAAGAGTAGGGTAAAGGAAAGTGCTAATTTTTGTATGTTCCGTTTTTTTATCATGTTTTAACCTCCAAAATGTGATAGTAAGAAAGATTTTGGTAAATGGTGGAGTATGACCTATTGAAGTTTCGGTACTGGAGAGAGAGAATCCTGCATGTGTATAAAGAAAATCTTGATTATAAAATCAGAGAAGAAAACATTTGTATAGATCATAAAGAACCACACTGTCGCTAAGAAATGAACCTCTTTTTAAAAAAATGGTCCAATCTCTTTTTGATGTAGGGGAAAAAGCAATAAGAGAGGGAGGAAAAAGATGAAGAAAATTCTGTGGGTGATTTTTACAGAATATATCGTTTTTAAATTGCTAAAAGGGCGGTGGATTGATGAATATCAATATTCAATATTGAAGTCTGAACGGAAGGGCGCTACATAATTATCAAATTTAGAAAAAATAAGATGGGTGTAAATCAAAGTATTATAAAAAAAGACACTACAAGAGTGTCTTTTTTTGGAAAATACTCTATAATTAACTTTGGGGAAGGTAATGTTAGAGTATTCGTTTAGCATTATCTTTATATTTGATAAACCATGAAATTGAGAGATTTTGTGGTTTATTTTTTTGAACAACAGATATTACAGTATTGGCAGTGCGCTATTAATCATTATAAGCATTTAAAGAGATAGGATTAAAAGTCTAACATCGAATAACGGTTCCGGAATATAGTGTTGCGAAATGATCTCCCATATCCCAAACGGTACTTGCCTGTATATAGCCCTTAAAGCCTTCCGAAGAATAATAAATCTCTTTTGGTATACTTTCTTTAGACTGGAAATGTACTTTAGAGTATTTTACATAATGGTTTTTAATAACTTTTGATTCAGGAACAATAGTATTTTTTTGTTCCAGTGATCGTGTAGCACCAGAAGATGGTACAAATTTGATAGTGCCTTGGTAACTATGATCTAAGGTGTCAGCTTGTACACTGTGTGACGAAACAAAGACGCTTAAACTACTTCCCGCAATTAATGTTGCAAATGCTAACTTTGAGAATTTTGATAATCTACTCATTCTATAATCTCCTTTTCATTATTTTGTAAGGTATCTCCTTACACCTCACAGTCTATATCCACTACAAAAGGGTGTACATACATATTGATAGACAAATTTCTACAAAATACCTCATGTTTTTGGGGTTGTGTATAATAATCCAATGTTTAATAATTTATCAGAAGTCAAAAGGTAGGTCTTATATAAAAGAAAATGAATAATTTATGCAGAGCTTGTATATAAAATTAATGTTTAAATATTCTAAAATTAATTGATAAAGATGATGGGATGCTTTTTAGAAAACAAATGATTCTTTATGTAAAATTTGGGGTTATTTCTCTTTTGGGGTTTATGAGGCATTCACATTCGTGGATTCAAAATGTAAAATATCTAATGAATTAAGTACAGGCACACATTTTAAATATAAAAAAGTGAGAAAAATGATAAACATTCTTCTCACTTTCAGCAATTAGGGTCGGCATATACATAAATATGCGTTTGAGTGGAATTTTGGATGAAAAATCCACATGAATAGTATAACAAAATATTTAAGGTTAATTATATGCAATATTGCATATGAGGAGGGATTCTGCTGTAGGAAAAAGATTAAGTTTATCATTTTAGCCAAGAAGACTCCTTCCTCAAAGAACGCGAAGTGGGGGGAGTTCAATGTATTTATTCTCGTATATAGCGAGGGAAAAACACCTCATATCTACTTACTCAAGTATCTTTTCAATTTCCCAATTTTAAAAATCCCTATTACTCGCAATCCACTATAAGTAGTCATGATAGTACTTTAATTCATATTTAACTGCGCAGCTAATTCTCGTTCTTAGGATAGAGGAATCTCCATATGTAATACATCGTTCAATATAGTCAACCACTTCTAATATATTTGGATTTTGTTGTCCCTATTTGCTCTTCATTCCAATGGAATGCCTCCATATTACTTATGAAAATTAATTTTCTCAAATTGGTTGGGCGGAAAAAGCTTAAAATTGGCTGGTTTCATATCCTGCCAATTAAATTATGCTGATTACCAAAGGCAATATTTGGGTGTAATAATGTTATTCCCTAATAGAACCAAAATTTATTATCTCAAATGGAAAAATCTGACTCAACAAATGAGAGGAGGAGATATAAATGACCTTTAGTAGAGGAAATGCTTCAATTATAAATGAAACTATCCCTGCAACAGGTGTTGGAATCTCTTGTGGTACATGTGGAGAGCTCGTTCAAGGCTGTATTAACGATCAGAATTTTATGATTACATTTCCTATACCACTCTATGCTCGCGCTGAAGCTAAGTTTATAAGTGGGGGGGGAATAAGTGTAATTCCTAGTTATAAAAATAAAGCTGTAAAAGCTGCAGAAGAATTAGTAAGCTCAATAAGAAATTTAGGGATAGTTGATAAAAACTTAGGAATTGCAGTTAAGATCGAATCAGAATTAATTGAGGGGAAAGGGATGGCTAGTAGTACAGCTGACATTATAGCAGTTTGTCGGGCTATCGCAAATTTATGTAATTATCCTATCGGCCCCTGGGAAATATCAAGTATTTGTACATCTATTGAACCGTCTGATGGTGTAATGTATCAATCATCAGTAGTGTATGATTTTTTTAAAGGTAGATTGCTTGAAGATATAGGACCATTAATGTCTATGCGCTTAATTATAATTGATAATGGAGAGGCCGTAGATACAGTTAGTTTTAAAAGGGTACCGTATACGTTTAATGAGATGAAACAAATATTGGAAGCTTATCGTTTAGCGACTTGTGGGATTAAAAACCAGGATATTGAGCTATTAGGACATGCTGCTACAATAAGTGCTAAGGTTAATCAACGTAGACATTATAAAAGAGAATTCAATGATATTTTGAATATTCTTCCCGAATTAGGAGCTTACGGAATATCGGTGGCTCATAGTGGTTCAATTCTTTCTTTGTTATTTGATACTAATGATGAAATGAAAACTAAGAATGCAAAAAAACGCCTTTCGATGATGTACCCGGAAGCAACTATCAGGGAAATTAATATATAAAAGAGATAATTATAGAAAAGTACATAAATTTAAAAGGGGTGTGTAAAATGGTTCGAAAATTATATCTCCAAGATCCGTATCTTCAGGAATGTAACGCTATCATAACAAAAATAGAAGGTAATAAAATTTTCTTGAATCAAACTGTTTTTTATCCAGAAGGTGGAGGACAACTTGGGGATCAAGGTTGGATTGAAGGAAATGAAGTAATTGATACACAGAAAACTGGAGGAAATCTGTTTTATCACTCTGATTTTCCAATAATTAAGGTTGGTTCAGAAGTAGCTCATATATTGAAAGAACCGGCAAATGAGTTACGTGAGGGAATGGAAGTTAAGGTGAAAATTAACTGGGATAGACGACACATGTTGATGAGAATGCACTCAGCTGCACATTTAGTTTATTATTATACATTTAAAGTTTTTGGAGAGATGTATGTTAAAGGTTGTCATATCGCAGAAGATAGAGCTCGATTTGATTTTTATAGTCCTGATAAACGTCTTGAGCGTGAGGGATTAGATAAAGTAGAAGAGTTCGCAAATTTAATAGTTAAAGAGAATCTTCCAATTGAAAATATCCCATTAAATGAGGAACCAGAAGCAATAAATTGGATTTGTGGTGATATGCATATTCCCTGCGGTGGTACACATGTTAGAAAGACTGGAGATATTGGGAAAATTTCTGTAAGAAGAAACTCGAGAGGGAAAAGCTTGGAGCGCATATATTTAGAAATTGGAGGAAAAGCTTAATTTGAATAAATTAGAGAAACTTTCTTTAGTTTATTCACTTCTATATAACTCTTGTTGTTACAAAAAGAGGGTTTAAAAGTGAAAATTTCTAGGGTTTTGTAATACGAATAATATCAAGTTTCTATTTGCAGAGACGTTAAGCAATGCAAATAGAAAATAGCGTATCAACCTAGAAAAGAATATAAAGTTAATTCTAAATTTATTGAGATAATTTTAGGGTGTTTACTAATAAGGATGGAGTAAAATTTCAATTTGAAAGAGGTATTAATGATGTTAAGAGAAAACATAGTAGATGCTATTGGAAATACGCCGTTAGTACAACTCGAATTAGATTCTGCAGCTAGAGGGAAAGTTTTTGCAAAGTTAGAAATGCTAAATCCTTTTGGGATGAAGGATCGTGCCGCAAAGCAAGTAATTTTAGAGGCGAAAAAGAATGGGGCTTTAAAGGAGGGTGCTCCAATTATTGAAAGTTCTTCAGGGACTATGGCATTGGGTCTTGCAATGGTTGGAACTTATTTGGGGCATCCTGTTCATATTGTAACGGACAAACGTACTGATCAAATGACCCTTGCAAAATTAAAAGCACTTGGTTGTAAATTGGAAATAGTTACAGAAATGACGCATTTAGGATGGCAAAGTGCTCGTCTTGATAGACTAGATGAACTTCTTAGGGAGAACAAAGGGGCATTCTGTCCACATCAGTATGAAAATCCTGATAATCCTAATGCTTATGAGTCATTAGCAAATGAGGCTCTTAAAGAGTTAGGTCATATTGATATTTTAGTAGCGTCTGTAGGTAGTGGGGGGTCACTTTGTGGAACGGCACGAGCTCTAAGAAAAGCCAATCCTGAATTACATGTTGTAGCAGTTGATGCGGTAGGAAGTGTTATTTTTAATCAACCAGATATTCCAGGACGTTTGCAAGGGGGGCATGGAAATAGTGTCGTTCCAAAAAATGTAGATTTTTCAATAATTGATGAAGTTCATTGGTTAAACGATGAAGAATGTTACGCAGCTAATCTAGAGTTAGCCGAGTCTGAAAAGATATTTGCAGGAAATAGTTCGGCGGCATCATATGCAGTTTCACGATTTTTAAGTAGTAGGTGTTCAGAAGAGACAAATATTCTAACAATTTTTCCAGATAGAGGGGATCGCTATTATAAAACGGTTTATAATGAGGACTATCGTAAAGAAAAGGGTATGATTAATCTTTTCCTACCTGAACAACCAAAAAAGGTTTCTTATGGAACGACGGTTACTTCCTGGTCTTATGCTAGTTTACAAGATAATAAGATGCCCGCATTTTAATTATCAGAAAATTTAAAATCGAAAGGGAAAGTTTATGAAATTTGATTTTGATCAACAAACCGATAGATTTTATACATCATCTTATAAATGGGATCAGTCCAAAAATCTTTTTGGAACAGAAGATATTTTACCAATGTGGGTGGCCGATATGGATTTTATGTCATCGCCAGCAGTAGTTGATGCACTTATAAATAGAGCTGCCCATGGGATATATGGTTATACAATAATGCCTGATTCCTATTATATTTCGATAATTGACTGGCTGAACAGAAGACATGGATGGGGAGTAAAAAAAGAGTGGATAACACATTCTCCAGGGGTAGTAACTGCGTTAAGTATTTTAGTCTCTTGTTTAACTAACCCAGGAGATAAAGTGATTATTCAGTCTCCTGTCTATCACCCTTTCTATGATGTAGTTATTCAACAACACAGAAAATTAGTAACGAATAATCTTATTCTAGAAGATGGTCGATATACTATGGATCTAAAAGATTTAGAAGATAAAATAGATTCAAGTGTAAAATTAATGCTGTTATGTAATCCTCATAATCCTGTCGGGAGAGTATGGGACAAAGAAGAGTTAGAGAGACTAGGGGCAATATGTGCTAAACATAATATAATTGTAATTTCGGATGAAATTCACTGTGATTTAATATATGAAGGAAATAAACACACACCATTTGCTTCTATTTCTGAAGAATTTAAAAGCAATAGTATAACATGCATTTCTACTAGTAAGACATTTAATCTTGCGGGATTAAAAACATGTAATCTAATCATTCAAAATCCTCATATAAGGGAATTGTATGAAAAAAAGTTAAAAATGCTTTCGTTACATTCGGAAAGTTTCTTTGGTATAACGGCAGTAGAGGCTGCATATACCCATGGTGAAGAGTGGCTAAATCAATTATTAATCTACTTAGAGGGAAATTTAAATTTTTTACTTGATTATTTTAAGCAAAATATAAATGGAGTGAAGGTAATCAAACCAGAGGGAACATATTTAGTTTGGTTGGATTTCCGAGACTTAAGAATGAATAAAGAAAATATAGAATATTGGATGTACCAAAAAGCTAAATTAGCTTTAAATGAAGGTTCTATGTTTGGTGAAAACGGTGAAGGATTTCTTAGAATGAATATTGCCTGCCCTAGGGTTACTTTAGAAGAAGGCTTATCTCGAATAAGTAAGGCGCTCTAGGTGAAAAGTTGTAAAAATTAATAAAAAAAAACGTAACGCCTTAATAACTTTGAACACATATTATTGATCTATTATGAAAAATTTATTATGAATAAGTTCAAGTACTTTAATAGCTATTTTGAAAATTTTAAGAGGGGTATTTAGATATGTTGAGCATCCTTGCCTAGCTAAAGGTGGATATTATGTTTACCTCTCCTTCAAGATTCCTTTCTATTGGGTTACATCATCAAAACGATTTATTTTACTAATTGTTTTTAAAAAATAAAGTAATTACGTTAAGAGGGTGCCCCAATAGTGTTGAATAAATAGGATATTTTCTGAAACAGTAGTTTATTGAACTACTCACCACTTAACGTCCTTACGGACTGTTTGAAGTGGGAGATTCCTGCGAACACCGGTGTATCCACCGGTTATCTTAGCAGGCTCTACCCGTAGTCTCTACGGTGAAAACATAAGTATCTTGTACGTTGACTCACCACACTCCCTACTTTAGCTTGGTTTTCGCAACTTCGGCAAGCGTGGGGCGAAAGAACGTTGAAGATTTTACGGTTGCAACGTTTTTCTGCAACCAACCTCATATCTTCAGTTTTCAAAGAGCAATCTGTACAAGTAAATGATAGCAAACATGTTGGCTTATGCCAACCGACATTCATCTCCCACCTAAAATTGGTGCTTCACACCTTCACATTTTTGAGGAAGGAGTCTTCTGTCGGAAAACGATAAATATGCTTGGTTTACGTTTTTTATTGATAAGCCTTCTGTTAAAAAATGTTCAATTTTATTTAGGGGTTACAGTAGGAGAAAAAAATGATTAGAAATAATGAAACGAAATATATACTGTTAGTGTTTTTAGCTGTCTGTTTTTTAGCTACAGGTGGTATTTTTGTGAAACTAAGTGAATTACCGCCAATTAATACAGGTTTTTATCGTGTATTACTCTCTATCCCTCTTTTATTACCGTTTGTATGGAAAGATCTTAATAAAGTTTCGACAAAAGATATTTTATTAATACTTTTGGCAGGTGTATTTCTAGCAGGCGATTTAATTTTATGGAACATATCATTTTATTATACTAGTGTTGCAAATGCTAATTTATTAGCTAATTTAGTACCCATAGTAATTATTCCATTTTCATTTTTTATTTTTAAGGAAAAGATAACACGTACATTTTTTATAGGATCTATTATTACAATATCTGGGGTAATTGTTTTAGTTAGTGGTAAAGCAGTAATAACAACGGATAATTTATTTGGAGATATGTTGGCCTTTTTAACCGCTTTCTTCTATGCATTCTTTTTATTGACAGTATATAAAGTACGAGAAAGAGTAAGCGCTAGTATTATTATGTTTGTTAGTGCTTTTGGAAGTGCAGTAACAATTTTCATTGCTATGCTTTTTACTGAGGGAGTTTATTTCCCAAGTGGTACTTCAGAATGGATGCCTTTAATAGGTTTAGCTATTTTTTCGCAGATTTTAGGGCAAGGGCTACTGAGTTTTTGTTTGGGTAAAGTTAATGTTGCACTATCCTCTATATTAGTTTTATTACAACCAATTGTAGCTGCAATATATGCATGGTTTATTTTTACTCAGAAGCTTACAATAGTGGAAGTAATGGGGATGTTAATTGCTTTAGGTGGGATTTATATTGTGAAAATGAAAAAGAAACAAAAGGTATCAGATGAATCACAAGAAGAAATTGTAAGCTAAGAAGTAGGTTTAAATAAAAAGACGATTTTTTATATTAAAAAAATCGTCTTTTTAGTTCCTTTCAATTCTCGGAACTTTCCATATAAAGCAGTTTAACCTATACCTGTAATCGTACAAATTTTTTCGCTTGTATTTATTGTTATGAGAATCACTCGTACTTATAGTTTAATGGTGTACGGCACTACTCCATAAATGTATAGATTTGCAATGACTTTTAAGTATGAAATAGGCTATAAATTATTTAGGGTAAAAATGCAATAATGTACGCGTTTAAGGATGCTTGTGCAAGAAGTAGTTAAATTTTTTCAATATGGGGTACCGTCACATCGCTATCAAGCTAATAAAAAGAAATGCCCCCTAAAATGAAAAAATACGCTATTCTTTCTGTAGAATCATAGGAAAGGATGGCGTTTTTTATGTCTGTTTCTGTGTCTAACGAATTACAACTATTTGCTCAAGAGATTCAAAGTGCCCTATCTCCAAATGCCTTACGAGATCTTGCTAGAGATGTTGGCTTTGTACAACGAACCAGTAAGTACCAAGCAAAAGATTTAGTCGCTTTATGTGTATGGGTGAGCCAAAATGTAGCTATGACTTCTTTAACTCAGTTATCTAGCTGTTTAGAAGCATCAACAGAAGTACTCATCAGCCCTGAGGGCTTGAATCAACGATTTAATAAAGCGGCTGTTCAATTTTTACAACACCTATTAGCTGAACTACTAAACCAAAAACTGACCTCATCTATGCCAATTTCTTATCCATATACTTCTGTTTTCAAGCGTATTCGTATTTTAGATTCAACTGCATTTCAACTTCCGGATATATTTTTATCAATTTATCCTGGTGCGGGAGGATGCAGCCATACAGCGGGAGTAAAGATACAGCTTGAGTATGATTTATTAAGTGGAAAATTCCTTCATATTCATACAGGTCCAGGTAAACAACATGATCGAACCTACGGTTCCCTGTGTGCCCCAACTATAACAGCGAATGATTTATGTATCCGAGATTTAGGTTATTTTCATTTGAAAGATCTTCAACATATACAAGATAAAAAGGCTTATTATATCTCACGTATTAAATCGACTACACGTATTTATCAAAAAAATCCAACCCCTGATTATTTTCAAGATGGCAGAATTAAGAAGGGTACAGAGTATATCCAAATAGATATGGAGGTTTTAATGAACTCTCTTCAGCCAGGACAAACATATGAAATATCCAACGCTTATGTAGGAATGACTGATAAAGTACCAACTCGTGTGATTGTTCATCGACTAACAAAAGAACAACAACAAAAACGATTACACGATCAAACGGTAAGAGAAAAAAAGAAAGGAATGAAGTATTCTGCTCGTAGTAAACGACTTAGCGGTATCAATGTATATATGACAAATACCCCTATAGATATTGTCCCGATGGGACAAGTACATGATTGGTATTCTTTACGTTGGCAAATCGAGATTTTATTTAAAACATGGAAATCATTCTTTCATATTCATCATTGTAAAAAGATAAAACGAGAACGATTGGAATGCCATTTGTATGGGCAACTGATTGCCATTCTACTTTGTTCTTCTACCATGTTTCAAATGCGGCAATTACTTCTTATGAAAAAGAAACGAGAACTGAGTGAATATAAGGCCATATATATGATTAAAGATTACTTTTTTCTTCTTTTCCAATCGATACAAAAAGACACCCAAGAGCTATCAAAGGTGTTACTTCGCCTGTTCAACCTCCTACAGCAAAACGGGAGAAAATCTCATCGATATGAGAAGAAAACAGTCTTTGATATATTAGGTGTCATTTACAATTGTACCATGTTTGATAATCAAGCGGCTTAAATCAAAAAATTGAAACCCATTAGGGTTTATTTCGTATGCAAATCTTTAAATTCCCTACACGTAGCTTTTAAAAAAAAGAAACAACCTCTACTATAATTAACGTTGTATGGGCTTAGCTTGATAGCGATGTGGTGGTACCCCTATTATACATAAGAGAAATAGAGAGAGAATTATGTAATTTTTTATATCTACTTTGTTTCTTAATTGTTTTTTCTATTTAATAGCACAAGTGATTTCATTAAAATGAAGGGGGAAAATCCTTAGCTTTACTTCAAGTATCAGTACGTGATTGATATTAGTAATAATAGAATAGTTAATTAAACTTTAGGGGAGGAACAATAATATGGCAAGAGTTCTAATGTTTAATTTTCCAGGAGAAGGACATATTAATCCGACAATTGCACTTGTCGAAGAACTAATAAAAAGAGGCGAGGAAGTTATTTACTATTGCGTAGAAAAGTATAGAAATAAAATAGAGAATACAGGAGCCTTATTTCGACCATATGAAAATTTCATATCACAAATAGACATGGTAAAAAGAATGAGTAGGCAAATGGATTCTCAAGAACTATTATTACACATGGTAAAATCCATGGATAAAATGATAGAGGTAATTTTAGAAGAAGTAAAAGAAGAAGATTACGATTATGTCATATATGATAATAATTTCGCTGTTGGATGGATCATAGCAGAAGTATTACAATTACCTAAAATTTCTTCATGTACAACATTTGCTATTACTAAAAAGATAGCCTCTACTCTTATGAAAGATCATGGGGAAGAAAATAAACAATCCCCTTTATATCAGGAAGTCATGTACATTTTGAAAAAATGGGAAGATATTTATGGCATTACCCTTAATGAAAAACAAAATGTGATGACATGCCCTGGGGATATTACAATTGTATATACATCAAAATTGTATCAACCAAATGTCGAAGAATTTGATGATTCTTATATATTTGTTGGGCCCTCTATTGCACAGCGTAAAGATGTAGATTCTTTTTCCTTAGAACAGGAAAAGGGAAACAAGCTTATTTTTATTTCTATGGGAACAGTATTTAACCAGCAACCCGACTTTTATTACACATGTTTTGAAGCATTTCGAGATAGCCCGGTCACTGTCATATTAGCTATAGGGGAACAAAATGATATTAGTCAATTAGATAATATTCCGTCTAATTTTAAGCTATATAATTACGTTCCTCAATTAGATATTCTACAACATACTGATTTATTTATTACACATGGGGGAATGAATAGTTCCAGTGAAAGCTTATATTTTGGTGTTCCTATGCTAGTTATTCCAGTTATGGGAGATCAACCTATAGTTGCTCAAAGAATAGAAGAATTAGAAGCCGGAGTCCAGTTAGATCGTAATTTGCTTACTCCGGAAATATTACGTAATACAGCAATTCATGTGTTATCAAATAATATTTATACAAAAAATAGCCATAGAATTGGAAAATCTTTAAAAAATGCTGGAGGATATAACAAGGCAGTCGATGAAATTGAAACCTTTAAATTTAAAATGAGTATTGAGTAAAGCAAAACTACTGTGACTTTAAAAATGAATTATGAAAATGAGTTATATGGAGGGAATTAAAATGAAGATTTTAGAACAAAACTATCAAGAAACTAACTATCTACAATCTTATGAGAAAAGTCTAAAATTATGGCCAACTAGTTTTTTATCTTACTTTGTAGAAACATCTCAAGGGAAGACTCATATTATTGAAAGTGGTAATAAATTAGCACAACCTCTGGTATTACTTCATGGAGCAAAAATGAGTTCGACAATGTGGTATTCAAATATTTTACAATGGAGTAAACATTTTA
This sequence comes from Bacillus thuringiensis, assembly GCF_014932895.1. Lineage (GTDB taxonomy): Bacteria > Bacillota > Bacilli > Bacillales > Bacillaceae_G > Bacillus_A > Bacillus_A thuringiensis_AA. Next base: position 230,760 of record NZ_JACYOF010000007.1, on the reverse strand, counting down.
GAATAATGTGTATTGATATTTTAGGAGATAAAAATAAAAGCCTTCCAAAAAAAGGATTTACAGATCGCTTAAGTTACGCACTATGGTTAAAAGAAGTATTACATACATTAGAAATTAATAGCACGAACATTGTAGGATTGTCATATGGTGCTTTGCATACTGTTAACTTCTTGACATTTTTTCCAGAGAAGGTAAATAAGGCAGTAATAATGAGTCCTGCAGCAACGTATATTCCTTTTCATCCTTTGTTTTTTTCCTATGCTTCAGGAATGATGAATAGTAGGGAAGGGGTCGAGAAATTTTTAGGGTGGATTTTTGAGAATCGATACACTGTTCATCCTTATATTCAAGAACAATTGATAGCAGGAATGATGTGGAATAATTCAGTGAAAAATGAAACTCCAACAGAACAGGGATTTCCATATATTTTTACGAACCAAGAGTTAGCCGAAATTCAAACGCCTATGCTGCTAATGTTAGGGGAGAATGAAGTAATGTATAACCCAATAGAAGCTTTCAAATGTGCTGAAAATTCATCACCCAATTTAACTGTAGAATTGGTGAAAGATGTAGGGCATTTGATGTCCATGGAGAATCCTCAATATATAAATGATCGTATTTTAGAATTTTTTAATAAATAGGGCATATCTAAACTCAAATTATGTCTCGCAAAGGAAACTGTTATGACAATGCCGTTATTGAAAATTTTTTCGGTATCATGAATTCAGAATTTCTGTATCGAGAATAATTTGAAAGTGTAACACATTTCAAACAAGAATTAGCAAAGTACATAGACTACTATAATCATAAAAGAATTAAGGCAAAATTAAAGGGTATGAGACCGGTACAATACTGGGTTCATACCCTAGAGGTTGCCTAATAAAACGACCTGTCTAACCTTCGGGGTTCACTTCAAACAGTAAAATTGATATTTCTAAGTAAAAATCTCATTTGGGGGCGTCATAAAATTCTTAAGTTGATGGATGTGGGGTACCACCCCATCACTATCAAGCTAAGAAATACATTCTATCCAAAACGAAAAAATGAACAATTCCTATACATTTTCTTTTTTAACCAAAAAGAAATGGAGATATCACAATGAATAACAAATGTTACTCCAAAGATATAACAGAAATTTCAAAAAGAATTTTACAGGGTAAATTAAAACGATTCCCTTCTGGACCTTGGAACGAAGACCCCCAAAATGAAAACGCCCAAAAAACAACCAGATATTTAATAGAAGAAATTTAAAAATGGAACTCCGAAGAAATTAAAGAGAAATGGAATCGTCACATTATTAAAGACTATAACGAATGGCTCCTTTGATAAACAAATACTAGAAAAAACATCTTTATTAAAGGGTGTACGCAAGATAGCGAGTTCGATATTCCAATTTTCTAATTGCTCTAGTATAAGTATAAAGGGCCACCTTCCCATATTTTTAAGTTCACATTCGGATAGTTATCTTGAAGGTAGTTATGGAGAGGTCATTCGTCTTGAATATTTAAAATATTTCATTTATACAATTGGAAACAAGTTGTATAAATGTTAAAATGATATATAAAGATGAAAGGGTTTTATGAAATATAAATTCTTTTCATTTTATTCTTACTTAAGTGTGTAACTTTTTAAATAAAGTTTTACATAAAAATATTAATATTTTCAGGTCATTATTAGAATTTATATGAATCTGAATATCAGGAAGGTTTTGGGGATAATATGAGAAACAATCAAAGCTTAAAACGTTTAGGGGTCACGGCATTAACTATGGGATTATTAGGTGGAGGGATTCTACCAAGTACTTCTTATGCAGATGAAGGGGATATAACTAAAGTACAATCAATTTCGTCTAACAAACCTACAGAAGAAAGAGTATTGAATTATATTGATACCGAAAAAAATAATGAATTTCTGACTGATAAGGAAGTCAAATCAATTAATCTAGCTGCTTTAAATGCCATATATCAAGAAGTGAAAAACATTGCTGACAGCAAATCTGAAGACGAATTAAATCGAATTGTGGCTGAAAAGATTAAAAATAATCAATCAGTATCATTTCGTTCTGCATACTCACTTCAAATACCCGGCTTTGGAACATTGACTGATGCTGAAATTGATTTAGCTAAGAAAAATCCATTTGAATTTGTAACTTATGGGGCATGTTCCGTTTTAGCGAAGACAACTTCAGAGAAATACTACAGCAGTTCAACACTTTATCAAGGAAATGGTGATGCTTTTAGGCACTCTTTTTGGAATGCGGCCCTTTCTAAAGATTTAGGTGCTATTAAAGGTCGTGATGTTGGAGTTGCAAGAGCAAAAGTTTGGACGGATGCCCATGAGCAATATTCTAGTGGTGTTGATAAGGAAATGGACCTGTATAATAATGAAGTTGGTAGAACGATTGCTTACAACAATTATTCCTGGAGTATTACTCAATATAGTAGTTACATAAAAAATGAAGTTGCAAATGGTTCTATGGTTAGAATTGTTGAGGACAAACTAGTTAGAACAAATGGCGATCTTTAATATAATATCTTAATAAAATATCTTAATAAAATGTACCCTATAGAAAATGAAAAAATATTCTATAGGGTATTTCTAATATAAAAAGAGAGTAATTGTAATCAGTAAGATTCGAAATGCCTACATCCTTTGCCGAAGGGAATTTCACGACAGCAAGTGGAGATGTCTCTCATGCTGAAGGTCAAAATACGAGTACTGCCGGATTTTTAGGTGCTCATATCATAGGGCAATTTTGGGATGCTACAGAGTCTTTTTCCTGGTTCATTGCCAATGGAACATCTTCAGGTTCTCCAGGCTTAGGTGTGAAATGGCTAGCAAGTAATGGTCAGATGTATATTGATGGTACCACCTATAACACAGGTGGGGCAGATGTTGCCGAGATGTTCGAAACAATCGATGGCAATAACATAGATGTTGGCTACTTTATCAGCTTAGAAGAAAATAAAATTAGAGTAGCTACGTCTTCCGATGACTTCATCTTAGGAATAAGTAGTGCAACTCCTAGTTTACTTGTGGACAGTGCAGAATTAAGCTGGCATGGTCGTTATTCACCCGATGAATGGGAACGTCGAATCCATCACGAAGTGACAATTCCAGCTAAAAGAACTAGTTACCCCAAAGCAATAAAAAAGAGAAAAATGCACAAAATTTCCGTTTTGAAGGTATTTGCTTTTCTTAACTTGATGGATATATGGTGGTACCCCATGCCCATCAAGTTAAGATTTTGACGTACTCCCTAAACGAAAATTTGGTATCTGTTATAGCAATGAAGTTTATTTTTATCGTTTCGGATGCTACCAATAAGTGGGGTTATGTTAACTGATGTAGATATGTAAAGTAAAGGATATAAAGAAAGTAATAATTTGATAATAGAACCATATTTTGTAGTAAAATAGGTTTCATGGTATGAATGTACAATTTAAAGATGAGCCCAATGAATCATATACTTATAAAGTTTGGAAAGATCTTAAAACAAATAAGTTATCTGTATTTCAAGACAGTAATGCTTCAGGCAGTATAGGTGGAAACGTCAAGAACTTAAATAATTTAAGGTTCACACTATATAAAAGTTAAAGTATATGACTAAACAAAAGAAGGTTTTGCACTGTGCTGCACAATCAAGAATCATTTCTTACATAGGGAGGGGTTAGAAAAAGAGTGAAAAATGTAATATTGTTAGTGGTATGTTTCTTATTTTTGAGTGGTTGTAATCAAGTTAATGAAGATGAGGTACAAAAATATATAAAAGAAAAACACGGAATCGATGTTGTTGTAACACATTTGAGCCCTCTAAATGAAAATAATATGGGACATACATACCATACTGTGCAAGCAAAGAACAACAAAAATATTCAATTTCGAGTAGAGGTAGATGGCTTCTTCAATTCATCCATAAAAGGTGATGAATACCAATTTGGGAAAAAAACATATGAGGAATATAAGAAATTCAAACCAATTCTGGAAGAAATTAAAAAATTAGGTTACGTGGAATCTGAAAATGAAAATGTTCTTCAATATATGATGGATAATAGAGAGCCAGAAGAAGGAAAACCAACTAATGAATTATTATTAACTTTGCAAATGAGTAACAACGAGATTGACTTTAGCCAATTTGAATCAGTAGAATTAGATCGTTTATATACTCTATTTCAACTCATTCAGAAGAATAATAAAAAGATAACAGAACTTGAAATTAAGGATCATAATGGTAAATCTTTAGGTGGACCTTTTAAAAATGTGCAAAAAATGATAACAAAAGAAGAGTTGTTACTAACAATGAAATCCACGATGAAAGATTCCATAAACGTTTATTGGGAAAATTGGATTAGAACGCAAACAAAAGTAGAAGAGAGATTACATGAAATTCAAAATGATCGATTTGCAATTAAAAATATTACTTATTCAAGTTCGGATGATGAGGATAGTCGAAAATATATAGTGACTTTAGTTATTAATACCACCAATAATATATTTGAAAACAATCCCCCTTTAATTGAGGATTTAATCAAAGTAACCACAATCCTTAAAGAAGAACTATATAATAAAAACTTTAACATCTATTTAACCAATAAGACAGGAACAATATATGAAAATTGGTTATCATCAAAAGAAATCAAAGAAGCAAATAACATCGAAGATCTTGTAAAAGAGAGAAATCCTGCGAATTAAATTTAAAGTCCTTTTCATGTTTGTTATTTGATGTGGAAGCATGATATTTCGAAGTCTCAACCCATGCCCATTAACTTAAGAAAACAAATCAACCCCAAAATAAAAAAAGAGCTTTTTATTAGATATTAGGACAAAATCTAGTTCTGGGGGTAGTTATATTTTCTTAGCTTGATAGGTATGGGGTAGTATCACATCGCTATCAAGTTAAGATTTTATAATGCCCCCTAAACGAAATTTTGTATCTCTATAGTCAATTACACCCTATTTATTTAGATATTCAGTAGTGTATTCTCTTCCTAAAGATATTTTATAATTGATGATTTAGTCGACGGTCCGTAAAGCTGGAATTTTAAAGTATATAAATAAGGTAAATGCTATCAAAGATAAGGCACCAACCATAATAATAAATTTTATATTTATCCCAAGCGAAAGACTTAATGAAGTCAATCCATAGGAAATGGGTGTTAATCCCATGGAAGAGACTATTTGAATACTCATTACTCTTCCAATCATTTCTGGTTCAGCTTCATTTTGCACAACAGAAACAGCACATATATTAGAAATTGTCATTGATATCCCCAAAAAAACAACAATAACAACACCTTGCCATAGTTCATTACTAAAACTTAATATCAAGAAACAAAGTCCTACAAACATTTGTGATGTTAAACTAAGAATTCCTCTATTTCTTTTGAGATTTATAATACCAAGGATAATCGAGCCTAGTACCATCCCTATAGCTAAAAACGACATTATAAAACTATAGTCTATTGTTTCTCCTTCCAATATATTTTTAACAAAAATCGGTAATCCTATAGTTAATGGACCTACGAAAAAAAGATTCAAAAATAATGTTTTTAAAATGAAAGCCATTAATATTGGTGCCTTCTTAACATAGCTAATTCCTTCTTTTAAACTTATAAGCAAATGATGCTTATTTTCTTGAGTATTAACAACTTGTTTATTAACTTTAATAAAAAATATAAAGCAACTACCTAAAATAAGCAGGATTGTAATCAAACTGAAAATCCCTGTATAATCAAATCCAACAATTATAAATCCACTTATCATTGGACCCAAAATTGAAGTAGATTGACTTGTAGTTTGAATAATTGAATTCGCTCTTGTTAGAAATTCTTTTGGAACAATAACGGGAGTAATAGAACTAGATGCAGGCCAGAAAAACGCATCCAAAACACCAAAAAATAACGCAAAAATAATTAATGTCCAGAGATGTATCTCACCTGTAAATAATAACAATAAAACTAATCCTCCAATTAATATTGCTTTTGTTAAGTCTGAAAAAAACATTATTTTCGATTGACTTAGTCTATCTGCTAGCACGCCGTCTAACAACATAAATAAGATCCGAGGAATTGCTCCAATAATATAAATAATCCCTAAGGAAGCTTCTAAATTCAACTCCTGAACAACGTACCATGCTTCAGCAAAATAAAACATACTGAAACTCAACCCAGAGAAGATGGTACTAATCCAAAGTAATATAAAAGATTTTTGTTTGAATAAAGATTTAACTTTTGTCGTGACTGCAATTTTTTGTAAAACTGGTTCACTCATCTTTATCACCTTCCTTAAAATAAGGCTCATCTATTTGGAATCCAACTGTGGCTAAATAAAACCATTCCTCGTCACTATTCTCAATTTCATCAATATCATAGAGTTCTTTTAAAAGATTATGATATTTAGCAACCCATTCTTCAAATTTTGTCTATTGTGATGGGTATCTTACTTCATTCTAAATCCAAAATGAAACAATTGGAGAGGTTCGTTTCATTTTCTCAAAGATGCTCTTGAGGCGTTACTATCAGCAAAATAAGAAAAAAGGTTATCAAAATTATTTAGTTAGAATTTTTAGAATTTTTATTGAATTATGTCGTGGTGTGTGTTACTCTTCTATCAATCACAATTATGAAGTTTTAACTTCATAATTGTGATTGATAGAAGTTTTAAATTCGTTTAGGGAGAGTGACATGTTTGGATCTAAAAGAAATTATTCAAGAGGAATATAATCAACTCTCTAAAGGTCAACAAAGAGTTGCTAAATATTTATTAGAAAAGCCGGGCGACTTTGCTGTTAAATCAGCAGGTGAGATTGGTGAGCAAGTTGGGGTAAGTGAAACAACTGTGATTCGATTTTGTTACTCTATAAAACTATCAGGATTTTCTGAACTTCAAAAAATGGTTCGTGAACAACTTATTTTTATGAAGAGCAGTCTTGGGCAGTACTTTTCCAGCAAACTTGAATTAGCTGAACAACCTCATTTTTATGCGAAAGTCATGGGACGAGATTGTCAATATATACAAGAAACAATCAATAATATTGATGAAAATGAGTTTGAACGGGTTGTTGATCAATTAGTAAAAACGGATAAAATCTATGTTTTAGGGTTAAAATCTTCATTTTCTGCAGCTAATTGGCTCACAATGACTCTGGGTCTAGTGAGGGGAAATGTTCAAATTCTTCATCCGGAAACAAACGATTTGTTATGTACTTTAAGCGAGATGGATCATAAATCAACTTTAATTGCTATTTCGTTTCATCGTTATTTGAAAGAAACAATTAAAGTGGCTGAAATGGCTAAGGGGCAAGGAGCTTTTGTGATTGGAATTACAGATTCTCCACTTGCCCCAATTAGGGAATATGCAGATGCTATTTTTCCAATGTATTCATCTGAGAAATCAACGATTGATGCTACTCCGGTACTGTTTTCGTTTTTGAATGCTATTGTTGCCGGTGTTTCCATCAAAGATAAAGATCGATTTGAAAAGCGTAAGGAACGATACGAAAAGCTGAATGGAGATTACTTTTTTGTATAAAGTGAGGAGAAGAAAAGTTGAGGGAATATATACAACAACTTAAGCCGACGATTGACTCAGTCTACGAATACTTACATAATCATCCGGAAATTAGCTGGAAGGAGTATAAAACAACTGCATATATTCAGCGTTTTTTACAGGAACGGGGCTTTATGGTGCAAACTTTTGACGATTGCCCAGGTCTTGTCAGTGAGGTAGGAACAGGAGAACTTTGTATTGCTTTACGCACAGATATGGACGCGCTTTGGCAAGAAGTTGATGGTCAATTTCAAGCGAAACATTCTTGCGGTCACGATGCGCATATGGCGATAGTTCTTGGTACAATGCTTTTACTTCAAAGATTAGATGTTTCTACTGCTAAACTTAAATTCATTTTTCAGCCTGCGGAAGAAAAGGGGACAGGGGCTTTAAAAATGATTGAGAAGCATGTGTTGGATGATGTGCATTTTTTATACGGTGTCCACCTTAGACCAATTCAAGAATTACAAGATGGTCAAGCTGTACCTGCAATTTATCACGGGGCAGCCAAATTTTTAGCAGGTGAAATCCATGGTGAAGATGCACATGGAGCACGACCACATCTGGGGCAAAATTCGATTGAAATTGGGGCATCTATAATTAATGAAATGAAAAGCATTCATTTAAATCCGATGGTGCCTTACACTGCGAAAATGACAAAGTTCCACGCCGGGAGTGAGGCAGGAAATATTATTCCGGGTAAAGCTTCATTTAGTATAGATTTACGTGCGCAAACAAATGGAGTCATGAATGAACTTACCGAAAAAATCGAGAATATTGTTAAGAGTATGGAAAAGATTTATGGGGTTGAAATCGTGCTGGAAACAAAAGCGAGTGTAGCTGCCGCTGAGGTAAATAAAGAGGCCCAGTATTTTATGAAAAAAGCGATTGTGGAGTCTTTAGGTGAGCAGCTGCTTCGAGAACCCATAATTACTTCAGGTGGAGAAGATTTTCATTTTTATACGTTAAAAAATCCAGACGTTAAAGCAACTATGTTGGGATTGGGGTGCGATTTGCAGCCTGGACTTCATCATCCCCAGATGACCTTTAATCAAAAAGCTATATATGCTGGTATCGAAATTCTTGCAAGGACAGTATTAAATACAATAAAGGCATATAAAACGGGGGAGTTAACGTGAATTCAACAATTGAGATACGTGAATTAAACAGTTATACCGAGATGAAGTTTGTGCAAAATCTTGAAAAAGATGTATGGAATATGGAACCAATTCCTCTTCACCAAACAATTACAGCTTCCCAAAATGGAGGTCTTTTACTAGGAGCCTTTGTAAATGGAGAAATGATTGGATTTTGCTACAGTTTTCCTGGATTTTTTGAAGGGCAAAACTATCTATGCTCCCACATGCTTGGTATCCATCCAAGTCATCAAGGGAAAGGAGTTGGAGCTAGACTAAAACAAGTTCAAAGAGAACTTGCTTATGAAAAGGGATATAACTTAATCACATGGACGTATGATCCACTTGAAACACGAAATGCTTATTTAAATTTATCGAAGTTACGTGCTTTTTGCTCTACGTATATGGAAAATTGCTATGGAGAAATGGAAGATAACCTGAATCGTGGACTTCCTTCGGATCGTTTTAAAGTTGAATGGTGGATTGATAGTTCTCATATTTATAAGCAGCAAGAGGATTATATGAAACAAGCGCAACATGTTTTTCAATGGATACAATCGAAGGATCATTTGCCAAAACTTATAAATATTGAACAAAGTTTACATTGTATTGCTGCTATGGATCAACCTATATTAGTACCGGTGCCATCTAGCTTTCAACAAGTAAAAAATAAAGATTATGAACTTGCAATTGATTGGCGTTTTAAAACGAGAGAAATCTTCCAAACTTTATTTTCACATCAGTATGTTGCTGTTTCGTTAATAAAAGATACTGATGAGCTTGTTCACTATTATGTTTTAGTCAAGCAACAAGACTTAGAGAAGAACGGAATCACGAGAAGGATTCAATAGCAGAGAATAAACATACACTTATACTTATCTAAATATAGAGGGGGAAATGAATAATGATAGTAAAAGAGATTATTTTACGACGTATAAAAATGCGATTGAAAGCGCCGTTCACGACAAGTTTTGGGACATTTCAAGACAAGGAGTTTCTCTTGCTTGAAGCTAAAGATGAAAACGGTATTAGCGGATGGGGAGAATCGGTTGCATTTCATTCACCCTGGTATAACGAGGAAACTTTAAAGACAAATTGGCATATGTTAGAAGATTTTATTATCCCTAGTATACTTAATAAAGAAATTGAACATCCGCAGGAAGTATTTGAACGCCTATCATATATTCGCAAGAACAATATGGCAAAGTCCACTATTGAAGGTGCAATGTGGGACCTATATGCAAAGCAAAAAGGAATTCCGCTCGCAGTTGCCCTTGGTGGAGAGAAGAAAGCAATAGAAGTTGGGATTAGTATTGGCATCCAGGAAAAGGTTGACGATTTACTTCAATTGGTTGATGAGTATGTTAATGAAGGATATAAAAGAATGAAAATAAAAATAAAACCGGGTTGGGATGTCGAGGTCATCAGGGAAGTCCGGAAACAGTTTCCTCATGTTCCATTGATGGCTGATGCCAATTCTGCCTATCGACTAAAAGATATAGAGCGATTAAAGGAGCTTGATGAATTTGATTTAATGATGATTGAGCAACCTTTAGCACCAGATGATATTGTTGATCACGCAAAGTTACAAAGGGAGATTTTAACTCCAATTTGTCTGGATGAGAGTATTCATTCGTATGAGGATGCCAGAAAAGCAATTGAACTAGGAAGCTGTAAGATTATTAATATAAAAATTGGACGAGTTGGAGGGCTAACAGAGTCAAAACAAATACATGACTTGTGCCAGGAACAAGGTATTCCAGTTTGGTGCGGTGGTATGTTGGAATCGGGTATAGGGAGAGCACATAATATTGCGTTAACAACATTATCAAACTTTATTCTGCCTGGCGATACTGCGGCGTCTTCTCGCTATTGGGAGCGAGATATTATAGAACCTGAGGTAGTTGTTAAAGATGGAATGATTACCGTTCCGGAGCGACCAGGGATTGGTTATGAACCGAGTCGAGAAATGATTCAACGATTTACAGTTTATGAAAAAAAATATTTTTAATAGGGATGAAAGGGAGGACATGTTCCTCCTAATTTTTCTTTGGTTTTATTTATCAGAAAATTCTAATTAATTAGGAGGTAAGTATGAAGGAAAGTATTCGAATTGCGGGAGCATTTATTGGTTTAATTGTCGGAGCAGGATTTGCTTCAGGACAGGAGGTTTTACAATTTTTCACAAGTTTCGGATGGATGAGTGTTCTGGGAGCATGTGTTGCAACTATTCTTTTTGCATTTTTAGGAATGAATCTAACTCAACTGGGGAGTCGTTTACAGACAAATTCCCATAAAAATGTGATTTACTATATTTGCGGCTCATACCTCGGTATAGTTGTTGATGTAATCATAACATTTTTCTTATTTGGTGTAACAGCTGTCATGATGGCTGGGGCTGGTTCAATTTTTGAACAACAGTTTGGCATTCCTAGTATTACTGGAAATATCATTATGACTTTATTAACGATTGTGACAGTGTGTTTTAATATTCAAAGAGTTATTTCGATAATTGGACTTGTTACACCGTTTTTACTTGTACTTGTCATCATCATTGCTATTCATTCTTTTGTTACAATGGATGTAAGTTTTTATGAATTACAACAAATTGCGGATAAACAAAACGCGGCTGCATCTAATTGGGGATTAGGGGCGTTATTATATGTTTCCTATAACATTGCCGCAGGTGCGGCTATGCTTATCGTGATGGGAGGAACAATAAAAGATGAAAAAAAGGCAGGGCTTGGAGGGATATTCGGTGGGATAGGATTAGGTATCCTTATTTTACTTATTAACCTTGGTATGTTTACTAAACTAAATAAAATTACAGATGTAGATATGCCTATACTCTTTTTGGCTAATGAGATTTCACCAATATTCGGCTTACTAATGTCTATTGTATTATTAGGTATGATTTACAATACTGCCGTAGGAATGTTATATGCCTTCACAGCAAGGATTGTAAAATCAGAATCACCAAAATTTAAAATGTTTGTTGTTCTATTTGGAATTGCAGCATTTAGTGCTAGCTTTATCGGATTTACTAAATTAGTAGGAACTGTATATCCTCTAACGGGCTATCTTGGGTTTATTCTCATAGCTTCTATCATCTTTGCTTGGCTTAGAGGGAAACAAAAGATGAAGAATACTATTAATAAAATAAACGCTTAAATGGGGTAGTGACAGGGTAGCTGTCATAGGACGCAAAGTATGAACCATTGAACTACTCACCACTTAACGTCCTTACGGACTGTTTGAAGTGGGAGATTCCTGCGAACACCGGTGTATCCATCAGTTATCTTAGCAGGCTCTACCCGTAGTCCCGACGGTGAAAGCATAAGTATCTTGTACGTTGACTCACCACACTCCCTACTTTAGCTTGGTTTTCGCAACTTCGGCAAGCGTGGGGCGAAAGAACGTTGAAGATTTTACGGTTGCAACGTTTTTCTGCAACCAACCTCATATCTTCAGTTTTCAAAGAGCAATCTGTACAAGTAAATGATAGCAAACATGTTGGCTTATACCAACCGACATTCATCTCCCACTTAAAATTGGTGCTTCACACCTTCACATTTTTGAGGAAGGAGTCTTCTGTCGGAAAACGATAAAATTATAAAAAGTGCATTGTACATTTTTGAAAAGGTTTATGGTAATCATTTTGGCAATTATTTTGGGTAAGATAGTAAGCCATTGATACCAAGCACCTTAATTAAGGCTAAATAAGTTACAAAAATTGTGATTTTTGGTAACTAGTCTTAGTGTTATATTCTTTTACTTTGCGGTTCATAGCAAGAATCTTGTTATTACCCCAAAATAAGATTCTGGTGCAAAAATAAAACAAAAGGGAATAAAGCATATATATTTCTAACAGAATCGTATCTTATGCTGTAAATCTAAACAATTGATGGATAAATTCTTTCCGATTTTGAACAGGCTGGTCTCGTAAATCAATCTTTTCTTTTTTAATGATACGCATGGCTTCTACTCCAGAAAGAATGGATGTAGCTGTGTCAAAATATTTGAATCCTAGCACAGAAAGAATTCGCTTCTTTATAAAACGATGATCTTGTTCTACTATGTTATTCAAGTACTTTTGCTGTCTAAGTCGCATACCATCAGGTATGCTTTTTTCTTTTTTCAACTGTTCAATTGCTATGGGATAAACTGGATTCTTATCGACTGTTATAATACGTGGCTTTGAAATATGAAAAGACCGCAAAGCTTTCTTGATAAAGCGCTTTGCAGCCTTCTGGCCTCTTGTTTTTTTAGGTGAAAATCGATTGTCTTTCCTTTTGAGTCAACAGCACGATACAGGTACATCCATTGTCCTTTTACTTTGATATATGTTTCATCGACGCTCGAGGAGTCATTTGTTTATCCAAGTCAGGACCGTACCGTACCGATGAACCCAACGTATAATCGTTGTATGGGAAATGGATAAGCTCCGTTCCTCCATCATTTCCACTAAATCACGAAAACTGGTTTTGTACCGTAGGTACCATCTTACCTTTAACAAAATAATATCTGGCTGATAGTGCTTCCACTTGAATACATTTTCCTTTTCTATACCAATCACGCACCCTTTCTAGAATAATCGTATCAGCATGTCCAAGATTTATAGATTCATTGCAATGCAAATTCGGATAGTGGTATGTATGTTTTCTTCTATGACAAGGACATTCATAGAAAGCCAATTCATGCACTCATTTTTCTTTTAACCTTCAGTTTTAGGTGATAATTTTTTCAACTAGTAATATAGCCGACGAACCGGTAGATTCTGTTTTTGACACCAGGACACTTTTGATAATCCACTGTTCTTATAGTCTTAAATATAAGTTTCCCATTCTTTCATTAATGAGGAGTTCTTCATAAAAACTTAACAATGCAGCAGGTGTTTTGTATAAACGTCATTATAGTTCCATTTTTGTTCCTATTAATATGAACTGACTTGAGGTTCACACTATGTGAAGGTTTATAATGGTTTACATATCAATTTGGAATGGCTTAGGAACGGCTCATACTATTTTGAACAACGGATTCAAACGTTGGCTAAGTTTTCGATACCAATCTGAAGGATAAGAATTTATTTGAGAAAACATGCCATACTCATTCATAGGAGAATAGTGTCATCTGCCATTTTCTAATTTAACAAATTCTAGAGATAGAAAAAGAAGCGAATGGATTGTACAAGCGATGTATTCCTAATGTATCGATACAAAATCGGATGCTAGTTGAACAGGTTATCAAAAGAACAATGGAGTCTATTTTTGGCGCTTAGTGTGCTTTTTTTTCGTACTATTAGGTTATGTATATCACAATCAAACGGTGTCCATGATTGGCCAAGAAGCAAATGGATAGTACAAAGTTAATTTTAGTGGTCAAACTGGATATGTAATTAACAAATATATAGAAGTGAGTAGGAATGGAGGGCAGACATAACCGCCAAAATAGAATGGTGAACAGGTGATAACAGGTACGTATAAAATAACAACGACAGCTATATATGTACGAAGTGGTTCGAATCCAGGGACAAGCATTTTTGGGTTTGTCTACAAGGATCAAAGGGGGTATGTAAGTGGGGTCTAAGTACAAGAGGAGTTTCAAAGAAAATGTGGGGTGTCTAATGAATATCGAAGTGAATTGTATAAAAATAAGATTCCTGGTAGAGAAAAAGAGGGAAGAATTGGTTCAATTAACAAAACTTTATATGCTCACTTCTCCAGAAGTTATTCGGGTAAGCCAGGAATTAGATAATTTAATGAATATGTTTCGAAAAGGCAAGTGTCATTAAAAAGAGTATCTTGCGTGATCTGAGGAAATCTTATGTTTTTTACTTATTTCTAATCTATTGTATTTTACTTGATTCGGTTTTTCGGATTTTAGTGTGGAAAAATATATTTGCTGAAACACAATAGAATTTTTGAAAGTAGGAAATTTATAGCGATACTGCTGATGAAATTATAACACCCACCCAAATGAATGCTAACTTAACCACATTCTTCCTCATAAGAATATGAATTTTTTATGAATGATTGCCAATTTTATTAATATAAAAGGTTGACGCTATACACTGGTGTCGGTATAATTTATAACATAAAACGACAATGGTGTATAGTTTGTTGTGTGCATTTTGTCATACATTATGGAGGTGACTTTATGGTACCAAAAGTTAGTGAGGAATATAAAAAAGAGAGAGAAAGGGAATTGATAGAAGCAGCCCGTAGGGTGTTTATTGAGAAAGGATTTGTTCACACATCAATGCAAGATATTATGGACAAAGGCGGAATATCCAGAGGTGCATTTTATAGTTATTTCAAGAATATTGATCACGTTTTTATCGAAGTATTAAAATATGATGACCAAAAAGACATTCAATATTTTGTGCCATCTGATAAGTGTCCACTATGGCCACAATTAAAAAATTGGGTTGAAGAACAGCAAATTTATATTGAGACAATTGACCAAACATTACTCTATGCAAAGGCAGAATTCTTTTTATCATCTAATTACGCAAATAATAAAGATAATTACCCTTACATTTCCGAACGCTACAATCGAACTGCTAAAGCTATAGAAGAAGTTTTAAATGAAGGAATACATAGAGGGGAGTTTAGACCTGAACAGTCCACTCGTGCTATTGCGAGGTATCTCATATCATTTCTGAACGGTTTAATGTTGGATACGTTTCAACTGGGACATGAACAAACAAAAGTAAAGGATCAATTATCTGTCTTACTTTTCTCTTTAGAAAAATTAATTAATCCAAAACTCGTAAAATAAGGAGTGATCGTTATGTTGTTTGAATCATCAAGGGTGAGACTAAGAAAAATGATAAAAGAAGACACAGAGCTTTATCATAAGTGGAGAAATGATATCGAGGTTATGCATTCCACCAATCCATCTTTAGATGTTTATCCGATGGAAGCAACTAAAGAATTTGTAGATCATGTTATTTTGGGATCTCATACAGCTAAAAGCTACATCATGGTTGAAAAAGGAAATAAGATACCAATTGGCATTGTATCATTAATCAACATTGATTATAAAAATAGAAATGCAGAATGTATTATTGACATCGGGGAAAAGGAATATTGGGGAAAAGGATATGGTGCAGAGGGATTGAAATTACTACTGGATTATGTTTTTTACGAAATGAATCTTCATCGAGTTTCCCTTAAAGTATTTTCATTTAATGAAAGAGCTATTCATTTGTACAATAAGATTGGTTTTCAACAGGAAGGAAGAAGTAGACAAATTGTATTTAGAGATGGTGAATGGCATGATATCATTCATATGGGTCTTCTGCAAAATGAATACTTTGAGAAACAAGTAAAGAATGTATAAAAATTGTTCCATCGAAAAGTAAAAGAGCAGCGATGGAATGACGGAGGAACAAGAAATCAAACTTGTAACATTGAGAACTATAAACAAAAAGCATTACTCTAATCATCAAGTAATGTCTTTTTGTTTATTGTCTAAAAATATGTTACAAAAGGAAAATGAAATTATGACAACAAATGTGCTTAACCTACCGAATTTTTTTAATTATTGATATGGATTCTTAGTTAAGAACATTTTACTGTCTCCCTCCTATTGCCAGAATGCGGTACTGTTGCAAACTTATATAAGCGCGGTAAGAGGAAGTAGTTATTTTTCGATCTATTAAGGCAAGCTAAAAGTTGCGGGAGTACAATGAAACATTTTTTGAAACCTTTCCTGTTATGTATGTCACTCGTTCTGTTACTAATAGATTTATGATGTGCAAAATATCGCGACTTTCCCAAAAATGTTCAGAATCTGATTTTTGACAATCTGTTGATCTGTGATAGATCACCCCCTTATTTTGCAAAATCTTTTATGGTGAAAATAAGCAAAAGAGATGTAATAAAGGAGTGAACAGTATGAAAAAGAAACCTTCAGCATTATTATGCCACTTCTTAACACAAGGAAATATAAAGATTTAAACGGAATTGAAATCTAAATCTCAGATTCAATTTTGCAGTTATTAAGCCATATGGCTGAAGATGAAAGAAAAAGAATCCATGACTGAAGACAAAAAATTAGACAAAGAAAAATAAGATGAAAACACATCCATAAAAACTAAAAATGAATCCGATAAATGTTCGGATTCATTTTGTATCATTTCTTTTAATGACAAATAATTAATTTTTCTTGCACAATATCATTTTTACATACTATTCCTAATATATCTAATACCTGTTCTTTGAATTCTGGCATTATTAAAATCTCTTTTATGTTCGTGTGCAACTTTTTACTAGAATAAGAAGAGTAGATTAAAAATATCTGTTAAGGTGTCCGGAGAAAATAAGGAATCCAAAACATACAAAGTGGAACGTAATTACAATTGCGACAGCATGAGTAAACCTATTGTTTGGCCAAAATGTATTTTTTTTGTTTTTTCGTTCGATAATATCGAACAATATAAACAAGACAGCATGATATAGTCCATAAATAATGTATTGAGATACATGCTCACCATTAATATGCCATATCCCCATGATGAAAAAATTTAAAAATGCGCCGATGTATGAAATCGCATATCTATTCTTCATTAGTTTTTTCTTCGTTGCAAAAAAGACAAAGCGCATGTAAATAAAGTCGCGGAACCAGAATGATAAACTCATGTGCCAACGGTTCCAGAAGTCTTTAATGTTACGACTAATAAAAGGTTTATTAAAGTTTTCAGGAGTTTTAATTCCCATCATATAACTTATCCCGATAACAAATGCACTATAGCCAGCGAAGTCAAAGAATAAGTAAAAGCTATAGCCATACATGTAAATTATATTTGAAAGAATTGTATTTTGTTTAGCAAATGCCGCATTGACAATATGTTGATTTACTAAATAAGCAATAATAAATTTATACAGGAAACCTTGGAAAATACGGTTAAGGCCTATATATAGTAAATTTTGATATTCTTCAGCGCTAGGGGGCTTTTGAATATCTTTTTGGAATCTTCGGTAGCGATCGATAGGGCCAGTTGAAATAGCTGGGAAGAATAAGACGAACTCCCAGAAATTGAAGAATGATAGCTCTTTAATTAACCCATCACGCACTTCGAATACCATCTGTATAGCTCTAAATGCGACATAAGAAGCCCCCATAAAGGTAAAAAACTTAACTCCTAGTACAAATGGTTCTATTTTTATCAGAATTAATGGTAGGGTAGATAAAATAACGGTTATGCAAAACATGACTGTAGTATTATTTTGTTTTCTTAACATTAAATAACCTTTAATAAGGGTATATTGCCAAATAATAAAGGCAACTAACATGATTGCTTCCCTTGGTTTATCAGAGAAGATAATAGTAAGCATCATTAATGTTGAAAAAGCGTTATATTTACGTAATAAGATTCCTTTTAATCCAGCTATAATAGTGGGAAGTAACAAAACTCCTACTAAAATAAAAAAATAAAATGATCCGTATGGTGTCATATTTCCTCCCAAAATGAAATTTAATTTAAAGTTACCCGAAACTTAGCCAAAGTTTAGATTGCTTGTTCGAAATAGTATGAGCTGCTTCTAATCCATCCCAAATTGATATGTGCACTATTATAAACCTTCACATAGTGTGAAGCTCAAGTCAGTTTGTATTAACAGGAACAAAAATGGACTATAATGACTTTCATACAAAACGCCATCCTTTTCTATGATTCTACAGGAAGAATACAGTATTTTTACTTAAGACAAATAAAGAGAGGTGGGGAAGGAAGTGGCAAAATCATAATCTAGTTATAATGTAATTTAAAACTGAATATTAGCGTATAGTCCAATACCATTTAATAGCTTCTTTTTCAACATATTTGATAAACTTGTCCTTCCCGTCACTATATCCACTAATATCATTTGGATACTGCTTGGCAAGATGGCTCTTTAATTTTCCATATCGCTCGCAGATTTCTGGATGTTCGCGAAGGTAATCTCTAAATGCTAAGTGTCTTTCAATTTCTTCTATGTTGTTATATTGAAAAGCGTGAATTTGGTGAGTACGATTATCTTTACCTTTACGGAAATACCTTCTTCCAGGAAGCCCGAATTCCCCCATAACTTCATAACCAATTTCTTGAAATTGATTAGAAAATGAATCCAACTTATTAATGTTATTGACCACAAGTAAAATATCAATAATAGGTTTTGCTTTTAAATTTGGAACTGATGTACTTCCAATATGAAAACTATTCACCAATTCTTGTTGAAGGATATTCTTTATAGCTTGTTTTTCTTGTTGATACTCTTTGGTCCAATTTTGATTATAATCTACAACTTGTATAAACATTTGATATCTCCTTTCCTTGAAATTTATCCCGCATTAATGGGCAGTAATACTCTTACCTCAAAATTCGGAAAAAGCAAGGAAGCTAGGTGGGGTTCTTACTGCCCGTTAATGTCCGATTGGTTCAACTAATAATCAGTGGGGGATGAAGGACCCCGCTGATTAAAGTTTTAGTTTATATTGCTTTCGCAATATTCTTTAACGCATTTAACTATCAACAAGCTGTTCTTACTATGGTGAATGAGCTCCTCGTTGCGTCTAGCATCCTTTTTAAATCAAAAGTATATTCTAAAAAGAAATTTTTATGTTCCTCCTAAATGAAACCCTTAATTAGTGGAGTCGGGAGATATCACATCCCACTTTCCAAATAACGTTAAACCCGCAGCTTTAGCCAACGACACAGATGCGTGGTTATCAAGCTGACATCGGTACTGGGGTTCGTATCCTTGATTACAGGCGTACTTACAGATTGAACGTACCACCTTGCGGGCGTGACCTTTTCCTCTAAAAGGAGTCAGAGTTAGTACACCGAGATCCGCAATTTGTGCATCCTCCCAAGGATACATGCTGGCAGCGCTGACCAGACGATCTTGCTCAAGAGAACCGAACACCGCCCAGTGGTCTAATTCCACATAAGCATCATCCAAGTCTTGTTCTGAAGCAGAGGACTGGAATTCTGAGAAAGCAGTATCATCTTGCTCTGTTAATTGTAGCAAGCCACCCTCCATGCTCTCTTGTAGTAATACGTTTTTATCAGCTTCTGAAAAATAAAAAAGATAATCTGCGCCATGTAGAGTGACTCCAGCTTCATTCATTTTTTGACGGAAGGTCTGCTCAGACAGGTCTTTTTGCTGATATAGGCCAATCTTTTCTGCCATAGTAGGTGTCAAGATCGCCATAACCCGTCCGTCGGGGGTTTCTAGCACCATGACTCGACTGTCTTCGCTTAGATCAGGATTGATGGTAACTATAAAAACTTCATCTCTATAGAGGATGTCTCCGTTCAAGAATTGTTCCCGCCAAAAGTCAGTTATTGTTTGTGAAAATAAAGACATATTTCTTACCTCCTATAATTGATATTCTTTTTTTTGTTCAGCAACATCAGCTGAAGTACGATCTCATTATAAAGCTTCACATTGTGTGAAGCTCCAGTCTTTTCGTATTTTTAGATTAAGACTTTTTAAAGATTTAGCGCTATCCGTGTATTTCATAGTTGAATAAATCGATAGTATGCTATCAGGAGTTTATTAGAAAAGTAGAAAACTGTAAAAGAGTTAATGATTACTTGACCAAAACTAACGATGTAAAAATTATTAATATATTTGAAGTTCTATAATATGATTATAGGCTGTTATTAGTAGCAAAAGTTAAAGAAATCATAGACTCTAATTGATAATTTTCGTAGTAACAATGGTGTATTTAACTCTGAGACGTTGATACTAGAAGAGGCAAGATGAATACGGTGTACGATGTCATATTGAAAAAACGAATATAAATATACGTCGTTGCAATGGTCTTCGCCCTTGCCTATGGAGAAGACTGCAAAAGGACTCGACTGCATCCTCGCAAGAAGTAGGAGGGATTGGGTTCAGAAAACTGGATATGCAAACAACCACGCCAATTGAAGCGTGGTTGTTTGCTGTTATAAAAAATCAAACACCCCTATAGGTGA
Source organism: Bacillus thuringiensis (assembly GCF_014932895.1). Lineage (GTDB taxonomy): Bacteria > Bacillota > Bacilli > Bacillales > Bacillaceae_G > Bacillus_A > Bacillus_A thuringiensis_AA. The sequence goes on along the minus strand of NZ_JACYOF010000007.1, from coordinate 210,105 downwards.
TACACCTTTAAGGGGTGTTTTTTATTGGCAATTAGATAAATTAGCTCTATGAAGCCCATACATACTAAATCATTTTCACTTTTAGTCCGAGGGCTTGAGCTTCACACCGTGTGAAACATTATAATACGGCTATACCCCAGCTAGAGCTTTTGTAAGGGGAAAGGTTGGTGATTGAAGATGGAACAAAGCTTAAAAAGGTGTCGAAAGTAAATCATAAGGGATATGACATGAAAAGTCTTGCTTCATAGCTACACTATGCATATCAATTATTAACTGGTGTGCTCAAGAGAAAGGTAGTAAGAATATTAAGGAGGTAGAAATTATGGAGAAATATACTTTTCCGAGCGAAAAAAGCGTGCATGAAGGCACTTGGTTGCAATGGCCCCATAGATACACGTATGGCGAAGATTATAAAAAGGAATTAGAGCATATTTGGATTGAGATGGCAGCCCAGTTAAGCGAAGGAGAAAAGGTTCACATTGTTGCATATAACCAGACTGAAAAAGAAAGAATTAGTAAAATTCTAAAGACACAAGAAATTAATATGAACATGATTGATTTCTTTATTGTTCCTTTTGATGATGTGTGGGTAAGGGATAATGGCCCGATTTTTGTGTATGATCAACACAAAAATTTAAAAATATGGAGCCCGAAATTTAATGGATGGGGGAAGAAAACACCTTTTGCTGAGGACGCTTTGATGAGTGAACGCATCAGCCGAGAGTTAACCATTGAAAGAATTGAAATGAACGAACTTGTAATTGAGGGTGGAGCAATAGAACTAGATGGTAAAGGTACTCTTTTGGCAACAAGAAGCTCTATCGTGAACAAAAACAGAAATCCTAATTTATCCGTAGGAGAAATTGAAAAATATCTCAGTAGCCTTAATGTGACAAATTTTATTTGGTTAGATGGAGTATCAGGAGCGGACATTACTGATTTCCATATTGATGGATTTGCTAAGTTTTACGACCAAAAGACAATTATTACATTTTCAGAAAGCGATTTAGTAGAATGGGGGCTGTCAGTTAAGGATATTAAAACACTGTTGAATGCCAAAAATGCTTTAGATGAGCCTTACACGTATGTATATTTGCCACTTAGTAAAAATAATGTCACTTTAGAAGATGGGGAAGTGTTGGATGAAAAAGGTTCGTATGTGAATTTTTATATAGGAAATAAAGTCGTGTTGGTACCTAACTATAATGATCCTAATGATAAAATAGCAAACGATATTATCCAAGAACTCTATCCTGAACGTAAAGTGGTTGGTATTGATGTTCGAACGCTTTATCAGCATGGTGGGATGATTCATTGTGTGACACAACAACAACCAGTTTGTTTAAAGTGAAAGAAGAATAGTCATGACAATAACACCAATCTCGATTGAACCAATGCATACTAAATACAACATTCAAGTTAACTGATTGTATGTTCACGGTTTCCACAGGGAATTTCAAAATCTAACGAACATGACTAGATTGACTTTTCCTACAGCAGATTCAGTTAGCGGTATCGACAAAAAATACGACTCTTATCAATATGATAAAAGAAGATGATGTACTAGGTACCGTATGCATTACCAGATCAATGAAGAATTTCTTATCTATTTAGGAGCAACTCAGGAGCATCTTAGGATAGGGATTGGTCAAATCGGCGCACTTCCTTTCCTATCGGCGGGCCTGATATACATACTGTACTAGCGGGGCATCGTGGTTATCATGGTGCTTAGATGTTTTGTCATCTAGATTAATTGCAGAATGGGGATAAATTTTATATTCATATTTTAGGAAAGAAGTTAACCTATGGGTAATAGGACGGGGAATCATTAATCCAGATCAAGTTGAAAGGCTTGCAATTAAAAAAGGGAAAGATAAGGCTACATTACTCACGTGTGAACCATATACTTCAAGTAAATATCGTTTACTTATATGGAGAGCGGATATCAGAAGAAATACCTCAAGACTATATGGAGCGTAAAATAGGAATAAAGCAGTATCAAACAAGAGACTTTATACAAGCAATCATTTTTGTCATGATGGGAATTTTAATGATTTTTGGTGGATTATATGGATTGTTAAAAAAATAAACGTTTCCTTCATTATTCTTTAAATTTAAAAAGTCTCTATTCCTTATATTTTTTTAAAATGGGGGGAGAGACTTTGCTACTTTTCTCTCTAATCATCCAAAAATTATTTTATCTACCTATTGTGGTTATTATATATTTTTGTAAAAATGCTTATAGCATCTATGAACAACACCACTATAAATTTATAAAAACCATTGTACTATGGGTACATCCTGGTCTACTTGGCGAAATTAAAGTCTTGAAGGCTTGTTAGAAGTTACCGGAAAGGAACGGAAATTTATTATCTCACTTTAAATGAAAAAACTAAATTCTAATATTGAAATTTTTATCGGTACATTTCATACAAAGTAAGAATTTTGTATTTAATAATAAACTATATGCAATGAATACAGTGTTAACAAGAGGGGAGAGGGTATAAAATTGAAATTAGGTTCAATAGTAAAAATTTATTTTGAAGAAAATTTATATAAAGTGTATATAGTATCAAGATTCCATGTAAATCATTTAATAGGATTTAAATATGCTTTAGTCGGAATAGATGGTACTGTCTATTCGAATATGTACTTTTCTAGTTTAGAGGATTTAGAAATCCAATTAAAACTTGAATATTCTTATGTGGTTTTTGGAGAATGAGAATGATGAGAAATAAAAAAGAATTAACGATTCCTAACGGAATCACCCGTTAAGCAGTTAATCCAAACAGCTGGTTGATAAAAATATTCTGATTTTGGACAGACTAGTTCTGCAAATCAATTGGTTCTTTTTTGACCATATGCATAGCTTCAACACTACTCAATATAGTAAGAAAAAACTTGACCTTCACACTATGTGAAGCTTTATAATTTAGCCAGGATCCTTTATGCTTAAACATTTATCTGATTTTTAAAATTAAATAAAATATAATGGGGGTTTTTATGATGAATTTTGAGAAAGTTATTTTGAATAAGGACAATAATGAAATGGTAAACATGGCATATTCAATTTATCATTCTAATCCTGAATATTTTCAAATAGTGTCGGGAAGAACACCGACAAGGGAAGAGTTGATAAAAGATATTGAACAAACTCCTCCTAACACTAACTCAGAACAAAAAAAGTATTGTTTATTATTTGTAGATAAAGCACCAATAGGAATTTTAGATTATGTAGAAAATTATCCTGATAAGGGCATCTTCTATATTGGTTTATTTATGATTGACGGAGCAATGCACGAAAAAAAATACGGTAGCAAACTATATCATTTGATAGAGACAACTATTAAAGAAAAAGGTTATCAAAAAATCCGTCTTGGTGTAGTACATAATAACAATAAAGCTTTTATGTTTTGGACTTCAGTGGGATTTGAACATATTAACACTGTAGAAACTTCTAACCAATCTGATTCAAATTGGATTGTAAAAGTTATGGAGAAAAAATTATAATTATCCATGAAAATCTTATAAATCAAAAGATATACTAAAAATAGACATGCAAATAACCTACCGTTAATCTGGAATTGAAGATTTTACCCTATTTAACTAGATTTAGTTTCTAGAAAATGTCTTAAAAATTAGATTTGTTATTTCAAAAGATATATATTTAATGTAAAAACTTATTTACACAAACTATAAATGTTATGTAAGCGTCAAATATTTCCTGCCTACAATTTGTAAATAACCCATGAGATAATCTCCTTACATACTACATATGTTATTTTATAATGTTCCAAAATAAAAAAATATACATTTTCATCTTGAGATGTTAATCTTCTCGTCTTGGAGTATTTGCTTTCCTTAGCTTGTTGGTGATAGGTCTGCACTCCTAGTAGAAGAACATCTTTTTACTTATAATGAGATATATAACTTAATCAATTAACAAGGAGAATGGAACATGATACAAAGTATTAACCACATTTGTTTTTCAGTTGCAAATCTAGAGAAAGCTATTGAGTTTTATCAAAATATACTTCAAGCGAAATTATTAGTAAAAGGTAGAAAATTAGCTTATTTTGATTTAAATGGTTTATGGATTGCTCTAAATGTGGAAGAAAGTATACCAAGAAATGAAATCCAGTACTCTTACACACATATAGCTTTCACTGTAACAAATAATGAGTTTGATTCTTTAAAAGAAATATTAATTCAAAATCATGTTAATATCTTACCTGGACGAGAGAGAGATGACCGAGATAAACGGTCTATTTATTTTACAGATCCAGATGGTCACAAGTTTGAGTTTCATACTGGTACTTTGCAAGATCGTTTACAATATTATAAAGAAGATAAAAAGCATATGACATTTTACTGATTAAAAAATCTAGTAAAATACTAGCTTTTCGCACTTCTGATGATGAAGATTATGTAAATGTATAAAGGTAACAGAAATAATGATTAAACAGATATATAAGGTACCGATACGCTTCACGCACCATAAAAGGGATTGAAACAATTCAGGCCATCTATAAACAAAGACGAAGTCTTGAATCAGACTCCGTCTTTCCAGTGTACAAAGCACTCCAAAAATTAATAGCGATTGCTTAAATCCTATCCTAGCTCTATAGAACACTTTATATTTTTTCAAACTTTGCAACAGAACCCACACTTATATTATAGAAAGGCTCTACACGCTTTCCTATAGGCAAGACAATTGTTAGGGAATCTTGGCGAAGAACTAATGAATACTTGTAATAGTAAACATAAATATATGTTCAGAAAATCAATTTTAGTTATATAAAAATTATACAACTAAATACAGAGTTTCAATACCGTTGTATTGCAATTATAGAACGTTTAAAATTAAAATTCATCTTCCAAAATTAGATTACCGGCATTATTATCTTTCGTCAATCTCTGCTTCAGATAATTTTCTTTCGTAGTCATATCATTTTTACGGCCAACTGCAGCTGCGATGATATGAGGTGGTAATCCTTTGTAATCATACAAGTACTGTACATAAAAATGTCTAAAGAAATAGGGAGTAATTCGTATATTCTCTGTAAAAGGTAACTTGGTATCTTTAATGATTTTAGAAATATATTGTGATAAGTAATTATCTCTATAAGCAGTATGATTCTTAGTTTGAAAAACCGTTCCACCATTTTTATTTCTAATGTCTATAGGTAACCTTCTTCGAATTCGAAATGCGACAATCCGATTAAAAATCTCCCCAATAATAGAAACAATTCTCCCATTATCTCCTTTTGTATCAACAGTTAGATAGTAACGTCCTCGTATAGCATTGTGCTCAAAATCTTCCCACTTTGCATGGGCCACTTCTGCAACACGTAACAACCTTCAAAATATATGAGAGGATCGCTCCGCAGCTGAAAAAGTTGATAAAATATCAAGACTTTAGAAAGCTAAAAGTTTAGAGTATTTTTTGAAAGATATTAAATTGCACCTGAATTCTCTTGTAGAATTAATTTTAACTTGTACACTATGGATGAAATAAATATCGATACACTTGATTCAATTAAATACGAGATTAAAAAAGTACAAAATTACTTGGTCGCAATGAGAGCCTTAATAATTTCGTTCCAATAGTCTTTAAAAGTTTTCTTCCTTTTAGTTTCTATTGGTTTTAATTGTATATTTTTTTTGGCGTTTTTTGTTAGGCCCTTCATGGAAAATCTCCTTTTAAATGTTTTGGATATATGTCTAACAATCAAATAACTGAATTCCGCACAATTTAAATGCATCTGAATTCGGTGTGTATTCTACTAACCTTTTTGTTTCTTCAATATTTAAACGTTTAAAACGGTTATCAGATATACCATGTAAGATGGAAAAAGGAGGTAGGTCTTTAGCAAAAATCGTTTTTAGGAGAAGATTGCTAAAATCTTCTGGACTTATATACGCACTCATGTCTCGAGCTGAAAGTTGCTGACTCCCAGGCTTGTAGTCGTCATAAGCACCAATACGGATGGCTATACTTTGTAACTGTTTCTCATGAGCAAAATACGAGGCGAGTGCTTCCACAAAACATTTACTAACCCCATACATATTCTTTGGTCTAACGGGTGATGATTCAGTTACTTGAAAGTCTAGTGGGTATCCTTCAACTGTTTGAGCACTGGAAGCAACTACTACTTTAGAAACACTGTTATCCGATGCAGCTTTAAATATATTGTAGGAACCTTTTATATTAGCCTCTAATAAAGTAGTATAAAAATCTGCATTTGGGGAGGGGTCTCCTGCTAGGTGAATCACAATATCTATATTTTTACATGCTTCTTGACATTCTTCTAAACTAGATACATTTAGATATGTGATTTCATGACCTGACTTTTTAAATTTTTCTAAAGGAAATAAATTAATATCTGCCAATCTTAATTGATAGCTTGTTTGTTTTATTAAAGTATTGGTAATATGTTGACCAATTTTTCCAGCAGCTCCTGTAATTAAAATTTTCTCCATTACACTACACGCCCCTTTAAAATATTTTGAAATGCAATGTTGCAAAGCATGTATTAATTATAAGTACACGTTTGACATTAGTACATTGAATAATTATAATGAAGTTCATGAAAAAAATTCATGGGGGTGTCATCACTGAGTTTAGTTAAGTATGAGATTTTTAGTAAAGCAGCAGAGGTAAATAGCTTTACTAAGACTGCTGAAGAATTAGGATTAACGCAATCTGCTGTGAGTCATGCTATTACAAGTTTAGAAAAGGAGTTTAACTTTCCTTTATTTATTCGTAACAATTCTGCAATTAAACTAACTCAGAATGGTATGGATTTATTAGCCACCATTCGGGAAATTCTATATTATAATAATATGTTGAAGCAGGAAGTAAGTGATATCAATGGACTGAATAAAGGGACAGTAAAAGTAGGGATATTTAGTAGTATATCAACAAACTGGATTCCTTATATTATAAATGAAATGGAGAAGCAATATCCGTTTATAAAAATTCAGCTAATCGAAGGGAATTATGCTGAGATAGAGAAATGGTTACTAGATAGTGAAGTAGATTGTGGTTTTGTTAATAATAAAACTACTTCTCTACATTCATTTGATATTGTGCAACTAAAAACTGAGCCACTTTTATGTGTAGTATCAGATAAATCACCTTTACATAGTAAAAAATATATATCTGTTGAGGATATTGAAAATGCCCCTTTCATTATGCCAACCTATCAATGTTTTGAAGATATACAGCTATTTTTTAAAGAGAACAATGTCCATCCAAATATTCGATTCGAAAATATGAACGAAAATTCTATTTTCGCTATGGTTGAGAATAATTTAGGAATTAGCATTTTACCGGAAATGATCATACCTAAAGGGTTGGATTCCATAAAGGTCATCCCACTTGAATTAGAACAAACTAGAACCATAGGATTAGCCATTAGAACGCCTATTGCACCTGCAGTTAAAAAGTTCACTGAGATTACTGAGAATTGGATAAAAAACGCGGGACTATAGTTGAATGAGAATTAAACTTTTGTTTCTGTTGCAAATATTCTCAAGAGATGGACAATAAACATATATGACTAAATATTATACAGAAATGAGTAATTGTTTTAATTCTTTGCACGTCGAAAAGGCGAAGTCTATTTGAAGATTTCGCCTTTGTTTATATAAGGTGTGAATGGTTTCGATTCCTTTTATCGCATGGGAAGCATGACGAATGTTTTGGAATCCTGCGGATTTAACAAAGCATTTTTGATTCTCCTTACTCTTTTTTTTAGAGTGTAGCTTCATTTAAAGGAACTTGCAACAGAACCACGATGTTGATGGATATATTAGCTAATGGTATAAAAGGAGAATAATTAATAAAAGATTAGAATTTTAAACTTAATTCAAAAGATCCGATAAGAACTTTCAATCTATAATAAACAGCTCTTTACTTACCTAAAGTTCTTAAGGATTTCAATGAATCATATCTAAAAACACTATGCCCATACAAATGTTTTAACCCATTCCTCATTCTGTCTTCGAGTATAGACAAGTCGTTCATGCATTCTTGTTTTCTTGCCTTGAAAGAACTCTATTTTATCAGGAATTACCTTAAATAGTGTCCAATTGGGATTCACTAAATCTGAATTGAATTCAAATTTTTTATGTATTTCCTTGACGGCGTGGTGCATTGTTATAAGTTTACCAAGAGGTTCGCTTTGCTTCTGAACTAGACAAATTGCTTTAGAATCAAGTGAGCGCTTTATGAAGTCTGCTGTACTATCATTTTGACTACATTTTTCTACTGTTCCACTCACAATAATTTGCCGTGATAACTCTTTCCAATAAAAGTTTAAGTTAGCATTTGGATTTTCTTTCAGTTGCTTTCCTGTTGGGTTCACATTACTTGTTGAAAAATAGAAGTTAGCGTCCTCATCAACATGGCGAACAAGTAATACCCGTGAAGTAATTTTGCCTTGCAAGTCAGATGTGGCAAGTGTCATTGCATGTGGCTCAATCACTTGATGTTCAAATGCATTTTCAAACCATTGATAAAATAACTCACTAGGATTGTTGCTCACTTCATCCCAATTAACTTCGAATTTATCTCCTTGTAATACTGGTTGCTCTGTAATTTTCTTATTGTATTTCATTTCTATCACCTCAATTATATTTTATCGCCGTTTAAAACGAAAAAATAATATATGATAAAAATATATCGATAACTAAAATCTATCAATTGTTAGGAGAGGAGAGGGGAGAGAATAGAATGGAACTAAATTTACATCACTTAAGAATTTTTTATACTGTTGCAAAAGAAAAAACAACTTATAAAGCTGCTAAGGTATTACGTATCTCACAACCATCGGTATCAGCACAACTCAAACAGTTTGAAAGAGAAATTGGAATTACGTTATTTATAAAGCACGGTAGAGGTATAGTGCTCACAAATTTTGGTGAAATGCTTTTTAAACATTCTGAAGAATTATTTCAGATTGAAAAAAATATTGTTATCGAGCTTGATAAGTATAAAGGTAAAGCGATATTGCGTATTACTGCCCATCAATTAGCAGTTGAACAATTGATTAATCCCATGATTAGTAAATTGAAAAAGAATTACAATGATTCAGATATTACTGTTTCGATAAAAAGTACCATAGAAAGTTTAAATCTATTAAAAGAAAATCGGATTGATGTAGCTATAATAGGTCTTAATCCTAATTTACAGTTTGAAATAGATGAAAAAACGTATTCAAAAACAAATTTGCTCAGCGATCGCTTTTGCTTTGTTGTGAATAATGAATTCAATGTTCCAACAGTTATAACAAAAGCAAAATTAAGTACATTACCTTTTGTAGGTCGTTTACCGAATAGTTACTCACAATCACTGTTAGACATTTTTATAAGAGAAAGCTTACCGACAGATCTAAAATATGATTTAAGATTTGAGAATGCAAATTCAGCGCTTGAGTATACACTTTCTAATAATGTCGTATATTTTTGTTCATACTCACTCATTAAAGAACACTTTAAGGAAGAAAAGTTTAAAGAGCTAAATATAATTGACAATAATACATTCTCATTTAACCATGAAATTTTCGCAGTTTACAAAAAGAGCAATCAGAATAGTTCACTTATTAAGAATTTATTGGCACATAGTCCCTCCTTAAAGGACAATGACTGAAAATTTAAAGCTTACCTATAAGGGGGCTCACCACATCACCATCAAGCTAAGGTAATTTTGTATCTACATAACGAAAAAGCGCTATTCTTTTTGTAGAAATATACAGAAAGGATGGCGTTTTTGTATGATTCTATCAATTTCTGATGAATTACAATTATTTTCTAAAGAATTACAATTATTTTCTAAAGAATTACAACGTCATATGTCTCCATATGCTTTGGAACGATAAAGGGTTTGTTCAACGAAAAAGCAAATATCGTGCACAAGATTTAGTAGTTTTGTGTGTTTGGTTAAGCAAAAATGTTGCTCACACTTCATTGGCACAATTATGTAATCAATTAGAAGCTAACATAGGTATTTCTATGAGTTCAGAATGACTCAATCAACGTTTTTATTCTCAGGCTGTCCAGTTTTTACAACAACTCTTAGCACATTTACTTCACCAACAATTTTGTTCTTCTAGCAAGATTCTAACTTTGTATACAAACTATTTTCGGAGTATTCGTGTATTGAATTCTACACATTTTCAGGTTCCAGATAAATTCACTTCTATATATCAAGGTTCAGGTGGTAGTGGTCAAAATGCTGGCGTAAAAATTTAGCTAGAGTATGACTTACTAAGCGGTCAGTTTCTAAATGTTCATGAATGCTAAAACGTATGGTTCTACTTGTCTAGCGTTCCTTCAACCAAACGATGTATGTATACGTGATTTAAAGGACCTACATAAGATAGACAAGAATAATACTTTTATTATTTTTAGATTTCGAAGTAAGGCTTTTTACTTAGAATGGTATAGGCATGATAATAAAGTTTGTTTGCACAAATAATCACAACCACCGTGTAGAATTTTCCGTTTTATATATATATGGCGACAATACAAAAACACTTGAGCTTCACACAGTGTGAAGGTTTATAATTCGGCTATAGATAAGAATACAGTATATTAAGCTTGGCATTTTTTAACCGATATATTAAGGAATTTGATGACGCTCAAGCTTTGGAAAAACTCAAGAAAAAATATTCAAAAGTAGATTTCACTATACACTAATCCAATATCAGTATCTATCGGTTCTACCGATAGATACTGATTTACTGTAAAATGCTGAGTTATTCGATATTTTTGATCAAATTTTAGTTTATTCCAATAGCAGGAAGTCAGATGACCACATAGTATCAATGATGTCGAGTAACGGAGAAAGAGGGGGCGAGAAACACTTTGACATCAATCTAATAAGGGAAATATTTACTACACGGGTGTACAAGTAGCAACGGAAACAAACTTGCTACGAATGATATCATATTTTAGAGAGCAAGTTCTCGAACTGCTTAGCGAGTTGTCAATATTATAGAAAGTAAAACATATGTAGTATTCAAACTAGTACAGTTATGGATTGATGAACATTATCGACAGCAGGGGTTAGAAAAACGAAATAATAAAAAATCCGGAGTTTTTATGGTGTATTTAAACAGAATATCAATTACGGAAAGTATTGAATTTAAACAACTTAATTGTTACACACATTCAAATTGATACTGCCTAATAGAAATTGATATACCAAATAGAATGGAGTTATAATTTATGGAGCATAAAGAATTAAAAAAGATCGCAAGTGCAATTACTTCACCTACAGAATTAAATGATTTTGTTGAATACGGAGGTGTTGGTGCAGCCATTAAAACCGTAAATGGTAATATTTATACAGGGATTAGCATAGATACAGCTTGTTCTATGGGTTTTTGTGCAGAGCATGCAGCAGTTGCTGACATGTTGAAACATGGTGAGTATCAAATAAAAGCTTTTGTAGCAGTGGATACCGAAGGAAATGCGGTTCCACCATGTGGACGGTGCCGTGAGTTGATTAGTCAGCTTTCAAAAGAAAATTTAGAAGCTGTTGTAGAGGTTGAAAATGACACGTTTGTTTTATTGAAAGAGATTTTGCCGTATGATTGGAAAACCAATCGAGAAAGAAGGTGGTAATTGTTTATTAAGTATTTCAATTTTAATAATTTTAGAGATAGGTATTTTTGAATATTTCGGCTCTGCTGCAAAGTTTTCTAAATGAGGCTACACGCTAGACAAAAGAAGCAAGGGGAATCACAGATGCGGTATTTTAAAGGAAACCGGTTTAAGAAAGATATTGATTACCGAAAAGTATGGCGGTAATTGCACTAGATCTAGGTGTGAATCATTTGCACCAGAAGAGTATGTATCGAGTTCCCTGACAGTTGCGGCTTGGCCACAAGTCGTTGTACCCATTACATCTAATGATAATGGAAAGTCGCTTACTTGTCTTAAAATAATGAGTGGTGCCAATGAGAAAGAAGGTGTATAGAGTTACAAAAATTTTTGGTGCTGCGGTGCTTCGAAAGGTGTAACTAGCAATGTCGTTTCCTTTATTCAAAACGAAAGGAAAACAAGTTAAACTGATTACAGTGAACTACTCGCCACTTAGCAAAGCTTGAAGTGGGAGCTTCTCAGTTCCAAGACGAAAGCAACCTTTCGTCTCCCTGAGCGTTACTTCGGGGTGTTCCACCCCTAGATGTCCAACGATTGGATGCTCTCTGGGTACGGTTGATATTTTACGCAGGAACCGAATGGCGTGGTTTTCGCACTCTATTTTCTTCCTGCAACCTTCTATATCAAGTTATCAATGAACTTCATATTGCTAGTTTATCAAAAGTTTTTGGCTATGCCAAACCGAAATTCATCTCCCACCTACCGTTGGGCTAGCACCCTTCACACGCTCGAGGAAGGAGAATTCTTTCGGTAAATTCGTTAAAAAGCTTGTTGAACGCTAATGCATTGACTTGATTGGAATTATTTTGTGCAGAGCAAGAATGTAATGTAGTGTATTTTAACGAAGAACAGCAAGTATTTATGAAAAGTGATTTCCAGGTTGCTGTTTTCAAAAAGATATAGAAGGAGCCATCATACATGTTCATCGACTAAAGAACTCATAATACCTAAAAATGAAAATTTTATCTCATTATAATTGTCTATGAGAATTAAGTTCACTTTTTGGGTATTGAAGAACAAAAAATTTCATAAGTTGATGGCAATGGGGAGAGGTCTCTTTAGAAGGTCACATATCAAAGTTATATACTTTTACTGTGTGTGTACATTTTCATAATAAATATAATAGGTAAAGGAGATAATATTAATGATAAATCACGATATAATTATAGAAGAATTCAATAATGTGGAATTAGATAATAATCTAAAATGGTTCTCCCCACCTAAAAACTGGGAGGTTAATAGCAATAAATCGAAATTAATAATCAAAACGGATAAAGAGACAGATTTCTGGCAAAAAACACACTATGAATTTCAAGTTGATAATGGCCATTTTTTATACTATGAACTAAATGGAGACTTTAGATTGATTACGAAAGTAAAATCTAAACCAGAGAATAGATATGATCAAGCAGGTTTAATGGTTCGATTTTCAAAAGATACTTGGTTAAAGACATCTGTTGAATATATACCTGATGATAATAGTAAATTAGGTGTTGTGGTAACAAAAAATGGATATTCTGATTGGTCTAGTCAGGATTTTTTGGGAGATTTGAATTCACTTTTCTATAGAATAACAAGAAAAGGAAGTAATTACTATGTCGACTATTCATTAGACGGAACTTTATGGAAACAAATAAGAATGGCTCACCTCTTTGAGGAAAAAGATTGTATTAAAGTTGGTATTTATGCTTGCAGTCCACAAGGAGAGGGATATGAAGCAGAGTTTGACTTTATTAAGATTGAAAATATAGATGAAAATACAAAGGTTTATTAAAAGTATAAAGTTATCATGATTTTTATAGGACTATCGGGTGAAAAGTTGATTCAATAAAACTTGAAAACTTTTCATACATAATTGGTGTATGGTCATTTAGTCCTTAAGTAGTGTAAATGAAACAAAGAATTAAGCCTCTAATTATTTTAGCAGCAATACTTGGTCTATGATGTATACAGCCAGTATCAGGGTATTGCATATATACTCACGAACAGTAGCTATCTTATACGAAAAAATAAAATATTTTAATAAAAAACTTGGAGAAAAGTTACTCCAAGTTTTTTTATGTCTGTTTCCTGTGTCTTGGATTGATAATTATAATTTTTTCCCCATAACTTTTACTGTCTAATTTGAATCAGATCGGTTAATACCAAGGGCGAAGGCCATTTCTGGTATCGCTGACGTGCAAGATTGCGGCGTGCCATCACCACTCTCATGACAGACCCTATAGGTTCGTGAGCTACGGTACTATGACCATACCATACAGCTAGTTGCATGTTCCAATGTTTTAGCATCTTGTTCTTGACAACACATATCATTTTACCAATAGCATGAATTAGTCTATCGAACCTCATACGATATCTTGTTTTCGAGGAACATATAGGCGTTTTAAAGACTTGTTTTTGTCTATAGTTGAAGTATGTCGAAAAAACAAGTGTTTTTCTACGAAAAAGCGATACTTTCATCCCATGCCCAAAGGCGGACTAAAGTCCTGTATGGGCTTTCCTGTATCGCGAAATCTGTAATGACTTTGATAATCATGATTCACTTCATTTCTTAATTTATGAATTTTTTTCTCCATTTCCTTCTATTCTTAGCCAACTTACAATGGCTAAGAATAGAAGAGGGTGATTGGAACAGTCATATCAAACGAATGCGTCTTGTTTATAAAAAGAAGATGCACCACTTAGTATCAGTATTAAAAGAACATTTCAATCAGAATGTAACTATTATTGGTGAACAATCGGGTTTGTATTTATTAATTAAAGTTCATTTGAACCGTTCAGAAGAATGGTTAATTCAACAAGCCCATTTTTATAGTGTTAAGGTGTATCCAACCTCGCTCTACTTTATAAAAAATAAATTTCAAAAACTAATTATTAAACTGGGCTATGGTAATCTTTCTTACGATGAAATTCAGATTGGTGTAGACCTTCTAAAAAAGCTTGGCTATAAAACTCCCCTGTAGTAGTTAGGCATTTTTAACATCCATGGGGGAGTTCCCCTTATAAGGATGGTAGTTTAAAAATAGGGCTTAAATGATACTGAAGAATAATTATTTTTCTCATACAATTCCATTATACAAGCTGATATTTGTTGGATACCAAGTTCTATTTTCTTTTCATCTACTTGTGAAATACTTAATCGGATTGCTTTCTGTTTATTTCTATCTAAATACATTCTAGAAGCATTATCGACATAGATATACCTTTCTTTCAATAGATAAATCAGTTTATCTACATCAATATGTGAAGGTAAAAAGATGGTCAGATAAAAGCCACTTTTTGGTTTTGTAAACGATATATATTTCGGTAAATATGTTGAACAAGCATTTATTAGCACTTTCATTTTGTTGGTATACAATCGTTTTACTTTTTCTAAATGATATTGAAACATACCACTTTTCAAATAGATTTCTAATGCTCCTTGTGAAAGTGCTGATGTATTAAAATCAGTGCTGAATTTGTAACTTACAAAGGAATTGATCATTGTTTCAGGAAGCACAACCGTAGCAATGCGTAATCCTGGTAAAAATACTTTTGAAAAGCTTTTGATATATATAATTCTTCCATTAGGTTCATAAGTAAACAAAGGATCTGCTTTAGAATCAACATCTAATTCTGCTAAGTAATCATCTTCAACAATGTATATATCATATTTCTCTGCAAGAGCTACGATTCTTTTCTTCTCTTTATTTGAATAGTGATGACCAAGTGGATTATGGCATCTTGGTACGATATAAAAGAATTTTATATCATTGTTTCGGAATAGAGATTCTAGCCGTTTGAAATCTAATCCATCCATCGTTACGTCTATTCCTAATATCTCACATTGATTTAATTGTAAGGTGTCTATCATGCCAAAATATGTTGGCTGTTCAATTAATATTTTTTTCTTTCCATTTGGAAACTGTATATTTGATAGAATATGTAACGCTTGTTGTGATCCAGAAGTAATTACAAGGCGTTCGGGTTTTGTGAATACCTGTAAATGCTGTAAATAGTTCACTAACTCTTTTCTTAATGAATAGAGACCTTGTTGCTCACTATATGTAAATAATTGTGTTTTATAATGATCAATTGCTTTGTTTATGCAATGTTGAAAGTCTTCATATGGCATAGATTTTTCATCAGGGCCAGCAGATAAAAAATCAATTTTTTCGTCTGAACTAGGTATTTGATAATCATCAATAATGTAATAGCCACTTTTAGGTTTGCTATATATAACATGTTGGTTCTGTAGCTCTACTAATGCTTTTGCGACTGTATTTTTACTGCATTGAAACTGTTCAGCAATCATTCTAATAGAAGGTAGTTTATCTCCGGCTTTTAATTTTTCACCTTCCACTTGTTGTTTTATCCATTCTAAAATCCCTTTATATGTTGTTAACATGTATACTCTCCTTAGAATCTGTGCCAAGACAGATGTGAAATTCTGCTCTATGGAAAAGAGTCGTTATCCATTACAATCATGTTGAATTAGTTAATTACCTTTAACTATAATTATGGACTACTTTTAAGTAGTAATGAAGGAGGAAAATCGATGGATAATATAAAAAAAGGAATGATATTGGGGTTTATTGGTATTATTTGCTTTAGTTTTACCCTACCTGCAACTAGTATAGCTGTACCATATTTCGGAGCCACAATTGTTGGTTTGGGTAGGACAGTTATAGCAGCTATTATTGTGGCTATTATTTTTATCATAAAAAAAGAAAAAATACCGAGTAAGAAGCAAATGAAAGGTGTATTTATTGTAGCTATTGGAGCAACACTTGCTTTTCCGCTATTAACAACCTTTGCGATGAAATCATTACCAGTATCACATGGAGCAATCGAACTGGCTTTATTACCACTTGCAACAGCTGGATTTGCGGTATGGCGCGGAGGTGAGAAACTTACGAAAAGTTATTGGATTTCTAGCGTAATAGCTGCTATATCTGTTGTTGTTTATGCAATGTATTTAGGACTAGGTCAATTACAAAAGGGTGATTTTGCACTGCTTGCAGCAGTTTTATTACTTGGCTTAAGCTATGCAGAGGGTGGAAAACTTTCCAAAGAGCTAGGTAGTTGGCAAGTAATTGCTTGGGCTATTTTATTTGGTGCCTCGTTCTTTATAATTCCTGTAGGATTAAGCGTTTCTGCCGATATGCTACAAGCACCTATAGAAGCTTGGATTAGTTTGATTTACCTAGCAATCGTGAGCCAATTTTTCGCATATGTTGCTTGGTATGCTGGAATGTCTTTAGGCGGAATTGCGAGAGTAGGACAAATACAATATTTACAGCCATTTTTAATGATTGGTTTTTCTGTATTGTTCTTAGGTGAGTCAATAAGATGGTTAACCGTTGTTTTAGCTTTTGTTGTTGTAATATGTGTGATGATTGGGAAAAAAGCACCTGTAGTTAAAAAAGAAACTAATCATGATAAGCTTAATTTTAATAAAGAAGCTTAATGAATTTCTAACCAACAAAATTTTCATTTAATAAATCGGTAGTAATTTTTAATGTTTTGTTTGCTCAAAATTAAACAACCCTAGTATTTATTTTTGAGCTCACACAGTATTGAAACAGTTATAAATAAAAAGCTTTCAATAGTCTGACTACAGTATGCCATGTAGTCAGACTATTTTATTTTTACATACTCCTTTTCCTTCGGTTATTGTTCCTACTATATTGAGTACGCTATATGCCCATCAAGCTAGTAAAAGAAACACTCCAAAACAGCAAAAATGTACGAAATTTTTGTTTTAGTGGCATCACTAAACTTTAGCTTGATGGCAATGTGGTGCTATCCCATATTGAAATTTCTTTAACGTTGTAAATCCGTAGTTTCCTGACGATACCCCACAACCATCTGATAGAGGTTGCTTTTTTCCTTTTCTGCATGTATAACAACAATACAAAAAGACTTGAGCTTCACACAGTGTGAAGCTTTATAATTCGGCTATGGATATGAAGACAATATATTAAAATTGAAAAATCTTTCCCTAACAATGTGGAATGATTTACGAACAAATAGTTAAAGGAGAATTCCAGTTTTAAATAACTTTTCTTAACTGAGTAATAACTGTAAATCAATTAGATGAGGGAGCCATGGACACTCGGGAAATTCTTTTTATGTATTTGAGTTCATTTAATAAAGTAAGTCAGCAGCAAGTATTGGGTCTAGAACTTAATTTGAAAGAATAGCCTGAGGAAGCAGTAATAAAAAATTCAGAGTTTTTATGGTGTATTTAAACAGAATACTGATTACGGAAGATATTGAAATTTAAACAAGCTAATTGATATACACATTCAAATCGATACTACCTAATAGAAATTAAAATATCAAATAGGATAGAGTTATAATTTATGAATCACAAAGATTTAAAAAAGTTCGCAACTGTGAATGTTTCTAAAATCAGTTAAGTATTTTATATAAAAATATATGGTTATAAGGAGGGTTTCATATGTTACAAGGGATTAATCAGATTCGTTGCTCAGTTTCCAACCTGGAAGAATCTATTGAATTTTATCAAAATATACTTCAAGCAAATTTATTAGCAAAAGGTAGAAAATTAGCATATCTCGATTTAAACGGCTTTTGGATTGCTCTATATGTTGAGGAACATATACCAAGGAACGAAATCCAACAATCTTTTACACATACAACGTTTATTGTGACAAATGAAGAATTTGATACATTAAAAGAAACATTAATCCAAAATGGTGTTAATATTTTGCCTGGTGGAGAAAGAGACGAGAGGGATCAAAGATCTATTTATATTACAGATCCAGATGGTCATAAATTTAAATTTCATACTGATATTTTACAGAATCGTGTGGAATTCTATTGAGAAAAAAATATATGACATTTCACATAAAATAAAACTAGAGCTCTCTTAATTTTTTCTTTATACTCTTTTCTTTTTTATTAAATAAAACTCATGTTTGACACTCTCCCCCTTAAAGAGGCAGGCTGGCTAAAGCCAGTGGGATTCTTGCTACCAAGGGTGAAGTCCATTTTTGGTATTGCTGACGTACAAGATTGCGGTGTGTCATCACCACGCTCACGATCCTATAGTTCGTAAGCTACGGTACTATGACCATAGCACACAGCTAGTTGCGTGTTCCAATGTCTTAGTGTCTTGATGACACATATTATTTTACCAATAGCATGAATTAGTCTATCAAACCTCATACGATATCTTGTTTTCAAGGAATACATAGGCGTTTTAAAGACTTGTTCTTGTCCATAGTTGAAGTATGTCCAAAAATCATGTGTTTTTCTACGAAAAAGCGATACTTTCATCCCATGCCTAAAAACGGACTAAAGTCCCGTATGGGCTTTCCTGTATCGCGAAATCTGTAATAGTCTTTTATGTAAGCTATAGAAAATAGGTTCTTCAAAAAATATTACAAATTAAAGAACATTTAAGGTTTAAGATTGCAACATGAAGGGGAATTAATTATCGTTAAAGATACGGACTGAACGGTCCGCCCTGAATCGAAATAGAAGAGGTGCTCAATATACATTAAGGATTTGAAGATATAATTGTTAATATTATTAATGCTTTTATATTCTTTTTAGCCCAGTTCACCTCGATGAATAATAAATAAACTATTTTGCATTAAGGAGAGATTCTAATGGAAATTGTTATCATGCTTTACGATGGAATCACAGCATTAGATGCAATTGGCCCGTACGAAGTACTTCATACAGGAGAAGGTAGTAATATTAAATTTGTTGCAAAGAATAAAGGATTAATCAAGTTAGATTCAAAGATGGGGTATGCGCATGCTGATTACAGCTTTTCTGAAGTTACCTCCGCTGATATTCTTGTAATTCCTGGTTGTCGTCCACCTTATTATAAAAATCCCATGAACGACAAAGAAACATTGGATTGGATTCGCAAAATACATGAAACTACTAAATATACTACAACAGTGTGTAATGGTTCTTTGATATTAGGTGCCGCAGGTTTACTAAATGGGATTGAAGCAACTAGTCATTGGGGATCTTATGACTTACTCCGTTCTCTTGGTGCCATTCCAACTGAAGGGAGAGTTATTCGACATGAAAAGATTATAACAGCGGCTGGCGTGTCAGCAGGTATTGATATGGCTCTTAATCTGGTGGCATGGGAATGGGGAGAAAATGCTGGCAAAGCAGCTCAGTTAATTTTAGAATACGATCCACAGCCACCTTTTGACACTGGTTCACCTAAGAAAGCATCCCCTCAATTGTTAGAACAAGTAAGCGCTAAGCTTAAAGAAATAGAAAAACAAGATCCATCAGATTTATAGAATGATTCAGAAAACCACATTGAAACAGCTGGTTTTGTTAGTGACTTTTTTATCATATTTCTTGGATACAATGAGTTGACAATTTTAGATTTGAAATAAAGTTTGATTAAAAATGCTCAGTAAATCCACAGTCTATATCTAATAAAAAGAAACCATTTCGAAAAAAGATTAACCAAAATGGTTTCTTTTTGAAATTTGGGAAGAATTATTGGGCCTATGTTTTTCATAATACTAGTTGCTTCATGAGGGTACATGCCCTTTGTAGTTGTCAGTATTATAACTATTCTATCTATAGGGTTAGTTATAGTTTTTTAAAAGTAACAACATATATGTAGGAATGACTTTTAGTGTTTCAAACCTTTTAGCAAATTCATACTATCTCATGGATTATTCTCATATGTTCTTAATTATTGCTAGTCGCTTGTGGAAAAAACAAGAAATAACTTTATGGGCACAACGCGCATTTTATTTTAGCTTCAAGCATTGGTATGCTATTAGTTATGGAAATTCGACATCTTTATATCATAAACATAATATATAATTCTATTAATTATAGCAATGGAAATTGTAATTTTATGATTATCTATGTTAGGTCCAAGAAGTAAAGGATATGAACTTCATATAAACAATAAATAACATTGCTATAGCGAGTATATAAGAAATAAATATTAGTTCGAGTAAATTAGGAGGTAATTTAGAATGTTTTTGGCTCTACGTGAATTAAAACAATCCAAATTAAGGTATGGATTAATAGGGCTCATTATGGTTTTACTATCATTTTTAGTGCTTGGAATATCAGGACTAGCAAACGGTTTAGCATATAATACTGTTTCTTCCATTCAAACTATGAATGCCCAAAGGTTTGTATTAGCAGATGATGATGAACTTTCGTTACTACGTTCGCAAATAAAGAAAGAAGATGTAGATAAAGTAGTGAAACAAGTAGGGACAAAAGATGCCGTGCCATTTCATATAAAAGTATCAACGTTTGAAAAGAAAGATAGTTCAAAAAAGATTGATATTGCTATATTTTCAAGTAAGCGGAATACATTTTTAGAACCAAATATTGTGAAGGGCGATGCACCAGGAACAGCGCAAAATGAAATAGTTGCTGATGAATCAGTTAAAGAAAAAGGTATTGATATTGGAGATACAGTTATCGATTCAGTTTCTAAAAAAGAATTTAAAGTCATTGGTCTAACCAGTGGACAAAAGTTTAGTCATATGCCTGTTGTTTATATGAATCAAGATGTATTTAGAGAAATTGCCCAATCGAATCAAAAAGAATATAATGCAATCGCACTTCGTGCTGATAAAGAAGTCAAAAATGCAAAGGTAGTAGATAAAGAAGAGGTTCTTCAAAGTGTTCCAGGGCATAAAGGTCAACAAAACACATTAACAATGATTATTGCATTTTTACTTGTAATTGCAATGCTTTTAATTGGCGTATTCTACTATGTGATTACATTGCAAAAAAAACAGCAAATAGGAGTACTAAAAGCAATTGGGACAAAAAATTCCTATTTAGCAAAGAGTTTAATTATACAAGCAGTATTGTTGTCTGTTAGTGCAATGACTATAAGTATTGTGTTAGTAACAGTTTTACAGGGTATACTGCCTGAAAATATGCCATTCTTTTTAACTACGACAATGATTGCTCAATATGCATGTATCTTTATTGTTATTAGCATCCTTGGGACACTAATTTCTTTATATCAAATACTTAAAATTGATGCATTAGAAGCAATTGGAGGCGGCATGCAATGACAACGTTACTAAAGTTAGATAAAGTTAGCAAAGTATACGGAAAAGGGAATACTGCAGTAATTGCTCTTCATCCAATTACATTGGATGTAAAAATGGGCGAATTTATAGGTATTGTCGGACCTTCAGGATCAGGAAAAAGTACACTATTATCAATTGCAGGTGCACTATTATTACCATCAAAAGGAAATATTTATATTAGTGATCAGGACATTACCCATCTATCAGAAAAAGAAATGACAAATATACGTTTAAAGAAGATAGGATTTATTTTTCAGTTTGCTAATTTAGTACCATATTTAAATGTAAAAGAACAATTACTCTACATTGCAAAATTAAATAATGAAAACACAAATGAATCGGATGTGCGAATAGATCATTTATTATCTATATTCGGGCTTTCTACAAGAAAAGAACATTATCCACATCAATTATCTGGTGGAGAACGACAAAGAGTGGCCATCGCACGTGCTTTTATGAATAATCCAGATTTAATATTAGCAGATGAACCAACCGCAAGTCTTGATTCAAAACGTGGAAGAGAAGTCGTTCAAACGATTAAACGAACAGTAAAAGAAAATCAAAAGGCTGCAATTATGATAACACATGATGAAAGTATGCTAGATTTATGCGATCGAACCTTAACTCTAAGAGATGGAAAGCTAGTATAGATTCATAAAAGAATACTGAGTTCAAGTATACGCATACTTGAATCATAATTTTAAAAGTATTAATTGATAGGAGTCTAAAATTCGTGAGAAGAATATCGAAAATTGCCTTAGTTTTTATTTCTTTTGCCTAGTTGTTGCACACGTTTTCGAAAAACTTCATTGTTGATCCTATGTTCTCGAAGTTTCTATCTTATAAAACCATTCCCATTGATCAAGACATATGGTTTATAATACTACGTATCCACATTGTACTGGCTATAGTGTCTCTGCTTAACGGTCCGCTTGGATTTGTAAATCAGATACGAAAAACGAAAATGAACCTACACAGAATTATAGGGAAAATATACATAGTATTCATTGTTCTAAACTTTGTTCCGTCGCTTTACCTGGCCTTTTATGCGACGGGAGGGTTAATAAGTACACTAGGTTTTATTTTTTTGGACATAAGCTGGCTACTTGCAACCTAGATGGCCTACCAAACAATCCGCAAGAAAAAGATACAGGAACATCGAAAATGGATAATTCGTAGCTACACACTTACATTAGCGAATACACAGTTATATGTTTTGAAAACGATTTTTAATAACGGCCTGGGGATAAATGTTGAAATAGCCTATCCACTATCTGTATGGTTATGTTTGTAGTTAAGTTTACTTATTGCTGAATTGTTTTTAAGAAGAAAATAAAATGGCCTGTAAAAAAAGTTTCTTTTGTTCAGTAATCGGTTATTTAATTGAATACCACAATGAAACTAATATAAATGTACATTATGCGAACAAAATCAGAGGAGAGGAGTTTGGATTGATGAGCGATTTGAGTAATAAAAAAATACCAAAACAAGCGATGCAAGCATTAAAAATCGTAGAGGAGTTGCTTGGAAGTTCGATGGTCGGGGTATATCTATTTGGTTCTGCAGTAAATGGTGGCTTACGCATTAACAGTGATGTAGATGTCCTAGTGATCGTGAATCATAGTTTACCTGAAGTAACTCGAAAAAAACTAACAGACAGACTAATGCTTATATCTGGAAAGATAGGAAATACAGATTCTGTGAGACCGCTTGAAGTAACGGTTATAAACCATAGCGATGTTGTACCTTGGCAATATCCACCAAGAAATGAATTTATCTATGGTGAGTGGCTTAGAAGTGAGTTTGAAAAAGGACAAATCCAGGAACCAACCTATGACCCTGATTTAGCTATTGTTCTAGCACAGGTGAGAAAGAATAGCATTTCTCTATTTGGTCCTGATACTTCAGATATACTTGATCCCGTTCCGATGACAGATATTCGAAGAGCGATTAAGGAGTCTTTGCCTGGGTTGATTGAGGGTATCAAAGGTGATGAGCGTAATGTAATTTTAACCCTATCTCGAATGTGGCAGACAGTGTCTATCGGTGAAATTTCTCCGAAAGATGTGGCTGCAAAATGGGCTTTACCTCGGTTGCCCAAAGAATATTCGACTTTACTCAACTTAGCCAGAAAAGCCTATCGAGGAGAATATGTTGATAAGTGGGAAGGGCTAGATTCCGAGGTGACAGCACTCGTTAATCATATGAAAAACTCTATAGAACTTTGTCTTGGCCAGACCCATGAAAAGCGATAACAATAAAAGGGGTACCACCAGCATTTCGGAAAAACCCCACGCTAAGGGTATGCAAGATTTTATACAATTTTTCGGCTAATCCAGTAACAAACGAGTACCCTAAAACCCAAGCCAGGATAGGAATGTATAAAATGATGCATAGAATAATAAAAAAAGAAAACGCACAAACTCAATTGTATCAAAAGTTTGTGCGTTTTCCTTGCTACTAATAATAGGACGTTATGTTAACTGATCATGTATAGAATATTCATATAGGAATTGTTTCTATCAATGCTGAATTATACAAAGAAGGAGGCATGATAATGAAAAAAGAACAATTAATATTAATTGCTAGTCTTACTCTTTTATTTCCTGTCCTTGAATTTTTCTTCCAGAAATATGATTACTTCAATTTTTTACGCACATATAGGTATTATAGCCATTGCTGTATCAACTGTCGTATTCACACTCCATTATATAAAACAAATTTATTGGAAATTATCGATCGTATGAGGAAAGTATGAAAGAATAGAATTTAATTGAATATGTTTTCTATTATTCGTTTCAAGCTTTTCCCCATACCTTTTACTGCCCATACTAGTTTAAGGAACACTTTAAAGATAGCATCCCATACGTGTTCATTAATAAAAAATTCGTATACTTTCTTTAACCACTCTTTCGGGGATTTACTCTTACGTTTAAACCTTTGCCAATGCGTTTCTTCACTAGTCTTCATAACTACCCCTTCTTTCTTAATCGAATATGCTTTCTATTAGAAGTTTTAACACCTCGCTATAATGATGAAAAGAACGAGGTTTATCATATCTGGCAATTTAATCACTCCTAATTTTAAGTTAAATTCATTATATAACGATTTCTAAATTTTTAGTTAATTACCGGTGAGAATTAAGCAAAATTTAAACAAAAACACCTATATTAGGCTTTAGTTACAGGTTTTCCCCCTATAAAACCAACTATTTGCGCCACCAACTATGGGGTACGCGAATTACTTTGATATTATCTTTGAACGAACAAAATAACTCCTTTCAAAAAACAAATGAACTGATATTAATCAACTTCCAATAACGATAATTATGTAAATAAGCTGTCCATATGGGCAGCTTATTGTATTTTTTTCTTAGCGTGGTTTTTTCCGAAATGCTGGCGGTACTCCATCACCATCAAGCTAAGAAAAGCAAATACCCCAAAACGAGAAAATTGACATCCCAGGTGAAAAAGTACAAGTCTTTTGTTTCGGGGCGTTATAAAGTTCTTAAGTTGATGGGCATGGGGGCCGAACAAATACGCAGAACTATGGATATTTGTGTTAAAGTTCGGGTTCTGGGCATAGGTTATTTGAGTTATAAGACAATTGTTTTTTTAGAAAATTAGCTAGATTAATGATTTAAAACTTCAGGAACTAGAGGAGTTGATGATGCTTTCGAATCTCATACAGTGGTTATTCAATACTCATTTTTATAATTATCTTTAATATTTAAATCCCTATATAAAACTTAAAAAATTTGTTCTGCTACCAATTCTGAAAGAGTTTTAATTCCGTAGTCAATTTCATTTAAGGATGCATAAGAATAAGAAATTCTTAAATATTGATCAGAGTGAAACTCATACAAATCTCCAGGGTGAACAAGTATTTTCCGACTTAAGGCTTTAGTAAAAAGCTGGTACATGGATATACCTTTATTTAACTTAAGCCAGATGAAATATCCACCCCTAGGGATATTCCATGTACCGATGCTGGTAAAATATTTCTTTAATGCTTCAAGAGCAACATCTCTTCGGAGCTTAACATTTTTCCTCATTATATCGTTATGCTGATAATAAAGACCACTAGAGAATAGTTCTGTGGTTACATTCTGGGAGAGTGAGCTGGTTCCATAATCAGTTTGCATTTTTATATCTGCCAATCTTTCAATGACTCTTTCTGATCCAACAATCCATCCAATCCTAAGACCAGGACTTAAATTCTTCGATATCCCACCAATGTATAATACAAGTCCATTGTTATCAAATGCCTTTATTGGCTGTGGAGGTTGTTCATCAAACCAAAGCTCCCTATATACATCATCCTCGATAATAGGCAAACGTTCCCTATCACACGCATCAACAAGCTTTTTTCTTCTTTCAAGTGACATAACGCTTCCGGTAGGATTTTGAAAAGTAGGTATTGTAAAAAGCATTGCTCCTTTTCTCCGCCTATGCCGATCAATCAATTCTTTTATTTCTATACCTTCTTTATCCAGCTTAATTCCCGAAAGCTGCATTCCGAAGGATTGAAAGGTTCTAAGAGAGTATAGGTAGGATGGCTTTTCAACATATACTACTGAGTTCGTGTGCAAAAGGCCAAGGGAAATAAGCTGCAGTGCCTGCAAAACACCAGAGGTAATCAAAACTGAGGATGGATCAGCTTCTATTCCTATTGTTTTAAGGTATGTGCATACCTCTCTTCTTAGATGGATATTTCCGTTTGGTTCTTCATAACCCAGCGATCCCATAGACTTAGATAGTTTTTTTAGTACTCCCTGAATCATTTTGTTAGGTATTAATTCAGGGGAAGGTTCGCAGGACCCCATTCGGATGATATCAGGTTGGAATTCAGCCTGATTGATTTGCTGCATTATCTTCTGATTTGTTTGATGTAATCCCGAAGATATATAGGGAAGCCAATTATGTGAATGATTAATGGACATTAATGTCCATGTATTGTTTATTACTTTTGTACCTCCACCAGCGTTACCGTTAATAAGGCCATCAGCTGCCAGCTCTTCAAGGGCTGATACTACGGTACTTCTGTTTACACTGAAAATTTCAGAAAGTGTCCGCTGACTTGGCAATTTGAAACCAACCGGCCATTCTCCAGTTGCTATTTTGTCCTTTATGAAGTTAACAATCTGTATATTCAATCGAGTAGGATTATTTCTATCAGGTCTCCAGTTGATATCTAACATGAAATTCCTCCAAAATTATAGTACTTTTACCATATCATTTGGTTGGTTAAATAACAACCAAGGATGGTTGGAGACTTTTTGTTGTTGTTCAAATACAATTACATAAACAGATATTAAAATTTTAAAGGAGAATGATAACTATGGTACCAATAAGAATTCTAAGTGATAATGATGTTAAGAACATTCTTGATATCAAGAATACAGTAGCATGTGTAGAAAAAGCCTATGCGCTTAAAGCCAACAATCAGGCGAGACTATTCTCCATGGTATCTGAGGTGATTTTTGAGGATAGGGCAGAAATGGATATTAAATCAGGGATACTTAATGAAGAAGATGTGTTTGGGTTAAAACTCGTTTCATGGTTTGGTGATAATAAAAATCAAGGTCTTCCAGCTATAACAGGGCTGACTATGTTATTTGATTTGAAGAATGGATTTCCTAAGGCAATGATCAACGCAAGTTATTTGACAGGAATGCGTACTGGAGCAGCAGGTTCAATAGGCGTGAAACACCTGTCAAAACAAGATTCAAAAACACTAATGATTGTTGGTACAGGAGTTCAGGCAATTTTTCAAATAGCAGCCACTCTATCTCAAGTTCAGACAATAACCAAGGTATATATATATGACCCCGTAAAATATGAAAATGCATCAAAATTCCAGTATTCAATAAAGACGGAACTAGAAAAAATCATAAATGATATCAACGATACTTATAATAAGAGCTGGAAACAAAGAATTGAGTCAGTTCAGTTTGTAGCTGTAGAAAATCCAGTGAAAGCTTTGGAAGAAACCGATGCAGTAATTACGATAACACCTTCGCGAAAACCACTGATTTTTAAGGAGTGGATTAAGCCAGGCATACATTTCAGCTGTGTGGGGGCAGACATGACTGGAAAACAGGAAATAGATGAAAAGATCTTTGAAGTAGCTTCTGTATATGTAGATGATATTACACAAGCATCGACAGTCGGAGAAACACAAAGTGCTATAAGGGCTGGTATATTAGGCAAAAACAATTTGACTGAAATCGGACAATTCATACTTGGAAATGCGAATGGACGTACAAGTGATGAAGAAATTACGATTTTTGATAATACTGGCATAGCATTGCAGGATCTTGCAGTTTCAAAATATATTGTATCAAAAGCAGAAGAAATGAATGTTGGGACAATCGTGCAAATATAAAATCGATATACAATTTGGAGGGATCATATTATGAAGTTAAAAGTTTATACTTTAAATTCATTTGCAAAATCCATTGAGGGAGGGAACCCTGCCGGAGTGGTACTTAGCGCTGATTATCTATCAGATGAGGACATGAAAAAAATAGCAGGTATCATCGGTTTTAGTGAGACTGCTTTTGTCATGAAGTCAGACCTTGCTGACTTCAAGGTTAGATTCTTTACACCTAATGAAGAGGTTGATCTTTGTGGCCATGCAACGATAGCAGCGTTCTATACACTTTCAAACCAAGGATATATTAAACCAGGAAAATATTCCCAAGAAACGAAGGCTGGAATTTTAAATGTAGAAGTAATGGAAGACCTATCAATTATGATGGATCAAAATGCTCCAAGCTATTATGAAATAATAGACAAGGAGGAAATTGCAGATTCCTTAAATATTACTATAGATGAAATGTTGGGGGATCTACCAGTGCAAATTGTATCTACTGGCCTTAGGGATATACTTGTACCGATTAAAAACTTAGATATATTAAATTCTATAAAGCCAGATTTTGAAAAGGTAACAAATATCAGCAGTAAATATAATACCATTGGTTATCATATTTTTACCCTTGAATCACTAAAGGGTTCAAATGCTCACTGTAGAAATTTGGCACCTTTATATGGAATTCCCGAAGAATCTGCAACTGGTACATCCAATGGTGCCCTTTCATGTTATCTATATAAATATGGTAAAATCAAACCTAAACATGTTATTAATATATCTGTTGAGCAAGGTTACTCTATGAAAAAACCTTCGGAAATAGTTATAGCGTTAACCACTCAAGGGAACGAAATTATTGAGGTAAAGGTAGGCGGAAAAGCATTGAATTTATCTGAAACAGAGGTTGAAATATAATTGGGGTCCCGCCACATCACTATCAACCTAAGATAAATTTATATCCATAATTCAAAGAAAACGTTATTCTTTTTGTAGAAATATACAGAAAGGATTGCGTTTTTGTATGAATTTATCGATTTGAGATGTACTAGAATTGTTTTCTAAAGAATTACAACGATATATGTCACCGCATGTTTTAGAACAGTTAGCTAGAGAGATAGGGTTTGTTCAACGAAAAAGTAAATACCGTGCTCAAGATTTAGTGGCTTTATGTGTTTGGTTAAGTCAAAATATAGCTCATACTTCATTGACACAATTATGTAGTCGCTTAGAAACGAATACAGGTATTTCTATGAGTCCAGAAGGACTCAATCAGCGATTTAATTCTCAGGCTGCGCAGTTTTTACAACAAATATTAACCTATTTACTCCACCAACAACTCTGTACATCTAATAAGATTTCAACTCTATATACAAACCATTTTCGCAGTATTCGTGTATTGGATACTACACATTTTCAGATTCCAGATAAATTTGCTTCTACATATCAAGGTTCAGGAGGTAGTGGTCATAGTGCTGGTGTAAAAATTCAACTAGAGTACGATTTACTTAGTGGTCAGCTTTTACATGTTCATGTAGGGTCTGGAAAGCACAATGATAAAAATTATGGTTCTACTTACTTAACGTCTCTTCAACCGCACGATGCATGTTCCATAGCTACACTAATTGCAGATTTTACTGGGATTACCCCTTGTATATTCCAAAGATTTGTATCTTGGTTTATTTATGTCAATGAAACCTGAGTGAAAAATCCTTACACTTATTTCCTTATTGGCGATATAAAATAAATCCATCGCTTCGTCGACGTATTCATCTTATAACAGGAAGCATAACTTTGCATAAAATGCAGGTTGATGCTTCCACTAAGTTAACATTAACTCACTTATTAGTATAACTCTTAGGTTCTCTAAAAAAGTTAGATGCAATGCAACAAACCATTCCAGTAATTGGAATTCCATATTTTACTACTTTACTTTTATGCTCAAATAAATTAATTGAATTAAGTATTACAAGTCCCCAAAACACTTGAATCGCTCCAAAACCTAATAATATTTTTCCTGTCGAGAAAATTTTCTCATAATCTTCCATCTTCCCTATATATATAAATTTCATCATAAAAACCAAAAAGTGAATGATCATAAAATAAACTTTCTGCAAGTTTATGGGTTATTGGTATGCAATTTTATAAATTAAGTCACATATCTCCTGCGTATTTTTCCGAATTTGCGATTGTCTAATCCATGGCTAACCGTCATTTGGATTTTTCATTAAAAACTCAAGTACATATACATACGGATTATTTTTGTGTATTAGAAATCTCATTGTCCATATTCGTTAGGACACTTGGATTATTTTCCGGATTTCTTTTCTTGTATAAACTTCTTTTTCTTTGAGGGCTTGAGCTTCACACTATGTGAAGGCTTATAATGTGACCGTTCCCTAGTAGAAATATTTAGTTTCTACGGATTTATAAAGTAGAGATGTTCTGATAAGGAAAAGTCCATAATGAGAGGAACGAAGACATAAAGAAAGGATATATGTGGGCAAATAGCAAGCACCAACGCTACCAAACCACATAGGAAAAAGATTTTATCAAAAGTAATAATTTTATTTTCAATTAATAACTATTTTTTATTCCAAACGAGGTGAAAACATGACGATTGTAGATATTGTACCTTATCATCCTAAATATGCGGCAGAAATAGCTAAAATGTGGAACCACAGCAACGACGAATGGGGTGGAGGATCTTCCGTCCGTTCTGCCGAACAGATCCGGCAAAGCGAAGAAAACTCAGACGCCATCGCGGTGTTTCTTGCCATCTGTAATCATGAGGTGGTTGGATACTGTAGTTTGGGCGAATATCGTGAGGACACTGGTGCACTGTATATTCAGTTGCTGAACGTTCGTCCAGATTTTCACGGACATAAGATTGGCAAACGGCTAGTGCTACAGGCAGTAGAAGAAACAATTCGAATGGGATGGCCACGTGTCGACCTATATACTTGGGAAGCAAATATGAAAGCTGTACCCTTGTATAAGAGATGTGGTTTTTTCTGGGAAAATCGTGAAGATGTAGTGCATTTTATGAATTTTATTCCACAGATTGTAACTTGTGAAGCGCTCACCTCCTATTTTCACGAATTTGACTGGTATGAAGATCTGAGACAAGCAATTGAAATCAAACCGGACGGACATAAAGAAAATGGATTTGAGACATATACCTACGTCTGGACTAACAATGAAGGTAAATCGCTTCGTGTCGACATTGAACGCAGAAGCCGTGGTATCTGCCTCATCGAGACGGAAGACTTTTTGTTATCTACTACTGCAGAGCAAGCAGAACCTGTATTTGGGAACGATTATAAAGTTGAATACCGGATTGTCAACAAATCGGGTGCCCCGCTTAAGCTAGAATTCAAGGGGCAATCAGATCACAATATCGCTTTTGATTGGCAGGACGAATTGTTAGTTGAGGGAGAACGTCAGATTACTGCGAACTATTTTGTTGACGCAATTGAGGAACCACAAAGTGAATGGCGCACTTGCCCTGCTGTAAAGACCCAAGTTCGAATAAATGGCTTTGAAGTGCTGTTGAAGGTTGGCCTCATACCGAAATTTCCGGCTAGTGTCAAAATGAGAGTTCCTACAATTAGACATGCGCTAGGTGGCAATTATACGATGTATCTAGATATACAAAATAATTTTGCACAGCCTGTCGTGTTTTCTTTTACCATGCCAGCTACAGGCTGGATTACTTTCGAGCATCAAACCTTCGAAAAGAGGCTGCAAGCAAAAGAAAGAGTTTCGCTTTCCATTCCTTACCGCCTACTGGATTACGGCTTCTATCATGAACGGCCACAAATTCGGGCCGTTCCAGACAATGGAGCAGAGGTGGTGTTTACCTCTACCGTTGGTGGTGCTTTTGGAGGGCCTGGCGCGATGGTCGCAGGAGAAACAGACAGCGGTTGGATTGCCTGGAACGGTAGGTTCAGTCTTCATTATGACAAGGAGCATAATGAGTTATCATTTCGGAACGTAAACTGGAAAGGTGAAGAAATTCTGCTGCTGCCACCGTCCATCGGCAAACCGTATTCGAGTGAATTTACACGTAAAAAACCTATGCGTGTCGAAATTTGTGAAGAGCGTGGCGCAATTGGATTCCGGCATACCTATAGGTCGGACGCTTTTCCTCAACTTTTGTTGCACCTCTGCACGTTGCTCTACGCTGATGGAACTGTAAAGCTATGGCATGAGTTGGAAAATGATTCGAGGATGCCAGTCTCTCGAGAAATCTGGCTTTCCCGACGTATCTATTCGGATTTGTACCGATTGACGCTGCCTTATGGTGGCCGCATCGTTGAATTGAATGATTCCCATGGAAATAACCATGAATATTGGAATAGCACTAAGGTTAGCGAGCCATGGATCTTTGCACGCAGTGACCAAACCGCATACGGAATTTGTTGGTCGGACAGTTACCGAATGTATTTCGGAGAGCAGTATCTGGAACTGGAGAATGTTATCTATTCATTGGAATCTGGAGAGATGAAAGCTTCAGAAACAATTTTTATTTCGATAGGTGGTTTTGACGATTGGAATGAATTTCGGGATTTTGCCTTGAAGCAGACAAACTTTGAAATTCCCCAGTTGCCCGTCAATCACTTGGAGTTGCTAGCCAATGAAGGAAATCCATTCGTAACGTCGGATTCTCAGAAAGTAAAGGTTGTATTGCATGATGTCAAACAGAATGTTTGGGAGGGCGAGTTGTCCATCCTTTACACAGGCGAAGCCCGTCCGGCAACTCAAAGGATAATATCTGCGGATGAGGGCGTTAAGGAAGCCTCTTTTGTTTTACCTTCCCCATCGTCTCCTTGCAGCGTCATTCAGTTGGATGCTCGGCTTGGATCGCAGCAAGAAACGTACTATAGCGCCTTATTCCCGGTATCAGGAAATCCAGTTCGTAGTACCGTGTATACGGAGGCGGAATACCCGATATATGAAGCAGACAATGGATTAATTCGAATTTCTGCTGCACCAGATTATTATCCAGCTCTACACTCGCTTATGGTACAAGGTAGGGAATGGCTCGCCTCTGGATTTCCAGAGTACGGAATAAAGTCCTGGTGGAATCCTTGGATTGGTGGTTTAACCGATCAGTTTGAAGATATGAGCCCGTCTTCAGTCTGCAAGGAAGAAAATTCCACCAGCTTCGTCTGTGTTACCGATGACAAAGGCAACGTCTGGTCCGGCATCCGAATCCGTCAGTCCATTCAGCAGCACGAAATCTATAAAGGAACAATAGTAGACAGTTACTACCTGATGCTTCCTGGAGCACCAGTACTTGCTTACATGACCGATATCCATCAAAATACTGGCACTTATTTAAAGAAATTAGCAATCAGCCAGTTGTTTCTTCCTTTTGACAAATCCGGTGCTTCTAACAAGAATGGTGAATCTGCATCGTCAGTCAATTCCGGTGAGTTCGGAACGGACAGTGGCTGGCTACGTACTTTCGCACCTGATGGTAAAATACTACATTACGCCATTGGAAAAGATGAAATCAACGTGCGTGAAACGAAAGACTATAGCTTCGGCTTTGAGGGCCGCGACGGAGTAATGCAAATTGTGACCAACGAAACCGTCAACCGTCCTTCATTCTATACCAATAAGGACATCGGTTGCCTGTCGTTCTCAAGGAATGTTTACTTATCACACGGAAACCATTTCCGTTCGGCACCGATATTTTTCGTCTTTTCAGATAAGTTGCTTCCTGCTGAGGGAATGGAAGCATTACGGCGAATATCCTTTCCTTTTAGACATGAATCCATTGATATGGAAGGAACACACAATGAATAAAATGGAAGCGTGAGTAGAAATTACTTAGAGTGCGCGAAAGAGCCGAAAGAAACAGATATAAGTTTGATCAAAAGAAAAGAGTTAAAAGAAGTATAGATAAAAAAAGAAGACTACCTTTTTTGCAACATTGCTCGCATTCTTAACGTTTTTATAAGTTTTAGTCAATTTTTCAATCCTTCTATAGAAGATATTGGGAAATAGATAAGTATATTGAGGATGTGAAGTATGCTACAAAAATAGGTGAAGAGCAATAGTTGCAATTATCTAGGAAGGGATATCGGTTAATAATAATACGATTGTATTAACAGCTCATTATGATTCCGCACTAGAAACTTCTGGTGCGGCGGATGATGAGTATGGCGTAGACAAAATTATGGGGATAGCAAGAGTATTTTATTTTAAATGGTCAGTTATTACTATGTAAGGAAAGTAAAAATGTTGATATTATAATTAGGGAAGCACTAACATGTTTATAAATGAATTAATGGATTCATTATATTTAGTTAGGAGGTGTTTGTGATTTGTACAAAATTGGAGAATTTTCAAAGATAAATAAAATATCACAAAGAATGTTAAGATATTATGATGAGAAGAATTTATTAAAGCCAAGAAAAGATAAATTGAATGGTTATCGATATTATACTAACGATGATATTGCAATAGTTAATAAAATAAAATTATTACGTAAATACTATTTTTCAATTGATGAAATAAAGAATGTACTGAAAATGGATTCGACAGCAATTAAAGACGTATATCAGCATAAAATTACTGAATTGTATGAAAAAACAACTGAATATTCTCATGCTATTGAAGAAATGAAAGCCATTATTGAGCCCAGGAATACTACAAATAGGGCGAACGCATATGATGTATTTGTGGGAGTAAGAAAACCATTTTATGCTTTATGCTTAAGGAACGTAGTAGATGATGATGGTTTAGAATTATTAATTCATCAACTGCAAAAATCAGTAAATCAATTGAATCCAATATTGAGAGATAAACATTTTGCAATTTTTCATTCAATCGAGGACGGAGATTTTTCTCGGTATGATGTAGAAGTTTGTCAACCGATAGTATTTGAAAATGAAGTAAAAGATACTAGAATAAAATTTTTTGAAGGAAAAAATTTTATATATACAATACATATAGGCAACTATGACAGTATTAGTTATGCTTATGGTGCTCTAAATGACTGGGCTCATTCGAATGGATACCAATTAGATGGCCCTTTTATAGAAAAATTTTATACAGATGAGTTTATTACATTAGATAAACATGAATATGTCACTGAAGTTAGTATTGCCATAAAAACCAACTAATGTTATAAAATTTTTAAAGTTGGAAGAGCAACCTTAACTTAGGGTGATTCGAGTAAGTAGATGTTCATGCATCCTTTCATACAAAACCGCTAATCATCGATTAGCCTTATATAATAACCAATTTCCCATCGTTTGTCGTGATAAGAAGATCCCAATCCGTTCAAAATACTTTTACTGACAATAAAGAGGCGATCCTTCCACATATTTTTGTGTATTAGAAACCGTACTGCTACCATTCGTTGGGGTTCTTGGAGTATTTGCCGGATTTCTTCTCTCGTATAAACGTCTTTTTCTTTGAGGGCTTGAGCTTTACACTATGTGAAGGTTTATAATGTGACCGTACCCTAGTAGAAATAGTTAGTTCCTACGGATTAATGAAGTAGAGATGTTCTTATAAGGTAAAGTCCATAACGAAAGGAAAGAAGACAATCGAACTCTTACTTTTGTGCTTACAGAAAGAGTTATATTTCATCTTTTATCAACACTAATAGAAAATAGATTAGATGGTTTTTAAGCCTAGTACTCCCAAGTACCTTCACTTATAATTCAAATGTATAAATGGAGGTGAAAGTAAATAAATTATACTTTTATTACGAGGTGTTATTAAATGACAGCAGATAAAATTCCCCGTTAAGCCCGTGGTCCTCCTTGACCATTCATATATTATCCCATTTATAATTTTATTAAAAAGGAGAAATGATGTATGATCGGCCCAAGAAAAGTGACAAGAGAGGAAAGAATGGAAATTGCTTATACGATAGCAAATCAAGTATTAGTGAAATATGGTTCAAACGTTAAAGCTATTGGGATCTATGGCTCTTTAGCTAGGAAAACAGATGGTCCCTATTCTGATATTGAAATTAAATGTATTTTAAATTCCTTAGAAGAGGGTTATAGCTATGAATGGACATCAGGAGATTGGAAGGCAGAGGTAAACATTGATTGCGCAAAAGATATTATAGAAGAGGCCACCACAGTAGAGGAAGATTGGCCGCTTACACATGG
The DNA here is from genome assembly GCF_014932895.1 of Bacillus thuringiensis. GTDB lineage: Bacteria > Bacillota > Bacilli > Bacillales > Bacillaceae_G > Bacillus_A > Bacillus_A thuringiensis_AA. The sequence goes on along the minus strand of NZ_JACYOF010000007.1, from coordinate 173,852 downwards.
ACAATTTTTCAATATATCTCCGATTTATGACCCGAATGAATTTTTCCTAGAGTTAAGGCAAAAAGCTGGTTCGGTGGAAAATTGTTTTTTCAAAGAGGCGATTTGTAAAACGTTAGTCGAGGAAATGTATGAATACATGGGGAAATTAAGAAATATAGAATTTCAAGGTCCCAAAACATTCTTACCTATATTGGCAATGAAAATATCAACTACAGGTGCGATGATTTTAGGATTACACAACAAACGATATTTTACAACATCAGCTCAGGTATTACCTGAGGCTATGTCTTTTGCCGATAAACCTGATGGATTTGACGAACTCTGCAAAATGGTAATGTCGGGATATCTTTCTGACTCAAAACAAATTATTAATTCATGCGAAAAATATTGGGAGAATTTATTAAATTGGTCAGCCAACTATGACTACGTGATAAAATGTTCAAGTGTTTTGCCTGTACAATCAAAATAAATCTGCTTTTTGGGAAACAGAATACCATGAAATTTATAAAGCTATAACGAAAACTCAAAAAGGTTTTACTCAAGTTAGGATTTAGATATACGTACAATGTTGATTATGGTGGTAGCCTATTTTCATACTTTGAGCTTACTCTTTAAACTATAGACCTTTGGCTTGAATATTTATCGTTTAAAAGTAAAGATTCTACATAAATTTCTATGTGAAATTTATGTAGAATTCTGTATAATTAACATTTTTTTGAGGGAAATCTTGATGAGAAATGTCTTAACGCAGTATATGTTATTTGATTGTTTATACTACTTATATATAGCACCTCATTAAGGAGTTTATTATTTTTTTACCATGGATGGTTACTTCCATATTATAAAGCTTCACACAGTGTGAAGCTCAAGTCTTTTTGTTTAATATATAAATGATAATAAAAGAGGGTAAAGTCTACAAGGTGGTAGTGATTAATGTTGTTGTGTGGCTTGTTGCTTATATAAACTTAATGTTGTAATCCCTATAAGTATTAGGTAAATTACAGGACTACTCATAAAGATATAGTCAAAAAGAAATTCTGGAACAAGTGATTCAGGAGAATTTATATAAAAATTAAACATATCGTATATGATTAAGAAAATTGCATTTAAAGTTGAAAGAATCATAAAAATGAAAACAGGTTTAACATATTTTCGTGATAGTAGAAATAATCCACTTATTGTACTTGCTCCTGATATGATTATTGGAATAACACCGTTAATTTCATCAACAACTCTCCAAGTATCAGGTGTGGATGCAATTCCCATTCCCAGATATCTAAAGAATGAATAGAAAAATCCTAATAGATTTCCTAGCAATCCGAAAATGGTACATAACTTTTCATACAGATACCTCCTACAGTAAAATGAAAATTGTATATTACACCATAATAGATTCAATTGCAATATCAGGGTGTAACTTTTGTAAGCTATACTTCAGAACATTCGTCATGCTTCCCGTACGTTAATAGGAATTGAAACCATTCATTCCCTATATAAGCAAAGACGAAGTTTTTAAACAGACTTCGTCTTTTCGACGTACAATGAATTGTAACAATTACTTGTAGTTGTATAATATTTAGTCATACATACTTGTCCATCTCTTGAGAATCTTTGCAACAGAACCGTTAATATAATAGTTAATTTAAAGCTCAAGATCAACATGAAGACATAAATGTTGAAATAACTTAAATTCACAGTTATTATGGATATGTAAAGTCTTTTATTGGAGTGAATAACAGTAATGAAATATTCTAAAGCTACAAATTATGCACTACACACAATGCTTTTTCTTGCAAAGGAAACACCAGATAAACGAGTAGGTGTCCAACAATTAGCTGAAATGCAAAATGTTTCTTCTACTTATTTGTCTAAAATCCTAACTAAATTAGTAAAGGCAGGAATGATTAACTCTGTATCGGGTGCCAATGGTGGATATACGCTAAGTCAGAATTGGGATGATATCTCATTTTTAGATGTTATACATGCAATTGAAGGCAAAACGTCTTTGTTTGATGGATGTTTATATAATGATCCTAAGTGTGTAATAAAAGAAGTGATGCTATCTGCAGAAGAAAAACTGGAGAATGAGTTAAGAAACAGAAAAATATCGGATTTTGTGAAGAAATAGTAGTGGATTTAGTCCACCATTATTTTTTAAATAATTAAAGATATAAAGGGTCTATTAAGTCTATATTTCTGAAGCTTAAAAATCTTAGAACTTTAATACTTTGAATTCAGATTCTTCTTGCTTGCTTATTTCTATGAATTTTCAAGTGGTTATAGCTAAGAATCATGCTGTTGTAAACTTTAATTTGAACTAGAATGAATGTAGTAATATTTAGAAATGGGCATTTTTAATATTACATGTATTCTAAACAATTTATGGAGGAGAGTTACATTATGGAATTATTTGATTGTGCAGTTATAGGTGCAGGAGGGGCTGGTCTAAATGCAAGTTTGATTTTAGGAAGATCTCGTAAAAAGGTTGCATTATTTGATAATGGAACAAATCGAAATCGTGTGACTCAGGAATCACATGGATTTCTTACACGTGATGGAATTAAACCTGCAGAGTTTAAAGAAATAGCTTTGAATGATGTAAAAAAGTACCCATCAGTTCATTTTTATCAAAATACGGTTATGAATATAACAAAACAGCCAAACGGTTTGTTTAAAATTGAGACGTTAGAAGATGTAGAATATGTTGCCCAAAGAATCATATTGACAACAGGTGTTCAAGAGGAATTCCCATCTATTCCAGATATCAGAAAGTATTATGGGAAATCTTTATTCAGCTGTCCAACTTGTGATGGATGGGAATTAAGGGATAAACCTCTAATTATAATTTCAGAAGATGAAGAACAAACCCTTTTTAAAGGAAAACTTGTCTATAACTGGTCAAAAGATTTAGTAATAGCTACAAACGGTCATGAACTTTCTGCTTCGACATTGAATGAATTACAAAGGAAAGATATAACTGTTATTACTGAACCTATTCAAAAATTAAATGGTGAAGATGGTTATTTAAACAAAGTAGTATTTAGTTCAGGACTTGAAATCAAGAGAGTTGGAGGATTTATTGTACCTAATTTTGCGCGTCCAAATCAATTTGCAGAGCAACTTGGTTGTAAATTAAATGGAAATAGTAGCATTATGATAGATGAGGCAGGGCGTACGTCACAGGAAAATGTTTATGCAGCCGGGGAGACAGCTAAATTAGGCCAGTCTTCATTAATAGTTGCTGCTGCTGAAGGATATAAGGCTGCAATGGCAATTGTTTTCGATAGTACAATTTAAAAATTTTAACTCAATTACGGATATTAAAGGTCTTTAATGTATTTGAAAGGAGGATAGTTAACACAAAGCAAATTTTTGAACAGTTTTTTATTGTTTAGTTTAGAGATTTTAAATTTACAAAGGAGGATATATTATGTCAATTATTCATGTAGTAACAAAGAAAGAATTAGGGGAACAACTAAAAACAGATAAAATTGTGTTAATAAATTTTTGGGCTGAGTGGTGTGGACCTTGTAAAATGTTTGGTTTGGTTCTTAATCAACTCAATGAAGAATGTAGTGATAAGGTAAAAATAATACGAATAAATGTTGAGAAAAGTCCAGAGATTTCAGCAGAATATCAAGTACTTGGGATCCCTCATTCTAGGTTGATTGTTAATAATCAATTACATGATCCAATTGTTGGATATGTTTCTTTAGAAAAAATAAAAAAAGTTATTGGGGTTTGAACCATAACAAGATAAGGAGAGGAAATAAAGATGAGGATTTATGATTGTGCTATAGTTGGTGGCGGACCAGCAGGATTAAATGCAGCGTTATTATTAGGTAGAGCAAATCGATTTGTAGCATTATTTGAGACAAATAATGACCATCTAGCATTCGAGCAGCAGGAAAGTGTTTTAAGAAATGGAAATAACATTGACGATATTTTACAATCAGCAAGAGAAAAATTAAATCAATACTCTAATGTTCGTTTAATCTTTAAACAAAAAGTTAGGGTAATTAAACAATCAGATAATAAACTTTTCAAAATATATACTGAGGGCAGGGAGGGGATTCTTGCTGAAAAAATCCTTCTGACAGATGGAACTAAAATACAGACAGATATTCCTAATATTGATTTGTATTATAATAAAAGTATTTTTACTTCCCCATATAGTTATAGTTGGGAATTAAAAGATAAAAAGTTGATTTATATTAATGAAGCAAGTAGGATTGCGCATACTGCTAAAGTCATTCACAATTTATCCAATGATCTAATCATTGCAACTAATGGTAATGAAATAAAAGAAAAAGAAAAACAAGAATTAGAAGATAAAGGAATAACTGTGATTACTGAAAAAATTAAGGATATTAAGGGTCAAAACGGAATGTTGAGTAGTATTGTCTTTCAAAACGGAGAAGAAGTAGACAGAGAAGCAGGATTTATTACACCATCATCATATGCAAAAAATGTAATTGGGAAAGGGTTTTCTTGTGATCTTGATGAACAAGGATTAATTGTTGTGGATCATTTTGGGAGAACATCAGAAAAAAATATTTATGCAGCTGGTGATGCTGCACAGCCAGCACCAACTGAGATTGTTCTTTCTGAAGCAACTGGTATACAAGTTGCAATGGCTATCAATACAGATATCTCTATTGAAAAGTTTTAATTAGAGCTCTGTTGCAGAGTTTAGTTTTCTAAATGGGGCTACAAGCTAGTAAAAGAAGCAAGGAGAATCACAAATATGGTATTTTAAAGGGAAATAGTTCGGGAAAGATATGATTTTGGTAGCTGTCGGCTACTATTGTCGTTTTTCTTTAAGCTATCGTGATGTATCCGTAATTCTGAAGGAACGTGGAATTTCCGTTCATCCAACAACAATCATCTAATGCGTTCATGAATACGGAAACCTTCTCTATCAAATGTGGAAAAGGAAAAATAAAAATGGCTAATTATCTTGGAAGCTAGAAAACTTATATAAAAGTCAAATGGAAATGATGTTATATAGGGTTCTGATGCAAATATATCAAGATGAAGTCAAATAAAAATCAGGGAGCATATCACGCCCTGATTTTTATTTTTAATAGTGATTTTCCCTAGAAAGGTTGCTATAAGAATAAGAGAGAATGAAATGCTCACCTTATTCTTTATTGCGCTAAATGTCCTCCCTTAGAAGAATAAAACGAACTACAAATATAATCGGAAGTAGAAGGATTTAAGAGTTTTTTTATCCGTAGATAAAAATTAAACAGGTATATTGAAGATTTTATGCACGAGATCACACAATCATTGCAGGTCAATAGCATGGCTCTTTACCTCTTTTTTTAGCTATATGAAATATTAATTCCATCAATAAAACCTTTTAAACGCCACATTAGGATAAAATGATTTTTATTACATTGCAAAAAAGTACGATTTCTCTAAAGGTATTACCATAAAATTACAAGATAGTGCAAATTACAACAAAATAATAGCAGGCTGATAATGCTTCCACTTGAATACTTTTTCCTTTTCTATACCAATCACGTACCCTTTCTAGAATAATCTTATCAGCATGTCCAAGATTTATAGATTCATTGCAATGCAAATTCGGATAGTGGTATGTATGTTTTCTTCTATGACAAGGACATTCATAGAAAGCCAATTCATGCACTCATTTTTCTTTTAACCTTCAGTTTCAGGTGATAATTTTTTCAACTAGTAATATAGCCGACGAACTGGTAGATTCTGTTTTTGACACCAGGACACTTTTGATAATCCACTGTTTTTATAGTCTTAAATATAAGTTTCCCATTCTTTCATTAATGAGGGGTTCTTCATAAAAAACTTAACAATGCAGCAGGCATTTTGTATGAATGTCATTATAATTCCATTTTTGTTCCTATTAATACGAACTGACTTGAGCTTCACACTATGTAAAGGTTTATAATGGTGCATGTATCAATTTGGAATGAGTTAGAAGCGCCTCATACTACTTTGAACAAGGGATCCAAACTATGGCTAAGTTTCTGGTAATAATCGGAGGGATAAGAATTTATTTGAGAAAACATGCCGTACCCATAACTCATTTACAAGGGGAAGGAATCTTCGTTTATACAAACCCCCATGGGTACTTTTGGTGGGAAGGATTTCACATCGATAATTTTACAGAAAGAGGTGTTAATAAATGAAGAAATCAATAAAAGAACAGAAGATGGTATTAATTATTCTTCTTAGTAATATATTCATCGCATTTCTTGGAGTTGGTCTCGTTATCCCAGTTATGCCGTCATTTATGAATATTATGGAATTACCAGGAAAAACGATGGGGTATCTTGTTGCCGTATTTGCAGTGGCGCAGTTACTGATGTCACCGTTAACAGGACGCTGGGTTGATCGTTATGGTAGGAAGAAAACTATTATAATCGGTTTATTTCTTTTTGGTATTTCAGAACTTATCTTTGGTTTGGGAACGCATGTTTCGGTATTATATATATCGAGGGCGTTAGGAGGAATTAGTGCCGCTTTTATTATGCCTGGTGTTACGGCGTATGTTGCAGATATTACTTCAGTTCAAGAAAGACCAAAAGCAATGGGGTATCTTTCCGCTGCTATTAGTACTGGGTTTATAATCGGACCTGGTATCGGTGGCTTTATTGCAGAATACGGTATACGTGTACCTTTCTTTTTTGCGGCAGCCATTGCTGTTATCGCATGCGTTGCTTCTATATTTATTCTAAAAGAGCCGTTAACAGTGGAACAGCTAGCTGAAATTTCTGCTAATACGAAGCAAACAAACTTTATGAGTGATTTAAAAAAATCACTCAATCCGGTATACTTTATTGCATTTGTTATTGTATTTGTACTTGCTTTTGGTTTATCGGCATATGAAACTGTTTTTAGTTTATTTTCTGATCATAAATTTGGTTTCACACCGAAGGATATTGCTATCATCATTACAATAAGCTCTATCTTTGGTGTTATTATACAGGTCTTTCTATTTGGAAAGTTAGTAGATATATTTGGTGAAAAAATGTTGATTCAGCTTTGTTTAATTACAGGTGCGGTATTGGCAGTAGTATCTACTTTAGTCTCTAATTTTTGGGGAGTATTGGCAGTAACTTGTTTTATCTTTCTTGCATTCGATTTACTTCGTCCCGCATTAACGACATTTTTATCAAAGGTAGCTGGCAAAGAGCAAGGATTTGTTGCTGGAATGAACTCAACTTATACAAGTCTAGGGAATATTGTTGGACCGACTATGGGAGGAATACTATTTGATATAAATATCCATTATCCATATCTTTTCTCCGCTTTTGTTATGGCGATTGGCATTTGTATTACAGCTATGTGGAAAGAAAAACAATTAGTGGAAGGTTTAGCTAAATAATATAAACAAGTAGAGTTAAATATTTATGTCAGTCAATAAAAATAATAAAATGCCAACCTTAACATGTATAGAAAGTCAGGTTGGCATTTTATTTCTATTCATTACATAATCGAAACTCAGTATTTGTCAAAGTTACAGCAGTTTTTCTTGAATCATTCCAATCTATGAAATAATAAGCCAAAATATAGAACCTATAGTAATTAGCAACATACCAAACCATTCGAGTTTTTTCAAATGTATCGCTCCACATTAAAAACAAAAGAATGCTTATTTGCTGTACAGTTCAAGGCTAAGAGTCTATTTATTTACGACGGAATAACGTTGGGGCGTTATGAAAGAATATATTATTTCTTTTACAACAGTAGAAGGGGAGATTTATCTTTCACATGAAGTAATTGATTTTTATCATCATTATAATGAAGGGAAAGGGGAATATTAAATGAGTTTTAATTGGGAAACGTGTCCTTTTATGCCTAAAGGCGCTATAAGGTCTGATATGGGATTTCCCGTATTGCGAAGTCTGTAATATTTTTGTTTTCTCCGCTTGTTGATTATAAGATATTTTGATGAATTTTTATTATTGACTATTTCCATAAAACACCTCAATATAATAATGAGTGAGTCACTCACTCATTAAAAGAGGGAAGAGGGCATGTTTAAATGAGCCAAACAAATATCCTACGGGAAATCGTTTTGCGAAAGCGTAATCAGAGCAAAAATGCCAAAGAACTTCAAATCAGCACAGCAAACAGCATAGTAGAAGGTTGTTACGTGAAAATTGGCGGTATCGATCAGTGGATCACGATTCGTGGCGAAAATCGGAACAACCCCGTTTTGTTATTGATTCACGGCGGTCCGGCTTCGACCTATTCCATCTTCAGTCCGCTGTTGCGTTCATGGGAGAAGCACTTTATTATTGTTCAGTGGGATCAACGTGGTGCAGGAAAGACTTTTGGAAAGAACGGTAAAGACAACAGTGGAGCCATCTCTTTCGACCGTCTCGTGCAGGATGGGATAGAGGTAGCAGAATACTTGTGCGATAAACTTGGTCACCAAAAAGTAATTCTTATCGGAAGCTCTGTGGGCAGCCTAATTGGTATCATGATGGCAAAGCTACGACCAGATCTTTTTTATGCCTATGTTGGCACAGATCAGAATGCCTCAGATCCACAAAAACAAGACCTTTTATACAAGTTAACAGTCAACACTCTTCGCACAGCAGGTGATATGAAGGGGGTTCAATTGCTTGAAAAAATGGGATCGGATATATCCCAGTGGAGTCGTAAAGACTACGACATGATAAATCGATTGAAAGTTAAAGCTATAAAGGATGTTCCCAATATGATTACAGACCTGATTTTGCCCTCAATGCTCTCATCCCCGGAACATAAGATTAAAGATATAATAGATATCTTTAAAGGTATGAATTTTTCTCTTGACCAGCTATTTGATGAATTAATGGCTTTTGATTTAAAAAAAATTGGATTGCGGTTTGAGGTGCCAATCTTTATCTTTCAAGGAGATAAAGACATTTTAACACCTACTGAGCTCGCTAAAGCATATTACGACGAGATTGAAGCTCCGTACAAGGAATTTGTTTTAATCAAGAGCGCTGGTCATCTCGCTTGTTTTGCCCGCGCAGATCAGTTTCTTGAGGAATTGATTGTGAGGGTTTGTCCCTTGGCACACGCGTCTATCTCATCATTGTAGAAACAACAATTTTACCAGTTTGATGATACAATGAATTTAACATTTTTCAAAGATTCGGAGGTTGGAATGAATGTCTCCATTAAACAGACAGCGGCTTGAACAAATCCGTGACGAACGCAGGGAGGAGATAAAGAAAGGAGCACTTAAAGTGTTTGCCCGCCGAGGGTACACAGGAACAAAAATGAGTTTGATTGCTAAGGAAGCTAGTATTAGTGAAGGACTAATTTACCGCTATTTCAATTCAAAAAAAGAATTGTTCGTTACACTCATACAAGAATTGATGGAAGAGGCGAGAAGAGAACTCGAGCATGTTCAACACTTGCCTGGGACACCTTTTGAACAACTTAAAAACTTAACTGAAAATATGCTTGATGAAAATAGCAAATACGCCTTTATGCTCATTGAACGGGCCCGTAAGGATGATGATGTCCCAGAAAAGGTCACCCAGATTTTTGAACATCTTCCTAAGAACGGTCTAACCGATATGCTGGTTCCAATCTTCATTAAAGGACAAAAATCTGGTGAATTTTCCCCAGGAGAACCACGAAAGCTGCTTAGCTGGTATTTTACTATCGTCATCAGTCTTCTTACTCAAGAACAGGGGGATGAAGAGTATGGGCTGCCGGATGTGGAAGTGTTAATGCGTATTTTAGCTAAATAATTTCTAAAGAAGTTTTTAATATCTAAGGTGAAAAGTGATCAAACTTTTTTACAAAACCGAAACTTAAATATGTTAAAGAAGAATCCATTTCGATCAAACTTTTTTCAAAATGGATTCTTCTCATTTACCGTAAAATACGGTTTGTGAGGTGTTTTGAATCAAACTTTATTTTAAAGCAACAGCTGAGTTTTTATTTAATACAATGAGAATAATGCAAATTTAAAGGTGTCTTTAATTTGCTGAAGACACCTTTGTTCTAATATTTATTATTAATATTAGTGGATGTTTATATTTAACTTTTTAAGGATATAGGTAATGGTAGAACTCCCAGATTCCTAAAAAAATCAACCTTTGAGATTTTTATTTTTGTGTTGGAATTCCTGCTGATTACTATCTCTTACAAGAGGTCTCAATTTCCAATCGGAAAGCATACTACCAAACAGTATGCTTGTTCCGGTAATGTTTTGGAGTAACTCCAGTAACCTTTTTAAAAATCTTGGTGAAATAACTTTGGTCATTAAAATTTAACCATGAACAAATATCTGACAAGGAATAGTTCGTTAAGGTTAATAAATTCTTTGCCTCATCAATTTTTGCCTTTTGGATATATTCACTTAATGAGGTGCCAACTTCCTTTTTAAATAATACGGATAAATAACTTGGATTCATATCTACAAGGTTAGAGAGTTGTGAAAGAGTTATTTTTTCGTAAAGATGTTTAAAAATATAGTGTTGACACTTCGTGATAGATTTTGAGTATTTTTGATTCTTGGCTTTGTACACTCGGTCTGCAAAAGAACAAAAAACCTCGTCTCGTAAACGCTCAATAGCTTTTATATTATTTAAAGATTCGAGTTTTTGAATGTATAAATCACTTAGGGTATAAGCAACTTCTCGATGAAGGCCTCCTTCAACAGCAGCTCTGGTAGCAAGGGTAATACCTGCTATTAATAAATTTTTTTGGCTCCTTATATGACTGTTTTTTGATAAAACTCCAAACTTTTCTGGGGGAAGCGACTCCACATATTTGATCACATCCTCTTTGCGACCTTCTTTTACACTTTGAAGTAATGTATTTACCATTATAGGATCCTGACGAGAAGTGACATTTTGGAGTCGTTTTGAAATATGTAAATCGACATTCTCAACCTGGATGAAAGTAGATACTAACTGGTTGTTCTTTTGGCGTACAGCATCTATGTCCAACTTCTTATTATAGAGTGTATAGTAAATCAGTATACTTATATTCATTAACTTTTCTTTGTTAATAATTGGCATCGATTGGTAATAGTGAATAATCTCCAATTTCTTATCTCTGAACAAATTAAAATCGTTGATAACTCCATCAATCTTTTCTTCCGATAGTTCTGAGTAAATAGAAGGCCCAATGATAATTGTTCCCTGAAGCTTATCTTCTTCTTTGATACAAATAGAAATAAAATTTTCATGATAGTCAGATGACCTGAAAATCGGAAAATCGTGAGGGTCATCTTTATGATATAGCTTCTTAAATTGTTCCTTCCGAGAAGAATAAAAAGGATTAGTAACATAGGTCGAAGTAAATTCATGCACGACGTCTCCATGTATGTCTAAGAAAAATACAGACATGTTTGATACTTTAAATATTAGATTACATATGTAATAAATATCTGCAAATTTGGAAGATATATTCATATTATTGACCCCTCAACCTTGAACTGGATTTTGTCGCTCCATATAAGGTGACCTCTTTAACTGTTTCGATAATGTTTCTTGACCTTTCTTTGATGCCCCTGATCCCAAAAATGGATGCGATTACATTTTTAAATACATCAATAAATAACACTAAACTTCTATAAATAATACCATACTTATAGTCAGAAAATAAATAATATTAGATAAATTAATAACGAATGGGGAGACGTATGATGGATTATGATGTGGTTGTAGTTGGGGCTGGTCTTGCTGGTCTAGTAGCAACAGCGGAAATTGCTGACGCTGGTAAAAAAGTATTGCTTCTTGATCAAGAGCCTGAAGCCTCTTTAGGAGGGCAGGCGTGGTGGTCATTTGGCGGTTTATTTTTGGTCAATTCACCCGAACAACGAAGGATGGGAATTAAGGATTCTAAAGAATTGGCTTGGCAAGATTGGCTGGGGGCAGCTGGTTTTGATAGGGACGAAGATGAAGATTATTGGGGGCGAAAATGGGCGGAGGCATACGTGGACTTTGCTGCTGGTGAGAAACGAGAGTGGTTATATAACATGGGGGTTCGATTTTTTCCTGTAGTTGGTTGGGCAGAAAGAGGAGGGTATCTGGCTGAAGGACATGGTAACTCTGTTCCTCGATTCCATATTGTTTGGGGAACAGGTCCAGGCATTGTCTCTCCATTTGAACGGAGAGTCCGAGAGCACATCAGAAATGGATTGGTTGAGTACCGTTCTCGTCATCGTGTGGACAATCTTATCAATAGTAATGGTGCAATTGTTGGTGTAAGAGGCTCTGTTCTTGCGCCGAGTGCTGCTATACGGGGAGAAGATAGCAATAGAGAAGTGATAGGAGATTTTGAATTTCGAGGGCAAGCTGTATTGGTATCCAGCGGAGGTATAGGGGCTAACCATGATTTAATCCGCCAAAATTGGCCCAGCAGGCTTGGGCATCCTCCAAAAAAAATGATTTCAGGCGTACCTGCACACGTGGATGGACGGATGCTAGCTATCACTGAAGAAGCAGGGGGACGGATTGTGAATCGGGATCGGATGTGGCACTACACAGAAGGAATAAAAAATTGGAACCCTGTATGGGGAAAGCATGGCATAAGGATATTACCAGGACCTTCATCTGTTTGGTTGGATGCAAAGGGAAAGCGATTTCCAATTCCAAATTTCCCAGGTTTTGACACATTGGGGACGCTAGAGGAGATTCAAAAGTCAGGATACGATTATTCTTGGTTTATTTTGACTCAAAAAATCATTGAGAAAGAATTCGCATTGTCTGGATCTGAACAGAATCCTGATCTTACCGGCAAAAGTATTCGGAAAGTTTTGGGAAGAGCTTTGCCTGGAGCCCCTGGCCCTGTACAGGCGTTTATGGACAAAGGGGAAGACTTCGTCGTTGCTGATAATTTGCCTGATCTTGTAGCGGGTATGAACAAATTGACGGGTGAAAACTTATTGAACCTAGCGGATATAGAACGCCAAATACAGGCACGGGATCGAGAAATAAATAATAAATTCACAAAGGATCTTCAAATAACTGCGATTCGCGGGGCACGTAACTATATTGGTGATAAATTAATCAGGGTCGCTCCTCCGCATAAAATCCTTGATCCTCAAAATGGCCCGCTTATTGCTGTTCGTCTAAATATTGTTAGCAGAAAAACGTTAGGGGGATTACAAACTGATATGTCTGGAAGAGTGCTTAATTCGGCAGGGGAAGTGGTTTCTGGTCTTTATGCAGCCGGAGAGGTCTCTGGATTTGGTGGAGGCGGCTTACATGGATATCGAGCGCTTGAAGGTACATTTGTTGGCGGCTGTCTTTTTACAGGACGTGTCGCAGGACGTGCTATAGCTTTAGAGCTAAGTTAAAATAAAAAAGCTTTTATTCATTTTAAACAGCGGCAGGAAAATATAAAGGGTTTCAAGATATCTTTAATAGGGATGCATGAGGAAGAAGAGGGGGGATTAAATTATGAGTGATAAGCAAGTTCCATTGAAAGAAAGAATCAGCTATGGTTTAGGTGGTACGGCTTCTGAAATTACTTTTGGAATGATTACAACATATCTCATGTTCTTCTATACAGATGTATCTGGGTTAAGCACGGCAGCGGTCGGAACTTTATTTCTAGTCGCAAGAGTATTCGATGCTTTCGACAGTCCAATTATCGGTATGTTAATTGACCGAACAAGTACAAAATGGGGGAAGTCAAGACCTTATTTCCTTTGGTTAGCTATCCCGTTTGGGGTTGTAGCTGTGTTAACATTTACAGTACCAGATTTAAGTGAGTCGGGTAGGCTTATATATGCCTATGTAACGTATATCATATTGGGGATAATGTATGCAGCTATTGATTTACCTTTATCGTCATTATTGCCCAGTATAACAAGCAGTTCACAAGAAAGGATCGTTGTGAATGCGTTCAGAGGGATCGGGGGAAAAGTTGGTTTATTTATAGTAAGTGGTGCCGCATTACCTTTAGTCGCGTTTTTTGGACAAGGAGACCAGCAAGATGGATTCCTCTATACGATGATCTTGTTTGCCTCTGTTAGCGTTGTTTTATATTTTATTACATTCGCGAATACAAGAGAACGTGTCCAAGTAAATGGAAATAAGCCCATTCCTTTTAAAGAAGGAGTCAAGGCCTTAAGAGGAAATCTTCCTTGGTTGATCTTGTTGTTTGTAAACGTTCTCCTTTATATTGCTATCATCTCGTCTATGCAATCGACTATCTATTTTTTAACTTACAATCTTAATCGAGAAGATTTAATCCCTCTCATAAATGGATTAACAGTTTTAATGGTCGTGGGGACTATTGCGGCGCCATTTCTTGCAAAAAAAATAGGGAAGCGAAATACGCTAGTTTTAGGATTTATTATTACCAGCATCGGTCAGGTTGTGATATATATCGGCGCAGAAGCAGCTGCAATCCCTATTCTTATTATAGGAAGAGTGGTGGGGATTTCAGGATTAGGGTTAGCAGTTGGATTGAAGTTTGCTATGATTGCTGACACGGTAGATTATGGGGAGTGGAAATCTGGTGTGAGAGCGCCAGGATTATTAATGGCTGCTTCCATCTTTGGCGTGAAAATTGGCATGGGACTTGGGGGAGCAATTTCAGCATGGACCATGTCGGCAGGAGGATATGTAGCAAACCAACAGCAAAGCTCCTCTACATTATTAGCCATTGAATTCAACTTTATATGGATTCCACTTATTGGATGTATTCTTTCAATCATTCTAGTAATGTTCTATCGATTAGAGAAGGAAGAAGCAAAAATAATGGAAGTTTTAAAAGAGAAGCATAATGCTATGGTTTAATTATATAAATCCAAATAAATCATGGCAGGAAAATTTGGGCATACTTTGCCACTTATATAGTAGAAAGAAGGCGAAAATAAATGTCTCATGAAAAGAAAACTACGTGTTGTTGTGCAAGAAGACCACAGTCATTCGGTACCACACTTACACAACAACAGGATGTAATGGCGAAGCGTGACAAGTCTGTGACGAAAGGGATGATTTACCTTTCCGGCGGGGAATTTTTAATGGGAACTAATAGTAATGAAGGGTTTCCTTCAGACGGTGAGGGTCCTGTTCGAAAAGTGAAGGTGAACCCGTTTTATATCGATCCGTGTACTGTAACCAATTTTGAGTTCTTGGAATTTGTTATGGATACAGGATATAAGACAGAGGCAGAACTATACGGATGGTCGTATGTATTTTTCAGTTTTATTTCAGAAGAAGTAAAGAAGACCGTAACGGGAGTTGTGCAAAACGCTCAATGGTGGTGGGTTGTTAAAGGAGCTTATTGGAAAGAACCAGAAGGACCGGATTCCAGTATTGCGGATCGAATGGATCACCCAGTTGTCCATGTGTCCTGGAATGACGCAATAGCGTACTGCCAATGGGCAGGTAAACGTTTGCCGACTGAGGCGGAATGGGAGTATGCCGCCCGTGGGGGACTCGTTCAAAAGAGATATCCTTGGGGAGATCGGTTTCAGCCTGGCAGCAAATACATGTGTAATACTTGGCAGGGGACGTTTCCAGAAAAGAACAAAGGGGCGGACGGTTACTTGGGTACCGCTCCAGCCAAGTCTTTTCCTGCCAATGGATATGGGCTATATAATGTATCTGGGAATGTATGGGAATGGTGCTCGGATTGGTTTAGTCCAACGTTTTATGTAGATGGTACGTGTAAGAATCCAAAGGGACCATCAAATGGTGAAGCAAAAGTGACACGCGGTGGCTCTTATCTTTGTCACAATTCGTATTGTAATCGTTACCGAGTTGCTGCCCGTAGTTCCAATACTCCAGATAGTTCAACAGGAAACATGGGCTTTCGATGTGCAGCTGACTCATAATACAAAGAGAATTTATAAGAGAGGATGCTATTTTAGACTGTCTAATATACAAGTTCTCCAGTTACCTTGTGTTCCTTTGAATTAAGGATGTATAAGTTCCTCCATCCAAGACAACGAAGTTTAGTTCTCGAACAGAAGAGAAAAGAAATAGGTTCTACTTATTTCATTTAAGTAATTACATTTGCTGTGTCTCTTTATTAAAAATTGTTAATAAAGGAGGATTACCTAGCAATGGAAGCTTTAGATAAGATAAAAGAATTACCAAGAGAAAGTGTTAAGTATGCCCAACAACATTTAGCTAACGAAAGAACATATTTAGCATGGATACGAACAGCTATATCTATAACAGGAGTAGGCTTTTTAACGACATCATTGCATTTTACTATAAAAATCAGATTTGATCCATATATTAACATCTTAGTAATTGTTCTGGGGATCTTTGCATGGGTTATTGGTTTTATTATTGGCATTTTATCAACTATTCAATACGCGAGGAAAAGGAGGGAAATCCAAGCAGGTATTTTCATTCCGTCTAACCAATCTATTATATTCGTATCTATCCTATTTTCATTGTTAACTTTTATGATTCTTATGTATCTTTCTTTCTTATTATTTATGAAATCTTAATTTAGATTCGCGATTAGAAATCGATCATTTTTACTTGAATAATCTAATCGTATGATTGCATTTTCTATGAGAGCAAATTTGTTTAAGTGTAAACTATGAGTCTGATGTAAATAAATAACTGATTTTTGCGAACGTTAAAAACATTGAGTTTCAGCAATTAGTTATATTTAAGAATAATGTTATAGGAAAAACGATACTTTCATCCGATGCCTAAAGGAGGACGCCCGTATCGTGAAATCTGTAATGGTCATGATAGAGGAATTCATATGACTAAAACTAAAAAATTTAATTATTTGATACAAGGAGAGTCAGATATGAATAGAGATATTATATCAATCATTTCCCAGATGACTTTAGAAGAAAAAGCAGGAATGTGTTCAGGGCTTGACTATTGGCATACGAAAGCTGTGGAGCGCCTAGGAATACCATCTATTATGTTGTCGGATGGACCACATGGACTTAGGAAACAGGAAGGTGCCGCAGACCATTTAGGATTGAACAGTAGTAAGGCGGCCACCTGTTTCCCTCCAGCTGTCAATTTGGCTTCTTCTTGGGACCGTAATTTGATTGAGACAGTGGGGAATCTATTGGGTGTAGAGTGTCAAGCAGAGGATATAGCTATACTTCTTGGTACGGGAGCTAATTTGAAACGTTCGCCATTATGCGGACGAAACTTTGAGTACTTTTCGGAGGATCCATATATATCTACCAATATGGCTTCTAATTATATTAAGGGAATACAGAGTCAAGGAGTAGGAGCATCGCTGAAGCACTTCGCAGCCAATAACCAGGAATATAATCGTTTTCTTACTAATGTTGAAGTTGACGAAAGGACACTTAGGGAAATGTATCTGGCAAGTTTTGAGGAAGCAATAATGCAGGCACAACCATGGACCGTAATGTGTGCTTATAATCAGTTAAATGGTTACTATTGTTCGGAAAATAAATATCTTTTGACTGATATTTTAAAAGAGGAATGGGGTCATGAAGGCATCGTGGTTTCAGATTGGGGTGCTGTAAATGAAAGGGTCGAAGGGTTGGCTGCAGGTATGGACCTGGAAATGCCTCCTGGCATCTTCGAAGGTGATAAAAAGATCATTGCTGCTGTAAAAGATGGAACACTTTCTGAAGATGTGCTTGATAAAGCAGTAGAAAGATTACTGATGGTCATATTCAAAGCAGTAGACATGAAAAAGGAAAATATTGTTTGTGATATGGAGGAACATCATAAACTGGCAAGGGATATTGCGAGAGAAAGTATGGTCCTGCTGAAAAATGAAGATAACATACTACCTTTAAAAAAGGAAGGAACTCTTGCGGTAATAGGTGCCTTTGCAAAAGAACCAAGGTTTCAGGGAGGAGGAAGTTCTTATATAAATCCAACCAAAATAGACATTCCGTTAAAAGAGATCGAAAAGCTCGCATGTCCGGAAATGAAGGTAATTTATGCAGAAGGCTACAGAAATGACAGTTCAGCAGGCAGGTACTCCAAACATCCGTTAAAGTCGTCGAGTGACCAGCCGGATATGAAACTGATTGAAGAAGCAAAAGAAATTGCTAAGAAGGCGGATGTAGCAATTGTATTTGCGGGATTGCCTGAAACTTATGAATCTGAAGGAACTGACAGGAAACATATCAGAATTCCCGAAGGACAGAAAGAATTGATTGAAGCGGTGGCAGAAGTGCAGAAAAATACTGTGGTAGTTCTAAGTAACGGATCACCGATTGAGATGCCATGGCTAAACGCTGTAAAGGGTGTACTTGAAACATATTTGGGAGGTCAAGCTGCCGGAGGTGCTATTTCGGACATTCTATTTGGGATAGCTAACCCTTGTGGAAAGCTTGCAGAAACTTTCCCAAAGAATATCAGTGATAATCCGTCTTATTTGAACTATCCTGGTAGTGAAGTAAAGGTGGAATACAGAGAAGGCTTATTTATCGGCTACAGGTATTATGACGCAATGGAAATTGAACCATTGTTTCCGTTTGGTTTTGGATTGAGTTATACAAGCTTTGAATATACTGAAATTTCTATCGATAAGAAGGAAATGTACGATAATGATTTCGTAACTGTAAAGGTTAAAGTAAAGAATACAGGTACGGTAACCGGGAAGGAAATTGTTCAGTTGTATGTAAGAGATGTTGAAAGTAGTGTGATTAGACCATATAAAGAATTAAAGGGTTTTGAAAAGATAAAGCTCGATCCAGGAGAAGAAAAGACTGTCGAGTTTGCGCTGAAAAAAAGAGCTTTTGCCTATTACAATATCGATATTATGGACTGGTATGTGGAATGTGGAGAATTTGAAATTCTTATTGGGAAATCTTCTAAAGAAATTGTCTTGAAAGAAACCATCCATGTCAAATCTACTACAGTGATAAAAAAGAGATTTACAAGGAATTCTACCCTTCTTGATTGTATGGCAGACCCAATGCGTGCTGGAATCATCAAACCATTGCTAGAAAGTATAGCAAAAAAACTTGGTTTTCAGGGAGATTCTGAAAGACAGAAACATTTTTTACAAGGTATGCCACTTAGAGTGCTTATTTCATTTCAGCCTATACCGTTTACAGAAGCAGATCTGGACAACTTGTTGCAAAAATTGAATGAGTAATTGTAATAAGGATGAATTATATAAATTTTCCAGCGTTTGTTTTGTAGTAAAGGCATGTTTTACATGTATAAAAGTTTTTAAGGTTGATTTGAAACTTAACATATTGTTGCCCGTCATTGCCGCGGTAACTAAGATCAAGACTATGGCTTTTCACAGGTTACAACCACAAGTATGCTAGCGTTATTGCGGAAATTCAATCAAGGAAAATATAACGAGAAATTTTATGAAAAAAGTAAGCTATTTCTTTATCAGTACTCTAACCTCAACAGGATTCTCACAGTTCTTGAAATAATCCATTTGCTAAACAATACGCATTGCTTTTTTGAGAGAATATCATTCAGAAGATGAGCTTCTCTTACGTAAAGCTGAGGCAAATAATAAAATACCGTGAAAAGTTCAAGCTCGCGTCTTGCGGATAAAAAATATGAAATAGATAGCTTAAGAGAGGAAGGGAAAAATATGAAAAATAAAGAAGGAAAACTCAATGTTTTATGGATTTCTCTTGAAGATACAAGTCCAAGGTTTGGTTGCTATGGTGATCCCTTGGCACGAACCCCAAACATAGACAATCTGGCTAGCCAGGGCGTAATGTATACCAAGGCATTTACGACTGCAGGTGTATGCGCACCCAGTCGATCATCGATTATTACTGGAATGTATCCGACCTCAATTGGTACCCATCATATGCGTACCGAACATACGAATCCGCATACACCAGAGCTTCCGACTCCCTATGCGGCTGTACCTCCTGCTTATATCAAGGTTTTTACTGAATATTTACGTGCAGAAGGCTATTTTTGTACAAACAATTTTAAAACGGATTATCAATTTCCTTCGCCGCTAACGGCTTGGGATGAAAATGGTTTTGAGGCCCATTGGCGTCACCGCGAAGAGGGTCAGCCCTTCTTTGCGGTATTCAATCATATTCTTACCCACGAAAGCTCAATGTGGACAGATAAATATCGTAAACACTTAAAACGAAAAAATTTAATGTTGACTACCAATCCAGACGATGTAAAAATCCCTCCTTATTTGCCGGATACCCCAAAATCCCGTCAAACGCTTGCGAAGTACTATGATCTGATAGCAGAAGCCGATGATTATGTAGGTTTCTTGTTGCAGCAACTTGAGGAAGATGGACTTGCCGAAAATACGATTGTTTTTTTATGGAGTGATCATGGCGAAGGATTGCCACGCGCCAAAAGGTGGCCCTATGACGCAGGAACAAAAGTCCCATTAATTGTTCGATGGCCCGGCGTACTCGAGCCGGGACAAATCAACGATCAGTTGGTCAGTTTAATCGACCTGCCATCTACTATTTTAGGTATTACCGGAACTTCTGTTCCTAATCATCTTGACAGCCAACCGTTCTTGGGTGACCAGGTTCAGCCTAGGGAGTATGTGTTTGCTACTCGGGATCGGTATGACTCGTCTTATGATATGGTGCGTGCCGTCCGTGACAAAAAGTATAAATATATTCGGAATTTTTATCCGAATCTTCCTTACCTGCAATGGATTCCTTTTAGTCATGACCATGCAATGTTCCAAGAGTTATGGAGACTCCATCTATCTGGACAGCTTGAAGGGGAACAACAATTACTCATGCAGAGTAGCCGTCCTGCAGAAGAATTATATGATTGTGAAAACGATCCTTTTGAAATGAACAATCTTGCTAACTCTCCGAAGTATCGTGCGGAACTGGAACGACTTCGTACCACGTTGAACGACTGGAGGCAGAAGCATGACGTATGGGGTGATGTATCGGAAGAACAAATGGTTGCACAAATGTGGCCGAATGGTATACAACCACGAGCTGTATCTCCTATTTTCGTACCTATTAATAATGAGCATTTCGGTAAAGAGCCAATGACCGAAAGAACTTTTAGTGAAAAAACTGCAATATTACTGCATACCGCTACACAGGGGGGATCAATTGCTTATACAACAGAAGAAGGAGAGAATGTTCATTGGAAGCTTTATACGAGCCCTATAATCGTTACTGAAGGAACTACAGTCATTCGGGCAAAAGCGGTTCGAATTGGATATAAGGATAGTGAGGAAGTTGTTGGTTCCTTTACAGTGGTATGAGAGTAATTCACTAAGTTACAAACAATTCAATATCAAGAACTGTCTGAAACAATTAAAATCCCAAAAAAGTCATTTAAAGAATCAGTCCTATCAAGAGCTTGGCTTAACAGATAAGGAAGTATATCCTTTTACTGCGAACACTGTCTAACGCAAGTAGCCTCGCTCCTCGGGGCAAATAATCTTCACCCAAAAAGTCAAAAAGCAAATGGAAAACTTTTGGAGGAAATAAAACTATCACTTTTTGTTGGAAAAGCAATATGAAAAATGGAGGTAAAATGACATGCGCGCAATCATGGTTATGTTCGACTCACTTAATAGACATATGCTCCCAAACTACGGATGTGATTGGACTCATGCACCGAATTTTAAAAAATTGGGAGAAAAAACAGTTGTATTTGATCAGTGTTATGCAGGGAGTTTACCTTGTATGCCAGCAAGACGTGAACTGCACACGGGGCGTTATAATTTCTTGCATCGGAGCTGGGGACCAATTGAACCATTTGATCATTCAATGCCAGAAATTTTGAAACAAAATGGCGTATACACTCATTTAGTAACTGATCATCAACATTATTGGGAAGATGGTGGTGCGACTTATCATCCTAGATACAGTTCTTTTGAAATAGTAAGAGGACAAGAAGGAGATCCTTGGAAAGGAAACGTGAAAAAACTAGACAAACCTGAAACAGAAACACATCGTTTTCTTGCCAATAGTAATATGTTCAGACAAGATGTGATTAATCGAAGTTATTTTGAATCAGAGGAAAACCATCCACAGGCAGTTACATTCTCTTTAGGGATGGAATTTATCGAAAGAAATAAGGATGAGGATCATTGGTTCTTACAGCTTGAGACGTTTGATCCTCATGAACCTTTTTTCGCTTATCAACATTACAAAGATTTGTATCCCCATGAATATAGAGGAAAGCACTTTGACTGGCCACCGTATTACTTCGTTCAAGAACGTGAGGAAGTAGTAGAGCATGGAAAATACGAATACGCTGCTCTTTTAAGTATGTGTGACCATTATTTGGGACGTGTGATCGAACTGATGGACATACATGATATGTGGAAAGACACTATGCTGATTGTAAATACTGACCATGGATATTTGTTGGGTGAGCATGGATGGTGGTCAAAAAGTGTTATGCCAGTTTATCAAGAAATCGCCCACACTCCTTTATTCGTCTGGGACCCTAGAGTGGGGATAAAAGGAGAAAGGAGGCAGTCTATCGTCCAAACAGTCGATTTAGCACCTACGTTACTTGAGTTTTTCGGCCTACCATTACCAGGAAATATGGATGGAAAGCCATTAAAACAAACCATTCAATCGGATCAGCCAATTCGTGAAACCGCTTTATTTGGATACCACGGCGGCCATGTGAATATAACAGATGGCAACTATGTGTATATGAGAGCCCCTGTCTCTCCGGAGAATCAACCATTATTTGAGTATACGTTAATGCCAACTCATATGAGACAGATGTTTGGTCCTAAAGAATTACAAAACATTAAAATTCGAGAACCATTTTCATTCACAAAAGGGTGTCAAATTATGAAAATCCAAGCTGGCAAGGGATTTATTAACCCATTTCAATATGGATCAAAGTTGTTTGATTTAACAACTGATCCAAGGCAAACCGAGGAAATTGAGAATCCCGAAATTGAATTGAAATTTATCAAAAAAATAGCTGATAAAATGAGAGAAAATGAGGCACCCAAGGAGCAATTTGATAGATTGGGTATTCCGGAGGAGGGAATCATGACTCCAGAGGAATTAAGGCATCAGAAAGAAGCCGTTCGAAAGGCAGAACAATTAAGCATTTTACAAGATCATCTATGGGATAGAGCTGCGCAAAATCAAATAAGGACATTACTAAATATTATTCCTGAGAACGTGCGCTACGACATGTTAAATAAGTTTGAGGATTTTGTCATAATTTCGAAGTTTGATGAAATAACGACAGAAGTAGTAGAGAAATTTATCGAAGTAACATTGCCAAAAGATGAAAAAGCAAAAGCAAAGTATTTTATTGGGTTAGCCAGTCGTACAAGTTAATAGAAAAATAGTAAACTAAAACTAATATATAAGCTGAGTTTTCCTCCGCGATAGGGTGCTCTTGTTTAAGATCAAACTTTTTTATAAAACCGGAACTTAAATATGCTAAAGAAGAATCCGTTTTGAAAAAAGATTGATCAAAATGGATTCTTCTTATTTACTGTAAAATACGAGTTTGTGAGGTATTTTTGTTCAATCTTTGTTTTAAAGCTACAGGAGACTATAAATGGATGCACTGGGACATGCTCTTAATAATACGCTAATGTCGGATAAGGATTATTTTAGGACTCTGATGAAAGGTGGAGAATCCATTTTGTAGGATGAACATATACGAATCGAAAGAAGGGAGAAAAACAAACACTTTACAACTTCGCACGAAATACCAATTTTACGAACAATAGAATAGTTAAATAAAAATCTAATACAGTATTTAGGGATTTCGAGCTCAATTGCATAAATCGCAGTATATTGATATGTACCTATATAATTCATACTTTATATGAAAATCATTAAATACAGAGTTACTCATTAATAATTTTTATAGTAAATTACATTTTAATTTATAAGATTTTTTCTTATGTTGATCTATTTAACTCCTCATAATCATGATTAAATTAACCAATTCGTATTTTATAACAACTTTTAAACTGTTTTCATATATTCATTTTGTATGAATTTATATATGAAAATTGTTTTATTTTATACACCTTTAAATGTGATTTTTGTACTAATTTTTATAGCCTAATACAAATCTATCACTTGGTTATCTATAATTTTTATTAGAATAACTACAATAGCCCATTCAATTTTCAGTATATTTTAGCATCCCATAATTTAATTATGTAAATAAGTTTGTGTAAAAATTGAATTTAACGCGAACTTGTGTTCGGTACACTTTTCTGTTATAGTGTATATGAGGTGATTTTTATGGATTACAGCAAGCAACGTCAAAAATCCGTACATCGTAAAAAATTATACGAAAATTTAAATGAAATGCCCTTTTACATAGAAGAATTTGTGGAGTACAAAGAATTGCATGATGCCTCTCCCTCTACCCTACTGAATTATGTATATGATTTCAGAGTCTTCTTCAATTGGCTATTATCTGAACAAATTATTGAATTTAAGCCCATTAAAGACATATCCTTCTCTGATTTGGAGAATTTAAAGAAAAAAGATGTTGAGAACTTTATGAGGTTTCTAAAACTACAACAAAACATGCAAAATTCCTCTGTTAACAGAAAAATTTCGGCCTTAAAGTCTTTATTTAAGTACCTTACCTCCCTATCAGAAAATGAAGATGGAGAATGTTATTTTTATAGAAATGTAATGGCTAAAATAGAAATACATAAAGATAAAGAAACATTAAATGCTCGTGCAAAACGTATGAGATCTAAAATATTTCATAATGATGACGATCAAGAATTTTTGAATTACGTTAAGTACGAACATGAAAAATCTTTAACAAAACATCAGTTGTTCTATTTCCTAAGAGATAAAGATCGTGATGTAGCTATCCTCTCCCTCTTTCTTGGTAGTGGTATTCGTGTAAGTGAATTAGCCGATCTTCGTATGGAGGATATAAACCTAAAAGAAAGACTAATTGATGTAATCCGCAAAGGAAATAAAGAAGATTCAGTATGGATTACCCCAATTGCATTGAATGACCTTGAAAAATATATGGAAATTAGAGATAACAAATATGCTCCAGGGAAAGAATTAAAAAATGTGTTTTTATCAAAATATAAACATACTGCACAACCTCTTTCAGTTAGGGCAATCCAAGATATAGTAGAAAAATATACTAAGGCCTATGGAAAAAGAATGTCTCCTCATAAATTAAGACATACATTGGCAAATAAATTATATATGGAAGAAAAAGATTCATTACAAGTGATGCAGCAACTTGGTCATACGAGTCAAGATACAGCTTTGCTATATACACAACTTGGGGAAACAACTATTAAAGATAGTTTAGGAAGAATAGGAAAGAATAAAGAATAAAAAATAGCAAGGAACTTAAAATAAGTTCCTTGCTATTTTTATAAATTCCTGAACATAATAGCCTTCTGCTTGTGTTAATTCTGTAGAATGGTTATAAGATATGTATATATTTCTATAATGCTGATCCGGTAATTCATATATTTTTATATTATCAAATGATTTTAAGAAAAGCTTTGGTCCTATAGAAATACCTATTCCTAAATCAATCATTTTCACTATTGTATTGCAGTCACTTATATATGAATGAATCTTAGGCTCTATACTGTGCTGATTAAAAAAGTTCTCAACTTGATTTCTGTATGGCGCTGCTGGCATAATAATATTATTTTGATCAAAGAAATCTTTTAAAGAGCAATCTTCAGGAATTAACTTTAAGTCCTTTGGTGTTGCTATAACTAGCTCATCTTCCCAAAATGGAACAGATTCACATCCGAATTCCCCGTTAATTGTAAATCCCAGGTCAATTACCTTATTAATAACCCATTCTTGAATTTCATCATAAGTCCCCTCAAATATAATAATTTCAATAAACGGATACAATTTATTAAATTCTTTCATAATTGGAGGTAATATATGTTTTTTTACACTTGTAAAGGCCCCAATCTTCAGTGTTTTAGGCAATAATTCATTATTAAAATTAGTCTCTATTAATTTACGGTTTATTTTTAATATCTGACCAATATACTCATAAGCTTTAGTACCATGAGGAGTTAAAGTAATTGTTCGACCAGTTCTTAGGAATAACGACGTTCCTAATTCCTTTTCTAAGCTAGAAATTGCATGACTTACTGCAGATTGCGTCATGTTTAATTTTTCGGCAGCCTTTGTAAAACTCCCCGTTGTAATAACTGATTCAAAAATTTCATACTTAATAATACTCATGAGTTTTTTTCATCCCTTGCATTAATATTATTCATTTTATTTAATCCCATTCATTAAGTATACTAATATTAACCTACTTAAGCTAGACGAGTAATGATTACCAAATGTTATATTCCCTTAATTTAATCTGCAGATTTTTTAATTACTATGGCATTATTTAATAATTATATATAGCTCAATTATTATAATTGGAAACACGATCCATATAGAGTTATATATAAATTTAATAATCATTCTCTATCTGTACAAAACTAGCAACTAGAGTGTATAAGATTGATAATTTATTTTATTCTTGACAATGTAAAGGTGGCAAAACTATGAAAAAAGTCATTTTTTTAGCTATTGGTATGTTTGCCTTGGGATTCGATGCTTATATTATTGCTGGACTTGTTCCTGGAATTAGTGATACCTATCAAAAAAGTGCATCCCAAGTCGGGCAAGCGGTAAGTATATTTACATTATGTTATGCAATATCCGCTCCACTGTTTGCTTCTCTCTTAGCAGGTAAACCTATAAAAAAAGTTCTATTGATTTCTATAATTATATTTGGTCTTGCAAATGCATTAACTGCAGTATCTCCAAACTTTTCGGTATTCTTAATATCAAGGGCAATTGCTGGTGTTGGTGCTGGATTATTTTCTCCTTTAGCTGTCGCAGGCTCAACTATGTTAGTACCTGTAGAAAAGAAAGGACGAGCACTTGGCTTAACAATCGGTGGCATGAGTATGGGAACTGTATTAGGTGTTCCTATAGGTCTTTATATCGCAGACAAGTTTGATTGGCAATCAGCAATGTGGTTTGTGGTACTACTTAGTTTAATTGCTGCTATTAGTATTCTTAAGTTTCTACCACATGTTCCAGTCACAGCACCACCTGCTATGAAAGAAAGACTTGCAATGTTTTTAGATAAAAGAGTTACTATCACTGTTTTAATAACATTCTTTGCAAGTATTTCAAGTTTAGGTTTATATACCTATCTATCTCCATTATTACAAGATCTTGATAACTCAAGTGATTTAACAATTTATTTATGGGCTTGGGGATTGGGTGGATTATTTGGAAGTATAACAATTGGATATTTAATTGATTACTTCAAAAAACCAAAAACTTTAATGGCTCTTATTTTAATTATTTTAACTGTCTCAGTTGTATGTATTCCGATAATGATTAATCTAACAATTATAAAGTACTTACCATTTTTCATATGGGGAGCAATGGGATGGGCATCAGGAGCACCACAGCAACATATTTTATTATCCTATCAACCTAAACATGGAAGTGCAGCTGTGGCCCTCAATAGTTCCATTAACTATCTAGGAAGTTCGGTAGGTGCCACATTAGGTGGAGTAGTAATTTCCCTTGGAATGGGGACTATGGCTCTAATCTACTTTGCGATAATTTCTATGATTATTTCATTAGGCCTACAATTTTATAGCATGAGAAGTAATACCTTTAAAATAGCTACTACTAAAAAAGCTGTTTAAAATAAATCTATTACAGTTATAAAATATAGAGATGGGTATTAATTAATCTGCATCTTTTTATAGAGAAACAAAAAGAAGACGGTTTCAATAGGACCGTCTTCTTAAAATAGTAATACCATCTATCATATAGGAAGTTGTTTAATGTTTTCTTTTTTTAGATAATTAGATTAAACAATTTATATTTCTATCATTCCTCCCTTCTTTCATATTCATCTGAAATAATATTTTATCCTGCCACATTTACAAATAAATACCGTTTTTTATTTTAAATTCAATATTTTATCTAGTTCCCCTCAAAAAAAAGACTCTCAGATTCTCTTGTATCAGACTTTAAACGCTATGACAATACAAATAGATGTACAATAACTTAAAAGTCTATTTCGAGTTGTTAAGGTGTTTAAAAAGAAAATGACTATTTTTAGCCGGTTTTGTTAAGCAATTTCTATATACTATATGTTAATCTCTCAATTTTTTATCTTGAATCTCCTCTAAGCCCTTTTTGTATCCCATTTCTTTTATTATATGCTTCATTTTTAATTATATTAAGGCTTAAATATAAACAGACATGTTCTCTATTATTTTCTCTTGTAAAATAGTATGACCACTACTTCACTCTGCGCATTAATCTTTACTCATCTGATTACAACAATTATTTTTACAGGTTGTCCATTTCATATAACTATAGCATATACTAGTAGATTAAAAGCATATAATAGAATATAAGTGTAATCAGTATACATTATTTATACTTCTTCTAACTCCTTGGAGATTTTCCATATGATTGAGTGTCCCCTCCCTATACACATTTCTTTAACGAATTTACCGGAAAGATTCTCCTTCCTCAAGTGCGTGTAGAGCGATAGTAAAGCGGTAGATGGGAGATGACTTTCGATTTGGCATAGCCAACAACTTTTTATAAACTAGCTAAATGAAGTTCTTTGATAACTTGATATAGGATGTTACAGGGAAAAAATAGAGCGTGAAAACCAAGCCATTCGGTTCCTACGTAAAATATCAGCCGTACCAAGAGAACATCCAAGCGTTGGAAACCTAGGGGAACACCCCGGAGTAACACTCAGGGAGACGAAAGGTTGCTTTCGTCTTGGAACTGAGAAGCTCCCACTTCAAGTTTTGCTAAGTGGCGAGTAGTTCACTGCACGTTAAATGATAAAAGTATTAATTTTATTACCCTCTTTGTATGTGAGTTTTAAAAAATTTATAAATCTGTTGAAATATTTGCATCAAATTCATCTGATGTTTTAGTGTCTATTTTTTCCCCATCTATTGTCATCTTTATTTTTTGTTTTGGATTTGCTGTTACCACCCAAGCATTCGGTAAATAGCGATCTTCATGAGATAATGTAGAAGGTGAATTTATTACCTTTCCTCCTAAATATAGAGTAGCTGAAGATCCTCCATCCATAGCCATTGCATTTATTGCTCCTTTTTCATATAGAATATCTTGACACTCTTTTAACGTAGCCCCTATGCTATGTGCCTGTCTACCGTCTATGACTAGAAACATAATTGTACCGTCCTTTTTTTGGGCCATTATACTACGTGGGGCAGAACCCCAACCACCGTCTCCTTCTGTAATCATTTTTTCTCCATTAACAATTAACTGTGGCATAAATCCTGCTGCTGAAACGACTTGTTTATCCAAAAGCTGTTGGGTAGAATAATTTCCTGTTATCATTTGTCCAAACTTTGTTAAACCTGTAATAATTGTAGGGGTATTTTTATCTATATTTGTATCAATAGCTTTCCCATTTTCTATTACTATGCCAGTTGCAACATTTCCTCCACCCCTTCCTGTTTCATCAGCAAATCCACTTGCATTCACAGCAACAAGTGCATGATTACGTTTAGCCATTACGCTAATTTTTTCTCCCCTTTTATCGCCCTGTGTCCCTTTATGGCTAACAAGATTAACATTGAAAGGGTTACTAATAGTGACTAATTTCCCTTCGAAAAGAAAGCGACTATCTTTGTTACTTTTAATCGTTTCTACATCAATTGTTAATGGCTGATTTTTTAATTCTTCTAATCTTTTCCCTGCTATTTTTTTATAAACAGCCTCATCACTATTTGACCATTTTGGATGATTAATTCTATCTTGCAGTTTATCTAGTTCCTTTTGGGATAGGAATGTATATTTCGCATATTGTGGATGCTGAGAAGTTAGTATACTCCCAGCAATTGTTACCCGAAGATCTCGGCCATAGTTAGTACCAAATAATATCCCTATTCCAATAAGTATCAAAATAGAAAAAAGGATTAAAATTCTTTTAAAGATTTTTCTTAGGTGTTTCATAGTTTTATCCTCCAGCATTAATTACATTCAATGAATCCTTTAAAATATTATTTGCCTAAAGACATAAGTGTTTGTTTTCCTCATTCCTGAGTTCTCCACTATGTCTTAGCAAGCAAGCTGAAATACTTATCCTCCATTTCGTATTTATTTCAGTGTATATTCACAAATTTAATAACATTTTTGCAACCATGAAATAAATTACTAATCCTGTTCCATCAACAAATGTTGTAATAAACGGACCAGAAACGACTGCAGGATCTAATTTTAATTTTCTCAGAATCAAAGGTAAAACAGCTGCAACAAGAGAAGCCCAAATAACAATGAATAATAATGTAATTGCTACAACTTGCGCAACTTCTGTTCCAACGCCTAACATATAAGCGCGGGTAAGCCCTGCTATCCCCAGTGCAAGTCCGAGAAGCATACCAATTGCAAATTCCTTCTTCATTACACGAAAAATGTCTTTAAATTTCACCTCTCCAATACCGATTGCACGAGTAATTGTTGCTACAACCTGTGTACCTGTATTCCCTCCAGTACCTACTAATAATGGAACAAAGAAAGCAAGGGCAACTACTGTTTCAATTTCATCTTCAAAATACTTTAGTACTGTACCTGTATATGCCTCAGCAACAAATAGAAGCAATAACCATGGTAGACGTTTGAAGAAAATGCTCCAAATACTAGATTCAAAGTAAGATTGATTTAATGGTTCACTTCCGCCTAACTTTTGGATATCTTCTGTAGCTTCTGCTTCCATAACATTCATTACGTCATCAAATGTTATAATACCAATCATTTCATTATTTGCTGTTGTTACGGGTATTGCTGCTAAATTATAATTCAGTAGCTTTTTTACAACCTCTTGCTGATCAACCTCAGCGTGTACTGAAATCACCTCTTGAATCATGATATTAGATAATATCTCTTCATCTGCTGCTAGTAATAACTCATGTATGGAAACGATTCCCTTGAGATGACCATGACTATCAAGAACATACATATAAGATATTGATTCTACATTTTCAGAATGTTCCCTAATGTACTTCAATGTCATTTTTACTGACCAATTTCCTCTAACTGCAACAAAATCACTTGTGACAAGGCTTCCTGCCGTTTCAGGTTTGAAAGCCATTAATTTTTTCACGTTATGTTTTGTAATTTTATTTAGATACGCCATTAATTTAGCTTGTTTTTCCGGATGAACCGCTAGAAGTAGATCCACTGTTTCATCAATCGGTTGTAAATTTAGTAACGTTTTAGCTTTGTTTTCAGATAAGTGAATTAAGATATTATATTTTTCTTCTGTACTCAAATGTTGAAGAATTTTTGAGCTTTTTAATACAGGAATCTTATCTAGTAATATGACTTGATCTTCAATTGAAAATCGTTTTACTTCTTGCGCAACGTCATACGACGGATGACGTAAAACTTTCTCTGCATCCAAATTATTTTGGGTTACAAGTAATTCATTTAATAATTTCTTCATGTTAACTCCTCCTCATATTGCTAAGGGAGACTCTAGAGTTTCATGAGTGGTTTTGTGTTATTTTATCTGTCTAAAATTTTTATCGTTTTCCGACAGAAGACTCCTTCCTCAAAAATGTGAAGGTGTGAAGCACCAATTTTAGGTGGGAGATGAATGTCGATTGGCATAAGCCAACATGTTTGCTATCATTTACTTGTACAGATTGCTCTTTGAAAACTGAAGATATGAGGTTGGTTGCAGAAAAACGTTGCAACCATAAAATCTTCAACGTTCTTTCGCCCCACGCTTGCCGACGTTGCGAAAACCAAGCTAAAGTAGGGAGTGTGGTGAGTCAACGTACAAGATACTTATGTTTTCACCGTAGGGACTACGGGTAGAGCCTGCTAAGATAACCGGTGGATACATCGGTGTTCGCAGGAATCTCCCACTTCAAACAGTCCGTAAGGGCGTTAAGTGGTGAGTAGTTCAATAGAGCATGAATAGTTATATTGCAATCAATTTATTATTTAGAACTACCTCCTTTTTGAATATAGACAAGATAAAAATAAATAACATTAAACAAAAAAACCTTTACTCAAAAAGGAGTAAAGGTTTTTTACAATACAAATAAATGATTATTAAGACAGCTCTGCCAAAATCCCAGATGTGCCCTTCTATCAAATCGTATACCACTCCCTCGTTGAGTTTTAGCACTGTATAGCATAGGTTTTTATAACCAGCTACATTAAAAAGGGCCTTAATCCGACCGTTCCTGTTGACCCATTGGCGTCTCTCGACATTTTTGGGCAGCAGCGTTTCTCTATACAGGAGCCTCACCTAACAAAGATTATTTAATTACTTCAAAATTTAAACCAGAATTTAATATTTGTCAACTAACTTTCGATTCGATTCATAAAAAATTATTTTATAAAGAAATGTAATTAGATTCTATTGCAAATTTAAAATTCTACATAAGAGATATAAAATTTAAATTCAATTAGTTCGAAGAAATGTTATACAACGTATGAGATTCGTATATGAAACTTATTTTTTATAATTCATTTTTAACTTTATAGCATAGGTTGAATCATTATTCATTCTGTACTTCAAAAGAACATTCTTCAAAAAATCTTCTTTTATGATTAAAATCTTCTTTACTGTTTATCAAATTTATATGGTTAAACTACTTAATCAAACTATACACTACAAGTCGAAAATATGTATCTATACGAGATGATTACATACATTTTCTCACATCATTTCTCAAAGATTTATAAAACAATAAAGAATATAAAATTAGCAATACACTTACTTGACAAGCAAAAAAAAAGTATTTATGCTGGCTACACAAACTACATACATAAAATTTATATTGCTAAACCTGTTAGGTGAGGCTCCTATACAAACACAGGCTATTGCCCAAAAATGTCGAAAGACGCCAATGGGTAGAACAGGAATTGTCGGATTAAGGCTCTTCTTAAGATAGCTAAGTAATGGATTTCCATTACTTTACGTTGTATAGTGCCAAAGCTCTACTAGGGGGAGAAAAGCTTTATTTAGTTATGCCATTTTGAATCCCCCTAGTATGTAACTAGGGGGATTTTTGTATAAGAATACAGGGTGTAAGCGATAGAATCTTTCTAAACAAAAATACTATTTAACAATTGGTTAGAACAAAATTCTATTCATTAGCACATGTAATATAAAGTTTTATTGTAAATCAGGAGGATATTAAAATGAAAAAAATATTAAAACTCGATTATCTATTGCTCCTCCCTCTATTCATAACATGTACTTTAGGTATTATTATGATGTATAGCGCGAGCTCTATTGTCGCTGTCCAGCATTACGGTTATAACAGTAGACACTTTGTTGATTCTCAATTAACAAAGCTACTTTTAGGAACAATAGGGTTAATAGTTTGTACTATTCTCCCATATGAAATATGGAAAAAACGAATAGTCTCAATCTGTATTATAGTTGGGGGGATTTTTTTATTAATTATGGTTTTATGGAAAGGAAAAGTGGTAAATAATGCTCAATCATGGATCTTTGGAATACAGCCGGCTGAATTTCTAAAATTAGGAACAATACTTGTAACAGCCCGCTTTTTTGCATTGCGACAAGAATCAGCTAAACAAATTTGGATTGG
This sequence comes from Bacillus thuringiensis, assembly GCF_014932895.1. GTDB lineage: Bacteria > Bacillota > Bacilli > Bacillales > Bacillaceae_G > Bacillus_A > Bacillus_A thuringiensis_AA. The sequence goes on along the minus strand of NZ_JACYOF010000007.1, from coordinate 140,363 downwards.
GAGCGGAAAACTCTTATTTTTTTTAGCTACAATTTTTTTCCTAATCTATAAACAGCCAAATTTAGGATCTGCACTTTTAATATTAGGTATAAGTATTAGCATATTTCTTTGCTCTGGAATAAATATAAACCATATAATTAAAAGAACTACCATTGGTTCTATTTTATGGTTACCTATTTTATATTTTTTGATTCAATATAGTTTGTCAGAAGTTCAAAAAACACGAATTACAACAATCTTCAATCCCTTTGTTGATGCGCAAGGAAATGGATATCAGCTTGTAAATTCTTTTATTGCTATTGGATCTGGAGGAATTACTGGACGTGGATTCGGAAATAGCATTCAAAAAACAGGTTATCTTCCCGAACCACATACTGATTTTATAATGGCAATAGTTTCTGAAGAACTAGGATTTATTGGTGTATTCATTATATTGGCCGGTGTATTGGCCATAGTTCTTCGCTCGTTAAAAATTGCACAACTATGTGCAGATCCATTCGGAAGTTTTATAGCGATTGGTATAGGGTGTATGATTGGTATGCAATCTGTAGTTAATTTAGGTGGTATTACAGGACTATTTCCTCTTACAGGCACACCATTTCCATTTGTGAGTTTTGGAGGAAGTTCTTTAATGGTTAACTTGATAGCAATAGGAATATTACTTAATATTTCAATTTCCAATAAAATTAAGTTTCATAAATAGTATATATTATTTATTACATATAGGTATTTTTTCCATAAAGTTAACTAGAATATGCAAAATATTTTAACGAATTTACCGAAAGAATTCTCCTTCCTCGAGCGTGTAAAGGGTGCTAGCCCATTGGATAAATTATGCTTTATTTTACCTAGTAACATCCTAAAACATATAATAGATATAAAAAAGACGACGCTAAATACGTCGTCTTTTTTATAAAGAGCAAAGTGATTTCTCAGGGTTTTCTTATTACATCAAAGCCAATCATCTCTTAGTTCATATCCAGGTGAATCTTACACTATTTTCCATAATGATAAAGCATTAATCCAATTTGGATCCCCATGTCCTTGATGATTCTGGACTGCTTCATACACTTTTCCCTCGTGTAAAACCCTATCTCCTTTTTTATATGCTTTCTTTGCATCCCACGCTTCATATGAAGCGTTTTCTGTTTTTGTAGTAATTGTAAATGTATCACTCTGTACAGATTCATTTCCAGCTACATCAACTGCTTTCACTACATATTTATAAGTAGTATTAGCAAGTAAATTTTTATCCATATAAGAAGTCGTATTGGATGTTGCAATTTTTTTCATTGATCCTTCTATTTCTCTATAAATATCATAATGGTCTACACCGACGTTATCATCAGATGGGCTCCACATTAGATCCACACTAGATGCTGTTGTTCCCATACTATGTAATCCTTTTGGTTGAGTTGGTGCTTCTGTATCAGGAGCTTCAACAGTTGTTTTTACTGTAATCGCTGTACTTTCTTTCGATACATTTCCAGCTGCGTCAATCGCTTTCACAGTATAAGTGTATTCCGTACTTGGTTGTAATTGTTTATTAATAAAATGAGTGCCTGGTACGGTGTCAATCATCTCTCCATTACGAAAAACCTGATATCCTTTCACTCCCACATTATCCGTAGAAGCGTTCCATGTTAGTTCGATACTATTTGCTGTAACTTTTTGCGCCTGAAGACCATTTGGAATACTTGGTGCTTCTGTGTCTGGTTGCACATTATTGATAAGATTCACATCAATGACATTATAAAACGCATTCACAGTATCCGCTACATCCCATACAGCTAAAATCACATGGTATCCATTACGGTCAGTAGGTACATTGATTTTGTGCGCTATATTATTTGAAGCTGTGGAACCATCATGTTGTACAGTTCCAATTGGCTCAAAGTCTGCTCTTGTTAACGCTTTATTTGGATTCCATCCTTTTTTAGTAATGTAATAATGCCACTTGCTTGTTAGGTGTGGCGCTGTAAACTTCCAAGTAAACGTATTTTCTCCGCCAGTGATTGTATTTTTAAACCAACGATCTGCTGTTTGTTGATCTAAAATGCCACCAAATTTGCCGCCTGCAGAAGCAATTTGTCCATCAACTGGGCCAGCTTGTGGAAATCCTTTTGGTGCTTCTAAACTTTGTGGTTCGTACATAATGCTTCCGCAGTTAACATTCAGTGCGCCGTAAGTTTGGCTACACAAAGCGGAACGGCTACCAGGTTTTTCAACAAAACCATGCGCGTATGCATTTTGAGGTATAAGTGTCGTACCGATAATTCCAGCTGCTAATGTAACAGCTCCCAGAATTTTTTTGTTCATTTTTAAGTTTTTTAGATGTTTAATAATTTGATTATTCATACTTTCGTCCCTTTCTTGTTATGCTTTGTAGTGTATGTAGGCTTTGATGTAAAAATATAACAAGAGAGTAAATCGTTTCGGGTATGCGTAAGTTACGCAGGAACTATGATAAAAACGTATGCTACCCTATATGTGAAACATTTCACTTGACTGATATATCATGACATAGAAACTACCTACATATGTGCAGAAGTTGTGCAGAAATATTGAACATTTTATTAACGTATAACATTTACATCAGATTTTTATCATTATAAAGTAATATTTATCTCTCTACATTTTCATCAGTACATTCACCTTTCTCTTGTCCTAAATGCAAGGAGTCATATTTAGTTATTCAAAAGCAAATAGTACATTTAGGTAAGTGAATATTCTTACATGCAAATAAATTCGTAGGCACTCATAGTAATTTTCGGAGGTGATAAAATATGAAAGTATGTACCATATTTCTACAAAATCATGTGAAACAGAAGTTAATAAGGCTTTAACAAAGTGGTATCAGAATTTAGAATTATTGGCCCAATTTTTATTTGGGATTTTCCGGTTACATTTTTCATCAAGATTTTACATAAAGGAGTTTAACGAGGAAAATGGATATAAGAATGCTACATGACATAATAGAAGATTAAAAAAAGGAATTGGATGATTTTGTGAATAACTATAGATTTAGATAAATAGCTTTAGTTGAAATACGGTTGAACCTAGGTTACGAATACGCTTAAAAACAGAAGTATATGGAGAAGAAATCGGTATAGATGAGGCCAATTTTTGGTTTAGTAGTTCAGCTAATCTATGTTGTGAAAATTGGACGGCCGCTTTATTAAACCGTTGATCCTTCTAAACAGCTAGATAACTGAGTTAAAGAAGCCGTAGCGATACTTTGGCTCATCCATACACATAAAGCGATTAAATCTTTTACTTGGTACTTACTGGTTCGTTGCACAAAACCAACATCCCTAGCAAGATTTCTTAAGATATTTGGCGGGAAGAAATTTTGAATTTCTTGAGCAAATAGTTGTAATTCATCAGATACAGAAATAGACATACAAAACGCCATCCTTTCCTATGATTCTACAGAAAAATTAGCGTTTTTTTCATTTTAGGAGGTACTTTGTTTTGTTAGGTTGATAGTGATGTGGTGCTAACCCATCGCTATCAACCTATTTTATGGTTTTCGTTTCTAATTACTTATATTTTCATTGTTACTAAATCCTATTTCATTAGTAATTTGTCTATATCCAAGGCTGCCTCTTGTGAAAATAAGAATAAGCAAAGCAACAATGCCCAATCCTATCCCTACAAATAAATCTGAATTCTTTAAAACAGGGTTGGTGGTATTAGTTTGTACCAAGCTAAACGTATTTACACTCGCATGAACTAGCATGACAATAAATAAGTTACCGCGATTGCAGTTATAGACCCAAGTAAGAATGATTGAAATCGGCAAACACATCAAAATGAAAATTGGTAAATGAATATATAGGATAGAAAGGTTAGAACCTGGTCCGCCCCTTTGTGCAGCAGTTAAGAAATGCGGAAGATGCCAAAAAGTCCACAGGACGGCAAGTAATAATGTTGCTTTTAACGGTCCAAATTTCGATTGTAACCGAGGGAGAGCGAAACCGCGCCATACCGATTACACACCTTTTTAGAGTAATAGCATCCATTATGTCCAAGATTTAGATATTACTTGTAATTACCTTGAAGTTTTTGCACCATAACCATATTTACCCAAAAATAAACCATGCTATTTCAAAATAATTTATTGACGAATAATGAATTATAAGAGATGAAATGGATTATAAATAACTACGTGTTCTTCTTAGTTTTTTAATAAAGCCCTTACAGGAGTACAGACAATACATGTATATGTTGCTATAATAAAACAAAACCAGCCTTTTTGCTGATATAATTTCGTACTTATCTCAGGAGGAGACATAATGGCTACGCCACCTATACAAATTCAATATCTTTGCAAATTAATACATAAATCATTTGCAGTGCCAATCAGCTTTTTATCTACAAACAAAAAAATATTATTTGAATATAAATCCACAGAAACGTTAAACCCTTTTTATTCACAAAAAAGAGATTACTTAGTTGAACTATTTGAAAAAGATAATCCAGATAACTTTCCCATCATAAAAACAAATCGTTTTCTAGAAAAGTTTATTTTAATTCACATAGTAAACCATGAACATATAGAAGGAACTCTTATTATTGGTCCTTTTACATATCCAAAGATATCCAAAGATACAGTTGATAAATTAATAAATAAATTTGATAAAAAAGTAGGATTACAAGATGCAATTGCTTACTTTGATTCAATCCCTGTACTAAAAAAAATCAATGTCATTCATATAAGTAGACTATTTTATTATCTAATTTTTAACAAAGAATTAGATGTAGGTACCATTTGGGAACAAAATAAATTGTTAGAAGAAACCCCTTATTCAGCTGTAAACCCTAGCTTATATATATCATCACGAAGAAAAAGCGCTTCGAATTATTATGATATTTCATTAGAAAAACAGCTTTTTACAGCTGTTAAAGAAGGAAATAAAAAAAAATTAATAGAATATGCGTACGCATTTCCTCAAGAAGACACTGCTATCCTATCAAAGACGTGTCAAATTCGTAATCAGAAAAACAATGGAATCGTTGCAATTACTTTAGCTAGTCGATATGCAATTGAAGGAAACCTTCCTTCAGAAGTAGCATTTTCACTAAGTTCTTTATATATACAAACACTCGAGCAGCTTGATAATATGTACTCAATAAATCGATTAGTAGAAGATGCTTTATGCACGTTTGCCGATCGTGTGCAAGAATATACTGCTCATCAATATTCCAATAATATAAATGCATGTTTAGATTATATCTCTAAAAATATTTATACTGAAATTACTCTCACTGATCTCGCTAATCATATAAAGGTAAAACCAAGTTACCTATCAGATATATTTAAAAAAGAAGTAGGTGTTTCCTTTAGTATTTACGTTCAAAGAGAACGTGTAGAAGAAGCCAAGAAGTTATTAACTTTAACTACGTATTCTTTATCTGATATTTGTAATTGGCTTAATTTTAATGATCAAAGCTACTTTATAAGAATTTTTAAGAAATTTACCGATTTCACTCCTAAACAATATCGAGACAAATACACTGTCTTATAAAATCTAAATATGTATAAAAAAATAAGATTCTTAAAAGAATCTTATTTTTTTATCGAAATAATCTTTAAATTTTCCAATTCGTTTATTTATTTTATTTCCTTTGTATTGTTAATAAAATGAATATTGTTTTTCTATAACTTCCCTATCTGATTTAAGAATAAAAAAATGATAATAGGTTAATTCTTTATTCCATAATTTCCGCTTTACATTGCCAATAACCTTCTTCTTCTCGCTTTACATCACTTATTAATATTATTTCAATTTTAAACATAAGTTTATTTTCTAATAATAATTTTCCTTTAAAGACATTACCAGAGATTTTCTCTTTTGATGTTCGTATATCTGTTAAAAGTCCCCATCTCCCGGAAAGATCATTAATGAATTTATTTACTACACTTTTCAAGCAATAATTTGTACTATATGTTTTTTCGATCGTATAATTTTTACTATTTATGTTATTCCCATATATACCTATAGTTGATAATTCATTTTCACCTTTTGAAAATTCTTTTAATAATATATTTTCTAAGTTTATCTCTAAAATTACATAAGAATATTCAAGTTCTAGTTGAATCTTTAAATCCTCTAAATTAGAAAAATACATATTCAAATAGGAAGTTCCATTCATTCCAACTAATACATATTTAACTCCTATTAAATCATTTACATGGAATTTTGAAACTAAATACAATTTATATAAATCTTCTTCAAAATAAATTTTTACAATTGAACCTAATTCCAATTTCAATTTTATGCATTCCCCTCTCTAGTTGAGATTGTATTCATTGCACAATGTTTATTGTTATCCTTTCTTCTTATGCAAATACTGATACTCCTGTCCCTTTGAAATTTACATTACTGTAAGTTTTCATCTAATAACATTTCGATAATATAATTGAGTTTTTCATTTGGGGCAAGATAATAAATTTCTGTTCCTTTTCTATAGCTACTAACTATCCTTTGAGACTTTAATTTTGCTAAGTTTTGAGATGTAGTAGATTGAGGTGTACTCAAAAAACTCGCTATTTGATTGACGCTGCATGGACCTCTGTCAATAAGTTCTTTCATTAGTTTAATTCGCATTGGATGTGATAATACTCTCAAAATCTCTGCATTTTTTTCATACATATTCATATAAATACCTCTACTTTAATTATGAATTTTTATTACTAAAGTGTTTAAACGCTATAGAGACTACAATGGTTTTTAAAATTTTATAGTGATGTTGCATCAACTTCATAGGATTCTATAAGCATTCTTATGAAAAAATCATACACTTACTACAATAGATAGATAAAATAATATTTGGGTGATTAGAGGAAAAAATAGAAAAGTCTCCCCCTCATTTTTAAAATATAATATGGGGAATAGAGACTTTTTAAATGTAAAGACTAATGAAGGAAATGTTTATTTCTTTTTTAACAATCCATATAATCCACTAAAGATTATTAAAAGTCCCATGACGACAAAAGTGATTGTTTGGATAAAGTCTCTTGTTTGATGTTGTTTTATTTCTTTTTTACGCTCCGTATGGTCTTGAGGTATTTCTTCTGATACCCGTTCTCCATAAACCAATAAACGATATTTACTTGAAGTATATGGTTCACACGTGAGTAATGTAGCCTTATCCTTCCCTTTTATAATAGCGAGTTTTTCAACTTGGTTAGGAAGAATCACTTCGTGACCTGTTACTTCATAGGTTAATTCTTCTCCTAAAATTCGAATATAGAATTTATCTCCCTTCTGTAGTTGATCTAAATGTCGAAACATCTTAGCCCCATGATAGCCACGATGCCCCGCTAAGACCGTATGCGTATCTTTTCCACCCATGGGAAAAGATGTTCCACCAATTTGACCAACTCCCATGCTAAGATGTTCCTGAGTTGCGCCTAAATAAATAGGGAGTTCTTCATTAATTTTCGGAATGATGACTGTACCTAGTACATCATCCTTCTTGATAAAATTTACAAAGGCTTCATTTTTCGTATCATTGCTATTAAAAGGGTCTTGCATAGGAAAAGATAATCCTTTTAAGGATTCATTATAGGCTTGCATTACCTTAAATTTGTGACGTAAATCCTCATCTTTTAACTTTCCTACTCGCTTCTCATAATTAATTATTTCTATTTCGTATACACGTTGATTCACATAATCCGAAACAGTTGGATATAGAAAGATGCTAAATCCGAGAATAAACAATGTTGCACTAAGTAACACCTTTTTCATATTTTCACCACACACTATAACCCTATTTGCTTTCTAATTTTTTCTTCCTTCTTCTCATTAGGAATAAGAAGATACTACTAACTAGTATGCCGATTACCACAATGATCTCCCATCTTTCTACAATTGGAGATTCTGAACGATTTTCTCTTGAGTTTTCTTTTTCTGCTGCTTCATATGGAATCCGATGTCCTCTCACTAATAATCGATGTGTATTCACCCCATATGGCGTACAAGTCAGTAATGTGGCATAATCTTGATCATTTACAATAAGTAAATCCTCTGTCTCACTTGGTAAGACTACTTTAATTTGATCTACTTGATACGCGAGAACCTTATCTAAAGAATGAATATAAAATACATCTGACTCTTTCATTTTATCTAAATCTGTAAATAATACTGCCGAAGGTAAACCACGATGCCCTGTTAATACAGTATGTGTTCCTTGTCCTCCTACGGGTAAGGAAGACTTATCTAAATGTCCTACCCCACGGCTTAACACTTCCTCTGAAGATCCTTGATAAATAGGAAGTTTTACCTTGATTTTAGGGATTTCTACATATCCCATCACATCTCCTAGGTTGAGTGCATCAGCATAAGATTTCCCGCTAGTCTTTTCTTTTTCTGCAAATGGATCTGCAAATGTTTGGCCAGAATGTTGTACTTTCTTATTGTAATCTTCAGCTTCCTTTTCCCTGCGCTCCAACTCTTGTTTTTGAAGTGACTTTACCTTGGCATCATAAGAACTAATCTGAGAGTAATGTGTTCTCGTTGCTAACCAATTACTTACAGTCGGATATAAGAAAATACCAAGTCCTATAAAAAAAATACACCCAAAGATAATTTTACGTTTCATGTGACCTCCTTTTCACCTCACAAAAGAGTGAAAAGAGGGAAGCATTTGCCTCTCCTCTTTTCACATGTAACTTTCATAATGCTGTAACTCTTTAGTTATTTACAGGTTTTTTTCTAAAGAAAACAAATGCTGCTGCAGCCATTAGTAATAGACCTACTACAGTGAAGAGAACTGTGCCCATACCACCTGTTGTTGGAAGAACCCAACCGCTCTTATTGTTTTCTACATTTAATTTAATTGCTTGATGATCTGCATCCACTGTTACATCAATTGGATCTTTTAATAATTGGTAAGAACCTGTTGTACCATCTTCTTTTTTATACGTTGGTGCTTTTGTTTCGACGATTTGGTAGTTACCGTAAGGAATGTTATTCCATTGGATTACACCATTTGCATCTGATACACCTTTTACTTCTTTACCTTCTACTACAACTACTTTACCGTCTTTGTCACGTAATTCAAATTCTGCACCTTGTAACGTTTTGTTATCTGCACCATCAACTTTTGTTAAAGCAATGTTACCTGTTGTTACTGTAACCGTTGTAGGTTTAGACTCTTTTTCACCTGTTACATCATTTTCGTTCTTGATAACAAGGTTTGCTTTGTTTTGGATTTGTGTTCCAGCTGGTAAACCTTCTTTGATTTTTGCTGGAATTTGTAAATGGAATTGTTTTTTACCATCTAATTTTGAGAAATCTTTCACTGTAGCAGTTACCTTTTGGCCATCTACAACTACTTCTACTACACTTGCATCTACTTCTACACCATCAATTTTAACAACTGGTTTTCCAGCGATAACTAATCTATCATCTAGAACGTCTTTTACTACATAATTCTTATACTCTTTAATATCTTCTGGAAGAGATGTTTTAATGTCATACGTGTGTTCTGTATTTGGATTCATTGGTGAATTCTCTAAATCCCCATTAATCTTTTTATCAATTGTTGATTCTTCAAAGTTTTTGATTGCTACTGGTACGATAACACCAGAAGTAATTGTACCATCTTCGTTAATTGTACCTGATTCTTTAATAGAAAACGCATGTTTTGTTGGATCAATAACATATCCAGCCGGAGCTTTAGTTTCTAGGAAATAATAATTTCCATACTCTAAACCTTGTACACGAATTTTACCGTTTGCTGTTGTTACTAATTTTTCTTGAACTAATGTACCATCTTCTTTATATACAGAGAATTCAGCGCCCCCTAATGCTTTATCTCCAGCGCCTGTTTTTGTTAATTCAGCTGCACCGCGTTTGATTTCATTCTTTGGATACATATGAACATCGTAGTTTAAGCCTTTACCCTCTTTATCAGTCATTGGGATATCAACTGTATACGTATTTGGATTTAAGTTAACATGTGCTGGACCAGCAACTTCTTTCACTTCATAACGTCCTAATGTTAGATCTGGGAATACTGCTTGACCATTTGCATCTGTTGTTACCTGAATTGGTTTTGCATTTGTAACAGGTGTTACGCTCTCTTTTGCAATCGTTCCATCGTTTGAAATTTTCTCAAATGATGCAATTTGCTTAATTTCAAATGTTACACCTGGTAATGCTTTTGCATCTGCAGGAATAGTTTGATTCGCAGAACCATCGCCTTCTGCGCCTTGATTTCCGTTTTTTTCTTGCTCATACTTATGAATTGTTAACGTACCTGTACTTCTTGAAGCTGCATTTGCGAACATGTTCGGTATCATAGCAAATGTTAATGCAAGGATTAATAGCATACTCAATAATTTTTTCATTTACTTTACCTCTCCCCATTATTTCTTTTCTATTTGTTTGTAACTCTCTTACGGAAAAATACAACTAATGCTGCCACCATTATTATCATGCCAATAAGGTAAAATAAAGTTGTTCCTATACCACCTGTATGAGGTATGTTCCATCCATTTTTTGTGTTTTCCACTGTAATCTTTTGTAATGGCGAGGAAACTTCTACTTCAATTGGATCTTTTAATAACATATACCCATCTGGCGCCTTGATTTCTTTTACTGTATATTTTCCTAAGGGTAATAGTTCAGAAGTTGCTTTCCCATTTTCATCTGTTGTTAGTTTGCCAACTTCTTTACCATCTTTGTCTATAATCTGGAATACGGCATTTTTTAATTTGATAGTTGAATCCGCAGCATCCACTTTCTCAATCTCAATTTGTCCAAGTGGCTGAACTTTAATTTCAGTTGTTGGTTCTTGCGGTGGTACATTCTCTCCTGTTACTTTCGCTGTGTTTTGAATGTCTTTTCCAGCTTGTCCCTCTTTGACTTTCGCATGGAACACCACCGTATGCCATTCTGTATCTGTAATATCTCCCAGTTTTCCTGTCACTTTACCTTGTACATAATGACCATTATCATTATCATCCGCATCTGTCACAGCTTTTCCATCTACTTGTAATGTTCCTGGTACATAGTCCAGTCCTTCTGGCAATTGGTCTTCTATCATCGCATTTTTCACAAGACTGTCTGAAATCGTATTACGCATTTTAATCGTATATTCGATTTCATTCCCTACATCAATTGGTTTATCTTGTAGGTTCTTCGCTGTTTTTTTAGACTCTAGTTTTGCTTCTTTTGCGACCACATCATTGACAACTTCATTCGTTTCAACGAATCCATCTTTATTTGCCAACAAATTCTTATACGCAACTTGCGCTTTATTCTTAATTTGTTTGTTCACGTAGCCTGGTAATACTTTCACTTTGAATTGCACGGTAATTCCATCAGGTAAAATACTAGTATTTGGTAAATCCCCTAAGTTGACTGTTACCTTTTTATTTTGGAAATGCCCTGCATCTGTATCTTTTGCATCCGTTAAATTTGTTACCTTAGCATCTTTGATTACTTTGATCGTTCCAGGAACATATTCAGTTCCTTCCGGAATCGCATCTGTAAAGATTGCGTTAGAAGCAACGTCACCACCGTCATTTTTAACCTTTACATTGTACGTTAACTCATCTCCAGTTTGGACAGTCCCTTCTGGATTTACAGATTTTGTTGCTGACACACATGGTTCAGTACCAAGGAAAATATCATCTAAAAGGTTTCCCTCTGCTGAAGATCCCAATCCACCATTAGAAGAAACAGCCTCAAAACCAAATCGTGTTACAGTTTGTCCAGCAGGTACTGTATACGTTCCCGTATAGTATTTCCATTGATCTTTATCCGTCGTGATTTGTTGAATCGTTGGTAGATCCTTTGGTTGGGTAGCAGATGAACCAATTTTCACCGCCATCGTATCCAGTCCCTTTCTACCTTTATGAGCAAGTCGCCAATAAAGGGTTTGCCCTGGTGTCGTCTGCACGTCTTGATATAACTGCGCAGCGTTTCTACTGTTTAATTCCGCAAATTGTTGCCCGTGTATGACAGGGTGTTTTACTGCCCAGAACATACCCTCTGGGGAACCAGGTAAGACCTGATCCATTAAATCTTTCGCAAATATTTCAAATAAATTTGCTGGATCGGTTGTCTTCCATCCCGGAACAGTTCCCGCTAGAGCATCAAACCATCCTTTTCCGTAATATTTTGGATCTACATCTTTATAAGATGGTTGCTCAAAACTACCATTGATAAGTGCCACCCGTCCCATTGGCCCACATGTGTTTCCCGGTGGAACTGGTGTATCTAGTGGTTGAACGACAAATTCTGCGGTAGGGTGCTGTGGATCCGCATTCAAACTTGTAACATCCGCTGTATTTAGGATAGTCTTCCCATCATTTCCTGGCAGTACTTTAACTTGGAATTCAACGGTATGATAATTAGTGTCTAATACATCACCAATCCTGCCTGTCACCTTTCCACCAACGACTTCTCCTTGATCAGTATCGGCTGCATCGCTCATGGATTTATTATCAACCATAAATGTGCCAGGAACATATTCCAACCCGGCTGGGATGGTATCTGTAATTGACAAACCTTTTAAAATACTAGGAGCTGCTTTCGTATTTCTTGCTCGAACGGTATAAACTAAAGTATCACCAGCCTGAACTTGATCTACTTTCGTTCCCGTTCCTTTTTTTAATATCTTAAATTTTTTATCTGATTCTACTACTGGTGGATAGGGTTCAAATTTAGGTGTCACCGCTGAACCCAGATCCCCTATCCCCCCTGATGTGATAGGTATACCATACATGTCTGATAATCTAGTCAGTTTTCCATCCTGGTCAATTGTAAAACGTGTATTTAGCTCATTGTAGCCATTAGAAGTAATCAGAATTCTTCCATCAGCAAGGAAACTCATTCCCCTCGCGCCAACCGGAACCTGGTTACTTAACCCTGGAACAGGAAGCACACGTAGTATTTTACCAGTAGCCGGATTAATTTGTAGCAAGTTGTCTAGTTGAGCAACCCAAAGATAGCCATCTGCATCAGCAACTACGTCAAATCCTAGTCCAGTAAGAGCTGCACCAGATTGGTTAACCAAGGCTACGCTTCCCTGTTGCTTAGTAACTACATCAAAAGAACGCAATGTCGTTCCTTCAATATAATAATACGTATTACCAAACATAGTAGCAGCCACGGCCCATTTAGGGATATCGTATTCAGCAAGTCTGGTCCCTGCACTATTAAATTTAAAAATTCTAGTAACAGTAGTTGTTTGCCATATTCCGTTAGCTATGAGATATATATAATTATCTTTAGAAACAGCTAAAGCATTTATATCGTTCACCCAATAAGGTATATCAGGGATTATACTTGCAAGAACTGTAGTAGATGTTCCATCAAGCTGATAGATGCTGAATTTAGGATCAACACTATTCGTAACAACAGCATAAGAATCTGTATTATTGATTGTAAATGCCGCTTTGGGGCTCATTACTGGTTCTACTGACTTTACCGTTCCTTGCTTTGTTGAGGCTGCAACTTCATTTGCTGCCGCTTTTGAACTGTCCTCTTTCTTTACAGGTTCTTCAGCCTTCGTTTCTTGCTTTGCTGAGGCTGCAACTTCATTTGCTGCCGCTTTTGAACTGTCCTCTTTCTTTACAGGTTCTTCAGCCTTCGTTTCCTGCTTTGTTGCTGTTGCTTTAGAAGATGCAGGAATGATATTCAAAAGATGTGAGGAATAAATTTTACCATCACGCACGGTTTTTGCATGTATGCTTACCTTCTCCGAAAAACTAATCGTAAAAGATAATGGTACCCGTTTCTTTTGTTGTAAATCCGTGAATTTTGTCCAATCTACTTTTAATGTTCGAGTGTTTTTTTCATAAGATAGCCCTTCTTGAGCAAGACTTTCCTTACTAAGGGATAGTCCTTCAGGCAACTGAATCTCTGCGGCTGAATCCTGTCCCGCTTGTAAGACTAAGTCTATTGAAAATTCTTTTTCTACTTTTAATTCTTGTATTTTTTCATTTTGATCCTTTTCAGTAAAATACAAGTTTTCTGCCATAGGTTCAGTTGATGTGGCTGCGCTTGCAACTGAGATCATGGATGAAGAGAGACTTTCAAATAACAACATTAAAATTAGAAATATACTAAATTTCTTAGAACGATGCATGATACGTCCCATGTTCCTCCCCTCCTTGCTGTAAATATAGGTAAGTTCCCTTTTCCTTTTAGCAGAAACGCTACTGTTTCTATATAGGGGGAATTCAGCAATTAATATCTAAAAACATTAGAATATGCAGAATGAATTGGTACAACTAAACTATGTTTTCTAATAACAACTATTATTTCCCAACGTTTTTACATATTATTTGTTCTGATGTATACATATTTCAAAACAAATAACTTCTTTCCAACTCATTTAAACAATTTGTGCCCCTTTCCTATTCACTTATGTAGATATTAATTACTAAAAAAATAATAGATGATTGTTTTTAAAAAATATGGTAATATTTTGTCTTCAATGGTAGCATTTTGTTGTGTATAGTATTATTTTTAGGAAATTTGTATTATATTTATATTTTTGATAGACCAACAAGTAAAACTCACAACTTAAAATAGTTTGGTTGTAAATTTCACATTTAAAAGTGAATAATGATTAATTAGGTTAATTAAAGGGAGAAGACTATGGAGAAAATAATCGATATACAACATTTATGTAACCTTGTGTATAGGACATTTCATGTACATACTCAATTTTTAACTACAGACAAAAAAATCTTATATACTTCTACTTCTAATGATATATATAATCCATTTTATTCTTCTAAAGAAGAACATCTAAGTAGACTTTATAAAGAAACTGACCTTTATAATTTCCCTCTGTTTAGAGGTAACGATCATCTTGAAAATTTTGTCTTGATTCATATTAAAAATCAAAAATATATAGAAGGAACATTTATAATAGGACCCACTACATATCCAAAAGTAACAGATGAAATGGCAATTAAACTTCTGCAGGAATTGGGCACAAATTACAAAATCAATGAAGGATTAGCTTACTATCAATCTCTAACAGAGATTAGAAAAATCACTATGATTGATATAGGTATTTGGTTACATTATGTCATTTTTAATGAAACATTAGATGTAAGTATTGTTTGGAAAAAAAATAAAATGCTTGAGGAAACTCCTTATAAAATCGTAAATCCTGATGTGTATATTTCAAAAAGACGTCAAAATAATTCCGGATATTACGATATAGCACTAGAACGTAAGTTTTTCTCAACAATTACAGAGGGAAATAAAGAAAAATTAATAAAATATGCTTATTCATTTCCACAAGAAGATGCAGGGATAGTATCAAAAGGTGATCAGCTTAGAAACCAAAAAAATTATGGTATTATGGCAATTACATTAGCGGCTAGGTATGCAATGCGTGGAAATCTCCCGTCAGATATTGCCTTTTCACTTAGTACTTTATATATCCAAACTATTGAACAATTAAATAATATGTATTCTGTCAATCGATTAATCGAGGACGCTCTATGTACATTTGCGGATCGCGTAAAAGAATATAATTCTCAACAGTATTCAAATATGATTTCCGCATGCCTAAATCGCATTAGCCAAAAAGTTTATGATGAGATATCCCTTAATGAACTTGCTAACAATTTGGATATAAGTCCTACATATTTATCTAAGCTATTTAAAAAAGAGGTAGGAATCCCTTTAAGCGAATATGTGCAAAGAGAACGGGTAGCGGAAGCAAAAAAGTTGTTAACATTAACTACTTATTCATTAACAGATATTTGTACTTGGCTTAATTTTAATGATCAAAGTTATTTTATTAAGGTTTTCAAAAAAATTACTGGCATGACACCTAAACAGTATAGGGAACAGCATACTTTAATTTAACAAGATGATATATTCAAAGTATTAAAGTTACTTTTATGCTCAACTATTATATTCGTTTTACTTTCAAATATTGTATTATTACTGGGGAAGTAGTTTAGACTTTCATGTCTCATTATTGAGACATGAAAGTACCTACAGAATTTATGATAATGGCTATTTATCAACGATTGTTCATGAGATTTTAGTTTAAATTTTTATGTCTTTTTACAAGAAAGACATGAAACCGGATACTTTTAGACAAGAAAGTGCCACAAACCTTTCGGTTATTTTGTAGCACTCCGTATCCAACCTCACTTTCATCCCATGCCTAAAGGCGATGGGCTTTCTCATTCGGGAAGGGCTGTAATTCGAAACGGGTGGATATAGAAATACCCCTAACCCGAAAACAAAAAGTATCCCGCTGAGTAATATTCTCTTCATATATTCAGCACGCACTATCACTTTATTTTTTTACTTTCTTTTGCTTTCGTCTTTTTATGAGAATAAGGAGTATCACGGCAACTAAAATAGCAGCTATTGAAGCAATAACCTTCGAATCATCTAACATAGATGGCTCAGGAGTTATTGCTTTTTCTTTTTGTTCATATGGTATTCGGTGTCCTCTTACTAACAATCTATGTGTATTAACCCCATAAGGCGTACAAGTAAGCAATGTAGCATAATCCTGACCATTTTCAATTAATAAATCATCTATTTCACTTGGTAATACAGTTTTAATTTGATCTACTTGATAAGCAAGAACCTTATCTAATGAATGAATATAGAAAACATCCGATTCTTTCATTTTATCTAAATCCGTAAATAACACTGCAGAAGGCAATCCTCGGTGCCCTGTTAAAACGGTGTGTGTACTATCTCCACCTATTGGCAATGATGACTTATCCAAATGCCCTACTCCGCGACTCAAAACTTCCTCGGAAGTCCCTTGATAGATTGGCAGTTTCACTTTAATCTTTGGAATTTCCACATACCCCATAACATCCCCTATATTTAAGGCATCCGCATATGATTTTTCACTGTTTTTCTGTTGTTCTTCAAATGGATCTGAAAATGTTTGTGTAGATGGTTGAACTTGTTTATTATACTCATTCGCCTCTTTCTCTCGTCTTTTCAGCTCTTTCTTTTGAAGTGACTTTACTTTTTCATCATAAGAATTTACCTGAGAATAATGCGTTCTTGTTGCGAGCCAATTGCTTATGGTTGGGTATAAGAAAATACCAAGTCCTAATAAAAAAATACCTCCAAAAATAATATTACGTTTCATAACTTGCCCCTTTATATGTGTTGAAATGTTGAAAAGAGGAAAGCAATTTGCTTGTCCTCTTTTCACATTCATACCTTATCATTCTACAAAAAATTAATTGTTCAGGGGCTTTCTTCTAAAGAAAATAAAGGCAGCCACTATCATTAATGCAAGACCTACTACAGTAAAGAGAATTGTTCCCACACCACCTGTTGAAGGCAGATGCCAACCACTTTTATTATTTTCTACAGTTAATTTGATTGTTTTGTGGTCTGCATCAATTTTCACATCAATTGGATCTTTTAATAACTGATATGAGCCTGTTGTTCCATCTTCTTTCTCATATGTTGGTGCTTTTGTTTCAACCACTTGGTATTCTCCGTAAGGAATGTTATTCCAATGAATTACACCATTTTCATCTGATACACCTTTTACTTCTTTCCCTTCCACTACTACTACATTACCTTTTTTATCACGTAATTCAAATTCTGCGCCTTTTAGCTTTTGATTATTCTCACCATCAACTTTTGTTAATGTTATACCCCCAGTTGTTGGAATAACAATTACTGGTTTTGTCTCTTTTTCCTTAGTTACATCATGTTTATTTGTAAATTCAATCTTTGCTGTATTTGGGATCTCTGTTCCAGTTGGTACGCCTTCTTTAATTTGCGCCTTAATTTGTAAGTGGAATTCTTTTTTACCATCTAATTTTGAAAAATCTTTTACTGTTGCTGTTACCTTTTGACCGTCTATAGCTACCTCTACTACACTTGAATCTACTTCTACACCATTAATTTTAACAATTGGCTTACCTTGAATCATTAATCGATTATCTAAGTTATCTGTTACAACATAATGCTTATACTCTTTGATATCCTCTGGAATCAACGTTTTAATATCGTAATTATAATCTGTTTGAGGATTAATTGGTAAAGCTTCCAAATCTCCGTTAATCTTTTTGTCAATCGTTGGTTCTTCAAAGTTTTTCACTGCTACTTTAACGACTACACCAGACGTAATTGTACCATCTTCATTAATTGTGCCTGACTGTTCAATGAAAAATTCATATTTTGTTGGATCTAATACATATCCAGCTGGTGCTTTTGTTTCTTGAAAATAAAATTTACCATATTCCAAACCTTGTACACGAATTTTACCATTTGCATCTGTTACTAAACCTTTCTGCACCTCTGTTCCATCCTCTTTAAATAAAGAGAATTCCGCACCTACTAATTTTTTATCTTTTGCACCTGTTTTTGTTAATTCTACAGCACCACGCTTTGTTTCATTCTTTGGATAAATATGAACATCATAATTTAAAACATCACCATTTTCATTTGTCATAGGAATGTCAACTGTATACGTATTTGAGTTTAAGTTAACATGTGGTGGCCCTGCAATTTCCTTCACTTCGTAACGTCCTAACGGTAAATCTTTAAATACGGCTTCCCCATTCTCATTTGTTGTTAACTGAATTGGTTTCGCATCCGTTACAGGCTTTATATTTTCCTTTACAACTTTTCCATCATTTGTGATTTTTTCGAATGATGCAATTTGTTTAATCTCAAATGTTACACCTGGCAAAGGTTTTGCATCTTTAGGAACTTCTTGATCCGCTGAACTCTTACTATTGAAACTTATTTCTGGAGCTTTCTCCTGTTCATACTTATGGATTGTTAAAGAACCTTTATCTTTTGATGCAGCATTTACCAATAGATTAGGTAATGTTGAAAACATCATTATCAAAGCTAACAATATACTAAAAACTTTTTTCATAGTTTCTTCTCCTTTACAAATCTATAAATTGTTATTTCTTTTACGGAAAAACACAATTAATGTAGCCACCATAACAATAATGCCAATCACATAAAAAATAGTTGTTCCCATACCGCCAGTTTCAGGTATGTTCCAATCACTCTTCGAATTTTCTACTTGAATTTGTTTGATTGGTGTTTTCGATGTTATTTCTACTTCAATTGGTTCTCTCAACAACATATAACCATCTGGAGCTTGTACTTCTTTAATTGTATATGTTCCAAATAATAGTTGATCAGAAGTTGCCTTACCATTTTCATCTGTTGTTAATTTACCTACTTCTTTTCCATCTTTGTCAACAATCTGAAACACTGCATTTTTTAGTTTTATGTTTGTATCTTCCGCATCAACTTTTTCAATTTCAATTTGACCAACGGGTGGTACAACCTTTGCTTCATTAGAAGCTGTCGGTTTATTATCTAGCACAAGTTCCGCTTTGTTTGGAATTCCACCTTTAGCGATATATTTTGCTATTTCTTCAGTTGATGCATGGTCTGAAATCTTTGACTTAATATGCATGGTATACGTTTGTCCCGCTAAGTATGCATAACTGTCATCCCTCTTTAGTAACTCAATCGTCACTTTCTTTGTCTTCTCATCAATTTGCGGTGTAACTTCGATTGGTTTACCTTTTACATCGACTAGTTTGACTTCTAAAATATCAAGTATATCTTCTAAGTCGTCTTGCAATACGACTTTCTCTAGTTTTGCTGTATCATTACCAAACTTATAATCTACATTCCATATAAATTCTTCATTTTTTGCTTCTAGTTTAGCTTTTTCTACATCTTTTTCATCTGAATCTGAAACGGTTTTTGTTACTTTTGGCTTTTCTGTTGGTGGCAAAACTTTTGCTTCATTGGAAACCGTTGGAGTATTGTCTAGTACTAACTCAGCTTTATTGGGTATACCACCTTGTCCAAGATACTTCGCTATTTCTTCAGTTGATGCATGGTCTGAAATCTTTGACTTAATATGCATGGTATACGTTTGTCCCGCTAAGTACGCATAACTGTCATCCCTCTTTGGTAACTCAATCGTCACTTTCTTTGTCTTCTCATCAATTTGCGGTGTAACTTCGATTGGTTTACCTTTCACATCGACCAGTTTGACTTCTAAAATATCAAGTATATCTTCTAAGTCATCTTGCAATACGACTTTCTCTAGTTTTGCTGTATTATTACCAAACTTATAATCTACATTCCATGTAAATTCTTCATTTTTTGCTTCTAGTTTGGCCTTTTCTACATTCTTTTCATCTGAATCTGAAACGGTTTTTGTTACCTTTGGCTTTTCTGTTGGTGGTACAACCTTTGCTTCATTAGAAGCTGTCGGTTTCTGATTTAATACAAGCTCTGCTTTATTTGGGACGCCACCTTTAGCGATATATTTTGCTATTTCTTCAGATGGTGCATCATCGGCGATCTTAGATGTGATATACATTGTATATGTCTCACCCGCTAAATAAGCATAGCTTTCCTCTTTCTTCGGAAGTTCCACTGTGACTTTTTTTGAAATCGGGTCAACCTTCGGGTCAACATTTACTGTTTCTCCTTTTTTGTTGACGATTTTCACATTAATGATTTCTAAAATATCTTCTAAATCATCACTTAATACAATGGAATCATAAGTACTTGGGGTATTCCCAAACTCATACTCTACATTCCAAGTGAATTTTTCTTTTATTTCTGATAGAGTAGCCTCTTCTACATTTGTTTCATCACTATCTGAAACTGTTTTATGAAGCTTTGGCTCTTCAATTGGAGGAATAACTACAACCTTATTCGACTCTAATGGTTTATCATCTAAAATCAATTGGGCTGTATTCGGAACCCCACCATTCGCGATAAATTGTTTTAATATTTCGACACCTATACCCCGCTTAATTTTTGCTTTAATAGTTAATTTATACTGTTGGCCCGCTAGGTAAGCATAAGAACCATTTTGCTGTGGAATTGTATAGGTAACAATCGATTTCTCTCTATCTATCACAGGCGTTACTTGAATTTCTTTTCCTTCTGTATTCGTTAATTTCGTATCGAGAACTTCTAAAATATCTTCTAAATCATCTCGCAAAATGATTTCTTTCTTTGATTCTACATCATATCCAAAATTGTAATTTACATCATATGTAAACTCTTCTTCAATTGCCTTTAATGAAGCTTCATCTACTAATTTTTCATCTGAATCTGAGACCTTCTTCGTTACCACATTGGAACAATTGACTGCATTTGGATTTGATTTAGCTTTTATAACTGGAACTTCAAACTTTTGGTCATATGAAAGTAAATATCCTCCAGCAACATCAAATTCATTTAATTGAGGCTTTGTTTCCTTCACCTTATAAGTAACTGTGTATGCTCCTTCAGGTTGTCCTTCTAAATCCCAAATGATTTGATTATTCTTTACAACAGGTTTTGTTTTTAATCCATTTGGTCCAGATACTTGTACATCTTCTACCTGCAAATCATTGTAAATATCTAAAACCATTGTATCTTTTTCTTTCTTTGTAACTTGAGTTACTGTCTCAATTAATTTTTTAGAAAACTCTTCGATATCATTTGATAAAACAAACCATTCTGGTTTCGTTGCCATGCCCTGAAGTGCATTCCTTGAGTATGGACCAACTTCACGATCATATTTATCGTAATATTGATTTGGAGCCGCTAAAGTTTCTTTATTTTCCCAAAAAGCAGTAACTAATTTGTAACCTTTATCTTTTATATTTTGAGCTTTCCCTTTAACCTCTCCTAAAGCACTTTCATAATTCTGCTCATACTCTGAAGACCAAGCTTTTCCTGTCCAATCACTTACTTGATTTGAATTTTTATGAATATATCCATCTGTTTGAACGTTTGCCACACCATCTGTTACAAGTAAGAAAATCGTTTCACGATTTGGGTCATCTGCCCCTTTTTCTTTTTCATATTGTTGTAAAGCAAATTGCAAACCACTTGCAGTTGGTGTACCACTATCCGGATTAATTTTATCAATCCCTTGCTTCGCTGATTGGATACCGCTATTTAATCCGGAATGTAAAAGGGTTTTCACCCCTGGCCCACTATTGTTTAATACATTGTTATATTTCCCTTTGAATCCCTTATAATCCTGATAACTTGTTACCATAACACGATCATTTTGTGGATCTAATTGATCTACAATTTTTTTCAATGCACTTTTTACATTTCCTATAGATCCTTTAAAACTACCACTTGCATCTTGCACAATGACAAAATCTACTTTCTTTTTATTAAGGGGCCACTGAAACGTTACTTTTCCCTCATGCTCTCTTAAGCACATATTGGTCATTTCTTTTGTTTGTAATTTATGTTCGATACCCTTTACCGGCGATGCTGCTAAAGATATCAATCCTGGTGAAAATAACTGTAGTAATAAGAAAAATGTTAAAAGTATCGGTATGTTTTTTTTCATCACGACTTTTCCTTCTATCCTCCTCTTCTACCAAACTTACATTTCATATACCAGTAATCTGTAAATAACAAAAATGAAATGAAAAATATTCCCTCCTTTATGCTGGCATGTATATATGTTACTTACTCCATAAAATATTAAGAATTTCATCGATACATTTATGGTAATATTTTCGAATTTATGGTATTTTTGTGGAATTTAATGTAATATTTTGTATTAATGGGGGGGTTATATTACTTTTAGTAGCGTTATGTAGAATATTTTTGTACTATGTAACTTAATTTATAATCTAATTAAGAGGAGAGTTAAAATGAATGATTCTATTAATGTAAAAGAACTTTGCCATTTAATACACCAAATTTTTTCTATCCCTGTTCATTTTGTATCTAAAAATCAAGATATTCTGTATCATACTGGTTCTAAAGATATTTTTAGCCCCTTTTTTTCTTCTAAGAAAGAACAACTAATGAAGCTTTTTCAAAAAGATGATATTTGTAATTTCCCTCTAATAAGAGGAAATGATCATTTGGAAAATTTCGGATTAATCCATATAACAGATCATAAGTCTATAGAGGGAACAATTATAATCGGTCCTTCCACATATCCAAAATTAACAGATGACATGATAAATAGTCTTATAAATAAGTCCAATTTAACTAATAGGGCACAAGATGCTCTAAATTACTATCATTCCATACCTACAGTTAAAAAGATTACATTAATTCATATATGTATTCTGTTACACTACATCATTTATAATGAACGATTACATGTAAACTCTGTTTGGAAACAAAATAAATTGTTAGAAGAAACTTCTTATCCAATTCAAAATCCAGATCTATATATTTCATCGCGACGACAAAATAATTCCAACCATTACGATATAACATTAGAAAAGCAATTTTTTACAGCAATTAAGGAAGGAAATAAAGAAAAGGTAATTGAATACGCATATGCATTTCCACAAGAAGATGCCGCTACCTTATCCAAAACAAGTCAACTGAGACATCAAAAAAACAATGGTATTATTGCGATTACATTAGCTACTCGATATGCAATTGAAGGTAATCTTCCATCAGAAATTGCTTTTTCACTTAGTGAGTTATATATACAAACTATTGAACAATTAGATGACATGTACTCCGTCAATCGACTAATAGAAGATGCTTTATGCACATTTACTGATCGCGTAAAAGAATTTAATGCTCAAAAATATTCCAAAATTATAATCGCTTGCTTAGACTATATTTCTAAAAATATTTATAACGACATCACTCTTAATAATCTCGCTAAAAGTCTAGGAATATATCCCAGTTACATATCCAATCTCTTTAAAAAAGAAGTAGGCGTTTCTTTAAGTGAATACGTACAAAGTGAACGTATAGAAGAGGCTAAAAAACTCTTAATTTTAACTACATATTCTTTATCTGAAATTTGTACTTGGCTTAATTTTAATGACCAAAGTTATTTCACTAAAATTTTCAAGAAATTTACTAATATGACGCCTAAACAATATCGCCAAAAATACACATTATTATAATGTTAAGATTTTTTACATTTTAGATTCAAGAACGAATATCCAAAAAAGTTCTTATTTCTCCTATTTGGGTTGCAATAAATAATCTTTCAATTGATTCACCTGGAAGTATAGCTGTCTTCAAAACGGTGGGTAGATTTATCTTACTTACAATGGGTTGTTGTAAACGAACTTTTATTTTTATCAATTAACTTTACACCCCTTTCTACTATAAGAATATGATTTGGACTGTGCTATTAGTATCAAATAAAGGAAGGCAATTGAATATAAAAAAGCGTGTTATGATTATCTTCTTCAAAACACGCTTTTCCGAATATATCGCACATTCATTAACTTTATATTTTAAAATACACCTAACAATTTTTCTGTGAATTTTTTAGAATTTCTCTTTAAAAATTAGACTTATCTTCCTGGGCTATTCAAGACTATTGCTGATTACGCTGCATTTCCTGCTTCTCCATATAATTACGCATCTGTTGCATATATCTAGGTGCGTCCATTGGATCTTCTACAATCATTTCAATAATACAGAGTTTTTCAGTACTTTCTATTTCAGCCTGGTTTATTGCCTGATTAAGCTCTCCGTAGGTACGGACTGTAACCGTAAACGCATCGCCTCCAAAAACTTTCGCTATCCTAGTATAAGACCATTGAGGAATTTTATTGTACTTTTGATTTTTTGTTTTTACATTCAAATATTTTTCAATCGTATAACCATCATTATTTAAGACAAAGATTATAGGCTTGCATTCATAATAGAGCATGGTACTAATTTCTTGAACTGTAAGCTGCAAGGCTCCGTCCCCAGTAAACAGCAGCACTCGCCGTTCAGGCACAGCCATAATAGCACCGAATGCCGAAGGGGTTGCGTAACCTATGGACTGCCAACCTCCTTGCCCAATATATGTTACATTGCTTGGCAGTCTCACTTCTGCCATTCCGTTATAGAATGTCCCGGTCTCGACAACTACAATGTCTCCCTCTTTCAGCATGTGCTGAAAACGCGGATAATAATTGGCCGCTATTAGAGGAGCATCAACATTAGCATTTATTTGGTCGTAAGGGGATGACAATTTTCCAACCAAACCTTGCCCCTTATAACCCATATTCTGTATTGCAAGTAACATGTCAGCAGCCAAAACATTCCGATACTCTGCCTCAGCAATTTTAACCATATCTGGTTGAATATTGACGGTTATTAGCTGGTTCAGTTTTGCAGTAAAACTCGCGGTATTTGTATCAGCCAATACCATGCCAATTGCGATGATACAATCAGCATTTTCCACCGTATTTTGAACTTCAGAATCTCCAAAAGATCCTAAGTACATTCCCACATAATTTGGATGGGTCTCGTCGAATCCTCCCTTTCCGTACATCGTCGTTGCAACAGGAACATTCATGATATCTGCCAGTTGCTGAACTGCCGTTTGAAGACCAAAACGCATAGTTTTTACATCCACCAGTATAACTGGTCGATGTGCACGATCTAGTAGCTTATGGACATGATTCACCGCAGCATGAAGAGTCTTCAAATTAGATGTTGGGCGCTGGGGTGTTGGCTCTACACGGGTTTTAATCGGCTTGGTCACTAAATCATCGGCCACAACTAGATATACAGGCTTTTTCTTTTCTTTAGCAATTCGAATTGTGGCTGGAATTTCAATTTTAGCGTTTTCGGGCGTAAGCACCGCGGTGTATGCTGTAATTTGCTCATACATCTTGCGAAAAACACCAAAATTCCCATCCATTAAAGTGTGGTGCATCAGCTTATGTTCTTTTTGATCATTTTGAGGAGGCGCACCTACTATATGAATGATTGGCACATTCTCACTATTAGCTCCAGCTATAGCATTACAAGCGCTGAGTTCTCCGACTCCAAAAGTTGTAATAAGAGCGGACAACCCTTTGATTCTTGCATAGCCATCTGCAGAATAGCCCGCATTTAGTTCGTTCCGACCTTCTATAAAGCGGATACCCTTATAACACTCTAAAGTATCAAGAAGTGTAAAATTATAGTCCCCTGCGATACCAAAAATTTCGGTAATGCCCTCAATTTTTAAACAATCAAATAGATACTGGCCAACTGTTTTTTGAGCAGGTTGCCTTTGCAAACCAAAGTTATCCTCATTTATCATGTTTTCCACCGCTTGTTCACCCCTTATCTATTTCTTAAACAGTTTTGTTTTATAATATTCTTTATGATAATACCCTTTAATTGAACCCGTTATCCGTTTCACTGAGCCAAAGTAGAATATCAAACACACGTAACTAATACAAAAACATGTGGCTATTAAAGATACATGTTTTATAATCCAAAACAATTGTAGGTTTGAGATAAGGTTTAAAAGTAAAAAAAGAGGACTGTTTTGAAGAAATTTTAATCATTTTAAATGCGTCAAAACCTGTCAAATTCCGCTATATTAATAGTTATTTAGAATTATGGTTGCACCTTTTTTCACACCAAAAATATGTCCTGTTGATAATCTAAAGGGCATATTTTTAATAAAAAGAACATCTTCTGGAATTGAAAAATTGATTAAGGAACTGTTAAATGACAATAAAATATAGAGGAAAGAATATAATTATATTGAATATAATAACGTGTTTTTAATTGTACCTTTAAGGAGGCGTTGTCAATGAGAAAATATTTCTATTTGATTGGGCAAAAAAACAAGAGGATAACGCTTCACTAGCCCATAAACTACGTGGTTCCTCTTTAATATTAGAAGGAGAGTATAAGATTGATGAAATTTTATTTAAAGCCTATTGACAAAAGTAATTGGGAAGAAGCAATTAGATTATCTGTTAAAGAAGAACAGCAAACATTTATCGCATCAAACCTTTATTCTATTGCAGAAGTTCAATTTCTAGATAACTTCTATGCAAAAGGTATTTATCTTGATGAGAAAATGATAGGATTTACTATGTTTGGAATAGATCCTGATGATAATAATTTTTGGATTTATAGACTTATGATTGATGAAAAATTTCAAGGAAAAGGTATAGGCAAACAAGCTATATATCTGGTTATTGATGAGATAAAACGAAATAATAATGCAAACATTTCTTTAATAATGATTGGATATGCTCCTGAAAACCTTACAGCTAAATTTGTATATAAAAAAGCAGGATTTATTGAAACTAAATTATCTTCTTGGGGTGAACAGTTAGCTAAGTATTCTTTATGAGCACTTGGATTCTCCACGTTGACTTTTAGACTTATTAAAGAAAAGAGTCCAATAGTATAGCAATATAGATTAGGAAATGATTAAACTTTTTATAAAAGAATAACCCAACTGAAAATATTAAGATTTACCGGCTCAAAAAAAGAACCCAATTTATAGGTTCTTTTTTTGTTGCTGATTATTTTTTTCTAAAATACGTTCTACTTCATCTATGCCTAATTTACTGGCTTTAGCAATTGTTTCAAGTGGTACACCAAGTTCATGCATACCTTTAATCATCTGTATTTTCCCTTGCTGAACCCCTTCTTGAATTCCTTCTTGAATTCCTTCTTTTTTCCCCTCATTACGAGCATGAGCAAACTTTGCAGCCTCATCCATTAAGGCCTTTTCTCTTGCTTCATATGCTTGACGAAAAGAAGAATCTTGACTCATACGTTCCCACTTATTCATTGCTTTTTGTAAAATCGGATCTTGGTTCATGGCAATGTCCTCCAATGTTTGTGTGAGATACTCATCTTCATTCGCTGGTAATAATAATAACCAACGAACAAACGAATCTTCCCACGGATTAACTTTCTCTTCGCGCCATTGCTGCAGTAACTTTGGAATTTCTACAATATGAACTTCTATATCGTCACTTAATAACTTTTGTTGTTGTTGATTCCAAAGGATTCCTGTTGTATGAAATGCTTCATATTCTGGAAACATCACAAAGTTTAACAAGTTAATGGTAATCGTTTTATGAAGTGAGCTATAAGGCATTCCTTTTTGCAATTGAGAGGTGTATAACCTTCCCCAATAATACAAGCTTCGTTTGATCATATCGTGATTGTTATTCAATTGGATTTCTACATTTACCTTTGTTCCTGTATTTAATGTAGCCGAAATATCTAAAATCGATAATTTATCTTCTTCATATTCTCGATGTAAATGTGGATCTTCTAATTTTAGGGAAACAATAGGTGATTCTAAAGAATCCTTTAATATAGCATTTAAAAAGGCAACTAAAATATCTTCATTCCCATTTGTACCAAATAACTGCTTAAATGCAAAATCGATACGTAAATTTACTAATGAATTGGACATGGTTTTCCTCTTCCTATTTCAGACTATATCTTTACCTTTATTGTACATAAAACCAAAGTCAACATGCAAACAATCCCTATGATTTATATAGAGAATGCATACAGATATACATGATAAATTATCGAAGATGATTTGGAGTCACCATATCAATAAAGAAAATTGTACGCTAAGGAGTTTATAGCCGCAGCAAACCTTGATTTCATAGGGATATAAGCCTTGCCCTTAAAAATATTATGTAGATATTTATCTACCCATGAATACAGTACAAGAAAACAGATTGGGTCAATATTAAACTAATTTGAACTACCCCCACTTTCACTTCGTTTAGAAGTGGGGGATTCCTAAGTAAAGACTTCTAATAAATTCCAATCAATTCTTTCACCCTTTTAATTTCTTATTAAATAATTTGCTAATAACTCCATAGACTAAACTTACTTGAAATTTATAGGAGTGGACGATTAGTGAAAAAAACTTGGATGCTATTCATTCTTTTATTTCTTTCTTTTTGTTTCACACAAAAATATACTTATGCTTTTACTGATAGTCGTAAAGCATATGAAAAAACGGGAAAAGTAATTTGGGAAGTAAATACAGAGGAAAAGATAGTTGCAATCACATTTGATGATGGTCCTCATCCTATTTTTACACCTCAAATACTAGATATCTTGGCTAAATATAATGCAAAGGCAACTTTCTTTGTAACGGGAAATAAAGTTAAACGGTTTCCTGCTATTTTAAAAAGACAAGTGAGAGAAGGACATGAAGTTGCTAATCATACTTACCATCACATTTATGACAAAAATATTACTGTTTCTAAATTAACAAAGGAATTAGATCAAACAGACAAAATTATAAAGCATACCATTGGTTATAAACCTAAACTTTATCGTCCAGTTGGAGGTCTTCATAATGATTTAATTATTGATACAGCTATTAAAAATGGAAAGTTAGTTATTCTATGGTCATGGCATCAGGATCCTCAAGACTGGAAAAGCCCAGCAGCTAACAAAATATTTAAGCATATAACAAGAAATATTGAACCTGGTAATATTGTTCTGCTGCATGATTGGAATGGAAGTGAATATTCTCAAACATCTCAAACAGTTAAAGCATTAGAAAATATCATGAGGTATTTATATGAAAATGGTTATGAATGTGTAACAGTATCTGAAATGCTCTACCGTTCAACAACAATAATTCCATCTTTCCTCGATCCTTTTTAAACCATATAACAATATATTGAGGGGATAAAATCGCGCACCCATCAAGCTAACAAAATCGAGATACCCCCAATGAGAGTATCTCGATTATATATGACCATAATTCCTTATTTATATACTTCTAGTTTTTGTAATAGTTGTTCTTTTATAACCGGCCATTCGCTTGCAATAATACTATACACAACGGCATCTCTTACATAACCGTTTGGCAATTGTCTTTCATTTCGCAATACACCTTCTTTTACAGCACCAAGCCTTTCAATTGCGCGCTGTGCTTTTTCATTTCGTAAATCAGTTTTTATTTGCACACGTAACATATGTAATTCTTCAAAAGCGTATTGCAATAACATATACTTACACTCGGTATTTATACTTGTACGATGTACACTTGGATGATACCACGTTTGCCCAAGTTCAACCGTTTTATTATCATTCGAAATACTGTACAAACGTGTACTACCTACAATTTCATTCGTTTTTTGCTCTACAACAACAAACGGTAGATCAGTTCCCCCTTCAAAACCTTTTATTGCTACTTGAACATATTGCTCCATATCTTGATAGCTATCCATTTTAGCTATTAAATACATCCATATTTCTTTATTTCCTTCCACAATGGTAAATAAACTTTCAGCATCATTTACATGCATTAATCGTAACATAGCTCTATCATTTACTATTTTCATAAACTATTCTCCGTTTCTATAGATGCTCCAATAATTGGCATTTCAAAATCATTAAACATTTCCTTATCCTTCTTATTACCATTTTCATATAATTACATCTATCTCAAAAGGTCCACCATATGTATATTTCCTTTAACTAGTGGAATAATTCCCCACTCCATTCCTACGTTTTTTTATTAACATCATAACCTTATTTTAAATCTACCTTGTTTGCTTTAATCATCACTATCAAGATAATAAGAACAAGTTTTCCCAAAACACTAAATACGAAAAACATACAAAAAAATTTTCCTTCTGGGGGTATTATGAAATTTTAACTTTATGGGCATGCAGTGTTTGCATTTCTTAGATTGATAGTGATGGGCCGAACCCCTATATCAATCTCTTGAGATACTTTGCAACAGAAGCGGTCTAAGAATCAGATGTATCATTTTGTAACATGAACGGTCATAGAATATTACAGTTAAGAAGAGTGTTCATATTAGATCATTCAATAGTGATACTAATAAGGAGGAAACTAATGAAAAAACTCACTTTTAACGATTTGAACTCGCCGGAAACTATGAGAAATCCCATACTTTTCTATAAAAAACTTATCGAGCAACAAGAGCGTTTCTTTCGCATTGATGACTTTTATGGCATGGGAGGAGCGTGGGTCGCGCTGCACTATGATGATGTGGTTACGATTCTGAAAGATCCCCGTTTCATCAAAGATTTACGGAAATTTACAACACCTCATGATAAGCAGAATCTAATCGAGGAGAATACAGCTGTGAGTAAACTGTTTGAATGGCTAATGAATATGCCGAATATGCTTACGGTAGATCCTCCTGATCATACTCGCCTACGTCGACTAGTCTCTAAATCCTTTACACCACGTATGATCGAGGACCTTCGTCCTCGTATTCAGCAAATTGCCGACGAATTGTTGGATAATGTACAGGAACAAGGAAAGATGGAAATTATTGCGGATTTTGCTTATCCACTACCCATTATTGTCATTTCAGAGATGCTCGGGATTCCCACCACTGATCGAAACCAGTTTCGAGAATGGACACAAGAACTCATGAACGCCTCTGTGAATCCTAGTCAGGGGAATGCAGTCACAGCAACACTTGAAAGGTTTATTCATTACATCGAAGCATTGTTAAACGAAAAGCGTCTAAATCCTGATGCCGATTTGATAAGCGAGCTAGTTCAAGCAAAAGAGCAAGAAGACAAATTGAGTAAGAACGAGCTTCTTTCGACAATTTGGCTGCTCATTATCGCTGGACATGAAACGACAGTTAATCTAATCAGTAATGGCGTACTGGCGTTACTTCAACATCCCGAGCAAATGAATTTACTAAGGGAAAATCCTTCCCTGATTCCTTCCGCTGTCGACGAACTATTACGTTATGCTGGCCCAGTTATGTTTAGTAGCCGTTTTGCTGGTGAAGATATGACAATACATGGAAAGAGGATTCGCAAAGGCGAATTAGTTCTACTCTCTCTGACTGCTGCAAATATTGATCCACAGAAATTTTCTTATCCAGAAGCATTGAATATTTCACGGGAAGAGAATAATCATTTAGCCTTTGGGGCTGGTATACATCACTGTTTGGGAGCTCCATTAGCGCGTCTAGAAGGACAAATTGCATTAGGCACTTTGTTACAGCGGCTTCCTAATCTTCGCCTAGCAATCGAACCGAATCAATTAAATTATAACCATAGTAAAATTCGTTCTCTTGCTAATCTACCAGTTGTTTTCTAACCTATGATTTCAATGATCTTAAGCTGTTTAATGGGGTACGGCCGAGATACGTGTAAAGTTAGCTGATAAAACATACAAGTCCTGATCCATTCCTTGTAATGGCGTACTTTCTTTACGTGCCATAGCTAGCATTCGATACGACATCACACGTTCCGTGTCCGACATGTGTCCGATTACTTCCTTCAAAGTCCATTTACCTGGTGCATACGCTCTCATCGCAGACTCATCGGATATGCTGTTCAAGAGAGCATTCGTCTCATTTCGTTGCCTACGAAGAGAAACTGTCCGGAGCGACACAAGATCGACCTGTGCTGCAAAAAATGTTAGAGTCCCTTCAACAGGGGGACATTATTTTTGTTACGGACCTTACTCGAATCACTCGCAGCACAAGAGATCTATTTGAATTAGTGGATTACATTAAACAAAAGAAGGCGAACTTAAAGCCCTTGAAAGACACATGGTTAGACCTATCGGAAGATAATCCCTATAGCCAATTTTTAATGACGGTCATGGGTGGAGTAAACCAATTAGAGCGTGATCTAATTCGAATGCGTCAACGTGAAGGAATTGATTTAGCGAAAAAGGAAGGGAAATACCGTGGAAGAGTCAAAAAGTATCACCATAAGCATGCCGGGATTAACTATGCAGTAAAGCTTTATCGAGAAGGCAAAATGACCGTAAAGCAAATTTGTGAAATTACGAATGTTTCAAGGTCGGCTTTATATCGAAAACTTTCAGAAGGGAAAAAATAGTTCGTTTTTTTATTCCGTTAAAGGGCCATTTAATTGAACAATGAAAAAAGCCCTAATTTCTCAGTATTAAATTGAAATTAGGCTTTTTTAATATTGAATTTTCCTTAACGTTATAAATGAGCTTTCATGACGCTACCCCTAGTTTAAAGTGTATCGAAAATCGCTAGTTTTTAGTTCCGAAACTTATTCCCCAAAAACAAAGTTCCATCTAAACAAATCAAAACCTTTTTGAAAAGTCTTAAACGTACTCAAAAACAGTCCATTTCCTTCATAAAATTTGCATAGGATACTAAAATTTCTAAATGATGGTGGCACCACTTCAAAATTTAGAACAACAATACCTGAGCCTTGAATTACTGTATTATTCTTTTAAGATTTCTGTATCTTTTTTTGAATAGTCATTAAAATTTACATGTTCCATCTGAACAATAATCATCGAGCGACGGCTCTAATTTATGCTCTTCAGCCTTAGCCTTCGCGTAATCTTCTTTCCAAACACTTTGTAATGTTTCTAAAAATACTTGGCTAGGTTGCGCTCCTGAGATGGCATATTTGTCATTCACTACGAAAAAGGGCACGCCTTGAATCCCAATATTTGATCCCTGCGCTCTATCAGCTGCAATATTCTCGTTATATTTATCATTTACTAAAACATCCAAAGCTTCGTTGACATCAAGACCTATCTCACTTGCAAGTTGAACAAGTGTTGCATGGTCACCGATGTCTAGTGAATCCGTGAAGTGAGCTTTCATAATACGCTCTATGAACTCCTTCATTTTACCTTTCTCTTTTGCATAATAAGAAAGACGATGTGCATCATATGAATTTGTAGGAATCATTTTATCCATTTGATAATCTAATCCAACTGCTTTCGCTTGTTGCACCATTTGATCATTTAACGCTTTTGCTTTTTCATATGGGATACCATGCTTGGAAGATAATACTTGACGGATATCCATCCCTGTATTTTTTTTCGCATATGGATCTAATTGAAAACTACGAAATACGACTTCTATCTCTTCTTTATGTTCAAACTGTTCTAACCCTATTTCAAAGTTACGTTTGCCAATATAACAAAAAGGGCAAACATAATCCGACCATATCTCAATTTTCATTTTGAATGCTCCCTTTTAAGCTGATTTAATTATTATAGACAATGGGCATTTTTCTGATCAATTGGCTTTGCTGAGCAGCGGCATACATGAATTTCGCCACATTTTCCCTAGAGACGGACAGTTTAGCCGACCGATCGCCGAATGAATAATCATAAGATTGCCCTTTGTGTTTGACATTAGGATTAATAATTCGTACAACCGTCCAATCCAGGTTCGATTGTTTAATTATTCCTTCCATCTTCTTCATTTCGGCATAACCGTTTGGCAAAAAGAGCTTGGCCAATATACCCGGCAATAACGTCGATAAGTTTTTCTTATCGTCGTCAGATTGCAAGGCCGGCGTCGCGAGCGTAATCAACCTTTTTTTGTTGAACTTCTTCATCGCTTTGATAATCCGGTCATGTCCGTCGGCGATCGGCGTGCCTTTAAGCTTTCGCGACATATCAGAACTAGGTCCTAAGGTGCTGATCACGACATCCGCTTCCGCAACCGCCGTTTCAATAGCTGTATCGTTCGAGAGTTCCCCCTTTACAAGCCGCAAATTGGAATGATTTAACTTGATTTTCTCAGGATTTCTAACATATGCCGTAACGAAATCGCCCTTGTCTAATGCAAATTGCGTTAGAAGTTGACCGATTTGACCGCTTGCCCCAAAAATAGTGATGTTTATGGTCTTCTACCTCCTTGTGTTATGGTGAATAAAATCCATCCATTTCTGTTCTTTGATCAGCGTAGCCGTTTCTCACATCAAAAACGGCTACCTTTTTGGTGATTGATGCCGGATTTATACCCGAGATGATTGATTTTTAATCTATCCGATTCATACTTTATCTTCCGTAATAAACTCTTCAACTCGATCTCTTTTGATGTACATGTCAAACCAAATGTCGGCGATTTTGTCTTGAACTCCCGAATTCGGCTGCATCCAGATTCCAATCGAAATATGCCCTGCATAAATACCTTTGTCCTTTAATTCACTGTTCAAATTGAAAATATAATTACGAAGACCGGAAATTGCAATTCCGACATTGCCCATCATCGGTACTGGATTGATTGCAGCACCACCTGTCGTAAATAACAGAGCTCCACTTTGTTTATTCAACATATCCGGAAGCACTTCTCGAATAATCGATATCGCACCTAAAACGTTAAATTGAAATTGGTATAGCGCATTTTCTTCTGTTACATCTAATGCATTTGCAACTGTATCGATACTTGGAATTGGACTGTATTCAACCACATCAATAAAACCGTATTTCTCTTTGATCGCTGCGAAAGCTAAACTAATTTGGGCTTTATTTAATATATCTGCTTGAAATGACGCTGCTTCAATGCCTAATTGTTCTAGTTCAATAACCAGTTGGTTCAACTTTTCTTCATTACGGGCTATAAGCGCTACACGAAATCCGTTTTTTCCGAACTTCTTCGCAATAGACATTCCTAATCCTGGTCCTGCTCCAACAATGACGATATTTTTCATAATGTAATTCCCTCCATAACTTCTTAGCTAAATTTTTTTAAGAGAGCTCATTTGTTACGATAGGTACTACTTTATTTATTAAGAACCAATCGCCTTTTCAATCTTTTGGGTATGATTCTGAATGATCACAACAATTTGCTTGATTAAAACTCTCCCACAAAAACATGTGTTATTTAAGCAACACACGTTGTATAATTGATGATAAGATGAAAAAGAACTATTAACAACCACCAAAATGGCTAATATGTTGTTTACACAACACTTCTATTGTATTGTCGTTTTTAAACACCATTATGTACCCTAAAAAGGAGAAGAAAAAATTGATTATGCAAAAAAAAGATCCGAGAATACTTCGTACAAGACAATTAATTGTAGACTCTTTCCTTTCGTTAGCTAGTGAAAAAGATTTCAACAATATAACCGTACGTGATATCACTGAAAAGGCTACTATTAACCGCGCTACATTTTATGCGCACTTTGACGATAAATTTGATTTGTTACATTCTACCATCACCAATACTTTTACTGACAAATTGAAAAAAAGCCTGAATGGTCACGAGGGATTCAATGAAGAAGTCATTGCAAATATTTTTCTAGCCATGTGTGATCACCATAAAGAGTTAAGCGACTTATGTCCTAAAGGTTATAATTCTTTAGGAACTATTATAGAAAGTAAAATTAAAGAAGAGTTACAGAAGCTAATAGCTGATCTTGTGCTAAAAGGAACTAAAAATACCATTGTATTAGAGGATAAACAATTGGTACCAACCATATCTACTATGCTAAGTTGGAGTATATACGGAGCTGCATACACATGGAATAAGGATGGAAGACCTATTTCACCAGAAGAGCTAGTGACTAAGACCTTACCTATATTTAAAAATGGCATGAGTAAATATTTCTTTTAAAGAAACTTATGTTAATTATAAAAAGTAGCGATAAACTTTTGATATTAACTGTTTTATGATAATAAGTTAAAAACTCCAGTCATCGTAATTTAACAATCGGGCACTATTGTTGAATAAAACTTAGACTTTTAAACGACTTTATTGTTAAATTTTTTAGTGTAGTGAAGTATCTTACATCAAAAATTAAACAACTATATTTTTAACCCCGTCCTAAATTTAGAACGGGGTTATGCATGTTTGAGGCTTTAAAATTAAATAACTTTATTGCCATATTACAGGAGGGCTTATACGGAAAGCTAGAGGTAGAGTTTAAAACAGCATAATAAGGGCTTATGTACCCTATTTACATTTTTTTACATCTATATAGCGCTTTTTGGACTTATCTCGGACTTACCCCAAATTGAGCGCGAAAGCAATGAAAATAAACTATTCTTTTCATAGGAATATATAGAAAGTTCGATAATCCTATTTATAAAAATTCACCTCTTTATTATTGATAGAAAATTCAAATTCATTATATAATTTTTGGTATTACCAATGTCTTGAACATGTATTACCATAAAATAAAGGAGACGATGGCTTGAAAGAAAAGGAACGCACCTCAGATAAAATTGTGAACGAATTAATTAGATCCATATTGGCTGGTGTTTATTCTGTAGGAAGCACTTTACCGCCGGAAAGAGAGCTTGCGAAAGAATTTTGCAGCTTCGACATTTCCCAGGGAGTGACAGGTATTTTTTCCTATTGAGTAGTACGCATGGTAATAGATTGCATAAGGCTCGTTTGAAAGTTTATCTTACCGAAAAATGCATCCGATTTGCTCCCTATTTCTCTTAGCATTTCGTCATTTTTCACGAAGTGTTTCGTAAATTCTATCTACAATCTGCATCGCATTCGTTTGCCCCAGTGATTTCTTTAGCGACTTGTTCTAGAAGAATCTTTGTATCAACAGAAAATTTCCGCGTAAGGCTATGGCACCTGACAATGTTATTCCGAAATTCCCCTTTAAGGGGTCACCATACATTGCCATTAACTTAAGAAATACATTCCTCGCCAAAATGAATTAAATTCCTATGGGCAACTGTCAAAAGATAAAATTTTTATTTAGGGGATGCTTCAAAATATTAGCTTGATGGGTATGGGGTGGGATCCCCTAT
Source organism: Bacillus thuringiensis (assembly GCF_014932895.1). Taxonomy (GTDB): domain Bacteria; phylum Bacillota; class Bacilli; order Bacillales; family Bacillaceae_G; genus Bacillus_A; species Bacillus_A thuringiensis_AA. The sequence goes on along the minus strand of NZ_JACYOF010000007.1, from coordinate 103,137 downwards.
AGTAAAAAAATACAAGAATCTATATGAAAATAGACAGATTTAATTAGGAACCAGAAAAATGTCGATTTTATCAGAATATTGTATTTTTTTGTTGTTTTATCTTGTTATTAATGTTAAACTAATACTCACAAAGAAAGAGATTAAAGAGGAACCTTCATTGGATTAATTTTCTGATTTTTCAATCTTTTGAGTTTTTCCTCCACTCCGTTCGATTGACATGTTTGTGTATTTCTTCTCTACTCTTTCTTTGTTGTACCCTTCAGAAGAAAACAATTTGTTCCTATTCAAATTGTTTTCTTCATTAATATAAGAATAGCTCATTTGTTATTCTTATATTAATGAAGAAAATAAACTACTCACCCCTTAACGCCCTAATGGGATGTTTGAAGTGGGCGGTTCCTAAGCGCAGAAACCTATCTGTTTCTAATTCATTAGGCTACGCCCGTAATTACTACGGTTGAGAGACGAATGCACCCAATGGTTTTAGTTTTAGCAATTAATCTTTCTTATCGCTTATTAGGATAGCTACGAAACTTATATACTTTATTTACTAACCTGGGATGTACCTCGCTTTCTTGTATGATGCCTTTATTATATACGCCTACCAACTTTCATTTCCCACCTAAAATTGACGTTACATATATTCAAATATTAGAGGAATGGATCTTTTGTTGGAAAAAGATAAAAAGAAGTTAAATTTTCATTACTGCTCATCTCCCATTTCCGAACAACGAGTCTAATCACCGTATAATTTGTAGAATTCTCGTACTTTTTTCTAATACATTTAATAAGGGGGAATACAGCATGATTTTCACAGGATTCTTCATTAATCTATCTATTTTTGCTTTCTTAGTTAGTTCAGTTATTTTTATCCAAGTATTTATAAGGAAAGTGGATTCCAAATCAATCAAGTTATCTGCAGGTATATTTGCAGGTATCATAGCTGCTATTTTGATGATTTTTAATTTTAAGCACATGGGATTATTTTATGATCTTCGAGCTGTTCCTCTTATACTTTCGTTTATTTATTTTGGTCGTAGAGCCGGCTGGATTACATTAATGTTTATTTTATTTATGCGTATCTTTTACCTTGACGGAGATTGGGCGCCTGCCTTGATAGCCGCCTTAGGAATAGCTACTATATATACCATATTTCAAACATATCTCAAAAATATCCATGCTTTTAAAAGTATCTTTCTTTATCTAGCTGTTTATATAGCTATAATCCATTTGGTATTTGGATTCTTTTTTCCTTCTATCCCACTTATACTTCTTGATATTCAAGGTACGTTTTTTATATCTTGTGGACTCATGATCGGTATGTTTCTTATGGAATCCTATCAAAAATTATATTCTTTAACGCAAGATTTAGCTAAAGCAAATGAGGCATTACTAGAATCAAAACAAGAGTTAAAGGAAACCGTACATGAATTGCAAGGAGGTATCTTTAAATTTAATAAAGTGAATGAGAATATAGTTCATACTTTGTGTGATGGACAATTATTTTATCAACAAGGGTTTCACTCTGAACAAGTGGTGGGGAAAAATTTATCCGCTATAGATCCCTCCATTGCTCCATTCCATTTAGTTCCTCTAATACAAAAATATTATCACCGGGCATTAGATGGTGAAGATGTTACTTTCGAACTACCATGGCCAGATGATAAGAGTGTTGTCCTTTTCTCTCTTAGGCCTGTTAAAAGAGAGGGAAAAGTGATTGAAGTAGTTGGTTCTACTGTTGATATAACGCAGAGAATAAATGCGGAAAATGAGTTAAAGGAAACTAAGGAACGATTAGAATCATTTATTAATCATAACGTGGATGCTATCACTATATTTGATCTAGATGGTCATCTGTTGCAAGCGAATAGGGCCTATGAGAGGATATTTGGTTGGTCAGAAAAAAAATCTATAGGAAAAAAATTACCTTGTGTACCTGAATTTTTAATAGATCAAACTTTGGAATATATAAACGACATTAAAACTACCAATATGAAAGACCCAATTCTCACCCGTTTTGAAACTGTTAGGCAAAAAAAAGATAAAACTCTTATTGATGTAAGCCTGACGATTTCACCTATACTAGATTTTAGGGGTAATGTAATTGCTTTATCAGGAATTTGTAGAGACATTTCTGAAAGGAAACAAGCAGAAAGAGAACTGCATCAATTACACCAGCAATTAAGTGACAGTGAAATGAAATACCGTGCACTCATCGAACAAGCAACTGATGCAGTATATGTAGTGGAGCTGAATGAGGATCAATCTCCAACTCGCTTTATCGAAGTAAATCCTGTTGCGTGTGAAAGATTTGGATATAGTAGAGAAGAGCTTCTTTCAATGGCATTTCCTAGTAACGTTCCGCCAGATTCTCCAATGGTTCAAAGAATCATAGAAAAAATTAGAGAAGGGCAAACTGTTTTCACATTACAAGATGAATTTATTTTTCCTAAAGGGAAAGCCATGAATGTTGAATTTTCTGTTCGTGTGTTTAACTTGAATGGCAAAAAAGTTTTCTTGAGTATCTCTCGAGATATCACCGAACGGCTAAAAACAGAGGAATTATTACGAAAATCGGAGAAACTTGCTGTAGTAGGTCAACTATCCACTGCAATTGCTCATGAAATTAAAAATCCTTTAGCAGCAATGAAAGGATTCATGCAGTTATTAAAATCAATGGAAAATAAAAACACTGAGCATTATATAGATATAGTGTTATCAGAGATTGAACGTATAGATAGTATTACGAATGAATTTATGACATTAGCAAAACCTGAGGCATTAGAAATTAAAACTAATGACCTGAATGTGCTAATGAAACAAGTTGTAATGTTACTAGAACCTCAAGCGACAATGAATTGCATCCAAATTAAAACTGAGTTTACATCTGATACTTCATTCATACTTTGTGAATGTAATCAATTAAAACAAGTTTTTATAAATATCTTAAAAAATGCAATTGAGGCAACTTCAATGGGGGGAGAAATCTTGATTCAAATCGAATATGTGCCTGATCAAAACCAGGTAAACATTCGATTTACTGATTATGGGTGTGGAATTGAACCGGAACGTATACCTTACCTTGGAGAACCATTTTATAGTATCAAAGAAAATGGTATCGGTTTAGGATTAATGATCTGTTATAAAATTATTGAGAAGCACCAAGGAAAGATATTTATTGAAAGTGACGTAGGTAAAGGAACAACAGTTAATATAACTCTTCCTATGTCTATCCTCGACAAATAAAAAAGGCGTAGCATTTTTTAAACAATTGCATCCTTTTCCCCCTTTAGACATGACTATCTAAAGGGGGTTTTTATGTTAAGTGGCTTTAGTTCATCGAAAACTTCCAAATATTAAGTTGATGGGCATGCGATACCGCCCCATGCCCATCAAGCTAATATGTCAAAACACCTCCATAACGAAAAAATGAGCTTTCTTGTAATAAAAAATAAATCCGTAATACTAGGAGATTCCTTTTCAATGGCTATAATGAGAAATACGTGTATAAAACAGTATTTAAATTTAAGTATGATACGATTATAGAAAGCCGGAAGCTATATGAACGGTCTACAAGAAAAAACATATGAATTATTAAAAGAGAAAAAAGTTAATCACTATGGTTTTATAGGGGGGCAGAATAACCGGACGAATTCTTGCAATAGACGCATTTACGATTCCTATAATGGTTCATGGTAAACAGCAACTCGTTTATGAAGCAGCCGTTTCAACCATTACTACATAATACATATGAGAATGGTGTGACCCTTTCTTAACATTTTCTCAGCATTACATTATACATATAGAAGATATAATAATAAGTAATTCTCTTTGCCTTACTTCTATATATTTATTGTTTCCTGTTGCAGAACTCTTATCATAAGGATTCTATTTTTTTGTTCCAAAAGGTACACATTTAGAGTTTAACGAGTTTAACGAATTTACCGAAAGAATTCTCCTTCCTCGAGCGTGTGAAGGGTGCTAGCCCAACGGTAGGTGGAAGATGAATTTCGGTTTGGCTTAGCCAAAAACGTTTGATAAACTAGCTATATGAAGTTCTTTGATAACTTGATATAGAAGGTTGCAGGAAGAAAATAGAGTGCGAAAACCAAGCCATTCGGTTCCTGCGTAAAATATCAACCGTACCCAGAGAACATCCAAGCGTTGGACATCTAGGGGTGGAACACCCCGAAGTAACCCTCAGGGAGACGAAAGGTTGCTTTCGTCTTGGAACTGAGAAGCTCCCACTTCAAGCTTTGCTAAGTGGCGAGTAGTTCACGGACTCTATTCCTTGTTCTCAAGTATATACCACCCACTCTTTTAATAACGATATATTCATTTAATATTTTTTTCCGTTACTTTAAAAGAAGCATTTATATTTAAATAATGATCAACGGCATTTCTTTTAAATTCGAATTTATATTTTCTAGACATAATAAAACCGCGCCTCCAATTGTTAGTTAGCCGTCTAACAAATTGGAGGTACGGTTCAGAAGGAACTTCTCCCCATAATAAAATCATTGATTAAAACACTACGTTAAAGTTCCCTTTTTCAATGTATATAATTTGATAGCTACCAGATAAAAGCTCCCTTTGCACAAAAGATTCCACTCCATCTTTTCTTCTCCATAATCTTCTATCAAAAGTACCACATTAAATTCTTTCTGAATTGTTTGGATCAGATACTAATGTAATTAGATTAGCACCTATAAGCTGCGAGTGAATGTGCCATGTTGAGACTTTTTAATAACTAATTGTTCATTTCCATGCCACCCGATACAGGAGCATACGTTCCTGTAACAAATGCACTTTGATTACTTGCAAAAAACAATACAGAACGTGCAATATCCTCGGGTTTAGCAATTCTCCCTAATGGAGTGGACATTTTCACCTGTTCTTTTTGCACTACAGGAGTATGTGTAGTAGCATCTGTTTCAACCATACCCGGTGCTACTACATTTGCTGTGATATTAAACGGACCTAACTCTTGTGCTACATACTTTACAAAAGAATTAAGTGCTCCTTTTGCTGTTCCATGAGCAATAAAGTTAGGAAAAGGTTGATGACTTAAACTACTTGAAATATATACCAATTTTCCGTGTTTTTGTTCTTTCATAATAGGTAGTACTGATTTCGTTGCAATGAAAGCTGCCTTAACTTCTTCTTCTAATTTAGTTCTCAATTCATCCCATTCCATGTCACAGAAGGATTTCATAGCAAAAGAAATAGCTGCATTGTTTACTAAAACATCAACTTTTCCAAAGTGTGAAATTGTCTCTTTTACTAAAGAATCCATTTCACCTTGATTTCTCACATCTGCCTTAATCGCTATAGAGTTTCCACCTTTTTCGCGAATGGATTCTACTACCTCTTGTGCAGCTTTTGTATTATTGGCATAGTTTACAACTACCTTTGCTCCATGTTCAGCAAACAGCTTTGCCGTCGCAGCCCCGATTCCTCTACTTGCTCCAGTTATAATTGCTACCTTTTCATTCATCATAATATATCCCACTCCTTTATTTAGATTTTGGACCTTATAATATATACGAATTTTATAAAGAACCACTGATTAATACTTATATTAAATAATTTGTTTAACAAATTATTTAACTGTTGAACCTCCTCTTTAGTTACATTGCTTGTCGCAAAATCGTGAGCATTTTTAACTACAGATAAAACATTTCTTTTAATCTTTTCACCCTTTTCAGTCAAAAAAATAATGTGAACGTTTATCGTGTTCATTAGCATCCTTCTTATTTTCAGCTGGTATGGGCGCTACCTGTAAAAGAAATCTATAAATGTATCATCATCTAATAGCCATAAGATTTTTATCTGTTGGCAGTTTGTTTGATTGATTCGATTTTAATGTTTTTTTGCAGAATAATTCTTCCCATTGCTATAAAAATGGTAAGAATTGAAGTGCAAAGAAGAATATTCATATCGTGTGATAGATCTTTTCCTCCAAAAATTATTGTTTGATATCCGTCGGCTACATAAGTTCCAGGGAAAAAAGAACCTACGGTTTGATAAAAATTTGATAGCAACGCTTTTGGAACAATTACTCCAAAAGTAACTAATTGTATTGACAGTGAAATGATATTAAAAACCATGCCAGCAGGACCAAATAGAACGATAAACATTTGTGTTACGCTTAAGAAAGAGAAAAATACAAGAGTTTGGAAGATCCATGTTTCAAACAAGCTTGTATTCAATTTAATGTTAAATAAGGTCATCAATAATAACGTGATAACAGCTAAAATAACAGATACGATAATATTAATAACTTGTCTTGATAAAAATATAGACCATTTTCCGTGAGTGTTTTTTAATATTGTTGCAACAATATTAAGATTTAAACTCATAAGCATAGCTCCAACCCATGATGCAAGAACAATCAAAAATGGAATCATGGTTGCTGCAAAGCCTTCTGTATTGTTTGTTTTTTTGACAGATGATTGCACAGAATCAACGTTTAACGAATTCAACACTTTCTTAATGTTTTCTGATAAATTTTGAGCCAACTCTTCTGATGGTATCCCTGTACTTAGTTCGTTAGATAGGTTGGAAGAAATAAGTTTTTGTTTATACGTATATACATTTTTATTAATTGTTTGCGTAATATCCTTTGTCGCTCCTTCCATAATCTGTTTTGTCAAAGATGAATTTGCTTGATTTATGAAATAGTTAATCTCTGTAGTATTAACTTCTTTCAATAGACTTGAGAAATTTGCAGGAATTTGAATAACCATATCCAAGTTACGGTTGTCCATGTCTTTTTTGGCATGTGTTACAGAGCCATAGCTTTTAACTTTAAAGGGCAGATTTTCCTTTAAGTTTTTTTCAATATTGGTTCCCATTTGATTATCTTCATTAACTAACCCGACTTTTAATTGGTTTACCCGATCAGTAACACCATCGTATGCAGTCATCCACACACAAAAGAAAATTAACAGAAAGGCAAATGCTGTTGCAATTCCAACGAATGTTGGGGGGAATTTAAAGAAATTTTTTAAAGTTTTCATTGTCGTACTCCTTGCCGATGTATTATAGCAAGTACTTGCTTGCATTGGGTGTAAAAAAAGAACTAGGGAGTTAGCCCCCTAGAAAATAGTTGGACACTATGTTTTAAAAAAGTCTCTTTTGAATTTGAAAATAAATTGTCACCAAAGCGAGAGTTAGAAAGAAAGTAACCGAAATTCATCCAAATAAAGTTCATAGCCTGAGCTTCCATATCAGTTTCAATGATCTTCCCCTTTTTACTCATCTCAATGAAATATGAAACCAAACTTTCTTTTAATTGTTTAGGAATTAATGCAATTTTTTCTTTGAGCTCTGGAAACATTTCAGCTTCCTGAAAACTAATCAAAATCAAATCCTTTAATTTTTCTATATATGCAAGATACCCTTCTGCAATACACAACAAGTCATCTTCAAGATTCCAAGTCATCTCTCCAGGCATTAATTTATCCAACTCCATATCACGCGATAAGGATTCAACGGCTTTTTCCATAATATTCTTTTTGCTTCCGAAATTCCGAAAGATGGTTACTTCGTTTACGCCCGCTAGTTCCGAAATCGAGCGGGTCGTCGTTCCCTTATAGCCATAAGTGCGGAATAATTCTAAAAAAGCCTCAATAATACGTTCTGATGTGTTTGTCATTTCATTCACGTTTCATCCAACTTTCACATAATCTTTATCCAACATCCAAACCCAAATGCAAGTCATTACTTGCATAAATAGAATAAACCCTAGTGATAAAAAAGTCAACTTTATGGAGTTGCACTACATCGAATACAATGATGGAGATAAGTTAGGCCAAGACCCGGTCCACGCATCGTGAGCACTTTCGGAATAGTATTTCTAATAGTCTACTAACCATTCACAGCCGCGAATTGGCTGTTATACAGATTGGCGTAATACCCACCGCGCTCCAGCAGTTGTTCATGACTGCCGCTCTCGACGACATCCCCGTCCTTCATGTAGAGAATCATATCGGCCTCACGGATTGTCGACAGACGGTGGGCGATAACGAAGCTCGTTCTGCCTTCCATCATCTTCAGGAACGCTGCCTGGATACGAATCTCTGTCAGCGTATCAATGCTGCTCGTCGCTTCGTCGAGAATTAGCATAGGCGGATCAACCAGCATAACTCGAGCAATCGTCAAGAGCTGTTTCTGCCCCTGGGACAGGCTGTCGCCGGAGCCATTGATTACTGTATTATAGCCCTGCGGCAGCCGCTTGATGAAGCTGTGAGCGTTAGCCGCCTTAGCGGCAGCGATAACCTCCTCCTGGCTGGCATTCGGTTTCCCGTAGGCGATATTGTCATGGATTGTCCCGCCGAACAGCCAAGTATCCTGTAGCACCATCCCGAAGGTATGACGTAAGCTGTCACGTGCCATATCGTTAATGTTAATACCGTCTATCGCAATCTCGCCGGCATCAACATCATAGAATCGCATTAACAGATTCACCAGCGTTGTCTTGCCAGCACCGGTCTGTCCCACGATTGCGACCCGCGTACCTGGTTCGACAACGAGGTTCAAATCGGTAATAAGGGGACGGTCAGGCTGGTAAGCGAACTTCACATGCCGAAACGTAATTGTCCCCTGCTTCGCCGGGATATGAACTGCATCGATCGTGTCCGGTGACTCCGCCGATTCATCAAGTACCTGGAAGATACGTTGCGCCGAGGCCGTAGCTGATTGCAACTGTGTAATTACTCCGGTAATCTCGTTAAACGGCTTAGCGAACAGATTGGCATAAATCAGGAAGCTCGATAGTCCCCCGACCGATATTCTGGACAGGATAACCATAATACTCCCAATTAAGGCAATGATTGAGAAGGTAACATTGTTCACCAAACGAGTGGATGGATTCGACAGAGAGCTGACGAATTGTGATTTTACCCCAGTGTGATATAATTCATCATTTCGCGCTGTAAACTCCGCAAAAGAATGGTCTTCATAACGGAAGGCCTGAACAACCTTCTGCCCGCCGATCATCTCCTCTACATAGCCATTCAGCCCACCCAATATACGGGCCTGATCACGAAATAGCTGCTGGGAGCGCATCGTGATGAACCGCGCTACGAAGAAGGTCACTGGTGCAGATAATAGCACGACGACGGTCATGAGCGGATTCGTATACAGCATGAGCACGATTGCCCCGATGATTGTAACAACGCCGGTTAATAATGTGGAGAATCCTTGCAGCAACCCGTCCGATATAGCATCCATATCGTTTACGAATCGACTGATGCTGTCCCCTTGCGGATGTTTATCATGATATTTCAGTGGCAGAACATTCAGCCTGTCGAACATCTCGCTGCGCAAATCATTTACCGTTTGATTAGCAATCCGATTCGTAAGATATGTCAACAGCCAGCCGAACAAGCCTCCGATGAGATACACCAGACTAAGCTGCATAAGCAGTCTGAATATGTCCGCGAACTCAACAGCACCCTTGCCGACCATATGGTCAATCGTAATCCCAATCATAAGTGGTCCGATTAAGCTAGAAGCTACGCTAATACTCGCACTAATGAAGGCCCAGATTGTATAGCTTTTATATTTTCCTGTATAAATTAGTAGTCTTCCCCATGTTTGCTTCATGTTCATTGTTGTCCTACCTCCTCATTAGAGAACTGTGAGCGGCAAATCTCTTGATAGACACTACAATCTCGCTTGAGTTCAGCATCAGTGCCGATGCCAGCGATCCGTCCGTCTTCAATGACGATGATCTTATCCGCCTGCTGCACGGTGCTAACCCGCTGCGAGACGATAAATACCGTCATCTCCTGGCTGTTCTCCCGGATCGATCTTCTTAACGCCACATCTGTGGCAAAATCAAGTGCACTCGAAGAATCATCAAGGATGAGAATATCGGGACTGGCGACAATTGCGCGGGCAATCGTTAAGCGCTGCTTCTGCCCACCCGACAGATTAAGTCCGCCCCTGGAAACCAGAGTGTTATAGCCCTCCGGCATTTTCGTTATGAATTCATCGGCCTGTGCAATGATAGCAGCCCGCTTGACCTCTTGATCCGTAGCGAATTCGTTGCCCCAGCGGATGTTATCGGCAATCGTTCCTGTGAAGAGCAATGCCTTCTGCGGAACGATCCCAATCTCGCCGCGAAGCTCATGTAGGCTATAATCCCTTACATCGATTCCGTTGACGAGGATTTGCCCGGAGGTAGCGTCATAAAATCTCGGAATCAAGTTCACAAATGTAGATTTCCCTGAACCAGTACCACCGATAATTCCCACAGTCTCACCACGTTTTATCTCCACCGATATATCTGTCAGAGCCGGATCACTCGTTGCACTATATCCGAAGGTGACATGATTAAATGTAACAGCGGGACCATCCTTCTTATCTTCTATTCTCGCTGCAGACTGTTTTCGCTCCTCTGGCGCAGGGTCAGCAATGGAAGGAACAGTATCGAACACCTCATTAATCCGTGATGCTGAAGACGCTGCCTTGGTAAAAATAATAATCAGATTCGACACAACAATCAAAGCGAGCAAAATTTGCGTCACGTAGTTAATAAAGGCGATGACCTCGCCAGAAGATAATGTGCCCGCATTAATGTGGAAACCACCAATCCATAGAATAGCGATAATCGCCCCGTTGACAACAACCGTCGTTACCGGACTAAGCAGCGCAGACACCCGCCCTACTCGGATCGCAGTGGCCGTAATGTCGTCGGAAGCCTCGCGAAATCTCTCCTTCTCGGCCTGCCTCTTAGCAAACGCACGAATGACGCGAACTCCCGTCAGATTCTCACTCAATACTAGTGCGATTCTGTCCAACTTCTTCTGGTATAACCGATACATAGGTGTTGTCTTGGTAATAATCAAATATAGAATAATAGCAAACACTGGTGTTGCCGCAATCAGAACAAGCGATAGTCTAAAATCAAGCAGCATCGACATGATGATTGCACCAATGCAAATGAACGGGGCACGAATCACGAGCCGAATCAGCATTGCTACCGCAATCTGCAGCTGATTGACATCATTTGTGATACGGTTGATCAATGATGGTGTTCCAAAGCGGTCAATCTCAGTATAAGACAGCGTCGAAATATGCCGGAACAGCGTATTACGCAGCGTTGTACCGAACCCCTGTGATGCCCGGGCCGCATAATATTGACAGATTAGCGAGCTGCCGAAGCCCAGTATCGACATGACGACCATTAAACCACCCATCTTCCATACATAAGCGATATCATTCCTGCCTATTCCATGGTTCACAATCAGGGCCACAATCGTCGGCAAAAGAAGCTCGAGAATTGCCTCCACCAGCTTAAAGAAAGGGCCTAGAATACTTTCCTTCTTGTAAGGTTTTAAAAATCTTGTGAGTCTAAACAAAGTATCATCCCCATCATGATTGATATAAAGGTCGCTTATAAAGTGATTTCGATATCGAATCTTGAATTCACCTGGGCATTCTGGTGCTAACGTACAAACTACGTACACTCCTCTCCTCACACCCTATCTTCACCTAACCTTCTCGGTACTAAAAAGCGACCATTCTGCACTTGGACTAAAATATTCAATTTAATGCAATACAAAAGGTTTGACGAAATTTATTTACCGGATATGATTAAAAAATAACATAACATCTTCCATATTAATAATATTTGATTAATATCTAATCTATACGAAATTAATATGGCAATTAAAAGGAGAACCTTATGGACATTAGGCAATTGAAATACTTCCTGGCGATTGCGGAGGAAGGCCAGATTACCTCGGCCGCCAAAAAGCTGCAAATGGCTCAACCCCCGCTCAGCCAGCAGCTTAAGCTGTTGGAGGAGGAGCTTGGCGTGAAGTTGGTAGAGCGCGGTGCACGCAGTATCCGGCTCACGGACGCAGGGGAGATTCTGCGCCGCAGAGCGCAGCAAATTCTAGATTTAACAGATTCGACGTCAAGAGAGGTCAGTGACTTTGCCAAAGGATTGAAGGGAACATTGGCGATTGGAACGGTGTCCTCCTCAGGAGCAACGTTATTAAAGGATAGATTATCCGAATTTCACAAAGCTTACACTGGAATCAAATTTGAAATCCATGAGGGAAACACGTTCAGGGTCATTGAATTGCTACAGAGTGGGGTCATCGAACTGGGAATCGTTAGAACTCCGTTTCATAATGCAGGAATGGGATACAAATATGCGGAAATCGAGCCGATGATCGCCGTGATGACCCCGGAGCTGGATTGGTGTGGCGGGCGGGATGCCATCCGAATCGAAGAGCTGCACGAACGCCCTCTGGTCATTTACCGCCGATTCGAGCAGCTAATTCGCGAGACTTGTCAGAAAGCCGGCTTCGAGCCAAACCTATTCTGTAAAAATGATGATGCACGGACCACCCTACTTTGGGCCAATGCCGGCCTCGGCATCGGAATTATCCCTAAATCCGCGTTCGAGCTGGCGAACCACAGTAGTCTGATCTATAAGGAAATCGACAGTCCTTCCCTCCAGACCAGGATCGCGGCGATCTGGATCAAGGACCGTTACATGTCCTCGTTGGCCAGAAAGTTCCTGGAGAGCTTCAGTAAGGAATAATAAAAGAAAGGAGTGAACCGGCTGTTCACTCCTTTGGATAATGACCATAGTAATAAAATAACCCTTGGAACAAGGGAGTTAGCTCGGCTGTCTTAGGACGAATTCGTTAGCTATCAAAAGTAACGACTAACCGAGAAGCCCCCACTTAGTGATGAAACCCATTATCACATTTCGTATCATGTGGCATAGGCCCATCTAGGGAATCCAGAAAGGCAACGGCCTGTTTGAGGTTCCTCAAAAATAAATGCGCGAGATCCATGGAAAATCCATTTCGAACCACAACGCGCATAATCGTCACCGCTTCCATATCTGGAGGCAATGGATAGGCGGGTACTTGCCAGCCGAACACACGCAATTGTCGAGATAAATCATAAAGATTCCAGTTTAATGTGTAACCATCTTTCAGTCGCCAAGCGAAAACCGGAATATCCGAACCATCGGACAAAAGTTCGAACGGTTCCATCTTCTGAATCGCCTTGCTAAGAAAAAGAGCGACTTTCTGAGAAGCCCTTTGGACATCATAGTACCCACTTTTCCCTAAACGCAGGTAATTGTAATATTGCAGGAGCACTTGTGCGCCAGGACGAGAGAAATTCAGCGCAAAAGTTGGCATGTTTCCGCCCAAATAGGAGACGCGGAAGATTAGATCCTCAGGGAGATCTTCAGCTTCCCGCCAAATTATCCAACCCAATCCAGGGTAGACTAACCCATATTTATGTCCCGATACATTGATGGACTTCACCCTCGGTAATTGAAAATCCCAAATTAAATCTGGTTGAAGAAACGGTGCTATAAATCCCCCCGAAGCCGCATCCACATGCATAGGAATGTCGAGGCCCGTCCTCTCCTGTAAATCGTCCAATGCTTTCGCAATAGCGGCAACCGGTTCGTAAAGCCCGGTATAAGTCTCACCGAGAATCGGTACCACACCAATCGTATTTTCATCCACGGCAGCGAGAACACCCTTAGGATCCAATCGGGGATGCTCTGGGCTAATCTTCACATACCGCGGTTCAACCTCCCAATAGTTCGCAAATTTTTCCCAAACAACTTGAACAGCAGAACTAAACACAATATTGGGCCGATCCACCGGCTTCCCTTCGCTTTTGCGTGCGTTTTGCCAGCGTCTCTTTAATGCAAGCCCCCCGAGCATACATGCTTCCGACGATCCAGTTGTTGAAACACCCATAGTCGTAAGGGGGCTGGGCGAATGCCAGAGGTTGGCTAAAATGCGGACACATCGCTCCTCAATTTCGGCTGTTTGTGGATATTCATCCTTGTCAATCATGTTCTTGTCGAATGATTTGGCATATAAGTGCTCTGCGGTAGGCTCCATCCATGTGCTAACGAATGTTGCAAGATTCAAGCGGGCATTGCCATCAAGAGTAATTTCATCATGGACGATTTGATACGCTGTTTCTGGTAACATGCCTTCATCAGGCATGTTAAAGCGCGGAACGACTGATTCTCCTGCGCGGGCAAACAGAGGATTTATAGAAAATTCGGGAGGCAGCTCCATTTGCACATGACGCGGTAGATTTTGTGGATTATCTGGCATGATTTCTTTTCCTTTGTATGTATCGTTTTGATTGTCTGCTTTTCGATTCTGTGGCATACAAGTCCCCCTTAATTAATTGTTTAACAACCATATTATTTACAAAAAAGCATTTGTTAAACCAAAGGACAATTCTATTGAACTACCGCCACTTCGTTTAGAAGTGGCGGTAGTTCAAATATTCAGTGTACGCTAGTTCTTCATCATCATATTGATCTTGTAAATAACTTTTCTCATAACTTGGAACGTCTTCTACTGTATATTCTATTCGCTTGTTTACTTTTGAAAGAGAAAGAATTAACCGAGAATTCACTATAAAACTATCATTAATCTCCGGTAAATTGTCTAAATCATTTACTTCTAATTTTCTAATTAAAATGTTCATCGTATTCTCCTTTAAGGGGTACCTCCAATTAATATTATTTCCCCTAATTCTTTCTATGTTCTTTATTTGATTCTAATTTACTAACTTCCATAACTTCATTTAAGTTTTCATAAATAATATGCAAGACAAATACATAAAAATCATAAAAACTAACAAAGAAAATAGTATAGATACAAAAATGATAGAATGATTAGATGGTATAAAGATACCGGCTTGAATTTCTCTTCTTTTTCTTGCGTATTGAATAGTAGCCATCACACCAGTTATAAAACCAATAGCACACGCAAAAATTCCAAGCACTATAACTAGCATATTAATATATGGATTGGAGCTAATTTTAATAGTAAAATGTAATGAAGTCGTTAAAAATCCTACGCCTGTAACAGATATAGCTGTTCGTATCCATGCTAAATAAGTTCTTTCATTTGCTAAATGTTGTTGGGCATATTTCACACTTTCTCCATCTATATCCCTCATCTTATTTAAAGCTTCCATAAAAAAGACATCTCCCGCCTTATTAAAAACTAGAATAAAGAGACAGAGCAAATACTTGCTGTTATTAAATGACCATTCTCTTTGTTACCGTTCCATATTCATTAATGTTATATAGACTTTACAAAACTACAAATTTTTAACGGGTTGAATTCCTTGTGGGATTGGACAAACGTAACTAGTACCATTTAATCTTTCTTGTAGTTCCAATTTAGCTTGGCTAACAATCTCCGGTCGAAGTAAAATTTCGATAGCGGTAGCTGCCATTACTTTCCCAGCATGAAGCATCCCCTTTTGACCAAGCGATGTTCCTCCCTGGGCTACAATTTGCCATGTATGGGGCTGTGTCCCCATTGCAAAACAATTAGTTGCGCATTGTACAGTAGGTACTATCCAACTAACATCTCCTATATCTGTTGAACTTTTCATGTGAAACGTTCTTTTCATGTAAGGCAAAAGTATAGTAGATAAATCTTGATCTTTCAGTTGTTCAGCAAGCTCCTTCCCTTCCCGTATCGGTAGCATATTTTTCTTATCCGCTGCTGTTAAAGTAGACCTAATTTGACGTGCAAACTCCCTTTCCCCTTCATCAAATATAGGAACACCAAGTTTACGGAAGTTATCGTACATAATGGTTTCGAGTGTTTGATTTGGAATCAGATTAGAGCATCCCTTATCAAAAATAATATCAACTTTTGTCTCCGTCATCATGGCTGCACCTCTTGCAATCTTGCATATGCGTTGATACAACTCTTCTACTTGTGATCTTTCTGGGGCACGGATCGTATAGAGTACCTCTGCTTCAGCTTGTACAACATTAGGTGCCATTCCTCCAGTATTAGTAATAGCATAATGCACACGAGCTTCTGGAATTATATGTTCACGTAAAAAATTCACTCCAACATTCATAAGCTCAACGGCATCCAATGCACTGCGTCCGAGATGAGGTGCATTCGATGCATGAGCCGATTTTCCCTTAAATTTGAAATAAACTTGATAGTTTGCAAGATTAGTCACTGATACGACTGCATTAAAAGGATAAGGATGCCAAGAGATAGCAATATCCACATCATGAAATACACCTTCACGGACCATTATCGTTTTTCCAGATCCTCCTTCCTCAGCTGGACACCCATAATAACGTATGGTTCCTTCTATTTGATTTTCTTCCATATAACGTTTTACTGCAAATACTGCTGCCAATGATCCGCTACCTAGCAAATTATGCCCACACCCATGACCGGCCCCTCCCTCTTTAATTGGTTCACGAGTAGGTATTCCACGTTTTTGACTTAATCCAGGAAGTGCATCAAATTCTCCAAGAATAGCAATTATGGGACCTCCACTTCCGTAACTCCCAATAAAGGCAGTCTCCATGCTAGCAACTCCACGCTCTACTTTAAACCCTTCTTCCTCTAGAACCCTACAAATGATGCTGGAAGATTGAAACTCTTCAAATCGAGTTTCAGCGTACTCCCAAATACTATCGCTTACATAAATAAATATTTCTCTATTTTCCTCAATAATTTTAGATAATCTATCATAATTTATCATATCAAACACCTCTATTTTTCGAATTATCACCACTTGATTTATAAATATTTTAAGCTTTTTCTATTTGTAAAATTGATTGAATAGTATGTGTTTAGGCCATAAGAATTTATACAGACATTCAGCTAAACAGACTATACATCATAAAACAACGCAGAAAACGCTTATTTTTATTTTTATTTTAGTAATGTTTATGAATTTGTAATACGGAAAGGTTGCATTATATAGGAGGATTAATTAGAAATTACTTTTTTGACCTGCTTTTGGGACAAATGTGCTTTATTATTAATAGTGAAACCAACACTTGCTGCCAAAAACGCAGAAACAACTAAAAACCAAAATGCTGCATCATAGGAGCCATTGAACAAGCTAATAATTAAACCAATTACAGCAGGAGAAATTGCACCAGCAACTTGACCTGCAAAACTTACAAGCCCCGATACTGATCCAATGAGCTCCTTTGGTCCGTATTTTAATACTATAGTAAGAAGTGTCGTTCCAATGAAAGATATAGACATGGCAGTCAGTGTAAAAAAGGTGATAAAAAAGGTTATGTTTGTAGCATTTGACATCAAAATAATAAATATGGCAGTTAAAACAGACCCTGTAATAACAAGATACTTTTCGGTACCTATCATATATTTATCAAGGATCCATCCATTTAGATTAAACATTAGAAAACTAGCAATATACGGGATTACTATTAATCCACCAGCCGCAACTAAATCAAGGCCCCTTTCTTTCACCAAGTATATAGGCATCCAGGAAATCAAGCCCCAGTTGACTATACTTGCAAAAAACTTAGTGACAGCGATTTTCCACGTGTTATCCAATTTAAATAATTTCTTTAAAGAAGTTTTATTTATGTTTTGATTACTCTTTTTTATAGTTTTGATATTTTGAGGTTTTAAGACAAACCAGAAAATAAGAGCTATTAAGAAACCAGGTATACCAAGACTTATAAACATTCCACGCCATCCAAGCATTACTATAATTGATGCCGCAACTACACTTCCTAAAACTCCTCCAATACTTTGGGCTGACATGAAAAAGGAATTTGCCCTACCTCTTTCTTTTTCATGGAAGTTTTCGTAGATTGATAATATTGCCGCGGAGTGAAATGGTCCTTCCCCTAATCCGAATAAAAAGCGAATACATAATAGAGAAGCAAATGACCATGCAACACCAGTCATTATCGTAAATATTGACCAGCTTATGAGGGAAATAGTAATCATTATTCTTGCACCAAACTTATCTGTCAGCCACCCACCAAGTAGTTGCATAATAGAATAGCTAAAAAAGAATACACTTATCAGTAATCCGGTCTGTGATGGATTGAGTTGAAATTCTTCCTCGATAGGAATAATCCCCACATTAATTGCTAGACGATCAAAAAAACTTAAAATCATTCCTATGAAAAGAAGACCCAAAATCATGAATTTTCGCTTTCTATCCGGATAACTATTCACCCATCTTCACCCCTTTTTAGAAAACGCTTTCAAATAAAAGAGTTTTTAGCCGAGAAGAAAATAATTATTCCCGGCTATTGGTTCATCTATTCTCTACTATTTGTTGTGAGTAAATCTTTTTTAACTCCTTCTTATCAATCTTTCCAATTGTTGTGAGTGGAAAGGTGTCGCGGAAATAAACCTCTTTAGGTACCATGTATTTAGAAGTATTTTGTCTGCAAAAATGGATTATCTCCTCTTCAGTACAACTAACTCCCTTCTTTTTAGAAACAATTACACATACCGATTCACCCCAATCAGGGTGAGGAATACCAATACAGGTACACAGAGAAACCGCTGGATGCTGATTCACTACACGCTCTACTTCTGATGAATATACATTCATCCCACCAGAAATAATCATATCCTTCTTCCGATCCACAATATAGAGGAATCCATTCTCATCCCGTTTCCCAATATCACCTGTGTAAAGCCAGCCATCACGGATTACCTTTTTAGTTAGCTCTGGCTTTTGATAATATCCCGCCATCATTGCTGGAGATTTTATAATAATTTCCCCGTTTTCTAAGGGCTTAACATCATTTCCATAATCGTCAATAATACGAACTTCCGTCATTAAGCAGGGCTTTCCACAACTTTTTAATGCCTCTAATTTATTGTGGAATGCCCACATATGAGCACTTTTAGAAAATCTTGAGATAACAATATTACATTCTGTCATTCCATACTGTTGGCGAATAACAGGTCCAAATACTTCAAAAGCTTCCTTTAAACGCTCTTGAGAAATAGGTGAAGCACCGTAATAGATATTTCGTAAGGAGCTCACATCATATTTCATTTTCTTCGTCAGATCGAGTAATCT
Organism: Bacillus thuringiensis; assembly: GCF_014932895.1. GTDB lineage: Bacteria > Bacillota > Bacilli > Bacillales > Bacillaceae_G > Bacillus_A > Bacillus_A thuringiensis_AA. The sequence goes on along the minus strand of NZ_JACYOF010000007.1, from coordinate 84,255 downwards.
GTATAACATTGTCGGTACCATGAATGTGGTTGTAATCCTATAATCCTTAATTGCGTTCATAATATGTTCCGCTTGAAATCCACGCATAATATAAACGTGCACTCCTGAGAGAAGAGATCTCCAAAGAATCGAGCCTGCTGAATGCACGAGTGGTGTGCTTAATAACAACCTATCTTGGTCATCAAGTGGATCTTCAATGCAAGCAGAAATCATAGCAGCACCTAGTCCTTTTTGAGAGTGCATCACACCTTTAGGAGTTCCTGTTGTTCCACCTGTATAAGATAAAAGGGCAATATCATCTGGCAAGACAGTCGGTAAATCTAGAAATGATAATTGTTTTTGCCATCGAAATATCTCGAACGTTTCAGGATAATGTATATCGAATCCAGGCAGACCAATAACGTGAACCGAACCATCTTCTGCTCCCTCTAAGTATTCATGTACTGTTTGAATATGTGGATTTGTTGCCACAATGATGATTTTGGGTTGTGACTCTTTCAAAATATAATCAACTTCACGAATCCCCAGTTTTTCTCCTAATGGTATTAAAGTAGCTCCACATTGAGCAATAGCAATATTAAATAATACATTCTCAAGACTGTTTGGAATAAGGGTGGCCACATGGGTACCTTTCTCCACACCTAAACGGAGAAGATATTCTGCTATACACCGTGATTTTTCTAGTAACTCCTTGTATGTTATTGTTTCTTCTGCCGGCAATAAGGTGATAGCCGGCAATTCACCAAATCGCTCTATTCCCTTTAAAAGCAGTGATTGAAATGTCGTCTGATGCATAAATAACCATCCCTCCTATTAATCTATTAGCGGATTCCCACCGCTTTTATATTTTGTAAATAATCTATAACTGGAGATTGATAATTTAAGCCTGTTAATATTTCTTTCGTATGCTGCCCTAATGATGGGGCTGAATTTTGCAAAGAAGGGAGTGATGTTGAAAATAGTGCAGGAAATCGAGTCTGTAGTTCTTCTTCCCCTGTTTCTTTATTAAAATAATTGTAGAAAATTTGACGTACTTTTAAATGTGGATCTTTGATTACATCAACAGCACTATTGACAGGAGCCCATGGTATATCCGATGAATTAAAAGTTCTTTCCCAGTAGTTAAATGTCTTAGATAGAATCATTCCTTTTATTAAATCGTGTAGCTCTACTTTTTTACGTATTCTGTATACAGGGTTTCTCCACTGCTCTACACTACGATTAGGAAATTCCTCCTGTAAGCATTGAAGGAACTTTTTCCAAAACTTCTCTTCATTTAACCCAAGGGTCAGCCATTTCCTATCTTTAGATTCATACATATCATTTCCAGGGATAACCAATGGACAATCTTTCTCAGAAAGTGCTTTCTCATCTTTAATGAGAGCAGGTAAAAACAGTCCCACCCAAGTTGCCAAAACATCCGTCATAGAAACATCAACATATTGTCCCCGGTTTGAATGTTTGGAATCCATAAAGGCAGCAAGGATTGAAAAAGCAGTCATTAACCCTCCCGCCAAATCAGCTATCCGAGTAGCAGGACGTGTCGTAGGCATTTCCATTTGCGATGGAATACCAATCATTCCAGCTAATGCTAAAAAATTCAAATCATGACCTGGACGATCCTTATAAGGACCTGTTTGTCCGAAACCGGACAAAGAACAATATACAATCTGTGAATTTATTTCTTTCACCTGCTCATATCCGAAACCCAAGCGTTTTAAAACACCTGGACGGAACCCTTCTAAAAATATATCTGCCTCTTTTACTAACTGCCGTAGTACCTCTTTTCCCTCTTCCTCTTTTAGATTAATGGCGATTGATTTTTTATTACGGTTCAACATATTGAATATCGGTTTTGCTGTATCTCTAGTTGTATCACCATACTCAATATCTTCCACCTTAATGATTTCCATTCCTAAATCACCTAGTAGCATAGTACAGTATGGCCCAGGAAGCATTCGAGATAAATCAATGACTTTTATCTGTTTAAAATAATCAGAGACCATCTATTTACTCTCCCTTCATTATCTTTTGAGATAGTTACTTGAGGCCTTTTCTCTCAATAACTCCTTAGCAATCGTATTTCTCTGAATTTCAGAAGTACCACTAAGGATCCTAAACATCCTTGCACTTCTGTACATTTTCTCGACAGGATGCCCTTTTTCTAATCCTTGCGATCCAAAAATTTGGATTGCCTTATCTGCTACACGGTTGACCATTTCTGCTGCAAAAAGCTTAGCCATCGAAGCATCCATACGTTTTTCTTTTCCCTGATCAATTCTTTCAATGACATCATAAACCATACATCTAGCCGCATAAATTTCCGTAGCCATATCCGCAAGCATATGCTGGATGGCCTGAAATTCCCCAATCACTCTTCCAAATTGAATTCTGGTTTGAGCCTGTTCAATCGATAAGTCGAGAAGATATTGAGCCATTCCAATAAATCCACAAGCATGTGAAGCACGGTTTACACTAATTCTTTGCAATCCAAGTAACAACCCTTTTCCTGACTCTCCTATAATATTGGAAGCTGGTACCCGACATTGATTAAATATTAATTCAGCATGAATACGTTCTCCTGAAATTGGAACTTGAATTTCCCCTAATTCAAACCCCGAATTATTCGGCGTTTTTTTATCTACAATAAAAGCTGTGATTCCCTCCTTTTTTTCATCTAGCAATTCTTTTGCCATAACAATAGCAAAGTCAGCATAAGGAGCCGCACTTATAAAATGCTTCTTTCCATTTAATATATAGTTATCGCCGTCTCTAACAGCTGTAGTTTCAATTGCAAATGCATCTGAACCAGCATTAGGTTCCGTTAGGGCAAAGCAACAACTAGTTTCACCAGTTACAATCGGCATAATATATTTCTCTCTCTGTTCTTGGGTAAAACTGCCTAACATTTGCCCAATTCTCAATGGTCCTCCTATTTCACCAATAACTTGTCCCCATAATATAGCCCCCGAACGAGCAAGTTCTTCTTTCAGTAAACATAGTCCTTTTAAGCTAAGATTTTGTCCTCCAAGCTCTTTAGGTAGGTTAATTCCGTAAAACCCCAATTCTCGGGATCGTTCCCTCACCCATTTAATCGCTTCCATCGGAATATCCTCTTCTGCATTCAATTTTTGTTCTGCTTCAAAAGGAAGCAATTCATCTTGAATGAACCTGCACATGTTAGTATGAATTACATTTAAATCCTTTTCAGATGCTGTTATCATTTATTCCCCTTCTTTCTATTTATTTGATTTCGTACAGTTTAATAAATACCCAGATTATAATTTGCTAACCTATCTCGCATCATAAATTTACTTTCTTTCGGTTTATAATTCTGAAAATTATAAATATTTAAGTTTAGTATAAGTATAATTTTTATTTAAGTAAATTAACGATTATTTATAATAACTTAAATAAAATTGATATAAGATTCCTGAAAAAATTATGAGACTTGTTTTACAAATATTAAGGATAAAAGAATATTAAATATAAAAAATAGTACGTATCCCGATAAGAGAACGTACTATTTTTTATATTTAGATATGTATTCAAGACATTTAACAAATTCTTTCCCCACTTTTGACAAACCATGTTTCTTCGATTGAACCCATCCTAAATCTAAAGCGTTATGCTCCATATTAACTAAAGGAATTGCAATAAGCTCTCCACTTAGATAGTACGGATCACTCTTTATTCCAATATCATAAGAAAAAGCGATAGCTAAATCTTCAGCCACTGTCTTTTTCATAATTTCGGTATTGTTTGTAGAAAATAAGATATTCATTTCTCCAAACTGTTTAATATAATATTGGATGAAAGAATGCATGTTCGGCCCGTTATAAACGACAAGATTTTGTCCAAGTAATTCCTGTGGGGTTACACTTTTTCTTTTAGCCAATGGAGAATGTTTACCAACGGTGACAATAAGTCTTCCTTCCAATAAAATCCGGAAATCCAATTCTTCTTCTTTTAATTTTCTTTTTGGAAGATGCATTAATCCAATGTCAACTTTATTCTTTAGTACATCTTCGATAACGTAATATCCACCCTTCTCCTCTATAAAAACATTTACATTAGGGTACTTATTCTTAAACAAAGCTAAAGCTTGAGGCAAAATTGTGAGAAATAGTCCTTGAGTGGATGAAATTCTCAATTCCTTCTCCATAACATCTGCATAAGTATTAGCTGTATCTCTTATTTCCTGTAGTTTGTTAACAACATCATATGCTTTTCGAATAATTTCTTCCCCTTCTTTTGTCGGTATAGTACCCGCTCGCGAACGCTTGAATATTTTTATCCCTAATTCTTTCTCCAGATTCGAAATAGCCATACTAATTCCAGCCTGAGAGATATGTAGAAGTTCTGATGAACTAGAAATAGATCTTGTTTCAGCAACCTTAATAACATATTGTAATTGCTCAATATTCATTGCAGATCTCCCCTCAAATTGCTTATCCGAATCATACACCCCTCCTTCCTTTTTTTCAATTGAAAATTCTGTACTAAAGTCCTTTCTTAAATTCAAAGCAAAATGATATACATCCAGTATAAAAATTGACGAGATAAAATCAATCTGCTCTTTGTTTGAGACGTAAGATGAATTATTAAAACCTGATAATGGTTTATTTGTAGACACTCATATTTCCGACAAAAAGCTAAAGGAAATTTGGACACGATGTATTGTTTCAAAAGAAGAAGAAATCATTTCTTTTTTAGATACTTCTGTCCTTGGTAATTTGAGTATAGGACCAGATGGCGTATTAATTTGTCAATCGGGTATATATTTTAGAAAAACTTTTATACACTTGTACTTTCCATGGCATGTCTTTAAGAATATCCCTATTAGATTGAATTCAAACGAGTTAGAAATCGGAAAAGGCAACATATTTCATCTCCAACATACTAGAATGTCTAGTCAGGGGATTCTAGTATTCATCAAAGATTTAAAACATCATGCTAATACGTTATATAAGGAAAATAAGTGTTCACCCAACACATAAAGTTCTTAATGTACAAAAACGCCATCCTTCCCTATGATTCTACAGAAAGAATAGCGTATTTTTCATTTGAAGGAAATTTAATTTTGTTAGCTTGATGGCGATGTTTCCGTCCCCCTAGATAGGTCTAAAAATCATACAGTTTTCTTTTGTCCTCTTAATCCAGTATACTCGTAAACAACCCCAAAAATATTCTCATATGGGTGAAGTTTTCGTCCGTTTTAGCTAGAAATATGTTCATAAACTGTGTATATAAATCATGGAGGATAGTTTAAAATCTAAAACGGTGAATCGTATCACAAATAAAGGGAGTTTTGGGAGAAAATTTGCAAACACCATTGTAAACTGCTTGTTATGCTAGGGTTGCTTTAAATTACTTTTTGGGAAAAACTTATTTTACAGATGCTTCAAGTTCATTCAGGTGAAATAATAATGGAAAACCAGCGTTGTATAATCAATTTATTACGAACATGCAAGGGGGCTTGTAAGGAGTGAAAATAAGCGAACTAGCACGATTGACCAATGTCAGCATACGATCAATCCGGCATTATGAAAATAAAGGACTTTTAAACGCCGATAGGTTGGAGAACGATTACCGGGATTTCGACGAATCGGCCATAGAACGAGTCAAAGCAATTCAGTTATACTTGAAGCTTGGATTAACAGCAGATGAGATTAAAGTATTGTTCAAGAGCGAAGCGGCAGATCCTGACGAATATGAATATTGCGAAGAGATGCTGGAAACGTATGAAAAAAAGCTAAGCAATGTGAATTATCAAATCGAAGCACTTCATGGATTAAAGAGATTATTGGAGAGACAAATCGCTTTAACGATTGGGAAAAAAAGAACTATTTAATGTAGAAATGGCCCCTGAGCATGATGAATCGCTCCGGGGCCATTTTTGTTTGTGTTGACATTGACACTAGTGTAATCCTTTATGATTTACTTAATTTCATCTGAAAGGGGTTTTTCCATTGAAAAGTAATAGCCAAAATGAGAAAAATGGTTCTGAAACTAAAAACGCGGTTGGGAACCGAAAATCGGTAACAGTCATAGGATTAGGTCCGATGGGTCAGGCGATGGCAGGCGTTTTTCTGGAATACGGGTACTCGGTGACCGTGTGGAACCGGACTTCAAGTAAAGCAGACCAGCTTGTAGCAAGAGGAGCCATCAGGGTGTCCACGGTCAACGAGGCGTTAGCTGCTAACGAGCTGGTAATCCTTAGCCTTACAGATTACAATGTAATGTACTCTATTCTTGAGCCTGCCTCTGAGAACTTATTCGGTAAGGTGCTCGTTAACTTGAGTTCGGATACCCCAGAGAAAGCTCGTGAGGCGGCTAAATGGTTGGAAGACCGTGGAGCACGGCATATTACTGGAGGGGTGCAGGTTCCACCGTCAGGCATAGGGAAATCACAATCTTACACATATTATAGTGGTGAACGATTGGTCTTCGAGGCTCACAGGGAGACCCTGGGAGTGTTAACAAGTACCGATTACCGAGGCGAGGATCCCGGATTAGCCATGCTATACTACCAAATACAGATGGATATATTCTGGACGGCAATGCTCAGTTACCTACATGCTCTTGCAATCGCTAACGCGAATGGCATTACGGCGGAGCAATTCCTACCATACGCTTCGGCGACGATGTCGTCACTGTCGAAATTCGTAGAGTTCTATACCCCGCGTCTCGATGAGGGTGAGCACCCTGGTGACGTGGACAGACTCGCAATGGGCCTGGCGAGCGTTGAGCACGTTGTTCATACTACCCAGGAAGCTGGCATCGACATCGCTTTGCCAGCAACTGTTCTGGAAGTCTTCAGGCGCGGCATGAAGACTGGTCATGCCAGTGATAGCTTCACCAGCCTCATTGAAATCTTCAAAAAGTCCAATATTCGTTCATAAAAAATAGGTCATTCCTTTCGGGATGGCCTTTAAGAGGGCACGGAAACATCGCCATCAAGCTAAGATTTTAAAGTATCCACAAAATGAAAATTTTCTTTCTCTACAGTTAGTTACTTTGAGAAGTCAGCTCTTGTTTCGTTTTGGGGGTGATTACCTTTCTTAAGTTGACGGCCATGTAAGGTGACCCCCTATTATAAATAGTACGACATTAATGTTTCTGTTCATTGATATAATGTATAATTGCATTATATAAAAATTCAGCTAAGTCTTCATTACTAAATTGATTTATATAATTTTTAAATCGATTATCAAATTTATACGTATTTGCAATACATGTCAACATTTCAGAATCACATACAATAGATTGTTCGAGATAACTTTTCCACTCTACAATTAATTGCTGTACTTCATCGGAATTAGGTGATTGATTAATATAGGAAGCAATTTTTCTAAACACTCTTTCCATTTTTTGTTCGAATTCATGAAATAAGTTCGCTTTTTCATTAGGGGAAAGATTTTTCAATTTCTCCTTAAATTCTTTGTATTTTTCTGTTTCCCCATAGATGAATTTCGCTTCATGAGCATATTGTTCTTGTAATGGTAAAATGGATGAATTATTAAAAATATTTAAATTGTATATATCCTTTCCCGATACATACCCATCCACCGCAGTAATAACTGTTTCTAAACGTTGTTTTTTTAACAATAAAGTTTGGTTATGCTTCTTTAATAATTGTTGCTGTTCTTCTCTCGTAAGCTTCAATATATCCGCAATTTCCTTTAGAGAAAATTCCATTTCCTTAAAAAATAGAATCGTTTGAAGCTGTGCTAAACTGTTCCTATCATAGAGTCGATAACCATTATCTGTTAAGTAAATTGGCTTTAATAGATTTATTTTATCATAATATTGTAAGGTTCTTTTGGTTATGCCTGTAATTTGGACAATATCTTTAACCGTTAATAATTGTTTCTTCATCCCAAAATCCTTTTATTTCATCTAGTATTAAATTGGCAGGAATTATTGTGGCTTCAAAGATATTTTTTCCTGTTTTTTCTAAATAATATTTAATTAAATAGTATCCACAGGCATAACCAGCAGCATAAGGTATATTGACTGGTATATAGTTTTGAAGTTTTGCTAATTCATCACCATAAAGATACGGTGCAATTTTATCAAATCCTGTTAATTGTAATTGTTCCTTGAGCACAGGTTTAATACGTCTATTAAGCATTTCCATAGTTGTTTTCGATACCCAAGGACCGAGTAGATCTTCCCCAAAAATAGAAGTAGCAAAATTTTCTGCTAAACCCTCACTAACAATTAATTCACCTAAAGTAACCGTATGGTCCCACTGAATAAATTGATATCGAACATTATGATTACATTCATGTGCTAAAGCAACCTTCATTCGAGGTATTGTGTATTCATTTGGCACAAATGTACACAAAATATAGCCAGGGATACCTCCATCACCACTATATCCTTCATTTAACATTAATGAAGGGCTATTTGGATCCCCTAATAGAATCGTAAATAAGTAATCAGATACACGAAGGTTCACATCATGCTCTCTAAATAACTGAAGGCTTTTCCTAACAGCTTCTTTACACTCAGACCAAAAAGAATCAGACGAAATCAATTCTAGTTCTGGTGTAATCTCTTTTGTAATCTGATTAGGAGAAATGCTCATTATATTATTCAATGTAATAACATCAAAACCATTTGGCTCTTCAGCTTTAAAAGGAACATATTGAATTTCCCATTTCCCCATAAACGGAGCCAACATTTCATGTCTGTATAATTCAACCTTTTCCTCTTTTGGAGCTTGTAAAATTTTTCGATATATTTTATCTGACCGTAATGATTTTATATTCATTTCTTTCACTCCTTATTTAATATAGTTAAAATTATGCACTATGACGTTGCGTTATAGTCAAGTGGGTTAACTAAAAATATAGCAAGAGAATGGGATTATGTGTTTTTTGAAATATATTAATAGGACACTTTCATTTGTAATTACCTTAGCTTAGTTTGGATGTTGAACGTATTTGAAAATGTCTCAAAAACCGAATTTTAAACAACCTTATTGGGTCCCACCCATTGCTATTAAGCTAATAAAACTAAATTTCCTTAAAATGAAAAAATACGCTATTCTTTCAGCATAAATTCAAAAAGAGAGGATGGTGTTTTGGTATATATCTATCGATTCGAGATGAGTTTCACTTCTTCGCTGAATCTCTACATATTCTTCAACAGCTTGCAAAAGAGCCGGGATTTGTAAAACATAAAAATAAGTATGGTGCACAAGACTTGACTGCTTTATGTAATTTGGATTAGTCAATATGTGACATTATATACCTTCTAAAAAGTATAATTTTTTCTGGAACTCCACATGTAACTTTCACCAATTCTATTTTATTGACTAATCTTGAGAAAATATTAATTTAATTAAAAAATAACATTTTTTCAATTTCCTGTAATTATAATTAAGGGTATTCTGTTAGCCTTATACAGATGTATCCGACGATTTATCCCATGTATGAATCTAGTTTGGCTATCAATAGAATATTCCACATACCATTGAAAAGGGGGAAGGTTTATGCAAAGAACTTTTAAATTTCTGTTCATATCCATTTTTTCTTTAATTTGTGTTTTGTATGTTCAAACAAACGCTTTTGCCGCACCAGCATACGATGGAGTTGTCAAATTGAAGCAGCCGTCAGGCGAATCGTTTGAGGTCACGTTGCATGGAGATGAATGGTTCCATTGGGGGAGCACAATGGATGGCGACGTACTTTTACAAGATCAGAAGGGGTATTGGAATTACGCTGAACTTGCATCAGAAGAACTAAAATCAACGGGGAAAAAATATAAAATTGACAAGAAGCCTACAATAGCAATAAATGAGAACAATTTGAACAAATGGATAAAGAAATACAATCCTCAAGCAAAGAAAAAACAGGAGTATATGAATGAGATACAAAAAGAATCACCAAAAAATATTGATGGAACTATCACTCCAGTTTTAGGTTCTAAAAAGTTACTTGTTTTGTTAATTGGGTTTTCAGATGTTGATATCGCATATAATGAAAACGATTGGAGCAACAAATTCTTTTCTGCAAATCAAAAATCAGTAAAAAACTATTATAATGAAGTGAGTAATGGAAAAGTACAAATCACTCCAGCTCCTGAAACATATGGTACACAAAATGATGGAGTGGTTAAAGTGAAATTAGATTACGCTCATCCTAGTACATCGGGAAAAAGCATGAGTACAGTTATAACAGATGCACTGGATAAAGCTGATTCTAATGTAAATTTTGCTAGTCTTGATACTAATAATGATCAAGTCATTGACTCCAAAGATGGCTTCTACATTGTAACTGTTCTTGCTGGTAATGAACAGGCTAGTGGTGATCCACTTCCTAATATTTGGGCACATCAGTCATATGCTCCTAATACCAATCACGATGGGGTTAAAGTATCAGGCATGTATACAGCGCAGGGGGAAAAACAATATGGTCATATGGCAACAATTGGTATCCCTGCTCATGAGTTAGGTCATTCTTTTGGTCTTCCTGATCTATATGGCGACAATAACCGTGTGGGCATTCTAAGTATCATGGGGAATGGAGCTTGGAATAGTCTTCAAGGGGAAGATTATGGAGCTACCCCAGATCATATGGATGCCTGGTCAAAGGTAAAACTAGGATTTGTAACACCAACTGTAGTAAATACCAGCAACAATTTTACTCTAAATGCAATCCCAAATAACTATAATATTTTAAAAATCCCTTTAAAGGATAATACGTATTTTTTAGTTGAGAATCGCGAAAAAGTTGGGTACGATGCAAGCTTGCCAACAAATTCTGGTGGTATCGCGGTTTGGCATATTGATGAATCCATGAATAATAATTCCAGTGATTCTCATCCTTTCATTGATATAGAACAATCCATCAGTGAATACCAAGACCCGTTCTATTACACGAATAACAATCATGCTGCTTCTTTTGGTCCAGACACCAATCCGAACAGTAATACCTACACTGGAGAAAAATCGGGAGTAACGATTACGACGACAAGCACAAGTAATTCTGCCATGAATGTAGCAGTCACAACAAAAGAAGCTAGTTTAATTCCGCAAACAAACTGGACACTAAAATATGTAGATAGCTATAATTGGTACAATTTAGGTACGTATGCCTTTGATGGAAACAAAGACACATTTTGGCATACAAACTGGAGCCCCGTAGCTCCAATGCCGCACGAGATTCAAATTGATTTAGGGGCAACCTATAACCTCTCCAAATTCAGCTACCTGCCAAGGCAAGACGGCCAAATAAACGGAACGATTAAGGACTATGAGTTTTACGTCAGTAATGATGGAGTGAATTGGGGAACAGCTGTATCCATAGGTGCTTTTGCAAATAATACAAACTTGAAAGAAGTCAGCTTTGCAAACAAGACAGGTCGTTATATTAGACTACGTGCATTAAGCGAGGTAAACAATAATCCATGGACAAGTGCGGCTGAAATTAATGTATTTGGTGTGGCTCAATAATATATTTGTGAGGGTATCTACTTAAATCATTGATACGCTACTTCAAAAGGTTATCATCCGCTGAGAGTTTCGTTCAGCCTTTGATAACCTTCTTTTTTTGCTAATATGTAAAAAACACAGATTGATAAAATTCACTTGCTTAGCTTAGTTTAGCTTAAATATGAAACTTGTTAGAGTTTATTTCTTATGCAAACCTTTCAATCACCTACATGTAGCCTTAAAAAAAAGAAATAACTTCTACTATAATTGATGTTGCATGAGCTTAGCTTGATGGCTTTAGCAAAACGCGAATTTACAAATGTTAAGAAGGATAAATGGTTGAACGTTAAGCGTAAATAATGAGTTATCTCATGTATAGAAAATGAATTTCCTCATACACAAGAAATGATTTTATACACTACTGTGAATTAATGAATATATTTTACAATAATCTTATGAAGGGAGATGACAAGATGAATATAAATTTTAACCCTGTGTCTATTAAATCTTTAACAAAGCTTGGACGAATTGCTCCGGCAATCGGACTATTCTTCTTATCACCGTTCGTTGCAGAGTATTTGCTTGGAAACATTTCAATCAGTGCGATAGCAGCGTTACCTTTCCTTGCATTAATGTATGGCTGTGGATCGATTCTCATTCGGGAGATTACCAGGCGTAGGGGTTACGGATGGCCCACAATGATCTTAATGGGGTTAGCTTATGGAATCCTAGAAGAAGGATTAATCACACAATCTCTTTTTAATCCTTCGTATGCAAATGCCAATCTTCTGAGTAATGCACCTATCCCGGAACTAGGGATAAGCGCTTGGTGGACTCTATTCGTCCTTACATTACACACAATTTGGAGTACTAGTGTACCCATTGCACTCATTGAATCCCTTATCCCTAACCGGAAAACAACACCCTGGTTGGGAAAGCTCGGGATAGTCATAACATGCATGTTATTCGTAGCTGGAATGATTTTCACCTTTTATGGTTCGTATGCACAAGAACATTTTCTTGCTACTCCAGTGCAATTCATCAGTACACTCATTGCTATTTTGGTAGTGATTATCATTTCTTTTAGGATTGGTCATATTCCAAGAACTTTTGTAAAAGGCGATGCACCAAATCCGTGGGTAATAGGTATAGTTTCTCTAATATCCTCAAGTTTATTTATGATTATCCTTAATTGCAATGCATGGGGGGCTGTTGTTTTCTGGCTATTATTGTTTACTATGATGACAATCTTATTTTTGAATTGGTCAAGACGAAAAGGTTGGGGAAATAAACACGAGTTAGCCCTAGCAGGAGGAGCACTCCTGACTTATTCATGGCACAGCTTCATCGAAGACCCAGTCATTGGGACTACAGGGGCCGTAGATTTGATTGGTAATGTGATCTTCTCGCTTGGTGCAGTCATTATTCTGTTTCTTGCTATTAAAAGTTTAATGAGATTTAAGTAAACCTATAATGTTACAAATATATTCTATGTTTCTATTTTATTGAAAAACGAAAAAAGCCTAATTTCTCAATTTTAATGCTGAGAAATTGGGCTTTTTAATCTTGTAATTTCCTTAACGCTATAAATCCGTATTTTACTGATGCTACCCCATGCCTATCAAGCTAATATTTTAAAGAACCCCCAAAACGAAATTTTTATTTCTTGACAATTATTAATTAATAAAACCGGTTGCTGGATTTATCCTTTGATGGAAAAGTCATATCCCTTTAAAGGCTGTTGAGTAGAATAATGAGTAATAACTCCAGTTATTAAAGAAATTAATCCCCAAATTAATGCAAGGTAATGTACTTGGGAGCTTGGTAGAGTATAAATAAAAAGGCACCCAAGTGAAGCTCCCAATATAACAAGTATGAAATATAAATAATCTAAATGAACCCAGCAAAGAATGAGAAAATGGGCGGCATTTATAATACATATTACGGGAAGTAACATATCTACATTCAGTTCTTTAACGAGAAGCAATACTGGGATACAAACAACTACGACACCGGAGGAAAATACAACCAATGATGAATACTGATTAGGTTTTGCAGACATTTTCATCACTTTAAATAAAGCTACTCCAATTATAGGAATAAGCAATCCACCCCATATATAAAACTCTACTACTGCTACTTTAGGTAATGCATAAGTTAATATAAATGCTAATAACCAAAAAACAGCACCTGCAATTAACATAAATCCTCCGCCTCGGTATTCTTTGATAAAATCATAGCGATCCTGACTAATCTCAACATTTTTAGGTACAAAAGGTATTCTCACAGTTTCCCTCCTCAATTAAATTTCCCCACCATTAAATGGCCTTTTTGTGGCGTCATTTCAAGTGATTTTGCAATATCTTTTCATTTAAAATTCTAGCAAGTATTTAAGAGTTCCTTTCTTGTTTTTTGGTGTGGGTGCTGGCTAGAGGTTTAGGGGCTAGTTCTTATCGCTATCAAGCTAACAAAATTAAATTTCCTTCAAATGAAAAAATACGCTATTCTTTCTGTAGAATCATAGGAAAGGATGGCGTTTTTTGCTTTATGGGTAGTGCAAAAACTTAGCTTTATAGCGATGGGACGGAATCCCTATAAAGATTTTTAATGTAATAAAATACGTTTGTTACTATTGAATATTTCATCTCCTATTCCTTTGCTAAATGCCATTTAATGATATGTCCAGCGTGTGTAAGACCTCCTCCAAACCCATAGAGTAAGAGAGTGTCCCCGTTTTTCACCTTTCCTTCGTTCATACCTATATCTAATGCTAATGGAATGGAGACGGAAGAAGTATTCCCCATGTATGTTACACTCGTTAATGTTTTATCCAGTGGGACACCTGATTTTTCACATATAGATTCAATCATTCGTAAATTAGCACTATGTGGAACAAACCAGTTCACCTCATCCAGTTGTAACTCTGCTTGACGTAACAATTCTTTAATACCAATTGGTAGTGTCCGTGCTGCCCACTTATATACTTCTCTTCCATTTTGAACTATCTTCCCATGTGTTTTTAAAGGATTTCCAAACATGGTAGTAGATAAATTTTTACGATATACATGCATACCTCCTTCCCCATTTGTCCCAATATGGGTAGCTATAAAGCTAGACACTTCTTCATCTTTCTCTACTAAAACAGCTGCGGCTCCATCTCCAAATAAGATACATGTAGTTCGATCTGTATAGTCTGTAATCTTAGATAAGGTTTCTGTCGTTACAATTAAAATCTTGCGATGAAGACCGGATGTAATTAAACCATTCGCCAGATGTAATCCATATGTAAAACCAGCACAAGTCGCATTGAAATCAACAGCGCCTGTATGCTGAATATTAAAATGATCTTGTATTTGGCAGGCTACACTTGGAAAAGTGTAGTCAGGCGTAGTTGTTGAAACGAGAATACAATCCACGTCGACAAGACTTTTATGATAACGTTCCACTAAGTTTTCAATAGCATTAAAAGCTAATGTAGAAGCATATTCGTTATCACCAGCAATTCTTCTTTCCTTCATCCCAGTTCTTTGTACAATCCATGCATCATTTGTATCTACTAGTTTTTCTAAATCATCATTGTTCAGCTTTTTTTCAGGTACATAGGTACCAATAGCTGTAATTCTTGCTTTTGATTGCATACATTTATCCCCCTTTACTATCTTTACACTTAGTTATATAATCAAATAATAGTACCAGGTTCTAAATATTGTCAATATTCGAACATGTAATTTTAGGCAATTAAACTAACTAAAATATCTATCTATGGTATAAAGGAGAGAAATTCATGTTCAATATTCAACAAATTAAAGAAATTATTCCCCATCGTTACCCCCTTTTATTAATTGATTGGATCATTGAAGTAGAAGAAGGAAAGCGTGCAGTTTGGCTCAAAAATGTTGTGACTAATGAAGTATTTTTTACCAGTCGTTTTTTCTGATTATTCAGTCGTTATCAGTGTCCTTATTGTAGATGCCCTTTTAACATGAATAAAAAAAGTAGGAGTTTATTGAAAAGTTTTCTGGAGAAGGACAATGCTAAAACCCTGCATTAATGGAGAAATAAAAGAAATTTAGAATAATTTAAAGGGAGAAGAGTGATGATTGATATTTTAAAAATTTTTGTGGCCTTAGCTTTTGGCTACCTTTTAGGCAGCCTTAATACAGCGGTGATTGTAGGGAGAATATACGGAAAGGACATAAGAAGCCATGGAAGCAAAAGCGCCGGGCTTACCAATACTCTGAGAGTACTTGGGAAATCTGCTGCGGTGTTTGTTCTTGCGGGAGATATATTAAAAGGGATAATTGCTTGTTATATAGGCTTGTTCCTTAGCGTTTACTTTTATTCGGGAGAGGCTAAAGATTGCGTAAGCCTTTTAGCGGCAGGCGCAGGGGCGGTTATAGGGCATAACTGGCCGATATATTTTGGGTTTAAAGGGGGCAAGGGAGCACTTACAGCAGTGGCTGTGCTGTTTATGATTGACTGGGTTATGGCCCTTTTATGCCTTGGCTTTTTTGTGATAATAGTAGCTTTAACCCGTTATGTCTCTTTAGGTACAATATGTGCTACGTTGCTTGTTGCGGTCATTTCATTTATTCCTGTTTTTGGGAATACGCTATATTTTTATATATTTGCATTCCTAATGGCGTTTATGGTTATTTTCAGGCATATGGAAAATATAAAAAGGCTGCTTTCAGGAACAGAAAATAAACTTATTTTTCTGCGGCATTGAGCATGTCGTCAAAATGGAAAAAATCGGGGTTAGTTAACCCTCTAAGAGGTACGGCAACGATTCACCCCAAAAACGATAAAAATGAACTTCGATGCTATAAAAACACAAAATTTTCGTTTAGGGGGTACTTCAAAACCTTAGCTTGATAGCGATGGGGTAGCACCACACAGCTATCAACTTGAGTATTTAGACTATTTTTGAAGTTTATTTTCTTATGTTAATGAGAGAAGGTGACGTGTTTTTTATAGTTTTTTATGTATCTGTAAAGGTATACTTTTATAGACCTAACAAGCGTTATAGGAAGGAAATATCAATCACTGAGTATTAATATTTTTTAACATGGTAATAGTTTCAAAATTGATTTTTAATAGAAAAAAAGGTTACAGATTCGATTGTAACCCTTTTCCAAATATTTTTTGTTTTATACGATTCCTATAATGATTACAGGGCTGAAGTATGATTCGAAATGGCCTTGATTATATGATTCCAATCGTCACAGTGAATCTCGTGACCCGATCCTTCTAGAGTTAGTAACGAAGCATGCGAAATTTCATTAACAAGAGCAAGAGCATGCTCGTATGGAAGCACTATATCTTCTGTACCATGGATAACCAAAGTAGGTGTATTGATTTCTTTTAACTTCCCCTCATAATAATCGTCACCTTTAAGAAGGGAGTGATTAAACATACTGAGTAGATTATTTGCTCGTTTTATTTCTTGTTTTACTTGCTTATAAACCCTCTTCTCATCAAATTTATGCTTTGGACCACAGAGTAATGCTGATCCTGCAACCAAGTAATTTGCAACAGATTCTTCATCCGACCAATTTAGTTTGGTCGCATTAGCATGGTAAGTGAGTATCTTCTCATCAATTGGAGGCAAATTTCGGTTGTTGTCTTCAGAACCAAAAATACCTGATGCAATTAAAGTTATACTCAGAACTCTCTGAGGGTTCCTTAAGGCCATAATTTGAGCAATCATTCCACCCAATGACATTCCAACAATATGAGCTTCGTCAATATGATATGCATCGAGTACCCCAATCGCATCATCAGCCATATCTACAACAGTATAGTGGGTACTCCCCGGCTCATAAGCAGTTGACCTTCCGACATCTCTATTATCATAACGAATAACATAGCGGCCCGTATCAGCTACTTGTTGACAAAATTCCTCATCCCAATAAACCATTGAACACATGGCCCCCATAATCAGTAAGACTGCTGGATCTGCTGAATTGCCAAAACTCTCTGTACATATATCAATTCCATTAATTTTATTAATCTTTTCATTCATGATTAACTCCTCATTTCATTCGTATTTAGTTAATAAAAAAGACAAAATCAAATAAACCCACACGTTTTGAAAAAAATAGCTGGGCATAATGAATTGTGTTTAAAATTAACGTAAACGAATAAACTTGATAATCATGTTAAGCACTCTCCTATAAAAAGTAAATAAGGGTATAACCCTTTTTCTGATTATAACATACCTCTGTCACTTTTAATGTGGATTCATTTTTTTGTTTATGGCAAACTTATGCTTCCGGTAATTTTGATGTTTCTGAATTAAAGTTAAGAAGGAATTCTTCAACCTTGGTACCAAAAATCACCTTTTATGAGTTCATAAAAGATTTTCACGTACTTTTAATTGTGGATTTAAAACAAAGTTAAACCGTTTATATGTGGATTTTTGATAATGTGGGATTTTTTTCTTATTAAGCAAACAGGCCAGATAATGAAACATTTAATTATTTTATATAGTTCAACTGACACTCCTTGTCAGGGTTGGTCTGTATAATAGATAATGTAGTAATTTCAAACAAATTAAATGGGTCAAGATACTTATAAGGAGTGAGACAAAATGGTGAATATAGAAAAAGGTACAAAACCATTCTTCACACACAGGAAGGTTATTATTAAAGAGATACCTATCCACGTAGTCGAAGCAGGTTCAGAATCAAAGCCAACAATCTTTTTTATTCATGGTTGGCCAGCATGTTGGGTAGAATTTGAAACCGTTATGACAGTCCTATCTGAGGACTATCATGTAGTAGCCATCGACTTGCCTGGTATTGGAGACTCGGAAATACCGCTACAGTCATACAGCAAACGGAATATAGCAAGATATGTTCGAGGCGTTATGGATGATATGAATTTAACCGATGTCACCTTAGTCGGATGTGATGTTGGTGGACAAATAACTTATGCCTTTTTGAAGAGCTTTCCAAATAGGGTTGCACGCGCGGTCATTATGAATGTCGTCATCCCAGGAGTTGATCCTTGGGATATGGTGAAAAGCAATCCTTACATCTGGCATTTTGCTTTCCATTCTATACCTGAAATACCTGAACAACTTGTTGCAGGGAATGAATCTCTATATTTTTCCTATTTTTATGATGTCCTTGCAGGAAAAGGTAAGAAGATGAGTGATGCCCTTAGAAAATCATATATTAATGCTTACACCCGTCCGGAAGCGCTGAAAGCAGGATTTGATTTTTATAGATATTTTGATCAGGATCAAAAAGATAATCTCGCGTCGAAAGATGAAATCGTTTTGCTTCCGGTTCTCTACCTGCGCGGAGAAGATGAACACATAGATATTGAAACATATATGAAAGGACTTAGAGAAAACGGTTTACAAAATATCAAAGCAAAAATAATCGAAAACTGCGGTCATTTTTCTGCTGAAGAACAGCCTAAAAAAGTTGCATCCGCTATAATGGAATTTGTAAGGGGTAACTAGACTAGGTTCCCATGAGCATTTTTATCTTGAATGTCAAACTTATTCCAGAATAGTGCGCTTTAATGGAAGAAGAATAACAGAAATGAAAAGATTTTTTTACAAAAGAATAATTCAATTAAATAAATTAAGAGCGTTTTTTGAACAATTTTTTTCATTTTTGGGAGTACCTAATTTCTTAAGTTGATGGGCATGCGGCTGATCCCATTTTAGAGTAATAGCATTAGCATGTCCAAGTTTGATAGATTTTTTGCACCGAAACCAATGATATTACACCTTGATAGAGTAAATCCCCCCTCCACTTCCTCTATTTAATTCTTTGGGAAAGATATATTTTCCCGATGATAATCATATGGCATTGATATAGTCTTTTAAAATGCTTACAAGGGAATATAAGAAGTCATTTTTCAGATTCTCAACCATTTTTTGAATTTTATGTTAAAAAAGAAAAAAGAATCCATTTTTAAAATGGGTTCTTTTTTCTTACTCCTTTAACTTAGTGCAATCTATATTCTCCTGTTAATTGTTCCTCAGCCATTCGAACTAAGCGTTTTGTAATTTCTCCACCGACAGAACCATTTGCACGCGATGATGTATCAGGTCCCAGTGTGACTCCTAATTCACGAGCAATCTCGTACTTCATCTGCTCAATAGCACTTGCAGCAGCAGAAATAAGAATTTCATTTGTATTATTTTCGTGTCCTTGAATATTCATCATTTCACTTCCATTATATTTGTCGTCGCTTTAAAAGATTGTAAAATGACAAAATATATTAATTAATATTCTCCAATATTTTTTTAGCAGGAATTTTCACAACTGTTTCTTTTTCACCTGTTTTATCAATCAAGAAACCATGAACTTTAATATCAGACGGAACTAATGGATGATGACGAATCGTATCCATACTCTTTTCAATATTTTCACTAACATTTTTGGTTCCGTTTAACCAATCATTAAGAGTATCACCTGAAAATTCAGGCATGCAATTTTTAAAGAGATAGTCTAGTTCTATGTTATCTTTTTTAAAGCCAAGTTGGCTTTGTAGATTAACTAAATCATTTTCTCTATCCCCTATTCCTACAACAAAAATCTCTTCAATATTTTCTTGATAAATAGCAATAATAACAGATCTCATTATATCTCCATAAGGATGCACGATTACAGAATCGTAGCTGTGTATAGTCAACGTATTTTCCCGTTGAACGTTAGTTACTTGCTGGATGATAGGCTCTATTCCGTGTTCAATGTCTATTAACAATAAAACCTTTTTATTCTTTGAATTCATATGGAGCACTCCTTCTTCATTATTGTATTTATGAAACTTTTAAACTAGTAACAATAGTTGATTATGCATTACATGATTGTTACCAGTTTTTCCAACGTCCCTCTGGATCAACACTTGCAAGTCTAACCCATCCATTTTGAACTTTTTCTCGAAATGTGAAATCATTATTTAGCAAACGTTCTATATATCTAATAGGCGCTTGAATTACAATTAGCAAACGAAGTGGTGAATGATACGTCTCACTATCTGACTGCATAACGGATTGCCAAGGTAAGCCTGGCAACAAGTCACTTGCATTTCCCTGCATAACACCGAGACCTGCCGTTACCGTTTGGGTTGTTTTATTTCCACTACCATAATAATGAGGAGCTACAGTTGAAGCGTAATATTGTAAATTTATCCACTGAGCTACTGTTCCAGGTCCTGCAATGATGTTAGCTAATATATCGCCACTTTCATCCTGTTTCCAATCATAATTATGAAGGAAAGCCCTACCTTCTAAGTCACAATCCTGAGTCAGTTCACGCTGCCCGATAATAAAAGATGCATTACGGGCTAATCCCCATTCCGGGCGTATTTCACTCCAATCTTCTGCAAATCGATGTGCCTCTTTACTCGGATTTTTTATTTTCGTTTTAAAATTAGGTAATTGCGTTAAACGTTCTCTATTTGCATGCTGGCTGACATTTGGCATAATCGACTCAATACAATCAAATGCTTCTTGCGCAGTTTCTGAAAGTTCTGGGACATAAATCCATTCCAACTCATCCACTGTTGTTTTATGTTCAGCTGCTGCAAAAATGGTATCCTCAGGAATTTTAATACCTTCAGTAGACAACACCTCTCTCACTTCTGGAAGATTACATAAAGTAGCAAAAACTCTTGCATTGAATCCTCCTGCTGCTCCGCCACAAGCACCACACTCAAGCGCAGCTGCATAAGGGTTGTTCGTACTTTGACTACTGTGTCCACACATTACAACTAAAGAAGCGAAATCTTCTGTCAATCCTATCATTTTTAAAGTTTGGCGCACATAGTTCACTTTTTCTTCTTTAGTAAAACCGATAGGTATCTCACCTTTTGTGTCATGAACATGATTAAGAGAGAATGTTGTATCAGGTTTTTGTAACATAGTTTTACGAAGATTACGAAATAAACCACCTACTCTTCTTGGTACAAAACTCCTTGTCATCATCTGTAGACCAAGTAAAGGACCACTTAACTCGGGTAGCAGCATACTTGTAAGTACGTTCTGTTTCATCGTTTTAAATGTATAACTTAACGAACTGCCTACCATCTTACGTTGCTGATAGGATTTAAATTCATTTTCATCTGTGAGCTCTTTTATTTGATGTTTCGGTTTTAGTATAACTGGCAAAGAAGGATGGCTGTCATTACAACCTAGTTCACTAGTTGCAATTGGTAATCCAAAGAAACCAGCTATTCCAAACGTTTCAAACGGGCCTAATTTTTCAAGGTGGCGACGAAACGGTTCTGAACGTACATCAATACAGAATGCTAATTGAGCTAATACACGCTTTTTATCGTTAGTTGCACGTTGTTTAGAAACAATCTTCTCCCTTAATTGCTCTGCATGCGTCTGTTCCCAAGCTTCCAACCAAAGTTTCCTACGAATATTTTCATCAAAACGATAAGCAAATGCTAATAATTCGCTTTGTTCAGCTGCAGGCATTTGTGACCATTCCTCGATTGAAATATTCCCCCAATAGATCCAAGAAGCTATAAGTGGAGCAATCGAAACTTTTTTCTCAACCTTTTGATTTGTTAAAGATAAATAAGGTTTTACAATAGCCAACTCCATAGAAATTCGAACTGCTAAATATTCTATTAGGAGCGGCTGTTCCTGAATTGATTGTCGTGAACGCCATAGTATCATTCCTGCCCAACCAGGCAAAGAAAGTAAGTGCCCTTCAAGGTAAGCTTGTATTTTAGATTCAGAAATTCCTAGTTCAGATAGTGCTCTTGTTAAAGCTGCCTGGGCATCCTGTGGCCAATCTTTTAAAACTTTACGCTCATTTTTACTGAGCGCTGGATCAAATTTAATAAGGTGGTGCCATGCACGATAAAAACCTTTCTCTCGATTTGGCATCGTCCAACTTGACCCGGAGTCATCAAGATATAATTTACACCATTTAATGATATGATAATTAAGAATATCAGATAGGTTTTCACTATTTTGATTCTCTATAAGCGAACTTATTGGTTGTATAGAAGAGTCTTTAATACTTCCTGTATTTATATAACTCATTTCTTTTGTCAGTTTATTTAATTCTGGCAATGATAATAGACTAGAAGGTAATCTTTCTAACTTTAAAGCTGCTTGGCAAAAATGCTCCGCTGTCTCTCGCGGAATATTAAAAGATTGTGAATCAAGCCAACGAGACAAGGCCATTTGTAAAAATAAGTCCTCAATCTCACCTTTCGCCTTTGCCAAATGAATCATGGAAACACTAGGATAAATATCCACATTACGAACTTCTTTTAACCAATCTGCGACTTGTTCAAATGATTGGTTTTCAAGTCCCATCC
This sequence comes from Bacillus thuringiensis, assembly GCF_014932895.1. Classification (GTDB taxonomy): domain Bacteria; phylum Bacillota; class Bacilli; order Bacillales; family Bacillaceae_G; genus Bacillus_A; species Bacillus_A thuringiensis_AA. Next base: position 61,502 of record NZ_JACYOF010000007.1, on the reverse strand, counting down.
AAGGGTGATGAGCTGCGAATGTAGAGATAGGCCAAAGGGGTGCAATAACTCGGCTAGCAGATGCAACTAAATCATTTATATTATTTTCTTGTATATCAATTTTTGTATCTTTCTTTTTTAACGGTTCTTTCGTTAATATTGACGGTATGCTCATCACTAATTACCTCCCTTTGATACATAATGTTTAAGATAGCTTGGGTGACTTTCTACTGACTGCTGTCTTGCCTCACCTACTCGAACTAACCAAAGATAAAGTATTGCAAATATAGTAGAGGATTGATTACGAGTAACGAGAGTACCAATAGCACTACTAAATAGTAAAATACATATAACAAAGATAATGGCTGGAGCTGAAGGCTGAACACTTTGATAAATGTCAGTATGCAACCATCTATAAAGAGAATTATGAACGGTAAAGTAAATGAGAGAAAATCCAATCAAAACAATTAAGCCAGCAATTCGCCCTACTTTCCCCTCTCCAAAAACAACAAGCTGTTTCCATGAAAAGTATAATGACCACCCTAAGATTAACGCACTGACTAATTGATACCCCTCTCTAGAAGCCATAAACCAGAAAACAATCGCTATAAATAATCCTAAAACCCGTCCGACCATAATCCATAAATTAGAAACCTTTTCATTAGACTGCTTCACTACCCCAAAACGTTGTACTGAAGAACCAGCTTGTAAAAACAATGTTGCTTTAAACAAACCATGTAAAATTAAATGAATAACAGCCGCTAAATAAGCGCCTAATGCACATTGAATAAGCATAAATCCCATTTGCGCAATAGTTGAGCCCACTAGCTGACGTTTATAATCAACTTGGACTAAACTAATTCCTGTTCCTATTAAGACAGAAATACTAGAGAAAATAAGTAAAATTATTTGTGCAATATCATCATTAAAAAGAGGTGAAAATCTAGTTAACATTATTCCGCCAGCATTTACTAAACCCGCATGCATAATAGCAGAAACAGGCGTTGGAGCAACAGCTGACTCAATTAACCATCTCTGAAAAGGCCATTGTGCTGCTGGAATCATCACAGCTAATATAATTAATAAATTAACTCCTGTTCTCTCTAATGTTCCATGTTGGGCTATATTTTCATTCGTTAAAACGGATGTTAACTGCCACTGTCCAGTTACTTGAAAAAGCCAAATGATAGCTAATAGCAAGGCAATCCAACTTATTGTAAATAAATAACCAGAAATTTTTGTTGCTTCACTAACTACTTTCCAACCTTTATTTAGCCCTATGAGTAGAACCAATCCTATAAGCGTTGCTCCCCAGCAAATAATCATGAAGCGAAGATCGTCACTTAACCACGCAACCGAAGACACACCTGTAGTAAATGTAAAAAGTATAAAATATTTTCGATATGAGCGATCTCCCAGTAAGTAACGTATAGAAAAACGCTGAATGATTAAACCAATTGTAAGAACAAAGAAAGCCATTAACCAAGCTAAAGTATCTAGATGCCAAGGCCCCACAACTCTATCTCCATTGTTATTAACAAGTGCGAGTAAAGAAACCAATGAAGGCAAAGCAGCGATACCAATATGGATATAAACAAAACGTAAAGGCATCCTTGAATTTAAAAACAATAATCCACTTAGCCAAGAAGCACTAAGCGCCATAAAAAATAATGTTAACAGTGTTGATGAACTCAGTGAAATTAACATGTAGAATACTCCCTTCCAAACGAAAATAACCTATAAAAATTCCTTTTAATTACGATAGTTTTTTTAATTTCAATTTTCATTCACTCTTTTTCATGCATCGTTTTTTATCAATAAAAAAAACCGACAACTTCCATAATTCAATGATTTTATATCATCATTGAATTATGGAGATTGTCGGTTTCACTTCAACTAACTTCAATAAAGTTTTTTGAAGAGCTCCCATTTTATAAAGGATAATAATATATGTATTACTCCTATTAAAAATAACAGTATATCTCTGATCTCCTAGATTAAGCAATATATCAATTCATGTTATGCGCTATCTTTCAAATTAAGAAACTTTTTCATTTAGTCAATATTACATATTAAAAAAATGCTAAAGCCTTAATTATAGCAAACTGTTAAAATGAGCATCTATTAATTTTTAAAACAATTATAAGATAAACTATATTAAGCAGTTTGTCAATTTCTTTATAAGTTTTTTGAGAATTATTCGAGTTAAAATTCATCATATCTAAATAACTTTAGATTTTCTTCCTTTTTAATTATTAGCATGTTAATACGATTAAACAAAGTGGAAACTTGTGAATTTCTTAATAATCCCACTGAATTTTCATTTTATCTTCCACTAATACTAAGGTCATTTTTAATTTTCAAAGTTCTTCTCAAAGTCATTAAATAATTTGAAAATCATTACTCGTTCACCCGTACGGGAGCTTATATCAGTATGAAAGCTTTTAACTTTTTCTCCAGTTAATTCTAGTATAATACCTTTAAGATCGTCAATTCCAGATTCAACTAACTCCGAACGTGTTTTCTTTATAGTTAGCATACCGTCTTTTGTTTCACAAACAGTATATTCAGCTGGTGTTAAAATACCTTGTAAATTTACGATAATCATATCCCGTAATATATCTGTCTTAACGGATATAGATCCGCGCCCTAGGTAGTCCTTTTCCCAGTGAGTAATTGTTTTACTTATTTCTGATTCAATAAAGCCTTTTGAGTTTTTCATTTATGTATCCTCCTTAAATAAAGTGAATTTACAATAATAATATAATAATCTGGATTAATTTTATTTTCAATTACTAAGAGGAAATTATAGAAATTATAGCTAGTAAAGGGCATACGTAAGATACAAGTAAAACATCTTTTCTATGTCGTGCTTTTTTGGCTATGCCAAAACGAAATTCATCTCCCACCTACCGTTGGGCTAGCACCCTTCACACGCTCGAGGAAGGAGAATTCTTTCGGTAAATTCGATAAATAAAATTGGCTCTGCTACAACCTGTACCAGAGCCAAACTATTTACTTTATATGAATAATTTCACTTTTCACAGGTAAAGAATTTAAACCATATACAGAACTAATACTTGAGATAGGAACGGGAAGATTATGGTCAATAAACGAAAATGATTTATATTTTTTCATTACTTCCGTCAATACAATTTTAGCTTCTAATCTAGCTAGGGGAGCACCTAGGCAAAAGTGGATTCCATGACCAAATGCAAGATGAGGATTTCGACTACGATGTATGTTAAAACTATCGGCATCTTTGAAATAAAGAGAGTCCCGATTAGCTGATCCAATCCAAGCTGAGATAATTTGATCTACTTGTAGAGTTTGGCCTCTTAATTGAACCTCTTTTTTTACTTTACGAACAATTCTTTGAGCTGGCGAACGATACCGTAATACTTCTTCAATTGCTTTTGGAATAAGAGATATATCCTGTTGAATTTGCTTATAAACATCTGGATGTTCTATTAAACAATATAATGAGTTGCCAAGCAAATTGGTTGTTGTTTCATTTCCTGCTACTAATAATAGTTTACAGAATGATACTACTTCTTTGCCCGAAATGTTTTTGTCTACTTCACTTTGAACTAATAAAGAAATAATGTCATTTGAATCTCTTTGGGATTTTCCTCGATTAAGTTGTATGATTTCTTCAAAAAATTCCTCTAATTCATTTTCTGCTTGTAAACGTGTATGAAAAAATTCTTTCAAATAATCCGGATCATCATGACTAGGGGAACTTACTATAATATCAGACCACTTCTTGAATCTGTCCATATCATTTACAGAAACACCTAACATTTCAGCAATTACTATAACCGGTAAAGGATAAAATAACTCCTGGACAATATCAAAATTTTCACGATTAGATAATTGAGTAAGAATATCATTCGTGATTTGCTGGATTCTCGGCTCCCATACCTTTAATGCTTTAGGAGTGAACGAACGATTTACAATAGACCGAATTTGCGTATGTTTTGGTGGATCCATCCCAAGGATACTTTGTGGAAATGGAGATTTTTTCTTCTCCGGCATAATGTTAGAAAAAAACTCTTTATCCTCTAAAACTCTTTTTACATCCTCGTACAAAAAAACATTCCACATGTCAGCCTGAGGATTAAAATAAATGGGTTCTTTTTCTCGCATCTCTTTATACCATGCAAATGGTTCATATGGATCTCCTAAAGCCTTTTTTCCTACCAGCTTATTTGTAGGAATCATAAAAATTGATTGATAAGGTGTCTTCATATATAACAATCTCCCCTCAAAAAAATAATTTTCATTACACCGAATCACATTCACCGAATGATATTCGGTGTAATGAGAATTATACAGCAATAACCCTAATTTTCAAAATACTTTTTCACTTTCAAGATATCAGTTAATATATAGTTAAGGGGGAATAAGGGTTGCATAAAAAAAATTTAACTAAAAGAAAACAACAAGCTCTACAAACAGAGAACAATATATTTCTTGTGTTTTTAAATTTAACGAAAGAAAAAGAAATTGAAAATATAACTATAGAAGATATTTGTAAAAATGCAAATATCTCCGTAGGCACTTTTTATCATTATTTTTCTTCCAAAGAAGATATTTATCAAAAATTATTTCAACAAATTGAAGAAAACCTAAATGTAGAATTGGAAAACATAACTCAACATACGACAATGCAAAAAACTATTTTGAATTTCTTCCAATGCATAGCTGCGTATACTACTAAATTAGAGTTACATATAAATCTTCTTAACGATTTCAACAAAAAAATATTTGCATATGAACCTTCATTAATTTACAAAACTCTAAATGATCTTGTTTATAAAGGAAGGGTTGAAAAAGAATTAACAAATGATATAAGTGTAGAAGAAATAACAACGTATCTTTTTACAATTGCTAGAGGGATTATATTAGACTGGTGTCTTTTAGGTGGCGGATACTCACTAGAGAAGCGAATGGATACTTATATGAAATTAACTTTGAAATCTTTAAAACCCTAAATTTTAATTAAACGCTACGTTTTCTTGCCCCAATTCGTGCGTTTAATTAAATTTTATAATTACAAAATAATTAAAATTTATTTCACCATTGATGATATTTTCGGTATGATCAATGTATAATAAAATTATAACTCATGTAAGAGTCTAAGCGTTTTTGATCAACGATCGCTCAGGCAATGAGTTATACCCCTTAGAAAAGGTACCTTGCAGCAGGGGTACCTTTTCTTTTATTTTTAATTATAAAATAGTTTAATTAAAAACTATTTATTAAAATACGTCCCTTTACTTCACGACTTTTGGCAAATCGAACAAGACCTAGTTTTGGCAATTTCATTTTGTTTCCTACGACGGCAATGTTTTCATTTGTTTGTTTTGTGGTGTAAAATTGTACGTTGTTCTTCTTAGATTTGAAACGCGGGGCACTGTTTTGTTTTTTGAAAAAGCGTGTATAAGCATCCGCAAGGTTGCGAACAGACGACTGAATCGCAATACTATCCACTTCTTTTAGCCAAGCAAACTCTTTCTTCATGGCAGGAAGTTTGGCAGAGCATGTACCATATGTCAAACCTTTTCCAGTTTCTTTGTATGCATGATCCCATAGAGATAGGAAATGATTGAATACAAAACGAGAACAGCCAATCGTTTTATTGATTAGGGTCGCTTGTGCTTTATTTGGATAGATACGAAATTTAAATGCTTTATTGATCATCATTCGTTCCACCCCCATTTCGATATGGTTCTATTATAAAACAAACATACATTCGGTGGGTAGTGAAGTAACAGTTTTTGTATTTCGAACAATTGAGATGGCTTCCTGCCATCCCTTGTCCAAAGCCAATTCATCTCCCACCTACTCACTTTGCGTTCCTTGAGGAAGGAGTCATCTTGGCTAAAATGATAAAATTTTATTTTTGGGGTGTTATGAATTCTTAAGTTGATGGGCATGCGGCTGACCCTATTTTAGAGTAATAGCATCATCATGTCCAAGTTTGATAGATTTTTTGCACCGAAACCAATGATATTACACCTTGATAGAGTAAATCCCCCCTTCACTTCCTCTATTTAATTCTTTTGGAAAGATATATTTTCCCGATGATAATCATAATCTATATCAGAATTTAAATTTATTATAGGAAAATTCCAAAAGGGGTGAATGTGATGGGTTTCCCGCCACAACAACAAAGTAAACCTGGCATTGAATCATTAATGGTACCTAGACCTATATTTGATAACCCCAATTACAAACCAGCCGGTAAACTTATAAATAAGGTAGCACTTATAACTGGTGGGGATAGTGGAATTGGGAGGGCTGTCGCTGTAGCCTTCGCGAAAGAGGGTGCAGACATAGCAATCTCATACTTAAATGAACATAGTGATGCAAAAGAAACGGAGTTCTATGTTAAAAAGTATGGCCGCAGTTGCATTACCATTCCAGGTGATATTGGGTATGAGCAGCATTGCCAACAAGCAGTAATGCAGACAATACACCAATTTGGTCGTATTGACATTTTGGTGAATAATGCCGGTGTACTATACATAAGGAACAGTCTACTTGATGTAGATTCAAACCAACGAGCAAGTACCTTTCACACAAATGTTTTTTCTCAGTTTATTTTGACGAAAGCTGCTCTTCCATATATGAATTCAGGCAGCTCCATAATAAATACAACATCCCTTAGTGCCTACCATGGAGATCAAGATGCAATTGACTACGCAGCATCTAAAGGAGCCATTGTTTCCTTTACACGGTCGCTGTCATCGTCACTGGCACCGCGAGGAATTCGAGTTAATGGTGTGGCCCCAGGAGCAATTTGGACTCCATTAATTCCATCTTCCTTGCCTCCCGAATGGCTTGCCACATTTGGAGACCATGTTCCTATGAAGCGAGCCGGTCAACCGTTTGAAGTGGCACCTGCTTATGTATTCTTGGCCTCTGAAGATGCATCTTACATATCAGGACAAATCCTGCACGTGAATGGTGGGGAAATTATAAATGGCTAAATATTTAACAAAAAATTAATTATAAATAAATTTGTATTATATTGGCTTAAGTATTATGGAATTAAAATTACGAACAAAACAAAATGACATTTAACCACCCTGTAACCACTCATATAAGATTTAATTCACATCGATACCTATGTCATTGATATAGTATTTTAAAGCGCTTACAAGCGAATATAAGAAGTCATTTTTTAGATTCTCAACCATTATTTTGAAGTTTATGTCAAAAAAAGAAAAAAAGAATCCATTTTTAAAATGGGTTCTTTTTTCTTACTCCTTTAAAACTTAGTGCAATCTATATTCTCCTGTTAATTGTTCCTCAGCCATTCGAACTAAGCGCTTTGTAATTTCTCCACCGACAGAGCCATTTGCACGCGATGATGTATCAGGTCCTAGTGTGACTCCTAATTCACGAGCAATTTCGTACTTCATTTGCTCAATAGCACTTGCAGCTGCAGAAATAAGAATTTCATTTGTATTACTTTCATGTCTTTGAATATTCATAATTGCACCTCCATTATATTTGTATATAACATCTGCCTAACTATAATATTTATGCATGAGTTAACTTTATTTTTCTAATATTTTTAGGAGCATCTTATTTCGCCTTGTCATATTTCACCAGTTGAATTTGAAACATATCCGTATGCTATTTGGTGAAATTTACTATTCGAGACATAATTATTGCAGTAATTAAGATAATAATAGCGGTTATCAAGCCAGATTCTCCAATCCAAATCTCAGTTTGATATCCTGTACTTGCATGTGCGAAAGGTCCTTGAATAATGGCATTCCAAGTAGCATGGATGATAACCGAAGGCCAAATGCTACCTGTGATAAGTCGTAAATAAGCTGTAATATAACTGAATGGCACAATACAAAAATAGATGCCAAGTACTGAAAGAACGACAGATGGTCCCTCTACATATAGACCAGCAATAACAATTGGAACATGCCACGTTGCCCAAATCAATCCACTAATAAGGATGGGCCGTGAAAACTCTGCATCGACTAGCCTTGTGAGCATATAACCTCGCCAACCCATTTCTTCTCCCAAAACTGGGATTAAGCAAAGCAAACTTCCGAAAATGCTGCTCAATACTACTAGATAAATGAAACTGAATGGTGCCGTTACATACTGAAGTCCAAGTATATTGTAGATTGGTTCTAATATAAACATACCAACTTCGGGGTGCTGAAACCCCGCAATTCCGCTCAACCAGGCGATAGAATAAGTAATTCCGCAAATAATCATAGGGATTAGCAGAGCAAAACCAATCCCCTTCCATATCTTTAAGTTACCGAGACTAAAAGATACATCTTTAAACCCTTCTTTCAGTATTATGCGAGTCAAAATAGAAGAAAATGCTGGGGTAAACATATATACCACAATAAGCGGCATACTTTTAGTAATTATTACTACTACATTTAGGATAATAGAAGTAATGATTAAGATACTCAGAAAGAGTTGAAGTCCTATTTTAGCACGTTGGATTTTATCTTTATTGTGAAACGATTTTGCGTGTAATATCATTGTAATCCGCCCTTCCCCTTTAATTCATTTGTTTATCGAATTTACTTCTTGTCATTTCCACAAACACAACTTAGAATAAAAATATTTTGGCATACAGATTAATTCATCTTTAAAATCCCTCCCAAATTTATAATCTAGTCTTACTTGCGACTCATCAATGTAATTATTATGTATAAGTTGTCATAGCCGATAGTACAAAAGTGTAATGATTAGTCTATGACCTGTGTCAATTAACCTTATGACAATATGTAACTAGGAAATATGATATGAGATAGATAACAATTGAATTAAGGCAATTGATTCGTGCAAGTACATGAATCAATCTTGCTTTTAAAAATAATTCAATTGAGGTGGAAAAAATGAATAAGAAAAGAATAATTGCAATGGTTAGTACAGCTTTATTAGTCACAGGATGTGGAGAAGTAGGAAAGGCTCAAACAGTAGCAGTCGAAAATTCAGGTCAATCAATCCAAAAAAATATAGTTAAATCAATACAATCACAGGCTTACCCATTAAAAACGATAGAGCCGTCAAAATCATTTGAGGATTTAAAACCACTTAAGAAAATGATTGGGAGCGCACAATATGTAGGTTTAGGAGAGAATACTCATGGAAGCTCTGAAATTTTCACTATGAAGTTTCGCCTTGTAAAATATTTGGTTACTGAGATGGGTTTTACAAATTTCACAATGGAAGAAGATTGGGGAAACGGCTTAAAGCTAAATGAATATATCCAAACAGGAAAAGGAAACCCTAGAGAATTTTTAAACCTGTTATATCCTACCGATGAAATTATAGCCATGATTGAGTGGATGAAAGATTATAATGCTGATCCATCCACTAAAAAAAAGATCCAATTTATTGGGCTCGACTTAAAGGAGTTGGACCAAGGTTGCTTTAATAAAGTAATTGATTATGTAAGGCTGCATCGACCAGATTTGCTGGCAGAAGTAGAAGAAAATTATAAAGAATTGCCGTCTTTTACTGGAAGTTTACAGGAATATATGAAACTTGCTCCTGAAATGAAAGAGAAGTTCAAAGCAAACGCTGAGAGAGTATCCCAATTACTAAAAGATGAGAATGAGCAAGCCAAAACAGAATTAGTTTCACCCGAGTACATCTGGGCAAAAGCAACGGCAAGTGCAATAGAGAAATTTACCACAATGCTAATTCCTAACGACTATCCAAGTATTGAAAAGCTACATGAGCAATACTTGGCCGATCATGCAATGTGGGCACAAGAGACATTTGGTGGTAAAACGATGGTATGGGCACACAATATTCACATAGCAAAAGGAATTATCGATGAGGAATCATACCCTTATGCTGCGGGGCAGTTTTTGAAGGAACGTTTAGACAATAATTATGTCACAATTGGTAGTACAACTACGGAGGGGAATTTCACCTTATACAGCGAAATTGATCCTTCCACTGGAGGTAAGATTACAACGCGCACGATTCCACAAAATGTAAAAAGTTTTAATTATACCCTCGGAAAAGTACCATATAACATGTTTTTATTGGATAACCGTCACCTTAAAGGACAAGCAGAGAAATGGGTTACAGCAAAAAGACCATTACTAAGTATAGGGGCACAACTCTTCCCGAACGAATCGGCATACTTTGATAAGTCATTGCTTGAGCAATTTGATATTATTTTTCATATTCGAAAAACAAGTCCATCTCATATTAAATAAAAGTACAAAACAATCCCTTCTTACATCTGTAAGAACGGGATTGTTTTATGGAGATTAATATAAGCATCTTTTTTAACCAGAAGTAGGTTACTCTCCCCTTTTTAGCATCATTTAGAAATGTCATATGACACTTTTACACTAGTGAAAATGACAAAAAAAGCAGTACAATTCGGTTATTACATAGATAGGAGCGATGAACTTTATGAAATCAAGATTCATCCAGAATGGTTATTTTTTATTGCTAACTTTCGTTACAGGATTGTTTTATTTTTGTTTTTATCTAATAGCTCTGCTATTCAGCTTCACCCTTTCATTTACGGTAATTGGGATTCCACTAGTTATACGCGTACTACAGACTACTACACCTTTTATCCAATTCGAGCGCATACAGACGAAAATTTATACAGATATTTCAACAGACTCTTATGATAGAAGTATAAAAATAGATACATCGAACTGGACTCAGGTGAAATTAGTGCTTACAGATCGTCGCACTTGGTCTGCTGTCTTTTGGTTAATGCAGAAATTAGTGATTGGCATTTTCAGCCTCATTAGTGCAATCATTTTTTATTTACTGCCACTTATGTTGCTGTTGGCACCACTACTGTATCGCTACATCGAAATGAATATTATATTCATACAGATAGATACTTTTGCCAAGTCACTCTTTGTAATGTTTATGGGTATAGTATTTACCGCCATAAGTATTAGAATAGTAGATGGTTTGACAAAGAAAATTGGGGGCTATACACGTAGCATGATTCGGCAACTAAATCGATAAAAGTTTGCCTTCTGTGAGAGAATTGTAGTGTAAAATTAAAAAGTATAACAATGTATGAAGGATTAATTCATAATATAGGAAGTAAAAAGGTAGGCTACTTAGGGGGTTAATAACTTGTTAGATATGGTTAAGTCTTGGTTTTGGTACGATTGGATTATGTTAGGAGTCCGTATACTTGTTAGTGTCTCTATCGTCGTAATCACATTAGATTTTCAGGATGGTTTGACATTGCCACTTTGGATTATTATTTTTTGGGAGGTTGTTGCCTTCTCTATTCCATGGGTAGCCTTACTGTTCAATTACAAATATTACTTGTTCACAGAAATACTGCTATATGGTGGACTGTGTATATATTTAACCTCTTTATTTCCGGAAGCTAACAAGACATTTCTTATATCGGTTTTTCTGATTGCTGCGAATAGTAAGCATTTGTCCTATTATTGGACAGCTCCAACAACAGTTTTTATAACAACTGGAATTTTCTATGCGGTTGCACCAAGTAATAGCTATTGGATTTTGGTTACCTACTATGGACTTGCTTATGTAATGGGCTTCGCTTTCCATTTATTAATCGTCAATCATAAGCAAAATGAAGCGATTCGTAAACAAAACGCAGTACTTGAGCAATATATGTCTCAGATTGAACGCATTACACTGGCAGAAGAACGGAACAGGCTGTCGAGCGAGCTTCATGATACAGTTGGTCACGCTTATACTTCTATTATTATGGGGATGGAAACGTTGCGTACCGAACTTGCTACTGAAATGGGTATACAGAGGCTAGATTCTCTGCTTGAAATGGGACGTAAAAGCATCGAGGACGTGAGGGGTTACCTACATCAAATGGATTCTCCGTGTCAATCGCCCTCCTTAATTCAATCTCTACAAAATCTTGGAGCCGAATTTCAGGAGCACGCTCAGGTAAATGTAAGTTTTAGGACATTCGGAGAGGAATATCAACTATCTCGGCAAGCGAAGATCGCATTCATTCGTTGCTTACAAGAGTCCCTTACGAATGCAGTACGTCATGGTCAGGGGACTGAAATTCTAGTTTCATTGCAGTTTGAACAACAATATACGAGGTTAGAAGTTCAAGATAATGGAAAAGGAAATGTAGAATGGCAGGAAGGCTTCGGTATGAATGCGATGAAAGAACGAGCAATGAACTTGCAAGGTCAATTGTCTGTATATACAAAGCCAGAGGAAGGAATGCTTGTTACATGCACCATACCGCGACAAACTGAAATAAAAGATGGACTTATTCGTTTGTTAATTGTAGACGACCAGCCATTTGTTCGGGAAAGTTTGAGGACACTACTCGATAGATATGAAGATTTAAATGTAGTCGGTTTGGCTGAGGATGGCAATCAAGCCATCGATTTGTGTGGGCGCCTTCAACCCCATGTTATACTTATGGATTTAGATATGCAGCACATGGATGGAGTCGAAGCAACCAAAAAGATTAAGCAACAATGGCCACATATCCGCGTATTGATTTTTACAACGTTTCAGGATACTGAACAGGCGTTGGAATCATTTCGCAACGGTGCGGATGGTTTTTTACTCAAATCTATTGAAACATTGGAGCTAGCTAATACGATCCGACTTATTCACAAAGGTGGGACACTGATTGATCAGGGAATGTCTCACAAATTATTTGAGAAGTTTGATGAGCAAAAAGAGACACCACAATCAAAAGCAACCGCTTATGAGCTAACAGCTAGGGAGATAGAAATATTGCAGCTAGTGGCAAAGGGACTTCGATATACTACCATAGCATCAAGGTTATATCTATCGAATGGTACGGTCAGAAATTATGCTTCCACAGCTTATACAAAGCTAGGAGTCAGTAACAAAGAAGAAGCTGTTCAAAAGGCTCTAGAAATTGGAATTATTGAATAACAAAATGTTTTTTGTTTCTTTACAGCAAGGTAAATGTAGTTACAAGATACAGTAAAGGATAAACTTACGAATTTAATTAAAAATCATTTTTGATAGGTAATTTTTTCAAAGAAGTTAACCCTGTTTTAAAAATTTTTAAATATCGTTACTACATATTGAATGTAGTAACGATATTGTTTTCTATATTAGATATTAAACATTAAACACCTTTATTATTGCTATACGAAAGTCAGTTTCAGGTCTTTTCATCTGATAATTATTTCTCCACCTGCAGAACTATCTTCATGTGAGGATTTCTCTAAGCCAAATGCCCCCTCAATAGCGGTCTCTAAACCTATCTACTCAATTACATTTAATTAAAGGTGGAATTTTGATTTCATTTTCTTACCTTACAGCCCACCATTTAATTTTTTTGCATAAAGAAAACCTTATTTAATTATGTGAAAAATACACAATAAAATAAGGTTTGGAATGTTTTAAATTCACACTAGCAAATCTGCAAATGAGGTACCCACATTATTTTCTCGTTTCATGTGCTTTTCTAAATAAATCTTTGTCGTTTGAATATTTTCATGCCCCAATGTTTGCATTAAATGATATAAATCCGCATTTCCTTGTTCAACTGCCATGATTGCAAACGCATGACGGAATGTATGTGCCGTTACTGGATTCTCACGATACTGTAGAAACTCTAAGTTTGTCTTTTTTATCATATCTGTTACCTGATTAGATAGTGTTTTAGAGTTATAAGCATTTCCCCTTTGGTTTATAAATAACGGACTCTCATCTCCTTTTTCCAATACCGTTTGGAAACCCCTTCTTCTTCTCACTTCACAAATACATTGATATAAATGTTCTGAAACGAAAAGTTCACGTACTTTGTCCCCTTTTCCTCTAACTTTTAACCAGTGCTTTCCATCATAATGTAAATCTTTTACCCTTGTTGTACACAATTCTTGAATTCTTGCACCGGTACTTGCCAGAGCTAGTAAAATTGTATAGTTTACTAAATGCCCTCTTTCTTTATAAAATCCTAAGATTTTCATAACTTCATCATAAGATAGATCACGATTTGGCCGATCTTGTTCATTTACATTAGCGCGCTGCAGTTCTTCATGAAGAGGTTTTTCGATATAAGCAAATACATGAAGATGTTTTAAAAAAGAACGAATAAGCACTGTTTTCTTTGCAAGTGTTGCGACTGCATATGTTTCACCATTCCTACCGTTCTCTACCTGCTTCAACCAGGAATTGTATTTACGAATATGCCAAGGTTGCAATGTTTTGAGTAAAGATTCATTTTGCTGTACCTCTTCCCCATTCAATTCGAATTCTTCTGCATGCTGCACCATGCACTGACAAAATGACAAGATTTCAGATACATAACTCTTTTTCGTATTTTCTTTTCTATTCTTCTTCTCATCCATATCTTTTTGTAAATGTACGAAATGATAAATGACTTCCAAATCACTTAAATACGTATATTTACTCTTTCCCTCTTTTTCTGCAACCTCCATCTTCTCTTCCACTTTATCTATATAATGATTGTTATGCAGAAATGGAACGATACCTCTTATATTCTCTAAATATGTATCTATATATTCCCTCTCATTATTTATAATAGGTAAATTTTCTTTTCCACTTTTATTATCCATATTTCAAATTCACCTCTACTATTGAAGATTACGAATAAGGTTCCCTTTATTAACTATACTTATCATTTTATTTCACTTCTATCAATTATACAAATGATAAACCAAGTTTTTTCTGTAAGAATCCTATATTCTTCTCTATTTACTTATACTTATATTTTTATATAATTTATTAGTAAATAGATAATATTTAATAGTTAACCTCTTAACTTTTATAGTCCTTTTACAATAAAAACAACTATAAAAATTTATTAAAACATAAAATGAATTACAAAGATTTTCAAGCTATAAATATGTATAAGATGTTTAATAAAATCGATTTCTTATTTTAAATATAAATCAGTTTCTGATATGATATATACATATCTAAAATATTAGCAAACAATAGTTATGGAGGTGTCCTTTCATGACACAAGATTTGTTGTTCATTACAAAACCTACTGTAACGACAAAAGAGGCAGCCGACTTATTAGGAGTAACTGTGCAAACAATTTTAAAGAAAGAAAAAGATGGATTAATAGAATGTGTATATAAAGATAACTGGAAGCAATTCGGTAGTAAGATTTTCTATTTAGAGGATATTGAAAGTTTAAAAAACAAAAATGAGGTTAAAGGCCTTAGCACGAAAGAAGTAGCTGAAATTCTTAATGTTGCACCATCTACTATCTTTACATACATCAAATCTGGAAAATTACCTGCGACAATGGTAGAAAAACGGGGAAAACAAGTATATCTTATCGATGAAGAAGAGCTAGAGATTTTTATGCTTGATTATGAGAAAACTAAAACAAAAGAGCGAAAAACATTCATTACTAAGATTCAAGATGAAGATATATGTTTATATCAATTATTAAAACATCTGCATACCGGAAAAACAGCTAGAGTAATAGAGATCAATGGAACAGATGGAAAGGTTCTTACAGAGGATGAAGAAATTTTCCCACTATCCACTTATAAGGAACATAATTATTCCTTTGAACCTTTCCAAAAGCAAGCTGTAATTACGAAACGAGGATATTTATCTTTTTCATTTAAAAAACCTCAACTATTTAATTCCATCACTTACAATCTAATAAACTTATTCTATAAAGAGCTTGGTGTCACAAATATGCGATTGAACATTACATCAGATTCTATCAAATTAGAAATTAAACCTTTCGTATTACAAGTGGATCCATTGCAGTTTCAAGAAGAAATTAAGTACTTACATTCTCATATGAAATCCGGTACGATACTTCCACATGTAGAAGGGATTTACTTTAAAAGTAATGTAGAGCCATTAACTTTTCATGCGGATCATGAATTTAAGCAAAAAGTGGTTCAAATGGCAGCGGATGCTGGTATGGGACAGGAAGAATTCTTATTGCAAGCTGTAAAATCTTATATAAGAAATTTAGAACAACAGTAAATTTTTATTAATAAGAAAAAGCGTAGAAATCAGGTCTATTTCTACGCTTTTTTAGATTATAGCTTAATTTTCTTTTATGGGAGCACCACATCGCTATCAACCTAAGATTTTGAAGTAACCCCTAAATGAAAATTTGGTATCTGTTATAGCAATGAAGTTCATTTTTATCGTTTCGGATACTACTAATAATTGAAGTTATGTTATCTGATGTGGATACCCTCACTTAGGTTCCATAATATGGTACAATCTTATTGTGAAGTTATAAGGGGTGTGAGTATGGAAAACGTATATGGGGGATTAAAATATTTTGGTTTTTTACTTGTATTAGTATTTGGTGTGGGATTTATTATACATTGGGTTTTTCGTGATGTAATTTCGTTAGATCAATTACTTGGTTTAGGTATAGGAATTATTACGTTAATAATGGCGTTTTTTATAAAGAAATACAGTACGGAGTTAAATACTAATAGTTAATTTATGTTTTTAGGGATGAGTATCTCAATAGAGTTGAGATACTCATTTTTTTATGAAAAATTCAGACTCTTTATTTATGGTGTTTTGAATGTATATTTTTCTTTTTGATTTTGATAATATCAGGATATTACTTTAAGATTAATGTTTTCGGTGATTTGAAAGTAAACTAATGGTTAAAAAGTTTACTTTGGGGTTTTGAATCATTTATAGCTAATTTTGTAATAAATTTCTCAATATTGATATACTTGTTAATTATGTTTTGAATATTCAGAATTGACATAAAGTAAACTATAATAATAATATGAGGGTTATCCTTTTGTTTACTCCTTGTGCTAAAGATAAGATTGTGTTCGCCGATCTTATCTTTTTTTATTTGTGAACTTTTGATACAAAAAAAGAACCCTTATTATAAGGATTCTGCAACAGGAAATAACAAAATATAACCAATAAAAAGAATTACTTATATTATAGTTTACATAATAATATTATAATATCGGGAAATTTTTACATAAAGCCATTATCTATTACATAATTATCGTTATCGTTAGTTAGGTCTCTTTAGTTGAATGGGAATGTTTTGATCCAGTAGAAGAATGCAAAACCTCCAGCTACCAATAAAGCAGCTAAAATGAATGTTATTAGAGGTATTTTATTTTTCATACTTCCCTCCCCTTTTTCCTAATTGTACCATTTATAGAAAGTGATATGTTGTATAATTTTGGATGTATATCCTATTCATGTAAAGTTAACATAAGGCCACATTATCAGTAGCAAGAAAAAGAAAATCCCTACTCTTACGAGGAGTCCAATCTTTCTTCTTCTACAACTCTATTTTTATATGTTCCTCCCCCTGGCTGGAGATAGCTCTTCTTAGTTTCACCAGAATATTCACCACGGCTTATTGTTACACTGAAATATAATAATAGAAATACAATACAACTTCTAATCCAAAATTACTTGTATCTCGACTGAACATTTTCTCCTTGTTTATTTATTTTTTTTAATTGCTAACGCGATAAACTAAAAATTCTTATTTGGGAGCATAAGGTTTTTGGCTGCACTATCGAAAATTGGAAAATAAAGGAATCGAAGTAGTAAGAATTGTTTTATGCAGAAGAATAAAGTTTTTTTGTATAATTAATCTGGGTATATATAGATTTAACATTTTTTATATAATTAGTGAGTTGAAAAAATTATAAGAGGTGTTAGGTGTGAAAAAGACAGGGATATTATTTCTTCTGATTGCTTGTTTAATGTTAGCTGCTTGTGGAAATGTTGAAAAAACAGCAAGTGAATCACAAGGGGCGAAAGAAACGCAGAAATCGGATAATCAGGATACCGCACAAGAAGTAAAAGAGACGCAGGAAGAAAATAATGAGGCGAGCGGTCGAAACGTGCCTGCTCAAAAGGAAGAAAACCTTCCTGAAAAACAAAATATTGTACTTCAAAATTTACAAATAAATTGTAATGAATATGATAAGGAATTTACATTACGTGCGGGGGATAAAATTGATAAGTTGCTGATTGAGAGCATAACAAACGATGAGATGGTTGTTAAACATGATAATGGTGAAAAAAAAACGTATCAATTGAGAGACGGTGTCTCAGCTAAAATGAATGCTGGATCTTATACTATCACACTAACAGATGTCCGAGATGGACATGTTACAGCGTATGTTCTTGATACGAAATGTTTTCAATAATAAAAAGACAATGATGGGACTTTAACCCATCATTGTCTTTTTTACTTTTCCCTTTCTAACAGAGAATAAGCCCAAACTTTTTTATAGGGATTATTATTTTAAATTATTTCTTTTTACCAGAACCCCTACCGCAGTTTTAACAGAATTGTATGTATTTATTCTTATCAATTGATTTCTGTTGCAGTTTGTGTGCTCTGTTTAGTAACTAAAAAAACATTTCCTTTCACAAATATTAACAAAAATCCTGCTGTCTCTATGAATACCCATGGTTTAAAAATATGATTACCTATAATGATAAAACCTACAGTTGTGCTAAAAATCATCCATGCTCCTAATAAGAAGCACCTCTTAAACTTTACCGCACCTGCAAAGGCTATTATAATAACCAAACCACTCAAAATCATTGCGTATACTGGAACATCCTTTGTTCTAATTTCATCCACAAAAGAGTAAATAGACATTAGTGCGAGTACTAAAGCAGCAATTTTTCTAATATTTTTACCAAACATAAACAAAATAATTGTAATTCCACATGCTACCATGAATCCAACGATGTTCATTTGGATCTTATTACCTACAATATTACCTTTCATATAATACTTAGCTGGAGAGTATTGATCTGCAAGTTGAAAATAATGGTCTAATGGATACTGAATGAGTCGATATGTAAAAAGAATCCATAAAAAGAGATTTTTCAAACTAGCTTCTTATCTAGCAGATTTCATTTTTGTTCATTATCATGTTTAGCGTTGCAGCCGCTTTAGGCCATCCAGCATAAAAGGCCATATGTGTTATCAAAGCAATAATTTCCTTTTCGTTAATTCCATTCTTTTCAGCTAGTTGTAGATGAAATGGTAGTTGTTCAGTATTGCCGATACTAATTAGGGCAGATAGTGTACATAAACTTCTTTCTTTGGATGTTAAAGTAGGGTCTCTCCATATCTTTTCGAATAATATGTTTTCACTATGATCAACAAAATCGGGAGCCATATTTCTCATTTTCTTTGGTATATGGGATTCAATACGATCATTCACTATTCTTTTCCCTCCCTCATATTAACCATTTGTGCCACTCCTTGACCAAATGACCAGTTTTCAACAGGTGTCTCGTTTAATGTAATAAAAATATCAGTTGTAGAGATTTTTAAATGATTAGAAATAGTTTTCGATATGGATTGATACAAACTCTTTTTCTGGTTTATTGTTCTTCCTGGCCCACATGTAATAGAAACATGCATTATTTTTTCTGTTCTCTTTTTCTCTCCTTCTAAGAGATAATGTGGATCGTAAAAAAATTGATTAGGTCGGTAAGGTAAAAACATTTGAAAATAATCATTTTCTGGGACTTCAAAATGTTCAATCAATGAATAATGAATACTATTACTTACCGTTTTTAGCTCTTCTTTATTCAATTGACCCTCTGGATAATAAACATTAACAAACGGCATATTTTCACTCCCTTTCTTATGACCTTATTTTACTTCCATTAACTCGATTTGTATAATTGAAAATATATCGTATAATTATCAATAAAACCGATAAAGATGGGGTGTGAAGATGGAAATAAAAGAGTTAAATACATTTAAGATGATTGTCGAAGAAGGAACTTTTTCACTGGCAGCAAAAAAATTAAACTATGCTCAATCAACTGTAACAACACATATAAAAAAGCTGGAGAATGAACTTGGCTTCCTGCTATTTGAACGAGGGTGGGATGCACGATTAACAGAGGAAGGTACTTTATTTGCAAAGGAGGTAGATAACTTATTAATGCATTGGGATTATTCAATATCTCAAGCGCAGCGCATAAGTAATGAGGAAAAAGGGACGGTAAGAATAGGACTAACAGAATCTGTTGCAAAAAAGTTAATGCCATCTATATTAAACTATTTAGACAATGAGAAACCATATATACATTGTGATTTTGTTGTAGGGAACACAGCACTTTTATCACAACTATTAGAACAAAATAAAATTGATTTTGCTGTTTGCGGAAACAACAAAAATAGTTCCAATTTGAACTTCACTCCACTTTACAATGAACAAATTGAATTTATTGTCAATAACCCTCATCATCCAATATTACACAAAGAGTCAGTTGAAGTATTCGATATCATTAATTATCCTATTTTAATTGGGGAGAATAGTTGTTATTATTATCAGTCTGTGAATGCCTTTTTATCAGAAAATAATTTATCTTTTAAAAGAGTTTACAATTGTAGTGCATTACATCTTATTCCACAAATGGTTTTTGGAAATGCAATAGGTATTATTCCTAAGGGAACTATTTTAAACAAAGGTAATATATCATTTAAGGTTAAAGGATTTGATCCCCAAATGCCTATAGGATTATTAATTTCTTCTAAAAACAGAAACTATTTGAGCCAGACAAAACAACGACTTATGAAATTAATTGAATCATTATTTTTATAAATAATGATTTCTCTTAATAATTATCTATGCTACTTCCACCTGAACCTTGATAATGTGAAGGAAACTTATCTGGAAGCTGAAATGTTGTAGAATCTAGAACCGGAATGTGCTTAAAGATCATGGTATATTGATGAATTGTTTCTTGTGTTGAATGAATTCTTTGGGTTAGAAGGTTAGCTAGAACTTGTTCAAGATACTTTATTGTGGAAGCATTAAATCGTTGGTTAAGTCCTTCAGGACTTATAAGAACACCTGTAGATACTTCAAGACAGCTACATAATTGCGTGAGTGGTATACTTGCGACCTGTTGATTAAGCCATACACATAAAGCAACTAACTCCTGTGCTTAATGTTTACTCTTTCGCTGAACGAATCCTTTTTCTTTGGCTAAGTGTTCTAGCACATTAGTTATCTGATGTGGATACCCTCACTTAGGTTCCATAATATGGTGCAATCTTATTATGAAGTTATAAGGGGTGTGGCTATGGAAAACATTTATGGGGGATTAAAATATTTTGGTTTTTTACTTGTATTAGTATTTGGTGTGGGATTTATTATACGTTGGGTTTTTCGTGATGTAATTTCGTTAGATCAATTACTTGGTTTAGGTATAGGAATTATTACGTTAATAATGGCGTTTTTTATAAAGAAATACAGTACGGAGTTAAATACTAATAGTTAATTTATGTTTTTTTGGATGAGTATCTCAATAGTGATGAGGTACTCATTTTTCATGAAGAATTCAGACTCTTTATTTATGGTGTTTTGAATGTATATTTTTCTTTCTGATTTTGATGATACCAGGGGATTACTTTAAGGTTATTGTTTTCGGTGATTTGAAAGTAACTAATGGCTAAAAGTTTACATTGGGGTTTTGAATCATTCACAGCTAATTTTGTGAAAAATTTCTCAATATTGATATACCTGTTAATTATAGTTTTAATATTCAAAATTAATTTTTAATAAAAATATGATGGTTATCCTTGTGTTTACTCCTTGTGCTAAAGATAAGATCATGTTCGCCAATCTTATCTTTTTTCTTTCTAGATTTTTTGATACAAAAAAGAATCCTTATAATAAGGATTCTGCAACAGGAAAGAACAAAAATAAAATAATAAAAAGAATTACTTATATTATAATTTAAAAATGCTACAACAACGTTGAGAAAAGGGGTCGACCGAGATAGGTGTAAAAATAGGTCATAGGCTTACTTTTATTTCCAAGTGCAATTTATTGAACTTATAAATATCGTTTCTGTCTTTACATAAAAAAGTTCTTTACTAATAAGTAGTGTAATTACTGCGTTTTTCAAATTAGTAAAGAACTTTTTTATCCCGGCTCAATTTTTCGGACGATGTCTATATTACTTGATTGAAGGCTATTTTGCTTTGTTCACATCTCCTAATCAACCATTCCCCAAAATTGAGATGCTACTTTGGAAATTCTTTGGTCTTTTAATTTTACTATTACAGGCTCTAAATAAAAATCAAATTGTTTCAATTCAAAAAGCGTTGTATGTTCTAAAAATGATGATGTGTAATCCATTCTTGGAATAACGGATAATCCTAGTCCTCTACTAACAAGTGCTACAACCATCCTTATATCTTTACACTCGATAATGATATTTGGCTTGACTTGATGTTCATCAAACACTTTGAAGAGGTCTTCATTGAAGGAGAGTCCTTCCATTGCTCCTAGCATAATGAATGGGAACTTGGCAATCTGTTCAATCGTCACATGCTGTGATGAAAATGATTTTGCCCAACTTGTTGGAATAATCACAGCGGTTGGTTGTTTTTTTAATATTTTCATCTCATATTGTTCACTATTGCCCAATCGTAAAAGTAAGGCAACATCAATTTCTCTTTGCTCTAGTCTTTTTAATAATTCTTCTGAATTTCCAGTTACTATATTTATTTTAACATTAGGGTATTGTGTTCTAAACGTACTAACATAGTCAATGAGCATATTCGAACATGTAGACGATACACCGATACTTACTGTTCCTCCTATACCTTGTTCAATTTCTTGAATTTGCTGCTTTACATCTTGAATTTGCATTAGCATTTGATTGGCATATTGGTATAGTATTTCACCTGTTTCTGTAAGTTCCCATTTTTGACGGTATCGATGAATTAAAGTTGTGCCAAGATCAGTTTCAAGCTTTTTTAATAATTGGCTAAGTGGTGGCTGCGCGATATGGAGCACTTCTGCTGCTTTAGAAATGCTTCCTTGTTTCACAATTTCTTTAAAGTAATATAATTGTCGAAAATCCATTGTATCTCTCCATCATATGTTTTTTGATATGATTAGTTTATCATATATATATTTTTCATATGTCTAATTTGGCGTTATATTTAATTCTATAGCTATAATATTGATAATATTAACTAGAAAGTGAGAGATACTATGAATCATTGGAACAGAACCTTGAAGCGCATCATCTTATACGTGCTCGGGTTATTTTTTATGTCGATTGGTATTAGCATGTCGATTCAAGCAGGATTTGGTGTATCGCCTGTGTCATCATTAGCATATGCAAGTACGCTAACGATTGGTTTATCGGTTGGTGTGACAATGGCGCTTGCAAATGTTTTATACATTATTATTCAAGTGATATTAAGTAAACGAATGGAGTTAAATGAATTTGTGAGTCAATTCATTATTTCGTTTTTATTTGGGTTTTTCATGGATGCAACGCTTTTCCTTGTACAACTTTTCCCTGCACCTGAAACTATCCTTGCTCGAAGTGTATATTTGATTGTTAGTTTATTCGTTATAGCGGTCGGTTTAATGGGCTATACAACAGCGAAACTGCCATTAATGCCGTATGATGCGTTAACTTATGCAATTAGTGAAAAATTTAATTTAAAATTCGGTAAAGCAAAAATTTTGAGCGATTTAATAAACATTTGTGTGGCTGGTGCAATCTGTATAGTTTTCATTCAATCATTAGGCTCAATCGGAATCGGTACACTAATTTCCGCCTATTTTATTGGCAAAATTTTAGGGTGGATGATACCGTATTATCAACCAACTCTTCAACAATGGGTATTTAAAACAGAGAAGGCTGCCTAAGGAATCATAATAAAGTCCAAGAAAAATAGATGAATCAAATTCCTCAGCCGAAATCAAATAATGAATTTTGCACCTTACCAAGTGCCAGCCCACATTAGGAATGGCACTTCTATATTACTGCCTTTTCTTCGACCTTCTATCACTTTGGTTAAATGATAATACAAACATTGTATTAAAACTAACCTGCCGTTTAGTTAAAGAAGGATCTTTAAACAACTATTTTATTTTTTAAAAGACTTTATTGTAAATTAAATAACTTTATTGCTACTTAACACTATTTCATACCATCTTTCCAAACAATTATTTTAAATAATTTTTAGTATTAGTACACAAAAGTCTGTAATTATAAAATAAAAAAGCATGACATAAAATTGTCATGCTTTTTCTTAACTATAAATAATTTTTTCAAACCTAACCTGTTGTAAAACCTTTTACTCTGGGAAGAACCTTTTTATTTATTGATAGTTTCACCTATTTGTATTATAAAATTTACCTATTATCGGTACACCCCAATCATTCATTAGTTACTGAAAACACTTCATTTCTAATGTATGAATAGGGTGTATGATAATGGGTTCAAAAATAATAGAGAAAACGCTAATTTGATTGTGCTTGGAAATAAAAGTAAGCTTATGACTCAAAATTACATGTATCTCGGCTGTTCCCCAGAAAGTTCCCAAAATTATTAATATCCTTCTAATTGTAATTCATCTGAAATCGATAAATTCATACCAAAAACGCCATCCTTTCTGTATATTTCTACAAAAAGAATAGTGTTTTTTCGTTTTATGGATACAATTTTTCAGCTTGATGGTTTTATGTTTATATATTATTTATTTGTATCTGTATCGAATTTTCCCAGTACCTTTAATAAAATAGTTAAAATAATTGTGGACACAATAGCTACAATTAAAATGCCATGAGGAGATAATTCAACTGAAGTTAATCCGATTTTTGCGATTCCAAAGTATCCTACATATGTTGAAAGGAAGGCTGAAGCTATTGAGATTGTAAAACCCAAAAATTCTAATTCCTCTAATTTCTTTTCAGGCAATCCACATTGACTTAAAATCTTTGTGAAAATAGCCGCTACGATGAATAATTCAAAAGATAAGATAAATAATGACATTACTCCAGGAAATATAATCTCATCTGGCATCCATTTGCCTAATGCTAGCATTAAAAATGCTGGAAGGAAAAGTGGTAAAACTAGCCCTAAAATCATGACCACAATTTCAATTTTATTTGGTGTTTCATTACTATTTTGGTTACTCATAATTCCTCCTGAATATTGGTATAAGTGATAATCTCCTAAAGAGTTCAATATATAATATCACATTAAATACATGGATTTAATATTATTTTTTATTCAGAAAAAGGAGCGGATTATTTACCAATTGTAAGTTGGATATTCAGTGATTTACCATATACCTTCTTAACAATCTTTATTTGAGAAACCATTATATCGTATCTAGTCAAGAAAATGGTTGTTCTCTAAAATGAAAAAAATCAGTTAAATTCTCGTAGATACTTGTAAATTATAAAATTTTCATTTTGGGGATACTTCAAAATTTTAGCTTGATGGGCATGGGGCATGCCCATCAAGCTAAGCTTATATAAGTTAATTTCATGGGAGATTTTTTCTTTTTTCTAAAGATCCCGTGTAAGTTTTTTAAAGAATTGCATATCAAATAAACCCTATTGGGTTTCAATTTTTTTGAATTACGCTACATGATTGTGAGACTTAGAAAAGTTGTAGACGACACCTAAGATATCAAAGACTGTTTTCTTCTCATACCTATGGGATTTTCGTCCGTTTTTCTGTAAAAGATTGAACAGACGAAACAATATCTTTGTTAATTCTTGGGTGTCTTTTTGCAAAGATTGATAAATAAGTGAAAAATAATCTTTTATGATATAAGTTGCTTTATATTCGCTTAATTCTCGTTTCTTCTTGATGAGGAGTAATTGGCGCATTTGAAACATGGTGGAGGAACAAAGAAGGATACTTATTAATTGTCCGTATAAGTGACATTCTAGTCTTTCTAATTTTACAGAACTACATTGATGAATACGAAAAAATGATTTCCATGTTTTAAAGATAAGTTCAATTTGCCATCGTAAGGAGTAAAAATCGTATACTTGCTCCTTTGGTAGATATTCCAAAGGAATATTTGTAATGTAAAAGTTAATTGCACTAAGCTGTTTACTACGTTCTTTATAGGTAATTTGCTTTTTATGTTCTTTAGATGCTAAATCCTTCTGTCTACTTTTCATTTACGTTTCAGTTAATTTATACAGAATTAATCTTGCAGGAAGCTTTTGATACATCCCAATATAAATCTCAGGAATTTCATGTGTTTCACCTGACTGTAATTGGTCAATAAATTGCTCCATATCTAATTTGATGTACCCAGAGTGCTTTTTTATTGTTCCATTTTGAAAGTATTCAGGCTCTTTATTTTTCTGATATATACGTGTATTGAGCTTTAATCTTGAAATAAAATAATCATTACACTCTTCTATAGTATGTAAGTCTTTTAAATCAAAGTATCCTAAATCACGTATACATAGATCGTTCGGTTGAAGGGACGTTAAACAAGTAGAACCATAAATTTTATCATTTTGCCTTCCTGAACCTTGATATGTAGAAGCAAATTTATCTGAAACTTAAAAATGTGTAGAATCCAATACACGAATACGTCGAAAATAGTTTGTATACAAAGTTGGAATCTTACTTGAAGAACAAAATTGCCGATGAAGTAAATGTGCTAAGAGTTGTTGTAAAAACTAAACAGCCTGAGAATTAAAACGTTGATTGAGTCCTTCTGGACTCATAGAAATACCTGTGTTAGTTTCTAATCGACTACATAATTGTGTCAATGAAGTATGAGCTATGTTTTGACTTAACCAAATACAAAGAGCTACTAAATCTTGTGCACGATATTTACTTTTTCGTTTCACAAATCCTATCTTTCTAGCTGATTGCTCCAAAACATGTGGTGACATATATCGTTGCAACCCCTCAGAAAACAATTCTAGTTTATCAAAAGTCGATAATTCCATATCAAAACGCCATCCTTTCTGTATATTTCTACAAAAGAATAGCATTTTTTAATTATATGGATACAAATTTTTTAGTTTGATGGTGATTACGTGGGGATATCTCGCTTCAAATAGTACGTCAGATCTTTAAGTGATGAGTAGTTCCAACCATTCAGATTTATAGAAAAACATTCATTAAAAGTGTGGAACTAAAAATTATAAGGAAAAATACGTTGAAACAAAGATTGAATACCTATTTGCATAAAAAACAAAAAATCCCAAAAATAATAAATACCGAGCATTATTACTCGGTATTTATTATTTTTTAGTCCTTTTTCGGAAGAACTATCCCCTTATACAATTGTACTGTGATAAAGTAATAAATCAAATATATAACTACGAAAATTATGATTGGTACCCAAATACGGAAGTATGGATCTAGTAAAATAAATCCGAAAATATTCATACCAACTAATACGTGAGCGATACCCACAATTGCCGGGAATAAGAATACTAAGAATAACTCTTTATAAATCGATTTCGTTAGTAACTCACGGCGCACACCGATTTTTCGTAGCATTTGATAACGCATAATATCTTTTGATGCGCCAGAAAGAATTTTAAACATTAGACAGCTTGCCATCATTGCTAAAAAAGCAATTCCAAGGAAGAAGCCCATAAATACTGTTCCGCTTGCTACGCTATAGAGCATATCATACATTTGATATTTACTTTCCAAAACTGAAGCGTGTACATATTTATATTTAACTAGCTGCAACTCGTCAAGTTTTTTCCATTCTTTTGTGTACGATACAAAATCATATGTCTTACCAAGGAATACCATTCCTTCTTTACCATTTACACTATCATACGTTTTTTGATCTGCAATTTTAATTGCTTTTTGGGTATATAAGAAATATGGCTGGATTGCTCTGAATGCAACGTCCCATTCTACTGGCATCTCTTTTACATTTTCATTTTTCTCCATGTTTGATCTTGTAATTGCACCTACAGGAACTTCTCCGGAAATTTCTTTAACTGTACCGAGACTTTCTTTGACTAATCCATCCAAAATAAGTGGTCGATTTTTATCCAAATCCTCTTTCAAATAATAAACGTACTGATCATCTACTTTATAGCGGTATTCAGCTTTAATTTTAAATGATATGCCATCTAAAATTTTCTTTTGTTCAGCTGTGGGATTATGAATAATCGAATCGTATATTTCTGCACCATCAACTGTTTTTATAACGTTATTTTTAAACGCCATACCACCTGAAATTGCACCCGCTCCAAGAGCAACTAACATTGCCACTGTTGCAAGCACTTTTGTTAAACTATTGATACGGAAGTTTAATTGTGCAAGCGTAAAAGTGTTAAGGCCTTTTTCACTACGTTTTTTATTACCCTTTAACCTTTTAATGATAAATGGAAGAAGTGAGCCAAATAGCATGTAAGTACCAGCTGTGGTTGTAATTAATGCTATTATAATTCCCATTTCTTTTAATTTTTCCATATAAATCATTGATGCATAGCCAATGCCTAATAAAATAACGGCAAGGAAAGCCACTACAACTGTCTTTTTTCCTTTTACTGCAACACGCTCTGTTTGTGCATCTGCATGTACTAGTTGCAATACAGAAATACGTGACAATTTAATACTGTTCATAATTGCTGATAATACAAATAGTGCAAAGAAGAAGATGCAAGTAACAGCCATAGATGGTAGATAAAATGCTTTATACCCTTCACCAGCAAATTCAAGCTGTTTCATTAATAACTGTCCAATACCTTCTGCAAGTCCTACCCCAACTGTAATCCCAATTGCAAGAGATGCAGCACCTAATACGATTGTTTCAATAAACATAAGTAACGTAACTTTATGTTTTTTCGCTCCTAACATCATATACATACCGAATTCTTTTTGACGAAGAGATAATAAGAAAGAGTTCGCATATAAAATGTAGAAGAACGTTGTAAGTGCTAATAAAAATGATCCTGCTTGGAATACGAATCCAATAGAATTAATGGCTGAATTAGATTCTAGAAACGCCTTATTCAGCGCTAACGTTTGAAACATATAAAAAATTGAAATCGACATGACAAGACCGACAAGTAAGATAATGTAATCTTTTAGCTTACTCTTTAGCCCTGACATGGAAAGTTTAAATAACATACCCTAGACCTCCTTTCTTACGCTTTTTGTGTGCCTAAGTCTGCAAGCACATCTAAAATTTCTTTATAAAACTCTTCACGTGTACCACCACGATGAATTTCTTTATACAACTCACCATCTTGAATGAATAAAATACGCTGACAGTAACTTGCACTATATGGATCATGTGTAACCATCATAATAGATACGTCTTGTTCCTTATTTAAATTTGTCATTGCATCAAGTAAACTAGTTGCGTTTTTAGAATCAAGAGCTCCTGTTGGCTCATCCCCTAAAACAATTGCCGGCTCATGCACGAGCGCGCGCGCGGCTGCTGAACGCTGTTTCTGTCCACCAGATACTTCAGACGGATACTTTTGAAGTATTGCTGAAATCCCTAACATATCCGCTACCTTTTCTACTTTCGGGCCGATATTACGTGATGGAACACCTTGAAGTGAAAGTGGAAGTGCGATGTTTTCGTAAATAGATAAGTTCTCTAATAAGTTAAAGTCTTGGAAAATGAATCCTAACTTTTGCGAACGAAAATCAGAAAGCTCACCTTGTTTCATTTTCGTAATGTCCGTGCCCGCAATTTCAACAACGCCGCCCGTTGCTTTATCAAGCGTTGAAATTACATTTAATAATGTCGTTTTACCAGAACCAGAAGGTCCCATAATGCCAACAAACTCACCTTCTTGAATTGAGAATGAAACACCTTTTAACGCGTGTGATTGATTCTCACCTTTTTTACCGTACACTTTTTGAACGTTTTTTACATCTACAACTGGTTTCGTCATATATATCCTCCTACGCTTGTTTTTCCATTACCTATTTTGTACCTTTTGGAGATGAACTGCATATGTATAGAATAGAGAAAATTAATTAAATAAAAAGTAGGGTAAATATAAAATTTTTATTAAACTTTTAAACTCTCTTCTTTTTGCAATCCTATTTTGAATCTTGCTCTTACTTCATTACTTTTAGCAAACCTTATCCACTTACGCTATTCAAAAATACCCTTAGTAAGATTTCATTCATGATATCTTCTTTATTATGTAAAATAAATTTGCTTAAAAATATCTTTCTATAAATGATTAGTTAATTCTAATAGTAAGAAATAAATGATCATAATGGTTAAAAGATTATAACAGGTTCTTTGAAAGCTATCATCCGTTTAAAAAGGTACACCTTTTAGAACATGTTTAATATTTGTAATTTGAAAATAAGTTTTACAAAAGATACAAAATGTTAAACTCATAAAAACCAGTAATACCATAGAAAAACGCATGGTATTACTGGTTTTTTGCGCTTGCAAATCTTTAAATTTCCTACACGTAGCCTTTAGAAAAAAGAAGCAACCTCTACTATGATTGACGTTGTATGAGCTTAGCTTGATAGCGATGTGGCGGGACCCCATTGCCATCAAGTTAAGAAAAGCAAATACCCCCAGGATGAAAAATTAGCTGTTTTCTGTAAAAAATACACAAAATTTTCATCTTGAGGGTGTAAATTCTTAAGTTGATGGGCATAAGGTATCCCACATGCCTATCAAGCTAAAAAATGGTATCCATAAAAAGAAAAAAAACGCTATTCTTTTTGTAGAAATATACAGAAAGGATGGCGTTTTTGTATGAATCTATTGATTCAAGATGAGTTTCATTTATTCGCTAAATAACTAAATCGATACCTATCTCCACATGTCCTTCAACACCTCGCACAGAAGACAGGATAGTATGTAATGGTATCCCAGTCCTAGCCCATTAGAATTATTAGAAGATGGATTAATTTTTTAAACTTCAAGTCTATTTTTTAAAGCACCGTAGCCGAAGCGTTAAACCTTAATATTATGCATATCTGGGCTCACCGAACATCATTTCGGTATGGATAAGTCGTCCTCAGAGGCTAATTTCGTCTGTTTTATACGAAAGGATATCGACAAACTCAGAATGACGAAAAACAATTGAAGAGACAAAGCCAACAGAATTCCCGTTAACAATCCCAAATTTAGCGATTGACTAACGGCAATGAAAGCACCGCCGATTCCTATACTTAAACCCGGACTGAATGCGTCTGTAAATTGAAGGCTGGCAGATATCTCCCCTTCTTCACCTGCATTCGCATGCTGCAACGCAATAGCTCCGGTGGTTGGATGTGCTAACCCTATACCAAATCCGATGAAAATTTGTGAAATCACTGCAAATACGATTCCCCCTCCGGGCAGACCTACAGCTAGCATAACAGCGGCAACACCAATGACCATAAAACAAATACCAGCCGTTACCCGTTTGTTTCGACCTGCCCCGTGGTCTTTGGCATCAAGCTTTGACTGGATCCAAGCTGCCATTGACCAACTTAATGCACCCGCCGCCACAATTAACCCAGCCAGATCTGCAGGCATTTTTTTCACTTCTGTCAATGCTAGGACAACATAACTTTCAGTAGCAGTATAACAAGCGACAAACAAACCTCTTGACGCAATAGTCGCAGGCAAACCTTTCCTTGCACTAAAAGTACCCCCGGGCAGCAACTTTCGCAAAGGTTGAATCATGAAAAGCACCCCCACCGCCGAAAGTGCCATACCCTTCCAATCGGTTATAGAACCAAGGCCCATCATCAACAAGCCCGTTCCAATAGCCAGCACCACCGCATATCCTTCTTTCCGGATATTTTTAGAAACTTCTTTTTCCTTCACCGAAAATTTGCGATAAGCGGGAAGCGTCAGCACTACAGCCAAACCAATGAAAGGAAGCACCAGCCAAAAAACAACTCTCCAGGAGAAAAACTCAGCTAAAAGTCCAGCGATATAGGGTCCAATTAAGGCAGGTAAAATATAAGCACTTGAAAATACGGCAAGTATTTTCGTTCTCAGCTTATCGGGATAGCCTAAAGTAATGCTATAATATACGCACGTAATGATTGCTCCTGCGCCAAACCCCTGAAACACTCTCCCTACGATTAGCATAACCATGTTCACCGAGGTGGCCGCAATAACAATGCCAATCAAGAAAAAAAGAATCGATGCCATAAACGATGCAAAAACGCCGTTTTTGTTAATTCGCTGACCTATAATCATGGTTCCGACGATTTGTGCCAAAAGAAAAGAACTGAATATCCAGCCATACAAATGAAGAGCATGCAAATTTCGCGCTAAATTTGGAGCAATAGTGGTAATCGCCAGTCCTTCAAATGCCACGGTAGTCACAGCAAGTATAATCCCTATAGTCATAGCTCTATACTTGGCGTCAAAAATCCCGATACTTTTATCTAATATATCCATCCTGTATCCTCCTCATTATTGTTGTCGTAGCAATACTTGACACGACAAGTATTTAATCTGTTAATATATTTTCTATAAAAAAACGTAGAAATAGTAGTCTTGATTATAATGGTTGTAGCAACTATATATCCCATCTATTAACACTTACTAGTCCGACTCATCGATTCTATCAAGTTTCTTTTAAAGCACCTAAATATTTACTCCACAGCCCACGTAGAGAGTGATTTCCTTAATATAACGACACCGAAATCATGATGCCAACCTTTGAATTCGATTAATTTTAAATATATCCCTTTTTCTGACTTTTAATTAGAGTGAGAAAAACAATCAAATGAGGGAAACGGTTTACTTTCATCTACCTTAAGAATAAATTCTAATCGCGGTATCCAATTATTTTTCTCTCCCTCAATGAGATGCTCAATCACTTCATGGACATTCCAGGTTTCTTCACCTTCATTGCAACTCTCGGATAAACCGGATAAAAAAATTCTCCAATGTGTGTGGTGTACGCTCGAGTACCTCAATCCCTTCTTTTAAGATTGAAATGCATTCATCTACTCTTCTCTCTGATTATAAATCCTTTACATTGTTATACATTACAGAAAGAATTCTCCTAAATGTTTCTACTTCCTCTTCAGACAAACCCTTGATGGTGTTCTTATACGCCTCTATGGATGGAGAAAGGATTTCATCTTTACTTTCGCGACCTTTAGGAGTCAAATATACACGTAAAGACCTTCGATCAGTTTCATGGACTACACGATAAATAAATTCCTTCTTCTCCAGTTTGAAAAGCATTCGTGCAACGTTTGTCTGATCCTTGTGCAGTCTTTCAGCAAGCTCTTTTTGGGTAATCCCTTCTTTTTCCCAAAGAACGACCAATATTTCCCACTGATCCACCGTAATATCAAAAGGATTCACCACTTTTTGATAATAGTTATTCAGCTTAAGAGCCGCACGCTGTACATTAACACCCATATATTTTTCTAATTCCATGATCGGCCCCCTTTATAATAGACATGACTATAGTTGCTACGATTATTATATTCGCGTCTCTTTCCATTGTCAATTTTCCTAAAATAAGGTACCGTCACATCGCTATCAAGCTAATAAAAAGAAATGCCCCCTAAAATGAAAAAATACGCTATTCTTTCTGTAGAATCATACGAAAGGATGGCGTTTTTTATGTCTGTTTCTGTTTCTAACGAATTACAACTATTTGCTCAAGAGATTCAAAGTGCCCTATCTCCCAATGCCTTACGGGATCTTGCTAGAGATGTTAGCTTTGTACAACGAACCAGTAAGTACCAAGCAAAAGATTTAGTCGCTTTATGTGTATGGGTGAGCCAAAATGTAGCTATGACTTCTTTAACTCAGTTATCTAGCTGTTTAGAAGCATCAACAGAAGTACTCATCAGCCCTGAGGGCTTGAATCAACGATTTAATAAAGCGGCTGTTCAATTTTCACAACACCTATTAGCTGAACTACTAAACCAAAAACTGACCTCATCTATGCCAATTTCTTATCCATATACTTCTGTTTTCAAGCGTATTCGTATTTTAGATTCAACTGCATTTCAACTTCCGGATATATTTTCATCAATTTATCCTGGTGCGGGAGGATGCAGCCATACAGAGGGAGTAAAGATACAGCTTGAGTATGATTTATTAAGTGGACAATTCCTTCATATTCATACAGGTCCAGGTAAACAACATGATCGAACCTACGGTTCCCTGTGTGCCCCAACTGTAACAGCGAATGATTTATGTATCCGAGATTTAGGTTATTTTCATTTAAAAGATCTTCAACATATACAAGATAAAAAGGCTTATTATATATCACGTATCAAATCGAATACACGTATTTATCAAAAAAATCCTAACCCTGATTATTTTCAAGATGGAAGAATTAAGAAAAGTACAGAGTATATCCAGATAGATATGGAGGTTTTAATGAATTCTCTTCAGCCAGGACAAACATGTGAAATATCCAACGCTTATGTAGGAATGACTGATAAAGTCCCAACTCGTGCGATTGTTCATCGACTAACAAAAGAACAACAACAAAAACGATTACACGATCAAACTGTAAGAGAAAAAAAGAAAGGAATGAAGTATTCTGCTCGTAGTAAACGACTTAGCGGTATCAATGTATATATGACACATACCCCTATAGATATTGTCCCGATGGGACAAGTACATGATTGGTATTCTTTACGTTGGCAAATCGAGATTTTATTTAAAACGTGGAAATCATTCTTTCATATTCATCATTGTAAAAAGATAAAACGAGAACGATTGGAATGCCATTTGTATGGGCAACTGATTGCCATTTTAATTTGTTCTTCTACCATGTTTCAAATGCGGCAATTGCTTCTTATGAAAAAGAAACGAGAACTGAGTGAATATAAGGCCATATATATGATTAAAGATTACTTTCTTCTTCTTTTCCAAGCAATACAGAAAGACACCCATGAGCTATCAAAGATTCTAATTCGCCTGTTCAACCTCCTACGGCAAAACGGGAGAAAATCTCATCGATATGAGAAGAAAACAGTCTTTGATATATTAGGGGTCGTTTACAATTGTACCATGTCTGATAATCAAGCGGCTTAATTCAAAAAAATGAAACCCGTTAGGGTTTATTTCATGTGCAGATCTTTAGGTTCCCTACACATAAATTTTATAAAAAAGAAACAACCACTACTTTAATTGACGTTGTATGAGCTTAGCTTGATAGCAATGTGGCGGGACCCCTTTTAGAAATAAATACTTTGAAAACCTTGAAGTATTTGAAAGTCAATTTTATCTGCTTTTGTCCTGTTAATTATAAAATCCAATCCATTTTTAGTATTATCTGCATATTTAGGCATTACTTCAAGAGTATCTGTCAATGGTTTGGTGAAATTATCCCAATGTATTGGAATAACAAGTTTCGGTTGCACCTTTTTTACCGTTTGTTCGTAAGACGTATTTAGAAAAGTACTTTCCTGCTTTCCTAATCCCCCTATTCCTAAAAATAAGACATCAGCTCGAATATCATCTAATGCCCCTTCTATATAGTTAGCACTTTTAACAAGGAAAGCTTTATTATTATGTGTAATTAAGAAATCATATGAAGAGTCCTCATGATAATCTATGGCTTTAGCTGGTTGTTTTAGTGGTTTCGTTACTTTTTCCCCTTCGTCAAAGGTTGGTAAATGTTTTGACGGTAAGACAGTAAAGTCACCAAACTGCATAGCCTTATTTATCTCGTATACAGACATCTGTTTCTTATTTATACCACCACCAAGACCTACATTCATTGTTGATTCTGAACCATATATATATGTTCCAGTTCGTTTGGCAATATAAGCTAAATCAAATGCATGATCATAATGTGTATGTGCGATAAACAGTCCTTTAAGTTTATTATTATCAACTCCTATTCTATTAAGAACTTTATCTACAGTATCTTCATCTGTTTTTAAATTGCTAAACACCACCTTTGGTAAGGACGGCCTAGAAATAAAACCATCAATCATTAATTGTGTGTTCCCATCATCAAATAATAAAGATGATGTTCCTAAAAATGTGACCTTTACTTCTCCTTGATTCAATACTTTTTGTGTTGTCTTTGGAGCATAATATTCCTTGTATTGCTGAATATCTGCTGATGGTATTAAAAGTTTATAATAAACAAAAATGGAAGCGATTATCACCAATACTAATAACCCTATAAAAATATTCTTGACTTTTTTTCTTAATATATATTTCAAAAACCAATCTCCTTTTCTAGACATAATATATTATTAATACATACTTTACAGCGATACTACCGAATAACCAAACATATTCATTCCACAAGTTTCTGAAAATCTTAGCTTGATGGGCATGGAGTACAGCCGAGATACGTGTAAAAATAGGCCATAGGCTTACTTTTATTTCCAATCAGTTTGAAATCAACTATTATATTCCCATAAAATTACAGATTAGATGATATTTAGCTAATTGTCCAAAGAAAATGTATGCATAGCTTTGCTGTGTGTTTTATCAATGTAGTTTTTGGATAATGTTTGGTCAAGTTGATACTAATACCCTCGATAAACGAAAGAAAATTAAAAGTGTTCCGAGAAAAAGTGATTAAAAAACGCTCTTAATTTATTTAATTGAGTTATCCTTTCATACAAGAATCTGATTATTTATGTAATTGGCATTCCATTAAAACGCTCATTTACAGAAGAACATTATTCAAGTGAAGCCCTCTATAATTCAATTACAACACCTTGAAAGTTTCATGATACTATCCTGATCACACTTTTTATATTTAATGTTTTAAGGAAAAAAGCTATACTATAAGCGAAACTAAAAATCAGAAAGGAAATACCAGAACATGGAAAATTATTTGCTATTTATCCTTACAGCACTCCTTATTATAATGATGCCTGGTCCCGGTTTTGCTTTAGTTACAAAAAACACTATCTCTCATGGTAGAAATGGTGGGATAAAGACCGTCTTAGGAACGGTATCTGGAATGATGATTCATACAATAATGGCTACACTAGGACTCTCTGCTATATTAATGAAATTTGCTATGCTATTTACATTAATAAAATATGCTGGGGCATTTTATTTAATTTATTTAGCTGTAAAGTCAATTAAAGGTGCCTTTTCTAAAAAAGAAGATATGTCAGGTTCAGTGGAAATAAACTCTAAGGATATTGGAACGGTTAAAAGTTTTAGACAAGGATTTACCACGGCAATCTTAAACCCAAAAACGGCTGTATTTTTCCTTAGTTTTCTACCCCAATTTATTGTGAGTAATCAAAGTCATTTCTTCCAATTTCTTTTGTTGGGACTCACATTTACGACTTTGACAGCAATATGGTATTTACTTTATATCTCTCTAATACGTCAATTAAGAACTTTTTTAAGAAAAGAAAAGGTGAACCGGACAATAGAGGGTATTACTGGCACAGTATTATTAGTATTTGGAGTTAGGCTATTTTTCCAAAAATAAATATGTAATAGAGAGATTTTAAAACTTTCGGTTTTTCCAATAAATGAATCAATAGAAGAAGTAATCCTTTTATAAACTCAATAGGTCATAGGTGGAAATAAAAGTAAGCCTATGACCTATTTTTACACGTATCTCGGCTGTACCCCTAATTAGGCTGTTGTCATCACTTTTCAATTTATAGGAAATTTTGTAAGAATATTCCTAAATAATTCCGATTAATGTATGATTGTCTTAAGGGATGTAAGACTATCTAGGAAACACATACTATCTCAACTTTTTATATTATAAAAAAATATGAATGGGAGAATGATAGTATGTTGAAAAAGAAACTAGGAAAATTAGGTGTAGGAGCTTTAGCATTGGGGGTTATGATCCCTTCAACTTCTGCATTTGCAGAAGAACCGACAACACTTCCTGCTAAAAATGTTAATTATGAACAGATAAATTTATCATAAACACAAGTCAGCGAAGATTTTAAAATTGAAATTTATGATAAAGATCAAAATTTAGTTAAAGTTTATAATAAAGAAGAACTGGCTCAATTCAATCCACAGCTTTCGTCTACGCCTCTAATTGGAGCTCAAAATAATACAATTAATCCTTTAGCCTTAAAAACAACTTCTTTCCCTGGTGCATCTTTCGGCGGGTACGTTTGGGTTAGAAATGGAGTAGAATTTAAAAAACCTCAAAGTGTTGCTGTAGAGACAAGTAAATATGTTAGGGATTTAGCTGTAGGATTATACGTAGGTAATACCCCATGGGGAGAAGCTATAGCTAGAGGCGAATTTACAGAAGGGTTAAATATTCCAACAGGTCATCTTACAGGTGGGATGGATTACTTTAGTATTAAACTTATTAATCGCGGCGGTGGAAAAATCACTATAGATAGCGGAGTAGTATTCCATCAATAAAGAACATAAAAAGAACCAGGTAATCCCCCTGGTCTTTTTTATGTTCTTTATTAAAATCTAATTTATTAACTGATTATCGCTATTATAAATTTGAATCGTATACGCATCTTCTTTAACTAACTTTTTATTCTCATCGGTTTTCATAGCATTATTTATATCTTGTTCAAGTTTTTTTGCATTTTCCTTTGCACTTGAGTCATTTCCAACTATAGGGGTATTAATCGTAAGCGTAACAGGATTGTTTAAATCTATTCTATTATTTGTTATGGTAGTTCCTTTATACTCTGGTTTACTGAATAAATCAGCTATAAGATTAAAACTAAACAATTCCCATCTATGTTCTTTTTTTGCCAATTTAACGTCTTCTTGGACAATATTAATTGTATAAGATGTGATCTTTTTCTTTTTTAATTCTTTATCAATTTTTTCTTCAACTTTTTTAGGTGTTTCTGTATCAGATATTCTAAGATCTAAAAACTTTGCGGCATCATCTACCGTAGCGCTAAGAAGATTTTTATCATTGACTACATTTTGAACCGTATCCAACACTCTAGAACCCTCACTTTGCGAAGCTTCCACATTATCAATTTGCTGACAAGAGCTTATTAACATTAATGAAGAAAAAAGAAGTGGAAAGAAAAATTTTGATTTTTCCAATTAAATCACCTCTCTATGTCTTTCTTTTATCATACAACAAATATAAAGGGAAAAGGGAGAATAAAGATATACAATTTTTTAATAATGCATTTCTCAACACAACACACATATGTACGACATTTTTCTATTTTTGATATTATATAGAAGGAGGGACTTTTATGCTTAAATTTATAAAAGAAAAGTTAGCATTAATAGGTGCTCTTTGTTTATTTATTATTACTATTGTAAATTATACAGTAAGTAATGAGGCGGTAACTGGTGTAGTTAGCATTTCGTTATTTATTTTTGTATTAATTTTATACATTGTTTCTAAAAATCCTAAAGTATCTTGAAATTAATAGATTTGCTTCTTTAAAAAAGGGTACCGCTAGCATTTAGGAAAAAAACCAAGCTAAGCAAAAAATACAATGAGCTGTCCATATGGACAGCTCATTTACATAATTACCGTTGGCGGAAGTTAAAAATTCTTAGTTTCTTGCTCAATTAAAGCACTACATTAATCTAGAAATTCAAGTGATTCCAATTTTTCAATTATCATTGACTTATATTTGATAGCTTCATACTGTGAATTATCAATTTTTGTCTTTTTTATATTTAACATATCAAATATTCCTCTTTCAATATCTCTTCTTGCTTCTAAAACTTTAATTGTTCCGTCTAAACCGTGATAGCCTTTCATTTTCCCATACCCTTGATTTGTATAATACTCAATAAATCCAGCAGACCATTCTTTTGCTCTTTCATTAAATACCTTTCTGAATGAGAATTCCAAATCATCTTGTTCTATATAAAACAATACTGGATTTAATTTCTCTATGATTTTCGCTAATGCATTAATATAACTTATAACTTTTTCTTTTTTTTCACCATATTTAACCATTCCGATTGTTAATGGATTTTGTATGAAGCAACATTCAAAAATATAGGTTTTATTTTCGTTGTTGGCTATTTCAACAAAATCCCTCCATTTTTCAGTTATTAATTCAATATTCCTTTCTAGCGGTAATTCATAAATATCATTTTTGAAAATGATATTTAATAAACTTTCAGGAAAATTAGATCTGTATTCATTTTTAATTTTTTTATATGGCAATAAATAATTGTTTCCTCGCTTCGTGACTCTATCACTAATTACTTCCCTAAAATCACCACTATTCACTAATAAACTTTTGAATTCACTTTTATCAAAACAAGATACCCCATCATAATCAGCAGGGTGGTCTGGATTCCCTTCAAGAAATAACTCAACGTCAATATTTTTTTCAATTAGAATATCGTAAAGCAAGTTTGCAGTGGTGGATTTCCCAAAACCAGGAAGCCCTTCTACTATGATTAATTTTGTATTCAAAAAAATCTACACCTTTCTAAGACAAAATAAAAGATTTTAAATTAAAAATAAATTGTCCACTGAACTCACCCTCGCCTATTTTTCTAAATTTTACCATTTAAATAATGCGATAGTAAAGAAGTATTTCTTGTATACCATATACATATTCGGTTAACATAACGTCTTATTATTGGAATTCAATGTATCTAGAAGTCTATAAAAATACCCTCCAGCTAAGTGATTTGGAGGGATTTTGTATTCACATAATTCTCGTTGGCGGAAGTCAATGTATCTTGTTTATTTAACATTAGCACCCGTTTGTTTCACAAACAAAGACCACTTAATTTAAAAACTTATAAAAATGGTTCCAATCACTACTACACAACTAGCTCTTTAATGGTGTTAAGTATTCCTTCTGAATAAGAACCTATGGTTAAACGTCCATGTCCATTTCTCGCCTCACTTGTAGCATTCTCAAGTAAATAACCGAATTTTACAGCCTGTAACATTTTTAAGTCATTACCACTATCACCGAAGGCAATTGCATTTTGTCGGTCTATCTTAAATTTTGCTAATATATATCTCACAATCTCGTCTTTTCCAGTCCCTAAAGGGATAAAATCAATATCATATGCATTCTCTGGGTCTCCAGCCAAAGGATTACATTGATTGATGTTTATACTAATTTTAAAATCACTAGCAACTTGTCTAATATGGTTAAGGTTTAATTGATCGTCCTCTTTATTCTTGCAGAAATAGTAGTAATTGCTTTTGTATTTTGATGCACCCATCTTTGATTGGCTATCTAAAGCAATATTTTTAGAAGCTAACAAATCAACTATTTCTTTTATTTTATCGGGATGGTAATTACCATTATCAAACCTGCTAAGCCATTCTTCATCAATTTCACCTTGTTTTAACTTGTTGAAATAATGAATTTCTGTTCCCAAATTACTTGCAATAAAATGAGGAAGATACTGAAATCCACCTCTCTTCATTTTTTCAAGAACAGCCTCAATGTCACTACCCGTTACCAAGCCAAAAAGTAAACCAGAAACCCTACTTTTTTCTACAATAGTCTGTTCTAATGCTTGTATTTGACTTTTTCGTTCGGCGGTTAATTGGTGAGGAAAGTACGTTTCATCAAAATCACTAAATACAATGTATTTAGGATTTGATATTTCTGGTAAAGTTCTAAAAAGATTGTAGTCCATAGAGTAACCTCCATAAATTCTTCTCTCATTCACCTTCACATTACCACAAATATCCAATTATTTATATAACTAAACTGCCAGTTAATTGAACAAGAAACAATGTATACCATATACACGCTCGGTTAACATAATGTCTCATTCTCGGAAGTAAGATTTTAAAAGTAATCTATCCATAGTGATACTAAAATTACTGCTAACAGGGCAAGAAAAAATGTTATATTGTAAAAAGACAATAAAGTTATTTAATTTTAAAACTTAAAACAAGCATAACCCCGTTCTAAATTTAGGACGGGGTTAAAATATAGTTGTTTAATTTTCGATATAAGATACTTCACTGTACTCAAAAATATAACAATAAAGTCGTTTAAAACTCTAAGGTTTATTCAACAATAGCGCCCTTTAGTGGAAGATTAATCTACAATATCAGAGTGAAATAATCACCTGATTCATAGAAAAACCGCGGTTTATGCTGTAATCCGTGCCATAACAAAGCATTAGCCAGTTCCCATGTGTTCAATTAATTGAAATGCTGTCGGGGGTGGACCATTTTCAAGCCTCAAGCGAATTAAATTAGCACACTCTTCAGGTTTTAGTACTGAAGTATCGATTTCTAAGTCATAAATACCGGGCTCATGGATGGACTCTTGCCATAGTTTGACTGGTAATGGGATTGAGCCATCTTCTGAGTAACCAACTTTCCATGTTTCTATCCGTCGTTTCATAATAATTTCAATTGGACAATGTACCCCCACAAACATAACTGGCAGTTCTTTTAGTATCCGTGCACATTCGGGCAGAATTCTCCGTGAGACGGAATAATTCTCATGATGACCAACATCAACTACGACGTTTATCCCTAAACGACTGTGTGCAGCAATAGACTCATACATGGCTTTATACATAAGTATAACCAAGGGCTCAATATCGGGTCGCTCGCCACCAGGACGTAATCCAATACCGGGCTGATAGCGTTCTGGGGTCATTTGCATGAACCCATCTACTCCTAAGTTCATCCATACACCTTTAAACGTGCTCTGGATTACAGCGGCGATGCTGGATTTCCCAGATCTAGGAGTACCGTTCATAATAACAATTTGTCCAGGTTTATCCATTGGTAACATACAGGAATACCCCTTTCATGATTCTACCGTGTAATCTTAACTCCGATTTTCCCTTTAAAGGAATAACTTACAATTTCAAGAATGATCCTCAAGAGTCCTTTCTTATTTCACAATCTGGCCCAATTGTTGAATAACATAATAAAGTCGTTTAAAACAACTTTATTATGTTTTAAACGACTTTATTATGTTTTAAACGACTTTATTGTAAATTGAACAACTTTATTATCTCTGTACATAAAATTCGTTATAGGAAGAAAAAAACTTGAGAGATGTATTAAGAATGTTGTTTCTGCGTTATCTCTAGTTTTTTATAATACTCTATTTTTTCCTCAATTTTATGTGAATTCAACTTCAATTCCTCTATCTGGGGTAGCGTCAGGAAAATGCGAATTTACAACGTTAAGGAAATTTCAATATTAAAAAGCCTAATTTCTCAATTTAATGCGAAGAAATTAAGCTTTTTTCATTACTCAATTAAAGCGCCCTTTAATGGAATAACTAAAATAGGATCTCTATCCTAAAATCACTTCTTTTTCAACTATAGCACCCGTTTTAAGAAAAGCCGCCGAAATGGCAGCCAGATTTTCCACAAAAGCTACCCGTTACTTTAAGTACAACATTTCACAATCTTATACATTGATGTTAATCACATTTCTTTCAGAAAGGGGAATTATAGGTTAATTTGCACCCCTGTTAGATAATGGGGGCTATTCATGTAGTCGTGGCTTGGCCACTCCTGCAAAGACGTTTCGTTTATGTAAACGGCTATTCAACAAACTGGAATTTGACGAACACGGATTATGCTTATACTATTCGCCTGTTCTTTTTGTTGTATATCACAACGGTTACAATTGAAACAAGAACAATCACAGCATTTGCGGCAATGGTTCCCGCCCAAGTCATAGTCATGGTGCCGAAGATGGGGGATGCCGCATTGAACATGGTGTGGAATAATACGCACATAAACACACGGCCTTTCCCTGATATTTTGTAGATTGCCCCGTTGAAAAACCGAAACGCAATGAGTTGAACTGCAAACATCCAAAAGTTAATGAGTCCCTCTCCGTGATTCGTCCCCGGAATGAAGAAGAGAGGGATATGCCATAAAATCCAAATGATTCCAACAAAAACAGAAGACAAAACAAAACCGTATTTTTTGTCAAGCTCAGGCTGCAATATGTACATCCAGCCAGCTTCCTCCAAGCCACCGATAAAAAGATTACCAAGCAGGGAAAGGAAGAACGTATAAAATGGAAGCACCATTTCCGTGCGGCCTGAAACTGCAATATGTATCAAAAAATACAGTGCAAGTCCTGCAACAACGAACAAATAGAGAGATATGCTATTTTTGACATAAAAAACAGTTCTCAACCATTCCTTGAAACCTGCTATTTTGTTATTTTTCTTTAGAACGATATATGAAGCAATAGCGGGCGACAAAATATAGATTGCAAAAGGGATATTCATCCCGAATTGCTGTAACGAGTGAACCCAATTGTGAACCGAATATCCGAATTGCCCAAGAGCAATCAAAGCACCTGACACAAGATAGGCTATGCAAAATGTCAGCATCGTAAATTGTACTGTGATTTTTTTGTCTGTCACAATTTCTTCACCTCACATTTTAAAGTATACATGGGTGTTTTTGCCCAAATCCCCGAAAAGGGGGAATTAGCTAAATTTATACACTATGTCAAAAAGTACACTTTATGACATAGCTAAAAAACTAGAATTTTCCGTTTCAAAAATACAACTTAATAACATTTGAAACACGCCAATGTAATTGTATACATTTTGAAATATATATTTTTTAAAAGTAACCCAAAACCCTTATTTATACGGATTTTTCACGATATATTTTTCTTATTCCCCCTTTTCGAGGGGATGGGCAAAAACACCCAATAACCTTTTTTTGCTCAATCGACCATCCCCTTGCAGTAATTTTTTATTTCATTTTATCAGAATGTATCATGTAGCAGATTATGAATATTATATTCATGTAAAGTTAACATAATCACTTATTATCGATAGCAAGAAAAGCGCACAAATCTTTGATAAAATTGGGTTTGTGTGTTTTCTTTTTGTTTGATTCTATGCATTATTTTATACATTCCTGCC
This sequence comes from Bacillus thuringiensis, assembly GCF_014932895.1. Classification (GTDB taxonomy): domain Bacteria; phylum Bacillota; class Bacilli; order Bacillales; family Bacillaceae_G; genus Bacillus_A; species Bacillus_A thuringiensis_AA. The sequence continues at coordinate 17,033 of NZ_JACYOF010000007.1, read as the reverse complement.
TTGGCACGATTTTAGGGTTTTCGTTTGTTACTAGATTACCCAAAAAATTGTATAAAATCTTGCATACTCTTGAAGTGGTTTTTTTCCGAAATACTGGCGATACCCCATCACCATCAAGCTAAGATTTTGAAGTATCCCCAAAACGAAAATTTTATTATTTTACAGTTATTTATGAGAATTTAATTCATTTTTTTCGTTCTGGGGAACAACCAATTCCTTGACTTGATTTGAAATTAAAAATATAAACCTTTGCCCACTGGCTGAACAGTTTCTAGCACAGTGTCAACCATTTCTTCATTAATCAGGGTTCTTATAATCCAAGCTGAGAGATCTTGAGCAGCAAAACAACCTGCAGCAGTCGAGATATTCCCTTCGTTTACGAAACTTTGTTCAATAACATCTACATCAAATTCTTTAAGCTGTTCGACTACGGATGGATATGTAGTTGCTTTTTTGCCAGTTAACAATTTTTTAGCTCCTAGTAGTAGTGAACCAGAACACATAGACCCTATTAATTGTCCTTGAGGATCTACATGTATGCTATTAAGATATTCTTGATTTTTATATAAATCTTGTACACCCTTACCACTAGCAAATATTACAGCATCAGCAGAAGGAATATCAGATAGGCTTCCTGTCATGGGAATACGTAAGCCAGACATGGATATATGAGATTTTTCCGTTCCTAATAGTTGGACATTCCAATCAGAAATACCGCCAACTAAACGTACACGATTTAATAAATCCCATGGTAAAAAAACATCTATATCAGTAAAGTTATCGAAACAGACAATTGCAATTTTCATTATCTATCCCTCCGTTATTAAAATATTTAAAACATTTTAATTATAGCAATTTCAAATGGCGGTAGCGAGGTTTAAATTTTTTAATAACTAGGTATCCGACCATTGTCATCAAGCTAAAGAACTGTAAAAAAGAACCAAATATTGGTTCTTTTTTCATCTTTGTTTTCTTCTAATTCTTTTAAACATTGAAGCTATTAAAATTCCTGCAATGGCAATAATTACAATAGACATTATTGTACCTGTAAAGCTAAAATGAGAAAGCAAGTTTATTCACCTACCTTCATTTTATGTCTTAGTACGTAGAAATAGTGAAAGTTCCATAGCCATTCGTTACTTTTTCTTGTGCTTGTGCATATTTACTAGTATATGCAACAACCGCTGAATAACCACCACTCATGTCTGAGTATAAATAGTTTTGGTTTGTATTAGAAGGGGTCACCATATCAAAAAAAGAAAATTGTACGTTTAGACACAAAATGGAAATGTTTTGCTTATCTTCCTTTACGTTAAGGGATTAGTTTGTATATTTGAGGAGATGTGCGAGACAGGTGTATATTTAGGATAATCTAATATTTCCCATTCGAATATGATAGAATAGAAGTATATCCAAAATGGAGGAATGGCAAATGAACTCAAACACAAAACAGTTTATTTATGATATCCAGCAAAGAAAGAACAATTATATAGAAAATGTATTAATAGCAATACAACATCCTGAAAAAGAGCAATCTGAACAAGTCATTCAAAATATAGTAGGGAAGATGGATATGATGATTAGTCTAGTTACTACGTACATGAGGATTGAATCAGGATCTACGGAAGAATTAAAAGAACTTCAGAAAGAAATTATCCATGCTCAAGCATATATCCAAAAAAGAAAATTTGAAGAAACACAGAGATAAAACCCTGTGTTTTTATTTGGACGTCTATGAAACCAATTTGTTATAAATCAAATTAGATGAAATTTAATCATTGTTTTGGCATAATCCATACAATTTGTTGAATTCGTACAATATACGGTACCGTATCTTCAATTAGCAAATGATCTGGTTTCACATCCTTTAACTTTCCTCTTACATTACCTCTTACAGTTTCAATAACCACATGTTTACCAATTACTGATTGTAATGTCTGATATACGTAGGGATTCGGTACACTTACCATATTTTGTTCACTCAAGTCATTTCCCTCCAAATAACTCAATCTATAAAACTCCTTTCTAACCTACATTCTTTCTCTTAATATATGATATAAATCTTTTAAATATGCTAGAAGGATAATTCATTACAGAAACAAAAATAACATTTTAATAAGGTACATTTAGGTTGTTCTTTTCAAGATATGTGTCATTTTAAATACGCCCTTTGTTAGCATACTGCTCATACTTTTTTGAGATTCTTTCGTAATACGTGCGTTAAGTAAAATTGTCAACAATAAAAACACTCCATATTTTCCTCCTGTAGCTCCTATGATAATCACACTACTACAAACAAGTACAATTAATAGGATAAACGAAACTAAATAAATACGATCATAATTCGTTGACATCTTCTCGTATTTTATGCGTTCTTTCCTTGCATCCATCTAAATTCCTCCTTTAAATTATCCGTTTCACTATAAGATAAATCCCGCTCTTAAAAAGAAAACAATCTATCGTTTCAAATACTTAGTTTATTTTTGATCAACTAATGTATATAAAATAAAAAGAAATCCTACCAATATTAAGCTTTCCACTATGATAATCCCGACCCTCTCCTTCCTTTGAACCCCATCACATCAGATGGAATATATGTATATCCTGTTATTAGCCGTAGCAAACAAAAAGGATCCTCCCTTCTTTTAAAGGCTGATCCTTTTCTTCGTTCATACAACTATTTTTAGCTATTCTTGATTAATTAGAATCACAGCTGGTCCATCTACACGAATTCCACCAACTTCGATTTTTTCATAAGGCTCAACTGTAATAGAAATAATCCCTTCTCGCTTCTTTAATTCATTACTTAATTCTTTTGTTAACATTTTTTTCATGTGTGCACTCCTTCTTACTGCTTCATTTACTATTGTTATGTAAATAAGATTAAAAATGGTTTCCTGGTCTGGAAACCATTTTTTGTAGTTGACCATATGGTGTTACCAGTTCGTTTATCAATTTTACGTAAAGAAGATAAACAATTACTATTCACTGTCTCAGTAGATGTAAGGAACTCTTAAAGAGATAGCGGTGAGATTGATTGTTTTTTCTTCTAGAAATAATGACTTAGATAATATATTACCTAAAACAATGAAAGCCCTACCTCTCTTTCATCCTTACGGATCCTTGTCCGTGCCAGTGTGAATCAGGATAGCAAAAATCAAGTGACTATTTAATCGAGTTATTTGATGAAACTTTGAACGTTCGTAAAAGAAATTTAAAAATAAAAATGGATAAGATTGAAGTAATAACAAAAGAGGTTCCTACTCTAAAAGTGAGTTGAAGAAGTTGAATGTCTTTGAAATGATTTACTTTTAATAATCATCATATTCCCGAAAAATTCAGGATATTTTCGGGGGATTTAATACATTAGCTATAATGAATCTTAACAGAAACTTTTTATTTGATTTTCAGTGATCCCTTTAATTAATCCTAGTTCACTAATCAAAAATTCATGTGCGTTATCCAACATTTCTTTTTCGCTTGTATTCAGTGCCTTTTCTTTCTTTATACGCATTAAATCACGTACAACTTCAGCACCTTCTTGTATTTCACCCGTTTTTATTTTTTCCGTGTTCACTTTATACCTTTGTTTCCACGGCAATGATTTATCTGATTCTCCATGCTGAAAAATGTGTATAATGTGTTTTAATGCAAGTATATCAGTAACTGGGCGTATACTCGAACTTAGTATTTTGTCCATAGGAATCATGACTTGCATATTACTGATTGACATTTTTATAACATAATACTGTTGTTTTTTTCCTGAGAATTCTTTTTCTTCTATGGCTTCAATTATACCTGCTCCGTGCATTGGATAAACAATGTTATCGCCAATTTGAAACATATAATCCACCTCCATATATGGTAACCTTCTTAACTATAACATAAATGTGTTTTTTTATCAAAATTTTAATAATATCATAAAAATATTTTTAGTGTCAATAACTTTTTTCTTTAAAAATCAAATTAAGTAAAATAGCTAAAAAATAATAGGGAGCGTGCCAGTTTTCCCTTGAAAACGACCAAATCGATCCCGTATTTTTTTCAATCTTGTGTGGTACTTCAAAATCTCAATCCTTGCTTTTTCAGCTAGAGGTGCAATTGGTCGTAAGTCTTTTAACCCCCAATAATCAACCACTACATCAAGTACTTGATCAAAATATTGTAGTGGCCCATAGTTAGCTTCTTTTGCAATCACAGCCATTCTATTTTCAAAATCAGGCATTACGGTACCTGGCATTTTAAAATTCTTAATCACATTGGCAATATAATAGCAATAATTAGGTTCCAATTCTAAATGTGTTCGAATCACGTCTCGATAAAACGCATAATGAAGAGTTTCATCTTTTGCAAGACGGCGTAATAATGTAGCAAGATCTGGATCATGCTTACTTGCAACCTTAGCAACATTATTGTAAAACACCATCGTTGCAAGTTCTTGTAGCGTCGTATACGTCATGGCTTCGATTGGTGTATGAAAATCAGGCTCAAATCCACCCTCAACGACTGATTTTCTTAATTCATGTATCCGTTTAGGGTTCACACTTCGAGTGAGTAGTAAATATGTCTCCAATAAATTCGAATGTTGATCCTCTTCTGAGGTCCAAGTATGAATAAAGTCTGTAATAACAGAAAGGGAACCTTTAAAAGTCGCAGATAAATACGTTGTAAACCATGGTAAATTCACTTCTGTTAATAAAGCTGTTTCAATGGCCGTAATTACACCAGAAGGAATAGTAACTTGACTTTCATCCCAAGGAACTCTTTTAAAGTCCATTCCCTTATCCCATGGTAAAAACTCATGATAACCCCAGTCTATCTTCTGAGCTCTTATTTTATGTTGTTCATACAGTTCTTTTAAACGTGGTTCTAATCGGAAATCTAAATCATTTGTTAGCATATAAGTGCCCCCTTTTCTTACCATGGATATTCATCCTATTTTTATCCTTAAAAATTTTCTACAAATAAATATTACTTTCCTTTTTTTAAGTCAAACATAACAAATTTTTAACAAAACTCTTTAAGAGCGCTATATGCAACATATATCGCCACTTGGATGGGAACATATTACGTTGACAGGTGATTATGTATGGAACTTAAATGAAAAAACAAATTTTAATAATTTAAGACCATTACGAGAGAAAAATTATATGAAAAAGTAGTAAAGTAAGTAGCCGGTTCCTTAACGTACAAGGTACCGGCTGATTTGTGTCCGAATTGTGTCTAAACGTACAATTTTCTTTTTTTGATATGGTGACCCCATGCCCATCAACTTAAGGGCGAAACAAACTGAACCTTCATTCAGCCAGGTCAAAACATTCTTAAAATAGAAGTATATTCTTAAAAATGCGTATAACAAATAAACCCTAACGGGTTTCGCTTTTTTTATTATGCAATTTTCTTTTGTTTTCTCAATCCATTATACTCATAGACAACACCCAGAATATCAAAGACAGTTTTCTTCTCATATCTGTGAGATTTTCGTCCATTCTTCTGTAGAAGATGGAACAAGCGGATTAGAATCCTTGTTATTTCTCGGGTGTTTTGCTGTATAGCTTGATAAAGAATGTATAGATGGTCTTGAATCATTCCAATGGCTTTATATTCGCTTAATTCTCTTTTCTTTTTTCTTAAAATTAATTGTCGCATCTTAAACATAGTAGAAGAACATAGAAAAATGGCGATGAGTTTTCCATAAATGTGGCATTCTAATCGCTCTCGTTTGATATTGTGCCAATCATGAATTTGAAATAAGGATTTCCAAGTTTTAAAGATAATTTCAACCTGCCAGCGAAGGGAATAAAAATCATGTATTTGTTCCATCGGAACCCATTCCAAAGGTGTATTGGTAACATAAATGTTCATACCAGTTAATCGTTTACTTTTCTCTGAGTACGTAATACCCTTTTTACTTTCCGTATACACTTGTTTTTTCTTACGCTCTCGAAGTTGTTTTTCAGTTAATCGATATATAATAACTCGCGTAAATAGTTTTTTATCCTTTCCGATATAAGCATCTGATATTTCATAGACCTGTCCCGGTTTTAAGGTATTCATAATGTGTTCTAAATCAACTTTGATGTACTGAGACTGTTTTTTTACTGTTCCATTTCGAAAGTATTCAGGAAACTCATTTTTGATATACACCATATTATTTAGTTTAAGTCGCGATATATAATACACGCCTCGTTGGTCCATTTGATCTAAATCTTCCAGTGAATAATAGCCTAAATCCCGAATACATAAATCGCCAGGTCGTAATGTTGCTAAACATTCTGTTCCAAAGGTCTTATCATTGTTCTTCCCCGGTTCAACTTGAAAATTTAAAAACTGTCCACTATGTAAATCATATTCTAATTGAATCTTTATACCTGCTGTTTGTGCACAACCACCTGATCCAGGATACACACTAGCTAAATGTTTTGGCACTTGAAAAATCGTCGCATCTAAAATACGAATCCGTTGAAAATAGGTAATTGAAGAGCTTGGAATCACTGATGTTTCACAAATTTTATTTTTTAATAATATAGAGAAGATATGTTTTAAAAAGTAAACAGCCTTCTTATTGAAGCGTTTATTTAGTCCTTCTGGACTCATAAGAGTTCCTGTAACAGCATGAAGTTGACTACACAGTCGAACTAAGGAATGACTCGCTACACGTTGACTAATCCACACACAAATAATAGCTAAATCACGTCCTGAAAACTTACGCTTTCGTTGTACAAAAGCTAGTTCTCTAGCGAGTTTTTCTAAAAATGATGGGGTAAGATGTTGATGTAATTCTTCAGCAAATAATTGTAGCTCGCTTCGAATCGAAAGATTCATAAAAATCTCATCCTTTCTAATAATCAAGCTTGTTTAGAAAGAATAACGTTTTTTTATACCTGAGGATAGTGAAAACTTCACGTCTATCTTACAAATATCGTGAATTCATTTCGAATTCGCAGTTTTCTGTTAATTGAAGGAGACAAACTTGGATATATATGCTAACATCAGGGAGGAATTGTAAAGAAAACTGAAAGAATGGAGGTAATTATGAAAACTTTCATATATATGGTGAGACACGGGGATTCACCGAAATTTGGAAAAGAAGAGACAAGAGGATTAACTGAAAAAGGAAAATTAGACGTTCAACGAATAACAGATGTATTACAAAGTGAGGGAATTGACGTTGTTATTTCAAGTCCGTACAATCGTTCAATTCTAACTGTTCAGCAGTTAGCGAAGCAAATAGGACAAGAAGTTTTAGTATTTGAAGACTTAAAAGAGAGAATTTTTATTGCTGAAGAGGAACGAATGTCGGATGAAGAATTATTCCCTTTCATAAAAAAGTCATTCTTAGACCCCGACTTTGCTTTAACGGGAGGAGAGTCTAATGTCGACTGTCAGAAACGTGCTATAAAAGTCTTAAAAGAATTATTAAACACCTATCAAGGACAGAAAGTAGTATTAGGCACTCATGGAGCTGTAATGACTTTGATGATGGGATATTATGACAGTAAGTATGAATTGAATTTTTTACTACAGACATCAAAACCAGATATATATAGAATGGAATTCAATGGACAGGAATTGGTGGAGGTTAAAAGATTGTGGGAAATTTCATAGATTGACCTTACTCATCCATAGCTTCTCCCAATGATGTGTATTATAAGCAATAGGGTTACTGCGGTAACTCTTTTTCTTATGGCACTGACGGGGGATTGAGTTCAACAATCTAAAAACTTCGGTTCCTTAGCGTACAAAATTCACGTTTTGTTCTTGCTATCTCGAGGTGAAATGGGAGGGAATGTTTTTTGGGCAGGATACCTTTAAAGTTATTTTTTAAATCAATCCTATTTTTTTTCTTATGCGGTATTGTTGTTTATTCTATATTTCAGATTATTTTTGTCTGGAGTGTTTCGACAGGATTAGGGAGGGATGATATAGTCGGATTTTCTGATAATAAGTATGTAATTGGTCGTCCACCTGTTAGCTATAATTTATATAAAAAAGATAGTGGGGAAACTATATTAGATAATGTTATTGGTTATAAAAAAGGAAAAACTAGAAGCTATATTCGGAATGAAATTGAATTTGTAGTGATAAATGAGACAAAGGGTAGCTATGAATTGTATAAAATAGAAAAGGCTTCAGAAAAGGATATAGAACGGCTGAAAGAAATGAAGAAATTAGAATAAAAGAGACTATCTGAAAGGTAAAAATGCTGTTGGTTTGAAATAAAGGTTGATAATTAATAATAAAGTTCAATAAAAGTCTAACTTCAGGATTCTTCATTAAGCAGAGGGGCAGGTTATTTGAAGACGGTGGAGAGTAATGTTAGCGTTTTACATAGGGGGTATAGTATGAGAGATAAAAAGATGATAGCTCAAACAGTGAAAGAAGCATTTGTTCAACTTAATGGTTTTAAATTATTTACAAAATTTTATGGGGACAAAAAGAATAAGCCAACTGTCATAATGGATGCTGGATATGGAGACTATTCCAAATCGTGGAAGCTTGTTGTGTCTGAAATTTCTGTACTTACAGATGTCCTCGTTTATGATAGAGCTGGATTAGGAAAAAGCGAGAAAAGCTTGAATCCTAGAACAAGTACATATATGGTAAAAGAGTTAAAAGAAGCCCTTATTCGATTGAGTATTAAGCCCCCTTACATCTTGGTGGGACATTCTTTTGGTGGGGTAAATGCACGTATATATACTTCTGAATATCCTCAAGAGGTCGCAGGGGTAGTGCTAGTTGACTCTACACCCGAAGACTATAAAGATAGGTTTTTGCCAACAATGCCTAAGGCGTTTCAAGATGCTTATAACAAACAATTTGTTTATGAGGGTACATATGATGAATTTATGGAAAGCCTGCAACAGCTAAAGGATTCAAGAAGGAAACTGAGCGTCCCTTTAATTGTTATATCAGCAGGTAAAAAAGCTCATTATTCAGAAGAATCACAAGGGCTATGGAATAAAATGCAGAAGGAGATTCTTCAAATATCCTCTAATGGTGAATTTATAATAGCTAAAAATAGTGCCCATTATATACAAAATGATGAACCAGAAGTCGTAGTTAATGCAGTAAAAAGGTTAATTGATAACATTTGAAAATTGGACTGTGAAGTAATCAAACTTTTTTATAAGATTTCCATACTTCATTAGAAAGCTTAACTCTATTTTGATCAATCTTTATTCAAAATGGAGTTTTTTTATTGGATGCTTGATTAGGTTGAGCGATTTCGTTTTTATTAAACTTAATTAAAATTCTACAAATGCACACTTGTTATTGTTAGATATACAAAATGGTTTAGACTGATAACTGAGTTTTATTTCATGAAAAGAGTCATTATTAAAATAAAGTATTGGGGGTTCAGTCCCATGCCCATCAAGCTAAGATATTCAGAAATCTCCCATAACAAAAATTTTACCTTTTCACAGTTATTCATAAGAGTTCGGCTCATTTTTTCTTTTTTGAGGCTTTTATTTTTCTTAAGTTGATGGGGGTGTGGCACTATCTCTAATATACAATTCTATTTTATTTTTAATTAAGCCCAATACCTAAACAAAGTGAAGAGGAATTAAGAACAACAATATGTCGCCTTGTCATAGGCATCTTCTGGGATATATACTTTATTATTTTTTATTTTATATGGAATGTTGTTTCTTTCAAGCTTATTTATATTAACAGACTCTACTGAAGCACCCCATCTTATGTATTCACCGCTGTAGCCTTTTGAATACCAAAATACAATAAAAAGAATCAAAAAACCTAAAAATAAAAATACTATTCTCTTTTTTTTCATTTTTTCACCTCTTTATTAATAATATATACATGATTTATAAAAGTAAAATTAAATTGATGAACATTACTTTGAGAAGTCAGCGCATTTTTGCGTTTTAGGGGTGTTTTTCTTTTCTTAAGTTGATGGGCATGTATGGTGACCCCTAGAATCGTATGTATTACATAGCAAGTGTAGATATTGCTTGTTTGTAGATTAATTGTTGTTTACCACGAATCATCATTAGGATGGTAAATTTATCTGTTGCAAGGATCTGCCCACGCACTGGAACGCCATTCTTTAAAAATACAGTAACTTCCCCTTTTTTCTCTTTCAATTGTTCATACATATCTTCTTGTAAATTAAACATGAAATGCGCCCCCTGGTTTGTTTGGATTTACTTTTCTTCTAATACCTGCTGCTTTTCACTGTTGGATATTTGTGATTCCCATTCACTTTCTATTTTTCTAAACCATTTTCCTATTTTGCTTAGATAATATCTTTTTACTTCACCATTAGGAATCCAAATTTCACGTTCCTGTATTTGATTCATCACTTCATGAAGAATCTCATCATGTTCATACTTTCTAGGTTTTCTATAATGTGTTTTTACAAACTGTGTATATTCTCTACGTAACCAATTAGAAATATGTTGTTTTTGTCTTTGCTTGAGATGTGACCATTTTTTATTTGTTTGAAGGATTTTCCCATTTACTTTTATGTGGTTTTTCATCGACACTCATCTCCTTTTGCTAGCAAAACGAATATATAACTATCGTATCACATTTAAATTGAAATACTGCTTTAGGTACATATTTCACAAGAAATCTATCCAAAACAAACAATATCCATTAAGCATAAAATTAAATGTAGACATATTGATTATGTATTTTGTTTTTTATAAAATAATACGGTATGTGAAATTTTATATTCCCCTTATAAAAAAGCCCCCATAGATCTTACACCTATGAGAGCTACCTAAGATAGATACTTTTTCTAATTAAAGACAAAGTAAAAGAATCTAATTTGTCAAAAAGCATTTGCTATAGAATAACAAATGCTTTTTGTTGAACTTGAATTGAACACTTTCAGAAAGTATTTATATTGTTTGCCTTTTTCTCTTGAAAAATTGTACCCTCAATCACTAATTTTAACATAGAATATAGAAAATGTAGCGTTTTAATATCAAAAAACCTATTGGTTTTATATGGATTCTTTCTTTATAATAATGACAGGTAGTTCTCGAATGTAGATAGGCTCTCATGCAAGAAAAGTAAGAGACCCTATCTACATAAAAAAAGGTTGGATATTTGCCAACCTTTTCGGTGTAAGGGGTTTAATGACAGCTTTTTACTACAACTCGTTTTTATTTTAAAAAGATTAATCAGAAAATTCAATCTAACGATTTTTTCTCAATATGACTTTTCATATTTTTGAATTATAATATAATTAATTCTTTTTATTTCTATATCTGTCTCTTATCTTCCTGTTATGAATCCTTATTGAATTAAGGATTCTTTTTTTATCCTCATTTTTTGTCCTTCGATCATGCCATGTAGTAATCTCGTATTCACTTTTTCCACCATTCTTCTCTATTTACCTATATTTATAATTTATTGTGATATAGATATTGATTAAAGGGGGTTTAATTGTATTTTTTGAATCAGGATAATCTTTTATTTAATAGGTGCCATATATAGAGGGCTTATAAGGGGGCGTTTTGGTTGACTGAAACGAGCAAGAATAGATTAAGACTGCGATTGATTTGCTTCATCATAATAACATTGATAAGCGGTTGGCTTGGTGTATTGCTTGATTCGCTTCTTAAGGATCAACCCAAAGATAGTTCTTTAGGAATGGGATTATGGTTAGTTCTTCCGTTTCTAACGGCCTTATTGCTTCGGATAACGGGTCGTGATTGGAAGAATACAGGGATTAGACTAAATCTAAGGGGTAATATAAAATGGTATGCTGTTGGCTTGCTTATCTATCCACTAGTTACTATCATAACCGTTTTAATCGCTAAGTTATTAGGAGTTATTCAAATTTCTAACTTCGAATCTTCTTTTCCTATTTCTGTGATATTTGTTTCTTTTTTAGGTAGCTTTATTAAAAATATATTTGAAGAGTTTTCATGGCGAGGTTATTTAACTCCTAAACTTATAGAAATTAAGTTAAATGATTGGCTGATATACCTTATTTCCGGTATTATATGGGCTTTATGGCATGCTGCATATTATTTAGTGTTTTTGCCAGAGGAATACTTTGCATCTCTTTCTAGAACGGGTACGCTATTATCAGGTTGTGTGATTATGATTGCATGGGCTGTTATGTATGTTGAAATTTACAGACTCACAAATTCAGTGTGGCCATGTGTATTAATGCACGCAGCTGAAGATGCAGTTCCAACCCTGTTGGTGACAATTGGTGAAGCTATTACATTTACTAAAAGTGGCGACCTTTGGTTGAACCCCGCAAGCGGAGTAGTTGCGACAGTTTTATTTTTGGGTATAGGTCTGATTCTTAGGTCATTCAGAATTAAAAAGGGTCTCAATATTGCTTCATAGGAGGATATGGGAATGCGATTAGGTATTTCTTTGGATAAAGTTCTGTTAAAGTAAATTGTTGATAAACGATATCTAAAAAATCACCTAAACTATTAGGTGCCACTATACATGCCCATGAACTTAAGAAATTGGTAGTTCCCCAAAACGAGAAAATTGGCATCTCCCGGAGAAAATGTACATTTTTTTATTTTTGAGTGTTAAATACCTTAAGTTGATGGATGTGGGGTACCACCCCATCGCTATCAAGCTAAGATTTTGAAGTATCCAAAACCGAAAAAACAAGCTGTTTTCTGTCAAAAATACACGGAATTTTCATCCTGAAGGTTTAAATTCTTAAGTTGATGGGCATGCGGCTGAACCCCAATTAAAGACAAAGAGAGAAGAATGTTTATTATTTTTCTCTCTTTGTCTATTTACAACATTTGCTTGTAGCTTTTTAACCTTTTTTATTCACCTCGGGTTATTCTACGAATAGTTTAAGGTATAATACTCTTTATTTAATATTTATTGCTGTATACATTTTATTCCAAGGGTAATTCGTAGAAGTATTTTCGTATTCAAATCGTCCACTTTGGTGCCCAGACCCATCCCATTTTAGCTCCCAGCCATCTACAATGCGATCGCCATTTAAATCTATCATTGTGGAGCCAATATCTTTTAATTTTGTGCCATTCATTTTAGCAGTACGAATGTGACCATATCCAATTTCTCTTGTATAAATGTATAAATAACTTCCACCATGATCTTTGACCGTACTAAGATTATTAGGATTTACATATTCAATCCCACCTAATTCTGATTCAACTTTCACTACATTTAAAGAAGTTAGAGGGGCGGCTGGACCTGCTGATGCCTCCGGTGCCATTCCTAAACCTACTACTGCTGCCATTGTTAACGATGATATCCCTAATGCAACTTTTTTTAACATATAAACAACCCCTTCCTTTTATAGTAAATACAAATTTGATATTAACACATTTTTTAAAAAATATTCCTTATTTTGAAAACGTTAACAAATCGTTCTTTTTTAGATATGTAATTTAGCATATTTATTGACATATATAATAGCGGTCACTATACAGTTCCATAATACTCATTATGAATTCTTTTTAATTCTGAATCTTATATTTTTATCGAACTACTTTGTCTCCTAAAGAAAGGGATTAGTAACTGCCTTTTTTATTTCCTCCTAAAACTCATTTAGGCTTAATGATGCTTTGTTAGCGTATCCCTTTTAAACTCTCGTTCACTTTTTAGACCGGTTCATATGTAAAGGTAAAACTAAGTTTATATAAATTTTGATTTCAATTAAAATATTTAGTTTCTTTTTAAAGTTCAATTGAAGATTGTTTAACCTAAAAAAGAACTTGTAGAAATCACTACAAGTTCTTTTTTAGGTTAAAGCGAATACACGGGACACACAAAACATCTCATAATCTGAATTGGAGCAAATATTCTAACTACAGGTTGATCCCATTATATAACAAATACTTATATTCTAAGTTATTATATTTGAAAATTATGTGAATTAAGGAAATTAGGTAAAGCATTAGTTTCTTCATTCCTAAAAATCCTAATTGTTTATTTTGAACAAAACACTTTAAATTAATATCTACATCATAATAATTTAGTGAAATTATATGTATAGGTAAATGAAGAAGAATATAGTGTTCTTAGAGAAAAACATATAATTATATGTTTTTCTAATTTTTGTATCAAAAATGTCTATATAGTTATGCACAACTACCATTCGTTAACTATCTATACTTTTGAGCAGTTCTTAGCTCTTTTGCAACAGACTTACATATTTCCTTTTCACGGTTCTCATTATATACAGAAAGGCATTCATACATAATAGTTATCCATCCGTCTTTATCAAGTGGCATCATCCTATGCTTTTCAATCATTCTCTTATTAACTTGTTCTTTAAATAACTCTAAGTCCATCTGCTTCACCCCTCTACTTTTCACCATTCACTCAATCCATTACTTTTCTTACTCGGTCAACTTTCCCAGTAGACCATTTAGATAAACATTCATCATTACAGAAATGTCTAACAGGTGGTTGACCATGATTATAACTAGATTAATTCGTAAACATTCCAATCGACGAAAAATCTTATTTTTTATTTTTCTGAAATAATCCTTGGTATTCGAGAGAATGTATCCTCCAAATGCAAGTGGTATATAAATGAACCACATCTTTAATATTGCCTTTGTTTCTTTATGATCAGAACCCTTCATTAAAATCTTTCAATTCTAATATTCATATATTATCTATATATATATATGATTTACTATAACAAGAAAATTGTACCATTAAAAGGGCTTTAAATCTTAAACTTTAATAAAATCCTTATCTTTCCTTAACAACAAACAAGACGCCACCCAGATTACGGCAGCGCCTACGATAATTGCTATTGGTTTAATCAAAACTTTTCGCTCGAACAGTACCAGCTGAGATTATTCCTCCGCTTGGTAAACCTGAAAATTTATTAGTTAATCTTTCCAACTTCTCCAATGCAGCTACACATTCATTAGCAGCCTCAGTAACTTCCTTCATTTGCTTTAACGCTTCTGATGTATCAGCATTTACTTTAATAGTTAATTTGTTATTAGCCATTCCTGTAATCATCACCCTATTCAAATGTCCATTTTGTTCAAAATAAAAAGAGTACCCGTCATTAGGTACCCTTCAACAAATAAGTATGGCGCTCCAAGTTTCACCTCATATGATAACTTGTCCCACGATTCATCATATGCTTGTCTTATTAGAATGTTTACTGGTTTAATGTGTAATTTCTATATAACAAAGAAAAAGCATCCGTTATGGATGATCTTTCTTGTTTAATCTTACAATACATCTGTATAATCTATAATGACTTGTTGATTCCTATCATCATTATCAATTTCTGTTTCACTAAACTTGATTGCTAATACCTCTTCCATATTGATCATATGGTCTCCAAAACCCATGAAAGAATACTCATTTGTTTTGATTTTGTTAAATACCTCTTCTTTATCCCCGTCCATATATGCATGGAAGTTTTGACCGTTTTTCATACTAAAATTAATTTTTAATTTTTTCATCATATCTCTGCCTCTCCCTTCCCTCTATTTATTCGACAGAATAGAATAATACCCTACAAATAAAAAAGCCATCACCGAAGTGACAGCTTTCAAGGGGATGGGGGGAAAAAGAGAAAACAAATGGCAAAAGTTCCTCTTCCAAGGCTGAGTACTCTCAACCTTCTCCAAGCCACCGCATCATATAATTTTTTAGCTCTTATTAGCTACGCGCTTTACGTCCGGTGACTAGGAGAAGAGCAAGAGCTTCAACTGCTCTTTAAGCGATCGTATGTCGTTACTCTTCTCGTTTATCCTCCGTAGAGTCGGCAGATACTTCAGCTATTGCCTTTGCAAGCCGTTTCGTTATCTCTTTACGCTCTGTTGCGCGTGGCGTGAAGCTAAGAATAACTTTTAAAAGCAGTGATACGAACACCACTTTCATATTGTCAAATATAAAGGGAATCAATCTTTATATTCACATCAAGACGTATATATTTCTTCCGACGCCTTGTTTGAACCAATACATAAGACTGAGGGGAAGGTTCAGCTGTATTGGCTCAAACAAAGAGCGGAAGCTCTCTGCTCGTTTAATCGTTTAGAAGAAGAACCTTGACTTACATTAGTAAATGTTGTGAGTAATTACGTTATTTCTTCTTTATAGGAGACACGGTTCATTCAATCGAACAAACCCAATCTCCCACTTGGCAAACGATCTAGTTTTACGTAGAAATAAAGAGATCACATGACAGATGTGTTTTTACTACCTGTGAGCCTACAAACGAAAGGCGGAACGCTTATACACTCAATGAGAAGTAAAACAGCATGACGAATGCGAGTTATCTCACACCCGCCACACTGGGATATGTCATTGTTATACATTCAATGGTCTTTTCGTCTTAACGCGGGTTCTTACCGCCTTGCCCGCCCTACCATGCGGTATACGTTACCGTGACATTCTCGCATCAGAATGGTTCACTTATAGGTGTACTAATCCTCTTCGATATGCGGTTGTCAAAGGGCTTGTAAGATAATGATAATTTGAATCGCACATTTACTTATCCGCTCCTTTATCGTTAATTTATCCGCATTTTATCCGTGTTTTCTACTCAACCTTTTCAACTCTAAAATCAACTTCATTTCTTCCGTACATGTTACAATTGACAAGATAATCACTGATCAATTCATTAATATACTCTATTGTTCCACATCCATAAAAAGTTATATTTTCATTGAATAATAGAAAAAAGATAATTAATAACGATAATGTTAATCCAAGACCAAATGAAAAAAAGTACATTGGCCCCTTAAACTTCTAAATGAAATGTGTGGCTGAGTAGGTAAAAATATTCATTTCAACTTAACTGTATACATGAAAACGGATAATATAAAGCCCCGTTTTGTTTAAGATGTTCATTTCCTGTTTGCTGGTTTAGGTTTGATTTTTTAATTTGATGGCGATGTGCCGTGTCCCTATGTCCTTTTGCACGCATCTTGGCGGAGCATATTGAAATAAATAAGATGGATTATTTGATTAAGGTGTTACTTTAGGTATATATACTATAATATAGACAGAGTAACATGCATAGAAAGGAACGATGAAATATGCCAAAGCAACAAATTGGAGTAGTT
>NZ_JACYOF010000006.1 GCF_014932895.1 Bacillus thuringiensis | reverse complement strand
TAAAACGAGAACGATTGGAATGCCATTTGTATGGGCAACTGATTGCCATTCTACTTTGTTCTTCTACCATGTTTCAAATGCGGCAATTACTTCATATGAAAAAGAAACGAGAACTGAGTGAATATAAGGCCATATATATGATTAAAGATTACTTTTTTCTTCTTTTCCAACCGATACAAAAAGACACCCAAGAGCTATCAAAGGTGTTACTTCGCCTGTTCAACCTCCTACAGCAAAACGGGAGAAAATCTCATCGATATGAGAAGAAAACAGTCTTTGATATATTAGGTGTCATTTACAATTGTACCATGTTTGATAATCAAGCGGCTTAAATCAAAAAATTGAAACCCATTAGGGTTTATTTCGTATGCAAATCTTTAAATTCCCTACACGTAGCTTTTAAAAAAAAGAAACAACCTCTACTATAATTAACGTTGTATGGGCTTAGCTTGATAGCGATGGGGTACCTCCACACATCCATCAAGCTAAGAAAAGTAAATACCCCAAAACGAGAAAATTGGCATCTCCCGGAGAAAATGTACATTTTTTTATTTTTGAGTGTTAAAAACCTTAGGTTGATGGATATGGGGAGATAAAGTAACTTTTATCTAAGATCTGCATATAGTTAAAATAGTGCAACCACATTGACACGAAAACTCTCCCCAAAATACGGTTAAGCTCATTCGTTAGTTATTTACCGAATTTCCCCTCCGAAACATCTACTAATAATAAATTACTTGCCAATTAGGTACGCTTAAGGCAGAAAACTATTTCTGAAAAGCCAAACAAATCTTCTAAAGGAGCTGGTTTTATGTTAGAAATACTTCTATTTTTAACTTGTGTTTCTTTTCTATTGATAATAGGCGGATTTATCCTTTTATTAAAACAATACAAAGAAATCAAAAATATAATGTCGGTATTAAATGCTAAGCAAGAAGAAGGAAAAAACTCGACGGGTAACTCTATTCCTATAAAACTTGATCTTGGTGCTCTAAATAATTTAATTGCTTCAGGGATAGCAAAAAATTCAAATTCATCCAATACCAAACAAGAATCCGAAAAAAATAAGTAACTGTTCAATTGCTCCAAAGGTGTAGCACACAAATGCAAAAATAACAAATCCCTTTCTCCCTATTTTATTTGTAATCTCCATCCAGAGTTACCCCATTTTAAAAAGGAGAATCGTCATGCACAAAAAGTCTATTTCGATTATTATTCCTATCCATAATGAAGTGAAAACACTAGCGAGCATTCTACAATCGTGCCTACAGCTTGAACCTTTAGAAATTATCATTGTAACAAACGGATATATTGATGATCCTTTTGAAATTGAAAAGTCCTACGGCTGTAGAATCTTTGCATGTGATGAACCGGTTAATCATAACGTAAGCCATGCTATAGGGGCAAAACAAGCCAAAGGAGATAACCTGCTATTTTTAGGCACTACTGTTGTTATTCCACCTTCTACATTAAAAAAATTTATTCGACCATTATTAGAAGAAAATATGGATATGGTATTAAATAATTTAAATTATATTTTTTACAAAAGACAGCGCCCTGACACAGCAACTATATGGCAGCAAGTATCTAATCATTTTTTTCATCGCCCTGATTTAAACATAGATTCCTTAGCATTCTCTCCTTACGCAATGACAAAAAAAGCTGTTGAGAGAATTGGTGCTGATAGTTTAGTAAATCCAATCCTAGCACAATTAATGGCTATTAAAAATGGGTTTCGTATTTCTCATGATATGGAAATTGATGCAATGCCCGCAAATCACTACAATCCACAACAAATTTTATCCCCCTCTACACCACTATCCCTTTATGAAAAACAAATCATTGGGAATCATATTGAAGCGTTAGCAGAGTGGATTAGTTATAAACAACATTCACGAGCTCAATATACAGATAGAAACAGACGGCGAGATATTGTTAAAGGATTAAAACTCAAAAAACAAAAATATATGCCGAACATCACTACAGGTCAGGGACTATATTCTAATACTTACGGTGGAAAACAATTATCCGTTATAATTCCTGTCCAAAATGAAGAAAGAACAATTGAAGCTGTTATTCAAGAAACACGAAAATTAAATCCTCATGAGATTATTATTGTAGTTAATGGGGCAACAGATCATACAGAAGAAATCGCGAAAAAGTGCGGAGTGACTGTTATCACCTACCAAGAGGCGCTTGGAAATGATACTGGACGTGCTATTGGTGCATATTTTGCAAAAGGTGATATTTTATTGTTTATTGACGGTGATTTTTTGATTTCTAGCACCGATCTATTACCGTTCGTTCATTCCGTTCAAAATGGTGTGGATCTAGCTTTAAACAAATTAGAACATTACTATATGTATCGTTTTCCTTATTCTATTGTGACTGCTTGCAAGTATGCTGTTAATTTAGCATGTAATCGTAAAGATTTAGGCATGGGTTCAACAATTGCAGTCCCTCATGCTTTTAGTCGGAACTGTATTAACAAAATTGGTTTTGATGCACTTACCTCGCCAGTATTAAGCCAGGTTAGAACAATTATAGAAGGTTTTAAAGTTAAAAATGTTCATTCAGTTGGGATAGATACAATGAATCGTGTTCGTCCAGAAAAACATTTTTCTAAAAACGGAGAACTTCCGTTATCGACACAACAAATTATTGGCGATCATATAGAAGGAATTTCTTATCTCATCAATCAAAAAGGAAAAAGGGGACTTTTTTAATTTTATAATCCCCCCAAATTTATAGGGTTAATACAAATAAAAATAGGAAAAAAAGACGGATTAACACCGTCTTTTTTTCCTATTTTTATACATCTTACTATTCATTAGTAGTAAATAAAGAAGGAAATTTTTTTATTTACTACATTTCTAAGAATTTGCCAATTTAAGAAGTTTGAAAAGAAAGACTTGTTAATAGAGATGAAACACTTAAGTCATCATTTAATGTGATTGAGAAACATGCCACTAATGGTAATGTAATAACAATTGCTCCACTAGGTTCTATTACAATAGTAGGACTTGTCCCACATGTTCCACCACAATTTACGTCTACCGTCACTCCGCCTCCAGGAGTAATGGTAATCACAAGACATACATCAAAACAAACATTATTTGTAGTACACGCCATAACTGTCCCTCCTTTCTGTTAACATCTACTTATAGAATATGCATTTAACAAATTAAGGTAACGGCATATTTCATTAGTTAAATAAAATAAGAAAAACGCTTAATAGTAACTATCTAACTATCTTTTTGTAAGACTAAACAGTTCAGATGAAAAACTCAAATCATCATTTAATGTAATATCAATACATGCAATAAACGGTATTACTTTAAAATTAGACGAACACTCATCACTGCATCTTACAACTATTTCTGCGCCGCCATTTGGATTAATCTTAGTTTCTAAACAAATATTAAAGCAGTTCCTACTTGTACAAGCCATTAATTTCCCTCCATTCCATTTATATTTTCATTACTAAATTATGTGGAATAACAAAGAAAGGCACGGCTATATATACGTATCTACTAACTAGTAAAATCAAAACTATTAACTAGTGGCAATGAACATACCTAGGCAAACTAATCTCTAGTAATATATTTGCACTAAAATCTTTTAGGAACTTACAGTAAAAAAGAGTCTCTAGTAATTCAGGACTCTTTTTTATTTACTCTATAACTCACTAAACAATAACTTATTTATTTTTGGTACCACGAAACCAAGCTATAGTTTCGTTTAAACCTTTTTCCCATGACGTACTTGGCTGAAACTGTAAAATTTCTTTTAGTTTGGTTACGTCAGGCCGACGATTTGGAATTTCTTCAAATCCATGAGGATATACTTCTTCAAAGGGAACATGAACAATTTTTGAGGATGAATTGGTTAGTTGATGAATGTTTTCTGCTACTTCTTGTACACTTTTTTCATTTTCAGAACCAATATTTAGTATTTCTCCATTTGCTTTTGTATCCATTGCGCTAATTGTTGCCTCTATCGCATCACTTACATACGTAAAGCAACGGGTTTGCGTTCCATCTCCATATACAAGAATGTCTTCACCTTGTAAGGCTGCTTGAATAAAACGTGGAATTACCCCAGCATACGGACCATCTTTTGCTCTTGGTCCATATATATTAAAATAACGAACAATTGTTACTGGTAATCCCTTCAATGCATATCCCAAACAAAGGGTTTCTTCTAATGTTTTACATAATGCATAGCTCCAACGAATTTTTGAAGTTGCTCCATAGAGACGATCCCCTTCTTCTTTGAAAGGTGGTTTCGCTTTTCCATATACTTCAGAAGTAGATGCAAAAATAACTTTCTTCTTTCCAGCCATTGCCGCTTGTAAAATATTTCTCGTTCCATCAAAGTTTGTTTCAATCAGTTCGATACTCTTTTCCATCGTGGTCTTTACACCTAAAATCGCTGCTAAATGAAACACAACATCATGTTGTTGAACCAATTCATATATTGTGCCTTTTTCTAAGACACTTATTGGAATGATAGGGATAGAATCCACTAAATTCGTATGATAACTACTTTTTCCTTTATAAAAGTTATCGACAATTGTTACTTGATAACCCCTTCTAACCAGTTCTTCTGCCAAATGTGATCCAATAAATCCAGCCCCACCTGTAATTAAACAACGCTTGCTCATGCACTCACCTTCTTTATGACACCACGTGTGTCTACAATATGATTTGCTTGCTTAATAAGCTGCCAGTCAATGTTTGAATGGTCTGTTAAAATAAGTGTACATCCCACCAGTTTCAATATGGATTCTTCTAAAACAATTGATTCATAGACTGTATCTCCAATTTTTGCAGAAGAAATAAACGGATCATAATATTGCACTACATATCCAGCATCTACCAATAACTGTATAATAGGAATAGCTGGTGATTCACGCATGTCATTTACATCCTTCTTATAGGCAATACCAATAACCAAAATACTTGCAGGAGACTGTACAACTTCCTTCACTTGATTTACTACTTCTTGTGGCATTCTTGCATTAATTTGATGAGCTACTTCTATTAATTCACTAGTCAGACCATACTCATTTACTTTCCACTGAAAATATAAAGGGTCTACTGGAATGCAATGTCCACCGATTCCTGGTCCTGGCCAATATGGCATAAAACCAAAAGGCTTAGTGGCCGCTGCTTCTATTGCTTCACGAAAATCTATGTTTAATCTTTTACACAAAGTATTTAATTCATTGACAAGAGAAATATTAACTAAACGCTGAATATTTTCAAAGAGCTTACACATTTCCGCTACTTTTGGTGAACTAACTGGTACAACTTTATCAAATACAGATGCATATAATGCTAAAGCTTTTTGTTTACATTTCTCTGTTTGACCGCTTACTACTTTTGGAATAGACTGAACTGTATATCGTTCATTTGAGGGATCAATGCGCTCTGGGGAATACCCAATATAGTAATCTACCCCCGCTTTCTTTCCAAATCTCGATATAATAGGAATCACTATTTCTTCTAATGTTCCTGGATAAGTGGAGCTTTCAAAAATGAAGGTTTGTCCTGTTTGGAGATTCTGCTGAATATAGTTTGATGCAGAAATAAGTGCACTTAAATCGGGTTCTTTTTTTTGATTGATGGGGGTTGGAACGGTGACAATAACATAATTGCTTTTCTTAAACTCTTTAACACCATTCGTAGGTGTATACACAATCAATTTGTTATCTTGTAATAGTTGTTGTAAAACTTCTGAAGAAACATCTGGAATATAACTCTCACCTTTAGAAATCATTTTTATTTTTTCCTCATCTTGATCTAGTCCAATTACTTTATAGCCCTGTTTAGCAAAATGAACTGCTAAAGGAAGACCTACATAACCTAAACCAATAACTGTCACGATACAATTTCTCATTTTATTCTATCCTTCCTTTCTGAGCTGTTATATTACTATCTTTTTTCTTTCTCTATGATAAGACCATCATTTTTACGCTTTAGTAGGTTTATATAATACATAATTTTATTTTTCTCTAATGGAATATGTCCTAAATGTTTATCCAAATATAAATCTACCTTAACTTGGTTTATGATGCAATTTTCATTTATCTGTTGCAGCCCTGTGATAAAGGGCTCTAAATGATTTTGCATATCAAACTCGGCGGCTATATTTTGCAAATAATAAATATGAGGTACATATTTTATTTTGTTATAAAATGCAATAACATTAATTCTCTCTGCAAACAATTTTTCTATCTCTTCAATAGATAGATTGGGGTATGAGAGATTAAAGGCTTGTTTAATAGACTCTGTATACCAATTTGTTAAAATCGTTTGAGGATTATTAACTAAAGCTAAGGATCCCTTTATATATCCAGCTAATATTAGAGACATAAAGCCCCCACCTGAACTTCCATAAAATAATACATTTTCTTTTGTTACATGTATCTTATTTATTATTTTTTCTAAAATTATAGCTATCTCATTTAAATAATATCTATCTATCGTTCCTTGCCCCCAACCTAAATTGATTTCGCCTAAATAAAGAGTGGGGTCATTATAGAAAATTAAAGTATCTTCAAAGTCCTCCATCCAGGTATATCTTTGGAAAATGGGAGGCTGTTGATTTTCACTTGCACCTGAACCTAAGATAATAACATTTGGCGATTCTGGCTTAATACGAATAATAAATTCATAGTTTACTGCATTCCATTCAATATTTAGCAGAAAAGGTTCTGTCATAATAAAATGAATTTCTTTAAGTTGCTCATACAGAATATTTACCTTTTTCAACTGATTAATCGACTTAATCACCTCCTTACCGTTTCATTCTTTTTTATAAAAAGACGAAGTGAGGTATAATTCTTTCCTACCCAT
This sequence comes from Bacillus thuringiensis, assembly GCF_014932895.1. Lineage (GTDB taxonomy): Bacteria > Bacillota > Bacilli > Bacillales > Bacillaceae_G > Bacillus_A > Bacillus_A thuringiensis_AA. Next base: position 317,915 of record NZ_JACYOF010000006.1, on the reverse strand, counting down.
TTATTCCTCATCTTTTTTCACTTCAATATTAGGAAAATAACTTTTAAATTCGCTCTGTTTTAATAAATATGAAAGACCTTCTAAGTGATCACCTGTAATTCGTAATACGGCTGGTGGATGTCCTATTGATGCGAAATGTTCACTTGGCCTAATACGGTTTGGTTTCATCACATCTACATAATGAACACATTCTACTTTATAACCTTGTAATATTGCCTTTACTTGTGCAAGGCATGATGTGAAAAGTGTATCCCAACCAATTCCATCTAAACACTTTCTACTAATAGCATGAGGAACGGCAACGAGAGATCCAACACCTAAGTCTCTACGATTACAAGCTATATTTAACATATATTTATATACGTTTACAATGTACAGAGGGAATCTGAGGTTTAAATTCAAATCATTTAAGGCAATGTCAGTTCCATCAGCAACAGCTTGCGTTAGCGGATGAAGATCTTTCGCTGGAATTGAAAAATCAGCATCAATAAACAGAAGAATATCACCAGTGGCCTCTAAAGCACCAATTGCACGTCCAACATCGTGTCCTAACGCTTCTTCATAGACAATAACCGTAGCCCCTAATTGTTTAGCAATCATTTCTGTACAATCAGTTGAACCGTTAATAACTACAATGATTTCCTTAGGCTCAATTTTTCTAGCTTCACGAATGACTTGCTCAATTGTTGATTCTTCGTTTTGTGCTGGGATAATGACTGATAACTGTTTTCCATTGTAGATAGTAGAATACATCCCCCATCCTTTTTGAAAAAGAGAAAAGTTTTTTTCTTTTTTCAACTGCTCTATAATTTCTCTTTTTCTTCCTCCATCTGTATATCCACCCCTTGTCCCTTTTTTCTGCAGCCATTCTGACATTACTTGTAAGTGGTTTTCAATCTCATATATTTCTCTTTTTGTTAGTTTATTTTTATAGAAGGTTTGTTTGTTTGAGGGGGCATGATTTAAAGTTTTCATGATTATAGAGGAAGAACTACTAATACGCCATCCTTTTTCTACGAGTCTTATTTGAGCAAGAATAGGATTCATAAGGGTCTCATACCCTATATCTTCTATTGCTTCCTTTGTAATTGCATTTGGCATAGATAACATAGAATCAATCTTTAAGTCCGTACGTTCTATTACATCATTTAACACTTGTCTATATAATCCAGATACATCTGGCCAGTTCATTTTCATACTTTCAAAAAGTGAAGAATCCATATTGTTTACAATTACGTCCGTTTCATTATTCAGTATAGGTTTTAGAAATTGTTCCAGCTGTATTGAAAAAATAACAGCATTTCCGTGCAGAAACAGCAAAACATCCCCCTTGGCAGCTTTCGCTCCAGTAACACGTGCTTTATTGTTGTCTTTTTCTTCTAAAACAATTACATTGCGTCCAGCCACTTTTGTAAAACTTTTGTCTATCTCTTCCTTATCATTTGTCACGATAATTATCTCAAGCGGCTGCAAATAACTCACTTTTTCTAATACACGATTTAATGTTTCTCCCCCTTCTTCAAGTGGAATAATAACTGATAATCTCATCTCTCCCTGCACTCCTCCCGTGTTTTTATTAGGTTTTACCTGATTGATATAATAAATGGTTTCATTTTTTCCAACGGCTGCATGTCCTGCTTTTTTGTCATAATATAAATCTATTTTAATTTGATTCACATCACAATCCGCATCTATTTTTTCTAATCCAGAAATGAATGGTAATAAATGATTTTGCACATCAAATTCACATGCAACATTTTGTAAAAAGTAAATGTTTGGTATATATTTTATGCTATTATAAAACTCTAAAACGCTAATTCGATCACCAAATTTTTCTTCAATATCTTCTCTTAATAAGCCTGGGTAGGACAAATTAAATACTTGATTTACTGGTACAGGGATCCAGTTTGTTAGAATTGTTTGTGGGTTGTTAACCAAAGCTGTGGAACCTTTCACAAAACCTGCCAATATTAAAGACATAAATCCGCCCCCAGAACTGCCATAAAATAATACATTTTTATGGTCAACATGTATCTTCGCGAGGATTTTCATTAAAATCATTGAAATGTCTTTTAAATAAAATCTGTCCTGTGTCCCTTGCCCCCAACCTAAAGATATTTCTCCAAGATACAAGGTAGGATCATTATAATAAATAACGGTATCTTCAAATTCTCCCAGCCAAGAATGTCTATGAAAGATGGGGGGACCAATTGGTTGTTCTTGAAATCCGCCTGCCCCTGAACCAAAAATAAGAACATTAGAAGCATTTGTCTTGATTCGAATTAAAAACTCATAGTGTACTTCATCCCACTTAACATCAAGTATACAAGGATCTAACATACTAAATTGTATTTGATCCAATTGTTCATAGGTGATTTTTATTTTCTTATACTGATCGAGCAATTTAACCAACCTTTCCAAACAATATTTAATATACAAATTTCTTTTACTACACAATATTTCTTGTTTTCATTTATTAAATATATTGGAGATTTATCCTCACGAGTCATTTGCCATTCAACTTACATCCTTACTCTCCTCTGGATTGAAATAAATATGAAAAACCTTCTAGGTGATCACCTAAAATAAGTGATGTAGTTGGTGAATATCCTTTTACTACAACATTTTGGTTTGGACGAATTCGATTCGTTTTGATTACATCTGCATAATGAACACAACTTATCTTATGACCATTTAACACAGCTTTCACTTGTGCAACACTTGGACATATTAATGCATCCCAGCCAACATCATTGAGAAATTTTTTACTTATTGCATGCGGAATCGCTGTAAATGAACCTATACCTAAATCTTTTCTATCACATGCTAGATTTAAAGCATATTTGAATAAAGTCACAATATGAAGGGGGAAATAGCGGGATAAATAAGGGGTTAAATCATTCAAAGCAACGTCGAATCCATCTGCAATTGCTTGAGTGAATGGATGTAAGTCTTTTGCAGGAAGCATAATATCTCCATCCAAAAATAAAAGAATATCACCTTTTGCACTCATTGCACCGATTGCTCTCCCCACATCATGCCCCAATGCATCTTTATACACAATAACTGTAGCACCCAGTTTCTTAGCAATATTTGCAGTATTATCGGTGGAACCATTTACAATTACAATAATCTCTAAAGGCTCAATTTTTCTAGCTTCACGAATAACTTGTTCAATTGTTGCTTCTTCATTTTGTGCTGGTATAATGACAGACAACTGTTTTCCATTGTATATTAGCGATTTCATCCCCCACCCTTTTTGAGAAAAGGGAATGTGTTTATTTTCTTTGAGTATTTTTATATACTCTCGATTTCTTATACCATCTGTATACATACCTCTTGTCCCATTTTTCTTTAACCATTCTGCCAACGCATCCAAATGCTTGTTCATAATTTGGCTTTCATAAACTGACAATGATTTTTTATTGAGATCTTGATCTTCTAGACAAAATTCTTTAGATAATGTTGTATCTATAGAATAATGAAAGCTAAAACGCTGATTTTTTTCAATGAGCCTCATATGAGCTAGAACAGGATTTACTAGACTTTCTAAATTGATTTTTTTCAAAGCATCTTTGGTAATCGCATGAGGTAAAGAAAGAATTGAATTAATATGAAACTCTTTTTTTCCTAATATCTCGTTTACCATTTGTCGCCAAACCGTATTTGAGTCTGGCCATTGCTTTTGTTGCCTTTCAAGAAAAAAAGATTGTAAATTATTAAGGACCACATCGGATGTACCTTCTAAAGTAGGTTGCACGAATTTTTTTAGTTCCAAGGGCGGAATAACTGTATTTGCATCTAAAAACAATAAGACGTCTCCTTTTGCTTCTTTTGCTCCTACGACACGTGCTGCATAACAATTTTCTTGATTGTATAAAATATATTTGCACCCAAATTCATTTGCAACATTTTGATTTATCACCATATTCTCGTTGATTACAACAAGAATCTCATAAGGAAATAGATTGGCAATGGATCGAATAACATCCGCTAACGAATTTATTTCCTGTTCAACTAATATAATGGCAGAAAGTAATTTCTTCATATTTTTATTTCCCCTTACTCACTCATATCTAAGTCATCATGCAAGTCCAAATGTTTTATTAAGTAAGACAATGCCTCAAGATGATCACCCATTATTCGTAATACCGCTGGTGGATGGCCTTTATGATTGATATGCTCATCTGAACGAATCCGATTTGGTTTTACAACATCTACATAATGTATACACTCTACTCTGTATCCTTGTATTATAGCTTTGACTTGTGCAAGACTAGGGCATAATAAACTTTCCCATCCTATTCCTTCTATGCAAGACCTACTGATAGCATGTGGAATAGCTACTAAAGATCCATTACTTAATTCAGGTCGATTATAAGCCAAATTCAACATGTACTTTACGATATCAACAATGTAAAAAGGAGGATTTAGACTTGGGCTTAAATTATTTAGTGCTATATCCATTCCATCAGCAACGGCCTGCGTATATCGATGTAAATCACTGGCCGGAATGCTGAAATCACCATCTACAAATAAGAGAATATCCCCTGTAGCTTCAAGGGCACCGATCGCACGACCAACATTATGACCAAGACGCTCAGCGTATTCAATAACAGTTGCCCCAAGACTATAAGCAATAGCTGCTGTTTGATCATCTGAACCGTTCACTACAACTAAGATTTCATATGGTTCAATTTTTCTGGCTTCACGAATAACTCGTTCAATTGTTGCTTCTTCATTTTGTGCTGGTATAATGACGGAGAGCTGTTTCCCATCGTATATAGAAGATTTCATTCCCCATCCTTTTTGATACGAGGGGAAATGTTTATATTGACTTAATTGCTCAATGATATCTCTTCTCTTACCCCAATCCGTAAAACCACCCCTTGTACCATACTTTTTTAACCATTTAGATAATACAACCAAATAATTTTTTATTTTAAGCTTCTCTGCATCAGTTAATTTCTCTTTAAATAAATACCTGTCCTCTTGCAGCAATTCATCATTAGATAACATATTTATTGAATAACGATGACTAATACGCCATCCTTGATCCACCAGCATCGTATGTGAAAGAATTGGCTTTTCGAGAACCTCATAACCAATACCAACCATAACCTCTTTTGTAAGTGCATACGGCATGGAGATTAACGTGTTTCCCTTTAAATCGGGTCGATGTAAAATTTCATTTAACATTTTTCTCCATACTATATCTAAATTATGACATTTACCCATGTCAATAATTCCATTTAAATCATTTAAAATAACGTCAGTTTGATTTATAAGAATTGGTTTAATAAACTCCCTTATTTGGTCTGTGAGAACAGAAAAATTCCCGTCTAAAAATAAAAAGACTTCTCCTCTTGCTGCTTTTAACGCTGCTACATATCCAGAGTGATTTTCAATATATCCTTCTTCGAAAAAAATACGACATTTATGTTTCTTTGCTATTTTGTATAATCCACTTTTAGAATTGCGCAAGAAAATGATAATTTCTATCGGGTCAAGCTGCCAAGCAGATATAATCAATTCTTCTAGTATATTTTCCTGAGTGCTATATGGAATAATAACAGTCAAAGATTTCATTAAAGTTCACCTTCTTTACATATAATTCAATTTTTTAATATAAACATCTAGCGTTTATATTAAAATCTCGTAATCCACTTTTGTGCTGCACAATAAACATACACAATATGATGCACGGCATTATATACATGTATTAATTAAAATTAGCAAAGAATATTTTTCCTATTACCATTTAATTAATATATACACTTAAGAATTACATTGTGTAAAAATTGGCGTCCATTTTTAAAAATATACGCGATAAACAGATATAATAATATAAACACATCTAGAGCTTAGTACTACATCACTATTTAAATAAAAAAGCTATATGTCCCGAACAATAATATCCTTTCAAATAAATCATTCTGTCTTTTTCATTTTAAAATCAAAAAATAAAAAGAGTCCTAAGTAATTAGGACTCTTTTTGTTTTATAGATTCACTATATATGAAATCTCATGTAGAATCTTAGTTGATCTATAAGCATCGGATGAAATCATAAACAAATACAAAAGGCAAAAACACATAGAACCCTTAACCAATGAGATACTTGATAACAGAGTAGTTTCCGCAGAGACTATATACCTGTTGATTAATAACGATATACCCCAACCTTGCACCTTAATGATAATAGTAATAGCCTATCGCTTTTAGTGGCAAGAATTCCATTAGCGTCAGCCAGCTCGTCCCTTTAGATACGGGAATATCGATGATAATATCTTCCGTATTTAGTTTATATTTTATCAAAATTATTAATTTTATAAGGTACCCTTTTCCACGTAATTCCACCATCTACCGTATTAAAAATTTCCTTTTTATTACACAACCAACCATTTTGTGGATTAAAGAAATGGAGACAAAATACATTTTTAAGAAAAGGATTAATTGATACCATCTCCCATTCTAATCCTTTCTTCTTTATTCTATAGGTTTTTCCTGTTTCACCATCTATAACCCAGCCAAATTGTGAATTAAAAAAAGAAATAGCTACATGTCCTGTTTTTAAAATTTGGTTTGAAATAAACCATGTTTTCCCCTTATCAAATGAACAATTCATGTAGAAAACATTGTTGTTTAAAGTTTTAATAGGTATTACTAATAGATGATTTTTATAAATTGGTTTATATGAGGTGATAACCCCACTATCTATATTTGGATGAAGAGTGATATTTTCTATCGTTTTCCAAACTTCACCTCCATCTACTGTTTTATATATTATTGAATTATTATTAGAATTTTGAGTAGTGATAAAGCCAGTTAGAGAATTGATAAATGTTAGGCCTGTAATACCGCCAGCAATTTTTATTCCTCTTGTTATTTTCCAATTCTCTCCCCTATTTTTAGTATAATAAAGATTGTGCTCAAATTTATTGTGTTTCGAATTTTTAGTTAAAATAATCCATATGCTATCTGTATTTGTAGCATGCATGTGAACCTGAACATCTACAGTTGCTTCCCATTCTTCTTTAATTGGTAAAATAAATTCATTCCATTTATTTCCCCTATCCGTTGTATAAAATATGGTTGGTATTAATTTATGATTTACTTTTGTTAATCCATATAGCCAACAGCTTTTGCTATCTATTGGGTATATAGATAAGATAATTGTATTAAGAGGATTAACAATATCCCAGGTTAATCCCGAATCTTCAGTGTATAAAATAGCTTGTTTCTCTTTATTAGAATATTGAATACCAGCCCATCCAAACTTATCAGTTCTCATTTGTAAGGTAGTAAATTTAATATCCATAGAATTCAATATCTCACCTCATCATTGTTTTAATCTCATATATTTATATGTCAAATTAAGAGAAAAGTTCTTTTATACTAATAAATAGTTTCATTGTTCCTTAAATATGAACTTTATTATTAAACATAATAACATTATGTAAACTTATTACAACTTAATAATAAACTCTAAATACAATAATCAACCAAAATAATTTATTAAAATGGAGCAAGCCGCTTAGTTTTTCCTTTTGTGAAAAGGTTAAAGATGATGTTAGCATCTTAAATATGCTTTTCTCTGCTCGTTTACGTGTTTCCCATATTGCTCGTCCCTTTTAACAAGTCCCCCAAAATAGATTTTCAAAATTAGGGAACTATAATGTGGTATTTAAGTAAAATTAGGAGGATAAAAAGTGGATAATGTAATGAATTATGGAAGTGATTACAAGTTTATTCCGGCAACTTCAATTGGAAGTGGCCTTGGCATCGAGGTATTGCCTGATATATTTTGTTACACTATTCAAATCGTTAACATCTGTTTTTTTGGAAATCCGCAGACCAATGATTTTGTTTTAGTTGATGCTGGAATGCCTAAATCTGCAAATGAAATTATCTCTGTCTTTGAAGACCGCTTTGGTACAAATCGCCACCCAAAGGCAATTATTTTAACTCACGGGCATTTTGATCATGTTGGAGGGATAATTGAACTCATCAAGTATTGGGATGTTCCAGTCTATGCGCATCAAATGGAGATACCGTTTCTAACTGGACAACAAAGCTATCCTGAACCAGACCCTACAGTTGAAGGTGGTATGGTAGCGAAATTGTCCCCTCTTTTCCCTAACGAACCGATCGACTTAGGAAATAACGTAAAAGCGCTACCTACTGATGGAACTGTTCCCCATATGCCAGATTTTAAATGGATTCATACACCCGGACATACTCCAGGTCATATTTCGTTATTCCGAGAAAAAGACCGAGTTTTAATTGCTGGCGATGCTTTTGTTACAGTGAAACAGGAATATCTATATAAAGTAATTTCTCAGGAACAAGAAATAAGCGGGCCACCTCGTTATTTAACAACAGACTGGAAAGCAGCTAAAAAATCAGTCATTAAATTAGAAGAATTAAAGCCTCTGGTTGCTGTTACTGGACATGGGATACCAATGTCAGGTGAATCGCTAACAACAAACTTAAAAAAACTTGTTAATGAATTTGATAATATTGCTGTTCCTGATTACGGAAAATATGTAGACAAAAAGATACATTAAACGTGGAAATACTTTGTTTTTTATATTAGAGAACTACAATATAATACAGAATCAAAATTCAAAAGATATTAAAATCAATCTGTTAAATAATTTTAAGGCTACTAAGCTTAATTACTTTAAAAATGTATGAGAAAGGAGAGAGACAGCATGCCCTTCCTCTATATCCATTAAACATATAAAATTAACGAGTAAAACCACCGCCAAGTTGTTGCTCAGCTAATAATACAAGACGTTTTGTAATTTCACCACCAACAGATCCGTTTGCACGAGCTGTTGCATCTGCACCAAGTTGCACTCCAAATTCTTGAGCAATTTCATATTTCATTTGATCAAGAGCTTGTTCAGCGCCACGTACTAATAATTGGTTGCTGCTTCCACTGTTATTGTTTGACATAGTAATTCAACCCCTTCTTTCTTTAATAGGTTAAATTGCATGCTAAAATATATAGCTAATGACCTGGTAATTAAGACCACGAATGTAAAGGTATAATTGTTACACTTTTATCCAAAAATAGTAGTGTGTAGGAGAACGAAATACAACATACCTGCCATGGGATATCATAAATATGCCTCCATCACAAAATAAAACGGGTTACGCTATATATAAGCATAACCCGTTTTCAATAAAATATTTCATTTTATATACTTTTAAACAATGGAGGAAAATGATGAAACATATTGTTGCTTTATTAATTAAATATACGGCTATAACTGCAGTATTATTAATCATACTCGGTATTTTTCAAAACATTTCAATTCCTAGAGTACTACTGATTTCTCTTTTTCTTACAGGAGCTGCCTATTTAATTGGAGATCTCTTCATTTTACCTAAATACGGAAATATGATTGCTACCATTGCAGATCTCGGCTTAAGCTTCTTTGGAATTTGGTTACTAACATCCTTGTTTACTGATTTAAATTCTACTCGCAACATTGGATTTTCTTCATTTTTAGCCGCTTTGATTATTGGCGGAACAGAAGTATTCTTCCACATTTATATGAAAAAGTTAGTACTGCGCAAAGACGATGAATTAAGAGAACATAATCATATTCATCATGATAAATATGCTATGGAAATATCAGATGAATATATAGATTCTTCCACAATAAATAAATCCAAATTTGAGGATACATCAAAAAAATAAAAAAGTGGCCAACGCCACTTTTTTATTTTTGTTTATTAAGCTTGATCAGAATTTCTTACATGTAATGGAGGCGGAACTACCCATCCTTTTTTCTTACTTAAACGTAGCAACGTTACACCTGCCTGCGCTTTTTTCATATGAAATTGTCCAAATAGCATGCCTACATCTTCTCGAAGACATTTTCCTATCACTTGACTACAAGTAACAAGTCCAGCTGCTAACCCTGCTGAAACAGCAGCTGCAATTTCAACATCATTAATACGTGCTCCCGGAGGAATGTCTTCAATAGATGCAACTGGTCGTTCTGGAGGAGCAGGCGGTAAAGCCACACCATTAACCTTTAAAAGAGCTTTTAATTCGTCTATTTCCGAATTCATATCATTTTCAATTAAGCCTTCTAAAAACTTCTTCAAATCCTCATCACCTGTATGATTCATAAATACTTGATGACTTGCAATGGCACCTTGTGCAGCTAAAAGATAACTCCAAATGTCAAATACTTCTCCGTAATGTAAAGGCTCATTTTGAGGATTTCCACTTAATATACCCATTTTTAAATTCCTACCTTTCGAAAATATCATAATAAATATTGATTTCAATATTGAAATCAAATTTTTAAGTATGCTTTTTCCTGCAAAAAATTTTCTAGCATGCATGGAAAACACCTTTCCAACACTGTGTGTTTGTTGTTTAGGAAAGAAGTTTACAAATAAAATACTCAAAGATTATGAAAGAAGATTATCAATAATCTTTGAGTGAGAATCTATTTACTATAAGGTTTTATATTTTATACATATACAAAAGAAATTGATTTCAATATCTGCTATATTTTACACTAATTCACTTAGCGGTTAGCTCTACCACCAAGTTGTTGTTCAGCCATTGCTACTAAACGTTTTGTAATTTCACCACCAACAGAACCGTTGGAACGAGATGTTGTGTCTGCACCAAGTTGTACACCAAACTCTTGTGCAATCTCATACTTCATTTGATCAATTGCATTTTCAGCACCTTGAACTAATAATTCATTACGACTTTGGTTATTTGTGTTTGCCATATTATTTCACCTCCTATGTTTTTAATATGTTACGAATCATGGAAAAATAGTAATTCCTTTTTATGGAAATTATGTTTAGTTATGTATAAATAATGATTTTCTTCTCAAAATAGGGCTAAAAGGCATGAGGTAGAAAAGGCACTATATAATACTTTCATAATAATGTTATGTATAATTCTTAATTTTTTTTCAAAGCAAAAATAACCACTTTATTCCAAGGGATAAATATAAAATATCTTTTGATAAAATGTTGATAGAGGAGACATGTAATTATGAAAGCTGTAACCTATCAAGGGCCAAATCAAGTACAGGTTAAACAAGTTGAAGATGCAAGTTTAGAAAAAAAAGATGATATTATTGTAAAGATAACTTCAACCGCTATTTGCGGTTCCGATTTACATTTATATCAAGGTAACATGCCCTTACCTCAAGGTTATATTATTGGCCATGAACCAATGGGGATTGTTGAAGAAGTAGGTCCTGATGTCACTAAAGTAAAAAAAGGAGATCGTGTTGTTATCCCCTTTAATGTTTCATGTGGGCATTGTTTTTATTGCCAGCATGAAATGGAAAGCCAATGTGACAACTCAAACCCTCATTATGATTCTGGTGGTTACTTCGGTTATACAGAGAAATTTGGTAATCACCCAGGGGGGCAAGCTGAGTACTTAAAAGTACCTTTTGGAAACTTTACTCCATTTGTTATACCGGAATCTTGCGAACTTGAGGATGAGTCCCTCCTTTTTTTATCTGATGTTTTACCGACCGCCTATTGGAGTGTAATAAATGCAGGTGTAAAGTCAGGGGATACTGTTATCGTACTTGGTTGTGGCCCTGTTGGATTGATGACACAAAAATTTGCTTGGATGAAAGGTGCTAAACGAGTAATTGCGGTTGATTACTTAGATTATCGAATCAATTATGCAAAAAAGATTAACAATGTTGAGGTATTTGAGTTTACAAAATATCCCGATATGGGGGAACATTTAAAGGAAATTACACATGGGGGAGCGGATGTGGTCATTGATTGTGTAGGCATGGATGGAAAGAAATCACCTTTGGAGTTTCTTGAACAAAAATTAAAATTGCAAGGTGGAACCCTCGGTCCTATTCAAATTGCTACGAAAGCCGTAAGAAAATATGGAACGGTTCAAATGACAGGCGTTTACGGTGGCAACTATAATGCATTTCCACTCGGTGCATTTTGGGTTAGAAATATTAATCTTAAAATGGGACAAGCACCTGTTATTCATTTTATGCCTGAACTCTTTGAAAAAATAACAAACAAAGAATTTGATCCAAAAGAGATTATTACACACAAAATTCCCCTTGAAGAAGCGAGTTATGGTTATCAAATTTTTAATAATCGTGAAGATGATTGTATAAAAGTCATTCTGAAGCCTTGAGGCAACCTCCTTTTTAATTCGTTATTATTCATGCGAAAGATAAGATACCATGTCTTATCTTTCGCATTTTTTAAGTTGATAGTAGTGCGAATCAATGCCTTGGCCTGCACTACTAATCTTAGTATGTTTTCTTTATTATGTAACTTTAGAATAAAGATTGATTAAAAATTCCCTTTTATTTCAATTCAACAACAAATGTAATAATATCTCGAAAAAAGATTAATCAAAATCCTTTACGCAACCAAGTAGTAGCAAGACTAATTGCACCTCGTGTGGCTTCAGTATTAGCTAAAGTGTTGAGCATCACGAAATCGTGAATGATACCTTGGAAACGTACTGCTGTAACAGGAACACCAGCTTCACGAAGTTTATTAGCATATGCTTCTCCTTCATCACGCAGTACATCAGCTTCAGCAGTTATAATGAGTGCTGGTGGAAGCCCCTGAAGTTGCTCAGTGGTTGCACGTAAAGGTGATGCTGTAATCTCAGCTCGCTCGTTTGAATTGGTTGTATACTGGTCCCAAAACCACATCATCGCGTCACGGCGTAAAAAGTATCCTGTAGCAAATTGGTGATAGGATTCCGTATCGAAAGAGGCATCTGTTACAGGGTAGAAAAGTAATTGCTGTCGGATTTTTATATCGCCTCGTTCTTTAGCCATTAGCGTGATAGCAGCAGTCATATTACCTCCAACACTATCGCCTGCAATTGTTAAACTTTCTGGATTCATACCGTTCTCACGTCCATTTTCAGCTACCCACTTCACTACTGCATAGATTTCTTCAATAGCTGTCGGATATTTCGCTTCAGGAGACAAAGTGTAATTTGGAAATACAATAGCAGCTTGTGAACCAACGGCCAGTTCACGGATTAGGCGATCATGTGTATGTGCATTACCAAAGACCCAACCAGCACCATGGATGTACACAATGACAGGAAGATTAGCAGGCGCATTCTGTGGACGTACTATTTTTACTGATACCTGTCCGCTTGGGCCTCCTGAAATCGTACGATCTTCAATATCAACTGGAAGTTTATCAATCGGTTCAGATTGTACTTCATCTACAGCTTCTCGTCCCTTTTCAGGTCCAAAGTCAAATAAATACGGTGGATTCGCAGTTGCTTCAACAAATTCTTGTGCTTCTTTTTCTAATTGTACTTTCTTTAACATAATATCTCTCCTTATTTGAAGGTTAGTAGCCATTATTTTTCATTTCATTTCATTTCCCTCTGTAAGTCATCCTATCTGCTTAGTAATTTAATACTTTAGCATCTTGAAATTTCTATCTTAAAGTGCTGTTGTAATAATTTTCACATCAATATTTCCACGAGTAGCTTTAGAATATGGACATACTTGATGAGCTGCATGTGTTAATTCTTCTGCTTGCTCTTGAGACACACCACTAATTTCCACTTCTAAAACAACCCCAATTTTATAACCATTATCACTCTCATCTTTTAACAAACTTACTTTACCAGTAACAGTTGATTCGATTTTCAAACGTTTTCTTTGGGCTACTAAATTAAGAGCACCATCGTAACAAGCTGAATAGCCTGCAGCAAATAATTGTTCTGGATTTGTAGCAGTGGATACTTGATTTGGTTTTGGCATAGCTAAATCTAAATCAATAATATGATCATTAGATTTCACATGACCTTCTCTTCCACCTTTAGTTGTAGCTTCTGCTGTAAAATATACTGTCATTATCAAACACACCCCTAAATTAAATTTAATACAATTGAATTGTAATCAATTTAATTTTTGTTGTCAATTAAATTTTCAAAAATTCAATTGACAACAATCTATTATGGTGCGATGTATAATATATTTTGGGATTAAATTACTGACTTGATTAAAACAAATAACAGTCTCAATTGTAGAATGATAATACAGTTGTTTAAAAATCACTATTGAACTAAAGGCATTGGTTAGTAGAAGAAAATATATATTTAGCAGCGTGGTCCTAAATTAGCAAGTGGCCTTATCTTCATCTAAAATATACAATTAATTCATGAGAGTAGATAAAACGTATATCAAAATAATAGATGTATCTATATCTGTATTGGATTTTAAAACTATCGATGCCCCTTAAACACATTATGTTTATAAATAAAGGTGACTTTTTCAATTGCTATGCAGCATTACGAATAATTAAATTGTTAGTTATTCAATTTTACTTAATATAAATCTTATGCTACAATTTTCTTTAATGAATATAAGGATATTGTGAGGGATTTCACTTGAAAAATAATAACTTACTGTTAAGTGATCATCTATGTTTTGCGATTTATGCAGCTTCCCGTGAAATGATAAAGCTATACCATCCTCTCTTGAAAGAATTAGGAATTACGTATCCACAGTATTTAGTTCTTCTTGTTTTATGGGAGAAAGAACAAATGTCTGTTAAAGGCTTAGGCGAAGAATTATATCTAGACTCCGGTACGTTAACTCCAGTTCTCAAAAGACTGGAGGAGCGAGGACTTATTATACGAGAGCGTTCTAAAGAGGATGAACGAAGTGTAATTATTACGTTAACAGCTGAAGGACACGGGTTCAAAGAAAAAGTTGTATCAATTCCTAATACAGTATTTGATAAAACCGGTTGTAACGAGGAAGAAATTAAAAGTTATAACACGTCAATCCGTAATTTACTTAAAATGCTGACATCTGAGTGATGATTTTATTAATTCACATAATTCTCAAGATTTAAATCTTAGATTGTTATTATTTGTTATATAATTAAGTTGTCAAAGCATTACCCCTGTGGTTTCTATGATGAAACTATTAAGATAGTTTGTTTCACCTTTTGTACATTATCTAAAAAAGAACTTGTAGATAAAACTACAAGTTCTTTTTGTATTTTTGATTAGGGATCCCCATCGCTATCTGTTGCTTTAAAATAATGTTTGATTAAATTGATACTAATAACCTTGATAAATGAACATAGAAAAAGGCGTATTTTGTAAAAGAGTTGATCAAATACGCTCTTAATATTTTTTATTGACTAATCCTTTTTTGAACTACCCCCACTTTCACTTCGTTTAGAAGTGGGGGTAGTTCAAATACTTACCTTATATTAGGAATCTATTACTATATTGAGTGCCATTGAAAATAGTGATAGATTGAAAAAAGAAAACTTCACCTATAGGTGAAGCCTACCTAAACTAAAGTTAAATTCATATATATTGCTTAGAATTCCGTCATAACCTTCCTTTGAACAGTTCGTTTAGTTTTCTATGCTTCTATTCAATAACGCTTCAACAAACTCTTTAATATTTTTAGCTAAGAGCATACTTGGAAAACTCTAAAAACTAGTTGAAAATCTTTTAGAATCTAACTTTCTTATAATACTATTTGCTATTTCTTCAATATTTTCATTTAGAAAGAAATGATTACCTTTAAAAGAATGAAAAGTACACGTTTTACTTGTGTATTGCTCCCATTTTATTACTTGATCATATGTAGTAAATTCATCATTTTCCCCATTAAATATAAGAAAATCAATATCACATGATTGTATATTATTGTCATGAATATATGTCTCGACAATTTTAAAATCTGCTCTTAGAATTGGGAGGAAAATCTCCATTAATTCTTCTGATTGAAGTACCCCGGATGGTGTACCTCCCATCGCAATAACTTCTTTTTTAAATTGTTCGTTAGGAAGATTATGTCGGATATTTTTCATTTTACTATTTGGATGGTTTCTACCGGACAAAACAAGAAATTCAGGCAATACGTTATTAGAATCCTGTATTTTTCTGGCTACTTCATAGGCAATCAAACTTCCCATGCTATGTCCGTATAAAATATAGGGCGAATGCTCTATCTGCTTAACTATAATATTGTAGATATCATTTACGGCCTCTTCCATACTTTGGTACAAGCTTTCTTCAATTCTATATCCTCTACCAGCTAACTCTATTGGGACTATTTCAATATATGGATTAAAGTAATTTTTCCATTTTGCGTAACTAAACGCAGATCCTCCAGCATGTGGAAAGCAAAAAAGTTTTGTCTTTTTCATTGATTTTCTCCTTACTTTAATATTTGTTTATATTTTGGCAAATTGTATAAATGTCTTTAATTATTATCTCCTGCGGAAATTCATCCCGTGTTGCACAAGCAGATATCTTATAATTTGCATCAATATCATATTGTTTAAAGTAAAAGTTTTTGGGTATATTCTTATGTGAAATTAAAGTTCGCGACTCTTTTTTTATAGAAAATGAATTTAACGGGATATAAAGCCCTTTTCCAATCGTTTTTATATAACTTTCTTTTAATGTCCATAAATCATAAAAATAATTAATTTGTTCACCAGGAGTCATATTAGATATATCATAAAATTCTTCCTCTGAAAAAAATTCATTTGCTAATTCAAGAGCCTCTATTTCTGAAACTTTTTCTATATCAATACCCACATTAAAATTAGCAGTAGTACAAACCACCCATTCTCCTGAATGGGACAAATTAAAATGAAAGTCAGAAAAATTTTCAACAAAAGGTTTTCCAAACTCATTATAGATAAATCTAATTTCTTCATTATTAATTTTATACTTTTGGCAGATTAGAGATCGGATTAACAAATCTCCTATCAAAGTCCTATTAATATCGCTTAAATTTAATAAACGCTTCATTCGTTCTTTCTTCTCATTTGAAACCAAGTTACTAAGTTGCTTAAACAAATGACTTTCAATATTCTTTGGTATTTTCACAGCTTGAATTTGTATGATAAATCACTTCCTTTTAAAAAAGTGGCTTCATATATGTGCGTTACAGAAATTCAAATTAATTTTATATCTTGTCTTTATTGAATTGCATATACAATAGAAAAGGTGCATATTTACATATCAATGAAAATATACACCTCTCCATAGCAATAACATCAAAGTATTCGCATATGATACAAAAACTTCAGATCATTTACTTCATACTATGAGCAACTCATATAGGTTTCTATGTCTCTATCAAGTAATTTTTGTCTTATCCCCCTAAGTAATGCTCTCTACCTTTCCGTTAACGAAAGGTATGTCCCCTTTATTCCCTCTAATTCATTTAATAGATACTTAGCTATCTTTTCAACTGCGGGGGAGCTCACTATTTCTTCATGTGATCCAGGGACAGAATACTTATTTACTCTTCCTTTTAATAAAGGTCCCCAATCTGTAAACAACTCTTTTCCCTCCTCAGCACTAAAGTAGATAACTTCCCCAAAGTATGGTATCAAGTCATGCTCTGCCATTATGTTCAGGCATTTCCTATGAGCATTGATAACTTGCTTCAAATTCATAAGATCTGCATCAGGTGGGAGTACGCCTTCGATAATTAATCGCTCCACAAGCATATCTTGTTGATAGACGAGGCCTCCTTCCTGCTCAGTAAGATCTCTAGGAATGAAATGCTTAGATATATATGAGAGCATGTCCTCCTTTGTTTTATGATCCTCCTCTGAAGGTACTTTAGTATCCATGAGTACCAACAACTCAACTTCCTCTCCTTGATTCCTTAGTACAGTTGCGATTTTATAAGCAATTGCACCGCCTAAAGACCATCCTCCAAGACGATATGGGCCTTCTGGCTGAACACGTTTTATTTCTTCAATGTAAAGTTGAATTAGTTCCGGCAAGGTCAACCCATCAATTTCTCTCTTTTCTATGAGAGGATTCTGTAAACCATAAAATGAACAGTCGTCCTTAAGCAATCTTGCTAGTTGAATGTAACAGAATACATTCCCCATAAACGGATGAACGCAGAAGAAAGGTCTTTTCTCTGATTCTTGTAGTGGAACCAGCGCTGATGCAGATTTTGTCATATCGTGCTTATCACGAATAAGACATGCGATTCCTTCCACTGTTGGATTCTTAATCAATGTAGACACCTTAATCTCTTTTCCAAACTTCTCCCTAACTTTTGAAATCAATTTGATTACAAGGAGAGAATGTCCCCCTCTATCAAAGAAATCATCATTTACATAGATATCTTCTGTTTGTAGCAAATCCTGCCAGATTTTAATCAACTGATATTCAATTTCATCCCTTGGAATGATTGGTGCAGCAAAGTCATTTTCTCTTTGAACAGTTAAACTGTTCAATGCCTTTCGATCAACTTTTCCATTCGTTGTAAGAGGAATCATGTCTACCTTAATAAAGTGTGCGGGAACCATATAATTCGGTACTTGTTTCTTGAGATATTCACGCCATTCATGCACACTGCCATCTCCAACTACATAAGCGACCAATCTCTGCTCTCCTAATTTGTCCTCTGTTACCAAAACTACTGCTTCTTTTACCAATGGATGACTCTCTAGATTCGCTTCAATCTCTTCAAGTTCAATACGGAAACCTCTAACTTTCACTTGATTATCAATCCTTCTCAAGTAATCTAAATTACCATCAGGTAAATAACGAACCAAATCTCCCGTACGATATAAACGCTCTTCCCCATTAAATGGATGACGAATGAATCGCTCTGCTGTTAATTCTGGGCGATTCAAGTATCCTCTCGCTATACCTGCACCACCAATATATAGCTCACCTGTTACCCCAACTGGAACAGGTAACAAATTTGTATCCAATACATAAGTTTGAACGTTCGGCAAAGGACGCCCAATCGTAACTCTCTTACTATCTGTTTTGATATGATAGCACGTTGCATCAACCGTACATTCTGTAGGGCCATATACGTTATAAAAATCAATTTTTTCAGTTTCTGCTAGCTGTTCCCATAATGACGGCATAATTGCTTCTCCACCGACCAATATCTTGCTTGGTACATGAACATCAGCGCTCGTTTCTAACAAACCTCCATCTATAAGTAATTGAAGTAATGAAGGTGTCATATCAAACATTTCCAACTTATTCTCCCTAATATAGGACACAAATTGTTCCGGATTAGTGCGAACTTCGCTTGGAATAATATATAAACTTGAACCATAAAGTAGCATTTGTAATTGCTGAATAGATACATCAAAGGCAATTGACGCATTTAAACCGACTCTCATATTATTAGGTATCTCATGTGAGAAAACTTCTCTTTGTAAACCATATGATAAGTTTATTACAGAATGGTGCTGTACTAAAGCACCCTTTGGATTACCTGTCGAACCGGAAGTGTAGATAACATATGCTAAGTTTTCCCCTGTTACCTCACATATTGGTGAAAGTTTGCTTTCTCGAGAAATCATTGCTTGATCCCTATCTAGGCAAACTGTTTTGATTTCTTTAGGAATCCAGCCCACTAATTCCTCATTCGTAACTAATACTTGAATTCCTGTGTCTTCTAGAATATAGCGTAGGCGGCTTTCCGGATTCAATGGATCTAATGGAACATAGGCTGCTCCAGCCTTCCAAATTCCCATGAGGCCAACAACCATCTCAATTGAACGCTCAAAGCATAGGCCAACCAATGACTCTGTCCCAATTCCATATTTCTGTAGATGATGGGCCAATTGATTAGCTCTTTCATTCAGCTCCCGATACGTTAGTTGCTGTTTTTCATCCACTACTGCCACCGCATCTGGTGTACGATTCACTTGCTTTTCGAATAGTTGATGAATCACATTCTCACGTGGATAGGATCTTGCATTATCATTCCATTCGTCCAAAACTTGCCTTTGTTCAGCTTCCGTAATATATACCAGTTCCGACAGAGTTTGATCAATGTTTTTGAGCATTTGCATTAATACTTGGCGTAAATGACCCAACATTCTTTTAATAGTTAATCTATTAAACTTACTACGGTCATACATTAACTTTAACGATAACTGGATTCCCGGAACTACAGCCAACCCTAATGGGTAGTGGGTTTGTTCTACTCCTTCCAATTCACCAATTTCCAGATTTCCTGAAGACTCCTCTTTCACCGGATAATTTTCAAACACATATAAACTATTGAACAGCGGTGTTCCTCTAGGAACTTCACTCCACCCCTGAATCTCTGTCAAAGAAGCATACTCATATTGTCTTCTCTCTATCTCTTCCTCTTGTATCTTTTGCAACCAATCCATTACTTTTATATCATCCATCAATTGAATTCGCGTCGGTGACGTTGTAATGAAAGGACCTACGATGTTTTCAACATCAATAATCTCCGTAGAACGCCCTGAGCTTGTTACACCAAAGACAATGTCATTTTCTCCACTATACCGGCTCATGAGATATGCCCATGCACCTTGAATTACTGTACTCAAAGTAAGTTTATTGCGTTTCGCCCAGCCTTGTAACTCTTGAGTCTGCTCTTCTGATAAATACGTAACCTTCTCTGTGTAACCTTTTTCTTCCTCTTTACTTTCTAAGCCCAGCAAAGTTGGTGCAGTAAAACCTTTAAGCTTTTCTCTCCAGAATTGTTCCGCCTGCTCTTTATCCTGTTCTCTTAGCCATTGGATATATTTCTTGTATGGCGATGACTTAGGTAAATTCACAACTTCTCCATTCATTCTCTTCTGATAGACTGTGAGTAATTCGTTAAAGACCAGTGGTAGACTCCATCCATCCAGTAAAATGTGGTGATGTGTCCAAACAATCCGATATTCTTCTTCACCTTCTTGAATGACCGTTACCCGCATCAATGGCGCTTCATCAAATTGAAAGGCTTTTTTTCGATCTAATGCCAAAAAGACTTTTCTTTTTTCCTCTATCTCTTTAGTTGTCATTGTACGCCAGTCTTCTTTGTTTACTTTAAATGGGATATTTTCATACACCACTTGTAAAGGTTCTTCAATTTCGTCCCAAACAAATGCTGTACGAAAAATTTCATGCCGCTGAATTACAGATTTCCACGCCTGCTCAAAAGTAGGAATATCCATTTTCCCTTTGATCATAAAACTTAATTGCACTATATACGGTGCAACATGTTCATCCTCCTGGTCATGCAATGTGTGGAAAATCATACCTTCTTGCAAAGGCGATAGTGGATATAAATCAGTAATTGGATAGTTCTTTCCACGATTCATTTTGGTTAATACGTTTGTCAAGCCTACTTGGTTAAGATTAGCCATTGCAAAATCCGAAACGGTCAGCGCAGATTCTCTATCTGAGGATTGAATCAATCTGCTCAGTTGGTGAAGCATATTCTGTGCAATACTTTGAATCGTTGATTTCGCGAATTGTCCAACATTGTATATCCAAGTGAACTGAAGTTTTCCATCCGTTACAACCCCAATTACATCAATTAAATGTGATCGCTTGGAACCAGAAGCATGATCTACACGCTTAAATTCGTTTTCCGGAATAAACATTGCATCGTTAGAAAACATTTGGTCGAATTGTCCAAGATAGTTAAAACTAATAGACGATGTATGTTGAGAGTCCAATTGCTCACACTTTGTTGCGTTCATGTAACGCAACACTCCATAGTCAACACCCTTATTAGGAATTTTGCGTACTTGTTCTTTAACTGCTTTTAATGCTGCAATTGGCGTGTTGGCACCAGTAATATTTAAGTGAACAGGATAAAGACTTGTAAACCATCCCACGGTTCTCGATAAATCAACATCTTCAATAATCTCTTCTCGACCATGTCCCTCTAGATCCACGCTCAATATCGGTTGGCCTGTATATACTGCCGTAGCTTGTACTAATGCTGCTAATAATACTTCATTAATTTGGGCACGGTGAGCGCTTAAAGTCTCTTGCAATAACTTACGGGTCTCTTTCTCATCTAGAACCACAGAAAATTCCTCAGTTACTGCGCTTTCTGAATCACTTATAGTAACATCTACTGGCAGCATAACTACTTCTTTTTCGGACTGCTGCTCCCAGTAATGCAGCACTTCTTGTGATATTCCTGATTCAGCGTAATGATGTAATTTCTCCGACCACTCTTTAAAGGATGTACTCTTCATAGGTAATTGAATTTTTTGCCCCTGAATTGCTTGAGTATAAGCTGTTTGCAGATCTTCCAATAAAATCCGCCAAGAAACACCATCCACAGCCAAGTGATGAATCGTCCAAAATAATCGGCCAGTCTTCTCACCTTCATCAAAATACACCATTCTCATTAACGGACCTTCATGTAAATTTAAACTTTCTTGTGCAATATTAATCTCTTTTTGAATAACTTCATGCCAATCAGCTTCCGGCACTTCGTCTAATGAAATGACAGTCAGTATCAATTGTTCTTCTATTCCTTCGTTCCACTGTTTCCAAGCCCCATCAGGTAAACATTCATATCTTAAACGCAGGGCGTCATGATGAAGAAGAAGATTACGCACTGACTTCTCCAGTGATACTATATCCAGTTTCCCTTTCGTTCTAAAGAACATGGATTGATTCCAATGATGTGGGTTAGGATGATTTTGTGCAAAAAACCTTTGCTGAATAGGTGTAAGTATCGTGTCTCCAGTTATAATTCCTTGTTCGGCTTGTACACCTTGTTGTTCTTTGACTACTTGTGCCAACTCTGCAATCGTTTGGTGTTCAAATATTTGTTTTGGTGTCAATTGTAAACCAGCTTGCTTCGCACGAGAGACAATCTGAATGCTAAGAATTGAATCTCCACCAATTTCAAAAAAGTTATCATGAATACCAATACGTTTTGAACCCAGCACACGTTCCCAAATGATAGAAAGCTTATGTTCACGTTCATTTCTTGGGGCCACGTAGCCTTCTTGTGTTCCTTGATAGTCTGGTATAGGCAACGATTTCCGATCAACCTTTCCATTTATAGTTAGCGGTAACTCTTCCATTTCGACAAAGTAGGAAGGTATCATATGGATTGGCAGTTTTACTTTAAGATACTCGCGCCATTCTTCTAAACTGCCTTCGCCCACTACATAAGCTACCAGCCTCTTATCTCCCGACTGATTTTCCCTAACCATTACAACTGCCTCTTTTACCAAGTAATGCTCCTGTAAGGTCGACTCAATCTCCCCAAGTTCAATTCGAAATCCTCTAATCTTCACTTGATTATCCATTCTTCCTAGATAGTCTATATTACCGTCAGGAAGATATCTCACGAGATCTCCCGTTCTATATAACCTCTCGCCTTCTTTGAATGGATGTGAAATAAATCGCTCGGACGTTAATTCTGGACGATTCAAGTATCCCCTCGCTAGGCCTGCTCCTCCGATATAAAGTTCACCCATCACACCAACTGGAACAGGTAACTGATTTCTATCCAATACATAGGTTTGAACGTTCGGCAATGGACGACCAATTGTTACTCTCTTACTATCTTTTTTGATATGGTAGCATGTTGCATCAACGGTACATTCTGTAGGACCATATACATTATAAAAATCAATTTTATCAGCCCCTACCAGCTGCTCCCATAGTGACGGCGTAATTGCTTCGCCGCCGACCAATACCTTACTTGGAACATGAACACCTTCGCATGTTTCTAACAACCCGCCATCTATAAGTAATTGAAGTAATGAAGGCGTTATATCAAAGATTTCTAATTTGTTCTCCCGAATATAAGCTACAAACTGTTCTGGATCGCTTCGAACTTCGTTCGGAATAATATACAAACTTGAACCATACAACAGCATTTGTAATTGCTGAATAGATGCATCAAAGGCGATTGACGCATTTAAGCCAACATGCATGTTAGATGATATCTCATGTGCAAAAACCTCTTTCTGTAAACCATGCGACAAGTTTATTACAGAATGATGCTGTACCAAAGCACCCTTTGGATTCCCAGTCGATCCCGAAGTATAGATAACATACGCTAGGTTTTCTCCTGTTACCTCACATTTTGGTGAAAGAATACTTTCTTGTGAAATCATTTCTTGATCCCTATCTAGACAAACCGCTTTGACTTCTTTAGGTATCCAATTTTCTAATGCTTCGTTCGTAACTAATACTTGAATTCCAGTGTCCTCCAAAATATATAGGAGGCGACTTTCTGGATACGATGGGTCCAATGGAACATATGCTGCTCCAGCCTTCCAAATCCCCATAATACCAACAATCATCTCAACTGAACGCTCAAAGCAAAGTCCAACCAATGATTCAGTCCCAATTCCACATTGCTGAAGATAATGGGCCAATTGATTAGCTTTTTCATTCAGCTCTCGATACGTTAACTGTTGTTTTTCATCTACCACTGCCACCGCATCAGGTGTACGATTTACTTGCTCTTCAAACAGCTGATGAATCGCACTTTCCCGTGGATATGCTGCGGCATTACTATTCCACTCTTCTAACTGTTTTTGCTGTAATCCTGATAGTATAGGCAACTTGTCTAATGATTTATCAGGATGTTCCACGATTAAATTCAACCAATTTCCAAAATGTTCGGCCATAGATTCAATAGTTACATTGTCAAATAAATCAGTCCTATAAACAAAGGTAAGCAATAAACCGTCTTCCACTTCTGCAGCAGTTAAACTTAAGTCAAACTTAGCGATTGGAGCGTTGCTCTCTATTACTTCTATATTTCGTCCATATAGCTCTGGTAGCTCCTGTCCCGTATTTTGCAAAGTAAACATGGTTTGGAAAATCGGAGAATGACTTGTACTTCTTTCAGGTTGGATAACCTCTACAATTTTCTCAAATGGAACATCTTGATACTCATACGCCTTCAATGCTTTTATCCGCACCTGTGACAACAACTCTTGAAATGCCGGTGCTTTACTTAAATCAGCTCGATAAACCAACGTGTTGACAAAGAAACCAATCAACCCTTCAATCTCTCGATAATTTCGATTTGCAATTGGGCTGCCAACAATAATATCCGATTGTCCTGTATAACGGGCAAGGAAACTTTGATACGATGCCAATAAGGTCATGAAAAGCGTTGCCCCTTCTTGACGACTTAGTTCGTTTAATTTATCCAGTAATGAGCGTGACAACAACACATTATGAGTTAATCCATGGTGGGTTTGTACTGAAGGACGCGGACGGTCCATCGGCAGCATTAAGACTGGTAACTCACCAGATAATTCTTCCTTCCAATATGCAAGCTGTTGATTTAGTACTTCATCTTTCAACCATTCTCTTTGCCATTGAGCAAAATCGGCATATTGAACTGGTAGTGGTGCAAGCTCTGCTGGTCTTTCACCAATCGCCTCCTCGTAAAATGCCATCCATTCTTGGAGTAAGATTTCCATCGACCATCCATCTGAAATAATATGATGCATATTACACAGAAGAACCCATTCTTCTTCTGAAACTTTCACGATTTGTCCACGGAACAATGGTCCTTTCTCTAAGTCAAATGGGGATTCGACTTCTGTTTGCATCCATTGCTCCAACTTACTTTCTCTCTCCTCTGAAGAAAGCCTAGTCAAATCCATGTGTGGGAGAGTACGGAAAATATACGGTTGAACCTGTTGCACGGGATGGCCGTTCACTTCATGAAAGACCGTCCGTAAAGATTCATGACGCTCTATCAACTGATTCCATCCCAACTCCAATGCTTCAGGTAACCAATCCCCTGTAAGACGGCATACCATTGGCATATTATAAAGTGCACTATTAGGTGCAAATTGATCGATAAACCATAAGCGCTGTTGGGCATAAGAAAGTGGAATGTTATTTCCTCGTTCCATCGGCATCAACGGTGGAATTTCTTCTTGTTTTTTGCTTCCCTTACGTAAATGATCTATTCGCTTTGACAATGCCTCGACCGTTGCATATTCGAACAGTTCACGTACAGGTAATTTAATTTGAAAGACTTCTTGCAAGCGTGAAACTACTTGTGTAGCAAGTAGAGAATGACCACCAAGTTCAAAGAAGGAATCCTGAACACCTATATTTTCTATCCCTAGCACTTGACTCCACACTGAAGCGATAAGTTCTTCTAGCGGAGTTCGTGCGTAAACGGTATTTTCACTAGATAGTTCACTCGGTATAGGCAATGCCTTTAAATCAAGTTTTCCATTCGGTGTAAGTGGTAAAAATTCCATCTCAATAAAGTTTGTTGGGACCATGTAATTTGGTAAATGTTTTTGTAGATGCTCTCGCCATTCATGGACACTTCCTTCACCAACTACATAAGCTACTAATCTCTTGTCACCTGGATCATCCTCTCGTACCAATACAACTGCTTCTTTCACAGAAGAATGTGCCTGCAAAACTGCTTCAATTTCTCCCAATTCAATCCGGAAACCACGAATTTTCACTTGGTCATCTATACGACCATGGAACTGGAGAGTACCATCAGAAAGATAACTTGCCTTGTCTCCAGTGTAATAGATACGTTCCCCTGATTTGAATGGATGCGGAATAAATTTTTCCTTTGTGAGATCCGGACGATTAGCATATCCGCGAGCAAGACTCTTTCCTCCAATATAAAGATCTCCAATCACACCAATTGGTACTAGCTGAAGATGAGAATCTAACACATAAACTTCTGTATTAGCAATCGGTCGACCAATCGATGGCGTACCTGTTGTTACTCCTACAGGTACATAACAATCCGTGGTAACAACGGTATTTTCCGATGGACCATACTGATTGATTACCTCAAAAGGAATATCGTTAGATGGATACTGCGTTAATTGATCCCCGCCCGTAATGATAAAACGAAGATCAGTCTTCTCTGGCCAAGATAATTTCAAGAGTCTTTCCAGAATAGGCGTAGGTGCAAAACTAGCTGTTATTCGCGAATCAATGAGCCAGTCTCTTAGTGCTTCTGGATTAATTCTCAGTTCCTCTGTTGACAAATAGAGTGCTGCACCTGTAGTTAGATACGGCCAAATCTCCTGGACAGCCGAATCAAAAGCAATCCCCGCAATCTGAGTCGCACGATCCTCTGCTGTAATACGATAAACTTCTTGATGCCAAGAGACCATATTCATTAATGAGCGATATTCAACCATGACACCCTTTGGCTTTCCTGTAGAACCAGAGGTATAGACGATATAAGCTAAGTTCTCTGGATTTATCTGCCGTGTAGGTGCGATTACACTTTCCACTGTTACTTCTTCTAACCTCACCATTTCGACCTGTTCGAAAAGGCCTTCTTGCCCTTCCGCCGTTACTACAATTTGAATTCCTGCATCTTCAATCATGTATTCTAACCTTGATTTTGGATACAACGGATCTAAAACGACATAAGCTCCACCAGCTTTTAATATACCTAGTAAACTAGCCATGAGCTCAGCCGACCTCGGAAGATAAACGCCCACGACTGATTCTGGAGCAACTCCTTTTCTCTGTAAAACATTTGCCAATTGATTTGCTTGTGCATCCAGTTCACCGTAAGTCCACTCTTTTGTTTGATCAACCACCGCAATCGCTTCAGGATTTCTTGCTACTTGTTCCTCAAATCTATCGCAAATAAGACCCTGCGGGGACATTTCCATTATGGTGTCATTCCATGTTTCTAATAACAAAGTACGCTCAGATTCAGATAGCATGCTCAGACTATGCAACGGATTTTGCGGGTGATGGGAAACTTCGTGTAGCCATTTCTCAAAGTGCCCTGCCATCCGTTCTATAGTTGTAGCATCGAATAAATCCTTATTGTATTCAAAAGTAAAAAGTAATCCCTCTTCCGTCTCAGCCACCATTACACTTAAATCAAACTTTGCGATTGGATTATGGCTTTCTATCATTTCAATATTTCTATCAGAAAACACCGGGAATTCTTGTTTCATATTTTGCAAGATGAACATAGTCTGGAAGATTGGCGAATGACTTGTACTCCGCTCTGGTTGTACAACTTCTACAATTTTTTCAAAAGGGATATCTTGATATTCATACGCCTTCAATGCCTTTTGACGAACCTGAGACAGAACATCCTGAAATGTCGGTCCACCACTCAGATTAGCCCGATAAACCAGCGTGTTGACGAAGAAACCAATTAGTCCTTCAATTTCTCTGTAATTTCGATTAGCAATTGGACTTCCGACTAAAATATCTTCTTGTCCCGTATAACGTGATAGAAAACTTTGATATGCAGCCAACAACGTCATGAAGAGTGTAGCCCCTTCTTGGCGACTAAATTCGTTCAATTTGTCATGTAGCGTGCTTGGCAGAGCCAGTGTGTATGTCGACCCGTGATGAGTTTGTATTGCGGAACGCGGGCGATCCATAGGAAGTTGGAGTACAGGAAGCTCTCCAGACAATTCTTCCCTCCAATATTGGAGTTGTTGATCAAGCACTTCTTCCTTTAGCCATCCTTTTTGCCACTGAGCGAAGTCAGCGTATTGAACTGGTAATGGTTCAAGTTCTGCTACCTTGCCATCCGTGGCTTTCTCATAGAATGCCATCCACTCTTCAAGTAGGACTCCCATTGACCATCCATCTGAAATGATATGATGTAGAGTACAAAGGAGAATCCATTCTTCCTCTCCCACTTGCAAAATACTTGTCCTGATCAGTGGGCCCTCGCCTAAATCAAATGGCACTTCTGTTTCTTGTTGAATCAAACGTTTAACTTCTTCTTCTCGGTCTTCAGGAGAAAGCATAGTTAAATCCATTTTCGGAATTGATCGAAAAGCGTACGGTTCAATTTGCTGCACGGGGTGACCGTTCACTTCATGAAAGACCGTCCGCAATGATTCATGCCGCTCTATTAAGTGATTCCATCCCGTTTCCAAAGCCTCAGGTAACCAATTACCTGTAAGGCGGCATACCATTGGCATATTGTAAAGCGCACTATTAGGCGTAAATTGATCGATAAACCATAAGCGCTGTTGGGCATAAGAAAGCGGAATAGTTTTCCCTCGTTCCATCGGCTTTAGTGGAGGAACCTCTCGTTTTCTATTTCCTTTACGTAACTCATCTAATCGCTTTGCCAGCGACTCCACCGTTGCATACTCAAATAGTTCACGTACTGGTAATTCGATTTGAAAAATTTCTTGTAAGCGTGAAACTACTTGAGTAGCTAGCAGCGAGTGACCACCGATTTCAAAAAAAGAATCCTGAACACTAATATTTCTTATACCTAACACTTGACTCCATACAGAAACGATGAGCTCCTCTACTGGTGTTCGGGATGAAGTAATCTCTTCACTTATGAACTGTGCCTCCAATTCCAGTAAAGCTTTCCGATTCACCTTACCATTTGGAGTGAGTGGCATCGATTCAACTTGGAAAAAGTATGCTGGAACCATATAATGTGGCAATTGCTTCTTGAGATATTCACGCCACTCTCCAGTATCCCCCTCACCCACTACATAAGCTACTAACTGCTTATCTCCTGGTCGATCTTCCTTCACCAACACAACAGCCTCTTTTACAGATGAGTGATCATGTAAAGATGCTTCAATCTCTCCCAGTTCAATTCGGAATCCTCTGATTTTCACTTGGTTATCTATTCTTCCGATATATTCCAAGTTACGATCATTCATATATCTCACTAGGTCACCCGTTCGATATAATCGTTCTCCTTCCTTAAAGGGATGCGGAATAAAACGTTCAGTAGTTAACTCTGGTCGATTGAAGTAGCCACGCGCCAAGCCTACTCCACCAAGGTAAAGTTCCCCCGCCACACCAATCGGTACCACCTGTTGATGTTGATCCAGCACATACAACTCTGTATTATCAATTGGACGACCAATCGGAATAAGCATGGGTTCTTTTTCTAAATCACAATCATAATAAGTCACATCCACAGTCGCCTCAGTAGGGCCATACAAGTTAATTAACCTTGTTTGCTGAGCATCGTAAAATACCCCCTTAAACCGGCGAACCTGTTCAGTATTTAATGCTTCTCCACTAGTGAAAACCTGATTTAAAGACGAGACATTCCTTTTTGAGTTATATTGTTCCATGTAATCTAAGAAAGTAGATAACATCGACGGAACAAAGTGCATGGTGGTCACACGATATCTTTCAATATACTCTTCAATCACCGCAGGATCTTTCTCTCCGCCTGGTGGAAGCAAACAAACACGTGCCCCTACAAATGACCACCAAAATAATTCCCAGACAGAAACATCAAACGAAAACGGTGTCTTTTGTAGGATTGTATCCTCCTCAGATAATGGATATTTTTTCTGCATCCACTGTAGGCGGTTGATAACCGAATGATGTTCAATCATTACTCCCTTCGGATTTCCCGTCGAACCCGAAGTGTATATGATATACGCTAAGTTATTTGCTGTTACTCCACTCACAGGGGCCAGATTACTCTCTTTAGAAATCATTACTTGATCCCGGTCTAAACAAATTGCTTGAATATCTTTAGGTAACCATTCCTGTAGTGCTTCTTTTGTTAATAGCACTTGAATTTGTGAATTCTCTAAAATGTATCTCAGGCGGTTTTCGGGATAACTTGGGTCCAGTGGGACATAAGCCCCACCTGCTTTCAAAATCCCAAAGAGACCAATAATCATATCAGGAGAACGTTCAACACATATACCGACCAATGATTCAGGTCCTATACCTCGTTTTTGTAGATAATGTGCCAATTGATTCGATTTTTCATTGAGTTCTTGATACGTTAGCTTTCCACCTTCATAAACTACCGCCACTGCATCAGGTGTACGTGCAACTTGCTGCTCGAATAGCTCATGAATCATGCACTCATGACCATAAACTACGTCAGTATCATTCCATTCTTCTAGGAGTTGTTTCTGCTCTGTGTCCGATAACATTGACAGCTTTGTATATGATTCATCTGGATGACATGCGATTTCATTTAACCAGTTCTCAAAATGGCCTGCCATACGTACAACGGTACTACTATCAAATAAATCCGTGTTGTATTCAAATGAGACAAATAGACCTTCTTCCACTTCGTAGGCAGTTAAACTCAAATCAAATTTTGCAATAGACATTTTACTTTCTACCATTTCGATACTTCTACCAGATAGATCTAGTCGCTCTTGTTTTATATTCTGTAGTGTAAACATAGTCTGAAAGATAGGAGAATGACTCATACTTCGTTCAGGTTGCACGGCTTCTACCACTTTTTCAAACGGTATATCTTGGTATTCGTAAGCTTTTAACGCCTTTTTCTTTGTTTGATTCAAAATCTCCCGAAAAGTAGGGGTGCCACTCAAGTCTGATCGGTAAACCAACGTATTAACAAAGAAACCGATTAATCCTTCTACTCCCTTATGATTCCGATTTGCAATCGGACTTCCGACGAGAATATCTTTTTGCCCCGTATAACGAGCAAGAAAGCTCTGGTATGCAGCCATTAAAGTCATAAATAAGGTAGATCCTTCTTGTCGACTTATATCCTTCAATTGACTGAGTAATTTATAAGGAAAAATCACGTGATGCGTATCTCCAGCATAAGTTTGTGTAACTGGCCGAGGGCGGTCCACTGGCAGTTGTAATATAGGAAGCTCCCCAGATAATTCTTCCTGCCAATACGCAAGTTGACGATTTAACACATCACCTTGCAACCACTCTTTTTGCCACTTCGCAAAGTCTGCATATTGAATGGATAGTGAACTTAATTTGGCAGGATTCCCACCCGTTTCTTCTTCATAGAAAGCAAGTAATTCATTCATGAATATACCGATAGACCAAGCATCAGAAATAATATGATGCATCGTACACAGTAATAACCATTCCTCTTTTCCTAACTGAACAAGCTGATTACGAATTAAAGGGCCATTCATTAAATCAAATGGTTCTTGCGCTTCTCTTGCAATTAAACTATCTACCTCCTTTTCTTTTACTTCTAGAGGAAGTTGAGAGTAATCCCTTACAGGTAATACACTAGGAACGAATTCAAGAATTTGTTGTACGGGTTGTTCTCCTACTTCTTTAAAAACAGTTCGTAATGATTCATGACGTTCAATGAGTCGATTGAATCCCTTTTCTAATGCCTCAGGTATCCAATTTCCTTTTAGATGCCATACTGTTGGAATATTATATAAAGAACTGTTTGGGTTAAATCTGTCCATAAACCACAAACGCTGTTGGGCATAAGACAACGGGAGTGCTTCTTTATTCTCCTTTTTTTGCATTTGCTTCTGAAGCCAAGCTCTCTTCTCAGGAGAAAGTGAACTCAGCTTTGCAAGTAAATCACTTCTCATTTTTTTACCCCTTCCTCAATCAAATTACTCTCGAATATCCCTTGTGCTTCTTCCTCTGATAGCTCTTCTAATTGCTTAAGCAGTTCCATTAATTCTTCATCATTACTCACTTCGGCTTCTTTTTGAATATAGTCTTGAAGACTTACATTCTCCTTACTATCATTCTGCATTTCTTGATTTCTGTCATAGAGCAATCGATCAATCTGTTCTGCCAATTGCTGCACCGTATGAAACATAAATAAATCATTCAATGGTAACTCGATTCCAAAAGCCTCTTTAAGATTGGAAACAGCTTGCGTAGCAAGTAATGAATGGCCACCTATTTCAAAAAACGAATCCTGAATTCCGATGTTTTCCATACCCAAAACTTCATGCCATATCGAAACGATTGTTTTTTCCGTAGACGTACGAGGAGCAATATAACCACTTGCTATCTCCTGTCTCTCTGGTACTGGTAAGGCCTTCCTATCAATTTTTCCATTTGGAGTGAGTGGAAATGCATTCATTCCGACAAAATAGGCTGGTATCATATAGTTCGGTAGCTGGGCCTTGAGATAATCACGCCACTTTTGAGCATCCCCATCTCCCACAACATAGGCAATCAAACGTGGATCACCAGGATAATCTTCCCGCACCATCACAATAACGTCGTTAACTAATGTATGTTTTTGTAATGTCGCTTCAATTTCTCCTAGTTCAATACGGAACCCACGAATTTTCACCTGATGATCGATTCGGCCAAGATATTCCAAATTCCCATCCGGCAGATACCTTACTAGATCTCCAGTCCGGTATACTCGCTCTCCTTCTTTAAATGGATGCGGTATAAAACGATCTTGCGTTAAGTCAGGGCGGTTTAAGTATCCACGTGCTAATCCTGATCCACCAATGTACAGCTCACCAACTACACCAATTGGAACCATTTTTTGTTCAGCACTTAGTACATATACTTCTGTGTTGAAGATTGGTTTACCAATTGGTGGTACCCTATGCATTGCGCCCTTTTCTAATTCCATATATGTGGAATACGTAGTATCTTCGGATGGTCCATATAGGTTGTACACCTTCTCAACCGTACTTCCCTCGTATAAATCTTGAACAAGTGAATATGGCAATGGTTCTCCAGCCAAGTTCATCACCTTTACCGAAGAAGGAATTGTTTTTGCTCGAACCAGTTCCTTCGCTGCCGATGGCACAGTATTGACTAAAGTCACACCCTTGGTAGATAACTTGTCTAGATGTAGAGCATTTTCAGCAACAATCACCTTACCACCCATCGTTAAGGGAACAAACACCTCAAAAACAGATAGATCAAAGGATAGCGAAGTTGAAGCCAATACCCCCGCTAAATCCTTTCGGGAATATGTTTGATGCGCCCAATGAATCATTGTTACTGTATTCCTGTGCTCAATCATTACTCCCTTTGGATTTCCAGTGGAACCTGAAGTATAGATAATATAGGCTAAGTTATCGCCCGTCACTTCACTCGTACACACCGTAGTTACTTCTTGTTCTATTTCTGCTCGATCACGATC
This sequence comes from Bacillus thuringiensis, assembly GCF_014932895.1. Lineage (GTDB taxonomy): Bacteria > Bacillota > Bacilli > Bacillales > Bacillaceae_G > Bacillus_A > Bacillus_A thuringiensis_AA. The sequence continues at coordinate 284,309 of NZ_JACYOF010000006.1, read as the reverse complement.
AATACAAATCACGTCAACGGATTTAGGTATAACCATTTTTTTCTGTACCTTTTCCTGTGTCACCAATACCTTTATATGAGCATCCTCTAAAATGTATTGAAGTCGACTTTCCGGATACGCTGGATCAATTGGAACGTATGCTCCTCCTGCCTTCATAATTCCTAAGAGTCCTACAATCATCTCGGATGAACGTGTAACGCAAATCCCAACTAATGATTCGCATCCTACACCGTTTTTCTGTAAATAATGTGCCAGCTGATTCGAGCGTTCGTCCAACTCTCGATATGTTAGTTCTTCATCTTCGCACACTACTGCAATTGCTGCTGGTGTTTTTTTCACTTGTTCTTCAAACAATGTATGAATCGTGCTCTCTCGTATATCTATAACACCTGTTTCATTCCATTCCTCTAGTAGTTGCTTATATTCTACTTTCGATAACATATTCATTTCCGATAATAAATCTTTTGGATGAGATACAATTTGATATAACCAATGTTCAAAATGACTTGCCATACGCTCAATGGTTGTATCATTAAATAAATCAGTATTATATTCAAAGGTTAGCGATAATCCTTCATCCGTCTCAGAAGCAAATAAACTCAAATCAAATTTTGCAACAGAAGTATGACTTTCCATGAGTTCCATGTGTCTTTCAGATAACTGAGGAAACTCTTGTTTCGTATTCTGTAAAGTAAACATGGTTTGAAATATTGGTGAATGACTTGTATTCCGTTCCGGTTTTACGGATTCTACTACTTTCTCAAATGGAATGTCCTGATACTCGTATGCTTTTAGTGCTTTTTTTCGTACCTGCGATAAAAGTTCTCGGAATGTCGGATTTCCACTGAAATCAGCTCGATAAACCAACGTATTTGCAAAGAAACCTATTAATCCTTCAATCTCTTTAACATTTCGATTTGCAATTGGGCTTCCAACCAAGATGTCGTCTTGTCCTGTATAACGAGAAAGGAAGCTTTGATACGCCGCCATCAAGGTCATGAATAAAGTGGACCCTTCTTGCAGACTCAAATCTTTTAGCTTTTCCTGTAGGGATTTCGCCACCATTAAGGACTGACTCGCACCACGGTGAGTTTGAACCGCAGGTCGAGGACGATCCATCGGTAATTGTAAAACCGGTAGCTCCCCAGACAATTCTTCTTGCCAATATTGAAGATGCTGATCCAAATTCTCTTCTTTTTGCCATTCCTTCTGCCACATGACAAAGTCTGCATATTGGATAGATAACTCCTTCAATTCAGCCGGTTTTCCGCTTAGTACCCCTTCATAAAAAGCCATCCATTCTTCAAGTAAGATTCCCATTGACCAACCATCTGAAATAATATGATGCATCGTACAAAGGAGAACCCATTCTTCTCTGTCCACTTTCAATACTCGCGTTCGAATCAGAGGATCTTGTCCAAAATGAAATGGTTTCTCCGCTTCGTTTTGAATGAGCCGCTTCATTTCCCTTTCCCTATCTTCCAAAGAAAGGTCTGTAAAATCCGTTTGAGGGATATGTCTGAATACATGAGATTGAACCCGTTGAAAAGGTTCACCCTCTTGTTCTAGAATTATCGTCCGTAATGATTCATGACGTTCCAACAACTGATTCCATCCGGTCTCCAATGCTTCAATTGACCATTTTCCTGTTAAGCGACACGCTGCATGAATATTGTACATCGCACTATTTGGCATTAATTGATCAATAAACCATAGACGTTTCTGTGCATAGGAAAGTGGAATAGATTCTCCCCGTGTCGTAGGTACAAGTGGTGGAACTTCTCGTTTTTTATCTTCTTTGCGCAACTGATCTACTCGATTCGCTAATGCTTCCACTGTATCGTGCTTGAAAAGTTCACGTAGCGGGATTTTAATCTGAAACAACTCTTGTAATCGAGAGACAATTTGAGTAGCGAGTAGTGAGTGCCCCCCCAGTTCAAAGAAGGAATCCTGAATACCGATATTTTCTGTTCCTAACACTTGACTCCATACCGAGGCAATAAGCTCTTCCGATGGCGTCCGAGGTAGAACATTTAAATCTCCAATAGCTTGCTCATCAGGTGCTGGCAAGGCCTTTCGGTCGATTTTCCCATTCGGAGTAAGAGGGAACTGTTCCAGCTCTACAAGGTGCGCTGGAATCATATGATTCGGCAATTGTTTATGTAGATACTCTCTCCACTTTCGGGTATTTCCATCGCTTATTACATATGCAACCAATCGTTGATCGCCTGGACGATCTTCTCTAACTAATACGACAGCCTCTTTAATAAACGAACATTTTTCTAAAGTCGCCTCAATTTCTCCTAGTTCAATCCGAAAACCACGCATTTTGACTTGATGGTCCATTCTACCTATAAATTCTAAATTTCCATCAGTTAAATATCTTACTGAATCTCCTGTTCGATATAGTCGTTCTCCCAATTGAAATGGATGCGAAACGAATTTTTCGGCAGTGAGATTCGGACGATTTAAGTATCCACGCGCTAAACCAGAACCACCGATATATAACTCACCCTCTATCCCTATTGATTGCAAGCGTTGATTTTGGTCTAATACATATAATTGCGTGTTCTGTATCGGCTGCCCAATAGAAACAAACTCTTGATTAGGTTGCAAGTCAAATGCATTTACATAAATAGTGGCTTCAGTTGGTCCATAAAAGTTGGTTAATTTTACTTGTCCGCTATGATTCCATTTCTGTTGAAATCGTCTAACCAACCCTGAACTTAGTTCTTCCCCACCAGAAAATACATGACGCACGGACGAACAATTCATGTTCAATTCAGTATGATTGAAGTGATCTAAGAAAACAGATAACATCGAAGGAACAAATTGAACAATAGTAACCTGATGTTTTTCAATCGCCTCAGCTATAATGGAAGGATCTTTTTCTCCACCTGGAGGCAGGAAAGATACACTTGCTCCAACGTGAATACCCCAAAACAACTCCCAAACAGATACGTCAAATGAGAATGGTGTTTTCTGCAAGACCACATCTTTTTCAGAAAGTGGATATTTATGTTGCATCCATTCTAGGTAATTGATTACTGAATGATGCTCAATCATCACTCCCTTTGGATTCCCTGTAGATCCTGAAGTATACATCACATACGCTAAACTTCTTCCTGTTACACCACTTATACAAGGGGTTGATTCTTCTTTTTCAATTGCAGTATAATCTTTATTCATACAAATCGTTTCAATATCTTCAGATATATATAAATTTTTCGAATCTTCTTCCGTCACTAGTACCTCGATTCCAGCATCCTCTAATATATAACGAAGCCGACTCTCTGGATAAGTAGGATCAAGTGGAACATACGCTCCTCCTGATTTTAGAATACCTAATAACGCTATCATCATTTGTAATGAACGCTCCATATATACTCCGACTAGAGACTCTGGACCTACACCACGCTTTTGTAAATAATGAGCTAGCTGATTCGCACGCTCTTCCAACTCTTTATAGGTAATTTGTTCATTTTCGTAAATAGCCGCGATTGCTTCCGGTGTTTTTTTAACTTGCTCCTCAAACACCGTATGAATCATGCCTTCAGCTGAATATTTTACTTGAGTATCATTCCATTCCTCTAGTAACTGTGTCTGCTCTTCCACTGTTAAATGGGTAATTTCAAAGAGTTTTGAATCTAGGCTCTTCGTCATCTGAATTAATATTTGCAATAAGTGATTCTGAATCCGATTTATTGTTTCTTCATTAAAATAGCTTCGATCATACATCAACTTTAGAGTAATTTTCTTACCGGGCATTACAATGAGTGTTAAAGGATAATTTGTTTGTTCCGCGCTTTTAACATCTAGTAATCTTAAATCATCATTTCTCTCACCTTGAATTGGATAATTTTCAAACACATACAAGGTATGGAATAAGGGGCTATTCCGCGGAACCTCACTCCACCCTTGAATATCAACCAACGAATTATACTCATATTGTCTTCGTTCCATTTCTTTCATTTGTATTTTACGAAGCCAATCTACTACTGATGTATTTTCCGTTAATTGAATTCTAGTAGGTAATGTGTTAATAAATAGGCCTACCATATTCTCTGCCCCTATCAAATCAGTAGGACGTCCAGAGCTAGTTACGCCAAATACGATGTCACTTTCACCGCTATACCTACTCATCAAATAAGCCCATGCTCCTTGTACTAACGTATTCAATGTTAATCGGCTATTTCGTACCCACTCTTGTAAATTCTCAGTGAGTTCCTCAGATAACTGATAAGCACACTCTCCATAGCCCTTCTCCTGCCCTTGATCCTTTCTTTCCATCGCTAATGGCGTAGGTGCATAAAACCCTTTTAATTCTTCTTTCCAAAATTCCTCTGCTTGAATTTGATCTTGTTTATTTATCCACTGGATATATTTTTTATAAGGAAGAGCTTTAGGAAGATTCAACACTTCTCCCTTTATCATCTTGAGATAAACTTCCATCACTTCACTAAAGACCAATGACACACTCCACCCATCTAGCAAAATATGATGATGTGTCCAAATGATTCTCGTTTCCTCTTCTGCTTCTTTAATCGCAGTGACTCTCATCAATGGTGCTTCATCCAATAAAAATCCTTTTCTACGATCTGCAGTCAAAAACTGGTGTAATTTCTTCTCCCTCTCCTCATGTGGATGGGCACTCCAATCCTCTTGATGAATAGTAAAAGGAAGACGTTGGTAAACCGCTTGTAGTGGTTTTTCTACTTCCTCCCACACAAATACTGAACGTAGAACCTCATGTTGATGAATAACATATTCCCAAGCCTTTTCAAAAGTAGCAACATCCAATTGTCCCCCGAGCAAGAAGCCTACTTGTACAATGTAGGAAAAAGAATGTTCATCATCTTGATCATATAATGTATGAAACAGTATTCCTTTTTGCAAAGGTGATAATCCATATATATCTATAACGTCTCCCATCTTTACACCCTCTTCTTTGTTAATTTAAGTAATACTTTGCTCAAGCTTTCTTCCGTAAGATCCTCCGCTTCAGCAAAATCTGATACTGTAAAAGCAGATTCTGTTGTTGGTTTATTAACAAATTGACGAAGATGTCTCAACATACCATCCGCTATCGCTTGAATTTTCAATCTAGAAAACTGTTCTCTACTATACATCCAAACAAAATGTAACTTCTCATCTTTTACCATACCGATAACATCAATTAGATGCGATGGCTTGGAATCTGGAGCATGATCTAAAAATGTAAACCCTGTCTCTTGCATAAACAAAGATTCTTTTGAAAAAACTTGATCAAATTGCCCCAGATAGTTAAAGCTTATTGAAGGCTTTTGCTGATAGAACGGGATTAATTCTTTTTTCAAGTAACGTAAAATACCATAATCAACTCCGCGATTCGGAATTTGACGCAATTGATCTTTTACAGCCTTTAATCCTTCAATAGGTGTTTTAGTTCCTTGAAAATTTAGATGAACAGGATAAATACTCGTGAACCAACCCACTGTCCGTGATAGATCAATACCTTCAATCATCTCTTCTCTCCCGTGTCCTTCTAGATGAATAGAAACCGTTTTCTGTTTTGTACAATCGACGATAGCTTGTCCTAATGCTGCCAATAGTACCTCGTTAATCCTTGTCTTATGAGTCACTGGGACTTCTTGTAACAATGCATGTGTTTCTTCTACCCCTAAAGTCCTCGTCACTTGATCAATCGATTCTTCTGTTGTTTCTTGTATTGGGTAGTCCATTGGAATTTTCACCGTTTCTTTTTCTACTTGTTCATTCCAATAATCTTGCACTTCTTTTGAAATACCCGAATCACTGTATGTCTGCAGTCGTTCCGACCACTCTTTAAAAGATGTACTTTTCGCAGGTAAGCGAACGCCTTGACCTTGTTTCAACTGGTTATATACCGCCTGTAAATCTTCCAATAGAATTCTCCATGATACTCCATCTACTACTAAATGATGAATCCCCCAGAACATTCGATCATTTCCAGACAAGGTATCTTCGAAGTAAACTACTCTCATTAACGGACCTGTAACTAAATTGAAACTAGCTTGAGTAATGTTCATCTCTTCTTGTATTACCTTATTCCACGCTTGTTCATTAACTTTGTTCCGTTTTACCACATGAAGTACAGACTGCTCATCAGTCCCTTCATTTCTCTGTCTCCACGTTCCATTTGGTAACTTTTCGTACCGGAAACGTAAAGCATCATGGTGTTTGAGTAAATTTAATATTGCTTCCTCTAATAACTTCACGTCCAATCTCTCTTTTACTCTTAAAAGCATCGATTGATTCCAATGCTCCGGACGTGGATGTTCTTGCTCGAAGAACCAGTACTGAATTGGAGAAAGAGGCACATCCCCTGTCACAATTCCCTGCTCCGCTTGTACTCCCTGCGTTTCTATAGCTACTTGTGCCAACTCGGCAATGGTTGGGCATTCAAACATTTGCTTTGGAGTAAGCTTTAATCCCACTTGACTTGCTTGAGATATGATTTGAATACTGAGAATCGAGTCGCCACCAATTTCAAAGAAATTATCATAGATTCCCACCTTTTTAACACCTAATACTTGCTTCCAGATGGTAGCCAGTATCTTTTCGTTACTATTCCGAGGGGCAACAGCTTCACTGTTAATCTGCTTTTCCTCCGGCATAGGTAAGGCCTCACGATCAACTTTACCATTAGCTGTTAGTGGAATGGCTTCCATCGTTACAAATCCTGAAGGGACCATATAGCTCGGTAGTTTCGCTTTAAGATACTCTCTCCATGCACCTACATTTCCATCTCCTACAACATATGCTACTAATCGTTTATCACCCGGTTGATCTTCCCTAACAATTACAACAGCTTCTTTTATAGATGCGTATGCATTTAAAGTAGACTCAATCTCCCCAATCTCAATTCGGAAACCACGTATTTTAACCTGATGATCAATTCTTCCACGATAATCCAGATTCCCATCCGGCAAATACCTCGCTAAGTCTCCTGTCCGATATAATCTTGCTTTCGGATCACTACTAAATGGATGAGGTATAAAACGCTCTGCAGTTAATTCGGGTCTATTTAAATACCCACGTGCAAGCCCTGCCCCGCCAATATAAAGCTCACCATCTACACCTATAGGTACAGGTTGTTGATAAGCGTCTAGTATATACACTTCTAAATCTGGAATTCGCTTTCCGATATTGCTTCTTGAAGCATGCTGCACATCATCTTGAGTAATTGGATAATATGTAACATGAACTGTAGTTTCTGTAATTCCATACATATTAATTAATTGTGGTTCTTTCTCCCCATACCTTTGAAACCACGGTAACAAACTTATAGGTTCTAATGCTTCCCCGCCAAATATCACATAACGAAGCTGCAAGTTTTTATTCTCACTTTCTTGTTCACACACTTGTATTAATTGTCGAAATGCGGAAGGTGTCTGATTTAGAACTGTGACTCCTTCCTCTATCAATAATTGATAAAAATCCTTAGGCGATCGACTAATCCAGTACGGAACAACAACTAATTTCCCACCATATAATAATGCTCCCCAAATTTCCCATACTGAGAAATCAAATGCATAAGAATGAAAAAGCGTCCAAGTATCTTTTTCATTAAACTGATACCAACAATCCGTCGACTTAAATAAACGAATGACATTGTGATGCTCTATCATAACGCCCTTTGGATTCCCCGTTGATCCCGAAGTATAGATTACGTAAGCTAGATTTTGGGCACTTACATCAGAAACCGGCAAGGTCTTACTTTCTTGCTCAATCTCATCTCGTTCACGATCCAGGCAAATTGATTTAATATTTTCTGGTAACCATTTCAATTCCTTTAAACTTTCTTGCGTTACGAATAACTGAATGCTAGCATCCTCTAAAATATATTGAAGTCGCTGATCTGGATATGTTGGATCAAGTGGAACATAAGCTCCACCAGCCTTCAGAATCCCTAAAATACCTACAATCATTTCGAGAGAACGTTCAACGCACAGTCCAACTAAAGTATCAGGTCCTACTCCTTTTTTCTGCAGATAATGAGCTAACTGATTTGCACGTTCATTAAGCTCACTATAAGTAACTTTTTCTTTTTCATACGTAACTGCAATAGCGTTTGGATAAATCATCGCTTGCTGTTCGAACAATGCATGAATAGTTACTTGGGGTGGAAAATCAAGCTTAGGATTGTTGAACTCTATTAAACTTTTTCTTTTATCCTCATCAGAAATGATTTCGATTTCAGCTACCTTCTGCTTTGGGTTCTCAAAAGTGTTTTCTATTATCGCTAACATAACGTTAAAAAAACGTTTTATCTCTTCCTTAGAAAATAGCTCCTCACGATAATCAATATGTACATGTAAAGAGTCTATATCGATTAAATTTTCAATATGCACTGCAAAATCTTGTACCTCTTCACAGTTTGGAATCCATAGTGAGTCACCACTTTCATCACGATCCCTATAATCAATCGTAGTTCCGAAAAGTCTCACATTGCTGTTATTCTCTTTATTAATCTGCTTTAATAACAAATCAAATGGGTATTTCTGATGTCTTAATGATTTACTTTGTTTTCTGGACACCCTACTAATAAATGAAAGCACTTCTTCTTCTGGATCAATATCCATTCTTAGAGGAACTGTACTCACCATCATTCCAATTAATTCTCGTTCCATTTTAGTCATACGGTTGCCATAAGCCATTCCTAGTGCAATATCAAGCGATGAGGTCCACCGATACATAGACAACGAGAAAGCAGCAACAAAAAGGGTATATAAACTAAATTTATAATCTTCAGAAAATAATTCTATCTTTCTCTTCAAATGCTCCGATAATATAAATGTCTCACGTGATGCTTTTGTACTAACTTGGTACGTATTATAGGGCTTCAATCCGGTCACAGATGGGGGTGTTTTAAATTCCTCTAACCAGAATTTTTGATCTTTTTGAAAGCGACTACTATCCAAGTATGTTTGTTCATTGACCACAAATTGAATATATGAATTTTTAATTTCGCCTTCCTCAGTCTCGTTATGCATCTCATAATAATATTTCGCAATCTGACTGGTAAATATTTGGATTGATAAACCATCCATGATAATATGATGAACATTCCCAAAGACTGCACATTCATTATCGTTTAATTTTATTAAGGCGAAATAGTATAGATTTGAATTAAATAGTGTAAACGTTTCTTTTGTTTTCTGCTCGATCCATTCCTCAAGCAAACGTGAATCTTCCACGGAACTAAAATCGAAAAACTCAAATTCTTGTTCTTCATGTTTAATAAAATATTGTTCAGGTTCCTGATGCCCATTTTCTTTTAATCTGATGCGCAGACCGTCATTTTCACTGATAACACGATTCACAACTCGGTTTAATTTTGAATAATTCATTTTTCGATGAAGTTTAAATAAGAACCTTAAATTACATATCCCTTTATCAGAATGAATAACTTCTGTATACCATATTCTTTTCTGTGGGTGACTTAATGGATAACATTCCGGATTGGTCATAAAAAATCTTCCTTTCAAAAATTATTTACTCTTATAGGTTCGTGTTTATGTTTAGCCCATAAATATTTCTGCAGTGAAACCCCAATTACCCCAATGATAATAAGCCCAATCCCCCCATAAACATAGAGCTGAGTTACCCCAAACAAATGAACTAATGGGCCACTCATAGCAGGAGAAATAATTAGAACTGCGTTTGTTAAACTGCTTTGTATACCAAATACTCTTCCTACTTGATCTTGGTCGGATTCGATTTGTAGAATGACTTGATTAGATACAAGCATCAGTCCACTTCCAATACCAGCAATAAAACTAATCAGATAGGCCAAAACGAAGACCGTACCGGGCGTTATCAGGCCAATCCCCCCAAAACCAATTCCCATTAAAACCATACCCCCACAGACTACCCAACCATATTGAAATTGTTTTAATTTCTGAGTTAGTAATGCACCAAGTATTCCCCCAACACCAATAATAGAAATGATATATCCCATTTTACTTTTATCATGTGGAAATAAGCTCTTAAATAAAGTAGGGAACTGTGAGTCTACTAATTGTAATACTGCCATAGCTATTGTAACGAAAATCATAGTTGATAATATTATCCGATTAGATAACACATAACCCCACCCTTGTAACCAAGCGGTCCAATTGCTTTGTTTTTGCTTTTCAACAAGTTCTTTCGATAAAGTTTCTTTAAATTTTATTGTGGGTATCAGAACTAAAGTAGCTAATAAACAACTTATAGCTCTTATAATGAGGCAGAACTCTGGCTGAAACCAGCTTAGCAACATGCCTCCTATAAGTGGACCTATTATCTTGGTTCCCTGCTCAACTATTCCATTTATACTTACGGCTTTAGTAAGTAAATCAGAGGACACAATCTGTCTTGTTAGTGTTTGCTGTGCAGGATAATAGAAAACAATAAAAATAGAACGAATCATTAATGCCACTAAGAGCCAGTGGATATTTTGTACAAATAAAAGAGCAATTGTTATTAAACCAACCATAATATTACAAAACATCATAATTGGAATTTTTCTAAAACGATCGGCAATAACACCCGCCCATGAACCAAAGATAATTCCGGGAAGTGCATATGCAACAGGGATCAATCCAATCATGGTAGGATCTACTTCCCATTCAAATCCAACAATAGTCATAATAGCTAACATATCAATAAACACGCCAAGCATAAGCAGTGAATAAGCAGAGAAAACTTGTAAATAAATTGTATTTTTCCATAGACTTTTTGAGTCAGTAGTTTTCATAAAAACAAGCTCCTTAGGTTACTAATATAAACGCTCTTGTGTATAAGATACTCCTTTATTAAACCTAATGAATCATTCTAAATATTTCACTTAGAATTTAACGCCCTTGAAATTCTGACTAATTATAAGGTTATATATATTAAAAATAATCAGATAAATAAAAGCGCATCTATCTCTTCATTTTTTATTTCAAATGCTACAAAATATATCGTTACCTTACACTAATAACAGCTAAACATTATCTTAATGTAACCATTTACAGTTGTTTGTACATTCAATTCACACCCTTTTCAAAGTTGGCTTTTTTTCTATCTCAAATACTATCACACAACTTTTTCACCTACTATATTCATAAAGTTGAAATAATCGAATCAGAAAATTCGGATAAAAAACCAAATCCACAGACTAAATCAATCAATTATTTAGTTATATCGTTATTCTATAGATGGTTTTAGTCATAAGAATATCAAGAAGTAAGTTTCATTTAATTTTATTAACATAATTGTTTGTGAAGACTATTAATCCTACTAAACAAAAAGGTACATATACAATAAAGGGTTCAGTTTTATTTGGTTTTAAAGCAGCATAGATAATAGCCACACCTGCCCCGACAAAAGCTATTTTAATTACATTATCTAATACCAATGAAGACCACATCATAAAATCAAACACACAATCACCTTCCAGATTAAATGTCCATTTTATACAAAATAAAAAGAGTACCTGTCATAAGGTACCCTTCAATAAATAAATATGGCGCTCCAAGTTTCACCTCATATGATAACTCGTCCCACGATTCATCATATGCTTGGCGTATTAGAATGTTTACTGGTTTAATGTATAATTTCTATATAACAAAGAAAAAAGCATTCATTATGGATGCTTCCTCTAAAAAATATATAACTACAAGAGTACCATCCGCTGCTTTTTTATTTTGAATAGAAAAAGGAACCATAATAGGCTCCTTAATTCGATTCAGAAGTTGTATAATTTTTCTTGATGATATCTTTTATGTTGATAATTAAGGATATAAAGAATACAGCAGCTAGGATACCGTTTACCCAGTAATATGTATGCCCTGATGTAAATTTTTTACAAAAAGAATCGACATTATAATATAATAAGCCTGCTGAAAGGACGGTAGAAATTACTAACATACCAAAACTTTTCATAGTTTTCACCCCAATTCTAAAATTTGCGACTCTTGATACAATTATACATGTAAATAAGAAGATTTTAATCAAAACATACAATGAGCTGTCCATATGGACAGCTCATTTACATTATTCTCGAAAGCAGAAGTTAAAAGTTTTTAGTTTCTTGCTCACTTAAAGCACCCGTTACTTTAAGTGTATTTCTTCACAATCTTATTTTAAAATTAGAAAAAGATTTTACTCTTTTTTAAAAATAAAGCCAGTAGTTAATCAACGAGGGTTCAATCTCAATATTTTCTTGATTTAATGATAATAGAAGATGGTCTCCGTTTTTCATTTATTAATTCTGGCATTTTTTCTAATCCTGTTGGAGTTGACTCTGGCTCAATAATTTTCTCAATTACAAGACCGTTGTCTATAAGAGTATTAATTAATGTTGAAATTGTTCTGTGATATTTAACAACACCATCTATCCACCAATGTTCCTCCCTTTTTCCTTCTTCTTGGTAATTATCTAATGCCCAATATAATCTGTTTCCATTATTATCCTTAAACCAATTATTCATTTCCTTTCGAGCTGTTACTATTGGATGTTCTGTTGAAAAGATAAATTCACCATCATTTTTTAACAGACCTCTTATTTTCTTAATTAGATGTGAGTAATCTTCTATGTAATGTATAACTAAAGAACTTGTTATTAAGTCGAATTTTTGATTTGGCAAATTAAGTTCTTCTATTGGTGCACACATATAATCTATTTTTTCGTTTTTATTATACATTTCAGCTTGTTCAATCATATTTCTTGAGATGTCCACTCCTATGACTTTTGAGGCACCACTTTCTACACAGTACATAGAAAAATGACCAGTTCCACATCCCAAGTCTAATACAGACTTACCTGTAAGATTAGCAATTATAGATTTAATTGCTGGCTGTTCAACAAAATCATTAAAGGTAAATCCTGTTTCACGTAATGACTTATACTTTTTAAAGAAAAACGGATTATCATAAATGTTTTGTTTCATTATCTACCTCCTATAATACAATCTATATTTTTTATATTCTAGGGGCATCCAAAAAATTCCTATATTAACCAAAATACACTTCAACTAACCTGCCATTTAGTTGAATAAGGAACAGTGTATATCCTATACATGTTAGGTTGACATAACGTCTCATTATCGGGATTCAATGTATTTAGAAGACTATTAAAAGTCCTCCAGATTGTTTAACTGTAGGACTTAAGTGATTTGCGTTGCAAGAGGTTTTATTTTTTCTCACTGATTTTAAGTCTTTTTGCATTTATGAAAAATGCGCTTCCAATTGTGAATATAATGGAAGAGATATACATTGTTATCCCTGAGTATTTATTATCAAACATTGTAATATTAAGTAAATTAATGAACATCATCAATATAAGTGATATGTACAATCCATTAATATATTTCACTTATGTTCCCCCTTTAATTTACTTTTTTTCTTTTCTTTTTCATCTCTTTTTTTCGGTAACTCCTATGTGGTAAAAAAAGACACGATGCTTTATTCCAAATCGATATATGATTATTAATAATTTGGTAGTGTGGAATTGTATGAAGTCTTCGAATGATGAATCAATATTGTAAAATAGTCATTCCCTTCTTTCCAGCTTCCCGTATTTATTAATTTCACCAATTCTTTATGTTCGTCCTTTATAATTACTTTACCTCGAAAGGCTTTATACATTTCAAATGACATCTTTTTCACCCTCTTAAATCCATTATGAATTTAATTAACATATATCCTTAACTACACAATAAAAGGTTTTAGAAATCGTATTATGTTTCCCTTTCCGTTAAATTCACTCTCATTGTTACAATTCTTTGAGGTAAGATCAACTATATAACTCTCCGAAATTTTAAAGGTTCTTTCCTCATTAAACATTGTCAGCGGAACTGATACTCCAACATTATTATCTAAATGACTAAGTACCATTACCGGGATAGTTTCTCCTTTTAATAAATCAACATAAGAGGTCTTAACTTTATAATACTGTCCTTCTAAAAAGTGCATTTTGCCGTTTATTAAATCTACTGCAACACCATTATTACAGTACGCTAAGCTTTGATTTGAAAAATGAATATCCTCCGCTACTTTAATAAACCTCATTGTTTTATTATCAAATATATAGAAACCTTCTCTTACTACAAAAAGATTATGTGGATTAATAAACTCTAAAAGATAATGTGTGATTTCAAAACTAGTATCTCCCTCAATCATTTCTCTGTATTCTACATAAAGTTTCTCTAATCTTTTAAATGTACTTAATTTGATCCCCTGATTTGGTTTTGATGCAAGTGTTAAGTCATCTAATACCCATTTAGCCACATATGTTGACGTTGGAATCATTTATAATATACCTCCTTCAAAATTCTTATATATGAACATATGGTCTCTTTAAATTTAATAAATTAGGCTCTACTTAAAGTATAGGCAGAATCAATTTAATAACTAAGATAATTCTCAAACTTTTTCATATTTACTTCTTTCGCACTATTCACTGGACTGTGAACCTTCATGCTCCTTGAGGAATAAGACTTTTTGGCTATAATGATAAAAATAAATTATCCAACAATCAACTGGATTTATATTTATTGAACTACCCCCACTTTCACTTCGTTTAGAAGTGGGGGATTCCTAAGTAAAGAGTTCTATCGAACTCTAATTTATTAGGCTAACCCCGCAGTCCTTGCGGTTAGAAGCCTTATCGCTTCATTCTTTAGATTGATACTTGCGTTAATATCCCTATCATGGTGTGTCAGGCAAGAAGGACAGTCCCATTTACGTAGGTTGAGATTTTTAACGTCTTTGTTTCGATATCCACAACAAGAACATAATTGGCTTGAAGCAAATGTTTTCGATACGGCAATGACTTGTTTGCCATACCATTTTGCTTTATATTCCAACATGGTTCGAAATTGTGACCATGATACCTCACTAATCGCTTTTGCTAACTTACGATTCTTTAACATATTCGATACTTGCAAATCCTCTATACCGATAACATCGTGGTTTTTGATGATTTCAGTTGAGATTTTGTCTAAGTAATCTTTTCTAGCATTTGCTATGTATTCATGAATTCTAGCTACTTTTACTCGTTGTTTATTCCAGCGAGAAGATCCTTTCATTCTTCTAGAAAGAACACGCTGTGCTTTCGCCAACTTCTCTTCTAACGATCGAAAAAACTTCGGATTTTCATAGGGTGGTCCCTCTGACAAAACAGCGAAATCTTTTAGTCCCACATCTATTCCAATGTAAGAATTTGTTTTCGGAAGTTCTTTCACTTCTGTTTCAACTAACAATGACACAAAGTATCTACCAGAAGGGTTGCGTCTAACCGTAGCATTTAAAATACGTCCCTGTACTTCACGACTTTTGGCAAATCGAACAAGACCTAGTTTTGGCAATTTTATTTTGTTTCCTACGACGGCAATGTTTTCATTTGTTTGTTTTGTGGTGTAAGATTGTACGTTGTTCTTCTTAGATTTGAAACGCGGGGCACTGTTTTGTTTTTTGAAAAAACGTGTATAAGCATCCGCAAGGTTGCGAACAGACGACTGAATCGCAATACTATCCACTTCTTTTAGCCAAGCAAACTCTTTCTTCATAGCAGGAAGTTTGGCAGAGCATGTACCATATGTCAAACCTTTTCCAGTTTCTTTGTATACATGATCCCATAGAGATAGGAAATGATTGAATACAAAACGAGAACAGCCAATCGTTTTATTGATTAGGGTCGCTTGTGCTTTATTTGGATAGATACGAAATTTAAATGCTTTATTGATCATCATTCGTTTCACCCCCATTTCGATACGGTTCTATTATACAACAAACATACATTCGGTTGGTAGTGTGAAGTAACAGTTTATGTATTTCGAACAATTGAGATGGCTTCCTGCCATCCCTTGTCCGAAGCCAATTCATCTCCCACCTACTCACTTCGCGTTCCTTGAGGAAGGAGTCTTCTTGGCTAAAATGATAAAATGTACAAGTTGTTGCTATTATATCGAGAAAATTGAACTATCAGAAATGAAAATATTACAAGGACAAACATATAGGGATATATGCAACGGTTTTGACTACGTTTTATGACGTTTGAAAGATTTATTGATATTACCTTCCATGGGGGACTATAATCCCTTAATTGCCTTATTTGTGGAAATATATTAAAAATTTGGTACGTGAAATTATTTTTAATATATTATTTTAATTTTTTATAATTAAAATGTAGAACTACTTAATTTTTTTAAGTGGAAGTCATTCTTTGAAATTGATGAATGTAAAGAAATAAAAAGAGAACGCCTAGAGTGCCTTTTATATCTTTACACCCATCCGCATTCTCCTCTCTTCTTCTACGATGTTTCAAATGCAACAATTTCTGCTCGAAAAGAAAAAGCAGGAGCTGAGTGAATACAAAGCGATTTTTATGATTAAAGATTACTTTCCGTTACTGTTCCAAGCGATAGCCGTTGGCACAGAAGAACTTTTAAAAATTCTGCATCGCCTTATAAGTTGCTCAAAAAGAACGGTCGTAAATGTCATAGGTATAAGAAGATGACCGTCTTTGATATTATAGGGATTATGTATAAAACAACGGTGAAGCATAGACAAGCTGCCTAGCGAAAAAATCGCGTTTAAATAGGCTTCTTTAGCATGCCTACTTTGTTATCATTTGCTAGTTTTGAAACAAGGATCATTACTTACTTGGCTAACTTGATGGGCATGTGGTGCTACCATATAGACCGTGAGCCACTAATCAAACTAAGTGCACAAGTGAATCGTCAAAATAACCAGAAACCCGCAAACTTAGAGCAGCTATTAAAAGCTGACTGCTCTTTTGTTTAAAATGAAATTTTTATTAAGATTTTTCGAAATCTCATTTAAATATCTATAATTCCTAACATTAAAAACAAATAATATGTTAGTATTATTATGAAGATATTTACTAACTAACTTTTATGCCCTAGTCATGCACCGCACTAGGGCATATTTGTTTTTTAGCGTGTAGCTTATAAACAACATACTCCTTAAGTTCCCTATTCAAATCCCCTTTTCTATTAAATATCGTTTTTGTTTAAAATAAGTTCCCTAAATCACTTGGACATATTCACCAATTTATTTACCTCGAAGTTCATGTTAAAATCCCTTATGAGTACGACATAACTCAATCTTATGAAGCCCTGTAATATTTCATATGGGGCTCCTTTTTTCAACAAGCAGTTTGACTACCTTATTGTGCAAAATAACACTTTTGTTCACTTTTTTGATACATTTACGAAACATTCATGTGTTATATTCAGTAAGTTCTATTCTTTTTATAATGTCGTGTGAGATATACCAAGACTTGAAACCTTAGCCCCCCTAAGCCTAGGGCTACTTTATTTAGTTACTAGTTTTCATCAACCCGAGAACTTAGTAGCTACATCCACAGGCTCAACTCTCACCCCTTTAAGAGTTGAGCTTTTTATTTATAAGATTATCCCCACATCTCCTGCTTATTTGTACAAAATTCAAATTTCAGCATTTATTAGACTTTTAAATATATGAATGTTATGTAAAGACACTTGTGAAGATTACTGTCATTCTCACCTTTTGTACCGTAACCGTTATATAATCAAAGTGCAAATACCCGATTTGCAAACAACTAACTTTCCGTACGACATTACTCTTTGCTAATAGAAATCCTAGCCTTTTCTATAGCAATATATTAATATTTTCTTTTTTTACAATTGGTAACGGCATCAAAAGGGCTTATGAGGAGTTTGCTAGACGTCAACAATGTCGTTTTTCTAAGAAGGTTTCATTGTACGTGAAAATGATGCAAAACAACAAAGACATACTATGATTGGATTTCATTTTTTGGGGGGAATTTTTTAATTAGAAAGAGGGAAAATTCCTCCAATACCCATTGATAAATTCTTATCATTCTTACCAGTGAAGGCTACGGATCTCTTTTTTATTTCCATTCGACAATATATGACAATATAGTGATTAATAATTTGTTATTATGTTTACAGGTTTATTTACATTAGGAGGAATGAACAACAATGTTTAAAAGATTAGCAGTATTATTTATTGGCACTCTATTATTATTCGGTTTAGCTGCTTGTGACAGCGTTAAATCAATGACAAGTAATGTCACGGTTGGTAAGGTAATTGAAGAATTTAAAGCTTCAGGATTAGAAGCTGAAAATCCTAGTGACCTACCAGAAAAAGAATTTGGAAATACTAGAAAAGAAGCAAAGCGCATTCTTGTTCCGGCATTAGGTGAAGATAGTGGAGGTAGAATATTTGAATTTAAAAACAAAGAAGATCTTGAAAAAGCTAAGAAATACTATGACGATTTAGGTAATAGTAATCAAATGCTATTCTCTCATACTTACGCAAAAGGTAACTTCCTTATACAAATGAATGGTGATATGGAAGATGCCCAATTTAACAAATATAAAGAAATTATGGACAAAGTAATTAAGTAAGTTAAAGAATCCGCTTTCATTACTTCTAAAAACATGTTAGGATTATCTTTGGATGGGAGTCCAATACATATTATTAAAATTAAGATGGTTCAAGTCAGAGAAAGGCACCTTTGGGTGTCTTTTCTTTATTTCTCAATATAAGAACTTTAAGAATATGATATGATTTTAATACAAATTCCCTTTTGTGCAATGAGATAGTAATACCCAATAATAAGGCCCACCTATTTCCGTAGGCGGGCCTCATCTTTATTACACAATATCAAAGTATACTCTCTTTTTCTCATAAACTATATGTAATTATACATATTTGTAAAAATTACACTAAATAAATATTACATGTAGTAAAATATAAATCGTGAACACGTTCTATAAAGCAGACCCTTTTGAAAGGCGTAACATATCGACCATTTTAAAAAATATCGTGTCATTCTAATATTGATCTCAAATCTTTTGAATTTTGCGAACTAACAATCTGACGTATATAGACGATTCTGTTTTATAGGATGTGTTTACACGTATCACAAAGGGATAATACGGATACATTTATATTAAATGAACGTGGTTCAAGTCGGGGGAAGGCACCTTATGGTGCCTTTTCTTTACTTTATAAACTCCTGTCTCAAACTAGATCTACTAGTTTTTCATATATTGACTTAGAGGAGAATTATATATGATTACAATTGCTAAGTTAGTAAATTGGAAAGAACATGGGGATATGATTATTCTAGAGTGTGAGTCAAATGGAAAACGTTTTGAGATATCAACATATAAACAACGAATATATAATGCCCACCTATTATCGGATGAGGTCTATATTCGTTTAGATATATCCGATAATATAATTGGAATAGATATCTATAAAAAAGAAGCTGATGGATAAACCCTCCATCAGCCCCTTTCTATCTTGCTATTCAATTAGAAGCTAACCGTCGCTGCTTCCTCTCCTGAACTTATCATTCGTTGTTCAATCTTCCCTAACAGTTCCTTTATCTTTTCTGAATAAAGTTTAACTGCTTTAGTAGATTGAGCATTCTTAAGCTCTTCTGTCCATTCTGCTAAATCTTGCTTTTCTTGATTATTTAAATAATCAAAAACTTCCTTTCGAGACATGGGGCTCACCTCAACTCAACTCTGTTTATTTGGCCATTACATAACCAAATCTCCTCATCTCTCTATTTCTATTTATAACAGATTACTCCTCTTTTATTCCTTATTCTTTTTCTCAAGTTCGGTCAACTTCTTGGAAATCGACTGAATCTCGTCAGTTTTCACTTGTTCCGTTGCCAAACGATTGTGCAGCAAGAAAGCTTGCCCTGAAATCCCAGCAAGAATACTCACCTTGAGAATATCTATTGTTGTTTCAGGGTTAAACATTGCAACACCAACAAGAGAAGCAATACTGCCTACAAACATTTCTCCCAAGAACCCTGGGTGAAATGCAAGCTTGCTTTTACGAGGCAACAAAAACTTTTTGTTTGTAATGTAGTGACTAGCCAATCCTGAGACCATTCCAGCCACAACAGTGACAATAACAGTGATCAACATAATATACACCCCTTTTCGAAAAACTTTTGACATTGCAGCAGCAGTTTCTATTTAATAATTAGTTCCTATGACATAGCATCACCCCATTCAGGCAAAAACAAATAACCTTCCAGGAAAATGAATTGTTTACACAATAAAATAAAGCAACATAAAGTCCCTTTTTGTGTAATTTCATTAACCCGAAAGGTTATAAGTAATTAGTGATATAAAAAAGAAAAAGAAAAAATGCAACTCAATTATATCACAATGAAGCTTATTTTATCTTTCAATTCAGAAAATTTATTTGTAACCTAACTTTCTCAAGTTATCAAATTGAATTATTAAATACTTTTACAACTTTTAATACTTTGAAAGCCTGATTACTATTTATTTTTTTGAATCTGCCATCGATTATACTGTAAATCACACTACAATTTAGATGAATATAAATTTATTATTCTAGTTCCTGTAATTTCGCCTAAATTTGTATGATTTTTAAACAATTCAGGTCTCATATAATCTGCAGCTGCGACTATTGATTTAAGTTGAAAGTTCTGATTCAATAGTTCTTTAACTGAGAATGAACCTTTACTTATAAACTTTGGGACTTCCGCTAAATCAATAGGTACCATTCTAACGGCTACCTTTTTAATATTTTCATGGTAGATATATCCACCCCTCTTAGAAAATATTAAAGACAAGTAATTAATCCTCGTCTTTTTCATAACTGCAGTTAATTTTTTTCTTCATAAACAACCATAACGGTTATAAGTGGTTGGCCTTGATCATATTCACGATTAATGATTCCACTTGGTTTTATTTCTTTAACTATTTTCCCATGATTATCACAATATTTCAAAAAACCATTCACTTCTTCATCAATTCTTAAAGCATCAGCAATCACAGTTCTAATTTGATGTAACATAAAAAGTTCCCCCTAATAATTTTTCATTTTAAATATGTAATCTCAGAAATTCGAAATCCATCTATTTCTGGTACATATTTAAATTCCAGAATTAAGTCGCTTTGTTTCACCAAAAATAATCCTTTTTTTACTTTTGTAACAGTTCTTGGTTTTTCATAATTAAATAGGCTTGGTTTACTTTTATAAGTAACTTTGTAATTCCTATTTGTACTAAAATAGTCTGATGTAAATTCATTAGCTAATTCTGCAGTAGTTACATGATTTCCTAAAAACATTTCTAGTTCTTTTTTATTTTGATAAATGGTTAAGTGGCCGTTCTTATCAATATCATCAAATATTAATTTGAATTGCCCTCCTAAGTCGTTAATCACATTTTGTGATAATTCATCTTCAAACAAATAATCATATTGAATCTTTTGGTTCAATTTTTCTACTTGGATAGGAGTTAGAGCATCAGTTTGAGGTTCATCTTTTATAAAAGTGTTATAAAAAACAAACATCATAGCTAAAACGCCTAACACTAAAAACAATCTCTTAATCTTCATAAAATCTTTATCCTTTCACAATGTGATATTCTCCAAAAAACGCAAAAAAGCCCTTTTCGGAGTTATATTTAAAAAGAAAGTAAAAGTAAAAAACTTAAACTATCTTTGAAAATCAAAACCCCGAAAGGGCTATAGTAGTTATAGATATAAAAAATTGAAATTAAAAAAAGGTATACTTAATTTTAACAAATTGCACCTGGAAAAACAATGATATTCAGAATATTTAATTCATTGATTTTATGTTATGATGAATACTATAAACCCTCAGAATGGAGTTTGATCTACAATTGAAAAAACGTCTAATTTCCGTTTTTCCAATATTAATATTTATAATTGGTGTTACCTTACTCTTACTAAGACAGTTCGTTTTTTTTCCATATAAAGTTTCTGGAGCTTCTATGGAAAACTCCTTATTTAACAATGACAAGGTTTTAATTAATCACTTTACCCATTCAATAGAAGATCTGCAAAGATTTGATATAGTTGTCGTCAATTCCCCCCTAGAAAACACTTCCAATAAAAAAACAATTATAAAAAGAGTAGTTGGTTTACCTGGAGATACAATAGAATATAAATCACAGCAGCTTTATATAAATGGGCTTCAGGTAAAAGATGTATATTCAAAAGGTAAAACAGCTGATTTTTCATTAAAAAGTATTTATGGTTTCGAAAGGGTTCCGAATGATACGATTTTTGTATTAGGAGATAATCGCAAAGAAAGTTTAGATAGCAGATTTAAAGAAATAGGCTTTATATCTTTGAATAATATAGAAGGTAAGGTAGTTCTACGTTATAAACCATTCGACAGATTCGGAAAATTTTAAGAAAACATTTCTGTAGCAAGCTTTATAATTACGACGACTATATACATAACTAATAGGGATTTAGTATTATTTTCTTCTTTTGTTCGATCATTATTAAAAGTATTTAGGTAAAGAGAAGTGATCGTGATGTCAATAAGGCTAAATACTAGTATTATTCTTTGTAATAGATCCCCTTATTCTGATGCAACACGTATTAAAGTATTAATATCAATTCTGAATGCTACAAGTATCACCACTAAATATAAGGTGAATAAAAGTAAAGGATCTCAACTATAATAGTTGGGATCCTTTACTTTTACCTTGTTATCATTTTGCTAAAATCTTATTTAGCTACATCATTAGAATTTGATGCAAGTAATCCATTACCTTGCTCTTTAGAAATTGTTCCTGCAGTTTTCTGTTCTGGTTTTTGTTCTGGTTTTTCTTTCTCAAGAACTACCACATTTACTTTTGCCGTTGAGCTGTTACCTGCCTTATCGGTTGCTGTTACTTGAACCGATATTGTTCCGGGTTTATTTGTATCATACGCCCCTACTGTTACTACTGGATTTGGATCTTTATTATCTTTTACACTCACTAAACTTGCTGGACTTAATTTATCTCCTACATGTACGGTTACACCTTGTTTTGCTGTAATAACTGGTGCTTCTGTATCTTTCTCCTCTTCTTTTTCTACTACTTTTACTGTTACCGTTGCGGTTGAACTGTTACCCGCATTATCAGTTGCCGTTACTTGAACTGATATTGTGCCGGGTTTACTTGTATCATACGCTCCTACTGTTACTACTGGGTTGGAATCTTTATTATCTTTCACTTCTACTATATCCCCCGCATTCAAGCTATCTCCTACATGTACGGTTACACCTTGTTTTGCTGTAATAACTGGTGCTTCTGTATCTTTCTCCTCTTCTTTTTCTACTACTTTTACTGTTACCGTTGCGGTTGAACTGTTACCCGCATTATCAGTTGCCGTTACTTGAACTGATATTGTGCCGGGTTTACTTGTATCATACGCTCCTACTGTTACTACTGGGTTGGAATCTTTATTATCTTTCACTTCTACTATATCCCCCGCATTCAAGCTATCTCCTACATGTACGGTTACACCTTGTTTTGCTGTAATAACTGGTGCTTCTGTATCTTTCTCCTCTTCTTTTTCTACTACTTTTACTGTTACCGTTGCGGTTGAACTGTTACCCGCAATATCAGTTGCCGTTACTTGAACTGATATTGTGCCGGGTTTACTTGTATCATACGCTCCTACTGTTACTACTGGGTTTGGATCTTTATTATCCTTTACTTCTACTAAATCTCCTGCATTTAAGCTATCTCCTACATATACGATCACACCTTGCTTCGCTGTAATTTCTGGTGCTTCTGTATCTTTTTCCTCTTCTTTTTCTACTACGTTAACCGTTACTGTTGCAGTTGAACTATTTCCTGATGCGTCAGTTGCTGTTACTGTTACTTGAATTTCTCCTGCCTTACTTGTATCATATGTTCCCACTGTTACTACTGGATTTGGGTCTTTATTATCTTTTACTTCGACTAAATCCCCTGCATTTAGACTATCCCCGACATGTACTATCACACCTTGCTTCGCTGTAATTTCTGGTGCTTCTGTGTCCTTTTCTTCTTCTTTTTCTACTACGTTAACCGTTACTGTTGTACTTGAGCCATTTCCTGATGCGTCAGTCGCCGTTACTGTTACTTGAATTTCTCCTGCTTTACTTGTATCATAAGCTCCCACTAATACTACTGGGTTTGGATCTTTATTATCCTTCACTTCTACTAAATCCCCTGCATTTAAGCTATCTCCTACATATACGGTCACACCTTGTTTCGCTGTAATTTCTGGTGCCTCTGTGTCCTTTTCTTCTTCTTTTTCTACTACGTTAACCGTTACTGTTGTACTTGAGCCATTTCCTGATACGTCAGTCGCCGTTACTGTTACTTGAATTTCTCCTGCTTTACTTGTATCATAAGCTCCCACTGTTACTACTGGGTTTGGATCTTTATTATCCTTCACTTCTACTAAATCTCCTGCATTTAAGCTATCTCCTACATATACGGTCACACCTTGTTTTGCTGTAATTACCGGTGCTTCTGTATCTTTTTCAGGTTTTTCTGGTTTTGTTGTACCACCACCGTTACCGTCACCTCCTGTTGGTGGTTTTGTTGTACCACCATTGTTACCATCGCCTCCTGTTGGTGGTTTTGTATTTCCTCCACCATCATTACCATCGCTGCCTGTTGGTGGTTTTGTATTTCCTCCACCATTATTACCATCGCCTCCTATTGGTGGTTTTGTTTCTCCTCCGCTATTATTGCCACCACCGCCTGTTGGTGGTTTCACTTCTCCGCCACTGGAGTCTCCAGAAGCTGGTGGCTTTTTATCATTATTAATTGGAGGTATTGAATTATCTGCAGTAGCCACTCCATCATTGATGTTTAGATTGCCACCAAAGACAAAGTTCTTACTATCCTTATTATCTGAAACAGAAGGATTGTTTGTTGCTGATGCTATTGAAGTATTCAAATCAGAAAAACGATTACTTGATTTATCACCATCAATAACTGATGCTAAGTTTCGATTTGAATTTATAGCTGCGGTCGCAATTGAATCAGTTAAGTCATCAAATTTCTTTTTGGTTTTATTATTTTCAATGATTCCGGCTAAATTTTGATCCGAGCTACGTTTTGCATTGTCAATGATTTCATCGAAGTCATTGGTATTTAAATTTTCAGTTGTTTCATTCTTACTTTCATCCTTTTTCTCATCTTTCTTCTTTTCCTTTTCACTATCTTTTTTCTTTTTAGATACTGATGCTGTTTTGCTGCTCTTTTTTTCTGACGAAAAAAACGAGCAGCCTGTAACTACCCCAACACTTAAGGTAGTAGCAGTAGTCGCGAGTAAAACTTTCTTAAAAATTTTCGAATAATCTAAAGGCACAATCAATTCCTCCCCATTACTTAACCTGCACTTATAGTTGCTACAGACGTAGCAGAACTATTAGGTGCTGAATTATTGATTTTTTCGAGTAGATCTTTATTTCCAACCTTTTGGGCAAACTTCTTAGCTTCCTCAGATTTATTTAATTTCAAATAACTATTAACAATAATTCCTTCTCTTCTACCATCTAGTGGCACCTGATCTTTTAATTTAATAACTTCTTCATGCTTGTCATCTAATGCAGCAATTTCAAAATTAATTAGTGGATTTTTTGTTTTTAGTTCTTTTACTTTTTTCAAATTATCTACAGCTATATAATATGAAACTACTGATTCTGCAAAATCTTGCTCTAAGTCAATAGCCTTTTGCGCTTTACCGCTTAATAGATAAGTAAATAAAACTGCCTTTTTATCCTCTTTTCCTAGTTTTTTATAATCAACTTTATCAAACTCCAAGGCAGCATCTTGATATTTTTGAACTGCAGATAACCTTAATCCATTTATTAAATTCGCATTAACTTCTAAACTATTTACATTATTTGCAGATGCAGCCTGTGAATTCTTCATATTGCTAAAAGCAAAACCTGCTACTACTAATACAACAATTGATGCGAATCCTATAATAGCGTACTTATATTTTTTCATATAATTTAAGATTCCCTTTTTATCAAAATCTATTTTCTTTTCTTGTTCAAATTTAGTTTCATTTGACGGATTTGTTTCCTTATTTAAATTGACTTCCTCACTTTCTGATTCTCTTTTGGCTACTACTATTTTTTGTCTCTTTTGTGCTTCTTCTATTTTCTTCGCTTCCTCTAATCTACGTTTTCTTACTTCTTCAAGTTTTTTCTCCTCTGCCTTACGACGTGCTTCCGCTTCTGCCTGTCTTCTTGCTTCTTCCTCTGCTTTCCGTCGTGCTTCCGCTTCCACCTGTTTTCTTGCTTCCTCCTCTGCTTTCCGTCGCGCTTCCGCTTCCACCTGTTTTCTTGCTTCTTCCTCTGCTTCCCGTCGTACTTCCGCTTCCGCCTGTTTTCTTGCTTCTTCCTCTGCTTTCCGTCGTGCTTCCGCTTCCACCTGTTTTCTTGCTTCCTCCTCTGCTTTCCGTCGCGCTTCCGCTTCCACCTGTTTTCTTGCTTCTTCCTCTGCTTCCCGTCGTACTTCCGCTTCCGCCTGTTTTCTTGCTTCTTCCTCTGCTTTCCGTCGTGCTTCCGCTTCCACCTGTTTTCTTGCTTCCTCCTCTGCTTTCCGTCGCGCTTCCGCTTCCACCTGTTTTCTTGCTTCTTCCTCTGCTTCTCGTCGTACTTCCGCTTCCGCCTGTTTTCTTACTTCTTCCTCTACTTTTCTACGAGCTTCTGCTTCCGCCTGTTTTCTTGCTTCTTCCTCTGCTTTTCTACGAGCTTCCGCTTCTTCACGTTTCCTTACTTCTTCTTTTTCAAATTTACTTTCAGAAGCGCCTGATTGTTTTTGAATTGTTGTAATCCAATCAAGGGCTGGATTACTATTTAAAGCTTCATTTTTTTTGGTGTTTGAATTTACAATTTCTTCATTTTGTTTCCATAGTCGTTCCGAATTCTCTTGCTGGAATTGCTCACTTACTTGATCCTCATGGAAATCCCCATATTGTTCTTCTTCCTCTGCTAGTAATCGTTCTCGTCGTTCTTTTTCTTGTCTAATCCTTTCTTTAATTACGTTTCTTTTTCTATTATTTTGCATATAACAACAATGGCCTCCTTTCTATTGGCACCTCATAAATGAGAGTAATTAAATTATTCATCCTTCACAATTAATCATGAGATATTTCTTTGGAAAAACTAAGGAAAAATAAAGATAATATTATTTTTTTAAGCATGATAAATAAAAAAAGGATAAACAGGTAGCACCCATTTATCCTTCTTTTTTATTTTACATCTATTGAGTTTATATTTATGTTATACCCTTAATACATCGCTTTGTTTCCACCTTTTAGATACAAAAAACCCTCATGGTCACATATTATTACAAACTTAAATAGCAAGTTTGTAATAATATGTGACTCGAGGGGCAAATTTTTTGAAATAGATATAAAAAGATACAATACGCTCATTATACCGTATATTCTGATAAATTCGAATGTATATTTTCACGCCATATTAAGTTCATCCATTACTTTCAATTTTTCATGTAGTAGATTAAAAATTTCATCTTTATAGTCACATTTCTTCAATTTTTTAATTGCTTCATCCTTTATTTGCGACACTCTTTCTGTTGTTATCATAAGTGCTTTTGCAATTTCTTTATGCAAATATACTTTACCATCTAGAAGACCAAAACATAGATTTAGTACCATCTTTTGCTTTGGGTTTAATACTTCATCAAATATTAACCATATCTCGTAATTTAAGTCCTCAATTACCATCTCATTTGTTGAAGGAATTGCTGAACTATCATCATAGAATGGATTTAATATACCTATATCTTCATTTATTGTATCTATATCCAAAGTCATAGTAGTAGCCCGCTTATAATATACGTTGTGCTTAATGACTGCTTCGCTAGTTACATTTAACTCTTTTACTACTTCTTCCACTGAAGGGGTTCTGTTGTACATTTGTAGATATTTATCTTCTAACTCGACATATCTTAAATTAAATTGATTCACATAATTAGGGATTTTAAAAGGCCCAGACTTTTTTTTACATATAATTCCTAACATACTTTTTTTTATCCACCAACAAGCGTACGTGGAAAAGCAATAGCCTAAAGATGGATTAAAATCTTCCATTGCACGTAACATTCCCTCATTTCCTTCTTGAACCAGATCATCAAATTCTATATCAGGGTGCTTGTTTTTGTACTTTCTTGCAATAGATAATACCAGTCCTACATTCACATGAAACAAATAATCACGTAGATCCTTTTCACCATGTTTGTACCGCTGAAATAATTTTAAACTTTCTTGTTTTGATAGCACCTTATAATTCCCAATTCCCTTAATTTCAAAAGTGTTTCCTTCTGGATTAGCCATTGGCTTAATACTTCTTGCAGTAGAACCTCTTGTTATGGTTTTATTTAATGACTCATCCCGATTCAAGCTGCTATATGATTGATTCATACCTATTCCTCCCTTCTCATTTTTAACGAATTGTTTCTAAAAACAACTTTGTCTCCTTTTGTACATCACTAATCAACTTACAATTCCTTGCGCATGTATTGGCAACTTCTTTATGTGCTTTCGTTTTTCTCAATTCTATATAAATATCGCATCCTTTGCAGATGCTACTAATACCTTCCATTATTTCTAATTGTCTTCTTCTTTCATATAAAAACTGCTCTTTCGTTTTCTTTTCGCTTACTCGTCTCCCCATTTGTTTCACCTCGTATACATGAATAGTATTATTTAGAAATCAAAAACTACTATCGGTATTACATAGATACGAAACTTCCTTTAAAACCCTTCCAAATTTATCCTGTATATATATGATATAGGATTATAACAAAATGTAAAATAAATTATTCTAAAAATTTGAAAAATTACTGAGATATTAAAATATCCGTCATTTCCTTATGACTAAACTAATTATATTTATATAAATCTTGATAATCATCAAGGTTTATATATACAACATAAATAGCGTTTATCTTACTTTCTCTATTGCTGGAATATAATCGTTTAACAGTAAATCATCTAGTCCCTTTCCTAGATTAATATCCCAACTTGCATAATTAATGCTTATCCCTTCTTGATAAAGCGCTTGCGCACATTCTAATAACGATCGCTGAACATCTGAATTTGTAATCATATCCATATCTAAAGCGAACGTCGCCTGTTTAACTCCCATTTTCTTTAATGGTTCAATCAATATTCGCCATACTTTAACCCCAGGTATTGATACAACTGTGGTACCATACATTAATTTTTCCTCATTAGTTAGAAGCTCGTCTAAGTTTTCAGCAGAAATATCAGACTTTAGACTCCCTTCTGAAATCCATACATTATCCTTTTTTATTAGTTCTCCACGTTCCAAACTTTTCAACTCTCGACTAGGTACTGCTACATGTATTGGCAATGGGTTCCCAACTCCTGTTCCATGAAATTTCCCACCTGAGCTGATCCAAATATATTTACTTTCTAACTTTAATTGTACTTCACCTAATTTTTCACCCTCATAATTAATTTCATGCCATTCTTTAACATCGACTTTACCTGTAAATATAGACTCTATCTTCCCATTGATTTTATAGGTCACCTCTATAGTATTGGGTTGCTCAATAACTTCTGCCTTAAAGTTTGGTTTATGATTTTTTACAACTGTCATATATTCAGGATTATCAATTCTACATTGAAAACCGCATATCTGATTATATATATTTCTCTGCGGTATTAATAAAGAATCTCTCCTTCCCGCAAACGTGAAATATCTGCCATCCTTCGTTTCTTTTGCATAAAATCCTGGAATTCCAACAATATAGCTTGTTTTTCCCCCTACTTTTTTTATTAGCTCTTTCGTAGTATCCCAAGGTTTAATAGGAAAACTTTTGTAATTTCTAACATTTATTACTTCTCTTGTAATCCCACGTTTTGATCCCATTAACATTTTCATATGTTCATCTCTCACATCTAAAAATTCTAGAAATAAAGTGTAAATAATATCAAGGGTGAAATCATTTTTCTTCCTATGTTCCTTAATCATCTGATCTTGAGAAAAGTCATATCCCCTTTTTTGATTTTCAGCTACTACATGTAAATAGCCTGCTTTCCCAAATTCTGTTTCTGATGAAATTCGTCCACAAATGATTTTGGTTTCAGAATCATTAACCATGCACCATCCTTGCTTACCACATATAGGGCACGTTGTTCTATAATATTCAAACCATCTCTCATTACTCCCCTTATTCATGCTTCTCACTGGTCTCAATATTCTACTAGCTGCTAACTTTTCAATTGACATCACATATCTCCTTTTCCCTTAATCAAATAAAAAAGCCCTTTGGAATACGGAGCTTAAATACCACACAAATGTGTAATTTAATCCGTAACCCGAAGGGCTTTATGTAATCACTAGAAACTAAAAAATTAACAATTTATAATAAGAATATACTAAAAATTCTTTATTTAAGCTAGAGGTAAAACATAATATTGTTTATTTAATCAAATAATCTTCTAATATTATTAAACTCCACACCATAATTATACATGGGAATCTCACTACTTAACCCCTTTTAGACCTTTTAAAGAGACAACTTCTTTGGTAACAGATACTATTCCAGCAATCTATATTTACCAGGCTATAAGGATCCCCTTATTAACCGTTCACTAATGTTTTTCTGCTTACTTTTTTGTTACAGTATACTCTCTACTAACCAATTAATTGCACTATTAAGCACATTCTTGTTGACCATAATCCATTCCTTGTAAATAAGCATCATAACATTATATTTTGTTCAAAATTAAGTAGTCCTACTTAAAAACAATTTAGAACAAGGATTATAAAAAGCTATATAATTATCAATTTCATGTTGATACCAACAGAAAATCAATACATCTCACCTATTTTTGACATTGACATATCAACTGAGATTGACATGTCAGGCAAAGCGCGCCGACTTTACCGCTGATATCCACCAATTAACATTAACATAACATTAACAAGCGGACACTTATCAAAAACGTTTGTACCGATCTAAGCTTCAAGGTCTATATTAGTTGAACATTAGTCCGTTACAACGGATTGCACGAAAGGAAGTCAATTAATAAACTAACCTTGAAAATGTTTCAATACTAGTAAGACATGAAAACGAAACACCATGAAACTATCAATCGCATGTTGATGCCGATGAACGGATAACCGGTTTTTAATCTGTTATTTGTTATTGATATGTCAACCGAGATTAACATGTTAGGTGATTGTTTTCTTTTGTTATCGATATTATTTCGATTAAGATTGACATGACATTAACAATAAAGTATCAAAAAAGAAGAATCTCTTATAGCTTTCAAGATTCCAAAATCTATATCGGTTGAAATTTTTCTTCTGTGACAGTTTTCTCGAAATGAACCTAGTGACAATCCGTCCTAGAAAATGTTTCAGTACAATCAAAACATAGTTGAAAATTTCATCGAGGTAATAAATGATGGGAGCAATTCAATGGTTTTTACCCTTGTTTATCATTGACATATAGTCTAAAAACAACAAATAGAAAGGAATACTGTCTAAATTGTTAATTTCATATCAACAATTTACATTTAACATCAATATGACATTAACAAGTGAATAGTTGTAATACGTATAGTTGCAGGCCTTGGACCTTCGGGATCTGCATTAGTTATAAATTTATCTACCACAACAGCTTCCTATTAGAAAGTAAAAAAACAACTATAAAAGAACTATAATAGTGGTTAAAATCTAACAAGAACTCCATATAATTGATAGTTTTTTTATTAGCGACACTCAAAAATTCAAGATTTTTCCTTTGTTTATCATTGATATATAACCTGAGATTGACATGTTAATAGTTTATTTTCTTTTGTTATCAACGAAATTCTAATTAACATTGATATAACATTAACAATTATGTGTCAAAAAAGGAGAAGTGTTTATATCTTTCAAGGTTTTAAAATCTATATTGGTGGAAATTTTCTTCTGTGGCGGTTTGCTCAAAGTGAATCTAGTGATGATTTATTCTAGAAAACGTTTCGACACTATAAAAACATAGTTGAAATCTAATCGCGATAATAAATGACGACAGCAATTTAATAGTTATTACCCTTTATTTATCATTGACATATAGTCTAAAAACAACAAATAGAAAGGAATACTCTTTAAATTGTTAATTTCATATCAACAATTTACATTTAACATCAATATGACATTAACAATTAAATAGTTGTAATACGCATGGATGCAGATTTCGGGTCTTCGGGATCTGTATTAGTTATAAATTTATCTACCACAATAGATTTCTATTGGAAAATAAAAAGGAAAATCCCCTAAAAGAACTATAATTGTAGCGAGAAACTAACAAGAACTCCATACAATTGATAACTTTTTACTTAGTGACACAAAAAAATTAACGATTTTCTCTTTATTTATCATTGATATATAACCTGAGATTGACATGTTAAGAGGGCTAGTTATCAATTAAAGATAGTTGATATGACACTCTCATCAATCCGTATTGACATGACATTAACAATTATCGATTCTAAAGTGGAGAAGATACGTACAAATAGGGTTTTAGATTCTAAAGGGCTTTTTTCTATAACAAAATTCAATGGAAAACCGGAGAAGATATCAATCTTGAAAGCATTTTGATAGTAGCCAAAAACAATAAATTGCTTTTTATTACTTCCAATTTAAAAGTAGCCATTGTATTAATCAATTTTGATTATATAGAGATCAATTGTAAAGGGCGGTGCCCCTAGAAAAGGTGAGTTTATATTAAACTGCATTAAAAGTAATTCAATAACCTACAATAACCTTCAAGTGCATTCTAAAGACCTACTGAAACCAATTAACTATACAGTTCTTAGTTTTCTACTACCGAGTATCATAAATTATAATAAATATAGGACTTTATTTACTATTAGTATAGACTTTTCGCTTTACATTTATACATACTTTTTAGCTTTTGAGTCTTTAAGTTTAATGCTATATCCTTATAATTTATTTACAAATCACTCATATTTTCTTATCATTAATATATTGTAGGCTAATCTGTTAATTTCATAGCAACAATAATCGTTAATAACTAACGAATTATTAACAAGACATTAATAATAGTTAGTTCCAAGTTTCTATTTATTAATTTCATATTAACAAGTGATACTTTACATATTAATGATACATTACATGTGAGTGTCCATCGATAAAGGTATTTGGGTTTATATTATCGAAAAAACACTTAACATGTTAATCTCACTTTCTATGTTAATTCCATTTTACTATAGCCATTATATTTCAAGGAGGTATAACAATGATTGAACAAGATAACAAAAATACAAATGAACATATAGAGTCAAATAATACAAACTCTAGTCATGAAGATGCTTTTGAAAAAGCTTGGCGAATAACAGAGTTTTCAAAACTAGTAGGCCGACATCATAACACTGTATACAATTGGTTCAATATCCTAGAGGAAAAGGGGTTACATGGAACATTAAGAACCAATAATACAAATGAAAAGTTATATAACACACTGGATTTAGACATAGCTTTATTCATCAAGCAAAAGAGGGATGAAAAGTGGTCACTAGATGCAATTATTGAGCTTTTACCACATCAATTTGAACTTAGACCAGTTTCTCCAGAAAATCAAACCAGTGAAGTCTCAGCCCAATTAAACATGCAGGAAGCTGCGGCGACTATTGAAAGAATAGTAGAGCAAAAGATTCAAACGCATTTACAAAGTATTGAATTAGAATATCAAGGGAAGTTTGAAGATGCTATACGTGCAGTGCTACCTGAACCAGAAGACCCTGAAAGGTTAAGAGAGCGCCAAAGACAAGAAAGACTAGATAATATGATAATTCAACATAGAGCACGTACAGAGTTAAGAAAACAAGCTGAAAAAGAGTGGACTACACAGCCAGAAGAAACTCGTATTAAAAAAGTTGGTTGGTTTAAAAAAGAAGAAGATCTTGCGAGAAAACAACTTTTCATAGAAAGCTATATTGATGAAAACATGATTGAATACATGAAAAATGTAATGAAAACAGAAAAATAAGCCTGGAAAATTCCAGGCTTATTTTTTATTTTGTTCCGAACATCTTATCAGGATCCATAAATGCTGCTAATTCCTCATCATTTTGCGTTTCTGGTTCTTCATCTGTAACTGGTTCTAATTCAAAGTAATCACCAAAGTTAATATTGAAATCATCGTCCGAGTCTTGCGCTTCAATAGTAGTAATTTGAGATTTTGTATATTGAATTTGACTCTGTTTTTCCTTAAATTCGTTATATTCTTCAACTAATCCTTTAGATAATCGAGATGGTAGTGCATCCGTCTTATAGAAAGTATACACGCTACCCATAAAGTCATTTTTACTAACTAAATAACCATTAAAAACAGTTCCATTGATTGGGAGTTTATTTGTTACTTCTACTTTTGCATCATCCATAAATGAATCATCAATGTTCTTCTGTTCATCTAAAATTGCTAACATACCAAAATGATGTACCTTAGATGCCTCTAAATCTCCATTTTCATTTGTCTTCATCAAATCAATAGGGTGATGGAATGAGCTTCCTTTCAATGATTCTGAGAACATATCTACAATTTCTTTACTGTTTTCAATTTGATTCATATTACGTGAAACCTTATTAATTACTAAACAGCCTGTTCTTTCTAGTAAAATTCGTTTAAAGTCCTGAGAATCTAGAATTACTGATGTTCCTGAACCATTTGCAGCTGTATTTAACTCATGAATAATATCTGCAATACGTTGGTTTGCATAGTCTCGTGAGTTTCCAATACCTTTTTTCTCATTTTCATTTAATCCCTTAAACTCATCATAGAAGTGTTGGTTATCTGCAAATACAACAAATGCAACGCCTTTCGCTGGATCATTAGCTAACTTCCAAATTTCTTGTGAAAATTTATTCACTTGTCTTAGTACATCAGGACCATCCGCTCTAACTGGAAGTGTAACTACAATACCCATTTTAATGAAATCTTTACGCTCAATAGCATTATTGAAAGCAATTCTTGCATACTTTTGTTGATTTTTTATTAATTCTTCTCTAGGAATTTTCATTGCCATGCTTTTAAGTTCTTCAGCAATTACAGGTTTATTATGAAAAGCGGAGAATTCTTCAATTGCTTGGATAATTGTAGATGTACCTGTACCACCGCCTAAACCTGCAAAAAATAGTACTAATTCATCAGTTGGTCTAACACGTTCCGTTATAAATTCTTTTAGTTTATCTTTCGCTTCTTCATTAGATTCTAAAACTTTTACAGCACGCTCAGGATTCTTACCTAAACCACCTAATTTTAGTGAAACTTGGTTACTTTTCGGCACATTTTTCAGTTCAGCTAAATCCCCATCATTACTATTCAATGCTAGGCAATTATAAACTGCTGTACCGTCTGTATGCTTATACTCAGCAAACTTATCTACCATTCTAGTTCCAGCTTGACCAAAACCAACCATAGTCATTTTTACTGCTACTTCATTTTTTAGAAAGTTTTTTGCCATTATTTTATCTCTCCCTTATTCTCATTACTTTTTTTACGTTTGCCTAATTCAACTAATACTTGCTGTCCCCTAATAGTTGAAATTAAAAACTTATACGGATGCATAATTTTTTCTGTTATTAATGACATTGAAGCTAAAGTAGCAACACTACCTTCTGCCGATCGCCTTGAAATGTTAGTTCTTTCAAGTTCTAATGAATAGGATTTACCCTTAGGTTTCTTTACTCTCCTATCAATAACAACACTTTCTACTATCTCATTTATTGAGATACCCCTCATATATTTTGTCTCTTGGTATTGTTTGTTTACTTCAGATCCTATGTAATGAAATACATTGTATAGTATTTCGTCCTCTTCAATAATATCTGCAAACATTTCCACAACTTCTTCAGTAAATTTGTTTTGTTTATACTTTTCACTTAATACCTCGTTCAAGTTGTCCCCCCCTTAAAACGTTGGTTAATTATTCCTAAAAATATATTACATCATTGTAAGACGTATATCAAGTCATTATATATAAGCCTTATATCAAGTTGTTATATATAAGACTTATATAAGATTCACAAGACATAAAATAGAATTAATGCCCTATATATCAACGTCAAATATATAAGACGTACATGAAAGTCGTTCATATAAGCCGTGAACAAAACATGTGGATATCAGGTTTCATATAACTAACAATAACTATTAAATAATAAATATGAATGCAGTATTTATGTAAATTTCCATCTAAAATTACACTTCTAATATATAAAAACCCTAAAATATAACACTACTATCATGATCATTTCATTTATACATCCTATATATACGAACTACATATAAGACGTATAAACAAATACTTATAAATAAAGGTTTTATATACTTTCATATTAATTTTATATCAATAGAATATAATCGTAAATCATTGTACGTCTTATTTATAAGACTTATATATAAAACTTATAAATAAGACGCATATAAAATCCTATAAAAAAAGAGTAATACTTAATAAATAAGTATTACTCTTTTAACTATAAAGTTTTATATAAAACACTTAGTTTATTAAACATATTTTTATGATCCCGTTTCTTTTTTAATAACTCATTTTTCTGTTGGTTGTCTACAGAAAGGAAAGGGGATGTCAATGTCATGTTATATTTAGTTATTTCTTTTATTAATTCCGTGGTTATTTCTGAAATTTGCAGGAATAACACATAAAATTGTGATTCATTTTCGTTCATTTGGTTCTCTTTGAAATTAAGTTCTACAAATTTTTCAGTATAACTTGTCAATTTCATATCAATATAATCGCTATAACTAACATGTAAAGTCATGAGGCGATTAAACTCAGATAAACTAATTAATTTCTTTGTTAAACATAGATGTACTAAATAAATCTTGTATACAGCTTTAAATGAAATTACATATCTAGTTCTCTTTTTTATTAATTGGATGTATTCACCGTATTTGTTGATTAAATATCTTAATTGATTGGATTTTATCCTCAAAATTCTACTAACTTCTGAGGTATTATACGTTTTATAAGGATCTAGAGCTGCAAACTGTAATGGAATTATCTCATATTCGTTATGTAATGCGTTAGCTACTTTGGTATAAAGAAAGTCCGTTTCAAATTCACTTTGTATTATTTTTGTTATTAACTCATATTCTGTGTTCCAATTCCGCATTTTTTCACCCCTCAAATCAGATTGTAACATGCAAAATACGAAATATACAAAATTTTCATTTACTTTATTATAATTATTTACTTATTTCTTTTATGATGTAATTTTTCCTCCTGACAAACAGTTACATCTAAAAATTTAATGCAATTCATTTCAATATTTAATTTCATCCATGCAAAATTATATTCACTGTGTATTTTATGTATTTTGGATACTCTACAACAGATATGACGTAATACATATGACGAACTCTATTTTTATCTTTTGATTACGTCACATGTCTTTCTATTTATGTCGAAGGATATATGACGAACCCTAATAGTAAATAAACCCTTATTACATTTGAATTTTATAACGCATACCTGACGAAGTATTACGTGTTTTTAAATCCAGAGTCTTTGGCGGGTAATGGGTTACTTTATTGCAAATTTCAGTTAAAATATATTTTAATCATTTTTCTGTTCTCAAATATTTTATTTATCCAATCAGTCTCGGTTGGCTTTTTGACAGTTGCAATCGATTTTATGCAAGTTTCCGTATTTTATTTCCATATTAGGGGAGTGTTTAAAATTGAAAAAATCATTTAATCATGCTGTTAAATATATCGTTGGGGTAAATGATCGTGGAGTTTATTTTAATCGTTCTGATATTTTTACAGTTTTATTTTTATATGAACAGCGAACAGTATCCCAAATTCAGTTACGTAAATTTTATGAATTGATAAGTGGGGAACCTATAAGTCGAACTACATTTTCATCAAAGTTAACTAAGTGGGCAAAAATGAAATTAATAAAAAAGGAAAATATAAGTGTGAGAAAAAAGCGGGGCTTTACACTGGACTTTGTTTCTATCTCTTTGAAAGGAGCTGAAATATTATATCGATTAAAATTGGTTTCTGATTGTAGTACCTCATTTGTTACTAAAAGGCAATATGAACACAATATAGCAATCACGCAATTTGTTTTAAATTTACTTGAAGCAGAATCAAACAATGAACATGCCGGTGCAATTGTAGGCGGTAATGGGGATTATCTCTTTCCGCTAAGCCCAATTGTAAAGCAAAACTTGCAATTGTCCCACCTGATGTATTCCGATTCAAAGGATGTCTACTTTTTATATGAAGAT
This sequence comes from Bacillus thuringiensis, assembly GCF_014932895.1. GTDB lineage: Bacteria > Bacillota > Bacilli > Bacillales > Bacillaceae_G > Bacillus_A > Bacillus_A thuringiensis_AA. The sequence continues at coordinate 246,143 of NZ_JACYOF010000006.1, read as the reverse complement.
GAAGAATACCGCGAAGTTTTTCAGCCTGAACTTCAACCCGTTTCCTTCCTACCAGATCTACCTCAACTCGTATATTCATTACGTCCATCTAAAGAATTTTATCCTGATTCAAAGGGAAATCCATTGATAATCCCGGATTGGGTTATTACTTGTAACAATTCTATTATCAATATTGAAGTTGATACAGGATCGGAAAACATTCCGTTTTTAGAAAATAAATTAAAAAAATATCTCGATATTGCAGCTGCTAACCCATCTAAGCGGTATTACGTTTTATTTTCTGTTATTGATGATTCCTACCATACCATTTCTACTTACAAAAAACGGACCACACGTGTTACAAATTTAAAAAAAGCTTTTGGTAATATTCCACGTTTAAGTGTAGTAAACAACCTAAATGTTTATGTATGTAATATGGGTAGTTCAGCACTTGTAGTAAATAATATACTTCAAGAAGCTCGCGAAATTAGTAGTTTAAACAAAGATCATCTATTCAAAAAAGTCACTGAACGTTTAAACATACACTCTTCTTTCTCTTATTCGGTAGAGTGGATATCTAATAAAAATGAAATGCAAGAGAAAGGAATTCAATATTCTAAACTGCTTGAGCTAACAGATGACATTTTTGTATTACGAAAAAAATTACCTACTGAAGAAAAAAACTCTTTAGATTACTTAGAAATAGTTTGTATATTAACAATACTTAAGGTAGGGGAGGTTAACACACACTTTAAATTACAACAATTATCAGGATTGTTGGCTATGCAGAATCAACACCGAACACTAAACCCAATTAAGATATTGGGGATATATGAAGCGGATGAATTAGAGCATGGACAGCAGGCCATTTTTACTGACTTGTATCACAACTCCATAGCACCAGAGAATATTTTATTGGCTACTTCTGTTGAATTGCTTAATTTCACCGCTGCTTTTTATTCGTTAAAAGAGAGGGTGAAACAAGAATTTGGGGAATGCAGTTCAAAAGAATACTGAACTCAATAAAACAACAGGTAACGGGGAGGGTCCAAAAACAGGAAAGAACAAACAAAAATCTTATACAGTTACAATCGACATTACAAAAAGCTGGAAATATCGTTTAGCAGCTCGCTCATCATACTACGTTATTACTTTACTACTGCTACTAGCTTGGTATTTTGCTTTCAGAGGGATATATAAGTATGCTTCTTTCTGGTCATTTCAAATGGGCGCTCCATTACCTACCTTAAGTATCTTTGGTAATCCGTTCGATACTCATTATTACATTGAAACTTTTTTTAGCTTTTGGATATTAATTTATACTTGGCAGCTCTCAACTAAGGTTAAGACTTATCAAGAGATAAAACGTAGATGGTTTATTTTTTCAATGATGTTAATTGGAATAGTTGCCCAGTACTTATGGGCGTTTAGTGTTCCATTAGCTAAGATATTCATACCGTTCTTACATTCAAAAGCTGGAGAAGTTTCACTAAATGACAAAGGATTAGAGGATACGATACTTTCAAATTTTAGTAATATCATGCACCTTGTTTTTGCAATACCTGTGATTATTATTATTCTCGTACTCTTATGGCTCTTTAAGATTTTTTATGAACATAAAAAAGAGCTTTTAGATGAATTCGGAAAATGGGAATACGTGTTTAAAATACCTGGTTGGATGCTTTCCTTTTTGAATGATAATCGTCAACGGAAACTTGCTGCTTCATTACACAGATTTTTCACTGAAAAAAATCCTTCAAAATTGCCAGAACCCGATATCTTTCTCGGTCCTAACAGCGCTACGCGGGAAATGGCAGTAATACAGGGCAAGTCTTTAACACTTAATATAATGATCATCGGTAACATTGGTACAGGTAAATCAGCTGCACTTGGTTTACCAATTGCTAATCAAATCCTTGATTATACGGCTTCAATGATTAATAACTTTAAAACCTTATATGCAAGAAAAGATTATCATTCAGAGGATGTAAAAGGAACGCAGGTAAATGGTCTTACAGTTATCGAGCCATCTAATGACTTCTGTGAAAAAGTATATACACTGGTATTGGCACACAAGATCCCTGAAAGTGTTATTTTCTATTTAGATCCAACGAATCCTGATACCCCTTCAATTAACTTTGTACGTGGTCCAGTTGATAAAGTTGCTGAGATGTTATGTTCAGTATTAACGGGACTTTCTGATAATGGAGCAGGCAATCCGTTCTTTGTGCAATCTGAGCGTTCCCATCTTAAACAACATATTTATTTGTTAAAACTCCATGATTCAAACTTTGAAGCTAGATTTGAACATTTAATTGATATGTATAATGATGCTAACCTCGTTTTTGAGATGCATCTCAAGTTAAAAGAGCGACTTCCAAATGATATTGAATCTATCCCTGATAGAGATGAACGAAATCATTGGCGCATAATGAAACAAGTTGATGAATGGTTTGACTTAAATTATGTGCCTGAAATTTCTGGTGGTCGCGGGGGAGGGGAAGTTGTTTATCATACTGAAGGGAAATACTATGGGCAGCCGAAGATCATTGATAAACAAGAAACCTTTGTTCGTGGTTTACGAAACACCTTGAATGATATATCTGCCCAACCTCTGCTCCGACGAGTATTATGTGGTCCATCGGATTTTGACTTCGAAAAACACTTGGAATTTGGAGGCGTCCTTTTAATCAATACAGCTAAGGGGGAGCTTTCTGACCTTTCTGATGTTTTCGGTAAGTTATGTTTATATGCTGTACAAAATGCGGTTTTTCGCCGTAAACCTAACGTATCTCCTTACCATCCGGTTTTGGTGGATGAGTTTGCTGATTACATTTATAAAGCATTTAAAAGCTTTCCTGCTCAATCACGTAAATATAAAGCACCGTTAATTGTTATTGCACAAACAATTAGCCAATTAGCAATTGAACATGGCCCAAGATTTATGGATATTCTATTAGGTACATTTCGTAACAAACTTGTTTATGGTGATGTTACTAATGAAGACGCTAAATTGTTTAGTAAGCTAATGGGTACCAAAACAATTTATGAGGCACGTGAAGGCGATCAAGAAATTGATATGGTTACAGCTGAAACGAAAACACAAAGTACACGTAGAACTTCCTACTCTTATTCAAAAACAGAGGTACCCATTCTTTCTGAAAATGATATATTGATTCAAAAAGCATTTCAGTGCGCTGCTAAAATTGTAAAAGATAATGCTCCTCAAGGAGGAATACAAGTAAACGCAAACTTCGTTCCTGCTTTAGAGTTTAAAACAGCTAAAATTCAAGTTGATGCAGATGCAGCTGCTTATTGGTTAAGAATTCGAGAAGAGTCGTTGAATGAAGAAATTAAATACAATAATTATGTTACAGATACAGATGTTGATAGTGAGGAAAATGTAATTGAGGAATTGAGTACACCTACAACAGCGTCTACTGCAATAGAAGGTTGGTTACAAACGTTAAATCCTGATACTTACGATTATTACAATAACGAAGGTGATACTGACAATGAAGATGAATTAACAAATAATCAGTCTGTACAAGATTACTCAAGAAAATCTGCTCCTAAGCTAGAAAAGGAGGACACTACAGCATCAATTCCTCCTTCTAATACAACAGAACACGCAAAAATTAATGAAGTGATCAATGTTCAAGAAGAGAATGTACCAGATACAAATAAACATAGAGAGCCTATTGAACTTATCAAGAAAGCACCAATTATTACTGAAACTCCAATAGAAGTGCCAAGGACGAAACATACACCACAATATAGAGAGCCTGCTTACACATCAACTGTAACTCATAATCAGCAGGAACAGGAAATTCAACGAACTGCAGAAATCAACGGGAAAAATACAACTTCTAACTTAACAATGCAATGGTTACAGCAACAAATGGCCGCTACTGTATCTCAAGATGATGAAAACACATTATCTTCAGATACAACAGAAGAAGGTTCTCGACTTCAAAATCGAAAAGTGGCTGAAGTAACTCCAGAAAGTGCAGCAATTAAGGATAAACTTAGTCAATATATTGAAGGTGACATTGATCATGATTGATACACTAAGCATATAACGAATATTTCTACCGGTAAAAAGGTGTGGGTTGTAAACTCATACCTTTTTATTATTTCATATGCCACTTTCCCCAAGGAGACCATTTCTTTATGCTAAAATTTAATTGAGTTTGTGAAGAAACAAAAAATGGATTAAATATTAAGGTTTGGAGGAATGACATTGGAAATAACCAAATTAAATTTGCCCATTGATAGTATGCATTTTTTACTTAATCATCAAATTAAAGAAAATGAATTCGAATGTCTTAATGTAGAATGTTAGTTTAATATATAGATATTAAATTAATTAAAATAAGAGCAGTATATCAGTAAAAGGGGGAGAAGGATGGATAAGTTATTACAAGAAATCATAAATTGGGTTAGTAGGAGTAATGAACAGGTTGTTATTGGTGTTTCAGGACATGGCGCTGCTGGAAAAACAACGTTTGCTAATATGCTTGTAGACCTACTAAATCAAAATGAAGTGAATTATATTAATACAGATCCATACATTGTTAGTTCGGACATACGAAAGCATGCGATTATTCACTATACATACCAAAACGAAAATCATCATTATAAAATGACGGCTTGTCATCCATCAGCGCATCATTTGTCTGCTTTAGAAAGAGATGTTCAGATGGTAAGGGCTGGTTTAGATTTTTATACGATAGATACGCATTATATGAAAAGCGAGTTGATTTCTTCAAAACACCAAGTGACGATTGTAGAAGGAATGTCTGTCGCATTTATTAATCCCGATTTATTTGATTTAAAAATTTACTTCTATACAGATGATGAAACGGAATTAATGAGAAGGTCTAGCCGCGATATTGCTGAAAGGGGAGCCGATATCAATTATTTAAGGCGGTCTCATGAAGAACGTCGTATTCAGTACAAAGTGTTTATGCATCCATACAGTCAACGTTTTGATATTATTATCAAAAATTCCGATGAAGCAATATGTCTAGAAAAAAATACATTTGAGTTTTATGAGGTTTAAATGCAAATACTCTATTTGTTATGTTTATTATGAGGGTTCATTTTCATTATTTGGCTCTCAAATGAAGCAACTTTTTTATTCACTCAAAAATCCATTCTCTATGGAACAACTAGATTTTTAAACGCTTTTAATAACCATCTGCCATTTACATAGACAGATGGTTATTGTATTTTTGACGGCAATATTAAAAAACTTTTTTATAACTTTACATACGGAATAACTCCTTACTGGTTAAAATTTTACAGAAGAAAAATAAAAAACCAGTAAGGAGTGTTTTTTCAATCTCGCATTGCCCCCGCCTCTCGGGAAGTCATTGCTCCTTGTCCTTCTCTTACATCATTTTGAATTTCTTGTTTCACTTTTTGCGCATCAGTTTCTGCAAAATTTGGTTTCATAATAGAACCAGACTTCTCTATAGCTTTTTTATGATGTTGCATACAAACCCTCCTCAATTTAACGTTTAACAATCTTATTATGTACAAAAGTGCACTCGGTATCCCCCGAGTAGTTGAACGAATTTCGCGTAAAGTAAAGGATGAGAAATTAACTAAGTGGTTTCTGTTTTTAGGAATAGCAAATAGAAATTATTCCACAATCGAGCGCGATTATGGAGTAATACAGGCAGAAAATGAACAAACTAAAAAGAAGCAGGTACCTCTCCATTTAAAGGTAACTGCTTCTTTTCACATAGATTCTATAATCATTTGTCTTTCATACCATTTGTTAAGTTTTTCATTAACACTTTTTGAAATACGTTTCATTTTTTTATTACAAAATCTCGATAGCGTAGCAGGGGATAGACCTATTTCATCTGCTATGTCACGCATTGTTTTATTTTGATGCATATGCTGATGCATAATTTTCTCTCGAATCATATCCTCTGATCCTACAGTAGTTTGTTTTACTGTATCTACAATATAACGGTCCTCTTGCTTCTCTTGCGTATCTATTGTTTTTTTCTTCACCATACTATCTATATTATTCATCAATTCTTTTGGAGGTAAGATAATGATTCCCAACTTCTCATAGTAATTCTTAAACCAATTGCGTTCTCCTATCTTTGTTTCATCCAATTCTTCTGCATATGCCCAATGTGAAATGACATTTTCTTTTTCTAAGTCAATTAAAACATTTTCCAGTTGTTCTCGAATTCGATGTGGGCGCCCATTCGTAGTTTTGATACCCATCACAGATAGTAGACCTTTTTCTCCACCAATCGAGTATGGTCTTTTTAAAGTACTATATTGCTGACGAATTCTCCACTGCCATGATAAATAACGTATTAAACGTTTATGAAACTTGTGTCTATAGCTATTATACTCTAGTGCCTTTTTCGATAATAAAGCAGTTGTACTATTAGAGCCATACAAATAGCCTGATAAGAAACTACCTGGTTTAATCTTACAGGATTCTATTCCCATATACTCATTAGTATTCTTATCTCTCCATAACACTACGGAATCAAGTACGAATAGCCTTTTGATTACTTCACGCTTTACTTCGAATTGTTGCCCAGTTTCTGCTTGATCGTTCAGTACTACAACTTCATTATCATCATTCAAATAAATAAAAATACTAGCTAAAGCTGCAATACGTTGTGCTATTTTTATCTTATCTTCTGCGCGATAATACTCTACACCATTTGCAGATGCTTTTGAAATGTTGCACAATTCCAATACGTTTTCATAACTAAAATCTATGAATTCGTCTGGAGATTTAGCTTGATTTAACCACTGGATTGTAATGGTATCCAAACAATCTGCTGTTAGATCATCCATATTACTAATAACTCCATCAACCAATATAGACCATCTTTCTGCTTCGTTTGTGTTAACTAGTCTCAAATCCTCATCCTTATGTGAAGATAGTTGGGCAACTCCGCTTGAATTTTTCGTTTCTAATGGTAGTACCGGTTTTGCTACTGCTTCATCCTCTTCAAACTGGTTTTTTGCAATTCCATCACGTAATTGATAATACATTGCGTCATTAGTTACAGGATAGTAATCATCCGATATATCTTCTATGTGTTCTTTTACCTGACTATCTTCAAAAATTGAAATTTGAGATGGTTCAACTGCTTCAACTTTTTCTCCAAATTCTTGTTCAATGATTTTACCTAGTACATTTTGAATCTCAATTTTATATTTATCCAGATTGGCATAAATGTTTAATAAAGATATTCTTTGCTCTTGTTTCTGACCTAACCAAGAAACAAGTGTTGAAAAGGAAGGGGACATATTGGCTGATGTTACTAATTTATCGTGATTCTTTTGTACTTCCTTATAATATTTATTCCATTTGGCCCATAATTGCTTGTTTTCTTCATAAATTGGGGCAGCAAGTAGGAGGGCATCACTGAACAATGCTAATACTTTCTCCATATTTAAATACCTCCTAACAATGTTAATTACAAATATAATTTGAATCTTAAAAATGTGAAACGTCATAGCTATATGATGGCTACATAGCCTTGAAGTTGAAATATTATCAGAATAGTCCTTATAAGTATCAGATTTCTTATACAATCTAATTATGGATTCATTTAATTTCTTCAGTGCTTGTCTTTATTATATAAAACTGTTTCTATTTGTAAAATTACTACTTTAAAATACAGTTTCAATTTTTAACGAATTTACCGAAAGAATTCTCCTTCCTCGAGCGTGTGAAGGGTGCTAGCCCAACGGTAGGTGGGAGATGAATTTCGGTTTGGCATAGCCAAAAACGTTTGATAACCTAGCTATATGAAGTTCTTTGATAACTTGATATAGGAGGTTGCAGGAAGAAAATAGAGTGCGAAAACCAAGCCATTCGGTTCCTGCGTAAAATATCAACCGTATCCAGAGGGCATCCAATCGTTGGACATCTAGGGGTGGAACACCCCGAAGTAACGCTCAGGGAGACGAAAGGTTGCTTTCGTCTTGGAACTGAGAAGCTCCCACTTCAAGCTTTGCTAAGTGGCGAGTAGTTCACAAGTAAATTAGCTATTTACACTGATTTTCTAGCTACATTATTTTACTGCCTTATTATGACTATAACTCTTTTCTTGAAATCCTACAGCCTTTTTGTGGCTATAAACTTCTTTCTTGAAATCCTACAGCCTTTTTGTGGCTATAAACTTCTTTCTTGAAATCCTACAGCCTTTTTGTGGCTATAAACTTTTTTCTTGAAATCCTACAGCCTTTTTGTGGCTATAAACTTCTTTCTTGAAATCCTACAGCCTTTTTGTGGCTATAAACTTCTTTCTTGAAATCCTACAGCCTTTTTGTGGCTATAAACTTTTTTCTTGAAATCCTACAGCCTTTTTGTGGCTATAAACTTCTTTCTTGAAATCCTACAGCCTTTTTGTGGCTATAAACTTCTTTCTTGAAATCCTACAGCCTTTTTATGGCTATAACTCTTTTCTTGAAATCACATAGTCTTATTGTGGCTATAAACTTCTTTCTTGAAATCCTACAGCCTTTTTGTGGCTATAACTCTTTTCTTGAAATCCTACAGCCTTTTTGTGGCTATAACTTCTTTCTTGAAATCCTACAGCCTTTTTGTGGCTATAACTCTTTTCTTGAAATCACATAGTCTTATTGTGGCTATAAACTTCTTTCTTGAAATCCTACAGCCTTTTTGTGGCTATAACTCACTGTTTGAAACCACATAGTCTTATCCTGGCTATTATTCATTACTTGAAATCATATAGCCTTATCATGGCTGCAACTTCTTATTTTTAATTGGACATAGCTCTATTGTGGCAACAATTTAGTAATTTATGAAACGTTATAGCTATATGATGGCAACAACTCTTAAAAAATGAAACGAGAACTCTCTGACAATCATTCTTCTAAAAAAAATTTTATTCTATGTAATTTAGTGATAAACGTTGATATAAAGCCATTTCATAAAATGCGAACGAAAACTCGATTAAACCATTATAGCTATATGATGGCAACAACTTTCTTCATATAACCTCACGCCAATCCATATATACCAAGGGTTACAGCAGTTTTCTATATAATTTAAGTTGTTTTGAAAACATGAAACGTTATAGCTATATGACGGTAGGAAATATGAAATAACATGAAACGCTCATAGCGGTATGATGGCAACAACTGTTTAAGCAAAAGCATCTCTAAGGCCCTATATAACAACGTTTATGTGATATCCACAAAAGATTTTTATTAAATCAAAACATGAAACGTTATAGCTATATGATGGCAACAACTATAAAAGGAGACCAGCGAAAAATCCTATAAAATCAATAGTTCATAAGGATTTAGCACGATTTGTACCACGTTTCATATTTAATAAACTTCATAGACCTATGGTGGCAACAAAAAATTTTTCATGAAACGTCAAATCCCTTGTCGCACAAGGGATTAAGGCACGTTTCATTTTTTTGTTTTTCCTCTTAAAGGGACAGATTTCACCAGTATTCGATTTGATATAATCAAAAATGAAATTCTATATCTAATTGTGGGGAAAACTGCAACTTAACATAAAAGGAGGTGAAAAAGATGGCAAAACCTTTCGTTATAAAGAACAAACGTAGTTTGAATGGTGAAACAACAACACCAGTAATTGTAACAATTAAATCATGGCAAAAGTTAGTAGAAGCTTTGGAAGGTAAGTATTACAGTTTTAAAGATACTTATTTAGAAGATATTGTGAAGTCAATGTCCTATGAAGAGCGAATTGCAGATGAAGAAGGGTTTGTTGAGCAAGCAAAGCCATCTTTTTCACTGAAAATGAAAAAAGTTTTAGATAAAGTAAGTGTATTTGATAAAAATGAGGGCAGAAAACATAAGCTATATGGTATTACAAATGCTGATTTAGAAGTATTTCTATTTCTTCATAAAAAATGTAATACATATGGTGAGCTTTCACATGTATCGATCCACATGCTTTGGGAAGATTATAAAAATTATAAAGAAGCATTTGCACATATTCATCACTCACAATTTTATGTGGCTTTGAAGAAGTTAAGTTTCCATAACATCATTACAATTGAAAATGAGTACAGCGGTAAATATAAAATTACCTTAACTGATTTCATGAATAAGGAAACAAATAAAGCAAATGCATATACATTTATCAGCCCGATTGTATTTACAAAAGAATTCTTTGAGTTATCCATTGCAGCTAAGAAACTATTTATGGATGTAGCAATGCAGCAAAAACGTGAAACAACCTTGAAACGTTCTCTATTTAAGGTTGATGAGCAAGGGAACTCAACTCATTTTGGTGGAATGTATCGTTACTTACATAAGAAATACCCGCATCAGATTCGTGCTGTACTAGAGGAATTAGAAACAAAACTATCTGCTACCGGATCTCCTTTATTTAAAATTTGCAAGTTAGAAAAAGGGAAGAAGAATAAAAAGCAATACACAACATTGCATTTATCTGTACATCCTGATTTCTTATGCGCAAAAGAAGAAGGAGCAGAATACCGTGATCCATTTACACCGCGAGATACATATAAGCGTAAAGTGAAATTCATTGAGAACTTATTAGTAGAAATGAATATTGCTGAATTTGCAAAGGATATGAACCAATTTATTAACGTTTTAAAACATTCTTGTCATCGCCAAATTCGCCAAGTAGTTCGTGGCTTACGAGAAATGATTGATCGACAAGAAGGGTATCCTAAAAAGCTTGTTTATACACTAAGTAAATTATTAAAGCAATCTTCACAATATCGTGTATTAGACACAGCTGCTAAAACTGGAATTTATCCTTTAATAACACACAATGTACCAAAGCATGAACAAGAAGAGGCTATTTTTAAATTTGGTACTCATTTTGCTATATACTCTTTACGAAATGTTCAAAAGCTATTCCGCAAAGCGCATGATCTGCTTTATGCGAAATATGCTGTACCTGTAACCGTAGATGCTTACCATCGTAATTACATGCAGTATCAAGAGGAATCACTATTTAGGAAATATGCTTATGAGCAAGGCGTAAATATTAACGCATATACAGCATTAGAAATTGAAATTCGCGAGCTATTAAAATCTAGTGATCATAAAGGAAATCAAATACCTAGTGACATTCGTGAACTGTTCATTGAAAAAATTGATAAATTGCCAAAGGAAAAGATTCGTGTAATTGAAGTCCCTGAAGGCTTTGATTTAATTCAGTTTCTACAGTCCTTAGAAGCATACTACCGTTCAACAAGTGAAACACCACATACGGTTGATCAGCTGCTTCCAGCAATGTAAAGATACAGCTCTCTATTTTTGAAAAAACAAAAGTGGAGGGCTATTCGTCATGGAGATAACATGTGGCATGCATTACTTCAAACTAAACAGAGAGAAAGTTTTCAATCTTAATGATTACAATTCTCTATTTTTTATGCAATTTCATACATTACGTATTGAACAAAATAAGTTATTCACACTTTTTAAGTTTTTAATTCTGAATATTCAATCCCTTTATACCATTTCATCTACAAAAAAACATAAATATTTTAAATTATACTGTTAATATCTTAATAATTTGGGCCTGATGTGTATAATATAAAACCTTAAACACTGCTTTTATCATGTTTTACCTCTAAATCTACTTAAAATCAGAAAAACTTATGTTAGTTATGTTTAAAAAGTGAATTCTGTTTCTAACTTTGACCACTTTGTTAATAAATTGTGTGTAATTTTTTTCGAAGTGTGGAAAATTTGTTTGTAAGTCATCAAAATTTGCATTTATTATTTATTCAGTTACCTGTATCAACTTAATGACGATTCTATGTAGTTTTTATATACCTACTTTACGATATTTTGTAGTTTTAAATCATCATCCAGCTCATTAAGTACGTTCCCAGGTTTTACTTTTTATGATTTTTTACGGCTAAAGCGATTATGAACCCTTATTACAGCAATGTTTTAACACCATTTTTCCTCTGTATAAAAGTTTTATCTTTTTTCTTTATATATATTAAAGATATATATTATATTAGGTTTTTATATTGTGTAATACTTACGATAGAAAATAGATTCTGTGTAAAACTAATTTCATTTCTTAATGGAATTAGTTTTTTTATGTACTGTAATACACATTTTATTTAGTATTTGTAGATTTAAAATAACGATTAACCGTTTATAAAAAAGTTTAATCGTTTTGAAAAAAAGATAACTGGTTTTTAATTCATTCACATTGATCATCACCCATTGAAATTTAATATTAATTTAACATCATTACATATAGAATACATTTTTGGTATAATATTCTTTTTGTAGGGTATTAAACGAAATGCAAAGTGGAGGTAATACAATGGCAAAGAAAATATCAATTTGGTTAGGCTCAATCATAGGCTTGATTGCACTTACATTTGGTTTAACATTTTGCATATTACATCTCTCAGATAATTCGGTGGATGAGAAAGCTAGCGCTGAAATAAATGAACCAGAAAAACTAGTAGTAGGAAAACAAGTAGACGGAGTTTTTATTAATATTTATGTAACTGAAAATTCTAGTGAAGAAGAAGTAATCAAAGCGATGCACCAAATGACTCACCAAAAAGTAGTGGCACAACAAAAACGGGGATCAATCCCAATGACTAAGAAGAATGCAGAGACATTAAAAACAATTATAAGTAAGAGCAACTTCGAGAAGAAAGAAGAACTTTTGGCGACAGCTGAAAGATGGGCAAACAAAGACTTTAGTAAAATTGTAGAAGAACACAACTTCTTCTGGGATTCTCAAGAAGGCAGTGTTGGAAAAGCCACGGGAGTTATGGATTCAGTAGACGAGGGACATTATATTTTAACTAAATTCGGAGAGGAAGTCTCTAAAGAATTATACGATTCAGGCGACTTACCAAACATCGAATAAATAATAGATTATGAAAAAGCTTCCCTTTAGGGAGGCTTTTTTAATGTTCTTTTCAGTTTTTGATTTACATTTTCCATTCTCTTTATAAAATATAAATTTTTTTTATATTCTCTTAGATTTCCGAAAAAAGTAAATCATACTTAAAGTAGATAGTTGATTAATGGAAATTACAATGAAATTTGTAATCTCCTAACTCTTTAAAAAGAGAGGTGAAGACATGGTAAAAAAGAAATCCCAGAAAAACACCGAAAAAAAGAAATTTACATTCTTTAAAAAAGCAAAGAATAAAACAATTGAAATATTAGATATGCAACAAGAAAATTCGGAAGCGCTGAAAGAAAAGAAAAAACGAAAAACCAGGGAGAAAGTTCCAGCGATAACAGGAAGAAAAGTAGGTAAGGTCACATTTTGGTGTGTGATGGGATTTGTGTTTGCAGGGAGCTCCCTTTCATTTATTCAACTTGCCGGTCCTCCTAGAGCTGTAGCTGTACAAGAAAAAAAGGAGGAACCTCAACAAATTAAAATGTCAGAAGCAGAATTAATCGCATATGCGAATAGCTTTGCTGCTGATTATTTTAACTGGAAAGTTGATATGAATGTAGCTGAAGCGCGGAAAAAACGATTAGAAAAATATTTAGTTGAAGGATCCGATGAACAAGGTGGATTAAATAAGGATACTTTAAAAATTGCTTCTAGTACTTTAGTTAAGTCGGAAGCAGTGGAGGTTCGGCAAAAAGGAAATGAAGCAGAAGTTACATTGAACATAATTCAGAAGTTAGAACCTGTAAATAATCCTGCTCCTGGGACGACTCAAGCCCCAGATACACCAAAAGAACCTAAAGAGGTTACAAGATACTTCTCTATTCCTATTTTAATGGAGAAAGGAAGAATAGTAGTTCCTAATAACCCTACAATCGTCCATGGAGAGAAAGCAAAGGCTCCTTACAAAGTAGCCACATTCAAACCAGAAGGACGAGAAATTAATAACGATGCAGAAGTGAAAAAAGTAGAACAATTTTTACAATCTGTTTTTAAAGTATACACAGAAGGAACACCAGAAGAAATCGCTTATTACTTTGAAAAGAGTAATATATCAAACGGACTTAAAGGCATTATGACATTTAACAAATTAGAAAACTTGCGTATTTATGAAGATAAAGATAAAGGTTACAAAGTCTTAGTTGATGCAAAACTAAAAGACAATGATAGCAGCTTAGAGTACACATACACATATGACTTAAATCTAGTAAATAAAGATAACAAGTTTTCAATTGGCTCTATGAAGAAATTTGAAAATACATTAGAGAAAGTGGAGGGTAAATAATTATGGAGCTTTTGGGATTAGATATGGTAGCTCACCAATTACCTGCTATTACAGATACAGCTGTTCTAGGTAATATTAATTTTGGAGTAAATATTAAAAACTGGTTAGTAGCTCAATTAGGTCCTATCTTTTTAGTTGTAGCGCTTATTGGAGTAATTGTTTTTGCAGTTAAACGACAAATGGCTGGTTTACTTGGTTGGATAATTGTTTGTGCACTATTATCTGTTTTTGTATTCTCACCAGATATTTTCAAAGATCTTGGTACAAAGTTATATAATTTAGTATTCAAGTGATAAATCAAAAAGTATGAAAATATTAAAGGGGTTGGTAGAAATGACTCAAAAGCCGACTCGTAAAGAAGTTAGGACATACAACTCAATATGGGATATTCCTAAGAGTTTATACGGGATAAGGGACTTAACACTCCCTTTCCCAGTTCCTTATAGACAGTTGGGCTTCTTTGTTGGATCTTTACTTTTAATTTTTATTCTAGATCAGTTTTTACCTTTAGGAAATAACGTGTTTTTAAAATATCTAATATTACCAGGTGGAATAGCGTACTTCTTTGGCAATGTAGAATTGGATGGAAAAAGCCCACATAAATTTTTATTCCGATTTTTCGTATTTATGTTTGAAAGTAAGAAGATTAGCCGCTATAAAGATACAACTGGTAATATTGGAAATTATCAATATAAAACCTTAATACGATTCAAGGATGGTTCAATCAATAATAAATAATTAACCTATACGGAAGAATTATTTTAGTCTCATATTCTTCTCTAAGGAGGTAACAATGAATCAGGTTGAATTTCCAGTCAAATACTTTCACGATAATTTGATTTTTAACCAAGATGGTTCTTGCTGGGCGTATTATGAGGCATACGGAATCCCCTATGAATTTCGAGGAGATGATGATAAAAATACCTTATTCATGCGTCAACTTGGCTTGTTTTGGAATTTTGATGAAGAAAAGCACCTCTTAATGATTCCTGTTTATCAGAACTTCCAAGAAAAAGCAGATGAATTCAAAGAAACAGTAAGCGGTGAACTAAAAGAACTTGCAATTGATCATACAGATGATGTCGTACATGAGCTAGAACGAAAATTTGGTAAAAATGCAGTGGAGTACCGATATTTTATTGGCGTGAAATTAAAGGTAAGACACATACAGGAAGGGCTTAAAGAAATGTTGTACACAGCATTTCACACCTTTAAAAACACTGCAGAACAGTTTGGGTTACTTGGTGATACCAAAATACTAAAAACCGACTTGGAGATGTTTAAAAGAGAAGCTAGCGCTTTTAAAAATAAGATAAGAAAACATTTGGCTGTAAGAGCCCTAGAAACGAATGAAGCGCAATGGATTATTCTAAGAAACTTTTATCGTACATTAGAGGCACCAGTAACTGCTGGGTGGACACCTCCTGTACAGCATGATGACTCTGCAATAATACCAAATCAAGAAAGCCTATTACGATTATCCGAGGCAGAATTTGATGTTAAGGGAAGACATATTGAAATGTCTCAGATTGGTACTGACGGGTTAGAATATCCAGCATATATGAGCTTTTTATCTACATCTAAAATCCCATATACGATGGAGTTTCCAGACCAAGAGTGGATGTATATGATTCAAAACATAGATTTTCCCATCGAATTAAGTGTCCGTACAGAGAACATCAATCATCGTAAAGCATTATCTAAACTAAATAAGAAGAAAAAGGATTTGGAAGATCAAGAAATGCATGCTAGGGAAAACGCACAGACTGTTGGATTAAATGTATATGAGGGTGTTCAAGAAGCTATTGAATTACAAGCGCTTATACAAAAAACACGTATGCCACTAGTTAAAACATCAGTATCCTTCTGCATATGTGCAGAGGATTTAGATACAATGCGTCGGAATACAAATTCACTCATTTCTATTTATAGGGAAATGATGATTGAACTAGTAAGACCATATGGAGATCAATTCCTGCTGTTTAATGAATTTATCCCTGGTTCTAGAA
This sequence comes from Bacillus thuringiensis, assembly GCF_014932895.1. GTDB lineage: Bacteria > Bacillota > Bacilli > Bacillales > Bacillaceae_G > Bacillus_A > Bacillus_A thuringiensis_AA. The sequence continues at coordinate 229,942 of NZ_JACYOF010000006.1, read as the reverse complement.
GGTATGTAAATGATTATATACACTTTATGGAGCCTGGAGTACTTGCGGCCGGTATGTTTGGAGCAACACAAGATTTAGGAGATAATATCGGATTTTATATTGGAACAACTGGTATTTTAAACAAAGCAGTTTATATGACACCTTCTCTTGCAGCAACAAATATGGTTGTAAATCAAAAAACAAGCGCACTTTCAGTTGCAGTAACAGGAAGTACGGGTTCGGGTAAATCATTTGGAACGAACTTAATTGTTTACCTAGCTGTACTTGGAGGGGCCCAGACACTGATAGTCGATCCGAAAGGGGAAAGGGGGAACTGGACAGAAGATTTACACGGCTTAGAAGGGAAAGTAAACGTAATTACACTAGGTACTGATAGACGAGATGAAGGGAAACTAGACCCATTTATCATTCATAAACATAGCCGAAAAGATGCGATTGAGTTAGCAATGACAATTCTTACTTTCATTACAGGTATTAAACCTGATAACTCGGAAAAATTCCCGCGTTTGGCTTCAGCTGTAGAATTTGTTGCAGGGATGGAAGAGCCATGCTTAACTGCAGTATCTCAATACCTTGAAGATAGTGAGGATAAAGTAGATCAACAATTAGCCGCCCATATTCAAGCGTTTGAGAATTTATCATTTGCACACTTAATCTTTGGTGATGGAACAAATAGAGATATCGAACTTGATACAGCTGTAAATATCATACAAATCCAGCACCTTGACATGCCAGATATTCAAAAAGATCCGAAAGATTATACCTTACAAGAAAATTTATCTGTTAGTATGCTGATGTCTCTATCTTCTTTTGCAAGAAAATTCTTTCAAAAGGACCCTACTAAATTCAAAATTGTTTTATTGGATGAAGCATGGGCAATCATGGGGACTTCTCAAGGGCGAGAGTTGGCTCGTAAGCTAGTTCGTGAAGGCCGTGCTTTAAACTCCGCAGTATACTTTGCTACTCAAAGTGCAAGTGATTTGGGAGATGAGACATTTAAGAATAATATCGGTATGAAGTTCTCATTCCGTAATACAGACAGTAAAGAAATTTCTTCAATCTTAGATTTCTTTGGATTACCTGACAATGAAGAAAATCATGCAATTATTACAAATTTAGAAACAGGCCAATGTTTGTTCCAAGACATTCAAGGAAGAACAGGTGTTGTCACAATGGATGTAGTGTTTAAGGATTTATACGATGCATTCGATACTAGACCAAATGCAAGAAAGAATTATAGAAAGTCAAATGATGATGAAAAGCAGGAGGTTAATGCAACCTTTGTCGAAGAAGGGGGAGAAAAAATAAATGTAGGAGTGAGTTAACATGGTAAAAACTAAACTTAAAAAATTAATGCTATCTAGCCTATGTGCTGGCGCTCTATTTCTGAGCGTGGCATGTGGAAATAGTGAAACAAATGTAGGGGAAGAAAAAGATAAACAGGGGCACACTCCAAGAGAAATGATGTTGGATTTTGTAAAGGCCGACTTACAACATGATTATAAAACAATACGTAAATTAGTTGTCGATGGAGAGAAAAATGAAATATTAGATCCTAATAAAGGTCCTCAAAATAATTTATCTTACAAAGACTACACAGTAAAAGAATATGTGGTCGATAAGGACACGATTATGTATAACTTTATTTCAAAGAAGCCCCCTAAAAACATCGATAAAGCGGTGAAATGGGTAAGGGTAGTCCGTACAGAAGATGGGTTTAAAGTGCGAAGTTATTCTGGCCCTGAACGAAATGAAATTGATGAAGTAGCGAACGCTAAACCCACAAGTGAGTTTAGTTCAAAAGATTAATAGGTTTCCCATAAAAGGGGGAGTAACATGTAATGAAAAAGTTTATTACCCTATTGCTATTAATTTTTACAATACTTTTAGCATTTAATTTATTTTTTAAAGCTGCTCCAGTATATGCAGAAGAGGAGCCAAGACCCTCTCTTATAGATGATATTATTCCGAAAAATAAAGAGAAATTAAAATATGAGGAATATCCACCAAGTAGTTATGGAATTGATGTATATACCCCAGAAGGTGGATTTGGAGAATCTCTTAAATTTTGGAAATGGAAAGACAATATTAAAGAACAAATTGTAGCAACTATTTTTATTTTAATTAGTATTGGATGGTCAGTAAACCTTGCAATTAGTAGTTTCGTAACAAGTATGGTAGGCCAATCAATGAGTTTAAATATAGTTGCTGATGTTGGGGATAAGTTGGGTGATGTGATATCTAAAGCAGCAGGGTTCAATGGTTCTTGGGGTAATGGAATATATAGCGAATTAATTGGGCTCATGTTAGCTTTATTAGCTTGCTGGGTTATCTGGGTAGGCTTTGTACAGCGACGCCAGTCAGAGATGCTAGGAGGATTATTAAAAGCATTAGGTATTTTAGTTTTTACTTTAGGTTTTTTCGCAAATTCAAGTTATATCATCAAAGGACTAAACACTTTCTCTGAGCAAGTAAATAAAACTGTTCTTGATTCAACTCAAAGTATTAGTGGAACAAGTGAAGGATATTCAAGCGGTGTTGATTCGATTACAGATTTAACACATACTCTGTTAATAAAACAACCTTATACATTGTTACAGTTTGGTACAACAGATATGAAAAAAATCGGTGATGAAAGAATTAAGAGAATGTTAACAACGACAGACCCTAATAAAAGAAAAGATTTTTTAAAGGATGAAGTTGAGGTTCAGAAAAACCACACTCTGTCTTTAGATGCCACTTTTGAAAGAGGCGCATTAGTATTATTATTATTTACAATTAATCTTCCTTTATGGATTGTTCTTGGATTATGCAGTATGGCGATATTATTCTATCAATTAATGTTCATTATTGTAGCTTTAATGTCACCAGTAATGTTATTAATGGCTTTAGTACCAGCGTGGACTGGGACAGCGAAGAGATTCTTAGCTGAACTGTTTAGAACTTTACTTATGAAAGTTGCAATTGGTTTCCTACTAACATTAATGTTTTGGATTTCTTCAATCTTATATAGTGCAACTGATAAATATGGTTATTTAGTAGTTGCTGCATTACAGGTACTTTCGTTCCTAGGGGTTTGGTTATATCGTAAAACAATTTTCGATGCTATTACTACAGTACCAGCAAGTGCAGGAGCTGCACGCGCATCAGATGCTATGAGTAATATTAGGCAGAAATATCGTGATGTTAGACGTGGATCTAAGACAGTTGGAAGGGGTGTAGCAGTAGCTGGCGCCGCGGGTGTTGCAAGTGCCGCGGTGGCAGGGAAAATGGGTAAATCAGGCTATAGTAGGTTTAAACAGTTAAAAGAAAACTATGCAGATAGAAAAGAAAAGGTAGCAGATGGTAAACGCAAGGAAAAAGAACAAATGCAAGCAGAAAAAGAAAAAAATATTAATAAAATGAAAAAAGAAGAAAATTTAGGTGTTCGCGATAGAAAAGGAAATCAGGAGCAAGAAAGAGTTGAGGAAGAAGTAGCAGCTACTAAAGAAAATCCGGAATTAGCAGTACGAGGGAAGCATCAAGAAAATAATCCGGAAATACAACAAGTAGAATTAAAAGATAAAGAAGAGGATGTAAAGGCGGATGTTAAACCAGTAGCACAATCAAATGAGGAACTAGGTAATAAAGAAGAAGATGTAAAAGCTCAAGTTAGACCAGTTGCAAGTCAAAATAATGATGGGCTTGAGAATAAGCAAGAAGATGTTAAGACGGAAGCAAAACCAGCAGCAATTAAAACACCAACAGGTCAAACAAAACCAATCACAACACCATTGCCAACGAATCCGACTGAGGGTAAGCTAATCACAACACCACAGTCAGGGACAACACCATTACAATCAAATCCGACTGAGGGTAAGCCAATCACAACACCACAATCAGGAACAACGCTATTACAATCGAATCCGATGGAAAGCAAACCAATCACAGCACCACAGTCAGGAACGACGCCACTACAATCGAATCCGCTGGAGAGTAAACCGATCACAACACCACAGTCAGGAACAACACCATTACAGTCGAATCCGACTGAGGGTAAGCTAATCACAACACCACAGTCAGGAACAACGCCATTACAATCGAATCCGATGGAAAGCAAACCAATCACAGCACCACAGTCAGGAACAACGCCATTACAATCGAATCCGATGGAAAGCAAACCAATCACAACACCACAGTCAGGAACAACACCATTACAGTCGAATCCGATGGAAAGTAAACCAATTACAGCACCACAGTCAGGAACAACACCATTACAATCAAACCCAATTGAGAGCAAGCCAGTCACTACTTCACATGTAGCTACGCCACAAAAACAAGTAGAGGTAAAACCGGTTAATCAACAACAAAGTAAAAATGTTCCTAAAGTGAATAATCAACAACCTGTAAAAGAAGGAGCAGATATTAAGAAAGTTAACGCAAAAGTACAAACACAACAAGAAGCTTTAAAAAATGTAAAAGCAAAAGAAACCATGAAACCAAAATAATTCAGCTCGTGAGGGAGGGTTTATACATTGGGTGCGGAACCGAATCGCGACTTTGAAAATGAACATCATCCTGAAGCTGAACTAGGGAATGCTAAGCCTGCCTTGAAAAAGGCAGGCCATTCTTTAGGGAAAGCGGCTGGTAAAGGATCAAAAATAGCTGGTAAAGCAGTCGCACAAGTAGGTAAGAAAGTAGCAGTTAAAGTAGCTCAAAAGGCAGCTACAGCTGCTGTTGCCAAGCCATTATTAATAGTGGCCGGTGTTATTATGATTGCTGTTTTAGGTTTAGGTGTAGTGATATTTTTGCTAACGTCCATGATGAGTGAAGATGAAGTCAGTCCTGGAGGAATTGGTGGTCCTTTTGCACCAGGTACTGCAAGTGTTAGTCCTGAGGTAATGAGATGGGAGCCATTGGTAAGGAAATATGCAGCGCAGCATGGCATTGAAGCAATGACCCCTTTAATTCTTGCTCTTATCCAACAAGAAAGTTCTGGAACCCAATTGGATGTAATGCAAAGTTCCGAATCACAAAATCATCCTCCAGGATATTTTACAGATCCAGAAGAAAGTATTAAATATGGTTTAATGCATTTTGCTGATTGTCATAAAAAATCCAATGGTGATCAAAATATTACATTACAATGTTATAACTACGGGACCGGATACGCTAACTATGCAGTTTCGAAAGGTGGATATACACACGAGAATGCAAGGGCATTTTCTGCAGAGCAATCAGCTAAAAATGGTTATAGATGTGCATCATGGCGAAGTCCGGAAGCAGTATCTAATAATTGGTGCTATGGTGATCCAGATTATGTTCCGCATGTTATGAAATATTATCAACCGGGTCAAAACCCCGGAGGTTCTGGTGGAATTGCCGGTGGTAGCGCCTTAGGTGATGATGTATTCCAGGCAATTATGGCAGAAGCACTAAAGTATCAAGGATGGCCATATGTATTTGGAGGACGAACGCCAAATACATCATTTGATTGTAGCGGAATAATTGAATATACGTATTCAAGGGTGGATATTAATTTATTTGGTACCGCACAAACCCAATGGGATAAAACGCAACGTGTAACGGATCCTAAGCCAGGAGACTTAGTATTTTTCCATAGTACATATGCTACAAGTAACTATATTACACATGTTGGCATTTATGTGGGAAATAACACCATGTATCATGCTGGTGATCCGATTGGATATGCTGATTTAAGTAAAGCATATTTTCAACAGCATTTTGCGGGGTATGGTCGTGTGGTTAGATAGTACTTCAACAACTCATGAAACTGCAAAAAGGAGGTAAATGATGAAGAAAATCACTATTATAATAGCAATCTTGTTAATATGTAGCGTAGGATTTTTAGTGAAATATCAATCTGATAATGTAAAACTTAAAAATGATAATAGAAAACTAACCAAAAAAGTGGAAAAGGTGGAGGCACAATACAATGATACAAAAAAGGAGTTGTCGGCTCTAAAGAGTAATAATCAACAACAAGTAAAAGAAGCTGCGGAACGATTCCTTAAAGCTTTCCGTACTTATGATACTGGTAAAGGTGAATCATACCTTGCGAATATTGAAGCGTATATAACACCAAATGCCAAGAAAGAATTAACTCCACCAGGTGGGCCAACGCAATCTGCTCCAGGAACTGTAGATGAAAAAGAAAAGAAAAAAGTCTCCTTTCGGTCTGAATATACAGGTGGCGAGTTGTACTATGCATTCTTAGACACTACTAAAGCTAATATATTAGCGAAGGTGCAAAGTAAAATTACAGTTAATGGTGTTTCATCTGATAATATGTCATTAATGCAAATAAACCTTATCTATGATGGAAATAAGAATTTATGGCTTGTTGACAAGGTTATCCCACTAGCTGATTTAAGGGATCAGATGCCGTAAATCAAGGTACTTATTTATGTGGATAAGCATGAAGATGGTAGCGGTACATTAGAAAGAAGAAAAAGTCATTCTTCTGATATAAAAACGTAATTGCAACAAATGGTGAGCAACTTTAATTTCATTTTTAATTACTTTATTAAGGGCTACTAAGGTAGCTCTTTTTTATTTGTCACGATTGGATGTGAAGGAATGAACTTACACTAGCGAGGGCTTTAGTTGAAGAACATAAAATAAAAATAATCAAACTTTATTCTATATATGTCAAATTAACATAGCATCCTATTATAAGCAGTTAAAGGAAAATTCTTTGTATTATATTGATGTGCTGAATAGGTATATTATTTTTAAAATTTAGTTTAAGGTGGGATTGTATGTGAATGGAGATAAAAGACTGAAAAAACCGGTGGTAAGTTTTATATTATTAACCAACATTATTTTTTGGCCACTTTTTCTGCTTGTAGGAATCACAAAGTTATTAGATTTTCCAATGTGGATTTTTGATGTAACACTTTGTATATCAGCTTGGTCCTCCACTTTTGCTTTTGTGTTGCTATTTAAAAAACTATATCCTGGACAGAGTTTTATTCGATTCGTAAAAGATAGATTTAAAAATAAACTTAGTTTCCCTATAGTTCTTACTGTAAGTACGATTCAAATAATTATATTTTTGACGATGTTGTTTCTCGTGTCGATTAACAGTGAAGCAAACTCGATTTTTAATAGAACTACTTGGGGTGTGCTAATTTATTACCTTGTTAAAACCATTGTGTCCGGACCACTAGGAGAGGAATTGGGGTGGAGGGGGTTTGCACTAATGGAGCTTCAAAAAAAATATTCTCCACTAAAATCTTCAATAATTATTGGTTTTTGGTGGGGAATGTGGCATTTACCTATATGGTTTACTACAGGTCTTACAGGCAGTAATTTAATCAAATATGTTTTGTTTTTTATGATTGCAATTATATCTACTACAATTATCATGACAGCATTTTATAATTTAAATCAAAATTTAATTATTCCAATGGTCATCCATTTTTTCTTTAATTTATTTATTGGCATAATAAATGGACAATTAATTGAATTAATTATGTATAATGCAATTTTTTATTTGATAGTTGCGATTTTAATTATAGTTTTAAATCCAAAGAAAGTATTATACGGGAATAAAGCTTTATAATGTCCTGAGAATGATAGATTAGCAGAAAGGTATGAGGATGCACGATGTACTAGCACATATATTAAGTAACCACCATAATAAACTTGGAAGCCGTTCTACCTAGTTATTGGTATAGAGGATTTGCAAGTATCGAATATGCTAAAGAATCATAAGTTAGCAAAAGCGATTAGTGAGGTATCATGGTCACAGTTTCGAACTATGTTGGAATATAAAGCAACATGGTATGGCAAACAAGTCATTGTCGTATCGAAAACATTTGCTTCAAGCCAATTATGTTCTTGTTGTGGATATCAAAACAAAGACGTTAAAAATCTAAACCTACGTAAATGGGATTGCCCTTCTTGTCATACACATCATGATAGGGATATTAACGCAAGTATCAATCTAAAGAATGAAGCGATAAGGATTCTAACCGCAAGGACTGCGGGGTTAGCCTAATAAATTAGAGTTCGATAGAACTCTTTACTTAGGAATCCCTCACTTCTAAACGAAGTGAAAGTGGGGGTAGTTCAAATGGTTATAAATAAGTTATGGAAAGGAAAATTAATTATGGTTAATAACGATACAGAAATGAAATTTGGACGATGTGTCGAATGTGGGGCCAAAGAGATAGATGGATATTCGTGTTATGAGCAATTTGGTTTTCCGCTTGTTTGGGAGCATAACGATCCAGCATTATATGCTTTACATTTCTGGCTTGTTTCCTGTTATATGATACAACATCCATCAAATTATACAGAAGAAGGGTATAGATATTTAATTACATTATTTACTGAAGCATACGATAAGGAATGGGAAGTAACTTATATTCTAAAGAGAAACCGTGAATTAGTTAGCAATATAGATAAAATAACAAATCCTGTACCTAATAAGGATAGACAGCGTATATTTAAATTTTGGTCCATGACAATCAATGATATATATATAGGGAAAGAAAAAAATGCAATCGAAAACATAAATAAGTGGAAAGATCAAATAAGAATCGAATTAAAGTAAGAGGACATTAGTTCAATGAAAATTATCCCTCTACAAATGTACAAGTATGAAATAATCAAAGGATTACTGTTTCCGTCAACCGTGAACAAGTGTCATTGAAATGATCAAACTTTTTTATAAAAAATTCATATTTAGATGAAAAGAGTAACTCCATTTTGATCAATCTTTTTTCAAAATGGAGTTTTTGTATGTCTTGTTAAATAAGTATTGAAGGGAATTTTTTAATCAAACTTTATTCAAAAGCTACAAATGCTAAACGCAGCATTTTCAGGTCAAATTAATCCGTGGGATTTAAGAGAAGAACCAAATGAGACTTAGATGCATAAAAGGGAAGCAATAATAATCATTCGAAACGAAATTGTAACATCTTCACCTCTATTCTATATCAGAATTATATAGAATAGGGGTGAAGGGATGGATGAAAGAGAAAAAATGATTACATTTTTTAGTGAATTCGGTTAAAATGCTGGCTGGATTGTATCCAGAAAACATTAAAAATCATTCGAATGTTTATAGTTAAATATAATCTTTTTAATGTTTTTTAGAGAAACTTGTATACCTCTAACCTCGCATAATATCAGAGGGGGGATCTTCGGTCGGAAAAAGATAAAAATAGCTTTTCCAGAAGCTACGGTAAAAAATAAAACTTTTACTTAGTTTGCTTTACTATATATTAAATGTAAGCGGTTTCTATTCTTGGCGAAGATACTTAGAATGTGACCTTAATGAATTTAGAAAACTGAAGGGGGAATCATAAGTGGTTGAACAATTCTTTACAATATTAGAAGACGGGGGACTTCATGCGCGTCCTTCAACAACATTAGTTAATGCAGTTAGCCCATTTAAATCAGAAGTTATGCTTGAGTATAAAGAAAAACAAGTAAATTTAAAATCTATTATGGGTATTATGGCACTTGGTGTTCCAAAAGGAGCACAAATTAAAGTGATTGCAAAAGGGGAAGATGAAGAACAGGTACTTCAAGGTGTAAGTAAAGTAATGCAAACACAAAGTATTGGTGCATGATAATAAGTACCGTTTTGAATGGTTTATATAATAAAAGGAATTTCCAACGCGAGAAGGTATCATCTAGAAACTCCTGAGCAATAAACGGTATATCATATATTAATAAGTATTGAAAGCGTATCAAAATTCCCAATAGAGTTAACTTCTTGGGAATTTTGATGCTTACTAGTAAGGGCAATGTAGTGTTATTACATATAGATATTAGTGTATACCGTAACGTAGTTGGAATTTTAAAATCAATACATATTATCTAAAATGTTAGTTATAAGGAAAAGTAAAAATATCCTTTGAAGTAATGCATATAACTTAGAAGGATATAAGAGATAGGTGAAATTCATGAATACAAGACAAAAAGAAATTTTGTTTCTGTTATTATCTGAATCTAATGATTATTTACTAGTACAAGACCTTGCGGATCAAGTAAATTGCTCTGAAAAAACAATTCGTAATGATTTTAAAGCAATTGAGGATCACCTCACGAATTACGAGAGTGCAATTCTTGTTAGGAAGCCGGGCTTAGGAGTTTACTTAGAGATTGCGGAATATGAAAAGGTAGATTTGTTTAATAAACTGTACTGTATAAATAATCGTACAAAGTATGAATCAGATGAAGAAAGAATCCTGCAAATTGCTTATAACTTGTTAATGAATGTAAAGGCAGTCACTGCACAGGATATGGCTTCTCAACATTTTGTAAATCGTACTACTATAAAGAAAGATTTAGATAGAATTGAAAAGTGGTTATATCATTTTGATTTAACTGTTGTTTCAAAGCAGAGGATAGGACTGTTTGTTAAGGGGACTGAAAAGAATAAAAGAAAAGCCTTGGCTAGATTATCAGATTTAATTCGTAATTCAGAGCTAACGAATCAATTTATTAAGGAACAATTTTTATATCATGAGGTTGAATTTGTTACGAATGAATTGAAAGCGCTACAAAAACGAAATGCATTATTTTTTACAGATGATGCATTTGAAAGTTTATTAGTTCATACGTTGCTGATGGTACGGAGAATGAAGCTTAAGCAATCGATTTTAACCCCTAAAAGGGAAATTAAAATAATACAAGAAACAAAAGAATATAAATGGACATTGGAGTTTTTAAAACGATTAGAGAGTGTTTTCGCTGTTCATTTTACAGAAGAAGAAGCTACGTACTTAACAGCTCATATTTTGGGCGGGAAATTCCGATATCAAGACAAGCCAGGGGAAGGTAGTAAACTTACTGAAAGTAATCCAATCCTTTCTAGGGTTGTACATCAATTAATAAAACGAATGTCACAGTTGTATGAAATTGATTTCAGTAGAGATCAAGTTTTAATTGAGGGATTAACAATTCATCTATATACAACATTGAATCGTTTGAACTATGATCTCTCTGTATCCAATCCAATGCTACATGATATAAAAAGAATGTATCCTTATATGTTTAATATGTTGATTCAGGTATTAGAAGAAATAAATGAATCTTTAATTCTATATATTCCGGAAGAAGAAGCGGCATATCTTACTCTACACTTTGAAGCATCTGTTGAACGGTTAGATCATCAGGAAAAATCAAAAAATGTAATTATAGTATGTCATATGGGAATTGGGATGTCACAGTTGTTACGGACAAAAATTGAGCGGAAATTTCGCCATATCCATGTGATGGACTGCATTGCAAAAGCTGATTTACAAGATTATATAATGAAACATCATGATGTGGAACTCGTTATTTCTACCATTGCTCTTACAAAATTACTTATTCCTCATATCGTAGTGTCCCCATTATTAGAGGGAGCGGAAGAAAAGAAGCTAGGAGATTTTATAAAAGAATGCGATGAACCGAGTTATAAAGAACAAAAAGACTTTGTTATGCTTAATTATACATCCCCATTTTTAGTATTTTTACAACAGGACGTGCAGCACCCATATGAGCTAATTGAAAAGCTAGCACATGCTTTGCATAGCAAAGGCTATGTAGATAAAGAGTATGCAGAAAATGCAATTATAAGAGAAAAGATGTCAGCAACAACGATTGGAGCAGGGATTGCAATTCCACATGGCAATCCGAAATTTATTCAGGAGTCGGTAATTGCAATTGCTACATTAAAGGAACCAATTGATTGGGGATCAGAGAAGGTGTCACTTGTATTTATGCTAGCAGTTAAAAGTGATGGGAAAGAGGTAACGAAACAGTTATTTCATGAGTTATCCTTCATAAGTCAGCGACCATCCTTTATTCAAAAGCTTACCAAAGAAACAAACGTAATGAAATTTTTATCGCATTTACATAATTAAACGAAAAGTGAAGGCCGAAATACTTCGCTTTTTTGTTTGTTTCGGTAAAAGGTTTATTTTTCCGGAAGTTACGGTAAAAAATGAAACTTTTGTCATTACGATATTGATTTATATTATGTGTAGGCGCTTACAACGATAGTGTGAGGAGGATTAGAAATGAAACTGTTAGCGATTACATCATGTCCGAATGGAATTGCCCATACTTATATGGCGGCAGAAAATTTGCAAAAAGCAGCGGATAAATTAGGTATTCAGATGAAAATTGAAACCCAAGGTGGTATAGGGGTAGAAAATGAGCTGACTGAAAAAGATATTCGAGAAGCAGACGGTATCATTATAGCTGCTGATAGAGCGGTAAATAAAGATAGATTCGTAGGCAAAAAATTGTTGGTTGTCGGGGTTCAAGATGGTATCCGTAAACCAGAAGAATTAATTCAGAAAGTAGCAAGTGGCGATGTACCTGTCTATCATTCACAGGCCAAAACAGTTGAAAGTAATCAACAGGAGAGAAAGCAAAACCCGATATATCGTCATTTAATGAATGGTGTATCTTTTATGGTTCCATTTATTGTAGTTGGTGGATTGTTAATTGCAATTGCATTGACGCTCGGTGGAGAAAAAACACCTGGAGGTCTAGTGATTCCAGATGGATCTTTCTGGAAAACAATTGAACAAATTGGTGGTGCATCATTTACGTTTATGGTTCCAATTTTAGCTGGATATATAGCGTATAGTATAGCTGATAAACCTGGTCTTGTTCCTGGTATGATTGGTGGATATATTGCAGCGACAGGAAGTTTTTATGGAAGTGAAAGTGGTGCTGGTTTTCTCGGCGGAATTATCGCAGGTTTTCTAGCAGGTTATGTAGCATTAGGAATTAAAAAAATAAAAGTTCCAAAAGCGATTCAACCAATTATGCCGATTATTATTATTCCGGTGTTCGCTTCGCTTGTAGTTGGTTTAGCATTTATATTTATTATTGGTGCTCCTGTCGCACAAGCATTCGAGTCATTAACTGCTTGGTTGGCGGGTATGCAGGGATCAAGTTCAATTCTCCTAGCATTAATTTTAGGGGCAATGATTTCATTTGACATGGGTGGACCAGTCAATAAGGTTGCATTCTTATTTGGTTCAGCAATGATTGGAGAAGGAAACTATGAAATTATGGGTCCGATTGCTGCGGCAATCTGTATTCCACCAATTGGAATGGGGCTTGCCACTTTCATAGGTAAGGGGAAATTCCAAGATTCAGAGAAAGAGATGGGTAAAGCATCATTTACAATGGGACTGTTTGGGATTACGGAAGGTGCGATACCATTTGCAGCACAAGACCCACTTCGTGTTATTCCAAGTATTATGGCCGGTTCAATGACAGGTGCTGTGATTGCTATGATTGGTCATGTGGGGGATAGAGTGGCACATGGTGGTCCAATTGTTGCGGTGCTAGGAGCAGTAGATAATGTATTTATGTTCTTTGTAGCTGTAATTGTAGGTTCCGCTGTGACTGCTGTTGTAGTAAATGTATTAAAAAAAGACATTTCAAAGGTAGAAAAACAACCAGTTGAACAAATACAAGAAGTTTCAGCAACGAAAGAGGTGCTACAAGTAGAGCAAGAAACGCAAAAAGAAAGCAAACAAGTAGATAAGGTAGAAATAAAAAAACTAACAGATATTACGAGTTTAGAGTTGATTGAAACAGATCTAATAGGGGAAACACGAGATGACGTCATTGATGAAATGATTCAAAAATTAAACCATGTTGGTGCATTGCATTCCAAAACAGAATTTAGACAAGCGATTATGAATCGTGAGCAAGAAAGTACAACAGGTATTGGTATGAATATTGCGATTCCACACGGAAAATCAGAAGCTGTTAAGAAACCAAGTGTGGTATTTGGGATTAAACAATCTGGCGTAGATTGGAAAAGCCTTGATGGAACGGAAGCGAAATTAATATTTATGATTGCGGTACCAAAAGAAAGTGAGGGAAATGAACATTTAAAAATCCTTCAAATGCTTTCTCGAAAACTAATGGATGACAATTATAGAGAGCGGTTATTATCCGTCCAAACAAAACAAGAAGCATATAAGCTACTAGATGAAATTGTATAGAACGGAGGATTATAATGATGACTGAACCATTATTTTTTGCACCTGTTTTTAAAGAAAGAATCTGGGGTGGAACGCAATTAACTTCTTTTGGATATGAGATTCCATCAAATCAAACTGGAGAGTGCTGGGCTTTTGCGGCACATCAGCATGGACAAAGTATTGTTAAGAACGGAAAATATAAAGGTTTATCTTTAGGTGAGTTGTGGGAAGAACATCGAGATTTATTTGGAAATGTGGAGGGAGATCGTTTCCCTCTTCTTACAAAAATTTTGGACGCTAATCAAGACCTATCTGTTCAAGTTCATCCAAATGATGAGTATGCCAGTGTATATGAAAATGGAGAACTGGGAAAAACAGAATGCTGGTATGTAATCGATTCCAAAGAAGACGCAGAAATTATTTATGGACATCATGCGAGAACAAAAGAAGAGTTGATGGCTATGATTGAACAGAAGGAATGGAATCAACTGTTACATCGTGTGAAGGTGAAACCGGGAGATTTCTTCTATGTACCAAGTGGAACTGTTCATGCAATCGGTAAAGGGATTTTGATATTGGAAACACAGCAGAACTCTGATACAACCTATAGATTGTATGATTATGATAGAAGAGATTCGGAGGGGAATTTACGTGAGCTTCATCTTGAAAAAAGTATTGATGTAACCGAAATTCCGTTTATATCGAATCAATTAACTGTAAAACATGAAAAAGTAGATGATTTGAGCATAACAAACTTTATCAAATGCCCATATTTTTCAGTGGGAAAATGGGAGCTAGATGGATCAGCTAGTTTGAAACAACAAAAAGCATTCCTTCTTGTTAGTGTAATTGAGGGAGAAGGCGAGTTAATTAAAGACGGCGAACACTTTTTCTTTAAAAAAGGAGACCATTTTATATTACCTAATAATTTTGGGGAATACGGTTTGGTAGGTAACACTAATTGTATTATTTCAAGCTTACAATAATTCCTTTTATCCATATATAACGTATAAATAATTTCGATTTATTTTAACACAAATTAACGAGCTATAGCCTTTGAATAAAGTTTGATTCTGACAAGTGTTTTAATGAGTTATGTTTTAGTTTATCTAGGAATGACTGTATTTGGAGTGCAGCTTAGAAAACATTAGTTTGATTTTTTCTGATGAGGGTAACATTTTGTTACTCTTTTTTGGGGAATCAAAATTAACTAGCTACTTCCTAAACATTGTGCCTTATTTACCAACCTGTTTATGCTTTTTTCAAACTTTGCAACAGAGCCGTATTTCTGCTAGCTAATAAGGACAATCAAAAAGACGTCTTATATTCAAAAGCTTACGGATTAAAAGAAAGTAATGAAGTTTTTATCTTATTTACGTCATGAAATGAGGTAAAATTACTATTTTTCCGGAAGTTACGGTAAAAAATAAAACTTTTAACTGTTTGATATTGAAATACAGTAATTGTAGATACTTTTATTAAGGTTTGAAGAGAGGTATTAGCGTTTTTAATGACAACTGAGTATTAGATTCTGATAGTGAATGTGTGATAGAAAGGCATTCTAGCAATATAAGTTATGGCAGTGAATTTTATTACTTAGCAGTCCCAGTATTGACTTTATAGGTTTTAAGTCAATGATTAGTTAATCTGGCATTGTATAAAAGCTCCTTATTTGCTACTTCTATTTGTGAATAAAATCACAAGTGGCATATGGAACAACAAAATGAGTTTTATGACTAAGCTTTCATCAATCAGTTAATCTGGCGCAGTACTGTTAGGGGGGCTAGTGGCGATAGTACACCATCCGCCGCCTCGCTGTGTATCGTAATCTCATAGAGGAACAGAATAAAGCAGGCGGTCTGTCAGGAGAAAGTCAAGTAGTCCTGATGAGAATGAGAAACAGGTTGCACAGCAATCACTCAATTTTCGAAGAGATAGGCGACAACAATGCCTCCTCGCTGATTTTGAAAACGCTTTAAAAATGTCGAGAAACAGATTTGCTCTTAGGGGAATCAATGATAGATCTTGGCCAGCAGGCCAGAGCCAATACGGAATGATGAATGCCGAGAGTATTACTAGAAATAAAGGAGGTGGTTTCCTCAGGGAAGAAAAAGTTACCTTTTCAATAGACAAAGACTGACGAAAAAAGACGAAACAGTTGTGTCTATTCAGAAAAAACAGGAGGGAATATTTAGGAGGTAGTAATATGGTAGGGATTATCCTAGCAAGTCATGGCGAATTTGCTGAAGGTATCTTACAATCTGGCGCAATGATTTTTGGAGAACAAGAAAACGTTAAGGCTGTTACCTTAATGCCAAGCGAAGGTCCGGCCGACCTAAGAACAAAAATGGAAGCTGCGGTTGCATCTTTTGATAATCAAGATGAAGTATTATTCTTAGTTGATCTATGGGGCGGTACTCCATTCAATCAAGCGAACGGCATGTATGAAGAGCATAAAGACAATTGGGCAATCGTTGCTGGTATGAATTTACCAATGGTGATCGAAGCGTATGCATCGCGTTTTTCAATGACGTCTGCTCAAGAAATCGCAGCACATATTGTTAAAACGGCAAAAGAAGGGGTAAGAATTAAACCCGAAGCACTAGAGCCTAAAGAAGAAAAAGTTGTAGCAATTGCTGAGGCTAAACAATCAAAAGGTGTACTTGCTCCAGGAACAGTAGTTGGTGACGGGAAAATTAAATTCGTTTTAGCTCGTATAGATTCTCGTTTATTACATGGACAGGTAGCGACTGCATGGACAAAGTCTACACAACCAAATCGTATTATTGTAGTTTCAGATGCAGTTTCTAAAGACGATCTTCGTAAGAAATTGATTGAACAAGCTGCACCTCCAGGGGTTAAGGCAAACGTTATTCCTATCAGCAAAATGATGGAAGTTGCAAAAGATACACGTTTTGGTAATACGAAAGCATTATTACTATTTGAAAACCCACAAGATGTTCTAAAAGTTATTGAAGGAGGGGTGGATATTAAAGAGGTTAATGTTGGTTCTATGGCCCATACAACTGGTAAAGTTGTTGTTAATAAAGTACTTTCTATGGGACGTGAAGATGTTGAAGCTTTCGATAAAATGAAAGAAAAAGGCATTCAATTTGATGTACGTAAAGTACCAAATGATTCTCGGGAAAACATGGATGACATTCTAAGAAAAGCGAAAACTGAATTAGCTTAGTGGTATAAAAAGTCAAACAAAGTGGAGGCTATTATGTCTATTATATCAATAGTTCTAGTATTGTTAGTTGCTTTCCTAGCTGGTATAGAGGGAATACTAGATGAATTTCAATTTCATCAGCCACTAGTAGCATGTACACTAATCGGATTAGTAACAGGGAACCTAGAGGCTGGTATTGTTCTAGGTGGAACACTTCAAATGCTTGCACTTGGGTGGGCGAATATTGGGGCAGCTGTAGCGCCGGATGCTGCGTTAGCATCAGTTGCATCGGCAATTATTTTAGTATTAGGTGGTCAAGGTGTTAATGGTGTTGCATCAGCGATTGCAGTGGCGATTCCGCTTGCAGTAGCAGGTCTTTTCCTAACAATGCTTGTTCGTACAATTGCAGTTCCTATCGTACACATGATGGATGCGGCAGCTGAAGAAGGAAACATGAGAAAAATTGAAATACTACACATCATGGCAGTTTGTTTACAAGGTATCCGAATTGTGATTCCGGCAGGAGCACTTTTGTTTATCCCTGCAGAAAGCGTTCAATCATTCTTGGAATCAATGCCTGCATGGTTAACTGATGGTATGGCAATTGGTGGTGGAATGGTTGTTGCTGTTGGTTACGCATTAGTTATTAATATGATGGCAACAAAAGAAGTATGGCCATTCTTCATTATTGGTTTTGTAATTGCCGCAATTTCTCAATTAACACTTATTGCACTTGGTGCCTTGGGTGTAGCTTTAGCTCTTATTTACTTAAAACTTTCTAAAATGGGTGGTTCTTCCAACGGAGGCGGAGGTAACTCTGGTGATCCGCTTGGCGATATATTAAACGATTATTAATCTAGTAGGAGGAGAAGAGAAATGGAAGAAAAAATTCAATTAACAAAAAAAGACCGCTTAGCCGTTGCATGGCGTTCTACGTTTATACAAGGCTCCTGGAACTATGAGCGTATGCAAAATGGTGGTTGGGCATTCTCCATGATTCCAGCAATTAAAAAATTATATAAATCAAAAGAAGATCGTACAGCAGCGTTAAAACGTCATTTAGAATTCTTTAATACACATCCTTACATTGCTTCACCGATTCTAGGAGTTACATTAGCACTCGAAGAAGAACGTGCCAACGGTGCGGAAATTAATGACGTGGCAATTCAAGGTGTTAAAGTTGGGATGATGGGTCCTTTAGCAGGTGTTGGCGATCCAGTATTCTGGTTTACTTTACGTCCGATGTTAGGTGCTTTAGGTGCATCATTAGCGATGACTGGAAATATTCTTGGACCAATCATTTTCTTCTTATTTTGGAACTTGATTCGTTGGGGCTTTATGTGGTATACACAAGAATTTGGTTATAAATCAGGCTCTAAAATCACCGATGACCTTTCAGGTGGATTATTACAAGACGTTACAAAAGGTGCATCAATTCTTGGGATGTTCGTACTTGCTGCCTTAGTACAACGATGGGTATCGATTAAATTTCAGCCGGTTATATCTAAAGTTCAGTTAGATAAAGGTGCATATATTGAATGGGATAAGCTTCCTTTAAACGGGGAAGGAATACGTAAAGCTTTTGAACAAGTAAACTCAGGAATGGCACTTTCACCTACGAAAGTAACTACCTTACAAAATAACTTAGATCAATTAATTCCTGGTTTAGCTGCATTACTTCTAACATTCTTATGTATGTGGTTGCTTAAGAAAAAAGTTAGCCCAATTGTAATTATTCTTTCTTTATTTATAGTTGGGGTAGTTGGTCATGTAATTGGACTTCTATAATGAAAGTGTTGATGCTCTCGATTCTCAATGTTTACTATTGAGGAATTATTGAGATGTAGTTTGTAGGAGAACTTTGCAGCCTGCAAATATATAATTGTTTGCATAAAAAAGTGGCTGGAGGGTATTGATTCAGCCACTTTTTATGTTGAACTAGCTGCTTAAAGAGGCAATTAATAAATAAGATAAAAGAAATGGAGCGGATTTGATGATACAGTCAATTAATACAAAGGTAGATTTAGTAATAGATGCCACTTCTTTTATGGGACTTGCGGATTATGGGGAAATTATGATCGGTGATAAAGGATTTGAATTTTATAATTCTCGTGACTCGCGTAAATTTATTCAAATTCCATGGGAAGAAGTAGATCACGTTATAGCCTCTGTGATGCTTAAGGGAAAATGGATTCCACGTTATGCGATTAAAACGAAGAGAAACGGGACCTTCAGCTTTTCTTCTAAGGAACCCAAAAAAGTTCTTCGGACCATACGGGAATATGTAGAACCAAATCACATGGTTCGTTCTCTAAGTTTCTTTGATGTTATTAAACGATCATTTAAGTCGATGGGCAAGAAAAAATAATGGAGTGAAAGGTAAAGTGATCCTTCTCAAGTAGACAGTGTTTAAATGATTAGATATATAGCTAATTCTTATAAATAAGGTAAGGGGCAGGTCTATAATAAAGAAAGTTAAAAATTTCAGAAAATATTTCCGAAAAACTTAGTTTTCCAGTTAAAAGTACAAATAATTTAAGTAGAAGTATTATTTGGGGATTTTTAAATATTGGACGAGGGTGAGGAGATATTTTTATGGATTCAAAAACTTATGAAAAGCTACAGGCATTACGTAGATATAAAGAGCCAATTCAAGCAGTATTGAGAACGGTTAAAAGACAAGATAAAGATGATCCAGATACTGAATATGCTGAGTTCGCCCTTGAAAATGGAAAAATTATAGGTATTTGTAAAAAAGAGGACTTCTCTGATTACTCTTTTAGAAGTATTACACAATTCACAGGTAATATTTTTAATGTAGTAATTACACAAATGTCTGATGAACTGGATGGAAATAAAGTTCAAGTTTCAGTAAAAGAAGCGAGCAGGAGATCTGCAGATGCGTTAATTCATGAGTTAATAGAATTGGAGCAAGATGAAAGACTTCAAGAGCCTACTTATGAAGCTGAGGTAACTGGATATAACATGAATGCTCAGGTTCCAACCATATTCTTACGCATCAATGGCGCAGAATGTTTCATGAAGTTGCATGAACTAAACTATGGAAGAGTGTATAAAAATGCTGTGGATCGCTATGCACCTATAGGTGAACGGATCCCAGTTAAAGTACTACAATTTAATCCAGAGCAGCGACTAATCCACGTTTCTAGAAAAGCAGCCGTGGAAAATCCATATCAGTTATTAGCTGAATTAGCTGAAGGGGATACAATTGTAGGAAGGGTTGTAAATGTTGACCCGCGTTTTGGAGTTTTTGTTGAATTGGACCAAGGCTGCACAATTAAAGGAATT
The DNA here is from genome assembly GCF_014932895.1 of Bacillus thuringiensis. Classification (GTDB taxonomy): domain Bacteria; phylum Bacillota; class Bacilli; order Bacillales; family Bacillaceae_G; genus Bacillus_A; species Bacillus_A thuringiensis_AA. The sequence continues at coordinate 209,500 of NZ_JACYOF010000006.1, read as the reverse complement.
GTCCCTAAAACAATCGAAAAGCCAGTATTAGATGACGTAGTAAGTATGAGAATTGTAAGTGTGGATGTGGAAAAAGAGAGAGGGTCGGGGGTTATCTTTAAGTTTCCTTTTGGACGCAAAAAAGTTAACGACCCAACGGCGTTTTTATATAACTAATGAGTGCGCCGCAGGTTCCCGTACAAGAGAATGGAAAGGCGGTTCAATATTGGCTTAATAGGGACGAATCGTTATCACTTTGGGATGACCCTTCCTTACAGGGGGGACCAATTCTTCCAGATAAATTTAAACCACTGACAGATTTACGTAGTATTTATGACAGAATTAATTCTGGATTTATAAATGAAAAAGACAACTTAATACTAAAACTTATTTGGGATTCATTAGCGATTACTGAAGCTCAAATTAAAAATTTTGTGGAATCTAAAATTAGTAGGTCCCAAGTCTCAGAATCGTTGAAAAAACTGGTACTGTATGGATTTGTTAGTCGATGGGAAATAAAATCTGGGCTTTTTCCGGATCAGCCTAAAACATCTGCTCCAATCACTCTTAATACTGCTGGTCATTTGATGATGTGGGCTTATCATAACCGTAATACAAACTATTCTTTAAAGCCAGAACAGTGGTTAAAACTTGGGGTAGCAGGGGTACAGAGATTTGTTACTATGAATCAAATAAAATATGAGTTTGCAATAGGACAACAGTTGTTAAAAAATTGGTGCTGGTATCCGAAGTTAAAAGATACTGGTAATGGGTACAATCCAATTGCTGTTGGAGAAATTAAAACTCCAATTGGAAATCAAAACTTCATATTTGAAAGGGTACAACAAGGTCAACGATATGCACAACATTTAAAATCACGATTGAAAATTTGGGAAGACCAAATTAAAAATGGTCCAAATAATTTATTGAATTTCGAAAATACGAAGAGTTTACCAGGCATTTTTATTTTATCTATATCTAATCTTGCTTTAGCAGAACATGTTAGAAAGGAACTCATGTTAGACTTACGTAAGATTCCTATAATGCTTGTAATAGATGAATGTATTCACAATGAGGGATTCGCAAAATCTTTTTATATTTCAACTCAAAACGGAATTCAGCAAGCGCCATTACCATTTTTGAGATAACAAGAGCTGCTTCAGGTAAATATGCTGAAGCGGCTCTTTGTTGTAATGATGATGAATTGTCGTTCACAACCCAACTTTTGTTTGCAATAGCTCTAATTTCATCTTTTATTTAGAGATGTATTGATGAAAAAGCAATGTATTGAATAGATAATTAGAGAAGGCTTTTCTATTTTTCCCTAGAATGAACAATAATGTAAAATCTAATTTCCTTAAATGTAGAAAGGAGGCAGTATAATTTGAATAGGAAAATTTGGTTTATATTTACTTTTTTGGCTATTTTAGTAGCGAGTTATGTTGTTGTCCAATATTTTATTATGGATGGATTTCAAACAGGACTTGTCAAAGTGAAGCTTATGTCTGTATCTAAATTAAGTAGTTTTTGGTACCTTATGTTATTTATACATATTACAACTAGTTTATTAGCGTTAGTAATTGGTCCGTTTACATTATCCACAAAGTTTAGAGGGAAGAATATTAACCGTCATCGAATACTTGGGAGAATCTATATGGTTGGTATATTATTAGGCGGTGTTTCAGGACTGTACTTATCCTTTTACGCGATAGGGGGATTGGTAGCAAAGCTTGGTTTCGGTTTGTTATCCGTATTTTGGCTAACATCAGCATATCAAGCATTAAATAGAGTTAAAAATAAAAAAATTCAAGACCATCGGAATTGGATGATCAGAAATTATTCCTTAACCTTTGCGGCAGTTACATTAAGAATTTGGCTACCTTTGTTTGTTTTGCTATTTGGATTAGAGCAGTTTGAAGTTAGTTACACTGTTATTGCTTGGTTAGCATGGGTACCAAATTTAATTATTGCAGAATTATTTATAAGACAAAGACTTAATACAGGACAATACCAAGAAAATGAGGATTTACATTTTTGATGCAAATTTGATTCAATGTTTTTTTAACGAATTCCCTAAAATAATTTTCCGTCCTCAAGCGTGTGAAGGGCGTAGCCCAACGGTAGGTGGGAGATGAATTTCGGTTTGGTGTAGCCAAAAACTTTTGATAAACTAGCTATATGAAGTTCTTTGATCACTTGATATAGGAGGTTGCAAGGAGAAAATAGAGTGCGAAAACCAAGCCATTCGGTTCCTGCGTAAAATATCAACTGTACCAAGAGGGCGTCCAAGCGTTGGATATCTAGGGGTGGAACACCCCGAAGTAACGCTCAGGGAGTCGAAAGGTTATTTTCGTCGTGGAACTGAGAAGCTTCTACTTCCAGCTTCACTAAGTGGAGAGTAGTTCACATATAACAACCTTATTTGTATTGAAACGGATGTATTGCCAATAAATAGCTTTTGCTAGGGCTCCCTCTATATGCTATTAATTGCACCATTGCTAGAAGCACGTTATAATAGTCCCTAATTACATATAAAGAGGTGCAGAAAATGAATAAAACAGAATTAACAAAAGTAGTAGCGAATAAAGCTGAACTTACACAAAAGGATGCAGCTGCAGCAATACAAGCTGTATTAGACACTATAACAAATGCTCTTGCAAATGAAGAGAAAGTACAGATTCTTGGATTTGGTACATTTGAAGTACGTGAAAGATCTGCACGAACAGGGCGTAATCCACAAACGGGTGAAGAAATGCAAATTGCTGCTTCTAAGGCGCCTGCATTTAAAGCTGGAAAAGAATTAAAAGAAGCAGTGAAATAATTATACATAATGAAAAAGGATCTGATATGAATATCAGATCCTTTTTCATTAGCAAAATAGTATACTTACTTATCGTATCTACTTAACAAGGCTTTAGAAACTATTTGTTTTCCAGATACTACAATCTTAACCTCTTCATCTTCTTTGTTTTGAGGTATTACCTTTTTTAGTTTAATGTGCATGTAGTGCAAATGTAGCTTTAAAATAAAGTTTGATTAAAAATGAGTTACATACATCAAGGCTGCTGGTTCTCTCTGTCATATAGTCTTTGAATGATAAACCAACTGATAACCTTGTATTTCCTTTCGTTTGATTCCATGTATTCTCTGAAAATAGATATTCCGCAAAATATCTATTTTGTTTACTTCACATAATGAAAACATCACCAGCCCGTACATATTCCTTAGTTTTGTTAAGAAGACTATTCCATAATAATGTTGATTATTTGTATCGTCATCTTCATATAAGCGTTTTTTCTGCAAATTAAAAAGCTAATTGCTAACAAGTAGTTTAGATTACCAATCTTATACCCAATATCATAATCATGAATAGTTAGGGGAAAGATAAAATAAGGCAATCAATTATATATCTTTATCCCAGACGATTAATTGCTATTTTCTCTTTGTTGAATGGGATATTTTATTTTATGCTTTTTTGAAAGGGTGTTATTAATGGAAAAAAAAGTATCTGCCATTCCTCAGCCGAAAACATATGGACTGCTGGGTAATCTCCCGTTAATCGATAAAGATAAACCGACCTTATCGTTTATCAAGCTGGCTGAAGAGTATGGTCCCATTTTTCGACTTCAAACTCTAAGTAATGCCATCATTGTCGTTTCTGGACATGAACTGGTAGCAGAAGTCTGTGACGAAACACGGTTCGATAAAAGTATAGAGGGTGCTTTAGCAAAGGTTCGTTCCTTTGCTGGGGATGGATTATTTACAAGCGAGACTCACGAGCCTAACTGGAAAAAAGCTCATAATATTTTGATGCCTACATTCAGCCAACGAGCGATGAAAGATTACCATACCATGATGGTCGATATTGCCGTACAACTCGTTCAGAAATGGGCACGACTTAATCCGAATGAAAATGTGGACGTTCCGGAGGATATGACCCGTCTTACATTGGATACAATTGGTCTATGCGGTTTTAATTACCGATTTAATAGCTTTTATCGTGAGACACCTCATCCTTTTATCACTAGCATGAGTCGTGCTCTAGATGAGGCGATGCATCAATTACAGCGACTGGATATAGAAGACAAACTCATGTGGAGAACGAAACGTCAATTTCAGCATGATATCCAAACCATGTTTTCATTAGTAGATAATATTATTGCAGAACGTAAAAGTAATGGAAATCAGGAAGAAAATGATTTGCTTGCCCGTATGTTAAATGTGCAAGATCCAGAAACTGGTGAAAAGTTGGATGATGAAAATATTCGTTTCCAAATTATCACTTTTTTAATAGCAGGGCACGAGACAACAAGTGGATTGTTATCTTTTGCGATCTATTTTTTACTAAAGAATCCGGATAAGTTGAAAAAGGCCTATGAAGAAGTAGATCAGGTATTGACAGATCCTACTCCAACATATCAACAAGTTATGAAACTTAAGTATATACGGATGATTTTAAATGAATCGCTACGTCTCTGGCCTACTGCCCCAGCATTCAGTCTCTATGCAAAAGAAGATACAGTAATTGGTGGAAAATACCCAATTAAGAAAGGAGAAGATCGTATTTCTGTCCTTATTCCACAGCTACATAGGGATAAAGACGCATGGGGAGAAAATGTGGAAGAATTCCAACCTGAACGATTTGAAGAGCCGGATAAAGTCCCTCATCATGCTTATAAGCCATTTGGAAATGGTCAGCGAGCATGTATCGGTATGCAGTTTGCACTTCATGAAGCCACTCTCGTAATGGGAATGCTTCTTCAACATTTTGAATTAATCGATTATCAAAACTATCAGCTAGACGTAAAACAAACATTAACGCTAAAGCCCGGTGATTTTAAGATTAAGGTTCTACCCCGAAATAAAGTTATCAGCCAACCTACTGTTTTTGCACCTATAGAGGAAACGTTGAAAGACTATGAAATTGAACAGCACGTTCAGAAGACCCCTTCTATCATTGGAATCGATAATCTTTCACTTCTTGTTCTGTAGGGCTCAGATACAGGGGTAGCAGAAGGGATTGCAAGGGAACTAGCAGATACAGCTAGTTTAGAAGGTGTTCAAACGGAAGTGGTTGCTCTTAATGATCGAATTGGAAGTCTGCCAAAAGAAGGAGCGGTTCTAATTGTGACTTCTTCTTATAATGGAAAGCCGCCAAGTAATGCAGGTCAGTTTGTGCAGTGGTTGGAGGAACTAAAACCGGATGAGCTAAAAGGTGTTCAATATGCAGTTTTTGGTTGTGGAGATCATAATTGGGCTAGTACCTATCAGCGGATTCCAAGATACATTGATGAGCAGATGGCTCAAAAAGGAGCAACAAGATTTTCGACACGTGGAGAAGCGGATGCAAGCGGTGACTTTGAGGAACAGCTCGAGAAATGGAAACAAAGCATGTGGTCTGATGCGATGAAAGCATTTGGATTGGAACTCAACAAAAATATGGAGAAAGAGCGCAGTACTTTGAGTCTGCAATTTGTCAGTCGTCTTGGAGGATCTCCTCTTGCGCGGACATATGAAGCAGTTTATGCATCTGTATTGGAAAATCGTGAACTCCAATCATCCAGCAGTGACAGAAGCACTCGCCATATCGAGATATCTTTGCCAGAAGGTATTACTTATCAAGAAGGAGACCACCTTGGGGTGCTTCCAAGTAATAGCCAGAAAAATATCAACCGGATTTTAAAACGCTTTGGATTAAACGGAAAGGATCAAGTTATACTGAGCGCAAGTGGGCGCAGTGTAAATCACATACCTTTGGATAGTCCTGTTAGTTTATTTGACCTTCTTAGTTATAGTGTTGAAGTTCAGGAAGCAGCCACTCGAGCACAAATACGGGAATTGGCGATGTTCACAGCCTGTCCTCCTCATAAAAATGAATTGGAAGCATTATTGGAAGAAGGAGTTTATTATGAACAAATATTAAAGAAACGTATTTCAATGTTGGATCTTCTTGAAAAGTATGAAGCCTGTGAACTCCGATTTGAACGCTTTTTAGAACTTCTTCCTGCGCTCAAACCGCGTTACTATTCTATTTCAAGCTCTCCACTCGTTGCACAGGATCGCCTGAGTATTACGGTCGGTGTTGTTAATGCACCTGCATGGAGTGGGAAAGGGAAATATGAAGGAGTCGCTTCTAATTATTTAGCTCAGCGTCATAATAAAGATGAGATTAGCTGTTTCATTCGAACGCCACAATCAAACTTTCAATTACCTGAAGATCCAGAAACACCAATTATTATGGTTGGACCAGGTACTGGAATTGCACCATTCCGTGGATTCTTACAAGCGCGTCGTGTTCAAAAGCAAAAAGGTATTAACTTAGGACAAGCTCATCTATATTTCGGTTGTAGGCATCCTGAAAAGGATTATCTCTATCGTGCAGAACTAGAAAATGATGAAAGAGATGGACTAATCTCTTTACACACAGCTTTTTCTCGCTTAGAAGGATATCCCAAAACATATGTACAACATTTAATAAAACAAGATAGAATCAATTTAATTTCGTTATTAGATAATGGCGCTCACCTTTATATATGTGGTGATGGGAGTAAAATGGCTCCGGATGTAGAAGATACGCTTTGTCAAGCATATCAAGAAACTCATGAGGTAAGTGAACAAGAAGCAAGGAATTGGTTGGATCATTTACAACGTGAAGGTCGATACGGAAAAGATGTTTGGGCTGGAATCTGAATTCCTTTTAATTAGATTAGTAATAATTGAATAATGAATTTGTTTCGACTAAGTGTTACCTTGAATAAAATCCCATTTTTATAATTCAAGTGAAGAATTCAAATTATAGGAAAGAACTAAATTTATTGTAAGAGATCTTGTGTGAAAAGGTTGCAAATAAAAGAGCAGCTAGCAAAAGCTAACTGCTCAATGCAAGGAGATACAGAGAAAACTACTTTAAATGAATTTTGGCATACAGCCTACATATAGTATTGACGGAATATTTATTTTAAATCCAGTTTATTTAAGATAAACTGGATTTAAAATGACTGCGCCTAATGCAGAACCTTGCCAGTCTCTCTAGCCTAATGTATTTAAAGGGGCATTTGATAAGTCTATAATTAAGTAGATGGCAAACATTAATGCACCAAATGCTAAGCATCCCCAAAGCGTTTGTAAAGATTGAATTATCTTCTTACGGAAGTTTTTCATATAAATCATTTTTACTGATGTCGCATATTTTTATAAATAAATTATTTCATGTGCAAAGATTGAAAGTACAAGATATGTAATATGGGATAAACAGAAAAAATGTTGCCAATTAAAGAATGCATAAGAAAAATACAAAAGAGCAGCCAGCAAAAGCTAACTGCTCATCTCCAAGGGGGAATGGAGAAAATCTAATGTCATATACATTATTGACGAAGTATTGAATTTTATTCAGGGGATTTATTAATTATGTAAGTTACATGAGAAGCCCTATTAACATCCAAGCTGCCCCGATTAGAATTAAAGTTTCGAATGTAATCCAAAATTTTCTCTTTTCTGGTTTTTGAAATTCTTTAATTACAGAAAATACGGCACTTATTCCTACAAGAGTGAAAAGAACAATTCGGATCGTATCAGTCATTTGCATCACCACCTAAGATTTGAATAGTTTAATTATATATTAATTACCATTTTGTGGAAACTTAATAAAATAATCCTTCTAATAGAAAGCGAGGAATAACAATGGGACTTGGAAACATTGCTATAAGAATGAAAAGAATAAGTTCTAGTGTAACGGGCATTTAATCTACTCCTAATCCCTTATTTTGAAATTCATTATATACAATTATAAGATGTTCGGTGAGTAGTGGTTAAGATTAAACAACATAATATTTCAGCAGAAAAGGAGAATGGGAAATATGTAATTATTTAGGAAACACAGTCGAAGAGTTAAATAGAAAGAACGAAAAAAAGAACAGTTAGCAAAACTAACTGCTCTAATCATGGAATATGGTTAAGAAATGGGTTGTCTACATTATTGACGGAATATTGGGTTTTATTCGATTTAAATTCTTTTTTCGAAGGAAAGATGGAGCAATTTTTTTCTTCCTGATGGAACTCATTAGGGACAAGTCAATATTCGCGGTACCACTACCAATCATCCAATCTTATGTAAAGATGTCTCATCAACCGAAGGACAAGAAGCATATACCAGGAGCAGATTGTTGCTATTTAATGAAGAGGAATCAGTTTTATAGTAAGGGGAGAAATGCAATTCGAATAATTGCTATTTCATTAGTGGGAATTTGAATATATGGGATTTTATTAGAATGGGCGCTCATAAATGCTAAAATATAATATATAATAAATTAGATGTATAATGATGATAATTTAATACTAAAAATGTGGGAGAGTAGTAGTGAAGGCGAACTTGGAAACAGTAAAAGAATACTTACAGGGCAATGAAGAAGTAATTTCTACACTTTATTGTGCAATGAATCTTGGTTATGTTAGTAGATCTGGAATTTTAGCTGCTACAAATAAGAAGTTATTGTTTTGTGCTGACTATATGTTCGGAAAAGGCCTTAAATGGGAATATGAATACGCTGAGGTAAATCACTTAAATCATACAAATGGTATAGTTTTAGAGATGTCTAGTATCCCTGCTATCAAAAAAATAACATTGAATTACGGTGATGCTTTTATTGTATTTGATAATTTTTCGACTCCATCAAAAGTGAATCCATTCTACGAGCTAGTCCAATCAAAGATATAATCATGGATGGGATTTCTCCTCTTCTCTTGTAAGCCGTTACTTCTATCATGATTTTATTTTATCTGTATAAGAGGATAATTATGGTTTTCATAGAATAAATAAGTCGGGAGAGGGGGATAAATAATGCCATATATAGGAGGGTTATTGGTTGGGGAAATATATACCGAAAGGCAAATTCATGATTTGTTATACAACGCTGATAATGAAATAACAATTCTATGTGATTCCGTATCAGAATTTGGTGAATCTGAAATAGAAAGATTCCGAGTGATGGGTAAGTATGAGATATTTGTTCATAAAAATGAGAATCATTCATATTGTGCGCCATCGAAAAAAACAATGGTTTGTGTTATAGAGAAAATTTAAAAACTTCCAAAACGGGTGTTTTTTTATTGAATCTAAATTACACATTAAACATGAATTTGAATACATTATCCATTCCTTAAAATAACCTTAATTAAACTATAGATTTAATAATACCTAAAAAATAAATGGTATAATTTTCTAAAATTACCTAAATGAAGTTTATTTTAGAAAAGGGGTAGATGGAAAATGTTTCAGAAGCTCAGGTTTTATTTAATGAGCATTTTAATTAGTTCAATGTTAGGTGGAATTATTATAGGTGCTAATTTCTTGGTCCATAACATCTATAATTTAGTTGCAGGTAAAGAATATCATTTTAATATTTGGTCTTCTATTATAATATTTAGTGTTGTATTTGTTTCAGGGTTCTCATACATGTTGAAGAAGGGGCCAGATATACTAGTTAATGATTAAAACAATAGCAATTATCGTAGGCGCTACCGTGATCTGGGTGGCGTCTTTTCTAGCTTATTAATTACCTCAATATATATGTATCTCTTAGCGTCCGGGAGAGGATGCTTTTTAATTGCACCTTATGAAAAGGACAAGCATATATTGTAATAGGACGAGTTCTTCGTGTCCTATTCAATACTCAGGATAAACCCCAATTCACATTGAGAGCGTCACTAGCGAGGACGCTCTCTTTTTATTTTATGTAGCTTAGCCCCTTGGAGGGCGCTCCAAGGGGCTGAGAATCGAGAATTTTTGAACTCTTGCTTAATTACATGAGAACTCCCTAAAGAGTACCTATGCTATTTTAACACTTAACTAATTATTTATACAACTATATATATAGATTTAAAAATTGATTATCACGTTGTGTAATTATAGTCGGCTAGCAAAGGCGATGGGACAACTTAAGTATTGACCGAACCTATGGGGGATAAATGAGAAGATTCTTAGTCTTCTCCCAACCACCAAACATAAAGTAAATAGCTAAAATAGGTAGAAAGTTATATGACGCGGTAGCTTAGGGAAGGTTGAGAGTAATCTTGGCCTTGGAAGAGGAACTTTTCCATTTGGTTTTTAAAATTTTGCTTTATTAGATATGTGAACTATGGAGAAATCGATAAAACATAACTTTTGAATTATCAAATACATTAATATATAATCATATTGATTATTATATATTAACTAGTTAAAAATGGGGAATTAAAATGAAGATTAAATTTGATGTGGTTAAAGATGAAAATTTTGATTTTAATTTTTTAGAAACAAAATTGCTGAAAACTTTTAAAGAAGTGGATAGTGTAGCAATAGTTGAAAAGGTTGAAGATAAAATTTTTGAAAAAGATGATGTGCAAACTCATTTAGTGGAGATTACTATTAATGTTACAGGAAAGAATATCGGATATAGAGCAGTTTCAGCTAGTATTTTTATTGTTCTAGAAAGTCTATCAATAAAGCTATTCAATATTAATATTGGTATATGTTAAGCATCCGAAACGAGTACTTTTTCTTTGTTATATAGAAATTATATATTAAACATTAAACATATATTTATATGTATTGTTACTACACGCTAAGGAATAGTAATAAAAAGATGAAACTGATGAAACAGTATAAAAATAAAAAGAAGCCTAAGATGGGCAGTATTTTATGAAAGTTGAGCATGATAAACCTCCTTGGTGTATATAAAGAATTATAATACATCATTGGTCTCTTTAGAATATTAACCATGAATTGGATTGAATTATGCATGGTTAAACCAATAAAAATTATATATTAAACGTATTTAATGAGTTTGCTAGGTATAAAGATAATTGAGAATCATACAATGATACGGAAGGGTCTTTTCTAGCGTGTTAGTTACCTCAATGTATATGTATCTCTTGGCGCCTGGGCGAGGGTGCTTTTTTTATTGCACATTATAATATGGACAAGCATATTATGTAATAGGACGAGTTCTTCGTGTCCTATTCAATGCTCAGGATTAACCCCAATTCACGTTGAGAGCATCCAATATCGAGGGTGCTCTTTTTTTATTGAAGGGAATATATAAATATATATAATATAATTTATAGATTCATAATTCGATCTGAGGGGTACAAATTCGATGCGACGTAAAAAGGATTTGTTGAAACAATGGAAGGTCGATTTACAGGCTGTTCAAGAAGAGAAATAGAAAGCGTATTTCTATCGTGTATTTTACTTGTGTATTGATATTATCGCTATTAACACTATATCTTTTGTTCGTCACTTTTTATACACGTTCTTTGGAATTTTAGCACTTTTATTTGTATAGCAAAAAACCTCGGATAATGTTCTCTTAATTTTAGATGTCCAGTTGTGTTTCAGCTTGTGATATCTTTAGAAAATTTGTGCTCATTCTAGTTGATGTATTGCGAATAATCAGCTCGGTTTATCGAGCTGATTATTACATCCAGAAATCCTCAAAGTCTACACTGTAACCTTTTCTTTTTAAGGCCCTAATTAGTTTTTGGCCATTCCCTAATGAAGGCTTGTATGTATTTGAACGAGAAATACGACTAATTGTATTTTGATTAACTCCACTCCATTCCTTTAATTCGGTTTGAGTAATATTATTTCTTCTTAAAAATTTACCAAACTTTGATAATGGTTTTCCCAAGCCAAACATTATGAACACTCCTATTCTTAAATCTTCTATTAATCACATCTTTACCAAAGCATGATTTTTTTAAACAAAAGTGTTAATAATGTACAAGCCCCACGCAATATGATGTATCAAGGTAGCCACCACGGTATCTAGTAAACTTATTACCAAAGTAGATACCAAATCAACTAGCTTTTGTACTAGCAAAGTACCTACCACTTTAACAGTCAAGATAATGCTATCAAGGTAATAAGCGTATAAACCCTATATTTTATCTAGTTTGTTCATTTTGTTTATAGAGGGGGGCATTTAAATGCGTGGTAGGAAGGAAACAATTTCTTTTGGTGAGTTTATGGATCGGTCATACAAAGATAAAGAGAAGAAAATCCGTAAATACAATTCATTAAGTCCTTTCGCATTCCTTCATATGTCGGATCAGGTACTACATACTTACATTGCATTAGGAGTAATAGGAACGGTTTTAATCGGGGCAGTCATGTTAGAAAAATATTTGGTGCGACATGACCATATATCCGCAGCTAAATTTATAAGTGAAGGTATTTATTACGGCATGCGAATAGGTGGAGTTTGTTTGATTGGATATGTATTTATTCGCATCGTAATCATGTTTTAGGAGGGAGTATATGCGAATGATAAAGAAGTGGCTTCATACACAAAGGTTAAGGAATCAACTTATAGAGGTATTTGGAAAAGCAGGTCTATATACGGAACATCAAACACGCGGGGGGAAAATGCCTATTTATCCGAAGGTACATAATATTTCTTCTTCAGCAGAAAGCGTGAGATATGTATTTACCATACCAAACGGATTAGATCCACAGAAGATTGAAAAGAAATGGTTTTGTTTTCAGCAAATATTAGGACGGAATATAACGATTGAAGGGGATGTGAAAAAGTTTGTCCTACATGTATTTCGCTCAGATACTGGGCTAAAACCGTACAATTATTGTTATAGGGAATGGCATCCACTATTAAAAGGTTACCGTTTACCTGTTGTGGTCGGCAGGGACCAATTCGGAAAAATGATTGCGTACGATATGATTGATTCCAATTCACCGCATTTATTAATTGCAGGAGAAACGGGAAGCGGGAAAAGTAGTATGGTACGTGTTGTACTATCCACACTCATTCAATATATGTCTCCTGAAAAGTTGCATTTGTACCTTGGTGACTTAAAAAACTCTGAATTTCATTTTTTGCGTAGAGTGAAGCATGTAAAAGAAGTTTGTATGGAAGAAATCGAAATGAAAATAATGCTGCAAAAGTTATGGAAGGAAATCAGAGAACGAAGAAAACTTATGGAGGAATATGAAGTTGATCATATTGACGTGTACAACAAATTAAATCCAAATCATCAAAAGCCATATATTCTGCTTTCTATTGATGAAGTGGCTATGCTCAAAGATGAAAAAGAGTGTATGGCTATAATTGAAAAGGTTTCAGCAGTCGGGCGATCACTTGGGGTCTTTCTTATACTTAGCATGCAGAGGCCAGATGCAAAAGTGTTGGACGGTAAGTTAAAGCTAAATATGACCGTTAGAATTGGCTTTAAATGTGATAGTGTGATTAATAGTAATATCATGGGTACTCCTGGTGCAGAGTATTTAGAGCAATCGGGCCAAATGATTTTTAAACAAAATGGATTAAAAAAAGTGCAAGCACCTTACTTGGCATTAAGTAAAGCGAAACAAATTGTTGAGCCATATCGTATGGCTAAAGAGGAGAAAATGTCCAAAAGACCTCTGCAAAAAGAAATGCCTTTATTCGGGGTGTTAGATGATGAAGAGTAGAGATATAGAAATTTTGAATGATTTGAAGCGATTTAGATGTATGTCTCGTGACGATATTATTTATTTACATTTTCAAGGATTAAAAAATGCGATAACTTGTTGTAATACAGTTATGAAACGATTAAGAAGAGATGGTCATGTGGATGCTAACGTATTGCAGCACCCATACATTTATTTTCCGCAACCCAGTCCTATCAGAAAGGCAAGTCAAAAAATTCCTCATTTCCTTGGTATTGTGGACGCATACAAACAACTCGTTCATTATGAAAATCCTAAGCTATTCAAAGTGGAGCCAAAGTATGGAAAAGAATATATGGAGCCGGATGCTTTTACCATATGGCGTAGATCGCCATTCTTTATTGAAGTTCAAAGGTCAATGTACAGTAAAAAGATAATGCAAGATAAGATAAATAGATACGAGTTATACTACCATAGCCAAGAATGGCACAATGAATCTTGGCAACCGAAAGCTTCTAAATTTTTCCCTTCAATCCTTATCATTACTGATAAACATTACGACGTTCACTCTCCTTATTTACGTATATTCCAGGCGAATTCTATAGAAAGTTTTATGAATAATTTAACGGTAAAATCATAAAGAAAGCCTGCATAATGCAGAGCTTTTTTCCTTTCAATAATGTATTAAGTCATGTGTGATGGTTGTTAGAAGGCAATAAATGCGAAGAGTAAATTTGAAGCAAGCTATGGAATAGTAAAAAACATGAAGAAAGTAATCCTTTAAATAATTTTCAATGGCTAAGCGAATACCTCATTTATTAATATTTATGTAGGTGATTTTATTATCTTACGAAAATGTAATGTTGACGTCATGTTTTTGAATTTCCCTTCAAACGAAAACAGCTTTTCCATAGAGTGGAAAGCGCATTTTGGTCAATTAATACGCTTAGATGAAAATGATAAGGAAAGTCTCCCTTTACGAATAATAGGACTTTCATAGTGCAGTATGAACAAGCGGAAAACATGATAAATATAAAACGTTTCAAAACATAAAAGCTGACTAATTATAGTCAGCTAATCATTAAAGAAATAGTAGATATCGAATATAATTAATTTGTACATACTATCTCATGGTTAACAAATTAATATTAGACTTATAATATTCTACTTGTATAAATTATACTTTTCGTACGGATTACGTTATCTAGAATATTAATATCAGTATGTCGAAGATTAAGGGGTTATATGCAAATATTTAACAACCAACTTTGTTACTTTATCTTTGCTCTAGGAATTTATTCGAAGAAAGTATAGATATTATTCTATTTAGGACTTCTAATTCATCTTCGCGAATAAAAAAATGACCGCCTTCAAAAACGTGTTCTTCAAATTTTCCAGTTGTATGTCGAGACCACTCTTTTCTGAGATGGTAGACTGGGTAATCATTTTTTCCCGTAAATAAATGCAAATCAGTTTTCATACTATCTGCAGGCTGGTATTCATAGTTAAAGACAGCTGTATAATCAGAATATAAGATTGGAATGAAAAGGTTGTACAAGCTGGAATCTTCAAAAATTGAAGTGGGAATATTTCCGTTTTGCGCCATCTTTTTTGCGAATTCATCAATTGGTAAAAGGTGAATGTCGCCTTTCAACTTAATATCAGGAGGTTGAAATCCTGAAACAATTAAGCTATTCGGTTGCGGCAAATTCAATTCATTAATTTTCCGACAGAATTGGTATGCTAATAGTCCCCCCATACTGTGGCCAAATATAGCATAGGGTCGCTCCTCGTTTAACATATGGAATGTTTTTTCAATAAGGTCTGTCACTATATCGTCAACTGACTGCAATAAGGGCTCTTTGATTCTTTTTCCTCGGCCTGCTAATTCAAGAGGAATAACTTCCACTTGTTCCTTTAATTTTCTTTTCCACGGCAAGTAGATAGAGGCTGCAGATCCTCCTGCATAAGGCAAGCATAAAAGTCTCAGTTTTTCCATGTTTGCACCTTCCTAATTTTTGATAAATAGATGGATTAGCTTAAATTTTAATCTATTTAAGGATTTATAAGGTATTTCTAGATGAAAGTTATATAAACTTTTTTGTTAGACATTAGATGATTAGCTCATTTTACAGAGAATTTACAAAGAGCCTATACAGATGTTGACTTGTTAATATGGTTACATCTTGGGCCAGTTGAGTGCTATAAGAACCCAATGCCATTTTGTATTGGGTATCTATGTTATATGTTTGGAAAAAAATCGTTTTTTTTCCTGTAAAAGATTGATATTGATTTTCTGTCGATTTTTTAAAAGTAAAAGAGTTAAGAGGTATGGAAAGCCCTTTTCCGACGGTCTTAATATAACTTTCCTTTAGGGTCCAAAGTTCATAGAATAAATTAGCTCTAGCTTCACCTTCTAGTTGTATTAGTTCTAAATATTCTCTTTGTAAAAAGAAGTTTTTAGCTACATTCATGTCAACTTTTCCAATTTCCTGGACATCAATTCCATTTTCCTTATGATCTATTACAGCTACTACCCATTTCCCTGAATGTGAAAGATTAAAAAAGGCGAGATTCCCTTCTATGTAAGGCTTCCCATATGTATTATATTTAAGTATTATTCTATTAGGCTTCAAATTCAAATAATGACTAATCATATAGCGTATCAAGATTTCCCCGATTAAGGTTTTTTCTTTATCATCATCATGATAGAAAGACTGAATTTTATACTGTTTTTGCGAACTTAAGCATTCAAATAGGTGTTGAAAATATTTTCTATCTAGACGATTACTAACATCTACTGCATATATTTCCAAATTTCCCCTCCTTAGCATACTCTATTTTAAGAAATATTTTTAAGTATTTTATCAAAGTTGATTACAGAGGATTTAATGTTTTGTCCTCATATTTATACAAAAAATAGTTGACGGAAAATTATTCACCCCCTAAAATCTTAAATGCATAGGATTTCAATTAATCCCCTTAATCGGTAATTATTACAAAAAAAACGAAGGAAGGGAAGAGTGTTTTTTAAAATTTTAAGAATTTTTAGAAATAATGAAACGAAAATATTTTTTAGCAACAGACTAATGCGAATTTAATAACAGAGTACCCTACCACTTCTACATAAACGCACCTTTATCCGAATTTTTACAATTAAGAGATTAATGAAATAAAGTACTTATAACGTTTTTATCTAATTACATTACCATATATTTATTCATGTTTTTAGCTAAAACTTTCACCGATTAAAATTTCTTACTATCCATTAAGGAGGAAGCTTATCACCATGCTGAAATATAAAATTAAGCCATTTTGTAACTCTGAGTATGGGACTTTAAAAGAGGTCTTATTATGTGCACCAACACCATATAATGTCTTGGGATCTGAAGTGCCAGCTGTTGGATTTGTACATGATTTCATTGCTGAATTAGCGATTGAACAGCATCATCTTTTGAAATTAAAATTAGAGAATTTTGGATGTAAAGTACATGATGTAAATAACGTGTTAAAGGATGAGTTGTGGGACAGGCTCGTGAATCGCATCTTCGTAAGGGATGTAGGAGCTGTATATGGTGACAAATTATTGATGGGAGCCTCAGGAAACGAAATTAGGCAAGCAGATTTCTCTTATACTCAGTCTGCTTTAGTGGATTGGTTTGATGCGGATCATACCTATTTTGTTCCTTCTTGTGTTTCATTAGAGTTTGGTGACTTTTTAATTGTTAGTCCAGAATGCGTTTTGATTAATACAGGACATCGCTCCAATAATAAAAAGGAGCTGGCACTTTTTTTATTTGGACTAGGAGTAGAAGAAGTTGGTTTTGTTTCTCTTCCTAGAACTATGGAATCCCTTCATTTAGATGTGGTATGTAACATTCTAGGAGGAAATTTATTTTTGGCTGCTCCGTTCCTGAAATTTACTACTGTTTCGGTTTATAGAAAATCGAATAAATCTGAAAAGTGCGAATTGAATACGATTGATGAGTTCGTAGGCCGTCACGGTTACTCTATTTATTGGCTTCCAGATAAAAACTACTTAATTGATTATACCAATTTTATTAACCTGGATAAAAATACGGCTTTAGTGAATGAGGAAGTAATTTCATTTTATCAAAGGCAGTTCACGGATATGAATTTTATAGGAGTTCAAGTGAATCATCTACAACACGGTGCAGGGAGTATTCGTTGTATGACTATGCCCTTTGTTAGAGGTTCTGAATAATATATAATACATTATTCTATGAGGTTTAAATTAATAGAATTGAGGAGTGTACACCTTTTTCTATACTACTGCCCTATATATTGATTTAAGAAAAGATTTTTACCAATTATGGTAAAAATCTTTTTGTTTTTATGAATACAAGCGGTCATATTGAGAAAGTTTCACTGTAATCTTCTGATTAAGAGACTAAAAAACAATGGATTTTCTCAATAGACGATAACTGAAAATTCTATTAATATAAAAATAAGATAAGGGTCTTAGTACACGCTAAGAAAGAAGTTTGTGTAGTGAAGGTATAGTTTTTTTTAAAATGAAAATGAATTACTTGATTATAGAGAAAGAAAGTGTTTTTTGTAATGTTGAAACCGTTAAGGAAAAACAGGCTAACACGGTAATATTAATAATCCTATGTAGATGTAAAAGGTTATAGATAGTTGCCTTAAATAGGCACAGATTATATTTACTTAAAAGAAGACAAAGTAGGTGACGCAAATTGAAAAAATACGATGCTATTTTCATAGGGGCAGGCTTAGGAAGCCTTTCAGCTGCAGGGAAATTAGTGCATTCGGGAAAGAAAGTGTTGGTAATAGACCAGCATTATGTAATAGGAGGCTGTGCCAGCACGTTTAGAAGAAAGAAATTTATTTTTGATGCAGCTGTACACTTAATGGGTGGGTGTGAAGAAGGTGGATTAATTGAAAAATTTCTATCCAGCCTTGGGTTAAATCAGAAAATCAATTTTATTGAAATAAATCCAATGTATGTTGCAAGTATTGGAGAAGATAGGTACAGTATCCCCTCAAACCTTTATGAATTAGAAGAAAAGATGTGTAAATGGTTTCCAGACGATAAAGAGGGAATTAAGCAGGTCATTTCCAAAATCATAAGAATTGGTGGGCTTCTGCTTCAAGTAAGTTCAACAGAAACACAGGACGAGGTTGATCGAAAAGAAATTATTAAAGAACTATCTGGCATTCGTAATGTATCTTTTACGGAATTTTTAGAACGTTATTTAAATAATCCAAAAGCTATCTCAGTATTAAGTACTTTATTTTTATATGCTGGAGAATCGCCAGGTGAATTATCTGCACAATATATTATAAGTGTTCTCATGTCTTACCACAACGGTGCGTTTTATCCAAAAGGTAGCACACAAGCTTTTGCTAATCTCTTGGGGGACTATATTAAAGCGAACGGATCTGACATCGTTTTACGTAGGAAAGTTGAAAAAATACGGATGTCTAACGGACAAGTAACCGGGGTTATAGACCATAAAGGTAATGAATATTATTCCGATATTATTGTATCAAACGCTGACATGAAAAGTACCTATATGGATTTGTTGGGAGAAGAGCATCTTTCTTCATTATATAAAAAGAAATTTGAAAGGTTGAAACCATCGTGTTCTGCTATTGTTTTGTATGCAGGAATAAAAGACGATGATAATTGGAGTAAGAATATACCACATGAACTATTTGTATTTCCACAACATGTGCATCATAACCCTCATTATTTATATCATCCTCAAGAGAAGTCAGTTACACCAATGTCTATTTGCTGTCCAAGTCATGTCGATTCTAGTCTAGCACCTCCTAAACATGCAATAGTAACGGTCACAGCACTTTGTAATTACGATGAGATAGAAAGTATTCGTTTAAAACGAGGTAAAGGGTTTCTAGTAGATGATTTCTTAAATCGAATCGAAATGCAACTTCCAGGCTTCAAGGAACGAATCGTCCTACATGAACTAGCTACACCTAGTACAATACTAAGATATACGCGAAACCAAAATGGAGCGATGTATGGGTGGAGTAAGGTGAAAGAACAACCATGGCTTGCAAAAATGGGCCCAAAATCTCCTGTAAAGGGGCTTTATTTTACAGGCCACTGGACAAATAATATACACGGCGTTTATGGAGTTATCAAGTCCGGTTTGATGACATCACAGCAAATTATTAATGACGTAGGCTAATGGCCATCAATAAATGAATTAAAAGGAGAATATTTATGATTGAAGAAGCAGGTAACCATAATCCTTTATCACCAAATCAAGAGGATTTGTGGCGATCTCATTACTTATCGCAAAATCAAAACCATTTAAACATGTTTTCAGCCTGGATTCTACCCGAAGATGCCAATATCAGAGTACTAAAGGAAGCCTTCCAAGGAGTTATGGACCAGTATGAAACTTTAAGGACAAATTACACATTAGTAGATGGACAACCTATTCAGTATATTCATCCTGAAAAGACTCTGGATTTTAAATTTTATGATTTTTCCTTACTATCAAAAGAGGAATTTGACCAAAGATTAGCAGATGAAGCTCATGTACCTTTCGAACTGGAGAGAGGGGCTGTTATAAAGATTAGAATCTACCAAAATAGCTGTAATCAAAAGATTCTCCTTTTCATTGTCCATCATTTAGCAATCGATGGATGGTCCATTATGGTGATGATGAAAGAATTTGGACGAATATATGATGAGCTATTGAGGGGAGAAAAGCCAAAAATTCACGCATCCACGGGATACTATGCAGCTTTTGCTCGAGAGCAAAGACAAAAGAATAGGGATGTTAAGAGTGAAGAGGAGCGGAGATACTGGTCTGAGAGATTAATAAACGGAGAAGGTATTCATCCTGTTAGCCTTCCGGCAAAGAATTCTTTACCGCATTCTTTTAATGGTGAATCTTCGTTTTTAGTTATTGACGAAATACTGAAAAACAAATTGTTAGAAATAGCTAAAACAAATAACACCACTTTATATACTGTGCTATTAGCAGGCTTTAAGCTCTTGTTACATAGATATAGCAACCAAAAGCATATATGGGTAGCTACTCCTGTTTCGAGAAGAAATACTAAGATACTGAATCATGTAGGTTTCTATGCGAATACCTTATATATTGATGGTGATTTTGAAGAACATGATGTATTTACAGATCTTTTAAAGCAAGTTTCTGAAACACTCCAAGAGGGCATTGCAAACCAGGATATTTCCTTTTCTCAATTAACAAAACTTATGCAAGAAAACGGGCTGCATGATGCTCAGAGTCACACCAATGTAATGTTCAGTTTCCAAAATATGAGAAGCATAACAAAGAACAATCTTGGTGCAGCTTTTCTAGGGATGGGAGGGGCAAAAGGGAAACTAGGTTCATTAGAAATTGAAGTCTACCCTCTTAAAAGAAGCATTACCCAATTTGAAATAGAACTAGAAGGTGTGGAATATAACAGAGAATTACACTTTAGATGGCTTTACGACCCTGAGAAATATGATGCTGAAATTATTAATAGGTTTATCGGTCATTATCAACAATTGTTAAAACAAATTGCTAGAAATAATCAACTTAGAATAAGAGATTATATCCTTTTGCCGGAAAACGAAATAACAGAACAATTGACTATTCTAAACCGTTCTCAGTTGGTAAAAGAAAGCCAAGTCCCATTTATTATTAATGAAATTGAAAAGTGTGCGAAGAAGAATCCGGACGCAATAGCTGTGTCTATGGGCAGAGAATCATTGACATATGCTGAGCTTTTAAAGAAGTCTACGATGCTGGCTGCGAATTTGCAGATATTGGGTATTGCGCCGGAAGAAAGAATTGGGTTAGCGGTCAAGCAAGGGGTAGAAACAATTGCAGGGATCCTGGGAATTTTAAAAGCAGGAGCTGTATATGTTCCTTTAGATCTCAATTATCCAATGGAACGAATTAAATATATGATTGATGATGCAGGTATCTCGTATATATTAACCGACGAAAAGCTTAAACTCAATCAGTCAGAAGCTAAGATAATTGAATTAAAAGATCTCTTTACTGAAACAGGTGAAATAGATAAACCGATTCTTCCTAAGCAGCTTGCCTATATTATCTACACCTCGGGTTCTACAGGGAGACCAAAAGGGGTCATGGTGACTCATGAAAATATTTATTATTCTATGATGGCCAGAAAAGAGTTATTTAAACTTTCTGGTAATTGTAATTTTCTGTTACTTTCATCCATTTCATTTGACAGTTCAATGGTAGGGATTTTCTGGACGTTGGCTGTTGGAGGGAAAATTGTTCTAACAGAGGTAGATAAACGATTAGATGTCAAACAGCTCATAGAGATAATGGAGAATCAGCAAGTTACTCACATCTTAAGTGTACCGTCGTTTGTTCAATTACTGCTGAATCAAGCAAATAAAAAGAAAATTAGATATTTACAAACTGTAATTGTAGCTGGAGAGCAGTTCCCGCAAAGTTTACATTCTTTTCAGAAGGAGCATTTTCCATCTCTTACTATGTTTAATGAATATGGACCGACGGAAGGTACGGTTTGGGCTAGTTGTTATCAATTAGAAGATGGACAGCATTCGGTAGTACCGATTGGTTTTCCCTCTGCACACGCAAGAATATTTATACTTGATAGCTCATTAAATCTTGTACCGAAAGGGACAGTAGGAGAGATTTATATAGCAGGTCAAGGGATAACTCGCGGATATAATAATCAGCCGACAATGACAGCCGAACGCTTTATACCTAATCCATTTGGGAACGGAGACAGATTGTATAAAACTGGTGATTTGGCTAGATACAACGAAGATGGCAGTATCCAATTTTTGGGTAGGATGGATGGCCAGGTGAAAGTAAACGGTTTTCGTATTGAAGTGGCAGAGATTGAGGCTGCAATTGAAGAGCACCAAGAAGTTTTTAAATCAGTAGTATTAGTAAAACAAGAAAAGAAAAAAGGGGTCCGGCTGGTTGCTTATATTGTCACTTCATCTATAGATTTTTCACTAGAAGAACTGAAAGTGGAACTAACAGATAAGTTGCCTCATTATATGATGCCACACCAATTTGTCGTTTTGCCTGAACTTCCATTGACTCAAAATGGAAAGGTGGATACAAAAAAACTGCAGGAAATGGAAAATGAAATCTCATCCAAGACGTTCACAGCTCCGAGAACAAGCCGTGAGATTGAACTTACTACTATTTTTCAAGAAGTATTGAGCGAATCAGTTGGGATAGAGGATAGTTTTTTTGAAATGGGCGGAGACTCTATACTTGCTATTCAAATTTCCTCCAAAGCTATGGAAAAAGGATGGAATTTAAAGCCAAAGGACATCTTTGATAAAAGGACCATTGCTAATATGGCCATTTGTATGGAAAAGGTTAAAGAACAACATTTGAAAAGAGGGAAAGCGGAAGGTGTAGTACCGTTAACACCAATTCAAGAATGGTTCTTTGAACAACAATTTTTATACCCTAATCATTGGAATCAGGCTCTTCGCCTGAAGGTCCGCCATTCTGTAACTTTTAATTTCTTTAAGCAAGCCATGGAATGTCTCGTGGAGACTCATGAGTCTTTGCGATTGAGATTTTCAAGGGAAGAAACGGGCTGGATACAGGAGTACATGAATGACAACCAATCCTTGGATGTGACGTACATAGACTTCAGTAAAACACAGGAACAAAATAAAAAGGTAATAGAATATGCAACGAATTTACAGAAAACTCTGGACATTACACAAGGGCCACTGATATCGGCAGCTTACTTTAATATGGGGAATCACCTTGATAATGAAGTGGTCATTATCGCACACCATCTTGTTGTGGATATGGTTTCTTGGCAGATATTGCTGCAAGATTTAGATGTGCTCATGGATCAACTTTTATCCGGACGTGAATTAAAGCTTCTTCATGAAGCTACTTCCTATAAAGAATGGTCTAATTCTTTATCTAGTGTGCCCCAAGAGATACTAGATAAAGAGAAAAATTACTGGATTCAACAGAAAAGCATGAAATTAAATCACTTATCTCATTTAGAAAAAGGGACAGAAGGGACCAGGAAGCAACTAGAGAGCTTCTTAGATGAAAAGGAAACTAGAGGGCTCCTGAAAGAAGTACCTAAGTATTATGGGACGAAAGTAAACGAGACAGTTTTAGCTGCTATTGCTTTAGCATTGAAGAAGTTTACTCAAGGTGATGGTGTCCTAATAGATATAGAATCACATGGTCGTAAGCCGTTTCAGCAAGAAATCGATCTTTCTAGAACTGTTGGATGGTTCACATCTGTTTATCCTGTGTTTTTAAGGGATTCCAATCTTGTATCACCGGATGGAGACCTATTAAAGTATGTCAAAAATATAATACGAGAACTGCCGAACGAAGGTATTGGATATGGTATAGCCAGATGGATAAACAAAAGTCCGGCCGTGATGTTTCCTGATGCATTATTCAGTTATAACTACTTGGGGAAAATTGATCAATCTTTCTTTCAGTCAGAGTTTTTCTCTTTTCATAGCTATCTCAGTGAAACAGTTAAAGACTATCGAGAAAAAAGAATTTATTTATTGGAATTTGAACCGTATGTACTTAGAAACAAATTTTGTCTAAGAGTCAATTACAGCTCAGTTTTTTCAATGATAGAAATTCAAGGTCTTATAGATAACATTTTGGATAATATTAAAGCCCTCATCTCGTTTTGTTCTGAAACAGAAGAGGTAGGATTTGTAGCAAGTGATTTTCCAGAAGCGAAATTAGACCAAGAGTCTTTAGAAAAATTCTTATCAACTCTAAAACACAGTTAGAAGTAAGGAGCATCCTAAATGGATATTAAAAATATAGAAAATATTTATGAATGTTCTCCTTTACAAAAAGGAATGTTATTTCATGCCATACATCAGCCTGATACTAGTATGTACATAGAGCAGGTAAAATTTAAGTTATCTGAAAGTTTGGATGTTCACTGTTTTCAGAAGGCGTGGGAAAGAACCATAAATAGGCATTCTGCATTACGAACAACCTTTCATTGGAAAGAGTCCGAGAAGCTATTGCAGGTGGTTCATAAAAAAATGGGCATCGATTGGAAAAATGAAGAATGGAACCAGCACGCTGAACATTTTGGCCTGACGATTGACCAATATGCAGAGAAACTGCAAAAAGAAGGATTTGATGTCTCGAAGGGATCTCCAATGAAATTTCATTTAATTCATCGGAATAATGGTTACCAGTTTATTTGGACTTTTCACCATCTTTTAATGGACGGTTGGTCAATGCCATTAGTTCTCAGAGACGTAATTCTTTGCTATCAATCTTTAAAAAGAAATGAATCGCCTGTACTGCTTGAATCGCCTCAATTCCATGAGTACATATCTTGGATTGGTAGGCAGAATATGGAGCATTCAAAGCTATTTTTTAAAGAGAAGCTAAAAGGCTTTGTGGAACCGAGTTACCTATGTGGAAGTCATTATCAGCATAGACAGGTTACACAGGATCGACATAAAGATATCGTCATTTCAGGTGAAAAGAGAAAAGCATTGGAGGAACTAGCCCGTAAACAGGATGTAACTCTTTTTTCAATCTTGCAGGGTTTATGGGCAATTTTAATAAACAGCTACACAGATCAAGAGGATGTGCTTCTTGGAAGTGTAATGTCTGGCAGACAACCGGAAATAAGAGGAGCAGAAAGTATTGTAGGTCCGTTTATTAATACCTTACCAATTCGAGTTAGAATGAAATCCAGCAATACTCTGTTGTCGGTAATTAAAGATGTCCAAAAGGAACAATCGGAATTGTCTCAATTTCAGTATACTCCATTGTATGAAGTACAAAAGGTAAGCGAATTAGATTCTGATAAACCACTCTTTGACAGTATTATTGTTTTTGAGAATTACCCATTTGATTTTAATATGTTCAAAGAAGAAAATATTGGATTTTCTATTAGTGATTTTCAAGTTGAAGAAAAGTCGAATTTCCCTTTAAGTCTAGCCATTATTCCTTTTGAAGATGCTCTTGGCTTACGATTACATTTCGATTCTTCAGTAATCACAGTAACAGAAATAGAAAAAATGCTGGACAGAATGGAGGGATTTGTAAAGGCAGCTCTGCAGAATATCCACCAAACTTTGGATTCCCTAAACTTATTAGATGAAAGGGAGCGAAAGGATGTTGAAGCCTGGGGAAATGGTAAGGTGCCTTCTCTAGTCACTTCGGCAGGCACTTTACACGGCAAGTTTGAACAACAGGTTCAATTATGTGAAGAGAAGGTAGCGGTTCGAAACGAAACGGTAACTTATACATATAAAGAGCTTGATGAACAGGCAAACCAATTAGCCAGTCATTTGCAACTGTTAGGTCTGAAACGAAAACAGAATGTTGCTGTTATGATGGAAAAATCACCCGATTTCATCATAGCAATGCTAGGGATTCTAAAAGCAGGGGGAGTTTACGTCCCGCTCGACACACATATGCCAGAAGAACGTATACAATACATTCTTCATGATTCAGAGGTTCAGTTTATTATAGCGGATGAAAATATACCAGAAATTTCTTTCGGGGATGTGGACATAGTTAATATTGATGCTATTCCTGATGGGAAAATGCACTCTAGTCTTGTTATCTCCCCTGAACAGCCAGCATATATCATGTATACATCGGGATCAACCGGCCTGCCAAAAGGGGTAGAAGTTTCTCATAAAGCAGCCTTTCTACATTATGTGTCCTTTATGGAGAAATTTCATCTTAGCGAAACTGACCGAGTCTTACAGTTCGGGACTATAACATTTGATCCGTCTCTTGAACAAATATTCCCGACACTATTTAGTGGTGGAGAAGTGTTTGTAAGGGGAGGAGGCCTATGGGATTCGGAGGAATTTGTTGAAAATATCAATAACTATGGTATTACGATTGCTAATCTTCCCACTCCGTATTGGAATGAGATCGTCAATCATTACAGTGTTGTTGGACAGCCTATTATAATGAATAGCTTGAGAATACTTGCGGTAGGAGGAGATAAGCTTTCTACTGTTCATGCGAATAAATGGAATGACGTACATAAAGGGGAAACGAGTTTATATAACTTTTACGGACCTACCGAAATTGTGACGACTTGTACCCATTACCTGGTCCAAAATCAGCTACATGATACAGCGTCTGTTTCCATTGGATACCCTTTTTCAAATAGAAGGATTTATATTTTAGATTCAATGGGTAGACCTGTGCCCCCTGGAGGAAAAGGTGAATTGCATATCGGCGGACCCATACTTGCAAGAGGATACATTAATAAACCGGGTCTAACGGCAGAAAAATTTGTTCCAGATCCATTCAGCAGTGAACCTGGAGCAAGAATGTACAGAACAGGAGATATTGTTCGTTATTCCCCTGACGGTGACATTCAATTCCTTGGTAGAAATGATGATCAATTTAAGATACGCGGGTTCCGTGTGGAGACTGGGGAAATCGAAAAGGCATTATTGTCACTTTTTGAAGTAAATCAGGCATTGGTTATGGTAGATTCTACTTCTGAAACTAAAGTTTTAATTGCTTATATTACAGTTAAAGGTGAAACATCATCAAAAGAAATAAAAGTTGCACTTGAGAGCAAGTTACCTAATTATATGATTCCAAAATTTATTCACGTTATGGAAGAACTGCCTCTGATGACGAATGGAAAAGTTGATAGAAAGGCATTACCTAGATTTGAAAGTTTCAAAAATACAGATTTTTATCACCCTCCAATTAATGACACGCAAAAGAAGCTAGTCACAATATGGGAACAGGTACTGCAAGTAGAAAAGGTGGGGATACAGGATAATTACTTTGAATTGGGTGGGGATTCAATCCTGGCTTTACAGATTATAGCTAAATCCCAAGAGGTTTCCATTGATATAACTACAAGAGATTTATTTGAACATCAAACAATTAAAAAGATCGATGACTTCCTCTCACACAAAACATCCCAGTCAACTGTAGACTTACTAGAAGAAAGTGGCGAAGAATCCTTGATAGGGGATATAGTCCCATTCACACCTATACAACAATGGTTTTTTGAGAAAAAGTTAAATAACCCACATCATTGGAACCAATCCATCCTGTTAAAGGTAAAAGAAGACTTGGATATTACTTCGTTGGATAAATCTATAGAAGCAATAACTAAGTATCACGAAGTCTTTAATACTTCTTTCGTTCATGAGGAAGGAAAGTGGGGACAAACGGAAGAACTGGAAAACCGGTACGTATTAGATGTGATGGAATTTGATAACCAATCGAGCCACGATCAGGAGCGTAAGAGGCAAGTTATTCTACAGTCACAAAAATCATTGGACATTGAATGTGGCCCTTTACTAAAGGTTGTATACTTCAGAAACAAAAAAAATGGGGAGAACCAGTTGTTTTTAACCATTCATCATCTAATTGTAGATGGTGTGTCCTGGCGAATCCTGTTAGAAGATTTACAAATAGCATATAACCAAATTCAAGAAAGAAGGCCGTTGAAGTTTCTACCGCAAACTACTTTATATAAAGAATGGTCTTTTGCTCTACAACATTATGCAAAAGGGGAAGAAATACGTAAAAATCTTCCTTACTGGAAGAGAATGAGTAAAGTAGAAATGAGAATACCAGTTGATGGGAAAAAAAATGAAGCTGTTAACACTGAAAGTTCGCTGAAAAAGAAGACTGCTAGATTCTCAAAAAAAGAGACTGAATTTTTGCTTACTAAGGTGAACCGAACTCTCAATGTTAAAATTCAGGAAGTCCTCATCTCCTCATTAATGATTGCTATGAAGAGATGGACCCATGGCCAAAACATCAAAATTGATATAGAGGGTCATGGTAGGGAGACTATTAGAAAAGGAATCAATTTAAGCAGAACAGTTGGGTGGTTTACAACATTATTTCCTTTCTCAGTTAAGCTTCAAGAACGCTCTTCGCTGTTAGAGGATGTAAATGAAATCATTAGGGCCATGCGATCTATTCCTGATAACGGGATAGAGTTTGGAGTTCTTAAGTATTTAAGGGGGATTTCATTTGAAGAGCACCCTTCGGAGGTTAGTTTTAATTATCTAGGTCAAATAAACACAACTTTTGAAAATTCTATTTTTGAGATGTCAGATGAGAGCGTTGGGCCAATTAGAGATTCTGCAGCTCCACGGGCTTACCTTCTAGATGTAGAAGGAGTCGTTTACAATGGTGAGCTTTCTTTAGATTGGATGTACAGTTCTCACCTTCATAAAGATGAAACCATAGAACTGCTGGTATCAGAGTTTTGTAGCATTGTGAAGGAAATCATTAAGCTAGGAATGGATTTTGAAGGGAAACCATATTTACCTAAGAATTTTAACAAAGTTAATTTGAACGAAAACGAATGGAAATTGATTAACCAACATGCTGCTACCATCGAAGACATGTATCCTCTTTCTCCAGTACAGGAAGGAATCTTGTTCCATACTCTAATGCATCCTGAAACAGGAATATATATGGAACAGATGGCCATTGGAATAAAAGGAGAGTTTTCCGTTGAGACCTTTTGTCAAGCCTGGCAGCATGTGTTGGACAGAAATAGTATCTTGAGAGCTAATTTTTTATGGGAGGGTTTTACAAAGCCAATCCATATTATCCACCAATCCAGAAAAGTAAATGTAAATGTTTTGGACTGGACCGATAGAGGTTATGAGCTTGATGATTTTAGACAAAATCTAGAAAGAATAAATGAATCTCAACGTTTAACCGGATTTGATTTGGAACATGATTCTCTCATACGGTTGACACTTGTAAAAATAGAAAAAAACACGTATCACTTTATTTGGACTTACCATCATCTGCTTCTAGATGGATGGTCTATGCCGATGGTGTTGATGCAATTGTCCGAAGCCTATGCAAAGATAACAAAAGGAGAAAAGCCCGACGTTACAATTACAAGGACGTTTGGAGAGTACATTGATTGGCAAACAAATCAGGATTTTTCCAAGGATTGTGATTTTTGGATAGAGTCTCTAGAAGGCTATCAGGATAGAGCTATGTTAACAATGGATAGCGGACGTATAAGTGATCGAAAGCAGTCACATCTCGAAATTAAAAGAAAATTACCAAAGGTATTGACTGAAAAATTAAAAGTAGTAGCTGCCGAGAAAAAAACAACGTTAAATACGATGGTGCAAACAGCGTGGGCTATTTTTCTGAATTTTGTAAGTGGAAAAGAGAAAGTGATATTTGGTTCTGTCTTTTCAGGAAGATCTGCACCTGTTGAGGGAATTGAGGAAATGATTGGTATGTTCATCAATACCTTGCCGATGAGTCTAAATGTTTCAAATGATAAGAAATTAAGGGAACTTCTTTTAGAGATGCATTCTTTCCAGCTAAGGGTAAGTGAAATTGAAAGCACCCCACTTACAGAAATTAAAGAGTGGATTGGATATAAATCAAAAGAATCTCTGTTTGACACTTGTTTGATCTTTGCCAACTTCCCTAACTTGATTTCTACCGAGGGTAATCAAGCGTTTTTTGAGAAGGCAACCATTTTCGATGTAGACGTAACCGAACAGACCAACTTTCCTTTAACGCTGTCTATAGCTCCAGGTGAGCAGCTCTCTCTTGATATCAATTACAGCTGTGTAGCGTTTAGCAGTGAAACCATTGAGTGTTATCTATATCTTCTTGAAAACATCTTAACAGAAATGACAGTCTCTCATGAACAGTCTGTGAAGGAGATTCATCAAAAGCTGCAAGGTGTCTTGATTAGACACAACCAAGAAATGCTTAATAGGCAAAAAGAGATTAATAGAAATCAGCTTAACAGAAGAATTCGAAAGTCGGTGAATGTTCCAAATTAGGTAAGGAGGGTATGTAGAATGGTTAAATCACTAAAAATGGATCGAACAAGAAGACAGTCTGTTCAAGTGAACCAAAAATTAACTAAAACAAGGCTATTAGAGGAAGGTAAAAACCTTCCCCTAGTAATTGAACCCAATATGGATGGGGTTAACATCTGTGAATGGGCCAAAAGGAACCGAGAGGAATTAAATACTTTACTTTCAAAACATGGAGGCATCTTATTCCGTGGTTTTAAAGTGGAAGATACAAAAGACTTTCACTTATTCATACGCCAGGTATCTGGTGAGTTATTGGAATATAAAGATCATGCTACGCCAAGGAGTGCGGTGCAAAATCAGATTTATACCTCGACCGACTTTGCAGCAGATCAATGGATTGAACTGCATAACGAAATGGCCTACGGTCAAGAATGGCCTATGAAAATATTTTTTTACTGTGATATACCTGCTTTTTCTGGCGGTGAGACTCCGATTGCAGATAGTCGCCGCATCTATGAAAAAATGAATCCAAATATCAGGGAGAAATTTACTGAGAAAGGGGTCATGTATGTAAGAAATTTAGGGCTTTCTCTAGGAATGAAATGGCAAGATGTTTTTCAAACAAATGATAAAGATCTGGTAGAAGAAATTTGTCAAAAGAATGGGATGAACTATATATGGAAGTCAGATGAGCATCTAAGAATTGAGCAAGTTCGTCCTGCTGTTTCATTACATCCTATTACAGGAGAAAACATTTGGTTTAACCAAATTACAGCTTTTCATATTACGACTTTGGCAAGAGAAATAAGAGAGGAAATACTTCATCAATATGATGAGCAAGATGTTCCCAAAAATTCTTATTATGGGGATGGAACTTCCATTGAACCAGAAGTGTTGGACCAAATTAGAAAAGTATATGAGGAAGAAATGGTTACCTTCCCTTGGGAAAAGGGAGATATTCTCATGCTTGATAATATGATGACGGCTCATGCGAGATCCCCATATGTAGGAGAACGAAAAATACTAGTCGGTATGACAGAATCAAATAACTGGAAAATATAATTTTGGGGGAGTTGTTTGTGAAAACGGTAGAAGGATTTGCTTTGTCTAGCCATCAGAAAAGAATTTGGGAATTACAAGATGTCT
This sequence comes from Bacillus thuringiensis, assembly GCF_014932895.1. Lineage (GTDB taxonomy): Bacteria > Bacillota > Bacilli > Bacillales > Bacillaceae_G > Bacillus_A > Bacillus_A thuringiensis_AA. The sequence continues at coordinate 178,163 of NZ_JACYOF010000006.1, read as the reverse complement.
ATAATATCCCGTTTTATAACCATTTATCTTTGAAACTACAAGGGAAACTGTCAATCCCAGATTTAACGGACTGTTTTATTAAAACAATCAATCAATATGAAATTTTACGCTCTAGGTTTCAAAAAGTGGAAGGAATGGAATACCCGATTCAGGTTATTCTTGAAAAAGCTTGTTTTAGTTTTTCATACACCTCAAACTTTCAGGATAAGGACGAGCAACAAGTTGAAGCTTTAGATATCGTACGCCAAAAGCTTCAAGCCGAAAATGGTGAAACAGTTCATATTAATATAAGCAAAATCAGTGAATATGAACATGAACTAAATATATATGGTCTTAGTCTAAATACGGATTTTATCTCTCTTCAATTAATTGTTAATCATGCTTTTAAATTATATACCACTAATCAATCGATAGGGGAAGAGGAGATTATTCAATATGTGGACTTTAGTCAGTGGCAAAATGAGCTTTTGGAAAATGAGCGAATTTCCTATAAAACTCAGATAATGAAAAAAGCCCTGCCCTTTGAAAGGCTAAAGGAATCTTCAACAGAAAGTAACAGACAATCTATTCGAAAGTTATTACCTGAAGAGCTTTCGATAAAGCTAAGAGAACTAGCGCGATTATATAATCTTGCTGTCCCTTCATTCTTTTTTGCAAGCTGGAAGGCCTTCCTATCAAAAGTAGCTTGTCACAATCTTCCAGTAGGTTTAGTGGTGGATGGGAGAAACTATGAAGAATTAAAGTTAAGTATCGGTCAGTTTGAGAAAGTCATTCCAATTGAAGTTTATGATGCTGAAAAAACTTTTATAGAATACAATAAGCAAGTTCAAGAACATATATCACAATCCATGGAGAAAGTGGAATATGTTGACATCTCAACTCTTTTTTCAGGAAGTGAGGATTATATTCCGTACCAGTTTCGATATCTAGATAACCAAGTAATAGCTCATCAAGGAGATATTACTATGACAATGAAGGACTTCAGATCGGAAAATGAAAAGTATAAGCTCTTACTATCAGTACTATGCACAAGTGGAAAATTCGAACTATTCCTTCAATTCGATAACTCCATGTATCTAGTGGACGATGTAGAAAGGTTATTTAGTCAGTTTCTATTTTTCTTGAATCAATGTATAAAAAAACCACATAAAGAATTAATGCATCTTTCTTTTCTTACTAAACAAGAGGAAGAAAGATTAATAGTCAAATTGAACACTGACCGTTACAGCCAACTAGAGTCTCCGAAAAAAAATAATATCCTTGATTATTTTGAGGAACAAGCCGAATTAAACGGAGACCTTTTAGCTATCGTTTCTGAAGACAAGTCTATTACTTATCGGGAATTACAGTCAAAGACTAACCAGCTCACTCGTTATTTAAAGCGTTTTTTGGAACCAGAAGACCGTGTTGTCTTATGTATGCCAAGATCAGCAGAAGCTATCATTTCTATGCTTGCTGTTCTAAAATCAGGAGCTAGTTTTGTTCCGGTTGATAGTAAGTGGCCTGTAAATAGGATTCGTTACGCTATTGAAGATAGTGCAGCTAAGATGGTTCTTACTAATAAGCAAAGTATATTGGATGAATTAAAGCAGATTCCAGTTCAGCAAGTTAATCTGAGTAAAGAATGGAAAGTAATTGAGAAGGAAAATGAAAGTTGCCTGCCTTCCGTTTCTCTTTTACCTCAACAATTAGCTTATGTTCTTTATACTTCGGGTTCGACCGGTTTGCCAAAGGGTGTCTGCATCCAACACAACAGTTTACTGAACTATCTCCTCTGGTTTGATCAGCAATTTTCAGATAAAGAAATAGAATTGCCTTTCATGGCAGAATTAGGGTTTGATGCGTTCTTAAAACAGGTATTTTACCCTTTGATGAAAGGAAAACGAGTTACCTTATTTTCAGAGGATGAGGTATTGCAGCCACTGACTTTTCTAAATAGATTTTTAAAACATAAATTAAATGCTATAAATTGTGTTCCTTCACTTTGGGCAGCATTTATCGAAGAAATCCGAAAAGATGACCGAGTAATAGAAAGTGTGAAAGCGCGATTAAGGCTATTGTTAATTGGTGGAGAGAAGATTAGTAACGAGCTTCTTCAAATGACGTGGAATATTTTCCCGGATTTAGAGGTAGTAAATCTGTATGGACCAACGGAAACAACTTCTAATGCAACCTATGCGTATATCAAAAATGAATTGTTTATCCCTATCGGTATTCCTGTCCGTGAGACTCAAACCTATGTATTTGATGAAGAAATGCATACAGTAGCTATCGGTCAAATTGGAGAGCTGTATATCGGTGGAATTGGTGTAGCGCGCGGATACTTTGGTAATTCAGGGATGACAGCGGAGAGGTTTATTCCTAATCCATTTGAATCTGGAGAACGACTTTATAAAACAGGTGACCTTGTACGTCTTATGGCGAACGGCGAACTTGAGTTTATAGGACGCAAAGATGAACAGATAAAAATGAATGGAAAGAGGGTTGACCTCAACGAAATTGAGACAGTTATTCGGAAGCATCCGTCTATAAAAGATACTGTAATTATACCTATGGATAATCAAGGACTTTCCTTATTAGCCTTTTGTGTAGGGGAGATCGTAGAAGAAGACATTAGGGAGTTTACGAAAAAATGGCTTCCGCAATATATGATTCCTACAAAATTCATTCGGCTGAATGAGATTCCCTTAAATAATAATAGAAAAATTAATCGAGCATCTTTAATTCAGTTTTATGAAAAGTTAGAGGTAGAAAAGTATGTGGCTCCTCGTAATGAATTTGAAGAAGTCATTGTAGGAATCTGGAAAGAAGTATTAAAGAAGAAACAGGTATCAGTAGCAGATAACTTTTTTGAACTTGGGGGGCACTCTTTAAATGCCACTCAAATAATCTCAAGAATCCGAAAAATTTATGAACTGGAGATACCAGTAAGTTTACTTTTCGAAGCAGAGACAACTGAAAAGCTATGTCAAGGAATAAATAGGTTGTATCCGCAAGAGAGTGATTATATAGATCTAGTTTCTAAGGCTTATTTGGAAGCAGAAAAATTAGCAATGGAAGAAGTAAGTTTTTGAAAGGGGGTTGAAATGTGAGTTTGGATAAAAAGTTAGAGATATTAGAGAGATTAAAAAAAGAAATGGGATTAAGGGCGACTAATAGTATTCCTAAACGAACAAATCAGCAAGGGTACCCACTCTCTTATGCACAAGAAAGAATGTGGTTTGCAAGTGAACTTAACCCAACGAGTGCAGCCTATAATATTCCATTGGCTATTAGGATAGTGGGAAATGTTGATTTAGAAAAACTAAGCCATGCTTTCAACTCTGTCCTTGAAAAGCATGAGGTACTAAGGGCTCAATTTATGAATGAAAATGGGGTACCAATTCAGCGTATCTTCCCTTTTCAGTCGGTAAATATAAAAGTCGTGTCTATGGTGGATAAGTCAGTAGCGGATCGAGAAATAATTGTGAAAGAACTAATAAATAAAACAGCATCTACTCCTATCAATCTACAATCAGAGCAGTTATTTAATATAACTGTGTTCAAATTGTCTGAGGAAGAACATATTCTGTTGATCGTAATGCATCACATTATTTTTGACGGTTGGTCAACTGGATTGTTGATGAAGGAACTATCTGAAGTGTATCGCAATGGAAAAACTACGGTGGATGATCTAGTTATTCAATATGCAGATTATTCTGCGTGGCAAAAAGAGAAGATGGAAAACGGAGGTTATCAGAGACAGGTGGAGTATTGGAAGAATAAAATTGGTTCTAACCCACCAGAGCTCAATCTTCCTTTAGATTATTCAAGGCCTAAAAACCAGATATTTGAGGGAGATATCTATCGATTTGAATTACCTGGTATTTTGGTAGACGCTGTTAAACAAATGAGTAGGGAGAAAAGAGTATCACCATTTGTCATCCTTTTGTCATCCTATTACATATTTCTATATAAATACACAGGTCAAAAGGAACTTATTTTAGGTGTACCTGTTTCAAATCGTCAGCATATTGAAATTGAACCCTTAATAGGATGTATAGCTAATACGATTCCACTCAAAGTGATTATCGAGTCTCAAAAAACAGTAGCTGAATTAATTCAGCAAGTGAATAAAGCAACGCTTGAAGCTCAGGATCATCAAGAACTGCCTTTTGACAAGCTAGTGGACGAATTAAAAATTAATCGTACGTTATCACTCAGTCCAGTTTTTCAATCGATGTTTGTCTATCAGCAGAATCAACAGTCCATTTTAGAACTTGATGACTGTGTATTTATCCCATATGATGTGGAAACTAAAACGAGTAAATTCGATTTATCAGTTTCTATTATGGAAACAGACAAACGAATTGAGGGGTTTTTTGAATACAGCAAGTTATTTGAGCAGACAACGATAGAAAGAATGGTACGTAATTATATTTACATTCTAGAAGAATTAATTTATAAACCGAATGAGTTAGTATCGAAAATAAAAGGAATGATACCAGAAGAGGAGCAGAAAATTGTCGGTTCTTTGGAGCCTATGAGCTTTGAAAAAGCTGAATCCATCCATCGACGTTTTGAACAGCAGGTAAGTCAATTTCCTGATGCTATCGCCCTGGTAAGTGAAGGAACGCAGATTACTTACAGTGAGTTGGATAAAAGAGCTAATCAGTTAGCTCGATACTTGAGGAAAAATGGAGTGGAAACAGAAACTAAAGTAGCTGTCAAGATGGATCGTTCCAGCCATTTTATCATTAGTATTTTAGCGGTTCTAAAAGCGGGAGGCACATATGTCCCATTGGATCCTGAACAACCGCGTAGCAGAATAGCTTATATAATAGAAGATTCTAGTTGTGAAGTGTTGTTGACCCAAGAAAAATATATAGATGCCCTTTATCCAGGATTAAAATGTACCATTATACAATATGAAGAAAATCAATGGGCGCAGGAGAAAGATGAGGCACTAAATATTCCAGTTTATCCTGACCAGGTAGCTTACATTATTTATACTTCTGGTTCAACGGGAAAACCAAAAGGCGTTTTGAATACCCATCATAACGTTAGACGTTTATTTGAGAGTTCCGAAAAGCATTTTCAATTTACAGAAAAGGATGCTTGGACGTTATTTCACTCCACGGCATTTGATTTTACTGTATGGGAGATATGGGGTGCCCTTTTATACGGCGGTAAGTTGTTTATTATTCCTGCTGAAATGAGACGTAAACCGGGGTTGTTTTACCGCTTTTTACATGATGAAGGAATTACAGTGTTAAACCAGACACCGTCTGCTTTTAAAGAATTGTTGAATTCCATGGATCAACACAAGTATTCACTTAAGCTGAGATACATTATTTTTGGTGGAGAGGCCTTGCATTTTCAAGATCTTTCGAGGTGGTTTGAGAAGTATGGAGACCAAACCAAGCTTATTAACATGTATGGTATTACCGAAACAACTGTTCATGTTACTTGGCGGGAGGTAAAAAAGGAAGAAATAAAAACAGCTGCCCGAAGTTTGATTGGGAAACCGCTTCAGGATTTGAACATTTATATATTAGATGAGGACTTAAACCCAGTACCTATCGGAGTTCCAGGAGAGATTTATGTAGGTGGAGAAGGACTTGCACGTGGCTATAACGAGCGATATGCCCTTACAGCAGAGCGATTTACTCCGAATCCTTTCTCGGTAAATGGAGATAGGCTGTATAAAACAGGAGATGTCGGAAGATACATTTCTGATGGGGATATCGAGTATGTGGGAAGAATGGACGATCAAGTGAAGATTAAAGGACATCGGATTGAACTGGGGGAAGTAAAAAGTATTATTGCACAGTACCCAACAGTCAAAGACTGTACGGTTCTAGTTAGGACAAACGAGAAAAAGGAAAATGAATTGGCTGTATTTGTTGTATTCAGTGAAGAAGACGAGTTGAAGAAGCTCAGAAAAAGCCTTCTTTCTAATTTGCCGAAGTACATGTATCCATCACATCTTATAGAGGTTGAAGTTATTCCCGTGACATCGAACGGTAAGGTAGATAAATCTTTACTGCTGAAGCTTTGTGAAAATACTAGAGTAGGAGAAAAGCGAGAGCCTGAGACGCAAATTGAAAAAGATTTGACTGCGATATGGAAGATAGTACTAAACAATCAAGAAATTTATCTTAATGATAATTTTTTCTCGCTTGGAGGGGACAGTATCCGCAGCTTAAAAATAATTTCTGAAGCTGAGGAAAAAGGATATTTCTTTACTCTTGAGGAGTTATTTCAACATCAAACGATAGAGGATCTCGTACAGCTAATTGAGCAAAAAGTTCTGCCGACTGAACGTGAGGGCACGTTAAGTCCGTTTGCTTTAGTGCCAGAGGAAGATCACGTTTGGATTAAAGAAGGAGTAGAAGATGCTTATCCATTAGCAAAAGCGCAGGAGGGTATGTTCTACCACATGGAACAGTATCCGGAGGAGCCACTCTATCACAATATTGATAGTGTGCTACTAAAAGGGAAGTTCGATTATGGATTGTTTAAAAAAGCTGTTGAGAAAGTGGTAGCTCGTAATGTGATGCTACGTACCTCGTTTGATCTAAAGAATTTTAGAGTGCCAATGCAATTAGTTCATCAGACAGCAAACCTGTTTGTTGGCTATTCGGATATAAGGCATCTAGAACATAACAATCAGGAAGAGATTATTGATCAGTACATTCAACAAGAGAAAAAGAATACATTTGATTTAAACAGTCCAAGTTTACTGAGATTTTTTGTGCATCAGAGGAGCGATGAAACGTTCCAATTTAGTTTAACAGAATGTCACCTCATTTTTGATGGATGGAGTTTGACCTCTACCCTTGCAGAGATTTTTGATGTGTATTTCCAATTACTTGAAGGGAAGTATGAAAAATCTGAAAAGGTATTATCAGTTGACTTTAGGGATTTTATAAAACTAGAACAAGAGGCCATTCAAAGTGAGGAACATATAGCTTTTTGGAAAAGCTTTTTATTAGATTGCCAAGCTTTACAGCTTCCTATCTATGAATCTAAAAAAGCGTTGAATCAAGCATTTAGGATCCGTAGAAGAATTGTAGAACTCTCGGAAGAAACATCGAGGCAGCTAAAACAAGTATCGGCCTCTTACCAAGTTCCGGTTAAAAGTATCTTGCTTGCCGCTCATATAAAAGCTCTCCAGGCGATAACTGGTCAATCGGATGTGGTTACGGGTATGGTTTCAAATGGAAGAATGGAGACGAAAGATGGTGAGAAAGTCAAAGGTTTGTTTATTAATACATTGCCTTTCAGACAGATTGTGAGTCCTGGAGAATGGGTAGGATTTATTAATAAAACATTTGAAATAGAACAGGATATTCTTCCGTACCGGAGACTACCTTTACCAGAAATTCAACGACACGTAAATCAGTCGACATTATTTGAAACTGCCTTTAATTATGTGTATTTCCATTCCATGGAGCCTTTGCTTACATCTAATAAAATAGAATTTTTAGGTTTCAATCGGAATTCTGCAAATGATACACACTTTAAGTTAATGGCGACGTTCTCAAATCACCCGCCTGATTATGAAATTAGATTGACGCTGTCATATGATGAGGGCACATTTACAGAAGAACAAATGGATATCATTGTGGATATTTATCATAACATTTTGAAATCAGTGGCTGCTAATCCATTAGCTAGTCATGATGATCAGTCTTATTTACCGGAACAGGTTTATACACAATTGGTTCATAAATGGAATAATCATCGTGAATCCTTCTTAGATGAGTCTTTGTTGCTACATGAACTGATTGAAAAAGAAGCAGAGAAATCTCCGAATTCAATCGCTCTCATTGAGGGATTAAACAAAATAACGTATGAATCCTTAAATAAGGAAGCAGAAAAAGTAGCAAGTTTCCTTAGGAGAGAAAGAATAAATGGTGATTTTGTCGGTATCTATATGGACCGTTCAGCCGAAATGATAATTGGATTACTTGGAATTCTTAAAGCAGGGTGTGCTTATGTACCTCTAGATACTTCTTACCCTTCAGAAAGAATTCAATTTATGATCAGAGACTCAAAAGTGGAATGTATTTTAACCTCTAAAGAGCAATATTATGACCTTGACGACCTTTGTGAAAATCGTTATATAGTAAAGGGAATTTTGGATAGTAGTTTAGTAGAAATGGATAAAATTCGAGAAAAATCTGCAGACCAGCTTGCTTATATGATCTATACATCAGGGTCTACCGGCAGGCCGAAAGGCGTGATGGTTCCTCATAAAGGAGTAGTAAATCGTATACTTTGGATGAAAAATTACTATGGAAGCATTAAGAATGAGCGCGGTTTGCATAAAACACCGCTAAGCTTTGATTATTCCGTGTTTGAAATTTTTAGTGCTTTGTGTACAGGTGCTTCACTAGTGATTGCTAAGCCGGAAGGACATAAAGATAGCTATTATCTTGCCGATCTTATCAAGAAACATGACATCACGACTCTTTATTTTGTACCAACTATGCTTCAGGAGTTCTTAAATGTATCCGGTGTGGATTCGTGCACATCGATTCAGAGAGTAATGTGCAGTGGGGAACCCCTTACATCTCAAATTAAGGAGAAGTTTTTCTCTGTTTTAAGTGGAGAGCTTTATAACCAGTATGGTCCAACGGAAGCATCAGTTGAGGTCACTTCTTATAAGTGTGCAAGCCAGGAACCAAATATTCGAATTGGAAGGCCTATGGCAAACACAGAAATTTATATTTTAAATGAGGACCTCCAGCCTGCTGGAATTGAAGTAGTGGGAGAACTCTATATTGGGGGAACGGGACTAGCAGCAGCATACCATGGAAAAGCAAGTTTAACAGCTAAGCACTTCATCCCAAATCCTTTCTCTAAAGTGGAAGGGGCCCGTTTGTATAAAACCGGGGACTTGGCAAAATTTAACTCAGAAGGTGAAATTGAATACATTGGTAGAAAAGATAGTCAAATTAAAATGAGAGGCATCCGGATTGAATTAAGAGAAATTGAGTCTGCTATTCGGGAGAATTCTCAGCTTAAAGATGGGATTGTTATCTATAAAAAAGATGAAAAAACACCTCAAGGGGTGCTTGTGGGCTATGTGATTCCAGAACACGGGACTCTATTAACGGAGAAAGAGGTAAAGAATCTTTTGAAGGATCGACTGCCGAGGTTCATGATACCGGAGTTCATTGTGTTAATGCAAGAATTCCCTGTTAGTCCAAATGGGAAGCTGGATAAAAAATCTTTACCTGAACCGACATTCACTCGAGAGAGAATGCAAAGTGTATTCGAACCGCCAGCGACATCTTTGGAGAAAAAGGTTGTGAGGATTTATCAGGATATCCTTAACGTGGATCGAGTAGGAATAGATGATGACTTTTTTGACTTGGGCGGGGATTCGCTTTCTGCTGTACACCTAATGAACCGAATTGAAAAAGTACTTGGACAAAAAGTTTCATTGGATGTAATTTACGACAAACCAACCATTAGAAATATTCTTGACTATATTTGTGAAAGAAATACATGGTTAGGTCGTATTGAAAATATTGGCAGAAACGAATTAGAAATCAAGCATGGTGCACTTTTTACCGAGATAACGAATAACGGAGATCCAATCTTCTTTATAACTGAAACAGAGGGTATTTTTGCTTCCACTTTAATTCCAGAAGTTGTAAATGCAGCGGAAGTATTAGGGGAAGATTGTTGTTTCATTGGCGTACAACCTCCTCCATTTCTAAATTATTTAGAAGAAGATATTGATTTAAGAAAACCTCTTTTAGTAGATAAACAGAAACTTTTAGAACGCATTACTCCAGAAAAACTACGATTAGCAGCGCTCGAAATTTTGGAAGGGATTCGCAGAATTCAACCTGAAGGCCCGTACCGGATAGGAGCTTGTTCTACAGGAGCCATATTGGCCCTCGAAGTGGTGAAGGAGTTAGAAAATTTAGGTGAAGAATTAGAGGTACTGTTCTTTATCGATGATCAGTTTTACGATTTTGTTCAGAATGAAGAGAACGTGATTTTGCCTGATGTTATATCCACCTCATCATTATTATACACAGAGGCAGTGGCGAATTTTATCTGTCAAACAGTGGATATAGGAAAAGCTAATCTGTCCTATGATGAATTAGTAAAATTTTTATCGGTGGTTACAGAAGAGAGTATATGGGAAAGAGCGAGACAGTTTCTCTTGAGTAATGAGTTGATAAGCACAGAAGTTACGGCTCTAAATATTTATAACGTATTCATGTTGTATCAAGTGAATTTATTAGTGAAGAACCAGGCATGGAGGCTGTGCTTTTCAAGAAGAATTAAGAGTGATATCAAGCTTTTTTCTATAGAAAATCGAGAATTTTCTCACTGGTTACAGGTAACGAAGGGACAAGTTCATATTAAAACTTTTCCAGAAGATAAGAGAGCTCTTTTCTCATCTGTTTATTATGAGGCCATAAGGGAAAAAATCGCCGAAATAAACAATACTGAAGAGGGATTGATGAGGTGAAATGAGGCGACATGAAAATCTTTGAATTTTTATTTAAGAGTTCTAAGACAAATGTTATTTTTGCCATTATGGCAGGGATTATAAGTGGAGCATGTAGCACTGCTGTGATTGCAATGATTAACTATATTTTGAACTTGGATAATTCAAGAACTTACCAAACAATTTTAGCGTTTGTCGGGCTTTGTTTAATGACGCTTCTGAGCAGCTTGTTATCAGGCTATCTTCTCATTCGTCTCGCACAAGGATCCATTATCCAATTAAGGTTAGATCTCAGCAAGAGAATTTTATCTACTCCATTGAGAAAGTTGGAAGAACAAGGTGCTCCTCGTTTACTGGCTGTTTTGACGGATGATGTAACGTCTATTATGAATGCCATCACGGTGAGTCCTATGCTCATTATTAACCTTGTTATCGTTTTAGGCTGTTTAGGATACATGAGTTATCTTTCGCTTCCTGTCTTGGGGATTGGGCTCGCTTTTATGATGATTGCCTTTCTAACCTATCAACTATTGATGAAATTTGCTAACAAACATTTGCTAAATGCTAGGGAGAAGCAAGATGAGCTATTTGGACATTTTAATGCTTTGACCAGAGGAACAAAGGAGCTGAAGACCAACAGTAAGAGAAGGAAAGCTTTTTTTGATAACCAACTAAATCCAACTGTACGGGGAGTGTATCAAAGTACTGTCAAAGGAATGACGATTTATACATTTGCTGGAAATTGGGGCCAGCTACTATTCCTTTTCTTTATTGGAATTGTCCTTTTTCTAGGTCCAACAATGAGTATGGTGAATTCTAAGATATTGGTAGGATATACATTGGCAATTTTATACATGATAACCCCACTGGTCACTATCTTGAATATTCTACCGAGCTTTGGAAGAGCCAATATTTCACTGAAAAAAATAGATAGCATTGGGCTGTCTTTAGCTGAGAATGAATTAAATGAAGAAGAATCATATGAAACTCATTTTCAAAAGCTAGAATTTCAGCGACTTACACATCAATATTATCGGGAAAAAGAGGATCTTAATTTTACACTTTCTATTGATAACCTAGTATTTGAGCCAGGGGAACTGATTTTTTTAGTAGGTGGAAATGGAAGTGGTAAAACGACTATGGCCAAAATGTTAACAGGATTATACCCTCCAGATAGTGGAGTTATCTTATTAGACGGTAAGGAAATAAATAGCAGTAATTTGGATCAATATCGACAACTATTTTCCATTGTATTCAGTGACTTTTATCTATTCGATAATCTTCTAGGGATTGAAGAGTCCAAACAGGAAGCGGAGGCTAAACAGTATCTGGAACTATTGCAGCTTAACCACAAAGTCAAATTGGAAGATGGAAAATTTTCTACTACGGACTTGTCACAGGGGCAAAGGAAAAGGCTTGCTCTCTTAACTGCTTATTTAGAAGACCGACCTTTTTATGTGTTTGACGAATGGGCAGCAGATCAAGATCCAATCTTTAAAGAGATTTTTTATACCAAGTTACTACCTGATTTAAAAAAGAGAGGGAAAACAGTTCTTGTTATCTCGCATGATGATCAATATTTCCATCTAGCTGAAAGAGTTATAAAAGTGGATTATGGTCGTATTGCTAGTGATATTAGAAGCGTGGAGGTTCCTTCACAAACGAAAGAACTAGTTAGAGAACATTAAAGATAAAATAGAACCTTTAAAGGAGGTGAGAATATGAGTCAAGATAAGCTTCTATACAAAGTAGTTTTTAATCATGAGGAGCAGTATTCCATTTGGCCTGCACACAAGGAGGTACCAGCTGGATGGAATGAAGAGGGAACCATTGGTGAAAAAGAAGAATGCCTTCAACAAATTGATAAAATTTGGACTGATATGAGGCCTCTAAGTTTACGACAACAGCTTTCTCTACAGTAAGCTAAGGTTTAAAAGTATGCTAGTTAATTATATGGGGGATCATGTATGTTCAAAAAACAGAAAATCATTGTCACTGGAGGGTCTAGGGGAATAGGGAGGGCAACGGTTGAGGCACTAGCGAGAGAAGGTGCGGATGTTGCTTTTACTTATCACAGTAACCACCAAGCAGCGGAAGAAGTGTATGAAGCAACAAAGGGTTGTACAGGAAAAGTTCAGGGGTTTCAGTCTAATGCGAAATCATTAATGGAAACCAAAGAGGCCGTTGCAGAAATGAAAGCATTCTTAGGGGGGATTGACTCATTAGTCATTAATGCAGGAATTGTCAGGGATGCTCCCCTCCTGATGATGAAAGAAGAAGACTGGGATGACGTCATCACGACAAACTTAGGAGGTACGTTTAACTACGCCAAATCTGTAATTTTTGAAATGATGAAACAAAAACGAGGAAAGATTGTCTGTATAACATCTGTTAGCGGACTTAAAGGGATTCAAGGGCAAACTAATTACGCCTCGTCAAAATCAGCACAGATTGGATTCGTACGATCCTTATCTAAAGAAGTTGCTAGATATAACATTCTAGTTAATGCTGTGGCGCCTGGATTTGTTGAAACTGATATGTGGTACCACATTGAACAGGCTAAGAGGGAAGAACTACTCAAAGAAATTCCTCTTGGAAGACCAGGAACACTTGAGGAGATTTCAGGGACTATCAAATTTTTGTTATCTCCTGCTGCTGGATATATGACAGGAAGTATCCTAGTTATGGATGGTGGAATTAGTTCGTAACTATTTTTGTGAAAAATGAACATTTTAAACTAAAAATTGGAGGAATTGTAAATGAAAAACTTAAAAGAAGAATTAAGAACGATTATTGCAGAGGTGATTGAAGAGGAGGATTTCCAAGATACTGATGATTTTGTAATGAATTTAGGAGTCGATAGTATGATGGCTTTGGAAATTATCGCACAAATTGAACAAAACTATCAAATTACAGTAAATGAGGAGTACTTAACAAGAATCCGCTCTCTAGATGCAGTGCATGAACTGGTCGTGCAACTGTTAGAATCACAAGCGAAAGAAGGAGCGGCTAATGTCTAAAAAGGTGGTTGTAACGGGTATTGGGGTTATTTCACCAATCGGTTCCACGAAGGATGAGTTTTGGTCTAATCTATGTGCAGGAAAGATTGGTACAAAAGAAAATATTGAGACTTTTAATACAGACAAATTCGATGTGCATATTGGAGGAGAAGTAAAGGGCTTTGACCCTTCTCCATTTTTTGAATATCTAGATCCTAAGCAATTTGGACGGACCACGCAGTTAGTAGTGGCAGCCGCGAAAATGGCAGTGCAGGATTCGGACATGGATCTCCATTCCTTAGGAGAAGAGACAGCGGTTTGTATTGGTACAACTATAGGGAATAACTCTGTTTTGGAGACACATCATGACATGATATATCAAGAAAACAAAACAGCGAACCCTGAATTTATTTCTCATTATCCTTTAAATATGATTTCAGCAACAGTAGCAGAAGAACTGGGATGTGAGGGGCCATGTACTGTCATTCCAACTGCATGCGCAGCTGGAAATTATGCGATTGGTTTTGGAAAAGATTTAATTGAGGATGGTCAAGCAAAAGTGGCTATTGTAGGGGGAGCAGATGCTATATCAAGGGTAATTTATTCGACTTTTCATCGCTTAGGTGCCCTATCTCAGGAGCCCTCAAGACCTTTTGATAAAAATCGAACTGGAATTAATGTCAGTGAAGGCGCAGGTATACTAGTACTGGAAGAGTATGAACATGCAGTGAGTAGAGGGGCCAGAATTTATGCAGAATTGAAAGGTTACGGTCTAGCTTGTGATGCTCACCATCCAACAGCTCCACATCCAGAAGGAGAGGGGGCTGTTCACGCCATTAAGGAAGCCCTTAGGGATGCACGAATTTCAGAGGAGGATATTTCCTATATTAATGCCCACGGTACTGGAACAAAAGCAAATGACTATACTGAATCAATTGCTATTAGAAGAGTATTTGGTGAGAAAGTTGAAGAGATTCCAGTCAGTTCTATAAAATCGATGCTCGGTCACACAATGGGAGCAGCCAGTGCTATTGAAGCGGCTTGCTGTACATTGGCTATCTACCATTCGGTAATTCCTCCTACTATGAATTTTGGGGAAAGGGATCCAGAATGTTTGCAAAATGTTGTTCCTAATGAAAAAATTTCCATGCCAGTAAATTATGCACTAAGTAATTCATTCGCGTTTGGAGGAAATATAGCAAATATCATCCTTGGGAGGGTGCAGTCATGATTGAAAAAGATCCGATTGTTGTTACAGGGATAGGGACGGTTACGCCTTTTGGTTTTGATGTTAATCAGTTTTGGGATATGTTACTTCACGATAAGAGTGACGAAGTAGAACTACAGAAGATAGGAGAACAAAAAGCATGGATGTTAGGTGATGAGTGGGATCCAAAGGAAATCTTAGGCCAGCGGGGATTAAGGTATATGATTCCAGGTACTAAATATCTTTTAGGAGCTACAAAGTCAGCTTTAGCGCATGCGAAATTACTTGATTCTATGCCAGATCCAACTGAAGTTGGGATTGTGGTAGGGTGTAACTTTACAGCAATGAATTCAGCTATGGATTATGATCTTATTACGGTTTCAAAGGGACCTCGATATGTTAGTCCGATGCAAGCACCCAATGCTCTTATGAATTCACCGGCATCTCAGCTTGGTATCAAGATAGGGGCAAAAGCTTGCAACACTACCATTTCTACAGGGCAAAATGCAGGACTAGATGCACTAGGTTATGGGATGAATTTAATTAAAAAGAATAGAGCAAACTATGTGATTGTAGGTGGAGTAGAGCATCTAGATGAACATATTATTTGGCTTTATGAAAAAACTGGATTGTTTCCTTCCAAATACAGTGATCAGCAGGGGCGACCTTTTTCACCGGATTCACGTGGCATAATTGCAAGTGAAGGAGCTGGGGCAGTGATTCTGGAAAGAAAATCAAATGCTTTAGCTAGAGGCGCAGTCATTTGGGGAGAGATAGAGGGATGGGAAAACCGATTTTCAATCAATCGAAAAAAAGATCATCGCGCACAGACATTTAAGAAAACTATCTCTAAACTTCTTAATAAAGGTTCCCTTTCTACGGAAGAGGTACACTTCATTGTTTCAGGAGCAAATGGATGTAAGGAATTTGATTTAGTTGAAGAAGTTGTGTTGGAAGAAATGTTCGGCCATGAACAGATACCTGTGTATCCTGTCAAACAAAAGATAGGTGAATCTTTTGGGGCAGGTGGAGTACTTCAATTTATAACTGCCCTTGGAATAATGGCGAAACAAAAAATTCCAGAAGGAATAAATGTGAAGGAATTGCAGACGCAATCTGCGTTCGGTTTGAGGGTTAATAATAACTCTAGAGAAATGATGAACAGAGCTCTCCTAACTTCTCAAAATTATTCAGGGGAATTGAGTGTGGTCCTTGTACGTAATGTCTAACCAAGGGGGAAACAATGGATTATATTTTAAACTATGATCAAATTAAAGAACTATTACCGCAAAAATACCCTTTTATCTTTATTGATCGGGTCAAAGAATATGAGTCTGGTAAAAAGATAGTGTGCGTTAAAAATCTAACAGGGAACGAGTACTTCTTTCAGGGTCATTTTCCGAATAATTCGATATTTCCGGGTGTTTTAATTATTGAAGCTATGGCTCAATCAGCTATATTACTTTCTAAAATGAGTATGTCTAATGAAGATGAAAATCAAACTTTTATGTTAGCAGGGGCTAAAAGCCGATTTTTTCATCCGGCTTATCCAGGAGATCAAATCAGGTTTGAAACGGAATTAATTAAGAGTACGAGTAACGGTGGAATTGTGAAGTCTTCAGCATGGGTAGGAGAAGTGATGGTTGCAAAAGCCGACCTTACATTCTCGGTTACCAACCAAGAAAAAATATCTATCTAAAGGAGGAGTAGTATGAGTTTTGTTAAGATTCAAACCAAATTACCAGGTCCAAATTCTATTAAAATACTTGAAAAACAGCATTCTGTCGCACGAGCTTTTGGAACATTCGTTCCTTCGATTGTGGACTATGCAAAGGGAGCCCGAGTTTGGGATATGGATGGAAATGTATTTTTGGATTTAGCTGGAGGAGTAGGATGTCTAAATGTAGGACACAGCCATCCAAAAGTAGTGGAAACAATAAAAAGAGAAGCCGAACGATTTACTCATACGGATTTTACAGTTATTCCCTATGAATCGTATATTAACTTGGCAGATCGATTATGTTCCCTAATGCCGGGTAAGGAAACAAAAAGAGCTGCTTTCTTTAACTCTGGCACAGAAGCTGTGGAAAATGCAATTAAGATTGCCAGAAAGGCTACTGGGAAAAGAGGCATTATTTGTTTTGACGGGGCGTTCCATGGTAGAACGATGCTCTCGCTTTCCCTAACAAGCAAAGTGAAGCCATACAAGGAGAATATGGGTCCTTTTTTCAATGATATTTACCGAATTCCTTTTCCAAATATGTACCGTTGGAATGGAATAAAGAATCCTAAGATAATTGCAGAACAAGCAATTGAAAACCTTCGTAATCTATTTTTAACACAAATACCTCCAAGCGAAGTAGCAGCTTTAATTATTGAACCGATTCAAGGGGAAGCAGGGTTTATTATGCCTCCAAACAATTATTTGAAAGCTGTGCAGGAAATTTGTAATGAAAATGACATTATTTTTATTGTCGATGAAGTACAAACTGGATACGGACGAACAGGAGAGTTCCTTGCGTCGGATTATTTCGGTATTGAGCCTGATATTATTACTTTAGGAAAATCTATTGCAGCTGGGCTTCCTTTATCTGCTGTTATTGGAAGGAAAAGTGTTATGGATAGTGCTGGTGATGGAGCAGTGGGTGGAACATTTGTCGGTAATCCAATTTCATGTGCTGCAGGAATTGCGGTATTAGATATTTACGAAGAAGAGAAGCTAGGGGAGAAAGCTCAGCAGATTGGCCTCCAAATTGGGCAGAAAGTACGTCACTTAAAGGAGAAATCTAAACTAATTGGGGACATCCGGGGGGCTGGAGCAATGTTAGCGTTTGAGCTTGTTAGGGATCATGAGACTTTGGAGCCTGCTGATACTGAGACACTGGAAATTATACAGCGTTGTCTACAAAAAGGTGTCATTCTCTTTAAAGCAGGTCTTTACAACAATGTCATTAGATTTTTATTACCACTTGTGATTTCAGAAGAGGAACTGACAGAGGCTCTAAATATTATCGAAGAGTGTGTAATAGAAGTAACAGAAAAATATGAAACACAAAATCTAGTTGGAGCAGAGAGGTAAAATATGATGATAGAATGCCAGAATTATATAGGTGGAAAATGGATAAAAGGAACTGGTGGAACAACCTTTGAGAATCACAACCCAGCTACTTGTGAACAAGTTTCAAAAACGGAAAATTCCTCGCATGAAGATGTCTTAGATGCAATTGAGCATGCACAAACTGCTTTTTATAAGTGGAAAAGCATCCCGGCTCCCAAAAGAGGAGAAATAATCTTCAAGATTGGAGATGTCATAAAAAATAGAAAACAACGTCTTGCAGAACTCCTTACAAAGGAGGTTGGAAAAACCAGAATAGAGGCAGAAGGAGAAGTACAGGAGGCCATTGATATGGCTTATTACATGGCCGGTGAAGGAAGAAGAATGTTTGGTCATACAATTCCTTCTGAGCTTCCGAATAAATGGGCCATGTCGGTTCGAGAACCAGTTGGAGTAGTCGGAGCCATAAGTGCTTTCAATTTTCCGGTTGCAGTACCTTCTTGGAAAATATTACCTTCTCTTATTTTAGGGAATGCAGTGATTTGGAAACCATCCCCTGAAACATCAGCGATTGCTAATGAATTTGTTCGTTGTTTTGAAGATGGTGGTCTACCTTCGGGTGTGTTGAATCTAATATTAGGTGACAAAGAAGTGGGGGAAATACTTGTGAAAGATCCTAGGGTTACCCATATTTCATTTACAGGTTCAACAGAAATCGGTAGAAAAGTTTACGAGCTTGCAGCTAGGAATTTAAAAAGAGTTTCACTTGAACTTGGAGGGAAAAATGCTGTTATCGTGCTGAAAGATGCCAATCTGGACCTTGCCACAGATGGTGTAGTATGGGCAGCGTTTGGAACAAGTGGACAACGTTGTACATCAGCAAGCAGAGTAATTGTAGAAGAAGAAGTATATGATAGCTTTATTGAAAAACTTTTAGAAAAGACTAAGAAATTGAATGTTGGAGATGGAAGTGTAGAAGGAGTGAACGTTGGACCGCTGATTAGCGAAAGCGCTGTACAAAAAATGGAAGCATACATTTCCTTGGCAAGGAAAGCTGGTTCACAAATTCTTTGTGGAGGGGGGAGGTACAAAGATAAGGAAGGACATTTCTTTCAACCTACTATCATTGGGCCTGTAGATCCTCAAAATACGCTGGTTACAGAAGAAATATTCGGTCCCATCCTTTGTGTGATCAAAGCGGAGAATTTTGAACATGCGCTACATATTAATAATTCCAGCAAATATGGGTTGTCAACTGCATTATTTACCCAAAATGTAAATAAGTCATTTAAAGGGATACGTGATGTAGATACAGGGATTGTTTATGTCAACCATGGAACCACAGGCGCTGAAATACAGTTACCATTTGGTGGTACAAAAGATACAGGAAATGGGCTCAGGGAAGCTGGCCAAGCGGCACTAGATGCTTTTAGTGAATGGAAAAGTATATATATAGATTACAGTGACCAACTTCAACGAGCGCAAATAGATACAGATAATCTCTTTAGCGATTTAATTGAAACTAATTAAGGAAAGAAGGGGTGTCATTCCGACACCTCTTTAAAGAAATAATGTTTAGGATAATCGATAGCGCTTACTAAGTAATTTCATTGTTAAACCACTTAGAATTAAAGCTACAGTAACATTAATAGAAATGAACAATAAATTCCACCAAAAGTAATTAGAAATATTAAATAGATGGAAATCAGATTCATAGCCCGGAGCGAGTACTGGTGTAAAAAGTAAAACAGTAAGAAATTGCAAGCCAGCATAATATATGCTCGAAAGAAAAACAAACGCAAGAGGACCCTTAAAAGAAAATATCTTTTTATTCTGATGAGTGATCTCTCCATGGTCTATTCTTTGAGCTATACTATCTTCTTTTGTAACAGCAGTTTCCATAAAGTGAAGGGCAAAATCCTCTGGTGTACCAAGATCAGTCTGGAAGTCTTCATTACGGATTCTTGCTTCATTAATATGTTCAATAAGCTGGATTTTTGCGTCTTCTCGATAAGATGGATTGACCCCACTTGCTTTTAAGATATCCATTATTTGATTAAGATATTGTTGTTCTTTGGGAGTTAAATCAGATTTCATTTTTCAATTCTACCTCCTTAAGGTCCATGGCATTGTCCGTTAAAAGGGTGCGAATATCATGTTGAATTTCATACCATTCTTTAATTTCTTGTTTTAAAAACTGAATTCCTTTTTCATTTAATTCATAGTAGATACGCGGGCGCTCATCTATACCAAACTCTTTTGTTACATTGACAAGTTGTTTTTCTTTGATTCGAGTTAGTATAGGATAAATGCTTCCTAATCCTTTCAATTTAATATTGTAGTTTTCTAGCTCTTTCATGATTTCATAACCATAACTTCGCTTTTTGTACAAAATACTTAAAACACATATTTCGAGACTGCCTTTAATAATTGTTATTCTATCCATGATTTGATTATATCGAGTGATTATACTCAAGTCAAATATATATCTCTAAAAAAAATATAATTTTTTGAAAAATATAATTGTTTAGAGTATTATGAAAGGTGTAATATATTTACATAACATTAAATTTTTTGAACGGAGGAAGGGGAAATATGGGTTGGCTTAAACTTTTGTTAGAAAGAAAATTGATTGTAGGTTTTTCGTTGCTGTTGCTGCTCGCGATGAGTGTTGTTTTTATTGATAAGCTTGAAAACCAGTTTTACCCGGAAGTTAATTACGACACAGCTACTATTTCTGCATATGCCCAAAGCATGTCCGCAGTAGATGTGGAGGAGCAGGTAACAAATCCAATTGAAGATAAGTTAGCAGGTGTTGAGGGAATCACGTCTTATGAATCAACTTCGACTGAAGGGTTGAGTTCTATAAAGGTAACATTCCAAGAAAAAAATGGTGATAAAGCCTATCAAAAATTGAAAGAAGCGATGGGAGAAATACAAAAGGATCTTCCCAAAATTGATGAGGTGAAAACGCTTAGGAGTACAACTTCACAGCTTTATGAAATGTTCTTAGATCTTTATGATGGTGATCTTAGCAAGATGACTTCTTTCGTTGAAAACACATTAAAGCCAAGACTAGAATCGTTAAGGGAAGTGCGAGAAGTAAGGGTTGTCGGTCAAAATGAAAAAAGAGCTTTGATTGAATTAGATTATGAAAAGTTGAACCAATACGGGATAAAATTTAGCCAAATTGAAGACATTCTTAACCAACAAAATTCAAATGTTTCCGTGGGGAAGGTTGATAATAATGATAATCAGTCTTCTATAAGATGGAATACTAGATTAGACAGTGTGGAAGAAATCAAAAATATTACAATCCCAGCTAATGGAAAGTTGGTCCTTCTTGCAGATATTGCAGATATTAGTATTGTAGAAAGTCGTAATAATCAAGAGTTATGGCGAGATGGCGACAGTAAGTATATATGGGTATCTATCGGACGTACGAATGATGTGACGCAGGCTGAAATGACCAAAGCAGTTCGTGCAGAGATAGATAAGATTAAAAAAGAGGGCCTTACCAAAGGCTTTACAATGGAAGAAACTATTGTACAGTCAGATTTTGTAAAAGACTCTATTGGTAGCTTGCAAGATAATGTAGTATATGGAGGGATTTTGGTTGTTATCGTTCTTTTCGTCCTACTCCGGAACTTTGGTGCAACAGCTATTATTGGTGTATCTATTCCGATTACTGTACTGCTTACTTTTATGTTGATGGCTCTTTTTAACATGAGCATGAACTTAATTAGTATTTTGGCACTTGGTATTGGGCTTGGAATGATTGTAGACTCATCCATCGTTATACTCGAATCTATCTATCAGAAAAAAGAAATGGGACTTGATGACAGAACTGCTACACTGCAGGGGACAAAAGAGGTGTTTACGCCAGTCTTAGCTTCGACGCTAACGACTATGACAGTCTTCTTACCAATTGGTCTTATTAGCGGTCAGATTGGGGAGTTTGCGAAAATATTATCTATCGTCATTGTATTCAGCCAGATTACCTCGGTCATCATATCTTTTACATTCATCCCGGTTTTATCGGAAAAAATGCTTAAGGTGAAAAAGAAGAAAAAGATAGAAAAGACAAACAAATTATTAACTAAATATAATCAGTATATAGATTGGATGTCCAAGAATACACGAAGAAAATTAGGCGTGATGGCTATATTTCTTACAGTTGCAGCAGCTTCTTTATTGTTATCGTTTGCTGTACCTGCGACTTTGATTCCGGACTTTTACAATCGACAGGCGGAATTTTATGTGGGACTTGAACAAAACACAACAGTTAAAGATAGAGAGAATGTTGCGAAAGGGATATCAGAATTTTTATCTAAAACACCGGATATAGAAGCATATAATGTTCGCAAGCTTGATGGAAACCGCATGTATGTTTATGTGAAAATGACGCCTGAAGACAAAGCGACTAAGACACAGGATGAAATCAATGCAATGATTCATAAGGATTTACAAAAAATGTCTAAGGATTACCCAATCACAGCTTCTGGATCTGTTACTTATCCAATACAGATTTCCATTAAAGGTAAAGAATTTGATCAAATTGAAAATATAACCAAAAATTTGAGTAAAGAAATCTCTAAAATTGAAGGTGTCCAAGGGGTTACTAATACACTTAATAACAGTAAAAAGGAAAATGTTGTAACGGTGAAACCGAACCAATTGATTCAAGATGCTCTCACGCCTTCGGATATTAAGAGCCAATTAGACTTACTTTCTCTCAATAAACAACTTGGAAACATAAAGGGAAAAGAAGGATTACTGCCAATTTATCTATCTTTTGGAGCTAACTTGCAGGATCCTGCTACACTTGAGAAATTGACCATCAATACACCTAGCGGTAGTAAACCGTTAAGTAAGTATGTAACATATGAGGCGTATACATCCCCTTCTGAAATTAAGCACCAAGATGGGCAACGTACTATTCAAATCCTGGGGGATATTAAAGGAAGGGACTTGGGAGCAATCAGCAATGAAATTCAAAAAGTCGTCGATCGTTATAAATTAGATCCAGGGTATTCTATTGTTGTAGGTGGTGACATAGAGCAGCAACAAAATACATCTAACGAGATGTATCTCGTACTACTAATTGCTCTGTTGCTAGTGTTTGCTATTATGTCTATCCAATTTAATAGTCTCATTCATCCGGTTGTTGTGATGTTTGTAATACCATTAACATTAACAGGTGTGTTAATAGGCCTTTTTATTACAAATACAGAACTGAATCTGTTATCAGCCATGGGTATGCTCATCTTAATTGGGATAGTAGTGAATAATGGAATCTTATTAATCGATCGTGTTAAGCAGCTTCGTCTATTAAAACAACCACGTTATGAAGCGATTAAAAGAGCTTGTAAGGAACGTATTCGCCCAATCTTCATTACCTATATCACTACTGTATTTGGGGCAATACCTTTAGCAATTACAACTGGACATGCAGGGCAATATCAAAAGCCAATGGCGATTGCACTTATCTTTGGCTTATCATTCTCTGTATTAGTTACACTTTTGTTTGTACCAGTAGTATATGTGCTCTTTGAGGATGCCGCTAATAAGCTAAAACGTATGTTTAAGAAAAAAAATGCTATTCTTGATGAGGATGAGCATTCATCCTTCTAAAAAACGCCCCCCTTTCTTTTTAAAGTAAGGGGGGGTTTTTGATTATATCAGTTAAGGAGGTTTTCATTTCCAATCTTGAACTATTGTTTCACATTTACTATAGTTAAAACCGCTGTAAAATCACACTTAAATAGAGAGGGTTCTAATCTACAGACGTAGTCATGTTGATAAAATATCAAAAAATAAACTTAGTATCTCACACTTTTTTGTTATCAGTTTTTCAATATCCCTCCAGAATGAAGCCTTGTAGAATATAAGTAGATGAGTTAGTTATATTTATAACTTCCTTAATTAATGAAATAGAAAGAAATGGGGGACAGGGAATGTTCAAAAAGAAAATGTTGAATGTAGCTATGACAGCAGGTTTATTAGCAGGTGGATTTGTTCCTATGACAGCATATGCTGAAAAATCAGATGTTGAAATCTATCTTCAGGAAATCGTGAAACTGCAGCCTGATGTGGCTTCTGAACAAGTATTAAAAGAAGCGGAAGCATTGGCTGAATCTCAAAATATGAAAGTTGAGGAAGTTCTCAAGACATATCTTAAAGAAGCGACAAATAATTCGATACAAGGACAAAAAGAGGCAGAAAAGACAAATGAAAAATCAGATTTCCAAACAATGGGTGGTTCAGGTGGGGTATATACTATCACCAACAGTACAAAAGGAAATATTTATTACACACCTTCACAAACAGCTTATTTAGACCATGGGCATGTTGGGATGTATTACTTGCCAGATACAATTGTTGAATCCGTTCCCTCCACAGGGGTACGCACCATTAAAACATCTAATCGATTAGTCGATGCTGGTGCTGTAATTCAAACTGTCAGTACATCTACTCAGAATAAAGAAAATGCTGTAAATTGGGCTTATAGTGAAGTAGGAGAGCCGTATTCTTATAATTTTATGAACAACCGAAATACTGGTCATGATGGAGCAAAAAACTGTTCGAAACTAGTATGGTCAGCGTTCTTGTTAAAGGCAAATATTGATTTAGATAAAGACGGTGGTTTAGGGGTGTACCCACGTGATATTAGAGATTCAGGTTATACGTCCACAATAAAGACATTTAGATGAAATAAACAGTAGAGAGATAGGTAAAACTATTCACAGTTTTATCTGTCTCTTCCTTTTGTTTAACTGATTAAAAAGATTATCAAAGGTGTGACAAGGAGGAGTCCTTTTGAAAAGGCGTATGCTAGTTATAGTTGGTGCATTAAGTATAATAGTGGTCTTTATCTTTGTTGTAAACCATATGTTTGGGTCAGAGAATGAACGTATGAGTTCCGAAATTAAGAAAAAAGAGTTGGCAGAAGAGTCTATTAAGGATGTATGGTCTGTTGTTTATTTTTCTACCACTGCAGATCAGGATACAGGAAAAGATGAAGGGATGAGCTATGCAGCCTTTATCGATAAGAGCGGTAAGGCAAAGAGTATGAAAATGAAGGGATTGGAGCTTGGGAAAATGGCTAAAAGTAAGGGGCGGGTTTTCCTAGAGGAAAAAGACAAGATACATATTGTTGGAAAGGAGCACAAGGAATTTAAACTTGAGAAAGAGCAGCATACTGGTGAATATTCAGGATACTTGGAAAGTGAGGGAGTATTTATTAGCATTTTTAATTCAGGATTCACGGAAAACGGTAAATATAGTTCCGATGTATACTGGGGGAATGAAAAAGGCTTTAAGAATGATAGTATCCCTTACTATATAGATTCATCTAACCTGCTTAACGATCGAATAATAATGGTGACAAGGAATCTAGAAAATACCAAAACTGATGAATACCAATTGTTGGAAGGTAAGTTGAGCGACAATACCTTTAAAATCAGCCGACTCACTGAATGGAAACAACCAGAAAATGTAACTATGACTACTTCTTCAATTGAAGCAGATGAAAACTATTACTACGTGATTATTAGTGACATGAAGGATGAAAAAAACATGGATGTCTCTCTTATGAGAATTGATAAGAATACATTTAAAAGAGAAATATTTCCATTCATAAAATATACCAATGTAGAAGAATTTGGCCCGGAAAGACCATTCAGCAAAAAATCCATGAATATTTTTGAGGGTAGTCTGTATTACGTAGATGGGTTAGGAGACGTCTATACGTTTGATACCCGAACAACAAAAGTCGAGAAGGCCTTTTCTTTCATTGATATCGACAAGTCCACCAAATATTTTGATGAACAAATTTATTTTAAGGACGACAAAGTGTATCTTTTTAGATACAATCATTTGAAAAATAAATATATGATACAGTCATATCATCTTGGTACGGGGAGACAAGAAAAGAATCAAGAAATAAATGGTTTGGAAAAAATAAAGCAGAAGATTAAAATCAAAGGAAAGTATGCTCCTTCATATGATTTTATTATCGTAGATGACCAATGAAAAATGATAAAACAAAATATTTATAACTATTATTTCTATGTATTCCAGCTCTCGTTGCACTGGATTTTTATACTCATTATATATCGTTGTATTTTTTAGTATTATACATGGTACTTCATTTTCAATGTGTGTGACTTGTTGGTTCATTATTTAGAGATTATATGCCGCATGAATGTATCGAAGAGTTAAAATATTGTGAATTATAGCAAAAAGAAATAGAAAAAACACACCACATCTGCTAATATGGGAATATGATGATTAAAAGGAAATATATTGAAATTCGTATTAGGAGGAGGAAAGTGGTGAGAATCCAAAGCAACAAAGTCGACTATGGAAAACTATTATTTTATTTACGAACGAAAAAAAATTTGACTCAACAAGAACTCTCTGCTGGTATATGCTCAATACCGTACCTTAGTAAAGTTGAAAATTCCAAAATTACTCCTAGTAAAGAAATCCTTACCTTGCTCTTAAAAAGAGTCAATATTTGTATTGATAATCTGAATTTAGATAAGGAGAATATTATAATTAATTTAGAGAGATGGTATCAAGCAATAATCAAGCGTGAGGAAAGCATAGTTATCGATCGATTAAAAAATACTATTGACTCTATGATCGATAACGTTTACTTTACAGATATAATTTTTTACTATGATCTTATCAGCCTTCGATACTTCATTCATAAAAAGTGCAAAAAAAATATTGTATCTATAATGGATACGTTACTTAAAAATAAAGATAAGTTAAATAATCACCAAAGAACATATCTAGAGTATTTTTTAGGACTCTATCAATGCACTATTAACCACGACTTTCTTCGGGGGATAGAAAATTTGGAAAAGGTTATCCATTTCTTTAATAATCCTGATAACGAAGATCCCGAATTTTTTTTTCATCTATCTTTAACTTACACTAACATTTTCAATACTAAGATGGCGCTAGTTTATGCGGAAAAATCCTTGACTATATTTAATGATAAGCTATTTTTTAATAGGAGCCTTGAGTGTCACCTTCTTTTAGGTGTCAATTATGGACGACTTAAGGAGTATTCAAAAGCCATTGAAATTTATAATCGAATAATTAATGTAGCAAGTGGTTTAGAATATCGCACCATTTATATTAAAACTCTTCATAATCTTGGATATATCTATAGTAAGTTAAAGAATTACGAGGAATCAATAGGCTATTATACTCAAACCCTAAATTACTTAGATTCTACCTCTGAATCATACTTAAATGTACTAGTAGAACTCGCTACGGTATTAAAAGAGCATGGACAATTACAGACTGCATTAAAATGGATTAATATTGGCCTTGAACAATCAAGTAAGAACTGTTGGACATCAAACAAAGTTATACAACTAGAAATAATTAAGTATCAAATTGAGAAAACAGATATTGAATTTATAGAATTTTTAGAAAGTAAAGCGATTCCTCGTTTTATCGAAACAAATGATATAAAATTACTATCACACTTTTATGAAATTATCGGAAAGGAATCCAAAAAAATACACCAATATAAAAAGAGTAGTTATTACTATGAACTATGCTTTGATTTAAGGAAAAAAATGAATTAGGAGGGATATTTATGAAAAAAATAGTAAGTAGTTTTTTATTATCGGCAGTATTTATTTTTGGTGTTTTAGTAGATACATACGCAGAGGAACTATCTGACTATGCAGAAGAACTGTCTGACTATGCGGAAGAACTACCTGATTACGAGGAAGAACTACCTGACTATGCGGAAGAACTACCTGACTATGCGGAAGAACTACCTGACTATGCGGAAGAACTACCTGACTATGCGGAAGAACTACCTGACTATGCGGAAGAACTACCTGACTATGCGGAAGAACTACCTGACTATGCGGAAGAACTACCTGACTATGCGGAAGAACTACCTGACTATGCGGAAGAACTACCTGACTATGCGGAAGAACTACCTGACTATGCGGAAGAACTACCTGACTATGCGGAAGAACTACCTGACTATGCGGAAGAACTACCTGACTATGCGGAAGAACTACCTGACTATGCGGAAGAACTACCTGACTATGCGGAAGAACTACCTGACTATGCGGAAGAACTACCTGACTATGCGGAAGAACTACCTGACTATGCGGAAGAACTACCTGACTATGCGGAAGAACTACCTGACTATGCGGAAGAACTACCTGACTATGCGGAAGAACTACCTGACTATGCGGAAGAACTACCTGACTATGCGGAAGAACTACCTGACTATGCGGAAGAACTACCTGACTATGCGGAAGAACTACCTGACTATGCGGAAGAACTACCTGACTATGCAGAAGAACTACCTGACTATGCAGAAGAACTACCTGACTATGCAGAAGAATTACCTGACTATGCGGAAGAACTACCTGACTATGCAGAAGAATTACCTGACTATGCGGAAGAACTACCTGATTATAAAAACGCTTATTAAAGTACATAAAGCTAAAAAAAGAATTCTATTTCAAGGTCCTTCTATTAAAGTGAAAATAAGATTATTGTTATTCGTTTAGGTGTTCTGGTAAAAATATTTAACAAGGAACAAACTAAAAGCAGATTTCTAACGAAATCATACCCTATGTTATTAGTCCAAACACTTGATGAATGAAATTCTTCTAATTTTGGACAAACTGGTTTTGTAAATCAATCTGTCCCCATTTCATCATGTACATATCTCCAATACTAGGGGGAACGAAGATACCTGACAATTGATTAAAATATTATACTAGATCATGAACTATGAAATGAATTTTTAGATAAACCAAAATAGCAGGAGACAAGTCCCTTTAAATATTGAAGGGACTTTTTAATATATAGAAATTAGCTTAAACCCAAGACGATATCTCTTGAAAGGTGCATTTTTATGTTATTCAGGTTTATTGAGGAGCTCTCGTTTGAAGCAACTTTAACCCCATACCAATAAAAATCATACCTGTTACCTTATTTAGAATCATTCCTGCCTTTTGGTTTCTGTGACATCTGAAGAGAAATAAGCAACAAATAAACATCAGAATAGTCCAGTTGCTGTAAAAGTAAGCCCTAAAATGATAAAAGGTATAGGACCTGAAGCCTTTACATCTATAAATTGCGGAAGAAACGCAATAAAAAATAAAGAGACTTTTGGATGTATAAGACTAGTTAAGAGTCTTTGTAAATATATCTTTCTAATTTTCAATATATTGGATGAAGCTTGGAAAGCTACATATGTCTTGTCAAGTACTATTTTAATCCTTAGGTATAGGAGATAGATAACACCTATAACCTTAATGATGTTAAATAACACAACGGAATTTGTAATAATACCTAGAACAGAATACACACTTACTTTTCTATCTCGTGAAATACTTCTTCCCATAATGTACATGGTGTCTGCGCCAGGATTTAGATTTAATAATATCCCTGTTACTGATGGGAAGCATACTTTTATCAAAAACGATAAGAAAAGAGAAAGGGGATATAAAATGAAAGAAGTAATTTCTTATTACAAAAGATGTAAAGAGCATAGTAAAGAAATAAGGAAGTCCTCACATTTTTGTAGTAAGTTGATTTAGGTTATTGAGTTCGCTTAGGATTGTTTAAATGAAATATATATTGATAATAAACCGTTCAAAGCTAAGAAGGTAACCATGATTCTAGTAAGTAGTGCAATATCAGGAGCAAATATCCTTATTGAATACCATGGAGATTCTGTACTATAAATTAGTAATGGAATGATAGTAACAGATATAACTAAAAATATAATTCCGGAGATACGCCATAAGTTTCTTTTACGAATCTTTCCTGATTTGACCTTTACTAATTGATAATTAAACTTTATAAAAAGTAAGCATAATATTCCTATCATAGTCAGTTGTATAATAGGGGGGGATTTAGGTACATTAACAGGCTCTTTCCCAGTTAAAATATTAATAATCCCTTGCTTCAGGTGTATAAGTGGCTCTTCTTCTAAAATATGATTTTTATTAGTAAGAATCACACCTCCCCAACCCGTTTCTGGTATAAAGAATACTTCTGCATGTGAATCAGAAGTTGAACCTGAATGCCATATTATTTCTTCTTTAGAATTTGGACTTGAGATTCTTACACCAAGACCATAATATCGATTTTCACCAGTTTGAACATAAGGCGATAAATAAAGATTCATAGTATTTTTATTTAAAAAATTGTTACTCTTGCGCTGACTAAGTAATTTAATATACTGGACCATATCTGTCGCACTTGCAGTTATGTATCCATATGGTGCTCCTCCATTATCATATGTTACTGAACTTTTTCGAGGAATCCCTAACCAAGACTGATATCCGGCTAAGTATCCTTTTTTATATGCTGTATCATTTTCAGCTGCGGCACTCTTCATACCCAATGGCAGAAACACTTGTTGTTTCATGTATTCAGAATATGGCTGATTGGAAACTTCTTCTATGAGAGCACCAAGAATTAAGAAATTGGCATTACTATATTGATGCTTTTCTCCTGGTACAGCGGTCAGCTTAACTTTCGATAAACTTTCTACATTTTTCTTTATAGCACCCAAATCTTTAGATTCTCTATCTGATATAGATAAGCCAGAATAAGTACTTATCCCGCTTGTTTGCGTAAGTAAATGTTTAATTGTTATTTGGGATGATGCTTTTTTATCTTTAAGTGTAAACCACGGAATATACTTTTGGACCGGATCCTCTAAATGAATGGTACCTTCTTCAACTAATCTCATTATGGCTAATCCTGTTAATGATTTACTTATCGATCCTATTGTAAAGGGAGTTTCAGCGGTTACTTTTTCTTCAGATTCTCCCGTTAAACCCCATGACTTAGAATAAAAAATATCATCCTTATGAACAATGGCAATAGAAGCCCCTGGAATTTGATGTTCTTCTAAAAAATTTTCAACATAGCTGTCTAAAGCACTTTTAATATCTTGTTCGGCCATTACATGCGAGTTTGCTAAAAACAAAATAAACAAATTAAATAATAAGCACACGATTGTAGATTTTAGCATTTTCATTTTATTTCACCTGTTTAAATTTATTTTTTGTAAATAAAACATTACAAGTACAGAAACTAACAAGGAAGTAGAAAAGTTAATGAGCATTAGTAAGAAGTTCCACCATGAATTATCTGATAAAAGATATTATAATCGAACGAACTGTTAGTACTTAGTGGATGAAAGGGTTCTTTTTAAAATATTGACAGTATTAGTTGCAAACCGTGATAAGTAACAATTAAAGTAAATAACCCTATTAGAAATAAAGTTCCCGTTCCATTTTTGGATTTCTGGATGTTTTTTATTTCAGAATGAAGATCTATTCCAATAAATTCTAAAAAGGACTTTAAAAATTGTTTTTTTTTGATGATCGATTGGATATTTGTTTCAAATCTTCTCCTTTCGAACCATTTTGAAGTAAGGATTTTATATCCTTTTGTAATTCTAACCAAGCTCTCTTTTTATTTATTTCATAATAAACTCTCACTATACCGTTTTCCGCCATTTCACGTTAAGTATTAACGCACTCTTGGTCTTTGAACTTAGTTAGAATAGGATAAATGTTGTCCATTCCGTTCAATTTTAAATTGTGTTCTTCTAATCCCTTAATAATTTTATAACCCTAGCTTTTTTCCATTGAGAAAATAGATAATACAAACATTTCTAAATGACATTTAATTAAACTTGTTCTATCTATAGGTTAAATTTAACAAAAGTATATATTTATTTCAAGTATATACTTGAAATAAAATTAAAATAGAATAAGGACCAAATATAAGTATTGATAAAAACTTTCCTTAACGACCGTTTACGGTACAATTTGGGCTTCCGTAACCTGGTGGAAATGATGGAGGAAAGAGGATTATTAATGGCTCACACAACCAGTATGCTGCGATTGATTAAAGTAGAAGCTGAAAATAAAGAGCTGTGGGATAATTAGTAGTCAGTTAATCCGGATAAGATACATTGTGACTTTACAAAAAGCATGGCCGATTTTACTTGTGGGCCATGCTTTTATATGTTTTTGGTCTATATTCATTGGTATAAATTTTTAGTCAAAAAAGGAAATTACCATTTTATGTAGAAAATGATAATCCTATAAATTATCACATTAGTTTGAAAGGAGGTGTACACTATGAAATTAGTCAGTATTCTTATTGGAATGATTATTCCGTTTGTAGCCATTGTGGGCGTCCTACCATTTATTGCATCATCTGATGCAAGTATTATAGGATTCCCAATCATTTATTTTTGGATTTTTCTATGGCTGCCACTTACTTCACTTTGTCTTTGGTTATCTTGGATGCTGTATGATCGTCATAATTTGAAGGAAGATCTATAGAAGAGGGGGTTACCGTATGTCACTTATTATTTTTTCTGTTATCATACTTTCTACTATTCTGTATGCGGTATATTCGAGACAGAAAAACGAACAACTTAGCGTAGAGCAATATTTAGTAGGAGGCCGAAAATTTAATGCTATATTATTATTTTTCTTAGCTGTGGGGGAAATTTACGGTGTAGGTACAATTTTAGGGTTTCCAGGCGGTGTATACGCAAAAGGGCCAAGTTATGGAATATGGTTTTTAGGGTATATCCTGTTGGCTTATGCTGTCGGCTATTTCTTTGCACCTTTAATTTGGAGGGCAGGTAAGCAGTACGGCGCTATGACCATAGCGGATATTTTTAAAAGTCATTACTCACATCGAGGTCTGGAATTGACTGTTACGATAACAGCACTCATTTTTTTGATTCCATGGGCTCAGTTACAATTTGAAGGGCTGGTTGTTTCATTAAATGCCCTGGGGTTTCACTTATCATCCCCTGTAGCGACTATTATTGCTGGATGTATGGCTTATATATACATATCTGTATCTGGCGTCAAAGCACCAGCTATTATTTCTATCGTAAAAGATATCCTAATGTTCCTTGCTATTGTGCTTGTAGGTGGAGCGGTTTTACTCAAGGTTGGAAGTGTTTCACATCTATTTGAAATGGCGAAACAACAGGGAGCTTTAGTCAAAGTCGACAAACCAATGGATATGAATTTTGCAATTTCAACTATCATTTTTCAAGCATTCGCATTTTACGCAGTTCCTCATGTTACAGGTGTGTTTTTTACCGGCCGTTCCGAACGATCAGTAAAAAAAGCGCAGATTGTTATGCCACTCTATATGTTTATGTTTCCGTTTTTAATTATCATCTCATATTATACTATCGCTACAATACCACATCTAGACAAACCTAACAGCGCATTTATGGTTACAGCAATTTCTCTGCTGCCTCCATGGTTAATTGGTGTCATTGCAGCTGGGGCAGTGTTGTCAGGTATCGTAGTGCTCTCTATGATTAGTCTTGTCATTGGTGCTTTAGTTTCTCGTAATCTTATTAAGAATATATCGGAAAAAGCGCAGTTAAAGTCAATTAAATCTGTAGTTATCTTATACTTATTACTCTCTATGGCTATAACGATTTTCGCTCCTAGCTTAATGATATCTCTTGTTAATACAGCTTATTATGGATTTGGACAATTTCTCCCAGGGTTTATCGGTGTTTTCTTTATACGCAAACTGACTCCAGTTGGAATTGCCGTAGGTATTCTTGTTGGAGATCTAGCGGTATTGGGAATGAGTATAGGGGAAATCAGTATTTACAATATAAATATTGGCCTTATCGCTCTTATATTAAATGTAATTGTTGCATATACAGTTAGTGTGTCATTTAAAAGAAATCCAATCTTCGTATCTCCTATCTTAAAACAAGAAGATTCAAGTCAGCTTTCAATTTCGTCACAAAAACATTCAGGCATCTAAGTTTAGGTATATTTTTAAGAATTACATGAAATTTTTCCGTATTTGTAGCTGCACATTTCCTAATCGAATTGAATAAATCTAACCGTTTCTAGAGGGAACGGTTAGATTGACGAGAGAAAGTTTATTCACTCGTATTTCTTTAAAATAATAGCTGCATTATGACCTCCGAAACCAAATGAATTAGATAGACCTATATCTATTTTCACTTGGCGAGCAACAGATGGTACATAATCCAGATCACATAATGGATCAGGATTTTCTAAGTTAATTGTGGGAGGAACTATCCCTTCCTTTATGGCCATTGCTAAAGCAATTGCTTCAACTCCACCGGCTGCCCCCAACATATGTCCCAGCATAGATTTATTAGCTGTTACTGGAATCTGATAAGCTTGTTTTCCAAACAGCTGCTTAATAGCCATCGTTTCAGAGATATCACCCACCTTTGTACTTGTTGCATGGGCACTAATAACATCAATTTCTTCAGGCGATATATTGGCATTTTTTAAAGCTGATCTCATTGCAAGATAGGCACCTTTACCTTCCGGATGTGTAGCTACGATATGGTGTGCATCGGAACTTGCACCATATCCAATGACCTCTGCATAAATCTTTGCCTCCCTACGTAAAGCATGAGATAAAGATTCTAAGATTAGAATTCCAGCTCCTTCTGACATGACAAATCCATCTCGATTTTCATCAAATGGACGACTAGCCTTAGTGGGATTATCGTTTCTTGTTGATAATGCTGTAGCGTTACCAAAGCTTGCTATTGATAAGTCTGTTATAGCTGCCTCTGTTCCACCCGCAAATATAACGTCAGCTTCCCCAGAACGAATTAGTCTAAAGGCTTCTCCGATAGCTGTATTTCCAATTGCACAAGCAGAAACAGGTGACATAGAAGGTCCCATCGCATTCCACTTGATACTAATTTGTGCTGCAGCAGCATTAGACATTATTAAAGGTACTAGAGTTGGGCTGACTCTTCTTGCCCCCTTCTGCCTAAGCGCATCAACATTTTCAATCAAGGTTTCAATCCCTCCGATACCTGAACCTACGTATACGCCTAACCTTTCTACATCTATACGATCGAGGTCTAACTTAGAATCTGACCAAGCCTGTTCAGCTGCAGCCAAAGCAAATTGAGAAAAACGATCTAAACGTCTTGCTTCTTTCTTTCCTAAAATTGCATCTGCATCAAAATCTTGGACGATACCCGCAATTTTTGTTTTATGATTGGTAACATCAAAAGTATCGATATTGACTATACCAGATTCCGCTTTAATTAGATTGTTCCAAAATGTTTTGATGTCGTTTCCTATAGGAGAAACTACTCCCATCCCAGTAATCACAACTCTTTCCACTTTGCAATCCCTCCCATCAATAATATACTTGTATTTTACAGTCATTTTATCCTATTACAAGGGGGGATTTATCCTAGTATAACTACTACTAGGTTAAATTGATAAGATAAGGAGTTTTAAAAATGAATAATAAAAATAGGCGTGAAGCTCTGTCGGCATTCTTAAAAGCTAAGCGCGCCCAAATTAGTCCTGAGTCTATTGGTTTGCCTGCCGGAACCCGGAGAAGAACACCTGGGTTACGAAGAGAGGAGGTTGCACAGTTAGCAGGTGTAAGCACCACTTGGTATACATGGCTAGAGCAAGGAAGGGATATAAAGGTTTCTACAATCGTACTTGATTGTATTTCTAAAACTTTGCAATTAAATAATGATGAAACAGACTACTTATTTGACCTGGCATTAGAAACAAATTCAGAAATTACAAGTCCAAAAAAGGATCAATCAAAGCTTAGCCCTTCTTTAATACGAATACTAGATGAATTAACATATTGTCCGACTATCATTACGGATCGACATTGCCATATTGTGGGCTGGAATTCTGCAGCTGCTTATGTTTTTTTAGATTTTGAAAAAGTACCGAATGATCAAAGAAATTTGATTCGTTTAGTGTTCACTAGAAAAGAATTAAAAGCATTGGCCGTCAATTGGGAACATTTTGTGAAAGGTTTTCTTGCTATTTTCCGTACCTATTATGGACGCTATTTAGACGATGAATGGTACAGCCAGTTTATTGAAGAAATGAGTGATTCATGTTCAGAATTCCAGGATTTATGGCAAGAAAGTCAAGTGAGTAAGGCTCCAGACATGATAATTGAATTCAGACATGCTAAAGCAGGCAAAATGTTGTTTAATTTAACTTCTCTTCAAGTTCAAGGTGATATGGATTTACGGTGCAGTATCTATACGCCAGTAGGGGAAACAGATACTGAAAATAAATTAAAGCGATTAATGAAGAGGGTTTCCGTTGAAAATTAATAAAGCAGGTTCATTACATAAGGTTATGAATAAATAAATAAATAAATCACTGAGAGTGTTTTATTAATCTCGCATTGCTCCCGCTTCTCGGGAAGTCATTGCACCTTGTCCTTCTCTTACATCTTGTTGGATTTCTTGTTTTACTTTTTGTGCATCAGTTTCTGCAAAATCTGGTTTCATAATAGAATCTAATTTCTCTGTAGCTTTTTTATGATGTTGCATACAAGCCCTTCTCAATTTATTGTTTAACAAACTTATTATTTACAAAAATACACTTGGTATATCCCAAATAGTTGAAAGAATTTCACGTAAAGTAAAAGGGGGGTAAATTGAATAACAGGGGTAGAAATAATCAATTTTTTTTAAATTAAACTTAAATCTGCTAGGGAAGAATTCATTTTGATCAATCTTTTTTCAAAGTGGATTCTTTTTATTTATTGTAAAACTTGGGGTTTTCAGGTGTTTTTGATCAAACTCTATTTCAAAGTTACAATAATATTATAAAATTTAAAGTTCCGTATATAAAATTAATAAGAAATATAATATGATGAAAATAACAAAATACTTCTAAATCTACCTTACAAAAGGACACACCTACGCATACACATGCATAGGTGTGTCCTTTTTTAGTTGTTTAAAAACCCCGGAAATAAAATGGATATAGTACTTTATACGCTTTAGGAAGGAGGAAGGGGGCTTCTTGGCTAAAATAATAAGGTGAAAAAAAGAAAAAATTGTTGTTAAAAAATGAATCAAGATAAGATATTAAGCATTAACTAAACTGTATAAGGAAGTGCGTGAGTATGAAGAAAAAGGTATCAGTTGTTGGTGCGGTAATTTATAATGAAAAAAATGAAGTCCTATGTGCATTACGTTCTTCTACAATGACATTACCGAACTATTGGGAATTTCCAGGGGGAAAGATAAACAGGGGAGAAGAGCCACAAGCGGCACTAGTTCGTGAGATTAAAGAGGAGCTTGATTGTATTATTACCGTGGATGAGAAAGTAGAGGAGATAGAGTACGAGTATGAAACTATCATTGTTCATCTTACTACATATAAAGCACGAATCTTCGCAGGTACACCTAAAGCTCTTGAGCATGCAGAGTTAAAATGGGTTAGTATTAATGGCTTAAAGTATTTAAAGTGGGCACCAGCCGATATTCCTACAGTAGAAGCACTGTAAGAATATTTCATTATGTAATATGTAATTATATTGTTTTTTATTTGATTCTGTTTATTCCCACTCTTTGTGTAGTGGTTGAGTTCTAGAAGCAAGTTGTGTTCTTGTTTCAATTTTGAGAGGGATTCTTTTAGCTGATTAGTGTACATGGCTTATTTTGCTATACACAATTAATCGGCTTAAAGGGGTCTTTTTTGTTTAAGTAGGTAGATGTATTAGGTATTGAGCTAAAGAGAAATATGATTGTTTAGTAGAAATGTGTGATAAGGGGCTGAAAATTATAGTCTCCAACTAAAAGAGAGATATGAAATCACAGCAAGAAACACCTCGAGTAGAGACCAAGGTAATAAGTACAGGGGGAGTAAGTTCTCTAGTTATGAAGAGAACATTAAATAGGTAATTTACTAATAATAAGAGAGTTTTTTTAGTATTATATTAAATAGAAGGCAGTGTAGTAAATAAACGTTTTAGGAGAGAATATATGAATCACTTTATCGTTATGCAAGGACATACTTATCAAGAGGAAAGGGAATTAGAAATTATTTGGTCACCAAAAAAAGATAGGGGCGGTAATGTACCACATTCATGGAAAAGAATGATGGAGGTAAAAAAAGGAGATCGGATCTTTCATTATGTAAAAGGTAAAATTGTAGCGGTTAGTATTGCTGTAGAAAATTGTAAAGAATCGAATAAACCATCGATTATGCAAAGCCATGATCAATGGAATGATGAAGGCTATTTGGTGTCCTTAAAATATCATGAGTTAGAAAAATCAATTGATATACGTGAGAAATTTGAAGAGATATCGCAGCTTTTACCAATTAAATACTCTCCTTTTCAATTAGATGCAAAAGGAAATCAAGGATATTTATATCCATGTAATGAAGAATTAGCCCTTAAATTAATGGAACTAATAAGTGACTCAAATATTTATAAAATAAATGATGAGCAATTAGAATTAGCAGTTGATCCGGTAAGAAGGACAGAAAATAACACATTAATCCCTGTTATAGCTGAAACGGAATCTGAAGTAAAAGCGAAAATCCGAATTGGACAGCAAAAATTCAGACAAGAATTAATGGTGCTATGGAACGGGAAATGTGCGTTATGCGGAATAAATTTGCCAGAACTGTTAAGAGCGAGTCATTCAAAGCCATGGAAAGATAGCACAAGTATGGAACGTTTAAATTCTTATAATGGTGTGCTACTGTGCTGTAATCATGATGCTCTTTATGATAAGGGATTTATAACATTTGATGGACAGGGACGATTACATATTTCTCCATTAATAGTAGAAACGGATTATTTGCTATTTGGATTAACACCAAAAGCTAAGATAAAAATTCACCCAGAGAATAAATTATACTTTAAGTGGCATAAGAGAAATATTTTTAAAGCAAAATAGGATAATTTAAAACTTTAAGGGCAGGAAGAGCATAAAGAAGACGAATTGGGTTATCCAGTAAAGGAGAATGCTACATGTATAACTGTAATCAATGTGGGACAGAAATGATTATGCAATTACAAGATAGATATAGGGAATACTGTCCGAAATGTGACGAACTTAAACCAAATAGCTTAGTATACTATAATTTATATGAATTACTAGATTATATGGAAGCTAATAATTACATGGATAAGGAAAATATACTACATAACTTTCTAAAATGGGAGTTTGAGTTAACAAAAGGAAATATATTCAAGTTATATTTAGACGTAGATAGATATGATCTAGTCGATGATGAGGACTTTACAAAACAATTAGAGGCCTATATGAAGGGGATCCGATCAAAATTAAATGTTAAATATGAGGATGATTATATCTGGATTAAGATTAATTAGATGGAATATTCTACATATAATGAGTTTTTCTAATGCTTGAACCACTCAGCACTTAACATCCTTACGGGCTGTCTCAAGTGGGAGATTCCCGCGAACACCGATGTATCCACCAGTTATCTTAGCAGGCTCTGCCCGTATTCCCTACGGTGAGAACTGAAGTGTCTTGTATGTTGATTTACCACGCTTCCTACTTTAGCTTGGTTTTCGCAACTTCGGCAAGCGTGGGGCGATAGAGCGTTGAAGGTTTTACGGTTGCAATGTTTTTCTGCAACCAACCTCATATCTTCAGTTTTCAAAGAGCAATCTGTACAAGTATCTGATAGCAAACATGCTGGTTTATGCCAACGGACATTCATCTCCCACCTAAAATTGGTGTTTCACACCGTCACATTTCTGAGGAAGGAGTCTTCTGTCAGAAAACGATAAAAAAGGTGTAACAGCTTGGGAAGAAGTGCAGAAAGACGAGCTTCCTAAAAAGGCAAAAGAAAAAATAGGTGTGAAATAATTAGTTACTTGTGATGGCGGATTCTCTTACATGGAGGGTTCGCCGTTTTTTTTATAATTAATCTTTTAGCTTTTTATATAATTCTTTTTTGTTTATATTTTTGTTATGTTCTGATGCAGGATTCTTATAATAGGGGTCCCACAATATAGCTATCAGGCTAACAATACAAAATATTCCCTAGAATACAAAAAGACGTTATTCTTTCTGAGAAATCATTGGAAAAGATAACGTCTTTTTATCGATGTGGCGGTATCCTATATAAAAAATCTCAATCTTATTTCAATAAGGTGAAATAAGATTGAGACTCTTTTGTTATTTATTTAATGGATAATGGAATGGTAATCAAAAATTGTACGCCTTGTTTTGTATTACTCATAGAATACGTGATAAAAAGGGATTCGAAAATTTGTTTTACAATATATAACCCTAAGCCACTCCCTCCCGTATTTCGATTTCTTGATTTTTCGATTCGATAAAATGGTTTGAAAATATGTTGTATATCTTCTTCTTTTATTTTGACACCTGTATTGATAACTCGCATTTGGATGTTGTTTTGTTTAGAATCCTTTGTTAATTTTATATAGACTTTTTCGTTATACGGTGAATACATAATCGCATTATGAATGATGTTTTTACAAGCTTTTTCTAAAAGAACATAATCCGTATAAACAAAAATGTTAGAATCGATTTCTTTTATTATTTGAATGCCTTTTTGAGAAGCAAAAAATTCGAGATTTTTTGTGATTGTATCTATTGATTCCGAAAAATTTACTTCTTCCACTTGAAGTTTAAAGGTATGTTGTTCTAATTTTGACATACTTAAAATTTCGCGAACCAATTGTTCTAGACTTTCAATTATTTGATAATTTTTCTTTAAATATTGGTCACGATTTTGATAAGGGCCGATATTATAGATCATCCCTTCTGAGTATCCTTTCATAACAGTAAGAGGAGTTTTTAATTCATGTGCTACAATAGCAAAGAATTCCCTTCGCTTTGTTTCTATTTCTCTTTCTTTTTCAATATCACTTTTCAATTGCTGATTCGCTTTTTGTAAATCAAAAATTGCCTGTTGTAAATTTATGGACATATCATTCAAGCTATTGGACAATTCCCCTAATTCATCCATAGAACGAACCTCAATTTTTTCGGAGAAATCCAAGTTTGCCATCTTTTGTGCACCTTCATTAATATAAATAAGTGGTTTAGTAATAAACCTTGAATAGAGATAAGCACTTCCTAAACCAATAACCAGTACAATGATACTAATAAAAGGAAGAAAACGTACCAAGACCTGTGAAGCTTCATCAATCGGCTGAAATGTTGCGAACACCACAAGCGTTAAGTTAACATCTTGGAATTGTATTGGCTTGCTAACCTCATATGAATTACGAGGATTATCTAAACTCCTTGATGGTACTGTTTTAACAAAACTATTTGCTTGAGTACCCTCTTGAATAGTACCTCTTTGAATAGCACTTCCTTGAATAGTACTTCCTTGAATAGTACTTCCTAGAATAGTAATAGAAGGGGAATAAATAAGTCTTCCCTCATTATTTTGAAGGTAGATCACCGCATTATTTTTTTGTGCGTATCCATCAACAAGTGGTATTGCATTTTGAAGCGTAAGATCTTTAGATTTATCAATTATTTCTTCGATTCCCGTTTGAAGCTGATCTGTTTTGTATTGCTCATAAAATTTAGGGAGAAAGAAGTATAAAGTTACATAAATCAGGGTTGCAAAGGCTAATAAAATGAGGGATGTAGTCATAAAGAGTTTATAGGTAATTCTCTTCATCTTCATGATTTTTACAATCCTATTCATCGATTTTATAACCAATGCCCTTTACTGTTTTAATATAGGGTATATTTAATTTTTTTCGTATATTTTTCATATGCGTATCAATCATTCGTGTGTCTCCAGCATACTCATATCCCCAAATTTTTTCTACAATATTTTCTCTTGTAAGTACCTTTTTTTCATTTTGAAGTAGTAATTGCAGAATTTCAAATTCTTTTGTCGTGAAGGGAACTTCAACCCTATTTACATATACTTTATATGCATCGCCATCGACATGTAATTCTCTAAATACGAGATGATTATCTGTACTTTGATTATTGCTTCTTCTCAGTACTGCTTCGACTCGTCTCATCAAAACATGAAAAGAAAAAGGTTTCGTAATATAATCATCGATTCCAAGATCGAATCCTTTCATTTGATCTTGTTCTTCTTCTAGCGCGGTTAGCATAATAATTGGTATATTTGACTGACTTCGAATCATTTTGGCAACTTCAAATCCATTCAGGTTTGGCATCATCACATCTAGAAGAATTAAATCGAAGGATTGCTTATTAAATTGTTTCATGCCTTCTAATCCATCTGAAGCAACTATAACTGTATACTGTTGTGTCATTAAAAATTGTTTGATTAATTCTTGTATTTCTTGATCATCTTCTACCACCAGAATGTGATAGTTCTTCATAATATCACCTCTTGTAGTCATTATAATCTTCCAATCTGGAGTTGATGTGGAGACGTATTAGAAGCACTATAAAAACTTCACAAGAAAACTACATGTATTTCAAATCAGCTCCAGATTCATGAGATAGGTTATATACATAACAAGATAGGGGGAGGTAATTAAAATGTCACTGGAAGCAAACATCATTCTTTCTTTATTAGATGTACAACTGTGGATGGCCCCTCATTCGAATAATGGTCGCATAAAAGAGAAAAAACAAAAATTGAAATCAGCACGGTGCTTAAATAAATACACAAGTGTAAATAAAAGAAAGCTATATAAGTCTAGTGAACAAAAATAGAGAGGATCAAATTGATTCTCTCTATTTTTGTATTCAATAACTAGGTACTGAAAATCTTTACTATAACTCTAGATTAACTCTATATAGGATACAGATTAAGTTTGTATGATACATGTACCAAATAGAAAGGATTGATACATGATGTTGACGACTTACACAATCTATCAAATTTTATCCCTTCCTTCTTATTTACATACAAACCTATTATCATTCATTCTCACGAGAATACGAGGCTCTAAGTTTATAACAAAAGAATAAATAAGCTAATGGATGTTTATTGTCCCTTGTTTCCACTTTTTGCAAAATACCTGTATAAACATGCATGCTACTATGTACATTGAATACCCTATTTGATGAGAGCCGAATAGGCTCTTTTTTTAGAGACCAGCTCGAAGTGGGGTTGAATATCGTCATACATATATTCATAGAAAAATTCAAATATAATGTTACCCCTACGAAAAAACCAGTTGATTTATGTCTAAATCATGCCTAAAGGTAAAATTTTCTTTTTTTGAAATGGTGATTCCTAAATATTAAATTCATACATCGTAATTCAAATATGAAGACAAAAATATTCAATTGAAAATTAAAGGAGAAAGGGATGTTCACAATGGGATACTATGATACAAATCACACAGAAAACAATAGGAATAAAGCCTATAAAAAAACAGGGTATTTTTTCACAGGAATAATTGGTGCAGTGATTGGTGCAATTACCATTGGATTGACCACCCCTTATATAAATGAAATCAAAGGAAGTGCAGGTCAATCTCCTAAGCATAACGAAGTAAATCAGGCTACGCCGATCTCTTACAAACCAGAAGATGTGAGCAATCCTCAAAATATGATTGAATCTGCAAAAGAAGTTGTCGTAGGTGTCATTAACTATAAACAAAATGCAGATTCATTTAATACGCAAGATCAATCAGAAGAAGCTGGTTCGGGATCAGGGGTCATATATAAGAAAAACGGCAATAAGGCTTTCATTGTTACAAATAATCATGTGATAGACGGTGCGAATAAAGTAGAAGTGAAATTGAATAATGGTAAAAAGGTTCCCGCTAAAGTAGTAGGGACAGATCCATTATTAGATTTAGCGGTATTAGAAATTGATGGGACAGATGTAAAAAGAGTCGCAACACTTGGAGACTCAGAAAAAATTCGTACAGGGGAAACGGTAATAGCCATTGGGAATCCATTGGGGCTAGAAGGTAGTGTAACAAAGGGGATTATTAGTAGCAAGGAAAGAGAAATACCTGTTAGTACCCTTGGAAATCAACAAGTGGATTGGCAAGCACAGGTAATTCAAACAGATGCAGCTATTAATCCTGGGAATAGTGGAGGAGCTTTGTTTAATGAACAGGGTGAAGTCATTGGAATTAATTCTAGTAAAATTGCACAACAAGCTGTTGAAGGAATTGGATTTGCAATTCCGATTCATATAGCCAAAACGATCCTAGAGTCTCTTGAGAAAGACGGAACAGTTAAACGTCCAATGATGGGTGTACAGTTATTAGATGTGGAGAAAATGACAGATTCTGCACGTAACCAATTAAAATTACCAAAAGAGATATCAAATGGTGCAGTATTGGGGAATATCTCAAATCAATCACCAGCAGAAAAAGGTGGATTGCAACAATTTGATGTTGTGATTGCATTAGATGGACAAAAAATAGAAAATGTCGTTCAATTCCGTAAATATTTATATGAAAAGAAAAAATTGGGGAATACAATTAAAGTAACAGTTTATCGAAATGGTGAAAAATTAACAAAAAACGTGAAATTAACGGGTCAAACAAGTGCCGCTTAAAAATATAGCCACCTTTCGGTGGCTTTTTTATATGTGCTTTTTGTGTGGGTCATAAATAAAAGGAGTTATCCCGTGTTTGTATTCCTTCCTCTATTTAATCAGTTGGTGACTGAATTTATTTTATATCTATTATTATTCCGTTTGTCCTCATTCCACATTAAATGGACTGACTCC
Source organism: Bacillus thuringiensis (assembly GCF_014932895.1). Classification (GTDB taxonomy): domain Bacteria; phylum Bacillota; class Bacilli; order Bacillales; family Bacillaceae_G; genus Bacillus_A; species Bacillus_A thuringiensis_AA. The sequence continues at coordinate 133,921 of NZ_JACYOF010000006.1, read as the reverse complement.
TTACCAATGTTCAAAATCGATGACGTATTTTAATTTGTGTTCCAGTTTTTCTTGATCTTAAAAACGCATCACTACATTTACACTCCAGATAAGTCCTAATATCTTTAGATAATCTACTGAATATCTTCATATAAACTCCAGATAGCGTATATAGAATAACAACTATCAAGGAGGTTAGGAAAAATGAATTTTATAAAACGCGCAATTCTCAGTATGAAAAAAAGAATAGGAACATCATTAATTTTGATGGCGGTCTTTCTGATTGTTACAAACTTAGTGCTGGCAGGATTCACAATCCAAAATGCATCAAAAAAAGCTGCTGATTCAGCAAGAAAAAAACTGGGTGCTGATGTTACTTTAGGTCTTGATTTTGATAAATTAGGAAAACAAGCAAGGGAAACTGGAGAAGCGCCTAATCCGCCGCAGCTCAATACCAAAGAAACAGATCAATTAGCGAAGTCCAAGCATGTAAAAGACTATAATTATATAACCCATAATTTCGGAATTGCAGATGGATTTAAATTAGTAGGAGTTTCAGAAGGAGAAGGAGAAGGAAAAGCTAGAGTGGCAATGGCGGGAGGATCAGGTTCAGGTTCAGAAATAGATATTAATTCTTCTCTTATGATAGAAGGAGTTCGCAAGAGTTTATTACAAGAAAGCTTTAAAAATGGAAAAAGTAAAATCGTTGATGGAAAACCAATTACAGAACAGATGCAAGATCAGAATGTAGCTTTAATGGAAAAACGATTAGCGGAACAAAACAATTTGAAAGTAGGAGATAAAGTTAAAGTTCAATCAGGGGATAAGAAGGAAACTCTTGAAATTGAAATTATCGGTATTTACGAAACGAATGAGCAACCAATGGGTCAAAATGCCCCTCCTATGATGAATCCAGCAAATAAACTATATATGCCTTACTCTACTTTAAAAAAATTAGAAGCAGATGAAGGTATGAGTATTATTCAAGTTGTGTACTTATTGAACGATCCACAATACATTGATGCATTTAAAAAAGAAGCAAAAAAATCTGATATTGATTTTAATTATTTTAAGTTAGATGCACATGATTCATTGTACAAACAAATGATTGGTCCTATCGAAAATATCTCTTCTACTTCTCAAATGATTATCTATATGGTATCTATTGCAGGTGCGATTATCTTAGGGTTAATCATTATGTTATCAATTAAAGCGCGTCGTAAGGAAATGGGGATTTTATTATCTATTGGAGAGAAAAAATGGAAACTGATGGCGCAGTTCGTAGTAGAAGTCGTATGTATTGCTATTTTAGCATTTGGATTATCCGTAACAACAGGAGCTAAAGTTTCTCAAATCATAGGAGATAATTTACTTTCTAATGAAATTGCTACAGCAAGCGAAGAAACAGACACCCCACAAAGTGGTACTGTAATGGTGGCTGGACCTGGTGGAACTGTACAAAATCAAAAGGAGGATCCAATTGATAAAATTAATGTAAGTGTAACAGGAGAAGATGTAGGGAAAATGGGGGGGATTGGACTAGCTATTGCTATATTAGCAACGCTTCTTCCAGCATTATCTATTCTACGCTTAAACCCAAAACAAATTCTTTTAAAAGATGAATAAGGAGGTTCGATATGGAGACGATTTTACAATTTAAAAACTTAGATTATTATTATGAAAGTAACGGAAAAAAGGTAACGATACTAGATAATGTTAATTTTTCTTTTCAAAAAGGGCATTTTTACACGATTTTAGGACCATCTGGATCTGGTAAAACTACAACTCTTAGCTTAGGTTGTGGGCTCGATATACCTAAAAATGGTTATGTACTGTATAAAGGCAATGATATTCGAAAAATTGGCTTGGATCGATACCGTAATCAAAATGTAGCTGTAATTTTCCAATCTTATAATTTGATTACCTATATGACTGCTCTTCAGAATGTATTAACGGCAATGGAAATTACAGGTGTGCAGGTACAAAATAAAAAAGAAAGAGCATTAGAATTATTAGAGAAGGTAGGGCTCACAGAAGTAGAAGCGAAACGAAATGTCTTGCAACTAAGCGGCGGACAACAACAACGTGTAGCAATTGCTCGAGCGCTCTCTTGTAATGTCGATTTACTGATTGCTGATGAACCAACAGGAAACCTTGATGGGGAAACTGCAAAAGAGATTATTGAGCTGTTTCAGGAGCTCGCCCATCAAGAGAATAAGTGTATAATTGTTGTGACGCATTCACAAGAAGTTGCAAAAAAATCGGATCGAGCAATTTATTTAAGTGAAAAGAAGTTAGTAGTAAACGAAATTAATAATAGCTAAGAAAAAAAGCTACTTTTGTTATTAATTAACATAATTTTCGGAATTTAAATTCGTTGATGTTAATATATGGTATATAATATATTTGTCAAAGCATTACTCCTGTAGTTTCTATGATGAATCTGTAAGATAGTTTGTTTGACACGTATATTCATCTGAAACTAAAAAGAACTTGTAGAGATTCCTACAAGTTCTTTTTGTTTTAAGGGTTAAATGTGGATTTAAAATACAGTTGGTTGAACTACTCACCACTTAACGTCCATAAGGACTGTTTGAAGTGGGAGATTCCTGCGAACACCGATGTATCCACCGGTTATCTTAGCAGGCTCTACCCGTAGTCCCTACGGTGAAAACATAGGTATCTTGTACGTTGACTCACCACACTACCTACTTTAGCTTGGTTTTCGCAATTTCGGCAAGCGTGGGGCGATAGAACGTTGAAGATTTTACGGTTGCAACGTTTTTCTGCAACCAATCTCATATCTTTAGTTTCCAAAGAGCAATCTGTACAAGCAAATGATAGCAAACATGTTGGCTTATGCCAACCGACATTCATCTCCCACCTAAAATTGGTGCTTCACACCTTCACATTTTTGAGGAAGGAGTCTTCTGTCAGAAAACGATAAATTATAAAAAGTCTGATCATTAATAGAAATATTTAATAAAAACACCCATTAACTTTTACGTTAATAGGTGTTTTTTATCAATCTTCTTTTCAAAATATGATTTTTAAACTTGCCTATAAATCAAGGGTTATAATAATTTAATCAAGCTTTCTTCTAAACCAATACTACGGTTTGATGAGCATAAGGTTAATTTGTTTCTTTTTTAATCGGCTACAATTAAATTTCTTGTCTTATCGATATGATTAAGTAACATACGATACTCTTCTTCATACATAGTTATACGTTGTGAAAGGGAGTGATTCTCTGCTTCTAAATATTTAATTTGATCTTGTAAAGTTGTCAATTCATTCATTTCTTTATAATTTTGTAGAAACGTAATAACTTCATCTAATGTAATAGATAAAGAATTTGTTTCTATTTTTTGTTGGGAGGGGGAAATGTTATTTTCCACTTTTCGATTTTGTTTTGCCTGTTTTATTTCTTCTTCGTATTGTTTTCGTAAGTAAGAGTTCCAACGAAATCCGCAAGCAGCAGGAGTTCTGGCCAATTGTTTAGCCACCTCTTTAAATGCAGCTAACTGTGTTCCACCATCATGAATATTTTGAAGTACTATTGTTGCGAGAAGTAAATCGTTATCGCTAGTCCAGGAATCTTGCCTTGAAATTACCACTTTTCAATCCCTCCTATCCGCTTTTTATTACATATATGCAAGTACCTAAAATGATAGAAGCCCGACTTTTCTTAAAATAATTAGGGATAAGTTGATAGAAGTATGTATTATTTTAAATGCAAAATTGCATATAAGGTTGACTATTTACTATAGCTGTAACTATAATAGTTACATCTAAACAACTTAATTAATAGATTTGGTGACATGAATTAGTTGCATTAGTGATGTATAAGCAAATATTAAAAAATGAATGGAGTTGAAAATATAAATCTATATATAAGACGTTTGTATAAAAAAAGAAGTTAGGTAATCTACAGTTTTTTATAATCATATATAAATTAAAAGAGGTGCACGTTTTGAAAATTTTTAAGGGAATTCTAGTTTCTTCAATTGCGTTAACAGCATTTAATGGGGTAGGTGGCATACTTCCAAGTGAAAAATCAGAAGTTGCTTACGCAGCTACTTACAATTATCCAAATAAGCAATTGAATTCTACTGTACATAAGCAAGTTACTAAACAATTAATTTTGAAATTTAAAATTGAAGCGAATTTACCATATCAGGATGGGATAGAAAAATTCATTAAAGAAGAAAAACAAGACCCTGAATTAATTAAAATTTTAGCCGAATACCCAAATATAACTATAAATCGACTTTTTAGTTCTTTACACCCTACAGAAATTAAAAAATTAGGTGAAGAAATAAAGGACTCCGATCATATTTCTTCTAATTTGCTAAACTATTATATTGTAGAAACCAAAGGTAATATTGATGTACAAGCATTACTTGTAAAATTTGAGAAGTCATCTCTTGTTGAAACGGCATATCTACAGGAAGAAGAAGCGCCACCAGAGGAGCGTTTACCAAATTTATCTGTTAATCCATATGATGAGCCTCGACTTACAAGGCAAGGTTACCTTGAACCAGCACCATTAGGAATCAATGCACCTTATGCCTGGAGTATAAAAGGTGGAGATGGAAAAGGAACAACTTTTGTAGATATGGAGTATGGCTGGTTATTTACTCATGAAGATTTAGTGAATCAGAAAATCGAATTGATATCCGGACAGAATAAGAGTGAACACCATGATCATGGTACCTCGGTTTTAGGGATTGTTTCTGCAGAGGATAATAACATAGGTGGAATTGGAATTGCACCAAAGGCTAAGGTAAAGGTTGTATCTCAGATTAGGGATAACGGAAGGTATAATACAGCTGATGCTATATTAAGTGCAGTTAACAATATGCAAGCTGGAGATATCCTGTTATTAGAAGCCCAAGCAACTTACGATGGATATGGAGATAAGAACTATCTTCCTGTAGAAGTAAAACCAGATATATTTGATGCAATTCGTATGGGAACAAATAAGGGAATTATTATTATTGAAGCAGGTGCAAACGGTGGAAATGACTTGGATCAATTTAGAGACCGTAATGGTAAACAAGTTTTAAATCGTAATAGTCCTGATTTTAAAGATTCAGGAGCAATTATGGTTGGGGCAGCTTCTGCAAGGGTTCCTCATAAACGTTCATATTTCTCTAATTATGGTAGTAGGGTGGATGTGTATGGATGGGGGAATGCAGTAGATACAACAGATGCTAGACCAAGTGAATTTATGACAAATCTATATACATCTAGCTTTGGCGGAACATCTAGTGCATCACCTATCATTGCTGGTGCTGCTGCATCAATTCAAGGAATTGCAAAAAATAATCAGGGAAGAGTATATACACCAAGCCAGCTTAGAGCTATTTTAAGTGATTCTAGTACAGGAACGAAATCTAATGATCCAATTTCTGATAAAATTGGTGTTTTACCAGACTTAAAAGCTATTTTATCTAAACTTGGTTTTTCACCAAACTTAAGTAATGATTCTTCTATTGTATTTCCTGATGAACAAGAAATAAATAAAGGAAATAAGGGAAATGAAGGGAATAAAGGATCTACTATTACATTCCCGAAAGAGGATTCCGCTAATAATGAAGAGAACTCGAACTTCATTTTCCCAGAATAATTGTAGTGATACCTTTTATTTAGTTTGAAAAAATCTAATATAACTAATTGTTTATAATACTAGTAAGATAGGGTCTTATGTGTAATAACATAAGACCCTATCTGTTATACTTTTAACTAAAAAAGTAAAATGTTAATGGTGTCACGACTTACCAGTATAAATTGCATAGTTTTAATAAGGACGGTAAGGAAAAAGAAAGGGAGTTTATAGTATTAAAAAATCTTCGTAAAGAAGCATTTTTACTTGCTTATTACTCCGAGGAAAAAGGTATAAAATCTTAGGGAGAAGTTAAGAAAAATGAGCTTCTTACAATGGAAAGAAGTAAGCTAATGATGTCAATGGAGACTCCTTTTAAGAATAATTAAATAGGACCGAAATATATGATTACATTACGTATCGTAAAAACGTTTTGTATTATAAGCGAATGCATTCTATTTATATGGGATAAACCTGACGGTTAGAGAAACTTGAAACCTTATAGTCGAATTGAGGGATGTGGTTCGATTATAAGGTTTTATTTTAATAGAAGTTTTTCTTTTTTTACAGCTGTTTCAAGTATTGACTTGAGAAGTATACATTTTGATGATAGTCCTAGTTAATTTATGATTACTTGACAAGTTCAAAAATAGTAGATATGCTTTAACACGAAACGAACAAAAAATTTAAAATATTTATAACCTGTTAGGTGAGGCTCCTATACAAACACAGGCTATTGCCCAAAAATATCGAAAGATGCCAATGGGTAGAACAGGAATTGTCGGATTAAGGCTCTTCTTAAGATAGCTAAGTGATGAATGATTCATCCTTTACGTTGTATAGTGCCAAAACTCAACTAGGGGGAATGAGCTTTATTTAGCTATGTCTTTTTTAATCAACCTCCTTTAGTTGGATCACTAGGGGAGGTTTTTTATATGCAAAATTTTATTCGTAATAAATCTTTTATAAAAAGGGGGGGAAACTAATGTTTGATGATATTGATCCCATATTTATTAAGAAATTTGTTTTCCTAGAAGTGGGAAAATTATACCAAGTACCACTGTCCTTAAGGAGGAATTACGATGAAAAAATGGTTACAACAACTATTAACGACAAAAGATATACACTTAGTGCGAGAGCTGATAAAAACACAATCCTATGATATTGCAATGGAAATGAAAGATTTTCATCATAAAGATCAGATATCTTTAATGAAATACTTTCCAACTGAAAAAGGTGCGCAAATTCTTAGTTATCTTACTCCAGAGGAGCAATATAATATTTGCACCAATTTACCTGTGGATAAAGGAGAAGAGCTATTAGCTAGGCAATCTATTGATGACCTTGTTGATGTAATTCTTTCAATTCATCCACTTCAGGCAGAAAAGTTGATACAGCTTGTGTCTGAAGAATCTCAACAAAAAATTAGAGATTTGCTGGTTTTTCAATCTGGAACAGCAGGCAGTCTGATGACAATTGACTATATTGCTGCCAGGGAAAATTGGACAGTGAAAGATACGCTATCGCATATTAGAAAAATTGGAGCAGGGGTAGAATCAATTTCGTATAGTTATGTTCTTGATACCCGTGGTCAGCTTAATGGAATTGTTTCTATTCGCGAATTATTGCTGGCTTCAGATGATGAGACTTTATCATCAATAATGATATCAGATGTTGTTTCAGTTTCAGTGGATTTAGACCAACAGGAAGCTGTACAAAAGCTAATGGATTATGATTTAGCCGCTATACCTGTAACAACGATGGATAATCGGATGATAGGTATTATAACCTTTGATGATGCAATGGATGTTTTCGAAGAAGAAGCAACTGAAGATATTCAAAAACTAGGAGGAAGCACCCCATTAGATAAGCCGTATTTTGAAACCTCTATTTGGCAAATATACCGTAAACGTATAGGTTGGTTACTACTTTTGTTTGTAGCGGAAGCATATACCGGTTCTGTTCTACGACATTATGAAGAAACTTTGACTCATGTAGTTGCACTAGCTTTTTTTATTCCATTGTTAATTGGAACTGGTGGAAATACAGGTACACAAGTCGTAACTACATTGGTTCGTGCTGTAGCTCTAAATGAGGTGAAATTTAAAGATATATTTCGTGTTATGAAAAAAGAAGCATTAGTAGGTATTTTACTTGGACTTACATTGGCCGTGGCGGCATTAATTCGTGCTTACACTTTAGGAGTAGGTACAGAAGTCGCACAAGTTGTAGCTATTACGGGATTATTCATTGTTATTTGGTCATCTATTGTTTCATCGGTATTACCTTTAATTCTAAATAAATTAAAGCTAGATCCAGCTGTTATCTCGGGTCCGTTCATTACGACATTAGTCGATGGGACGGGGTTAATTCTGTACTTTACCATTGCAAAAATGTTGTTAGGTTTATAAAAAAAATATTAAGTTTTTATACCTAAGTTCGTTCTCGCAAAGTTTTGAAAAAACTTGTTGTGAGTATGGAAAAAACGCATTGATTTAGTGTGGTTTGTAATTGTAAGTATTGTCCTATTATTTTTAGTTTTATGGAAAGGGAAAGTTGTCAATAATGCACAATCTTGGATATTTGGAGTACAGCCGGCAGAGTTTATTAAACTGGGTGTAATTATTGTATTAGCAGTTTTTTTCAGAGCGTCAAGAATTGCAAATATCATATTTACTGGTTTATAAACTATAGTATATCGCTCTTTTAAGATTGCCCAAGAGTATAAAAGTCAATTTGGAAGCCTTATATCAATAGAAATCGAAAGTATGATAGTTCTTCAATCTATTGTTAATTTAGGAGGTATCACGGGAATTTTCGCACCTCCATTCCACTTATTAGTTTTGGAGGAAGCTCTTTAATGGCTAATTTAATAGTAATGGGAATACCGATAAATATTTAAAATTTCAGTAAAATAAATAGATAATATATATGCTTATGGAGGAGAAATGTTAAATTTAATAAACAATCAAGATTACAATGGATTTCGGTATATAAATGAGCATGTGAAAGGAAATGTATACATCGATTATTTGATGATTTTTTTTGCTGAATATGCTCAGTATATGTTCATACTTTTATTTATGATTCTTTGGTTAAACAAAAAATATAAAAATAGAACATGTGTAATTCAAGCTATTATAGCATGTTGTTTTGCTTTTTTATTGAATAGAATTATTGGATTGTTTTTTTATAGAGAACGACCATTTGTCACTCATTTGAATATAAATCAACTTGTCGAACATACAGCTAATGCCTCTTTTCCTAGTGACCATGCTACAAGTGCCTTCGCAATAGCTGTAACTTTATGCTTATATAACAAACGTTTAGGAAAAGTTTTTTTATTGTTAGCTTTTTTAATTGCTTTTTCGAGGGTCTGGGTAGGAGTACATTATCCGCTGGATGTATTAATAGGAGCTGTTTTAGGATCATTGTGGGCCTTTCTAACTCATTATATAGTTAAAACTAACTTCAAAAATAATAAATGAAGTATCTACACTACGATACTAGAGACAGAACATATTATTTTCAAAAATTTTGCTACTAATAAGAGGAAACTTATAAATAAAAATTACTTTTTTCGGTGAAAATAATACTATTTAAGTGCAATAGCATCTCTGAATTTGATTGAACATTCAGGGTGATTATAAAAATGTAGTTGTGAACTACTCGCCATTTAGCAAAGCTTGAAGTGGGAGCTTCTCAGTTCCAAGACGAAAGCAACCTTTCGTCTCCCTGAGCGTTACTTCGGGGTGTTCCCCCCTAGATGTCCAACGATTGGATGCTCTCTGAGTACGGTTGATCTTTTACGCAGGAACCCAATGGCTTGGTTTTCGCACTCTATTTTCTTCCTGCAACCTCCTATATCAAGTTATCAAAGAACTTCATATAGCTAGTTTATTAAAAGTTTTTGGCTATGCCAAACTGAAATTCATCTCCCACCTACCGTTGGGCTAGCCCCCTTCACACGCTCGAGGAAGGAGAATTCTTTCGGTAAATTCGTTAAAATTATATTTTGAAAAACAGGTTGATTTTATTTTATTGATGGGAGGTTATGTTGTTGAGATCTAATAAAAAAAAATATTTTTATGATCAGGAAGTATTAAGCAAAAATTATAAAATGCTAAGTGAAATTGCAAAAAGTGATGTTGAGTCCACATTAGCTTTTTTTAAAACAACGTCTCAAGGCCTTTCTCAGGAAGAAGCTACCAAACGGCTTGAAGTATATGGCGAAAATAAAGTAGTTTATCAAAAAAGAATAAAATGGTATATAACATTACTCAATTCTTTTAGAAATCCTTTTATTTTTCTTCTAATCACATTAGGGATGTTATCTTTTCTTACCAATGATATAAAAGGTACTATTATTGTAGGAATTATGGTGGCTTTAAGTGCGTTAATTCGGTTCATACAAGAAGTTCGTTCTCAGAAGTCTATAGAAAAATTGAAAAATCTGGTATATGAAAAGGTAACCGTTCTTAGGGAGGAAAATGTTTCTTATAAGGAACATAAAAGTTTTTTGTTGAAAGAAAGTGGAAAAACGCAAGTTGCTCATGAGAATCTTGTACCAGGGGATATTATAGAATTATCTGCCGGGAATATTGTACCTGCAGATGTACGGATTATCTCATCAGAAAATTTACTTGTAGATCAATCATCACTAACAGGGGAAGCGTTACCCGTTGAAAAAACAAATCAGTATTTCCACATGTACAAAAAACGTAAAATTAGAAAAATTCAAAATCTGATTGAATTAGAAAATCTCTGTTTTATGGGAACTCATATTATAAGTGGTACCGCAAAAGTAATAGTTGTAGGTACTGGAACGGATACTTACTTTGGTTCAATAGCAAAGAATCAGGCTAAGCTGAACAAGAAATCTGATTCTAGATTTGATAAAGGGGTAAGAAAAGTTAGCTGGTTATTAATTCAATTTATGATCATCATGACACCTATAGTCATGATGATACATGGGGTTATAAATGGGAATTGGTATGAGGCTTTTTTATTCGCAATAGCTGTAGCAATTGGACTTACTCCAGAGATGCTTCCGATGATTGTAACGGCTAATTTAGCTAAAGGTTCTATTAATATGAGTAAAAAAAAGGTACTTGTAAAACAACTATCTTCTATTCATAATCTTGGAGCAATGGATATTCTGTGTACCGATAAAACAGGCACGTTGACAGAAGATAAGATGGACCTGGTACATTATACAGATACAAATGGAGAGAAGTCAGATGAGGTTTTGAAATTAGCATATATAAATGGTTACTTCCATACAGCATATAAAAATGAAATTGATTTATCAGTTATACGTTATGTAAGGGATAGTAGTAAATATGATATTTCTCAATACTTAAAAATAGATGAATGTCCATTTGATTTTGATCGAAGACGAGTTTCAGTTGTTGTAGAAAAAAATGCTGACGAACGAATAATGCTATGTAAAGGTGCTGTTAGAGAAGTTGCATCAATTTGTAGCTATATAAAAGAAAATAATAAGATAATTCCTATTACAGATGAAATTCAACGTAAAAATAAACACTTAATTGGTCTCTGGCAGGAGCAGGGAATACGAGTTCTTGCTGTTGCATATAAGCAGTTAAAGAGTGATAAAGTGGGGAGCTATTCTATTGATGATGAATCAGATATGGTACTTGTTGGTTATGTAGGCTTTTTAAATCCACCCAAACAATCGGCTATCGCTGCACTCCGTACTCTACAAATGAAGGGAGTACAAGTAAAAATTTTAACTGGCGATAATGAGTCTGTGACAAGAAATATATGTAGGAAAATGGGTTTGTATATAGGAGAACCAGTACAGGGCTATGAAATTGATAATCTTCCTGATAAGGTATTAGCAAAACTTGCTAGTAAAACAAGTGTGTTCGTAAAATTAAATCCTAGTCAAAAATTCCGTATTATTAAGGCACTTCAAATGAATGGTCATACAGTTGGGTTTATGGGGGATGGAATTAACGATGTGTTTGCTTTAAAACAGTCGGACGTTGGTGTATCTATCCATACCGCAGATGATATTGTTAAAGAGAGTTCAGATATTATACTTATAGAAAAGGATTTACATGTATTAGAGAATGCTATAGTGGAGGGGCGGATAACGTTTGGAAATATACTGAAGTATATTAAGATGACAGCAAGTTCAAATTTTGGAAATGTATTAAGTTTATTAATTGCTAGTGCATTTCTTCCTTTTCTTCCAATGCTACCAATTCAAATATTATTTCAAAACTTACTATATAATTTATCTCAACTTTCAATTCCATGGGATAAAGTAGACAATGAATTTTTAGTAACACCAAGAAGTTGGGATTCAAAAGATTTATTCCGTTTTATCATTTTTATTGGGCCGATAAGTAGTGTTTTTGATATAATCATTTTTATTGTAATGTGGAATATATTTGGTGCAAATATTCCTGAAATGCAATCCTTATTTCAAACAGGCTGGTTCGTAGTGGGGTTACTAACACAATTATTAATTGTGCATATGATCCGTACTCAACATATTCCTTTCTTACAAAGTACGGCTGCTAAGCCTGTTTTGATGCTTACAGGATTAGTTATGATTATTGGGGTTTTCCTTCCATTTACCAGCTTAAGTGCTCAAATTGGCTTAACTTCACTTCCGTTTTATTATTTTCTATGGTTATTGGGAATTTTAACAATGTATGCTCTAGTTACTCAATTTATAAAGAGAATATACATTAGGAAGTTTAATCGATGGCTATAATACTAAAAAATTCACCCCAAAACGAGTATTCTTAAATACTACATCCTATATGGATAAGGAATTTACAGCATAATTTGGTTTGGTAGGAATTGAACTACTCACCACTTAACGTCCTTACGGACTGTTTGAAGTGGGAGATTCCTGCGAGCACTGATGTATCCACCGGTTATCTTAGTAGTCTCTACCCGTAGTCCCTACGGTGAAAACATAAGTATCTTGTATGTTAACTCACCACACTACCTACTTTAGCTTGGTTTTCGCAACTTCGGCAAGCGTGGGGCGATAGAACGTTGAAGATTTTACGGTTGTAACGTTTTTCTGCAATCAACCTCATATCTTCAGTTTTCGAAGAGCAATCTGTACAAGTAAATGATAGCAAACATGTTGGCTTATGCCAACCGACATTCATCTCACACTTAAAATTGGTGGTTCACACCTTCACATTTTTGAGGAAGGAGTCTTCTGTCGGAAAACGATAAAGTAAGAGTGATGTTTTAATCAAATATTATTCTCATCCTAAAATAGAATAATATTAAAAATTCAGCACAAGATGGAATAAGCAACGATAAAAACCAAACGACAACAATAAAGAAATGTTTGTTGTCGTTTGGTTTTTATTATTAAATATGTTTTATAAAGAAATATGTATTATATCTCTTTTTTAACTTTTTAAAGAAAAGGGATCTTTTTATCATTTTATCCAAGAAGGCTCCTTCATCAAGAAACGTGAAGGGTCACAGCCTAGTGAGTAGGTGGTAGATGAATGGGCTGCGGACAAGGGATGGCAGAAAGCCATCTTAATTGTTCGACATACATAAACTGTTACTTCACTACTAACCGAACCTACGTTTGCTGTATGGTAGAACCATATCGAAATGGGGGTGAAACGAATGATGATCAATAAAGCATTTAAATTTCGTATCTATCCAAATAAAGCACAAGCGACCCTAATCAATAAAACGATTGGCTGTTCTCGTTTTGTATTCAATCATTTCCTATCTCTATGGGATCATGCATACAAAGAAACTGGAAAAGGTTATATAATGGTTATGATATAATAAAATTCAACTATAATAAGGGGGATTAATGAAATGATTTTTCAAAGCATGATAACAGCTATTATAGAAAAATTACAAGAGACAGTGAATCCCTATTGGATAATTGTGTTTGGATCAACGGCTGAGAACAGAGAACGGGAAGATAGTGATATTGATATAGCTTATTTAAGTGATACAACTTTAGGGAACTATGAACGTTTTTTATTAGCACAGGAGTTAGCTAACATTGTTCATAGAGATGTTGATTTAGTTGATTTATCCGAAGCTTCTACAGTTTTTCAAGCTCAGATTATACATACAGGAAAGACAATATTTTGTTCGGATGAAGAACGGAAAATCATTTTTGAAATAAAAACCTTAAAAATGTATTCAAAATTGAATGAGGAACGCAAGGTAGTATTCGATGATATAAAGAAAAGAGGTTCTATATATGAAGAATGAGGTTATTTTAAATAAAATTTCTACAATAGAGCGTTGTATAAAAAGAATTCAAGATGTGTATGGAAATGACCCTGAAAATTTGGAGGATTACACAAAGCAAGATTCAATAATATTGAATATACAAAGAGCTTGTGAAGCGAGTATTGATTTAGCAATGCATATTGTTGCAGGGAAAAAATTAGGACTACCCCAATCTAGTCGAGAGGCTTTTGATTTATTGGTAACAGCTGGATTACTTAGCGCAGAGCTAGCAAATAAGTTAAAGGCGATGGTTGGATTTCGTAATATTGCTGTTCATGATTATCAAAGTGTAAATTTAGATATTGTTCGTCAAATTATTGAAAAGCATTTAACCGATTTTAAACTATTTACGAAGGAAGTTATGGGGATATTGGAAATTTAGGTGAAAGAACAGAATAATAAAGCTGAGGGAGAAAGTGATTCAATGACTCCCGAACCAGCTATTGAAACAATCACTTATTTTTGAAAGAAGAAACCGTATAGATAACAAAGAAGGCGCAATTTTACATAAAAAGACTCATTCTAATTAGAATGAGTCTTTTTGTTAATTGGAATTTATCTATGGAAATCACAAGCTTACTTAAATAAATATAAATTTTGCATATTTTATTGGAAATAGAGCATGATATTACCAAATCAATGGAGGTGTGTTGGAAATGCAAATTCGCGAAAATAATAATTCAAACGAGATTTTGATAGCAGCGGCAGCAAGTGCAATTGAACAAATGAAGTATGAAATTGCTCAGGAGTTTGGCGTTACACTTGGACCAGATTCGACATCACGAGCAAATGGTTCAGTAGGTGGAGAAATTACAAAACGCTTAGTGCGTATGGCACAAGAGCAATTATCTGGTCAATATAAAATTCACTAAGAAAAAGTATATATGTGGGTTAAAGGGTAGGATAGGAGTGTGAAAAGATTATTCGCACTCCTGTTTTATTGTGTATGTGAATAAATGGTTACCGGCATTCATTTGAAGTCAGTCGACTTGGTGAATATATTCCAACAGTAAAGTAGTTGATTCATTTAATACCATAAATGGAGCCAAATTGCATGAAAAAATAGAAAAAACCACCCTTATAAGAGTGGTTTCTAATAATTAATTTTGGCTTATACATTTGAAATTAGCCGATAAGATAATTGGGTAAAGCTAAATCAATAAAAGATAGTTTATATATTTCTATTATTTTGGTTCTGGATAATGATTATAATATGAGATTCTAATAAATTCTTGATAGACATTTGTTAATTTAGCATCTCTAAGAGCATCATTGAATTTTTGCATACGTACACTACCTTGAGCGTAGCCGCCACCAGGAGTATAAGGATTTCTAGCTTCAAAGTCATTCATAAATACTTTTAACTTTTTATAGTCTTGAGATTGATAGAAAGCAGCGGCCTCTTCTGGAGTAACATCAAAGTAAGAAGAAGATGCTGAGTTATAAGTAGCTGCTTGAGCAGTAGGTGTCTCTACCATAGTTGCAGCTCCACCAAACATAGTAAGCGCCATAGAAGACACAATGATTTTTTTAAACATAATAAAACCTCCACATAGAATATTTGGATTAAAATTAACTATGTAATCATTATAGTTACAACAATAATGATTATCAAATGCAATTTTGCATAATTCTTTATGTGAGTGAGAAGTCCCTCCATTTCTAAATGAGGGAATGTAACAGAAAATTTATAGGTTAAAAGGGGTATACATTCTATTGGATTTAATGAGAAAACGAAATAGAAAGGATATTTTGATTAGGGAAATTTAAAAGGCCTTGCCATTAAAGACAGGGCCTTTCAAAAAGGGACGACAATTGACAACTGAAGGTACCTTTATATTACCATTTTTGGGGGTTTAATCCCTGTTATCTATGTTGAGAAATAAAATTATTATTTTGTATAAGGTGAGATGAAGAGACGCTTCTTATAGATTTTGCAAGACAAGAAGGCAAAGGCAAAGGCAGAATTTTAATTGGAAGTTAAACAAAGGATAGAAGAATCACTTTTGCTTAACGAAACGCGTTAAACATCATTTGAAATCATGTAATAGACTGTAAAATAATCCTTTCAAATCAAAATATAGTCTGGCAAACAATTAGAGGGTATGAATCCATGGAAGTAGTAAAAAACTGTTTTCAGGACAAATTTCTTTTTTGGTTTAAAAGAGAGAATCTATTTTCTCAACAGGACAAATGGTAATTATCTATAAGTATTACTTATAAGGATAATAGGAAAATAGAAATTAATTATAAAGGAGAATGTGAAATGATAGCATTAATATCTGAAAGAAATCTAACTGAAATCCGTGAAGACGATGTAGATGTATTAAAAGTAATGGCACATCCCGTTCGATTACAAATTGTAAATGAATTAATGCACCATAAAATGTGTAATGTTACACAGTTAACGGAAATATTAAGACTCCCCCAATCCACTGTTTCACAACATTTATCAAAATTGAGGGGAACCGTACTCCGTTCAGAAAGAAGAGGATTAGAGATGCATTATTATATAGATAACGCTAAGGCCCGTCAGATTGTTGAAATTTTATGTTTGTAGGTTCATAATACGTAAAAGGTTTCCTGTTATAAGGCGGGAAACCTTTTTTATATGTATAAAAAATTGTACGATGATATCATATCGTAGAAACTATCTAACGATAATTTTAAATAGCGCACATGTAAAATTGCATACTATATATTCTTGATAATCAAATAAAAATGTAACTATAATGATTACATTGAATAGATATCGTAATTATCTTTTCTCATACGATAACAATGGAGGTGATTAAAAATGTATATGAAAAAACTAGTTTTAGCTGAGGAAATGCCTTTTTGTGATAATCGGACGTAACTATATAACAGGGGGAGAAGTACCGAAAGTAAATGCCGCTTCTTTGGAAACGGATATGGTTAAAATTGAAGGATCAGTAGTCGAGGTAGGGAACATGACTTTTATATTAAGTCCGAAAAGTAAAATGAAGAGTTTGATAATCTCATAAGAGTAGTAGTAGATTTTAATCCCAATGTTAAAATAGGGAATCATGTAAAAGTTACTGGGTCTATGTGGAGAAGCTTGAGTACCTATATGACAACAACTAAAGTTGAATAGATTTAAATGAAATGACTATAGGGTAGATTGATTGAGAAAAGCATTTCGTTACGGGTGTGTTGTATCGGATGAATATAACTTGTATAGATTCACCCTATTTGTTAAGTAGTATGAAGCTACTTTGACTAGTAGAAATATAATTGTAAAATTTTAATAAAACGATTTATGGTTTTGAATTATTTTAATTTATAAAGGTGTAAGCACTTTCTTTAAAAGGAATGTAAATTGAATTTAGAAACAGGATACGAGGTAAGAAATTAATAATTATAAGTCGCCCATATGTAGGGACAACGAAATATGTTTAGTAAAGTTGAAGTTATAATCAGTTTATATAAATATAACAATTTAAGGGGTGTAATATGAAAAATAAGAATCACTTTGTAAAATTTGGTTTAACCACAGGTGTTATGTTATCCGCAATTATGCCATATAGCGCAGTGCATGCGGAAGCAGAAGATTTAAAAGTAGAAACAAAAGAGGATACATTCCGAACAGGAAATCTAACAGCACCTTCTCAAAAATCGGCAGAAAATGTAGCGAAAGATGCACTAAAAGGAAAAACAGAACAAGCATTATCATCAAAGCAAATTAATACTGAATCGAAAGTTAATTATAATGTAACGCAAAGTCGTAAATCTTATGATGGTACAACATTGGTACGTCTGCAACAAACATATGAGGGACGAGATGTATACGGATACCAACTCACAGCACATATTAATGATGAAGGTGTACTTACGAGTGTTTCAGGAGATAGTGCTCAAGATTTACAGCAACAGGGAGACTTAAATCAGTCTATTACTCTATCAAAAGAGGATGCAAAGAACCAGATTTTTAATCTATACGGGAACGATCTTAAATTTGTTGAGGAGCCTGAGATCAAAGAAGTAGTGTATGTGGATGAAAATACGAATAAAGCTACAAATGCATATCAAATTAACTTTAGTGCATCTACACCTGAATATGTATCTGGAACAGTATTAATTGATGCCTTTAACGGGAATCTATTAAAAGAAATTGTCCAAAAATTAGGGGTACAAGTAGATACAAATATAGCTAAATCTGTGACAGCGAATAAATCACAAAATTCTTCCGGCTTAACTGGTACAGGACGAGATGATTTGGGTATTAGTCGTACATTTGGAATTTCACAACGAAGCGATGGTACGTATATACTTGCAGATTACTCTCGTGGGAAAGGTATTGAAACATATACTGCTAATTATAAAGACTATAACAACTATAGAAGAAATGCTTGGGGTTACCTTGATGACTTCGTTACAAGTAATTCTAAAACATTCACAGATCCTAAGGCTGTTAGTGCACACTTTTTAGCAACAAAAGTGTATGACTTCTATCAAGAGAAATACGGACGTAACAGTTTCGATAATAATGGCCAAAAGGTAATTTCAGTTGTTCATGGCTGGAAAACGAATGGCTCAAATTCAGGGGATCCTACAAAATGGTTTAATGCTTTTAGTAATGGGGCTATGCTTGTATATGGAGATCCAATTGTAAAGGCATACGATGTGGCAGGTCATGAATTTACACATGCGGTAACAAGCAATGAGTCTGGACTTGAGTATGCAGGAGAAGCTGGTGCAATTAATGAGGCCTTATCCGATATTTTAGGTGTAGCGGTTGAAAAGTACGCCAATAACGGAAAATTTAATTGGACGATGGGAGAGCAATCAGGTCGTATTTTTAGAGATATGAAAAATCCGTCATCAATATCTTCTAGATATCCTGAAGATTATAGACACTATAACCATTTACCTATTGATGCAGATCATGATCATGGCGGCGTGCATACAAACTCTAGTATTATTAATAAGGTAGCTTATTTGATTGCTAGCGGTGGTAATCATAATGGAGTAAACGTACAAGGTATTGGAGAAGATAAAATGTTCGATATCTTCTATTATGCCAATACGGATGAATTAAATATGACTTCGGACTTTAAAGAATTAAAAGAAGGTTGTATTCGTGTAGCAACAAACTTATATGGGAAAAATTCATCAGAAGTACAAGCTGTCCAACAAGCTTTTAAAGCAGCGTATATTTAATTAATGGAGAGTAATCTGTAACCACTAATGGTAAACAATCAATCTCTTACGAGAGAATAATAAAAATATTTACTTGAAATTCTGGAGATAATTTGGTGCACTAATGATTAGAGGGAAAGTCAACCAATTGTCAGACCCGTAAAAGGTGAAATGCTAAATTTTTACCTATTGGGAGCAACTCAACAGGCGAGAAAAAAGCAGGTTATCAAATATTAGATGTACAAGAGCGTAAAGAATAGTGGGAAAAGTAAAAAGAGAAAAAGGAGTCGAATAACGACTCCTTTTTATATGGGATAGCTTTATAATCGTAAATTTAACCTACTGAAATACTTTTTTAATTGTAGGCCAAACAGCAATTGGTGGAAGAGATTTGGTCCAACCAACTGCATATACATTTAATTTTTCACCGAATATGTAGCTTAAACTATTTGTATGAACAATTTCGATTCCTTTTATTGTACTTCAAGCATGAAGAAGAAGTGTTTGAAATATTGATGATTTAGCAAACACGGACTTTACATAGCTATGATTTTGTCCTATGTAATTATTGAAATATTTGATTATGATATGAGTAGTTTTATAAAATTTAGCCTAGTGTTGCAAACTTTGCAGCAGAATCCGCTAGTAATACGATTTCTAAAGTAATTTGCAATCCAGACCTTATATTAATAATCGATATGAGTATGTACTTCATATTTAAATATATTTAACGAATTTACCGAAAGAATTCCCCTTCCTCAAGCGTGTGAAGGGCGATAGCCCAACGGTAGGTGGGGGATGAATTTCGGTTTGGCATAGCCAAAAACTTTTGATAAACTAGCTATATGAAGTTCTTTGATAACTTGATATATAAGGTTGCAGGAAGAAAATAGAGTGCGAAAACCAAGCCATTCGGTTCCTGCGTAAAATATCAACCGTACCAAAAGAGCGTCCAAGCGTTGGACATCTAGGGGTGGAACACCCCGAAGTAACGCTCAGGGAGACGAAAGGTTGCTTTCGTCGTGGAACTGAGAAGCTCCCACTTCAAGCTTTGCTAAGTGGCGAGTAGTTCACTTAGAAGTTAATTGTAATAACTGCCTTAATTTATTTAAAGTTTCTTGGTCTTTAGGTCGATACATCGTTAGTTTTAAGTCCGGAGCGTCATACACCCGGAATGTAATATGTTCGAATAATAGTGTGCCTACTATTGGATGATGGATTTCTTTTTTTCCACTCGGTGTACCGAGAACATCGTGAGCGGGCCACCATTCTTGAAACTCTACGCTAATAGCCATTAATTCTTCCACTACTTCTTTGAGCCATTCTTCACCAACAAAACGACTACATGTAGCTCTAAATTGTGCTAAAAGCCTCCTTGCATGGGCCTCCCAATCATTTGCTAATAGGGTTCGATATTCTTGAGAAGCAAAGCATCTCCAAACTGCATTTCGTTCTTTGAAACTCATAGTTTCAAAATCTCCAAATACTGCACTTGCAATACGGTTCCAAGTTACAACATCCCAAAGTTGATCTGTTACATATATCGGATAAAACTCTAAATCATCGATAAAGTTTTGTAGTACAGGGCTTACCTCGTCATCAGTTTTTAAAGGTTTTTCAGGAGGTAGCTGTTGATGAGCTAATAAAAACATATGTTTACGTTCTTCTTTATCTAAGCGCAGGGCATCAGCTAAACTTTCTAAAGCTTGTATTGACACTTGGATATCCCGACCTTGTTCAATCCACGTGTACCAAGTTACCCCAATATTAGCTAGTTGTGCTACTTCCTCACGACGTAATCCTTTGGTTTTTCTACGTGAGCTAACTGGTAATCCGAAGTCTTGTGGAGAGAGCCGGTTGCGTCTGGATTTCAAAAAATTTCCGAGTTCTTTTTTTCTTTCCTGTTCACTGTTCATAAAAAGCCCCCTTTCTTTAGGGTAGTACTGTTAATACTAGTATAACTGGATATCTATTTACATTAAAATATTTGTTTTATATTAAAGCTGTAGTTTTGATAAAGGGGGTGAATAAAGTGAATAAAGCCAATGCTTCTGTACAAGAAAACCCAAGAGTTACAAAGGGAGTAATCTTTTTTATGGCAGTTACTTGTGGATTTACAGTGGCGAATGTGTATTTAAATCAGGTTTTGCTTGTAAGCATGGGGAAGACATTTAATGTAGCAGCAGCATCTATTGGGATTGTAGCGACTTTAACACAAGTAGGATATGCTTTAGGGAATCTTTTAGTAGTACCACTTGGGGACATATTTGAAAGAAGAAAATTAATTTTAACTTTGTTATGTGCAGTAAGTGTCTCACTAGCAGCAGCAGCTATTTCACCAAATGTGACTTGGCTTGTAATAACCAACTTTTTAATAGGGATTTGTACGGTTATTCCCCAGATAATTGTACCCCTTGTAGCTAGTTTGGTTGATGAAAAGGTGCGTGGGAAGGTCCTAGGAAATGTAGCCATTGGTTTGGTATGTGGAATTTTAGGAGCACGTTTTGTTAGTGGCTTGGTTGACGTGCATTTTGGTTGGAGAGCAATGTATTGGGTCTCCTTTGCTAGTATGCTGGTAATCATTGTACTTACAAGACTTTTACTACCCAAAAGTCAAGGGGTTGCTTCTATGAAGTATAGTGAGTTATTAGCTTCATTAGGCCCTATGTTTATACAAGAAAAAGTACTACGTCAAGCTTGTATAAGCCAAGGAATGATATTTGGTGCATTTAGCGTGTTCTGGACAACTCTTGGCTTCCTTCTACAATCACCTTCCTATTCATATGGAAGTGACGTTGTTGGATTAGTCGGGTTAGTTGGAATAGGAGGTGCATTTGCTACTCCTATAATTGGGCGGGTAATTGATAAAAAGGGCCCAATTTATGCGAATACCCTTTGTATGACAATTACATTCATAGCATTTATTATTTCTTTTACGTTAGGTTACTGGTTAACTGCTTTAATTTTATCTGCACTATTAGTAACTGTAGGTACACAAGCAAATCAAGTTGCATGTCAAGCCAGAATATTTCAGCTATCCCCAGATAAACGTAGTAGATTAAATGGACTGTATATGGTAGCCACTTTTTTAGGTGGGGCACTTGGATCGTATATAGGGGTATTAGCTTGGAGCAATTGGGGTTGGCTAGGAGTTTGCATAACAGGTATGGTAATGGTGATTTTAGGATTTACGAGTCTTTTAAACATGAAAAATGAGGTTAAGAGCTTAAAAATGGTTGAAAATATGAAAAGGGGCGATGCATAATGGTAAGGAATGAAGAGAATTATCAAAAAGGTCTAGAGATTCTGAAAAAAATGGATGAGGAGAATTATCAAGCAATTGTCGATAGTTTTAAAGATTCTATTGCACCAGATTTAGGTACATTAGCTGTTGAATTTAATTATGGACAAATTTTTTCAAGACCAGGATTAGATTTAAAGTCTCGTCTATTAGCTACAGTAGCAGGGTTAACGGTATTAGGAAATACGCAGCAACTTAAGTTTTATATTAATGGGGCTTTAAATGTAGGATGGACAGAAGAAGAAATTGTAGAAGTAATGATGCAAATGGTGATTTATGGTGGTTTTCCGATAGCTTTAAATACGATTTTGACAGTTGCTACGGAAGTATTTGAAGAAAGAAAAATGGCAACAAAGTAAAAAACGTAAGGGATGGAAAATAATATGATTTTCCATATGGCGATCCTTATTTGGCTATTCAAGCTGTTCAGCGATATGCACCTAGTAAAGAAGTTGAAAACTTAGTGTTAGGAGAAACGATAGCCCAATTACTGGGCATTACTGTACCGATAGGGTGGGAATTAGCGTGATTTCCATTGATGATAGGGTCGTATTAAATAATGGAGTTCAAATGCCATGGCTAGGGATGGGGTTATGGCAAGTAGATGATAAATTTGAGCTTGAAAGAACGCTTAATCGAGCATTTGAGGTAGGATACTGTCTTATTGACACAGCAGCATCATATGGGAATGAAACTTGTGTAGGTAAGGCGATTAAATACAGTGGTTTATCAAGAGAAGATTTATTTATTACAACTAAATTATGGAACTCTAGTCAAGGGTATGATTCCACTTTAAAAGCTTTTGAAGAGAGTTTGAAAAAGCTTCAATTAGATTATGTGGAATTATATTTAATTCATTGGCCTGTCAAAGAAATGTATAAGCAGATTTGGAAAGCTCCCGAAAAGTTAAATACTGAAGGATATGTAAAGTCTATTGGAGTATGTAATTTTCAAATACATCATTTAGAAGGTTTATTACAGAACTGCAATATTGTATCGGCTGTGAATCAAGTAGAATTACACCCTAATCTAACTCAACTGGAATTACAGGAATATTGTAAGGATTATGATATTCAATTGGAAGCGTGGATTCCGTTAGCGAAAGGGACGATTTTATCTCATCCTTTACTTGAAAGTCTAGCAAATAAGTATAATAAAACAGCATCACAAATTGTCTTAAGATGGGATTTACAAGGAGGCATTGTTACGATACCAAAGTCTTCTAATACTAATTGTATCTTTGAGAATACACAAATTTTATATTTTGAATTATTGGAATATTAAATTTCATTGATTAACAATCTAAATGAAGACAAAAGAGTAGGTCCACACCCTGATCATTTTGTCTTCTAAAATCAAATGTCTACAAGGTTCAATAAGATCTAATCATATTTGAACTACTCACCACTTAACGTCCTTACGGACTTTTTGAAGTGGGAGATTCCTGCGAACACCGATTTATCCACCGGTTATCTTAGCAGGCTCTACCCGTAGTCCCTACGGTGAGAACGTTGACGCACCACACTCCCTACTTTAGCTTGGTTTTCTCAACTTCGGCAAGCATGGGGCGATAGAACGTTGAAGGTTTTACGGTTGCAACGTTTTTCTGCAACCAACCTCATATCTTCAGTTTTCGAAGAGCAATCTGTACAAGTAAATGATAGCAAACATGTTGGCCTATGCCAACCGACATTCATTTCCCACCTAAAATTGGTGTTTCACACCTTCATATTTTTGAGGAAGGAGTCTTCTGTCGGAAAACAATAAAACTATCATCCAAAGTACCTAATCCGAATAAGAAGATTAGGTACTTTGAAAAAATACTTGGTAAATAACATAAACAATAATATGTGAAGCAACTTTATTGTTTAATTGAATAGTGTAATTGGCGCTGTGTACATTGTATCAACATGGCCATCTGCATGTGTTACTTCAATTTTCATGCGATATGTTCCTGGTTCAGAAATTGCTCCACCATTGCCAGTCTCAGCATCAAAATCTTCATATACATTTGTTCCAGCTGGTAATAGTGAGCCATAGCGAAAATCAGCGTCATAATAATCCCAACCAGTATGGTATTGTTTTTCTACAGATGCTGTGTAATGTACATCATATGCATTATCATTTGTTGCTCGTAGGATAATATTTTGTCCCATTCTGTATTTCGTATCTGAAAGTTGAATTGTGAAATTATTCAACGTTTCTTTAGGACCACAAATGTATTGGCAATATTCGCTCGCTCCATCTGCTTGAGCTATAGGTGTTTCCACGATTATTGCTGTTAAACTGCCAAGAGCCAACGTTCCTGCTAATAATACTTTACCAAATGTTTTCATTTAAAATTCCCCCTGAGTATGTTTTCAATTTGTTCGGTAGATGTCACATCAAGTAGTTTTATAACATTAATCAAATTGAACAATCTTTTTTTCCTTGAGTACATTTGCTACCAATCTTCCATCTTGTAGTAATTCAATCTGTACGTAAAATTCCATGGTTTTGATTACTATGTATGTATCTAAGTGTGCATAGAATAACTTTCTTAATATGTCGATTGCCGATGATACGTTTTGTATGTACTTATACCACCTCTTTATTATCGTTTGTTGGTAAAAAGTGTATATTAATTATACGTGATATTGTAATCTTTTGACAAGAGACAATAACGCGGATATCACCATTAGCAGGAAAGAAAAGTATTAAATAAGAGCGGTGTTCTAAATGAAGATAAAAACATTTGAAATGCGTGAGAAACGATTTGCAGGACTATTAGGGAACAAGTATTGTGGAAGTTTGTAAGTGCTGTAACTGAAGAGAGGGAGAAGCAGGAATTAGAGCCTATACCAGATTTATTGGTAACCCAATTTTGTTAAATGTATTAAAGGATAGTACCAATTGGGAAGTGTATGGAGTTAGGAGTATAAACACTGTTCACATGATGCAAATGTGCATATCAAATGGAAAGTAAGGTAAATCGATAATTCATGTGGTAAAATATTATATGTGAATACGCTCTATAAAGTAAAATTTATGCTCTGGACCTTTAGCTCAGCTGGTTAGAGCAAACGGCTCATAACCGTTCGGTCGTAGGTTCGAGTCCTACAAGGTCCACTTATAAACAAGGAGAAAGCACTCATTTGAGTGCTTTCTCCTTGTTTATAATAAATAAAGGGGATTGTAACATGAAAGTAATTGACTTAGAAGCAGTAAGAAAAAAGAAAGAAAAATTAATGGTAACTATTCCAATTATAGAACTAATGTATGGGGAAAATGGGGAAATTGAATTTAAAATAGTGGGAAAAAAAGTTGTTCCACAATCCATGTTAGAGAATTAAACTACTTTCAATTCCAATAGGATGTAAGGTCGCTAAGTGGGAGTAGTTCAAATACTTGATAAACGAACTCTATTAATTTTGGAAGGACTGATTAAAACTCAATCAGTCCTTTTTATTTCTTCTTTTTTCTCGTCAGCATTTAAATCAATAAATAAAATGTCTTATTTCCTTTAGCAAGGTTTATAAAATTCTAAGAGTTCAACTGGAATATTATTTTTGTATGCTATACATGCTTTTGTATCACCAGGCTGAATGGTCTTTTGGTCAATTAGCAAAAGCGCAGCAAACGTATTTGCTTCTATCTCTAATTTATCAACGGAAAAGAATGTATTCTTACGCAGAAAAGGTGTATTTGCATGAGTATGTAGGACTGCATGTCCTAATTCATGAGCACAAACAGTTCTTTGCATAGATGGAGACAAATTAGTATTAATGACAATGAAACGATTTCTTTTTTCATATTTATAAAAACCATTTATTTCTTCATGTAAATCCCATGTTAGTACATGTATTTTCAAGTAATCTGCAAGCTCATAGGGGTTTTTCGTGTTGTATTTGGTGCTGAGTTGTTGGACTAGATCTCTAATGACGAATTTCAATGTATTCCCTCCTAAGCTCGCATCAGTTATCGTCTGGATTACGATATTTCTTAGGCACGTATTTTTTATTAATTACTTTCGTTTGTTTTACAATGTAATCCATTGCATCTAACAATGATTCTACGGCTTCTTGACTCATAGGTTCACCTGAGAACATTAAGCCATCTTCGCCTTGTAGGTCTTTCTTTATTTCTTCCATTCTTTTTGCTATGTCTTTCTCATCTTTTGGCGTTAATTGCTTCTTTGTTTCGTCCGTAACATCTCGTCCTAGTAAATAGTCAGCTGAAACCGAAAAGCAATCAGCTAATTTAGTTAGGACATCATGTGGAGGGAATCTTTCTTCTGATTCGTAGTAACCTATCATTCTTTGGGATACTCCAATTTTTTCAGCTAGTTGTTTTTGTGTTAAATTTTCTTTTTTTCGCAAGGATTTTATTCTAAGTCCTATCACATTGTTCACCTCTCTGATTGAACTAATTGTTCTCTTATGAATTTATTTTAGCACAAATTGTTCTTTTATGCATTGACACAGAACAATTAGTTCTGTAATCTGTATTTAGAACTAATTGTTCTTTCGGAGGTGGGATAATGGGAAATAAAATGTACGATCCGCAAAAGAATTTATATAAAGAAATTGCACATTATTGTGGAGTGACTGAACGGTATATTCGAATGATTGATCAAAAAGAAAGAACTCCATCAATGGAAACAGCTAGGAAGATTGCTAAGTATTTTGATATGAGTATAGATGATATTTTTTTTAGTAATAAATCGAACTTAAAGTTCTTTTTAATATCGTGTTGGCTTGAAAGGAATAAAAAGTAGGTTTCATCATGGGGAAGTTATTGATAGTGAGTACAGAATCTCGAATGTAGGTATTTGATCTTAACAATAATGGAGAGGTAGATATTATGGGGATTTTTAGAGTTAAAAAGGATAATAATTATTCCGTTATTAATAATACGGGTTTAAAAGATAAAAGGCTTTCTTGGAAGGCGAAGGGGATATTAGCATACATACTTACACTTCCAGATGATTGGGTGTTTTATAGGGAAGAATTATCCCAGCACGCAAAAGATGGTATTAATAGCTTAAGAGCTGGAATGCAAGAATTAAAAGAGTACGGATATATTAAGAGATTTCCTATTAAAGATGCAAAAAACAAAATCGTTAGATGGGAGACTATTATTTACGAAATCCCATTGGATGATTTTCCACCAGTGGAAAACCCACCTGTTGGTAATCCTGTTGCTGGGAACCTACCGGTGGAAAACCGCAAGCTACTAAATACTGATACACAAAGTACTAAAGAACTAAATACGGATATACCAAATACCAATTATCATCATGATAATCAAGATAAATCACTATCACAAAGATTGATGGATGAAGATTTTAAAATAGCTTATAGTTATTTGCTGAAAAACGATATTTCGTTAAGTAAAACAGCTATCGCAGAGCTTGGTGAATTTTGTGGAGCATTGGGAAGTGAATTGATTCTTGAAGCAGTAAATAGATCTATTGATGAAAACGTACCGAAGTGGAGGTATGTACGTGGGATTCTCAAAAAGTGGGAAACCAAAAAAGTAAAGACACTCGATGATGTAGCTGTACTAGATGAGCAGTTTGATCTTAGTAAAAATAAAAAACAATCTGGTTCTGGATACACCAAACGAAATGAAATGGTACCAGAATGGTTACATCAAAAGGAAGATGAAGACTCAGGAGAACAACAGAGACATAATAATGAGGTAACTATTGAAGAAGAGCGTGAGAGGTTAAAAGCTTTATTAAGAAAATACAAATTACAATAAATATCCGGTTATCCGATTAAATTGATTATTAAGGTTAGTTTATCTTTGATGACATCAATAAAAGCAGAATTTAAATAAAGAAAAGTAGGTGGATTATTATATGTTTGACTGGCTGAAAGATTATCAGAAATTAGAAGAAGAAATTACATATTTAGAATATAACTTAGACAAATCAAAAGCGGAATTAAAGCGCTGGATTAGTGGTGATTTGCAAAATGTTCGATTAACGGCTGAATCGGAAGGGGCTAAGGTAGAAGACCGGATTGAAATTATTGAATATGAATTAGGACATAAGATGAATGAAGTGTTCAATTTAAAGATTTTAATTAATAAGTTTAAAGGGCTAGATCATCAAATACTCAAAATGAAGTATATTGATGGAATGACCTTAGAACAAATAGCTTTTGAATTGCATTATAGTACAGGCTATATCCGACGCAAACATGCTGAAATAAGAAAGATTGTCAAGTTTTTAGATGGATTTTAATGTTACCTTTTTGTAGGATACATGCGGTGTACAGAAAGTATTGTAAACATGATTTATAGTAGTAATATAAGATTTCGACGAAAGGGCAACTATTTTTATGGTTGCTCTTTTTGTAGTGAAAGAAGGTGAGTAACATGAAGTAATTTTATAGATTAATTGGTATTTGGCTGATAGTCATATTTCGTAAAGTAGTAGTTTTTTGATGAAAATAATAGAAAGACAAGGAGATGTTTAGTAATGGATCAATTAGTTGCTTTAGCTGCAACAGTGAATTTGCCGCAAAAGGTTTTGAGATGGAAGACAATGGTAGAAGAAGAATGTAATGCACAAGGTGTATCAGAGTTAGTGCCTTATGTTCTTGGAATTATTATGGTGGAAAGTGGTGGGGATTCTGAAACGACTCCCGATATTATGCAGTCAAGTGAATCCCAAGGAAGACCTGCGAATTCAATTAATAATCCGAAGGAATCCATTCACTACGGAGTAATGCATCTAAAAGGAGCGTTTGCAGATGCAAAGAATTACGGTATTACTGATTTAAGTGCTATTGTTCAATCGTATAATTTTGGACGTGCGTACATTCGGTGGTTAGCTAATAATAATAAACAGCATTCATTATCTGTGGCAGACTTGTATTCTAAAACCGTTGTTGCACCATCTCTTGGTAATACAAATGGTACAATGGTTCGATATAGTCATCCTATCGCAGTGGCGTACAATGGCGGTTATCGATATAAAAATGGCGGGAATTTTTTCTACGCTGAAATTGTAAAACAATATGTAGATTTTACCGCAGGCGGTGTTCCGCAACCAGAAGGAATTGGGTTCGCAAAATCAATATACTGGGAAGGATATGGTATTAACTATTACGATGGACCACACGGTAACTATCTTGGGGACTTTACGACAGCAGCAGAAGTATTATACTGGGATGCGTATTGGGGAGAGGATAATGATGTTTGGTTAGATTTAGGTAGAAGCCGTTGGGTAAAAGCAGAGCATTATTATTGGAGACCCTTCAAAGCAATATCAAAATTTCCAGAAGGATATGAAGTAAGCTATTGTGATGGAATTAACGGCGCATACAAAGGCAGTATTAACTCAAAAAAACCGCTTACAGTATTCTTCCGTAAAGAAGGATGGATTGATATTGGTGGGAATAGTTGGGCACCAGAGAAACACTTTGACATTGTAGATATTCGATAAAAAACAGCTCTGTTAAGAGGTGTTTTTTATCTTTAAACGGTGCTTTGGGCAAGAAGAGTTAGTTATATAGAATAATAGCTTTCAATATTTTTTACTAATTTCAGTGACATTTAACTTATGGCTACAAGATGGATATTTTAATAGTAGATAACAATAGGGAAATGTTCTGTCTTGTTCATTTTAAGGTTGGAAAACCTACAATATATTTAAAAATAATAAATATAGACAATATAGAAATAGAAAGGAAGATTTATATGGCAACATTTATTTATCCAACAGATACAACGAGAGTAACAAGTGGTTTTAGAGGTGACAGACCAGATCATCATGGGATAGATCTTGCTGAAGCAGGTTATCATCCAATTTATGCAGCAGCTAGCGGGAAAGTTAGTCGATCGTACCTTTCATCTAGTTACGGTGAATGTATCATGATTGTTCATAATATTAATGGAGTTACATGGGAAACGGTATACGCACATATGCGAAGTGGTTCTCGTACAGTTAAAGAAGGCGATTCTGTTACACAAGGACAAACAATCGGGGTTATGGGAGAAACGGGACAAGCTTATGGTCAGCATTTACATTTTGAAATGCATAAAGGCGGCTGGAATATTAATAAGAGTAATGCTGTGAATCCATTAGACTTCTTGGGAAAAGGTGGCGTTGGCGGTACACCGCAACCAGAGGGGATTGGGTTCGCAAAATCAATATATTGGGAAGGATATGGCATTAACTATTACGATGGACCACACGGTAACTATCTTGGGGACTTTACGACAGCAGCAGAAGTATTATATTGGGATGCGTACTGGGGAGAAGATAATGATGTTTGGTTAGATTTAGGTAGAAGTCGTTGGGTAAAGGCAGAACATTATTATTGGAGACCCTTCAAAGCAATATCAAAATTCCCAGAAGGATATGAAGTAAGCTATTGTGATGGAATTGACGGCGCATACAAAGGCAGTATTAACTCAAAAGAACCTCTTACAGTATTCTTCCGTAAAGAAGGATGGATTGATATTGGTGGGAATCGTTGGACACCAGAGAAACACTTTGACATTGTAGATATTCGATGAAAACAACTCTGTTAAGAGTTGTTTTTTTAGTCTAAAATTTTTATAGGAGAAAGAAGGCGAATGGAAATGAAGAAAATTGCAGATTTATCTCATCACAATGGTTCAATAAATTGGGCGGCAGCTAGTAAAGAGCTTGAACTTGCTATTATACGTGTACAATATGGATCAAGGACAATTGATACACGTTATAAAGAGTATGTGCAAGGCTGTAAAGACTATGGTGTTCCATTTGGGCACTATGCTTATGGATGTTATGTAAGTGTTCAGGATGCTATTGTAGAAGCAAATGATTTTATGGCGCGCGCTGATAAAGAAGCAAAATTTTTAGTGTTAGATGTAGAAGATGATACCTTAGCAAGTTGTGGAGCGGCTAACTTAGCAAAAGCTTCGCAGGCATTTATTGATACGTGCCGTGCAGCAGGTTGGAAAGTAGGTCTATATGTATCACATCACATGTATACAAGCTATGGACTTAATACTGTAAATGCGGATTTCCTTTGGATTCCACGTTATGGAAATAAACCAGCGTATAGTTGTGATTTATGGCAGTATACAGAAACAGGTAGTCTTGCAGGCGTAACTGGTAATGTAGATTTAAATTATTTAAACAGTGAAAAATCTCTTGAATGGTTTACAGGTAAGGGTGGCGTTGTTGGTACACCGCAACCAGAGGGGATTGGGTTCGCAAAATCAATATATTGGGAAGGATATGGTATTAACTATTACGATGGACCACACGGTAACTATCTTGGGGACTTTACGACAGCAGCAGAAGTATTATACTGGGATGCGTACTGGGGAGAAGATAATGATGTTTGGTTAGATTTAGGTAGAGGCCGTTGGGTAAAAGCAGAGCATTATTATTGGAGACCCTTCAAAGCAATATCAAAATTTCCAGAAGGATATGAAGTAAGCTATTGTGATGGAATTAACGGTGCATACAAAGGTAGTATTAACTCTAAAAAACCGCTTACAGTGTTCTTCCGTAAAGAAGGATGGATTGATATTGGTGGGAGTCGTTGGACGCCAGAGAAACACTTTGACATTGTAGATATTCGATAAAAGGTTAAGGTCCACTCATATGAGTGGCTATTTGTTTTGGAATCTGGCTATGACCAGGAATAAAAAATGGTACTATTGTCTTGAACTACGTTGTTTTCATGCTTCGATTCAAGAATGAAAGGATTAGATCAGATATCAGTTTGTTTAAAGACCGCATAAATGCTGAGACTATTCTTTATAAAGATATTAGAAAGCACGTATTTAAGTTAACAAAGAGAAAATCATTGGAGATTTTGGAGTAGTAATTTATATCTGACTTTGCCAAAGGTGTATGGTTTAAGTGGAAAATCAATAAAAAACATAATGAAATCACAAATAAATTATACACATTAGAAGATACTGTTAAAGGTATAGATAGAAAATCACTAAAGTACAATTAAAAACTGAAGAATTAACAAAAATAACAACTGAAAAGAAAACAAAAACGGAGCAGCTATAAGCTGCTCTATTTTTGTTTTTGGGGGGGGAGAGAACAAGATGACAAATCCTCTCCAAAATAAACATCCAGAGGACAATCAATTACAGAGCCAAATTATCAATCAACTCATTCCAATCTTAGAGAAGTTAGTTATGCAATTCATTCAAAATCCAGCTCCGAATGAGGATATGATGCCAGGTAATGATAATAAGTTTATGGAAATTGATGATGTTGTAGATAATTTAGTGAATGCTGGGATTATTACCGCTAGCAATTTTAATGTTAACGTGGAGTTATTTAGAGGTAGTCCAATTACGGTTTCCATTGTTAAAGCAGGTGGTCCAGCAGTAGAATTTCCTGCAGAAGGTAATGTTGGGGATTCTATCGAGGGACATATAGATGAGACAGATAAAAAAGAAGGAACTAAATAATGGAACGAAAAGCCAAGCGTATGTAATGTAGGCTTTTTTATTTTAAATCAAATAAGAAGTGGGAAAGAGGTGCAATATGGATGGTATACAAGAGGTGAAAGGCGATGTTCAGGAAATAAGGCAAGATATTAAGGACATACGATTAGAGATTAGAAGTTTAGAAATGCGGACAACAGGTAATGAAAAAGACATTATTAATATCAATAAGCAATTAGATAAGATTAGCGCTAATACAACATGGATTTTACGCCTTATTATTGGTGGTCTAATTGGAGCAGCTCTGACCTTTCTCTTGAAAGGTGGCGGTATGTAATGATTGAAATTACGGCAATGATTGGGGTTGTTGTAGGACTATCACAAATTGCAAAAACAACTGGAATGCAAACAAAATATATTCCGTTTTTTAATTTGACGCTTGGCATTACGCTAGGCGCTTTATTTTTGTCCCAAGATACCAAAATGAATATATTTCAAGGAATGATTATCGGATTGTCAGCAAGTGGATTATTTGACCATACGAAAATTATGAAAAAGGATGACAATAGGAAATGAAAAAGTAATACAAACATATTTTATCTTTAGTTGATACTATGATTTTAATAGTATCAATTGGAACAAATGCATTTGCTGATAGAACTTTACTTATTCCTGATTTACCTAACCAACCTTATCGTTAAGGTTTTGGTGCTTATGAAGGCGTTGTGGCACATTCTACAGCTACCCCTGAGGCAACAGCAATCAATATTCAAAAATACGAATATGTTACATGGCGCTCAGGTTCGGTAGCAAATGCAAGATTCGTTCATGTTGAACTGTGTGAGACAAGTGGTTCATTGAAATTCAAACGTTCTTATGAACGATATATAGAAAAAACCATCTCAAATAGAGACGGCTTTTTTAGTGCTATCTTTTTGATGCTCTATATCCTGCGGCTTGTGCTTCAGCTGCTGAACAGAACATTTCCTCAGCGTTTGTTTTATCATAAAACTGTTGACCAGGCATGTGATAAATCTTCTCGCCTTTACTATTTTTATTACCTTTAATATTACAAGTACCATTCTGTTCTGATGCTTGATTTGTTTTCTGGTGAGGAGTTGCTTCTTTTTGTTTATTTTGATTTTGTTGTTCTTGTTGTTTCTTTAACTCTTGTTGTTTTTGCTGTTCTTCTTGTTGCTTCTGAAGTTCTTGTTGTCTTTTTTGTTCAGCTTCTTGTTTCTTTTGTTCTTCTTGTTGCTTCTGAAGTTCTTGCTGTTTTTTTTGTTCAGTTTCTTCTTTCTTTTGCTCTTCTTGTTGTTTTTTCTCTTCTTCTTTTACTTCCTCTGATTTTTTGGATTCCTCTTGCTTAGTAACAGTAGTGGCTTTTTTAGTTTTATCATCATCTGAACCTTTAGCACAAGAACCTATTAAAATAATTAATAAAATAATAATGCCTAAACACCCAAAGCATCCGCACCCTCGGCGTTTTTTCTCTTCTTTCTCATTTGCTGACTTTGCCATTTTTATCCCCCTATGTACTGTAAATTCAACATTTAGTATATCAGATGTCGAAAGGGGATTTTACATAAAGTTTATTTGCAGGAATTTTATACCCATCATGGAATAGTGTCACTAGGAGGTGTTGTGACGGTATGATGGACGAGATTGTTTATTCTGCTATTGAAGTATACAAACGACTAAGAATAAGTGATAGCATCCTTAGAAAGTACATGGAAGTTTTGCAACTAGAGAAATTCACCGTAAAGAAGGATAATCGTGGTAGACGTCAATACAAAGAGCATGACGTTTGAGAAGGCAGCGAAGATGATTGCGCAGTGTGAAATCGCCGATCCAAATGTGGAGTCAGAGGAATCCCAAGAAACTGATTAACAGTAGCTTTATCAACAATACAGTGGTGTTATGGAGCAAGAGATGAATCAGGGTATGTTAGCGATGGAAGAATGATTAAGCAAGTAGGCGAAGCAAAGTAATGAGGAAATCAAAGCGAGCGTAGAAGCGCGGGATGAGACTCTGATGAAAACACTACGTGAGATGCAGGAATTTCGGAATGAGGTCGCTGCTGCGAAGCAGAAGAAAAATTCGTGGTGGAAGTTTTGGTGAGAACAAGGAGATTCCCTTGAGAGAGTAGGGTTCTTACTTGCCCTTGCTACTGATAATGATGCCTTATGTTAAACCCACTGAAAAAAGTATATTTTCAATAAAACATTAGGAGGAATTTACTTATGTCTAATGAAGTTTTACCTTTCACAGTAAGACTAGTTACCTCAAAAGATTTTGGGGATATATCAAATATAAACAAACAAGTCCAACAGTTACATATAGAAGGAAGACCAGATATATATGCTAAAACTTCAGTTTCTTTGGATCGCAATGCATACGAAACATGGCTTAACGATACAACCATTGAGATATTTGTAGTAGAGGACAATGATAAAGAGATTCTTGCTTACATAATCTTAGATATTAAAGAACCATCCGAAAATCCAAAGTTAGTTGAACGAAAAGTTCTCTTTATACGCAATATTGGTGTAAGTGAAATCTGTCGAGGAACAGGAATAGGAGAAATATTAGTTCAAAAAGCATTTGAGTATGCTAAAGAAATACAAGCAACAAGTGTAGAATTAAATGTTTTAGAATTTAACAAGAAGGCTATACGATTCTACGAAAAACTAGGATTTAAAACACAGAGTCGGCAAATGGAATTTGTATTATCTAACGCTTAAAACTAATTCCTATATCGATAATCATGTAAATGAGCTAATGGTGGTTCTAGTGAAGATTTTTCGCAAACTACGCGCAGATAGAAAAGTAGAAATGTATACTTTACTACCTGCATTGTGTTACTTGATAAGTAGAGAAGTGGGAGAAAATCGTAATGTCAGGGTTTTCCTGTCCTCTTTTTTATATTAATCTTTAACATAAAAAGCTTTAGGACTTAGCAGAGATTTTTCTACCTCTGCTAGTGTGAGAATAGGATTGGGAATTGATGGTACTGTCGGAAACATTAGATGATTTTTACGTTACTATGACCTTTAGGATCATTTGGGCAGCAAGGTGGACACAATATATTTTTAGAAAGAAACACTCCTTTCAAAATCCATTTCGACAAAACTATAAAAATATGAAAGCGATCAAATGGATAGTGAAGCAAGAGCTGCCTCGTATCTCTATTGTAGCATTCTACCATGAATTAAAGTCTGAATAAAATGAATGTTCACTCTAAATGTGAACATGTTTTATATTATAACAATCTAAAAAAATGTATTGAATCCTATGCCAATGTAAAACTAACGGAAGTAGAGATCAAACATATCTATCAAACTATATTGCGAGCAAACATTATCGATAAGATTATTGAAAAGAAACATGTGAAATATTTACACAATAAGTTTGCTAAACAATAAGAAACGGAGGAAGACATATGTTATGTTGTAATAGGGTTTATCGGAAGCTCTGTAGTAGCTATTTGCCTTAACATGAAGTATTATAAGTTGAAAAGTGATTCCTAAATTTGGTAATAGGAAACTCGATTAGAAGTTTTCTTATATAATGTTTCAAAGTCCATTTCAATTGAAATGGACTTTATTATTTAAACAAGTTTAGTTGAACGCGATTCTATTTGGTTAATAAAACATTTTTATTGAACAAAAAAATTTGATTAAAGATCGAATTTTCTTAATAATAAGTATAAATTTTATAAAAATGTTATATAATCCCATGGAATAAAATGTATGATATATTTGGATTGTAATATATAAAGTTAAGAGGAGGATTTATCGTGAAAAAATTTAGAAAAATAATGGGTTATGCGTTAGTAAGTGGAATGGTAATTAGTGGATTGGGAGGGATTGGTATAACTCAAGCAAATGCCGATGAAATGAAAACGCATTCATACGTGAAGGCACTTCAAGCAGAACCAATTAAAAAAGGTATTGGTGGCCGAGCAATCTTAAATAGTACAGGTTCAGTTTTAACTACAAAAGTAACATTACCAGAAATCAAAAATAGTAATGGAACACTTA
Organism: Bacillus thuringiensis; assembly: GCF_014932895.1. GTDB lineage: Bacteria > Bacillota > Bacilli > Bacillales > Bacillaceae_G > Bacillus_A > Bacillus_A thuringiensis_AA. The sequence goes on along the minus strand of NZ_JACYOF010000006.1, from coordinate 97,158 downwards.
AAGCGACAGGTGGTGGACTTTATATTTATTCTGGTTTTTCTGGTCCAGTGGAGTCAGATATTGGATTTTTGTATAGTGAAACATATAATGTTTGGAAACCCTATATGAAAGTAGGCAGCAATAAAGAACCCATTTATATTGAGGGGAAAGATGAGTTTACGAACTTGAATGGTTTTAAACCAGGAACTGAAGTTCAACTTACGATTTATAAGAACTTAAATGGCAACACTAGGGCAACCTACTGGGGAACAAATGGAAAAGGCTATACAGGAAGGTTAATTTCTGAAATCAAGAATACTAATATTAGTAAAGTTAATAATTGGAAAGCGTTATCTACAATTGCAGTAAAAGATGACAGTCAAACGAAAAATATTAAAGTAAATACCCAATATAGAGCTACATTTAGTGATATTTTAATAGATAGCAAGCCTATTAATCCTATTAGTAATGCTACTGAATTTGCAAAGATCTATACAAATAATAATAAAGTATCAATTGATATCATTGAGAAAAAGTAGTTTTTAAATTATTAATTAGATATTTATCTACTAAATTATGAATTTAACCTATCAATACAAATTACACAGCAGTAAAGGTAAAGCATGCTATGTCACTGCTAATGAAGCATATGTATATGTGAGATAATTACAATCAGTAAAGGCGGACTATTCATAAGAGTCTGCCTTTACTGATTGTAATTGATTTGCGCTATCTAGTAAAAATCCCATTTCCACCAAGTTAATATTTTCGGGTATCCTCAAAACGAAAGAGCATACTATAATCTTTATAGGGAGATAAAAAGCTTTTTATTTCTTGACTAATATCTTCTAGATCCCCATATATATTATCTGCGGCTAAATCAATTTCTTCATTAAAATTATACAGCTGTTCATCTATATTATCGAATCCCTCACAGCAATTATTATGTATCAAATCAGATATAAATGGTTTTATTTTCAATACATTTTCTCCATTTATCATAAATTTCTCCCATAACAGTCCTAGTATAATTTTTACGGGTAATTTTTTATCATACGTTCCTTTTATGTTTTTTAATTTAGATACAATATCAACTAACTTATCATTACTGGATAAAGAAACTTCTATAATTTCAATAGAAGGACTATCTAATGTTTCAATTGTATGATCAGCCCACTCGATTACTTCAGTTTTTGAAAATAAACCAATTTGTAACCCTATCCTCAAAACCTCAGCTATTACTTTTATATTAACCATATATAACTCCTTAGAATTTTTGATAATTATACATCACAGTAACCTAAACCTCAAAAGGGGTATTGATATTTGGATTAAAATCAAAAACTAAGATAGAAATTCACCTGAAGAATAAATTATACTTTAAGTTGAATAAGGAATATTTGTTAAATAAAATAGTATAATTTATAATTTCAGGGGCAGATAATAAGAGAGAAATTGGGTCATCTAGTAGAGGGGGGGGTTATATGTATAACTGTAATCAATGTGGAACAGAAATGATTATGCAATTACAAGACAGATATAGAGAATTTTGCCCAAGATGTGAAGGCCTTAGACCAAGTAGCTTAGTATACTATAATTTATATGAATTACTAGATTATATTGAAGCAAACAATTATATGAATAAAGAAAATATGCTACATAACTTTCTAAAATGGGAGTTTGAGTTAACGAAGGGAAATATGTTTAAGTTATATTTAGACTTAGATAGATATGATCAACCTGCTGATGAGGGCCGTATAAAATAATTAGAGGTTTATATGAAGGGGATTCGATTAAAATTAAATGTTAAATATGAGGATGACTATATCTGGATTAAGGTTAATTAGATGTGATTCTATATATAATGAGTTTTATTTTAATAACTTCAGAAGCAATGGAAGTAATGAATATAAATCGTTCTAGATTAAATGTATTAGTTAAAGATGGACGGATTATTTCATTGAAACGGACAAAAGATATGAATTTATTCTAGAAGTCTGATGCAGAACAATTAGGAAAAGAATTAGCAGTATCTAGAACAAAATAAAGCCAGTAAGGAGGGTATTTTATATCGAGTAAGAAAAAGTATCCAAGTATAGATTTTGAAGAAGTACCAAGTATGATTGAACGTTTAAGAGGCGTAAGCGGACTGTATATATTCCGCACACAAGTTCACAAATGGGAACGCGATCAATATATGTCTCTATACTAGGAGGCTTAAACCCTTGACACATAACGTGTTGAGGGTTTTTTTAATGTGGGAAAAATAATTATAATTTGAGCACTTAAAATTGCTGCCCACAAAATGCCCACAAATATCTTGAAAATTACTCTAAGATATTTCGCATATGTTCCTCAAATTTGGCCATTGCTTCTTGATCTAGCTTCTTACTAATGTGGGAATATACATCGGCAGTAATTTGCATACTGCCATGTCCAAGACGTTCTTGTAAATACTTCATGCATGCCCCAGCTTCAAGCTGTAATACAGCATGTGTATGACGTAATGAATGAATAGGTAATGATGGCAAATCTGCTTTCTTTAAAATCCTAGAGAAAGAATTAAAAAGACTGGACTTAGGTAAATAATTTCCATCGTTTCTACAGAAAACTAAATTAAATTCAAAGTAGTAGCAATCATTTAATGCGATTTTATTTTGGTTTTGATATTTCTGGTGGAAGCGTAAATCGCTAGCGAGTCCTTCGCTAATAGTGATTGTTCGCTTTGAATTATAGTTTTTTGTATCTCCAAACATCATTTCAGGATTTTTAGAAGCTAACCTGAAATCCAATGACTTATTTATGATATTGGTCTTTTCCTTTAAGTCAATGTCAGTCCATTGAAGTGCGGCAGCTTCTCCTTTTCGCATCCCTGTTTCAATAAGAGCTTTATAAAAAATCCAATAAATATAATCATATTTATAAGCTTCCCTTAAAAAGTCAGCAATTCGATCCGATTCAATAAATTTCACTTCAGACTCTTTTGCTTTAACTTTTATTTCTACTCCTATACAAGGGTTTTTAGTTATCTTTTCTAGAATTATAGCTTTTTCCATAGCGTTATTCATAGTTCCATGGACAATTTCGATAGTACGTCTACTGTAGCCGTTATCGACTAAAGAATTAATAAACTTTTGGTATAGTACTGGTTTGAAATCTTTTAAAAGAATGTTTTTAAAATAAGGGATAATGTGTTTTTCTATATTGTTCTGATGAGAGAAAAGCGTATTTATTGCCACTGTCCCTTTTTTATATTCGTTTAGCCATGTAATGAGGTACTCTTTCATGGATTCGCCAGTTGGATTAGTGCCTTCACGTAACTGTCGTTCCATTTCTTCAGCCGCTAATTTTGCTTCCGCTTTGCTTGAAAATCCTTTTTTGGATTTCTCTTTGAATTTTTGAGTAATTAAATCTTTATATCGTATTCGATATTCCCAAGAATCTTTATTCGATCCTTTTTTGCGATATTTAAAGAATCGTGCCTTTTATCGTCAATTAGAAATTCGTGGATTTAAAAAAGAAAAAGGGGCGAAGAACAAAACTTTCATTATTGGCATGACATTAAATAATTATGCTAGTGCGAGTTTATTTTCAACAGACGATAAAAAAGAAGAAAGTAACATAACTCCTATAAATAGGAAAAAGATTTGATGTTGGGTTACTAAAGGGTTACTGAACTATTTTTTTAATAACCCGTATAAATGTTGTTATATCAATGGTTTATAGCTTATGGGTTACTAAGGTTACTGAGTTTCCTATAACAGCCTATAAGAAAATAAATAAAAAAATAATATATATATAGGGCTTTAATAGAAAAACGAGTAACTTTAGTAACCCCGATAACCCAAATGAGTCTTGGACCCTTGATACGACTGGTTTTGTAGAGGGTTACTGAATGAAAAACTTAGTAACCCTCGATAACCCTTTTAGAAAAAGAGGTGTAATATGCATCCGAAACAAATATGTGCTGATGTTCAATCGATGGGAGCGAAGCTCGTTCTTGATGGAGATGATTTATACATTGAGAACCATGAAAAGGTTGCTCCTGAAATTGAATCAGTTATAAAAGAATACAAGTTACGTATTATTAAATATTTGCAAGGGAATTATTCGGACCAAGATCATGCAGTAAAACAAACGATAGATCAAATTATTAATTTTTTTATCGGTGCTGAACAAGATATGAATCCGAAAATTAATGATTGGTTTAATCATGATGAAGCTGCAGCAAGATTGGTCATGGAATTAACTTTAAACTTTTCACTTAATGGCTGGTTATATGTAAAAGAATCTGTGGCCAACTATGAAAATAAATTAACGGACGAGCTTTCACAAGAAATATTCAATCGTGCAATGTCACACTTTAGAAAGGTGAAATAAATGCCAGCGATTCATTATCGATACTCAGAAAAAGAGTTAAAAGAAATCCTGGTGGATACAAGAGAACAGAAAAACCAACATGTGCTTGATTATTTTCGCAAAAAGAATGTTCTATTCAGACTTAGAAAAATTGATACAGCCGATTATTCAGCTGTAATTCCTAAAAATCCTGAAATGGGAATTACACGAGATATTTATTTAAGTGCTGGAGTAGAAAGGAAAAATGGTGTAGATGAATTGGTCCAATCAATTAAAGACCGTACAAGATTTGAAAATGAATTGATTCGTGCTGCTAAACATCCATTTGTTCTACTTGTGGAAGATCTGAAAGGCTATCAAAAAATATTAAAAGGCGAATATATAAGCCAATACAAACCAGAAGCGTTACTTGGTAGTTTAAAAACATTTGAAGTACGGTATGGATTTTCAACAGTATTTATTGAGCCAGCTACAACCGGTAATTACATTTATCATCATTTCTTATATATAGCTCGTGAGTATCTGAAAAAGGGCGTCATATGATGAAAACTAAAACAATCAAAGGAGAAATAAATCATGACTAAAATTCAATTGAACGTACTATTTAAAAAGATGCAAAAGGATGATAAAAAGGAACTTTTACAGTTTCATGTATTAAGTGATGAATTACCACATGCTGATGAATTATTAAAAATGCCAGGTACAATTGTTCATCTAACTGTGGAGAAAAGTGAGGTTGAACAAATTGGCGCTGAATTTGCTTCTATTCAACGTGATAGCAAGAAGACTACCCTGAAATTCAATGTAAAAGGCGATACAAAAGATAAAATAAATAAACTTTATCCATTCGCTGGTGAAAATGTTTCTATTACTTTGGCGCCTTCCCAAATGTCGATTGATGAATTCTATGAATAATTAATTTAAGAATAGAATTTGATATAATTTGAGGAAGACGATTTTTGATGAGGAGGAAAAGTTTTGAAAATTGATATGACATTATTAAATACATTAATAGCAGTTTCAGGAACGCTAATTGGTGCATTGTTTGGAGCGAAATTTACCAATAGGGGAACAAAGAAACTTAAAGAGGCTAATGATGAAAAATATAATAAGCAGGTTGAGTTAATATGTAAAGAGTCTTTAAGCAGGGCGGATGTATACATGTCCCACATGGCTAATGAAAAATATGAAGATTTTCTAGCGAATTTGGAAGGGCGTATTAGTGGACTGAAGGCGATTGAAGAATTATTAAAGGAATTTCCTTTGGGCACTATATCTACAAAACAAGTTTTTGCTGTATATAGAATAAGAGAGATTCTACAGGAAATGATTTTTGATATATCCTTGTTTCAAGGAAATAATATTAGGGTTCAGCAGTTTGAAACTGATGCACAATTTCAAATGTCTTTAGGAGCAAATGAAGATATAAAAAAGATGCTAACTAAAAAAATTGAATTGATGCAAAAGAACCTGAAGGATGATTATAATTCCAGATTACATAAAAATATAAAAGAATATGTTGAGAGTATAAATGTTTTAAAGGCTGACTATCATACAATTGCACAAGCAATTTATGAAAAAAATATTTAGAGGTTCTATAGTCCGTTTGGGGGGAATTATCATTTGTTTGACTGGCTGAAAGACTATCAGAAATTAGAGGAACGAATCGCATACTTAGATTACAACTTAGATAAAGCAAAAGCTGAATTGAAACGCTGGGTCAGTGGTGATTTGCGAGAAGTACGTTTAACTACTGAATCGGAAGGTGCAAAGGTAGAGGAACGTATTGAAGCAATTGAATATGAGTTGGCAAATGAAATGAATGTCATGTATGACCTAATGGAATTGATTAATAAGTTTAAAGGGCTAGATAATCAAATACTTGTAAAGAAATACATATATGGCATGACATTAGAACAAATAGCATGGGATTTGAATTAAAGCCCAAACTATATTAAACGTAAGCATGCTGAGGTAAGAAAGATAATAAAGTTTGTGGATGATCTATAAGGTTACTTTTAGGGAAACGAAACTATTGCAAATATGAATTATAGTAATAACATAAGATTTTGACGAAAGGGCAACCGATACATGGTTGCTCTTTTTTAATAATTTTATATACGAATAACTAAAACGATAAAAAGAATGGAGAATGTTTATGACAACAATAAGAAATGTAGTAGAAGAAAAGAAAAAACCTGTTAAAGATGCTTGTTTATTCTATGGGTATCCAACATCTATTAATAATACTTGGAGTGTTGATGGTGCAGTAGATTTCTTCAAACAATATGACATCTTAGTATTAGGCGACCAATATCAACATCCATCTCATGAAGAATACCAAAATACAGTGAGTGTAGTTACAAAGTTACGAAAAGAAAAACCTTCCCTTGAGATTTTTGGATATGTACCACTAGGACAAATTGAACCATCTACAAGGTTAACTGTAGAGCAATTCAAAGCATATGTAGATGAGTGGGCAACAGTAGGAGCGACTGGAATCTTTATTGATGAATATGGTTACGATTATAAAGTAACACGAGAATTACAAAATGATGTGGTTAATCATATTCACTCTAAAGGAATGAATTGTATTGCAAACTCTTGGAATATCGACTGGGTATTTAGACCTTCTAATGTTTACTTAGATTGGATAGATTTTAACGGAAACCCTAATAAAGTTCCCGCTGTAATTAATGAAAAAGATTATGTCATGTTTGAGAATATGTTCTATTACCAAAATGACAGTGGAAAACAAGTAGTGAATGATCAGTTAAGGGTTTATGAAGCGGTTAGATATCTTCAAGAGAAACAACCAGATTTAGGTAATAAAACATACAGAGAAGTATTTGGAACTCAAACATTCGCTCTTGATTGCGTAATGAAAAAGAATCAAACTTATTTCACAAATGGATATATCGGCTCTGTCGTTTTAGGAATTGATGCTTTCTCAGTGTCACCTAAAAAATGGGGCGCAGATACTCCAAAATATGAAACATATAAGAAACCTTCGATTCCCATTTCAACATCTAAATCAGTGGTTGCAACAAATTATGATGGTGTCAAAAATGCAAAGTTTTCTAAAGTCGTCGAGGGTGATACATTAGACTTGTATTGGAAACCCGATGCCAAAAGTGCCGAAAATGTTAATAAGGGAGTTCACCAAGTAACTGTGAACGATAAGCCAGTAGATGCAGAGATTGGTACAACCCTTCAAAGACCAACTATTGCACCAACTGGTTTTCAGTATTATGACACTACAATTAAAAAGCCAATTTGGAAAAATGACCTTAAATGGTATGATGCAGTAGGAGTAGAGGTTTAATCCTCTACTCTCTGAATCGTTAGGTTCATTTTTAAAAAGTGGGGAACCGTTTTGAAAATTGGCTTAGCGTTATAAATCCGCATTTTCTTGACGGTACCCCTGATATAAATTAAAGTCATTTCCTGGGGAGAGCTTTTGTTCTTCTTCCAGTTACTGATATAGGACATATAGTAATTAAATAGAGATTTTGCAGTGATTGGAAGAAAAACAAGATGGTTGAAATGGAAGGCATTTTATCGATTAGCATTAAATTTAAATATTGCAATTATAAAGTTATAAAAAAGAAGCCAATACATAGGCTTCTTTTTTATGAAACTTTATTATTACTATCTAATATTTTTGTTATATCAATTGTTTCTGGTTTGATACCAATCATATGTAATGCTAATTGAGCTTGAATTATTGAACGAATTTCTTCGTTTTGAATAGAATCAGTAATTTTTATAGCTCCTTGTTGCTTAGAGCTTTCTCTTAAATTATCATGATATTCTTTAGTGCTTTCTCTTAATTTATGTGATTCTTTTAAAAATAGGATAGCAACAGCTTCAAAAATCAGACTGCTTGTCAATTTTATTCCAAGAGCTACGTTATTAGAATTGTCTAATGATAAGAATAAAATACAAACAAAAATGGCGAATCCTATAATGGAAATAATGATTCCGGTATAAAATTGTACTCTTGAATGCATCAACGCTTGTTTTTGATGAATGTTCATAATATCTTCACTTTCATATAAAACAGCTTTAGCATTGTCCTCATTTAAGGGAATGTAAGAAGATATATTTGTGTTATTCTCGTAATTAACAATATCCCCATGTTTATCGAGATAATCTTTCTGGTTTTTTAACATTTTTTTGTATATATCAAATTTATCTTCCGAAGTTTTTTGAGCCTTTGCAGAAATATATTTGTTAAAAAAGAAAGATATTACTGTAGATATTACCGCTAAAAAAGAAAGAATTAAGACAGTATTGTTCAAAAAATTTTCATGTAGTGTAGACATATTTACACCTCCAATTATCGTAGTATATAGCAATTTTATAATATGTTAAAAGAAATAGAAAGATTTTCTAAAAAAATAGAAAAATCATTTAAGAAATTAGATTTTATACGTGTTAAATTTATAGTATCAAGGATTAAAGAATAGTTTGGAAAGGGAATGTTAAGAAAGTCGTGAATGAAGTTAGTATGGCATCCATAACAAAGAAGTGGTTGATTCTAACTTTAAAGTAAATCGAAGCCATTGGAGTTATGAATTATAGTAATAATATTAGATGTTGACGAAAGGGCAACTGATGCATGGTTGCTCTTTTATATTTTTTGTTTAGGCTCTTCTTTGTATAATAGTTTATATAACTATAGGGAGTTGATGTATATCGCGAGAGCAGTTTCATATTAAAAATAGCTTGCATGAATTAGATTTTCGAAAAGTAACTCTAGATTTTAAAGAAGTGTAGACAGGGAAGGTGGCTTTTGGACATCGTCATATATTCCTGAATATGGGTCGGAATGGTTGCAAAGTTATAGAATTTATAAACCTTATGCACATGTTTATAATGGGTATTTGTTGGAAGTTAAAGAAGGAAGTAAGTTATTACATATAAGTAGTTTAGAAGATGAACAGCACTTTAGGAAATTTTATAAGTCTGATTACAATGAAGTTGCTAATGAATTTCAGGGATTACACTTAGAGTATGAATATATCAAGAACATAGGGACTAATTCGAGCTTTTATTTTTGGACTTGTGAATGTACATGGTGGTTTGATGTTGAAAGACTGAAATTGAAAAGGACATTTACTGGAGAAGAAATCAAAGAGATGGTTCAAAAAGGGTACGGTATATATCATGATCAAAAAATTTGATAAGTGGGTTGTAAATAATATAGTTGAAGCTTTCCTTATGGAGTGCTTTTATTAAATGCAGAACATAGAGAACTATCTTTTGAATAGCGGAGGGGATGAATGTTTTGAGTCAGGAAATTAATAAGGAAATGGAAGCGTTAATTAGAGGGTGGGGTTTACCGAAGGTTCTTAAGGAGCAAGGGAATAATATTGATTTTAAATTTGATGATAATGGATTAGTTGATTCAAAGGAAAGAGGTTATGGAGTTGAAGAGGGGAAAGTGAAGTTTGCCCTTTGGAATAAACGAACTGGAAAAGTTTTATTTTCCATGGATTTTCATAAACCTAATTCAATGATAATTGATCTACGTCAATGGAATGAAAAAACGCTAATAGTAGATTTGTTATATGTTCATGAAGAATCCTTGAGAAAAAAAGGAATATCTAGCTTTTATATTGAAAAAATTAAAAGTATTACGAAACATATCTATGTAATAGCTAATACAAATGCAAATAAGTTCAAAGGTAGTAGTAAAGTTAATGCGTTAACACAAAAAGAGTTAAAAGATTTTTATGAAAAAAGAAATATAAATCTATTAAACTGAAACATCCATAATGGGTGTTTTTTTATTATATAAAAATTATATAGGTGGTGTTATGAAAATGATTACTGAAATTAGAAAAACATTATCCGGTACTGAGTATTGGGATAATGAAAAGAAGAAGAGTCTATTTGTTCCAACTAGTGAAGAACCAGGATTCGAAGTAACTGTTAATCCAAAGAGTATGATCATGGGCGTGGATTTAGCAAGTGGTTCAGACACGACAGTGATTAGTGAAGTGCCAGTACTAAGTAACATGACAGTAAAAGAGTTACGTGAGTATACTGATGAGTTAGGCATTGAGATTCCAGCTGATGTTAAAAAGAAAGAAGACATCAGTCATAATCAAACCTTTTACTGCTAAGACAAGTTTTAGACACCGTTTTATTTAATATATAGAGGGTATATAGCAGAACATATATGTAATAGAGGGAATTGGAGAAATGTTTGATGTGTACCTGTGAAAGATTGGAATGGGATGATTTTGGGTAGGCCAAAATAGATGATAATATTATGTATAGTTTTCTTGGTGTAATAAATGTAATTGTTCTATTATCTAAGGGTGATACTTGTTACACAATATTTGGTAATGCGGAGCAATGTCAAGAGCATAGATTATTAGCAGTTTGTGGCTCATCTTCTCATGCAAAAGTAGTTTATAAGTTACCTGAATAAAGAAACAGAGGGTAGTAAGGATGTACATTGAAAAAGAATCTGAGAAGTTTTTCAATGTAAATTGAAGGACAATACTATTCCCTTCTTTTAACCAAAGTGTATCTTGCTACTTTTTAATTGAGTGAGATCGGCAGAGCTAGCATTATAGGTATCATTACTAAGAGCAGTAAAACGATTGAATACAAAGCGACTGCAACTAATGATTTTAGGAATTTACATTACTTATCCTTTTTTGGAATGAAGCCAAAATTGTGAGAATGTCCTTTTCTATGATATACATCTGAAACTATTTTGCTGTATAGAAGCTTGCTTGATCCGAATGTAGAATAATACCTTCTACATTTCGTGATCTTAATGTTTGTTATAATATCTCCATAACAATTATCCTAGGTGATTCAATTTTTCCCCTAGTTAATAAATTCACTATAAAAGGCGATTACGATTTTAGGAAGATATAAGATACGCTCTCCAAATTTCAAAAATGTCACATCAATAAACCATTTTCATAAGGTGCAGATGCTAATAATTGTCGATTAAAGAGTTTTGATTTAATTGAAAAGGTGTAGTAAAAAAATGTTGTCAGTAGACGGGAAATAACTTACATCAAAACAGAAATAAAGTGTTTTTCTAAAAAATTTAATGAGAGGGGGAATAATGAAATCTTGTATTAATATGCTAAAAGGAACTAATAAATGATAGCTAGTGTATAATTAATGATTAGATGAAAAGAACAGCTATTACAATGCATCCCTTTTTTAAATACAATCATAATAAAATATTGAATTTATCAATTGGATTTATTTGGTAGTGCATTTGCAGTATAATATTTGAGTCTAAACTTTAGACAAGTTATCTAATAATAAAAGGAGGAACAAAATGGCTGCACCAAGGGTGTTTGTGAGTTCAACGTGTTTTGACTTAAACGAGATAAGGGACAATCTAAAGTTATTTATAGAAAGTCTCGGCTACGATGCTGTTTTAAGTGATAAAGGTGATGTTTTTTACCATCCAGATCTCCATACTCATGATAGTTGTATACAAGAAATTCAAAGTTGTGATTTATTTATTCTAATAATAGGTGGTAGGTATGGTGGGAGTTATATTGCGGATACTTCGAGATCAATAGTTAATGCAGAATTTTCCGCTGCAAAACAATGTGGGATACCTATATTTTCATTTGTTAAACAGGATGTACATATGAGTCAACATATATACAAAGCAAACAAAGATAAGGATTTAAATTTTCCAGCAATACAAAGACAAGAACATGTTGCAAAAATTTTTAGCTTTATTGATGAAGTGCATAAATCTTCATTCAATAATGGTGTCTTTGTCTTTGAATTTGCACGTGATATAATAAATACGCTAAAGAGACAATGGGCATATTTGTATAAAGATTTATTAACAAATCGTCAACGAAATGACCAGTTGTTATTTACTAATAAGTTGCTAGAAAATCTAACTCTTGCTAATAAAAAAACCGAAGAACTAATTGAAAAGATTTATAAGCGTACAGGTGGTAGCCAAGATGATATTGAAAAGCTAGATAAGGAAATTGAAGCATCTAAGTTTTATAATATGCTTGAAAAATCTTTCAAAACGAGATTAATAGATAGAGAAAATTTGGAAATGATAAAGAATGTTGCTTTACCCAATAACTGGTGGGAATATGTTTTGTTAATTAGTGATGATATTAAATATGAACACTCCCCACTTCTTTATCATGAAGAACCAACAATTGATGATGGGATTTTTAATATAAAAACATCGTCAGGAATTTTAATTTCCGAAACTGGAAATCTTTTTGAGTTATATGAATTGCTAAAAAGTTTATCTGATAACGAAAGACATAAAGCGATAGAATTGGCCTATCGGAATAATCCATTTAAAGATTGAAATGATGATACATATATTAGAGCAAGCTAAGGATTCTAAAAAGTAAATAGTGAATCTTAAGCTGAAACGAGTATTAGCAAATAAAGAAGTAAAAGTTGTCATCGATTTGGATAGAGATTTTGACTATTATACAAGAATATACTTTTAAAGACCTTAGCAATAGGGGTTGTTAAGTTTAGAAGATTATTAGATTATTTAATGTATTGTATTGTCAGATTAAGATTAGGATACCGTCCTCCTAGAAGTAGATTTTACTGGAATTCTTGAAAAATAGGATTAGAGGAAATAAAAAAATATATAAACACCCATTTGTATAAGTTTAGACGGCATACATGTATTTTTATTTTAACTAACACAGAACGCGTGTTCTTTTTTTGTAGGAAAATTGATTGTATAATAAAAGATATCGAAAGTAATAGGGAAGATTTCATTAAAGAATTGTGTGAAACTAAATTGGAGCTTATAGATGTACATTGTTCTGAGGCGAATTTGGAAGTTAGTTGGACTTGGCATATAGGCAATATAAATTAATAAGGGTATCAGAATTAAACTAAAATAGGAAAAAAAGAAAGTTTTAATTTTTTGAATAATCGGTGGTGAAATTATGAATAGTAATTGCTATAAAGAGCAAATAAATAAATTGAGAAAAAAAGCTAATCTTTCAAGAGATTCTCATTTTATGGTGGCTTCACGATATAAGATTTATCACATTTTTTTTCAGTTTATTATTATAACGGGTTCAACAATTATTGCAATATTGACATTTGCAAATTTCGATACATTTTTACCTGTCACAAACAATTTAACTGAAGAGGAATATAAACTATTTGTTGGTGTATTTGCATCTATTATTTTTATTTTTACAGTAATTGAAGGTTTTTTAAAGTTTGGTGAGAAAGTTGCTGGACATGAAAATATGGGGAAACAATTAACAACATTTATAAGAAATGCAGATTCTGTTAAGAACTTAAAATTACTTAATGAAGATAATGTTACACAATTAACTATGCATTATAATATGCTTAATGAAGCTGCTCCAACTATACCTACAAAGTTCATTATTAAAGCAAAAAAACAATTACACCAAAGAATTGAAATTAGTAAAATGTTGGAGGTTAAACCCTTTACAAATGTATTTTTGTTTAAGATTTATATGAAAATTAAACAGACAAATAGTATGGAAATGCAAGAGTCAAATAAAGATACAAAGGTAGATTAACAGATTATATAATCTAATATGTTAACTTTAGTTTGCAAATGCAGCGTAATGTAAACGAAAATAGGGCTGTTTTTAGTTGCTTATATTATTTGATAAGATACAGGGAAGCTAAAAGGAGAACCAGTTAAAAAGTAAAGATTTAGTGAAACACCCTCAATAAAGGATAGAAGCTTGAGCTTTTTTGTACAGAAATCTGGAGATTTATTGGGTTTCTTATGAAAACATATTTATTAACATTGTGAGAAATACATAAAAAATGTATTAGGACTAGATTAATGAATCTAGTCTTTTTATTTAGGGAAGCAAAATATATGGCGAGAAGAAAGCTTTACTCATGGTTTAAAAAAGCATTTAATATATTTTGTTTGGAAAGGAAGTCACATTGTTAATAAATAATATGTGCAAATGATGTTCAGTTATCCTGATACTGGTGTGACGCAAAATTATAGTCAATGATATGAAGTATTATCAGTTATAATATACAGCACACTTAAGGGTTTTAAGGAGGTCCCTAACGATGACAGGAAGCTTCATGAGATAAGAAGATAGGAAAGTATTCTTACACTGTAGACATCAATATTGCACATTTAACAGATAATAGAAGGCAAAACACAAGAGGGAATTCATAATCAAAAAGAAGTAGGAAATACTTTAACAAAGCTGCTTTCAGAAATCCTTATAGGAATTTATTTAGAAATTAGTAAGCTATTTTATGATGAATGTCTTGAGAACTGGTTTAATACAAAGAAGGATATTATTTAAAGGTTTCATTAGAACGCGAAGTTATAAAAAGAAGAGGTCACATTATTACGTGTATTGTAGTAATGTGAATTAACAATTCACATTACTTTCTTGTGTCTTCTTTTTTATGCAACAGGTTGAAGCGTATTTGAAATGCTCCTTTACACACTTCGTTTACCATGTTGAAAATATATATAGTTATATAAGTTGAAAATGTATTTTAGGCCGAAAATTCTTGAAAGGTCATAATCATCAAACTTTAAATAGCAATACTTACAGGGAATCTCTAACTTTTACCAATGTATTTATTGTAATGGTTCAAATAATAGCTAATTTTTAGTGCAGTAAAGTTAGAAATAAAACAGTATAGTTCGAAAAGGATATCTGAAAGCAGCGTGAAACCTAAGTGTAATATTATTTAGGAATATACGTCTCTACTCTTATCATACTATTTTCGATTTACCTTACGTTTTAAAAGATAAATTTGATATGTTAAGGGTATTAAATAACAAGGTGGAATAAATCATAGATAACAAAGAGTGCGGATAAATACGAATAAGTTTTAAAAATCAAAATTAATAAAGACAATTGGGATTTCCGTATGCTCAGGAAATGGATATACATAATATACATATTGATAAGCAAAGCGACAAAGATTTTCATAGCCCTTAATACCAAGCTATGAAACGGTGTTTTCCTAAATGAAGTACATGATACATTCATTAGATAGATTAGATTATAACAAAGTGATGATTCTAAAAGTGTGGAATGATATAACATTAAATCGTATATTGTCGTACTTGACATTTCATTATTAGATACACGAGAATATAACGATTCAATCGGTTCTATTGTAGCTTACTTGAGGTTACAAATATTATCATGGATTGCTAAAGAAGAGGGGTAGAACGAAGACCATGGCTCGTTAAGCTGAAGGGCAGACCACAGCCTAGAAAAAACTAAACATCTGCTATATTTGAATTTGATTAGGATTATAAGCAATTGAGGTAGAGGAAGTCGCTGCAGGTCAAGCGATGAAACAATCTTAAATGGAAAACTACTTTTTATCATAGGGTTAAGGATTCTGAAGAAAATCAGGGAACTTTTCAAGAATCTCTTTCTATATTTACAAATGATAAGAGGGTGATTTTCCGTACTTTGGATAGAGTCTTGAGGTGGAGAAAACGATAGTCGATTTCTCCACCTCAAGACTAATATGTTATTACCTATTTTCATTATGTTTACTTATGTAGTCTTCAATAGAAATATTATTTTCATTTAAGATATTAATCATTGATTCCCGTAACTCTCTATAACAATTTACAAGTTCTTCATATTTCGATTTGGATAATTCTGCTCTACCAACGGTGATGCTATTCTCTTCTACATCTTTAACATTAATTGACATTTCATAATATAAAACCAATTTGTCTACTGTTTCATTTAGAATAATTTCTACAGGTGAAGGTTTTATATTCCATAATCCCAAATCACTAATACACTCATTTGCTATCATCTCATCATATAGTTTTATAGTGATTTTTGAATCATTTGTGCCTACAGAATTTAGAATTTCTTTTGAAAGTAATTCTATTCTTTCGTTCATTGTTCCTAGCATTGATAAAGTATCTATAAGACGGTCAGCTTCATTTTGTTTGGTTAAAAAAGAATACATCATCCCTGCCCATTGTTTCTTAAGGTAATCCTCAATATCTGCAAAATTTCTAAAAGGTACAATGGCATTGTTAATCGATTTCTTTCTAACCTCATCTATAAACTCAAATATCATGTTATTATCTGCAGATGGATAGAAAATTTTTGAATAGTCCACGGAGGCATTTTTCTTGTTCCTCGTATAAACATGATGGTCGCTATAAACCCCATGTTCTACCAATGTAAAGATTGGGATTTTTGACTTAACTGCCTCTTTATACTCTGCGTTTGTAATTGAATGGTTAGTTTCTTTAAAATTTCCCCCATATCTTCCTCCGATAATTAGTACGAATATTTGACAGTTAGGAATCTCTTCAAGACACGAATCATGAGTATGGCCTTTAGGATCATAAAAAACATCCCCATCTTCACTTAAAACTGGGGCATATCCTAATGTTCCAATAAAGTACTTTAGATTTTCTCTAATGTACCTTAAATCATAACAAGTAGAACTAATAAATACTTTTGGGTTAGCCAATATTTTTTCTCCTCTTATAAAAAAATCTTTATTATACCATTGAGTATAACATTAGTAAGAATAAAAGAGTATATTTGTAAACGATTTCAGATGGCTCAACCAATGAGATTTTAGCTTACCATGTTTTAGAACAGATGACATTAAACCTTTAATGAAAACCATTCATAAACTAAAAAGGGATCAGAGGATTTGATTGACTGAAGGTGTATATATTCAGGAGCCGATTACACAAGTCCTGCCTATCAAAAGGCATTTAAAAAAATAAATTTTAGACAAGCCATGTTAAGAAGGAGAAACTTTTGGGATAGCGCCCCAAAAGAATCGTTTTTTGGTCATCTGAAAGATCAAACACATATAAAACCTTACGAGTCTGTTATTAAATTAAAACAAAAGACTAAGAAATATATGACAGACTATTATCACTATAGATATCAATGGAGTTTAAAAAAGATGCCCCCTGTTGAATACAGAAATTTCTTTAGTTGATAGACCTAAAGCATATAAAAGTGAATTGAAGGTCTGGGATATAGGAGAAGTTAAAGGTTTTCTAAAGGTAGCAGAAAGTAGCAGATATTATATTGCATTCCTTTTGGCACTTACTACAGGAATGCGACAGGGTGAGATATTAGCCCTAAAATGGAAAGATATTGATTTTAATAATAATACACTTTCAATTAAGCAGACTTTAAATCATGCAGGGAACAAAATAATAGCAGGAGCAAAAACAAAGTCTGGACAAAGAAGCATTGCATTACCTAATGAAACGATAAATTTTTTAGTGCAGCATAAAGAAACCATTGATAATGAAAAAAGAGTGGCAGGGATTTTATATACAAACCATGATCTTGTGGTATGCACAAATATCGGGATACCATGTTTACCTAGAAATTTATTAAGATCTTTTTATAGCTTAATAGAGAAAATAGATATAACAAAGATTAGATTCCATGATTTAAGGCATACACATGCAACTTTGTTATTGAAAGAAGGTGTTCATCCTAAAGTAGTTGCAGAACGGCTGGGGCATTCAAATATACGTGTCACATTAGATACTTATAGTTATGTATTACCGAGTATGCAACTTGAAACTGCAAATAAAATAAATGATCTAATATTTTAAGTTATTGTACAGGAGGATGTTTAAAATGGAGAAAAATATTTTAAATGGTTTATTAAAACAAAATACGCCGATTAATTTTATTGAAGGCAAGGATATAAGGGTTGTTATTCAAGATGATGACATTCAAAATGAAGGATGGAAATCAGATATTAAGGCAATAAAACTTTTGATTGATAAGTTGCCTGTAGGGTTTATTCAAAAAGACACAGAAGACTTTTTAATTAATGAAAAAATTGCTTTTCTTTTACTTAATTCAATTACTGAATTGTTGAAGGATAATGACCCTATTGGATTCATCAGCAATAAAAACAATATGGAAGTAATACGTTATTTTATAGAATTAGTAAGTGATCAGAAGTGGGAATCTAATCCGGCTTTTCAAGAGTTTATTTAAGAATGAAACGACTTTTTGAAGAAAGGAGATTATTGATGTCTTATTGCTATTGTACGAAGTGTGAGAGCGTTTATAGACGTGAAGATGTAAAAATGTGTTGTGGTAATAAAAATAATTTAATTGATTGGGCAGAATTCGCTTTTATTATGGGATATCCTTTATATCCTATTAAGAAGAAATATGCTGGGTTTCATTTAGATTTATATAAACGTTTAGATGCTGAATCTATGTATGATCTTAGGGAATATGATCCTGAACTTTTTTATTATGAGTTTAATGGTTGGAAAGAGAGTGAATTAAAAAAACAGAAATTATAACGTAATATTATTATAATATAATTTATTATTTGGATCGAAAGTCGTGAAATAAATATCCGAATTGTATCCTTTACGAAATGATTTATGACAACGTCCTAAATCATTTTGTAGAGCGCGGTATTAAATGAACAACTTTATAGTAGGGTGGTCAATATGTGACCAGAGAGTTTGTGAAGGTCTTAGAATTGAGAAATACAAAATAAAAGCCCCTTGACTATCAAAGGGTTTCTCATATGATCCCGACTGGCCTCGAACCAGCGACCTCGCCCCCTAAAGTTATAGTTATGATATTATGAAAATCTAATATAAAGATTAGATGCATATAGTCAAGTATTACCAAGTATGCAATTGGAGTTTGTTCAAAAAATTAGTGAAATGATCTTTGACTAAACGTGATATAATTTATTAATCGAATGTTAAGATTTAATGCTATATGTTGTTGAAGGGGGAGCGTGTTTGATGAAAGATATTCTTGATTATTATAAAGAAGAGCTGGATAATACAGATACTAATTTTTTTATTTTAGATACAAAAGGTACTGCCACTGGTTATGAGGATGTGGACTTTGTTTCTTATGATTGGTCTCCTAGCAAATATGGCAAGGTTAACGCTGGAGATCTATTTATTTATAGAAGGCCTCAGTCGGTATCTGAAATAAGAAATAGCTTTTATTTTTTTGGTGCTGGTAGAATTAAAGAAATTAAAAACATTGGACAAGATACAGTACGTGGCATAATAGATAAAGCAATATCATTTGAACAGTATTTAACAAAAACTGACCTCGAAAAATTTGAATGGGAGTTTAAGCAAAGAGGGGAAACATGGGCATATTTTTTCCATCAATATGGCATGACGCAGATTAAAGAGAAAGATTTTCGGAATATCATAAAGAAAGCTTATGCTGGAAAAGAACATACGAAGATAGGACTTGAGAACATTACCGATAGAGTTGGATTTGTACAAAAGATACAGAATAAAAATTATTTTGTTGATGATAGCATTGGAACTAGTAAGAGAAGAAGTGGTCAAAGTACCTTCTCTAATGAAGTGAAAAAGAATTATGGGTATGAATGTGCAATAACCGGGATGAAAATAAAAGAATTTTTGATAGGTTCTCATATTATACCCTGGTCAGAAAATAAGAATACTAGACTCGATCCTCAAAATGGGATTTGTTTATCTGTTTTATTCGATAAAGCTTTTGATCAAGGGTATATTGCAATTCATCCTAATTTAACAATAGAGGTTTCTAAGTTTATTGAATCCGATATTATCTTAAAAGAAATACTTATGAAGTTTAACGGAAAGAAAATAAAAAAGCCTTCTTTTTCCCCTCCAAAAGAAGAGTACTTAAGATGGCATTATGAAAATATTTTTAAAAAATAGTTAAGATAAAATGTAATTTATAACTTATTAAAAGGAGTAAAAATAGTATCCATGAGGGTACTATTTTTATTGTTATATTTATGGAAGATAGTCATTATATTACTAAATATGGGAGTAATAACATGAATAACTTAAACAAAGATAATATATATTATGGATTTGGAGGAGAACATTATGTAATAGCTCAATTTTATACAATGCAATACGAAGCTACGAAAATGGAAGTTGATTTTGGATTTGATATTTTAGTTACCAACCAATATCGTTACAGTCGAAATCAAGATCCTGAGATTAAAACATGGGCTTTACAAATAAAGACAGTAAATGTAACTCCAGGAGACTATGTAGAAAAAGAGGAAAGTGGAAGAGGATTTGTAAAATACGCTAAGAAGGATTTTTATATAAGCAAAAATGATTTTGATTTAATTACTAGTAAAGAAAATGGATATCTAGTTTGTGCGTTCGTAGAAAAACACGATCAGCAGTACAATGTTTTAGGATTGTTCTGGTTATCTAGTGAACATTTAAAAGAAGCCAGAGAAAACAAATATATAATTGAGGATACGAGATATGGCGAAAAGTACGTTATTTCGGCTCGCATTCCAGTACAGACTACAATTGATTATCTAACGGAATTTTGTTTAGAACAAAGTAAAGAGTTAAATGCAGAGAATGAATACTTTCATGATTTAAGAAATCTGTTAAGAACATCTCATGTCGTTCCTTACAATCCTTTGAGAGGAGTAGAATTAATTAAGAAGGAAACAGCAGGTGATAAATATGCATGCTATGCTCCGTTAACAAAGGGATTAACAAGTCTCAAAAGTATTACAGATGGTAATCAATATAGTATGATACAAAATTTGGAGGGGTATTACAAAAAAATGCATGAAATGGACTCAGTAATAATAGATGTAGAAAATAAAAAATTCCAGTCTGAATTTGGTGAGTAAGAGAGGTTTTAATATTTAAAGACCTACTTAATTATTTAATTTCTTCAAGAATTAAAGCGTAAACTTGAGGGTGTGTTAAAGTTCATTTTTATCTTTGGAATTTATCTAAAGTTTAGGGTATATAGCTGACAAGCCATGAATAGGTGACCAAATTGTGACCAGTGATATATAAATTAATAAAGAAGTTGAAAAATAAAAAGCCTTCAAATCTTATATCCATAGGATTTGAGGGCCTTTTATTCTTATGATCCCGACTGGGTTCGAACCAGCGACCTCCACCCTGTCAATGTGGCGCTCAATTTATTCACGTTCCTTATAACGGTTAAACCGTTGATATAACTGTATCTTAAACTACTTTTGATAATTTGTACAATGATTTTTAACCCCAACACTCTATTTTAGGGTATCTCTAACACTTATTCATATCGCTTACTGTAGGAAAGAGCAAGTGAACGATAATTTCTGCACCAAATTAGAGCTTTTTCTTCTCTTGTTTTGGGAATTACTGCCTTGAAGCGATGCGAAAACTAATATTGTGTCTAATAATTTATGCACTAAAAAAGAGCGTGTATTACCCAGTATAGAAGAAATATAATGAAACGAAATAAAGATAGTAACAAGTAGTCGCTCTGCTCCACCCTATCTATTTTTGCTCACGCCCTCACCCTCACTCTGTTCGATCGGGCATCCTCTTTCTTCGACTGAAAATCAATGATAATTAAAAGTACTCTGAAACCATAATTTTAATTGTGCTAATAAATGATTGAGAGCAAGGGTTCATTAAAATGGTTATTACCATGTTTTTTTAAAAAAGTCAATGATAATGTAACGTAAAATTTGAGGAAAACAAAAAAATATGCTATAATAATGGTATATTCAAAGGGTTTGCGTGACTATAAAAACATAAGAATTAATCCCCCAAGGAGGTGAAAGGGGATATTGGGATGGATTAATTTTTTTGATCGGGTACAAGTGATAGAGAAAAATGAATGTAAAGGATTTAAGAGAAACGTGACGAATAGTCAGGTTTTTTTATTTTTCTCTTATTGTAATCGTAGTGATTTTCTTAACTTTCAAAAGTGTAAAAGTAATTCTAGAAAGGAGGAATAAAAATGAAGCAAGAAAACTACTTTTTCTACTATTCAATGAATTTGCATGAGTTTCTACGTTATGAAAAAGGTCATAAATTTATTTGTAAGGCTTTTCATAACAAAACGATGAAATGTTTTTGGTTGTTTGAAAAAACAAAGGAACTAAATTAATCATTGGTTGAGTATACCAAACGTGGTAAAGATTCAGGATTACATGTCAAATAAATTTATAGATCGTGGAAAAAAGATAAATTAAAGGGGTTAATTAAATTGAAAATGAAGAATGAAAAAAGTTATGCCATTATTCCGAATGTAGCATTTGGTTTTGGAACGAAATATTATTTAGATAGTGATGAATTTATGATGTTTGTACATCTTCAATTCATGAAACAAATAGGGTTGGAGAATACAATAGTTACAGTAATTGATATACTGGTCGCAGGGCTTAAACGGAATACATGTATAAAAAGTCGTGATAAAAAAAGGGTCGTTGATGCCCTTAGAGGTTTAGAAAGTAAAGGCTATATTATAATTGATTTTACAGAAAAGATTACCAAAGACATCTTAACAATTACTATTAATAAAGATATGGAAAATAAGGAAGTCAAAACTGTTGTGGATTGGAAAGAGAAACCATTTATATTTAAAGGATTTACACGTATAAGCTATGACAAGTACAACCTAGCAGAAAGTAATTGTCAACACTTAATAATTATTGCTTATATAACATGGAGAGAAAACGCTAAATATACATATAAAATAGCTTATAAAGAATGGGAATTAATTTTAAATGTAAGTGATAAAACAGCAAGAGGAAAGGTTGCTGAGTGTGCTTCATTTATTACAAAAATTTACAGGTAAAGGATATCATGATGAACAAGGTCAGTATAAGCAAGAAGCATATACTTATGAGATAACAACGGGAAAACAGATACCAACTGTTGCTAGTAATTTAGAAAAGATTGAGCGAGAATCTAGAAGAATTACAATCTTAGAAAATGAAATGGCTAAGGTTACTGACGAAGAGGTCTTAACAAATGGAGAAATATTTAAGCAAATCTTTGATAAGAGTACAAAATGGAAATTTAATGGTTATAAAATTTGGAAGGAAACTACTTGTCCACATGTAAAACAAGCTGGTCAAAAGAAGATTGATGCAATGCGTAAATCAATTAACACGGTGGCAAGTGAAGTTGCACACCGATTAGAAAGAGACTACCAAGAGCACTTAGAGCATCAAAAAAACAAAGTGTATGGCTTGAAGTAATGGAAAAAAAGCAAAAAATAGACGATTTACATTGGGAAGATGAAGGTTATGGATGGACAACTTCTTATAAAAAAACTGAGAAATCAAATTCTGCTTTTACAGATTTCTTAGATGATTGATATTAAAGTTAATTAATAAAGTATCTCTATAGGATAAATTTCTATGGATTGATTCTATTCTAAGTGGGTTGATATTTGGACTTTGGATTAACTTTAAGATGAAACATAAAAAACATAAACCCTAATAAGGGAAATCTTAATGCTAGTCGAGATTTCAAACATAATAAATCTTAATAATTATTGGCAGTTTCCTCACCTAGAAATGAGGGAACTGTATAAAAACAGACTTTTATGTACTGTGTTTCAACTCATATTAAAAATGTATTACGTGTGATTTTACAAAAAAGAGTGTTAATTAAGAAGGGTTAATGTGAATCACCGTGTGATTTTTAATTTATATAACATTTCAGAGCAAAGGAGTTACAATTTATTCCTTCAGGTTGGCTTTTAATATCAATTTTACATTAAGTAGATCTGTAAAAAAATCATCTAACGTGATATCTAATGTTTTGACAATCAAGTTTAGGTTTAAAACTACTAGATTCTTTTCTCACTGCTATAAGTATAAACATCTATGTAAATATCAAATTAGTTAGGGAGAGAAATTCACTAATAAAAAATTTCATTAGATAAAAAGAGACTTTTCAAATAGCATTATGTAGAATTATAAAGAGGAATTAATTTGTTTAAATAATATAATGAGAGGTTATATAAATGTCAATAAAATCCGCATCTTCTATATATAAAAGGTATTTTACAATGAGTTATTTGATAAAGTACGGTTATTTTGATTTTAAATATGCTCCACAACAGGTGGATGAGGACTATCTATTATCTAACGTTGTTTATAAAAAGGTTTTTAATACTGATATGTTAGCAAGTGATTATAATGAAATTAAAAAGGGTGTAAATTTTAATTCAAAGCCAGATACTTCGCCAATTGAGTTATCTATATACAAGAATGAAGATGAAAGGCGGATTTATAAATTACCTAATTTTTATTCATATATATCTTTATGTGAAAATTTAATTAAAAACAAGGATATCTATATAGAAATTTTGAGCTCGAGTGATAAATCTTTATCGAATAAATTCTACAGCAGTAGCTTTCTAAAAGGGAAAATTAGAAAAGAAGAAAGTAGAATTGGTAAAAAATACGTTTTTAAAACGGATATACAAAACTTTTTCCCTAGTATATACACACATTCTATACCATGGATTTTGGTTGGGAAGTTAGTGGCTAAAAAAAATAAAGGGGAACAAAGTGAATATTATAATCAATTAGACTCATTTATACAAAGATGTCAAAGAGGGGAGACTCATGGTATACCGACAGGAAGTTTTGTTTCGCGTTTAATTGCTGAAATATATTTATGTAAACTAGATAGTAATCTGGAGAAATATTCTTATTTGAGATATGTTGATGATTTTGAATTTGCATATAACGATGAAAGTGAGAAAGTAGAATTTTATAAAGATTTAAACAAAGAGTTGAATAATTTAAATTTAAAAGTGAAAGTTGAGAAAAATCAAATTGATTCTTTCCCTTTTCAAGTTAATAATAATTCTATGTTTTTTTTCAATTATTTTGGAAATTATGCTAAAAATGCAATGGAAATTCAATCGGTGGGTATTTATAGTTTTATAGATGAATGTCTACTTAAAGAGAGAGAAGGTAATAAGGGTTCATTAAAGCTAATGTTTAAAGCTCTAAAAACAGCGGTTAAGGATAGAAAAATATCTGAATCGATCCTTACTCAACCTATGTTAAAAAAGCTATTTAACTTAGTTTTAATGAAAGCAGACTTGGCAAATTATTACCTAGAGTTTATTGATATATTAAATGCTCTATCCAAGAAAAAAGTGAGATTTGGTATTTTACAAACAAAACCTCAAATTCAGTATAATATTAATAGATATATTAATATGAATTATCATCAAGAATTACATTCGTTATTAAGTATATTCTACCACATGGATATAAGAGGTGTATGTGATGATATACAGTTATTAAAGATAATAGAAACTATGGATGATCTAAGTTCGGTGTTAGCGTTCGAATTGTATGTACAAAATGAGGATAATATTAATAATAGTGTTTTTGAAGTTATTGAGAAAAAGTTAGAAAATTCGTTTTCTTGGGAGGATGAATTTTGGTTCTTTAAGTATCATGTTTTTTATAAAATAAGCAAAGAAAAAAATTCAGTGATAGCAAAAGCTCACAAGGAGTATCTATATACTAAATATGGGGATGGAAAACCTAAATCTCAATTTTTTAATAAGAGAAATATCAAAAAGGTCAAGTCACCGATTAATTTAGAATACCGATATGATACAGGTAATCAGGAAGTGGAAAAGTTTTATCAAACTCTACTCAGTAGAAAGATTACTTTTATAAGAGAGGTTTAAAGGAGCACTTGTTAGAAAATTAAGGAGAGATTCGATGTTAGATAATAACTTTAATAGAGAATTAAAGTCAATAATTCATTATATTGTTGAATATGGTATTAAAAATATTTCGTTCAAGATAGATTCATTAGATGTATTGAGAGATGATAATAGAAACAAGGAGTTCATATCTAAGGTACATTTAGGGTTTATGAAAGCTCAAAATTTAATATTACAGAATTTATTGTTATTGGGTAAAAAAAGAAGTAGAGTTCAGGGACAGATTAAAGAATTAAAAAGACAAAAAAGTGAGAAGGAAATAATTCAAAAACGCGAACAGGATTTAGAAATTATTAGGTACAAGGAGAGGGTGTTAAGAAAGACTGCTGATGCTATTGCATGGCAATTATTGAACAATGATATAACAACTATTAGAAGGTTGTATAAACATATTCCACCAGTGGAGGTATTTAATTCGAATTTAAAACATGACATCGAAGTAGTAGAAAATATTTTCAAAGAGAATAATACTACATTTCCTTTAATAAATGATTTAACTTCTTTTATACAAATAGGAGACTTATTAGTTAGAGAATATGATAATCCTGAACTTCGCTTAATGGAACTAAAAGAAGGGAAGGTTAATCAAGAGATCGAGCAAATGATTGGAGAGTATAATGAATTTCCGTGTGATAGAC
This sequence comes from Bacillus thuringiensis, assembly GCF_014932895.1. Classification (GTDB taxonomy): domain Bacteria; phylum Bacillota; class Bacilli; order Bacillales; family Bacillaceae_G; genus Bacillus_A; species Bacillus_A thuringiensis_AA. The sequence continues at coordinate 70,655 of NZ_JACYOF010000006.1, read as the reverse complement.
GATTATATTTTCAGCTAGCAGAGAAAAATGCTAAGTTTCATAAACAATTCAATCGGTTTATAAAACAGCAAACAAGAGCCTTACAAACCACGGGCATAATTAACAATGGTATGGGCAAGGATGAAATTACTGGACTAGATATAAAAATAAGTAATGATGTTTTTTATACAAAGCATTTTGATGATGATATTTCAACAATGTTAGAGGATGTGGATAAAAAAAATTATTCACTTAAGATAATTGATAGTTGTCTTATAGTAGGGGTGTATAATGCGTCAAAAATTCCTATTTATCAAAGTTTTGAAGTATGGAAAAATTCTATAGGGATAGATTTTCCAACAATTAATTTTAGACAGTTTATTAATGCTCCTATAGCATTTCCTTTATTTCTACATCCTTTTTCTATTAATGATAAAGTGAAATTAATTAATGGTGAAAAGGTAATTTATATGTCTTTAGATATAGATAAATGGTTTGAATTATTAGAAAAAGAAGGTATGAAAGTTAATACTTTATCTAAAAAACAAACAGCTAAGATTAACACTGTTCCATCTCATTCTAAATCATTTGAATATAACGGATGTGCGATAGAAATTGAATGCGGAGAAATCAAGCAAATATTGCATGATGGTATATTTGAAAGGATGTTTAATCAATTTTTAAAACCATCTTCCGCGGTTGATTTTTTGAAACATACTTTTTCAGAAGCAAAGAAAAAGTATAATGAAAGTAAATAATTTATAGGTTTTAATGTTTTTTCTTCGGATATGTATAGGCACACTCACCCCTGTTTTCTTTTCATTTAAGATTATGAGAGTAGGTGTGCTTATTTTGCTGTTATTCATATAGGAGACTGATGAACCATTGATATATGTTTAAATACTTCATTAATAAGTGTTTTGATATACTCTAGACTTGGAACATACTCCAATTTAATATGAAACTGATTAAGTGATGTGTCTGTATGTTTATTATTAAATGAAATATCTCATTTTTTCGTCTATGAGAATCTCCGAGTTACTCTCAATAAATATTAGTTCTTCTTCAATCCAATCTTGCTTAATTAGTAATTTCTTTTGTAAAACAATTTCTTTGTTTAATTTTATGTTATGACGTCTCTATGTGTACTTTGAGAATAAATTTAACGTTGGAAAACTAATATATAGGTTTCGTTATTATCGAGATTTTAATTTGAATATTAATTTAATGGTCCTGATTTGTATCTACTCCTTGAGAAAATACAAGAAGGTGACACTATTGTTGTTACGAAGTTAGACGGGTTTGCTAGAAGTACAAAGGATGCTTTAAATACTATTGAATACCTAAACAGCAAAGGAGTTGCCCTTATTGTTTTGAACATGAGTGGAGATAAGATTAATACGAGTACAGGAATTGGTAAGTTAATGATTACTGTTTTATCTGGGATAGCTGAGTTTGAAGCTGACATGATTAAGGAAAGACAGTTAGAAGGTATTGAAGAAGCAAAAAAAGAGGTGTCTACAAAGGGCGACCAAAGAAATACACGAAAAATAATAGAGGTTTACAGTATGCACTTGAACTATTTAATAATAGAGCGACCAACAAAATGACGGTTAAAGAGATTGAGGGATTACCAGGATAAGCAGAGCGACTCTTTATAGGGCAGTAAGGGAACAGGAAAGTGACGTGGAATGGTAAATCCTTCTGTGGTAAGAGGGAGATGGGGGGGGCAAATCACCTTTTTGGGTGATTTGTATGATGAATAATGTATAAGCACACCTGCTCCTGCACTTTGAGTGAAAAAACAACATAGCAGGTCTAGAGTCAGCAAGGGCAAGAGGACGAAAAGGTGGTAGACCTAAAAAAGATGATAAACAGGTTGAGAAGGCTTTAAAGTTATAGAGTACTGAGCAATATGAAGTCAGGGAAATCGAAAATTTGACTAGTGTATTCAAGGCGACCTTATATAGAGGATCAAAAAGAAAAAAAGCAAAGCGGAAACCGTTTAAAAGCTCTTAGGTTTTGATAGTACTTTTTTTCTAGGTAAATAATTTATAAATAATTCTGTTACTTTTTCAGTTGCAATAAAGTTTAATAGTGAAATATCAATGGGAATATAATTTGCTGTATAGGGTGTGGCTGTTACGTCCGTTCACTTTTGGTTACCTTCATTCTATGGGTTTCCAGCGTTCGCCGTACCAGGTACAATAGGAACTGGTAGCGTGTTTTAAGGAGAGTTACAGAATTGATAACAGTGACAAGATAAAGGTTGAATTAGTATTATAAACTAAACAAGGTTTAGTTTTTCAGGCATATTAGCAATAAGAAAGAAGCGTTAACCATATCCTATTAAGATTAACTCTTTAAATTTATTTATAGGTACTCTACATAAAATCTATCATGAGATTTTTCTGCTAAATATCTATCCTAGTTTTTATGCAATTCCTCTAACTTATACCCCTTCACTTCCCAAGGTTCTTCATAGTAACGCCAACCTTTCCATCTTTGTTTTGTAGCGGGGTGTTCTTATTTTTATATCTAGTAGATATAACCAGTTAATTACGTTGAGTGCGTACCAATTTTTCCGATTATTTAATATAATTAAATTTAATTATAAGATATAACCTGCTATTATTAATATTGAATTATAGAAAATTATGAGTACTTTAGGGGGAGTGCAGTTGGGTCTCGTAAGAAAATATCATTATTCAATGCACGGGGTAGGAGTGGAATTAAGGGATTTAGTCAATAAGCATAAAGAAAGAACAGAAGTAAAGGCAAGACGACACGCTAAATCCAGTATCACACGATTTTCTCAGTATATAAATGATTATCCTGAATTTCAAGGTGCTAATGATGCCATATTAGAATATATTCCAAATGGTAATAATAAGGCTAAAAGAATGTATTGTGCAAACAGTTTTGTAAATGATAGATTTTCACCTTTTGCGAACATAAGAATAACATTTACTGGGGAGTATATTTTAATACCTAGGAAAAACCGACAAAAATTTAATTATGTAATCACTAACAAAGAACGGGAATTAGGCAGAGGACATAGAAGGGAAAATGATACTGAGTATAAATTGTTGGAAAAGATTGCAGCTATTACAAATCCTATAGATGTAGGTCATATTAACCTTTATACTTATTATGAACCATGTTTAAGTTGTGATTATGTCATAGTTCAATTTACACAAAAGTATCCTAATATTAGTATTAATGTTTATTTTGAAGAAGAATACCGACCTGAAAAAGGGGTGATTTAATTGCAATATAAAGCAGACGACCCTGAATTTTTGAATGAGAAACCAGAACTGACAGAAGAAATCTTGCGAAGTTCCATTATGAATAACTGGAAAAAATATACGATTGTAAAGATGTATAGTCTAGATGAAGTAACATATCTGTTATTTGACAATCTTTATCGAGTGATTAAGGATAATTCTAAGATGATGGAAATAACCTACGATACGCTTATTGATTTAAATGCTGAAGAAGGCAATCAAGACATGGTTAAACATCTTGAACATAAAAAAAATGAGTACTTTGAAACTTTTACAAAACCGTATATCGCTGAAATTGATAGGGAGTAATACAAAAATTTCAATGAAGACAACCCAGACGTTTAGGGTTGTCTTTAATTTGAAGAAAAAGTTTAAACTTTATTCACCCTTTTTGTTTATAAATTATTAATTGGACTATGTTTATTATGTTGGGTCACGATGTCCTTACTGGTCATGTTGACGTATTTTCTAACCATTTCAATTGATGAATGCCCTAAAATCTTTTGGAGTGTCATTACATCACCGTTATTAAGTAAATAATACTTTGCAAATGTATGTCTGAATGTATGAGGGGAAACTCTAACCCCCTTAATTCCTGCATTATTACCATATATCTTTAATCTCTGTCTAAATCGTGCAGGATCAATTGTATTTCCATAAACAGTAGCAAATATATGAGGTGTATCAAATTCCTCAATCTCAACGAGTAATTCACGCAATAACCTGATTGTCTTTTGCGAAATAGGCACGTATCGAGTTTTACGGTTCTTCGTGTTAGTGCCTTTTAGCTCAATTATATTCGTTTTAAAATCAATATCTTCTTGTGTAAGGTTCAATGCTTCGCTAATTCGTATTCCAGTATCAGCAAGCAACATCATTAAGACATAATCTCTAAATCCTGCATATGTTCGTTGGTCAGGCTGTTTTAATAATAGTTTAAGTTGGTCAACGGATAGTGCTTCTATATTGTCCTGTGCTTCTTTTAATGATTTGATTTTTGTAAATGGATTTGCTTGTACGTATTCTTCTTCAACGAGGAAATTATAGAATGCTCTCATATGTTTCATGACAGTATTTATATAAGAAACCGAAACGCCAACGGATTTATACTCATCCTTAACGCAATGATTATTCTTATGCTTAATGTGGTCATTCTTCAAGTAATGTAAAAATTCTCTAATAGTATTTGTATCGAGTGTATTAGGTGTCATCTCTTCATGATGTTCTTCTAGGTATCTGTGAAATACCAAGAGGTAACCTTTCTTATTTTCAAGTGTTCGTTTTGCAAGACCTTCTGCTTCTTTTGCAAACATGTAGATGCTAAACAACTCTTGGAATGCATAGGTTGCAATCTGTGTAACTTCAATGCTCGTACGCTCTAACTTTGCCTTACCTCTTTTACCTATTCTGGACAAAATAAAACGCCTCCCTATATCGGTAATTTGGTTTACCGTATAAGGAGACGTGAATGACTTCCACCCTAAAAAGAGAATAACCGCAACACTAGGGGAAATTTTGTAGTGTGAAGGAATTAACCTTAACACTTACGAACCCTTATGTGATGCGGCCTCTTAAAAACTATGCCCCCGGAGAGGCTCGAACTCACGACCTCCACCCTGTCAATGTGGCGCTCTCCTAGTTAAGTTACGGGGAGTAACTACTGTTCAGTCTTCAAACCTAATCCACAAAATCTATTAATCTACACCCAATTACTTCCTTCTTTTCTCCTCATATTCTATAATTAATCTATAAAATTAAATGGGGGTAATTTCCAATATGAATCTTCAAATAGTGACCCAAAAAGCTACTCATTATGAACCGGATATTTCGTTGCTTGCTGAAAAAGAATCAGGACGCCAAGAATTCGTAAAACGTTTCCCATTAGAATCCTTAAGAAATCTCACCATAGAAGAATATGCAAATACTAAAACAAAAAATTGTTTCAACTATTGGCTTGAACAGAAAAATATCCTAGGTGGCATTGGTGGAGCGAATGCTGCTAAATTCGGTATTTATCGTGCTAAAATTGGTGAGTACTGTAAAGGTTTTGGTAAACAAAAAGTGGTATTAAAAGATGAACAGTTGCAGGCAGAATTTAGAGCTCTAAAAGAGGGGATTTGTGAAGCGATTCGACTTGCAAAGGAAGGCCGCATTTCTGAAATTGTTACATTAGATTTACCAATTTATAATATGGTACTACTAAAAATTTTAAATATTTATGTTCCAGAGAAATTTTTTAATATTTATTCACCACCAATTTTGATTGAGCTTGGAAAGGAATTACATATAAAAGATGAATTGCTTACCCCTCTGAATGCAATTGAGTTGAATCATGAAGTGTTACAGGCTATTAAGAAAGAAAATGTTTTTTTAGATTGGTCTAATGAAAAGATTTCACGATTTATCTGGGAGACATTTTCAGAACGAGATAAATCGCTTGATAAGAATACAAACTATTGGCTAGCTGGACATACTTATGGAAAAGATCGTTCCATCCAAGATTATTTGTTGAAAAACAACTGTATAGCGATAGGCTTTTTACGTGAAGATTTATCCTCTCTTTTAGAAGAAGAAAATATTGAGGATATCATTGATGAGAAGGAAGAAACATCAGCAGGACAAAAAGCATTAAAGCAATTTTTAAAAATGAAAGAAGGAGACCTTGTTGCTTTAAAAACATCTTTTACTCGCAAGATTGATGGGAAGACAAGATCAGTGTTACGAGTTAGTGCTGTTGGAAAAATTACCAAAGATACTATTGATGGTTATGAATTCTCTGAGGAATACGGGCATCTACTTCCAGTTGAGTGGATTAATACTGAAGAGAGAGAGTTCATAGGATACGGAGGATATCGTAGTACATTAAATGAAGTGAAAAATAAGAATGTAATTAACTTAGTATTTATGCAGGGAAAGGGAATAAGTGATACGTCCCAAGTATTAAGTGAAGTATTAGATACAGATCCAAGAAACTATGTATTTTTTGGTCCACCTGGAACAGGGAAAACATATCAAATTGTTGAACGTGCTCTTGAATTAGTCGACAAAAAAACATATGAGGAATTGAAAGTAGATGGACGAGAAGCATTGCAACAAGAGTTTTCACGTTTAACTAAAGAAGGGAAAATTCATCTCGTAACGTTCCATCAGTCCTATGGATATGAAGATTTTATAGAAGGATTGAAATCTGATGGAAAAGGGAACTTTGTGCCAACAGATGGTATTTTGAAAAAAGCAGCGCTTGAAGCGATGTATGAAGGAATTCAAAGTACTAATAAGGACTTTTCGAATGAAATTCGTTTTGAGCAACTTTATGATTACTTAGTTGAAAATGGTTTGAAGAATAACATTCAATTCGAATCAAAAACAGGAACGACTAGCTTCATCTCATATATTTCAGAGCAAAATAATATAGTTGTAACGAGTGAAGATGTAAAAACTAGTTCAATAGTTTCAAAGAATCGCTTACTAAGCTTGTATCGCTATGTCCAGGAGCATGATATTGATTGGAAGAATAATATTATGTTTGTTCGTGAGGCGATTGGTGGTTGTAATCAGACGAGATATTGGTCTGTGCTAAATTGGATATTAGAAAAAATGGAAGATACAACAGAAGATGAAGAAAAAATTGAAGTGGAAGGAGAAGAGAAAAAGGCAATTATTCAAAAAGTGTTGCTGGAAAACGGTTCCTTTGATTATTCGAATGCGAAAAAACATGTTGTAATCATTGATGAAATGAACCGAGGCAATATTTCTAAGATTTTTGGTGAGCTGTTAACGTTACTGGAAGAGGATAAGCGTTTAACACAAAGTAATGAATTGATTGTTGAACTACCTTATTCAAAAGAGAAGTTTACGCTACCACCCAATCTATATATAATTGGGACAATGAATACGGCCGATCGCTCCATAGCACTGCTTGATACAGCGTTACGTCGCCGCTTTGTGTTTGAAGAAATCATGCCAAATACTGATCTTCTTGAGTCGATTGGTGATGAAATTGATCTTGCTGAAATGCTTTCTGTTATTAATAAGCGGATTGAAGTACTGTATGATCGCGATCATATGATTGGGCATGCGTATTTTATAAACGCGAAAACTGATAATGAAGTTATATCTATTTTTCAAACGAAAATTATTCCACTTTTACAAGAGTATTTTTATGATGATTGGGAAAAAATCGGTCTTGTTTTGGGTGGAATAGGGAGTTCAAAGGAAGATCAATATATTGTTTATAAAGAAGAAGTTAATGTAAATGAACTGTTTAAACAAAAGCCATCTATTTATATTCCTGCAATGTACCGGGTAAAACGAAAATTAACAGCACAAGAGCTAATAGCGATTTATGAATAAAACAATTATAGTGCGTGAGGCGTATGACTGGATTACGGAAAATGACGTTACAGCAGAACAATTTGATGAGCTTATACGGTATATTGAAGAGAAATATCCAAATGACCAAGTGATTGATCAGAAGTACAAACGAATGCGCTTTATTAATTATGTTGGCGTGATACAATGTTCGGATGTGCGGTATGAAATTATTCCAAAAATAAAACTTACACCTATTGACGATCGAAAGGCATTACTAGGAATGCTTTCAATTACAGGCTTTTTGCCGGTTTCATTTTATGAGGAAGTACTAAATGGTGAAGATAGAGGGGAACTGCTTACAGCATTTCTTGCTACATTTCTTACTCGTTTGCTGAATGAACTCAGAAAAGGGACTTATAAAACATACGAACGTCATGAAGAAAACTTAAATACACTGCGTGGCAAACTCGAGCTTAGTAAACACGTTTATAAGAATGTATTTCAAAAAACAAAAGCATATTGTGCATTTGATGAATATACGGAAAATAACTCTTTAAATCAGCTATTTAAATGTGCATTGCTCATTGTAAAAAAGCATACAAAAATACATACTTTAAAACTTTATCTTGAGCGCTGTTTAGGCTACTTAGAACCTGTGGATGCAGTACATTTCACAGAGAAGGAATTAAAAAGTATTACATTTAACCGACAGAATGAACGTTTTCGTCAAGCTGCTTTATTTGCTAAGCTAATTGTTGAACGGGCAACGATTTATAGTAAAGGGCGAGGAGCATCATCGTTCTCTTTCTTATTTCAAATGAATATGTTGTTTGAAAAATATATTGAAGTAGCACTACAAGGGGCTATTGGTAATAATAAAATCATCAGTCAACATGCAGAGAAGAGGCTATTACGTAACAAGAAGAGTGGACGCCAGAATATTTTATTAAAACCAGATTTCGTGATTGATAATAGGATAATCATAGATACAAAGTGGAAAAGTGCAACAAGTAATGGAAGAAGTAGTTATGTTCAGAGTGACATTTATCAAATGTATGCGTATGTCACGGCTTATAAGGAAGTTAAAAGGTGCATATTGCTGTACCCGAAACAAGAAATAGAAGCTGATCATCCTGTGTGGGAAGTTATCGATACTGAAAAAACTATCGAAATGTGCACGATAAGAATTGATGAATTTTCCGAGACTGTGCGAGAATTAAAAGAAATTCTACAAAAACAAGTTAAATAGTTTTGTAAAGACGCTCAATTGAATTGGGGTGTCTTTTATTTTAGAAATCAAATTTCTCTTTAAAGGGTATGAATATTTTGTTTATTTTAATTGAAATAGAAATGAACTTATTATATAATAAGTTCAAGAAAATTTTTCCTTTTTAATCATTCCTAAATAACCACAAACCTTTCGGGTTTACGATTCATTACAAGTAAGTGTATACAACATATACGCTAATTTGTATTACGAATGTATTCCTGGGAGGTTTTTTTGCGTTATAGGAATAGGACAAGTAATGAACTAACAAGGATGTGATAGATTATCTTAATTTATTAAGAAATGTAGCAAGAAAATATGAATTTTGAATTTCAAAATACAAAAGAAGGTGAAAAAAGATGAGAGGAGTAATCTCGTCTTTTTTATTTCGAAAGGAGAAGGGCATGGGTAAGAAAATTATGGTTCAATCTGTAAAATTGGTAAAAGACAGTAATCGTATTTACGATATTGAGAAAAAGAAAATCACTTGTCCAGCAGATGCTGTACGTTTTGCACAGATTATATTTGATATAGAGTCAAGACCAAATGAAATTTTTGGTGTATTTAACTTAAATACAAAGAATGAAATTATTGGATGTAGCATTGTGTTCGAAGGAACTGTTGATTCATCGTTAGTCCATCCAAGGGAAACTTTCCGCACGGCAATATTAAATAATGCATCTTCAATTGTATGTTTCCATAATCATCCATCAGGACATAGCATGGAATCCCATGAAGACGTTGAAGTAACTAAGAGATTAAAAGAATGTGGGATTATTATCGGTATCCCTCTTCTAGATCATGTCATCATTGGAGATAACAGCTATGTAAGTTTAATGAAAAAGGGGATTATCTAATACGAAGCAATAAGCCAACTATTTTTAAGGGCGTGTATGGAGGAATAGGAAGATTCTAAAGCATTTACTCACATGGATCTTCTTATTCTTTTTTATTTTGCATAGAAAAAGGAATCCAGAAGGATTCCTTTTCTTATTCCGATCTATCTTAAGCGCATATAAGACAATATCATTTTACATCTTAATATTAGGAATTACAATAATTAATTAGGATTTACCGTGAGGTGGTGTAAATGGAAGAGGAAACTATAAACATTCTTACATGCTCTGTTTGTAATGAGCCTTGCATGTGGACATTAAAAATGCTGTCGGTAATTTCAGGGATTCTGCTCTGCTGCGTAATGGTAATACTGTTACTCATGGTTTATATAGAAAGTACTTACCGCAGGAATTATATGATTTAAAAGAAGCGCTTGAGGAAGCGATTAATAATGATCCTCTATCAATTTTAGGGGAAAGTACAATACTACAACACGCTCAAATTATCCATGTTCAACGTATTATGCTTGTTAAGCGTAATTAAGACATGACAAAGGAGCTTCGTAAGAATAAACTTAGCGAAAACAATTTTGAAGAAGAGTGGGAAATTCAATTTGCTGGGGACAAACAGGCTATTTTCTTAAATGCTCGATCTAAAGCACGTTCTACCTTATCTGCTCTTTTTAGAGATTTTGATAGACTAGCAAATATAGGCGTTGAACGACGCGCCAAACTTGAATTTATACAGGTTTAAATCGACAAAATTAAATCTCATATTAATAATGATAATAACAATATTGAACTAGTTGTCATTGTAGACAATATCAATGTTGATTTAAATGTCTCATAAGCAAATCGGTGAAATATTTCTACCGGAGTTTCATCAAAGTTAATTAGCTTGTAAATGTGAAGCATTACGCCAGAAAATACATACAAGTACCTACAAATTTTAAAAGATTTCCTTTTGTATACCAAGAAGCGAAATTTATTTATGATAAAATATAGAAAAAGATGATTAAGAAGGGACAATCAAAGTGAAACCAACAATTTATGATGTTGCTGAAAAAGCAGGTGTATCAATAGCAACTGTATCTAAGGTAATTAATCAAACAGGGCGTATTAGTGAAAAAACAATAAACAAAGTAAATAAAGTAATGGATGAATTAGATTACCAGCCAAGTAGTGTAGCAGCAGCGTTAACAGGTAAAAAAACATATACGATTGGGGTACTTGTCCCAGATATCTCAAACCCCTTTTTTGCAGAAGTAGCAAGAGCTTTTGAAAATAGTGCACGAGAATCAGGGTATACACTCATTTTATGTAGTACAGACCATCAAACAAAACGTGAGCATGAATACATTGATTTACTATTTAAAAAGCAAGTAGATGGCATTATCATTGCGACGGAGTTAAATGATTATAAACTTGTTAAAAAAATCGTGAACCGAGATTTACCGCTTGTTTTATTTACCGTAGATCATCCTTCTATCACAACTCATGTTGTGACAACTGATGATATGAGGGGAGGCTATCTAGCTGGGAATTATCTGACGCAGAAAGGCCATACATCTTTAACGATTATGATGGAGAAGGATAGAAAGAGTAGTTTAGGAAGATTGAATGGGTTCAAACAAGCTCTTACAGATTCAGAGATTTCATTAGATGATGATGCTATCATTAGCTGCTATTCGACAGTGGAAGATAGCAAACGTGCAAGTAAAGAATTACTTAATTTACCTAACAGGCCTACAGCGGTTTTTGCTTGTACAGATTTAATTGCGATATGCCTCATGAATGAAGCAAGAAAACAAGGACTTTCGATTCCGGAAGATTTATCAATTATCGGGTTTGATAATACAATCTATGCTGAGATAGCAGATCCAGGATTAACGACGATTGAACAACCAATTACACAAATGGCAGCCTGTACGTTTGAACAACTCTTAAAAACGATGGAAATGAAGGCGCATGCTAAGCAAAAAATTACAATTATTCCTCAGTTAGTAGAGCGATCCTCAGTAAAGGATATTACATGATAGCTTTTTTACAAGCCTATTTGAATGTAACAAAAGAAGGTCATCGTAACTGTGTATAGTTAGGATGACCTTCTTTTATATTTAGGATTTATATAGAAAATTGCTCGCCACTTTTCGTATTTAAATCCTGCTTCATCTCATTTTCCTTTGGAATAGTAAGGAAATGAGTTAAAAATGCTCCAAAGAAGTACAAACCAGCAAAGATCCACATTACGCCGCCTACACCTAATGGCCCGATAAAAGCAGTTACTACTAGTGGTCCAACGAAAGCTGATAACCCTGAACCTAAATTTAAGACAGACATTGCAGCTCCTTTATTTTCAGGAGATAAAGATGGGACTAAAGCTGTAAGTGGTACATAACCAGCAAGTGTTGCTCCGTAGCAACATGCAACAAATAATATTGCCCAATAATTATGTCCTACCATTTGTGGTACATAATAGAGTGCAAGAGTTACAATTCCGCAACCGACTCCTCCGAACCATTTAATCGTGTTTACCCAACCAAACTTGTCTCCAACAATACCAAAAATAATATTAAACACCATATTTACAAAGAATAGAGTACCCCAAATTTGTAGCCATTCAGTCATCGTAAAATTATATTTCATCATATAAGTAGGCAGGAAAACAACAAATCCAAACTGAGCGGCCGAGTTTATAATTTTAACAATACCACCTATACCAACTTTAGGATTTTCAAATACGATGGTAATGCCTTTTAGTAATTCACTTGATTTGTTAGCGCTTACGGTTTGGGCTTTAAATCTGTCTTTATTTACAACAATAGAGAATAATCCCCCGACGACAACGAAAATTAAAGCACTCCATAAAGTAGCGATTTCTCCGATTTTAGGAACCATATAGCTAGAATAAAAGGCTCCTATAACACTAAGTCCAAGCTGGAATACGAACCAGAACCAGCCTACTGCTCTTGAAAGCATTTGCTGCGGAGTACTGTAAGATACCCAAACTAGGAAAGAATAAGCAAATAAAGGATAACCAAATCCTCGTAGAGCGTAGCAAATTAATATTACAGGATAATTCATATGTTGAATTCCTATACCGATAAATCCAATGGAACCTAAAATGAATGAAACTAAACCAAATGTCATTACTTTTCTTGGTCCCCACATTTGTACAAATACCCCCGAAAACCAAGAAGAAGCAGATACAGTAATGCCGTAAATAGTAAATAGAAAAGCAGCATGTTCTAGCGTTAGGCCTTTCTCAACGAGATAAGGGGATAACCATCCTTGTTCTAAACCGTCCCCAATCATAAAAACAATAATCCCTATGTATCCCCAAGTTAAATTAGAAGGGATACCAATCTTGTCCATAAATGTTTTGTTTGAACTAATTGCGTTCATTCTCCCACCACCGATAAATTATTTTTGGTTAAGCGCTTAATTCTTTTTGATAAAAAAAGTATACGCTTACATTATGAGGTCGTCAATGAAATTTTTTGACAATTTACAACTTTCTTTCATAGGGTGCGATCTATTTAATTACTGGACACTAAAATAATCGTGAGTATGAATAGAATGAAATATCTTATAGATGGGAGTTTAATATTTAAAAGTATTAGTTTTCTTTGTTATATCAGTATTTTAAAAGGGTATATTTGTAGCTGTTTAGATTATTTGTTTCTAATTATTAATTTGTATATGGACGTAGTACGTTTACCCATGAAATTTGAAATTCGGATAAGAAGAACAGTATTCAAAAAAATAAAAATGTTTTCAATTTAGAGTCAAGTGTGTATAATGAAGAAAAAACAGGGAAAGCGCTTAACTAAAATTGATGTGCTAAACCTTATAGACTTTCATTTCGTTTCTTAAATTTTAATAAAGAGGGAGAAATCATATGAATGTTTTAACGATTGGAATTATTGGTGCTGGACGAATTGGGAAACTGCATGTTGATAATTTGCAGCTTATGCCACAAGTGAAAATTAAAGCGGTTTCAGATGTAGTGATTAGTCATCTAGAAAAGTGGGCCGAGGATAAAGGGATTTCCACTCTGACTACAAACTATCAGGATTTATTAGAAGATCCAGAAATTGATGCTGTCTTTATTTGTTCACCAACAAATACGCATGCGCAAATTATTAAAGAAGCGGCTCTTGCGAAAAAACATATTTTCTGCGAAAAGCCTGTTAGTTTCTCAGTAGAAGAAACTTTAGATGCATTAGAAGTGGTAAAAGAACAAGGAGTATCTCTTCAAGTAGGCTTTAACCGCCGTTTCGATCCTAACTTCAGAAAAGTCTATGATCTTATTCAACAAGGAGAAGTAGGACAACCACATATTTTAAAAATTACGTCTAGAGATCCACAACCGCCAAGTATAGAATATGTTCGTTCTTCAGGTGGATTGTTTATGGATATGATGATTCATGATTTTGATATGGCTAGGTATGTGATGAATAGTGAAGTCGTTGAAGTATTTGCATATGGAACAACATTAATTGATCCGTCCATTCAGGAAGTAAATGATGTTGATACGGCAATTGTCACATTAAAATTTGCAAATGGAGCTTTAGGGGTAATTGATAATAGCCGCCAAGCGGTTTATGGATATGACCAGCGTCTTGAAGTGTTTGGTGAAAAAGGAGCGGTCGCTGTGGATAATTGCTGTCCGACAACAGTACAAGTGTCAAAAACAGATGGTGTTGTAAAAGATAAACCTCTTTATTTCTTCCTAGAGCGCTATACGCAGGCTTACATTGAAGAAGTAACACAATTTACAAAGTCAATTATAGAAGGACAAGCTGTTATTTGCAGTGGTAATGATGGGTTACAAGCAGAACGAATTGCGAAGGCCGCGAAGGAATCCTTACTAACAGGAAAACCTGTTCAAATTGAGCATAAACAGCCGGCATTAAACCAATAAAGAGAACGCTTACTTCTAGAAAGTTAAAAAGTAGTGAATTGTATGGTCATCAAAATTTCTTAACCATATCATTTACCTTTACATAAAGCACGGGAGGTAGTAACAATGAATCCACTTATTTTTAAAGAAGATTGTCCATTAGACCTAATTGCAGTTGGACGTTTATGCGTTGATTTAAATGCCAATGAAACACAACGTCCTATGGAAGAAACAAGAACGTTTACTAAGTATGTGGGGGGATCTCCTGCGAATATTGCGATTGGTGCGGCACGTCTTGGTTTACAAACAGGATTTATCGGTAAAGTGTCCGATGATCAAATGGGCCGCTTTATTACCGGGTACCTAAAGGACAACAATATTAATACAGATCAGATATGTATAGATCGTACAGGTGCAGTGGCAGGTCTAGCTTTTACAGAAATTAAAAGCCCTGAAGATTGCAGTATTTTAATGTACCGTGACAATGTCGCAGATTTAAATCTTGATCCAACCGAAGTATCTGAGGACTATATTAAACAATCAAAAGCACTCTTAATTTCAGGAACAGCTTTAGCGAAAAGCCCTTCTCGCGAGGCGGTATTTTTAGCGCTAGAATATGCGCGTAAGCATGATGTAGTCGTATTTTTTGATGTTGATTACCGCCCTTATACATGGCAGTCAGAAGCTGAAACGGCTGTGTATTACAATCTAGCGGCTGAAAAGTCTGATGTCATTATTGGAACGCGTGAAGAATTCGATATGATGGAAAAACTATTAAACTATGAACAATCTAATGATCAAGTTACGGCTGAAAGATGGTTTTCTCATCATGCGAAAATCGTCGTGATTAAGCATGGCGGGGATGGTTCAATCGCTTATACGAGAGACGGTCAATCTCACCGCGGCGGTATCTTTAAAACAAGGGTATTAAAGACGTTCGGTGCTGGAGATTCGTATGCTTCTGCATTTATTTATGGCCTAATGCAAGGGCTTGAGATTCCTCAAGCGATGCGATTAGGAGGTGCATCTGCTTCCATTGTTATTTCCAAGCATAGCTGTTCTGATGCAATGCCAACAAGGGCAGAGATTTCTGCATTCATGGAAACGGCTGAAGAAATTGTATAGAAACTTCATAAATGAGTAATCAAGTAAGGGCGTATCCTATTGGACGCTTCTACATTACATAAAAGGGAGAGAATGAATATGACAGTACAAACAGCACAAATCGTAAAAAATTACATTGGCGGCGAATGGGTAGAATCCATTTCAACTAAGATGGAAGATGTATATAATCCAGCAACAGGGGAAGTAATTGCCCGGGTACCACTTTCAACAAAAGTAGATGTTGAACAAGCTGTATTAGCAGCAAATGAAGCGTTCAAATCTTGGTCTAAAACAGCTGTGCCAAAACGTGCTCGTATTTTATTTAAATATCAACAATTACTAGTAGATAACTGGGAAGAGTTAGCGAAACTTATTACGATTGAAAATGGAAAAAGCTATAACGAAGCTTACGGTGAAGTTCTTCGTGGTATTGAGTGTGTGGAATTTGCAGCGGGTGCTCCTACATTAATGATGGGAAAACAGCTTCCTGATATTGCGACAGGTATTGAGTCTGGTATGTATCGTTACCCAATTGGTGTTATAGGCGGGATTACACCTTTTAACTTCCCAATGATGGTTCCATGCTGGATGTTCCCACTTGCGATTGCTTGCGGTAATACATTTGTATTAAAACCTTCAGAGCGCACACCACTTCTAGCAGCAAAATTAGCAAAATTAGCTGAAGAAGCTGGTTTACCGAAAGGCGTTTTAAATATCGTCAATGGTGCACACGATGTAGTAAACGGTCTTCTTGAACATAAATTAGTGAAGGCAATTTCGTTTGTAGGTTCTCAGCCAGTTGCAGAATATGTATACAAAAAAGGAACAGAAAACTTAAAACGTGTTCAAGCACTAGCGGGTGCGAAAAATCATTCCATTGTATTAAATGACGCGAATCTTGAATTAGCAACAAAGCAAATTATTAGTGCTGCATTTGGTTCAGCTGGTGAGCGTTGTATGGCTGCTTCTGTTGTAACGGTACAAGAAGAAATTGCAGATCAATTAGTTGAAAGACTTGTAGAAGAAGCAAATAAAATTGTGATCGGAAATGGTCTTGATGAAGATGTATTTTTAGGACCAGTTATTCGTGATAATCATAAAGAACGCACAATTGGTTACATCGATTCAGGTGTAGAACAGGGCGCTACATTAGTTCGTGATGGACGCGAGGATACGGCTGTAAAAGGAGCTGGATACTTCGTTGGCCCAACAATTTTTGACCATGTTACAAAAGAAATGAAAATCTGGCAAGATGAGATTTTTGCTCCTGTTTTATCCATTGTTCGTGTGAAATCATTGGATGAAGCAATTGAAATTGCGAATGAATCCCGCTTTGCAAATGGAGCTTGCATTTATACAGATAGCGGGGCAAGCGTACGTCAATTCCGTGAAACAATTGAATCAGGTATGTTAGGTGTGAATGTTGGGGTACCGGCGCCAATGGCATTCTTCCCGTTTTCTGGCTGGAAAGACTCTTTCTATGGTGATCTTCATGCGAACGGTACGGACGGCGTTGAGTTTTATACTAGAAAGAAAATGCTTACATCTCGTTGGGAAAAGTGATCATTAAGAGAGAAGTAGACTCTCCCTAGTTGTTCGTAAGCGAAAGTAACGAAAGTATTAAACATAAGAAGGAAGTATTAGGATTTTATCAAATTCCTGATACTCCTTTTTCATATGCAGAATGACTGATAGAGATAGAAAGGAGCAAACAATATGCAAACTGTTAGAATGACGACGGCGCAAGCATTGGTGAAATTTTTGAATCAACAATACGTAGAGTTTGATGGAGAACAACAAAAGTTTATTAAGGGAATCTTTACGATTTTTGGTCATGGAAATGTAGTAGGTCTAGGTCAAGCCTTAGAAGAAGATGCGGGGGAATTAGAAGTATATCAAGGAAGAAATGAGCAAGGAATGGCAAATGCTGCGATGGCCTTTGCTAAACAAAAACATAGAAAACAAATTATGGCATGTACTTCTTCTGTTGGTCCTGGATCAGCAAATATGATTACCTCTGCTGCAACAGCTTCTGCAAATAATATTCCCGTTTTACTACTTCCAGGTGATGTATTTGCAACGAGACAACCTGATCCTGTTCTTCAACAAATTGAACAAACACATGACTTATCTATTTCTACAAACGATGCTTTTCGTGCGGTAAGTAAGTATTGGGACCGGATAAATCGTCCTGAACAATTGATGACAGCTATGATTCAAGCCATGCGTGTTTTAACGAATCCGGCAGATACAGGGGCTGTAACAATTTGTTTACCACAAGATGTCCAAGGGGAAGCGTGGGATTTTCCAAGTTACTTCTTCCAAAAGCGCGTTCATCGTATTGAGCGTCGTCTACCTACAAAAGCCAGCTTAGCGGATGCGGTTGACATGATTAAGAGAAAGAAAAAGCCAATTATAATTTGCGGTGGCGGTGTAAGGTACGCAGAAGCGGCAGAAGAACTCAAACAGTTTGCTGAAACATTCCATATTCCGTTTGGAGAAACGCAAGCTGGGAAAAGTGCGATTGAAAGCAGCCATCCATATAATCTTGGCGGTATTGGGGTAACTGGAAATTTAGCAGCTAATACAATTGCAAAGGAAGCGGATCTTGTTATTGGAATTGGAACGAGATTTACTGATTTTACAACGGCATCTAAACAATTATTTCAAAATGAAGAAGTTGAGTTTTTAAACATCAACATTTCAGAATTTCATGCGAACAAGCTTGATGCGTTGAAGGTTATAGCAGATGCGAAAGAAGCGCTTCTTGCCCTAATAGATGAACTACAAGTAACTGAGTATCAATCTGGTTACACAGTAGAAATCGCTGATGCAAAAGATGCTTGGGAAACAGAATTGGCACGTCTACATAATATTCGCTTTACAGGTCAAGATTTTACGCCAGAAGTCGAAGGTCATTTCGATGAGAATTTAAATGAGTATGTGGACGCACTTGGTACACAATTAACACAGACTGCAGTTATTGGACAAATAAATACATTACTTGATGAAGATGCAATTATCGTTGGTGCGGCAGGAAGTCTTCCGGGTGATTTACAAAGAATGTGGGCATCGAGAAAACCAAATACATATCACATGGAGTATGGATACTCTTGTATGGGCTATGAGGTTGCAGGCGCACTTGGTGCAAAGCTAGCTGAACCATCGAAAGAAGTATATGCAATGGTAGGGGATGGTAGTTACCAAATGCTTCATTCTGAGCTTGTCACAAGTCTTCAAGAAAACAAAAAAATTAACGTATTATTGTTTGATAACTCCGGATTTGGCTGCATTAATAACTTACAAATGGGCAATGGAATGGGGAGCTTTGGAACAGAGTTTCGCTACCGAAACCAGGAAACCCGTAAGTTAAACGGGGCTATTATGAAAATTGATTTTGCAACTAGCGCGGCTGGATATGGCGTGAAAACGTATCGTGTTACATCGATAGAACAATTACAGGAAGCGCTTAAAGATGCGAAAAAACAAACAGTTTCTACATTGATTGATATTAAAGTATTACCAAAAACAATGACAAATGGATACGAGTCATGGTGGCATGTAGGAGTTGCTGAAGTATCTAATAGTCAAAGTGTACAAGCTGCCTACGAGAGTAAAGAAAGTAACTTGCAAAAGGCAAGAGCTTATTAGATTAGGACACAAAGAGAGCTTTTTATCTATATGCATATTTTTAGAAAGCTCTCTTTTTAACGGTTAGATAAGAGAAGTTGGCGAAATTCTATAACATTTTGCAAAGAGGAGAGACATGGGGATGTTCAAAGAAAACACGATTAAGCTTGGAATTGCACCAATTGCTTGGACAAATGATGATATGCCGGAACTAGGAGCAGAAAATACGTTTGAACAATGTATTAGTGAGATGGCGCTAGCTGGATTTAATGGAAGTGAAGTAGGTAATAAATATCCGAGAAATACAGTTGTATTGAAAAAATCTTTGGAATTACGAAACCTGGAGATTGCTAGCGCATGGTTTAGTACGTTCTTGACAACGAAGCCGCTTGAAGAGACGGTACAAGCATTTATTAAACATAGAGATTTCTTACATGATATGGGTGCAAAAGTCATCGTTGTGTCAGAGCAGGGACATAGTATTCAAGGTTTAATGGATGTACCGCTATTTAAAAATAAGCCTATTTTTACAGAAGAAGAGTGGGATAAGCTTGCGGATGGGTTACATCATCTTGGTAAATTAGCTCAGGAAAAGGGGCTACATATTGTATACCATCATCATATGGGTACGGGTGTTCAAACAACGGCAGAAATTGAAAAGTTAATGGATATGACTGATCCAGAGCTTGTATCCCTGCTTTTTGATACAGGTCATCTTGTTTTTTCAGGAGAAGAGCCGCTTTATATCTTGAAAAAATATTTACCTCGTATTAAACACGTACATTTAAAAGATATTCGCCAAGAAGTAGTAGATGCTGTAAAGGAAAACGAATTAAGCTTCTTACAGGCAGTGAAGAATGGTGCATTTACAGTTCCGGGAGATGGCGTAATTGTATTTGATGAAGTTTTTACTATTCTTGCAAACTCTGAATATAAGGGCTGGTTTGTGGTAGAAGCGGAGCAAGACCCAGCTTTAGCGAATCCTTTTGAATACGCATTAAAAGCCCGAAAATTTATACATGAAAAAGCAGGTCTTTAATTTCCGCATGGTGAGATTACATGAGGAGTAAAAAGACGAGATGTTTGGTTCTCCATTTAATAAATAATATTGAAAAAGGTGAATGTGTAATGCCATTAGTTCAAATGAAAGATATTTTAATAAAAGCAAATCAAGAGAATTATGGGGTTGGTGCTTTTAGTGTCGCGAATATGGAAATGGTAATGGGAGCTATTCAAGCAGCAGAAGAGTTACGTTCACCGCTTATTCTACAAATTGCGGAAGTTCGTTTGAATCATTCGCCAATTCATATGATAGGTCCTTTGATGGTTGCTGCGGCGAAAAAAGCGACTGTGCCAGTAGCGGTTCACTTTGATCATGGTATGACGTTTGAAAAGATTAGAGAGACGTTAGAAATTGGTTTTAGTTCGGTTATGTTTGATGGCTCGCACTATCCATTAGAAGAGAATATCAAAAAGACAAAAGAAATTGTAGCGCTCGCAAAACAATACGGAGCGACGGTTGAGGCTGAGATTGGCAGAGTTGGTGGTAGTGAGGACGGATCAGAAGATATTGAGGTGTTGCTAACAAGTACGCAAGAAGCAAAACGATTTGCAGAAGAAACAGACGTAGATGCATTAGCTGTTGCGATTGGAAATGCGCATGGTATGTACAATGGAGATCCTGATCTACGATTAGACCGCTTGCAGGAAATTAATGAGGTAGTCCATATTCCACTCGTATTACATGGTGGCTCTGGCATTAGTCCAAAGGATTTCAAACAATGTATTCAACATGGTGTTCGAAAAATTAATGTAGCAACAGCCACGTTTCAGAATGTGGTTACTGCGGTTAACACTGCCGTCCTGAATACTCCTTATTCAGATTATTTTACGTACCATCAAGATGTTATTGAGGCCGCATATGAAAACGTTAAAAATCATATGCGAATATTTGGAAGTGAAAGCAGAGCATAACCAGAAAAGCTTTCTTCATTAAATAATAGAAGAAACTCATAATTTAGTTAGCTGACAAAGGTAGAGAATTATAGAGTAGCCATTAAAAAAGGGGGAGAAAGTCATGTTAGGAAAATTAGGTGAATTAAATGAAGGGTATAATGTCTTAACAGAAATGAACGGTCAATGTAGTGATATGTTAATGGATATAGGCATATATAAGATGTCTAATGGAAGAGAAGAGCAGTTATTAGATAGTAAGAATGAAACGGCAGTACTTTTGCTAGAAGGGGCAATACGTTTAGAGTGGGAAGGAATGGAACAAGTTATACAAAGACAGTCTGTGTTTGAAGAAAATCCTTGGTGTTTGCATGTGGCTAAAAATGTGAAGGTTACAATTACTGCTCTTTCAGATAGTGAAGTGCTTGTTCAAAAAACAGATAATGATGGGGAATTTGCGTCTAAGCTATATACTCCAAATGAGTGTCAAAGTGTTGTAGCCGGAGATGGAGTATGGGAGGGAACAGCACAGCGTGTTATTCGTACGATTTTTGACTATAACAATGCAGAATATTCTAATATGGTAGTAGGAGAAGTTATTTCTTATCCAGGGCGATGGTCCAGTTATCCGCCACATCATCATGATCAGCCAGAGGTATATTATTATCGCTTTAACAAGCCACAGGGATTTGGATGTGCAATGGTTGGTGAGGATGCTTATCGCGTTGTACATAATAGCTTTATTACAATTCCAGGTGAGCTAGATCACCCTCAAGCAACGGCACCTGGATATGCAATGTATTTTTGTTGGATGATTCGGCATCTTGAGAATAATCCATGGAATGATCGTATCATGGAGGAAGACCACAAGTGGTTATTAGAACCAAACGCGAAGATTTGGCCAGAAAAAGAATAGATGAAAATAAAGGTCCTGGTGCAAAAATAATTTTAAAAAAGGAATTGAATCCTTTGCAATAGAATTATTACGTTTTTTGGAATTATATTTAAATTTTACTAAATAAGGGTGTATACATATCCGTAAAATTCTGAACGAGCGCTCCAATACATAGCGATAGGATGCTCGTTTTCTATTAATGTATAGAGGATCTCGTGTACTTTTAGTCTATCACCTACGTACATTTATAGTTATGTGAATAGTCCGAAACAAATGAGTTTCGGACTAGGGGTTCAATATTTTATCCACTTTCATCCAACATTTTTGCGGGAATTAAGAGTCTTAATTTTCTGATTTTTTAAGAAAGAAAAATATATTACGTTAATCAATAGATACTCCAGCAGAGACACTCGGTATTGATGGTGCTGGTGTATCTCCACCATTAAACGAAGATTGTGATACATGTAAACTAATCATGCTACATGCTAATGCACTTACTACTACCATACTTAATACCATTTTTTTTATTTTTTTCATTACTTTAACGCTCCTTTTCTCAAATGTTTCTTATCAGCATTATTACTAATATAGAAATATTTGCTCGCCTTAACATGGTTATCTGCCTCATAAAATTGGATTGCTAAAATCTCTGCATATTCTTTTACACAATCCCACATTTCCTCTTTTTCAAAATAAGAGATTGCATCAGTAACTACTTTTTCTAGTTTAATTCTAGGTAGTTCTGTGATTAGTTCATTTAAAACTGCGAAACGATGCTTATATTCCTCATTTCCTGATTCATTTGTATACTTCATTCCTTGCTCGATATATGATTTTGCTGTTTCAATGCCTTCTAAATTATAATATGCTCTTGCCAAGACAAATAATGCTTTAAAATGATTCGGTATGGTATTTATTATTTCAGAACTCTGTCTAATCGCCAGTGGATATAAATCTTGAATATTATATAACCAGCCCAAATTATAACGTACTCTTAATAATAATTGTTCTTCATTATACTTTTTAAAAACATCAATAACAGTATTGAGACATTCTTCAGCTCTTTCAAACTCTCTTAGATCTATACAAGCTAAACCGTATACATTGTTACATAAAGCAACATTGATTTCATAGCCTACATGATTCAGGTATATTTCTTTGGCCTTTACTACATGTTGAATCGCTTCAAATGGTTGATAAGATTGATAACAGTAAGTTGAAAATCTATACTTAAACTCGGCTTTTTCTACTTCATCAGGTATATCAATTAAAAGTTCTTCCGCCTTTTCAAAGTGTGTTTTCGCTTCAGTATAATTTGCTATAATTGTAGAGTGGATTGCCTTAAAGAAATAATAATAGTAAGCTAAAAATAAAAATTCATCTTTGATATTAGGGAGTTTTTCTATTTGATTAAAAGAATCTTTTGTAATACTCATTCCATCTACCAAGACTTTATATCTAAAATCCAGTAGGGAATAATAGAATGATACATATTGGTCTGTTTCTATTTCCTTTAAACTTTCTTTTACTTTTAGATGTGTTTGTTTTGCTTCTTTTACATGATATAAACGAATTTCTTCATACCATTCATGTAATAATTCCATCAATTGCTTATTACTTTTTTCTTGAACAGTCATAATATCCCCCATTTCTCTGTAAAGGCTTATTCTGATAATAACAGGAATTAGATACATTAAATGCAACTACGATTTTTTTCATTAATAGACAGAATATTCGGAATTTAATTAATGTCCATGCTTTTAAATTTGAAAAAGTATAGTTAAGACAGTACAAATTTCGTTAATGGATTTTTTTGATCTTTTAACTGTTTTTCTATTGAATACTTCTTATAAGAGGGAGCGTAGGTTTAGGATAAGTTTTGGGCTTAATTTACGCACTATTATTAGTTATACACAAGAGAGTAGGAATCGTAGTAAGATACAGGTTTTAAGTAGGGCATGAATGATTTCAATACCTTTTATCATACGTGAAGCATGACGAAGATTTTGAAATCCTGATACAATGCGATAACGTAAAGAAAAACGACAGTAATAACCGACAACTACTAAAATAATATCTTCCTTGGATTATTTTCCTTTACAATATCTCAAATCCGATTTCCCTTGCTTCTTTTTTTCTAAAGTATGGTTTCACAAGGGGTATTTTGAAATTAAACTAAATTTTCTCAATATAAGATTGTATATAATCACAGTTTGAATATTCCAAAAATACAGCTGCTAATTTACAATAATTTTAGAACCATAGAACAGTAAAAATGTATGAATCACACTTTTTAGTAAAGGGGTCCATAAATGAAAAAAATACCTTTCCTTCTAACGGCAGTATCTTTATGTTTAGTTATATCCGCTTGCTCAAATCAAACGAAATCTGAAAAAGAAGTGAAATCTGATACTAAAAGAACTCCTATAGCCGAAATTAATGTGAAATCTAAGCCTTATACAGAACCATTAACACAAGTAGGACAAGAAGCAAAGCATCCACTCGGAACAGTTATTTTAAAGCAATTAAGTGAACCTCATACAACGATAGAAGCCGGGCCTCTCCATATTCAAGTAGAAAGAATTAAGGTTATTCAAAGTACAGAAGTAAGTGAAATTGGAATATATAACTTAAAAGAAAGAGGGTTAAGTACAGAGAAACTTAATGCAATACAATTTACAACAACTTTAGAAAACACTTCAAATCAAGCACTTGATTTAGGGAAAGGACCTTTTAAAACACTTGTTTTAAGTAATGGTGAACAAGTAGACGTTTATAAAATGAATGCTGATCTAAAAGATAGAAGCTTAAAGGGCAATGAAAAAATAAATTTAACACTCATCTGTTTTTTATCTCAAGCCCCCAATGACCTGAAAAATGTAAAAGTAATTACTGATGTAGTACGTGATCAACAAACGCAAAATCAGTTAAGCACATTAACCACTACGGAAATTACTATGTAAAAAGAAAACAGCCAAATGAGGCTGTTTTCTTTTATTTCTAAATTAGAAAGCGCAATAACCAACAACTGGACTAGACGATCCTGTTTTAATGAAATAATCAGGAGCATATCCATAGTTAACACTGCCACCATAGCCATTATCATCTACATAATCCCAAACCTTACTTCCCATATAAGACTCGCCATTTACATAGCAATATAACCAAAGTTGGGTCCCATCTGGGATATTCGATTGAGTTCGTGTACCATTTATTGTTGGAGTTGTACGAAGATCTAGGCCAGAACCAGTTTTTTGTACCGGATAATAAGCCGCTTCCGTTACTGATTGACTTGCAAATAAAATTGAACCTGCTACTGCTACTGAAGCAATTGATAATGCAACTTTTTTAAACATGTGTTACCTCCTAATAAATTATATTTTATTGCAAATGGGGAGTCCCCCTCATATCTAACAAGTGAAAATTTCTCTCTATTTAAGATTGGTAAATATGAGGGAGAGCCCTCTACTCTCTAATAAATTAGTAGAATGCATGATGACAAATACGAGATAAAGTTAATGCCCACATCTTTATACATGCTAAGCTATAATTTAGAGAAACATAGTTTTAGGTAAAATCAAAATTCTCATTTATTATTTTCAAACCATGTTTGAAATGTTTGTAATGATTGCTCCCCTAAGATTCGATTTACTTCTTTTCCATCTTTGTAAGAAATAATTGTTGGTGTTCCTTTTATTTGGAACATATCCCATCCTTGTTTATACTCTTCTAGATTAAGAACTTGCATATTAATTCCCATATTTTCTGCCATAGGAACTACAATTGGGGAAATCCTTAAACAATGTGGACACGTTGTCTTATAGAAATAAACTATTTTTTCTTTATGACTTGATAGATCCGCTTGCAATTGCTCGGGTGTAATTTGATTCTTATAATAATTTACTTGCTCTGTACTTGTAGTTTTTTCATTTTTTGTTTCTTTATTTGTTAGGATAATAATCAATGCAAATATTGATACAATAGCGATAATGAAAATTAGCATTTTTTTCATATACTGTTTCTCTCCTTACTTAGTTTCATTAAAATAAAGCTACAAATGATAATAAGAAGAAAGGCTAATAGAGCGAGAAAAGGTATTGTAATAAAACCAAACCAGTCTAAATAATCTCCAGTACAGGGAACTCTCCCACACGCTTCTGCATTATCCAATGAAGAAGGGATTATTTGAAGTGAATAATGATATGTTGATATACCAGCGCCAACAATAGCGAAAATTAAACTGTAAATGCCAATTTTATAATCTTTTCGTATCATTGCTGTTCCGAATAATAGAACCAGTGGGTACATGAGAATGCGTTGGTACCAGCATAATGTACAGGGTTCATATTTCATTATTTCAGAAAGATACAAACTTCCAAGGGTGGCAATAAAAGAAACAATCCATGCACTGAACAATATGTAATCGAGTTTTTTTTCTATATTATTCATGAATTTTACCTTTCCTATTTAAGACATGGAAATTATTTTAAAGATTAATAATCTTGGAGGATATTATGTGAAAAGTAAGATTTAATAAAATAACTAGCCCAAGGATTATTATAAAATACGATTCGTTTTTTGGTATTGAGAAAATTCTGAATTAAAAATCGAATGAACGAAGATAAATTGATTCTGGTGCAAAGTCGGGGGATACTGTTATCTTGCTTGGTTGTAGACCTGTTGGATTAATGACACAGAAATCTGCTTGGATGAAAGGTCCTAAGCGTGTAATTGTTATTGATTACTTAGATTGTCGAATCAATTATGCAAAAAAAGATTAACAATGTTGAGTTATTTGAGTTTACAAAATATCCTGATATGGGGGAACATTTAAAGGAAATTACACATGGAGGGCATTGATGGAAAGAAATCACCTTTGGAGTTTCTTGAACAAAAATTAAAATTTATTGATATAATCGATTCGATTTAAAACAGACCGCCCCAATGGGCGATCTGTTTTTTGCTAGGCTTGACGACTGCTATACTTTAGCTCATCTTATATTGCGTTTAGTTTAAGTATTGAGAGTAAAAGAATAGTAATAAAAAAATTAATGTTTTGCCTAATAATCTATTAAATAAGCTTAAAGGAATAAAAAGTTCTCCTATTGTAAGGCTTTTGAGTTTATTCCTATTCGATCTTTTTATTAATTCTTTAAATGTTTGGAAGTTTATTTTATTAACGAAAGCCCAACTTGACACAGCTTTTGTTTCTGAATCTATTTTGAAAATGATATGGATACTATGTGCATGAAACCCGCTTATACCTAAAATAAGCATAAATCCTAAAATAATGAACCAAGTCATTTTTTAACATCTCCTTTCAGTATTTAATATTAAGATATTAAAACCGTTGAGGAAGTGTGCTATTGTCCATGCAAAATATTGAGAATTTGTTGAGGAAACATTGAGAATGTTACAATGCTATTGGTCAGAGCGGAGTTAATTATGCTTTGTCATATTTGCGAAATAAGCCTATATAGACGAAAAAGGAAAGTCTGCAAATGGGATGGTTAGCTTTGTTTACTTATTTATCAGCATAAGCAGGGAGTTTTCATTACTCTTTAAAGACCTTAGATTTCAGAGAAGGCTGAGGTTTATAATTATGAAAATAAGTGTTGTGAAGTTTAAGTTGGTAGTTTGATTTTCATAGTAGTATACTTCATTTGTTTTTGACCTCACATCACTGTGGAAACATATCTACATATAACATGAACATTTGATTTTACAAATTATTCATAAGTTAAGATCACTTCATTATAGAGTCAATGGCTTACAAAGCAAAAAGAGCACTTTTGAAAAGTGCTCTTTTTTTATAATAAAAAAATAAGGCGATATGAAAATTAACCTTACGTGTTTAATCAATCTTATTTCAAAATACGTCGTTTTCTTCTATTTAATCAGATATGATTTAATACTTTCTTAGTTTTGGTTAGGGAAATTTATATACTTAAAGTAAAGTGATTAATTTTTAATGAAGGGGGAGGGTAATTTGAAAGTTTTTAACTCAGCTGCTCCTGCGCAAACCAATAAAGAAGATTTGCCATTCGATATTTCATGGATGACTGATTGGATTACAGACTGGTTTGGTTCTTTTTTTAATGGAGGCAGTGATGTAATAAAAGATGGGGGAGATAAAATAGATGGTGCGGTCCATGCGAGTGTGCCTGCATTTTTTGATGTTATTTTCCTTATTCTTTCTGTAGTAATTTTAATATCATTATTAGTTTTTGGAGCTTCTTTATGGTTTAAACATATAAAGTGGAAAAAAAGATCTATATATTTTGGAGTAGGCTCATTTATTCTCATACTATTAATAAGGATTCTACCAGTGTTAATGTTGACAACACGTTCTTTTGATTTTCAAACCTTTATGAGTAATATGGTAGGCTTAATTACTTCTATTATTTTAGGAACAGCTGTATTAATGTTTTTAATTTCTTTAGCATTAGGTATGCTTTATAAGAAATTTGAACACCCCAAATATGGGAAATGGAGTTCAAGTTTGAGGTATAGTTCAATTTTTATATTTGTAATGACATTGTTAGTTCCGGCCTTGCTGCGCCATTTATAAATTTGGTTTATATAAGGAGAAAGAGGAATCGTGAAGGTAACATCTATATTAATTTCTTCTAAATATACTAGAACTTATTCTCCTTTAGGTTTCTGGTTTAAATCTAATAAATTAAAAAGTTTTTTGTTGTACGAGGTTTTGGTAAAGGAGGATGAGTACTAGTGACTACATTTATCGTAATGGTAAGTATTTTCTTAATTCTATTCGTAATTGGTCCCAAAGCGACAAAGAGAAAAGAAGAAAGGGATAGAATAGAAAAAGAACATAAGGAGAAAATGGAGGATTTGGAGGGAAAAAAGATTGATTTTGATATTAATGGTACCAAAGTGAGATTACATAAAAAGCCTAAGTTAAAGAAAAGTATATATAAAATAAAGAGTAACAGATAACTTTTTAATAGTAACTGTCAGTTGGAAATGAAGGTGCGGTACTTTAGTTCAATCAGAAAGGGTGAGTTCGGTGGGAGAAAAAGTGGATACCAATACACAGCTAGCCTTTTTAACTAAAAAGAGAAAGGTATAGAATGGACAACGGGTTTCTTTGAACAAAGTAGGTAGCATCATACCGGACAGATATAGAAGAGTGCTTTAGGGAGTTTGTACAAGAAATATGCGACGAATTAGAAATTGTCATTGTCGCTTTAGAGTGTAACAAAGGCCATACACATATGTTTTTAAACACACTTCCAATATTTGTTCCTTTGATATTATGGCAAAAATTAAAGGAGTGACTTTAAAAAATTGAGAGAGGAATTTCCTTACCTTAAACATTTGCCAAGTTTATGGGCATGTAGCTATTTTGTATCTACCGCAGGAAATGTATCGAGTGCAACTTTGAAACAATATGTAGAAAAACAAAAAACAAGGAGCTGAGAAAGGTGCAAATTAAATGTAGTAATTGCGGATTTGAACAATTTATGAAAGACCATAAATTCAACAGAGAATATAGAGATGACTACAATAATGCCTTGTTTGTTCTGTGTGGGAGAAATGCTTGTGATACTTCTCAAATTAAAATCCCGAGTGGTTATATCAGAAAAATGATGTGGCTTGGTTCGTGGTCAATTGTAAGAGTTATAACTTTAGACGATTACAAAAGTCTTAAAAGAGCCAGACTTCTTAGGGATTTAGTTGTAGAAAAATATAACAAACTGTAACAGAAAAATTAAGCTACTTCCTACAAAAGAACAGGCTTTCTTCTTAAATGCTATGGGAAGAGAATATATCTCTACAATCAATGCATTTGTATCTGAAATGGTACAGCAAAGAAAATATATGAAATGAAAAAAGCCATTTGTGATAGAATGGCTCTTTTTTATATTTAAATATTTCCCCATGTTTAGTATTTTGTTGCTTGAAGTGAAACTAAATCTGAAAATAGCTACTAATTCTAGAGCGATACCTAAAACTCGAATTACTTTTTTCATTTTTTCACGTGAATATTCAAAAATAAGTTTCTCAAGTTAAAATATTCCAAATATATTTATAAATACAAGTATATCGTGATAATATTTGATAAAAGGGGGTAGGAGCAGATGAGTGTTAACCTCATTTCTAACGAAAAAATCACAAAATTATTAAATGACTGGTATCAAGCTATGATTGCACAACGTGTATTACAGTCTGAAAAGATAAAAGAAGATATTGAAAGTAAAATTAATTTTATCAAGGAAGATCAAACAATATTAATGTATTACGCTTTACTAAATGCGCGGTACAGCCTTCTAATTCGTGATACGAAGGGTTCAAAAGATATTTTAGACAAAGTCGAACCTTTGCCAGAAGAAAATGAAACATTTTTAGAGTACTATTATCATTTATTTAAAGCTATTTACGCCATCAATACGGCAAACAATTGTGAAGCAAGGGTTCATTTTGAAGAAGCTGAGAAGCTTCTAGATTACATGCATGATGAAATCGAAAAAGCAGAATTTAATTATTGGGTTGCTGTTTACTACTACCATATAATGAAACCAATTCTAGCAATTCAATATGCTATGAAGGCAAATGAAGTATTTATAAATAGCGCAGGATATGAATTGAAAATAGCTGCAAGTTTAAATACTTTAGGAATGGCAAACATACGACTAAATGAATTTGAAAGTGCAGAAGAATATTTACTTTCAGCATTAGACACTTTCAAAAAATCAGGTGATGAAATTCTAATTAAACGCGTTAAGCATAATTTAGGTCTTTTATATGCAAGTCAAAACATGCCAGAGTTAGCAGTTAAACATTTAGAGAATTCATTAGAGAATAACTTTAAAACTATGTTTCTTTTAGCGAGAGAACATTTCAAGCTAGGAAACCATACTATTGCTAATGAATATATTGAACAAGGTTATAAGCTTAGTGATGTTGGTTATCGTCATCATTTCGAAATCTTAAGGGCATTACATAATAAAGCACCACTCGAAGAATTTGAGAAATTAGTTATAGAAGGTATTTCGTATTTTGAAGCAGAAGAATTATATGAGTGGGTAAAAGAATATGCTTCTCTTTTAGGTGACCAATTCTACAATTCAAAAAATCATGAAAAGGCAAGCAAATATTTACACATTGCTTTAGAGGCAGACAAAATAAGCAAAGAAAGAAGGGCGCTAAAATGAAAAAAGCTATCCTATTAATGATGATGTTGTCCACTGTTTTTACTTTTGGTCTTACTAATGTAAAAGACGTACCACAAAACGAATCAATTCAAGTATTTATGGATCATGGGGAACATATTTAATTTTCTAAAAAGAGGCTAATGAAGTTTTATTTGATGTAATTATTAAACAGAGATCTGAGCGTACTACTGATGCTTGGATCTTTTTTTATGATTTAGATATCCTTAACTAAATTCCACAATATGGTATAATTAAGTTATGAGGTTAAAAGGGGTGTGGGTATGAAAAACGTATATGGAGGACTAAGATATTTTGGTTTTTCACTTGTATTAGTGTTTAGTATAGGATTTATTGTACGCTGGATTTTTCGTGATGTAATTTCGTTAGATCAATTACTTGGTTTAAGTATAGGAATTATTATGTTAATGATGGCGTTTCTTATAAAGAAATACAGTAAAGAGCTAAATTCTAATAGTTAATTTATGTTTTCTATGATGAGTATCTCAATAGTGATGGGATACTCATTTTTTGCTTGATATGGATTTAATCACCTTATTTATAGTGTTTTGAATGTATACTTTCGTTGTATAAATCAAGGGTTTCACGATGATTGTCGATAAGTCAATGAATTAGGGGTTTGAAAGTAAACTAATATTCAAAAGTTTACTTTCGTATTTATTTCGGTGAAACACTAGAAAAATTCTTTATATATAATTTCTAATATATTAGTAGCGTAACCGATTTTATTATGGTTTAGGGCCCCATTTATTAGACTAAGTAACCGAAGTAACAGTTAAAGTTACTACTAGTCCTATTAAAAATGATGTTGGTGCAGGTGCAAAAGTTTATTTATACTTAGAAAAGCAGACAATATTTGGTTTTGATGTTGTATCTGAATCGTTGTACAAAGGGGTGCTGGGATGAATGTAATTGTATGGTTGATCGCTGCTTGTGAAATAGGGTTTTGGGTTGTTATCACTTTAGGTCTATTCACACGATATATCCTTAAAAAAAATAAATTAGGATTGTTTTTCCTAGCTTTAACACCTGTTATTGATTTAATTTTATTAGTTGCTACGGGTGTCGACTTGTATCGTGGTGCAACTGCTACCCAAGTGCATGCAATTGCTGCTGTTTATATTGGAATCTCAATCGCATTCGGTAGGAGTATGATTGAATGGGCTGATATACGCTTTCAATATTATGTGATGAAACAAGGATCAAAACCAGTTAAAAGATTTGGCATCGATTACGCGAAATACTACTTTAAAAGCTGGGGACAACATGTGCTTGCTTTTCTAATAGGTGCCGGAATTTTATTCATCTTAATCTATTTAATTAATGATTCTTCTCGAACAGAAGTGTTGGCTGGATTTCTAAAAGCATGGACACTTGTGTTAGGTATCGATTTTTTGATGGCCATAAGCAATTTTATTTGGCCGAAAAGGGCAAAGGGGTAACAATTTAACAATATCGTAAAACGGGCGCGATTGTTTAGTAAATCTACGTCTTAAGAGGATCTAGTTGCCTTTAAGGCAACGTGGTTTTTTTAACAAGGGGCAACTGCTAGACCAGAGCAGTGCCCCTTGTTTGGCGTTTGTCAATGTCTTGGAGCGGTACCGGACCGCAGGGAGGATAAGGAGCGGAAGGACCCTGACAAATTCACTTCACCCGAATCCTCTTGGCACTGAACAAACGGTAGTTTGTTCAGTGCCAACCGGCGAGGGAGCCCCTCAAAGATTGAGGGGGTGGGGAAGTTCGAATAAAGGGGATTGTTAAGGGAGAAGCTTCCTTAACCCGTCGGAGACAGGTTTTAATTATCATGCTTATGGTACGGACGAGCCGAAAGGTGTCGCAGACCCCTATCGATTTTGATGCGTTAGCGTCAAAATTAAATGTAAACTAATATTTAAAAATTTACATTGATGGAATAGGGAGGAAGATAAAGAAGTTACTATTTAGTACTATTTATGTTGATTTAATCGTATTACTTATTGTATTGATAGAATTTTAATATATAATTTTATTAATATAAAGAGAAATAGGAGAAAGATATATGCTGGAAAAATTGAATAAATTTATGTTTGCTTTACCTGTAATTTGGTTTGTATTACTTATTGTATTGGGATCGTTTTTACTTGTGATACCATTAGATTTATTTTTGCCATCGATAAAACAACATCCGATAAAAGAAGAACCCGCTATTATACAGATTTTAGTAGGAGTATTTGCGGCACCTGTATATGAAACAGTAATTTTTCAGGTATTTTTATTTTGGGTATTAAGTTGTATTCCTCTTATTAAAGATCGTGATTATTTTATTCTTTTAATAGCATCAATTATGTTCGGATTAAGTCATTCAGATGGTATTACTTATATAGTCGCTACAGCAATAATTGGAGTATTATATAACTATGCTTATTGGGTATATCAAAAAAAGAATGAAAAAGTTGAAGTTACAATATCTGCTTTTTGGATTGTTGTTTTAATTCACTCACTACATAACGCTATTGCTGTTATAGCATTGCATCTTTGAACTACCCCCACTTTCACTTCGTTTAGAAGTGAAAGTGGGGGTAGTTCAAGGATGTTGAAAAAAATATGTATCATTAATCTAGCTAGTAGTTAAGACAATAGATATTAAACGTAAAAGAAAGAGAATTATAAGAGAAAAATTAGAATTAGGGAATTGAACTGACCATTTTTGTGGGGGAGCGAATTTTGATAATAAGTGGGTGAACAAAGGTATACGTTAAAACAAGTATAAATGTACAGGCATTTATGTTAGTATACGTGGTATTATTAATAGTATATCTACATACATACTTACTATTTTAGTTTAGGAGAGTTGTCTATGCAGTGGGAGTATAAAACACTTAAAATTGAGGGTACATTTAAAAGTTTGTTTGGTGCTAAGGGGTTAGATTTAGAAGGCGAGTTTAATAAGTTAGGTATTGATGGTTGGGAACTTGTTTCGATTATTGGCTTAGGAAGTGGCGGTAGTATTCAAAATGGTTTACAAGCAATATTTAAACGCCAAATTAAATAATAATATCAACATAACGTCTTGGATTTATTCAAGGCGTTTTTTTCGTTTTCTTGCAGTATAAGTATACTCCTTTCTAAAGCATGTAAAGGGCGATATATATGGCTTAATATCTATAAAGAAACAGGAAAAGGATTAACCTATCCTTCTTGCTCCGCTGAGCTCACTCACTTAAAATGAAAAAAAGTATTTACTGAAATTTCAATAATTTGGTATAATATTTCTGGTGTAATATATATCTAATTATAAAACTTATTGGATTTGAGGGGAAAATCTATGAAAAAGAAAAGGATTAGTTTATTAGTATGTACAATTATCAGTTCCTTAATTTTTTCAGCTTGTAGTAATAAAACTAATAAAACTGATAAAGCTGAAGCTGGAAGTCAAAAACAGGTATTAAACTTAACGATACCAGAAGAACTTCCATCTCTAGATACGTCAAAGTCGATGGATGGTACGTCATCACATATTATGCAAAATATATTTGAAGGATTATATGTACTGGATAATAAAGATAATCCTATTCCTGGTGTAGCAAATTCATTTGAGAAAAGTAAGGATGGGAAAAAATATACATTTCATTTGAGAAAAGATGCTAAATGGTCAAATGGTGAAATGGTAACTGCACATGATTTTGCTTTTGCTTGGAAACGGACATTAAATCCTGAAACGGCATCTCAATATGCATATTTGTTATTTTATATAAAAAATGCCAAAGAAGTAAACAAAGGTATAGTTGCCGCTGATCAATTAGGAGTAAAAGCAATAGATGATTATACGCTAGAAGTGGAATTGGAACAGCCTGTTCCCTATTTATTGCAATTATTAGCACTACCTATTTATTTACCTCAGCATGAATCGTTTGTGAAAGAAAAAGGAAGTAGTTATGGTTTAGAACCGGAGAATCTTATTTATAATGGACCATTTGTGTTAGAAAAATGGAATCATGGACAAGAATTTCAATTGAAGAAAAATAATAGATATTGGGATAAGAAACAAGTAAAGCTTGAGGCAATAGATTTTAATATTGTAAAAGATACAATGACGGCAATAAATTTATATGAATCGGGTAGTATTGATCGTGCTCCAATTACTGCAAAACATTTTGAGCAATATAAGGACAACAAAGAATTACATATGAAAAAAGAAGCTGGAATAGCTATGTTACGTTTTAATGAAAAGAACACTACATTAGCAAATAAAAAAATCAGACAATCTATTTCTTTAGCACTAAATAAAGAGGAGATAGTAAATCATTTTGGCAGTACTGGAGCAACACCTGCAGAAGGTCTTATACCGGCAGGATATACGAATGAAGCAAATCAAAAAGATTTTCGAAAGGAAAATGGTTCTCTTGTTTTGTATGATTTACAAAAGGCTAAACAAACTTGGGAAGATGCCAAAAAAGAACTTGGTATAGAAAATGTCACGCTTGAGCTTCTAACATTTGAGCAAGATAATGAAAGAATGATAGCGGAATATATAAAAGGAGAACTTGAAAAACACTTACAGGGTTTAACAATACAGATTAAGCAACAACCATTTAAACAAAAATTGCAGCTTGAACAAACAGGGCAGTATGATATCTCTATGGTAGGTTGGACACCTGATTATAAAGATCCAATTAGTTATTTAGAATTATTTACGACAGATAATCCAAATAATAAAATGAAGTATTCAAATTCGAGTTTTGATGACCTTATAAGTAAAGCTAAAAATGAAGCCGTATTAGATCAACAGAAGAGATGGGATTATTTACGAGAAGCAGAGAGAGTGTTGTTAGAAGATGCTGCTGTTGCTCCACTTTATCATACTGGTAAAGCATATCTGCAAAAGGGTTATGTAAAAGGAATTGAAAAGCATCAATTTGGTGGTGCTTATACTTACAAAAATGCATATGTGATTCAAAAATAAAAAGCTAAAAATTGAAAAGAGTTGAGTACTTGATACAAAAAGTATTCAACTCTTTTTTACTTTCCACAAAAAGTCCTATTACATTTCCGGATTATAATATATAACTTTTTTTAATTATTTAATAGAAACAAAATTAAGAATGAGTTTCTGCTTGTTACAAATAGAAAACAAGAAATCAGAATAACCCAAATTGTGATTTAAATCTACCTTTTCCACTAGCTAAAAAATAATGTGAAAATTAATGACTTGAACAAAAGAACTACCATTTACATACTTCACATACATATTTGTTTTGTTAATTGTAAGCGTGTTTTGGTATTTGTATATAGTAAACTCATATAAAAACTTGAAAAATATCAAAATGTGTAAATTTTTTGACTATTTCACTAAATTTATTTAATATTTGTAATTTGTTGTTTTATAATGATACTCGGGTTGATCGTGAATGTTTTAGATATTGCGATATATACTCGGATTAATTTATTTTAGGGAGGTTTCAAAATTGGGTAAGAGAGTTATTTTAAGAGTTTTTACATTATTATCAGTACTGGCATTATTCCTTAATGTGTTTTTACCAAGGGCTAGTGCAGAGGTTATGACGCACGAGAAATATTCAATGGACTGGAGTTATAGTAATAGTCTAGGTAAGTACATTCGAACTGAAATTATTAAAAATTCAAGCGGTCAAATTGCTTATTGCTTAACTCTTGGATTAAAATCACCAAATGGTGAAGATCTTCCTGAAATGGGGAAAACAGATAATGTAGTATATAGGGTCTTATTAAATGGTTTCCCACAAAAAAGTGCAGAACAACTGGGAGTAGCTAATAAGAATGAAGCACATTATGCAACTCAGCTTGCGATTTGGAATGCATTAGGTCAACTTGATGTAAATGAATTAAAGCATGAGAATAAAAATGTTGAAAAAGCGGCTAAGACAATTATTAATGCTGCAAATAAAAGTGAAGATACTCAAGATATTTTTATGAACGTTATTCCTGCTGAAAAGCAAAAAGCAGAATTAAAAGGTGAGTTCTTTGAAACAAACCTATACACAGTACAAACAAATGCTAAGAGTGGTTCTTATAAGGTAGTAGCGAAAAATGCACCTAATGGAGTTAAAATTATTAGTGAAAATGGAGAAGTGAAAGATCAGCTTTCGGTTGGGGAAAAATTCCGTATCCAAATTTCTAAAGATACAAAAACAGGTGAATTTAATCTAAGTGTTGCTGCTAACTTAACTAAAGTTCAAGCAATTGCCTACCGCGGAACTGATACTGTTCAGAATGCTACAGTACTACTAGAAAGAAATGAGGAGAAGCTTAGTAGTGACCTTGCAGTAAACTGGGAGGCTGCTGGCTCTTTAAAAATTAAAAAGGTTGGAGAAGATGGGGAAGTTTTAGCTGGTGCAGTATTTGAAGTCTTTAATGCAAATAATGAATCAGTTGGAAAAATCACTACTGGTGCTGATGGCACTGCAGAATTAAATAACCTACAAATTGGTACTTATACAGTAAAAGAAATTAAAGCACCAACAGGTTATGTTTCAGGTGATAAACCACAAACTATTGAAGTTAAGACAGGGGAAACAGGAGCTATTCAAGTAGTAAACACTAAAGTAAAAGGGAACATCGAAATTAAAAAACTTAGTGATTCAGGAAAAGTTTTACCTAATGTTGAATTCACGGTCTTTACTGAAGATGGAAAAGAAGTGAAAAAAGTAGTAACAAAAGAAAATGGAATTGCAAATGTTGACGGTCTTACGTATGGTAAATATTATTTCTTAGAGACAAAAACACCTAATGGATATATTGGAAATAAAACAAAGTATCCTTTTGAAATTAAAGAGCACAATAAAACACTTACTTTTACAGTGGAAAATACAGAAGTAAAAGGTAGTGTGAAATTACTAAAAGTAGATAATGAAGATATCAGTAAAAAATTAGAAGGTGCAGTATTTGAGCTAAAAGATGCAAGTGGGAAAGTAATTGGCGAATATAAAACAGATAAAAATGGTGAAGTGAACGTCAAAGATTTAGCGTATGGTAAATATTCATTTGTAGAAAAGGCTTCTCCGAACGGTTATGTTCTTATTAAAGAACCAATTATGTTCGAAATAAAGGAACACGGAAAAATTATTGAGTTATTAGCAGTTAATCATCTTATCAAAGGTGATCTAGAGATTACAAAAGTTGATGTAGCTGATGGAAACAACAAGCTTCCAAATGCAGAGTTTACTATTTATAATGAGGCAGGAAAAGAAGTAGTAAAAGGAAAAACAGATGATAAAGGTATCGCGAAGTTTGAAAAATTACCATTTGGAAAATACACATATAAAGAAACTGTTGCACCAAAAGGTTATGTATTGAATGAAGAAACGTTCTCTTTTGAAATCAAAGAGAATGGTCAAATCATTAAACATATTGTCAAAGATGAAAAGATTCCATCAGTAAAAACAACAGCTACTGATAAAACCGATGGTACAAAAGAAATGCACACTTCTAAGTCTGTAACAATCCAAGATAAAGTGGAATACATGGACCTACAAGTAGGTAAAGAGTACACTTTAAAAGGTAAATTAATGGATAAAGAAACTAATAAACCATTAGTTGTAAATGGTAAAGAAGTAACAGCTGAAACTAAGTTTACACCAAAAGAAGCAAATGGTTCTATTACATTAGACTTTACATTTGATGCAACTGGTTTAGAAGAAAAAGAGGTAGTAGTGTTCGAAGATGTACTAAAAGAAGGGAAAATTGTTACAACACATGCTGATATCCACGACAAAGGTCAAACAGTTAAGTTTGTTAAGCCATCGGTAAAAACTACGGCTACAAACAAAGCTGATGGTGGAAAAGAGATTCATGCAAACGATTCTATCACTATCCAAGATAAAGTAGAGTACACTAACTTAGTTGTAGGTAAAGAATACACGGTAAAAGGTAAACTAATGAACAAAGCTATTAACAAACCATTATTAATTGATGGTAAAGAAGTAACAGCTGAGACGAAGTTTACTGCAAAAGAAAAGAATGGTTTTGTAACATTAGACTTTACGTTCGTTGGTGCTGAACAGCAAGGAAGAGAAGTAGTAGTGTTTGAAGATTTATTACATGAAGGTCAAGTAATTGCAACTCACGCTGACATTAACGATGTAGGACAAACAGTTCGATTTGTAGAACCTTCAATTAAAACAACAGCTACAAACAAAGCTGATGGTTCTAAAGAGTTAGACGCTACAAAATCTGTAACAATCCAAGATAAAGTGGAATACAAAGACTTAATCGTGGGTAAAGAGTACGTTGTAAAAGGTAAACTAATGGATAAAGCTACAAACAAACCATTATTAGTTGATGGTAAAGAAGTAACAGCAGAATCGAAGTTTACTGCAAAAGAGAAAAATGGTTCTATCACACTAGACTTCACATTTAATGCTTCTGAACTACAAGGTAAAGAAGTAGTAGTATTTGAAGAACTGTATCAAGCTGATGTCTTAGTAGCAATTCACGTTGACATTGAAGATATGGGTCAAACAGTGAAATTTAAAGAGGTAAAACCAGAACAACCGAAACCAGAACAGCCAAAACCGGAACAGCCGCATCCAGATAAAAATACTCCAACATCAGAACAACCTAAAGCAGAAAAGACATTAAAATCAGGAATATTACCAGTTACAGGTGGAGATATATCAATGTGGATCTCTATGGGCGCTGGCCTTTTACTATTGGCTCTTGGAACTGTATTATTTATCAAACATAGAGACGCATAAAAACTATATAATTTATACAAAGAAGGTCTTCTAATAGATAGAAGACCTTCCATTTTTGTACTTAATTCAGATTTTGTTTGAGTCAGTTTGAACATTCGATTTTAAGCGTGAATGGCATGTGAACTACCCGCCACTTAACGTCCTAACGGACTGTTTGAAGTGGGGGCTTCTCGGTTAGTCGTTACTTTTGGTAGCTAACGAATTCGTCCTAAGACAGCCGAGCTAACTCCCTTGTTCCAAGGGTTATTTTATTACTATCTATGCTAACGCTAATAGGCGTATTGCTTCATTTTTGATATTGATAGCTGCATTATAATCTCTATCGAGATTTACATCGCATATACAAGAATAGACTCGCTCAGACAATGACATATTTTTCACATTCCCACAACTGCTACATGTTTTTGTGGAAGGAAACCATTTGTCTATTTTCACAAGCTGTTTTCCTTGTTCGTTTAGTTTATAAGCTAAAAAAGTAGTGAACATACCCCAACCATTGTCAGCGACACTTTTTCCAAAATGAAGTGCTTGCGACATTCCCTTCATATTTAGATCTTCAATAGCTACAACATCAAAGTTATCGACTAATTCTTTTGACTTATGATGAAGGAAGTTCTTACGTTGGTTTGCTACTTTTTCATGCAACTTAGCTATCCGAATACGTTGCTTATTCCAACGTCCTGAACCTTTTGTGCGTCTTGATAATACTCGTTGGGCCTTTGCTAATCGGTCTAACATTTCACGATAGAACTTAGGATAATTGGCTCTCTTATCCTCAGAACTGACGTATAATCGATCCATCGCAAAGTCTAATCCAACAACTGTTTCTACTTCTTTTTGTACCATCTCTTTTTCGTATTCAGTCAAGATGGACACATAGTATTTACCAGTAGGTGTCATAGAAATCGTACATGACTTGATTATATGGTCTTGTGGTATTTCTCTATGTTGTTTGATACGTACCATTTTCAGTTTTGGTAATTTGATATGACCGTTAAGTAACATAATATTTCCGTTTACTACATTCGTTGTATAAGACTTTCTGTCTTTTTTGCTTTTAAATGTTGGGAAGTCATTTTGACCACTAAAGAAATTCTTATAGGCAGTTTGCAAGTTTAATTGAGCATTTGCCAAAGCTAATGAATCAACTTCTTTTAACCACTCAAATTCTGCTTTGTATTTCGCAGGAGTGGGAAGCTTTTGTTTCTTTAGTTGTTCCTTATCATCTTTGTATTTTTCATACGCTTCTTTCCGTTCAGCTAACATTCTGTTATACACGAAACGTACACAACCGAAGGTTTTACGCATAAGATGTGCTTGGTCTTCTGTTGGATACAAACGAAATTTATATGCTTTATTCTGCTTTGTCATATCATTTCACCTCACTTTTCACCTTGATTTTCAATATATGTTTTTACTGCGTCTATTGGTGAACCACCAGTAGTTAGTAAGCAAAAACTTCTTGACCAAAACATCTCTTTCCAAAGTTTCTTTCTTATTTGTGGAAAGTCTCTCTTGATTAGTCGAGAGCTTGCACTTTTATAAGCATTGATGAATTTTGTCATTTCTGTATTAGGATGGGCCTTGAACAAAATATGAACATGGTCTACATCATGGTTCCATTCAACTAATGTGATGTTATAGTTTTCAGATAGTCGAACAAACATATCTTTTGCATAGTCTGACATATCATCATCAAACACATTTCTTCTGTATTTCACGACCAACACAAGGTGATAATACAACGAGAATACTGAATGGTTATTACTATCTAATTTCATTTACATACCAGCCTTTATAATTTATAAGACCGATTATATCAGAGACAAAATAAAAAGCAAAACCTTTTGGTTACGCCAAACCGAAATTCATCTCCCACCTACCGTTGGGCTACGCCCTTCACACGCTTGAGGAAGGAGAATTCTTTCGGGAAAGTCGTTAAACGTCTTTTGGCAATAAAGTCATATACAAGTTGTCCCACACCTGAAAACTTTCCTAAATAGAGTACAATTAGAAATACCCATAAAAGAGGGGTTCTCTTGCAGATTTGAATAATTGAATCAATTCCTGCTACATATTTTTGTTCATTTAATTTTTTTGAATGCATTCTTTGTTCTAATAAGTTTAAAGGAACACCAAATTCTTTTTTAGTATCGGTGTAATTTCGAAAAGATGTAAATGTGATCAAATTGAAAATATCCATTTCTGTTTGATATGTCATGTTTTTTGTCCATTAAAGGGGAAGCTATTTGAAATTGACATCACACTAAGTTGTAACTATAATGGTTACATTTTGTTTAGGAAATTAATTCGAATTTCTAAGTTAATGATGGTATATTTTCCTTCTTTCTAAGTGCGATAATTAGTGACAAACTGTTTTGTTGTTATGGAAGCTTAGATTCTATCTCATATTTCAAAACGCAGTTAAGTTGAATCATTCAAATTTACGATGCACATATACTTAAAAACCATATTTTTCAACTTATACTTTTTGACATCCACGGTATAAACAATAGTAAACATCTACAGAAAGGTAATAAGACTGTTGTATGTAGAAAGAAATCTTTTAAAAAGGTCATAATATGGATAATAGGTAGCACACATTTTATTTAATAGGAGTTGTGCCATCATCAAGACATTTTTTAATAAAAGTATAGAAATAACTCAAGAAGGTGAGTCCTTTGCGTAAACATGCATATGTGCAATTTTATGTATTGATAGTGGCTTTAATAGCCTATATAAGCTTTTGCTTTATATTTTTATTTGTTTTTCCGAATCAGTATTTCGTATCGGATTTTAATATCCGACTATCATCTTTAGTCGTTGAAACTACTGTATTTATCTCATTACTGTATTCTATATTATCC
Source organism: Bacillus thuringiensis (assembly GCF_014932895.1). Lineage (GTDB taxonomy): Bacteria > Bacillota > Bacilli > Bacillales > Bacillaceae_G > Bacillus_A > Bacillus_A thuringiensis_AA. The sequence continues at coordinate 27,709 of NZ_JACYOF010000006.1, read as the reverse complement.
AGAAAAATTAAGTTAGGAGTATTCTGGGTTTGCATTACTATTGCAATAGGGTGTTTCTTGATAGGGAATTTCATATCCGCTTTCCAAGTACTTAATGTAGAATTACCAATACAAAATTTTAATATCTCTGATGTATTTTTGTTGTTATTCTTATTCATCTTTCTCTTTGCGTTCTTTTATAAAATCATGATGGAATGTAACAAGTGGGAAAAAGCGTATTTAATTTGTGATCTATGTATTGTGGTTACTGCTATTTTTACATTAGAGTGGTACCTATTTAATAAACCTTCTGCAAATATCTTATTCTTATCAATTGGAGATGTTTTTCTTTCATTTATTTTTCCGATTATAGATTTATTGCTTCTATTACTTGGAGCTACCCTAATCTTTCGACCTGCTATTTTCAATGCAAAAAGTAAATTGTTTATTTTTATCCTAGTATTAACTGGATTGGCTATTACGGACTACTTGTATTTTTACTTACAAGATGATCTGTCAGATCGCTCAGTTATATTATTAAGGTGTTTGTACAGAGTTTTCCTATTATTTATCGCCATTGCTGCTACAATCCCAAAGGATGCATCTTCTAAAAGAAATTATTTTATTATTAATCCGACATTTGGAAAGAAACTTCTTGTCATATTCCCTTATCTTGCTGTTGCAGTCTTAATTGGTTTTACTTTGAAAGAGCAAACTTCTTCATCTACACTGATTACGGGAAATTGTATTGCTTTTGTATTTGTACTAATCCGTCATACAATCGTACGAATGCAAAACAAAGATTTAACCGAAACATTAAAAGTGTTTAATAATCAATTAGAACAAACAGTATCCCAAAGAACAATGGATTTAATAAATAAATCTAATGATTTGGTAAAAAATCAAGAGAGATTTAAGTCATTATATGAGTATCATCCAGATCCTATTTTAACGATTGATTCAAATGGTACCGTATTAAATATAAATCAGGCCGGAAGTATGTTATTAGGAAAAGATAGTGCTGCATTAATAGGGAAAAAGTGCTCCTCTATTTTTTTAGATGAAGATAAATCTGAATTGGAAGCGGCTATAGAGAAAGGGAGACGATGTAGTTCATCTTCGTTACAGTTACGTGTGGAAAATAACAATGGGAAGGACATATACTTTTGGTATGTCACTATAGTTCCTATTATGATAGAAGGACAAGCTTTTGGGAGTTATGTAATGGTAAAAGACATAACCAGGATGAAACGACAACAGGATGAGATAAATTATCTTGCATTCCATGATACGGTGACGGGGATTGGAAATCGTATATTCTTCCAACAAGAATTAGACAGATCCATTAAGCGTGCACAAAAAACAAAGGATAAGTTTGGGCTCTTGTATATAGATTTAAATCGTTTTAAGACTATTAATGATACACTGGGTCATTCGATTGGTGACAGGGTTTTAAAAGAAGTTGCCAACCGTTTTAGTACATGTCTGTCACCGACTATTCCTCTAGCAAGAATAGGGGGAGATGAGTTTGCAATTATTGTCCATAACAAAACAGAGCAACAGCTATTGGATTTGTGCAAAACTCTATTTCGTATAACCGAAGAACCATTTGTAGTAAATCAGCATAGTTTTTACTTATCTCTGAGTATAGGAATAGCAGTGTATCCGTTTGGAGGAATAAATACTACTACACTTTTACAACATGCTGATATCGCTATGTATAGCGCAAAGGAAAAAGGTAACAATGCTGTTTGTATGTATGACGAGACATTATCTCAAAAAATAACCCGTCGATTACGATTAGAACAGGATTTACCAAATGCAATTAAAAATAATGAGTTGTTTTTATTGTATCAACCACAAATTGATAGTAAGGCAGGTAAGGTCATTGGTGCAGAGGCCTTAATACGTTGGCAACATCCAGAGCTGGGGCTGATTTCTCCTTTTGAGTTTATACCTATCGCAGAAGAAACGTCGCAGATTCTTTCAATTGGGAAATGGACGTTACAGGAAGCTTGTCGACAACTGAATGAATGGCATTCTGCGGGTTATTCAAATCTAAAGATGGGAATAAATTTATCAGCTATAGAGTTTGAACAGAAAGATTTTGTCAAAACGATTATGTCTACCATAGAAGAAATAGGAGTACCTGCTAGTTCTATTGATTTGGAATTAACAGAGCGAATAGCAATGGTAGATGAAAAAGAAACCTTATCGAAGTTAAAAGCGTTAAAATCCTATGGTGTACATTTATCAATTGACGATTTTGGTACAGGTTATTCTTCATTAGCGTATCTTCCTCTGTATCCAATTGATACTTTGAAAATTCCAAGAGAATTTGTTAATAGGATCGGAACTTCTACTGATGGAGATGAAATTATACAAACCATTATTTCACTTGCACATACTTTAAACATGAAAGTGATCGCAGAAGGGGTAGAAACAAAGGAACAATTAACAGTGTTACAACGTAATGCATGTTATCTAATTCAGGGCTATTATTACAGTAAACCTGTAAATGAAGATGAATTTATCGACTTTTTAAGTACGATGCAAAAGAAATAAATGCAAAATCTGTATATGTATGAAGTAAAGTAAAAAGACGTTCTACCCATATGGAGTAGAACGTCTTTTTTATGTTTATTTTCAATATTTATGCAGCCAGAAAGAATAGTCGAAAGAGAAGGGAATACACAGGGTTCGATGTTTTGCTTATTTAACTGTTAGTAGAGTTGAGTAAGCGAAATGGTATGACTTTAGAAAAAGCTGCGAAAATGATTGCGAAGCAGTTTGGAATCTATAATAAGGAAGAGGAATACCAGGGATCAGATCTAGTTCCTTATCAAATGCAGTATCACTCTCAACAACAATATAGTGCTATGATAGAAGAATTTAATAAGGTGCAGCAAGCATACCTTTTAGAAATGGAAAAGAGACTAGGTGAATAATAATGAATAAGGAGAATATATAATTTAAGAAGAACCAATGTACCTTTAAGTTAAACGTGAGCTCTTTAGAGAAACGAATGGGGGACGAATTCTGCTTGAAATTGAATTAAAAATCATCGGTTCAGGTGAGGTGGAATTGAAAACCATGAATGTAAATAAGGATCAGCGAATTTCCTATGCGGTTTTTGAGAATGAAATCCAATTTCCGATACTTGATATTACCCATCCCCTTTTCAACGCAAGTATTGATGAACAAGCGTATCATTTAAGCTGTCTCAAGTCAGCCAGGAGCATTGAATCATTAAAGAAGATGCCCGGCTTTATCCGGAATATCTTTGTTAAAATGTCGAATGTTGACAATTCCTATCTAAGCGGCATGCGTACCTTGCTGTACAAGCTTGGCCCCAACTTAAGCCGAGGGATAAAATTAAGTTTCCGGGACAAGTGGGCGGTGAAGCAACCCACTTTCATGGGACTTCGGATTAGGTTGCGGGATCTTTGCCGGCGCCAGTCAGAAATTTTGCAGCCACAGCTCAAACTATTCCCTGAGCGGAACCTTTGTTTCTTCAATATCGCTGGGGGAGCCGCTACCGACAGTATCAACACCTTGATTCTAATTCAGGAAACGAATCCGGAATTACTCAATGGACGGAAGATTGAGATCAACATTTTGGATATCGATACCTACGGACCCAGTTTCGCAAAACGGTGCATCGATGTTTTGAAGCAGCCGGGGGAACGTTTCTATGGACTGGACATTACCCTCAATATCGTTCATTATGACTGGAGCCAACCGGAGGCATTACTAAAGATAAGTTTGGAACGATCCGGCTGGATTCAGCTCTGTTCATCGGAGGGCGGTCTTTTTGAGTACGGTTCGAATTTAGATATCATTGAAAATTTAAACCATTTTTTTATCAACTCCCCGGCGGACGCCCGGGTCACGGGTTCCATAATTTTCGACCGGGCGCATGTAAGTCCGGGATACCTGGGATTTACAGAGTTTATTGGCGTGCAGATCCGATATCTTGGGCTGGAAGGGTTGCAGCGAATTTTAACCCAAACCTCGTGGGTTTTGGAAGAGTCCCATGAGATTGATACGATCTATATTCTGTTTTCATTGAAGAAAGCGTGACTTAAGTCAAAGGGATCAATTCATCCTCCTGTATCCCTTAGAGTAGGAAACATCGTTTTTTGATGGTAAAAAATGCATTAGCGTATATTTTCGTTAAAATGTTGACGGAACCCCATGCCAATCAAGCTAAAATCTTAAAGTACCCCCAAAACGGAATTTTTATCTCTCTACAATTATTTATGTGAATTCAGCTCGTTTTTTTCGTTTTGGGGGATAATTAGTTTTTTAACTTGATGGCGATGCGGCGTTTATTTTTCTTAAGTTGATGGATATGTATGATGAGGCCTATAAGCTCAATGGGCCGTAGTTGGAAAAAAAGTAAGACCATGACCTGTTTTTACACGTATCTCGACTGTACCCCTAATAATTACAGTAAATATTTTACTGTCCGTAAAGTGTACTCGATTATTACGCTTTCGTTCTCCATTTATTTGAATTTAGGTAAAAGTTTTACTAAATAAATTGTGTCAATAGTTGGTTAAACTTGTCACGTTCTTCCCAGAAAAGTCCATGACCACTATATTGAAACGGAACAAGCTGTGAATTTCTTATCTTTTCATTTAGTTCTTGAGCTTGTGCAAATGGAATAACTTTGTCATGAATGCCGTGAACGATTAAAGTAGGGACAGTAATTTTTTGGAGATCCGTATGTAGCTTCTCATCTCTTAATGTAATTATAATAGCAGCTGTCGACCAACTTGCCGCTTGTAATCCCATTTGCAAAAACCAGTCCGAAAATGGTTTGGTTATATACTGAAAGAAAAAGCCGTCAGTTACGTCCTGCATCATTTTAGGCCGATCATTTAAGGTTTCTTTAAGGTAGTTATTAGCAGTTTCTGCGGTAAATCCAGTTGGAGCGGCCGCATCAATAAGAACAAGCTTTGATACCCCAAAACTATTGTGACGGGACATATATCGAATTGCGATAGCCCCACCGGTAGAGTGACCTATAAGAGTAAAATGGTTTATTTGAAGTGTACCAACTACTGTGCGGATATCATCTGCAAGTCTGTTAAAAGTATAGCCGCTCATTGGTTTATCCGAATTGCCAAAGCCCCTCCAGTCTATACCAATACAGCGATAGCCCCTAGCAGGAAGAACATTAAACTGATATTCAAACTGTTTATGGCTTAATGGCCAGCCATGTAAAAATACGATGGTCTTATTTCCTCCCGGGTTAATATCTTCTACATATAAATTCACACCTGACTCTACAGTAACAAAGTATCCCATGAAGATTCCCCCTTAGTTAATATAGTCTCAATAATAGATATTCATTTTGGTTAACATAGATGAGTACTTATCCAAGTTGTAGACCAGATAAGCGAAACAGGACGGGTTTTATTGAACTATCTTGCGCCTTTCTATATCTCCGAGTAGGGATTTTCTACATTGTCCCCGAATCATATTGTAGTGTGCTATATTAATAGAAGGGTAATTATTAAAAGAATATCAAAGTTCAAAATATATTCAACCTGAAGAACCCATTTTAAATATCAGATTTTTCTTTTTATTGCGAACTTTAATATTGATTTTGTCATTTCAAAAAAAGTATCTCTCAAGATCCCGTAAAGTATTTAGAGATGAAAAACCTTGAGTTTTCTGAGCAAATAATTGTAATTCATTAGATATAGAAACTGACATACAAAAGCGCTATCCTTTCTTATGATTCTATAGAAAGGATAGCGCTTTGTTCATTTTAGGGGGATTTTGATGTATCCGCTTGATAGCTATATGGTGCTACAAGGTCTTCAAATGTTGAAAGAATTGAACTACCCCCACTTCTAAACGAAGTGAAAGTGGGGGTAGTTCAATAAACTCTCATAAACCACTATCTAGATTTTGTTTTTCTGTAGTAATTGTTAAATCTAATTATTATCATAGGAGGTAAACGAACCAAATGCTTACGACAATAAACCAAATGTTGATTGACAACAGGAACACTCGCTCACAAATCCCAAAGATAAATCGCAACGGCTTGAACATCGTTACAATAACAGCCCCAAGCGAGATAGAAGAAATCATGGTTATGATGTGAAAAAATGGATTTAGATTTTTAAAGTCTTCCAGTAATTTTAAATGACTTCCCCCACGATCAATGACCATATAGGAAAAAGTGAACGCAAGAATAGCAAATAAGTAATGGAGTTTTCCTTGAACCGTAAGTTTTTCTCCTTCTAGGTCAGTTGGAAAGAATAACATAAGGATACGGGAGATGACCATTAGAATGATTAAAATCGGAATGTACGCAGATATGGAGAAGCGATCTTTTACATTCAACAACACGATAGAAAGTGACAATGCCCCTAAATTGCTGAGCCAAGCGTAAATTAAAAATAAATTTTTTGTTGCACCCACACCGTAATCACTTACAGCATGTCGAATAGGATGATAGCCTGTTTTCTTAAAGTGAAGTATGAGAAAAAAAATGAAATAACTCAAAAAGAACAATACAGCCACAATCGATAGGATTTTTTCGATGGACAATTTCAGACCTCCCAGAGTTCATCAGATTCAGTTCTTCAATAGTTCCTTCCCAGCTTGTTGAATAGCATCATCAACAATTTAATTTTAAATGACTTTATTATTTTTTAAATAATTATATTATGATTTAAACAACTTTATTATCACGAAACCCATACATACCCATCTTAAAAATTTAATGAAAATTTTATATTTACCCTACTTTTTATTTAATTAATTTTCTCTATCCTATTTAAGTGTTGGATCAAGGAGGAAATAGAAATGAAAAAGCGGGGTAAACCTTAAATTTAATTATTTTTTATGCTAGACGTATTTTAAACCGAGGAAGAACTAAAATGGAGCGTATGAAAAAGAGACGTGAGGGAAACAAATGAAACCTATTACAATTTTAATAGCTGATGATGAAGTGGAAATTACTGAGTTAATTGGGATACATTTAGAAAAAGAAGGTTATTATGTTGTGAAAGCTACTGATGGGGAAGAAGCAATTCGTATTGTTCAATCTCAGTCAATAGATTTAGTCGTGTTAGATATTATGATGCCAAAAATGGATGGTTATGAGGTGGCGCGCCAAATTCGTGCTAAGCACCATATGCCAATCATTTTTTTAAGTGCAAAAACATCTGAATTTGATAAGGTGACAGGACTTGTTCTTGGCGCGGATGATTATATGACAAAACCTTTCACACCGCTTGAATTAGTAGCACGTGTGAATGCACAATTACGTCGATTCCTCACCTTAAATCAATCGAGAGTAGAGGAGACTAAATCTATCTTAGAAGTAGGTGGAGTCGTCATTGATCTTGAAAGACGAACGGTACATGTATACGGGGAGAAAATTGAATTGAGCCCAAAAGAGTTTGAAATTTTATATTTATTAGCTACTTATCCGCAAAAAGTATATAGTACTGAAAATATATTCCAGCAAGTATGGGGAGATGATTATTACGATGGTGGAAATACAGTTACAGTGCATGTCCGTACGTTAAGAAAAAAACTTGGGGAAGATAAAAGAAAGAACAAGTTAATAAAAACGATATGGGGAGTAGGTTATACATTCAATGATTAAAATAATGAGAAGTTTTCGATTTAAAATGATTGCTTTGTTTACGCTAAGTATGGTGTTAGCAGCTGGCGCTACATATATACTTGTTAAAATAGTAGGTTTCTGTTTAAGAATGTGGTTTAGTCATGAAGATTATATACACATTTTACGTATGGTTAGAGGAAATCTTTATCTTTCTTTTATTTCCGTCTCCCTACTATCTACTTTGTTTTTTTTCTATTTAACAAAACAATATTTAAAGTATTTTGATGACATTTCTATTGGTATCCATCATCTCTCTAAAGGAGATTTTACAAATGAAGTTCATATTTCATCAAATGATGAATTTGGCGATATTGCACGCGAAATTAATATCGCGAGTGAAAAGTTAAAAGAGGCGGTTGAAAGAGGAGACTTTGCAGAAAGTAGTAAAGATCAGCTTGTTGTAAACTTAGCCCATGATTTAAGAACGCCATTGACATCTGTGCTTGGTTATTTAGATTTAATTCTTAAAGAGAAGAATTTAACGAAGGAACAGATTAACTATTATTCTAGAATTGCATTTGCAAAATCACAGCGACTTGAAAGTTTAATTGATGAGTTGTTTGAAATTACACGAATGAATTATGGCGTACAAAAATTAGATATAGAACCCATTAATATAAGTGAATTGCTCATACAGCTGGATGAGGAATTATACCCATTATTGGAGAAGAATCAATTAGAAGCTAGATTAAACGTTGAATCGCATTTAACTATCAACGGTGATGGGAATTTGTTAGCTCGAGTATTTGAAAATCTTGTAACAAATGCGGTTCGATACGGAAATAAAGGACAATTTGTTGATATGAATGGATATATTGAAGAGGGGGACATTGTTGTACAGATTGTTAATTATGGAGACAGCATCCCTGAAGAAGAATTACCCTATCTTTTCGATATGTTTTATTCGGGTGATAAAGCGAGAACAGTGCAGAAAAACAGTACGGGTCTTGGATTATTTATTGCAAAAAATATTGTTGAGCAACATAATGGGAAGATTTCTGTACAAAGTGATGAAATCAGAACAATATTTGAAGTGAGATTGCCAAAAGAAGAGAATTCAAAAATTTAATAAATATTTAATTTTTACCCCACTTTTTATTTAATAAATTCCTTCTATCCTATACATAGGTTAGGTCAAGGAGAAATTAAAAATAAAAAGTGGTTTTTTTATATTGCGCACAGTATGCGCCGGTTTTTTATAACACAATGATTTTAAAATAGATATATTTATATTTTAAAATCTAATTTATATGTAATTCCCGAAAAAATTAACTGATTACCCAAAAAGAAATAGTGGTTTCCAAAAATAAAATATAGGAAAAAAGGAAGGTTTTAAATATTATGAATTCTTCGTTCGGTGTATTATCAATTGTTGGAGGAATCATTGCTTTACTTATGATTCTAGTTTCATTAATTAAGAAGAACAAATCAATGAGAAAGAAATCAATCATTGGATTTGCTGCATGTTTCATTGTATTGATCATTACTACGACTACGACACAAGAAAAAAGCGAACCAACTAAAGAAGAAATAAAACAAATGCAAACAAAACATCAAGAGGATATAGAAAAGACTGAAAAAGAGAAAGAACAAAGAGAAGATAAAATAAAACAAATGCAAATAAAACATCAAGAAGATATAGAAAAGACTAACAAAGAGAAGTTGAAATAAAACAAAAAGCTGAAGAAATAACGAAACAACATGATGAAGAAAAAAGGTAGAAGAACAAGCGGAGTTGAAAGAAGCTGAATATCGACAAGTAATTGCAAAACATAGTCAAGAAATAGGAAAAGCACTAGGAAAAATGAGAACGATGTTCCAAACTCCACAAATGCAAAATAAAGAATGGGTTGGAAAAGCGGTTGTTGCTCTTGCTATGGTGAAAAATAGTGCTGACAATCCTCCGAGTGTACCGGTTCCGGCTAAATATAACGAAGTTAATATTATATATTTGAAATCAATGGAGAAATATTCACAAGCAACTGAAACAATGGCAAATGGTATGGATAGCATGGACACTGACCAAATGTTACAAGCAAGCAGACCTTTAAACGAAGGAAATGACCATATGAACAAAGCAACTAAATTGACAAGTGAGATAAACAAACAATGAAAAATGTAATCATAGTCGTCTAAGTCGCATACCACCAGGTATGCTTTTTTCTTTTTTTAACTGTTCAATTGCTATAGGATAAGATGGATTTTTATCGGCTGTGATAACATGAGGTTTTGAAACATGAAAAGACTGCAAGGCCTTCTTGAAAAAGTTGGTATTATCCCTTTTGAGTATATAGTGTAAAAGGATCACTTTTGATGGGCAAGTGTTACACTCTATTTGGTGGGAATTTTCTTTGGCTAGAAAAGGACAAACATTTAAACCTTATACAGAAGAATTTAATATAAAGCATAAAGTTGCCGTTTTTTTTATTAGTGTAGCTTGATGGGCAGGTGGTGCAACACTAATAGATTTGGGGCCTCTCAAGCGAGAAAATACAAGAATATAATACATCGAGGTTTAGCGAATTTCAATATTTAAATTAGGGGTTATTTTAGTATGACATGCCATCAACATTTTACTGAAAATATACGCTAAGCCAAAAATACAATAACCCCCCATATGGACAGCTTATTCACATAATTACCGTTAGTGGAAGATAACTATTTTTATAAATACAAAGAACAAAAAATCATATAGATTCTACAAAACAACTTGATTGTGATACATTTATGGAATCTCTTATTTTACAATTGATATCTTAGTATTCTCTGGAGGGGATTCGATGAAAAAATTTGTTTTGATATTTGGACCACAAGCAGTTGGGAAAATGACAGTTGCACAAGAACTAGCAAAAATAACTGATTTAAAGTTATTTCATAACCATATGACAATTGATTTATTGGAGCCACTGTATGGATTCTCTTCGGAAATGTGGCGATTAACACATCTTTTTCGAAAAGAAATATTTCAATCATTTTCAAAAAGTGACCATTATGGAATGATTTTTACATACGTATGGGCGTTTAATGAAAAGAAAGATTGGGATGACGTTGAAAACATATGTAATATTTTTCGTTCTCAAGAAGTTGATAATTATTTTGTTGAATTAGAAGCTGATGTAGAAGAAAGACTTCAACGAAATAAAACACCTAATCGACTTGAACATAAGCCAACGAAAAGAAATATTGAACAATCCGAACAGAATTTATTAAGCACATTTGAAAATTTTAGATTGAATTCAAAAGAAGGAGAAATTACAGAGAAAAATTATATAAGAATCAATAATACGAATATAAGTGCTACAGAAGTAGCTCAGGTTATAAAGAAAGAATTTCAACTATAGTTTTTTAATTATAATAAATTGAACAGTCCGGATTTCATGAATATCGCACAAATTTTCAATTAACATAATCACTTATTATCAGGATTCAATGTATTTAGAAGACTATTAAAAGTCCTCCAGATTGTTTAACTGGAGGACTTTCGTGTTCACATAATTATCGATATAGGAAGTGAATAAATACGATTAATTTAGCATTAACTTTCATTATCAGTAATTGGATAACTACTTAAAACTGAAAAAGAATTTGCCAACTTTTTCGCAAAACTTAATGGTGGTTCAACAGATTGGATATGAATATACATAATTAATGGTTTCATATATAACCAATGATTATGTAAAGCACTAACAATAATCCCCTGTTGAATAATTGATTGCATAAATAAAGGAATTTCTTCTTGTAAAATAGCAATTTCCCCAAAGTTCAACGCGTTACCATTTTGATCTAACGATTCAAAAGATATCCCGACCGGTATCACTGAGGTGCTTGGTCGTCCTTGAACAAACACTTTGATATTACGGTGCAAGGAGACAGAACAAACACCCTGATTTATGTTGCCTTTTCCATTAAGAATTTTAGCAAATTGTTCACAAAGCACGTTGAGGTTGTTCATAAATCTGATGTTCCTTTCTCATTATAATAGAGTGCTGTACTACTTAAAGTATTAATCTATATATGATTACTTGTATCAATATATGATATAAACATACTTGATATGTAACTAAATAGAATAGAGTGAGAAACGAGAGAATAACGATGTATAACCAATTCATATGAAGTTAACATAACGTCTCATTATCGGGATTCAATGTATCTAGGAGTCTATAAAAATCCCTCCAGCAAGCAATCTGGAGGGTATTCATGTTCACGTAATTATGGTTATTGGAGGTTATTGGAATTACCCTCATTTGGAGAGAGTTTTTTTATCTGTTGGTTTGAAATAAAGATGTACTTTATGTAAGAAAAGGTTTTTTTAGGGGAATGTAAAATTATTGTAATGGAGACTTATACTTTTCGAAAGAGGGGATTCAAAATGGGGAAAGTTATTGGATTTGAATTAAGTAGTCAGGAACCAGAAAAAGCAACAAAATTTTACTCTAAGGTATTTGGATGGAAATTTTCAGAACCACAATGGGACTATTGGTCTGTTTTGAAGGAAAAAGGTACCAATAGAACTGGAATTGACGGTGGAATAAGTAAAGGATCTCATGATTATCCACATGGAACACGGATTCAAATAGAAGTTGATTCTATAGATGATTCAATCTCTAAAGCAAAAGATAATGGCGCAATAGTGGTAAGGGAGAAGATGGAGTTTGATGAATTTTATCTTGCATACTTAACAGATCCTACAGGTATTGGGTTTGGTCTTATTCAAAAAAAATAAAAGTATAAGAAAGAAAAGTAAAATAGCGAATCGTATGGAATCATGTATAAGATATTCATAAATAGTTAACATAACGTCTCATTATTAGTAGCAAGAAAAAGGAGAATCCTTACTCTCATAAGGGAACCTCCTTTTTTGTTCTATGGGTCTATGCATTTTTCTATACATTCCTATCCTGAAATGATTTTAGGGTTCTCGTTTGTTACTGGATTATCCGAAAAATTGTATAAAAGTTTGTTATCCCTATTAAGTAGAAATTTACTATATAGAATAATTTTTTTTTATGATAAAGTGGGGTTATGCTTAAATGAAAAAAGGAGAGTGACCCAGATGACAAGCCAAAATGAAACAAACGCTTTACCGCCAAAAACATGTACAATTGAACGTCTTATCACGATTCAGGAGGACATTGAAAAAGTGCTTGAAGGACAGAAAACAGCTACTCGCCGCAACGGGAGATATGCAGATGTCGGGGAAGTGATGGAGCTTCAAGGTCATCGGTATGTTGTGGAAAAAGTCTATTCGCAGTCACTTGGCGAATTGACTGATGAGCATGCCCGTCAAGAAGGTTACGCGAATGTAGAGGAATATAAGCAATCTATCCTGTCTCTTCATCCTGGCATGCCTTGGCTACCAAATATGAGAGTTTGGGTTCATGAATTCCGTCCCATCGAAGGTTAATGTGATATAAGGATGGACATGTTGTATCGACTGCTTTTGTATGTACATATTTTCAGTGTAATTTTATCCATCGGTCCGTTTTTTGTATTGATTCCGTTCATTAAAAAACTGCAGGCTTCAGAAGCCCAAACACAGCAGGCTTATCTAGATGTATTCCGATTTTCGGTCAGACTGGCCAAGCATGCCGGGCATGTGCTGGTTGCATCCGGGGTTCTGCTTGTACTGACGGGCCCTTGGACTTGGAAGACTCCTTGGATATTGATGACCCTTATTCTTATGGCGAGTTCATTATTTTTCCTAGCCCGCGCCTTTTCGCCGACCATTCGGAAATTCAGCGAAACGGGCCAAGACAAGGACGTCTTGATTCAATTGTTGCGGCGTTCTGTTTGGATTTACATTGTTCTTTTAATGGCGATGTTATGGTTCATGGTGACAAAGCCTGCGTTGTGGCAGGGTTGATAGATCTAGGGCGAATAGCGGCTTTGTTTGATTGCCGTTTAGATTCGCTGGGCGGCATGGAACAAGGACAAACCTAAACTGGTTTGTCCTTGTTTTAGTCACGCTTTGAAGAGGTGATGGAATAGCCTTTTACGATTTAGGCCCATTACCCCATCACCATCAACTTAAGTAATTAATTGTTCACCAAGACGGAAAAAATAAGCCGAATTTATCTTGGGATAAATTCGGCTTTTAATTGTTAGAAATTATATTTGGTCATTTTAAGATTTTCGATAGCCTAAAAAACATAAAAGATTAAATAATAGTAATCCTCCAGCAATGTACCATGAATATCGGAATGCTTGAATAAATCCATCTGTTTCCATGTTGCCTTGTGAACTCATAAATGTCGCGGCAACTGCAGCACCAAATGCAATGGCAACGTTTTGTAACATACGTTGTACAGCTCCAATTGTACCTTGTTTTTCTTTAGGTACAGATGCCATAACTGATGCAATATTAGCTGGCTGAAAAATTCCTCCTCCAATCCCATATAGAAGCAATAAACTCACCATTATATATGGTGACCAATGGGCTTGGATAAAGCTTAATCCAACAAATGCTATGAACATAACACATAGACCTATTTTCATAAGTAATTTTGGCCCAAAATGTTCCATATATTTTCCTGCTATTCGCGAAAATATTACTAAACCGAGCGGGGCTGATAATAAAGCAAATCCTGTTTGCCAAGGAGTTAATTGCGTAAATGCTTGTAGGAAATAGGGAGGGGTGATAAAAATAATTGCTGAGGCCACCCCATCGCCATCAAGCTAGGGGTACCAAGAGGGTATATGTGAGTGTATTTTTTAAAAATTTATACGACTACACTAAAAATGTGCATAACAAATAAACCTATCAAATAGGTGTTTTGAAAAATATTATGCAACTTTGAAACTCTGTGACAACGTACAATCATACATAACGCCTAGGATATCAAAGACTGTTTTCTTTTCGTAACGGTGAGATTTCCGTCCATTTTTCTCTAAAAGATAAAATAAACGCAGAAAAACTTTTAATAATTCTTGGATATCCTTTTTTAATCCATGGTAAAACAATAGATAATAATTCTTTATCATATAAATAGATTTGTACTCACTTAACTCTTTCTTTTTCTTATCTAAGAGTAACTGACGCATTTTAAACATCACCGATGAACAGAGTAAAATGCTAATGAGTTGACCATATAAATGGCATTCTAAGCGTTCTTTCTTGATTTCTTTGCACTTGTGAATTTGAAAGAAAGATTTCCATGTTTTGAACAAAATTTCAATTTGCCAGCGTAATGAATACAAGTCATGGATATGTTCCATTGGAATATTTTCTGCAGGAAGATTCGTAATATACACATTGATCCCACTCAACCGCTTACTTCGTTCTTTGTAGGTAATACCTTTCTTCTTTTCTTTTTTGGCTTGTTCCTTCAACCTTTTCTCTGTTTGTTCCTTTTTTAATCGATGAATAATAACACGAGCTGATAATTTTTGATACTGTCCAATGTATGCCTCTGAAATTTCCATTGTTTGACCAGGGGACAATTGATTCATGAGTTCTTCCATATCTAACTGAATATAGAGTGATCCTTTCTTCACGGCCCCATTTCGAAAATACTCTGGCTTATCATTCTTACGATAGATTCGAGAATTTAATTTCAAACGTGAGATATAGTAAGCTCCTTTATCATGGATCTTCTGTAAGTCATGTAAGTCGAAATAGCCTAAATCTCTTATATACAAGTCTTTTGGTCGAATGGTTTGTAGGCTTGTTGAACCAAAGGTTTTATCATTTTCTCTTCCTTCTCCTACATAAACGTGCAAGAACTTTCCACTCAATAGGTCATACTCCAATTGAATTTTAACTCCTGCCGTATGGCTACTTCCACCTGAACCTTGATAATGTGAAGAAAACTTATCTGGAAGCTGAAATGTTGTAGAATCTAGAATCCGAATGCTCTTAAAGATTGTGGTATATTGATGAATTATTTCTTTTGTTAAATGAATTCTTTGAGTTAGAAGGTTAGCTAAAACTTGTTCAAGAAATTGTACTGCGGAAGCATTAAATCGTTGGTTAAGTCCTTCAGTACTAATAAGAACACCTGTAGATACTTCAAGACAGCTACATAATTGTGTGAGTGATGTACTTGCGACCTGTTGACTAAGCCATACACATAAAGCAACTAACTCCTGTGCTTGATATTTACTCTTTCGCTGAACGAATCCTTTTTCTTTAGCTAGGTGTTCTAGAACATGAGGAGACATATGTCGTTGTAATTCTTCAGCAATCGGTTGAAGTTCGTCAAGAATTGAAAAATCCATAAAAAACGCCATCCTTTCCTATAATTCTACAGAAAGGATAACGTCTTTTTTGCTTTATGGATAGTGTAAAACCTTAGCTTGATAGCGATGTGGCGGTACCCCTTATGGAACAAACTTAGGTGCTTCCTATGGGCCTGTTAGCATTGCATGTGCCTGTAACACAAGATGGATTTTTATATAATTGATTCTTACTCATCCACAGCTAACCCTACATTTAGTAGTAAATACATTTCTATATAATGCGCGTCTAGACCCGTACATTCAGAAGTTTGTCAGCAATACAGTTTCTTATTATATTTCATTGCATTCTCACCATATCTGTTCAACCCAAGCACCATGATTTACACCACCCCATCGGGTAGGCTTTCGTCAGCTGGACTGTTACGGTAAATTCTCACGCCTATTAGCCGAGCTTATAACACGCTTTTCCTTACTAAACAGCGTGCTATTCGACGCAGGGGGAGCCTTTCAGAACGTTACCTCCTCATTCGACTCCTCGACATAACCCTTCAACTTTAGAAATCTAAAACTGCCTGACCTTTACCGAAATTGTGTGACCACATTTCATTTGAGCCAGGAACATTTCGCACCAATTAAAGCGCCCGATTGTGGAATAACATTTTTAATTGTATCGTGAAAATTGTGAAGAAATGTACTTAAGAAAACGAGGCAGTTTAATAAGAGTTCCATTTAAAAAGGAACCGCGATTGGCGATTCCTAAGATTATTATTAGTTTGCTGCGTTTATGGTACTAAGTGAATTGTTAAGTGCTGTTTTACACTTGTTTACATCAGGATTCGATGAACGAGCTGCTGCTAATACAACATCAATTGTTCCATCAATTTTCGTCCATGTAGCGCCATCGATTTTTCGAAGCTTAGGTTCCTGTGTGTCCCATTGATGTTCTAATTCATTTGCCCCTTTTTTAGCTGAAGCAAAGTCATTTTTGTTTACAGCGTTTAGTATATCATTTTCGATTTTTGCAAAATCGTTTAACTGTCCAGATAATGTAGTTTGTGAGGTACTAGATTTTGATGTTGATTTATTTGCCCCTTTTAAGACACTAAGTGAATTAGTAAGTGCTGTTTTGCTTTGATTAACATCAGGTTTTGAAGAACGAACCGCTGCTAGCACAGAGTCAATTGTTCCATCAATTTTTGTCCATGTAGTGCTATCAATTTTTCGAAGCTTAGGTTCTTGTGTATCCCACTGATGTTCCAAATTATCAGCGCCTTTTTTAGCTGAAGCAAAGTCATTTTTATTTACAGCGTTTAGCATATCATTTTCAATTTTAACAAAATCGTTTAATTGCCCTGCTAATGTAGCTTGCTCTGCAGCACCTTTTGATGCAATATTATTACTGCGCCAGTTATAACCACCTATACCAACAACTAAGAAAATTACGAGTACAACAATCGTTTGTGTTAGCACATGTTTCTTATTTGTATTACTTTGGTTTGTTTCTGCTATATCACTTTTAGCATTTGTATCAATTTTTGAAACGGCAAGGAAAACGATGATTGCTAAAATAGCGATCAGAAAAATCACACTCGTAACGGTTGTCCCGAGTCCTAATCCGCCATTTACTTTTGGTTGAGATAGGTAATCTCCAAGTGACGCTCCAAGCGGACGAGTTAAAATATACGAAATCCAGAAAGCTAATACTCCATCAAGTTTCAAAAATTTATAAGCTAAGAACACAAGAGTAATAATAATAACAACGCCTATTCCTGTGTTAAGATAACCAAAACCAAGTTGTTCGGAAAATAAATCGCCGACCGCTGTTCCAAGTGCAAAGGTGAAAAGGATCGTAAGCCAGTAGAAAACTTCTCTTTTTCTAGTAAAAATCGAGTGGATCGATAGTGTTTTTTCACTAATATACCAAAATAGAAAAGTCAGTCCTAGTAACACCGAGAAAACAGCTGTACTAACCTCAAGTGGTATGCCCATATTATCTGTCAAATTATCCGTTACCAGTGTACCAAATACGCTTATAAGAACAACCGTTACCCAGTAAATGGCTGGAACATATTTGTTTGCTTTAAATTGAAAAAACAATGCAATAAAAAATGCAACTCCCATAATAATGGTAGTAAGAGTTAAACCAAGTCCAATGTTGAAATTGATGAAATCAGCAAATGTTTCACCAACAGTTGTACACAAAACTTTGATGATCCAAAAGAAAATCGTCACTTGTGGCACTTTGTTAAGTGAAATTTTCATTTTATTTTGGTTTTCTTGCATATATAATTTCCTTTCTTTAAAGTGGTTTCCCACAACTTAATTTTATTTCTCTCTCTTTAAATAAGGATACCTATCCAAATCCAAGTTTATCATTAAGGAAGTCTGCGATGTTTTTTCCACACAAGTCAAGTTAACATAACGTCACTTACTAGTAGTCAATAGACATAGAAACCAAGCAAAACCCTTCAATTATTGTAGCAACACAGTCATTTTCAAATCTTCAGCACCTCCATTTTTTAATGTATCATTTTGACCACTAAGATACGTAGGTTCAATTGTTAAAGATTTTGGAGGATTATCCATTGGTGGCAGAGCTAAAACAATATGGTGTCCGAAAAGTCCCGTGCTACCAACTTGCAAGCTGCCTCCTTCGTAGATTTGCCCCTTATCATCGTCGCAGTATAGTCAAACGCTGGTCAACTGTCATTAGCTCCCATTTCTTTTGGATAATCAAAGGTCAAATCAATCCTCGTTGAAAGTGAAGAAAAGGTCACTTGGTCTACTGTTAATGCATACAGATTATCTCTCGTTAATGTTTTTATATTAAGAGTGAATTTACGAATCTTACCTTCAACCTTTGCGAGAGGAGTTGCATTCAAAAAGTGTAGGAGCTTTATATATTTTAGCAATAGAAAACGAAGAACATATGAGAAATAGATTAAAATCACGTGAGAAAAGCGCTTTTTCTTTGTTCCTATGTTTTTTCATTTTCCTTATAGAATCCTTATAATTGTCGTTTATTCTAGACTCATAATATACGAAGAGGAAGTTTAGAATGAATGAGATTATGTTAGAAACAAAAAATCTTTGCACAACATTTCGAAAGCAAAGTGTGGTACAAAATATTTCGCTTTCTGTACCGAAACATTCAATTTATGGATTGTTAGGTCCTAATTGGGCAGGGAAATCGACCACTTTGAAAATGATAACGGGCATGCTTACGCCTACTTCTGGTGAGATTCATTTTGATGGTCATAAATGGACGCGGCACGATTTACATTCTATTGGTGCTTTAATTGAGTCTCCTCCGCTTTATGAAAATTTAACAGCAAGAGAAAATCTGCAGGTTCGTACGACTGTTTTAGGGTTGCTTAAATCAAGGATTGATGAGGTATTGCGTGTTGTGGAGCTAGTGAATACAGACAGGAAAAAATCGGGGGAATTTTCTATGGGAATGAAACAGCGATTGGGAATTGCCATTGCATTGCTGAATCATCCGAAGTTTTTAATATTAGACGAACCAAGAAGTGTAACGTTCACACCAGAACTCCTTTCCATCAACTTAAGGTTTTGAAATGCCTCCAAAGCGAAAATCCCACCCTCCACAGCTGTCTATAAGAATTCAGCTCATTTTTTCGTTTTGAGGAACAACAGATTTTTTAACTTGATAGCAATGTGAGGCCACCCCAAAACCTACTGTTGCAAATATAGGGACGATAAAGTTTGAATGCCGGAATAAATGTACATCTATAATAGGGTGTTTTACTTTTGATTCATGAATTATGAAAATACCTAATAAAATAATTGAAATCATGATATATCCCCACGTAGATATACTTTTCATCCCTACGCCTGTTCCATGCGATATACCAAAAAGAAATAGCAAGGCGCTTAAAGTAAAGTATATATTTCCCAATACATCGATAGGTGATGGATGTTTTTCTTCTTTTATAACGCGAGAAACCTTGTAACAAGCCCATAATCCAATTAGGCATAATGGAATGTTAATCCAAAAAATCCATCGCCAATTCCCAAGTGAAATGAAAAAACCTCCTGCAGTGGGACCTAAAATAGGCCCTAATCCTATCATTACTCCTAAGGTACCTAATGCATGACTACGATTCTTAGGAGTGACAAGAGTTGTAATGAGAGCTGCAGATGTAGCTTGTAAAGCAGCGGCCCCAATGCCCTGAATGGCTCGAAATACAAGCAATTGCCACATTTCTTGAGATAAGCCGCATAATATAGAACTGAAAAGAAATATAACAATCCCCCACAAACATATTCGTGTTCGGCCTACATGATCACTAAGTTTTCCAAATAAAAGGATAGTGGCACTAAGTGCCATGACATATATAGTTACACTCCATGCCGTTATAGTTACTGTTGAATGAAATTCTTTTTCTAAAAATGGTAAAGTAATATTGATAATACCAGTATCTAAAGTTGATAGAAACATCCCGATACCAGCAGTCAGGATTATCATTTTTTCACTAAAAAGAGAAAGTGCTCGGTTTGCAACAATATTCGTATTATTCATCAAGTTACCACAACCTTTTTACCTAATCTAAACTTGACGGCAATGGGGCTTTCCTCACAAAATCTTTATTTAAGGTTAATCCCATATAAGGGGTCTTTCCAACTCTACCATTCTTAAGTATTGTAAAAACTGACCAGTATGGACCGCATCATGATAGGCAATCCTTAAAAGCATGTCACCCAAATATCGTTGGTAGCCTACATCACTTCTATCGATAA
The DNA here is from genome assembly GCF_014932895.1 of Bacillus thuringiensis. Classification (GTDB taxonomy): domain Bacteria; phylum Bacillota; class Bacilli; order Bacillales; family Bacillaceae_G; genus Bacillus_A; species Bacillus_A thuringiensis_AA. The sequence continues at coordinate 7,131 of NZ_JACYOF010000006.1, read as the reverse complement.
GTCTTGATTCTAGTTCCTCCGTTGTTATGGATTCAACATATTCAATAAAATCGGCAAAATATGTTTTCGATAGCTCTATCTCTTTTTCAACAGAAGTGATGGGTTCTTCATCGTAGGGGGTATGTATTTCTGTTTTTATCGATCCGTTGTTTCTTAAGAGCATATGATAATGGAAACTTGCACTCCACACATGACGAATCATCTCCCCAAAAGACATTGCTTCGTTATCAGGTTTCCAAGAAAGCAAGCTATCAGGAAGAGACCTCCACAGTTTGATAGAGCGCCTTCTTGATTCCTTTAAATTTAATATACAAAGTTCAATTGCATTCATTATAAATTCCTCCTTGTTTGTGGATTTAAGATAATTGTATCAAATCAATAATTAGGGTATCATCGAAATATGAATGTATATCCGAATTTCTCATATATAGCAAAATTAATGGCAGAACCTACAAGAGCAATAATTTTAGATTGTTTAATGAATGGTCAGGCTTTACCAGCTAGTGAATTAGCATATATGGCAAAAGTGTCACATCCAACAATCAGTTCCCATCTTTCTAAATTGGTCGAGGGTAATCTCCTTAATGTTGAAAAACATGGTAGACATCGGTACTATAGACTTGCTAATCAAGAGGTAGCAGAAGTTCTTGAAAAATTAGGTACGATTGCACCAATTGCTCCAGTTCGCTCTTTGAGGCAGTCAAATCAACTAAAAAAAGTTCGCAATGCTCGAACCTGTTATGATCATCTTGCAGGGGATCTTGGTGTAAAGATAGCTGAGGGACTAATTGATAGACAACTTCTAACTCTAGAAGATGGAGAATACGCTGTGACTGAGCAAGGGAAAAAGTGGTTTTTAAAATTTGGGATCAATATTGAAAAGGCTAATACAAAAAGGAGGATATTTGCAAAGCCTTGTCTTGATTGGAGTGAAAGACGTTACCATATCTCTGGTTGGTTGGGATCTGAAATAGCCAATCTTTTTTTTGAACAGGGATGGATTATAAAAGAAGAAAAAAGTCGAGCAGTCCATCTTACAAACAACGGTAAGAAAGCCTTGCAAGATCAATTAGGTATTGACATAAAGAAAAACGAAAATAAGTCTGTTTAATTCTATTAGTCCGTCAAGTAACGGACTTTTGTTGTAGAAGGGAATTTTAGCTAAGTAAAGGATACCATCACATAGCTATCAAGCTAAAAAACAGATCACCCCTAAAGGAATAAATAAGTTATTTCGTGACAAGGAAGCCTAAAAATTTCGTTCTGGGGTTATTTGCTTTTCTTAGCTAGATTGTGATGGGATAGCATCAGGAAAATACAAATTTACAACACTAAACATATTTTCAAGATAATGCCCCAAAGAATTTGGATCCAAACTCTTTTTTTAACATTTAAACTTAAAACAAAAGAAAAGACACTCAAATGAGTGCCTTCCTCCGACTTTAACCATCTTAATTTTAATAATATGTACTGGACTCCCATCCAAATATTATTTTACCATGTTAAGTTATTTTGTTCATTTATGGGCTATTAAAGATTTAGAAGGGACTTGTGTTCAAATGTCTAAATCATATATATAAAATTCGTTTAAGGAGTTTATTATGTCTAGAAAAATTAAACTCTAATAGAATAGAGTCGAAAGTCTAAATACCATTAGGTAGCTCTCATAGATGTAAGGTATATGGGGGCTTTTTTTATAAGAAATAGATAAAACTTCACGTACCGTATTAGTTAATAAAAAAACTTTAGAGAAATAAACATACTCAGTTATTAGGGGGGAGGTAATTATTTAAAACATTTGAGAGTTCGGTAATTGGGTAAATAAAAAATGCCTTATCATTCTCCCTGTAATGGAACATAAAGGGGCATACTATGTAATGATAATAAAGATGTTTAATCTTAAAGCAGAAAAATGAATTACACCGCCCGTAAATGTGGACGGTGTAAAAGTAAAGATGTTTCATTCTTTAAACAATTACTGAATAAGAACTCCTAGAAATAACAATAAAGTCGTTTCTGTAGTGCTTTAAGAATAGCAGGTATTTTTTTATTCAGTTTTGCTTTCGTAACTTTAACTAGTCCATTATTATCCACTCTTTCAGAGAAAGAAGCTTTTGTTAGGATTCCTGAAGGGGAGCAAGCGAAAACTTTAGGAGGTTTACTTTCTCTCAGTCAGATAGGTACGTTATTAATCATGCTTATTTCTACATTAATTGTTGAAAATTTTGGCTATCAGCCATTATTCCTTTTGGTAAGTATGATATCTGTTATTCGATTTGTGGTATTAATCTATGTTATGAAAAATAAACATTCACATATTCATAAGAAATATATGTTAAATAGGGTTAAATAGAGAAAAGAGAAATAAAGTTATTTAAAAACCTTTCTTTCAAGCGGTCAAAAGGTATTTTTAACTTGGTACAGAACTATATCATAGTAGGTTCACATAAAATAGGTTGGATAAAATTGATATGGATAGGGAGAAAAATTCCGATGGATTGCTTAGTTGCAAAGGGTAGTATTTATTATGAAATCGTAGGGAATGGCTTTCCGATATTAATAATGCATTCAATGGGTACAGACCATAAATCTATGAAAGCCTGGATAGAGCCAATTTTTGATAAAATTCAGGGTTTTCAGAGGATATATATAGATTTACCTGCTCACGGCCGAAGTTTAATTGACGAAAATTTCAACTCTTCAGATGATATGCTTTTAAATATTTTGAACTTTATTGATATTATAATTCCTAACCAAGCATTTTCTCTTATTGGTTTTTCATTTGGAGGATATTTGGCACAAGGTGTTTTGCACCATAGACATAAAAATGTAAAGAGTATTTGTTTGCTGGCTACTTCACTTCATTTGAAAGATAGGGATCTTCCTAAAAAAATAGTTGTTACAAAAGATGAAGATTTATTAACAGATTTGGATTCTGATATAAGAATGGCTTTTGAAACATTGATGAATTATCAAAATGAAGAGAACCTTAACTACTTTTTAAACGAAATCCAACCTGGACGATTATTAGCTAATAAAAATTTTTTAATGTCAAATTGGAGAGAGAAAGGGTATTTTCTTTCTAAAGAACCGCTTAATGATGTAGGTACACTTACACAACCTGTACTCATCATTCTAGGGAAACAAGATTCAATCTGTGGTTATAAAGACCACTTTTTTCTTCTAGAAAAATTTCCGAATGCTACGTTTTCCATTTTAGATGGTGCTGGTCATATGCTTCAAATAGAAAAACGTAAAATAGTACAAGAACTAATCAAAGACTGGCTAATTAGGAGCAATTCGGTTTGCGAATCAAGCGAGTAAATACAATCGATAACTTTTTTAGCCAAATTTCCATATCTGTTGCTTGTCAGTTCATTTTGTTGTTCTTCAACTAACAGGTGCTTTAGTTCAATAAAGATTAAATAACTTTATTATTGATTTTTGTGTGCAAATGCAATTAAATGAGTAGAAATTAAATTAAAAGTTGAATAGTTGAAGGCACTCGAAAAAGTGCTTTTAATATTTCTCAATGACCAATATTAATTAATATGGTAAAATAATATATGGATTGGCGTCCAATACATATTATTAAAATTAAAGTGGTTCAAGTCGAAGAAAAGACACTCAATTGAGTGTCTTTTCTTTTTAAAAAATAATGCTAAATAAATAGAAAGGGCTTTTCGGTAAGAATTTTATAATTTTTTGCCCTCATAGTGAGCATAATAACCTCCACAACTCTCATTTGCTTTATAAGAATACTTAAAGTACCATTTAATCCCGTCTTCTGTAAATGAATTAGCAAATACATTCGATGTATTATAGACTTCTTTACCGTACAAACCATTTCCATAATCTGAAATTCCTGTAGTAACACAAGTACCTCCTAACTTTGCGCTTTCTGTACTCGCCGATGCAGCCCCAATGCCTCCAGTCAATGCAATACCAGTTGCTAATGCTCCAACTACTAATTTCTTGAACATAAAAATTCCCCCTTAATAGTTTTTTTATAACTTGCACCTTAAATGTATCATCTTTGTAAGTTTTGTAAATATATTGAATTTGTAGAAATATTTATTTAAACCTTTTAAATATTGGTAATATAATTTATCAAATGGAAAATAGAGGGTTTTACGTTGATATGTAATAATGCATGTTCATTCAGCAGAAGAATATGATAAACTCTAACCACCTGTTCTATTTTTTTAGTTGAATTGGAAACCCTACTTCTTATTTACCCAAATGGGGGACGCTTTATGGCGTCTTTTTTTTATTTTCAAAAGGACCTGCTCATTTCATATATAAAACCATACAGTAAATTGAATCCGTTAAAATGCAAGAGTGACCTCAAGTTATGTCCTCTTACTTAAAGGAGGATTGATTATTATGGGATTTGGCGGTAGTTGTGGTAGCTGTGCCGGCGGTGGATGGTGCGGTGGATTTGCCTTACTAATTGTGCTATTCATCCTATTAATCATTATCGGATGCAGTTGCTTCTGCTAAAAAAACTATTGGAAAGGGCACCTTAGTGTGTCTTTTCTTTATTTCCAAAAAGGGTTTCGGCAACATTTCGGAAAAACCAGGCTAAGAGTATGCAAGATTTTATACAGTTTTTCGGCTAATCCAGTAACAAACGAGTACCCTAAAACCCAAGCCAGGATAGGAATGTATAAAATGATGCATAGAATAATAAAAAAAGAAAACGCACAAACTCAATTGTATCAAAAGTTTGTGCGTTTTCCTTGCTACTAATAATGTGTCGTTGTGTAAACTTGACATGTATAAAAGATACAGGGTTCTTTATCCAACTGATGGGGCAAATTAGTTGAACACGACATTTCAAAAACAGTATAATTATGAAAGGTGGAATATTAAGGAATTTGAAAAAATAGTGGAAATTTAAAAATCAAATTTGTAGTTAATAGAATGGATGATACTATGAATGAAAACAGAATAAAAATACTCGCTATTTCAGGAAGTCTACGGAAGAATTCCTCTAATACAAACGTTTTATATGCTATTTCTAATCTGAAATCGGAAAATATTGATTTTCAATTTTATGAAGGATTGGAACATCTCCCATACTTTAGTCCTGAAGCAGATACAGATGATCCTCCTGCTTCAGTTAAGGACTTACGTGAACAACTTAAACTAGCCGATGGTGTAATAATTTGTACCCCTGAGTATGCGAGGGGAGTTCCAGGAGTTCTAAAAAATGCTCTTGATTGGGTTGTATCATCGGGAGAATTTATGAATAAACCAGTAGCTGTTATTAGTGCTTCTTCACGTATTACAGGTGGAGATAAAGCACACGAATCAATAATGCTCACATTACAAATGATTGAAGCAAATATCCCAAAAGAAAGCACTTTACAAATTGGTGTCGTAGGAACCAAGATTAATAGTAAAGCAGAAATCCTAGATCCTACGACGAGAGAACAATTAAAATCAGTGCTTAATTCCCTTATTTCATCTATCTAATGTTAAGCAAAACACATGTATTTACTTCCGCTAACGAAATTTATGTAAATAAGCTGTCCATATGGATGGCTTATTTTATTTTTTGCTTAGCATATATTTTCGTTAAAATGTTGGCGGTACACCATGCCCATCAAGCTAATATTATATAAGTTTAATTTCATGTAAGATTTTTTCTTTTGTCTAAAGATCTAGTGTAAGTTCTTTAAAGATTTGCATACGAAATAAACCTTATTGGGTTTCACAAACCCTACATTTTTAGCTAATTGCTCTAAAGCATCAGGTGACATATATCGTTGCAACTCTTTAGAAAACAATTCTAGTTCATCAAAAATCGATAAGTTCATATCAAAAACGCCATCCTTTCCTATGATTCTATAGAAAGAATAGCGATTTTTTCGTTTTATAGATACAATTTCGTTTTAGTTTGGTGAGCGTCAGACGGTACCTCTAACTGTGTATATCATATACAATTAAAACAAACATCTTACGACTGTATTGTTTCAACTAACTGCAACTTTTTAATCAATTCTTCAGTCGTTAAAACTGTAGCAAACTCATCATCTAAAGTTGCTAATGATACATTATGTATTTGTTCAGCTGAATAATATGTGTCGTCTGCACCTTTTATTGCAAATGCAGCTGTTGCATCAGATACTAGGTAAGTTTCAAATCCTAAATTACCACTCATTCGAGTAGTAGTTGATACACAGTGAGGAGTTGTTAATCCTACTATTACGACTTTTTTTATTTTATTTTCTTTCAAATGTTCTTCAAGTCCAGTTCCTATAAATGCACTGTTTACTTTCTTCTTAAAAATCTTTTCATCTTTGATTGGAACTACAATATCTTTAAAATCTGAACTTTTTTTACTAGAGTGAAAAATAGATTGATTGTTATCAGATAAGTGCTGAATATGTATAATCGGATATTCTTTTTCTCTCCACACATTTAAAAGAATTTGAATATTCTCTTCAGCATCAGGGTTATTTCTAGTACCCCATTTCTCTTCTTCAAAAGCTTTTTGAACATCAATTATAATTAATGCTGTATTGCTGAAATCTTCTCTCATATGCAGTTCTCCTTAAGTCTTTTTGTATATTTTAACATTTTTGTTAGATTGGTGTATTAAAAGTAGGGATTTTATTTAAACTTCCTATAATGAATTTTATCATTTTAGCCAAGAAGGCTCCTTCCTCAAGGAACGCGAAGTGAGTAGGTGGGAGATGAATTGGCTTCGGACAAGGGATGGCAGAAAGCCATCTTAATTGTTCGACATACATAAACTGTTACTTCACTACCCACCGAATATATGTTTGTTGTATAATAGAACCATATCGAAATGGGGGTGAAACGAATGATGATTAATAAAGCATTTAAATTTCGTATCTATCCAAATAAAGCACAAGCGACCCTAATCAATAAAACAATTGGTTGTTCTCGTTTTGTATTCAATCATTTCCTATCTCTATGGGATCATGCATACAAAGAAACAGGAAAAGGTTTGACATATGGTACATGCTCTGCCAAACTTCCTGCCATGAAGAAAGAGTTTGTTTGGCTAAAAGAAGTGGATAGTATTGCGATTCAGTCGTCTATTCGCAACCTCGCGGATGCTTATACACGCTTTTTCAAAAAACAAAACAGTGCCCC
>NZ_JACYOF010000005.1 GCF_014932895.1 Bacillus thuringiensis | reverse complement strand
AAACTCTCCAATAAAGTTAGTTTGTCTAGCATCTAAAATAAAAATTGACGTTTCACGTTGTTTGTTTCGTTCAGTTTTCAAAGAACTACTTGGCCGCTCATTTGCGACTCCCTTATGTTAACATCTTCGTTTTTCGATGTCAACTAAGTTTTTCAATTTCTTTTTTGTCGTTTTCTGCGTTTCCGCATCAGCGACGGTTATTAATATATCATGGTGAAAAATGAAATGCAACACCTTTTATAAACTTTTTTTAAAACTACCCACATTTCTTTTTTCATATCATATACTTAAACGAACTATCTCTTTCATGTATGAATAATTCCTACATATATTCTATATAAAGTTACTCTATCAAAAAGCGTTTCTTTCTATAATAAACGTTTTATTCATATACCGTATCATACAAGGAGGAATATATATGGACTATACCGATTTATTACTCAAGCTAGGTCTCTCGGCTATTTTAGGATTCGCCATCGGTTTAGAACGCGAATTAAAACGTAAGCCACTTGGTTTAAAAACTTGTTTAGTCATTTCTATTATTAGTTGCCTCCTAACAATTGTTTCTATTAAAGCAGCTTATAACTTACCACATACCGATCATATGAATATGGACCCCCTTCGACTTGCCGCTCAGATTGTATCAGGGATTGGTTTTTTAGGTGCAGGTGTTATTTTACGCAGAGGCAACGATAGTATCGCAGGACTAACAACTGCTGCTATGATTTGGGGTGCTTCTGGTATTGGTATTGCCGTTGGGGCTGGATTCTATATCGAAGCGACTTTCGGGATGTGTTTCCTTATGATCAGTGTAGAACTTATACCATTAACGATGAAATTTTTAGGGCCGAGATCATTTCGTCAACGTGATATCGCAGTTAAACTTGTTGTGCGCAATATGGACAATATCCCGATTGTTATTGAAGAGATAAAAGAAATGGATATAAAAGTAAAGAATATGAAGCTCAAAACATTAGAAAATGGTTCTCACTATTTACATCTTAAATTGTCTATTGATCAAAAAAGGCATACTGCTGATGTTTACTATGCTCTCCAGCATCTTGAAAGTGTCCAGCAAACTGAAGTGGAAAGTATGTAACATGAAATAAAGTGAAACTTTAATCAGTAGGGGGGGTTGTTCATCCCCTACTGATTATTAGCCCACACAAATCAGGCTTTTACGGGCAGCCCGATCCCCCACCTAACTCCTTTGCTATCGCTGAATTTTGAGGTAGGGGGCTTACTGCCCGCAAATAGCTGGACAAACTCTCTTCATTTAGAGAGTTTTTCTTTTTTCTATAATGGTAACAATGAATGTAGTCCTGCAAAGCAAGGAGGAATAGGAAATTGAAATCCCGTCCGAATTTAGTAGATACATTTCGTGATTCCATTATTTTTCGTTTAATTTGTTTTATTATTGTACTTACTGCTTTTTCCGGTTTTCTTATACATAGATTAGAGCCCTCTCACTTCACCACATGGTTTGATGGAATTTGGTGGTCAATCGTTACCATTTTCACAGTTGGATATGGCGATTTTGCCCCACATACAACCATAGGGAAATTGATTGGTATAGGCATTATTTTATTAGGGACTGGCTTTTGTTCTTATTATATGGTTCTGTTCGCTACTGAAATGATTAGTAAACAATATATGAAGATTAAAGGTGAAGAAGCTGCTACATCTAACGGTCATATGATTATCGTCGGCTGGAATGAGCGCGCAAAACATGTTGTAAAACAAATGCAAATATTACAACCAAACCTTGATATCGTTTTAATTGATGAAACACTTTCTTTACTTCCAAAACCATTTCATCATTTAGAATTTATAAAAGGATGTCCGCATCACGATCAAACTTTATTAAAAGCTAATATTGCAACGGCCCACACCATATTAATAACAGCTGATAAAGAAAAAAATGAAAGCTTAGCAGATACACAGTCTATTTTAAATATTTTAACTGCAAAAGGGCTCAATCCAAACATTCACTGCATCGCCGAACTACTTACTACGGAACAAATTCAAAATGCAACGAGAGCTGGTGTATCAGAAATTATAGAAGGAAATAAATTAACGAGTTATGTATTTACCGCTTCTCTTTTATTCCCTTCTATTTCAGGTGTACTATTTTCACTTTACGATGAAATCTCTGATAACAAATTACAACTGATGGAGCTTTCTCCGTCCTGCACTGGACAAACCTTTGCAAATTGTAGCTATACCCTGTTAAAACAAAACATTCTCTTACTAGGTATAAAGCGCGACGATCAATATATGATTAACCCAGTCCATACCTTCATTCTTATCAAAAGCGACATACTCATTGTTATTCACCATTAATAAAATGACACTCTAGTTCTTGTACAAGCACTTTCCCAATATTGATATATTTTCTTTTTACATCTCCATCTGGATCTTTCGGTTCAGCAAATTGATCCATCCCACTCGTTCCAGCGGTTAAAGTATTCACATTATCATCTAGTTCGTCTTGATATACGTGCGAAAGAATATACGGCGTTTCAAGACGGACTACTACACCAGGTACATCTAGTTCACCATCTACTGCTGTAAACGGCACTCGTAAAAATTGATACCCATCTTCTTCATCGATTTTGTAATCGAAGCATCCTTTATCATAATCCCAATTACCACCAATACTATATCCAAGTGGTTTCATAACCTCTTCTAACTTATATAACGCATATGTACGTCCTTCTAAATTTGATTGAATCGGAATCAAGCCCATCCCTCCTAGACTTTTCCTTTAGCATACCCATTCCAGTTTGAATATACCGATGTACTTTTCGGTAAAATAATAAAAAGCGACCGAGATCGGTCGCTTTTTATTATTTTAAACGCTCTTCTAATTCTGCTTTTAATTCTTCAAATCCTGGTTTACCAAGTAAAGCAAACATGTTTTTCTTGTATGCTTCTACTCCAGGTTGGTCAAATGGATTTACACCTAATAAGTAGCCGCTCATCGCACATGCTTTTTCGAAGAAGTATACAAGGTAACCGAATGTGTACTCATTTAATTCAGGGATATTTACGATTAAGTTTGGTACTCCGCCATCGCTATGTGCAAGTAATGTACCTTCGTATGCTTTTGTGTTTACGAAGTCTACAGTTTCACCAGCAAGGTAGTTTAATCCGTCTAAATCGTTTTCTTCTGATTCGATTGTTAGTTCATGTGTAGATTTACCTACTTTCAGAACTGTTTCAAATAAGTCACGACGACCTTCTTGAACGTATTGACCTAATGAGTGTAAGTCAGTTGAGAAGTTTGCTGAAGATGGGAAAATACCTTTTTGATCTTTTCCTTCACTTTCACCAAATAACTGTTTCCACCACTCAGCGAAGTATTGAAGTGCTGGCTCATAGTTAACAAGCATTTCAATTGTTTTTCCTTTATTGTATAAAGCGTTACGAACTACTGCGTATTGGTAAGCTGGGTTTTCTTCTAGTTCTGATGTTCCGAAGTCATCATGACCAGCAGCTGCACCTTTCATCATCTCTTCAATATTTAAGCCACTTACTGCGATTGGTAATAAACCAACTGGCGTTAATACAGAGAAACGACCTCCAACATCATCTGGAATAACAAATGTTTCGTAACCTTCGTTATCAGCTAATGTTTTTAATGCACCACGCGCTTTATCTGTAGTTGCATAAATACGTTTGCGAGCTTCTTCTTTTCCATACTTTTCTTCTAATAACTTACGGAAAATACGGAATGCTAGTGCTGGCTCTGTTGTTGTACCTGATTTGGAAATAACGTTAATAGAGAAGTCTTTACCTTCTAATACGTCCATTAAATCTTTCATGTAAGTGGAGCTAATGTTTTGTCCAACAAATAGCACTTGTGGAGTTTTACGTTGTTCTTTAGAAAGCGTGTTGTAGAAAGAATGGTTTAACATTTCGATTGCTGCACGTGCTCCTAGGTAAGAACCACCAATACCTACAACAAGTAAAATGTCAGAGTCATTTTTAATTTTTTCTGCGCATTTTTGAATGCGAGCGAATTCTTCTTTGTCATATTGAAGCGGAAGGTCTACCCACCCAAGGAAATCGTTCCCAGCTCCAGTTTTTTCGTGGATTGCGTGATGTGTTACTTTCACTGCATCACGTAAATAAGTGATTTCATGTTCACCGATGAAGGATAACGCTTTAGAATAGTCGAACGTTACATGTGTACTCATCTTTTTCCCTCCAATTATGGATATGTATTTCTGTATTCACTTTAGCGAAACTGAAGTTGTAAATCAAGCGATTCAACCATTGTAAACGTAACCAATATATATTTTTTAGAAAAAGTTCATTTTTTGCATAAAAATGCGCATTTTTTGGTATAGATGTATATACATCCTATTTCAAACATTTTTTATGTATAAAAACAACATAACTACCCCATTCTATAAAAGAGTTAATTAACTCATCACTTGCTCATGCTTCACAATTAAGGGGGGCTTTTTCATGAGTACTCTGCAACGTATCGCATTAGTCTTTACTGTAATTGGCGCTGTGAACTGGGGACTGATCGGGTTCTTTCAGTTTGACTTAGTAGCAGCCATTTTCGGTGGACAAAACTCAGCTCTTGCACGTATTATTTACGGCATCGTTGGTATATCTGGGCTTATTAACCTTGGTTTACTGTTTAAACCATCTGAAAATCTTGGTACGCACCCAGAAACAAACGAAATTCGATAATCAGTATGTCCTTTCACCTCCGACATACGAATATGATTGCATGCAATCATATTTGCAAATATATATCATAAGATAAAGTAAAAGAGGAACGCTCATATGCGCTCCTCTTTTACTTTGTTAACTCGGACTCTTCAATCCATTCTGTCAGCTTTTCTCGCAGCGTATTAAATCCGTTTTCAGATGGATTCGGTATAAGAATCCGTCCTTGTTTTCTTTTCGCCGCTTTTAATGATAAACTCATTTTTCTGTGCTCTTCATCAATTGAAAGTACTTTTACTTCTACTGTATCGCCGACTTTCAAAAAGTCATGAATATCCTTTACATATCCATTTGTAATTTCAGATATATGCACAAGTCCTTGTGTTTCTGCATCTAACGCTACAAATGCACCGTAATCTTGAATTCCAGTCACTTTCCCTGTTACAACCACTCCTGTTGTATATTGTTCTGACATATGAAACACTCCCATACGTTTACCATTTTCTCTACAAATGTAGATTGCAAAGCAGATGTATTTATCTTAAATATCCGATTAATTAGTACGCCTGTTAAGTATCGCTACCTAACAGGCACACACCTTATATTAGTAAATTATACCACTATGACAGAACTCATTCAAAATTCATGAAAAAATTTCCTGTAGTACGTATAATTCTCCAATATTGGGATAGAATACTAACACATGGCTTTCTAGTATTCCCCCCCTTTTATGGACAAAACGTATTATGTTTTGTCCTTTTTTTATTCTCTATGAACCGTTCCATCCTCTTCATTGCTTCCATAAGTTGTTCAAGCGATGTTGCATACGAACAACGAATAAATCCTTCACCACTTTCTCCAAATACACTTCCAGGTACAACAGCCACTTTTTCTTCTAGTAATAACTGTTCCGCAAACTCCGCTGAAGATAATCCAGTTGAGGCAACAGAAGGAAAGACATAAAACGCTCCACCCGGCACATGACACGTTAATCCCATTTCATTGAAAGATGCCGTCATAAAATTACGACGTTTCTTATAGCTATCTCTCATCCGAATGACTTCATCATTCCCCCCACGTAACGCTTCAAGTGCTGCGAATTGAGACATCGTTGGTGCACACATCATAGAATACTGGTGGATTTTGAGCATTAATTCTGAAAATCCAACCGGAGCTGCAATCATACCGAGGCGCCACCCTGTCATCGCAAATCCTTTTGAAAATCCTGAAATTAAAATCGTATGCTCACGCATATTTTTAATACTCGCGAAGCTTGTATATACTTCGTCGTATACAAGCTCTGCATAAATTTCATCAGATAATACGATTAAATTGTACTTTTCAACAATTACTGCTAACTTTTCTAGTTCGGATTTGTTTAACATTGCACCTGTTGGATTATTTGGGGAACAAAGTAAAATTGCCTTTGTTTTCGCTGTAATAGCTGCTTCAATTTTTTCTGGTTGTACCTTAAACTCGTTTTCTAAAGTAGTCGCTACAGGAACTGGAACTCCTCCAGCTAATGTTACAAGCGGTGCATAAGAAACGAAGCTCGGTTCAATAATGAGCACTTCATCATCAGGATTTATAATAGTGCGCATCGCTACATCTAACGCCTGGCTCGCTCCAACTGTAACAATGATTTCATCGTTTGGATCATAAGATACTGCAAATTGTTTTTTTAGATACTTTGCTATTTCTTGACGGAGCTCCAATAATCCTGCATTTGCTGTATATGCTGTATAGCCTTGTTCTAAAGAACGGATACACGCTTGCCGTACATTCCAAGGTGTAACAAAGTCTGGCTCTCCCACTCCAAGAGAAATAACACCTTTCATATTTGCTGCTAAATCGAAAAACTTTCGAATACCAGATGGTTGTAAAGATTCTGCCGCTCTAGATAGTTCAAATTGCTTCATGGTGTCACCACAATTCTCTTATCATCATCGTTTTTTTCATAAATAATTCCCTCGTGTTTATACTTCTTCAAAATGAAATGGGTTGTTGTAGAAACGACAGATTCAATTGTTGCTAATTTCTCAGAAACAAACATCGCTACTTCTCCCATCGTCTTTCCCTCTAATGTGATAGAAAGATCATATGTCCCTGACATTAAATACACGGATTTCACTTCTGAATAGCGATAAATTTGTTCAGCAACTGCATCAAATCCAACGCCGTGCTTTGGCGTAACTTTCACATCAATCATTGCCGTTAAACCAGTATGTTCTTTCACCTTCGTCCAATCGATATGTGTTACATAGTCCACAATAATCTTTTCACTTTCTAATTTCGCAACCATCTTCTTTACTTCTTCTACTTCTATATTTAACAGCTTCGCTAATGTATCTACAGATAAACGACTACTTTTTTCAAGACATGCTAATAATTCTAATTCCTTTTCAGTCACCATATAAATCATCCTTCCTTTTCATTTGTGTCTAAATTATACAAATACTTTTTCCAGTTTGAAAAGAAGATTTTTTTAGAGAATTATGTCAAAATAAAGTGAAACTTTAATCAGCGAGAGGTTCATCCTCGCTGGTTATTCGCCCATACCAATCGGGCTTTTACGGGCAGTTGATCCCCACACCTAACTTCTTTGCTTTCGCTGAATTTTGAGGTAGGGGTCTTACTGCCCGCAAATAGCGGGATAAAGAGGAAAGGGGATGGAACCGTGAAACCAAAAGTATATATTGCCGAACCAGTTCCAACATTTGTAGAAAACTATTTATCAGAACACTGCGATTACGAAAAATGGGATCAAAATGAGAAAGTACCTCGTGATGTTCTATTGGAGAAAATACAAGATAAAGATGGGTTATTAAATTTCGGATCTGCTATTAATAAAGAATTATTAGATGTGGCTCCTAACTTAAAAGTAGTGAGCAACATTTCTGTTGGTTACGATAATTTTGATTTACAAGCAATGGAACATCGAAATGTTATTGGAACGAATACACCATACGTACTAGACGATACAGTAGCTGACCTTGTTTTTGCTCTTATGTTATCTGCTGGGCGCCGCGTTTGCGAACTCGATTCCTATGTAAAAAATGGTGAATGGAATGCTGAAATAGGAAAAGAACATTTCGGACTAGATGTGCACCATAGTACAATTGGTATTATCGGAATGGGACGAATTGGAGAGGCTGTTGCAAAACGAGCAAAATTCGGATTTGATATGAACGTTCTTTACTATAACCGCCGCCGTAAAGAAGAAACAGAACAAAAATTTGATGCTACATATTGTGATTTACAAACACTACTCAAACAATCTGACTTTATTGTTCTGCTTACTCCATTAACAGATGAAACGTATCATCTTATCGGAGAAAAAGAGTTTTCATTAATGAAAGAAACAGCAATCTTTATTAATGCTTCTCGTGGGAAAACAGTAGATGAAGCAGCGTTAATCCATGCGTTAACAGAAAAGAAAATCTTTGCAGCAGGTATCGATACTTTTACACAAGAACCGATTCAAAAAGATAATCCGCTCTTATCATTACAAAATGTTGTGACTTTACCGCACATCGGATCTGCAACATTAAAAACTCGGCAGCAAATGGCCATGACAGCAGCTGAAAATTTAGTTGCAGGATTACAAGGAAAAACACCACCTAATATTGTTCGCGGGTAATGATAAATAAGCGAAAGGCAAGATGACATCGTCATCTTGCCTTTTTTTGTTAACATATTTTTTTCTTGCCTGGAGATGATATGAACAAAAATCAATGGAGTGACAAAAAATGAATCACGAATATACTTGCCCTTATTTCACTTTTTCCACTCGCGGTACTACTATTCATTACGAATTATATGAACATAAGAACATAACAGAAAGACCTACTTTCGTACTCGTTCACGGCTTTTTATCTTCCTCATTCAGTTATCGCCATCTCATTCCTTTGCTTTCGAAAGAAGGAACAGTAATTGCCCTTGATTTACCACCGTTCGGAAAAAGTGATAAATCTCATCTCTTTAAGTATTCTTATCACAATTTAGCAACGATTATTATCGATTTAATTGAACATTTATCTCTCTCAAATATTGTGTTAGTTGGGCATTCTATGGGTGGGCAAATTTCTCTCTATGTAAACCGTATACGTCCTGAACTAATCTCAAAGACGATTTTACTATGTAGCTCTAGTTATTTAGCACGCGCAAACTTACCTTTAATGTACTCTTCTTATTTACCGTTCTTTCATTTATACGTAAAGAACTGGATTATACGGCGCGGTATTGTTCATAACTTAATGAATGTTGTTCATGATCACTCATTAATTGACGATGAAATGAAGGAAGGTTACTCCGCCCCTTTTTATGATAATCGCATATTTCCTGCCTTAACTCGCATGATACGAGACCGTGAAGGTGACTTATCTTCAACTGAATTACAAAAAATCGAAACACCTACACTACTCATTTGGGGTGAAAAAGATCGTGTTGTCCCTGTACATGTAGGACACCGTCTCCATAAAGATTTACCGAATTCAACGTTCATCTCTTATGAAAACACAGGACATTTACTCCCCGAAGAAAAGCCCGAACATGTTTATAAAGAAATCATTGCGTTTTCCGCACAATAATTTAAAAGGCTGTCGGAAATTCCGACAGCCTATAATGAACAACTTCCGCCTTCTTTTAATACAAGTAACTCTTTAGCTAATTTCTCACATTTTTCAAGCGCAGGTACTTCTTCAAAAGACATAAAGTATATATGTTGAATCTTCTTTGCGATGTATTTTGGATCGTCAAACACACTTGCGACGTTCACAACATCGCTCGCTTCTGTTTCATAAAACTCCGGTCCCATTTGAAACGGATCCCAATTTTTCACAACCTCTATCATCTTTTCATATGTACCCATCTGCTTCCCGCCTTTTCACTTTTTAATACTTTTCTTTATCCTATCACATCAGCTATTCTATAAGAAGAGAGAGAACTTTCATAACTTAACGGTTTTACAGAAGAAAGGGGCAACTATATGCAACTATTTCATAAAACAGTAAATCGGCGCGGAACACATAGTACAAAATGGGATACTTATAAAAACGAAGAACTCATTCACGCCTGGATTGCCGATATGGATTTTGAAATACCAAAACCAATTCAAACTGCCTTAAAAAAACGTATCGAACATCCTATTTTCGGCTATACACTTCCGCCTGAAAATATTGAGGATATTATTTGTAACTGGACAAAAAAACAGTACAACTGGGATATTCAAAAAGAATGGATCGTATTTAGTGCAGGAATCGTTCCAGCTCTTAGTACGAGCATACAAGCGTTCACAAAAGAAAACGAATCCGTTCTCGTACAACCACCTATTTATCCGCCATTTTTCGAAATGGTTACAACAAATAACAGACAATTATGCGAAAGTCCATTACATAAACAAAATGGTACATATACGATAAATTTCGAGCATTTAGAAACACAATTTCAACAAGGTGTAAATCTTATGCTTCTTTGTAGTCCTCACAATCCAATTGGACGCGTTTGGTCGAAAGCGGAACTCACAAAACTAGGCTCGTTATGTACCAAATATAATGTAATTGTTGTCGCGGATGAAATTCATGCTGATATTATTTACGCAGATCATACGCATACGCCGTTCGCTTCTTTATCTGAAGAATTAGCAGCGCGCACTATTACTTGTATGGCTCCAAGTAAAACATTTAATATCGCTGGATTACAAGCATCAATTATTATCATTCCAAACGAAAAACTCCGTCATGCTTTTACATCTATCCAATATAGACAAGGCTTCCACGGATTAAATACATTTGCTTATACAGCGATGCAAAGTGCCTATACAGAATGTAATGATTGGCTAAGTGAAATCCGATTATATGTAGAAGAGAATGCTCGTTTCGCATGTGAATACATTGAAACGCACATACCTACTCTTTCTGTTACAAAGCCAGAAGGTAGCTTTCTATTATGGATTGATTGCTCTCGCCTAACGCTGTCTCAAAGTGAACGCACCACATTACTTGAGGAAAAAGGAAAAATCATCGTTGAACCTGGCGAGAAATATGGATTAGGCGGAGAAGAACATATTCGAATTAACATCGGTTGTCCAAGGTCTGTTTTAGAAGAGATTTTAAACAGACTGCGCCATACATTTTCATAATAGCAAAGGAGGTTGTTCCCAAATTATTTTAGGACAACCCCCTTTTATTGGTAGTAACCACTATCATACCGTTTTACAAAAAAGCTACCATTCACGGTAGCTTTTACTTTTTCTTTATATCCGATGCTTTTTTCACAATCACGCCACAAGCAATTCGATCACCTGATTTGCCTGCCGGCTGTGTCATACCATCATCAGGGTTTTCTGTAATAATAATAGACGCTCCATCTTTTCTATGAATCGTCGTTTTTCCTTCTTCAAGTGTTATGTGCGGTGCTTCAATGTCAGCTTTAATCTTTCCAGAACCGTCTGCCACTACATTCGGTAAATCACCATTTTCTGCACCCTTCGGATTGAGAAGTCCGTGCTTTTTCTTATCTGGATTAAAATGATTCCCAGATGATTCAAAACGAGGGGCTTTACACTCTCCAATTTCATGCACATGTATCCCATGCGGGCCTGGTGTAAAACCTTCCGCTTTAATCTTAATCTTTACTCCGCTCGTTTGCTGAATTACTTTCGCAGTCCCCACTTCATCTCCTGAAGCATTATGTAATTTCACGTCAATTTCTTTCGGCTTTCCTTGGTCACAACCCGCCATCAGAAATAATAAACAACAACTGAAAAAAAGCCGTTTTTTCATTCTATTCCCTCCAAAATACATTCTGCCCTTAGATTGTCCGAGCATAGAGGGAAACATACAAAATGCATTACTGTTTCTTCTCAGCTAAAAGCTTTTCTTCTACTTTTTGTAATTGGTCTGCTTCTCGTTTTGATACACGAATGAACATGCGCCACGTAGCAATTGCACCGATAATAAATAGAACGCAAACAATCCCTGGAATAATATATTCTGTTTTATCTTCCGGAAAATATAAAGGCATCATATAGAACACTCCTTATTATGGGATTTTTAAAAACATCAGAATTTTCTGTTATATCATTTTAAATTATAGTTGAACTGATTCATATTCTCAAGGACATTCCGATAGCGAATGATTTCTTTGACTCCTTCTTGCACTTTCCTTACTATAAACTTGAGGTGAAAAATATGAGAGAAACATTTGAAATTGGCGAAATCGTTACAGGTATTTATAAAACAGGAAAATACATCGGCGAAATTACAAATAGCCGTCCTGGCAGTTACGTCGTAAAAGTGCTAGCTGTTGTAAAACATCCGACGCAAGGTGACTTACATAATGTAAAACAAGCTGACGTACCATTTTTCCACGAAAGACGCGCTTTAGCTTTTCGTGAGCAAACGAACATTCCTCAGCAAATGGTGAAAAAGTATGACGGAGAAATCCCCGATTATACAGAGTCGCTACAATTAGCATTAGAAACTCAAATAAATTCATTTTCTGAAGATGATTCACCTTTTGCACAGCGTAGTTTAGAAACGCTTCAACAGTTAAAAAAAGATTATAAGCTGTAAAAAAACAAAACGACCAAATTACATACTGTGCAATTTGGTCGTTACTGTGTACTTACTTTCTTTAACACTTTTGAAAAATCAACGAGTTCTCCTAATGTTGGAGGTGCTGGTTTCACTAAATACTCTTTATCTTTTTCTACTAATTTAAAAATATTGTACGTCGTCATCGCATCATCTAGCGCACAATGGTGCTTACCCGTCCCTACTTTTCCATACGCCTCAATCGCTTTCCATAACCCTGTTTGATTTCTTTCTCCAAAAAACTTCTTATACTCAAGCGATAAATCACGACACTGTCCGAAAAACGGAAAAGCTACTCCTGACATTTCACAATTATGCCTCAGCACTTTCATATCCATATTTCCCCACGTTACAATGGTCGGTTTACATCTTTTTTCGTATTCTGCAAGTTTCTCAACGAGTTCAGGAAATGAAATTCCTTTATCCACGACTTCTTGTTTAATTCCTAAAAATTTCTTACATCGATCCGTTAAAGAAGGAAATGTTTTCGGCCTGACATGTGATGAAAACGTATCTTCTACTTTACAACCAGCAACTGAAACAAGTCCTACCTCAATAATCTCTGGGAAGAATCCTTTTGGTTTCTTCCTATGCTGGGGCATCGTAAACTCAAAATCTAAAAATAAAAATCGTTGTTCATCCATACGATCCCTTCCTTATCATCTTTGTCATTCCTTTCTATTTGACACTCCTACACGAACAAGCTCGAATGCTAATTCCATTTTAAATATTCAGATTGGATGTATCTTATATATATGTCAAATGCCCACAAATATTTTTAAAAATAAGAAAAAATGACCTATGCAGAAAATATGACAAAATCCCCCCTTTCATTTACATCCGCCATTTTTCTACTTTATAATGACGTTATGTGTGTTTCATCTAGTTAATTTTTGAAACACTAAGAAAAGTGAATGAAAGGAGATGAGAGTTTTGCACGAAACAACGCAAGAGCTCGCTAACTGGCAGTATTATTTTGCTATCGCAGTCTTTTTAATTACATATGCCATTATTATTTCTGAAAAAATTAATCGCGCCGTCATCGCACTTCTTGGTGCAGCACTCATGGTAATTGTGGGGGTTGTTGATTTACACAACGCTTTTACGAAACATATTGAATGGGGAACGATTACGTTACTTATCGGTATGATGATTCTGGTGAACATTACGAGTAAATCAGGTGTCTTCCAATACGTTGCCATTAAAGCAGCAAAAGGGGCACAAGGAAATCCAATTAAAATTTTAATTTCACTTTCCTTACTTACCGCGCTTGGCTCCGCATTTTTAGATAACGTTACAACTGTACTTCTTGTTGTTCCAGTTACTTTATCTATTACGCGCATACTTCAAGTAAATCCTGTTCCATACTTACTTTCTGAAATTATTTTTTCAAACATTGGAGGAACAGCAACTTTAATTGGGGATCCACCTAACATTATGATTGGTTCTGCAAATAAGCATTTAGACTTCAATGCTTTTCTACTAAATCTAGCTCCAATCGTAATTATTATTATTGCAGTTACAGCAACAATGCTTTACTTCATGTATCGTAAACAATTAATTGCTGATCCTGTACAAGTAAAAAAATTAATGAGCTTAGATGAAAAACAATACATTAAAGATCCAGTATTAATGAAAAAATCTTTAACAGTACTCGGACTTACGATTGTAGGTTTCATGACTCATTCCATCTTCCATATCGATGCAGCTATCATTGCCTTAACTGGTGCTACTGTACTTATGCTAATCGGTGTGAAAGAACATGAAATTGAAGAAGTATTCGCAAGTGTAGAGTGGGTAACGATCTTCTTCTTCGCAGGACTATTCGTACTCGTTGGAGGACTTATCGATATCGGTCTTATTAAAATGTTAGCTCAAAAAGTAATTGGTATAACAGGCGGAGATATTTCTTACGCATCTATCCTTATTTTATGGGTGTCTGGTATCGCCTCTGCAACAATCGATAACATCCCATTCGTTGCAACAATGATCCCACTTATTAACGATATGGCGGTTGGACTAGGTTTATCACCTTCTGATGCACAAATCGATGTATTATGGTGGGCATTAGCATTAGGTGCTTGTCTAGGTGGAAACGGAACATTAATCGGTGCTTCTGCTAACGTAATCGTTGCAGGTATCGCGAGCCGCGAAGGACATAAATTTAGCTACATGGACTTCCTAAAAGTTGGTTTCCCAATTATGATCGTTTCATTAATCATTTCTCATATTTATATTTATTTACGCTACCTTATGTAGTAGAAAAAGCGCTCTGATAAGCAGAGCGCTTTTTTCTTTACTTGTATCTAAAATACATCGCCGATTCGATATAAAGTGAAACTTTAATCAGTGGGGGTTTTGTCCATCCCCCACTAATTATTAGCCCACACCAATCGGGCTTTTCGGACAGTTATCTCCCACCTAACTTCCTTGCATTCGCCGAATTTTGAGGTGGGAGTCTTACTGCCCACAAATAGCGGGATAAAGTCACGATGCTTGTAAAAAAGATGCGATGGTTTATCTTTTCAATTCAGCAATTTTAAATATATTTTGATTAAACTTTATTCCAAACCAATATTATCAACAAAAACGACAAACCTACTCGTTATACCTCACCGGCTCATTTCGAATAATGAACAAATGAATCGGCAAGAACACCGAAAATGTGATGACATGAATAATCGTAAATAATATAGAGTTCGTTCCGTATCTGTCTAAAATAGCGTAGATGAGATAAATAGACAACACAATCGAAACAGCTGTTGCTAGTAAACTTATAATTGGTACGTAACTAAAAATGAAACATGCAACATATATACCAAATACTTTCCATCCTGCTTCTTCTTTCAAGAAATTTGGTAATTTATCCTTCGCCAAGTCCCCCCACGTCTTACTATTCAAAAAAGGAATAAACGCAAGAACACCATCCGTTGCACCATCATTTTTTGCCATCGTATAAAGTGCAAAAGCCGTTAACAAATACGAAATAATTGCCCAAATCAATATAACAAGAATAAACGCAAAACTAAGAGCAAAGAAACCTGCTAGTACGCCTTGATCTTCCATCTTATCCTCTCCTCTCTCTTCTCAACATATTTCATTACTCTACAAGTTATGTTTTAAAATTCACCCAAACTCTTTGTATAATAATATGAGAAAGATAATAAGAGAGGAGAAACACGTATGCATCCATTTGTAAAAGCGTTACAAGAGCATTTTACAGCTCATCAAAATCCTGAAAAAGCAGAGCCTATGACACGTTATATGAAAAATCACTTCCCGTTTCTCGGTATTCAAACTCCCGAGAGAAGACAATTATTGAAAGACGTTATTCAAATACATACCCTCCCAGACAAAAAAGACTTCCAAATTATCGTACGTGAGCTGTGGGACTTGCCAGAACGTGAATTTCAAGCGGCAGCACTCGATATCATGCAAAAATATAAAAAGCATATAAACGAAACTCATATCCCCTTTTTAGAAGAACTTATCGTCACGAAATCTTGGTGGGACACTGTTGATAGCATTGTCCCTACATTTTTAGGTGGTATCTTTTTAAAACGTCCAGAATTGATTTCTGCATATGTTCCAAAATGGATTGCATCAGAAAACATATGGTTACAACGCGCCGCCATTTTATTCCAACTGAAATATAAACAAAAGATGGATGAAGAACTTCTTTTCTGGATTATTGGACAACTACATTCTTCAAAAGAATTTTTCATTCAAAAAGCAATCGGCTGGGTCCTTCGTGAATATGCAAAAACAAAGCCTGATGTCGTTTGGAAATACGCTCAAAACAACGAACTCGCTCCATTAAGCAAACGCGAAGCAATTAAGCACATTAAACAAAATTACGGAATAAATAACGAAAAAATAGGCGAGACTCTATCATAGATAGACGCGTTCCTCTATTGTGATTTAAAAAAGAACGTGTTAGAATATGTTCATTATTATTAATATAAGTAGCGATGACGGACTTATAAGTACTTGCATAAAAAGCGATTCAGGGATAGTGAAAGCCTGAAACCGCAAGGAAACGGCAGTCTCGAGCAATACGTGATGAAAGTGGATGTGCGAAATGCGCATCAACTAGGGTGGAACCGCGGGTATATACAAGCTCGTCCCTAGGCAAAATTGCCTAGAGACGAGCTTTTTTGTATTTAATTTAAAAGTGGAGGTGACTCGCTCAGAACAGGAAGGCGCGAAATGACCGACTGTTCTAGTCACCGGAACTGGATAAGTGAAAAGCGGAAGCGGCTCGTTCAAAATGTGAGGCGGAAATAGCTCGTTTCACAAGTACCCAGTACGTCATCGCCAATACGTTAACTTTCAAAAGGAGGATTTTACTATGTATTCAATGGAACAAGTTGTAAACTTAGCGAAACATCGTGGTTTTGTTTTCCCTGGTTCTGAAATTTACGGTGGTCTTGCAAACACTTGGGACTACGGTCCACTTGGAATCGAATTAAAAAATAACGTTAAAAAAGCTTGGTGGAAAAAATTCATTCAAGAATCTCCACACAACGTTGGTTTAGATGCAGCTATTTTAATGAACCCAAAAACTTGGATCGCTTCTGGTCACGTTGGTAACTTTAACGATCCAATGATCGACTGTAAAAAATGTAAAGCTCGTCACCGTGCTGACAAATTAATTGAAGATGCATTAGATGCAAAAGGTATCGAAATGGTTGTTGACGGTCTTACTTTCGACCAAATGGCTGACTTAATGAAAGAACATGAAGTAAAATGCCCAGATTGCGGTAGCGAAGAATTTACAGAAATCCGTCAGTTCAACTTAATGTTCAAAACATTCCAAGGTGTTACAGAGTCTAGCACAAACGAAATCTTCCTTCGTCCTGAAACAGCACAAGGTATTTTCGTAAACTTTAAAAACGTACAACGCTCTATGCGTAAAAAACTTCCATTTGGTATTGGCCAAATCGGTAAGAGTTTCCGTAACGAAATCACGCCTGGTAACTTCACATTCCGTACACGTGAATTCGAACAAATGGAGCTTGAATTCTTCTGTAAGCCTGGTGAAGATTTAGAGTGGTTCGCATTCTGGCGTGAAACTTGTAAAAACTGGTTACTTTCACTTGGTATGACTGAAGAAAGCATGCGTCTTCGTGACCACGGTGAAGAAGAGTTATCTCACTACAGTAACGCAACAACTGATATTGAATTCAAATTCCCATTCGGTTGGGGCGAACTTTGGGGCGTTGCATCTCGTACAGACTTCGACTTAAAACGTCACATGGAACACTCAAACGAAGACTTTAACTACATTGATCCACAAACGAATGAGCGTTACGTACCATACTGCATCGAGCCATCTTTAGGCGCAGACCGCGTAACATTAGCGTTCTTATGCGATGCATATGAAGAAGAGCAATTAGAAAACGATTCTCGTACAGTTCTTCGTTTCCACCCTGCTTTAGCACCATACAAAGCAGCTATCTTACCATTATCTAAAAAGCTATCTGAAGGTGCTACTGAAGTATTCGCCGAACTAGCTAAAGACTTCATGGTAGACTTTGATGAAACTGGTTCTATCGGTAAACGTTACCGTCGTCAAGACGAAATTGGTACACCATTCTGTATCACATACGACTTCGACTCAGTTGAAGACAAAGCTGTTACAGTACGTGACCGCGACACAATGGAACAAGTTCGTATGCCAATTAGCGAACTAAAAGATTTCTTAGAGAAGAAAATCCAGTTCTAATTATAAGAAAAAAAAGGCTGCTCTAATGAGCTGCCTCTTTTTTATTTTTCACGTTTTTCTTTAATTGCTACTGTACATCTTGAAATACATAGTAAATCATCATTCTCATCAATAATGCGAACATCCCAAACCATCGTTGAATGCCCTCTATGTATCGGCGTCCCGATCGCTGTTACAACCCCATCTTTCTTTGAACGGATGTGGTTTGCATTAATTTCTAAACCGAAACAAATACATTTCTCTTGGTCAATTAAATTGTATGAACCGACACTTGCCACTGTTTCTGCTAAGGCAACAGATGCACCACCATGTAAAAAGCCAAATGGCTGATGCGTGCGCTCATCAACAGGCATCGTAGCAACCACCTTGTCTTCAGTCATTTCTAACAACTCAATTCCAAGTGAATCCATTAAAGTTTTTGCCATATCGCTTCCCTCTTCTTTCATTTTAATTAAATGTATAATTTTACCTATTTGTTTTCAAACTACCTATAACACTTATATAAGGAGGGTTCACCTAAATGAAACAGAAATTTTGTATACTACTGCTTATGTTCTCCTTGCTGACTATTGTACCAAATTGTGCAACAGCAGCCAAAGTAGCCAACCTGACAATTAATGTGAAGGCTGTAACGCAAAAAGGTAAGAAACCTTATATAGAATATCAAATTAATAGGCCTTCCTTTCACAACTTTTCCGATTCTAAATTTCAAAATAAGCTCAATTTCTATTACAAGAAATCTACTGACAAATTTAAAAACAAATTAGAAAAAGAAGCTCAAAAATATTATAAAGAAACAGAAGGATCTAGTACACCGTTCCACCCGTACGTGGCGAATGTTGATTATAAAGTCTCTTTAAACAAACCCCCTTTTCTCAGCCTATATGTGAATTACTATCAATATACAGGCGGAGCACACGGTCTTTATAAGTGGAAGGCAAACACATTTGATTTAAATGAAAAGAAGTTACTACACTTAGACGATTTATTTCAACAAAAAGATAAATATAAAGAAGTAATCCGTGCAGAGATTGTAAGACAAATTAAACAAAATGAAAGTATTTATTTTCCTGATGCAGCGGAAAAAGTAATGAGTGCTAAAAAATTTCATTTCTTTTTAGAACCAAACAATCTCGCTATTTATTTCCCTTTATATGAGATTGCTCCTTATGCAAGCGGGATTCCACAATTTCGAATTCCATATACGCTGCTAAGAGACTATTTAAAGCCTTCTTATCAAAATATTTTGATTGACAACAAGTAAATATGTTCGCTACGATAATGTTAACTAAAAAACGACAGGAGGTTAACATTATGAGGAGATTACATGTTTTAGATTTAGCATTAGCTGCCATGTTCGTTGCTCTTATGGCTATCGGTGCAAATATTGTATCTTGGGCACCATTCCTACAAATAGCAGGCGTCCCATTATCTATGCAACCATTTTTCGCAATTTTAGCAGGTCTTCTTCTTGGAAGTAGACTTGGTGCATTATCCATGACTGTGTATATGCTCGTCGGATTAGCCGGCGCACCAATCTTCGCTAACTTCAAAGCTGGATTCGGGGCACTTTTAGATCCTACTGGTGGTTTTATTATCGCATTTATTATTGTTGCTTACGTATCAGGAAAACTAGTAGAGCAAAAAGAAAAACCAACATTCAGTACATTTGCAATTGCCTCTTTCACAGGAATCATTTTAACTTATATTATCGGTACTACTTATATGTATGGAGCAGTCAATTTCTTCATGGGCGGTAATATGAGCTATAAAGCTGCTTGGATGATTATGATGTGGTTCGCAGTAAAAGATATTGCATTTACAATTGTCGGCGCTATTATCGCACCTCGTATATACTACGCTGTACGCCGTTCTGCTTATCAGCATTCTCATTCGACGATTTCCTAATAAAAAAGAGTTATTTCAATATACTGAAATAACTCTTTTTTTATATTAAGATTCTTGATTCGTTTGTTCTTCTAAAATTTTCTTCATCATTGTAACCATGTCATCACGTAACTCTGGATGTTGCAGGGCCATTTCGATTGTCGTTTGAACGAATCCTAATTTTTCACCTACGTCGTAACGTTTTCCTTCGAAATCGTAAGCAAATACACGTTGAATTTCATTTAAGTTTTGGATTGCATCTGTTAACTGAATTTCACCGCCAGCGCCAACATGTTGCTGTTCTAAGAACATGAATATTTCAGGTGTTAAGACGTAACGTCCCATAATTGCTAAGTTTGAAGGTGCTGTCCCTTGTGCTGGTTTCTCAACGAAATTACGAACTTGGTAACGACGTCCTTCTTGCTCTAATGGATCGATAATTCCGTAACGGTGTGTTTCTGTTTCCGGAACAGTTTGTACACCAATCACAGAAGAAAGTGTTTTATCATATTCTTCAATTAATTGACGTAAACATGGTTTTTCAGCTTGAACGATATCATCACCTAATAAAACAGCGAATGGCTCATCACCGATGAATTTACGTGCGCACCAAACAGCGTGTCCTAACCCTTTTGGTTCTTTTTGACGGATATAATGAATATCTACCATTTTTGAAGAAGCTTGTACTTTTTCAAGTAACTCATACTTTTTCTTTTCTAATAAGTTTTGCTCTAACTCAAATGCATTATCAAAATGATCTTCAATAGAGCGCTTTGTTTTACCAGTAACGATAATAATATCTTCGATTCCTGATTTTACTGCTTCTTCTACAATGTATTGAATAGTTGGTTTATCTACTATCGGTAACATTTCTTTTGGCATTGCTTTTGTTGCTGGTAAAAAACGTGTTCCTAATCCAGCTGCTGGGATTATCGCTTTTCTTACTTTTTTCATCACAAAATACCCTCTCTTCTGTCAGGATCAATAACGATTATTTCCTTACATAGAACAAAAGGGAAGTTTCGCTTCCCTTTTGTTCCTACTACTTAAAATTACTTTATATTATAAACGATTCATAATATCTTCTTTAATAGTAAGTAACTTTTGTTCACTATTTTGTAAAGAATCATCTTTTACACCAAAGTAGAACTTGATCTTCGGCTCTGTTCCAGATGGACGTAAGCAGAACCAAGAACCGTCCTCTAATTGATATTTTAACACATTTGATTTCGGTAAGTGAATCGCTTCTTTATGTCCATCTTGTAAAGATGTAACGATGCTTGCTTTATAATCTTCAACCGCTACGACTGTTAAACCCGCTACTTCCTTCGGAGGATTTTCACGGAATGTCGCCATCATCTCTTGGATTTGTTCCGCTCCGTCTTTCCCTTTTAACGTTAATGATACAAGGTCTTCACGGAAGAAACCGTACTTCTTAAATACTTCTAATAGACCATCGTATAACGTTTTTCCTTGTGATTTATAGTATGCGGCTACTTCACATGCGAATAGAACAGATTGCACCGCATCTTTATCACGGCAGAACGGACGGATTAAATAACCATAACTTTCCTCATAACCGAATTGGAATTCATATTGTCCGCTTTCTTCATACTGCTTAATTTTCTCACCGATAAATTTAAATCCAGTTAACGTATCAACTGTATCTAAACCGTATGCTTTTGCAATTGTACGGCCAATTTCAGACGTTACGATTGTTTTTAAAACAACACCATTTTCCGGAAGAGTTCCGTTTTCTTTCTTTTGAGATAGTAAGTAATCAAGCATTAATGCACCTGTTTGGTTACCAGTTAACACTTGGAACTCACCATCATGATTGCGAACTGCTACCCCTAGACGGTCTGCGTCAGGATCTGTTGCGATTAATACATCTGCGCCAATTTTTTCACCGTCACGAATCGCATATACAAATGCTGCGTGCTCTTCTGGATTCGGTGATTTTACTGTAGAGAAGTTTGGATCTGGTAACTCTTGCTCTTTTACAACCGTTACATCTGTAAATCCAACTTCTTCTAAACCACGGCGTACAGAAATATTTGATGTTCCGTGTAATGGTGTGAAGACGATTTTTAAGTCTTTACCAACCTTTTGCACCATTTCTTTATTAATAATGACATTGTTCAATTCTGCTGCATATGCATCATCTACTTCTTGTCCAATAATATGTAATAAACCTTTAGCCTTTAATTGCTCCACGTCAGCTACTTCAACTGTTAATTCATCTTTTACTGCATTTACGTAGTTAATTAACTCATCAGCTTCTTTTGGAGGCAATTGTCCCCCATCTTCACCGTATACTTTATATCCGTTATATTCAGGTGGGTTATGACTTGCCGTAAGAACGATCCCACTTACTGTATGTAAATGACGAACTGCGAAAGAAAGTACTGGCGTTGGGCGTAAGCTTTCAAACACATATGTTGTGATGCCGTGTGCACCAAGTGTAGCTGCTACTTCCATTGCAAACTCAGGTGATTTATGACGAGAATCATACGCTACAACAACACCGCGCTTCTTCGCTTCTTCACCTAATTTTTCAATAAATTTCGCTAACCCTTGTGTCGCTTTACGAACTGTATATACATTTAAACGGTTCGTACCAGCACCAAGTTCACCGCGCATACCACCTGTGCCAAACTCTAAATTTTTATAAAAGCTATCCTCAATTTTCTTTTCATCTTGCTTCATATTTTCTAGCTGTTCTTTTAATTCTGCGTCTAATTTTGCATATGAAAGCCAGCGACTAAATTCTTGTTTCCAATTCATATCTCTATCTCCTCCCGCTTGTCATACCTTTATTATACGAAAAAAACAACCTGTCTCTCAATATTTTATAAAATCTAGCAGGATTTTACTAGGAATATTTGTATACACTATGATTAAATACTCCACTAAAGGGAATGAGGATTATGCAAGAATGGGGCTTGTCAGAAGAGCTCAAAATACAAACAAAACACATGATTGAAATTGCTGAAAAAGAATTATCGATTATGAGAGAAGCGATCGATAAAGAAGATGAATGTATTTTATGCAAAATGGAAGATATTCATCATATGCTAGCAAATGTACAAACATTAGCAGCTACATACTATATTCAGGCGTATTTATCACCTTATACGGAAAGCTCACATTTTATCACAACAGCCGTTCAACATTTAAGCGCTCGAAAACATGGTGCTCTTATCGTTGTGGAACGAAACGAGACACTTGAATCTTGCATTCAAACTGGAACAACGTTAAACGCTCATTTAACCGCACCACTGCTCGAATCAATTTTTTATCCAGGTAACCCTCTTCATGACGGAGCCGTTCTCGTGAAAAACAATCATATCGTCTCAGCAGCTAATATTCTTCCGTTAACGAAAAGCATAGAAGTTGATCCTGAACTAGGGACACGTCACAGAGCTGCAATTGGCTTATCAGAAAAAAGCGATGCACTTATATTAGTTGTCTCTGAAGAAACAGGCCGTACTTCATTTGCATTAAATGGAACCTTATATACGATTTCTTTATAGGACGAATCTTTCACTATGTAACACTTTTCTGGAACAGTTCAATAGTAAATGAATTGATATCGACTTACCGAAAAAAACTGACAATAAGCGTACCATATCAATAAGAAAAGGCTGTCCCAAAAATTTGAGACAGCCTTTTCTTCAAAGAATTATTCTTCCCCGAAACGTTCAACAAGTGTTGCAAGTGTACGTACCATTGCACCTGTTGCTCCAGATGGTCCTAAATCATGCGCTCCTGTTGTTTCAGATGTTCCAGCGATATCTAAGTGTACCCACGGTGTATCTTCCGCGAATTCACCTAGGAATGTACCTGCCATAATCGCGTGTCCTTCACGACCTGGTGAGTTATTTAAATCAGCAAACTTGCTGTTTCTGACACGTTCTTTATCACGCTCAAAAATCGGTAGTTGCCAAACTGGCTCATCTGTTTCCATAGAGGCCTCTAGCACTTGCTCAAACAACCCTTCATTATTTGTCATTGCGCCTGTCGTATGATTTCCAAGTGCAACAATTACACCGCCTGTTAATGTTGCAACATCAACAAGGTAGTTTGCACCAAGTTTTTTCGCATACGTAATCCCGTCAGCTAACGCTAAGCGGCCTTCTGCATCCGTATTTAATACTTCAATTGTTTTTCCGCTCATAGATGTAATCACATCGTCTGGCTTAAATGCTGTACCACTTACAACGTTATCAGTTGAAGGAATAACAGCGATCACATTTTGTTCTGGGCGAAGTTCTCCGATAATTTCCATCGCACCTAAAACAGAAGCAGCACCGCCCATATCACCTTTCATACCGACCATACCTTCACGCGGTTTTAAAGAATAACCACCTGTATCGTATGTGATTCCTTTTCCAACGAATCCAATTACATCTGTCCACTCTTCTTTTCCTTTATAAATAAGAGCAATCATTTTCGGCGGCTCTGTAGAACCTTGGTTCACAGCAAGTAACGCACCCATACCGAGATCTTCCATTTCTTCCTTCTCAAGAACTTTATAATCCATATCATATTTTTCTGCTAATTCAACAGCGTACTCAGCAAGTTTCGTCGCTGTTAATACGTTTGGCGGCATATTTACAAGTGTACGAGCTGAATTTGTCGCACGTCCATGTACGTAGCCAACTGTTAATGCAGCCTCAATTTCCTGCGCGTCCTCTCCTGTAATAGCCGTGAACTTCTCTAACTCTACACGATCTTTTTTGTTTGTTTTATACGTTTGTAATTCATATGTACCAAGACTTTGTACTTCTGCTGCAATGTGTGCCACATCAATCGCATCTAATTTCTCTGTCACGAAAGAATCAAGTAAGATCGCTGCATCTTGTACTTTTGCTGCTTGTAATGTTCTAAACGCCTTACCAAGAGCCTTTCGTAACGTTTCTGTCGTATAAGATTCTTTTTTACCTAAGCCAACAAAGTAATAACGTTTCACATTTGTTTTCCCTAAACTATGTACTTTTGAAATGGCCTTTTTCTTCGTAGACAATTCTTTCTCCTCTATTAAAGCTTGTAATTGCCCTTCGAACGCTTTGTCTAGTTCTTGTACAAAGCTACTCGTTTTATCTTCTTCAAATAAAGCAACGATGACCGCTTCATGGCTTGCTAATTCTTTTTGTACTTGAAACATGTTCAGACCCCCTAAATTTCTCTACCTCTATTATAACTTTATTTTCGATAAAATGCGACAATTCTAACTTCTATTACATCATGTATAAAACCCATGTACTTACAATTTTTTCTTTTATGACATAAGAAAAGAAAAAAGTCTAGTGTTATTACCACTAGACTACCTTTTTTTTAAATATTGACCACGGAACACTTGCATTGTTTCGTCTTGATTTAACATCGTTAACTCTTCTTCTGTAAACTTACCATTTCCCACTTTTACTACATATACATTTACTTTTTTCTTACCCCATTGGCTATAAACATCTTTCACCGTATCATAATATAGATCAAGACGGTTTCCTTTTATAGCACCGCCCTTATCAGCTACTACACCATATCCGTAACCTGGCACGAATAGAATCGTTCCAATCGGGAATACGCGTAAGTCCGCAGCGATTGTGGAATATAAATCCCTTTTCGCTTTAACACCTGAATATGTAATACCATACTCTGGATGCCCCGGCCTCTTACCAGTGGATTCGATCCCTGACGTATAACCAGTTGCTGTCATTTCAATTACACGATATTTAGACCAGTCTTTCGCCTGCTCTAAAGCATTTATCACTTCTTTACTCGGAACAACATTTCTCTCAATTTCTGCTGCATGTACTTCTTTTGCACCCGTTTCTTCATATGATTTTAAAATCTCCACTAAAGAAACTCCAGTGAAAGCCTGCCATGTTACGCATAATGCGAGTGCAAGTAAACAAGTCATCATAATGCGAATACAATATCGTTTTAACATTTTTATATTCCACACTCCTTCATCGTTAATCATTCCCTATACGATGAAGGAATATGCAAAAAAATAATCTCCAAATTGATTGGGGATTAAAACATTTGATACCCGCTTTTCCGAAGTTTCTTAATTACGATTCCTGCCAAAGCAGCGCCTACTAATCCGGTAGACAAAATAAACACATCTGCTTGTCCTAAATGCGATACACTTGTCCCAAATGAAGAAAATGTTTCTTTTGGCTTTGAAAAATAATCCCACACACTCGCTTTATTAATAATAAGCATACAAACAATCGGATAAACAATAACCATTACCCATGTAGCTCGCAAAATCATGTTGAGTAAAAATCCAATTCCAAAAAATAAAATAAAGAATAACATCATTGAAATAAGTAGTACCGGTATACTCACTCTTTCTCCCTCTCCTTCGCATGCGCCGTAAATACGTGATAAGCTGTATAACCAAATTGCTCTCCTGGATTTAATGTTTTGTCCATTTCAAGATGTAGTTCTGATTTTCTTTCTAACAAATATTTAATAAGTACAGACGTATTTGGATCATCTGCAATATTCTCTGGATGTAAGAACGCTACTTCAGACAATTCCTTCTCCTGTACAATAATGTTTTCTCCTTCAGGCTCCAAAAGGAAAATAATCATATTATCACTAATCTCATTACGAATAACGCCCGATCGAATACCAATAATCCCCTTCACATGAGCGACAATACCTGTCTCTTCTAGAACTTCACGTTTCACAGCTTCATCAACCGTCTCACCTTCATTTACAAAACCAGCTGGTAAAGACCATTTTCCCTTTAATCCACTGTATTTTTTCTTAACGAATAGCCACCTGTCATCTGTTGTAGCCACTAAACCACTAACAGCTAACCATACTTTTCCTCGCTTTCCCATGCTGTAACCACCTCCACTGAAAGCAACAGAATATTCTTTCTTTTCTATATATTATACTATATTTTTAAATACACTGTGACTTTTCCTTTCGAATGAGATATGGTAAATTCCATATTTTCGATATACTGTTAATAAAAAACGTGTATGATACGAAAAAAGCAGAAACAGCTCTTAGCCGTTTCTGCTTTTTCTACTATATATTAAAAGAACTTTAATTTACCTTTTTTAAGAACTAATAAAGGTCCACCTAGTAAGAATAGGTAACGGTTATCGATTACTTTCTTCATGAAGGAAGCTTTCCAACCTGTTAACTTTTTACCCATAACAACGCCCATTGCATCGTCATGGCCTAATGAACATACAGATCCTTTATTATCGAATGCGAATTTTTTCATTTCACCTTTACCACGAACTAATACAGTTAAGTTGTGTGCAATGTTGTAACCTTGTTGAATAGCAATTTGTGCTGTTGGTGGGTATGGACGGTTAATCTCTTCATTAATGATTAACGCTGCGTCACCAACCATGAATACATCTTCGTATCCAGGAGCGTGCATGTACTCATCAACTTTTACACGTCCGCGCATCGCTTCAAAACCAGACTCTTCCACAATACCATTACCACGAACACCTGCAGCCCAAACTACTGTTTCAGACTTAAGTAATTCAGTATCGTCACCGTTTGCAACGATAATTCCTTCTTCAGTCGCTTCTTTAATTGCTGTACCGATGCGGAATTCTACGCCTTTTTTCTCAAGTTGTTTTACAGCGTACTCTACTAGTTCTGGATCGAAACCAGGAAGTGCTGTTGGAGCAGCTTCTACACAGATAATGCGTGCTTTTTCACGTGGTACATTGTACTCTTTGCAAAGCTCAGGAACACGGTTTGCAAGCTCACCTACATACTCGATACCAGTAAATCCAGCACCACCAACAACGATTGTAACTAACTCATCACGTTTTTCAGTTGCATATTGAGCGAATTTAGCTTCCATATGCTCACGAATTTGACGAGTTGCATTAATGTTAGCGATTGAGAATGCATGCTCTTTTAATCCTGTAATTCCGAATGTTTCTGATTCGAACCCAAGACCGATTACTAAGTAATCATACTCTAATTCGCCATTCTTCAAGATAATACGTTTTTCAGCAGCTTTAATTTCTACTACTGTATCTTGTACAAAGTTCACTTTATTTGTATCGATAACGTCTTGAATATCTAGACAGATTTTTTCATCTTGTAATGTACCAGCTGCGCTTTCATGTAACCAAGTTGCTTGGTAGTGATAGCTGTTGTTGTTTACTAACGTAATTTCAGCTTCATTTACAGATAATGCTTTTTGCAGACGAACAGTCGTAATCATCCCACCATAACCTGCACCTAAAACTACGATTTTTGGAGTCTTCACCAAATCACAACCCTTTTCTTTATATAATAGTAATAAAAAATAATACCAAGTACTAAAAACTCTATTTGTCAAGAATGTGGAATTTATCACATTCTATATCGTAACAAAACACATTCAAAAAATCGTACGAATTTTGTCATAGAAATTTAACATAATACTTCCCTATATTAGTCGGTTTTATTCCAGAATTCAAGCACCTAGAGAATTATCAATATTTTAAAATAACATAGCGTTTTCAAGGGTTTTTCAGCCTTTTTTTCATGTATTTTCCTTTCTGTATATTTTATACAATAAAAAAACAGCTATGCGAAAACTTACATATAATTCAGTCGTTTTCAGAAGTATTATAAACTCAAATATGCTATCATTTATTTGAAAGTGTCATCATTTGCAGGATTTTCGTGTACATATGAACAATATATGAAATCAATATCAAAATTCCATCTATAGGGGGAATGAAAGTGACAGAAAATCAAAAAGTTTACGACATAACGATTATTGGTGGTGGTCCAACAGGACTATTCACAGCATTTTATGGCGGTATGAGACAAGCAAGTGTAAAAATCATTGAAAGCTTACCTCAACTTGGGGGACAATTATCCGCACTCTACCCTGAAAAATACATTTATGATGTAGCTGGATTCCCAAAAGTGCGTGCGCAAGAGTTAGTTGATAACTTAAAAGAGCAAATGAAGAAATTTGATCCAACCGTTTGCTTAGAAGAAGCTGTTGATACGCTTGAAAAACAAGCTGACGGTATATTTAAACTTGTTACAAATAAACAAACTCACTATTCTAAATCGGTCATTATTACTGCTGGCAATGGTGCTTTCCAACCACGCCGCTTAGAATTAGAAGATACAACAAAATACGAAAAGAAAAACTTACATTATTTCGTTGATGATATGAATAAATTTGCTGGCAAGCGTGTCGTAGTATTTGGTGGCGGCGATTCTGCGGTAGACTGGACAATGATGTTAGAACCGATTGCTGACAAAGTTACAATCGTTCATCGCCGTGATAAATTCCGTGCACATGAACATAGCGTCGAGAACTTAATGAATTCTCGTGCAGAAGTAAGTACGCCGTATGTTCCAGTTGAACTCATTGGTGATGACAAAATTGAACAAGTCGTTCTTCAGCACGTAAAAACTGAAGAAAAAGTTATCATCGATGTCGATGACGTAATTGTAAACTACGGCTTCGTTTCATCTCTTGGCCCAATTAAAAACTGGGGCTTAGATATACAAAAAAACAGCATTCTCGTGAACTCGAAAATGGAAACAAATATTCCTGGTATTTATGCTGCTGGTGACATTTGTACATATGAAGGAAAAGTAAAACTCATTGCTTGCGGCTTTGGTGAAGCACCGACAGCAGTAAACAATGCCAAAGCTTACTTTGATCCAAACGCAAAACTTCAACCGATGCATAGCTCGAGTATGTTTTAATATAGAAATGAAAAGAACTCCTTTTACATGAAAGGAGTTCTTTCGTTATAAAGATCCCTAATCCAAATGCTCTCTCTTTCTTCACAGCTATTTACTTTAGTAAAAAATACCATACCCTCCCAAAATATGTTACAATTAAACAGAACATACGTTTCATTTAATGGAGGGAGATTTTATAATGAAAGAACCTATTATCGTAAAAAAAGAAGCTTTCCAAGCAATCGGCGTTTCTATTACGACAACAAATAAAAAAGAGGCATCTACTGAAGGAAAAATTCCAGGGCTTTGGAACAGATACTTCCAAGAACAAATCATGCATCACATCCCAAATCAACAAACAAAGGAAACATTCGCTTTCTACTCAAATTACGAATCAGATGAAACTGGTACATATAAATTTACGATCGGTATGCCCGTTTCTTCATTAGAAGACATTCCTGAAAATATGACAACTTTAACAATACCTGCCGCTACATATGCGGTATTTACAACGAGAAAAGGTCCAGTTTCTGAAGTCGTTTACGAGGCTTGGGAATACATTTGGCAATGGTCGAAAGAAAATAAGCGTGCCTTTACAACAGATTTCGAGCTTTATGATGAAAGAGCATTAGATCCAAATAACGTGCAAGTAGATATTTATATCGCATTAGCTTAAAGAAGATACCCTTTGGTATCTTCTTTTTTGTCGTTAAATAGCCACTGGGCAAATTCATTATTATTGTCTACAATGAGAAGGTGCAGTATAGAAATATTAGAAACTGTATAAAGTGAAACTATAATCAGTGGGGATTTTGTCCATCCCACACTGATTATTAGTTGAACTAATCGGGCGTTAACGGGCAGTTGATCTCCCACCTAACTTCTTTGCTCCAGTCGAATTTTGAGGTGGGAGTGTACGGCCCGTTAACGCGGGATAAAACGATTTTTAATAGATTTTAGTCTAAAATTGGTACATAGAAAGGAAGCAATATGGAGGAACTACAACAAAATAAATCTGCTGTAGAGGGCAATGGAAAACCGTTATTAAAAAATACGAATTTCCTTTTCCTTTGGGCAGCTACTCTCTTTTCAAGCTTTGCTTTAGCCTTTTTTACTTTTTCACAAACGTGGTACATAGCAAAAACATTAAACCTTGAAGCTTCACTCGGTGTTGTTTTCGTAGCCCTTAGTGTTCCAAGGCTTATTTTTATGATTGTCGGCGGCGCTGTAGCTGATAAATTCCCGAAAAAAAATATTATGTTTTACTCCAATATTATTCGTGCTATTCTTGTCGCAACCATTCTCACATGGTTTATCGTCGGTGATGTAACACTATATACATTTGCTTTATTCGCTTTATTCTTTGGACTTGCTGATGCTTTTTTCTGGTCAGCTGATGGATCTATCCTACCGGAACTTGTAGAAAAAAGCCGTTTAACACAAGCAAACTCACTTACACAAATGACAAACCAAGCATCGGTCATCTTGGGCCCTGTACTTGGCGGAATTCTCATCAAATTTACGAACTATGAAACAATCTTTTCGATTACGATTTTATTACTGATCATCGCGGCCATACTCGTTCAAAAAATACAATTTACGATGGCAGAGCAAAAAGATACAGACAAAGGCATGTTCACTTCTATTAAAGAAGGAATCTTATATGTAAAGGAATCACCATTCCTTTCAACTTTTCTCATTTGTAGCGCCTTTTTAAACTTATTTTTAATCGGTCCGATGCAAGTCGGTTTCCCGCTTTTTGTTAAAAACGTGCTGCACGGTGATTCACTCCAGTTCAGTTACTTAGAAGCAGCTGTTGGTGGTGGGATGGCAATAGGCGCTGTCATTGTCGGATTAAAAAACATTAACCGCAGACGTGGTCTATTTTGTATTATCATGATGCTACTTTCTGGTGTATTCTTCTTATCCATCAACTTTAGCACTGTACTTTGGCAAGCATTATTAGCCGGCATGTTTTACGGTATTACAATCGCAATGGCGATTGTTCCGCTTATGGCAATGATTCAATCGACAGTAAAAGAAGCAATGATGGGACGCGTAATGAGTTTACTTATGCTATCTTCAATGGGCTTTATCCCGCTTTCTTATGCATTCACATCAATTGCGCTCGCAATAGGAATTCCAATCGTAACAGTTATGAAAAGCGGTGCAATCGCCGTTATCGTCTTCGTACTATTTGTCGCAATTCGTGTTCCAGTTGTAAGGAAGTTTGACTAACCTATACGTGTCATTTATTAAAAATAGGTCGCATCATAAAATGCGACCTATTCTATCAATTAATACAATTATTCAGTTATCCTAACCAAACACCGCTAGCATTAAAGTAATAATATTTACTATCGATCCATTTCTGTCCTGTTGCCATTTCACCGTATGAATCTAAATAATACCAGCTTCCTCCATATTTTAACCAACCGTAATACTCAGATCCATTATTATTAAAGAAATGCCAATAATTACCTACTTTTTTCCAACCCGTTTCCATTGCTCCAGAACTTGAATTTAAGTAGTAATATACATTATTTATATACTGTCTACCTGTTGCCATTTCACCATATGAGCCTAGATAATACCATTTACCACCAATCAATTGCCAACCTGTTTGTTTTGCACCGCTACTATTTAAGAAATACCAATATCCGTTATTTAATACCCATCCTGTCTTCATTGCTCCAGAGCTTTTATCCATATAATAATATGTATATTTCGCTGTTGATTGGTTGTAAATTGAAACCCAACCTGTTTCCATTACTCCATAAGAACCTAAGTAATACCATTTATTACCAAGTGATAACCAACCAGTTTGTCTTGATCCATCATTATTTAAATAATACCAATATCCGTTATCTAATACCCATCCTGTCTTCATTGCTCCAGAGTTTTTATCCATATAATAATATGTATATTTTCCTGTTGTTTGATTATAAATTGAAACCCAACCTGTTTCCATTGTTCCATAAGAACCTAAGTAATACCATTTACCACCAATCGATTGCCACCCTGTTGCTTTAACACCATTCTTATAGTAGTACCATGTTCCACCTGATTGTACCCAACCATTTGCCTTATTAGCACTTATTGTACTTTTAGGCTTAGAAGTACTTACATTACCTTTACTTTCTGCCGCATAGGCGCTAGCTGGAATTAGTAGTGCCGTAGAAAGTAAGCTTGCTATTATTGCTTTTTTCATATTTTTTCCCCTTTTCTAAATAATCTATCTCCTCTATTCTACCAATTTTATTCATAAAGTCAATTATATTAATATAATAAAAAGACGTTTTTATATATTTCCCCCTATCATAATTCAAATAATAAAAAGAGTACTGGTTATTAAAAGACTTACATCTACCATGCATTATACCCCTAGCTCCTTTTTAAACGGATCAAATAACAATATTCCCTTGCTTCTCCTTAATGCTGCTCCCCACTCTAATCCAACCTCTAAAAATAAATCTCGAACTGTACTATACAAAAGTGCCCTAACATCTTTACGAATTTCTCCATATTTATAAGCTCTTACAACACTTTTCACACGCCAAATGAAATTTCCGTACACTTCTTCATCAGCTAATATTTGCTCTAGTAAAACACCTTGCTCTAGTAATCCACTCTTTTTATACGCAAGTTCCACTTTAGCCCAAAGTATATTAATCTTTTTCGGATTACTCGTCATCGGTACAAGTGCGTATATAAAAGGCTTCGGTATATCGTGGCGACAATACGTTTCATCAAGCTCGTACGTTACTTTTCTTTTCTCTTTTATTTTTGGAATGTTTTTAGAAAGAATTGTTTCCCCCTCGCATTTTTGCTCCTTCCCGCTACAGCTAGCTGCATGTTCTTCACTTTCACATGCGGACATTTTCATACGGTCATCCATGCGGTCAATTGCTGATGCAAGAAATACATATAAGTTTGCACTATATCCGCCACGCTTATGTCTCTCTTTTGTCGCAACACGTTTTATAATTCCCAGTTCCTCTAACTTTGCAATCGAGCGGCGCACTGTGCGAATACTCTTTCCAACATTTGTAGCAATCGTCTCCATTAACGGACAAGCAACTCCCACTGTTTTTTGTTTCTCATTCACCGCATACTTTCCTAAAAAATAAATAATGATAGAATCAGTTTTATTCAATTGAAATCGATAGTACTTCAACACTTGTTTTTGGTATGTATTAAACTCTTCTTTACTTCGAAATGCACTATATGGTTTCATTAAATTATATAAGCTTCCCATTTTTATCACCTCATTTATAGGTAAGAAGCTGGAAGCGAAATTGGCGTGATATTTACTATTTTTTTATTGGAGATGAAAATATGATTGTAGTTAGCGCTTGTTTAGGTGGTATCGCTTGTCGGTATGACGGCAACGATAATCTTGTTTCCAAAATAGAGGAGTTATTACAAAGAGAAGATACTATCCTCGTTTGTCCTGAAGTATTAGGAGGATTGCCAACGCCTCGTCCTTCAGCTGAAATTATTGATGGGAATGGAGATGACGTTTTGGACGGAAAAGCGAAAGTGATGACAAAAGATGGTGAA
Organism: Bacillus thuringiensis; assembly: GCF_014932895.1. Classification (GTDB taxonomy): domain Bacteria; phylum Bacillota; class Bacilli; order Bacillales; family Bacillaceae_G; genus Bacillus_A; species Bacillus_A thuringiensis_AA. The sequence goes on along the minus strand of NZ_JACYOF010000005.1, from coordinate 377,015 downwards.
GATGTCACAGAAGCTTTCGTGCGTGGTGCTTATAAAGCATTAGAACAAATAAAAGATTTAAATCCAGAATATATTATTTTAAAAGAGCGTAGTCCATCTTGTGGTAGTTCTACTATTTACACTGGAGAATTTAACGGCAATAAACAAACTGGTTACGGGGTAACAACAGCTTTATTTAAAAGAAATGGATTTAAAGTCATTTCAGAAGAAGATTTTGAGAATGAAAAAAGGAATTGACCCTGTTCGTCAATTCCTTTTTTCTGTCCTATTTCGCACCTAGTTTTTCTTTCACTTTCGCAGGAAGCTCGTCCTTCTTCACTTCTTCCCAAGCTGTTACACCTTTTTTATCTGAGTAGTATACACGTAGGAATGCTTCTTTACGAAGGTTTTTTTGTGCATTAAATTCTAATTCTTTTTCTTTACCATCTTTATCAAAACCAGTTAGCTTATATTGATAGTCTTTATACTTCTCACCATTAGAAGCTTTACCATTATACTCTTTTCCATCTACTGTAATTTGAACGTAATACTCATCTTTACCTAAGCGATTAATATCACAGCCAACTAACAGGCTTGCAAATACAACTAAAATACTAAAAAGTGCAATGTATCTTTTCATTTCCTTCACCTCATGTGTTTTTCTTATATTGTTATCTTAAAGCCTAGGCTTTAAAGAAGAAATTCAAAAACATGACATGAACATTACACTTTTGTAAGATAATAATTATTTCTTCACTTTAGAAACCGTCATCCCGTCACCAATTGGAATCAGTACGGATTCTAACTTCGGATGATTGGCTACCATTTCGTTAAATTTCTTCATAAAGTCGTTAAAGGCGCTAAAAAAAGTTTCCAATGCAATAGATGCAGCAGCCAAACTAGAAAAACAACGGAAAACTTTAAAAGCTAATAGCTTAGCAGGTAAAGAATACGAAACAAAAATGTTCGAATCTATAAAACAACAAAAACCTAAATCTGAAATGAATGAGCAAATAACTGTACAAACAAAATCAGGCATACGCTCTCGTATAGATATAGGAGGCAAGGACGCAAATGGTAAGATTGACTTAGTGGAATTAAAATCGTCACCTACTGCACCGCTTACCAAAAATCAGAAAAAAGCCTTCCCCGAAATTGCGGAATCAGGTGCAATTGTTAAAAGTAGGAACAAACCCCCATTTGAACATTTAGAAGAGATTCCACCAACAAAAATAAATGTAATAAGAAAAGAAGAATAAGGTGGCTTTTATATGGCATTACATGATACGGATCAAGTCGATTTAGTTTTAATAGACGAGGATAATAAAGATAATGTGTACTTAACAATCTTTGATGCTTTAGAGTGGAATAAAAGCGAAGAACTTGACGATGAGCACATTTTACTTCTACAAGACAAAATCAATACATATTTAGGATTTATTGAAAGTGATGAAATCTATGAAAAAGTTCCAAGTACAATAGGAAGAACACAATTCATTATACAAGTGTATTCGCAGAATGAACCTAGTTTTTATGGAAAGAAGTTTTATAACATTGTAAGTGAACAATTGAGGGGATCTGGATATGGATTTGAGTTCCACCATAAACCTATTGATTCTTTAAATTAAATAAGAGGAAAATGGCGCTCTTTTTTATTTACGAAAGAATTACGTACACAACTATTAAATATCGAAGAAATGGCGACATCTTCCCCGTAACGTACCTTATCATGCAACACAAAAAGGGGGTGAATACTATTTCTCACACCCTTACGTAGTTCCTACGTTAATCAATCGCAGTTATTATGTAATCTTTAATATCAGCATATTAGCTCCAATAAAGTCTTTCACGCCAGTTTTGCTACTTGTCACGAATCTTATCACGTAGTTTCCTTAAAACGTCCCATAGTATGTAAATCTTTCGATCCGCCGCTTTTTACGTTTTAAAACCACAAAAAAACCCCTCAACGAATGAATATTGTAATTCACCGTCAAGAAGGCTCGATTGTATTAACCCATATAACTGTGCAGTAAGGTTACGTAGAGACACTTCGTTACTTGTGTCTGGTCGAATCTCGAACGTTATCTACCACGCTCAATTCTCCATCCTTACCCTATGCGCTTTATGTTTGCGAAAAGATTTCACGCTAATATCTCGGTACTAAAAACGTTGATTTGACGCACTTTTTCGTACTTAGCACTCCTCCGGCTTACCAGCATTCGTCGCTGTACGGAAAGATGATCCACATCCGCATGATGCGATTGCGTTTGGATTGTCGATTGTAAATCCACCGCCAAGCATAGATTGTTTATAGTCAATTTTTACTCCTTTAACTATTGGAGCACTTTCTTTATCGATAACAAATTCAACACCGAAAAACTCAAGAACTGTGTCGTCTTCGTTTGGTTCTACTTCAAATCCTAAGCCGTAAGAAAGACCGCTACATCCGCCGCCGTGTACAGCAAGGCGCACGTACTTCTCTCCGTCTTCAGCATCTTTTAACATATCTTTAATTTGAAAAGCTGCTTGTTCTGTTACTTCAATCATGAAATACACCATCCTTTCTGTTCTCATTCTATTATACATCTTTACGCTTCTATCTTGTACTCATACACTCCGTGGCAAATTACTTCCGCAGGCCCCTTCATTAACACATTTCCTTCTTCTGTCCATGCAATCATTAAATCGCCGCCAGCTAAATGAACTGTAATTTCCTTACCGCGTTCCATCTTTCCATTTAAAATAGCAGCTACAACCGCAGCACACGCCCCTGTTCCGCAAGCTTGTGTTACACCAGATCCACGTTCCCAAACGCGGAAGTTCATCTCTTCATCATTCAAAATCTCGATAAATTCAACATTTACTCGCTCTGGGAACATTTCATGTGTCTCAAGGACTGGGCCAAGTGTTGTAAGAGGAGCTTTCTCTACATCATCAACAAAAATAACTGCATGCGGATTCCCCATTGAAACAGCTGTAAATGCATAACGATGATTATTATATAAGAAGTTTTCACGAATAAATGGTGTTTCACCTTCACCGAGCATTGGGATTTCTGCACGTGTTAAACGCGGTGCTCCCATATCGATTTTTGCTAATGTCACTTTTTCATCTTCTACCGTTACTTCTGCTGTAACAATACCAGCTAACGTTTCAATTGTGAAAACTGTATCTTCTACTAGTTTATGCTCATACGCATATTTCGCTACGCAGCGTAAACCGTTGCCACAGCTCTTTCCTTCTGAACCATCATTATTAAACATGCGCATTTTCACTGGAGCTACGTCAGAAGGACAAATTAAAATCATCCCATCTGCTCCAATACCAGTATTAATATTCGAAACCTTTTCCGCCACAAGAGCTAAATCTTCTTTAGGAATTTGTTCTTCAAACATATTTACATATATATAACTATTGCCAAGACCATGCATTTTTGTAAAAGAAAATTGGCTCATTTGTATTCACTCCAAAAATAATTTGTTATTTTAAGTATAAAATGCATGCTTTTAGAACACAATATGAATGTCCCCCGTTTCTCATATTTAACAACGTTTTGGCGATGAGCCAATCTTGCACAAACAGTGTAAGAAAAAAGCCCTTCTAAAAGGGCCTTTTTTTTCCCGCTATTTGTGGGCAGTAAGACTCCCACCTCAAAATTCGGCTGGAGCAAAGAAGTTAGGTGGGAGTCGGGCTGCCCGTAAAAGCCCGATTGGTGAAGGCTAATAATCAGTATTATCCTACCCTCCGAAATAACGTTTTATCTCATGTAAAAAGAAAAAGGCGCTGCCCATTCGCAACACCTTAAAACATTGGATTTTCATCCAAATACTCATATACATTATTTACAAGTTCTTCTACTGTTGCACCTTGTACTACTTCACCATTCACAAGGGCAAATGGTCCTTCAAAACAAATACCACAATATCCTAAACACCCATACTCCATTACATCTAAATTCGGATCTTTTTCTAATTTCTCTAAAGCTGCTTGTGAACCACTCGCAAGGTTACCTACACAAAATTCAATTAATGGTTTAATCAAAATTCTCCCCCCTGTACTACAAAACAAATTACCCATTACTGTAATAGGCTTTCTGACTTCATCTATAAGAAGAAAACTAAGCTGTTTCTTGTTGTTTTTGTTACACGTTCTAAACTATTTAGTTACTTCATTACTTCACTTCAAAGTAGATGACTTCTTCTATATAACATGCTACTTGCAATGCAATAGTAACTAAAAGGTAAAAACAGTTTACTTTACTTTTCTTCTTATTGTACAACAGAGTATTCATTCATGCATTGTTATTTGTTCACAAATTCGATATAATTTGATTGAGTAAAGTCAAAATATTTTATTAATATAAAATTTTATGATTAGGGGATATTTCAACAGAAAAGGGGTAATCCATCATGAAACACCTCGTAATACTGGGTGGCGGCTACGGTGGAATGAGAATTCTACAGCGGCTACTTCCAAGCAACCAACTTCCAGATGATGTACAAGTGACATTAATCGACAAAGTACCATATCATTGCTTCAAAACTGAATATTATGCATTAGTTGCGGGTACAATTTCAGAAACGCATATTCGTATACCGTTTCCTGAGCATCCACGCCTCAATATTCAATACGGCACAGTAACAAATATTGATCTCGAAGAAAAAGCTGTTCATCTCGATGGCGGCGAATCTATCCAATATGATGATTTAATTATCGGACTTGGCTGTGAAGATAAATATCATAACGTTCCTGGGGCGAAGGAATATACACATAGCCTACAATCGATTGAACAAACACGTAAAACATATGAACAATTAAATAGCCTAGAACCAAACGCAACAGTTGCTGTCGTTGGTGCTGGCCTAAGCGGCGTTGAAGTTGCAAGTGAACTTCGCGAAAGTCGTTCGGATTTAAAGATTTACTTATTTGATCGAAAAGATAGAATTCTATTCCCATATCCAGAGAAATTAAGTAGATACGTAGAAGAATGGTTCGTAAAACATAAAGTTACCATTATACGAAACTCTAACATTACAAAAGTAGAGCCAAATATTGTGTACAACCACGACGAACCGCTTGAATGTGATGCAATCGTCTGGACAGCTGGTATTCAAGCAAATGAAGTTGTTCGAAACCTTCCAGTTGAACAGGATGGTAGCGGACGGGTTGTTTTAACAAAATATCACAATATCCCAAACAACGAGCACGTTTACGTTGTCGGAGATTGCGCAGCACTTCCACACGCACCATCTGCTCAGCTTGCTGAAGGTCAAGGAGAACAAATTGTCCAAATATTGTTGAAACGTTGGAATAATGAACCACTTCCTGATGAACTACCTGTTATTAAATTAAAAGGCGTTCTCGGCTCTCTCGGTAAGAAGCACGGATTCGGTTTACTCGCAAACCAGCCATTAATGGGACGTGTACCAAGATTATTAAAATCCGGTATCCTCTGGATGTACAAACATCATAACGGTTAATACTATAAAGGCTGTCTACTATGTGGACAGCCTCTTTTCATCAATTAAAAAATACTTTTTCACAAATGGAAATTGCCAGAAATATTTTTCTCAATATTGATTCATAAAATTTTCTATTTTTATATTAAAAACTACTGATGAAAAGTGTATGCTATTTGTAAGTTGTTTTTATTATTTCCTTTAAGACCGAATTCATTCGGTCTTATTTTTTATGTGATAAATACTTTTATTAGGAGGCATTACATTTCACTTATGAACTTAACGAAACTAAACGATCGAATAGAAGCGAAGAAGAAAGAATTGATCTATCTCGTTGAAATGTACGGATTCACTCATGATAAAGTGATTTCTTTCAGTCAAGAATTAGATCGTTTACTTAACTTATTAATAGAACTCAAAACGAAGAAAAAACGCTGCTCATTATAACCTTATTTTTCTATTTCTTTCTCTTTTTTGATACGATATAAATAGAATCAGAAAGGAGCAACTTATGTTTATATTAAAAGACATCAAATATAAAGATATACTTCACATTCCTTATTTGCAGATTCAAAAAGAAAAAATCACTTGTATTATCGGTGAGAGCGGGAGCGGAAAAAGTACATTGCTTCGCATGTTAAACGATTTACAATCTCCAACATCCGGTACAATTGAATATAACGGAAAACCAATTTCTGATTATCCTCCTATTCAATTACGACGTGACGTAGTCATGCTTGGGCAAACGCCACCCATTTTTGATGGAACAGTTAAAAACAATCTATTAATGGGATTGCGTCTTTCTGAAAAGCCATTTCCAAATGATGATGCTTTGAGGAATGCATTAACGACTGTTAGCTTAGAAAAAAATTTAGAAGACAACGCCTCCTCTTTATCTGGTGGTGAAAAACAAAGGCTTTCTTTTGCTCGCATCATACTCATGGATCCACCCGTCTATTTATTAGATGAACCAACTTCTGCACTAGATAGTGATACAGAACGCCGCGTTATGAAGTCATTCACTATACTCGCAAGAGAAAAGAAAAAAACAGTTATCTTCATTACACACTCGCAACAACTTCCAGAAGAAATCGCAGACGATATTATTGAAATTAGTAAAGCAAAAGGTGCTACTAGAAAGGAAGTGCTCTCAGTTGAAGGGCGTTATTGAACTCCAAATTTGGCAACTTGCCGCGGCATATATTTTCATTCTTATTTTAATCGGGCTTGTGAAATTAAAAGGAATCCCACGCGAGAAACAAATTGCGATCGCAACATTCCGTATGACCATTCAGCTCGTACTTGTTGCATATGTTCTTACATACGTATTTGAAAACAGTAATCCATTTTATACAATTGCCCTTATTACTTCTATTACTACCTTTGCAATTTTTAACATTTATAAACGAGTCAATATCCCAATGTCAAAAGAATTAAAACGAGTAGCTGCTCTTTCCATGGTTGCGGGATCAATTGGACCACTTCTACTATTTATCTTTGTTATTATCGGACACGATCCTTGGTATGCGCCACAATATATCGTTCCAATTACAGGAATGTTAGTTGGAAATGCGATGACAGGTGTTTCTCTTGGTGCAAATACATTCTTAAACAATATGAAATCACAAAGAGGTCAAATTGAAGGTGCACTTATGCTCGGCGCAACACCGAAAGAAGCAACCGCTCCGCTCATTCGGGACGCTTTTGACTCCGCCATTTTACCAACAATCAACTCCATGGTCGGAATGGGGATTATAAGCCTACCCGGCATGATGACAGGACAAATTTTATCCGGTGTATCACCGTTCACAGCGATTCAATATCAAATCGCCATTATACTTGGTATTTCAGGAAGTACTGCTTTCGCTGTTATTATCTTCTTACAACTTGGATATAAAACGTTCTTTAATAAGCGGTGTCAATTGAAAGAGGTTGAAGTGCAGTCATAACTTTAGGAGTGGAGCACAATAAATGGTACAGCGTCCACGGTGTATGCAATTATATCGACTTACCGACAAACAATAACGCAATAAAAAGAGGAGGCTATTCGCCTCCTCTTTTTATTTACTTACGCCTTCTTAACGAACTGTGATTTTAACTTCATTGCTCCGAAACCGTCGATTTTGCAATCAATATCGTGATCCCCTTCAACTAGACGGATACTCTTTACTTTCGTACCAATCTTCACAACCGAAGAAGTTCCTTTTACTTTTAAATCTTTAATGACAGTAACAGCATCGCCGTCTTGAAGAACGTTTCCGTTCGCATCTTTTACAACTTTTGCACCATCATTATTTTCAGCTTCTGCTTCTTGGCCCCACTCATGAGCACATTCTGGACATACGAAAAGAACGCCATCCTCATACGTATATTCTGAATTACATTTTGGACAATTTGGTAAAGTAGCCATAAATTCATTTCCTCCGTTCATTATTTATACGTAAAAATCAAAATTGATGTTTACATCTCGATAAATAAAATTTGTACAGCATTTCTTTATACTGCCACAGTCTCACGTTATTGACAAGCCTACCTCAAATTCTCATTTTTTATTGTATTTTACAAAATTTCAATTCGTATGGTGTTTCCAATAAAAAAAGAAGAACCTTCACAAGATTCTTCTTTTCAAAATTAACGAATTTCTCTCTAGAAAAACCACATATTTTCTTCAACGTAAATTTGATACTCTTCTACTTCTTCTTCACTTAACTTTTTATTATTCAAATAAATTGCTTGCCATTCAAAATAATCATCATTTAAATATACAGCGAATTTAATTTTCACATTTTTCTTTTCTTCATAATCATAACCAGTAAATTCTACTACGTCATAATCCTTTTCTTTCTTTACATACTTCCAATTTGGTTTATCTGTAATAGACTCTAAAGCCTCTCCTTCAAGACTTAGGCGAACAACGTTTTTAATATTAGGTTCAGTTGGTACATAAGATAAACCGAAACTAGCACCTGCAAACAATACAAATACTATCGTTTGTAAACCAATCATAAGCCCGATATGAGCGCCGCCTTTTGATAGTAAATAATACTCTTCCTTATAATCAGGCATATTTTCTGCCTTATGTAAAATACGGATAACATGCTTATAATACAATCGATTCCCTTGCCATCCCGTAAATAGCATCGTTCCAGCATATATTATAAAATCTATCCACATTGGTATATCAATAAAAGTAGCTGTAATGAAAGTAGGTACCGCCAATAACGTAAGTATAATAAATAACTTATACATTTTACGATAAGCTAACCAAAAAGTTGGGAAGAAAAAAGCTACCCAATTCCACGTATTCCCTTGCGCTGGATTTTCTACTTTCCCCCACTTAAAGTCATAATACGCCGTATTCTTTTGAACGACTGTATGTAACTGTTGCGGAGAAATTGTTTCTTTTAAAACAGTGTCCTTCACGTACATCATCCTTTTCTTATTTCTACATACGTGTATCTTATAGAAATAAAAAGAAGGAATCTAACAAAAAGTACATATATTTCATAAAAATGAACAGAAATCGAATATATTCCGACAATTACCCGTTTATTATTCCATTTTACTTTTAAATATATTAGAATACTTATGAATGATACGTTTAATACACTAAGTTAATCATTTTGTATATTTGATAATAAAAATGTTTCACATGAAACTATCAATCTTTCGTATTATCTTTCCTCTACATAATACTTGTAAAGCCTTTTCTACCTACTACAAAATACGAAAGACGCCCTTTTCAAAAGGCGTCTTTTTATAGTTGAAAATTTACTAATATAAAAAATGCATTATTTAATAAATGAATCCCCCATGGGACGAGTAAGTTATTTGTTTTCTTATACGTATAAGCTAAACATATACCGCCACCAAAAATATATAAAACACTCCCTACTGTAAGTGGATGACCTAAAGTAAATATAAAAGCACTTATAACGGCACTACTAAGTGTAGAGAAGCGCTGAGATAATTTCATAAAAAACATACCTCGGAATACAAGCTCTTCCCAAATCGGTGCAAAAATTGTGAGTACAACTACGTATAAAATGATTTCACTTTTAGTAGGCTCTATTACTATATTAGGTTCATCCACACCAAGCTCATGTGGAAAAACTAAATTTAATACTGCGAGATATATAAGCAGTGCGATCATCGTCATTACTATCGTGACATAATGCTTAAAATTATTGAACTGTATTGATTTTAATAAATGCACACAGTAATTTCTTGCTGATGAGTATATTAAAATAATGGTGAGAAATGTTAAAGGCGGAATAAGATGATCTACATACCATGGATATAAGGAAGAATCATATATAATGTTTAAAAAACCAATTCCATGCATTACTCCAAAAATAATTATTATCATGCTAATTACTTCGCGCATACTCATTGCTACATTCTTTTCTTCATATGTAGCTAATTCTGTATTCATCCTATCCCTCCAGTAGAATTAAACCTTTTAAACCATTATATACCGTTTAAAACACAAAAACCGACGATACATTTTACTGTATCGTCGGTTTTTTCCCCTACCATTTCTCTCTACACGTCTCAATCAAGTGAAGCAAATATCGCTTCGTCATATCAGCCCTTCTCCATCTTGAGAGCATTCGCTTTTCTTTTGGATCATTTCGTATTCGCTCTACTTCTTTTAATAAAGGCTCCCATTCTTTCGCTGAACGTTCTAACAAGTATTGCAATCCTCTATCTTTTGAGACGATTGTTTTATTCTCTAACGTATATAAAATACGTCCCATCGTAACGACAGCTGATTCCACCCATTCTTCTATAAAAAATAAATACGGACGCTTTGCTTTTTCACTCCAATAATGTTCTACGTTATATTTCATCGTATTTACTACATCGTCCCATTGTATTTGAAATGGAAGATCTTCTGCTTCTTTCCCGATAACTGTAATGCCTCGATTTTTCAACGTCCACCATGTAACCGCATTAATATCCCAATAACCAATATCCGCCTTACCATCTGCACAATACACGTACTCATTCATTTCATCATTGTATTTCCCTAAATCAGCGAGCGGAATATACATACCGTCCATTCTTTTTCCTAGCGTACTATTACTAAGCTTCTTATGTAGTTCTACGAGTTGTTGTTTTTCGGCTTCGTTCACATAATCCTTTATTACTGTAACAAAATCAACATCGCTCGTCTCTATATGAAATGCCCCTAGCGCGGTGGATCCGTAAACGTATACCCCGACTATTTTTTCATCTAAAAAAATTTCTTTTACCCCTACTATGTACTGCTCCATTAACTGCTTTACTTCTTTTGGTAAAGCTTGTTTTATTCCATTCTCCATATCTATCCCTCCATAAAAAAAAGCCTTTGCTAATTCGCAAAGGCTTCCTGCTTTATATATATTTCTCGATTTCTTCGTAAACATCCTTCAAACGAGGATTTCCTTCTCCAACAATTGCCCCATTTACAAGAACGACTGGATAAAATAAATCTTCCTCCACTACTCGCTCTGCGAATGCTTTTTTATCCTCATCTTCTTGTTCTTCTTGAAAATCGATATACTCAAACTTAAATCTATTTTCTTGTCCTTCATACTTACGACCAATCGCCGCTTGTAACCATTCAAACGTTTCTGTTGAAGATGGCATTCCGACGCAGCTCGCACAAATTACTTTCGTCCCATACACTTGAACATTAACCATTTCTTCTCCCCCACTTCTTGTTCTAACAGTATATTCAGATGTCTTATTACACAAGCACATCATTTTACAAACGTATTCCATACCCCTATACTGAAAAAACACGTTGTACACATGATACAATATTTCGACAATAAAACAAGAAGAGAAAAAATAGATTTTCCCCTCTATCTTGATTATAATAAAACTGATGAAAGGAGTCGATAAAAATGGAAAACCCAAATATGCAAGAACAAGTACTAGAAGTATTAGATAAATTACGCCCGTTCTTACTTCGTGATGGCGGTGACGTTGAATTAGTAGACATTGAAGAAGGTATCGTAAAACTACGCCTTATGGGTGCATGCGGAAGCTGCCCAAGTTCTACAATCACACTAAAAGCTGGTATCGAGCGCGCGTTACTTGAAGAAGTACCAGGCGTTATCGAGGTAGAGCAAGTATTCTAATTAAAAGCGGAAGCGGCTCGTTCAAAATGTGAGGGGGATGGAGCTTCTGACATAGAGGCGCTTTTTGCCTCGGCGGAAGAAGCGAAACCACCGAACATTTTAGCCGCTGGAGCTAGATGTTAATCTAAAAGTGGAAGCGGCTCGTTCAGAGTCGCTTCCTAAAAAGAGACCAATATTGGTCTCTTTTTTTATTCAAATAACACTTATCCTTTAACATCATAAAACAAAATTGGAAATCCCTCTCAAAAAATGCGATAATTAATACTATATAGTGGATCGTTCACACATATAAAGTGAAACTTTAATCAGTGGGGGGGTTGATCTCCCACCTAGCTTCTTTGCTCTAGCCGAATTTTGAGGTGGGAGTCTTACTGCCCACAAATAGCGGGATAAAGTAAAAACATAGGGGGACGACACATGCCAAGAATGGGAAGTACTTTTTCAACAATTCAAGAACTAGAACAGAAAAAAGAGTATTTATTAAACCTTTCATCCGTTATACCAACATGGAATACAAGCTATCAATTTTTATTTAAAGAAATTCAGCAAGAATTATTGAGTAAAGTAAATGAGAAAATCGAAAGACATCAATTCATTTTAAATATATGTGCAGATCAAAAGGTAGGAGCATAATGTATTACATATAATTGTGGTATAAAAAAGAGACCTCAATCGGTCTCTTTTTTATACTTTTAAGATAGCCAATCTAATTTTCTAATCCCAAGCTTATCGACTGGTAAACGAAGTGAGCCATAAAAATGCTTCATAAATTGCTCTGAGCGGTTCACATCGTGTAAAATGGCTTCTAAGCGATCTCTATATATGCTTTTTTGTTCTTCGTTCCCAGTTTGGTAATATCGTTCGACCGTTTCAAAATAGTGGAGTGGGAACAGGAGCCTTGCAAATAATAAGCGCCAACCAAATGAGGAGAGCGAATAATTACGTTCATAATCTGTAACAAATTGAACGATTGTTTGCTCCCAGTCTTTCTTTTTTTCTATCGTCATATGGCGGATCCATTCTGCTATATCTCTAGTTGGGTGATCGTACACCCAATCAAAAGGAAGTTTGAGACGCTTCGTTTGATGCCATAATAAAGGTGTAAATCGTTCTTGGCAAATTGTTGCTGCATCGGTTATTTGCGGCGTATCATCCATTTCTGTATCGACAACATATTGAATTGCATTTTCTGCAACTCCTAAGTAATACGGGAAGGATTCAATAAACAATTGATCGAATACGTCTGAAGGGTGGTTCATCACTTGTGATTGCCAAAACTTTTCTAACTGATCGAGCCTTTTTTCCCATAACGATTTCCATTCACCAATGCGGCTTAATTGCTCAATTTCTTCTGGAAAGAATGCACCTCGTTTATGGAATATAGAAAGCTCACTTCCTAATGACATAGCATGTCGTTCTAACGTACGCATACCTTTTAATAAGCAGTAATTTTTTTCTTCTATCTCACTTACATAGTAGCCGTGTATAGTCGGAACGAAAGTCGCTACAGTTATGTCCCCTTGCTGGTTCATATAATCACTGAGCTTTTTCATCTCTACAAGTACTTCTTCCTCCATTTCTCCAATTGGAACAAGTACATAAATTTTGTTGCGAATCCAAAAGCTTTTATAGGGGCCAAGGGGGATTAATTCTTTAGCATGCATATGATAATGCTCATAAATATGATGAATCATCGCAGTCGCCACCTATGGTTTTTCTTTATATATATGAGCTTGTGCTCGCCTTTCATTCCTATGCACATGATAAAGCAATAAAACGTATACAAATACTAAAAAGAAAAAAAGGTGATAAACATGAAAGAATCCAATCAACTACAAGAAAGAGCATTACAACTATTACAAGAGCGCGGTGTAACAATTGACGACATTGCTGAACTCGTTCATTTTCTTCAAAAAAAATACCATCCAAATTTAGAGATGGCAGAATGTCGTTACAATGTAGAACGTGTACTATCAAAACGCGAAGTACAAAATGCACTTATTACTGGTATCGAACTCGATGTCCTTGCTGAAAAAGGAATGTTAAGTGAGCCGTTACAAGATATCGTAAAACGTGATGAAGGCCTATATGGAATTGATGAAGTTATCGCACTTTCTATCGTGAACGTGTACGGCTCTATCGGTTTCACGAACTTTGGATATATCGATAAATTAAAACCAGGTATTTTAGAATACTTAAATGATAAATCAACTGGAAAAGTGCATACATTCCTTGATGATATCGTTGGTGGAATTGCCGCCGCTGCTTCCAGCCGTTTAGCACACCGAGCTGATCACTCGGAATAATACTTCCTAGGCCGTCAGTTTCATACTGACGGTCTTTCATATTTCATCAGCATGAATTCTCTTCCTCGGCTTAAAAAAATAGGCCCCTGTTGAAAACCTATATTTTTATATAGTGTAATCGCTCTTTTATTAAATGTTGCTACACTGAGTCGGAATACTTTCGAATTGAATTCTTTAGCTGCATACGTTACTCCCGCTTGAAAAAATATTTTCCCCGTCCCTTTACCTGTTAACGCTGGCTTCATTCCAAGACCAATGTCTACTACATCTTCCCCCACATATAAATTAGCATCTCTTCCTCCTGGAACTTGTGCATTTTCCCCAAAGCAAAAATAGCCGATGAGCTCTCCCTTATCATCACAACAACCATAATACGTCCCGTCTAACAACTCTTCTATTACTTCAACATGTCCTGAAAAACTATATAAATGATACGGCTCCTCGTATGCCCATGTATTTATTTCATTCGCTTCTTCCTCTGTTAACTTATGTATATCCATCTTCCTTGTCCCCCTATTATATTTCTACTAGAAATATTCGACATTCATCTTATCATTCATCTTTCTCAATATATTTTTAAAATTTCCTATCTCATTTTAATGGAAGATTTTTCTTATTATGTTACGATTAAACAGAATTATGTAAATGAAGGTGGTGACAATTTGAAGTACTTTTCTTATCTATCCTTAGAAGAACGGCAAAATTTTTTCTATAAAGAGCCTCTTAGTTTTTCAAAAAATATAGGGAAAGAGCAATTAGCTTACGCACTAGGCGCTACACTATATACTCCTGGCACGAAAGAAACAATTGCGGAAGATATGATTAAAAAAAAACATGTGGAAGCTACATCAATTATTCTTTGTCTGGAAGACTCTATCAGCGATGAGGAAGTAAAGCTTGCAGAGCAAAACATCGTCGTTCAAATACAGCAAATCGCCAACTTAGTCAGTGCCAACGTACTACATCAAGCAGACATCCCACTTCTTTTTATTAGAGTTCGAAAACCAAGTCAAATAAAAACAATTGTTACTGAATTGGGTAGTGCTATTCATTGTTTATGTGGTTTTGTCTTCCCAAAATTCACACCAATTAATGGGAAGTCTTATATCGATCAGCTTGTATATATAAACGAGTTATACTCGTTATCACTTTATGGAATGCCAATTTTAGAATCACCAGAAATTATGTATAAAGAAACACGTATAGAATCATTATTGCAAATAAAAGATTTACTAGATTCCTATCGTGATCACATCTTAAATGTACGTATTGGCGCTACTGATTTTTCAAGTATATTTGGTATTCGGCGCAATAAATACACACCGATCTATCATATTACTGCTGTTCGTGATTGTATTTCAGACATTATTAATATTTTCTCAAGAGCCCCAAATGAATATATTATTTCAGGGTGCGTATGGGAATATTTTTCTAATCATTATGAAGACGGGCTCATTCAGGAAGTATCGCTTGACCATGCAAATGGATTAATCGGAAAGACAGTTATTCACCCTTCTCATATTAAAGTTGTGCAGGCAATGCACATCGTTACAATGGAAGATTATTTAGATGCAAGGTCAATTTTACAAAAAGCCAATACGTATAACGGAGTGCTAAAAAGCAGTTTTGCTAACAAAATGAATGAAGTAAAGCCACATTATAACTGGGCTCGCAAAACCATTTTAAAATCTAATATTTACGGGGTGCTACATGAAAATAAAAAATTCACCGATCTCCTTATTACAAACGCCAAACAACACGTATAATATTTTAAATACTATAAAAGTTCATATAGAAATACGTGATAATCCATATGACTTAGAGCTAGACAATCTTTTTCAAATGGCAGCGAGGATAAATAAGAAACGTAGTTTTTTATTCGTGAGTAAAATTCTTGGAAAGCATCTTCCTATTAAACCTGTAGTCTCTCTCGCAAGTGGACTTGCTCTCGCTGCAAGATATATGGAAATACTGCATAATACTTTTCATCCATTTCAAAAAGAAATTTTAAATCTCATTTCATTAGAAGTTGATACAATCTCAGAGGAAATATTTCGTTATCAATATCCTCTACAAGAAGAAGTTTTATTCATCGGATTTGCGGAAACAGCAACAGCACTTGGTCACTCTATGTTTCAATGCTTTCAAAATGCAAAGTATGTACATACAACTAGGGAATCGATACCTAACCTCGAATCTGTCATTACATTTGAAGAAGAACACTCCCATGCAACATCGCACCGCTGTTATGTAGATGCAAGCTTTGTTCAAAACAACAATCCGATTGTTCTCGTAGATGATGAGATGACAACAGGAAAAACAGCATTAAATATTATCCAATCCATTCAAAATAAATTTCCACGAGAAGAATATATCATTGCTTCTTTATTAGACTGGCGTTCTGATAAAAACAGAAGACAATTTAAACAATTAGAAGAAGAACTTCAAATTAAGATTCACGTTATTTCTTTATTAGAAGGAACCATTCATACAACTGGTCAACCATTGAACATTTCAACGACAAATATTCAAACTGAAAAAACAAAACCTGATTTCAAAAAGCATACAATTCCCTGTCCAACATTATCCTATACATCAAATTATATAAAATATACTGGGCGTTTTGGCATTTCATCATATGAACAAAAGCACATTCATTCTTTCGCTCAAGAAGCAGGAAAAACGTTAAAAAGAAAAAGAATAGGAAAACGAACACTCTGTCTCGGAACAGGTGAATTTATGTATATCCCAATGAAAATTGCTGCTGAAATGGGTGAAAATATTTTATATCAATCTACAACAAGAAGTCCTATCCATCCTGTTTCAAATGATGTGAACTACGCCATTCATAATCATTTCTCATATCCAAGTCCTGAAGATTCTACTATTACAAATTACTTTTATAATATTTCACCTTATGATTACGATGAAGTATTTATTTTTATTGAACGCGATTTAGGAGAAGAAGCTCTATCTCCTCTCCTACAACAATTGCAAACAGTTATTCCCTTTATTCATATCGTCTCATTTTCAAATCAGATAGAAAAGGAAGGTCAATAATTATGGTAAAAGTAAACTCATATATTAGTAGTTACAATCCAAATGATGCTATTTTTCTATTAAAAGATATTAGCGATTTAATGAAAGAAAGTTCCACAGAAACTAGAGAGCAAGCTATTCAAGCTGGCATACATTATTCTGAAATGTTACCAGTAGAATATAAACCATCTAAAGCGTATATGAATTTATTCTTTACTTCCCTGCAACAATACAAACACAAACTAGCAATTGCTGTTGGAGTTGTCGCTGAACAAATTATACAGAATAAAGGAACTAATCTTGTCCTCGTCTCATTAGCTCGTGCTGGTACACCTATTGGTATTCTTATAAAACGCTATATACGCTATCGATATAACCTTGATGTGCCACACTATTGTATTTCCATTATTCGTGGCCGCGGTATCGATGAAAATGCACTTCATTATATTTTGGAACATCATCCTAAAGAAACGATTCAATTCATTGATGGGTGGACTGGAAAAGGCGCAATAAAAAAAGAATTAGAATATGCAGTACATACATTTAACGAGAAAAATCATACACATCTTTCTCATTGTATGGCTGTGCTTGCTGATCCCGGTTACTGTACTTCAATTTACGGCACACGCGAAGATTTTCTTATCCCTAGCGCTTGCTTAAATGCAACCGTCTCTGGACTAATTAGCCGTACTGTATTAAATGACACCTATATTGGTCCAAATGATTTTCATGGTGTTAAATATTATACAGAGCTAGAACAAGAAGATTTATCAAATTTCTTTATTGATGAAGTAGCCACTTTATTCCCTTCTATCCATTCTCATATAGATGATCAATTATGTTATATTGCTTCAACATACACCGCCCCATCTTGGCAAGGATTAAAAGATATACAGTCTATCCAAACACAATTTGAAATTAACGATATTAACTTAATTAAACCAGGAGTCGGTGAAACAACTCGTGTATTACTACGGAGAATGCCGTGGAAAATTTTAATACGCAAGCAAAACAATCCCGATTTAAAGCATATTTTACTTCTTGCTAAAGAAAAAAATGTCCCTATTGAAATATACGAAAATATGGCTTACTCATGTTGCGGGCTCATTAAGCCCCTTAGGAGGGAAACAACATGATTTTCGCCAGTGATCTGGATCAAACGCTTATTTATTCCCGAAAATCATTTCGTGCCCATATAGAAGATGAATCTATTCAACTCATTGAAACTTTAGAGGGGAAAGAAATTTCTTTCATCTCACATAAAACTATTTCGCTATTAAAAAAATTGCAACTGCATTCACATTTCATCCCAGTTACAACAAGAACTATCGAGCAGTTTCAGCGTATTGCTTTATTCCAAAATGAAATCATTCCTGAATATGCCATTACAAGTAACGGTGGTAATATCCTTCATAACGGTAAGCAAGATGTTACTTGGAACAGAAAAGTAAAAAAAAGACTTTCAGTAGAATGTCTAGAGAGAAACGATATACTAAAGGAATTTGAACAAATAGCTCATAAAGATTGGGTTATATCACAAAAAACGGCTGATGATTTATTCCACTATTGCATCATTAAACGGGAGAACATTCCTTATGATGAATTAACACCCTTCACTTCTTGGATAGACACACAAGGATGGACGCATTCACTTCAAGGTAGGAAATTATACTTTGTACCGAAGCCAATTAACAAATGGGATGCTGTGCAATATATAAAAGAAATACTACAAATAGATACTGTTATTACAGCTGGGGATTCTTTACTCGATTTATGCATGCTTGAAGAAGCTAACCATGCCTTTGCACCACTTCACGGTGAATTAGGAGCAGCGCATGATAACTTACAATCTCATATTTTAAAAACGGATGCAGTCGGCATATATGCAGCTGAAGAAATTGTAAGTAAATCACTTCAAATTATTCACAGTTCATTACCTACCTCATAATCGATGTATGCATTATTGCATACGCGCACACATTAAACAAATGGTACAATTTATTCGAATCGCTGTTGCTACACTTCTTGATTTAAGAAAAGACGTTAAACGGAAATTAGCGTCTTATCAAACTCAAGCAATTGACACATTTTGTCATCAAAAAAGACACTCGAAAGAGTGTCTTTTTTCTATACTTCACAAGGACTTACTCATTCTAAAACATAAACGCATAAAATAATGTAACTCTTTAAACGCATACATCCCTTTCTAAAAGTTGAGAAGCCCATTTCAGGAGATTCAAAATAAAGAGCACTCTGACTAGAGTGCTTTTACTTTCAAATAAGGAGGTTACATATATGGATAGTACTCTCGTATTTAACTTCGGCATTGGTATTGTCATCATTTTATTCGTCTTCTTTGTTCTTTGTATGAGTGGAGTATAGTAATCTTTTATGCTGATAGCTCCTTTAAAGTATCACTTAATTTGAACTTTCTTAATTGTAATGAAGCAATCACTGGTGCTATCATACGAATAAATAACGGAATCGAAAATATAATAGATCAATTTATTAATTAGAGATTTAAAGTTCTTTTTTACCACAAAAAAAGATTGAATATTCCGTTAAATATTTATCACCCCACTTAAATAAGGGGGGTTATATAAAATTAACAGAAATGTGGTAATTTTTAGATAGAATAGCGAATCAAGAAGGAGGAGGAGCAATTGAATACAAGTGTTTTTACAAATCAAAATACGTACAAGTTGTTAAATGATTGGTACCATCTCATAATTTCTCAAAAATATAAAGAAGCTGCAACTATGAAAAAGGAAATTGATGAACGAAAAGAAGAATTGAAAGATGATAAAAATTTATTACTGTATTATTCCCTATTAGATTTTCGATACAAGGTGTTAACAAACGGATTAGGGATTACAAAAGATAGTTTTGAAGAAATTGAAGCGGTATATACGCCTTCAGACAATCTCCTTATGTTTTATTACCATTTCTTCAAGGGAATTCACCGAACATCAATTTCAAGCTTCGTAAAGGCACGAGAACAGTATGAAAAAGCGGAACAATTATTAAACTCCATTTCTGATGAAATTGAAGTTGGGGAATTTTATTATAGAGTTGCTGCGTTCAATAACTATACGTACAAACCCCTCAAAGTAATTAAATTTGGAAATATGGCTCTAGATATTTTTGAAAAACATCCAGGTCACGAAATCAACGTGGGGCTATGTAAAAATTTATTAGGTGGTATTTGTGTACATTTGAATCAATACGAAGAATCAGAAGAATATTTCACAGCGGCGATCGATATTCTTCAAAAGAAAAATGCATCAGAATTAATTTTACGTGTTCGAAATAACCTCGGCTGGCTGTATGCAAGTCAAAATCTATCTCCATTAGTAATTAGACACCTTTCAGCAGTTATAGAGGGCATGCCGAATAACTATAAGGCTATTTTATTGTTATCACGCGAATATCATAAACTAGGGGAAAAAGAGAAAGTTTCCGAACTCGTTAACAAAGGATTGGAGATTTGTGGGGAAAATGATGAATTATACAAACATCATTTTAATATTTTAAAAGAAATGAACTTAAATGTTTCTACAAAAAACATTGAAAAAGCAATTTTAGAAGGAATTGCTTATTTCGATAAAGAAGAGTTGTATGAGTACACAAGAGAATATACAGAGAAACTGGCACTTTGTTTCTATAAAGAAGGAGATCCAGTGAAGGCAAGCGAGTATTTTCACATGCAACACCAAGCGAAAGAAAAAAAGAATGAAAAAGGAGCGTTAAAGTAATGAAGAAAAAATTAAGTTTAATCGCATTAGGCTTAGGACTTATCGGTTTTTTGGCAATCGGAGCAAATACAAATGATAAGGCAGTTGCTTATGGAGATTATCCAGCTCCGGCGTTAATGCATAGCAACGATTACGATGGCGCCCATGGGGAAACAATCTAATATAAACAAAAAAGAGGCTCCATAACGGAAGTCTCTTTTTTTGTAATGAGGTTAATGATTTGGTTTTCTTTTATTTTGGAGCACCACATTGCCATCAAGCTAAGACTTTAAATTACCCGCTAAATAGAAATTTTCTATTTTTTATAGCACTGAAGTTCATTTTTATCGTTTTAGGGAGGAATGTGTTTCTTAACTTGATAGTGATGTGGTCCCTATCCAGAATGCAAACCCTTTTCTTTTTTGTATTTTTTGTCACATACTAACATTTATCCCGCATTAACTGATTACAGTTTCACTTTATTTCTCACGTCAGAAAAGTTGACTCTCGCAACAAAAGTAACCATAATAGTTACACGAATATATAAAAACTATTCACATATCCACAAATAGGAGGAAGAACAATGAAACATGTAATCGTTTATGCACATCCGAATACAGGAAGCTTCAACCATGCTATTTTAGAAACTGTAAAAAGTGAATTAGAAGGAAAAGGTCATGAAGTACGCGTTCGTGATTTATACGAATTAAACTTCAATCCAGTATTAGGCGCTTCCGATTTTATCTCATTTTCTCAAGGAAACACACCAGAAGATATTAAAGAAGAGCAAGAACATATTTCTTGGGCCGATAACATTACATTCATTTACCCAGTTTGGTGGGCAGGACTTCCTGCTATTTTAAAAGGATACGTTGACCGTGTATTTAGCCACGGCTTCGCTTATGCTTACGGCGAAAATGGCATTGAAAAGTTATTAAGTGATAAAAAAGGATTATTATTATCTACGATGGGAAATACGAAAGAAGTATACACAGCAAACGGTATGTTTGATGCAATGAAAAAAACAACTGATGCTGGTATTTTTGAATTTACAGGTATTGAAACACTTGAGCATACATTCTATACAAGTGTTCCTTCTGTGGATGATAGTGTGCGTAAACAATATCTTGAAGAAGTTAAAAACGTAGTGAATCGTGCGTTTTAATAAAAACTCCGGTTATAACAACCGGAGTTTTTATTTCATCATCAATTTCGGGATATATCTTTGAAGTATACTTTCTAATTCGCTCATATCTTCCTTTCTAATAAGTAAATTTACATTGTCATTCATTTTTTCTCGTCCGCGATATAAAAATATATTTTCCTTTGGATTTTCCCATGTTGATGTTTTATAACCTTTTAATTCTTCATATGAATAAAAGTTCAATCCGTCTATTACACCTTTTTCATATATTTGTACACTTTTAATAAGATGGATAGCTATTAAAGTCATAAAACAACTTGCTACAGCATAACTACCTGACTGAATGAGAAACTGTTCAACTGTACTAATATCACCACTTACGTACTGAACATATATATACATACATTGTCCGATGAAGTACGCTGGTCCAAGCAATGCAATCCAACGTCGTTTCATCCGAGGATATGTTGCAATAAGTTTTCCCGCGCTTTTTTTCATTTCATTTATTTTATATATCTTCCATAGAACAAAGAACAAAACACATACTGCCAAAACAAACATAATGCACGACATCCAATACACTCTTATCCCCTCCCATATCATTACATATAAATCTTACATTTTATATAACTACAGTACATATGCAATTATGCATAAAAAAAACAGGTAACCTCTTCTGGTTACCTGCATTTCATTTCATTACATCTTCCCTATCCAATCCGTCAAGTTATGCACAACTTGCGTCGGTTGTACTTCATATTCTGTTAACTTCTCCACAGTTGTTACTCCAGTGTGGACAAGAAGGGTATGCATGCCCGCATTTATTCCTGCTAAAATGTCTGTATCGTAGTTATCCCCAACCATTAACGCTTCATCTTTTTCTACGCCAAGCACTTTTAGCGCTTGTTCCATAATGATTGATTCTGGTTTTCCAATAAAGATTGGATCTACACCTGTTGATACTGCTACAACTGATGTTAATGAACCGTTACCTGGTAATAATCCACGCTCAGTTGGAATAGCAATGTCCCCATTTGTTGAGATAAATGTTGCACCGTTACGTACGGCAAGACATGCTTTTGCTAATTTTTCATATGTGATGTCACGATCTAAACCAACAACAACGAAATCAGGATTTTCATCCACAAGTTCAAATCCTTTTTCCACAAGGGCATCGTGTAAGCCTTCTTCCCCAATCATGTACACAGTTGCATCTTGTTTGCGCTCATAAATAAAGTTCGCTGTCGCCATACTCGTTGTAAATACTTGCTCTGCTTTCGCTGGAATATCGAAACGAACAAGTTTTTCTGCAACTTGTTCTGGTTTACGAGTTGAGTTATTCGTAACGAATAAATATGGAATGCCGCGCTCTCCTAATGCTTTTACGAAGTCGCTTGCTTCTTCAATTTGTTCTTCACCACGATACATCGTACCGTCTAAGTCAATTAAATAACCTTTATACATCTATTCTGTCTCTCCTTCTATGCTAGCGTTCTCATCTATCATACCACTCTTATATTACCCCCTTTTCCCAAAGAAAAAAACGCTTTACCCTAAAGCGCCCCATAACGTTCATTTTTTCTTTTTTACTTGATAAGAACAACTGCAATCTCCCTCGCACATGTTTGCTAACGTCTTTACATTTGCATCTGCAAATAAACGCTTATACATCTCTTTTTCATCTTCACATACTTGCGGGAATCTCTCTGCAATTTCCTTTAACGGACAGTTTTGTTTTTCAATTACGAAAGAATTCTCTCCATCTCTCTTTATTTGCACCATATAACCATTTCTCTCTTGCATAGCTGCTATCTCTTGCACTTTATACGCTAGATTCTTTTGATTACTCACTCTCTTTTGCAATGTTTCTTCCATTCGCTTCGTTCTCTCTTTTAAAACGTAACGAAGTATCTTTTCATCGCCCATTCGAGCTAAATCTTCTAGCATATCAATCGCAAATTGCTTGTACTCCTTCGGGAATGTATCTTCTCCCTTTTCACTTAATCCATACAAATAAGTTGGTCTTCCGACATGTTGCCTTACCATCTTGGAATAAATTAAGCCATCTTTCTCAAGATTACTTAAATGTCTTCGAATCGCCATTTCTGTAATCTCTAAAACGTCAGCTAATTCCGCTACCGTATGCTCTCCCTTTACCTTCAATAATTGGACAATCTCGTCTTTCGTAGTGCGCGCTTCCCCCATGCTTCACCCTTCTCCCTTTTCTTTCTCACATACAATATAAGATCCCCAAAAGGTATTTTGGGGATCTTATAAGCATAATTATTCTGGTACAAATGCAGATACAGGTCCTAATTCCTTTTCTAAATAACTACGAATATTTGCTGGGTATTTTTCTACCACTGCAATATGTTTTTGAATCGTCTTATATAATTCCTCATGATTCATTTGAATATAGTCTTGCGTAAGCATTTTTCGAAGAAGAATCACTTCTTTCATTCCTTGTCCTTCTTCTGTACTTATCACTCGCTCATC
Source organism: Bacillus thuringiensis (assembly GCF_014932895.1). Classification (GTDB taxonomy): domain Bacteria; phylum Bacillota; class Bacilli; order Bacillales; family Bacillaceae_G; genus Bacillus_A; species Bacillus_A thuringiensis_AA. The sequence continues at coordinate 352,727 of NZ_JACYOF010000005.1, read as the reverse complement.
CATTAAAATATCGATAATATCTTCATAACTTCCTGGATCGCGCATAATAAATCCATCAATCATCGCATTCCCTACATCTAATACACAATCAATCATAAGATGGGCTATGCGCTCTAATGCATAAAATTCAAACTCGGTTTCATATATCTTCTTCTCTTGAAATGTATTTGTTGCTTGCTCTAAACATACTAGCATTTGTTCTATTTTTTTTCTGTCTACGAAGTACATTCATGTCACCTACCTGGAAATTAAAGCATTTACATTTTAATTGTAACGCTTTCTTCTGAAAAAATCGACAATTTTTCGAATTCACCTTTTCTCTGTTATTTGTTATAGTTATATTTGTATGATTTTTGAAATTGGAGGAATGCAATCTTGGAACGTGAACTCGCACTAGAAATTGTCCGTGTAACAGAGGCAGCAGCATTAGCATCCGCACAGTGGATGGGCCGCGGAAAGAAAAATGAAGCAGATGATGCAGCAACTACAGCTATGCGTGATATGTTCGATTCAGTAAACATGGCAGGTACAGTTGTAATTGGTGAAGGAGAACTTGATGAAGCACCGATGTTATATATTGGTGAAGAACTAGGAACAGGTAACGGTCCAGAAGTAGATATCGCCGTTGACCCATTAGAAGGGACAAACATCGTTGCAAAAGGTCTTGCAAATGCAATGGCAGTTATTGCAATCGCGGATAAAGGAAACCTTCTTCATGCTCCTGATATGTACATGGAAAAAATCGCGGTTGGTCCAAAAGCAGCTGGTAAAATTAGCTTAGATGATCCAATTGAAAAAACAATTGAAATTGTAGCAGAAGCCAACAATAAAAAGATTCGTGATCTAACAGTTATCATTCAAGAACGTGAACGTCATCAAGATATTATTGACCGTATTCGTGCAAAAGGGGCACGCGTGAAATTATTTGGTGATGGTGATGTTGGTGCATCAATCGCAACAGCACTACCTGGAACAGGTATCGACTTATTCGTCGGTGTTGGCGGAGCTCCAGAAGGCGTTATTTCTGCAGCAGCATTAAAATGCCTTGAAGGTGAAATGCAAGCTCGCTTAGTTCCTATGAACGAAGAAGAAGAAGATCGTTGTCGTGAAATGGGATTAGAAGATCCTCGTCAACTTCTTATGTTAGATGACTTAGTATCTGGTGATGATGCAATCTTCTCAGCAACAGGTGTTTCTGCTGGCGAGTTATTAGACGGCGTGAAATTCCTTGGTGGGGATTTAGCTGAAACATATTCTATCGTAATGCGTTACAAAACAAGAACCGTACGATTCATTAAAACACACCACCATTTAGATCATAAGCCACACTTAAACTTAGATATTTAATAAAGGAGCCATGTGTATGGAAGAACGTTTCTTTCTGTACGACGACACAGTCGCTACAAAAACGCGTTTCGTTAGCTTTATGGGAGAAAATGAGCGTCATGATTTAGCGCTTTTATACTCCGATCGTCATTACGGTAAAACAATTGTCCTTGATATGCAGCGCAATAAATTTGCAATCATTGGCGCCGACGATTTAAACGAACCAGGCTACATAGAACATGCATTTTCTATGTCTGAAGAAATTGCAGAAGAATTACGCTCATTTTTATTTGAACTTATATAATTTATCTTATGCACCAGCTATTTTAGCTGGTGTTTTTTTACAGTAATACTTTTGAATTTTCAATCTTTTATGGTATACTTATGAACAAATCTATTTGGATAGAAAGGACGTTATCTACGTATGCCAACATTTACTTTGTAATGGACCAGCAATTGGATAGCATTACTCTCAAAAAAGCACCTTGCTTTTTCAAAGGGAGTAGTCTGCCCATTCCCATTACAAAGGAACGTGATGCATCTGTAGTATGATGCTTACGGAGGTTCCTCTTAGGGGAACCTCCTTTTATTTTTGTCTCTTTCTTTTGTCTTCATACTACAAGACATCCAAATAGCTGTATTACGTTCCTTTACCCATTAATATAAGAGGTGAAGGAAAATGCAGAAAGTACAACTTTCTTGGAGCTTATATGAAAAACAGCAAAACACAATCGAAAAATATTGTAAAAATTGCGGACGCACTACCCTATTTACTGATACGAATATTCGCAGGCATAACGCCAATGGAAAAAACATATACCGCTTTGCCATTTATAAATGTCCGAACGATCATACGTGGAATCAAAAACTTCGCATTTATAAATCATTTACTGATCACGTTGAAACAGTCGATACGACTCAGCAAGACCAACCAGAAACAAGTACTACCATTTCCATTACACAACATAAAGAAAGTGGCATAACCGAAATCACGATCGTATTAGACATCATTTTTGGTTCCCACCGAATTGATAAAGCATTATCCACATATATTTCCGATTGGAGCCGTACACGCATTGTGGATAAAATTAAAGATGGGGATATTCAATTGAACGGACAACAAATGAAACCAAATACAATACTTTCTGAAGGCGATTATATTTCGATTTGTTTGTGAGGGGGTATCTCATGTTAAAAGTGAGAAAAGGTACGATGGATTTACTAGACGAATTAGATGAAATGTATACAGAATGTAAAAAAACGCTCTTACAAAATCAAATTTACCAATGGGATGATTCTTATCCCGCGCGAGAACACATTTCCTATCACTTAGAACAAGGTGAACTCTATTGCCTGTTTGAGGGTGATTCACTCGTTGGCGCTGTCGTATTAAACGAGTCGCAGTCTCCAGAATATGAGCGAATTGATTGGTCAGAAACAGAAGGGCGCTTTCTTATCGTCCACTCTTTCGTCATCCATCCGCGTGCGCAAGGAAAAGGATATAGCAAGGTACTTTTATCCTTTTGGGAAACTGAAGCGAAACAGAAAAACTATACTGGCATACGATTAGATGCTTTCACTGGTAATCCTGTTTCATTGCGTTTGTATGAAAAGAATCATTATATTTGCCGAGGTGCAGTTTACTTTACCAGTAAACAGCCTCCTCACAATTGGTATAATTGCTATGAAAAAATCCTCTTACAATCGTAAGAGGATTTTTTATTTCTTCACTTTTCGTAATACAAAGTATGCGCAACCGAAGTTACAGTACTCGTATAAATACTCTGATAACGTACTAATTTTCGTATCATATGTCGCACGTTGATTACTATCATCAAAGAATCCGCGCAATCGAAGTTGCTCATATCCCCAGTCTCCAACGATATAATCATATTTATTTAAAATTTCTGCATAGCGCTCTTTAAATGCTTCTTCACGAAAACCGTCACGATAGTTTGTAATCACTTCGTACTGAACATTATTAATGTTCACCGTAGCATGAATCTCTTGCTTTTGCTCCATCATTAACTTCCTCTCTAAGCATTCTTCTTTTTATCCTATCACAAAGCATAACAACCAACAATTTCAAATACAAAAAATTGCAAATTAGTACATGCTATGGAGAAGGAGGTGATACATCGTGAAAAAACAAATTTTACTTTCCCTTCTCACTCTTTCCTTATGTGCAGGCTGCCAATCAACGAACAAAGCTGAAATGGAACGTGAGGAAGGAAGCCGTGTTCTTGTTTCTAATAAAAACGACATGTATCATACAGAAAATACAAACACAAGGCTCACAAGGGTCGGCTATTCATCTAAACAAAAACATGAAGTATCTAACAAACAAGTAGGAGCCATTAACCGTGAGAAAGTTGCTGAAATGATTACAAGCTTGACAGTCAAACTTCCTGACGTTACAAATGCCGCTACACTCGTTACCGACGATGAAGTGTTCGTTGTATATCGTGCCAACACAACTGATCCGAAGCTCGTGGCCGATCAAGTATATAAAACTGCTTTGTCCATCGTTCCTCGCTATTATAAAGCATATGTATCAACAAACCAAAAGTTGATTTCTCAAATTCAAGGCCTTCAATCCGGTGCATTAAACGATAAAGAATATGAACAAAGTCTTGATATGCTAAAACGGGAAATGAGCAAAAATCCTCATTTGAACAATACGGGGGATCAGACTTTGAGCGATATGATTAAAAAATAAAAAAGGTGGAGAAAACCTCCACCTTTTTTGAATTCATTGAACAAATAACTATTTAAATGAAATTATATTAACAATTATTTCATTTTTCATCCCGCTATTTGCGGGCAGTAAGACCCCTACCTCAAAATTCAGCGAAAGCAAAGAAGTTAGGTGCGGGCTGATAATCAGTGGGGGATGAAGAAAACTCCCACTGATTAAAGTTTTCCTTTATTACGATCCGCATAAACCTCCATCGCATCACACATAAATTGCGCTAAACCTTCGCCAAACTTATCGATATTTTTCGTAAAGCGCTCATCAGCGACATACATTTGGCCTAATCCTTTAAAAGCATCTAATGAATATTCTCCAAAGTTTTGCAAGTAATTGTACCATACTTGGATAGCGGCTTGTGCCTCGTTAGACTTAGCTGCACCATGTCTAAGCGCCGCTAACTTTCTGTAAATATTATTAAACTCTTCTTGCTTCTCTTTTGAAATTCCTTTTGCATATTCATTTGCTTTATCTACAGCTGCATCTCCCCATCTTTCACGCGCTTCTTCTTCATATGGGTTATGGCTGAAATCGAATCCTTCAAATTTCTCTTTGTTCGTCATTTCAATCTCTCCTTTTGTATGCTGAATTGTTTTATCAATCGTCGCAATCACCTTATCCAATCTGGCACGCTTTTCAAGAAGCATTTTCTTATGAAGCTCTAGTGCCTCTTCGCGATCAAATGATGGACTCATGATAATTTCTGTAATCTTCTTCAAAGGGAAGCCTAGCTCTTTAAAAAACAAAATTTGCTGCAGCGTCTCTAAATTTTCGTCAGAATACAAACGATAGCCCGACTCTGTCGTCTCGTCTGGGGTTAACAACCCAATTTCATCGTAATGATGCAGTGTGCGCACACTAATTCCAACTAAATCAGCTACCTCTTTTACTCTCATTGTCATTTGTATCTCCCCCTTAGTACATACGATAAAGTATGACGCAACGTTAGAGTCAATAAGTAAATTCATTTTATTGCTAAAAGTTTCATCTCTCCTATATTTCATGCATAATAGATATGTACATATATTAGAAAGCGGTGAAAGTATGGTTTCAAATACTGTAATTGCCAGCATCATCATTCAACTCATTGTCTCGGTTCTGGTCCCAATTATTGTACTCGTTTATTTCCGTAAAAAATATCATATTAGTTGGAAAGTTGTTGGAGTTGGCGTTCTTATTTTTATCGGATTTACCCAAATTCTCGAAACACCATTCCACCTATTTATGCGCGGAAATCCAGCAATCGCTCCATTTTTAGAAAATCCATTTATCTTTGCACTTTATGGCGGGCTAACTGCTGGTATTTTTGAAGAGTTAGGACGCTTCGTGGCCTTCTTCCTCCTATTAAAAAAATATCAAGAATATAAAGATGGCTTCGCTTACGGAATTGGACATGGCGGAATAGAGTCCATTTTAATTGGTGGATTCTCTGCATTGCAAGCACTTATATTCGCAAATTCAATTAACAACGGTAGCTTCGCGCAAATGGTTGAAAAAATGCCCGAGCTCAGCCGCCTACAGGATATGTTAATTCAGCAGCCTGCCTATTTATATTTCCTTGGTAGCTTAGAAAGAATTATGGCACTCGTGTTGCAAATTGCCTTTACAATGCTTGTCTTATACGCTGTAAAACAGAAGAAATACATCTTCCTTGTGTATGCTATATTATTCCACGCATTGGTAGACTTTTTCGCAGCACTGTACCAAACAAAAACAATCAATATCTTTGTTGCGGAAGGAGTTACCCTTCTCTTCACAATTGGCGCTGTCGTTCTTATTCGCAAAATGAAAGCGAAACTAGTAAGTGTACAAGAGTAAAAAATAACCCACTAATTGGTGGGTTATTTTTTATACATATTTTCGTAATGATGATAACTTTCTCCACCTTAAAGTTCCCTCTTTTTTTCTGCATCTATAACGATATACTTATGAAAATCTTCTACTTCATTTTGAGAATAGGAAGTAAAACGTACAGTGAAACTTTAATTAGTAGGGATTTATTCAATGATTATTAGTTGAACCAATCGGGCTTTTACGGGCAGTTGGTCTCCCTTCTACCTACTTTGCTTTACAACTGAATTTAAGGTGGGAGTCTTACTGCTCGCAAATAGCGGGGTATACTTTGCGATCAGGGTGAATAAAGGAATCTTGCATCGTCATTCTACTGTGACAGCCGGCATCTGTTTTTTGCCAGAAGATAACTTCCTCATTTGGCACTTCTTTACATGAGATTTTTTTACGAACGCTATATACTGCATTTTGTATTCTTTATAGGGGGACCACAAAATGCGAATTTCGTACGCTACGCAATTTTTCATATAGAAAAAAACCAATACCCTGTACATTACAGGGTATCGGCTTTTGTTCATTCCATTATTCTTTATCATTTAGAACTTGGTAGGTTTTATTTCCTATTTCTATTTTATTGACGTAATATCAAAAAAATTTTATTAGTTATTATTTATAAACAATTCTAAAATACGAATAAACAGTTAATACATAATACCCGAAATAAATTATGCAATATACACCACTACTAATTAAAATAGGAATTATGATATTAAATATAGGCATGTTGCTTATTACTGGTAAAGCAAATAAGCTATGAACAAGTCCGATTATCAAGGGTAAAATAAAACTAAAGCGAACTTGTTTTGAAATTGAAGTTCTTACCTCTTTTTTCGTAACACCGATCTTACGAAGAGCCTCATAATATCTCTGATTCGCATGCGCTTCAGATAATTGTTTGTAATAGATAATAGAACCTGTTGCCAGTACAAATACTCCCCCTAAAAAACCTCCAATAAATAACATAGTCCCATACATCTCCATAACATCTAAATTTGTTTTATAGAAAGTATTGATTTTAACATCATCATCATCAGGTACTATCTTTAATAAACCTTCAGTCAACTCTTTACTATCCTTTTGTTGTGTTACATCAATATTTTTCACAATATAGGTCTGATGTGTTTGCTTAACCATTTCATAGAGCTGATCAGGTACAATGACAACCAAATCTCCTAAATTTGTTAGTTTACGAATTTCGATACCCTGCACGACAGATATTCTCGGCTCAACTTCAATGGGTAATTGAATTCTATTTCCCTTTTTAAAATTCTTATCATGCTGTAGATTATATATAAATACTTCCCCCGGATTTAAATTAACTTTCTTCACTCCCATATTTTTAGCATTCTTATTCAAAATAGATTGGGACATAAGCTGAAAATCATATGATATTTTATAAGGGGGATTGGGTAGACTTGTATTTCCTTCTTCCTCAAAAGGCCCTCCCTTAACTGTTACCATTTCAACTTTAAAATCACGGATAATTGAATTTTTTTTCTTGTTCTCTTCGAAAACACCCTGTATGCGCTTTTCGATTGCATCCTCTTGTTTTTTATATGAAAAACTGTACGGTGCCTTGCTTTTTGCTTCAGCTTGTCCAGAAAAATATCCTGATACAACAGTCCCAATTGCTGTTAAAGCTACGGCACTTAATATAGCAATTGTCGCAAGCAACTTTGCATTTCCTTTTACTCGATATAATAACTGTGAAATGTTCATTATGCTCATACCATTATAAAACATTTTTCTTTTACTTCTCATTTTCTTTAATATAACAACTGTATAAGACGTGAATAATAAATATGTTCCAAGAACAATTGCAATCAAAATAATAACCGGGATATACATAGGTTCCGGACTCATAGGTTGCTTCACAAATTTTACGATTTCACGAATAAAAAAGGCTGACAAATAACCTAATCCAATTAAAATAATGCTCATGTACGCCAAGATTCTAGATCCTTTTGGCATACTTTCTCCTTTATGATCGGCTTGAAACATCTCAATTAAAGAAAATTGATAAATTACGCGAGAGTTTTTCCACGCAGTATATAATAAAATGGCTAAAAAGACGACGGATGTATCTATTAGCGCCTTTATAGAAAACTCAAAGTAAACGGGTACCTTTAATTCCATCAAACTCGTTAGCAATTCTAAAGCGAATTTAGAACTCCAACTGCCAATTAGTACTCCAATTACTAAAGCTACACTTCCCATTATTATGGTCTCACAAAATAACATTGTACCGATTTGCTTTTTTGTTATACCTAGTAAAGAGTACAATCCTACCTCTTTTTTACGCTTCCTGATAAAAAAGTTAGTAGAGTAAATAATAAATATGGCTATAAAAATAATGAGAATCACTTTTGCAGATTGAAGACTGCTCTTAACCACCTCACTATTAGTCAACGTTGCATTTATTTGAGTATTATAACGAAGTGATGCAAACATAAAATAGATAACCATACTCGCAGTTAGGGATACAAAATAGAGTATATACTCTTTAAAATTACGCCTTATATTGCGTTGAACGATATCAAATAACGTCATCAATTGCACCTCCAGAAATGGCGGACATTACGTCAACTACTTGTTGGAAGAACTGTTTACGTGTTAATTCCCCGCGATGTAATTCTTTACATAACTCACCATCTTTAATGAAAATAACTCGTTTACAGTAGCTTGCCGCAAGCGCGTCGTGCGTTACCATTAAAATTGTTGAGTTATCCTGTTCATTTAATGATTTCATACTTTCTAATAAATCTGTTGCTGACTTAGAATCAAGCGCTCCTGTTGGCTCGTCTCCAAAAATCATACTTGGGTTTGTAACAATTGCACGAGATGCTGCGCAGCGCTGCTTCTGTCCCCCAGATACCTGGTATGGGAATTGATTTAAAATATGCTCAATCCCAAACTTCTTCGCAATTTCCAAAACGCGTCGATCAATTTCGCTCGCTTCCACTTTTGATAGCGCCAGTGGGAGGGCAATATTCTCTTTCACCGTTAGCGTATCTAATAAATTATAATCTTGGAAAATGAAACCTAAATGATTGCGGCGGAATAATGCCAACGTATCATCATTCATCTTCACGATGTCTTCTCCATCAATTAAAATCTCACCGTTCGTCACATTATCAATTGTAGAAAGAACATTTAATAGAGTCGTCTTACCCGAACCAGAAGGTCCCATAATGCCAACGAATTCTCCTTCTTTTACTTGTAAGTTAATACCTTTCAACGCTTCAAATGTATTTCCACCTGTGTCATATACTTTTTTAATATTTTTTGCTTCTAATACTGTTTTCATTTTTATATTCCTCTCTTCATATCTATAGCCAAAAAAATCTGTATAAAATTAGAATTAAGATTGCTTAACGTTTGGGTTACATTATAAAAGTCCTTATTTAAAAAGAGAAAATACTCATAGGGGTATTTTCTCTTTTCTAAAACATCTTATCTTTCACCTACACTATTATTCATATCGTAGGCAATCAACTGGATCCAATTTAGCTGCTTTATTAGCCGGAATTATACCAGAGGCAATGCCAACCAATATAGATATTCCAACAGATAGTAGACCAAATTTTAAAGAAATAATAAGTGGCCATTCACCTATGAGTGCAGCTATCCAGGAAAAGAACGTACCAAATACAAAACCAATCGCTCCGCCAAATGTTGTTAAAATACAAGCTTCAACGAGAAATTGCATTAATATTTCCCCTCTCGTTGCACCAAGTGCTTTTCGAACACCAATTTCACGCGTGCGCTCTGTAACGGATATAAGCATAATATTCATCACACCAGCAGCACCTACGATTAAAGAAATCCCAGCGATACAAGCAAACACCATTTGTAACTCTTTGGGTGTTTCTTCTAGTTTTTTTCTATCTGCTTCTGTATCCACCACTGTAAATGGATGCTCGAATTCCGGTGATTTCAATTCATTTAATACAGATACAGCTTGTTTCTCTACAGTTTCTCGCTCACTAGGAGAAGATAACTTAATTGTCACTGTATCATATTCCTCAATCCCTGAAATCAACGGTGCATTGTCAATCGGTGTATATCCCGTATACGCTTTAAATTGCCGGTTCAGAACTCCCTGCGAACGTCATATACGCTCCAACTCCTATACCAATTGTTATCACACCAACGATGATTACTTTATTTATTTTTTTCATATTATCCTCACTTTTTTCTATATTTTATTTTTGAACACAATTCATTCTTTTTGTGTAATTAGTTAATTTTTTCAGGAATTATATATAAATTAGATTTCAAAATTTAAACATATCTTTTTAAAATCATAGTGTTATATAAAGCCCAGCGTATACGGTGCACAATATAAAAAGCCCCACTTTTTATTTCTAACTCCTCCTTGATCTAACATACGTTTAGAATAGAAGAAATTAATTAAATAAAAAGTGGGGTAAAAATTAAATATTTATTAAATTTTTGAAATTTCTTCTTTTGGCAATCTCACTTCGAATATTGTCCGTATTTCATTACTTTCTGCATTGATTGTCCCATTATGTTGCTCAACAATATTTTTAGCAATAAATAATCCAAGGCCCGTACTGTTTTTCTGCACTGTTCTTGCTTTATCACCTGTATAAAACATATCGAAAAGATAGGGCAGCTCTTCTTCTGGAATGCTATCTCCATAATTGACAATCTGTACAACAACATCCCCATCTTCAATATATCCATTCATATCAACAAACTTTCCATTATATCCATATCGAACCGCATTTGTTACAAGATTTTCAAATACTCGAGCTAGCAAATTCCCATCACCGTTGATAGTTAAATGCGGTTCAACATTCAATCTAGCTTCCAATTGATTCTTCTCCAGCAATGGGTATAATTCTTCATCTAGCTGTATGATCAATTCACTTATATTAATAGATTTTTTATCTAATTTTTGTACGCCATAATTCATTCGTGTGATTTCAAACAACTCATCAATTAAACTTTCAAGTCGTTGTGATTTTGCAAATGCAATTGTTGAATAATATTTAATCTGTTCCTTCGTTAAATTCTCTTCTTTGAGAATTAAATCTAAATAACCAAGTACAGATGTCAATGGCGTTCTTAAATCATGGGCTAAGTTTACAACAAGCTGATCTTTACTACTTTCAGCAAAGTCTCCTCTTTCAACCGCCCCTTTTAATTTTTCACTCGCGATATTAATTTCGCGTGCAATATCGCCAAATTCATCATTTGATGAAATATGAACTTTATTTGTAAAATCTCCTTTAGCGAGATGATGAATACCAATAGAAATTTCATCAAAATACTTTAAGTATGGTTTTGTTAAAAAGAAAAAGAATAAAAAAGATAGCAAGGTGAAGGAAATGAAAGAGAAATAAAAACCTACTCCAGCCACACTCATAACATAGTCCTCATGACTCATCATCATTCTTAAAGAGAACCCCACTATTTTACCAATTATATATGTTCCACCAGTTGCTAACACCATACTTATTGCGAACAAGGCAATCATTTTAAATCGAAAACTTTTCATTATTTTAGCCATTGAAAGTATAACCTACTCCCCATATCGTTCTTATTAACTTATCCTTTCTTTTATCCTCTCCAAGTTTTCTTCGTAATGTACGAATATGAACAGCAACTGTATTTCTACAATCGTAATAACCATCTCCCCATATTTGTTGAAGAATATTCTCAATGCTGTATACTTTCTTCGGATGACTTACTAATAGATACAAAATATCAAACTCTTTTGGGGTTAATTCAATTTGCTCTCCGTATACATGTACCGTTCGTCGCTCGACATCAATAACAAATTCCCCTGCTTCTAAAACGGATTTATTCTCCTCTACTTTCGGTCGATTTAACGTCACTTTTTTAGGTATTGCATATCCGTCAATATAATATCTAGATTACTTTTTAGCGATACTTCTAAAGCCTCTTTATCAATCCATATTTTCTTCTATAATTTCCAAATCATCTTAACTTTATCTTTTATAAGTACATACTTTGTCTACTCCTGGAAAATAAGCTGTTAATTTGTCTTTATCTTGTACCATTTTTTGTTTTTGATTAAAGTTGTTTCCATAATCAATGTTTATCCACCCATTATCCAGCCAATTGTATGTACCTGAATTTTTATATTCATCTGATATTTTTTGAGTATACATCTCTATTAACAACGTGGTTTTCTTTTTTTTCGTTTCTGGATTAACTTCTATTTTTTCACTAAACTGGTAATAAATAGGACAATTATTATCATTATCCGCTAATCTCCAATTCCCATTTAATTCTTTATTGCTACATCCAATTAGTAATAAACTGAAGCTAATTGGAAAAATTAGCGTTTTGATTTTTTTCATTATATATTCACCCTTCGCCGTCACTTTTCTAAGTATTTTTAGGGGATTACAAATCCTTCTTTAAACAGGTACTATATGAATTCCAACACATACTATGCCAAGAATAAAAAAACCACTTTTTCATTTCTATTCCCGCCTTGATCCAACATATATAGGATAGGGAAAATTAATTAAATAAAAAGTAGGGCAAATATAAAATTTTTATTAAATTTTTAAACTCTCTTCTTTTTTCCATCTAGCTCTTAGTTCATTACCTTCAGCAGAAATTGTCCACTTATGCAGTTCAAAAATACTTTTAGCAACAATTTGTAATAGAAGAAACTTATCCACAGTGGAAAAGAAGAGGAATAACGAGCGTTAAATTTATGAAACTACTAGAACTTAAGAAAAATACTTTTAATAAGATATTAAAAGTATATGAAGAGAGCAAATTACAACCTAAATAAAGCGTATGAGCTGAATGTTCCTTACAGCAGGAAATTCGGCGAATGCGCGGGAGTTAGATGGGAGTCGGGCTGCCCGTAACTGCTCGATTGGTATGGGCTAATAATCAGTGGACAAATCCCCCACTGATTAAAGTTTTATTTTATTATCCACATTACTTTTCCACATACTTAGATCACTATGCTCTTTCTGAGAAAAAGGAATTATTTCTACATTTGTCGAAGTATATAGCGTCAACTTGAAAGATGGGGATGAATTATGAAGAAAATTATTGTAATGCGACATTGTTCAGCAACTGGACAAAAATATGATGCCGAATTAACGACTGCCGGAAAAAATCAAGCAAGCATCCTTGCTACATTCCTCTTAGAAAATCATTTACAAATAGATCATATTATTTCAAGCCCATTTGTCCGAGCTATCGATTCCATTCGGCCCTATGCGCTCCAAGCTAACTTATCTATCCAAGAAGATGAACGATTAGCCGAGCGGGTATTAAGCGATGCTCCAATGGATGATTGGATGCAAAAACTAGAATACACTTTCACAAACATAGATATAGCCTATTCAGGCGGAGAGTCAACAAAACAAGCGATGAATCGTGCCATATCACTTATTAAGGAAGTTTTAGAACAAAGTCATGCAACAATATTGCTCGTTACACACGGAAATTTACTTACACTTATTTTAAAACACTTTAATAACTCTATCGGTTTTAACAAATGGAAAACTTTAACGAATCCTGATATATACGAAATTACAATTGATGAGCAATGTATCATAAAACGATTATGGAACGAATCATCTAAGTAATATCCCTTTCCAAAACATTCAGTTGACGCCGCGAGAAGAGACTGTACTAACAATAGAGAGGGGTATCATTTCCTATGTACGAAGACGTACTTTCTTTACTACATAAAACAAATGTTTCTTATGAAAAATTTGAACACGAGCCAGTACTCGATTATGAGACAGATCGTATCGTGCGCGAAAGACTTGGTTTACGGGGTACTCCAAGTAAAAGTTTATTTTTAAAATCAAAATCTGGAGATTACTTCGTATTTTTTACGTTAGAGGGAACTCGGCTTAACCGAGGAGAAATGAAAGAAATAACAGGGGAACGCTTATCGCTCTGTTCTCCAGATGAGTTGCGAGAGAAAACTGGCTGCACTCCAGGATGTGTAGCTCCTTTCGGTTATTCACAAGATGTGACGATTATTGTGGACAGTTCCATTTATACTTACAATAAAATTTTAATTACACCTGGTGTACCTGAATTTACAATTGAACTATCCACAGAGGAGTTAAAAAAGATTGTATCAACATGCCCAAATACCGTTTTAGAATATAAACAAAAAGAGAGCTAATGATTAGCTCTCTTTTTTCATTATTTCGCTTCTGCTGTTTTTTCTTTTGCAGAACGTACTTGCTCGTCCGCATGGTAAGAAGAACGCACAAGTGGGCCAGCTTCACAGTGGCTAAATCCTTTGCTAAGTGCAATTTCTTTTAGCTCTGCAAATTCAGCTGGTGTGTAATATTTGATAACTGGTAAATGTTTCTTAGATGGTTGTAAGTACTGACCAAGAGTTAAAATATCCACATTGTTCGCACGTAAGTCGTCCATTGCTTCAATTAAATCTTCGTTTGTTTCACCTAAGCCAACCATAATGCTCGATTTAGTTGGAATATCAGGCTGCATTTCTTTTGCACGACGTAAAAACTCTAATGAACGGTCATACTTTGCTCTAGCGCGAACTCGGTCAGATAATCGACGTACTGTTTCAATGTTATGGTTTAAAATATCTGGTTTTGCATCCATTAACATTTTTAAGTTTTCTTCTACCCCTGCCATATCAGATGGTAATACTTCGATAGAGGTGAATGGGTTTTTACGACGTACAGCTCGTACTGTTTCAGCAAAAACAGCTGCTCCGCCGTCTTTTAAATCATCACGTGCAACCGCTGTTATAACAACGTGTTTTAAGCCCATTTGTACTACAGAATCTGCTACGCGTTCTGGCTCTTGTAAATCAAGCTCCGTTGGTAAGCCTGTTTTAACCGCACAGAAACGACATGCACGTGTACATACTGCACCTAAAATCATGAATGTTGCAGTTTTTCTTACAGCCCAGCATTCGTGAATATTCGGACATTTTGCCTCTTCACAAACGGTATGAAGCTGCTTAGAACGCATCATTTTCTTTAAGCCTGTATAGTTTTCATTCGTGTTTAACTTAATTTTCAACCATTCGGGCTTGCGCTTATATTCTGTTTGTTTTGTCATGGTTATCAACTCCGCACAATATGAAATAGTTTACCGTGTTCGCTTCTTTCAATGTAACATATCTATTCTAACGTATGAAAGCGATTTGCTCAAATGAAGATTCTAAGATTTTTTCCAATCGTTCCCTATAATGAAATACTCCGTATATCCCACACTAAAAAGAGTGATGTTGTGAAAGGAGTCTATTTCATGCTTCGAAAAATTTCTCTTTTGCTTTCGATTTGTTTTCTTCTCCACCAAAACATCGCTTACGGTGAAGATAATCAGCAAAGCATATACGAAAAGCGCATGGCACTATATAAAGAAACCGAGCAATCTTCAGGCATTCCGTGGTATTACTTAGCTGCAATGGATCAATATGAAAGAAATATACGGAGCGTAAGAAAAGATATTCCGAAAAAACCTGATGCCATCATTTCCCTTTATTTCAAACCAGAAATATGGGCTGGACCTGTTAATAGTAACGATACTCTCCCTCATACGATTTCTCTATTTGGCGGAATAGGTCTAGATGGTGACAAAGATGGATTTGCAAATGCAAATAACGACCGTGATCTTCTGCATACAGCAGCGACTATTTTAAAAAAACAAGGAACGTCAGAAGATCATATTAAAATTATGCTTTGGGAATATTATAGACGTGCAAAAACCGTTGATTTAATTACCGAATACGCCCAAATTTATAAACATTATGGACGTATTGATTTAGAAGGCAATGCTTTCCCTCTCCCGATTCACAGTGACCATAGCTACCGTAGTACTTTTGGTGCTGGAAGAAGTTTTGGTGGAAGACGAATTCATGAAGGAACCGATATTTTTGCAAGATATGGCGTGCCAGTAAGGTCCACTTGCTATGGCATTATTGAGACGAAAGGCTGGAACCGTCTTGGTGGATGGCGCATCGGCATTCGCGACCTTCATAATAATTACCATTATTACGCTCATTTAGGCGGGTTCTCAAAAGAAATACAGCTTGGACAAATTATCGAGCCAGGAAAAGTAATTGGATTTGTTGGTAGCACCGGTTACGGCCCTCCCGGCACAGCTGGAAAATTCCCGCCCCACTTACATTTCGGCATGTATAAAGACAATGGTTATACAGAATGGGCTTTTGATCCATACATGCATTTAAGTCTGTGGGAACGAAAAGAACGAGCGAATACAAAACGATAACCGTAGCTCATT
The DNA here is from genome assembly GCF_014932895.1 of Bacillus thuringiensis. Classification (GTDB taxonomy): domain Bacteria; phylum Bacillota; class Bacilli; order Bacillales; family Bacillaceae_G; genus Bacillus_A; species Bacillus_A thuringiensis_AA. The sequence continues at coordinate 336,529 of NZ_JACYOF010000005.1, read as the reverse complement.
GCTACGGTTATTTTTTATATGCAGCTAATCCCGCATTAACGGGCGGACAGTTAAAGCCCGATTGGTGAGGGCTAATAATCAGTGGGAATGGTCCTCCCCCACTGATTATAGTTTCTCTTTATCTGGTACAACAACACTCCCGCTTCCATAATAGGTAGGCACTTCCCCCTGAACGATACGCGTTGCAATCGGAACATCTTGCTTCACTGTTATTTCTTTCGTATGAAACGGAACAATGACTTGCAACGTTACTTCCATCTCCATAATAATTTGAATCGCTGTAGTATTAATCCCATGTGGCTCAATTTTTTGTTTAATATCCGTATTCACATGACCAATTGTGGTGAAATCAATTGGAATATCTGGTCCTATATTACCAAGAAGTACATTATCCGTTACACGACCAAAAGGAACTGCCATCGTTGCTCCGTTTTTTTCAGAAATACCTAGCTCTTTCAAATTCCCTTTTTCTACTTGCTGTAAATATTTTTCTATGTATGTGGTCGTTGATGTTACGATTTCATTTACTTGCTTTGTATTTAGATTAATTGTGGATACTTTCCCGTTTTTATCATTTTGTACTTTCATTAATGAATCGACATCGAACCCTTCATTAATCCTATCTTTTACCGCCTTCGTCATAACCGCTGTCGCCATTTTATGCGTCTCTACTTCCCCATATTTCATTAATGTTGGCTGAATACTGTTATTCACAATCCATAATCCTTGCATGAGTAATATCACAAAAAGAATAAACGACATAAGCAGTATATACCGAAAGGAAATAGGTCCCCTTCGAAACCGCGAATTTCTCGAACGAAATATACTCATAAAAAACCCTCCTTCTTATATCATTTCTATGCAAGAAGGAGGGACGATATATGCTTATCTCATTTTTAATAGTGCATCTTTTCCAATCGTTCCTACTGGAATGCCTAACGCTTCAGCCCCAGTCGTTACCGATTCTAACGGCGCTTCAAGAAGTTGTTCAATCGTTCTTACCCCAACCGCACGGCCAGCAATAATTCCTCGATCACCTAACTTCTCATTTAAAAGACCTACATCTAATGCACCGCACATAATATATCCTTTATCACTCATTACAGCTAGCAAATTTGTCTTTGGAAGTTTTACGCTAACCGCAATAAACGTATAATTATCAATTATAATGGGCTCTACATTAACCATAGTTCACACTCCTCTCTTTCTTATCTGTATGACAAAAGAAAAATGAGTGTTACAAGTTAACTAGCCTATAGTTTGACGGAAGATGTATGAGTTATCAACATATCTGTTAACACATCTCTAAGTAGTTCTGGCATATAATATTGTTTGTCAGAAAGTGTGGATAGCTCTGGGTATAAGTATCCGAATGTAAACATATCAATCGTTCCTACCGTATATATACGATCTAATTCCAGCGATTCCCCGTTAATCAATACATCCTCGAGTAAAATTTTATTCCCAGGAATCGTATCTGGAATTACTTCTACACCAGCGTAAATCATTTTCCCCATCACTTTTCCTCGAAACCCGAATCCTTTCACCTCAAGATTCTCCATATTCGGACGGCGTGCTTTCAAAATAACTTCTCTTAACGTTTTCCCTGGTACTTTCAACGCACACGGATTAATTGGATGTGGACAAATTCTGTGAATATCTCCGCGCGTCACAACACCCTCTTCTAATCCTTCAAGAAGTACACCAGCATTCGCCATTCCAATCTCTGCACCACACCAGTTTTTTAACGCATCTGCTAACATGCGCGAAAATGTCGTCTCATGAAACCAATCAACGGGTAATGATTCTTTTAAATGAACGACAGGCTCTGCCATTATATGCTTACTTTCTTCCTGCAGAATTTCAATTGTGGATAACGGTTCACTATAAGCACCTAATCGTTCTGTCTTAATTGCTCTACCGTCTTTTTTCAACAATTTCTTCGTCTCTTTATCCACAGTAAGCTGCACGTGCCCAACGTAACGACCCCACTTTTCACAACAACAAAGTAAAGTATTATCCATAAGAACACCACGCTCAAATAAATGATGCGTATGTGCCCCTAAAATAACATCTATATCATAATGCTCCGCCATATACTCATCCATGCTTTTCCCAAGGTGAGATAGGACCACTGTAATATGCGCCTCATTTTTTACTTCTTCTAAAATGGATTCTAAATGGATAAGCGGATCTTCAATATGCCAGTCTAACATATGATAAAACTCTGGATACGCTACCGTTAATCCGATAAAGGCAATCGTAATCCCCTCTGTCGTTGTATGTAATTTATAAGGCTTCGCCCATGCTGGACGCACCCCTTCTTTTTCAAATAAATTCGCTACGAGTACTTCAAATCCAGCATCATCATATAGACGATTCAAATGCTCCTTCGCTAACGTAATTCCTTCGTTATTTCCGATCGTTACATAATCATATAACGCCTCATTTAAAAGCTTTGTATTCCCAAGTCCATTTGTTGCTTCCGAAATACTATGAAAACGATCCACATGATCGCCGATATCAACCGTCAAAACGGTCTCTCCCGCTTCCTGTCTTCGCTTTTTCTCCCCTAGAACAAACCGAGAAATTTGCGGCCAATTTTCAAAATGACTATGTATATCGTTTGTATGATAAAGGTGGATGATTGTTTCTTTATTTGTATTCAGAGAAAAAACCTCCTCTCAGTTCCTTACTGCCATTTACGCTATACGTACGCAATAATCCTGTAAATACTTTTCGTCTTTTCTTGCTATTTTACATTGTACTCGCATTGTGAGAAAAAGCAAAAGATTGCCCTTTTTAATATGAGAAACTTTATATTACTTTTTCTAGTCTATTGATTAGTTTGAGGGGGATTTTCTGTGAAATGATTTTAGCTTTTTGAAGATGGATGAGGTGGGATTTGTCAATATCTTTTCCTTACTTCTAGTCGAACTGTTTTTACATATAGGTGCTCTTCTCCTATTTGAAGTTTGAGGGGTATATGAGGTATTTCTTTTGTCTTAATTTGTCAGTAAGTCGATATATTGGAAAAATCGCTGATATATGTAGCTGAAAACCCACCTGGGTATCTCAGTCTGAACAGAACCGAGCTCACACAACAAAAAAAGCGCCCTGCTATGCAGGGCGCTTCCTTTATATATTAACCAATAGAACCTTCCATCTCAAACTTGATTAGACGGTTCATTTCAACTGCGTATTCCATTGGAAGTTCGCGAGTGAATGGCTCGATGAAGCCCATTACGATCATTTCTGTAGCTTCTTGCTCAGAAATACCGCGGCTCATTAGGTAGAATAATTGTTCTTCTGATACTTTAGATACTTTCGCTTCGTGCTCAAGTGAAACGTAATCGTTTTTGATTTCGTTGTAAGGAATTGTATCAGATGTAGATTGGTTATCCATGATTAACGTGTCACACTCGATGTTAGAGCGAGAGTTTTTCGCTTTTGGTCCGAAGTGTACGATACCACGGTAAGTTACTTTACCACCATGCTTCGCAATCGATTTAGAAACGATTGTTGAAGAAGTGTTTGGTGCTAAGTGAATCATTTTCGCACCAGCATCTTGGTGTTGGCCTTTACCAGCAATCGCGATAGATAATGTTAAACCACGAGCGCCTTCGCCTTTTAAGATAACTGCTGGATATTTCATCGTTAATTTAGATCCGATGTTACCGTCAATCCATTCCATCGTTGCGTTTTCTTCACAAACCGCACGTTTTGTAACTAGGTTGTATACGTTGTTCGCCCAGTTTTGGATTGTAGTGTAACGGCAATATGCATCTTTCTTAATGATGATTTCTACCACCGCACTGTGAAGTGAGTTAGTTGTGTAAACAGGTGCTGTACAACCTTCTACGTAGTGTACGTGCGCGCCTTCGTCTACGATGATAAGCGTACGCTCGAATTGTCCCATATTTTCAGAGTTAATACGGAAATACGCTTGAAGTGGTGTATCAACTTTAACACCTTTTGGAACGTAGATGAATGATCCACCAGACCAAACTGCAGAGTTTAATGCAGAGAATTTGTTGTCTGTTGGTGGGATTACTTTTCCGAAATGCTCACGGAAAATATCTTCGTTCTCTTTTAATGCGCTATCTGTATCTTTAAATACGATTCCTAGAGCTTCTAGGTCTTCTTTCATGTTGTGGTATACAACTTCAGATTCGTACTGTGCAGATACACCAGCTAAATATTTTTGCTCAGCTTCTGGAATACCTAATTTATCAAATGTCGCTTTAATTTCATCAGGTACCTCATCCCAAGACTTCTCAGATTTCTCAGATGGTTTTACGTAGTACGTAATTTCATCGAAATCTAAGTCATTTAAGTCGCCGCCCCATTGTGGCATTGGCATTTCATAGAACTTATCCAGTGATTTTAAACGGAAGTCTAACATCCACTGTGGTTCTTCTTTCATACGTGAAATCTCTTCAACGATCTCTTTTGTTAAACCGCGTCCAGCACGGAAAATCGAAACGTCTTTGTCTTTGAAACCATATTTATAATCGCCGATATCTGGCAGTTGCTTCGCCATGTTGGTGTGTCCCTCCTTAGATAACCTCGTTTTTAGGAACCTTTAACATTACTTATCTTCGTTTAAGCCCTTTTCTAACGCTTTCCACGCTAATGTTGCACATTTAATACGTGCAGGGAACTTGCATACGCCTTGTAATGCTTCAATATCTCCTAAATCAATGCTGTCATCGTACTCTTTTCCTAGCATCATGTCAGAGAAAATTTTCGAAAGCTGAAGTGCTTCTTCAATTTTCTTTCCTTTTACTGCTTGTGTCATCATTGAAGCTGAAGACATTGAGATGGAACATCCTTCGCCTTCAAACTTCGCCTCTTGTACAATACCCTCTTCTACTTTCATCGTAAGTTGAATACGATCGCCGCAAGTTGGATTGTTCAAGTTAACGGTAACACTATCTTCTAACACGCCATGGTTACGAGGATTTTTGTAATGATCCATAATAACTTGACGATATAACGTATCTAAATTATTAAATGACATTTGTGAAATACTCCTTTGTCTTGATTAGCGATTCAACAAATGTATCAATTTCTTCTTTTGTATTATATAAATAGAAGCTCGCACGTGCTGTTGAAGAAGCTTTTAGCCACTTCATAAGCGGTTGTGCACAGTGGTGTCCTGCGCGAACCGCGATACCTTCTACATCTAATACAGTTGCTACATCATGAGGATGTACGTCTTCAATATTAAATGTAACAAGACCAGCGCGATGCTTTGGACCATAAATTGTAACGCCATCTACTTCTGATAGTCTTTCTAAAGCGTATTGCGCTAATTCATGCTCATGCTTTTCAATATTATCAAGACCGATTTCTTCTAGGAAATCAATTGCCGCACCAAGTCCGATTGCATTACAGATAATCGGTGTACCTGCTTCAAACTTCCACGGAAGCTCTTTCCAAGTAGATTCTTGTAAATCTACGAAATCAATCATTTCACCGCCAAATTCAATTGGCTCCATATTGTTTAGCAAATCTTTCTTACCATATAATACGCCGATACCTGTAGGTCCGCACATCTTATGAGCAGATAATGCGTAGAAATCACAGTTTAAATCTTGTACATCTACTTTCATATGAGGTGTACTTTGTGCACCATCAACGACCATAATTGCGCCATTTTCGTGTGCGATTGCTCCGATTTCTTTTACAGGGTTAATCGTTCCAAGTACGTTCGATACATACATGATTGAAACGATTTTTGTATTTGGTGTAATTGTTTGACGAGCATCTTCTATTGAAATTGTCCCATCTGGTTGAAGCGGAAGGTATTTTAAAGTTGCGCCAGTTCTCTTTGCAACTTGCTGCCACGGAATGATGTTACTATGGTGCTCCATGTAAGAAATAACGATTTCATCGCCTTCTTTTACATTTTCAAGACCATAGCTAGCCGCTACTGTATTTAATGCAGTTGTCGTTCCGCGCGTGAAAATAATCTCTTCCATTGATTTCGCGTTAATAAACTTGCGAACTTTCTCACGTGCACCTTCATACGCGTCAGTAGCTTTCGTACCGAGCGTATGAACACCGCGATGCACGTTAGAATTGTATTCTTTATAGTAACGTTCTAACGTTTCAATGACTTGAATTGGTTTTTGAGAAGTTGCTGCACTATCGAAATAAACAAGTTGTTTGCCGTTCACTTTTTGATCAAGAATTGGAAACTGTTTGCGTATTTCATGAATATTCATTAGCGAACTTTCCTTTCAATTACCTCAACAAGCTGTGCTTTTACTCCTTCAATTGGAAGCTCATTAACTACAGGTGCTAAGAATCCATGGATGACTAAACGTTCTGCTTCGCGTTTTGGAATACCACGGCTCATTAAGTAGTATAGTTGAGTTGGATCTACGCGACCTACTGAAGCTGCGTGACCTGCCATTACATCATCTTCATCAATTAAGAGAATTGGGTTTGCATCACCACGAGCTTTCTCGTCTAACATAAGAACGCGAGAAGACTGTTGTGCATTTGATTTAGATGCACCGTGTTCAATCTTACCAATTCCGTTAAAGATAGATGTTGCACTATCTTTTTGTACACCGTGTTTTAAGATGAAACCTTCAGAGTGTTTACCGAAGTGAACAACTTTAGTTGTAAAGTTTTGTGTTTGGTTACCACGGCCAATTGTTACTGTTTTTGTATCAGCAAATGAACCGTCTCCCATTAAGTTCGTAACGTTCTCTGAGATTGTATTTCCGTCATTCATAAGGCCTAGAGCCCAATCAATGCGGCCGTCGCGTCCTACTACACCGCGGCGGTTAACGTAAGTTGTTACGTCTTTTGCTAATAGATCAACCGCACCAAATTTCACTTGTGCGCCTTGTTCCACGATTACTTCTGCTACGATATTCGCAATACCTTTAGCATTTTCATTTGCAACGTAGTTTTCTACATAAGTTGAAGTACTGTTCGCATCAGCTACGAATAATACGTGGTTATATACGTTAGCTTCTTCGCCGTCTACTAAGAATACAGCTTGAAGTGGAGTTTCAAGAACAACGTTTTTCGGAACATATACGAATGCACCACCGTTGATTAATGCAGCATGAAGTGCAGTTAGACGATGCTCGTCTACTTTCACGCCGTCTTTCATTAAGTACTTTTGTACTAGTTCAGCATGCTCAGTTGCTGCTGTTACGATGTCTGTAAAAATAACACCTTTTTCTTTTGCTTCGTCTGCTAAAGAAACGAAAGCAGTTGTACCAGTACGTTGTACTAATACGCTGTTATTTTCATCAATTAAGTTTTTCACTGCTTCTGGAAGTTCAGCTAAAGAACTTACAGGCTCTTGCTTAGCAGCGTCGCCTTTTCCGATAAAGTCCCATTTATCAATTTTCGTTTTATCAGGCGTTGGCATTGGAAGTTCAGTTGCTTGTGCAAGAGCTTGTAAGCGGAACTCAGTCAACCAAGCAGCTTCGTTTACTTCGCTTGCGCGTTGACGGATTGTTTCTTGATCGAAAGGTAATGTACCGATTGTCATGTTTATGCTCCTCTCTTACGCTTCTTGCCCTGTTGTTTCGTCTTCAATACCTAATTCTTTTTTAATCCAGTCATAACCTTCAGCTTCTAGACGTTGTGCAAGCTCAGGGCCACCAGATTTAACGATACGACCGTTCATCATAACGTGAACGAAGTCTGGAGTGATGTAGTTTAATAAACGTTGGTAATGCGTAATCATTAGGCAACCGAACTCTTCGCCGCGCATTTCGTTAATACCTTTAGATACAACTTTTAATGCATCGATATCAAGACCAGAGTCGATTTCGTCTAAGATTGCGATTTTTGGCTCAATCATCATTAATTGAAGAATTTCGTTACGTTTTTTTTCACCGCCAGAGAAACCTTCGTTTAAGTAACGTTGTGCCATTTCTGGATCCATTTCTAGGAATTCCATGTTTTTATCTAATGTACGGATAAATTTCATAAGAGAAATTTCATCGCCTTCTTCACGACGTGCGTTAATTGCAGAACGTAAGAAGTCAGCGTTTGTAACTCCGCTAATCTCACTTGGATATTGCATTGCTAGGAATAGACCTGCTTGTGCGCGCTCGTCTACTTCCATTTCTAATACATCTTCACCGTCGATGATGATGCTACCTTCTGTTACTTCATACTTTGGGTGACCCATAATTGCAGAAGATAAAGTTGATTTACCTGTTCCGTTAGGTCCCATAATTGCGTGGATTTCTCCACCTTTTACTTCAAGGTTTACACCTTTTAAAATTTCTTTGCCGTCAATTGATACGTGTAAGTCTTTAACCGTTAATGTAGAACCAGCCATCTCAATACCTCCATTAATCCTATATATACATTTTAAAAATTCCTAAAACGTTCATATTCTCATTTTATTCTCATTCTAATTTTATATCAAATAAAATGATATCGCAAACGACGAAAAAAAGTAACAATTTTTTCACAAATGTATATAAGTATTTCCTTTGCATCTGTCTATGATACACCTTCCTTCTTATTTATATAAAGAAAAAAGGACTGATAATTTTCCAGCCCTTTCCTTGCATTTATTCACTTAAAGGAAGCACAGCACCTTTATATTCTTTCTTAATAAAATCTTGAATTTCTTTTGAATGTAGTACTTCCACTAGCTCTTTAATTTCTTTTTTATTCTTATCGCCTTTACGAACAACTACTACGTTTGCGTACGGTGAATCATTTCCTTCAATTGCAATTGCATCTTTTTCTGGGTTTAATTTCGCATCAATTGCATAATTCGAATTAATTAGAACTGCGTCGCCTTCTTTATTGTTATACACTTGTGGTAATAAACCCGGCTCGATATCCGTTTTGAATTTTAAATGTTTCGGATTATCTGCAATATCTTTTGGAGTTGCATTAACTGGATCTATTCCGTCTTTAATTTTTAAAATGCCTTCTTTTTGTAAAATTGCTAAACCACGTCCATGGTCAGTAACAGAATTACTCATAATAATTGTCGCTCCGTCTGGAAGTTCTTTTAAGCTCTTATATTTTTGAGAGTATACACCAATCGGTTCTAAATGAATTTTCCCTGCTATTTCAAGGTCATATTTTTTATCTTTTATTTCTTTTTCTAAATACGGGATGTGCTGGAAGTAGTTTGCATCTATTTCCTTATCCACTAACGATTTATTTGGCAACACGTAGTCTTGAAATTTTTTAATTTCTAAATCAATTCCTTTTTTCTCAAGTAACGGCTTTGCCTTTTCTAAAATAACAGCGTGCGGTACGTTAGAAGCACCAACAACTAGTTTCTTTTCATCTTTATCTTTTCCACCACAAGCAGCTAACCCAAAAATTGAAGTTGAAATAAGTGCTGTAAGTAATAATTTTTTCATTTGAAATACCCTCCCGTTTTCATTATCTTTTATCTATTCGAGTCGTTACATTATCACCGATAAACTGGATTAAAAATACAACTAGTAATACACAAATTGTCGCAACGATTGTTACATCGTTATTACCACGTTGGAACCCTTCTAAGTAAGCAAGTGTTCCAAGACCGCCAGCACCAACAACACCTGCCATTGCTGTATAGCCTACTAAAGCAATGGTCGTTACCGTAATACCAGATACTAATGCTGGTAATGATTCTGGAATCAATACTTTTAAAATGATTGTACTTGTTTTTGCTCCCATCGCTTTTGAAGCTTCAATTACACCTTTATCAATTTCACGAAGTGCAATTTCAACCATTCTTGCGTAAAACGGTGCTGCGCCGATAATTAAAGCTGGCAATGCTGCACTCGCTCCAAGAATTGTTCCAAGAAGGATCTTTGTGAATGGGATTAATAAAATAATTAAAATGATGAATGGTATAGAACGGAAAATGTTTACGAACGCTCCAATCACCGTATTAATCGCTTTGTTTTCCCATAAATTATCTTTCGCTGTCATAAAAAGTAATAGTCCTAAAATAAGTCCTAAAACAAATGTGGCAAGCGCTGCGATTGCCGTCATATATAGTGTTTCACCTGTTGCTTCTAACATTTGATTCCAATCAACATTTGCGAGTAATTTATCCATGAGCAATCACCTCCAGCTCTACTTGATCTTGATGTATTCCCTCTATCGCTTCCTGGATCGCTGTTTCCTCACCATTTAAATGAACAACTAAACTTCCGTAAGAACCGTTATTCGTTTGTGCGATATTTCCTTGCAAAATGCTAACTTCTATATCACTGCGCTGCATTAGCCTTTGAAGTACCGGTCTTTCTACAGCTTCACCGATAAACTGCAAACGAATTACTTTTCCATCTGGGTACTTTTCAATTAAACTTTCAATCGTTTCATTTGTATCTTCAGAATCCGTTAACTGTTGTACAAATCGTTTCGTAATGTCCTGCTGCGGATTACGGAATACATCAAGTACTGGACCCGTTTCTACAATCTTTCCGCTCTCCATTACCGCCACTCGATTACAAATCTTTCGAATCACGTGCATCTCATGCGTAATCAATACAATTGTTAAACCGAGGCGCTTATTAATATCGAGTAGTAAATCTAAAATTTGATCTGTCGTTTCCGGATCAAGAGCTGACGTTGCTTCGTCACATAAAAGTACTTGCGGATTATTAGCTAACGCTCTTGCAATCCCGACGCGCTGCTTTTGTCCACCACTTAGCTGAGATGGATACGAGTCTCCTCTTCCTTCTAATCCAACGAGGCGAATTAATTCTTCCACACGCTTTTTTCTCTTCGCCTTATCAACACCTGCAATCTCAAGTGGAAATGCAATATTTTCACTTACAGTTCGTGACCAAAGTAAGTTAAAGTGCTGGAAAATCATTCCGATTTCTTGTCGCGCCTTACGAAGTTCACTTCCTGTAATTGCTGAAATTATACGATTTGCAATTGTAATTTGGCCAGAAGTCGGTTTCTCTAATTGATTAAACAATCTAATTAAAGAACTTTTCCCAGCACCACTATATCCGATAACACCAAATATTTCGCCCTTTTCTATTTTTAAATTGGCGTTATCTACAGCAGTGACATCACCGCTTTTTGCCTTATATATTTTCTTTACATTTTCTAATAAGATCATGATGTTCACCCCTTTTTTATTTGGATAGACTCCGCAATTGTTTTATTTTTGATGCGTGTAGTCCACCGTTATAATTACTTTTATTGTTTGAAGTCCTCCGCATTCAAACAACAAAAAAACCTTTCCGCTTTAGAGAAGCAGAAAGGTTTATATGCGTATATAACAACATTATCCCTCTCTCTCATCTCTCAAAGCATTTGCTTTGCAGGAATTGGCACCATTTCAACATAAGTTGACGGTTGCCGGGCTTCACAGGGCACAGTCCCTCCACCTCTCTTGATAAGAGAAATCAGATTTAATTTTCGTCTGATTTGTAATTTATGAAATTGTCTATATTTTATGAATTGAATTGTATCAATATCCACACGGCGTGTCAATAGAAATTTTCGCGAAAAAAGAAACTTCAGAATTTTAAGCGCCTACTGACATTGGTTTACATATATGAAACATCGATTCAACTAATAGCATCGTTCGATACGTTCCCGAATATTGTACACGCCCATCGTTCATTAACGTCTGCAATCTTACATTTCCGCTTACCAAGTGTTCTACATCCTCTTCATCTACACAAACGATTTGTTCCGTTCCTCTTTCCTCTTTTAATAGCTCTATATAATCTCTTGAAATTTGTAATGAACAACTCTCATCTCCAAAACGAAAATTAACAGTTTTTTCTCCTTGTCTTAAAAGTGGTTCTAAATGATATTGACCATTAGCGTAACTTACAAATGATTGTAGCAAAGAATATAATTTCACCCTAAATCACATCCTTCATATCACTTTCTATTACATACCATTCCCTCTTACTAAAGAGCAATCCTGTTACTTTCGCTCGACAAATACTGTAGCCATCCTGCCTCTCGACATATTTCCCAAGAAATATGTCGAGGCGGCAAAATTTTTGCCGCCTACTTTAATTCCGTATATAAATATTCAACCGAATGAAATGCATATATTTTCTTCAACAGTGTCCCATTTTCAAAAATAAGTAAACAGGGTACACTTTCGATCCCATACTCTTTCGCTAAATGCGGAGCGTAATTTAAATCTAACATCCCAATTTTCAAATCTTCAACTGTCATCTCAACGACTGTTAACATCTTTTTTGCTAATTGGCATGTTCCACACATTGGAGTATACACATATAACACTGTTTTTTCTTCGTTTTCTATTAGGGCTGTAGCTTCGGCTCCTGTCCAATCAATCACTTCTATCATTCCTTACCGTAAATATTCTGTATAAACGTCAATGTCAGCTCCCCATAATACGTTTGCTAAGTGTGAAGACGGCGCAGTTGCCACTTCTCGGTACGAGCGATCAATATAAATATGCTCTGCCTGCGGAAATTCCTTTCGAAATTGTTTCCTTAACTTTTCTCCAGCATCATCGGCATCCACTAGTACATACACTTCCTTATCAAAAAACTGATCAATGAGCTCATCCATTTTCGACAACCCAATTGTACCATTTGTACAAACAATTTCCACAGGTTCACGAATAATAGATTCAATCTTTCTTCTGTCTGATTTACCTTCTACAATAATGACTTTTTCTACATAAATCATATGTCATCACCCGATCACCATATACTATACAACCTTTAACTTAGTATATAGTATATTCGTTATTTTCATGTTGTTTCCTGTTTATTTTTGCAAAAGAAAAGCAGAAGCGGCTCGTTCAGATTGTGAGAGGGATGGAACTTCTGACGTAGAGGCGCTTTTTGCCTCGCAGGAAGAAGCGAAGCCACCGAACAATCTAGCTGCTGGAGCTGGACAATAAAGAAAAGCGGAACCAACTGTTTAGCCCTGTTGGTTAGGGTTCTTTCGCACAGAAGACGCTTTTTGTCTTCTCGTGCGGAAGGTTTTTAGACTTGCAGAGCTAGGAGGTGGAGCTGGACAATGAAAAACGAAAGCGAATCGATCAGATTGTAAAGAGCATGAAACTTCACTAAAAAGGTTTCCCATTAATGTACACTCACATGATAATTGATTCATAAATATGTGCTTTTTAACTCATTATGTAGCACAAAATAAAAAGGACAGCACAAAGGCTGTCCTTCAATCGACTAAAATTAGTCTTGGTTTGTCATTTCTGCGTATTTTTCTGCAGTTAATAACTTCTCAACTTGGCTTGCATCAGAAAGTTCAACTTTAACCATCCATGCACCCTCGTATGGAGATTCGTTAACAAGTTCTGGTTGGTCACTTAATTCTTCGTTTACTGCTACAACTTTACCACTTACAGGTGCGTATAATTCAGAAACTGTTTTAACAGATTCTACGCTTCCGAATGGCTCGTCAGCTTCGATTGTTGCACCTACTTCAGGAAGCTCAACGAATACGATATCGCCTAGCTCACCTTGTGCAAAATGAGTAATACCGATAACAACCTCATTACCTTCTGTTTTTACCCATTCGTGTTCTTCAGAGTAACGTAAATTATTTGGAATGCTCATGACTGTACCTCCAGTGAATGTATAAATTATGTAAAAATACCTTATTGGTACTTTTTCCACACACTTTCAAACTGCTCTTCGTTAAAACCAAGTGTTACACTCGTTCCATCTGTTACAATTGGACGTTTAATCAACATGCCATCAGATGCTAAAAGTTCATACATTTCGTCTTCACTTGCATCTTTCAACTTATCTTTCAGACCAAGTTCACGGTAACGCATTCCACTTGTATTAAAGAATTTTTTTAATGGTAATTCACTTTTTTCATGCAAATTACGTAAATCTTCTTTTGACGGTGGATTTTCAACAATATGAATCATCTCATATGCTACATCGTTTGCCTCAAACCATTTCTTTGCTTTTTGACATGTGCCACACTTTGGATATGAATAAAATGTTACTGTCATAAATTCACCTACTTTTTTACTAACCTTTACCTTTATCATATAGAAAACATTTTATTATTTCAAACGATTATTCGCTAAACTTTTACTTATTTCGTGATAAATTTCAATAATCCTGCGAATTTTTCTTATTTTTCCGCTATTTATCAAGAAAAAAATAAATATATAATTTTTTCTCACCCTGCACCGAACATATATCTTAAACAAACGTTTATTTAATTTCTTATTTTTCTATGTTAGCCTTTGGGCTACATTGCTTCTTTTTTACCGAACATACATCTTAAACAAACGTTTGATTAGTCCTGTATTTTTCTATGTTTTCCTTTAAGCTGCATCGACTCTTCCCTACCGAACATATATCTTAAACAAACGTTTGATTAATTCTGTATTTCTCCACATCAACCTTTACAATTAATAATCTCGTCCGTACCAAACATATACCATAAATAAAGTTCAACTAATAATCAGTGGGGGTTTTCTTCATCCCCACTGATTATTAGCCCACCCCAATCGGGCGTTTACAAGCAGCTCGACTCCCACCTAACTTCTTCGCTTTCGCTGAATTTTGAGGTAGGGGTCTTACTGCCCGCAAATAGCGGGATAAAAATAAGAAGCCTTCTCTCTAAAGGCTTCTCATGATCTATTCAAATAATCTGCAATTGTTTGAAATACTACGATATACATATTATGAATACTTTCTTCTGTATTTCCACCATTTGATAAACCCACTCCCCATTGTTGTCCTTCACCGCTTCCGATATTCGCAAAACCTTGCGTATACATAGCATTTACATCTTTTGGTGCTCTGTTATACTCTACATTTTTTGTAATAAAAATTGAATATGATTTATCTTGTAAACCGACAAAAAAGACTGGTTTCTTTAAAGAGGAAAATACATTTTTATATTGCTCTTTTGAAGCCTCTTGAAAGTGATCTTTCATTATTAGAAAGCCATCCACTTCCTTAGATTTCTTTGTCATTTCCTCTAACTTCATTTTTTCAAACTTTATATTTCTAAACGTATCTTTCGGCTTTTCTCCAACAACTCCAATTACGAGTGCTCTCCCGTTATATTCTAATTTCTCTCCTTCTTTATCCTTTGCACACCCAGCGCTCACTAGACATAACAATATAAAAACTAAAAAATACGATAAACACTTCATTTAGCACCCTCCCCTTCTTTTAAGTCAAGTGACAAAAATGTAAGGTGAATCCAAGAAAATGTAAGTAAAATCGATAGCCCAAATCGCATTTCTATATTATAATCAATTGAATTTACTTACATTACTAAAAAACATAGGAGATTTTCATGAAGAAATTTAAACTTTCATCGGTTCTTCCTTTAAGTTATATACTTCTACTCGTACTCGTAAGTCCCCTTTACGACGTATTAAATAAATCAGCTGTTCACGCAGTGAATGTCACAACAGTAGTAGATGATTGGATTCCATTTGTAAAAGCATTTATTATTCCTTATTTACTTTGGTTCCCATACTTATACGGTGCACTTATTTATTATTGTTTTGCTGATCGAAAGCAATATTACGTTACTTTAAGTAGTATAATCCTTGGAAAACTTGCTTGTTTTTCTATTTATTATTTTTGGCAGACGACGGTACCACGTCCGACTGTCGTTGGAACAGATGTATTTTCCGAACTAGTCCGCTATATTTATAGTATCGATCAACCTGTAAACTGTTTTCCTAGCATTCATGTTCTTACTACATTTGTAATTATGTTAGCTGCCTTTAAGCGTAGAGAAGAGCATGCTTTTGGATATTACATTCTTACTTTCTTTGGTACACTTATCATTTTATCAACATTATTTACAAAACAGCATGCATTCGTAGATGCTGTTTCTGGTATGACACTCGCAAGCATATTATACTTCGGTGTTCAACTATTGTTAGCAAAAGAAACTGTGACAGTTCCAGTAAAACAAAATCAGAAAGTGAAACTTTAATCAGCCCGCACCAATCGGGCGTTTACGGGCAGCCCGACTCCCACTTAACTTCTTTGCTCTAACCCCATTTTGAGGTGGGTGTCTTACTGCCCGCAAATAGCGGGATAAAATGTAAAAAAGCAGACTGTGTTTTCAGTCTGCTTTTCTCTATATAAAAGGAGATTTTTAAATTAAGATTGCGGTACAGTCATATCACCAGAATGAATACGACCTGCTTTTTTAAGGGCGATGTAAAGTATATAAGAAACAGCTACTGGAATGATGATATAAGTGATTACCATCGCTGGGACAACTTCCCATCCTTGGCTGGAAATTAAATTAATTGGTGCGATAAGAGAACTTAATCCAAGACCTGCAATTTCTTTTCCTGCTTCCAGTTGGAAAATTAATGCTGATACTGGGCCAACTATTGCACTGGCGACGACAGTCGGGACGAGAATCATTGGATTTTTAGTAATGTTCGGTAACTGCACTTTTGGAGTACAAAGTGCCTGAGCTAATATGCCACCTAAATTATTTTCTTTCGCTGAAATAACAGAAAATCCGATAAACTGAGCAACACATCCTGCAAGGGCTGCTCCTCCTGCAACGCCATCTAAGCTAAGTGCGATCGCTAAAGCAGCTGATGAAGCTGGAGAAATAAGTAGTAATCCCCAAACTACTGCAATTACGATAGAAGCGATGAACGGGCTACCAGCTGAGCTATCTTTAATGAATGCTCCAACTGCATTTAAAACTGGACTAATATTTTGAGCTAACCAAATACCGACTAAACCAGAACCTAATATTGCTGCAAATGGAACGAGCATCATATCTAAAGCAGTTTTCCCACTTAAACGTTTACCAATATACACCGCTAAAGTTGCTGTTAATAATGCACCGATTGGTTCACCTGTTTTAATGATTAAACCTGCTTCAGTAATGGAAATGGATCCGGCACCAATCGCTCCAGCTACCATCGCTGAAAAGATGACAAGACCATTTGCACCGAGCATAAAAGCGATCCCGGCTCCAATGGCTGGTGCCATAAGTGATTTTGCAACAACTCCGATTGTAATAAGTAATGGTATATCAACAATTCTTCCTATATTTTCGATCAGTAAACCAATTCCGAGGGATACGAAAATACCTTGTGCAATTCCAGCAGAAGCTTTAAACACACGAGACATTATATATTCCTTCATTTGTTTCACCTTCTTCTATAAGTTAGTAGCCAATTGTTTTCATATAATCGCGTAAAATATCGTTTGATTTTGCGAAGCGCGCTTCTTCCTCTTCTGTTAAATTTAGTTCTACAACTTCTTTCATACCGTCTCTAGTAATAATAGCTGGTACTCCTGTACAAATATCATATTCACCGTACTCACCATCTAAAATAGCCGATACAGCAATCACACGATAGTCATCATTAAAGATTGAGCTCGCAATATATGCTAGAGAATTTCCGATGCCGTAATAAGTAGTACCTTTTCGTTTATAAATTTCCCATCCAGCTTTTGCAGTCTTCTCAACAATTTCATCTAAATCTATTTCACCGAAACGTTCTTTTTGTTCCTCTAAGATTTGTAGAATTGGCTTTCCACCAACAGTTACATGTGACCAAGCAACCATTTGAGAATCGCCATGTTCTCCTAATGAATACCCATGAATACTACGAGGATCTACATGTAATATTTCAGATAAAATTGTTCTTAAACGAGAAGAATCTAATGATGTCCCTGTACCGATCACACGATTTCTAGGTAATCCAGATAATTTCCACACTTGATATGTAATAATATCAACTGGGTTCGATGCGATTAAGAAAATACCATTAAATCCACTTTCCATTACACCGCCAACAACACTTTCCATAATCTTTGCACTTGCTCCTAAAGTATCTAAACGACTTTGTCCAGGCTTTGGTGCTGGCCCTGCTGTAATAATAACGATGTCCATATCTGCGCAATCTTCATAGTTTCCGGCATATACTTTTGTTCTTGTATTTGTAAAGTTAATGCAGTGTGATAAATCCATCGCTTCCCCAACTGCACGGTCATGATTTATATCAATTAATAATAGCTCTTCGCAAATGCCTTGGTTTACAATGGAATACGCACAACTTGATCCAACTAATCCAGTACCGATAATTGCAATTTTTCTTGTATTTCTTTTCATAGCAATCTCTCCTAATTGATCATGTAATCTATTTCTTTTGTTCTTTACACCCTTAATTATAAAGATTCCCACGATAGAAACTATGGATACTTTGTGAATTATTGATCAAACTTTTGCCGTTTTTGTGAATTGTTATATTAAATTTTTGTCATATTTGTTACAACTGGAAAAATATTTATTATATATTTATTGACATATACAAAAATAAAACGAGCGAATCTATTCGCTCGTTTTATTCATCACACTATTCCGCACTTAATTGACTTTTTAGTTGCTGCACAATCATCGGATTAGCAGCAGCTGCTGGCTTATAATAACTCTTTTGCTTTGCGTACTCATACATATTACGTTGACGCATTTCATCTTGATTACGAATTTGAATTAACGTTTGATGTAACTGTTCATTATCAGACTGAGCAATATAATTTGCATAACTTGTTAAACTTGCATTTAATCCTGCTAAATAATCATTTACCATATCTTTTTCATTCATGTCTCTTTTCCTCCTATCCTAAAAAGGTCATTAATTGTTGCTTCGTATTTCGTGCATCTTGTGCATCCTTTTGTAGCATTTGTTTCAATTGTGGATCTGTACATGCCTGTGCATACTGTTCTAACTTGTTAATAATTGTTGCGTGTCCACCAATTAAATGACGTAAGTTTTCTACTTCAAGCTCTGTTAAATTTTGCATAGAATACTCCTACCTTTCTTTGTTCATTCAATATTAGTATTTAGCTCTTTTGGAATTGTATACATGAATTAACTTTTTTACATGTATACAAAATAAAAGATGAATAGCTAGGCCATTCATCTTTTATACTGGTTATGTATTCCATTTCATAAAGATACAATCATTTTTATACTCACAAGTAAGTTCCATACAATATGTAAAATGATACTAGGTATAATAGATTGCGTCTTTTCGTATAACATAGCAAATACAATACCCATAATCGTTGCCGTAATTGGAAAACCACCATGAAGAATCCCAAAAACGAAGGAAGAAACGATGATACCGACTAGAAAACTATATTTCTTTTCTAAAAATCGATACAAAATACCTCTATATAAAATTTCTTCTTTAATTGGTGTAATGATAGCTATGACCCTAATTCAAGCCAAGACCCTTTTGTATTTATGTTTTTCGGTTTCCTATTAGCGATATACACCTTTCTTAAACCCTCAAAATAATATCATCTAGCAAAAAGAGTCTCAAAATTATTTGAGACTCTTTTTTGTTAGATTCCGTTCCGCTTCTTCAATCGCCCGTTGCATTTGCAGTAACGGATTCTTAATCATCTTCCCGTGACCTGTCGCCAATATAGTCGGCTTATATTCCAGCAAGTTTTGAGCACTGGTTAATGCAACTTCTGCATCCCAAGTGCCAAACATAGGAAAGGGAAAAAACCAATTCAATTGTCCTGCAACCGCCACTCCTCCTCTCGTTTGAAATGCATCTCCAACAATGAGTGCATCATTTCTCATATCTAAAAACGACATGGAACCTGGTGTATGACCTGGAGTTGCAATCGCTATAAGAGAACCAATTTTATCTCCTTCTTGAAGAAGAATATCTGGAATCGTCTGTATTTTTTTAGACACCCCCACTTTTATCGGCGTATTTCGTTCTCCATTTTGCAGTGCCATATCTCCTTCAAGTAAACAAGCATCCCTTTTAGAGATATAGACCGGAATATCCGGAAATTCTTGTTTTATAGCATCAAGTGCCCCTATATGATCATCATGCGCGTGTGTAATAACAATATTCGTAATCGGTTTTCCTATTTTTTGAGCCGATTCTAAAATCTTCTTTGCACAAAATGGTAATGCTGCATCAATTAAGGTTAATCCTGTTTCTTCTTCAACAAAGTAACAGTTAATTGGAAATAGACGCGGGATAAATGCGATTTGATGTACCGTTTCTACTTTTATTGCCTTCATCTCTTTACCTCCATTAAAAAAGCTGTTTACAAATACATATGTAAAACAGCCCTTTTCAAGAATCCATCAACAAAAAACCAGTAGCCAAAAGGCCACTGGTTCTCTCTCGTCTATTAAACTGTATAACGCTCATCTTCTAGAATTTTCGCAGCAATCTCACGTTTCTTCGGAATTACATTAAGTGGCGTGTGACGAGTTAGTTTGCGTAATGATGATAACATCATGCGCAGCATGTCGCCGTTTTCAACTGCGATAAGTGTTTCTTTCGCATCTGCTTCGATTTCGTTGAATGCTTCTTGGCAGAATACTTCAGTGTATAACACTTTTTGTTTATTCTTTTCAAGACCAGTTGCTTTAATTGCTTTTTCTGTACGAAGAACAGCTGACTCCATTGCATATAAGTTACTTACGATATCAGCGATATTCACAAGAATTTCTTGCTCTTTATCTAATGCCTTACCGTATTTTTGAGCAGCTAATCCAGCTACCATTAAGCCGATTTTCTTCGCGTTATTTACTAAATATTTTTGAAGTGCTAATGGCTCATCGCCTACTTCTTCTGGCATCATCATCATTAACTCTTCTTGTAATTTTTGTGCTTTTTGAAGAAGTGGTAATTCACCTTTCATCGCTTTACGTAAGAACGTACCTGGTACGATTAGGCGGTTAATTTCATTCGTTCCTTCGAAAATACGGTTAATACGAGAATCACGGTACATTCTTTCAATCTCATACTCTGCCATAAATCCGTAACCACCGTGAATTTGAACACCTTCATCTACTGTATAGTCTAGTACTTCAGAACCGAATACTTTATTTAAAGAGCACTCAATCGCATATTCAGCGATAGAAGCTGCTACTGCTTTACCGTCTTTTACTTCTTCTTCAGATAATGTGCTCATACGGCTTTCGAATAAACCTACTGTACGATATACAGAACTTTCAGCTGCATATGTTTTCGCTGCCATATTCGCAAGTTTCTCTTGAATTAATGGGAAGCGAGCGATTGGTTGCTTGAACTGTTGACGTTGGTTTGCATATTGTGCTGAAATTTCTACTGCGCGTTTCGCAGATCCAACTGTACCAACACCTAATTTATAACGTCCGATATTTAAAATGTTGAACGCGATAATATGGCCTTTACCGATTTCACCAAGTAGGTTTTCTTTCGGTACTAATGCATCTTCTAAAATTAATGTACGAGTTGAAGAACATTTAATACCCATTTTCTTCTCTTCAGGGCTTGTAGATACGCCAGCATACTCTTTCTCTACGATAAATGCCGAGAAGTGCTCGCCGTCTACTTTTGCATATACAACAAATACGTCAGCGAAAGCAGAGTTTGTAATCCATTGTTTTTCACCATTTAATACGTAATGTGTACCTTCTGCATTTAAACGTGCAGTTGTTTTTGCACCTAATGCGTCAGAGCCTGAACCTGGCTCAGTTAATGCGTATGCAGCTAATTTTTCACCAGTTGCAAGTAGTGGTAAATACTTTTTCTTTTGCTCTTCGTTACCGAATAATACGATTGGTAAAGATCCGATACCTACGTGAGCGCCGTGAGTGATTGCAAAACCACCAGCGCGAGAGAATTTCTCTGCGATTAACGCTGAGCTTACTTTATCAAGGCCAATTCCGCCGTACTCTTCTGGTACGTCAGCGCCTAATAAACCAAGTTCACCAGCTTCTTTTAAAAGACGAACAGAACGATCAAACTCATGTTGCTCTAAATATTCAAGCTCTGGAAGAACTTCATTTACGATAAAGTCCTCTGTCGTTTTTGCAATCATTTTATGCTCAGATGAAAAATCTTCTGGCGTAAACACTTGATCAATCGTAATCTCATCTACTAAAAAGCTACCGCCTTTAACCGCATTTCCTACTGTTTTTTCCATGAAAATTTCCTCCTTCATATTTTCATGAGCCGCTTCTTTCTTTTGAAAGAAGCTAGCTCTCCCTTTTATTTTTTACAAGCCTTTTTTGCTTTCACTTTTTTTAATCCAGTTCCGGTGGCTTCGCTTCTTCCTACGAGGCAAAAAGCGCCTCTACGTCTGAAGCTCCATCACCCTCACATTCTGAGCGAGCCGCTTACACTTTTTTATAGTAATTCAAACACTCCCGCAGCTCCCATTCCGCCGCCGATACACATTGTTACGATACCAAATTGTTCGTTGCGACGTTTCATTTCATGAATAAGAGATAGCGTTAGTTTTGCTCCTGTACAGCCAAGTGGGTGTCCAAGTGCGATTGCACCGCCGTTTACGTTTACTTTCTCTTCATCTAAACCAAGTTCACGAATAACTTGGATCGATTGAGAAGCGAACGCTTCATTTAGTTCAAATAAGCCGATATCAGATAGCTCTAATCCCGCTAGTTTTAACGCTTTTGGAATTGCAGCGATTGGGCCGATTCCCATTACTTCTGGTGGCACTCCAGCTACAGCAAATGAACGGAATTTCGCAAGTGGCTTCATGCCATCACTCACTGCTTTTTCACGATCCATTAATAGTACAGATGCTGCACCGTCACTCATTTGTGAAGAGTTACCAGCCGTTACAGAGCCACGAACGTTAAATGCTGGACGTAATTTACCTAAAATGTCTAGCGTCGTCTCTGCTCTTACACCTTCGTCTTGTGCGAAAATGATTGTTTCTTCTTGCAGTTTGTTATTTGAGTCAACAGTACGTAACGTTACATCTACAGATACTGTTTCATCAGCAAAGTTCCCTGCAGCTAATGCTTTCGCAGCACGTTGATGGCTTCTTACTGCAAATGCATCTTGCTCTTCACGAGAAATTCCATATTTCACAGCAACTTGCTCTGCTGTATGCCCCATGCCCATATAATATTCTGGAGCAGCTTCTACAAGGCGACTATTTGGACGAACGACGTGTCCCATCATTGGAACTAAACTCATTGATTCCGCTCCGCCTGATAATACAGCTTCAGAGTGGCCAAGCATAATACGCTCTGCTCCGTAAGCGATACTTTGTAAACCTGAAGAACAGTAACGGTTAATTGTAATAGCTGGAACATCGTAAGAAAGTCCTGCTAATCCACCGATATTACGAGCCATATTCAATCCTTGCTCTGCTTCTGGCATCGCACAACCAAAAATTAAATCATCAATTGGTCCTTCATAATTTGCACGCTTTAACGTTTCTTTTACAACTAACGCCCCTAGATCGTCAGGACGAACTGTTTTTAATGAACCCCTCTTTGCTTTTCCAATTGGTGTTCTTGCTCCCGCAACAATGACAGCTTCTCTCATGAACGATATCTCCCCTCGTTATTAGTTACGTAATGGCTTTCCTTTCACAAGCATGTGCTGCATTCTTGCTTGTGATTTCATTTCACTTACTAAGCTAATAAATGCTTCGCGTTCTACATCTAATAAATACTGCTCATCAACTTCTGTTCCGTACGGCACTTTTCCGCCCGCAATGACATATGCAAGTTTCTTCGCAATGTGAAGATCATATTCAGAAATGTAACCCGATAAATGCATTGCTTCTGCACCAAGTACAAGCGTTGCATAGCCTGTTTCACCAACAACTGGTATCTTTTTACGAATCGGTGCTTTATAACCTGCTTCATATAAAGCAAGCGCTTTTTGTTTCGCATCGTATAGTAAGTGATCACCATTCACACTAATACCGTCTTTATCGCCTAAGAAGTTGTTCGATACAGCTTCTTGTGCTGACGTAGAAACTTTCGCCATCGCTACAGATTCAAATACTTTATTCGCAACTTTTTGTAGATCAAACTCTACGCCGTTTGCCATTTTATTTAAGTGTTTAATGTATAGCTCTTTATTACCGCCTCCGCCAGGGATTAAGCCAACACCAACTTCTACTAAGCCCATATATGTTTCACTAGAAGCTTGAATGCTCGCTGCTGGTAAACAAACTTCTGTACCGCCACCAAGCGTCATACCATAAGGTGCTGCTACAACTGGCTTAGAAGAGTACTTAATTTTCGTCATTGCATCTTGGAAGTTTTTCACAACCAACTCAATTTCAAAGAAGTTGTCGTCTTGTGCTTCCATTAAGATCATTGCAAGGTTCGCACCAACGCAGAAGTTCTTCGATTGGTTTCCGATAACAAGACCTTTATAATTCTTTTCTACTTCATCAACAGCGTAGTTAATCATTTGCGTAATATCCATGCCGATTGCATTGCTCTTCGAATGGAATTCTAAGCAAAGGATGCCATCGCCTAAATCAATTAAGCTTGCACCGCTATTTTTCTTTAACACGCCGTTTTTCTCTTTTAATTGCTTAAGAGAAATTGCTTTTTTGTTACACTCGATTAGCTTATATTCACCATTATCGTAATAGTAGCTATCGCCATTATCATACTTATAGAAAGTAGTAAAACCTTTCTCTAACATTTCTTTCACCCAAGTAGGAACAACCGCGCCGTTTTCTTCCATCTTTTGAACGGACTTTTCAACGCCGATTGCATCCCAAATTTCAAATGGTCCTTGCTCCCAGCCGAAGCCCCATTTCATCGCTTGGTCAATTGCAACAATATCGTCAGCAATTTCTTTATGCAGTTTTGCAGAGTATAAAAGAGTTGGTGTGATAATATTCCATAACAACTCTCCTGCGCGATCTTTCGCATATACAAGCGCTTTCAATTTATTCGCTAATCCTTTTTCTTGCTTACTTAACTCTACGGATGCAGCTTTTAATTTTTTACGCGCTTCGTATTCCATCGTTTCAGGATTTAGTTCCAAAATTTCTTTTCCTTGTTTTAAGAAGAAGCCTTGGCCAGTTTTACTTCCAAGCCACTTTTTATCGAGCATGTCATGCATGAAAGCTGGTACTTTAAATACATCGCGCTCTTCTTCTTGTACATTTTCATATACGTTATTTGCAACGTGAACAAATGTATCTAAACCAACAACATCTAATGTACGGAACGTTGCGCTCTTCGGACGACCAATTAATGGGCCTGTTACAGAGTCAACTTCTCCAACGCTATAGCCACGCTTAATCATTTCTTGAAGCGTTACAAGCAAGCCGTACGTACCGATGCGGTTTCCGATAAAGTTTGGTGTGTCTTTTGCGATAACAACGCCTTTTCCAAGAACGTCCTCTCCAAATAATTTCATGAAGCTTAATACTTGTGGATCAGTTTCTTTCGTCGGTATTACCTCTAGAAGTTTTAAATATCGTGGTGGGTTAAAAAAGTGTGTGCCTAAGAAGTGTTTCTGGAAGTCGTCTGAACGACCTTCTACCATTTTTTCAACGGAAATGCCTGATGTATTTGAGCTCACAATTGAGCCTGGTTTACGAACAGCATCTACTTTTTCAAATAGTTTTTTCTTTATATCTAAGTTTTCAACTACTACTTCAATAATCCAATCCACATCAGCAAGACGCTCAAGATCATCTTCTAAGTTACCTGCTTCAATCAGCGCTAGATTACCTTTCACTGTCAGAGGAGCTGGTTTTTGCTTTACTAGTTTTTGTAGTGCAGTGTTACTAAAACGATTTCTCACACTTTTATGTTCTAATGTAAGTCCCTTCGCTTCTTCTTCTTTCGTAAGCGCCGGTGGTACAATATCAAGCAATAATGTCGGAATACCAATATTAGCTAAGTGTGCCGCAATTCCTGACCCCATTACGCCTGAACCTAGAACAGCAGCCTTTTTAATTTGGAACATCCAATTCTCCCCCTATTCTTGAATGAATGCTCATTCAATTTTTCGACATAAGTCGCAATCAATGAGTGAGCCTCTACTAATAAATATATGACAACGTTTGAATTTTCGCAATATATTTATTGATAAAATTTTCTGAAATAAATACTTTTCTTTTATTTGGCTATGCTATGTATGTGTATTTTCGTTACTCAAATACGCTTTTCCTTTTTATAATCTGACGAAACTGGAGGAATATATATGGCAAAACTTAAGAAGAACCCTTCAAAAGCTGGAATTAGTGCAGCAAGCGTAACAGGAAACGCTGGTCCAACTGATCGTGGCGTTGAAAAAGGGCGTCAAGGTAATAACCAACAATATAAAAAGCATAATATGGGCGAAAAATAACGCTATATTTTTGGGCAGAGAACGTGGCATAATGATTAATGGCTGCTTTTTCTGCCCAATTTATTTGTACATATGGAAAACAAAAGAGGGAACGACGATGAAACGAACAATAATTATGATTGTAATGATTGCCACACTATTTACAGGGATGATTTTCTTCTCCTATGCACATAGGCAACAAGTTGTAAGAGCAGATCAACCTGATATTACTGGTCAATATGGGATTACAATCGATGCAGACACAGGGGAAATTTTGTATGGAAAACGTGAAGATGAACGCTCTTATCCGGCTAGTATAGCCAAAATGATGACGACCCTTCTCTTACTGGAGAATGTAAAAGAAAATGAAGAAATTACAGTTACAGAAAACGCGATTAAAACAGAAAGTCAAAGTAAGAAAATTAAGCTTCGTGCTGGCGAAAAATTAAAACGTGATGAGGCATTAAAGCTCATGCTGATCATTAGTGCAGATCCCATCGCTGAATCAATTGCAGAACATATTGCAGGATCAAAAGAAGCGTTTGTTAAAATGATGAATGCTAGAGCGAAGGAACTTGGTACAAAACATGCAACTTTCAAAAACGCAAGCGGTGCTGATGCACTCGGAAATAAAGTATCACCTTATGACATTGCCATTATTACGAAAGAAGCCTTGAAGTATCCAATTGTTTTAGAATATATGAATTCAATACACACAACACTACATACTTCAGAGCGCTCTCCCAAAATTGCAAACTATGGACGAGAAGAACTCTATGACGATCCATATGCGATTGGAAGTAAAAGCGGTTTATCTGCACTCGGAAAATATACAGTTGTAACTGTTGATGAAAAAGACGGTAAACGTGTCATTAACGTCGTATTATCTTCTACTCGTACGCAGTTATATCCTGATACGAAGAAAATGGCACATTACGCATTTCAACAATTAAAATAACCAAGGAGAATTTTCTCCTTGGTTATTTTTTGATCATACCTTTTAAAACGAATGCAACGTTTGCTGGGCGCTCTGCTAGACGGCGCATGAAATAACCATACCAGTCGTTTCCATAAGGCACGTAAACACGCATTTTATACCCTTCTTTTACTAGCTCAAGTTGACGCTCTGTACGAATACCAAATAACATTTGGAATTCAAATTGATCCCTTGAAATATTGTGCTCTTCGGCAAGTTTTTTTGTATATTCAATAATCGCTTCGTCATGTGAAGCAATTGCAGTGTAATTTCCATTTAATAAGTGCATTTTAATAATTTTTTTATAATTGTCATCTACATCTTTCTTGTCCGGGAACGCTACTTCTTCAGGTTCTTTATAAGCCCCTTTTACAAGACGTAAATTCGGATTATAAGCATTTAAATCTTCAATATCTTTTTCTGTACGATATAAGTACGCTTGAATAACAGTACCGATATTATCGTATTCAGATTTCAATTGTTTAAAGATATCAATTGTTTTTCCACAACGCGTATAGTCTTCCATATCAATTGTAACAAACACACCATTTTCTTTTGCAGCTTCTAAAATGCGGCGCATATTATTCATTACAATCTCATCAGAGATATCTAATCCCATAGAAGTCATTTTTAAAGAAAGCTGCGAATCAAGACCTTCTCTTCCAATTGCACGAATCGCTTCAATCGATTGGTTAGCCATTTCATTTGCTTCGGCTTCATTATCAACGAATTCACCTAAATAATCGATTGTTACACAAAGACCTTGCTTGTTTAATTGTTGAATGGCAGCTGTCGCTAATTCAATCGTCTCCCCTGCGACAAAGCGACCTGCACCAAAGCGCAAACCGTACTTTTTAGCCAGTTTTGTTAGCGCTTTATTTTTTGACAAGAAAAGAAACGAATTTCGCATTAATTGTTCCATGTAATTCACCCCTATGACTGTACTTTATCTGTTTTTTACCCCTCTTCAAAATTATAGCATTCTTTAAAATTATTTGATACAAATAATTATTTAGATAATTTATAAAATACTATAAAAACATTTAAAAGCCTATATTCTCGCTTTTTAATATGACGGAAATATTTTTCGACATTTAGGAAAAACGAGTTTACTAGGAAAAAATGAGCATGTCGAAAATATTCGACATGCTCATAAAACCCTTTATATTCCATGTAAGTTATATAAGGATATTAATAAAGAAAACTTGAGGTAACATTACCTCAAGTTTTCTCACTTCTCTTTTCGCTTCTCATCATTTAACTTTTTAATATTCGTAATTAACTGTACCATCTCTTCTTTCGCGTCTGGATACGTCTCATTCCAATGCTTCACTAAAGCTGGCATCGTCTTAGCGATGTAAGAATAAAGTGCCCATTTTTGCACCTGCTCTTTTCGTTCTTCATTACTTTCTCCTAACAATAGCTCTGTATACTTTTCTAAAAGCCCATCAAATTGTTCATTAAACTTCTCACTCATCTCATTTCCTCCTATATGTAACACTATAAAAAAAGCAGCGAAGGTCGCTGCTTTTTCTTATAATTTTGATCGAACAGAGTTTAATTTCTTCTCCATTGTGCTTACTTTATCACGACGATCATCGATACGAATTGTTGTCGCAACACGCTGTGCACCTTTCGTATATGGAACTTCGTGCATTTGTTGAATTACTTCTAGAATGACAGGAAGATCTCCTTCAATAACTGTATTCATCGGTGTTAATTGATACTTCACGCGATCTGCATTTTTCTCTAGCACCTTTTGTACTTCTGCTACATATTCACTAACACTTGGATTACCTGTTCCTACTGGAATAATCGATACATCAACAATTGCCATCGTAGTCTTCCTCCTATAATTGCTTCTTATATATCCATTGTCTATTTTACCGAAATCCTCATCATTTTACTAATTTGTTATTCCTCCACTTTAAACTGCTCAACTAATCTTTCTAAGTCTCTCATATGCCCTGTCAAGCTTTCCATCGTATGAGCTACTTTTTCTAAATGATTAACTTGTGACTCTGCCGCTGCGTTTACCTCTTCAGAAACAGCCGCACTTTCTTGACTCGTACCAGCGATTGTTTGCATAACTTCTGTAATCTCTTCTTGCTCGTGCCCTATATTCCGCACTTCCGCTACAATTTTTTCAACTGAACCGCTAATTGTATTTACGACTGACATAATTGTACGGAATTCAGTCTCCGCCTCTGTCGTAACTTTATTTTGTATATCAGCAATATCTTTCAATTTACTTACGACTTCTACAACTCGTGTTACCTCTAATTGTACATCACCAATCATCAATGCAATCTCTCCGGTTGCCTCTTTCGATTGTTCAGCTAATTTTCGAACCTCTTCCGCAACAACAGCAAAGCCCTTACCTTGCTCACCTGCACGTGCCGCTTCAATCGAAGCATTTAAAGCAAGTAAATTGGTTTGATCTGAAATGCCTTTTATAAGCTCTACAACATTTTGAATCGATCCGACTCTTTGCTCTAACTTACCGGATGCTTCCTCTGTATGAACAACAATCAAAGATGATTCCCCTTTTGTACGAACTAAATTCCGCATCGTATTTAATCCTTGCTTAGATGCCTCTTCTGCTTTGCCAGCCACTCCTTTTATTTCACCAACGGAGCTATTCATTTGTTCCACTGACTGCGCCATATTCTCAAGCTGCGCTGAAACTTCATCTACACTATTAGCAAGAGTAGATGCTCCTTCGCTCACATCATCCATTGCACCTGACACTTCTCTACTAGCTGCTACCGTTTCATTCGTTAAATAATATAAGTTATTCGTTGATTGTTGCACCGTTGATACACTATTTTTAATTTTACTTACCATTTCATTCATTTGATCGACCATATGATTAAAATGATTCGTAAGCTCCCCGACCTCATCTTTACTTGTCACTTTCATTTGCAATGTTAAATCGCCTTCTGCTACTTTTTGAACGTGGTTCGTTAATAATTGTAACGGTCTTGCTAATCTTCTTGAGAACAAGTATGAAGCTACGATTCCAACTAATAAGCTAATACATGCCATCATTATAACTGTATTTCTTGTTTCTACGAGTAAGTTATCAATTGACTCTTTCGGATAAACAATCCCAATTTTCCATTTCATCTTATCAAACACTTGACTATAGGCTACTACATCTTTTCCATCTAATGTCGTCACCGTAAATTTCGTTTCATCTTTATTCAAACTTTTTACAAGTGGCTCTTTTGAAACATCTTTTCCTACTTTCTCTGGATATACAATGGCAATATTTTTATCATTTACAATAAACATTTCTCCGCCATTATTATATCGATTATTATGGAGTAGCTTTTGAATCGTTCCTAGCGATACATCCATTGCTACAACCCCTAATACGGAGCCATCTTGTCCGACAATGGCTTTTGAAACTCCAATACTTAACTTACCTGTCGCGATTTCATATTGTGGTTGTCCCCAAATAATCGATTCTGTATCTGCTTCTGATGTTTTATACCATGAACGACTTGTTGGATCATATCCTTCAGGTACTTTTCCTCCGTCAGCAAGATTTGCGCTTAACGTTTTTTTATCTTTCGTCCCAATATATACATCTAAAATATCAGGATGATTCTTTTTAAATCTTGAAAATTCTTTTAAAATAAAGCTCTCTTCTTCTGGAGTAACTCCATCTTGTAACATGTTTTGAATATCATCATGACTTCCATAATGGCCCATATCTTCTTCCATTCGCTGCATAAATGCAGTTAACTGCTCTGTCACAAGATCCATCGTATTTTGAGAATACTGGTCTAAGGAGTGCGTTTCTTTCTCTTTTTGCAACTGATACACAGCTGTACCTAATATGACAAACATCATAGAAATAAGCACCGAAAATACTACCGCAATTTTTAAACGTAAACTTCTCAACATCTTCCCCCAAGCATCCCCTTCTCGTTATATTATAATAATGTTAATCGCTATATTAAGTATAATAGATAAAATCAAAAAATTGAAATTAATTCTCACTTCTATTCACATAGAAAGCCTACTACCACTTGTGCAAAAACAAATAGTTCATTATCCTTAAGCTATATAAAGTGAAACTTTAATCAGTGGGGTTTTGTTCATCTCCACTGATTATTAGTTGAACCAATCGGGCATTTACGGGCAGTTGATCTCCCACCTAACTTCTTTGCTCCAGCCAAATTTTGAGTTGGGAGTCTTACTGCCCGTTAATGCGGGATAATCTCATTCGTTCGGAGGGAACTATGTTACAAAAATTCGGTTTCTCACAATATGAAAGCCAAGCTTATGAAGTTGTCGTATCAAGTAACGAACCATTAGATGCTACAACAATTGTGAAACACTCTGGTGTTCCAAAAGCAAAAATATATGAAGTGTTAGCACGCCTAATCGATAAAGGAATGGTAATGGATTCTGTTTCAGAAAAGAAAAAGCTGTATACAGCATTACCACTAAAGCTAGCAATTGAAAAATTAACGACAGAATTCCAGTCAAATATTAAAGAACTAGAAACGAATATATCGAAAAAATCATTTACTGATGATCGTGTGTGGAGTTTGAAAATGCAATCTTCTATTAAAGTGCAAAGTAAGGAACTTATAGAAGGTGCTACAAGTTCCATCCGAATTTCAGCTTGGAATGATACTCTTTTAGAATATCTTCCTTTATTAGAACAAAAAGCAAAACAAGGCGTCCAAATCGAGTCCCTCATAGTCGGAAAAGTAGAAACGGACTTAGAAAACATGCATTTTCTAATCCCAGCTGAAGAACCTAACGCATTAGAGCGCTACTTAATCCTCATCGTGGACGGCCGAGAAATTTTATTCGCTGGTGTAGAGCAAGAATCATGGCAAGCGATGAAAACAATGTCACAACCTTTCGTGAAGTTCTTTACAGAATTCTTCTATCACGACGTTGCACTTGCGAAAATTACAGAGAAACACCATGATCTCTTTATCCAGGATGAAGAAATTAAGAGTTTGTTGATGAAATTGAGGTATTAATTGGCTAATAAAAAAGGAGTCTATTTATTCATCTAGACTCCTTTTCGTTTTGTTCCTTTATCTCCATCAATAGTTCAATAATCTTCTCATTCTGCTCCACTTGTTTCTCAGAATTTTGATAGATGAAACGAATCCATCTCAAAATAAAAATAACTACAAATAACGGCAGTAGTGTAAGTATTATGCCGAATATCGAGAAATTAGACATCATTTTCCATCACCTCGTTATATACCCCATTCTCCATTCCTCTACTAAAACCTGCAATTTTTTCACAAATAAAAAGAACCTATCAAACGATAGATTCTTCTTTCACGAACTGAGTAGAACGTCCTCTCGTAATCGAGAAAATTGCACAAAGCAGTGCTAATATAATAAAGCCACCGCCTACCCAAGCGTTATATATAACAGATGATTTCTCAATAACAACTCCGCCTACTGTTGAACCGAGCGCAATTCCTAAATGAAGTGCAGAGTTATTTAAACTTTGCTGAATACCAGCTGATTCTGGTGCAATTTCAATTAAATAGTTTTGTTGTGCTGGTGAAATCGCCCAACTCAGCATACTCCAAAGTCCCATCATAATAATGAAGAGCGGGAATGAGAATGTCATTAATGGCAGTATGAAGATTGCACATGCAAATACGATAATGATGGAAATAATACTTTTCTTCGATCCCCATTTATCAGCAAGCCACCCTCCGAATCCGCCACCAATTACTGCCGCAATCCCGAAAATGAAATAAAACACACTAATCCAATTTGCTTCAACATGCATGACATCTTTTAAGAAAGGTGTTAAATATGCATATAGTGTTAAATGACCTGTTAAAAATAAAAATGATGTCAACTGTGCACTTACGATTTTTTTATCTTTTAACGTAGCGATTTGCTCTCTTATTGATAACACCGATGTAGGTGGTACTTTCGTTAAGAACAGCGAAATACAAGCGATTGCTATAACTGTTAATATCGAAATTAATACAAATGGTGCACGCCATCCGTATGCATTTCCGAGTACAAGACCAAGCGGTACCCCAAGTACGAGTGATCCACTTATCCCCATAAAAATGATTCCAATTGCACGCGCACGAAAATGCGATTCTACCACACTAGAAGCAAGTGTTACAGATAGTGCAATAATTAATGAACCACTCGCCGCACAAATGACCCTTGAAAACATTAACATTCCGTAATTCACACTACATGCTGAAATGATATTTCCGATTAAGAAAATCGATAATGCCCCAACATACAATGTCTTTCTTTCAAACTTCCCTGTCAAAGCTAATAAAACTGGACCTGACAAAGCAAATACTACTGAAAATATTGTTATAAGCTGACCAGCTGCGCTAATAGATACTCCTAAATCATTGGCGACTAAATCAAGCGTTCCTCCTATAATTAGCTCAACCGTCCCGACTACGAAAGCCGCGATAGCTAAAATATATACACGAAAATTCAAGTCTTTCCCCACACTTTCCATTTTGGTTACTACGACTATAGTAACCAAAATAGAAAGTGAAAACAAGTACAATTTTTTTACAATGAAAAAAGCAGACGCATTATACGCCTGCCTCCTAATTATTAAACTCCAGTTTCTTTCTTCTTATTTAAATACCAATACACCGGCAGTCCAGTAAAGACAATTCCAATTGATAAGAAACAACTTACTGGATCGTTAATAATCGCACTACCAATTACAAAGAACGAACCTAAAATCGCAACAATTGGTACGATTGGGAATAACGGTACACTATAC
The DNA here is from genome assembly GCF_014932895.1 of Bacillus thuringiensis. Lineage (GTDB taxonomy): Bacteria > Bacillota > Bacilli > Bacillales > Bacillaceae_G > Bacillus_A > Bacillus_A thuringiensis_AA. The sequence continues at coordinate 302,733 of NZ_JACYOF010000005.1, read as the reverse complement.
GCACGCTCTTTATTCTTATTGCGTTTTCTCAAAATGAAGACACCAATAAACGTCATTACATAGAAAATATAAATAATGAATACGGAAATCTCAGATAGCTTATTCGGATCACTAATAATCATTAAAATAATTCCTAAAATGATTTCAACAGTAATCGCATTTGCTGGTGTTTTAAATCTCGGACTTTCTTTTGCAATAAACTTAGAAAATGGAAGCTGTCCATGTTCTGCCATCGACATCGGAATACGCGGGAATGTTAAAATCTTTCCATTTAAACACCCGAAAATAGAAACGATAATACCGATACTAATAATTTTCCCGCCGTATTCTCCAAGTAACATGCCCGCAGCTGTCGCTGTTGCATTTTCTCCAAGATCTACAATTTTCGCTGCCGGTAATACATTTAATAACGCTAAGTTAATTAATACGTAAGCAGCTGTTACAATTAAAATCCCAACTGTCATTGCTTTCGGTAATAACTTTGTTGGATTCTTCATTTCTCCACCAATCGAAGCTAGTAAAATCCATCCGTCATAAGCAAATAACGTTGCTAAAATTGCCATACCGATACTTTGATTTTCTGATATCGGCACAACTACGTTAAAGATATCACTATTCCCTTTCCAAAAACCTAACACAACAATTAATACAATCGGAATCATCTTCCCAATTGTTGTGATTGTTTGGACGATACCTCCATATTTTGTCCCCATACTATTTACAATGCCTAGGAACACAACTGTTCCAATTGCGATTGGCAAATTCCAAACTTTATCTAAATAGAAAAAATTAATTATTAAAGAACTAAAATACAAACCTAATGTTCCAATAATAGCTGGTCCATAAACAATCGTTTGCATCCAGCCTGATAAATATCCCCAAAAACTTCCGTAAATCTCCTCTAAATACGTATACAATCCACCATTTTTCGGGATTTGCGCCCCAATTTCAGCTACTGTTAAACCACTTGCTAACGTCAACAAACCACCAATTATCCAAGCAAGAATAGCCATATTAGAACTCCCCGAGTAATCTAATACGCTCCCTGGTTTCATAAACACACCAGATCCAATAATAGTTCCTACTACAATAGAAAGTGCAACTGTTAAACCAATTTTGTTCTTCTCATCATGATGCATGCTGCGTATCCTCCTTCCAATTCTAGTGTGATGCAAAAATGAAATAAAAAAACACTCCTCCCTAAAAAAGGGACGAGTGTTGTAATCGTGGTTCCACCCTTGTTTCAATTCGCAAAGTGACACACTTCACCAATTTCTCAAGTCTAAATAACGGTTTTTACCGGCAAGCAATTACTAGATGTTCGTTCACTGCTGCAGTTCAGAGGTGGTAATCGATTTTTCCGTATTAGGAAGCTCACAGCCAAAGGCCTCCCTCTCTGAGAATCGTAAAAAATTGATCATGTCCTCATCATCACTTCTTGATGTCGAATTTTGTAGTTATTGTTCATTATATTGAATTGTTAGAAAAAATCAATATATATTTTATATAACATACGAAATATTTCTTTCCTTATATTATAACAGAAGGTACTATATTTCTCTAATCCGCTCTTCCGTGAACGACATGAAATTAAATCGGCGATTTTCAAAATATATCGATTTTCCAATAAAAAACGACAACGATAGCAACCTACATAATAAGAGGAGGCTGTTCCAAAGACAGCCCCCTCACATATGTACCTTTCGGTTGCCCACACGAAAGATACAACATAGTTCAATTATTTATCTTCGTTTTTCATAAAAAACTTATGATGTGGTAGATCAACATTCAATTCCGCTAGTTGTTTCTTTTCATTTTCTAGAATCGCCTTCGCTTTTGCTTTTGTTGCTGCATCTAAGTTCGTAAAGATGTCTTCATGCTTCTCTTTCTCAGGAAGTTTCACACCTAATTTTGTTAATTCCTCTTTTGCTTGCTCACGAGTTAATTTCCCGGATTTTTCTTGCTCTAAAATTGACTTTGCTTTTGCTTTTGTCGCCTCATCTAATCCTGCAAACATGTCCTTGTGCTTACCCTTTTCTGGGGATTTCACACCTAGCTTTGTCAATTCCTCTTTTGCCTGTTCACGAGTTAATTTCCCGGATTTTTCTTGCTCTAAAATTGACTTTGCTTTTGCTTTTGTCGCCTCATCTAATCCTGCAAACATGTCCTTGTGCTTACCCTTTTCTGGGGATTTCACACCTAGCTTTGTCAATTCCTCTTTTGCCTGTTCACGAGTTAATTTCCCGGATTTTTCTTGCTCTAAAATTGACTTTGCTTTTGCTTTTGTCGCCTCATCTAATCCTGCAAACATGTCCTTGTGCTTACCCTTTTCTGGGGATTTCACACCTAGCTTTGTCAATTCCTCTTTTGCCTGTTCACGAGTTAGTTTCCCGGATTTTTCTTGCTCTAAAATTGACTTCACTTTTGTTTTTGTTGCTTCATCTAATCCTGCAAACATGTCCTTGTGCTTACCCTTTTCTGGGGACTTCACACCTAGCTTTGTCAATTCCTCTTTTGCCTGTTCACGAGTTAGTTTCCCGGATTTTTCTTGCTCTAAAATTGACTTCGCTTTTGCTTTTGTTGCTTCATCTAATCCCGCAAACATGCCCTTGTGCTTATCCTTCTCCGGGAATTTCACACCTAGTTCCTCTAATTGTTTCTTTGTATCATCCATAATTGTTTTCACTTTTTGTTTCGTTGCCTCATCTAAATTTTTCTTCGCAGTTCCTTTTGTAACTTGCTCAGCTGTTGGGGTATTCGTTGCCGCAAACGCCGGTACACCAGCCCCTCCTATAATTCCAAATGATAGAGCACCTGCAATTGCTAAATACCCAACTGTTTTCTTCTTCATAGGAAATTTCCTCCTTCATATTTCTAAAGCCTGTACACTTTCGTATACAATGCCAATAGTAATGTTGATTTCTTAAAATTTCCTTAACGACTTAACAAAAAACACCGCTCATCACGAGCGGCGTTTTTCTAAGCTTTTTGTAATTGTAATTCTTCACGTTCCATTATTTTTCTTAATACAATTGTTTGCGTCATTGTAAATAAATTACCTGTTATCCAATACAACACAAGTCCTGATGGCGCCGCAAATCCCATAAATAAAATCATCGCTGGCATCATAATTTGTTGTATTTTCAGCATTTGTACTTGTTCTCCAGGTGTTATATTCGATTGGAAAACTTTCATCTGAATAAATGTCGTTAACGCTGCAATAATCGGTAATATATGATATGGATCTGCATGTCCTAAGTTTACCCATAAAAATGAAGATGTGCGAATCTCTTCTGTTCGGCTAATCGCATAATACAAAGCAGAGAAAATTGGCATTTGTATAAAGATTGGCCAGCAACCAGCAAGTGGATTCCAACCGCCTGATTTCATTAGTTCTGACATTTCTTTTTGATACTGCTTTTGTTTTTCAAGATCTTTGCTCACATCACCGTATTTTTTCTTTAGCTTCTGCAATTCAGGTTGCATTTTTTTCATTTTCGCTTGGCTGCGATATTGTGAAACAGCTAATGGAATCATTGCTGAACGAATAACGAGCGTCATGATAATGATGGCAATCCCGAAGCTAGCTCCAGGTATATGATGCGCAACAAATTGAATCATATACGAGATTGGATATACAAAATAATGGTTCCAAATTCCCGTACTATGTGAATCTATTGTACCTGCATTACTGCAGCCAGATAAAACAAAAACAAGTAATAATGATAAACTAATGAGCCTAGCTCGGTATGATTTTAACATGTTCATTCCTCCAATGTTTCGTAATTATTTAGCGAAACATTGGTGTATACGGACCGACCTCGTCACTCTCTTCACTTGATTCTTGTCTGCGTACAGAACGAATCATTCCATATTTATAAAAAATAGAAAATAGCGGTACATTTCCTGCGCTATCTTCACATGTATCAACTAACGCAAAAGCTCTCTGTCTACCGCTCGATGCTTGCTGGCGTACGAAACGAGAAACGTTAGCAAGAAAAAAGACTTCTAATAAACAAAGCGCCGTCGTTACAAACGATATATATAGAATTGCATCCTGCAATAAAAATTCCATCGCTTCACATCCTTAATAAAGTCATTTTAGCACATTCAACAAACATTCTCTATTTCCTTTTATTTTCAAAAAAGAATTTTGCATATTTTCTCAAAAAATTATGCTGGAAAATCAATGTATTCGCTTTCTTTAGTATATTCACACACATCTTTGAATAGGCTTGATTTATTAGAAATTTATAAAATTTTTGCATTATAATAAAACTATTGCCAGTTTTTGAAAAAAGCTTTATTCTCTTCTTGTAATCAAAAATGAATATGGAGATGAAACATACTATGGGTCAACTAGGAGACGCCGATTACGTTCCCGACACCGCCTTTTTATCCTTCCCAGCAGCTAAAACATTTCACTTAGAATTTATGATACAGTTGGTTGTTATTTTTATAGCTTCTATTTTGTATGCAATTTCTATGAATATGTTTTTTATCCCGCATAATATGATTAGCGGTGGATTCGCTGGCGTAGGGATGATTATCGGTTATTTAATGCACTACAATATCGGTGCACTTATCTTTTTACTAAACATTCCTCTTCTTATTTTAAGCTACTTTTACTTAGGCAAGAAGACAACCTTTTTAACAGCATACTTCGTAGCTGTGTCATCTTTAGCGATGAACATTATCCCGGTACACCAAGTTTCAGACGATATTTTACTTTCTTCTGTATTCGGTGGTGTCATCTGCGGTGCAGCATCAGGCATTATATTCCGATTTGCTTCTTCAACAGGTGGTTTTGATGTTGTTGGATTGATTGTAGCGAAATATCGAGATGTTTCAATTGGAGCAATCATCTTTGGATTCAACTTAATCTTACTTGTAGCAGCAGGTTTTATTTTCGGATGGGATATTACACTTTATACGTTAATTAGTCGATTTGTAGTCAGCAAAGTTATCGACGCTGTGCACACGAAACATATTAAATTAACGATAATGACTATTACAGAAAAAGGCGAGGAAATAAAAAGCGCACTACTACATCATGGCATACGTGGCGTAACAATGGTAGATGCTGTCGGCGGCTATACAAACCATAAGAAAAAAATGATTTACACTGTCGTAACTCGCTACGAGTTAGGCGAAATGAAACGTATCATTCGCCAAGTAGACAATCGAGCATTTATGAATATTACTGAAACCGTTGAAATTGTTGGACGTTTCAAACGTATATAAAAAAGCGCAAGGAACTACAATTCCTTGCGCTTTTTATTTTTTACACTTATTACAAAATCAGATAATTCTATTATTGTGTCACTAAATATGTTATAATAAAATTAGATTTACAAAAAAAGTATATAGACTTGGAAGTTTCTCTTATTATTATAAGCAAAAAGAAACGAGAAGTCGGGTATATTTCAGACACCATACACGTCTCGGTTTTAAAAAAGCCGATCATCTTAGTTATTCTTCAATGATCTTTTTATAAAAAGATACGTACAACTAAAATTCACTTCAATATACTATACCTACCTTTTTGACTTCCAAATCATCTTATTACATAGGGAGATGAACATATGAATCAATATATACGATATACAATAGCTATCTTGTTTACCATCATCGGTGGCGTAATTTGCTTCTGGACAAACACTCAGCTTGGAGAGAATATCATCTTTAATGGAATCGAAACACTTGTAAGCGCTTCAATTTTAGGTGGATACATTTTCTTCCTCTTCAATCCAGAAGAAAATGCTCAAAAAACAATGTTATTAACAATGATCGGAATCGTTGGCGGATGTATTTCCTACTCAATGACTAATTATACATTACCACTTCAATTAAGCTCAGCTTTCTTCCACGGTCTATGGACTTGGTTCATCGCCTTCTGCCTAGCAGACATATTCAACCTACTGCAAGATCACGAAGAAGATAACGGTCAACAAATTGAAAGTAACTCGTAAGCTGGAAGAGATTCTTCCAGCTTTTTTGTTTGTTATTCTTTCCTGTTCATACCCCATCACCAAAATAAAAAGAAGTTACCCTTACGGCAACTTCTTTCACACATACCCCACTTAGTATTCACTAAAATATATCAACGATTTTTCACATATATCGATCATTTCTCCACTTATATCAACGGTTCGACACAGGATATCGATTTACCGACAACCTAAACGCACAACATACCCTATCCCCCAAGAAGCTTACTGCCAAACTCTACAATTAAAAAGATAATTAACAGGATCGCGAGTATTTTTAATGCTACATATGCTACTTTAAAAACAACATAGATGAGTAAAACTAGCAAAATAATCGTTAAAATCTCCATATTTACTTCCTCCAAGCTTTGCTCTTCTTATCTCATTTTACTCGCCTCAGACTTTTTATGGAACGGCATAAGATGACATAGAAAAAAGAGGATATCTCACCCATCGTAAGATACCCTCTTCTTCAATTGCTCAAACCATTCTCTCTCTAATTGTAAATATCCCATTTCACTCTTCTCAGCGTTCTTCAATTCTGTATCAGCTTTCTTCATATAAGTGTGGGAAGCTTCTAGATCACTCTCTAAATATTTGATAATTCCTTGCGTGCGATAATACCCATGTAAGTCTAGTTTTGTAATTGCCTTCCCATATTCCTTCGCTTCCTGCAATGAAAGATTTTCCTTCTGATAAAGAACTTTATATAAAAGATACCAACTATGAAAACTACTAACGAAAAATTTATTTTCCTTCGTTACAGGTAGTTGAACAATTCGTTCTATATGTGGTATCGCTCTTTCCATTCCTTCTTGATCTGCTCTAGCAAGAAAGACGAGCATAAGCCCGCTCATTATATCTCTTATCCCTTTATTCTCTTTTATTTTTTCCTCACTCAGTTCTACTAATCTCTCATCCCAATCTTCCGGCCTTTTGTAACTAAATAGCTCACTCGATATTTGAATCGTATATAAATGATCTCTAGCTCTTTCATCATCTTTAATTAAAATAAGAAATTGCATACCATCGCTCATAAGTGTTCCTTTTATCGGTACGATTGTAACCGCAAAAATCGCAAAATGGAAAAAGGAAAAATATAAAAGATATTGATAATAACTTACCATGTATATGTAACCTGAAGTAATACCGAATAGTAAACTTGTAATCGGTCCACCTAAAGTCATCCATGCCCATTTTTTTGAAAGGTTCGGTGTCTCTATAGACGGTGGTACTAGCGTTGCGACGCCTCCAAAGCACGCCCATAATTTATTTTCTCGAAGGCATACTTTTCCCTTCTCTTTTTGAACAGTGATAGGTCCCACTGTCATAAATTTAAATTTCAAACCGAATATTAAACCAAATATTACGTGTCCTAACTCATGAATGGCTATCACTAACAGTGAAACTCCAACTACTGCCCATATGTTCAACATTGTTTCTAATTTTCCCGTTCGTATTACTCCGTATAAAATGGACAGAATTAGTGCCACCGCCATTGAACCAGCTGGCCTTCTTAAAATATCCACCTTTTTCTCCCCTTAATAAATCATTTTTCTCTGCATTTCGTACATGAATTTTCCAAGATGCAATATCCAAATAAATGAGATTAAGCCAATTAATACAAAATCGATATCACTAGCCGCTGTATATATAACGGCAGCCCACCATACATATGCCAATATTGTATTCGTAAATTCATATGCTTTATATCCAGCCTCATGCACAATGTGCTTTAATCCTTCATCTGCGTTTTTCGTCCACATTTTCATAGATTCCATATATGTTACACCTTGTTCAGGATATAGCTTATTATAACGATTTTTTGTTACGATCCCGATAATCACTACAATAGTTAAACAGGCGATAGAAGTTACTAAATTCCACACTGCAAATGAAACATTTGTATCCTGCAACAGTGCACGTCTACATGTAATAACTGCATATACAAACCATGCCTGCGTAACTATACCAACTACACTTAAATACATACTTATAATGCCTAATTTTCTGCCTTGTACGCTCTCTTCTTCATCGCGTGCCTCCGCTAACATACGTGTATTCTTCCAAATGTAATACATCATTACGATTCCAAAAATAGTACATACACCTATTAATATACTGGGTGATAATTTTCTCGGTTCATCCGAGAGTAAATCTAAAGCTATATAAGATGTTAAAAAGCCACCCATCATACTTAATGCCATTTTCCCCACAAAATTAAATTGCTTTTTTAGTTTACTCTTCATCGTCCTCTTCCCCCTCCACTAACATAAATATTTCCTCCACCGGTACATTGAAAATATGTGCGATTTTTAACGACAATACAATAGACGGTGCATAATCTCCACGCTCAATTAAACTAATGGTTTGCCGTGATGAGCCAATCGCTTTCCCTAAATCCCCTTGTGATAAACGATGCTTTGCTCGCAATTCCCTTACTCGATTTTGAAGCTTCATGCTTTACCTCTTTTTTCATTTATTTAATTAAATTGTAAATAATATCCTTATTTTTGTCAATTATCATTGTCATTACGACTATAATAATTGACAAAAATAAGGATGTATTATGATATAAATAACCTATATAATGAATGTGAAATATTGAACAAAGGAGGTGACATATGAATAAAACATCTACCTTTTCTTACATTGTTGCTAAGCTCACAGCAACTTTCTTGTTATTATTACTTATTAGCACACTTCTCTTAACAACTAGTCAACAAACACTATATAACTTCTTAGCTGGATTACGGGAATTACTATATGTTCCCTTCATTCCTCTTCTTGCTTTATATGCAATTTTTTGCTCTATTTGCATCGATAAATTGAACTTAAAAACACATTCAAGACTAAAGACATTATGCCTTTATATTTTTTGCGGCTATTTATTCTTTCTTCCCTTCCTAATATTTAAAGAAGCTGATCTAATACAGTTCTTGTTCCTCGGCTCAATTGGAGCAGTATGTTCTCTTTTTTTCTATTTATGTACAGTCCTAGCAACAAAATTTAAGTGGATGCAATATTTCGTGCCAAGCACTATGCTTATTATATTTATCACAATTAACTTAATCGATCTAGCAAAGGTTGGAGCATCAAAAGAACAATGGATAGAAACAAAAGCAGAAAACTCTTTCGAAGCATCTTTTCAGCATTTTAGCGGTGAACATAAAGTGAAACTTTAATCAGTAGGGGTTTTGTTCATCCCCCACTGATTATTAGTTGAACCAATCGGGCTTTTACGGGCAGTAAGACTCCCACAAATAGCGGGACAAAAAAGGCAGTGCCCAAAGCACTGCCTTCCTAAATTCTGACATAAAATGGATTCCATATTAACTTGCGTTTTGTAAGAAGACTTGTTTTAGCTCTTTACGGAAACGAATGCCTAACGTAATTGCTACAATAACAATAACTCCAAAAATGATTTTACCGATATGATCTTCTAGCACTCCAAAAATATCATGTAAGTTTCCACCTAACCAGTAACCACCGATTAAGAAGAATGATACCCAAAATAGAGCACCTGAATAAATTGTAATTGCAAAACGACGGAATGGTAAGTTAATAATTCCTGCAAAGTATCCTGTAAAATGGCGTACACCAGGAATAAAGAAAGCGATAAAGATTAGAAAATAACCATATTTATCAAACCACATTCTAGTTAAGTCGATTTTTCTTTGTGTTAAAAATACGTATTTTCCATATTTTTGAACAAACGGCATACCTAATTTATTTCCTAAAACGTATTGAATCGTCATTCCTATACTCGTCCCAATAAAGGATAGAATAATTAAAATCGGTAAACTTAAATCACCCTTCTGTGCTAAAAATCCCGCATATGCTAATGTTGGTTCTCCCGGAAACGGAAGCGCAATATATTCTAACAGCAAACCGACAAGTACAACAAAGTACCCGTACTGCTGAAATAATTCATGAACCCATTCCATGTCATCTCTCCCTTCAATCACGTACAATTTCTTACTATTATTGTATAAAAAAAATGTCGAAATAACTATCACAATAGCTTACATTTTTATTACATTTTTGTAAGGATAACACTAAAGTTTTCTGTTCTCTATTTGCTTATATCCATTATCATTTTAAAACGGGTTAGCAACTATCTATTGCACAGATAAAATCCATTAATATACAATTTCTATCCGATTTTTAACACCCAAAAACCCGCCTCATTTTGTTCTCTATAAAAAACCACCACAAACTCATACTAACTTCATATTAGCTTCATATACGTATTGTAAGATTATATCGGAATTTGTTGAAAAATTTAACCAATATATTACTACACAATAAATTGAATAAATATAAGTCGCTTTTCGAAATTGAAAAAAAGGGTGAATAAGAATGGAAGCTTATAAAATGCATGATTTTATTAATACAAATGTCGAATCTCATCAAAATGAAACCGCTTTTAATTTGCATATCTGTGAAACAAATGAATTTGACGTAAGTTTAACAAAATCTACAACACTATCTTTTATCGTTTCAAAAAAGAACATTAAAATTGTCACGAGAAAATGGATTAATTCAAATCAAGAAAGCATGATTGGCAAAAGCTACATCATTCCAACGAAAGCTTTTCACTATTTCTTACCGATCATTTCTGAAACTGAAGATGAACTAAATATTCAAGTTCAAAGTTTTGGACTACATGGTGAACTTTTATTAAATGAAAGATTACTTATTGATAAAAACAACAAATGTAATACAAAGATTACTACCTTCTTTGAAACATTAGATGAAAATATAAATCAAACATTACGAGGATTACAAATTCATTGTATGTAAGACTATTACAATGAGTAAAAGGAGAATATAATGAAAAAGCTATTATTAAGTACTCTATTATCATTAGGATTTTTAACTATTCCATTCGCAAATGCGGAAGCAGCTACAACGCAAGAACAACTTATCGTAAACACGCAGTTAAATAAAATGGATTATTATCAAGATGGAAAATTCATAAAAAGTTTTACTGTCGCTACTGGCAAAGCAGCTACACCTACACCTAAAGGTACTTTTCAAATCGTAAATAAAATTAAAAACCGCCCTTACTATACAAGAAAGATTAAAGGCGGCGATCCACGCAATCCACTTGGTGACCGTTGGCTCGGATTAAATATGGCAGGGACTTATGGAACAACTTACGCGATTCATGGAACTAACAACAATCAAGCAATTGGAAAAGCGACAACACTTGGTTGTATTCGTATGTATAACAATGATATACATTGGTTATTTGAGCGTATTCACGAACAAGCTACTGTCACTGTAAACTAACCTAAGAACAAGATTTACGTGTAGCCAAGAATTTTATGTCTTGGCTTATTTTATTTATTCATTTACAGTAGCAAAACAACTCTATTTACATATATAATGGGAATAGACTGTGTTAAACAACATCAAAACATTGATAAACATGGATATTAAAATTATACAGTTATAATGTTTTATAAATTTTACAATACATACTATAATAGAATAGAACTACTGTAATTCTGAACTATTCAGTGACACTAAACAATTCCCCTTGCTACTTTCATTATTATTTTATGGCGGGGGCTTATTACATGTATAAACAATCTGAGTCATTCAAAAAATGATGAATTCGAATATTGCAGTAAAAAGCGTTATTTAGGAGGTGTTACTATGACGCATATACTGGTGATTGAAGACAACCCAGATATACAAGAACTTATTCGTGAATTTCTAATGGCACAAAACTTTACCGTTGATGTAGTTGGTGCTGGAACAGAAGGCATTCTTCTTTTCCAAAAAAATTCATACGATCTCGTCCTCCTTGATGTGATGTTACCAGATATAGATGGCTATAGTATTTGTAAAATTATGCGAGGACAATCTGATGTACCAATCATTATGTTAACGGGCTTACATAATGAAGAAAGTGAAATTAAAGGATTTGAATTAGGTATTGATGACTATATTACAAAACCGTTCCATTACACGGTATTTATTAAACGTGTAGAAGCTGTATTAAGAAGGGCAGCAACGAAGGAAGCAGAAACCGCAACTATACTACAATTTCATGAATTGATGTTAAATTCTACAGCATATGCAGCTTATGTTCATGGTAATCAAATTGAATTGACAACAAAGGAATTTGAAATTATATATACTTTACTGCAAAACCGGGGAAAAGTATTATCAAGAAGTGATTTGTTGAATAAGGTATGGGGCTATGAACATTATGGTGATGTAAGAGTTATAGATACACATATTAAAAACTTACGAAAAAAATTAGGAATTCCTTATATTAAAACGGTGAAAGGCATTGGCTACAAAATCGAAGCGTAGCAAAGACAACATCACCAAAAATATTTTCATCAAAACCTTATTATTTTGTATTCTTTTATCACTTTGTCTTTATCAAATTATTTATTTTCTAGCCTCAAATTACGATAAAGATCGTTATGCAAAAGCATCTGGAACACAAACTGCAGCACAAGCGGATTCAGACAAAAAAAACGACCAAAGTAAAACAATGCAAAATAAGGCTGTGTCAGAGAGTAGCATCTCTAATTTTCAATCTTCTCAAATAGACATGAAAGCACTCTCTACAGCCATCAATCACCTTTTGCAACCTAGCCAAACTGCAAAAGCAAAAGAACATTCACAAAATATTTCTGAGGAAAGTAACACAACGATTCCACTTACAGGAGCCGAAAAGCAAGTTACTAACAAAGATGCCTTACATACACAAAATGCAGCAAGTAAAGCAAATGATACACATGATAATCCAAAGTTAACAGATGCATTGCAACAATTAGCTCCACATATTGGTGCGACAATGCTTGCATTATCTCTGCTCGGATCTTTAATTTATGCAAAGCTAATTGCCAAGCCTTTTCAATATATGAGCGATGCTTTAAAAGATATTATGAATCTTGATTTCTCAGATAAAAAAGCACTAAACACAAATACAGATCCAACAAATTTCAATTTACAAGTAGCTGCTTCACAGGTCCCACATATTGTGAAGAATTTACATGAAACAAATCAAGATTTAAGAAGTGAGCTCAAGAAGGAACAACAGTTAGAACAATCTCGTAAAGAATTTATGTCTATGGTATCCCATGAATTAAAAACACCAATCGCAGCCGTTATGGGACAACTCGATGGCATGATTCACGGAATTGGAGCTTATAAAGATAGAGATAAGTATTTAAAACGTTCCTACGAGATGATGCAAGATATTAACATATTAACGGAAAAAATGTCGGAATTATCCAAAATACAAAACCCTCAATTTAAACCAAATTTAGAAGTTATTTCATTAACTAATATTATTGAGGATGTTATGAAGAAAGTAGATTATTTTGTATCTGTAAAGCAATTAAATGTTCAATCTAACATTAAACAAGATGTACAAATTTTAGCTGATCCTAACTTTATTCAAACCGCTATTTTTAATATTATTTCAAATGCAATTCATTACACAATTGACCATCAGCATGTCTATATAAAGCTCTATGAAAAGCCAAACGGTTACGCATTAGAAGTATTAAATACAGGTTCACAAATCGATGAGGATAAACTTGCTCATTTATTTGAACCATTCTATCGCGCAAATCCTGGCAAGCATGGCTTAGTACAAGGTAGTGGTCTTGGGTTATATATTGTAAAACAAATATTAGATAAACATCAGTTTCCTTATGGGATACAAAACACGCCCCAAGGTGTAAAGTGCTCTATTGTATTCCCAAAAGCAATGTAAAACTTACTCTAATTTCATACCCCAAACTCATACTTCGTATGAGTGGCGGAATTTTGTAGAGTTTCTTACTCTGTTTCGTTCGCCCGTTGTCCTTATTTGGATAGCGGGCGTTTTTTATTACTTATCCCGCTATTTGCGGGCAGTAAGACTCCCACCTCAAAATTCAGCTGGAGCAAAGAAGTTAGGTGGAAGTCGGGCTGCTCGTAAACACCCAATTGGTGTGGGCTAATAATCAGTGGGGATGAACAAACCTCCCACTGATTAAAGTTTCACTTTATAAGGAGGATCTTTATGGAGAAGTTTAAGTATTCATTACTTGTTTTATTTGGAGCTTGTAGCTACGGCGTGCTTTCAACTATTTTCAAACTCGGATTCATTGACGGATTTTCAGCACATCAACTATTAGGAGGGCAATATGTCTTCGGATGGATTGGACTACTTCTGCTCGTTATTTTCTTTTCACGCCATAAAGTAACAAAAAAGCAGTTCTTTTCCTTACTAACAGTCGGCACAACGATGAGTATGACAGGTATTTTCTATGCTATTTCTGTAGAAGAACTACCAGCATCTATCGCTGTCGTCCTACTCTTTCAGTTCACATGGATTGGTGTAGTCATTGAAGCTATTGCAAATCGAACATTTCCAAGCCGAGAGAAAGTTATATCTATTATTATTTTATTTACTGGTACATTGTTTGCGGGCGGTGTCTTTGAAGGTCTCGGACAAAGTTTTTCTACGAAGGGGATTATCTTTGGGCTATTAGCTGCTGTCTCTTTTTCATTTTATGTTTTTGCAAGTGGGCGCGTTGCTACAGATGTTCCGCCTTATACGAAAAGCTTTCTTATGACAACAAGTGCTACTCTTATCGTATGCCTATTCTTCCCACCAACCTTTTTAACGGATGGCACTTTACAAGCAGGTCTATGGAAATATGCTTTCTTCCTCGGACTGTTTGGCGTTGTTGTACCTGTCATTTGTTTTTCCATAGGTGTTCCAAAAGTCGGAATAGGACTTGGCACTATTTTAGGTGCAGCTGAATTACCAACTGCTATTATCGCTTCTATTACACTTGTTAATGAAGTTGTATCACCTATGCAGTGGCTTGGAATCATCTTTATATTGCTTGGTATTTTCACTCCTCAGCTGCTTACGGCTAGGAAAAGAAAAAAACATAATCGCGTATACAGTGCATAATAAAAGACCTTTCATTTATCCCGCTATTTGCGTGCAGTAAGACCCCCACCTCAAAATTCAGAGAAAGCAAAGAAATTAGGTGGGAGTCGGGCTGCCCGTAAAAGCCCGATTGTTGTGGGCTAATAATCAGCGGGGGATGAACAAAACCCCCACTGATTAAAGTTTCACTTTATTTGAAAGATCTTTTTCTCTATCTCACTTTACCGCTCTATATAGCTTCTCTATTTCATACTCAATTTGTTTTATATCGATTCGCTCAAATAATGGCTGCACACTATCAATTCGGTTTGGCAACTTATTTTCAGGTTCCCAATGTCTTTTAACAATCGACAATGTGTTTCTAACTCTTTCACTTGAAAATGGTAAAAACGGTTCAAGAAGCTGCGCAAAATTCGCGATAAGATAAACACAATTATAAATCGTTTCTTCACACGAAGCTGGGTCATCTTCTCTTTGTTTCCAAGGTTGCTTTTCGTCAAAGTATTTATTTGCAAATCGCACTGCATCAAATATTGTTTCTAGCGCCACCTTAAATTTAGTTTTCTCAATCGCTGCTCCTACATTTATATATAATTCTTCTATCTTATTTTTCAGTTCTATATTAATATTTGCGTTTGGCACATTACCATCATAATACTTTTCAATAAACTTTAATGTCCGGTTCACGAAGTTCCCATATGCACCTAACAATTCACTATTATGACTGTAAATAAATTCACGCCATGAAAAATCAGTATCCCGATTTTCTGGTGCATTTACTGTTAAAAAGTAACGAATCGAATCTGAATCATAGCGTTCCAATATGTCAGGTACCCATACTGCCCAGTTTTTACTTGTCGATAACTTTCTTTTTTCAACTGTTAAATATTCATTCGAAACGATATGACGAGGAACTGCTTCCTCTCCTATCCCAAGTAATACCGCTGGCCAGATGATGGAGTGAAATGGAATGTTATCCTTCCCGTGCACATAATATGTTTTCGTTTCTCTATCCCAAAACTCTTGATCATCTTCCCCTGTTTTTTCAGCCCAATGTTTACTTGCTGAATAATATCCTGTCACCGCTTCAATCCATACGTAAATTTTTTTATCTTCGTACCCTCCTACTGGAATTGGAACCCCGATTGGTAAGTCTCGTGACACTGCCCTATCTTGTAATCCTTCTTTTACATATCGTTCAGTTAATTGAATGGCATTGTCGCGCCAAGTCCCTTTTTGTTTCGCAGTTTCTATAGCCTCTTTAATTTGCTGCTGAAATGTATGCAATGCGAAATAGAAATGCTCTGTTTCCTGTACGGATGGCGTACTACCGCATAACTTACATTTCTTTTCTAACAAATCAAGTGGATCTAAAATAGCAGAACAAGCATCGCATTGATCTCCTCTTGCTGCTTCATGACAATGAGGACAGATTCCTTCTACATAACGATCTGGTAAAAACTGCGTACACGTTTCGCAATATGCTTGTTCCACTATTTTTTTATAAATATAGCCTTCTTCTAATAAACGCAAAAAAACATTTTGAACCGTTTCATGATGGTGCTCGCTATCTGTACGTGTATAGCAATCATAAGTAAAACCAAGGCTACGAAAACAGCGCTCAAACTCTTCGTGATACTTATCAGCAATTTCTTTCACCGTCACACCTTCTTGTTTTGCCCTAATTGTAATCGGTGTTCCATTACAATCGCTTCCTGAAACATACAACACATTCTCACCTTTTGCCCTGTAATAACGTGCTAAAATATCTCCCGGTAACAAACTTGCAATATGCCCAAGATGTAACGAACCATTTGCATATGGCCAAGCGCCTCCAATAAAAATACTCATCTTATATTCCTCCTTTAAAATATAAAAAGCCCCGCCCTATCTTAAAAAAGATAAGGGCGGGGCTGTATAAACAGTCGCGGTACCACCTTATTTCGCCAATTACTCACATAATTGGCCTTAACAAGTACGGAGCTATATGCTCTTATACTGTGGTTTTGATAACGAGTACCAACTCTCGTCGCCGCCTACTATTATCATTTAATAAGTTCAGGACGAAGCTCAAAGGCCATTGTTCAAATGAATATTCTTGCTTCTTCTCAGCTACCGAAGCTCTCTGGAAAGAATGGTTTCATTCTACTTTTCCTTTTCAACGCTTTTATGTATAACACATATTTTACGACTAAAGAACAGAAAAATCAAACTTTTATTCAAAAAGAACAGGAAATTTCACTCTCCAACCGAATAAGTATACGTTCACAAAAGGAGTGATAAGCTTGAACCAAAAGCAACTAAGTACTATTAATAAAAAAAGCTGGAATGCAGCCGCTTATGAAGCTTGGACGAATCGTCACGGTACACCAGATAATTATGCGAAAAAGCTCGTGGAAAATCCCACGCGTGAGGTAACACATTATTTACCTTACATACAATCTCCAAAAGGAAAACGTATTATTAATTTACTCGGGTCAAAAGGAAACAAAGCCGTTGCTCTCTCCCTTTTAGGAGCTGACGTAACAGTTGTTGATATTTCAGCAAGTAATGCAAAATATGCAAATGAGCTTGCTGAAGCAGCAGGTGTCTCTATCGATTACATCGTCTCTGATGTATTAGATGTAGATCTCTCCGAATCATTTGATATCGTATTACTAGAACTTGGTGTACTTCATTACTTTTTAGACTTAAAGCCACTCTTTCAAAAAATTGCTACCTTACTTAAACAAGATGGAATGCTTATCCTTCGTGACTATCATCCCGTTTATACAAAAGTATTAGGGGTAGATCATCCATCATTTCGGGCAAATGGAAACTACTTCGATGAAGAACTTATTGAAGATGATGTAGCTTACAGCGCTCTTCTTACGGAAACACAGAAACAATCATTGCCGAAAACAAATATTCGCCGCTGGACATTAGGAGAAATTATTACAACACTCGCATCCGCAAGTTTTAAAATTGAAAAGCTTGTGGAAGAACAAGGGGTTCATCAAAGATGGGTCTTCCCCTCTACTGCACCGGAAGGAATTGAAGAACGAATACCCAGTCTATATACATTAATTGCGACAGCATGCAAAAAAGGATCCCTTCACGGATAGGATCCTTTTTGCATGCTCACGCATATAAGTTGAGGTTGGAGATTACCATAATTCTGTAGAATAGGACACAAGATATTTCAACATTTTGTCTCTGACTTACGTCGTCAAAAAGGGGTATGACCAACATAACGAAGAGTAATGTTTCGGTTGATACTGATAATCGTTATCAACTAATTAGAAGTATACATGATGTCATTTCAAATTACAATACCATTTCTGATTTTTATTTATGAATTTTTTGATATACAAATGTATACATTTTAAGAACATTTATTCATATTAATTTGCCATATTCCATTATCTGCTATAATTTTCATTGAACAGATTAATAACTTCTTAATCATGTTTTTATTAATTTCGTTCTTAATATTTATACATCATAATAAATAGTTTTTTTGAAAAGGTAGGGGTAACGATGAAATATGTTAGTATTCGAAAAAAACTTCTGTTCACACTCTTAAGCATTTCTTTTTTATTTAGCATTGCTCTAATTATTATTCTTACATTCGCGATGAATCAAGCAAATGAAGTCGAAACGCTAAAAAACGATGTATCGAAAAGAGCAACGATTTTAAAAGAACGTGGCGATTGGTTCCAAGCACAGGTCGCTGGTTTACAAGAATATTTACTATCTCATAATCAAAAAGGATTGGATAAGTTCAATCGAGAAGGAAAAAAACTAGCTGATACTAGAGAGAAAGTAACAAGTGATAACAAACTACCAGAAGGAATGAAAGAAGCCATTTTAATGGGAGCGAAATGGCGAAGCGTCGTAGATAATGAAGTCCTCCCTCTTGCGCGTGAAGGAAAATGGGATGAAGCATCCAAAATCGCTCTAGCTCAAACAGATTATGTAAATGATCTTTTAAGTCGTTTTACTAAATATATAAATGAAGAAAATGATAAACGTGACGCATTAATTGCTGACGTTCAATCTTCTTCATCTCTTATCCAATATATTATTTTCTTCTCACTTATTACATGTATATTAACTTCTATTTTATTAGCATGGTGGTTCTCTGGTAAACTCGTTAAACCAATTCGACAAATTGATGAAAAATTAAAAGAATTAGCTTCTCAAGATGGCGATTTAACTGCTAGATTACATGTCACTAGTAAAGACGAAATCGGTGATATTGCAAATTCCTTTAATCAAATGCTTGCCAATTTACAGCATATCATCCAGCAAGTTCAACAAACGTCAAAAAGCGTGAAAGAAGCATCGGAAAACATGTTTATCGAAACAACTACATCTATGAATTCTACTGCAAAAATCCAAGAGACTATGAATACTCTTGATTATAATATTCGTTCACAAGTGTCTAGCATCGAAGAAAGTTCAACCGCAATGGATGATATGGCAATGAGTGTTCAGCGTATTGCAGAATCCGCCTCCTCTGTCGCTAGCTTAGCTGTTACAACTTCAGAAAAAGCAGGTGATGGGAATAAAGTAATTGAGAAGTCTATTACACAAATGCATACAATTAATGAAGCCGTTAACGCTACATCACAAGTAGTAGAGCGCCTCATTACACATACGAACCATATTGATACGTCTCTTCAATCTATTTCTAATATTGCAGAGCAAACAAACTTGCTCGCTTTAAATGCTTCCATTGAAGCAGCTCGCGCTGGTGAACATGGTAAAGGGTTCGCAGTTGTCGCCGATGAAGTACGCAAACTTGCTGAACAATCACAACTAGCCGCAACTGACATTAACCAGTTGCTTCATCAAATTCAAGCCGACACAAAAATAGCAAATGAAATGATGACACAAGGTCAGTCCGAAGCTTCTGAAGGAATTACAGTCATTCGCACTGCTGGGTCATCGTTCTCTGAAATTGTTAACTACATTAGCAAAGTCTCTATGCAAATGCAGGAAATGTCTGCCACCGCTGAAGAAATGGCCGCAAGTTCTGAAGAAATGAACGCAGCTTTAAATAATATCGCTTCTATTTCAAATGAAGTCGCTGCTGAAACATCACAAACCGCCCATTCAGCTGGTAATCAAGTAAGTGCAATGAATGCCATTGCTACAAAATCATCAGAAATGAAAACTGCCGTACAAGAACTCGAAGTTCTCGTTTCTCATTTCAAAACGAATGGATAAAGTGAAACTTTAATCAGTGGGGGTTTTGTTCATCCCCACTGATTATTAGCCCACACCAATCGGGCTTTTACGGGCAGTTATCTCCCACCTAACTTCCTCGCATTCGCCGAATTTTAAGGTGGGAGTCTTACTGCACGCAAATAGCGAGATAAATATAAGAAAGAGAGATTTTTTCAACCCCTCTTTTTGCTTTAAAATATATCTTTCTATCTCTCATCCCGTCTGCTATAATTCCTAAAGGAAAGAAAAAAGCTTTATTCCCACTGGAGTAAAGCTTTCTTTCAATTTTTTACATTAATTAATTCTAATACTAAGATTTCACGAAGGAGGCTGTTTATTATATGAATTTTATAAGTATCAGAAAAAAACTTCTGTTCATTATGGGAACGATTTGTGCTTTATTTGGCATCGCCTTAGCATTCATTTTATACTTCACTATTGATCAGTCACATAAGGCTGAAGCACTACAAAAAGAGATTTCTCCTCTCGCAACAAACTTAAAAGAGCGCGGAGATGCTTATCAAGTACAACTCTCTGCTCTAAGAGGTTATTTACTACAACATGATCAAGTCGAATTGGACAAGTTTAATGAGATGAGTAAACGTCTTGAGGATTCAAAAGCCAAACTTCTTTCTAATCCAAATCTTTCTCAGTCCGTGAAAAGCACAATGGAATTAGGTTCCACTTGGAGAAAGTTCGTTGAAGAGAAAGTGTTCACTCTTGCAAAAGAACAAAAGTGGGAAGAAGCTTTACAGGTAGCTTCTACAGAAAATGGGACTGTCTATAAAGTAATTGGTGATTTCACAAATTACAGTAATGAACAAGCTAAGTTACGTGAACAATCTATTGAAAAAATCGATCAATCTTCACTTCGAATTGAATATGTTGTCTTCTTATCACTTGTTATTTGTATTGTCACTGCAATTATTCTTGCATGGTGGTTCTCTGGTAAGCTTGTAAAACCAATTCAACAAATTGATATTAAGCTAAAAGAATTGGCTTCTCAAGAAGGTGACTTAACAGCTCGCCTACAAGTAAATAGCAACGATGAAATTGGTGCAATTGCATCATCATTTAACAAAATGTTAGAAAACCTGCAACATATCATTAATCGTGTTCAAAAAGCTTCTGTGGAAGTACAACATGCTTCTGAAAACATGCTAGAAAAAACAAATACATCGCGCGAGGCAACGATACAAGTTCAAAGCTCGATGTCTAATTTAAATGCAAGCATTCAATCACAAACTTCTAGTATGGAAGAAAGTTCAACTGCGATGGATGATATGGCAATAAGTGTTCAGCGTATTGCTGAATCAGCTTCTTCTGTAGCCGAACTTGCTGTCGCTACATCTGAACATGCGAATGGCGGAAGTACTGTTATCCAAAAATCTGTTTCACAAATGACAACGATACATGAAGCTGTAAATGCTACATCAGAAGTAGTCGAACGTCTAATCACTCACACAAAATATATTGATACGGCTGTACAATCTATTTCTAATATCGCTGAACAAACAAACTTACTTGCTTTAAACGCTTCTATTGAAGCAGCCCGTGCTGGTGAACAAGGAAAAGGATTTGCTGTCGTAGCTGATGAAGTTCGTAAACTTGCGGAACAATCTAAAACTGCTGCAACAGATATTAACCAATTGCTACATCAAATTCAAAATGATACAGAAACGGCTAGCTCTATGATGTCTCAAGGTCGTTCCGAAGCATTTGAAGGCATTACTGTCATTCGTGAAGCTGGTACTTCTTTCACAACAATTGTTGAACAAGTAAATAAAGTATCTACTCAAATGCAAGACATATCAGCAACTGCTGAAGAGATGGCTGCAAGCGCAGAAGAAATGAACGCTTCACTTAATAACATCGCTTCTATTTCAAATGAAGTATCTAGTGAAACAGCCTCAACAGCACAATCTGCTGAGAAAAAGGTTATTGTTATGAATGAGATGACAGTAACTGCAAAACAAATGAAACAAACAGTTGAAGAATTAGACCAACTTGTATCTCATTTTAAAACTGAATAACTCAAAAAAATATTCCTCTTCCAAGGGGAATATTTTTTTGAGCTCATTCCCTGCACATTATACATATATCCGTTATAATGAGAATCGATATCATTAATATGTAGGGGGTGCTACACATGTCACAACAGGCATTTGAAGAAAAGTTATATGCAAACTTAGAAGCTGTTATTGATCCTGAACTAGGTGTTGATATTATCAACCTTGGATTAGTTTATGACGTTACAACGGATGAAAACAATAATGCTGTCATTACGATGACAATGACTTCTATCGGTTGCCCAATGGCTGGTCAAATCGTATCAGACGTAAAAAAAGTATTATCAACGAACGTACCTGAAGTAAATGAAATAGAAGTAAATGTCGTTTGGAATCCACCATGGTCGAAAGAACGCATGTCACGTATGGCGAAAATCGCATTAGGTATTCGCGACTAAATAAAGTGAAACTTTAATCAGTGGAGGTTTTGTTCATCTCCTACTGATTATCAGCCCACACCAATCGGGCGTTTACGGGCAGTTGATCTCTCGCCGAATTTTGAGCTGGGAGTCTTACGATCCGCAAATAGCGGGATAAAGAAAAGACCTGACAGCCTAGTCAGGTCTTTTTCTCTTATTATTTTACACCTACTGCATCATAAGCTTTCGTTACAGCTTGTACAGCTTTAGAGTTTTTACCATATAAATCTTCTGCTGACTGAATTGCTGCTTGACGCATCATTTTAAAGTCAGAGTTTGCAGTTAAATATTTCGTAAGAGCACGGTAGTAAATTTTTTCTGTCGCTTCACGGCCTACTCCAGTTACTTTCACACCGTAATGCTCTCCGCCGTCAGATACTAAGTATGCAGCTTTATTGTTGATACTACTGTTAATGTGAACGCCGCCATTATCAGCTGTTCCAGTATAACGTTTACTGTAATGATCTGGGTAACCTTCACCTGGTTTTAATGGATTCGGAATAGATGCTGGATCTTTTAGAGAACGAAGCGCATCACCAGGTTTATCAGGTGTATAAATGTCCGCACCTAAATCCCAGCTCTTCTTCTCAACCATGACACCCATAATATCGGATAATGACTCGTTTAATGCACCTGACTCATTTTTGTAAACAAGGTTTGCTGTATGTTCAGTGACAGCATGCGTTAACTCATGGCCAATAACGTCTAGGCCAGCTGATAATGGAATAAATGTCTTTCCATCACCATCGCCATACATCATTTGCACACCGTTCCAAGCCGCATTATTCCATGCTGTACCTACGTGAACAGTAGAAATAAGTTTTGCACCTTTATCATCGAAGGAATTACGATTAAATGTCTTTTTATAGTAATCGTATACTTTTCCTGCGTTCACATGCGCATCAACTGCCGCTTTATCTTCGAAGAACTTAGATTTACTTTCAACTTCTTCTCCTGTATATCCAAGCCATTGGGAGAATAAATTAAACCAGTTTTCGTCCATATTCTCTGCATCAAATGTATGGATACCTTGGCCTCGTTTACCATCAAATAAGTTGAACACTCCTGTTTTCGTATCTTGAGCGATTTCAAATGACTGTCTACCGCCTAATACGCCATAACCAAATCCAGTAATTTGATCTACAGCATTATATTTCTCAATAATATTTCCATTTGTCGCATCAACAAAGTAATGCCAATATCCTGGAGCCGGTTTTGAAACTGACGCTTTAACAAGATATGCAAGATAGTACTTTCCATCCTTTTCATACACAAATAAATCTTTTTTCACACCGTCATAATTATTTACTTTACCAATTTCTTTCTCAATATCAGCCTTTGCAATCTTTTCTGCTTGCTCATCAGTAATACTTGCTGCCGCTGGAATATTTTTATCATCTAAATTCGGAATAACTTGTCCGAAAAATGCTTTTACATTATTTTCTTTATCAAGCGTAACAGTTTGATCTGAACCGTACACAGGAATGTTATTATGTTTCTCAACTAGCTTCACATGTGTCGTACCAGATTCAGCGTCTTTTTCTTCCCCAACAACATTAAAATGTTTTTCAATATTTCCTGCTAATTTAAACATATCTTTCTTACTCTCTAAATATTGAAAGACCGTCTCTTTTTTATCTAGTCCTTCCGGCGCTTTCCATTCTTCACCTATGTATGCAGGTGTTTTAAATTCTTGATGATATTGAATTTTTTGCTCTTCCGCTTTCGTTGTCGTTGCTCCAAATGCTCCAAATCCCCCTGCGATAACAGTTAACGCTAGTGCTGATGAAATGACTTGCTTTTTCACTATAACATTCCCCATTCCCATAAAGATTTTTGACACTTTTATACAATTCTTATTTTTTAATCCGATACCTCTATCAAAAATTTGAGAAACATTTTTCAGATAATTCCAATTCAAAAAGAGGGCATCCTATTCGATGCCCTCTTTTCATAAACATGTTATTGTTTTTTCAATTCAATTACTACATAGTGTGATTGCTCTTTCGCTTGAATATGAATATCTTCTTCTACCGCTTCTGCCGCATCACGCATAACAAGTGTTTCACCATTTATCACACTACTTCCTTCAATTTGTACAAGGTACAATTGACGGCCTTCTTTCACAGGAAAATGAATTTCTTTTCCAGCTTCTAACGATAAAGAATATAAATTCGCATCTTGGTGAATTTGAATTGGCGCATCACCTTCCACTGAAGATACCATGTGGAACCATTCGTTTTCACGCTTGCTCCAATCAAATTTAAACTCACCATAGTTTGGTTTATGATCCGCACGATCTGGTAAAATCCAGATTTGTAATAAACGCAGTGTTTCATTTCCTAAATTATGTTCACTATGAAATACACCCGTACCAGCACTCATATATTGAACATGTCCACGCTCAATTGTTCCGCGGTTCCCCATGCTATCCTCATGTGTTAATGCACCATCTACAACGTAAGAAATGATTTCCATGTCGCGGTGTGGATGCATATCAAACCCAGTTTGTGCCGCTACTAAGTCATCGTTAATAACACGTAACGCTCCAAAGTTCATGTTATTTGGATTGTAATAATTAGCAAAGGAAAAATGAAAATGTGTATTTAACCAGCCGTGATTTGCTCTTCCCATATTTTTATGATCAACTTTTCTAAACATATCCTTCACCTCATACTATCTCGAATTCAAGATTTATTTTAAATTTTTTTCTTACTGTAATTTTTTTAGTAATTTTAATAATTGCTTTTGTTCTTCTATATTTAAATTATGAAACTGCTCCGCTTGGAACGTTTCCTGAGGTGGGACGATTTCCTCGTATAAAGCTCTTCCCTTTTCTGTTAACGAAATATATTTCGTAGTACCTTCTTGTTCACGATGAATCCACTCCAGCTGCTCCATTTTATTTAAAAGCTGAGTAACATTTCCTTTCGTAACAAATAGCTTCTTTCCAAGCTCTTGCTGCGTTAAACGATCATGTCCTCCGACTTGAGCTAGCACATCAAACTGAGCGGCAGATACATTCCATTTTTTCAAATGCTGATTCGTCTCACGAATACTCTTGTTATAAAAACGTGATAAACGAAACCATAATAGTAGCCCTAGTCTATCTTCTGTTTTCATTTCATCACCTCGCTCGCTTTATATCATTAGTTTAGGACTAAACTTTATAAAAGTCAACCACTTATTTATAGTAAGCAATAGAGAAAGCACAGCGCTATTTCTCCACTATGCTTTACATCAATTTTCTATTTTTATATTCATCCAATTTCCTCTCTGCGAACTTCCTCGCATCCTTCTCAATCCATCTCTCTTCGTACGCTTCACTTCCCACATACAATACTTCTCTCTTATGCTGCATCGCATGGCGAAATTCATGCAAAAGTGTTTTGAGCACTTGCTCATACTCTTCCCACATACAAATGAAAATTAATTGTTTTTCTTTATGATAAAAACCACCTATTGGGAATAGAAACTCTTCTTCTTCTTCCCCTAATGAAAGAAGTACATTGTTTGCATCACACGTATCACAAAAAATAACTGTCGTTTTACATACTTCAATAAGAGAAAACAAATCCTCTCTCAACTTTTTGACATCCCAAGGAAGCTCCGAATCCAACACATACCAATTCTCCACCTGTTGATATACATTTTGAAACTGGAGTTCCATTTCTTTTTATTCCCCTTTCCAAGCCCTCTTTTCCTATATATATGCCACAATATGGTAAATATTAAACATACTCTTTTACCCTTTAAAAAATGACAATAAAAAAGAATCTATGTCGGCATAGATTCCTTTTCCATAATCACTTTTTTTTCATCATTTTTTTTATTGCAAAATAACCAAGCGCGCAAACAATAGCAGCAAGTGCAAAATATTTCACATATGGCCCAGCTACTTTATTAATACTTTCCCACTCTGTTCCTAATTTAAAGCCTAAATATACAAACACAATTGACCATGGAATAACAGCTAGTGTAGTTAGCGTAATAAACTTAGCATGTGACATTTTTGCAATACCCGCTGGTATGGAAATAGCATGACGCACAATAGGGATAAAACGTGCTGTAAAGATAACACCTGTTCCGTATCGATTAAACCAAGCTTCCGCATAATCAATATGTTTCTTCTGAATCAAAATATATTTTCCATATCGCTCAAGAACAGGTCTTCCTCCATATCGACCGATCCAATAAATAAATAGTTGTGCAATTACACCGCCAATTGTACCAAACGCAACAGCACCCCAAAATGTAATGCTTCCTGTTGATACTAAATAGCCTGCATAAGACAATACGATCTCACTTGGAATAACCTCTAGCATTAATCCAAGCATAATTCCCCAATAACCAAGTCCTTCTAAAAAAACTAAAACTGAATGAATCAACTCTCCTAACATCATTTACCTCTCTTTACTGTTTTCATTGCCAAAAATAAAAGTACAAGCAGTAAGTATCGTGTACTTTTATTTTTTACAATTTAGCCCTTCTTTGTATTCCACTTAAAGACCTTATTCAAGAATTTATATATATTATTAGATTCTTTTGTAAGAAGTGGACCTAAAATGGATAGTATAAGCACGTATAGTGCTGAAAATGGTTTCAATACTGACATTAAACCACCGGCGATGCCTATATTGGCCATAATGATGGAGAATTCTCCCCTTGAAACGATTGTTAATCCAATATTTGTTGACGCTTTATGAGATAATCCAGCTTGTCGTCCTGCAATCATCCCCGCTACAAAGTTTCCGATGATTGTAAGAAGTACAGCACCTAACGTTAACCATATCGCTCCGCCTAATGAGAACGGATCTATACTTAATCCGAAACTGAAGAAGAAAATAGCTCCGAAAAAGTCTCTAAATGGAACAACAAGATGTTCAATTCGGTCACTATGCTCGGTCTCAGAGAAAACTAAACCTAAAAGAAGTGCTCCGATTGCTTCTGCAACGTGAATTGTCTCTGAAAAACCAGCAATGAAGAATAGCGAAGCAAATACTACAATAATAAAGATTTCATCTGAACTAATATTCAACAATTTATTTAATAACGGAGTGGCCTTTCTTGCTACTACAAAGAATAGAAGCATATATCCTAAAGCAATTCCGATTGAAGTGAGAGCACCTAAGAAGGAAGCGTGATCCCCAAGTACTAAACCAGAAACGACTGATAAATATACAGCAAGGAATATATCTTCAAACATAATAATTCCTAAAATTAATTCGGTTTCATTATTACCAGTTCTTCTTAAATCCACTAATACTTTTGCAACGATAGCACTAGAAGAAATCGTAATAATACCCGCAATAATTAAGATTTCAAGTAACGGGAAGCCCATTATAAATCCGTATAATAATCCTAGCGAAAAGTTAATTAAAATATAAATCGTTCCACCAATCGCAATAGAGCGTCCAGATTTAATTAGTTTTTTCATCGAAAATTCTAATCCTAAATAGAAAAGAAGGAACAGAACGCCAATCCTTCCAAGGAAGGAAATCACACTTGCACTTTCAATAAATTTGAGATCGATAACACCTATTGTCGGTGCGTGCGGCCCTACTAACATTCCGAGCACAATTAGAAAAGGAATTACTGAGAATTTAAACTTTCCAGCAATCACCGCTGCAATTGCAACTAATATTAACGCTGTACCAACTTCAAAAATTAAAGTATCCATCTAGTCAGTCCCCCTATTCGAAAGTAATTCATTAATAATCTTTTTAATTTCTTCTCTTTCACCAGAAACTACAAGCATATCGCCTTCTTCGATTACAGTTTCTGGACCCGGATTAAATAGCTTTTTCATATTCTTTTTCATAACAGCTATTACAGTGACGCTGTACGTTTTTCTTATTTCAAGATCACCAATTGTTTTTCCAATTGCCGGAGCTGTATTCTCCACTTTAAACCACTCAATTGCTAAACCTTCAAAAACCATCTCAACATTTTCTAATGCTCGAGGTTTATACACCATTCCGCCTAATATCGCTGCAATTTGTCTTGCCTCTGAGTCACGCAGTGAAATACTTGAAATACTTTCTTCGTGTTCTGAATCAAAATGATACATTTCTCTACGACCATCATCATGAATGACAATCACCATCTTTTCGTTACCTTTCGTAACAATTTGAAACTTATACCCAATACCCGGAAGTTCACTTTCTCTAATATTCATATTTAGCTCCTCCACAACAATTTTTATTTGAATTTTCTGTTTTTCCGTCTTTTATTCATCCAATCAATTTTAGAAATTCTAACCATTCAGGATACCTGTGATTTGGAAATCTTTTATTGTAATAATAAGTGGCTCCTAGAAAAATACTTGAAGATGTAATGATAAAAAATATATTACTTCTCATCTTTAGACTCTCAAGGCTTACTTTTAATAAAGTTTCTTCTTTCAAATTATCCCCTCTTTCTCGATTTACATTTAGTTTTTTAAAATGTAAATAATTCTAAAAATATTACGATGTAACTTAATCATAACATAAAAAGCATTTAAGTAACATGATTTTTTAGAAAAATTGATTCTGGTATATTTTTTGCATATAATTTTCTTATTATGAAAAAAAGGAAGTGTATTATATGGTTGATATCTTTAGCAGATTCCTTGAGGTAACGAATAATATTTTATGGTCATATATTCTTATTGCAATGTTAATCGGCTTCGGTCTTTATTTCTCTTTCAAATTGAAATTTGTCCAAATTACTCATTTCGGTGAGATGGTCAGTTTAATTAGTCAAGGATTCAATCGAAAAGAAAAGAAAAAAGATAGCATCTCACCGTTCCAAGCATTTTGCTTAAGTGCAGCAGCTCGTATCGGTATCGGTAACTTAGCTGGTGTAGCGCTAGCAATTTCAATGGGTGGGCCCGGCGCAGTATTTTGGATGTGGTTTATCGCTATTCTCGGAGCAGCTACTAGTTTTGTAGAATGTACGCTCGCGCAAATTTATAAAGTAAAAGATGGTCGTGGTTTCCGTGGTGGCCCTGCTTACTATATGGAAAAAGGGTTAAACAAACGATGGATGGGCGTTTGGTTTTCACTTCTCATTACAGTTGCATACGGATTAATTTTCAATTCAGTTCAAGCAAATACAGTAACAATAGCGTTTGAAAACGCATTTGGACTAGAGCGAACTATCGTAGGAGCTCTATTAGCTTTATTAGTTGCAGTTATTATTTTTGGCGGGATTAAAAGCATTTCACGTATTACAGAAATGATTGTTCCTCCAATGGCAATCGTTTATATCGGCGTGGCTGTTTTTGTTGTTATTAAAAACTTCAATATGTTACCGAGTATTTTTCTAGAAATATTTAACGGTGCATTCGGTTTAGATCAAGCCATCGCCGGTGGCATTGGAGCAGCAATCAAGTACGGAATCCAGCGCGGTTTATTCGCGACAGAAGCCGGTATGGGTAGCTCGCCAAATGCAGCTGCAACATCAGATGTATCTCACCCTGCAAAACAAGGACTTGTTCAAGCATTAGGTGTTTTCGTAGATACATTCTTAGTATGTACATCAACAGCATTTATCGTATTATGTTCTGGACTTTATAAAGGATCAAATTTAGAAGGAATTGAATTAACACAACAAGCATTAAGTTCACAAATTGGACCGTGGGCAAGCACTTTCTTAGCGATTATTATTTTCCTATTTGCTTTCAGTTCTTTACTAGGAAACTACTATTATGGTGAAACAAATATCGCATTCATTAAAGAAAGCAAAACATGGTTAATGATTTATCGCGTTGCAGTTGTCGGAATGGTGTTCTTCGGATCAATCGCTGCCCTTCAAACAGTTTGGAGTTTAGCTGATTTATTCATGGGACTAATGGTATTCACAAACTTAATTGCCATCTCATTCCTTAGCAAGTTCGCCTACGCGGCATTAGTAGACTATATTAAGCAAAAGAAACAAGGCAAAGATCCTGTTTTCGTTGCAAGTTCTATCCCTAACTTAAAGAATACGGAGTGTTGGGATGGACAGGATGTAGAAGAAAAGAAACAAGCTGTATAATAATTAAAAGCAGTAGCTATATATCAAATAAAAAATCCCTATTACTTCACAGTAATAGGGATTTTTATTTACCACAGTTCATAATTTGTTCAAATTAATTCCAGCAAAAGGGTTGATTTATAAGAATTACTAGATTATAATAATTATAAATTAGTAATTGATATAACATAACAACTCAAAAGGAGATTGATCATAATGAACAAACAAGTAATCGAAGTATTAAACAAACAAGTAGCAGACTGGAGCGTTTTATTCACAAAACTACACAACTTCCATTGGTACGTAAAAGGACCTCAATTCTTCACATTACACGAGAAATTCGAAGAGCTTTACACAGAATCAGCTACTCACATCGATGAAATTGCAGAACGTATTTTAGCAATCGGCGGTAAACCAGTAGCAACAATGAAAGAATACCTAGAAATATCTTCTATTCAAGAAGCAGCATACGGAGAAACTGCAGAAGGGATGGTCGAAGCAATCATGAAAGACTACGAAATGATGCTAGTCGAACTGAAAAAAGGCATGGAAATCGCTCAAGATTCTGATGACGAAATGACATCTGACCTACTACTAGGTATCTACACAGAACTAGAAAAACACGCTTGGATGCTACGTGCGTTCTTGAATCAATAATATATGTAAAAGCGGAAGCGGCTCGGTTAGAGTCGCTTTTTTTAATGGAGTGATTACGCATGTCGATACATGAAATTATACCGGTGATTTTTTCATTATATCGACTTACCGACAAATCACAACAATATTAGCAGTCCTTTCTCCTACTTTTATCAATATATTACAATCCCTTTTATGTTAAAATATAGGAAACAACCTTTAGTAAAATAGATCCAAAAAAGCTTTTCCATATTCATCATTTACTACTTAAATGGCGGGAGTGGTTCAGTTGAAAGACTACTTAATTAGAGCATTTTTTGCGTTAATAACAGTTGGGATTGTCTTACTTATAGCTAATATTTTCAATATACGTATCGAGGTTAAAGACTATGCTTTCCTCGTCGTTGTAGCAATTGGTGGCGGCTGGGGTGGCTGGTACCTGTATAAAAAACAAAGTAATCAAAATGATAAAGGCATTCCAAAGTAATATGGAATGCCTTCCTTGTCATTTCCGTCTATAAAAAACACATCCCTTTTTACGATAAAGTGAAACTTTAATCAGTGGAGGTTTTCTTCATCCCCCACTGATTATTAGCCCGCACCAATCGGGCTTTTACGGGCAGTTGATCCCCTACCTAACTTCTTTGCTTTCACTGAATTTTGAGGTAGGGGTCTTACTGCCCGTTAATGCGGGATAAAAAAGACATGTGTTTCTGTAAATCACTATAAAATGTACTATGATAATTGCTTCCACTTCGTTCCTAAAACAGGACGCTCGTAATTTTGGATTTCATGAATTAGTTTATCTGCCGTCTCAGCTGAAACGATCAACTCTTTATTTGATGGGTTCATAAATCCTTCTTCTGCTGCACGTTCAACCATTTGCAGAATTGGTCCGTAAAAATCTTTTATGTTTAATAAACCAACCGGTTTATTATGTATACCAATCTGTGACCAACACACAACTTCAAATAGCTCTTCAAACGTTCCATATCCGCCTGGTAATGCAATGAAAGCATCAGCAAGCTCTGCCATTTTCGCCTTACGTTCATGCATCGTTTCTACTTCAATAAGTTCTGTTAATCCTGTATGAACAATTTCTCCTCGGAATAGACCACGCGGCATAACACCCGTTACACGCCCACCTAAACGAAGAACTTCGTTTGCTACTTCTCCCATTAATCCAACGCATGAACCGCCGTATACAAGCTCATAATCGTTCTCAACAAACATTTTTCCTAAATGAATCGCCTGCTCTTTAAATTCTGGTCTTTCCCCTAAATTTGAACCTGCAAACACACAAATCTTTCTCATCCCTACACCCCGAAACTATATATTGGTATGATACAATGAATATTGTACAACATATTGAAGGGATGAGGAAGAAATGGATATCGTCGCATTTCAAAGATGGGTGGAGGAATTTTACGAAAAACGGAGCTGGTCACAGTATAATTCCTTTATTCGCTTAAATTTCTTAACTGAGGAAGTTGGGGAAGTTTCACGAGTTGTTCGCGCTATTGAAATTGGTCGTGATCGCCCTGATGAACAAACCAAAACACAAGAAGAGCTAAAACAAGAACTAAAAGAAGAACTTGGTGATGTACTATCTAACCTTATTATTCTTTCACAAAAATATGATTTAGATTTACGAGACATTATGGAAGCACACGTCACAAAGCTTTCGAAAAGGTTCGAAACGTCCAAATGAGAATATTATCAATTATGATATAATATTCTTGTCCAAATAATAAGGGGGATTTTATGTTATCTAAAAAATTGCACGACGCATTAAATGAACAAATGAACTTTGAATTCTATTCTGCACACGCTTATATGGCAATGGCTGCTTACTGCACAGCCGAAAGCTACGATGGATTTGCCAACTTTTTCCTTGTACAAGCTGAAGAAGAACGTTTCCACGCAATGAAGCTTTACAACTATATTAATGACCGTGGCGAGCGTGCTATTATTACTGGGTTTGATAATCCAAATAACGAATATGAATCCGTATTGAACGCTTTTGAAGTGGCACTCGAGCACGAGCGTGAAGTAACGAAACGTATTTATAACTTATCTGATATCGCTTGGGATGAGCGTGAACACGCAACAATCACATTCTTAAAATGGTTCGTTGATGAACAAGTAGAAGAAGAAGCTTCATTCGATAGCATCATCCAAAAATTAAAACGTATTACAAGCGATTCAAATGCATTATTTATGTTAGATGCTGAATTAGAGAAACGTACATTTACGCCTCCGGCTGAATAACAAAAAAAGCAATGAGCCCGCGCTCATTGCTTTTCTTAATTTATTAAAGCATAACCCCAACGATAATCGCTGATAATATACTTACTAACGTTGCACCGTATACAAGTTTTAGTCCGAATGATGATACAACGTTTGCTTGTTTTCCATCAATACTCTTCGTTGCACCTGCGATAATCCCGATAGATGAGAAGTTCGCAAATGATACAAGGAAGATTGATAAAATACCTACTGTACGAGCTGATAAGTCGCCAGCTACTTTTCCTAAATCAAGCATCGCAACAAATTCGTTTGTTACTAATTTCGTTGCCATAATTTGTCCTGCTTGTAGCATCTCTGATGTTGGAATACCCATTATGAATGCTAATGGTGAGAAGATATATCCTAAAATGCTTTGGAATGTGATTCCGAAAATTGAATCGAATACACCGTTAATTGCTGTAATTAATGCTACGAAACCAATTAACATCGCCGCTACTGTTACAGCGATAGAGAAACCAAGCATAATATATTCGCCTAACATTTCAAAGAATGTTTGTTTCTTATCTTCTTGTAATTCTAAAATATCGTCTTCTTCTTTTACATCATATGGATTAATGATGTGAACGATAATGAATCCACTAAATAAGTTTAGTACAAGTGCTGTTACTACATATTTTGGATCAATCATTTTCATATAAGAACCGACGATTGACATCGATACTGTTGACATTGAAGATGCACATAGTGTGTATAAACGATTTTTCGGCAATTTGCTTAGTTGATCTTTTACTGTAATGAATACTTCACCTTGACCAACAATTGCAGCTGCTACTGCATTATATGATTCTAATTTCCCTAAACCGTTAATTTTACTTAATACGAAACCGACTGCACGAATGATAATCGGTAAAATTTTAATATGTTGTAAAATCCCGATTAATACTGCTAAGAAAATAATCGGTAATAATACTGTTAAGAAGAATGGTGCTTGTCCATCGTTCGCTAAACCACCAAATACGAAATTAACCCCAGCTTCCGCAAACTTTAAAATAGCGCCAAATCCATCTGCAATCCCTTTTACTAATACAAATCCGACCTTTGTATTTAGTAAGAAATACGCAAGTACCAATTGAATAACAAGCATAACTGCAATTGGTTTATATTTAATTTTCTTACGATCTGAACTTATAAGGAAACCTAGTACAAACACTACAAGTAAACCGACTAAAAACATTACTAGTTTCATATGTGAATCCTCCAATTCTCCCACGAGTTATCGGTCGTATAACGTATAACGAATGACGTCTGACCATTGATGTTAAAAAAATTTAAAACCCTTAAATATTATTCAACTGTTATCTAAAATCAGTAAGCGTTTACATAAATTGCAATTTATAAAAGGTAGCCTCTTCTCTCCTACCGTATTAAAAGTCTGAAATTGATACCACCTACAAATCAAATTGTAAGCGTTATCTAGACGAAATGCAATATAAATTTTAAAAGATTTTTATATGTTAATATATTCCTAAATAATTGGTCTTTTTATGTAAATTTACCATAAAACGATAGTCCTAACTATGAGCTAGGACTATCCTTTTTTTTATAACATAACACCAACGATAATCGCTGATAAAAGACTTACTAATGTCGCACCGTATACAAGTCGTAATCCAAATGATGATACAACGTTTGATTGGTTTTCATCAATTCCCTTCGTTGCACCTGCAATAATTCCGATAGATGAGAAGTTCGCAAATGATACAAGGAATACAGAAAGAACACCGACTGTACGAGCTGATAAATCACCAGCTACTTTTCCTAGATCAAGCATCGCAACAAATTCGTTCGATACTAATTTCGTTGCCATAATTTGTCCAGCTGTTACCATTTCTGATTGCGGGATACCCATTACGAATGCTAATGGTGAGAAGATATATCCTAAAATAGCTTGGAATGTAATACCGAACACTGAATCAAACAAGCTATTGATTGCTGTAATTAATGCTACAAAACCAAGTAACATTGCTGCTACCGTAATCGCAATTGTGAAACCAAGCATAATATATTCGCTCAGCATTTCAAAGAATGACTGCTTTTTCTTATTTTCTAACTTTAGTGTATCCTCTTCTTCCGTAATATCGTACGGATTAATAATATGAATAATAATGAAACCACTAAATAAATTTAATACAAGTGCTGTTACTACATATTTTGGCTCAATCATTTTCATATAAGAACCAACGATTGACATCGATACTGTCGACATGGAAGATGCACATAGTGTATATAAACGATGTTTCGGGATTTTACTTAATTGATCTTTTACTGTAATGAATACTTCTGCTTGTCCAACAATCGCTGCCGCTACTGCATTATATGATTCTAGTTTTCCTAGACCATTTACTTTACTTAACAAAGTACCAATAGCACGAATGAATATCGGTAAAATTTTAAAGTGCTGCAGAATTCCGATTAATACCGCAAAGAATACGATTGGTAATAATGCCGTTAAGAAGAATGAAACTTCTCCCTTATTAACAAGACCTCCAAATACGAAAACGATTCCAGCTTCCGCATATCCAAGAAGTGCCCCAAATCCATCCGAAATTCCTTTTACTAAAATATAACCAACTTGTGTATTTAATAAGAAATACGTTAACGCTAACTGAATAACAAGCATAACCATGATTGGTTTATACTTAATCTTCTTTCGATCCGCACTTATAAGAAAACCGAGTACAAATACAACGAGTAATCCTACAAGAAACATAACAAACTTCATTAATAAAATCCTCCATTTAGCTCTTCTTTAATGTTGAACGTCTGACCATTAGAATTAAGAAATAATCCGAACTTTTCATTTATCATAAAAAACTTAAAAACGAATATAACAAGTGGTCTAACCTCTTATTCCAAAGCCATTAACCATTCTAACATAAATTACAACTCACATCTGCAATTTCCTTAAAAAAATTACATTTTATTATAAAACTCATATTAATGTTCGTCTTTTACCCCTATCCTTAGTTTATTACCATAAAAAAACGAGCATCAAATTTCTTTGATGCTCGTTTCATCTTTTATTATACAGCTTTTTCTTTATCCGTTACCGCTGGCTTATCCCAACACTCTGTATTCGTTAAACCAGGAATAGAATCTGCACTGAAGACTGGATCTTTCCCTTGTTTCTTTTGCCTTACATAGTCGGTCAATGCAGCATACGCAAATCGTCCAAGAAGTGTAATCGCAATTAAGTTTGTGATTACCATTAGACCCATAAATAAGTCTGCCATATTCCATACAACTTGAAGCGTCGCAACAGAACCGAATAATACCATTGCAACTACCGCAATACGGTAAATTGTTAACCAAGTTTTACTTTGTTTAATGAACTCAATATTCGTTTCACCATAATAATAGTTTCCTAGAAGTGAACTAAATGCAAATAAGAAAATAATAATCGCTAAGAAGCTGCTTGCCCAAGAACCAATTTGTGAACTTAGTGCCATTTGCGTTAATTCAATACCTTCTAAATTTGTTGCTTTATATGCACCAGAACATAATACGATAAATGCTGTTGATGTACATACTAAGAATGTGTCTACTAAAACACCGATTGTTTGAATAAAACCTTGTTTCGCTGGATGCGTTACATCAGCTGTTGCAGCAGCATTTGGTGCACTACCCATACCTGCTTCGTTCGCAAATAATCCACGCTGGATACCATATTTCATTGCAGCACCGATACCGCCACCTACAGCTGAATCTAAACCAAATGCACCTTTAAAGATTTCTGTGAACACATCTGGTAGTAAATAGAAGTTTTTAATAACAACGAAAATAGCTACTGCAATATAAAGAATTGCCATCGGCGGAACGATCATTTCTGACATACGCGCAATACTTTTCACACCACCAAAGATAATAACCGCGACTAATACTGCAAGTACAATCCCTACAACATAGCGCTCAATGCCAAAAGCATTTTTAAATGCTAACGTAACTGTATTCGCTTGTACTGAGTTAAAAATTAAACCGTAACTAATTGTAATCAGAATAGAGAACCAAATCCCCATCCAACGTTTATTTAAACCTTTTTCCATATAATAAGCAGGACCACCACGGAATCCACTGCCATCTTTTATTTTATAAATTTGCGCAAGCGTACTTTCTACGAAACTTGAAGACGCCCCGATAATCGCAATAACCCACATCCAAAATACAGCTCCAGGTCCTCCCATAGAAATAGCTAACGCTACACCAGCTAAGTTCCCGATACCAATACGAGCTGCTGAACTCATACAAAAAGCTTGGAATGACGATACGCTGCCCTTTTTACGTGTCTTTCCAGTTAATCCATCACTCATTAACCGAATCATTTCCCCTAAATGAGTAATTTGTACGAATTTCAATTTAATAGAAAAATAAAGCCCTAAACCAATTAACATTGCAATAAGAACATATGACCAAAGAATCGTATTCGTTGATGAAACGAATTGTTCTAAAATATTCATACAATTAGCCCCCTCCTTTTTCCTCATAAATTGAATTATATTTAAAAAATATTCAAAAATCAACATTTTTCGACAGGTTATTACTTCCATATGTTAGATTTTATAACATAATGGTGTTATTTGTTATGATTTATGACTCGATATTTACGAACTGTACATACTAAAACAAAAAATAATTCCATAAACAAATGCATTGACAAAAAACCCAACGTGTAACTATAATGATTACAACAGGTTGTAACAAACCTAATTACATTAAATTCATTCATTTTCAAATATACAATTTAACAAAACACTTTGGAGGGAATCATTATGAAAATCGGAATTATCGGAGCAACTGGTAAAGCTGGAAGTCGTATTTTAAAAGAAGCATTAAATCGCGGTCATGAAGTAACTGCCATCGTAAGAAACGCTGCAAAAATTACAGAAGACAATGTAAAAGTTTTAGAAAAAGATGTATTCGCTCTTACATCTAACGACCTACAAGCATTTGATGTAGTTGTAAATGCATTCGGTGCTCCAGCAGGACAAGAACATCTTCACGTAGATGCAGGAAATGTACTTATTGAAGCTGTAAAAGGTGCACCTAATACAAAATTACTTGTAGTTGGCGGCGCTGGTAGCTTATTTGTAGATGAAGAGAAAACAACACGTGTATTTGATACACCAGGTTTCCCAAATGAATACCTTGCAACAGCTCAAAATCAAGGTAAAAACTTAGAAATCCTGCAGCAAACAAACGATATTACTTGGACATTTATCAGCCCTTCTGCACTATTCGCATTAGGAAAACGTACTGGTTCTTACAAAGCTGGAAAAGACAACCTTCTTGTTAACTCAAAAGGCGATAGCTACGTAAGTTACGAAGACTTCGCAGTAGCAGCACTTGATGAAATCGAAGATCCAAAACACGTAAACGAACGCTTCACAGTAGTTTCTGAAGCTGAATAAGAAAAAAGCATCGGCCTGTGCCGATGCTTTTTTCTTATCTTTTATGTTGATTCGGTTTATGTGGTTCGTTTGGAGTATATGGTTTATTTGGTTTATGTGGGCCTTCAGCCTTTTTCCAACTTACCGATAACTCTGGACTTGTTTTCTCTTCACTACGCTCAAGTAATACAACCGCGTTTTGAATTGTCGCTGTTCCTTTATGCGCAATACCTTGTAATTTCGTTAAATTCCCTATTACTTTAAAACTAAATCCACCAGCTGGTGTTTGTTTCGGAATTAAAATACGGAATTTTTCACCTACATTAAATTCTGTTTTTGCTTCGCCTTTCTCATTTACAAATTTCACGCCCGCTGGTGCACCTGTTGCTTGCACCTTATAGGTTCCGCTTTTTGCATTTGTTTCTACTGTATATAAACCTGTTTCAAAAAAATCATTTTTCAATACTGCTTCTTGTTCTTCTGTAGGAGTTACACTCATCGTAATCTCTTGTACCTCTTCACTAGCGTTGGCTTTTGCAACGATATCTTTCGTTACTTTCTCCACATTTTTATTACGGAAGTCTAAGTCGTTAATATCAATTTGTTTTAATGCATCCCACACTGCAAGCTGCGTTGCATAATGTGCTTCTCTCCAGTCAGAAACACCTAATTCTTGCGGACTCTTTTGTGGATATCCATTTAGTAAAACACGGTATACGTTAATATCCACTTTCCCCATTTCCGGTAAATCTTGACCGCTTGGAGATTTCAAATTTACATTTAGGCAAAAGGCAATTTTTCCATCTGCCGTTTTAATAAGCTCTGTTCGAATTGGTTTCTTCTTTGACTTACTATAACTCCAATCCATTTCATACTTTGTATGATCCATGACTTCTGCGAATGCTTTTTGAAGCGGAAATAACACAAATAAAACACTTAAAAAAACAGCTAAAAGTTTGAACGATTGCTTTATATTCATATTTACAACCCCTTATGAAATAACAAATTTACTAATAAGTAGTATTTAGTTAGAAAATTTTTTTATACATAAGCACAACAAAAAAAAGAGTGCAAACTGTTTGCACTCTTTTTTCTACTTTAGGCTTAGAAATCGAAGTTATCAGGATCTGGACCAACGCGGTGATCTTTATTTAACGCATCGATTTTTTCCATATCTTCTTTTGTTAATTCAAAATTAAATACATCAGCATTTGCAATAATGCGGTGTTCTTTCGTTGATTTTGGAATTGTAATCACTCCATTTTGAAGATCCCAACGTAAAATCACTTGCGCTGTCGTTTTACCGTACTTATCAGCAATTTCTTGTAATGTTTCGTTATCTAATAATTGACCTTGCATAAGTGGTGACCATGCTTCCATTTGAATACCTTGTTCTTTACAGTAAGCTTGTAATTCTTTTTGTGTTAAACGAGGGTGGTATTCTACTTGGTTAATCATCGGTTTAATTTCTGCATCCTTCATCACATCTTGCAGGTGATGGATTTGGAAATTACTTACTCCAATCGCACGTACACGGTCTTCTTTATAAAGTGTTTCTAACGCTCTCCATGTATCTTTATATTTCCCTTCTACAGGCCAGTGAACAAGATATAAATCTAAATAATCTAGTTCTAATTTTTTTAAACTCTCTTCATATGCAGCAATCGTTTTTTCATATCCTTGATCTGCATTCCACACTTTTGAAGTGATAAATAAATCTTCTCTTGAAATCCCAGCTGCTTCGATACCTGCACGGATCCCTTCACCTACTGCTTTTTCATTTCCATAAATCGCAGCTGTATCAATACTGCGGTATCCTGCTTTAATCGCCGCTTTTACAGCTTCCACAAGTTCTGGCCCATTTTCTACTTTAAATACACCTAAACCGAACCAAGGCATTTCTACACCATTATGCAATACTACTTTACTTTGTAAATTTTTCATTTTATTTTTGCTCCTTTATTTTGCTTGATCTCTTTTTTCTAATGTCATACTCCAAGCTGTTAAAATAACAGCGCCTACTACCATCATGCCGCCTACCCAAGCAGTATGGATTAACCCTAACGAGTTCGTTACAAGGCCACCTATATAGGAGCCTAAAGCAATGCCTGCGTTAAACGCGGCAATATTAATTGCTGAAGCAACATCAACCGCACTTGGAACGAAGCGCTCCGCCAATATAACGACATATACTTGTAGCCCCGGAACATTCATAAATGCGAATAGTCCCATGAAAATAATTGTGATGAATCCAACGACTTTAAATGGTGCTGTAAATGTTAAAACAAATAATATAATCGCTTGAATAAAG
Source organism: Bacillus thuringiensis (assembly GCF_014932895.1). Classification (GTDB taxonomy): domain Bacteria; phylum Bacillota; class Bacilli; order Bacillales; family Bacillaceae_G; genus Bacillus_A; species Bacillus_A thuringiensis_AA. Next base: position 261,473 of record NZ_JACYOF010000005.1, on the reverse strand, counting down.
AACATATAAAATAGCGCTCGAATCGGATTATGATTCGATAACTTTCCGCCGACCATATTCCCTATCGCAATAGCGATTCCATACACTAATAAAATGATGGTAACCGTACTTGCTTCAAATCCTGTTACTTCTTGTAATAGCGGTGATAAATACGTAAATGTTACAAATGTTCCGCCGTATCCAAGTGCAGTAATAATGAAAACAAGTATCAGTCTTCCATTCTTAATTAGTTTGAATTGATCACGAAATGATACAGGTACACCATTTTTCAAATTAGATGGAACTAGTATACTATTTGCAATTAAGGCAATCATTCCAATTACCACAATCGCCATAAACGATGTTCTCCAGCCAAACTCTTGACCAATAAATGTTCCAATTGGCACACCTGTAATAGTCGCGACTGTTAATCCAGTAAACATAATTGCAATTGCGCTAGCACGTTTATTCTCTGGTACGATTGCAGCCGCAATTGTAGATCCTATCGACATAAACACACCATGCGCAAATGCAGAAATAACCCTCGCAATAATTAGCACAGTGAAGCTAGTTGCTACCGCTGCTATTCCATTCCCGATAATGAAAATAACCATAATCCACATTAATAATGTCTTTCGCGACATACTAGCGGTTAACGCTGTTAAAATAGGAGCTCCTAACGCTGCCCCTAATGCATATAAGGAAACCGTTAAACCAGTTGTTGTAACCGAAACATGTAAATCTTTCGAAATGGATGGTAATAAACCGACACTAATAAACTCGGTTGTCCCAATTCCGAATGCACTAATTGCTAGTGCTAATAAAGCAAACATACTTCTTCGATCCGTCTGAACTTCCGAAGATGATACTGTATATGAACTCAATTGAATTCCTCCTTATTACAAGAAATCCAATCATAATAGTATGATAAAAAGACCTTTTTATCTTCTACAAAAATAACTTTATTGCTTATAAATACTATTATGAATGGTTTCATTCTTTTTTTGAAGAACGCACTTTAAAGTACGATAGGTACCAAAAAGTAACATAGGCACTTTTTAGTACCGTACTACTCATTTCCCTCTTACGTATGCTATTATGAAACATATTCAATACGATAAAAAGTACGTACTTTAAAGTGCTATAGGTACTAAAAAGTAACATTTAACTTATTTAGCTTCTTTTGCTGAAGAACTGAAATCTACATTCATCAAAGGAGATTTTTTATATGAAGAAATACAATATTCCTGTAGAGGCGACTTTAGAGGTTATCGGCGGAAAATGGAAGGTTGTTATTCTTTGTCACTTAACGAAAGGTACAAAGAGAACGAGTGAACTAAAACGTTTAATGCCTGGCATTACACAAAAAATGTTAACGCAGCAATTACGCGAGTTAGAAGTAGACGGGGTTATTGAAAGAAAAGTATACAATCAAGTGCCACCAAAAGTAGAATATTCTCTTACAGACTACGGATGGTCATTAGAATCCATTCTCGATTCTCTTTGCACTTGGGGCGAATGCCATCTTGAAAAAAGCGGTAACACATCAATGCTCATTACAGAAGGTAAACAATAAGAAAAAGGAAAAAATGAACAGAGATTTGTTCATTTTTTCCTTTTTTTCTTTGTAAATATGTACATTTCTAACTCAAACAAAATATTTTATGCGCTTTCATGCCTTGTCAGTATTAGGTTATACGCTCAATATCAAATAATTAGGAATCATTTTTATGTTAACCTAGGTGTATATAGTATATAATATAAGATATATATTATATACACTTTCCGATAAGGGAACTTTCCATTATGCGGACAAGCCATGTATCGGACAGTTCATAAATAATAGGTAGGACATTATGGTTTTGGATTTATGATTTCAGCTTACTTGCTATCATAAATTTAAAGGCATTTTATTGTGTTTTGTGAAGCTTTGTATAAAGTTTCGTAAACAGTTACTATCTTACCTATCAAAAATAAGAGTATTGCTATCGTAAAGGAGAATTGGAGATGCCAGAAACTATGACTCAAACAAAGCCAGAACAAGAAACTGTACAAATTTCTGCTAGCCAAGGACAACTTGATGTACTTGATCAGTTGTTAAAACCTGAGGTACAAGAATCATTAACAACACTAGTGGAACAGCTTCCAAAATTAACTGAGCTTGTTAACATTTTAACTAAGTCTTATGACTTCGCTCAAACTGTTGCTACTGATGAAGTATTAAAAAGCGACACTGTTGGTGCAATCCAAGAGCTTGTAGAACCTGTAAAAGATACAGTGAAAAGCATGGCTGCAACTGCAATCGAAGCGAAAGATCGTGCTGACGAAAGCAACGAAGTTATCGGCCTATTCGGTCTATTAAAATTACTAAAAGACCCACAAGCACAAAAAATGTTCCGCTTTGTGAACGCATATCTTCAAATTAGTGCAGAACGTAACAATAAATAATTTAACTTATAACAACAATTAGTAAAGACGGGGGATATCATACTATGTCAAAACAAATTGTCATCTTAGGCGCTGGTTATGGCGGTCTTCTTGCCGCTTTAAACGTACGTAAATATTACAGCAAATCAGAAGCACAAGTTACAGTGATTAACCAATACCCAACACACCAAATCATCACTGAACTACACCGCCTTGCAGCTGGTAACGTGTCTGAACAAGCAATTGCAATGCCACTTACAAAGCTTTTCAAAGGTAAAGACATTGACCTTAAAATTGCAACAGTTGAGTCATTCTCAGTTGATAGCAAAGAAATCAAACTAGCTGGCGGCACTACTTTATCTTACGATGCACTTGTAGTTGCTTTAGGAAGTAAAACTGCTTACTTCGGTATTCCAGGACTAGAAGAAAACAGCATGGTATTAAAATCTGCTGCTGATGCAAACAAAATCTACAAACACGTTGAAGACCGTATTCGTGAATACGCGAAAACGAAAAACGAAGCTGATGCTACAATCTTAATCGGCGGTGGCGGATTAACTGGCGTTGAGCTAGTTGGTGAGCTTGCTGACATTATGCCTAAACTTGCAAAAAGCCACGGCGTAAATCCAAAAGAAATTAAACTTCTTCTTGTAGAAGCAGGTCCAAAAATTCTTCCAGTATTACCAGACCACTTAATCGAACGTGCAACTACTAGCTTAGAAGCACGCGGTGTTACATTCTTAACTGGTCTTCCTGTAACAAACGTTGCTGGCAATGAAATCGACTTAAAAGACGGTCAAAAAATCGTTGCTAACACATTCGTTTGGACAGGCGGCGTACAAGGTAACCCATTAATCGGTGAATCAGGTCTTGAAGTAAACCGTGGTCGTGCAACAGTTGATGCATACCTACAATCTACTTCTCACAAAGACGTATTCGTTGCTGGAGACAGCGCTGTTGTCTTCTCTCCAGACGGTCGTCCATACCCACCAACTGCACAAATCGCTTGGCAAATGGGTGAGTTAATTGGATACAACTTATACGCAGCACTAGAAGGCAAAGCATTCGAAGAGTTCGCACCTGTAAACTCTGGAACACTTGCTAGTCTAGGACGTAAAGATGCTGTTGCTACAATCGGAGCAAGCAATACTCCACTTAAAGGTCTACCAGCATCATTAATGAAAGAAGCAAGTAACGTTCGTTACTTATCACACATTAAAGGTCTATTCAGCTTAGCTTACTAATCTGAATATAAGCCCGAGTCATGCCCTGCATGGTTCGGGCTATTTTTATCCCGCTATTTGCGGGCAGTAAACGCCCGATTGGTGAGGGCTAATAATCAGTGGGGATGAACAAAACCCCCACTGATTAAAGTTTCACTTTATCCGTAATTTTCTCTAACTTATTTATTCGGCAGAAGAATAATATAAACCTTTAAATTATCTAAATTTACTGATTGTTTTGTGTCGAAATTGTGTATATAAAAGGATGGAAGTATTCTTCCTACTTCCATCCTTTCACAAAAACTATTCTCCTAACTTCACAAGGCTGTAGTTCTTCTTCCCTTTACGAATAATAATAAATCTTCCATCAAATGAATTTTCTACAGTAACATCCGTACCCACATCTGTTACTTTCTCGCCATTCATAGAGATAGCTCCATTATTAATATCCTCACGTGCTTGTCGTCTAGATGGTTCAATACCTAAATCAACTAGCCACTCTACAATATTTTTCGTCTCTTTGGAAGACTCAAATGTTGGCATCTCTTTAAAGCCTTGCTCAATTTCATCAGCTGTTAACGATTTAATATCTCCACTAAACAATGCCGATGTAATTTTCACAGCTTGCAGTAATGCCTCTTCGCCATGAACGAATTTCGTCATTTCTTCCGCTAATACTTTTTGCGCCTCACGTTTATGCGGCTCAGTTTCTACTTTTACCGCTAATTCATCAATGCGCTCTTTCGTTAAGAACGTAAAGTATTTCAAGTATTTAATTACATCACGATCATCTGTATTCACCCAGAACTGGTAAAATTCAAACGGTGTAGTCTTTTCCGGATCAAGCCACACCGCACCACCTGCTGATTTACCAAATTTCGTACCGTCTGATTTTAATAATAAAGGAATTGTTAATCCGAATACTTTCGCCTCATGACCTTCTAACTTACGAATTAAATCTAAACCACTCGTAATATTTCCCCATTGGTCACTACCGCCAATTTGCAGTTGAACATCTTCTTTCGTGTATAAATGATGGAAATCCATCGCTTGCAAGATTTGGTATGTGAATTCTGTGAAAGAAATGCCTGTATCTAAACGGCTTGCTACAATATCTTTTGCTAACATGCTATTGATGCTAAAGTTTTTTCCGTAATCACGCAAAAACTCGATAATGTTTATTTCATGTGTCCAGTCGTAGTTATTTACCATCTTCACTTCGCTATTTCCGCCAAAATCAAATAACTTTTTCATTTGCGCCGTTAACGCATCTACATTATGCTGAACTACTTCTAAAGTTTGAAGTTGACGTTCTGATTGACGTCCGCTCGGATCACCAATTGTTCCTGTTGCCCCGCCAATTAAAATAACTGGATGATGACCAGCTAATTGGAATCTCTTCATCATCATAAACGGAATCAAATGTCCGATATGCATACTATCACCAGTCGGATCAACTCCGCAGTATAGTGAAATCTTTTTCTCTTCTACTAGCTTACGTAAACCTTCTTCATCCGTCTGTTGATTCACAGCACCGCGCCATTCTAATTCATCAATAATATTCATCTTTTGTCATCCCCTTTATTTTTAAAAACAAAAAGCCCCTATGTCTACGATAGACATAGGGACGATTATTCACCGTGTTACCACCCAGTTTGCATAAATAGCATAGCTACTCATACCACTCTTAGCAATAATATCGATCGCCACTTCGCTTAGCGTTACCTAAGATACTCCAGAGTGTAATTCACAAGTTTGTTTGTGCTAGGTTTCAGCAACCCCTAGCTCTCTTTAATAACAGTGACAAACTGCTACTGGGCTCTTTCAACGTATGTTATATGTTAAATTATTAGCCATTATATTGAATTGCAAACAAATTGTCAACAATGCCCAAATGTTATTTTAGAATAATTCATACATTTTTAGCTCAAAGATTATTATATATCTTCTCCAATAATCCTTACTTCTCTCTCTAACTTCACACCGAATTTCTCTTCAACTGTTTTTTGTACGAAATGAATTAAATCGATGTAATCTTGTGCAGTTCCATTATCAACATTCACCATAAATCCAGCATGTTTTAGAGAAACTTCCACTCCACCAATTCGCTTACCTTGTAGTCCTGATTCTTGAATCAGCTTACCAGCAAAGTTATTTGGTGGGCGCTTAAATACACTACCACATGAAGGATATTCTAGAGGCTGTTTTGACTCGCGTTTAAACGTTAAGTCATCCATTTTTTCCTTAATTTCTTCGCGTACACCTTCTTCAAGTTCAAACTTCGCTTCAAGAATAATATAATGATTGTTCGCAAATACACTCTTACGATATCCAAATTCAAATTCATCTTTCGTTAAAGTGCGTAAGTCTCCATCACCTGTCATTACAACAGCCTCTGTTAATACAAACGATACTTCACCGCCGTATGCACCAGCATTCATATATAATGCTCCGCCAACTGAACCTGGAATACCACAAGCAAACTCAAGACCAGTTAAATTATGATCTAACGCAATACGTGATACATCAATAATTGCTGCACCGCATTGCGCTACAATCGTCGTTCCTGTTACAGTAACACCTGTAATATGAATTAAACTTACTGTAATCCCGCGTATACCGCCATCTTTAATAATGACATTCGATCCATTTCCTAAAAACGTAACTGGAATATTATATTGATTTGCATATTTGATAACTTCTTGAATTTCATCATAATTTGTAGGTGCAACGAACACATCTGCCTTTCCACCAACTTTAATATGCGTATGATTCTTTAACATTTCATCTTGCTTCACATGACCTTCAGGCAATACCGTACTTAAATATTCATAAACCTCTTGCATATTCATTTTACGATTCCTCTATTTCTATAATCTTTTTATCCCGTTATACGGGCCCATAATATCCCCACATACATAAATCTAAAGTGGTGGATACAGTGTACCCAAAATCAATTCGAGACACCTATAAACCTCTTAATTATAAGAGGTGCCACTCATATTAAAATATATATTGCATAATAAAGCAACCCAAATGGGCTACTAAACTTGACATGTAATCAGAAAGACAACAATTTGTAAAATATATACCTTCTATAAAACACTATCCCTCAGTATCTTACTATACCACACGAAAAGAAAGTGGTATTTTTTTGTAATCTTTACTTTATTTTCTTCAATAAAAAAGAGCACATCCCACAACAGAATGTACTCTTTCTATGCTCTTTCTATGCTCTTTACATTACTTTTCGTTCTCTTCTTTTTCTTTATCAAACCATAACAGCTCATCGTTATCAACTTCGCCATTATAATTGATTAAAATTTCTTCTCCCGCTTTTATATCCTTATAAGCGAAGAAATTAAACGTATGGTTCTCGAAGACAATATCATACGTTGCATTCGGTGTATATGAATGATTAAATAACATACCGTATCCTAAAAGGATTGCCGTATGATTGATTCCATACTCAAATGCGTAATCAGCAAGTAACGTTTTCTCAATATGTTCATGCTGTTCATTCGGATAAGAGATAACTGGTGCTGCGTGTATTAACTCACCCTTTTTAATATCACGAGTTGCGAATACACCTCTATTAAATTCTCCATCACTAAGTTCAGAAGTCTTAACTTCGATCATATGCGTCACCTATATAATTCTTTCTTTGAAGTATTTTATCCCGCTATCCGCGGGGTTCGACTAATAATCAGTAGAGTATGGCCCTAATGATTATAGTTTCACTTTATCTCCTTAAGCTTGGCAGAAAATGCGAAGAAAAGCAATTAAATTCCTATCAAGTATTCGTTTAAATGAAAAAAGAGCACATTATTTGTGCTCTTTTCAAGCGATATTATTTTTCTAGAATATCTTCTAACAACTTTACTTGTTGACTAACAGTATGTAACGTCTTCACCGATATATCATTTCTATCTTTTTCTTCTTCCACACTCGCTAACACTTCTTCCGTAGCTGCAGACGTTTGTTAAATAACATTAGAAACATGTGCAACATCCTTTACGATATTCGTCGTTTTAGCTTGGAAATTTTCTTGCTTTCTGCACTTCATTACTTCAACTTAAATACCGCACTCACTGGGTTATGATCACTATTTTCAAACTTTAAATCTTTCCCTTGTACATTTACAATCTCAACATTCGGCGAAACGATAAAACCATCAATAATCGTGACGAAATTTTCGCCTTCTACATATTTCTTCACATCATCTCTCACAGTCATAACAGAAGGGTCTACAGCCCATTTAAATCCTCCGTCAGTAAAATCTTTCGGCAACTCTACTAACCATTCTGGACGCTCTTTAACAAACTTCGGATCACTTAGCTGAGCATTAGAAACTAATTGATTCCAGTCTCCACCCATTATTACATAATCACCATTTTCATAATGCTTGTTCATATATTCTTTTAAATACTCTACTTGCTGCTTTCTAATTTTTCCACCTTCATCATAAGCAGACAAATGTAAGTTTACGAGCCTAACATTTTTCCCATTATTAACCGGGATTTTATATTCAACAATCGCTCGATCTAAATCAAATAAACGCTTTGGCCAAGGCTCCATTCCTGGTAATTGGAACCTCTTTGCTGTTTGAACTTTATATTTAGAAAACGTACTCAATCCTGCCTCAGCATATCCCATTGGACTTGTAATTGGAACAGGAACCCATTTTGTATCGTAGTTCTTTCCAAATGACGAAGCATAATCAGGTAATCCTTTTTTCAAAAATTCATGTTCATTTATATCAAATGAGCGAAGCGATTTTATATCTACTTCTTGTAATAAGGAAAAATCACTATTCTCACTTTGTAAAAACGAAAGCATATTCTTTAAGTTAACTTCAGTCTGCCCTTTACTACTTGAACCAGATCCCTTTCCCCCATCCATAAAGAAATCTTGATCCTTATCTAATCCAGCGTAGCCAATATTGAATGTCGTGACTTTAAATTCATTCCCTTGCTCTAATACGCGCTCCTTATTGTTTTCCACCTTCAAACTTATAACATCAGCCGGCTGTTCTTTTGTAAGTGTCATATATCCTAAAAATCCACCTACAATGCCCGCTCCTACTAAAATACATATAAGTATTACTTTTAAAACTTTCTTCAAACAAACGACTCCCTTTTTTTAAATACCAGTTTATTTTTCTTTATTTTCAGTCAAATAAAAGTACATTATAAACATACGAAATATTTTACCATAAGAAAAATTTTATATCATTATATTTAATTAAGAAGTAATTGTTGCAACCCTCACTTCAATTATCTTAAAATTCTATCATAAATATTTAAAGAGTACAGGACTGTGAGCAAACTACAATCACTCCTTTACTGTATAAATTTGATATAGCCATTATGCTGGCTAACCTTTTTATATCCCAACTAAAAATAGGAGGTATATTACAAGGAACGCGTAAAAATTATTTATGAGGACATACAAAGATTACTATAAAAAAGAGAGGAAGCGTAACTGTGCAGACAAAATATATAGATAAAAAAATCGAAGTAATCGTTAATTATTTTAATGCCGTAGATGCAAAAGATTTTGAATCTGTCTCATCACTATTTGATCAAAATGTTGAGGTTTTCTTCCCACAATCCGGATTGTTAAAAGGATTAGACTCATTCAATGCACTAAATCGAGAACTAACAAAGCTCATCGTTTCTCTTGACCATGATATAGATAATTTCACATATATAATATCAGATACAAAAATCGCGGTGGAAGGTACAGAAAGTGGTACTTTACAAAACAACCAATCATTTAAAGATAATAAATTTTGCAGTGTGTTTGAAATAGATTCTACAACACTGTTAATAAAAAGAATGTATGTTTATACCGATCCTAATTTTGGTACTTCTCATTAATAAAAACACATATTTATTGAAAATCCTATATAATATTTAGTACACTATAAATAGATTTTATAGGCGATGGAGTTCGCCATGACCGCTACTTAGCTAATGACTCCTACCAGTTTAACTACTGGTAGGGGTCTATTTTTTTGAACAAACTATTTAAAGAGGTGAGAAAATTGATTTATATTATCGTTGGTATAGCCGGTATATTAGGCGCCCTTTCCCGTTACTATTTAGGTCTTAATATTCATGTATTTTGGCATCATTCGTTTCCATTAGCTACATTACTTATTAACTTGATTGGTTGCTTCTTATTAGCATGGCTGACAACTTACATTGCTCGTCTAAATATCCTTCCTTCTGCAATGATCACTGGGATCGGAACTGGATTTATCGGTTCGTTTACAACGTTTTCAACATTCAGTGTAGAAACTGTGCAATTAATCAATCATTCCGAATGGAGTATAGCCTTCTTATATGTATCATGTAGCATACTCGGCGGCCTCATTATGTCTGGCCTTGGCTATACACTTGGAGATCTCTTAATTAAGAAAAAGCTTACGGAAGGTGATTACTCATGATGGGAGCCTTATTAGTAGCAATTGGAGGATTCTTTGGTGCGATTACACGATTTACAATTAGCAATTGGTTTAAAAAGAGAAATAAAACTTTATTTCCAATTGCTACATTCCTTATTAATATAACAGGAGCGTTTTTACTCGGGTATATAATTGGCGACGGAATCACTACAAACTGGCAATTATTATTAGGTACTGGATTTATGGGGGCATTCACTACATTTTCAACGTTTAAATTAGAAGCCGTTCAGCTTCTCAATCGTAAAAACTTTATCACATTCCTTTTATATTTAAGTACTACTTACATAATTGGCATCCTCTTCGCATTCCTCGGAATGAAGCTCGGTGGAATATAAAAAAGCGACTGCTTCATCAGTCGCTTTTTTATAAGAAGTACACTCCACCATATGGAATTGAAAATAAGCCTGCAGGATATACATCATAATGGACTATTTGCTTAATAGCTCCATAATAAGGCATGTACTGCACTTGCATCGATTTTTGTAATTGTTGCTGCGCCTGTACAGTATGATATACCGCATGAATCGTCCCCTGTGCTCCAGCCAACGTAATTGCAGAGTTTATATCCCTATTGTAAAAATGACAGCTCATTATTATTCAACTCACTTTTTATACGTAATGCATTCCATATATACTATGTCTATGTACAGTACCAATGCTTTAAAATTTCATAAAACATGTTTTTTACCCATTCCCTAAATAAATCACCTACATAGAGTATATAAATGCCTACAAATAAATTACAGATAGGAGTGACACTATGAATTTCTATGAGCAACAACCTTTGACTCAAGATAGCTATTATCGAGATCAACATTGGCACCCGCAACATCCTCTAAAACAACAAACAATTGCTATCATTAGCCCAGCTGTTTCTCACGGATTACGCGAAGCCGCACACCTCGGCTATCAACATGCATTAACTGAAGCTGTTGCTATCGGTTACTTACTTGGAAGAGGTTACGATTATAATACAGCTTGGAAAACTGTTGAATCTTGGTGGCGACCACCAGGATCTCCACTTCCTACTCCATACTAAAATAAAACATAAAAGACCATAGCACTGACCATGGTCTTTTTTATTACATATAAAACATTAAAAGCAAAGCCATCCTAAACTAACGCTACTTCTGCTTTTTCAACTTAGAAGTAATAAATCCAAATAGCAATACACCCATACCACTAAAGAACAATAAATAGCTTATTGGTACTAGGAAAAAGAAAGGTTCTTCAAGAAGTCCATTCGCTCCTACTTTACTGTTTGAAGCATGTATGGTTAAAGAAATAATCGCTAAAAGCATGAAAGAAATAGCTACTACATATTTATTTTTCATCATATATTCTCCTTTAATTCCATCATTAATTCCACTGATCTCGTTACCATCATATTAAGCCTCATAATATTATAAGTCAACAATTATTTATTGTTTATCAATAAATAATTGTTGTTTACGATATAAAAAAAGGCTATAGACAATGTTTCGTCTATAGCCTTTCCACTCAGTTATTTCGCTCCGAAGTATGTCTTTTGGAACATACACATTCTTATCGCATTATGATACGAACCATCAACGAAAAACTCATCTTGCAGTTCACCTTCAACAACAAACCCAACCTTTTTATAAACATGTACAGCTTTTTCATTTTCCTTATCAACCACTAAATAAATCTTATGCATATTTAATACGGAAAAAGCGTAATCCATCGCTAAACGCGTCGCATCAGCTGCATATCCTTGACCTTGATAACTCGGATCAATAATAATTTGGAATTCAGTTCTACGGTGAATATAATCGATTTCTACTAACTCCACTAATCCAACCATTTCATTATCTTTCTCAACGATAAATCGGCGTTCACTTTGATCGTGTATATGTTTATCATATAAATCCTGTAGTTCTACATAAGCCTCATACGGCTCTTCAAACCAATACGACATAATATGTGCATTATTATTAAGTTCGTGTACAAACTTTAAATCTTCTCGCTCTAACGGACGTAACTTCAATTCCTGACTCATTTCTATAACCTCCAAGTAAAAGAAACCTCTTCACTTAATTTCTCAATTTTTTTCGATTTCAAACACCCTAGTTACATTGTAAACTTTCAAGTGACTTGAAGGTCAAGACGAAAAAAGTCGTGCAAACTAAAGTCCGCCCGACTATTCTTTTCTCAAATCTCTCAAATTTGATATGTATAAAGCAATAACTAAAACAAGAATTGAACCTGCATATAACAACGTCTCAAATGGTTCATCATGAGACACGATAATTAATCGAATTAAAGCCGTAATCCCGATATAAATAAAATAGCGTAACGGAAAATGGTAATTCGATTTGAAATACTTAATAATTAATGCAATAAACTCAAAGTATAAGAAGTATACGATGATACTTTCAACTAATTTATACGATGTATATTTCTTCGCTGAAAATATGTATTGAATAAATGTGATTGTCTCATTAATTAAAAAGATAGATAATACAATGGATAAAATAATTAGAGCTATATTTAATATCCACTGTAAAACACTAGCTATATAATGATCGATATTAAATTTCATTTCCACACTCCCCTTCGTGTAAACACTTATTTATTATAGCAAAATTATAATCGGAGAGGGGGTAGATCATATTTTCTGTCTTTGTTTTTTCTAGTGCAAGGGGGTCCAGTTTATGGAAAATTCTTTTCACCATAGAACTGGACTGTAAATTAAAAAACTCCCTTAAGTCACTATTTGTAATTGTCACCCCAAGCAAAAGCACCTAATCTCGTAAAGCATCCATCACCACTTGCCTTTTCGGATGCTGAGCAGGTAATCTTTTGAATAACGCTTCTAACTGCCGTAAATAAATCGGCATTTGTCGTTCTTTCACAATCATCTTTATCCCACCTCTAAAAATTTATCAGCGATTCGACGTAGAATATCGAATTATCGACAAAATGAGACAAGCCTTAACCTCCTCCAACCACCCACAGCATACCCCATAAACCCGCCACCAGCAAAATCTCAAAACCCCATTTCCCCCTTTGTATAATAACTTAATGATAGGAGCGCTCTTAACGGTAGCCTTCGTGAATCCCGTAGAATAGTTCTCGGGATGTATACCTATTATTAAGCAAAATTCTTTTTTATTCCTTTGAAAAAGTTTATTAAAACTTATGGACATATCTATTAGGGGTATTGCCCACACATCCATCAACCTAAAGAATCTAAACCCACCCATGTTCGTTTTTCCAAAAGCCGTGAAGTAGAAGGGCGTATTTTAAATACAATGATTCGGCGCAACCTAATGTCAGTTTAATGAGCTTAAAGTCGGTAAACAGTTTAACTTAGAACAAGCCAATATAAAAGTAAGCAGCCTCTTTGGGCGTTTTTTCTTTACTTAAAATAGTATATTGACCCTCCAATTAGATGAGTATGATATATTTGAAAAAGCGCCCTGTTTACAGGGCGCTTCATTTATACCTAATGACTAATATTAGCACTTGGATATAATGTTGTTCCTCCAATTGAAACTTTAATTTCATTTGTTAATGGAACATTTTGCTCATTAATAATTGTTCTCCACCATTCCCATGCAAGACCTGTACATTCTCTTGCTACGACTTTTACATTTTTTGAATTCGGCGGAAGTGGTATGACTGTATTGAAATGAGCAGTTCTGTCTCTGCCGTTTCCTTCCCAAGTTTTATGGGTTAGTACTTCTTTGCCATTTTGATCATATGAGAATTCATCCCAAGACACATCAAATTGAGCAACATATGCGCCGTAATGATCAAGCGTCATTTTAGCACTTGAATATTCTGTAGTTGTAGTCTCAATATAATCCGTATTGTTATGAACAGCAGCAGTTGCGTTATCTTTTAAGAAAGTGCTTGTATATGAAATTGGGTATGCTGGATTTTTAGGACTTAATTCTGCATTATCTTTAATAATATTTCGTATTTCATTAAAATCTTTTGTAACAACCTTGTTATGCTCTTTCGCATCTCCACCTAACACTACAGCGGTAAAGGTACTGTCTTCAAAAATATCTTTGTACTGTCCACTCGTTTCGACGCTGTTATTCTTAAGTAAAGCTTTAAAAGCAGCTTGTACATCTTTACTCTTAGAAGTTGTTTCTAATTTCACATAAATTGTTCTGCCATAAGCTACATTTGACACCATAACAGGTGGCGCCACATTACTTACCCCTTTACGAGTTAACTCACCAAAAGTAACACTATTATCAAAAAGATCGGATGGATTGTTAGGTAGTTCAGCACTTACGGTATAAAATATTTGCTTATATGCCGCCACCATCACTTTTTTCTCTCCATTTGCAACCGCATTAAAATCAATGTTTAGACTGTTATCAAGATATTTAGCGTTAACATTAAGAGCATTTGCGATTTGTGATTTACTATAAACCATAGATTCTGTATACTGCATTCTTGCAGGTAACGTATGTGTTGTGGAATACTTTTCATTCCAAGTAGATACTAAATCGTCTACTGCTCCAGCCACATTACCATATGTCGGATTTGGGACAGTTATTGTATTTTCTTTTCTCATGCCAGGTAAATCTATACTAATATTCAAAGGTTTTCTCTTAGCCACTAATAAACTAGGTTGATTATCTGCAAAAGCTTTATTTGCAAGCTGTACGGCTCCTGGATAAGTACGATTCGCCACAGAATCAATAATCGAAATATCGACAGGTGAAGTTGTAAGTGATTTTTTCTCACGCTCAACTACTACAAATTTACCATTTGAATTGATACTTTCTTTCGGAACAAAGCTTTCTACTTTATCACCATTTACTGCTAAAATATCTCGACTATCATACTTTAAATTTGCTATACCAGTATCAATGCCACTAGCATTTTTGGTTGCATCAGTTACATTACCTGTTTGTGTTTCTGCGAAGGAAATAGATGAATAATTAATAGTGCATAAACTAACTAATAAGCATGCAAGGAACTTTCTTCTTTTGGTATTTTTCTTAACATTCAGAAAAATCACCCCGTTCTTTTTTAGTAAAATATGATAATGATTAATAAATGATAGCTAACTAATAAACTTACATAAATGCTTTTAAAAGTTCTTGTACTAACGGGATTACGCCACCTACAAATTTCAAAACTGCCATTGCGATTTCCATATTATTTCCTCCTTTTTTATTGTTACTAAGGTTCGATTTATCGTTATGCCCTCATTATAGTGAGCCCTTACATTTTTATCAATACACTCTTATATGCAATATTACATACGAAAAAAGGAGCAAGTGAAAAAACAAGCTGAATTCCCATAAAAAGTTATAAAGAGATAAAATGTTCGTTTGGTGAGTACTTAAAAATATGAGCTTGATAGGTAAAACTTCTTACAATTCGTTACTTGAAGAGGTGAAGCAGTTCTTTGTATTTTATGAGTAATTTAAAAGTTTATTGTTGGAAGCATAAATTGGCCGGTAATCACATGTTATTAAGGGGGTTGGGTTAATTATTCGAGGAAAAAGGAAACATAAAGTTGTCGTGGATTAATTATTAACCTATAAGCTTGCTACAATGACGTAGATATTAGTGGTATATCTCAAATCTTTAAAATCCCTAAAATTAAGCCATCTTTAAAAATAGAATGTTGGTTCTTTAAGCTTTTTATAGAAATATTGATTAAAGAAATTTTATGTATTTACAACATTTTTTCTAAGTTTATTAAGAATATCTTAAGAATTTTATTATGTATTTATTAAGGAACACTCTTTATAATTTAGAAAGTCTTATTACAATTTTTAATATTATTTCTGAAAGAGCCGAATGTAGAAAAGGAGCAAGATAAATGAAGAAATTACTACTTCTAATCTTAGGATTAGGGTTCATAGTATATGTATTGCCTTATATTTTGCGAGGTGATTTTGATAGATTTAATCCGTTCCTTGAACAAAAGTATGTATATGCTGTTGCAAAAGGTTATGGAGTACCTGATCAATATCATAAAGGAAGATATATTTATAAACTAAAAGGTGTTGACGAATCAGGAAAAGAAAATGAATATACAGTAGGGGTTAATACACCTAATGATTTTATAGAAAAAACATATTTAAGAATTGCTGTCCAAGGCAGGCATGTTTTCTCCTATAAGAAAGTGCTAGAAAAAGAAATTCCAGAAAAAGCTAAAGAGAAATTAAATGTATAGTTCATAAAAAATGTTCTTTATCCCTTGTAAAAATATCATATATATACATCTTAAAAGCGTTATTCTTCAAAGAATTGAACGGATAGCGCTTTTTTATATCAATTTATATGAAACTGACAGAGTGGCTGAACTAAGTAACTTTCTATGTAGGTTATGTAAAAGTTAGAATTAAACATCCTGTTATTTTAGAAGCATAATGTTGCAACAAACAAAAAGAACCATAACCTCGCCAACCTGGCAAAATTATGGTTCATATCATACAAAATAAAAAACCACCAAATATGTATTGGTGGAGACGGTGGGAGTCGAACCCACGTCCAAAAATATCGGCACTTAAGCTTCTACGAGTGTAGTCGATATATTAGCATTTCGCGAACTCTTCGGCCTATCGACAGGCTTCCAAGTTGCTAGTCTGGTTGTTCTCTTCCTTTGTCCTCAGACGGCGAACTCCGGCGTAGTCCACTTAGTTTGAGTCCCTTACCCTACCACATGGACGATGGAGGGAGGAACCTTTAGTGCAATTAAGCAGCTAAAGAAAGATTGTTTTGTTTGCCAATTATAGGCTTTGACGTTTTAACGAGGCCGATCCCCTCGACTCGCAACCTAAGCTCGAACTATCCCTGTCGAATCCGTAACGTCCCCATGATAGAAATGGAGCATACGAAGAAATATCGTGATAGCTACTAAGAGCTGTTTTTCAATGTGCAACAATCTTACATAAGTTATTATAACATACGCGCGCCGTTTTACAAATGTAAAAATTTGTATTACATCTTTTGACGATCACGGAACGCGCGTGCAATTTCACGTTTAGCTTCTTTCTCTTTTAAATCGTGACGTTTATCGTATTGTTTCTTACCTTTTGCTAAACCAAGAGCCATTTTTGCAAATCCATTTTTTAAATAGATTCTAAGTGGAACTAATGCATATCCTGTTTCTTTTGCAGCTCCCGTTAACTTCTCAATTTCTTTTTTATGAAGAAGTAATTTTCTCGTGCGAAGCGGATCATGATTGAAGCGATTCCCTTGCTCGTACGTACTAATATGCATATTATGAACCCATACTTCACCATTATGTACACGCGCAAACGCATCTTTCAAGTTCACGCGTCCAGCGCGAATCGACTTAATTTCCGTTCCTTGAAGGACAAGCCCTGCTTCGTATGTTTCTTCGATGAAATAATCATGAAATGCTTTTTTATTTTGTGCAATAACCTTACCAGTACCTTTTGGCATATAACGTCCCTCCTCTATTTTTACTATTGTAACAAATGTAGATAAAAAGCGAAAGTGGCTCGCTTAGAATCTTTGGACATTGGAACTCCCGACAGAGAAGCGCTTTTCGCTTCGTCCGAGGGAGTGAAATGGCCGATAGAATCTAGCCACTGTAGCTGGATTCCAACAAAAAAGAAAAGGCCCCGCTTTTCACCAAAGCGAAGCCACTCTTTTCTTACTTACGCTTTTTCTTTTTCTTCTTAAATCCTGGTACATTTTCGAAGAATGGCTTTTTCTTTTTGCCATTTCCATCCTTTTTACCTGTACGTCCAGATGAGCCTTTACCTTGGCCGCCACGATCGAATTTTCTTCCTGTGCCACGTTCCCCACCGCGCTCATTGCTACGCTCGCTACGTCCACCGCGTTTCTTTCTGCCTGTTCTCGGCTGTTCGATAACGACTGGACGATCTTTGAACTTACGACGAGGTGTGCCTTTCATGCCAACGATTTCAAAGTCGATTGCGCGCTCGTCTTTGTTTACGTTAATAACGCGAATTGTAATTTCGTCACCGATGCGGAATACGTTACCTGTACGTTCTCCGATCATTGCAAAATGCTGCTCGTCATAACGGTAGTAATCATCCGTTAAGTAGCTAACATGTACAAGACCTTCAATTGTATTTGGAAGCTCTACGAATAAACCGAAGTTTGTTACAGAGCTAATCATACCATCATACTCTTCACCGATCTTATCAAGCATATATTCTGCTTTTTTCAGCTCGTCTGTTTCACGCTCTGCCTCAACAGCGCGGCGTTCCATATTAGAAGAGTGCTCTGCAATCTCAGGCAATTTTTCACGCCATTTCGCTTGTGTTTCGTTATCGACTTTACCGTTAATGATATATTCACGAATCAACCTATGAACAATCGTATCTGGGTAACGACGAATTGGCGATGTGAAATGCGTGTAGAACTCCGTTGATAAACCGAAATGTCCTAAGCTGTCCGCATCGTAACGTGCTTGCTTCATTGAACGAAGCATAACTGTTGAAATGACTACTTCTTCCGGCTGTCCTTGAACCATTTCAAGAATTTGTTGTAGCGCACGAGGATGTACTTCATTCGCACGACCTTTTACTGCATATCCGAAGTTTGTTACAAACTCGAAGAAACGCTCTAGCTTGTCCTCTTTCGGATCTTCATGGACACGGTACATGAATGGTACGTTCATCCAGTGGAAGTGCTCTGCTACTGTTTCGTTCGCAACAAGCATAAATTCTTCAATTAACTTCTCTGATACAGAACGATCACGCATGACAACATCAGTCGGTTTTCCTTCTTCATCTACTAATACTTTTGCTTCTTTAAAGTCAAAGTCGATTGCACCGCGGCGCATACGTTTTTCACGTAAAATTTGTGCTAGTTGCGCCATCTCTTTAAACATCGGTACTAACGGCTCATAACGCTTAATTAGCTCTTCGTCCTCATCTTCTAAAATGCTTCTTACGTCAGCATACGTCATACGCTCTGTCGTTTTAATAACACTTTGGAAAATCTCATGTTTTACAACATCACCTAAATTGTTGATTTCCATTTCACAAGATAGTGTCAGACGGTCTACTTTCGGATTTAATGAACAAATACCGTTAGATAGACGATGCGGAATCATCGGAATTACACGGTCAACAAGGTATACACTCGTCGCTCTTTCCGCTGCTTCAACATCGATCGGAGAACCTTCTTGAACGTAATGACTTACATCCGCAATATGAACGCCAAGCTTGTAGTTACCGTTCTCAAGCTTCGTCACTGTAACAGCGTCATCTAAATCTTTCGCGTCTGCACCGTCAATCGTTACAATCATTTGGTCACGTAAATCACGGCGATCTTTTAAATCTTCTTCTGAAATCGTTTCTGGTACACTGTTTGCGTGCTCCATCACTTCTTCAGGAAATGCTAAAGGTAAGTGATGTTTATGGATGACAGATAAAATATCTACTCCTGGATCATTTTTATGACCTAAAATTTGAATAACTTCACCTTCTGCGCTTAAACGGTTCTCTGGATAACTCGTAATTTTCACAACTACTTTATGACCTTCTACAGCACCCATTGATGCACTTTTCAATACGAAAATGTCACTTGTCCAACGTTTATTGTCAGGTATAACAAATCCGAAGTTTTTTGATTCTGTATATGTACCAACTAGTTCTTTCGTCCCGCGCTCTAAAATACGTACAATTGTACCTTCTTGACGTGAACCGCTCGATTGGGAACTAACACGCGCTAGTACAGTATCACCATGAAGTGCACCGTTTAATTCTGTAGGTGGGATAAAAAGATCATCGTCTCCCGTTTTCTTCTCTTCTGGCACGACGAAAGCAAATCCACGCGCGTGACCAATTAACTTACCGCGCACTAAGTTCATTTTTTCTGGAAGACCATAGCGATTACTACGTGTACGAACAACAAGTCCCTTCTCTTCCATCATTACAAGTGCCTTTACAAAATCTTTAAAGCCTTCAGAACCTTCAATTCCAAATGCTTCTTCTAACTCTTGTATCGTTAACGGTTTATACGCTTCTTCTCGCATAAATAATAATAACTTATCAATATGTTCTTGTATGATTTCTTCCAAGCAGAAATACCTCCTTTAAAACCTTATATTATTTAGTGTATCCGAAAGATAGGGGATGTATAAAGCGAAACTTTAATACTCCCCTAATGATTTTTACAGTTTTCACAAAAAATTCCTTATGAAAAAAAGAGGCAACTAGATCTTACCAATCTAGTTGCTCCAAGAAGTTATATACATCCTCATGTAGCTCTTCACGCTGTTTATCAAGTGTAATGACATGCGTAGAGTCTTCATACCATTTAATGTCTTTTAACGTAGATTCTACACCGTTATAAATAATGTTAGCACTATCTGTATTAATCATTTCGTCATGGCGTGCTTGCACAACAAATGTTGGTGCATAAATCATATCAACATTATTACGTACATCAGCAATTAGCTCTTGTAATGCTTTTAATGTATTCATCGGTGTCTTTTGGAATTCCAACATTTCTTGTTCGATTTGCTCTGGTGATTTTTGCTCACGCTTTTTATATTCACGGGCATATGCCAATATACCTTGGTACATCGTTTCTTCACTCTTAATATACATCGGTGCACACATCGGTACTACACCTAAAACAGGTATTGTATATGCTAATTTTAAAGAGAACACTCCACCTAGCGATAAACCAACAACAGCAATTTTCTCAAATCCTTTATCTTTTAAAAGCTGATATGCCTCCGTTACGTCTTGCCACCAATCTTCAGGTCCTGTATGAACAAGCTCTTCTGGTGGTACACCGTGTCCTTTATAAATTGGCGCATGACAAGTGTAGCCTTTCTTTTCTAAGAAACGCCCTAACATACGTACATCAGCTGAATGTCCTGTGAATCCATGTAGTAATAAAACAGCGCGGTCTCCACCCTCAAATGTAAATGGCTTCGGAGATGCTAATTTCATCATGTACTTCTCCTCTTTCTCTTCTGTAATCTAGTCGTATTCTTTCTATATCTTAGTGTACCATATTTATATTTCCAGAATCTAATTAGAAACTTTTTTCAAATAGCAAAATAAAAAAGAAGAACCATTAGTACCATTCACTAACGCTTCTTCTTTTTAATTCTATAAATTGAAGTACGTAACACCAATTGTTAGTACGAAGAATAATACAGCTAAAACAACTGTAATACGGTTTAATACCGCTTCAATTCCACGTGCCTTTTGCTTACCAAACAATTGCTCTGCACCACCTGAAATAGCGCCTGAAAGGCCTGAGCTATTACTAGACTGCATAAGTACCATAACAATCATTAAAATCGATACAATAATAAGTAAAACTGATAATAACGTATGCACTTGGCGTACCTCCTACAAAGATTCAGTTAGTTTAAATGTTAGCATAAATCCTATAGAAAAGCGAGAGCTATAGAATTGCTCTCGCTTTTCTTCTATTACATAAACATCATTGCGAATAACGGTCCGAGCACACATGTCAAAATTGCTGTTAATGTCATTGTTACCGATCCAATCACACCTTCATGCTCGTTATTTTTCATCGCTCTCATAACACCCATAATGTGAGAGGCACATCCAAATCCAATCCCTTTACCAACCGAGTTTGTAACGCGACTCCATTTTAACAAAATTGGTCCCGTAATCGTTCCAGTAATACCTGCAATAACAACGAAAGCTGCTGTTAAGGATGGCACTCCACCAACTTGTTCAGAAACGCTCATTGCAACCGGCATTGTCACTGATTTTGGTAATGAAGATAAAATTAAACTTTTATCTGTTCCCATAAGTGAAGCAATAGCGAAATCACTTGCAATGGCAACTGTTGTACCTACTAATACACCACCAGCAATTGGTACAACATATTTTTGCAGAACGTGGCGTTGTTTATAAAGCGGGATTGCAAATGCTACAACACCTGGTCCAAGTAACTTCGCAATCCAGCCACCGCCGCTTTCCATATAATGTTGATATGGTATATCAAGCACGATAAATAAGAACGCCATTAACCCTGTCGCTACAAGCATTGGAATAGTAAATGGTGTTGGAAATAATTTATAGATTTTTTTAGATAATTGATATAATAGCACCGTAAAAAGAACCCAACCAATTCCGATTAATATTTGGTTCATTATGTCTCTTTTTCCTTTCTATTCGCAAGATACTGCCCTGTATGTCCTGCAACAATAATAATTAAAAACGTACTCGCTACAACTGTAATGAAAAGAGAAATTCCTTTACTCATAAAAAAAGCACCGTAATTCATTAGGCCAAGCGTTGGCGGAATTAATAAAAACGGCATAATAGCGACGAGTGTTTCTGCTCCTAAATCAAACCATTTCACTGGAAGTACTTTTAGGCTAAGTAAAACAAGTAAAAGAAACATCCCAATCAAGCTTCCTGGAATCGGAATATTTAACATTTCTTGTACCCAAGTTCCAACCATATAAAACACGTAAAGAGCAGCAATTTGGACAAGAATCTTTGTAAACTTCATGTTCATCATCCCTCATGTTTATACGATCTTCTGTTAATATCTTTATCATAGTATAAATTGTAAAAAGCTGCAATTTATCGATTTGACAGGGAAAACAGCCTATGTTATGCGCTTACAACCTTGATATGACTGCATTTACAAGCGAAAAATAAGTCAAAAACCTTGACCTAATATAAAAAGTTTTTATTTTCTGAATTTTACCGGTTGCTATTTTAAGAAAATAATCTTTTTATTCTTCCTATCCCAAAACTTACATATATATAAACAAGATAGGTGGTGAACATATGTCTAAAAAAGTTCTCATTTTTTGCGATCCTGGAATCGATGATACGATAGCCCTCCTCCTTGCATTCTTTATTGATGAAATTGAAGTCATCGGAATTGTAGCTGATTACGGCAATGTTCCAAAAGAAATGGCCGTACAAAATGCTCATTTTCTTAAGCACGAAACAAAGAATAGAAATATCAAGATATTCGGTGGTTCAGAGCGGCCCCTTACTGGTGCCCCTCCTGCTTTCTTTACAGATGTACACGGGAAACAAGGGTTGGGAACCATTATTCCAAAGGAGAATGTGACTAACGGAGAAAAGGAGAATTTTTTTGAAGTTATTCCTCTTATTGAACAGTATAAAGATGAATTAATCATTGTAAGTTTAGGAAGACTTACCTCCTTGGCGATTTTATTTATCGTATGTAAAGAGTTAATGAAGCAAATTAAATCTTACTACGTAATGGGCGGCGCCTTTTTACATCCCGGTAATGTTACCCCAATTTCAGAAGCAAACTTTTATGGGGATCCTACTGCCGCTAATATAGTGCTTCAATCCTCACCTAACATGTACATATACCCATTAAACGTCACCCAATATTCCATCATTACACCAGAAATGGCCGAATACATTGAAGCAAAAGGAAAAGCCCCACTTGTCAAACCGCTATTTGATCATTATTACTACGGATATTATAAAGATGCCTTACCGCATTTAAAGGGAAGCCCCTTTCATGACACAATGCCAATTCTCGCTTTACTTGATAACGCTATGTTCACTTATCATAAGTCACCTATTGTTGTCATGACGGAATCCTATGCACAGGGAGCAAGCATTGGAGAATTTCGATCTTTAGTGGAGCCAAATCCGTTTATTGATTGGCCGAGTCATCAAATCGCAATTGATTTTGATTATAACCGCTTCTTTAAACATTTCATGTCAATTATGACAGGTGAACAATTTTAATATAAAAAAAACAGACCGTGATTTCTCACGGTCTGTCGTTATTTTCTATAATTATCGTTTGATATTGTAGAAAGATTTTACACCATCGTAAACAGCGATTTCGCCTAGTTCGTCTTCGATGCGTAATAATTGGTTGTACTTAGCAATACGGTCAGTACGGCTCATAGAACCAGTTTTGATTTGGCCAGCGTTAGTTGCAACTGCGATGTCAGCGATTGTAGCATCTTCAGTTTCACCAGAACGGTGAGATACAACTGCTGTGTAACCAGCACGTTTAGCCATTTCGATAGCTTCGAAAGTCTCAGTTAAAGTACCGATTTGGTTAACTTTAATTAAGATTGAGTTAGAGATACCTTTTTCGATACCTTCAGCAAGTTTTTGAGTGTTAGTTACGAATAAATCGTCACCAACTAATTGTACTTTATCACCGATACGCTCAGTTAATAATTTGTGACCATCCCAGTCGTTTTCGTCTAAACCATCTTCGATAGAGATGATTGGGAAGTCTTTGCAAAGCTCTTCGTAGAAATCAACCATTTCTGCAGAAGTTAAGCCAGTACGGCCTTCGCCTGCAAGGTCATATTTACCAGTTTCTTTGTTGTAGAACTCAGAAGAAGCAACGTCCATTCCTAAGAATACGTTCTCGCCAGCTTTGTAACCAGCTTTTTCGATAGCTTCGATGATTACTTCTAATGCTTCACGGTTAGAACCAAGGTTTGGAGCGAATCCACCTTCGTCACCTACTGCAGTGTTAAGACCTTTGTCATGTAATACAGCTTTAAGTGCATGGAATACTTCAGCACCCATACGGATTGATTCTTTGAATGTTGGAGCACCAACTGGTAAGATCATGAACTCTTGGAAGTCTACGTTGTTATCAGCGTGAGAACCACCATTGATGATGTTCATCATTGGAGTTGGTAATTGTTTTGCATTGAATCCACCAAGGTAACGGTATAATGGAAGACCTACGAAGTCAGCTGCTGCGTGAGCTACTGCCATAGATACACCAAGGATAGCGTTAGCGCCTAGTTTCCCTTTGTTTGGAGTGCCATCTAATTCGATCATAGCACGGTCGATACCAGCTTGGTCAGTTACATCGAAACCAGCGATTTCTGGAGCGATAATTTCGTTAACGTTGTTTACTGCGTTAACAACACCTTTACCTAGGTAACGAGATTTGTCACCGTCACGTAATTCTACTGCTTCGTGCTCACCAGTAGATGCACCACTTGGTACGATAGCGCGTCCGAAAGCGCCGCTTTCTGTGTAAACTTCTACTTCTACAGTTGGGTTACCACGAGAGTCAAGGACTTCGCGAGCATAAACATCAATAATTGTTGACATAATAAATTCTCTCCTTTTTATATAAGCAAATTATTTAATAATTGTTTTACCTGTCATTTCTTTCGGTTGTTCCACATTTAAAAGCGTAAGCATTGTTGGGGCGATATCTCCTAAAATACCACCTTCACGAAGCTCTACATCATTTTTTGTAACGATGAAAGGAACCGGGTTAGTTGTATGAGCTGTCATTGGTCCACCATCAGCAGTTAACTCCTGATCAGCATTACCATGGTCAGCAGTAATAAGTGCTACACCATCTTTTGCAAGAATTGCTTCTACAACTTTTCCTAAACATTCGTCCGTTGCTTCTACTGCTTTAATTGTCGGTTCCATCATCCCAGAATGGCCAACCATATCACAGTTCGCAAAGTTAAGAATGATAACATCATGTTTATCATTTTCGATTTCATTTACTAAAGCGTCCGTTACTTCGTAAATGCTCATTTCAGGTTTCAAGTCATATGTTGCAACCTTCGGTGAGTTAATTAAGATACGCTCTTCTCCTGGGAATTCAGCCTCACGACCGCCGCTAAAGAAGAATGTAACGTGCGGATACTTTTCAGTTTCCGCGATGCGAAGTTGCTTTAATCCCGCTTGCGCAACAACTTCACCTAAAGTGTTATCAAGATTCATTGGCTTAAATGCCACGTAACCATCTACAGTTTCACTGAAGTGTGTCATACATACGAATTCTGGAATGTGAGGTACTTTTTCACCACGATCGAACTCACGGAAGTCTTCGTTTGTAAATACACGAGCAATTTGAATTGCACGGTCTGGACGGAAGTTATAGAAGATAACTGCATCATCATCATTGATTGTTGCAACTGGCGTGTTATCTTCGTTAACAATTACAGACGGCAATACGAATTCATCGTAGATACCATTTGCATAAGAGTCTTCTACACACTCTTCTGCTGATTTATAAGTAGGGCCTTCACCATTCACCATAGCACGGTAACATTTTTCTACGCGATCCCAACGCTTGTCACGGTCCATGGAGTAATAACGACCAGAGATAGTCGCGAATTGTCCTACTCCTGTTTCTTTAATTACTTCATTTGTTGCATCGATATAGCTTTGTGCTGTTTTTGGTCCAACATCGCGGCCATCTAAGAATGCATGGATGTATACTTTCTCAACGCCTTCTTTTGCTGCTAAGCGAAGAAGAGCAAACATGTGGTTCATGTGACTGTGCACACCACCGTCAGAAAGTAAACCGAATAAATGAAGTGCAGTACCTTTTTCTTTCACGCTTTTAATTGCACTTTGGAAAGTTTCGTTCTTATCGAACTCACCTTCACGAATTGCAACGTTAACGCGTGTTAAGCTTTGATATACTACGCGGCCAGCACCGATATTTAAGTGACCAACCTCAGAGTTACCCATTTGACCTTCTGGAAGACCTACCGCTTCACCACAAGCTGTAAGCGTTGTGTGAGGGAATTTGTTCCAGTAACCATCAAAGTTAGGTTTCTTAGCTTGTGCTACAGCATTCCCGTAAGTTTCTTCACGAAGTCCGAAACCATCAAGAATGATTAAAGCTGTTGGCTTTCTCATTTTACCGCCCCCAGAAGACCTAAGAACGAAGCAGGCTCTAAGCTAGCACCGCCAACTAAAGCGCCGTCGATGTCAGATTGTGCCATGTACTCTTTAATGTTTTCTGGTTTTACGCTACCGCCGTATTGAATACGAACAGCTTCTGCAGCTTCTGGAGAAACAGCTTCTGCAACAACTTTACGGATGTGCGCACATACTTCATTTGCATCTGCAGAAGAAGAAGATTTACCTGTACCGATAGCCCAGATTGGCTCATAAGCGATAACAGTTGCTTTAACTTGCTCTTCTGTTAAGCCTGCAAGTGCTTTTGTCACTTGACCTGCTACTAGATCAAATGTTTTTCCGCTTTCGCGCTCTTCTAAAGTCTCACCACAACATACGATTGGTGTTAAACCATGTTCAAATGCTGCAATAGTCTTTTTGTTTACTGATTCGTCTGTTTCAGCAAACATTTCACGACGCTCAGAGTGGCCAAGTACTACGTAGCCTACTTTTAAGTCGCTAAGTGCTACTGGGCTAATTTCGCCAGTGAATGCACCATTTTTTTCGAAGTGCATGTTTTGTGCACCTACTTGTAAGTCAGTTCCTTCAGTCGCTGCTACTAAGCGCTCTAAGAATAGAGCTGGAGAGCAAACTACTGCATCAACAGCTGAAGCTGCTGGGATTTGACCTTTAACTTCCTCTACGAAGCTAACTGCTTCAGATAGAGTTTTATTCATTTTCCAGTTACCTGCGATAATTGGTTTACGCATGCTTTGCACCGTCCTTTTTCTTTGGCTGCTACTTATTTGTCGTTAAGACAAACTACACCTGGAAGCTCTTTACCTTCCATGAATTCTAATGACGCACCGCCGCCAGTAGAAATGTGGCTCATTTTATCAGCCATACCGAATTTTTCAACAGCTGCTGCAGAGTCACCACCGCCGATAACAGAGTATGTACCTTCTGCATCTGCTAATGCTTGTCCTACTGCTTTTGTACCTTGTGAGAATGGAGTCATTTCGAATACACCCATTGGTCCATTCCATACAACAAGCTTAGAGTTTTTAATTACATCTGCATAAATTTCACGTGTTTTAGGACCGATGTCCACGCCTTCCCAGTTAGAAGGGATAGAGTCGATACCAACGATTTTAGTTGTTGCAGTTTCAGAGAATTCCTCAGTGATTACAACATCAACTGGCATGTAGAAGTTTACGCCTTTTTCTTTTGCAAGTTGCATAAATTCTTTAGCTAGTTCAATCTTGTCGTCTTCACATAGAGATAGACCAATTTCATGACCTAAAGCTTTAACAAATGTGTAAGCAAGTCCGCCACCGATGATTAAGTTATCTACTTTGTCTAATAGATGACGAATTACACCGATTTTATCTTTTACTTTCGCACCACCGATGATAGCTGTGAATGGACGATCTGGGTTAGAAAGTGCTTTTCCAAGTACATCTAACTCTTTTTCCATTAATAAACCAGATACTGCTGGTAGGTAGTCTGCGATTCCTGCTGTAGAAGCGTGAGCACGGTGTGCTGCACCGAATGCATCATTTACGAAGATATCAGCAAGAGCTGCGAATTCTTTCGCTAATTCTGCATCGTTCTTTTCTTCGCCCGCATAGAAACGTACGTTTTCAAGAACTAATACGTCGCCTTCGTTCATTGCTGCAACCATTTCTTGTACAGCTGGTCCGAATGCTTCGTCTGCTTTTTTAACGTCTTTACCAAGAAGCTCGCCTAAACGTGCTGCTACTGGAGTTAAACGCATTTCTTCTACTACTTGACCTTTTGGACGGCCTAAGTGACTTGCTAAAATAACTTTCGCACCTTGCTCTACTAAATATTGAATTGTAGGAAGAGCTGCACGGATACGAGTTTCATCTGTAATTTTGCCTTCTTTCATAGGTACGTTGAAGTCAACGCGGCAAAATACACGCTTACCTTTTAAATCTACGTCACGAATTGATTTTTTGTTCATTGGATTTCCCTCCGACTACTAGTTAGGATTGACAAAACCCACTCAAAAGCTTAACACATTTGCTTTTAAAACGAAAGAAGAGAGAGAGGGAACAAACCCTCTCCCTCGTTTTGTCATTGATAACTTATATAATTAAGAATTAAA
Organism: Bacillus thuringiensis; assembly: GCF_014932895.1. Lineage (GTDB taxonomy): Bacteria > Bacillota > Bacilli > Bacillales > Bacillaceae_G > Bacillus_A > Bacillus_A thuringiensis_AA. Next base: position 232,655 of record NZ_JACYOF010000005.1, on the reverse strand, counting down.
GACCTTTAGAAGTCATGTAAGCTGCTAAGTCTACTACGCGGTTAGAGTAACCAGTTTCGTTATCGTACCAAGAAAGTACTTTAACCATGTTACCTTCCATTACCATTGTAGATAATGCATCGATTGTAGAAGAAGCTGTACATCCGTTATAGTCGATAGATACTAATGGCTCTTCGCTGTATCCAAGGATACCTTTTAATTCGCCTTCAGCTGCTGCTTTGAATGCTGCGTTTACTTCTTCAACTGTTACTTCTTTGTCAAGTTCAACAACTAAGTCAACAAGAGAAACGTTAGCAGTTGGAACACGTACAGCGCCACCGTTTAATTTACCTTTAAGTTCTGGTAATACTAATGCTACAGCTTTAGCTGCACCAGTAGATGTTGGGATCATGTTTTCAGCTGCTGCACGAGCACGACGTAAATCTTTGTGTGGTAAGTCTAAGATTTGTTGGTCGTTAGTGTAAGAGTGAATTGTTGTCATCATTCCGCGTTTTACGCCGAATTTTTCGTTTAATACTTTAGCGAATGGAGCTAAGCAGTTTGTAGTACAAGAAGCGTTAGATACTACGTTGTGGCTAGCTGCATCGTATTGTTCATGGTTAACACCCATAACTACAGTGATATCTTCGTCAGAAGCTGGAGCTGAGATGATAACTTTTTTAACTGATCCACCTAAGTGTTTTTCAGCGTCTGCTTTTTTAGTGAAACGACCAGTAGATTCTACTACGATTTCTACTCCGTAGTCGCTCCATGGTAATTGTGCTGGGTCACGCTCAGCGATAACTTTGATTTCTTTACCGTTAACAACGATGCTGCTTTCGTTAGCAGATACTTCTGCATTTAAAGTTCCGTGAACTGTGTCATATTTTAAAAGGTGAGCTAAAGTTTTAGCATCTGTTAAGTCGTTGATTGCTACTACTTCTACCTCTGGGTTGTTAAGTGCTGCGCGGAATACGTTACGTCCGATACGTCCAAATCCATTAATACCAATTTTAGTCATTTGAATTTCCTCCTTGGGGGATTATATTAAAGGGTAATACCCTTTGTTAACTGTTTTGCTGCACCTTCATCTGTAATTAGAATTGAAGTGTGCCCTTGTTTAATTACAGCCTGTATTGCCTTTGCCTTTGAAGAACCTCCAGCGACTGCAACAACGTGAGATACATTTTGTAAATCCTCTAGTTGCATACCAACTGTTCTTACTTTATGAACAACATTACCTTGTTCATTAAAGTAGTAACCGAAAGCTTCACCAACTGCTTCGCTTGCCTGAATCTTTAACCAATCTGCTTCCGAGGTATTTCTGCGACGTGCCATTGTTAACGCATCACCTATTCCATGAATGACGATATTGGAAGATCGAATCAACTCAAGAACTTCTTTCACGGAAGGCTCTGTCACAATAGACGCATATGCTTCGCTACTAACATGGTCTGGAACATACAATAAGCGATAATTACTCATCGTATTTTGCGCCATCTTGGCACAAATGGTATTGGCTTCTAATTCAACACCTTCTCCAATTCCACCACGTGCTGGGACAAATAGCATATGTAAATCTTTGCAATCAAGCTGCATCATGTCCGCAGCAGCAGCTAGCGTAGTTCCTCCAGCCACAGCAACGATATTATTCGCTGTCAGACGGTCTTTTATACAAGTCACACAAGCACGGCCCATCTCCAGTTTGACCCAAGGTGATTCATCACTATCACCAGGGACAACGAAAACTTCATCCAAGTCTAATGTTTCCTTAAGTTGCTTTTCTAAAACCTTTAACCCGGAAATTTCTTTCATAAAGTCTTCCAAAGCAAGAACTAAAGCTGTTCCTTCTTCTGTCAAAGTCATTCCAGAAGAAGCGACGTGAACTAAGTTTTGTTCTTTCAAAACTTGAACTTCACTTCGCAATACTCGTTCTGTCATACCGAGACTTGCTGATAAGTTTCTTCTTCCAATCGGCTGCATAAGCCTAATGTACTGAAGAATCTGCATTCTCGTTTGCATAACAGGTAGCAGATCAGGTAATAATTTTTTTGTATTCTGAATCCATGAGCGCATATCTTTTCTCCTCACTACATCGGTTCATTTTCCCTCGTGGTCACTTTACGTCCCATAGTGACATTTTGTGTCCCACATAGGTTAAAAAAATAATCCCTGCTACGTGTATTATTGTAACAGGAGATAGAAACTTATTCAACTCTTAACTGCATTTCTTATATAGTTTATTATGACACCTTTGTGAATGTTACCATATTCTACTTGTTTTCCGCCTATTTCTACAACCGGAATCATTAAATGATATTTTTCTAAAAGGTCATTATCTTCATATATATCTATTTCCTCGATTTGAAAAGAATATTCACATTGTACTTCTTGTAACACTTGTTTCGCCTTCTCACAAAGACCACAATCTTTTTTTGTATATAGTACAACTTTCATCTTCTTCACCTATCCAATTGTTTTTCTTAGAGACGAAGCAGGAATGTGCATTTGTTCTCTATATTTCGCCACTGTTCTTCGAGAAATAACGATTTCATGCTCTTCTTCTAATAATTTTGAAATCTTTTGATCCGAAAGTGGCTTTTTCTTATCTTCCGCCTCCACAAGCGTTTGAATAAACTGTTTTACTCGCTTCGTTGAAACTGCCTCATCCTCTGTCGTTGAAACTGCATTACTAAAGAAGGATTTCATCTCAAATAAACCGTGTGGCGTTTGCACATACTTATTTCGCGTTGCACGACTAATTGTAGACTCGTGCACACTTAGCTCTTCCGCTACCTCTTTTAAAGCAAGTGGCTTTAAATACTCTGGACCTTTCCAGAAGAAATCACGCTGTTTTTCCATAATAATGGTCATTACTTGCAGAAGTGTCTGTTTTCTCTGTTTCAAACTACGCATAATCCACTGCACATGCTGATACTTTTCTGATACGTAAGATGCTACTTCACTTTCACTATTATTAAGAAGTGCACTATACTCAGAATGAATTTCAATTCTCGGCATATTTCTCTCGTTCATCTGTAAAACGAGGCGATCACCTTCTTTTTTCACCGCCATATCAGGCACAATATAAAGTGGTTTATCAGAAGAAAACGCAAGACCTGGTTTTGGTTGTAATGACGTAATACAATTTACCGCATGCTGTAATTCCTCATTACTACACTTCAGCACTTGAACAAGCTTTCGCCAATCTTTCTTCACGAAGTAATTAAAGTGCTCCTCTACAACCTCTTCCGCTAATCCATCACGCCTATGTAAGCGCTTCAATTGCAAGGTTAAACATTCCTGAATATTACGTGCTCCTACCCCTGCTGGCTCGAGTGATTGGACAAGCTCAACAGAGCGGTCGACTACATGAAGCGATACAGAAAGGAGATCTGCTAACTCTTCATTCGTTTCTTGTAAATACCCATTTCCATCCATGTTCATAATAATGAAAGAAGCTACTTTTCTCTCTTCTTCTTCTATTTTATAATACTGTATTTGATTTAATAAATGTTGCTGAATCGTTGTTGAATCCACACTGTAGATTTCCATCTGATTCTCGACTTGTTTGCTGGTACTTTTACTTTTGTTAGAGCTCTTTTTCTTCTCCCTCTCAAAACCACCTAACTCAATAAGGGGATTCTCTAACGATTGCTCATATAAAAACTCCGATAATTCTTGTACATTATACTGGAGCATTGTAATCGCTTGCCTTAACTCTTGTGTCATTGCCAAACGTAAGCTTTGTTCTTGTAAAAGACTTGCCTTCAAACTAATCTCCCCCTTGTTTCTATTGTACAATAAGTTTGGTAAAAGGAGAATGCTATCACAGACACCCATTCCAAAATATTATTAATTTATATGTATTAATGAGATTTACAACTTACAACCGAAAAATGAATAATATTGAAAGAAAATAATAATGCACAGAAGTTATTACCACATACTAATAGTAAATCTTATTACTAGATATAACAAGAGGGGAATAAAAAAGTCCTAACCTACAAAACGTAAGTTAGGACTTTTTAACGCGCCCAGAGGGATTCGAACCCCCGGCAGACGTGGTACCGGAAACCACCGCTCTATCCGACTGAGCTATGGGCGCATGATTATAAAAAACACTTCATTTTCTTCTCATAATAATAGCAATAAAATCCATCTAAATCAATAAAAATATCCCCTTCCCCCTTTATGCACCTTAACTAGGAGCACATAAAACATCTTTCTCACCTAAATTTTCCAATCATAAATTTACCCCAACTCACAAATTATAATCTTTGAATTGATATTCCAAAGGGGGCTTCATTCAATGACTGTAATTACAAAACTAAAGCAAACTGTTTCTGGATTAAAAAGTGCTCAAGCTAGCTTAGAGGGATTCGCTCTTGATACGGATAACCAACAAGCGAAGCAACTTTTCCAAACAGCTGCGCAGCAAACACAAACTATTATCGATTCTTTAAACCCACGTGTTGAGGAAGTCCAACAAGAAGAACCACAATACACACAGCAATAACCTATTAACAAAAAGCACACATTGCTGTGGAATAGAAAAAGGATGATATGCAGTCATCCTTTTTCTCTCACATTACATAATGCAATAGAAATGGAATGATAATCATGCGAAAACTCGGCCTCATAACCGCGTTATTTGTACTTCTATTCAGTTCTTTTACCGGCTGCGACCATAGCCCGTTAGATAAAAAAGTAAAGAAAGAAGAAGCAAAGCGAACAGAGAAAGAAAAAGGCCCTAAACTAACGAAAATGAGTACAGAATCCTTTAATCAATCTATATCGCAAGAAGCAAAGAAAAAGGCTCTCGCTATGGATGAAATTATAAAAAGCACCGCAGTTAATTCAAATTTAGACCTCTACATAGCGGTTAAACCTGAACATCATGAAAGATTTGGACTAAAACCACTGCGCAAAAAACTTCAAAAACAATTAAGTGATGAATATCCTACTTTCGATGTTCGTGTCAGTACAGATAAAAAAATCTTTATGTTACTCGAAAAGCTTGAAATCAAAATTAAGAGAAAAGAAGTAAATAAAGATGAAATCAAAAAACAGTTAAAGCTTATCGGATCAGAAATGGAATCTAACACTTAACGCTTTCTAATAGAAAAGGAAGGATTGAAATGTCTAGTAAAGATAAAAACTTAACCCCTGTACAACAGGAATATAAAAAATTCGAGCAAGAACGGGAGCCCAAGCGTCCTGTCTTAAAAAATTGTATAAAAGCCTTTTTTGTCGGTGGCTTTATTTGTTTAATCGGACAGCTTATTTCTACGTTTTACATCACATATTTTGATTTCACTGAGCGTTCAGCGGGAAATCCAACAGTCGCAACTCTTATTTTCATCTCGATGTTACTAACTGGATTCGGTGTATATGACCGCCTCGGACAATTTGCTGGAGCTGGCACAGCTGTACCTGTTACTGGATTTGGAAACTCGGTAATCGCAGCTTGTATTGAACACCGGACTGAAGGGTTCGTCCTTGGTGTTGGAGGTAACATGTTTAAATTAGCCGGCTCTGTTATTTTGTTCGGTGTATTCTCTGCTTTCGTCATCGCACTTATTAAAACGATTCTCGTTCAATGGGGAGGGCTATAAATGTTACAAGGACACCGAACGTGGGTATTTGAAAATAAACCAGTCATTATCTCAACCGGGGTGGTCGGTGGACCATTTGAAGCAAATGGCAATATCCCCGAAGATTTCGACACCCTCCATGAAGATTTATGGCTCGGACAAAATTCTTACGAAAAGGCACATAAAATTTTATTTGAAGAAGCTTGTAGCCGCGCTACCGAAAAGGCAAAACTTCGTAAAGACGATATTCAATTCGTACTCGCAGGAGATTTAATTAATCAAATAACTCCAACGAGCTTTGCATGTCGTACACTCGGAACACCTTATCTCGGATTATTCGGAGCTTGTTCTACTTCTATGGAAGGATTAGCACTTGGTGCAAGTATTGTAAATGCAAAAGGTGCAAAATATTTATTAACCGGTGCATCAAGCCATAACGCTGCCGTAGAAAAACAATTTCGATATCCAACTGAATACGGTGGTCAAAAACCTCCTACTGCCCAGTGGACAGTGACCGGTGCAGGCGCAGCTATTTTAAGTGACACTGGATACGGTCCACAAGTAACATCAGCCACAATCGGGCGGGTTGTTGATATGGGACTAACAGATCCTTTTAATATGGGAGGTGCGATGGCCCCAGCTGCTGTTGATACAATTGAAGCCCATTTACGCGAAAGACAAATCGATGCCTCTTACTACGACTTAATCGTAACCGGTGACCTTGGACATGTAGGACGCGAAATTGCTTACGATCTACTACATAAACATGGAACAAAAGTAACGAGCGAGCAGTTTCAAGATTGCGGGATTATCATTTATAGAGAAGGCCAACCTGTCATAGCTGGGGCGAGTGGCCCTGGATGTTCCGCAACTGTCGTGTACGGTCACTTATTAAACCGAATGAAAAGAGGAGAATTCAAAAAAATACTTGTCGTTGCGACAGGCGCTTTACTATCTCCACTTACATTCCAACAAGAAGAAACGATTCCGTGTATCGCTCACGCCGTTTCAATTGAATTTGGAGGTGCAACGCAATGATTTTTTTCTGGGCTTTCGTCATTGGTGGACTCATATGCGTCATCGGACAACTTATGTTTGATGTCGGCAAACTAACACCAGCTCATACAATGGCAACACTTGTTGTTGTCGGTGCTATATTAGACGGCTTCAATCTTTACGAACCATTAATTGATTTTGCGGGTGCCGGTGCAACTGTACCTATTACGAGTTTCGGTAATGCCCTCGTTCACGGGGCGATGGAAGAAGCGGCCAAACATGGCATCGTTGGCGTAATTACCGGTATGTTTAAAGTAACGAGTGCTGGTATATCGGCAGCTATTATTTTCGGCTTTATTGGAGCATTGCTATTCAAACCGAAAGGATAAGAGGTGTTTGTATGACTGTTATCGCTAGCGTAAAAACTTGTCTTGCTAGTGTGAAGGGCGCTCAAGCAAGTTTAAGCTCCCTTTCATTAAATTCACAAGATGAAGAATCAAAACGCGTATTTCATGAATGTATGTTAGAAATGGACAGCGTCATCGCTGATTTAAAGGATAGAATTTCAGTATTAGAACGTGAAGAACCTCAATATAAAGGGTTTTAAGTAGACTGGAGGAAATGACTATGTCTCACCTACCGGAATGGACACTTGTCATTCTTCGCTCTGTATTCATATTAATTATTTTATTCGCTATTACGAAATGGTTAGGGAAAAGACAAATCTCTCAGCTCTCCTTTTTTGAATACATAGCCGGAATGACAATCGGTGATATCGCTGCCCAAGTATCCACAGGGCTCGATTCAAAATTTTTCCACGGCGTCTTTGCGATACTCATTTTCGCTGTGGTACCTTTTTTCACAGGAATCCTCTCCTTAAAGAACAAAACAGCTCGGGACTTCTTTGAAGGGAAATCTACCGTATTAATAAAAGATGGAAAAATACTCGAAGATAACTTAAAGAAAGAAAAATATACAAGTGACGAATTACTTGAACTACTCCGAGGAAAAGATGCGTTCAGCGTAGCTGATGTTGAATTTGCAGTATTAGAACCGAGCGGAGAGTTAAATGTATTACTGAAGAAAGATCGCCAACCACTCACAGCAAAAGACATCGGGTTAAAAGTACCAAATGAAAAAGAAACACAAACTGTTATTATGGATGGAAATGTACTAGATGAACCTCTGTCTGCTAGCGGGCACAACCGCGCTTGGTTACATGCAGAATTAGAAAAACTTGGCGTTGTCATTGAAAATGTCTTTCTCGCTCAAGTTGATTCATACGGACAACTTACTATCGACATTTACAATGATAAACTCCAAATGCCATCCCCTCAAAACAAACCTTTATTATTGGCATCTTTAAAAAAATGTCATGCTGATCTTGAACTATTTTCTTTAGAAACAAAATCGAAATCAGCGAGCGAAATGTATAGTAAAAACGCGAAACAGGTCGAGAATATTTTAAATAAAGTAACCTATCTTTTAAAAGAATAGCTATTGAAAGAACGCTTCAGTCACAAGGCGTTCTTTTCTTTTTTTCTATAGCTTTCATGACGTTTAAATTTATGTAATTCGGTTAAGATGTTGAAGATACATAAGCAGGGAATTTCAAAAACATAGCGAATAATTCATGGTACAACTACATATTTTTTTGATTTAAAGTGGTTTCGTTTGACCTTTATTGACCATAATTGTATTATAAGACTAAGAAAGCTTTAGAAGGAGGAAATAACAGATGAATTTAATTCCTACAGTAATTGAACAAACAAATCGTGGAGAACGCGCTTACGATATTTACTCTCGACTATTAAAAGACCGCATCATTATGCTTGGTAGTGCAATTGATGACAACGTAGCTAACTCAATCGTTTCCCAGCTTTTATTCTTGGAATCTCAAGATCCAGAAAAAGATATTCACATCTATATCAACAGCCCTGGTGGTTCTATCACAGCGGGTATGGCAATCTATGATACAATGCAGTTTATTAAACCACAAGTATCAACAATCTGTATCGGTATGGCTGCATCTATGGGTGCATTCTTACTTGCAGCAGGTGAAAAAGGAAAACGTTATGCACTTCCTAACAGCGAAGTAATGATTCACCAACCACTTGGTGGAGCACAAGGTCAAGCAACTGAAATCGAAATTGCTGCAAAACGTATCCTATTCTTACGTGAAAAATTAAATCAAATTCTAGCTGACCGCACAGGTCAACCACTTGAAGTACTACAACGCGACACAGACCGCGACAACTTCATGACAGCTGAAAAAGCTCTAGAATACGGTTTAATCGATAAGATCTTTACAAATCGTTAATACACTTAAAAGCGGAAGCGGCTCGTTCAGAATCGCAGGGCGATGGAGCCCCTGATTCCGAGGCGCTTTTTGCCTCGAATGAAGGGGCGAAGCGACCGGAGATTCTAGCCGCCGGAGCTGGATAGATTAAAAGCGGAAGCGCCCTATTACAGGGCGCTTTTTTTATGGTTAGGTTCTCGTTTGTATCCCCCACTCAGTACCCACCTAAATATATCGATGTTTCGACACAACTTATCGACTTACCAACAATTCTCGACAAGCGCATGCTCTCTACATACCCCCACCAATCAAACTCACCGCACCACAAACAGCAAAATAAAAAAGCTATCGCACATGCGCGATAGCCATTTTATTGTACATATGCAGCTAGTGCTTCTAAAGCCTCTTCTGCATCTGAACCTTCTGTCGTAATTGTTATCATGCTGCCAGTTCCAATGGCTAAGCTCATAATCCCCATTATGCTCTTTGCATTTACTGTCTTTCCATCTTTCTCGATGAAGATATCCGCATGAAAACGATTTGCCTCTTGTACAAACAACGCAGCCGGACGTGCTTGTAAGCCGTTTTTTAATGAAACCTTAACTAGTTTTTGAACCACAGCTCCGTTCCCCCTTTAATCTCTTATTTTTTTGCTACCGTTTCCCCCGCGCGTAATTTCTCTGCAATTTCATCGATTTTACGCAAACGATGATTAATACCCGATTTACTAATTTTCCCCCCGGATACCATCTCGCCTAATTCTTTCAATGTTACATCTTGATAATCAATTCGTAATTGTGCAATTTCTCGTAGTTTATCTGGCAAAATATCTAGCCCAACCGTCTCATCAATATAACGGATGTTTTCAATTTGCCTTAATGCTGCACCAATCGTTTTATTTAAATTGGCTGTTTCACAGTTCACGAGTCGATTCACTGAATTACGCATATCACGAACAATTCGAATGTCTTCAAATCTTAAAAGTGCATTATGAGCACCTATAATATTTAAAAACTCCGTAATTTTCTCTGCTTCTTTCAAATACGTAATGTACCCTTTTCTTCTTTCTAACGTCTTACTATTTAAATCAAATCCGTTCATCAGTTCACATATAGCATCATTATGTTCCTTATATAACGAAAAGATCTCTAAATGATAAGATGATGTTTCTGGGTTATTTACTGAACCACCTGCTAAAAATGCACCGCGTAAGTACGATCGTTTACAACATTTTTTCTCAATTAATTCCTGTGATATATTTCGAATAAATGAAAAGTCATCTCGAACGATATGAAGATCCGCTAATATTTCACGAGATTTCTCAACAAGTCGTACAATATACACATTATTTTTCTTCAATCGCATTTTTTTACGAACAAGCAATTCTACCGTCACATCATATCCCTTTTTCAAAAGCGTATAAATCCTTCTTGCAATTGCCGCATTTTCTGTTTGAATATCGATAGATAAACGACGGTTTGAAAAAGAAAGTGATCCGTTCATTCGAAGCAACGCTGATAACTCTGTTTTCTCACAGCATTCCTTCATTTCAAGATTCGTCAACTCTTTCTTTGTTTCTGATGCAAATGACACAGTCAACACCTCCTTATACGATTATTGCGGAACAAAATTCTTGTCCTATATGAATGAGGAGCGTTACCTCAAACGAGGCAACGCTCATTTATAACAGTGAATATAAAATAGAAGCTAACTTCAATGTATCATGCCTTACAACACGATCATCATACTTCGCTAATTTATCCTGAATTACACCAATATGATTTTCAGCAAAACGGTCTTCATCCACTACAACCGGTTCTGACATTTCTTCCTCGTATAACTTACGTAATTCACAAGGAATATCCCGGTTATTTACAATTGCGGTATCGATAAATGGTTTACCTAAATGATCATGTAGCGCCTGCACATGATCAAACGCAGTATACCCCATCGTTTCACCCGCTTGCGTCATAACATTACATACATATACCTTCTTTGCTTTTGCAGCAAGAACAGCGTCCCCAATTTTGTTAACAACTAAATTTGGCAATATACTCGTATACAAACTTCCTGGACCGAAAACAAGTAAGTCAGCTCGTTTAATCTCAGCTAATGTTTCATGTAATGGCTCTACATTTTCTGGAGTTAAAAAGACACGATTAATCTTCTTTCCGTAATAAGGAATTTTTGATTCACCTGTTACAATTTCTCCATCTTCTAGTTCCGCATGAAGTACCGCGCTTTGATTTGCTGCCGGTAATACACGTCCTCTGACATTTAATACTTTACTCGTTTCCGTAATCGCATGGAAAAAGTCTCCTGTAATCGAGGTCATACCTGCCAATAATAAATTTCCTAACGCATGACCTTTCAGCCCATCTCCATTTGTGAAACGATGCTGAAATAAAGCTTCCACCAGTGGCTCTACATCCGATAACGCAACAAGTACGTTACGAATGTCACCTGGGGGTGGAATTTCTAGCTCATCACGTAATCTACCTGAACTGCCACCATCATCAGCGATTGTAACAACTGCTGTAATATCAACAGGATATTGCTTTAATCCTCGTAATAAAACAGAGAGTCCAGTTCCCCCTCCCATGATGACAATTTTAGGTTTCCTCTCTTTTTTCATCCCTTAATGGCCCTTTCTCTTCTCCACATCACGATGAGATACATGAACGCTGTAGTCTTGTTTCAAATGTTTCCCAAGGTACTCTGTAAGCGTAACAGAACGATGTTGTCCACCTGTACATCCAATTGCAATTACAAGTTGACTCTTGCCTTCTCTTTTATAATGAGGCAGCATGAAAGTAATCAGATCCGTCAGTTTCTCTAAAAACTTATGTGTCTCATTAAATTTCAGTACATACGAAGAGACTTCTTCATCTAGTCCTGTTAATGGCTTCATATGTGGAATGTAATATGGATTTGGTAAAAAACGAACATCAAATACTAAATCTGCATCAATTGGAATACCGTACTTAAATCCAAATGACATAACATTTACACGAAATGCTTGCTCAGTTTCCGTTGAAAACAGCTGAACAATTTTTTCACGTAATTCTTTCGGTTTTAATTCCGATGTATCAAGCACAATATTCGCTCGTGCCTTCATATCTGTTAATAAACTACGTTCCGCTTCGATTCCCTTTAACGGCAAACCAGTTGGCGCAAGTGGATGCGAACGTCTCGTTTCCTTATAACGAGTTACAAGCGTGCTATCTTTCGCATCTAAAAATAAAATATGAGGAATAATCCATGTACGTTCTGATAAATCATCCAGTGCTCCCCATAAATGTTCGAAAAACTCTCGGCCACGTAAATCAATGCCAAGTGCCACTTTATTCATTTTCCCTTTTGAATCCGCCATAAGCTCAATAAACTTTGGCAATAACATCGGCGGTAAATTATCTACACAAAAATATCCTAAATCTTCGAAACTTTGTAAAGCTACTGTTTTTCCAGCTCCAGACATTCCTGTAATAATTACCATTTTTATATCATTATTTTCTGTCATCGTATCCCCTCCTTGACGGTTTAACTCGGATCTAATCGATATGAAAGCAACTCAAAATCTGGGGTATATACAAACGTACCGTAGATTATACCATTCCCTTTAATTAAATAATCAATAATGTGATAATCTCCTGGCGCCATTGCTAAATCATCAATCTTATCAAATGTATGCCAACCAATGATGCCTTCTTCGCTCTCTAGTTTGTTTTCTCCTGCAAAATCTGTCGCTAAAAAAGAGAACATCATCCATTCTGAAACAACTTTATCACCTTCTTGGATAACAAAGGTGAAGACCCCCTTTAACGCTGGGTTCTTTAAATAAATGCCTGTTTCTTCACGATACTCGCGAACAACTGATTCTCTTACTGTCTCACCACGCTCCATTTTCCCGCCCGGTGCAACCCACCAATTTCGGCGAGGTTTTTGGAGTAAGAGTACTTCATTATCTCTAATTAACACACAGTTTGTCACTCTTTGCATGTTTCTTCACCTCAGCTACTTGCAGTAAAATTCCTCACTGCATACTTCTTTCATTATACTATCAAAAACAGTTTGCTACAACGAAGGAGCTAGTCCTCTCTCGCTAAACATATAACACGAGACAATTGTAAAAAAGCTTTCTATAACAAGCAATCTAAATGCCTGAACTTACAATGAATAACACATAAAAATCCCCTTAACGATTTTTATCGCTAGGGGGATTAAAGTACTTATTCCTCACCGAAATACGTAACAATCGCAAATCCTAAAATAAAAGTAATAATTGAACTTACAATTGAAAATCCACCAGTTGGAATACCAGGGAACACAATTACAATCGAACCGATAACAAGTCCAATAATTGCCGCAAGTAATTGTTCATAAATCCCTAACACAACAGCGATTGTACCGCCGCTCACACCAGGAATTAAATCACTAACGCCCATATAAAATCCACGATATATATTACGCCATTCCATACTGAATAAATTCCTCATTTCTTATAGTGATTTTTCCCGTAAAGTCCAGTATATCAATAAGTAAGCTTATAATCCTAATTGTTTTACAAAATTTTTACATTTTTTCACAAAAAAAGAAAGCTCCTATCGGTAGCTTTCTTCTCAAAAGGTATATTACCCCTTATTTTTCTGTTACAGTTTTTAGTTCCTCTACTAACTCTTCTACGTAATGTTGTGCACTTTGTGCTGCAATACTACCGTCACCTGTTGCAGTTACAATTTGACGAAGCATTTTTTCGCGAACATCACCAGCTGCGAAAATACCAGGAACTTTCGTTTCCATACGCTCATTCGTTTCAACATAACCATTTTCATTTGTAATACCAAGCTCAACAAACGGTTTTGATAATGGTAGCATACCGATGTATACGAAAACGCCATCAGTTTTGACTTCTTGTTCTTCACCGCTGTTTACGTCTACAAGTGTTACACTTCCTACTTTACCGTTTGTATCGTTAATTTCTTTTATAGTGTGGTTCCAAATGAAATCTACTTTCTCATTTTGGAAAGCACGATCTTGTAAAATTTTCTGTGCACGCAGAGTGTCACGACGATGAACAATTGTTACTTTTGATGCGAAGCGTGTTAAATATACACCCTCTTCAACAGCAGAGTCTCCGCCGCCAATAACAACAAGTTCTTTTTCTTTAAAGAATGCGCCATCACATACCGCACAGTATGATACACCACGACCGCCAAGTTCTTTTTCACCTGGTACACCGATTTTTTTATACTCTGCACCGCTTGCAACGATAATTGCACGTGCTTTATATTCTTTTTTACCAGCGATAATTGTTTTGTATTCTTTACCATCGATGATTTCTTTTACATCACCGTATGCATATTCAGCACCAAATTTCTTCGCATGCTCGAACATTTTATTTGATAAGTCTGGGCCTAAAATAGACTCATAACCTGGGTAGTTCTCTACATCTTCTGTGTTTGCCATTTGTCCGCCTGGAATACCACGCTCAAGCATTAATGTACTTAAATTCGCACGAGATGTATATACTGCAGCTGTCATACCAGCTGGTCCTGCACCAATAATAATGACATCATAAATTTTTTCTTCTGACACACTATTCACTCCTATCCATTCCTACACAATTAAGTTACCCTCATTATACTGTTAGCATCATTTTTTTCCCAATGATTTGCCTATCCTATGTGTGCGTACGCTTTACAGCCTGCACATACTTTCGTACAGTCGCTACAGATACATTATATACATCTCCAAGCTCCGACTGTGTCATCTTATTTTTTTGTTCACCGCGCACAATGTATTCAATTGCCGCTGACCAACCGTACACGTTTGTAAAAACTGCCCCGGATGTATATAAACGTATAAACGTACAAAACCAAAAGTGTAAACACTCTTCGATTAATTCATCATCTTTTTTCGTATAATTGTATAACGCATCCGCGATTCGCACGCACTGCTCAAATTGCTGTAAATCCGCTGGTATACTCTTATGACTATTAAGTAAGAAAAAATACTTTGCAAGTTGCGATACAATTGGAACACCATTTTTCGCTTGCATTGCATCAAAGAAGAATCCAACCTTCTCAGGTGTAGCTAATTCGTTCATTAAATATAAAGCTAGCATTTGTTCCTCTAGCGTCGCACTTTGCTGAAATGACTTTCGTAATTCTTCAAATAATATATTTTGTCCTTCATCTGCTAAATTCAGTGCATTCCACGGTTCTTTTCCTTTTTTATCAGGGTGCAATTCTACAACATGTCGCCACATTTTTTCGGCTACTTGTTGATCTTTCACCATATAAGCAGAATACGCAAACCAATAATAAAAACTAACGTCTCCCTCATACCCTTGACGTTTTAACACTTTGAACCATTTATATGCATGCTCAAAATGACCAATTGTTGCAAGTGTCGTTCCAAGTTTCAAACGGTGCTCAAATGAAATTGGATACACCGAAACTAACTGCCCTGCTAATGTCTCTACTTGCTTATACTCTCCAATTGAATATAGAAAAATAAGCGTATTGCAAAGCGCATGCATATTACCAGGATTTTTCTCTAAAATCATTTCTGTTAACTTAAGCGCCTTATCTACATTGCCAGATTGAAAATGTGCAATGGCTAAATTATTATGACCCGACCAAAATTCCGGATAATCTTTCGTAACAATTTCTAACGTAGCAATTGCTTCTTCTAATTGCCCGTTGCGAATATAACGATTCGCTTCTTCCTGCATAACAATTAAATCATCTTCATCCTCAATCTCTTCCGCACCCATCGCTTCTTCTTCCATAATCTCAAGTAATTCTAATGTATCTTCTACAAATTCCTTCTCTTCTGCAACTTCCAAATAGCGCTCCGCATACTTTTTCGCCTGTTGAAATAGTCCCATATATGCATAATTATTTGCAATAAAATAGTAGCATTGTTCAAGTTCAGGATTAGATCTAACTAACTTTAAGAAAGTTTGATTCGACTCTTGATATTCACCAGCTTCAGACAATACTGTTGCTAATTGGCATAAAATAAACGGCTCCTTCTCACTTTGTGCCGCTCTTCGAAAATATTTAATTGCATCTTGCAATTTTTGCCCTTTGTAAGCCCTCATCCCTTTTTTATAAAAGAAGTCCGCTAATTGGTTAAAAGAGATAACTTGTCCGTTCTCCTTATATATTCTTTGATTTTTCCCCATATATCCTCCAGTTTTTTGTTTTCTTCGCTCACACATTCTTTTATCTATAAGTATAAACGATTCCGTAAAAAACAAAACAGTATATTATAATCAATTATTTCCTTTTTATTCATAAAAAAAGTAAAGAAATGTTACATTTTCAGCATGAACCTTCTCTAGCCGCCATTTCCTCTTTCGTATAAATAATACGCATTGGATTTCCACCTACGAAAGCACCGCTCGGTACATCTTTATGGACAAGCGTTCCAGCTGAAACAATAGCGCCATCTCCAATCACTATCCCTGGTAAGATTGTCGTGTTTGCTCCGATCATCACTTCATTTCCTATGACAATCTCTCCAAGTCGATATTCACGAATTAAATATTCATGTGCTAAAAGCGTTGTATTATAGCCAATAATTGAATTCTCCCCCACAGTGATCTTTTCCGGGAACATAATATCCGGCATAACCATAAGTGCAAATGATGTTTTTTCCCCTACTTTCATCCGTAAAAACGTACGATATAACCAATTTTTCACAGATAGAAATGGCGTGTAACGTGCAATTTGAATGACAATAAAATTTTTCATTACCTTCCAAAAAGACACTGTTTTATACACATTCCATAATGAATTTTCTCCTGAAACAGGATAGCGCGTTGTCCGTCGCACGCAATTCTCTCCCCTACTAAAAAAAGTAAAACTTTATGAGCGATTCATACCAGACAAAATCGGTAGTAAATCACTCATTTTATCTAACATAAAGTCTGGCTTGTAAGCTTCTAAATATGCTCTACCTTTCAACGTCCATGAAACCGCAGCTGTTTTCGTACCCGCATTTTGCCCACCGACAATATCATGATGATTATCCCCAACCATCAATGTTTCTTCTGGTTTCGCATTTAGTAATTCGAGCGCTTTTTGAAGCGGTTCTGGATGTGGTTTCACATGCTCCACGTCATCAATTGTCACAACAACATCAAAAAACTGATTAAGTTTTGAAAGCTGTAATCCCATTTCAACCGTCTGTCTCGCTTTCGTTGTAACAATTCCGATTTTATAACCTTGTTTCTTCAACTCTTGAACTGTTTCATATACAGTTTCATATTCTTCCACTAATTCATCATGATGCTCATGGTTAAACTGGCGATAACATGTAATCATCTCTTCAACCTTACTTTCATCAATCTTGCTGAAAGTATCATGCAAAGATGGACCGATAAATGGCAATACATCTTCACGCTTATATTGATTTGGATAATAGGTATGTAACACATGTAAAAAAGAAGAAATAATAAGTTCGTTTGTATTAATTAATGTTCCATCTAGATCAAATAACACTGTATTTATTTGCATCGCCTTAGTCCTTTCGCTTTCCTGAATATGAAAGAAGCAGCACCTTATAATAAGATGCTACTTTTCTCTAATTTTCTAAATATCTTTTATCAGCTTGCCCCATTGTTCGTCTCACAATAATGAAAATGATTGAAATAACAACAAGTCCAATCGACATTACTTGTGCAATACGAAGTGGTCCTAACATTAAACTATCGGTACGTAACCCTTCTACAAAGAAGCGCCCTACTGAATACCAAATTAAATACGTAAAGAATAATTCGCCGCGACGTAAATTCACTTTTCTTAATGATAGTAATAAAATTACACCTACAAAATTCCATAATGATTCATATAAAAACGTCGGATGATAATACACACCATCAATATACATTTGATTGATGATAAACTGTGGTAAATGCAGTCCCTCTAAAAACTGTCTCGTCACTTCACCACCATGCGCCTCTTGATTCATAAAGTTTCCCCATCGGCCAATTGCTTGTCCTAGTAAAATACTTGGCGCAGCAATATCCGCTAACTTCCAAAATGAAAGTCCACGTCGTTTCGCAAATAAAATTCCGGTAATAACAGCCCCGATTAGACCACCATGAATCGCCAAGCCACCTTGACGAATGTTAATAATTTGACTCGGATTTTGTGCGTAATATTCCCATTCAAAAATGACATAGTACATTCTCGCAAAAAGAATAGCGATCGGTACTGCAATTAATACAAGGTCAACAAATGTATCTTTTGGAATACCTAGCCTTTCTCCCTCGCGAGTTGCTAGCCAAAGACCTAATAGCACACCTGTACCGATAATAATCCCGTACCAATAAACTGGAAACGGCCCAAGTTGGATGGCTACTCGGTCAAGCTGTGGTACAGAACCTAACAGCATATGTATGACCTCCCTCTCCAAAGTTTACTCCTGATTTCCTAACTCAATCGCACTCATTAATCGTTCAGAGAACTGCTGTGCTGCATTGACTCCCATACGTTTTAAACGGAAGTTCATCGCTGCCACTTCAATAATAACAGCCAAGTTTCGACCAGGACGAACTGGAAGTGTAATCTTCGTAAGTTCTGTATCAATAATCTTCATCTTCTCTTCATCAAGACCTAAGCGATCATAATTTTTCTTTTGATCCCAAATTTCAAGATTAATAACAAGTGTAATACGCTTATAATTTCGCACTGCCCCTGCACCGAATAACGTCATAACGTTAATGATACCTAGACCACGAATTTCTAATAAATGCTCAATTAAATCTGGTGAGCTTCCTACTAATGTGTCTTCATCTTCTTGGCGAATTTCTACGCTATCATCCGCAACTAGACGGTGACCACGCTTTACAAGTTCAAGAGCTGTCTCACTTTTACCAACGCCACTTTGACCTGTAATTAAAACACCAACGCCGTAAATATCTACTAATACACCATGCACTGCAGTTGTCGGCGCTAACTTACCTTCTAAATAATTTGTTAAACGACTTGATAATCTCGTTGTCGTTTGGGAAGAACGCAATAAAGGCACACCTGATTCACGTGATGCTTGCAGTAACTCATCTGGTACATCTTGATTACGAGTTACAATAATACACGGTGTCTCTTCCGTACAAAGCACTTTCATTCTCTCTTGCTTTTGTTCTGTCGTTAACGTGTCAAAGAACGTAAGCTCCGTTTTCCCAAGAAGCTGCACACGATCTGCTGGATAATATGTAAAGAATCCTGCCATTTCAATTCCAGGTCGTGATAAATCACTTGTATCAATCGGACGATGAATGCCTTCTTCACCACTTATTAGCTCCAATTGAAATTGTTCAATTAAATCTTTTGTCCTTACTTTCGGCATATGTATAAACCTCCACTCCGCTGCGGGTTCAGTCTCATTTGATGTAAAATTCCATTCTACCGGATATTGTACCATTTTTTTCTGAAAACAAGAAATACGGTTTCTAATAAATAGAAAAAAACATTTCATACGAATGATGAAATGTTTTTCTTTTTGTCACTTTCCCTTTTTTTCATATAACGGTTCAACAATTGCTTTTTCAATGATCATATTAAAAATCGAAATACAAATTGCCGCAACGATTGCCACACCAAATCCTGATATATTAAAAGCATCCCCTAATAATGAATCTGCTATTTCTAACGTAATCGCATTAATAACAATTAAGAAGAAACCGAACGTTACAACAGTTATTGGTAGCGTAATTAAAATTAAAAAAGGTTTTACAAACACATTTAAAACCGCCAATATAATACTCGCAATAATTGCAGTTTGTATATTTGCTACGTAAAATGCGTCTGGTGCAATCCCTTTTAAAAGTCCTGATACAGCGATTAACACAACACTATTTACAAGAAGTGATACAATCCATCTCATTTCGTTACACATCCTTTTAACATATATATTTCATCATACGCTAATAGATAATAAACGCAAGTATCATACAAACGCTTATACCAACTTATTCTATTTTTCATGCTTGTATACCTACTAACATTTCCTAGTAAAATAAGGACCACACCATCTATGTTCATGAGTTGTCACAAAGGTCCAAGTGAAATCTTTATCTTCAATATAAATATCGCCTTTATACGCATCGTCCGTCTCACTTAATATATCATCCGTATGTAATAAACTCGCATCCTTTATTGTCAGTACATCATCACAATGTTGGTAGAAGATGTAGCACTCCTTTTTCGCTTCATTATGAAACGCTCTCTCTGCTTTTTCCCCTTCTAAACATTTCTTTTTCTCATAACTAAATATGTGCCAAAGATACCCACATGCATACTTATCCCCATAAAGAAAAACATCTTCTTTTTCTTCATCAATTAAATGATTTGCAAAATGATTCTCCCAGCGCTTCCGAAAATATCCTCCCCACTTTTGAAACTCTATAACTTTCATATTTTTCTTTTTCAAAACATCTAAAAACTCCATCTTCTCCCCCTATGAAAAAAACCGAGTGTCATTTCCACTCGGTTTTTATTAACAAACTTATTGCGATAACTCTACCTCTTTTATTTTCTCTTTCATTCTTGCCTTATCACGATCTAAAATCTCTTTTAAATACTTACCTGTATACGAGCGCTCTTCTTTTACTACTTGCTCCGGTGTTCCGGAAGCAACGATTTGTCCACCTTTGTCTCCACCTTCTGGTCCAAGGTCAACGATATAATCAGCTGTTTTAATCACATCTAAATTATGTTCAATTACAAGAACCGTCTCACCACTCTCAACAAGGCGCTGCAATACTTCTAAAAGGCGTGCAATATCATGTGCGTGTAAACCAGTCGTTGGCTCATCTAAAATGTATAACGTACGTCCTGTAGAACGACGGTGTAATTCAGAAGCTAATTTCACGCGCTGTGCTTCACCACCAGATAATGTCGTTGCCGGCTGTCCTAATTTCATATAACCAAGCCCTACATCTACAAGCGTTTGAAGTTTACGCTTAATTTTTGGGATATTAGCGAAGAATTCTACTCCGTCTTCAATTGTCATCTCTAACACTTCAGAGATATTCTTATCTTTATATTTCACTTCTAACGTTTCACGATTATAACGTTTACCGTGACAAACTTCACACGGAACATACACATCTGGTAAGAAGTGCATTTCAATTTTAATAATTCCATCACCACGGCATGCTTCACAACGCCCACCTTTTACGTTAAAGCTGAAACGTCCTTTTTGATACCCACGTACTTTTGCTTCATTCGTTTGCGCGAACACATCACGAATATCATCGAATACCCCTGTATATGTTGCTGGATTTGAACGTGGTGTACGCCCAATTGGTGATTGATCAATATCGATTACTTTATCTAAATGCTCCAGACCTTTAATTTCTTTATGAGCACCTGGCTTCGCTTTCGCTTTATATAGCTTTTGAGCTAACGATTTATATAGTACTTCGTTAATCATCGTACTTTTACCAGAACCAGATACACCTGTTACCGCTACAAATGTACCAAGCGGGAATGACATCTTCGCGTTCTTTAAGTTATTCTCTTTCGCGCCGACAATCTCGACTTTACGTCCGTCACCTTTACGTCTTTCAAGCGGAACTGGAATAAACTCTTTACCACTTAAATACTTCCCTGTTAATGAATTCTCATCTTGCATCACTTCAGCTGGTGTCCCTGCTGATACGACTTGCCCACCGTGAATACCTGCACCAGGTCCAATATCAAGTAAATAGTCCGCCGCCATCATCGTATCTTCATCATGTTCAACGACAATTAACGTATTGCCTAAATCGCGCATTTCTTGCAATGTACGAATAAGACGATCGTTATCGCGCTGATGTAAACCGATAGAAGGCTCATCAAGAATATAAAGTACACCAGTTAAACGAGAACCAATTTGCGTCGCTAAGCGAATACGCTGCGCCTCACCACCTGATAAAGTACCAGCCGCACGACTTAACGTTAAATAATCTAAACCTACGTTTACTAAGAAACCTACTCGCTCTTGAATTTCTCTTAAAATTAAGTGAGCAATTTTTTGTTGTTTCTCCGTCAGTTCAACATTTGAGAAGAAATCGTGAACCTCTTGAACCGAATACTTCGTTACATCCGCAATCGTTTTTCCGCCAACAAATACAGCTAAACTTTCAGGCTTTAAGCGGCCGCCTTTACACTTCGGACAAGCTTGCTCTGCCATATACTTTTCCATTTGCTCACGAATGTAATCCGAACTTGTCTCCCTATAGCGACGTTCAATATTTGGAATCACACCTTCGAATAAAATCTCATTTTCCTTCACTTGACCAAATTCATTTACATAACGGAAATAAACTTTCTCTTCACCGCTTCCGTACAACACCTTATCAAATAAATCTTTCGGTATATCTCTCACAGGCATATCCATATCAATGCCGTAGTGATTACATACAGATTGTAAAAGTTGTGGGTAGTATTGTGAACTTGTCGGTTCCCAAGGAGCAATCGCATGTTCATTTAATGATAAATCCCAATTTGGAATGACAAGTTCTAAATCTACCTCTAACTTTGAACCAAGTCCATCACAAGAAGGACATGCTCCGAATGGACTGTTAAATGAAAACATGCGCGGCTCTAATTCCCCAATTGAAAAACCACAATGCGGGCAAGCATGATGTTCACTAAAGAGAAGTTCTTCTTCTCCCATTACATCGATTAAAACTCGTCCCCCACCAAGCTTTAATGCACTTTCAAGTGAATCAGCAAGGCGGCTTGCAACTCCTTCTTTTACAACAATACGGTCAATAACAACCTCAATCGAATGCTTTTTATTTTTATCTAACGTAATCTCTTCAGACACATCTAGCATTTCTCCATCGACACGCACACGAACATAACCTTGCTTCTTAATATCTTCAAGCACTTTCACATGTGCACCTTTACGCCCCGATACGATAGGTGCTAACACTTGTAGTTTCGTGCGCTCAGGATATTCCAGTACACGGTCTACCATCTGCTCTACTGTTTGCGATGTAATTTCAATTCCATGATTCGGACAAATTGGCGTACCAATTCGCGCAAATAATAAACGTAAATAATCATAAATCTCCGTTACCGTTCCAACAGTTGAACGCGGATTACGACTCGTCGTTTTTTGATCGATCGAAATCGCTGGTGACAATCCTTCAATCGTATCCACATCAGGCTTATCCATTTGCCCTAAAAACTGGCGTGCATACGCAGATAACGATTCTACGTATCTGCGTTGCCCTTCTGCATAAATCGTATCAAATGCTAATGATGATTTCCCTGAACCAGACAATCCCGTTACAACAACAAGCTGATTTCTCGGAATGGTTACATCAATATTTTTCAAGTTATGTGCTCTAGCACCTTTTACAACAATAAAATCCTTGCTCTTACTCACTCTTTTCACCCTTCCGCTTTTAATTCTAATAGTAAATCTCTTAATTCAGCTGCACGCTCGAAATCTAACGCTTTTGCTGCTTCTTTCATCTCTGCTTCCATCTTCGCAATTGTCTTTTCGCGCTCTTTTTTCGTCATTTTCTTAGCTGGCGCTGCTTCATATGTTTCTGGCTCTTCAGCCGCTGTTGTCGCACGAATGACGTCACGTACTCCTTTTTGAATCGTCTTCGGCGTAATACCATGCTCTTCATTGTAAGCTTCTTGTATACCACGACGACGCTGTGTTTCTTCAATCGCAATTCCCATCGATCTCGTTATGCGATCTGCGTACATAATAACGCGGCCGTTTTCATTACGTGCTGCACGACCAATTGTTTGAATTAATGAACGCTCTGAACGCAAGAACCCTTCCTTATCAGCATCTAAAATAGCTACAAGTGATACTTCTGGAATATCTAATCCTTCTCGCAATAAGTTAATACCGACAAGTACATCAAACTTACCAAGGCGAAGGTCACGGATAATTTCAATACGTTCTAATGTTTTAACTTCAGAGTGAAGATAGTTCACTTTAATTCCTACATCTTTTAAGTAATCCGTTAAATCCTCTGACATTTTTTTCGTTAAAGTCGTAATCAATACACGTTCATTTTTTGCAATGCGATCTTGAATTTCTCCTAATAAATCGTCAATTTGCCCTTCAATTGGTCGTATATCAATTGGTGGATCTAAAAGCCCTGTCGGGCGAATAATTTGTTCTATTACCTCCGGTGACTGCTCTAACTCGTACGGTCCTGGCGTTGCCGAAACGTAAATAACTTGATTCGTTTTCTCTTCAAACTCATCAAACGTGAGCGGTCTATTATCTAAAGCTGATGGCAGACGGAATCCATGATCCACAAGCACTTGCTTACGCGCTTGGTCCCCGTTATACATCGCTCTTACTTGCGGCACTGATACGTGCGACTCATCCATAACAATTAAGAAATCCTCTGGAAAATAGTCTAATAGCGTATACGGCGTTGCACCCGCTGGACGAAGTGTTAAATGACGGGAATAGTTTTCAATACCTGAACAAAAGCCCATCTCGCGCATCATTTCTAAATCATAACGTGTACGTTGCTCTATACGCTGCGCTTCTAACAACTTACCATTATCATTTAATTCCTTTAAACGCTCTTCTAATTCTTTTTCGATATTTTCAATAGCGACCTTCATTTTTTCTTCACGTGTAACGAAGTGAGATGCCGGAAAGATTGCGACATGATCGCGTTCTGCTAATACTTCACCTGTTAACGCATTTACTTCACGAATACGATCGATTTCATCACCGAAAAATTCAATTCGAATACAATGCTCATCAAGTGATGCCGGGAAGATTTCAACTACATCTCCGCGCACACGGAATGTACCACGCTTGAAATCAATATCATTACGTCCATACTGTACATCAACAAGTTCACGAAGCAATTGATTGCGGTCCTTTTCCATACCAACTCGAAGTGAAACAACTAACTCGCGGTATTCTTCCGGAGAACCTAAACCGTATATACACGAAACACTCGCAACGATAATTACATCGTCCCGTTCAAATAATGCAGACGTTGCTGAGTGACGCAATTTATCAATTTCATCATTAATCTGCGCATCTTTTTCAATAAACGTATCTGTTTGCGGCACATACGCTTCTGGCTGATAATAATCGTAATAACTAACAAAATATTCAACTGCATTATTCGGAAAAAAATCTTTCAGCTCACTATATAACTGTCCAGCTAACGTTTTATTATGAGCCATTACAAGTGTTGGCTTCTGCACTTCTTTAATGACATTTGAAATCGTAAATGTCTTACCCGTCCCTGTCGCTCCAAGCAACACTTGCTTTTTCTTTCCACTATTAATTCCCTCTACAAGCTTCTCTATCGCTACCGGTTGATCACCTTGCGGGGAATACGCTGAGATAATTTCAAATTGATGTTCCAAGTAAAATCCGACCTCCTCATAAAAATCTGTATTATTATTTTAACACGAATACCCATAAAAAACCTAAAAAAACGAACAGATATTCGGTAAAGTTTTCGACAATATATACATACAAAAAAGGAAGGATTAAGACCACCTTCCTCATTAAAGTTTCACTTCATTTTAAAGAGACATATAAAAACTAGCTCTTTTTCCTACTGTCATCCTCTCCTATACAGACTATCGGTATACCAGAAAAAGCTACTTTCCTCTATGAAAGTAGCTTCTCTTTTCCTTTCTCCTTCTTCGGAAAAATAACATATGAAAATGAAATCGCTGTATCAACTAACAATATAATCG
The DNA here is from genome assembly GCF_014932895.1 of Bacillus thuringiensis. GTDB lineage: Bacteria > Bacillota > Bacilli > Bacillales > Bacillaceae_G > Bacillus_A > Bacillus_A thuringiensis_AA. Next base: position 207,066 of record NZ_JACYOF010000005.1, on the reverse strand, counting down.
CCCACACTTGGCTTACTCGACTCGCAGTTTTATTTAAAACGATTCCTGACTCTAACCAATTGCCCCATTGTTCAAATGGAATAAACCCATACGTGAAGAAAAAGAAAGTATGAACAGCAACGAATAAAACAAGATGTAATACCCAATTTTTCATTTCCTGCTTCGCATAGGCCATACCTGTCAGTTCTATCTGTTCTTCAATAATAGGCGCCGGTTCATTCCTCCATTTTGCAATTAGTTTTTGTACATATATATCTAACTTCTTTAAATCCTTTTTCCCGTAAAATACTGCATATAACAAAATAATTACCGTAATGATCTGGAAATTAGAGATCTTCCCTGTTTGATAATAATCCACTACCCCTAATATTAAAATAAACACTTCATTTACGAGTAGCACAATCCCCATAATAAAACTTGCCTTTCGCAAACGAAATCCGTAACGGAGTAAAAAGAAACCGATAGCTGATAACCAAAATACAATTTCTGCCCCGATTAAAAAATACCAACGATATTCTGCGAGTATACTCATTTATCCTTCTCCCTTTCATCATAAATACGAAAAGCTTCATCCATATATAGTAAAAGTTCTTCTTCAATTGGATACATGCTCATTTTCTGTGAATCTTCCTTCGATTTTCTAACTTCCCATAACTTATCTAAAAACGCTTCGTCACCATTAGCCATTTCTAAACACTTCTGCATTAATTTCTTCGTTGCCCCTTGTACCTCATCACTAGCAGCTTCTTTACCTTCTTTCATAAAAGTACGTAATTGCTTTAATAAATCTACCCATTCTAAAACATTTGGATCTTCTTCACTCATATTCGGCAAATTGTGAAGCAACTTTTGCTCTTCCTTTGAAAATATTTCATTTTGAAATATTTCACGTATACGAGGAGACTGCTTTGAAAGCTGAATGAGTTCAAACATAACTTTCCAATCAAGTTCTCCCTCTACGTCTACCGAATAAACAACCGCTTGTAAAACACGCTCCATTCGATTGAATTTCTTTTGCTCTTCTTGTACAAATCGAAGTTGATTTTCAAGCGAATCCTTTAAGTTAAGCTCACCTTTTACTAACATATTCGCAGCTTCTTTTAATGAAAATCCCATTTCTTTTAAAAATAAAATTTGTTGTAGACGAATAACGTCCGCTTCACTATATAACCGATGCCCACCCTCCGTTTTTCCGCTCGGCTTTAATAAATCTATTTGATCATAATAACGTAGTGTACGTACTGTAACCCCTGTTTCTCTCGTCAATTCTTGTATTGAAATCACTACCATCACCTCTTCCCCTTCATTATAAAAGATGACGTTACGTAACTTTCAAGTGTTTTGTAAAAAAAATACAAAAAGCTGTTTATACAAAATGTATAAACAGCTTTTATGGAAATAACTCCTTTTGTATGGCGCGCCCACAAAATAAAATAAGTGCTCCAACAACAACACTCGTTGCTGTTTTATGATAATGAGCTAATAATAATAAATAATACGATAAACCTACAGTACCAATCATAATACACATACTTGGCACTGGATTACGAGAAAAGTTTTGCATTCCCCAAAGAAGCGCAAATATAGCTGTAGCGACACATAACACCGGTAATCCCATCCCAGTTCCCCTTTTTCTATCTATTATTCCTTATTGCTAACACGCTCGTCGATGCCATACTAATTAATAAACCAAAACCAATCCTTATATATTTAAACGTTTAATCTAATTGAACTCTCTCAAACTTATCATTTATTTTCTTTCCCCTTACTCTAGCGTAAAGATTTCCTCCACCTTCAAAAGTAAAGATATCTTCAATTTAATTATAAATATTTTCCAGTTTCAAGCAAAGATATCTTTACAGAAAAAGGTAAAAAAAGAGACATCTAATAAGATGCCTCCTTCCTACTACATAAACCCTAATCCCCATACAAGAACGTATCCAAGAACCGATAAGCAAATCGAGCCAATCAGCCCTGCCACGAATGCCTTGCTTCCTAATTTACGGAACGTTTTAAACTCGACATTTAAACCAAGCCCCGCCATCGCCATTGCGATAAGCATATAAGCAATGACCACAATATATCCCGCAACAAACTCTGGAATCACGCCAAGCGAATGCACCGCACTCATCGCTAAAAATCCGAAGATGAACCACGGAATTGGAAGGTCCCGCCAAGAACCTTTTTCTTTGCTTCCCTCGCTCTTGCCAAACCATAATCCGATTAAAATTGCTACTGGCACAAGCATCGCAACGCGCGTTAATTTTACGATAACCGCGATGTCTACAGCCGTGCTCCCTCCTGGCGCCGCAGCTGCGATGACATGAGCGATTTCATGCAACGTCGCACCTGAGAACACACCGTAACCGTACGGAGAAAAGCCAAGCACTGGATATAGCAACGTATAAATAAGTGTAAATATCGTACCTAAAATTGCAATAATCGCCGCCCCAACTGCCGTTTCCTCATCCTTTGCTTTCACTTGCGGTGCAATTGCCACGACCGCTGCCGCGCCGCAAATTGCTGTCCCGCATGCTGTTAAAATCCCAAGTTTCTTTTCTACTTTAAATACTTTCGTTAGTCCGTATACAACAAAAATAGTAAATGTAATAACAACCGCTGCGATGACCAATACTTTCGGCCCTGCCTTCGCAATATCAACAAGATTTAATCGCATTCCAAGTAAGATGATTCCAAAGCGAAGCAACTTCTTACTTGCAAAGTTCGTCCCTGCAATCGCATCATGAGGAACTCCAATTGCCGCGCGCCAAATCATCCCAATTAGAATAGCAATTACTAATTGTCCCATAATATTTAAAAATGGAAGCTCCGCTAAATATTTCGCAACAATTGCGATTAATAGTGTAATCCCAATTCCTTGCGAAAATCCAAAACGCTTCTTCTTTTGTATAACAAGTGTTTGTTCCACTTTGTACCACTCCAATAATCGTATTGGAACATGCATGTTCTTCCTACTTACATTATAAGAGAGTTTCTATAATAAGTTTAATATCAATATTGAATCTCTATCATCAGAAATACTTATGATAAGATGAAAGAAAAACGAAAGGATACTGACAAATGAACGTAGATATTTTAAAAATCTTTGTTACTGTCGTTGAGCAAAAACATTTCTCTCGTGCAGCAGAACTATTAAACCTTTCACAGCCAGGCGTAAGCATGCATATACGCAACTTAGAAAATGAATTTGGAACTACACTCATTCAGCGCTCCCCAAAGCACGTTCAAGTGACAGAGGCTGGAAATATTTTATACATACATGCAAAGCAGATGCTTTCGCTTTATGAAGATGCCAAGCAAGAAATTAACGAACTACATAACGTTGTAACAGGAACACTACGCATCGGTGCAAGTTTTACAATTGGTGAATACTTACTTCCGAAAATACTTGCTAACTATGCCAATGAAAATTCGCACGTCGAAGTTCATACCTTTATCTCTAATACGGAAGAAGTTTTGCAAAGCCTTCGCTCTAATCAAATTGATATTGGCTTAGTGGAAGGGCAAGTCGTATATGCTGACGTGAACGTTGAAACGTTTATGCAAGATGAAATGAAGCTCGTCGTCCCGCCAAATCATCTACTGCTCCGCACAAGTGAAATAAATGAAAGCACACTCCAAGATCAAGTATGGGTATTAAGAGAAAGTGGCTCTGGTACACGTGCTTATAGTGACCGCTTTATTCATCAACACCATTTAAAAATGAAACGATTCTTTACATTCAGTAGTATTCAAAGTGTAAAGGAAGCCGTTGCTGCGGGGCTTGGCATCGCAATCCTTTCAGATTGGACTGTGCGAAAGGAACTACTAGCAAAAGAGCTATTCCACGTCGAAGTTCCAAATGAACAACTAATCCGTCCGTTCTCCATCGTGCGCGGCAAATATTTTATTCCATCTAAAGCCATTCAAGTGTTCTTAAATCATGTAGATTCTTTTGCGAAAAAACAGAGTTGACCCTCACATTAGTGTGAAGGTTTACAATACATGTAAAAGGAGTGCAACATATTGCGAATCGGGGAATTATCAAAAGAAACTGGGGTTAGCGAAAGAGCACTAAGACATTACGAAGAAAAAGGATTACTACCCTCAAAGCGCCTAGCAAATGGCTACCGTGATTTTGATGACAGTGCCATCGAAAAAGTGGAGCTTATTCAAATGTATTTACAGCTCGGCTTAAATTTAGAAGAAACAGCAAGGATGCTGCGCTGCCTTGAAATTGAACCGCATTTGTACGAAAAACCGTGCAGCAGTATCCTTGCCCTTTACGAAGATAAACTCAATGAAGTAACAAAGCAAATCTCATTGCTTTTCAACATTCAAACGAATTTGCAAAAACACGTTTCACTCCTAAAACAAGCTAAAGAAAAGGAATGATTACATGTTTGTTATACACGGCAGTTCAAGACAAAATGGAAATACGGAAGCTTTAACACATATGATGATTGATGAAATGGAGACAGAACAAATTTATTTGCGTAATCATACCGTCTATCCTATTACAGACCAACGTCATGATGCAGAAGGATTTCAGCCTGTAGACGATGACTACGAGCAGTTAATTGAGCGTATGTTAGAGCACGACACGATTATCTTTGCTACACCACTATACTGGTACGGAATGAGCGGCCATATGAAAAACTTCGTCGATCGCTGGTCACAAAGCTTGCGTGATACATCCCTTCATTTCAAAGAAAAAATGAAAGACAAAAAAATGTACGTTGTCATCGTTGGCGGAGACAATCCAAAACGAAAAGCATTGCCGCTTATCGCCCAGTTTCAATATATCTTTGATTTTGTTGGTTCATCATTTGAAGGGTATATTATTGGGGATGCGAATGGATTGGATGAAATTAAGAACGATGCTGAGGCAATAGCAAAAGCACAATTGTATAATAATAAATTCAAAAATAGCAAACAGAAATAAGTTTGACAAATCCATTTGTATGCGCATACAATAAAAATAATCTTATGAAAGGAAGGTACTTTGACCAATGAAGTTCTAATTCTCTTATTTATTTCATCCATCACAAATAGTGAACAAAAATGATGAAAACTAGCAGGGGATTAGTCTGTCCATTTGTCGATACTTTCTTTCGAAACGATCATGTAAAAATCGTTTATTTATGTACGATTTTTACATTCAAGGGCGACGTTTATCCTCTCTAGTGAAACTAGGGAGGTTTTTTTATGACTATTTTATTCGCACATAATATTGAAAAGAGCTTTGGTGATCGCACCCTATTTACGTTACCATCATTAGAAATTCAAGCAAACGATCGTATAGGAATTGTCGGAGTCAACGGAGCTGGAAAATCTACGTTATTACAAATATTAAGTAAAGAAATAGAAGCTGACAAAGGCACAGTAACTCATCATAGCTCTATCGCCATCATTCCTCAGCTTAGCGAGAAACTACCGGAAACCGCTTCTTCCCTCGCAAAAGGAAAATGGAGTATTTCAAACGTTGCAGATTCAATGAGTGGTGGCGAACGAATGCGCCTAAAGATTGCCCATGCCCTCGAACAAGATGCAGGCATTCTATTTGCTGATGAGCCAACAAGTCACTTAGATATTTTCGGTACAGAGCAATTAGAAAAGGCACTTTTATCTTATAGAGGTGCACTTGTTTTAATATCGCATGATCGCGATTTTCTAGATACCATATGTACCAAAATCATCGAAATTGAAGACGGCACTATTCAAGAATATAAAGGGAATTATTCAAACTATCGAAAGCAAAAAGAACGTGAGCGAATACAAAAACAAGCAGAATACGAGCAATATGTACAAGAAAAAAATCGTTTAGAACAATCAATTTTACAAAGAAAGCAACGCGCTTCTAGCATGACAAAAATCCCAACACGGTTCAGCTCATCTGAATCTAAACTTTATAAATTAAGTGGGGCTCATGGCCAAGAAAATGTTAGCAAAGCGGCGAAGGCATTAGAAACACGTCTCGAAAAATTGGAAAAGAAAGAAAAACCAAAAGATTTTTCTCAAGCTCGATTTGACGTACAATACCATACACCCATTCATAGTAAAGTTGTTGTACAGTTTAATAAAACCACAAAGAAAATAGGCAACCGCACACTATTTAAAAATATGAATGGAACAATTGTCCCTGGGGCAAAGCTCGCTGTTTTAGGGACAAACGGAAGTGGCAAAACAACTTTATTCAAAATGCTTCTCGCAAACGAGCGTGGTATCCAGCTTTCGAAGAGTAGTAAAATCGGATACTTCGAACAAACTCTATCTATTTTAAAAACAGATAAAACAATTTTAGAAAATGTTCTAGAAGAAACAAACTATACGGAATCGTTCGTTCGAACAATACTTGCAAGGCTCCTTTTCCACCGTGAAGATGTCTATAAACCTGTGCACACCTTAAGTGGTGGAGAACGAATGAAAGTCGCACTCGCAAAAGTATTTTTAGGAAACTATAATATGCTTCTGCTGGATGAACCGACGAACTATTTAGATTTAACAACACAGGAAGAATTAGAAAACATGTTACAAGAGTATCCTGGCACTATACTTTTCATTAGCCATGACCGTGCCTTTATCCGTTCTGTTGCAGATCATATTCTACAAGTAGATGAAAACGAACCAAGAATCTTCCACGGTAATTACGAGCAATACACAAAAAGAACAACCGGGGATTCTGTAAACGTTACTGAACAAGAATTATTACGATTACAAACAAAATTAACAGAAATCATCGGCCGAATTTCCATACCAAATCATTACGATGACATCACATCTCTCGAACAAGAATACGAAACATTATTAGTTCAAATTCGAAAATGTAAAGAAGCGCTCTAATGTCTTCCCTATATATCGACGGGCCCTTCCGCATTTCCCAAGAAATATTGAAACTTCGACATAGAAATGTTAGACATAACAATAAAAAAGCCGCGCAATAGCACGGCTTTTCACTTTATATACGGACAGCAGTTCCACTCACCGCAACCATTAGCATCCCTTCGCGAACAACTTCGTAGTCCACGTCGATACCAACAATAGCATTCGCATTTTTTTGTCTTGCGAGAGTTTTCATCTCTTCCATTGCAATGTCGCGCGCTTCTTTCAATTTGCTTTCGTAAGCGCCAGAACGACCGCCGACAACGTCACGGACAGAAGCAAAAAGATCACGAACGATATTCGCACCCATAATCGCTTCTCCATTCACAATATCGACATACTCAACAATCTCTTTCCCTTGAATTGTAGAAGTTGTTGTTACAATCATACTTTATAGCCTCCTATATAAGAGTTTCATCTACTTATATGGTGTGCTAATTCAGCAGAAATTATATTTACGAACTAAACTGTGCTTCGTATAACCTACTATATCCTCCGCCTCGCTCAATTAGTTCATCATGTGAACCTTGTTCTGCAATGCCATCTTTATTTACAACGACGATACGATCCGCATTTTTAATCGTCGCAAGTCTATGAGCAATTACTAATGTTGTACGGCCGACAGCTAGTTCTGCAAGTGATTTTTGGATCGCAAGTTCCGTCTCTGTATCTAATGCGGAAGTGGCCTCATCTAAAATTAAAATTGGCGGGTTTTTCAAGAACATACGAGCAATTGCTAGACGCTGCTTCTGTCCACCTGAAAGTTTCACGCCGCGCTCACCGATAACAGTATCTAAACCGTCTGGCTGCGAGTAAATTAAATCTTCTAACTGGGCCCTCTTTACCGCCTGCCAAATGTCAGCCTCCGATGCTTTTAAATTTCCGTAAGCGATATTTTCACGAATTGTTCCTGAGAATAAGAACACATCTTGTTGCACAATTCCAATTTGTTTACGAAGTGAAGATAACGTCATCTCTTTCGTATCAATTCCATCAATTTGAATCGATCCAGATGATTGCTCATAAAAGCGTGGTAATAAACTACATAACGTTGTTTTTCCAGCTCCTGATGGTCCAACGAAAGCAACTGTTTCACCAGCATGGATTTTCAAACTAATATCATTTAAAATCGGTTCTCTGTTTTCATATCCAAACGTAATGTTGTTATATTGAATATCACCATGTACATGTTTCACTTCCATTGCATTTTTCGAGTCTACAATATCAGGCTCTGTTTCAAGAAGTTCTACATACCTTTTAAAACCTGCGATTCCTTTCGGATAACTTTCAATCACCGCATTAATTTTCTCAATTGGGCGGAAGAAAATATTCGTTAATAAGACAAATCCGATAAACCCACCGTACGTTAACTCACCTTGCAGAACAAACCATGTACCACATATTAATACGAAAAGCGTTACGAGACGCATGAGCATGTAGCTAATAGATGAGTTGAGTGCCATAATTTTATACGCCATTAGTTTCGTTGTACGGAAACGAGCGTTGTTTACAGCGAATTGGTCTTTCTCAAACTTTTCATTTCCGAATGCTTGTACAACACGAATACCACCGACGTTATTTTCAATACATGCATTGAAGTCAGCAACGTCTGAGAATAATCGTCTAAACGTACCCGTCATTTTTTTATTGAAGTAAAGTGCCAACCATAATAAAAATGGAATTACGAAGAATGTTAGTAGCGCTAACTTCCAGTTAATCATCATCATAAATGAGAATGCCCCAACTAAAGTCATAATAGCGATAAATAAATCTTCTGGTCCATGGTGAGCAATTTCCCCAATTTCCATTAAATCGTTTGTAAGACGTGAAATTAAATGACCTGTTTTATTATTATCAAAAAATCTGAATGATAGCTTTTGAATATGATCAAATAATTTTTGCCTCATATCTGTTTCAATGTTAACACCAAGCATATGTCCCCAATATGTAACGACATATTGTAAACCTGCATTTAACATATAAACTGCAAATAAACCGAAACAAGCCCATAAAATAAGCGTCCAGTTTTGTCCTGGCAATAACTTATCGATAAATTGGTTTACGATAAGCGGAAAGCCAAGTTCTAGTAACCCTGCAATAACTGCGCAAGAAAAGTCGAGTATAAATAAACCTTTGTACGGTTTATAGTAAGAAAAAAATTTACGAAGCATATCTTCCCTCCATTTTTTAAAATTAAAAAGACTCCCTAAATGATAACCATTATCAAATAATTATTCAAGTTATTCGTCTATGAAACTAAAAATGAGATTTGCAGTAATTGTCGTTTTGCTAGAAAGTCGATATATTCAAATAATCGCCGATATAAATTTCATTTACTACCTATCCCCTCCAAACTAAAAAGGTGTCACCTAGTGGTGACACCCTCATTTTTATTACATCGCTTCCGAATCCCACTCATGCTCCTGCTGAACGAATACAACGCCTAACTCGTGATGTCCTCCAGCATATAATGCAGTTTGAGCAAGACGGAGCTCACCATTTGTATCTACTACTTCTAATTTACAAAATGCTCCTGTCGTCTTCGTTTGAAGCGCATCATAAAATTCCTCGGCACTTCTTGGAACGACTCCATTTACTTTCGTAATAATTTCTCCAGGCAGCAACTTCAGCTCTGCTCCAATTGTATTTGGAATTGTATCTAATACAACAAGCCCGTCATTACGTCCCGCAAAATATGCTGGTCTTGTCTCATCGGCAATTTTTTCTTGCATCGAGATCGTGAAACGTCCAAGCATCGCGACTCCCATCGCGATAATCGCAAGTACGTGCCACCAATAACTTGCGATTCCTAAAACAAGCACAAGTCCAGCTAATCCATAAATACGTCTTCCTGTAAATAATAAAGCTTCCGTTGGCTCATAACTTCTAATCTTTCTCATAAATCCAATTAAAAATGGAACGAGGAATAGAGAATATGTATTTGAACCTATTGAAACGACAGGCCACCATGAAATAAACTGCGTTACGGCATCACCCGGTACAAGAATAAAAATCGGAACGATCCATAAACGCTTCGATTCATGTAAACCAATCTTTAACCCACGTTTCCCCTTCCTAATCTTCGGTGTAGAATATCCTACTGCGTTTTTAGAAATCAATAAGCCTTCTACAATAAGCATGACGCCTAGTAAAATAGCAAGAGATACAATCGTGTCCTCTTCACCTTCTCCAAGCTGTAAGAAGGAAACTGGCATCTTAGAAGACAATAGAACACATACAATCGCAATACTAAACGTATAAGCTGCTGATAAATATTGATACATAGCAGTTAATCCAAATAGTAACGTCCAAAGTAAAATGACCCATAAGCTCGCTTTAGAAACAACAAGTCCAAGCCCAATCATAATAATAGATACAACTAATCCGTAGCCAATTCCTGCAAATAGAGATGTTCGCAGTTCAAACCAAATATCATAAACTTTAAAAGAAAAATCTTTTCGTTCTCGTAACATACGTAAGTATCCAACGAAAATACTACTTATTAAAAATACATAGACAGCAGGGTGTAAGAAAAAACGTCCAACTGCCCGCATTATTTCAAAAAGCCATGCCTCCACGAACTCATTCACCACCATTTATCTCATTCTTTCTTTTTATCTTATCATAACTGGACAAACGTTTGTTTAACACAAAAAAATACAGGCAATAAAATGCCTGTATTTCTTCTTATTTTGCCATTAATTTTAATGCTGATTGTAATTGTAAATCATTTTCTCCAGAACGGATTTTTTCAATGATTTTATTCTGGATTGCCTCAGCTGTCTTTTTATCAAGCTGTCCTGTCGCTTCCATCTCATTCGCATTTTGGAATGCTTTCAGTGCTGATTCTGTCTCTTTACTAAAGTAGCCATCTTCACGACCTGGTACATAGCCTAAGCTTTTCAGCATCCCTTGTGCATGCTTTACTTGCACATCATTTGAATTGTATGAAAGTGTTTTTTCAATTTGAATTGGCGTCGCATGGTAGTAATCTGGTTGTTTCACTTCTACAGTTGGCTTGATTCCTTTTTTATGAATCCAGTTTCCATCTGGAGTTAACCATTTAAACATCGTTAATTTAATGTTACTGCCATCTTTAAACGGAACGGCTTGCTGAACAGTTCCTTTACCAAATGTTGTTTCACCAATTAAATCGTAACCTTCTCCTTCTTTCAGCGCGCCAGCCAAAATTTCCGAAGCAGAAGCACTTCCTTTATCAATCAATACTGAAATTGGATATGGTTTTCTCTCTTTCAGCTCTGTAGAGAATTTCTTCTTCTCACCATTTCGCTGCTCTACTTGCAGCATTGGCTTTTTATTCGTCATAATCTCTCCTAGTATATCTTCTACACTATTTAAGTAGCCACCAGGATTACCACGCACGTCAATAACTAAGCCTTTTATATTTTTCTTCTCTAACTCTTTTAACTGATCCTTAAATTCTTTCGCTGTATTTTCGGCGAAGGAAGTGATTTGCATATAACCAATATCTTTTCCGTTCTCTTGTTTCACAGAACTAAATACCGTGAAGATTGGAATTTTTTCACGCTTAATTTTAAATACAATTGGATCAGTCACTCCTGCGCGTTTAATTTCAATTGCGACAGTCGTTCCCTTTTTACCACGAATTTTTAATACTGCTTCTTCACGTGATAAGTCTTTCACACTGTTTCCATCTACAGATAAAATTTGGTCATTCGGTTTAATTCCTATCTTTTCTGCTGGTGAACCTTTAATTGGCGATACGATAATGAGCTTACCGTCCGTCTTATTCACCTCAGCCCCAATCCCCTCTAGCTCAGGATCAAGCGATTCACTAAACTGTTTGGCTGTTTCTTTATCCATATACGTGGAATAAGGGTCCTTCAGCGTAGACAACATACCTTGTATTGCACCTTCGACTAACTTGTCATCTTTCACGTCTTCCACATAACGTGAATCAATTAGCGCATACGCCTCATTAATTTTTGCCAAATTCCCTTGCGTTGTGCTAGCGTTTCCACTCGAAATTGTTTGCGTTACTTCTGCTGGGTTAACCCCAAATAAAGACATTCCTGCAAACATTCCGCCAGCACCAATTAAAAATGCAACAACCATTCCAATAATTGCAACTCTACGTTTCAATGCGGAATTCCCCTTTCCAAAACACACAGGTGGTGTAGCAAAAGGCATCACACAGTGTGTGATGCCTTTAACCTATTTCTACTATATGATAAGCTTGTACGAATTATGTTTGCAACTTTTTATACTTTTAAGAAGCGACGAATTGACATTACACTTCCCCACATACCGATTAACGCACCGATTAACACTAATAAACCAGCTAATTGGAATACGAATGGGCTGTATGGTAAAAGCTCGAAAATTGTTCCGCCAAGTTTCTCATTAAACACACCTTGCAGCGAATTATACGTAACTAAAATTAGGCCGATTGGAATAATTGATCCTAATACTCCTAGGAATAATCCTTCTAATAAGAACGGCCAACGAATAAACCAGTTTGTTGCACCTACAAGTTTCATAATTTCAATCTCAGTACTACGAGCATAAATTGTAATTTTAATTGTATTAGAGATTAAGAACATCGCTGTGAATAAAAGACCAGCAATTAACGCAATCCCGATATTACGTCCTGTTTTTACAGTATCAAATAATTTTTCAACTTGACCTTTACCGTATTGAACGTTACTTACAAACTGCATTTTTTCAATCTTTTTCGCAATTGTTGCTGTATCTGTTGGCTCTTTCGCCTTTACAACAAATACGTCTTTCAGTGGGTTATCTTGCTCAAATAACTCGAACGTTTTTCCACTATCGCCTAAACTTTTAATTAAACGTTTTAATTCTTCTTCTTTAGAAGAATATTTAATAGAATCTACTTTCGAAATCTTACTCATATCTTCTTCTAATTTCTTTTGATCAGCTTCTTTTGCTGCTGGGTCAATGTGCACACGAATCTCTACATCTTGCTCTACCTTCGTCGCAAAATGGTTCATATTCATAATGGCTGTTAAAAAGACACCTACAAGTAATAATGTAACTGTTACTGCACTAACAGAAGCAAACGTCATCCATCCGTTACGGGATAGATTTTTTACACCTTCTCGCAAATGTCGACTAAGGGTCTTAGCCTTCATATCCGTATCCTCCCTCAATCTCGTCTCGAACAATTTTTCCGCCTTCAATCGCGATTACACGATGACGAAGCGTATTTACGATATCTGCGTTATGCGTCGCCATAACAATCGTTGTACCGCGTTCATTAATACGCGTGAAAATTTTCATAATATCAAGAGCTGTTTCAATATCTAAGTTACCTGTTGGCTCATCGGCAATTACAACCTTTGGTCTATTAACAATCGCTCTTGCAATAGCCACACGTTGTTGCTCTCCACCTGAAAGTTCGCTTGGAAGTGCGTCTGCACGATCATCTAGACCCACTAGTCCTAACACTTCAGTAACGCGCTCACGAATCGCATCCGGTTCTTCTTCAATTACTTCTAAAGCAAACGCAACATTTTCATATACCGTTAATTTAGGTAGCAATTTAAAATCTTGGAAAATCACGCCTAATTGACGACGGAAATACGGAACATCTCTTTCTGCCAATGTTTCAATAGTAAGTCCATTTACATTAATAGATCCTGTAGATGGCTTTTCTTCACGGTACATCATTTTAATAAATGTAGATTTTCCGGCTCCACTCGGTCCAACTACGTATACGAATTCACCTTGTTTAATGTTAACTGTGAGACCGGCAATGGCTTTCATACCATTCGGGTACTCCTTATAAACATTCGTCATTTTTATCATTATTTATCACCCAATACTTAATGATTTTTTCGAAATACTTTTCTGTACATGTGAAAATAAAAAGGAATCCTTTATTTTCATCTGACCATTCTTGTTGAAGGCAGCTTACTTACATGCTTTTTATTCGCACTGCTACGCTATGTAATATATTTCAGCAAAATTCTACAAACCCCATTGTAACATCAAACGGTTTCCAATTCGGATACATTTTTGTTACAGTTATGTTACATTCCAGAAAGAGGAAAACGAGTTGTTATAGTTCTTATCCAAAGTCATTTTTAGATAAGATTATATAATCAACTCGTCCATTTTCCCCTTTTTATTTATGTTCAGCTAACCATTCAGCTACTTTTTTTGCGTCCTCACCTTGAATAAGTCCTGGTGACATTGAACCGCGGCCTTTTTTAATAATTTCTTCGATATCTGCAGCCTCGTACTTACCGCCTACTTTTCTTAAATCAGGTCCAGTTGCCCCTGATAAATCTGTCGCATGACATCCCGCACAACTTCTTTGGAAAATTTGTTCTGCGCTATCTGTGCTTGCAGACTGATTCGAAGACTTACTCTCTTCTTTATTTCCACATGCTCCTAAAGCAAAAACGACCGATGTCCCTAACGCAATAGCCAACAATTTCTTTTTCAATTCTATCGCTCCCCATTGTTGATATTCTTTTCATTCCTAACAAACACTCATTTTCATTATAAGCATTATCTTTATATAGAAAAACTAAGGTATATTTCGTATTCTTCAAAAATGCAGTGAGAACCCTAATAAAATAAAGCTTTCATAAGTTGTTTCAATTCTGTGAACAACGTAGAAACTTCTATAAAGAACCTTTTTTAAAAAGGAAAATCAGAAAAGTTCTACATGCAGCCCTACTCTATTACCGCTCTGTTTTACTATTCTCTACTTTTTACAAAACAATATACAGCATTGTATTCTACATATAATCCCATCAAAAAGAGAAGTTGTCGTTCCCAACTTCTCTTCCTCTTTACTTCATCATAAATAAAATAAAACTCTTTATATCCTCTATTGTCCTCAGCATGTGCCAACAATTTTGTTGGCCTTTTCTCTTTAGATGCGAGAACGTAAGTAAGCATCAATAAATGGATCAATTTCTCCATCCATAACTGCTTGTACGTTACCAACCTCTGTATTTGTACGGTGGTCTTTTACAAGAGAATACGGGTGGAATACGTAAGAACGGATTTGGCTACCCCATCCGATTTCTTTTTGTTCGCCGCGGATTTCATCTAACTCCGCTTGTTGCTCTTCTAATTTCTTTTGATATAATTTCGCTTTTAACATTTTCATCGCGTGCTCACGGTTTTTAATTTGTGAACGCTCTGACTGACACGTTACAACCGTATTTGTCGGTGTATGCGTAATACGAACTGCTGAATCTGTCGTATTTACGTGCTGTCCACCTGCACCACTTGCGCGGTACGTATCAATTTTCAAGTCTTCTGTACGTACTTCAATTTCAACTTCATCATTGAACTCAGGTACAACTTCACAAGATACGAACGATGTATGACGACGGCCTGAAGAATCGAATGGTGAAATACGTACAAGACGATGTACACCTTTCTCTGCTTTTAAGTAACCGTAAGCGTTATGACCTTTAATTAATAAAGTAACGCTCTTAATACCAGCTTCATCACCTGGTAAGTAGTCAACCGTTTCTACTTTAAATCCACGTTTTTCAGCCCAGCGTGTGTACATACGTAATAACATAGAACCCCAGTCTTGTGACTCTGTTCCACCTGCACCTGGGTGTAATTCTAAAATCGCATTATTTTTATCATAAGGATCACTTAATAGTAACTGAAGTTCATACTCATTCATTTCTTGAATTAAGCCTTTTACTTCTGATTCAAGCTCCTCATGTAAATCTTCATCGTACTCTTCTTTTAAAAGTTCATGCGTTATTTCTAAGTTTTCGAATGTCTCGTCTAACTGACGGAACTTTCCAACCATATCTTTTAACGCATTTGCTTCATTAATTACAGCTTGAGCGCCTTGTTGGTCATCCCAAAATCCTGCACCCATCATTTTTTCTTCTAATTCTGCAATTTGTTTCTCCTTAGTAGGGAGGTCAAAGAGACCCCCTAAAAGCCGCTAATCTCTTAGCCATTTTCTCTAATTCCTGTCTAATTTCTACTAATTCCATTTCCTTCACCTCTATATAATTGCTGTTACTTTCGTATAAAACAAGGGAAACTCTCTCCACTTATTACGGAGAGAGTTTAATCCTTTTCATGATATAAAAGTTTCCAAAGGGGTCTAAACTACCGCCCTGTATTACTTCCCAATACCACAGCAGTTTTTATATTTTTTACCACTACCACATTTACATAAATCATTGCGGCCCATTTGGTCACCTTTTACAACCGGTTTTTTCTTCGCTTCTTCGCCATCGCTAGATGGATGAACAGCTTCACCTTGAACAACTTCTTGACGCTCTAAGTTTTGTTCAATTTCAGCTTTCATAATGTAACGAGAGATTTCCTCTTCAATAGAAGCAATCATTGACTCGAACATTGCGAATCCTTCCATTTGATACTCACGAAGTGGATCGATTTGACCGTAAGCACGTAAATGAATACCTTCACGAAGATGATCCATCGCATCAATATGCTCTGTCCATTTCGTATCTACAACACGGAATACAACAACTTTTTCGAACTCACGCATTTGATCTTCAGGCATAAGCTTTTCTTTATCGTTGTAACGCTCTATTAATTTCGCGATAATTGGTTCACTCATTTCCTCTGGAGCAAGGCGACGTAATTCTTCTTCTTTCACATCTCCTTCTTGCAGAAGGTTTGTATTTAAGTAGTCAACAAGACCTTTAATGTTCCAATCTTCTTCAATTTCCTCTTGTGTATGAAGTGCAACAGCGCGTTCTACTGTAGATTTCATCATACCTTCAATAATGCCACGTAAGTTTTCAGATTCCATTACTTCTTGACGTTGTTTGTAAATAACCTCACGTTGCTGACGAAGTACATCATCGTATTGTAGTAATTGCTTACGTGCATCATAGTTATTTCCTTCTACACGTTTTTGCGCAGATTCTACTGCACGAGAAACCATTTTACTTTCGATTGGCTGAGAATCATCCATACCAAGACGGTCCATCATTGATTTCATATTGTCAGAACCAAATCGGCGCATTAATTCATCTTCCATTGATAAGTAGAACTGCGTAACACCAGGGTCCCCTTGACGACCAGCACGACCACGTAACTGATTATCAATACGACGGCTTTCGTGACGTTCTGTACCAATAACTGCTAGACCAACGTTTTTAATATCGTCTCCAAGCTTAATATCCGTACCACGACCAGCCATGTTCGTCGCAATCGTTACAGCGCCTTTAATACCAGCTTCCGCAATGATATCTGCTTCACGCGCATGGTTTTTCGCGTTTAAGATGTTATGGCGTACACCTTTACGTGTTAGCATTTTTGAAATAAGCTCTGACGTTTCAATTGCAACTGTACCTACAAGAACAGGTTGCCCTTGTTTGTGACGGTTTACAATATCCTCAACAACGGCATTGAATTTACCTTCCATTGATTTAAAGATTAAATCAGCACGGTCATCACGAATAATCGGTTTGTTTGTCGGAATTACGATAACATTCATATTATAAATGTTACGGAATTCTTCTTCTTCCGTTTTCGCTGTACCAGTCATACCAGATAACTTTTCGTACATACGGAAATAGTTCTGGAATGTAATTGTCGCAAGCGTCATACTCTCATTTTGAATTTCTACACCTTCTTTTGCTTCAATCGCTTGGTGTAATCCTTCGCTATAGCGACGCCCTTTCATAAGACGACCAGTGAATTGGTCTACAATTACGATTTCGCCTTCTTGTACAACATAATCTGTATCGCGGTGCATAACAACATGCGCGCGAAGCCCCTGATTAATATGGTGAAGAAGTGCAACATGTTTTAAATCGAATAAGTTTTCAATATGGAAAGCTTTCTCCGCTTTCGTAATACCATCTTCTGTTAACATTACATTTTTCGTTTTCACATCAAATGAATAATCTTTTTCATTTTCTAACGTACGAACGAATGCATTTGCAAACATATATAGCTCTGTTGATTTTTGAGCTTGTCCCGAGATAATAAGCGGCGTACGTGCTTCATCGACTAAAATAGAATCGACTTCATCGATAATCGCAAAATGAAGTGGACGTTGAACGCACTGCTCTTTATATAAAACCATGTTATCACGTAAGTAATCGAATCCAAGCTCATTATTTGTGCTATACGTAATATCAGCAGCATAAGCAGCTTGTTTCTCTTCGCGTGACATACTGTTTAAGTTAATTCCTACCGTTAAGCCAAGGAACTCATGAAGTTGTCCCATTTCGCTCGCATCACGTTGTGCTAAGTATTCATTGACTGTAACAACGTGAACACCTTTTCCTGTTAATGCATTTAAATATACAGGTAATGTAGACGTTAACGTTTTACCTTCACCCGTTTTCATCTCAGAGATATTCCCTTCATGTAAGGCAATACCACCCATTAACTGTACGCCATACGGACGCATTCCAAGAACACGCGTTGCAGCTTCGCGAACAACCGCAAAAGCTTCAGGAAGTAGATCATCTACTGTCTCACCTTTTGTTAGACGTTCTTTAAATTCAAGCGTCTTTCCTTTTAATTGTTCATCAGTTAGCGGCTTAATGGATGGTTCTAGTGCATCAATTTGCTCAACTGTTTTCTGCATACGTTTAATTTGGCGTTGATTTACATCAAACACCTTTTTTAAAATACCGATCATAGGAAATACGCTCCTCTTTTTATTAAAATAAAACTTCCGATTGTTTGTCTTTTTCTCTATTACAATCAGTCGTTATAAAAATCAAATGTATGTTATGCCAATTTTTCTCCTAATTAAAAAAACTAAAATGTATATACCTAATGATAATTGTAACACTTGTCTTATAACTATGACAACAATCGTCCAAATGTCTCGTTCTAAATTAAGAAAAGATTTTAAAAAAATCCATTTTCAGCAAAAAAAGCGCAGCCTCTTTCGGCTGCGCTTTCGAATTATTATTTAGTTTCGATTAAACCATATTTCCCATCTTTACGGCCGTATACAACATTAGTTTCATTTGTATCAGCATTTGTGAAGACGAAGAAATTATGTCCTAGCATATCCATTTGTAAGATTGCTTCTTCAACGTCCATCGGTTTTAAATCGAATCGTTTTGTACGTACAAGTTCTAATTCATCCTCTTCTACCTCATCCAGAACAGCTACTGCTTCTGGAAGGATAAAGTTCGTTTTCACAGAACCTTTCTCACGTAACTTACGATTTACTTTTGTTTTATGTTTACGAATTTGTCGCTCAATTTTATCAACTACTAAATCGATAGCAGCGTACATATCGCTATTAGTTTCTTCTGCACGAAGTAATAAATCCGGAAACGGAATTGTTACCTCGACACGTTGCTTGTCAGAGTATACTTTTAAATTAACTTTAATCTCTGGGAATGTATCAAAATAACGCTCTAACTTACTTAGTTTTTTCTCTACATATTCCTTTAATGCTGGAGTTACTTCAATATTTTCACCACGAATGTTGAATTTCATAGATGAATTCCTCCTTTCAAGCCTATGTACTATAATTTCGACACTGGCTTAAAAACTCCTTCTAACTTTTTTAAAAAAATTAGTGGAATTGCGATTTTTTTATCGTTTTTTGTTGAAATGAAAAGATGCATCGTTTCTATCTTTATTTTACCCTATTAACATTGTAGATAACGAATATAACTGTGGACAATTCGTTACAGAAAAGAAACAACTTTTTGACAACTCAGCTTATAACAAAAACCCCTTGTAAAAAACAAGAGGTGCTACTATATATATAACGTTGCCACAAACGCAGCTCTCTCTTCCCAAAAACAATATCCCTACAGTTTTACAACATTAGCCGCTTGTGGTCCACGTGCTCCATCTACAATGTCAAACTCTACTTGTTGCCCTTCTTCTAATGACTTATACCCATCTTGCTGAATTGCAGAAAAATGGACAAACACATCATCACCATCTTCGCGCTCAATAAACCCAAATCCCTTTTCTGCATTGAACCATTTCACTTTTCCTTGCATGTTCATTCCATTCCCTTCACTCTAAAAATCAGGGCATCTGCCCCATATTCTGACTATAACGAATGACAACATATGAAGTCAAAGAAGACTTATCGCCTTTTTATTATCCCTTTCGACATTTCCATATTAACTTCTACAAAGTGTCAAACTAGATACTTCACTTGCTCCTCTTTCGTATAACAGACTTCCAATTTGCCTAACTGTAATTCCTGTCGTATACACATCGTCAACGAGTAAAATATGTTGGCCATGAAACACCTCTTCTTCCTGAAAATAAAAAGGATTACTTCCTGAAACCCTTTCTTTACGCGTCTTCTTACTTTGCTTTTCTGTTTCTATTCTGCTTAATGATGTATTAGACACACTAACAGGTAAACAAGCTGCCAATAACTCAGCTTGATTAAAACCACGTTCATATTCCCTTTCCTTACTAAGAGGAACAGCGATAACGGTTGAAACATTCGCAAAATACTTTTGAAATAGCCTTCGAAAAGGACGATAAAAAATATGAACTAACTCTACATCACCTCTAAACTTAAACTGCGCTAATATTTCTTTCATCTCATCATCGTACATGTATAACGAACGGTTTTTAAAAGACTGATACTTCTCCTCGTTCATCCACCTTATACAATCCATGCAAATTTCATCTTCTTGAAATGAGGCAGGAACAAATTCTAAAGGGCGTCCACATTCTTTACAAATTTCACCTATAATATAGGAAAGTTTCCGCTCACATCTATCACATATATATTTTCGATGAGATTTTACAAAAAAGGTGTACCAACTAACTGTTTCTAAAATATACTCATCACAAAGAAGGCAATGCATTAATCGATTAACCCTTGTTCTTTAGCATTTTTGTTCATACTTTGAATATGTTTTTTCGCACGTACCATCGCCGCTGTCTTACCATAATGAAAATAAATGACCTCTCCATACGGTTCTTCAAAACTCCGACCAGCTCGACCTGCAATTTGTACAAGCGCACTTTCTGAAAATATTTCTTCTTCCGCTCCTAAAACTGCGACTTGTAAATTTTTCACCGTTACACCTCGCTCCAAAATCGTCGTTGTAACTAGCAAAGGAATTTCTCCCTTCCTGAAAGCCGCCACTTTCTCCTTTCTCATCGGATCTTCTGCATGTACACCTTCAACTCTATCATCTAACGATTTCAATAACAGGATCATTTCTTCTACATATCGCACATGGGGAACAAATAAAAAAATAGGATACTTTTTATTTAAGTATATTTTTAACCATTGTAGTAAAACTCGAGGAATTCTTTTATGAATGAGGCTTTTTTTCCAATTTCCGCACCAGTAAAATAGAGGAACTGGCAGAGGATACCGGTGATATCGTCCAGAAACAATGACACCTTTTTCTTTCCCCTTTCTGAGATTACGTTTCCACTTTTCATCCGGAGTTGCAGTTAAATAAATACGTGCCGCTTTCTCTTTCATCGCTTGTTTTACCGCATACTGTAACATTTGATCGGCACAATATGGAAAAGCATCTATCTCATCTACAATCATAACATGAAACGCCCTATAATAACGTAATAGCTGATGGGTAGTTGCAACGACTAACGCTGCATCTTTTCCCTTATCTACACTTCCTCCATATAAAGCAGCTACATTTGTATATGGAAACACTTCTTGCAATCTCGGTGCTAATTCCAGTACAACATCCGTCCTCGGTGTTGCAATACAAACTCTTTCTCCTTTTTGAAGTGCCTGTTTAATACCGTAAAATAACATTTCTGTTTTTCCGGCCCCGCACACTGCCCAAATGAAGAATGATTCTTTCTGTTTAACAGCTTCCATAACCCCTTGCGCAGCCAACTCCTGACCGGTAGACAAATCTCCCTCCCACTGTAACGGGTTTAAATCCTTTTCTCCTTTCCTTTCAGCGATTCCGCGAACGAGTACAGCGCATTCACTGACTCTCCCCATCGTTATGCACTTACGGCAATATGTACATACTTTGCTGCACCTTTTACATAAAAATGATGCAAATAGTCGCTGCTCTATATTCCCGCAGCGCTGACACACATATTTAGAAGCTTTCTTTTTGACACCTTGTACACAAACAATCTCTCCCTTCTTTTTCAGATCCTTTAATTTCCCCCGTAAATCTGAAGAAAGTTCTTCTAATAGTAACTGTTTCCCAGCTAACATCAGCAATCACCTCCAGCACTACTATAAACCTTTCTCATAATCTCGTAAAAACTCAAAAAAGCCGATAACCTACTTATAAAATAGTAAGCTATCGACTTTATACACGTTTTTATTAAATTATAAATCCTAGAATCGACCGTATCCTAAGAAATGTTTCTGGTTGTAAGAACTGTTAATATCACCGTAAGCAATTCCTTTATCACTCGCGTGAATCATTTGTCCGTTCCCCACATAAATACCGATGTGAGATGGACCTGCTTTATAAGTACCTTGGAAGAATACTAAATCTCCAGGTTGTGGGCTACTTACTTTAGAAACTGAGTTCCAGTAACCTGCAACGTCTTGGCGACCTACACCATAAATGTAAGAAATGAATCCACTACAGTCAAAACCACCTTTTGATGGAGATGCACTTCCCCAAACATATGGCATACCTAAGTATTGCTTTGCCTTACCGATTACGCCAATATCCGGAGTTGGTGCTGGCTCTGGTTGTTTCTTTTCTTGTTTAGGTGCTTCTTTTTTAGACTCTTCTTTTTTAGACTCTTCTTTTTTAGGCTCTTCTTTTTGAGCTTGTCCACCGTTGTTTGCTGGTGCAGCTTCTTGTGCAGCTTCTTGTGCAGGTGCTTGTGCTTGTGCTTGTGCTGGCTGAGCCTGCGCGTCCTTAGCGGCTTGCTCTGCTTGTTTTTGAGCAGCAGCTTCTTGTGCAGCTTTTTCTTGTGCCTCTTCTTCAGCCATACGTTGTAATTGTAATGCTTGTATCTCAAGGTCTTTCAATTGACTTTCCGTGCTCGTCATCGTAGTTACAACTGTATCCATTTTGCCGCTTAAATCATTTACTGCTGTTTCTTTTTTCGCTTTTTCAGCGTCAAGTTCTTTCTTAGCAGTTTCAATTTGAGCTTGTGCTTCTTTTAATTCTTTTTGTTTTGTTTTTACCGTTTCAACATCTTTTTTTACGCTCGCTTGATCTTGTTGTTGTGTTTTCATGATATCTTCGTCAGACTCAAGAATTTTAGAAACAGAAGTTAAACGATCAACTAAATCTGCAATATTTTTAGAGTTTACAAGAACTTCTGTTACAACGTTCGTGTTCGGCTGTTCTTGAAGTGCAACTAAACGTTTTCTTAATAACTCTTCACGCTTTGCAATTTTTGTTTGTAGTTCTGCAATGCTTTTATTTTTCGTTTCGATTAATTGCTCAGTATCAGCAACTTTTTTCGTTGTTTCATCCAGTTTTGTAGCATTCTCTTGAACAGACTTATCTAAACCTTGAATTGTTTTGTTTAAGTCATTCATTTGTTTTTGTAATTCATCACGTTCTTGTTGTTGTTTATGTAAAGTGTCATTTTGTGCGTTAATTTGAGATTTCACATCAGAAATCTTATCTTCTGCAAATGCATTTGGTGTTAGACCTGAAAACATTAACCCTGCAACTAATGCGCAAGACGCCATTTTTAGCTTTTTCATTTTATTTTTTTACACCGCTTTCCTTTTTCTTTTTCCGTATATAACCTATAAAATTTATACCATAATTCGGGATTTTTTTTGCTAATGTTACGCTTTTGTAAAGCAAATGTAATATTTTATGCACCTCTAGTGCAAAATATGTATAATTTTGTATGTATATGTAGAAATTTAAAAGCCCTACCGTTTTTATAAAGTGAAACTATAATCAGCCCGCACCAATCGGGCGTTTACGGGCAGTTGATCTCCCACCTAACTTCTTCGCTCCAGCCGAATTTTGAGGTGGGAGTTTTACTGCCCACAAATAGCTGGATAAACAAAAAAAAACGTAAGGTGTCCCTTACGTTTTGTTACATATACCATTACAAATAAAAACGCTATTTCATCCATTTCTCAGCCCAATTTTGGACTTCATCCATAACACTTTCTAACGCTTTCCCTTTTTCAGTTAAGCCATATTCAATTCGAACTGGTACTTCTGGATAAACATTACGAACTACAATACCTTCGCCTTCTAATTCCTTTAAACGCTCTGACAACATACGATCGCTCATATTCGGTATAATATCTGCGATTTCTCTAAAACGTTTCGACTCTTCCAACAAAGATTTAATAATTAAGCCAGTCCATTTTTTACTAAGCAAAGTAAAAGCTGACTCAAACTTTGGACATAAACAAGAATTATGCTCCATATGTTTCACCTCTCCTCTATTATAATATAGTTTCTTGTAAAAAGTAAGTTATAAAACTTTCCTCATTATTTTATTTTACGTACATTTTACCATTTCCAAATATTAACTTGTCAACTGAACGTAAAATATCCGTAAAAAAACCCTCTTCAAAAAGAGAGCTTTTTATATCCTATTACTTTGTATACCATCCAAGACCTAGTGCACCTTCACCTAAATGCGTACCAATTACAGCACCAAAATAACCTGTGCGAATTGTGACATGAGGATATTTTGCTTCTAATTCTTTCTTCCATTCATTCGCTTCTTCTTCACATTGCGCATGAATAATAACTGCTTCCATAGGTACACCTTTACTTGCTTGTTCATCAAAAATTTCAACGATACGTTTTAACGCTTTTTTACGTGTACGAATCTTTTCAAATGGAATAATGACTTTATCCCTAAAATATAAAACCGGCTTCACTTGTAGCAAGCTACCGATGAAAGCTTGCGCACTATTTAATCTTCCACCACGTTGTAAATGGTGTAAATCATCCACTACAAAATACGCGTCAACTGTTTGCTTCATTTCATCAAAACGAGCGACAATTTCTTTTGGTTCCTTGCCTTCACTTGCTAGTTTTGCACCTTCACGCACATAAAATCCTTGTACTTCACAACTAATTTCAGAGTCGTACGTATATACTTCAATACCCTCTACCATCTGTCCAGCTGTCGTTGCTGTTTGGTATGTACCACTGATTCCACTAGAAAGATGAATACTAATAACCGCATCATAATCCTTAGATAATTCCTCATATAGCTCCACAAACTTTCCGATTGCTGGCTGAGACGTTTTCGGAAGTTCTTCTTGCTCACGTACTTTCACATAAAAATCATCTGCTGAAATTTCAGCTTCTTCTTGATAAGATTCCGTTCCAAACACAACGTTTAATGGAATCATATATATATTGAGTTCTTCACGAATATGCTTCGGTATATACGCTGTACTATCAGTAACAATAGCTGTTTTCATTTTCGTACCTGCCTTATAAAAAAGTTTTTATTCCCTAATTTTACACGAAAACTAAAAATGGTGCATCCATACATAAAAATGCCGGTGAAAAATTATACTCACCATCTCGACAAATTACAACAAAAAAATGAGATGCTCATCAAAAGTTTCAACATATTTATAAAAAATGTTTGAATATAAAAACGTCCGCTTTTAAAATGTAAAGGACTAGCCATTTTGATAGATAGGGGCGTATATCAGTGCTATTACAATATTTAACAATCAAAGACTATGGCGAACACGAAATTGTCATTCAAAAATCAAGATTTATTTGTTATGTAAGCAGAGCTACAACTGAAGAAGAAGCTCAAGAGTTTATACAAAAAATTAAAAAGAAACATTGGAATGCAACACATAATTGTTCCGCATATTTAATCGGTGAACAAGATCACATTCAAAAGGCAAATGATGATGGTGAACCTAGCGGCACAGCTGGCGTACCCATTTTAGAAGTGCTAAAAAAACGCGGTCTAAAAGATACTGTCGTTGTCGTGACACGCTATTTTGGTGGCATAAAACTTGGTGCGGGTGGATTAATTCGTGCATATGGAAAGTGTACAAGCGAAGGTATTAATTACGTCGGTGTTGTTGAACGAAAACTAATGCGAGTTATGCAGAACGAAATTGATTACACATTGCTCGGCAAAGTCGAAAACGAATTACGAAATTCAAAATATGTCATTAAAGATATACATTACTTAGAAAATGTCACATTTGATACGTATGTAGAAGAAGATGGAAAGCAAGCATTCACAGATTGGATGATTGAACTAACAAACGGGAAATGTACAATTACAGAGGGAGATATGTTGTACTTAGAACAAGATGTTATCTAAGAATAACTACATCATCACCTTTAAAGATTAATGTAGTGAATTACTTCTCTACAATGAACTAAGGAGATTATATATGGAAGAACGTTATTATCATCTCCAAAATCGCAGAATAAAAAAGAAGCGAAGAAGAAAACTTTTCTACTTCTTTATTTTCGCATTTTTATTTAGCAGTGTAGGACTTTATATATTAAATTCCTACACTTCTCTCATGGGGATGTACAGTGGTTTTACTCGTGAAAAATCGGATTTAAGAGCCGAAGATATAGAAATTACAAAGGAACCTTTTACAATCCTCATTATGGGTATAGAGGATTATGCAACAGACGGGCAAAATGGTCGTACAGACTCATTAATGTTTGCGACAGTCAATCCGAAAACTCAAAAGGTTTCGCTTATGAGTATTCCTCGCGACAGCCGCGTTCCAATTGTTGGAAAGGACAAGGAAGACAAAATTAACGCTGCGCATGCTTACGGTGGAGAAAAAATGGCAATCAAAACTGTCGAAGGGTTTCTAAAAGTTCCTGTAGACCATTATATTAAAATTGATTTCCAAGGTTTTAAAGGTATCGTTGATGCTGTTGGCGGTGTTACCGTTGATGTCCCCTTCGATTTCTGGGAGCGTTCTGACGTGGATTACTACAAAAAAATCCAATTTAAGCAAGGGAAACAAAGCTTAAACGGTGAAGAAGCACTCGCTTACGTCCGTATGCGAAAGCAGGATCCAAACGGCGATTATGGTCGAGCTACTAGACAAAGACAATTACTAGCCGCTGTTGCTCAAAAACTAAATTCCGCCTCTACTGTATTTAAAATTAAAGATTTAACGACTGTCGTTGGAAAATATATAAAGACCGACATTCCTATTTCGGATGGACTTGCTCTTTACAATAAACTCTCTGGATTTGATCCTTCTACAATACAAACATTAAAGCTTGAAGGAGAAGATAAAAAAATGGACGGTATTTATTACTTCCTTCCGGATCCAGTCAGTGTAGAGACCGTACGTAACGAAATTGAAAAAGAGCTAGGAGAAAAAACAAACACTCCAACAAATCCAACTACAAAAACCGAACCAAATCCTAACTCTAACGAAAAAGCAAAGAAAGAAACGAGCCAGAACAAAACACCTACTGAGCCACCTCCTTCTACAAATGCTCATGCAGAGTGGATTATGAGAAATCAGCAATAACAAAAAGAGCCAAATCATATGCGATTTGGCTCTTTTTTATTTACTTATTAAAGTGTTGTAAAATTGCTTCTACAATTCGCTCTGATGCATGGCCATCACCGTAAGGGTTAGATGCTTTCGCCATCTTATCATGAGCTTCTTTATTTGATAACAACTCATCAGCAAGACCAAAGATTGTCTCTTCGTCTGTTCCTGCTAATTTCAATGTACCTGCTTCAATACCTTCTGGACGCTCCGTTGTATCACGAAGAACAAGAACTGGTACACCAAGTGATGGTGCTTCTTCTTGTACACCGCCAGAATCAGTTAACATTAAGTATGAACGAGCTGCAACATTATGGAAATCAATTACATCTAGCGGCTCAATTAAATGAATACGATTATGTTCGCCTAAAATATCATTTGCTGTTTCACGAACAACAGGATTCATATGAACAGGGTACACAACTTGAACATCTTCATGTTTATCAACAAGGCGCTTAATTGCACGGAACATATTACGCATTGGCTCACCTAAGTTTTCACGGCGATGCGCTGTCATTAGTACAAGACGATCATTTCCAAGTTTCTCTAGTACAGGATGGCTATATGTTTCTTTTACAGTCGTTTTCAGTGCGTCAATCGCTGTATTTCCTGTGATGAAAATGCGTGACTCATCTTTATTTTCTTTCTGTAAGTTCGTTGCTGATTTTGCTGTAGGTGAGAAATGAAGATCTGCCATTACACCTGTTAATTGACGATTCATCTCTTCTGGATATGGAGAATACTTATCCCATGTACGAAGTCCAGCTTCAACATGACCTACTGGAATTTGATTATAAAAAGCAGCTAAGCTAGCAATAAATGTTGTTGTTGTATCACCATGTACAAGTACAATGTCAGGCTTCGCTTCTTTCATTACTTTGTCCAAGCCTTCTAGACCACGCGTTGTAATATCAATTAAAGTTTGACGGTCTTTCATAATATTTAAATCGAAATCTGGTGTAATTCCAAAAATACTTAATACTTGATCTAACATTTGACGATGTTGCGCTGTTACAGTCACAATCGACTCTATTTTTTCAGGGTGCTTTTGCAACTCTAATACAAGAGGTGCCATTTTAATTGCTTCTGGACGTGTCCCGAAAATTGTCATTACTTTTAAACGTTCAGTCATTTTATTGCCCCTTTTCTTTCACTAGTTACAATTTTCATGATATATAAGAATAAACAAGGAACATGCTTTTTTTAAAGAATAATAGAAATATGTTTATTACAAACATTCTTTCGTCCTACTGAGTAGTAATCTATCCCTTGCTTCTTAGCATCCTCATTAGTATAACAATTTCTCCCATCAAATAGAATAGGTTCCCCCATAAGTTGTACATACTTTTCTAATGGATACGTTCGAATAGACTCCCATTCCGTTGCGATAAAAACTGCACTCGCCCCCCTAATCGATTCATCTATACATTCAGCATATTGTATTGCCTTCCCAAATATTTTTTGTACATGCTGAATGGCTTTTGGATCGTATACAACTACATCTGCCCCCATATTCATTAATTCCCGTATTATAATAAGAGACGGCGCCTCTCTAATATCGTCCGTGTTTGGTTTGAATGCTACTCCAAGAACTGCAACCCGCTTCTTATTCATATTTATTACTTTTTTCGCTTTTTCAATCAATAACAACTGTTGCTTATTATTCACTTCAATGACCGCTTTTAGCAAACGAAAATCGTGAGAAACATTTCCTGCAATTTGTACGAGTGCTTTCGTATCTTTCGGAAAGCATGATCCCCCGTATCCAATGCCTGCATCTAAAAAATGCGCACCGATTCTCTTATCCATCCCCATTCCTTTTGCCACATCTAATACATTTGCGCCTACCTTTTCACATATATTTGAAATCTCATTAATAAAGCTAATTTTTGTAGCTAAGAATGCATTAGACGCATATTTAATCATCTCTGCACTTTTAATATCTGTAATATACGTTTGTAAGCATAATGCACTGTACAAGCTCCCTACTTTTCGTGCAACCTTCTCATCATCTGCTCCAATTACAATACGATCACCATGGAAGAAATCATAAATACCAGAACCTTCTCGTAAAAACTCTGGATTCGATACGATATGTAATATATGCCTTCCTTGTAACTTCTCCTCAATCCATCCCTTCATAGCATCATTTGTACCTACAGGAACCGTACTTTTCGTAACAACAATAATATCATTATTCACGTATGTCCCAATGTCATCACAAGCGCGCTGAACATATGTTAAATCAGCTGTCCCATCTGCTAATGATGGTGTTCCAACCGCAATAAATATAAACTCGGCATTGTTAAATGCCTTTGATTTACTTGTTGTAAAAGTTAAATGTGTATGCTCATATGCATCATGTATGAATTCATGTAAGCCACATTCATAAATGGGCAAATCCCCTTGTTTGATCCGTTCAATTTTTTCATGATTTATATCAAAACATGTGACTGAATGTCCCAATCTCGCCAAACCTACTCCAGTAATTAATCCAACATATCCAGTACCGATTATCGTAATTTTCATTTCCCTTTCGCACAGGAATATACAATAGAAAATATACGAATACATAGGATTTCCCTGTGCTTCCCCCTCTCATAATAAAGTGAAACTTTAATCAGTAGTAGGGTCCATTATTAGCCCACACCAATCGGGATTTTACGAGCAGTTATCTCCCACCTAACTTCCTTACATTCACCGAATTTTGAGGTGGGAGTCTTACTGCCCGCAAATAGCGGGATAAAAACGAGAAACCCCTTTTCCTTGTTTATTATATGAATTACCTTTTCCATTCTTTTTTAAGTTTTTGTAAAGTTAAATGAAACAATATAAATTCCCATATTTTAACACGGAACATACTCATTTCTACGTGCAACACTTATAATACTGAAATAAAAGTACTTAACTTACTACAGGAGAAAACAAAAATGTCTTATTATAAATAACAACACAATCAACCTTCTCAAATGGCCAAACATTCCGTATACAATTGTCATATATTCTATACACTTCCATTTACCGTGAAAAGAAAAAAAGATTGAATTCTAATCTTTTTGTGATACCATATGTTATGAGCCTGTAAACAAACATCATAATTTTCAGATAAATAAACAAAAAATTATGTTAGACTATAAAAAGGTGGGGTATTAATGGACTCACAAGTGATTTATGCCATTTTGGCATCTTTCATCACCGTACTCGTCGTTACTCCTTTAGTTATCAAATTAGCTTTTAAAATAGGAGCAACAGATAAGCCAAACGCACGTAAAGTACATCAAAAGATTATGCCTCGTCTTGGCGGGTTAGCAATATTTATCGGTGTAGCTGTAGGCTTTGTTGTTGGCGGGTTATATGAACAAAGAATGTTAACAATAACATTAGGTGCGATTATCATTGTAATCATCGGGATTTTAGATGATATGTACGAGTTATCTGCAAAAGTAAAATTCGGTGGACAACTATTAGTTGCCATTTTGATTGTTAAAAGCGGATTATTAGTGCAAGTATTATATATTCCAATTATCGGGGATACTGAACTTGGATGGCTTGCTTATCCAATTACAGTATTTTGGATTGTAGGTATCACAAATGCCATCAACTTGATAGATGGTTTAGATGGATTATCTGCTGGAATTTCATCTATCGTACTTGCAACACTGGCATATATGGCCTTCACTAGCCCATGGGGCACTGGAGCAGTTATTATCTTACCACTCGCATTAATTACATTGGCAAGTACAATCGGATTTTTATTTTACAACTTCCATCCAGCAAAAATTTTCATGGGAGATACGGGAGCACTATTTTTAGGATACTGTATTTCTGTTATATCGTTACTTGGATTATACAAAAGCGTAACACTATTCAGCTTTATCGTTCCAATTATCATTTTAGGTGTACCTGTATTTGATACGTTATTTGCAATTATCCGCCGTATCGTAAATAAAAAGCCTATTTCAGCACCAGATAAATCGCATTTACATCATCGTTTGCTTGCAATGGGATTCTCTCATCGTACAACGGTACTAATTATATACGCATTTGGTATTTTCTTTAGTGTAAATGCTATTATCTTCAGTAATAGTAGAACACTCTGGTTATCAGTTATTCTTCTTTTCGCTTTAATCATCTTTACAGAAATCATTGCTGAAATAATTGGACTTGTACACGAACGTTATAAACCAATTATTTCCTTCTATAAAAAAGTGAAAAGACGAGAAGACTAATTGTAGTATAGCCTTTACAATTATGAAATATTCAAATAGCATCCTCTTTTTTCAAAGAGGATGCTATTTTTTATTTTTTACTCCTTATTTTATATTTCCAAAATATAGATTGTTTGAGAGTTCCTCTATTGGAGAAAGATATACATAATAAGAAAAGCATCAATTTTTCTTTTTTACATCTTGATTGTCAAACTGAGGGTGAATGTTATGATCAAGCGAGTATTTCAATGTATCATTTTATTTTTCACAATTACTATGTACGCGTCATCTAATCCAGAAGCAACTACAGTTATTCCTGCCGAACATCATCCAAATGCTGAAACGACCTCTCCTACACAAAAGATCGCGTACTTAACATTTGATGACGGACCAAACAAATATACTACGCAAATTTTAAACATTTTAAAAGAAAAGAACGGAAAAGCAACTTTCTTTGTTATCGGCGGAAAAGTGCCGCATTACCAAAAAACAATGCAACGATTAATTAAAGAAGGACATTATATCGGGCTTCATAGTATGTCACATGATGTGAAACGCCTTTACACTGGCGATCCTTCTACTTTAATTGCAGAAATGGAACAAACGCAAAACATTGTTCGGCAAATTACGAAATTAAATACCCATCTCGTTCGCGTCCCATATGGTAGTATGCCTTACTTAAAAAAGAATTACCGCGACGCACTCGTATCGGCCCAATATAAAATGTGGGATTGGACTATTGATACATATGATTGGAAAAGCTTTGAGAACCCTTCTGCCATACTAGAAAGAGTTCGTAATCAAAGCAATGAACAAGTCGAGGTTATTTTAATGCATGATTCAAGTGTTACCGTACAAATACTTCCAAAAGTAATTGATTATTTGCAGTCACAAGGATACAAACTTCTTCCTTATAATCCCTCTTCCCATCTCGAAGTGAATTTTTGGAAAGACACAAGATTGTAACAGCTTTAGTGCCTATGTGCTAAAGCTGTTTTATTTTTCTCTTCCCACACTTCCCATTTTTGTGTAAAATTTTAAATAGTGATGAAGTTTCGAGGTGAATAGAAATGAAACGAATAGATCTCATTTTTAACGCAATACAAGAAGGAAATTATACAGAAGGTGTAACCGCATCAGAACTCGCAACCCTTCTACAACTAGATCGTGCCAATGTAAGTAGCGACTTAAACAAACTTGTAAAAGATAAACGTTTATTAAAAACAAATACGCGACCTGTTCGTTTTTACATAGAAACGAACCCTTCGTTGGAAACGCATTCAAAAGACGTTACTTCATTAGATACATTTGCAGTTGAAAATACAAGCCTTAAAATCGCAATTGAAAAAGCGAAAGCTTCTATCCTCTATCCTCCAAACGGTATGCATACTTTACTACTAGGAGAAACAGGGGTTGGAAAGTCTATGTTTGCTTCCTTAATGCACGAATATGCAATTGAAGTTGAACAACTTCCAAAAAACGCACCATTTATCGTATTTAACTGTGCTGATTATGCAAACAATCCACAGCTACTACTTGGACAGTTATTTGGGATTAAAAAAGGAGCCTACACAGGCGCAAGTGATCAAAAAGGATTAATTGAAAAAGCAAATGAAGGAATCCTTTTCTTAGATGAAGTACATCGCCTTCCTCCAGAAGGGCAAGAAATGCTTTTCACCTTTATTGACCGCGGAGTATACCGCCGCCTTGGAGAAACAGAGAACGAACGTAAAGCACAAGTATTAATCATTACTGCAACAACAGAAGAACCAAATTCATTTTTATTAAAGACATTTACAAGACGTATACCTATGACTGTCACGCTTCCACCACTTCGTGAGCGTACACATAAAGAACGCTTTGCTTTACTGCAACTATTTTTCACAAATGAAGCAATTCGTCTCCGAAAAGAAATTCACGTTAGCCCGAATGCAATGCGTGCTTTCGTCTTCTACAATTGTCCCAATAACATCGGTCAATTAAAAACGGATGTACAAATTGCCTGTGCGAAAGCTTATTCTGATTTTGTGACAAAAAAACGTGATTCTGTCTATGTTTCAAGTACGGATTTACCTTGGTATATGAAAGAAGGACTATTTATTGAAAGAAAGAGCCGCCACCTGTACCAAATACCAAATGAAACATTTGTATTTACGGGCGACGAAGGTTGGAGTCAGCATAAAACAGAAGAGGAAAAACGTTCTTCTATTTACGACTATATTGATTATAAATATGAAGAACTGCAAGCACGCGGTATTGAAGAGGAAGAATTAGAACTACTAATAGAAAATGATATTCAAAGCTTTTTCGTACAATATTTTAACCAAATGTCAAAAAAGACAAGTCATGAAAATGTATTTAAAATTGTGGATCGTAATATCGTTTCCGTATGTGAAAAAATTGCGGAACTCGCTGAAAAACATTTATCTAAGACGTTTGATGAAAAAGTATTTCTCGCTTTAAGTCTACATGTACAGACAACTCTACAACGTTTGCAGGGCGGAAAACAAATTCATCACCCACAGTTAAATCAAATTCGTACGAAATATAAAGAAGCTTTTTCTGTAGCTATGCAATGTATTCAGCTATTAGAGGAAGAATTACAAATAACAATGCCTATGGATGAAGCAGGTTTTTTAACAATGTTCTTCGTCGTCGACCCAATTCCTGCCTCACAAACAGAAGTAAAAGTATTAATATTAGCGCACGGTAATGGTATCGCAACAGAAATGGCAAACGTGGCGAATGAACTTCTCGGTATTGATGAAGTAACCGGTATTGATATGCCGCTACACGAATCACCGAAAGACTTTTTAGAACGTGTGAAAGTGTATATGAAAACACTCCAAAATATACACGGACTTCTCTTGCTTGTTGATATGGGATCGCTCGCTTATATCGGTGACATATTAGAGACAGAGTTCAAAGTTCCTGTACGTGTTCTCTCGATGACGAGCACACCACATGTACTAGAAGCGGCTCGAAAAGCTCAGCTCGGTTATTCATTAGACACACTATATGAAACAGTAAAGAACTTAACACCGTTTTACTTAAACGTACAAGAAGAAAAGAAAAAACCACTCTCTCCAATGAAATCTGTTATTTTAACAGCTTGTTTAACTGGCGAAGGAAGTGCTTTAGCTATTCAAAAAATGTTAGAGAATTATTTACGTTTTGACAAAGACTTAATTGAGATTATTCCGATCAGTATCGTCCATGAAAAAGATTTAACGAAAATGATTGAGAATATAAAAAAAGAGCGTAATATCATTTGTATCGTCACGAATTTTGATGTGCAAGTACCATGCTTAACATATCATTTCCAAGATATTGTGAACTACACAGCAATTCAGCCAATTCAAGAATTACTTACGTATGAAGAAACATATGCGAAGATGGCTGATATTCTCGAACAACAAATGCAGCGTAATGATGGAGCATTACTCATCAAAACAATTCGTTACGCATTAAATACAATTCAAGAATTAATTTCTTTACAGCTAACCCCTGATAGCTTAATGGGTGTTATTTTGCATATGAGCTGTATGGTTGACCGTCTTCAAAAAGGGGAAAGCCTTCTCCCTCATCCTGATAAAGAAAAAAGAAGACAAGATGAGTACTGGATGTATATGAAAGTTAAAAAAGCATTGCAACCGATTGAAAATACATTTGAAATACAAATACCCGATGATGAAGTATTTTATGTCATGGACTTCTTTATTAAAAATCAGCCTGTTAAAAATTAAGCTAGGCGATATTGTATCTCGTGCGTAATACGTGCAATTATATTATCGATTTACTGACAATAATCGATAAAAAATAGCACCTTATATAAGGAGAAAAGGCTGTTCCAACATATGGACAGCCTTTTCCTCTACTGCTTTACTTTTCTAATTCGCCCTCTTATTTCTCCTTTTTTATGTGATTTCGTATAAACATTTACATATACATTTGCTTGAATAATTTCTTGGAGAAGGTGAACAAATGATTTTCCTTGTAACGGCC
This sequence comes from Bacillus thuringiensis, assembly GCF_014932895.1. GTDB lineage: Bacteria > Bacillota > Bacilli > Bacillales > Bacillaceae_G > Bacillus_A > Bacillus_A thuringiensis_AA. The sequence continues at coordinate 171,567 of NZ_JACYOF010000005.1, read as the reverse complement.
CTTCGAAATCCTCCACATTCACTACACCAGTAACGCTTCCCTCATTCAAACTAATTCCTTGTTCTAACGGACCGTATAAATAGAGAACAACAGGACCAACGTGAGTGGACTCCCCTAAATGAATTTGACATGACGTGACCTTTTCTATATTTTTTAGTATTACTCTGTAATGCAATTTCGTTAAATCATCACTAAAAATAAACTCTGCTACCCCAAAAGCTTCTGTATTTACAGGAGGCACTTCCCTCTTCCCCGTTAACCTAGCAAAAAAATGTGTTGTCATAAGGCATTCTCCTTATATAAATTTCCCAGCACTTCTTCTACTACTTTATGGTTTACACATAATCATTTATGACTTTTTCAACTTTTAATTCCGAAGAAAAGATTCACAAAATCTTTACATCAAAATCGTTCCTTTTAATTTACAGTCTCTTGTATAATGCACATAGAAAAAACATTATAGGGGGTTCCTTTGAAAAATAACAAATATACTTTTCACACATTATTAGAAATTTTTCTCGTCTCATTTAAATTAGGACTTACTTCATTTGGTGGTCCTGTCGCCCATCTCGGCTATTTCCACCACGAATACGTACAGAAAAGAAAATGGATGGATGAAAAAAGTTACGGTGACTTAGTAGCACTATGCCAATTCCTTCCGGGTCCTGCTAGCAGTCAAGTTGGTATGGGGGTTGGATTATTACGCGGTGGACTATTAGGGGCAATCATCTCCTGGATTGGATTCACCCTCCCGTCTGTTCTCGTTTTAGTCTTTTTCGCTTCATTTCTTAATCAATTCGAACTTGGAAGTTCAGGCTGGATTCACGGACTAAAACTCGTAGCAGTCGCAATCGTCGCCCATGCTATTTGGGGAATGGCGCAAAAGTTAACACCAGATCGAAACCGTGCAACAATCGCTATTGTAACTGCTGCGATTGTCTTGTTATGGCCAAGTAGCTGGACACAAATCATTCTCATTGTACTTTCAGGGCTTGTCGGCTGGATTTTATATAAAGTCCCTCAGAACGCTCAATCATATAAGATACAAATTTCTATTTCTAAAACGATGGCTAGTTCTTGCCTCATCTTGTTTTTCGGACTATTACTATTGCTACCAATAATGCGATCTCTCTCTCCTTATATCGCATTATTTGATAGTCTTTACCGCTCTGGTTCTCTCGTATTTGGCGGTGGACACGTCGTACTCCCTCTTCTTGAGGGCGAGTTCGTACAAAATGGAATGATGACAAAAGAACAATTTCTAGCTGGATATGGATTAACGCAAGCAGTACCAGGTCCCCTCTTTACATTCGCCTCTTATATAGGTGCAGTGTTAAACGGAACTCTTGGAGCAGTGATCGCAACAATCGCTATCTTCCTTCCTGCCTTTCTTCTCGTTATTGGGGTTTTACCATTTTGGGACAGTATAAGAAGAGCATCTTATATACAAGGGGCACTACTTGGGATAAACGCAGCCGTTGTCGGTATTTTACTAGCAGCCTTTTATAATCCAATTTGGACGAGTACAATTATGAATGCTTCAGATTTCGTCCTTGCTTCTCTTCTTTTTTGTTTACTCGCTTTTTGGAAAACACCACCTTGGGTTATCGTTATACTCGGAGCCTTCGGCGGATATGTTCTATCCATTTTGTAATTCAAAAAACGACGGCCCTCTTTAGCCGTCGTTTTCCTATTGAAACTTCACAAGCTCTATTCCTTCAGGCAACTCGCTCTCAATTAAAATACGCAGTTCTTTCACACGATCCATTACGTAAGAAGAGCGCTTCACAAGCTCTGGATCAATATAAGCTGGATGAACCATAATTTCTACTGATTGCCCATCTTTCACGCAATCTCCTAACTTCGTAAAGTAATCTTCTGTCACACCATCTGCATAAAAATCACTGTAAAACACATCTGAAAATGGGCGCACCGCTCTCTCTTCCTCACAACGGCGAATTGGAACATTATATTTATCCGCTAGTCTCTCAAGAACATCGTGTAAAATTGGTAACCCATGCACGTGATGATGACTATCTAAATGAGTTGGTATTAATCCGTAAGATAAGAACTTCTCAATTTGAGCCGTCCATTCTCTCTCAACCTCTTCTGGATTTATATTTCCTTCCCTTACAACACTTTGTTTATGAAACACCCCATCTTTCCCTACAAGTGATGGTACATCCTTTAATAGTGGTTCTCCTGCCGTTAATACGAGATGCACTCCTACTCCTAACGTTTTATACTCTTTTGCTAACCGTACCGCATGCTCTGTTCCTGGCATGTTCATCATCATCGTCGTTGAATTTACAAGCCCGTTTGTATGTCCGTCAATAATGCCGTAATTTGTCCCTTCTGTAAGACCGAAATCATCTGCATTTACAATTAACTTAATCATCAACGATACCTCCTATCAAAATAAAAAGCGGGCTAAATAGCGCCGCTTTATCCCGCGTTAACAGGCTGTAAGACCCCCACCTCAAAACTCGACGAATACGAGGAAGGAAGATAGGCGGGAGATCAACTGCCCGTAAAAGCCCAATTAGTGCGGGCTGATAATCAGTGGAGAATGAAGCCTCCCACTGATTAAAGTTTCACTTTATTTCTCTATCTTTTTAAAGAACTGTGGAAGATGTTCTTTATGTGCTTCCAACATTTCATCTAAAATTTGTTTTGCAACTTTATCTGATGGTACAAGCGGATTAATTGTCATAGCAAGCAGTGCCTTATGATAATCCCCTGTAACAGCAGCTTCAATTGTTGTGCGCTCAAATGATTTAATTTGTTGTACTAAACCGCGAACTGGTACTGGAAGATCTCCAATTGCAATTGGTTTTGGACCTTCTTTCGTAATAATACAATTCACTTCAACAGCAGAATCATGTGGTAAGCTTGCAATTGCACCGTTGTTTCGTGTATTAACAGGCTGAATATCACCTTTATTATTATAAATAGACGTAATTAAGCTACATGCTGCATCACTATAATAAGCGCCGCCACGTTTTTCTAATTGTGGTGGTTTAATATCTAAATTCGGGTCTTTATATAACTCGAATAAATCATCTTCTAATTGTTTTACTACTTCTGCACGTGTACCTTTTTCAATTGAAGCTTCTTTCTCTTCTTCTAACATTTCACGTGTTTTGTAGTAGTAGCGATGGTATGGGCATGGAATTGCACGAAGGCCGCGAATAAAGTCTGGCTCCCAGTTAAGCGCTGCGATATTTTCCATCGTAATTTGCTTTTCTGGATCTGTTACAAGCTCTAATACACGATCCATTACACTTACACCATCTAAGTATACGTCTAGTCCGTATACCATGTGATTTAAACCTGCGAAATCAACGTGTACACGACTTGCATCTACCTCAAGTAATCTTGCAAGACCCATACGAATTCCGATTGGAACGTTACATAGACCAACTACTCTTTGAATATTCGTATAACGAAGGACAGCTTCTGTTACCATACCAGCTGGGTTTGCAAAGTTAATTAACCATGCATTCGGACAAAGCTCCTCCATATCTTTACAAATATCTAAAATAACAGGAATCGTTCTCAGCGCTTTGAATAAACCACCAGGACCATTCGTTTCCTGACCAATTACATCATATTTTAATGGAATTGCTTCATCTTTTGCACGTGCTTCTAATAAACCAACGCGAAGTTGAGTTGTTACGAAGTCAGCATCTTTTAATGCTTCACGACGATCAAGTGTTAAATGTACCTCAATCGGTAAACCTGATTTCTTTACCATACGTTTCGCTAAGTTACCAACGATTTCTAACTTTTCTTTTCCTGCCTCAATATCTACTAACCAAATTTCACGAACAGGAAGCTCATCATAACGTTTAATAAATCCTTCAATTAATTCTGGTGTATAACTAGATCCACCGCCGATTGTAGCAATTTTAATTCCAGTCATGCTTTATTCCCCTTTCGCTTCTAACTTTTTATAAAGGTCGATAAACTCTGCCGCTAATTCTTTTACTGTAATGGCATTCATTAAATGATCTTGTGCGTGAATTAAAAGAACACTAATCTCTGTTTTTTCTCCTCTTGCTTCTGATTGTATGAGCTCTGTTTGGAAATGATGCGCTTCATTAATCGCTTCTTTCGCCTTTACCATCGCTTCATCTGCTTCCGCCATTTTCCCCTGTCTGGCAAATTGAAGTGCCTCCATTGCAAAGCTTCGTGCATTACCACTATTTAAAATCAATTGGAATGGAATTTGTTCTGCTGTAGTCATCATAATTACCGCCCTCTCTATAAAGTTCAACCGATTTAAATACCCCTTCAGTTTGAACATTTCTATTAAAATATTAATTTATTAATCGTATTTTGGTGTTCTTCTAGATGGGTCTCATCTTTCTGAACATGATATAAAGGTAGTTGTTCTCACAGACAATGTTGTCTGTAAGAACAACTACTATGTTACATAGGTAAAGAATTATTATTACCTTGTGCTGCTGCTTTTTCAGTGCGAACAACAGAACGATCGCATAATACAACGAATGGATAATAGATTACCATCGCAATCACAAAGTTGAATAACTGTAGAATTGCACCAGAAATATGTCCACCTGTTACAAGATAACCGCTAATAATTGGTGGTGTTGCCCATGGAATCATCACAACTGTTTTTGGTACCCAACCCATAGATATAGCTGTATAAGAAGTAATTACTAATACGATTGGTGTTAGGATAAACGGTAAGAATAAAATTGGATTTAAAATAATTGGTGTACCAAAGATTGCTGGTTCGTTAATATTGAATGCACCTGGTCCAATTGATAAGCGAGATACACCGCGTAATTGTGCACTTTTTGCTACAAGTAATACCACTACTAAGAACGCTAATGTTGCACCAGAACCACCAAGATATACGAAAGTATCAAAGAATGGTTTTGTAACAATGTTTGGAACATCAAATGCAGATGTGCCACCTTTGAATAAATTAATATTTTTCTCTAATGCCGGTAAGTATAATGGCTCAATAATACCACCAACGATATTTGGACCATGTAAACCGAAGAACCAAAGAAGATGAACAAGGAATACAATCACAATTGCACTTGGTAATGTCCCTGCTAAACTTTGCAGTGGTGATTGAATTGTATTAAAGATAAATTCATGAACACTTGTACCAGCTAATTTTACCGCTAATTGAATACCTGCAACTGCTGTTAAGATAACAAATGCTGGCACTAAAGCTGCGAAAGATCTTAAAACTGCTGGTGGTACTCCATCTGGCATTTTAAAGGTAATTTCTCTTTGTACAAAGAAACGGAATACTTCAGTAACAAGAAGTGCTACAATAATCGCTACGAATAACCCTTGTGCACCTGTCCAAGCTAAATTCAATCCGCCTTCTTTCGGTGTTGTTGGCGTAAGAATAATTAACGCACCAAATGAAATAATACCTGCTGACAAACCATCAACGCCGTAAGATTTTGCTAAGTTATAACTTGTTGTAAATGCTATGATTAATGCTAGAATTGCGAAAGAACCGGTCCACATTCCACCGCCAACTTGTTTCCAAGTTTCACCAAATAAACCTTTCATAAAATCTTGGAAAGCTTCAGACGGAAAACCATTAATTAGTGATGCAAGTGCACCAACTAAAATAAGTGGCATAACTGCAATAAATCCATCACGGATTGCAGCTAAGTGACGTTGCGATCCAATTTTACCAGCGACAGGAACAATATATTTCTCCATAAATGCAATAAACTTTTGCATTTCGCTTCCCCCCTAATTATTTTTTAAGTGTTAACGCGTGATCTAAAACTGCTTCTCCATTCATCATGCCGTAGTGCATTGGATTGATAACATCGATTCCAACGTTTTTCTCATCAGCAAGCGTTTTCATTGAAGAAAGCATGTAACGAACTTGTGGTCCTAGTAATAATACATCTGCTTGATCGATATTCGTTTTCACTGCATCCCCAGATACAGCCCAAATCTTTCCTTCTAGACCGCGAGCTTTTGCAGCCGCTTCCATTTTTGTAACTAGTAAACTTGTAGACATCCCTGCTGAGCAACATAATAAAATATTCATTTGAAAATCCCCCTTGTGTTGTATTAAAAATTTATGTTTATTTATTTTTCTTTACGCTATTTATTAATGCAATTAGCGTGCCAACTTTTTAAAACCACTAAAATCAGCGTTTTTTCGATTATTTTCTTTGTGTGTTAACGCTTTCAATTAGTGTGTCGCTCAAATCACACACAGTGTGTTATAAAACAACACACTTTCAACACATAACTGTATGAAAATAGATTAGTGTTTAGTTGTCTAGTTGTATTTAAAACAAAAACACTGAAAAATAGTTTATTATTTTAATCTTCCATTTAATAAAATAAAAAAACCTTGCATCAGCAAGGTTCATTTATCATCTTCTAGTTTCCTATATAATTCTACAAATTCACTCGCTAATTCCTTCACCGTAATGGCATTCATTAAATGATCTTGCGCATGTACCATTAGAAGGGTAACTTCTGTCTTTTCGCCACCCGCTTCCTTCTGTATGAGCTCCGTCTGTACACGGTGCGCCTCTTGCAATTCTTGTAGAGCTTCTTGTAGCTTTGCCTCAGCTCCATCAAAGTCTCCACGCTTCGCGCAATCAATTGCTTCCATTGAACAACTTCTTGCATTACCTCCATGCAAAATTAAATGAAACACTTTTGTCTCCATTTTAACTTGCTACTCCCCCTTTTCTTCCGCCAATTTTTGTTTATCCCATATTTTTAAGAACGGTAAATAAATGAAGAATGCTAATGCAAAGTTAACAATCTGCAACACAACTCCCGAGAATTTACCACCCGATCCTAAATATCCACTAAATAGAATTGGTGTAGTCCATGTTACAGCAGCACCACTTGGTCGAGCCACCCATCCCCATTCCATTGCAAAATAAGAAACAATCGTTAATACAACTGGAACCAATATAAATGGAATAAGCAAAAGCGGGTTCATGACAATTGGCATACCGAAAGTCACCATTTCATTAATATTAAAAATACCAGGCGCAATTGACAATCGCCCTAAACTTTTTAATTGCTGACTTCGTGCAAATAATAACATTCCTACAACTAAAGCAAGTGTTGCACCAGAACCGCCCATATAAATCCATAAATCAAAAAACTGTGCGGTAATTGTATTCGGTACGTCTTGCCCAGCCTGAAAAGCAATTCGATTTTGATCCATTAACGATAACCAAATCGGACTCATAACCCCCCCTACAATTGTAGCCCCATGAATTCCGCACGCCCAAAGAACATGAACAAGAATAACCGCTATGACTGCCCCCCAAAGACTAGCACCAAGTACACTAAGTGGTTCTTGCAACAGCTTCCCTACAACATTATGAATACTTCCGAAAGTTGTGTGTTCAAAAATTAATCTAATGATCCAAACAACTGTTACAACAATAAATCCTGGAATAAGTGCTGCAAATGAACGCGTTACTGCTGGGGGAACTGTCTCAGGCATCTTTATAATCATCTTTTTCTGCACAATATATCGGTATATTTCAGTAGATATAATTGCAATAATCATCGCTACAAATAACCCTTGGCTTCCCATTAATGCCGATGGGATTACTCCATCTACCAGTATACTTTCTTTCGTACCTGGCACGATATATGCAACTTGAAATGGAGTTGCGAGTAAAAAAGTTACAAGTGATAATGCACCGGATGCTAAAGCGTCCACTTTATAATACTCGCCAAGTCTGTAAGCGATTCCAAAAACAGCTATTAAAGCCATTATATTAAAAGTTGCACTAACTGGGTACCCCAAAGCTTTCTGCCAATTATCTCCAAACAAACCTGCCATAAATTCATTATACCCTGGGATTGGTAATGTACTAATAATAAGAAAAACTGATCCGATAATTAAGAAAGGCATCGTCAAGACAAGTCCATCACGAATTGCTAGCAAATGCCTCTGCTCTGCAACCTTTCCTGCTACTGGCATCACATATTTCTCTAAAAACCGCATCATCTATCCCACTCTCCTCATGGTTTCATTGACAAAGCTGCTTGCAAGATAGCGTCTCCATTACAAAGTCCATAATGGACGGATTGAATGACATCAACAGGTATCCCTTTCTCCTTACATAATTCTTTCATTTTCGGTAATAAATAACGTACTTGCGGTCCAAGTAAAAGTACATCTGCTTTATCAATGTGGTTATTCACTTCAGAACCTGATACTGCCCAAATCTTTACCTCCATCCCTCTTGCCTCTGCTGCTTTCTCCATTTTTGTAACAATCAAACTGGAAGACATTCCCGCTGCACAGCAAAGTAAAATATTCATCCCGCTTCCCTCCCCTTTTTCTAAACCTAAATTATAGTGCACCCCTTGCCACCACTAGGTTACAAATATATATGTCTAGATTTCTAACTGTATGCCGAGCTTAAAAATAAAAATTTCTTGGTTTTCGCGCTATTCCATCTATCAGTATTCTTCTAGCAAATAGAACCCTAACTCGCTATAATGATTCAGTATGACTTTTTATAATCGATAGGAGGGTATATTTATGAAAGCATATCGCTTTCCACTTATTTTATTATCTTCTATCCTAATTGGTGGCTTCATTGGTTATTTCATGGGTGCCGATGCAGTTGCTTTAAAACCGCTTGGTGACATTTTCTTAAACTTAATGTTTACGATTGTTGTTCCTCTTGTGTTCTTTAGCATCGCGTCTTCTATTGCTAATATGGATGGATTAAAACGTTTCGGTAAAATTATGTCTAGTATGGCTGGGACTTTCTTATTTACAAGTATTTTAGCTGCTATTTTTATGATTATTGCCGTGAAAGTATTCCCGCCAGCGCAAGGTGTTGTACTAGAACTAACACAACCTAACAAAGCTGAAAAAGCTGTTAGCGTTGCGGATCAAATCGTTGGTATTCTAACAGTATCAGACTTCTCGAAGCTACTATCTCGTGAAAATATGTTAGCTCTTATTTTCTTCTCTATCTTAATGGGGATTGCAACTTCAGCAGTTGGTGAAAAAGGAAAACCATTTGCTACATTCCTACAAGCTGGTGCAGAAATTTCCATGAAAGTCGTATCTTTCATTATGTACTACGCTCCAATTGGACTTGCTGCTTACTTCGCAGCGTTAGTTGGTGAATTCGGACCACAGCTTCTTGGAACTTACTTCCGAGCTGCAATGGTATACTATCCAGCGTCTCTTATTTACTTCTTTGTATTCTTCACATTCTATGCGTACCTTGCAGGTCGCAAACAAGGTGTTCAAGTATTTTGGAAGAACATGGTCTCTCCTACAGTTACATCTCTTGCAACTTGTAGTAGTGCCGCAAGTATTCCAGCGAACTTAGAAGCAACGAAGAAAATGGGCATTTCTTCTGACGTTCGTGAAACAGTTGTCCTTCTTGGTTCTACACTTCATAAAGACGGCTCTGTTTTAGGCGGGGTATTAAAAATTGCTTTCTTATTCGGTATTTTCAACATGGAATTTGAAGGACCAAAAACATTAGCGATTGCACTTGTTGTTTCTCTATTAGTAGGAACAGTAATGGGCGCTATTCCAGGCGGCGGTATGATTGGTGAAATGTTAATCGTTTCTCTATACGGCTTCCCGCCAGAAGCACTGCCAATTATCGCAGCAATTAGTACAATCATTGACCCTCCTGCAACGATGTTAAACGTAACAGGAGATAACGCTTGTGCCGTAATGACAGCTCGTCTTGTAGAAGGTAAGAACTGGATCAAAAACAAATTTGCTTAATAAATAGAAAGAGGATGCTCGCTTTGAGCATCCTCTTTTTGTCGTTATGTGTTGGTAAATTGATATATGGAAAAAATCGTTGCTAGCATTCATTTCCTCTCGCCACAAATTTGTTAAAATCTTCACAAACTTTCCACACCTCTCATCCATTCTCCGTACTATAATCATGTATGGAAAAGGAGATGGAAACAATGACACAAAGCGCACCAGAATTTAAAGTTTTGCAAAGCATTGCATTTCTTGCTGTCGTTTTGCAAAGTTCCTTATTATATACAATGAATCAAGGAAATGTCTTACTTGAACAATCCCTCATTATGGGCATGCTATTTAATCTTGCAAAATTTTCAGCACCTGCATTCATATTTATCGTCGGATTTCATTTAATTCGTCACTATACAAAGCAATTAGTATACAAAGAATATATTTCTGAAAAAGCCACACACTTACTCATTCCTTATTTCTTTTGGTCTATTCTTTACTTATTAACAACAAACGACATGATTACATTACAAAGCGGAATAAAAAGTTTACTACTCGGAACAGCCGCACCTCATCTTTGGTACGTTATTATGATGTTCCAAATTCATTTATTATTCCCTTTACTATGCACACTATTTTATTGGTTTCAAAAACGAACAGAAAATAAAAAAGACATATATAAATATATGACCATTTTCGCTTGTCTATATTTCCTTTTAATGTGGTTCTCTTCTCACTATATTTTTAATGGAGAAAAATTAACGAGTTCGACCATTTTACATTATACAGATCGATCATTTCTATTCTACTCATTCTATTTTGTTATGGGCGGAATTGCCGCTGTAGCACTAAAAACTTGGCGTCTATTCGTCATGAAGCATATCCCGCTTATCACAATATTGTTTTTCATTTTATTTTTATTTATTAATTATGAGTTATTTAGTTTTTACGGTGCAAACTCTATCCATTTAACCGTTTCTACCTATTTAAAACCGTCTATGTTTTTATATATTGTATGCGAAATTATCATACTGTACGTGTTATCTATTACAATTGTACAGCGACGCGGTTTCTTATATAAAGCTTTACGATTTATCGGGAATTACACGTATGGCGCTTATTTAGCACATTTTTTCTTCTTGCAACTGTGTACAAAACTTCTTTCCTTATTCACATTGCAAGAAAATACTATACTATATAGCCTATTACTATTTGTATTAACAACAGCCCTCTCTATTTCAACAATGGTCATTTGTAGCACACTACCATTTCATAAATGGATTACAGGTCCTTCTCCTACACCAAGTTTGAAATGGGCAAAGATTGCACTTCGAAAAAATCATGAAAAACTATTCAAACCATATATTTGATATAATACTACACATATAAGAAAAGAAAGCAGGAGACATCTATGATTAATCAAGTTGGACAAATTATGCTATATGTAAATAACCAGGACGAAACAGTACAATTTTGGACAGAAAAAGTAGGATTCCAAATCATTGCTGAAGAAAATAACGGAAAAGGATTCCGCTGGATTGAAATCGCTCCAACAAAAGAAGCAGGAACAAGCATCGTCCTTCACGATAAAGCGTTAATCGCGAAGATGCAACCTGAATTAAACTTAAATACACCATCACTTATGTTCTTCTCTAACAACTTAGATCAACTTTATAAAGATCTTTCTGAGAAAAATGTTACAGTTGGACAAATTGTAGATTTACCTACTGGTAGAGCATTCAATTTTGCAGATAATGAAAATAATTACTTTGCTGTAATGGAACGCAAATAAAGTGAAACTTTAATCAGTGTGGTTCATCCTCCACTGATTATTAGCCCACACCAATCGGGCTTTTGCGGGATAAAAAGAAGCTATCCGGAAAAATCGGATAGCTTCTTTCATGTTAAGAAACTTGCTCTGCATTCTTTTCTCTATGCTGTATATGGCTCGTAATCCAAGTAATTCCTCCGGCAACAACGAGGTAGCATAACAATATTAAAATTTGCATTTGTAATTGCGACCAATCTCCTAAAGAGATAACATCTTGTAATCCTCTAAGAGAATGCGACATTGGGAGAAACTGTCCGATTTTGCTCAGAACAGCTATGTTTAATTCTCCTGGGAAAGTCCCCCCGCTCGTCGCTAATTGTAAGACGAGAAGTGTTACCGCTGCAAATTTCCCAACAAGACCAAATACCGTTACTAACATAAGAATAAACGTCATGAACGTAAAGGAAATAACAATACTTGATAAAACGAAGAGTAGTACACTTGCAACTTCTAATTTCATCACTCCCAGTACAACCACATCTACAAGTAGCGCTTGAATAAGTCCAATTAAATATACTAATCCTAGTTTATTAACAAAATGTACCGTTCCACTTACCTTCATATTTTGTCTACGGCCAAGTGGTAAAATATTCGATGCCATAATTCCGCCGACATAAAATGCAAGCGATAAGAAATATGGTGCAATACCAGAACCGTAGTTAGGCACATCAGAAACTGTCGACTTCACTAATTGAACCGGCTCTGAGAACATCGTATTGCGTGCATCATCATTGCGAACATCCGCTATCTTCTCTGCGCCCTCTCCTAATTTCGTAGAAAGTTCTTTCGCACCGTCGTCAAGTTTAACAAGTCCGCTCGTTAACTTCCCAGCACCGTTATTTAACTCCGTTCCACCACTCGCAAGCTGATTTACACCTTCTTGTAGAGAAGTAAATCCATTCCCCCACTTCGTAAATCCATCAGCTAAATTTGCTGCACCATCTGCTATCTTTTTCGTTCCAGCAGTAGCTTCATTTAATTTAACTCCGAACGTACTTATGCCTTCTTCAACCTTATGCTGGCCATCAGCAAGCTTCTTCGCACCTTGTGTCAATTGTTGTTGGCTATTACTTAAAGTATTTGTTGCTTTAGCTAATCCATTAGACGTAGCAACGATTTTTTGAAAAGCAGGATCTTGCTGCACTTCTGGATGACCTTTCACGTACTCCTCTAACTGCTTCTTCACACTACTTGCTGTATCATCTACTTTTACTTGTCCCTCAGCAAGTTTCTCACTTCCGCTCACCCATTCATTTGTACCAGTACTTAATTCACTAACTCCTGATTGTAACGTTTTTTCACCTTGTGCTAGTAACTCCATACCGCTATGAAGTGATGTCGCTCCTTGACTTAGCTCATTTGCTCCTCCGTTTAAAGCAGATTGGCTAGATGCAAGCTTGTCACTTCCCTCTTTCACTTTCGACGTCCCGTCACTTAAACGATGAATACCATCTGCCAGCTGATTCGCCCCATTTTTGGCATCTGTCGTTCCTTCATGTAACTTCTCAGCACCATTACTTGCATCACTCAATCCTTGTGCCAAATCTTGAAACTTTGAAAAGACACCTTCTGTATAAGATTTTGTAATACTATTTGAGATTTTTGTTTTCATATTTTCAACAGCTGTCGTTCCAATTTGAGCCGCTACAAAGTTTTTACCGGGATTTACTTTGTACTGCAATTGTGCCGGCTCTGGTTTCTCATCCATAAGTGTACTTACCTTTTTAGAGAAATCCTCTGGAATCGTAACAACCATATAATATTTATCCTCTTTTAACCCCTCATCAGCATTTTTTTCTGATACGAAGTGAAAAGCCAGTTCCTTATTTCCTTTTAAATTTTTAACAAAATCGTCTCCTGCATGAATTGTTTTTTCATCCATCGCAGCACCCTTATCTAAATTCACAACCGCAACAGGTAATTTATCTAATCGCCCGTATGGATCCCAATATCCAGCTAAGAAAAATCCTGAATAAATTAAAGGAACGATTAATAAAAAAATTAAAGCGATACGTCCATGTTTATGGTGCCACATCGCTTTCCAATCTTTAAATATAAGTTGAATTCCCTTCATGAAACATACTCCTTTTTCTAATTTAACACCCTTCGAATGGTTTAACAGATTTACTATACACGTCACTTTCCATACTGTATAATACATCTTTAATTATCAATTCATTCCTTTTAGTCTATAGAAAGGAGATTCAAAATGGAACTTCTTCAATTAAAATACTTTCAGACAGTCGCACGACTAGAACATATGACAAAAGCAGCTGAAGAATTGCATATCGCCCAACCTTCACTCAGTAAAACAATCGCTAGACTAGAAAAAGACTTAGGCGTCCCTTTATTCGATCGCCAAGGTCGACAGATTACATTAAACTCTTTCGGGAAAGTATTTTTAAAGCGAGTAGAACGTATTTTTCATGAATTAAGTGAAGGGGCACGAGAAATTAAAGATTTAGCTGAACTACAACAAGGCTCTATTACACTGGCAGTTTCTATTCCAAGAATATTACCAGAACTACTCGGTTCTTTTTTACTAGAACATCCTAACGTTCGATTCCAACAATTTCTCGCGTCTACTCCTTCTATGAAGCGACAACTAGATAATATGGAAATTGACTTTTGTATCTCCTCAGTGCCAATTGAAGGCGAGGAAATTGGTTGGGAGCCACTTATTACAGAAGAAATCTTCTTAGTCGTTCCTTCAGGCCATCGGTTATCAAACCGCGAAAGTATACATCTGCATGAGGTAAGGGACGAACCGTTTATTAGTATGAACACCGGTTACGGATTTCGGCACTTAACAGATGAATTTTGTAAAGAAGCTGGTTTCACTCCACATATCGCTTTTGAAGTAGATGAACCAACCGTTATTAGTGATCTCATTAAGCAAGGTCTCGGCGTCGCATTTGTCCCAAGTTTAACTTTATTAAAAAACTCTACTTTAGCATCAAATAAGTTACGTATTATTGAACCGAATTGCGAGCGAACCATCGGTTTAAGTTGGTCAAAGAAACGTTACTTATCAAAAACCGCCCAGCAATTCCGTGAATTTGTGATTGATTATTTCTCCAATATTAGGACATAGAATTATATCAACGATTTTTTCAATATATCGACGTTTCGACAAGGAATATCGATTGATCAACAAATAGCGACACAAATAGAAGGTGCCATCTCTATAGGGTGGCACCTTCTATTTGTTACTCTTCTCTAATTCCATTTCAGCTAAAAGCGGTAGTACGTTATCAAAAATATGCGTATTCTTATTTTCGCCTGTTACATATCCACCGTAATATCTACTAAATACATTATCATTTCGGAATGTGGCCATATGATCATACAATTCCTTCGCAAACTTTGTATCACCTGTTTGTAGTACGTACAAAATCGTTAATCCGTAAGCGGCTGGCGATTCATAATTCACAGCTCGTTTTCCCGTTTCTAAATGATAACGACCGTATAATTTTCCATCCTCTTGGAATTTTTTCTTTATGAATTCCAAATATGCATCTGATGACAGACCGCCTAAACTACGATGATATGCAACATACGATTGATCGATAAGATTCACTTCTTGATCGTACGTAAATGTACCATCTTCTTTATACTCTTTCGGGAATGCCCAGCCACGCCTTGGATAATCAGCTAAAAACTGAACTACTTCTTCATACTGCTGAGCAGAAACTTTTCCGTACTTTTTCATATAAGAAAATGCATGCGGATTTATGTATGATGTTGTTGCAAAATTATTTTGTTTACCTGCATCTGCATCATAATAGTCAACGTAATAATTATCTTTCTTATTATAACGAAGTACAGCATCACTCAATTGATCTGCAAGATTTTTATATCGATCTTCCTTATACATTTCATAAGCGCGATATAATTGTTCTATAATACGAAGATCATCTATAAGTGCATTTGTAGCTGACTGCATTTCTCCCTTTTCAGAGATTTTCCATAAAACGATGCCATCCTTATGTACAAAGTTATTTTGAATGACCTTTACTTGCTCATCAAATAACGCTTGGTCATCTTTATCCAGTGTATATTGTAACCATAGTCCTGCCGATTCTGATAAAGCTTCACGGCCTTTCGCTTCACCCGTACCTGCCTTTGTATCTTCTAAACGATATGTGGCAAGCGTCCCATTTTCATTCAACATATGTCGTAAAATAAAATGTTCCGTACGGTTTCCTTGTAAGGCTGACCAAAATACAATTCCACCTAATGCAAGTAAGAAAACAACCCCAATCCCTATATATAAACGCTTCCGCAATCTTTTCACCTCCCTAATAAGGCTAACCTTAATTTTACCAGAACATACGTAAATTTAAAAAAGACAATCTAATAGATTGTCTCCCCCACCTTATCCCGTATGATTAAAGTTTCACTTTATCCCCCGCAAACCTCTTTAGAAGGCCTATATAGCGATTCCACAAGTCGATCATATTCACGACGCGTAATTTCTTTATTGTACAACTTTAATAATAAATCTCTATGCTCTTTTGAAAATGCCATCTTTTTAATGACTTCAGGATACATAAAACATCCTCTCCATTTCACATAAACTTCTTTCTTTCACGAAAAAGAACCTACGTTCGCATAAAAGATTATAAAAGATTCCTTACTAAAAAACAAACAAAATATTATTTTCTATCTTTTTAGAAATTTCAAACATAATATTACCATATTCACTTTTTAAATACACATATATTTTTGGCAGTTTTTTGAATAAATCTTCCAATTCAATCAGAAAATAATGGCAAAAAAAGAAGAGGAGTATACATATGGATACCGTAACATTAGCAAGAGCATTTTTTGGTTCTTCATTAGCATTCCACATTATCTTTGCAACACTTGGAGTCGGGCTTTCATTGATGATTTTTATAAGTGAAATACTGTATCACTGGAAGAAAGATTCCGACTATGCCATTATGGCGAAAAGATGGACAAAGGCGTTTGCCATCCTTCTCGGTGTAGCCATTCCAACAGGAACAATTGTTGGTGTGCAAATCTCACTTCTTTGGCCTGGTTTCGCCAAAATTGTTGGGCAAGTTATTTCCGTTCCCTTTCAAATTGAGATTTTCGCCTTCTTTTTAGAAGCTTTATTCATGTCCATTTACGTATATGCAGCTGATAAACTACCTCCATTTATGAGATTAATCTCTCTCTTTTTCGTTATGATTGGTGCCACGGCATCCGCCGTGCTTATTACATCAGCAAATACGTGGATGAATACACCAGCAGGCTTTTCAATGGGACCAGATGGCTCAGTTTTTAACGTCGATCCGTGGAAAGCTTTCTTTAATCCGAGCTTTGGCACTAGCGCATTCCACGTCGTTATTACAGCCTATGCAACCGGAGCTGCTGTCATTGCTTCTATCGCTGGATTCAAATTATTAAAGAAAAATGTAAGTGCACGTGAAATTGCTTACCACAAAAAAGGATTGCTACTAGGACTTGTTGTGACATTTATTACAGGTGCTACGATGTGGCTTTCGGGACACGAATCGGCGATTGCCTTACATAAACATTCACCTGAAAAACTTGCATCTGCTGAAGCTTTATTTGAAACGACATCACATGCACCGTTATCAATCGGCGGGGTTGTGGATCCTAACACACTTGAACTAAACTATGCACTTGAAATTCCGAACATGCTTAGCTTATTAGTGGGACTAGACCCTAGCACCGTCGTAAAAGGGCTAAAAGAATTCCCGCAAGAAACATGGCCACCATTTTATACACATACACTGTTCAACTTAATGGTCGGCACCGCTGCCTTTACCTTTGCAGTTGCAGCAATCGCTCTCTTATATTGGTACTTTGTTTACCGAAAAAAAGGAGCAGAGTTACCGAAGTGGCTTCTTTGGGGTGCTGCCGCATGTGGACCAGTTATGATGCTCGGTATTGAATTCGGATGGATTTTCAGCTGTAGCGGTCGTCAACCGTGGACAATTTATGGTATGCAACGTACAGTCGATGCTTCTACACGCGCTGATTTCGTCGGTCCTTTATTTATTCTATTCATCATTTTATATATCGGACTTGCTATTTTAACAGTCTTTGTACTACGGACATTCTTTAAGAGACATCCGTTAAAGAATGATTTACATCACCAAGGAGGCGATTCTCGTGCATGAGGAAAGTATTGCAATTATCATCTTATGGGCTCTTATTTTTGTATACAGTATATTAGGGTCCATTGATTTTGGAGCAGGTTTTTGGGGCATGGTATATGCGAAACATCCAACGCTTGCTGCCAAGCTTGCCAATCGATACTTATCACCAACTTGGGAAGTAACAAATACGTTTCTTGTCTTTGTCGTTGTTGCTTTCCTTGGTTTCTTTCCGAAAGCAGCCTTTACCCTTGCAACCGTTATGTTCGTACCAGTCATGCTAATTCTAGTACTCGTTGCAATTCGCAGTACATTTATGGTATTTGCTTACTCTCTGCCAAAGTACCAACACCTTCTTCGTATTATTTCAGGTATTACAGGGCTCTTAATTCCAGCTCTATTAATTACCGTTTTACCCGTTACAGAAGGTGCCTATATTACAATGTCTGAAGGAAAAGAAGTACTCCTGTACGGAAAGCTTCTTTCTAGCCCTGTTATTTATTGTTATATGCTCTTTGGACTAACTTCGGAACTCTTTCTATCCTCTCTCTTCCTTGCTGATTTTGCGAGAGAACAAGGTTCAGAAGATGCGTATAGAATTTATAGAAGAAATGCCATCATACTTGGTCCTGCAACGCTCGTTACTGCTATTATTGCCCTCGTTGTAATGGATCCTGAAACACACTGGCTGATGCAAGGATTAATTAAACAATTTCCATGGTTTACAGTCTCTATCGTTTTATTTGTTATCGGATACTCCTCTCTTTGGTGGACAAATAAGAAGTATGGCACACTAGGTTTCCCTCGTATCGCCGTCTTGGCTGTTGTCGCCCAATATGCATTTGCAAGCTACGCTTACGGCGTTGCGCATTTACCGTATATTATTTATCCTGACGTAACTGTATTTACAAGTTTTACAACGACGGAAACATTCTATGCACTACTGATTCTATATGCAATTGGAATTGCAATTTTACTGCCAGGATTTATTTTCTTCTGGAACTTATTCTTGAAGGATCGGACTTTTTTGAAGGAAAAATAATAAAGTGAAACTTTAATCAGCCCGCACCAATCGGGCTTTTACAGGCAGTTGATCACCCACCTAACTTCCTCACATTCGCCGAATTTTGAGGTGGGAGTCTTACTGCCCGCAAATAGCGGGATAGACGAGGGGCATTCGCACATAGAATGTCCCCTCATTTATTAGACCCCTCTCCTAATAGTTATTTCGCTAGTATGTATACTTGTCCTATCGCTTGAAAAACACATATTCACTTTCTTCTATTGTCCGTCTAGTTCTTCTTATTATTTGCCGAATATACTACCAATACAAACCTTGAGACAAGCTACATTGGTTCAAGAAAAAATAGAAGCCCCCTTTGCTACCGTCTTAGCAAAGGGGGCTTCTTCTATATTTAAGTTAGGTACTACAGTGTGATCAATCGAGTAAAGAGGTGTAACAGATTATTGGTATAAATGACTACCAGTGTCTTTAAATTCTTTCGCTTTCTCTTTCATTCCTTTTTCAATTGCTTCTGTCGTTTCTAAATCATTTTCTTTCGCATATTCACGAATATCATGTGAAATTCTCATACTACAAAACTTCGGTCCACACATCGAACAGAAATGAGCCGTTTTCGCCCCTTCTGCTGGCAACGTTTCATCATGATACTCCATCGCGCGTTCAGGATCTAAAGATAAATTAAATTGATCGCGCCAGCGGAATTCAAAACGTGCTTTTGAAAGTGCATCATCACGCTGATGAGCCGTTTTATGCCCTTTCGCAAGATCAGCCGCATGCGCTGCAATTTTGTACGTAATAACCCCTTCACGAACATCATCTTTATTCGGTAAACCTAAATGTTCTTTCGGTGTTACATAACAAAGCATCGCAGTTCCAAACCAACCAATCATCGCAGCCCCAATTGCCGATGTAATATGGTCATAACCTGGTGCAATATCTGTCGTTAACGGTCCAAGTGTATAGAATGGCGCCCCCTGACAAATATCAAGTTCTTTCTCCATATTCTCTTTAATTAAGTGCATCGGTACATGACCGGGTCCTTCAATCATAACTTGCACATCATGTTTCCAAGCAATTTTCGTCAGTTCACCAAGTGTCTCAAGCTCAGAGAACTGTGCTTCATCATTTGCATCTGCAATTGAACCTGGACGTAATCCATCTCCAAGAGAGAACGATACATCGTACTGTTTCATAATTTCACAAATCTCTTCAAAATGAGTATAAAGGAAGTTTTCTTTATGATGATATAAACACCATTGCGCCATAATTGAACCCCCGCGCGAAACGATACCTGTTGTGCGCTTTGCAGTAATTGGAATGTAGCGAAGTAATACACCAGCGTGAATGGTAAAATAATCAACACCTTGCTCCGCTTGCTCAATTAACGTATCACGATACACTTCCCACGTTAAATCTTCTGCAATTCCGTTTACTTTTTCAAGTGCTTGATAAATCGGTACTGTTCCAACTGGTACAGGTGCGTTACGAATGATCCACTCACGTGTTGTATGAATATTTTTACCCGTTGATAAATCCATAATCGTATCTGCACCCCAGCGCGTTGCCCACGTCATCTTCTCAACTTCTTCTGCAATAGAAGAAGACACAGCAGAGTTTCCGATATTTGCATTTACCTTTACATGGAAATTTCGTCCGATAATCATCGGTTCTGCTTCCGGATGATTAATATTTGCTGGTAAAATGGCACGCCCTTCCGCAATTTCCTTACGAACAAACTCAGGCTCTACCCCTTCACGAATTGCAACATATTCCATCTCAGACGTAATTATACCGTTACGTGCATAATGCATTTGCGTAACGTTTACCCCTTGCTTCGCTCTAAGCGGTTTACGATCCATTTGCGGGAAAACCGGTGTATGTTTCGAAGCCGCCTTTACACCGTCATCCTCTGGTTTCACTTCGCGCCCTTCGTATGCCTCTACATCTCCGCGCTCAACGATCCAAGAGTGACGCGGCGTCGGAATCCCTTTTTCCAGCTCCACTTTATACGTAGGATCCGTATAAGGACCGCTCGTATCATATACACGGATTGGCGGATTTGGGACGCCGTTCGTTTCGCTTTGTTCAATCTCACGCATCGGCACTTTCATACCTTCACGTGGTCCATCCACATACACTTTCTTACTCCCTGGTAAACTCGATTTCAATTCAATTTGCTCAGCTGAAACAGACTGTTTCATAACCTTTGTTGCCTCCCCTGTTCGTGACAAGGACGAGATATGGCCAGCGTATGCCAAAATAAAAAGAGCCAGGTCCATAAAAAAATAAGGACCTGGCTCTTAAAGACATCATTATGTAAAGCCGTTAACTTCCCTACGCTGGTACGAGCCAGATCAGGTCCAAAGGGTTAAGAAGTTCACGCGCTTCTCTCTCAGCCTACGCATATGTTAGGCACCCCTAGTTTATCACTGATTTAATTTTCAATACTTTTCCATCATACACGATAATCTGAAAAACGCAAAGATTATTTCTTTTTCACTTACGGAATCATCCAAGTTAAATAATAAGCCTGCACATACGTCATAATTCCAACAATTATAACGAAGAATAAACTGTGCTTCACTGTAAAGCGGAATAGATCCGATTCTTTTCCAGCAAGTCCAACTGCCGCACAAGCGATCGCAATCGATTGTGGAGAAATCATTTTACCCGTTACACCACCCGTTGTATTTGCCGCAACGAGAAGCACTTCAGATACACCAACTTGCTGTGCTGTAATTGCTTGTAAATTCGAGAACAATGCGTTCGCTGACGTATCAGATCCAGTCAAGAATACGCCAATCCAGCCTAAGAATGGTGAGAAGAACGGGAATAGTCCGCCAGTTCCTGCTAATGCTAACGCTAATGTAGAAGATAGACCAGAATAGTTTGCGATAAATGCGAATCCTAATACGAATCCGATAGATAAAATTGGCATTTTCAATTCATTTAACGTTTCTTTAAATGTCACTACTGCATCTTTTGCACTCATTTTCAAAATAAAGATAGAAATGATACACGCAATTAAAATTGCTGTTCCAGTCGCTGATAAAATATCTAATTTCAGGACTGCCTCATAAGGCGTTGGCTTATTTACAATCGGCTCTGCTTTCATAACTAAATTGTGCAAGCCTGGGATTTCAAACTTAAATACGAGACTTTCTAAAGCGCCTCCTGGAGCGAATAACGCTTTAAAGAAGCTTTGGCTCCAAATCACAACCATCACCGTTAAAATAATGAACGGTGACCATGCTTTCACTACTTTTCCTACTGTTAGTTTTGGCATAGATATCGTCGTTGTTGCTGCTACTTCACTATTTGCTTGTTTAGACTGATAGATTTCTTTCGGCTGCCAAACTTTTAAGAACAGTGATAAACTTACTAAACTTACAAGTGCTGATGTAATATCCGGAAGTTCTGGCCCTAAGAATGTCGCTGTAATGAACTGCGTAATTGCAAACGAACTACCCGCTACAAGTAAAGCAGGCCACGTCTGTCTTACCCCTTTAAATCCATCCATTAAAAATACGATAAAGAATGGAACAAATAATGATAGAAACGGTAATTGATGTCCAGCCATTTGTCCAATTTTATGTGGATCAATACCTGTTACTTGTCCAGCAACTGTAATAGGTATTCCCATCGCCCCGAATGCTACCGGTGCAGTATTTGCGATTAAACAAAGACCTGCTGCATATAAAGGATTTAATCCAAGACCTGCAAGAAGCGCTGCTGTGATTGCTACTGGTGCACCAAATCCCGCTGCTCCTTCTAAAAACGCTCCGAATGAAAATCCGATTAAAATAACAAGTAAACGATGATCGTTTGTAATAGATAATACGGACGCACGAATCACATCGAATTGACCTGTTTTTACAGAAATTTTATATAAAAATACCGACATAATGATAATCCAAGCAATTGGCCATAATCCGTATAAGAAACCGTATCCGGTTGCTGCCATTGCTATCGTGAACGGCATTTTATAAGCGAATAACGCTACTAAAACTGTAAGTACAACTGTAATAAATCCTGCCACATACCCCTTCATGCGGAAAACTGCCAAAGCCAAGAAAAAAAAGATAATCGGAATAAGTGCGACTGCTGCCGAAATCCAAATGTTACCGAATGGATCGTAAACTTGTGTCCATGTGTTCATTGTTCTCTCCCCCTAAAGAATCCCCTTTTAAATAAATATAACCTTATCAATAGACTATCAGGTCATCATACCTTTAAGTCTAAAAATAAAAAACGTTTAAGAAAACGTTTTCAATAACTTTCATTTCTACTTTATCACAACCATTTCCCTTACAAAAGATTTTTTTGAAAATTTTATTATTTAATATAAAAATCTTACAAAAACGTCATGTTATTGTAATGTTCATCGATAGTAAGCTCACCAAAATTAATACATAATAAAAGTATAACAACGGACATTATTTATGAGGTGATATATATGAACGGAAACAAAATACTAGCTGCTTTATCATACTTTAGTGTACTATTTGCGCCTATCTTATTCCCTATTATCGTTTGGATTGTAGGCGATGCTGAAACAAAACCACATGCAAAACGTGCCCTATGGACACACATTATTCCAAGTATCGCTACATTCATTGGCGTAATTATTTTAGGAATCATGGGAGTTGGATCTGAACAACCAGATGTAACATTTGGAATTGGATCCATCATCATTTTATGTATTTGCGGAATCATTAGCTTATACTACTTCATTTGGAACATCGTAAAAGGGATTAAAATACTGAAAGCCTAATTTTAAACAAACGTTTAATTAAAAAAGGACACTTGCAATTTGCAAGTGTCCTTTTTCACGATTGGTGTGAGCTAATAATCAATGGGGGATAAACAAAACCCCCACTGATTAAAGTTTCACTTTATCTTCTACGTTTCTTCTTTTTTCTCATCATTTTCTTTCGGCGCGTATTCACTTTATCCGCTATAATGTGGAGCGTACTCGCCACAACAATTCCCATTACGAACGTTACAATTTCAACCTCATGTTCCTTCGCAATCTCTATTAAATTCCCGTTCAGTGCGATTACGTTTAATAGGAATAAAAATGGAGAAAACACGATTAACATATATGCAATACGAATCACATCACCAAGTATAATCGTATGTGTAAAAAAGGAGCGATGCGGCATTACCCTCTTATACGGATACCAAAATATACGTAGAAATCCCCATTTATTATACGCATTACTGTACGTATCTAAATCCGGTGTTAAAAATGAAGTACCTACTAAAAAGCCAATTGCAAAGGTTAATAAAAAATCAAAATTTGTTAATCCATACGAAAAGAGCAGAAACAAAACAACCGGAAGGGATATTAAGTTTATTTTCGTATGCGTTTTTCCTGATGGCATAATGCACTTCCTCGCTTACGTTCGCCCTGTCACTATATGACAGTTCTCACCTATTGATCTAATTTCTGATCGATAAATGATGTGTCAACATCCGAATCAAACCATTCTGCCAACTTCACTCGCGCCTTATCTTTCACATCTTCATTGACGTATAACGAAGCTTGTATTAGTGCGGCCGTTAATGCCCCTAAATCATCCGTATAACCAATTCCAGCAATAAAATCTGGGATTGCATCAATCGGTGCAATAAAATAAGCAAGTGCTCCAATTACAATAATTTTCACTCGTTTTGGAACATCGGGTCTTTGCAAAACGTAAAACAGTAATAAACTTGCATAAATGACCGACTGTCCCGCTTGCTTTGCAACATGTTTCACTTTCTTCCAAAACGCTTCAACTGAAAATTTTTGTTTCATGTAAAAGCCTCCCTATTTTTTTAAAGAAATAAGCTACAATATGTTATCAGTAAAAGTTCATCAAAATTACACATAATCTATCAATGAATTTTCATTGTAACAAACAAAGCTGCAAAGAACAAGTGTTCGTTAATTTTCACACATCTTCTTTCATATAATAGATTTCTAGACAACCACTTACACATCTTCATTTCTTATTTCTCAACCATGGAAATTTTCACTTTCACTTAACATTCCACTCTATCTTTGTTATATTTTCTAGTTGACGGACATATAAACGAATGTTAAAGTTTTCTCTGGTAGTGACAAATTACTTACAAAAAATGTAAAATGTTATAGTGTTTCTCAGAAATGAATTTTGTTGTATAATACAGAAATGACGTTATACTTATGAGCAGCACAAGAAACCAAAAAAGGGTATGCATAGTTAAAGTCGTATATGGGTGAATATAGAAGCTCTAATTATGGCCAAGAAAACTATGTATTTTTTATTTTAGCATTTTTCGCTCCAAAATCGACCAAGCCTGATAGAGAAAGGGTGGAAATGAATGAAAGAAACCATGAAATCACAATTTCAAAATGTGCGTTTCACTTTATTCGTAGCTTTGGCCATATGGCTAAAAACCTACATCATTACACGCACAAGCTTCGATTTAAAACTTGAATCTTTCATGCAAGAATTCATTTTATTCCTTAGTCCATTAGCAGCATCGTTACTGCTTGTGGGTCTTGCATTATTTGCAAAAGGGAAAAAACGTAACTATATAGCACTTGGAATTAATCTTGTCTTAACAATCGTTCTTGTTGGTAACGTAATGTTCTACGGATTTTACAATGACTTCGTTACTTTACCAGTACTAGGACAAACATCTAACTTCGGAAGTTTAGGTTCTAGTGTGAAAGAGTTATTTAACTACAAGATTATCCTTGCCTTTGCGGATATTATCATCTTCTTCATTTTATTGAAGAAAAAGAAAAACTTTGCACCGACAGAGCGTGTAGCACGTCCAATGCGTTCCCTATACTTCGTGTCGACAATTGCTATTTTCTTCGCAAACTTAGGACTTGCAGAAGCTGAGCGTCCAGAACTATTAACACGTTCATTCGACCGCGTTATGCTTGTTAAAAACTTAGGTTTATATGTACACCAAGTATACGATCTTGGCTTACAAGCAAAATCAAGTTCACAAAAAGCATTTGCCGACGGTAGTAAATTACAAGAAACAGAGAACTACGTAAAAACAACACAAAGTAAACCAGATCCAAATATGTTCGGTACTGCAAAAGGGAAAAACGTAATTGTTGTTTCTCTTGAGTCATTACAAACATTCTTAATTGGTGCAACAGTTAACGGACAAGAAGTTACACCATTCTTAAACCAATTTGCGAAAGAAAGTTATTACTTTGATAACTTCTTCCATCAAACTGGTCAAGGAAAAACATCTGATGCTGAATTCCTAGTAGATACTTCTTTATATCCACTAGACCGCGGTGCTGTATTCTTCACACACGGTAACAACGAATACACAGCAACTCCAGAAATTTTACGTCAGCAAGGATACTACACTGCAGTATTCCATGCGAACAACGCAACATTCTGGAACCGTAACATTATGTATCCGGCACTTGGATATGATCGTTACTACAACGAACTTGACTACAAGATTACGCCAGAAACAAAATTAAACTGGGGATTAAAAGATATCGAATACTTCGATCAGTCTGTCGATATGTTAAAACAAGTGAAGCAACCATTCTATACGCGCTTCCTTACTTTAACAAACCATTACCCATTCACTTATGATGACAATACGAAATTAATCGACGAATACAATTCTGGTGATGGCGTATTTGACCGTTACATGGTAACTGCTCGCTATTTAGACGAAGCAATGAAGCACTTTATTGAGCGTCTAAAAGCAGAAGGCATTTACGACAACTCAGTTATCGTATTCTACGGTGACCACTACGGTATTTCTGAAAACCATAACCGTGCAATGGCACAGTTCTTAGGAAAAGAAGAAATCACTACATTTGACCATATGAACTTACAAAAAACACCGATGTTTATTCACGTTCCAGGTCAAAAAGAAGGTAAAACAATTTCAAAACCAACTGGTGAAATTGACATTAAACCAACTATCCTCAACTTACTTGGTGTAGATTCTACAAACGACGTTCGATTCGGTCATGACGTATTCTCACCAGACAATAAAGGATTTGTTGTTCTTCGTGACGGTAGCTTTATTACAGATAAGTATATGTACACAAACAGTACATTCTACGACCGTAACACTGGTGAAGTTGTACAATTACCGAAAGAAGAATCTCAACCACTCATTGATCGTGCCCAAAATGAATTAAACATGTCAGACAAAATCATTGAAGGCGACTTACTTCGCTTTTCTGAAAGTAATAAGATCAAAACCGGTGAAGTAAAAACAGCTATTAAAGAAGAAAAGAAGAGCGCTGAGTAATCTCAGCCTCTTTTTTTATTTTCCGCTACCCTTCCTCTTCTATTCATTAACTTTAAAATTACATAACCTTTACCAAATATTCACACAACATTAATGAAACATTTTTATAATAAAATATGCAAACGAGGTTCTACATATTTCTTATCTCTCATCTTCAATAAGATGCCTGAAAGAAATATGCGAATCATTTGTTTTCTACTTTCTTATAATCGTCTTATTGAATGTTTTATTTCCATACACAAAACATTCAATAAGACGATGTCCCTATGAAAGATAGCTACCCTCCTTGTGCAACATTCCATACGAATGTTGCTTTTTTTTATTTAAAAGCAGGATTCTTATTTCTTATTTTCGAATTTGTATATACAAAATGCTATAAGTCACTATTACTTCTCTATCATTTACAAATACATATACGTCATATGTATAGAATTGCTTACATAAAAATTACTATAGTGATTTTATCCCGCGTTAACCGGCAGCAGGAATCCCACTTCAAAATTCGGCTAAATCAAAGAATTTATACGGGAAATCCGCTATCCGTAAAAGCTCGATTAATCAAAGTTTCACTTTACTTCAGTACTTACGAAAGGATGGGATGGAATTTGGCATACGAAAGATTTGTACTTTGGAATGATGCAGTTATTGACACAACGAAACAAAAAACGTACATAGAACTTGAAGAAAGAGGCTTGCAATTTGGAGATGGTGTCTATGAAGTGATTCGCCTCTACAATGGAAACTTTCACTTATTAGATCCACACATAACGAGATTATATCGCTCCATGGAAGAAATAGAATTATCGCTCCCTTTCTCAAAGGCAGAGCTCATTACCTTACTTTACAAACTCATTGAAAGTAATAATTTCCACGAAGATGGAACCATTTATTTGCAAGTATCTCGCGGTGTACAAGCTCGTACCCATGCATTTTCATATGACATCCCTCCCACAATCTATGCCTATATCACAAAGAAGGAAAGACCCGCTTTATGGATTGAATATGGGATACGTGCTATATCAGAACCAGATACTCGCTGGCTTCGCTGTGACATTAAATCATTAAATTTATTACCGAATGTATTAGCTGCTACGAAAGCTGAACGCAAAGGTTGTAAAGAAGCTCTTCTCATACGAAATGGGATTGTAACTGAAGGTAGCCAATCTAACTTCTTTCTAATCAAAAACGGTACTCTTTACACACATCCAGCCAATCACCTTATTTTAAATGGGATTATTCGTCAATATGTCCTTTCCTTAGCTAACACTCTCCAGATTCCTGTACAAGAAGAACTTTTTAGCATTCGTGACGTTTACCAAGCCGATGAATGCTTCTTTACAGGAACAACGATTGAAATTTTACCGATGACCCACCTTGATGGAGCTGCGATTCAAGATGGTCAAGTTGGTCCTATCACGAAAAGACTACAAGGATCCTTTTCTCAAAGCCTTTTAAAATCCAGCACACCATCTTCTTAAATACGAATAATCACTATTCTCCCTACTGTTAATATATGTATTTAAATCAAAATCAAGGCATGAATTCATGCCTTGATTTTTTCTTGTAATCCTTTTGTCACATTCAGTTTCCCGCATAAGTCTTGACAGTAATCGACATGCCTTTTAGAATTTTTAATAGTTGGTAAATATTTCTTCACTACATTACAGACAGAAAGGAATCGACAAATTATGAAAAAATATCTTGCCGGTCTTGCAGCAGTGTCTGTAGCAGGAGGAGCAGCCCCTACACTTGATAATGTTCAAGCTGCCCCGGAACAGAATACACAAAAAGCTGCTACACAGACTGTACAAGCTTCTGCATCAAACAACTCATCTTATACGGTAAATGCGGACGTATTACACGTTCGTTCAGGATCAAGCACTTCTCACGACATTATCTCTCGCGTTTATAACGGTCAATCATTAGACGTGATTGGCGAAGAAAATGGTTGGTTCAAAATCAATCATAATGGAAAAACTGGCTTTGTCAGTGGCGAATTTGTATCAAAAAATGGAGCAAGTAATTCTAATGTAAGTACAACAGGTGGAAAGAATAAGGTTACTGCCGATGTATTACGTGTACGTACAGCTCCTAGCACTTCTAGTTCTGTTTCAGGACGTGTATATGAAGGACAAACATTAAACGTAATTGGTCAAGAAAATGGTTGGGTGAAAATCAACCACAACGGACAAACTGGTTATGTTAGTGGCCAATTCGTATCAGGCGTTTCTGCAAATACAGGATCTACAAACGATACAAATCAACAAACTGTACAACCAGCAAGCGGAAACTATACAGTAAATGTATCTTCCCTTCGTGTTCGTACAGGCCCTAGCACTTCTCATCCAACTGTAGGTTCTGTGAAAAAAGGACAAGTAGTACAAGTTGTTGGTGAAGTTCAAGATTGGTTCAAAATCAATTACGCAGGTCAAACTGCTTACTTAAGTAAAGACTACGTAACAAAGGGCGGCTCTAACGAGAACGTCGTACAAGGCAACAAAGAAGATAACAAACAAGAACAAAACAATAACGTAACTGTTCAAACTGGTGGCACTTACGTTGTTAATGCAACATCTCTACGTGTCCGTACAGGCCCTGCTACTTACCATAGCGTAATTGGTGGCGTGTTAAACGGTACAACATTAAACGTAGTTGGTTCTGAAGGTAGCTGGTTTAAAGTTAACTATCAGGGAAAAACAGGATACGTTAGTAGCGAATTCATGAAATTCGTTAAAGGAGGCACAGCTACTCCTGAACAGCCGAAACAACCGGATCAAGGTGCAATTGGTGACTACTACATTAATGCTTCTGCACTAAATGTACGTAGCGGCGAAGGTACGAATTATAGAATCATAGGCGCACTTCCACAAGGACAGAAGGTTCAAGTAATCTCTGAAAACTTTGGATGGAGCAAAATTAACTACAACGGTCAAACTGGTTACATCGGAACACGTTTCCTATCTAAAACACCAGTTGGAGGCGCAGTAGATAATAAGCCTAATAACAACCAAAATAACAATCAAAACAACAACAATAATAATAATACAGGCAACAACAGCGGTGACAGTTCTTCTATACTTGCATACGCGAAATCAATGCAAGGTGTACCATATGTTTGGGGCGGTACTTCTGCTAACGGTGTGGACTGCAGTGGCTACATCTATCACGTATTTAAGAAGTTTGGTCATAACATTAGCCGTCAAAGTGTTGCTGGATATTGGAGCAGCTTACCACAAACTTCAAATCCACAACCAGGTGACTTAATTTATTTCCAAAACACTTATAAATCAGGTCCTTCTCACATGGGTATTTACCTTGGGGGCGGATCGTTTATCCAAGCTGGAGATAAAGGTGTAGCAATCGTTTCATTAAGTAACTCTTATTGGAAGAGCCACTTCTTAGGGTACACGAAAGCACCTTAATAAATAGTTTCAAAGCCTTCTAGTTTACTAGAAGGCTTTTTATAAAGCATTCAACACATCATTCCCCTTTACCTACCCTCCCTCTACGAAAAATAATGCATACCTTCTTCCATTTCATACACTATATTCTACAAAAATAATCCATAACGTTATCATAATGTATATATTTACATAAAAAACATAACCTATTTCATGTCTATTCATTTTATATGTGTTTTTTTGAAGAATTTTCTTTTTATTTAAACTTTTCGTTAGACGTTTGACCTCCGATGTCCATTATGATAAGTTACATAGGATGTTATATTCGCAAAAGTATAGACAACTGGTTTATACACTTTTTTACTATGAGGAAGGAGCATACACTGCATGAATCTTTTATGGGGAATTGGCGGCGTGATTGGAGTATTAGCAATTGCTTTCTTACTATCTTCCAACCGCAAAGCTATTAATTGGCGCACAGTTTTAATTGCGCTAGCATTACAAATGTCATTTTCATTTATCGTATTACGATGGGATGCTGGAAAAGCAGGTTTAAAATACGCTGCTGACGGTGTTCAAGGATTAATTAATTTTTCTTACGAGGGAATTAAGTTCGTTGCTGGGGATTTAGTCAACGCAAAAGGACCTTGGGGATTTATCTTCGTTATTCAAGCACTACTTCCAATTGTATTTATTAGTTCATTAGTTGCAATCTTATATTATTTCGGTATTATGCAGAAATTTGTTAGTATTGTTGGTGGTGCATTAAGTAAACTTCTTGGAACTTCTAAAGCAGAAAGCTTAAACTCGGTAACAACTGTATTTTTAGGACAAACTGAAGCTCCAATCTTAATCAAACCTTACTTAGCACGTTTAACAAATAGTGAATTCTTCACTATTATGGTAAGCGGTATGACAGCTGTTGCCGGATCAGTTCTTGTCGGCTATGCAGCGATGGGAATTCCGTTAGAACACTTATTAGCAGCAGCAATTATGGCATCTCCATCAAGTTTATTAATTGCAAAATTAATTATGCCAGAGACAGAAAAAGTAGATAATAACGTTGAACTTTCTACAGAACGTGAAGACGCAAACGTTATCGATGCAGCTGCACGCGGCGCATCTGAAGGTATGCAACTTGTTATTAACGTAGCAGCAATGTTAATGGCTTTCATCGCATTAATCGCTCTATTAAATGGTCTATTAGGATGGGTTGGTTCTTGGTTCGATATTAAACTTAGCCTTGATTTAATCTTCGGTTACTTACTATCACCATTTGCAATCTTAATCGGGGTTTCTCCAGGTGAAGCTGTACAAGCAGCAAGCTTTATCGGTCAAAAACTTGCAATCAACGAATTCGTTGCATATGCAAACTTAGGGCCACATATGGCAGAGTTCTCTGCAAAAACAAATATGATTTTAACATTCGCAATCTGTGGATTCGCAAACTTCTCTTCTATTGCAATTCAATTAGGTGTAACAGGAACGCTAGCTCCTACTCGTCGTAAACAAATTGCACAATTAGGGATTAAAGCAGTTATCGCTGGTACATTAGCAAACTTCTTAAATGCAGCAGTTGCAGGTATGATGTTCCTATAATTTCATGTAAGTCCTCCTCTTTTAAAGAGGAGGGCTTTTTATATCATATACATATAATTTATATTTTCATTATATCTGGATGTATAGACAATATGATACAATAATTTGTACGTCTATTTATTTTTTCTTGCAGTAGAGGAATCATACTTGTTGTTCTAACTAAAAGAATTTATAGTCTAATTCTTAATAATTGTGCATACTACAAGTGTCCTTACATGAATTACCTTTAAGGAGGAAAGTTTTGTGAAAGATAAGTTCTATAAAATCCTATCTATTTGGATTTTACAAATTGTATTTTATTTTACTACTGTACATGTAACGAAATATGAGCATGCGCTCACTTTCACGATTATATATGTAATTGTAAATGTACTATTCCTGCTCTTAGCTGATAAAACAGCATTTGTTTTCTTCATACTCGGAACCATCATTTCCGTATTCTACTTATTTTATGAAGCCTGGCTTCACTTATGGAGTACAACAGAGCAATTGGAATATATTATCACCCACTTCCTGATGGCAGCAAACTTCTTCATTGTATACATCTCAACTGACTTATTAAAAAAAGTGATTCATGAAAACAAAGAGTTAATTGAGCGTGTGAGAACGTTAGAACAATACATTGGAGAATCAAAATTATTAACAAGACAAGAATTTGAAAGACGCCAAGCGTTATTAGTAACGGCGATGAATCGTCGTAATGAAACAGGCGTTATTATTTACTTTGATTTCACTTCTTTTAGTAAATATACGAAGGAAAGCGTTATGGACCGTGTAGCTTCATTATTAGTTGAAACAGTAAGAAACGAATTTGACCTTGCTGCTAAATACGATAACAATACGCTAGTTATTTTATTACAAAACACAAATGAAGCCGGTGCTAACATTGTAATGAACCGCCTAAAGCCAAAAATGGAGCAATGGCTTGCCGCTGAGGCAATTCAAGATATAAAAATTTCACGAGAGCAAATCGGAAACAAAGGAAAGACATTATTATGATGACACTCGTTATACTTCTTTTATTCCTTCTGTTTTGCGTACTCGTTTTTTGGATCAGCATCATATTTTCAATTAAATATGTACTTATTTTTACAGCCTTTCTATTCTCTGGCTTACTCGTTTACTATTCTCTCTTAACACTTGCAGGCTTAATTCACCGAAATAGTAAACGAAAAGATCGTACGCTAGAATATTATCCAAGCGTCGACATTTTAATACCTGCCCATAATGAAGGGGTTGTTATTAAAGATACTTTAGAAGCGATGGCGAAGATTGAATACCCAGGCAAACTAACCGTTTATTTATTAAACGATAATTCTCAAGATGAAACACCTGAAATCGGGGATGATTTTGACAAAGCTTATGCGCATATTCGTCACATTCGTGTTCCTCCTGGTGAACCAAAAGGAAAATCACGTGTATTAAACTATGGTCTTAGTATTTCGGATGGTGAGTACTTCTGTGTTTACGATGCAGATAACCAGCCTGAACCACAGGCATTACAAATGCTTGTAGAACACGCTGAAACAATTGAAGATGCTGTTGGGGCTGTTGGACACGTTCGTACAGTCAATGAAAAAAGAAACTGGCTTACACGAATGATTTCACTAGAGTTCCAAATCTTTCAGCTCCTTATGCAATCGGGACGCTGGTTATTATTCCAAACAGGCTCACTGACGGGAACGAACATGCTTCTTCGTCGCTCCGCATTAGAAGAGCTTGGCGGCTATGATCCTTATGCAATTGCAGAAGATGCTGAATTAACATTACGAATTACACAAAAAGGATATCTCTTACCAATTGTTCCAGAATCGATTACATGGGAGCAAGAACCAGAGCATTTAAAAATTCTTATTAAACAACGTACACGCTGGCTCCAAGGGAATTTGTACATTTTAGAAAAAATGTTTTCATCATTAAGTTTCTTTAAAGGAAAACTTCTCGTCCATTCCTTGCAGCAAGTTTTAGTGTATGTCGTATTTTGGCTATTTCTAATCATTTCAAACGTTTGGTTTGTAATCGGGGTACTTGGGATATTTCAGATTCAATATAGTATTCCGCTACTATTTATGTGGTACGTTTCGTATATTACGTACGTTTCACAATTATTTAGTGCCCAAAGTGTTGAACGAACCTTTACACCGACTAATATTTTCATTAGTGTCATTATGTACTTTACATATGCACAACTCTTTACGTATTTATTTATTCGCAGCCTCATCCTTTATTTACGTGCAAAGAGCAAAAAACAAGTCATTGGCTGGGACAAAACAGTTCGATTTAAAAAAGATAAATAATAATTAATAGGAGTTCATCTCCCGCTAATTATTATGTTGTAGAATAAAAAATAAGCACAGAGCGCCGTAAGCTCTGTGCTTATTTATTGCCGTATAAATTATATATCAGACAATACCCCTTAGCTGAAAGTAATTTCACGTCCATCCCCCAACGAACGATCGACCTTCATTTATATACGAAAAAGTGATTGCTATTTTTGTAGAACCAATTGCTTCTCTTGCTGCTCTTTGCGCGTTTCAGTCTTAGGTTCCGTGCTTTCTTGGACACTACGATGTGCCACACGTTTCAAACAAATATGCTTCCACTTTCTTTCGTAACGTTTCATTATTCTAGATGTCCCCCTTGAATACGCTTTAAAACTATTTGAAATCGCTTACAGGAAATAATATAGCACATATAAACAAAAGTGACAACACATTTCCGACAATTTTTTGTCAAAAATATGAATAAAATTTGTAATATATCAAACATTGTCGAAATCCGCCGTTTTTTCTTTGTATAAAAGGCATACTACTTATATAATCATATATTTTATTTCCCTTATTTGCATTTCAAATCCCTTCTATATAAAAAAGAGCTGATATGAAATCAGCTCTTTTCCTTCTATTATTAATGATGCTTCATACGTCCCTCTTTTTGTAACTCTTTAAATAATGCTGCCATCATAAAGAAAATAACAAATACAAACGGGAATGCTGCAATAATCGCTGCCGTTTGCAGTGCCTCCAATCCACCAACATATAATAGGATAGAAGCTAATGCAGCTAACACAAGACCCCAAACTAACTTAATACGATTTGGTGGATTTAAACTACCGTGTGTTGTTAACATTCCTAGAACGAATGTCGCAGAATCTGCTGATGTAATAAAGAATGTTGCAATAAGTAGAATACCTAAAACTGATAAAATTGGTCCAAAACTCCCCATCTGATCAAACATAGCAAATAATCCTACTTCTGTTCCCATCTCTTTTACTTTTTCAAAGAGGTGTGCATCACCAAACAGCTCCATATGAATACCAGTTCCACCGAAAACAGAGAACCAAAGTGCACCAATTACGGTCGGTACGAGTAACACACCAATAACAAACTCACGAATCGTACGCCCTCGTGAAACACGAGCAATAAATGTACCTACAAACGGTGACCATGCAATCCACCATGCCCAATAGAAGATTGTCCATGACTGAATCCATTGATTTCCGCCTTCATCTAATGGACTTAATCGGAAACTCATACTTGGCAATTCCTGAATATAAGAACCAATTGTTGAAGTAAAGTAATTCATAATAAAGTTTGTTGGACCTGCAAATAATACAATAATCATAAGTGCAAATGCCAAAATAATGTTCGCATTACTTAAATATTTAATTCCTTTATCAAGACCTGTTTGTGCAGATAACATGAAAAGAACTGTTACGATTGCAATAATAATTAACTGTGTCGTTAATGAATTCGGGATAGATGTTAAATAACTAACACCACCTGCAATTTGTTTCGCACCAAGACCCAATGACGTCGCAACACCAAAAACAGTCGCGAAAACAGCTAACACATCAAATAAATGAGCAACACGCCCATGGTCCCCACCCTTAAATAACGGACCTACTGTCGCACTAATTGTACTTGCTTTTCCTTTTCTAAAGGTAAAATACGCAATACATAAAGCTACAAACGCATATAGTCCCCAAGGATGTAATCCCCAGTGGAAAAATGAAAAACGCAATGCAAGGCGTGCACTTTCCTCAGTTGCACCATCTCCAAACGGAGGTGCGTATAAATGGTTTAATGGTTCCGCAACGCCCCAGAAAACCAGACCGATACCCATGCCAGCACTAAATAACATAGCAAACCATGTCATATAACTATAATCAGGTTCATCATCATCTTTACCTAAACGAATAGAACCGTATTTCGAAACAATTAAAAAGATGGCCACACCTAAAATGATAGAAACAGAAATAATATAAAACCATCCAAACTTGCTAACTAATGCAGTTTGAATTGCAGTTGTTACATTTCCTAGACTACCTTTTCCAATAATAGATTCGGGAATAGTCCCCCAAATTGTAAATGCAATACATATTGTTAATGAAACGATAAATGTTTTTGTTAGTTTCCTCATCAAATCCCCCTTCGTAGGTTTCACTTTATAAATAACATAAATTCCGATATGTTAAATCGGATAGAAAACTATAATATTGCAATGATTTTCTTACTTTCACCTTCACAAACTAGAATTCTTATGAGACAGCCTTACCTTCCGTATAACCTTTTCACTCTGCAAGAGCTACGAGATAGAAATACTGCTGTCAAATTGTGCGAGAAAAATGCGGATGGGGATGTATTTTCCCCAAAAAGGATGTGTTACATACGTAAAAAAGGGTAAACTCCTTCCTTGCAACCCTTTCTTTTTGTAACAATTATGCGGTTTTTTTGCTAGTATATAGCGCGTGTTTATAGCTTCACAAACAAAATGTTTATATTTATATAACTATATTACCCATAAAACGGTAAAATACTCAAGGAATGTAATCGTTTAGTAAACATTATGTAACACCTTTGTAACATTTTTATTTACGCCGAAAAAAATATGTTGTATTAAATATTTTGAATATAAGTAGAAACCTACTAATCATATAGAATGAAAAACGCTTTCCTATATTTTTTGTTATATTACAGGATATTAACGACTTATTACGAATGGTTTGTAATTGTGTGTTTTCCCCAAATCCGAAAAAATCTGTTGCTATAATGAGGACACGAAAACAAACGCAATGGAGGCTATCATGAAAAAATTAATTGGTATAGCAACAGCAGCAGTTTTTGGTCTTGGGATTTTCACATCATCTGCTAATGCAGAAACTGTTGTAACAACAGACGTACTAAACGTACGCGAAAACCCTACTACTGAATCAAAAGTTGTCGGTAAATTACTAAACGGTAATAAAATAGATGTTCTAAATACAGAAAACGGATGGTCAAAAGTCAATTTAGATGGTAAAGAATCATTCGTAAGTGCAGAGTTTACAAAAAGCATCTACTACGTAACAGCTAACGTATTAAACGTACGTGCTGAAGCGAACACAAACTCAGAAATTCTTGGAACGCTAAAGAAAGACGATATGATCGAAACAACGAACCAAGTACAAAATGAGTGGTTACAATTTGAATATAACGGAAAAACAGCTTATGTTCACGTTCCTTTCTTAACAGGTACAGCGCCTGTAATTGAGAAACAAGAAACAGCTGCTCCTGCTAAAGCTGAAGCACCAGCTAAGGCTCAAACGCCTGCAGCACAAGTAAAACCAGCTGCTAAGCCTGCTGTGAAAGCTGCTGAAACTAACGAACCTTCTAATGGTCGTGAGTTAACAGTTGTAGCTACAGCATATACAGCTCACCCGAGCGAAAATGGCGGCACGTATGGTGGCCGAGTATTAACTGCAATGGGTCATGACCTAACAGCGAACCCAAATATGAAAATGATCGCTGTTGACCCGAAAGTAATCCCATTAGGCTCTAAAGTATGGGTAGAAGGTTACGGAGAAGCGATCGCTGGAGATACTGGCGGTGCAATTAAAGGTAACCGTATCGACGTTTTAGTTGGCTCTGATGCAGCTGCTAACAAATGGGGACGTAAATCTGTTAAAGTGAAAATTTTAAAATAACCAATGACTGCTAAATGACAAGCCAGTTCTCTTTGTTGAGAGCTGGCTTTTATTTTTTTATAATAGCTATAAGGAGGCTATGCCGATGAATACACAAGCAAAAGTAGACTGGATTGGTACCCCAAAACCGTACATATACAAAGATGAAGTAACATATGACGCTACTTCCATTGACTTTTCACTCACAAACGATGACAATCGCTATAAATTAATTGTGCTCAACTCTGAAGGAAATACCCATTACAAAATTGTACAATATGGAATAAAACCAGGATCCCAAAAGCCATTTCCTATCGACATTCCATTTGAACAAAACATGTTACCAATCATAGAACAAATATTACATGATCCATATGTACAAGCGATATTAAAAGAATCGCGCTTTTAATCAAAAAAAGGCTATCTCTATAATTGAGATAGCCTTTTTTATTAGCGAGTTGGACCAGATACTTCCTCTGATTTCAACGTATTATTTGCACCAAGAGAATGATACAGCATCTTTCCATTTCCATTCACAGTTACGATATGTTCATTATTAAAGCTTTTGAACTTCACAGATCCATCCTCGTAACGAATGTGGTACTCTTCATATGTCGTAACTTTATATTTCGTTTCACTTTGACGCTCTACATTACGAATTTCCATCGTTAATAAATCTTCGGTAATTCCTTTTTTATGTAAATATTGCAAGTAATCACGGTCTTCTTTATACGATTTTCCGCTCTTATCATAATTATTTTCAATTAGACTAAAATCATTTAATGCAATCGCGCGCACATTATCATGAATATGATTTCGTACAAATTCACCAACTGCCGAGCTTGATGTTTCTTTAGGGAATTTTAAATAATATGTGCTTTGATCTCCCACTTTAATGCTTTCAGATTTCATCACACCCAAATCAGTGTTTTTTTCTAAATGCACTTCAATCGTTTCATCAGTTGGGACAGGACCAAGTTTATAACTTCCGTAAGTTAATTTCCCACGTTTTTTACCGTTCGCAAACACAGTTGCGTCACTTTCATCAGAAGAAATTGTTACATAATTTCCTTCAAGTGATAAATCCACTTCTACCTTTCCGCTCTTTTCATCTGCTAAATCCACTTCTTTTTCTGTCTCTAATTCAGTAAGTTCTGTCTTCGCCGTTGCCTTAACAACATACTTACCTGGGAAGTATGGCCCTAGTTCTTTCGAAGTTTTATCACTAGAAAGTTCTGTTTCTTTTTTATCATTCACATATATTTCAGCATTCTTTGCAGTTGTGCTAACGCTCATGTAATAAGATTTCATGCTGAACTTATACTTCGGATATAAGAACCACTCTTTTCCCACTTCTACAATTTGCCCATCTTTAAAGGATGCTTTATCTCGTATTAACTTTTGATCTACAGTCTCTTTCTGTAAATAAGAGAGTAATTCTTTATTATAAGACGGATTCTCTTTTAAATACTGTATGTACGCCTTAATATCTTCTGTCTTAATCTTTAAGCTTGGATCTTCCGCTTTCACAAACATATCAATTGCTTCGATATCTTTCTTTTGGAATGCTTCAATCATTACATTCACTTGCTTTTCTTTTGAAAACTTATATGCTCCAAATTTATATGCCCCAAATAATAAAGCCGCAATTATGACGAAACCAATAATCAAAAATAAATGTTTCTTACTTTTCACTGGTTTTGTCTCACTTTGTACTTCCATGTGTGAAGCGGCATTATTATCGGCAATTACTTCGACTTTATTTCCACACTCAGGACAAAAGTTCAAATGGTCTGCAATGTTCTTTTTACATGTTCCACAAAACTTCAACATGCTCTCCCCCTATTTTTTAGCTAATTTCATTCCAACGAATGCCGCTACATATGTCACTATAAAACTAAACAAAGTTAAATATACAGATGAATTTTGCATAGATAGTACAGTTCCACTTGTCCCAAATAAACTTGTTACAGTTCCTGAAACATCAATTTGGAACTTAGAAACCATATTCATTACAATCATCATAATTGTGTAAGAACCACTGCATACTGCTAATGTGATATACATATTCGCAGTTGGTAATTCTGCTAATTTTCTTCCCGCTCTAAACATAAGGAACAATGGAATAATAAGCAGTAATAAACCATAATGGAATACGTTATTCACTTCATCAAATGCAGCAAGGCTTTCCTGATTCGCTCCTTTTGAAATCATAATCTCTCTAACCTCTACGTCATTTACAGAGATGCCTGATATAAA
This sequence comes from Bacillus thuringiensis, assembly GCF_014932895.1. Classification (GTDB taxonomy): domain Bacteria; phylum Bacillota; class Bacilli; order Bacillales; family Bacillaceae_G; genus Bacillus_A; species Bacillus_A thuringiensis_AA. The sequence continues at coordinate 131,353 of NZ_JACYOF010000005.1, read as the reverse complement.
TGAAAACGATAATGTGTTCTCAGATGATTTCTTACCTATTCCAGTCAGTTCTCTACTAAGTGCTGGACTTGATACTTCTAACGGAGCAAAATGAGCCATACTCCATAATTGAGGTGTTAACTCTAATGCTAATAATGTGCTTTCAGATTTTGAAGTTGTCATTTCCTTTAATGGTTCAATACTGTCTTCCTTACTTACTAACGCCATAATACAAACCACTACTGCTGTTACTAAAAGTCCTTTTATCATTGCTGAAATACCGTAATAAACAGATGCCCCATATGGCATTAATTCTTGGAATGCTACTGCCATATTGTTTTTGCTTGTATGAGCAATAAATCCTATTAAAGTAAATAACGTCCCGCATACAAAACCACTCAATAAGCTCTTAACCGCTGAATAACCAACTGTAATCTTACCTGCATCTGAGAATGGAATTGCAAAAGATTGTGATGCTACAAAGCTTATAATGAATAAAAAGACGCCATAAATAATACCAACTGTTGCTGCTACAAAAATTTGATCTTTAATCGTTTTTGCAACACGCTGTTTCCCTAACCATACTCCCGTTCCAGCGAAAATGATAAATGGAATGATTAATAATAATGTAAATGGAGTATGCCAAGATAAAGATACTATCAATCCACTATCATCACTAGCTGTAAAACCAAGTAAATGATAACTTAACAGCGTAGAAGTTGCGCTCGAATAAAAGCTTGGCAGCATTTCTAATTGTTTCGTAAATTTACTAAACATCTCACTTAATATGGAGGCAAATAATACACTACCAATCCATCCGGCAATTAGCATGAGAATACTTGCAATAGCACCACCAATAACACCTGTTTTTAAAACAGCTTTATCTGCGGTAAATTCAACTTTAGGAGCACCGTCCATCGTAGGTAACTTTACAGTTTGTTCTTTTTTCTTCACAACAAATAAAGAATGCCCACACTTTTGACAATATAAATTTTGCTGAGCATTTTCATTACCACAACTTTTGCAGTATTTAGCAGCATCTTGTTCTAGTGTTACTGCATCTATAGCTCCCGCAATCTCCATACTCCCTTCATTCGGGCAATAATTTACCTCTTCACCATGTTGTTTTCCACATGTGCGACAATACATTCTATTCACTCCCCGCTTTGCTTAATTCCACAAACCGGACAGTAAGTAGAGTTTTCATCGATATGCTCATTACATGCAATACAATTTGCCGTTTCACCGTCATTTTCTACTGCTAACATCGGATTAGGCTTTCCACATGAACCACAAAACTTATCATTCATTGATAAAGATCCACCACATTCACATGTAGCTTTCTCACCTTGCTGTTTTTGCAACTCAATGATGCGTTTTCTTGCTTGATAAATCGCCACATCAAACTCTTGAACTGGAGCAATCATTTCTTTTAAGCTCTCTTCATTTACTCCATTTCCTCTTAATTGAACGTACACCTGCTGTCCAAGCTCTAATAAAACCTCTGCTTTTTTCTGCATTTGCACTTGCATACCTTTTTTCAATTGAGCAATTTCTTGTGCAACTTGCAACTTCATCTTCCCTTGCTCTATTCCTTCTTGTAACTTATTCATTCCACTGCCTAATTTCGTCTGTAAATCTGACAAACTAATTCTCCCCCTATATGGATATAGTAATATGTAAAATTAACATTTTATATATTACCATGATTTTCAAGTAATGTAATCTAAATTTCATTTTTTCTGTTTTGAGCGTTTTTTGTTTATAATGGTAAAGGAAAGAAATATGTGTACGGAGGAATATTATGCTGCAACACTCAATTACGAAAGATGAAATTATGATGATTGCGAATGAGTTCGTTCAAGGACTAGATCCACAGCAAGAAGCTGATCAGGAACATGTCGCTACAGCTCGGCACCTATATCGTAGTGGTGTTGTTTATAACGTTGATTTTGATGGCTATACGCTATCTGGAACTGTAGATGCAGAAGGCAGCGTATATAGCGTTCATATCCCGATTCGTAATGTCGCTGAAAGCTATTGCGATTGTTTCGCACCAACACAATGTGAGCATATGCTCGCTGTGTTATTATCTGCAGCGTCTAGTTTCGGACAAGTAGGAGATGTATTAACTTTATTTAAAAATAATACGAAACCTTCTCTTCCTCCTATTCGAACTGCAAGACAAGTATTGCAATCATCAGCTTTTGAAGAAACCGATTATAAAAGTTGGCAATCGTATTTTGAAAACGAATATGAATCATTTAAAAAAGAACAAGCTCGGCTTACTTATAAACAAATGTATTTTCTTATGAGTATCTTTACAGACTTCTATACGAAACTCGAGCGGAAAGCTCCTCGTGTTATTGCGATACATGAATTGTTTAGGCTACACGCGGCACTTTATTGCTTTCAAAAATTATTAGAAGAAATTCAAGCATTCGAAGTAAACAAAACGTATTCTTATCACCAACCGGTTAACGTCGTTCGCCTATTTGTAGATAAAGTCGAAGCAATCGTTCGGGACTTACAATTAGAAGCAATCCCTTCAGAGTCTGAGCAGATTTTACAAGAAACAGCTCGTCTCGTTCACGAAGTATTCTTCTCCACCGACGCCTATACACAAGAGCGATTTTTCATTTATCGTCACATATGGAGTGAACTATTAAACAATAAAGAGCAACTACAAGAAGAAGGAAAACGAATCGATACGAAAATCAATCCACTTTCCAAAGCATTAGCATCTTCTCATCTACTCTTTTTAAATGACGAAGACCTACTAGCAATGGACTTACTAAAAAAACAGCCTGCTTCTGTTGTAAGTCTTTACTTCTATTGGTTAGAAGAACTATTAAATGCTATGCAGTGGGATCGCGGGAAAAACTGGCTTTCCTTTACGTATAAACAAGTAAAGAAAACGATTCAAGAGCAAGAGAATACGGTTTTCATAAAAGATATCGTTCGGTTATTTGTAATCATGTACGAAACATACGCAACACATACAAATGAACAAGCCGGATTCGAAATGATCTTACAAGAATTATTACCGTATAGTTTCACGAACTATGAACAGTATGTACTCGCGAAAAAACAATATCGCACATGGACAGAGCTTCATCTTTTATATGGATTTGAAGCAATTGAACTGTTGAAAGAGCCACTGAAAGATATTGAAAAAGAAGCGCCAGAAGCGGCACTTCCTCTTTATCACCTTGCTGCTACTGAGGCCATTGAAGAACGTAATCGCAAATCATATAGACGTGCAGTTCGTTACTTAAAGAAATTACGTACATTATATAAACGATTAAAGCGCACCGATGAATGGGATGCTTTCATTATTCACATCGCCAATCTACATTCACGTCTGCGTGCACTACAAGAGGAATTACGGAAAGGAAAATTAATCGATGATCAATCAAACTGAAGTAACAATTAGGCTCCAGCATGTTAGTCAAGGTTGGTTCCTTTGGGGCGAAGATGACAGCGGTACTCCATTATCCGTAACAAGTTGGAAACGAAATGCATTTACATGGCACTCCACTTCCTTCTACGGCACGTTCCTAAAAGAAGCAACCTTTGAAGGGAAACAAGGTGTTATGCTAACAAACGCACAAGCATTTGAATACATCGCAAACAAACCGATGAACTCCTTTGCACATATTCAAATGAACGGTCCTATTACAGCACTTACGAAAGATGCAAATGAATTATGGGATGCATTTGTAACTGGTAGCTTCGTACCCGATATGGAACGTTGGTCTCAGCAACCATCTTGGAAAGTTCAAAATACACCAATCGAAGATGACACATTAGCATCCCTTTTCTCGGCCGCAGTCAATGAAAGTATATTACAAGATAATCGTTCAAATGACGGATGGGAAGATGCTAAAAGGCTATATGAACATTATGACTTTACGAAAAGACAGTTGGAAGCAGCGCTACATGAAGAAGATTGGCTTCGAAAAATTGGTTACATTGAAGATGACCTTCCGTTTACAATTGGCCTAAGACTGCAAGAACCGCAAGAAGAATTTGAAATGTGGAAGCTTGAGACCATTGTGACACCAAAGCGCGGGGCACATCGCATATATGTATATGAAAACATCGATTCCTTACCGAAAAGATGGCACGATTATGAAGAACGTATTATGGAAACGCAAGAAGGATTTAGTAGGCTCGTACCGTGGTTAAAAGAAGATGATAAGTTTCGAAAGGAACTCTTTGAAACGGAAGCGTGGAACTTCTTAACAGAAGCAAGTAACGAATTACTCGCAGCAGGTATTACAATTTTATTACCATCATGGTGGCAAAATTTAAAAGCTACAAAACCGAAATTACGTGTACAGCTGAAGCAAAATGCAGCACAAACGCAATCTTTCTTCGGCATGAATACGCTCGTTAATTTTGACTGGCGCATTTCAACGAACGGCATTGATTTATCAGAAAGTGAATTTTTTGAACTCGTTGAACAAAACAAACGTCTATTCAACATAAACGGTCAATGGATGCGACTAGATCCAGCCTTTATTGAGGAAGTAAGAAAACTAATGAATCGTGCCGATAAATACGGACTCGAGATGAAAGATGTCCTTCAGCAACATTTATCAAATACGGCTGAAACAGAGATTGTAGAAGACGATAGTCCGTTTACTGATATTGAAATTGAACTAGACGGATATTATGAAGAGCTATTCCAAAAGCTACTCCACATTGGAGATATCCCAAAAGTAGATGTCCCTTCTTCACTAAACGCAACACTCCGTCCGTATCAACAACATGGCATAGAGTGGCTATTATATTTACGAAAACTTGGATTTGGAGCATTATTAGCCGACGATATGGGGCTTGGGAAAAGTATTCAAACGATTACTTACTTACTTTATGCAAAAGAAAACAACCTCAAAACAGGCCCTGCATTAATTGTGGCGCCGACATCCGTCCTTGGAAATTGGCAAAAAGAATTTGAGCGTTTCGCACCAGATTTACGTGTACAATTACATTACGGAGGCAACCGTAGCAAGGGAGAAGCATTTAAAGACTTCCTTCAATCGGCAGATGTTGTATTAACATCTTATGCATTAGCTCAGCTTGATGAGGAAGAACTTACTTCGTTATGCTGGGACGCTGTTATTTTGGATGAAGCACAAAATATTAAGAACCCACATACGAAACAGTCGAAAGCAGTACGAAACTTACAGGCAAATCACAAAATCGCTTTAACCGGTACACCGATGGAAAACCGACTTGCCGAGCTTTGGTCTATTTTCGACTTTATTAATCATGGATATCTCGGCAGTTTAGGGCAATTCCAGCGCCGCTTCGTCACACCGATTGAAAAAGATCGGGATGAAGGAAAAATCCAGCAGGTTCAACGTTTTATCTCACCATTTTTACTGCGTCGAACGAAGAAAGATCAAACAGTCGCATTAAACTTGCCAGATAAGCAAGAACAGAAAGCTTACTGCCCGCTGACTGGTGAACAAGCTTCCTTATACGAACAACTTGTTCAAGATACATTACAAAATGTAGAAGGATTAAGCGGGATTGAACGTCGCGGGTTTATATTACTTATGCTGAATAAACTGAAGCAAATTTGTAATCACCCTGCTCTTTATTTAAAAGAAACAGAACCGAAAAACATCGTCGAACGTTCTATGAAAACAAAAACGTTAATGGAACTCATCGAAAACATAAAAGATCAAAACGAAAGCTGTTTAATCTTTACTCAATATATCAACATGGGGAACATGCTAAAAAGTGTATTAGAAGAGACATTCGGTCAGCGCGTTCTCTTCTTAAATGGTAGTGTACCGAAGAAAGAGCGGGACAAGATGATCGAGCAGTTCCAAAACGGAACGTATGACATTTTCATCTTATCATTAAAAGCTGGCGGAACAGGATTAAACTTAACTGCTGCTAACCATGTCATTCACTACGATCGTTGGTGGAATCCAGCTGTAGAAAATCAAGCAACAGACCGCGCATATCGCATTGGTCAAAAACGATTCGTTCATGTTCACAAACTCATTACAACAGGAACATTAGAAGAGAAAATTGATGAAATGTTAGAACGAAAACAATCACTAAACAATGCTGTCATTACAAGTGATAGTTGGATGACTGAGCTATCCACAGACGAACTAAAAGAACTACTTGGTGTATAAAGTGAAACTTTAATTAGTGGGGGTTTTGTTCACCCCCACTGATTATTAGCCCACACCAATCGGGCTTTTATGTGATAAACAAAAGGAGCAAATCTCTAACTGAGATTAGCTCCTTTTTCTATTCCAAAACCAATTACTTATTATAATTCCCGTTAATCCTCCGCACGTATCAAGCAAGGAATCTTGCCACATCGGTGTTCGGTCTCCCGTAAACCATTGATGGATTTCGTCAAATGTTGCATATCCCGCAACGAACAGGAGGGCATATATAAAGCATCTTTTTCTCGAATGACCCGATCGATGAAAAGCATAATATATCAATGAACCGAGCATAAAGAACACCATAAAATGAGCACCTTTACGAAGGAAGAACTCAATAAATCCGCCTACACCTTTATTTGCAATACTAACAGGTGTACCCCCACCATAATCGATAGATACCCATGAAAAATGCTCTTTCACAAACTCAACATTTACATATTGTTCAATATCCGAGCGCATATCCTGCTTTTTATATGGTTGTGCTGAAGAATAGAAAATTAGCCCCATCCATAGTAATACAGGAATCCAAAATAACCATTTACGATTCATTCTTCCGAAAACTCCTCTCTTAATCTTTTAAGAGTACCAAAAAAAAGAAGAAATTTCACGCCAAAACATGACATTTACACCCTATTTATAAAGTGAAAGGAGGTGATAAACATGGCAGTTGAAACAATCGTAATGGATTTAACTTTGCGTCTTGTATTAAACAATGGATTAGATAAGAACGGAAAAACAGTTTTCAAAAACAAACAATTCAAACGCGTTAAAACAAACGCAGACTTAGAGCAAGTACACAACGTAGCTCGTGCCCTTGCTTCCTTACAAGCATCATCACTTCACGCTGTACAACTTGTAAGTACATCAGATCTTTCTAACCTATAAATAATAAGGAGGGAATAAAGTATGCAAGTACTCGAATTGATTTTCGCGAAAGAAGATGGAAAAACAGTTGTTTTTTCTATCGATAAGCCCATTACACCCATCGATGCACAAGTCGTAAATCAAGTAATGGATACAATGCTGTCCTCATCTGTATTTTCATCAATTGATGAAAATACCCGAAAAAAAGGAGCCCGCCTCGTAGAAAAAAATGTATCCGAAGTTCCAATTACTCTATAAATGAAAAAGACGAATCTGCATCATTTTGCAGATTCGTCTTTTTTCTTCGGCATTTCAATCGGAATAAAAATCTTTGAAAAACCGACGCATACATATTTATAATTTTCCCCACCTAAATCAAACTCGGTCGTATATGTTGAGAAGAAAATATAATCATTTCTCTTTGTATAATGATTGATTAATAACCCAACTTGTGGCTCAACATACTTTTTCGCCAGCTTCTTACCCGCCGATGCTAAATCGCCAAGGAGACCCTCTTCATTTTCTTTTTGAACCTCGTCTAGCTTCTTACTCACATCATTACGTTTCATAAACTGCTTTGCTGCCCAATCCGTATATTCTCCTTTACTCGGATTACTATTTGCTAAATACACTAGGAGAACAACGACAAGAGCCATAATAATAATATACTTTTTCTTCATACTATCTCACCGCCTACTCTTTTCTATTTTCATATATATGTACAAGCGTTGCAAATTAGAAAGACTGTCACATATTGATTGTAAACAAATGACCAAAATTTACAATACGAAACAAAAGATTAACAATTAATTTACTTAATTTGTATATAATAATATTATGAACAATACTTTTATAAGGGAGGATTTAGAATTATGAATCATGAAAGTGATATTTTTATTTCTAGTTCTACAATGATGCTGGAGCCATGTAAACACCCTTATTACCGCACAAAAATTACCGACAGTAGTGGGAATCATCTTTACTCCCACCAAACTGCCATCCAGCTCATACAGAAATCTTGTCTAACAGATATTCATTCTACTTATCAGGGCAGACGTAATGCAGTCCAAGCAAACTTTAAGTTCAAACAAAATGTCCCGATTCCAATTAATCACAGGGAATATATTTGTGCTTTCCCAACAGAGTCTCCTGCTTCTCCAAACTGTATTTGGCTGTTCTATAGCCATATACATCAACTAGAGTTTTTCAAAAAAACCAAAAAAGCTAAGATTTATTTTTCAAATGGGTCTACCGTAACGATACAAATTAGTTCCCATAAGTTAAATCAGCAATTTTGGAAAGCTGGATATGTATTATCCCAAATGAATATGCAAGATTCATTACCTTAAAATAAATAGAATGGAAGGTGATATTTCCCTACCTTCCATTCTATTTATTTTTTATCCCCTTACACTATCTCGCATTTTCTCAAGCGCCTGTCGGTATACCCACCTCACTTGATAATATGTCATTCCCATCTCTACAGCAATTTCTCCCATCGTCTTTCCTACAAAAAAGCGTTCTAAAATAATCCTCTTCTCCTTCTCATCTAATACACTCATAAAATCCTTCGCTCTCGTTCCCACATCTTCATAACCAAATCGTTCACCATACTCTCCGGTACACACATACCTCTCTTGCACTACACATTCTTTCTTCAATCTTTCCAATATATAACCACGTACCGTTACGGTAGCATATGAAGGAAAACTTCCTTTCTCCGAATCATACTTTTCATACGCATACCAAAGACCAATTAAACCGCATTGATAATACTCTTCATAATCTTGATAAATCCCTAGCTTCTTTATTTGATTTACAATCATCCCTTCATACAAAACAACTGCCTCTGTAAAAGTCGCTGGCTTCAACACAGTACCCGTTTCTAAAAGGTATACCTCTTTGTTATTCCGCGGTACCTTCACAATATAAAAATAAAGAAGAGACTTCACTGCGAGTAATTTCAAATACTACCACTGAAATTTGAAATTACAATAGGTAGAATTTGAAATTCTGCTGGTGGTATTTGAAGTAAGGGGAAAAAATAAAAAAGTTCCTCCTAAAATAGGCGGAACTTTTTATTTATACATTCGGAAACCATACTATGATCTAGTATCCCTTTAAAAAAATCTACCAATGCCATCTAAACCAATAGCTAAAATATAGCTTGTAACACCGACAAAAATATAAGGATTATTATTCGGTATGTACTTTACAGCTAACAATGCTACGACTAACATGAACAAAATATTTGTTGAAAATTTCTGAGGCGTATGTGTATCCCTTCTTTATAAAAATAATGCTGCGATTTTTTATAACCGCAGCATTTCTTTCTAGCAGCTTGAAGTATCGGTATTATTGGAACATACCTTGTAAGGCACTCAGCCCAAGAGCTAAGACAAAGAAAACAATCGTAATAATTGTTGCCTGCTTTTTAGTTAAACCTGCTGTAATTTGAAGACCTAGCCATGTAACTACATATCCCCAAATTGTAAACACTTCAAATTTACTTACAATACCTTTTACAACACTACTACTTGAGGCAAAAATCGGTCCTAGGCCAGTATACATTTCTTGACCCGATCCACCTAAAATATATGCTAAAATCGTATTTATTAATACGCCCAGTAATGAAATAACACCTGAATATACAGTAATCGCCAATAGTTTTTTATAAGAAGTATCATTGCTCATAAACATCATTAACACTTTATACACCACAGCACTAAGTAGAAAAATAAATGCCATACTAATAGCACCTATACCAAATCCCATACCATATGTCATTGTAGCTGACACAGTAACACCTAATTCTTTATTAAGCTTAATCGCTTCAGGTGTTAGAGAATATACATAATACGCAAACCCACCAACAAGTCCACCTAATAAAACAAGTAGCCAAAATGCACCCCAAACCGCATTACTTGTTTTCATTCTCTCAAATTGCACACCCGGGGATGTAATCATTCCAAATAATGATGGCTTTTTCGAACCTACATCCTGCGTATTAATATTCGCTTCCATTATAACGCCTCCTTCTATTTATATAACCCGTTCTAACGGGCGGTTCACATCCTTCTAAGCTAGAGGCTACGAACCGCCCAATAGAACGGTAATGCGCAGTTCTACAACACTATTAATTACTCATAACGAAGTGCTTCAATTGGATCTAACTTCGCAGCTTTGTTCGCTGGAATTAATCCGAAAATAATACCAAGTGTCATAGAGAATAGTACGCCTCCTACAACAACTTCCCATGAAACGAGCGGTGGCCATTTTGCGAATGTGGAAACAATATATGCCCCGCCATATCCAAGACCAATTCCAATTAAACCACCTAGAAGCGTTAACATAACGGCTTCAATTAAAAACTGTAATAAAATTTTACTACGTGTTGCTCCAAGTGCTTTACGTATCCCAATTTCACGCGTACGCTCCGTTACAGATACGAGCATAATGTTCATAACACCAATACCACCAACAACTAATGAAATACCAGCGATCCCACCGATAATCATCGTCATAATACCAGTTACTTTAGAAACATTTTCTTGGAACTCTTTTAAATTCACCAGTTCATATTTACCTGGAATTTCACTTGGCTTACGACTATTTAATACCTCGATAGCTTTTTTCCCCGCTATTTCTAAATCGTCTACATTTTTAGCTTGAATTGCGATATTTTGAATATCATCTGTTCCGTATAAAACGGGCCATAAAGTAAGAGGAATTAACATTTCCTCAGCCTCGAATCCCATAAATTCATTATCTGATTTATAGACACCGATAATTTGCATCGGTTGTCCTTTCATTTCAATAATTTTCCCTATTGGATTTTCATCTTTAAATAACGTCTCTTCTGATTTCGTACTAATCATCACAACGTTATTTCCTTGTGAAATATCAGATTCATTTAATGAACGGCCTTTAACCACTTTCACTTTATTTACTTCAAAATACTCACTATCAAGTCCAATAACATTAATCATTGATTTTTTATCATTAATGTCCATTGTTTCCATCGTACTATTCGTCGTAATAACATGAGAAACATCTTTAACTTGCTTTACTTCCATAATGTCTTCTTCTGTTAATTTCGGTACTTGATGCCCACCCATACCAAACTCATCATTAATATCTGGTTTAAACTGAATTGGCATAAGGTTATTACCACCAGAACCTGCGAATTTCGACTTCAGCATTGCTTCCCCGCCTTGCCCAATCGCAACGACAGTAATAATAGAACCGACGCCGATAATAATACCAAGCATCGTAAGAGCTGAACGCAGTTTATGAGCTAAAATAGAAGATAAGGCAATCTTTATACTATCTAGTAAACTCATACTGCACACCTTCTATCTTCTGTAATTTTCCCATCTCGCAGTACAATGCGACGGGAAGAATACGCTGCTACTTCCTCTTCATGCGTAACCATAACAATCGTTGTACCTTCTGCATTAAGCTTTGTGAAAATATCCATAACTTGCTCACCAGACTTCGTATCAAGCGCACCTGTAGGCTCATCCGCCATAATGAACGTTGGATTATTCGCAATCGCCCTTGCAATCGCTACACGCTGCTTCTGTCCACCTGATAACTCATTCGGTAAATGATGCACGCGGTCCGCTAACCCTACTTTACCTAACGCCTCTAAAGCACGCTTACGACGCTCCGCTTTCTTCACGCCACCATATACGAGCGGAAGCTCAACATTTTCCACTGCTGAAAGACGCGGCAACAAATTAAAATGCTGGAACACAAAGCCGATATATTCATTACGAATTAAAGCAAGCTTTGACTCGTCTGCTGTTAAGATATTCACGTCATTCAGCATATATTCGCCTTCTGTCGGACGATCTAAACAACCAATAATATTCATAAGTGTGGACTTACCAGAACCAGACGGCCCCATAATCGAAACAAACTCACCGCTCTGAATCGTTAAACTAATACCATGCAAAATCGGTACTGCAAGATTTCCTTGATAATACGTCTTAGCAATATGATTTAACGTAATCATTTCTCTTTCACTTCCATTCCGTCATACACGTTGTCGGAAGGATTTTTAACCACCTTTTGCCCCACTGTTGCGCCCTCTACAATCTCTGTCCAATCTCCATCAGTAGCACCTTTTTTCACATTTTGTTTACGAAGCTTTCCTTTCTCTTCAATATAAACAAATGCATCATCGCCTTTTTCTACAATACTCTTACTTGGAACAGCGATCATCGTCTTATTCTCTAAATTTACTTGTAACGAAACATGATAACCTGGAGATAAACCTTCTTGACTATCAAGGCTTGCTTTATATGTATATTGAGACATATTTTGAGTCGCTTCGCCTACACTGCCAGCTTGAGCCATCTCTGCACTCGTTGGGAACTCACTTACCTCTGTAATCTTCCCTGTCCACTTCTGCTTACTATTTGCTTTCGCAGTTACAGTAAACGTTTGATCCTTTTGAATTTGCGACTTCTGAAGCTCAGTTAACGTTCCTTGAATTTGGAATGGATCTTTAGAAGCAACTTGTAAAAACGCCTTCCCTTGACCACCTAACGCTTGTGATGAACCTTGCGCCGCATCTTTATCTAACTTTTGAACAACACCAGCAAAATTACTATAAATCGTAAGTTCGTTCTGTTTTTTATTTAACTCTTCTTTTTGTAACTTCCCTTTCTCTTTCTCAAGGTCTGTTGTCTTTTGTGTTATCTCTAACTCACTTACTTGCTCTTCCATCGGATCTGTTACTTCTTTCCCAGCTCCGCTATCTTTCGCCTTCTTAATTTCTTTCTTCAACGAATCAATCTTCTTTTTCCCTTGATCATAACGCATATCTGCCATCTTCTGATCAAGCTCAGCTTGCTTCATTTGCAAATTAATTTCTTCATTATCATAAGAGAATAATTTTGTTCCTTTTTCTACCTCTTGTCCTTCTTTCACTTCAATATCTTTCACTTTTCCTTTAGTCGGATCCGCATAGAAACTTTCAATATTCCCAGGCTTCACCTGACCAGAAATTAACTTCGTATTATTCAGCTTACGCTCTGTCACTTTCTCAAAACTTACAGCATCATTCGTCGCTGCGCCCTTCTTCTTACCTTGCATAATAAAAATATTAACTGCTGCTACAATAACAATTAGTGCAATAACCCCGACAATAATCCATTTCTTCTTCTTGTTTGGAGTACGAACCGTATTTGGTAACATATTCTCTCTCCTTTTATAACTTAATAGTTTAATAAACAGTCGAATTGTATAAAACTTTCTGAAAAAGAATTACATATTATTACATTATTTTTACAAAGTTTTACACATTCAATTATATTGTAACAAAAATACCAATGATTAGAAATATGACATCTTATCTTTTAAGATAGTTTTAAGGAAAAGAAAAAGGCTACTTTAAATTGGATTTTCAATTATTTCACATTAAATGTAAGCCCTCATTTTTGTCACATATATTTGACATTTCATTTATTCAATTATAAAATGTCACATATAAATGACATTTTGACACACGAGGTCTAAAACTATTCATGGGAGGTTTATATTTGAATAACGTTAAAAAGTACCGAAAATCTGAGGGTCTATCGCAGCTAGAATTAGCTAAAAAAGTTAACGTGGCGAGACAGACAATAAACTTAATTGAAAACAATAAATATAACCCCTCTTTAGCCTTATGTATCGAATTAGCAAAAGCACTAAAAACAGATTTAAACGGTCTATTTTGGGAGGGAGAGTAAATGATGAAAATGGAATGGAAAGAAAGAGTTTATAATAACTTTATTGGAACAATGAGTGAGAGAGATGAGTATCAAAAACAAGAAATCAATAAAGAATTAGCTATAGCTGGGATTGGTTTATGGTGGTTAAATATGTTGGTAATGCTTATTATGTTACTCGTTGATACTATGAACCATACAATATCTATAGGTACCATATTTATTTTTCTAGCTAATATGATTTATGCTAATTATTTAATCTTTAAGTTAAAAAAGAAAGGTTTAAATGATACTGAGTGTGCAACAAAAGAAGAGTATTTACAACATAAAAAAAAATTAAGAAAAGCTGGCTTAAAAGCAGGTGTACTTTGGGGCTTCCAAATGTTTGTATTTATGAATTACATCCTTCCCTATTTAGGTTCAGAAGAAATCTCTATTTCTTTATTTGATGTTGTGCTTTACAGCTGCGGTGGCGGATTTTTCGGTCTATCCATGTATCTAGTCGGTTTATTAAATCTAAAAAAATTATATTAAGTAGCAAAAATCATTGCTCATTAAATAAGTCATTTACACATTAAACTGCAATTTTGCATACTGTTTGTTTTTCCTATTATAAAAATATAAAAGCTATCCAATATAACAATTGGATAGCTTTTTCAGACAAAATATTACGCCGCTTTAGGAGCTTTTCTCTCATGTCCCATTTGAACAATCAGTAAGAATATTGTTGATAAAATACCGCCTGCTAACAGTAACATGAAGCAACCATCCCAGCCAGAACGATCAACAATAATACCAATTGCTGCGTTTGCTATGAAACTTCCTCCAACATAACCAAACAGACCACACATACCAACTGTTGTACCTACTGCAAATTTCGGTACTAATTCCATTGCGCTTAAACCAATTAAAAATTGTGGTACATAAATTAAACAACCGATAATAGAAACTGCAATACTCACAACAATAACATTAGTTGCTTGCCAATATACGATTGTTCCAACAACAACCCCAGCCATACTCATAACACATAACGGCATACGTTTTCCTTTGAATAATTTATCGCTTAAAAGGCCGACAATTAAAGAACTTGGAATCGCTGCTGTCTCAAATATTGAATACGCAAAATGCGCCTCTGTTTTTGTAAAACCTTTAACTGTTGTTAAATAAATTGGTACCCAGTTAATAACACCGAAACGAATTAAGTAAACAAATGCATTCGCAATACATAAGAACCAAACAAATTTATTTTTCACTACATATTTCATTAAAATTTCTTTTGGTGACATTTTGTTAGCATTATCTACTTTTTCAAGCTCTTCATAGTCATTACGATATTCATCAATTGGCGGAAGACCTTCAGATTCTGGCGTATCTTTCGCATTAATCCATACTAGAACTGAAATTACCATAGCGATAATCGCTGGGAAAATAAATACGCCACCTTGCCAATGGCTTTCACCAAAAATACCTACACCAATTCCAATGAATGGTGGAACAAGTAGTGCACCAACGTTATGTGAAATATTCCAAAGACCTGTTTTCGTACCACGTTCTTTCTTTGAAAACCATTTCGTCATAACAATACTACAAGGTGGTGCTCCCATACCTTGTACAATACCGTTTAAAACAAGTAATGTTAAAATCATCCCAAAGGAAGATGCATAGCCGAAACAAATATTAACAAGCCCAGATAAAAATAAACCTACTGCAATAAATCGTTGAGCAAATGCCTTATCCGATAAATTACCCATAAAGAATTTACTAAGTCCGTAGACAACAGCCATTACTGCGCCCAATAACCCAATTTGTGTAGTACTAAATCCGAACTCGTCTACTAAATACGTAGTAGATAAATTAAAATTACTACGAACCAAATAATAAGCAGCATATCCAACTGAAATCCCGATTAACACACGAATACGTAGTAATTTATATACTCGATCAATCATATCCGCTGGCAATCTCTCAATTGCAGGTGCTGGCTTAAGCCATTTAAACATATATTTTCGTCTCCTTTTCTCACTTCTGAGAGAGACGCTGTCTATTCCATATCTCGATTATTCCGCTATTTGATATATTTTGGTTTGTTCTTCTAACTGGCTGTCCTTCTATTTCTTTCTCATTTTTCGCAAACATCGTTGGTACACCAAACGAAACTTTTTCTAAAATGTGACCCGCTTCTTCTGATAAACAATAATCAATAAATAAATCCGCAATAATACCACTCGGTGCACGTTTTAGTTTCGAAATCGCATTAACAGATAATCCTGTTTGCTCAGGTTCGTTACTCAAAATAGGAAAGCCTCTTTTCTGAAGCATTCTCTGATCTCCCATAAAATTGATGCCTACCATATATTCACCGCTCGCAACAAGTTCTGCTGGTATGTAACCATTCACTGTTACTTCTCCAACCTGTCCTGCAAGATGCTTCACATACGCCTTCGCTTCCTCTTCACCTAAAGTATCAATAAGTGATTGAAAAAACGTATATGCTGTACCTGAAACATTAGGGTCGGGCATGACAATCTTTCCCTTATATACCGGATCTAATAAATCTTGCCACCTTGATGGATAGGGAAGACCGAGCGGCGCTATTTCTTCATTCCACCGCTCTTTATTAATCGCAATTGCCAGTTTCTCCACTTCATAACCGTACCAATAACCGTCTTTATCTTTAACAGTTTTTGAAATACGATTCGCATGCTGACTCGTAACAGGGATAGATAGGTTTTTTTGCTTCATCATTTGATGCGCATCTACCGTACCGCCAATAATAATATCCGCTTTCGGATTTCCAGCTTCCTCTTCTACCCTCCGAAGAAGCTCTTCTGTCGATAAACGAATAAATTCATACGTGCAACCGCGTGGTTTACAAAATGATGAAAGCAACGCTTCTCCAACTTCCTCGCGGGCCGCTACATACGCAACGATATGGCGATCATTCAAAATAGGGAGACCATTCTTACTATATTTAATAGAGGTTGTATCTCGAGAGCAACTAGACATCGCTCCTCCAATTACTAGCAAAAAGAAGAAAAAGGCTATCTTTCTCATGACACATTCTCCTTTACAAAGAAATCTGCTAGGGAGCCCTTCATATACATGACATTCCCGTTGTTATCACCGAGATATTGCACAACAAAGTACGATGGATACACAGAAATAGTTAGAATATCCTCCCGCTCATTCTTTACACGCTTACCTGTTTTATAAGCAGTAATATAAGCAATCGGTTCATTCTGTGATTGTAATAATTTCTGAATTTCTCCGTAATCTGTAATTTGTTTTGCGTACCGAATAGAATCAAGTATGTGCGTAAGATTGATAGTACGTACCACATTACCTTGGCGTACTACGACATCCTTTGCTGAAGCAAAGAAATCACTAATACGCTCTGGCGTGTAATACAGGCTTAACAAATACGTTTGAAATGCTGAGATCATCGGATCCATGCCATTCTTTCCGTATACGTTTTCCTCATACTGGAACAAGTCACCTACTGCAAAAGTACGCTTATGTCCATTCAAGTACGTTACTTCTCCAGTAAATACTTGTTCTTGGCTCTTAACATCTCTCGGCTCTATTCGAATTCGATCAAAGAATGAAACAATCGTATGTAAACGAACTTCATCCGTTACAACAATTTCTCCCCACTTTTCATGTCTTACTTTCACTTCAGTTGGAAGAGATTCATTCACCCTTTGTAAAACGGCTTGTTTGTCATTTACAATTGTGATTCGATTATATATTTGCTTCTCCATCACATAAAACAAAATAAGAGAAACGACCATACAAAGGACAAACATAAGAATTTGAAATGATAGCCTTTTCATTTCTGCCTACCTCCAAGATAAAAAAACGTTGTTTCGAAAATACCGCATAATTGTTTCATAAATGTATCATTTAACCGCTTTCAAGTTTTTTATGTCTTCCATCCGTCTCGGAAGTAAAAATGTAATAAATATCGTAGTACCCATCTCTTCACTACTCTCAATTCGCATACTTCCGCCTTGCTTATTCATAATCTCCTGACAAATATACAAACCATAGCCGTTCCCGTAACTAGAAGGAAGTATTTTCCCTCCTGGAGACCCATTCCACTCCGCAAGTACATCCTCATCTATACCGATACCATCATCATGAACAAAAACCTTCGCCTCATGCTCACTTACAATTACATTCATGCGAATTTGCGTAGCATCACTATATTTAATCGCATTATCAAGTACATTTAAGAAAATTTGCTTCGTCTTATCAAAATCCGCAACGACATGTACATCTGTTAACTCATTTATAACTTCAATTTCAAACTGCTGCAGGCGAGGCTTCACAATTGAAACTGCTTCTTCTGCCAATTCCTTTATATTTACAACTGTAGGTGATACTTCAAATGTGCTCGTCCCATATTTTGAAGACTTAAGTAGCTCCTCTACAAGTGATAATAAACGCTCACTCTCTACAGCTACATAACGGAGACTCTCCTGCACATCCTCCTTCGATTGTAACTTCGGAATTAAATCAACATAACCGATAATTGCCGTTAGCGGTGTTTTGAGTTCATGCGTAATTCGATCTAAGAAATCTTTCTGCTTCTCTTTCTCTTCCTTCAGCTGCTTAATATGCAGTTCAATCCCATCAGCCATCGCATTAAAGGATGCTGAAAGCTGCGCAATTTCCACGTACTCATTTAGCTCAATCTTACTCTCATAATCCCCATTCGCAAGCCTTTGCGCCATTTGTCTTAACTGATCAATTGGTTTATGAAGAGACTTCGCCAAACGAATTGCAAAGAAAATACCAGCAGCTACTAAACAAAGAGATGTCATTAAGAACGTCCAGCTCACATTTGTTAAAACTTCTTTCTCACCCGTTAACTCATTTATAAAACGAATACTTCCAATGACATCGTTTCCATAATAAACTGGGCTTGAAAACAAAAGAATTGGAGCCGGGTCCCCCTCCTCAAAAACATAAGATTTTTTCCCCTTTAAAGAACTCTCAATATCGATATTCCGATGAAGCAGTGCTCCTTTTTGTGTATCTGCAACAACATCTCCATTCTTCCCAATCATCTGTACACGGACATCCATCCGTTTCGCTAAGTACGAAGCAATTAAAAGTGAATTCGGACCGAGCGTCTCCACTTCTGCTTCTTTCTCTAAATAATTCATCGTATAAATTTGCGCTTCTACACTTAACTTTTCTAAAGAATCTGCTGCGTTGTGATACATATTCTTTTCTAATGTAATATAAACAACTGCGTATAATAGAACAAGAATCGGGATTAACAATCCAGCTATTCCAAATACCATATTTCGTTTTAACGACATACCATCACCACTTAACAATCCAGCTTATAGCCAACGCCATAAATTGTCTTAATATATTCTCCGCTCGTACCAAGCTTCTTTCGCAGCCTTTGCACCATAATATCAACCGCTCTCGTATTTCCGATATACTCAAATCCCCATACTTTCTCAAGCAACTCATCCCTCATAAATACTCGCTGTGGATTTGAAACAAACAACTGACATAAATTAAACTCTCGGTACGTTAACTGAATTTCTTGTCCACTAACATGTACCTTTCTTTCTTTAGGACAAATTATTAAGTCACCTGCACAAATTACTTCATGACTTACAGTTACTTCCTCCTTCTTCACACGCCTACTCATGTTCTTCACACGAAGAATGAGCTCCGCATAATTGAAAGGTTTTGTCACATAATCATCCGCACCAAGCTGCAAGCCAAGCAATTTATCATTCATCTGACTCTTTGCAGTTAACATGAGTACCGGAATATCCCTATCCTTCTCACGAAACAAACGAAGTAATTCATATCCATCTGTATCTGGAAGCATCACATCTAGAATCAATACATGGGGCCCCTCATTCCACTTCTCTAAAGCTTCTCTCCCATCAGCCGCTACTAATACTTCATATCCTTCCATCTCTAACTGCATCCGAATCAAATTACGAATACTTAATTCATCATCAACTACAAGTATTTTCATCCTTATCCTCCTTCCATCCTGTATTATAGTACAGTTTAGTATAGCAAAAATCATACAAAAAAAGAGAGGGTATTGTCGAACATATGTTGAACGACAGTACCCTCTCTTTCACCTATTATATTTATTTAGCATATCCATTCGGTTGTTTTTGATGCCAATTCCAAGCATGCTCAATGATTGTCTTCACATTTACATACTTAGGATCCCATCCTAACTTCTCTTTCGCCTTTTGAGAAGAAGCAACTAAACGTGCTGGATCTCCTGCACGGCGCGGCGCTACCTCAGCAGGAATTTCATGATTTGTAACTTCACGAACTGCATCAACGATTTCTTTTACACTGAAACCATTACCATTTCCTAAGTTATAGAAATCACTTTCTCCGCCGTTTTGTAGGTCCTTAAGTCCTAAGAAATGAGCCGCTACTAAATCTTCAACATGAATGTAATCACGGATACAAGTACCATCTGGTGTATTATAATCGTCACCAAACATCATAATCTTCTCACGTTGACCTAACGCCACTTGTAAAACAAGAGGAATTAAATGCGTCTCTGGACGATGATCTTCCCCAATAATACCATTTGGAGTTGCACCAGCCACGTTAAAGTATCTGAAGACCTTATATTTTAAGTTAGACGCTTGGCTATACCAATGAAGCATTTTTTCAATTGCTAGTTTTGTCTCGCCATACGTATTCGTTGGATTTGTTACAGTTTCCTCAGTAATAAGATCCACATCTACTTCGCCGTAAGTTGCCGCGGTAGAAGAGAAAATGAACTTATCTACTTTAAACTCATCCATTACTTCTAATAAGCAAAGTGCGCCGTACACATTGTTGTTATAATATTGAAGAGGTTTCTCCATACTAACACCAACTAAAGAATCAGCCGCGAAATGCATAACCGCGTCAATATTTTCTTGTGTAAAGACGTCTCTTAAAAAACCTTTATCACGAAGGTCTCCTTTATAAAACTTTGCGCCTTCTGTAATCGCATCTTCATGACCTGTTTGTAAATTATCAACCACTACTACAGATAAACCTTCATCTACTAATTTTTTCACAGCATGTGAACCGATGTAACCAGCTCCGCCGCAAACCAGGATTGAACTCATGCTCTTCCTCCTACTCCAATAACTATAATCAATAAAACAAATACATCGTTGCTCTCTTACATTTTACACTCACCTATATTTTACCATAGACATTCATTTTAAATAATATAATTCGAACCGTAACGGCTTGTTTTATACAACTAACCTCTTAAAGTTGCAAGCTTCTCTTCAACCTTCTCTAAATCCTCGACAGAATCTATTTCAAAACTATCGTTGCTATCGATTTCATGCAAGTGAACATTCAGATGACCAATATTATCTTTCACAATATTATCCCAATACAGCTCACTAAAATCTTCTTGCTCTACTGCTTTTTCTAGCTCTTTTACGATATAATCCGCATCGTCTTTGCACCAATATGAAAGGCCACATAAAATATAATCATTATGGCCGTCCCCAATTTCAATATCATATACTTTCTTGCTCTCATCATGTTTAATAATCCACTCATTGCGGAAATTTTCTTTTCTCGCACTAAAGTATAAAGATGAAGCAGGTTTTTCAATAAAAATATTACGATGTAAATACACATCAGCATCCACCACATACGCATCTGCTAAATATTCGCGTACTAAATACATCGTATAAATATTGTTATACACATTATATTTATCATTATATACAAGGCGTATATTTTCATATTTATCAACAAGATAATTAAATTTTTTCGATAAATATCCAGTCACAACAATAATTTCTTCTATACCAATCTCTTGCAAATATTCAATTTGTCGTTCTAGCATCGGTTTTCCGTTTACCTCTACTAATGACTTTGGTTTCGTTAATGTTAATGGGCGCAAGCGTGTCCCCATACCAGCTGCTAATAAAATCGCTCTCATACTACCTCTCCTCTATATTTCTTTCTCTTAATAAGTTCATTTGCATCCGCGACTGTTAAAACAGCCCCTACAATAATAAATAAACAACAAATAATTAACTTCCAAGAAAACGGTGTTCCCAGTACTAATATAGAAATCCAAATCGCCCAAGCTGAATATGTAATATTCAGCCCCATAGCTTTAGTTGGACCCAATTCATGGATTGCCTTATAGTAAAAAATGTATGAAGCCGTCCCAATTAACGCAACAAAGATAATTAAAATAAACTCACTACTCACAATAACTTCTCTCGTTAAAAAATGTCCGCCTAATGTCGGTAAAATGATAAGTCCATATGTTACAGACGAAACAAGTTGGCGAATTTGCAATGCCTCTTCTGGCGAAACTTCCCCATCCTTCATACCGTAGGCACAAATGACACATTCTAACCCCCAACCTATAATACAAATCAAAACAAAAATAAAACCTAACATATAGTTTTGTGTCGCAAATCCATCACCTGTAAAGCCAAGAATAATAATACTACTAATGCTTATTACAAGTCCTAACCAGTTCCAAGAGCGTAAACGTTCTTTCAAAAACATAAATGCAAAAAATGCTCCAACGGCTGGATATATAGCTGAAATGGCTGCCGTATAAGAAGCCCCTATATACTTTACGGCTAATACATAAAACGTCATCCCTAAAGGTCCGCCCATTAAAGCTCCTAACATTACGAAACGACCACTTCTTGTTTTTAATTTAGAAAGTGCTGTTCGTAATTGTCCTTTAAGTCCCATATAGACCATCATCCACAATGTCGACATAAAATCATGTAAAAATGTGCTAACAAGTGGCGCAAGGAATATAACTTGCTCCGTTTCCAACATAACTGTCGAGGATAATATAATCCCAATTAAAACCGTATCTATAGCCCAAGCAAATCCAGAGAACACACCATAAAAAATCCCTTTACTTTGCTTTCGATTCATAGTGGTATCCTCCGTAGTACTCTAAAAACAACTGTAAATTTTCTTTCGCACGCGTATAACGCTCCATTCCATATGTTCCGAAATCACTACCCGCTGCTTCTTTAATCTTTGTCCAAATACTCCATAAAAAGTCTTGGAAAATTTTATTTAATAAGATTCTTTGTCGATGCGCTTCTTCTACTTTCCCGTTAAAATAGTAATCTAAAAATAACTCTTCATCTTCAGCTGAGAACTCACACTCTAAACTATGCGCTGCAATATCCCACATCGGATCATTCAAACCACCATACTCCCAGTCGATTAAATACACCTTATTTTCTCCGCTTTTCACAAAGTTTTCAGCAACAGTATCATTATGGCAAGGTGTTAACTGAACATCCATTTTCTCATACATTGCTTTTAATCGCATAACTTGCTTCTTTACCTTTTTATAATCAGCAAAGTTTGAACCCTTTGATTTACTTAATAAACCTTCATAATGCTCAATTTTCTCAAATACATTAAACGTATTACTCATCGCTGCACTTGAGTCATGTAATTCCTTCAAAATAGCTGCGGTTAACTGCATATTATCGCTACGTCGAGCCGTTTTCGGATTCAATGTTTCTGCATTTGAAATAAGCTCTGCTAACTTAACACCTGTTTCCTCATTAAAGTATAGAAGTTCAGCATCAATTCCTAACTCACTTGCCAAATTAGAATTCACCATTTCATCATGACGACTAATCATTTCTTCCGTACCGCTTCCTGGGATACGAAGCACATATTCTGAATCTCCGACACTTACCTTGAAATTCGTATTTGTCATACCACCAAATGGCTGAATATTTGTAATAGCATCTTCTGAAATATTTAAAGCCTCCATCACGTGGCCTTTAATTTGTTTTTCTTTAAACTCTGCTTCTTTTCTCAATAGACGAGGGTAAATTTTATTCCTCACAACTTCATATTGTTGTTTTGTATCAATTTCTGCCCATACAATATTTTGTAGTTTGATATGCCCAATATCATATGTTCTCGCAACATCAAGAAGTAAATATTCATAATTCACATACGGATTTTGATTATGATTAAATAAATCCAGCATATTGAGAAAAACTTCATAAGAAAGCTTTGAAATTCCAATCATTTCGCCATCAATGCGATTTAATTGATGAACATCTTTCGAAATTTTATACAAATTCCCATTTTGAATCTCTACAAACGCCTCATCGCCAGAACCACTTTCATTCGTAATCAAGACACAGTCTCGTTCTGGATATTGTAGCAACTGAGAAATCGCATCTTCTTCTATTAAAATATCATCTTCAATTAACAGAAAATCATCTGTAATTAAACCTTGAACACTTGAAAGTGAAGCCATAGAGCCTGTCCATTTATATTTCGGATTTTCTACAAAATATACTCCTTGCTCGTTATTCCAAGAAGCAAACTTTTCTTTTTTATATCCAGAAACAATAACAACTTTTTCAATTCCGTTATTGTGTAACATCTCTAAATTTCTATTTAAAAGTATTTTGTCGCCAATAGATAATAATCCAGATGGTTTACCTAATTCCTTACGATTTCCTGCCGCAAGAATAACTGCTTGCTTAACCTTTTTATACTCTCGCTGATTAATACGAATCTTTTTTTGCTGAAGTGTAGCTAACTCGCTCTGCAAAAATTTAAGACCCTGCTCCTGCACATAATAGCTTATATATTTCCCATTTTTTTCACTAACAACATAATTTTTTTTCGTCAAATCATTTATAATATAATTCACTTTTCCGGTAGATATCCCACTACGTTCTGCAATTTTCTTCTGACTTAAATGCGGTTCTTTATTAATAATTTCTAATATATTAAGTACTTGTTGCATATGTGGTCCCCCATAACGTCGATAATACATTCAAAATTTGAACGCAATGTTTATATTACCATTAATAATGAGGAATGTAAATTTATTGTAAAATTTCAGTAAACAATAATTTACATTTCTCCTATTATCTAAAATAAAAAAAAGTGCCCCTTTTTATTTTGCACAGGGGCACTTCTTTTTATTTATAAATAGCCTCAACGTTATTGGCTGACACAACCTTAATATTACTAGCAGAATTTGCAAAATCCCAATTCTCATCCTTAATCATATAATTAGGACCATAGTTTTCAGTAAGGTACTGTTCAACATTTGAAGGAACAGGGAATTCTTCTCCCTTAAACGGCATTAATTTCGTCCCTAACAATGTAGAACTTGCTGTTTTCGTTTTCCATCCTGTAAGGATCTTTTCAGTTCCTCTTTCCTGCGTCGACATCTCATCCGTTCCTTCAAAGAAGTAACACCATACTTTATTAGGATCTTCAGAATAATAATAGAAAAGGTCAATATGAGTTCCTTTATAAGTGAAAGTTTGCTCTACAACATGGCCATCTACTGTGAACTCCCTAAACGTTTTCACACCTTTATCATTTAACGTTTTCTCCAGTGCTCTCTTCTTCTCTTCGCTTATATTAAAAGTACCAATATCCATATCTAAATCATGGCTTATGAAATCTTTTTCACGAACAGCTCCAAGTAACGTACCATAATCTAACCAAAATTCTTGATCATGCTCTTTAAAAGCTTCTTGCACCAACAGTAAACACTCCACTCCATATTGTTTAATGTTGTTTCTTACTAATTGCAATTGCTTATTCGCTCGGTACTCTAAAGGCTTTTTTAACAATGCATGAACTAGCTTATTTCCTTCAATAAATTTTCTGATTTCTTGTTTAAATCCCATTTCAAAATCCTCGCAATAATGTCTAATTAAAATAATATAACGAAATAAAATCACTCACGTATCTCTCGTTATTTTCTCCGTTTCCTACACCATCATACTATTTGACACCAAATTTTTCAAAGGGAAAGTCAGATTTTTAAAGTGCTGGTGCTGTATAAATGAAAAAGAAACTACTTATGCTATAATACATAACCATTAAGATTGGATAGTAAAACTTCCCGCAGACTAAGATTAACTACTTTCTTATAGTAAAAATAAAAGGTGTACGATTTCTCGTACACCTTTTATCTTTTACTTATTACTATAATGCAGTCAGGGTTATTAACAATTACTTATTTAATTCAAGATGGGCTTTTAATTTATTCGTTAAATCTTGTTTTGCTGCATCTGGAACATAGTAGTACCAAATACCATCAGCGGCTTTATGACCGTCGCCTGGAATTTGAATCTCTTCACTATTTTTCAAGCAATCTTTATAGTTCTTTTGCATATCAAACATTTGATCTTGCGTTAAGTTTGTCTTCACATTCTTTTGAATTGCTGTTAGTACATCTCCATAACTTGTTAAAGAAGAGAAGCTAGCCCCCTTCTTAATAACACCCTGCATTACTTGACGCTGGCGCATTTGACGACCAAAATCACCACGTGGATCTTGCTTACGCATACGTGTATATGCTAAAGCTTCGTCACCACTTAAATGAATATTCCCTTTCGCAAAATGATGCCCATCTTGCGTAAACTCTAAATCATTATTTACATCTACTCCACTAACCGCATCAACAATATCTTTGAAACCTTCCATATTGACTTCAATATAGTAGTTAATTGGAACATTCAAGAACTTTTCTACTGTTGCTACAGACATATCTACCCCACCAAATGCATAAGCATGGTTGATTTTATCGCTCTTTCCTTTACCTACAATCTCTGTATAAGTATCACGAGGAATACTTACTGTTTTCATAGAATTATTTTTAGGATTTAATGTAATTACCATTAAAGAATCTGAACGCCCTTTATCCTCACCACGTTCATCTGCTCCTAATAATAAAATTGAAACTGGTTCACTATTACTAACTTTTTCTCCAACTTTATTGTTGTTTTCATCACGCTTTAAAGGTTTATGAACTTCCTCTAATGTCTTAGATACAGAAGAATATACATTATAAGCATAAACTCCTCCACCTATAATTAGTACCCCAATAATACCAAGTACCCAAAATAAAATTTTCTTTTTCATATCTTTACCCTCTTTATCAAAATTTATAAATAGTATATATTTTTTTGCACTCCTTACTATATTACATTAATCTGAATTAAAAATAAAAGAAAAATTAAGAAATAGACACCGGCGTTTCCCATCTCGATAAAAGGATCCATTAACACTAATTCATTGAATAATCCCTTTGTTTTCCTGAACATTCAAGAAGTATACATTTCCTTTAATCCCATTCCCTACAGCACAAAATAGAGCCCATCTAGTGTAATAGACCCTACTTTATACCCTAAGGAGTTTTATTATACAAAATAATAAACTTTACTCTTTTTATTCTAATTACTCTTTAAATCTTCCAGCCTTTCGCATTAAGATGGATTTTTTATATTTATAAAATATATTATTCTATGTTCCATGCATACCCAATAATTAACATAGAATATTCAGAGGATATATTGAAGCAAATCTCTATACATATATTCGTATCTAACTAATATCTATAGTTCATTAAAAAAATCTACTGTCTCTCCCTGATATACCAAATATCTTTTGAAAAGTCCTTACAATCAACAGCTACATAGTTATCAGTCCAAACAAAATTACCCGATTTAAACATCGCAGTCATCTGTGGATTATTTTGATATAAAAGCATATCGCCATTTTTAAATTTCCCATTCTCATAATCATGTAAAACCTCAAATAGTTTCACATTCACCATCTCTTTTCTCTACTTTTATAAGCTCATTTTATATTTCTTTTACTGGAAAGTTGTGTTTTTCTCATGAACTCATCGTGAAATTTTATGGTTTCTTTCTATTTCTATTCCTTATCTTACTTTTATCCTATTTCTAGTTATAACCGACAAAATATCCTTCTGTCTTCTTTTTAATTTATTAATAGTGTAAAAAATATCCCCTAACTATTCCTCTTCTTTTCTAAACAAATAAAATAGGTGAATGCAAAGCTACACATTCAGCCCTACATCCACCTATCTCTATAAAAACACTTTATCTTCTACGTCTATTATTCCTTTTTATCCCCAAGTGCAAACGTAATTTCCGTCTCACAAGCAATTTCACCATCTACGGTTGCAATTGCTTTTCCTTTACCAATTGCTCCGCGTACACGCGTCATTTCAACTTCTAAACGAAGCTGGTCACCTGGACGGACTTGTCGTTTAAAACGACAATTATCAATGCCGGCAAAGAATGCTAAACGGCCACGATTCTCCTCTTTCTTCAGCATAGCAACAGCGCCAACTTGTGCTAACGCTTCTACAATTAAAACACCCGGCATTACAGGATAGTCTGGAAAATGCCCATTAAAAAACTCTTCATTAGCTGTAACATTCTTTATTCCAATAGCACGCTTTCCTTCTTCTACTTCTAAAACTTTATCCACAAGTAGAAATGGATAGCGGTGAGGAATTATTTCTTTAATTTGTTGAATATCTAGCATACACTTCTCTCCTTATAACAGATTGGTCATACCACCAGAAGTTATACTATCATTATCCCATTTTAACTCTTCTTTGTCATTATAAAAAAGATTTCAAAATTCCTCTTCTAAATAAAAAAATGTATACACTCTTTTCAATATGTACTATCACTGACACGGAGGTTGAAAAGAGTGTATACCCAAGTTAGGGAAAGGCAAATTATATCAAATATATTAAGCCTTTAAATGTCGTATTCAAGATTTATTATATATGACAAAAATAAGAAATTAAAACCTAATTTTCGACCTTTTTCGCATTAATTCCCTAATTTTACTTAGGATTTCTCTATTTTCCTTACATTTTCTTAAATGTTATATTTAGAAATATGAATTTTAATAAAAAATAAAAATAAACATAAAAATGAAAATAAAAACACCCTATAACACGAATATTGGATATTATGATAAGATGAATATAAAAATTCCGACCTAACTCTTCAACTTCAAATATATTGGTTTTTCAGAAAGGAGCGAACAAATGGCAAAAGGTGTACATACTATAGAATTAACGGCCTCCCCAGATCAAATTTGGAGCTTTGTTAGTAATATAAATAATTGGGCTCCGCTAGTTACAGGCTATGTGAAACATAAGATTATTGATGATAAACATTCAACTTGGCGCTTACACGGTGATTTGGGATTTATTAAACGCGACGTTAGTCTAAATGTTGAAATTATCGAATGGAACATGCCGGATAAAATTAGCTTTACAATGACTTCTCCAACCAAGAAATTAATTGGTAGCGGCTTTTTCCATGCTGAATCAACCTCTCCCTCTACTACAAAGGTAACAAGTCAGTTAGAAATAAAAACAACTGGTACAGGAGCCTTCATTTTTAATGGCGCAATAAAACCATTTGTTCCCAAGGTGACAAAGCAGCTTTCTAAAAAAGTCGCAGATAAATTAATGAAACAATTATAAAAAACCCTCCAGGAAATTGCTTTAACAATACATTTCCTGAAGGGTTTTTTTGAAAGTTAATTCGTAACCATTTCTGTTTTTAATAGATTCTCCATATAAACTAATAATTCATTCTTTAACTCATCATGTTGTAAAGCCATTTCGATCGTTGTCTGAATAAATCCAAGCTTCTCTCCAACGTCATATCGCTTCCCTTCAAAGTCATAAGCGAACACTCTTTGAATCTCATTTAAACGCTGTATAGCATCCGTCAACTGAATCTCGCCACCAGCTCCTGTTTGTTGGTCTTCTAAGAACATGAAGATTTCAGGTGATAGTACATATCGTCCCATAATTGCTAAGTTGGATGGTGCTGTCCCTTGAGCTGGCTTTTCTACAAACTTACTTACTTGATAACTACGACCCTTTTGTACCAGTGGATCAATAATACCATAGCGATGTGTTTCCGTTTCTGGTACAGTTTGAACACCAATTACCGATGATTGTGTTGCCTCATATTGATCCATCAATTGACGTAAGCATGGCGTTTCAGCCTGTACAATATCATCACCAAGTAAGACAGCGAATGGCTCATTACCAATGAACTTACGAGCACACCATACCGCATGCCCTAAACCTTTTGGTTCTTTTTGACGAATATAGTGAATGTTAATTTTAGAAGACTCTTGCACCTTCTTAAGTATTTCATGCTTACCCTTTTCTAGTAAGTTCTGTTCCAACTCAAAAGAATGATCAAAATGATCTTCAATAGCACGCTTTCCTTTTCCAGTTACAATAATAATATCCTCAATTCCAGATTCAATCGCTTCTTCTACAATGTATTGAATTGTTGGTTTATCAACAATCGGTAACATTTCCTTTGGCATTGCTTTAGTTGCTGGCAAAAATCTTGTACCTAGTCCAGCTGCTGGAATAATAGCTTTTTTTACGGTTTTCATTACTATTTCATCCTCACTTAATAACATTTATTTTTAATTATATTGATGTGAATTATACTCTTTCTTTTAAAAATCACATGTTTAAACGAAAAAATCTCAATATATATTTAACATTTTAATTTCCTTAATTTTTATCAGCTACTTAACCATTCAAAATAAGGTTTATCTTTGTAAAACTAACAAAAACCGGTACTATTGCTTTTTCACTATCGATATCGATTGAATTTCTTTATGTGTTTCATCTGAACGTGCTGCAATATAATAACTTTTAGTTTCATAGAAATAGTGTTTTTCATTATCATTGTTCATCATTTCGGTACCTAGTACTTCATGTAATTTTGCAAAGGACATTGAAATATCTTGAAACACAACTTCAACAACCTTATCTTGTAAAATAGCAATTTGAATATTTCCATCTTTAACAATTTTTTTCCCAGCTTGATCCGGCAATGAAATTAAAGAAGTGGGATATTCTGACTTTAATTCCTCAATTGTTTTCCCTAAATATCCTGGAGCATTTACAATATTTGCACCATATACACGTTTTAATAAGTTCGTTAAATCCGCTAATTTCGTATCTTCAACTATAGCATTTCCTGAGTTAAATGGTTCCATGTACTTTGTATTAATCCATCCCTTTTCACCATTTAATAGCTGAACTTCTGACCATTCTTCATTTTTTTCTATATTCTTATCCTTATTAACTACACTAAAAATCTCACCAAAATTTGCTATACCTATTTTATCACTATTTATCTTCGCTTCTTTACGGATACTAATCCCATTACTCTTTACAACGTACTTCTGTACTTTTTCTTTTTCGCTTATCTTGTTTTCAGCTACAGTTTTAGTTTTACTTGAAACAATTTTCTCTGCATTCGTATCTGCCTTATTAGCACCTAAAATGGTATCTTTATAATAAATTCCCGCAGTAATTCCTGCCACTATCAACGTTAAAGCAATAGCAGATATAACAAATTGTTTTTTCTTTACTTTGCGACGAGGTTTTCTTTTAATACTTGCAGAATTCACTTGTAATAATCCATGTTGACGATTCGATGCTTCTTCTTCTTTTTGCTTTTTTCGTTCTTCTTCACTCATTTGATTATACTTCTTTAAAAATTCTTCATAATGCCCAACTACTTCATGTACATCCCCGTACTCTTGAAATTGGCCATAATGCAGCCAAAGCGCTTTTGTACAGAAGTTTTTCACTTGGGAAAGTGAATGACTAATAAAAAAGATTGTCTTCCCTTGTTCCTTAAATTCATTCATTTTATCTAAACATTTTTTAGTAAAGGTTTGATCTCCCACGGAGAGGGCCTCATCGACTACCAAAATATCAGGATTAATATGAACCGAAATCGCAAATCCTATCCTAGACTTCATTCCACTTGAATAAGTCTTCACTGGTTGATACATAAATTTCCCTATATCAGCAAACTCAATAACTTTTGGTGTAATCTCTTTAATTTGATCCTTTGTAAGGCCCATCATTAAAGCTTTTAACTCAATGTTTTCAATTCCTGTTAATTGGTTATTAAGCCCAGAAGAGATTGCAATCAACGATGCAGAACCATTAATTGTCACTTTCCCCTTATTCGGAATAGTGACACCCGCAATTAAATTTGATAATGTACTTTTCCCCGAACCATTTAAACCAACAATTCCAACAATTTCTCCTTCTGGTACTTCAAAACTAACATTATTTAAAGCGTAATGATAATCACCATTATTGTCCCTAAAAAATAAATCCTTTAATTTATCTGAAGGTTTACTATACATTTTATATTTCTTTGTAACATGTTCAAACTTTACTTTATAATTCATTGGATTATTCACCTTTTATAAGTAATCAACAAACTGCTTACGGAATCTAATATGGAACATTGCCCCAATCACAAACAAAATAATTGTTACTCCCCAAAAATATAGCGTATACAATGAACCTATAAAACTTATACTTCCATGTAATAATGACGATCTATATCCCTCAACTACATAGTAAAACGGATTTATCTTCATTAAAAATGCAAATATACTATTCATATGCTCACTTGGTTTCCATAAAACTGGTGTCAAATAAAATAACATTCTCGTAATTGATTGAATAAATAAGTGTACATCCCTAGAAATTGTAGAAATTGTAGAGGTAATAAAAGCCAAAGCAATTAAAAAACTAAATGTAGAGAATATACAATAGATCAATCCAACTATACCAAGAAAACTTATACCTTTAACACATATAACAATAAGTATTAAAACCGTTAGTAACACTAAATGCGTATATAACTGCGATAAAATAATATAAGTAGGTATTACACTCAATGGAAAATTCATTTTAGAAACTGTATTTAGTTTAGCATAAATAGAATTTGAGCCTTGAATAATTGAGCCATTTATAAAAAACCATGGAATAATACCACATATCATCCAAACAAAGAACGGAACCCCTTCTACAGGAGCTCCACCTCGAATTCCTAAACCAAACACTAACCAATATACAAAAATTTGAATTAAAGGGTTCAAAAACACCCATATAATCCCTAATGTACTAGCAGCGTATTGCTGCTTAATTTCATATATAGAAAGCCTCCCCATTAAATACAAATTATCTAATTGTTCTTTAATAACATTTTTTATAGCTTTCATACAAAAACCTCATCTGATTGTAACATTTCGTGAATATTACCGAAGTTAATCACTTTCATTTTACCTTTTTTATTTAAAGGTATACAATTTCGAGCATCAAATAAAATTGGTTGGCGCATTTTTGAAACAAATTGGCTGTACTCCATAGTTTTAAACTCATTGTGATCGGCCAATACTAATATTAAATCTGCACCTTCTACAGCTTCTTCTGCCGTCTTCAAATTAAACAACTCACTCTTAACATACGGATCATGAATTGTCACATTATATCCTTTCCGATATAACACATCAATGATCTCTAAAGCCGGACTTTCTCGCATATCATCTGTATTCCCTTTATATGCAACCCCAAATACAGCAATCTTAGGAGAATCAATTCCTTTAAGCAATTGTTCAATATTCTCACAAACATACAATGGCATAGAAACATTTATATCACGAGACATTTGAATAATATTTGCCATTTCTGGTGCTTTAGCTACAATAAAATACGGGTCGACCGCTAAGCAATGCCCCCCCACACCAGGGCCTGGTTGATGTAAGTTTACACGCGGATGCTTATTGGCCATTTCAATAACATCCAATACATTTATCTTCAATTTTTTACATATTTTTGCTAACTCATTTGATAATGCGATATTTACATCTCTGAATGTATTCTCCATTAACTTGGACATTTCTGCTGTTTTAGCGTCAGTTTGAATTATTTCACCCTTCACAAATAAGCTATACACTTGGGCCGCCATTTTGGAACAATCTGGAGTAATCCCCCCCACAATCCTATTATTAAAAATAATTTCGTCCATAATCTTTCCTGGCAAAACTCGCTCTGGACAATGTACTAAAAAAACATCTTCCCCAACTACAAACCCAGCATCTTCTATTAAAGGTTTTATAAAATCATCCATACTCCGAGGGGCGATTGTTGATTCTACGATTAATGTGTTTCCTTTTCTAATATTAGGAATAACCTCTTTAACGGCTGTTAAAACACCTGTTAAATCACATGATTTATATTCATCATCTTTATTTGGTGTAGGAACGGCAATAATAAAAACATCCGCTTCGACCACATCAAGAGAAGCAGATAGTTTTTTCTCCTTTATTGTCTCCCGAACAACTTCTCCAAGGCCTGGTTCTTCAATATGAATTTCCCCTTGATTTAAATTATCTACAACATGTTGATTGATATCCACTCCTACTACTTCAGCCCCATGTTTCGCAAACATGGCAGCTGTTGGGAGACCAATATATCCTAAACCTACTACACAGACTTTCATTTTTATACTACTCCTCTTATTACCACTTCAATAAAAATCTAATTCTATCTATTAACTATTTAAATGGCCTATTTTTTTCTTACTCTACTTATTTTTATCATTTAAAACAGTAAATAAATTTTCACAGCTATTAGGTTTTAAATTAATCATTTTCTTATATTTTTTCTCAGTTGTTTTAGAAACTTTAAAATCCATTTTACAGTGGTTTTCTATACTATGAATTACCTGGTCTTCATCTAAAAAGAACGTGCCTGGAAGAAGATTTTCTATTTGTTTATAGGTAAGGGTTTGATTTCCATTAAAATAATCAAATCCATACATAATGATAGGTTTTTTTAAATATACAAAGTCAAATAATATACTAGAATAATCTGTAATGATCATACTACTACTTTCTATAACATTTTTAACATCAATTTCATTAAATTTAAGAAATTTGACATTAGCATTATTCACTTCGAATAAATCTGCATATTCGACCATTCTTGGATGTAATAACACATTCAATTTCACATTATTATTTTCTAATAATTGATTTAGGCTTTTATTATTTATTAAACTCTCAATTCTTTTATAATAATTACTTTTTAGAAAATGTTCCGCTGTTTTAATATGGTTCCTCCAGGTAAAAGTCAAAAGAATATTATGCTCTTCTACTTTATTCTGTAGATATTGTGTTCTTAAAAGCCCAGTAGGAAGAATATCCCCAGGGTTAAACCCATAATGTTTCCCAATAATTTCCTTTTCAACTTTAGAAGCAACCAAAAATTTATCTGCAATATCATTTTTATTATGATAAACATTTTCTACCCTTTTAAAATTAATAATACCATGTTGAATGAATACCCTTTGGGCCTTTCTTAATGGTCTAATATTTGAAGGTAGTATAATATTTACATTATCTGTACTAAGAATGCTCTTCGCGTTCATACTATAATATAAATGTTTCAAACTATAAAAATCTATGACATTCCCCAACTTTTTAACTTTTTGATAATCTCTTGCTTCTTTTTGTATAACATAATATATTTTCTTATCCGGATAATTTTCGCGGCAATACTTAAAGAATGCATAGCCGTTATCGTTACAAGTATCTCCAGTTTTTTCCCCAATTAGCCATATTTCCTTATTATTGAAAAAGTATCCACTTAACTCTTCCGTTAAAGTTGCCAACATCAACTTGAGTTTCTTTTCTCTTGTAATGCCCTTATTATTTAAAACTTCTCTAATTGTTGATTTTTTCAGCCCTAAATTTGTTTTTAATCTCTTAGCAGAGTATTTCCAGTTACTTAATTTATTCAAGCGTACTGCGAAAACACTTTTTAGGCTAATAATTAATTCATAATTATTATTTTCCCATTTAAAATATTGGTTTTTACACTTTAATTTAAATCCTCTTGTATAACCAATTAATTTACTTGTTTTTGATATTCCATAACAAGTTGTTTTTAAAAATAAATCATATCTACCTAAATCACTAATCTCTTTAAAATCCACTTTAAATATATAACCGCCAGCAGTATATTGATGCTTTGGACTATTGAATTTAGCCTCGTCTCTTGGAATTGATTCTATATATATCTCCTTATTGGAATTTCTATGCTTCAATATTAACGTATGTCTAATTTGGTTCCTATTTAGTATATTAATATTATTAAAATAAGCGATTCCCTTTAATACTAACTCCCCATTTTCAAATGAAAAGTCGATTAGACGATTTATATGCTTAGCGTTTTGGAGATAGTAATCTATATCAACATCTACGTTACTATTTTCAGATAAAAATTTCAGGATAAGTTTCTCATTTTTCAATTTCATTTGAATTGTACTATAATCATTTTGATACTTTTTTAAATCTAATAATATCTTTCTAAAATGGATTAACTCTTTGTATTTATTCTCTAGAAGTAAGGCCATTGAGACGTAATTATATATGTATAAAATTTGAATATCGTCTTTCTTTACCTCTTTCAAATAACTACCTTTCATATCTTTCAAAGCCGCTATTAAATTCTCTTGCGATTCAACTTCTAGAAAATGATCAAAATCATTTAATTTTTGAATCAACTCTTGCACACGATATTTTTTTATTTTCTCCATGTATCTTTCAGGATTTTTAATTTCTTGTCTATAGTATTTTTGATAACTATCAACCTTTGCTACAGCTCTACACGCTTGATGTATCTTATCTAATTCTTTCCTTTGCGTTAAAGATTCCGTATCTGCTTCTAATTTCCCCCTATAGTAGTAAACAAAATCTTCAATGAAAACAGTCCTTTGTGACTTTAAAAAAGCCTTTTGAGAGAATACAAAATCCTCACCATAATATAATCCCTCATCAAAGAATGTGTTAAAAATTAAATCTCTTTTATATAATTTAGCAGCTGCACTCTTGAATTGGTATAATAATGAATTATTTTTCACATGACTATTCAAATAACCCCCTATATTTTGTATAAACTTATTACGATCTTTATAATAGGGATTATTAATACCAGTCTCAAATGTTCCATTTATAGTAAAACTCATCATTCTTCCTACTATAATGTCTGCATCCTCTTTTTCTCCTTTAGTAATCATATTATTACATGCATCTAATGATAAATAATCATCACCATCTAAAAATGTAATATATTTTCCTTTAGCTAATTTTATACCTATATTTCTATTACGCGAAGGGTTACAAGCATTATCTAAAAATACATATTCTACATTATCTAGTCTATTTGCATAATTCCGTATAATTTCTTGTGTATTATCACTAGATCCGTCGTCCACAACAATAATTTGAATTTTACAATCATTTTGATTTAAAGCTGATTCTATGCATTCCTCAATATCCTCTGCATTGTTATAAGTAGTGATAATAACCGATACATCATACCTATGGTTTTCTAAATCCTCAAGTTTCTCTATTTCCTTTAGAACCCCCCTATAATATTCTTCATGGAAATGGTGCGGGAAGCATCCCCAATTATGATAAAACTCACAATAATTGGATTCCCTATTTAATGAGATAACTTGTATTCCTTCATAATTCTCTTTAAAGAATTCATAATATCCTTTAAGAATTTCATTCTCCTTTTCAATTTGCTGCAGATTAGGAAAATCATAAAATTCTTCATCTTTTTTATATTTATTTACCTTATATGCCTCATGTAATACGATTTGACTAGGTTTAAAGTATTTTTTTAATTCTTTTATAAATAGTAAGCAACTCTCCCTCCACTTTTCTTGGAAAGTTTCACTATCTTTATTAATTTTTTTATATTCTTTATTCAAAGCCTTTTTATACACTTGTTGAAATGCCCAGGAATCAGTAGCATAGGTATTATCAACTTGAGCTATGTCAAAGCGTTCTTCCATAAAGTCGATTATTAAATAATCATTAAATTCCGATATCTCTTCTATATCCTTCATAAATTTTTTTGTTATGTCACTGTATACATGATTATTATGGAGAAATTCTTCTTTATTCTCATCTCTATTTATTTTTAAAGGATTAGACATTAAACTAATAATAGAACTTTGGCTATATCTTTTTTCTGGTTTAAAGATTTTATCATAATAACATAATCCAAAATAAGCAATTTTCAATGTATCTCTCTCCTATTTTAATTTCGATTTCAAGAAACTATTCCCTTGCAAATAGTATTCATCATAAAAGTGATATGGTTGACAGCCCCATATATGATTACTATCACAATAGTTCTCCTTTTGATCAAATGACCAGACATGAATTCCTGAGAAATTCTCCTTAAAAAATGAATAATATTCCTTTAATATACTATTCATTTTTTCTATATTCTCTTTATCCTTAAATTCATATAAATTTTCATTTTTTTTATAATGAAAAACCATATATGCTTCATGTAATATAATTTGTTCTGGTTTAAAATTCTTCTTTAATTCTTCTATAAAGAGCATACATTTATCTTTCCAAATTTCTTTTAAACCTACTTCATCTCTCTTGATTAGATCATATGACCAATCTTCCATTAAATTCGATTCCCTAAATTCCCAAGAATTCGTAATATATGTCTCCTCTGTCTTTAAAATATCAAATCTTTCTTCCATAAAATCAATTATTACGTAATCAATTTCTTCACAAGTTTCCCCAAGATTCATAAAACCTTTTTTAGTAATATCATTATATAGACTATTCCTCCTAAACTTAGACTGTAGATTTATTCCCTTTACATCTAAATTAATTGGACTAGACATCATACTAATGACGGAACTTCTTGCAATATAATTTGTAATATTATATGGCGTTAAATTGAAGTATTCTTCCTGCACCCTAAATATATCTCTAGAATCACAACTCCCTATAATTGCTATGTTTTTTCGTGGTTCCAAAATATTCTGTATTACCTCTTTTACCCAAATATCTAGATACTTAAGGAAATCTCCATGTACTTGCCTTCTTTTTAAAACATTGGTATACAGTATGTTATTTTCATTCAATTTCTTACAGAATTCAGGGAATTGCTCTTCATAATAAATGTCATTTGTAATACTTAAAAACGATATTTGTGATTTAATTTCTTTATGCAATATCCCTTCTAAAACCCTATCTAAATACTCTGCATCTTCTACTGAAATCCCTCCAGCGACCCTATAACACATACTAAGTTGATGTATATAATTTTGCTTTGTATACATACCTAAATATAAGGATGGGGCCCCAGCCACGATGTGTCCAACATTCATTTTTAACCCATAATACAAAGCTGCAGTTGCCCCCTTAGCTTCACCTAGTGTAATGATATCTTTTGGACTAATATTTTTCTGACTGCATATAGTTTCGATTAACTTTATAATGGTTTGTTGTAATCCATCTTCACGATTCTTAGATAAATAAAAGGTTCCATTTACCCCATAATCATCTAATATAAATAAAACATTTGCATTAACATCCCTTAAAACCTCAATAAAATCATATTTAGTCATGTTATATTCCGAGTCAAAACATGAAAACACAACAATTAACTTATTGCTTTCTTTGACTTCTTTAAATAAGTATGTAACCTTATCCTTATAATAAAATACTTGATCATCACAAGTGACTACGCCCTTTTCTCTGTAACGTCTCACTTCCAAGTATTCCAATTCAGCATTTCCAATTCCTTTGCCTCGCAAATATAACCTATAATTCTTATACTGAGACGGAATTTTTATAATATTATCCTCTCTACTTAAAATCTTAGAATAAATTACTACACCATCCTCATCATAAAAATTAAAACCTATTCTAATATCTAAATTCCTCATTATCCCCTTAATTTCCACAATATATTTTGCATCTGCTTCTAAATGGGGTAAAATTTTGTTTTGTTTTTCATATATCTCATCGTAATAATTTGAATATACGGCGATGGTGCTATCTTCCATTCCCCTATATACTTTAAGCTTTAATTTATCTATTTTTTTATGAATAGATATATCTTCTTTATAAAATTTCCAATCCAAATTAAATGGGATTTTATAATATTCCATTTTTAAACATAGCGTATTATTAATGTAGTCGAACAGCCTAGAATAATATTCATCACTTAAATTGTATGGTTTGCATCCCCATGGGTGATGAAAATCTCCATACACTTCTGTATCATCAAAATTTATAACTTTAATTCCTGGAAAATTTTCTTTGAAGAAGTCGTAATACCTTTTAAGTAGATTATTAATCTTTTGAATTCCTTGTTGATCATTAAATGTTTCCATAACCTTGTAATTTATGTATTTTTTCGCCAAATATGCCTCATGTAAAACTATTTGATTGGGTTTGAAAAACATTTGAAGCCTTTCAATAAAGACCAAGCATTTTTCTTTCCATAGTTCCCATATCTCCTCACTAAACCTATCTATTTCGTTATAATTACTTAATGAAT
Organism: Bacillus thuringiensis; assembly: GCF_014932895.1. Classification (GTDB taxonomy): domain Bacteria; phylum Bacillota; class Bacilli; order Bacillales; family Bacillaceae_G; genus Bacillus_A; species Bacillus_A thuringiensis_AA. The sequence continues at coordinate 91,484 of NZ_JACYOF010000005.1, read as the reverse complement.
CTAAAATACCTGAGTCCCTTAACGCCCAAGTATTAGTTAAATAACTATTTCCCACCTCTAGTAAATTAAAAGATTCCTCAAAGAAATCTAACATAAAAAAATCGCTCTGTTTGGAAAACACTTTTATTTCATCCCAGAATCTTTTAGAAAATTCAAACTCAATACTCTTTTTCACAAGAGGTGATGGATTTTTTATTTTTTTATAATCAATATCTATTGGTTCGGATGCTAAACTAATAATAGAGCTTTTCAAAAAACATTGATTCAGCCTAATATTATTTACCCCTCTATTTTGTTGAAAATGAAATAGCCCCTGACTAAGTCCACTTCCTAATAAACTAATATTCATTAAATTTTCCCCTTTATATGATAAAATGTCGCTTTAGAAACGGGCCTTTTCTCTATATCTACATATTTATTGAAAAATTTGTTATATGATTTATTTTCTTCCCTGCCTAAAAACAATGATTTATTTTCCAATTCCCCTATTATTTTCCCTTCACATTCAAATCTTGCTCCAAACAATTCTTCCTTATGATTAATTGGACCTTCGTTATAATGTTTAGAGTAAAATTCATCATAATCAAACTGATAAAAAATAACAGGTTTATTCATATAAGCAAAATCAAATGAAACTGTAGAATAATCTGTGATTAGGAAAGAATGTCGCTTTAATAGACTTTGCACTGTTTCTTCACCTTGCTTCATGACCTTGATTCGCTCATGAAATACAGGCATTTCTGCACCAAACTTTTGGGTCTGGTAATGAGGAAAGAAAGTCAATGTCATGTCTTGTTCTTCTAACATTCGATGAAGCTCTTTACTTTGTAAAAACGACCTATATGTCTGCCAATACTTAGATTTCATTAGCTGGTCTTTCGTTTTAATCCAACTTCTCCAAGTTGGCATGAGTAAAATTTCATTTCCTTTACTCTCATCTTTCAAGGCATCCCATCGTGCAAGCCCCGTTACAATTACTTCATCTTCCTCATATCCAAATTCTTTTACAATATGATCCTTTTCAAACTGTGAGGACACAACAAATAGGGAATAGCCCATTCGATTTTTATTTAACACATGATTTACACGGCTGACACCTATGACACCATGTTGAATAAAAATCTTCTTGTTTTGCTGCCATTCTGGATAGTACTTTAAAATATGTTTATACTCATCTGTATACATGTTTGCTGTTTCTGAATAGCTGTTAATCGTCTTATCACAAATTAACAAATAGAATGTATGTTTAAAACTCCCGAATTGGATGATATTACCTAAATGTTCAATGTTTTTATAATCATTACTTTTCTTATCAATAATATAAAAGGCTGGAACATCAGGATGTTCTTTTCGAATATACGTAAATAAGTGATAAGAATTATCTTGCGCTGTATCTTCCCTTTCACCAATTAACCATATCTTCTTTCTACGAAAGTATGATCCAAATAATTTATAGGATATAATTGCAAGTAATGTTTTATAATTTTTCCGTTTAAATAAACCTACGTCAAAACGGATTGCTCGCTTAATTTCACCATATTTATTCATCATTCTTTTCATATAGTTGGACTTGAGAATTTGAATTGTAGCTTCACTATTTTTATATAGTACTTTAATATCTAATGAGTTCACATTTTGATACTTTGTATTATTACGTAACTGCGCTAATAGAACCCGTAGTGGTTCTTCAACGACAGTATTCCCTATGCTGAGGCGTATTGATATTCTCCATTCTCCCTCTTCTAACAAATCTTTTACATTGACCTCTATTGTTTCAAACCCCGCATCATTATAGTCAATTGTGTTGTTAGAAAATAAGTATGTTATATCGGTACGTAAGGAGTTTTTTAGTTGGATTGTTTTAGTAGTTCCTTCTTTATAAAATACTAATTCTTTTTTTATTTTTTGAGTTGATAAATTTTCAATAAATGCATATCCACTAATTGTAAGAATCTCTTTACGAAGTTTTATTCCTTCAATTTTATGAACTACGGTTAAATTATTAACTTGCAATAATTCTTTATATCGAGGGAAAAATTGATAATAAAAATAATAATATTTCTCATTATCGTATACATGTTCTTTTGAAATCAATTCATCCTGAATGATATTTAATAATTTTTCTAAACTTATGCAATCATTTTCTTTTATCATTTCAGTTATTAATTTATCACGCACATTAAAATTCTCTACATGCTTTAAACTAACTAGGTTTGATAGAAACTTATTTCCTAATTGAATAATTTCTAAAAGCTTTTCACTTGAAAAACTTTTCCCCTTTAAAACAATGGAATCCACAAAAAATTTCCATTGTCTTGCCTCTATAGTATGAATTAATTCAAGCCTTTTTCTCTCTATATACATGGCCGTTAATTTCATTTGTAATATAACTAGCTGATTAAAAAATGTAATCGTTGTCTTTTTAGATAGGTTATTATCACCGTTATCTACTATCCTATAATAAAGCAACGGTATATCGCGCACGATTATCTTCTCTGCGACCAACAAACATTTTTGTGTAAATAATAAGTCCTCTCCTACCCAAAGATCTTCATCAAAATGAATACCATGGAGGATACACATTTCTCTTTTAAATATCTTATTGCTTGTGGATGGAGTGAAATGTAATTCTGGGTTCATTTTAATATTCCTAATTAACGGAAGTTCCTTATTAAATAACTTTTTCATATATGAAAGTGGCCAATTTTTATATTCATTAAAACAAATAATATTGGCAATACCCATATCTGCATTATTTTCACTTGCAATCTCATACATTTCCTCGTATCCAGCTAAATGTACATAATCATCTGCATCTAAAAATGTAATATATTCCCCAGTTGCTTTTTGCAATCCTGTATTACGCGCAGCACTCACACCAGCATTCTGTTGCTTATAAACTTTCAAATTATTATATTGCTTTTCATACTGCCTCAATACTGCCATACTATTGTCTGTTGAACCGTCATCAACAACAATAATTTCGATTCCCTTTAATGTCTGTTTGATAACAGATTGTAAACACTGAGCTAAATATTGTTCTTTGTTATAATTCGTAATTACTACACTTAGCTTCGCTTTCTTCAAGAAACTCTCATTCCCATCCTTTAGTTCATATGATAACTTAGAAATTAAATATCTTTTCTCCTATGCTATTCCAAGTTCTTATATATATTTATAAAGATTTCTTTTTCATTTTTCCAATTATAATTATTACGGGCAATGAAACAATTTTCTCTCATTTTTTCTCTTTCTTCTGGATGTTCTAGTATGTAGTTTACGCCTTCAGCAATGGACGCAGGATTGTGAGAATCTATACAAACCCCAATATGTTCATTTTCTACCACACGTTGTATCTCTGGAAAACTACAAGCAACAACAGGCACCCCGCTCATCATATATTCAAATAGTTTATTAGATGAAGCTGAATAATGATTAAAGCAAACATTATTTAAAACCTGAAAACCTAAATAAGCATTCTTCGTATAATGTAATAATTCATTTACAGGCACCTTCGGAATAAATTTCACTTTATTTTCCAAACCTAAATCCAACACCATTTTCTGTAACTCAGGTTTAATACGTCCATCACCAATAAATACAAGCGTGCCTTTATTAAACATCGGGACAGCTTGTACTAGTTTCTCTAATCCTCTTCCTATTTGAATTCCACCTTGATATAACAAGATAGGTTCTTCCTTTGGAATCTCTAACACTTCATGCAAATTAATTGAATTACTGTCTTCTGGTTGCGTTACAAAAGGATAGTTATGAATGACCTTAGGATAAAAACCATATAAATCTTCTGCATATTTTGCACGCGTATGATTTTCCATAATCATTACATCTGTATATTTAAGAAAGAATTTCTCCATAATCCCATAAATTTTACTATTATATCCTGTACGACTAGTCTGTACCTCATGTGAATCATAAACCAATTTCTTTTTTCTGAATATTTTCGCACAAAGCCATCCTTGTGGTAGTGTATTTAAATCATTAGAATGATAGAAATCATATTCTTTTTTCAAACCTACCTTGACCATTTGAGCCAATATGTAAGAGCGCACAATTAACGTCCGTAGCTTTCCCACGGAGAATACTGCACCAAATAATAATATCAAACATGTTGTTATTGGAAATTTCCACAAACAAAGTGCCGCAATTACTCCAAATAAAAACATTGTAACTATATTTTTCGTTATCAACTGCTTTACTCGTTTTGCTGCACCCAAACCTTTTTGTAAAAGAGATAAGCGATTATTTACACGTGTTACTGTAAATCCTTCTTTTCGCATCTCCCACTTAGGTAAATCCTGTTGTTTCCAATCGTGAATACATATCAAGTCCACTTCATAACCCTCTTCAGCTAAAGCCGTACATTCTCTTAACACACGGGCATCATTTGTGAAGTGGTTCCATACGAACATACACACTTTCTTCTGTTGCATCTTTTTCCTCCATTAAACTCGTTAATACTTTTATGTTATTTTTCCACCTCAAATATTGGAAGGCATGTTTATGGCCATTACTCCCTATCTTCCTACGCAATAGCTCATTTTCAGCTAGTTTTATAATATGCTCTCCCAATTCTTTCACGGTTCGATCCTGTGAAATCAAACCACACTGAGCATTATTAATAACCTTTTCAGCATATCCAGAGACATCCCCAACGATAGGCTTTTTCATACACATATAATCAATAATCTTTCCTGGCAAAACTGTTTGAAATACTTTTTCATCTACTAAACTAACATATGCAATATGCGCTTTTGCAACTTCCTGTAAAGTCTTCTTACGACTTTTTGCTTTAATAATTTCTATATTAGAAAGTTTTTTTTCTTTAATAACTTCAGCTACTCGATAACTTTTAAATCCATAGCCAATTATTTTAAATTTTATATTTTCATGTCCTTTTAGAAATTCTGCTACATCAATCAGCTTTAGAACGTCTTGAGCTAATCCGATATTCCCTGTATAAATTACTTCTACTGTTCCAGCATTTGAATAAGTCATAACCTGTTTATTGTCTACCATATGCAATTCTTCCTCTGTCAAAGAATTTGGCATAAATGATATTTTTTCACGTTTAACATGTTTTAACTCAAGATACGGGATAAACCCTGCGCTATTTACAATGATCTGATCGGCTGTACGATATAGAAGCTTCTCTAAAGCATATGCTATCGATAAAACAAATCGATTCGCAAAAACGCCAACACCCAATAATGATTCCGGCCATAGATCTCGAACATCTAACAATAGTTCAGCCTTCAATCTTTTCTTAGCAAAAATCCCTGCTATGCCGATAAAAATAGGCGGGGTTGAAACAAATACATAATCATACTTTTTATCCATACGTAATATGGCCATAATAAAAAGTACTGTGATTTCTAAATACAAAAATAACCTTCTTAACATATTATTGGTGTACTTCTTCACCTTTGGTTTTACTCTAATAATGTCGTCACTATTTAACGATGCTTCATCCCAAAATTCCTTTTTCTTATATAAATTTTCATTTGGATATCTTGGATCAGTAGTTAAAATTGTAACATCATATCCTTTTTCATTTAATTCCGAGTAAATATTCTTAATTCGATTCGCCGCACTCCCAATTTCCGGGTAAAAATTCTGTGCTATCACTAACACTTTCTTCATTTTTCTATGTCCCTTCTTCCTCCCGTATCCATTAATGCCCCATTCTATTCTCTCTAATCATTCTCTATTTTTAATTTTTAATTTTTAATAAATTTGGTAAAAATCACAAAGTTCACTTTAAATTTACAAACTTCACTTTAAATTTACAAATATAAGGATATCACTAAATCTGACAAAATTGAACCTTTATGACCAATAATTTCCCTTCTTGAATAATATTTTAATATTTTAATATAACATTATTTTTATAATTAATCCACATTAATCTGAATCCCCCCTTATGAATCGACCAAATATAAATAAACCTTGAACAGTAAATAAATAAACTGACTGTTCAAGGTTTACAGTATTTCAAATCATATTCATTCTATATCTATCGTAATGCACGACGTGGTAATTTATCAATATTCTCTAACATAATACCTGTACCAACTGCAACACAGTGCATTGGGTTTTCAGCAATTAATACTGGTACTTTTAGTTCTTCTGCTAGAAGCATGTCGATACCGTGTAGTAAAGCTCCACCGCCTGTTAGAATAACACCACGGTCGATAATGTCCGCAGATAGTTCTGGTGGTGTACGCTCTAGTACGCCTTTTGCAGCTTGTACAATGATAGCCGCGTCTTCTTTTAGTGCCTCTGTAATTTCTTCAGAGCATACTGTAATTGTACGCGGTAAACCTGTTACCATGTCACGTCCGCGAATTTCAAGCTCTTCGCTACGTGCACCTGGGAATACTGTACCAACTTTAATTTTAATATCCTCCGAAGTACGTTCCCCGATTAATAGCTTATACTTACGTTTAATGTAGTTTAAGATCTCCATATCAAACTTATCGCCAGCCATTTTGATAGAGGAAGAGGTAACAATATCACCCATAGATAGTACAGCGATATCTGTTGTACCTCCACCAATATCAACAACCATGTTACCGCTTGGTTGGAAGATATCCATACCAGCACCAACAGCGGCTACTTTTGGTTCTTCTTCTAAAAATACTGTTTTACCACCTGAACGTTCGGCAGCCTCACGAATTGCTTTTTGTTCTACTGATGTGATATTAGTTGGACAACAAATTAAAATACGAGGTTTTGAAAAGAAGCTCTTTACGTCCAATTTGTTAATGAAATACTTTAACATTGCTTCTGTAATTTCAAAATCTGCGATTACACCATCTTTAAGTGGACGAATCGCTACAATATTACCAGGCGTACGTCCCACCATACTTCTTGCTTCCTCACCTACTGCTAATACTTTACCTGTATTACGATCAATTGCCACAACAGATGGCTCATTTAATACAATACCCTTACCTTTAACATGAATTAATACGTTAGCCGTACCTAGGTCAATTCCGATATCTCGCGCAAACATTCCCGTTTTTTCCTCCTCGATATTTAAAATCAGGTTACACCCGAATTCTTTTACACCTAATTTCTGATTTTATCATAAATTTAACAGAAACGTAATATTCGCAAAAAGAATTCTTCTGAAAAATATTACCGAATGTTCACGGAATGTTTGCTATTGTATATTTATTGGCGTACAGGCTTTTCTACATCTTCTTTTCTATACTTTTGCTTCGTTGCTTCTCCCCCTCTTAAATGACGAATAGACTTATGATAATCAAGAATTTCTTTTACTTCATTTGCGAGCTCTGGATTAATTTCTGGTAAACGTTCTGTTAAATCTTTATGGACTGTACTCTTTGATACCCCAAATTCCTTTGCAATGACACGCACTGTCTTTCTTGTCTCCACGATATACTTACCAATCTTGATAGTTCTCTCTTTGATGTAATCGTGCACACCACTCGCCTCCCTAAATTGGATGTGAGAAGTGTGAAATGAGCCTCGCTGCATACGACTAAGAAGTAAGTGTGAGTGCTGTTTGTAAGCGTTAAACATTCTTGGATTTATAATGAAATGATTCACGATTTCTCACCTCAAACACTCTCTTTGCTTTGGTTTATACCATTGTATTGCCCACACTACTGATATATGCTACATGTTCAATATTTTTGAGGACTAAGTGCAAAAAAATTAATTTCGGGAAAAGTACAATTTTTATATAAAAAAGCCCATTAGAATTTAAATACAATTCTAATGGGCTTGAACTTTACTTATTTGGAACCTCATATTTACCTGAGACTATTTTCTCAAAGGTATCCATTTTAGTATCCGCTGAAATAAACCAACGTTTAATCTCGAGTGGTTTACTATCCTCTGTAGCATATCCTGGTGAACTAGTAAAAGCTAATGCTACTTTCAACTCATTTAACGCTTCTACCGAAGCTTTATTATATTTTCCAAATGGATAAGAGAAATAGTTTGTTTGCAATAATTTATTACTTTGCAAAATATCTTTTTTAACATCATCTTTAGCTGTTTTAATTAATGCTGGTTTATTATCAATTACTTTTTGAAGATCATGTGTATGACTTCCAAATTCAAATACATCCTTCATTTTTTCTAACTCATCTTTACTCAACCTTTGAATATTCTGAGAATCAAACTTTTGAACTTTTTCAGTCAGTTTTGAGGATACCGCAAATGAAACGGCATGCATATTATATTTTTTTAGGATTGGATATGCATAGATATAATTTGATTTTGAGGAATTATCAAAGGTGATTAGCACACTTTTTTCAGGGAGTGGCTTCTTATCTTTTATAAACCCGTTAAATTCCTTTAATGTTAACGTATGATACTTATTATCTGATAAGTATTTAATTTGTTTCTCAAATTCACTTGCAGATAAAATATTTCCTCGGTTCTTGAAATCTGGATTTTCCTTCTTGTCTTTATCATTCGCTAGATAGTAATACTGTAATACAGGTATTTTCTCCTGGTTACTTGCCGCATTCATTTTATTAAAAATAAAAAATCCAATCCCAGCGATTAGCGCTACTACAACCGCTATTAAAACAAATAATTTTTTCGAACTTTTGCTCTCTCTAGCTTTCATTAAACTTCCCCCTCAACCACAACAAAAAATACAGTATATTAGATCCCTACTGTATTCTAATATCGTTTTTTATGTAAAAAAATCACAATTAGTATTATACGGCCTAGCTCTAAAAATTCCAATAGGTGTACTAAAAGAAAAGACACCCCTTTTTGGAGTGTCACTCTTCTCGTTCAAATTCTTCTTCTAACAATTGATGGTGGGGAACTTCTTTTTTATTGGCAATGTAATAATATAACGTGAATAAAACAAACAATAAAATAATAGCAATCGACAGAACAAATAAAAATGACATAGTATCCCCTCCCTTTTGTAATATATATTCGAGAATCTCGTCATATTTCCTTGTTATTGCAACTTTTTTCTCGAAATTGATTATTTTTATATAAAAATAAAAAAATCAGTTCTCCTAGTAAGAACTGATTTTTTCACTTTCTTATTCTTGTGAAGAAGAACCATTTGTTGATTTTTCTTCTTTCTTCGTTTCTTCTTGTTTGCCGTTCGTCTCTTTGTCACTAGTCGAACCGCTTGTTGATTTCTCTTCTTTTTGAGACTTATCTTCTGTTTTACTTTCTGGTTTCGTGCTTGTTGACTTCTCTTCTTTTTGAGATTTGTCATCAGCTTTTTTACCAGAAGCATTCGTTGCCTTTGCAGCACCTGCATCAGCTTTAATTTCTGCTACTGATTTATTTAAGTAACGCTCAGGATTCACAGCCACATTATCTTTACGCACTTCAAAGTGAACGTGAGAACCTGCTTCTTTGTTCATTGCACTTAGACCGGACTTTCCTAATACTTCACCTTGTGCAACTTTTGCACCTTTTTCTACTTTCACATTGCCTAAGCTTTGATAAGAAGCTGCTACACCATTTCCGCTATCAACTGTTACAACATAACCAAGAAGTGAATCTTTTTCCGCTTTCGTTACAACACCACTTAAAGCAGCTGTAACATCGAATTCTTTTCCATTTTTCGCAGCAATGTCAATTCCTTTATTCGGGGAATATGTGTTGTTATAAAAGACAAGTGCTTTTTCTTGTTCCGCCTCTGTTGCTGCATCTTCATAGAATTTCTTCTGTACAACTACTTCCGCATTAGCGGCAGTTGGCATTTTCACTACTTCTGAAGATTTTGTTACTGGTACTGCTGGATCTTCCGATTGTGTATATGGTGTTGCTTGATCTTGGCTCGGAGTCTTCTTCGGATTAGCTCCTTGGAACCATAGCGCAACCATTAAGATTACCGCTGCACAAGCAATGTATAGTGCCGGAAACACCCATCTTCTTTGAAATAAATGTACTACTTTTTGCGACTTTTTATTATTCCTTCCTCGCATTCTATCATCACCTCAGCAATCATTTTGAACAATATTCACGCATCCTATACAACGTATAACTAATTACTTTTCGACAAAATCTGTAAAAATATGTATAATAATTGCAAAATTTCCAAGGAAATGATGAAAAAAGAAAAAAACTGAGCTTTTTCAGCCCAGTTTTTAGTCCATTTGTTTCTTTCTATACACGAGGAGAGTAATAACAAGTACTGCAACTAACCAAATTGTTATATTCAATAAATTACTAGTAATTGCACTAAAACCTTCACCTTTTATTACACCGCTGACTGCAAGGCCAATATGGCGGGTTGGTAAATACTCAACTATTTTTGTAACAAACTCATTTTTCACGAACCCTGCTATAAGATCCCCCATAAGAAAGACCATTAATATCGGTAACCCAATTGTTGATGTTTGTGGTACATTTTGAGCTATTAATCCAATACATGTTCCAATAAGGGTGAATATTAGCATTCCAAGAACAAAGATGAATAATAACAATGCAATATTACCTTCTAATTTCCCTAAAATAAGTAGATTAATAAAACAAATCGTAACTGTAATTACGCCCGTTAATGAGCTTTTTCCAATTAATACTTCAATAGACGATGCTGGCGATAACATAAGAACACGAAGCGTACTTTTCTCCTTTTCTTCAGCGATAAGCATTGCCTGTATAAAGCCCCCAACCAAAACTAACGTCATTGTAATTAATGTACTTGCCCCAACTTCTCTAAAATTATCTGAACGACTAAATAGTATTGCAAAGAAAATCGGCATTGCCATCATAATTAAACTTTGTGAATTCGTTTTAAAATCCTGTACCTCTTTCCGAAAAATAGCTGAAAATCGTCTCATTGAAAATGTCATTATAATCCCCTCCCAGTAACTTCAATAAAGATATCGCCTAGTGTTGGTTCGTGTGAATGAATAGATAACAGTTCGCCCTTTTTCATCCATTCTGAAATACGTTTTGCCCCTAATTCATCTTTTTTCACTGTTTCTTTTTGTTTATCTTTTAACACAACTTGTATTTGATCTTTCGCGTATTTTAATCGCAAGTTTTCTGGTGTATCGAGTGCTACAATTTCTCCTCCGCATAAGAAGGCGATGCGGTTACAAAGCGTTTCTGCTTCGTCCATATTGTGTGTCGTTAAGAAAATCGTAGTTCCTTCTTTGTTTAAGTCTTTTAAGATTTTATGAATGTTTTGCACGTTTACTGGGTCAAGTGCAGATGTTGGTTCGTCTAAGAAGAGGATATCTGGTTTATGAAGGATTGCTCTCGCTAGTGTGACGCGCTGCTTCATTCCTTTTGATAATTTTTTCACTTGTGTTTTTTTATCATCTAATAAGTTCACTTGTGATAGCACTTCATCGATTCGTTCTTTTTTACAATCGTATAAATCACAAAATAATAATAAGTTATCATAAATGCTAAGTCTTTCGTATAAACCGCTGTTGTCTGTTAAAATACCAATTCGTTTGTAATCAATGCTACTTGGTCCTGAAATGTCTTTCCCTAATACCCTTACCGTTCCAACGCTATGAAGCAATTGAGAAGTTAAAATTTTTACTGTTGTCGTTTTACCAGATCCACTTGGTCCGAGAAATCCGAAAATCTCTCCTTGCTTCACCTCAATATTTACATTTCGAAGTGCCGTTTTTTCATTGAAACTTTTCATTACATCTTTCATTTCAATTGCCAATGTCATTTCGTCATCCCCTTTGTTTTTTCTCTTTTTTATAGATGAAAGTCGCTTTAGCGATTCTCGTTTGTTTGTTTCGCTTTTCTTGACTCAATCATATGAAAAACAAAGGGTTTACGCAGTAAAATACCGGTAAAAGGAGTATTTTCACCGGTGAATGAATCGTATTTTGAGCTTATTGGAGCAATTTTATAGTCCAATTACACCTTTTAATTCATCCATTCGTCCTTTTGAAAGTGGAATTGAACTTTTTCTTTCGTCATCCAAAATTAAACTAAAACTGTTACGAGTCCAAGTAATAACTTCTCGTACTCTTTGTAAATTAACGAGGTACGAGCGATGACATCTGAAGAACCCGAAACCTGTTAACCTTGTTTCTAGTTCACTTAATGTTAATGCACATACGAAATCACCTTCACGAACGTGAATATGTGTCACTCCATTTTGCGTCTCAATGAAATGAATTTCCATCGGATCAAGTAAAATGATTTTATCGTTCACTTTCGCTGGTATTCTTTCAAGTTTCATTTGCGGAATCATTTGAACTACTTTTTCCTCATCGACCTCTTCCGCTTCTTCTTGCTCGATTTCCACTTTTTTTACACCGTCTTGATTTAATATGTATACATCTTCAGTCAGTGAAAGAGCGTCCGATAGAAAGGACGATGTAATAAAGATTGCCTTTCCTTGTTCTTTCATTTTCATAATCGCTTTTCGAATAATAATCGTACTCTCTGTATCTACATTTTGCTCTGGCTCTTCCAAAATAACTAAATCAGGATTATGAATCATAACCCGCCCAATATGAAGACGGCGTTTCTCTGAAAATGACAATTTTTCTATTTTAACGTTTAACTTATCTAGGAGACCAACATATTGCACTACTTCTTCCATACTCATATTTGATTCATACAGCCCTAATAAGAACTTAAAGTACTCCTTCACCTTCAAACGGTCATATGCTTCATCTTTCAAAAAACAAAAACCGATGCGGGAATACACTTTCTTCCCAATTGGCTCTTCTTCAAATAGCACACTGCCCGAAGAAGCCTCTTCTTCTCCGATAATAATACGGTGTAACACTTTAGCTGTATGATTATTACATTGCAAAACAACACATTGTCCCTTCTCAACTTCCAGTTCAATTGCCGGTAACTGGTTCGTCTTCCCTAACTGTTTCAACTCCAGTAGCGCCATTTCGTCTCCCCCAAATGCTTTTTATCCTATTATACCAAACAATTAATGGAAAATTATGATATTTCATACATTCTTATATTACGCCAACAAAGAAGGCTATCCAAATGAAAGGATAGCCTTCTTCTCTATTTCTGCTCTACCATATAAGTCTTCAACTGATCACGAAGTGCTCGTTTTAGAAACTTCCCTACAGATGTTTTCGGAATTTCATTTACGAATAAAATATCGTCTGGCATCCACCATTTCGGGAATTCTGCTTCTAGTAAAGCATACAGTTCGTCTCGTTCTACTGCTTGTCCTTCTTTTAATACGACGCAAGCAACAGGACGCTCTTGCCATTTTTCGTGCGGAACTGCTACGACAGATGCTTCTAATACTTTGTCATGTGACATTAAAGCATTTTCTAAATCTACCGAAGAAATCCATTCACCGCCGCTTTTAATTAAATCCTTCGTACGATCCGCAATTTTAATAAATCCTTCCGAATCAACTGTAACAATGTCTCCTGTATGAAGCCAACCATCTTTCATTGATTCTTCCGTACGTTCATCGTTATAATAGCTACCGGCAATCCATGGACCGCGCAGGCAAAGCTCTCCCATTTCTTCTCCATCCCATTTAATTTCACCGTCTTGTCCAATCACTTTCATTTCTAATCCAGGGAATAAATACCCTTGGCGAGAACGTAAATTATAATATTCTTCTTTCGGTAAATCACGCTGATACGATTTCGGGCAGTTAATTACAACTGCTGGACTCGTTTCTGTCATTCCATATATTTGTCTAAATGCAATTTCATATTTCTCTTCATACGTACGAATCATGCTCATTGGAGCAGCTGATCCACCTGACCAAATCGTTTTTACACTACTAATATCATATGGATGTTTTTCTAGTTCCTGCAACAAACCAATCCAAATCGTTGGCACGCCGGCCGTAATTGTTACTTTCTCTCTTTCGATCAATCCTGCTAAAATCTCTGGTGTAAAATGCGGCCCTGGTAATACGAGTTTCGTACCAAACCACGTACTTGCAAACGGTAATCCCCATGCATTCACATGGAACATTGGAACAACAGGCATGCAAGTGTCTACTTCTGATATATTCCCACCATCTGCAAGTCCAAGTGTATAACTATGGAGCGCAATACTACGGTGTGTGTATACTACACCTTTCGGTTTCCCTGTCGTAGCCGACGTATAGCACATACCTGCTGGTTCTTTTTCATCTAAATCTTTTATAAATGGAAATGTTTCATCGCCTTCTTCAAGTAATTGGTCGTAATGATATGCTGGTGATAATGTTGTGTGAGGTAGTTTATGATCGTCTGTCATAATAATAAAGGCCTTTATATGTGGGATTTCGTGTTGAATACTCTCTAATACAGGTACCATATCTTCATCGACAAGGATGACCTTATCTTCTGCATGGTTAATAATATATGAAATGTGATCAGCGGAAAGTCTTAAATTAATCGTATGTAGCACTGCACCGATTCCCGGAATCGCAAAGTATGCTTCCAAATGCCTATGATGATTCCAAGCAATTGTCCCCACCTTATCCCCTTGTTCGATTCCCATTCTCTTTAATACGCTAGCAAGCTTTCTCGTCCGCTTTGCAATTTCTCCGTATGTTAATGTATGAATACGAGATGCAGTCCGTGAAACAACTTCCTTTTTTGAAAAATATTTCTCTGCTCGTTCTATCATGGCTGGAATGAGAAGTGGTACATCCATCATCATTTTCCATTACCCCCTGTTATTATGTTTTATATATTCACATAACTGTATTATAACACGAGGCACACGGCGTACCTTTTCATTTATTTCTACAAATAATGACAAAAAGAGCTAATTTAAATTAGCTCTTTTTACAATCTACTTCTTCACCATTAACTTCCCTTCATAATCGTTCATTGTTTTAATTTCGATTCCTTTATAGTAATGCGTAACAATATCTGTATACTTCTTACCTTCTTTCGCCATACCATTAGCTCCATATTGACTCATACCGACGCCGTGACCAAAGCCTTTCGTAGTGACGACAATGTTATTTCCTTGTTGTTTCCACGTAAAGTCAGAAGAACGTAAATCTAATTTTTCACGCACTTCTTTTCCTGTTAATGTTTTTCCTTGAAACTCTACATCTTTTACTCGTTTTCCTTCTGTAAGGTCTTTAATGTTTCCGACTTTCCCGTCTGCTAGTACCTTCACACCGAGACGTTTTTGAAAGTCAGTTACTGTGAACGTTTGCTCACTCGTAAATTTTGGAGAAGCTTGATCCCACGGACTATCCACACTCTTTAAATACGGATAATCATTTCCCCAATAATCAGCTGCATTTTCTGTTCGTCCGTTACTCGTTGAGAAGAAAGACGCTGAAATTGGTTTTCCTTCATACGTTAAAACTTGTCCCGCTGTTTTGGAAACGGCTTCCTCGATTTTCTTTAAATTATTTTCGTAGTTATTCCCCCATTGTTTTTTCAATTCCTCTTTGCTTTTGTACACTTGATCTTTTACCGTATCTACCACGTCCGCGTTGTTTTTCTTTTCTCCGCTTAGCATACGCTGTACTACAAATGTTCTCGCTGCTAATGCCTGCGCCTTTAGCGCCTCTATTTCAAAACTGGCATTCATCTCAGAAGCTACTACACCTGTCACATACTCCTCCACCGGTAATGTTTCTACCTTTTTCTGTTTCTCGCGATATACAGCCACTTGAACAGCTGTATCTACTTTTCCTGGAGCTGGTATACTTTCTACGGTTGGAGGAGTTTTAGAAGCTACTTCTTCCCCTACTTTTGCTTTCGCAAACGGGATAACAAGAGCAGCAGGTACAATGATAACGAGCGCTATTAAAAGCGCTACTGTAATGAAAAGTGGCTTTGAAACTTTCATCCTATTCCCCCAATATAAAGTTGGCTTCCTTTCATTCTTATGGAACTACCGAATCTTTTAGAACATACTTGGGGGTATTGATATAAAGTGAAACTTTAATCAGTGGGGGTTTTGTTCATCTCCCACTGATTATCAGCCCGCACCAATCGAGCTTTTACGGGCAGTTAATCTCCCACCTAACTCCCAAAATTTTGAGGTGGAAGTCTTACTGTCCTCAAATAGCGGGATAAAGCAGAATTGTAATACATAGTGATTTAGTTCATCATCCATCGAAATGTTACGGAATAAAACGAAAATTTTCTAAATATTTTCACTGGTACGTGCATAAGTATAGAATTTCTTGACTATAACAGTAATAGAAAAAAAATAGCCCCTATGTCAAAAGACATAGAGACTATTTCAATTAAGCGTGAAGATCAGAAACTTCTTGTTCTTTCACTTCTTCTACTTTTTCGTTTACACGTTCAATAGTTGCACCTAATGCAGCTAATTTCTTATGGAAATCTACATAACCGCGGTCAAGATGTTTTAATTCAGTTACACGAGTGTAACCTTCTGATACTAAACCAGCTAAGATTAATGCTGCCGCTGCACGTAAATCAGTTGCACCTACTTCAGCACCTTGTAAGCTGTTTGGACCGTTCATAATAACAGAACGACCTTCAATTTTAATATCAGCATTCATACGACGGAATTCTTCAACGTGCATAAAGCGGTTTTCGAATACCGTTTCTGTAATCATACTTGTTCCATCAGCTTGTAGTAATAATGCCATCATTTGTGATTGCATGTCTGTTGGGAAACCTGGGTGAGGCATAGTTTTAATATCAACCGCTTTTAACTTATCTGGGCCAATAACACGTACACCTTCATTTTCCTCAATAATTTTAACACCCATTTCTTCCATCTTCGCTGTAATTGAGCGTAAATGTTCAGGCACAGCATTTTCAATTAAGATGTCTCCACCAGTAATTGCCGCTGCAACCATGAATGTTCCCGCTTCAATACGGTCAGGAATAATAGAGTGGTTTGCACCATATAATTTATCAACGCCTTCGATACGAATCGTTCCAGTTCCAGCTCCGCGTACTTTCGCTCCCATCGCATTTAAGAAGTTAGCTAAGTCAACGATTTCTGGTTCTTTCGCTGCGTTTTCAAGGATTGTTGTCCCTTTTGCTAATGTAGCTGCAGACATAATGTTTTCTGTCGCGCCTACGCTTGGGAAGTCTAAATAAATTTTAGCTCCTTTTAGTTCTCCCTCAACGTATGCTTCAACAAAACCATTACCAACCTGTACTTTTGCTCCCATTGCTTCGAAGCCTTTTAAATGTTGGTCAATTGGACGTGAACCAATTGCACATCCACCAGGAAGTGCAATACGAGCACGACCGTTACGTGCTAATAATGGTCCCATTACTTGAACAGACGCACGCATTTTACGTACATACTCAAATGGTGCTTCAATGTTTAGTTCTTTAGAAGCATCGATTGTTACTTGGTTATTTTCAAATACGACTTCAGCATTTAAATGACGTAATACCTCGTTAATTGTGTATACATCAGACAATACTGGTACTTCAGATAGTACATTCTTTCCATCACTCGCTAATAGGGCTGCAGCGATTATAGGTAATACAGCATTTTTTGCGCCCTCAACACGCACTGTGCCGTTCAACCGCTTTCCGCCACGGACGATGATCTTTTCCAAATTATTCCCCTCCGTGTCCTTTTTTCAGTATCTATTCACTCAATACTCAGAAGTTATGATCGGTGTGCCAACCACAATTGTATCTTTGTTGTCTGTAGAACGTATTGCTATTTGCACATTTATTTTCTCTCTATTTGTTGAAAGAGCGTCATCCCACTTTTTATTGTATGCCGAGACTGACACAAATGCTCTTTCTTCTACTTGTTCGATCGCTCTTGCTGAAAGATCTTTCAAAACCTGATTGGTTTTATTTTGCAAAACACCTTCAATCTTATCATTCAGTACACCTTGAACACAAGTGTAAATTATAGGTTTTTCGCTAAAAATTTTATTCATTTTCTGAACGTACTTCGGGTCCCATTTTGCCCCGCTCACTTCAAATATAATGAAAGTGTTTTCTTTAGTATTTTCTTTACTCCAAGTTACTACTACTCGTTCTTCATAAGAAGAAAATTTTTTATAGGATGTAGCTTTATATCCATCTGGAGATTCTTCTAATTCCCACTTTTGGACATTTGCCTTGTCCTTTACATCGTTTAACAACTTTTGAAACGTATGTATATTAGAAATCGTTTTTGTCTCTCGTGCTAACCATGACCATTTTTCCACTTTAGCATTATTTTTCTCTAAAGCTGCAATCATGCTCTCCATTTTCTGTTCATCGCTTATCGGTTTCATCTCTCTATACCCAACCAAAAATAAAACAACACTTACGACAACAATAAGAATGGCTTTAAGCTTCAATTTCATCCCCTCCTACCCCCATTGTTAACGGAGATATAAGGTTCTATACACTTACTTTACTAAATACGTTAAACTCTTCGAATAGCCTAAATAATCAAGGAAAAAGTTACTTACAGATGTCCCAATTGCAATGGTAATTAGGATGAGTAATACTCGTGTCTGCATCACTTTCCCAGGCTTCATTAAACGCTCAATGTGAATGCCTTGTAAGGCCCACCACGTAATGGTAATAAACAATAAATGCGAAACAATAGCAATCAGTGCTTGTTGCCCTAAAAGTTGTGCCAAAAGATCGACTCCTTTTTACTTGGCTACTACTTGCAAAACATATAAAAACGATACCATATTAAGTAGGAGCCACACTTTCTCAAACGCAAATAAGCATCTTACATTTCATATTGAAATTTCCTCTCAAAAAACGTATACCTATATGCATTTTCATTTGCGATTAACACAAAATAAAAAGCGCAGAGTACTGACTCCACACCTTTTATTTTCACTATTGTACCACGTTCCCCAAGAAGAAGAAATCTTTCATTAATGGAAAATATTCATAAAAGAAATTATATCCAATCATCGGCATAATCCCTAGTATTACAATCGAAATTGCACAAAGGCTCATAACAATCTTTATATTTAACGGCAACCGAATCTTTTCTTCTGTCTCTCCTGTGCGGAAAAACATTTGTTGTAAAATACGGAAATAATATACGAATGAAACAACTGTCGTACCCATCATAGTCGAAGCTAGTACATAATGGGCTGGCTCTACATGAAGTGCACCTAAAAAGATGTTAATCTTTCCAATGAAACCTGCCGTTCCTGGTATCCCGGCCAGCGATAAAATAAAGACTGTCATCACTATCGCTGTAAATGGTGATCGCTTATATAAACCAGTGAAAACAGTTATATTTTCCTTATCATTTTGTAAGATTAAGCCGTGGATAACCGCAAACGCTCCTATATTCATAAGCATGTATGCAAGCATATAAAACCACATACTATCCATCGTAAACGGCGATAATGCTACAAGCGGAACGAGTAAATACCCTGCGTGTGCGATACCTGAATAAGCAAATAAACGTTTTACGTTATATTGTTTTAATGCGACTACGTTCCCAACAATCATCGTAATACTTGCTAGCACGGCAATATATATGCTCATACGCCCGTATAAAGATTGTACATCTCCTTGTATTGATACACTTGCAAAAACCATAAGGAACAGGCGAATAACGAGTAAGAACCCAGCAATTTTAGAAATCGTTCCAAGAAAAGCCGTAACCGGTGTCGTAGCTCCTTCATACACATCTGGTGCCCACATATGAAATGGCACTGTTGCAATTTTAAATGAGAGTCCAACGAGCAATAGGAGAAATGCCAGAGCTAACAATAACTGAATACCACTAGCCAGCTCTCCGGTGAATACTTTTTGCATATCCACGATATTGGTTGAACCTGTAATACCGTATAAGTAACTCATTCCAAAGAGCGTAATTGCCGTTCCAATTCCTCCGTTAATGACGTATTTCATTGCCGCTTCATTTGATGCACGGTTCTTTTTTCGAATTCCTACTAAAATATAGGAAGAAAGTGATAACAGCTCTAAGCCGACGAAAAGCGTAATGAAGTCGACACTAGAAGCCATGAACATCGCACCAAGAAGCGCCATTAAAAATAAGTAATAATATTCTCCCTTATCTTCAATTGGATTCTTCTTGTCATCGCTCATTGCCATACACAAAATGAGAGTTGCTCCGCCTAATAACAACGTTTTAAACCCTTTTGAAAATCCATCTAATACAAACGATCCGTTTAAAATATCTCCTGCTGGTTCGCCGTATAGTGTAATTAATGACACGATCGCTATTACGATGGCAGCGATCGCACCAAGCGCTACGTACCTATGGTTCAGCTTAAAAAACAAATCACATATGGAAAGAAGGATGGCAGCCCCGAGAATAATGAATTCTGGCACCATAAGATGCCACGATAAGCTAAGTAACGTATTCATATCCATCCTACTTCACCCCCAATGTTTTCAATGTATTTTGAAGCGGATCCCCTAGTATGTCTGGCATTACTCCAATTGCAATAATACAAACGATAAGTAATATAACAGGTACATACTCCCATCCGTTTATATCAGATTTCGTTTCCCATTCTTTCTTACCAAATGTCACTTGTAGTGTCGCTCTTAATACATATACAGCAGTTAAAATGATGCCAAGCACACCGACAGCAGCAATGACCGGCTCCTCTTGGAATAAACCGAGAAAGGCAAGAAACTCACTAACAAATCCAGACATCCCCGGCAATCCAAGCGAGGCCATTCCTCCTGCTAAGAAGAAGCCGCTAAGTACCGGGACACTTTTTGCAAGTCCGCCAAGCGCTGTAATATTCGACGTTCCAAATCGCTGTTCAATAACACCGAGTAAGAAAAAGAGCAAGGCTGCAATTAAACCGTGCGACACAACTTGGAATAACGCCCCTTGCGTACCTGGCGCATTAAGTGCTGCAAGTCCCATTAAAACAATTCCCATATGCGAAATACTAGAGTAAGCAAGTACCTTCCTAAAGTCCGTTTGGATGAGCGCTAAAAAGGCACCATACAATAAATTAATGACTCCTAAAATCGCAAGGATTGTTGCAAACTCGCGAAAGTATTCTGGGAATAGCCCCTTTCCAAAGCGGACAATACCGTACGCGCCAATCTTCAGCAAAACACCCGCATGAAGCATAACTACAGCAGGATGTGCCTCAATATGCACATTGACCATCCAGCGATGCAAAGGGAAGATAGGTAGTTTAATTGCAAAAGCAATCATTATGGCAAGAAACAAACCGAACTGTAAGCCACTCGGAACAAGCAATCCTCCAGTAGATACACTCGTTAATATTTCTTTAAGCTCCGCAATATTTGTCGTACCTGTTTTCGCGAACAAAATTGAAAAAACAATGAGCAAAATAGCTGAGCCAATGCCGTTATATATTAAATAACTGTATGCAGCCTTTTCACTCGACAATTTCCCCCATTTCCCAATTAATAAGAACATTGGTGGTAACGTAATTTCAAAGAAGATAAAGAACAACATTAAATTTTGAGCAGCGAAGACGCCTAGCATCCCTATTTCTAGCATGAGTAATAGCATATAAAATGCTTTCAAATTTCTTTTAATGGAAAACGCTGCAATTGCTGCAAGCATCGCGAGAAGGGCCGTCAGTACCATCATGACAAGCGATAACCCATCAATACCAAGCTCGTAATAAATGGAAAACCACCTTTTATCTACCGCTGCAAAATCCCCAAATTTAATCCATTTCACTTTTTCATCAAATAGCGATAAACTCTTTCCAGAAGCATATGTACAAGCGAGGACGATGGCGATTCCGAATGGAAGCGCCGTCCCAAACAAACCAAGTGCTCGCACTGTACGCGATTCTTTTTTCGGTGTGAATACAAGTAAAAGAATTCCTAAAAGTGGGGAAAAAATGAAGAACGTTAGTAGCAAATCATTCATTGTAAATCCCCTCCCGTATATAGCAAAATAATTACAAGTATCGCGAGCGAAACCGCTGTTACAGTGCCGTACACTTGTACATTCCCGTTTTGAAGTTTCGACCCGATGCCGCTCACACCTTTCACCAAACTTCCAATTAAAACTGCGAATCCTTCTACAACATATACTTCGAATAAGCGAAGCACATGAGCGATTCCCTTCGTAATCGGAAGCACTGTAACATTGTATAGTTCATCCACATAATATTTTTCTTTAAGAAGATTATGAAGAGATGATCCTTCTCCTCCAGCCCAATCCCGTGAAATAGTTTTCTTTCCATATATGAAATAAGCAAGGGCAATTCCCGCAAATGAAACGAGCGTCGCAACGATCATAATCCATACGGGCCCATGCACCTCTTCCACTTTAAAACCTATATCTTTCGTAAGCCAATCACCAAGAAACGTCCCAAACCACGGTGTATTTATATATCCCGTTACTACTGCAAGGACGCCGAGAACAATCATCGGATACGTCATAATCCGGGGCGACTCGTGCACCTCTTCCTTCGTCTTCGCCTCCCCAGTAAAGACAAGAAAGTATAAACGGAACATATAGAACGCTGTTAAAAATGCCGCAAGGACTGCTAAAACAAATAGAAAGTAATTGCCACTCATCCAAGTCGCCGCCAAAATCTCATCTTTACTAAAAAACCCGGAAAGGAGCGGAACCCCACTAATTGCAAGTGTACCTATTAAAAACAACGTACCAGTTACTTTCATCTTTTTCTGTAAACCGCCCATTTTATTAATGTTTTGCGTATGCACGGCATGAATTACACTTCCTGCCGCCAAAAATAGTAGCGCTTTAAAGAAGGCATGTGTCGTTAAATGGAATACACCGGCTACATAACCAGCAGAACCTAACGCAAGCATCATATATCCAAGCTGGCTAACTGTAGAATAAGCAAGCACCCTCTTTATATCCGTCTGTACAAGACCGATAGAAGCCGCAAAGATCGCGGTGAATCCTCCAACGATTGCAACGGTCTGCATCGCCACCGCACTCGCCGAAAATAGCGGAAACATCGTCGCTACTAAATATACCCCGGCTGCGACCATTGTCGCCGCATGAATAAGTGCCGAAACAGGCGTTGGCCCTTCCATCGCATCTGGTAACCATGTATGAAGCGGAAACTGACCTGATTTCCCCATCGCCCCGATAAAAATTAATATCGCCGTTATAGTAATCATAGTAGGGGAAAGATCACCCGTGTAAATCGCTCTAAAAATTGCGTCATATTCAAAACTACCTGCCTGCCAAAAGATTAAAATCATCCCAATAAATAAACCAACATCCCCAATACGGGTCATAATAAAAGCCTTTTTCGCAGCAGCCTTCGCTTCTTCTTTAAAGAAATAAAAACCGATGAGTAAAAATGAACCGAGACCCACTAACTCCCAAAATATATAAAGTTGTAATAAATTCGGCGATATAACGAGCCCGAGCATCGCAAATGTAAAGAGTCCTAAATATGCATAAAAGGTTGGTAGTCTTTCGTCACCTTTCATATAACCCTTCGAATACACATGTACAAGTAAACTCACAAGTGTGACGATAAACAACATTAAAGCTCCTAATGCAGTCACTTCAAAGCCAAATGATATATCGATATCTCCAGCTCTAAGCCATAACCACTTATGCTTCACTGTGACTTTCGAAAACCGTTCTATTAATACAAGTACCGCGGATATAAAGGAGAGAAAGACGAAAAAAATACTAAGTACACTGCTTCCTTCTCTAATTTTCTTCCCGAATATAATAAGTAACAAAAACGAAACAAGCGGGAAAAGCGGTATGAGCCATGCATAATCGATCATTGTTTCCTTCCCCCTTTTCGGTCACAATGCTATCCCTTGAGCGTATCCATTTCATCTACATGAACTGTCGTGCGATTACGGTACAAAGCAATCAAAATGGCGAGTCCTACCGCCGCTTCCGCTGCCGCTACAGCCATCGTAAACAGCGAGAAAATTTGCCCTGTTAAATTCGGGAATAAACCTAATTTACTAAACGCCACTAAGTTTAAATTGGCAGCACCCATCATTAATTCGATACAAACTAATACGATTACTGTATTTCGCTTTGTTAAAGCTCCAAATAGACCAATGCAAAACAAAATAATCGCAAGTGTTAAATATGCAGAAGCTGGAACGCTACTCATTGGAATCCTCCTCTTTCTCATCCTTCTTTGCAAGTATAATCGCGCCAACAAGTGCTACAAGTAAAATAACTGAAGTTAATTCAAATGGAATAATATATTTTGAATAGAGAAGTGTACCGATTTGAAGTGTGTTTTTTTCATGGAGAGGTAAACTTCCTTGTGTGCTTTCATTTGCAAAATCAATATTATTAACAGCGAAATACATAACTGCCCCAAATGCTACAACCGCAAAGAAGATAATCCATTTTCGAAGAGTAAGACGCGATTCATTTTCCGCGTTATGTTTCGTTAACATAATGCCAAAAATCATAATAATTGTAATTGCACCAGAGTAAAGCAAGATTTGTGCAACTCCGATAAACTCGGCTGATAAAAGAAAGTACAAACCTGCAATACTGAGAAATGTCAGAACGAGAGCTAGCATCATATGCATGACTTTCGTTAAGTTCAACATAAGGACACCGCCGATAATTGCAGACAAGGATAGTATAAAGAATGCTACAAACTCGCCATTCATGCTTTATTCTCCTTCCTGACATTTTCGTCGTTTTCGTCAAGCCACTGCAAATTTTTAAATAAGTCATCACGTGAGTACGCCGCGAGTTCAAAGTTATTTGTCATGACAATCGCTTCTGTCGGACAAACTTCTGTACATAAATCGCAAAGAATACAAATTTCAAAATTAATATCATACGTATCAATAATTTTCCCTTTTTTCGTAGGGTCAGGATGTTTTTTCCCCGTCAATTGAATGCAATCTGTCGGACAAATGTTGGAACACTGATTACAAACAATACATTTCTCTGGATAAAATTTTTGAATCCCCCGAAAACGATCTGGCAATGGCAACGGTTGATTTGGATAATCATACGTCACCTTCTTCTTACTCAAATTACTTAATGTATATTTTAACCCTTTAAATAGTCCTTTCATCTCTTACTGGCACCCCCCTCATAGGTTAGAAGAATAACTCTTTAATCAATGCCGTTAAGAAAATATTTGCAAGTGCAATTGGCAATAATACTTTCCAGCCAAACTCCATTAACTGGTCACCCCTTATACGCGGAAACGTAACACGGAACCAAATTAATAGGAAGACTACACTACTAAATTTCAAAGCAAACCATACGGCACCTGGGATGAATCCAAGGAACATAACTGGATTCCACCCTCCTAAAAAGAGTACTGTAATTAAAGATGCCATCCCAAAGAAATATACATACTCTGAAAGCATGAAAAACGCCCAGCGAAATCCTGAGTATTCCGTATGGTATCCAGAAACAAGTTCTGACTCAGCTTCCGGTAAATCAAACGGTGTCCTATTTAACTCTGCAACTGCTGCAATTAAGAAAACAACGAAACCGATCGGCTGTGCGAAAATGTACCACACCTTCTCCTGCGCCGCTACAATCTCATTTAAATTAAGACTACCCGCTAACAAAACGACGCCAATTACACTCATTACAAGTGGAATCTCATAAGAAATCATTTGCGCCGCCGCACGCATCCCTCCTAAAAGGGAGTATTTATTATTCGATGCCCATCCCCCAGTCACAACACCAATCGTCGTAATACCGGAAACAGCAATATAATAAAGCAGCCCTACTCCAATATCTGCGAACTGAAATTTATCAGTGAATGGGATAACCGCAAGTACCATAAATGCGGGTGCGAATGCAATGACAGGCGCTAGTATAAATAACGGTTTATCCGCTGCTTTCGGAATACTATCTTCTTTCAATAATAGTTTCAAAACATCAGCTACCGTTTGCAATAAACCGAACCGTCCTCCAACTTGGTTTGGCCCAATCCGCCCCTGCATAAATCCCATCACTTTCCTTTCTGCCAAAATGCCATATGTAACGAAGCCAAGGACTGCAAATAATAGAAGTACCGCTAATCCGAAAAAAATGAAAAAATTCGTCCAGCTTGAAGGTGATTGTAAGAGCGTCTCAATCATTAGCCATCAACCTCCCCAAGTACAATATCAACTCCACCTAAAATCGTAATTAAATTGGCGATGTTTTCACCTTTTAATAACTTCGGTAAAATTTGCAAGTTATAAAAAGATGGCCTGCGGAATTTCAGACGGTATGGCTCTTTCTTTCCGTCACTAGCAATATAGCAACCAATCTCTCCACGCGGCGATTCTATACGGACGAACGCTTCTCCCTTAGGCGCCTTAATAATTTTCGGCACTTTCGCCAACACGGCTCCGTCTTTCGGGAACTGCTCAGCTGCTTGCTCTACAATTTTTAACGACTCCTCAATTTCCTTCATCCGACAAACGTAGCGATCCCAAGCATCTCCTACGCTTCCAACAGGAATATCAAAATCAAAACGATCATAAATCGAATACGGCTCATCTTTGCGAAGATCCCAGTTTACTCCGGTGCACCGCAAATTCGCTCCGCTTAAAGAATACGAAATTGCTTCTTCCGCGCTATATATACCAACGCCCTTCACACGATTTAAGAAAATCTCATTACCGCTAACAAGGTCGTGATAACCTGCCAATTGCTCTCTCATGTACGGAACAAACTCTTCCACTTTTTCAATCCAGCCATCCGGCGCATCCCACTTCACACCGCCGACTCTCATATAATTAAAAGTAAGCCGTGCACCGCATAATTCATTTAATAAATTTATAATCATCTCTCGTTCACGAAACGCGTACAAAAATGGACTAACCGCTCCTATATCAAGCAGATTCGTCCCCCACCAAACGAGATGACTCGCAATCCTTCCAAGCTCCATCGCTAGTACCCGCAAGTATTCGGCACGCTCCGGAACTTCCAGCCCCATCATCGTCTCTACAGCGTGGCAAATGACGTAGTTATTCGTCATTGCTGATAAATAGTCCATTCGATCTGTATAAGGGATAATTTGCGTATACTGTAAGCTCTCAGCAATCTTTTCAGTCCCGCGATGCAAATACCCAATAACCGGTGTAGCTTCTTTAATAATTTCCCCGTCAATCTTAATAACAAGCCTGAACACACCATGTGTACTCGGATGCTGAGGTCCTACATTCAAAAGCATTTCTTCCGTACGAATCATAAGTTACACCTCCACATCATACGGTTCATAATCTTTCCTAAGCGGATGCCCTACCCAATCATCAGGCATTAAAATACGCGATAAATTCGGATGCCCCTTAAATACAATGCCGAGCAAATCATACGCTTCTCGCTCTGGCCAGTCAGCCCCTTTCCAAAACGCTGTCACCGATTCAACTTGCGGCGCTTCTCGGTCCAGCTTTACTTTCACTGCTACTGACTGTTTCTTTCCATATGAAAATAAATGAACATACACTTCCATATGAGTCACAAAGTCTGTCGCATGTAGCTCTGACATATAATCAAAAGCAAGTCCCTCATGGAATCGCAGCAACTCCATTGCCTCATAATATTTTGAAGGATCCACCACAAGAGTTGGTACATCTTTTGAGAGTTTATTAATATAGGAATCTACTAATACATCCTCTCCTACTTTGTTCCTAATAACCTCAACATACTGATTTAAGTACGGCTGATTAATAGATGGTTCTTCCTGCTTCGGCGCATCTTCCTCCTTACTTTCAGCACCCTTTGTCTTCGCCCTTGCCGCTGCTGCTGCTTTCGCCTTCGCTGCTGCAATTGCCTTTGCCTTTTCATCCCCCGAATTCCCATCACCTTGCGAAGCTTTCTGTTTCGCTAGCGCCGCTGCTTTTGCTTTTGCGGCTGCCACGGCCTTCGCCTTCGCTTTGGCCTTTTCTTCTTCCGTTACTTCTTCTGTTCCTTCTCTTTTTTGCTTTGCTAACGCCGCTGCTTTTGCTTTTGCGGCCGCTGCTGCATGCCGTTTTGCTTCTTCTACAGTAATATCATTATTTTTTGATAGCGCTTTCTCTTTTTCTTGATTCTCTTCCTTAAGTTCGCTTATTTCCATCTCGTGTTTCGCTACAAGACGTTTTCTCGCTTCTTCTTTCGCACGCCTAGCTGCTTCTTTTTTCAAATCCTCTAAATCTTTGTTTGGATCACTCATTTATTCGTCACCTGCTTTCCGGTCTTTGCCTCGTAACGAATTTTCTCTTTCAACTTATTAATTCCATAAATTAAAGCAGCAGGGTTTGGTGGGCAGCCAGGAATATACACATCAACTGGTACAATTTGATCTACTCCCTTTACGACAGCGTATGAATTCACATATGGACCACCAGCTGTTGCACAAGACCCCATTGCAATAACCCACTTCGGTTCCGGCATTTGATCATATAAACGCCGAACAATTGGAGCCATCTTCTTCGTTACCGTTCCTGATACAATCATGACATCTGATTGCCTTGGTGACGTCCGAAAAAATGACCCGAATCGATCTAAGTCGTAATGTGATGAACCTACTCCCATCATTTCAATCGCACAGCATGCTAGCCCGAATGTCATCGGCCATAAAGAATTACTCCGCGCCCATCCTTTCAACTGTTCTAATGTAGAAAAAAAGATATTCCGTTCTAATTCCGCCCGTTCGTTTGGGTGTAATTCCTCAAAATTTATAACCATTGTAACACCTTCTTTTTCCAAGCATACGCTAATCCAACTAGCAACATTACAACAAAAATGAGCATTTCAATTAATGCAAATAAACCTAGCTTGTCATATGCAACAGCCCATGGATATAAAAATAAAGTTTCTACATCAAAGATGACAAACAATAAAGCGAAAATATAATAACGAGCATGAAACCGAATATTTGCATCATGAAAAGGCTCAATTCCACTCTCATATGTCGTTGCCTTCGCTGCACTTGGCTTGTTTGGGCGTAGCAATCTTCCTAATGTAAGAGCCACTATCGGCAGCAATATGCCTAATAGCAAGAAAATCAAAACGATCATATAACTATTTTCATATACACTTGCCATTGTGAAACCCTCCCCCCTGAATTAAGAACAAGTTCACTTAGTAAACAATATGTCCCAGTTACGGTAATTATTATTTTTAAATTTTTCTAAATAATGAAACTATTTTAATCATTATAGCAAACTTCAAATTCCTATGTCGATATGTTGCGAACAGAAACAATAATTATTAAAATCTATTTTTATAACTCGCCACAACTGTGCAAAATAAGTATAGAAATTATATATGTTTTTCAACCAATCATAAAAAATACAAAGAGGAGTTTATATATACCATAGGTGATATAAATGAAAAAACAAACACATGTAAGTATTCTCATAAGCATTTTATTGTTCTCTATCGCGATTCATTACGTAGCAATGCCTTTTCTATATAAATACTCATTTCCATTCCAAATATTAATTGGAGTGAGTACCTTCTTAATTGATATTATCGCTTGTAGTTATATACTTTACTTTTCAAACATGAAAGAAGGGCTACCTCGTTTATTTTGGATCATATTATCGGTTGGAACCCTTTCTTATTTCATTGGTGATATAGTCGTTTCCTATCAACGTTTAATTTTAAAGGACTATTATACGTTCGTTGATCCGTCCGACTTTTTTTACTTACTTTTTTTAATTAGCTTTGCACTTGCCTTTCTATACGAAATCATTTATAACCGAGATTTATTAGAAAAGCTTTTTATGATATGTGATATTTGCATTATCGTTACAGCCCAATTTACTTTAAGTTACTACTTACTTATTGAACGAACCATTCACATTTTTACAACATCCTATATCGACATATTCGTTCAGCTTATCTATCCAATGGCTGATTTACTCTTTCTTTTAATAGGAATCAATCTTTTATTCAGACCATTATCCTTATTACCAAAACAAGTTGGTGCGCTTCTTGGTAGTGCTTTAATTTTGTATGCCACTACAGATGCGATTTATGCTTATATAAAATACTTCACACCAGAGTATTCTATGTTTACAGTTACTCCTTTCTATCAAGTAACCTTAGTACTAATAGCAATCGCCTGTATTCTCCATACAAAAGAGCCTGAAAAACAAGAACAAGTACTACTAACACCTAAAATTGGTGAATCAATCCGATTATCATTACCTTATATTTCAGTAGTAACACTTATTCTTTTTATATTAGTTGAATACGTCTTTGCACCAATTGTAGTAATCGGGCTTATAATAACTTTCTCTTTCGTTCTCATACGCCATAGTTTAGTGCGAAGACAAAATAAAATATTATTGGTAGCACAAATGCAATTCAACTCGGAACTCGAGAAACAAATTGAACTACGTACAGAAGATTTAGTAGAACAAAAAAATGAACTCTATCATAACCAACAAATGTTCAAATCTTTATACGAGCATCACCCGGATCCAATTTTCACATTAGATTTGTATGGCAATTTTCTTAAGGTGAATAACGCTGGTACTACTTTACTCGGCTATCAAACGAATGAATTATTAAATCAACCTTACTACTCACTCATATACGAGGAAGATTTAGAAGAGATTATTAACACCTTTCATCGTGTAAAAAAGGGATATTCTATCTCTTTAGAAATACGGGCGTACCATAAAAACAGAGATATTTACTACTTGCACGTTACCGCCGTACCGATCTTTTTAAAGGAGAAAATTTCTGGGGTTTATTTAATGATTAAAGATATTACGGAAAGCAAACAACAACAAGAACAAATTAATTTCCTAGCATACCATGATACTTTAACAGAGCTTGCAAATCGACGTGCTTTTCATCAACATTTAGAAAATGCGATTGCACGAGCAAAAATATCGAAAGAGCCCTTTGCTGTTATGTTTCTCGACCTAGACCGCTTTAAAGTTATTAATGATACCCTCGGTCATCGAGTGGGAGACCTCCTATTAATTGCAGTAGCAAAAAGGCTCGAACGAATATCGACACCAAGTATGAAACTTGCTCGACTAGCTGGGGATGAGTTCACAATCCTTATCGAAAATTATAAAAACAGGACTGACGTAAAAAAGATAGCCGATATGATTGTAACGTCCATGAACGAGCCATTCGAAATTGAAAATCAACATTTACAAATCTCACCGAGTATCGGGATTGCCATATACCCTGAAGCAGGTGAAGATCCATTGTCTATTTTGCAGCATGCTGACATGGCCATGTACGAAGCAAAAAATAAAGGAAAAAACGGTAGCTCCCTTTATACAAAAGAACTATATAAGAAAATGGAACGAAAAGCTCGAATCGAAAAAGATTTGCCACTCGCTTTAATAAACGAAGAATTTTATCTCGTCTATCAACCACAAATTGATACGACAACAAATAAAATTATCGGTGCCGAAGCATTAATACGCTGGAAACACCCACTACTAGGCGACATTCCACCACGTGAGTTCATTCCAATTGTTGAAGAAACTCCACAAGTCGTTCCACTTGGACATTGGGTATTACAAGAATCTTGTCGCCAGTTGAAAATATGGCATACCTTTGGATACAACAATTTAAAAATAAGTGTTAATTTATCAGCAAAAGAGTTCCAGCAAGATCAATTAATCGAAAACATTTCACAAATACTAAACGACATGAAAGTCGATCCAAAGTATGTAATACTTGAGTTAACAGAACGAATTGCGATGATTGATGAAAAAGAAACATTATCGAGACTGAAACAATTAAAAGAATATGGTATTCGAACGTCCATTGATGACTTCGGTACTGGCTATTCTTCTCTCGCTTATTTATCAATTTTTCCTATCGATACATTGAAAGTACCGAGAGAATTTACACAACTAGCTGATCATCGACCTGAAGAACGAGCCATCGTTTCCACTATCCTTTCTCTTGCAAACACTTTAAATCTCTCAGTCGTTGCCGAAGGAATCGAAACAGAAAAACAACTTAAATTTCTGCAAAAAAACAACTGCAAATATATGCAAGGTTACTATTTCAGCAAACCACTTACTAGTAATCAATTTATAAAATTTCTACAAAAAACACCCAGCATGAACCAATAGTTCACACTGGGTGTTTTTTTACCTCGCCATTTGCGGGCAGTAAAAGCCCGATTGGTGTGGGCTAGCAATCAGTGGGGGACGGCCCCACTGATTACAGTTTCACTTTATAGCGTTGGAGTTTTTTTCTCATAATATTCCTCTGCAATCTCTTCATAAAAAGCTGCAGCTGTTGTATAGAAATAGGGAATCAACCATAAGAATCCAATCCCTAATGTAATACAACTTAATATAAACCAACCAATAAAACTTAAACATAAAAAGAAATACTCCATTTTATGCCCATCCATCATATGGCGGCTTTCTGTAATGGCTTGGTTCAGTGAATACTCAGGATGATCGTTTATAATAAAATACGTCATCGCATAAGAAAATGATTTAATAATGCCCGGAATAATAAATAGTAACGTCCATAAGAAAAGATAAAAATTCACTAATAAATATAATAAAAACGATTTTAGAAATCTTTTTCCCTCTGTAAACCAAATAAATATATTACCAATACCATCTTGCTTTTCACGAAGGATATTTAAAGCAAGATAATACCCACCTAAAGTTAACGGTCCAGTAATGAAAAATGTAAGAATATTTATTGAAAGTGAACGATTTGTTTCTTGCGAACCGAAAATTAAAGAGGATCCCCACTCAATACTAAAACTAAAAGCCATGTTAAGAATTGAAATGAGTAGTGCAGCCCCGACAGCTAATCCCCATTTCCCTTCTAATGAATCTAGTGCTTCTCCTTTTAAATCACTAATCATACTTAGCCTCCTATACGCAATAATTCTATTAGTATAGCACGTTCTTACTGCAATTCACCTTTTGAAATGTAGCAATAAAAGTGCGCTGTCGTTGTACTCATATACGAACTAAGCCAAAGAAACCCTATTCCAAAGGTAAGAATCGCTAAAATACCCCACCCTATGAAGCTAAGCCATAAAAGAAACAAATCTAACTTATGTCCTTTCATAAGATGCTTACTTTCCTTCATTGCCTGTGACACACTATATTCTGGATTTTCAATCATTACATAATACGTCATTGCATAAGAAAAATACATCACAATCATACCAACGATTGAAATAGCTAATAGTACGAAGAAAGCAATGGCAAACGACGCATTTCCTTCTTCACCAAAAAATGCGAATAAACTTAATAACAACATTGGAATCCAAGTACCTGCATATAACAAAATCGCAAGCATTGCCCACATTGTTTTTATCATTCTTTTAAAGCCACGGAATCCTTCGAATAAGTCATCTATCCTAGCTCTTTCTCTTTTACTGACCTGTAAAAATACATTTGTATAACCGTATGATGTAATACCATACGATGCATTAGCCAAAATTAACATAACACAATAAAAAATCCCAAATGTAATACCTGCTCCAATTGACAACGTTCCTTCTTCAACTGAACCAGTTGCAATAACAATTAAGAAAAATATAATAATTCCCGGAATTAAAAGTATGAGCATTGCAGCTATGGAAACAACATAACTTAAAATAAAATATAAAATCGTTGATCCGACACCTAGCCCCCATTTTCCCTTTAAAGAGTCCAACGCTTCTCGTTTTATTTCACCGATCATTGATCCATCCCCTTTATGAAATATAAATTGTTGTCCACTTTCTACTTATACAAATACCAATATAATTATACCATTTTTGTAAAATTATCCATAAAATACATAAAAAATCCGTAAAGGCAAAGCCTTTACGGATTTTTTATTTCATATCGGAAACGTTTAAACGGTTCACAGCACGTTGTAATGCCATTTCTGCACGTTTAAAGTCAACATGTGCTTGTTTATCTTGCAAACGTTGCTCCGCGCGACGCTTCGCTTCATTTGCACGATGGATATCGATATGGTTTGCTTCTTCAGCAGATGATGATAATACAGTTACTTTATCTGGACGAACTTCGATAAAACCACCGCTTACTGCTACATAATCAGTGTGTCCACCATTTTTCAGACGAACTGCACTAATTTTTAATGGTGCAACAGTTGGAATGTGACCTGGTAAGATCCCCATTTCCCCACTCTCTGCTTTTACACTTACCATTTCTACTTCTTTTTCGTAAACCGGTCCATCAGGAGTTACAATACTGACTGGAAATGTCTTCATACTTCGTCCCTCCTAAGGCCTTACGCCATCATTTTCTTCGCGTTTTCAATAACTTCTTCAATGCCACCTACAAGACGGAATGCATCTTCTGGAAGGTCATCATATTTTCCTTCTAGAATTTCTTTGAAACCACTAACTGTATTTTTTACAGGTACGTAAGAACCTTTTTGACCTGTAAACTGCTCAGCTACGTGGAAGTTTTGAGATAAGAAGAATTGAATACGACGAGCACGATGTACAACTAACTTATCTTCTTCAGATAACTCATCCATACCTAAGATAGCGATGATATCTTGAAGCTCTTTATAACGTTGTAAAGTTTGCTGTACTTGACGAGCTACTTCATAATGCTCTTCTCCTACGATTTCTGGAGAAAGTGCACGAGATGTAGATGCCAATGGATCTACCGCTGGGTAAATACCCATTTGTGTTAAACGACGCTCTAAGTTTGTTGTTGCATCTAAGTGAGCGAACGTTGTAGCTGGTGCTGGGTCAGTATAGTCATCGGCTGGTACATATACCGCTTGAATAGACGTGATAGACCCTTTATTTGTAGATGTAATACGCTCTTGTAATTGACCCATTTCTGTCGCAAGTGTTGGTTGGTAACCTACCGCAGATGGCATACGACCAAGAAGGGCAGATACTTCAGAACCCGCTTGCGTGAAACGGAAGATGTTATCGATGAACAATAGTACGTCTTGTCCTTGCTCATCACGGAAATGCTCAGCCATTGTTAAACCTGTTAATGCAACACGTTGACGTGCTCCAGGTGGCTCGTTCATTTGTCCGAATACCATCGCAGTTTTCTTGATTACGCCAGAATCACTCATTTCGTGGTATAAGTCATTACCCTCACGAGTACGCTCACCTACACCAGCGAATACAGAGATACCACCGTGCTCTTGTGCGATGTTATTGATTAATTCCTGAATTAATACAGTTTTACCTACGCCGGCACCACCGAATAGACCGATCTTACCACCCTTAATGTAAGGTGCAAGTAAGTCTACTACTTTAATACCAGTTTCAAGAATTTCTACTTTAGTAGATAATTCTTCGAATGCAGGTGCTTGACGGTGAATTGGATCACGGTGTACATCCGCAGGAACTTCACCATCTAAGTCAATTGCATCGCCTAAAACGTTAAATACACGACCAAGTGTTACATCACCAACTGGAACTGAAATTGGTTTACCAGTATCTTCTACTTCTGTGCCACGAACAAGTCCATCTGTGGAAGACATCGCAACTGTACGAACTGTGTCATCACCTAAATGAAGTGCAACTTCAAATGTTAAGTTAATGCTTCCGTTATCGTTGCTTTGTTTTACCGTAAGGGCGTTGTAGATTTCTGGTAGCTTTCCGCCATCAAACTTAACGTCTACAACCGGACCCATGATTTGCGTAACGCGCCCTTTATTCATCGGGTTCCCTCCTAGCTTTCTTTTAATTAGCCCACTTTCTAAGAGAAGTCGGCTTTTAATTTTTTATTGGTTTAGCTTACGCGACTCTCCTGAAAGAGCCGCCTTCGCTTTTAATACTATTCTAACGCTGCTGCTCCACCAACGATTTCCGTAATTTCTTGCGTAATCGCTGCTTGACGCGCACGGTTGAATGAAAGTGTAAGTGAATCGATAACTTCCATTGCGTTGTCTGTAGCACTCTTCATTGCTGTCATACGCGCTGCGTGTTCACTCGCTTTACCGTCTAGTAATGCACCGTACACTAAGCTTTCTGCGTATTGTGGCAATAGTACTTTTAAAATTTCTTCTTCAGAAGGTTCGAATTCATAAGCTGTCGTCGGTTTATCAGACGCCACATCAGTAAGCGGTAAAATTTTATTTTCCGTTACTTCTTGTGAAATTTTACTTACGTAATGGTTGTAGTAAATATACAGCTCATCATAAGCACCATCTGCGAACATCGCAATTGCTCGAGAAGCAAGATCTTTAATATCAGTAAATGATGGGTGATCAGATAATCCAACTACTTCATCAATAATGTTAAAGCCGCGACGTTTTAAGTAATCACGTCCTAGTCGTCCAAGCACAATAATTGAATATTGGTTTGAATCCATATTATGACGTTCACGAATTACGTTACTTACTGTACGTAATACGTTACTGTTATAACCACCTGCTAGTCCGCGATCAGATGTAATAACGATGTATCCTGTACGCTTTACAGGACGCGCATTTAGCATTGGATGATTAATTCCTTTACTTCCTTGCGCAATGCTCGCTACTACTTCTTGAATCTTTTCCATATACGGAACGAAAGATTTAGCATTTTGCTCTGCACGGTTTAACTTAGATGCAGATACCATCTCCATCGCTTTCGTAATTTGACTCGTTTTCTTTGTCGAGTTAATCTTCGCTTTTATATCGCGTAAAGATGCCACAGGTTTTCACCACCTTTTTTCCGGAAGTTGGCACGATTAGTAAGAATCCTCTTCCTAATCTACGTTGCAAGATATTCTTGCTCATGATTGAAGGAAAAGAATAGGTGCACCTACTCTTTTCCTTTACATAACCGTCAGCAATCTCAGAAGTTGAGATGCCTTTTATATGATTTAGCTAAGCCAGAGTCGGCTCCACTTTTATTTATTACTCAGAAGCTACGAATACTTTTTTAAATCCGTTAATTGCTGCTGCAAATTTGTCGTCATCCGCAAGTTTCTTAGTTGTGCGGATTTCTTCTAATAAGTCAGTCGCATTAGAATCTAACCAAGCATGGAATTCTTCTTCAAAACGAGTGATGTCTGCTACTGGAATATCATCTAGGAATCCACGTGTTAAAGCGTAAAGAATAATAACTTGTTTCTCTACACGTAACGGTTTGTGTAATCCTTGTTTTAATACTTCAACAGTACGAGCACCACGGTTTAATTTCGCTTGTGTTGCCTTATCAAGGTCAGAACCGAACTGAGCGAACGCTTCTAACTCACGGTAAGATGCAAGGTCAAGACGAAGTGTACCTGATACTTTACTCATCGCTTTAATCTGAGCAGATCCACCTACACGAGATACAGAAGTACCCGCATCGATTGCTGGACGTACGCCAGAGAAGAATAAGTCAGATTGTAAGAAGATTTGTCCATCCGTAATAGAAATTACGTTTGTTGGAATGTAAGCTGATACGTCCCCTGCTTGTGTTTCGATGAAAGGTAGTGCAGTTAAAGAACCGCCGCCTTTTGCATCACTTAATTTTGCTGCACGCTCTAATAAACGAGAATGTAAGTAGAATACATCCCCTGGATACGCTTCACGACCTGGAGGACGACGTAATAGTAATGACAGCTCACGGTAAGCCGCTGCTTGTTTTGATAGGTCATCATATACTACTAATACGTGTTTACCATTGTACATGAACTCTTCACCCATTGTTACACCAGCGTAAGGAGCTAAGTATAATAATGGAGCTGGTTGAGATGCTGATGCAGTTACAACGATTGTGTACTCTAATGCACCGTGCTTACGTAGTGTTTCTACTACGTTACGTACAGTTGATTCTTTTTGTCCGATAGCTACATAGATACAGATCATATCTTCATCTTTTTGATTGATGATTGTATCAAGTGCAACTGCTGTTTTACCTGTTTGACGGTCACCGATGATTAACTCACGTTGACCACGGCCAATTGGTACAAGAGCATCGATCGCTTTAATACCTGTTTGAAGTGGCTCATGAACAGATTTACGATCCATTACACCTGGTGCTGGACTTTCGATTGGACGAGTATTTGTTGTATTGATTGGGCCTAAACCATCAACTGGTTGACCTAATGGGTTTACAACACGACCGATTAGTTCTTTTCCTACTGGTACTTGCATGATACGACCAGTACGACGAACTTCGTCACCTTCACGGATTTCTGTGTAAGGTCCTAAAATAATGATACCTACGTTATTTTCCTCTAAGTTTTGTGCTAGCCCCATAACGCCGTTAGAGAACTCTACAAGTTCACCAGCCATAACGTTATCAAGACCATGAGCACGCGCGATACCGTCACCAACTTGGATAACTGTACCAACATCGCTAACTTCGATTTCAGACTGATAGTTCTCAATTTGTTGCTTTATCAGTGCGCTAATTTCTTCAGCTCTGATGCTCATGTGCTTCACCCCTATCTATTCTTCATTAGTTCACGCTGAATACGTGCTAATTTTCCTTGTAAACTTCCGTCATAAATGCGATTTCCAATACGTACTTTAATGCCGCCAAGTAAATCTTCATCTACAACGTTTTTCACGCGAATGGCATCTTTTCCTGTTCTCTTTGCAAATGCTTCTGCAATGTTAAGCTTTTCTTCTTCTGAAAGAAGACGAATAGAATATACAGTTGCATCTGCTACGTTACGTTCTTCATTAGCAAGAACAACATATTCATTTGCAATTTCAGGTAGGATATCAATACGCTTGTTATCAATTAAAATATATAACGTATTTAAAATAGATTCAGAAACAGATCCGAATACGTTTGCAAGAAACGTTTTCTTCTGCTCTTTTGAAATGTTCGGTTGTGTTAAAAAGCTATGTAGTTCTCCGTTCTTTTCATAAACGTTTTGTACAAGGCGTAATTCCTCTTCAAACATTTCTAATACGTGTTTTTCTTTTGCAATTTTAAAAAGAGCGACAGCATAACGTTTTGCTACAATCCCATTGCTCATCGCGCTTCTCCTACTTCTTTAATATAATCGCGAATTAACTTCACTTGATCTTCTTCTTTTAATTCTTTTTCAATTACTTTAGAAGCAATTTGAACAGATAAAGAAGCGACTTGTTCTTGTAAAGCAGCAATTGCTTGCTCTTTTTCGCGTTGAATTTCTTGTACAGCAGATGCTTTAATTGATTCTGCTTCTTCTTTCGCAGCAGCAACAATACCATCTTTTTGATCTACAGCTTGCTTTTTCGCTCTTTCGATTAACTCTTGTGCTTCAACACGTGACTGTTTTAACATTTCACGTTGTTCTTCTACTAATTTTTTCGCTTCTGCATTACTTCTTTCAGCAGCGTCGATTTCATTAGTAACATGCTCTTCACGTTCTTTCATAATGCCCATTAAAGGACCCCACGCAAATTTGCGTAGCATTACTAATAAAACTAGGAACACGAATAGTGTATAAGCAATCGTTCCAAACGGAATGGCAGCTCCTAATAATAAAGTTGGCACAAGGATTCACTCCCTTCGAGATTTCTAAATTGACTATATGAAAAAAAAAGACATACATTTCGTTCATAAAGCAATGGCGAAGAAAGTTCGGAAAAACACTCTTCGCCATCTATGTAAGGGGAGTCTCCCTTATTTGTTCATTACGATGAATGCAATAACTACACCAATGATTGGAAGTGCCTCAACTAAAGCAACCCCGATGAACATAATTGTTTGAAGTGCGCCTTTTAATTCTGGTTGACGAGCAACACCTTCGATTGTACGTGATACGATAAGACCGTTACCAATACCTGCACCTAATGCTGATAAACCAATTGCAATTGCAGCTGCGATTACACCTAAACTCATTTAATTTGTCCTCCTTTGTATTATAAAAAAATAAATTTTTTCTTACTTAAATTATATTAATGGTCATGGCTTACTTTATGAGCCATATAAACCATCGTTAACATTACGAAAATAAATGCCTGGATTGAACCAACGAATACACTGAATCCCATCCATGCTAACATTGGTACAAGCGCACCTAATGCTCCAAGAACTGATGCCCCGCCTAACTTAGCAAGTAATCCTAACAGGATTTCACCTGCGTAAATGTTACCGAATAGACGAAGACCTAACGTTAATGTGTTAGCAAACTCCTCAATAACCTTTAATGGGAATAAGAATTTCATCGGTTGGAAATAACCTTTAACGTATTCTTTCGTACCCTTCATCTTAATTCCATAATAATGGGTGAGGGTAACTACCATCACGGCTAATGTTAATGTAACTGCTGGATCAGACGTTGGTGACCTCCACCATGCAATATGTTCGCCAGCTTCAGTTGCTGAATACATGAATGGTAAACCGAGGAAGTTCGATACGATGATAAACATGATAAGCGTAACGCCAAGCGTTAAGAAACGTCCACCTGTTTTCCAGTCCATCGTACTATTGATAATCCCTTTCACGAAGTCAAACACCCATTCCATGAAGTTTTGCATTCCTGTTGGGCGAAGAGCTAAGCTGCGAGTTCCGATAACAGCGATTAAGAAAACAATAACTGCTGCTACAGTAACCATCATAACTGATGACAAATCGAACGTTAAACCTAGAAATTCAACTAATCTACCGTGTTCCACTAGTAATTCACCTCTCTTCCCTGCTCTTATACTCTAAATAAAGAAAATCTATGATCATGACAAGGTACCCTGTCAGCAATCCTACACCTAAGCCCCACATCGCGATTAACTCTTGATATTTGGCCGCAAATAAAATTAATAACCCAATCGTGGCGAACCTTGAATATGTACTTACTGCTGTTGCCTTAAACTTCACGTTTTCTCCATTTGTTACGCGATCTAACAGCTTGTCTGTTCTACGTGCAATGATGCGCAAACTAAGAAAACTGAAAATCGTTCCGATAATCAGCCCAAGAAATACATCCTTGTAAGAGGTAAAGCCCCATCCTAGCACTAGAAGCGCAAGCAAGTAGTACATATATTTCTTTTGTCTTTGGACAAGTCCATGTACGTCTATCATCATTGCTCTCCCGAATAGTAATGTCGAATGAGTCGAATCATTGCGTATACCCCTGTTCCTAAACCGAGTAATAACCCTATAATAAGAAACAATGGAAACGTTCCAACCTTATTATCAATCCACTGCCCACCAAAGATTCCAACAAGTATAGAACCGACTAACTGAGCAAGAATTCCTGACATTAAAGCATAAGCTTTTATATGGCTGCGATCGTTTTTTTGCAAGGATTCATCCCTCCAATATGTAACCCTCATTCACGATGTGTTAATAATAACTCATTTTTTTGCATAAATCCTATACAAAATAAAAAGTTTACATTTTCGTCACGGAATAGATGTAATTTTGTCACTGAAAGCCCTACCATCTATCCCCGTTGTTAGCATACAATAGGGTATTAACAGTGTCAACGAGAAATCGTAAAAAATCAAAAAATTTGAGTATTAGTCATTTCCTCCCAAAAATGAAAACGTTCCCCTTCTAAATACTGGTTAGAAATATGCAAGTTCTAACAGTTTTCTCTTTATAATAGAAGAAATTGTTCACAAGTTTGTCACTATTATATTTTTACGATATAACGCTTTCCTTCCATAATATAGTGTTCCTTAGACGTAAGACTTCTATATTATATGTGATGTGTATGTAACTTATGTTGTATATACGATGTATATTTACCCTCCTCCCCTGCCTACTCGAGGCACAAAAAAACGAGAGGGGAATCCCCTCTCGTCAGTTGTCTTACTTCGTTCCGAATAAACGGTCGCCAGCATCACCAAGACCTGGTACTACATAGCCGTGGTCATTTAATTTTTCATCTAATGCCGCTACATAAATATCAACATCAGGATGTTCTTCTTGTACTACTTTTACCCCTTCTGGAGCTGCAACGATACACATTAATTTAATTTGTTTTGCACCGCGTTTTTTCAGAGAATTAATTGCTTCAGCTGCAGAACCACCTGTCGCTAGCATCGGATCTAGTACGATGAAGTCACGCTCTTCTACATCCGTTGGAAGTTTCACATAGTATTCTACCGGTTGCAATGTTTTAGGGTCACGGTATAAACCAACGTGTCCTACTTTTGCTGCTGGAATTAATTTCAGAATTCCATCAACCATTCCTAAACCTGCACGTAAAATCGGAATTAAACCAAGTTTTTTACCAGCGATCACTTTTGTTGTCGCTTTACTTACAGGCGTTTCAATTTCAATGTCTTTAAGTGGAAGGTCGCGAGTAATTTCGAAAGCCATTAAGCTTGCTACTTCGTCCACTAATTCACGAAAATCTTTCGTACCTGTATTCTTATCGCGAATATATGTAATCTTATGTTGAATTAACGGGTGATCAAATACATACAGTTTTCCCATGTGAATCTCTCCTTTAGATGATATTCATGCGTTTACACGCTTTTTTACACTATTTACGATTGTAAAGAAAACGCTACTAATATTCAAGGGCAAATTTGGCAAAATCATGATTTTACATGAATCTATCTAGT
The DNA here is from genome assembly GCF_014932895.1 of Bacillus thuringiensis. Classification (GTDB taxonomy): domain Bacteria; phylum Bacillota; class Bacilli; order Bacillales; family Bacillaceae_G; genus Bacillus_A; species Bacillus_A thuringiensis_AA. The sequence continues at coordinate 49,310 of NZ_JACYOF010000005.1, read as the reverse complement.
ATCTTTACCAATTATGGGAGCTGTATCCTTCATTATATCGCCAAAATTTATTCATTATTTGTATACATACTTTAAAAATAATATATGTCCATGAAAAAAGACTACTGAAACAATTACGTCTCAGCAGTCTTTCTTAATCTATTATAGATCTGTATACATTGGGAATTTGCTCGTTAACGCTTCTACACGCTTACGTGCTTCTTCTAATGCGACTTCATTCTCATGATTTTTTAATGTATAAGCAATAAGTGCCGCAATTTCATCCATTTCTTCTAAACCGAAACCACGAGATGTTACAGCTGCTGTACCGATACGTACACCGCTTGTTACAAATGGGCTTGCTGTTTCAAATGGAATTGTATTTTTGTTCACTGTAATACCAACTTCATCTAATACGTGCTCTGCTACTTTACCTGTAATTTCTAAGTTACGAACATCGATCAAGATTAAGTGATTATCTGTTCCGCCAGAAACAAGTGTAAGTCCTTCTTTTTGAAGGCCTTCAGCTAAGCGGTTCGCATTGTTAATAATATTTTGTGCATATGTTTTAAACTCGTCTTGTAGTGCCTCACCAAACGCAACGGCCTTTGCAGCAATTACGTGCATAAGTGGGCCACCTTGAATACCAGGGAAGATTGATTTATCAATTTGTTTTGCGAATTGCTCTTCACATAAAATCATACCACCACGTGGACCACGTAATGTTTTATGTGTTGTTGTTGTAACAAAATGTGCATGTGGTACTGGGTTTGGATGTAAACCAGCTGCTACTAGACCGGCGATATGTGCCATATCAACCATTAAGTATGCGCCCACTTCATCTGCAATCTCACGGAATCGTTTGAAATCGATAACACGAGGGTATGCACTTGCACCTGCAACGATTAATTTTGGTTTATGTTCTTTCGCTTTTGCTAATACATCATCGTAATTAATACGGTGAGATTCAGCATCCACGCCATATTCTACGAAATTATATTGTACTCCACTGAAGTTAACAGGGCTTCCGTGTGTTAAGTGACCACCATGGGATAAATTCATACCAAGTACTGTATCGCCTTGCTCTAAAATTGTGAAGTATACTGCCATGTTCGCTTGTGCACCAGAGTGAGGTTGAACATTTACGTGTTCTGCGCCGAAAATTTCTTTTACGCGGTCACGTGCGATATCTTCTACTACGTCTACGTGTTCACAACCACCATAGTAACGTTTTCCAGGATATCCTTCAGCATACTTATTCGTTAAAACAGAACCTTGCGCCTCCATTACTGCTTCGCTTACGAAGTTTTCCGAAGCGATTAACTCAATCTTTGAACGCTGTCTTCCTAGTTCTGCCTCAATTGCAGCAAATACCTTTTCATCTTGACGTTTTAAATGATCCACCAAAATCCCCCTTTTCTGAACGAATTACATCGATTCCCAATAGTTTTTTCTTATTTATTCAGAAAAAACGAAAATTCAGGTTGTAATTCTTTCGAACCTTCATGTTTTCAACTACATTCTAACATGACTTTCTATATCATAAAAGAAAAAAAAGACCGAAAATCGGTCTTTTCTTTCTTCTACTATAAAGTCAGACAACGTACCTTTTATCTGATAATAAAAAGCTACTATGCGACTTCTAAATTTTTCGTATTTAACGGCAAGTAACAGTTTCTTCCTTCGCCGCATAAACAGCACGTGCTCCACCAATTAGTTTTCCACGTGTTGTCGCCATTGTTACATGCGCACTTCCAATTTCCTTCACACTCGTACGAACCGGAACAGCTACATGTTTTAAATGCATACCGATAAATGTATCACCAATATCCATTCCTGCATCCGCTTTAATAAACTCAATTACTACCGGATCTTTCAAATTGTGATACGCATATGTCGCTAATGCACCACCTGCTGATCTAACAGGCGTAACTGTTACAATTTCAAATTGATACTTCATCGCTACATCTCTCTCAACAACTAAAGCACGATTTAAATGCTCACAACATTGAAAAGCCAATTCGATACCTGTTTGCTCTTGAAATTGTTTTAACTCAGAAAAAATCGCTTCCGCTACTTCCATCGTTCCTGAAGTTCCAATTCTTTCTCCTAGCACTTCGCTCGTGCTACATCCCACTACAAAAATTTGGCCACTTTGTAATGAAGCTTGTTCTTGGAAATCAGAAAGCGACATTTGTAGCTGTTCTCTTACCTTTACGATTTCTATCATTACGCCTCTTCCTTTCACAGGTTGGTTCACCAAATTATATTTCACACTACTTCTAGTTAGAATCTATTACTTCGCTTCGTACGTTTTAATTTTTCCTACGCGGTTTTCGTGACGACCACCTTCATAGTCAGTTGTTAACCAAATTTTTGCGATATCACGCGCTAGGCCAGCACCAATTACACGCTCGCCCATTGCTAACATGTTAGTGTCGTTATGCTCTCTTGTTGCTTTCGCACTGAAAGTATCATGAACTAATGCACAACGAATACCATTTACTTTGTTTGCTGCGATTGACATACCAATGCCTGTCCCACAAACTAAAATACCACGATCTACTTCACCATTCGCTACCATTTCTGCTGCTGGAAACGCAAAATCAGGGTAATCAACAGAACCAGCTTCACATTCACAACCTAAATCAATATATTCAATATTTAACTCTTCTAATAAACTTACAAGTTCTTTACGGATATTCATACCGCCGTGATCAGATGCTACTACTACTTTCATTTTTACCCCTCCAAAGTTTCAATCCATTATCTTCATCATACATTCCACCATCTTACTGGTGCGAAATGCTCTCTAATATCGTATTATACACGAAACATCAGCCTTCTGAATGTTTTTTCAATAAAGTTTGTACAAGACCTTCCATCTCTTTTAATGTTTCCTTATAAATAGAAAGAGAACCTCCAAACGGATCGGAAATATCCTTACTTACACCTTCAGTTAACCCATAAAGTGTATACACTTTCTTTTCAATATTAGGATAATGCCCAAGTACAATTTCCTTATGATTTTCTGTCATTGTTACTACAATATCAGCCCAATCAAGCAGCGCTTCATTTATCTGCTTTGAAGCATGATCAATTGAAATTCCTTTTTCAATGAGTGCTTCTTTCGCATAAACTGACGCATCGCTTCCAGGATAGGCAAAAACACCAGCAGATTGCACTTCAAACTTACCTTCTCCGTGATGACGAAGTAATGCCTCAGCCATTGGACTACGGCATGTATTTCCAGTGCAAACAAATAACACTCGTTTCATCTAAACCCACCCCTTATATTGTATCTTTCCCCTTTAATAATAGCTGACATTAGGATAGAACAAAAGAAATGTGAATATACAAAAGGCGCATTTTTCTAAGAAAAATGCGCCCATCCACATATATGTGAAACCCTATTTCCAAGTGCCTAGAGTATTTTAACATATATAACGAATAGATCACAAAAAAAGGAATCCATTTCATACGAAACAGATTCCTTTTTTAAAAATTATTTCATTGTAACTTTCATTACTTCTGTTGAACCTTTTGTAGCTGTTACACCTATAGTTGTTTTAATAGACTCAGCTGCATCTGTGTTTGTAATAACGATTGGCGTAATTGTGCTTTTCGCTTTTTCACGAATTAATTCTAAGTCAAATGAGATTAACTTATCTCCAGCTTTTACAGCTTGGCCTTCAGAAACGTGTGCTTCGAAACCTTCGCCTTCCATTTTTACAGTTTCTAATCCAACGTGGATTAAAATTTCTGTACCGTTTTTCGCTTTAATTCCAATAGCATGTTTTGTGTGGAATAATTGTACGATTTCACCATCAACTGGAGATACAACTACACCTTCAGTAGGATCAATTGCAACACCGTCACCCATCATACGACCAGCGAATACTGGATCTGGTACTTCTTCAATATTTTTCACTGCTCCAGTTAATGGAGCTACGATTGTTTCTTCATTTGTCTTTGAACCAAGACCGAATAATTTTTTAAACATAGGATAGTCCTCCTTATAATTTACCTAAAAGTTTATAGGGCAATCCCTAGTAAAGATTGGGATACATGTAAGACTTCATACTTCGAATATTATATTGTAAAAACGCTTTCGAAATAAATTACGTCATTACTAATAGACTCTTATTGTAGCGCTTCACAAAATTCCAGTCAATTCTGATTGTCTGAATAACAATAAGAAGTTAACTTCTATTTATATTTTCTCTTTTTTCCCCAAACTTGTCTAGAGGTCCTTACTACATTTTATTTTTTGTTGTTAATTTGTAAAATTTCTTTCAAATTTTTGTTGAAATTTACTTGACTAAAGTAAGTAACTATTTTATTATTACTTACATAAGATAAGTTAATAACTTTTAGGAGGTTTTTTGAAATGATGGATATCGGTCTTCTTATTATTCGTCTTATTATAGGAATTACATTCATGGGTCACGGTGCTCAAAAATTATTTGGTTGGTTCGGTGGTTACGGCTTAAAAGGAACAGGTGGCTGGATGGAATCAATCGGTTTACGCCCTGGTGTATTTATGGCATTTATGGCTGGTGCAACTGAATTATTAGGTGGTTTCTTATTCGCATCAGGTATTTTCACTGTAATTGGTTCTTTATTTATCGTCGGAACAATGTTAATGGCAATCTTCACTGTTCATGGAAAAAATGGTTACTGGGTAACACAAGACGGATTTGAATACAATTTAATGTTAATCGCCGTTGCTGTTGGTGTCGCTTTAATCGGACCTGGCGCATACGTTTTACTTTAATTTTTATCTTGATTTCGAGATTCTTTAAAAAGAACTTACTTCATTGCGATTGAAGTAAGTTCTTTTTATGTAACAAAATATTATTTTTAGCAGGAGTTTTCCACTGACATCTTGTAAACAAACAATAAGTCGTCATATTCAGAAAGGGGATTTCAAACATGTTATCAATTAATCCAAATGAACAAACGGAAAAAGAGAATTACAAGTTACTAACGGGAAGTATCATTCCACGCCCTGTCGCATTCGTTACTTCTGTAACAGAAGACGGCGTATTAAACGGAGCACCATATAGTTATTTCAATATTGTCGCTGCCAATCCACCACTTATCTCAGTTTCCGTACAACGAAAAGAAGGAAAACGAAAAGACACTTCCCGAAACGCAATTGAAAAGGGTGAATTTGTCGTACATATTTCTGATGAATCATATGTAGAGGCAATTAATGAAACAGCAGCTAATCTCCCACCAAATGAGAGTGAAATTGAATTAGCAAAACTAACACCAATTGAAAGTGACGTCATCTCCGTTCCAGGTGTGAAAGAAGCAAACATTCGAATGGAATGCGTATTAGAACGTGCAATTCCTCTTGGCGGAACAGAAGACTCACCAGCTTGCGATCTATTAATTGGACGCGTCGTTCGTTTCCATGTCGCAGAACACCTATACGAAAATGGCCGCATTCACGCCGAAGGACTAAAACCAGTAAGCCGTCTAGCAGGACACAACTACGCAAAACTAGGAGAACAATTTGAATTAGTAAGGCCTATTTAAAGGTGGAAGCAGCTCGTTCAAATGAGAGAAGGAAGAAGTGAAGTCATCAACCATTCTAGCCGCTGGAACTGGATATATTTAAAAGCAAAGGCAGCCCGATTCCTTACATCACTTAAACATAAAATCCCCTGCTTTTTAGCAGGGGATTTTATCATTGTAATGCTTCCTTCTTTTCCTCTAAAGTAGGCATTTTCTCTTTTTTCGGTTTCCCAAGCTTAATTACTAAGAAGTATAGGGAAAGCAATGTAATAAGAAAAACAATTAAAAACGGGTATGGGGAATAAAAAGTACGTGCTGCCTCCGTTTTTCCGGCAACAAACTTCAATGACTCGATATCTAAAAACTCAGCAAACATCTGTACACCGAGCATGCTAAACCAAAAAACAAAAAAACTAATAATAATACCAAAAACTTGCTTTAATCTCGTCATTCATCTCATCCTTTCTATATCTGTAATTTTTAGTGCAATAAATATAGTAGAAACAAAACCATGCACAGAAAGGAACTATCCTACCATTTACGAATTAACTTAATCCAACCTAAAATCGAAATTTGCAAAATAATACCCCAAATAATAAGTCTTCTTAGCCATCGAGGAAAGAAGGTAAAAACTTAACATACCATTCCAGTAACGTATCCATAATTCCCTCCTCCATAAAATTATATAGGAAAAAGGAGATATAATCCAAATCCAACTAGAATGATACCACCTACTATTTCACCGTATGTACCAAGCATATCTTTCACATGTCTACCAATTAATAAACCAATCCATGCTAATAACATGCTAACAAATCCAAAAAGTAATATCGTAATAATCGTCTGTGCCCCATAAATACCAAGACTAAGACCTACTGAGAAACTATCTATACTGACGCCAAATGCAAATACGAATAAACTAATTCCAATAGGGGCAGTCCTAGCCTCTTCATTCTCCAAAATAGATGAATATACAATATAGAATCCTAGTCCAATTAATAAAATAGCACCTGCAAAATGTGCAATGTCTCCATACCTCTCTGATAAAAAACGACCTAATACCATTCCTATAAATGGCATGATAATATGAAATATCCCTATCGTCATACCGATATAAAGGATTTGTCTTAATTTTAAGGTCACCATCCCCATACCAAGACTCACCGAGAACGCATCCATCCCTAAGGCGAACGCCATAATTATTAAAGGTATTAGCTGTTCAAGCGTCATTCATGTCCCTCCTCGGACGTGCTACTTCAAAATATGCTTATTCGAGGAGAAATATTCTGTTTGCTAATTGTTCCTTATCGTTCCGTAATAATATGATGCCCTGCCGCTTTTGTTAATCGATTCATAATGGCATTCCCTATTCCTTCATTTGGGAATGACTCACTAAAAATAACATCCACTTCACTTGCATCAAATGTTCTAAGTACATCATATAATTTAGTCGCAACACTAGCTAAATCGCTTCGAACACCACAAGATAATACAACATCCGCGCTATATATATGCTGGTACTCTTCTGTCGTTAATACACCTACTTTGAATCCTTCTTCCTTTTTCTTATCTACAATACGCTGAATGAACTCACGTGATCCTTCAACAATACTAAGTGGCGCTTTCGGAGCATAATGTGTATATTTCATTCCTGGTGATTTCGGTTTTTCCTTCTCATCCTTTAAAGCTGGATCTAAAGAAACATTACCTATCACCGCTTCCAAGTGTTCTTTCGTAATCCCACCTGGACGTAATATCGTTGGAACAGTGCTCGTACAATCAATTACAGTTGATTCAACACCTACTCCTGTTGCACCACCATCAACAATACCTGCAATCTTTCCATTCAAATCTTCATATACGTGAGAAGCTAACGTTGGGCTTGGACGCCCTGAACGGTTCGCACTCGGTGCTGCAACAGGTACATTTGCCTCCTCAATAAGAGCAAGTGCTACTGGATGATCTGGCATTCTTACTCCAACCGTATTAAGCCCTGCCGTCACCTTCTCTGAAATACCTTCTTTTCTTGGCAAAATAATTGTTAATGGTCCTGGCCAAAAGTGCTCCATTAACTTCTCTGCAACCGGTGGAATTTCCTTTACAATTCCATCTAACTGCGATTTTGTACCTATGTGGACAATGAGTGGATTATCACTCGGTCTCCCTTTTGCTTCAAAAATTTTCGCGATTGCTTCATCATTCATCGCGTTCGCACCTAGCCCATATACCGTTTCCGTAGGGAAGGCAACCGCTTCATTTTCTCTTAATAATCTCGCTGCTTCTTGTAACTGTGGATAATATTTTTTTCTTTCCACAACATTATCCACAACCCACATATTTGTATGCATTTTTTTCCACGTCCTTTTCTACCCTGAAATACTTGTCTACTTTTAGTTTACTATGATATTTATCCAAAAGACAAACAAGGTTTATCCACAAAATGTGGATAAACCTAATTAATCCGTGGATAACTTTGTGAATAGCTGACAATTTAGTATTATTGCATTCTGCTCTTTTATATTTTTACAAAAATGTTCTAACTGTTGAATCCCCTCTGGAACCTCATCTTTTTCTATAGTAGCAAAGCCAAAAAACTGAAAGATCGTCATAGATTGTGGATGATTTGTTAGTAAGTACAATTGCTGTACACTTTTTTCTTTCATATACTGCAAAAACATTTCAAAAAAATATAAGAAAGTCTGTTTATCCACACCTGGTGTGAATAAACAAGAACGAATAAGCACATCTTCCCCACTCTGTTCATAACCAATTACAGCTCGTATTTCTTCCGCCTCTTCCAAAATCATAAATTGTGCGTATAACTCATTTATTTTATCATCTTTTTTATTAGCTTGTCCGAAAAAAGAATGCAATCTTTCCACATCTGCTTTCGTAGCAAAATAGATCTTCTTCATAATAAATCCCTCCTCATTTTTATATATGAGGAGGGATTTATTAATAGTACTATTTAGAGAATAAAGATGTAAAAGCTTCTACAATAAATAATTTAACTTCCGGCTTTTCTTCTTCCTCTTCTACTTTTACATATTCATTTTGTTTTTCCTGTTTTTTCTCCACAGGCTTCTCCACTTTTTCCACAGTTTTTGTCTCTTCTTTACTTACAGACTGTTCTTCTACTTTTGTTTCATTTTTTACTACTTTCTTTTCAGAAGCTGTTACCTTTTTTGCTACTTCCCGCTTCACAACTTTCGTTTCATTCACCTTATCCTCTTTCTTTTCTTGTGAATCTACTACTTCCTCAGCTGGTTGTTTCACCTGCTCCTCTTCAGGAGATTCAGCCTTCACAACATGCTCTTCTTTTCTTACAGCTGTACCACTCGAAAAATCTAAGAAACACATCGGTGGAAATAATACACACCACCAGTTCGCCCCTTCACCTTTTCCAATCGTAATAAGTACTGCTTCATATTCTCCTGCTGGATAAATAAAATTCCCATATACCTTTGTAGGAAACTTTACATTCTTACTAAATTTCACTTGAAACGACTCTTTACTTCCTTCTTTTTTCAATGTATTTGCAACTGTTTTTTCAATTTCAGGAATGTGACTTTGTATTACTTTTTGTGCTTCTTCAAATGACGTTAAATCTGCTACCCATCCATCAATTTGCGCTTTTACTTCATCACGCACTTTACGCTTTAACGCCTGATCTTGATCTGAATCACTATTTGCTAAAATTCGTAATCGAACGGCCTCCTTCGGAATAACAGCAGGTCCTTTCGCATCAGCTTTCATATATCCAAACTGCACAAGCAACTGTGCACCAATTAATAATAGAAGAAGATAAGCAATAACCTGTTTTTTCATTTCCTCCACCGTCCCTTCTAGAAACAGTGTGGACAGACTTTTACCTTTCTAAACTATTAAATTCAAAATCTATATGAATTTTTTCACAAAAAAATAGAGTAAGGTGCGAACCTTACTCCATCTCTGCAAATACCATACGATCTTTCCCATTAATATCAAGAACAACCTCAACGTTAGCATGCGGAAAAGTTTGTTGTAGCAGTGCCTTTACATCTTCACCTTGTCCTACTCCAATTTCAAACGCCACAATCGCTTTTTTCTGCAATACGCTCGGTAATTCTTCCATAAAACGGCGATAGAAATCAAGTCCATCTTCGCCACCGACAAGAGCTCTTTTCGGTTCATGTTCTTTTACAACAGTAGAAAGACCTCGCCAGTCCTCTTCTGGTATATATGGTGGATTGGAAACAACAACATCTAACTTTTGACCAGATTTATAAAATGGCGATAATAAATCACCATGATAGAATGTTACTTCTGCACCTAAAGCTTTTGCATTTTCTTTCGCAACGTCAATCGATTCTTGTGCAATATCTACTGTATACACATGAAGATCCTTATTTTCTAAAGCAAGCGTAATAGAAATTGCTCCACTACCCGTTCCGATATCTGCTACATGCAGTTTCTCATTACCGAAATGGCGCTCAATTCTCTCTAGTACCCCCACTATAAGCTCCTCTGTTTCCGGTCTTGGTATTAAGACTTCTTCATTCACAAAAAACGAACGCCCATAAAACATTTCATAACCAATCATATATTGAATTGGAATACCTTCTACGTGCTTGTGGATAACTTCTACAAAACTACTCTCCTGTTCCGCAGTGATTTCTTCACGCATATTCATGAGCAATCCTGTTCTATTCGTCTTTAATACGTGACAAAGGACAATTTCTCCCGCATTTTCATCTCGTCCATTTTCCTGTAAAAAAGAAGAAGCCCATTTCAGGGCTTCATAGACACGCATTACTCAGCTGCCTCCATCTTTTGAGCCTGATCTTCCATCACTAAGGCATTGATGAAATCATCTAACTTACCTTGTAAGATTTGATCTAGCTTTTGAATCGTTAAACCGATTCGATGGTCTGTAACACGGTTTTGCGGGAAATTATACGTACGAATACGCTCTGAACGATCACCTGTACCAACAGCTTGCTTACGGTTTTGATCATATTCAGCTTGCGCTTCTTGTCTAAATTTATCATAAACACGTGCACGTAATACTTTCATTGCTTTTTCTTTGTTCTTAATTTGTGACTTCTCGTCCTGACAAGATACAACTACACCAGTCGGTAAATGCGTTAAACGTACTGCTGACATTGTTGTATTAACACTTTGTCCACCAGGGCCACTAGAAGCAAACGTATCAACACGAACATCTTTTTCATGAATGTCAATTTCAACTTCTTCAGCTTCTGGTAATACAGCTACAGTTGCCGTAGATGTATGAATACGTCCGCCAGATTCCGTTTCAGGAACACGTTGAACACGGTGAGCACCATTCTCGAATTTCAACTTCGCGAAAGCACCTTTACCATTAATCATAAAGATAATCTCTTTATATCCACCTAGTTCTGTATAGCTCGCCTCAATAATTTCAGTTTTCCAACCTTGTACCTCAGCATAACGGCTATACATACGGTATAAATCACCAGCGAATAAAGCTGCCTCATCACCGCCAGCAGCCCCACGAACCTCAACGATAACGTTCTTATCATCGTTAGGGTCTTTTGGAACAAGTAAAATTTTCAGACGCTCTGATAATGTTTTTTCTTGTGCCTCTAACTCAGAAACTTCTTCTTTTACCATTTCACGCATTTCTGCGTCTAACTTATCTTCTAACATTGCTTTCGCATCTTTTAATTGCTCACGAACATCTTTGTACTCACGGTACACCTCTACCGTTTCTTGTATATCAGATTGTTCCTTTGAATATTCACGAAGCTTATTTGAATCACTAATAATCGCTGGGTCGCTTAACAATTCATTTAACTTCTCATAACGATTTTCTACAGCTTGCAAACGATCTAACACATCATTCACCTCTACATCCTAGTATCTAATACAAATAGTATATGGTACTTAATCAAAAAAACGCAAATTATATTTAAAAGCGCAAGCGGCTCACTCAAAATCGCAGGGCACTTTAAGCTCTCGACCTTGAAGCGCTTTTGGTTTCGAGTAAGAGAGCGAAATGACCGAAGATTCTAGCCGCTAGAGCTAGATAATATATTTAAAAGTGTAGGTAGCTTGTCCAGCTAAGATTCCTACATATGAAGAGCTAGCTACCGGAATTAGATAATATTTAAAAGCGCGAGCGGCTCGCACGGCTCTTCCTCTATTTTGAAAAAAACCCGCCCTACACAGCGAGTTTACTTATCTTTGTTTGTAGGAACTGCATGACAATGACGACAGCGTGGTTCATACGATTCTGAAGCCCCAACTAAAATAATCGGATCATCAAATGCCGCTGGTTCTCCATTGATTAATCGTTGTGTACGACTTGCTGGAGATCCACACGCAGAACATACTGCCTGTAATTTTGTTACATGTTCAGCAATCGCCATCAGCTGAGGAACTTGTCCAAATGGTAGACCACGGAAATCTTGGTCTAAACCAGCTACAATGACACGATAGCCACGATTTGCCAATACTTGCACCACTTCCACAATGTCCCCATCAAAGAATTGCACCTCATCGATTGCAATTACATCCATCTCTTCTGTGATATGTTCAAATATATCTTTTGAAGCTGAAACAGGAACTGCTTTTACCTTTAATCCGTTATGTGATACAACGTCTTCTTCACTATAGCGATTATCAATACATGGTTTAAATACAATTGCATGTTGTTTCGCAAATTGTGTACGACGCACACGGCGGATAAGCTCCTCCGATTTGCCAGAAAACATACTACCGCAAATTACTTCAATCCAACCGTTTTGATTTATTAAGTACATGAAGCTCTCCTTTCATCTACTTTTTACTTAAAAGTAGGGTAAAGGTATAATATTTTCGCAAAAAAAACAGACAAGCGAATAGATACACTTGCCTGTTTTATGTTTTTATTACTTAAGACCGTATTTCTTATTGAAGCGGTCAACGCGTCCGTCTGCAGTAGCAAACTTCTGACGTCCAGTGTAGAATGGGTGAGAATCAGAACTGATCTCAACTTTTAGTAATGGATAAGTGTTACCATCTTCCCACTCAACAGTTTCGTTAGATCCTCTAGTAGATCCGCTTAAGAATTTGAAGCCTGTGTTTGTGTCCATGAATACAACTTTCTTGTAATCTGGGTGAATTCCTGCTTTCATTCTTTTCATCTCCTTCCGCCCTGAATCATTTTCGAAACAGAGTTTTTCATCTTCAGCTGCATACACAACTATATTGATGAAACACATATGATGAAATTATAACAAGGCTAACTTCATTTTGCAACTACCTGTTTTTGTCTTTTTAAATTAAAAGTGGAGGCGGCTCGCTCAGAATAGGAAGAAGCTAAGCCACCGTTCATTCTAGCGGCTGAAGCTAGATATTACCTAAAAGTGAAGAGGGGTCGTTCAGCTCTGACCAGCTAAGGTTCTTCCACTTATTTCTCTCTTTAACATCGCCTAAACAACGTAAAAAACTCGCTTACTACAAAATAAGCGAGTCCCAATCTTTTCCCTTTACTTCGTTGTTACATATCTTTTCGAGTCTGCAACAATGTTTTGTAAAAATTCTTCATTTGTCTTCGTTTGACGGAGTTTACGTAAGAAGCTTTCAACAAAGTCTGGTGTATCACGCATTGTTTTACGAATACCCCACAGCTTGTCTAAATGTTCTTTCGGAATTAATAGGTCTTCTTTACGTGTACCAGAACGACGAATATCAATCGCCGGGAAGATACGACGTTCAGCTAATGAACGATCTAAGTGAAGTTCCATATTTCCAGTTCCTTTAAATTCCTCATAAATAACATCGTCCATACGAGATCCTGTATCAACAAGGGCTGTTGCTAAAATCGTTAAGCTACCGCCTTCTTCAATATTACGCGCAGCTCCAAAGAAACGCTTCGGTCTATGGAAGGCAGCTGGGTCAATACCACCCGATAATGTTCTACCACTTGGTGGAATAACAAGGTTGTAAGCTCGAGCTAAACGGGTAATACTATCCATTAAAATGATAACATCTTTTTTGTGCTCTACAAGACGCATCGCACGTTCTAACACAAGTTCAGCTACTTTAATATGATTTTCTGGTACTTCATCAAAAGTAGAACTTACAACATCTCCCTTAACAGAACGTTCAATGTCTGTTACTTCCTCTGGACGCTCATCAATTAAAAGCACAATTAATTCTGCTTCCGGATGATTTGTTGTAACACTGTGCGCGATTTCTTTTAATAGACTTGTTTTACCAGCCTTTGGAGGCGCGACAATTAAACCACGTTGTCCAAATCCAACTGGTGCGATTAAATCCATGATGCGTGTCGGTAACTTTTTTGGTTCCGTTTCCAACTTCATTTGGCGATCCGGGTATAATGGTGTTAATGCAGGGAAATGCACACGCTCTTTTGCTGAATCTGGATCATCTCCGTTTACAGCTTCAACTTGTAATAACCCAAAATAGCGTTCATTTTCTTTCGGAGGTCGTACTTTACCAGAAACCTTGTCTCCATTACGTAAATCGAAACGACGAATTTGCGAAGCTGAGATATAAATATCTTCTGAGCTTGGAGAATAGTTGATAGGACGTAGGAATCCAAATCCTTCTGATTGAATAATTTCTAATACGCCTTCCATGAAAAAGAAACCTTCTTTTTCTGCTCGAGCTTTCAAAATAGAAAAAATTAACTCTTTTTTCGTTAACTTGCTATAATACGAAATCTTAAATTCTTTCGCAAGCTCGTATAACTCTTTTAATTTCATGTTTTCTAATGCTGCAATTGACAAATTCATTCAGACACCACACTTTAACGTTATTCTCTTTTTTCATGGGTAAAGGGAAAAATACGGAAGGCAAATAATTAATAATGAAAGGCAATAAGTTCAAGTAGGGTAATATTCACTATTGTAACCCTTTTATCTAGTTTTAATCAATACGTTGGAACACAAATACAAGAAGCGAAGACAAGAAAATTTGTCTTCGCTTTTTATATTTCTTACTTTTTTCCACTCACCCTATTTTAAAGGGGGATAAATAAGCCTTTTACGCTTTTTATTTAATAACCAAGTTCGGTTTTTTATTTAGGCTATGGCGTCCATCTACGAAGCGTACTGTGCCTGATTTCGCACGCATAACAAGGGATTGTGTTGTTCCAACGCTACCTTTAAATTGAACACCTCGTAATAGTTCTCCATCTGTTACACCTGTTGCTGCAAAGATTGCATCGTCACCTTTTACTAAATCCTCCATGCGAAGGATACGATTAATGTCGTCTATGCCCATCTTTTTACAACGTGTTAATTCAGCTTCATCTTGTGGCAATAGTTTTCCTTGAATCTCTCCACCTAAACATTTTAATGCAACTGCAGCTAATACACCTTCAGGTGCTCCACCTGAACCAAATAAAATATCTACACCTGTACGGTCAAATGCTGTATTGATTGCTCCAGCTACATCTCCATCGTTGATTAATTTAATACGAGCGCCAGCTTTACGAATTTCTTCGATGATCGCTTGATGACGCGGACGGTTTAAAACTGTCGCTACAACGTCTTCGATATCTTTATTTTTCGCTTTCGCAACTGCACGTAAGTTATCGATAATAGGCGCATTAATATCAACCGCTCCAACCGCTTCTGGGCCAACCGCGATTTTATCCATGTACATGTCAGGAGCATGTAACAAATTACCGTGATCTGCAATTGCAATAACAGCAAGAGCATTCCACCCACCCGCTGCTACGATATTTGTCCCTTCTAAAGGATCAACCGCAACGTCTACACGTGGTCCATATCCTGTACCTAGTTTCTCTCCGATATATAGCATTGGTGCTTCATCCATTTCACCTTCACCAATTACAACTGTACCTTTCATCGGAACTGTATCAAATACATCACGCATAGCTGATGTTGCTGCACCGTCTGCTTCATCTTTTTTTCCGCGTCCCATCCAACGCGCTGATGATAATGCTGCAGCCTCTGTTACACGTACTAACTCCATAGATAAACTTCTTTCCACGATAATCCCTCTCCTTTAAGTCTTTATATTTCTGCCGTATTTTTCTATAAAGTGTACTTCCGCAAGTAGTGATTCTTCGCTCCCCACTTGCGGAAGTATCACTACTTTATCCCGCTGTAACGAGCAGTAAGATTCCCAAATCTAAATTTGTTGGGAGCAAAAAAGTTAAGTGAACAATCAACTGCCCGTTAAAGCCCGATTAGTTGAACTTTATGCATTCTTCATTTCTTCAATTTCGTGCCTTGTCATTTGTTCTCGCCAAATGTTTGCACCAAGCCCTTTAAGCTTGTCTACTATATTTTCATAGCCTCGATCGATATGCTCCAGTCCTGTTACTTCTGTAATGCCATCCGCCATTAAGCCCGCTATAACAAGGGCCGCTCCAGCTCGTAAGTCACTTGCTTTCACTTTTGCACCTTGTAATAAAACAGGACCAGTTAAGATTGCCGAACGACCTTCTACTTTAATTTGTGCATTCATACGACGTAATTCATCAATATGTTTGAAACGCGCACCGTAAATTGTATCTGTTACAACTCCCGTTCCGTGCGCCTTTGTTAAAAGCGTCGTAAACGGCTGCTGTAAATCCGTTGGGAACCCTGGATATACAAGCGTTTTTATGTCGACTACTTTCAACCTTCTATTACCGTTCACTGTAATCTGGTCATCGTTCGTTTCAACTTGGACACCAGCTTCTCTTAGCTTTGCAGTAACTGACTCTAAATGCTGAGGAATAACATTATCAACTGTTACTTCTCCCCCTGACGCGGCTCCTAAAATCATATACGTACCAGCTTCAATACGATCTGGAATGATAGTATGGTGGCAACCGTGTAAAGAGTCCACACCATCAATTCGAATTACATCTGTACCAGCACCTTTAATGCGCGCTCCCATGCTTGTTAACAATGTAGCTACATCAATAATCTCTGGTTCTTTCGCTGCATTTTCAATAACAGTTCTACCTTTCGCACGTACAGCCGCTAGCATAATATTAATCGTCGCTCCTACACTAACAACATCTAAATAAATACGTGCTCCACGTAGTTCATCTGCTCTTAAATAAATAGCACCCTGTTCATTCGTAACATGCGCACCTAGCGCTTCAAAACCTTTAATATGCTGATCAATCGGCCTCGGCCCTAAATGACATCCACCAGGAAGCCCAATAACAGCTTTTTTAAAACGGCCAAGCATTGCCCCCATTAAGTAATACGAGGCGCGCAATTTTTTCACTTTTCCATTTGGTAAAGGCATCGCAACCATGTTAGAAGGATCAACTACCATCTCTTCCTCCTGCCCATAAGTTACTTTCCCCCCAATTTCCTCTAGTAAGTCTCCTAACATTTTCACATCCGAAATATTAGGAACGCCACCAATAGTTACCGGAGTATCTGCTAAAATCGTCGCTGGAATTAGCGCAACAGCACTGTTCTTTGCACCACTCACACGAATTGTTCCATTTAAAGCTCTTCCGCCTTCAATTAGCAATTTTTCCATATTGAGCTCCCTTCTTGTGAATGTATTTATCTTCTACTTCCCTATGAAGAAGTAGAAGATTCCCCTTAAGAATCTCAATCACTCTTTCCACCCTAAAAGCTCAATAAATCGAAAACCATCACCTAAAGTTCCCCTGTAGTACAAATAGATGAAGGTTAACTATTCATCGAATTAAATTCAGATACTTATCACATTTATTAATAGGATTATGCACATTATTTTCTATATTTAAAGATTTAAAAATGCACTTTATAAAATCTTTAGACTTGTTCACGCTTTCATTATACAACGAAAGGAAACCGTCTAAAAGACTAGACGGTTTCCAAAACGGAATTTTATTCTTACGCTTTACCGTTAGAACCGAATTCACGAATTTTACCAATAACAGTTGCTTTGATAGCTTCGCGGCCAGGTCCGATAAATTTACGTGGATCGTAAACTTCTTGATCTTTATTTAATACTTCACGAACAGCTTTTGTAAACTCGATTTGGTTCTCAGTGTTTACGTTGATTTTAGAAGTACCTAAAGAGATAGCTTTTACGATATCAGCAGTTGGGATACCAGTACCACCGTGTAATACTAAAGGTACGCCAGTGAAGTCACGAACTTGTTCCATTTCAGCGAATCCTAAGTTAGGCTCACCTTTGTAAGGACCATGTACAGAACCTAAAGCTGGAGCTAGGCAATCGATACCTGTTGCTTCAACAAGGTGCTTACACTCTGCAGGATCAGCGTAGATAACGCCTTCAGCGATTACGTCGTCTTCTTGTCCGCCAACTGTTCCAAGCTCAGCTTCTACAGATACGTTACGAGCGTGTGCATATTCTACTACTTTTTTAGTAGTTTCAACGTTTTCTTCGAATGGGTGGTGAGAAGCGTCAATCATTACAGATGTGAAACCTGCATCGATTGCTTCTTTACATTTTTCGAAGCTTGAACCATGGTCAAGGTGAATCGCTACAGGAACAGTGATGTTCATTTCTTCGATTAAAGCTTTAACCATAGCTACAACTGTTTTGAAACCAGTCATATGACGAGCTGCACCCTCAGATACACCTAGGATTACAGGAGACTTTTCTTCTTCCGCAGCAGCTAAGATAGCTTGAGTCCACTCTAAGTTGTTCATGTTGAATTGACCAACTGCGTATTTTCCTTCTAGTGCTTTGTTTAGCATTTCTTTCATAGAAACTAAAGGCATGGTGAATCCTCCTAAAAAACGTTTTTTGTATCCGATAAGTTCTTATCGCTGGTAGTATGACCAGAATAAGGTAAAATATGTATATCTACATACCGGACTTTTTTCTACACTCAATAGGATAACAACTTGTACTCAAAAACTCAACCGTATTCACCTGCTCAATAGTCCATGTAAACGCTTTTTTCTATATTTTTTATAAAAAATTCATTTTTATGCCTCTACAGCGAGTTCATTTCTCACTGCTTGACGAATTTCATCAATATCAAATGGTTTAGCAAAATGCATTAAAGCTCCTAAATCTTTTGCTTCTTGGATCATATCAAGTTCTCCATAAGCAGTCATTAAAATTACTTTAATACTTTCATCAATTTCTTTTACATGCTTTAAAATCTCTATACCATCCATACCTGGAATTTTCATGTCTAACACAACTAAATCCGGATTATCTTTTTTCACGATATCTAAAGCTTGAAATCCATTCGCTGCTTGGAACGTCTGATAACCTTCTTTTTGGAACACTTCATGTAATAACACACGAATGCCATATTGATCATCAACGATTAAAATTTTCCCTTCCATAACTCCCAACCTTTCTGTGTAAATACAAGATTTAAAGCTTCTTATATCTTATCGATTTATTTTCGCTATTCTTTGCCAAATTCCTTCCTATTCTTTCTTATTTTACCGTCTCCTATTTTGTTATGCTACCCTACGATTTCACCTTTCTCAAAAAATAAACTATAATGAAAGCCGGCAAACACGTACGAAAGGAGCTATATTATGTTAAAAATTTTTTCAACTCAGTTAAGTGGTTATTTCTCCAGAGTTTCTCAAAAAGAGGAAATGAATATAGAAGATAGTGCTCGTTTACTTGCTCAAGCACTAGTTGGCGATGGTTACATTTATTTATATGGTGCAAATGAAATGGAGGGCGTTGTTGCTGAAGCGCTATTCGGTGCTGAACCGATGAAACAAGCAAAACGCTTATTTGAAAATGGTAAAGAAGTAGAAGTAACTTCTGCAGATCGTGTACTTCTTATTAGCCGTTTTTCAACAGATGAAGAAATTGTAAAAATCGCGAAAAAACTTCAAAATGAAGGACAATCTATCGTTGGAATCTCAGCTATTCAAGAAGGTGCGGAATCACTTGAACAATATACAGATGTACATATTGATATAAAACTGTTAAAAGGCCTTATTCCAGACGATGAAGGCAACCGCTACGGATTCCCAAGTTTAATGATAGCTTTATTTGCTTATCACGGAATCAAATTTACAATTGACGAGATGTTAAACGAGTATTAAAAAAAGCGCCCTATTTCAGGCGCTTTTTTATTACTTGCTCTCTTTATTCGTAATAGAAGCTCTTACGAAGTCATGGAACAATGGTTGTGGACGGTTTGGACGAGAAACAAGTTCTGGGTGGAACTGTGCTGCCACGAACCAAGGGTGGTCTTTTAATTCAATGATTTCAACTAGGCGACCGTCTGGGCTTGTACCAGAGAATACAAATCCTTCTTTTTCCATATCCGGACGGAATTGGTTGTTGAACTCATAACGATGACGATGACGCTCATATACAACCGGCTCATTGTAAGCATTGTAAGCATTTGTTTCTTCAGCAAGCTTACATGGGTATAGACCAAGACGAAGTGTACCACCTAAGTCTTCTACATCTTTTTGTTCTGGTAATAAGTCGATAATTGCATAAGGAGTGTCAGGATTAATCTCAGAAGAGTTAGCTCCTTCTAATCCTAATACGTTACGTGCGAATTCAATTGATGCAAGTTGCATACCTAAGCAGATTCCTAAGAATGGAACTTTGTTTTCACGAGCATATTGAATTGCAACGATTTTACCTTCTACACCACGATCGCCGAAGCCACCTGGTACAAGAATACCATCTGTGTCTCCTACTAATTCTTTTACGTTTTCTGCTGTTACGTGCTCAGCATTTACCCATTTCACTTCTACATCTGTATCGAAAGAGTAACCTGCATGACGAAGTGCTTCTACAACAGAGATATATGCATCTTGAAGTTCTACATATTTACCAACAAGAGCGATTTTTGTTTTCTTAGAAAGGTTACGTACTTTATCAACTAACGCAGTCCACTCTGTCATATCTGCAGCTGGATTGTCTAATTTCAAGTGATCGCAAACGATTTGGTCCATGTTTTGTTCTTGAAGAGATAATGGAACCGCATATAAAGTATCTGCATCGCGTGCTTCAATAACAGCCTTTGTATCGATGTCACAGAATAATGCAAGCTTGTCTTTCATATCTTGAGAAACAGGCATTTCCGTACGAACAACGATAATGTTTGGTTGAATACCTAAGCTACGAAGTTCTTTAACACTATGTTGTGTTGGTTTTGTTTTCATTTCACCCGCTGCTTTTAAGTACGGGATTAATGTACAGTGAATGTACATTACGTTGTCACGACCGATGTCGCTCTTAATTTGACGGATCGCTTCTAAGAATGGTAGAGACTCGATATCACCAACAGTTCCACCGATTTCTGTAATAACAACATCCGCATTTGTTTCGCGACCAGAACGGTATACGCGCTCTTTAATTTCGTTAGTAATGTGAGGAATAACTTGAACTGTTCCTCCTAGGTATTCACCACGACGCTCTTTTTGAAGAACTGAAGAGTAAATTTTACCTGTTGTTACGTTGCTGTATTTGTTTAAGTTAATATCGATGAAACGCTCATAGTGACCAAGGTCTAAGTCAGTTTCTGCGCCATCATCTGTTACGAATACCTCACCGTGTTGGTATGGGCTCATAGTCCCTGGGTCTACGTTAATGTATGGATCAAACTTTTGAATCGTTACGTTTAAACCACGATTTTTCAAAAGTCTTCCAAGAGATGCTGCTGTAATACCTTTTCCTAAAGACGATACTACACCGCCTGTTACAAAAATATACTTAGTCATGAAAAAGCTCCCTTCTACTTTGCTGTTATATAATCACCGTTGCAAAGCGCAACGTATGTAGATAACACTGTATCCATCTTATTGTTAGACTCTTTTTATTTTCTAAACAAAAAACAAAAAAGAAAATTGCTCCCCTCATCACATAAAGTAACAAGTAGGGAGCAATTTTCTTTTATATTTACACTTTAAAAGTATTATCGTCCTTTTTTAAAGAGCCCAAAAATGATTCTACATGGACGATAATAAAAAGTCAAGAACTACAGTTCTTCCTCTTCTTCTTCTTCAGTCTCATCATACTCAAGTTCTTCTTCAGCGAAGTCATCTTCATCTTCATCTAAATCATCAAGATCGTCGTCATCTCCGTCTTCATCTTCAAGAACCTTGTCCAAATCTTCTACATCTTCTTCATCTTCATCTGCATTTCCGTCTGCATCATCGAATTCATCATCTTCATCGATGTAGTCGTCAAAACCGTCATCTTCAACTTTACGTTTCTTCTTCGGTTTTGGCTGAGGTAAGATTTCTTCATCAATTTGCTCGTATGGGTACCAGCTGCGTAGCCCCCAACGATTTTCTCCTAAATTAATGAAACGTCCGTCGATGTTTAAGTCTGTATAAAATTGTGCGAGTTTCGCATTAACTTGCTCTTGAGATAGTCCCAGCACTTGAGCGATTTCTTGAACCAACTCGTTGAATGTCGTTGCTTGTTTTTTATCCTCTAAAACACTATGTACAACTTCAATCATTGAACATTCTTTTAGCTCTTCTGGTGAATATTGCTTAAAATCCACTTATGCGGCACTTCCTTTCTTCAAATATAACCTTATATATAACGGTCTGCCTAAAAAAATCCATACTATTCATTATAAACAAAAGTCGCACAAATATGCTACAAAAAAAACGGGAAACTTTTATATGGTAATAAAATTATAATTTGTCCATTCCTTATTTCGGAAGCGTATGGGCCCCTTGTAGTACATACCTAATTTGCATTTCAGTATATTCTTCAAGCGTATATAGTTTTTGTAAAGCCCAACGTCTAAATCCCCACATTTGTCCTTGTATGAAGATATTGTGTGCCAGAAGCTGTATTTCCTTTTTATTTAATGTAAATGTCCCGTTTTCGGTACACTGTTCTAAAATATTTTCAAACATCCCAACCATTTGAAACTCTTTTTCTAATACATACGGAAGTGATTCTTTCGGTAAAAAACGTACCTCTTGATACATAATTAATACCTCTTCCTGCAATTCGTCCATTACTTTAAAGTAATTCGTTATCGCTATTTTTAAACTTTCTATACTCCCCTTCTCGGTACATACTACTTCCTCTAACCGTTCCTTTACATGTTCATAAATACTATCACAAACTAAATACAAAACATCATCTTTCGTGCGAATGTACTCATAAAGTGTTCCGATACTAAATCCAGCTGCTTTTGCAATTTCTCTCGTTGTCGTACGCGGAAATCCTTTTTGCTTAAACAATTGTACCGCACCTTTAATCATCTGTTCACGCCTTAACGCAACCAATTTTTCATCTTTCACGGATGCATGCACATTATGTTTAACCATCCCCTTCACCTCTCTCTATTATTTTTTGAAGGAAAAAGCGTAGGAAAATCCCTACGCTTTTGCTCCTATTTCGTTAACATACGAGAAATTACAAGCCTTTGAATTTCTTGTGTTCCTTCATAAATCTGTGTAATCTTTGCATCTCGCATATAACGCTCTACTGGATAATCCTTCGTATAACCGTAACCACCAAATACTTGCACCGCTTCAGTCGTCACCTTCATTGCTGTATCACCTGCAAATACTTTTGACATCGCTGATTCTTTTCCGTACGGAAGCCCTTCTGATTCAAGCCAAGCCGCTTGATATGTTAGAAGACGTGCCGCTTCTACATCTGTTGCCATATCTGCAAGTTTAAAGCCAATCCCTTGCTGCGCCGCAATCGGCTTCCCAAACTGATGACGCTCTCTTGCATATTCTACAGAAGCATCTAAAGCTCCCTGTGCAATACCAACTGCTTGCGCCGCAATACCATTACGACCACCATCTAACGTTTGCATCGCAATCTTAAATCCTTGTCCCTCTTCCCCGAGTAAATTCTCTACGGGAATACGACAATCTTCGAACATGATTTCAGTCGTTGGCGAAGAGCGAATACCTAACTTACTTTCCTTCTTCCCAACTGAAAATCCCGGTGTATCACTCTCTACAATAAATGCGCTCGTGCCGCGCTGCTTTGATTCAGGGTCTGTTAATGCAAAAACAACATAAATATCAGCAATACCACCATTTGTAATAAAGATTTTCGATCCATTTAATATATAATGGTCTCCATCCCTTTTTGCTATTGTCTTCATTCCACCAGCATCTGATCCAGACCCTGGCTCCGTTAAGCCATATGCACCAATTTTCTTTCCTTCCGCCATCGGTCGCAGAAACTTTTGCTTTTGCTCTTCCGTTCCAAATTTAAAAATAGGCCACCCCGCAAGTGAAGTATGCGCGGACAGCGTTACACCTGTAGAAGCACAAACGCGAGATAACTCTTCGATAGCAATTACGTATGCTAAGTAATCGCTCCCAATTCCACCATACTCTTCAGGCCATGGGATACCTGTTAAACCAAGCTCTGCCATTTGATCAAATAACGCACGATCAAATCTCTCTTCTTCATCACGCTCAGCTGCCGTTGGTGCTACTTCGTTCTTAGCAAAATCTCGAACCATTTTTCTTATCATTTCATGTTCTTCTGATAGTTTAAAGTGCATCTCCGTCTCCCCTTATCTTTATAAAGAACGGCTAATAACAAGTTTTTGTATCTCACTCGTTCCTTCATAAATTTGCGTGATCTTCGCATCACGGAAAAATCTTTCTACTGGATAATCTTTTGTATAACCGTAACCACCAAATACTTGCACCGCTTCAATTGCAACTTCAACAGCCGTCTTAGAAGCAAATAACTTCGCAATAGATGCTTCTTTACCGCATGGTAATCCTTGTGCTCTAAGCGATGCAGCTCTATATACAAGCAAGCGCGCTGCCTCCACACTTGTTGCCATATCTGCAAGTTTGAAGCCGATCCCTTGCTGCGCTGCAATTGGCTTCCCAAATTGCTCTCGTTCTTTTGCATAATCAATCGCGCATGCAAGCGCTGCCTCAGCGATTCCTAACGCCTGCGCCCCAATTCCAATTCGTCCAACATCTAAATTCGCCATCGCTACCTTGAATCCTTGTCCTTCTTTACCGAGCAAATTCTCAGCCGGCACTTTCATATCTTCGAACGTAAGTTGGACTGTACGAGAACCGAGAAGTCCCATCTTATGTTCATCTTTTCCGATAATTAAGCCCGGCGTATCTTTCTCTACTATAAATGCAGAAATACCACTTTTTCCTGCCTCTGGATTTGTAGAAGCGAATACAATGTATGTACTTGCTTCACCACCATTTGTAATAAATACTTTCGATCCATTAATAATGTAATAATCATCTTTCTTAACAGCTCTTGATTTCAAACTCCCTGCATCTGACCCTGCATTTGGTTCTGTTAAAGCAAATGCGCCTAAGTATTCACCTGTCGCAAGTTTAGAAACATATTTCTGCTTCTGTTCTTCTGTTCCAAAATATAAAATCGGATTCATTCCAACTGACGTATGTACAGCTAAAATTACACCAACTGTTGCACTCACCTTTGAAATTTCCTCAATTGCTAAAATGTAAGAAATAAAATCCATTTCTGCGCCGCCGTATTTTGCAGGCGCTGGAATGCCCATTAATCCAAGCTCACCCATCTTTTGCAAAATCTCTTTCGGGAACACCCCTTGTTCCATACTAGGAACAAAGGGAGCTATTTCCTTCTGTGCGAAATCCCGAACCATTTTCCTCATCATTTGCTGCTCTTCATTAAAACGAAAGTTCATATACTCCGCCTCCATTTGCTATATATCCTTTTAATAATTTGGTAAGACCACTATTTTGTAGCAAAGGGGAATTTATTCATAAACGTAGAAGCCACGGCCTGTTTTACGTCCTAACCATCCTGCATTTACGTACTTACGTAGTAATGGACATGGGCGATATTTACTATCTCCTAAGCCTTCATGTAACACTTCCATAATGTATAAACATGTATCTAAACCGATAAAATCAGCTAACGTAAGCGGCCCCATCGGATGATTCATACCAAGTTTCATTACTTCATCAATCGCTTCTTTTGTCGCTACACCTTCATATAACGTATAGATTGCCTCGTTAATCATCGGTAATAAAATACGGTTTGATACAAACCCTGGAAAATCATTTACTTCAACTGGCACTTTCCCGATTTTTTTCGTAATATCTTCAATCGTTTCATATACCGCATCATCTGTAGCCAAACCACGAATAATTTCAACAAGCTTCATAACTGGAACTGGATTCATAAAGTGCATACCGATTACTTTTTCTGGGCGTTTCGTTACCGCTGCAATTTCCGTAATTGGTAGAGATGACGTATTCGTCGCTAAAATAGCATGATCTGGAGCGATTTCATCTAGATTCGCAAAAATTTTCTTTTTAATATCCATTTTCTCAACAGCCGCTTCAATAACAAGATCCGCTTCTTTCACACAATCTAAATCAAGCGTTACTGTAAGACGATTTAACGTTGCTTCTTTCTCTTCTTCCTTCATACGCCCTTTTTCTACTTGACGCGCTAAGTTTTTCGTAATAATAGCCAATCCTCTATCTAATTGTTCTTGTTTTAAATCTTGTACCTTCACATCATATCCTGCCATTGCACATACTTGCGCGATTCCCGATCCCATTTGTCCTGCACCAATTACAACAATCTTTTGTACACCCATTCTTTCTTCCCCCTTAATATAAATCTTTAATAAATGAATCGTTTTCTACACGTAAATTAATGAACCTCAATCATCACTGCATCACCTTGACCGCCGCCGCTACAAATCGAAGCAATTCCAATTCCGCCGCCGCGCTGCTTCAGTGCGTGGATCAGTGTAACGATAATACGTGCTCCGCTTGCTCCAATCGGATGCCCCATCGCCACTGCGCCGCCATTTACATTCAATTTTTCTGGGTCAATTCCTGCAATTTCAGTACTTGCAATCGCTACCGCTGCAAATGCTTCATTAATCTCAAATAAATCGATGTCTTCAATTGTCTTGCCTGTTTTTTTCAGCAATTCGTTAATTGCATAACCTGGCGTTCTTGGGAAATCCTTTGATTCTACCGCGATTGCCGTATGCGCTAAAATTGTCGCTAATGGCTTTCTTCCTTCTTGCTTCGCTCTGTCCTCGCTCATTAATACAAGTGCAGCACCGCCGTCATTCAATCCTGGAGCATTACCAGCTGTCACTGCCATCGTCTTATCAAATACAGGTTTTAATTTTGCTAACTTTTCAATCGTTGTATCTTCACGCGGCGCCTCGTCCTTTGCAACGACAATAGGATCGCCTTTTCTTTGCGGAATCGTTACTGGGACAATTTCCTCTTCAAAACGTCCTTCTTTATGCGCTGAAACCGCACGCTGATGGCTACGATATGCCCATTCATCCTGCGCTTCGCGAGAAATTCCATCTTCCTTCGCAACTTCACCGCCATAAACGCCCATGTGTATGCCTGAAAATGCGCATGTTAAACCATCCGCAACGTTTAAATCGATAACTTCACCGTTACCCATTCTGTATCCCCATCTTGCTCCTCTTAAAATGTAAGGACTATTACTCATCGATTCCATTCCACCAGCTACAATAAGTGATTGATCGCCAGTACGAATAATTTGATCCGCTAATGTAACCGCACGAAGCCCTGATGCACAAACTTTATTTACTGTTTCCGTCTGTACTTCCCAAGGGATTCCAGCAGCCCTCGCAGCTTGGCGAGATGGAATTTGCCCCTGCCCGCCTTGAATAACCGTTCCGAATATAACTTCTTCAACATCACTAGCAGAAATATTCGCTCTTTCAAGCGCTGCTTTAATTGCAATTCCTCCAAGTTCCGTTGCTTTTACATCTTTTAAAGATCCTCCAAATTTTCCAACTGGTGTTCTTGCAGCACTTAAAATAACTGTTTTACTCATGTTTCTTTCCCCCATTTCTTTTTTTAGCACTGAGCGCTCGCTCGGTATTCCTACGTTGAGAAGAGGTGCAATGGTTGCACCCCTTTCTAAAGTTGTATACATTCTTACAAACTACATTGCTTCTTTTTTCTGTCCGATAACAGATCGTTCTAAAATCTCTGTTACATCAAGAGTTTGAACTTTCTCTTCTACTTCTTTCGCTTTCGTCCCATCACTAATCATCGTTAAGCAATATGGACAACCTGTACCGATAATGGATGGCTGCACAGCTAGTGCTTGTTCTGTACGAGCAACGTTAATACGGGAACCTGTTGTTTCCTCCATCCACATTAAGCCACCACCTGCACCACAGCACATCCCGGTTTCACGGTTACGTGCCATTTCTACAAGGTTCACACCAGGAATCGCTTTCAAAATATCACGTGGTGCTTCGTATACTTCGTTGTATCTTCCTAAATAACAGGAATCATGGTACGTAACTGTTTCTTCAATAGCATGAACAGGTTTTAAGCGTCCTTCTTTCACCCACTGAGCTAACAATTCTGTATGATGATAGACTTCTGCTTGCAAGCCAAAGTCTGGATACTCATTTTTAAATGTGTTATAAGCATGAGGATCAATCGTAACGATCTTCTTCACTCCTGCTTTTTCAAATTCTTCGATATTCTTTGTCGCCATCTCTTGGAATACGAATTCATTTCCAAGGCGGCGCGGTGTATCTCCAGAGTTCTTTTCTTTATTACCAAGAATCGCGAATGAAATGCCCGCTTCGTTCATTAACTTCGCAAACGATATCGCAATCTTCTGACTACGATTATCATAAGAACCCATTGAACCAACCCAGAATAAATATTCGAACTCCTCACCAGCTTTTGATTTTTCTTTCACAGTTGGAACCGTTACTTCATCATCACCTTGGCGCCATGTTTCACGCTCTTTACGGTTCAGACCCCACGGATTCCCTTGACGCTCGATGTTTGTCATCGCACGCTGCGCTTCCGCATCCATCTTTCCTTCTGTTAAAACGAGATAACGGCGTAAATCAATAATTTTGTCAACATGCTCATTCATAACCGGACACTGGTCTTCACAGTTACGGCACGTTGTACAAGCCCAAATCTCTTCTTCTGTAATAACATCTCCAATTAAACTCGGATCGTAAGCTAGCGCTGTAGCCGCTGATTCTTGCTGTCCTTTTCCAGCTGCCATCATCGCTAATTGATTTCCTTGTGTATTATTGAAAGCAACTACTGGAACCCACGGCGCTTTTGATGTTACCGCTGCTCCTTTATCAGTTAAATGATCACGAAGTTTTAAAATCAAATCCATCGGTGATAACATTTTTCCTGTTCCTGTTGCGGGGCACATATTTGTACAGCGACCACATTCTACGCAAGCGTATAAATCGATAAGCTGATTTTGTCTAAAGTCTTCAATTTTACCAACACCAAATGTTTCTTGTGTTTCATCTTCAAAGTTAATCTTTTCAAGTTTCCCTGGATTTGAAAGACGCCCGAAGAAAACGTTAGCTGGTCCCGCGATTAAATGCGCATGTTTTGATTGTGGAACGTACACTAAAAATGTTAACAAAATAAGTAGATGCACCCACCAAGAGAAATAGAACAAAGAAATGGCTACGGTTTCATTTATTCCCGAGAAAACGTAAGCGATTGCAGAAGCAATCGGTTCACTCCATGAAAGTTCCTCGCCATGCCATATAATTCCCATCCCATTACCAAGTAGCACAGAAATCATTAAGCCACCAATAAAGATAAGAACAAGACCTGATTTAAAATTACGTTTCAAACGAACAAGCTTTTCAACATAACGTCTATGAAAAGCCCAAAAGACTGCGATTAATATAACGAGTGTGACAATTTCCTGGAAGAATGTAAATGCAGGATATAGTGGTCCAAGTGGAAGATGTGATCCTGGTGCGAGTCCTTTCCAAACGAAGTCAATTGCTCCAAATTGGACAAGAATAAATCCGTAAAAGAACATAACGTGAATAATGCCGCTCTTTTTATCTTTTAGCAGCTTTTTCTGACCGAAAACATTGACCTTAAGAAGATCCCAACGCTCTTTGAAACGACGGTCAAATTCAATCTTTTTTCCTAATTGTATGTAGGCCATTCTCGTTCGTATAAGATATACAAACAAATATCCCGCATAAGCAATAACAGCAATGGCAGCCAGCCAATTAATAATCAGTAAGCTATTCATTTTTATGCTACCCCTCTCTTTGTAAGCCTTCTTTCTTTTTTAGAATCTTCAAAAACATATAATTTTCTGAATTTTATCCCCTACCTTCATTATATAATGAGTGAGCATTCAGTCAACAGTTTTTTGTTATACAACAACATATTTTTTAATAAAGCTGTTTATTTCGGTGAAACTATAAAGTGAAACTTTAATGAACAAACCGCGCTATCTTCCGATGGAATTTATAATAGCAATCTTACTACCCTGATCATTTGTAACAAACTGAAGGCGAAAAGAATGCGAAGGAGGGGGTTCACTGATGTTCTTCTTATCTCTCTTGTTAATATGCGTTACTATTTGGATCACAATTGACCTTTCGTATGGAAGACTCCT
This sequence comes from Bacillus thuringiensis, assembly GCF_014932895.1. Classification (GTDB taxonomy): domain Bacteria; phylum Bacillota; class Bacilli; order Bacillales; family Bacillaceae_G; genus Bacillus_A; species Bacillus_A thuringiensis_AA. The sequence goes on along the minus strand of NZ_JACYOF010000005.1, from coordinate 19,487 downwards.
TCATTTAAAACGTGTGCGCTCTCGCACTTTCCCTTTACGTCAAAGTGATTTTCATCTTTATACATACGGAAAAGATTTATATGATGTTTTATTTACTGATATAAAACAAGCGAAGCACCATGTGCACATTTTATTCTTCATAGTAAAAAACGATAAAATCAGTCGGGAATTTTTAAAGTTACTTATTGATAAAGCACAGGAAGGCATTGAAGTGCGACTTTTACTGGATCGATTTGGTAGCCATCATTTATCAAACGAAGCCATTCGCTCCCTACAAAAACATGGTGTCTCTTTTTCATTTTGTCATGAAGTCAAATTTCCCTTCCCTTTCTTTTCTGCCAATCAAAGAAATCATAGAAAAATTACAGTCATTGATGGACAAATTGGCTATATTGGGGGATTTAATATCGGCGAAGAGTACTTAGGGCATAATCAACGATTAGGACTATGGCGTGACTATCATTTACGTCTTACAGGAGAAGGGATTCAAGATTTACAAAAGCAATTTTTACATGACTGGTTTGATGATACAAACCAAAATTTATTGGGTGCTTCTCTTTATTTTCCGAAAGAGAAACCAGGTACCGTCCCACATCAATTTATTCCGACTGATGGAGCCTATTTACAACATACTTTTTTACATTTAATTGACAGTGCGAAAAAAGAACTCTTTATCGGTACACCGTACTTCATTCCTGGCAAAAAAATTATGAACGCTTTATTAAAAGCAAGGGAAAGAGGAGTTCAAATAACGATTCTCGTCCCAGAAAAGGCTGATCACCCACTTGTTCGAGAAGCAAAATTTCCATACTGCCGGAAATTAATACAGGCTGGGTGTGACATTTATGCATTTCAACAAGGTTTTTTTCACGCTAAAATTATTATAGTGGATGATGGTATTTGTGATATCGGAACTGCAAACTTTGATATGCGCAGTTTATATATTAACCATGAAATCAACTGCCTCTTATATGATAAACATTTCATACAAACAGTAAAAAGCAAATTTCATGAAGATCTAGAAAACGCGTCATTACTTTCCTTTAAAGATGTCAGTCCACGTTCTCTTATTGATAGAGGGAAAGAATGGATAGGAACAATACTTGCTTTCTTCTTATAGAAAAGATAATGCGTAAAAGAGGTGTATCACATATGATTATGAGGTTTGGATATGTCTCACATGCAATGGCACTGTGGGACTGTTCTCCTGCCAAAACGATGACATTTACAACCTTTAAAAAACTCAATAAACAAGAGCGAGAAGATAAATTGTACCATGTTACGAGACAAAATCTAGAGCACACAATACGTATCCTTCATTACAATATAGCACATGAGATCCCATTATATCGCCTTTCTTCTTCCATCGTACCACTTGCAACACACCCTGAAGTCAAGTTTGATTATATTGAAGTATTTGCACCACTTTGGCGTAAAATAGGAGCATTAATTCAAGAGCACAGTCTACGAATAAGCTTCCATCCAAATCAATTTACGTTATTTACAAGTGACAAACCACATATTACAACTAACGCTATTACAGATATGACCTATCATTATAAAGTATTAGATGCGATAGGAATTGCAGATTCTTCTTATATCAACATCCATGTAGGTGGAGCATATGGAAATAAAGAAACAGCAATTGAGCGTTTCCATGAAAACATAAAGAAACTTCCCGCACATATAAAAAAACAAATGACTCTTGAAAACGATGATAAAACGTATACAACTTCTGAAACATTATCGATTTGTCAAAAAGAAAATATCCCTTTCGTATTTGATTACCACCATCATATTGCTAATCCCTGTGATGAACCGCTAGAAGAGTTACTCCCTGCAATTTTTGAAACTTGGTCACATACAAATGTTTCTCCTAAAGTCCACATTTCCTCTCCTAAATCAGAAAAAGAATTTAGGGCTCACGCTGAGTATATCGATTTAGAGTTTATTAAGCCCTTTTTACACATCGCAAAAAAAATCAATCATAATTTCGATATTATGATTGAAAGTAAGCAGAAAGATTTAGCACTATTGCAATTAACACGTGAACTTTCTTCTATAAAAGGAATAAAAAGAAAAAATGGCGCAACATTACAATGGTAAGTTGTAATGTTGGCTTTTTTCAAAAAGTAATTCTTATAGTAAAAAAGTTCCTATTTTATATGCTATCATTTAAATTAGCATTTTCCCCCTGCGATTCAACTTTATTGAAACGGAGTCATAATATGATTAATCAAAAAAAGTATATACAATTTGTCATCATTTATATTTGTATATTTTCTCTTTGGATATTCCTTATTCCAAAGGAGTGGAACATAAAAGAAATTGGAATCCTTTTCTTATTTTGTTTTGCTGCACTCTTTTCTTGTTATTGCTTATTTAAAGCAATTAAGAAAATGAAGCGCGGCGATAAATTATTTTGGATTTTATTACTATGTACTTGCCTATGCGGATTAGCTATGGAGATAACCTTATTTCTTCATTCACATTCTATACATAATCAAGCCATACTCTCATATAAGGCATTACCCTTTTTCACCATACAATATATTTTGCTTTTTGCTGGATTTGCTATAAAGTTCATAAAGCATTACTCCATTAGAGGTCTTGCTCAGTTTTCATTTGATAGTATCTTTATTATTATTATGAATATTTACTTTACCTTAACCTTTATTCTAAACATTTCAAGCTTTCATATGTTAACAAAGGGTACGTGGGTTTTAATTGGATATTTTATTGCACAATCATTAGTAATTTACGCCGTTATTAGTCTATATAGAAGAGAGCAATATTCTTCAAGTAGAATTTCATTAATTATCGGCTTTACTATTATACTTGTGTACGGATATATACACCTGTTCCAGTTAAACGCAGGAATGAAAACTTCTTCTGAACTCCCTTACTTAATACATACTGCTTCGATTTTATTAATTGGTTTATCGTCCATACTATACATTTTGGATAAACCAATGCAACATGAGACGAAAGCGAAATATTATCGATTTGATTATGTACGCTTTATACTACCTTATTTTAGTATAATCATTACTTTTTCCTTTATTATCATTCAGCCTTGGGACGATAAGTTCATGTTAATTGGTCTCGTATTATCACTTATCTTATTACTCCTACGCCAACTTTACATGTGGAAAGATAATCAGGCATTAATCGATACGTATGAACAGTTGACTACACAACTAGAAGATGAAGTTGAAGAAGGTGCATTTGCATTATCAAAAAGTGAACAACGCTATAAATCTTTATTCGAAGATCACCCTGATGCCGTTTTCTCTTTAAATATGAATGGTATTTTCCAACATTCTAATAAGGCTTGTGAAAGTTTATTTACTGCCTATTATTGTGAAGTAGCAAGCTATGCTCTTCTACACTTCATTGATCCAAAAGATCACGATTTACTAAAGAGAGCGTTACAAATAACAAAAGAAGGTAAACCACAAACGTTAGAGGTTCGTACAAAAGAGAAAGAAGGCTACTATTATTACCTTCACATTACACTCATCCCTACTTTTATAAATAAAGAAGTTGTTGGGATGTTCGGTATAGCGCGTGATATTACAACCTTATATGAAAAACAAAAACAAGTAGAACATTTGGCATTTCACGATGCCCTTACCGGATTACCAAATCGCCGCAAGTTTGAAAAAGATGTAAAGGCTATTTTAAATACAGCTCAAACTAGTGCAAATGACGTTGCCGTCATGTTCCTTGATTTAGATCGATTCAAAAAAATTAATGATCGTCTCGGCCATGATATTGGAGATTTATTGTTAATTGAAGTAGCTAAAAGATTACGCGGATGTTTGCGTTCAAAAGATATCATTGCTCGGCAAGGCGGCGATGAGTTTACAATTCTATTACCAGATATGTACTCAGAAAAAAGTGCTACTTTTATAGCTGAACAGATTTTAACTGTCTTAAACAAGCCCTTCTTCATTAAAGATGAAGAACTATCTATTACACCAAGTATCGGAATTGCAATGTATCCTGATTACGGAACAGATGTAACCGAATTAATGAAAAATGCTGATATCGCTATGTATCGTGCGAAAGCAAATGGGAAAAATCGATTTGTTTTTTTCTCAAAAGAAATACGTATTGCCCAAAATGAGATCCAATTCTTAGAAGGCGAGCTTTCAAAAGCATTACAACAAAATGAATTTTTCCTTGAATACCAGCCACAAGTAAGCACAACAACCAAACAAATCATCGGTTTTGAAGCGTTAATCCGTTGGCAGCATCCAAAACTAGGTATCGTATCTCCTGCCCAATTTATTCCCCTTGCAGAGGAAACTGGTTTTATTATTGAACTTGGAAATTGGATTTTACGTACCGCTTGTTTAGAGGCTAAAAAATGGCATAACCAAGGGTTTTCTCACTTAAAGGTTGGTGTAAATTTATCTGTTGTTCAATTTAACCATGCGGATTTAATCCCGACTATTTCAAAAGTGTTAGAAGAAACACAGTTAAAACCAGAAGCACTGGATATTGAAATTACAGAAAGTATCGCAATTAATCAAAATCAATCTGTCATATCCAAACTAGAACAACTTCAAAATCTCGGCATTCAAATTTCAATCGATGACTTTGGAACTGGTTATAGCTCTTTAGCTTATTTAACAAAATATCCAATTAATACATTAAAAATTGCTCGCGAGTTTATTTGTGGAATCACGAATAGCCCTTTGGAGGAAGCAATTATCTCTTCCATTATTACACTATCAAAAGAACTAAATTTAGAAGTTATTGCAGAAGGTGTAGAAACAGAAGAACAATGGGAGTTTTTATATGAACAAAACTGTGACCACATTCAAGGATTCTTTATTAGCAAACCTGTTTCTAGTAAAGACGTTTGGATGTTACTCCACAAAAAAACAACCGTCTAAGTAAGACGGTTGTTTTTAATATTCATAAGGTACCTCTCCAGCTAATTGTACCTCTTGATCATTGTGAGAAATTATTTGACTTTTCTCTAATGCTGTATCTCCTAATGAAATACCCCATGCCATCGCTAACGTTAATAGACTACCAATAAGTAGTTTCTTCATATTCCATCACCCGCATTTTTTCTTTAAATATATCATGAACATTTATCCATATATTATGCAATTATGCATATTTGTTTTTTAGGTCTTTTTTATTTCTTCATTTTTTTTATAAGTGATTCTTTTAATGCATGGTTTCCTAATATATCAAAAAAGAAGCACGCTTTTTCGTAAGCATCTTCAATTTCTGCTCTATCACACCCTAGCTTTGCTAGGCATTCACCTTTTCGAAAGTATAACTGTCCAATTAATGTCATACTATTAATTTGACACGATAGTTCAATAGCTTTATTTGCGTGACAAAGCGCTTCTTCGTATTGATTATCTGAGAATAATGCTTTTGCATGATTATGTCTCACCTTCACATCAAATTCTTTATTATCATGCAATGCCTCTAATTGTTTTAATATATTTTCAAATAAATCAATACCCTTCTTCAAATGGCCATTTTCAGCATAAATGTTTGCAATTGCGTTTTCAATATAAAGATTCTGATATACATCTATTCCTGCCAATTGTTGATTGAGTAATTTCTTTAATTCTAAAATACAATATTCGTAATCGATTTTTTTCAATATGTAAGCAGCTACATAATATTGCCATTGAAGAAATTGCTGAAGCTCGGGATGATATTCTTCCTTTTTCAACTCATTCCATACTCTATTATAAATTTCTTTATATTTTTTTTGCTTACAAAGCATAATAATTTGATCTTTTAACTGCTTATTCCTCTCAATATCAGAATAAATGAGTACCTCATAAAAATGAATAATGGGAACTTGTAATTTTGCTGCGATACCTTGCAATATATCCATACTTGGGTATACCGCGCCCGATTCAATTCTACTCACTTCCGATTGATGACATATGTTCTCGGATAACTGTTTTTGTGTTAATCCTCTCATCGCCCTAATTTTCTTAATTTCACTTCCTAATTTTTCTGCGTGCATACTTACTCACCATCCCATTATAACAATCTAATTTTTTGAGTTGTCATACCACTACAATAATGTGAATTCGACAATTTTTGATATGAAATAATGCATAATATATATAAAATTCGGCAAATTTTTCATACAATTCATCTCACATACAATAATAGATTAGGAGTGTTATAGATGAATTATAGAAAACTTGCCAGTGCTTTCGTTACATTCGGTCTTCTTTGTCCTTTATCAACAGAAGCTATTCACGCCCAAGAGTTAGACAAAAATGAAGTCAAAGTTGAAATTGCTCAGCCTGGTTTAACAATCGGAAAATTAACAGAACCTCAAAATGATACGAAAGAAAATATTGCGAAAAAGTATTTAAAAGGTGAGGTAAACGGGGCTAAGGCTCAACAAGAGCAAGTTACAACTGAAAAAAACGTTAATTTTCAACCTACAAATAAAGAAACAAAAGAAAATCAAACCGAAGTTCGCCTTGCACAAACTTACAAAAACTATAAAGTATATGGTCAAGATCTCATTGTAAAAGTAGATAAAAATGGAGTGATTACTACTGTTAGTGGTAAAGTTGTCCAAAATTTAGACCAACAACCTAATCTTACTATAACAAATTTTTTGTCGAAAAATGAAGTAAAATCTAAATTACGCGATACAGTTCAAATTCCAAACGATGCGACTGAAACAGAATTCTCTAGCGAAACCGTTGTTTATAAGAAAAAAGATGGTTATTACACGTTCGCAACTGTTATTACATTTACTTACGAAAACCATGAACAAATTATAAACGGGAATGCAATCGTTGATTTAAAAACTGGCGAAGTACTTTTCCAAGAAAAATTCATTAAAAATAAAGAGAATAAAGCTATAAATCAAGTAACATCACCTAGACTATCCCCTGCAAGTGAGCAAGGAACTGGGAAAAATGCACTTCAAGCAAACATCTCTTTCAATATCGCCAAAGGTACTGATGGAAAATTTTATTTAGCTGATCTATCACGCGGAAATGGTATTTATATTTATAATGCAAACTATGCGGATTCTCTCGGTGGAAATAGTCAAGCAGGTTATCCAGGAACACTAGTTTCAAGCAGCACTCCTAACTTTGCAGATAAAGAGGCAGCGGGTGCTATGAAAAACATGAGTGATATTTATGATTACTTCAAGAAAGAACATAATCTAAAAAGTTATGATAATAAGGATTCAAAAGTTGTCGCTAGTGTACACGGTTTTGATTCTACTGAAGTTAGTGATGGTGTAAAAGAAGACTATGTAAATGCATTTTGGCACCCCGCTTGGAACCAAATGGTATTTGGTGACGGACTAAATGGAAAACTCACTTCAGCTCTTGACGTAACAGCTCATGAGTTTGGACATGCTGTATTTAGCGGTACGACGAAAAATAAAATCGTGAGATATCCAAGCGCTGAAACATCTGCGCTAAATGAAGGGCTAGCGGATTTCTGGGGTACACAAATCGAATATTACGTAAAGAAAGATAAAGGAAACTGGATTATGGGCGACACGCTAGGTGGCCTAACAATTCGTGACATCCCAAAGGAAATTGGTGACGGCGGTCATAAATTATATACAAATCTACAAGATTTCTATAACGATGGCAATGATCAAGAATCACACGTAAATTCTGGTATCATCAGTCACGTATTATATCAATTAGCTGAAGGCAAAACATATAACAATGTTGCCGTTCAAAAACAAGGAAATGAAAAAGTAAGTAAAGTTGTTATGCGTACATTGCAAAATTACGCAACTTCAGCTGAGGACTTTGAATCGCTTCAATCCCACATCGTACAAGCTGCAAAAGATTTATATGGTAATGCCGTATCAAATGAATTCGCAAAGGCATTTGAAGCACATGGTTACAAACCGTTACAAAAAGTAAATAAGGTAATAGAAGTACAATAATAAAAAAAGAAGTTTACCACTTATAGGTAAACTTCTTTTCATATCCATCCCTTTTCTTCCGCAATTGTAATTGCCTCAATCCTATTTTTCGCATCGAGCTTCGTTAACACTTCAGAAATATAATTACGTACTGTACCAGATGAAAGATAAAGTGTTTTCGCAATTTCATTTGCCGTCTTTCCTTCTTTCGCAAGTAACAATACTTCTTTTTCACGATCTGATAACGGATTTTGCTCCTGCCATAAACCAAACATTAAATCTTGAGAGATTTCTCGTTTTCCCTTTATTACATTACGAATCGCTGCGGCTAAATCTTCACTTGGGCTATCTTTTAACAAATATCCGTGTACACCAGCTTTCATCGCCCTTTCAAAATACCCCGGCCTTGCAAATGTTGTTAAAATCATTACTTTGCATGATGATTTTTCTTTCTTTAAAGTTTCAGCAACATCTAATCCACTTTGAATCGGCATTTCAATATCCATAATGCTTATATCGGGCTTTAGCGATTCTATTAATTTTAACGCCTCTTCCCCGTTCGCTGCTTGCCCAATTACTTCAATATCATCCTCTAGATCAAGCAGGGCCCCTAATGCACCACGAAGCATCCGCTGATCTTCTGCAATAATAATTCGAATCATGCCCTCACCTCATCTTTTCCTGTTCTAATAACAACTGGAACTTTTACTGTTAACAGCGTTCCTGGGTTTATCGTATTTAGTTCAACAAATCCATCAATAAGAGCAATTCGCTCCTTCATACCGCGGATACCATTTCCATCATGGCTTTGACCCGCTAGACCGATACCATTGTCTTCTACTGCCAAAATTAATTCGCCTTGTGATTCTAATACAAAGACTGTGCACCGCGTTGCCTTACTATGTTTCACAACATTCGTAACAGCCTCACGTAAACACATTCCAACAATATTTTGTTCAATTGGTGATAAAGAACTCGAACTCGCTTCCTGCTTTATTTCTAATTCAATATTAGCTGCTTGTAAAATCGCTTTTATTTGTTCAAGCTCTTCTTCTACTGTAATCATACGCATATCAGAAATTAATTCCCTCAGCTGCTTTAAAGCGGTACGAGACGTTTGTGTAATTTCCTTCGCTTCCGCACTTGCACGCTCCGGACTTTTTACAATTAACTTCTCCACGAGCTGACTTTTTAAAGTAATGAGTGATAACGTATGTCCTAACGTGTCATGAAGATCTCTTGCAATTCGCTGCCGCTCTTCACGTTTTACTAAGTCTTTAATTTGCTCGTTTGCTTCGTTTAGTTGATTCCTTAATATCTTTTTTTGATTAAAGTTGCGCATACCAAATGGTGTAAGCAGCATTAAAATAAACATCGGAATGATATTCACTAAATCTGTAGTTGATAGGTGATTCAAGTTTACAAATATAAAAGTTCCAAGCATTACAATTAGCAGAAATAACAGCACTCGAAATACTTTTTTACTAGGAGCAAACCCTATCGCACTCGCCGTGAAAAATCCAAAAAAGACCATGAAAGGATTATAATAAAAAGCAAATAATAAGGTGAGTAGCATTTGGATACATGCCCATAAAATGAACGTCTTATTTACAAAATAAAGTTGACGGTATGTGATAATAAAAAGTATCAACATACCGCTCCCTATCCCAAGCTTCCAGCCGGATACTTGCGTTAACTGGTAAATTGGGAATAACAAATACACAAGCCACATATACGGGAAGAACCCCATATGTTTCGGAAAAATCTCAATCCTCTTCTTCTCTATCATTTATACCGCTTCCTGTCTTTTTCTTATATATATTGATACTACAACAAATATAAGGAAATAACCTCCTAGTACCGCGATATTTTCCCAACCAATTGATTTTCCAGCGACAATATCCCATGCACCGCTTCCGAAATGATAGGTTGGTGTCCATTCACCGATAGATCGCAATATTTTTGGAAATATTTCAATCGGCATCCATAGGCCACCAAGAATTGCTAAACACATATTTAAAATATTAGCTAAACCAGCAGCTGCATCCGCCTTCTTAATTGAACCTATTACTGTTCCGAGCGCTAAAAATGGTGTCACGCCTAATAATAACCATAACCCAGCACCAATCCATTGCCCTACTGTTAATTGCACATTATTAATTAATATTCCTGCCATAAAAATAACTAAGATTGAAAAAGCATTCACTACTGTTTGAGCAATAATTTTAGCTGTTATATACGCACCCTCTGGAAGTGGTGTAATTTTTAAAAGATGTGTCCACCCTTGCCCTTTTTCCTGAGAAAGTCTCACACCGAAACTAAAAAGTGCAGTCCCTACAATACTGAAAGTCGCCATTGAAATTAAATAATGTGCTTTCCAAGCCTCTCCGTTCTGTGGCACTTGAACAACATTTGTAAAAATGTAATAAAACATAACTGGCATTAATAATGAGAAAAAGATAAATAATTTATTGCGGAACGTACGTAAAATCTCTATTTTGCACTGCATCCATAATGCTTTCATGCGATTTCCCCCTTCTGATTTGCGACAAATTGTTCAAATGCTTCATCTAGACTTCCACGTTCAACCGAAACGTCTGTTACAGGTAAGTTCTTTTGATAAATTGCTTTTAAAGTTGCATCCGTATCCTCAGTTGTTAAAGTGAAGCGTCCTTCGTTTGACTGTACTTCTGTTACATTTGGTAATTCCTTTAGTAATCTTGTAGGGATACTTTCCTTCGAATAAAACGTGATTGTTTTTCGCGAAATCGTCGCTTTCATTTCGTCCGGTGTACCATTTGCGATAATCTTTCCGTTCGCAAACAATAAAATACGATTCGCCAACGCATCCGCTTCTTCTAAATAGTGTGTCGTTAAAATAATCGTTTTCCCTTCACCTGCTAACTTTCTAATCGTTTCCCAAAACGTTCTTCGAGACGTAATATCCATCCCAACTGTCGGCTCATCTAAAAATAGCAAATCAGGATTCCCCGCAAGTGCCAGCGCAAAATTTAACCTTCTTTTTTGCCCACCTGATAATTTCTCACATCTTTGCTTTCGCTCTGATTCTAAATTTGATAACTGCAGTAACGTTTCCTTCGCTACCGGATTCGTATAATAACTACGGAACAACTCAATTGCTTCTTCCACTGTAATGCTATCAATGACACTTACTTCTTGTAGCATCGCACCGAGACTATTACGAACATCTCTATGCTTTGGACTCTTTCCAAATATAGAAACGCTTCCTTCTGTCGGATCCTTTAATCCGAGCATCATCGAAATCGTCGTTGTCTTCCCTGCACCATTCGGTCCAAGCAACGCTACTATTTCTCCTTTATTCACGTGAAATGAAACGTTATTTACTGCGTTTTTATGTTTAAATGTTTTAGAAACACCATTTACTTCAATAATCTTTTCCATCTCTCCACCCCCGCTGTTTCTTATATTTACATTGTATCCCTTGGAAAAGTTAGGAAACAGTATGATGCGTCATGACATCGATATGACAATTGTCATGTATTCTTTGTGAGAGGAATCAACCCACATACCGCAAGCGAGTAGCAGTACGAAAATAAACATGATACAATCGGATAAGATATATATTCGAGGAAGGACAGTGGTTTTCATGATTATTCGTAATGAACAAGATTTAGAAAGCTTACGAAAAATCGGCCGTATCGTTGCGCTTGCACGTGAAGAAATGAAAAAACAAGCGAAGCCAGGGATGACAACGAAAGAGCTTGATTTGATCGGTAAAAAAGTATTAGATGAGCACGGTGCTATTTCTGCACCTGAAAAAGAATATGATTTTCCAGGTGTAACTTGCATTAGTGTAAACGAAGAAGTTGCTCACGGTATTCCAGGAGATCGTGTATTAAAAGAAGGTGACTTAGTAAACGTCGACGTATCTGCTGCACTTGATGGTTATTATGCAGATACAGGTATTTCATTTGTACTTGGAGAAGACGAAGCAAAAGAAAAGCTTTGCCAAGCAGCGGTTGATGCATTTTGGGCAGCAATGAAAAAAGTAAAAGCTGGTTCAAAACAAAATCAAATTGGTCGTGCTGTTTCAAACTTTGCACATAAAAGTGGATACAATGTTATTCAAAACTTAACCGGCCACGGTATTGGTCTTAGCTTACATGAAGCACCAAACCACATTTTAAGCTATTATGATCCAATGGATAATGCGCTTCTAAAAGACGGTCTTGTTATCGCTGTAGAGCCATTTATCTCTATGAAAGCTGATCATATTATTGAGCGTGGTGACGATGGTTGGACATTCGTTACACCGGACAAAAGCCTTGTTGCACAATGTGAACATACAATCGTTGTAACACGCGGTGAACCGATTATCTTAACAGAAATATAATAAAAAACAGCCGTTTTGTGGATTCCTTCTACTAAACGGCTGTTTTTTATTATTTTTAGGTATGTAAAAGCTTATATAAATAAAAAGGTGATGCATCAAAGTATCACCTTTTTAACGGGGTGAGGCTGTCCAAAAGTATGGTAAACCTTTGAACAGCCTCGTATTTTCATATGGATGCCTTACATATATCACTGATGATAATTATGAAATGCGGAAACATAGTTACCATCACATGATTCAAACATGAGAAAAGAAACCCTGTAACAGATTCCGTTTCCCTACATAATCTAAAGTTTGGGTACACTAGATTCATGCAATGTAGGAGCCTTCAAAATAGAAAGCAGCCCTTCATTTAGAATGATAGCATATATATATATACTAAAAATATGTAAATATGCATATAGTGTTTTTGTCCCTATTTGTGGACAGTAAAGGTTTCACTTTATTTCTCAACAACATTAAATTGAAATTTCAGATATTTAAAAGTAAAATAAAGTCGTTATCCGTCTTCTTTTGTCAGTCAGAGAGAATAGAAGAATGGGAGAGGAAAAAATGAGAAAATCGCTGAAGCAAAAAATAGTAAGCTCCTTGCTTGCTGTATCACTCGCCGTTAGCTTAGCTCCAATCGGACAAGCAAAAGCTAATTCCACGTCAGAAATTACACAGATTCCACCTATTACAAAACAAGTTGATGCAAGCCGCGCCATCGAACATATCCGTTTCTTATCCGAAACAATTGGTCCCCGCCCAGGCGGTACAAAATCAGAAGAGTGGGCCTCTCGCTACGTTGGTATGCAACTTAAATCAATGGGATATGAAGTAGAATATCAGCCCTTTCAAGTACCGGATCAATACGTTGGATTTATCGAATCACCATTATCCACAAAACGTAATTGGCAAGCTGGCGCTGCTCCCAATGCACTAATTTCTACAGAAGCTGTTACAGCTCCTCTTATCTTTGTTCAAGGTGGAACAAAATTGGATGATATTCCAAATGAGGTAAACGGAAAGATTGTTTTATTCGAAAGAGGTGCAACAGCAGTAGATTATAATAAGCAAGTTGAAAATGCTGTTAGCAAAGGAGCAAAAGGTGTTCTTTTATACAGTTTAATTGGAGGCCGTGGAAACTACGGACAAACCTTCAATCCTCACTTAACTAAAAAACAGTCTGTCCCTGTCTTTGGTCTTGCTTATGCTCAAGGAAATGCATTTAAAGAAGAAATTGCAAAAAAAGGGCCAACAATTCTTTCCCTAAAAGCAAGACATGAATCTAATTTAACATCTCTAAATGTTATTGCTAAAAAGAAACCAAAAAATAGTACAGGTAATGAAAAAACTGTCGTTGTAAGTTCACACTATGATAGCGTCGTTGGAGCACCTGGAGCGAATGATAACGCTTCGGGTACAGGATTAATATTAGAACTAGCTCGTGCTTTTCAAAATGTAGAAACTGATAAAGAAGTCCGCTTTATCGCTTTTGGTTCTGAAGAAACTGGTTTACTCGGTTCTGAATATTACGTAGAAAACTTATCACAAAAAGAACGTAATCGCATTTTAGGTGTCTTCAACGCTGATATGGTTGCAACAAATTATGATAAAGCAAAGAATTTATACGCTATGACTCCCGACGGTTCCACGAACTTTGTAACAGATGCAGCATTACAAGCAGGTAAACAATTAAATAATGATCTCGTTCTTCAAGGAAGATTTGGCTCTAGTGATCACGTACCATTTGCTGAAGTTGGTATTCCTTCTGCATTATTTATTTGGATGGGCGTCGATAGCTGGAATCCATTAATCTATCATATTGAAAAGGTATATCACACACCTCAAGATAACGTATTAGAAAATATTTCGCTAGAACGTATGAAAATGGCATTAGAGGTCATTGGTACAGGCGTCTATAATAGCCTTCAATCCACCGTAAAAACAGGAGAAAAAGCCGCTTAATACTATTTCAAGCCACCGATTAATCGGTGGCTGTTTATTAAAAAAAAATAAATATGCATAAAAGCATATTTATTACATGGTATTATGGTGTATAATTAAAATCGTAATATATAAATAAAAGATATCCATCGCATAGCATTATGTAGAATAAAAAATTTTAATAATATTGATTACATCTAATGAGGAGATTTTTCAATTATGAAAAGGTGCTCTTGCAATTGTGTTAACTTGAACTTCAGGAACTAATGCCTTCATTCCTAAAATAAACGTTGCATCAGCTACTCAAGAACAAAGCTTTACAAAATGCTATTTCTAAATTAGCCATAAAAATGGCTATGAATTCATCCAAAACTTAATGAAACATAGCATTGACCTTAAATTACATGAGATACCACGCTCTAAGCTTATAGTCCAATGATAATAGGCTTCTTAAAAACGGTTTTGTTATCGTTTTAGAGCCACTGATTGAGTCCACCTTGAAATTGTTCCCTTTTTTCTATAAAAAAAACCCTTCAGGCTGCATTCTTCCCTTCACCTTATCGTGAAGTGTTTTTGAATACTTACCTAAAGGGAGCAATATCAATAGTAATTTTTTAATTTGTCAGCTACTCAGATTACAGTGTAATCAATAATCTAAAGCTTTTTTATTATTTAATTCGCTGACGAGCGAGTAGAATTCCGCCTAAAAGGAACAATACCATACCTCCAAGAATTGAACTCATTCCTGCTGATGTTCCTCCTGTGTTAGGAAGTAATGTTGGCTTATCATTTTCTGTAGTAGGTGGAACTTTTGAATCGCTATTGTTGCCTGTATTTGTGTTTGGATCTTTTGGATCTGTGCTTGGATCTTTCGGATCTGTACTTGGATCTTTTGGATCTGTGCTTGGATCTTTCGGATCTGTACTTGGATCTTTTGGATCTGTACTTGGATCTTTTGGATCTGTACTTGGATCTTTTGGATCTGTACTTGGATCTTTTGGATCTGTACTTGGATCTTTTGGATCTACATTTGGCTCGTCCTTGATTTTTGTATTTGTGATGTCATAACCTTTTACTTTGGATTCATATCCAGCTACTGGTTGTTCCTTCACTTCATACTTGTACGCTACTCCGTTTGCATCATATGCTTGGAGCTTTTCAAACGTGTACTTCCAGTTTGTTTTTGCTGTTACTTCTTTTGTGTCTACTACTTTACCGTTTTGTAGTAAGTCTACTTTAATCGAACTTGGACGATCTGTTGCATTGTTATCGTTCCAAGTTTTTGTTCCTTCTACTTTTGTTTCGCCTACTTTTGTATTTGTGATGTCATAACCTTTTACTTCGGATTCATATCCTGCTACTGGTTGTTCCTTCACTTCATACTTATACGCTACTCCGTTTGCATCATATGCTGCTAAATCTTTGAATTCATATTTCCAATCTGTTGCTTTGCTTAC
Organism: Bacillus thuringiensis; assembly: GCF_014932895.1. Lineage (GTDB taxonomy): Bacteria > Bacillota > Bacilli > Bacillales > Bacillaceae_G > Bacillus_A > Bacillus_A thuringiensis_AA. Next base: position 3,811 of record NZ_JACYOF010000005.1, on the reverse strand, counting down.
TTCTTGCATCGCAATCACTGTACCATTTTGTAAAAGGTCTACTTTAATCATTTCCGGACGATCTGTTGCGTTATCGTCTTTCCATATTTTCATTCCTTCTACTTTTGTTTCGCCTACTTTTGTATTTGTGATGTCAGTACCATTTACTTTAGATTCATATCCTGCTACTGGCTGTTCTTTTACTGTATACTCGTAAGCCTTTCCTTCCGCATCATATGCTTCTAAATCTGTGAATATATATTTCCAACCCATTACTGCGAATACGTCTTGTGTTTGAATCACGTTCCCGTTTTGTAGTAAGTCTACTTTGATCATTGTCGGACGGTCTGTTGTATTCCCGTCTTTCCATGTCTTCGTTCCTTCTACTTTTGTTTTACCTACTTTTGTATTTGTGATGTCAGTACCACTTACTTTAGATTCATATCCTGCTACTGGTTGCTCCTTCACTTCATACTTATACGCTACTCCGTTTGCATCGTATGCTTGGAGCTTTTCAAATGTGTACTTCCATTCTGTTGCCGCTGTTACTTCTTTTGTATCTACTACTTGACCGTTTTGTAAAAGATCTACTTTGATCATTGTCGGACGATTTTTCGCGTTATCGTCGTTCCATGTTTTCGTTCCTTCTACTTTTGTTTCGCCTACTTTTGTATTTGTGATGTCATAACCTTTTACTTTGGATTCATATCCAGCTACCGGCTGTTCCTTCACTTCATACTTGTATGCTACTCCATTTTCATCGTATGCTTGGAGCTTTTCAAATATATACTTCCAGTTTGTTTCTACTGTTACTTCTTTTGTGTCTACTACTTTACCGTTTTGTAGTAAGTCTACTTTGATTGTGCTTGGACGATCTGTTGCATTGTTATCGTTCCACGTTTTCGTTCCTTCTACTTTTGTTTCGCCTACTTTTGTATTCGTGATGTCAGTACCATTTACTTTGGATTCATATCCAGCTACTGGCTGTTCTTTCACTTCATACTTGTAAGCTGCTCCGTTTGCATCATATGCTTGGAGCTTTTCAAACGTATACTTCCAATTTGTTGCTTTACTTACTTCTTTCGTGTCAATTACTTTATCGTTTCGTAGTAAGTCTACTTTGATTGTGCTTGGACGATCTGTTGCGTTATTATCGTTCCACGTCTTTGTTCCTTCTACTTTCGTTTCGCCTACTTTTGTATTCGTGATGTCATAACCTTTTACTTTGGATTTATATCCTTCAACTGCTTGTTCTTTCACTTCATACTTGTATGCCTTACCTTCTGCATCGTAAGCTTGGAGCTTTTCAAACGTGTACTTCCAGTCACTCGCTGCCGTTACTTCTTTTGTGTCAATTACTTGACTGTTTTGTAGTAAGTCTACTTTAATCGAACTTGGACGATCTGTTGCGTTATCGTCTTTCCATGTCTTCGTTCCTTCTACTTTTGTTTCGCCTACTTTTGTATTTGTGATGTCAGTACCACTTACTTTGGATTCATATCCTGATACTGCTTGTTCTTTCACTTCATACTTGTATGCCTTACCTTCTGCATCATACGCTGCTAAATCTTTGAATTCGTATTTCCAACCTGTTACTTTGCTTACTTCTTGCGTCGCAATTACTGTACCATCTTGTAAAAGGTCTACTTTAATCATTTCCGGACGATCTTTCGCATTATCGTCTTTCCATGTTTTCGTTCCTTCTACTTTTGTTTTGCCTACTTTTGTATTTGTGATGTCAGTACCATTTACTTTGGATTCATATCCTGATACTGGCTGTTCTTTCACCTCATACTTGTATGCCTTACCTTCTGCATCGTAAGCTTGGAGCTTTTCAAACGTGTACTTCCAGTTTGTTTCTGCTGTTACTTCTTTTGTGTCTACTACTTTACCGTTTTGTAGTAAGTCTACTTTAATCGAACTTGGACGATCTGTTGCGTTATTATCGTTCCACGTTTTTGTTCCTTCTACTTTCGTTTCGCCTACTTTTGTATTCGTGATGTCATAACCTTTTACTTTGGATCTATATCCTTCAACTGCTTGTTCTTTCACTTCATACTTATATGCCTTACCTTCTGCATCGTAAGCTTGTAGTTTTTCAAACGTGTACTTCCAGTTTGTTTCTGCTGTTACTTCTTTTGTATCTACTACTTTACCGTTTTGTAGTAAGTCTACTTTAATCGAGCTTGGACGATCTGTTGCGTTATTATCGTTCCATGTCTTCGTTCCTTCTACTTTTGTTTCGCCTACTTTTGTATTTGTGATGTCATAACCGTGTACGTCAGATTGGTATCCCGTTACCGGCTGTTCCTTCACTTCATACTTGTACGCTACTCCATTTTCATCGTATGCTTCTACATCCGCAAATGCATATTTCCAGTTTGTTGCCGCTGTTACTTCTTTTGTATCTACTACTTGACCGTTTTGTAGTAAGTCTACTTTAATCGAACTTGGACGATCTGTTGCGTTATTATCGTTCCACGTTTTTGTTCCTTCTACTGTCAATTTCGCTACTTTTGTATTCGTAATGTCAGTACCACTTACTTTGGATTCATATCCTGCTACCGGTTGTTCCTTTACTTCATACTTGTACGCTACTCCATTTGCATCGTATGCTTGGAGCTTTTCAAACGTATACTTCCAGTTTGTTTCTGCTGTTACTTCTTTTGTATCTACTACTTTACCATTTTGTAAAAGGTCTACTTTGATCATTGTCGGACGATCTTTCGCGTTATCGTCTTTCCATGTTTTCGTTCCTTCTACTTTTGTTTCGCCTACTTTTGTATTCGTGATGTCAGTACCATTTACTTTGGATTCATATCCAGCCACCGCTTGTTCCTTCACCTCATACTTGTACGCTACTCCATTTTCATCATACGCTGCTAAATCTTTGAATTCATATTTCCAACCTGTTGCTTTGCTTACTTCTTGCGTCGCAATCACTGTACCATTTTGTAAAAGGTCTACTTTAATCATTTCCGGACGATCTTTCGCGTTATCGTCTTTCCATGTCTTTGTTCCTTCTACTTTTGTTTCGCCTACTTTTGTATTTGTGATGTCAGTACCACTTACTTTGGATTCATATCCTGCTACTGGCTGTTCTTTCACTTCATACTTGTATGCCACTCCGTTTGCATCGTATGCTTGGAGCTTTTCAAATGTGTACTTCCATTCTGTTGCCGCTGTTACTTCTTTTGTGTCTACTACTTTACCGTTTTGTAAAAGATCTACTTTAATCATTTCCGGACGATCTTTCGCGCTATCATCTTTCCATGTTTTCGTTCCTTCTACTTTTGTTTCGCCTACTTTTGTATTTGTGATATCAGTACCTCTTACTTTGGATTCATATCCTGCTACCGGTTGTTCCTTCACTTGATACTTGTACGCTACTCCAATTTCATCATATGCTGCTAAATCTTTGAATTCATATTTCCAACCTGTTGCTTTGCTTACTTCTTGCGTCGCAATCACTGTACCATTTTGTAAAAGGTCTACTTTAATCATTTCCGGACGATCTGTTGCGTTATCATCTTTCCATGTCTTCGTTCCTTCTACTTTTGTTTGACCTACTTTTGTATTTGTAATATCAGTACCACTTACCTTGGATTCATATCCTGGTACTGCTTGTTCTTTCACTGTATACTCGTAAGGCTTTCCTTCCGCATCATATGCTGCTAAATCTGCGAATATATATTTCCAACCCATTACTGCTAGTACGTCGTGTGTTTGAATCACATTTCCGTTTTGTAGTAAGTCTACTTTGATCATCGTCGGGCGGTCTGTTGCATTTCCGTCGTTCCATGTCTTCGTTCCTTCTACCTTTGTTTTGCCT
>NZ_JACYOF010000004.1 GCF_014932895.1 Bacillus thuringiensis | reverse complement strand
TTCAGTCCCCTCTAAATATCGTCTTATCGCTCGTATTTTTTCTTCCGAAGAAAATTTAACCATAAAAAAGTGCACCTCCGATTGTTAGACTGTGTCTAACAATCGGGGTGCACTTCATAAATAGGCGGCTTTTTTAGTTTCCATCGTTTCACCGCCTTGTCTTTTTCACATAATAATAATAGTAGATCGTGCTGAGGAGGGGTGACGATAGTTAATAAGAAACTCATCTTTTTTGGAGACTTTGGTATTGATGACGCCGTAGCGTTAATTTATGCGAATAAAACATGTAAATTAGATATTTTAGGTATTGTCGCAGAGTACGGGAATGTATCGCGAGAAATCGTAACGGAAAATGTATATTTTTTAGAAAGATACTATGCTACACATGTGAAAATCTTTGAAGGCGCTAGTAGGCCAATGACAGCTGAAGAACCTTTGTTCTTTCCTGAAATTCATGGAGATCACGGTTTAGGTCCAATTATTCCACCTGAGATGAGGATTTGCAAACGGGAAAACTTTTGCGAATTAATTAAATTAATTGAGCCTTGTCCAGAAGATATTATTATTGTAGCGACAGGACGTTTAACAACATTGGCAACTTTATTTTTATTATACCCAAATGTAATGGATAAGGTATGTTCGTACTATATAATGGGAGGTGCTTTCTTATTTCCTGGCAACGTTACTCCTGTATCAGAAGCGAATTTTTATGGAGATCCAATTGCCGCAAATATTGTTATGAAGTACGCGAAGAATGCGACTATTTATCCGTTAAATGTAACGCAGGGTGCCTTTATTACACCTGAAATGGTTGATATTTTTGATAAACAAGGAACCGGACAGGCGAAACTGATCAAACCAATGATTGATTTTTATTATGAGAACTTGTATAAAAAAGAATACCCGGGTATTGGTGGGAGTCCGATTCATGATTTACTTCCGTTCATTTCGTTTATAAATGATGATATTTTTGCATATAAAAAATCAGCAGTTTGGATTAGTACGACAAATGATGTGACAAGGGATCAAAGCGTAGCAGACTTTAGAAAAATAGCTGAACCAACAAGGTTTGATGATCGGCCGCCCTAAAGAATTGCTGTTGGTTTTAACTATCCTGCTTTTAAAGAAGAGTGTTTATGCGGACGATATTGAATCCTGATTGTCCTTAATATGTGTAATATTAAGCTGTATAAATCGTTAGTCCAAAAAACTGGTCAATCGGTGTGTATTGTTCTCAAAAAATTTTATAGTTGAGCTGTATGAATAACTTATGAAAAATGTCACATAATTAAGGGTAAGCACTTGTTTCTGATTATATTTTGATTGGTTAAATATAAAGGAGGTTATAATATGATTTGGTCTTTAATTGTTGGTGGGATATTGGGATGGCTTGCAAGCTTAATTACGGGAAAGGACGTACCTGGCGGTGTAATTGGTAATATTATTGCTGGTATTATCGGTTCTTGGCTTGGTACGAAATTACTTGGCAGTTTCGGTCCTGTTATTGGTGGATTTGCAATTATTCCAGCTTTAATTGGTGCGATTATTTTAATTTTTATTGTGAGCTTTTTATTACGAGCAATAAGAAAATGAATACAGGGGACTGCTTACACTTGTAAGCAGTCCCTTTGAAATATGTTGTTTAATCTGTTATGCTACTGTTATACAATCAGGAGGTGTCAGCATTGAAATCATTTACAGTAAATTTCCATCAAGAAGATAATGCAAAATCGACAACAGTACATAAATTAAGTGAAGAGGACTTCAATAAAGCAACAGAAAAAGGTACTCGTCATCTATTTGATTTAGATACAAACGTTGGTTTCTTCGTATTTTTTGATGCAGAAGATGCAGAAGGAAATGATCAATACTTAATGTTACAATATGAAGGAGATCATGAAGAGCCAAGTGCTTGTTACGGATTTGATTTAAAACTATACTATCAATTTTTAGCACTATACTTAAACGATCTTGAATTCCATGGTGAAACAGATGAGGAAGAAGAAGAATATGGTCCAATTCATCATTTAGCGCACTTACTTTATCATATCGTTGAAGATGGTAAGTCAGTCGAAGTGTAATATACATATTTAAAGCTGTCCTTTAATAGGATAGCTTTTTTATTAATATTTTCTGTCAATGAATACAGATATTCATTAATTCTTTTATCGAGATTTATAATTAAACTAAAAAGTGGAATTTCAAAAATGAGGTGAATATGATAAAAAGTTTTGGTATGGTTGCATGTTCATTTTCCTTCTCGCTGCTCTTACTATAAATATATCACTTAATATATTTATGATGAATTCGTGATTTAAGGTACATATTATTGGGTAAATGGTGTGTTAGCAGTGATATTTCTTATTTCGTTTGCTATACATATAAAAGATATTCTTAAGAAGAACTATACAACTTCCTTAAATTAGAAGTGGGAGGCTGAAAAGTATGAAAGTCTATATGAAAATACTTATATTTTTTCTGATTTTAACATGTGCACTCGTATTAACCGCTTGTATGAGTACGGAGGAAAAAAAGCAAACAAATCCAACATTAAAAAATAATACAGAAATAAAAAATGGTGGGCCAGAAACGAGTAATAAGAATGAAGAGAATACTCCTAAAAAAGAGAAAGAACCTGTAGAAAAACCAAAAGATCAAGATTCCGCAAAACCTTCAACAGATTCTCATTCGAAAAATACAGTAGTAAATCAAAAATCAATTAACGATGTTAAGGATGTGTTTGAACTAGCAAAAGAAGGGAAAGTGCCTAACGTTCCATTTGCAGCACATACAGGTGATATTGAAGAAATAGAGAAGGCATGGGGGAAAGCAGATAAAACGGAACAAGCAGGGAATGGGATATATGCGACGTTTACAAATAAAAATACTGCATTCGGCTTTAATAAAGGATCGCAAGTGTTTGACGTTCGTTCTTATCAAGCAGAACTAAAATTAATTACATTAAAAGAAATTGAAAAAGCATTAGGAAAACCAGCTTCAGTTAAAGTAAATGGTAATGATAAAATATATATTTATAAAGTAAACAATCAATTTGAATTGAAATTTATCATTCCAAAATCGACGGGTATGGTAGACCACATTTCGGTATTTTCGCCAGAGGATAGTATTAATAAAATGGCTGGGTAAGGAAAGCTTGTAATTGAAAAAATCTCACTTTTTATTAAAAAAGTGAGATTTTTTCAATTACAAACAAGAGATGTTCAGAAGGATTTTTCAAATTTTTACGAATACTGAATGAAGTTATACATTGAAGGAAGCGGATATTATGAAACATACACCGATACAAGGATTAGACGATATTTCGATTACAGAAGCTATTGAATCACATCATTGGGATTATCCAAGCGAACTCATTTCAAGCGATATAGAATTTGTTAACACGAAAGAATTAATCATGATAAAGAATCAAAAACTAAATAGTATAAATGCTAACAAAGTAGTTCGTTTTAATTTTCATAATGATTTTGAGGAAAGCCTGCAAAAAGTTAATAAATTCTATGATGAATTATTTTTTTTATGGTGGATTCCATCATCAAATATAATGCTCATGAATCGACTAAATGAATTGGGCTTTCAAATTATTGATCAATATGCTGGACTTGCACTACCGTTACATAACTTTGAGATTCCGTCGCTTAATCATGAGTTTTCATAGATAGCTTCTTTTATAATTCAATCGATAAGAGATATCGATTTACAGAAAAAACTGAAAAAGTAGCAACCTATATATTATGAGTAGGATGTTCAGTAGTGTTTTTATAACCAGCTTTTTCTGATTTTTTTCGTTCTAAATTTTGAATAAATAGCGCTTGAACAATGCCTCCAACTATTAAGAAAGAAGCACAAATATAAAATAGCATACTACCGTTTAGTTTACTTAATAAAACGGCACCGATAATAGGTCCACACGTTCGAGATATATCCCAGTGTATACCGTAAATTGAAAAATACAATCCACGTTTATCATTAGGAGCAATTTCTGAAACGAATCGCAATAAATGGTTTAAAGCAATACTTTCTCCAATGACTAAAAAAAGTAATGTGAAAAATAGAGACGAGATAGTCGCTGAATACCCGTATCCAATTGCAGCTATTGTATAGCAGGTGTAAGAAATAAGGATGATTTTCGTCATGGAAAATCGTTCAGACCATTTTACGAGGAAAATTTGTAGAATGATTTCCAAAATGGCTTTGCAAGTTGAAATAAATGCGAGTATAAACACGAAATTCGGAAATACATGTTCTGCGAAAATACGATAATTTGTTTCAGTTTGTGCATAAAAAAAGCTAATAGGAAGTGTAGAAGCCATAAGTCCAAATACGGCGTAATGCTTGCGTACAAATTGTTTTGGAGATGGTACTTCAAGTTTTTGTTTTGTCGTTATAATTGCCGGAGCAGTTTCTGGGAGCTGCGTCCAAACAACTACGGCATATATCGTAAGCGTTACACTTTGTACGATAAATAAGTATTCTGGATGAGTCTTATAAAAACTTGCACCGACCAATGGACCGATTACTGATCCAATTGCACCCATTGTTTGCAAGAGAGAAAAAATTTCTGCTTGCTGTTTTTGTTTTGTTAAATCAGCAATTTGAGCACGCTGAGCGGGAATATATAAAGAACGACCAACACCATTAATAACATATAACAGTGCAAAAATAAAAATGGATTGAGCAAAAACGAAACTACCGATTGCAACACCTTGCAGCAATAATCCGATTAACATGATCTTTTTTCGCCCATATTTATCAGTAATTCCTCCAGCAATAAGTGTAAATACAATGTCTGAAAGTGGTTGTAGTCCGAAAATAAGCATAGTCATCATTATATTGCCGTTTAGCATTTTATTAACGTAAATGATCATAATGAGAGCTAACATTGATTCAGTTGTTCGGGTTAATAATTCCCCGCATAGTCTAATGATAATAGGTTTATTGTAACGTAGTAAGAGATGATTCAATATTATTTCCTCCTTTCTATATCGAAATGATAAGATGAAAGGAGAAATTGAAAAAGGGTAGAAACAAAAGGGAGTATTTTTCACCTTTTAGGGGGATTATTATGTTTATTTTAGATCAATATATTGAACTATGGATTGCCTATGGAAAAGGGAAACGAGAGGGAGAACAATTAGAAGTAACAGTGCAAAATATATCTGAAACATTATTTTGTACAGAGCGTAATAGTAAATTAATTATAAAAAAATTAGAACAGTTAAATTGGATCATATGGTTTCCGGGAAGAGGAAGAGGAAATCGTTCAAAGATATTGTTTCAAAAACATCCACTTTCTTTAATTTTAGAACGAGGACAAGCAATAACAAAACAAGGGGATGTAAAAAGTGGAATCAGTTTTATCGAACGTTATACTTCGTATTTTCCATCTCTTCAAACGCAATTTCAAACTTGGATAGATTCAATATTTGGTCATAAAATTGAAATGACATCCGAAGGGAGAAGAGATGTACTTCGTTTGCAAGTACAAATGAATCTAGACATCGCTTTAGATCCGGTTTACGCTACGATGCGCTCGGAATGCCACATGGTTAAACATATTTTTGATGCACTTGTACATGTAAACGAGGAAACAAATTCTATAGAGCCAAGACTTGCTTTTCACTGGGAGTATAATGATTCTGAAAAAATATGGACGTTTTATTTACGAAAAGGGATTCACTTTCATAATGGAAAACGACTTACTACACATGATGTTATATATTCATTAAATCGATTTATGAAAGCTGAAAACAACCCGCACTCTTGGATGTTACAACATGTTGAAAGTTTCCGTGCAGTAGATGAATATGTTGTAGAAATTCAATTACATACGGAAAATAGGATGTTTTTACATATGCTAAGTGCAGAACAGTGTTCTATCGTAAGAGAAGATGAAGTAGGAAACTTCATTGGTACAGGACCTTTTCAATTATATAAAAGTAATGAAAATCTGTTTATACTAGAAGCCCATCATTTATATTTTCGAGAGAGACCTTTTCTAGATCGCGTTGAGTTATGGAATGTAGAACAAAGTGTAAATACATATGATGTTTTAATAAAAGCGCAGTATAAAGATAGAGAAAAACATAATAAAGAATTGTATCGACTTGAGTCGAACGTGACATATATAACATGTAATCTTGTGAAAGAAGGGCCAATGCAAGATGAGTTGTTTCGGAAGGCACTATATAAAATCATTCATGGCGATACAATTGTTCAACAACTTGGGGGAAAACGTGGTGAAGTGGCAAAGAAATTAATATTAGCAAGTGACAGCATAGTAAAAATCGAGGAAGATATAGAAAGTTTAATTAAAAGAAGTACTTATCATAATGAAGTGTTACAACTTTATACATTTAAAGGGCGAGATCATGTTGAAGATGCGCATTGGATACAAAAAGAGTGCGCGAAATATGGCGTTAATATAGAAATCAATTTTCTTGAAATAGATGAGTTATTGCTAACAAGGATGATACAAAAAGCGGATATCATGCATGATAGTGCAACGATTAGTGAGCGGATAGAAGATAGTCTACTATACATGTTTCTTACAAAAAACAGTTTTATTCATCAGCATAGCAATATAAATTTTAATGAAGTATTACAACCTTATTTTACAGAAAATCAATTAGAGAAACGGCGTACACTGTTACGCAATCTTGAGGACACTTTGTTACGCCAAATTCATATTATTCCTTTATATCGTAACAAACAAAAGGTAAGTACACATGAAAAAGTACAAAATATAATGATTAATTCACAAGGTTGGATTGATTTTTATGAAATATGGTTTAAGTCTTGATACAAAAAGGTTCTTATGCACTTTAGTAAGATGCGTAAGAACCTTTTTGTATGAAAAATGAGGTTTATTTTACACATTGTTACGCTATTTATTATAAAAGTCCATTTACAGCGTAACAGTGTTATGTTACATTATTCCTAGGAAGGAGTGTTATACAGTTGAGTACAGATTTAATTTCAAAAAAAGATTTATTAGAACTAACTGGTATTTCATACGGACAGTTATATAGGTGGAAAAGAAAAAATTTAATACCGGAAGATTGGTTTGTACGAAAGTCAACATTCACGGGTCAGGAAACATTTTTTCCAAAAGAAAAGATATTAGATCGTATTGATAAAATCCAGACGATGAAAGAGGATTTATCACTTGATGAACTAGCGAATATGTTTTCACCGATTGTGAGAGAAATTCTTTTAACAAAGGAAGACATCTTACGTAAGGGCATTGCATCAGAACCAGTTTTACAATTTTTCATAGAGCAAACGAACAAAACGGCAGGCTTTCAATTTGTAGATATTCTATATGTGTATATGTTAGAAGAATTACTACAATCGGGAGAGATTAGTTTAGAAGAAGGAAAAATGGTTCTACAAGTTTTACGAGAAAATTATGAAGCAATTAAGCATAAAATTTGCGACTTAATTATCGTTCGAAAGTTAGGGATTTCTACATGTTTCTTAGTTTCAAACGTGGACGATTTAATTTTTGAAAAGGGAACAAAAGTTGTTTTACGTAAAGCAATTACGAAATATACCGAAGCATTAAAAACTAAACTGTTGTAGTGGAGGAGAAATAATGCGTACAGAAAATTTAATTATAAACGGTTACGGTTCATCGAATGGCGGTGAGTTTCATAAAGTACAACTAAATGGAAAAGGAACTGTGAATGGAAACGTTGAATGTGACCAGTTTGAATGTAATGGTTACGGTACAGTTACTGGTGATTTGAAAAGTAGCAATGCAAGAATTAGTGGATCAGGTAAGGTTGATGGTACAGTTAATACAGAAACGATGCGAATTGATGGAAAAGCGACTATTACACAAGATGTGAAGGCAACCAGTTTGAAAATTGCAGGAAAAGGTACGATAGGTGGAAATGTCACTGGTGAAGAATTTAAAATCAACGGTCAAGCGACGATTGATGGTAATTGTGAAGTTGATACATTTTCTTCAGAAGGACAATTTACAGTTGGTGGATTATTAAGCGCAGATGAAATTCATATAAATATTCACGGTACATGTAGAGCAAAAGAGATTGGTGGTCAAACGATTAAAGTAAGACATAGATTGAGTACTTTTAGTAGACTATTTAAATCAGTATTTGGCTTGCAGTTAGAAGCTGAACTACTAGAAGGTGACAATATCGATATAGATTATGCTCACATAAAAACGGTAAGAGGAAACAATGTTACAGTAGGACCAAACTGTGAGATTGAACTGATTGAATATACCGGAGTGCTTACTGTTGATAAAAGCGCAAATGTAAAAGAAATTAAGCAGGTTTAACGGAAGGGAGAAATCAGTATGGAACATCAACATAGTCTCACAGTAAATGGTTCCGGTAATTCAGCAGGCGGAGATTATAACAAAGTAAAGATTCGTGGTGAAGGAACAATTACTAATGATATGAGTTGTAATGAATTCAAAACATATGGCACGAGTGATGTACGCGGTAATATGAAAGTTAAAAAATATGTCGTGTATGGAGATAGTGAAGTACAAGGAAATGTAGATGCGGAATATGTAAAAGTATATGGTAATACACAAATTCATGGTGATGCTCATATTGAAAAAACAAAAGTTAGAGGTATGATAGAAGTTAAAGGAAAGTTCACTGGTGATTTCGTAGATGTGAAAGGTGCTTTAAATGTCAAGGGAGATATTGAGGTAGAAGATTTATCGCTAACTGGTGGTCTTGAAAGTGATGGATTACTTAATGCGGAAAATATTGAAATCTTACTTCGATATGAAGGAAGTAAAGTAAGAGAAGTCGGCGGTAAAAAGATTATAGTTCGTAAAAAAGCACGATTTATTCCTTTTACAAGTCATGCTGGAAGTCTCCAAACATCAATGATTGAAGGAGATGATATTTATTTAGAACATACAATTGCTGAAGTAGTAAGGGGAAATAATGTTACAATTGGTCCAGGATGTGAAATTAGTGTTGTAGAATATCATACTAGTTTTAATCAAAAAGGTAATGCATTCGTAAAAGAATATAAACAAATATAAGTAGTACGAGGGAGAGCAAGAGATATGGTTGAGAAGAATAATAAGCTCGGCTTTGTTGTGGCGGGCTTGTTGCTAGGTATTTTAATGGCATCAATGGATAATACCATTGTCGTAACAGCGATGGGAACGATTGTTGGTGATTTAGGAGGCCTTGAAAACTTTGTATGGGTCGTTTCTGCCTATATGGTCGCAGAAATGGCAGGTATGCCGATTTTCGGTAAACTATCAGATATGTATGGTAGAAAGAGATTTTTTATTTTTGGTTTAATTGTCTTTATGATTGGTTCGGCACTTTGTGGTACGGCTGAAAATATTACACAGTTAGGTATTTATCGTGCCATTCAAGGTATTGGCGGCGGGGCATTAGTGCCGATCGCGTTTACAATCGTTTTTGATATTTTCCCTCCTGAAAAACGCGGGAAAATGGGTGGTTTATTCGGAGCAGTATTTGGTTTATCAAGTATTTTCGGGCCGTTACTTGGCGCATATATTACAGATTACATTAGCTGGCACTGGGTATTTTACATTAACTTACCGCTTGGCATTTTAGCACTTATTTTTATTACCTTCTTTTATAAAGAATCACGAGTTCATAGAAAGCAAAAAATTGATTGGTTTGGCGCAATTACTTTAGTTGGAGCAGTAGTTTGTTTAATGTTTGCCTTAGAACTGGGTGGTCAAAAATATGATTGGGATTCTAGCTTTATTTTAAGTTTATTTGCTGGATTCGCTATTTTAATAATTGCATTTATATGTATTGAACGAAAAGTAGAAGAACCAATCATTTCATTTGAGATGTTTAAACAACGCTTGTTTGGAATGAGTACTATTATTGCATTATGTTACGGGGCTGCATTTATGTCGGCAACTGTGTACATTCCATTATTTATTCAAGGTGTATATGGCGGGACTGCAACAAACTCAGGATTGTTACTTTTACCGATGATGTTAGGATCAGTCGTTTCAGCACAGTTAGGCGGATTTTTAACGACGAAGCTTAGCTACCGAAACATTATGATTATTTCTGCTGTTATTATGTTAATCGGATTATTCTTATTAAGCACGTTAACGCCGGAAACAAGCCGAGTATTATTAACGGTTTATATGATTATTATCGGATTTGGGGTTGGTTTCTCATTCTCTGTACTAAGTATGGCTGCTATTCACAACTTTGGTATGGAGCAGCGAGGATCTGCGACTTCAACGAGTAACTTCATTCGTTCATTAGGTATGACGCTTGGTATTACAATCTTCGGGATGATTCAAAGAACTGGTTTCCAAGATCAATTAGAAGAAGCTTTTAAAGGTATGGGCGAGGGAATGAATACAAACGCATTAGGAGATTCAAGAGCCATTCTATCAGAATCTGCAAGGTCTCAAATTCCTCCGCAAATATTAGATAAAATTATTGATGCTCTTTCTAGTTCAATCGTTCAGACATTTATGTGGGCGTTAGTCCCAGCTGGTTTAGCATTCGTATTCATTTTCTTTATGGGGAATGAGCGAATGGTAAATAAGAAAGAACAAAACAAGGTGAAAAGTGAAACAACAAAAGCGTAAAGAAAAAGCTCCTTTCAAATTTGAAGGGAGCTTTTTCGTATGTAGGGATTTACATTAGCCTTCGATAATTTCGTATTCTTCGTCTGCTAATAATAAAATTTGTGTCTTCTTACCTTTGTTTTGAACTTCGATTACATCGTATGTACCTAAGTCTCTTAGCTTGCTTTGAGAAGCATTAACCATAACTTCAATAGAATCAATTAAGATATCTTCTTCAATGTATGATTCAGGTAACGCCATATCCTCTGTATCTAATACACATGCGTATAGATTTTGTAAGTTTTCAGCAGTTGGGTTTTGTTCCTCGACATCAATAATGTTTTTTACTGCGTCCATATTTTCTTCTTTTGCTTGGTATACTTTAATTTTAGCCATTGTTTTAATCTCCTTTATAACGTAATCGTAGAGGCTGCAATTCATCCCGCAATAACGATCAGTAAACTCTCACTTCAAGATGAAGAAGTAAACGATGAGAGATAACTGCCCGTAAGAGCCTGATTGGTTCAACAAACCATTAGTGGGAATAGAGCTCCTCACTAATGTAAGTTTCATTTTATTATAACGCTTTTTTGTTAAAAGATGAAATTGTTATGTGTATTTATACGGAAATTTATATATTTTTTACATATTTTGTTCATTATTTACGAATAATCATGTTTTTACTTTGAAAATAAGGAGGAAAGCTACTGTATACAACAAATACAAACCTATTTATTATTTAGATGGAATCATTTTACTGTAAGTAAGTGTTATAATAAGGTTGTATTTGCATATAATTTATAATTATTTGATACTTTTATTTTAATAGACGAGGTTAACAAGGCATCAATTCTTTCTTTTTGGATCATTTACGTGTAGTCCAATAAGAAGTTGATTTTCAGAGAAAGCAGGAATGTAAATGATATATGAAGCAAATATACATACAAGAAAAAAGTTAGTTTCTATGTTTGAAGGGTTTAATAATGTTGTTCTATTTTCTTATTTACAAGGATATATGGGAACTGCTTGGGTAAACGACCTTGAAAATCCGACAGTGGCACAAATTACGGTAGGGATTTTTACATTTTATGCAGGTGATTCAAATGCGAAAGAAACAGAAGAGTTATTATGTAACATCCCTGATAGAATTTTAGTAATTGTAAATAGTGATGAGTGGAAACAACGTTTAGAAACATTCAATGACAGAAAAATAGATAAGTTTTTGCGCTATAAATTCAAACGAAATCCAGAGGTGTTTGATCGTACGAAATTACAATCTTTTATATCGCTACTTCCAAGAGAGTATGAATTAAGAAAAATAGATGAGCACATTGCGAATAATCCCGCTCTACATAAAGTTTCTGAAGATTTTACAAGGCAATTTAAATCAATTGATGATTATGTAAATCGAGGCATAGGTTATAGTGTTTTATATAATGGGGAAGTTGTATGTGGTGCATCATCGTATAGTATTTATGATGAGGGGATTGAAATTGAAGTTGCTACTGATCCGAATCATAGAAGAAAAGGATTGGCGACTGTAGTTAGTGCGGCATTAATATTGGATTGTTTAGAAAAGGAGATATATCCAAACTGGGATGCAGCGAATAATACGTCTGCCAAACTGGCGGAAAAGCTAGGATATGTATTTGATAAGGTGTATGATACTTATTTTGTGAATAATAGGTAAATGAACGGGGATTTGTACAATTGTACAACGTAAGGAATTTAAAGGGAAAGACTGGTGATTAGAATGTTTTCGATAGAATTGTTGATAAATCCTATTGAAAGATTAGAGAATAAAATAACTAGTTCAATGTTGAGAAGATTTTGCGATCTATTTACTACAAAAATCGGCAATTTTAGTGGGTTTTATTTTTTTATAAAAGAGGACAGTAATCGTGATGTACTGCTTTCTGGATCATATTAATAGTTAATATAAGAAATTTTATTTAGGTAAATATTCATATAGGTTCAAAATATTGAGTTGTATGTGTTTAACTACTAAAGGGGAATTACTCTTAATTTTTTATAAATGATAAAAGTAACTATGATACAAACCCACGCATTAATAGAAGAGAGACATATACAGTATAGAGAGTTAAAAAAGCTCTAAAATCTTGTATAAAGAAGATTATAAAATATGAGTGAACAATGCCCAATTAATGTACCATGTCAGGTGGTAGGACAAACCCAAACATCATTAAGTGATGAGGCTGCAGCACCAATTCTTACTTCAGGAGCACCGATTGTAAAAATACCAGTTGTATTAGCGGAAAGAACAATTCAAATTGTTGTAGAATCTGATATTTCATTAGAGCCTCCAGCAACTGAGATTAAACGCGTGTTAAAAAATGTATTTTTAACACAATGTAAGTTAGTTCCTGTAGCATTTACTCTGGTAGCTGGTACGCCTTACCGCCGAGTTACAAGAGCAAAATTATTTGTACAAGGATATATTCGTAAAAATATTGAATATGCAAATGATGAGTGTAATGGAGTTCTATATGATCGTATTGCGAATGTACCATTTTCTGGTTTTGCACATTTAATGGAAGCTGATTTCCTATCACTAGCTTTAGTAGCTTCCTCCTCAGACGCTACTTCTCATTTTATTAACCCTAAAAATGTCGATTTACCACGTTTAGACAAATATTTCTTCGGAAATGCAGTTTTTTATAACGAACAACCATATTGTGAATTAGTAAGCGCTCAATTTTTCGAATTAGACTTTTCCTCTTGTCCAACAGAATTAAACGAGCCATTTGGAACTCTTCGTGAAAAAATTGTACTAGATCTTACTTTAAAAGTTTTACAAGTACAAGTATAAAACTAAAAAAGCATTGTCTTTGATAAAAAGACAATGTCTTTTTTATTATTATAAAACATATATAATGATGAAATGGTCACGTGCAAAAAACATATTTTTATGAATTTCATCAGATGGGGGGATGGTGATGAATAATGCTTGGGTTGGTAAGGGAATATGGAACAAAGTTTACGAAGGGAAAATGCTGAATGTTCAGGATGATTCACGTGAAATAAGAGAAAGGAAGCAAAGTGAAGAAACAGAAACAAAAAAAGAAGATAAATCAATTGAATTAGGGAAAGAAAGTGAAAAAACTGAATCGAAAAAAGAAGATAAAACAATTAAATCAGAGAAAGAAAGTAAAGAATTAGAGTCCAAGAAAGAAGGTAAAGTAAGTGAATCAGAAAAAGGAAGTAAAGAAATGGAGTCCCAAGAAGAAGATAAATCGATTGGATTAGAGGAAATGGAGTTGAAAACTAAATCAGAGAAAGGAGAAGAAGAAACTGAATTAGAGAAAAAAAGTGAAGAAACAGAATGGAAGAAAGAAAGTATAAATTCAGAGTCAAAAATAGAGGCTTCAGTGCGTTCAATAGTAGTGAAAACCCCATTTTCTATTATTTCGGATGTGACTAGTTTTATAAAATTTCCTAATATCAATGTCAAAAATCAAGAAGCATTTGTATTTCGGAATCAAAAAGATGACAGGGGTCTTGAACTGGATGCTAAGTTATTAACTACAGTCCAACATTATCATGGAGAAGTTAATTGTAATTTAATTTCTTCAAATCTTTATGAAAAGAGAGTGCTCTTAGAACTTTCTAATCAAAAAGTAAAAGGGAATATGGAAGAGAATTGGGTAGGCACATCTTCGTGGATTCCTATCCACGGTATAATATTAGAGAAGGAAGATGAAGTAGATGTAAATAATTATATATCTGCGAAACTACCAATAGAAATAGGGAGATATAAAGGTGAAATTAGTATACAAGAAAAGGTTGTATTTAAAGAAAAAGTTATAGGAATAAAAGGGGTATCACAGGAAATTATTTTGACAAAAAAAGAATTTTCATTTCCAAAAATGATAAAAAAAGGGGATGAACCATCTGTAATTGAAAAAGGGAGCCTACTTGTAGAAGGTTATATATTTCAATGTATTGAATTTATAGCAGAACAAAGTACATCTCATGATAAGCTAAGTCAATTAATGCAAAATATTGTATTGGAATTAACTATCCAATTATTGCAAGAACAGGAAGTTCGTGTGCGGATTACATAAATAATCATATTTCCACTAAGTAGCTAAGAATTTCTTCAGGAGAACGTAATTGAGAAACTTAAAATAATGCTAGCAAGTTTGCAAACGAGCTAGCTAATAAGGGTTGGGGAAAAATGTGAAATAAAACTGAGGAATCGATTGGAAATATTAGTTATTAAGATCGATAAAACGGAAACATCTTTGTTAAAACATGAGATATAATACAATGTGTAGCATCTTCAATTAAAGAGAAATCACAACTTAAACAGTAATACATGTTTATCATAAGTTTTTAAACACCAATCATATTTTTTTTGAATAATTGGATGGACAACTTCTTTCGTCGTATCAACTTCATTAAAACCGTATTTTTTATAAAAACTTTCTAGTTCCTCAAAAGGAAGACAATATACATGTTGTATTTGTAATTCTTTCGCAGTTTGTACTAAAAATGAAACTAGTTCCCCAGCTAATTGTAGACCTCTAAATGTAGGGAGAATAAAAATCTCGCCCATTTCAATCGTATTTTCATCTATTTGGACTAATCGCCCAACTCCTGCATACGCATCGTTATAAGTAATGATTGCAACTTTATCTTTTCTTAAATCACTTGGTACAAAACCTATCGATTCATATTGGTTATTAATCCATTCTAAATCATTAGATGTAGCTAGTTGAATACTCATACGGTTCCTCCTTCAGAAAAATTGTACTATTTTCATTATACAGAATGTATGGGCAGGGAAAAAGTGGTTGAATTGGGATGATATTTATTAACAGTTCAAGTTTTGAAGAATAGTGCATACAATATAAAGTCTTTTCCTTTCTTCATTTAGGTTTTACGTATATAATTTAAAAGTACTATTTATTATTTTATTTTTTTATATTTATAACAGAATAGAGGTTTAAAAATGGGTGTTAAAATCATTACGGACAGTGCGGCGGATTTACCGTTAGAATTGCTGCAAGCATATGATATTGATTTAATTCCACTCCGTGTATATGATGAAGCAGAAACAGAGTATTTAGATGGAGTTACATTAAATTCAGTTACATTATTGCAAAATATGAGAGAAGGCGCTATTTATAGAACGTCTTTGCCTTCACTTGAAACTTTCCAAGAAAAATTTGTTTCTTATGCAAAAGAAGGTAATCCTTGTATATATTTAGCTTTTTCATCTGAACTATCTGGTACATATCAATCATCAGTTGTTATTAAAGAAGAAGTGAAAGAAACATATGCTGATTTAGATTTAGAAATTATCGATACAAAATGTGCTTCGCTTGGCCAAGGGCTTGTCGTATTAGAGGCTGCTAAAATGGCAAAAGAAGGCGCATTAAAAGAAGATATCTTAAAACGTGTTGATTTTTTAATGAACCATATGGAACATATTTTCACTGTAGCTGACTTGCAGTACCTAGTGAGAGGTGGACGTTTAAGTAAAGTAGCAGGTTTTATCGGTGGTTTACTAAATATTAAGCCGATCTTGAACGTGAAAGAAGGAAAACTCGTACCACTTGAAAAGGTAAGAGGGAAAAAGAAAGTGCTTGGCCGCATTGTAGATATTATGGAAGAGCGTGGAAAAGACCTTAAAGGTCAAACAATCGGTATTACACACGGTGACGATTTAGAAACAGCTGAAGCATTAAAAGCATTAATTACGGAAAGATTTGGTTGTGAAGTATTTATCGTAAATACAATTGGTGCAGCAATCGGAGCACATACAGGACCTGGCGTTATAACGTTATTTTTTTTAAATGAAGTAGAGTAAAGGATTGATCTTTTGATCAATCCTTTTTTTATTCTAATATAATTGTTTTATGTGAGTGAAAAATATGTAATTTTAAATTAGTTAATAGTTTTCTTTTTAGTAGGTATGAAGGTAGATAGGAAACTAGTGAAGGCTAGCACTAGCATAAAACCAAATGTTTCAGTATCATCAACTACTAAACCATTGTTCCACTGATAAAGGAAGGATGCTAGTATTAAAAGAGTAGCGGCGCCTCCAACGTATCTTACTATTTTACAATGATTGGTCGATATGGTATCGGTGAAGATAAAATCATCGAAGTTTTTACTGTTCCAAATGGTATAACGATATCAATTATTTCTTCTAATTCTTTCATGGAGTGAACTGCTACTTTTAAATAGTAGCTGCTTTCACCTGTTACTCGGTGGCATTCAAGTATCTTTTGTTCTTCGTATATTTTCTCCTCAAATTTTTTGCATGGAATCTTTAAATTTTCGATTCTTAAAAATGCTTGAATTGATTTTCCTATGGCATCAAGTGATATTCGAGCTGTATACTTTTCAATTATTCCTGCATCTTGTAACCTTTTTAGTCTTTCTGTGACACTAGGGCGGCTAAGGTGTAAATGCTCAGTCATTTCTGTAATTGTCATCCTGGCATCCTCTTGTAATAATAGGGTTATTTTCTTATCGATTTCATCCATAATTTATGCTCCTTTGCAAAATTGAAAGTAAACTTCTGAAGTTAATACATAATGTAAAATCTAATGTTAAATTACATACACTTTTGAGTATTGAATAGACTGATAACTTTCTATAATTAAAATATAAATGGAGGTGCATGTAATGTCTAATCATTTCAATGAAACTATTTCTATTAAAAAGGGAACGGCTTTATACGTCGGAGCAGTTTTAGGATCAGGAATTCTTATTTTACCTGGTATGACAGCGAGTGTAGCAGAAGGGAATGCGGTTGTTTCTTGGCTTGTGATGATTTCACTGAGTATTCCACTTGCATTTACATTCGCTTTTTTATCGATTGAGTACCCAAGTGCGGGTGGAATTGCTACTTTTTCAGAAAAAGCATTCGGAAAAAATATGGGTGCAATGATAGGCTGGTGTTTTTTTACCGCGGGTAGTGTTGGGCAGATCGTTGTATCATTGACTGGTGGAATGTATATAGCGAAAGTGTTTGCTTTACCATCATATTTTTCGTACGTTATTGCGCTAATTATGTTGAGTATTTCAATTGGTTTCAATTTATGTGGATTAAAAATAAGTGGCTTGTTTCAAATATGTATAGGTGTATTAACTTTCTTGATTTTAATCGTAACAATTATAAGCTCGCTGTCTTATATTGAAATAAAAAATATAAATGTACATATTTCAATGAAAGAAATAAATCCAATTTTAGAAGCATCATTATTAATTTTTTGGTCGTTTTTCGGTTGGGAAGCCATTGCAAGTTTAGCTCCAGAATTTAAAACGCCTAGAAAAAGAAATATTATTTTGTCTACAGGATTTGCGATTATTATTATTGGAGTTTTATATATTGGGATTGCATTATCAGTAATTGGAACGAAATCCTATTATATAAATGCTGTTAATACTACAGCTCTCGTGCTTGTAATCAAGCAAACATTAGGCGACCAATTTTCATGGATAATTGGATTTTTAGCTTTTATCATTTGTTTAGGGACGACAAATGCATTTATTGCAAGTATGGGTCGCTTGGGTTATTCACTAGGAAAAGAAGAAGTTGCACCTCGTTATTTAGCACATATTAATAAAAAAAGAGAAACTCCAACAAATGCAGTAAAAGTTGTAGGTTGTATTGCGATAATAGGTTTGTTAATAAGTTTTGTTTTTCAAATTAGTATAGATAAAATTGTATTAATACCGAATTCGTTAGGAATTGTTACATATATAGTCGGTACCGCGGCTGGAATGAAATTAATAAAGAATAGGTTAGGTAAAATTTTTTCTATAATAGCTTTTACATGTTGTGTAGTGGTTTACCCTTTTATAGGAGGAATGATACTTATTCCAGTGATCGTATCATTCATGTGTTTATGTTATTTACATTTAAATAGCAGAAGTAAAGAATGTAAATCTGATTCCATCTATGGAAAACGGAATATTTAAAGATATTTAAATATTCTATTTTCGTATATAATTGTGTAGGGAGAACGATCTGTAACTATTTGTAAAAATAGGAGGCGGCTATAAAAATGCAAGAAATTGCTCAATGGGATTTAGATCGATTGTATTCGTATGAAGATATTATATTTCCGATAGTGAAGTTGAGAGAAGAATATAAAGTAACAAAAGAAGTAGAAACTCTTTTAAAACTCATACAAGCAATTGAAAAAGCAGAATACTATTTGTATTGCCGAGCGACTGAAGAAAGTGTTTCATCTGAAATTCCTTTACTGACTTCGAAAGTAAAGGAACAAAAAAGAGAAATACAGAATTTAATATCACAAAGTGAAGTAGGAACTTCCAATAATACTGAAATTGGATTAATAGAAGATGAACTTAATGCGTGGGAAAATATGTACATACAATTAAGGGACAGGATAGAAATAGAGCACAATAATAAACAATTATCATTTGGACAGGCAAATAATATTGCAATGAATAGTGATAGTGAAAAGGAAAGATTAGAAGTATTCGAGTTATTAACAAATACTTTACATAAGGAAAAAGAAATCTTTGCTACTGTATTAAATCAAATAGGGAGATTGCGCAATACAAAGAGTAATGAATTAGAAGATAGAGAGATTTTAACACAATCTCTTCATGCAAATGGCGTTTCAGAAACAGAATTATTACGAATGTGGAATGCGACAGAAGAAAATCTTGATAAATTAGTAAGTGTTTTAAACGTGTATAAGAAAGGGAAAGCTTCGATTACATGGCATGAACTTATGACAATAAAGGAAAATAATGAGGCTATTATCCCTTTTTCAGTAGCAGTACAAAATATATATGATGCATTTAAAGATATTGATGAAGAATTAGCAGAATTTGCACGGAATGCAATAGAGAGTGGATGGGTAGATGCGGAACCGAGAGATAATAAACCACCAGGTGGGTTTTGCGCTCCATTTTTCAGTGAAAAAGAATCACGAATCTTTATGCGTTATGACGGAAGTATCGATAGTATAAGAGTACTTGCTCATGAACTAGGACATGCTTGGCATTTTTATAATATGAGTTTTGAGCAATCTACTTCATTTTTAGATGATTATTTGCCAATGAGTACAGCTGAATCAGCGTCTATTTTCTTTGAAACAGTACTATTAAATTATTTAATTCAAACAAACGAGTGTATAGATATGAAAAAGTCATTACTTAGCTGGAAAATAAGAAATACTTTTAATTATGTTATGGCCATTCGAGCATCATTTCAGTTTGAGGAGAATTTTTATGAAAAATGTAAAGAAGGTCCTATAAGTGCTGACGAAATTGAGAAGTTATCTATATTGGCACAAGAAGAAGCATATGGATATGCTCTAAGTGAATATCAGCCATTCGTGTGGATGAAATATATTCAATTTTATATAGCGGATGTTCCTTTTTATAATTATCCATACACATTTGGGTATTTAGTAAGTTTTAGTTTATTAGAATTAGCTCAAGGAAGTAAAAGTACTTTTCATTCGAAATATAAAGAGTTTTTACGAGAAACAGGAAAAGCTCCAGTGGAAGAGCTAATGAAAAAACATTTTGAAATAGATATAACAAGCTATGTATTCTGGGATAAAGCTTTTAGACAAATCTCTAAAGATATTGATGAATATTTGCAACTTATGTAAGGAGAGAGAATAGTGGATCACCAACTTATAAAGGGAATACCTTTTTCAACTTTAGAATATGAAAAAGGTATAAGTTTATTAAAAGGTTGGCTACATGAACAACAAGAGAAACCAAGGTTTGTAGTAACTGCAAATCCTGAAATTGTTATGTCTGCAAAGGAAAACACGGCTAAATCAAAGCAGTTTAAAAAGATGTTATTATCTGCGGATGTAATAACAGCGGATGGGATTGGGGTCATAATTGGCTCGAAAATATTAAAAGGAACGCTGAAAGAACGTGTTACTGGGGCAGATATCACTCACGATTTAATAAAACATTGTAATGAAAATGGATATCGTATCTTTCTTTATGGAGCTGTACCCGAAAGTAACGAAATAGCATTAGAAAAATTAAAAGAATAGTATCTATGTGCACAGTTTAAAGGACAGCATGGATTTGTAAATGGTGAAGAAATAGAAGGAGTAAAAACGCAAATCAAGCAATTCAAGCCGCATTTACTGCTAGTAGGACTAGGCTCACCAAAACAAGAACAATTCATCTATGAAAACATACAAACATTAAATATCCCACTATCTATTGGTATCGGAGGCATGATTGATATAATATCTGGTACTGTAAAAAGAGCACTAAAAATAATGAGAGATACTGGAACCGAATGGTTGTATAGATTAACTTCACAGCCAAAAAGAACAAAGAGACAACTTGTATTGCCGAAGTTTTTACTATCGGTTATGTCTGAAAGGATTAAAGGGATTACAAATTAATAAAGGAGACTACATTCATGAACAGAATTGGTATTATCGGAGCAATGCAAATTGAAATAGATTTACTTTAAGAAAAACTAGTTATACAAGAAAAACAGACAATTGCGGGAATGCCTTTTTACATTGGGGAATTCATGGGAACAGAAGTGATTATTACACGTTCTGGTGTAGGGAAAGTAAATGCAGCCGCATGTGCGCAAACATTAATTCATAAATTTGATGTAGATTCTATCATTAATACAGGTGTTGCTGGAGGGTTACACCCGGATGTAAAAGTCGGTGATGTAGTTATTTCCACTAACGTTACTCATCATGATGTAAATAAAACTCAAATGAAAAATTTATTTCCGTTCCAAGAAGAATTTATCGCAAGTAAGGAATTAGTAGAGTTAGCACGTAAAGCATGTAATAGTAGTAATTTACATTTGGAGGTTCATGAAGGAAGAATCGTCAGTGGTGAATGTTTTGTTGAAGATTCAAACCTAAAAGCGAAATTAATAAACGAATATGCACCGCATTGTACAGAAATGGAAGGTGCTGCAATTGGACATGTTGCCTACATAAATGATATACCATTTCTCGTAATAAGATGTATTTCTGACAGTGCAGATGATGAAGCTCAAGTTTCTTATGATGACTTCGCGAAAACGGCAGCGAATTATTGTTCAGAAATTATCGTTGAGATGCTTAAAAATATATCAAGGAAAACTGTATTATAGTTCAAAAGGAGAGATAGAAATGTTACAAGCATTCATTTTTGATATGGACGGAACGTTATTTCAAACTGATAAAATTTTAGAGTTATCGTTAGATGATACATTTGATCATTTAAGATCATTACAATTATGGGATACGGTAACACCTATTGATAAGTACCGTGAAATAATGGGTGTACCTTTACCGAAAGTTTGGGAGGCTTTATTACCAGATCATTCTATTGAGGTAAGAGAACAAACAGATGCATATTTTTTAGAAAGATTAATTGAAAATATAAAGAACGGAAAAGGTGCTTTATATCCGAATGTAAAAGAAGTTTTTACATATATAAAAGAAAATAATTGTTCAATTTACATTGCTAGTAATGGTTTAATTGAATACTTACGAGCAATT
Organism: Bacillus thuringiensis; assembly: GCF_014932895.1. Classification (GTDB taxonomy): domain Bacteria; phylum Bacillota; class Bacilli; order Bacillales; family Bacillaceae_G; genus Bacillus_A; species Bacillus_A thuringiensis_AA. The sequence continues at coordinate 402,985 of NZ_JACYOF010000004.1, read as the reverse complement.
GTATCTTTTTATTCTTTGGACCAATGGGTTGCGGAAACGTTTAGTATTGAACAAATACGCTCGCTAAATAAAAGTGACTTAGTAAAAAGTATTTTGAACAAATATGATATAAAAGAGGCAGCAGTAGTTGGGGACCGACTATCTGATATAAATGCAGCTAAAGATAATGGTTTAATCGCAATTGGATGCAATTTTGATTTTGCACAAGAAGATGAACTTGCTCGTGCGGATATGGTAATAGATGATTTAATTGAGTTGAAGGGGATATTATCTGAGGTGAAGAATACTTCTATTACGAATTGAATAAGGGAACAATCATAAAAATGCTCAGAATAAATAATTCTAGAGCATTTTTATGTATTTTCATAGTAAAGGGGAATGATCTTGAAAGATATACATATTCAACAGATAGAAAATTTAATGAAATATGAATACAATCACCTTGTCCAAGAAAGTAAAGAAGAAGGATTTAATTTCCTAATAAAATTAATAAATGAATATGAAAATAAAATAAACACATTTAATAAAACTGGTGAATGTTTATGATGAAACTTATTGAAGAAGCACAAGCTAAAAGAGAGTTACTCGTAAAAGAACCTAGATTGCTGCCTACTAGAAAGTTAAAGAAACCTTTAACTGCCAATGGAGTATCTTATTGTCCACATACTAGAATATCGTATTCTCTTATATATATTATTAAAGAATTTGTAGATCATGATAACCATCACAAAAGGCAGGTTATTAATTTTTTAAATAAAAATCAACTTGTTAACTGATAAAAAAAGATCCCACGAATGATACTTGTGGGATCTTTTTTTAATAATTATAATTTAACATTCATTTGTTTCAATAATAACCCCGGCTTACCTTTTACATAATAAAAATGGGGATTATTTTCATCATCGTACAGCATAATATAAGGTTTTTCATTTAGTGGGAGTAGAATAAGTACTTCGTCTATTGTAGTGTGCAGCCATTGGTTTGAAATAGGGACCGGTTTAGATAAAGGGATTTTTATCATATGTCCATCTTTCGGAACGACGTTTAAGTTTTTAAACGGTCCAGTAATTGCTTTAGCGTATCGGACTGCTACTTTTTGGATTACTGGATCTAAAGATTGTTTTTGAATTACCATTTCTTTTTGGCAATCAAACACTTCAATTTGTTTATTTGTATTTGCGAACGCATTTGTTGATAATAGGAAGAAAAGAAGAGAAATGATCCCGATTTTTTTAATCATAATACAACACCTCATCATTACTATTCCCTCAAAGGCTATAAATATTTTTCTGTCACATACATGTAACAAAGAAGTTGTATGATACAATTGGTTTTTGTTTAAAAGCACTGGAGGAAAAAGCATGAAAGTATTGATCGCAGATGATGAACAAGATATGTTAAGGATTTTAAAAGCTTATTTTGAAAAAGAAGGTTTCGAAGTTTTATTAGCGAGAGATGGAGAGGAAGCACTCCAAATATTTTATGATGAGAAAATTGATTTAGCTATTTTAGACTGGATGATGCCGAAAAATAGTGGTATTACCGTCTGTCAGGAAATAAAAAAGAATTCGGGCGTAAAAGTATTAATGCTTACTGCGAAAAGTGAAAGTGAAGATGAATTAGCGGCGCTTCAAAGTGGGGCAGATGAGTACGTAAAAAAACCATTTCATCCAGGAGTGCTAATTACGCGAGCGAAAAAGCTTGTACAGCATGATGATATTATTCAAGTTCAAGATTTAAAAATAGATTTCACTAAAAATAAAGTATATAAAAATGATATAGAGATAGATATTACAAAAACAGAGCTAGAATTAATAAAGTGTTTTTTAAATCATAAAGGTATGATTTTAACTCGTAAAAAATTGTTAGATATCGTATGGGGATTTGACTATTTTGGAGAAGAGAGAACTGTTGATACACACGTAAGAAGACTACGTAAAAAAATTGGAGAAAATATTATAAAGACTCATCGTGGTTTAGGGTATAGTTTGGAGGAACACAGTGAATAAACTTGGAAAAAAGCTATTTCTCAGTATTTCTTTAACTGTTTTTCTTATCTTTACGATTTCATTATTATTAATTAACAATCTCTTACCGAACTATAATATTTATAAAACACGTGAAAACTTAAATAAATTTACAACACAAATACAAAATACATCAGTAAAAGATTTAGAAGCTGTTATTCATTCAATTGAAAGTGAAAATAACGTTACAATTGCGTATACGTCAATGAACCAGACAGAAGTTGATATGAATGATGCGCTACGTACACAACTTATGAGAAAGAAGGTAACATTAAATAAACTGTGGATTACGAAAGAAGAAGTCATGAAAGTGAAAACGGAAGGACAATCGAATAAACTGTATGATCAAGGAAAGGTAAAAGCGAGCTTTTTTGCTAAATATATTGCGAAAGATGATACGATAATTTTAATTGGGACTTCCATTGCAAATTCAAATGAAATTATAAATACGTTAAATACATTTTACTTATACATTTTGTGTTTCTCTCTTCTTCTCATTATTTTACTTGTGTGGATACTTTCAAAAATAATAACGACTCCATTGAAAGAATTAAGTGACATCGCAGAAGATATTTCACGTTTAAAGTTTAAAAAGACAAAAGTGAAAACGAATGATGAAATAGGTGATTTAGCCAATAGCATCAACATCATGAGTGATAAATTGCATGAAGCACATCAAGATTTAACAGATCGAAATGAACATTTAAAACAATTTATGGGTGATGTGACGCATGAATTAAAAACACCAATCGCATTAGTAAAAGCATATTCTATGGGAATAAAGGATGGTTTAGATGATGGTTCGTACGTAGATACAATCATTAAACAAACTGATCAAATATCAAATCTAATTGAAGAGTTATTACGATTTTCTAAACTAGAAAGAGATGTTTTACAAAAAGAACAATTCCCTATTGAACCACTAGTCCAAAGTATAATAGATAAGCATAAGATTGAACTGGAGTCGAAAGAAATCAATTTGCAATTGAACTATAATGTTGATGATGCGATTGTTTATGCAGATCTAAATAAAATGAGAATGGTCTTTCAAAATTTAATTTCTAATGCGATAAAATATACATCAAATCAAAACATAATAATTACTTTAGAAGATAGAAACGAAAGTGTATATTTTCAAATTCAAAATGGTATTAATGCTGAACATATTAAAGATACCGATAAAATTTGGGAACCTTTTTACGTCTTAGAATCTTCTCGTAGTAAAGAAAAATCAGGTACAGGATTAGGATTAGCGATAGTAAAAAGCATTTTAGAGAGACATGGTTTTGAATATGCAGTTTCTATTATAGATGGAGAGATAAAATTTTATATTTATATGAAGAAGGACTAATTATAAACTATAAAAAACATCGTCTATTCTCATTGGTAGACGATGTTTTTATGATTACAAGACAGTATTAAGTGGAGATATATAATGATGAAAGCTCAGCGGGAGAATGTTCTACAAATTCCTCAATTTATTATATAAAATATAAACTGAATTTTCGGTAATTTTATCGTATAGTAAAAGGAGAAATATTTTGGGAGGGAAGAGCGTGGGGAAAAAGAAAATAGCTACACTATCAGCAATATTATCTTTATCAATTACATCAGGAGTTTCTAGTATGACTGTGCATGCAGAAAACAAAGAAACAAACTACATAAATAAGAATGGCGTTAAGTTAAATGGAAAGGTTTCAGAAGCGTTACATTCGAACACGAAAATTGAATTAGAAAATGGGATGACAAAACCGATTTACTCACTTGATGAAGCAATTATTGAAAATTTATTTGTAGAGACTGAAGTTGATAGTGATCGAGATGGAAAAAAAGATCGTGTATCAGTAAAGGTTATGCGTCCAAAAACGGATCCTAATGTGAAAGTGCCGATTATTTATGAAATGAGTCCATATCGAGCTGGATTAAAAGATGTCCCTGTATATAATGTAGATGAAGAATTGTATGCGTATGAAGGAAAACCGTATGGAGCGGTTAATCTTGGTTCGTACGGAAATTATTATGTGCCAAGAGGTTATGCAGTTATTTTAGGAGAAAGTATCGGTACTGGAAAATCAGATGGCTGTCCTACAACTGGCGACGAACAAGAAATACTTGGGACAAAGTCTGTCATTGATTGGGTAAATGGACGTGCGAAAGCATATACAGAACATGGTGAAGAAGTTCATGCTGATTGGTCTACTGGAAATGTAGGGATGACAGGAGTTTCTTATAATGGTACGTTACCAAATGCTGTTGCGACGACTGGTGTCGAAGGTTTAAAAACAATTATTCCAATCGCAGCAATTAGTAGTTGGTATGACTATTATCGTGCAAATGGTGCAGTCATTGCTCCAGGTGGGTATCAAGGAGAAGATACAGATAATATGGCAGAAGCAGTACTAACAAGGGAGAATCCTGAAGTTTGCGGACAAGTTATAAAAGAGCTAACTGCTGGACAGGACCGAAAGACTGGTAATTATAATAATTTTTGGGATAAACGAAATTATGTAAAAGATGCAAAAAATGTAAAAGCAAGCGTATTTGTTGTTCATGGTTTAAACGATTGGAACGTAAAGACGAAGCAGTTTTCACAATGGTGGGAAGCTCTCGGAGAAAATGATGTCCCTCGTAAAATGTGGTTACATCAAGGTGGGCATGGTGGAACGTCAACTAATGATTGGCAAAGAACACAAAATAAATGGTTCGATTACTGGTTGTACGGAATTGAAAATGGAATTATGGATGAGCCAATGGTTGATGTACAACGCGAAAATAAAACTTGGGAAAAACTAAAAAACTGGCCAGATCCAGCAGCTGTACCGTCAAAAATTCGTATGTATTTAAGTAATAAAGCAGTAAATTTACCATTAAGTATGGGGGCTGCTAATAAGGTATTCTCGTTCGTAGATGATGCAAAAATGAAATCAAATCAATTAATAGCAAACCCAGAATTAGAAGTAGCAAATCGATTAGTGTACACGATGCCAGTATTGCAAAAAAATACACGAATAAGCGGTACACCACAGATTTTATTTAAAGGAAATCTTGACCGTTCTGTTTCTAATTTAACGGCATTACTTGTAGATTATGGCGGAGAGAAGCCTGAAATCGTGACAAGTGGTTGGATGGATCCACAAAACTTAAATAGCATAAAAAATTCAACAGCACTTCAACCGGGCAAAGATTATACATTTACATGGGACATGCAGCCAGATGATTATGTATTTAAAGCAGGACATCAAATAGGAGTTGTTTTAATTGCAAGCGATTATGATTATACAATTAGGCCGAAAGCAGGTACAAAGTTAACAGTAAAATTAAGTGAAGTGACGTTGCCGATTGTGAAATAAATGTTTTTTAAGGAAGGGCTTACTAAAGTAGGCTCTTTAATTTGTAGTCTGAATTTTTGATTTTTATATTTTGAACTGAAATAATATGTTATAAAATACCATTATAATCTATAGAAAGTGAGTGATCTATTCATTTAGCTTTTTCGAATCCTAATTAAAATTTGAGGTGAGGGGAAATTAATTGAATTGAAATCTTTCATATGACTGGAAGACAAGGTTACATTGGAAAATAAATCAATTGATATAGAGTGGAGGAAAAACAAATGAAATTCATCTTAATATTTGGCCCACAAGCAGTTGGGAAAATGACAGTGGGGCAAGAATTGGCAGAATTAACAGATCTAAAACTTTTTCATAATCACATGACAATTGATTTAGTAAGTCCAATTTTTGATTACAGTACGAAAGAAGCAAAAAGACTGGTAAGTTTATTTCGTAATGAAATATTTGAAGAAGTATCTAAAAGTGACTTATACGGAATGATTTTTACGTATGTATGGGCATTTGACCTCCAATCGGATTGGGATTATATACATCATGTAGTAAATATTTTTGAATCAAAAGGTGGAACAGTATATTTTGTAGAGCTGGAAGCAGAACTAGATGAAAGACTAGAGCGCAACAAAAGCCCACATAGATTAGAACATAAACCGAACAAAAGAGATATTGAATGGTCTGAAAATAATTTAAAAGCAACGATGAAAAAGCATAGATTAAATTCTCTTCATGGTGAAATTGAAAAAGAAGAGTATATGAAAATTAATAATACTTATTTGAGTGCTAAAGAAGTAGCGGAAATGATTAAGGAGAAGTTTCGTTTGTAAAATTTTTAATTGTCGTTACATTTTCATTGTCCAAGCATTCTCCAACAAAATACATATACTATTTATGTTAAAATCGGTCACTACTTTAAACAGGACTGCGATTTTAATATATATGACTATTTAGGGGGATGGGGAGAATAAATTTGGAAAACGAAGAACAAGGAAGAATTGAAAATCAAGTGTATTCTAATCGGGTAGTTAGATCGGAATTTGATAAGAATTGGGAAACGTGTATTTCAAAGGGGGGGGTATGTAATTTATGTAGCTACAAGTGATCATGCGGAAGTAATAGTACTTCTTGCAGATGGTTCCAGTAAATTATTAATCTTTGGAAAAGGCGGTAAAGTAGTAGGTGGAGGCGGAACGAGCCATTACAGTAAACCACATATTGCAAAAAATATTTAAGGTAGAACATGTTAATTGAGAAAACGCTTGAAAACGGTTAGCCATTCATGTTTAGAGCATGATAGACGAACCGCTTTTATTTGTTTAAGTGATTTTAGAAAAACTTAATTTATTAGTAGCTTATGTATCTTTCATATTATTTCGTCAAATGAATGTCACATAGAGGTCTTATAGTGTAAGTAGAAAGTGAAACGTACACAAAGCAGGAGATGAAATGATGAAAAAAGCGTTACAATATACATTCATATTACTTACGTTAGTAACATTAACTACTGCTCTTTATTCGAAATATGAGGAGCATAAAGAGATTAAAAATAATAAAGACGTTATTAGTGAAATGGCTAAAAGGTATGGTATTTCAGATTAGATACCATTATCTATTGCTGATCATGAAACAAAATTGAATCGAAAAGCGATAGGGGATAATGGAACATCATTTGGATTATTTCAATTACACCGAGGAGGATTAGCACCAGCTTGGTTATCTGAAGAGAGTTTAATGGATTTACAAATTAATGCAACAATAGCAATCTCTAATATGGTTAAAGCATATGAACGAGGTGTAAATAAAAGATTAAATGAATGGGAATTACTTAAATACGTCGCTAATACATCGGGATGGCCAGGTAATTTGGGAGAGGAGTGGACGGATAAGAACACGAAATATAATGTAGGTTTGGAACAATCCTATAAACAATATAAAAAAGATAATTAAGAAAAGCATTTCCTATTTTGGGAAATGCCTTTTCTATGTTATAGTATAATAGTGTTTCGAGATGATGTTATTTTGATATATCTATAATTTTGTTGTGTATTATTTTCATATTAAATAAGTGTTTAAAGTATTTTTTTGTATAAGGAGTAATAATTAGAGAAATGAAAAATATAGATTTTATACTAGAGAGTGATGAGACGTTAAAACCGTCAGAACGATTAGTACTATTATTATTAGAGAAACATAGAATGTTATATACGAACGATCTATTGGCATTGTCTAATTTATCATATAAAACATTAACCGATTCATTAACTGCGCTTGTTTTAAAATCGTATGTGTTAAAGGAAACAGGCAAGGGGAGAAGACAGAATTGTTATAGGTTAGTATGATAAGACTACTGACTATAAGTAATTTTATATGTATTTTTTCAAACGTAAGGTAAATTGTATTATTTGATTTTCAAATGAAAAAGTTATTGTGAAGTATACATATATTTCGATTTCATTTTTGTTATTATATTTTTCTTATAATAAAAATAAGAAAAATATAATACACGTTATAAAAAAGAAATAAAAAAACAATCCGTTTCAAACGTGGATTGTTTTTTTATTGGAATAATATTATTTGATAAATTGAAAGCATTAATGACTATTCTACGTCACTTGTATACTTTTCAGGTAATAATTCCATCACGTTACATTCTATAAGTTCATCATTATAAGAAAGTATTACGTTCGTATTTTTTCCGTAATCACTTATTAATTCTCGACACATTCCACACGGAGAAACAACCTAACATTTTTCTATACCTTCATGAGGATGTGGGTGAGCAACTGCTACAATGCTATCAAATTCATGATCACCTTCTGAAATGAATTTTCCCGATTGCCATAGCTTCACCACATACTGTTATTTTTCCGACATTCGCTTCAACATGTACTGCTGCATACACATTTCCTGTTATAGTTCGTACAGCCGATCCGATATGATGATGACCGTACTTATAGTTTTTTTCGATTACTTTTTCAGCAGCTCTAATTAAATCATAGTCTTCAGTGTTTAAAGGCATTACTCGCAACATATTCTCTCCCTCTTATGAATTCTAACGATAAATTTTGATATTTTAAATAAATAATGTAATTGAATCATGATTATTAAGAAAACAAATAATATTATTATGTAAACTGTTTATTTTGAAAGGAAAATATAATAATTAATAGAACATTATAAAAGGGTATATTCACATAATTTGAAAGATGGAGGAATTATTATGGAGCATTTACAATCAATGGCACAAGCTGTGATAAGTGGTAACAAGGAAAAAGTAGTGGAGTTTATAAAGACGAATCCAAGTGTTGTTAACGAATTTAGTGAGGATGGCTGGACACCACTTCATTTAGCGGCTTATTTTGGACAGAAAGAACTAGCAAGTTTTCTTTTAGAAAACGGTGCAGATATACATATTAGAGCAAAAAATGAAAATGAAAATACACCTCTACAAGCGGCAATTGCGAACAAGCAAAGTGAACTTGTAGCCTTCTTAATTGAAAAAGGTTCGGATGTAAATGTTGTACAAAGTGGCGGTTGGACGGGACTACATGAGGCAGCATTATTAGGAAATGAAGAAATAATTATATTACTTCTTGAAAATGGAGCTAATAAGATGATTAAGAAAGATGATGGGAAGACAGCATATGATATTGCATTAGAAAAAGGATATGATTACCTTTTATATCATTTGCAACAGGAAGTGAACTTATGATGAATAAATGGAGTGTAGGTATATTTTTATCCCGCATTAACGGGCAGTAAGACCCCTACCTCAAAATTCAGCGAAAGCAAAGAAGTTAGGTGGGGGATCAACTGCCCGTAAAAGCCCGATTGGTGCGGGCTGATAATCAGTGGGGGATGAAGAAAACCCCCACCGATTAAAGTTTCACTTTATTTAATGAAGTAGAGGTGTTAGACTTTGCTGGACCATTTGAAGTTTTTTCTGTAACTAAGGTGAATGAAGAAAAACCATTTACTGTTTATACAGTTAGCCAGAATGGAGAAATGATTACAGCAAGAAACGGATTAAAGGTACAGCCACATTATAGTATTGAAGATTTACCGCCAGTGGATATTTTAATAATTCCCGGTGGTTTAGGTGCTAGAGAAATTGAAATGAAAAATGAAATAGTAATAGAGTGGATTCGCCAACAAATGAAAGAAGTGAAGTTAATAACCTCAGTTTGTACAGGTGCGCTATTACTCGCGAAAGCAGGTTTACTGGAGGGACTAAAAGCGACAACACATTGGGGTAGTATTGATAATTTTAAAAATGAGTTTCCAAATGTACAGGTTTTAGAAAATGTAAAGTTTGTAGATGAGGGCCACATTATTACATCGGCAGGAATTTCGGCAGGAATTAATATGTCGTTTCATATTGTGAAAAACTTATTAGGGGTGGAAATTGCTGAGGAAACTGCAAAAAGAATGGAATATGATATTGATTTGCAAAATTAAAAAAGCCCAAACTGGGCTTTTTTCTTATATTGAATGGATATAGTTAAGCTCCTCGTCACTCAAAATAGGACGAACAGACGCATTCGCATTTTCTTGTGCTTGTGTTTCTGTTTTTGCACCAGGGATTGCAACGCTTACTGCTGGATGAGAGAGTACATAGCGAAGTGCAAGTTGTCCTAGGGTCTGATTCCTATTTGAGAGCAACCGAAGTTTCTCCACTTTTTGTAAGTCTTCTTGAAACCAAGTTTCGTTTGGCCAATCTTTTCGTAAATCTCCATCTGGAAAAGTTGTTTTATTTGTGAATTTCCCAGTTAAAATGCCCATTTTTAATGGACCACGAATAACCGCCCCTAAATTTTTCTCCTGTAAGAATGGCAATATATCATTTTCTGGTTTTCGATTCAATATATTGTAATCAAGTTGTACGATGTCAATTTCATCATTTTTATTGAAATGATGAATGTATTGTAAATCATGAGTCGAAACACCGACCGCTCTTACTTTCCCATCACGTTTTAATATTTCAAATGCACGTAAAAATGCTTCTGTTTCTCTACGGTTATGCCACCAAATATGACAAAAATAAAGATCAATGTAATCTGTTTGAAGACGTTGTAAACTTGTTTCAAATACGGCGATGATTTTTTCGGTAGTATTATATACAGGGGCTCCATTAGGGTCGTAGTGATGTCCAATTAAACCACCTTTCGTTGATAGGATAATATCATTGCGATGTTCTTTAATTGCGGTAGCTACCAACTTTTCACTATGTCCTAAACCATACACATCCGCAGTATCAATAAAATTCACACCGCACTCAAATGCTTTTTTCATAGCGGTTATAGATTGTTCATCGTTTACAGGTCCCCATTCATCACCACCGATTGCCCATGCTCCAAATCCTATTTCTGAAACAGTTATTCCGGTTTTACCTAATGTGCGGTAATGCATATTTTCCCTCCTTGTAAGCAGGTTATAACATTGGTATGTAGGTGGAAATTTTTTGTGTAAAAAACTCTTCTACAATAGTAGAAAAAGAATACCATAAACTACTATTTTATTGCAGCATACATAAAAAAATTCAATGGAAATATGGAAATGTCGTCGAATGCTATCTTTAATTGGTTAATTTATGAGATATTTTTGTGAAGGAGCTTATTTTATAAGAATAGAAATTAGTTAGTAAGATCTTGCCGGTGGCGGTGAAGAAATATGGGTTAGGGGGATTTGATTATGAGGAAACTCAAGAGAGTGAATGTTCCTAATATTCCAGAGCAACTATCACAGCCTAATGAGAATCGAGCTATTAATAAGAAAAAAATAAGGCGTTTTATATTAATGTTTATTTTTATTGCGGTGACTACCTTGTACGTTCAATATATTTTAACGAAACAACAAGAAGTAATTAATAAAAAGAAAGATACAATTACGAGTCAAAAGAAACAATTAGTATCTTTAGAGAAAGATAAAGGTTCTTTAAAGACTAACATAGAAAATTTAACAGATAATGAAGAAGAGATTTTGAAGTTTGCGAGAAAAGAGTATCAGTTTTCTAAGTCAGATGAAACGATTTTCGTATTACCAAAGTAATGAAGCAGTTAGCGATGGCTAACTGTTTTTTATTTGTAAAGGAATTATGGAAAAAGAGAAGCTAATTAACATGATACAAGGAGTTAGAACATAATGTAAGATGTAGAGTTAAAGCTCTTACATCTATGAAATACATGAATATCCTTAATTATGGAATATATGTAAAAATAAATGTTGTTAAAATTCTGATAATTTTATATAATATGCGTAAGCGGATATATTTTTTAATCAACGTTGAGTTTATCGCTCATACGACTATTAAGAAAACCGATATCCTCGTTTAAGAAAGGAAGATAGCTGTGTACGCTTCAAATACAATTTATATCGTAGGGGATGCGAAGGCACCCCAAAATAATCCCATTACCGAAAAGTTTAAAAGCTATTTTGTAGCATTTGTACTTGTGAAGGAGACAGGGGAAATTGTAGATGCAGATTGCTCAGCGACAATTGCATTAACATCTCAATTTGTTAAATATTTATTTCTACATAAAAATATTAATGACCCAGCGTTAGTAACAGAAATCAAAAATCGTTATTTCGGTTCATCTCAAAAGGCGTTATTAGTAGCGCTAAAAGATGCACAGAAAAAATATAATCAGATTGCTGCTTTGTCTACTCAATCATAGACAAAATCCAGCCGTAAGGAATTTCTTACGGCTGGATTTTTTTATTCCGCATTAACAGTGAGTGAGAGAATGGAAATTAACGGCCCGTAAAAGCCTAATTAGTTGAACTTTATTGGACAACGGAAGGATGAATGACATGAAAATTACTGATCTAAAAGTGAAGCGTCGTTATATAAAGCTTCATACTCCATTTAAGACCGCACTCCGTACCGTAACTGAAATTGAAAGTATTGATGTGTTCATTCATACAGATGAAGGAATTGTTGGAAAAGGAGCTGCAGCAGCAACACCAGTTATTACTGGTGATTTCGCTAGTGGGATTGAGGAAGCGGTATTAGGACCAATGCGTTCATGTTTAATTGGTCAAGATATAATTCAATTTCAACAATTACTACGATGCATCCAAATGAGTTGTATTGGAAATACAAGTGCGAAAGCAGCGGTAGATATAGCTTTATACGATGTATATTGCCAATATCAAAACGTTCCACTTTACGCATTCTTAGGCGGGAAGAAAGAGATTTATACAGATATTACAGTGAGTGTAGATGAGCCTTTCATTATGGCAAAGGAGGCAAAGCAACATGTAGAAAAAGGATTTCAAACTTTAAAAATTAAAGTTGGTAAATCTGCTCATTTAGACTTAGAACGAATTGAAGCCATTCGAAATAGTGTACCAAAAAGTACGACGTTACGATTAGATGCAAATCAAGGGTGGGACCCAAAGGTAGCTGTTTCTATCATTAAAGAGATGGAAAATCGTAATTTAAATATAGAATTTATTGAACAACCGGTACACGCGAAAGATTGGGACGGATTAAAGTACGTAAAAGAAAATGTACAAACGCCAATTATGGCTGATGAAAGTATATTTTCAGCAAGTGACGCATTAAAACTTGTTCAAGGAAAATATGCAGACTTAATCAATATTAAATTAATGAAATGTGGTGGCATACGTGAAGCATGGCGTATTGCAGATATCGCAGAAGCGGCTGATGTGAAATGTATGGTTGGAAGTATGATGGAATCTTCACTTTCTGTTAGCGCTGTCGCACATTTAGCGTCGGCTCACCCTAATATTCATTATTTTGATCTTGACGCACCGCTATGGTTAATGGAAGAACCAGAAGGAATGATTTATTCTGGTTCAAAGGTAAACCTTCACACGCCAGTGAATAGTAAATCTTAGAAGAAGTGTTAAGTAAACTATCTTTTAAGGGGGATATATATGAAAAAAATAGGAACTGCATTTTTAACAACTTTATTTATATTTTCATCGTTTACATCGGCAAATGCTGAAGAGAAGAAAGATAATAAAGCTTTTATAGATGTATCTGCTGCCACATTATGGACTGCACCTGATTCAATACGACCAATCGATGCACCTAGCGCAACAAATCCAGTTGATTTATGGAAATGGACGAAATCAATGACCCTTGATGAAAAGTTATGGCTAACGAGTGCGAATAAATTAGAAACGCAAGCGTTACTCGGTCAAGAAGTAACAGTTATTGATAAGAAAGGTGACTGGGTGAAAGTATTAGTTCATGGACAGCCGACACCACGAAATGAAGAAGGTTATCCAGGATGGATGCCCGAAAAACAATTAACGTATAATCAAGAATTTGCAAATAAAACAAACCAACCTTTTGTATTAATAACGAAACCGACAGCTGTTTTATATATAAATCCTTCTGAAAAACAAAAATCAATTGAAGTCAGCTATAATACACGCTTACCTTTATTAAGTGAAGATACAATTTCATACCGAGTGTTGTTGCCAAATGGTCAGGAGGCTTGGCTACGGAAAAATGATGGAACTGTTTACCGTTCTCAAAATGATATTCCGGCTCCGACAGCTGATGATTTAATAAATACAGGAAAACTGTTTTTAGGATTACCGTATATATGGGCTGGTACAAGTGGTTTTGGATTTGATTGTTCTGGATTTACACATACGATCTATAAATCGTACGGTATTACAATTCCGCGAGATTCTGGACCGCAATCAAAAGCGGGAGTTGCAGTTGATAAAGAAAATTTACAAAAGGGAGATTTAATCTTCTTCGCTCATAACCAAGGAAAAGGTAGTGTTCACCATGTTGCAATGTATATTGATGATGGGAATATGATTCATTCACCAAGAGCGGAAAGATCGGTAGAAATTATACCGCTAAATACACCAGGATATATAGAGGAATACGCTGGTGCTCGTCGTTACTTACCTTAAAAATAGAGGGGGTTTTGGAATGAAAAAGGTAGTTCGCTATTCATTAGTTAGTACTCTATTAGTTTCTTCATTTTTAGTTGGCTGCGCAAAAGAAAAAACAACGACAAAGCCGAAAGATGAGAAGAAAATATTACAGCTACTAGAAACGGGGGAAATTCCATCATTAAATTCAGGGAAAGTAACAGATGCGGTATCGTTTAACGTTTTGAATAACGTAATGGAAGGGCTATTTCGTTTATCGAGAAATGATGAAGTGATTCAAGCAGGAGCACAAAAATATGAAGTAAGTAAAGATGGAAAGACATATACATTCCACCTTCGTGATGCGAAATGGTCTAATGGAGATTCAGTAACAGCTCACGATTACGTATACGCTTGGAAGCAGCTTATTAATCCAGATACTGCTTCTCAATATGCATACATTGCGTACGATGTGAAAAATGCGGAGAAAATAAATAAGAAACAGCTAGGACTAGATGAGTTAGGAGTAAAAGCAAAGGATGATAAAACGTTTGTTGTAGAGCTAGAACATCCTGTACCTTACTTTACGAAACTACTCATTTTACCATCCTTCTATCCAACTAACGAAAAGTACGCGAAAGAGCAAGGTGATAAATACGGATTAGAAGCAAATAAAACGATATATAATGGACCGTTTATATTATCAGAGTGGAAGCATGAAGCTAGCTTTACAATGAAGAAAAATGATAAGTATTGGGATAAAAAAGAAGTGAAATTAGATGAAGTAAACTATCAAATCGTTAAAGAAATTTCAACTGCAGTAAATTTATACGAAACAGATAAGGTTGATAGAGCGGTCATTTCTACAGAATTCGTAGATAAATATAAAACTAATAAGGAACTGAAACAATATACAGATCCGGTAATGTATTTCTTCCGTTTCAATGAAAATGTACCAATTCTTAAAAATAAAAATGCACGTCTGGCGCTAAGTACAGTGTTTGATAAGAAAGGGCTTGCGACTTCATTTTTAAATGATGGTTCTGTTGCTGCGAATTACTACGTACCAAAAGGATTTTTAAAAGGTCCAGATAAGAAAGATTTTAGAGATACAGCAGGCGAGTTTAATAAGACAGACGTAAAACGGGCAAAGGAATATTGGGAAAAGGCAAAGCAAGAGACAGGAACAAATGAAGTAACGCTTGAGTTATTAAACTATGACTTAGAAAACTTTAAAAAAGTAGGAGAATATATTAAAGAACAGCTTGAGAAAAACTTACCAGGCCTAAAAGTGAATGTGAAATTGCAACCGCATACCCAAAAATTAGCGTTAGAGAAGAAGAAAGAATATGAAATGTCGTTATCACGCTGGTTACCTGATTATCCAGATCCAATGACATATTTAGAAGTATTCCTTTCTGGAAGCAGTGTTAATAATACAGGATATGCAAACCCAGAATATGATGCGTTAATTAAGAAGGTTAAAACAGAGTTAGGTAATGATGAGAAAGCGCGTTGGAAAGCACTGCAAGATGCTGAAAAGGTACTTCTTGATGATGCGGTAATTGCACCGGTATTCCAGCGCGGATTATCTTACTTACAAAAACCATATGTGAAAGATTTATATGTACATCAATTTGGTCCAGCAACAAGTTTAAAATGGGCGGATGTACAAAAATAAATTGACGGAGAAACAGACTTCACGTAAGTGATAGTCTGTTTTTTCTTAGTTAAAGTTAGATAAATAGTTCATGGTATAATTTACTAGTCTGTAAATAGTATTAGGAGGGGAATGATGTCTATGTGTGAAGAAAAGAAAGTAATACATACAAAAAGATTATTAATGAGGAAACCAACAATAGAAGATGTTGATCAATTTTATAACATATTAAAGAAAGAAGCTGTTGGCAAATGGCTGGCTATATCAAGAGGAATGTCAAAGGGAGAAGTAAATGACTATATCAGGCAACTTATATCGCATTGGGAACAGAATGATTTTGGTGTATGGTTGTTATGTAATAGTGAAACGGGAAAGATTTTAGGGCATTGTGGTTTAAGAAAGGTAGATGAAACAGGAGAAACAGAAATTATGTATCTACTTGATCCAGAGTATTGGGGGAATGGATATGCGTCAGAAGCAGTAGAGGCTTCCATTCAATATGCAACAGAGACGATGAATGTAAAAAGAATAATTGCTAGAGTGAAAGAAGCAAATGAGAATTCGAAAAAACTTTTACGAAAGCTAGGCTTTACATATACTCATAATATTGATCATAGTGGGCGTATATTATCATATTTTGAACTTAATACATCATCTGATGGATTATAGACATTTTATATGTTTTTTCACTGTTTAAAAATAAAATTATTTTAAAATATCAGTGTGAAATTTATGTAGAATCTTGTATAATTAACGTGTTTCTTTGGAAACATTTTCTTTCGCTATCAATATAGCATTTAGTAGAATGAAAGAAGGAAATACATACATGTAAAAAATAGATAAATAGAATGGAACATGTATAGAGAAAAAGGAGAGAAAAGATGACGTGTCAAAAACAAGGGTTACAATTTAATAGAACTAGAAAGAGGAATAACAGATGAAGATGAAGCATGCTTTCGGACCAATTATTTTAGCCTGTGCACTCTTTTTCATTGTATTGCTTATTCCCTCTAAGAGTTTAGTTTCACTAATAAGTGATGAAAAGGTAGAAGATGCGGCAACTTCCTTACAAAAAGAAAAATTACAAAGTGTTTTCTTACAGCAGAAAATGTTAGAGAATCCGCAGTATTTACCGATGTACGGTTCATCAGAATTTTTACGAATGGATGCATATCATCCGTCTAATTATTTCAAAGTAAATCCAGCAGGTTTTACACCATTTTTAATTGGGACTGGTGGTACACAAAGTTTAGCTCATATTTTAAATATGACATCTACAATGGATGATTTGGAAGGCAAAAAAGTAGTGTTTGTTCTTTCACCACAGTGGTTTACAAAGAATGGTGTACAGGAAGGAGATTTTACTAATAATTTCTCCAAACAACAAGCATATCATTTTATTTTTAATGATGAAATTAAAAATAAAATGAAGAAGAAAATCGCGAAACGGCTATTAGATTATAAAGTTGTTCAAAAAGATGATATCTTAAAAAATTCATTAGAAGGTATTGTTTATAATGATACAAAACATAATATAAAAGCAGGTCTAGTCAAACCACTCGCTTATTTGCATCGAAACATTTTAGATCATAGAGATTTATTTAACTCTTTATTTAAGATTGAACCGATGAAAGAGAAAACAAACATGGGACTACGTTCAATTTCTTGGGAAGATGCACGTAAACATGCGGAACAAGAAGGGATAGCGGAGTCTAATACAAATACATTTGGAATTGAAAATCCGTATTACTATAAACATAATTTAAAGAGAAAATTAAAAGGTCTAAAAAACTTTAGAGCAAATGAATCGTATGATGAATCACCAGAATATGATGATTTACAAATTATCTTAGATCTTTTCAAAGAAAAGAACGTCAAACCACTATTTATTTCTGTACCTGTAAACGGGCCATGGTATGATTATACTGGCTTCCCGAAAGAACGCCGTGAAGTGTATTATAAAAAAGTTCAAGAACAAGTGGAGAAGGCAGGATATCCAGTAGTCGATTTCTCTAGCCATGAATATGATAAGTATTTCTTAAAAGATACAATTCATTTAGGTTGGAAAGGTTGGATTTATTTTGATGAAGCAGTACAGAAATTTTATTCTGAAAAATAAAGTATAGAAAAAGGAATGGCTATAAGCCGTTCCTGTTTTTAGTATTGAGGATTTTGATGTGGGCAATTTGGAAACGCATGGATATCTTGAATTTGTCTAAAATCATAATGTTTCATTGCGAACTGAGATTGGTACAGGTATTCATAAACATATAAATTACCATCATGTGCTGAACATAATACCCTAGAAGTTCCTTGCCCGTTAATGAAGGAAATGCCGATAGGACGTCCAATAAAGTATGGTATTTTTTGTTGCCAATGCATAGGAAAATCGCTCCTTTTTAGGATAATATCCGAAAGGAATGCCTAAATTGTTGCTTATCCAAATAAATATGAAGGTTTATAATACAATTTCTAGAAGGTATTATTATGAATGGGTTATTAATGTGAGATAGGAATGAAAAATGAAGAAAGAAAATATTGTGGATGAAAAGTTAAGTTTAATAGAATGGTGTCAAACATTGAAAGAGATATGTGATGATCTTTGGTTTCAGCCATTTAAAAAAGGTTCGTGGGGAATTGCGGATGTGATTTCACATTTTATCGTTTGGGACGAGTTTTTAATGAAGTATCGAATTTCTTGTTTTCTAAGTACTCAATCTGTACCTAATATTTCAATAGATGTAGAGGGGATGAATAAGGGTGCAATAAAATATGCGAGATCTGGTATTTCAAAAGAAGAACTAATAGATGAATTTAGTTTTACTCGTAAACAATTAGTAGACCAAATTAAGCGGATTCCTACTTGTAATTTTAATTATGACTTTCAATTCGGCACAAAAAAAGTGAGGTTAAATAATTATTTTTCATCACTCATTCAACATGACTTAAAGCACAAAGAAGAAATAATACAATTTCTAATACATAATCAAGCCTATAATAAAAACCGCTAAAATTCTTAATGAATTTATAGCGGTTTTATTATAATCTTAAGCAAGATTTTTACGTTTTTTTGCCCACTTTTTTATTACGAAATATAAAAGTATAAGTACGACGCCACCAATAGCGAACGATTTCACATACGGTCCAGCAATATCATTAATATTCTCCCAGTTTTCACCTAATTTTTCACCTAGATAAATGAAAATGATAGACCAAGGGATGATTGCAAGTGCTGTTAATGTAGTGAAACGTAGTAATGGCATTTTCGTAATACCAGCAGGGATTGAAATTGCATGACGCACTACTGGGATGAAGCGTGCTGTGAAAATTACACCAGTTCCGTAACGATTAAACCAATCTTCAGCTGCATCTATTTGTTTTTTATGGATGAAAATATATTTTCCGTAACGTTCTAATACAGGGCGCCCGCCGTATCGTCCAATCCAGTATATAAAGATTTGGGCAATAACGCCGCCAATTGTACCAAATATAACTGCACCTACAAATGAGATACTACCATTGAATACTAAGTATCCTGCATAAGCTAGGACAATCTCACTTGGAATAATCTCAATCATAAGTCCAAGCATAATGCCCCAATAACCTAATCCTTCAAAAAACGTTAATACTGAATGAATAAAACTACTTAACATTGTTGCACCTTCTAGTTCATGAATTTTTGAATATATAGCCCTTTTATTTAACAACATAAAAGGTTCACCATATATAAATTATACCTTATTTATATATGGGATTGCTATTTCAATTCTTTTATGTCTCGCATAAGTATTATAGTAAAGGGTATAAGCTGAGTTTTCATGAAGAGATAATGAAAAAATTATTAAAATTTTCTCATATACAAATGAAAATAAAAATGCCAAAAGACTGAAAATTATGTATAATAGTATGGGTTTTTCATTTACAAAAATAGGGGGATAATGCATGCATAGTAAGGATCCGATTTATGGACCAATCTCTATTCATGATAGGGATATCCTTCGATTTATAGATACAAAAGTATTTCAAAGGTTGGCCTATATTAAACAACAAGGACATACATACTTTTTACACGAGAACGCAATACATACGAAGAAAGAACATTCAATAGGTGTATATGTACTGGTAAGTAAAGTGATAGAACATCTTACAGAGATTGGTGACATTCACTTATCAGAATATGAGCGAAAACTATTATCTGCTGTAGCTCTCCTACACGATGTTGGACATGGCCCATATTCGCATTGCTTTCAAAAAATATCAGGTGAAGATCATGGTGATTGGACGATACGAATCATTCAAGAGGATGAAGAAATACGCACGATTTTAAATCAGACTTCTGGATTATTAGAAAATGTAACGGAAGCTTTAACAGATGATGAAGTTTTTCTAATTATAGTAAAGTGCTTTGTAAAATCAGAGGACGTACAATTAGCCGCGTTAATTCAGATTTATTTTTCAGTGGCCAAAAGTTTATCATTTGAAAAAGGACTGGAGGGTGATTTTAAAAAGGAAAATAGCACCTTAGCGGTAATAACCGAGAAAAAGGTTTACAGTTCATACGTGGGTGGTATTTATGTTTATAGTGAGGGGCAGTTAGAGGATATTATAGAAAAATCAACTTTCATTCAG
The DNA here is from genome assembly GCF_014932895.1 of Bacillus thuringiensis. Classification (GTDB taxonomy): domain Bacteria; phylum Bacillota; class Bacilli; order Bacillales; family Bacillaceae_G; genus Bacillus_A; species Bacillus_A thuringiensis_AA. The sequence continues at coordinate 382,457 of NZ_JACYOF010000004.1, read as the reverse complement.
GGGATAGTAAAATTGCCTAAAAAAGAATATACGTATTCAATTTGATTTGGTTCGAAAATAAAAAATGAATGAGGTGGAAAAGTGGATTGGAAAGAACGTCTTTTAGAATTGGGTGATTTGCCAATTATATTAGAATGGTATAACGACGAAGATTTACATAACATAGCAGATGTGAAACCGTTCAAACGATATACAATTGAAGAACTTCGAAAGTATTGGACTGAAAAATTATCGCGGTCTTATGCAAGTTATCATGTAATAGTAGTGGAGGATGAAGTAATAGGTAGAGTTGGATTAAAAAAGAAAAAATATGACGATACGTATGTGGTGGAATACTCTATCCTCATCGGCGCTTCAAACTTATATTCAAAAGGTCTTGGAACAGAGATTACAAAGTATTTTGTAACTAAATCATTTTTAGACACTGATATACAAGCGGTTGTATTACAAGTTAGGGAGGATAATAAGAGGGCAATTCGCTGTTATGAAAAAGCTGGATTTGAAAAAGTAAAATCGTATGTAGAGAATCAAATAAAAGTGTATGATATGCATAGAGTTAAGAAAGAGGAAATATAGAAAGAAAAAATTACATACGTTTAATTCAGAATATAACGTGAATTCAGAGGGGGAAATGAGATACATGAAACATAAAATTGCTTTACTAGCAGATGTCCATGGTAATGCAACTGCTTTAACAGCAGTTATCGAAGATTCTATGAAAGAAGGTGTGACTGATTATTGGTTTTTAGGAGATTTAATTATGCCTGGGCCTGGATCGAATGATTTATTTGAAATGTTAGATAGTATTAACGTTGATACTCATGTTCAAGGAAACTGGGAAGATAGCTTTCTTGACGTACTTAATAAAAACATTGATATTAATAACGCAACTGATATTTATGTTTCAAGATTAGTTCATTATCAATGTGAAAATCTAGATGAAAACTATATTGATCGTATTAAAAATTTGCCATTACATATTACAAAACGGGTTAATGATTTATCTATCAGTATTAGTCATAATCTACAAAATAAAAATTACGGAGGAGATTTATGGCCCACTAATAATCAGGAACATTTTGATCAGTTATTTAATCATAATTATGATATTGCGATTTACGCTCATACTCATCACCAATTGTTACGTTATAGTAGTAATGATCAATTAATTATTAATCCAGGAACTATTGGACAACCTTTTTATAAATGGGGAAAGTTAAATTCTGACCTACGTGCTCAATATGCGATTCTTGAAATTGATGAGGCAGGGATTGCTGAGGTGAGATTTAAAAAAGTTTCTTATGATGTAGAAAAGGAATTAAAAAACGCTATTAATAAAAAGCTTCCTTATATTAATTTATATCGCGAACTGCTCGAGACAGGACAAACTCATACTCATGATATTGAATTATTGCAAGAGATTAATGATAAATATAATTACAAGGATGATGTAATTAAGTTTATCGAGAAAATCTGTTAGGCATATAATAGAATGAAATGATTTTTGTTAAGTTTATGATAGGCGGGTATGATATTTCATTAGCGAGAGCTATTGTGGAATGAAACTTAAATTTAAAACGAAGAGGAAAAATAAGCATAACCCTGCTCTCAATATACGACAGAGTTATGCTTGTTTTCATCTTTAACATTAATAATCTTTTGCTATAAAAAAAACAGAAGCATTTCTGCTCCTATTTTTTACGGTTTTACATCTAAATTTTGTAAAAATAACGTTGCTGTTACGTAACGTTTCGCTAACATTTGTACATATGCGGTATGTACAGAAAGAGTCGCGATAATAATAGCGTTACGAATTGCTTCACGTTGGTCGTTATTAATTTGATCGAATTTGCTTGCGATTTTATCAGCTTTTTCTTTCACGATATTTTCAATTGTATGGACTGTATCTGTTGCATTTAGTTGTAAGCAATTTCCTTGATTGAGTTCTTCAAATAGAGAAGAGTATGCTACATATAAATGAACAGGATTGATTAAATCATCACTACGATCGGCTGGGTCATTTACAATAAGACGTAATAGCTTGCGAATGGATTCAAAATCAAGTGCTGTTTTTAAATCTTCAACAATGAATAGTAAGGCTGCTTGCTCGATTGAATATTTTTTCCCTTTTTGAGGAGAGCCAATCATTTCTTTTATATCCCGTTTCACCCAGTTTTGCATTGCAGTTACAGAGAAACTCGTGTTTTCAATCTGATTACCAAGCGCAACAATTTCATTTAAAGAAAAACCAACATCCGTATCGTCAATCTTAATTAGTTTTTCAAAAATAGGTGAAAGTGCGGTAGTAATAAAAGCAGTTACGCTTTGTCCGCTTTCAATATCTTTTTTATGTGACTTTGCCCAAGCTTCTTGTAAAATACCAAGAGGTTTTTTCGTATTCCATCCTCTTAATGATAGAAGGAGGGTAGCCATTTCGTTTCGTGTGAGATGAAATGTTTCCATCTTTTCACCTCCAAAATAATAAAAAGTTCTTATGAACTTATAATATGTTTTGTTTCATTTAAAGTCAATTCTGTTTTTACTTAATTTTTCCTTTGTCATGAAACTTTCAGAAGTAAATAATACTTGCATATTTCGACAAAAGTTCATATAATAAGTTCATAAGAACCTTTAAAACGGTTTTAAAACAAATCTATCATTCTGAATTAATTAGAAAGGTAGATTTCACATATATCTATATAAAAGGAGAATGGATATAATATGTTGAAAAAACTTGTAGCAGTAATGACAGCATTTATGGTAATCTTTGGGGCTAGTAGCTTTATGTTCGTAGATCATGCGGCAGCGAAAAGTTACAAATCTGGTAAAAAATCATATACACCAAGTTCAGGTCAAAAGTCAAAAGTTGATTTAAACAAAAAAGACTCTAATGTAAATTCACAAAAAACAACAACTGATTCAAAAACAAAAGCAACAAACACAGCGCCAAAAAGTAATAAAGGAAGCTTTATGAAAGGTTTATTACTAGGTGGTCTTGGTGGTTTACTAATGGGTAGCCTATTTGCAAATATGGGAGCTCTTGGTTCTGTATTAGCGTTTATGGTAAATATGCTAGTAATGGCTGGTATCGTAATGTTAGCAGTTCGTGCATTTAAATACTTCAAAGACCAACGTAAGAAAAAGGCGGATGAAGTAGCATGGAAACAATAAAAATTTCTGAACAAGAGCTTATAAATGCACTTTGTGTATATATCGCTGAAAAAAGACAAGTTGGACCAGAAGAAGTTTTAGTTGAACTAATGTATGATGACGACTACGGTTTCTCTGCTGAAGTAGAGGTGAATGGTCGCAAGCAAATATTAATTCAAGCAAACTTAATCGAAGCACTACGCTTGTTGCTTGATCGAGAATACAATGTCAATTCATTTGCAGCAAGATTACAACTTGAATTAGATGATGAAGAAGGCATTTATGCATTAGCGAAATTTAATAATGACGAACAGTAAAACTGTTAGAGCTGTATGCTCTAACAGTTTTTTTATTTTGATTCATATTGTGAGTAGGTTTCTTCTTTTACGATAAAATCCAGTATGTTATGTATCTTCAATTTAGTATTTGCATCATTTTAACTATCTAATCCAAAGTTGGCTCTTCAAATAAATCGTAAATTTCATGGAAGAAAGGTTTTTCTAACGTAAAAAGACTTTTATTTATCTATTCGACTAATTACAACAAAAAAATCGCAACTATATTTGATATGATGTTTTAGCAATCTTATACTTTATCATTCAATGCGAGGTAGATGAATGATGGTGTGAATTTAGCTGACTTTCCTTATAGAGGTTCTTAAAAAGGGAGTGTATCAATCGTGAATATTAGCAATACTCAGACAGAGAGAGTGGAACATGGAAACACAAACTTATAAATATCCTAGGCAAAATATTAATGGGATTTGGCTAATAATTGTTGGAACAGCAATGTTCTTACTTTTAATAAAACATAACGGATATCAAATGTTTGGCCTTTTATTATTGTTTATATATTAGGAATGATATGGCAATTGAGGTCTAAAACTAGGAGGAAATTAGTGGTTGGTTCTGGAACACCAGAACAAAAAAAGTGGGCTGATTTTTCAATAATTATTTTGGCTATTTTAGTTTTTCTCGCTTTTCATTTGGGTGGTGGTGATTATAGAAGTTGCTGGCTGTTAATTCTTTTAGCAGTAGGTATTCACTTTTTAACGTTTATTCCAGTACATGGGAAGATTATGTTTTGCTGTCCGTTATTTTAATAATCAATGCATCCATAGGTTTAATCATTACTAACGTAAATCTAGATGTCTTTTTTGTAGTAGATGGTTTAATAAAAATTTTATTTGGTGTAATTTTTATTAGGTTAAGTCCTATTGATTTTTAAAATATAATTGATAAAAATTTTAGAAAAGAAGGCGTAGTAATGATATTTTTTATGTTAGCTATTAGTGTAGGATTAATATTTTTTGTTCATTTTATAACGAAACAGATGTTTAAATATGAAGTAAATCACCTAGGTTCAAAAAAACGCTTTTTAATAAATCTTTTGCAATTTGTTAGAATTGCGCCATTAATTGCAGTACTTGTAATATACATACTGGTTTTAACAACTTTGCATACGAAAACAGGTATTCGACTATCTCATGCGTGGTATGATGCGCAATTCTGGGCTAATTATACGTTTTTGTATTGCGTCTATATGATAACTAGGAAAAATTACTTCTGTTTTCCATGGCTATAGCCTTAATAATGGCCATTTATTACACTCCGTTGTTCCACTTTGAAGACCAATTTATAGGGTTGTATGTAGTTGTCGCTAATATTTGCGGAATTTTAATGTTTGTGAATTTATGGATGTCGATATCGAAAGTTTTAGTCGGAATGAAGAATAGGTAATTATTTTTGGTTTCTGTAATTGACATAACATAAATACTAAGTGTAGTACTAAAAATTATAAAAAAAGCGATGGAAATGAATCCACCGCTTTTTTTAGATGCTAGTTTTTTGCGCTTTCATTTGGTGATTTTCTTCAAATGATTGAAAATCACGCCAAATCTCATATATCTTCCGTCTACCAACATCGACCATTGGATTAAATTGAATCGCTGCATTGTGACGAACAGAGTGAACATTTTGAATCGCTTTTTGCAAGTATTGTTCAACGGAATTAGATTTTAAATTAGCTTGTTTTACAATTGAATATCCAGCGACAGTTCCTTGCGCCATTGCGATTTTCCCACTTTCGATTCCTGTAATATTTCCAGCTACAAATAAGCCTGAAAGAGGGGTTTCCATTGCTTCGGAATGAAGCGGGACATGTCCACCTAATTCCGGGATGTAAAGGAAAGGACAACCTGCAACAGCAGCAAGCTCAACAAGCGGATACAGACCTCCAGCAATACAAACGAAATCTGCCTCATATATCTTTTCTGATCCATTAATAATATTACCTTTAGAATCAATACTAGCAACGCGAACACCTTCAACTTGGCTCGTTCCGATAATTTCTAGTGCAGCTTTACGGAGATGAAGAGGTGTCCCGTTTATTTTCATTCCACTATTTGGATAAAAAGTTAATCCAGCTTTTCGAATCCAATAGTACTTCATGAACTTGCTTCCGAAACGAAGGAAAGCAGAAGGAGCGAGGTGAGCAGCATTTAAAAGGGAGCTTAATACTTCCTCAGGCTCGCCAGCTTTTTGGCTTAATTCACTTTTTTCAGGAAGTACAATGTGCTCCACTGTAATACCCGCTAATTGTAATTCATTTAATATTGCGAATGACAAAATGTTAGCCCCAATAATAATTCCTTTTTTTCCAACTTGAACCCGATGAACATTTGTCATAACTTGAGCTGCTCCAATTGACATAACTCCTGGAAGTGTCCAGCCAGGAAGGGGAATAGAATACTCAGCGGCCCCAGTAGCAATTAGAACAAACGGTGCTTCTAATGTACCTATATTTGTATGTACGAACCAACAACTTTCATCTTTATCTAAATTATAGACAGAAACACCGCACCGAATATCGACTGAAAGTGATTTTGCTTTTTCATGAAGGCGTTTTGATTCTTCTATTCCGTTACACCAATCTCCAGTAGGCTCTTGGTGTAACTGTCCTAATAATCTACCGCCAGGTTTCATAAATTCATCAATAACAAGTACGTTTAGTCCAAATTGTGCACAAGAGATGGAAGCTGATAATCCTGCTGGTCCAGCCCCAATAATAATTACATCAATCATCGCTTTTTCACCATCTCTCTCACGATATTTGGATGCTGTTTTCCGCTTTCAACAACCATATCGTTTTCTACAGCAGTTAAGCACGCTCGTACGTTCGTTTGATTGTTTACCGTCACTCGGCATTCAGAACAATGCCCGATGTTACAATAAATGCCTCGCGGAGTCCCATTATCCTCATGCACTCTTAATGTCCGTATTCCGTTCGCTAGCAAGGCAGCAGCAATTGTTTCATGTTTATATGCTTCATACTTTTGACCGTTAAATTGAAAAGTGATACGTTGACTATTATTTAAACTACCTAAAATAGGGTGATGTGTAATTCTGCTCAATTACTTTCACCTACCGCTCCGAAAGTAATTGCTCGTACGGGTGGCTGATATTTTAATGGAATCTCATTAGGGGTTGTATCAGGATTTGTACTTTCAATCATTCGATCTATCATCATTCTACAGGTGCGACCACCACAAAAACCCATGCCAGCACGTGTTCTTAGTTTTAGTTCTCTTGCCGAGCAGTTATACTCAGTGAGTGTCGATTGAAGTTGTCCGTAAGTAACTTCTTCACAACGACAAACGATTAAATTTTCTTTATTTGTCATATGTATTCCTCCTCTAGTTCGGTATGCACAAATTAAGATGCAAAAACTATGCCAATATAGAGGAGGGGGTGTTATTGTAGTCCAAGTCTTTTTAAACGGTTATATAAAGTAGCCCTCGTTATGCCAAGTTGTTTCGCACATTCTAATTTATTCCCATTTAAAATTCGTAAAGCTCTTTCAATGATCCTTTTCTCGTGCTCATCCATCTCTTCTTGTAAAGATAGAATCGTGTTATTGTTGCTGAGTAAAAGGGAATGAGACGTTTCATTCTCTAAAGTATCATTTGTGTGAAATGGCAAATATTCTTGTTTAATAATACCATCTGTGGCAAATACGACGAGTCTTTCAACTACGTTACGGAGCTCGCGAATATTACCTGGCCAATTGTAATGAAGTAGTTCATGCATAATACTTGAAGGTAAGTCGCGAACTGGTCTGTTATAGTTTATTGAAAAATCGTTTAAGAAGGAGTACGTCAATTCGATAATATCTTCTCGTCTTTCGCGCAGTGGCGGAATATACAAGCTAACTACATTTAAGCGATAGTATAAATCTTCTCGGAAAGTTCCTTTTCTCATTTCTTCTTGTAAATCACGATTTGTAGCAGCGATGATGCGGAAATCTATATTTATTTCTTTTTCTCCACCAACTCGGTAATACTTCCGTTCTTGCAGTACACGTAATAGTTTTACTTGCATATCGAGTGGCATTTCGCCTATCTCATCAAGGAATAAAGTGCCACCTTGCGCGAGCTCAATTTTACCTTTTTTACCCTTACTATTCGCACCAGAAAACGCCCCGCGTTCGTAACCGAATAATTCACTTTCAAATAACGCTTCTGGAATTGCGCCGCAGTTGATTGAAATGAAAGGAGTTTTTGCTGTTTCACTTGCTTCATGTATCGCTTTCGCAAATACTTCCTTTCCGACACCACTTTCGCCAAGTATTAAAACAGTCGATTTCACAGAACAAACCTTTCGAGCTAATTGTATCGTTCTTTGTATGGCAGGGCTTTTTCCGTTCATTGCAAGAAAAGGATCGGATGTATCTTTATACTTTGCAACTTCTTGCTCTAAGCGATGTACTTCATGCGACATATTAAATAATTTCTCATTTAATACAACTTGATTTGTAACATCCGTTTCGGAAACGACCGCCCCTATAATTTCATCGTTACAATAAACAGGATTGGAATTAATTAGTACGAACAAATCTGGACGAGGCTGATGAAATTGAGCGATTATACTTTTTCCATCATGCAATGATTGCAAGATTTCCAAATCTTTATAATCAAAAAAACGAGTAATTGGTTGCCCGATAATTTCATTATGTTTAACCGAAAAGATTTTTTCAGCGCCATCTGTCCACGTACGGACATATTCTTTCTCATCAATGACTGTAACAGAAGAATCAGTCGTTTGAATTACAGTGTTATAGAAAGCTTGTAGATTATTGTGGGACTTATAAAGAAACGGAATCATTTGCTTTGCGGTTATACAACATATAGGTTCTCGATTTTCGTTAACGATAACAACGGCTTGTTCTTGAGAAAATACATCGATTAAAGCAGTGAAAGAATCATTTTTACATAAAACTGCGCAACTGTATTTTTCAGAAGATGAAAGGAAATAAAATGATTTTTCTTCTACTTGTTTGATGTGCTGCATGCTACTTTGATGATCGATTGACAAAATGGTTATGAATTCTTTTATTGTTGGGAATGAAAATGACATATGGCCCTCCTGGAATGTATAAAAATTTTGACAGTGATAAAAAAATAATACACCTATTTACGGTAAATTAAAAATATTTTTACAAATAAAATTATTTTTATAAATATTTTCTGGATGTAGGGTTGGCACACCAATTGCATAAATAGAAAGTGAGAGATTTAAGAGAAAGGAGGATGCTATGTGAGGCACTGTGACGTTTTAATAATAGGTGGCGGTATAATTGGCTGTTCGATTGCTTATTACACTTCGAAATATGGAAGAGACGTAACGATCATTGAAAAAGGGGAATTTGTTAGTGGGACATCTTCACGGTGTGACGGAAATATTTTAGCGATTGACAAAGATCCAGGATTTGATAGTCAAATGTCATTAGTAAGTCAAAAATTAGTAACAGAACTGAGTGAAGAGTTGGAGCACTCATTTGAATATAGGGCACCTGGAAGCATTCTCGTTTGTGAATCAGACGAAGAGATGGAAGCTGCGCAGCAATGGGTGAATCGACAAAAAGAAGTAGGGTTACCGTTTCGAATGCTAGACAGGCAAGATATAAGAGCGGAATCGCCTTTTTTTGCGGATGATTTATTAGGTGGTTTAGAATGTGCAACGGATTCGACTGTAAATCCATACCTTCTTGCTTTTTCACTTTTAGCAGAGGCGAAAAAATTTGGTACAAAAGCTTTCAACCATACGGAAGTTAAGGAAATGAAAAGAGAAATAGATGGCTCCTTTATTGTAGAAACGACAAATGGAACGTTTTCTGCAAACCGAGTAGTGAATGCAGCTGGTGTCTGGGCTCCTAAGATCGGTCAAATGTTAGACTTACATATTCCAATTAAACCGAGGAAGGGACATATTATTGTAGCTTCAAGACAGCAACACGTAGGTTCTCGTAAAGTAATGGAATTTGGTTATTTGATCTCAAAGTTTGGCGGAAAACGAAAAGTGGATGCTCTAATTGAAAAGTACGGGGTAGCACTTGTATTTGAACCGACAGAAAGCCAGAATTTTTTAATTGGTAGTAGTAGAGAGTTTGTAGGATTTCATACGAGAATTAATAACGAGGTTATTAAATGCATTGCGAACAGAGCAATTCGTTTTTATCCGAAAATGGCAGATATGATGGTGATTCGTTCATATGCGGGCTTACGTCCGTGGACAGAAGACCATTTACCGATCATTTCAAGAGTAAATCATATACCGAATTACTTTATTGCAGCAGGACATGAAGGTGATGGAATTAGTCTTGCAGCAGTTACTGGGAAAGTGATTGAAGAGTTATTAAATGAAAAAGAAACAATCATTCCTATTGAACCACTTCGTTTGAGTCGTTTTACAGAAAGGGTGTTAAACAGATGAGATCACAAAGAGTTTTTACGACAATCGATACACATACGGGCGGAAATCCAACGAGGACATTAATTAGCGGCCTTCCTAAGTTAATTGGAGAGACGATGGCAGAGAAGATGTTACATATGAAAAAGGAGTATGACTGGATTCGCAAATTGTTAATGAATGAACCGCGTGGTCATGATGTTATGTCAGGGGCATTATTAACAGATCCATGTCATCCGGAAGCTGATATAGGCGTTATATACATAGAGACAGGTGGATATTTACCGATGTGTGGTCACGATACAATTGGTGTATGTACAGCTTTAGTTGAATCAGGTTTAATTCCCGTAGTTGAACCGGTTACTTTTTTAAAGCTAGATACACCAGCTGGCTTAGTTGAAGTAGATATTACTGTTCAAAATGGTAAGGCGAAAGAAGTTTCCTTCTGTAACATACCAGCTTTTTTACTGGAAAATATTTCTGCACACGTCGATGGAATTGGAACTGTAGAAGCCGATATTGCGTATGGAGGGAATTTTTATGCCATTATCGATGCGAAATCAGTAGGACTAGAGTTAATACCAGAAAATGCATCTACAATCATTGATAAGGCGATTCATATTAGAAATACAATTAATGGGAAGTTTGAAATCATTCATCCGGAATATTCGTTTATAAGAGGATTAACCCATGTTGAATTTTATACAGATCCTACTCATGAAAGTGCGCATGTGAAAAATACAGTTGTCGTACCGCCAGGAGGAATTGATCGATCTCCATGTGGTACAGGAACATCAGCGAAGTTAGCTGTATTATACGCTCATAAAAAAATCGACATCGATGAAGAATTTGTTCATGAGAGTATTGTGGGATCTCTATTTAAAGGGTGTGTCATGAATACGACATATGTAGAAAAAATTGAGGCTGTAGTAACGAAGATTACCGGTTCAGCTTGGCTTATGGGGATGCATAGATTTTTTTACAATGAAAAGGATCCGCTTAGAGAAGGCTTTTTGCTAATTCCGCCGATGGAACATGAAACGGAGGATATAAAATGAACATTCAAAAAATGTATACAGCAGTAGATGTGCACGTAGCTGGTGAAGCATTTCGTGTAATAAAAGACGTACCATGTAAATACTACTGCAGTTTAGAACATTTAAATGAACAATTTTCAGGAGAATTAGCAGAAGAAATGCAGCTTTTATTAAATGAACCACGTGGTTTTATCGGGTTAAATGGGTGTATTGTCGTTCCTTCTATTCATAAGGAGGTCGATGCAGCTGTATTGTTTTTTAATCATAAAGGATCTATTCCTCTTCATTATGGCGGTATTGTCGCGGTAATAACGATGTTACTAGAAAGTGGGTATTTAAAAAAGAGAGAGTCTAATCAATACAAAATTGAAACGTTGTCTGGAACTTTTTCAGTTCACGCCTATGTAGGGCATGATGAAGTTGTATCTGTTTCGTTTGAAAGCAAACTTTGTTATATGGTTGAGAAAGATTTGAAGATTGGTAATATAAATTACTCTCTTATACAAGCCGATAAAGTTTATGCAGTTGTAGAAACGAATACGTATTCGCCTGAAATTTGTGTTGAAAATATATCTGAATTAAAAAAGTGGGGTGAAGCTACACTTCAAGCCATACAAAAACACTCTCTAATTAAAAGACTTATTTTAGTAGATTCTTCGCAAAAAGAAGAGAACAATATAAAGACAATTACATTTCATGAAGATAGCTTTATTGTACGTTCACCAGGATTTGTTTCTACCATTGTGTCTTATGTTCATGCTTTATTTAAAAGTAATCTTAAAACGAATAAACCTTTTAAAAATGAAAGTATATTTAATAGCTTTATAACAGTGGAAAAAGTGAAGAAAGAAGAATTAGGATACATTTTCCGCTTTGAAAGTAGAGGATTTATTACAGGAATGCAGACGTTTCTATTAGACCCTACGGATCCATTTCCAACAGGTTTCTTATTAAAATAAAATGTTAAGAGGAGAGATAAATATGAAAAAAATCAAAGGGGCATTTCCAGTACTAATAACACCGATGGATGAATTTCAGGAGATTAATTGGGATGGGGTAAAACAAAACGTAAATTACTTTATCAACCAAAATGTTGCAGGTATCATCATTAACGGAAGTACAGGAGAGTTTGTAAGTTTATCAAAAGAAGAACGATTTAAAATGGTAGAAACAGTTTTAAAAGAAGTTGATGGTCGTGTTCCTGTTATCATTGGTACTGCAGCAGAGACGACAAAAGAAACGATTGAATATACGAAACATGCAGAAGTACACGGCGCGGATTGTGCATTAATTATAAACTCATATTATTGTAAACCGAAAGAAGAAGAAATCTATTTTCATTTTAAAGAAATCTCTAGTGCTGTAAATATACCAATTATGCTATATAATAATCCATTTACTTCTGGAGTTGATATGAGTACAGAGCTTATGCTTCGAATCGGAAAAGAATGTGAAAATGTTACACATATTAAAGAATCTAGCGGAGATATTCGAAAAGCGAGAGATTTAGTAAGACAAGGCGAAGGGGTTTTTCAAGTCTTCTGCGGATCTGAAGATTTAGTGATGGAATCTTATTTAGTTGGTGCGACAGGATGGGTTTCAGTAGCAGGAAATATCGTTCCAGGTCTCGTTACGAAAATGTATGAGCATTTTCAAAATGGTGAATTAGAAAAAGCTTGGGAAATGAACGATGCTATTTTACCTCTTTGTGAGTTTCTTGAAGGATCAGGGAAATATGTACAAATTGTTAAACGTTCGATGGAATTACACGGGCAAGCTGGTGGACCTTCTCGTTATCCGAGACTAGGATTGACTGTAGAAGAAGATCAAAAGCTACAAACAATATTATCAAATATCGCAGCTCATACAGCTGTGTAAATAAGGAAGAGTGTATATGTTAACGACAAACATTGAGCTAAAACCAAAAGTGAAAGCGTTTTTAAATGAAGAAGTCAAAATGTTTATTAATGGTGAATTTGTTACTTCTATTAGTGGGAAGGCGTTTGAAACTTACAATCCAGCGACAGAGGATGTTCTTGCGGTCGTATGTGAAGCGCAGGAAGAAGATATTGATGTCGCAGTAAAAGCGGCAAGATCCGCATTTGAATCAGGCTCTTGGGCAGAAATGACTGCTGCTGAAAGAGCGCATCTTATTTATAAATTAGCAGACTTAATTGAAGAGCATAAAGAAGAATTAGCACAGTTAGAAGCTTTAGATAATGGGAAACCGTATCAAGTAGCACTTGAGGATGACATTGCGGCGACAGTAGAAAATTACCGTTATTATGCGGGGTGGACTACGAAAATTATCGGACAAACGATTCCGATTTCAAAAGATTACTTAAATTACACACGTCATGAACCTGTTGGTGTTGTAGGCCAAATCATTCCGTGGAATTTTCCGCTCGTAATGTCTTCTTGGAAAATGGGAGCGGCACTTGCAACAGGTTGTACGATTGTATTAAAACCAGCAGAGCAAACACCTTTATCTCTACTATATACAGCGAAGCTTTTTAAAGAAGCTGGTTTTCCAAACGGTGTTGTAAACTTTGTACCAGGTTTCGGTCAAGAAGCAGGTGCAGCGATTGTAAACCATCATGATATTGATAAAGTAGCTTTCACAGGTTCAACAGTTACAGGAAAATACATTATGCGTCAATCTGCAGAAACAATTAAACATGTAACGTTAGAACTAGGTGGAAAATCACCAAATATCATTTTAGAAGACGCTGATTTAGGAGAAGCGATTAATGGTGCATTCCAAGGCATTATGTATAATCATGGTCAAAATTGTAGTGCTGGGTCTCGCGTGTTCGTTCATAGGAAACATTATGAAACAGTAGTAAATGAACTTGTAAAAATGGCAAATGACGTGAAGCTTGGAGCAGGTATGGAGAAAGAAACTGAAATGGGGCCACTCGTATCTAAAAAGCAACAAGAGCGTGTGCTAAATTACATTGAACAAGGAAAAGCTGAAGGTGCTACTGTTGCAGCTGGTGGAGAACGCGCATTTGAAAAAGGTTATTTCGTCAAGCCAACAGTATTCACGAACGTTACAGACGATATGACAATCGTCAAAGAAGAAATATTTGGACCAGTCGTAGTTGTACTCCCATTTGATTCGACGGAAGAAGTAATTGAAAGAGCGAATCGCTCGTCTTACGGACTTGCAGCGGGTGTATGGACACAAAATATTAAAACAGGACATCAAGTTGCCAATAAATTAAAGGCAGGAACAGTGTGGATTAATGATTATAACTTAGAAAATGCAGCTGCACCATTTGGTGGATATAAGCAATCTGGTATTGGGCGTGAGTTAGGTTCATATGCACTTGATAATTATACAGAAGTGAAGAGTGTTTGGGTCAATATAAAGGAATAATGGAATGGAAAGAGGATGCGGGCAACTGGAAGGTATGATAAGGGTGGTCCATTTTCTTATATATATAATTGCTTTTTCAAAAGAATTATTAGGGGGATTTGGATGGAAAAGTTAGTAGAATGATTAGTAGGTCAAGTGTGGAGTATCAGCTTAGTTGTTTTCAGCGTAAGAGTGTATGATGGAATTGATAAATCCAAGTCATTAAACGCAAGAAAGCTCTCCTTAAAATAAGCTTGTAAGGAGAGCTTTTTATTTTAGCCTAATTTTTTTGAAAGAGTTTCAATTGTTTCATATAGTCAATAGCTTTTGTTTTATTTCTTTGCTTAGAAACATATTGTGCTTCGTTTAAATCTCTATAATAATTATTAAATATTTCTTCAGAAAGAATTCCATCAGAGATAGCTTTTTTAACCGCGCATTGTGGTTCATTTGTATGCGAACAGTTAGAAAACTTACATCTCCTAGATATATCCGCTATATTTTCATACCCAAAATCAAAGGTACCTTTATGATTTATTAAGTCAAATCTCATCTTACTAATAAGCAATCCCTCCACTTTTGAAAAAGCCTTTTAGAATCATAAATACAAATTTTATCATTTTCAATCTGTATTTATTTTTAAACGCCAATTGTTACAATGCATTAATTTACCTGGTGGGTATTCAAATTCGCAATCAGAAATAAATGTAAAGTTAAGCTTACGACAAACTGCATTTGAAGCAGGATTATGAATTGAAGGGAAAGCATGTATAAAGTTATATTTATTCTCTTTCATTGCTGCATCAATTGCAAGTTTAACTGCGAGTGTTGCTATTCCTTTTCCTTGAAATTGAGGTAGTACGCTCCATCCAATTTCATATATACTTTCATCATCCCAAGTAGTTTTCCAATACCCGACAGAACCAACCTCCACAAAATCGGGAGATTGAGTAATACTAAACATTTGCCCGCTATCATCAAGTTTAAGATAACGTTTATGTCGTTTTAAAATTTGTTCTTTCGTTTCAGGTCCTCCTAGATATTCCATCATTTCTGGGGCGTTTATTTTAAAAAGGAGATTAAGGCTGTTTTCTTGCCAAGTATTAATTTGTATTTCATGTTCTTTACTTCTTCCTAAAATATATATCAACTCCTTAAACTGCTTTTTTATTTTATTTCTTTGATTGATGGGAGAACTCTTTCTTCAATAATTTCGCTCTTGTGCTGAAGTGATAGTGTTTATTTCAATATTCTATATCTTCATAAATTGATTTCTCTACATCAGAGAGAAGTGTGTATATGCTCTTACCGATTAAAGATTCTAACTCTTTCTTAATTGCATAGAATCCTTTCCAATGTAATGAGGTATGAGAGGTTGTGCCATGACGTAAACCAACGGAAACCAATCTTCTTTCAAGCGTAGTAAAGCCATCCGCGTCAGCGAGAGCATCACAGAGGGTAATTACTTTATTATATAAGTCGTAGTCACTATGTTCATTCAGTGTGTCAACCAACTGGATTTTCATATGATCGGGAACAAGACTCCACTCCGCTGCGATATCTATATGTTCATTTTTGCAAGGAAATGAATGCGTCACACATATAATGGCGTTTCCGGTATACCCTAAATCATTCATGTACATATAGCCATCATAGGAATGAATAACAGATTTGGTAAAACCTTTGTATCTTCCTATATCATGCAGGAGGGCAGCATTGTATGCTACGTCAACATCTAGGTCATACCCATTTTCAATAAGTTCTACAATTATTTTTTCAGTTGCATGGGCAACATGAATTGAATGTTCGAACCAAGGACCTGGGTTTTGTTCATATGCCCACTCGAGTAATTCTTTTGCGTATGTCCTGTTTAATATATACTTCATATAGGTATCCTTTCTCTAAAAAATCATATCTTCAATAATTTCATCTTAATATTTAATTATTCCTGCTTTAAAAATTGTTAAAATAAAAACAAAAGGGGGAAAAGTAATGCAGAATTTAGTAGTTGAAGAAATTAAACTAATAGAAGATAGTATTGAAGAACTTTCTAAACTTTTGAAAACTGTAGTAGATGATGGAGCATCAATTGGTTTTTTACCTACACTTGAACAAAAAGAAGCAACAAATTATTGGCAAACTGTTTTAGCACCAGAAGTGATATTGTATGTTGCTAAAGTAAACAATGAAGTGGCAGGTAGTATTCAATTACACTTAGTTACAAAGCCTAACGGGATCCATAGAGCCGAGATTTGCAAGTTAATGACTCACCCAAACTTTAGACGTAACGGTATTGGACGTTCACTTATGCAAAAAGCAGAAGAGAGAGCAAAACAAGAAAACAGGTCTCTTTTAGTATTAGATACTAGAGAAGGAGATCCTTCTAATAAATTGTACAAGTCATTAGACTATCAAGAATCCGGTAAAATACCAGGGTATGCAATTTCTCCGAATGGTGAGTTAGATGCAACGGTTATTTATTATAAATTTATTTAAGTCGAAATCAAATATATAATAAGCAATTGTAGGTAAGTAAGTGAATACTAAACAACTATTTTTAACACCGTCTATATTTTTCTGGCGGTGTTATATGTATGTATCAATAAAGCGAGTGATAGTTAAGATGCTATATGAATTTGAGAAAGTTTTTAGAGGGTTCTTTTAATAATGCTCCTCGACTTATAATGAATGTTGAGAAGATGACTAGGCGACTATAGTTATTTTCGTTTCATTTTGGGAAGGGGATGAAAAAATGAAAAAGATAAGTTTACAAAAGATGAAGAAGGTTGTGTTAAGTGGAGGGATATTACTTACGGGAGTATTAACATTTGGATTTTCAGAAAAAGCTTCAGCTCATGGGTATGTAGAATCACCAGCGAGTCGATCTTACTTATGTAAACAAGGGATAAATGTAAATTGCGGTCCGATTCAATATGAACCACAAAGTGTAGAAGGAATAGGTGGATTTCCACAATTAGGACCTTCTGATGGACAAATTGCAGGTGCTGGTCACTTTCCTGCTTTAGACGCTCAATCAGTAGATAGGTGGAAGAAAGTAACGATTAACGGTGGGAAAAACGTATTCAAATGGAAATTAACTGCTCCTCATAGTACGAAAGAGTGGAAATACTATATTACGAAAAAAGATTGGAATCCAAATAAGCCTTTAACTCGATCAGATCTAGACTTAGTACCGTTCTATGTGAAAAATGATGGAGGAGTAAGACCAGGAACTTCAGTAACGCATGAAGCCAATGTACCTACTGATAGAAATGGGTATCATCTTATTTTAGCTGTATGGGAAATTGCAGACACTGGAAATGCATTTTATCAAGTTATTGATGTGAACCTTGTGAATAATGGTTTAACTTCTAATTTCGCATTTAACAACGTAGTGCAGGTTCCATCTGTATTTTAAGAAAAGATAACTTTTGATCATCTAAATTACTTTGGATGATCTTTTTTTATGAAAAAGATGAAAAAAATAGAAGAAAGTACAATTATTTATAAAAAATTCGGCTTTAAATATTGTCATATGTGCTTCTTTAAGATATCCTTTTCATGAAGAGGTGGAAAACATGGAAAAAGTACTAGTTTTCGGGCATAAAAACCCAGATACAGATGCAATTTGTTCTGCAATTGCTTATGCAGAATTGAAAAAAGAATTAGGCATGAATGCTGAGCCTGTACGTTTAGGTGAAATCAGCGGTGAAACTCAATTTGCGTTAGACTATTTTAAAGTAGAAGGGCCGCGTTTTGTTGAGACAGTTGCAAACGAAGTGGACAACGTTATTTTAGTTGACCATAACGAGCGTCAACAAAGTGCTAACGATATCGAATCTGTTCGTGTGTTAGAAGTTATCGACCATCATCGTATTGCTAACTTTGAAACAAGCGATCCTATTTACTACCGTTGTGAGCCAGTTGGATGTACAGCTACAATCTTAAACAAAATGTACAAAGAAAATGGCGTTACAATTCGTAAAGAAGTTGCGGGTTTAATGTTATCTGCGATCATTTCAGATTCTTTACTATTCAAATCTCCAACTTGCACAGAACAAGACGTAGCAGCAGCTCGTGAATTAGCGGAAATCGCTGGTGTAGATGCAGATAGCTACGGCTTAGAAATGTTAAAAGCTGGTGCTGACTTAAGCGGAAAAACAATGGAGCAATTAATCTCTCTTGACGCTAAAGAATTCCAAATGGGTAATGCGAAAGTTGAAATCGCACAAGTAAACGCTGTTGATACTAACGACGTTCTTGTACACCAAGCGGAACTTGAAAAAGTTATCTCTGCAGTAGTAGAAGAAAAAGGTTTAGACCTATTCTTATTCGTTGTAACTGATATCTTAACTAACGATTCTGTAGGTCTTGCAATCGGTAAAGCTGCAAACGTTGTTGAGAAAGCGTATAACGTATCTCTAGAAAACAACACAGCTACATTAAAAGGTGTTGTATCTCGTAAAAAACAAATCGTACCAGTATTAACTGAAGCATTCCAAGCTTAATGTTATTGAGTACAGATAACAGAAAGGACAAGTAGTTGATTGGCTACTTGTCTTTTTTTATTACTAAATTTTTTTGAAAAATAAATACTAATTTGGCTAACGCCTTATCGAAATAAATAAATTAAAATAAGGATAGCATTAGCTATCCACATAACCATTTATTCGTACGATCTTTTCTTATTCATATAAAATGTAATAATAGCGGTAATGAAGAAAATAGGTATTGCATATATTTGCCCAACAAACAATTTCCAACCAACAGTATTATATCCGTCAGATGCTGGAATGATAATGGAAATAATACAAACGATAAAATAGACGAATAGTGCAGGGAGAATATTTTTCATCGTTGTTCAGCTCCTTTAAAAAACATTCTAATTAATATATTTACATGTTATGGTTTCAGTAAGGTATTTTGAAGATTAAGTGCATAAATTTTTATGAAGTATTACTATATTTGCAAACAGTGTAATACGTAGATGTTGAATGAAAGAAATTGGACTACGATTCATATAAGAAGTGAAATATGAGTGGAAATCGATACATATATGGTAAAATGTGTAGGTTTATCTTTTAGAATAATTATATAGTATTTTGCGAGGAAAATGTACTAAATAATGGATCTAACATAAGAAAGAAAAGAGGCAAGAAATATATATGAAAAGGTTATGCATAATCCCATGTGGAAAGAAGAAAATTTGGGATAAGTACGCAAATTATGGACCTACAGGGGCGAAGGATGTATATATTAGTCCTTTCGGAAAAGCATGTCAGGCGTATGCAACTGAGTTTTTCGAGGATTGGGTTATTTTATCAGCAAAGCATGGATTCTTAAAGCCAACTGATATTGTACAAGGAAACTATGATCTTGCATTTGATTCAAAGAGTGATGAGATTATTAGTATTGAACATTTACAAAAACAGATGTTTGAAAAAGATCTACTTGAGTTTGACGAAATTGTTTTACTTGCAGGAAAGAAGCATAAAAAAGTAGTGACAAAGTTATATTCAGAAGAAATCATTACATATCCATTAGAAGGATGTAAAGGAATTGGGTATATGTTGCAGAGATTGAAGGGGGCTGTAAAGGAAGGCAAGGAAATATAATTAGTAAACTATTTGTTGTTTCTATAATATTAAATAAAATCGACTCTATAATAGAGTCGATTTTAGTATTTAAAACTTAATTTTATAGTTAAATGGTTCAGGACTTAAATCATAATTTTCACTTGAACCTTCAAGTATTAGTTGCAGTTCGCCTTGTTCAATTGGGAGCTTAGGGAATGTTAAAACAGCATCACTAGTTACACCAGGCATCATACCTTGTGGGATTTTAGGGTATTTTGCTTCATAATTATCTTGGTATTCTAATTGTTGACCATTTACGATTAATTTGGAGTTGAATTCATAGAAATTAAATGCTGCAGTTGCATCATTTTTAGCTGTAAAATAAACGCGTGTTTCTTTATCGGCAATTTCAATTTTTTTAACAATCATTTTATAACCTTTATGGTCTTGTTCTTGATTAACTTCAATTGTTTTTTTTGCAGGATCAAAGGCAGTTGCATAATCAGTTTTTTCGACACTTGTTGCAACGATAGTAGGGCCTTTTACTTTTCCACCAAAAGCATTTTCACCCTCAAAGACGTCTTTAATAGTTCCCTTTACATGAATATAATCTTCACGTTTTACATCTAATTTAGGATCTTTAAAAGCAATAATAGTATTTTTGCTATGCTCTTTATCAGCCCAAGCTTGAAGGTATGTACCATCTTTATCACGTTCAGGCTCGACAAAGATTTGCGCATAGAAATCAACCTGTTTTCCTTTATACTCTTTAGGATTAGTGTGCATCTTTTCAAACTCTTCTTTTGATAATACCTGTGTCGATTCACTTGTCTCTTTAGTAGTTTTCTTTGGTGTTGAATCTTTAGAGTCTGTATCTTTAGAGCATGCTCCACTTAAAATTACAGCTCCACAAAGAACAGATAATAGAATTTTCTTCAAAATTTATCCTCCTATATGTATAAAAATATATATTCGGTTTATAGTATAACAGATCACAAGTAATTATTTTACAAAAAAATTCAAAATAGGGTTATTTTTAGTAAGATTAATATTTGTTACATATGATTTATTTACTCAAAAGCGTAAACACTAGACTAGTAAACAAGCCTTTTTATACTTTCAAACATAGAATATGATGAATGCTATTGAAGGGGGAATCATATTCATGGGAAACAATTGTCGTTGTAGACATTTCCGGGATTGTAATAGATTTTGGGATGATCTAATGTTTGGAAGATGCAGACGTAGAGATTGTGATGATTGCTGTTGTAGACGTAAACGTCATTGTGATTGTGATGATTGCCGTTGCAATCGTAAGCGTGACGATGATGACGATAAATGCCGCAAGTGGTAATTTTCTTTGAAAGAGTACTTTAAAGTACTCTTTTTGTGTATGAACCTTTTATATTCCATCTTGAACTAATTTTCTTTCAACTTCCCATGTACCTCGCTTTTTAATTTTTAAAGCTACATTAGTTCCGCTAGATTCCTTATAAAAAATATAGCCATTGTTTGATTTCACGTATGTTATTGGTTCACCTATACAATCTCGTGAACAAGATGTATTGATGAGTTCAATTAAGGATAGTTCGTTTGGATTGGTTTTACTTGCATATATAACGGCATCAAGGCTCGTTTTACGATAACCTTGTAAGTTTACATGGAAAATCTGTTCAATTTCTCCTGTAATGCTAGTATTCATTATTTCAACTGAATTTTTCTTTTCTTGAAGAAATCCGTTTTCATAAAGTAATTTTGTATATCCAAGCCATGCGATTAAAATTAGCATGATAAACATACCAGACATTTTTAGTGTTCGAAGCCGTTTACTAACAATTGTTTCTGAGTATTTCATTCAGTCTAATCCTCCAATGTTTTTAATTTAAAGTATGCCTGCATACATATATTTAGAAGAGGATGAAAGGTAACGAGCTTTTGATTCAAAAAAGAAAACATCAGGAGTTAGATGTTTTCTTTTTGAATCCTTATCGTTATCTGTTAGTTACTTGTTTCATAAGCGGTCTTATTTCTTTAACAGGTGGCTTTTTATCATAGGCATCAACGTAAGAAAAGTAATAGTTTAAATTTCTAAGAAGACCTTTTCCTATTTTAGCGCTTAAGAAGGGGAATACTTGTCCAGTATAATCATCGAGAGATTTACAGTAGTATTTTTCATCTAAATATATACTGTATTTACATGTAAGTTCTACTAATGGGTTACCTTCATTATCAAATACTTCCTTAGAATCAATAATGTCTATTAATGCGAATTTTTCATTCAGATAAACTTTCTTCTTTTTCTCGTGTTTATTTGTGAGGATAAATACGAGACCAATTGCGTTAATCAAACTATTTCCTCCTATAAAAAACGGATATAAATAAAATATATCGATATACGCTAAATGTAAAGAGGAGAGGCGAAATATGATTGATAGAAAGATTAATAAGCCGATTTTTTCAAATCGGCTTATTTTTATCCCGCATTAATTAGAGGAGGTAGGTGGGAGGTCAACTGCTCGTAAAAGTCCGATTGGTGTGGGCTAATAATTAGTGGGGGATGGACAAAACCCCACTGATTAAAGCTGTAATTTATTGAAATACTTGCGGGAATTGTTTTACAATTGCGTTCGTTATAGTGTCGGCCATTTCTAATGCTTCTTTTTCAATTTTATCGTAAATTTTTACTCCTGTTTCATAATCTTTATTTAGAATCGCGAGTGCTTCAGCCTTCGTCAGTGCTAAATGTTCATAAAACATTTTTCTGAACTCTTCTTTGTCTATATATGGGTTGATGCTATTTAGAAATTCAGCAATTTCATCACCGTTAGCGTACCATTTTTTCTCTATAGCGGCAGCTGCGTTTTGATCACCAGCTTTTGCGGCTTTAACAAGATCAGCCGCGATTACTAAGTGGTCTTTAATTAGCGCGCTATATTTTTTCACTGCATCCTCACCATAGAATGGTTCAAGTGAAAGTCCCATGTGTGTTGCGTTTTGTAGAAGTCGTCCAACAGTAACGTTAACATCTGGTAAATTAAAGACAATACTTATAATAGTTAATCTCGTCCAAGCGACGTGTTGTTCCCATAAAGAACGCATATACCCTTTTAAAAAGTTCTCGTTTTTACTAATTCGGTAGTTACGTACGGATAAATCATAGTTTACATAAGGGTTATGATAGGGGGAGTAATACGATTGCCAATAAGAATACATAAATAGTAACACTCCTTTGAACATGTATAACTCAAAGTATGATAAAGATTTATTTTTAGTTACGTGTCCTAGATTATTTTCAGGAAATTGATATGGAAAAATTCAACGAATGATGTCGTGGTATATATAAATAAATTGAATATAAAGTGAAAGAGGCTCTGCAAGGGAAGTTGCAGAGCCTCAAAAGGGTATTGCCGAGATGTCGGACTCGACTACGTAATATTATCATAAAATTCTTTTGAAAAAACCTGGTAATTGTGTCCAAATGAAAGTGGATCTTTAATAAAGTTAAAGGGACCTGCTTCCCGCGGCAGATCCCAGTAACTAGATAATGTTGATGAGCAAAACTCATCTGGAGTACTTTTATAGTAACAAGTAAAATTCGTTTTGTGTATTGAGAAAAAAGAATTGCATCATTACATGTGAACAATTTATATTTTACTTTTTATGATTATCATTAATTGTTGAGATTTAAATATGGTTATAAAATGGAGAAAAGACTTGCAAGTGAGATTGAGGTGCACAGAAGTATGTAATTATCAAAAAGACCTGCTAATGTAAGCAGGTCAACTTAAGGGGTTTATCCAATAGATTATTACATATGATAACAATTGAATTGTAATAAGTCTATACGTTTTATATTGAGAAAATTACAGTAAATGATATATTTTTTGTACATGTATTAACGTCTAAAAAGTTGAGAAAGAAAATTAAAAAGCTTTTTATAAGAGAATAATGGCTGGTATTTATAATATGCTTCATATTTCCATGCATCATTACTAGAGAATTGGAGTTGTTTTGTTTTCGTTTTTGCCTTGATGGAACTCATATTACGATGCTTCATATATTATAACCTCCTGAATTTATATGTATACGATTAGTAGTATTCAAGAAAGGAAAATAAAATGAATATTTAAATTGAAATGCTTTCTTCATGTGTACTGGATTTATGTTTGAAATGTTGTAAAACATATAAGGTAACTAAACGCCGATGCTAATTAATATTAAATACGAATAGAAACATAGAATAATGAAAAAACAATAAGCATTTATTCATCACTTTCAAGTCACATAAGTGATGATATAATAGTAATAGATGAAAGATAAAGAAAAGCAGGTGACTCTTTTTTGTTTACAAAAGCACAAGAACTTTTAGCGTCTTATTTCGGCTATTCGTCATTCCGAAGAGGGCAAGATGAAACAATTAAAAATGTATTAGAGGGGAAAGATACAGTTTGCATTATGCCTACGGGCGGAGGTAAGTCTATTTGTTATCAAATTCCAGCATTAGTATTCGAAGGAACGACGTTAGTAATATCACCTTTGATTTCACTTATGAAAGATCAAGTAGATACGTTAGTACAAAACGGTATATCTGCTACGTATATTAATAGTTCTATTTCAATGACAGAAGCGAATCATAGAATTCAATTAGCGAAACAAGGACATTACAAGTTACTTTATGTCGCTCCAGAGCGTCTTGATTCAATGGAGTTTGTTGATCAACTTATCGATATGAAAATCCCGATGATTGCGATTGATGAGGCGCACTGTATTTCGCAGTGGGGACATGATTTCCGTCCAAGTTATTTACATATACATCGCATACTAGATTATCTTCCAGAAAAACCGCTCGTATTAGCGTTAACAGCGACAGCAACACCACAAGTACGTGATGACATTTGCAATACGCTTGAAATTAATCAAGAAAATACAATTATGACAACGTTTGAGCGTGAGAACTTATCGTTTTCTGTCATTAAAGGGCAAGATCGGAATGCGTATTTAGCGGATTATATTCGTCAAAATCAAAAGGAATCGGGGATTATATATGCAGCTACTAGAAAAGTAGTTGATCAGTTGTATGAAGATTTAATGAAAGCAGGAGTTTCCGTATCAAAATATCACGCTGGTATGAGTGATCGCGATCGAAATGAGCAGCAAGAGCTCTTTTTACGAGATGAAGTAAGTGTAATGATAGCGACATCTGCATTCGGAATGGGTATTGATAAATCGAATATTCGTTACGTTATTCATTATCAGCTGCCCAAAAATATGGAAAGTTACTATCAAGAAGCAGGACGTGCTGGTCGTGACGGATTAGATAGTGAATGTATTTTGTTATATTCTTCTCAAGATGTGCAAGTGCAGCGTTTTTTAATTGATCAATCAACAGGAGAATCACGTTTTTCAAATGAACTTGAAAAATTACAAAATATGACGGACTACTGTCATACAGAACAATGTTTACAATCATTCATTTTGCAATACTTTGGAGAAGAACCGAAAGAAGATTGTGGGCGCTGCGGTAATTGTACGGACGACCGTGAGAGCATCGATGTGACCAGAGAATCACAAATGGTTTTATCATGTATGATTAGAACGAACCAACGATTTGGTAAACAAATGATTGCGCAAGTATTAACTGGATCGAAAAATAAGAAAGTTATTGAATTCAATTTCCATACGTTACCAACGTATGGCCTTTTATCAAACCGCAGTGTAAAAGAGGTAAGTGACTTTATTGAGTTTTTAATTTCAGATGAGTTAATTGCAGTTGAACATGGTACTTATCCGACATTAAAAGTAACGGGAAAAGGGAAAGAAGTATTACTTGGTAAAGAGAATGTTTTACGAAAAGAACGAGTAGAGACAAAGCAAATCGTCCAAGATCATCCTTTATTTGAAGTGTTGCGTGAAGTACGTAAAGAAATTGCACAAGGAGAAGGTGTACCTCCGTTCGTTATTTTCTCTGACCAAACATTAAAAGATATGTGTGCAAAAATGCCGCGAAATGATTCCGAACTGTTAACGGTAAAAGGAATTGGAGAACACAAACTTGTGAAGTACGGCTCTTACTTCTTACAAGCAGTTCAGCACTTTATTGAAGAAAATCCAAACTATGCTGAAACAATTAAGACAGAAGTTGTTTCAGAGCGTAAAAAATCAGGAAAATCTTCAGCGAATTCTCATTTAGAAACGTATGAAATGTATAAACTAGGTATTGATTTAAGTGAGATTGCGAAAGAACGTGGTTTATCAAGACAAACAATCGAAAACCATTTAATTCGTTGCTATGAGGATGGAATGGAAGTGGCTTGGCAAAGCTTTGTTCCAACAGAGTATGAAGCTCTTATTGAAACTGCTGTACAAAATGCAGAAGGTGGTCTCAAATCTATAAAAGAACAGCTTCCAAATGAAGTGAGTTACTTTATGATTCGTGCTTATTTACAAATAAGAAAGTAGAGATACATAAAGGGGATAGGGGTATATGCATCATGTTTTCGTGTATGGTACCTTAAGAAAAGAGCAGACGAATGCTTATTATATGCAAAGTGCAAAATGCATCGCAGACGAAGCATGGACGTATGGGAAATTATTTGATACAAACGAAGGATATCCGGCCATGATTTGTTCCAATGAAGAAAAGGTATATGGGGAAGTTTATGAAGTAAATGATGAGATTTTGCATAAGTTAGATGAACTAGAAGAATATACAGGTAATGCAGAGACCGATTTATATGACCGAATAACGCAAACAGTCTATACTACTGATAATGAAATACAAGCATATGTGTATATTGCTCAGGATAAAAAGATGTTAAAGAAAGATATTGACTCTGGGGATTGGCTTGTATATCGAAAAGAATAAATCTTCCCAGGCGGAGCATTTTACTTTGGACAATTGAAATATAGAGAACTAGCGAGTTTAAATGAATGTTTGTCATATCGTATTAAAATAAAGAAGAGTAGAGGTTAACCTTTACTCTTCTTTATTTTAGAAAATTCTCACTAAAAGTATTGACTTTACGAATGGATTTTTAATACAATTGTATCTCGACTGAAAAATTAGAACGGACAGGAGGGAATCATCAAATGAACAACATTTTTGACGAAGAGTTGCAAAAAATGAATGACACTTTAAGTACGATGGATAATCAATTAGAACAACTTGAAAATATCCCGGTTTATTATGGCGAAGATTTTAAGGAGCAAATTCTTGAAAGTATGAGGGAGTCTAATAGACAAAATTTACGTATTGGTGTACAAGAACCTTACTTTGGAAGACTGGACTTTCAAGAGGATGGAAAAGAAGAAGTTATGCCGATTTACATCGGTAAAGTAGGTGTTTCAGATAAAGACACGATGAAACCAATTGTGATTGATTGGAGAGCACCTGTCGCAAGTATGTTTTATTCTTTTACCGGTGGAGAAGAATTAGCATTTTATCAGTCGCCAGACGGATTAGTAGAAGGCGATGTTTATTTAAAACGAAACATTTCCATTCGAAAGAGAGAATTAGAACGTGTTGTTGATACATATGTGAAAGGAAATGAAGATGTATCGCATGCCGATGATTTTCTTCTATATAGATTAGGTGAGAATAAAGATAATAAACTAAAAGATATTGTTTCAACGATTCAATCGGAACAAAATGATATTATTCGAGCGGAAAGAAATTTACCATTACTTATTCAAGGGGTTGCAGGGAGCGGAAAAACAACGATCGCTTTACATCGCCTTGCTTTTTTAATTTATGAATATCGTGAACAGCTAGAAGCAGAAAGAATGATCGTATTTGCTCCGAACAGCTTGTTTTTAGATTATATTTCGAGTGTACTGCCTGAATTAGGGGTAGGGAATATTAGTCAAACAACGTTTCCAGATTGGGCATTGCGTCTGTTAGAGGGTTCGGTGAAATTGAAGCAGACAGAAGAAAAATTGAAAGAAGCCTTTTCAATTAATCGCGATGAAAAAAAGGTTATGCTCGGTAAATTAAAAGGTACGCTGGAATTTAAGTCGTTTATTGAAGAACGAATGATTCAATTTGAAAATGATTTAGTACCGACAAAAGATTTTGAGGCGTGGGATAAAGCGATTATTCCGGTAGAAGACATTAAAAAATGGATGCAAGTTGAATATAAACATTATCCATTAAAGAAAAGAAGAGAACGTTTAGTCGGTCGAATGAAGCGTTGGATCGAAATTGAACTTAAAAAGTTTGGAGAAACAAACGAGAAAAAGTTACTAAAAAAAGAAGCGACAAAGAGATTGAATACATATATGAATTTTTGGCCGAAAATGAGCCCGCTTTCATTGTATAGTTCAATGGTGAAGAGTAAAGAAATACGCGAGATTTTACCTGAAGAGATTGTTCAAGAAACAGAAAAGAATTGTCGTAAAAAAGAAGTATATGTGGAAGATTTACCAGCTTTAATTTACATACATCACCGTATAACTGGTATTGAAATCGGACAGAAGTTTCATCATGTCGTTATTGATGAAGCACAAGATTTTTCGCCATTCCAAGTTTATGTATTAAAAGAAATTACACTAGGTAATTCTTTCACTATATTAGGTGATTTATCTCAAGCGATTTATGATTTCCAAGGGATTGAAGATTGGAGTGCTTTTAAGGAAGTATTCCAAGAAACAGGTTATTTTGAATTGACGAGAAGTTATCGTTCCACAAAAGAAATTATTGAATTCGCAAATGAAATAATTAAAAATGCAGAGATTCCAGTTGGGCTCGCAACACCAGTTTTCCGTAGTGGTGAAGACGTAAAAGTTATCCATACAGAAGACCAATTTACTGAAGTTTTGAAGACAGTAAAGCATTTGCAAAATGAAGATGTGAAAACAATTGCGGTAATAGGAAGAACAGACGATGAATGCCGTGATATGTATGAAAAATTAACAAATGCAGGATTGGCTGTAAACGTCATTGAAGCAGATCAAAGTAAATATGAAGGTGGTATTTCAGTAGTACCTGTATACTTAGCGAAAGGGCTAGAATTTGATGCGGTTCTACTAATCGATGTTGATGAAGAACATTACAAAAATACAAAACA
Organism: Bacillus thuringiensis; assembly: GCF_014932895.1. Lineage (GTDB taxonomy): Bacteria > Bacillota > Bacilli > Bacillales > Bacillaceae_G > Bacillus_A > Bacillus_A thuringiensis_AA. The sequence continues at coordinate 353,522 of NZ_JACYOF010000004.1, read as the reverse complement.
TGATGCGAAGTTATTGTATGTCGGATGTACAAGGTCGCTTCATGATTTATGGATTTTTCATAGCGAAGAAGCATCACCTTTAATTAAAGGATTAAAATAAATATGAAAAACAAGAGGATTTTCTAGTAACAAAAAGAAAAATCTCTTGTTTTTCTATATAAAGACATGGAGAGAAAATAACTATGATAACAAAAGTAATAACAAAAAGAAATTGGGAAATCGCAAAGATAAATGGAGGAATTAATGAAGCCTCACTAAAAGAAGAAGGATTTATTCATTGTTCATTTTTAGAACAAGCATTAAAAGTTGCTGAAAAACATTTTAATCATGAAGAAGATGTTTTGTTACTTACAATTGATCCATCCATAATAAAAGCAGAAATAAAATATGAACTTGCTTCTAACGGTCAAGAATATCCGCATGTATATGGAGTAATTAATATTGAGGCAATTGTAAATGTTACCCCATTTACTAAAGTAAATGGAGAGTTTATATTACAAGAGGCACAAAATTAAGATTGTTATAGCTATTTAAATTAGCAAAAAAAGCACAAATTATATAGTTTGTGCTTTTTTATTATCTATTTTTTGGTAAATACTTATTGTTTTTTATCACAATAATACTGTATGATACATAGTATAAAACACATACTGTATGACATATAGTAATGAAAATGAGGTGAGTGAATGGATGCTTTATTAAATTCGTTAATTACTGAACTACGAAGAGGTACATTAACATTAGCGGTTTTAAGCCAACTAAGAACGCCGCAGTATGGGTATTCACTTGTCCAATTATTGGAGAAATCAGGGATTATAATTGATCAAAGTACTTTATATCCGCTACTCCGCCGATTAGAAAAGCAGGAGCTAGTGACGAGTAGTTGGGATAAAACGGAGAGTAGACCTCGTAAGTATTACGTTTTAAGTGAATATGGATTAGAGATATTTTTGCAGTTGAAAAAGGAATGGATAAAAGATTCGAAGGAACTTTATAACTTATTAAAGGAGGAGGACGAGAATGAGTTTGATTGATATCTATGTCCATGAAGTAGCGAAGAGATTACCTGAAAAAAATCGTGAAGATATTATTCTTGAACTACGGTCAACAATCGAGGATATGTTACCTGATGATTATAGTGAAAACGATGAAAAAAGAGTTCTTGAAAAATTGGGAAGTCCAGTTTCATTGGCTAACGGGTACTTGGATAGACCGATGCATTTAATTGGACCACGTTATTTTGATGTATATACGACATTATTAAAAATGATTATACCAATTGCAGCTGTTATCGCACTCATTGCAATGGTTGCAGAAAATTTTATAGGTTATACTGGTGATCAAGCAGTATTAAATGTTATTTTAAAATTGATAGGTAAAGGCATTGGGGAAATTGTCGAAGTAGGCCTCCATGTATTTTTCTGGTTGACACTTGTATTTGTTATTTTAGAAAGAACAGATAAAGACAAAGGTACTCAACCGTTGACGACAAGGTTAAAAAAATGGACTCCTGATGATTTGAAAAATATCTCGTATGTTCCAAAGAAAAAGGCGATCTCGAAGTTTGAAGTTTTTGGGGGTTTGATGTGGACAGCGGTTTGGGCTACACTTTATTTTTATGCGAATCATCTTGTTGGCGTATATAATGGTACGGAAAACGGACTGAAGTTTGTCGCGCCAACTTTTAATCAAGATGTTTTACTGCAGTACTGGCCAATCGTTGTAATTATGATCGTTTTCGAAATAGCTATATCTCTTTATAAGTTAGTGCAAGGACAATGGACGCAAAGATTGGCAATTGGGAATGCTATTCTTCAAATAACTGGAACAATAGCATGCATTGTAATTGTAGTAAATCCGCACTTATTTAACGAAGGATTTATTACGTTTGTGGCAAATGTGTTTACTACTTCTCCAGAGGAATTTAAAAAGTGGTTAATTGGTGGAGGTATTATCATTTACATTTTATCTGCTGCATTAAATATATTTGATGGTTTCCGAAAAGCTCGTATTCGTATGTAAGAGTGAAACTAAAGAAGATAAACACTATGAAAGGAAGAAAGCAATGATAAGGGAAGCAAGGAAACAAGATGTAACATACATTTTAGATATTTATAATGATGCCATACTGAATACAACGGCCGTATATACGTATAAACCTGTAACCCTTGAAAATAGAATAGATTGGTTTGAACAAAAAAAGGCTGATAGCTATCCAATTTTCGTATACGAACTAGATAATAAAGTAGTAGGATTTGCGACATTCGGCCCATTTAGAGCATGGCCTGCTTACAAATATTCAATTGAACATTCTGTGTATGTTGATAAGGAATATAGAAAAAATGGTATTGGATCCTCTTTGATGGAAGAATTAATAACAATTGCAAAAGAAAGAGAATATATGACCTTAATTGCTGGAATTGATGCGGAAAATGAGAAAAGTATTGCCTTGCATCAAAATTATGGATTTGTTCATGCAGGAACAATAAAAACAGCTGGTTATAAGTTTGATAGATGGCTGGATTTAGCTTTTTATCAATTGGAACTTAATGGACCTGAAAATCCTATAGAAGAATAGAAGCTTTTCGTGACAATGTATGTTTTTAGGTAGCAAGGAGTAACTTATGCTACCTTTTTCTTATTGTAAAAACAAATAATTTGCTAAAAAAGGTTTTTTATATTCTATATTGAATTATTAGAAGGTGATATAACGATATGGAAAGAGGAATGGAAAATGTCATTCGAAAAATGAAAGAGATACAATCTGGTCATGTAGGTGTCGCTATTTATTCTACAAAAAATGAAAGTATAGTTGCTTCATATAATAGTGAATTAAATATTCCTTTAGCATCAGCAGCAAAAGTAGTAATTGGATTAGCAGTAGCGAAGATGGTAAAGAACAAACAAATTAGTTGGAATGATATACTTCATCACATTAAGTTTAATCCGAATGAGGATAGTGCACAGTTATTTCCACATCTATAAGGAAGAAGTACTTTAACGCTTAGTAAAGTGGTTGAAGTGATGATAGCTTGTCACGACAGTTATATTGGGCAGTTGGTTGTTATGCACTGCGGTGGATGGGATGCTGTCAGAGAATATGTCTCAACATACTTTTCGAAAATTCATATACAGGAAAACCCGAGAGATGAGCATAACGTTGGAGAGTTAAATCAGGTTCTCTCACTTTTAATACATATTTTTCAAGGTTATAAATCAGAACCAGAATTATGGGAACCAATTATTAATGGAATGGTAAGACAACAAGGTAATTATGAAGATATACCATACTATCATTTAGCTCATATGACAGGTGGATTGCACACAGCAACAATAAATATTGGTATAATAGGAATGTTTCATGAATTCCCATTTCTTTATGTTATTGGGGGAAAAGATTTGCCTAATCGACGTGAAAATAAAGAGGTAGATGAAGCTTTTGCAGTAGCTTTAAAGTACATATACAAAGAATATAGTGAAAGCATGCTAGGAGTGAGCGATTGAAACGAAACTTAAAGACTTCAACAATCATTATTTTAATTGTAACGATTATTGCTCTTGAAGTTGGAATTGCACTATATGATCACAATTTGTCATTAGATACAATTTACTTTGCAGCGATTCTTATTTGTATTGTATTGCTTTTTGGCACACGTGTTTCTGAAGAGAAAGAAAGTACTGCGAAACAGAGACGAAGAAAAACGGCTCTTATATTTTGGCCATCCATTTTATTATTAATTGTTAGTTTTGTAGTTATAAGTTATGTAAGAACAGGCTATGTCTCTGTACCAGGGATAATTGGTTTCTCATGCTTTGTTACATATAGTGGATTTGTATTTATTAGTTTTTTAAAGAAAAGAAATAAAAATGAAATGTAGCTTACTAAGTTGAAAGGAAAAATATATATGAAACGTATAGAGAATGGTACTCGTAATGAAGGAGAATACATTAAAAATAAAGTAATTCAATATAATATGTCCATCTTAACGGATGAAGTAAAACAGCCGATGGAACAAATTAGCCTTGTAGTGAAAGATGAGGAAGGGAAAATCTTTGGCGGCGTCACAGGAACAATGTATTTTTATCACCTTCATATCGACTTTTTATGGATTGATGAATCAGTTCGTCATGACGGCTATGGCAGCCGACTATTACATAAAATTGAAGACATTGCGAAGGAAAAAGGATGTAGACTCATATTACTAGATTCATTTAGTTTTCAAGCTCCAGAATTTTATAAAAAGCACGGTTACCGTGAATATGGTGTTGTTGAAGATCACCCAAAAGGGCATAGTCAACACTTTTTAGAAAAGAGATTATAATAATATTATGTATACTAGTTGATAGGGGAAAGAAAATGTACACATATAAATTTCAACATGAACAACCAATCTGTGCAGAAAAAATAAAAAAATTTATGATCCTGTCGGTTAGTGGCCAGAAAGAAAAGAAGTCGATATTCAAAGAATGTTAAAGAATAGTTTAGCAATTGGAGTATGGGAAGAAAACGAATTAATTAGATTTGCTAGAGGTGTAGGTGTTTCTGATTGTGTTTTTCGAGCATACATTGAAGATGTTGTCGTACATGAGAGTGTAAGAAATAAAGGTATTGGAGAGAAGATGCTGACAATGTTACTTGAAGAGATATCTCATATCGATATTGTTAGTCTATTTTGCGGAGAGAAACTCATAAATTTTTATGGTGAACAGCAATTTCAAGCGACGAAGCAGATTGTAATGCATCGTAATCAAATAGTGAAAGAATAAGAGGTGCCATTTAGAATGAATGCAACAAAAGCATATTGTTTATCAAAAAGAAAAGCGATAGAAGATTCTCCAGATGGTTGGAATGCAACTTGTATGAGGCTCAACAATAAAATATTTGCGATATTGAACCATGAAGAAGGTGAGAAAGCTGCGATTACATTAAAGTGTGATCCAGAACTCGCATTAAGAATAAGAGAAGATTACCCAGAAACAATAATTCCAGGGTATCATATGAATAAAAAGCATTGGAATACCGTGTACATACATAAGGATGTAGGACAAGAACAAATTAATAAAATGGTAGATTGGTCGTATGATTTAGTACTACAATCATTTTCAAAGAAAAAGCAGCAAGAGCTATTAGATTAAATACAAAGTAAAGTCACTCATAAATAGCTAGTAAAATGATTATATTTTACTAGCTATTTACAGTTTTAAATTATAAATCAGGAGAGTTTGAAATGAATACGAAACGAAATAGATTACTATATGCAGTGTTTACTGTAGTCGTTATTATTTTAGGCCTTAGTTCAAGAAAGTTCGCTTTTGCGTTACCTAATTTATTAAATGATTACTTAGGTGATGCTTTATGGGCATTAATGATTTTTACTGGATTCGGATTTTTATTTCCTACAATTAAAACGAAGAAATTAGCTTTTATTAGTTTGATATTTTGCTACGGGATTGAAATTAGCCAATTGTACCATGCGGAATGGATAGATAGTATTCGCGCAACGACTTTAGGTGGACTTGTGTTAGGTTATGGATTTTTGTGGAGTGATTTAGTTGCTTATACTATTGGCGTTGGAATGGGAATACTTTGTAAGTTGATATTACGAGAGAAATAATTGATTTGAAAAGGGGCATTTGTATATGGAGTATGCACTGGAAATTGCGAAGTTTTGGTTTCAAAAGGAACATGTCACGGCTACTGTAATTCAATCAAAAGTCACGAAGGTTACGTGCAATAATAAAGAGTATATTTTAAAGGAAAAGGGATCAATAAAGCAGCTTCTAGTTGAATTCAATGTATTGGAGCAGCTATATGAAAAAGGAATTAAGGTACAAAGGGTAGTAAAAACGGAAAATGATGAAAAGTATGTATTATATAAAGAGAAATATTTTTGCTTATATGAGTATGTTACCGGAAGTGTTTTAGAAATAAAAGATACGAACAAACTGACAGGATTAGCCAGCACAATTGGAGAGGAAATAGCTAATCTCCATCATATGCTTAACTCTGTGAATAGTGCCAACGAGTTAATAAAAAGAGATTTATATAAGGTGGTATACGAATGGGCTTTACCGATTTTAGAAAAGCATGAGCATGTTCATCAGGGTGTAATTCAAAAAATGCACCAAATACATTCAGCTTTTAAGGAAATGGTTCACCCATTACCAAAACAAATTATTCATCGCGATATGCACTTATCGAATGCAATTTTTCAAGATAATGAATTTCAAGGATTTATAGATTTTGAGCTTTTAGAAAGCAATGTAAGAGTATTCGATTTATGCTATTGTTGTACAAGTATTTTAAGTGAGTTATATAATGATGAAAAATTAAGAGGGCAATGGCTACATATCGTAAGTGAAGTCTTTAAAGGATATTATAAGCAGAACATGTTAACGAGTGAAGAAGTACAAGCCATTTGGTATGTTATGCTTTCCATTCAAGTTATCTTTATGACATATTTTGTCCAGTTAAAAGATTTACTAAAGTTAAATGAAGGGATGTTCTACTGGATTTTTGCGAATAAAAAGGAAATTGAAAAAGCCATTGAAAGTATCGTACTTATATAAAGAAAATAGAATATCTATTGTTAAGTAAGATATGAAAAGGGGCCCTTTATGAAAAAAATTATATTAATTGGTTCTGGTGGTTCAGGAAAATCTACATTAGCAAAACAGTTAGGAAATAAACTAAATATTAAGGTGCACCATCTTGATGCATTATTTTGGAAGCCGAATTGGGAAGGCGTTCCAAGAGAGGAACAAAGAACAGTTCAACATAACTTAATTAAAAATGAGAATTGGATTATTGATGGGAATTACGGCGGGACAATGGATATAAGACTTAATGCAGCTGACACAATTGTCTTCCTTGATATACATAGAACGATTTGTGTTTATCGTGCTCTTAAAAGAATTGTACAATTTCGGAATAAAACTAGAACGGACATCGGTGCTGGTTGCAAGGAAAGGTTCGACTTACAATTCTTTAAATGGATATGGGAGTATCCTAAGAAGAAAAAACCTACAATTTTAAAAAGACTAAATCAATTAAGTAAAGATAAAAAGGTAATTATTTTAAAATCTCCAAATGAAGTGCAACGATTTTTAAAAGAAATACGATAAGTATAAATAATTAGATGAATAGTTAGATTCTTGAAAAAGGCGTAAAATGGAGGGATAGTATTGAATAAATTCATTCGCTTGATTGATTCTTATATGGTGAAAATACCAGCTGGAGAGGTAGTATTAAGAGATGATCGTATAAAAAAAGAATGGAAAGTTCAAATTAAACCATTTCTTCTTGCAAAGTATGTTGTAACGATGGAAATATATTACGCTATTACGAATAGTACAGGGAATAATTATAAAGAGAATCATAAACCAGTTGTAAATATTTCATGGAATGATGTGATTGCTTTTTGTAATTTACTTTCAAAAAAAGCGGGATTAACAGAGTATTATTCTATTAGTGATGACGGCCAAAAGGTTAGCTGTAATTTAGGATCCAACGGCTATCGATTACCATCTGAGGCAGAGTGGCAATACGCATGTAAAGCAGGTACGACGGGCTATACATATGGGGAACTTCATGATATAGCATGGTATAATGAAAATTCAAGTGGACAAATTCATAACGTCGGTGAAAAAGAACCGAATGCATGGGGACTTTACGATATGTTAGGGAACGTTTGGGAATGGTGCTATGATTTATATGATGAAAAAGTGTACGGATCGTACCGAATTTTTCGTGGTGGTAGTTGGGCTGAAGCAGCTAGAGGTTGCGGGGCTACTTGTCGCCGGCGTAGCCACCCTACATTTCATATAGATGATCTTGGCTTTAGGCTCGCTAGGTCAATTTAATAAAAGATGATACAGGTAACAAAGCACAGAGCACGGAGAGTAACCATACAGAAATGATTTAACTTAAGGAGTGTTTATAATGGCGCGTGTTTTATTCATTAACGCTGGATCAGAAGGTCATATAAATCCAACATTGCAAGTTGTAGAAGAACTGATTTCTCGCGGTGAAGAGGTCGTTTATTTTTCAATAGAAGCTTTCAGAAAGCGTATTGAGAAGACAGGTGCTACTGTACGAACGATTGATGATCAAAAATTTTTAACAGCTTTTCTTTCCGGTGGACGAAATTATTTGCATGAAAGAATAAATGGTCTATTACATACAGCGGATGTTGTAATACCTAGTGTACTAGAACAAATCGAGGGTGAACATTTTGATTACATCATCCACGATTCCATGTTTGGTTGTGGCCGTTTCATTGCTCAAATTCTTAAGCTTCCAGCAATTAATTCATGTACATCTTTTGCACAGGATGAAAAATCATTTAAAAAAATGTTAGACCATCTTTCGAAGAATATCCCAGTGGAAGTTCATGAAAGAATAAATGGTGATTTTCGAAATTTAACAAAAGGAATTTCAAAAAAATATGGTGTTGAAATAAAATCGCCATATGAAGTTTTTTGTAATCCAGCACCACTTACTATTGTGTATACAATTAAGGAGTTCCAACCTTTTGGGGATACGTTCGATGAAACATTTAAATTTGTAGGGCCATCAATCTCTTCACCAATAGGAAAAGATAGTTTTGATTTTAATTTAATTAAAGAGAAGAGCCTGATTTATATTTCGCTAGGTACTGTTTTTAATGAAGCAATTGATTTTTATAAACTTTGTTTTAAGGTATTTGAAAATAGTGAGCATGCAATTGTTATGTCTATTGGGAGTAAAACGAAAATAAGTGATTTAGGAGATATTCCGAAAAACTTCATTGTGAAAAATTATGTACCACAAACTGAAATTCTTGCATATACGAAATTATTTATTACACACGGGGGAATGAACAGTACGCATGAAGGACTCTATAACGGGGTTCCACTTGTTGTAATTCCGCAAAGTGCAGATCAGCCAGTAATCGCAAAACAAGTGGAGAATCTCGGGGCAGGAGTTAAGCTGCATATGAAAGAATTAACTGAGGATCAATTACGTAAAAGTGTAGGGTTAGTATTACATAGTCCGCCGTTTAAAGAATCTGCATTGAATATGAAGGAGTCTTTCCGAAAATCAGGTGGGTATAAGCAAGCAGTTGATGAAATTTTTACATTTATTAATCGTTAAAATTTTAAATATGAAAAGTGTCTATAGGAGATGTTATAGGCACTTTTGTGTTATATGAAGCGAGGAATTGATTATATATAAATAGAGAGCAGCACCTATACTTTAAGGTGCTGCTCTCTATTTAAATTCGTTCAAGTAAATCTAACTCTTCTTCTAAAAATGTCATTAATTCTTTAATTGTTCCACCAGAAAAATCGAAGCGAATGCCAGCTGTTTTATATACTTCTTTTATAGATTTTGAGCTGCCAAGAGATAGAGCCTTTTTATAATTTTCTAGTGCTTGTTTAGGATTATCCTTATATTGTTTATACATTTGTAGTGCACCAAGTTGTGCGATTGCATATTCGATATAATAGAATGGTACTTCAAAAATATGAAGTACTGGTAGCCAACTCGTTGCTATCCAGTTTTCGTAACCATCAATATGTAATACACTGGACTGATAAGCTTTTTGAAGTTGTAAATATTTATTATTTCTTTCTTCAAAAGTATGATTAGGATTCTCATATAGCCAGTGCTGGAACTGATCTACGATAAGCATAATTGGCAAATACGTAATAATATCTTTAAAGAAGTTGATTTTTGCTTGTTTTAAATCTTTCTCAACCGTGTAGAACGTATTCCAATATTCTATCGAAAATAATTCCATTGTCATACTAGCTAGTTCAGCAGTTTCAGCTGGAATTTCTATATATTGTCGCAATTCTAATGACTTTATGTGCTCATTATGAATGCTATGCCCCATTTCATGTATGAAAGTGAGGATATCATCTTGTGTAAAGTTAAGGTTCATAAAAATAAAAGATAATTGAGAAACTGGTAAGTATTCACAAAAACCGCCAGCTGCTTTTCCTTTGCGACTTCCTAAATCTAAGCAATCATGTTCATGCATTCGTTTTAATAGTGCTGAAAATTCAACATCTAGTTTATTGAAGATGTGAGTGCTCTTTTCAATTAACTCTTTTTCATTTGCAATAGGTTTAAGTACTTTTTGATTAGGTGCTACTGCGGTTACATCCCATGGACGAAGCGTATCCACTTGCAATTTTTCTTTTTTCTCTTGCAATATTTTATCTGTAAGTGGCACTACATACTTACGTATTGATTCAGCTAGTTCATAGCAATCTTCCGCTGTATAATCAAAACGTTCGTATTTTTTGAACATATAATCACGATAATTCTCTACTTGAACGTTTTTTGCTTTTTGATGGCGAATTTCAATTAATTTGTTTAAAATGATTTGGAGTTCTTTTTCAACAGATAAAAACTGTTCAGAAATAATTGTTTTTGCTTTTTGACGGATGTCGCGATTCGGATCTTGTAAATAGGATCGTAATTCTGTTATCGTTTTTTCTTCATTATCCCAAGTTCCACTTAAACTCCCTGTAATTTCAAAGTACTCTGTGACTAATTTATCTTCTTTAATTTCTAATTCAATGTTTTCTTCACAAAATAAAGTTTGAGCATTTTTAATTTTTGTATCCAATAAACTATAGTTTTTAGAATCTAATTCCATTCGAAAAGGCGATTCTAAATATACGTTATTAAATAAATTTTGATAACGTTTTAAAAGGGGTCTTACAAATTGCTGATCATGTTCAAAAGTATTTTTTATTTCTTTATTATTTGTATTGCATTGAAAGGCGATATAGTGTGATCTTAATTGTTCTTCGATTTCCCAAATTAATGTGGATTGCTCTTTTAACCAATTTTCAAGGTCTTGTTTTGAAGAAATCACTTTATTTAATAAAGTAGAAAGAGCTTTTTCTAATTCTAGTACATTACTAATATCAATCGTATTCAGACGCTGCATTATATATCCCTCACTTTTTATTTATTCATGGAGATATTCTATTTATTAATTGTAATTCCTTTGTTAAATGGGTAAGTTGTTAAATAATGTTAAATTCCAAACTTATAGAAGGAATTTATATGTGAAAGTAAAAGGTTTATCGTAAGTGAAAATGTATGGAGGGAAGTAAAATGAGAAAAGGAAAGAAATTAATTGTATTTGTAATTCCTCTTGTTTTATTATGCGCCTGTGAGTCTGAAATAGAAGAATCTAAAAGTGAAGATTCAATAGTTATGGATATTGCTACAGCTACAGTGAAAGAGGAATCTTTTTTTAGTGCTGCTATAAGGGATGAGAATGCAAGAATATTGGATTTAGAGATAGCCGATAGCGAAAATGCCAATGAAATAAAAAAAGAAATAAATAAGAGATTACAAATTCAAGGTATTATGTCTTATAAAGTTAACATAGCCCAAAGAAACAAAGAGGTTTCAAATGCAGATCGTAGATGGGAGTTAGTTTTTGGACATATATTTGATAATGTGTTTAGAAAAAATGGATATGAAGGGTTTGGAATTCAGCAAATTAATTATAAAATGAATCGACCTGTTACCATTGATATAAAAACTAAGATTAGCAATGATGATGTTGAAGCGAAAGAGTTTGGGGAGAAAATAGAAAAAGAAGTTGAAGATGTACTTAAAACAGAAGAAGTAAAGAAATGGATTGAAAATGATCCATATGTCATTGGAATATATAATATAAATGATCAGAAAATCAACTAATTGAATAAAAAATCTAAATAAAAACCGTTAATAAATATAAGCTGTAACGATACAAAATTGCTGAAGAAGGTGTGAGATGTTTAAGTATTTACATGTTTTAAACAACCTAGAAAATATGATTCAAAATGGAGAGATAAAAGAAGGGGAGAAATTGCCGTCTATTCGGACACTTGTTACGCAATATGAATGCAATAAGGCGACAGTTATACGTGCGCTGCAGGAATTAGAGAAACGCCATATTATTTATTCTGTACCTCAAAGTGGATATTACGTTGTTAAAAAATCAGGGAGTTATACAGAATATAATGAGATAATTGATTTCGCTTCCTCAGCACCAGATCCAGATGTTTTCCCGTATTTAGATTTTCAACATTGTATTAATAAGGCCATTGATACATATAAAAATGATTTGTTCGTATACGGAACACCGAAAGGTTTACCATCTTTAATTCCGGTTATTCAAAAGCAGCTGATAAGCTATCAAGTCTTCACTAAAGAGGGGAATATTTTTATTACATCAGGTGTACAGCAGGCTCTTGCTATACTAACTTCTATACCATTTCCGAATGAAAATGAAACGATATTAATTGAACAGCCAACATATCATTTATATATTGAATATCTAGAAATAAATAAAATTCCTGTAATCGGTATTAAACGTACGAATGAAGGTATCGATTTGAATGAATTGGAACGTATATTTCGAACAGGAAAAATAAAATTCTTTTATACGATACCAAGATATCATCATCCGCTTGGAACTTCTTATTCTAAGGATGAGAAAGAAAAAATCGTACTATTGGCCAAGAAATATAATGTATTTATAGTGGAAGATGATTATTTAGCAGACTTAGAAAATGATTCAAAAGCAGATCCGTTATATAGCTTTGATAATGGTAATCATGTAATATATTTGAAAAGTTACTCAAAGATTATTTTTCCAGGTTTAAGAGTCGGTGTAGCAGTTATTCCACCGACTATTGCAAATGCTTTTCATAAATATAAAAAGATTTTAGATATCGATAGTCCAATGATATCTCAAGCTGCTTTAGAAATTTATATAAAGAGCGGCATGTTCGAACGCCATAAAAATAAAATTAAATCTTCCTATTACAATCGATCAAAAAAACTAGCAGAAACATTAGAAAAAGTGCATAATGAAACCCCATTTTTATTTACATATAAAAGGCAAAATACAATAGGAATCCATACTTGTTTAGAAGTACAGAAAACCATTATTTCGGAAATGTTTTTACAAAAATTGAGTGACATGCAAATAAATATTGATTCTATTGATAAAAATTATGTAAGGGGTTTTCCTAAAGAAAGATTGTTAAAGTTAAACGTATCGAATGTAAAAGAAGATCAGATAGAAGAAGGTATACGCAAGGTAATTAAGGAAATCAAACAATCGGAACGTCTAAATTTTCAATTTAAAAAAGAATAATACGAATAAGGGGGGAGTGTTATGAGACGAAAAATAATAACCTATTTTATATGTATTGCTATAGTCATTGGAGCGGTGGTAGTTATTAAATATTATAAAGAAGATGATCAATGCATAGCAGTTGCAATGTATTCAAGAGGTATTATCGTAGATCATAATAACGAACCTATATCTAATGTGAAAATTTATCCCGCATTAACGGGCAGTAAAACTCCTACCTCAAAATTCAGTTGGAGCAAAGAAGTTAGGCGGGAAATCAACTGCCCATAAAAGCCCGATTGATTCAACTAATAATCAGTGGGGATGGACAAAACCCCCACTGATTAAAGTTTCACTTTATGAAGATTCTATCGAGGGCAAGGAACGTAGTATTTCAAATGCACAAGGTGAATTTGAATTTGCAAATGGTGTTTGAGGTGAAATTACGTTACAATTGGTTACTCCAGATAACGAAATTTATATGAGAAAATATGATAGTGAAAATATACCAGAAGTAATCAAGCTGAACTATAAAAGTAAGAAGAATCACATGAAACAGAGGCGAATTGGAAAGAAGGAGCTAAGCAAGACCCAAGCAAGACCCTCACTTTATTGCATCAGAAACTCCATTCTTTGTTGGGAGAGCAGTATTTAATGATTGAATCGCGTGTATTAAATTGGCCGTATCGTAATCACATAGATTATTAAACGCTTTTTGTATATTATGTGAATTAAATTGTGTGTAAAACTTCCTCCTAAGCATGTACAGTGATATATAGTGCGTAGTTGATTACATAATATTTTATTGAAGCATTTCAAAAAAAGTGACTGGTTTTAATTAGGATAATATATGTTCTGCGGGAGGTGGTGATTAGTTCCATTTTTGTGATACGCTTGAACTAAAGCCTATTTTCTAATGGAGAGGTGATGAAATAAATGGCGGTTCTTTTAGTGGAAAATTTATACCAATTGTCTATCGTTTTACTACTCCTATGTTCATTTTGCTTTTATAGATATTTAAAGAAAATGAAAAGAGAAAGAAAGCTTACAGGTTTTGAACTTATGATGTATATTGTAACGCAACTTGCGTATTTCATTTGGGCGACAACAACCCTTCTTAAAATATTATCAGAATAGTAATGTTGTTAAACGATAGTGAAATTTTGTGGGGCATCTATATTTTTTTAATAAAGAAAGAAGGAAAATTTTAATAAATATGTGTTTTTAGAAAAAGTAACACCATGTGTTACTGAATAGGCAAATTAATATTAATGTAAGTTGCACATGTATTCAGCTTACAAGTTAGGTCTTGGGAGCTATCATCTATTACTTTATTAAGGAGCACATATAGAAATGTGCTTTTTTATCGAGAATGTATTAGAACCTCAAATTATAACCAATATCGCGAAGCCAAATTTATGAATTTGTAAATACGAAAAATCCTATATTTTAAAGTGGAGTAAAGGGGTATTTGTATGTGGTAAAATTTTTTTAAAATGTCTTCAACTAATTGGATAGTTTCGGAGTCATAAAAACTATCATATGTTGGGAGCCGTGGAAATAAGGGATCTATAATGTCAGCATCTGCGTAGTCCCCTCTGAAAATAGCATAGTCGTTTTGATGGTGCCATGAATTCATAAAATCATTCGTGATATCATTAATAATATCTTTACAAAAGGAGTGGGGAATACGTTCATAATTATTTCGTATGTTTAATGAAACCTATCATAAGATATATCCTCATACTTTACATTCAAATACATATTTTTTAACTTCTTAATTGAGACATTACGTCCAATTACATAGTCATTAATTCTAAATCCATCAAATTCAATTATCATTTTATCACTGTTGGTTGCTAGACAACATTATAGCTTTAATTACGAATGAAACATTCATCTTGATTATTATACATAGTTCAAAAATATGAAAATGAATAAACGGACCAAGTAATTGTCACAAACCTCACATATGTTTCGTCACAATTATGATAACAGAATGAGGAGGAACATATGTGAAAATTTTTGTAGCTGGTGCAACGGGTGAAATAGGACGTTCTTTATTGCCAATGTTAATAAAAGAAGGTCATACGGTGTATGCAATGATTCGTAATGAATCACAAGTAGAAGCAATGAAGAAATTTGGTGCTATACCAGTAATAGCCGATGTATTTAATCGTAATGCTGTATTTTCTGTATTAGAAGAAACAAATCCTGATGTAGTTATTCATCAATTAACGTCATTGTCTTTATGGAATTTTGAGGATAATGCAAAAATTAGAATTGAAGGCACTCGTAATCTTGTTGATGCCGCTAAAAATGTAGATGTAAAGAAAATAATTGCTCAAAGTATTTCATGGGCATATGAGCCAGGAGAGACATTTGCAACAGAAAAAGATTCATTAGATATCACTTCTCCTATGCCTCGCCAGGTTACAATTAATGGCATATTGAAATTAGAAGAAGCAGTTTCTGAGTTGCCTGAAACGGTTATACTTCGTTAAGGTACGTTATATGGACCAGGAACTTGGTATGCAGAAAATGGGATGATTGCGAATCAAGTTCGTAATAATGAAATTATCGCAACAGATGGTTTAAGTTCATTTATACATGTGGAGGATGCCGCTAGAGCAGCTATGTTAGCTCTTGATTGGCCTTCAGGAATCGTAAATATTGTAGATGATTCCCCGGCAACTAGTAAAGAGTGGTTACCAATATATGCAGCTGCAATAGGAGCACCTGAACCTAAAGTTCAAGTTGGGAAAAATAGTTGGGAGAGAGGGGCTTCAAATAATACAGCACGTAAAGAATACGGATAGACGCCTTTATTTCTATCATGGTCTGAAGGATTTAAGAACTTGATAAGCATGCAAAACATTATAAAAGTGACCCTTTCATGGGAATGCTAGTAACATTCACTAATAAAGGATTGGGCTGTAATGAATATTCTTTTTGAAAGTATTATTTTAATCCTAACTGGGATTATTGTTTTAAAAATGACAGGTAGTAAGTCTGTTAGCCAAATGACCAGAGCTGAAATAATAATCGTTGTTTCTATTGGACGCATTATTGTAGAACCTGTATTAAGTAGGAAAGTAGTCCCATCTATTTTTGTAGCTATAATATTTTCAAGCATACTACTTATTATTCATTTCTTAGAATTGAAATTACGGAAGGTGGAACAATTCTTAAATGGAAGTAGTATTGTAATTGTTGAAAACGGAGAAATTGTAAAAGAGAATTTGATGCAGGCAAAAATGTCAGAACAACAACTATATATGCAATTAAGAGAAAAAGGGATTCATGATTTAAAGAGCTTACAGCAAGTTACAGCGGAACCGAATGGGCGTATTGGTTATCAACTCATTACTAAAGCGCGACCAGTCACTTTGGACATGTTAGAAAAGATATTAGATCAGTACAATATGAAAAGATGATTTATTATGAGAAGAGCCAATACTTCAATGCAAGTATTGGCTCTTCTCATATTTACAAATATAAAAAAAGGCTAAGTCTTAAACTGACCTTTTAATTAGATATACTTTTCGTAATATGCTATATTCAATGGAGCTAGAGTGACGGTATGTATAGAAAATGAAATGACCCCTATAGTAACAATACAAATATATTTTTTGAGGAACTCCTTGTATTTGTCCTGCAAATAAGTGACATTGCACAAGGACTTTAATATTTAGATTTGCAAAAAAGACTGCACTTGTTACAGCGTTAAAATCGGATTAGGAATAAGGAGATAGAAACATAATGGAGTTTTGGGAATTAAGTTTTATAGAAAAACAAACAATGTGGGGATTTGAATCTACAGAATCTGCGATCTTGATAAAGGATTTTTTTCTTGAAAAGAACGTTAAGGACATATTGCTACCAGGTATTGGGTATGGTAGGAATGCAAAGGTTTTTATTGAGAATGAAATACATGTAACCGGTATTGAAATTTCGAAAACAGCTATTGATTTGGCGAAGCAAAATGGAATGGATATTAGCATTTTTCATGGTTCGGTAACTGACATGCCTTTTGATAACAAACTTTATGATGGTATATTTTGCTATGCGCTTATTCATTTGTTGAATAAGCAAGAGCGAGAGAAATTTATTAAAGATTGTTATAATCAGCTAAAGCCAGGTGGATATATGATTTTTACAACGGTTTCTAAAAAGGCTCCGATGTTCGGAAAAGGGAAACAATTGGATAAAGACTATTTTGAGATAATGGAAGGCGTAAATATGTATTTCTATGATTCTGAATCCATAAAACAAGAATTTAAAGAATATGGACTTGTACAGTTTTCAGAAATTGAAGAGCCAAATAAGAACGCGAAAAATAAACCTTCCATACATTTTTCAATTATAAAATGTAAAAAAGAACTGTAAAGATAAGTTTGTAGATACTAATTAAAATCTTTATATATAAATTATGCACAAATAAAAAGGACAAGCATATATTAAAAATACCCCATTAACTTTAATTAACCTTAACTTTTGTTATTTGGGTATCTCAAAATCCCTGAAAAGAGCACTTGCGGAAACAAGTGCTCTTTTATTTTTTATGTATATTAAAGGTGATTTTAAATATTTTGTTCAGTTAATTTGGAATTTTAAACCATACATATATTTTAAAATGTTAAAATGTAATGTACAGACTTATTGAAAGCTTGTTGAAATTAATAGTTATATTGTAATAGAGGATATAAGGTATGATTGGAGTGTTAATCAATGGAAACAAAAAAAGCTTATCTATATGTATTTAATACAATGTCAGATTGGGAATACGGATATTTAATTGCTGAATTAAACACAGGAAGATACTTCAAAAAAGATTTAACGCCTTTAAAAGTAGTTACAGTTGGAGCAAATAAAGAAATGATTACTTCGATAGGAGGATTAAGTATAAAACCAGATATTTCTCTTGATGAATGTACATTTGAGAGTAAAGATCTATTAATTTTACCCGGTGGGAATACTTGGAGTGAAAATATGCATGAACCCATCTTGAAAAAAGTTGGTAAGGCCTTGAATATTGGTACTACCGTTGCCGCAATTTGTGGTGCAACTGAAGGTCTTGCAAATTTTGGATACTTAAATTCTAGAAAGCATACTAGTAATAGTTTAGAGTATATTAAAATGGTTTGTCCTAATTATAAAGGAGAAAATTTTTATGAAGTGGGACCTGTAGCATCTGGTGAGAATTTAATTACTGCATCAGGAGTAGCCCCTCTGGAATTTGCGATGGAAGTACTGAAAAAATTAGACGTATTTGCACCAGATACACTTCATTCATGGTATAACCTAAATAAGACTCATAACCCTGAATACTTCTTTCAGTTAATGAATTCAATAAATGGCTGAGCTAACAACTTAGTTTGAATAAAAACCATGCTTTAGATGATGTCAAAGTTACAAATTGCCTTATTAGGAATTTTAAAATACCCCAAAACAAAGGGAGTGTACATTTTCCCTGTTTTGGGGTATTTGTTTTTCCTAGCATGTTATACATATAGGAGCTATATAAACTTTTTTATTGTATCCTGTAATTTCTCTAATCCGATCGACATATCTTTGTCATTCAACATAGAATAGCTAATTCGCAATTGATTATTTTCTGCTTCATTGTTTAATTGACAGGCTGTGCCAGGTAGAAAAGAAACATCTACTTCATTAGCTTTTTGTAATAATGTAAAAGGATCGATTGACTTAGGGAGTGTTACCCATAAATTAAATCCGCCATTAGGTATTTCAAATTGTACTTCTTTTAATGGCGATAATATATCAATTGTTATATCGCGTCTAATTTGTAAAGCTGTACGTAATTTTTCTAAATGGTTTTTCATACGCTCTGCACGTAAAAAAGGAAGGAGTGCTTTTTGTGTTAATAAAGGACTGCCAATATCCATCGAACCCTTTACTGCGTATAGCCATTCAAAAATAGGACCTTCAGCTGTGAGTGCTGCAATCCGAAGTCCAGGTGCTAATGTTTTACTAAATCCTTTTAAATATAAAACATGACCATTCATATCAAAGCTTTTTATGGGAGGAGGTACTATAGCGTCCTCAAAATAGATTTCTCCAAAAGAGTCATCTTCAAGGATGAAAAAGTCATATAACTCTGCTAGTTCTACAAGTTCCATTCTTCTTTCTTTACTCATCACAGTACCTGTCGGGTTCTGAAAAGTAGGATTCACATATAACAATACGGGATTCTTTCTTTGACAAATATCATCGATTAAATCTGAGCGAATGCCGTGCTTATCAAGAGAGACAGGAATAATTTGAACGCCTTTATTAATAAAAACATCAAGTGCAGCGCCATAACATGGGCTTTCTACCAATACAATATCGCCGGGCTTTAATAATGTTTGAGCAATTAAATTAATTCCCTGTTGGGCACCACTTGTAATTAATAATTGAGATGGATCAGTAACTAATTGTTGGTGCTCTTTTAAATAATTTGCTATTTCCACTCGAAGTTCTTGATCGCCTTGAACAGGTCCGTAAGTCGCTAGTATCATCCGATCTTTATTAAGTAATTTGTTCATTTCATCTGATAAAAATGGGTTTGGCAATAAACGTGGATATAGGATAGCTTGTGAAAAATCAAAGTATTTTCGGTGTAGATTCATTACATATTGAGAGCGTATAACATTAATGGACTTCGTTTGTTGCCATTGATACGGCATTGGTTTGAAATCTTTTTTTATACGTCTATGAATATAGGCGCCTTTCCCTTGCTCAATCCGAATATAATTTTTTGATTCTAACTGTTTATAAGCTTTACGAACAGTTAATAAACTAATTTGTAAATCATCAGCCATGGAACGTAAAGAAGGGAGGGAATCACCATGTGAAAGCATTCCGTTTTGCACTCTCTCAACGATTTGTATATAAATTTGTTGGTAGTACGGTATATTGGATTCTTTGCGTAGTACAATCTTCATGGCTTCACCTATTTTTCTTTTTAATTTAATTAAAGCGAAAAAATTGCGTGCAATCAACAATAAATTTGGGCAACTGTTATATTCGCTAATACACTGTTATACACCGTATCCTCTATACTCATTTCAAGAGTAAAAAGGAGGAAGCTAAATGGTCATCTTTAATTACATTTTAGTATGTATTATTTTTGGAACAACATTTTTAACGATAAAGCTCGGAATTGAAGCTGGGGCACCACCTTTGTTTTCAGCAGGAATGCGTTTCTTTTTAGCGGGTGTCATTCTTATTGTTATATTTAAGTTGAAGAGAAAAGAAATTATACCCCATTTATTTTCGAAGCGTATTATGTACGCAGGCTTTTGTCTAACATTTATGACATTCGCAACATTATACTGGGCTGAACAACATATTTCTTCTGGTTTAGCTGCTGTACTTTCTGCAACGGGACCAATGATGATTTTGTTATTGCAATCAAGGCAAAATAAAACGAAATTACAAAAAGAGCAACTTGTTGCTTTAGTTATAGCACTTGTAGGTGTTTTTTGTATTTCTTTACCTGGAATGCATCAAGAACTAACATTTATTTGGAGTATCGCTTGCTTCGTTATATTAGTAGGAGAGTTGTTTTACGGAATTGGTTCTATTCATTCAAAAGAAATACTTTCAGATTTACCAGATGCATCACCATTTCTCATTAATGGTATTCAAATGTTTTATGGAGGCATCTTGCTATTAATCGTATCTATTGTATTTGAACAGCCAAATCTAACAGTCCTAACATCTTGGGATGTACAATGGCCAATTCTATATCTTATATTTATAGGATCTATTGGTGGGCATGGTTTATATTACTGGCTCTTATCAAAAACAAATCCAGTATTTCCATCAACGTGGTTATATGTATCACCATTAATCGCTGTTGTTGTAGGGTATCTCATTTTAGGGGAGCCTTTAAATCCTGCAATGGGTATTGGAGCTTGTTTAATCTTAATTGGTGTATTTTTAGCAAATCGTTCTACGCTGGGTGTTTACCTTAAGCAAGGGAAGTTATTGAAGAAAGAGATTTAAATACTTTATTAACTGAAAAAGAATCGGCATAGCGAGTAGATATTTTACTGTTATATGCAGCTTCAGTCGCATATGAGCAAACAGCTCGCAAAGAAAAAGGTTCCACTCTTGATGCAATTCGTGATTCGTATGAGGCTTTAGATTTAGCATGGTATCCGACTGACATCAGTCGTATGGAGGCCAATGCAATAAGCGCAACCATTAATTTGTGAAACTCTAATTTTTATAAGCTCTCTAGTGATTCGGTTAATTGAGGATTTCTTCGTATATTTCTCCATTTCCATCGTCACTTTCATACCATCAGGTGCAATATCGTAGTACGCGATTCTTTGACTCATAAAACAAAACCTCCATTATAATTATTATTTTGTATAATAAAAAACACACTAGGTCTTTATTGTGACTTCTAGTGTGTTTTTGTCATTAATTTACTTTTTTAATAAACCCTTTATAATGACGCTTCACAAGCTGAGTTTCTAACGTTTTCATCGTTTCTAATGCTACACCGACGATAATCAGTAAGCTTGTACCACCAATTTGAGCTGAAGGTGGTAATGTAGCAACTTTTGTAAATACGAGCGGTAATATAGAAATTGCACCTAAGAAAATTGCGCCGATAAATGTTAAACGATATAAAATTTTAGTTACATATTGTTCTGTTGCTTTACCAGGGCGTATACCTGGAACATAACCGTTTTGCTTCTTCAAATTCTCAGCCATTTGTTCAGGGTTTACTTGAACGAATGCGTAGAAGTATGTGAAAGCAACGATAAGGCCAACATAAAGCGCCATTCCGATTGGATGTGTGAAATCAAGATTTGAAATTAACCATTTTGATACGCTTGAATCAGGGAAGAGCTGCGCAATTGTACGCGGCGTCATTAAAAATGCGGAAGCAAAGATAACTGGAATGACACCAGCACTATTTACTTTAAGAGGTAAATGAGTGTTTTTTGCTCCTTGATATTGATTGTTTCCTGATACAGCTTTTGCATATTGAATCGGAATTTTACGAACTGCTTGTTGAATGTAAATAACACCAACAATGATTGCTAAAATTACGAGTCCAATTAAAACCATTTTTACGATATGCATAAATAACTGATCGCCTGCGTTTTGGAATTGTTGTAAATAAATTTGATTTGCAACATTCGGAATCGCAGCAACAAGTCCTGCGAAGATAATCATTGAGATACCATTACCAACGCCTTTAGCAGTGATTTGTTCACCTAACCAAAGTAAAAATGCGGTACCCGCGGTTAAAACTGTCGCAATAAATAAGTATGTAGTCCAGCTTTGATCTGAAATTAATTGTCCACCTGCTATATTATTAAAGCCATAAGACATCCCAATAGCTTGTATGAATGCGAGAATGATTGTAAAGTATCGAGTAAATTGAGCAGATTTCTTTCGACCCATTTCTCCTTGCTTTGCCCATTCTGTAAATTTAGGTACAACGTCCATTTGTAGTAATTGTACAATAATAGAAGCTGTAATATATGGTGTGATACCAACAGCAAAGATTGAGAAGTGTTGCAGTGCCCCTCCGCCAAATACGTTTAACATACCTAAAACGTTGGCTTGATCTTGTACTTTTAATACCTCTGCGTTAGTATGAGGAACTGGAATAAACGTGCCAATTCGAAAAACAATTAGCATCGCTAGTGTAAAAAGAATTTTGTTTCTTATCTCAGCTACTCTCATGAAATTTGAAATCGTACGAAACATTATGTCGCCTCCTATATTTTTATCAGTTCAAAACTGATTATTATATCCCGATGAAGTAACCACAAACCTCCTTCCACATTAAATTCATTTGACAAATGGATGTTTATACACTTTGTAGTTTTCATGGATATAAAAATATAAGGTGTTATACAAGCGACCTATAAACTTTTCGTAATCATTCAATACCCATAATATATCGAATAAATTAACAAATGTACATACATACGCATGAAAAATGAATAAATAGGGTGATTTTTTACATTTATTTAATGTTAGATTGATAGAACACTTATTTTTGCAATGGTAACAGTTGTGTGTAGTACCTGTTATTAACGATATTTTTAGTGAAATTGAAAAATATGTAGGTTAAAGCATCCAAAACGGGTGCTTTTTTGTTATATAGATATACACATTAATAGAGTAATTGGAGACCTAAAATAGGAGGATGTTTAATCAATGATGGTACGATATCCATTCCATGAATGCAGGAAGATGAGTAGATACACAAAATGGTATCACTACTTCTTGTTGATGCCAATAATTGCAGTATTTCTTAGAATAGCTTGGGGAGTTTTAATAATTGTTGACTCAGCCTCATTTAAGAAATAGCGATTATCGTAGGCGCTGCCGTATTATGAGGACGTCTTGTTTGTTGTTAAGGAAAGATAAGGGTAATTAGTTTTAGTTATTTTTCGAAAATAAAGATTATTTATATTTTAAATGGTATAATTCCCTTGTTATTGGAATTAAAAAGAAAATACATACAAATAAAGGGATTGATTTGTATGAGGGATTCTGATCATAGAGAAACAAAGGCAATATTAAAGATATGGTTCATCTATATACCACTTGCATTTGGAGAACTCATTTTTTCAAATATTATAGGTTATTTCAGAAAAAGAGACGAACACAATGAACGGAAATAGGGAGGATGACTTAAATGAAATTTGTAATAAAAAGTTTGCCACAATTCGAAGTAGCATTTATAAGACGAACTGGAAGTTACTTTGAACCGGAATATAACTGGGGAAAGTTACTGAATTGGGCAAATGAAAATAAACTATATCCACCAAAGCAATCATTTATCGGAATTTCACTAGATAATCCTGAACTTATTGAAGGTTATAAGTGCCGACATGACGCTTGCGTTACCATACCTGAAAACTTTGACAAAGAAAAACATCATGATGTGTAATTTAAAAGATTAGATGGAGGTCAATACGCTCTATATCATTTTTATGATAAGCCACATAAATTGAATTTAGCGTATCAATATGTATATGGAGAGTGGCTACCGAATAATGAGTATGATGCAGATTATAATAGAGATAATCTGGAATTTTGTATGAATAATGTAGCCGAAGATTTAGAAGGGAATTTAAAGGTTGACTTATTTGTGCCGATTAAAAATATACAAAAAAACAAATAACTTCATGTGTGGCTTTAAAAAAAGTTTGATAATTTATAAAAAAGTCTGAAAAAAAGATCTATATTGTAGAGTAATTGCTTATACATAAAATAACACTAATTTTTTGTAAATTGTTGCCTACTAACTCTCACGAGATTTGGAAAATAGACTTATACATAAACTGGGTTTCCAACCTGATGTGGTGATGAGATAAGAAGCAATTATGAGTGTAGTGATAAAACGAGGAGGTTTCCACTATGACAGCTTTCCTTGAACCTATGGCGTTCCAGTTAAAAACCGAACGGCTTGATCTGAGTATGTGGGAAGAATCTGATTCAGTCTGGCTGAGAAAACTAATTGGCGAACGTGGTGTGGACATGCCGACTCTTGACTCCGTTCGTAGCGATATTATTGAGATGCGCAAGAAGGCAGTTGAAAATGGCATTTCCCTTCTTACTATTCGCCGCCGAGACGAAGGGGATATCATCGGATACTGTGGCCTTATTATCGGTCGTTCCACACTTGAAGAGCCTGAGATCGCATATGAGCTGTTCCGCAGTGTTCATGGGAAAGGCTATGCGACTGAGGCAGCATCCGAAGTCCTGCAAGCTGCAATTGCTACTGGGCGTGACAGGATTTGGGCGACTGTAGGCGCTTGGAATGTTGCATCATTCCGAGTGCTAGAGAAGTTAGGATTTGAGCGGCAACACAGTACGTGGGACGAGCGCGGTGAGATTGTTTGGAGCGTACGCAATCTTTAGAGCTGCCGTTTATAAGGGAGTGAATTTATGCAAGAATCAATTATTGTAGGACTAATTTTAATATCAATAATTCCTTTATTATTTAGAAATGGGAAAGGAATACTCCCCTGTTTATTAATTTCTTTATAGTTAATTTATAGACTCTTTATGAAGATAATAATACAAACATTTAAAAGCCAGTATTTTAGTTTCTATATGCTTGGTTTTCTTTTCTTAAAAAAAGGATATTCAATTAGAATATCCTTTTTTATTTTATGGTGAGATACTATCTCGGATTTTTTAAAAATGGGTTTTGATTTCGCTCGGTCTGAATATCTGTGACATCTCCATGTCCACTTAAAACAAGAGTTTTTTCAGGGAGACTAAATAGTTTTTCTTGGATTGTTTTCAATAATAGATTGTGATCTCCTCCGCTTATATCCGTTCGTCCAATACCACCTTTAAAAAGTACATCTCCTGAGATAAGAATATTTTCATTTTTGATATAGTAAGATACACTTCCAGGTGAGTGCCCAGGGGTAAACAATACTTTGAATGAAAAGGAACCAATGTGAATTTCTTCTTCCATTTCAATCAGATAATCTGCAGGTTTTGCCGTTGTTTTCATTCTACCAGGTAGAGCAGAACGATTTAATTCTGTATCTGAGAGCCAATCTTGTTCTGCCTGATGAAGATACACGGGGATATTCCACTCTATTCTTATTCCATCTACTGCCCCAATATGATCAAAATGTGCATGAGTTAAAAGGATAGCTTTGGGGATTAAATCATGTGTTTGTATGTACTGATTAATCTTGTCTGATTCGCCACCAGGATCAAAGATGACGCATGCTTTGTCGTCATTAGATAAAATATAAGCATTTGCTTTAATTGGTCCTACAGGAATTCGTATCCATTCCATGTTGTACACTTCCTTTGCCTTTATATTACTGAAGTAACTACAAAATACAATTAGAACATTAAATTTAGAAATATCATTATTCTATCTTAAACTACACTTAACATTTGACACAATATTCTTGTAAAGAATGTAAAAAAGAGATGAATTGGTATTGCATTTTAATACAGACGATAACAAAGAGTTAAAGAACAAGACTAAACTCGAAAAACATGTAAGCACTTAGTAAAATGGAGTGGGAAGACTGGATCATTATTAGCTAGAAAAAAAGGGGGGGCACATGGGCGATGTAATCGGTGATGTATTAGGAGGACTCTTTATGTCCATCCCTTCAAAAAAGGAAAAAGTCATTCGTAAAAATTTTAAGCGATTGGAAGAGGAAGCGTGGTTTACAGAAATTGAGCAAAGATATGGTAGGTTGATGGTTTTTAACCATTCCATTAGAGAGTTTGTAGCACACGAGAACCTTGAGTATATCTTAAAGGATGTTGAGAAAACTCATACATTTCGTCATGAATTAGAGGAACTACTAAAGCAAAAAAAGATTTGATTGAAATAGTAGTAAAGGAAAATCTTTTTTCCGTAGAGAATATTTCTAGCGTAGGAATCTAATTATGTAGGTTCAGATGAAAGGAGAATTCTCATGAATACAGTTGTAAATGAAAAGTTTTATAAAACGAGAAATCAATTATTTGGGGAAATTATTTTGTTGGGTGATGCTCAATTTAATAGGAAACCAGATAAGGATAAATGGAGTATAGCTCAAGTTTGTCATCACTTAGTTTTATTGGATGAGAGGGTTATAAAGGTCATTTCATCTGGATTAAAAAAGATGGATAGCACCCTAAAAGGGCGTAGAGAAATTCACTCAATATTACAAGATAGAGCGATAAAATTTACAGCTCCAGAAATGATTGAACCAAGTCTAGAACCATTTGAAGTGCAGCAAATGATTGATTTGTTAAACGAATCGAGAAAAGAATTGATGCGTTTCCTGAGTACTATAGAAGATGAATCTGTATTAGCGAAAAAATCAGTTATGCATCCAGCTCTTGGAGAATTACTCCTTAATCAGTGGATAGAACTGATCTATTTGCATGAACAGCGTCATATAGAACAAATCAAAGAGATAAAATTGCTTTGTGAAGTTGAAAAGTAAAAATCATTGTCTGTTTTTTGAGCGATTTGGGATAGCATCAAGGTTTCGAGTGATAAAATAGAAGTCCTGATGCTGTTCAATACAAAGAAGAGACACCCTAAGGTGCCTTTCTCTATATTGAACCATATCAAGTTTAATAATATGTATTGGACTCCCATCCACTACCATTGTACCATGATGGCGTTTAGTAGTTATTGAGAAATATGATTACAAGAAAAAACTGTTTTTTGTTGCCTTCCCGTCATAAAAAGAAGGTTCATGATGTAAGCCTATCATTGGATTTGTATACCAATTCACAAATATGAATCTAATTCTGAAATGAGTGTGTTTCTTCTAATAAACTATTAACATACAATTTAACGTTAGTCATAGGCTAGCTTTACATTTCATTTTTTGCTGGTTCAATAATTTCTACATTATACTTTTTGAGATCAGACTTTTTAATATTCTGTTTCAAACAAGTCAATAATGCATCTTTATTTTCTATATTCTCTGTGCCAATCCATGCAATTTTTTTCTTGTTTATCAAGACCATTAGTATTAATTTGATCAATCTTTATTCTAAACCAACTTCATGTCCGAAATATAAGTTTAAATAAGTTGTTTAAATAATAAGCTTTCCTATAAAAATTATTATTTTAATATCATTAATCCCACTTTTTAAATAGTATAAAGAGTGGGTTTTTATGTTGTTATTTAGAAGTCAGTTTACTTTGATTAGAATGAATACACATGATAAACAACTAAGCAATTGGATGAGCACCTAAGAGGGCTCTTTTTTTATTGAAATTAATGCACTTATATGAGTTGTTCTTTATTTAAATCAGCGACCTAACATTATGTAATTTTGCATAATGTTACATAAATTGTGTATTTTCCCTTTTTTCCGACAGTGATAGACAGTATACTTTGTACAAGCTTTCTATTTCAAAAATAATACGAGGTGAAAAAATGAAAAACACAAAAACATTAACTAAGGTAGCATTAACAACTGGTTTAGCTTTCACAGCTGTAGCACCATACGGGGTAGGTCATGCAGAGGAAACAGATCAACTACAAGTTCAAATTCAAGAAGATTCGTTCCGTACAGGTGAACTTACACAACCGTCACAAAAGGCACCAGAGAATGTAGTAAAAGATGCACTTAAGGAGAAAACAGAACAAGCTCTTTCTCCAAAACAAGTCAATGGAGAAACAGGGGTAGATTATAAAGTTCTTCAAAAACGTGGTTCATATGATGGGACTACACTTGTACGTATGCAGCAAACATACGAAGGAAAAGAAGTATATGGCCATCAATTAACTGCACACGTAGATAATAAGGGTGTTATTAAAAGTGTTTCAGGCGATAGCGCGCAAAATTTAAAGCAAGAAGACTTGAAAAAGCCTATTAATCTATCAAAAGATGAAGCGAGACAATATATTTATACGAAGTACGGGAACGATATTAAGTTTATTTCTGAGCCAGAAGTTAAGGAAGTTATTTTTGTTGATGAAAAAAATGGACAAGCTAGCAATGCATACCAAGTTACCTTTGAAGCTGCAACACCAAACTATGTTTCCGGGACTTATTTAGTAAATGCACAAAATGGAGACATGTTAAAAAATATGGTACAAGAATCTAACTTAAAAGCAAGTGAAAAACTAGTTGGAGCTTTAAAGGAAAGTAAAAAAAGCAGTCTTACATCATTAACTGGAACAGGAAAAGATGATTTAGGTATTTCTCGTTCATTTGGTATCTCTAAACAAAGCAATGGCAAATATGCACTTGCTGATTATACAAGAGGGCAAGGAATTGAAACATATGATGTGAATTACAGAGATATTACTAAAGAAGAAAGCTATTATCCTGGTACACTAGCAACTAGTATTTCAACAACATTTAGCGATTCAAAAGCAGTAAGTGCTCATTACTTAGCAACAAAAGTATTTGATTTTTATAAAGATAAATACAAGCGTAATAGTTTTGATAATAAGGGACAAAAGGTAGTTTCAGTTGTACATGCTTGGGATTCTGAAGATACGAACGATCCGAAAAATTGGCAAAATGCATTAAGTGCTAATAATGGAAGTATGCTTGTATATGGAGATCCTATTGTCAAGGCATATGACGTAGCTGGCCATGAATTTACACATGCGGTTACTTCTAGCGAATCTAATCTTGAATATTACGGTGAATCTGGTGCAATCAATGAGGCGTTATCTGATATTATGGGAACATCTATTGAGAAATATGTAAATAATGGAACATTTAACTGGACAATGGGAGAACAAACCGGATCTGTTTTCCGTGATATGGAAAACCCAGCTTCCGTGCCATCTTCACTTGGAGTACCTTATCCAGATGATTACAGTGAATTTAATGACTTTAATGGATGGGATCAAGGCGGCGTTCATTTTAATTCAAGTATTATTAATAAAGTTGCGTATCTCATTGCAAAAGGCGGAACTCATAACGGAGTAACTGTTAAAGGAATTGGTGAAGATAAAATGTTTGATATTTTCTATTATGCAAATACAGATGAGTTAAACATGACTTCTAATTTCAAAGAATTGAAATCAGCTTGTATTCGAGTGGCAACTAATAAATATGGAGCAAATACACCTGAAGTTCAAGCAGTACAAAAGGCATTTGATGCAGCAAAAATTAAGTAAGTAAGTTAGAAATATAGTTTGCATTCATATATTAATACATTATGAAAAAACAGCTAATATCATTTTAAGGATATTAGCTGTTTTTTATAACGTAGCAATTTCAATAAGTTGCGGCAAATATATAAGGTTTAAAGTATACAAAAACAGAAAATTAATAATATATTGACCTCTTAATAGTAAGTGCTATAGAATGAAAGCGATAACAAACGATTGCTTTAAAATGATTTCCTTGATTTTTTAGTATTTACAAATATATGAGGGCATAAACAAATCTATTTTTTTCAGAATCAATGCAAACGATTTCGTATTGAAAGGTCATTGAAATACATACGTGAAAATAGTCAATATGGGGGTGAAGTAAAAGAGATTTCTACATTAATTTAAGCAGTGTAATTTAGTATGAGCATAAAAAATCGCTCGTACTATTTAAAGAAAGGGTGTATGTGGTGCAAATTACAAAAAGGTTAATTAACAAATCATTTTTATTACTTACCATAATCGTTATGTTATCATCTGTGTTCTCTTTTCAGAGTGTGACGGCAATTTCAAATTCGAAAACAACTGAAATTATCATTCATTACAAAGAGAAATCTGGAAATACAAAAGACTGGAATCTTTGGATATGGGGAGAGAATGCAACTGGTAAATCCTATGAATTTACTGGTGAAGATGAATTTGGAAAATACGCTAAGATAAAAATAGATGGTGATTATAATCGTGTAGGATTTATCATTCGTACGAATGAGTGGGAAAAAGATGGTGGTGATCGTTGGATTGAAAATATAAAGGACGGTCGTGCTGAAGTATGGATTCTTTCGGGTGATGAAAAAGTATATGATTCTAAGCCCTCTTCTGAACTCTCTATTCAAAAAGCAACTATCGATAGTTTCAATGAAATAACTGTAACTACTAATGTCTCGTTTAATATCCAGGAACAGAAAATTGAAATTGAAGGCGTTAAAATTAAAAATATTAGTCCTTATGATACAAATAGTGGAGATATTACTAATAAG
The DNA here is from genome assembly GCF_014932895.1 of Bacillus thuringiensis. Lineage (GTDB taxonomy): Bacteria > Bacillota > Bacilli > Bacillales > Bacillaceae_G > Bacillus_A > Bacillus_A thuringiensis_AA. Next base: position 322,745 of record NZ_JACYOF010000004.1, on the reverse strand, counting down.
GTGAAAATAATTACGGAACAGAAAATCGATTTAAAACAAACATACAAAGTTACAATAGAAAACTTTACTGATGCGAATACGGAAATCGGTAAAGTCATTCGTAGCGAGGAATTTGATAATTTATTTTATTATGATGGTAATGATTTAGGAAATATATATACTCCGCAACATACAAGGTTCCGTTTATGGGCTCCTACTGCGAGTGAAGCGAAGTTAGTTACATATAAAAAATGGAGCGATAAAATAGGTACTGAAATAAACATGCAACAAGGTGAAAAGGGAACTTGGATAGCAGAGCTTAAAGGGAATCAAAAGGGTCTCTTTTATACGTATAAGGTGAAAATAGGTGATAAGTGGACTGAAGCGGTTGATCCGTATGTGCGTGCTGCTTCTGTAAATGGTGATAAAGGTGCAGTCATTGATTTAGAAGAAACAAATCCGAAAAAATGGGAAGTGAATAAAAAGCCGAAATTTAATAATCCAGAAGATGCTATTATTTATGAATTGCATGTACGCGATCTTTCCATCCAACCTGAAAGTGGTATTAAGCATAAAGGGAAATATTTAGGGGTAACAGAAAAAGGAACAAAAGGGCCTGAAGGTGTAAAAACAGGACTTGATCATATTAAAGATCTTGGTGTTACTCACGTTCAGTTTTTACCGATCTTTGATTATGCTTCAGTAAATGAAGAGAATTTAAATGGACCGCAATATAACTGGGGATATGACCCGAAAAATTTCAACGTCCCAGAGGGTTCCTATTCTACAAATCCATATGAGCCGACTGTTCGAATAACTGAATTAAAGCAAATGATTCAAACACTGCATGATAATAATCTTCGTGTTGTGATGGATGTAGTATATAACCATATGTATAACGCCGCTGAATCTAATTTTCATAAGTTAGTCCCAGGTTATTATTATCGTTACAATGAAGACGGCACATTTGCAAACGGAACTGGAGTAGGGAATGATACCGCTTCAGAACGAAAAATGATGAGGAAATTTATGGTGGATTCTGTCACGTACTGGGCAAAAGAATACAATTTAGATGGTTTCCGTTTTGATTTAATGGGTATTCATGATTTTGAAACGATGAATGAAATACGTAAAGCTGTTAATCAAATTAATCCTTCTATTATTCTGCATGGAGAAGGATGGGATTTAAATACACCTCTTGCCGCTGAGTTGAAAGCAAATCAAAAAAATGCGGAGAAAATGAAAGGGATTGCTCATTTTAACGATAATATACGTGATGGATTGAAAGGTAGTGTATTTGAGGAGAAAGAAAATGGATTTGTAAATGGAAAGCAAAACATGGAAGATCGTATTAAAAAAGGCATTACAGCAGGTATTGACTATGATACAAATTCGTCTACCTATCAAGATCCTGAACAGGTATTAACTTATGTGGAAGCACATGACAATCATACATTATGGGATAAACTTGAGTTAACTAATCCAGGTGACAGTGAAGAAGTGCGAAAACAAATGCACAAATTGTCTTCTTCAATTTTATTAACATCACAAGGGATTCCATTTTTACATGCAGGGCAAGAGTTTATGCGGACAAAGTATGGTGATCATAACAGTTACAAATCTCCGGATTCAATTAACCAAATGGATTGGTTACGCCGTGCAGCATTTAATAATGAAGTTGATTATATGAAGGGCTTAATAGATTTAAGGAAAAAGTACCCAGCTTTTCGAATGACATCTGCAGAGCAAATTAAAAAGCATGTATCTTTTATTGATACTTCCAAAAATATTGTTGCTTATTCAATAGATGGAAAAGGCAATGGGAATAAAAGCGAATACTTTATGGTGGCTCACAATGCAAATAGAGAAGCCGTGAACATAACACTTCCATCGAAAGGTCCTTGGAAGGTACTAGTAGATGGTAAGCAGGCAGGTAGTAAAACACTTTATGTTGTCCATGATAATAAAATTAAAGTTCCTGCATTAAGTTCATTTGTTTTAAAGACAGAAAAGCCAATTAAATAATGTAATAGTATTTACTAAATTGAGCAGATCGAATTAGGATTGAAACTGAAAAAGCGAAGTGAAATTTTTTCACTTCGCTTTTTCAGTTAAAACAATATAATTTCATGTACTGTAATTATAATACATTTTAATAAAAATGACAGTAAAAGGGTTGTTGGATGAGGATAGTCAGGCGCTAAGCGATAGTCTACAAACCTGAGCACACATATGTATTAATTCTTCAATGGCTGCATGAATTAAATCCGCTGAATCATCTTTGTTTCCAGCTACGTGTTTCATTGCATTCTCCCCGTAACATGTTTTCGCAATTTCTTCACCTGTATTGATGATACAAAACTTTGGAACAGGCGTTGCAAGAAATATATACATAACTAACTACATATAAACTCCAGATAGCTCTAGATAAACTACTGATTAGCTCCATATAGACTCTAGATAACTTATATAGAATACAAGTTATCAAGGAGGTAAGAAAAAAATGAACTTTATGAAACGCGCAATTCTCAGTATGAAAAAAAGAATAGGAACATCATTAATTTTGATGGCAGTCTTCCTGATTGTTACAAATTTGGTCCTAGCAGGATTCACAATCCAAAATGCATCAAAAAAAGCAGCTGAAGCTGCAAGAAAAAAACTGGGTGCAGATGTTACTTTAGGTCTTGATTTTGACAAATTAGGTCAACAAGTTAGGGAAACTGAAGAGAGGCCTAATCCGCCGCAGCTCAACACGAAAGAAGCGGATCAATTAGCGAAGTCAAAGTATGTAAAAGACTATAATTACATAACCAATACTTTTGGAATTTCTGATGGACTTAAACTAGTAGGAGCTTCAGAAGGAGAAGAAGAAGGAAAAGGTAAAGCGGGAATGGCGACTGTACGAGGCGGTTCAAGCTCAGATACAGAAATAGATATGAATTCTTCTTTTATGATAGAGGGAGTTCGCAAGACTGCATTACAAGAAAGCTTTAAAAACGGAAAAAGTAAAATCATTGATGGGGAACCAATTACAGAACAGATGAAAGATCAGAATGTAGCTTTAATGGAAAAACGATTAGCGGAACTAAACAATTTGAAAGTAGGAGACAAAGTTAAAGTTCAATCAGGGGGTAAGAAGGAAACTCTTGAAGTTGAAATTATCGGTATTTACGAAACGAATGAGCAAGCACTGGGTCAACAGGCCCCTCCTATAATGGATCCAGCTAATAAGCTATATATGCCGCACTCTACTATGAAAAAATTAGAAGCAGATCAAGATATGCGTAGCATTCAAGTCGTGTATTTCTTGAAAGATCCACAAGACATAGATGCATTTAAAAAAGAAGCAAAAAAATCTGATATTGATTTTAATTATTTTAAATTAGATGCACATGATTCATTGTACAAACAAATGATTGGCCCTATCGAAAATATCTCATCTACTTCTCAAGTGATTATTTATATTGTATCAATTGCAGGTGCGATTATATTAGGGTTAATCATTATGCTATCAATTAAAGGACGTCGTAAGGAAATGGGAATTCTGTTATCTATTGGAGAGAAAAGATGGAAACTGATAGCGCAGTTCGTAGTAGAAGTAGTATGTGTCGCTATTTTAGCATTTGGATTATCCATAACAACAGGAGCCAAAGTTTCTCAATATATAGGGGATAATTTGCTTTCGAGTGAAATTGCTACAGCAAACGAAGAAACAACCCCCCCGCAAAATGGAACTGTAATGGTGTCTGGACCTGGTGGTATGCTACAAAATCAAAAAGAAGATCCAATTGATAAAATTGATGTAAGTGTAACAGGAGAAGATGTAGGGAAAATGGGGGGGATTGGACTAGCTATTGCTATAATAGCAACGCTTCTTCCAGCATTATCAATTCTACGTTTAAATCCAAAACAAATTCTTTTAAAAGATGAATAGGGAGGCTTAATATGGAAACGATTTTACAATTTAAAAATTTGGATTATTATTATGAAAGTAATGGGAAAAATGTAGCGATACTAGAAAATGTTAACTTTTCTTTTCAAAAAGGGCGTTTCTACACGATTTTAGGACCATCTGGATCTGGTAAAACTACAACTCTAAGCTTAGGTTGTGGACTGGATGTCCCTAAAAATGGTTATGTACTGTATAATGGCAAAGATATTCGAAAAATTGGTTTGGATCGATATCGTAATCAAAATGTATCGGTAATTTTCCAATCTTATAATTTGATTTCTTATATGACTGCTCTTCAAAATGTCCTAACAGCGATGGAAATTACAGGTGTTAAAGTGAAAAATAAGACGGTAAGGGCATTAGAGTTATTAGAGAAAGTAGGACTCACAGAAGTAGAAGCGAAACGTAACGTCTTGCAACTAAGTGGTGGGCAACAACAACGTGTAGCAATTGCTCGAGCATTATCTTGTAATGTTGATTTACTTATTGCAGATGAGCCGACAGGAAATCTCGACGAAGAAACGGCAATGGATATTATAGAACTGTTTCAAGAACTTGCACATAAAGAGAATAAATGTATTATTGTTGTAACGCATTCACAGGAAGTTGCTAAAAAATCCGATCGTGCAGTGTATTTAAGTAAGAGGAAGTTGGTCGTAAACCAAATCTAATACAAACATCATAGCTTTTTAATTCACATAATTCTCAAAAACCATCCCTTTCAAAAGCTTATATTTGATATATAATAAAATCAAGCCATAATCAAAATGGTCTCCCTGTATTGAATGTTAAGATAGTTTGTTGTTCTCTTTTTGTTATGATCAGTTACCTATATATTATTGAGGAATTACATATAAAAAACGGGACAGTATTTAGATGTATGATCTAAATACTGTCCCGTTTAACTGTTTAATTACTCAAAAGCTATATATACTAAAGTATTTGCTCATTTAAAATATAGTAAACCTTTACCAAGAGATACTTATTATTCGATATTGATTGATTCGGATAAATTCACTTATACTTCTTAGCGTTTAGATACGTATATGTCTTTCAAAATATATGTGCCGTAAAGTAGGAGTAATTATTTATTCGTTATATTTAAAGTGTTTAACACTATTTTGGTTGCGTCTGCAATAAGTTTATCATCATATTTCGCATCCTCATTAGCATGATTAGAAAGTATCACAAGAACAATTGGCTGTTTATTTGGTGGCCAAATAATTGCGATATCATTCCTTGTTCCATAAGACCCAGAGCCAGTCTTATCGGCTACTTCCCATTCTTCTGGAACTCCAGCACGAATTAAGTTGTCCCCCGTAGTATTTCTTTTCATCAAATCTATTAAAAAATTCCGTTTCTCAATTGGAAGGATATCGCCTAGCGCGTAAGCTTGAAGACTAGTAGCTAATGCCTTTGGGGTACTAGTATCACGAGTGTCTCCTGGCTGCACTTCATTTAATTCTGGTTCAAAACGTTCAGGATTTGTAACAGAATCTCCTATTTCTCTCAGTGATTTTTTGAATTCACTTGGCCCACCTAATTGTTTAAGAATAAGATTTTGTGCAGTATTATCACTATATCGAATGGAAGCATCTGCAAGCTCCTTCAGAGTCATACCTGTATCTAAATATTTTTCTGTAATTGGATTGTAATTCACAAGATCTTTGCTGGTATACTTAATTTTTTGATCTAAATCTTCTATTGATTTCTTTTGTAACAGTGCTCCAACAGCGAGGGCTTTGTGGGTAGATGCGTATGCAAAGCGTTCATCTGAACGATAAGTAACAGTTTGATTCGTACCTGTGTCCAATGCATAAATACCAAGTTTAGCATCATATTCTTTTTCAAGCTTTACAAAAGAATGCTTACTTGTATTTTCTTGTTTGGTTTGTTTCGGTGGTTCGGATTGAATATTACTATTGGAACAGCCTATAAGCGTTACACATGAAAATAATACTACAGGTAGCATCTTTTTATAATGTGCAATGTGAAAAAACTTCTTTGAAACTATCATACCTTTTCAACCTCTTTCAAGAATATATGGATTTTGTATAGGTATTTTACATACCTATACAATTAACAAATGCACTGGATAGCGCACCTCTTGTATTTCTTGCATTACAAAATGAGAGGGCTAACAAGAACACCTTTTTTATACGTAATAGACAATCTAAGTAACACATTTGTTCCATTTATGATTAAGGTTTTTAACATATCCATTAACTTTGTTTTTAGACATCGCAAACTCCATTTTTTTGAACTCCACTTAATTTAATATGGATTTAGATTGAGTTTTTCTTGTAACGGGAATTTCAATTGGATAGCGCATATATTACAACCTCGTTTCGGATAGAATAAGTAATAACAACTACTGATGTGGTACAAAGTATAACTACATTTAGTCTACTAATAACGACTATCTTTACACCCATGCTTATTTACATTGTTTATGGATTACAGATTTCGAAAGGCTTTGAAGGATACTGGCCATCAATCTTGTTTTATACAACTTATATGACGGGTGTGTTTATCTGGATACCTATTGGGAATAAGGCTGGGATTCAACGCTCCTTATATTGGGCTGTTTCTATTCTGATAGTATCATTACTTAGTGTTACTTTCTTTGGATGGAGTTCAAGATGGCTCGAAATAAGTGCGTTAGTTTCTGGTTTTGCAGTTAGTACAATTTCTACCATGACGAGTACTTTATTGTTTCTACATGTTGAAGGCGGGGGAAAGATTTATAATAAAAATCAACAAGCGATTATTATTGGTATCGTTTTTCTTTTACTAATAATCGTATTGTTAGTGATTAGTTTTCTATCGCCACTGCTGATAACATGTATATATGGGATTTGTTTAAATGGTAGAAATAAAGAGCTTAAAAAACGAAAAGTCCCCTTATTGATTCCTAATAAGATTATACTTGCTACAAAAAACAAACAAACGCGTCCTACTAAGAGGAGAGTTTGTTTGTTTTTTGTTTAGATAATGGAATGTTCATGCAAAATTGCACACTATGCTCCATATTGTTTATAGAATATTTTATATCTAGCGTTTCAAGAATTTGTTTAACAATATATAGTCCTAAGCCACTTCCTCCAGTATTTCGATTCCTTGATTTTTCAATTCGATAAAATGGTTTAAAAATTTGTTGCATATCTTCTTCTTTAATATTGACACCTGTATTCATAATTTGCATTTTGATTTGACCTTGTTTAGAATCCTCACTTAACTTTATATAGACTTTTTCATTATGTGGTGAATACATAACCGCATTATGGATAATATTTTTACATGCTTTTTCTAAAAGAACACAATCTGTATAAACAGAAAGGTCAGAATCAATTTCTTTTATTATTTGGATGTTTTTTTGAGAAGCAAAAAATTCATGATCTTTTGTGATTGTACCTATTAACTTTGAAAGATTAACTTCTTCTACTTTTAGTTTAAATATGTGTTGTTCTAATTTCGACATGCTTAAAATTTCACGAACTAATTGTTCCATACTTTCAATAATTTGATGATTTTTCTTTAAATATTGATCACGATTTTGATAAGGGCCAATATTGTATATCATCCCTTCTAGGTATCCTTTCATTACAGTAAGAGGGGACTTTAATTCATGTGCTACAATCGCAAAAAATTCTCTGCGTTTTGTTTCTATTTCTCTTTCTTTTTCAATATCATTTTTTAATTGTTGATTAGCTTTTTTTAAATCAAACATGGCTTGTTTTAAGTTAATAGACATGTCATTCAAACTATTAGATAATTCCCCTAACTCATCCATAGAGCGAACCTCAATTTTTTCGGAGAAATCTAAATTTGCCATCTTTTGTGCACCTTCATTAATATAAATAAGTGGCTTTGTAATAAACCTAGAATAGAAATAAGCACTCCCTACACCAATTACGAGTACAATGATACTAATATAAGGGAGAAAGCGTACTAAAACCTGTGAAGCTTCATCAATTGGTTGAAATGTAGCAAAGACTACAAGCGTTAAACTACTACCTTGGAATTGAATTGGTTTCGTAACGTTATATGAATTGCTAAGGGTATCTGCATTCTCGAATCGTGTTGCTTTAGTAACCACTGTTGTTTGTATACCACTTTCAATAAAAGAAATTGAAGGAGAGTAAATAATTTTCCCCTCTTTATTTTGAAGCAAAAGCATCGCATTATTTTTTTTTGCGTATTCATCAAAAAGTGGTATCGCATCTTGAAACGTAAGATCTTTAGACTTATCAATCATTTCTTTTATCCCTGTTTGAAGCTGATCTGTTTTGTATTGCTCGTAAAACGTAGGAAGAAAGAAGTATAAAGTTAAATAAATCAATACTGCAAAGGATAACAAAATGAGAGATGTAGTCATAAAGAGTTTATAAGTAATTTGCTTCATCTTCATGATTTTTACAATTCTATTCATCAATTTTATAACCAATACCCTTTATTGTTTTAATGTAAGGGATAGCTAATTTTTTACGTAGGTTTTTAATATGTGTATCAATTATTCGTGTTTCTCCAAAATAATCGTATCCCCAAACTTTTTCTACGATATTTTCTCTTGTAAGTACTTTTCTCTCATTTTGAAATAGTAGTTGTAGAATTTCAAACTCTTTTGTCGTTAATAAAATTTCAACGTCATTTACATATACTCTATATGCATCAACATCGATACACACTTCTTTAAATACCAAATGATTATTTACATTTTTATCATAACTTCTTCTTAGTACAGCTTTGACTCGTCTAATCAAAACATGAAACGAAAAGGGTTTTGTTATATAATCATCGATTCCAAGATCAAACCCTTTCATTTGATCTTCCTCTTCTTCTAACGCAGTTAGCATAATAATTGGTATATTTGATTGACTTCGAATCATCTTGGAAACTTCAAATCCATTAAGATTGGGCATCATTACATCTAGAAGAATTAAATCAAAGGATTGCTTATTAAACTGCGTCATACCCTCTAATCCATCTGATGCGACTACCACTGTATACTGTTGTGTCATTAAAAATTGTTTAATTAATTCCTGAATTTCTTGATCGTCCTCAATCACGAGGATATGATAGTTTTTCATAATATCACCTCTGGTAGTCATTATAGCCGTACTATCTGTAGTTTATGTGGAGATACAGTAGGAAACTTCATAAGACGTTCAATGTATTAAGATCCATTTTCAAGATTGTGTATTCTCCATAAAAAAGTATTATTAGCCAAATTACTTTTTTATGGAGAAACAATTGTATGCTTGAAAAAACTTATTGTATAAAAAGCTGAACGATTAATATTTACGAAAAAACAATGTATAATAATGTAAATTATATATAATTTCTTAAACTGTTTGAAAATATACTTTCGCTACTTAAATAGACGGAGAAAAGGTGATGAATTTCAATATAAAAGAAGTTAACGAAATTTTAGAGCGTACGTCACAAACATTGGAGCTTTTTGCTAATTTAGTAAAAGCTTAAGGTGTGAACTACGGACTATTTAAATCACGCGAGAAAGGTTGTGAAATTATTTGATGGTTTATAAAGCGGTGCTGTTTGATTTAGATGATACGTTACTTGACAGAGATAAGGCAGTAGATAAATTGTTTTTATTTGTTTTAGAAAAGTGTTATAAGGATGTTAGTGATACAGTCAAAAACAATATGCTACAGAAATTCAAAGAATACGATAAAAGGGAATATGGCATTAGTGATAAAACGATAGTTTTAGAATCATTATTTGATGAATTCCCGCCGAAGTATAGATTGCCACGCAATTACATTCAAGATTTTTGGAATAATAATTTCCCTAAATGTTTTTCTATAAACCAAAATACTATTAATTTTTTAAATAGTATCAAGGTGCATATTAAGGTTGGTATTATTACAAATGGCTCAACTCAGAGGCAAACGGCTAAAATAATTAACACGAATTTAAACAATTACTTTGATACGATCATTATTTCTGAAGAAGTGGGATTTAGTAAACCTGATAAACGTATATTCGAACTAGCATTAAATAAGCTTAATGTGCAACCAGAAGATGTATTATTTGTTGGAGATGACTTAGAAAAGGATATTGCTGGTTGTCAAAATACAAATATAAAAGGGGTATGGTTTAACCCTCATAGAATCACGAATAAGACTGAAATAAAACCGTATTCTGAGATTGATACTTTTGATAGTTTATTAAGCTATATTACTCCACAATATTTCATTCACCGTAATATAAATAAAAAATAAAAACAAAGAGGCGCTTAAATCTCTTTCTGCTTCAAATATTAGTATTTTAAAATGAACTAACAAAGTATGATATGAAAATTATAGAGGAGTGATACTATGGAAATAAAGAAAGTAGCAATTGACGGAATAAATATTGCTCTAGTTAGAAATGATACAGTAGTAATTTCTGATGTTCAAACGGCATTGGATCTTATGGCAACAGTTCAATATGAGGTGGATGCGAAACATATTATTATCGACAAATCATTAATGAGTGAAAATTTCTTTGACTTAAAAACACGCCTTGCTGGTGATATTCTTCAAAAGTTTATAAACTACAAAGTAAAGATTGCTATCATTGGAGATTTCTCTATGTATACTAGTAAAAGCTTAAAGGATTTTATCTATGAATGTAATAAAGGGAAAGACATTTTTTACTTAGCAACTGAACAACAAGCAATTGAAAAACTAAGTACATTGAAGCGATAATAATACTCCAGTAAAATCTCCCTCTTTTTCACGTCGCTTATTATTTACAACATATAAGAACTAATGTTTGTGGTAAACTAAGAAATGAATAAAGGGGGAGTTTTCTTGAACACTTTTAATGATATAATCCGAAATTTAAACAATTTAGTTTACAAACCTAACAAATTAATGATCACGAATCTAAAAGAAGAAAAGCAAAACGCAGAATATGCAGGATGTTTATTTCACTTAAATAATAAAAGCATTCGTTTTAGAATATCAAAAATTACCCCTAATAAAATTGGTCAATTTGTTTCTTTTTGGGAGAAAGATAACAATATGCAAAATCAAGCATTTACTTATGACTCTGCTCCTGACTTACTAGTTATCACTTGTATTGATGATAATAAACTAGGACAATTTATTTTCCCTAAAGAAATTCTACTTAAAGAAAAAATATTGAAAACGCAAAGTCAAAAAGGAAAGATGGCTATGAGAATTTATCCAATTTGGGATACCCCTGTTAGCAACCAAGCTAAAAAGAACCAAATGTGGCAACTTCAATATTTTGCTGATTTAAGCGATCATAATAATTTACCTATAGACAAACTATTACATTTGTATTTGTAGATTCTTGTTTTAATTTTGTATTTGAATTCTCATACTAAGTTATCTTATGAATTAGAATTTTTGTACCGGTACAGTTAAACGAAATATACATTGTTACAGTACCCCATCAAATATACAATCAGCATATACTATTTTAACTTATAACTATTAAGGGGTGCTGAATATGACAAGTTTACAAGATCAACTCTTTACAAGATTGAATCTTGAAAAACGTACTGAAATAGAGTTTGAGGAATTAAATACAATACTTTTAGCATTTGCAAATACAATACCGTTTGAGAATTTGGATGTAATAGCAGGTAATACGAATAAAATCTCTATGGAGAACCTACAGAAGAAAATTTTAACTAGTTCCCGCGGTGGACTTTGTTATGAATTAAATACTCTTTTTTACTATTTCTTAAAAAATTATGGTTATGATGTACAACTCGTACTAGGTACCGTATATAAAAATGATATAAACGCTTGGGCACTTGAGGATGGGCATATAACAATTATTTTAAAGTATGATAACGGACTGTACTTAATTGATGTAGGTATCGCTTCATTAGTACCTCTCGTTCCTGTACCTTTTACTGGTGAGTCTGTTTCTTCAAAAAATGGTTCGTATCGAGTGAGACAAAAAGATACGAGTAAAGGAAATTATGTTCTAGAAAGAATAGATGTTGATGGAGAATGGAAAGTTTGTCACGCTTTTTATAATCGTATTATTGATGAGGCAGTAGTAAATGAGGTTCAAAGAAGAGTAATAGAAGATGAGAAGTCTATTTTCAATAAGGGACCAATTGCAGTAAAGTTGACGAACGCTGGCTATGTCTCTTTAACGAATACTAGTTTAACTGAAATTATTTATGGAACAAAAACTAAACGTGAAATTACAGAAGATCAATATAGAGAGCTTTTATATACTTTATTTGCTATTGAGTTGTGAATAAACAAATAGCCAGCCGGTTCTTATTTAGAATCGGCTATTTTAATAATTTTTGCTTTAAAAGGTTTTCTTCTAATATGTTTTGGAAGCTGTGGTATAGTTAGTGTTTTTAACGTTTTTGCAGCCTCTTCATACGTATGAAAAACGGGTTCTTTTCCATCGTCTCCTTGCAAAACTAGTCCTTCGTCGCGGATTACATACGGCATAAAACCACTCCTTTTAGTGAAAAATTATGTTCTCTTGAAACAGAATAACACGATTTAAAGTTTGATTTTCTTAATAGATATAATACACTAGAACAGTATAAAAAAGTATATACAATGAATTTTGAATGTAAAGGAAGATTATTATGTCAGTTATCGACAAATTGAAACTTAATAAGTATACAAATATGGTCGTTATTAACGAACCAAGTGATTATGACATTTTTACAGGTAAAGAAACTGCATTTTCAAAAGAACACGATGCTATTTTTATTTTTGTTGAAACGCTTGATGAAATGGTAAAACAAACGAATTTTATTATTAGTAATGAAGAATTACTAATTGAAAAAGGTTATGTGTTTTTCGCATATCCGAAAAAAGGTAATGCTCGTTACAGTACTTTTGTTCATCGTGATGAAATGTTTCCAGCATTACATGTTGGGGAAGATGGGTATGTAGGGCAGAGCGATATTAAATTTGCGCGAATGGTAAGTATGGATGATGTCTTTACTGTTGTAGGTTTAAAACGTGAAAAGAAAAAAGCGACGAAAACACCTGCTGCGAGTCAATGTGTAGCTGATTATGCAAATCGCATTCAAGATGTTGAAGCGTTGTTAGCCAATCATCCAACTGAACTTAAGTTTTATCAAAGTTTAACACCTGGATATCAAAAAGATTGGGCACGTAATCTATTTTCTGTAAAACAAGAAAAAACACGTGAAAAACGTCTTGAGAAAATGATTGAAATCCTTTCACAAGGTTATAAAACAATTGAATTATTCCGTAAGAAGAAAAAATAACAACTGGGAAAGTCACAATGATGCAACAATTAATTGCGATGAGTACATTGAAAAAAGTATTCCTTCCATTATACTAAGGGATGTTCTTATATTTATATAATTAGCAAAAGAGAAAAGGTGTTTGAAATGAAATCGTATATTGTAGTTGGAGCTGGAATTTTAGGTGCATCTACTGCTTATCATCTTGCTAAGGCTGGTGCGAAAGTTACTATCGTGGATCGCCAACAATATGGTCAAGCAACTGATGCAGCAGCAGGTATTGTATGTCCATGGCTTTCGCAACGTCGTAATAAAGCGTGGTATAAAATCGTTAAAGGCGGTGCACATTACTATTCTTCATTAATTCAGCAATTAGAAGAAGACGGTGAAACAGATACCGGTTACAACCGTGTAGGTGCAATTAGTTTACATACTGATGAGAAAAAACTAGATCAAATGGAAGAGCGAGCTTATAAACGACGTGAAGATGCGCCAGAGATTGGTGAAATCACTCGCCTATCGGCCGAAGAAACGAAAAAATTATTCCCGGCATTATCGGAAGAATATAGTTCTGTTCATATAAGTGGAGCTGCACGAGTAAATGGAAGATCATTACGCAACGCATTAATAAGCGCTGCGAAAAAACATGGTGCAACTTTCATAAAAGGAGATGCAGTATTAGTCCGTGAAGGGAATCATATTACTGGAGTTAAAGTAAATGACGAGACAATTTTAGCAGAAAAGGTTATTGTAACTGCAGGCGCATGGGCGAACGAAATCTTGAACCCATTAGGAATTAATTTCTTAGTTACGTTCCAAAAAGGACAAATTGTTCATTTACAAATGGAAAATACAGCAACAGAAAATATGCCAGTTGTTATGCCACCAAATGACCAATATATTTTAACATTTGACAGTGGTCATGTCGTAATTGGTGCAACACATGAGAATGATACGGGTTTTGATCGCCGTGTAACAGCTGGTGGTTTGCATGAAGTATTTCATAAAGCATTGACAGTTGCACCTGGTTTAGAAGATGCTACGATACTTGAAACGAGAGTTGGATTCAGACCATTTACACCAGGATTCTTACCTGTCATTGGCCCACTTCCTAACTTTGAAGGTATTCTCGTTGCGAACGGATTAGGTGCTTCAGGTTTAACTGCGGGTCCATATTTAGGAGCAGAACTTGCTAAACTAGCGCTCGGACAACCAATTGAATTAAATTTAAATGATTATGATGTTGCTGGTGCAATTGAATAACAAAAAAAGATTAGGATTCACTCCTAATCTTTTTTATTTATCAATAATTTTTTGGTTAGTTATATCACAATCAATTCCAAAACGGGATATTTTGAATCAGTCAAACTATAGATTTAGAAGAAAGTGGTATCATTTATAAAAAGATGTACCGTTTGTAAAAAAATTGATTAAAAATCTTATATGAAATGCAGAGTTTTTCTTGTTCAGCAATCGGGCCATGTTTTTGAATAAGGTACAAATATATAGCCCAAGCAGTACGTGCCTATATGTAATTCACTTAAAGGATATAAAGAATAAAAAGGGCGGAACTCATTTGAAGATTTTTGAAATCTTCTTGTTTTTAAATAAACATTTCTTCTTTTGTAAAACAAAAGAAGCCTAACAAGAAAATATGTACAGCGTCATAAATCAGCATTATATTATATATAAAATTACAATAAAAAGGAATGCAAGTTGTTTGATACTAATAAAACAACTTACATCATATTCTTCTATTAATAAGAATGAAAAGGGGTGTAAAGTTAATTGACACAAGTTAAGGTTAGTTTACGACCCATTGTTCATAATATAAATTTACCGACTGTTATGAAAACAACTATACTTCCAGGTGATTCGACTGAAAGTCTATTTATTGCGACCCAATTAGGAGAGATTTTTTACATAAAAGACGGAGTTATAAAGACATTTTTAAATATTCGTCCAAGAATTATCAAATTAGGCACATCTGAAGAAGGTGTTTCTAGTAGTGGCTATGATGAACGAGGATTACTAGGACTAGCGTTTCATCCACAATTTTTTCAAAACGGTTTATTTTATCTTCATTATTCAGTAGCTGGAACTCAAGGCCCAGGTGCTCTTTCTGAACAATTTAAACCGAATCCTTGTGATCCTAAAACTTTAAACTTACAGTGGATAAATAGAAATACGCAATATGATCATATCGATACAGTTGAAGAATGGATGTTACAACCACATGGTCAACCTCAAAAACGAAGAACATTACTTAATATAAGAAGACCATTTTTTAATCATAACGGAGTCAATAGTTTAAACTTTTCACCAGAGACAGGAAAACTTATTTATACAAATGGAGATGGTGGATCGGGTTATGATCCATTTAATTTAAGCCAGGATGATTTAGAAATAGCGGGTAAAATAATTGAAATCGATGTAAGTAAAAATACATTTATAAATAATCCTCCAGTTGTTACGCGCTTTAATGAGCTTCCTTTATCTATACAAGAAACTCTTATAGTAATTGCGAAAGGGGTTCGTAATATAACTGGTATTACATTCCAAAGGTTTTATAATCAATATATCAAATACGTCGGAAATGTCGGACAGGATATTGTAGAGTCTATTTTTTCATTTGCTCAATACAAACCCATATCGGTTACAGAACTTGTTCAAATGCATGTAATGAGATTCACTCCCAATCAAGATGGATTTATTAATTTTGGTTGGCGGGGATGGGAAGGAGCATTACCTACCTCATTTATAAGGCACTGTTCTGAGAATCCAACTTTAGATGAAAGGATAATGGCTTATTATAATGAAACGATACAAACATCAGTGAAGCGTATTCAGCCTCTAATTAGTTATTATCATAAAGATTCCAGACCGGATAAGTTCGGAGGAACTTCACTTACAGGGGTTCAGCCATATATGGGAACTGCAATATCGAATTTAACAGGTAGCGTGGTGTTTACTGACCTTGCCAAGAAAGAAGAATCTCAATCTCCAGTTAAGGGTGTTTTAGCCTATACTAGAGCAGGTACAGACGGTAAACATAATGACTTTCATGCTATTGAAACCACTTATGATTTTGGTGCTCAATCAGCTTATTATGTTAGTTTGGGAACAAATTTGGATCAAACTAGATTATATTTAGGAGTGTATGGTTCTATGAAAGTATCTGATTTTAACAAAGGTACTATTTATGAAATTGTTCCTTAATACGATATAAACTCTCAGCCTAAATCCTTCAAAATGCACGACCTGTCGTCCCTCTAAAAATACTTCTATGTATAAATGTCTATTGTATAATGATTGATTACCAGCAGAAAGTAACGCATAAACAAAAAGTGTATGAATAATATAGAAAGTGATGAATTAGGTATCTTTAGGGGGTATTTTGATGAATCGGTTTATACGTTATTGGTATCAACTGATGATACAGCAAGATGCGAACTTTGTTCACAAAAAAAAGTTGTCCCTTGCAAATAATTTAGTAATTACAGCTTTAATGGGTGCATTGGCCACCATGTTTCAAGCGGCGGGGAATTTAATTCCTGGTATAGGACTACTCATTAGTCCATTTGCGACGTTACCGATTTTTTTTGCTATTTGTTATTCTATTCGTGCGGGAATACTTTCTTATATTCTTACTATTTTCCTATTATTTATTATTCAGCCAGGTGAACTAATTGTCTTTCCCTTTACTACAGGTTTATTAGGTATAGCATTAGGATTATCCTTTTTACAATTCAAGAGGAGAATTTGGGTAGTTTCCTTTTCTGCTATATGTCTACTTATAGGAATTATGATTGTTCTCGATGTCTTCCGTTTTCCAGTTCTTGGTCCTACTGTTCATACAACTATGGATATAAAAATTATTTTATTAATATTTATACTGAGTTTTCTATACTGCTGGATCTATGCAGGTCTTTGTAGAATAATGATGAATAGATTATATAAAGTATTGTATTAACAATGACATAAAATATTTTTGAACGAATATGTGCTATGCTGCGATACAAGTTTGAAAAGAATCAGTAAACATGATTAGGCTACTGTTTAGTACCAAAATACACGTACAATATAAACTTTTCTCGGATATTTTCATAGATTGGAGAATTAATTCATGTCTAACGTTGAAATTAGAAGGCCGAATTCGGATGATATAGATGAACTATATTTATTTTTCCGAATAGTGATTACAAATACATATAAAGACGAAGGATTATCACAATTATTGGATGACATAGAAAATGAAATTAACACGAAAAAGCAATATTTGAAAAATGATTTTGATAGTAATGGAGAAAATCGTTACTTTTTATTAGCGATCAATACAAGTAACAATAAAATCATTGGAACAATTGAAATCGGTCCAGCTAGTACATTGATTAATAGTTGTACAGGTGGTGTACTTAAGGATTTATATGAAATAGGAACTGTATTTATATTGCCGGAGTATCAAAGAAAGGGTATAGGGAGTTTACTACTAAATACTATGTTTCTTACATTACTTTGTAGAGGAATTACAGAATTTTGTTTAGATAGTGGTTACAAAAAAGCGCAACGTATATGGACGAAAAAAATTGGAGAGCCTAGTTATGTACTGAAGGATTATTGGGGAGAATCCAGTGATCATATGATTTGGAAGAAAAGTTTACATGATACACCTATAATATTTGAATTATAAAATGAAATATGCCTCTGAACATAGCTTTTCTTACGTATGTATGCTATTATTTATCTTTATAACAAAAGAGGACGTGAATGAACTTGATTAAAATTAATATTCCTGAAGTTGATGTTACAATTACTGAGCGTAAACAAGTTATTAGAGGTGACGAACCAAGAATTACTCCAATAAATGGATTTATCGATTTCCACTTGTTCCCTAGAGATAAAGGCGGCATTTTTATGTTTTATAATATTAATGACGAACTTCTTTTCGTAGGAAAAGCTCGTAAAATTAGACAACGTATTAAGAAGCATTTTGAAGACAATGTTTCACCAATTAAAAATCATCGTGATGAAGTATACCGCATCGATGCATGTATCGTAGAAGATCCAACAGAAAGAGAAATTTACGAAACATACATTATTAATGAATATAAAGCGAAATATAACGTTGATAAAGTATTTTATAAATAATCAACATAGTCGAAAAACAATCCTAGCATATATACTGGGATTGTTTTTTATTTAGCTTCATTCTTCATTTCTTTCTCCTTTTTTAAAATGATTAGCAGCGATTAAACAGAAAAGACCTACAAATAAAATTATAATTCCAAGTGTTTTATGTTTTCCTTCAAAGAAAGGAATGTCTGAAATAACATTTGTCATACATAATCCTAAAAACACAAGGACAGGCCCCACCCAAAGTAATACATTTCCGAATTTTGTATGCTTCCACATATTAGCCCTCCACGTCACTTTTTACATATATATCCACAAATTAAAAGTAAATTCATAGAGAAATATACTTTTTTTCATATCAAAAATGTAACCTTCATATATTGGTACAAGCAAACGAGAAAGGAGACCATCATGAATTGGTTAGAAGCGTTTATTTTAGGCATAATTCAAGGTTTAACAGAGTTTTTGCCAATAAGTAGTACAGGGCATCTTTATTTAGGGAGACATATGTTTCATTTAGATGAAGCAGGTTTGTTTTTAGATACGATGCTACATATCGGGACTTTGCTTGCAGTGTTGATTTATTACAAAAATGAATTTATATATTTAATGAAAAATCCATTTTCAAAGCTAATGTTTTTACTTATCGTTGGGACAATACCTGCTGTTGTAATCGGCTTATTATTTAAAGACTTCTTTGAAGATATTTCAAAGACAGGTGTCACGATTGGTTGGGAGTTCTTAGTGACAGGATTCTTTCTCTACATGGCAGATAAACAAAAGAATGGTCGTAAAAAAATGGATGACATAACATATAAAGATGCATTAATTATTGGCTCATTTCAAGCGGCAGCTATTTTCCCAGCCATTTCTCGTTCTGGTATGACAATTGTCGCTGCATTATGGAGAAAGTTAGACCGTGAAACAGCTGCTTACTTTTCTTTTTTATTATCAACGCCAGCCATTGTCGGAGCTATCATCTTGCAATTTGTTGATGTTTTTCAAGGGAAAGCAGAATCTATTTCTAGTACATCTTTAATTGTCGGAACGTTATCAGCAGCGTTCTTTGGATACATAGCAGTTTCATGGATGATTCAATATTTAAAACATCATTCTTTAAAAGTATTCGCGTATTATGTATGGGGATTAGGGATTTTAATTTTAACGTTGCAATTTACTCATGTGTTTTAATTATAATGATAAAGAAGCTAATTAGTTAAGATCCTGTTTCATTTATACACGACAGGATCTCTTTTCATTAAGGGGGAAAATATGTTTAATAAGGCTATTGTTATTGGTGGAAGTATGGCTGGAAAGTTTGCAGCAAAAGCATTATCAACTACGTTTAAAGAAGTAGTCATTTTAGAGGCTGGAGAAAGATGGGATGGAAAAGCTCCGAGAAAAAGAGTTCCACAAAGCAATCACCCTCATGTGTTATTAAAAGGCGGAGAAAAAGCAATTGAAGAATTGTTCCCTACTATTACTAACGAATTAATAGAAGCAGGCAGCATCGTAAATAACTTTACTCGCGATTTAAAATGGCATCAATTTGGCTTATGGAAACAGCCATTCATAGGAGAAGTACATATGATTCAACAGAGTCGTCCTTTGTTAGAATGGCATATTCAAAAACGAATTGATCAAGTTTCAAATATTACTACTAAATACGAAACATTGGTTGAAAGATTATTAATAGATGGAAAGTTTAATAAAGTGAGTGGAGTAAAAGTTAAATGTTTAAATACAGGCATTCAAGAAGAAATCCATGCAGATATTGTTGTTGATGCAAGTGGATTTGGTTCGAAAAGTATAGAGTGGCTACGGGAATACGATATTGAAGTGCAAGAAGAGAAAGTACGTATTGATTTGTTTTACGCAACGAGAATGTTTAGGCTCAAAGAAAATGAAAAGTTAGACTGTTGTAATATGCTAATGTCTCCGAGTTTCCCTGAAAATCCTTATGGTGTTCTTATTCAAACGATTGAAGATAATCGTTATTTTGTTACTTTTAGTGGATACGCAAACGAGACAGCACCACAAACAGATGATGAGTTTTATGATTTTGCTGAAAATCTATCAATCCCTAATGTAACAGATTTTCTAAACAAAGCTGAGGGGATTACTGATATAAAGACATACAAAATTCCTTATCAAGTACGTCGGCGATTTGATTTAGTAAATAATTTACCAGAAGGGTTATTAGTAGTTGGAGATGCACAATGTCGTTTTGATCCCGTTTTTGGTCAAGGTGTTTCAGTTGCAGCTATGGAAGCTCACCAATTGCAATTACTTCTGCAAGGTAGAAAACAGCTAGATAGAACATTTACTCAACAATTTTATCAAAAGGCCGCTAACATAATAGAAACCCCTTGGGAAATGACAACAACGGAAGTATCGCGTCACCCTCAGCTGAAAAGAGAATTAACTATGAAACAAAATTTCCAGCTATGGTATACGAAACAAATATACCGACTTTCTGCAAGTAATTCTGACGTTTATATTCGATTAGTACGAGTGATGAATTTAATTCGTAGTCCATTTCATCTATTTCATCCAAAGGTGTTACTTACTGTATTACTTAACCGAAAGAAATAGCAGGAAAATAATCAATAAAAAAAGAATGTATAACAGTTAGTAAATCAAGAAGGAGAATACGGGATGGAAATATACATAGAGCAACTAAAGAAACAAGATGCTGAAGATTTATTTACGTTTGAACTTAAGAATAAATCTTTTTTTGAAACAATGGTGCCAAATCGCGGTTCAAAATATTACGATTTTGAATATTTTCAAAAACTACTAGACGATTTATTAATAGAACAGGCAGATGGAGATTCTTATTTTTATTTAATTCGTAATGAAGAAAAAGAAATTGTAGGACGAATAAATTTAGTAGATTTAGATACAGAATCCAGAAGCAGTTCGTTAGGTTATCGAGTCGGAGAAAAGTTTACTAAAAAAGGAGTTGCAACAGCAGCTGTAAAATTAATTTTAGACGTAGCGAAAAATAATGAAATTAATGAGATTCACGCTAAAACAACTACTAATAATCTCGCATCACAAATTGTATTAGAAAAAAGCGGGTTTTCTTCCTATCAAAACGAAGCAGATACAACATCTGTAGAATTAAATGGAGAACATGTGAATTTTGTACATTATATTTGGAGAAATACTTCGCACTTATAATAAGGGGGGGACTTATTCATGAATGATTTACGTTATCCAATTGGCCAGTTTACATACAAACGTCCTATAACTGAAGAAATGATTGATACATGGATTCAAGAAATTGAAGATTTACCTAATGAACTAACAAAGGCAATCAAAGATTTAGATCAGAAACAGTTAGACACACCATATCGAGTTGGTGGATGGACGGTCCGTCAAGTAGTCCATCACGTTGTTGATAGCCACATGAATAGTTACATACGCTTTAAATTAGCACTAACAGAAAAGAATCCAACAATTAAACCGTATAAAGAAGAGAAGTGGGCAGAATTACCTGATTCTAAATTACCAGTAGATGTTTCACTAGTAATGTTAGATTCATTACATAAAAGATGGGTTAACCTTTTATATTCTCTAGAACTTGAAGATTTAGAAAAGACATTTAACCATCCAGAGACTGGTAAAACAAAACTTGCAGCTGCAATTGGACTATATGCATGGCACGGACGTCATCATACAGCTCATATAACTTCATTAAGAAAACGACTAAATTGGTAACATGGAGATTACTTTAGAGAAGGCGACAGAAAATGATGCAGCAGCTTTATTTCAAATGCAAATAGACTCGTTTAACCCTTTATTAAATAAATATAAAGACTATAAAACAAATCCAGCAAATGAATCTATTGAAAAAACTATTTTAAGAATAAATCATCCTGACGGTGGCTTCTATAAAATAATAGTAGATAGTAACCTTGTTGGAGCGATATGCATTTCACAAAAGGATGAACACTCTAAATTTTGGATTAGCCCAATGTTTATTCATCCAAGTTATCAAGGAAAAGGAATTGCTCAAAAGGTACTTATTTTAATCGAGGGAATGTTTCCTGAAGTAATGAGTTGGGAACTTGCTACTATTTTAGAAGAAGAGAGAAATTGTTTTTTATATGAAAAAATGGGTTATAAAAGAACAGAAGTTATAAAGAAATTAAATGATAAAACTACACTTGTTTATTACAAAAAAGAAAGGTAAAGCATTTAAAACATACTTTACCTTTTTATGTTAATATAGATTAAATATGCAAAAACCACGCATATTCTTCCAAGATACTCGGATTAGTATTTTTCAAAATGAATAAACATGCACAAATTACTATTTCGTCGTATATGTTACTAACGCTTTTTGAATGCTTAAAATACTATCGTCACCTTTAAATTCTTTCATGATTGGATCTTCCATACTAGACACCCAAATTTTAAGTTCTGCATCTAAATCAAAATGCCCAGCTGTTTCGATACTAAATTGTGTAATGCTTTTATAAGGAATAGAATGGTATTCTGTTTTCTTACCTGTTACTCCTTGTTTATCTACTAAAATAAGACGACGATTTGTAAATACAATTAAATCACGAATTAATTTATAAGCATGCTCAACTTTCTCATCGTCTAGCATAATCTTCTCTAAATCACGTTCTACACTTTCAGAACTCGTATTTGATGCATTTCCTAAAATACCGTTAAATAAACCCATTTGAAATACCTCCTTTTTCATATGCGGAACAAGTTTCTTATATTGTAACATGCTATGCCTAAATACATTATGACATTGCATCTATAGTTTTTTCTGCTTATTGCAATTATTTTATATAACCTCATCCTAAAATCTTGTGCTAACATGTAAGTAAGAAAAAAGAAGCAGAGGGATATAGCATGAAGAATATCGGTTTAGTATTAGAGGGCGGAGGAATGAAAGGTTTATATACTGCAGGAGTACTCGAATATTTTATGGAAAAAAACTTATTCTTTCCTTATGTAATTGGCGTATCGGCTGGGGCATGTATGGGAGCAACCTATTTGTCACGTCAAAAAGGGAGAAATAAGAAAGTAAATACAGAGCTAGTTTCAGATCACAGATATATATCTTATAGAAATTTGATTCGAAAACGTGAATTATTTGGAATGGATTTTCTATTTGATGAAGTACCTAATAAAATTGTACCATTTGATTTTCAAACTTTCTTAAATTCAAACGAACAGTTTGTAATAGGAACGACTGATTGTTATTCGGGACAGGCTGTTTATTACAATAAAATAGAACACGGAAATGATATTTTAAAAATCATTCGTGCATCCAGCTCAGTGCCGTTTATAGCACCTGCTGTAGAATATGATAATCGAAAATTGTTAGATGGAGGGATTATAGATCCTATACCAGTTTTAAAAGCGCAAAATGATGGTTATCAAAAGAATGTTGTTATTATGACAAAGCCAGATGGATATGAAAAGCAGCGTAATAAATTTTCTAAACTAGCTAAAATTTTATATAGAAAATACCCGAAAATCGCAGAGTCTTTAGTAGAACATTATCGTTTTTATAATGAAACGATATCTTATATGAATCAAATAGAACAAAAAAACAATTTTTATGTCATTCAGCCAAGCATGCAACTTCCAATAAGCGGAATAGAAAGAAATAAGGACAAGCTCGTTAATCTATATAATCTTGGGTATAACGATGCTCAACATCATTATAAAAACCTATTAAATTGGATGGAGAAATAAAGGGGTGGAAAATTAATATTAGGAAAAGAAGTTATTTTTAATGAATTGATGAAAATGCATAGTCCACTGCACAAACCGTTTCCTTATCGCGATACACGAAAATTACAGCGAGACTTAAAAAGGAAATTTTTAGAAGATGATGTGATAAATGCTGATTTTAATCATTATTGGATGCATACAGCAGCAACTTTAAATTCTGTATTAAATAAAAAAGAAAAGAATATTTCGTTTCAACAAATAAAGTGGTTAAGGAAATCATTTTTTGAATGGTTTCCGCAATATCGTTTTATAGAAACAGAAATTGTGAAGTATCCCATTTTGTATAGAGATTTCATGAATTACGAGAAGGCCCGGAAATTATTACTTTATTACCTTACTGAATAAAGATAAAAACGTACAGGTTACATTGCTTGTGCGTTTTTTTGTTCATAAAACATACATTAATAACAACTTGTTTATATAGAAATTCTAATGAGAAGAAAGAAGTACACATAGAATAAGGGAGGGGAGGGAAGATAAGTTTAGTAGCCGTTTTCCTTTAAGTTATTGTCCAACTTGAGTTATAGTTAGTTATTTATGTTAAAATATTTCGAGTAAAATCAAGTTCTTAACGATTTTATCAAACATTAAATTAGATAAGTCAGAAAAGCAGAAGGGACAGCACTAACATGGAAAACGTATCAAATATAGATAAATTGGAATCAATAAAATCTTTACAATCGACAATTCGTAAACTTGAAAATGCACTGTCACAGATGACTCAGAAAGGTGCAAACACGACCTTAGTGAAGAAACGACTTAAAGCTGTTTGCATTGGGTTAGCAGTGTTAGAAAACGTTTGGAATCAAGGCACTCATCATTACACCCAAGAAGATTTAGCAGAAGCTCACAATGTTCTTATTGGTTTGGCTCCGTCAATTGAGAGGGCGTATGATAAGTCAAAGGCTGGTAGTCCTCAAAGAACGCTTTTAAAAAGAAGAATAAAAGCACTAGAACTTGCTATTCAAGCAATTGATAATTTTTCTATTAAATAACGCATCTAACTACATATAGTAACTGAATGAAACAAATTTAAAGAGTCTTATTACAAAAAAATGTAGCAAGGCTCTCATATTAAAATATTGAAATCAAAAATCTTTATTGTCACATTACAGTAAGATTGAAACATATTTTTTTAGTTCAATTTTATATAATCCATGTGAAACTCATATTTATACGCCCCACAATTATTCTCACACTCCATATCTTCAAGAACTTCTCATTGTATCTGATGGAAGTTCATTTATTAAAAACTTTTCTATAACAAAAACACTCAAGTATTTAATTTATGAAAATGAAATTTCACCTTGTCTTGTCGTTGCTATAGATCATGTTGAATGGCTAGAAGAACTAACTTATAACGATAAAATGAACATATTTTTAACAGATGAATTACTTCCGTGGATTCAAGCTAAGTTTCACGTATATCAAGAAGCGAAGCATATAACAATTGCTGGTTTCAGTCTTGGTGGCTTAGCAGCTTTTTATGCAGCACTTCGAAATCCTCATATTTTTGGCAATGTGTTGTTAATGTCTGGATCCTTACATTGGAAAAAGGATGGATTTGAGAGTAATATTCCTTGGATTGAAAAAGAAATTATATCTAATCCCAATACGTCTCATCCTCATTTGTATATGATAGCAGGCGTAACTTGAAAATGAACCTCTTTTAACGACTAACAGGCGCCTGTCTGGAGCTTTAAAAGAAAAGGAATACCAAATTACTTATGAAGAATTTCAAGGTGGCCATGACAGCGTTTGGTGGCGAGAAAAGTTGTTTGGTGGATTGAAAGCATGAAAACATACAAAAACCACACTATAAAATAAAAAGGAGAGAGAATCTATGAATCAAGATGAGTTAGATAAAAAACTAAAAAAACAAGAAATTCTAGTGAATGATGAGGAAGTTTGGTCTTATACGTACGATGATCATATTAGTTCTATCGTTAAACAAGCAGAAAAGAAAGGAGCTTTTGATAATTTAGCTGGCAAAGGGAAGGCACTAAATCTCGATAAAGACCTTTCATACAATCCTGAAAAACAACTGTAAAGAACTTTGAAAAACAATCATGTTTTACCTAGATGGATTGAGCTTTCAAAAGAAATTGATATTTTAAAAGAAAAACTAAAAGAAAATACAAATACAGCAGAAACAGCGAATTTAATTCGAACTGCAAATAAAAGAGTTTTAGAACATAATTTACTTTGTCCGCCAAGTGCGTAAAAAACAAGGGTGAAAAAGGGAGGCAGATGTGATGAAGAATACGTATCAACTTCAAATTCCGAAAGAACTAGAGCAGTATCGTAGTATTTTAGAAGAAAGTGTGAAACCGTATATTAAAGTGTCTGGAACATTAGCAGAGACATCGCTTTTTGAGAGTAAATTTGGTGGTTATCCGTATTTACCTATAGATCAAGATCATCCTAAAGATTCAAATGGACAACCTATGATGTTACTTGCTCAGCTAAACTTTGACGAAATGCCACATGTTGAATATATGCCTCAAAAGGGAATGTTACAGTTTTTCGTAAGTGCTGATGATGAGCTTTTCGGAGCAGATTTTGATCATCCAGCAATCCAAAAAGACTTTCGAATTATTTATCATTCTACAATTATAGAAGATTTAAATAAGGTAATTACTGATTTTAGTTATTTAAACACTTTAGAATTAGAGGACTTTATCATACCTAGAGCAGCGAAATTAAAGTTTGAATTAGGTTATCAACCAGTAACATCAAGGGATTATCGATTTGAAAAGATTTTTAGTGAGGATATTGATTGGGAAGAAATTATTGATGAAGAAAATAATACAGAATTAGGCGAACTGTATGATGATTTATGTAAAGATCAAGGACATAAAATTGGTGGTTATCCATTTTTCACACAGACAGATCCAAGGGAATGGGAAGAAAAATACCAGCAACATGATATATTATTGCTGCAAATCGATACAGACGATTCATTAAATATTATGTGGGGAGATTCTGGTGTTGCTAATTTCTTTATAAAAAAAGACGATTTATTAAATCTAGATTTTTCCAATGTTATATACAATTGGGATTGTTATTAAAAATATATAAATGAAATATTAGCAAGCTAAAAAATCTTCCTGAAGGCGAGGGAGATTTTTTATGTTAAAAATAAACGTTATGTTAACTAGGAAATAGAACAATGAGTGTAATAAAAGTCAAGCGTAAATCACATAAATAACAACAAATAATGTAAAGTTGTAAAACGTGTGTAAATAGCAATAAATTCATTAAGTAAAACATAAAATAAAATTACTAATTTATATTTTGTATAGAAATTATTTTTTCGCATAAAAATTTCTTGCTGATCAAAAATGATTTTAATTCGCTAAATCTTAATCGATTATTGATTTAAATTTGCTGTGATGAATTTATAACACAAAACGATAAAAACTGTGGAAATTTGTTTAGATAAGATTTTGTATGAATCTCACTAAAAATCGCTGTTCCGTCTCATTAAGTATAGTTTACTTGGTTTTTGATACCTGAGATCACTTTGTTTCTATAACTGCCTATAATATATATTATGTTAACTAGTAAAAAGTAATAAACTCATTAAATGTTAGTTTTGGTTGTTAGGCTCCCCCTTTTTCTTTGGCTTAATACTGTGTGATGGATTGTGTGGTTATGTGTTTTATTCAGTAAATAAATTATATTTAAGACAATAAAAATGCAATTCGTTTAAAATATTGCTTCGATTTCAATTAATAAATTATCGTTAATTAACTTTCTAACTTCTACAGCTGAACTTGCTGGTGGATTCTTAGTATCGATGTATTGATCTCGAATATCTCTGACAATGGCCATTTGAGAAATATCCGTTAAGAAAAATGTTAATTTTACTACATCATTAAAATTTAATGTTGAAATTTCTAATGCACTTTTAATATTTTCAAATACTTGTCGTGTTTGAGCAGCTAAATCACCCATTCCAACTATGTGACCATCAGTATTAAGTGCTACTTGTCCAGATATGTAGATTGTTCGTTTAGCGTTACTAACTTCCACTACATGTGAATATCCGAAAGTTGGTGACAGAGTTTCCGGGTTTATAAATTTCTTTTGCATCTTAACTCTCTCCCTTTTAATATTGTTTTTTTCTAATTACTTTAAAATGCAATTAAAGCTGTATTCTATAAAGAATTTACCTATAGTTTTATCAAATAAAGATAATGAATCTTTAGAAAGTGTTACGTGGTTTGATCATTCTACTTCTCTTTTAAAAATAGAAAGTAAAAAACTGTTATTAGATCCTATGTTTGGCGATGCCCCTTCCCTATCCCCTGTCTTTACTAGTAAGCATTAAAAGCGAAAGATTATCATACATCAGCTTGGTAAAGAAAAATTTAATTATAAATATAAAAAGAGCGAACCTTCTTATAAGGAATTCGCCATTTTTTCTGTATTTAAGCTTATTTCACTGTATTTGTTTTCCCACTATCTAAAACTCTACTTATCGGTACAGAGGTAATACTGTCCGCTTACTCCTACAATACTTTTTGTTTTATTTGAAGGCTGTATTTGTAGGTTTGTAAATTGATTCCCACTAATCTCATTTGGTGTAGTTACCTGACTATCCATATAAATCATAATTTCTCCTTATCTACTCTTCGAATAATCTATGATTTTATATTTAGGTTGTAATTATTTTGCTTTGTATTTCAGTTTATAATTACTGCTTCGTTTATGATTGAATAGTATTAGATTTAGAATTTATTGAAGTGTCCCGCATACATAGTTAATTCTGCATTCCTATAATCTATTTATTTATGATTAGATAAAACAAAATTGTGCTTTAATATTAATCCATTATGAAGTACTTCAGGTAAAAGTTTAGGTAGCATAAGTATTTCTTCATTTCTTTTTATAAAACATAAAGTGTGCTTGTACATCATTTGATTTCTTTCTTTATCCTTAATAAGCTCTCACTGGCGATATAAGATGTACTGCTGCAGATTGCTCTCCTGCTTCAATTAATATTGGTTTCATAGAACCACCAAAACTTAAAGTAACCGTTTCTTCTTTTATTGCCCTTAAAGCGTCAACCATAAATCGCCCATCGAAAGATATATTTAATTGTTTTTTACCTTGAACCACATCTATTTGTTGTGTCTCAGATATTTTACCAATCTGAGAAGCGTTAGAAGAAATTTTAATTGTGGATTCGTTGATGATTTCTAAATTGACGTTGTTATTTGCCCATTCACTTGCTAATAAACTTGATCGATCTACCCCTTGTAAAATCTTTTTGCGATCTATGTTAATAACCGTTTGAAATTCATTTGGAATTAGCCCAGATATATTAGGATATTTCCCTTCGATTAATCTTGAATATAACGTAGTTGTGCCAAATGTAAAAATAATGTGACTCTCTGAAAGATATATATATACGTATTCCGAATTACTGTTCATTAGTTTTAAAAGTTCACTTATAGTTGCACTTGGTACTATACAATTTGCTTTTGCATCTGAAGAAATTAGCGTTTCACGTATAGCGAGTCTATGTGAGTCAGTTGCAGCGCAAATTAATTTAGTATTATCTAACTCTATATGTACTCCAGTAAGAATAGGTCTAGATTCATTTTTAGCTACTGCAAAGACAGTTTGTTTAAACCCTTCAATCAATTGCTCTGTTTCTACTTGTATTTCTGCATGATCGTCTATAAGTGGCACATTAGGAAACTCATCTGCTGGAAACCCATTTAAGCTTAATGTGATTTCTTCTGATTGTATGGTAATTATTTGCTCCTTCTTACTTTTTATTAATATATCACTTGGCATTTTCTTTATAATTTCAATGAAATATTTTGCGGGCACAACAATAGTTCCTGCTTTTAAGATAGTTGTAATTTGTTCGCCTTCGATTGACCTAGGGATGAATTTTTCAATAAAAATATTCGAGTTACTTGCGATTAAAGTAATTCCAGATTGATCTGCTGTTATTTTTATGCCAGATAATATAGGAATTAAAGCTTTTGTCGATATAGCTTTACTTACCTCTGAAAGTGCTTGAGTGAAATATTTGTGATTAACGATAAACTCCATTTTGTCCCCACCTTATATGAAATGATATTTTTATGAAGATTGATGAACGATTGTTCCGTTAAAAAAGTAAGGTACTGTTTCTTTTCTTTGTAAAATGACTAGTAAATGTTCTGGTATACGTAAATACGGCGCTGCTATATGTAATTCCATCCAAGTAATCTCTTCGATTTCTTTTGGCCGGGATATATATGTCTCTCCTCCGATTATTTCACCTAAGAAATTAAAGAAAATTGCATGATGGCCTCTCTCCTCGAAAAAGGCTTCGCTTATGGAACAAATCCCCTTTACAGATATATGTAGCCCTGTTTCTTCTTTCACTTCCCGAATTACTGCCTCTTCTAACGTTTCTCCAAATTTAACTGCACCACCTGGTAATGTGTAATAAGAACCGTTTTTCCCTTTGTTTTTTACCATTAAGATCTTTTCGTTAGTTTTGTCGTACAAAAGCGCATATGTAACATTAACTTTTTTCATATTTATCCCCCTTGAATGATAGGAATTTTCTGTCTTTATTTCATTCTACCATTAACTAGTTTTGATTTACGAAAAAATTAGTAGCGTATTTCGTTTATCTCCTACTTGCATAGCTAATAAAACAGGATACTGATACATATTAAAAAGAACGTATTTTGAAAAAAATCATTCAAAGTACGCTCTTTTTATTTTGTGGATTCTAAATACTAACATTTATAAATTCAATACACTTTATAATCTTTTTTCTAAATAGTAATGATTATGTCCTTTTGGATGATCTTCACTTACTCCAATTACCTTATATCCATGCTTTTTATAAAAATCAGGGGCTTGGAAACTAAAAGTATCTAAGTTGATTAGCCTACATTCTTTTTCAATTGCGAATTCTTCAATAAGATTTATTAATTTACTTCCATAACCTTCATGCCTGTATTCATCAGAAACCCACAGGAAGTCAACATGCACATGATGCCAAAATGTTATTGCTGTTATCCCACCAACTATTTCCTCTTTTTCATTTTTTACTATAAAACTAACTTTTTCTGAAGGGGTTTTTTCTTCCTCCGAAATATGTTTTTGGTTATATTCAATTACTTTCTCTCTTATGTAATCACTATCTTTTTGTATCCATTGCTTTACTATTTTCATAAAAAATTCACGCTCCTTTATGTTATCTATTCCATTTAATAATTGTATAATCCTGTATTCTTTATATAGCAGTTGATAAAAAAGTAAGTTGATGGACAAGGGCTTCATTATTTTGTATTAAAAAAGAGTCCTTGCATCAGGACTCTTTTTTAGAATTAAGCTGTTTTTCGGTGTAACTGTTTTATTTCTTTTTTCCTCTCTGCATTTGGTGGATGGATTAAAATAGAAATAACGAAAGATATAATACTTAATACACCAATTGTAATGAAGGTTGGTTGAAATCCACCAAGTAGTGCTCCAATGAATGAGCCTGCAAGTGCACCAAATCCGAAACCTTGATAAACGATTCCGTAATTTGTACTATGATTTTTTAAACCGAAGAAATCGCCAACAATAGCTGGAAATATTGTAATGTTGCCGCCGAAACAAAAGGCAACACTTGCTACACAGGCGAAATAAATACCGTAATTTAATGGAATGAAACTAAGAGTAAAGACGGACACTCCAATAATAATAAACGTTGCAGAGACAATTTTCATTCGACCAATTTTATCTGATAACGTTCCAAGAATGATTCTGCCTACTGTATTAAAGATTGCAATCATTGCGACGGCGTTAGCAGCAGTTGCTGCGCTAAGTCCAACAAGTTGTACCCCGATATCTTTTACCATACTGATTAAATACAGACCACCCATACACGATGTAAATAACATGAAAAACAATAGATACACTTGTTTCGTTCGCATCATTTCACGAGGAGTATAGTCATTGTGTAATGTTTCAGTTACGGTATTACTTACAATCGCTTCACGTAAGAAGAACGATCCGATCAATACTAAAAGTAAGACGATAATGCCCCAATATAAAAATGCTTGTGACACACCAAGAGTATCAATAAGATTTCCGTTTATATATCTAAAAATTAAACTACCCATTCCATATGCTGAAACAGATATACCAGAAATAAGCCCTTTACGATTTGGAAACCATTTAATTAAATTAGATAGTGACGTAATATAAGCTGTTCCATCCGCATAACCAACAACAACACCAGCTAATAAATACAGTAATGGTAATGAAGAAACTTGTGAACTGAGTATTAAACCGAGTCCCAATACAATACCTGCAGTAGCGATAAGTTTACGAAGTCCTAATTTTTGCTGCAACTTTGCTGCAAACAAGGTTGAAAATGATAAAGAAAAACTTGTTATGGAGAAAGTTATCGCAACTGAATTAAGGTTCCATCCAAACTTACTTACAAGGGGTTGATTAAATAAACTCCATGTATAAATTGTTCCAAGGCCAATTTGAACAATAATTGTACCTAGAACAATTAATAGCGGATTTATAGAAGTTTGTTTCATACTAACTGTCCCCTTCTTTTTTATCTAGATATGAATTTTACAGTTAGTATATCCATCATAAAATGCAGAATACAGTACGAAAAATGGAAATTACGTTCATATACACAAAAAGACACTTCATTAAGAAGTGCCTTTTTGCAGGTTATATTAGATTTACTTAAAGAAAGCTTTGTTAAGATAAGACATTTTCAAATGCTTATGTATATATATTATCAAATGAGTTCTAAAATGTGATGGGACTTAAGACGTATCTTTCTTTCATAAAATAGTCGGAGAAGAAATTAATATTCAATTTCCTCAAAATCCTTCGGCTGCGGTACAGTTTGCATATTAGCTGCATCTTTTGGATCGCTGTAAATCGCATTTTGTTCTGTAAGTGTATCTTTTATAGTTTCTTTTTTATTTTTGCTTATTTTATTTTTCATTTGAATTCACTCCTTTTTGTTATAGGAGTAATTATGCCCTAATCGTTTTATTTTTACTGCTGCCAAATGTATCTGTGACTAAATTGCTAAATTCACGTAAATAATATAAGTAATTATCACCGCCATAGTTGTATCTTTTATTATACATTTTTGCAACAACTACATTATATTTAGGAATTACTAAAATGGTTGGTCCAGTGATTCCTAATATTTGATATGACCCTTTTGGAACGCGTTCACCAAGTTCACTTAATCGTGCAGGTTCATTTTGAACGAACCAAAATACCCCATTTCGTGGCAGGTCATTATTTTTATACGCCGGACTTTGCAAACTCGTAGCAATTTCAAAAACTTTTTTTGGAACAATTTGTTTACCATTTATTATTCCTTGATTTAAATGAAGGTTACCCCAATAAGCAAATTCTCTAGCTGAGACGAACAGATTTTTTTCAGTACCGTCATCCACTGAACCAAGTTCACTTATCGCGTCTTCATTTGGATTACCTACAACTTTAACTAAATTTTCATCTTTCTGAATTCTCCATCCTGTTTCTTGGAAATTAGCAGGTTTAAATACACGCTCTTTTAACAATTCAGGAAAACTTTTGTCATATAGCTGATAAATAAGACGTGTCATCATTCGCACGTTAATATCTCTATACGCCCAAGCTTGTCCAGGTTCAAATTCACGGAAAATTGTACCGTCATCCGTTTCTCCTAGTCCATGTGAATGAGTTACTAAATGTCTTATCGTTGTTTTACCGAGTAATAAAGGATCGAAGTCTTTAAAATACTTTATCGCCTCATCATCAATAGAGTTTATTTTTCCCTCATAAAGCGCATACGCTATCATTAATCCTAAATAACTTTTTCTCGCGGAAGCAACTTGGAACTGTGAAGATGCTGTTACTTTTTTACTAGTAAATGTATTGGAATGGTATCCACTATAATGCTCCAGTACGATTTTGTTATCTTTTATAATGCAAAGCGCTGTTGCAGAACTATGATTTTTTTCTTTTATATTCTCTACCCAAGAAATCAACTTTTCGTATGTATACAAATAAATCCCCCCCTTAACCTTATAAAAAATTACAACATGAAAGAAAAGTATAAAAATAGTATTCACACCTTTCTTCCATGTAAAATATTATTGATTTTCTATACTTAAATGATCCACCAGTTCCAGCAATTAAAACAACCGAAACATCCAGCGCAACCGACACACCCGCCGCAACGACCTGCACAACCGCCACATCTGCCTCCACATCCACCGCAGCGTCCACCGCATCCGCCACAACGACGCGCATCGTCTTGAATGAAGTAATATGGATATTGATTTTGTTGTTGTTGATCCCAATACACAACATTACCAGATTGATAATCATTAAGGTTTAACGATTGTAGTTCATGTTGAAATTGATTCATTTCGAAACCCTCCATTTATAAATATAAATTCCGTCCAAATTTTAAAGTTTATATATTTTTGTAAATAAGATAGAAACAAGGCTATAGACTAAATGCGTACATCAACAAAATATGACTTTACATTAGGTTATGTACCTTGTTTTTTAGCCTATTTTCTTTTTATCCTTTCGATGGACGTATTTACTATAAATAGAGTGACTTAAAAATTGCTAATC
Organism: Bacillus thuringiensis; assembly: GCF_014932895.1. Classification (GTDB taxonomy): domain Bacteria; phylum Bacillota; class Bacilli; order Bacillales; family Bacillaceae_G; genus Bacillus_A; species Bacillus_A thuringiensis_AA. Next base: position 288,051 of record NZ_JACYOF010000004.1, on the reverse strand, counting down.
CAACAATTTAATAGTTCATCACTTAATTTTCTTTCTAGTAACTCTTTAACTGAAGGCATCGGCATAATTTTATAAATATTTAAAGCCTCTTTACTATAATCTATCCAGTGAAACGCTAAATGAGACTCTCTAGACTTGGGTGTTAAATCGACACACAACTCTTGTGAATCTACTTCAAAAATGTGGTTAATTTCATGATGAAGCACTTCTTTATCTTGCCATTGATTTTCTATGACTCCTAAAAATTGTTTTATACTACAGTTTACTCCTAGTTCTTCTCGTAGCTCTCTTATTAATGCGTTCTCTGCAGATTCCCCGATTTCAACATGACCACCAGGTAAAAAATAGTGATGTCCTATGTATTCTGCAACTAGTATTTTTTCATCTTTTATCATGACGGCTCGTACAATATGGTGGAATTTACTTTTCAATGGATATTCCTCCTAGTCATTCAATCTATACTTGCTCAAAATAGTCATTCAATATCGGGATAATATAGATCATAGGTGTTTCATACGGATGGATTTCATTAATGACTTCAAGAGCACGTTTTACAAGTTCTCGTTTACACTTTATTTCAATTTTATATTCTTGCCCTTCACATATTTGACCAATCTCCCCATTAAAAGGTGATGCCTCGGCTAATGGTCTCCAGTACCCTTTAACAGAACTATAGGAAAGACAATGGTCATAATTCCCGGTTCTGCAAGCGCCAATTTCATTTAATTCATCTCGTAATAATACAATGTATTCTTCGGGAATAAACACTTCGATTTTTACTTCTGTAAATTGCATATTTCATTTCACACCTTTACTTAATAAAAATTAAACTAATAAACGATATACTTGCTCACCATCATAATCGTGCCCTAATGGTTGAAAACCATAACGTTCATACAATTTCTTTGCAGAGATGTTATCTTTATGTACAGTTAATCTAATTTCTTTACACTCTTTAAATCTATTTTGTATTGTATGAATGATTTCCTTTAATGCTGCTTTACCATAACCATTTCCTTGTTGCTTTTGGTCAATGATAAATCCGTTAATCCAATACATGTCTGATGTCTCTCTTATATAAGCGTGCATAATAAAACCAACCATAAGATCACCATCATATATAGCAAATGGTATATACCCTACATTCTCGCCATCTGGTTTTATATATACTTTAGCAAGTGAAACCGCTACAGATGGAACAAATTTCATTTGATTTTCTTTAACTTGCAACTTTAGTGCGTCTTCCCAATTTTCTCTTGTAACAACCTTTAACTGGACATTCAATATTTTAAGCTCCTTTATAAAGAGGATGTATTTTTATATTCAACATGGTGAAATAATTCCCTTTTTCGACAGCGATTTATAACATTATTTTTATAAAATCTTGAATAAATTTTTCTGCATCTACATCTAAAGCTATTCGGGTCCTTCAGATTTTGAGCTATGACGAAAATCGGCAAACAAGTCCACTTATAGCGAGTACATCATGTAACAATGGTCCTTCAATAAATGGATTGAGTTTTTGGTATTCGGATAAATAGTAGTCATACATTGGTTTTATTATCGTATGGAATGAATTCTTTGTATTAGATTGAATATAGTTAAATACATCTGGTGTTAAAACAGCTTTGTTCGTTACGTTTAAAGGGAATATGGATAAATTTCTAGACTGCTTAAAAACAATTTTACTAGCTATAGGATCACCGTATACGTTTGCCTCTGCCAATGGAGTAACATTCCCTGCTTCTAAAAAGACACCACCCATGAAATATATTCCTTTTACATGTAACATTAATTCATTCCATAAATTAAAAGCAATCGTTAATGATGTAGACCGTCCTACATCGACAATCGTTAACTCTTTTCCATACTTAACAAGAATCACAGCAATACTCCCAAAATTGTATATTGGAATGGATAACACACTTTCTGGTACATGGATGGGTCCCAATCCTTCTGGACCATGAGTTTCAGGATAATACGTTGTAATTTCTTCTGTAAGGGTTTTGTTGCACCGCTAATCACAGGCACATCTTGTCTATTTGCTAACTGTAAAATATACGCAGCATTATGTACGGCATGAGTATGCTGAACATTTCCATATCCCGTTACAATACCGACAATTTCAATTTCAGGATGCAGTAAACCATACATAATGGCAAATGAGTCATCGATTCCTGGGTCTCCGAAAATTAATACTTTTTCCAAAAGATGCTCTCCTCTCATAGGGAAAATAGACGATGATAATTATGTATATGTAAAAATAAAATTAAACTATATAATTTTATACGAATATTGATAGTGAGCATTGTATTAATAAAAAGAACTAGCATCAAACTAGTTCTTACTCAAATGAAAATGGTTCAATTAAACCTCTTGCAAATACTAACAAATCTACCTAACCGTATTGCAGTACTTTTCACTTTCAATTTCTTTTTTAATTGTTAAATGTGCAATTAAAACTCCGAGTATAGTAATTCCCCCTCCAATTACCGAAATAAAAGTTGGCACTTCTCCTAACCATATCCAAGCGATAAAACACGCAGTTACTGGCGTTAAATATAGAGAACTTGTTGCTTCAGAAGCACCAGCATGAGATATAATATATGCCAATGCAATATAAGGGAGTACTGTTGGAAATACGCCTAAATATATAACACTTAAATTCACTTCAATTGGGGCTGCTATAATTTCTTGATAAATTCCTGGTGAAAAAATTAGCATACTTACAGTACTAGACAAAATTGTATATATCGTAAATGGCAAGAAACCATATTTTTTTAAATACGACCTTTGAAAAACAAAAAATATACTTTCTGAAACCGCTGCTAATAATATAAATAATCCTCCACTATTCAATTGAATAGAATCTCCTTGACTTAATGATATGAAAGCAACTCCTACAAAACTAATTACACCACCGATCCAGCCATTTAATTTTATTTTTTCATTCATAAAAACAGATGCAAGAATTGCTGTTACTATAGGAGTGACTGAAACAATTAAACTTGCAGATCCAGCATTTACAGTTTTTTCACCATAGTTTAATGCGATATGATAAATAGTAAATCCTAAAGCACCAAATATAAAAATTACTGGAATATCTTTTAAGTCAGGTAAACGTAATTTATATATAAACGAAAATAAAAGAAGTATGATAGTTGCGATTAACAATCGTAGTAAAGTAAGATGTTCAGGCGTGTAAGATTCAAGTCCCATACGAATCGCTGGAAAAGCAGTTCCCCATATAAAAATCGTAAAAGCGTGAGCACATATAATTCGAAAATCCCATTTTTTATTATGCATGTTTCCACTCCTCCTTCAATAAATCAACCATTTTCTTATTACCAATTATTTCTTTTCATCATATTTAATAGTTGATACAATGTCTTCAACCAGTTATTTAATGAAAAAACCAACCAGTTTATATTTTTAAAATGAGTAAGGGAGTTTTTTGATATGACAATCAATAAAAAACTGCCCAAATATCGGCAGATAATAGACTATATGAAAGAAAAAATTGAAACCGGAGAATGGCCAATTGGAAGTAAAATTCCTAGTCAGCGGCAGTTAGCAAAACTATTCCAAGTAAATCGGAGCACTGTAATAACTGCACTAGAAGAGCTTATGGCAGATGGTTTAATTCAAGGACAAATTGGAGCAGGAACAATTGTAACGAATAATACATGGTCATTATTAGCGACGAATCCCCCGCCTGATTGGAGTGAATATGTAAAGGCTGGTATTCATAAACCAAGCAAGTTAATGGTACGAGAAATAAATGAAGCAGAAGCAAATAAAAAACTTATTCATCTTAGTAAAGGTGAACTTTCACCTCAACTTTTCCCGTTAGAAACTATGCAGTCCATAATGAAAAACGTATGTGAGGAATTAGATTATTTCGGTTACGAGGAACAAAAAGGTTTTTTTCCTTTACGTGAAGCAATAAGTACATACGTAAAATCATTTGGAATACACGCATCGCCCAATTCTATATTAATCGTCTCTGGTGCTTTACAAGCGTTACAATTAATATCAATTGGTCTTTTACATAGAAAATCAACAGTTTTACTTGAACAACCTTCTTACGTATATTCACTTCATGTATTTCAATCAGCAAATATACACCTGTCTAGTATATCGATGGATCATAACGGTATTTTACCTAACGATCTAATAAAACGAATTAAATATAGTCAAAAGAAAAATATTTTATATTCGATTCCTTGTTTTCAAAATCCAACGGGTATATTAATGTCCAAAGAGCGAAGAAAAGAGATATTAAAAATATGTGAAAAGGAACAGTTACCTATCATCGAGGACGATATTTATCGCGAGTTATGGATTGATGAACCACCACCAGCCCCTTTAAAATCGATAGATAAACATGGACATGTATTATATATTGGCAGTCTCTCTAAAACACTTACCCCTGGACTTAGAATTGGATGGATCATCGGACCAGAGCCCGTTATTGATAGATTATCAGATATAAAAATGCAAACAGACTATGGATCGAGCTCTTTATCTCAAAGAGTTGCTGCTGAATGGTTATGTAAAGGATTTTATGAAGAACACGTAGCGAACGTAAGAATTCATCTAAAAGAACGAAGACAAATAATGGTACAAACTTTAAATAAGTATTGTGCAGACATTACCACGTGGGATATTCCTAGTGGCGGATTTTTTATATGGCTAAAGGTTGTACCTAACATTCCGATGAAAAAACTATTTTCAGAAGCGCTATCAAAAGGAGTTCTTTTAAATCCAGGACGTATTTATGAAGAAGAATCAGATCAGTACATACGTTTATCATATGGATATGCTTCCCCTGAACAAATCACTCGAGGAATTCATATATTGAGTGATTTGATTCGTAAGTTAATGACATAACAAAAAATCCTCTTTTATTTATAAGAGGATTTTTTATGTATTTTATTTACCATAATCTCATTTCCTGTCCCAATAAAATAAGTTCTTCATAAGGGTCTCCATCAATCTTTAATACTTGAGCAAAAGCTGGTTCTGTTTTTAAACCTTGTTCTTTCAAGTGAATAACTTCTTCCCTTATATGGGGATGCTGCATTAATAGCATGTGCTCCACTATCATATGTTTGTATGCATTTTGGTTACGTACTGGCTTAGGTTGACCAAATAATTCAAATTCAAATCCTTTAAATTGAAAATTCGCCTTTATTGTTTCGGTATTTTTAATATTTTTCTTTTTTATTTCAAATCCTTCATAAGAACCATATAAAGATTTAATTTCCTGTTCAAAAGCGTCAAAATTATGTACCTCCATTACAATATCTAAGTCAGAATGAAGAATATCAATTCTAATAGGGATTGTCCCACAAAGAACTGGACTATATAAAGCTAAATCCTCTATTATGTTTAATTTATTCAAAACATCGTATACTTTTTGTTGCTTGTCATTCCCAGATTGTAAATATGTGATAGATGTAAACATAGAAGTCTCTCCTTCATTTAACGTAATACGTTTCTCACTAAATTCAAGAAAAATTTATCCATTTAAATTTGTTCTAGGAGTACTTTTATTTCAATATATTAAGCCAAATGAACAATATGTTTCAACTTTTCTCCTATACTGCAATACTATAAAAATAAAAAAGGAGAAATTATAATGAGCATTTTCAACATTCTTTTAATCATACACATCTTATTTGGAACGATTTGCTTAATTACTGGTATTATAGCAATGGCTGCTCAAAAAAAGAAAGGAAAGCATACGGAATGGGGCGAAATATATCATGCATCCTATGTTGTTGTCACAATTACTGCAATAATATTATCCATTTTAAACTGGGATAAAATTGCATATTTATTTTATGTAGCAATTTTCTCTTATTCATTTGCGATTTATGGCTATCTTGCACGAAAAAAGCGTTGGAAAAATTGGCTCCACCACCATATTAGAGGTATGTTAGGCTCTTATATCGGTGCTGTTACCGCACTTTTAGTAAACACCGGCATTCATATTCCCATTATTAATTTACTGCCTCCAATTTGGTTTTGGTTTTTACCTACCTTAATTGGCATTCCTCTCGTAGCCAGTGTATCAAAAAAATATAAAAAGCGTAGGTAAAATTAATTACATTTTGATTACTTTCTGACAAAACTTATGAAAAATAATCATCAATATCTTATTGTATCAAGTTTGGCGCATAGAAATAATAAAAAAAGAATCCAATTAACATATTGGATTCTTTTTTTATTATTTGACGCATTTTATTTAAACTTCGGCTCTATGTATTCAATGATGTTACCATCCGGATGATGAGCTATCATTTTCATACCAGTTGGTACTTGTATTGGTTCAGTAATAATTTCACCACTATAATCTAGGGTAAGTTTTTTTACTTCTTGAAGATCATCAATTACGATTGTTGCTGCAACTTGTTTTTTTATTGGTTCATTTACTTCTTCAATTAAAAGTAAATTTAAAAATCTAATTACAGACGTTCTATTTATTTGAAATTCATATGGTTTTTCTTGCTTCAATAGTATTTTGTAAAATTCCAGATGCATTTGTAAGTCTGAAATATAAAACAGCTCCAGATTAATTTAATCATATATTAATTGAAAACATCTATAAAGTATTACTTTAAAAACAGTACCTTTTAATCACGACTTTTTAAATCTAATACTGAATGTAAACGATCCGGATAATTAGTAAACATCCCGTCGACACCCCATAAAAGTAACTTTTTCATATCGTTTTCATTATCTACTGTAAATGGATGAACTTCTAATCCGTGTTTCTTTATTTTCTTTACATAAGCTGAATCAATATATTTGTAATTCATACCAAGACCTATGCAGTACTTTTTATACTTTTCTATTTCTGATTCAGTTAATTGAACTGCTTTTTTATATGACAATAATTGTACTAGGGGTATATTAACATTTAAGCTATGAATCTTTTGCAGACTTTCTTCACTAAATGATTGAATAATAACTTTATCACTTATTTCGTAGTGCTTTATAATTTCTAATAGCTTTTCTTCCATACCAGGATATTCATCAGGCGATTTCGTTTCAATATAATAGTTTGCACTATGCCCAAATGTTTCAATTATTTCTTCTAACGTTGGAACTTTAGCATTTTCAAATTCTTTCTTTGCTAAATTTGGATACTTTTTATTGAAAAAAGAGCCTGCATTTAATTGCTTTATTTGTTCTAATGTATGTTCTTTAACTAACCCTGTACCGTTTATTGTACGGTTTAATGTTTCCTCATGCATAGCTACTAAATGTCCGTCTTTTGTCATTTGGAGATCAATTTCTATGTAATCTCCCTTTAATTGTTGTCCTAATTTATATGCTGCTATTGTATGTTCTGGCGCATACGCAGAAGCGCCTCTATGTGCGATATTTTTTATATGATTTGATTGATTAATAGCTTTGGTGTATTTATGTTCATTTATTTGCCGAAAAACAAAGATGCTTGCTGCTATAAAGGCACAAATGATTGTAACAATAGATATTTTTTTCATAACGATGTATTAACTCCTACATGAAAGCAATTTGAATTGGTTGATTTATTCAAATACATGCCGATTTTCAAAAACAGTCATTTGTCCAACGGCTTGAAAGCCCGACTTTTTATAAATATTGATTCCATCAGGTGAAGCTTGTAAAACGCAATAAGTATTTTTTAATTTCTTTGCTTCTTGCAGCAAGAAGTTAAACATAGTAGAACCAAACCCTTGTCCTCTCATCTCTTCTTTAGTTGCTATGTCATAAATACCAATACTATCTTTTGTACAGACCAATGAACCAACAGTTACGACTTCACCTTTATACATACCTAAGTATAGCTTCATATTTTCACTATTCCATAAATCGAAAGAAGAAGTTTGCTTATAGAATGCTTGTACATGTATACCTTCCTCTGATGTACCGAATAAATCGGCTAACGTTTCTCCAAATTTTTGTATTTGTCTTGGTGAAGATGCTTTTTGTATTTTAAAACCTATTGGCATGTCTATTATTGGAGAAATTGTTTTTAAGTCTGCAACCATCGCGATATTATGTTCTGCTTCTTTTAAGCCAAGTTTTATTAATTCGCTCTTAATAGCGTGTCCTTTTTCTTCATCCCAAAGCCAAACACTCATTGGAAGTTTCTTTTGATTAAAGTATTCTACCTCCTTATATAATTCCTCGCTACCTTCCGTTACATTATTGTTTAGTAAAGTAATAATATTAAATGTATCTGCGGGTAAACCGCAGTCGACAGCAATATAATCCTTCGTTTCTTTTACATCCATTCCGTGCACAAGTTGCGCAACATATGAATTTTTAAATATAAAGTTATCTATTAGTAACTGTTTATAATTCATCAATTGTGCTCCTTTCATAAAAATTAGTACTCGAATCCTTCTATAGTAAATATAACATATAAGAAATTTACCTTTTTCTATAAAAATGCCTCTTTAAATTGTGCTGTGTAGCTTAACACAATTAAAAATGATATAACGTTGTCGGAATGAAAAAAGTGGTATATAATAAATATTAACATTACTAGTAATTATTTTAGGTATTCCTAGAATAAAGGAGCGATACATATGAAAATTACTATTTATTTCGGAAGTCATGAAGATCAAGATGTTCGTACTATGGACTGTCATTTAGATGTAGAAGATACAGAAGAAATTGTTTCTGTATCATAATATAAATAGTCGGGATGAACCCTATTCCCTACAGCGTTTAAGACACCTCTTGCAGGTGTCTTTTTTGTTGTTTTTCCACCAAAAAACCTTTACTTTATAGCGTTTTAATAGTAAAATATAGATATACGAACAAACGTTCTTTTAATTTTAATTGTACATGAAGGGATGATTTTAACAATGGCTCCAGCAAAGCGCAGAGGAAGAAAAAAGCAAGCACCTATTATTTCAAATACAGGCTTTATCGGCTCTGTCTTTATTGATACATTGGAGTTACAAAAGAAATCCTATTACTTCGCTCGTAAAAAACTCCAAATCGTTCATCACGTTTTAGATGGTCTCTCTGGAGCAACAAGTTCTCTATTTAAAGAACATAACATTTCAGCATACATATCATGTGTATATTTACATAAACAAAAGAAAATTGGCTTTGTTCTTTCAACGAAACCATTTGAAAGAAGTGACGGCGTTGCTTATTTTGTAAATTATTTAATCGAAAAGAATTTTTACGGAAATCATGAAGAAGACATTGAATATCAAGAAGTATTTAATACAGGTTTTATTGGTGTAGTATTTGCTGATTTATCTAGTATAGATCGCTTTAATTTCGAGTTTGAAATGAGTATGTTAACGAAATTAATGAAAGATATGATTATTCCAGTTAAAGAACTCTTTTTACGCCATAATGTACCGGCCTACATCTCCACTTCTCATTTAGAGGAGCAAAACAAATTAGGTTTCGTTCTATCTGTAAAGCCATATGATGAACGTGCAGAAGCAGATTTATATTTTGAAGCTTATTTAAAAGAACGAGGGTTATTTATTGGTGATGATGAAGATGATATTGATAAGATTGTTATTAGACAAACAGCTGAGCTACGATAGAAAAGCGCAGGATGATGATCCTGCGCTTTTTATAATTTATGAAACCCAAAAATCTTTCCTACTAAAATTCGTAAGTTTATATTGTAACTTTTTTCATTACAAAAAACAGCATTAAATAGTAACAAGCCTAATAGATAAAAATATCTACCCATCAAACTACAATTTTGAAATTTATTTTTATCAATCTTATCAGCAATTACACCAGCAAATGAATTCATAACAATCATTGGAATCGTTCCTAATATGAGCGTAATCGCGAAATTTAATGCTGAGTCGGTTAATTGTAAAACATATAATCCTACTGCGAAACTATAAATAGAACTACCAAATATGGATACTGTGTCTCAATTGCATAGAAACAAATCTAACCAGTACCAAACAGTGGTATTTCTTGTACAGCTAAACTGCCAGTTAATTCAATAAAAAAGAGTGTCGACGTAAAGCCCCAGAAATCCAAAGGTCTCTGGGGCTTTATTATATATTAATTTCTTTTTGCTTCTTGGTTTGTTTACGTCTATTAAGAATTTTACGACCCGTTATAGAAATCAGTAATAAGATCAGTATTAGCACTAAAAATTGCATAAATGATAAATCAAAATATTTAGCACCTGTAACAATTAAAAGTGTAGAAATCGTACCTTTTACAATGAAAAAAATAACAATCCATAATCCGCCTTTTTTCCAGTTCATTTTTATCTTATTCCTTCCTACGTTTAAATTCATAAAAAATCAGTGATATTTCTTGAAAGGGACACCTTAATGGAAATCTATTACATCAATAAAAAAGTAGACTATTTTTACAAAAATCATGTCCAATTAAATGTGACGACTTCATATTAAATGAAAATGATATTCATTGTCAAATTCATTCAACATTTTTAATTCCGATCATCTCCATAATGGTACGATTTGAATAACCACTCTATTCATCTCAACTACTTCTGTAGAACTCATTTAGTTTGGAATAAGTTTTATTCCAAACTAAATACGGGGCATTCCTGTATAAATTGTGATTAAATAATGTTACTCTGAAAAGTCAGCTCACTTTCTGTTTTTTTGGAACATTTATTTTTCTTAAATTGATGGACATTTGGCGGGACCCCATTTTCATTTTAATCAAATAAAAAACCCGCGAATGATTCACGGGTTTTGCTGCTAATAACTAATCGCAATTGTTCCTTCACCCGCATGAACAGCAAATGAAATTGGCAATGGATATAGTTTGAAATCCATTTCAGGGAATGCTTGTCTTATATCTGAAATCCATTCTTCAGCTCCATCTTTATCGTTGGCATGGAACAAATGGAGTACTTTTGGTAATTCTTTTTCCAGTTCGTTTTTAATGTATTCTCTACATTTTTGAATTTTACGCACTTTCTTTTCAAGTAAAAGTTCTCCACCTTTTACTTCTAAGATTAAGTTGACACTTAATAAACTTCCTAGTAAAAATTGAACTCCCTTTACACGTCCACTTGCATATAGACCTTTTAAACTTTTTGGAAACACATGAAAAGGTCTTCTTTTTTCATCAACTAATATTTTGTGTATATCTTGTAAAGTCATACCATCATTGTATAACGATTTCGCTTTTCTAATTAGTTCATCCATTGGATAACTTGTCGATTCACTATCTAACACAGTTAAAGGGAACCCTGCCATTTCAGCAGCAAGTTTCATATTTTGATAAGTTCCACTTACTTTTCCGCTAATAGCAACTGCAAATCCTTCTTCGTATTCTTCTTTACATTTCGTAAATAACTCTACCATTTCCCCAATGTTAGGTTGTGATGTAGTGACAGTTTTACCTTCGTTTAACGCATTATAAACACGTTCACGTACACCTTCTTCACAATCTTTGTAAGACACTCCATCAATAATAACTTCAATTGGGATAACAAAGTTATCTCCTTCTGTTGTAAAATTCGCAGTTGTACTATCAGTAATCCAAGCAACACGCTTCATGTTGTTCCTCCCTTAATTCAATTCCTCTTTTCTAATTTTTCTATATATTTATGTTATGAAAAGAGAATATCCCTGTAATAGTAACAGGACTTTATTGTTTTGGCTATAGTGGATAAATATTAAATGTGACTATTTCTTGTCTATTTCACTAATAAAAAAAGAAAATCAAAGCATTTGCTCGATTTTCTTCTTATCATACATTATTTAAAAGTTTCATTTTCTAAAATTACAACATAATCATTCGTCAACCGCCCAGCTTCTTTCGTATAACTGACAAGCCGCTGTATGTTATCGCAGCAAATCTTTGCTCCCCATACGAGTAATGGAACACCGATAAAGTCTATATGTAATCTTCTAGAAAACAGACCTCCTAAAGTCATGGGCAAAGGAACTGTTGGTGATGTATTAGAAAAAATGATTTTATCATGATTTTGATAATGTTTTTGCAGAATCTCACCTAAATGCTTCATTGCAGGTACAACAACTTTTGATGCGCCGCATCCAATAGTGTAAACCGGATTCCCATACTCATCTTGTCCATGAAAAATAATCTTTCCCATATCTTCTGTTTTTAATTTATTGAAGTAATCTACATTTAATATTTCTTCTTTCGTTAACTTCCGATCAGTTGGTAATTTATTTAAATGATACGCTGCAGCTAGTGACGTTGTGTGTGTCCCGCCGAAATCTGTGTAAATGAATATCATATTATCATCCCTTGTTGTAAAAATTCAATGTTATTTAGTATTACCATTCACAGTATTGTTAAACAAGGGATAAATGTATTTACACTTTTTGTGTTAATTCATTATATTTTTTCCAAATATAATATCGTCTACTAATCACGGTACCTAATGTAATACATAAGAAGGCATTCGTTACAACCATTAATGTATGGTGTGTACTGCCTGTAAACATACTTTGCTTAATAAAAATTTTTGCGCCTAAAATCACAAGAAGAATAATGGTACTTAACCAATTTCCTTTCCGTAGTACATGACCTGTTTCACTATCTAATCGAAATGTTAAAACTTTCCCCCGTATAATTCCAAGGTCTAAACCAATTCCAAGCATTACAACGAACAGTAGTCCTTGCAGCAAAGTTACTTGCCCCATATGAACAATGGACTGAACTGTTACAAAGCACAACAAAGCTGGAACGAGCCAAATGCGATTTATTTTCACTTTTCGTTCTTTACCTTGCATTAAAACAATAATAAGAATAACAACAATAATATCCAATGAAATTCCCCCTAATTACAAGTTTTCCATAAACAATTATATTCTCCTCTCTTTTTTCCATGTTTGAAATGAAATAGCTACTTTAAATGATAAAATATTGAATCTAAATTATCACCAGTCTTAAGCATTATTAATAAAAGTAAAAAGACGTACTTTTTACTCGTACGTCTTTTAGTACCTTTATTCAAAACAAGCACATTTATGAACCCTTTTAACCGTTTATTTATCAATAAATTCTACACCCAAAAATTATTTTGTATCTATTGATTCAGCCGAATATACCTTAGATTTCGATGGCAATAAAGTAAACACACACAATAAGATAGATATAAATAACATTACAACTACTCCTACAATGACTACATTCTGAATGGAAATGAATTGAGTTGCAATACCGAACAGTATTGTAATAAAAATTGTTACCACGGCAATAAGTAGTCCATATATACTCCCAATTCGTCCCATCATATAAACAGGAACGTTATTTTGATAAAATGTGTAAAATCCTGTATTTGCATAAGCCATAGAGAAAGATAAAATAGAGAATCCAATAGCAGCTATTAAAAACTCATTTGAAAAAGCATAAATCAAATATCCGGTTGCTATAAATAATGATCCTATTCCAATTAGAAATGAAGGTGCTAGTTTTCCCGACAAAATTGTATTAGTTATTGCACCTATAATAAAACCCGATCCAGCGATACTAACTAGGAAACCGTACTCACTATCTGTTAACAATAAAACTTCTTTCGCAAACGATAATTCAAGTGAATCAGTAGCAGTTACTATTACCATCATCCCTTGAAACAAGAAGTAAACACATACAACATACACATATTTTCTACTGAAATTTAAAACGGTGCTCCAATCTTTTTTTAATACTGAAATAGATAATGTATTACTAGGTGAATTAGAATCTTCTTTTTTATCAAGATTAGGTAAAAGTAATGTAATTAATCCTGATAACAGAAATGCTATAGCATTCATATAAATAGCAAACCCTGGTGTACCCGCGATCAATAATACGCCCGCAACAGCTGGACCAATTAAAGATGCACCAGATCCTATTAAACTACGTAGTGAGTTGAACCGTTGTCTTTGCTCAGTTGGAATTAATTTCGTCATATATGTCATAGCAGTCGGCTCATAAATCGCACTGGCCATACTTATAAAGAATACGCATACATAAACAACCCAAAGTGATGGAAGCAATGGTAAAATAGCGATAAATACTACACGATATATATCGAGGTGAATCATTAACTTCCGTTTGTTTAAACGGTCAATCATACTTCCTGACCAAGCATTTGTAAATAAAGTAGCTAATGGTTTAATCACATATAAAGTAGCAACAGCTAAGGCTGAGCCTCCCATATTATAGACAAGTATATTCAGTGCTATTAAGTAAATCCATGCACCTAAATTCGCAATACCAACTCCGGATAGTAATAATAAAGGATATTTCCAATCTTTAAGTATTTTTTTCACTGTAGGTCCCCGCTTTCTAAATTGATTTAAACCAATAAAAAAATCTCACCCCCAAGACTTATAGTCTTAGGGACGAGATTTATCATCGCGGTGCCACCCTAGTTTATTAATATGTCGCCATATTAACCTTATCAGGTACTGCATTATTTTCATGCTTATACCTTAGCTCTATAACAGGAGCTCCTGTCACACCATCCCCCTTATAAAAGGTTCCAATGTGCTGCTCAGAGGCTTGGTTCAATAAAGAATTTTTACTCCTTTTCAGCTAAGTGGAGCTCTCTGTGAAAAATTCATTTTATTTACTCTTCTCTTCACTGCATTTGATTTTTTCCATATTATCACAACTACATTTAACTGTAAATAAGAAATAATTAGATATTTATTATTATGTCATTTTTGCTTTTCTTCCAATTCGGCATACAAAACGCATTAGTTTTTTATGAAAATAAGGAAATATAGTGAAAAATACATCCATTGTTTTTTTTAATGGCATTGGACATATCACTAATTTATTTTTATGAATAGCTTTCAGTACAATTTCAGCAAACTTGTCAGCCGGTATTGGCTTATTTGTTTTTAGTTGTTCTATAATGTGATCCTTATTCATATTAATCGCAATTGACTTTTCAAAAATAGGTGTATCTACAAAAGTCGGACAAAGCACACTTACATTTACACCATATTCTTCTGCCTCATAATGTAATGAAGTTGTTAAACCTACAATAGCATGTTTTGTTGTTGCATATGCAGTACAAAGCGGAGCAGGTCCTAAACCAGTTGCAGATGCAGTGTTAATGATATGACCAAACCCTTGTTTTTTCATGAATTGGTAAGCCGCTTGTGTTCCATAAAATGGCTAAAGCTTTACCGATACCAGAAGCTCCGCCGGTTATAATTGCGACTCTTTGTTCATCCATATAAAAACCTCCTGTTGTTTATACATATCATGCATACGGACGAGTGTAAGGAGATTAACGTATCACAATACAATTATTTCTTTATTAAATGAATTATTTTAGCATATTGATCAGCAACCAATGCGGCGCCTTTACTATTAAAATGCACTCCATCTAGGGTCAAATATAATCCTCTTTTTTGTGATATAAGATCTATTTTTTCTTGTTTTTTTAAGCATAAAGCTTCCCACATTATCTTTATCGGGTTAGTTGCTATATATTCAGATGGGGTATTATTTTCGAGTAATGATACACATTCATTATATAAATCAAGATACAATACATTTTCATATTGTTTTGATAGTGTAAAAATAGTGTTTCCTAATACCTTTATTTGCTTATTCCATTCACTTTTTATATTTTCTCCAACAATTGTAGGCGATACTGCAACGACTATGTTGGAGTGGCTCATAATTCTCTCAAGCAATAGCTTATATTGTTCTTGGAATTCCAATTCATTTGATATTACTGGATTTGCTTTTACCTTTAATAGTTTTGCATAAATATCATTTACACCAATCCATAAGAAAGAAATATCAAAATGATTTTTTGATATTTGGGAGGTTACTCGTTTTGTTAAGCTTATAACCGTTTCGCCTGGTTTACCAAGATTGTATAATGTATCATTCGGAAATTCTTCAGTTAATATGTTATAAAATGAAATACCTGGCCTTCCTTCTGTTAAGCTATCTCCATATAATCCTATTTTCATTACACAGGACTCTCCTTCCATAAATAAATGGAATAAAAGATGTAAGAGTGTTAAATAAGTTTGTTTGAAATAGGGAGTAAAAAAATTGTAATTGCTTCTTCAAATAAAGGTTCTAATTTCTCACTTTCAATTGAATGAATGAATTGGCATAATCCACCTAACCAAGATCCTAATAAAAGACTTGAGCTTTCAACATTTTTTATATAAAACTCTCCACTTTTTATACCTTCCTCTAAAACCCTTCGATATGCGGTTAAAGGAACAATAGCTAAACCGTATAGTTGTTGAACTGTAGAAGGATTCGTACTCGGATCAGAAGCAAGTTCTTGCCCGGCTCTTAATAACGGCGTTTTGTAATTATATAATACAAATTTAGCCATTCCATATAATTTCCTAGTAGCGGTTGTGTAATGTTTTTCTGTTATTTCCCATTTTTCATGCCAGTTTCTCATACTGTCTTTAGCTAAATAAACAAATAGCTCTTCTTTATTTTTATAATGATAATATATATGTCCCTTGCTATAACCAGAGGCTTTCGCAATATTATCAATTGAGGTTCTTGTGTATCCTTTTAAGGAAAATAACTCTGTTGCTTTTTTTGCTATTATTTCTTTAGCTAAATCGCTATCGTATCGTCTTTTATTCAATGTAGACTCCTTTTATCTTTTAATACAAAAATTGAACAATCGTTCTAATTTCAATATATGTAAGTTTTTTTGTTTTAGTAACTGTTAAACATCCTTATTTATTATTTTTCCTGAAAAATACGGTGCGTGAAATTACTCGTTTCCGCAATAAAAAGAGCCGTTAATTGGCTCTTTCAAAATTTTAATTAATTCGTATTCGCCTCTGTTAACGGTTGTAGCGGTGGTTCTAATTCTAAATCTAAAGTATCTCCTACACGTAAATCTTGCCCCTTTTCAATACTTTGACTCGTTACATAGCCCGTACCTGAAGTTTTCAAATCTAATTTCAATAGCTTAGAGAAATACATAACATCATGCATGGACCAACCTTTTAAATTTGGCATTTTTGCATTATTCCCTAATAGAAATATACGATCTCCTTTACTCATTACCTCGCCGGATTGTGGATATTGTTTTATTATCTTTCCTTCACCTAATATTACCGGCTGAAGTTTCTCTTTTTCTGCACTTTTTTCTACTGTATCCATCGATTGATTTACATAACTTTGTACTTTTAATTGAGATTGCTTCGTTGCATCTGTCATTTGTTTTTCTGTATATGGTTTCACCTTTAAATATTCAAGACTATTTTTCATAACCGGTTTAAATATTTCAGCAAGAGGCTGAGCCCCATACTCATCTCCCTTTAATTTCGGTTGTTTAATAGCTAAATATACAATTAACTCTGGTTCATCAATCGGAGCCATCCCTAAAAATGAAAAAATATAATTTTCTTTTCCTTCCATATATCGTCCGTTTTCAGGATTCGGGATTTGTGCTGTTCCTGTTTTACCACCAATCGGATAGCCATCCACTTTATACATTGTGCCAGTTCCTTTTGAAGACGTTATTACACGCTCCATTAAACTTCTTACCTTCTCTGCTGTTTCTTTTTTTATCGGATTCCCAATCTCTTTCGGTTGATTTTCCATAATAACTTGTTTGTTAGCTGGATTTACAACTTTATCAACGATATATGGTTGCATCATTTTTCCGTCATTTGCTATTGCAGTAGCTGCTTGAATTAATTGAATAGGAGTTACTGTTGAACCTTGTCCGAAAGAAGTTGTAACTTGTTGAATTTGTGTGTTTAATAATAATGTATTTTTACTTTCTCCAGGTAAATCTATTCCTGTTTTTTGATTGAATCCAAATTCATTCATGTATTGCTTAAATTTATTCGGTTTCAATAACTGATCTTCTAAAATAGAAAAAGCCACGTTTGAGGACCTTTCAAATCCTTCATCAAATGTAATTGAGCCCCATCCAAATCCACCATTATGATCTTTTATATCTGCTGAACCAACTGAATATTTTCCTGATTGAAAATATTCTTTCCCATTATATACCCCTTCATTAATGGCGGCAGCTAACGTAAATACTTTCATAGTTGAACCTGGTTCATATGCGTTTGCAATTGGATCATTTAAAAAATATTCGATATCTCCCATATTCGGATTAAAACTAGGTTTACTAGACATCGCTAACACCTTACCCGTTTTTGGATCCGCAATAATTCCGACCAACATAGTAGGATCATAGTGTTGTTGCGCCTTATTCATTGCCTCTTCTAAAAAACTATTAATTTGTTTATCAAGAGTAAGGTATACGTTATTTCCATTTTTAGCAGGTTCTACTTTCCCTATATCATTTGTAAGTGGAATACCCCTTCGTGAGCCTACATATTCTACATTCCCGTTTGTAGATCGCAAATATTTATCCAAACTTTTTTCAAGTCCAAATTTTCCTTCTGTATTTCCTTTATCATCTGGCCTAGCAAAACCAAGTATATAGGATGCAAAATCTTCATTTGGATACACTCTTGCTTTTTCAGGCATAAAAGATACACCTGGTATTTTTAATTTCTTAATTTTTTCCTTCGTTTCTCTAGGTAAGTTCCGACCAATTTTTCCAATTTCAACTTGTGTACGTCCCTCATGAAAATTTTTTAGTACGTCTTCTTTATCAATTTCAAGCACATCAGCTAATTGTTGTGCAGTTTCATCTTTACTTTTCACTTTATCTTTTCCTTTTAAATTCACAACAACTCGATACGTTGTCGAATCTTGAACTAGCACATTCCCGTTTTGATCATAAATTGTGCCACGATTCGCTTCCAATACACCATTTTTATTTTGTTGTTCATTCGCAAGATCCTTTACATTAACATTGTGCACAATCCCTACTGCTTGAATGTAAAAAAAACGTAAAAGCATAGTAAGAAACAAAATAATAAAAACAATCATCATATAACGAGCGCCTTTATTTGTTTGAAGTTTATGCATATTTATCTCCTTTCCTGTACAATGTATTAATGCAAATTTGTGTTACTAAATGTATAGTTTTTATTTTCGATAATATATGTTTCGAAGTTTTCTTTTTAATTCCTTTAAAACAACTTGAAAGTAGTTTGTGTTTTTTACTTTTTCTTTATTTAAAATACGGTGCGTGAAATTAAAGAATATTCAAACGAAAATCCAACTTTATAAATAAGGTTGGATTAACCTTTATCGTGTATAGAGAGAATAAAATCATTTCGATTGTAAAAATAAAGTGAAACTTTAATCAGTGGGGAGTTTTGTCCATCCCCCACTGATTATCAGCCCGCACCAATCGGGCTTTTACGGGCAGTAAGACTCCCACCAATAGCGGGATAAAGCAATCCTTCACTTTCTAAATAAATAGTTTCTACAAGCACTTAACATGAATATTACCATTGGGGAAATTAGGGATAAAGTGATAGTATTATTACAATAGGTTTTCAAATGAATCGGGAGGTGTTTTGTTGGAGAAAGATGTAAAGAGAGAGATAATTAAAATTATATCCGTGACTGTTGTAGGTGTAATTCTTATATTATTAATACCGTTTCTTTTTCATTATTTTTCGTAAACTAACTGTTATTATATATTTAAAATCCCCCCTTAATAAAAGGATTTGCGATTCTCAATTAGAATGCTACTTTTACTACCGTTATCGTACTCATATTTCCTACACAAATTAGTAGAACAACTTGTTGACAATCAACAGTTCTTTCAACTTTTCGATTCCAATACCATTCTTTTATTCAAAATAAAAAAGTTCCCCCTATGGATATCCAAGGTGGGAACTTTTTTCAAACCAAACCTACAAATAGTAGTTTCTTAAGACTAAGCTATATGGTTATATTTCGCTAAAAAAGGAATTCGTTTTGTTACCAATGCATACATTTTAAAAACAAATTTCGCGATCGGTTCAAACATACGTGTACTTTGCATGACTAATCCGCTCGTAATAAATGTTAAGAAAACTGCACCCAGTATATCTAGAGGATAATGGACGCCTACGTACATACGTGATATGCCAACTAACACAGCCCATATAAGTGCGATATATTTAAGTTTTTCTCCTCTAAGAATAAATACGAATGCAATGGAAAATACAAGCACAGAATGATCACTAACAAATGATGAATCTGCTGCATGTGGTACTAATTGATGTACATCATGTGATACAAAAGGACGCGGATGATCATATACCGCGTGAATGATAACATTTACTAGTAATGCAATAATAACTGAAAGCGTCGTATATAAAACTGTATATTGTTTTCTAATCGCATTTTCTTTCTTTCCGTTATGGAACCATAAGATAAGCATAAACAGAATCGCCACATACGCAACACTATTTGTAATAGCGATCATTAGCGTATCTAATAGCTTGGACGATCCAGCAAAATGATTAAACCATTGAAATACTGTGTAATTCATAATACTCTCTCCTTAAATACAAGTGTTCTTGATTTACACAGTATACAACATCATTATGAAAATGGGCTTAAGCTTTTCTCATCTAATTCTCATTTTACGATTATTCATCTTACAATCATGAAACAAATTTTATAAGCTAATTATGTATAAAGCCGAAAAACCTTTAAAATAATACAATTTACATACTTTTCATGTATAGAATACATAACATATGCATTTAAATATACGAGTTACAAAATCATATTTTTTAATATATACGAAGTGCAATATTACCAAATTGTTCTCCTTGTTCCATCCGGCTTAATGCTTGAATTGCTTCTTCTAACGAATAAAATTTATCAATAATTGGTATAATTTTATGTCTCTCAATAAACTTAATCATTTCATTAAATTCCTCACGGCTACCCATAGACGTTCCCATAATATCGATTTGGTTATAAAATAATGCTCGTAACGGTAAGTCAATTTTATCTCCTGAGCTTGCACCAAAATTAACAATTCTCCCATTTGGTTTTAATACATCAAAATATTTGAAGAATGTTGCCGGACCTATGCTATCTATTATTAAATCTACTTTTTCACCTTGTAAGCTCTCTTCCCAATTTCCAGCACTATTAAAAGAAAAGTCTGCGCCATATGTTTCGGCAGTCTTTCTTTTGTTCTCTACCCTTGAAGTAACACTCACTTTAGCGCCGATTGCTTTCGCGAATAACATGGCAAATGTAGCTACACCACCGCCTATTCCCGGAATTAAAACATGTTCTCCACACTTCAATCTCCCCTTTGTAAAAAGCGCTCTATATGCAGTTAATGCCGATAAAGATAAAACACCTGATTCTTCCCAAGTAAGATATGACGGCTTTTTCACTACATTTTTAGCTGGTACAATTACATATTCAGCAAACGTTCCATCTTTCGGCCCACCTAACACTTCAGGTAGCGCCGGTACGTCAGCAGCATTTTCCCATCCAATACTAGGATTAATAATAACTTCTGTATGTAAAATGTTATTGGAAACACCTTCTCCAATTTCCGTAACAACACCCGCACCATCTGATCCTAAAACTAAAGGTAATTCCATTTCTTTTCTATTATTCATAATAAATAAATCTCGATGATTCAAACCTGCTGACTTTAGTTTCACTTTAACTTCCCCAGCATTAGGTGTTACCTTAGGTGATAATTTAAATTCTACACCGTCAAATCCTGTTTTATATTGATGTACAATAGCTTTCATTTTTATTCCCCCTTAATGATCCTAATGTACTAGAAATTTCGAAATAAACAAAATGATTTGATTACAAAAAAAGGAATGTACCACACATCCCTTCTTTTCAATACTTTTGAACGCCTATTTTATGATGCAAGGCATTGTAATCGTAACGATTGTTCCCTCGTTTTCTTTACTCTCTATCTGAATAGCTCCGTTGTATTTCTCTACAATTCGTTTTGCAATAGACAACCCTAACCCATTGCCTCCTTGCTTTCTACTTCTCGCTTTATCAACCCGATAAAAGCGATTAAGAACAAAAGGTAAATCTGCTTCAGGTATTCCTACTCCACGATCTATTATACGAATTTTAACTTTCCCCGATTGTAAATAGGTTTCTATACAAATATACTTATTAACTTCTTTGGTATATTTAACTGCATTATCCATTATGATAATAATGATTTGTTCTAAGTAAGATGATGGCATTGACACATATGCTGCATCTCCACCCAATTTCATATCAAATTGAAAATCAGTTTGAAGTACTGCAAAATTTTGTGTAACTTGTTTTAATACGCTATTTACATGGACTGGCTCAGTTGCTATTGGATGTATCTGTTCAGATTCAGCTCTTGATAGTTCTAGCAATCCTGAAACCAATTTATTTAAACGATCTACTTCTTTTAAACTGGATTGAAGAGATTTATCTAATACTGCAGGATCATTTTTCCCCCATCGATTTAACATTGCTAAGTGTCCCTGAATAATTGTTAATGGTGTTCTTAGTTCATGAGATGCGTCTTCCACAAACTGCTTCTGTTGTGTAAATGAGGTTTCTACTTCATCCATCATTTCGTTAAATAAAAACGATAATTTTGCAAGTTCATCATTATTTTCTCGTACTGGAACACGTTCATTTAGTCCGTTTTTCTTAATACGCTTCATCGTATCTGTTATATTTTGAACACTTGATAATAGTTTTTTCGTTATAAGTATCCCACCCAAAAAACTAAACAACAATCCACATATCCCGGCAATAACCATTACTACTAAAATAATTTTTAATAAATGATCAAAAGCCTCTAAGTTTTTCGTAAGTTCAATCGTTCCAGTAAACTCTTTTGTTTGAATTGGTATGCGCTCAACTAATATTCGGTCTTCTAGATGTCTTTTTATAAAAGATTCATCCGCTGTAGCATGTTTCGGTTTTATCCAAGCTTCATTAAAATCTCTTGAAACAGAAACAATCGGTTTCCCATTAATGTCGATAATACGAATCATTTGATGCTTATCAATCATATTGTTTAGAAAATCTTTACTGTTTTCAAACGTTTTACTCGAGAGGCTATCATTTTTATCTTGGAAATATGCCGCTATTTCTGTCACTTGTCTATTTATTTGTTTCTGTTCATAATCTATAGTCCACTTATTAATTACTATAAATTGCAAAGCACTATATAAAATGAATAAAATAAATACTAATGCAGTGGACCAAAGTGTTAACTTCCACTTTATAGGTAGATTTCGAATTCGAAACATCATATTTTTTATCATTTCATTATATATCCTGCACCCCGGACAGTTTGGATATATTCCTCCTTATCAACACTATGTAGCTTATTCCGTAAATAACGAACATATACATCCACGATATTCGTCTCAACCATTGCATCATATCCCCATACTTGATCCAATAAAACATCACGGGTAAGTACTCGATTAGTATTTTTCATAAACATAAACAATAGCTCGAATTCTTTATTTGTAAGTACAATTTCTTCATTTCCTTTTGTAATAGTTCGCGATTCAATCTGGAGCTGTAAATCTTTGAATGTAAGGAATGTGACAGGCTTATTTTCTATATTTTCTTCTCTCCTAAAAATAACCCTCATACGTGCTAACAATTCTTCAATTGCAAATGGCTTTGGAAGGTAATCATCCGCTCCACTATCTAATCCTGTTACACGATCCATAATACTATCGCGAGCAGTCAACATAATAATGGGTGTCTTTTTAGTTGCTCTTAATCGACGGCATACCTCCAGCCCATTCAATCCTGGAAGCATTAAATCAAGTAATATGAGGTCGTAATTCTTTTCAAGCGCAACTTCTAATCCCTTTCTTCCATCAAGTTGTGTATCTACCTTATACCCTTCATACTTTAGTTCTAATTCTAAAAAATCTGCTAAACTTTCCTCATCCTCAATAATTAATATGTGTTGCAACGGTAATTCCTCCTATACGGTTAAGTGAATGAGCAATCCTATTCCAAATATAATTGCAATGATTTGATGTGCTTTTCGATACAATATCAATTTTGTTTTTTTATTACGATGTTGTAAAAAAAATCCGATAAACCCTAGAACGATTAAGGTTAAAAGAGAAAATATACCACTATATATTAGTAATATATGACGACTTCCTTTTATTAAAAAATAAACACCGTGAGTAATCGATACA
Source organism: Bacillus thuringiensis (assembly GCF_014932895.1). Classification (GTDB taxonomy): domain Bacteria; phylum Bacillota; class Bacilli; order Bacillales; family Bacillaceae_G; genus Bacillus_A; species Bacillus_A thuringiensis_AA. The sequence continues at coordinate 264,010 of NZ_JACYOF010000004.1, read as the reverse complement.
GCTAATACAGTATATCCAATTAATACGTGAAACTTTTTAATGAAATGATATAACTCCTTTATCAATTTAAACCCAAGTATATTTTTCTTCTTAAAAAATAACCATACTTGACGTAAAAGCCACAACGATGCAGCTAAAATTGCCCCATACTCACCGAAAGAACCTAATTTCTTATTTAACCATTTAACATTTAATACGTTCCCGTATATTACATTAATCACTAGTAATGCTATACTACAAATTATAATTGTAATGCCTATTATTTTAACATACATATGAAAATATTTATTTCTAAGTATTTTCTCCATTTTATTTAATCTCCTCTCTTTTTATAATCTTTGAGAAGCAGTCTATCAAATACAAAAGAAAAGAACATGAAAAAAAGATTAAAATAAAATGAGAATTTCAAAATAACTTGAACTTTCTATAAGTCTTTCTTAGCTAATTTTAATATTTTTTGAATAAAGGGTGTTTTTGCATTTGTATACGACACACGATCAAAAGGAAATACGATAGCCAGTTTTTCTTTCAATTCTTTATATTCCTTTCGTGCCCATTCGTGATTTATGAGAAAATCTCGAAATAAGAGATTATTTTTCCATTCCTCACTATTATAAATATAAACATGTAGATGGTGGGTACCCGCTCTCCATTTCCCCTTTCTAAAAAAACGCCAATTAGGGTTTTCTTTTGGAACATACTCATATCCAATTTTAGAAAGAGTTTCAGTCCACTTTTCGGTAATTTGTAAATCCGTTACGCCAATCATCATATCAATAAGAGGTTTCGCTCCTAATCCTTCTACGGCTGTGCTCCCTATATGTTCAATAGCAATTATTTCTACTCCTAACAAAGAACGAAATTTCCCTTTTTCTTTTAAATAATCTTCATGCCATTCTTTTTGATATGGTTTAATAACAATTTGTTGTTCCATTTTATTCACCTCTTTATAAGAGTTTATCATTATATTCATAAAATTCCATGTTATTAACATAGGGTTTTCACAAAATATGTCGAATACTGAAATATACAACTTTATTATATTAAATGCGAGGTGAATTATGAAAAATATTCCAGTTGAAATTCGGTTGAATCACGTAACTTTCCAATTAAAAGAACATCATAATTTTGATTGGCTTATAAAATTAGGGACCGTATTTGCAGTTTTTGACCAGCAGGATTCGGGTAATATATGTTTTGGTGTAGAAAAAGATGGTCATAAGAAATTCATTAAATATGCAGGGGCACAAACAATTGCATATAACGGAACTCCAGAGGTTGCTATTGAAAGATTAAAAAAATCAGTTCCCCTTTATAATGAATTAAAACACGAATCACTTATAACTTTAATTGAACACTTGCCTGTACAAAATGGATATGTTTTAATATTTGATTGGTTTGATGGTGAATGTCTTCATCCGCATTGGAGTTTCCCACCTCCTGAGAAATATAAGAATACAAACTCTCCATTTTATAAATTTAAGCATTTATCTGTTATGGAACGAATTCATTCATTGAACTCCATTTTTTCTTTCCATACATATGTAGAAAAGAAAAACTATGTAGCCATAGATTTTTATGACGGTAGTATTTTATATAATTTCAATACAAATGAGACGAAAATTTGTGATATTGATTTATATTCTAAAAAACCATACATAAATAAAATGGGAAGATTATGGGGTTCCTCACGTTTTATGTCTCCTGAAGAATTTGAGCTAAACGCTATGATTGACGAAAAAACAAATGTATTTAATATGGGGGCCATGGCTTTCGCGCTTTTAGGCGGTGAAAAAGATCGTTCCTTTATAAAATGGGAAGCAAGTAAAGAATTATATGAGGTAACATATCGTGCTGTAAATGAAAACCGTGCAGAACGTTATGCATCAGTTAATGAATTTTATAAAGCGTGGTTAAAAGTGTCACATACTGAAAAGATATAACCCTATATGATTCAAACAAATATAGAATTTATACGTTTATCATGTATAATACATATGGAATGGAAATTCAGAATAACGAGGCAAATATCATGAACTTTGTTTATATTAATCAAAACGTATTAAATAATCTTCTTTACATTTTAAGTAGTATATTTGTTTTTTATTTCATATATGATAGCGGGCGCTATTTGAAAAAATATAAAAAACTACTTATTATCCTTTGTACGAGCATCCCACTTATTTTATGTATGCGATATCCTATTTATATGGATGAAAATTATATTCATGATTTAAGACAAATTCCAGTCATAATTGGAACACTCTATGGTGGATTTCCTGTCGGTATCATATTATGTACTATTTTATTAATTACAAGATTTTTATTTTATGGATTTAACATGTTAACAGTTTTTGTTTACGGTATAATGTTCATTATTACAGCATTTGTATCTGCAAAATTTAATACATATAATAGAAAAATCAAAGTAGCTTCTGCAATGTTTTTAACTTTTTTCCTAGCAATATTTACAACTGTAATTGTATTAACTTTATCAGATTTTGAAGTGAATAATTTGTATATTATTTATTTCATTCTATTACCGACTACTTTAATGCTATTTATTGTTTATTTTAATGAGGTTTTAAAAGATGCGGTATTGATGCGATCAAAATTAATTAAAATGGAAAAAATGGAGATTGTTAGCCAACTCGCGGCTAGTATATCACACGAAGTAAGAAATCCTTTAACTGTTGTAAAAGGATTTACACAACTTTTAAAAACACCAAATTTAACTCCTGAATCAAGAGACGAATATATTGAACACATACTTGAAGAGTTAAATCGTGCCGAGGAGATTATTGATGACTATTTAACGTTTGCCAAACCTGCACCAGAAAAACTAGATCATATTTCAGTAGAACAAGAGTTAAATCGGGTCATTAATATGATATTGCCATTATGTAATATGAGTACGATACATATTACAAAAGATTTCTCAAAGGCAATAATTGTTGGTAATAAACAGCACTTCCAACAATGTCTTTTAAACTTAATAAAAAATGGTATTGAAGCAATGCCTAATGGTGGTACCTTAAGTATTTCCTCATCTATTAGTAATAATAAAGTTATAATACGAATTGAAGATAACGGAATTGGAATGTCACAAGAGCAAATCAATCGATTCGGTGAACCGTATTTTAGTACAAAAACGAAAGGTACTGGTTTAGGTACAATGGTTGCTGTTAAGATCATTGAAACGATGCAAGGTACTTTAAAAATCCGAAGTATTGTTAATAAAGGTACAACTTTGATGATCACATTGCCAAAATATAATAACACTCTATCTTAATACAAATAAAAAAGGAGCATAATGGCTCCTTTTTTATTTATCTCGATACAAAAGTATCTTCTATGTTTTTTTAGTTTACATTTGTGGAGACTAACTAGAAATTAGTACCCTCCGCCCCAGCAGCTGCATCCAACAATAATTAATAAAATGAATAACACAACTAATAAAGCGAAACCTCCACCAAAACCACAAGAACCACCGAAACTCATACTTTCTCCTCCTTTTGGTTTGAAAACTAATAGGTAGTTGATCATTTTAACTGGTTCGTATTATACATTATGTGTATATCCCTTTTTTGAGCATGTCTATATAAAAAAATAAGTAAAAGCACCCGCAAACGAGTGCTTTAAAATGGATACCAAAAGTTTTGAAATACATTTAGTTTTAAATATACTGCCACAAATAAAATACAAATACCTGTAAATAATGCGATGTAATCTCCACTTTTTGCTTTCTTTTTGTAGAACCACGTACGTCTATTCTTCTTTCCAAATCCTCTTAAATCCATTGCATTTGAAACCGTATCAATTCTTTCCAGAGAATGAATGATTAGAGGCCAGAAAATTAAAACACGGTTTTTCATGCGAATCCATAAACTTGCTTCTCCTTTTTCAAAAGCTACTCCTCTCGCTTCTTGCGCATCTTTAATAACTTTATATTCAGACTGAATATTAGGTATATAACGTAATGCAATATTTATTGCATATGTAATTTTATAATGAATACCAAGTTTACTTAAGCTACTCACAAATTCGCTTGGATCTGTCGTATAAATAAAGAGAAGTGTAAAAGGTAATAACGTAAAATACTTTAATGAAAGTGTAGCTACATAAAATAATGTTTCATATGTAATTGTCGCATAACCAATATGTAAAAACGAAGTATATGATCTGGTTAATTCAGATCCATGTGTTGGTGTAATAAATAAAATCATAACCGAGTTTAATAAACTAAATGTAAATATAACAGTAAAAACAATTATAATTTTACGAAATGAAATTTTAGCAATTAAAAGTCCGATACATCCAATAAGAAATAAAATTAGCAGTATACGAAAATCAAAAAACAAAAAAGTAAGTGTCATACAAAATATGAATAAAAGCAATTTAACTACTCCATCCATCCGATGAAAGTATGTATTATGCATCTTCCTCCCTCCTATTAACATCTAAATAAAGTTCCATAAACTTTTCTGGATGTGAAATCCCAGTAAATTTAATAAAATTGAATAAAGAACTCTCTCTAAGATTAGCTCTTTGTAATGTTTCTTGATGTCCTAATACAATAGACACATTATTATCCGCAATGATTTCTCCTTCATGTAATACTACCGCTCGGTCGGCATATTCTAACGCTAGATTCATATCGTGTGTGATAAAAATAAATGATATTCCTATTTTAGCCAGTTTTCTAATAAACGACATAAACTGTTTATAATGATAATAATCTTGTCCAGCTGTCGGCTCATCTAATATGATAAGTTTGGGATTTGTTGTTAATACAGATGCAATTGTTAATCTCTTTTTTTGTCCATAGCTTAATGCTTGAATTGGCCAATTCCGAAATGGATATAAACCACAAATTTTTAGAGTTTCTTCTGCTCGATTCTTAATTTCTTCCATAGAAAACTTTTTTAATTTTAATGTAAATGAAACTTCTTCTAAAACGGTAGGTTGTGTAATCATATGATTTGGATTTTGCATCACATAAGATATAAACTCCCCGCGTTTACCTATAGACCAAGAACTAATATTTACTCCACCTAATATAATCTCCGCATTTTCTGTTTTATTTATGCCAATAAGACTATGAGCTAAAGTTGATTTCCCAGCTCCGTTGTGGCCTAAAAGTGCTACAATTTCCCCTTTACGTACCGAAAGATTTACATTTTTTAATACTTTTTGTTTATTAGGATATGAAAATGATAAATTCTTCACTTTAAGTAATTCCTTGTTTTTAGTAGTACCTTTTAATACAACTTGCTTTTTCAGCCAACCTTTTATAACGTTACATACTCTTTCTTTTTTAAAATTTTCAAGTGGATATATTACATCATTATTACTATCAAAATTTAATCGCTTTAGTGCTTCCATGTAAATAGGCTCTCTTAATCCAATACGCGGTAATATACGAGATGCTAAAATCTCTTCTGGTGTCCCTATCATAGCAATTACACCATCATCAATTAAAATGATTTTATCTAATTTCAGCCTTAAAATTTCTTCTATACGATGTTCAATAATTACAATTGTTTTATTATATTGTTCATGTACATCTTTAATGAGTTCTATCGTATTTAAGCTACTTGCTGGATCTAAGTTTGCTAACGGTTCATCAAACAATAATATATCAGCTTTTGTTGTTAACAGCCCTGCTAAAGAAACCGTTTGCTTCTGACCTCCTGATAATTCATGTGGACTTTGTTTATGAAAAGTATGCATTTTTACCTTTGTTAATGAGTCCGATACAATTTTTTTCATCTCATCTTGATTAACACATTCGTTTTCTAAATAAAATGCTACATCTTCCTCTACTGTAAGACCAATAAATTGAGCGTCTTGATCTTGCAAAATTGTTCCTACATGTTTACTCTGCTCAAAAATACTGCCTTCCCTCGGGTCTTTTCCTGCAATTAAAAATTTGCCAGTACTACTCCCTTCATAAGAAAATGGGATTAGTCCATTGATACAATGAGCTAATGTCGACTTTCCTGAACCGCTTCGCCCAGCAATTAGTACTTTTTCCCCAGGATATATATGAAAGGTAATGTCTTTTAAAGTAGGCTGCGCAGCATGCCTGTATTGAAAGGTGAATTGTTCAAAAGAAATAATTGGGTGCATATTAATATCCCTACTTTTCAATTTTTAAATGCGTATGTTTCTTATTTGATTTAGCTAGGCCGATTGTAATCGGTAATCCAAGAACTAAAAATACAATAATATCAGCAATTATTGCACCTAGTATTTGTATAACAATTTTGTCAAATGGTTCTCCCATCACAATAATATCGAATGCCCCAGCAAATAAAATAGCAATAACAATTCCAACTAACCCGGCAACTGCAAAATATGAAATATCACGCTTATTATACGTCCCGTTTTTCACACTAAAGCCAACCCTTTTTTGAATGAGCCCCATCGTAAAACCGATAATACCTGAACTAATAACCCATCCCCACCAAATACCCCATCCAGCAATCGTATCTGTTACGGTATGACCGATAATACCTATTAACAGTCCTGCCAATGGACCAAATAACGCTCCAAAAACAGTTAATATAGCTAATGCAGGTTTAATAAATGTATTTGGTGCAATAGAAAATCCCCAAAGTCCTAATATCCCGTATAAAGCTGCTCCAATTCCAATTGCTACTACTAACTTTGTTGATAATTTGTTCATGACAATTCCCCTCTCATATTAGTAAACTTTTATTACTCTATATTTATAAAAAAAATGAATTATGCATCGACACTCCCTTTCTATACAACAAAAAATGACCTCTTACATAAGAGGTCATTTTCTTTCACGTTCAAGAATCCTCTTATCTTTCAAAAAACACATCGTGTCCTCTGCGGAATTAGCACCTTCCTATGAATTTACATAGGGGTTGCTGAGGTTTCTTAGGGCCGTTCCCTCCACCTCTCTGGATAAGTATTAATTTGTAATTTGTATTATGGCACTATGAAGAGAAAAATTCAACACTTTTCTAACTATTTTTATTTTTCATTAAATAATTCATTTAAATCATTGTATTCTTATCGGAATTATGAAATAATAAATTCAAAATTGTTTCGGGAGGAATGCATAATGAAAGTAATTGGTTTAATTGGTGGATTAAGTTGGGAATCTACATCGTTATACTATAAACATATTAATACACTTACACTCTCTCAATACGATCAAAATGCGAAGCTAGTTTTATATAGCATGGACTTTGGTGAAGTAACTACTTTATTACAAAATCATCAATATGAAGAAGTGAAAAATGAATTAATCACAGTTGCAAAAAAGGTCGAAAAGTCTGGGGCTGAATGTTTATTAATGTGTTCAAATACGGTACATTTATTTGCTGAAGAAGTAGAACAGGCAATATCAATACCACTCCTTCACATTGGTGATGTAAGTGCTCAAAAAATGGTAGAACATAATATAAAACGTATTGGACTGTTAGGAACGAAACAAACGATGGAACAAGATTTCTACAAAACACGACTAGCAAATTATAACATTGAGACAATTATTCCAAATGGCGAGGAAAGAACTTTTATCCATCATGTTATTTTAAATGAATTAAGTAAAGGGATTATTTCAAAAACGGCAAAAGAAAAGCTATTACAAATTACAAAATCATTAATTCAAAAAGGTGCGGAAGGTATATTACTTGGCTGTACTGAAATCCCTTTACTCATTTCTCAAAACGATTTAACTGTTCCTGTTTTTGATACTGCGTTTTTACATGCAAATACTGCTGTACAATTTGCTGGATAATAATATAAAAGCATAAAGGTGGAGCCTCTATGCTTTTATATTGTCCAAACTATTTATTTAAAAGGGAATCAATAACTGCAATGGCTCTTTTTGAACCACCACACTCTAAAAAACTATCATTAAGTTTTCGTATGCCATGTTCGTACTTTTCATTTGAAAGAACATCTGTTATCGCCTCTTTTAAAGTTTGCGCATTAACATGCTCTTTTAATAATCTATGTGCTGCTTCAAGCTCTGTTAGTCTTTGTGCTATCATAGGTTGATCTTTATCATGCGGTATTATCACAAATGGGACATTAAAATGAATTGCATCGTGTACGCTATTCATGCCACCATGTGTAATAAAAACATCTGCTTCACTTAATATTTCTGATTGAGGTACGTATGGAGCAATTATAAAATTGTCTGGCGCTTGCTTAATTTTAGAAATATCATTTCTATCACCAATTGCCAATACGACTACCCCTTCAAAATCTGAGAAAGCATCAATACAAGTATTAAAGAATGGTTCGAGTCCTTCAAGAAGTGTTCCCATTGAAATATAAATAACTTTCTTATCTTTAAGCAATTCAAGTGGAAACTTTACATCTGTTTTGCGCTTTAAAATACTCGGCCCAATAAAAATATTATTTTCCCCGAACAAATCGCTATTAGGTTGAAAATAACGACTTGTATACACGAGACTAATATCCCCCTTATTATTCATAAATTGAAGATTATTCTTTAGTTTGACTCCAAATTCATGTTCCATTTGATACAGTAACTTTACAGAGAGTTCATCAGGTTGGAATGGTATTTCTGCATTCGGATGAAAAGGCAGGGTTTCCAAAAGTTCTGTTGGAATTAAAAATATAGGCGAGGATACTATGCCTGGAACTTGTAAATATTCCTTTACTAACTCTCCAGCGCCAAATATATCATAAATTACAAAATCAAAATTTATACTTTTAGACAATTGTTTTGTAATTTCTAAAATATATAAAGAAGTTTGAACATGAACATGAAAAAATGCGTTTAATCCAGTTATTGAATCAGTTTCGATAGAAATCTCCTTTAATAAATCTGGATGAGAATGTACAATAGCTCCCAAACCTTCAAGCCTTTTCTTAAAGTTTTCCGTTGTAATATAGTGTACGTTATCACCCCGCTCAGTAAAGGCCTTTACTAAACTTAAAGTAGGATTTACATGTCCCTCTGCAGGGAAATTAACCATTAAAATATTCAGCACCACTTTATCACTCCTTATATTTCAAAGTTTTTATTAAGCATACTGTTATTTTTACCGGCCATCTTCCACTAATAGTCCTAATACGCTTGCTACTTTAGGTTGATAAATAATTGTCAGTCATCAACAAAAAAAGGCATCCACATAAGTAGATGCCTAACCGTGATAAGGAGTGTTCTGTGAGGTAAGGTACAAGCTGTTCGGCTTGTCCTATGCTATCAATATATGAATTTTTTTATAAAATGTGAATACTTAATAGAATTATTTTATCCGTTTTATTTGATCAAATGGATAATATACTATTTCTACTTTACCTATTATATTTGACTCATCAATAAGTCCGAGTGTATTCCTACTATCCTTACTGTGATTAAGATTATCTCCGAGCACAAATAATTTATGCGAGGGAACTCTTATTTCCCTAAAGTTTGAAAAACGATTTGATACTTGTGACATATCTAACTTTATATACGACTTCTCTCGCTTTTTACCGTTAATATATACTACATCGTTTCTTAATTGTATTTTATCCCCTGACAATCCAATAATTCGTTTCACATAGTATGTAGGCTCATCTTCTTTTTTTATTATTACAACATCGCCGTGATGAAAAGAAGAAAAATAGACGCTAGCCTTATTAACTATAATACGATTTTTTTCATTCAAAGTAGGTTGCATCGAAATTCCTTCTACCAAACAAAATAAAAAAGAATTATTAATAAAAATAATCCCTATAATAATTAACATATAGCTACATATTGTTCTTCAATCTCGTAGAATAAACAGCTTCATATATACCTCATTTCTGATTAATTACTATGTAAAAACGTCTCTAGTGCATATAAATGCTAGAGACGTTTCATACTTTTTAATTCTCCTTAGAGTTATCTACTTTTGTCGCTCCACCAGTTAATCGTTGATTTTTCAATTCAAAATAAGCATCTAAAACTTCTTTTCCAATATCAGAGTTAATACCAGATTTATCATTTTTAACCCACGGTACAACAACAGAAAATGCTACTTCTGGATCATCATATGGCGCATATCCTGCTAATGTTAAATTATAACATTCCCTACGCTCACCTTTCTCATTTCTACCAATATCACTTTCTCCACCATATACTGTCTGTGCTGTTCCTGTTTTACCAGCTGGTTTATATGGAGCTTTTTGGAACGCCCTTACCCCCGTTCCATCTCCTTCTTGGAATACTCTTCTAAACCCTTCTTTTACTCGATTTATATAATCTTCTTTCATATCCACCCTGTTTAATACGACTGGTTCTATTGCATGCACTACTTTACCAATTTCATCTTTTTGTGCGGTTTGTTCTCTAATCTCTTGAACAATTTGTGGTTTCATACGATACCCACCATTTGCAATAGTTGAAATATATTGTGCGAGCTGAAGTGGTGTATATGTATCATATTGACCAATAGAATAATCTAATAAGAAACCAGGCTGATTATCTTTTTTTCCAATTTGTCCTGCAGTTTCATTCGGCAAATCAATGCCAGTTTGTACTCCTAATCCAAATTGTCTAAAATAATACCTCATTTTATCAAAGTATTCTTGTTTAATATCTAGTGAACTATTTTTTACATAATCCACACCGGCAATTTTTAATGCTGTGTTAAACATGTAGACGTTAGAAGAAACTTGTAAAGCTCTTAGATCATCTATATCTCCGAACTCCTTCCATGACTTTTTCTCCTTAGTTCCTTTAAACTTCATAGGTGCATCATAAAAATGTGTTCCTGGTGTTATAGCTTTTGTTTCAAATCCGGTTAATACTGTTGCACCTTTAACCGTTGATCCAAGCTCATATGAACTTGTCATCGTGCCTAAAGCATAATCTTCTACTTCCGTTTTCCCATCTTTTTCTACAAGCTTTTTCCCAGCCATTGATAATACTTGGCCGTTTTTCGGATTCATCATTACAACGAAAGCACGGTCTAACATCGATTCTGAACCTTTATATGCCTTTAATATTTTTTCTATACTCTCTTCCACTTTTTTCTGTAATTCCATATCTATTGTTAAAGTTAAATTTTTGCCGCTTTTCCCTTCCGAAACTGTTTCTGTTCTCACTACATTACCTTGTTTATCAGCAACGCTTCTTACTTCTTTTTTCGTACCATGGAGCACATCTTCGTATTGCTGTTCAATATAACTTTTTCCGACCCTATCATTTCGGCTATACTCACGCACCAAATAATAATCTAATCGTTCACTTGGTAATCCTTCATCAGCATTAGAAACATTTCCAAGAATGGATCGGAATAATCCATCATTTACATAGAATCTATCCCAATCAACTGATACGTCTACACCTGGAAGATTCGCTAAATCCTCACTAATTACAGTATATTCCTTTTCACTAACATCTTTTTTAATAATTTGAGGTACCATTTGATAACCAGAAGTCATTTTACTTTTAATAGCTAACACTTCTATATCTTTATCTGTTAATTCTTGAAGATTCTTATCTGTAACTCGTTTTCTTTTTAACTCTTCTATTTTTTTATCTAGCTTCTTTCCGCTAAAATCTTTCTTTTTAAATGTATCTATTTCTTTTTTAGATACTAAGTTTTCAGTAAGCTTCGGGTTTAATTGCATCCAAAAATCTTTCTTATCTGTCTCAGTTAACTTATCTATATCTTCTTGCGGCATTTCGATTTTTTCTGCAAGTTGTCTTGCAGTTTTTAATATTTCTTCTGACTTTACACCTTTCATCTTTGTATATGTAATCGTGCGTAAAGACTTATTATCAACAACTGGATTCCCTTCTCGATCAAATATTTTTCCCCGCGGGACGGAAAGACTCACGGTTGCATTTTCTCTCTTCTCTACTTCATTTTTATACGTCTCTCCATCGGCAATTTGCACTTTACCTAACTGTATTACAATGGCAGAAAATAATAAAAATACACAAAAGAATAAAATGTTTAACCGCATCGGTATTCCTCTACCACTTTTTTTCTCTTCCTTTTTCACTTTGTCAAAATCTCCTCCTTTTAGCATTAATAATAATTTGCTTTCTATATTAAAAATAATGTACAACTTCTATACACTACTTTGTACGGATATTAATATAATGCTTAAAACTTAATTGAAATTAAAACAAAGTTAAAGAAAAGGTAAAGTTTACTAAAGTAAATATAAAAATACCCAATAACAAAAAATTCCGCTTTTTGTTATTGGGTATTTAGTGATTTAAGAGTTAATAATAGAGCGTATTGATATGAATCTATCATCACAATTTGATAAAGATTGTTGACCCTGAATTTTCGGCAAGTAAATAGTTACAGTTGTCCCGACACCAACCTCACTCATAATACTTATTATACCTTGATGACTTTCAATAATTTTATAACTTAACATCAATCCAATACCGGTACCTTTTTCTTTCGTACTATAAAAAGGTTCACCTAATCTCTTAATTCTTTCTTCAGGTATTCCTATTCCTTCATCAATTACACTAATAATGACACCATCTTCATGGATTTCTTTCATATGAATTGAAATATTCCCGCCATCTGGCATTGCTTCGATTGAATTTTGTAAAATATTAATAAATACTTGTTTCAATTGATTTTCTGAGCATTCAATGATTATTTCTTTGGAATCTGTATGTAGTTCAACTTGAATATTTGTCATAATTGCTTTTGTATTAATTAGTGATACGACATTTTTAAAAATCTGATAAATATTTTTCTTTTCTGTATTTATTTCGTCTGTTTTAGCAATTGAAAGAAACTCTTGAAGTATTGCTTCTATTCTTTCAATTTCAGAAAGCATAAGATCAAAATATTTTTCTTGATCTTCTTTATTAATTTGGAATAACTGTATAAACCCTTTAATTACAGTTAATGGATTTCTTACTTCATGAGCTACACCAGCTGCTAATTGACCGATTGCTGCAAGTGTATCTGATTTATTTAGCAATTCTTCTGTCTTTTTCCGCTCGGTTATATCGCGTACAATAATCATAATTTTATCATGTAATAATGGTAAGCACCTAGCTTCAAAGAAATCAATACTTCCATTCAGTGTAAGTGGATATTCTACAATTACATTCGTTCCTTTTTCCTTCACTTGGCAAATTGCCTCTTGAAATTGTTGTGCTACTGGAGATGGTAATACTTCGTAAAACTTTTTTCCCATAAAAGCTTCTGCGGGTACGTAAAATTTTGTAGGGGATCCTGCTTTATAATCTATAATTGTGCCATCATCTTCTGTTAAGAAACATAAATCTGGTAAAGCTTTAAAAATTAATTCTAATTCAGATGTTTGCTGTTTTAACTGCTCCTCTATCGCCTTTAAATGTGTAATATCTACCCCAACAGCCCAGTAGCTAAATCCTGTTACAGGAAACTGTTCTGATATATTGGACCACATGATTGTTTTGATCTCACCATTTTTACATGTTAAGTGCATTTCCCAATCTCTGAAATTTTTTCCACGATTCAAAAATTTCTTTTGTATTTGGTGACGGTAATTATCGTCAGGATATAATAATTGAAGTGCGTTTGAATTACCAATAATCTCTTCGGCAGTATAACCTGTTACAATTTCACATTCTCGATTCCACAGAACAAAATCTCCATTATAATCAAGCGCATCAACCATAACAGGCATGTTTTGTAAAATCGTGTGTAATTCCTCCTCTTTTCGAGTGAGCAACGTTGTATTTTTATTTTGAAATCCTTTTTTCACTCCATCTACTATAAGATTAGAAAGCATTTCAAAGTATTTTTGACAATTGAATATTTCACTTTTTTTAGACCATACAACAAAAGATCCTAAATGTTGGTTGTATAAGAAAATGGGGATTTCAACTTTTGGAAGTTGACTCTTTTTTACTTCATTCAATCCGAATGAAAAAACACACTTTTTTTCAGCATCAAGAAGTTGATGTGATATGTTGGTTAATTTATAAAATTGTTTTGCCATGGTTTCTATTGTACTCACATCAATAAGTTCCATTAGCCGCGCATTCATTCTTTTTCCACCTCAATATGTAAAATTAATACAAATTCAAAATTCATACTTCTCCATTATACGAAGAATGTGGGGATAGGTATATAGCTGTAGAATAATTATTCGAACAAATTTTATTTTTCAATTAAAAACAGAAACTAATATTCGTAGAGAGTGAAATTTTGATTAGTCAAGGATTGTCCATTCCTCAGTGCATATTGGCTCACACCAAACGGGCTTTACTGGGTAGCCCTCCCTTCACCTATCTTACTTTTCATTCGCTGAATTTTTGGTTTGGAATCTTAAGGACTGCTAATTACGGTATAAAAATACATAAAAATAGAAAATTCATAAGATTTTCACAATTATAATGAGTAATATAAACATTTATTCCAATATATTCTATATAATAAAATGTAATAAGACTTCTATGATTCGCATAGAATACCTTACCCCTAATAAAAAGAAAAAAGAATCCGAATGGGATTCTTTTTTCTTTTTATTACATTACATACTTATATAGAGCATGTGCGACACCGTGTTCTTCATTTGTTAACGTTTCGTATTGACACATCGCTTTAATTTCTTCAACCGCATTCCCCATTGCAATTGATAAGTTTGCTTTCTCCATCATGGAAACATCGTTTAGGCCATCACCTATCGCAACAGTATTTTCAAATGGAATATGAAGATGTTCTGCTAAAGTATATAATCCATTTCCCTTTTGAGCATCTCGGTGATTAATCTCTAAATTATGCCAATATGAAGAAGTAATTGCTAAATCAGTATTATGCAGAAACGTTTCTTTTAATTTTTTTAATTTCTCTATGTCATATGAAAATGGTAAAAGTTTATGCACATGTATTTCTGTTTCTACAATTGGTTTACAACTTTCCGCATTATGAAACGCAGTATGTTCAAGATATAATGCTGCAATCGTTTCTAACTCTTTTAAATCAACATTTACTTTTGACTTCTTCACATGCTCAATTTCACCACGGACACTTTCCACACCATATGCGGGAACATATACACCTTTATCTGTATAAAGTTGATAATACAAGCCATTCTCTTCAAGATATTCTACAATCTCAAGTGCCTGCATATTTTGAATTGGATATCTCTTCATCATTTTCTTATCTTTATAAATAAGTGCACCATTTTCAGCAATAATCGGACACTCTAAATTAACTTCTAACAATAATCGTTCAATATCAACGATAGAACGTCCTGTACAAATTGCTACAACATGGCCAGCTTTCTGACACTTTCGAATTGCTTCTGCATTCTCTTTACTAATCATTTTATTCCCAGAAAGAAGGGTTCCATCTAAATCAATTGCGATTAATTTCATTATTTCTTCACCACTTTCTATAAATACACGAGTTCTATTCAATTGTAAGGTATCGTTTTCACAAAGCTCTCGTGAAGTACTCCTTATTTATAATTTATGAAAAGCGTTTCAGGTCAAGAAATAATTTTAAACTATGAACTATAACTAATATATTTTGTCTTACACAAGTACACATTTTTTTCTTCAGTTGGGGTATATACTTTAAACTTTTCTAAACATTTTCCGTAAACATGAATGGTGATAACGCTTTCAATTTTGCCGATTTCAAGAATATGACAGTCAGCTGGTGGAATTACTTTATCTGTTTTGCCTTCCCCCAAATAAAGATTTTCTGTATGTGTTAAATAAAATAATGAATTTCCAAGTTGCTTAGTTTGTATAAAGTTCTGCACCATTATTCTTCCTGAAAAAACGCCTTCTACTCCCCATGTACCATCATGATCATGTAAAGGTGTAGACTGTCCACCTTTCCATACAAGAGCCAATACTTCAAAACGTTTTAAGGGATCTTCATACAGTAAGTGTCGTGCATATTGAGCCGAATTCGCCTTCTGTTTCTCTAACGGAAGCCACGTTTTCTTTTCTAAAAGTTCTTCTAGTAATTTTTCAATTTCACACACAATTTGTTTTTTCAATAAATTACTTTCTATTAAATCAGTTACAGCTTTAATAAATGTTTGAAACGTTTTACTTCCATTGCACTTTAACATAAGCATCCTCCTCTACTCTTTTTTCGCACACTTCCACACTATAGAACACACTAAAATTTTACAATTTAGAAATAAAAAGCAAGGTACAATAACATGTACCTTGCTGAACGTTTTATTGAGTTTTTAAGCGAATAGGTAAGGACTTTAATGTTTGTTCATTTTCCAGTATACAATCTTCTAAACAGAAAGATGGAGATAACTCTATTTTTTCGAAAGTATTTATAAAGGTACTTAATGCTATCTCAGCTTCAAGACGTGCAAGTGGTGCCCCTAAACAAAAATGAGGACCTTTACCAAATGTTAAATGCTTTTCATTTCCTATTCGGTGTAAATTAAACTTAGAAGCATGTGGAAATTTTTTCTCATCTAAATTTGCTGCACTAACCCACGCTACAATCATCTGGTCTTTTTTCATACTAGGTCCAAATATATTCGTATCTTCAGTTATCCGACGGGCTAGTGTAACAGGAAAGCGATACCGTAATACTTCCTCTATCGTTTTTGAAATCAAATTTGGTTTTTCTCGTAATTCTTTATATGTCCCAGGTGCATCCACTAAAAAACAATAAAAGCTATTAATAATTAAATTAGTAGTTGTTTCATTACCAGCAGCTAAAAGCCCCAATGAAAAAATGACAATTTCCTCATCGGTTAATCTGTCACCATTATATTCAGCACGTATTAAATCCGAAATAATATCATCTGTTAAATGGTATCTTTTTTCTTGAACGATCGGAAGAAGGTATGCTTTAAATTCATTTAAAGCAATCCCTTTCTTTGTATCCAGATCATTAAATTTTTCTTTACTATATGGCATAAATAAAATATCAGACCATTCTTTAATTTTTTTACGGTCTGTTGTTGGCACTCCTAATAAATCCGATATAACGGTAACAGGCAAAGGTGCAGCAAACTGTTCAACAATATTTACTTCACTGCACTTTTCTATTTGTTGTACAAGTTCATTTGCAACAGCCTGTATTCGAGGTTTCCATTGCTCTAAACTTCTTGGAGTAAACGCTTTAGAAACAATTGAACGTACATTGCGATGTTCTGGCGGATCAGTAGAGTTTATATTAATTCTTGTTTCTAAAGGAGGGATTGCGAATTGTCTTCGTTCCCTTCTACTTGAAAATAAGCGATAATCTGATAGAACCCGATTTACATCATCATATAAAAAAACATTCCAAACATCCTGCTCCGCATCATAATAAACGGGGTGATTATCTCTCATAAATTGATACCATCCATACGGATTCCATAACTCTTCTTTTGTTTTTAGCTTTGAAATTTCATGAACTAAAATAACATTTTCAGGTGTAGCCATAGTTCTTTCCTCCCTTTTCTTTTACAATAAAAGTGATAGGTCGGCAGTTCAAAGTTGTATAAACTAACATATGTTATTTTAACATATATAAAGGAAAAAGATTCATAAGAAAACTTGAGAAATATATGAGGAGGATTTTTATGTATGTTGACATTTTACTACTTGCAGAATTAACGACAGGACCAAAACATGGCTATGAAATAAAGAAAAATATTCAAAATCGGTTAGGGGAGAATTTTGAATTAAATCATAACATGCTTTACCCCGCGCTACGGCGCTTTGAGAATATGGGGGCTATAACGAAAAATGTACATACACAAGTTGGAAAACCGAACCGAAATATGTACAATATAACAGAAACAGGAGAAGAAATTTTTTATGAAATGTTAAGAGAATTCCCCGAAAAAATTGCGACAAATAATCCCGAATTCCTTGTACGTATCGCGCTATTTGAACAACTTGATTACGAAGCTAGAAAAGAAATTTTAACAATGCGCCAAGGTGTACTACATAAACAGCTTACTGCTATTCAATCTCTAGATGTTATCTCACCATTTATTACTGAAGTCATTGAGTTTAGTAAATCACGTATTGAACATGAATTACATTGGATTACATCACTTATGAAAAAAATATAAAAAATAACAAGAAACGTTAAAAACAATGAATGAAAATGATATTTATTATCAATACTATAATTAATAAAAGGGCAACCACGATTTGGCTACCCTTCAAAAATTTATACTTCTGGATCGAAAGTTTTGCAATCTGTTTCTTCCGTTGTAGATGCGTGCTTTCCTTTGTGACTTACTACATAAATTGCATCTGCACTACATTTATTACCGTTAGCCCAAAATTTACAGTTGTTAACTTCACACAAAACGTCTTGTGCCATAGTATCACACCTCCTTGTTCTTTTATCATTAACAAAATTCGGAGGTATGATACTTTTTGTCATGCATTTTTTATTACCTTTTTAACTTCCTTAATGATCCTATATCCCCTCGTACAATAGCATCGATATTTTCGGTTATGTTCTCAATATCAAAATGCCACCATTGAATTTGCAATAGTTCTTCTATTATTGCATTTGAAAACCTCTCTTTTATTTTATTTGCAGGGTTCCCACCAACAATTGTATATGGTGCGACGTCTTTAGTCACAACAGATTTAGCTGCAATTATTGCACCATCTCCAATTTTTATTCCGGGCATAATAGTTGTATCCATACCAATCCAAACGTCATTTCCTATAACTGTATCTCCTTTATACGGTAAATCAGACAAATCAGGCGTGAATTTCTCCCAGCCATTCCCAAAGATATTAAAAGGATACGCCGAAAATCCATCCATTCGATGATTCGCTCCGTTCATAATAAAGGTAACTCCAGATGCAATACAACAAAACTTTCCAATAACGAGACGATCTCCGATAAATTCATAATGATATAATACTCGATTTTCTAATGTTTCCCCATGCTTCGCATCAAAATAAGAATAGTCACCAACAAGTATATTAGATTTCGTTATTGTATTTTTTATAAAGTGAACGTTTTGATTTCCTTTAATTGGGTATTTAACATTGGGATTAGGATTCATGTTGCACAGCACTTCCTTTATCATTCATTTCACTTTCTACTTCTATTACTGGCTTTAAATTGTATATAGGTAAAATAAACAATAATCCAATAACAAATAATAAAGCCGTCCCCTCGTACATCGTACCTAATGAAAACATCTCCTTTAATGAACCAGCAATACTCATCGTTACTACCATTGAGCCGGTAAATAGTGGACTTAAAATACCGTTTACCCGTCCAATAAAATCGGTATCACTATTTTGGATAATGAGCGTATTAATACCTATTTGGATACATGGAAGAGCTAAACCACTAAAAAGTTGTGCTGTAAGTGTTACCCATAAATTTGTGGAGTAGCCTATAATACCAATGCCAATTGCCTGGCCGAGCATCCCTACGATTAACATTTTTTGCGGAGCAACGTTTTTCGCAAATACCATCGCTAAAGCTCCGCCAATAATCATCCCCGCGCCATTTACTGTTAGTAACCATTGTAAACTCTCTTTTGATAACCCTAACTGCTCAGTCACAATAAATATACCTAGTGGCTGGATTAAACCTATACCTAGCCCTGCTGCCATAAAACATAGACCAAGCAAAGTTAATGCTTTTTTCTTTTTTACATATTTAATACCATCCAACATTTCCTGTAATAGTGTGATTTCTTTCTTCTCATTATCATTTTCGAGATCTTTCGGAAGAAATAACAAAACAACTGCTGCAAATAAAAATGCGATACCAGTTATGATAATTGAAATATAAATTCCAAAACTATGAAAAATAAATGTTCCGAGAATTGGTCCTAACACCATAAATATTGCAAATATCGTTTGATATATAGACATTGCTAATTGAATTTGTTCCGTTGATAAATGCTGTTTAAACAACTTCATTCCAGATGGCTGGGAAAACTGTGAAAGGATTGCAGAAATGAGCGTCACAAAAAACACAATCTTCCACGTTCCAAACATAAGAGTAATGAATACAGCGAATACTGAAATAGAACTTAACGTTTCACACCATATCATTGTCTTCTTTGGCTTCCACCTATCAGCAAAAGTTCCACCAATGAATGAGAAAATAAAAATTGGAGCGAATTCTGCAACTGAAATCATTGAAATAGCAAAAGCATCACCTTTCGTCATTTCCATAACATACAATAATACCGCAAAGTTTCGAACCCATATTCCAATTTGTAAAAATAATGCTGATGTAAGAATTCCTTGCACAAACCGATTTTTTAATACTTGTGATACCCCATGATTTTGTTTCGTTTCTACAGTCGTCGACATAAAAAAGCCTCCTATTTCATGTTCTGAACAGGAGGCAACACAAATCATATGAAAAGACTATATTTTTCGCAGCGCGAAATACATCCCTTTTCTATAAATGTGCATACTAATCCTATTCAGAAGAATATTTCGTTTTTTAACGAAGATCTCTTACAAATAGAATTAGTTGATCATTGGGATGTTTTCACCCTTCCGTTTCGAATTTAAATAACACATACATACTCTATGTAGATCGTTTTCGATGTATGCATGTCTTTAAATAAATATTCTAGAATGTTAATGGTAATTCCTCTAAAGAACGCATTAAATAATTACCTTGCCATTTAATTTCTTTACGATCGCCTTTTATTTGTAGTTCAGGCATCCGTTTAAACAAAGTAGTAATAGCAATCTTTGCTTCCAACCTAGCAAGTGGTGCTCCTAGGCAGAAATGACTACCATGCCCAAAGGCAATATGACGGTTATTTTCTCGTTTAATATCGAATACTTCTGGGTTATCAAATACTGATTCATCACGATTTGCCGAAGCTAATGCAATAATAACCATGTCTCCTTTTTGGATTGTTTGATCGTGGATTTGAAAAGGTTCAGCCGCCCATCTTGCAGTTGTCACCTCAACCGGAGAATAATATCGTAATCCTTCCTCAATAGTTGAATCAATTAATGTTGGATTTTCTTTTAATAACTGTAATTGATCAGGATTCTCGAGAAGTGCTAATACTGTATTTGTAATTAAATTCACAGTCGTCTCATGGCCCGCTACGATAAGTAACATAATCATGGAATATAATTCCGGGGCACTAAGTTTATGTCCCTCACTTTCTGCTAGTATTAAAGCACTGACCAAATCCTCTTTAGGATCTTGTCGTTTTACATCAACTAAATGTTGAAGATATGTAATAAATTCAGATAGTTGCTTTTCAGTTTCTCTTATTTCCTCTGGCGTTTCTGGAGAAGCAATGACAGCATGAGACCAAATTCTAAATCTCGCTTGATCTTCTTTTGGAATGCCGAGCATTTCACTAATTACAATAATCGGTAATGGAAATGAATAATCATCTACAAGATTCAATGTACCTTTTTGCTTTGCATCACTTATTAAATCATCCGCGATTTTCTGAATTCTTCCGTCTAATTGCGTAATCATCTTCGGTGTAAAAGCTTTTTGGACTAAAGATCGTAAACGATTGTGGTTAGGTGGATCCGAATTTAACATATGCGTTGTTAAATGATCACTATTGTCAACAGTATGAAACATGTTCATTGTATCTTGAGAAAATACATTGGCCGGATCTTTTTTTAAGCGATTATCTTTTAAAAGTGGTAGGGCATCTTCATATCTTGTAATGAGCCATTCTTTACCGATTTCGACCTGATTTACAAATAATATAGGCTGCATTTTTCGCGATTCTTTATAAATTTCATAAGCATCTTCTTTAAACTGAGCAGACGATAAATTAATACCATCCTCTATTTTTCGGCCAACTATGTTTTTCATTGACATTGTATTCCCTCACTCTCATTTATTTTTGAAAACCACCTCAATATTTGCATTATACTCCAACAAAACCATAAAAATTGTGAATTTTTAATTAAAATCTTACTTCCTATATTGAAAAATAAAAAAGTGAGAGAGTAAAATTATTCTACTCTCTCACTTCCTATCATGCGAAACACATGAAATTACTAATTTGTTGATAACGATAACTTACTTTTCGACGTCGACCACCTTGCCATGTGTACCCTGAAACCCCATTCCTTCTAACTTCCGTTGGGAAGAACCATAAGTCTCTTCCGAAAGAGCCAGGGCGATGTAATCTTAAATATCCCCATCTCCCTAGACAGTTACACACCCACGATTTCATATTGCCTGCTTGTGCTGGAGATGCAAATGTAGACGGTAAAGACGGAACTTGTGACGGTGGTGGTGATGTCGGAGCATCTTCCGCATCATCTGGTCTATAATCTTCTTGTTCAATATCTCTCAATTCATCTACAGTTTCATATCCGTATTGTTGCGGGTAATAATACATCGACTGATCATATGGATAGTTTTGTTGGTTATTCATTTTAACAAATCACCTTCTTTTCATTCATGACCTTTAACATTCATATGTCATACACTCTCTATAGGAAGCTAATGTATAGCCCGAATTCAACCAAAAAAACGGAATGCATGTATTATTTCCTTAACTTCACACTATAAAAACGCATCTCTTCTAATGAACCTATAAATTCAAATACTTCGTCTTTAATTAATTCTTTCAAGCGATATTCTAAAAACGTATCGCCGACTAATTGTTCCACTAGGCCAAGTGCTTCACCTATTACTCTCGGAGCTTTTATAAACTTTTTATCAGCACCTACTTTTTTCGCACACTCAATAATGAAATGATCAAAATAGTCTTCTTGTACAGAATCCACTTTATTGTCTATCCAAACTCTTAAGAACTCCGTGCTATTTGATAATTTATCCCACTCTTGTTCAAATTTAACTCGCATCTCTTCAGTTATATACGACAATTCAGCAAAACTTTTTTTGAAAATAGCTAAACTTTCAAACGGTAATTCTCCACTCCCACGTATATCATACTCTTGATTTAATATGTTTCTGCTTGCTTCAGACGTATTAATAACTCGAATATTTCTCTTTTCTCTTAATTGCGCCATTACAAAACAGAGTCCTACATGCTCATGAGCATTATCTGCCTTCCAAATTGTAATAGGTATTTCAATTGGAATAGATTGTAGTTCTTCTAAAGTTTCCATGAATCTTGGTAGATATTCTTCTTCAAAATAACAATCATATGAAGTTAGGTTATTTATTACCCATTGTTTTCTTTCAAGTTGCCCTTTTTCTGTATGTAATTGTTGTATTGGTCCTATTGAAAAGAATTCAGAGAATGCAACAACACTCTCGTCCAATTGTTCTTCTTGATTTAACATATACTTTAAACACCCAGCCGTCGAATCATCAAAAACAATATGAATATGTGTACTTTCTTCTAAATTCCTATTATAAGAATTCTTATTCGTTAGTTGCTTAGGAATAGTCATCAAATATTGAATCGTATCTTCACTATAGTTCTCTTCTAATAAATTCAACTGTATAAGAATACTTTGAAGTAAATCTTTTGCTTCATCTTCATACATATCTTCAACAGCATTTTTAATTTTATCTATCAAGTAAATCCCTCTATCCATTCTAAAAATAACGTGGCTTATAGTGTATCACTTTAGCATAGATTTTTAAAAGTCTTTTTAAAATCAAATCATATTTTCACATTGATTGCTACACTTATCTAAGTTTTTATCAAAATGCCTTCTTTACATTTTTTAATTGCTAAATATTCCCCTTTACAAATCCTTTTATTTAAATGTATATTTATATAGAAAATAAAATTATAGGGGCAATTTCTATGGAGAAAGTACTTACTAATTATAAACATTATTTAAAAAATTGGAGATTTATATTCATTTGTATATTACCTGCTATCGCTTTATTATATACTTTTGATGTCATCTTTGAACTACTGTTTCATCAAGATTTCTACTTAGCTAACTTAATTTCTGCTATTATATTATTTTTAATATTTATTAACGTTAAAGATAAATTTAAAATCAAAAATTAAAGAAAACTATAATTGAAACGAAACCGTTTGGATTCTTCTTTTACTTCGAACACTATTTCTAGTTAGGCCTTCATTATTGACTCCTACTTTCCCTAGAAATAATGTCCGTTCTTATTTTTCATAAAAAATAAGAGCACCCTTGTTATTAGATACCCAAATGTGATTATGGGTTTCTTTCTGAGCATTAAATAGGACACGAAGAATTTGTCCTATTCCATATAGATGCTTGTACTTATTATATTGTGCATTAAAAAGAACCATATTTATACATTCCCCTCATGGATGTTCTTTATCTAACGATTCTTAAGCTTCCATAAATTTAACTGGCACACCAATTTTTTCGACTACAGAAGATATATTAGTAGGATTAATCATTATATTTTCAGTACAAACTAATTTATTTTCTAATAACCCATTCCCTGTAGTAATAAGCCCAGCAAACCGATCTAAAGTCTGTATGAATTTGTGCTCACTTCCACCATTCATACGGACTTTTACATACTTCATGGTGTCACCGCCTTTCTTAATTGTCTATAACCCTATAAGAATGCGCTTATATATTTTTATTAAAACATGGATTTATCACTTGCCACTTCACGTTTGAGTTTATTTTGAGAAAAACAACTGATATAATCCGAATTTTTCAGGAATTTCAATAAAACACTTCTATAATTCCATACCTTTGGAGAAGATTATATAATAGTACTGATTAAATTTTAGGAGTGTTATTAATGGCTGATATAATCCGGCTCTTAATCATCATATTCATTGCTATTTTTTTATTTTCATCTATTATTATGGAGTTTAAAAAAACTCATAAAAGTATGTTTTGGTTCTCAATTGAAATCTTGTTTCTGCTGGGAATAGTACTTGTAATTAAAGATTTTTTCATCAAATTTGCCACATGACCCCTTAAATATAACAAAATATTCCAACAACAAAACTGGAGAAATTTTGATATTTACAATCATACAAAATAAGTTGTTTCTGCTTGCGCAGAAACAACTTATTTAACATCCGCATATCCATATAATAAATGCATCGCATAATTATCTTTTATATGTTCACGTTATAATCGCTAATAAAAAGGAAAAAGATAAAAATGCACAGAGTGGTATATATAAAACAGTATCCATTCTAGCAAAATGCGTATCTTTTTTTCGTTTAAAGATACCAAAATAATGAAACTCACCAATTACTCTTATGAAAAAAACAATCATACAAATCCAGGACCCTGTTTGAAAAATTACATTAGGTACTACAAGATGAACAATATTTGTTTGTTGTAATAAAATTATGGCTGCCATACTTAATAATAACGCTATGAAGAATGTCATTCCTGCACGAGGTGTAAACGCCTTTTCTCCAGATTTAGTTGGAATAACACTATTTGTCCCCCACTTACCCCCGAAAGCCCAATAAACATGTAAAAAACTAACTAAGAATAATATACAAACAGATGTATATGTAATAATAAGTGTCCTCCCATTATTTTATTTAAGTTCCCCACCTTTAAAATATGCTATGAATTCCTCATTAGCAACCTATATAATTACATAAAAACCCCTTAATATTTTATCAATTTAACGATAAATCATTAAAGGGTTATTGAACCTTATTATGCATTATACCTATTTCTTCGACGTTCCATCCTCGTTTGCCCTTGAACAGTGCCTTCTTTGAATTGATCTATTTGCTCTGTCATTTCATATGTCGCAAATGGTTCTTCGTAATTACGCTCATAGGCTCTTTCAGGCGTTTTACCTTTAGATGCTTTCCCACCCAACTTAAATAATTTCATCTTAAACTTCGGTAATCTTGGAAGGTGAATTTTAAATGATAGCCTTTTACGTTTCTTTTTTTGTTTAAATAGACTTGTATTTTCTTTATTATTCTCTCTTTCTTTACGGTGTAATAACATCGCAAATAATCCACCTAATATAAGTCCTCCAACTAAAAATAGAAGATATAAGTAATGGCTTGTCATTAAACTCATCATGCGTTCAAGTATGATTAACGACTGTACTTCTTTTATATCCCATAGTAAAGCGCCCCATAATGAGAATAACCCTAAAGTAAGCCCATATGTACGAAAACGGAATAAACAAGGAATTAAAGCGACGCAAGCGGCAATTTTGGCATTCGTTATTATAGAACTTGTTGAAATATCCTGATTCCAAATGACTAACAGTAGTGTGATAAATGGTGCATACGCTATCCAGCTACATATACGTGAATATATCTTTTTCGCAAAATAACTACCGAAACTAGTAAAAAATAATAGTCCTCCAATATATAATGATTGTTCTAGAGGCATTTGTTTTATTATTCCTGCAATTGGAAAGAGGGCGCTCAGTAGCATTAATAATACATCTAATTTCTTCACAATTCCCCATTCCTTTCAAATTTCTTTTCAGTTTTTGTATTTCTAAAACACATCTTAATCCTGAATGTAATTAAAGTAAATATGAAAAAGTAAAGATACATGACAAAGGATATCCTTATTTTCATGAAAAAATGACAAATCCTGATCGGTATAACGAGCAGGATTTGTTTACGATTATTTAAAGTAGAATTATTGAATCTTTCTTTTCTATCTTTATTATATCTACATCTAATTCATCATCGAATTCTTTAAACTCTCTTATATCTATATCAGTGATGTAACTCTTTAATGCTTTAGCCATATGCATGGAATATGGCATGTGCATATTTTTTTCCGAAAGCATACTTGAATTACAGCACATGTAATGTATCATTTTAGCGATATGATCCCTTTCTACTGGTTTTACACCTAATGGTAGAATTTCAAGTATATATTGTTGCAATATGTCACTACAATTTAATGAATATTCCCCAGTGCTATAATACATTCCTTTTTGATCTGCATATAATCCAGTTCCATCCATAACATCATCACCCTCTAATACAAAATAGCTTGGTACATCAAAAGCTGTATTTATTCTTATGACGTTTAAATTTGGAAACTTCAGCATATTCGGAATAATTTTAGGTAAAATATCCACATCAATTATTTCATTTTGCAACTCTTTTATCCAATATTTTCTCATATTTGCATCTATAATAAAATAAACTTGTTCATTTTCCTCTTTTGCATGTTGTAAAATTCCCATTAAAGTTTCGGAAATAAATTGCTTAAAAAGAACCCCCATATCGTTTCTTTTTGATGGTTGCGGTAAAAATGCATTATGTTTATATATATTTAATAATAAATTGTCAAGTGGTTTCCACTCTGTATTCCCGTATACTTTATATGAAATTTCTCTTCCTTTTATTTTTGAAAAAATAGGTAAGAAATCAAATTTCGAGATTCGTTCAACTGATAAATTGACATACGTACAAGGTAAATTCATCTTGTTCCAACTGCGTTTCAAAAATCCTTTTTGTTCTAATAAACTAAGTATATTAGTTACTATCGTTTCACGGGATACACTTTGACCTATAAATAAATTAATAAATGTTGAAATACGTTTTGCTCGTGCAAATCCTTCACGAATTATTTGTTTTGGGTCAATCTTCTCCCGCCCGTCACAATTTTTCATTGCGATTAATGCTAACGTCGTATCACTGCGCTCACCTGCAGTTGCATGAACTGCCTTTACCACATCATCTACAAGATTTGTTTTATATTTCTGGCAATATTGCATTTTATATGGATTTTGTAACACTTTTTCAATATTAAACCTTACTATCTTCAACAATACTGGAGTATCTGCGTTTACTACATAAGATGTTTCCCCCATTTTAGCTAATACAATTTCACTATCAAATAATGCTTGTTCTATTTCCAATGATATATTTTCGGACCAAACTTCTAACGTTAAGGTCTCTAATCCTTTTGGCGCAAACAATGGGAATAATGCATTCTCATTATTTGTTAATACCTTTTTACATTCCGGGAGTAATATGAAATAGGAGAATTTCCGCTGAAATTCTTTAAATAGATTCTCCATCTCCTTTATCTTTATACCAAGTTTTATTTTAGTACCTTGAACTTTATATATTCTCTCATTATATGGAAGTAGTACCCTTCTACTTGTTCCGGCAATATAGTCTTTCGGATATTGGAGAATATGTTCTAATTCAACTTCTCCACCTATATGAAAATCATCTTTTAAATTTCTAAATAACTTAATCCATTTCATACCGTTTGTAGCTTGTTGTACTTTTAACTTTACAAACCGTATTTTTTTATTATTTGATGTAAATTCTGGAGTAGAAATCAATATCATACCCCGTTTTCGTCTTAAAAGTAAAGGAATATCAGGATGGTTATATTCTTGATAGAATCTCCGAATGCCTACTGTAACATTTAATAATGGGACATTCTCGCCTCCGCGAGTTATACATTCAAGCCGATATACATAGGCGAAAAAATCTTGTGTTTTTTCATCTTTAATTGGCTCTGACATAACTTCACAAATATTTTGTGATCTAAGAGGAGAAAAATAGATTTCTTCATTTGTATTTTCTAATTGCATAGGGCGTTCACAAAAAATATGTGAAATTAAAGCTGGTATCCACTTAGAAAACGTTTCATTATCATGTAATACGGTTAAATTAGAAATCGAATCGTAATGCCATTCATATTTTGGCGGTTCTATTAATTGATTCGGTTTCCAATCATGAATAACCTCATACCAGCTTTGGAAAATATAATCAAGTTGTTCTTGTTTAATTGGCTCTTTGGATACAATCCATGGTGTATTTTCATTTAATATATACGGATTATGCTGAATAAATAATATATCAGAAAACATATCATATAATCTTTCGTTTAAACGTTTCAACTTACTCGTTAATAAAAATGTCTTATAGTGTATTTCAACAATGTCCAACCATTCAATAGGGAAATATATAAATGATACATGTTCATTAAAAAGTGGTTCTACTATATTTTCAAATGTTAATAAGCGTAATTTTTCCATGTAATGAATACTTCCTTTCTTCATTTATCTTGATCATCAAAAAATAGAAAAGATAATTACTTTGTATACATCCTAATTTAATAAATTTAAAACCAAGTACTCTAAAAGAAATAGGATAATCATTTTATCGTAATAATACAGTGCAAATTCCGAACTTTTAAAAGTAAGCAATAAAAATCTAATTTTATTTATGTCATATTTCCCATTAATATCCCTCCTCAAGAATAATTATATTACATCCATATATACAATATTTATAATTTACATATTTTTTACATAAAATATACATAAGAAGAGGTATTGCATAAGTACACGCAATACCTCCACTAAACTTTTTATCTAATAGTATCTTTTTCTTCTATATAAATCGGCCACTTTTCTAAAGTATAAGCCATTTCCCAAAATGAATATTCATATTGGCTACTAATTATAAAATGTTGTGTCATTCGATTTCGATCTGCCTCTGTTACTTTTACAGCAATTGCATCTAATCGTACAATTTGTTCTTCAACTAACGTACGGAACCAATCAGATCCATAAGCAGAAATCCATTCCCTATAAATTGGTTCTTCCGGCTGACACCCTTTTAAACGTTCACCAATTTCGTAATATAACCAATAACAAGGTAAAATTGCTGCAATGATATCTCCTAAATGTCCTTCATACGCAGCACGATACATATGTGAAGTATACGCATATGCAGTTGGCGCAGGGATAAAATTATCTTTTTCTTCTTTTGTAATCCCTAACTTCTTGGCAAAATTCTCATGTAAGGATAATTCCGCCTCATATGTATTTTGAGCATGGTGTGCCATACGAGCTGTCGTTTCTAATTCAAGAGCCTTTGCAGCTCCTAAAGTTTGTACTCTAGCAAAATGACTCAAATAATACGAATCTTGCAGCACGTAATATCGAAAACTAGCTAAATCTAATGTTCCCTCACCAAGTTTTTTTACAAAAGGATGATTAAAACTTGCCTCCCAAATAGAATCTACTTCTTTACGTAATGTTTGTGAAAAAGCCATTTGAATCCCTCCAATAATGTATAAAATTAAGTATTTATCCGCAGTTATTAAGACTGGAAAATAAAAAAACTTTCTTTACAGGCGTAAAGAAAGTGAAATAGACAATATTAATTTATTCATTAAATATGATTGTCTTCCCACTTCCCTACGCTGGCATTAACCAGATCAGGTACTAAGAGTCTCAAAATCACATTTGATCTCAGCCTATAAAAGGCTCCCCTAGTGGATAAATATTTAGTTTTCGTATTCATCATAGCATACTTCATAGAAGCCTCAAAATTATTGACTTTTACTTGTAGACTATAAAATGAAACTTAAATCAGCAGTAATTTTTTCCATCCTAACCGATATAAAGTGAAACTTTAATCAGTGGAGGTTTTCTTCATCCTCCACTGATTATTAGTTGAACCAATCAGGCGTTTACGGGCAGTTGATCCCCTATCTAACTTCTTTGCTTTCGCTGAATTTTTGGGTAGGGGTCTTACTGCCCGTTAATGCGGGATAAATCGAAGTGACATAGCCTCTTTTTCTATGAGTTTTTACCCATCCACATATCCTTTTGGTTCTGTTACAAAATAAGCTGTACTGCTTAGTTGCTAATAACCTTTATTTTCAATTCATGATTAATATAATTTACCAGTCCATTCCTAATCTATCATTTATACATATACTATTTATTGCACAATATATTTTTCAATAATTTATATTAGAGGTGAATATATGTCATATAACAAATATCAAAACCAATTTAATGCAAATAAATTTTCATCTGCAGATGCATTAAATCCTAATCTAGTGGGCCCTACACTCCCTCCCCCCCACCTTTTACGCTTCCTACTGGGCCTACTGGGCCTACTGGTTCTACCGGGCCTACTAGATTTTCTCTTCCTGCCGGAACTGCATCTATTACCTTGACTTCTAACGCTACTACAGCATGTGTATCCACCCAAGGAAATAATACTTTATTTTTTTCGGGTCAAGTATTAGTAAACGGTATTCCTGCTGCAGGGGTAGCGGTCAGCTTTTCATTTAGTAACCCTTCTCTTGCTTTCATGGTTCCTCTTGCTGTCATCACCAATGCTTTAGGTAACTTTACAGCTGTATTTCTATCTGCAAATGGACCAGGAATAGTAACCGTTACTGCTTCACTTCTTGATTCCCCTGGAACAATGGCTAGTGTCATTATTACCATTGTGAATTATCCGTAGTCGCTTTATTTTTATGGTCTAAGAAATTTCCGACAAGATTTGATTTTGTGGACGAAAAGCCCCCTTTAGATTTTCTAAAAGGGGCTATTTTACCCTCAAACCATATATGCCCCTTTGTATAATTCCATATGCAGGGTCTTTACTCTTAACCGTATATGAAACTTTTTATAAATGAATTAGACCTCCTTGGACAAGTATCCGTTTCGTATTTGTAAAAAAATATCTTAATATATAGATAATTCATTCGTTTTCTATACTTAACTTAAAAATTAAAATTATACCTTTTTAATTTTAATTTCTTTTGCATTCAATACATCCGTATGCTTAATTATTTATCTTTTTAATTATCAACTTCCTTCAATTTCTATTTTCAGGTTATCTAGTAACCACTTGAACTCTATATCTTTTTTCCCCTTGTTTGTTTCGATTGCTTTTTCCGTTCACATAATAAATCTCTTAGTACCTTCATTCCCTCATCTCCCTTTTCAAAATAAAAAGGACACCTATTCCTAAATCAGCTTTGATTGCTGCTTTAATGAATTGGTGTTCTCTAGTTTTCTAGCCGGACTTAATTCGAATGTTATTTTAAATATTCCAATAATCACTATTAACGTCATTAGTATATTTACTGATTTCCTTCTTTTTTCCACACTTTTCACATTTATAATAACTAACTATCCCCATCTTACCAGTTTTAAAATCTTCACTATCTTGACTTTTAATAAGTTTATATCTATGTATACATTTAGGTTCTTTTAATTTATCCATCCACTTTCTTAACATAAATTAATTACTCTCCTCTAAAAAGATATCTTTTCTATTCCCATACCCTTAAGAATACCTTGGAAAAGATTTCTAATCAATGGAGCGTAATATTTTAAAGAATTATTTTGTTTAAATTCTTATAAAACACTTCTTAAACTCCGTACCATTGGAAATACCTATAATAAAAATAATTAATTATGAGGAGTGCTATAAATGCCTGATGTAATCCGGCTCTGTATTGCAATAGCCATTGCCCTATTTTTATTTTCCTCCATAATAATGGAGTTTAAAAAACCTCAAAAAGATATGTTTTGGTTCTCAATTGAAGTCTCATCTCTCCTTGGAGTTTTACTGCTAATAAAGGAATTTTTCATCAATCATATAACATAACACCTTGAGTAAAACTCAATATTCCATCAATAATAAAGATAGACGATAGGCAGAACTCATTTAATGAAGTCCCTAACCTTTCTCCCTTGGAGAACCAGCTGAGCAGTTAGCTTTTACTAGCTACTTTTAGTTTCGCACCGAAGATGACTTATCAAAAGCACTAGACTCCTCTTATTCCCTGTCTTTCATTCATTTTACTAACTTATACTTCAATTTTTTGATTAATAATTAAATATGCCCAAGGGAAACATATTGAAATCGCTTCAATTTTTATTGTCTTTCACAAAAAGATTGCTATAGACCCACTGTATTTTGAGCTGATAACATAAAAAATAATTAATAAAAGGTAGGGGGAATATGTAACAATGAATTCATCAAAAGTAGCTTTTTTGTCAGTATTAAGTAACTCTTTTATTGTTATTTTAAAAATTGTTATTGGTATATTTACTGGTTCAGTAGCTATTCTTTCCGAAGCCATTCATTCCTCTTTAGATTTATTAGCTTCAATCATCGCTTTCTTTTCTGTCCGAATTTCAAATAAACCAGCGGATAAATTACATCCCTATGGACATGGAAAAGTAGAAAATATTTCTGGAACAATCGAAACATTACTAATTTTTATAGCTGGTTTTTGGATTATTTATGAATGTGTCCTTAAATTGATACACCCCGAACCAATTCGGCTCCCATTTTTAGGAATAGTTGTTATGTTGATTGGAGCACTCATCAATTTTGTAGTATCACGAATTGTTAACAAAACTGCTGAAAAAACAAATTCTATTGCAATGAAATCTAATGCACTACATTTACTCACTGATGTTTACACTTCTTTAGGTGTTGCAATTAGCTTACTTTTAGTTAGTATAACGGAATGGTATTTCCTAGACCCAATCATCGGAATTATTTTAGCTGTTTATATTATGACTGAAGCCTTCAAATTAATGAAAGAGTCCTTTCCCCCATTAATTGATGCACGTTTATTACCAGTAGAAGAACAAAAAATCATAGAAATTATAGAATCTTATAAAGATGAATATATTGAGTTTCATGATTTTCGTTCAAGGCGTTCAGGTCCAACTGAATACATAGATTTTCATCTTGTCGTTTCATCTCACTATAACATTGAAACAGCACATGAATTATGTGATCGGATAGAGAAAAATATTAAGACACAATTTGATCGTGCTCACATACTAATCCATTTAGAACCAGAACATGAAATTTTAATAAAATAACTTGAAAAACCATTAAAATTTTTAAAAAAATTAGAAAAAAGAACGCTTATCACCGTCTCACTTTCTATTAAAGTGAAATTTTTACCATAAAAGTAATTGTTAAATATCTAACGCATATACATTATAATTGGATAGGTATTGTGTATTGGCATTAAGAGGAGCGCCCTGATCAAGCGCTTCTCTTTTTTTTATAAAATAACATTTTTGTTAAAATCCTGTCTAATACTCGCTTTAAGTTGTTTATTTTTTGGCCAATTTCTTTGTTAAGAAACTGTTAAACTCCATTTAAAAATTCTTTTACATAATAAAGTTATAGACACAAAATAAGGAAAGGTTTTTAAATGGATTTTTCTCACTTAAATATTGATGCTTTTCGAGCTATCAATGATTTAGGGAAGCAGTATTCGTCCCTAAACTCAACTATGGTATTTTTGGCGGAATATATGGTTTATTTTTTAAGTTTAATTATTTTAGCTTATTGGTTTACTCAATCTAGAAAAAACAAAATGATGATTATTTAAGCAATGGTTGCTTTCGTAACTGCTGAAATAATTGGAAAGTTAGCAGAGAAATTGCATTTGAATTATCAACCATTTGCAGTATTTCCTAATGTTAATAAACTTGTCGATCAAGCAGTAGATAATTCATTTCCTAGCGACCATACGATTCTATTTTTTTAATTTGCTTTTCATTTTGACTTGTTCGTAAAAAGACTGGATGGTTATGGCTTGTATTTGCATTTTGTGTAGCTATTTCTCGTATCTGGGTAGGAGTTCATTATCCTTTTGATGTCGTAACAGGTGCTCTAATAGGAATTATTTCAGCACTAATTTCGTATTAGTTAACACCGACATTTAAATTTATCCCGCATTAACGGGCAGTAAGACTCCCCCCCTCAAAATTCGGCGAATGCGAGGGAGTTAAGTGGGAGGTCAACTGCCCGTAAAAGCCCGAAATGTAATATCATCCAAAAACAAATCGAACAACTTTTGATTATGGGAAACCATAAAAGATTACATATTAAAAAGCGCTCTTTTTATTGAAAAACTACACAAAGAAAAAAATAAGCATACAATATCGTGTATTCTTTTTCAATGTAAGTTTGGGTGGAAGAGCGCTCTCCAGGGCGCTCTTTATACTTGTTAACAAATAACCATTTTGTTCCAATATACTCGTTGTTTATATAAACCAATCATATATTTACATAGACAAGACATAGCTTTTTATTATACATGCGCAATTTATGCGCATGTTTTTTTCTTCGATACAATAACTATTTTGTTTGATTTCCCAAGATTTCCTTACCTCGCATCCTTGAATTGATATATAATAAAATGTTTAGTTACAACATTTTATTATTAGGAGATATAATTATGTCATTTGCAGCATGGAGTATACTCTTACCAACTTTAATCGGTGCAATGTCTGGTGCAATTTTCGGTATAATTTCTTCTCGAAACAAGAGCAAAAATCTAAATTAAAAGCTTAATAATAAGATTTAATAACTACTCTATTAGCAGCTGATTCATCCTTGAATTTTCAGCTGCCGTTTTCTATTCAAGTAACGCTTTTGTTCAATTTAATAATTTCTTATATAATAAAAGTTAACTAATCCAGAAGGGACTGAATTATGCGCAGATATCAATATTTTTAATCTACCCATCCCAACAACATAACGGAGGTAAAAGTATTGATTACAGAATTACACACAAAGAATGCATTTAAGACAAATGAAGGAATCTGATTCATTAAACATGTTTAAAATATGGTCTGATCCTGCTGTTACAAAATTCATGAATATAAGTAATTTCACTGATGAAAACCAAGCGAAAGATATGATTCATTTTCTCAATGAACTTGCTCAAAATAATAAAGCTCTACGTTTTACTATTATCGAAAAAGAATCTAATCAAATTATCGGTTCATGTGGTTATAATTCCTTAGATTTCGAAAACTCCAAAACTGAGATTGGTTATGATATTTCGAAAGCATTTTGGGGCAAAGGATATGCTCCTGAAGCGATTTCTGCTTTATTAGATTACGCTTTTACACATCTAGAACTAAATCACGTTGAAGCAAAAGTTGAATCTGAAAATGTGAACTCCATAAAAGTATTACAAAAATTACAATTCACTTTTGAAGGAACTCTAAGAAAGAGCGAAAAATCAACTGGGAAGCTTATCGATTTAAATATTTATTCAAAATTAATAACCGATTAATTTTAGTCACTCTGCCTATACTCTATTGAAATATAGGCTTCTTTAATTTCTATACAAAATTCAAATTTGGTCTTACTTCACATCAACACGTTTTTGACTAGCCTCTCGACTAAATCCATCCGGATATCTTTTACCTAATTTTACAATATTCATTTCAACAATATCTTATAACGTATATCCCAGCTCATACGCTATAATCGCTACATAATAGATAATGTCCCGCCCCCTCTAATTTATAAGTATTTCCGTTCTCTTCTCCCAGGCAATGTGAAGGTTGAAATCCATGACCGTGATAAATTGCTTTTTTAACACTTGGCTCTGCTTATCCAGATTTTGATTTAATTAATTGTAATGAGTTTGGAATGGTTGTAAAAAAGAGCAACTTTCAGAAAACACTTCATTAGAACGACATGCAACCTTTCTATTGAAACAAGGAGTTAATCCAAAAATTATCAGTGAAAGGTTTGCATTCCATAAAAATAAGTCAAACAAACGTTTTTATATTAATGTTTGTTTGACTTATCATCTTATATTCTTGATATTAAGAATGATTTTATGAGCATTTCGTATTAGTGTGTTCTAATTGATTATGGCTATTATTGAGGATGACATATCAGCGATAATTTATGTCTATTTTGTATAAGTGTTAGCAAGTTCGTTTGCAAACTTGCTAACACTTTTTTGTCTAGATAATTCACACATTCCTTCTTAATATACTGATTATTTTTCCAAGCATTTATATCATATTCTTCATTAATACAATAGATGAATTCAACTATAATTATAAATATTAGATATACATATATCTAATATTTATAATTTATGTTATGGTACAATATGTTAATTAATTACAATACTTTCTAAAAGGAGAATTTATAATGAAATCAACGAAACTCATAGCATTAACAGTTCCAGTTCTATTATTGTTCGGTTGTGGGTTAGGAGATAAAGATTCTACTCCTAAGACTGAGCAAACTAGTAAAACAATGTCGAAAACAGTAATATCTGAAAAACAGTATCCGTATTATATTTGTGAGCAACTGGTAGAATTTCAATACAAGAAGGATTTAATAATGTTAAAACTAGGAGAAGCTACAAAGAATAATAAGGGGTATAAAGATGTATTCAAAACAGCAGACGGTATGGTTGAAGCCTTAGACCGTATGGAGAACATAAAAGTACCTGATAAATACAAAGACATTCATAGACTCATACAAGAAGGAGTAACAGATGCAAGAAAAGGAACAAAGTTAATACAAGACGCTAATAAAGAAGATGGACAGGAGATTCAACTAGCTATATTAAAAAGCGCTCCATATATGTCAGGTGTAGATGGAGAGCAGTGGAAAGAAGCAATTTATAAGTTAACTCAGGAAACTAAGGATGCTTATGCCAAAGCACTTGATAAGCAAATGGAAAAACATACAAAGTAATAGAGTAACTTGTAATTATACATACAATCATTCAACTGAATAAGGGGTAATAGAAAAATGAAAGCAAAGAGACTCGTAACATTAGCTTTACCTATCATGTTATTATCAGCTTGTACATCAGAGACATATGGACTTACACAAGCTGAGTTTTGAAAGGTAGACAAGGAATTTAAGGCAGATAAAATGATAAAAGAAAGGAGATTATTATAATATGAATATAGGAATACATTTTCACTCTCCAGAAAATGAAAATTTTGATTTATCCATATTGAGTTTATTAAAACCTTTTGATTTTCAAAATTACATGTGGCAAATAAATGCTGCCGAGATATACCTAAAAGATTCTTCTGGTAACTTTACATTTGAATCATTGCTCGATAAAGAACATTTCATAACTGGAGATAATTTAGAGCAAACCTTTAAAAATAAAAATTACTATTTAATCTTCTTAACAATATGTGCTTTTCCTGAAATAAGAAAGAGTATTCCAACACGAATACTTACAGCTGCAGACTTTATTAACACTGATTGTGAATTTGTATTAAGTATAGTTGATGGTTTTGATATTAGTATTTTATGCAAAGACAAAGATTTATTACAGACGTTATACCAACATGTTCAGGATCTTGGTTATATAGATACCAAGTATTTAACAGAAAATAATAGTGGGACGTTTTAATCCAACATGAATTAAATAAAAAAGAGGGTCTACTCTTAGTTGAGCAGACCCTCTTTTCTACTTCACATACACATAGGCTTCATTTGCTGTTACATAGTATGTTTTACCTTTGCTGTTGTGTACTTTATATTGTGACGATCCATTGACAGCTACCTTTGCATCAATCGTAAATCCTAATCCTGCATTTACAGAACCAGCCACGTCTTTATCTTGCCAAGATGGGGCGTCATAGGAACGTAGATTGTTAACTTTTGAAACAACACGCTTCCCTACATAGCTGCCTTAATGAATTGGTGTCCTCTAGTTTTCTAGCCGGACTATATTCTGTTTGCTTTCACTTTAAAATACCAGCTTGTACAAAGATGTTTCTCTAAGCTTTTTCGACTCTATATTTTTCAAAATCCTTTGTGCGCCGAGCAATAGCTTTTCTTGTTTTCCGTTTCTTTAAATTAGCCATTCTCCTAACCTCACTTTCTTCTAAAAGGATTATTTTGTTGAGTTTTTATTAAATAAACCAGTCTCTTGATACATCTAAGAGACTGGAAAAATTCACACCAGCGGCCCTTTATATGGAATACGTGGCATATTAATGAAATCATACGTCACAATATCTTCTATATTTGTCAGATAGGCATGTAAGCTTTCAACTAACATAAGATTAGGTATACTTTCTTTTTCTTTTATCAAAATAATAGGCTTTTGGAATGCATATGCGTAACCAATTTCAAAAGCGGTGCCACTATCTACACATCCATTCACAAAATCATGAATTGCCACTACTACATCCGATCTTCTTAAATATTTTAAATCGTTATGAAAAACTACAGTTCTCCACTCCATAGATCCAAAAGTTAAATGTTCATGTTGATAAAACCTAGCTGAAAAAATATCTGCAACAAAAGGATTGTTACTAAGCGCATTTTCTAGTCTCTTTATCCTGTTAAGTTGTTCATCATTAAAAAATGGACTTGCTATAAATACCCTAACTATCCTGGTATTCTTTTTTTTCATACCACCTATACCTCCTTTCGCTCTTATAAACTTTAAATATTCCATGTATTACATAGATATTATCGTTTATTTAAAAATTATGAATATCTACCTCCCTGAATAAAACTCAATATTCCGTCAATAATGTGAAATACAGTTTCTTATTCCCTTCATACCCGAGGGCCGAGCAGTTAGCTTTTGCTAGCTGCTTTTTCATTTACGATCGAAGAATGATAAGAATTCACTGTAGCTAAAATGCTCGAACGTTCCTATATCATTTTTCACAGCTACACCTACTTCATCTGGTGTTCTAAACATCTTGAAGTCTTCGCGATTGAAAAAATATTCTTTGTCAGTACTAAACCCTCTTTGATTAGTATGCGGTACTACATACATCCAAATTCTACACTCTGTCATCAATAAATCTAGTGCATCCTGTAGGACATCTAGAGTACTACACATATCCATATCCATTCCCCTTTTCTACAAAATGAAATTTTTATTAGAAATTTGCACATTAATAAATAATCCACATATATTACAATGTGCTCTACACAAACCTCTAAGGGACCAACTTATTAATAGCGCTACTTTAAAATACTTTTTTAATTTTTTTGAATAAACCTTCGAACACTACACACACTATTTTTAAGCCGTACAAACTAACGGCTTCACTCTTTTTGTAATGAGAAAGCAATTTATCAAAATTGATGACCTCATTCGACCCACAGGCAGGCAAAGAATCTTTGCCTGCTATTTTTGTATAGCCTTTTTAATTTGAAGCATACTATCTGGGAATCTATTTACTAATCGAATCTACTTAATTGTTTTAAAGAATTCCCCTCCCTTTAGGACAAGCTATTCCGCTTGTCCTATTTACAATTTTAAAATATATCTGTATACCTCTCTTCCTCATTCTCTAAATTATTTTTAGTATTAAAAACAAGAATCTGTACATTATAAAAATGTTCCACACTATTATGTGGGTAAAAAAGGAGGAGTTAAACATGGATAAACGAACTGAGAAAAAAGTTGAAGCTGTAGCACGTAAAGCTGCTGATTTAGAAGTTTCACAAGAATTAACTAGCCTTAAAAATCAAATTCAACAGTTACATCAATCTTTATCTCAAGCATCTCAAGGGCAACAGCAGGGATTACAACAAAATCAACAAATAGGTGGCCAACAAGGATTACAACAAGCTAGTCAATTAATGCAACAACTTCAACAATTTAGTCACCAATCTCAACAACAAATGCAACAAGCTGATCAACAATTACAGCAAACTATTCAACAAGCTATTCAAACGTTAAACCAAGGATTACAATACCTACAATCTAATCAAACATTAAGTCAAATCAATCAAGCTATTGCTCAGGCCCAAACACAAGTTGATCAAGTGAGTCAACAAATGGGTAACCAACAAAGCCAACAAATGGGTAACCAACAAGGTCAACAAATGGGTAACCAACAAGGTCAACAAATGGGTAACCAACAAGGTCAACAAATGGGTAACCAACAAGGTCAACAAATGGGTAACCAACAAGGTCAACAAATGGGTAACCAACAAGGTCAACAAATGGGTAACCAACAAGGTCAACAAATGGGTAACCAACAAGGTCAACAAATGGGTAACCAACAAGGTCAACAAATGGGTAACCAACAAGGTCAACAAATGGGTAACCAACAAGGTCAACAAATGGGTAACCAACAAGGTCAACAAATGGGTAACCAACAAGGTCAACAAATGGGTAACCAACAAGGTCAACAAATGGGTAACCAACAAGGTCAACAACAATTTCACTAGAAATCCCAGCCGTAATAATTTTTCCGTAACTTATATAACAGTAAGCAAACTCCAATTTCTTTTTGTTAGTTATTGTTGAAATTTAATAAATAACAATCCAAATTTTTAAAGGAGCACTTTTTATAGTGCTCTTTTAAAGTGGAAATTTTTAGTGTCAATAAGTATTTTATAAAGTCATACTCTTTTTAATTAAACGTTCTCTATAATAGCCGACACGGTAAAAATACATTCCCTTTCTTCCATAGAGGTCTTCACTTTCATGAAGTTCTATGCCACCATATAAATCATGTAGCTTCTGCTGATTATTAATTATTTCCTCAATCCCCATACTCTGCTTGATTTCGAACCCAGCTGATTCCATCTCTTTTCGATGTATCTTGTACTCATCACGATTTTTATAAATAAAGAACCGTTCTTCACGTTCAACTGTTTGGGAATAATATTCCTTCATCCCATAGTCCTCCCTCTCCACTAAATAAAACTCAATATTTCTTCAATAATGTATAAAACCTATTTCTTAACCATATTCCATGATTGGAACATTTAACTTTTGTTAACTGCCCTTTTATTTATCCCATGTAATACCATTGTTCTTTTACCTCTTCCCATTTATCAGTATCAAAGATTTGTTCTTCATTTCGTTTCCAGCCACACCCTCAAATTTTCAGATTAACACGAACCTCTAGACACATTCACCATATATTAATCTATATACTTACTAAGAGAGTGGGTGAAAACTATGCCATCTATTCTTGGAAACCTCGTCGTACAAACTAGTAATGGTTCTTTCAACTTAGGTGATTTTTATAACGTTTCTCCAAAAGAAAATACAAAAGCTTATAATGGTTCAGGCGGTTCCAATGTTGCTTTTATCGTTAATAATTTTAATGGTGTTAGTGCAACGAATACATTTGATTCTGATGTTGCTGATCAAGACCAAGTTGTATCAAGTTAGACTCACTCTGAATCAAACTTGATTTTTCGTTAATACTATAGATGACACGGTAATCTTTTCTCATATTTCCTTTTGAAGAACCTGCCAAGCAGTTAGCCTTTGCTAACTGCTATTTATATGTTTGTATGAGTAATTCAATTTTTCTTTTCCACGAATAAAATCCAATATTAAGTTAATAATAAGGGTAAGGTGCTTCTTCCGCAGAATAGTCCCTTGTTGTAGTGTTCTTTAGAGCAGTTATCATAACTAACTGCTCTTTTGTATATTCCTATTGTTGTAAAGAAAAATATCCTTCAATGAAGTTGAATATTTTTCAAATTCTTGTCAAAAATATAATTAACCTGATTTAGAACAAATTTGGTTATCAAGCAGTTAGCTTTTGCTAGCTGCTTATTATATTAATTAGCTTGTCACCATTCGAAAGGGCAATTATACATTACAAATATGAAACTATTCACTCATAGGGCCTCCTTTTTAAGAGCACTTGTATACAGTGCTCTTTTTTTGTACGAAGCTTTTTATACAAAATGAAATTTTTATATCAATTTTTATCACAAGTTTAAAATTATATATTGAATATGAATCCATTAAATACAAATCATTTCTTATAAGGGCGCTATTTATTTGCGCCCTTATTTAAATACTTGACTTCATTCCCGACACATTATTTATAAATTGTATACAGTGCCATATGGGATCATTGAAAAAGGTATTTCATATGGTATAGTGTGATACATTGGGTAATAATACTCCATAGATGAATAGTACGGTTGTGTGCCTTGTTGCATTTGTTGTTGCGATTGCAATGCTTGTTGAGCAGCTTGAATTGTACTTTGCACTCCACTAATCGTGATACCCACCGTACCATACGGCCGCATTCTGGCTCGAGTATCAAAATATGAATAAAACATTATTATTCAGCTCACTTCCATATAAGTTATTACAAAATATGTTATGATTTTTAATTTCAATGAGTGTAAAAAACTAATCCACTAACTTTTATTCAAATAGCGTTTTTATTAAATAATGTGTTATTATTTAACTGTCGAATAAACACATATATAAATTCGGCAAATAAATATAACTCCATTTCCATGGAACCCCTAGCCTTTTAAATTGAATAAGGGTTCTTACATTAGCCATTATTCCCTACATTCAAATTACGATTTTGTTACATTTCCGAAACATTCATATGCTATATTCAGTA
Organism: Bacillus thuringiensis; assembly: GCF_014932895.1. Classification (GTDB taxonomy): domain Bacteria; phylum Bacillota; class Bacilli; order Bacillales; family Bacillaceae_G; genus Bacillus_A; species Bacillus_A thuringiensis_AA. The sequence continues at coordinate 221,270 of NZ_JACYOF010000004.1, read as the reverse complement.
AGTGCTATTCTTTTTATGATCTCGTGTGAAATATATCAACACGTGGAGCCCTAAATCCCTTATCCTAGGGCTTTTTCATTTAAATAAAGATTTTATAAAAAACGCACGTATATTAGAAATCCACATAAAATAATCATGATCAACTCAGAATTAGTCACTGGGCACCTTTTATGGTGCTCTTTATTTGTAACTAAATAAGGATTTTGTTAAAAAACCAAATAAAATTCCACATCCTGCTAATAATAATCACAATACAATCTGCTTCTTACCTAGGTTGTATCGAATGGAGCAGTTAATACAAATGACTGCTCCATTTTAATTTTCATTACATAAACTTGATATTTTTGTCCATACTATACAAAACTCACGAAATATTTATACTCCTTAAATTCGTGGATGTAATGTTCTTATAGCAGTTAGCTTATGCTAGCTGCTCTTTTTTATTGAGTTAAAAATAAGATTTAGGTCTTATTCCTTTTCTACAACATATACTTTTAACCTAACCGCCCAGCTCAAAGTGTTACCTCCTATCTTAAAGAGCACTTATGCATGGTGCTCTTTTTTATTTTATTTTCTTTCATTTCCGCATAACATTTTCAACCCTGTTCATACTATTTTTGTAACTTAAAGTTACAAACTATTTCTGTAAGCGCAGTGTTTCTTTTGTACAACAAGCAGTTAGTTTTTTTAACTAGCTGCTTTGTTGTGTAAAAGAAATTTTTTTAAACTGCACATTTTTTAAGAACATACATAAAATATCATGTCGTATTCTTTTTCAACCTTAGTTTTAATCACAGAGCGCCTTGGAAAGCGCCATTTTAATGTATTGCAATGTATCACGTTTTACATACCATAAACATAGAATGTAATGGGCACGCAAGACATAATTTTTATATAATCATGTACATTTTTTGTACACGATTTTTTTATTAAATAAGAATTTTATTTGATTTTCATTCATCTTTTTTATTATTTTGAATACATTTAGAGCTGTCTAAAGTTACCTTAAAGGACTACCTAAATCATTGGTTAAAAATTAAACGTATGAGTATAGAAAGAAGTACCTTTGTCGGCTATAGGGCATTTATCAACTAACATGTTATACCTAGTATTGGAATGGTCGCACTCCATAAATTAAATGTTATGCACATTCAAAAATGCTATAAAACTGCGATAGATAAAGGTATTGCAAACAATTCTATTCTCCTTATGCATAGATTTTAAAGAGTGCTTTAAATCTAGCTGTAAAACAAAATATTATTTCTCGAAATCCGGCTAATTTTGCTGAGATACCAAAAAAAGAAAAAACCTCTATCCAAACTTGGACAGAGGAAGAAGTAAAAAAGTTTTTATTACATTCACAAGAATCACGATATCATATTGGGTATCCAGGTATGCGTATGGGAGAAGTTCTAGGCTTAAGATGGCAAGATGTTGATTTCGAAAAACATACTGTTACAATCAATCAAACATCTGGTCATAACAATAAAATCAAAAAAACTGCAAAAACAAATTCGTCAAAACGCACAATTCCAGTACCTAAAGAAACGATAGAATTCTTAAAAAAACATAAGATTACAATTAATAAAGAAAAATTAAGATTTAGTTCTGCCTATCAAGATTTTGATTTAATTAATTGTAATGAGTTTGGAATGGTTATAAAAAGAGCATCTTTCAGAAAACATTTCATTAGAGCGACACACAACGCAGGCATAAAAGAAATTAAATTCCATGATTTAAGACATACACACGCAACCATACTATTGAAACAAGGAGTTAATCCTAAAATTATCAGTGAAAGATTAGGTCATACAGACATTTCAATGACATTAAGTGTTTATTCTCATGTTTTACCGAATATGCAAGAAGAAGCTGTTAAAAACTTTGGTAAAAGCATTTTTAGATAACTTTTGTTTGCAAAATGTTTGCATTTCATAAAAACAAGTCAAATAAACGTTGTTATATCAAGATTTGTTTGACCTATCATCTTATATTCTTGATAGTAAATTCATATAGAAGAACAGCAATATGAATGTGAATTCAAATCATTTTATATAATCTCGTAAACACAAAACAACTAACTTAAAGTCCTTCGTTTTTCCTTACTTGTAAAGAAGTTTCAACGATCATATCTAATAGCTTACTATAGCTAATTCCCGCTGCTTCTGCACTTTTTGGCAACAAGCTTGATTTTGTCATTCCAGGTAATGTATTAACCTCCATTACATATGGAATTCCGTCCTTTACGATCATATCAACTCTTGCATAAACACTACATTTTAATGCTCTATAACAAGCCATTGACGCTTTATTTACACGTTCCTTAATTTCAGCTGGAAGTTCTATAACTTCTTCAACTGTACTAGCATCATCATATTTTGCGTTGTAATCAAAGAACTCAGCTGCATGTTGAATTGAAATAATAGGTAACTGTTCTCCGTCAAAAATTGAACATGTAATCTCGTCACCTTTTATATACTTCTCAATTACTACTTCAGAATCCCATTCGAATACAGTTTCAAGCATAGAGATTAATTCATTTTTATCATAGACGATTTTCACTCCAACACTCGAGCCGCCAGAGTTTGGTTTTACCACTAACGGAAATCCTAGCTTATCTAACTCTTCAAGCTTTAGATCCTCCATTTTTGTAAGTTCAATCCAATCCGGTGTTTCTACTCCTTCATAACGCAAAATCTTTTTCGAAATATTTTTGTCCATACATATACTACTAGATAACATATTACTGCCGCTATAAGGAATACCTAAACTCTCAAGCGTTCCTTGTACTGTACCATCTTCTCCGTACTTTCCATGTAATGCTAGCAATGCAAAATCAATGTCTTTCGCTTTTTCAATTAAATCCATTTTTTCATTTAACGTAATTGGAACTATTTCATACTTACTTTTATCTAAATGTGCAATCATTTCATTTCCAGTCATAATGGATACTTGTTTTTCAGAGGATACTCCTCCCATAATTACACCAATTCTCATCTTCTCAACTCCAAATTTCATTTTTTAACGTATCACCAATTATTTGAATACCGCTAACTATTTCCTTTTCTTTCAAACGTGAAAAGCCTAATCGGAACGTATTCGCTCCTCCTCCATCAGAATAAAAAACATCTCCAGGAGAAAACGTAACGCCTTTCTCATAACATTTTTGTAACAGAGTGCGAGCTTGAATATTTTCTTCCAACTCTATAAATAAATGAAGTCCACCATCTCCAGTCATTCGTTTAAACGGAATGTACTGATCGCACGCGCCAACAGCTAACTCATATTTTTTCTTATAAACAGATCTTGCCTTTTTTAAATATTTTTCAAAATATCCTTCATGTAAATATTGAAATAGAACAGCTTGATCTAATGTAGAAGTGTGAATCGTTCTTGCTCTTTTTACACTTTCTAAATAATGAATTAGCTCTTTATCTGCGATAATCCAACCTACACGTAAACCAGGGAAAAGTACCTTTGAAAAGCTACTAATATAAATCACATTATTACCAGCTCCAGCAAAAGTTAATAATGGCGATAAATGTGAACCTGAATAACGTAATTCTTCATTAAATCCATCTTCAATAATAGGAACCTTATATTTTGAAAATAACCGCATCAATTCCGTTCTTTTCTCCGAACTCGTAACTATACCGGTTGGATTATGATAAGAAGGAATTAAATACGCGAAATCAAAATCCTTTTCACGTAAACTTTTTTCTACTTCATTCGTATCAATACCATCATCATTCATATCAATCCCATGCACTTCAAGTCCATGTAAGCGAAAAAGCTTCAGTGCAGCATGGTGAGTTGGATTCTCACAAATAACACGCCCTGATTTCTTCGATAAAGAAGATAGTACAATATCTAACCCTTCTGTAAATCCATTTGTAATTAAAATATCTTTGTTCGAAATATCTACACCTTTCATTTCTATATAATGAAGTAGATAATTCATTAACGGTCGATAACCTTTTGCATATCCGTAGTTCAATACGATATCCCCTTCAATAGACATACGAGTAAGAAAAGCTCTTTTGAAATTTTCAACATCAAATAGCTTTTCATCCGGGGCTATACTATTAAAAACAATCATTCCTTTTTCCCAGCGAACTCCATGTTTCATTAAATCTAATTCATCCGCTAATGCGGTAACTGTATTAAGTTTATTTTTCCAATCTATTTCAACAGACGAGGTGTTACTTATATCCACCTTTGCAACAAAATTTCCTTTTCCTTTAACTGCATAAATTAATCCTTCTTGTTCTAAATCCGCATAAGCGGAGAGTACTGTATTTCTGCTCACACATAATAATTCACTCAGTTCTCGGGTTGATGGGATTTTTTGGTTCCCTAACAAATGCCCTTTCATAATCATCTTTTTCAAATAATCCTTCAATTGAATATAAACGGGACGATCTTTTACAACTTTAAAATCCTTAAACAATTCCTAACCCCCTGCAATCATTTTTGCATATTTACTTCATTCTCAAAAGGTCCACTACATATGTATTTTTTCTAAATGGCGGTACGGTCTTATAAAGTGAAACTTTAATCAGTCGGGGTTTTGTTCATCCCCCACTGATTATTAGTTGAACCAATCGGGCGTTTACTGCCCGTTAATGCGGAACAAATCTTTACGATATAAGTTAATTACATCTTTTAAAGCTGCTGCTGCAGCTCCGCGTGGATTAGAAGCCCCACCAATTGTAGTAACTTGCCCCATCGTATCTGTAAAGAACGTAATTCCTTTTTCTGTCCCATTTACTTTAGCTAATGGATGATCTTTATCTATTTCGTACGGTTCAACATTTAGATTCACATTGCCATCCTCATCTTTATGCGCTGATGCTATTAATTTAATAATTTTATTTTGTTCCTTAGCATTTTGTATTTGTTGTTTTGTAACGTGCTCGATTCCTTTAACATGTATATTCTCAAACGTATTCTCTACTCCCATTAAACTGTTTGTTAAAAGTAACAATTTACATGCACTGTCCGAGCCACTTACATCTAATATTGGGTTCGTCTCAGCAATTCCTTTATGTTGGGCTTCTTTTAGCGCTTCTTCAAACGTAATATCTGCTTCATACATTTTGGTAAGAATATAATTAGTTGTCCCGTTTAATATCCCCTCTATTTTTTCAATATTGCAACCAGCTAAACTAAATTGTCCGATATCAAGTGTCGGTAGTGCAGCGGCAGTTGCACCACTATATCGAATTCGTACATTTGCGATTCTTGCAGCTTCATTTATTTCTTTCCAATTTGTAACAAGAGCACCTTTTGAAATTGCTACTATATCCATGTGTTTCTCAATCGCTTGTTTTATATATTGTTTTCCTGGGTTTCCATCTTTAAGATTTGTAACAGTTGATTCTACCAATACTGTACCACTTATCCCATTTGTTGCACGTTCCTTCGGATGATGTTCTAAATATTTTTCAATTGCAGCAGTGCCGCCACCATACATCAATAAATGATGAATAGACAAACCATCCTCATTATGTATTGCAATATTTCTACCTAGTACGCCACTTACAACTAAATGAATTCCATATGTTTCATATATATATAAATATTTTTCTTTTAATAATTTTATAAACTCTCTTCCTACTGTTCCATATCCTGATAATACGACTTGAATTTTCATAATATCCCTCCATATTTTTCTACCAAATCCCTCTTTCAATATAATATAAAGCGCCCTCGAATTCCATCGAGAGCGCTTTATTATTATCTATTTCGGTAGCCGTGATAACTTTTCTGCAATGGTTCTATAAAACTCTTGAATATTAGAAAAACCTAACGTGTCTGAAACGCTTAGTCCTACCATATCGAGATGATCCCAATTTACTTTCGTTTCAATATGATTCCATTTTCCAACCTGTAAAGACTCATTATTATTTACAGCAATATTAGACAAAGGCGCAATCATAGAATTTGTATTTACTACACCGTCATTTTGCCACCACGAAGTATCAATTAATGGACGATTTTCTTCATATCTTGAATAGGAACCTAAGAAGAGCGCATTCCCCATTAACACTTTGTTCATCGTAATATGGGGTAGTTGTAAACCTGTTATAGGTGCTGCTTGCGATGCATGTCCACTATAGGACAAGTAATAAACATCCGGTTGCGTCTTCACCCAATTATTTAGCTCCTTTGCACCATCAGTACTTAAATCCCATTGACTAATATCTTTTGTATTTCTCCAAATTGAACTATTTAGAATACGATCAGTATATTGGAAAAAGGACTCTCCAGCATTCTTTTTTATACCCCATTGATCCAATTTAAAATCATATAATGATAAATTATTGTTTCCTCCTAAACTTGCAGCTGTAATAAGTAAATCTTTAACAAACGGCAACAGAAGACTTCCATCAGCAAGTGTCGTCCCATTGTGAGGGGTTGCTAATGTTATAACACTATGAACATATGATTTTCCGCCCTCAAATAGTGGTGATATATTTGTGTTTGGATGATTTTGCACATAATTTTTTTCTTCAAAACTTCCTTCTTTTAATAGCTGTACTAATGTTCTCGTCGTTTGTCCACCCATGCTATGTCCGACTAAATGAATTTTATTTGTTTCACTCCAATCCGGCGCAAAACCACTATAAGTTCTGCCAAAACGATGATGTCCATGTTTCTCAGCATGTGCGGCACCGTAGTCTACTGTTCCGCCGTTAATTTGTGCATATAATTCACAGGCACGATCCCAGTTACTAGAAACAGGCCCAACGGCAGCAGTATATACTGTATAACCATTTCTTTTTAAATCTTCTTGAATATCATGAACACCACCCCAATATTTAACCCCAAGCATTTCTTCTCTACCCCATCCGGCAAAACCATTCACTAATATGATAGGATAATTATTATGTTGTCCCTCTTCAGCGTAAGTTGTTTTCGCTGTGAATAAAAACAAAGTCCCTAATGCGAAAAAACATACTTTTAAAAATAACTTCCCCATACTTTCTCCCCCTAATAAAACGTTTACATTTTTCCGTGAAAAAGATTTACACAATTAGTTTTTAACTTAAACATAATGTAAAGTATTTTATATACATTGTATATATAGAAAACATACACAAATGTTGATAAATATTAATTCAAGTAAGCATTTACTTTTTATAATACAACTTGTAAATCTGATTATTTGAATTTATAATTAAATATAGCTTCCTCATACGTTAAATCAATCTATACATTATAAGAAAGTTTTATTCATTACATAAAAAGGGGGAAAAGCAATATGCAAATCGGATTAAATATAAATACATTATCTCAACCAACTAAAATAACTCCATCTAATCTTGAGCATAATACTATCTTTTCTACTAAACTTGAAGGTAAGAAAGCAGATGATCCTATCAAGTTCGATATTCGTTTATCTGAAAAAGAAATGAAACAACCTGAGCATAAATTTAACGAATTAGATTTATGGAAGATGTTAAAGGATAAAGGTGTTCCTTTATGGATCATCCTTGAAATGCTACAAAAGTCTCGTAAAGAAAAAGGAACTCAAAATAATTCAGTTCAAAATTCAACTGCGATTGAAGAAACGAGTGAGACTCGATTAAATGAAGTAATGTAAAGCAAAATATTTGAGTGATCTATAAACTAAAAAGAGTTCGAGGTTGATAAAATTTTCATCAGCCTCGAACTCTTTTTTAAGGTTTTTCTCCAATCGTTACAAACTGAAAAGATACTTCCCCTTCCAAACCTTTAATTAGCTTTTTTACTTTGACATTTTCATTAACCAATGTATTTTCTGTCGACATTTTAGGCTTTTCGTCACCTAGAGATTTTTTAAATTGAAGAAGATGCATTTTCGTTTCATTTGCTTTTATTTCCTTATATACACTATTTTTTGCTACAATCACATACCATTGCGTTGGATATTTACGAGTGTTACCTATCCAAGCATCACTATCGTATGTAACAGGAATCTCTTTTCCTCCTATTTTAATACTTTTCATAGTCTTTTCGTCTTCACTTGTAAACAATAGCGATCCTTCTTTTGGGAATTTCGGTAACGTATCTATAATATAATTGGAGCCATTATCTCGTTTTCGAAAAACTTTTTCTTTAATCAATGCTTGTGCTGTAGATTCATTTAAAATTAAGACATGTCCATTTCCAACTTCACCTTTTTTCACAGAAAACACTTCATTTTCTTTCGTAATTTCCTGATAACGATTAGTAATTGGTGAAATATTATTTTCATCTCCAATAATCAATACACCGTTTGCAGGAAATGAGTTGTCCTTTTTAGAGCATGCACTAAAGCTTATTAAAAGTATTATAGTTAACATAAAAATAGTTAAAGTTCTTTTCATCACGATTCCTTTCATCATTCAATTCATTTTTTCACATACTTTTGTGTAATCTTTCTAGCTGAGATACCCTATTGCTCCATAGTCTTATAAAGCTTTTGTAGGTAACGCCAACGGGTTATAAAGAAATATAAAACTTGTATACATATAAATGAAATTAATATAACAATAGAGCTGTTTAAAATAGAAAAATCGACTAATTGTTGTAATGCCATATAAGCGACTACAGTATGAATCACTGCAACAACAATCGGTAAGAAGAACATTAATAATAACTGTCTCGTTACAACTTTTTTTAATTCTCGTTTACTTAATCCCATTTTCGAAATCATTTTATATTGCTGTTGATCGCGGTCCAAATCAGTATATAATCGGAAATAGATAAAACTAGCGGCGAATGTGAAGAAGACGATGCCGACTAAAACACTCGCCATAAGTAGTAATCCATTCGTTTGCTTTGCACCTAGCAACTCTAATGTTAAAGCTTGAAAATAGAAATTACCTTCTCTAGCATCTTCACCCAATATGCTATTTAATTGATTTGAAATCTCTTTCGTCTTTATCCAATCATCTACAACAAATCCGTACGTACGATCTTGAACAACTATATCATCTTGATTAACATTAAAAGGAATTCCATCATATACATGATCTTGAACAGCAATTAAAATATTTCCTACATCATGCGGTAAAACTAGATTTTCTACAGCTTTTTTCACACGAAACGTCTTTGTCCAATCTCCTTGAATGACTTCAATATTCTTTTTATAGTCACCATTTTTAAATTCTTGTTTTTGTGATACCACTCCAGGTATTAGTAAAATTTCATCTTCTTTTTCAATCGTTTCTTGTTGATATCCAAGCGCACTCGCAAGTTCATTATATTCACTTAACTTCATTATATATACATTACTTTCTGTATATATATATGAAGATGCAGCCATTCGATACGGAATATTAGCATCAGAAAGTTGTTTTTTTATAATAGAGAGATGTTTATCCACCATCTTGTCTTTTTCAGGACCTACATAAAGAAATGTATACGGATTTGTCATCCTTACCAATTCTTTATTTCCAAGTGCGGCTGTAGTACCAATTGCTGTAAATGCAACTGCTGAAATAATAGATACTATAAAAAACATTGTTGCGTTATCTTTCATACGATAAATTAATTCTGAAAATGTTAATATATTTGTTCTCTTTAAAAAGAAAGATTCACTCCTTTTCGCAAGATACAATATATAAACGCTACACTGTGTATATAAAAAGTACGTCCCTATAATAACTAGGAGTACACCCATTCCGAGCGTAATAAAATTATAACTTGGGATAAATCGAAATACTGAAATATAACCATATCCTATACTAATTAAAGAAAGAATCGATAATAAAATTGAAGCTTTCGGTTCTGGCTTTGGCTTTTCCTCTGCTTGTATAAGTTCCACAAGTTCTGTTACTTTTATCATTTTAAATGTAACGAGTGAAACAATTAAAAATAATAAAAGAAATGTGATGACTGTTAATAATACCGCCTGCACTGGTATATAAAAAGGTAAACCATTACTAATCATTAATACACTTGCACTTATCAATAAAACTAGTTTAGAAAATATAAGTCCAATGAGAATCCCTATACAAATTGAGCCAAATCCAATTAACATATTTTCAATTAACAATAATTTTTTAAGTTGTCTCATTGACATACCTTGCATCATTAATATGCCAAATTCTTTCTTACGCGTTTTTAAAAATGAGCTTACTGAATATAGAATGAAGAAAAATGAAAATATAAAAATTAAACCTTGCGAAACTGTAAATCCGAATGTACCTAATGCACTTATTGTTGCACTTGTCGACTTTAACTCACCTTGTAAATCAGGATGAAATAATAAAAGGGCATACGTAAAGAAAATCATAATAGAAAATGCACTACTTAAAAAATGAGCAGCATAGGTACGTTTATTGCGAAAAATATTATTAAATGCGAACTGACGAAAAGTCATGCCTTTTCCCTCCTAACAAAGAAAGGACATCCATAATCTTTTGATAAAAAGTTTGCCTGCTTTCACCACAATAAATTTCGTTATACAGCTGACCATCCTTAATAAATATAACTCTACTGCAAAAACTCGCTGCATATGGATCATGTGTAACTAACATCATCGTTGCCTTTTCTTCCTTATTAAGAGTATCTAGCATCTCCATTACATCATTTGAAGATTTAGAGTCTAAGTTCCCAGTCGGTTCATCTGCAAGTAATAATTGTGGCTTATGAACAATTGCACGAGCGATTGCCGTTCTTTGAGCTTGTCCCCCTGATATTTCAAAAGTTCTTTTACTCAATATATCTGTAATGTTTAATTTCTCTGCAATTTCTTCCACTCGTTTGTTCATTTCTTGTACTGAAACACCATCTAATGTCATCGGCAATACGATATTTTCCTTTACTGTAAGTGTGCTAAGAAGATTAAATGATTGAAAAACAAATCCTAATTTTTTCCTACGGAATAAAGCTAAATCATCTGATGTCAATTGGAAAGGATTTGTGCCATTTATTAAAATTTCTCCCGATGTTGGAGAATCAATAGTAGATACCATATTCAATAACGTTGTTTTCCCGCTTCCTGATGGCCCCATAATCCCTACAAATTCACCTTCTTGAATTGATAAATCAATATCTACTAATGCTTTAAAAGGTATTTTCCCTTTATATACTTTACTAATACTTTTTGCATGTAAAATTTCCATTTATATGCTCCCTTCATTTGTACTGCTCACTTTAAAGTGTAAAGGAATTGTCTTACAGCTCATATTGATTCATCTTTCATTTATCTTACACGCTTGTAAGATTTCTAAAAAAACAGATAACATTTTTATAACCCATGCCTATCTATCTTATAATATTTGCATAGCAGTATAAAATACAATGATACTTAATTTTTGATCTTCAGGACATTATTAGTTAATTAAAATTCTCATCTAGAATAGAAGTGGAATTAAGCAGCGTTTAGTGCCTTTAATATTGGTGTAATTACTTTATCTCTTACTATCATTAATAGCAAAATACGAAAGAGTTAAGAAAATAAATATACAACTTCAATACATTGGATAACAATTAATGATTTATAAGTAACTTAAAAAGCAAATAAAATGAAAAAAGCTTAGAGTTATAGCTCTAAGCTTTCTTTTCTTAAAATGATTTCATTCCATTATCACCTTTTTAAAGAACGCCATTATTTATCCACTCTGATTTAACCAATAAATAATGATTATATAGTTAATTTTCTATGGTCTTTTGGCTCATATAAGTAAATCCACATTTTTCAATAACTTTATTTGATGGTACGTTGTTAATTAAAGCAACTGCGTTAAGAACATCTACATTTGTATTTTTAAACAAATAGTCAATCAACCCTTTAATCGCTTTCGTAGCGTAACCATTATTTTGATACTCACTTGAAATAGCATACATAATTTCTCTGTTCGGTGAAGGGAGTTCTTCTTTCATGCCTGTGCAGCACCATCCAATACATTCATTTGTATCTTTAATAAATGATCATCAATGTTGGATGTATTTGTCACTGCATCAAGAAATGCTTTATTTGATGGTATTTCATAATTTGCAACCCAATTAACTCGTTGTTCTTTCGTTGATTTCCAGTCTGGCAAAAACTTTTCTATTTCCGGTTGATTCGATATTTTATAAATACTCTCCGCATCTTCAATGGTAAACTCTTGTAAGTATATATCTCCACAGTCTATTTTAAATAACTTAGTCAATTTTCCTTCTCCCATGTTAATCCCCCTTAATCAAATTTATCCCGCATTAATGGGCAGTAAGACTCCCACCTCAAAATTCGGCTGGAGCAAAGAAGTTAGGTGGGAAATCAAATACCCGTAAACGCCCGATTGGTGAGGGCTAATAATCGGTAATTATAGATACCTCCTAGCTAGAGGTATCTTAAAGTGCCTTTATCTGCTTCGTAAGTTCTTTAAATCGTTCGTCAAGTTTTTCATATTCTTTGTCGTTAGAAGTTAAAAAGCTTAATTTACCTAATACTTCTTGTCTCTCTGTTTCTAACGTTAAACGTAGCTCTTCAATATCATCTCTTGTTTTAGGAGACTCTTCTAGCTGCTTTTGTATCGTATTATTTGAAAACATGAGTTTCGTGTTAGTTGTTTTCTCCAGAAAATATCGATCGTGAGAAACGATAACTAGTGTTCCATTATACTCCGCTAATGTATTTTCAAGCTGTTCACGTGAAGGGAGATCAAGATGATTCGTCGGTTCATCTAAAATAAGTACATCTTTTTCATCTAAAATATAAGACATTAACTTACATTTCACTCTTTCGCCCATACTCATATGCTGAATAGGTTCTTTCCATTGAGAAGCTTGGAATCCTAAATGTTTCATTAAATTTTGGACTTTTCCTCTTTCTTCAAACGTCTCTTTAAAAAATAAATCTTCTGGTGTTTTATCCAGTGGTAAATCAAATACTTCTTGTGTTAAATAACCGATGTTTGCTGATGGTGAAATCCATATTTCTCCTTGAGCAGTTTCCGATCCCATAATCATCTTCAGTAATGTTGTTTTCCCGCTACCATTTGGTCCAATAATCGCAACCTTCTCACCGTGCTGGATTGTAAAATTAACGTTTTCAAATAATGTTCGTCTATTAAATTTTTTCTGCAATTGTTTCACTTCTAAGAAGCGTTTTCCTACTTTTTTATTCGCTTGAATAGAGAATTCAACTGAATACTCTTCTTTAACACGTTCTATTTTCGTTTTTTCAAGCTCTATTTCGAGACGTTTTCGTTTTGACTTAACTTGTGCATCCATTCGCTTCGCTTTCACACGATAAAATTCTTTAAATCCTTCTTGTTTTGTAGACTGTGCATGTGCCTTTTGTGACCATGAATTTAATTCTTTTATATGAGTTTCTACTTGTTCTATCTTTTTTTGTTGTTTTTCATATTCACGCTGCTGCGTCATTCGTTTTTGCTCACGCGCTTTCATATAACTCGTATAATTACCGCTATGTTCAATTAATTTCTTATCCTCAATTGACCATATTTTTGTTGCGATAACATCTAAAAAATATCGGTCATGCGATACAACGATAACAGTACCTTTCATATTTTTTATTTGTTTAATGAGAAATTCCGTACTCATCTCATCTAAATGATTTGTCGGTTCGTCTAATATTAAGACGTTAGGATTTTCGGCAAATCCTTTTGCTAGTCGAACTTTCAGTTTTTCACCACCACTCAACGTAAGAAAATCGTTCGTTGGAACGCCCCATTTTGCAAGAAGTTCTGCTTCTTTTGCAATCACATCATTACTAATAAAAGATTCTTTTTCTTGTTCAACATATGCTGTCGTCATATTCATTTGCTGCCATTCAACAGTACCTTTTGATGGCTCAATTTTCCCATTTATTAATTGAAGCAAAGTTGATTTACCAGCACCATTTTTACCAATTAATCCGATAACATCCCCTTGTTTCACTGTAACATTCATTTTCTCTAATAAAGTATTTTCCATTATTTCAACATAAACATCATTTAATTTTAAAAGTTCTTTCATATTACCGATCCCTTTCATTAAGGGAGAACAAAAAAATCCTCCCAAAGTAATTTTGGCAGGATTAGTCGTTACATTATTTATACCCAAATAAGCTATTACGCAAAACAAATAGCAATACTATTGTATGGAATTGGGCAGACTAATCCTATTTTTTACAAATTGAAATTTATTGAATTTCAACATTTAAAAATAAGATTAGTTAATCATCGTCCACCCATCATTCCTTTCCGTCGTTAGTAACCATATTGTACCATACTATTACTGTATGAGTAAATGTGATTATATGTGCTGTTATAAAGATTGCTTTCTTCTAGGTTTATTTATCATTTCTTAACTTCATATTGAACAAGCACAAATCACATTTGTTGTACTACTTGCTTTAGATTTCCCTAGTAATAAACTTCTAAGCACTTCCTCTTATATAATTTTTATATAAATTTATGATTAATTATATATTATACATACTACATTTCTGTTCTTATAATAAAGTTATCATTTTTAAGGAGGGATACTACAATGGAATTTAGCAAACTCGGAAACAGTGGATTAACAGTAAGTAAGATTGCATATGGAAACTGGATAAACCATGGTGGAAAAGTAAATGAAGATACTGCAAATGATTGTGTGAAAACCGCACTAGATGTCGGAATTACAACGTTTGATACTGCTGATGTTTATTCGGATACTATCGCCGAGGAAGTACTTGGCCGAGCTTTGCAAGGTATACGCCGAGAAAGTATAGAACTATGTACAAAAGTATGCCATCCGACTGGACCTGGAAAAAATGATCGTGGATTATCACGAAAACATATTATGGAAAATTGCAATGCATCTTTACGCCGATTACAGACAGACTACATCGATGTCTACTATGCACATAGATTTGATACAACAACTCCTCTTGAAGAAACGATGTTAGCTTTTGCTGATCTTGTAAGACAAGGTAAAGTCCTTTATTTAGGTGTCAGTGAGTGGACATCGGAACAAATTACCCGTGGTACAGCACTTGCAAGAGAATTGAACATTCCACTTATCGCTAGCCAACCTCAATATTCGATGTTGTGGCGAATTATTCAAACTGATGTAATACCAACATGTCAACGTGAAGGGCTTGGTCAAGTTGTTTGGTCTCCCCTTGCACAAGGTATTCTCACAGGAAAATATCAGCCTGGTAAACCAATACCGAATCAATCACGTGCTAACTCTGTTGCTGGTAAACCATTTTTCCAAAAACTCGTGCAACGTTGGATGAGAGATGATGTACTCACTGCTATTCAGAAACTTAATCCTATCGCGCAAGAAACTAATCTTACCCTATCTCAACTCGCAGTTGCTTGGGTGCTACAAAATCCAGCCGTTTCCTCTGCAATTATTGGCGCGTCAAATCCGGAGCAAATAAGAGAAAACGTAATTGCTTCTAGTGTTAAATTGCAACCTGAAATTATGGATCAAATTGATACTGTACTAAAAAGTTTCATTGAGTATGATCCGAGCAAAACAGGTTGAACCGTCAGTGACTTTAAAATAAAGTGAAACTTTAATCAGTGGTTTTTTTTTCATCCCCCACTGATTATTAGTTGAACCAATCGGACTTTTACGGGCAGTTGATCTCCCACCTAACTCCTTTGCTTTACAGCCGAATTTTGAGGTGGGAGTCTTGCTGCCCGTTAATGCGGGATAAAAATAGAAGTTTTTCTTCCCAAATTTCCCACTACCCGTCCCATCAAGATGGGCCTTTACTTTTCAAATTCAACTTGTGAAGTCGTATAAACCTCTCTAACAACTGTTAAGAAGTTTTCTAACACGACAGATTTTTCATCTTGTCTTCATCCAGCATATAAATTTATTTTCGGTGTATTTTCTTGAATTTCTTTATATATAACTCCTGATTTTTTATAAGTTTCCACTGAGGATGGAACGACAGAAACCCCCATTCCTGCTGCAACTAAATTCACAATCGTTTGCATTTGAATCGCTTCTTGAACAATATTTAAATTTACTCCGTGTTCCCAAAAGTAACTAATAATTAGATCATAGAAGTTTGTACCGAAATGGCGAGGAAATAAAATAAATGGTTCATCCACCAGTGCTTTAATTGAAATATTAGGTAACGAAGCTAAAGGGTGATCTAGATGTAAAACCAATTTTAAACATTCTTCAGAACAAACTTCGGAAAATAACATTTCATTATTCTGCCTGGAACGAATAAATCCAATATGAATTTGTTTTTCATAAAGCGCTTTCATTTGCTGGTCTGTTGTCACCTCACGTAAAATGAGCTGAATTTTAGGAAACCGTTCTCGAAATGTTTTTAATATGTCTATAACGGTTTCTGTAGAATCGACAAAACCAATTGTTAAATGTCCTATCTTCCCTTCATCCGCAAGCTGTGTTTCTTTAATAGCTCTATCTACTTGAAGCAACGTTTGTCGTGCACCTTCTAAAAATATTTTTCCGGCATCGGTAAGTTCAACCATTCTTTTCGTTCGATGAAAAAGTTGAACTCCTAATTCTGCTTCTAATTTACGGATTTCTTGACTTAAAGGTGGTTGTGCCATCATAAGACGTTCTGCTGCACGACTAAAGTTTAATCCTTCTGCCACTGTTATGAAATATCTCATTTTCCGAATATCCATTTTAATCCCCCTATCATTCGCAACTAATAAAGGTTTCTATTTTATTATTAAAAAGCGTTTATGTATCTAGTATTTCATTCTTATCGGGTTCGTTTTGCTTTTCTTAGGTATATAATATTTCATTCTCCAATTTTATCAAGGATATAAAAAAGGCTAAAAAACTTATCTCAAAAGTCCTTTAACCTGAATCCCTTTTTATACATTATAAAATTTAATTCGAACAACGGTACCTTTACCAACTTCTGAATGGATCTCTACACTATGTCCTAATTGTTTTGTAATTTCATATACAAGATGTAGTCCCATTCCAGTTGATTCTTTAAAATCTCTACCATTTTCTCCTGTAAAGAAAGGTTTAAACACCCTTGGTAAATCTTGCTTCGGTATCCCGACGCCATTATCGGCAATTTCAAGCACAACTGTATTCCCTTCCTTACATGCTTTCACTTTAATCTTTTCTCTACTACCTGATGAATATTTAATCGCATTCGATATTATTTGTCCAATTAAAAATTGTAACCATTTCGCATCACTTTCTACAACAATATCCTTATCGATTGCAAGCTCTGGATATACAAAATTCCGGATAAAGAAGCGTTTATGTTCATGCACGGCATCATTCACTATTTTATGTAGTTGTACTCTTTCCACATAAAAATCTTGTGTAAATGCTTCTAAACGCGCGACATACAAAGCCATCTCTAACCCTTTTTTCAACCTATCTGTTTCCTCATTTATACTTTCAAAACGCGAATCCACTTCATCCTGTGTAATTAATTCTATTATAGATAAAGGTGTTTTCATTTGATGAATCCACTGATTCATAAAGGTTAAATGATCATTATTTTTTCTCTCTTGTAATTGTAACTGATTTTGATAATGGCGATATTGCACCTCGAGCAGATCTTGGAGAGCAGTAGATAAAACTGCAAAATCAGATTTTTGAACAGATTCATCCAAAGATTGCATTGGATTTGCTAACCGTTCATAAAAAGATCGATGTGTAAAATAACGAAATAATATATAACTTACCATAAAAAAAGCACCTAAAAACATTGCATATAATGCCGTTGTAATATGATTATGCCCATCAAACCAATATACAAGGAATATGGCTAGGAGTTGGAAAACAGTAAAACATATAAGTGGTATATGATCACGTATAAATAGCCTTATCATTTTTCTATACCCTTTCCCCAAGTAATATGCAGTCTATATCCAACACTACGAATCGTTTCAATTGCTCCTTCAATATGTAACGTTTTTAATTTTTTACGCACACGTGTTGTATTTACACTTAATGTATTATCATCAACATAAGATTCGCTATCCCATAATTTATTAAGTAACACTTCTCTACTCACAACGCGCGGATAAT
Source organism: Bacillus thuringiensis (assembly GCF_014932895.1). Taxonomy (GTDB): domain Bacteria; phylum Bacillota; class Bacilli; order Bacillales; family Bacillaceae_G; genus Bacillus_A; species Bacillus_A thuringiensis_AA. Next base: position 203,315 of record NZ_JACYOF010000004.1, on the reverse strand, counting down.
TTTTCATTAACATTTCTAATAAAATGGCTTCATTTCTCGTTATATCAATCTCTTGATTCCGTAGCTTTAATACAAGTCTTTCGGGGTATAAACAAAGACCTTGTTGCTCAACTATTCGTTCTTCTAATTTCGGTGCATAATCTCCATAAGCACGTCTTAAATGACTACGAATTTTCGCCATTACAATTTCATAATGGAAAGGCTTCGAAATAAAATCATCGCCACCATTTTCTAACGCCATAACTTGATCCATCGTACCTTCACGGGCCGAGATAAATAAAATCGGACATGTAGAAACCGCACGAATTTGACGACACCAAAAGTATCCATCAAAACTTGGTAAATTAATATCTAATAAAACTAACTCTGGTTGTTCTTCTAAAAAAATATCTAATACATTTTGAAAATCCGATACAATAATTCCGTGGTAACCGTATTTCGCAATATATGTTGATAATAGTTCCGCAATTTTCATATCATCTTCTACAATCATAATTTTAACCATTATTAACTCCTTTTCAATCCACGATATCATATACAATTATACAAAATAAATACTACCTCTTTTCATTGAATCCGTAAATTAAAAAAGGATGCTTTTATATAAAAGTATCCTTTTTCTTTTTTTCTTATTTAATATGAAATTCACTTAAATTAAATCCCAGTTTCTTCACATAATCCATCCCTAGTTCCATCCGCGCCGTTTTCAACGGATCCACGACTTGGCAAACTTTTAAATTACCTGCTGCTGATAATAAAAGAGTTGCATCAGCTTTAGGCATTTCTAATTCTTCATGTAAAAATGTCACCATATTATGTACGGCGCGACTAGCTGCATCATCTAACAATTTCTCTGAAGCAATCGTCATTATTTTTTCTTTTTGGATAGCCATTGGTAGTGGCCATTTTTTTCCTTTTATAGTTTGAACTGTTACAGTTACCTTTCCAGCAACTTCCACGCCACTAACACCAATTTCACCATCGCCCATTGCAGCGTGTAAATCACCTAATGCTAAAAGAGCACCTGGAACATTTACAGGTAATAATAATGTTGTTCCTTCTTTTATCTCTTTACAATCCATATTCCCGCCGTGATCATGCGGTGTGCCACATGATATACTCTCTTCTTTCGGTGCAGTACCAATCACACCAATCATTGGATTAATTGGAATTCGTAGTTCATTTGAAAATACAACATGTTCATTATGTATTGGGACAATTTTCACTGTATTTTCATTTAGCTCATCACCAATTACACCAAGGTTCGCACCTGTAGTTAAAACACCCTGCTCTGCAATTTTAATCTTTTCAATCGTTACGACTAATATATCACCAGGTTCTGCGTCTTTAATATATACAGGTCCAGTCGCTGGATTAATTCGATCCCAATCTAGTTCTTGAAACACAACATCTTCAGAATCAATTTGATTTTCAAAGCAGTCGTACGTTTCAAATATAATCCTGCTCCCAGGTTCTACTTCCATACATGGCTCATTATGTGGAGACATTGCGTAAATGATATGGTCTTTATGAATACGATGCATAGTACCTCTCCTTTTTCATTTTTATCTTCTATATAATAATTAGCTTTTAACCGTATAAGCTCCTTTTTAAAATTAGTAGTAATTTCAAAGAAAAAAGCACTTAGCTCATTTTGAAACATACACTCTTTACTATAACAGGTAAAGAAAGGTGGTATCACTATGCCCCTTATTCCATACAACGAAAGTGACGTTGAATTACTTGCACGTTTAATACGTGCTGAAGCTGAAGGCGAAGGTCGACAAGGAGAACAACTTGTTGGATGTGTTGTAGTAAACCGTGTATTTTGTGATTGCTTAGATTTTAAACAGATCCGTACAGTACGCGATGCTGTGTATCAAAGCCCTGGCGGATTTGAAGCGGTTCAATACGGATACTTTTATCAACGTGCTCGTGACTCAGAAAAAGAAATCGCAAGACGAGTTTTACAAGGTGAATGGCGCTGGCCAGCAAGATGGGCTCTTTGGTATTTCCGTCCAGTCGGAGCTTGCCCGCCCGAGTGGTATAATCAGCCGTTTGCAGGGCAATTTAAAAGTCATTGTTTTTATGAACCAAATGGCGATGAGTGTCCAAAGATGTATTCGCGATAGTAAAGAACTATGTAACGCAAGCACTTATTTTTATAAGTACTTGCGTTGTTTTTGTATCTGACTCTAGAAATCTAATAATGAGACAAATTTTTCAACTCCGACAACATGTATAAGTAGTGGTATACGCGGGCCACTTGATTGATTCATAATGAGCCTATATATAATAACAAACAATTGTTTTTGATTTTCTTTCATTATTTCATCCCATGAAAATATAAAACGAGTCTTTTTCCCTAAATCTTGAAGCGCCCTAACAACGAAATAAGTCGTTACTATTTCACGAAAGTTCCCGATATGAACAGAACCAGATGGACTTATTCCAGATGCGCAAACGAAAGTTTCTTTGTTTGGATGTTTTCTAATTAATTCATATGCTACCTCATACGCCCAATGCATATGTTCCTCACCTCAATTGTGTTTTTGTTTTTATATTTTCAGTTTTATGCAAAAAAAAAACTCCCACCCCCAAGATTATTCATCTTGAGGACGAGAGTTATTAGCTTCGCGGTACCACCTCAGTTTGTTAATACGTCACCATATTAACCTCTTCAGGTACGGCAAAATATGCTTATACCCTATCTCTATAACGGGAGAACCCGTCGCACCATCCCTAAACAAATTAGTTCCTTGCGCAGCTCCAAGTCTTTTTTCATTAAGATGTATACCGCTCTTTCTCAGCTACCAGAGCTCTCTGTATGTACTCTTTCTTAACTACTCTTCTCTTCAATGCCAGTTTTAATATTAGTTTTTACATATGTTAATCTATTACGTATTCACTGTCAAATTTTTCTGAACAGAAACAAATAGCATATAACTATCTGAAAAAATGTTTTATCGCTTCTAATTGAATTTTGTGACTACACTTATCACAACAATATGTCCCTTTCGGTTTCTCTTTAAATCGCTTATATTTTTCACTGCCTTCGTAAACACGAAATACATTCTTACATGAGAAGCAAATAATTTCATAAAACATCATATGTATTTTCCTCCCCATAGTTATATGCAATTTTTGAATTACTTGAGAAAGCCTCTTTTCCACATCATAAATCTTAATGTTATTTCAACTAAAGGTTTACATCTATTTTTATTGAACTATATAGATATCTAAAAAAATCGAGGTGAACTTCTTGTTTAGAAATATAGAATTGGTTTTAGATACTAAGGCTAGTTTAGCTGAAGGACCATGTTGGAATGATACGAAACAACTTTTATACTGGGTTGATATTATCGAGAAAAAATTATGCATTTATAATCCTGCTAATAATACGAACCGGGTGATTGCTCTGAATCAGCAAGTCGGTTGTGTTGTTCCATATTTAGATGATGTTGTACTTCTAGCTATGGAAGGGGGATTTTACTCTCTTAATTTAAATACAGAAAAACTCACACATATTTATGATCCCGAACCACATTTATTAGAAAATCGTTTTAATGACGGGAAATGCGATCCAGCTGGCCGTTTTTGGGCAGGCACTACAGACTTATACGGCATTCATGCGGCTGGTTCCTTGTATTGCTTACATAATAATTTCACCGCAGATAAAAAAATTGTACGTGTTAATACATCAAACGGCATCGCTTGGTCTCCTGATCATACATTTCTTTATTTTATTGATACGCCTACTAAGAAAGTTGTTCGTTTTGATTATGACATACATACTGGAGAAATTCGTAATCCAAGTGATGTTATCCTTTTCCCCGAAAATGACGGTCTTCCTGATGGTATGACAATTGATGAAGAAGGCTGTTTGTGGATTGCGCATTGGGGAGGTTCAAAGGTTACTAGGTGGAACCCTATGACTGGAAAACAAGTTGTAAGTATTCCTATCCCTGCGTTATTTGTAACATCGTGCACATTTGGAGGATCCGATTTAACTGATTTATATGTTACAACTGCCAGAACGAGAATGACGGATGAGGAATTAAAACAGTACCCCCATGCTGGTGGTATTTTTCGAATTCAAACAAATGTGAAAGGCTGTCCGACATACCCATTTCGCTATGAAAATATTGGAGCTGAAACACTATGAACAGAACCGATTACATAAGAACGGAAGAGAAAAAGTATCATGATCTATGTTATGAACAATATAAACTATTGGAAGTTGGATCTTTGCTTTATAAACCTGTTAAAACAGTTATGGATTTTTTGAAAAACAGCACAACTTGCAAGTACTTGACCTTGGCTCAGGAGTCGGTAGAAATAGTATTCCAATCGCTCAAAAAATCATGAATTCTGGTGGTACTGTTACTTGTGTAGATCTACTTGATTCAGCTTTAACGAAATTACAAATTTACAGCAAAGAACATGGTGTATTTGAAGGAATAAAAGCGGAACAATCAGCAATTGAAGACTATTATATTGCTCCTATCACTTATGACTACATCGTTGCAGTATCAAGTTTAGAGCACGTCAAATCTGAAGAAGATTTTAAGAAAGTACTTCATTCTATGAAAGATGGGACAAAGAATGGTGGTATCAACTGTTTAATAGTCAACTCTAACATTCAAGAAATCGACTTGGAAACAAATCAAGAATTAGATGTGTTAGTTGAAATTAATCTTTCTACTGAAGAAATGATACTTTCACTAAAACACGTTTATGCTGAATAGAAAGAAGTAAATTCTCCCTTTCTTATTTTCCAATCAACAGGATTCACAGATGTTGCATGTATGCGTATTAATACCTCATTACATGTAACAACTGGTTTTGGAACTTGTCTTTCTTTTAATTCTTCAACACTACCATATTGATCAATAACCATTGCTTTCATTTCCTCTCCTCCTTGCTGTTTATCCCGCATTAACGGGCAGTAAGACCCCTACCTCAAAATTCAGCGAAAGCAAAGAAGTTAGGTGGGGGAGCAACTGCCCGTAAAAGCCCGATTGGTGCGGGCTGATAATCAGTGGGGGATGAAGAAAACCCCCACTGATTAAAGTTTCACTTTATTTTAATAACTTACAATTATTTTTCAAAATATTTCGTTTCAAATGACAATAAATATGTTTGGAGGTGTTATGTATGCTACCATTCTAATAAAGCATCAAAATGCAAAAAAACTTTACTTTAATCCAATCTAATTTACGCCTACGAAACACTCAGCATTATATTATATTTTCTTTATTTTATTAATGAATTTCAAAAAGAATGGAGAGAAAACGATGAGTGAGAAGTTTTTCAAAATCAATGGTATTGATATATGTACAGAAAGCTTCGGCGATCCTAATCATCCAGCAATTTTATTAATTATGGGAGCTACGTGTTCCATGATTTATTGGGATCAAGAATTTTGTGAGAGGTTGGCTAGTACAGGGAGATTTGTAATCCGCTATGATAACCGTGATGTAGGGCGATCTGTTACATATGAACCTGGAACTTCTAATTATACTGTAGCTGATATGGCTGAAGATGCAATCGGAGTGCTAAATGCTTATCATATTGATCATGCGCACCTATTTGGTATGTCGTTAGGCGGTATGATTTCTCAAATTGCCGCGGTAAATCATCCTGAAAGAATTTTAACGTTAACTTTACTGGCAACAAGTGTAATTGGATCTGATAACAACACTCGCGATTTGCCTCCGATGGATGAAAGAATTTTGATACATCATGCTAATGGTACAAATATAGATTGGACGAATCAAAGCGCTGTGGCAGAGTATTTAGTTTCGGGCTCTCGTCTTTTATGCGGATCAAAACGGACATTTGATGAAAACAGAGTTTATACCCAAGTAAAGCAAGAAATAGAAAGAGCTAACAATCTCTTAAGTATGTTTAATCACGCTTTACTTCAAGGTGATGATGTTTATGAAGGCGTACTTCAATCTGTAAAAACACCTACTTTAGTAATACATGGTACCGACGACACAGCACTTCCATTTGAACATGGACTCGCACTGATTGACGAAATTCCAAATGTAACACTATTAACTCTTGAAGGGGCAGGACATGAAAATCATCCTGATGACTGGAAAGAAATTATTAAAGCAGTTTCAGAACATACATCCAAAGTGTAAATAAAATCAACTGTTATAAGGGACACAAATTGTATTGTGCCTCATTTTAGACACACACTAATAAAAGCCCATCACTGTCTCCGTATGTATAGTGATGGGCGCTTTATTTATTTTTCTATGTTTAAAAAAACGGACAATCTAATTGATCAACAGATTCCCACGATTTTTTTTTTACATTTTCGGTGGATTTACTCGCTTCTAGTGGGACATGTTTAAATGGATTCACTTCAACTTTTAGTATAGATGACGGTTCTACGTATAAAGAAAAAACATGACTACTTGGCAAGGCTTTCGATACATCAATATCTCCTACTTGTTTAAACAATTGCTGTGCTGCAAAGAAAAAGAAATTAGTTGGATTAGATTGTTTATTAAGCCATGCAATCATTTCAGGTGATACCGATTTATGAATATTTATTTTTATTCGATCACCACGTTTATATCGCCTAGATCGCATACTTCCACCAACTAACTTATCGTTAAGTTTGTAAATCCTAACTCTTTTTGCTTATGCTCTCTATACTTTGGCGAACAAGTATAGACTAATAATCCTCTTGCATTTGTAAATAATGGATTATCTACAAAGATTACATTTTTTAGGCGTCCTTTTTGTTTTAGAATCATTTTCAAGCTATTTTTAATGATAACTGCGCCCCCACCATAAATAAATACGTATGGATCATCCTTCATATCGTCAATTTTATTTATAATATCTGTTGCGACGCGCGCAGCTAACCCTAAAAGTGCTGGTTGTGATTCTTCAACTAACAGCGCATTTCTTGGGTGCTTTTCATTTAAATAAATTTGATTAAACTCTGTAATACTATCAATCGTTTTCGTAGGATATTTCCTATTCCATCTCGTAATAATTTGTAGCAACGTTTCTTTAACACCATAAGATAGCCCTTTACTTAGTTGAGGACGGAAATTTACTCCTAACGAAACGACTTCTTCTGTTGTACCCGCGCCAATATCAAAAGACAATAAAGTTTTATCTACAAAATCAATTTCAGAAACTTGATTTTGTTCACATTCTATTTTATGTTTCACAACATTTCCTTCTTCATCATATACAATGCCCCACGTTCCAGAAGCACCTTCAGGAAGGCATTTACAAAACTCTATTGAAACATTAATTGTCACATCGCGTCCGTTCGGGTAATGGAAAACGACTTTATGATTGCCCATATAACGTTTCGCATTTTCCGCAGCAATTTCTTGTGTAATAAGTTGCATTGGAAGTGCGACAGATAGATCATATCGAATATTAATATGGCTAGAAGTTGAACTTTGACGCATAGCACTTATTGCTAAACCTGAAAGTATTGTAATGACCATCAGTTCATCAGTAGATTTATTTGATTTCTTCTCCACTTCAGTACCTTTTAATTGATCTTGAATCACTTTTTCTCCAACGATGTATCGTACGTTATTTAACATTAGTGAAGGAGAACTTATGGTCACATCAATATGATTCTCTAATTCTGATAATGAAACATCTGCCTCATCTAACAGTCCTGTAGGCTCTCCTATATATAAAGAATAAATACTCGGAATAAAAATAGGGTCCTGCCCTTTCACCATTAACTTCAAACCATTATTTCCTGCATCTGCACCAGCTTTTAAAAGTATAGACATAACTACCCCCTAAATTAATCTGACATCCCTTCCAAATATATGCGAGCCCATTCTTTTACATTCAAATGTAATGTAATTTTTTATTCATCATAAAAACAGAATATTATATAACCATATATTTTATGTAAAAAGTATTTGACATAAGGGTTTTCCAATTTTATACTGTGAATGTAAAGACTTTTTTACAACATGGGGGGAGTTATTCTAATATGAATCATAAAAAATTCATTTTAATAACAATCGTTTTATCATTACTTGGGGTGCTTATACACGGAGCTTATACATACATCGCTGAAGGTGAGATTTTAGGTGGAACCATTTTCACAAGCGCTTTAATACTTAGCTACCTCATCAATCATATTACATGGGGAGATCTCCACGGTGTGTCAGAAGAAAGCCAAGATGAAATGGGACAGCAAATTACATATAAAAGCTTTAAAATCGCTTATTTTGTGCTTGTAGTTATAATGTTCCTTATATTACTCTTCTCGGAAGGATTTTCTATGGGTTCCAATTTAGATGGTGTTAAAAACCTACCTCTGTTTATCGCACTTTGTTCTTCATTCTTTATTTATCCTATCGTTGAATTTATTGTCGCAAAACAATATAAATAAAAAGATAAGGTTTTCTATATACAGAAAACCTTATCTTTTTATATTTGCATACCTTCTACAATCACCTTCAATTTATTTACAGTCCGCCAATTCCTGACTGTAGCTGGTGTATGTAACTTTTGAAACTGGTTCATTAATTTAGAATTCCGAATGCTATTTTTGAAAAACAAATATACAACCGTTTCATCTATATAGCAATCTTCAAGTTCACTTTTGTACATAAGTAACTGCTTCCTCTCATCTTCAGAAAGTGGATTAGCTAAAAAGGCAATGTGTATACTTTCTCCTTCTAACAATGAATAAACTTCATAAGGACATTTTTTTATAATATTAATAAATTCATCATTTGTTCTTAGCATGACTGGAACATCGAAATCAAATTCGTTTTTAATTTCAGATTCAATTTTTCCCTTTAGAAAGTTTATATCTTCCTCAGATTCGAACACGATATTACCGCTTTGAATATATGTTTTCACTTGTTTTAATCCTATTGATTCAAACACTCGTTTCAAATTAGCCATTTTGATTACTTTATGTCCACCTACATTGATTCCCCTTAGTAACGCAATATAAATTGTCATATAATTACTCCTCACATATCATTAGCCTTTCAACTATATATGTTAACACCTTTATCTTTTTTGGATACTTGCTTTCGATTTTACTAACATATCATACAATAAAAAAAACTTACTACATGAATGTTCAAGAGTAAGTTTTTATCTCGTTATTTCATTATAGATAAGTGCATTATTATTTGTTGACCAATTGGTCCCATTCTTCTAAAGCCTTTATCTTGGAAGCCGACTTTTTTATATAAATTTTGTGCAGGAATATTTTTTTCATTTACCGCAAGTACAACTTCATTCTTTATCGGAAAATAACGTTTTACAAACTCTTGCAATAATGCTAATGATTTTTTAGCATATCCTCTTCTCTGTCTATCATGATTAATAGAAAATGAAGTTAGAAGTAGAGCGTTTTTATTTTCTGTAAATTCCTGTACTCTATCACCAGTTTGTAATGCAAAAATACCAACTGGTACCTGGTTATAATCTAAAATAACTATCACATTTTTTGTACGATCACTTTTTGCTTTCTCAAGTAATTCACCTGGATCTGATGTAAATTGAACTTGTTCACTTGGTAAAGTAAATGATTGTATAATTTCTTTGTACTTCTCCCTATAAGGAACTAATTGTATTTCCCCAGTATGTATGTTCATGCTTAACTCTCCCATTCCTTCAAGTTATTAACTTAAACCTTGCTGTGTTTTAGAATGAACCTTTCCATCCAAAAATGTAATCTCAACAAATGATTTTGGATCGCTACCTTTCCAAGCAAAAATTTGTTTAATTTGTGTAGAATGTTCTTCCCCTTCTTCTATGAGTAACTCCCCTTCAAAACCGATTAAATCTTTCACTTCTGTATAAGTCATTCCTTCATTTATTTTCGAGAAATGATTTATATTTATAGATTCTTTCTTCTGAATTTCCATCACAGTAGAAGAAGTTACTGTTTGTTTTTTTACTTCTTTCTTCTGTTCACACGCTGTCATACTGAAACTTAGGCATAGACTACATAATATAAATGCACTTTTTTTCATCATAACAGTTGTCCCTCCTATCATAATTAAACCATATATTACCTTACGAATAAACTGAATATTTAATATTACATTGAAAAAGCCTCGTACAATTTAGTACGAGGCTAACTTTATTTCTTCAAATGATTATTTGACTGTTCATCCTGCTCTTTTCTTAGTTCTTGTTCTTCATCTTTTGGCAATTGTTTATCATTATCTTTAATTGGATTCGTTTCTCTATTTTCAATTAGATCGTTTGGAACTTGTGGCATTACTCGGCCAACAATTGCTGCTAATTCATCTAGTATACCTTCTCCTGTTTTACCTTTTTTAATCTGCTTTCCGATTTGTTTGAGACGTTCGTACGTATCAACATCTGCTACAACTATTGCGTTTGCACCATCAGGATCATTTTTTAAACTTTCTGCAACAGAGTATTTAATGGACTCTACACGCGTTCGGTCAAGCTTTGCTTTTACATCAATACCAACGACAGCATATTTCCCAATTACTACCGCTGTTGCGTCGTTCACTCCAGGCACACTTGCTGCTAAAGATGCTAAATGATCCGCAGCTTTTTCATTTGGCTTATTTGATTTATTCGTATAATTAACATTTTTCATTGAAACATTTTTTTGTTCTGGCTTTTCATTTAGATTGTCTTTTTTTCCAATGCTACAGCCAGTAATAACGAAACAAAGCATCAACATATATATTAGGATTTTCATTATTCTCACCACTTTATTATTGATGTTTAATCATAAATTTTTTCAACCGCTTGCATTTTCTTCACTTTTTCTTCTGCTCCACTATTTGCGTTAATGAAAATTTGATACGTATCTTTTCCTAAAGTACCAACAAATTCATAGCAAAGTACTTCATTATGCAAATCATTTACTACTAAAGCTTTTCGCTCTTCCATTACTTTTACATCTGGATTAATTTTCTTTCTTGCCTCAGCAGCAGTTAGCTTCGCGCTTGGTATTGTTCGTTTTTGATGTGATGCTAAATATTCCTTCGCTGAAAACCCAACAATCGATCCATCATCTAAAGCAATTTTCATTTGAATTGCTTCTGGATAAATACGCACTCCGTTTTCATTTACAACGTACGTAAACACACCGATATTATCATATTGAGAACTATCAAATAACTCCATATTTGTAAATTTGTGATCCTTTAAAAAGGTTAAACCTTTACTTCCAGCATCATTTAAACTAATTTTTTGTTCTTTAATTTCTCGGTTATTCATTACCCAAATTGGATATCCACCTTTTTCGGTAATATCCATATAAAACTCATTATTTGTCGCTGGGTCTTGAATCTTTACACTATAAAATGATTCTTTTGCACCTTTTCCGCTTTTCTCGACTTCTACTTTTTCATTACCTTTTAAATTTAAAAATGATCTAGCAATTTTTTCAGCTTCTTCTTTCGAAATTGCTTTCCCTTCTGCTTCAAATCCGCCCTTTTTCTTCTTTTGTGCACTTGTAAAAGTCGGTCCGAAATTAGTAGACGAATATGATGTTACATTCTTTTCTACTGTCTTTAATCCATCGATAATTGTGTTATCCGCTGGATCTTGATTTGACGCAAGAGCCAATTCTACATCCATCCAGCGCAGATTATTTTTCAAAACAAGATGTTGCACTTTTCTTAGTTCATCTTGAATATTACCAGCGTTTGAATATAAAGTTTGTAATGTTTTATATTCTTGATTATTTAACGGTTCTTTTTCTAAATCACGAATGGCTGCACGGTAACTAAAATCACCGATATTTGCTAAAAATTCTTCTGTTTTATTAAATGGCATTAATGTTAATGGTAATTGTCCTACATCCGAGCGCGCTTCTGATGTTAAACGCCATACATCCGCTAATGCCGGTGATAAAGATGAGCGTGAATTCATCGCAAGCGTTGTACCAATTTTATCGTGTAATAAATCAACCTCGTATGCTAAATCATGGAATGCTCGTTGATAACTATTTTCCGCTCGAATTAAAACTGCATTTTTCTCTTGGTGCTCTTTATAGCCCCAATAACCTGTTCCAACTACACCTACTGTTAATAATACAATGATAATACCTCGTAACATGTTTCCACCTCCGCTCTATTTACAGAAAATATGTTTACCAATTTTTTTAATTTGTGGACGAGACCAAATCCATTTACTTGTCGCGGTATCTGGATTGAAATAATATAATGCATTTCCTGTAGGATCCCAGCCGTTGATCGCATCTAGTACAGCTTTTTTCGCTGTTTCATTTGGTGTTAAATAGATTTGTCCATCTGCTACTGCTGTAAAGGCTCTCGGTTCAAAGATTACTCCTGAAACAGTATTTGGGAATGATGCACTTGTTACGCGGTTTAAAATAACCGCAGCTACTGCTACTTGTCCTAAATACGGCTCTCCACGTGATTCTCCGTATACAGCGTTTGCCATTAGCTGTATATCATTTTGAGAATAACCGTTTGGAACATTTGTCCCTGTACTTTTTGGTGGCTTATTTTCTTGTGTACCTCCACCGCTATTCCCTTTATTCGTTGTGGTACCTTTATTAGCAGTCGATTTTTCATACTTCGTTGCCTTTACAAGCATCTGCTTCGTTTTAGCACCCGCTAAACCATCAACAGGCAATCCGAATTTCTCTTGAAAATTCCGAAGTGCCCAGTATGTACCCCATCCGAAAACACCATCTACTTTTCCCGTATAAAATCCGTTATATTTCAGACGAGATTGAAGTTCAATAACATCTTCACCAGATGCCCCCCTTTGAATGACTTGATTAGAAAAGGCTTCAACATTTTTTAGTTGTATACTACTGACCATCAAAGATAGTCCTATGAATACTAGCAAAATTGCTATTTTTAAAACAGCTTTTTGACGCATAGATTTCCCTCCTTATTTACAGAAATGAATTCATGGTTATGTTTTGTAAAACCATCGCTTTTATGTAAAGAAGACAAAAAAATCCAAACTAATATAGCTAAAAGAATATGTAAATAATATATAAAAAGGAAAAAAGGAGTTTATTATGAAGCAATTCTTAAAGCGTATCGCACTCGTCACTTTTTTATTAACAACATGTTCGACTATATATACTGAACCATCAATTGTTCATGCACAGCCGCCTTATGCAAAATGGGGTAAGCTTGCTGTAGAAAAAACGAAAGAACAATACCCAAAGGCAGAGATTATTGATTATCTTCATATAGGTAGAAAACCAAAAACAGTTAAAGTAACAGTTGAAAAATTTAAATTGTGGCTACGTGAGGATGGAAAAGAATATGGTGTTTTTGTTGATATAGAATTTGAAACGAAGACGGAGAAATTTATAAAAATGTCATTTCAGAAAACAAATCGTTAAAACAAAACCCCCACTGTTTAAAATGTATACAGTGAGGTTCTTTATTCTTATTTAGCTACTAAAATTATTTCCTGAAATTTCTATTTCCCAACATTTTAACTAATATACATAAAGCACCAATTACAACTGCTATCCCGACACTATAGAAAAAGACTCTTTCATATCCGCCTATTCTCGGATCTAGAAACGGATAAGGATACCAATTCACAATTGGACCACGTATTACGCTATAAACTACGTAGAACAATGGGAATAATAGCCAACTCGCAGCGTATTTCCATGTAATTTTCTTAGTAGGTGGATTTAAAACCCAATCTAAAAGCATTGCAATTGGCATGATATAATGTAGCACAGTATTTACCCATGGTATTGCCGTTTGAAGTGACTCTTCTAATCCTCTCAATAATAAAAAATAAATGAGTCCTGTTGTAAGTATGTATACGGTCGCTGCACCACGAAGTATACCAAATTGTTCTGAGCGACCAAATGTAGCTGTTCCAATACTACTTAAAAGGAGAATGAATGCAACTAATATGTTACTTTCGATAGTGAAGAAACTAAAAAAATTAATTGGATTGAATGGTATCATCTGTGCCCTTATTATAAATTGCGTAATAAGGGCACTAAATGCTAGCAGACTTAAACATAGCCTAAAAAAGGATATCATTTTTACATTCTCCATACAGTCCCTCCTCTCCTTATATATAATTGGAATTCTCCTGTACATGCTCAATAAATAATTTTAATGGAACGAGTCCACGTTTTGGCATATGACTACTCAAAACAGCGACAAGTTCTAACTGCGGAATGATAACAATATATTGTCCTCCATATCCCATAGCAAAATACATACAATACGGTATGTGAAATCTTTTGTTATTTAATACCCACCAGTGATATCCATACGCACCGACATGTTCATATGTTTCAAATAGAGCTTCACTTGACTCTTCTAACCATTTCGCTGATACAATTTCATTCCCATTCCAATATCCATTCTGCAAACATAATCTTCCTAACTTTAATAAATCTATAGATTTCATTTTCATACCAAAGCCGCCGACATATATACCTTGCGGATCTCGTTGCCACTCATATTCGGTGATTTCTAATGGCTCAAATAAATACCTTTTCGCAAACCGCTCTGTCGACATTCCAGTTGCTTCTTGAATAATATAGCTAAGTAAATGAGAAGAACCTGAGTTATAATTCATTTTTGTAGCGGGTTCTTCAATTATTGGTTTTTCTAATATGTACTGCACCCAGTTTTCTGATTCTACAAAATCATTTGGGAAAACAACTCCATTCCCAAACTCCTTCCAATCTTCTCCTGTTGTCATCGTCAATAAATGATAAAGCGTCAAATTACTCTTTTCCTCAGGTACGTTTTGAATCCATACTGTAATTGGTGTATGTATACTATTTATATATCCTTTATCAATTGCAATACCTATTAATATTGATACAATACTTTTTGTAATTGAATTTATTTTATATAAGTTATTTTCACACTCTAACGTTTTATAATACTCAGTTGTTAATTCCCCTTTTTGATAAACGAGAAATGTGTTCACTTTTTTCTTTTCAAATTTATTTTCTAGTTGCTTAAAATCCAAAAACATTACCTCCATTAAAATAGATACTTCATTTATTATATCTTGTTCCTTTTATTAAAACATAATTGTGTTCAAATAAAAAAATAAGCCTATCAGCCATAATTAGCTGACAAGCTTATTCCTATAATTTCGTACGAACATTCCAAAGCTCAGGGAAGAACCGTTGATCAAGTACTCGTTTTAAATAAGATACACCCGAAGAGCCGCCTGTTCCCATTTTATGTCCAATAATTCGTTCTACCGTTTTCATATGACGGAAACGCCATTGTTGTAGCCAGTCTTCAATATCAATTAATTTTTCAGCAAGCTGATATAAATCCCAATATTTCTTCACGTCTGCATACACTTCTATCCAAGCTGCTTCTACAGTTGCATCTTCCTCATAAGGCTGCGTAATATCACGATTTAAAACATCTTTATGAATTGGAAAACCTTCTTTTACAAGTGCTTGAATTGCCACATCATATAGACTTGGTGCATGTAGCGCTGTATGAAGACGTGCGTGTAATTCTGGATCCTTTTCATAAATTTTTAATGCATGTGGTGTCTTATAGCCAAGCGCATACTCAATCATACGATATTGATACGATTGAAAGCCTGAAGCTTGACCAAGTGAATCGCGGAATTCAATGTATTCTGATGGCGTTAATGTCGCAAGAATATCCCAAGATTGAATGATTTGCGATTGAATTTTTGATACGCGTGCTAACATTTTAAACGCTGGCGCTAATTTATCGTTTTTAATCGATTCAATTGCTGCATTTAGTTCATGTAAAATAAGCTTCATCCAAAGCTCACTCGCTTGGTGAATAACGATAAATAGCATTTCATCATGATGGTCTGATAATCTCTTTTGAGAAGATAGTAAACTATCTAATTGTAAATACTCCCCGTACGTCATATTTTCTTTAAAATCCGTATGAATCCCTTTTTCCATAATTACCTTTTCGTTTTCTTTCATAATAGCCAAACGCCCCTTTTATATGTTTCTACTTATATTGGTCTAATAACTGCTCGAACTGGACTACCATCTGCATCTGTTAATGCAAGTGGTAATGCGATTAATTCATAATCACCGTCTGCTACATGATCTAGAACGACATTTTCTAAAATGTGAATTCCGTGTTTAAATAATTGATGATGTGCTGCTAATTCTTTATCATCTAATGGATCAACTGATGGTACATCTACCCCAATTAAACGTATACCTTTCTCAGAAAGAAAAGGTGCTATGTCTGTATGTAAGTGAGGGATCACATCTGGGAATTCTTCGGCTTTCCCATGTGAAGATGTTCGTAATAATAATCGTTCTACACCTTCTAAATGAAAGCTTTCTAATTCCTTTTTCCCGATACTTTCAAGATTAGAAACGTCAATAATCCGTGCTGGGCCAACATAAACTTGAACATCTAAATCTAACACTTTCTTTCCATCATTATCAAAATGAAATGGTGCATCAATATGAGTGCCTGTATGAATACTCATCGTTAACTTTCCGACATTTACTGAGCCACTTTCTTCTTTTGACCATGAAACTTCATACGAGAACGGTGTGTCTCCTGGCCACGTTGCAATATCATTATTTAGCGGTTGTGAAATATCAATCCATTGTGATGTTTTCATGCTTATGCCACAACCTCTCGCGTATTTTCGAACTGCTTATATTCTTCATCTTTCATGATTTTCTTTAAAATTTGAACAGAATGCCATACTTCCTCGTATGTGTTATATAAAGCAACTGGGGCAAGCCTCACTCCATTTGGCGCTCTAAAATCTGGAATTACTCCATTTGCTTTTAGCGCTTTACATATACGTGCTGCTTCTGCATGTTCTAAATAAATGTGCCCGCCTCGTTTTTCATCCTCTAATGGATTTCCAATTGTAAATCCGAAATCTTTTAATTCATGATCAATTAAATTCAGCATGTATCTCGTAATATGTAAAGATTTCTGACGTAAACGTTCAATACCAGCATCCTTGAAAATTTCAAGAGAACCAATTAATGGTGCTGTACTTAATACGTGAGGTGTACCAATTTGATAAGCACCTGCATGATCAGCTGCCGTTAATGTATGCTCCATATCAAACTGCTTATCTTTTCTAGAACTAAACCATCCAGACAATCCTGGCAGTCTATTAAAATGTTTATTATTTACATAAAGTCCTGCAACACCACCTGGTCCTGCATTTAAATATTTATAATTGCACCAAACAGCAAAATCAACATCCCACTCTTTAAAATGATGAGGAATAGAACCGATTGAATGGCATAAATCAAACCCAATATGAATACCGCGTTTATGAGCTGCCGCTGTTAAACGTTTCATATCAAGAATTTGTCCACTTCTATATAAAACAGAAGGTAATAAAATTAAAGCGATATCATCAGTCATCGCATGAATAATATCATCTTCAGAAAGTGTTCTTCCGTCTCGGCTTTTTACTCTTACTAGATGCTCATCTGGATCTAATCCTTTTAAACGGATTTGACTTTGAAGTGCATAAATATCTGATGGGAATGTTAACTCATCCGCAAGTATTTTTGTACGTATTCCTTTCGGCTCATAAAACGTCGCAATAACTTGGTGTATATTCGTAGTCGTAGAACCGGTTACAATAGTTTCTTCCGGTAAAGCTCCAATAAGAGGCGCCGTCAGTTCTCCTAATTTCTCCGAAAGGAAAAACCACGGGTGCTCACCTTCTGTCCAACCGTTAATGCCATACTCTTTCCACGAATCTAGTAAAGTAAGTAACGAATTCTCTGCTCTTTTTGAGAGTAGCCCTAATGAGTTTCCATCTAAATATATTGTTCCTTCTTTTTTATAGAATTCAGTTTGAAAATCTTTCAGTTCATCATGTTTATCACATTCAAGCGCATACTCATAAGTTAGTTGAAATGGTTCTTTATACATGGTGTCACCTTCTTTTAATTTTCTTTTTATTCTAACTAATTGAAATATATCACTGAATTTGATATAACGTCAATGATATTATGTCAGTTGACTTTATATACGAACTTCTTTTACAATACAGTTATATTTTCAGATATTTTAGTATAAAGAGGTGATTCTTTGAAAAACTCTACTCTTTCAACAAGAAAACACCGCTCCTTAGAAACAAAAAAGAAACTATTACATTCCGGTTACACTATTTTTATAAATAACGGATTTCAGAAAACGACAATCACGCAAATTATTAAACATGCAGAAACTGGCTATGGAACGGCATATGTATACTTTAAAAACAAAGATGATCTCCTTATCGCTTTGATGGAAGATGTTATGAATCGTTTTTATGGTATTGCTGAGCGCACTTTTTCCCCTCAAACAAAAGTAGAAGCACTCGATATGATTCAAAATCAAGTTAGAGCATTCCTACAATTAGCGGAAGAAGAACGAGCTATGTTGCAAGTTGTCGAAGAAGCAATAGGATTATCAAAAGAGATACGTCAAAAATGGGATAAGATTCGCGAACGCTTTATAAAAAGTATTACGCAGGATATTGCTTACTCTCAAGAGAGTGGATTGGCACAGCCTGAATTAAATAAAGAGATTGTAGCATGCTGTTGGTTCGCGATGAATGAAATGTTTCTTTGGAAAATCGTGCAAAATAACAAAGAAGTAGAACTAGAAGAAATAGTATATACATTAACGGAAATGTATATGACGGGGTTATATAAATAGCACACTTCATATATTTAAAGTGTGCTATAGTTATCGTCTATAAAAATATTTTATCTGGGTAGGGCAATGCTAAAGGTGGCTTTCCAGATAAAGGGTAATATTGTAATTTTATATATTCACCATCTATCGGATAGCCCATAATAATAAATGTGCGTAGTAACGTTATAATCCGAATCATGCAAAGCAGCCCCCTTTTATAGAGAAACTTAACAATTTTATTAACAATGTATATTTGTACAAATTGTTTTTCATGAATTTTTTACTGCATGTCAGCTATACGTTAAAGAAACGATTCCTACTTCTTATTGTATCAAATGAATTTCCCATCCAATATATCTATGTATTTCAGCACACTTTCTCCTCATTCAATCTACTCACAATTCCAATAATAAATTTATATTTAATCCTCCTCTTCTTAACTTTCTTAAAACCCTCTTTTGTATCAAAAATAAAACACGTTTTCCGAAACCAAATTCGTACATATAAAGACTCAAAATAAATAGGTTTTATAATTCCTCGTTCCTCAAATTCAGTACCATCTATATTTTCGGTCTCCGTTCGAACAAACCATCTATTCCCGATACCAATTTCAATATACTTCACATGCTTACCCCCTTTCAGGGAATTTTTTTCTAACTATTCTATTATTTCCCCGGTAAGCGCACATTCCGACAGAACATGAGCCCACAAAGAAAAAGTAGATTACAAAAATCTACTTTTATAGCCTAAATTTTTGCATTCGTTTATAAAATGTACTACGGGGCATATCTAATAACTTTGCAGCTAATGAAACATTTCCGTTCGTCTTTTGCAGTGCTTCAATCATGCTATCACGCTGTATTCTTTCTCGAAAATTTAATGTATGGTCTTCATTATTTTCTGCTTGCAACTCAAATTGTTTTTCATTTCCCATCATCGTTTGTAATAAAAAAGTAATTTGCTTTTCGCATATTTCCTGTCCTTGCGACAAAATGTAAATGCGTTCTAATACATTTAATAGTTCTCGAATATTTCCTGGCCATTTATACTGTGCAAGTTGATTACAAATACTCTTTGGAAATTGAACATTCCAGTTCTTTCGCTCGCAAAAATGTTGTATGAAATACGGAATATCCTCTTTTCTTTCTATTAATGATGGAACATATAACGGGTAAACGTGTAAACGATAATATAAATCTTGACGAAATTTCCCTTCTTCTACTAATCGTAGTAAATCTTTATGCGTCGCGGTAATAATCCGAATATTTATTGGAACCTCTTTTGAACTTCCAATTGGTGTAACTGTTCGCTCTTGTAAAACACGCAATAGCGCTACTTGCATTTCTGGTGGTACTTCACCAATTTCATCTAAAAATAACGTTCCTCCGTCCGCTTGTTCAAATTTCCCTTTATATCCTTGACGTCGCGCACCTGTAAACGCTCCTTCAGCATAACCAAACAGTTCACTTTCCATTAATTCTTTTGGCAATGAACCGCAGTTAACAGCTATAAAAGAACCATTTTTTCTTGGGCTATTTTCATGAATGGCTCTCGCAACGTATTCTTTCCCTACACCTGTTTGACCACACACATACACACTAGCATCAGTAGGTGAAACAAGCTTAATCTCTTCTAATGTGTGTTGAAATGCGTTACTTATCCCGATAACTCCAGGAAAAGAAATTCCTTTTATTAAGGGGAAAGTAGAATATATATTCGTTTGTTTATTTTCCTTTAAATAGATACATTTCCCTATCAATCTATCCTTACTATATACAGGCACTTCTAATTTAGTTGACAGGTCATTTTGCAATAAATCTACCAGTCTCATACGTGACCAATTAGAAACGCGCTCACGTATGCGTTTACTTGCAGAAACAACAACTTCACGATGATTACAAATCACAACTTCTTCACCACTATCAATTACATCTAAAAAACGATGAATTAGGTGTAGTTCATTTTGATGTACTCGAATACTGCATTCACGCTCAATCGCATGAGCAATTGTGGTTACCATACCGAGCATATATGGATGCGAAAACTCAATTGGACAAGAGAAATCTAAAACACCAATTAATTTCCCATCATCGTTATGAATTGGAGCGGCCGCGCAACTCCAGCTATGAGATGCGACAGAGTAATGTTCTGTACCACTTATCATAATGGCCTCTTCAATTTCTAACGCTGTTCCTATCGCATTTGTCCCAACTGCAGCTTCCGTCCATTTCACACCTTCAATGAAATTAATATGTCTTGCCCGCTTTAACGTTTGTTTATTTCCACTTAATGAAAGTACATATCCATCTGGATCAATTAATAGTGCCATCATTTGTAGTTCATCTATTGTTTTATTCATATTTTGCAGGTGAGGTAATGCAATATCGAGAAAAATTTCACTCTTTTGCTTTTGATCTTGAAAAATATCAGAAGTCAAAATGTTCTGACCTTTATTCATATGAGGATTTACATTCGCTTGTTTACAGCGAAGCCACGACTCAGAAATTCTTTTATTTATCCGATTTGAATTGAGAATACCCTCATTCACAAACTTTTTCCATGTATGTAAGTAATACGGTGAAGCCAACATTGTATCATCTCCCCTTTGATTTTTTGGAGATTAATAAAAACATACTTTTATTATAAAACTGACTAAAAGCGTTTTCAATAAAACTAGAAAGACGACACAAATATGTTAATAATTTGAATATCTTAATGGAGTTCGTTATATCTTTTTAACAATACTATATTTTGTATAACGGATCCTACTAAAATACATACCCAAAACCACTTTATCGGATTGTTATTTAAAAAGAATATTGCGACCGCGACGAAAAATAAACTAGTAGATGCTAAACTGATAAATAGTTTTAATCTAACTCCCATTACTCCTCACCCCTATATCGCTTTACAGTACATAGTAACTCTTCACTTTTCATCTCTATTATATACTCTCGTAAAACATATTCTTTCCCGCCATGTTTTTCATACCAATCACGTATTCTTCTAACATGCATCTCGTCACTTCTAATTTTAGATTCAATTTCTTTATACTGTTCATAACTATCATATTCCCATATGGCAAATACTTCAGACGTACCATTCTTATTATCTTTCATCCAGCGTCCTATTAGTCGAGATCCACGCTTTAACTGATTAGGTAAGTTCGTGTTAGTGAAGTGATCATTAAATACTTCTATGAATTCATTTTTTACTACATAGTACTTCCTTCTGTAAAACATACTTCTTCACCTCTTTTATGAAAAGTATCAGTAAACCTTCCCATCACTACCGTATTATAATACTTTCCATCCGATAGTCTTTTGTCATTTTTCAAAATGCCTTCTACTTCAAAACCTAATTTTTTATAAAGATGAATAGCTTTCTCGTTTGTCTCTAATACTTGTAAAGATATTTTATTTATTGCATTTTCGTCAGCCCATTTAATAGATTGTTGTAATAGGCTCTTACCCATTCTATATCCCCAAAACTCTTTTAAAATGCAAACGCCAAACTCCACTTTATGAGATAATCTCTTAAAATTTGATCCTTCACATCTTGAAAATCCAACGATTCGATTGTGCACTTCTGCAACTAAAAAAAGATTCTTCGTCTCTTCACTATCTGTTTTTATTATTTTTTGAAACCCTAGATTATCTATAAATCCCTCTCCAGCATCTCTATCCATATTTTCTGTTTCTCCATCAATTTGAACTCTAATTTTCGATAACTGCTCACCATCTTTCTCAGCTGCAGAACGAATTGTATAAGTTAATCCACTTATATGAAACTCTTGCTCTTTTACAATCATGTCAAACTCCTTTCAAATGAGTATACTGGCGCTATTACAACTTGTTTACCTTGTTTCTCAAATTCCTGAACAGTTTCTTTACTAGCCTCTTCGTCAGTTATAATAAGGTCAATTTCTTTTAGAGACTCTCCTCTTATAAAACAATCTATTCCAAGTTTATTATGGGTAGCTAAACAGATATTTCTTCTAGCAATTCCACTTACTTTTTTACTAAAATAAGCAACTTCAGGTGTTGCAGTACTTATGCCTTGTAATGAAATACCTCCACCTGTAGAGAAATAAAGATCAACAGAAAATCTACTTATCAATTCAGATGCAAGTGTATCAGTAATATTTCCTGAAGCCTTTACTTTTCCACCAATTAAATACGTATCAATGTTCTTACATTCTCTTAGCTGACCAGCTATTTCTATAGAATTCGTAATAACCGTAAATGATACCTCCGGTAAATATTTTAGCATTGCATAATGAATGGAAGCCCCACTAATAAGAACTGAATCACCTTCTTGTATATAAGATGCAGCAACTTTAGCAATTGCTTCCTCGTATATGGAAGTATCCCTATAACGTTTAAATGATTCAGCAGCTAAGTTTCTCACTCGCGTAAGTTCAATTGCACCTCCGTGCGTTCTTTTTAATAAACCATCCTTTTCCATAATAGACAAATCTCTTCTTATAGAATCAATAGACATATCAAATCTTTCCGCAAGATCCTTTGCGATTACTCTTCCATCTGTATTAAGTAGTTCTAAAATTTTCTCTCGACGTTCTTCAGTAAACATGTTATCACCACCGTTATTGAAGATTCAGAAATTTAAACTTTATGTTAATTATATGCACGTTTCTTCCGTTTCACAATATTTTCAATCCTTTTTCTTCCGTCTTTATGCAGGTTTTCCCTCTCTTTCTATTTTGTTAACTTTAACACCAAATAAATGCACATTTGCATATTCTACTAAAAAGCTTCTATTTATTTCCTTATTGATGTAAAATTATTCCTATGTTTTACTTTTTAATGCAGAAAGGAATTACTATGAAATCTTTAATTAAAGTAACTTGTACAGCATTATTATTTACAGGAATAATGGCAGGATGTAGTGGAAATGCTTCACCAAAACAAGAAAAAAGCACTCTCGAAAAGAATGCAATGCACTATGGAGAAATATTTAAAAACGAATACTATAGAGCAACAGTTGAGAATGCAAAGTTTGAAAAAATAGACAAAGAGTGGCGCCTTTCAACTCGTGTTATGATTAATAATGTTCGAGCCGACGAAAAAACTATTGATCTTTCAGAAATAAAATATTTCATAAAAGATGAAAAAACTGGTCAAAAATACGAAGGTGAAGCTCATCCAGTAGATGATGAGAAATATAAAAATGTTCCACTCGAGTTCTCTTTAACTACTGACATTATATTTAATATGAAAACTTCACCAAAAGATTTAAATAATATGTATTTATACATAGATAGCAAAGCTGCACCGTTAACAGATACATATTGGAAACTTGATAATTTAGTATCTAATTAAAAAGACCAGTCTTATATGACTGGTCTTTTTACATTCAAGTCCCCTCTTTCATTAATACTTATATTAATTTTCTAATAACAACTTGAATAACGTCAGCTAAACCAGTGTGCCCTTTCCCTTCAATTCGCTCTTGTTCTCCATTAAAAAAATGAATTACCTTATGTTTTTCACACCAAGTAAGGATATCGATTGGATCATACAGCATATCAACATCTTTTGGCCCACCAGTACCATAATTTATTTGTTTTTTTGAGTAAACTTCAAACATAATTAATCCACCGGGCTTTATCGTTTGTATCATTTTATCTAATATCATTTTTTTATGATCATTATGAAAATGTCCAAATACCATAATTGCCGCATCATACTCATTTGTTGGCAAACTATCAACTAATAAATCTACTTTTTTTGTATGCACGTTTACGCTATGCTTCTCAGCCAATTTTTTTGTTTTTTCTAATCCATCTTCCGAATAATCAATAGCTGTTACTTCATGTCCTTGTCTTGCTAGAAAAACAGCATTTCTACCTTCTCCCTCTGCGAAAGCTATTACTTTATTATGATTTGCTAAACGAAATGCTTGTTCTTGAATAAACGTATTAGGTTCTTCCCCATAAAAATATTCATCCGATTTATATCGATCATTCCAAAAATCATTCATCTTCTTCTCTCCTTCTACATATCATTTTCTAGTTAGAACCTCTCATCTGTAATATCACTATTAATAGCTATTGCTGCTTTATTTCCCTGTGATGCAGCCATAATTAATGAGGATGGCCCTTGAGTAGTTGTTTCTCCTGCTAAGTAAATATTTTTTTCTGCAGTACGCCCAAAATCATCTATTACAAAAGTTCCATTACTTTGCAACTCGCAACCTAGTTGTTTTATAAATTGATTTGGTCTAAAGAAGGTAGGTACTATAAACCCTCCAACTCTTTCAATACATAAACCTGAATAAAACTCTACTTCATTTAAATAACCTCCCTCACCTTGTAGTGCACGTATAGGTTCTGTAATAACAGTTATATTTTTATTAGACAGTTCATCCATAATAGTTTGACTTAGCTCATTACCATTTGTTGCGATTACCAAATCGGTAGACCAGTTATAAACCAATTTTGTCATATGCAACGTATAATCTTCGTTTTCAGATATAATAATGAGAGGTTGATCTTTTAATTCCCACCCATCACAATACGGACAGCTAAATAAGCTTTTTCCATAGTATTCCTGGACATTAGGAATAGATGGGAATTCTTCCTGTATACCCGTCGCTAATAAGATTCTTTCCGCCAAATATTTTGTGTGATCTTTTGTCACAATCTCAAATAAACCGATGGATTGTTTCGTTATCATTAAAACTGTTTTTTCATAATAATGAACTGATGGATACTTTATCAATTCATTTAATCCTATTTCCTTGAACTCTTCAGGTTTAATCCCGTCACGCGTAACAAATCCGTGAGAATTTTTTGTTACACGATTTCTATTCGTCTTATTATCAAATAGCGCTATTTGTTTACGAGCTCTTCCTAAAACTAAACTTGCATTAAGTCCAGCTGGTCCTGCACCTATTACTGCACAGTCTATACATTCCATAAGCAAATATCCTCCATGAATGAATTAATTTAACTATAATTAAAGATATTAAAGAGTTTTTTTATCCTTAATTAATTTAAAAATAAAAGCAGATTAAAAATCCACTTTTATTTTTTTCGCAAGATCTACGATTTTTTGATTTTTTAACTCTTCTTCCATTTTCTCTTCTGCTGCAAGCATTGCTTCATTAATTAAACATCCAGGTTTGTCATGTAAACAACATTCAAACAATGATGTTTTACCTTCGATTGCATGTATAATATCTAAAAATGAAATATCTTCCCAATTATTACCAATCGAATAACCACCTTTTGGACCAGATGATGAATGTATCATCCCTTCCTTCGTCAACTTAGTTAGTATTTTAGACAAGTATGTTGGTGAAACATTTTGCATTTCTGCTAATTGGTGAACACTAACTAACTTTTTTGGTGTAGCCTTTGCCAGAAAAAGCATTGTATGAAGAGCATAATTTGTAGCTTTAGAATATTTCATAGTACAGCCCCTATTGTAGACTTCATATATCTACAATAACTTTATTTCTTTATCCTGTCAAACATTTGTAATACTCCATACAAAATTATTTCTTCACAAATAATACATCTGCTGCGCAAATCGTCACTTCTCTAAATGGACAGTCAAATAAAACACCCAGTTCAAAACCATCTTCAGTAAGAGCTATTTCATGATATAGCCACCAAGCACCTTCCGGCATAGAACACTTTGTTACTCCTATAAAAGTTACTTCAGGTTTATTAAAATCACTAAAAGTACCACTGCAATCTAATACGATAGACAAAGTATCTTCTGACTTTCTCTTTACTACTTTAATCACACTATCATGTAGTGATGTCTCATGTAACTGAGCGACATTTGACGGAAGTTTTTTCTCAATGGAATTAAAATATTTTACGTATGATTGATCTAATTGTGCCATTCTTTTCTCATAATCTGTTGTCCACTCTAACAAAAGTTTTTTTAATTCATTAGAAGGGATATTCTGAATCCATAATATCCCTATGAAAGTATGGATGTAGTCTTTCAGGAAGATATTTTAATAACTCCCCTTTCCTTTCGTCTACTTCGTCTTTCAAACTTTGTATATAATCAGAATCTATTTCTTTCCATTCTTCTATTGATTCTATTGAATGTATAAATCCTGAAATTTGCATCTCTTTATACCAATCACTTGTGAAATATTTCAATTACATCTCCCCTAAAACATTTTTACATCTAGAAAAAACAATGTATCCGCTTATTATATCATTCCAATAATCATTTTTTCTAAAGAAAAAATGTAAAACTGTAAATATTCCACCTATTATTTCTAAAACTTCAGAATATTTACAAAAGCATAAAATTAGAATACATTTTAGCTGTACAAGATTCACCTGTACAAAAATTCAAATAAAAAAGGGATGGTTATATGTTGAAGAAATTAGTAGCAGGGACATTAGTAGCGGGTTTTGCATTAACTGGAGGACTAGGTGCGGTAAGTGCTGAAGAAAAAAGTAACACAATTAAGTCATTTGATTATTTAAAATTGGATGAACAAAATATTAATTCATTTGCAAAATTAAGTGATCAGGATAAGAAAGACATCCAAATTACTATGGTATTACCAGAGCAAAATGAAAATGGAGATTGGCTAGCTTATGGTTTTACTAGCCGCGAAACATTGGATGCTTATATTGAAAAAGATAAAAAAGTACTTAAAAATAAAATTAATCCTTTAGGTAGCGGTGCTGGTAGTACTGATTTTTATGAACATAAAGATAAAGGTGGCCAATATATTTACTGGAGCAGCGGTTTTAAAAACTTACCTTCTAGCTGGAATGACAGAATTTCTTCTGTAAGTACAGCGTCACCTTCTGCAAGTTATTCAACGACACTTTGGGAGCACACTTCAACACAAGGATATGGAAAAGGGGTTTTATTTAAACATGCTGATTGGTACGGTAAAACTGCTAATTTAGCTGCTGATTGGAACGATATTACTTCAGCGATTGACGTTAAAAAGTAATAAGATATTCAATTTCTTCTGTAAAAATTCAAACCACTATTCTCTTATTGATTTAGAGAATAGTGGTTGTTTATTATGTTTTCATTTAAGCATGTACAGCATGTCCTACTGCCTGAAGTAATGCTTCATGAATTGCTTCAGATAAAGTTGGATGCGCTGCAATATAATCTCTCATTATATCAGCGGTAACTTCCGTATGAATCATTACTGTGCCTTGACCAATAAGTTCTGTTGCACGAGGACCGATAATAGAGATTCCTACAATTTCTTGATATTTAGATTCCACAATGACTTTTACTTTACCCGTTTGCTCTCCTAAAATAAGAGCTTTTCCGTTCGCTGTAAATGGGAATTCTCCGATGAGAATATCACCATAATGCTCTCTTGCAACTTGTTCGCTTAAACCAACACTTGCGATTTCTGGAGCTGTGTATATACAACGAGGTACAGCGTGATAATTTACTTTTACATTTTCTCCGCTTGCATGTAAAGCTGCTGTCGTTCCTTCATGAAAGGCAACGTGAGCAAGTTGAATACCACCAATAATATCTCCCGCAGCATAAATATGTGGTACGTTCGTTTGCATATGCTCATTTACAGCAATCCCTTTATTCGAAAAGTGAATTCCTGCTTTTTCTAATCCTAATTCATGTACACGTGGTTTTCTACCAACAGAAACGAGAACAAACTCCGGAGTAACTTCGTGAATACTTCCCTCGTATTCAAACGACGCCTGCTTCTTATAATTATTTAATCCTTTTAAAACTGCTCCTGTAAAAATTTCTACACCATCATTTTCTAATTTCCCTCTTAAAATACTTGCGATATCCTCATCTTCACCAGGTAGTAATTGAGGTGCCATTTCAACTATCGAAACTTTCGTCCCCAGCCTACTATAAATACTTGCAAACTCGCATCCTATTACACCACCGCCGACGATTAACAATGAAGATGGTACACCCTCAAAAGACATTGCATGACTACTATTTAAAATCCATTTTCCATCGAACGGAGCGAATGGTAATTCTGTAGGTTCAGAACCTGCTGCGATAATAAATTTCTCTCCATCAATTACTCCTTCTTTATCACCCTGCACAACTCGCACACAATGATCCGTTTCGAATTTCGCTTTTCCTTTTACAACTTTAATTTTATTTTTCTTCATTAAATATTGTATTCCTTGGACGAGTTGCGTTACGATTTGTGATTTTCTCGCCTGTATTTGATTCCAATCAATTGATATATTTCCTATATTAAGCGTAACTCCATAATCATTCGCTTTTCTCACAATGTCATGTACTTTAGCACTTTCTAACAGTGATTTCGTAGGCATACACCCAACATTTAAACACGTTCCCCCAAGGTCAGCTTCATCAATAAGGGTGACGTCTTTGCCATTTTGAGCCGCGGTAATTGCCGCTACATATCCAGCTGGTCCGCCTCCAATTACAACTAATTTATTCATTCTCTCACCTTCTCTTTATAAAAGAATTGTTACAGGTTCTTCTAAATAATGTTTGATTGTGCGTAAAAATGCAGCTGCTGGTGCACCGTCTAGTACACGATGATCGAATGTTAAACTTAAAGGTAACATACTACCTTTTTTTAGTTTTTTCCCTTTATATACAGGAACATGTTCAATTGCGCCAATACCTAAAATGCCAGTCTCAGGTGTATTTAATACAGGTGTAAAATATTCAATACCAAAGCTACCTAAATTACTAATTGTAAATGTCGTTCCGTGCATATCATGACTACTTAAGCTACCTGCTCGTGCCTTTTGTGCCACACTCTTAATCTCTTTAGATAACTCTACTAGAGATAAATTGTTTGCAAAGCGAATAGCTGGAACGACTAATCCTTTTTCTAATGCGACTGCCATGCCTAAATGAACATGTTCAAATTGATGAATTGCATCATCTATATAAGCGCTGTTCATTTCTTGATGTTCTCCAAGTGCTAATACAACAGCACGAGAGACGAAATCCGTAATGGTTAGTTTGTTATCGTATCTTTTTTGTACAATTTCCGCTATTTCTTTATGTAAAGCAACTAAATCTGTAACATCTACTTTCATCGTTAACGTTAATTGCGCACTATTTTGTAAGCTTGCATGCATACGATTTGCGATTGCTTTACGCATACCAGTAACAGGAATTACTTTACTTTCTTCATGTTCAGATACTTCTAGAACGTTTACTCTTACCTCAAGTGCTTTTAATACATCTGCCTTTGTAATCCTTCCCCCAGGACCTGTACCAACTAATACCTTGATATCCAGATTTTCAGACTTTGCAATTTTCTTCGCTACAGGTGAAATTTTAATTCTTTGCTTCGCTACTTCTTTTGCATATGGTTCTGGATGTTGTACATTTTGTACTTCTATATTAAATGTTTTTTCTTCTACAACATGTGCGCTTTCCTGCATCTCTACTTTTTCATTCGGTTTACCGATGTAGCAAATTACAGTGCCAGGCGGTACTCCTTCATCTTCACTTACAGCTAAATCAAGCACAGTACCATCAGCTGGCGCTTCAATTTCCGTTTCAATTTTTTCTGAGTTAATACTAGCGATCAGTTCTCCTTTTGCTACATGATCGCCTGCTTTAATATTCCAGCTCGTAATAATTCCTTCTTTCATCGCCATACCTAACTTCGGCATTACAACTTCTACAGCCATGTTTCTCTCTCCCTTCGCATCGTTTTATTACACATGTAATAAAGATTGGTCTCCGATCATTTCTGATACAGTTTCAATTACTTTTTCTGGCGTTGGCAAATACAACTTTTCAAGTGGTGGTGAGAACGGAACAGGTGTATGTGGTGCTGTAATTCGTTTAATAGGTGCATCTAATAAATCAAATCCTTTATCTGCTACAATTGCCGCAATATCGGTTGCGATACTACATCTTGGATTTGCTTCATCAATAACGATAAGACGATTTGTTTTTTCAACAGATGCTAAAATCGTATCTTCATCAAGCGGTGATAAAGAGCGTGGATCAATCACTTCTATCTCAAGTCCCTTTTTCGTTAATTGTTCAGCTGCTGCAAGTGCAGTATGAACTTGCTTTCCGATTGCGACTATCGTTACATCGGAACCTTCTCGTTTTATATCTGCTTTTCCTAACGGGATTGTGTAATACCCTTCAGGAACTTCGCCTTTCATATTGTAAAGTGTTTTATCTTCAAAGAAGATTACTGGGTCATCATCTTCAATAGCCGCTAATAGTAAGCCTTTCGCATCATATGGAGTGGAAGGCACGACAACTTTAATACCTGGTATGCTCGTAAATAATGCGTATAAACTTTGTGAATGTTGTGCTGCTGCGCTAAAACCAGCGCCATGCATCGTACGTACTGTAACGGGTACTTTTGCTTTACCACCGAACATATAACGGAACTTTGCACCTTGGTTTAATACTTGATCAAGGCAACTACCGATAAAATCATTAAACATTAATTCAGCTATCGGACGTAACCCAGTTGCAGCAGCTGCCATTGCAGCTCCCATATAACCCGCTTCGGAAATTGGTGTATCTAATATGCGATTTCGGCCAAACTCTTGTACAAGTCCTTTCGTAACACCAAGAACCCCCCCCCAAGCTTCATCATCTTGCAGGTGATCGACTTGCGCACCGCCTGCAACGTCTTCACCTATTAAAATTACATTTTCATCACGACGCATTGAGATTTTCATCGCTTCATTAATTGCAGTTGACATACTTACTGTTCTAGTCATAATTTTTCACCCTCCTCTTATTTGTAAGAAACGTATACATCTTTTAATAATTCTTCATCGTCTGGGTATGGACTATTTTCACTAAATTCAATTGATTGTTGTACTGCATCATCTACTGCTTTTTCCATATCAACAAGTTCAGATTCCGTTAATAAACCTTCATGAATTAAATGCTTACGGAAATTCACAATTGCATCTTTTTCATTTAAATGTTCTTCTTTTTCTTCTGATGTTTTATATGTTTGCGCTTCACCTTCGAAATGACCGTAATTACGATATGTCATACATTCAATAATTGTTGGACCATCGCCATTACGCGCACGTTCCACTGCTTCTGCAGCAGCTTTATATACAGCTAGAAGATCTTTTCCATCTACTTGAACACCTGGAATATTATAAGCTTTTGCACGATCAGCAATAGAATCACAACTTGAAGCATATTCAAATGTCGTTGCTTCACCGTAACCATTATTTTCTGCGATAAAAATAACCGGTAACTTCCAAATCGCTGCTAAATTAACCCCTTCATGAAATGTTCCTTCATTATTTGCTCCGTCACCGAAGAAGCAAACACTTACATCCTTTGTTCCTTTATATTTAGCTGTTAATGCCGAACCGCAAGCAAGTGGGAAACCGCCGCCTACAATGCCATTCGCACCAAGCATTCCTTTATCTAAATCGGCAATATGCATTGAGCCGCCTTTACCTTTACATAATCCTGTCGCTTTCCCGAAAAGTTCAGCCATCATACCATTTAAATCACAACCTTTTGCGATACAATGTCCATGACCTCTATGTGTACTTGTAATACTGTCACTATCCTTTAAGTGGGCACATACACCAACTGCTACCGCTTCTTCACCTGCGTATAAATGAACGAAACCTGGCAAAACGCCTTGCGCGAACAATTCATGCACCTTATCTTCAAATTTACGAATCTCTAGCATTTTTTCGTACATCCAACGAGCTTGTTCTTTCGTAATTTCATTCCCTTTACTTTCAGTTGTTTTTAACATGTCCAGCCCTCCCATTTTCTTGTTCGTCTTTTATATTGCAAGTATCATGCCAACTTCTAATCCTTGATTTAATAGGTCTCCTCCTCTCTTTAAAAATAAAAAAGTGGACAAAATGAGACTACTGTCTCGTTTTGTCCACTTTTGTTCGCCTAATTTGAGAATCATTCACTTATTCACTATCAAAACTTTTCTGTAATTTCCGGATGTAAATAATTTGACCAATATGATACGCATTATGAGTTGTTACATTCGCTAGCACTTCCCACCACTTCGCACATACAGGAAATCCAACTACATCACTTTCAACCTTGTCTTCATGTATGAGATTTTGCCAATATAACAGTTTCTCTAATAGTTTTTCTCTTAACTCTTCAAACGTTTGATTATCTGATAGCATAAAACTTTTGTTATTATCTCCAATAGCGGGCACCGCATTAACATTTGATTCTTTATACCTGGTTTGCCAAGTTGAGTTCCAGTACAGCAAATGTTGTACAATTTCAGCTATACTATTACTCTCTTCATTCGGTTTCCAGAAAGCTTCTCTCTCAGATAAATCCTTAACTGCATCAG
The DNA here is from genome assembly GCF_014932895.1 of Bacillus thuringiensis. GTDB lineage: Bacteria > Bacillota > Bacilli > Bacillales > Bacillaceae_G > Bacillus_A > Bacillus_A thuringiensis_AA. Next base: position 170,385 of record NZ_JACYOF010000004.1, on the reverse strand, counting down.
AAAATGGAATATACCAACTAGGATCATTCGCATTTGCTAATAACTGATCTGCTAATATATCTTTCACATGGACCATTTTTCTTCCCCCGTTTCATTAATTTATATAATACTTACTTCTCTATATACGCTGAGTCTACAAAATTCCCTGTTTAGAACCATTTCCATACATATGCAAATAAAGAATCTGAAAACACTTAATCCGTATATAGCTCCATAAAATATAGGAATAAAACAAATTTCTATCATAACGAATATATGTATAAAAACTATATGTAAGAGTAATAGATTTTCTTCCTTTTACTCGTTATGATTAAAGAAAAAGAAAGAGAGCGACCAATGAATAAAAAAATAGCAATTATTACAGGGGCATCAAGTGGATTCGGACTATTAACGACGCTTGAACTTGCGAAAAAAGACTATTTAGTTATTGCTACAATGCGAAATCTTGAAAAGCAAGAAAAATTAATATCTCCAGCTACTAAACTCAACATACAACAAAATATAAAAGTTCAACAATTAGATGTAACAAATCAAAATTCTATACTTAACTTCCAATTATTTTTAAGAGAAATAAACAGAGTAGACCTCCTTATAAATAATGCAGGCTATGCAAATGGTGGCTTTGTAGAAGAAATTACAGTGGAAGAATACCGTAAACAATTTGAAACGAACCTTTTTGGAGCTATATCAATTACTCAACTTGTCTTACCATATATGAGAGAACAAAAAAGTGGGAAAATCATTAATATAAGCAGCATTAGTGGCCAAGTTGGATTCCCTGGTCTATCGCCTTACGTTTCTTCAAAATATGCATTAGAAGGCTGGAGTGAATCACTTCGGTTAGAGGTAAAACCTTTTGGAATAGATGTTGCTTTAATTGAACCAGGTTCTTATAACACGAACATATGGGAAGTCGGTAAACAACTAGCTGAAAATCAAGTTGATACTACCTCCCCATATAACGAATATATGGATAAAATACAAAAACATATGAATAGCGGTAGCGATACATTTGGTAATCCGATAGATGTTGCCAATAAAATCGTTGAAATTGCTGAATTCAATCGTACTAATCTACGATATCCAATTGGAAAAGGTGTAAAATTTATGATTTTCGTGAAGAAGATTCTTCCTTGGAGATTGTGGGAGTACCTTGTTTTAAGAAGCATTAAGAAAATGTAATTAACTTTATTAAAAATCATTTTGAAAGAGGTGCTAAACAAATGCTAGGTTTACCTTATGGTAAAGTTTTTTTAGTTCCGTGGACCGAAGAATGGAAATTTGAGTTTATAAAAGAAAAACAACTAATTGAGGAACAAATTGGCGAACATATTTTAGCGATTCACCATATTGGCAGTACCTCCATTCCATATTTAAGTGCAAAACCTATTATTGATATAGCAATTGAATTAAAAGACTTCAAAAGTGTTCTAAAGTGTATTCCAATGTTAGAACAATTACATTATACATATAGAAAAGATGTATTACCGGAAAGGTATTATTTCAATAAAGGTGAGCCAAGAACTCATCAAATTCATATGTATGAACAACGGAATACACATTTAATAGAACAATTAAGTTTCAGAGATTACTTAAGAAATAATAAAACTGCTCGCATGCAGTATAAACAGTTAAAGATTCAACTTTCACAAGCTAACCCTAATGATAAACATAAATATGCAGAGGAAAAAACTAGTTTTATTAAATGTATATTAGATAAAGTAAATAATTAAAAACATATCCATTTTTAAAACAAAAAGTAACTATTTATCACCTAACAGATAAATGGTTACTTTTTATTTCATTATTTGTACCATCAATAACAAACAATCCCTTCAGGGTATGGGCGCTTCTCCTTTAATTCTTCTATACTCTTCCATATTAAAATGATATCCTCATGTTCTTTATGCTTTATTTCATTTGTAGCTATCTCTGTAACAGTTCCCCAGTGTATCAATGTACAATGATGTCCTTTTTCGTTGTTCCACTCAAAAACATGCTCGTTTACAACGGCTAATCCTTGAACAAAAACTTTCAAATTATATTCTTCTAACAGTTCTCTCATAATAGCTTCTTGTACCGTTTCACCAAACACAATTGAGCCACCTGGGAAACGAAAAAATGGTTCATTCAAATCACATTGAACCAGTACTTTAGAACAATTTTCATTTAAAATAACAACTTCAGCACGTACGACAGGTATTTTCATTCCCCCCCATTAATCCCGCATTTCCTTCAAAATAAATTAAATCCAATAGCTTTAAAAGAAAAGATTAAGCATAATTCCTGTTATTATTAATAATGGAACCGTTCCTAAAGAAATCACATATTCCCTCGATTCTTTATCAAATTTCCACTCCATATATGATTGAAAGCAGTATAAAGTTATTAAAAATAAAATGGGTAAATTACTAATATAAATGGGATTTAAAGTAGCACATATCATCGTAACAACTATATAAGAAATGATAAGAGCCCTAGTGCCCCATTTATGAAAGTTGTTTACATATTTACTATTCCAGTCTGTTTGTTTCGGTATATTTAGTTTTTTTCTCACTACTTTTTCCAAAACAACTAAGAATATGATCCATAATATTAATAAAATTCCTTTAACCAAAACAGTGCTGTCTCCTCCTTTACCTTTTATTTGGTTGATCACTCGGATACGTAGCATTTATTGTGTTTTCTGCCTCCCAACTAATAATTGTTGCACTATCTCGTCCTAATTGATGATGAACGTGCTCTAATACATGATGAACACTTTCTTCAAGTTCTATATTATTTCTATTCATATCATTATACAGATTTAATGGTGTCTCATAGTGACGTTCCCCGCATTCTAATACCCCATCTGTCACCATTACAATTCGATTCTTACCAGTACGTAATTCACGAATACCTGATGAATAGCAAGGTACAGGTAATTCAAATGTATTTACATTACCAATCCATTCGTAAAAATGGCGCTGATTTAGTGCGTATTGCCCCCATTTATGTAACTCATCATGAAATACATAAACGAGACAGTCTCCAATAGATAACCACCATATGTAGTTTTCTTTTCTCACACATATTAAACAAGCTGTTTCTCCTTGAATTTTTTGGCACCTTTCTTTAAATGAGGTGGATTGAAAAATTGTAAGGATATGCTTTTCAACAGATCGAAATACGGTTTCAATTGATTCTTTCATAATCGTTTTTATATTTTCATATTCTTTTTCAATTATATGTACTACTAGCTCAACACTTTCTGCACTATTATGTCCATCTAAAATAGCCGCAAATTCCCAATCACCATTTGACCAAACTAACGCACCATCTTCATTCTTTTTTGCTCCGGCACTTATGTTCCCACCGTATTTACCAAGTACGATATCACCATATTGCTTTACTGCAATTTCCCCTAAACACATTTCCGTATTTCCAACCCATGAATGTTGTGTATTATTTTTTGTATGCATACTCATTTACCATATACTTTCGTATTCTTTCGCATAGTTTTTTGATTTCCTCTGCGTCACCATATGGCGCGCCCGTCCATTTCGCTACTTCAGTTGGTGACCAAAACTCTTTTGGTGTATTCGGATAACGCGGTATGATGTGCATATGCATATGTGGTACTCCGTTTCCTGAAACAAAAGTGTAAATATGTTCTGCACCTTCACTTTCTTTTAGCGCTTTACTCACTCTACTTGTTATAAGTCCGAATGATTTTGCCTCATCTTCAGTTAGTTCAGCGAGACCAGGTACATGTCTTTTTATATCAATCATTATGTAACCAAGATAAGTTTCTTCTGTATCCCAATGGACATGTCCAACGTATATGAGATCATCTTCATAAATAGCACCACCTGGAACTGTAATGTTTCCTTTATGTTTTTCACAAATAAAGCAGTTTACATCTACTTGTTTGTTTATAGACATATCCATCACCATCCTTTTTATTTATAATATCATAAAAAAAGGAAAAAAAGGGTTTACATTCCGAAAATTCTATCTTTTGAATTAACATTTACAAGTTTTACTCAAGTTGCATACAGAAAATTTCCAACTCATTATCTCTTCAAAACTGTAATCCCAATTCCAATTACAATCCCAATTGCAATTCCGATTACTAAATTATCAGCATATAAACTAGGAACGATGCCGATCACAATCCCTATAGCGATACCTATGGTCATTGCATCATTTCTTTTTTTATTATTGGCCACAATAGCATCTCCTCTCGTAATTTCTCCCAATATAATACTCATTTACATGCACCTTGCTATCTCCTAATATATTCGCTATTCCACTTAACACTTTCCAAAAAAATGCATTATATTACTTTTCCATCTCCTCTACATAATCCTCTTCTTATGAAAGAATTTTCAAGTCACCATTAAATATACATAGGCATTTACTATAAGAAAGATCAGTAATTCATTGAAGGAGGAACGATTCAAATGTATCCTCATTGGAATCCAAATTTAAATCAACAATATGTTTACTCCCCCCATCCTGTAAGGAATACACTGCATCATGATTCTCAATATATGATGCAGCGTATCGCAAGTCTTGAAAGCCAATTAGCGAAATTAATCTCATTAATCGAAGAAAATAATCATTTAATAAAATCAATGGAGCAACAACAAAATCAAGTTTGTGCACCAGCTGGCGGCTCTGTTATTGTTCGTATGTAAACTTATCGAACAAAAAACACACTTTGTATAATAAAGTGTGTTTTCTTTTTATCTTCTTTTTTGATGAAACCCTTGTGTAATGCGGTCTAATATAATCGCAATGACAACAATGGCTAGTCCCGCTTCAAATCCCATTCCGATATTTACTTGTGTTACAGAACGATACACATCGACGCCAAGTCCTGGCGCTCCTACAAGTGATGCTGTTACGACCATCGATAATGAAAGCATAATGCTTTGGTTTACACCTGCCATAATCGTTCCGGTTGCGAGCGGTAATTGTACTTTAAATAGTTTTTGTGATGCTGTGGATCCAAATGCATTCGCTGCTTCAATTAAATCTTCTGGAACTTGTCTGATTCCTAAGTCTGTAAACCTGATTGTTGGTGGCATGGCAAAGATTACTGATGCAATAATCCCAGGCACTACACCTACTCCGAAAAATGTAATCGCGGGAATAAGATATACGAATGCGGGCATTGTTTGCATAAAATCTAATGTTGGTTTTAAAAATTTTGAGAAACGTTCATTTTGAGATGCTAAAATGCCAATGGGGATTCCGACAATAATTGAAATAATAACGGACGTAAGTACGAGTGCTAATGTTTGCATCGTTTGTGCCCAATAGTTGATATTTAAAATAAATAATAATCCGATGAGTGTAAAAATAACTAAAGATACTTTTCTCGTTGTGTACCAAATAAGGAAACACAGGACGATAATCATCAATATAGCTGGTATTATTGTTAAAAAATTAGTGAGTAAATCAACGAATCCACCAATAATATAAGAGAATCCTCGGAATAAGCCTTCAAAGTTCTCATATAAACTTGCAACAAATGAATCGACCCATTCCCCTAATGGTATACGCGGTATACTATTCATCGTCTTTCACCTCTTCCTCAATGTTTCCTGCAAGAGCTTGAATGACACTTTCACGTTTAATAATTCCTCTAAGTCTTTTCTTTTCATCAATTACGGGTAACGGATATTTCATCTCCGCCATTTTTGCATACGTCTCTTCAAGTAAAGTGTCTAAATATACATGCGGAATATCGTTAAGTAATAAATCAGCAATCGGCCACTGTTTTTGTACTGCTTTACTTGCATCATCTGCGGTTAATATACCTAAAAACTCATACTTTTTGTTTACAACATATACTGTAGAAACACCCGCATTCCTCATAATTTGTAGTGCTACACGCGGTCCACGGTCAATTAATAAAGTTTCCGGTCGTTTTAATATAGATTCCGCTGTAATTACTTTTCCTAAATTCACATCTGCAACGAATTTTTCTACAAATTCATTGGCAGGGCTCATCATAATTTCTTCCGGCGTTCCAATTTGAACAATTTCTCCATCTTTCATTAGTGCGATACGATCGCCAATGCGGAGCGCTTCATCTAAATCATGAGTAATAAATACAATTGTTTTCTCCATTTTATCTTGTAGCTCTAACAATTCATCTTGCATTTCTTTTCGAATAAGTGGATCTAATGCACTAAATGATTCATCCATAAGTAAAACATCCGGATCATTCGTAAGTGCTCTCGCAATTCCAACTCGTTGTTGCATCCCACCGCTAAGTTGACTTGGATAATTGTCTTTATGATGATCGAGTCCTACTAACTTAAGTGACTCTAACGCTTTTTTCTCTCGTTCCTCTACTGGAACTCCTTGTATTTCTAATCCGTATGCAACGTTTTGTAAAACAGTACGATGCGGGAATAGGGCGAATTTTTGAAACACCATACTCATTTTTGTTCTTCTTACTCTTCGTAATTCTTCTTTTCCCATCGTTGCGATGTCTTCACCATCTATGTATATATGACCTGCGGTTGGTTTAATTAATTGGTTTAGCATACGAACTAACGTAGATTTCCCGCTACCAGACAAACCCATAATCACGAAAATTTCTCCAGAGTATACTTCAAACGTTGCCTTTTTCACCCCAACGTTCATTCCTGTTTCTCTTAAAATTTCCGATTTGCTTTTTCCTTCTTTTAATAAAGTAAGCGCCCTTTGCGGGTGTTTCCCAAATACTTTTGTTACGTTTTCAACACGCACCTTTGTATTATCCATGTCACTACTCCTTTTCTACCCATCTATTCACATAGTGTTGCGATTTTAACAAGAAATATTACATAAAAATGACATTCATAAGTTTTCTTTAAAATTCTCGTTTCCGTTCATAATAAGAATGCTTACTTATACATTTATTTAAAAAGGCAAACGTTTCTTAGGAGGTTTTCGATGCGAAAGAAAATATGGCTTATATGCCTTGCATTATTTATTACTATGATTTTCACTTCTTGTAATGCAACAAATGCAAATTCGAAAGGAAAAATTAAACTTGGTGTAACAAGTTGGAAAGAAAATATTGCAACTGCAAACATGTGGAAAGTTTTATTAGAACAAAAAGGCTACAAAGTGGAGCTCATGTATTTAGAAAAAGCAGCCATTTGGACTGGTGTCGCTCGCGGTGATGTTGATGCTAATTTAGAAGTATGGCTACCAGTTACGGATAAACCGCTAAATGATCGTTATAAAAATGACATTGTCTTAAAATCCAAATGGTATGAAGGCACTGGACTAGGTTTAGTCGTCCCTTCTTATATGAAAAACATAAACAGTATCGAAGATTTAAACGCTCATAAAGATGAGCTAGATAATAAAATCGTCGGAATCGAACCCGGTAGCAGTCTTATGAATTTAACGAATAAAGCAATGAAGGAATATGATATAAAACTAAAACTTGTCCAATCTTCAGAAGCTGCAATGATGAGCGAACTAAAAAAAGCATATACGAAAAAGAAACCAATCGCTGTTACGCTTTGGAATCCGCATTGGGGCTTTTCAGAATTTGACTTAAAATATTTAAAAGACCCTAAGAAAGTATATGGTGAAAAAGATGACATTTATTACTCCGTTCGTAAAGGTTTCGAAAAAGATCATCCGGATATTGTGAAATATTTTGATAAGTGGAAAATGAACGATGAGCAGCTTGGTACGTTAATGGTCATGTTAAATAAAACGAAAGATCCAGAAGAAGCTGCGCGAAAATGGATTAAAAAGAACCAATCGTTAGTTGATGAATGGGTAAAAGATTAATAAAACAGGCTAGAGAATTCGCATATTCTCTAGCCTGTTTTATCTTATTTTTTCGTAACAACATCATCTACAATCCCATATTCCTTCGCTTCTTCTGCAGTCATAAAATAATCTCTTTCTGTATCATGTGCTACTCTGTCAATTGGTTGCCCTGTTTTTTCTGCTATCATTTGATTAATATCACGCTTTAACTTTAATATTCTTTTTGCTGTTATTTCAATTTCTGTTGCCTGTCCTTGCGCACCACCAAGCGGCTGATGAATCATAATTTCACTGTTTGGCAACGCAAACCGTTTTCCTTTTGCACCTGATAATAGTAACAATGCACCAAATGATGCTGCAAAGCCCATACAAAGTGTTTGCACATCTGGTTTGACTAGGTTCATCGTATCTAATATTGCAAAACCTGCTGTCGTTGATCCGCCTGGGCTATTGATGTATAAATATATATCTTTCTCTGCATCTTCCGCTTCTAAAAATAATAATTGAGCTACAACACTACTTGCTACTTGATCATTAATTTCTGAACCGATAATAATAATTCGGTCTTTTAATAACCTTGAATATATATCATAGGAACGTTCTCCTAATTTTGTTTGTTCTACTACATATGGAATTGCATTCATTTTAAATCCCTCCAATAATTGTTATGCCGCACAAAGCATACAACCGTAGGAAGAAGGTTTTTTCGCACCGAATAATACGACTGGTTGTATAGATGGTAACTTAGTAAAATCTATTGTCGGAAGAAGCTTTGTTAACAATTCCGGCCTTTCTTCACGAATAGACATTACAACAATTTCAATATCATCTGTGTATTCGATTATCTCAATCCCTTCTTCACTAACAGTTTTCAACCTATTTCTACTCCTAAATAAAGAAGCTTTCACTGCACCTTCCGATACGGAACATACTTTAGCAATATCAGCAATACTATATTGAAAAACATCCTTTAATAATAAAATTGCGCATTGTTGTACATTTAATGAAGATAATACTTTCCCTACCATTTCATGCAAATCTGCAATTTTCTCATGTGGTTCTTCAAAAGTAATTTGTTCCCTTATTTTTTCATGAATTGATTTTGACTTCATCTGGTCTAACCAACGATTTCTAGCTATTTTATATACAAGCGTCATACAAATATCTTTATTACCATATTTTTGAAGAACTTTGCAAACTGTTTCTTGGGCGAGATCTTCTCCGTCCCATTTGTTTTTCGTTAAAAACGTACAGTACCTTTTTAACTCTCCATATTGCTCAATTACAAAATTTATATTTGAATGATTCATATCGATATGATTCTTTAACAATTGCGTTATTTTTGTGCACAAAATAACCACTCCTTTTCAGCGCTTACTTAATAAACGATTGATTAAATGAAAAAGTTACGGGACTTATAAAAAAATAATGTTTATCTTCAATAATTCGCGGTCATAAATATGTTATGTACAATTTTACGTGAGGAGGAACAAATTTGCCAAAATTAACAATTGAAGGTACCGGAACTTTTGATGTGAAAGAAGGAACAAAGTTAGTATTAGCAATTGAAGATAACGGTGTACACATTCTCCACCGTTGTGGTGGAAAAGCACGTTGCACAACTTGTAGAGTAGAAATTATAGCAGGTGATTTTTGCGAAGCGAGTGCGAATGAAAAACATGCGATGACAGAAAAAGGGATTGAGGATCATTTACGCTTATCATGTCAAATGCGCGTACATAAAGATATAGTCGTACGTCCAGTACTTACAGTTGAAAATTCAGGTCTTGATGCTGGACCACGCCCGGTGGATTAATAGAATGAATTTAAAACAGCTCGCAGGCGAGCATGCTGCTAACTTTGTAAAAGATGGAATGAAAGTAGGTCTTGGTACAGGTTCAACTGTATATTGGACGATACAAAAGTTAGGTCAATATATAAAAAAAGGACTATCCTTTCAAGCTGTACCAACATCAAAGGAAACTGAAGCTTTAGCAAAGCAACTAAATATCCCGCTAATTTCGTTAAATGAAATACAAACTCTTGACCTGACAATCGATGGAGCAGATGAAATTGATTCAGATTTACAGCTTATAAAAGGCGGTGGTGGCGCATTGCTTCGTGAAAAAATAGTTGCCTCCTCCTCTAAAGAATTAATTATTATTGCTGATGAATCAAAAATTGTGAAACATTTAGGGGCCTTTCCACTGCCAGTCGAAATTATGCCTTTTTCATGGAAACAAACAGAAAGTAAAATTCAATCTTTAGGGTGTCAAACAACATTACGCTTAAAAAATAATGAAACCTTTATAACCGATAATAATAACATGATTATCGATTGTATATTCCCTAATAAAATATCTACTCCTGTCAAATTACACGAACAATTAAAAATGATTACAGGTGTAGTTGAAACAGGATTGTTTATAAATATGACAAGTAAGGCGATTATCGGATCTGAAAATGGGATAAAGGAATTATATTGAAAGCTGACTTTTTAAAGTCGGCTTTTTATTCTTTCTTCTTATAACGCTTCTTTATGATATACTATGAAAACACAAGCACATCACACTAGAAAGGGCTGAACGATTTGCAATCCAAACTCATAACAGAATTTACAGATTTAGAAACTGCCTTTCATATTCGAAAAGAAGTATTTGTAAAAGAACAAGGTGTCCCACTTGAAGATGAATTTGATAGATTTGACGAAATCGGCGAAGAATGCAATCATATATTAGTTTTTTATAATGAGCTTCCTGTTGGAACTGGCCGTATACGATTCGTTGACGGAATTGGTAAACTAGAAAGAATTTGTATTTTAAAAGACTATCGTAAATACGGATTAGGAAAAGTAATTATTCGAGCATTAGAAGAAATTGCTCGTAACAAAGAAGCAAACAAAATTAAATTGCACGGTCAAACACAAGCTGAAGGATTTTATAAAAAATTAGGCTATCAAACCTCTTCTGATATATTTATGGAAGATGGTATTCCGCATATACTTATGACGAAAATGTTATCATAATAGAAATGGTACTATATGAAGCTACATTATGTATTTCATATAGTACCATTTCTGTATCTTATTCGTTTGTTTCATAAAGCTTCTCATACTATTCACCGGCTACAACATCAAAATTAGTAATCAATTCTGTACACTAATGATGAAGAAAAATCTTGCGTTGACTTGTGACTTTTAACTTCATATTTTTTCAGTTATCTTATTTGGCATACATTTACTTACTGCACCTACATATCTTTTTAAAGGAATCTACCAAATAAATCCCGAATTTCAAAAGTTAAAGAACTATAAGTTTTTGGTTTGGAAAATTCATATTTGGAAGGGAGTTACAATGAACGAGCTAGAAAAAGAAACACTCAAACTAATTAATGAACTATATCCTTTAGATTTTAATAACGTTAAATCCATAACAAATGAGATGTATCAATGTCTCGCCGAACAAGGCACTTACTTTGTTAGAATTACTAACTATAAAATGTATGAAGAACAGTTAGAAGAAGTTACATATACGAACTTTTTACATCAAAAGGGTTTAGGAGTCCCTCCAGTAATACCTTCTTTAAAGGGGAGTTTAGTAGAGAAATTAACATTAGACAAAGAACTTTTTGCTGTATTATATAAAGTTGCCCCTGGTATACATTTACCAAGAAGTGAATGGAATTCTAATATATTTAAAAAACTTGGTCAAAAAATTGGTAAATTACATCATATATCTAAAAACTTTGAAAGTATCGAACCCGTAAAACATATTAATGATTGGTATGAAAATGAAGAATATAATTTCCTTAAGTATATCCCTAAAGAAGAGACTATTATTAGAGAACTTGCATCTGATGTTTTATTTTCCATTAAAAAACTGCCAAAAACATCTAACAACTACGGCCTGATTCATGGAGATTTATGGCTAGAGAACATTTTAGTTGATAATGATTTAAATTTAACAATGATTGATTTTCAAGACTGTGAGAAACATTTTTACATATTCGATTTAGCAGTTCCAATTTATAGCGCGATAGAATATTCTTTTGCTGGAAATGGAAATATTGTTGATTATGAGAATTCTATTACAAAAGCAATACTTGACGGATATCAAGAAGAAAATGAACTACCTAAAGAAATGATAGACAAGCTTCCATTGTTTGTAAGATTAAAGGAGATATTTGAATATAGTTTAATGCATATGTATTGGAATAAAGAAGAATTAACTGAGGAACAAGTACGGATAATGAATCTTTATAGATTAAAGCTTGAAAATAATCATTCCTTAATTAAAACGTAAAGCAGATGTTGTTTAACAATAGTTAAACAACATCATATAAAAAACGATTTTTAGGAATGTTTTACATATCATCTTTTATTAGTTGCGTTTTTTTCACGTGCCTTTTCATAGTTAAAATTGCTTTATACAAAAACGTTATACCTAATAGAGCAAAAATGATACTTGCAGGAATACGAGCAATTTGCGGAAGATAGCGCGGAAGGAAGAAAAGACGAACTTTTTCATCCACACCCAATATTTCAAGGATTATCGGTACTATACTTTGGTGAACTAAAAAAAAGATCCCCATAAATACAAAAAGAACAACAAAAGCTAGTTTTTTCTTAGGTAATTCAGTCGCTTTGTTTTGAACTTTCTTTTTGTGAATATCCCTCTTTATTTTCATCCCACTTTTCATTTCAAATAGCAACTCAGGGCCATTTTTTTCAAGCTTTGTGTAAGCAATGCGCCCAAATAACCAAGCTAAAAACACTCCCGTACAAATCCCAGTCGGTACACCTAACCATTGTAAGAACTGTAAACGTAGTGATGTTCCAAGCCATACAACTAGTAAAGCTGGTACTGCTGTTGCTAACACCATCACCATCATGAGCCACGTAGTTATAAACATCTTACTCGCATTCATATCGTCACCGGATATTATGGTTCCCCTTCCCCGACGATGAGGATCAGTAATTGGAATTAAGTTAACTACAGAAAATAACACAATAAGGCCTACTGCCCCACCAAGTAACGCCGGGATTACTGCATATATCCATGGATAAACGAAAGTAAGCCCGCTAGAAAAGGTAAAAATTAGTGTAGTTAAAATTGCCACTGGACCAATAGCTATCAACCAAGCTAGTTGACGACCACGCACATCCATCCTTTCTGCTCCAGGTGTCACCAACGTTAACCATAATGTGCTTCCATCGAAACCATATAAATTACAAACGAACATACTTGTAAATACAATCATAATTACTCCCGCCCAAGGCATTAAGTATGGTATATCAGCAATTGTAACTAAAATCCCATAAAATACGCCTATCCATATGCCCATCCGCAGAAAGCGGCCTCGTTGTGGATCTTTCCCCCAACTTTTTAGCTCCTTAGTTATGATTGCTCCTATTTTAGTTTCTAAAAAGATTTTAAAAACTTTTCTATAATGCTTATTAGTAATCTCGCCTTGGATTTTTTTAGAATCTCTCACTGTACTTCTAGTTAATAATGTAGTCCATATAAATAAAAGGAACCCGCAAAATATTGTTATTGCACTTAAGAAAACAAAAGCTAATAACCAATTAGATTGACTTGCGTACTCTACAGCAAGTATCGTCCAACTAGATGGAATCATGTAAAGTAGCGTAGTATCATTAAATGTTATCCTATCGATTACAGGAAGTGCATACCAGCCCACATTTAGAAATGCAATGATGAAACCGATGATCATCGCTCCCATTTCCATACCGACTCTTGATTTCATCGTCTCACCCATAATACTAACTATTACTTTTGATAACAACACTACAAAAATTAACTGTAAAATAATTGCCGGAACTGCTACTATAATTGCAAATAAGCTAATTCTGGCTGCGTAAATTAATAATCCTATGAAAGCCAAAAAACTAACTAGTGGTCCTAATCCTATAAAAGCTACAACGAGCAATGTCCTAGCAAGTTTATAAGTGCTGAGTGGAATCAACACAAAGTATTCAGGACGTAATATTCCGTCTCCCCCAGTAAGCATCGGACCAATAATCCATCCTACTGTCCAAATAGCGAATGTAACGTATAGAATACTTTTTGATATGTTTTGTTCCGTAGGATAAAAAGAAAAAAGTAGAATCGTTCCAATTGCTAGCAATAAACCAACTAATCCTGCCGTAATAAATAGAACTGCCCTACCACCATTCATTGAATGTTTAAGTATTGATAACTTCATTTGAATTAAAACACTAACCAAGACAGTTCTCCTCCTTTAACAGTAGGACTGCCTACTAATCGAACGAAAATATCTTCTAGTTTTTCTTCACCACAAACATCTTCCATCTTTCCTGACGAAAGTACTCCTCCTTTCGAAATAATCGCAATGTGGTCACAAAGTTGTTCAACTAATGCCATGACATGACTTGAAAATACTACAGAACCGCCTGAACTAACAAATTTCTGTAAAATCTTTTTAATAGTAGTTGCAGAAATAGGGTCTACCGCCTCAAATGGTTCATCGAGAACGAGTAATTTAGGTGCATGCAGGAGGGCAAGTGCGAGACCGATTTTTTTGCGCATACCAGTAGAATAATTTATAACTAGAGTTCCCTCAGCATTATTTAACTCTAGTACTGTAAGTAATTCTTCTGTTCGCTGAGCAACTTCCTTCACATTCATTCCTCTTAACAATCCCATATACGTTAATAATTCGCGACCAGTAAGTCTTTCTGGTAAAGCTAATCCATCTGGTAATACCCCAATCAGTGTTTTAGCTTGTTTGGGATTACACCAAACATCAATACCAAAAACTTTAACGTTCCCGCCATCTGGTCGTAACAAACCGACAGCCATCGACAACGAAGTCGTTTTTCCTGCTCCATTAGGCCCAACTACTCCGTAGAAAGATCCCCTTGGAACAGTTAAATCAATCTGATTTACTGCAATAAATTCACCGAACTGTTTATGTAGTTTTGAAAGTTGTAGCGCAGGGGAAGATTTCACAAATTCAGCATTCAAAGAAATCGGTTCACTAGTTTTCATAAAATGGACTCCTTCTTTACTATTTTATTAACTGTACGCTAATTCCAATAATCTTACTCATCCATTCCTATTGTTAGCATATATAGAGATTTTTTCTTTAATTACAATACTGAATTACCAATTTATTTAGTAATTCATTGTTTTTAACTGATACCTTTCAGTTAGCCTAGCTGCAATAATAATAGGAGCCCATTGAAAAATCTCCTCTCTTGATAAGCCGGTATTTCTGCAATATATATGCAAATACATTTCAGCTAATTCTACTGAAGCTTGAGCGTACAGTAAATATGTACGAAATACATCGGCTCGAATATCACCTGAACTAGCATCTACCCAATCTATAATTTTTACATCACCATCGGTCATAATTAAATTAAACAGATGTAAATCACCATGACATAATCTAGGTTCAAATACGATTGAATCTAATTGTTTTAATACATTTTCCTTTTGGTTTTCATCCAATTTATGTACAGATTGAATTTGACGCTCTAACCTTTGTCTCATTGATTCTATTTCATCTGCATTCACACATATAGCATAAATCTTTTTTTGTTCATTAACACACATACTGATGTAATGCTCTGCTTTATTTAGATTATTAAGCAGGAGATCCCCGATACTTTCTCCTTTTACATATTCCATAATAATTGCCTGTCTACCTTGTACCTTTGTCACTTCAAATACGTTTGGAACTGGTAGTCCACATGAATAAGCATATTTTTGTTTTTTTGCTTCATTAATAGACTCTGTATCGGGAAGATATTCTTTAAATAATTTCACAACCTTATTATCATAGAGATAAATTTCTGCTGTATTCCCTTTTGCAATCGGATAACCTAGATTCACTTCATTTCCCCCCCCCTTAAAATCGATTAGAATAACGCCTTACACTTCTCTATAAATTCACTATAATCATAACGAAAACCTTCTTCACAAAAATACAAAAAACTTACCACTTTCTATCCTTAAATAGAAAGTGGTAAGTTTAATTGTTTAGGAATATCGGAATCAAACTCTAGTGTATGCAAGATAGTAAATGAATATCCTTGTTGAATAAATGATACTTCATTACGTTTACATTCAAATGGAATATTATTTTCCTTAAATTTGTTTTGGATTCGTTGTAAAAATACGCAATCCGGTGTTCCGAAGGATACATGTACTTTCGGTGGTAAAGCTTTCATCGCAATTGGAATCCAAGGTCGTTGCCACCAGGTTGCAACTATATATGCAGTGCCACCTATAACAAAATTAAAAATATCCCCATCTTCCTTCGTTTTCATATCTAGATTTGATTTCAACCATTCCGTAAATACAGGTACACTTTTAACAGGAAGACCAATTTCCCTTACATATAAAATGTTTAACGGTGAATGCGGGACTAATACTTTTTCTTGAATATAACTATGTGCGATAATTTCGAGAAGATTTCCATCCCCGTCTTTAAAGTATAAATTGAATAGACCGTTCTCCCCACCAATTGTATTTCCATTTTTCCATTTCACAATAAGTAATCCAGACTTTTCAAGCCATTTTGCTGTTTCATGAAATTTTGAATATGGAACCTCAAAAGCGAAATGCGCAGGTGCTATTGGTTCATACACCTCTTGAAAGCTAATTGTTGTGTAAGGTGTTACTTCAAATTGAATAAATGCTGCTGTTTCTTTTTTTATTGGAAAAGATAATATGTCCTTATAAACTTGTTTTACCCCTTCTATTGAAACCGTTTGTAGTGTTATATCTGATATATGTGTAATCATTTTAAATCCCCCTATTTCATACTATCTATTCGTATTGTATTACACTTATAAATAGATAAAATCAAACGGGAGGATGGATTTTTCATATAGAAACTACAACTTTAGTATGAATATGTTAGCTCCAATTACTTTTTATTTCTGCTATAACTACTTCTGGTTTATCCCAGTGCAACATGTGTGTAGTATCAGGTATTATTTTTACTACACCGTCAGTTTTCTCTTTAAAAATGTTTACTGTTTTATCTCTATATTCCCCCCATATTTGTGGAACTGTAGCTCGAAGTAATACAATATTACCTGGTAACTTCTCGTATATATCTATCGTTTCATCTTTATGCATACCTCTTATTATATTACCAGCTGTTGTCCCCCGCGCATGCCAACATACTTTATTATCCATTTCAATTCCAAGGTCCTTTACAGCAACTGCTAATAATGGAGACCACCTAGTATAAGCTTCTTGTTCACTTTTGAAAAATCCATCCCAATTATTAAAAACGTATTCCTCAAAATCCTTTTCGTAATACGCAATTTCCTCTTGAAGCGTTTCTTCTTGAAGTCTTTTTGTTTGATATCCACCATCAATAAGAATACTTCCTAATACTTTTTCTGGATTATTTAATAAATAATATAACGCGACGAAACTTCCCCAAGAATGAGAAAGAAAATAAAAACGTTCAATTTGAAGTGCATTTACAATTTCGTTTAACCAATGCGCTAAATTTTGCATCTCATAATCTTCTGTTCGTTCAAATGGAGCTGTTTTGCCGTGTCCTGGTGCATCGATAGAGATAAATCTATAATCCTCTTTTAATTTCTCTGCAATTTCTATAAAACTTAAACTCGTACTACCTAATCCATGTAAACAAAAGATAACGGGTTTGTCATTATTCCCCCATTCAGTAATATGCACGTTTAGTTTTTCATTATTCATATAGTAACGTTTCACAACAATTATCCTCCATATTTCGATTTTTTGATTAACACTTTACTTATTTCTATTATTTTCAAATTTCCCCTGCATTCTTTTCCACACAAAAAAGCTGATTTTCTTTTAAAGAAAATCAGCTTTTTTTATTAAAATACATTATGATTTAACTGCAATAATCATAAATCTTTTTGAATTCGTACGAATCCCTTTTTCAGAACTATTAGCATCAATGAACTTTTGTAAAATATTAAAATCGTCTTCCTCTTCTCCAAATCTAGGAATAATAGGCGTATGTTTTAATAAGAAAATGAGATCTTCAGGTGTATTGTAATAATCAATAACATCATATGCACGTACTTGCACGAGTTCAAATCCAACACTAATAAGTTCACTCATATATTTTTCCTTTAAAGTGCCATCTCTTACTCCTAAGCATTGGCCTCTGCCAAATGCTTCTTTAAGGTTTAATTTATCATGTTCGCAAACTTGTTGTGTTAAGAAAAAAGCACCTTTTTTCATTACTTTTGCTAACTCAGATGCTACAAATGGCGCATGACAACTAGAAGCAATATCAAAATAAGAATGAGGAAACGTCAAAGATTCAGAATTCATTTGAAGAAACTCAATGTTTTGTACACCTGCTTTTTTTAAGTTGGAATGTGCTGTTTCAATCATTCCATTAGAATTATCTATTCCAATTAGTAATTTGGCTGAAGATGCTATTTTTAGTACATTCTCTCCTCCGCCTGTACCAACATCAAGTAGAATATGTGATGGTTTGCATCTTATTTTCACTTCGCCATAAAAATCCCAAGTATCTCCTACAGTTTCACATTTTAAATTACTAAATTCCCACCCATTTAATCGTCCCACTTTATCATAAAAGTTTTTATACTCTAATTCGTTCATTTTATTATTTCCCCTTTGTAAAAATGCATAAAACGTTTAATTCTAATAATCCCCGAAATAGACTCCAAGTTGATATTTTCGTAAATCTCCTTTTATATCTGATACACATTTTTCAGCCTCGAACAACTAGTTACTTCGAACAATACGGCATTTCATCTATCCCACCTTGTTTGGAAGATTATATGTATAATAACATTATTTAATTACATATTATAAAATGCAAATTATTAAGATAGAGGCTTTCCATACACTTCATCCAGTTTACATAATAATTTTATGATTTATTTTTTATCTATATATTCTAAATGCCCTCTCCCCCAACCACACATACTATCCAAAACAGTGCTTACTGTTTTTCCGTGTTCAGATAAGCTATATTCCACTTTAGGTGGTATTTCTTGATAAATTTCGTGTTTTATTAGTTGATCTTGCTCTAACTCACGAAGCTGCTTTGCTAATGTTCCTTGAGATATGTCTGGTATTAATCGCTTTAATTCACCAAATCGTTTCGTTCCATCTGTTAACAAAATAAATAAAATCAGTGGCTTCCATTTCCCGCCGATTATTTGTAATGTTGCTATTACTCCTTTTAATTTCGGTTCTTGTAAATCCATCTTCTCACCTCTTCTCCCCCATCATAGATCATAATAAATAATTTTTCATGTTATTTCTCCGTTCACTGATTTATTAGTACGAAAGTTGCGACTAAGTACAAATAAAATGCGTACTTTTCAATAATCATATTTTAACGAATAATAAAAGCATCACAAATTTAATTTTTTATTTTATATTAAAGGAGAGGCTTAATCATATCTTTTACAACATTAAAAGATAAACAAATCGTTATTATTGGTGGAAGTTCTGGTATTGGATTAGCAACAGCAAAACAAGCAATTCAACAAGGCGCACATGTAATTCTTGCAGGGCGCTCGGAAGAAAAATTAAAGGTTGCTGGAGAATTAATAAATAACAATCATCTTCAAACTTATGTATTGGATAATCAAAATAAAGATCAATTACAAATTTTTTTCAAGAAAGTTGGGAATTTTGATCATTTATTCACATCAGGAGCCTCTTACACACTTGGACCAATAACCACTACTGATGATATTGCTGAAAGCAGCTTTATCAGAAAGTTTTGGCCACAATATTACGCCGTAAAATATGCAATTCCTTTTCTTTCTAATTCTGGATCTATTGTGTTAATGTCTGGTGCATTTAGTCAAAGACCACTTAAAGGTGCACCCGCTTATGGCGCTTGTAATGGTGCTATTGAAAGTTTAGGGAAAGCTTTAGCTGTTGAATTAGCTCCCATTAGAGTTAATGTTGTTTCACCTGGAACGATACGAAGGGAAAATGAACAAAACAAAAATAGAATAGCTGCTTATGAAGGTTATAAGTCTCTTTCTCTTGTACAGAGACCTGGCTATAATAATGAAATTGCACATACTGTCCTATATTTAATGCAAAATAGTTTTACTACAGGTAATGTATTATTTCCTGATGGAGGATACACGTATCATTGATTACAGTATAATTAACCCTCCTTATATCACTTTAAATTAAGGAGGACTTTGTTTAAAACAAAAATTATATTAGATGTAAAATCATTTGGGCGAATCTCAACTCCCAATCTAGACAAACTGCCGTCATTCCCCCGTTCCCACTTATTTAAAAAATTTAACTTATAAAGGTAGGATTCAACAAAGTCTTACAGAATTCTATATTTAATAGGTATTGGACGGATTATTTTCAAATTCCTCTATAATAAAGGTGGTACATGCAATTGTGAAGTTAAAACAAGAAAGACGTATGACTGAAAGCACAATTTTTTCTAAAGAATACAAGATCTTTATTTTTGGTTTACTCATTTCACGACTCGGGGATTCACTATATACTTTTGCGTTGCCTTGGATTGCCTATCAATTAACCGGTTCGGCAGTTATCATGAGTTCTTTATTTGCTATTAACATATTACCTATCGTCATATTTGGCCCTGTAGTTGGCGTTATTGTAGATCGTTGTGAGCGGAGAACGTTACTTTGGATAGCCGATATAGCCAGTATTATTTTAGTAAGTTTCGTGCCGATTCTCCATTCATTACATCTATTAGAAATATGGCACTTATACGTAATTACTTTTATTTTAGCAGTTATGTCTTTGCTTTTTGATGTAACAACTGTTACAGTTATTCCGCAAATTGCTGGAGCATCATTAACTAGGGCCAACTCTCTATATCAAATGGTAAATCAACTATCTGGTCTTTTTGGACCTATGTTAGCTGGGCTTTTTATTTCTTTTATTGGTGGTTTTCAAGTTCTTTGGATTAATGTTCTTTCTTTTATTGCAACATTAATTGCTGTGCTACTATTACCATCAATTAAAACTTTAAACAGTAAAAATAATGAAAAGAATACATTTCAAAATGTCCTAGCTGATTTGTTTAATGGATTCAAATGGCTCAAAAAAGATCGGTTAAATATAGCTTTATCTCTTCAAGCCATGGTAGGAAACTTTGGAGCAAGTGCTGTCTTAGGTGTACTCATGTATTATTTATTATCGACATTGCATCTTACCCCAGAACAAAGTAGTTTTAATTATACTTTAATTGGAATAGGTGGCCTTTTAGGAAGCTTAATTGCAATTCCTTTAGAAAAGAGATTGCGACGCGGTGTTCTTATTCCTTTACTCCTATTTACCGGAACACTTGGATTAACTATTGCATTATGGAGTAGATACTGGCTAGCGCCTGGCATCGCTTTCGGTATCGCAATGACCTGCAATATTGCATGGAATACGATTGTAGCCTCAATTCGTCAAGAAACCGTTCCATCAAATACGCAAGGGAGAGTTTTAGGATTTTCGCGTGTACTTACTAGATTAGCTATGCCACTTGGAGCATTAGTAGGAGGCATTATTTCAGCCTATAATCCTGTTTTTGTATTTGCTTTAGCTGCTTTTACTAAATTAATAGAAGTCTTTATTGCATTATTTAGTCCGATAAGAAAGCTTTAGCGGAGGAACAAGTGCATATTGTACTAGTAGTTGATGAATCAAATCATTATATGTTTTAAGATATTAATAAAATAAAAAAAGGCATAAAACATGCCTTTTTTTATTACTTATTTGTTAATCGGATAACAAACCTCTGTAACCCACTTATTAGGATCCGATTCCATCGCTGGACTAACATGATAAATATTAAACATTGGTCCTGCTAATTTGTAACCCTCTCTCTCAATCCATTTTGCCACAGCCTCATTTACGGCCGTCATTTGTTCATAAATTCCGTTAACAGTTATAGATGCCACCTTCATTGGCTCCATCTTTTTAAAATCAACACCTCTTGTATTTTCATACTTTTCTAAAATATTTAGTTGTATTTCTACATCTACATCATTTTCTTTGTATTCATGATCATGGAAGATAGCAATGCTATAACTTGGATTAGCTATACTAATATTTTTCGCGTTAATTTCTTGCATTAAAATACTCCATAAATCTCCTTCGCAATTATAAGACGGAATAACTTTTCGAACGCTGGCTACTTTTCTTTCTGGAATTTCTTTTATTGAAACATGATAGTTCATCTCAATAACATCCTCTCTCATCGTTTTCATTGAGGCTTCGAGGAGACGTAATTGTTTTTGGAGATTATTCATGTCTTCTTTAATTTGGGCACTATGAATTAGAAATTGCTCCTTTATACTATCTATATTATCGCATTCTATTATTTCTTTAATGGTAGCGATATTAAACCCCATATCTTTTAACACTTGAATTCGATTTACTTTCTTTAACTGGGCTGCTGAATAATACCGATAACCACTCAGCTCATCGATTTTTACTGGCTGTAATAATTCCACTTTATCATAGTATCTCAACATACGTATACTAATGGAAGATAGTTTTGAAAAATCTCCTATTTTAAACATAGTTTCCTCCTATAAATTACATCTACTTCGAAGCTCAACTTCATCTTAAACAATGACATTGTGTGAGAGTCAACTAAATATAACGGTTTAAATTAATTCTCCTTATATTTTCTTACCCTTTAAGGCAATTAAGATTGAAATTAGTCCGTTCACGGCTAATAAAGTTACTATAATACTAATGAGTATAGCTACATCTGCTGCGAACATTTTAATCGTGTGCCATGGTGAATTAGTGCTGTAAGTAAGAAGTGGGATCAAAATAATAGATAATAGTAGAAATAGACTCCCTACGAACAGCCAATTGAGTTTTTTACAAGTTTTCTTATGTTTATACTTTTTTATTAACATAATTGATGTAATGAAAAGTGTGAGTGTAACTATCGACATAACAATTTGTGTGAATGGTATGCTTTTAGGAGTATCAATTGGTTCCTCTCCATTCAAAATACTAATAACCCCCTTTTTCAATTCCGATAATGTTGTTTCTTCTAATACATGATTTTTATTCGTTAAAATCACGCCACCCCAGCCGCTTTTATTTAAAGTAAATATTTCTGCATGAGCATCGGGGGTTGATCCTGAATGCCAAATCATCGTTTCGTTTTCATTTAAACTCGTTGTTCTTAATCCAAACCCATAACTTTTTTCTGAATTTATTTTATAAAGTGGTGATAGATAAAAATCGAAGTTTTCTTTCTTTAAAAATTGAGAGTGCTCTTGGCGATTCAAAAACAAAATATATTGAATCATATCTTCCAAATTCGCGGTAATATAACCATACGGTGCTCCAGCATTATCATAAGACACTACACTTTTTCTTGGCTTACCAAACCACGACTGATAACCTGTTAAATAGCCTTTTTCATATGCACTATCTTTATTTGCTGCCGCGCCATTCATATTTAATGGCTGAAAAACACGCTTTTCCATATATGATGAATATGTTTTATTTGTGACTTCCTCAATAAGTGCACCTAAAACAATATAATTCGCATTACTATATTGATATTTTTCTCCTGGGGGAGCAGTTAATTTTACATTTGAAAGTTTCATTACATTTTCTTTTATTGCTGTAGAACTTTTGGATTGCTTATCTGATATTAATAAGCCTTCATATGTGTTTATTCCGCTTGTATGAGTTAATAGGTGTTGGATTGTTATCTTTGAGGCTAATTGAGTGTCTTTTAGTTTAAATGAAGGGAGATGTTGTTGAACTGAATCCTCTAATTTTATTTTTTTATCTTCTATTAACTTTACTATAGCTAAAGCTGTCAAAGATTTACTTATTGAACCGATTGCAAATGGTGTTTTACTAGTTACCTTTTTTTCAGATTCTCCGGTAATCCCCCACGATTTTGTGAAGAATACATCTTTATGATGTACAATTGCAACAGAAGCTCCCGGAATGTTCTGCTCCTTTATAAATTTTTCAATGTACTTATCTAAAGTAACTTTAATATTTTGCTGAGCATAAACTTTTGGATGTACGATACATAATATTAATACATTACAAAGAATACAAATTTGAAATACTTTATATATAGTTTTCTTCATTATACTTTAGATAGCTTTCTTTTTTTATAGCTTACTAGGCTAATAAATACAAATACAGAGAGCGTAAAACTAATCATTATTAATATATAGTTCCACCACTGATTCTCTGCTATACGATATAAAAGATTATAATTAAATGAATTTTTACTATGAGTTGAATTAAATGTTTCAGTTAAAAATATTGAAAGTGTAGTTTGTGAGATGAGGTAAGTAATAAATGCGATGAATATGCCGCTTAAGATTAATGCATTTGATTTTACATTTTGAAGTTGTTTCATTTTTACCCGTATATCAATTTTATTTATTTCCAAAAAATCTTGAACAAATAATTGAGGCGTTCCTAGATCATTTATACTATCCTCACCATGTTCATGACATTCTTGAAAATGCTCTAATAATTGTCGTTTAATATTTTCCCTTTCTTCTATACTTATATCGTATTGCTTTAATTCCTTAAGTACGTCAGTTAAAAACTTCTTTTCTTTACCATTTAATTCAATCCTCATTTCAGGAGGTCTCCTTTCAAACCACTTTTTAATAATGTTTGAATATCAGATTGCAATTCTAACCACTCATTACTTTTCTTCTCAAGACGTATTTTTCCGCTGTCATTAATTTCATAATAAATTCTAACTTTATCACTGTCTGTTACTTCTTGATATGTATTAACCCATTCTTGATTTTCAACTTAGTTAAAATGGGATAAATACTTCCTACTCCTTTCAATTTTAAATTGTTTACTTCAAGCTCTTTCATAATTTCATAACCATAACTTTTCTTTTTCGATAAAATCGATAATACACACATTTCTAAATGACCTTTAATTAAGCTTGTTCTATCCATAGGATAAATTTAACAGAAATATATACTTGAATGAAGTATATATTTCTGTTAAATTTAAAAAATCAGATAACAAACCCCCTATACGCACTCATGAAAATGTTTATCTCTCATATTTCTACTTTTATACTATAATAATTATGTAATATATTAATCATTGATCCTTTTTAATATTTATTTTTCCATTAGATATATAGCGAAATTAAAGTGTGAAGGAAGTAAAAATAATTAAAGGTCCAATTTCTTAATTTTGACATTAAGAAATTGGACCTTCTTTCATTGCTTTGGAATTTTCATAATGCGTTATTACATTCCTCTTATGGGAAAGATTAAATTCTTCAACAAGTTTTTCATGAATCTCTTAAAAAAACACCTGTTGAGTACCAATTGTTGAACGTGGATTAGATGAAATTGATGATTTCCCTGAAAAAAGTACTAATGGCATTTCTTCCATCTTAATAGCACTAAAACTAGTTTCCATAATATTAGGAAATGAATATTGATATTCGGCTTTTGGAAATAAGGAAACTAGGCGCTTCTGTGATTCTTCACCGATTGTTTGACAAAGAGTTGTTTTTCCAGATCCAGATAAACCAGCAATACCAAGTGATTTATTAAATGGAATGACAGCATCTAATTTATTTATGTTATTTGCAATTAATTGATTTACTTTTTTATATTAACCTCTATTCTAATTTTCCTAAAAAGTCATTTTTACAATATAATAATTACATAATGAATATTACCTATTATGCAATTATCCTTTCGCTTCACGAATCTTAATCTTATATTTTTCAAACCATTGTTGCCACTCATCTTTTGGAAATTCTTTCTCTTCTCCTTCTAACACGGAAGAAAAAAGATTTAAACAAATATGCCAACCAGCTATATCTTTCGGTGTATGATCTGTTAATTCATGAATAAATTCTTTAAGAAGTAATAGGGATCCATTTCCCGCTTTATGTATTTCAAATCGGACACGATCTTTATCCCATGTGAATTCAAGTACTGAATTTAGTTGACACTCTAAAATATCAATATTTAAAAATGAACCATCCATCATGTCGAACTTTATAATTCCACCCGTTTTAAGGTTTTCAATCTGCAAATTAGACATCCATTTTTTAAGCTTACCGTTTTCAGTTAACACAGACCAAACTTCCTCTATCGTATAAGGAAATTGGCGTTCAAATTTTACAATATACCCATCGGATTGTTTCTCTATCTCAGCTAGCATGTTTATTTCCCCTCACTCTCATACGGAATATACGTTCTTATTTTACACGAATTTATGTATAAAAGAAATCTCTATGGCTATGAAATATTAATTTAATGTGTGAATGATAATTTAAAAATTGATTGATTTATTATATATTCTCTCGATGTTTTTATTACAATAGACGTACCTCAAACGTTTTCAAGAAAAGCTTCACCCAACAAAATTCAACATGAGAAAACGTTGATTTGTTAAATTCGTATAATATTTCCAGTAAATATTTGAGGGCAAATTCCTTTAAGGTAAATAGTGTTAAGAAGATCTTATATAGGATTCAAATGAAGTTATGTAATGTTCAAAATCACTTATCATGTATGTCTGCTTACTTGTTATACGTAGGATTACAGTACAAATAAAAAAGCCGCATTTGCGACTCATGAACTTATAGCACTAACACCTGTTTTAGTTGAATGACTTATCGTTTAATCGCATCAACAATTAGCGATGAAAAACCAAGTTTATCGCCTTGATTTCTAGGATCATATCTTTTCGAACGGAAAATAACACCGTCGTTTGCATCCCATTCGTTGTAAAAAAATTGACCATTTTCATCACAATATTCTAGTAAAACTACCTCAAATCCAGCAGTTTCAAACATTTGAGTTAATGTTTTGTAATTATGAACGATTTTATGACTTGCAGCTGGATGATCTTTTGGCCCAGGTCCGTCTATTTGAACTATATTTTGGTAGGTTTCATCTCGGAAAAATGCATCAGGGACGCCACACCGAATATGACCTGATGGTTTTAAAAATTTATAACAAATTTCAGTTGCTTTTACACCTTCTTCAAAATTCAGATGTTCCCATACATGCTCAGCTAAAATAGCTGAAATTGAATTGTATTGAAATCTTTCTTCCCATGTTAGCCATTCCTATACTTTTATGATCTTCTAAAGCCATCATATCTCTTCTATTTAATGAGACTTTATTAAAAATTATCTATCCTTATTTATAAGGATAAACCTTTAGTATGTAATAAAGAAACAATCCCAGATAAAAATTGTTTTTGTAATACACATTTTCCATTAATTCCTTAATGTCTCGTCGGAAATATCCGTAAATGCTGTAGCACCAGGGGCACCCATCATTGATATATAAATCACACTTGCATATAAAACTAGCTTAAAAATATTTTTCTTATTGCTCATTTTTCCATTTCCCCTCTATTAAAAATACTCATAGCACATCACGCTATAACATAATAGTAGCACCCCCTATAATTCCCAAAAAAGAAGGAAAGACATACCACATATGTCTTTCCTTTAAGAAACGTAATACTTTACACGCTCTTGGATTAATTTGAATTTTTTAGTTAGATACTTACATATCCTTCTTTATAATATCCCCTAATTCTGTCCAACTTGTAATACGCGGAAGATTAAGGTGTTGATTGTACGAAGAACTTTTTGCATACACCTTAATCGGTTTGCCTATTAAGGTTTCTAAAACAGCCGGCTTATCATCAAAGAAATAGTCTAACTTTATTTCCTGTATAAAGTTTATTTTTTCTTCATCTTTCATTCCATAGAAAAAGTGATCTTTATGTACCGGAAATCCCTTTTCCATTAGCCATTTTTTCGTTTGCTTTCCATGTTCCTTAGGGCGTGCCGTTATATAATATATCTCATGCCCCTGTCTTTCTAATTCTCGTAACGTCTCTACTGCATACGGAAACGGTGAACAAGAAGTATAGTAAATCTCATCAAGTAAACTGTTCCACATCTGCCCCCCTTCCTCCGAAGTCATGCCAAATGCTTCGTGAATTTCAATTGTTTTTAAAGAATGAAATACATCCAATCCTACTTCTTTTTTTAATTTTTTGTTATATAAATGAAAAGCATGTTGTCTTAAATCAATCAACGTATCATCGATATCAAATCCAAACTTCACTCTTCATCACTCCTTTCCGCAATTCATTTATTGAAAGTTTTTTATTCTCCTTATTCCTCATCTTTACGATATTCCGGATAGCCAATAAATCTATAATCTTTTCCAATCTGGGTAAATGATATTTCCTTAAATTCAATTGCATCTTTCATTTTAGTAATGCCAGTACCCTCTACAAAGCTAGGTGCCATTCTACCCCCAATAATTTTAGGTGCAAAATATAAAATAAGTTTATCCATCAATTTATTTTCAATAAACGAACCATTCACCTCTCCACCACCTTCAATAAGCAGAGAGGAAACCCCTTTTTGCCCTAAAACATCAAGCATTTCATGTAAGTTTATGTGTTTTTCTCCACTAGTAACAAACACTTTAGCCCCTGCATTTTCTAATGCCTTCCTTTTTTCCTCCGCATGATTATGTGTTGTGAAAATCCATATAGGAGCTTCCCCATCTGTAACAACTTTAGCTTCCATTGGTATGCGTAATGTGGAGTCTAATATTACCCGAATTGGATTTCGTCCATTTGGAATACGCGTTGTCAATGACGGATTATCCTTTTGGACCGTATTCGCTCCTACTAAAATAGCCGCATTTTCATTTCGTATTTGATGTACTTCTTGTCTCGCTTCTTCAGATGTAATCCACTTACTATCAGATAAAGAAGTAGCAATTTTCCCATCCAATGTAACACCTGATTTAATCGTTACAAATGGGCGCTTTGTCATAATATATTTATTAAAGACTTCATTCATTTTTTTAGATTCTTCTTCACACACTCCTACAAGCACTTCAATACCAGCATCTTGTAGAATTTTAATTCCACGTCCAGAAACAAGTGGATTTGGGTCAAGTGTAGCAACTACTACTCTCTTAATTCCTGCTTGTACAATTGCTTCTGCACAAGGACCTGTTCTTCCATGATGTGAACAGGGTTCTAAGGTAACATAGATAGTACCACCACGGGCCTGTTCTCCTGCCATACGTATCGCATGTATTTCGGCATGTGGTTCTCCCGCCTTCATATGTGCTCCGATCCCTACAATTCGATTATCATTTACAATCACAGATCCAACCAGTGGATTTGGAGTGGTTTGTCCCTTCATAGCCTTGGCATTTTCAAGTGCTAACTTCATATATAGTTCATGCTCACCCATGTAAGTGCCCCCCTTCAAAATGTCCAGAACGCTGGATCTTCGTTTGCAGATATTTCTCATTAAATTCTGAGACATCACCCCATAACGGTTCACGACTCGTAACATTTAATCCAGCTTTTTGTAACGCTTCTAATTTTTTTGGATTATTTGTAATAAGTTTTACAGGTTTTGAGCGTAGCGCCTTTAATACTTCAATTGTATCATCGTAATTTCGAACGTCATCTGCAAAACCTAGGTTCAGATTAGCTTCTACTGTATCTAACCCATTTTCTTGCAGGATATAAGTCATCGCTTTACTAAATAATCCAATCCCTCTTCCTTCATGATTTGCTAAGTAAAATAAAGCACCTGCACCATGTTCTGTAATCATCTTCAAAGACTGCTTTAATTGGAATCCACAATCACAACGTTTACTACCAAAGATGTCACCAGTGTGACAAATACTATGCATACGAATTAGTGCATCTTCAGAATTTTCAAAATCACCATACACAAGTACACTAGATTGTTGCATATCAGCTAAATTAATAGATGGAAGTTTTTCAATAATTCCTTCTACGCCATTTGTAACCTCACTACATTGCAACCAAGAATACCATTGGAAAACTTTAGTCTCCCCATATAAATTAATAGGTAATTTGATAGGACCTACTAAATAAATATCTTTTCCATGTTGATGTATTAATTGAATTTTATCTTCTAACATATGAATTGCATCTGTTGTAACCATTAGGTACCTCCTAGTATAGAGAATCTCTAAAAAAGTTCTCTTCCATTTTTATATTTTTTATTATTTAACTTACACAACGTAAGTGTTTTTACAAGTAATATTCTTTTTTCTTTCAGCTTATATACAATATGTATCATTACCACTTTAGCTAATTTAAGAAAAGAACATTTAGTTATATAAAATAACTTAGTTACTTTATGTAAGCGAGTATACATTTACAATTTATTTACGTCAAGTAATTAATTATAAATAAATTTGTTACTAATGGTAAGATGATATATAATTTCTTTTAGGAGGTGAAGTAAAATGAATGATTCTACATTATGCCCTCGCTTTGAAAAAGGAATGAGATTTTTTAGTCAAAGATGGACAGCACTAATTATTTACCAACTTTTCTCTGGGCCTCAGCGTTTTTGTACGCTTGAATCCTCTCTTCCTATCAGCGGAAGATTACTTTCAGAAAGATTAAAGGAACTAGAACAAGAAGGAATTGTAGAGCGTAAGGTCTTTCCTGAGACACCAGTTCGTATAGAATATTCTTTAACTCAAAAAGGATTTGCTTTAGAATCCATTATTCGTGGAATAGAAGACTGGTCACAGGAATGGATAGAACTTGAGGAATAGTATAAGAGATTTTTCGTATACAGTTTTAAGTAATCAAATTATGTATATCCATATTTAAAACGCTAGCTTTTCAAGTATTTATAAAAAGCTAGCGTTATTTCATGATTAAAAGAATTATAAATATCAACTCAAACATTTATACTTTTGGATGAGATTACAAAAAAAGAATGAATGCAGGAACCAATTTATCTTTGTATCAAAATTATCGTTTAAAAAGATTCAATTTTTACAGAATAATAAAGCTATATTACTCATCTTGAAAACGAATTCAAATCAAAACAATACATCTACCTAAAGATAGAGTTTCTGATCTTATACTTTCCTTGTGACAGAAATCGTTTGAATAAAAGAATAGGAGCAGCCTATCGTGATAGACTACTCCTAAAAAACAACCGTTAAATGCATATTGGAAATGAAATTATTTTACTAATAATGAATATTCACCATTTTTATCATCAAATTTATACACATTCAAATAATATTTCCCTGGTTTCGCTGCGTATTTCCCCTTTATAACATTTTCTTCATCTTCACCACAAGCTACGTAATTTTGCATGTCTGATTCATGATAAAGTACCCATGTCATCCCTATATTCTGTTCATTTATCACAGAAATATCTACTTCTTTTGGAACTGTAACATCAAACGTATAAACATCTGTTTGATCAGGAGTAATCAGATTTCCTTTTACAAGCTTATTAAACAGGAGTACCTTCTCCTCTTCAAGGGATCCACCTGTTTGCGGATCTTGTTTTACAGTAACTTTTGTTTGTTCTTTACTTTCTTTTCCTCTACTATCTTTCACTGTTAGTTCCACAGTATATGTTCCTTTTTCTCCATATACATGCGTAGGATTGGCTTCTGTACTTTTTGTACCATCTCCAAAGTTCCATAGATAAGAAAGAATTTTTCCGTTTTCACTTTCTGTACCATCGCTATGGAATTGAATCTCTTCATTTACCATCCCGCTGTATGGTCCATTCATATTTACTATAGTCGTTGTTTTTTCTTTTTCCTCTGTTGCAACGCCATGGAAAACAATATCATATTCAAACTGATTGGCTGCATTCACACGATAGTTAACAAAATAGGCTGTAACTGTTTTATAGCCGCTCCACCCTTTTTGGGATAACTGCTCCAAAGTTTGATTTATTTGTTTACTCATCGTTTTCCAGTCTTCAGATTCACCTTTTGATGTACCACCCGTGTACGTGCCTTCCACGTTAAATGTGTTAAAGAATTGAGACTCATGTTTTGTAATTTTTGCATCTTTTATGTTTGCTACATCTACAATTTCTTTCTTCACTTCAGCTAACGGCTTTGGTGCGTGTTGTATTAAATAATCATTTGTTACTTGCGGTACATTGTATTTATCTTGATTATCAATCAACTGCTGCATATACGTTTGATATTCTGTATTCAACTGTGCATCTTTACTTAATGATTCACGATACGCGTCATAATTTTTCACATCGTTTTCACGGATTAAATCCTGAATCTTATCAAAGGTTTCAAATTGATGATTATATAAATAAGACTGTAATGCAAAGGAATACTTATAAAAGTCCCATGATCCATATTTAGCGAACAAAGTTTGCTTTGCTGTATAACGGCTTGCTGGATCAGATGATAAGCCACTTATAATACTTTTACGTGGAACAACATTATTTGTACGTGTAGATCCTGCAAAAAATTCTGCATTCCCTTCTTGGAACCATGTTAATCGTTCATTTTGATACAATTCTCCGCTCCCAAATAAACCAGGAACCTCGTACCTTCCTTGTAAATAATGAGTGAATTCATGACGGAATAACTCTTCTAGACTATAAATACTCTGCTTTGGCGTACGTTCATATGTAAAGAAAGTACCCTTCTCTTCGATATAAATTCCACCGTTGTTCGTTTCATATCCAAATAATTGTCTATTTAATTGATAATCATCCGGATCATTATAAATTACAATTGTCAGTACATCATCTGCGTTACCTGGTTCTAGTGCTTTATCATTTCCAATTACACGATGATATTGTGCTTTTACTTCTTTGGCTGCCCAATATAACCTTTTAATTTTTTCTTCTGTTACTTTATCACCTGTCTTAAAGACAATAGATCCATCATCAAATGTATATGTTTTAGGTAAGTATTGTTGCTTCCCTTCTTCACGTATTTTCTGTAAATCTACTGCATTTCCACTATAATCTTTTCCACCATAGTTTGTTTTAATTTGCTCTACCGCTATAAAATAAGGTCCACTTAGACGAGGATACATGTTCATCGCTTGTGTAATAACTTCCAACCCTTTGTTAGGATTGCTATGAAATTTCCCTAAACGTCCTGCATAATAAATACCATTATTAATTAGCCAACTATTCTCAGTTGTTAAATTCCGTATGAGAGCAATTCTACTAACCTCATTTATAAAGTTATCAATCTTTCCATACCACATTGTTGCATTAGGCTTTTTATTCGTCTCCTGCAAATAAGACTGTATATCATAATCAATACCTTTTACGATTTCATATACAGCTTGTTCTTTCGCATAATCATTAGCATACATAGAACGGTTATCATTATACTGTTTTAAAATATTTGCCGCATACTGTACTGTTTCAGCATCACTAGAAGCATTACTAATTAATTTCCCATACGCAACTACTACTCTATCTTGCTCAGCTGTACCTAATGTAAAGTTTGGATTTTTTGCAATTGCTTTTAATGATGGTAAACATTTGTCATGGAAGCTTCTCTCTTTTAAGTAACCTAATTCATTATTATAATATCCCACATAAAATGCAGAACGTAATATTTCAATAAATGTTTCAATTCCCTTTGAGTCCTCTTTCGTAAAAGATTTCCCTCGTTGTCCTAATTCATCAATGATAACGTTCATACGTTCTTTATTTTGATAAAAAGCTTTCGTATCTTGAGTGAATTGAAACAAATCTGTAATTTGATTCCAAGAAATTCTTGATAGCGTATCAATGAATTCGCTATCAGACATTTTATTCAGTTCTGCCAGAGTGTAGCTTTGCTTTAATTGCCTATCATCATGTTTCATCACCGAAGTAGGTCGTTGTGAAAAATCGCCTACTTTTAAACGCTCTTCAAAAGTCAATGTTTCGTCTGCTTTTGTAGCATGTGCAATTTCATCTTTTGAAGTTTCTGTCCCAATTGGTTTCATCTGTAACATATTATAGGGTGCTTTTTCTTCTGCTGATACCTGTGTTTGAATACTTCCAAATGATAATGCCATCGTACTAATACCGATCATCATTTGAGTAAATTTTAAATTCTTGTTCATAGCATTTCCTCCATTTATATATTCCACCTAAAAATATAACATTTTATATCAAAAAAGTACTATAAAATGTATTATTTCATATTGTATTACATGTATTTCTGTATAAATTAATATTAAATAAGATATTATAGAATCTCTTTCTTTTTTCTATCCGTACTCATTAATTGAGTAACTCCTTTGTTTGGTATTTACAGGTTCGTTGCACGAAACCAAACTCTCTGGCAAGATTTCGTAAGATATTTGGAGAGGAAAAGCTTTGAATTTCTTGAGCAAATAGTTGTAATTCAACAGATACAAAAATAGACATACAAAAACGCTACCCTTTCCTCTGATTCTAGAGAAAGAATAGCGTATTTTTCTACTCGTCTAATACTTAGTAGGTATTACTTTTTGTATTTCAAAAGACTTTTTTCTCTAAAAATGTTTTTCATACAAGTTTTCAGACTCTAAAAAATCTATAAATTTCTTGTAATGTGTCACTGTTCTTTCTAAAGCAATCATTAAAACGAAAATAAAATAAATTGCTTGGATTCCATTCATATGATTAAAGAGTGATTCAAATATATATACAATACTTGCAATCATAGAACAAAACCATAAATAAAATTTCATTTTCAACTTTTTAATTTTTTGCTTAGTTGTCTTACAAGGCTGTCCATGGACTCTTATAAACAAATAAATTGCTGTATGTAAAATAATAATTGAAAATTGGAAACTTCGACTGTCCTCCGAACTAAATTCAGAGAAATCTATTTCTAATGAATGTAATACTATCCAAATAGAAAACAAAGATAGCACAATGACATATAAAAAACCAAATAATAATTCAAAAATAAATAGCCAAGGTTTATTTAATATTGAGTAAAATGGATTTAGATATTTTATGGTTAATAAAAATTTCTTCACTAAATCAGTAATAATAATTGATGTATTAGTTATATTCATATAGAAAAGTAATGTTATTGGAACCAATAACATTATAGTGATGCCCCAAACAGTAATCTTAATACCGGATAAAAAGAAAACAGCTCCATAAATTATAACTGAAAAAATAAAAGTTGGTATTGGAACAAACATTAAAAATATAAAAGTTCTTATTAAGATTAAATCCCCTAAAAAATCTTTTATTATGGAAACGTGTATTTTTTCCTCCTTGTAATTTTTCACAGTTTCAACTATTTCTTTCTCAGATAAAAGAAAATACTTCAATCTATTAAACATAAAAAAACTCCTTTATATTAATATTAAAAAGATTGCCCCCTGTATTGTACAGAGGGCAATCTTTCTTTACGATTAAAATATATACCCAACTGTTAGCAAATATATTAAAAGACATTTTCATTAATTTACTTTAAATTTCACTTCTGGGTATTTGGAGTCCAATTTTTCAAGCGCAGAGCCATCGTCTACCTGTTTCACATATCGGTCAAAAAAAGCGAGACTGAACTCGTTTATGATACAGTGAACGTATCTTGGATCTTCATCTGAGCTTCGTAACAAAGGAGTGAACAAATGAAAATCAGTGAAACTCGTATGATTGGTATGGGGAATAACCATTGACATGCCGCCACCTGCAAGTGCATGGTCACTACGAACTTTTCCCTCTAAAAAATCTTCCGTGGAATCATCACTAATCTCTGCATTCATAATCAAAAACGGTTTTCCGACTCCAGATTTCGGAACATTTTCCCCATATAATGTACCATCCATATCGATGGCTGCTTTGACACGGGAGTCTTCCACTAACATTTGCGCAGCTGTAGCTCCACCATAAGAATGTCCAAACATTCCAATTCGGGATATATCAATTCTTCCTGTAAAGCGATTATCTTTATCGCTTTGGTTAAGCTTCTCTATTTGATTAAGCACAAAAACAACATCTTCCTTCCATAATTTAATATGGCGATCTCGTTCGGAAAAATCAGTTAAATTGATTGACTGTACAAAAGCGGTTCTGCCATCTGGAAAGACGGTAGCTGCAGCATCATAGGTATGATCAATGCCTACGACAATGTAACCTTGGCTGGCCAACTCCTCCACCTCAAACGTGTTTTGATTGCGAAAACCGCTTAAACCATGGGAAAAGATTAGGACCGGATAACGTTCTTCTGAATCTGACAATTGAGCTTCCATGAATGCATTCGATTTCACCAAGCCTAGATGGTGAAACGCGAATGCTGGAATAGACAATGATTTTTCCAACCCCTTGGCGATTTCATCCGAGTTATGGATATAAGGTGCGCGACTCATCTCTCCTTTTTCCTTTGCAGGATACCAGACCTGAACCATCAGCTCGCGCCGGTCGTTCAAATTTTTCATATAAGGTTCTTCTCGCTGATAATCAATCCAATGAAAAAGTGTAGTACCAACCTTGAAGGGGCCGCTCGTTTTTTCAAATAAAACAACCGGCATGAGGGAAGGAAGCATGACCGCAATAGTCAAATAAATGACCAGCAGTAATGTCTTAACTGTGACTGCAACACAACTTTTAACGTTCTTTTTTGGTTCAGCAAATAGATAACAGATTGTTAAAATAACTGGGGACAAATAAGCCGGAATCATCTGCCAGCGATAGCCTTCTACGATAAGCTGCACAACAACCACGCCGAAGGCAAACGTTAGGATGAAGACAGACCATCGTTTTATTTTCTCAATAAAAAACAGTGTACAGCCTAGAATACTAAAATTCACAATGATTAAAACAGTCTCAAAAAAATCCATTTACATTCCTCCCCTACCTGTATTTTATCTTCAAGGACATCCCAGCCAAATTGAAAAAACAATTTATAAGTACTAACTTTTCGTTTTCATCCCTGGTTGCCTCAATGTGTACCTTGAGTACCAAAAAAATATTTTTGGTACTCACTTTATATTATACCGATATCTTCCATCCTGTAAAGTCTCATTACCCTTTCGTAAAATCGGCATAAAAATAAAAAATGAGCAGGGTCACGTTAGCCTGTATGGTTATTGTGCTCCTGCTCATTTTTTATGTAAAAGTACCATTTAATCCTTACTTGTGATTCCATGCAATATAATATCGACCATCATTGCAAGTGACTCTTGTAGAGTAATTTGGTTAGAGGCTATACTCCCCTGTTCAAAAATTGATTTCATTAACGTTTTGAGTGTTTGGATTAGTACTGGAATGTCCATAGAACGTAAAACACCGCTATTGATGCCCTCTTCAACTAGCCCAGTAATTACCTCCCATTCTTCATTTATGCCTTGTTCTATTTTTGTCCATTGTTCTGGATGGTAACGTCGCAGTTCAATCAATAAACGTAAGAAGCTGTGCTGAAAATCTTTAGGGACAATTAAAAGAATCCCTTTTAATTTTTCGGGTATGGTCAAATTCGAATTTTCGATAATTTCCCGAAAACGTATTTGGGCTTCTTCATTTATTTGCTCAACTACATGACCAATAAGCGCGTCCTTAGATGGAAAATGCTCGTAAAGCGTACTTTTGCTTACACCTAGATCACGAGCTAAATCACTCATTGTGAATTTTATTCCTCTTACATGAAAAAGTGCAATAGCAGTTTTGGCAATCCGATTTTTCATCATTTATTCACCTCATACCAAAATAGTAAAGTTATTATCTCTTCAGTACTATTGTAGTACTTTGAGTACAAGAATAGTTTAACTTTTTATTTCCTAGAGGTCAAACGTGATGAAGATGATGAAATTTCACCTCATATCCGTTATTAAATAGATTTTGGCCATAGCTCTAATTTAAAATTTCATAAAAGTAATTGTAAATTTTGTATAAGCATTTTTTTCGCTTTCAACTGTAATCAAGGCGCGATGTGCCTCAATAATAGCTTTGACAAGTGCCAACCCAATTCCAGTCGAGCCATGCTTTTTAGAACTACTTGATTTATAGAATCGTTCAAAAATATGAGGTAATTCTTCAGCTGAAATTCCCTCTCCAAAGTCTTGGATCACTAGTTCTGTATAGATTGGAGAATTTTTGGCCTGAATCATTATTTTACCACCGGGTTTAGAATGTTCGATTGCATTCTTCAACAGGTTTAACAAAGCCTCCTGCATCCATAATTTGTCGTGAATAACGACTATTTCTCCCGGTGCATTCCAATCAATCAATATATTTTTATCACTTATCATACTTTGCAAGCGATTTAGAACTTCCTTAGTCGTATCTACTAAATTCCCTGGCTCTTTATCAAACGAAATAGCTTTTGCATCAATTTTTGCTACTTTTAACAAATTCTGAATTAGGACATTCATTCTAGAGATTTGAATATCATTATTTTGCAGTAATTGAACTTGTTGCTCGCGGGATAGTTTTTCACTTAATAACATTTCATTATAAATAGAAATGGTTGAAAGCGGTGTTTTTAATTGATGGGATATATCCTGCAAAATTTCTCCTAAAAACTGCTTTTCTTCAAGCAGGTCCTGCATACTTTTTCTAATGATATCTTTCATTGAACGAAATGAAATCGCCAGCTTCGCGAAATCCCCTTCTTTATTTTCATTGATGACAACCGAGTAATCCCCTTCGATTATTTTTTTTGCAGCTCTAGTAAGCTGTCTAATTTTATTAAAAATAATCTTATGTTGTATGTAGTTTGCAAAAAAAAGCATTAATCCAAAACCAATCAATCCCCAACTAATAGATTGATTGTGGTTAAAAATTAGATTGTTTAAATGAGGAAAAAATTTTGATTCTAAACCTTCATATACCCCATACTTCTTTAGAATCACTGTTCCTTTTTCTTGATATTTACTTGAATGAGACGAATGACTTGTTAAGACTTTCATAATTTCTGCTTCATTCTCGGGATTTTGCTCAACCAACCTAGCAGTAATTTCCCCCCAAGTTGTAATAGAATCGCTTTTCAGATGATCATAAAATAATTGCTGTGTAATAAATTGGTAAAATACAAATAGAGATAAAAGGACGGTCAATATTGTCATAGAGCTTTTTAACTCGGTATTTTTCATTATCTTGTTCACCCAATCACGTCCTTATTCCAGCGATAACCATATCCTCTTTCGGTGACGATAAACCGTGGTTTTTGGGGATCTTCTTCAATTTTAGCCCTTAAACGCTTAATGTATACAGATAACGTGTTTTCATCAAAATAGACATTATCTCCTTCCGTTATTTTCAGTAGGAGTTCATCTCTTTTTAATGCTTTGTGAGAATTCAGCATGAAAGTCAGCAGAAGCTTATATTCTAAATTCGTCAACGGGATATTTTCAGAATCTTTATAAGCCTTGATTAGGTTCGTATCGATTCTTATATTCTCAGATTTTAAAATCTGAGAAGGAGTTTCTAGCGACGCTTGTTTACGCAATTGTACTTTCACTCTAGCCATGAGTTCCCTAACCCGGAAAGGTTTGGTTATATAATCATCTCCGCCTATATCCAGCCCCATTACCACATTTGCTTCTTCATCTAGTGCACTTAAGAAAATAATAATCGATTTCTCGTTTTGTTTTTTAAAATGCAAACATAAGTCATAACCATTTCCATCTGGTAGACTGATATCTAAGATTGTCAAATCAAATGTATTGTGAACAAACTGGTGTTTCGCTTCTTTTACACTGGACACTCTGGTTACTTCATAACCTTCATTTCTCAATGAAAATTCGATGGCTAGACCAAGAGCCTCATCATCTTCAACAAGTAATATTTTTTTATTCAAGTATGCCCTCTCCTTTTCTTTCCCTGGCTTATTCTCCAATCAGAATAGCCTGACTATAATATAGACAGGCCAGTAATATTATTGTTCTCTGATAGTATCAATAATATTATCTTGATGAATTTTTTTCAATGGAATTAGAACTGATAAATAACTAATTATTAAAGCTGAAACGAACGTAATGATACAAGCCTCATAGGGAATCGTCCATGTCATTTTCGACATACCGGAAATAGCTAAATATATAATATAAGAAAGCATACAACCGAAAAAGATTCCTTGTAAACTTCCAGAAAAACCGTAAATCATAGCTTCATAGGTAATCATTTTTTTCAAATCCTTTTGTGACATACCAATGGATTTTAACGCAGCCAGTTCTTTTCGTCTAGTCATGATGCTTATAGTTATCGTATTGAGGATATTGACGCTACCAATTAAAGCAATGACTGTAATAAAACCATATGCAAGCACTTGTAAAGTAAGTTTTTGTTCTTTGATTCCTTTATTCTGTTGGTAATAATCTACAACTGTAATAGAATACCTTTTTCCAATCGTGTTTTTTATTTCCGTAACTGTAGCGGAAGATTGAGTTACATCCTTTAATTTAGTTTCAAACTTATAGTCCTTTTTTTCGTCAACTTTGGATATATTTCCAAGTGATTTCAATTGATCCAAAACCTGCTTACTTTCAGCTAAATGCTCTTGATTATCATCCTGTAGCTGAATTGTAATATCCGATTCAGTAGATAAATTCTTATAGGTGTTAGATGCAAATGCGACATTCATTAAATATGAGAAAGTAATAAACAACACACTACTTATAATAATTGATAAGATTGTAATCGTATAACGATTTTTATTTCGCTTCACATTTTTCATAGCCATGCTTAAAGGAAAAGATAAAGGTTTCTTCAATGTGGAATTTTTTTGTTTTTTGATCTTTTCCTTTTTAATTGACAACCTGCTGCTGATTGCTAACAATGGGGAGACTTTGCCTGCAAAATAAGCTGGGTACAAACTTGACGCTATTACAGTAAGGAAGGTAATAATCGAACTGATTAATAAAATCTTCCAATCAACATGGAATACGGAAACTTCCGCACTATTTTCCAATAAAAGTGAAAAAGTGAGTTGAAGAGAGGCAAGTGCTATTAAGCTACATATAACTCCAATTGGTATAGCGATAACGGCCAGAAAAGTAGCTTCTCTCAGCACGATTTGTCTAATTTGCTTTCGTGTTGCACCGATGCTTCTCAACAAGCCAAACTGCCTCGTTCTTTCCACGACACTGATTTGAAAAGCGTTGTAAATTACAACAACCGTCGCAATCACAACAATGCTGATAGTAATAATTAATGTAGCCATAATCGAATTATTGGAACCTGGTTGCACTAAGCGAATTAAATCCGTATTGATAATAAGATTCTCTTTTCCAGTAATGGACTCTATTCCCTCCAAAACCTCGTTAAAGTTTGCATTTGGGTTAATTCCGACTAATATTTTTCCTTCCCCAGTGCTAAACTCACGTTTCTTTGTTAATATTCTCCCCACTTTATTTTTCTGTGTATCCGCACTATTATTCAGCAAACCAACTAATTTATATTTTTTTTCATTTAATTCAAATGAGTCGCCGATTCGAAGATCTTTTTTAATATAAGGTAGTATCCAGGGATCAACAGCAGCTTCTAGATCATTGGCCGGCAATCGCCCCTTAATAAGGCTGTATTTTAAAAACTCCAAGGCGTTATCATCAGCAAAATTCATTTGCACAGAAACCCCTCCGACTGGGATTGTATCTCCTTGTGACATTAAACCAACCGACTCAATTTTGGGGTTATATTTAATGTTCTTTAATATTGATTCATTGTAATTTGATACAACAGCATGAGAAGAAATCCCTTGACTCTTCTTCGTGTTCTCGATTTGAGAAATCTGTGTCCCATTCATAAATAGACCAATTGTAGAAATTAACGCTACAGAGAGTATGATTCCGATCAAGGTTAAAATGGTCCGTTTCCTATTACCCTTTAAGTATCTCCTGCTTAATTGTTTATAATTACCGATCAAAATTAGTTTCCTCCCGTCTTTGGCTTATTCGTGGCTAGCCACTGATCGGAAATGATTTGGCCATCTTCAATTGTAATAATACGGTCAGAAGTTGATGCAATTTTTAAATCGTGAGTAATCAATACAATCGTTTGATTATATTTTTTTGCTGTCAATCTTAATAAATCCATGACTTCTTTTGTATTTTGAGTATCAAGATTTCCTGTAGGCTCATCAGCTAAAATCAAATGCGGGCGATTTATAAGTGCTCTCCCAATCGAAACCCGTTGTTGCTGACCTCCTGATAATTCAGATGGTAAATGATTTCTTCTTTCGTGAAGTCCCAGAATTTCAATAATTTCATCCATATAAGGATTATCTACAGGTTCATTATCCAGTAAAGTGGGTAATGATATATTTTCCTGCACATTCAATACAGGAATTAAATTAAAGAATTGAAATATAAAACCAACTTTTCTTCTTCTAAATATTGAAAGTTCATTATCTGGATAATTATAAATATTGTTCTCTCCAATAAATACTTTTCCTGAACTTGGGCGGTCCAACCCTCCCAAAATATGCAGTAATGTACTTTTACCTGAGCCGGAAGCTCCTACGATTGAGACAAATTCTCCTTGCTGTATAGAAAGATTTATACCCTTCAAAGCATCTACCCTACTATTACCTTCACCATAACTTTTGACTACATCCTCTATTCTTACGATTTCCATTTATATCACCCTTTTATCATTTAGAATTAGTCTTGTACCTCTACAAAGTTTACTATATTCTTATTATTTAGTTCGTTACGTTCAAACTGTCCAAATTTTACTTTACTATTATTATTTTGTTCAAACTTATCAAGCGCTTGTACAACTTTCTCTACTTCTCTTTTGTCTTTATAATCAAAATTACGATTTTTAAATTGAATCAATTTCATTGTTGACTCTGATTCAGAAATTGTATTATAGTCTTGGTCTTTAAGAATAACAAGGTTCATTGCGCCATAACCAATCCAAACTTGCTGTTTAACATACTGGACAGTTACCATCTTACCGTTCAAATTCAACTGATTATTTTCAAAATTATCAACCGTAGAATTGCCACCCGCATAAGAAAATAATAGATTATGATCACTAGATACTTTATTTTTATCTTTCACCATTTCAGAAATAAGAGACGCTGAATTTGGATCTTTTCTAGCTCTTAGAAGTCCCTTATTAAATAATTTTACCGCGGTAGAACTATTAATAACCGCATAATGTGTAGTATCAATTTGAAACTCTTCTTCTGTTTCTCTTTCTTTCTTATCTTCTTCTGATAATTTTGTCTTTTTTGTTGTTGTAACGTACTTCACTTTATAGTCTATTGATTGTTTAGT
This sequence comes from Bacillus thuringiensis, assembly GCF_014932895.1. Lineage (GTDB taxonomy): Bacteria > Bacillota > Bacilli > Bacillales > Bacillaceae_G > Bacillus_A > Bacillus_A thuringiensis_AA. The sequence goes on along the minus strand of NZ_JACYOF010000004.1, from coordinate 127,567 downwards.
GTCATCTTTAAACACTTGTTTAACTTTTTCTACATCAGTTGCTGTACCACTAACTAGAATTCCATCGACTGGTTGTCCTGGACCTTGCACATAACGTTTTACTCCTAATCCTATTCCTATAAAAATAGCAATAACCACCGCATAACTTATAATTTTTTTCATTAGAATACTCCTTTAATAAATGATTTATATCTGGATTATAGATGAGATTTTTTCATAAGTTAATGACTTCTATCTAACTATGTAACTTCTAATCTTACAATTTTGTAAGATTAGAAGTTACAACGTGTATATTTTATGTCAGAGAACTCCCTCCTCAATTTGTGTGATGGTAGGATAGCGCCAGCAAATAGATGAGAGATAAATGTCGGAAAAAGATAAAAATGATCCATTTATTTTTGTTGATTTCAAACAAACGTTATCATAAAATGTTTATGTATAACCAAACAAAAACACTTAATGTTTACTTTTCTATTCAAATACGATAAGGAATGTTAATAGCCATTAAAGCATAGAACCAGTACGAAAAAGATGCTTTCATAAGTGACATACTAAAAAAGTTGAAAATAAAACATTATTAATCCTTGAAAAAAGGTTTCAACCATATGAGAAACAAGTTTGTAACCAAAAATAGTCTGAAAAGGGAGAGAAAATTATGGAACAGAGAAAATATCCAGTAACACCTCAAGATCGAATGAATTATATACTAGGTCTTTATTCTGCAAATCAACAAATTAATGCCGTTCTTTATTTTCCTATAGGTATATCCAAGAAAATACTCGAACAATCAGTAAGGATAACGTTACAATTACAGCCCGTTTTGAACAGCCGTTTTGTAGAAAGTGATATTCCTTACTGGGAGGAACATTCATCTAGTACTAACACATCGATTTGTTTTTTTGCAGAAGGAAATGATCAAGAACTTGAAATGATGGCAATAGATTTTATTAAGGAATCTGGAGATCCTATTCAGGGGCCGATGGTTCAAACAAAATTATTAAGTGGCACTACAACAAGCATATTAGTTGTGAAATTATCCCACCTATGTTCAGATGGTGCAGGGGTCAAGGAATATATTAATTTGCTGGGAGCAATTTATACCCAAATTTCCCTGGGGCAGTCTAAGGATCAAATTATAAAGGGATTTGGTGCGGGAAATGAGGGTTTTCGCGATCAATCACCTGTTTTCAAATATGCTGGAATAACAGACGTAAAAAGTGCGTATCGTCCCAGCCAAGAACAACAAGCAGCGTTATGGTCTTTTCCATCTCAACCGAACAAAAATACATCCCAAAAAATGTCCGTACGGCGGTTAAGCCATGAGAAAACTCTACGTCTAATCCAATGGACAAAAGCACAACAGGCCACCTTGAATGATGCAATCATGACTGCATACTTCCGATCTTTATCACATTTCACTGTGTATGCAGAACCTCGTACCGCAGAAAAAATGATTGGTATAACAATTGATTTACGCCGATATCTTCCTAATCATACAACTAGTTCAATTTGCAATTTATCTGGTATGGAAATGCCAGTGATTAAAATGAAAGATGATGACTCATTTAATCAAACTCTAGTTCGGGTCAAACAATCAATGGATAAAATAAAATCTCAAAATCCAGGTCTTTCTTCAGCCGCTGGAATGGAGTTACTGGCAAGTATGAAGCTATCTGAAGTGAAGGAAATGTATAAACAGCAATACGAACAGGCTTTACAGATGAGAATGGCTTTACCGTTACTTACAAATTTCGGGTCGATAGCAGATGAACCTATTAAGTTTGGTGAAGTTCAGGCTGAGGACGGGTATATGACATCACCTATTATGTATGCACCATTCTTTACAATGGGGGCAAGCTCTTATAATGGAAGACTTACATTTACGATTGGTTATCATACACCGGATACGTCAAAAGAAAAGGTAGAGCGATTTTTAGAAAGTGTGGTCAATCAACTATCGCAATTGTCATAGGAGTATTACTTCACTTTCAACAAATTAAGTTTATAAAAGTATAATTTTATATGAGATATTTTTTTCAAAAGTTCCAGTGTAATCTCATTATAGATTTTCGTACCAAAAAAACCCTGTCAAGTTTCAATTTTCAAATCTTTCTACTTTTAATATGTATTAATAAATGAAGTCGTATAAAAGAGAAGAACATAACAAAATATTTTAAATAAAGATTTAAATTGTGTTATAAAAAGATGACTTCTGTAATTAACAAAAGTCATCTTCTTACAATAGATTCGCAATACGTATTATCTCTATAATATTTATAATGTATATTATATAACAAAGAAAAAAGTATTCATTAACGAGCATTCTCCAATACTTTTATTAGGTCACTTATATTTCTAACTTTCTGTTTAAACTGATCAAGTCTGCTATGTAGCAGTAAAGGATTCTTATCTTCTCTTAAAATAACTTGTTTTAATTCGTGTTCTAATTTATCATACGCTTCTAAGAAATTATCAAATTCTACACTTACAAGCTCTTCATTTTCACGATAAAATCTTTTCGCTTCTATATAAGTCATATATGATTTATTTAAAAATCCTAATGAAATTAAATATTTAGAGGTGTTTTCTTGATAAATAGCAATATCATATGCTGTTTTAATATCAAAATAAGTCTTTTGAATGAAGCATTGTAATTCAAAAATCTTAAACTTTAATCCATAATTTATTTCTGAAAAAGTGCTTTGTTTTCTGAAACAGTTTTATAATTTCTAACCTGCTTCCTCGTTTTTAATTCAATATGTAATCTTTTGTTATTTTAAATAGCTTTCTAATAAAAAGACCTCCACATATAGTATGTAGGGAGTTATTCACAGATTATATGTGAGAAACATTTTACGCTCATAGTACAAAAATAAAAAGCGAAAAGAATAATTCCTTCCGCTTTTATAGTAACAAATACATTTCATATTGGGATAAAGAATTCTTCTCAAACCCACATTTCTTTAAAAAGCCTTCAAGTAAACTATTATTAGGAAATCCAATTGTTAAACTGGATAACTTCAATTCTTCAATTGTCACTTGTAATAATTTCGCTCCTATGCCCATATTTCTATAGTCTTTATTCACGAAAATAAAGCTAATTTTACCTTGTTCATTTACACATACAGAGCCTTTTAATTTATTATCGATATATGCCCCATAAAATGTATTATTTGTTTTTTCGATATAATCAATATCATTTTGCCAATTTATATGGAAGTTTAACCATTCCTGAACTTCAACCTTAAATGTTAGAAATTCTAATTGTTTCATTTCAATATCTTTATTACCTTTATTCATTATTTTAGTTAAATCATTTAAATTATAATAAGAAAGATCATACACTTTTTCATAACCTAGTTTATTATAAAAATGAATCGCTCGGTCGTTACCTACAATAACTTCAAGAAAAAGTTGTTTGCATCCATTTTGAATCGCCTCTTCTTTATGAAGTTCAAATAACTTTTGACTTACACCAATTCCACGATACTCTGGATGAACAGCTAATGTTCCGCAGCGCATTGTTTTTATAGTTTCATAAACCTTAATACCACCAAGTATTAAGCCAACAGATTTGTCACCGTCTAGAGCAAGATAGGAGTGTTCTAACGAATTTCCTTCTGGACCAAAAAATCTCTTAATAAAATCTTCTTTTGAAACATCCATTTTAATAATATAATCTGAAAATCCGTCCTTAAAAGCTTCATACACTAAATCTATATTCACTTCACTACATCTTTTGTATTGAATCATATAAGTATATTCCTCCGTTTTTGCTTGTTATATACTGCATTCAAATACATGAAATGAGTCCCCTTCACCATATCCATCTTTTATTTCATGAACACCAACTTGACTAAATCCATTTGCAATAAGTATATTTTCAAATTCTTTTAGCTCATATAGTCTTATAGGAAAATCCATAATCTCAGTTTCTTCTATCTTCTCATCATAAATAACTTCATATTTTAGTTTAATATTTAAAAGTTTTTGAGCCTCATCATATGAGGCTTTTCTATATTCAACGATGAATTCATTGTTTATTTCTTTTCTATTTGTTTCTATCCACTCTATTATATCTTCCGTTTCACTTCCAACTCGTACAACTGTAAGAAGTAATTTCCCCTCTTCCTTTAAGGAATTTTTCATATTTTGAAGACTAATATCTACTAAATTATCTGGTAAAAGCGAAAATGATCCAAAAGGAATCATAATAAGATCGTATTTTTTATCACTATGGTATTCTTCTATTCCCTCTTGTGACACAACGGCTTTTAAGTTTAATTTTTCTGCTTTTTCTTTACACACTTTAAGCATATCTTCCGAAATATCAAATCCTTCTATATCCACACCATTTTGCATAAAAGGAATTAGCATTCTACCATTTCCACACATCGGTTCTAACACTTTCATTTTTTTGTCATTTACAAAAGAAAGATAAAATTCCAATTCTTTTCCGGCCGCAATTGATTTATCACTTTCATATATCCTTGTACAAAGCTCTCCATAATACGTAAGCAATATTATTACACCCCTTAAGTTGAAATGAATGGACATTTCCCTACATATATCTCACTATTAATTTGTTTTATAACAAATGGTGCGATGTCTCCATTTTGAATTTTGATTCCTGGCATATCTACCAAACTCTCTGTTATATTTCCTATACCATTCCCCTCTAGAACAAATGGTAATCTAACAATTGTCCAATCCACATCACTATTTTCGATAATTTGTAATTCTTTATATTTATCTTGCATCATCTTTGGCAAAAATAATTTAAACAAGGTGGCCCCTATTTTATTTATAGTTCCTTTCTGATCTCCTGTTACATTTAAAGAACCACCAGAAATAAGAATATAACGTTTTATGTCAAACTCCCTCATTACTTTTAAAATATGATTCGTAACTGTACTAAAAATATAAGATTCATTTTTCGGTTGTCCGACCGCATTAATTACAGCTCTACAGCCTTGAAGTAATTCCTGTATTGAAGAAAAATCACGTGCATCCCCAATGATAGCCTCTACATTTTCATTAGTTATCGACATATTTTTAGAATTTCTCGTTAATATTTTCACTTGATATCCCTTTTCCAATGCTTCATTTACGAGAAATCTTCCAGCTTTTCCATTCGCACCTAGAATAGCTATTTTATTTGCAGTTTCCAATCTTAAAACCCCCTAACTATCTATTATTTACTACAGTAATCTCATAAACACGTAAAAAAGCAATTAAATGCTCACATGCTCTTTCGCATGCTAACATTTTAAAGATTTTTTGTTCTTCTTTCGTTTTATCATTCGCTTGATCCGAAGCAGCTTTTAAACATAGAAATGGTTTTTTGTTTATATGACACACATAAGCAAAAGCTGCCACTTCTTGATCAACTGCCAATGCTCCATATACAGTATAGAGTAAACATCTCATTTCTGAACTGCGAATACGTTGGTCTCCAGATAAAAATGTACCGAAATGTATCGGATCATAAGATCGTATTTTTTTTATTCTTCTTACAAGTGATTTTGTCGTTTCAATAGGTGCTGTTCTACCATTATATAAATTAAAAACATCTTCTCCCGAACCAGCAGCAGTGACATCGTGTTGTATTGCATTTAGTGCCACTACAATATGACCATTTTTCACCTTGTTTGATAAGCTTCCGCATATTCCTGTCATAAATAACTCATCTGGCTGAAATTCACTAATTAATAATTGCACACAACTAGCACAACTTACCTTGCCGACACCAGTTATAACGGAGATAATTTCCAGGTCATTTATAGTATGAAAATGATATTCCCAAGCTGCTCTTTTTTCTACACGTTCACTTGGATAATGTTGATGCAAGTACGTAAGTTCTGGTTCCCATGCGGATACGATTGCGATACGTTTCATTACACGCTTCACTTCCCCTATTTTCATTTAAATAAGTTATCTATACTTTCTCGTTCATAGTCTGGAATCCATTCTTTGTATTTCTCATATTAACCTCGTATTATTTCTTTATTCTTCGCAATTACTTCACATCCTCTATCATCATAAATAAACACGACAATATCTTTCGTTGTATTTATGAGAAATACATCTGGGTAAGAAATTTCTTTTTTGCGCCCAAAACGAGGATACAGATTAGGGAAATCCTCATGATTAGCCGCTTGAATAAGCGGTTCATATTTAATATCTTCTGCAAGACATTTTAAAGAAAATTGATATGTACAATATAAATCCGCTTCTTCATCTTCAAATAAAAAAGGTAACGTTTCTTGTCTTATATGAAACTTTAGATCTTTTTTCTTAATACATCTATTGTATAGATTTATTTTCTTTGTATTTTTTACATTTTCCTTTTTAAATCTATAAACATTTGTCACTACAAACACAGTATCTTTTTTCAAGAATATATCATGATATACTTCTCCATTGTATTTATATAATTGAAAGAAATACTCCATGTTATAAATATCCGTTCCTTCTTTAAACTGATATTTATCTTTCCCGAAATCAAAGTGAAGATGATTTTCCCACTGAGAGTATATGTCCGGTACTAATGCAACACCTGGAAATGCTTGATCCACATATTCTTTTAATTGCATTTTTATATCCTTTCTACTCTACAATTTCTTTTAAATGCCAATATGCTTCTTCTAGCCACGGATGTATAACTTTCAATGTATCTTTTCTTTCCCACAAATATGAAATATATATAAAAGCAGCATGTTCCAAAGATTTTTCCAATCCTTTTTTTACTTCTACTAAATATGATGGTGTCCCTTTTTGATCCCATTCTATTTTATCTGCAACGAATAATACTAAATCCATCTTCGTTGCATGTTTACGCAACGTAGTATGGCAACAGATTGCATCTAATACTTCTTCGTCTTCTATTTTAAATACCTCTTTTGCAATTACTCTCGATAATTTTTGATGAATAATCATTGGGAATTTTCGTTCTTCTTGTAATATTTCGATTCCAAATGCTTCAGAAACTTTTATCCGCTCCTCGTTCGGAAAGATTGCACTTATATCATGTAAATACCCTGCAATTTCTGCTTTCCCTTCATTTTCATGAAACATTATCGCTATTTTTCGTGCTTCATTTGCCACACGAATTGAATGTTTATATGTAAATTCTTTATTGTATTTTAATAGAAACGCTTTTATATCATGTTCTATTTTCCCCGTTGGAGTAAATGAACATATTTCATTATATAACACGCTAATCTCCTCCTTATTACGTTCTTTCAATATAATAGGAAATTTAAATAATCCTTCTATTTTAATTCGTTATGAATGGTTTAATTCCTTTTTAATACGTTACATGAAAATTTATGTGAAATCATTGCTACAAAGTACATAAATGTTTGTTATTATAGTAATGTTGATGATTTGTAAGGAAGGGAACTAACTAAATAATGAATAAAAACATATTAATTATTGATGATGATAAAGATATTGTAGAGTTACTCGCTGTTTATTTGCGAAATGAAGGATATAACATTTTTAAAGCTTATGACGGTGATGATGCATTACAAATGATATCTACATATGAAGTTGACCTTATGATTTTGGATATTATGATGCCAAAGCGTAATGGATTAGAAGTTTGTCAAGAAGTGCGTGAAAATAATACTGTACCTATCCTTATGCTTAGTGCAAAGGCTGAAGATATGGATAAAATATTAGGGCTTATGACTGGTGCAGATGATTATATGATTAAACCGTTTAACCCACTAGAATTAGTCGCAAGAGTGAAAGCTTTGCTGAGAAGATCCTCTTTCCAAAACGCTGCTACCCAAAAGAAAGAAGATGGTATCATTCGTATTCGAACAGCTGAAATCCATAAGCATAATCATACTGTTAAAGTAAATAATAAATATATTAAGCTTACATCTATTGAATTTGATATTTTATATTTACTAGCAAGTAATACAGGCAGAGTATTTAGTTCCGAAGAAATATTTGAACGTGTTTGGAATGAAGATGGTTATGGTTCAAATAAAACTGTAATGGTTCACATTAGTAATTTACGGGATAAACTTGAAACAGTAATGAATGGAGAAAAATTTATTCATACTGTTTGGGGAGTAGGCTATAAAATTGAGAAATGAAGCATTTGATATATTAAAAGACATTCCCAAATGGAAGATAATTTTTTGGCTCTTATTAGCTATCACTCTTACTCCTATTACTGAATTAATTATATATCGCCTCATTACGAGTGTAATTGAGAGTTCACTTACTCTAACTGAACTCGGTAAAGAATTCATTCGGATTTTTGGTTATGAAAAATATAAAGGAATTAAGGAATCTTTATGGTTGATGATTGTTTCTTATTTATTTTTATTTTCTATTTTTTCATCCTATCTTTATATTTTTTATCGTCACGAGAGAAAGCTTTACTATGAAACTTGTATTAAAAAAATGATAGAGGAAATTCGCTATATTGCAAATGGAAACTTCAATCATAAAGTTTCCATCGTAAATCATAATTATTTAGAAGAGTTAGCAACCGGGGTTAATAAAATTGTTGAACAATTAAAAGTCTCGATTGATGAAGAAAGACAGGCGGAACAAGCAAAAAGCGAGCTGATTACAAATGTATCTCATGATTTACGTACTCCCCTTACATCTATAGTTGGATACGTGAATTTAATTCATCATGATAATTATAGAGATGAAGTGGAATTGCGTCATTATATACAAGTTATTTATGGTAAAGTAACACGTCTAAACGCATTAATGAATGACTTGTTTGAATATACACGCGTTCAAAATAAAGAGTTAAGTTTGTATTCTGTTCCCATCGATATTGTAGAGTTACTTGGACAATTAACTGTTCAATTCCGAATACAAGTTCAAGAAGCTAATATAGAATGTCGACCTTCATTCCCCTCTCAAAAACTCATGGTATTAGCCGATGGAGACAAATTAGTGCGCGTATTTGAAAACCTTTTTATAAACGCTATCACTTATGGAAACGAAGGTGGTTATATTGACCTTACTGCTTATGAAAGCAATAATATGATTATAATTGATATAACAAATTACGGACAACCTATTCCTAGTACAGATTTACCTCATATTTTTGAACGTTTTTATCGTGTTGAAAAATCACGTTCAACAAACACTGGTGGATCTGGGCTCGGATTAGCAATTGCAAAAAGTATTGTCGAATTGCATAAAGGAACAATTGAAGTATATAGTGATGATAAAAAAACAACTTTCACTGTGAAACTACTACCATATAAATGTTAATACGGCATAATTTTAGATTCAATTTCTTATCTAATAAGAAATTGAATCTTTTTACCATAAACATCCAAAATTTAATAATACTTTAAAATTCTTTAGAAATTCTTTACCTTTTCTTTCTTCCTAATTAAGCATTCCCTCTTACAATATTGTTATTGATGTATTAGTAGGAGGATCGCTTATGCAATTCTTAAAAAAAATAACAGTTTTATTATTATCTTTTCTCATTACTGCACTTATCGTTTTATATTTTTATCTTTATGTAAATGGTCCAATTATCCAAGCTAAATCAGCTATTTTAATAGATGCTAATTCTGGTGAAGTTGTTTATAAAAAAAATGAAAAAACTCCTATACAATCAGCTACTTTATCTAAATTAATGACAGAATATATCGCATTGGAACAACTGAATGACGGAAAAATACAGTTAGATGAATTAGTAAAAATAAGTAACGAAGTATTCCAAGTAGAAACAAGCCCTATACAAGTAACATCGAAGGATAAAACGACGGTTCGTGATTTACTTCATGCATTGCTTTTAACAGGAAATAATCGTTCTGCGCTCGCACTAGCGGAACACATTGCCGGAAATGAAGATAGCTTTACAAGGTTAATGAACGAAAAAGCCAAACAACTAAAGTTATCACAAACATCCCCATTTCAAAACTCTACTGGAGTTAATAACGAAAAAAATAAACAACCTAGTACAACAGCGATAGACGCAGCTAAACTAGCAACACAATTAGTAAAAGATTTTCCGGATGTACTGAATATTACGAAACTAACCTCTTACCAATTTACCTTCAAAGATTTTCAAGTTTTCAACACAAATAAAATGATTTATTCCCTTAATGAAAAAATTAAATTCCAAGGTGTTGATGGGTTGCAAACTAGCTTTTCAACTAACGGTAATAATAGTTTTGTCGGTACTGCAAAACTAGGAGATACTAGGCTTATTTCAGTAATATTAGAATCCGATGAAGAAAACACTACTTTTATCGAAACAAAAAAATTACTTCAGTACGGTTTTGAACCTTCCTCGTACTCTGTACTCCAAGCTTTTAAAGATGCTCTTACATCTTGGACAATATTGCTACAGTTTAAAAATTTAATCATACAAACGATGATGATCTTTTTTATCATTACAATTTTAATGTTTTTACATATACGTCAAAAAAAATCCGAGGATTTTAACTAGGAAATCTTCTTATATATAAAAATCGACTTGCATTTGCAGTGCAAGTCGATTTTCAAGTTTATAATCCTCTTCCAATTAAATTCGCTGAAACTGGCTGAAGATTTAACCCTCTTGCCCATATTGATAGCTGGCCTATATGATGAATTTCATGTATAATAACGTGTCGTAACACTTCACCATACTTTTACTCTTTATCCGTCCATGAAACTTTTAATATTTTATTCTCTAAGTCTCCTGTCCACGATTATAGAAATCCCTCTAAATCCTTGTTATACAAATCAGATAACGCTTTCACTTTTTGAATGGATTGATAATCCTTAAATTGTGGCTCATCTACTTCCTTTCCTTCCAAATCACAAATCCAGCTATACTCAACATCTACAATATGGAATATCATGAATGATTATATGAGTATTTCGTATTAGTGTTTTTTAATGGATTAAACCTATTATTAAATGTGACATATCAGCGATATTTTATGTCTATTTCGTATTGGTGTTAGCAAGTTCGTTTGCAAACTTGTTAGCACTTTTTTTATTTCTTCTATTGTACTTGCCCTAAAAATAGATACACCCCTTTTATTTGTTTTTCCACTCTTTTAAACGCCTTGTTATATCAATGTTTTTAGCAACAGGTTTTTTCAAATATTTTCTAGTCTTTTCTAAAAAGCGGGGCAAAGGTGCTGGACTTTCATTCAGCTCTTTTTTATTTACCTCATTAGGTACATAAATTCTTGTCCAATCATTATTCTTCACATAGCATGTATTAAAAAGGAGGTACATGCTTAATATGTCAAACCTTTTGTAAGAAATAACTTCACAAAATATAACTAAAATAAAATCGTAAATTCACATATATTAATTTACTTCAAAAACCTAATAATGTAATATAATGTATGTGTTATAAATAAATAGAGAGAGGAATGGAAAAGATGTTAAAAAAACTAAAAAAAATTATGGTTGTTGCTGCTGCAGCTGTTATGTTATCTGCAGGTTTCGCAACAGTCGCACCTAAGGAAGCATCTGCTCATTGGGCGGATGAACACATGAATTGGGCTAGGGAGAAAGGGTATATTACATCCGATATGCGCGATAGTCTAGCAACCCGTCAAGATGCTTGGTTAATATTTACTCGTTATATAAAAAAGTCTCGTGGTTATGATTATAATTCTGCTCGTAAATTTCTTATGTCACGCGGGATTTCAGACGGCACCAGGGGAACTAATTGGATAACTCGTGATGAAATGATGGGAATGATTTATGCCAAAGATACTGGTCGTAAAGCATGGAATCCTTCAAATGGCTTTGGGAATGCCAGAAGTTTCGGAATCGACAGATTCATTTACGATGGCTCTCGTGGAAGTGATTTTGCAACTAGAGCAGAAATTGTAACTATGATCTACAATTATGACGTCTATTTTCATATTTCATGGGATGACTGATAAAAAAGGGATATTTTAGCTCCTTTTTCTTGAATTCCATACAAATAGACAGCATTTGCTAATACATAGTATTTTTTATCTTTACTATTGCGAACTTTGTACTGCACAGATGCTTTCGGTTTGAATACTAAGTTTAAGTTTGATGAATTAGTGAATATAAATTAAAAAAAGCCGTCATTTGACGGCTCTTATTTTTGTTCATAAAACTATTCTTTTGTAAAAAATCATTTAACATACGCATAAGCTTCATTTGCTGTTACATAGTATGTTTTACCTTTACTATTGTGCACTTTATATTGTGGTGATCCATTTACCCTTACCTCCGCATCGATTGTAAATCCTAATCCTGCATCTACAGAACCAGCCACGTCTTTATCCTGCCAAGATGGAGCATCATAGAAACGTAGATTGTTAACTTTTGAAACAACGCGCTTCCCTACAATAGAAGCATCCACTGTACTATTCTTATTAAACTTCACATAAGATGGATTATTTTTAATCCATTGCTCTCCGCCAAGATTTAACCAACCATCCTTTTCACCCCACACAATATATGATTCTGGTTTGTTTAACTGACGAATCTTAGAATAGCTTGTACCAGGTCCTTTACGTAAATTAACGTTGTATCCTTCAATATAGGCAATACCGTCTGTTACAGCTGTCGACACTTCCGCTGGTTTAGATGGTTTCTCAGGGACAGAAACATCTACATTAGCATTATTGTATGCTCGTTGTACATCTGCACGGAATTGGGTTTCTGACACGCCATGACTCCGTAAATAATCAAATGGGTCTTCATGGTCTGTGCCACCAAGATACTTCGTAACATCGTAGTGAGTCCATAATCCTTTTTCTACAGATAACTTGTTATCTTTTAAGATCTTCGCTAAAAGCTTTACGTATTTTTCATATGAACGCTTGAACTTTGTATAGTCTGCTGTTTCGCATAACTCTACATGAACGAACCGGGTGTTCGCTGATGGTCCTGCTCCATATGCTTTATATTTCGTATCAGCAATTTGAATCGTTTCATCCCAGTCAACCGCATAATGAACAAATGCGTTTCTCCATGTTCTAGCTTCATAATTTCTAATATTAATAGCAGGTGCTTCTGGTGTCGCTGTGGAATGCGCTACTACTCCCTCATATGCGCCCACACCATATCTATATCCTTGCTTTGGTAAATCTGAAATAATCATTTCTCTATCAGCAAATGCACTATTTACCGATGTTAATAGAATAATAGCAGCCGTTGCAACTGAACTTAATACTTTGATAGATTTTTTCATTTTACATCACCATTCCCCATAATTTTTTGTTTAATATCTGATACATCATTTGCTAATGAACTAAAGGCTTTTGCTTGTTCTTCAATGACTTGTTGGTTTTTCTCAATAACTTTTTGATATTGTTCTTCACGCTGCTCATTCTTTTTTTGCGTAGTAAAAAGCATCCACACAAATAACGCTGCGAATGCTCCTTGCTGAATCATTGAATTAAAAATCGCATCCTCCACTGTTCTCATCCCCTTTCTGGCAATAAAAAAAGAAGCATGCATATGCTCCTGTTGTTTCATGTAGTTTTATAGTTTTTTAAACGTAATACGATTTTCGTAGGATTCTACGCCGCCAGCATCTCCATTGTGATAAACAACTTTGATCTTGTCACCTTCGTTAAAGTACCAATCCATCTGACCACTTAAGCGAGTCCACTTATTTGTATAACCGTTTGCTTTCCCGTCAAGTTCGATAGTATCAGCAACGTTAGTTGTTGTTCTCTCAATCAATTGAACTTTCAATATATGTTCAGCCGCTTGATCCGCGCCCTTGATAGAAGTGAATGCACTAACGTTGTACATACCAGACTTTTTGAAGTACCATATCCCACCTTTAATCTCTACTATATCGCCGCCTTGTTGGAATTTGGGTGTTGTTCCTACATCAAGAACCCAATCTCCTACATTAACTTGCGCGCCCAGCGTACGAACAAAGAACGCTGAAACTTCTGTACTATTCCCTGTACTAGCTGATTGAGTAGAATCAGGTTCACACGCGATAGGCGTTCCATCGGCTGAGTTGTGTACGAATAGGTAAGCCCAATCGCTAGTTACTTGAGTTGTAACAAGTTTTCCATTATAAACGCAACCACCCTCAGACTCATAGTCCCATGTGTCCTTTTTATCAGCAGGAATGGCATTCGGATATTTAGCATTGATAATATTGGCAAGTGACCACTTAGCGTAACGAAATACATTTTGAATCTTCCCAGTATTATCAATAACAGTTAAATGTGGATGCCCTAAGTATTCGCCTTGACATAAGAACGTATAACCACCTAATTGAGCAACGCCTTGGGTTTTTTCAGGCTTACTAGATGTAGTTTCGAAATTCTTTTCACCTAACAATTTAGGTTGTCCATTTTTCACACTAAGCCAATCATAAATATACATTCCTGTGATAGCACCGTTAGATGATTCTTTGACTGTAATCATTCTGTTTCCATCTTGAACAGCTATTGTCCTACGACCTTGTAATTGAAATGGACCAGTGGTTGTTCCTGCGTCAAAGTTCAGTACATGATACTTAGAATCGTTAGTAAGACGAACAAGGAAATGTAGTTGATTACTAGCGTTGTACCAGTACGGCAATGACTCTGTATAAGAGTTCTGTGATGTAGCAAACGTTCGTTGTCCTTTTGATTTAGCGTTAAAATCAAAAATCTCAACACGTAACGTCGTCCCGTTATCATCTACATATGCGGCATATACTTCACTTTTCCCAGCGTTGACGTTAACGCCTTGTAACCACATGTTTTTAGAGTTTATCACTTGTTTAGTAGGGATACGAGTTAACACTTTAACGCTATTTAGGTATGTCGCTGGGTCTGTCATGCTATCAAAATCAACTTTGCTTGCGCCTGTATGTTCCACCCAACCTTTCCAATTTCCATTATCGTAGTAATTGGAAAATACTTTACTTTGATAATCAAAGGCGATTACAAAACCGAAAGTTGGTGAATTCAGGTATGAAATACCTCGCCAAGATTTATTGTTCGGAGTATTCCCTTGGGCGCCACTAACGCAATAAATAGTATTCATGCCAGCACCTTTTGCAACTATTTCTTCAAGAATATTTTTTGTTGGGTCGCTAACAGAAATAGTTTGCGTGCCGTTATCATTAGTAATTTTCTTCATTTGAGCCACATTAGAAAGGGCTACAGGTATATTGCTATACGATAAAGTGCCATCATCTTTTAATTGAAGGTATTTTTTACTTACAGTGTTAGATAGATAGACGTCATCTGTGCCTACCCCTACGTTAGCTTGCCTTTCAGCGTTACCCGCGTATAGTCTAGGGACAGTTAAGTTACCTGTCATCGTGTCGCCACCACGTTTAACAAAGTCAACTTTACCGATTTGATCTTGAATTTCTTTAATTTTCTTTAGAATTGCATCTAAATCGATTTCCTCTGATGCCTTTTTCATTTCTTCGATGATTTTCTCTAACTCGGATACGTAGTGTGCAGCAGCGCTCGAACCCGAAATAGCATCACTAATTACTTTATATTTAAAGTCTCTTGTTGTAACCCTATCAATTGGATTCTGTAAAGTACTATCAGCTTTCTCCAAAGCAAAATACGCTACCGTTACCTTACCAACAGTACTAATTGCTTCATTAATAAATGTATATCTAAATACACCTTTCGCTTCATCAATTACCTTAATGTTGCGGAATTTACTACCGTCATCTCTTACATAACTACCATTTGATAATCTGCATTCATAAACAATTTTCCAGCCTTTTAGATTAAAAGGTTTCCCTTTATTTGTTACAGTGACCTCCACAGTTGTTGTGTCTCTATCATCCTTGCGAATTTCGATGGGTTCTTGTAAGAAACTATAGCTATAAATTAAATCTAAGTTTAAATTGAATAATCTTGTCATGTAATCACCCCTTTCTTGTTACTGTTCTAACCACTTACGAATTCTTCGGATATAAATAGCCTTTCCAGCTTCTGTTCCTGGCAAGCCAGCTTTACCTCGTAAGTAAAGTGACATTAATCTTCCAGTAGGTACACCGAGATCAACTGTTAAAGTGTATCCCGTTTTAGCTTCTTCACTTTCAACTGTATTAGCTATTTTCTTTTCAACTATAATTTTACGATCGTTATCAGTTATATAAAGTATTCCCCCACCATATATTTCAGCTGAGGAAGCTACACTAAGTTTGAAATACCTAGCTTCATGCCTAAAGGAAAAATACTGAAAATCTCTTATTTCAGTTTCTTTCGTCCACCACCATGAACCATCTGTAAAAACACCCTTCCCTTGCATTGGTGGGTTTGCTTCATCTACTGAAAAATCAAAGTTTGCCATACCATTACGGATGACTTCATAACCGTCTGGTCTAAGAATAGATATTGCTCCGTTAGCTATTTTCATCTTATCGTTATCAAGGTCAATGGTCATATTTCCTTTTTGCCCTTTAATCGTACCTGCTTTTAAAAGGGCTCCATTTAATATTCCTGCTGTGATGAAATCAGCTACAAATTGTCCATCCATTGTCATTGCGATTCCGTACGGACCGTTAATCCCTGTGGATGAATAACCTAAACCGTTAATATTCCATTGCCAAACCTGTCTGGCTGTCATCTCATCTTTTTTATCCATGATTAGGATTCTATCTGGATGTATACGTACATGACCACCAAAACCGCTAGTAATAAGATTTGTCGCATGTTCTTTAGCTGCTTCCAGTATAGAAACATCCATGTTCGACAAATCCTCTTTCATTTGGTCAACTTTTCCTTTTATATCAGCAAATGATTCTTTAAAATTACCAATCGTTAAATTAATGTATTCCTTTTTAATTGGATCATATTTATAAGCATTCACCTTTGCTTGGACGTCAATCCCATCTTCTTTATGCTCAACCGTAACAATATCACCCATATAAACACTTTGTAACACTGCATAGTCTTTATACTCTTCTGTTTGCGATAATTCTTGAAATGAAACCTTATACGTTGCTTTGGGTTGGTCCACATGCTGATTATCAAACATACCTTTTGCTGCTTTACGCAATAATTTATAAGCTTCTTCAAGTGGAACAGCATCTTCATCATTAGCATTCTCACCAATAGCTGCCTTAATGTTTTTAAACTCCACAATACGAATCTTAGGATGTGGGTACTTATTAATAAGAGGACTATCAACATATTTTTCTGGTAAAAATAGCCCATCAAATCCTTGTGGCATAATACGAGTAACAGGGCTTTTCCAATCGACAACCCCTTCATAACCTAACAGGTCTTTTTTATGCCTAATTACTACCCCTCTATCTCTTCCACGACTTCTTAACATCTTCACATCGAAATTATCTCGTTTTAATTCGCCACCCCAGCGATTCACAAAAGCATTGTCTTGGCTATTATCCAAAATAATTTCAACAGGATTCTTCCTCACAATTCGTGAACTTGCTACTTTTGTTAAATCAGAAGAAAAAGTAAAAGGATGCTTATATTGGCATCCTGTTGCTATGCGATCCATCGCTGTATTCCCTGTTTGATTATCAATATATATGTCTTCAATAAGATTTTCCGTTAAATCATAGAAGATATGATAACATTGTGCCGTCAATTCCCCCATGCTAGGATTGTATGATGCAACTCTGAATAATTGGTCTCCGTCAGGAGTCGGCACCTTTATAATACTCATTCCATTGATTTCATTTCCATATGGAGCAAACAACGGATAACTAAATTTAAATTCAAATAAACCGTTGAGTACTTCCTCAACAGTTGCACCGTAAATATATTTATCTAAAATGCCGATTCCGTTATGTGTGAAATCTGTTTCATTCGGTTCATACAATACAATCATATATATATCCACCTTGGTTCAATTATAATTTTAGAAACATTACTCGACCATTGAATTGTGTTATTTCCCTCTGACAAAACAGGAAATGCACCGATTGTTTTCATTGGAGTTGTACCAGAATGAGCAATTAAAAGTTCTGAATCTACCACAACGGAATTTGTAACAGCTTTTATTTGAAACGATGAATCATTAATTGTGATTCGTAAATCACCACTACCAAATACCTCTAATCTTGGTAATGATTCAAATGTACCAGGATTAAATAGAATTTGAGATTCAGTCAATGTTAAAGGCATCACCCTAGCATATTCGAATGGATCAAAAGTAAAACTTGCTTCAAATTCCCCATGTTCTTCAATTTCATTTTCTATATCACCAATTTCAACATGTTTTATTTTTCTATATACATGTTCATCATCAGTAAAACTCAATGTTTTTCCCTTCATTAACCTTGCTTTCATACGACGAATTAAAGGCTTTAAGTCTTCTTCCAATTCCAGCATATTAAATTTAATTTTTAAAGGGACGTCCTTAAACGCCCCTTTCTTCGTCAATGAACCATGTCGACCAGGTACTTGTATAAACTCTATTTCTTGTTCTGCGGTTGGAATTTTAGGGCGACCAACAAGAGAGATACCATATTCACTTGCTAATTCATTATCGATAACTATATCAACCAAATTGATTCCTCCCTATTCCTACTTGCATATTTCGACCACGTTGCAAAAACCATTCATCAGCTCTCTCATACATAAGGTCAATATCACGGTCATTTCTTACAACAGGGTTATTGATATTCACAATCGTCGGTTCACTTTTCATTGTTGCTGCAATGCCCTCACCAATGTCTCCAAGTGTCTTTTTATTCAGTGGAAGTACAGCTTCTCGCCCAGCTTCTCCTGCCCCCTGCAAATTCCCTCCACTCATTCCAAAGATAGTTGGTCTAGTGAAAATACCACCTTTTGCACGCCAATCTATATTTAGCCCACTTGGATAGGTAATGTCTTTTCCTAAAATATTCTTTGTACTAGTTTCTAAGCTAAAGTGTGGCATTGGTGGCATTTCAGGTTTAGGTATTTTTAATTTCAAATTATCAAAGAATCCTTTGATTTGATCAATGAATTCCTTAACCCTATCTACAGCATCTTTTATTGGATCAATGATATAACGTTTAGCCGCTTCGAATTTTTCTTGAGCTGCATTCTTGACCGCATCAAATTTTTCTTTAGCACTGTTATATAAACTCTCGAACTTTTCTTTCGCTGAATTGTAAGCTTCCGTTACTGGTTGAATGACATATTGCTTCACTAAATTCCAAGCTGTGAGTGTATAAGTTTTGATTTTGTCCCAGTTTGTTAACACCCAGTTCGCTAAATCTGAAAGTTTTTCTTTCGTTGTATTCCACAAATCTTGGACTGGCTGAATGACATACTGTTTTACCAAACCCCAAGCTGCGGATGTATAGGATTTTATAGTTTCCCACTGTGAATTTAACCAAGAAACGAGCTCACCAATTTGAGTTTTACACCAGTTATACGCTTCAGTCATGGGGTCAATAATATATCTACTAATGGCAGCCCATGCAATTTGTGCACCTGCCTGTATTAATAACCATCCTGCTTCAAGAACCGTAGAAATTAATGAAATAATTGGATCTAAAACCGTAAGTATAGTATTCCACGTATCTTGCCAAGTTTGAACTAATGTACCCCACAATTGAGAAGCCGTTTCGACAAGGAGCGACCAAAAAGAGGATGCCGTTTCGACAATTCCAGACCATAAATCACTAAAAAACTGACCTATTGGGTCAAAAAAACTATGCATCATTTCTACAAAGGAAGACCAGGCTCCCGAAAAATACTCAACTGTGGAATTCCAACCATCACTACAAGTTTGAACTAAATCAGACCACAATTCACCAAACCAATCTTTAAATTGCGACCATTTTTCTGAAAGCCAATCGGTTATGGAACCCCAATTCTGAATCACTAAAATAATTCCCGTTATAACTGCTGTAAGACCTACGATAATACCTATTATAGGTAACAAAGCAACATCTAACGCCATAAATGAAATTGCTAATGCTGCAACAATAGGTGTTAATACAAGAAAAGCAACAGTTAAAACTCCGAGTACTCCAGCAAATAGTTGGACTGGTTCTGGTAATTTCGTAAACCAATCTATTAATGATTTAATCCCGTCAACTATTGGTGGTAAAATATCTTTAGCAAATTCAGCCATCTTCTTTCCAAGGGGTTCTACTGCTGCTTGTGTTTCTCGCAATGCACTTTGAAATTGCTGCCCTAGGGATTCTTCTTGAAGCTTTTTCATTTCATCCATACGACCATTTACATCACCAAGACCACCATGAACATTATTTAAGCTTAATACCGCTTCTGCGCCCATGTCTTCCCATTTCACGCCAAATAAGGCAACACCAATTTGGTTTGCCTTTACCTTGTCATCCATCTTTTGAAGGTCGCCTAATACAGCATTAAATACATCAGCTGCGGTTCCTTTACCTTCATTAAACGCCTTCCATACATTTTGTGTCTCTTCAGATAAATCACCAAAGCCTTCTGAAACACCTTTAGATCCATCTTGTACACGAATACCAAACTCTTTTACAAGGTCATTAATGTAATCAAGATTATATGCACCATTTTTAGTTCCATTCGCAAGAATGGTAAACATTTCTTGAGCACTAAATCCACTTTGTTTGAATAACGGTGCATATTCTGATAGATTATCAAAAAGTTCATCTGAATAGTTTAGTCCCGCTTGCGCTCCGGCTGCTAGTAAATCGAATGTTTCTTGTGTAGATAAACCGAACTGCGACATTAATTGACCTGCACCACGAGTCGCTTCGTTTAAATCCACATCATAGACCTTCGCAAGTGTTAAAACATCCTCCGATGCCATTTGTAATTCTTCGTATGGAACATCACGCATATTTTGATAAACTTTTATCAGTGCATTATCTACCTCTTCAAGGTTTTCACCAAAACCTTTTTTCCATGTATCTACAGCAATTTTTTGAAGGTTTTCAGCACCTTTCCCGGTCAATCCTAAAGAAGCTTGAATTTTTCTTTGAGAAGTATCAAAATCTATAGCTACATCCACAACTGCTTTACCAAGTTCAATCAGTTTCTCTGACATCCCTTGTAAAACTTCACTGGCTTCCAAAAAATTGTGTAAATCCATCTTATTGTTTAACTCAGCCATACCGTCCGCTGCTTCATCCCCACTACGTCCAACACTTTGTAATGAGTTTTCAAATTGCTTCAATGTAGTTTTAGCTTGATTCAATTTCGTTTCAAGCTGTTGTACCTCTGTGGAATTCTCACCATATACACGCTTTGCTGCGCTTAATTGTTGCTCCAAATTGTGGACGACTCTATCGGTCATTTCCATTTGCTGACGTAACTGTTTCTGCGCTAATTCCAACTTATCAGCTTCACTAGCGTTTTGACCTAATTCAGCATTTTGGAGTTTAAACGAACTTGTTAAACGCTTTTGTTCGGCTTCAAGCTTCTTAGAATTCTCCTGTAAATCAAGTAATGTACCACGTGCTTCTCTTGCTTCAATTGCTTGCTCCGAAAGACCTTCATTCACTCGTTTCATTGCATTATTTAAAGAAGTTTCAGCACGTTCTGCATCAAGCAATTTGCCATACATCTTATTGAGTTGTTCTGCTGTCGTATTTGTATCTTTAGACATCGCTTGATATTCCGAACGTAACATTTCTGTACGTTTCTTAGCTGCTTCCATTTGAATTTCTAACTTCTTCTTTTCAGCTGCTAATTTATCAGTCATAGTAGCATCTTGACCCATTGCTGCAATATGATTTTTATATTCTTTCGCTGCATTGTTCATGACCATATTGATTTGCTTTAATGTCTGAGCATACTGTACTTGTCCATCCATTTTAAAATTAAGAACAACGTTTCTTTCTTTATTATTCCCTGCCATTTTCTCACCTCACTTATCGGAACGGAGTTTGATCTAGCGTGTAAATTTGTTTTGGCTTCTTCTCATTTAATGCATCTGGGTTGTTGTATCGGAGATGCATAATGAATTGCTTTAAAAAATGATTAGGAGTGATTTTCCAAAAATCATCCATGCTTAATCCAAGCAACGTATTACCGACATAAAAATAAAAATCCCAATCCAATTCGGACTGAGATTCTTCATTTTCATTCAGTATGTTCTTTACTTTTTTTCTTGCTTTAGCTTCTCCATGTCAGAATGTTGGAAAGTTTGACCTTGGAAAATCTCCATTACAACTTTGAAAACATCAGGTAGATCATACATAGGTATTGAATTTTTGATTTCTTCAGGTGTACATTCAGTACCACCACTACGAACCATTGCATAAATGAGTGTGCTCATTAACTTAATTTCTTTTTCACCTAAACTAAATTGTTCTTTCGCCATCATTCCATGTAATTCTTTTTCAAATACATGATAATCTCCACCATATGACTCTTCCACATAAGGGAATGAATCCATGGTAAAAATAACAGGGATTTCGACCTTCTGTATCTTAATTTTATTTCTATTTATATCAACGTTAACTAAATCACTTAAACGTGCCATAATATCACTCCTTATTTACCTGTTTGGGTTGTTCCACCTAGTTGCGCTAATTGAGATTCATCGCAAATAACTTGTTTTAAGAAATCAGGAACTTTAATTCCTTTTGCTTCTGGATCACCAGTATCTAATTCGGCTTGTGTAACATCGTTAAATAACAATGGATCTGCTGTAATTGTGTAAGCAACATCGTCCACAGTCATTTCTTCATTCTGCGTTTTCCAAGATTCTTCTATTGGAGCAACTGTACATTTGGGATACCAACGTACTACTTTCGTTCCATCATTCAGCGGAAATACAACACCTACTGCAAACTTTGGATATTCCTTTGCCTTTGCCGTTTCAAAAGACACACCTTTTTTACGTGTTTTTGCAAAGAGTTTATCTTTGACTTCACGGTTTAAACCAGCAAGGTTAAAAGCTAGTCCGAACGCTGTATTCTTGACAATATTAATAATCTTTTTATTAGATGCCCACTTTGTGAAATTATTAGATGTTGTGGAAATCGTTAAATCAGAAATATTCGTTTGTTTATAAATTTCCTCTTCATAAGTAGGAAGTACATCTGGTGATTCCTCACCTTTCATCATGCATAAATATAACTCTTCAATCCCTACAGAATATTGAATCTCTTTATTTACAATTGGCATATTTATTATCCTCACATTCTATCTAGTATTTTTTGTGCCATAATATCGGCAATTTTGTCACCTTCTGCATCGAAAGTGTTTTGCGAAAAATGAAGTCCTTTCACTCGACCTTTACCGTTTGCTTTTTTATGACCATGTTCAGCTAAATACCAATACCATGCTGCATCTTCAAATTCCACAGATACACGGTCATTTTTCACAACGACTTTCAAGCTATTTTTCAAATGTATTTTCTTGTTCTTATTAGACATCTTGATGCGCTTTTTTAATTCTGCTGCAAAATATTTTGCTGCTTCATCTAATACATCAAGACTTACTTGTTTATCCACTCGTAATAACGTATTGATATCTTCTAAGGCTTCAGCGAATCCATTGTTATTAGAAGCCACTACTGAATACACCTCACATACGTTATAAACTGCGTGATAGTGTCGTCGTTCTCGTCATAGGGATAACCCTCAAACATTGAATAAGAAACGCCTACATCGTTAAAAACAGTCTTTAATGGCTCGTAATCTTTTTCAGTACCATTTGTTATAACGGTAATCTGATAAAGCGGCATATCTTTCAGGACCTTATTTGAAGCCCTCTTCTGTTGTTCATTCACAAATTCATACACAATATAAGGGTAATCTGCACCTGTAGGAGCACTATCACGAGAAACTGGAATACCAGATTTTTTCATAAGGCTTCGCAACTGCTCAAAACTAATTTGCATAGGATAGTGACACCTCCATCATTCGGTCTTCTTCACGTACATAAACACGTTCAATATCGTAAATACGGCCACCAACTTTTACACGATAATCCTTTTGATTGTTTTCAATCTCCCGATCAATACGAACCTCAATTTTCTTTACAATTTCATTCGTATCTTTTGTTGTAAATTTATCAGTGGCCGTAACTCCAATGTTGTTATATTTCATGTTACGAACCTTCGGATACCCCATCACAACACGGTCTGTGTCTGGATCAATGGTCTCCCCTAATTTAAGTAGTTCACCCATCCATTTGAGTTTATTCGCCTTTCTCTTCATCGGCATAAACCTCCTGGACAAACATCGGTGTTAAGGCATCAAGGGCTTGTTCTAATTCTTTTTCAGCGACCCTGTAATCATAGTAAATACCGGCGACCATAATAATTAGATATTCGGTCTGTTTTCCTGTCGCATTTTTTACATAAGTCTTTGCTTGATTGATATAAAAAGAGAGCATGGATTCATCCATACCCTCTTCCCAATGAATATGAGATTTTAATTTCTCAATTAATTCATCCATATTACGCTCCAGTTGTTTCTTTTAAAACATACTTGTAAACTGGATTTTCAAATGGTGAATGAATTAATTGTGCATCTAGTAAGTTCCAGATACGGAAACCTACACGGTTTGTACGTGAGAATAACTCAACTAATTTTTGCACTTCTAATGAACCAATAACATCTTGAATATAGAATTTAGAGAAGTCACCAAAGTAGAAGACTGGCGTATCTGGTTCGCCTGGAATGTCAATTGCATCTTCTTCCTCAACAGGGAATCCTAATAATGTATAACCAATTCCACCTTCTGCTTGATTGAATGGACGGAGTAATGGGAAACCATCATCTGTTTTCATTGTTTCAATTTTTGTTAGTGCTGCTGTATTTAATACCCATCGTGCTTTTTTACGTACTTCTTTAACAGGTGTATTTTTCATTTTTACTAATGCATCATATAGATTTTTTTCATCTGTTTTAAACTCAACAGCTTTCTTTGCTAATGCACCCTCATTTATATTATTAGCTTCATCACCATTAACCATATATTGCGTTTCTTTACGAACATACGCCTTTTTAAGCTCGTCCATAACGATTTGTTCAATCGGTAAACCTGTACGCGCTAATAATTTTTTCGTCACTGTAGCAAGTGCATCAAATTCCGTTGGCGATAATTCGATTTCATCGAACTCAATATCTGTTTCTGGAATTTCATTATTTGTTCGCTCGTTTTTATGCCCTTGTGCTTCTGCCTTTTTAACTAAAACAGGATACTTAATATTTTCTTTTGTTTTTACTCCTGTTCCTAATCGACGTAAGAAGTTTTCTTCTTGAGCATACGTAATAATTTCTTTACTTAAGAAATCTGGAATCGTAACAGAACCATTACCAGTAACTAACCCTAATGCACGAGCTTCTGTTTCATCAATGTTACCTACAATGTAGTTTGCAAAAGCTGAACGAGTTTCCTTTTCTTTATTTTTAGTAGATTTATGACCTTTAGTAGAAAGACCTGTTGCAATAGCTGCCATGATTTCAGAACGTTGTTCTTCTGGGATTTCTTTTGATTGATTTGGATCTTCTTTTGCTGCTGGATCTTCTTTTTTATCTTCTTTCTCTTTCTCTGGATCTTCTTCTTTTTCGTCTGCCTCTAATTTCGCAATTTCATCAGCAAGAGTTTGCGCTTCTTTTGTTAATGCTTCTACTTCAGCCTTAACTGCTGCTAATTCTTCCGAACGAACTTCACCCTTCTCTGCTTTCCCTTGCAATTCTGCTAATCGGGCTTTATTTCGTGCTTGAGATGCTTTTAAGATTTCTTTTAAGTTCATGTTAATTTTCCTCCAGGACTTTTTTTATTTGTTTAATAAGATTGTTTCTTTCTTCTGTATCATCTTCCACAACTGTTTTTATAGCTGCTTCTTCACTTCTCATTTCAATCATGGCTGTATTTTCGCCCCTGGTTTCAATTGAAGTTGCAACATAGGCTGGTGTCATATCCAAAATAGAAACTTCTAAAAGCTCTAATTCTTCAATAGATCGCTTTTGAATACCAGCTTCCCCCTCTTCCCATGAATCTTTTTCAGAAACAAAACCAAATGACCAACCACGCAATTCTTTATTCCTTGCCTTCTCAATCACTTGTTCATCTGTAACTGTAGCAATGGCTCTTAATCCAATACTGTCTTCGTACAATTCTAGATTTCCATTTTCAATAGAGCCAAGATTTCTATTCTTATTGTGGTTAAACAGCAAGTCCACATTCTTTGCTTTCTTTAACGCTTTTTCAAACGCCTTAGGGACAATCTTCTCTTTGAAATATCCTCTTGGTGAAGGAAGCATCCGACTTTCTCTGTCCACAACATTTACATAGCCATCAAGTATGACTTGATTCCCTCGGACCTCAATTTTCATTCTCTTCACCTCCTCCCAATGAACTATCACTCGCTTCTTTCTTACCGATTTCAGTTAAATCATTTGAAATATAAACAGCCTGTGATTCCTTTGTATTTTGTTTAGGGAATCCAAGCATATCAGCGACATTATCTGGTGAAGTAATAGCTGTACGTACAAGGTTGTAACCAATGTTCGTCTTGTTGCTATAAGTAACAAAATCAAGAATATTAATCTTGAATTTAATTCGTTTCCCCGAATTTTGACCATAAAAAAGAAGACTCAAATGGTCTTCGAAATTTTTCATTATTGGTCTAACTGCTTTGTTGTGGATATACATCATTGCTTTTTCAATATCTTCTTTGATTAGCTCCGTGTATGTATCCACATTTATACCTAAAAACTTGCCCAAATCCTTTTTATATACATTTAGGTATGCTAGGGTCTTTTCGTCATCTAGCGGGCTTTTAAGCGTGTCAATTGAGTACCCTTTTCCAAGTGGAATCATTTTTACAGACCTTGCTTCATCGATTGATTCCAGTTGATCTAAAATTGCATTGATTAACTTTGACTGTGCACCATTCTGCGGATTGATATGAGCATCCAAATTTAACAAGAATGCTAATAGTCCACCCTTTTTATATTTATCAGTTAAAGTTTTCTCAGCTGACATAACACCCTCGAGCGTATCTCTCCCCAAATCAAGAATGCCTTTTCC
Organism: Bacillus thuringiensis; assembly: GCF_014932895.1. Lineage (GTDB taxonomy): Bacteria > Bacillota > Bacilli > Bacillales > Bacillaceae_G > Bacillus_A > Bacillus_A thuringiensis_AA. The sequence goes on along the minus strand of NZ_JACYOF010000004.1, from coordinate 100,685 downwards.
TCTTAAATGATCTGCACCAATATTTTTCACATGACGAATCATAAATGGAGGAATTTCTTCCCCACCAATATTAAAATGCTCTACTAAATTATCATCTAACTCTGTAAAAACATTTGACGCTAAATGTATTTGAGCACCATTTAATATCGGGAATGTTTCTCCCTCGAGTAAATAGGTGTTTGTCATTAATTTAATGAATTCAGATTGTGTGAGATAATCATTCGGATTCTTTAATATTTGAAGTGCAATATCATCTTTAATTTCATTGCCGAATTCATCTTCCACAACAAGATCAGCCAATACCATTTGATTACTAATATCTTGTAGCAACTCGTAAACATCGCTAGATTGCAAGATATTTGAATCCGTAACATACACACCGCCGTAACGAATGCTTTTTCCTAAAACATCATCAAGGTAACCACGTTTTTCAGCCTTTTTAAATAAGTAATTTGAAAACCTATCCCTTAAACCCAATTTCTCACCGCCTCTCTATCTATAAATATCACCAATTAATTCATCCATTCCCTCTTCACTCACATCATCCATAACCATCATGGTTTCTTTATGTGCAACTAAAAAAGCAACAAATCCATCAATCTTCTTTTTGGACTGTCGCTTACTTGGGGCTTTCATTCCGTTCATATTTGTTACTACTACAACATTAAGAGCACAATAAACAAATAAAGGATTGTCTGTAATTAAACGTTTTTCATAAATTAGTATTTCTGAATCATCAATCATTGCGTTCATTACATTCGGAAATTGATTTACAGCAATACATTCAAGACCAAGATTCTCAAGTTTTTCAATTAACTTTTGAGACATCGCTGGATCATAGTTTATTTGCTGTACATCATATAAATTCATACATTCAACGATATACTCCATGACTTGATCTTGGTTAATCATTTTCCCATCACAAAACGTTGCAAAACCACATTCAACCATATAAGAATACGGAACATTATCTTCCTTTTCTCTAAAATCAATATTTTCATTAGGTAGAAAATACATCTGTTTCACTTTCAATATCGAATTTCCTTCATCATCATGTGAAGGGAAGTTCAAACTTACACATGTTAAATCTGTTGTTTTAGACAAATCTAATCCTAAATAACAAATTTCCCCTGTAAGATCCCCCAAATCTTCCACAAGTACATGTTTAACTTGGTCATGTTCAAAATAATTGTCTGCACCATTTACAAAAACATTTAAATGTTTGGAAAGAAACTCCGCTTTTGAATGTGCCGATTTCTGCGCTTTTTTAAACTCAGTCTCTAGCGTCTCCATAGTAACAGATACACCAATATTCGGGTTAACCATCTCCCAAACTTTTCTATCTGTCCAATCGTAGCCTTTATTTGGCTCCCAAATCGCAACAAATAAAGTGTCATCTTCATCTTCTTCAAGAGCATCTTTCGCTAGTTTATACACACGCATACCAACACTAGATGAACCTTTACCAGCCGTTGAAATATTCAACATGATTGGCTGCTCACGCGCAATTTGTGCTGATTTTAAGTTATCGTACATATCCATATTCTCTTGCGCATGAAGTTCATCATTCAACACAAAATAAGGGTTCTTTCCCTCAAGACCCTTTGTATTTTTGGTTAATACTTTAAATTTATTTTGATATGCAATGTTATTAATACTATAACGATACATTGCACCGCTGATAGTTCCGTTTACACCCTTGTATATTTGTGTATTTCTTGCCAACGGCTCAGAGTTTTCTATTGCTTGCGCTATTGGTTCAGCTGCATTTTGTGCTTGTTCATAATCCGAAGCGGCACAGTAACAATCTGCACCAAGTTCACCTTCACCATACATCGAATATAACAATGCCCCAGCTGCAATGATTGTTTTCCCGTTCTTCTTTGGTACTTGTACATAAGCTTCCCGAACAACACGGACAATCTTTCCTTTTTCATTTTTACGATACCAACCATACATATTTGAAAAAATGAACATTTCCCATAACTCTAATTCCATTAATTGACCTGCAAGTGGACCTTTAACATGCCGAACGAATGATTGAACAAAATCTAACATTTCATTTGCACGATTTACATCAAACCAAATATCTTTACGTTTTTTCCACTTCTTGTAACGCTCTACAGCAAGAATGATCGACTTCGGGTATTTCTTCTTATTACGCATAACGTTATTTGCATACTTATCAGCAAAATTAACATCTGGTGTAATAATCATTTTGTTTTCCGCCATTTCTCACGATGAGCCGCTAATTCATCTTTCGGTTCATTCGTTTGAATATTCCCTGCATTTTTAGGGGTTTTTTGTACACTTTTACCCTTATTCGTCATTCCTAGAGCATCTAGCATTTTGTTCTTTTTATCATTCCAAGTTTCAACTTGTTGAGCAAGTGGATGTTTCATTTCATTTATTGCTCCAGCCTTGTTCTCATGCATTTTTGTAGCTGCAAATCCATCAGCCTTCCATTCATCAAACATAGTTTTATAAATGACAAAAGCATCTAAATAATTTTCTATTAATGGTTCTAATGAAGGTGTGAAATTGTCATCATCAGTCAATAATTTTATGATTCTATTTCGTTCTTCATCCCTTGCAACATCTAGCATTTCCAACTTTTTCTTTTTTGACATTCGAGCCATTTTCACACCCCCCTTCATTTTAAAAAATGGTACAACTATTGATGTGCCCCCTACGCTACCTATCCTCCCCAGAGGACAAATTTTATTTTTTGATAGGGGGGCTTCCAAAATAACTTGGAAAAACTGTTTGTTTTTTATCTTCATTCTCTTCGATTGTATGGCAAACCGGACAAAGCAATCTCAAGTTATTCTCTTCTAATTTGAGTGTTTCATCTTCTTTAATTGGTATTACATGATGAACATGAGCACGCCTACCAAAGACGAACCTTCCACATCGTTGACAGCAGCCATTCTCTCTTTCGTATACTTTTGACCTAACATACTTCCATACATCAGTACGATAGAATGGTTTGTTCTCATGATGATAGATGTTCTTCTTATCCTCCTTCTTCCTTGGTGGCTTGTTACGTTTATGTTCTTCACAGTAACGCCCCTTGCTTATCTTGTTACAGCAGCCGTTAAAGTCACAGTACTTCATGATAGTAATTCAATGATGTCTTCTTTCTTTTTAACATCAGCTGGAATCTCAACGTTAATCGATGCAGCATAATCACGTAATTCTTTTATAGTCTTATTACTCAAGATAAGTTCAGTACCTGATTCACCAATTACTTGTCCCTCAGTATTTCCAGTGAAGTATCCACCTGTTGCTAATTCTTTATCGGCAATCATACTCTCAGGATTAACAGTTACTTCGAATCCTGGTTCTTCACCAGTTGGTACAAACAGACTTCGTTTTTCTTTATTATCCCAATACTCTGTGCCTGATATTGTTTTTCTAATTTCAGTAATCATTTACTTAACACCACCTATGTAATTTTTGCATAATAAAAAGCACCTATTAATATAGGTACTTTAATTTAGTAAACATTAGTTTTATAGCTCCAAATATTGCAATTCCAACCAAACAAAAAATAACTGGTTGCTTAAGCAATATTGCCAATGCATTTAATAACATATCAATTTTAGACATGCGATCACCTCCTGTTTTTCATCATACAATAAGAGGTGTTACAAATATCTTTAAATTAAGTTATAAAAATATTAACGTTTTATTACAATTCTTTACATAGTAAAAAACACTCCATAAGAAATGCTATGCTTTTAAATTAATCATCCAATCAACCTAATGCATCAGGTATGAGCATTGTGGTACTCATTAGTTTTACTCCATCTATATCTTGTACATGTTTTAGCAATGTATCAAACATTATTATACGAGATGCAAAAGCTACTATAGTTAATATATCGCCAGTAATACTGTAAACTATATCCATATCACCATTATCTTGTTTAAATTCCTTTAGTTTACCCATCACTTCAGCATGGTTTATTACAGCACCGTCAACTTTAAATTTAAACATTTGTTCTCTTGTACCACTTTCAATTACAACACTATTTTTATTATTATATTTATTTTTATTATTATTTACTAACGGTGCTAACTTTGACACTTGACTCTGTATATTGTTCATTTGTTCAATTATGTATTGCATAGGTTCTTCATTTGTAGTGATTTTTTTCATAATTTCCTTTTGTTTTGCAACTCTATATATAGGATTATCTGGTTCTTTATCCACAAGAGCAAAAGGTAACATCGCTCTTAAATCTCTAGATAACTCCGTTACACCCGACATATCATTTTCATAAAAAATTGTACGTTCTTCAACAATATCGAAAGGTAATTTCTTTGTTCCTTTTTGAATAAGTTGAATAACAGGTTTTCTAACCGCATGTCTAATTGCAAGTTCATACATTACATTTGGATTTAAGGTAGTAAGATTAGCTATAGCTAAATCTGATTCTAGGATACATTCAATAACTTGCTGATTTATAGAACCTGGATTCGCCATTCTATGTGCAACTTTAATATTCTCCTCAGAAAACCCAATTTTTAATAATTCTGGTGTAATTACTGCATCTATTACTCCATCAGCAGCCCTTCTTATATCAGATTGATCATCACCAATCGGTGTAATAATGAAACAGGTTTTATCTTTATTTGGATTATCCATCATTTATCCCCCATATTGTTTTAATACAATTTTATCATTTACTTTCAAATTAAAACAATAAAAAGCTGTAATAATGATTAAAAAGAGCAGCCATGCATCAGTTGCCCTTTCATCAAAATCTTATGTTATTACTATGAATACGGTAGATGAAGTTTTATTCTTCTTCCAAACACTTAATGCTGTTATATACATCTGCCACAACAATATTAAGTAACTGGAAGAAGAGCAAAAGCCCTCCTCCGTTTACACAACGTGAATTGCAATTGAATGTGAAATCAAGAAACAACTATTTATTCAATCTGCAACCATCGCCACCGGTCATGACGATCCATTTTCAGTTATAAGGAATCTTGCGAGCAATGTTTTCCTCCACTACTCACAATACAAATATATCACGTTGATTCCAAGACAACCGGCACATTTACTGTCAAAAAGCGGTCACGACTCTGCCACTTTTTTAATCGGTAATTTATTTTTATCAAAGACTTTTAAAACTGTAGCTGCCTTAAGTATTTGAAAAAGTTTCAGTACATCGTTTTTACTTATTGAATCATAATTATGAAGACCATGAGCAATTGTATTTCTATTTAATTTAGAATTTGTATATTTAGTGTCAAATAGTTTTCTATATACTCGAATAACTGAAAAAGAAAAGACTTTAAACATCGGATCTTCTTCTACATTTTTATATTTTCTAGGATGAACATTTGAACGTAAGCCCTTTACATACTTTGTTTGTTTAATACTTCGCTTGTCTTCATTTATAGTTCCGTTATACCAAGATGTCATTACATATTCAAATGTCGCAAATAGCGGAAAGGTGCACAATTTATATAGTCCAGCCTTATATGCTTCATAAGCTTCGTTAATAAGGGTAGCATGAAACTTATAGATTGGTTCTTTGTTGATTTCCGATATGTAAATCTCAAGGTTTCCCTCAATATATTTTGGAATTTCTTCAAACCTTAACTCCTTATCCTCTATAAGAGCAAATATTTCCATATCTACGCACCAAAAATCTTGTTCATACTTTTTCAGAAACTGCTCTACATTTCTTGCATCATCTTCTAATTCTCGATTTATCGCTTCCCAATCAATTTCGCTTAATAAATTACCAATCATTTCTGAGAGCACTAGAAATGATTGATTAATTGTAGAACTCAGTTCCTTAGTTACTTTATTTACAGATTGAAAATCTTTTATAAGTAAATCATTCCTTAAATTTACTGCTTCCGCCATCTTTTGCCGAGTTTCTATCGCGGCATTTTCCCATTCCATTATCTCAGAAATTTTCTTTTCTGATTCAACAGCATTATTTACGTTATTATTAAACTCAAATTTTAAACGTTTTGTTTCTTCTTCTCTTTTTTGTTCATTTATATTTCCATTATCAATTCCCATTAAAAATCCTCCCTTCTTTGTTTTTATTTTAACATTTTAATAAACGATTAAATATATTTACGACTTACCCATATCTTATATTTTGTGTAACTAAGTCAAACGCCTCAGCCCTTGATATTCATAACTTCATTAAACTTTCTATACTGAGTTACACACTACCAAAAAAACGGCTAACTCTAAACCATTAAGACAAGAAGTAATCTTATACTAAAAAAGACAGCCCATAGGCCGCCCTTTTACTACAAATTTTGTATGTTTTTTAATTTTCATACTCAAAGTTCCTAAACTTAGCTATACGCATCAATCTTTCGTCATATGCATTTTCAGTGAATTCTTTATTTAAATAATGGCATAAACCATCAATATCATTGAATACACTAAAACGGTTAATCCCATTTAAAGTCAAATACTCATATATATCTTCTACTAAATCCGTTGATAAAACTATTTTCTTTAATATTTTATCTTTATATTTTGGACAAACATATTCTAACTCTTCTTCCAAATCTTTTTTGCTATTACTTTGGGCTGTAAAATAACCATGCTGCGCCAATAATCTAGCATTGTTTTTTGATGGATATATTGGTAACGAATAAATTCTACTATCTAGAAATACATCTGATAATTCATCAATTCCTTCAACTCCTCTGAATGAATCTTGAGTACGAATATCTGGATCATTATAAAGATAGCTAGTTAAAGCATGTGGATCTAATAACCAAATGCATGCATTATTATTGCTGTCATAATTCCAACCTTCAAAAGCAAAATACAAAGCTATACCAAGCGAATCTGTCCAATCTAATAACCTTGTTTTCAAACCATGATGTTGCATATGAAACTGTAAATCAATATTATCCTCTCTTATAAATGTGGATGATTGGTTCTTAAAATTTACTAATAGGCGTTTTTCGATACTTAAGTATTCCTGTAAACCTAGTTTTTTACCTTTATATTCAATTCGAAATAATCCTGAATCCAACTTATATTTTTCATTATTATGCCCCCTAAACCATATCCAATTCCCCATTGATTTCCTTCTAAAAAGTTTGATTTCCTCTAAAATATCGTTCCATTTCTTATTAGATATTTCTTTCTTATCATTTGTTTCTGTAATTAAACCATTTTCCATTTAAATTCTCCTTCGTATTAACTTAATTATTATTTTCAACAATTCTTATATCGCCCTAATCAAATACTAATATGCAATAGATTATATCTTAAATTTTAAACTTAGTCATCGCTTTATCCATTACGTCTTGATTTACCCCTATATATCGTAACGTAATTCGTTCACTTGAATGATTGAATATTTCCATCAGCAAGGCGATATTCTTAGTCTGTATGTACATATGATATCCGAATGTCTTACGTAGCGTATGTGTTCCAATCTCATCTAAACCAAACTCAGCTGCTGTGCTACTAAGTATTTTATATGCCATACTTCTTCCTATTGGTCGATTCTTTCCTTGTCTGCTTTTGATTAGATATTCATGATTTTCCATTTCTTTAATGTACCACTTCAATTCTCTTCTTAATGCGGTAGTAATCTGAATTCGTTTCTGCTTACCTGTCTTCATTTCACGCATTGAAATATGACTTCCCTTTAAATCCCCAACCTTTAGTTTTAGAATGTCACTAATTCGTAGGCCTGTATTAATCCCCATTACAAACAAGATATAATTTCGCTCACTCTTTTCTTTTAAATACTCTTTAATTTGTTGTATTTGCTCTGGATCACGTATCGGTTGAACAAAATTCATTATTCATTACCTCCAGTTTCTTCTGTCTCGTAAACTTCTAATCCAAGTGCAAAAGCAAGTTTATAAAACGCTTTAGACTTCCAACGTCGATAAGTACGCTCAGACATCCCTATTTCGTTATAAACCATGTAATCACATACGTCCTCTTCTTCTAAATACCTTTTATAAATAATATCTCTTTGAATGCTTCCTGCACGTCCATTTCCTAATCGATTTAGAAACTGATCAATACGTACTGACATTCTTTCAAGCCACTCTTCCCGTTTACTTTGTTGAATATTTGCTATAGCAACATCTTCTAACGGCTTACCAACTGTATGTGTAGGACCGTGCTCACGTATCTCATAAGAAGGAGTGACTTTCATTTCTTTACGCATCATCCCAAATTGTCTATGTATACGTACGCTTTCCAACACACCTTCTAATTCCTCTTGTGTTGCTGTTCTATCAATTTTTGGTAAGAAAGATAATTGTTTAGTCATGTAAGACCACTCCTTTTTATTTTTAAATTACTTTTGTCTTAAAGCTCCGCGTCTACGTTCATAACAAGGTCTATGTATCCCCATTAAATCCTCAATTTCACGAGTGCTTAATTTTTCTTTTCGTTTTTTCTTGTTTTTCTTTTTAGCTTGTTTTGATTGCTTTTTCCATTCACGTAGCTGATCCTTTAACACCTTCATTTCCCCATCTCCCTTTTCAAAATAAAAAGGACACCTATTCCTAAAACAGCTTTAATTGCTGCTTTAATGAATTGGTGTCCTCTAGTTTTCTAGCCGGACTGTATTCAGTTTTCATTTATTTGATAATACCTGCTTGTACAAAGATGTTTCTCCAAGATTTATCTACTTGATATTTATCAACAGCTTTCGCACGACGAGCAATGGCTTTTCTTACCTTTCTTTTCTTTAAACTTTTCATTCTCCTAACCTCGCTTTCTATTCAAAGGATTATTTTATTAAGTTTCTACAAAATGGTAATTAGTATATAATTAAAATATTGGGTGGTGATACAAATGACTGATACAATCCGAATTTTTCTGTTCGCCCTTGTAGGGATAAGTGCCGTATTTTCTATAATTAAAGAGTTTCAAAAACCAGAAAAAAATAAATTTTGGATTACATTCAAATCTTTAATTCTGATTGGGGCAGCATGGATATTAATAGGACTTTTAGTGTCACCTACATAATTAGTAAATCCCTGAATAAAACTCAATATTCCGTCAATACTGTAGACAACCCATTTTTCCATGATTGGAGCAGTTAGCTTTTGCTAGCTGCTCTTTTATCGTTTTGGATGGCCACACGCTTCTGTATAATCCCAATATCCTTTACACTCAGTTGAATTGGGTGTCATTTTGAAGTCTGCTAAGCTTTCCGATACGCATTCCTTTGAACTAGAACGATTAGGAAAATACATATTCCAGTAACACTCTGTACAGCTACATGTTAATTCTTGATCACCTTGTACTTGGGCCGGCTTAGTAAATAACGCTTCAAATTCATCAACCATATCAATTTCTCCTCGAATAAATTTTTAAATCTTGTCCATACTATAAATACACTTGAGTTCTGACTTCCTTCTTAACGTTTTTCCGGAGAGCAGTTAGCTTTTGCTAGCTGCTCTTTTGTGATTCATCGTCACATTATGATGGAATAGTCATATATTATCTCGAAGTAAAAAACCCTAATTTACTTTTCAACATCTCACTTTCCCCTTAAATAGCACTATTTAAAGGTGCTATTTAAGGTTCGCCTGAATAAAACCCAATATTCCGTCAATACTGAAGATGACACGATTGTATTCCTCTGTTCCTTTTGGAGATGAGCAGTTAGCCTTTGTTAGCTGCTCCTTTATTTCGTTTCTGTTCCTGTTTTTTAAAGAATTCTTTAAATGCATTTTCCCAAAAACTACACATTCTCGATTCCCCTTGAATAAATTTCCAAATCTTGTCCATGCTATAAATACAATCCATAATTGAACTTCCTTCTTAATTTTTCTTTTGAAAGGCAGTTAACTTTTGTTAGCTGCTCTTTTATTGAATAAATTTCTAAAACATGTTAACAATATAGATACACCAAGGTTGAATACGAATGACCATTGTGTTCTTCTTATTCACTGTGCAGTTAGCTTTTGCTAACTGCTTTTTTATTGCGTTCTGACTCTTACTTCTTGAAATACCCCTTGACTGCCTTTTCCCAATAAGTACCCATCCTTTATTCCACCTTGAATAAATATTAAAATCTTGTCTATGCTATAGATACATTCAATTATTGAACTTCCTAATTTAAGTATTAAGTGAATAAAATTCTAATTTCTTCCGATACTATGGAAGAATTTAAAAGATTATTTTAAATTCTTCCCACTCTAGCTCTCTTGGACGAGAGGTGAGCAGTTAGTTTTTTCTAGCTGCTCTTTTATATTGAACTAATAATAAAATTTTGTTCTGTTTTCCTTTTTAATACATATAAATTTAACCTCAGCATTTAGCTCAAAAATTTACCTCCTATTGTATGAGCACCATATAAGGGTGCTCTTTTTTATATCCTTTTTGCTACAAAATGAAATTTTTATATCAATTTTTATCACAAGTTTAAAATTATATATTGAATATGAATCCATTAAATACAAATCATTTCTTATAAGGGCGCTATTTATTTGCGCCCTTATTTAAATACTTGACTTCATTCCCGACACATTATTTATAAATTGTATACAGTGCCATATGGGATCATTGAAAAAGGTATTTCATATGGTATAGTGTGATACATTGGGTAATAATACTCCATAGATGAATAGTACGGTTGTGTGCCTTGTTGCATTTGTTGTTGCGATTGCAATGCTTGTTGAGCAGCTTGAATTGTACTTTGCACTCCACTAATCGTGATACCCACCGTACCATACGGCCGCATTCTGGCTCGAGTATCAAAATATGAATAAAACATTATTATTCAGCTCACTTCCATATAAGTTATTACAAAATATGTTATGATTTTTAATTTCAATGAGTGTTAAAAACTAATCCACTAACTTTTATTCAAATAGCGTTTTTGTTTAAAAATTACAGTATAATAACATTAATCACATAGTAGGAGCGTCATTAATGTTCGATATAATAAAACTGGTCTTTTTAATACTAATTGCAAGCTATCTAACCTTTTTCTTAGTGGTGGAGTTTAAAAAGTCACACCAAATCAATACATTCTGGCTTTTAATTGATATCTTATTTCTCATGGCAACGTTATTATTCATAAAAAAGATTTTAATGAAAATTATATAACTCGAATTCCCCCCCTGAATAAAACTCAATATTCCGTAAATACTATAGAAACATGGTTATCTTTTCTCTGTTTTCCTTTGTTGAGCAGCTAGCTTTTGCTGACTGCTCTTTTAATCATTCATTATTTCTCCGAATATTATGCTTGCTGTATAGTCGTAACAACGTTCGCATAACCACTCATTACGAGCTGGACTGTAACGAACCATTGTCTTTTCTTCATCGCATAATTCACATGTTCCGACTTTATCCTCTTCCATATCCATTCCCCTTTTCTACAAAATGAAATTTTTATAAAGAAATTAGTCATTCCACTTAAAATGAATGTAATGTTCATAGTAAGATCCTAAAAGGCCCTTCCTTTCTTCTTCCTTAAATTCAACTATCACACCGTCCATCAATTCTTTTACCTTTTCTATAAAAGTTTCCGAAAGCATCATATGCTTATCTGGATTATCATAATGAATTTTATACTTATAGCCTGAATATCCCTTTCCAGCACTTTCGATTATTGCCGATTCCATTTCCTCTGCGAATTCCAATACTTTTTCATCAATGGCTTTTCCTTGGATTTCTTTCAAATTACCTAATAAGGACATTTTCATTCTCCTTTTCTACTAAAATGAAGTTTTTATAAAAAGCTTTCTCAATACTTAATAACTGGAAATTAAATACCTTTTATGGTAATCTATTGGTAATCCCATAAGGATTTATTGTTTCATTAAAAGGACCCGCCCCCTAATCGGGTCCTTTTAAGCGTTCTCTATTAAAATAGCGTTTTTGTTTCACTCCTTAACCAACTAAAACTATGCTACAATTAACCCATATTCTGTAAGGAGGTATATAAAATGCTCTCACCGTACACATGTGTATCTTGTGATCAACCTCTCATACAACACGATGAACATACGTTTATTCATTACTGCATTAATCCAAATTGTGAAGAAGCAAAACTGCACTTATCTCTGTTGGAAGAGATGGGGTTGTGAACCCTATCTCTTTTTCTTTACAATAAGGATTTTGTATTACTTAATGAATCACGTCACTAATATCAGCAGTTATCCAATCCGTATCAACATCTTCAATCGGTGGCATTTCCCCCAAACGCTCGAATGCTACTTTTTTCTGCTTTGCAAGTAATTCATCTAAATTACTTTGTTTCTCAAGGATTCTCTTTAAACCTTCACCAGCTTTTGCTAAAACCCTCATTGTATCTTCCTTAGTACTTGTTGCCATCAAAATCCTCGAATCAATCGGAATGCTTATAGCATGTATACCTGATGTTACTTCCGAAATATTGATAGAATCACTTAATGGAATAGCACAAAAACGATATTTCCCCACTTTAATTTCATGACCAACTGCGGGTACCCATTCATCAAACGCTAGATAAAAACGTTGAGCTTGCTCATTTACCTTGATTTCCATTTCTTTCCCCTCCAAAATAAGAATTTTATTTAAATAAAACATATTTAGTTAAAGTACTCATATACTTTTATAGGTGTCGTTATTAGCGTTATGGAGTGCTCTGGTCAAGCACTCCTGTTTTCTGTTTACAAAATAACTATTTTATTATGTTTCCTAACTTACAGTAATGTCCTTGAAAAAACATTCATATATATTTATCGGATGCACTTTGAAATCCCTAGAGTATCAAATACTTTTAAGAGTCGACTGACCAACACTATTCGGCTAATCTTTACAAACTTATTAAAAATAACATAGATACACCAAAAATCTACGTTTTATAGGATATAAAATTATCTTACGCAAAGGAGTTTGGTTATTTATGAATTACCAAAATGATAACAACTCTAAAATTCACAAACCTTGCACTTGTCCATCCCCCACGGCTAACAGTTTAAATGTTGTTCAAACTACCCCAACAATAGTTCCCGTAAATTCTGCGATTCCACTAGATACCGTGGTAAATTCTAATGGTACGGCAATCTCATTCACACCACCAACAACTGTTTTACTTGAAGGTGGAAGAACCTATTTGGCAATCTATGAAGTGCAAGTTATTATTCAACCAGGAGGTAATTCTGCAGGTATCACTATGTATCTTAATAATAATGCAATCATTGGCTCAGGTACTTCTCTAGGGTATACTGCAGGATATACCTCTGTATCGGCACCCGCAATTTTCACTACACCTCCAGGTATAACAAGTACTCTTACTGTTAATGTTGGACCATATTCTAGTCCATTAAATACGTTGGGCTTAACTCTTGCTGTTGTAGCATTAACATAATAAAATCTAAAACTCTCTAAAATGATTTTCCTTGTCCTCTAACTGTTATTTTGAGCTAGCCTCTAGGAACTCAACATAACTACATATAGAAAAAGAACATTATTTGGATTGATAGAACTGGGGGATTCGGCTGGAACAATTGCTGGGTCACCTTTTTTCCTATAATAAAATAACGTTTTTGTTTAATGAAAACTAATTAACTATAACTTGAAAAATCGGAAACATTTACTCAGTGTTTTTTCTGAATACTCATGCTATTATTTATGTGCTGGTGTTCACCATCCCAAGAACTCAGTAATTTCATCCACAAGCTCCACTCTCACCCTTTTGAGAGTGGAGCTTTTATTTAAAGGGTTATCATCAATACTTGTTTTTATAAAATTCAAATTTTATCTTACTTTACATCAACACGCGCTTGACTTGCTTCTCGACTAAATCCATCTGGATATCTCTTAGCTAATTTAGCGATATTCATTTCTGCAATGTCTTGTAACGTGTATCCTAGTTCATGTCCCATAATCGCTACATAATACATAATGTCACCTAACTCTAAAGCTAACTTATAAGTATTTCCGTCCTCTTCTCCCGGGCAATGTGACGGTTGAAAACCATGACCATGATAAATTGCTTTTTTAACAATGTCAGCAACTTCACCAGCTTCTCCTGTAAGTCCTAACGCTGCATTTGAAACACGTCCTCCAAAATCAGTTTTGTTATTCCAAGTGCGTAAAGTTGCTTCCTGATAATCGTTTAATTCACCAATTGATAAGATACCTGCAATTTGTAAGACTGTAGCTTCTTTTACAACCTGATCCTCATTTCTTGCTTCACTAATTAATTGGGTTGCTTCCAATACACCATTTTCCATTGCTTTCATTTTGATTTCCCCTTCCTATTTACCAAATTCCTAATCCTATTGGACGATTTTCAATCAAATACTTATCAGCCTGATCTATTACAAGGAGCGCCACCTCCGCTTGGTGCCTCCTTAATGCTTTTGCCATCATCGGCAAACTCATACCTTGACTCCACATTTCACGAAAACGAACTACATCTCTTTCATCCCAAATGAAGTTAGCTTCTTCTAAAGCGATGTATACCTTCAACCGTGATTCCTTCATCGCTTCATGATTTCTTGCTACACTCATAATTGAACCTACCTTCTTAGAAAAAATCATTTTATCTTTTCAGTAAACTTAGTATCCACACGATCAACTTTTCCGTTCTGCCAAATAGCAACCTGCTCTCCAAATCCGCTAATTGGTGGAGCTACTGGAAATACACGACCATCTTTTACTACATATATTTGATTTCGTGCTGTATCTATCTCTACTGTTGTTTGTAAATTTTTTGTTAACTTTTCTTTCACCCTATTCACCTCACTACATATCTCATTTATAATTAAGTCTCATCCGACGATGAAACCCTATATTTTTGGCTAGGTGAACCCTTAAGCCTAGCCTTTTATTACTTCATATACTCGACAACCTCAGGTCTAAAACCACTCCCTAAATAAACCCTTGCCGGAATACCTTCTTTTTTATCTCTGGCTGCCTTACATAATTCCTCTGCTGTTTCCCAATTACATGAGCTATCAATTGATCTTCCATATCTCCAAACTGCCATTACATATTGTTCAAAGATGTCATAACGATCATCTTGTTTACTTGTGCGTGGTAATTCATCCGTACACTTTGCATTCCTTGGAACTTGGACACGTACATCAGCATATGTAATGCGTCCAGTTCCTTTCTTCACATTAGCTTTCATTACATCAAACTCACAAATCGATGGTTCTACATCGAAAATATTTAACTGCTTAGGCATGTGCTATCCCACTCTTTTCAAGAAGGTCCAGTAATTCATTGGCCCCTTCCTTGCTCAAAAACATTCGACCGCCCAGCAATTCCATGTTTGATTCAGAAACTTCACCCGTTACAAAGCATGACTTTTCTTGTTTTCTTAAAACGATGTTTTCCTCTTCAACATGAAAGCCTAATGCTGTACCTTCAGCAATTCCCAAAGTTCTGCGTAACTCTACTGGAATTACTACACGCCCTAGCTCGTCCACTTTTCTTGCAATACCTGTGTTTTTCAACTTAAATCCCCCTTGTTAACTTACTTTTTGTTGTTGATTACGTTGTAACTCTTGCTTCATTGACTCAAATTTTATTAACCATGCTTCCCAACGCTTATCATTTTCTTCTTGCTGTTGCTTTGCTACTTCACAGTTACACCCTTCCGTTAGAGTTACCCCTGAATAAACTTCTTTACGAATAATTCCTGTATTACGACATAATGCACACATCGTTATTCCTCCCTTTTGAAGTTTCGCAAACTGTAATTTTCACCATACATTTTCAACACTTGAGTATCTTCCATAATCCGACTAAACTCACGTTCTCCATACATTCTGGCTAACTCCATAACTTCAAAGTTTGTTGTGAATAAGTTTGTTCTTCCTAGCCTGCGCTCGAGAATATCCTTTGTCTTCGTTTTCTTCCAAGTAACTCCCTCAGCATCTTTTTCCGTAAACTCTGCGCCAAAGTCATCTAATACAAGTACATCAACATTTGCAATAATAGACATCAGCTTGTCTTCTGTTAGTTCACTATTCTTGTTCCATGTAGAAGTTATTTTTGTAAAGAGTGCGTTCATTTCTATAAACATTGCGCTGTAGCCTTTTCTCATAATTTCTTTTGTAGCCGCTACACATAAATGACTTTTCCCAACTCTATAGTCACCTGTAATTACAATGCTTTCTGATTTGTTAGGATCAAAGTTTCTAGCAAAATTCATCATAACTTCTTTACCATTCGCTAATTCCTGTGTAGGTGGTGCGTAACTATCAAATGTTGCTTTTTTCAATTTAGGATTTATAAGGCTGTTATCTGAAAACGAATCGTATAAATGAATAATTTCGTTTTTCTTCTTAATAGCCAGTGTTTCTTTTGCAAGTTGTTGGTCTTCTTGCTCTACCAATCTACATTGTGGACAAAACTCTTCATTTGTTTTTGTATCTATAAGTAAGCGTTTATTACAAACGTCTTTAATTTTGTCTTTCCCTACCAAGAAAACATTTGTGCATCTATTAGGAGACAACACATAACTTTGAGCGAATTTACTCAAAATCGTATTTTTCGATGAAGCTACTGTTTTTCCTAACGCTTGCATTGTTTTTCTCTCCTTTTTTACCTTTGTTTTTAAACTCCATTTCTGCTGCATTAACATCAGCTAAAGTACGAATATTTTTATTAACCCACTGTTTTAAAATGCCCTCAGCATAATTCCATTTCTTCTGTTGTTTCAACGCACGTTCCATAGCCGCTTGGACAAGTTCTTCGCTTGTATCGTTTGTCCATTGGGTAATGCTATCGGCTACGAATGGATTTAAAATCCCAAAATTATTTTCGTAGAAAGAGAAGATGCTACTACTACTTACATTCTCTGTAGTATTCTTTGTAGTAATCTCTGTATTTGTCTTTACTTTGAAGTTAGGTGCTTCTTTACTTTTATGTGAAGAGGTACCTGACTTTGAAATAACTACCCTCTTTACTTCAAAGTCACCAGTGTCTTCTTCAACTTGTTGATACATACTTGATATACTTTTTATTTCATTTACTTTAGGCTCAACGAACATTACATTGTTTAACGTTATTTCATTTACAATAATTGTTCTAAATTCAATTTCAATTAAGCTCATATCCACCAATAAGTCACAAGCACGCTTCACTTGAAGTTTTGAAAATCCAAACGTTTCTGCTAATTGCTGATAACTCTTTTGTAATTTATCTGATTTGAATTTTTTCTTATAAGTAACCTTGCCAGTATATTCATCTCGAATAACTGTAGGACGATACCAATAAACAATTTCACTTAATACCATAATTGCTACAATGTGAGGCTTACCATTTCTAAAAGTGATGTAATTAAACCATTCATGATCTACCACATTACCTTTGAAATTTAATCCACCAATTTCAGTTACTATGTTTGTCATAAATATTTACCTCCTCGTACAAACTGCCACATATGCTTGTCCACTTTTGATAATTCGTTGAATTTCATAATGCGGATAACCAGCTGCAAAATACTGTTCAATCATTCGCTTTAATTCATCTTTGCTTTTAGCTATATCCCAGAACTTATTAGGTAATAGCACTTGATATTCAATTAAATCCATGTACTATATCCCTACTTTCCGTGGTATACTTATAACAACTTGTTTTTTGAAAAGGACCCACTGCCATGGGTCTTTTTATTTTGTTTTGTATCACTCCAAGCCCATGCTTTTATTGGTTCGTAAGTGATATAAAAAAAACATGAACCGCATGCGATTAACATTCCAAATATAGCTACTGATGTTATATCTTCCACTAAAGCACCTCCTTTTGCGCCTCAAGCCATGCTTCCAAATCCTTTTGTAAGAAAAGTAGTTTACGCCCTTCTCTTATTACTGGAAACTTAGGATGATTTGCTAATTCATACATCCTACAAACCGCTATATTTAAGAAAGCTGCTGCTTCCTTCACTCGCATTACCTTGTTTGGTTGTGATTGTTGTTGGAATGAAGCCAAAGCTGCTTGAATCTCTTCGCGAACAACTTCGCGGATTGATTCTTTAATGATTTGATCTAATCCCATTTTGTTTCGCTCCTTTTTAATTTACTTAACCAACCATAACTTAACTTAAGGTTAAGTTATGGGCAAAAAATTTTAATTTCATCTAGCTTCACTTTAAAAAACTCAGCAATTTTCACAATTAAATCATAATAAGGTCGACGCTTTCCGTTTTCTATATACCAATAATAAACTTCAGTAATACCCACGGCTTCAGCTACTTCCCTACATGTATATCCCTGTTCTACACGTAGCTGTTTTAGAGTTTTCATAAACAACTCCTCTCTTCCGTTTTTGTTGTTAATTACATAATAACTTAACCTTAGGTTAAGTTCAAGTGTTTCCCAAAACTTTTTTCAAAAAAATTACCTTTCCACTTAACTGATAGTTAATATATAATGACAGTGTGACACCATAATAGTAATTAAGAAAAAATAATTTCATATAAAATAAACTTGGGGTGTTTTTTATTATGTTTAGTCATGAGAGGTTGAAATCATTAATTGAAAAGAAGAGCATCACCCAACAACAGTTAGCTGATGCAATTGGTGTTAGTCATGTTTCTGTTTATAATTATGTCGAGGGGAAAAAAGCACCCGGTACACGTACACTTCAGAAAATAGCAAATTATTTAAAAGTAACAACAGATTATTTGTTAGGTTTATCTGATTCACCAGATTTAACAGCGGGCCAAGATTTACAGCTAACAAAGGAAGCACACGAAATTCTTCAAATCATTAATGACTTACCCGAAGAACAACGAAAAAAAGCATTAGAACAATTAGAGATGTTTGTGAACTACGAGAAATCTAAAGGAAATATGTAGTGTAAAAAGACTATCCAAAAGTTAGATAGTCTTTTTTACATAACCTTTTCTTTTTTTGGTTCACTCAAACAGATAGAAAATAATGTCTCTTTCGGATCATCCTCTTCTTGCAAAAGTAATAAAGCTTGTTTAATTAGATTAACTTCCCCTTCTTTACTCTTCATCTTCTTCTATCTCCCTCTTTGTATTTTTGTATTTTTTTTACAAAAGTTTCTTTTTTCTTCTTTCAGCAAAAAAAGAAATTTCTCCTAAAACTACAAATGACATCGTCAATTAAGACGATGTCATTTGTAATCTATATATACCTTTATTATGTATTTTACCAACCGCCACCAGGGTCAACCATCATGTGTTGAACTGTAGGTTTTGAATCATTTGTACTAGGTTTTTCTTTTATAGAATCAGTGTTAATGAATAATGTAGCAGCTATTAATAGTGCAGGAATGATTGTAATTATTTTTTTCATTATTTCACCTCTTTCCGAAGACAATTATACCAATTATTCAAATTAAACCCAAGTATATTTTTGGTAAATTCGAATAAAATATATTCCCTGATTTTTGACACATCAAAAGGGAACGTTTCATTAACTCTTCTTTTTTAGTACCTTCATATGTTAAAGCTAAATATGCAGTCTGTATGTCTGTTAATCTCCCATTCTTCTCTTTTAATTGATTCAATAGTCTTCTCGCTTCCATTCTGTTACCTTGTTTAATCCTTAAATATGCTAGTTCACCTGAATGAACAACATCTAAGCTACTAAGTTCTTTATCATGGTGAATCTTTAGAAATGATAATGTATGTTGCACCATTCTTCTTTTTTCTCAATTCCATTAGTCTTACTATCTCCTAACACTTCTAGAGTCTTTTCCAAATAATATTTTGACCTCTCATATTCATTCGCTAAAAAAATATACGATTCACCTAACTTTAAATATGCATTTACTTTTGGAAAAGAAAAAAAGTTATCCCATTCAAGATCATCTAATAGTTCCATACTAACATGCCTTGCTTCAATGACTTCACCACCTTGCAACGAAGTAACGGCAATAGCTTCTTTATATCGTAATTTATAACATTCTCGAATGTATCTATTACTTATTTTATTTATTTTTATTTCAAGAGATTTTAATCGCTCATTTAAAGAAGTAAAGTTACCCGATTGATATTGCGCTTGACATAATAAAATTTCAATTAACACTTCCATCTCTGATGTTCTTATTGCTTTACTTTCCCAGCTTAATGCCTTATGGTACTGTACAGCATCAATTTCACCTATATATCGTTTATATATAATTCGATACACATTAGCGAATTCTCTATTTTCTGCTACCTTTGATTGTGATTCACTATTTATAATATTAATTAATAGATTAAACTTTCCTCTTAAAGCTAAATCTTCCATTGCCTCACGTAAGTTTTCTGATTTTGGTTTCGTTATATATATATAATCTGTTAATAGATCTTCTTGAACCTGTATGCCTTTGTTTAATAGGATGACTGTTTTGGAAAGAAAGCCAAAACTCATGTCTGTGTTACCTTTAAAAATTTTTGTAACAGTACTTGGCTTAACTCCCCAATAATTTGCTAGTTTATTTTTCCTTATTCCAGCTGCACATAACTCTTTTTCAATTTGATTTAGAGCTTTCCACATGTTTTGTCCCCCCTTATTGGAACAAGACACACTTCCCTATCATGAAAACGCACCTTAATGATGAATTACATCTAAAAGCTGTGTTATACTAGCCGTATATGTTACGCATAGTCGTAACTGAAAGGCTCATGGCAAATGTTTTCCCTACTACAATTAGGGCAAACGGTGTAAAAGTGTTCCCAGCACAATTACACACGCTATGGGTCTTTTTCGTTCCGTCAAATTATATTATTAAGAATATTCTATCACAAATAACCCAAACATCTATTCTCTCATATTCTGAAAATACTTGAGAAAGTTGAAAATATTAATAGACGCCTTGTTTTTTAGACATCCAAATAAAATATGCAATATTGCATTTGATAACCGGAATAGATATTTCACTATTGTTTAATAACAAATGAAAACCCTACCCTATAACTGAATTTATTTTTATATGGTAAAATATATCCATCGCTGATATGTCCAAACATGTAATTTTCATAGCAGCAAAATTACAACTAGACTTATACAACATGATTCAAAACAAATGAAGGAGTGTTTTAAGTGAAAGGACATATTCGAAAAAGAGGAAATAAGTATTGTATTGTTATTGATATCGGACCTGATCCAGAGACAGGAAAAAGAAGACAGAAGTGGTTTTCTGGATATAAGACAAAAAAAGAAGCTGAAAAAGATGTGGCGAAAAAGATTACGGAGTTGAATGAAGGGACTTTTGTGGAGCCATCTAAGATTACTTTAAAGGATTATTTGATTCAGTGGCTAGAAATTAAAAGGGTGAGTATAGAAAAGAGTAGCTTCGCTACTTATAAGGGCAATATAACCAAGCATGTTATACCTAGCATAGGAATGATTGCACTTCATAAATTAAATGTTATGCACATTCAAAAATGCTATAAATCAGCACTGGATAATGGTAATTCAAATAATTCCATACTCCTATTGCATCGGGTACTAAAAACAGCTTTAAATTTAGCTGTAAAACAAAATATTATTTCTAGAAATCCGGCTGCTTTTGCTGAGGTACCAAAAAAAGAAAAAAGCTCCATCCAGACTTGGACGGAGGAAGAAGTAAAAAAGTTTCTATTACATTCACAAGAATCACGATATCACATTGGTTACTTATTAGCAATCACTACAGGTATGCGTCTGGGAGAAGTTTTAGGGTTACGTTGGCAGGATGTTGATTTTGAAAATCATACAGTCACCATCAATCAAACTGTTGGTGTTGATAATAAAATTAAAAATACCGCAAAAACAAATGCATCAAAACGCACAATCCCTGTGCCGATAGAAATAATAGAAGTAGCAAAAAAACATCGAATACAAATTAATAAAGAGAAATTACGAATGGGTTCTGCTTATCAAGATTTAGATTTAATTAATTGTAATGAATTGGGTGGGGGTTTAAAGAGAGGTACTTTCAGGAAAAAATTTTATGAGGAAATAAATAATGCAGCAGTAAAAAAAATTAAATTCCATGATTTAAGACATACACACGCAACTTTACTATTGAAACAAGGAGTTAACCCTAAAGTTATCAGTGAAAGATTAGGTCATACAGACATTTCAATGACATTAAGTATTTATTCTCATGTTTTACCGAATATGCAGGAAGAAGCTGTTAAAAACTTCGGTAAAAGTATCTTTGGATAACTCATGTTTGCAAAATGTTTGCATTTTATAAAAATAAGTCAAACAAGTCTTGTATTACCAAGGTTTGTTTGACTTAATGCATACTATATGGAATAGTGTTTCTAAAATACTTCCAACACCGCCAACACGTTTGCGAAGTAATTCTTCCACTGTAAGTTGTTCACACCATCTAAACCAATCATCTCTTACTTGCAATTATATTGAAATAAAGTGTACACATTTATCTCTCCCCTAGCCCAATGATCCACTTAACAGCATCTATAATATAATGTGGCTCATCTTTTTCTACAAATTCCTCAATACATTTAGCCATTTACACAATCACTTCTCTACTATTAAGTTCCTCTACAATATGATTAATTATTACACTTACAGGTAAAGTTCCATCCAATATGATATCTGAATTCGGTTTAACAGTATGAATTGCCTCTAAATAAGCTTTTCTCGCATGTGTCATGTAATGTTTCAAATCATTATGTATTTCACTCATTGTATCTTCCTTAAAATCTCGCAACATTCTTCTAGCCATCGCAATATCTAAAGGTGTGTCAATAAATATAGTTACATCAATGAATTGTTCCATTTCTCTATTTAAGTATGCAAAAGGATAATCTACAATAATATAGTCTAATTTACTGTCTCGTATAAGATGCTGAATATCATGAATTAATGGTGTAAGTACCCACTCATCATAATTTGCTCCATCATCAATCCATTTACAAATATCAGCAGGGCAGTTATCAAATTTATAACTATCAAAATATAGCGCCTTTGAGTTTTTCAACTCATGAGTTAATCCTTCTGTAATGGTAGTTTTACCGCCCCCTGAAACTGCTGCAATTGAAATTACTTTAGATTTTTTATCCATGATTCCCACCAACACCCTTTTGTTAACATAATATAATTATAAAACACTATTGTTAATTATTGTTCCATTCACATTCTAACATACTCATTTCCCATAAATTCCAATACGTTTCTCCTACTTTTTTTGAATCCCTTAATAAACCCTCTTTTACAAATCCTATTTTTTCATAACATGAAATGGCCGATGTATTAAAATCATAAACACCAAGGGTTACTCTATGTAGTTTTAATTCTTCAAAAGCAATATGAAGTACTGCTTTCATCATACGTTTCCCTATAGAACGTCCTCTCATTTTTGTATCACCAATTAACACTTTTCCAATCCTCGCAGACTTATTTATATTGTCTATTTTCCCAAGTGAAATATGACCAATTACTTCTTCAGTCTCTGCATCTATTACTTTGAAAGCGAGTGTTTTGGCATTTTCTATATATTTATCTAATTGCTTTTCATTTAAAGGATATGTAAATGCATTTCCCGACCATTGTATTAAAAATTCTTCGGAATTAATCCAATTTATTAATTGTTTGAAATCGGATCTTTTAAAGGGTTCTAATTTAATCACTCCCATTCCCCTTTCGTACATCATTCTTAATAGCCTCAAACTTATTTCTATATAAAGAATGTATTCTCCTTTTATACAAAATTAAAATAAAGCCATTCATAAGAATGACTTTACAAAAACAGCATAATTATGCTTTGTTTGCTACATCAATACCATTAAAATCAAACTCAGCAGTAACCGTTGTAACAGGAGGGAAAATTGCTTCAATTTTGCAAATGGAGATAATTACTCCAACTGATCCAGGAATAGCTGCAAGCTTAACAACATCACAACTTACAGACGAAACCGTACCTACATAAGTACGTCCCTCTGTATTAATTTGAACCGTTTGATTAACTAATTTCTTAAGCTCGTTTCTAATTCCTTGTACACAAGAGTTATCACATTTCTCATTCTTTTCTTTTTTACACTCTTCGAATATATCCCAGCAATCATCTTGTTTACATGTACATTTCTTTTTGCAATTATTAAATCGAGAACCCAATACCTCACCCCCTAATCCTTTCTTCTAGTATAGTATGTCCACTAGCTTAAAAGTGTACGGGGCAAACACATAGAAGGAAAAAAACAAGCACTTGTACTAAATCATCCTATGTTCATAAAAAACAAATGTATTGCTGTATGAATTTCCATTTTAAATACTTGGAATATGCTCATTCATGATGAGAAAATATCTTCTTTTTATTATTCAGTGTAATGCGAGAAAAAATATAAACTGACCTCTAACAATTAGAGGTCAGTTCACATCATAAATACTTTTAATTTTATAATTTACTAGACTGTAGTCCCTGAATATACGAAACTACTTCAGGATTTACTAGTGATGATAAATCGCCTAATTCTTTTCCTAAGTAAGCAGCCTTAATGACGCGTCGCATTACTTTAGAATTACGTGTTTTTGGTAAATCCTCTACAACGTGAATATCTTTAGGACATAGTGCTTTTCCAATATGAGAGTTAACTAAACTCATTAATTCTTTCTTTAATTCTGCTGTGAATATTACACCATCTCGCAATACTACAAAACAATGACAAACCTCACCTTTTACATCGTCAGGTACACCAATTGCAGCAGCTTCTATTACATCATTATGCTTCACAAGAATAGATTCATATTCAGCAGGTCCAATACGTTTACCTGCGATATTTAACGTATCGTCTGAACGTCCCGTAATGATATATTGTTCACCATCGTAAATAACCCAATCACCGTGGACCCATTTATTTTCAAAACGTGACCAATATGTGTTCACATAACGCTCATCGTCTTCCCAGAAGCTTTTCGTCATACCAACCCAAGGTTTTTCCAAACATAATTCTCCAACTTCATCACGAATTGGTTTACCTTGATCATCCAGTACTACCGCTGCCATTCCAGGTAAAGATGCGTTAAAGCTAATCGGTGCAATCGGCTTAATAAGAACATTTCCAAAAATACCACCGGAAATTTCAGTTCCGCCCGAATAGTTGCAGATCGGTACATTATTTTTTCCGACCGTTTCAAACAGCCACATCCATGGATCAGGATTCCAAGGTTCTCCTGTTGATGCGAATACTTCCAAACTCTTTAAAGAATGTTTATTGACATACTCATCACCTTTTGCCATTAATGCTCGGATTAACGTTGGCGAAATACCTAGATGAGTAATTTCATATTTATCAACTGTCTCCCATAAGCGATCTGCTTCTGGGAAGTCTGGAACACCTTCGTACATAACCATCGTTGCTCCATTTATGAGTGAACCAAATAATAGAAATGGCCCCATCATCCAGCCCATATCAGTAACCCATAATACACGATCGCCTTGCTTTATATTCATTCCAAATCCTGCATCAAAAGCTGCCTTTAATGGAAATCCAGCATGTGTGTGCACTGTTCCTTTTGGTTTTCCAGTCGTTCCTGATGTATAAATGAGCATTAATGGATCATCACTATTCATTTCTTCAGCATGTACAAATGGCTTTTCTTTTTCTAACGTACTCCATGAGAAATCATAATTATGCGGTGTAAAATCATTTCCTGTATGACGAACGATAACAACTTTCTCAACAGTTGGACAATGTTCACAAGCTTTATCTACTTCGTCTTTTAATGAAACAATTTTACCTCGGCGTGAAAAACCATCTGCAGTAATAATCATTTTTGAACCTGCCGCTTGCACACGTGTCATTACTGCATCTGAAGCAAATCCTGAGAATATTGGTGAAATAATTGCACCGATTTTCATAACAGCTAGCATCGCAACGACTGTTTCTGGAATCATCGGCATATAAATTGTTACACGATCGCCTTTTTCAATACCAGCATGTTTCAAACCATTCGCAACACGACTTACCCAGCTGTCAAGCTCTTCATATGTAAATGATTTTGAAGTTCCATTTTCCCCTTCATACTGAAGTGCTGGTTGCCTTCTCGTTTCATCATCTGCAAGCCATCTTGATAAAACTGATTCTACAACGTTACATGTTCCGTCATTATACCACTGTGCAAATGGCGTACCATTCTCTAAATCTAACACTTCTGTATAAGGTTTCATCCATTGATAGCCAACTGCTTTTTCAGCCTCTCCCCAAAACCACGCTGTTTCTTCAATTGATTTATTATAAAAAGCTTCGTAATCTTCATAGCCTAATGATTTCATCCAACCATATAAACGCGTTTTTTCTTTATACTCTTCTGTTGGAAACCAAACTGCTTGTTTCAATGTTTTTCCCCCCTTGACTTTTTGAGCAAGAAAGCCCTAAATAGGGCTTTTAAACTGGATATACTGGATGTTTACGATCCGTGAATACTTGATATTTACTCATATACATTTCGAAACGCCCTTTTAACTCTTCTCGTAAATTATTAGGATGAACAATACCATCAATTACCATCTCTGATGCTAAATGATAAATATCAATATCTTTCTTATACTCTTCACGTTTTTCAGCAATGAAGCTTGCACGCTCTTCTTCTGGTAAAGCGGCAATTTTATTTGCATATACAGCGTTAACCGCTGCTTCTGGTCCCATTACTGCAATAGAAGCTGTAGGTAGCGCTAAGCAGCAATCTGGTTCAAAGGCTGGACCTGCCATTGCATATAAACCAGCTCCATATGCTTTACGAACAACGATAGAAATTTTCGGTACAGTTGCTTCACTCATTGCAGAAATCATTTTTGCACCGTGACGAATAATACCAGCACGCTCTACTTTTGTACCAATCATAAACCCTGGTACATCCGCAAGGAATAATAATGGAATATGATACGCATCACATAAATTAATAAATTTAGCTGCCTTATCAGCAGAATCGTGGAATAATACGCCGCCCTTCATACGCGGCTGATTTGCAATAATACCAACTGGTTTACCATCAATGCGTGCCAAACCTGTAATTAGCTCTTGAGCAAATAGTTTTTTCACTTCAAAGAAAGATCCTTCATCAATAACTCTATTAATGAGATCTTTCATGTTAAATGGTGCATTTTGATTTTCAGGAATGATTTGTTCTAATGTTTTATCGAACTGTTTCGGTTCTTGAGGTGTAATCAAAGGAGTCTGCTCTAAGTAGTTGCTTGGAAAATATGAAATGTATTGTCTTGCTTGCGTAATCGCATCTTCTTCTGTTTTACATAAAACATCTCCGCATCCTGATACTGAGCAATGCATACGAGCTCCGCCCATTTCTTCTAAAGTTACCTTCTCGCCGATAACCATTTCAGCCATACGTGGAGACCCTAAATACATAGATGCATTTCCTTCCACCATCATAACAACATCACAAAATGCTGGAATATACGCACCACCAGCTGCTGAAGGTCCAAATAATAAGCAAATTTGCGGAACCTTACCAGATAATTTCACTTGATTATAAAAGATTCTTCCCGCACCGCGTCGCCCTGGGAACATTTCTACTTGATCTGTAATACGCGCTCCAGCAGAGTCAACTAAATAAAATAACGGAACACGTAATTTTTCAGCTGTTTCTTGAATACGTAATATCTTTTCAACTGTACGTGATCCCCATGATCCAGCTTTTACAGTTGAATCATTTGCCATTACGCACGCAGTACGACCATGTATTTTACCAGTTGCCGTTACAACGCCGTCCGCAGGTAACCCTGTTTGTTCACAGTTTGCAAATAGTGCATCTTCTACATATTCACCGTTATCAAATAAAAGAGCTAAACGATCTCGAACAAAAAGTTTTCCTTTTGCTTTGTTTTGTTCATGATATTTCGGGGCCCCACCTTGCTTAATTGTTTCAACTCGTTCTTCAAATGAATTAGATTGTTGTTTTTGGTCTAACATATTTACTCCCCCTTATACGTCGGTTTGCGTTTTTCCTTGAATGCCTGTAATCCTTCTATTCGATCTTTCGTATAGATTACACCTTCATACGCTTGTTTTTCCATTTGTAATCCGGTACGTAAATCAACTTGAATACCATTTGAAATTGCTTCTTTTGCTAATCGAACAGCAATAGGTCCATTACTAGCAATTTTCTCTGCTATTTCAATCGCTTTCTCTTCAAGTAAATGAACCGGTACAACAAATTCTACTAAACCATATTCTTTTGCTTCTTGCGCTGAAATACGTCTACCTGTATAAATTAATTCTTTCGCTCTACCAACTCCAATTAATCTTGGTAAGCGCTGTGTACCACCTGCTCCTGGTATAATTGCTAGTGTCGTTTCAGTAAGACCAAGACTTGCAGATTCAGCAGCAATTCTAAAATCACAGGCTAAGCTTAACTCCGTACCACCACCAAGTGCGATTCCATTTATAGCGGCAATAACTGGTTGCGGTAATTGTTCGATCATCTCCATAGTAGAACGAATCATACTAACGGCATGTCGAACTTGTTCTTCATTCATATCGGCACGCTCTTTTAAATCTGCACCAGCACAAAATGCTTTTTCACCAGCACCAGTTAAAATAACTACACGTGTATTTAACTCTTCACTTATTTGAGTTAATATAGTTTGCAATTCATCTAATAATGCCAAAGATAATGAGTTTGCTTGTTTTGCACGATTTAACGAAATCTTTACTACGTGAGGTGTTACGTAATCAACGGAAATGTTTTGTAATTGTAGCATCTACTCACCTACTTATCGTTTTATGTTGAAGCGCTCTATACACATGACTCGGTAATTGGATATTTAACTTACTTTGAATAAATTGACTAGCTCTCAATAACTTTTCTTCGTCTATATTCGTTTGGACTCCTAATTTATGGAGCATATGTACTAAGTCATCAGTAGCAACATTACCTGATGCTCCTGGTGCATAAGGGCAGCCCCCGAGTCCACCACAAGAACTATCAAACGTTGTAATACCGTATTCTAATGACTTAACTACATTCGCTAGAGCCATTCCATACGTATTATGAAAATGCATTGCAAACTGCGAAGCACCATATTTCTTTAATAAATGCTCTAACACTTGCTCTACTTGTAACGGGTTCGCTACACCGATTGTATCCCCAAGAGAGACTTCATAAATACCGTATGAAAAAAGTTGATTACATAATTCGTCAACTGCTTCAACACGTATATTTCCTTCATAAGGACAACCAAATACTGTAGAAACATATCCTCTTACTTTTTTCCCTTCAAATATTGCCTGCTTCGTAATATCTTCTATTACAGCTAATGCTTCTTTAATTGATTTATTAATATTACTTTTATTATGAGATTCACTTGCTGATAAAAAAACATTCACCTCATCTACATTTTGCAAAAAAGCTCGTTCCAAACCATTTTGATTTGGAACAAGCGCAGCATATGTAACATTGGGATCCCTTTTCAGCTCAGAAAATACATCATTTGCATCCGCTAATGCAGGGACCCATTTTGGGTGAACGAATGAGGAAACTTCAACATACGACAATCCTGCTTCTGTAAGTAGTTGAATCCATTTTACTTTATCTTTTGTGCCAACAATCTTTTTTTCATTCTGTAAACCATCACGTGGTCCTACTTCTTTAATGACAGCAAAATTAGGTAGTTTCAATTCGCTTCCCCCTATATCTCCCTATTCAATTTCTAGTAATACATCTCCTTCATTTACAAAGTCGCCTTCTTGTACGTTAATTTTCATTACAGTTCCTGCTTCTTCTGAAATGATTGGAATTTCCATTTTCATAGATTCCAAAATGACGACATCCTGCTCTTCCTCTACTGTATCTCCTACTCCTACAACAATCTTCCAAACGTTTCCTGCCATCGATGCATATACTTTCGTCATCATTTTTTCCCCCTTAGTATTGTTAAATCTTATTTTTTAACAAGTTGTTTTGTTACAAAACCTGTTGTATAAATGCCATCTTTGAACACTTCGTCTTCTAATACTTGCAATAGCATTGGCGTGTTCGTTTTAATACCTTCTACTTTTAATTCTTCTAAAGCATCATGTAATTTCAAAATTGCTTCTTCACGAGTTTCACCATGAGCAATAACTTTCGCAATCATCGGATCATAGAAAGGTGTGATTGTTACATGATTTTCTAAGAAGTGATCGATACGTACATTTGACGGTAATGTTAAATCTGTAATTTTTCCTGGCGATGGGAAGAATGTTTTCGGATCCTCTGCATAAATACGAGCCTCAATGGCATGACCACTACGTTTTACATCATCCTGTGTAAATGAAAGTTTCTCACCATATGCGATAAGTAGTTGTTGCTCAACAAGGTCTAACCCAGTAATTTCTTCCGTAACTGGATGCTCTACTTGTAATCTCGTATTCATTTCTAAGAAATAGAAGTTTTTCTGATCATCTACAAGAAACTCAACTGTACCTGCATTTGTATAACCAAGTGCTTTAGCAGCTTGTACAGCAACTTCTCCCATTGCTTTTCTGGTATCTTCATCTAAAAATGGTGAAGGCGCTTCTTCAATTACTTTTTGATTTCGACGCTGTACGGAACATTCACGTTCCCATAAATACACTGTGTTACCATGTGTATCTGCTAAAAGCTGAATTTCAATATGATGTGCGTCTGCTATATAGCGCTCTAAATACATTTCTCCGTTACCAAAGAAATTTTGTGCTCTTGTTTTGTTACTTTCAAATGCTTTGGTGAGCGTTTGCTCAGTTTCCATCAACTGCATTCCAATGCCTCCGCCACCTGCGGATGCCTTAAGCATTAATGGATAACCAATTTGTTTCGCAATTTCAATTGCTTCTTCAGCAGTTTCAATATTTGTAGTAATACCTGGAACTACTGGAACATCTGCTGCTTGCATTGCGATACGTGATTCAATTTTACTTCCCATCTTCGTAATGATTTCTTCTGATGGACCGATAAATACGATTCCTTCTTCTTTACAGCGAATCGGAAAAGTTGGATTCTCTGATAATAATCCGTAACCCGGATGGATTGCTTCTGCACTTGTCTTCTTAGCTATTTCAATAATCTTTTCAAGGTTTAAATAACTTTCTTGAACACGTGGTCCACCTACTAAGTAAGCTTCATTTGCCATTTTTACATGAAGTGCATTTTCATCTGCTTCTGAATAAATCGCGACAGTACGAATGCCAAGTTTTTGACAAGTTTTCATAATACGTACCGCGATTTCCCCGCGATTCGCAATTAATATTTTTTGAAACATAGTGATTCCTCCTTTTTATCTACATCCTAAATGTCTAGCAATTACGAGACGTTGAATTTCAGAAGTTCCTTCACCAATTTCTAATAGTTTTGCATCACGAATATGTCGTTCAACTTCATATTCACGCATATAGCCATATCCACCATGAATTTGTACTGCTTGATTCGCAATACGGCTTGCTGCTTCAGATGCAAACAATTTTGCCATTGCCGCTTCTTTACCGAAAGGTTTATCGTTATCTTTTAACCAAGCTGCTTTATGTACTAAATTACGCGCTAGCTCTACTTCAGTCGCCATATCAGCTAATTTAAATTGAATCGCTTGGAAATTAGAGATTGACTTTCCAAATTGTTGACGCTCTTTCGCATATTGCAGTGCACGTTCAAATGCAGATTGCGCAATACCAACAGCTAAAGCTGCGATTGAAATACGTCCTCCATCAAGTGTATATAAAAATTGTTTAAAACCTTTATTTACATCACCAAGAATATTTTCTTTCGGTACACGCACACCATCAAGTACGATTTCACAAGTATTAGAAGCGCGAACGCCCATCTTATCGTAAGGACTAGAAATCGTTAATCCTTCACTCGTAGTAGGCACGATAAATGCAGAAATGCGCTTTCTACCATTCTCTTCAACCCCGTTAACAGCGGTTACAATAATTGTATTTGCATACTCTGCATTTGTAATCCAACACTTTTCTCCACTTATTACATACTCATCTCCATCTAATACCGCTTTCGTTTGTGTGCCGCCTGCATCAGATCCAGCGTTCGGCTCTGTTAATCCGAATGCACCTAATGTTTTACCTGACGCCATTGGAACTAAATACTTTTGTTTCTGTTCTTCTGTACCGAAATAATAAATTGGAGAAGCACCTAATGAAATTGTTGCAGCATAGCTTAAGCCTGTACCACCACAAGCGCGACCAATTTCTTCAACTGCTAACGCGTACGATACTGTATCGCCACCTGAACCTCCATACTCTTCTGGGAATGGGATGCCTAATAATCCTAGTTCGCCCATTTTTTGAAATGTTTCATATGGAAACTCTGCAGTCTTGTCATAATACACAGCTTTCGGTGCAATTTCCTTTTCAGCAAAGTCACGTACCATTTCTTTAATCATTTGTTTTTCGCGAGTTAGAGTAAATTCCATTCCGCTACACACCCCTTATCGAATATTGAGTTTCGACAGCGTGCGAGTTTGTACTACAAACGTTCCTACTTAAAAGACAAGAATATTAGTTAGATAATTGCTACAATTCTGTCATAACTTAATTTTAAAACAGATTCTGTACTAATGCACAAAAAAATTCCTACATTGTTCTACAACAACATAGGAGTTTTTTTGTCGAATTATGTATTTTTTTGTTCAATAACCTCTACCTTTTTCGGAATCTGAAATTTCTACTAACGCCTCAGGATATGGTTCAAAATATGTTTGTCGCAATAAATACTTATCACCAAATCGAAGGGTCCACGATTTTAAAACAGCAAGCAAACTGCTAAATGGTATTTTCTTCATTACATACTTGTTTAGCAGTTCTAAAAAATGAGCTTTTTCTTGTTTTTTTAGCTTTGTTTTAAAATATCCGAAAATGTACTCGCATACATTTACATTCGATGTATAGCGGGGGGATTAAAGTCTTCTCATAGTTATTAAATATAACTTCAATAGTTCCACTTTTATGATTTGCAATAATACACCCTAATTCTCTTTGTTTCACCTGATTATATGCCATAAATAAATATTTATTATCTGACTGAAATGCTACGAGTTCTTTCATATTTTTAGTATGTATAATCATTTTGTAATGCGCGATTGTAAACAATCTTGTAAAGAAATGCTCTCTAATAATAAAATTCGACAATCTACCTTCTTCTTCAATAGGAAAATGCGAAAAAATTTTTAATACCGCTTCACCAAATACCCCAGTTCATTTTCCTTTTTCCAAACCAGAATATATTTTCACATCACGAGTTCCGTAACTTGGCGAACAATTCTTAAAAATAAAACCGTCAACATCAGGGAGTGTTTGTAAAAATCCATTTGAAAATTGTTCCATTCTTTCAATTGTGTCTTCTCTTGTCGACGGTTGTACGAGCCTATGCACACCATTTTCTTCTACAATTCGGATCGTTTCGCGGGGAATCCCTAAACCAATCTCTACTTCTGGACAAACAGGTAGAAACGTAACAAATGGCTGCAAGTTTCGAATTGTTATATCTGGAATCACCTATCCATTATACCGACAGACATCACATTACCTCCGTGGCGTTAATCCGTACAATATAAATTGAATCGTATTGTCAATTTCCATTTCATCATCCCATTTTTCTTCAGGCAATAATAAAAAACGTGTTAAGAGAAACCCTAATACCGCTGATAAAGTAAGTCGTAATACAGAAGAAGGTGGCATCTCAATAATTTCACCTTCTTCTTGAAACTTTACAATCATCTTTTTAAAATGTGAAAGTAGTTCTATTTCTACTAATTGTTGTATTTCACTTTTTAACTCTGGTTGAAATGGTACTTCTTGAATTAATATTTTTATCATTGGAAAATGTGTTTTGGCAAATTCAAACCTATTATGGATTACAACCCTTAAAAATCCTTCATATGATTTATAATCCATTTTAAATATTTCTTTAGCGAAGGTTTGTATGAAAAATGGTGCAGCGAACTTTGTTAAAGTTGGCATGACGACCGCTAGCAGTAAATCTTTTTTCGTTTTATAGTAGCGGAAGATTGTTCCTTCCGCTACACCAGCACGCTTTGCAATTTCGCTTGTTGAAGTTGAAGCATATCCTTTTTCTCCAAACATATCAACAGCTGCCTCTAAAATACGCATTTGACGTTCATTACGTTTATCAGTATTTGTTGCAGAAACTAATTCTTCAAGCCAATCTTTCTCCATTTATATAGCTCCTTTTTTCCATCATTATATTTTGCGATGTTTCTTTAAAGCAAATACATTTCCTACTGCAAATAATAGTGAAAAAAGAAGTAAAACAGTAAGATCTAAAGCAATCTCTGAAAATCCTTGATTTCGAATCATTACTTGTCTCATTGCGTCAGCACCATATGTGAGTGGAAATAGTTTTCCCAACATTTGTAGCCACTTGTTCATAGATTCAATCGGGAATAACCCAGAAAAGAAGATTTGTGGCACGATAACAAGTGGTATAAACTGTATCATTTGGAATTCATTATTAGCGTATGCCGATAAAAAGGTACCTAACGTTAGTGCAGTTAAAGATAACATACATGTAGTAAGTAGCGTTAGCCATAGAGAGCCAGCAACATATAAGTCTAAAATATAAACTGAAAAACTTACAATAATAATAGATTGTATAAATGCAAAGATTCCAAAACCAATAATATATCCGGCGACTATTTCCCATCTTCTTACCGGAGTGGACAATAATCTTTCTAAAGTACCACTTAAACGCTCTCTTACGAAAGATACTCCTGATAATATGAATACAAAGAAAAATGTAAAGAAACCAATTAATACGGGACCAAGCCCATCAAACATCGTAAAGTCTTTAGATCCATGTAAATATTTCACTTCAGGTTTCACAATCAATGCATCATTCTTTTCTGTGCTCTTTTGCAATACTTGGAGTACAGCACGATTTTTGGATGAATCACTTCCTTCTAATAATAGATTCATTTTTCCATTCTCTACATGGATCACTGCATCCACTTTTTGCTTTTCTAATTCAGAATATGCCTTTTCTTTGCTATATTCATAAATTGATGCTTCTTGATTTTTCATTGCTGCTACTATTGAAGTAGGTACATCCACTACAGCAATATGTGGTATATAATCTTTTTGTGTAAACACAAGGGACAATAGCCAAAGTAATAACATTGGTGCTCCAAACATCATAGCTAACGAACGTTTATCTCGAAAAAATTGACGAATAATACGAATGATTACACCATTAACTCTCACGATTCAATCACCTCTTCTAACAAAAAGACATCTTCAATTCGTCCTGATGATACACGTTTTTTCAATTCCTCAGTTGTTCCAATCGCAACTAATTTTCCTTCTCTAATCAAACCTAGACGCTCACAAAATTCAGCTTCATCCATAATGTGCGTTGTTACAATAATGGTTGTGCCTTTCCTTTTAAGATCATAAAACTTCTCCCAAATGGATTTTCGAAGTAGCGGATCTATTCCAACTGTTGGTTCATCTAGTATTAATATTTCTGGTTCATGAAGGAGTGCGATAGCGAGCGATAGGCGCTTTTTCATACCACCAGAAAAATGCTGTACCTGTTTTTTCATATGTTGTGATAATTGTACAAGTTCAAAAACCTCTTCGATTCTTGCCCTTTTATGCTTTCCCTTTAACCCATACATTGTTGCAATAAAATCTGCATTTTCGTATGCGGACAGTTCTTCGTATAATGCGTCAGCCTGAGCCATATATCCAATTCTTTTCATTTCATTTAAACTTGGCATGTTAGAATTGAAAACAAGTACTTCACCTTTCGTTGCTTCATTAATACCTGCAATCATTTTAATAAGTGTCGTTTTTCCTGATCCAGAAGGTCCAACTAAACCAAAAATCTCTGCTTTTTCAACTTGCAATGAAAGATTATGCAAAACTTCTTTTTTCCCAAAACTTTTTGATACAGTCCGTAAAATAATTGAAGGTTGTTCCACGTATTATCCCCCTTTTTATAAAATGAGTGAGTACTCACTTTTATTCTACTCTTGCAAAATTATATGTCAAACTTCATTGATTACTATTTATTTTCAATTAATACTTCAAACAATGAAACAGAGTCGACATTAGAATGTTTTTTTCTTAAAGTCGACTCTGTTTCATTTTAACTATACATCTGTCTTTATGTTTTTAAATTCATATACTTCCTAATTCTAGCAACGTCTAAAGAATATTCGATGACTAATTGCTGTAACGGTAAAATAACTGTATCGGGATATAAATGTGCATATTGTAATGTTTCTGCATATTTTTCTAATCTTTTTTCTAAGTACTTTATTATTTGATCAGGATGGCTGACTAATAAACATTTACAATAGTAATGAATTTGTTCCTCTATCGCCGTATACTCTTCAATTTCAAATTCTTTATGCATGTGTACACCCCTTTATGTTTTTTACATGAATTTCATATCACACTTTTCACTCGACTAATTTTTAAGTTTTTTGATTATTTACACTATAACAAACACTTCGGGTCAAATTTTGTTACTTTATGTAACGTAGAAAATTTTTAACAAAATTGTAATGTAAACTTGTACAAAATAAATAAAGCTCCTTTACTCATTTTTTACATAAAAAAATCGTACAGTTTAATTTAGCTGTACAACTACAATTTCTGACTTATTAAAAATTCTTTGCAGAATGATACTATTGCCTAATCCTCTACTAACCACCATAGATGTATTTTGTTCTTCATATAAACCCGCTGTATATTTAGGTAAAACACCTTGATTTGGAGCTACTAATCCGCCGATAAATGATAACCTAATTTTCCCACCATGAGCGTGTCCCAATAAAACTAAATCTATTCGCTCATCAGTATACTCCTCAATAAATTTAGACCTATAGGATAGTAATACATTATAACTATCTGGCTGCATTTCAATTTTCGCTTTTACAATCGTTCTTTCATCACGGTTTCCATTAACAAATTTAGGATCATCAATACCTAACAAGTTTATTTTCTGTCGTCTTTTTGTAGTATTACATGTTCATCTCTTAAAATAGAGACATGGTTTTTGTTCAATTCTTTCTCTAAACTATTATATTTTCACTTTTATTCTTTTAATAAGAATACAAAAACGATTCTTTTCACACGAAAAAGAATCGTTTTCTAATTTTATACTTTCAATAACATCAGGTTAAGAAATGCGAAAACTAAGATATTATCACCTAAGAGCATTGACTATAACTTCAGTTGCCTCTGCAATTAGTTGATTATCATAGGTAGCTTCTTTCTCATCTCTACTGGATAAAATTGTGATGATAATAGGTGCTCTATTAGGCGGCCAAACGATAGCAATGTCATTTCGTGTCCCGTAACTTCCAGCACCAGATTTATCTCCCACTTCCCAGTCAGTTGGTACGCCTGCACGAATAAGTTTGTCTCCTGTAGCATTTCCTTTCATCCACTCTGAAAGAATTTTACGTTTATGAGCTGAAAGCGCATTTCCGACCGTAAAATCCTTAAGATTCGTAGCAATTGCTTTTGCTGTACTAGTGTCACGAATGTCTCCTGGAATAGCCTCATTTAACTCTGTCTCAAAGCGATTAGCCTTAGTAACCCGATCTCCCATCTGTCTAAGCGCTTTTTCATATCCTTTAGGTCCGCCTATTTTATGAAATAAAATGTTCCCTGCAGTATTATCACTGTATCGAACAGCAGCTTCTGCGATTTCTCCTAGTGTCATTCCGGTATCTACATGTTTCTCTGTAACAGGTGAATATTCCACTAAGTCGTCTTTCGTATAGTTAATGACTTCATTTAACTTATCAATAGAGTTTTGCTGTAGCAATACCCCTGCTGCTAAAGCCTTGTAAGTTGATGCAAAGGCAAACCGCTCATTAGGTCGATAAGCAATTGTTCGATTTGTACCAGTATCAATAGCATACACACCTAATCGAGCATCAAATTTTTTCTCAAGTTGAGAGAATTCTTGATATGTCGCTTGATTTTTATGTTTAACTGGTCCTGTCTTTTCCTTCGCTTCAACTTGCAATGACCCTCCTGTAAAAGTTTCTAGGCTTGTAAGACTTAAACCTAATATACCAACGCATATTCCTATTTTTAGCATTCTCTTGTTTTTCAAAATATCATTCCTTTCAAATTCTTAGCACTTTTTTTACGTACACATAATAGACAATCAACGAAACAAGTTTGTTCCATAAACTTAAAAAACTTTATAACTAGTATCAGAGTTATTAACAAAATAAGAGATGGCAACTATGATGGCTGCTATCTTTTATTTCAAATCTTCCTTTTTCTTTAACTTATAAAGGCTTTTATATAAACAGGGTTTCTTCTCCTGAGAAAAGTGCACAATTTTTACGAATTTTGATTCAAGCTATCTGTACTAGCAGCTTCACCATTTATACGTTGCTGTTTTAAATCAAAGTATACATCTAAAGCTTCCTTTCCAATTATAGAATTAATTCCACTTTTATCATTATGAAGCCATGGAACTACTACTGAAAATGCTACTTCTGGATTATCATATGGAGCATATCCAACTAATGTTAAGTTGTAACATTCCATACGTTCTCCTTTTGCATTTCTACCAATTGGATCATCTCCACCGTATACAGTTTGAGCTGTTCCTGTCTTTCCTGCTGGTTTATATGGCGCATTTTTGAAATACTTCACGCCAGTTCCATCACCTTCTTGGAATACCCATCTAAATCCTTCTTTTATCCGATTAATATGTTCTGTCTTCATTTCAATTCGATTTAATACGACAGGCTCTATGGAGCGTATAACTTTGCCAACCTCTTCTTCTTTTATTGATTGCTCTCGTATTTCTTGTACAATTTGGGGTTGCATTCTATAACCACCGTTTGCAATAGTTGATACATATTGTGCCAATTGCAATGGCGTATACGTATCATACTGACCGATAGAAAAATCTAGTAAAAACCCAGGTTGACTGTCTACTTTTCTCGTTTGTCCAGTTATTTCATTCGGTAAATCAATACCTGTTGGGACGCCTAATCCAAATTGTTTAAAATAATAGCGCATCGTATCAAATGCTTCTTGTTTAATATCCAACGAACCATTTGGTACGTAATTAACTCCTGCGATTTTTAAAGCTGTCTGGAACATGTATACATTCGAAGATACTTGTAAAGCTCTTAAATCATTAATATTACCAAATCCGGATACATTCCACGATTTCTTAGCTTGTGTACCTTTAAATTTCATAGGCGCATCATAAAATTGATCTCCTGGCTGTATTGCCCCTGTCTCATATCCAGTTAATAAAGTAGCACCTTTTACAGCTGACCCTAGCTCATACGAAGTTGTCATGTTACCTAATGCTAGATCCTCAATTTCTATTTTTCCTTCTTTTTCTACAATCTTTTTGCCTGCCATAGATAAAATCTGTCCGTTATTTGGATTCGTCATGACGACAAAAGCTCGGTCCATCAGTGGCTCTGAACTCTTAAAAGCTCTCAAATTTTTCTCTATACTTTCTTCCACTTTCTTTTGTAATTCCATATCAATCGTTAATGTTAAACTATTACCACTTTTTCCTTTAGAAATGATTTCTGTGCTAATAATGTTTCCTGATTTATCAGTAACGTTTTTCACTTCTTCTTTTGTACCGTGTAACACATCTTCATATCGTTGTTCAATATAACTTTTCCCTACACGATCATTACGGTTATATCCACGTACCAAATAAGAATCTAAGTTTTCTTTTGGTAATCCTTCTTCACTACTCGTAATATTACCTAACACGGAACGAAATAAATTACCATTTACATAATTACGTTCCCAATCAACCGTAGCATCTACGCCTGGAAACTCCGCAAGGTTTTCACTTATCCGCGCATACTCTTGATCTGTTACATCTTTTTTAATAATTTGTGGTGTCAGTTGATAACCCGAACTCATTTTACTTTTAATAACTAACACCTTTAAATCTTGTGCTGTTAATTCTGCCAATTCTACTTCTGTAACGCGACTTCGTCTTAAGTCTTCAATTTTTTTATCTAACTCTTTTCCCT
The DNA here is from genome assembly GCF_014932895.1 of Bacillus thuringiensis. Classification (GTDB taxonomy): domain Bacteria; phylum Bacillota; class Bacilli; order Bacillales; family Bacillaceae_G; genus Bacillus_A; species Bacillus_A thuringiensis_AA. Next base: position 60,787 of record NZ_JACYOF010000004.1, on the reverse strand, counting down.
CAATTCCCTTTCCTTTAAACTTTTCTATATCTTTTTTAGTAATCTTTGTCTCCGCACGTTTCGTATTCAACTGCATCCAGAAATCTTTTTTATCGATATCGGTTAACTTATTTATATCTTGTTCGGGCATTTCAAGTACTTTCGCCAAGCCTTTTGCCGTTTTTAAAATATCTTCACTCGTAATCCCCTTCACCCTTGTATACGTAATTGTGCGAAGAGATTTATTATTAACGACTGCTTTCCCTTCTCGATCTAGAATTTGTCCACGTGGAACTGGTATACTAGTTGTTTCATTTTGACTGCTTTCCACTTGGTTCTTATAAGCCTCTCCCTCAACGATTTGTACTTTTCCTAGCTGCATAATAATAGCTGAGAATAGTACAAATATGCAAAGGAACATTATATTTAATCGAATAGATATATATGTCTTCTGCTTCTTTCCTTTTTGTCCTTTCATAAATCCTCCATATAATTATTCCGGAACTCCTTACTAATACTTAATACGTTCCTTATATATTAAAAACCACCATTCAGTTATAAATAGTGTCTTATCTTTTTTTCTAAATCCTTGTAAGGGTCAATTCCTTTTCGTTTAACCGCGTAATTGATAAATCTCCCTTCCTGTTTTTCTCCCTATTTCTTTGTCGCTTGCATTAGAAATGCTAAACTGTATAATGACTCATATTAAACTTACACATAGACTTACTATTAATTTTCATACTAATTGTTCCTTTCTTCATACTGTAATACTTAATAGACAATCTAAATCATAAAGTTGTTCCACATTTACAAAAAAAATAATTAACTATAAGATGAAATAAGCTAAATAAGGGAGGGTTTTATGTTACATAAAAAAATAAAAAGATGGAGATTTTTAGCGGTTCTTTTTATTGTAGGTTTGATTTTACTAATTTTATTAAAAATCAACTTCATTTCCATTACTATCGCAACTTCTTCAGCTGAAAGAGGAAAAATTCTTGATCAAAATGGTGTAATACTAGCTACAAATAAGAAAGTTAAGTCTCTATATTGCACTTCTAATGATGAAAAGCTATCGAATCCAGATACATCAAACACATTAGCTTTTTTCAATCAATTTTCAAGCGAGTTTCAACATGATATTTCTGCAGAGGACATAAAATTACAATTACAACAATCTTGTAAAAAGCAGACTATGAATGATATACCGTTATACTCTGGCATAAATGAGAATGAACTTACATTCATAAACAAAAACAAACCCAATAATGTAATCATCAAAGATGAATGGATTCGATATTATCCTAAACACGAAATTGGTTCACAGGTAATTGGGTATGTAGAAAATGACCTTAATTCTAAGTATGGACTTGTTGGAAAAAGTGGTGTTGAGCTTCAATATGAAAATGATTTAAAAGGAAAACCAGGAAAAACTCTTATTTTTAAAATAAATAACAAAAAGTTCTTTTGGAATATTCAAAAAGTACAAACAGGAAAAGATGTTCGGCTAGCTTTAGACTCTAGATTGCAGCAAAAAACAGAGGAAGCATTAAGATCTCAAATTAAGAAAATACGTGATGCTAATGCTGGTTATGCTATAGTAAGCGATGTGAAAACTGGATCAATTTTAACTATGGCCAACTCGGCAGTTTTTGATCCAAATACTTTACATACACATGTATCGTCTAAAAAAGAAAACATCAAATCACTTTCGCAAAATAAGGCAATTCAAAAATTAAAGTATGGTGAATCTTATGTAAATATGGCCTCTACTATAAAGCCACTTACTATTTTAATTGGATTAAACGAAAAGCTTTTTCAACCTGAAGATACTTATTTAGATAAGGGTACTTTTCAGTATGATAATCAAAATAACATTACGAATGCACCTGGAACGCCAACAGGTGAGATTACACCGAGGCAGGCTATCATTAATTCATCTAACACATTTATGACAGCAAAAGTAGCTCTGCCCTTATTCAACCAAAATAATGGAAATATAGAAAAAGTGGCACATATATGGACAGATTATTTAATGCAATTCGGCCTCCGTTCTAAAACTGGGATTGATTTACCCTTTGAAGAAGATGGACAATATGAATTCCATCCTTCTAATAAGTTTGAAAATGGAATCTCCGCTTTATTAAATGCCTCTTGGGGAGGAAATGAAGTGCATACTCCTCTTCAACTCGCTCAATATGCAGCAACTTTGGCAAGTAAAGGTGATAAATATAAACCTCAAATCGTAAGTGCTATTATTGATCATGGCGGTAATGATTCAAAAAAGTTTAAACCAATCTTAGAAAGTTCTAATCGATATCCGATGAACTTTTGGAGTGTCGTACAAAGTGGGATGAGTCAAAATATAGAGGAAATTAAAAGGTTGCCCTTTGACGTCGCAGGTAAAACAGGCATAACAGGTTCTCCAAATGAACAAGAAAGAGTGATCAATCATTCTCTTTTCATTGCATATGCTCCTGCAAAAGATCCTCAAATCGCAATTTCTGTCGTTATTCCAGGTGGTAAGACAGAAAAAAATAGTGCCGCTCTCGTTACATCAGAAATCTTAAAGTCCTGGAATACTCTTCAAAAAGAAAATAAAAACAAAGAGGAAGGTTCATTAAAGTGAACCTTCCTCTTTTACCATATAGAATCTATATTCATTATTTTCCATATACCTTCATGATCCTTTTCGAACATGAATGAATACTTAATATCAGTTAAAACATACTCTTTTTGTACATATCCAGTATGACCGTTAATTGTCGATATTTTTATATATCCATCATTCTGCACTTTTTCTGGAATCCAAGCTTTTACCATTTCATTAGATACTTCATATAAAACTTGTGATTCTCGTTTTGGTTCAGTTAAAATTTTTGTTTTGTTTCCAGTAACAGTTGCATATATATAATGCGCTTGCTTTGACTGATCACTTTCTGTTAATCCACTTGGTACTTTGTATACTTGCCTTGTATCATTCACAAATTCTCCTCCCATTGTAAGAGCAACTTGCAACTCATGAAAAATATCTTCATCAAACTTCAATTCATCCTTCTTATAACTCTTCCCTTTAAATAGAACTTCATCATTAAACGCTCTATACAGGTCATTTTCATTTTTTAAATCTGTAGTTCGATATAAATCATTCATAAATTGTTTTAATGAAGGATCTTGAGCAGACTCATCTTTTGTTTTCGGCTTAATTTGAGTACTACTTTGTACCGGGGATTTATTATCATCAAGCCAAGGTTGTTGAAAAATAAAAAATAACATTGTACAAGCCAAAACAACTACAATAGGCAATGCTTTTTTACGAAATGGTCTCTTGTATGGTACAGAATCCACTTCACTATTTTGGTATACCGATTGCTTTATTTTATAAATAAATTCTTCTTCATCTTTACGATGCTCCATTGGTCCATTTTTTAATTTACTATACCAGTCAGGATTTTTTTTATTGTTCATCACTTCTACCCTCCTCTATTAATTTTGAAACTTTACTTCTTGCTCGGCTTAATCTAGATTTGACTGTTCCAATTGACACTCCTAATGTTTCAGCCATTTCTTCATAAGATAATTCATATTTTGCGTCCAATATTAGTATTTCACGGTGTTTTTTAGGTAGTTTTAATACAACCTCCCACACATCATTCGTTTCCTCTTGCTTAAAAAATTCTTGTTCCGCCGAAAGAGATTGCTTATCGTCACTAAAAAATCCTATTAAAGATATCCTTTTAAAATAGGAGGATTTTAAATAGTTTATTGCAGTATTTCTTGTAATTTTTAATATCCACGTTTTTATAGATGACTCTTTCCGAAATGAATGCCAATGTTTAAAAACCTTTATAAATACATCTTGCGTGATGTCATCTGATAAGTGTGGATCTTTCGTGATAATAAAGGAATAATTCCATACATCTTGCCAATAGTCTTTTATAACATAGTCAAGCTCATCATGATTACATTTTTCAATAAACTTCTCTTCCATTTCCACACCTCAAACTTATTTGAATAAACATAAAACTGCCCTCACTTTTATTATGGTTTCAATATATAGACAAGATACAAGGTTCATTTGTTCCATTGTTTATCTTTTTTCGACAGATGAATTTTTCTTTAAAATATAAAGGTGGGAAATGTGATGCTACTCTTTTTATACATGAAAAAATCTAAGTAAAAAAACTACATCCTATATAGAATGTAGTTTTTCTCACAGACTTATCTATTTTTTACTTCCTTGTTATAAAAATCATATAATAATTCAATAGATGAACTAGATAAAAGAGGTATTGCCTTCTCAACTAATCCTCTATTCCAATCAAACCAACGAATTTCCATTAGCATATTCATTTCTGTATCAGTGAACCGTTTCTTTATTTCTTTAGCGGGATTTCCACCAACTATTGTATACGGCGGAACATCTTTACATACGACAGATCCGGCTGCAACGATTGCACCTTCACCGATTGTAACGCCAGGCATTATAATAGCATTCATACCAATCCAGGCATCGCTTTTAATGACTGTATCACCCTTCGGTTCATATGATTGCTCTATTTGCTCAGCAAATGGGTAAACTGTAATCCATTCTGAGTGATGATTATGATTCCCACCCATTAAAATGACTACTCCAGCTGCAATACAAACATAATTTCCAATAATGAGTTTATCAAGATGCCAATCCATCTGTTCAATTGGATTGAAAAGTGTTTGGGATTTAGCATCGCCCCATAAATATCTTACACAACCATCTTCAAAATTTTGATGTCCATAATATCCTGAGTAATAGGAGTACTCTCCTACTTCAATGAGTGGATTTGTTACTATATCTTTTAAATACTTCGTTTCAGACCAATGATTAAATAATGGACGTTTCATAACTATATTCCTCGCTTCTAAGTATTATAGATTTTGCAATTCACTTAGAAGCTTAATACGACAGCTACATTTTTTAGCTTTCTCAAACGACGAATCATTATCTTCATGCCTTTCTTTTATAATAAAAAAATCATAACGTGATAAGTTACATTAGTCAAATTAAATAGTATTATACCGAAATATGAGTATTAAAATGATTAAGCTTTACATAAATCCCCTAATCAATCGATTAGGGGATTTATAAGTATGCCTATACAAGGTCACTTAATTCTTAAATTAATATTTATGTATAAAATAATAATCCGTTTAATATTTTCCTTTTATTTCAAAAGGTATTGCTGTAATTTCTTTATTAACAGTTCTGTTCCCTCTGGACTTACAACAATCTTCCCGTTCGCTAACGAAATATTTCTGTCTGAAATATCACCTGTGATTGCACAAGCTTGTGAAGATTGATATTTCCGTAAAATAATCTGATCCTCTTCCACAAACATTTCTAGAGCATCTTTCTCTACAATTCCTAAACTCCGTCTTATTTCCATTGGAATAACAATACGCCCCATGCTATCTGCTTTACGAGTAATCCCTCTTGGTTTCATAAAAAGCCACCCTTTATTTTTATCTAATATTACAGCACTTATTTTAGCAATAAACAGCAATAAGGAATAGTTCGTATTACAGCAATTTTTTCAAAAAATATATTCCAATAAAGGATAGCTCATGTCAAGGTTGTCTCTTTTTCATTCTTGTTTTCAATATATTTATCTTTAATCATTTTTGTATAATGTTCTTTTTCTGTTAGTTCAAATATAAATAATGCTTTTTTCATATTATTAGTAACATCTTCTTCATTTGGTTGTTTAAGTTTTAATAAATTCGAAGCCTTTAAATAGTATAATTCACCTAATAGGTAGAAGGTATTTAGATTAATAGCTAATTTGATACCAATATCACTGTATTTTATTGATTCTTTATATTGATCCATTAGGTTTAAACATTTTGTTAAATTAAAAACGATTTTTAATTTAATTTCTTTATCTCTAGGAAAATCTAACTTATTATAATTAGTTAAACATCTTCTTAATATATCACTACATTTTTTGTATTCTTTGTTTTCTGCATGAACTAAAGCCATTGTCTGCATAATATCTATTTCTCTTTCTGATAAAAAATCAACATTAGTTAAAGTTAGATTTAATGCATTATTTAAAAGATTTAAGGGAGTTTTCACTGATTTATTCACATGACATATAGCAATTGCTTCATACCATATTAGAAATTGTTTATCTTCTGTCGATTGGAAATTATTTTCGTTTTTTTCTTTTTTCACTATTTCATAAAGTTCTTTATATTGTTTTTGCTTTGTGCAATCTCTCATTACATACTTTACATTTTCTACATATTTTAATTTTTTGTTTTGAGTAAGTGCAAATATATAATTTGGATCAATACCAAGTCTTTCAGATAATTGATATAACAATATGCTAGATGGATAAATAATACCTTTTTCTATCTTACTAATTTGACTTTGTGAACAAATTCCATAACATAATTCGGATTGTGATATATTTTTTTTCTTTCTAAGTTCTTTAATAATAATACCAAGATTGTAGAATTCCATTTTCCCCCCGCAAATGTAACAATTTATGAGTATAAGAATATTTTCCAACTTTTAATGTAATGTAAAATTAGTATGGTTGCAATTATTAATTATATTGATTTACAGTTTCTTTTACAAACTTGTATCGCAATGAGAGAAATTATTACATTTAAAAGGAATAAAGAATATGAAATATGATTTTTCAGCTTTATTTCAAATAATAGTTTCTTTTGATTTTTATATGAATAATTTCGAAGGAGCTTATTTTATGAAAAGAATGTTAACTGAAAGAGAGTTAGAAGTGGCTATTTATGTAGCAAAAGGATTAACGGATGCAGAAATTTCCAGAAAAATATATGTTAGCTCTAGAAGAATTTCAACGATAATTAATCATATTAAAGAAAAATGGCATATTAATTCTAGAGTGGAATTAGGTATTTTAGTTTATCATTATGGTTTTATAGATGCACCTTTATTTCCAAATAAAGAAAGTAATTTATTTGAAAGGGTTGCACAATAATTGGCGGAGTAAATGAATTGAAATTATGAAGAAAAATGAATAAGTCGATAAAATTTTATTAATTGAGGTAACTCCACCATCTTTTTAATTTTAGGCATTAATGTAAAAGGTTAGAGAATTGGCTTCTCTAACCTTTTTATATGCACTATTATGTTTCCAATAGTAAAAATGAGATGCCCTAATCCTTCTGCACGTTCCCTGTTCAACCTTGAATAAAAAACAAAAAAATCAACAATTAATCATCATTAATTGTTCAAGCTTAATATTACATACTAATGTAAAAATGAAATTCCAATAAAATTCAACACAAAAAAAGCAGCCTATAATTTTTATAGGCTGCTTTTCATTTCAACGTTATTACTTAGCTAATTCTTTCGTTCCCTGCATTACATCAACGAAGAATCCCCAGTTATTCACAACAGAAGAAATACTAATATGCTCATCTGGAGTGTGGACATTGAATATATCTGGACCGAATGAAATTGCATCTAATTCAGGCATTTTTTGAACGAATACACTGCATTCAATCCCTGCATGTACAGCGAAGATTTCAACATCTTTGTTGTATTTTTCTTGATGCACTTTTTCAAATAAATTACGAATCTGTGAGTTTGGATTGTATGGCCACTCTGGATATTCTGACTCTAATTCAAATCTTGCTCCAACTAATTCAGCAATATATTTAATTTCATCCGCAATATGTTGTTTTAAACTACTTACAGAACTTCTTACTTCGTTTCGTAGTTTTATTTCATATTGCAGCATTTCAATAACTCCTAAATTTGTTGAACTTTCTACAAGACCTTTAATATCCATGCTCATACTTTGAATGCCATTTGGAATTAAGAATAATGATGAAATAAGCTGTTTTTGTGTTTCTTTAGCAAATACTTTTTCTACTTTCTCATCTAATTTTGTAAGTGTAACATGAACATCTGGATCCACAGCACGCATTTCTTCTTGTAATACTCGTGTCCATGATTCTAGTTTTTCTTGTACTTGATGCACATCTTCTGTACGTAATAAAATTGTAGCTACACTTTCACGTGGAATTGCATTCGTTTTTAATCCGCCGTGAACCTCACTAATATCAAATTGAATATTTACTGATAAATCACGTAAAACTCGTCCTAGTACTTTGTTCGCATTCCCGCGTTGTTTATCAATCTCCATACCAGAATGTCCGCCTTTTAGACCGCCAACATATAGACGGTATGCATCCATATTTGCTGGCGCTTCATCCCAAATTACTGGAATTGTTTCAACCGCTTTCGCACCACCTGCACTACTTACAAGTAATTTATGATCTTCTTCAGAATCAATATTTATAAAAATCTTTCCGTCAAAGTGGTTTGCATCAACTGCGAAAGCCCCACCCATCGTTGTTTCTTCTTCAGTAGTAATAACTACTTCAAGTGCTGGATGTGGAATATCTTTTGAATCTAATAAAGCTAATGCATATGCAACAGCAATACCATTATCCGCACCTAAAGTCGTTTGATTTGCATATAACATATCTCCAACAATTCGTAGTTCAATCGGATCCTTTTCAAAGTCATGAACTGTCGCTTGATTTTTTTCACAAACCATATCCATATGACCTTGAATGATAATAGCTGGTACATTCTCATATCCAGCAGTTGCTTCTTTTTTTATAATGACATTTAATGCTTCATCTTGAATCACTTCTAAGTTACGCTCTTTCGCAAAACTCACTAAATAATCACTAATTTCCTTTTCATTACCTGACCCTCTAGGAATCTTTGAAATTTCTGCAAAATGATAAAATACAGGGTGCTTTGTTAATTGTTCTAAAGTAGAATACATTTTTCAAGCTCCTCTCAAAATAAAAAATATTATGTAAGTCTTTTATTATTATACCATGATTCATTATTTTACCTTTCTTTAAACGTTTTAAAAATTTGTTATGAACAGTTCATTTTAATCCTTCTGCACTCTATACCTTATACTCTTACATCATTGTAAGAATGTTGTAATCTATATCGATTTTTCTAATTTAAAAATAGTCATATACTTTTTAAAGAAGCAATTCGAAGGAGATAAAGAATATGAAAAAGCTTTTTGCTGTTATTACACTATGTTTATTATTTTCAAGTTTTACTATTGGATGTGAGAGAGCATCACTTAATAGAATTGGTAAGGAGGTATATTACATACAGATAAAAGGCGAAGGAACTATCGAAAAAATAGAAGGTAGAAACTTACGGAACTACACGTTGTCCGCATATGATGAAGACGGAGTGAAAAAACAAATTACATTTAGAAGTACAAAAAAGAAAACAACCATAAATTAAATGAAGACGCGTTTTTAAGCATTTATGTAGATCAAGATGATAAAGATAAAAATGAAATATCGTCTATTGAAGTGAAATCATATGAAGAAATTCAAAAAGAAGATTTACCTAAAAAAGTAAAAGAATAGTTTAATGTTAACTGAATTCAAACTCATCCGCAAATAACAGAATAAAAAATAAAAGAAAATGCTCTATGCATTTCCTTTTATTTTTTCCACTCGTATATATTTTGAACTACTATTATTCATAAGCTTCTCTAACCTATTTATATTTTCCGTTAATGCACCTTTCACAAGAGAGAAATCTGTATTTGATTCTTCTTTTTTTTCTTTAAAAAACGAAGACTTTTTTACATTTATTTCAGCCATCTCTTCTCCCCCTTTTCAAAAAGATACAACCTTTTATTTATATTATATAGCAAATGCAGACAGAGTGTACACGAATCATTTTCTTTTTAATTCTTCTTCTAACTTTTCTACTTGCTGCAACGTATCTCCTTTTATTAAAGAGAAATCTGTTGCATCTTCATCATCTTCTTTAAAAAAATCATTGTCATAATCTTTTATCACTACAATCACCTCTACGTGCTAGTGTAGGAATGATTGTCCAATTTTATTCAATTTTGTCGGATTTTGTTTTGAATTTATGTATAGAAGAAAAGGACAGAATAACGATTCTGCCCTTACTTACTAAAATAACTATGATGTATTGTTAAATTATATACATTTTCAAAATCTCGATCTTGCAGGCTATTCTTCTTCCCATCAATAACAATAAAAACATCATTCACTATTTTTGCTGGTATAATCCCAACGTTTTCTACTTGTACCGCTTTTTGTGCATTCAATTGCTCTATATGTTCTAAAGGTACTGTAATACTAAATTGAGAACGAATACCACGAAATCCAGTATTTAATTCATTTGCTGCTTCAAATACAACAATTTTCGCTCCAATTTTTTCCCCATATGAATCTAAAAATGCGTTTAAGTTTTTTGTATATTCCTCTTCCGTATGCCATTCCATCGTCCCAAATGCTGCTGGATTAATATTTTGGATAATATTCGTATATATTTCTCCTCTTGCTTTTGAAGCGATTAATGACCTTTTTATGGATTGAACAGTTTTACCGATATCGCTAAATTTCGCTCCCCATATTTCCGAAATGTTAGGTGTTAAAATAAATGCAATATCAACGAAAATGACCATCGCAGTGAACATTAATAAGTTTTTCCAGAGGGTTAAATCAATTCCTTTTATCATGAAATACACTATGACTGATGTTATGAATAATCCATACCAAGTTTTTCGAATTCGCTGCTTTTTCTCTTCGTACAACTCTTCATTTCTCCAATAAAAGAAAACAAGAACTACAAAAACGATTGCTAAAATAAATAAGCCGATTCGAATGTTAGAGATTGTCAATTACATCACCCTCCATTCAAAAACTACTCACGATATCATTACATGCGCAAGCAGCTCTCTTTATGACAAAAGACGTGGACAAGCTTCTAAATTTAGCTACATCGCATATACATTAGAAGGAGGTCACGTCTTTTATCATGAGTCTACATTGTATATGTAGACAAGCATGCATTTCAAATTCTCATGTTAAAAAGAAATATGTTTCGGAATTTCCCCTTCAGGTACTTCCCCATCCATACTTAAGTAATAATGACGAATCGGACGTAAATTTTCGTCTAATTCATAAACGAGCGGAATGCTAGTTGGAATATTTAATGAAACTACACCATCACTTGAAAGGTTATCTAAGTATTTCACTAGTGAGCGAATTGTATTACCGTGCGATGAAATAATTACTTTTTCACCATTTTTTAATGACGGTGCAATTTCTGAATGCCAATAATTAAGCACTCGTTTCTCCGTATCCTCTAAACATTCAGTTAATGGGAATTCACCTTTTTGAAGTGTTTTATATCTTGGATCGTTCGCCTCATATCTAGGGTCATCTTCAGTAAGAGCAGGCGGTCTTACATCAACACTTCTTCTCCAAATATGAACTTGTTCTTCACCATATTTTTTTGCAGTTTCTTCTTTATTCAATCCTTGTAGTGCTCCATAATGTCTTTCATTAAGTTTCCATGATTTATGTATAGGCACCCAAGTAAGATCCATTTCATGCAGTACAATCCATAAAGTCCGGATTGCTCGTTTTAATACAGATGTATAAGCAGCATCGAATGTATATCCGTTTCCCTTTAATATTGCCCCTGCTTCTCTTGCTTCACTTAATCCATTCTCTGATAAATCGACATCAGTCCAACCAGTAAAACGATTTTCAAGATTCCATAAACTTTGTCCGTGACGAATAAGTACAAGTTTTATCATTATAATTCCCCTCTCGGAAATGTGAATTTTATTGCTCCATCGCGTACACGTATAAAGTATCTAGTAATGCATCTTTTTATCCATTCACTCTATGATTTATCCATAGTTGCCAAATGCATGGATAAAATTCATTCTTTTTCAAACTATAAAGAAAGGCATATTTCTCATTATTTTTGATCAACTGGTATTTCTCGTTTCGATTTCCATGCATCAAAACCTGAACGACTATTTGCCATTTCATTCATAACTTGATGCCAATTTTCTTCACATGATTCACCAAATTTTGAAAAAATAGCACCCATTTGTTTTCTTTGCACATCGCTCAGTTTTTTCTCTAAATCTGTACCTTTTTCTGTTAAAGATAGCTGTTTCACACGGCGGTCATGTGTAGCTTCATTACTCTTAATAAGGCCCTTTTCCACAAGTTGACGGAGTGGCCCATGAAGAGCTTGTTTACTTATTTCTAATAGCGATAGTAACTCATTTACACTTATCCCTGGAAAACGCGCGATAAAAAATAAAATTCGGTGATGTACTCGTTGAATACCATACTCTTTTATAATTTCATCTGGCTTTTCAGTAAATGTTTTATATGCAAAGTAAAATAATGCTAATGCTTCATTCATCTGTTCTTCTTTATGTTGTGTCATCTACTTTCCCCCTGTATGTAAATTATACCACAATCTAGTAATGAATATTTTAATCGACGTACTTGACGTTTTTTAGTTTATTGAAACATTCATGACACTAAACTAAAACAATTAGGAGATGATTCGCTTGAAAATACAATATACTGTAAGTACATATTTATTAGATCGACTACACGAATTAGGAATTGAGCATATATTTGGTGTTCCCGGTGATTATAATCTTGCCTTTTTAGATGATGTGATGGCACATAACAATTTAGAATGGATATACTGTTGAACGTGCGATTCACGGCCCAAATCAGCCGTATAATGATATACAAATGTGGGATTATGATAAATTTCCAAACGTATTCGGATCACAAGAAAAAAGTCTCACATTTAAAGTAGAAAATGAAACAGAGTTGGTAGAAATCTTATCTAAAATAACTTCTAATATGGATCGACTTATCTTTATTGAAGTTGTAATGAGCCAAAGGGATCAACCTGAGCTGTTAGATAAACTTGGAAAAAGATTTGGCAAACAAAATTCTTAATATAAAGTGAAACTTTAATCAGTGGGGGTTTTCTTCATCCCCCACTGATTATCAGCCCGCACCAATCGGGCTTTTACGGGCAGTTGATCCCCCACCTAACTTCTTTGCTTTCGCTGAATTTTGAGGTAGGGGTCTTACTGCTCATTAATGCGGGATAAAAAGGCGTGGCCTATTTATATTACGGCTCCAGTTAAGAGGGATAAAACTTGTTTTGGCACTCAAAATACACACGAAAAAGGATGGCAAATGCCATCCTTTTTGACATATATTGAACTTTCACTGTTTTTTAAGAACCTTCTTTAGCTAAAGCCCGTGTAACAAGCCAAAATTTTTAATCAACCTTTAACTTTATAGCTTTTGTAGCAATAAAAGTTTTAATATGCTTATCTAATATCCTTGTTCCACCAAAATCATCCTCATAAAGCCCCGTTATAACAAAGCCAGCTTCAATTTGACCTTGGATTTGGTCTTCTAGAGTATGTGCGTATTCTATTGTTTGATTTGAATTGATGTAATCTTGAACCTCATCCTCTGGTAAATAATCCAATGTTGATGAAGGTATTGAATGTTTAACATCAAGAATACCTTTTCGTTCTTGGTTGTCATCAAAAATCCATAGTAAAGGGTTTGTAAATCCAGAAATAAGAATACCTTTATTCTTTAAAACCCTTGAAACTTCATTCCATACAAGATGAACATCTTTTATAAACAAATTAGAAACAGGATTTACAACCATGTCAATTTTCCCTAATGGACAGTCTTGCTGCATAAAGGCATTGGTACAACAGTCATTGACCTTTAGAAACACATTAGCGATATTTAATTGTCAATTTCAAAAAAAGATTGATATATCAACAAAAAAGCATTCCATACCTGCTAACAGTTGGAATGCCTTTTTAATGTCATTTTAAATTTTCAACCTCTTAACTGAACCCATTATACAAATAAGCGACGCTTTTTCTTTTTTATTCAGCAAGCGTTAACTGCCAAGATACACCATATTTATCATTTAACCAACCAAATTTCTTGCTAAATGGATAGGAACCTAAAGGCATAAGAATTGCTCCATCTTGTGCTAACTTATTAAAAACCGTTTCAATTTCTTCTTCCGTTTCACAAGTTACATAAAGAGACATAGCTGGAGTGAATGTAAAATCATGCTTTACAAAACTATCAATACACATGAACTCTTGTCCATTTAACGTAAAAGTTGCATGAATTACAGTTCCCTCTTTACCAGGTCCATTTGCATCGTAACGAGAGATACTTACAATTTCTGATTGATCGAATAGCGACGTGTAAAAATTCATCGCTTCCTCAGCATTGCCCTCAAACATTAAAAACGTAGTGATTTTTTGATTTTTTTTACTCATTTAGAGACATCCCCTTGTTATGTATTTATGCAAAACATACATCGGATAACGAAATCGAACATATATTCTTATAAGTGTATTGTCTATAAAAACGATGAGTTTGTCAATTATCTACTTTTTTATTTCTTCTTAAATAATGCTGTCCAAAGAAATGATTCTCCAAATATATTATTTGGTTGTTCTATTTGTTTCATCTTTCTAATTTCAATCACTTCAAATTCTTTAAATATCTCTCTTAATTTTTTTTCAGAATATGCAAGACCACCTTGTAAACTCCAACCTCTATATACATCCCAATCTGTTATTTCTGATCCATTTCGCTCATCTAAATCGCCTGCTGCAAAACACGTTAATCCGAAATAACCACCCAATTTTAATGAGTTTTTAATTAAATCCACATAATTCATTCTTCTATGTGGCGGAATGTGATGCAAACAGCCCGAATCGTATACAAAATCAAATTCATTTTGAGCACCTAAATTAAAAATCGAATCACAAATAAAGTTAATTCCTATTCCTCTTTCTAATGCCCTCTCTTTCGCCCAACTAATACCTTCTATAGATAAATCCACTGCCGTTACATTAAATCCTTCAGTGGCTAAATAAATTGCATTTCTGCCTGGGCCACATCCAAGCTCTAACACTTTCCCTTTGGAAACCCACTTTTCTTGTATATACGAAACTAGGTTCTCATCTGGAACATTTTCAAAAAACGGAACCTTTTTTTCTCTATTTGCATAAAATTCATTCCAAAAAGGCTCTGCAGGTCTTAATAATGAATCAAGCATTTTTAAAATATCTTCCTGTGTATGTAACGTTTCATTTTTCATTTGTACCCCTCCATATTTCAATAGTCAGAAAATTATCATATCTCTTTTAAAACTTTCAAACAAATAAAAACTCCTACATTCAATAGGAGTTAAAAATATTATTTCTTTAAAACCCAAGTACGGCTAACCATTTTAACAGCTTCTCTTCTCGCACTTTCAAATCATCGTTCCTATACTTACCCATTCTTATTTCACTAACAATTTCTCCGTCCATCATAAAAAGAACTCTTTCTGTTTTAGCTGCTACCTTTACATCATGAGTAACTAGCATAATTGTAGTTCCCGTACGATTTATATTTGCTAAAATATTCATTACCTCTTCTGTCGCTTTTAAATTCAAAGCACCCGTTGGTTCGTCAGCAAAAATAATATTAGGTTTATTTATGAGCGCTCTACAAATAGATACCCTTTGTAATTGTCCTCCTGATGCTTCAGTTATATTATTAGTTGCAATTTGACTAATTCCCGTTTTCTTCATCAACTCAAGTGCACGTTTATTTATTATTTTCCTACTCTCAACTTTTGCTAAATACGCAGGCAAAACTATATTATCAAAAAGATTCAAATTTCTAAGAAGATTGCTCTGCTGAAAAATAAATCCCATTTCGCTGAGCCGTAATTTTGCTAACGATTCCTCATTCATAAATGATATATCTTTACTAGCAACTTTCACACTTCCTGAAGTCATCCGATCCATACCACTAATATTATAAAGTAACGTCGATTTTCCAGAACCAGAAGGTCCCATGACCGATACAAACTCTCCTTCATTAATCTCTAAATCTATATTTTTAAGCACGTGGCAAAATCTATTTCCATCTATTGAATATATTTTATTTAATTGTTTTACTTCTAAATTTTTTTTCAATTTACACACCCTCCTATTCTCCATTTACTTTTAAATCATTTGTTTGTTTCACAGTAAAACTACTGAAAAGTGTTGTTGCGGATACTGCTATAAACAGAATAGCTGGACATATTACATAAGAAACGACCGGATTGACTACAAACTTTATGTGAGCAGCTCCCATAAAGGAACCTAACAAACTTACTAGCATTTCTCCAAACGTAGCAGCTATAAATGTTCCTGTTACGATACCAATTAATACAATGGCAATAGAACGAGTTACATATTGCAGACGAATATCTTTGTAAGAAAACCCGATACTTCTCATAATTAAAATTTGTGAGGAGTCTTTTGCCAATAGCATTTTAAAAAACATTGCAGTAATTAAAATAGATATCGTTATAGCAATCATAATTGCAACTTGAGTCACATGTTGTAATTGTTTAATTGTCTCTCCTAAAGTTTGAGACAAATATTCATTCGTATCTGTTATTTTCGCGGAATAAAAACTTTGTTTATATTCTTCCATTTTTTCTTGCATATTCACTGTAGGCTTTATATCTATATTTACAATAAACCATAATATATTTTCCTTGTTATATGGTAAGTTCGCCTTAGCTGTTTTTCCACCATTCGTCACATCTTGATATATCCCACTTACAGTTAGCTCTTTTTCTTTTCCTTCTACCATTAGAACTAACTCATCACCTACATTCTTTTTTAATTCATTTGCGTTCATATAAGAAAGAGCAATCTCATTTTCATTTTTCGGTTCCATACCTTCAACATACTCTAGTGGAAATTTAGTAAAATCTCCAACTTCTACATTTATATTTTCATATGCCCCTTCATCGTTCACCAATTTAAATGCACTCGTCACAAATGCTGCGTATTTTTTCACGTCATCATCGTTTCGTATATACGATAATACGTCTTTAAATCGTTTCTCTATATCTTCTGATTGCTGTAAATCTATTCGTATATCACTTTTTCCTGTCCCCATATAATTCACAAACTGCGGTGACTTAATTGTGTACAAAAAGTTAACTGGAACAATAATCATAAACACTGCTATTATTAAAACAACACTTAATACTCGATATAACTTAAATCGCTTCACTACATCTTGTATACCAAGAAATATATTTACATTTGAAATGTTAGTTTGATAGAGCGAAAAAGACTTACTATACTTTGTTATTCCTATCCTATCTCTAGTTCTTAAAGCATCCATCGCTGTAATTCTCCTGAAATTCCGCAAAATAAATCGGCAGAACAGTATAACAGCTACTAACATTAATAATGTAGCCATCATGGGCACGATATAATGTAAAATACCTTTATCTGTCGCACCCATATAAAGTACGATATTAGTGGTAAAGACTTTTGTAGCAAATAATGAAAGAATATATCCACATATGCAGCCGCTAGCTGAAATAACAACATATTTTGTTACATACAGTTTTTGAATATCTTTATTTTGAATCCCGATCGCTTTCATAACACCTATTTCACGATAATCTTCTTCCATAGACGTAATAATCGTAAATCTAATACATAAAATTGCGATTAGCATTAATAATGCACTTATTAACATAAGTACTGCTGCTATTATTCCATCAGTTAACGAATTGAGAGTTTTAAAGAGAGAATAAGTAATAGATGGTCCTTTTTGAGGTAAGTTCGATGACTGGTATATATTTTCAAATTCGTTTATTTTATTTAAATCTGTTAGCTGAAATTCAATAAGATATTCACTTTCTCCAACATTTCTTTTTACTCTTTCTAAGTCTTCATCACTTATTACGAATCGCTTCGAACTAACAATTGATGGGTTCATTTGAGCATCACGAACAAATGTTGAAATTGTAAATTCCAGTTCAATATTATTTTTTACAATCCATATTTTATCTCCAATATGCAAATCATACTTTTGCATATAATAAATCGGCACACCAATTTCACCTTTTGAAACATCTATTACTTTGTTATTTAAATCTAATAGAAAATCAAAAGAAGTGTTTTGTTTAACGAAACTTATATCCATTACACTATTTTGTTCTGCATGCTCTTTACTTTTTATGAAAACATTAGATCCATTCACTAGGATTGTTTCAGCCGTTTGCTGTTCTTTTACAAATGGTGTTTTCACTACAAAAGAATCAATTGATTTTTGATTTATTTCTCCAGCGTGCATTTGTACGAAGTGAGGTGCATTTGATTGTTTAAATAATTGATCCATTGAACTGAACAGGTTTACAACCATACTTGAAGCACTAGCCATTAAAAGAGACGATAGAATTATAAACGTAAATAAAATAACGAAAATCATTTTATTTTGAGAGAAATCCCTTTTTAACATTCGCCTAATCATATCAAACTAGTTCCCCTCATTCCGTAATATTTTCTTAGTTACAAAAGCTAATATTATCAATATGAAACTAATACATAATATAGGTAAATAAATTTTCAAACTAAACCCTTCAAACATAAAACCATATACAATTTGCCCAATTGGTGCCATACATTGAGACACTGCTGTTATGATTGCCATTACTTTCCCTAAATTTTCATTCGGTGTATTCTTTTGTACAACGGTAATTACATAAATGGAGACGATTGTCATAATCATTGCGATAAAAATAGAACAAAGTATAAAGAGGATAAATGGTGGATAATGTCCCATACTAAGGATAAATGGTGTAACTGATAACGCCATTGGTAGAACTAATAAAGCAATAACAAACATCCAATAATACAGTGTTTTCATCTGCAGATTTTTAGCAAAGAAACCGATTGACAATGCACCTAATATTGTAGCAAAATCGATTAATCCCATCCCAATTCCGTACATCGTATCGCTACTTTGCATAGTTACTCGCAAAATAATAGGCCCACCAACAACAAATAAGGGTGTCAAAATTAAATTTAGTAACGCTGCAAGAAGCATAGATTTCAAAATAAATGGTTGTTTTAAAACGTAAAGAAATCCTTCTTTCATATCTTTTACAATTGTCTGTACGATATGGTCTTCTTGCATTCTTTTTATAAATGGTATTTTAATAAACATTTCTAATATCGCTGATAGAAAAAACGCAAGGCCACTTATTATAACAAGCATTTTCAAACCAATGATGCCATATAATACTCCTCCTAATACAGGTGCAACAATATTAGATAATGCTTGCACACCATTTACGATACCATTTGCTTGTTCTAGTTTTTTTTCTGGGACTAATTGCGGAATACTTGCCATTACAACTGGGGCGTACATCGCACTAACAACCGCTAATAGAAACATAACAATTCCAATCCACATAATAGATACAGTGCCATTAAATAATAAAGCAATAAAACCTAATACAATCGCAGTGTTTATTAAATCAAAGATAACCATTATATTACGACGATTAAAGCGATCTGCAATTGCCCCGCCGAGAGGTGCCAACAAAAATGGAATACTCGTTATTGCATATAATCCTGCAAATATATCTGCACGCCCTGTTATATCTAGCACATATAAAGACAAAGCAAAACGTAAGAGCGTTGATCCTAAAATTGTTATAGTTTGCCCAGTAACCATTAAATGAAAATCTTTCATAGAAGATTTTGTGCTAATTGACATCATACTCACACCTTTCATTCGATTTAGACCGACCGTCGGTCTATAGTAATCAAACAGAAAATTACTATTTCTGTTTGATTAAAACCTCCAACATATAATCAAAAGATCCTTCCTTCGCTCCAACAGATGCTTCCATCATTTTAATATAAGCTATAGCTCTCCTCATCATTTCTTCAGGCTTCCACTGAAATAATCCATCATCAAATATGACTTGTGCTGAGGAAATTAATAATTCAATCGTTTCTTGAGGATATGGGGTAGAAAATATCCCCTCTTCGATTCCTTGCTTTAAAACCTCTGTTAACACAGGAGATAAGTATATGATTGATTGCACCAAACTTTTTTGATGCATTTCCGCATTATTTGGTTGATGAAATTGTTCAATCATTTTCTCTTTTATATCTCCTGATTTTGGCGATTGTTCCATTAAAATTCGAAATAACTTATCTAAAACTGGAATATTTGGATTTGAGACGATTGCTTTTGCTTTAGCAACATCCGCTTTAATAATCCTCATTATGATTTCATCCATCACTTCTTCTTTCGACTTAAAATAGTGATAAAATGTTCCTTTCGCTATACCGATTTCTTTTAAAATGTCATTTACTGTTGTTTTCGTATAGCCTTTTGTAACGAATAATTTTTCAGCTGTATCTAAAATCTCGTTTCTACGCTCTTCATACTCCTTTACGACTCTCATTCATGTTCTCCTTCTTAATTGACCGACTGTCGGTCTACTTAAATTATATGCTTAGTTAGTAAAAAGTTTCCTCTCACAGTACATATACGACACCCTACTTTATATTTCCTTTATGAATTTTAAAATTTATTTTTAATACGGTGAATGAAATTTTAAAATTTACTCGTTAAAATCACCCTTGTACTTATATCGACTTCGTTATAAAAATACAAAAAAGAGCCGCAATTTTTTGCGACTCTTTTAAAATTATAAATATTTAACGACCGCGTCTTTGCTGACCTTGCTTTGTACTACTTTTCTTATTGCTTGGCTTATTAAATGATCGGTTGTTATCATTTCTCGAACTATTTCTTGTATCATTTCTTGAGCTATTTCTTGAACCTTCACGGCTATCTCTTTGACGATATTGACCTGTTTTCTTCGGTTTTTGAGCCGGCTTTTGTATCGGCTTTCCATTCTCATCTACATGTTTTATCTTCGGTTGTTCAATTACTTGTCTTTGCAACGGTGCACCCAGTACTTTTTCAATCTCTTCTAAAAATCTTTCATCTTTCGCTGCAACAAACGTAATTGCAAGACCTGAACCACCAGCACGTCCTGTTCGGCCAATACGGTGAATATAGCTTTCTACATCTTCAGGAATATCATAGTTAAATACGTGAGTCACACCATCTACATCCAGTCCACGAGCTGCTACATCAGTCGCAATTAAGTACTGAATTTTAGCTTCGCGGAAACTCTTCATGACTCTTTCACGTTTCCCTTGAGGTATATCACCATGAAGTTCAGCACAATTATAACCAAATCCCTTTAAATCATCATAAAGCTTACTTGCTCTAACCTTTGTACGACAGAAAATAACTGCTAAAAATGGCTGATCACGATCCATAACAAAACGAAGTGCATCTTGCTTTGCGCGGTCTGTCGTTTCAATGACACGCTGCTCTATTGTATTTACCGTTACTTCTTCACTTTGCACTTGAATCATTTGCGGCTCTTCCATATAACGTTTCGCCAATTTTTTAATATCTTTTGGCATCGTTGCTGAGAATAGCATCGTTTGTTTACTGTCAGGTGTCTCATCTAAAATATCTTCAATATCATATAAGAAACCGAAATAAAGCATTTGATCCGCTTCATCTAGTACAATCATTGAAAGATTACTTAAATCAATTGTTTCACGTCGTATATGATCTAATAATCGTCCTGGTGTCGCAACAACAATATGTGTATTACCTTTTAATTTTCTCAATTGTTGCGCTACATCTTGTCCGCCATAAATCGCTAATACATTAATATCTTCTCTTTGAACAAGCATTTTTTTAATTTCAGCTGTAATTTGCAGCGCTAGTTCTCTTGTTGGTGCAACAATTAAAGCCTGAACATCACTAGACTCTGGATCGATTTTTTCTAAAATCGGTAAAACGAACGCAAGTGTTTTACCTGTTCCAGTTTTTGCTTGACCAATAATATCTTTACCAGACAGTATAACCGGAATCGCTTTTTCCTGAATCGGTGTTGCTTCCGCAATTCCATTTTCACGTAATGTATGATTAAAAGTTTCACTAATTCCTAATTCTAAAAAGTTTTTCAAATAGACCACTTCTTTTCCTTATTTTTCACATTAGCTTTCATTGTACCATTTGTTTCGCCAAATATGAAAAATAAAAAAATTCTTATCTTCTTTTTTTATATTCATCGTGTACAAGATGAACAAATTCTTTTTGTTTCATCTCGGATTTTACTAATACTTCCATATTTGCAGAAGTCAAAATATACTTCTTAATTTTTCTGTTACTCCAAATTAAACTTGTATACTTTGTATCTTCATGTAACCTTTGAAACCACTCAAATTCGCTTAATTTCGCAATATGATGTTTTAATTTCATGTCATTTCGAGGATAAAATAAAATAATATCTACTATTATATCTAATAAAGAACTCATATTCTTCCCTCCTATAACTTCTTTGAAACATATAAGTTCCTTTACATATATATTTCAAATTTACGGAAATATAGTTATAGGGTGATAAAAGTGAGCACTAAATTAATAAAGATTTTTTGCATGTTTTTCTTACTATATTTTCAATTTACCTCAATTATTATGGCGAAATCTCTAACAGATGTGAAAAGTAAATTTAAATATGCTTTTCTCAAAAATGATAAAAAATCACTACATACAAAAAAAATAAAATGTTAATGCTTGATTCGAATTGCAGAATCTATGAATTGAAAAACCGATCTTTTTATTATTTTATACAATAAGTTTTCCACCATGATAGCAATAATATCTTTCCGCCTTAAGATTTTTAATCTTATTTAAAGACTGTTCCGCTTTTTCTATATCTAAACAAAAATTCGGATTCGCAATTACTAATTCTCGATTATCTTGAACAGCTGCGTCTCCCGTAATTACACAGTCCAAATTCGGAAAATATAATGAAATATGCCCCGAAGTATGTCCTGGCGTCGCCACTATTTGACATTCATTATTCAAAATCATTTGACCATCATGTACCATTTCATCGACGGAAATATGTCTTATATTTTTTAACTGTTTTATAAACCATTCGCCAAATTCTTTTTCTTCAATTGGCATAAGTTCTAGCATCTCTTCAGCTTGAACCAATCTCTCTGATTTTATCTCACCACTAATATAGCTGGATTCAATTTCACTAGCAATAATATTAACTTGAGGATATTTCACTTTAAAATCGTGTAAAGACCCTATATGATCATCATCATAATGAGTAATCATTATATTTTTTAAGTTTTCCATCTCATATCCATGTTTTAAAATTGCATTTTCAATTAAAGGTAAAAAATTTTTATAACCTGTATCTATTAAAGTTAATTCATTGTTTAATATAATTAAGCTCGGATAAATACATTGTTTTCTCCCATTAAATTCGAATTCAATTGGCAGTTCTATTATCTTCATTTCCCTTCCCCCATACCGCTTATTAAATGCTTAATAATAACTGGATCATCCACATATATTTTACTATACAAACTATGTAACGAAACACTGTGAGTCTTTGCATAACAAACATTATATTTTGTTGAACAAGTAATTTCCCATTCTTATGGAAATATACAATAAAATTGATTATTCCCTCACATCTTTGTCCATCCTTTTAAAAAATCTATGTTTTTGTAAAAGGAGTGTTTATATGGAAAAACAGACGCTTTGGAAAAAGTTCAAAAAAAGCTCAGTAAACCTCGGAAAATCCAGCGTATATGAAGGTATGATTTTATTCTACACAATGAAAAAGAAAGAGTTACCTACTAAAGCGAAACTCATAATATTAGCCGCTTTATCCTATTACGTATTAACCATCGATTTCATTCCAGATATAGCTGCTATTATTGGGATTGGTTTATTAGATGATGTTTTAGCAATCGCTGTAGCGCATAAATATGTTATGAGGCATGCGGATGCTGAAATTCGAGAGAAGAGTAAAATCAAAATGGAGTCATTATTTACCTCCGCACACATTTAACGAAGAAAGATAGACTCTTACTTGTCTTTACTCACTGCCTAACCATCATCTATAGCTTTTAAACACATGATTTGAACAGTGTTTAAACAGAAAAAAGAACTAAAATAATCTTTTAGTTCTTTTTTAATTAAATCAATTTATTTTTGAACGATATTTAAAAAGAGCCTATTTTAATTTACCAACTAAAATAGACCCTTTACTAATTCAAATTTACAAGAAACGCATCATTTTACGCTAAACTTTGTTACTTCAACAACATTTCTCTTTCATCGCTTTCATCATAGACATAGTAGTCTTCATCATTTCATCACATTCGTTCATTTTTACCATCATTGCCTTATCCATTTCTACATCCATTTGCATCATGTTGTTCATCATCATTTTCATACACTTCATTTCACACATCATTTTTTCCATAGACATCATCATGTTTGTTGTTTCTACCATCATAGTTTTTTCCATATTAACATCCCCCTAGAATTTTTATGTTACAAGTATAAAAATTCCTTTTCATTTTTCTAAAACCTTCTTAGTTTACCTCATACAAATATTTATCAATATATTTCGTCCTCGATTGGTCATTGATTAGCTTTATTTATTTTCATGATGAAACGTAAAAATAATAAAAAGCACCTTTTTGTAGATGCTTCCTTGTTTACCAATTAAATTTTTAACACTATGAAGCTCCATTTGTTTCGTGGACATAGGGTAAATCTATTATTTTTATAAGATTCGTAAATCCAACTATAACGTATTACAGTTTTACTCATATACTATAGTAGATTATTAGAAAGGAGGCGTATATATGGAAAGTTGTATTGTGTTCGTAAACGGCCAACCTTTTTTAGTACTCACAGTTGCTGGCATCGAAATTGCTAGATTGGAAATTAGTCTTCAAGTAGCACTAGCTTTGAGAGTTCTCGGCATTCCAATCTGTGAGTAATCCATTCAAGTAAGTTTAAAAGAGGGCTTTCGCTCTCTTTTAAACTCTTATCAATACATGCACTTCTATTCGCTTAGCAAGTGTGACTTATAGCCTTGTAGAAATTATATGCAATTATTTACGCTAAAAGAATTTTCTGTAACACACACATCTGCAAACAATTCAACATCCTTTTCATATCACGTTCTTTATAATGATTTAAACATGCAATTTGGATCCAATTATTTTTTTGCAAATAAGATGACTCATAATGAACAATGTATCCTTGCAATGCTAATACATCACCTACTGCTTTAGAAGAATGACCTTCGTTTAACTGAATGGTAAGTATAATTGGCGCGGCATGCTCTTTAGGTGAAACAAGCTTTAAACCCATACTAGAAATAGTTTGTTCAATATAAGCATATGTCTCTTTTATTTTTACAAATGCCTTTTCATCTTCAAATCTCTTTAATGCTTCTTGCAGTGCATAAATTAAATTCCATGAATGAGAATATGGAATACTTTCATTTATTTCATACATACCAATGTCCATATACGCGGGTATTGCTTCATTTTTCCCTATACTGTGATTATGAAAAACGAAAGATAATCCTGTATATGATTTAATCGCTTTTCCGCTTACACCACTTGCAAAATATACATCCTTCAAATCTAATGAAATTGCCCCAATTGAGCTTATGCAATCTACACATAGTTTCACTTTATACTTTTTACAAAAAGTATTTATCTCGTCTAAATTATTTAACATTCCAGTTGAAGTTTCATGATGAACAAACCAAAGCCATTCATAGTTTCCACTTGTAATTATTTTTTCTAATTCAATATGTATAAACGGCTCTCCTATTTGTTTTTTATATGTATCAAAACTTAAATGCGCTCGTTTTGCCTGCTCAATTAATCTATTCCCAAACTCCCCATTCGCTAAAACTAGTCCTTTACCTTTTAAATAACGTAACTGTAACGCAATCGCATCATTCGCTAGCGTCCCTGTTCCTAACATAATTTGTACACGTTTTGCTTTTGTCATTTGAAGTAATCGTTTCTTTACATTGTCCATCGTCACTTGGAATGACTTAGCACGATGCGAAATTGGTTTAGCAGAAAATGCCTTTTGAACATTTTCTTCAATGTCTACTGGACCAGGTAAAAACGTATATTCTTTCGTCATAATTCCCCCAACACTCGACTCTTCAAACATAACTGGTGTAACATACATTGGCTGAAAAGCTGCTTCTTCTGTTCCAACTAATGTATGAAAAGGTTTAAACCCCATTTGCTCATATAAAGGAAGCTCACGTGTTGTGGCTGAAATGAGTGCCAATTCATATCCGTTTAGAAGCAAATAACGATGTAAAAAGCGAATTAATCCTAAAAGTGCTCTACCATTTCGATACTCACTTTCTACTGAAAGTAACCGAATTTCATACACTTTTTCACCATGTTCTTGTAAATAAAAATCTAAATTTGAGATTTTATAATCTAATGAGAATGGGCGTTTTCCCCGCACCGCGACCATCCCTACTAACTTATCCCCATCTAAACAAATTAAATAGGTATTTTCTTCATGAAATCGATCAATACGAAAACGTTCTTTCGTTTCTTCATGTTGCGGAATCTCTTTTACAAATGTTTTATAGTTCAATTTATGTATACTTTCAAATTCCCAAGCTTGATCAGCAACTTTATAAATTAACCCCATGTCCAATCTCCTTTACCTCTCTACTAATAACTCACTTTCTATTTAATAAAAATTATAAGTGGAGATTCCCCCACTTATTAAAAGTTCACTTTATTCTCGATTTACATATAGAATAAGTACAATAATAAGTACACTTAATATGGTCGTAATAATGGAGTAAGAATAAAAAATCATGCAAATTGGTAAACAAGCGATTGTAATTAACCCTGGTTTCGTAAATCCTTTAAATATTAAATAAAATATAATAAATATACAAATAAGGGTAAGCGCTATCAAATAATCAAATGCGATTAGTCCCCCAATAAATGTTGAAATACCTTTTCCGCCCTTGCCTTTAAATAAAATTGGATAAATATGTCCAATAATAACGGTCAATAGCGTTAACATTACGAATGTAGCATCTTCAAAAAGGTATTTTGCTATATAAACTACAATTGCACCTTTGATTGCATCACCTAAAAATGTAGCTACGAAATACCATTTTCCATATACGCGCCCCATATTTCTCGCACCAGGATTTCCACTTCCTTCATCACGAATATCAACATCATGTTTCCATTTTGTTAATAAATAAGCGGTCAATATGTTTCCAAATAAATAAGAAGCCACTACATACAAAAACTGCATACTATTAATCATGTAATCATTCACTTTCTACATGGGAATACAAATACAATATTCAATTCCTACTTATATTGTACTTTTTTCAATCATCATCCCTTTATACATTTTAACATCATATTTTTACAAATCATACAAAAATTCTCATTAGTAATTTACACTTTAAAATATAAATCCTTCATTAAATAATATGTTCCTTTCACTGCCAATTCTGATTGTGATACAAATGTAAGTTCTTCAATCTTTTCTTCACAGCACTTCTTAAATACAGCATATATTTCAGGAACTAAACGTAATATGCTGCCACTTACTGCAATTGGAGTTGAAAGCTTACATTGCATCTTATTATAAACATCTACTGTAATTCTCGCTAATTCCTTACCAGCTTGCATCATAATTTCATGTGCATCATCATTCCCATTTCTCGCTTCTTGAATAACTAATGGTGCGATTGCTGCAACTTTATCTTTTGAAGAAGTATATACTAGGCATTTTATTTGAGACGGTGTCAAAAGTTGAAACTGCCTTTGAATATTCAAGCTTAATGGACAAAGGCTAACTCCTTGATCGAATTGTAATGCCATTTTCTTTAAAGCTTGTAATGCAATCCAATATCCGCTTCCCTCATCCCCTAAAATATGTCCCCATCCACCACTATACTCGTACATTCCTCCTTTCCTTCCTACACAAATTGCACCTGTACCACCTATAGTTAATATTCCATCCTTACCTTTTAAAGCAGCTGCATGTGCAATCATTGCATCATTAAAAACTTCAATTTTTGTTCCATACTCCTTTTTTAATCGTAACGTTAATTCATTTGTATTTGCTGCACTTATACCCGCTAACCCTAAACAAATACAAACACAACGCTCATTTATTAAACTTTTCCGACATTGATTAATCGAATCCATAATATGTGAGAGTGCATCCTCATAATCTATTAATATATTTCCAAATCCACTCGTACCTTTTGCAAGTTCATTTCCGTTTTGATCAAAAGCAATTGACTCTGTCTTTGTTCCCCCGCCATCTACTCCAATCATATACTTCATCATTTACTCGCCCCATTTTCATCTTCTTATTGGAGGGAAAGTTATATTCCCTAAAACCACAGTTTTCTTAGCACCTGTTGCGCTCGGCACATTACTCGGATTACGATGATACGTTTCGTTTGCTAAAATAGCAAATGCGATTGCTTCTTTCGCTGCTGAAGATTGACCAATATCTTCCTGGATACATATTCTGTATTTCTCTTCTCTTAATGCATTCCGTATCATTTCAACAAGTGTATTATTATAACTTCCGCCACCCCCTAAAATTACCTCATCGATTTCATAATATGGCAGAATGAACTCCTTATAATGGTGAACAATTGAACATGCTGTAAATTTCGTGACACTTGTCAATATATTTTCTTTACTATGCTTTTCAAACCGCTTCAATAATTCACTCACAAAAGCTTTTCCAAACTGTTCTCTACCTGTTGATTTTGGTGGTTTCATGTTCAAAAATGGATGGTTCATACAGTATGTTAAAATTTCATCTATAACTACTCCCTGTTTTGCGATCCCACCATTTTGATCATGTGATAAATGAAATAATCTTTGACATACTTCATCGATTACCATATTCCCTGGACCAGTATCAAAAGCAATAACACTCTTATTACTTCGTTTACTTGGAATCACTGTAACATTGCCTATCCCGCCAATATTTTGTAAAATTCTATTTTTAGTTTGATGACGATACAAAATGACCTCTGAGTATGGTACAAGTGGTGCACCTTGTCCCCCTGCCGCCATATCCATCGTTCGAAAATTAGAGATAACCATCGTGTTCGTTTCGTATGCTATAACTGCTGGTTCCCCAATCTGCAATGTTGAAGAAATAATATTACCTTCTGGTGCTGGTTGATGATAAATCGTTTGTCCGTGAGAACCTATTAAATCTAATTTTTCCAATAAAAAATTTGACTCTTTACAAACTTCCTTAACAGCATTGGCGAAACATAAACCAAGCTTAAAATTCAAACTACATATAAGTTGGACATTCGAAGTTTCAATTGATAATGATTGTTGTATTTCATTTTTCATATCACTACAAAATGGGACAGTAATAAAATGTATAAGTTCGACTTTAGAATCTATACCACTCCCTTCTATATGGACGAGCGCTACATCTATTCCGTCTAACGAAGTACCGGACATTATTCCTGCAATATACATTACATGCATGACCTCCTATTTACTAAAAAACAATCATGTAAGTAAAAAACGTACAACCGATCGAAAACAATATAAATCTAAAAAACAAGTGAGCTTTCGATATAAACGTTCCATCAATGAAAGACACAACTACCGTAAGCAAAACACTTGCCGCAATGCTTGTAACGAGCCATATACTATGCATTTGCGATAAATTTAGCATTCTTAATAAAGGTACGAAAAGTAAATTCGCACATATTACTCCAAATAATAATAAAAATACACCTTTATAACTAAATTTTATATTCATTTCATTTCACCCTCTCTGGACTTAATGTGAAAGAAGTGATAGACAAAAGTCTATCACCCAAAATAACAGTATAAAACTTAAGAATTAACAGATTCCCCGTCACCATTCTTTTCAATTTCAAGCATATTTTTGTCGTACATTTTAAAGAATGGTAGGTAAATAAGGAATGATATTGCTATATTTATAAAAACTAATACAATTGCACGCCAATCTCCGCCTGTAGCTAAATACGCACCAATTGGAGCTGGTAATGTCCACGGCGGCATAATATGCGTTGGTGTTACAAATCCCATCGCAGTTGCAGCATAAGCTATAGTAGCTGTTACTAACGGTGTAATGACGAAAGGAATAATTAAAATTGGATTCAATACAATCGGCAAACCGAATATAACCGGTTCATTAATATTAAAAATCCCAGGAACAATGCAAGTTCTGGATAAAGCTTTCGAATATTTTGATCGACCAAATACGATCATAGCTAATACAAGTCCTAACGTTGCGCCCGAACCACCAATCCAAATAAACCATTGATAAAACGGCTCTGGTGCAATGAATGGAAAATGACTCGCACCACTCGCTACAGCTTCACCGTTCTTTCCTAAATACACATCCCAAAGCGGCCTTGCTACAGTACCTACAACTGATACACCATGTATTCCGAAAGACCAGAAAAATGTAATTAAAAATACAGGTATAATAACGCCAAAGTAACTATCACCAGCTTTTACTAACGGTGCGGCTAATTTATCCACAACGTAATGTACATCAACTTTAAAAACGACTGTAATAAGACTCATGATGATAATAACGAAAGCTGCAGGTATAAGTGCTTCAAACGAACGCGCTACTGACGGCGGTACTTGTTCTGGCATTTTGATCGTTACGTTTTTCTTCTTACAAAATCTTAAAATCTCAACAGATAGAATAGAAACAATCATCGTCACGAATAATCCATGACCTCCGAGATTTGTCATCGGAAGCATAAATCCTTTTTTATCAATTAATTCAGGCGTTAATGTTAAAAGTAGTGAACATACTGCAAGTTGAGCTCCTGATAAAGCATCTAACTTATAACTTTTCGCTAAATTATATCCTATTCCGAATGCTATATATAAAGACATAATAAACATCGTTAAGCGATATGGTATTAATATACTTGTTTGATTTTTTAATGCCCAAACTGATATGAAACTATCTTTCGATAATGGTGGAAATGCTACGATTAAAAAGAAACTTCCTACAATAATAAATGGTAACGCCGAAATAACTCCATCACGGATTGCTTGTAAATGTCTCTGTTCAGAAAGCCTTGCCATCGGTCCAGATAAGTTTTTATCAAGAAACGAGACAAACTTATTCATAGCACTTCCTCCTAACTAATTAAATCATTTACAGTTTTTAATAAAGTTGGTCCACCAAGTGGCGTGTATGCTTGCGGTGGAATGATGCCGCAAGGAACAGATTCCTCTTCTGCAAGTTTTTTCACAGAGTCAAATCGGTGTCTAACTTGAGGTGCAACCATTACAACATCCCAGCCATTCTTTACTTCTTCTTCCACCTCACTTGTTCCAATAGCATGTACTTGCATGTTAACACCTTTTTTCTCCGCTTCTTTTTTTAAAGCGTTTACAACAATTGCGCTGGACATGCCCCCAGAACAAACGAATAAAACTCTCATTTATATATCCTCCTATACTTATAAATTACCCCCTTCAAATGAAAGGAAGTTTCACTTTACTAACAAGCATATGAAGAAATGAAACAATTTAGTTATAATGAAAGTAACTTTCACCAAAAATATTTTTTCTATTAAATTAATGTTTCAATATTTATTTTTCTCAATTGCAAGACTAACCTTACATCATATATTATTTTAGATAAACGTATGGTAGGGAGGCGTATAAATGATAATGAAACGTTTATTAATGGTGTGTTGTATCGTTATTTTGTTTATTCCTTTCTCTTTCATTTCCCCTCACTTTACTTATGCTGAAGTAAATACTACGTACAAAAAACATGAATTACGTGCTGCATGGATAGCATCTGTTCTTAATATTGATTGGCCCTCAAAAACTGGCTTACCTATTGAAAATCAGAAACAAGAATTTATAAGGTTGTTAGACGATGTAAAAAACACCGGTATGAATGCAGTGGTTGTACAAATTAAACCAACTGCTGATTCTTTTTATCCTTCAAATTACGGTCCTTGGTCTGAATACATTACGGGTACACAAGGAAGAGATCCTGGTTATGACCCGCTCGCATTTATGATTGAAGAAGCACATAAAAGAAATATAGAGTTCCACGCGTGGATTAATCCCTACCGAATAACAATGAATCACACTGATATAAATCGATTATCAAAAAATCATCCTGCAAGACAACATCCCGATTGGGTTGTACCTTACGGTGGAAAATTATATTACAATCCTGGTATTCCAGAAGTTCAAAACTTTATAACTGAAAGTGCTTTAGAAATCGTACAAAATTATGACATTGATGCCCTTCATATGGACGATTATTTTTACCCTTATAAAGTAGTTGGTGAAGAATTCCCCGATCAAAAAACGTACGAAACTTATAATAATGGTAAATTTACAACTATAGAAGATTGGCGACGAAACAATGTAAATGCACTTGTAAAAGGTTTAAATATAGCTATTAAGCAAGAAAAATCATATGTAAAGTTTGGCATTAGTCCATTCGGCGTATGGCGAAATATAGCTGACGATCCAACCGGCTCTAACACAACCGCAGGCCAAAGAAACTATGATGACCTTTATGCTGATACACGTGAATGGATACAAAAAGGATATATTGATTACATTACACCGCAAATATACTGGAATATTGGTTTCACACCTGCCGCATATGACATATTAGTAGATTGGTGGGTAAAAGAAACAAATAACAAACCGATTCACCTATACATCGGTCAGGCGGCCTATAAAATTAATAACAATTCTGTCCCTGCTTGGTCTGATCCAGAAGAATATCCAAGGCAACTTGCATTAAACCATCAATATCCTCAAATAAAAGGTAGTATGCATTTCAGCTTAAAAGATATGAATAACAATCCACTAGGAATGAAAGATAGACTCTCGAAAGATATATATAAATATCCTGCATTAATCCCACCTATGCCTTGGCTTGATCATGATCCACCAAAACAACCAACCTTAAAAGGGGCCATTCCACGAGATGAAGGTATTGCTATAGGTATAATTGACAATAGAGATAATGACTCTGCTTATTACGCCATTTACCGTGTGAATGGAAAAAATGAAGTGGATATACAAAATCCAAAACATTTACTTACTACTATAAGAAAAACAAAACTTGGAGAAATTTATGTAGATAAAACGGCTATTTCTGGAGAAACGTATACGTATGTGGTAACTGCAGTTGATCGATTGCATAATGAAAGTTTTCCTTCTAGTAAATCTACTATTCAAGCAAAATAAAAGTAAGAGCCTCCATTTTTTGAATGAGGGCTCTTACTTTTATTTTCGTAGTTCACTATATTGAATATGAATTCTATTCTCAGGGTTTTTATCTACTGTGTAAAGTACAAATAAGAAGAACCATTCTAGTGGCTTCATTAAAATGTAAACAAAATCAGCCGACCATTTCGTATTAATATGCTTACTAATCGGATAACCGTATTTATCATAAAAATTACGAATAACCTTATGACATTTTGGTGCCCGCTCTTCAATTACATTTTCAAAGGCGTTCGCAATTAATAACTGTCGATTTACTGTAATTCTTTCTCCATGCCTAATTCCTGCTCGTAATGGCTTAACAATGTTTTCGTGCCCTTTCACAGAAACCGTACATAAATAATGCCCATCTCCGGAGACAATTTGAGGACTTGGGGCAGGAATCTTAGAATAATTAAAACTACTTGTTTCCATAAACACTCTTATAAAACTATCTGGTTTTTGGCCAAAAAGTATTAAAATAAATTGAACAATTAACAATACAGGAAATAAACTTATCATCCAAACAGTAGCCATTTTTTGATATCCAAAAGAAATACGATACAGAAATAATATAATTCTGTTGCTCTGCTTATAATCTTTCTCATGCTGAGATTGTATGAAATAACTTAATGAATCTCTTAATTTAGCTATGAATAATAGACTAAATGCAAGCATCCCAACTTGAATACAAAAGACTGGAATGTATCTCAACCCTCCGAGTTCCATATAAAAGGTAAAGCCTGTATGGGTAATATAGATGAATGTATATACAATGTTTAATATCATTAAAGTACTATAAAAAATATAAAATATTGGTGAAAGTCTTTCTAAGTCTGTTGTTAACCTCCAATACGAAACTCCACCTAAAATAACTAAGAGAACCACTATAACAATGTGGTCTTGTGCTAAAGAAGCATATTGATCAGACAGCATTCCGTTCTTTTCAAATTTATGTAATGGTATTCCTCCTCTTACATCATTCGCATTCCACATAATACCTAAACCAAAGATAAAATAACTCAAACATATTGATAATATTTCCTGTGGCTCGAACTTTAATATACTTGAGGAATTCTCCTTCCTCAATTGGAAACTATCCCAAACCTTACTAATAGGATAGCCAAGAAATAAAAATAGAATTACAAATAGTATGACTAACTCAAATAACACAATACTATACCCCTTTTATAATAATTGTTTACACAAAGTACAAAACACCATTCTATATTTTACCATTTATTAACGTTTGTATATACAATTTTACAAAGGATTAAACTCCCTCAATTTACAAAAAAAACGCCTAAAAGCTGAAACATTCAACTTTTAAGGCGGTCTCTTCTATTTGTTCTTAAACTTTTCAGTCGCTGCTCTCATCTTCACATTCAAATCATGATCAATGGAGTCACGAATATCTCGCTCGACTATTTCCATTTCTTTTTGGAAACTTTGCAAGTAGATTTTTAATTCTTCTTCTTTTTCGGGACGTTGTGAAGGTGGTAATTGTACTACTAATGATAACATTGCTGTTAAATCTTTCATTAAGAACGTTTCAAGTTTATGTTGTTGTTCAAACATACGTTGCTCTTGATAGTACGGAAGAGCATTTAATACTGAAATTGTAATATCATCAACCGTTCTTTGTAATGAAGGATTTATTGAGCGTTTATACGCTTGAATTGTATTTAATGCATCTGGATATCGATCATAAAAATACAATTTATAAAACGATAGGTCTGTCGGTTTTACAGTTTGCTGTGTTTCTTGTCTTAAGAAATCTTTCACTTTCATCGCGGCCACATCAATATCTTCATTTGTAAGCTTTTTCGTTGTTTTTGCCATTACATGCACTTTTTTCTGTTTTTCTTTCGGTAACATTGAGAATACTTGCTCTCTCGTACGTTGGCCGGAAGCACAGAAAAGAGTGTTTAATGTATGTTGTTCTTTTTTTCCTTCAGTACGAATCCAGCGATAAAAAAGTGGGTGCTGTGTGAATTCTTGTAAAAACGGTGTTGATTTGTTCGATAACTTCTCTATAGAATCTTGCGCCCTTTTGTATGGTTTCGTCCATGAAAAATACAGTTTTCGTCCGAAATATACAACTAATACAACGACAGTAAATGCTATTAAAAGCAAAGTACCTAATAGTACTAATACTGTTTGAATGAAACTCATTTTTTCACCTCCTCTAATAATCTGTTATTTCCTTGGACGTTGAATGAGTTTCTGTTTCATCTCATCATTAAATGTGTCTAGTTCAATGACAAATTTCTTACTAGACTCGATAATACGTTCTGACGATTTCTCAGATGCTTCAATAGCAGCGAATACATTTTGGAATGATTCCCGTAATTTATCCATGCTAATAGCAGGATTTTCAAGTAATTTTGTTGTTTCTTCTGTATTTTGTTTTAACGCTTGAGAGTTACTTAATACCATTGATTCAATCGCTTCATTTGTCGCATTAACGGCATCAATTGTTTTACGTTGATTCGTTAATGCTAGCTGAATAGCAGCTGAAACTGTTACAACATTTTGCGTCATCGTAATTGCATTACGAATTGCCTCTGTTAATTTTTCGTTATTTTTCTTAATGATGTCTACAGATGCGATAGATTGTAATAATACACTTTTTGCTTGCTGCATATTACGTGTACGTACTAGTATCTTTTCTAATGCATCGTTAATTAACGGAATATCCCTTTGGCGATCTGGGTTTTGCTTCTCAGCTTCAAGCATGCCAGCAAGTTTTTTCCCTAAGTATACTTGTTTATCAAGAGCGTGAATTTTATCGTGCGATTGCTCTTT
Organism: Bacillus thuringiensis; assembly: GCF_014932895.1. Classification (GTDB taxonomy): domain Bacteria; phylum Bacillota; class Bacilli; order Bacillales; family Bacillaceae_G; genus Bacillus_A; species Bacillus_A thuringiensis_AA. The sequence goes on along the minus strand of NZ_JACYOF010000004.1, from coordinate 25,010 downwards.
TAACATTTCAAGACCAACTGTATCTTCTTGTAAGTTATCACGGCCAATTAGAAGTGATCGTATAATTTCCTCAATTTGCTTATCTATAGATTGATATTTATGCACGTATGTTTCAAGAGGATTCTTCTTGAATACTTTAAACATTATTTTCTTCATACCACTTGCTTTTAATGAATTCGGATCAAGCTCTGATACCACTTTTCGTAATTCTAGCAATGTATTTGGAATTTCTTCATTTTTCCCATTCATCATCGCTGTTACAGGGCGCTTTAAAGCTGATAACGTTTGTCCCGCCGCTTGTTGTTCTTTATCTCCTAAGTCTCCAAGCTGCGACAATACTTTTGATAAATCTGTATTTTGCTCGCTATTTAACTTTTGTACATAAAGGTCAGCTTCTTTATTCAGTTCATCAAGTTCTTCATCTTTTATAACTGTATCAACTACTACTTCTACATTATTATCTTTCACAATTGATACGGGTTCTTTTTTCTCGAGTTCAGTCAACAAAATCGCTCCTTTATTTATATGTGCGAATTTATGTGCACTATATTTCATCAAATATATCGTATTTCATGTACAATTAGCCTATTTGAAATCGATTTTTCAAGAAATACCTGCTTATGCAGTCATTCCCTGTTTCTTAGTATAAGTATACCTGTTATCAGCATTATTTTCCTCAGACTTAAGACCTAGAGACCAACATGCTGAAGGCGGATTCTTCATAAATTCCCTATATCATTTACGCTCTTACTATCATGCTGTACTCAATGTTTTGACATCTGCCCTCTTTCAATGGGATAATTATATTACATTCATTTCTATTTATTCTTCCGTGCTACAAACGCTCCCTTTTGAAACGCTAATAACACAGTTTCAAACGTATCATCTTCTTCAATCAGTTTTATAAATTCAGCTAATTCACTCGCATGAGAGGTTGCATTATCAACAACAAGAAGACCTTTTGGTTGTAACATACGTTTTATATGCTCCAACCACCACATGTATTGCGTACGCTCTGAATCTAGGAAAATAAAATCAAATGAATGATCTAGTTGCGAATCTAAAAATGCCCCTGCTTCTTGATTATGAACATCGATTCTTTGTAAAAGGTTTGCCTTTTCAAAATTAACAAGTGCCTCTCCAACTCGTTCTGAAGAAAGTTCTACAGTTGTTATGTTTCCATTTGTTTCTTCTACCGCGTTAGCTAACCACAATGTAGAATAACCATTAGAAGTTCCAATTTCTAAAATTTTTTTTGCATTACACCCTTTTACTAAAATTGATAAAAATTGCCCCATCTCACGAGAAATATTCCGTAATTTTTCTTCCCGTGTTTTTTTATTTCGATCATGCTCTTCTCCATACTGTTCAAGTTGAAATAATAATGAATCTAAAGTATCCATTCTTTTCATCACCTTTCTAAGCAATATGATGAATAAGCTCGTGTTGCCCGTCTACTGTTTATTATATGCGAAATAAAAACCTTTTTCTCATTTTATGACAAAGATTCGAATTTTTTTATAGCATATTGTTTCGTTTTTTGGTAAAGTTAATTTCTACGTGCAATTATTCCATTCATATCATTTTTCATAAAAATTGCAGTTATAAAATAATATAAACCCCATTTAAATGAATCGGTATTTCAAATTCAATTAAGCGCCCTTTTCGGACGCATTTTCTTTTGTTTATATATTTTTAGAAGAAAGGATGCTTACAATGAACGTGATTAGCTTAGATGCTGCTAGAAAGCGAAAGCAGCATAAAAAATTAATGATTACTATACCGATTATTACACGTATTTATGAAGAAGACGGGGAAATTAAATTTGAGGTAGCTGGAGAAAAAGATGTACCTCTTGAAATGTTAGAAAAGTAATAAAATAAAGACGCATTTCAATAGAAATGCGTCTTTATTTTATATTTTAACATTTAAATGCATAAGTTTTTCGGGATTAACCATCATATAAATGTTTGAAATTTTCTCATCCTCAAATGCAAATGAAAGCACATAAGTCACTTTATTATTTATTGTAACAATAACTCCTGGTGCACCATTTACCATTTTGAACTCAATAGTATACTCTTCTGACACTCGTTTTGCAATTCCAAAGAACAAACGTATAATTTTATCTGCAGAATAAATCGGATTAATTGCAGTTGTAACTTTACCGCCACCATCTGCTTTGAATATCGCATCTGTTTTTAATACTTCTAACATGCCTTGCGCATCCCCACACTGTAATGATGATACAAACTTTTCAACATAAGCAGCCATTTTCTTCGTGCTTAATTTTGATTGTTTCGGCTTATCCAAAATACTTTTTCGTGCGCGTTGAAAGATTTTCCGGCAGTTCACGCTACTTTTATCAACAATTGAAGCTATTTCCTCGTAGTCATAACTGAAAACCTCTCTTAATATGAAAACAATCCTTTCTACCTCAGATAGTTGTTGTAAAAGTAATAAATATGCTGTAGAAAGGGATTCTTTCATTACAAATGACTCTGATGGCTCATCACTATCACTATCTTCCACAAGCGGCTCTGGTAACCACATCCCTACATATACGTTACGTTTATGCGCTGCCGAACGTAATTTATCAATTGAACGATTTGTCACCATTTTACATAAATATGCTTTCATATTTTCAATAGATTGATCGTCCTCTATATTATTTAGCGTGATAAATACGTCATGAACTATATCCTCAGCATCCATAACACTCCCAAGGATTCTGTATGCTAATGAAAATAATAGTGGTTGATAAGTTTCATATAATTGCTCCGTTTCCATGATGAACAGCCTCACTTTCTAATTGCTTTAAAATGTGTAACGCTGCACGTTTTCCACTTGCTACCGCAGCATCCGCTAATAATTCATCATGTCCAGTCCAATCTCCTGCAACGTAAACGCCTGGCATTTCAGGAATATTAGGACCCGGGGTTTCAACTCGGTCAATATGAGGAAAATCATGTACTACCGTTATTTTCGGTAAATATTGCTTTACAACAACTTCTCTTTTCCAATTTTGATGTAACAACTCCATCGTTTTTTCTAACTGTTCTTTATCATCATGAAAATGATTTATCTCTACTATAGGATTATGATACTTAATTAAACTCACTACAATTGATCTATCTTCACTTAATTTAGCTGCTCTTGATTGGTTCGTAAAAAATATAGGTTGATCTAACCCTAATGCAAATTGATGCAACGGATTTGGTAATCGCTTCAAACCAATATCTAACGCTGCCACGGTCACTGGTATTGATTGCTTACTCCATTTTTGCAAACTTGTTCCTTCTGCACCTTTTATTATTTTACAAGCTTCTTTCGGTGGAGTCGTCACGATAACTGTACCCACTTCAAATATCTCATCGTCAAAACAATGTATTCTTTGTTTATCTTCGCTATGCTCTATTTCCAAAACATACTTATTAGCCAGAAATTGCACACCAACTTCATTCGCTATATCGCTTAATTTTGTTATTATCGTCTCCCAACCACCATCTACATAAAATACTCCTTCTTTCATAGAAAGCTGTATTTGCTTTAGTACTGATGATGCTAATTGTATTGTAGGAGCATACGTATATGTTGTCGTTCGGCATAGCGCATAAAATATATTTCGAACCATTGGATCCTTTATTTCTTTTTCTGCCCATGTAGTTAGGCTCATTTTTGGAACTTCCCCTACATCTAAATTCCCTAAATGAATCATCAGACGAGAGAATTGTACTTTTGCAGACCATGAAAGTAACGCTGTTGATAAAATAGAGCGGAAATCTGTTGGAATGGTAAATACATCCCCTTTCCATATCCCTTGCGCTTTTGTAGATGGCATTCCACCCGGAAGATTCATACCGAGCTCATTAAAAGTTAAAAACGCTTCTCCTCCTCTGTATAAAGCGTGTGCACCAAGATTCATGCAAATCCCATTTTTATTTATAGTCATCCCTCGACCACCAAAGCGAATGGACTTTTCTAATATAATAACTTTTCTTCCGGCTTTCGCTAAATATATAGATGCTGTTAATCCAGCAAGCCCACCGCCAACAATTGCTACGTCAAATTTATTCATAATATAATCCCTCCTTATCGTTCTACATACAAGACGAACGAATAAGGAAGGATGTGACATTCAGTTACATATACATTATTTCTTTTAACCATTATATTATTTAAAAAACTAACACCATCAATCCTTTCACATTTCAATAACTAGACTCATACCCTAATTTCAGATTGCATTAAAGCTTAAGTAAGGCGGGTAATACAATTGACTTCTAATATTGACTACACCTCCCCCACAACCAATTTCACTCACGATGTAAGTAAGAGTAATTTTTTTAAGAAAGATGCCCAAAATTATATAAATGTACTTGGCATTAAACAATTAAATACTTTAGAAAACACTTCTTTATTAGATATATATTTAAATACAGGAAATGTTGTAGAACCACATATTCATCAAAATGCAGCTGAACTTGTTTACTGTATTTCAAGATCTGCTATTGTTTCTTTGCTTAATCCATTAACAAATCAAATATTAAACTTACCGATAAATCCAGGGCAAGTTGCTAATATACCGCAGGAATGGTAGCACTACGAAATTGCTACAACTGATCATACTCATTTATTAGCCATTTTCGATGCCCCTACACCAGAAGTGATTTTGGGGTCTGATATTTTAAGATTAACACCAGCCAATATGATGGCTCATACTTATTGTCTCAATGAACAACAATGGAAACAAACGATATCCCCAATTCAATCCACTACAGTAATTGGTCCCCCAGCAAACTGTAATCAAAACCGAGGAATGATAAATCCACTATCTCAGCCATCTACTCAACAACAAAAACTATATTACCAAGATTCATATTATTTCCCTCTTTACTGGGGATATTAATTTATAACATTTTAAAAGAACCATCATTTATCTCCTCGGAAAATAACTAGGAGATTTTTTATTGTATCTTCTCTTCCTATTCTTTATCGTAACAATTAATAGTGTACATACATATACTATTTATATATTTAATTGGAGGTGATAGTACTATGAGTAATTATAACTATCGAAAAAACTACTCTCATAATAAAAATAGTAGTTCATCAGCATCCTCTCAATCTTCGAATTCTCAATCTTCCGATTCCCAATCGCAAAGAGATTTAACTCAACAAGGCTATGTAAAGAAAAAAGGATGCAACTGTAATAAAAATAAATAGTTTATTACTAATTTGAACAATGATCTTTCACTGCGCACGATAAATAATATACTATCCTACTATATAGTATATGTAAGGGATGAATTCTATTTTTAATAGAATTCATCTTTTTTGCTGATGGGGAATTTTTTAAACGGTATAACTTATTCCATGAACTATAAAGTGTAAATGATAAATTTTAATTTTCCACGTTTATCTAATAAATTCCAAAGCATTTAAATTTCAATATACAAATTCAAATTATCCCTTAACATATATTCTACAAGTAACAACACCACTTTTTTCATTTATTCATTGATAACTTGTCATTCCGTTTCAATTTAATACCTCATTCCACATGTTTTTTAATTAATTTACATAATTATGACTCTATCATTAAGGAATAACTTTATAACTATTCTCTTTTTTCTCCGCAATATCAACTTCAAATTATAATAATAATTTAATAACTAATTTAAATGCTGGCAACACAATTTCGCGTCAAATATTCGGCATATTATCCACCGTTCATTTAATTGGAGATACTTCAACAGGCGCCTCTCTAACAATTATACGAATCGTTTAAAAAATGATTCATTCTTTTTTATAATAAACATTCTTAAATACTAAAGTGGTACATATCACGTCAGCCATAAAGATAAGAACGTTCTAATAATTTCACGACAGTGATTAAGAAATAAAAAAACAAATTGTACTATATTCATAGTAGAAACTATCTATACTAAATTTTCCGTATATATATTATCAATTTACACGCCCTCCTACCGATGTTACATTAAATATGAAGACAGTTTCTCCTTTACGAACCATCTCAATATGTATTTGAGAAACATTCTCCAATCCTATACGCGAGAGCAATACTATGTTGACACTCAAATGAGTGTCTTTTTTTGTAATTTACAAAAAAATAAAAACCATCTCATATAGATAGTTTTTACCATTACGTATTTCCTTGTATTTTTAATGTAAATGCAAGCTTATGTAGCTGGATAATAAATTGTCATACTTAACCGAGTTCGTGTACTTCCTGAATTTTTATAAGAGTGGGATCTATCCGCTTTAAAACGAATTGAATCTCCACTTTTTAATTTATATTGACAATCATTTACTTCAATTGTCAGTTCCCCTTCAAATACCGTTATATATTCTTCCGTTCTTTCTTTATGCGCTTCCGAACTTAATTTTCCCTCTGGTTCAATTTCAACCGTATAGATTTCAAAGTTCCTATCATCTTGGAAAGGAAAAGAGGGATACACTTTATATCTCCCATTGTCTTCAGACAATACTTGAACATCATTTCGTAAAACCACTTTCGTATCAGGCTGTGGATTGTTGATTAAAGAAGTAAAAGACACTTTCAAACCATTAGCAATTTTCCATATTATTGTTAGTGTCGGGCTTGATGCTCCTCTTTCAATTTGTCCAATCATCGTTTTACTCACACCTGTTAATTGAGAAACCTTTTCTAAACTTAATTTTTCTTTCTCTCGAATTGTTTTTAAATTCTTCGCCAGAATAAGTTGAATTTCTTCCATAAAAAACACTCCCACACTATATACAATATAACGACCGTTATGTATAATAAAAAGCGCACGTTATATTGTTCTTTTCGATCATTATAACACACGATAATTATTAGGGGGTTTTGAAATGCCTATATTTTCTTTTTTATTATTTGTTTTTATAAGTAGCTTCACACCCGGCCCTAACAATTTTTTAGCTATGACATACGCCAATCAATATGGATTAAAGAGGAGTTTGCAATTTTGCTTTGGAGTAGCTTTCGGTTTTTTCATTCTCACTTCCTTATGTAGTTTCTTTAATATTGCATTAATTAATATCCTACCTATAATCGAATTTCCTTTAAAAATTTTAGGTGTAGCATATATGCTATATTTAGCTTTTAAAATACTCACTAGTAAAGGCAGTACAGATTCCAATAAAAAATATAATAAAAACTTATTTACAGTTGGGATTTTTCTTCAATTTGTTAATCCAAAAGGAATATTATTCGGATTGACTGTAGTCTCGGCTTTTATTCTCCCTTACTACAATTCATATTCAAGTTTTCTACTTTTTTCATTATTTTTAGGTGTAGTCGGTTTAATGAGTACATTTAGTTGGTGCTTATTTGGTTCAATGTTTCAAAAGCTTTTATTAACACATAATCAATTATTTAACATTATTATGGCTGTTTTATTAGTTTTCAGTGCTATTTCAATGGTCATACACTAACTAGATACTCATTCTAATTTTAGATCTTTGCACTTTTTAATACCAATCTTCATCAGTCGAACCAATTTATATACTAATCCACTCACCTAGCCTGCTTATTTTAAAATTATTAAAAGAGAGCCTTCTATCAAGATTAATCGGTGCAATTTCTTATCGAAATAAAAACAAAAATAAAATTAAAAACTTAATAATAAGATTTAATCCCCCCTCCATTGGTGACTGATAAACACTTTATTTTTCAGTTGCCAATTTTTATCCAAATAAAAATCGGTTTCAATATTGCACAACTTCTTTAATAAAAACACAATACTAGTCAATTAACATTTAACCTTTCTTTTACACGCCAAAATATATTTTTGTAGATTTGACACACATTTATATCCAACAAGCATATTTTATTGTATGGTGACTATCTATTAATACAAAAATATAACTTTTATAAGATTGCTTTATTTTTAATTAAAAAATCTACAACATTCTAAAACAGTATGCACATAATTTCTTGATTCCCCTTCCAACATAAAACTTGTCTCAGAGCGCATTTAAGAGCGCTCTTTATCTTTAAATAGGAACTTTATTGAGATTTAGGTTATTTATTTAGGCTAAAAACTAATATTTTATAGTGGCAATAGCTATTTACTATTTCCAAAATAAGTTGCATTAGTAATATGAGAATGAGTTATCCATAAAAATATTACTTTACTATTTCTTTAAACTTACTAGTGAGGTGATTTTGATAGATTATCAAAACAAAGATATATTCAATACATTTCCACTTTTAAATATTAACCATATTATTCTTCCCCATTCCCCAACCGGACCGACTGGGTCTACTGGAGCTACTGGTGCTACCGGCTCGACGGGGGCTACCGGATCTACCGGGGATACAGTTACAACATTTAGCGAAAGCCTATTTGGATAGTTATGTTTGCAAATATAAAAAATGCGGTTTCTCTTTTCTAGAGAAACCGCATTACATCAATATTTTTTAAATTTTAAACTGACTCGTATACAAATCAAAGTAAAATCCTTTATCTTCCATAAGAGATTCATGATTTCCTCGCTCTAAAATACTTCCATCTTTTATTACAAGGATTTGATCTGCCTTTTCAATCGTTTTGAGTCGGTGAGCGATTACGAAACTTGTTCGACCTCTCATTAAATTATTTAACCCTGCTTGAATTTGCAATTCTGTTCGCGTATCAATATTAGATGTCGCTTCATCGAGAATTAATATATCTGCATCCGCTAAAATCGCTCGTGCGATTGCAAGAAGTTGTTTTTGTCCTTGACTTAAATTCGATCCTTCTGAAGCAATTTCTGTTTCATATTGATTCGGTAAATGCTTAATAAAAGAATGTGCAGATGCCGCTTTAGCCGCATTGATTACTTCTTCATCGCTAGCACCTAAACGCCCATAACGAATATTATCCATAATCGTTCCTGCAAATAAATACGTATCCTGTAAAACTACTCCTATCTTACTTCTTAGAGAATTAATATCATAATCTTTTATATCATTTCCATCTATTTTAATTTTCCCTTTTTGAATGTCATAAAATCGAGTTAACAAATTTATGATTGTTGTTTTCCCTGATCCAGTCGGACCGACTAAAGCAATTGTTTCTCCGGGCGTTGCCTCAAGACTCACATCTTCTAAAATCTTTTTGTTTTCCTTATAACCAAATGAAACATTCTCAAGCGCAACATGACCTTGTAAATTTCGTACAACGAATGCATCTTTTTTATTTTGAATTTCTGGTACCTCATCCATAATTTCAAAAACGCGTTCTCCTCCAGCAACTGCCGCTTGAATTGTATTCATTAAAGTTGCAAATTGGCTTAGTGGTCTTGAGAATTGACGAGAATAATTAATAAAAGCCGCAATGACACCTACTGTTGTCATTCCGTTTAATACCATAACTGCCCCGGCCCCAATTACTAGTCCCATTCCTAAGTTATTAATAAAGTTCATACTTGGAAAAATAAATGCTGAAAACGTATCAGCTTTCGTAGCTGATATTCTTAGTTGTTCATTAATTTTATTAAAATTTTGTACACTTTCTTTTTCTTTTCCATATAACGTAGTTACGTCTGCCCCTGTAATTGCTTCCTCTATAAATCCGTTTAACTCCCCTAAATCTTTTTGACGTTTCGCAAAATTTTTACCACTATATGCAACTAGTTTTTTTGTAACGAAAAACATAAGAGGTACTGTAATTAAAGTTACAATTGCTAAAATCCAATTTAATGAGAACATCGCAATCGTCACACCTATAAAGGTTAACGCTGATGAAATAATTTGCACAACACTTTGTGTCAACGCTTGATTCAAATTATCTATATCATTTGTCACACGGCTCATTAAATCACCTTGAGAACGTACATCAAAGAACCTTAAAGATAGCGTTTGGATTTTCTCAAAAATGTCTTGGCGTATTTTTTGTATTGTTTTTAATGCAACGTTGATCATGACAAACGTTTGTAACCATGTTAAAAGCACCGTAATACCATAAATTACGATAAGTAACATACACATTCTTGCAGTACCACTTAAATCTTTCGGTACAATATATTGATCTATAATTACACCCATGTAATATGGGCCTAATAATCCGAGTAATGTAGTAACTAATACTAAAAAAACAACGAACATAAGAGCAGTTTTTTGAAAACCTAAATAATCCCATATCCGCATTACAGTTCCTTTAGTATTTTTAGCTTTTCCTATCTTCGGCGCGTTACGTCCACCTTTATTAGCAAATTGCCCTTGAAAATTACGCATTTTCTTTCCCACCTTCTTCATGTAAATTGCCACCTTGGGAAAGATAAATTTCCTGATATACCCCACATTGTTCTAACAGTTGTTCATGAGTACCATCACCAACTAACTCACCATTATCTAGTACAAGAATTTTATCAGCATCCATTATAGAAGAGATTTTGGAGGCAATTAATAATGTAGTTGTTCCTTTATATTCTGTTATTAATGCTTCTTGAATGTTGGCCTCTGATTTTGCGTCAACTGCTGATGTAGAATCATCTAAAATTAGAATTGATGGCTTTCGCACTAGCGCCCTTGCAATGGATACACGTTGTTTCTGGCCACCAGATAAATTCGTTGCACCTTGTGTTACATTATATTGATAAGAATCTTCCAGTTTATTAATAAACTCTGTCGCACAAGCTGATGAAGCCGCTATTTCCAGTTCCTCGTGTGTGGCATCTTCTTTACCATAACGTAAATTCTCTTCTATACTTCCTGAAAACAACAATGCCTTTTGAGGTACAAAACCAATAGAAGCACGCAATTTTTGTAAGTCATACAGTTTAACATCTGTACCATCTATACATATTTCTCCTTGATCAACATCATAAAGACGTGGTAGTAATTTAGCTAAAGTAGACTTACCACTTCCGGTTGATCCGATAATCCCTACTTTTTCACCTTTACGAATGCTAAATGAAATATCCTTTAGAACATATTCGTTATTTTTTGTATAGCTATAGCTAACATGATTAAACTGAATATTTCCTTCTACTTGCTCTGGTTCAAATGCATTCGCTTCACTTATAATATCAACTTCAGTATCTAAAACTTGCTGTACACGATCTGCAGATGGAAAAGCCCGAGCAATTTGAATAAATACCATACTAATGGACATAAGTGACATTAAAATAATATTTAAATAGTTTATAAATGCTAGAATCGCTCCAACTTGAAGGGTACCATTAAATACTTTCTCTCCGCCAATCCATAAAGTTGCAACAATCCCACCATTTACAACTAACATAATAATCGGCATCATTAACGAAATGAGCTGCACAGCTCGAATATTTATCTTCGTTAAATTCTTATTAACATTTCCAAACTGAGTGATTTCATATTTTTGTCTTACATACGCTTTAATAACACGTACTCCAGATAAATTTTCTTGTAACTTTGTATTTACTTTATCTAATGCTTCTTGCACCTTTTTAAACGATCCGCTCGCTTGACTCGCAATGAGTACAATTGCAAGTAATAAAATCGGTACAACTACTAGTAAAATAGGAAATAGCTCTCTCGCTGTTACAAAAACAATAATTATACTTCCAATAAATAACAACGGCCCACGAACAAGTACACGTAACGTCATCGTCATCGCTGATTGGATAGATGTAATATCATTTGTCACAATCGTTAATAATTTGCCTGTTCCAAATGAATCGCGATTTTTACTAGAAAATGTTTCAATTTTTGCAAACACTTCTTTTCGTATATCTGTAGCAAAATTAACAGCTGCTTTTGTAGAGTACTTCATACAGCCAAGTCCTCCAACTAAACCGAGCGCTGCTGCTCCTATCATAAGAAGCCCCATTTTTATTACATAATTTAAATCCCTATTTGCAATTCCAATATCAATAATATGTTGCATAATAGTCGGTTGAATTAAGTCCATCGCAACCTCAAGTACCATAAATAGTGGTCCAATAATAGCGAAGAACATGTATGGTTTTAAATACTGTAATAACTTTCGAAATGATTTCATACATAATCTCCTTTTTCATGAAATTAACACTGTATAATTCATATCCCTCCTTAATTAGGCCATATAGTTTGTAATTTCTTTTTTACTTCTATTATATTATGTAAATTAATATTTAACATTATTAAATGATAAGCATTAATTACTTTCGGGTCAATAAATGTGCTTTATATTATATAAATATAAAAACCGTATTCTTAATTATAAGAATACGGTTTTTATCTATATTTGTTCAATTGTAAAATCAAAAAACTCAGTCTCGAATCCATTATTTTTAGATGGACTACACGTGTAAAAACCTATTTTAACAGACTTATCATCTAAGTCCTCCAGCAAATGAGCAATTCTAATCTGTTCCCAGTGCTGGTTCGTTTTCACATATATTGTATAATCACTTCGTTTACGAACAATACGAAAACGTAATTGTTTATTAGCCAATTCAGTTGGATAATCTTTCGTTGACCAATCGGAATATCCATTATTCGTTACAACAGCCCCTAAATGAGATGGGCCATCTGGAATATATTCTAATGAAGTTTTTAACCAACAATTCTCAGAAATCATCACAAACAAACCTGCTTGATCATATATCGCATTTGGATTCATTCGTAATTGAACTTCAGCCTGAAAATCTGTCATCATTTCATTATAAAATACATGACCATTCATTACTTCAAAACCATAATGTGTTTTCATCCAAAAATCTGTTTCTGCTTTCGAATGGACAATGAATGTTTGGTTGTCTTTAAGACCATTTTTCTCTGGGGCATTCATAACAGTTAGTTGTTCAATATGATTTGGTATATATGATATTTTCATGCTTCCTCCCATAAAAAAGTGCTTAGATTAATTTTTAAAACTCCGTTAAAACTGGGAATTTATAACCTTTAAAATCTAGCTCTTTATTACTTCGAACCATTAAATACTTACTAGACTGGAATTCTGTAAATTGTACATCTTCAATTCCTAACTGATCTGGTGAAAAATAAAATTCAATCTCCATAAACTCTTCAGAGATTTCCTTACATAATTCATCTAAAACTGGAAGTACCGGCGCGAATACTCCATATAATTTTAACTGTTTGTTTTCTACTTCATAAATAATAATCGCATCTAGATTCTTAGAATAATACAGTTTTTCATTCCATTTCATATCATACATATTCAAATAAAACGAAGTTCTGTAATTCAAAGTAGAAAACATATTTGAAAGCCTTTGGCTGTTATCTATAGTTTCATCTATTAATTGTCTGTCCTCTTCTAAATAAAAATCTAACTTTCTAAGTAATGAATCCTTATTATATTTTTTATCGTATGGTATTGTCATCAAATATTCCTGCACAACTTTAAATCCAAATGATGTATACAGTTCAGCGTGTTCAGTAAACAATAATGCACATTCACATTGTTTATCGATTTCTTCTATCATTTTACTCATTAATTGGGTCATGAGTCCTTTTCCACGAAAATCAGGATGTGTCATTACTGATTGAATGCCAACTGCATTTATTTTTTCACCATTAATTAGTAACGGTAGTGAAAATGCCGCGACATTTGCAATCGCTTTATCATCTTGTAATACGGATAAAGCTTTATATGTATAATCCCAATATCCTTTCTCCAAAAAATCACGTAATGTTTGACTTTCAATACCAAACACCTCTTCAAACAAAGGAAATAACTGCTCTCTTTTCGTTTCTTCTATTAGAAGATTTGCAAATTTTTCAACATTCTCCATGTTGTCCCTCCATACGTCAATTCCATTAAATTAGATATACTTATATGACCTACTCCTAAAATAATAGGCCTTACAAATCAATATACTATCATAAAATATAAAAAAATAGTCTAATTAATTTTATGTTTTGACTACTTGAAAATAAATCGAATAAACTAATATTGAGATTTTTAAATATTAGTTTATTATATAAAAATAGCGCTTTCTAATTAGCTTTTACTACTAGAAGTGCACTATTTATAATAAAATTTATTTATTCTTTTGTTCCTTCAAGCCTCTCCTTCTTATTAATTTCTTCTCCGCTCATACGTTTTTCGAATGTATTTCTCCAACTAACAGAAAGTGCATTTACTTCTAAAATCCTTTTAGTCCTTCAATTCTGTTACTTAAAAATTTCTTTTTAACTGTACTAATTACATCTCATTATCAAAACTTTAACTTTACACCAAAACCATATATATACTTTTTCCAAAGCGAACACATTCAATCTATTAAAATTGAAAACCCCTCTCCAACAATAGACATAGGACTTATTTATAAAAAAGATAAATACATGTGCACTGCTATCCGGGAATTTATTGCGCTACGGTACTATCACCATACCGTACAGATTCGTGTTTAGATATTTTAGCGTCTTGTTCTTGAAGACACATATCATATGGAATTCTTCTATCGAACTCCATATGATATCTTATTTTCGGGGAACACATTAGCATTTTAAAGACTTGCACTTGTCTATCGTTCAAGTATAACAAAAAACAAATGTTTTTCTATGAAAAACCGATCCTCTCATCCCATGCCTAAAGGCGGACTAAATTCCGGTATGGGATGAGGGAATCGCGAAATCTGTAAAAACTGGGAAACCTTAATTATAAATGATTTCCCAGTTTTTAACCTATACTAAATTATCCCCTTTTCTACCAATGTCTCTACGATTTGAACTGAGTTCCAAGCTGCACCTTTTAATAAATTATCGGAAACAATCCAAAGGTGGAATCCTTTTAGAGTATCAGGATCTTTACGTATTCTCCCGACAAATGTATCTATTTTTCCTTTTGCATATAATGGCATTGGATAAATCTGTTCCCTAGGGTTATCTTGTAAAATAACACCTGGTGCATTCATTAGTACTTCTCTAATTTCTGCAACAGTCGCTTCTTTTTCAAGTTCAATATAAACCGATTCTGAGTGTCCTGATACAACTGGAACACGCACACAGGTAGCTGCCATTTTCAAGTTTGGGTCTTCTAAAATTTTCTTCGTTTCTTGAATCATTTTTACTTCTTCAAATGTAAAATCATTATCTGTAAATATATCTACTTGAGGCAGTACATTAAACGCAATTGGATAATGCTTTTTATCTATCTTCACTGGTAATATAGTACTCTTAACCTCTTCACCTGCAAGCATCGACTTAGCCTGCTCCTTTAGTTCATGAATCGCATGAATTCCTGAACCTGACACAGCTTGGTATGTGGAAACAATAATTCTTTCCAATCCGAATGCTTTTCGAATTGGCTGAAGTGCCGTTACCATCTGTAATGCTGAACAATTCGGAACTGCAATGATACCTTTATGCTCCTTTAAAGTATGCGCATTTACTTCTGGAACGACGAGTGGTACATCGTGTGCCATTCGGTATTCACTTGTGTTGTCAATTACGATTGCACCACTAGAAACAGCATGATTTACAAATTGTCTAGAAACCTCTCCCCCAGCGCTAAAAAAGGCAATATCTACACCATCAAAGCTATTTGTTTTTGCTTCTTGTAAAATTTTCTCTCGCCCTTTAAATTGTACGGTCTTACCAGCGGATCGTTTTGACGAAAGTAACGTAACCTCAACTATATTAAACTTTGTTTCTTTTTCTAACAGTTCAATAATTTTTTGACCTACTGCACCTGTAGCCCCTACTACAGCTACATGATAGCCTTTTTTGCTCATCTTTTCTCCTCCAATATCGCTTGACTGAATGTTTCTACAATTTCATTTTATAAGGAATTTAATCATTTAGAAAATTGAAATACATGATATAATCATTCACAAATCATGATAATAAAGGAGGGGCCATTTATGGAAATGAGACATGTTAAAACATTTTGTGCCATTGTGAAGTATGGTAGTTTTTCTAGAGCTGCTCATGCGTTAGGTTATGCGCAATCTACTGTTACAGCGCATATGAAAGCATTAGAGAACGATTTACATATCCCTCTTTTCGATCGATTAGGGAAAAAAGTACTTCTTACAAAAGCAGGTCATCAATTTCATCCTTATGCTTTAGAATTACTTGCTATTTATGAAAAGGCGCAAGAAATCCCTCAAAATAGCGATTATTTGGAAGGGACATTAAGTATTACATCTAACGAATCATTAGCAGTATACCGTTTACCACAATTATTACGTACTTACAAACAGAAAAATCCGAAAGTAAATATCGTACTTGAGACTAATACAAATGAACAAGCATTGAAAAAGCTACATGAAGGAGAAACCGATGTTATCTTCATAATTGGAGAAAGTATAGAACATAATGATTTTATTATGCATACTTTTAGTAATGAAACATTTGGATGGATTTTACCTATTCACTCCCCCATACATACTGATCCATTCCATTTATTACAGGACACTCAGTTTATTTTTACAGAACAAAACTGTGGCTATAGACCAATGGTAGATCGTTTTTTACGTCAAAGCGGGAACATTCCAGATAAAACATTTGAAACCTCCAATGTTGAAGTAATTAAGCAAGCTGTTATGTGCGAGTTAGGAATTTCAATTCTTCCTTACATCGTTGTACAAGAGAATTGTCAAAAGGAACAAATACGGTTTCAACCTATCGAAACTCCAGCCGTTATTCAAAGTCATGCAATCTATCATAAATCTAGATGGATATCACCCATTTTACAGTCGTTTCTTACACTATTAAAAAAGACAAAAGTATAATAGAAATGGTATGAAAAGAAAAACGAGTTAAATTCCTCTATAGAATATCAACTCATTTTTTCTTTAATTCAACCTAGATATTCAACAAAAAACACCTTTGTATTTATAACAACAAAGGTGTTTTAAAATCAATATGTATCTTATTTATTAGCCTGTCCCCCACCTGCAATTAATTTACTACCTGAATATGTACCTTTTTGCATAAACACTTGATTAATTAATTCTTTTTGTTCCGCTTCTGACAATACTCCTTTCCCTTCTCCTAAATTTCCGCTTTGCAACTTCCAAATTTTGTTGTGATCTGCATCTACCTTTTCATATTTTCCTTGTTTCCATCGTTCTAAAATATCCACATATGTACTTTTTTGTGTAACATCATTACTGTTTACAATTTCAAGTAAACTTTCAATACGTTCTTGTGTGATAAAAATATAGCCCCACTTTTGATCTGCTTTCGTTTTTTGATGTGCCATTTCATGTAATGCTGTCTGTATGTTCTCATCTGTCCATTTAAAATTTTTATTAAAACCACTATTCGGTAATGAATGATTGCCATTTTCTAAAAGCTTTGCATCTTCAGCTTTTACATTACTATCAGCTAGCACTTCTACTGCAGGAGCTGCTGGTGTTGTCTTTTTCGCAGCCGGTTTACTATTATTCAAATAATAAAGCATACCATATGTTAAACCTACTCCGATTACTGCCATACCAGCTATAATACCAATTATTTTATATAGTGTTTTCATCTCGCTTGTTTCCTCCCACATGTCCCTTTTCATACTTTCTATCTATTAAAAGCAGGTGTAGCATCTCTTTACTTCACAACTTATCGTAATTTATTTTTTCATCCTATTTAACATAAAAATAACTATTACTTTCCAAAAATGTAGCAACTCCATCCTCATCGTTGGTTTTAGCGATAAATTTAGCGACTGATTTTAATTCCTCAACAGCATTGCTCATCGCTACACCAATTCCACACTTCTCTATCATTTCCATATCATTGTAGTCATCTCCAAATGCAATTACTTCAGATACGTCTCGATTTAGGTGCTGTAGAACATGTTGAATACTATTCCATTTTGATACCTCTGCATGCATGATTTGGCACAATGTCCCGTTATCTGTAATGACTGCATTGCACTCAATAGGCAATTCTTTAACGAACTCCTTATTTATTGAGCCCTTCGTACAAATAATTATTTTAGAGGCTTTTCCAAAGTTTAACTCTCTTACATCCATAACTTCACATGGTACATTACCAAAATAATCAGTAACATCAAAATTTGAGTAAAGCTTATCATTTATTTCAAGACAAATTTGATGAAGCTTATATTTTTTTGCTATTTCTATGATTTCTAAAATGGTATTTTTAGAAATCTCCATTTCATATAAAACATCATTACCTTTAAGAACCAGAGCTCCGTTATAACAAATGACAATCTCATTCTTTAACACATTCGGAATATACTGATTTATAGCTCTTGGGGGCCTTGCTGTAGCAAAAATCAGTTCGTCTCCTTTATTTTTGCATTCCCTCAAAATATTAATAGATTTCTCCGAAATTGTTTTATCACTTCTTAATAAAGTCCCATCAAGATCTGAAATAATAACCTTTTTCATACGTACATTGATTCCCCCTTCAAAAGTTATAATTCGAAACACAGATTATTTTTTGAAGCAATTCGGTTATACAGGAAGATACTCTCCACCTAACTTCTTTGTCCCAGCTGAAACTTGAGTCTTATTTCCCGCAAATAGCGAGATACATGTTCATTTATTACATATTTTCCATTTCCTGAATTATATATATTTCCTTATATTGTATTTCTTTTCTTCGCAAATTGAAAGATTATTCCGTCAAAAAAATGATATCTTTTTCAATTGCTAATCATCTCTAAGCATTTCGTTTTAAATTTATAAAAATATATGCTAGCCTAATATTTAAAGGAGATGAATGAATAAATACTACCAGTTTATCCTATTCAACTTTTCTTACCTAAATATACAAATGCTATTAAGAAAAATGAAAAAGCAAACTTACAAATAAAAAAACAATATATAATACAAACTCACATATTCAATATGCATAAAAAACAACGAGTACCGTATAAGGCACTCGTTGTTTTTTATGCACGATTTTCTTTTAACCAATTCGTAATAGCATCTAACCTCGAAACATCAAAACGTCTTTCTTCACACATGTTCAAGCTGTTTAAACTTTTCGCAATTTCTAATTTATTCGACTTTATACTTTTCGCTTCAATCAATTTACAGTACCCGTCTGTAACGACATTTAAATTTTCATAATAACGCTGCAACGGTTTTGATATATGTAAATGTTTTTCAAAGTTTCTTCTTTTTCTCGTCTCATCAGATTCTTTCCGTTTTCTAAGTTCTTCATCATTCGTGTATAAATAAAAATACTGATCTGGAAAACCAATTTCCCTATTTATCATCTTTTCTTTATAAAAGTTTTCTATTAAAGATAACGGTTGATTAAATACATCAAAATGGAAACACCAATTATAGCTAAGCGGCTGATATATATCACCATCAAGTATTACTAATTCATATTGCTTCGACTTCTGCACTGCTATATTCCAGCGCTCTATTTGTTTTTCAAAATACCATGTTCTATGTTCATCTTTTGGTCTTTCAAATAAAAAATTCACTTCAGGTATAATATAAGCACCATAATTTTTTTCTAACTCACGACACGTTGTACTCTTACCAACAGCGCTCGCTCCCTCAAACGCTATAATCCCCATAGCTTCTCCCACTTTCATTAACTAAAATTTCGTTGTTTCGCTTTTCCCCCCCATAACTGTTTCCATAAAACAATTGAAGCGACAGAAAGCATTATTGTTGTAATTATACTGCCCTCAATTCCGAACGAGCCTCCATGCAATATTTCTGGTCCGTTTGTTATAGGCTTAAAGATTGGAGTGGAATATACAGTTGTACCACTAACTGCAAAACCATATACATTATATTGAGCCCAGTTCCAAATTGAGTGCCATGCACATATTCCCCACAGGCCATCTTCTTTCAATACGTATAAAGCTGCGAAAACACCAACTAATATTATATTCGATATAGATAATATGGTAATTCCTGGATTTAGCAGATGAAGAAACCCAAATAAAAAAGAAGTAACGATTATTCCAACCCATATACGACTTCTAACAGAAAGAACCGGGAATAACCAACCTCGTACAATAATTTCTTCCGTTGCCCCTTGTATTAAAAATGCGACTAAAGATCCTACTATTCCTACTATCACTGTTGAGGTAATATGTTGTACTTGTAATTTTACACTTCCCATTAATAGTAGTAGAATAACTGGTATTGAAATAAATACAAACCCTATTAACGCACCTTTCAAATACTTTCTCATCCATTGCTCTTTCCAAAAACCAATGGACGAAAAAGGTCTTTTTTCTACAAAACGAACCCATATAAATAAAATGAATATAGCTCCTCCAAATGTTAACAGCATTCTAACATTATCATAAATCCCTTTCATGAATGTCGTTTCAGCTTTCGGTAAAAATAGCATAAACAACATAAAAAGTTCGCCTAAAGTCAAAAATATAATAGCTAATATTACAGCAAAAATTGGGTGTACTTTTCTCTTCCCTATTTTTGCTGCCTCAATTATATTAAATGAATCATTTTTCAACTCTCTCTCCTCCTTTTATAATATTTAATTACTATCAATAGATAAGCCATATTTTACCACAAAGAATACATTATTAATATTTGCTCTACATCCTTTCTTACATCAATTTTTAGCATAAATCCAAATTAGGAATAATATATAAATAAAAGAGATGTCTTTGTGCCTTTTGCTATAAATCACCCTATTTTTTCTTTATTTTTCCAACACTTGCTATTTCACACCATTTGTTGTAAGATAGTAATTAAGGTCAATTTAACACTATATTTTCTTTGCATATTATCAAGTATCAATCAGGAACATTTTGTACTCCTTATGGGTTTTTGATAATATGTGAACTTTTATTTTCAATCAAATAAGGCCGATCATATTGTAATCTTTTTAAATTTTAGGAGGCATTACCATGACATTAACAGGTAAAGTAAAATGGTTTAACAGCGAAAAAGGTTTCGGTTTCATCGAAGTTGCAGACGGTAACGACGTATTCGTTCACTTCTCAGCTATCACTGGCGACGGCTTCAAATCTCTTGACGAAGGTCAAGAAGTTAGCTTCGAAGTTGAAGACGGTAACCGTGGACCTCAAGCTAAAAACGTTGTAAAGCTATAATTTAAACAATAAAAAGGTTGTTACCAGCTCGGTTAACAACCTTTTTAATATATAACTAAAATTTTTTACATAAAAGGAGTGGTTACATGTATCGCAATCGAAAGAACGATGTAGCAGAAGTACCACCAGAACAAACCCCTGTCTGGGAATGTGAATCAGAGGATTGTTTAGGATGGATGAGAAAGAACTTTTCATTTGAAGAAGAGCCTAAATGCCCTTTATGTAAAAGTAGCATGAAAAGCGGAGAACGTTTATTACCTAAATTAGGTTAATTTTTACTTACCCCCTCTTTTAATAAGAGGGGTTTTTTATTATAAATTTAGATCCTCTACATCTGTTCGCACTATAGAATACAATAATGCATCGTGTTGCTTATTTCCTTGATGAATATAGCCGCGTAACAAGCCTTCCTTTTGAAAACCTATCTTAGATAACATTTTACAAGAAGTAACGTTTTCAGGATATGTAATAGCTCCAATTCTAAATAAACCTAAATCTTGAAATCCATAATGAATAATTTCTCGAGCTGCTTCAGACGCATAACCATTTCTCCAATAACGCGGATGTAAGTCATATCCAATCTCAGATCGTTTACTCCATAGTTGTAAATTATTTAATCCAATTGTACCTATTAAGGTATTTCTTTCTTTTAATACAATCCCCCATCGTATTGCCTTTTTCTCAAAGTAATTTTTTGAAAAAGATTCGATCATACGTGAAGCTTGTCCAAACTCAGTAAAAGAATTCATGCCATAATAACATGTTACCTCATCCAATGAAAAGATTTCATATATTTTTTGACAATAAGATTGTTCTATTTCAACTAAACGCAAGCGTTCTGTTTCTAATATAGGAAATGCCATAGGATCACTCCTTTCTCTCTACTTATTCATTATAGCAGAAAAGATATTTATAATTAGGAAAGTCCTCAATGTTCCATAAATCAAACATTTCTAACGACGCTTATCCTCTTTATTCTATGTAAACTAATTGTATACCTTCTTGCTTTTTAATTACTAATAATACGTCGTGCTATAATTTCTATAAATTGAATTTCAAATCATTAAGAACTGTAAAGAGGTTCTCTTAGAAGTATATCTAACTCATTAATAAAATGATATCCTTCTATACGCGATCCCACTTCTCTCCTATTTGTTCTCTCGATTCATTTAATGCAAACTGAAAGGCAAACATAATATCCAAGAGTAAAAATTCCCCTTTCTAAAGGAAAACCCTAATTCATACATTTATGTTAAAATACAGAAATATAAAATTCTATTGCTGAGGTGCAATATGTATATTTTCTTCGGCTTAGCACTCTTACTCATTTTGCTTATTTTTTTATTCGCAAAAAAATTCACACCAAACTCATTCATGATGACTAGCTTTAAAGGAAATAGCTTTAAAACATTCTCAATCGGTATTTTAATCGCTGCCACACTTTCACTTTCGTACGGAATCTACCATGCAGCAACATATCAACCTAGTTATTTAGATATTAAATTACAAAATAAAAACTACACTGTTTTCGGTAATGTTGGCGAATTCGGTTATTTCTCAGAAGAATTACTAAAAAAAGATGTGGAAGTACAACTGAATTTAGTCTCTTGGGAAGCACTACAGTTGAAAGATCCAGAAATATTAGTAGAGTACCCTTCAGGTAAACAGAAAACATGGAAGCCAAATGTAGTATTAATACCTACAAATAAATTAAAAGAAAAACATAATATAAAAGAGCTATATCAACTCTCACCATATTCATTTAAAGAGTCTGGAAAAATAACATTAACAATTAAACAGAATACTAACACACATAAAAAAGTTGCAATTCAAGTGAAATAAATAGAAATAAAATGTCCCTCCATTATGTTGGAGGGACATTTTATTTCTTATATGTATTCTACATTATTTCGATGGTGCATTTAATGTCGCAATTATTTCATTTGCAATACTCTTGCCGTTTCCAATACACGCACCAATTCCAACACCGTAATATGAAGCACCAGCTAAATACACATTCGGATAAAGAGCCGTCATTTTTTCTTGTAATGCTTGAACCGCTTGATTATGTTCTAGATGATATTTCGGCATTAAATCTTTCCAATTTGTAACTTCAACTACTTCTGGTTCACCTTTAATTCCGAGACTCTTTTCAATATCATATAAAGCTACTCGTACTAATTCTTCTTCAGTATAATTTTTAATCGTTTCATACACTGGATTCGTGCTCTTATAAAACATTCTTACTAATAACCTTTGTTTACCCGATGTATGCTTCCATTTACGGCTTGTCCATGTACAAGCATCACAATGTAAATCACTGTCTTCTGTTACGATAAACCCTGTACCGTCTGCCGGTAATTGTTCATCTAGTATGTCAAAACCTAAATAAATACTAATCAGCGATGAATTTTTAAATTTATTAAAATGCTCATTTAACTCATTAGACTGTAATAAAGTTTGTGCGATATCATGCGGAGCTGCTAATACAACATAATCAGCTTGGATTGACTCATGATTTGCAAAAGAAATCTCATATTGATCCCCTTGTTTACTTATAGCCGTTGTTACAGCACCTTTTTTTACGACCGTCTCCGTCAGTACTTCTTCTAAGCGATTAATAATCGTAGATAGTCCACTTTTAAATGATACAAATTTTTTATTTCCTGCCGATTGAAATTGTTTTTTATTCTCTTCAAAACCTTTAATAATACTTCCATATTTATTTTTATACTCCAGTAAATACGGTAATGTAGATGCCATAGTAAGTTCATTCAATTTACCAGAATATACACCTGAAAGTACAGGTGCAATTTGTCTTTCCACTAACTCTTTCCCTAAAAAACTTTCTAAAAATAGAGCAAGTGATGTATCTTTCGTAAACTCTTTATTTTTCGTTATGAAATCTTTTAAAGCAGCAATTTTCCCTTTCGTTGAGACTAGCGTACTGCTAAACAACGACTCGACACTCATCGGTATCCCAAATATAGTGTCAGAAGGAATTGGATGTAAAATGTTATCAGAATATATATAAGAAATACCCGTTTCGTTATATACCATTTCTTCCTCTAAATTTAAATCTTTTACAAGCGGCATAACATATTCATTACGAGCAACGATAGAATCTGCTCCTGATTCCATAATAAAATCCTTTTCTTCTACACTATGGATTTTACCACCTAAATACTCTTCTTTCTCTACAAGGATTAAATTTAAATCAAAATTATAATCCTTTTTTAATTTTTCTAAATAAAACATAGTAGAAAGTCCAGTTATACCTCCACCGATAACAACAACTGTTTTCATATTTGCTGCGCTCCTAACCGATACAATTAATAATTCCTTTATTATTATACCCAAAAGACCTTATATTCGACTAGCAGCTTGATCATTCTGTAAAAAATTTGACACTATATACGAGTACATTTATATAAATTTAATCAGTAAATAACCATCATTTTAAATGAATAAAAAAAAAGAACTATAACAGTTTCAAATGAAGTCATAGTTCTTTTTATTTTAAAAACATAAAGTAATTGATCAATTTGTCTATTTCTTGACTTAATGCCAGTACTTTTTCATGTTGAATTCCATAATCTGATACTAAATATAATAGTTCTTCTTTTTTTATTTCAATTACTTTTTCCAATTTCGCTAATTCCATGTCGTTTTACTTCTCTCCAATAATAAAATGTATGTATTTTAGTATAGCCTACTTACATAATTAGTAAAAGCATAAAACGCATGTAAAATCTTACATATTTAAAAATAATATACAACCAATAAAGAAACTTAAATTTAATCTCTTTATATGATCAAAATAATTATATAAAAATTTGAAAACATGCCAAAAACCCCAATCCAATTTACTAAAGTTTTTTGCCAAAATCGATTTTCTGTTGGTAAAACATGAGCATGTTCAGATTCGATTAAAGGTAAACGATCTATAGTTTTGCTTGTTCAGCATCATTTTTGTTTGTGAATAAATATTACGAGCTATCTCTTCTTCAATATTATTATCTTTTATGAAAAAATAACTAGCAATTG
>NZ_JACYOF010000037.1 GCF_014932895.1 Bacillus thuringiensis | reverse complement strand
CCTTGATCAGAATGGATCAAGAGTGAATCTATGACTGTTAAGTGTTCAAACGCTTGGTCTAACATTGTTGAAACAAGTGAATAAGTTGGTCTTGAACCAATTGTATAGGTGATAATTTCGCCATTAAATAAATCCAATATTGGCGATAGATATAACTTTTCTCCCAATAATTTAAACTCCGTAATATCCGTAACCCACTTTTTATTTGGTTTTTCAGCTTGAAAGTTGCGATTTAAAATATTGGGTGCAATTTTTCCAACTGTTCCTTTATAAGAGCGATATTTTTTCATACGAACGAGACATTTTAATCCCAATTCTTTCATGATACGATACACTTTTTTATGATTTACTTTATGTCCGCGATTCGTAAGTTCATCACGAATACGACGATAACCATAAAGCCCCTCATGTTCGTCATAAATGGTTCGAATCAGTTCTTTTAGTTCCACATCTGAATCAGGACGATTGAATCTTTTAACCCAATAATAATACGTACTACGCGGAATACCTGCGATCTGAAGTAGCACTTTCACTGAAAATTCATGCCTTAATTCATAGACTACTTGGGCTTTGTCTTGTTTCGTGATTTCTCCTTGTTTTGAACTAAGGCATTCAACTTTTTTAAATACGCATTTTCCATACGTAAACGCTCATTTTCCGCTTGTAGTTCCTCTATTGAACCTTCAACTATTCCTTGATCTTTAGTTGTATTTGTTTTTTTCTTTTCCATGGATGGACGCCCCTTTTTCTTTGAATGTAGGGCATCCAATCCTCCTGTTTCATAAGCTACTTTCCATTTTCGAAGTGTTTCGTAAGAAGGAATATTGAAAAGTGCCGCTGTTTCCCTGATAGATGTCCCTTGTTCGTTCATATAACTAAGTACATCTAGTTTATATTGGGGAGAGTAGGATGTATAGCGTTTTTCAAAAGCATTTTCACCTAAGGATTCATATTGTTTACTCCACTGATAAAGCATACTGGGATGAACACCAATAGATTTAGCGATTGTTTTTCCACCTTCAGTCCCCTCTAAATATCGTCTTATCGCTCGTATTTTTTCTTCCGAAGAAAATTTAACCATAAAAAAGTGCACCTCCGATTGTTAGACTGT
>NZ_JACYOF010000036.1 GCF_014932895.1 Bacillus thuringiensis | reverse complement strand
CTGGATTTACATCTCCCGCTCCCGCTACTTTCTTTAATTCATTTTCATCGATTGAACCGATTAATTCTTTCGTATCAAACTCTTGGTTACGTAGTTTAGCTAATTTTTCATTCTTTGACATATTAAACATCCTCTCAATTTTTTAATTTATTTTGGTCAACGTGTTATACATTTCACTGTATGATGGCAAAAATTAATACTTACTTCAAAATTAACTGCGATAGTTATAACCTCAGTTGGTATTGCTCTTGGATTCACATCTCCCGCTATCTTTTTTAGTTCATTTGCATCGATTACATCAATTAGTTCTTGTGTATCAAACTCTTAATCACGTAATTTAGCTAATTCTTTACTTTCCGATGATTATTTTCGAATATTACGAAAATAATCATCGGATTACTCCTAATTTCATTAATAACAATTGCTGCTGGTTTTAGATATTATAAAAAGTAGTTTATATTGCCTTCTATCCCAGCGTCACTATCCTTTTTATACCTTTAATATAAAGCTGTCTGTTTAATCCATTGTAAGACTATTAACGGCATCATTATTTTCTTGAAATCAAATGATAGCTGAATTTGATCTTCTAGCTCTCCATGTATGTGTAATTGCTTTTGTAAGGCTAACATACACTCTGTAGTTTGGTCCTGTAACCTTGGATACATAAATTCTTTTGAATGATGAATACTTGTACTTTGGTTTATCATATACCCAATAGCTATGGGCCCTTTTTTTTCACCTATTCCTGCTTTAAATTCTTGAATACTGATAGCTTTTAAATGAATAAAATAATCATTATGAAAATCTATTGCATAAGCACCTGGGGTAGATATACCCGTTACAATATTCGGTTGGAAAACAAATAAAATAGGTACCAAAGCTGTAAATGTTTGATTGTGAAATGCTTCATATAAAATTTGTGCTAAGGTATCAATATGAATAAAAGGTTGAGCTAGACTAATCGATTCTTTTTGGGATGCTTGTTTATTCAATAGTTGTTTGTAAACATGATATGGCAATACGTCTTGTTCATTCGAAAAGTCTTGTAAATGTTGATTATTTTCCCTACCAAGATCCAAATGATAATTTATATTGTTTATCATATCTATAGAATTTTTTGTCTCTAGCATCAGATTAACTACCTCCTTGCTGTCTAACTTTCTGTACCTAAAATATACGTGTTAATTTATGTTAATAACAATTAGTAAAATTCAGTTAAAAATATCTAAAATTATTGTTGTTTTTTTCTATATTATTTTACATGTTTTGTAATTCTAGAAAGTTTCTATAGGATTCAAACTTGTACAAGTAAAATATGGATAGCGTTGAACATAAAGTTAGCTGATTAATTGAGTTTCAGACAAAATTAATAGAATAAAAAACAGGTGGAAAGTAAATTCCACCTGTTTTTTATTCTATGTATTATTTTATAAAGGATATGTATTTGAAGGAGATCTTGAATATCGAGGACTTAATTACTCTATATCTGG
>NZ_JACYOF010000034.1 GCF_014932895.1 Bacillus thuringiensis | reverse complement strand
GTCCCTGTGAGAGTAGGACGTCGCCAAGCAAAAACCTAAGTCGTTTCGACTTAGGTTTTTTTGTGTTTATTTTTATGTACCGAATGTCATAATTCGTACATTTAGTAATCTTAAAGAGGGAAAAGAATGAAATAGAGATTGTTTCAAATGAATTTTGGACGATGATCCGGTAAAGGATTATAAAGTAATACATTTAAATGTTAGTTAAAGGTAAGAATTACCTTTTTGTATTAATTGAGTTGTGGAATGACTAAAATATTTTACTTTTTATATGAAAACGTTATGTGGAAAATAGTTATTCCGTTGTTTTTTACATAACGTTTTTTCGTTTTTAAAGGATTTCATATAGGGAAAAATCTATAATTAAGATAGTTAACATATATTTGTGATGGGTGTGGGGGATTATGAAAGAAATATGCATGTTATTAATGGCTGTTATATTATGGGGGATAGCCATTGCACCAACAAAGTGGGCACTAGAATCTATTCAGCCATTTACTTTGTTATTTATTCGCCTTTTGTTCGCGGGTGGAATCTGTTTACTATTCTCATTTAAACAATTAAAAAGATCGGTTGCACATAAACAAGTGCCGTGGAAAAGAATGAGTTTACTATCTTTTACTGGTATAGCTGGTTACTTTATGTTCACATCCTATGGTATTTCTTTAACAAGTGGATTGCATGTTAGTATTATTGATGCTGCTTTACCCTTAGTTACAATTCTTTTTTCAGCGTTCTTTTTGAAGGAAAAAATTCAGCTTAATTATTGGATCGGTATTGTATTGGGAGTTGCCGGAGTACTTCTTATTACAATCCCATCTAGTAATGTCGATCAAGAAGTATCTTTAATAGGAGATATTCTTATTTTATTAAGTACTTTCTTATTTGCTTTCTATACAGTATTGCTGAAAAGGCCAAAACAAGAACAGTATCTATCAAATAGGGTCTTTACAACATTAACTTTAATTATTGGAGCTGTTATTCTATTACCATTTGCAATGGCAGAAACTTTTTATTACGGTTTTCCAAAGGTTGAAACATGGAAGGCTGGGCTAAGTGTAATATATCTTGTTATTGGGGCAACAATTTTAGCGTATTGGTTTTGGAATAGAGCATTAGAGTCAGTCTCAGCATCAGTAAGTGGATTATATTTAAATGCCTTACCGTTAATAAGTATTATAGCTTCAATTGTTCTATTAAATGAATTTTTAACGTGGAGAATAGTAATAGGGGGTAGCTTAGTTTTATTTGGAGTGATATGGGCGGATAAACGTAAGTTAATTGATTTATTTATGTCAGGCGACCGAAATGTTAAAGAGAATGAAGAATGTTAAAGTTTATAAGAGTATGTATATAATGTTTAAAAAAAAGGACATCTTGTATGTAATAGGATGTCCTTTTTTATTTCGTTGAAATAGAGAAAGTTGAAACTAATAATGAAATACCTTTGGAATTATTTTTATTATTAATTGAATAAAAGATGTTGACGATTGTAGTTTAAAGGTGTAATATAGAACAAGTCGCCGATGACAACAACGTCGAAAGCGACAAACAAAATGAAAAACTTAGTTGACATTAACTAACGAAGATGTTAACATAAGGAAGTCGCAAATGAGCGACAAAGTAGTTCTTTGAAAACTGAACGAAACAAACAACGTGAAACGTCAATTTTTATTTAGATGCTAGACAAACTAACTTTATTGGAGAGTTTGATCCTGGCTCAGGATGAACGCTGGCGGCGTGCCTAATACATGCAAGTCGAGCGAA
>NZ_JACYOF010000033.1 GCF_014932895.1 Bacillus thuringiensis | reverse complement strand
AGCGAAAGCGAGTCTGAATAGGGCGTTTAGTACGTGGTCGTAGACCCGAAACCAGGTGATCTACCCATGTCCAGGGTGAAGTTCAGGTAACACTGAATGGAGGCCCGAACCCACGCACGTTGAAAAGTGCGGGGATGAGGTGTGGGTAGCGGAGAAATTCCAATCGAACCTGGAGATAGCTGGTTCTCCCCGAAATAGCTTTAGGGCTAGCCTTAAGTGTAAGAGTCTTGGAGGTAGAGCACTGATTGGACTAGGGGTCCTCATCGGATTACCGAATTCAGTCAAACTCCGAATGCCAATGACTTATCCTTAGGAGTCAGACTGCGAGTGATAAGATCCGTAGTCAAAAGGGAAACAGCCCAGACCGCCAGCTAAGGTCCCAAAGTGTGTATTAAGTGGAAAAGGATGTGGAGTTGCTTAGACAACTAGGATGTTGGCTTAGAAGCAGCCACCATTTAAAGAGTGCGTAATAGCTCACTAGTCGAGTGACTCTGCGCCGAAAATGTACCGGGGCTAAATACACCACCGAAGCTGCGGATTGATACCAATGGTATCAGTGGTAGGGGAGCGTTCTAAGGACAGTGAAGTCAGACCGGAAGGACTGGTGGAGTGCTTAGAAGTGAGAATGCCGGTATGAGTAGCGAAAGACGGGTGAGAATCCCGTCCACCGAATGCCTAAGGTTTCCTGAGGAAGGCTCGTCCGCTCAGGGTTAGTCAGGACCTAAGCCGAGGCCGACAGGCGTAGGCGATGGACAACAGGTTGATATTCCTGTACCACCTCTTTATCGTTTGAGCAATGGAGGGACG
Source organism: Bacillus thuringiensis (assembly GCF_014932895.1). Taxonomy (GTDB): domain Bacteria; phylum Bacillota; class Bacilli; order Bacillales; family Bacillaceae_G; genus Bacillus_A; species Bacillus_A thuringiensis_AA. The sequence goes on along the minus strand of NZ_JACYOF010000033.1, from coordinate 1,451 downwards.
CAGAAGGATAGAAGAAGCGTGCGATTGGTTGTGCACGTCCAAGCAGTTAGGCTGATAAGTAGGCAAATCCGCTTATCGTGAAGGCTGAGCTGTGATGGGGAAGCTCCTTATGGAGCGAAGTCTTTGATTCCCCGCTGCCAAGAAAAGCTTCTAGCGAGATAAAAGGTGCCTGTACCGCAAACCGACACAGGTAGGCGAGGAGAGAATCCTAAGGTGTGCGAGAGAACTCTGGTTAAGGAACTCGGCAAAATGACCCCGTAACTTCGGGAGAAGGGGTGCTTTCTTAACGGAAAGCCGCAGTGAATAGGCCCAAGCGACTGTTTAGCAAAAACACAGCTCTCTGCGAAGCCGTAAGGCGAAGTATAGGGGGTGACACCTGCCCGGTGCTGGAAGGTTAAGGAGAGGGGTTAGCGTAAGCGAAGCTCTGAACTGAAGCCCCAGTAAACGGCGGCCGTAACTATAACGGTCCTAAGGTAGCGAAATTCCTTGTCGGGTAAGTTCCGACCCGCACGAAAGGTGTAACGATTTGGGCACTGTCTCAACCAGAGACTCGGTGAAATTATAGTACCTGTGAAGATGCAGGTTACCCGCGACAGGACGGAAAGACCCCGTGGAGCTTTACTGTAGCCTGATATTGAATTTTGGTACAGTTTGTACAGGATAGGCGGGAGCCTTTGAAACCGGAGCGCTAGCTTCGGTGGAGGCGCTGGTGGGATACCGCCCTGACTGTATTGAAATTCTAACCTACGGGTCTTATCGACCCGGGAGACAGTGTCAGGTGGGCAGTTTGACTGGGGCGGTCGCCTCCTAAAGTGTAACGGAGGCGCCCAAAGGTTCCCTCAGAATGGTTGGAAATCATTCGTAGAGTGCAAAGGCATAAGGGAGCTTGACTGCGAGACCTACAAGTCGAGCAGGGACGAAAGTCGGGCTTAGTGATCCGGTGGTTCCGCATGGAAGGGCCATCGCTCAACGGATAAAAGCTACCCCGGGGATAACAGGCTTATCTCCCCCAAGAGTCCACATCGACGGGGAGGTTTGGCACCTCGATGTCGGCTCATCGCATCCTGGGGCTGTAGTCGGTCCCAAGGGTTGGGCTGTTCGCCCATTAAAGCGGTACGCGAGCTGGGTTCAGAACGTCGTGAGACAGTTCGGTCCCTATCCGTCGTGGGCGTAGGAAATTTGAGAGGAGCTGTCCTTAGTACGAGAGGACCGGGATGGACGCACCGCTGGTGTACCAGTTGTTCTGCCAAGGGCATAGCTGGGTAGCTATGTGCGGAAGGGATAAGTGCTGAAAGCATCTAAGCATGAAGCCCCCCTCAAGATGAGATTTCCCATAGCGTAAGCTAGTAAGATCCCTGAAAGATGATCAGGTTGATAGGTTCGAGGTGGAAGCATGGTGACATGTGGAGCTGACGAATACTAATAGATCGAGGACTTAACCATATAATATG
>NZ_JACYOF010000032.1 GCF_014932895.1 Bacillus thuringiensis | reverse complement strand
GTTTGTTTCGTTCAGTTTTCAAAGAACTACTTTGTCGCTCATTTGCGACTTCCTTATGTTAACACTTTCGTTAATTGATGTCAACTAAGTTTTCCATTTCGTTTTTCATTTCGTTTGTCGCTTTCGACGTTGTTGTCATCGGCGACTCGTATAATATTACACTTATAAGTAATAATAGTCAATGGATTTTTATAAAAAAATTCATTTTTTATAAATTCCACTTACATGATCAAATTATCTACTTAAATATCTCTTCTATAATTATATATAAGTAACCCATAAAACTATCTATGGGTTACTATTCCATAATAAAAACTATTGTTCTTTTGATGGCACTGAACAACTTCCATCAGTACAAGAAAGATCGCTTCCCCCATCTGATGAAAGTTCCTGTAACTTAGGGGCAAGATTCTCTTCTTCCCATACTTGCTGAAGTGCACCAACAAAAGTTTCGAGTGGTTGCGCACCTGAAATAGCATATTTTTGATTAACAATAAAATAAGGTACTCCTGTAATTCTATATTGCTGTGCAACTGCTTCATCAATTCTAACATCATTCGCATAAGCACCTTTATTATTGATAACATTTAAAGCCTCTTGCTTATCTAGTCCTGAATTCTCAGCAATAGTAGCAAGTGTTTCCACATCACTTAAGTTTTTTGATTCAGTAAAATATGCAAAAAAAAGGTTTTCTGTAATCTCTTTTTCCTTCCCTTGATCTTTCGCAAATTTTGCAAGGCGATGCGCATCAAAGGTGTTTGTCGGCTTCATCTCTTCAAAATTAAAACTTAAACCCATACTAGCTGCATGATTGCCTAGTTGTATATTATTACGCTTAGCTTCTTCAATACTAATCCCATACTTTGATGCAAGTACTTCGTTAATACTCGTTCCAGAGTAAACGGGAGTATTCGGATCTAATTCAAAACTTTTAAACTCAACTTCAACATCATCCCTATGCGGAAATTGTTTCAAAGCCATTTCTAATCTACGCTTCCCGATATAACAAAATGGACATACAAAATCTGACCAAACTTCAATTTTCATATTAACACCTCTTTAAAATTTAGTTTCCAATCATTGTAGCATCAGCATTACGGAATTCAAAAATTTAAGCTTCAAGTGTTATATACTAAAACCTAAGATGAATTTACGATTACAAAAAAAACGATAATCAAAAGTATAAAAACATTAACTTCTGATTATCGTATATAAAAACTCTAAACTACTCTACTTATGCTGGAATATATCTCTCTACAAACTTCCATACAGTATTCCAATATTTATTCGAATCTACTTTTTCCGCTTCTCCATGTCCCGCACCTGGAACAATTAATTTCTCTTTTTCTACTTTTGCAGCATTATACACCTCATCTAACATTTCAAAAGGAACAAATGTATCAGCATCCCCATGAATGAATAACATAGGTGTTTTACTTTTCGCAACTTGTTTCACAGCTGAAGCCTCTTCTAAATCATATCCAGCTCTCAGTTTAGTTACTGTGTTTGCCGCATTCATAACAGGAAATTTAGGCAAATGGAATAAATCTTTTAATTGATAAGTAAATTCATCAATAACAGTTGAATATCCGCAATCTTCAATAATAACTTTAACATTAGAAGGTAAGTCTTCACCTGAAGTCATCATAACGGTCGCTCCACCCATAGAAATGCCATATAAAGCTATTTCTGAATTAGGGTCTTTTTTTAAAATCTCCTGAATCCAAAGCATAATATCTTTACGATCATGCCAGCCCATCCCAACATAATCCCCCTCACTATTTCCGTGTCCACGAAGGTCTGGTGCTACGACATTGTAGCCTTGTTCATAAAAGTTCCGAATATATTTCGTCATTTCTGATGCTCTACCATTATATCCATGAACTACAATTGCCCATTTATGACTAGATTGTTCATTCATATATTCATAACCCGTTAAATTTAACTTATCGAAAGAACGTATAGTTAATGTGTTAGGTTTATGTTTCGATACAAAATCCGCATTCTTTTTTTCATTCGTAGCCAATGCATCTCCCGATGCATTCACCGTTTCCGTTAAATGAGGGTTATCTTGCAAAAATTCTTTTTCTTGTTTCGCATTCAACGCGTAATTATAGAAATAATTTCCGACTAACATATATACAATTGCTAGAAGGACTAAAACTATTATAGTAATTATACCTATCTTTTTCATATTATCTCCTTTTTCAAAATTAAATCTTGTTATATTAAAGCACTTCAAAAAATAACTGTACTATTTTAACACACCCATGAATCCTATCTATAAAAAATAAAATAGAAAATCTTAAATTACACATCAAAAATTATGTAGAGATGTAATCAAAAGTCTTAGGAAAGTAGAAAATACCTTAGCGGTTGATAAGAGGTTATCCCTAACAAAACATACACAAAAAAGACGAGTCATTCTGACTCGTCTTAAAGTTGCTTGGCGACGTCCTACTCTCACAGGGACAAGGTCCCAACTACCATCGGCGCTA
>NZ_JACYOF010000031.1 GCF_014932895.1 Bacillus thuringiensis | reverse complement strand
TTAGTTTGTCTAGCATCTAAAATAAAAATTGACGTTTCACGTTGTTTGTTTCGTTCAGTTTTCAAAGAACTACTTTGTCGCTCATTTGCGACTCCCTTATGTTAACATTTTCATCTTTCAATGTCAACTAAGTTTTTTATTTCGTTTGCCGCTTTTGACGTTGTTGTCATCGGCGACTTGTTCTATATTACACCTCTAAACTCTAATCGTCAATACCTTTTTATAAAGATATTTAATTTAATATGTTCACACCACTTTATCTAGATATGAACTCGCTAAAATTTCATTAAATAGCAACTACTGTCTACCTCTACCTAGTTCAAAAGACTTATTATAGAGTTATAAAAAGAATTCTTTTCTAGCATTGTACACGCTTCGCTTCACTATCCTGAACCATTCATACTAAAACGAAGCAACTAATAGACTAAAATCCAATTAGCATTAAACATTATGATGAGTAAATACAAATCAGTAGTTTACTTCACCAAACTAGTTGAAGATAAAACAATCGGTTAGTCTACTCTGAACAGAACCTTTAATATGCGAATGATCTTCTTTTATTATAGCAACGTTCCTTATTCTTTTAAAAAAGATAGGTTTAAAACCTTTTATATACTATTGTATTTTCACTAGTCCAATTACCATAACTCAATATAAGTTATATAGTATTGAACCGATATGCAGATTGGAATATCGTTTTCTATTTACTTCAATATGACATAGTGGGTAATAGACTTACCATTAATAATCCAAATATTCCTCATTATTAACCAACACTTCATTAAAAGACGTAGCGTTACAAGCCATACTTGAAATCCAAACCTGCTAATAGCATTTCTTTTTTCAACACATATACTGAATAAAAAATGAGCACCTCAATTGATTGATTATGCCCATTACGCCGATACAGAACTAATGTTCCTAACCCTTGTTATATACTACTACTTCCTCATATCTAAGTAATCGTATTATAGTTTTTTCACTTGCACTTATCTTCTCCACGAAGGACTCCTAATTGTAAGGTTTAAGAAGGTTTTATCCCATATCTATATACAAACAATCGCAAGCTTTATCATTAGAAAAGCAAATCAAATTGCTTACAAAGCATTTAGTTTCATTTAATAGTATTAACGGCACCTGCAGCGAAGTCAGCATTATAAATGAACTATATAGTATATTAAAAAGCTTCCCTTATTTTCAAAAGTATCCTGAACACGTATGGACTCAGCATGTACCTCATGATCCAATAGGTAGAAAAATGTATTTGCATTTTAAAAAAGATAACTCCCTTCTACTATCATTTATTATTCACATCTAAATACAGTCGGCATTGAAGATTTCGGGTCACTAAAAGAAGATACTTTCTCTCCTGACACACTGGAACAATATTTTCAAACCTACAAAAGTGATATGAATGTTCAAACCGATGTAAACTCTGAAGGTTGGTTGTTTGGACGTGGTTCTCTTAATATGAAAAGCGGTGCTGTTATTCATTTAGCTAATATTCTATACTTATCAGAACATATGCATTTATTAGAAGGAAACCTACTTTTCTTATTCAATGGAGATGAGGAAGGTGAATATCGTGGTATTCTCTCTGCCTTAACCGAACTTGAAAGACTAAAGCAAGAAAAACAATTACAGTATCGTCTAGCTATTAATAATGATTTTATAACACCTTTATATGATGGTGATACTCAGCGCTACATTTATACAGGCACTGCGGGCAAACTTCTTCCTTGTTTTTATATTTATGGAAGAGAAGTACACGTAGGCGATACATTGTCGGGCATTGATCCTAACGTCATTGCAGCCCAAATCACAAATAGAATACATAACAGTTATAAACTAACTGAATTTATTCCCGATCAACTCGTTCTTCCTCCAACTTATTTATATCAGCGTGATAATAAAGAGAAGTATACTGTTCAAACAACTACAAGTAGCCAACTATACTTTAATTACTTTATCCCGCATTAACGGGTAGTAAGACTCCCACCTCAAAATTCGGCTGGAGCAAAGAAGTTAGGTGGGAGATCAACTACCCGTAAACGTCCGATTGGTTCAACTAATAATCAGTGGGGGATGAACAAAACCCCCACTGATTAAAGTTTCACTTTATTTATGAGGCTATCCCAAGCAAAGTCTTTTCCGAACTACTAGAAGAGGCCAATACAGCTTGTTAAGATGCTGAGCACTATTTACAGGAACAATTCGAACATTATTTACTCATAGCAAACCTCCCCAATCGAAACCTTTCTTGGAAAATTGATGTAACAATTTATACAGACTATATTAAAAAGTCTAGGCATTCACCCAGACATAGTAATCCAAGATGAACCTGTAGCTATCATTAAGACAATAGAAGTAACTATAACACCAATGAATAAAGTAACCAAAGAATTCGCTATCACTGAAGGTGAAGGTGATCGTACCTATAGTTACTAAAGAGACACCCATATTCAGTTCTTTACAAAGGAACTGAATGAGCTTGGTCTTAGTTTTTCCGAAGATATTTGCAAACGTTTTGAGCTTATCAATGTAAAAAGCAAAGTGAAGCTATAATAAATACCGATTTTACCGAAATTTCATGCTATGTAAATACATGTATCTTTAAACAAATAAGCTAGTTATCAATGGATTTCTTGAGTCATTAATAACAAGCTTATTTTATTAAACACAAAAAAGACGAGTCATTCTGACTCGTCTTAAAGTTGCTTGGCGACGTCCTACTCTCACAGGGACAAGGTCCCAACTACCATCGGCGCTA
>NZ_JACYOF010000030.1 GCF_014932895.1 Bacillus thuringiensis | reverse complement strand
TTCCCATACCGAACACGGAAGTTAAGCTCTCTAGCGCCGATGGTAGTTGGGACCTTGTCCCTGTGAGAGTAGGACGTCGCCAAGCAACTAAAAACACAAGTCAAAAGACTTGTGTTTTTTCGTGTTTAATGAAGCACGAACATTTTGTATGCATTTAGAACTTGTATCGGTGTGTTGAGAATTAAGAAAGATAATATGTGTGGAATGAATATGGTTTGTAAACATCCCTCTATTAATAGAGGGATGTTTACTCTTTGAGTTGTGTCGTATGGTAAAGGCTATAATTGCTTGAAGAGTATTTGGATTATTAATGTTGATTATTCTCGCTATGCCATATTGAAGTAAGTCATACTAGTGGTGAAATAGATAAAAAACCGATATTCTAACTTGAATATCGGTTTAATAATTTGTGACTTATATGAACTTAGAGTAATACGAAAAGCGTAAATAAGATAGCTAGCAAAATACGATAGTATGCAAAAGGTTTTAAACCTATCTTCTCTAAAAGCTTCAGAAAAGTTACTACCGCTAGCATTGCTACTATAAAAGAGGTAATGAATCCTACCGCAAACATAGAAATATCATTTACACTTAAATACTCCCAGCTTTTTAATAAGTCTAAGCCTGTAGCGCCAACCATTACAGGAAGAGCAATTAGAAAAGAGAACTCAGATGCAGTTTTATAATTTACTTTTGCTAATAGACCACCAGAAATAGTAGAGCCAGCTCTAGAAAAGCCAGGATATACGGCTAAGCATTGAAATAATCCAATTGTTAATGCTTGACGATATGTTAAATCATCCAGTGAATAGGCGGTTGCCTCTTTCTTTTTTACTTCTGTAAAGATCATAAGAATTGCCCCTGCTACAAGTCCAATCACAACAGTACATGGCTTAAATAAGTAAGTTTTAATAACATCGTGTAGTAATAAACCAGCAACTACTGCTGGAAATACACCAAGAAATACATGGAATGCGTTGAATTTTTTCTCTTTCCGCAGAAGAGGTTTAATATTACATAAAGAAACGAGGCGTTTATGATATAAAATTGCAATAGCTAAAATTGCCCCTAGCTGTATAACAATTTCAAACGTTTTCGCTCTTTCTCCTTCAAAGCCTAATAAATGCCCGACTAATATAAGGTGACCAGTAGAAGAGATAGGTAAAAATTCAGCTAGCCCCTCTACGATACCGAGTATGAAGGCAATAATTATATCGCTCATAGTTTCACTCCTATAAATTAATGGATGTCTACTCTTTTAAAATAGAATAGTGTTGCAATAAATCCGAAGATCGTCGTTGCTGCAATGATGAGATAAGAATACTCTGGTGGATATGTGGGTTGTAATTCATTATTTGCGATATCTAAAGTGGCGGTCCACGGAAATAAATCTTTATGTTTGGAGTTTACGAGCATAAGATTAGTCATTGTAATAATGACTGTTAATATAATAGGCGGTACATAGCTCTTCATTACAAGAGTTAATAGCACTATAGGTGAAGACAATAGAAAGAGAAGTACGCCACAGATTGAAAATTTTAGGAAAGAACCTAAGAATAAAGCGGTGTTAAAACCAGGGAAGCTCCCCAATAGCCCTAATATTAAAGTGAGCGTCCAAGCGACTAAAGTTAGCATCATGATCCAAAGAAAAAGAATGATGAACTTACTTATAATAAAGCTAATGCGTGACACGGGGATAGTTAGTAAATTCTTTAGTGTATCTTCTGCATATTCACGGGTAAACAGATAAGCAATTACTACTCCATATAAGGGAAAGCCTATTACTAAAGTAGTATATAAGTTAACATCAGTAAATAATTGATGGAACCAAATTGTCGGAGTTGGCTGTTTGGTTTTTATATGTATATAAGAAGCTACTACAACTAAGAAAGGTGCGACACCAGCCCCAATAATGCTAATTAAAAACATATTAGAGCGTTTTAGTTTTAATAGTTCTGTATAGAGTAGATTAACCAATCGTTCCACCCCCAACTAGTTTGGTGAAATAATCTTCTAATCTGTCTTCACTCATCATCATTTTTAATACTTCAATATCACTTAGAACGAACGTTCTGTTTATGTGTCCTTGTTGTCCAAAATGAGAGTAAATACGAATATTCCCTTCATCATGTACTTCGTAATCGAAAATTTGAAATTGATTTTCTAATAGCATCGCAGCCTTATTGTCATTATTCACCTGAAATTCTATGTACTTACGGTTTGCTTTGCGCAGTGTATCAAGAGAAACTTCTTCTAGTAACCTTCCTTCATGAATAATTCCCATACGATCAACTAATTGCTCTACCTCAGCTAATATGTGACTGGAAATAAGTATCGTTATATTTCTTTCCTGAGCTAAAGATTTAATAAGTTTTCGCATTTCTTTAATACCGATAGGGTCCAGCCCATTAGTTGGTTCATCTAGTATGAGTAATTCGGGATAATGGAGAAGGGCACGTGCAATCCCTAGGCGCTGCTTCATTCCTAAAGAATACTTCCCAACTAATTTTTTTGTTTCATGCTGCAATCCTACTATTTCTAATGCTTCTTCAATAGCATTCTTTTTATGAATTCCAATTATCTTTGCATTAACTAATAAGTTTTCTTTTGCAGTTAAGTTTTCATAAAATCCTGGAACCTCAACGATAGAACCAATTCTTCTTAAAATATCTTTTTGATTTTGAAATAAGTCCTCTCCGAATATTTCAATATTTCCGCTTGTAGGCTTTATAAGGCTGAGTAACATACGAATGGTTGTAGTTTTACCGGCACCGTTACGTCCTATGAATCCGTATATTTCTCCTTGTTGAACGTTAATATTTAGATTATCTACTGATTTTTGTGTGCCATATGCTTTAGTAAGGTTAGTCGTTTTTATAATTGTATTTATAGGAGACACCTACTTTCTATAAGTTCTTAATTACATGATAAAAAGGAAGGCTTAACTGCATATTAATCATTTCTTAACTATTTCTTAAAAGTATTGTGTTTTGGAATGGAAAAGCTAAAAGTAGTTCGTTCCCATGGAATACTTTCAACCCATATATGTCCACGCTGCTTCTCAACTAGCGCTTTTACAATGGCAAGTCCTAGGCCGCTACCGCCATAGGAGGAGTTTCTTGATTGTTCGCTTCGGTACATTCGCTCAAATACTTTTGGTAAATCATGTTTTGGAATGCCAGGGCCTTTATCCCAAATAAGAAGTTCATATTCTGTATCGGTTTCTAGTAGTTCGATCCCTAATGTTTTCCCATCTTTTCCGTAATAAATAGCATTTTTTATTAAATTATTCATAATTCGCATAAGGCTAATATAGTCTGCGATGATAGGACAAGTAGATTCTGGTATTAGAACTTGTAGCTCAATATTATGTTTTGAGAGTTCAGGTAAAAATTCAATCAAAACTTCTCTAGTAACTTCAGAAAAGTCGAGTTGTTCTTCTTTTAGTGGAAATTCATTGGCGTCTAGCTTTGCCATATTGAATATGTCATCAACTAGGTGTTTTAAGTTATTTGATTTTATATAAAGTATTTTAAGATATTCTTTCTTTTCTATTTCAGAAGCAGCAACTCCATCTTTTAAAGCATCGATATAGCCAATAATGGAGGTGAGTGGTGTTCGGATATCGTGCGAGATACTAGACAAAAGTTGTTTTCTAGATTCCTCAGCCCTTTTTGCTTCAATCCGAACCTTTTCTAATTCAGCTATTAGTTCGTTTATTGAAAAAATGATATTATGTAATGAACGATCATTGCTTGTAAATAATCTCGTTTGTAAATTCCCTTTTAGTACACGGCTTAATTTAGTATCTATTGATTTGCGCTGCTGGATGAATTGTATTCTTGAAAAGAAGAGATGCATTGTAATTAAGATAAGAGTAATAAATAAAGATATTTTTACTCTTGGACCCATTTGTATATTTAAAAGCCCGCAAATGATAAGTTGTAATGAAATAAGGAAGAGAGTTTTATCAGTCTTCAAGCTTTTCACCTACAAACTTATAACCAATCCCCCATATAGTTTGAATGAATTTTGGATTGGAAGGGTCGATTTCTATTTTCTTTCTAAGTTTTCGAATATGTACCATAACGGTATTATCATCTTCTATATAATTATCGTCCCACACGTTTCGGAAGAGTTGGTTTTTTGTAAATACTTGCCCTGGGTTTGAAGTGAAGAATTTTAATAGTTCCAGTTCTTTTCCGGTTAAGCTAATTTCCTCTTTATTTGTATGAACTGTATATGTATTTAAATCGATAGTTAGCCCTTTAAAGGCTAAAGTTGTTTTCTCTTGTACATTCATGTTACTTCCAAGAACTAAAAACCGCCGCATAAGAGCTTTTACTCGTGCAACCACCTCGTGAATGCTGAAAGGTTTTGTAATGTAATCATCAGCACCAATGCTTAAACCTAAAATTTTATCAACTTCGTGATCTTTAGCAGTCAGCATTAATATAGGTACGTTAGTTTTATCTCTAAGCTTTCTGCATACTTCGATACCATCTACTTTCGGCATCATAAGGTCTAATATAACGAGGTTATAGTTGTTTTGATTAAATAACTGTAAGGCTTCATCTCCATTAATCGCAGTATCTACCATATATAATTCTCGCTCTAAATATATTTTTAATAAATTTCGGATTTCTTTATCATCGTCTGCTATAAGGATACGTATATCTTTCATATCTTCACCTGCTTCTAATAGATTTTCATTGATAGTACAACAACGCTCTAATTATATACTAGTATTTGTTAGCATAAGGTTGCTAGTTTTGTTGGAGGAAAACGTCTGCACGCATTAAGTCCAGAGTTCAAAATGACTCGAATATGTTTTGGAAGAATAAATTAAAGAGAAGCAGAAGGTGGTTTCCGGTAATGAATCTTTGTAAGGCTGTATCTAGCTAAGAGAGCATAAAAATATTAACTTGTATATATTTATAAAAAGGTATTGACGATTAGTATATAGAGGTGTAATATAGAACAAGTCGCCGATGACATTAACGTCGAAAGCGGCAAACGAAATAAAAAACTTAGTTGACATCAATTAACGAAAGTG
>NZ_JACYOF010000003.1 GCF_014932895.1 Bacillus thuringiensis | reverse complement strand
AAAACTAAAAGGCATGAGCCCGGTACAATACCGGACCCATGCCCAAAAGGTTGCCTAATGAAATAACCTGTCTAACTTTATGGGGTCACTTCACTCTTAACGGCTTTTCATTATGAGAATTGTTTAAGTGCTTTTTCGGCTAGCAAAGCAAAGTATTCTGCACTTAGAGGTAGTGCTTCTTCATTAATTGTAAAAGAAGGGTGATGCCACTCATGTGTACCACTCGTTCCCATAAAGACGAATGAACCTGGTATTTCTTGTTGGTAAAAGGAAAAATCTTCTCCAGCCATTGATGGATTCGGCGAGATGATATTTAAATTCATTTTTTCGGCAATGTGAGTAGATAAATTTGTAAGATTTTTATCGTTATGAACAGCAGGAGGACCTGAATAAAAGTGGAATTCTGTTTTTACACCTAATGCTTCAGACACTCCTTTAATAATACGCTTCATTAATGCTGGAATTTTTTCGCGTGTTTCAGCTTGGAATGTACGAATAGTACCTTCTAACGTAGCTTTTTCAGGAATGACGTTCCACGTATTTCCTGAATGAATATTTGTTACGCTTACAACTGCATTATGAGATGAACTTATATTTCGACTCACAATTGTTTGCAGTGCCATAACAATTTGAGAGGATGCCACGATAGGATCAACACCAGCATCTGGTACAGCTGCGTGCGTCCCCACACCATGAATTTCAATTTCAAATCGATCGACGCCGGCCATCAGTGGACCGTCTTTAATCCCAATAGTACCAACTGGTAAATCAGGTTTATTATGCATACCGAAAATAGCTTGTACATTCTGTAAATGCCCAGCTTCAATAACTTTGCAAGCACCATTACTGCTTTCTTCAGCTGGCTGGAATATAAAGCGGACAGTTCCATTAAGAGAAGATTCTTTTTCCTTTAATAAGTAGGCTGCACCAATAATAGCAGCTGTGTGAAAATCGTGCCCACAAGCATGCATTTTACCGGGGATTTTCGAAGTGTACGGTAAATTTGTTTCTTCCTGAATAGGAAGGGCATCAATATCAGCGCGAACTGCTACAACTGGACCGTTTTGATTACCAGAAATTTCAGCGATAATTCCTGTTTCTAAATTGGAATCAATAATAGTAATATTTGCTTCTTCTAACCAATTTTTTATCGCTTTTGTTGTTTCAAACTCTTCATATGATAGTTCTGGATACTCATGTAAATGTCGACGAATAGAAATAAGTTTTTCTGTTAGTTGATTTGGGATAGATGCCACGTATTATGCCCTCTTTCTTAAGCGAAGTATTTATCATAAGTATACAACAATAAAAGAGAGGATTCTCAAATGAAAATCCTCTCTCGTTTATGCTGCCACTTTTTTATGTGTATGATGTTTTTGATAGCGTCCACGCATTGCATATGCAACTTGTGGAATTGCAATACCGATTAAAATAAGTGATACACCGAACCATTGTGAAGATAGTACAGCTTCTTTTAAAACGAATACAGACATAATTGTTGTAACTGGTAGTTCCGCTGCACCAAGAATAGTCGCTAAGCCAGAACCGATTTTTGGAATACCAATTGTAAAGGCAATAGACGGAATAACGATACTAAATATTCCTAACCCTAAGCCGTATTTCCAAAGCCCTTGAGAAATGGCACCGTTCATAATAAATGTTGGTGGGAATACGATCATTACTAAAGTTAAAGCGCCAGCCATTAAAAGGACACCGCGTGGTAATGAAGGTACTTCAACAGCAACTTTTCCACTCACGAAAATGTATGTTGCGAATGTAACAGCAGATAATAAGCCTAAAATGATTCCAGTCGTATCGAAATCACCTGCGGATTTTTCTAGTAAACCACTTGATAAAAATGTACCTACAAGTAAGAAAATAACGGAAATAACTTTTTCTCTTGAAGGCAATGTTTTTGTTGCGACTGCTTCAATGATAATTCCGACCCAAACAAATTGGAATAAAAGAATAATTGCAATAGATGCTGGTACAGTTTTTAATGAAGCATAATAAAAAATTCCAGTAAAACTTGCAGATGTTCCTGCAATGAATAAAATTAACGCTTGTTTTAATGGAACACGGTGCCTAGAAAATAGAAGTGTAATAGCAAGCAAAATAATCCACCCGAACAAATATTGGCTGCCAATTACTTCTCCAAGTGAAAATCCTTCTGCATATGCAAGTTTAACAAAAATAGCTAAAATTCCATAACTACACGCTCCTAATAAAACTAAAAGAGAATAACGAAGCATGAAAAATTCCTCCCATCTATATGAAGTTGTTCCGTAACGAAAATATATCTAGAGGGAAGTATACAAAATTAAAAATGAAGGGTCAAATAAAAGAAAAGTGTGACATTTTATAGAATAATAATAAAAGTATGATATTTATGCATAATCTTGAAATTGTTAATTATAAAAGTATTGTAAAATCAGCTTTGTATTGTATAAAGACAGCATTTGAAAAAAATATTTTTTGAATCAATATGTATATAGACGTACTTATAACGTGCTAATCATTTGAGAAACTAAGTTACCTTTGTTATGTTAATAACAATTAAAGGAGTTTCATAATCCAATTGAGATTTTTCTATATAATAGAAGGAAATGAAAACGTTTTATTAGAAACTGTGTGAAAGAGTAGTTTTTTCTTATTGTCACGTTGGAAAAGTGGGTTCACGAATTGTTCATAGTATTTTTATGTGTTTTTGCTACAATATGTAAGGAGAGGAGTGGAATCATGCAAGATATTAGTATTTTTTTAGCGTTTGGTGCTGGGTTCTTATCATTCATTTCCCCATGTTGCTTACCGCTTTATCCGGCATTTTTATCGTACATAACAGGTATGTCGGTTTCTGAATTGAAAGAAGAAAATGCAATGCTTCGCAAAAGAAGTATGATACATACAGCGTTTTTCTTACTTGGATTTTCAATTATATTTATGGCAATTGGATTTGGTACAAGTTTTATCGGAGGTATCTTTACGGATTATAAAGATTTAATTAGACAGTTAGGTGGTATATTTATCATCGTGTTCGGTTTAATTATTGTCGGTGTGTTTAAGCCGAAGTTTTTAATGCAAGACCGTAAATTTACATTTAAAAATCGTCCGAGTGGCTATTTTGGATCAGTTCTAATTGGATTGGCCTTTGCTGCAGGGTGGACGCCATGTACTGGACCCATTTTAGTGTCCGTAATTGGATTAGCAGCAACAAACCCAGAATCAGCAATGATTTATATGATTGCTTACATACTTGGATTTGCTATCCCGTTTTTCGTACTTTCATTCTTTATTACGAAAATGTCTTGGATTAAAAGAAATAGTATGGTCTTCATGAAAGTCGGAGGATACATTATGATTGTCATGGGTATCTTCCTATACTTTAACTGGATGACGAAAATTATTGTATATTTCTCAAGTTTATTTGGTGGTTTTACTGGTTTTTAGTATTATTCTGTGAAAATGTTGGAAATACTAACGGAAAAGCATATAATGAAAGTATATTTTGCATATAGCCACAAAAAAGGATGAGAAAATATGAACATAGTTCTTTTATCAAGTATCGTTGCTGTTTGCATGGCTGTCGGTGCGATGTTTATTCGTTTAAAAGCAGCTAAGAAACCTGCAACATTGAAAAAAATTATACTTCCGCCATTTTTTATGAGTACGGGAGCATTGATGTATGTTTTTCCTGAATTTCGATTAACCCCAGCAGAGATGTTAGAAGCAATTGGTGTTGGTTTGTTTTTCTCTATTTTTCTTATTAAAACATCTAAATTTGAAATTAGAGGACAAGAGATTTATTTGAAGCGTTCAAAAGCATTTGTTTTTATATTAATTGGATTACTTGTAGTACGGATTGTATTTAAAACATACTTAAGTCAATCTCTTGATTTAGGACAACTTAGCGGAATGTTCTTCTTACTTGCGTTTGCGATGATTGTATCATGGAGAATTGCGATGTATCGTTCCTTTACGAAATTACAGAAGGAAATGGAAAAAGAAGATGGTTTTTATAATGAAAAAGATATGAAGCTAACTTGAAAAATGTATATGTATAAAAGAAAAAGACAGCGTCAAAGGCGCTGTCTTTTT
The DNA here is from genome assembly GCF_014932895.1 of Bacillus thuringiensis. Lineage (GTDB taxonomy): Bacteria > Bacillota > Bacilli > Bacillales > Bacillaceae_G > Bacillus_A > Bacillus_A thuringiensis_AA. The sequence goes on along the minus strand of NZ_JACYOF010000003.1, from coordinate 550,882 downwards.
TATAAAAAAATAATGTGAAGTTACTTAGCGAGTAAAGACTTATAGTTGGAATAATCAATCTCTTTTTCTTGTAGTTTTTTAACTAAAAATTTATGATCACGCTTTGGTGTGGCAATGATATATCCTTTAATAATTAAGTCTTGTGTAATTTGAGAGGCATTTTCTTGTAATGCCAGTTCTCCAATTTTGCCAGCAATCTTTGATTTGGCAACATCGCGAAATAGTTCTGGAACAGGACTTACAAGCTCTTCTAACAATTGTTTTTGTTCGTCAGCCCATAAATGTCTCGTTTTATTTATGTAGTGTTCTTCCCAATCTAAAATAGACATACCGTCTTCTTTTGGTAATCGTTTAAAAAATTTTCTGAACATAAAGTATCCACCGATAGACATAAGCCCTAATAAAATGACAGTCCATACTACAATGAACCAACTGAACCATCCTTCGAGCAAGCGTATCCCTCCTTAAATGATTACGATTTTCTTTTATTCATATTATAAACAGTGAGATTCATAGAAAGCAAGAACGCTTGGTCAAAATGACCAAGCGTTATCATTTAAACAAAGTATAGTTGTTCAACACATAAAATATCATGTTCATCTTCTACATATTCAATGATAAGTGTGCCAACTTTACGATCTTTATCTTCAGTTGTGAAAATAGAGTAAGAAGTAAAACGTGCTGTTGATAGGCCGCTTATATGTGTAGGTAAAGAAATGTAGTCGTTATCGCGGAAGAATTCCATCAGTTCAATATCTTCAAATTCTTTTCGGTCAATTTGTTTGTTTGTATAGCGGCGTTGAAGTTGTTTTAAAGATTCATTCCAAGAAATTGCTTTTGTGTCGTATACCATTGTTCTATCTCCTTACTGTATGTAATTGTTAAGAACATACGTTCTAATCTAGTATACTCTTTTTATTAGAAAAGGGAAAGCAAAAAATAATGTAAGCTTGGATTTCCAAGCTTACATTATTGATGCGTCCGTCATAATCTCTATTTTTTATTATAAGTTAGATAAGAATAAGAAACAAGATGATATATATATTGTTGATAGTTTTAAAAATTCTGTATATTATCAATGTATTATAGGGAAAGGGAATGAGTGGGATGGCATACGTAATTTCACTGCAAGGACCGATGGCAAGTGGAAAGACAACATTAGCTAAAAGGTTAGAGAGATGTGGGCTTTCAGTTATATATGAAAATCCATATCCAATTGTAGAAAAGCGAAAACAATTAAAGTTGGATATGAATTCAAAAGAAGGATTTATTATAAATCAAAAAATGTTTATGGAAGCAAAAATAAAAGAGTTTCAACATGTGAAAGATTCAGTCGTGATTTTTGATCGTGGACCAGAAGACATTGAGTTTTATACACTTTTTTATCCAACGATTATAGGGGAAGAGTGGGATATAGAAACTGAATTGAAAGATGAATTATATAAATTAAGAGAATGCCGTTCAGATGCAATTTTTTATTTAGATGTTACGAAAAAGAATGTATATGATAGAAAAAATAACGATGGAACAAGAAACCGAAGTACATTTGAGGAGCAATTTAAATTAGTAGAAGCTGAAAAAGACTGGTATAAACAATTTCCTGTAACTTATGTGGACACGAATAGATTAACAGTGGCCGATTTAGAGATATATTTTATGAGATGGTTGAAGGAGAGAGGGCTATGAAAAAAATACTTTTATTTGTATACCCAACATTTGCGGAGTTTGAAATAACGGTAGCTACGGCGTTGCTGAAAAATAAATTTGAAATCATTACAGCGAGTTTAACGAAAGAATTGATTATAAGTGAAACAGGTTTGCAAGTGCAACCACATATAGAATTAAGGGAAGTGCGTGTAGAAGAATATGAGGGGATTATTATTCCAGGTGGAGATGAAATACATATGAAGGATGTAGAAATACTCTTTTCAGTCATTCGTCAATTTCACGAACAAGAAAAATTAGTAGCCGCTATTTGTGCTGGACCGTATGCGCTAGCAAAAGCAGGCTTATTCAAAGAAATCTCGTATACAGTGACTATAGATTATAAAAAATTAGATTGTTTTCCAGTGGGAAATTTTGTGTATGAAAAAGTTGTGCAACACTCAAATATTATTACAGCACAGGGGCATGCATTTGTACCATTTGGAATAGCGATTGCCTCTTATTTTGGAGTAGCAAATGAACATAATATGAATTTTTACGGTGGTAAGGGGAATATGGTGATGGAGGAGCTTTTGCCTGAAAATGTATAAAAGCTAGCGAATGCTAGCTTTTTTCTTTTTGACATCGATAAATGGCTAACGTTTTCGGATCGCGCCATATACCGTTATGAAGTGACAATTCATTTTCTATTTCTTCTTTTAGCCATTCCTTCATTTTCGCGTGAAGATGTGTATTATCAGGTATATTTAGCGACGGAAACATGCTAGAAATATAGTTTGAAATCGGAGTAGCATGATGAAAAACGAGAGCATTATGTATAACTTCTTCTTCAACAGTTGGAAAAACAGACTTTAATATCTCTTTACCATTTTCTAAACAAAATGGAGTGACTGATGATGTTGTTTTCGGCAAATCAAATACATCTAACATGCGATTACATATTTCAACTATACGAGGTAATGTAACGTTAGAATTTGTTGTAGCTAAAAGTGAGCCACCGGGCCGATTTACTTTATGGAATCCTTGAATTGTTTTTTCGACATCTTTCATGTGATATAGCATATGTTTTGCAACGATCCAGTCGTAGCAATTAGCTTCGAAAGGAAGTTTACCAGCGTCACCTAGCCTCCATTCAATTATGCTATTCTTTATTGCAGCTTCAGAAAGCATCGTTTTCGATTGATCAAAACCGGTTAGTTGTCCTTTATGACCGTTAGTTTGTAAAAGGGAACACACCCAACCTCTAATATTTTTTCGTCTCCTTGAAGTTGTAAATGTTCCATAACGAATACATCTAAATTCACTTGTTTTTCTTCGTAATGTTTATGCGTATCGATACGTGTTTGTAAATGATTACTTACTTTGTATTGGCGTTTTACATCATTCATTTTTTCGCATTCCACCTTCGTGCAAAATTGCTGAATCGCATGCGTTAATACGTCAGTTTTCTTTAAACCTTCGTAATGAAGTGCAGATTCAAACAGTTCAAGTAATTTTTCTTCAATTCGAAAATGAATATCTTTTCACTTCGTCATTGAAATCTCGCCCCTTTGCATCTGTTAGTGAGACTATAGCACGCCTGAAAAATTTGTGTAAATAATTTGTGTACACAAATGGAGGAGATGAAAAAAATGTTTGAATGTGAGTTTAAACTATTGACGATTTAAACGTTTTCATATATTCTTAAATTAAGTAATATTCAAATAATTCAAAAGAAATGAGAGAGTCACATGCTTCTTCAAGGAACACATCGAATTGGTCGGATGGCCATGCTGTTGGCACTTGCGGATGAGAATGAAAGCCCTGTATTATCTATTCCAAAAGGTTGGAAATATTGTACAGGGAAAGTGGGTTCGATGAATTCGCAAAAAGTTGTAGCAGCAATGGAAACAGCGGCTAAGAGCAACCAAGTTATTGAAACAGACGTTTACAGAGAAACACATGCACTTTATCATGCAATAATGGAAGCTCTGTACGGAGTGACGAGAGGTCAAATTCAGTTAGCAGACGTTCTTCGTACAGTAGGACTTCGCTTTGCGATAGTGCGCGGTACACCATACGACGGTAAAAAAGAAGGCGAATGGGTTGCTGTTGCATTATACGGAACGATTGGTGCACCTGTAAAAGGATCTGAGCATGAGGCGATTGGTTTAGGAATTAATCACATATGATTTGCCCATAGTCTATTAGTTAGAAGGGGGCCTTATTTTTTAGGACAGAAGTCTGTCTTAAAAAGATAAGGTCCCCTTTTGCCTTTTTAAGGAGGAAAAATGATGATTACGTTAACAGGACACACATTGACAGTTGAAGAAATGAAGAGGTTGTTACTTGAAGGGGAAGGTGTAACAGCTTGTCCAACTAGTATGCAAAAGGTAGCGGAGTGCCGCGAAGTAGTTGAGAAAATTGTAGAGGACGGAAAAGTCGTTTACGGTATTACAACTGGATTTGGAAAGTTTAGTGATGTACTGATTCAAAAAGATGATGTAAAGGCACTTCAACATAATTTAATTCAGTCACATGCATGCGGGATAGGTGATCCATTCCCGGAAGAAGTATCGCGCGGTATGTTAATTTTACGAGCGAACACGATGCTTAAAGGAGTATCGGGTGTTAGACCGCTTGTTGTAAATATGCTTCTTGAATTTGTAAATCGTAAAATTCACCCAGTTGTCCCGCAACAAGGCTCACTTGGTGCGAGTGGTGATTTAGCACCTTTATCTCATCTTGCGCTCGTATTATTAGGGGAAGGTGAAGTGTTCTATAAAGGGAAAAGAGTCCATGCAATGGTTGCTCTTACAGAAGAAGGTCTTGAGCCAATTGAACTTGAAGCGAAAGAAGGTCTTGCATTAATCAATGGTACGCAGGCGATGACAGCGCAAGGAGTTCTTTCTTATATAGAAGCAGAAGCAACGGCTTATCAAGCGGAATTAATTGCTTCAATGACAATTGAGGGATTACAAGGCATTATTGATGCATTTGATGAAAATGTTCATAAAGCGCGTGGTTATAAAGAGCAGGTGGAAGTAGCAAGCAGAATTCGTGACATTCTTCACGATAGTAAGTTAGTGACAAAACAAGGAGAACTTCGTGTGCAAGATGCATATTCACTTCGTTGTATCCCGCAAGTACACGGTGCTTCTTGGCAAGTTTTAAATTATGTGAAAGAAAAATTAGAAATTGAAATGAATGCAGCGACAGATAATCCACTTATTTTTGATGGTGGGGAAAAAGTAATTTCAGGTGGTAACTTCCACGGTCAACCGATTGCATTTGCGATGGACTTCTTAAAAGTGGGAATGGCAGAACTGGCAAATATTTCAGAGCGTCGTATCGAGCGTTTAGTAAACCCGCAGTTAAATGATTTACCACCATTTTTAAGTCCAGAGCCAGGACTTCAGTCAGGTGCAATGATTATGCAATATGCAGCAGCTTCACTCGTTTCAGAAAACAAAACGTTAGCACATCCGGCGAGTGTAGATTCTATTCCGTCGTCAGCTAACCAAGAAGATCACGTAAGCATGGGAACAATTGCTTCACGCCATGCGCATCAAATTATTCAAAATGTAAGACGCGTTCTTTCAATTGAGATGATTTGTGCGATGCAAGCAGCAGAATATCGCGGTATTGAAAATATGAGTACAGTGACGAAAACGTTCTATCATCAAGGCCGTCAGCAAGTACCTTCTATTACAAATGACCGCATATTCTCAACGGATATTGAAAATATTGCGTATTGGTTAAAAACGAATTATTCAATAAAAGAAAGATTAGATGTAAACGCAGCACTATAAAATGAGAAAAGGGAGAGATTGAAATGGAAAAAGTTAAACAAACAATTCGCGCGCCAAGAGGTACTGAGTTACAAACGAAAGGGTGGGTTCAAGAAGCTGCACTTCGTATGTTAATGAACAATTTAGACCCTGAAGTTGCTGAAAAACCAGAAGAATTAGTTGTATATGGCGGAATTGGCCGTGCAGCTCGTAATTGGGAAAGCTACAATGCGATTGTAGATTCATTAAAAACGTTAGAAAGCGATGAAACATTACTTGTTCAATCAGGAAAACCAGTTGCTATTTTTAAATCACATGAAGATGCACCTCGCGTTCTTTTAGCGAACTCAAACTTAGTACCGAAGTGGGCGAACTGGGATCACTTCCGTGAACTAGAGAAAAAAGGTCTTATGATGTACGGACAAATGACAGCAGGTAGCTGGATTTACATTGGAACACAAGGTATTTTACAAGGAACATATGAAACGTTTGGAGAAGCGGCACGTCAACATTTCGGTGGTTCATTAAAAGGTACATTAACACTTACTGCTGGTTTAGGTGGTATGGGCGGAGCACAACCTCTTGCTGTAACGATGAATGGCGGTGTTGTCATTGCTATTGATGTTGATAAGCGCAGCATCGATCGTCGTATTGAAAAGAGATATTGTGATATGTATACAGAATCGTTAGAAGAAGCATTAACGGTTGCGAACGAGTATAAAGAGAAGAAAGAACCGATTTCTATTGGCTTATTAGGAAATGCGGCAGAGATTTTACCAGAACTAGTGAAGCGCAATATTACGCCAGATTTAGTTACAGATCAAACATCTGCTCATGATCCATTAAACGGTTATATTCCAGTAGGGTACACATTAGAAGAAGCAGCAAAACTTCGTGAAGAAGATCCAGAACGTTACGTACAATTATCAAAAGAAAGCATGACAAAACATGTGGAAGCAATGCTTGCTATGCAAGAAAAAGGCGCAATTACATTTGATTACGGAAATAACATTCGCCAAGTTGCTTTCGATGAAGGATTAAAAAATGCATTCGATTTCCCAGGATTCGTTCCAGCATTTATCCGTCCATTATTCTGTGAAGGAAAAGGACCGTTCCGCTGGGTAGCACTTTCTGGTGATCCAGAAGATATTTATAAAACAGACGAAGTAATTTTACGTGAGTTCGCTGATAATGAGCATTTATGTAACTGGATTCGTATGGCTCGTCAGCAAGTTGAATTCCAAGGTCTTCCATCACGCATTTGTTGGTTAGGTTACGGTGAGCGCGCGAAATTTGGTCGCATTATTAATGAAATGGTTGCAAATGGTGAATTATCAGCACCAATCGTTATCGGTCGTGACCATTTAGATTGCGGATCAGTAGCATCTCCAAACCGTGAAACAGAAGCGATGAAAGACGGTAGTGATGCAGTAGCAGACTGGCCAATTTTAAATGCATTAATTAACAGTGTAAACGGTGCGAGCTGGGTATCTGTTCACCACGGTGGCGGAGTTGGTATGGGTTATTCACTTCACGCTGGAATGGTTATCGTTGCAGATGGAACAGAAGCGGCAGCAAAACGTATTGAGCGCGTATTAACTTCTGACCCTGGTATGGGCGTTGTTCGTCACGTGGATGCTGGATATGACTTGGCGGTTCAAACTGCGAAAGAAAAAGGCGTTAACATTCCAATGATGAAATAAGGAGGAAAAAAACATGCTGGACACTTTACTAATAAATATCGGTCAATTACTCACAATGGATCAAGAAGATGGCTTGTTAAGACGGGGAGCGATGAACACGCTTCCTGTTATTGAAAACGGTGCGGTTGGAATTGAAAATGGCGTGATCACTTTCGTTGGAACAGCGGAAGAAGCAAAAGGATTACAAGCAAAAGAAGTTATTGATTGTGGCGGGAAAATGGTTTCTCCTGGTCTTGTTGATCCGCATACTCATCTTGTGTTTGGTGGATCTCGTGAAAATGAAATTGCGTTGAAGTTACAAGGAGTTCCGTACTTAGAAATTTTAGAACAGGGCGGAGGTATTCTTGCAACTGTAAATGCAACGAAACAGGCGTCGAAAGAAGAGCTTGTAAAAAAAGCTAAATTCCATTTAGACCGCATGCTATCTTTCGGTGTGACAACTGTAGAAGCGAAAAGTGGTTACGGATTAGATGATGAGACGGAATGGAAACAATTAGAGGCAACAGCGCAATTACAAAAAGAGCATCCAATCGATTTAGTTTCAACATTTTTAGGTGCGCATGCAGTTCCGAAAGAGTACAAGGGAAAATCAAAAGAATTTTTACAATGGATGTTAGATTTATTACCAGAAATGAAAGAGAAGCAATTAGCTGAGTTCGTCGATATTTTCTGCGAAACAGGTGTGTTCTCTGTAGAAGAATCAAAAGAATTTTTATTGAAAGCGAAAGAGCTTGGCTTTGATGTGAAAATTCATGCAGATGAAATCGACCCTCTTGGTGGGGCGGAAGCAGCGGCTGAAATTGGTGCAGCATCAGCGGACCATTTAGTTGGCGCTTCTGATAAAGGAATTGAAATGCTTGCGAACTCGAACACAGTGGCAACTTTATTACCAGGAACAACTTTCTATTTAAATAAAGACAGTTTCGCACGCGGCCGAAAAATGATCGATGAAGGTGTTGCAGTTGCGTTAGCTACAGACTTTAACCCAGGTAGCTGTCCAACTGAAAATATTCAGCTTATCATGAGCATAGCGATGCTGAAACTGAAAATGACACCAGAAGAAGTTTGGAATGCCGTAACGGTTAACTCATCTTATGCAATTAATCGTGGTGATGTAGCTGGGAAAATTAGAGTTGGTCGTAAGGCAGATTTAGTTTTATGGGATGCTTATAATTATGCTTACGTGCCGTATCATTACGGCGTAAGTCATGTGAATACAGTGTGGAAGAATGGTAATATTGCATATACAAGAGGTGAACAATCTTGGAGCACGGCCACTATTTAAAGAAAAATGCAAAGTTTATCGATCGTGAAGTAACGAAATGGAGTGAGATGATTAAAGATTGGGAGGAAGGCGTAGAAATCTTCGGTGCAGCCTTAATTGGTGCACCTCTTTCTAAACCATCTATTAGTCATTCTGGAGCATGTTTTGCGCCAAAAACAATTCGTGCGATGTTAGATGCATATAGCACGTACGCAATTATAGAAGAACAAGATATGAAAGAAAGTGTCTTGTATGATTGCGGTGATATTACGATGCATGTGACAGATATAAAAGAAAGCCATAACCGAATTGTGAAAACAGTTGGTCACTTAACGAAAGTAAACCCGAAAATGATACCAATCGTTCTTGGTGGTGACCACTCGATTAGTTTTCCGAGTATAACTGGTTTTGCAAATAGTAAAGGAAAGATCGGTATTATTCAATTTGATGCCCATCATGATTTACGTAATTTAGATGATGGTGGCCCATCAAATGGCACACCGTTCCGTAGTTTACTAGAAAATGATGTCATTACAGGGAAACAACTCGTTCAAATCGGAATTCGTAATTTTTCAAATGCACGTGCGTACCATGAATATGCAAAAGAGCACGGTGTGACAGTGTATACAATGAAAGATGTAAGAGAGCGAGAAATAAAGGATATTATCTCAGAAAGTATTGAAGTATTAAGAAAACAAGGTGTGACTTCTATTTATATTTCTCTTGATATGGATGTACTAGACCAAGCATTTGCGCCAGGTTGTCCAGCGATTGGCCCTGGAGGGATGGATAGTGCGACTTTACTCGATGCAATTGAATTCCTTGGCAAAGAGCCGCTCGTTCATGGGATGGATATAGTAGAAATTGATCCAACTCTTGATTTTAGAGATATGACGAGTAGAGTAGCAGCGCAAGTGATTATGAGTTTTCTTTTAGCGAGAGAAACAGTCCGTAAGCAGGTTAGTATATAGGCGTAAAGTTAATAGAGAATTTTTACCGATTCCGTATAAAAAACACATTACTACTCATATGTAGTAATGTGTTTTTATGTGAAAAGAGAAGGCGGAATTAGAGTGTATATATGTGTGGAAAAGTTAATAAGATTGTGGGTTTTAAGTGATATTTTACGGATTTATTTTTTTAGTTTGAAAAGATTGACACTAAAAATAATTTTATGATAAAATAAAAATTTTGCTAAAAAAGTGAATGTGTGTTAAGCTTGAGAAGGTTACCATATATGGAGGTGGATTATTTGTTTCAAATTGGCGATAACATTGTTTATCCAATGCAAGGAGCAGGTATAATTAAAGCCATAGAAGAGAAGGAAATCGCAGGGGAAAAACAACAATATTATGTTATAAAAATGTCGGCTAGTAATATGGAAATAATGATTCCTGAAGGGAAAATATTGAATTCAAATATAAGACCAGTAACGGATATCACGGCATTACTACACATAATAGATATTTTTCAACATGGAGAATCAGATAGATTACTTACGTGGAAACAAAGGTATAAATTGAACACTGATAAAATAAAAACGGGTAAAATGCAAGAAGGTGCTGAGGTTGTGCGTGATTTAATGCGTATACAGAAAGAAAAAGCACTTAATGCAAGCGAAAAGAAAATGTTAGATAATGCACATGAATTTTTGATTAGTGAACTGGGATTAATTGAAGGTATCACAGAAAATCAAATAAAAAGCTTTTGTTAAGATTCATTACAAATAATGTATTACATCCCAAAAAAGATTTTGAATTTTTTGGGAATATAATTATAGAAAATTAATCATTTCAAAGACATTCAACTCTTTCAAACCACTTTTAGAGCATTAACCTCTTTTGTTATTACTACAATCAAATCCATTTTTATTTTTTAATTCTTTACGAATGTTCGAAGTTTAATCAAACACTTCGATAGAATAGTTACTTGATTTTTGCAATCCTGATTCACACTGGCACGGACGAGGAGCCGTAAGGATGAAAGAGAGGTAGGGCTTTCATTGTTTTAGGTTTATAAGTTATTATTTTTAGAAGAATAATGAACCATTTCCACTTCTATTGATAAGGGATTTTTTATATGTGAAGAGATAATAATTCTTTATATACAAGAGATAAATAAATTGACACCCATATATGGTCAACAAAAAAGGTTTCCACTAAGGAAACCTTTTTTGTTTATTTATAGTATTCTATTTGTTTCATATTCGAATGTTTTGTGGTTAAAGCGTATAAATTGACGTTACTATCTAAAAGTAAGTATGATGCGATTATAGTAAGAATTTTTTAGGGGGAAGAAAAATGACAAGTTCAAATAATAAAGCGACAAGTATCTATGAAGGAACAAATATAAACGCTTGGGGTTCTTTTGGAAATATTAAGGAAACGAAGTTGTTTGATCCGATTCAAATTGGAGCTTGGACTCTTCGTAATCGCATAGCGATGGCACCGATGACGAGATGTTTTGCAGATAATGAGACTGGAGTAGTTGGCACCGATGTAGTCGAGTATTACCGAAAGCGTGCTGCTGATGGTATTGGATTAATTATTACAGAGGGAATTGTTATTAGCCCGAGAGCAAAAGGGAATCCAGGAGTACCAGGTATTTATACACAAGAACAAATCGATTCTTGGAAACCTGTTACGGAGGCAGTACATAAAGAAGGTGGGGCTATTATTGCTCAAATATGGCATGTTGGACGTATGAGTCATCACGAAATAATTGGTGGCCAATTGCCACAAGCACCATCTGCTATTGCTGCAGAAGGGAATGTTCCACGTTTTCGTAAACCGTTTGATACACCAGAAGAAATGACAATAGAAGAAATAAAGAAAGTAATTGATCAATATGCGCAAGCCGCAAAGAATGCGATAGAAGCTGGATTTGATGGGGTAGAAATTCACGGAGCGCACGGATATTTAATTGATCAATTTACTTATGAATTTGCGAATAAGCGAACGGATCAATATGGCGGTGATTTAAAGCAAAGGTTAACGTTTATGAAAGAAGTCGTTCAGGCTGTAATTGAAGCAATTGGAGCTGATAAAACGCTTCTTCGCTTCTCGGCTTTCAAAGGTGATAATCCTACTTATATGTGGGAAAACCCTGAATTCGCAATTGAGACTTTTGTAAATATGTTTAAAGAAGTGGGATTAACAATGATCCATCCGTCAACGATGAATTATACGGCAGTTATTGCTGACGGAAAGAATTTTCATCAATTAGTAAGAAAATATTGGGATGGTACTATCGTAGGAGTAGGAAATTTAAATCCAAAAGAGGCAGAAGAAGCACTGCAAGAAGGAACAATTGATGTAGCGGCATTCGGAAGACCGTTAATCGCTAATCCAGATTTTGTTCATCGAATTAAAAATGCCGAAAGTTTAGTTGAATATGACGCGAAAGAGCATCTTGCTACATTAGTGTGAATAAAGATAAAAGGAGAACATATATAATGTTCTCCTTTTATTATGGGAGTTCATAGGAGGAAGCGGGATGAGTGAAACGCTACTCGTTATTATTAGTATATTGCTCTTTTTGATGTTACTTTTAATCGTCTTTTTTATTATTACATTTTTTGTGAAAAAAAGGACACATCATTCTATATTAAAACTGCATCCATACTTAGGGAGAATGCGCTATTTACTTGAAAAGATAGGACCGGAATTCCGGCAATATTGGTTTGACCATGATACGGATGGAAAACCTTTTTCACGTTATGATTTTCAAAGTGTGATGTTTTTAGCGAAATATCGTTCTGAAATACTTGGTTTCGGATCAAAAAGAGATTTTGAAGCTTCGGGCTATTATATTGCTAATACATTGTTTCCAATATTAACTGAGGAATTAAGTGTGAACCTTTCGCAAGAGCGAGAAGGTAAAAAGTATGTGATTCATAAAGAAGGGTTATTTTCAAGAAGAGAGAAATTGATAGCGGATACAACAAATCTTTGGTTGTATGAAGAAGACGATGCAATTATTGTTGGTGAAAGTCGTAAATACCCATGGAAATTACATGGAATGTTTGGAGCTTCAGCCACTTCTTACGGTGCAATTGGTGAAAATTATATTTTAGCGAGCGGTTTTGGGGCAAAAATGGCTGGAGGGTCGTGGATTAATACTGGAGAAGGGGGCGTTATTCCAGAACATTTACATACAGGTGCGAATATCGTTGCGCAAATTGGCCCAGGACTATTCGGATACCGTGATGAGGACGGTAATTTTTCTATGAAGGAATTTATTGAGAAATCAAAAGAAAGTAATATTAAAGCGTTTGAATTGAAATTTGGGCAAGGAGCAAAAATACGTGGTGGTCATTTAGAGGGACAAAAGGTAAATGAGAAAATTGCTTCTGTTCGGAAAGTACGAGAGGGAGAAACAATTAATTCACCGAATCGATTTTCGTTTTTAAATAATGCGGCAGATGCTTTATATTTCATTCAAAACTTGCAAGAAAATGGTGGCAAACCAGTCGGGATGAAAATTGTAATTGGACAGCAGAAGCCTTTGGAAGATTTATTAAAAACAATGAGCGAATTAAATATTTATCCGGATTTTATTACAATTGATGGTTCAGAAGGTGGATCAGGTGCAACTTATAAATCGATGGCAGATAGTATGGGGATTCCGCTTATTCCGGCATTACTTACATTTATTGATACAGCAACTCGTTATGGTGTCCGTAACAAGTTTAAAGTATTTGCATCAGGTAAATTAATCACACCAGATAAAGTGGCGATTGCTTTAGCGATTGGAGCAGATGCTGTAAATTCAGCCCGCGGATTTATGATGGCAAGCGGTTGCATTATGGCACTTCAATGTAATTCAGGACAATGTCCATCTGGAGTTGCGACGACAAATCCGCACTATCAAAAAGCGTTAGACCCTTATGAAAAGAAATGGCGGGTAATGAATTATATAATAAGTATGAGATATAGCTTGTTTGCATTAGCGGCAGCAGCGGGAGTGAGGAGTCCGCGACATTTAACGAGAGAGCATATTGTATTTAAAGATGAGGATGGAAGGGTATTCCCTCTTTCGGAATTGTTTCCTAATAAGTAAATCAAGTGAACTTTAATCGGTTCGGAGCATTACACTCATTATTAGCCTGTAACAATTGGGATAAAAAGTGAAAGAAATGCTTTTTAAAGGTCATACATTTGTATGACTTTTTATTTGAGAACAAAGGTAATCAAGTAAAAAAATAATGAAATAAGGAGCTTATTGACAATAGAAAATAATTAACTTATAATAAATCTTGAATTCGAGATAAATTAAGATTTAACATAAGTTTAGATGGATTTGATATTTTTTTATAAATTATCTCGAATTCGAGATAATTTTAATGCAATAGACAAAGGTAAGCAATTTTATATTTAATATCTTGAATTCGAGGTATAGACCGTAATGATGGATTTTACTCTGCAGTATGGACAAAATGAATAATGAATTTTAGTGTATAAACAACTTTTATAACGAAATAAAAAAGGAGTGGGCAAAATGGAAAAGAAAACAATGGGGATTCATCACATTACAGCAATTGTAGGGCATCCGCAAGAAAATGTAGATTTTTATGCTGGTGTATTAGGCTTACGTTTAGTTAAACAAACAGTGAATTTCGATGATCCAGGTACGTACCATCTTTATTTTGGTAATGGAGGAGGAAAACCTGGAACAATTATTACGTTTTTCCCATGGCCAGGTGCTCGTCAAGGAATTATTGGAGACGGTCAAGTAGGCATTACTTCATATGTCGTACCAAAAGGTGCCATGGAATTTTGGGAAAATAGATTAGAAAAATTCGATGTTTCGTATACAAAGATGACTCGCTTTGGAGAACAGTATTTAGAATTTGATGATCCGCATGGTTTGCATTTAGAATTAGTTGAAAGAGAAGAGGGCGAATTCAATACTTGGAGTTTTGGAGAAGTCACACCAGAAGTAGCAATTAAAGGGTTTGGTGGTGCTGTTCTTTTATCTGCACAACCTCAAAAAACAGCCGAATTGTTAGAACATGTTATGGGTCTTGAGAAAATTGAAGAAGAAGGTGAGTTCGTTCGATTCCGTTCTTCTGCTGATATTGGAAATATTATCGACTTGAGATTATCAACAATTGGACGTGGCCAGATGGGTGTTGGTACAGTTCACCATATTGCCTGGAGAGCTAGCGATGATGCTGATCAACTAGACTGGAAAGAGCACGTGTCTCGCTTTGGATATGGCGTAACTCCTGTACAAGATCGAAATTATTTTAACGCGATATATTTTAGAGAACATGGCGAAATTTTATTTGAAATTGCAACAGATCCTCCTGGTTTTGCTCATGACGAATCGTTAGAGACGATGGGTGAGGAATTAAAGTTACCAGAGCAATATGAATCACATAGACAACAGATTAAACAAACGCTCTTACCATTTGAAGTGAGAAATTTAGACTAAAGTGATTGAAAGGGGAAAAGGATTATGATGAAACATGTTTTTCAAAAAGGAAAAGATACGTCAAAACCAGTGTTGTTATTACTTCATGGCACAGGTGGTAATGAATTAGATTTATTACCACTTGCAGAAAGAATTGATCCAGAAGCTTCAGTATTAAGTGTTCGTGGAAATGTACTAGAAAATGGGATGCCACGTTTCTTCCGTAGATTAGCAGAAGGTATTTTTGATGAAGAAGATTTAGTTTTCCGTACGAAAGAATTAAATGAGTTTTTAAATGAAGCGGCAAAAACATATGAATTTGATAGAAATAACATTGTAGCTATCGGTTATTCAAATGGGGCAAACATTGCAGCGAGTTTACTGTTCCATTACGAAAATGCATTAAAAGGTGCTGTTCTTCATCACCCAATGGTGCCTAGAAGAGGAATACAATTACCTAATTTAGCAGAAACAGCGGTATTTATCGCAGCTGGGACAAATGATCCAATCTGTTCATCGGCAGAGTCAGAAGAATTGAAGACGTTATTAGAAAATGCAAATGCTAATGTAACAATGCATTGGGAAAATAGAGGGCATCAATTAACGATTGGTGAAGTAGAAAAAGCAAAAGAGTGGTATGATAAAGTGGAACTTTAATCAGTAGGGGGCATTCCCCACTAATTATTAGCCCTCACTAATCGGGCGTTTACGGGCAGCCCGACTCCCACCTAACTTCTTTTCTCCAGCTGACCCGGTGGGAGTCTTACTGCCCGTTAATGCGGGATAAAATAATTCTATAAGTGTAAATAATAAAAGACGCATCTGCTAATCGTTAGCAGATGCGTCTTTTATTATTTACGACTGGATTGCAAGCTGAGATGAAGAAAGTGGTAATTGAATATCAACGATAGTACCTTTATTTATTTCGCTTGAAATGTGTAATTTACCATGATGTTCTTCAATTATTTTGTAACATATCATTAATCCTAGTCCAGTACCTTTTTCTTTTAAACTATAAAATGGTTCGCCTAAACGAGAGATGCGATCTTCTGGTATACCACACCCTTCATCAATCATACGTATTAAGATGAAATTATTCTCTAACGGTTTTGTTTGGATGAAAATATTTCCGCCATTTGGCATTGCTTCTATAGCGTTTTTTAATATATTTATAAAAACTTGTTTTAATTGGTTACCGTCACATTGAATATTATGTACGTGATCAAAATGATCCATAATGATATGAACGCTATGCATAATGGCAGTCGGTAAAATAAATGTGACGACTTCTTCTATTAAAGTTTGTATGTTGCAAGTTTGGATAGATAAAACTTGTGGTTTAGACATAGCCATAAATTGACTCGTAATAGATTCCATTTGTGAAATCTCACTTAACATAACATCGACATACCATTTATTCTCCTCATTTATTTCAGGGAGTAGCAAGGTTAAAAAGCCTTTTAGGGATGTGAGTGGATTTCGAATTTCATGGGCAATTCCAGCTGTCAGTTGTCCGACAACTGCGAGTTTTTCTGATTTCCGTAATAACTTTTCAGTTTCTTTTAGTTCAGTAACGTCTCTTCCCATTACGATAAGACCTTTACGGGAACCGTCAGGATGATAAAGAGGGACTTTTGATATACTTAAGATGAGGTCGAAATCATCTCTATGTATAATAAATTCCTCTCCGTGAAGAATTTGTCTTTGTTGCCATGCTAGTTCATCAACTTCTTCACAGTGTAAAAAAGCTTCTCGATACGCTTCATTATATTGAATGAGTTCACTGTCCTTTTTTCCGTGATAGGGTACATGATGGAAATTGAAGCAAGAAAGTGCATAGTCATTCGCTTCAAGCCAGCGCCCTTCATGATCCTTAAATATAACAAACGCAGGCATTGAGTTCATTAATGTACGTAATCTTTTCTCACTTTCTTTTAGCATTTGCTCAATTCTTTCTGATTTTTCAAGAGGTTTTATAATCGCATATACGCCGGTTAGACGATTTTTTGAAAAAATAGGAACTAGTTTTGTTACGACATCTAATAAATATCCGTCTTTATGATAAACAGATACGATATACTCTTGTTGATTGTCTGCTTCAGTATTTTTTATATATTGTAATACTTGCTCAGAAATATGAGCTTCTAAAATAGCGGTAATGTTTTTACGTTCTAATTCTAAAGAAGTGTAACCTAGTATTCTTTCGGTAGAAGGATTGGTATGTAGAATAATTCCCTCTAAATTCAGTGAAATAATACTATCTGGATTGTGTTCGAACAGAGAGACGTATGTTTCTGCTAAAGAACGGTCTTGTACATGGTTTCGCAAACGTCCAGAAATGTTCGGATGACGTTTTTTTTGAGTAGATGAATATTTTTTACGACTCATAATATTTCCTCCGTACAACTAGCATCTAAAAAGATTAATCTATTATTAACTATAATATAGGTATAACCTATATTTCTATAAAAAATGAAATTTACAGAATTAAATTTATTTTCTTTTTTTGTTGAAAGCATAAAATGGAGTTATAAGAGAAGCTTATATCTTTTTATTATTTTTTTGTAAGTTACATTGATATGTTTTTGTTATAACATAAGGATAGAGGAGGGGGAGAGAAAATGAAAGGTTATATTCAAGGGATTGATCATGTGCAAGTAGCTGCACCTGTAGGATGTGAAGAAGAGGCTCGTGAATTTTATGGGAATAAAATTGGTATGGAAGAAATTCCAAAGCCAGAAGAGTTAAAAAAACGAGGCGGATGTTGGTTTAAGTGTGGGAATCAAGAAATCCATATCGGTGTGGAGCAGAATTTTACACCAGCTAAAAAAGCACATCCAGCTTTTTATGTGACTCAAATTAATGAATTTAAGCAAACATTGATAGAGCAAGATATAGAAGTAATTGATGATCATGCACGACCAGATGTAATTAGATTTTACGTGTCAGATCCATTTGGAAACAGAATTGAATTTATGCAAAATAAAGACTAGGTGGACGCCACCTAGTCTTTAACTTCTTCTGAAAAGTCCTAATACTTCTACGGTTTCTGTAATATTAACGAACGCATGCGGGTCGATTTCAGAAATTGTTAGTTTCATACTTGTTAATTCTTCACGAGAAACGACTGTCATAAGTACACGCTTTTTCTCACTTGAATAAGCACCTTCGCCATCAAGTAATGTAATTCCACGTACAACAGTTGAAAGAAGTTGCTTTTTCATTTTTTCTGCTTCATTTGTTACAATCATAAGTGTAACTTTACGGTGTTTTGTATGAACAGCATCGATTACTTTACCAGTTACATAAATTGAAAGTAAGCTTGTAAGTGCAACATCCCAAGTGAAGAAAAATCCTGCGATTATTACAACGACTGCATTTAAAACAATAAGAAATCCGCCAAGTTTAATGTCTCGCTTGCGGGATAACAACATACCAATAATATCAAATCCACCAGTGGATCCATTACAGTTAAAAACAAGACCGATACCAGCTCCGGCAATGACACCTCCGAAGATAGAAGATAACAATGGATCTGTCGCTACGACTTTTACTGGAACGTAGTATAATGCAACGGATAATACAATTACAGAAACAACTGTGTTAAAAATTATTTTTTTTCCAAGACCTATATATCCTAAAATAAGGATAGGTAAGTTTAATACGAAGTTAATTATACCTGTGTTTACAGGGGTTACAATCCCTAAAATAATAGCAATTCCGCCAATTCCACTACTTAAAATTTTGTGGGGGATAAGGAAAAGATTAAAGGCAATCGCAATAATAATAGAACCAATAATAACACCAAGAAATCTGACCATCTCTTTCCCGTCCTTCACTAAAAAATTCATATTATTTCAAGATTATATATGATATTGAAAGTTTTGGGTAAAAACAGTTTATTTCGGGAAATTAGAGTAATCAAAATAATTCGAGCATTTCGTAATTTGGAAGGGGATACGGATATGAGGATAAAAGCGTATCAACAGAAAAGCCCATTGAAACATGAATGTGAGGATTCCTATTTTTGTAATGAAAATAAAATGGTTTATGGTGTATGTGATGGTGCAACACCACTCGTTCCGTTTTGTGATGAAAAGGGACATAATGGAGCATGCATCGCTTCACATTTATTTGCAAGTTATTTTACTTCATTACGTGAAAATCATAGTTTACAAGTTGCAGTTGCAAAAGCAAATGAAGCATTGCAGAACAAAATGTTAGAATATAAAGTAGACATGAGAAAAAAAGAGCATTTGTGGTGTACATGTATTGCGGCAGTTCAAATAGATGGTGAGAAACTTGAATATGCGCAGCTAGGTGACTGTATGATCGTTGCGATACTTCAAGATGGAACGATGCAAGTATTAACGAAAGACACAGTTAAAGGAATTGGTGGGCGCGCAAAAAAGAAGAGAGAAGAAGAGCGTAAAAAAGGTTTATCTGTGCCAGAAGAACATGTTTTTCAAGATATTCGAGAACAGTTAACATACAATCGTTATCTTGCGAATATGCCAAATGGGTATTCAGTCGCAAATGGGATGAAAGAAGCTATGGATTATTTACAACATGGTGAATTACAAGTAGAAGAATTAAGTGGGATTTTTATTTGTTCAGACGGGGTGTTCCATCCAGAATGGTCATTAGAAAAAACTGTTGCATATATAAGGAAGAATAGTATAAACGAATATATAGCAATCATTGAAGAGCTAGAAGGCGAAAAGAGAATAAAGCCAGATGATAAAACGATTATTATGATTGATTTTTAAGAGGAGGAAGTTCAAATGGAAATTAAATGTGTAAATCTAACATTTCAAGATGAATTAGTTCCTTTAGAAAGAATAAATAAACTTATTATTCACCATACATCAGAAGATGGCTGGGATGTGTATAAAACGCATGAGTTTCATCAAACTGTAAAGGGATGGAGCGGGATTGGTTACAATTATTTTATTGAAGAGGATGGAACTGTAGTGGAAGGAAGAGGTTTACACATTGGAGCGCATGCGAAAGAACATAATCGTGATACAATTGGAATATGTATGACGGGTAATTTTGATAAATACGATCCAACTACTGCACAAATGAATTCATTATATTCTTTATGTAAAATGTTTATGAAGCAGTTTGCCATAAAGAAAGAGAATATACTAGGCCATAGAGAGCTAGAAGGAGTTACAAAAAGTTGTCCTGGAATTCGTTTTTCTATGGTAGAGTTAAGAAACGTATTATCTTAAATATAGAGGAGTAACGAATGATGATGAATATAAAAATACCGAATGATAAAAAAGAAGAGCTTGTAGCACAAATTCAGCAATTTTTTATGGAAGAAGATTTAGATGAAATCGGACGTTTCCAAGCAGAGCGTTTAATAGAAGAAATGATTAAATTAGTAGGACCATTTGCCTACAATCAAGCAATTGGAGATGCTAGAAAACTTGTAAGTGAGAAATTAACGAATATCGAAGAAGATTTGTATGTGTTAGAGAAGAGTGAAGGGAAATAAAAAAAGACTAGAAATTCTAGTCTTTTTTTATTTGATTGGCAGCAAAAAAACATGGAGAAAACACGGAAAGGACATTGAAAGTACATCTTTTATTTTTAGAATATTCTTAGTTTTAAAATACTTCAGAAAGGAAGAGTGTAATGAGATTAACGCCAAGAGAAATTGATAAACTGATGGTAGTTGTTGCGGCGGATTTAGCTTATCGACGAAAGGAGAGAGGGCTTAAGTTAAACTATCCAGAAAGTATAGCTATTATTACGTATGAAATTTTGGAAGGGGCAAGAGATGGTAAAAATGTAGCGGAATTAATGGAGCTTGGAAAAAATATTTTAAGTGCTGAAGATGTTATGGATGGTATTGCAGACATGATATCAGATATTCAAGTTGAGGCAACTTTTCCTGATGGAACAAAATTAGTAACTATTCATCAACCAATTCATTAAAGGAAGTGAATGTTATGATTCCAGGGCAATATATCCTTGCGAAAGAAGACATAGTATGTAATGGGAATAAAAAAGCAACGAAAGTTAAGGTGTTAAATCAGGGAGATAGACCTATTCAAATTGGATCTCATTACCACTTTTATGAAGTGAATGAGGCGTTAAAGTTCAATCGTAGTGTAGCAATTGGACAACATTTAAATATTCCAGCGGGTACAGCGGTAAGATTCGAGCCTGGAGATGAAAAAACCATTGAATTAGTTTCATACTCAGGGAAGCTAGAAGTATATGGATTTAAAAATAAAGTGGATGGCGATATTCAATCTTACAAAAGAAGAGGGAGATAGCATGAGTTTTAAGATGTCACGTAAACAATATGCTGATTTATATGGTCCAACTACAGGAGATTCTATTCGTTTAGCGGATACACAATTATTCGCACATATTGATCGAAATTACACCGTATATGGTGATGAAGCTGTCTTTGGTGGAGGAAAATCAATTAGGGATGGTATGGGACAAAATTCGCAACTCACAAGGGAACAGGGGGTTGTGGATGTTGTTATTACGAATGCAATTATTATTGATTATACAGGAGTATATAAAGCGGATATTGGTATAAAAGATGGAAAGATTTCAGCAATTGGTAAGAGTGGTAATCCTTCAGTTATGGATAATATTGATATCATCATTGGAACATCAACGGAAGTAATTTCTGGTGAGCGGAAAATCGTTACAGCTGGAGGTATTGATACACACGTGCATTTCATATCCCCACAACAAATTGATACAGCATTAGCTTCAGGTATAACAACTTTAATTGGTGGAGGAACAGGGCCGGCAGAGGGTACTAAGGCAACTACAATAACGCCTGGACCTTGGAATTTAAGAAAAATGCTAGAAGCAGCAGAAGATTTTCCTATAAATCTTGGGTTTTTAGGGAAAGGAAATAGTTCAAGTTTACCTGCCATGGAAGAACAAATATTTGCTGGGGCTATCGGATTGAAAATTCATGAAGATTGGGGGGCGACTTCTTCAGCAATTAATCACTCGTTACAGATTGCTGATAAATATGATATTCAAGTTGCTATTCATACTGATACGTTAAATGAATGTGGTTTTGTAGAAGAAACGATAAAGGCTATTGATAATCGTGTTATTCATACGTACCACACTGAAGGGGCTGGTGGTGGGCATGCACCAGATATTATAAAGATTGCTGCACTGAATAATATTTTACCTTCTTCAACGAACCCGACCTTGCCATATACAGTGAATACGCTGGATGAACATTTAGATATGCTCATGGTATGTCATCATTTAAAAGCCAATATTCCAGAAGATGTAATGTTTGCGGATTCAAGGATTCGAAAAGAAACAATTGCGGCAGAGGATATTTTGCAAGATTTAGGGGTTTTCAGCATGATTAGCTCTGATTCACAGGCGATGGGAAGGGTTGGAGAGGTTATTATTCGCAATTGGCAAACCGCCGATAAAATGAAAAAGCAGATTGGTAGTTTAGAGGGAGATAAAGAATATAACGATAATAATAGAATTCAACGCTATATAGCGAAGTATACAATTAATCCAGCTATTACACATGGGATTTCAGAATATGTTGGCTCTATTGAAGTAGGAAAGTATGCAGACCTTGTAATATGGGATACACAATTTTTCGGTGTTAAGCCAGATATGGTTTTGAAAAACGGGATGGTAGTGATGGCATTAATGGGAGACGAGAATGCTTCGATTCCTACACCACAACCATATTATGAAAAAAAGATGTTTGGTGCATATGGAAAAGCAGTACAGTCAAGTTCGATTACATTTGTATCCAAAGTAGCTTATGAGAATAATATTAAAGAAAAACTAGGTTTAAATAAAGTTGTATTACCTGTTAAAAATACGAGAGAGATTTCTAAGCAAGATATGAAGCTGAATAATGCAACACCAGAAATTGAAGTAGATCCCCAAACATATGAAGTTAAAGTCGATGGACAAGCTATCACGTGTGAAGCAGTAGATGTATTACCTATGGCTCAAAGATATTTTTTATTTTGATATAACGGGGGAGATAAAATGATTATTGAAAAAATTAATAACAACGTATGCAATATGAATGATTTTTCAAATACAAAAAAACATCTTGATAAAATATCGATTTCTAGTGAACTTTTACTGAAGAGGGTTCAGAAATTATCTTCAGAATCTGGTTTTGAAATTGGGGTGTCTTTAGATAATGGAGAAACATTAAAGAACGGTGATATTTTATATGAAGATGAAAATCGTATTGTATATATTGAAGTGTTACCAGAAGAGGTAATTGTAGTTACTCCAACGTCAATAAAAGAAATGGGAATTATTGCGCATAACTTAGGAAATAGACATTTACCAGCACAATTCGATGAAGGATGTATGATTTTGGCGAACGACTACTTAGTAGAAGATTTACTTAAAAAGGAAGGTGTTCCTTATCAAAAAGAAAATAGAGTATTACCAAAACCGTTCAAGCATGCTTCACACAAACATATTTAACCTACTCCAAATGAGTGATTCGAACTTCCCAACAGGAAGTTTTAGTCACTCTTTTGGATTAGAAACATTTATTCAAGAGGGACAAGTTACAAATAAAGGCGAATTTTTCAAATGGATGAATCGATATGTGAAAATGCAATTAACACACACGGACGGCTTAATTTGCAAATATACTTACGAAGCCATAAAGAATAATGATGGAAAACAAATTACATTTTTAGATGATTTAATAACAGCACAAACATTGCCTTTTGAATGTAGAAAGGCAAATAGAATGATAAGTAAAAGTACTTCTAAATTATTGTGTGAACTGTTTTCAATTGCAAATTTAAATATGTATAAAGAAAATATTATAGGTAATAAATTACAAGGTCATCCGAGTATCGTATACGGAATATTAGGAGCGGAATTGAAAATGACAATAGAAGAAACGCTCTTAGTTTTCTTATATTCAAGTGTTGGAAGCATTATTCAAAATGGTGTGAGAGCCATTCCTCTTGGACAAACAGATGGTCAAAAGTTATTACAAGAATGCCATGAATTGATCTGTGAATCTATTGATAGAATTCAAATACTTTCATTAGAGGATTTTGGATTGAATGATCCTGAATTCGAAATAAATCAAATGCAACATGAAGATGTAAATGTAAGAGTCTTCATGTCATAGGGAGGAAAAATAAAATGATAAAGCCTATTAAAATTGGTATTGGTGGCCCAGTAGGTGCTGGGAAAACAATGTTAGTTGAAAAGTTAACAAAATATTTAAATATAGATTATGAAATTGCAGCAATTACAAACGATATTTATACGAAAGAAGATGCAAAGATTTTATTGAAAACAGGTGTTTTACCAGAAGATAGAATTATTGGTGTAGAGACAGGAGGGTGTCCGCATACAGCAATTCGAGAGGATGCTTCTATGAATTTTGAAGCGATTGAAGAACTCATGAGTAGACATAATAATTTAGATATTATTTTTATTGAAAGTGGGGGTGATAATTTAGCTGCCACATTTAGTCCAGAGCTAGTGGATTTTTCAATTTATATTATTGATGTGGCGCAAGGGGAAAAGATTCCTCGTAAAGGTGGACAAGGAATGATCAAATCTGATGTATTTGTGATTAATAAAACGGATTTGGCACCTTATGTAGGGGCTAATCTTAGGGTTATGGAAGAGGATACGAAAAATTATCGACATAACAAACCATATTTTTTTACAAATTTGAAAGATGAGGAAGGCTTACAAGAATTAATAAATTGGATGCGACAAAACATCATGTTAGAAGGATTGAAAAAATGAAAGCTCCTACAGGTGTCTTAAACATTGATGTGATGGAAAAGAGACATAAAACCGTACCGATTAAGGTTTATCATAAAGATGCCTTAAAAGTAACGCAGCCAATATATTTGGACGATTATGGTAGAGCATATTACTATATCATGAATTCTGGTGGAGGTTATTTAAAAGGGGATTTCTATTCTATAAATATAAATGTTTGTGAAAATGCGAAAACATATATAACAAGCCAATCAGCAACGAAAGTTTACAAGACTCCAAATAGTTATGCTTTGCAAGAATTGAATTTTTATATTGATGAGAATGCTGTTATGGAGTATTTACCAGATCCGTTAATTATGTACAAGGATGCAGCATATAAGCAAAAAACAAATATATATATGCAAAGGAATTCTACATTAATTTTATGCGATTCAGTTACGCCTGGTTGGTCGCCAAATATGGAGAAGTTCACATACCAATATTTTGATTCGCTAACAAAAATATATATGGAAAACAAACTTGTAGTTTACGATCATCTATTGTTAAACCCTTTCAAAGAGTCGTTAGATCAAATGGGAATATTAAATCAATATTCCCATTATGGTACTTTTATAGTTATTAATGAGAACATTACAAATGATTTGATTGCAGCATTGAAAATGTCGCTTTCAAACACCAATAATATGAAGATTGGAATATCTTCTATGCCATGTAAAGGCCTTGTCATACGCATACTTAGTCATAATACAGAGGATATGGAGTCTATATTTTTTCAGTGTCATCGTTTTGTTAGAGAGAATTGTCTGCATGAAGAATTAACATCCTATCGAAAATATTAAGTAGGAGAAGGGGATACTATGACTAATGTGGGATTATTGTTTGTCGGTGCAGTTCTATTTATGAATTCACTAGCAGCTTTTAAACTCATTGATAGTAAAAGTGTAGGGTATTTCAATTTATTTGTAGGGACATTACAAACTTTGACACCATTATATCTATTATTTACAGGAAGCCAATCCGATGAGTGGACTATCCTATCTAATGGAACTATTTTTTTATTTGGTTTTACTTATTTATATGTTGGTCTTACGAATATATTAAAACTCGATTCTTCAGGTGTAGGTTACTATTCTCTTTGGGTTGCGATTATTGCGATGGTTATGGGAATTGTGAATCAATCACATGAGAGTGGAAGTCTACAAAGTACAATAATTTGGTTCTTTTGGGCGTTCCTTTGGTTTTTATTTTTCCTACAGGATGGGCTGAAAAAGAAGATTCATATTTATGTAGGGATTGTTTGCTTCATTGAATCTTGGATTACTGCAACGATACCAGCTCTGTTAACACTTACAAATCATACAGACGTGTTAAATAATTTTGTAATTATTTTAGCGACTGTTATAACGATTGTAGTTTTTATTATGGCACTTTTCTTTTTTAAGAGTATTCAATTTAAAGTAGAAAGGGTTAGTAACTATGTGGAAAAGTGAACTGAAAAAAGCAACTAACTTTTTTGTTATTATTATATTTCTTCATGTGCTTGGAATTCTCTTATTATTACCTGCACTGTATAATGGCAATAGCATAATTGGAATGGCTATTATCGCATATTCTTTAGGATTGCGTCATGCGTTTGATAGTGATCATATTGTTGCAATTGATAATACTGTTCGGAAATTAATTGAAAAAGGTAAAAACTCACAGGGGGTGGGATTTTACTTCTCATTAGGACACTCTACTGTAGTATTTGTGATGATCGTATTAATTGCTTTAATTGGAAAAACAGCAAAACATGGAATGGAGAGTTTTTCTACTATAGGCGGTATTATCGGTACAATCATTTCTAGCGCATTCCTTATTATTATCGGTCTTACCAATCTGTTGTATCTTATTAAAGTCTTACGAAGCCAAGAGGATAAGCAGCCAGAAAACTTAGGATTTATATATCGTTTCACGCAGCGCTTATTTAGGTTTATTGATAGTCAAAAGCAATTGTATATGATCGGTTTTTTATTTGGGCTTGGTTTTGATACAGCAAGTGAAATTGGATTAATTGCTCTTTCTACAGTAACTGCAACAAGTCAATCTATTCCACTTGTAAGTATATTTGCTTTTCCCATTTTGTTTGCTGCAGGAATGTCATTGATGGATACATTAGATAGTACATTCATGAATACGAATTATAAGTGGGCAATGGAAAATAGTCGAATAAGAAATTCGTATAATGTATTAATTACCTCAATATCTGTTATAACGGCCTTTTTAATAGGGGGTTATCAACTATTATCCTTGCTTGTTGAAAGCTATAATTTACAGGGACCGTTTTGGAATCTCATACAAGTAGTTAACTTTGATTATTTGGGTATATGTCTTGTTGTATTTTTTATTATTTCTCTTATTGTTTTTGCTGTGTGGAATAGAAATGCCTTTAAAGAACCACTTACAAAGGGTATAGAGAAATAAAAATATATTGTATGTTATTTAGTATATTATGTATACAGAGTATGGGTAAAACTTTATGAAATAAAAAACGCGTTAGATGAAAATACATCTAACGTGTTTTTATTATTTATGTTCTTTATATTCATGTACTTTCTCTTTTACATTACCGATAGTATTTTTAGCATTGCCTTTTATTTTATCCCATTTTCCCTCGGCTTGTAATTT
This sequence comes from Bacillus thuringiensis, assembly GCF_014932895.1. Lineage (GTDB taxonomy): Bacteria > Bacillota > Bacilli > Bacillales > Bacillaceae_G > Bacillus_A > Bacillus_A thuringiensis_AA. Next base: position 523,637 of record NZ_JACYOF010000003.1, on the reverse strand, counting down.
CTTATTGTCAGTTACTTTCCCAACAACTTCTTTTACTTCGCCTTTTACTTTATCAAAAGCACCTTCTACTTTTTCTTTTAAACCATAATCATGCTTAGTCATACATTTCTCCTCCTTGTAGTTTGATCAGAATGTTCTTTTCATATTGCAAGTTGAATGATGTATCTAGTAATAGCGTAACAAATCTAGTTTGAATATTCAAATGACTAATAGGGTAGAAAAGGAATTGTCATAAAATGTATAAGATTGTAATGAGAAGAGAAAGAATGTTAATTACATGTCTTTCGCAGTCCATATTGATTTTGTATAGGCGATTTTTAAATGAGCGCGTTCCATATTATTTTGACTACTGCTACCAAATCGAGCTTGTCCAACTATTAAATGACAGTCTGTTGCTATAGCTGTTTCTATTCGTTTCTGAATTAATGCAGTATGACAACCTTTACGCTGAAATTCCGGCAAAGTAGCAGAAGCAGCTAATGATGCGACACCTTTCTTTATATACAGGACACCAATACTTGCAGGGATATTTTGAACTTCAGCTATGAAAAAATGCCAGCCTGGTTTATTGTAAAGAATTTCGTTATTTTGACGAACACCATCTTTTGTAAAGGACGGCATATTAAATCCTCGTACATATATGTCTGCAAAAATATCGAACTCATTTTCTTTCAGTTTGCGTACTGAAATGCTAGAAGGGATGAATCTTCTCTCGGTATACTATATAAAGCGGTATGGAAGCTGGATTGGTAACCCCCTTTTTGAGATAAGTATTGAAATAGTTCAGCTGTGCCTTGCGCTGGTGTAATTTCAAAACGGCAAGGGATTTGTAACGATTGATAATAAGAGATGATTTCATCTATCTCATCTGTATTTGTAAAAGTAAGGCCTTTTACCGTATTAAAAGCAGGACCAGCAATCACTTTTGATGAAAAGGCAGTGGCACTACCGAATTTTTTCATTTGTACTTGCATTGGATTTTCTGTTATCGCTTGTAATGCCTTTAATCTAGAAGAAAGCATATCTATTTCTGCGTTTTCAATTTCTTGTGCTGTATTGAATGTCATAATAGTACTCATAAGATTCCTCCGTCAATAAATATATTTCATAGTACATATACGATTTTTGTTCTGAGATTCCTGTAGGAATGTAAGAGAATAAGAAGTTTTTTGGAAGGGAAATGGAAGTGAACTGTCGAAGGGAGTAGAAACAGATTAAAGGTGGTGCTCTCATGAAACAGAAAGACGTGCAGACATGCTCTAATTGTGGTTCTTATAACATAGGAGAAGGTGAGTTTGTCGGATATGCACAAATACGGAAAAAGGAGACGATGTTCACATCTTCACCTGTGGATGCTTATATTTGTACGGATTGCGGGAATATCCTTTTATTAAAAGTGCGGAATTATGAAAAGTTTAAACAGAAGCCGTTATGATAATTGAGAAGTGGTCATATCCAACGTTGTATACGAAACGTCTTATATTAAGGAAAGTTAATATGAGTGATAGTTTACATATATTTGAGTATGCCTCAAATAAAGAGCTGACAACATATACTGTATGGGATGCTCATCAATCGTTACATGACACATACAAATATATAGAAGAAATTGTGAGTCAATATGGGAAAGGAAAAGTAGCTCCCCTTGGAATAGTACTAAAAGAGGAACGAAAACTCATAGGGACTTGTGGATTTATAAATTACGATTCAATTAAACATAAAGCGGAAATTGCATACGCCTTATCACGAAAATATTGGGGAAGAGGAGTAGCTACCGAGGCTGCGTTAGCTTTTTTTAGTTATGGTTTTAATGAGTTACATCTTAATAGTATTGAAGCGGGATGCAATTCAGAAAATGAAGCATCTGAAAGATTAATGAAACGTTTGAATATGGAGTATGAGTGTACGATTCAAAATGATTTGTTTGTTAAAGGTAAGTATCGTGATACGAAAAGGTATTGTATATCTAGGGAAAGATATATGAATAAATGAAATATTTCATATCGAAAACTCCTTTGAATGAATAAGGGGTTTTTATTTTTCATAACAATAATTACCTTTAATTATTATAATTTGTTAATGGGAGGTGCTGTTTTTATTATCGCCATAATTAAAGAAGAAAAACAGCTAAATCGTATAGAAAACCGCTATATAACACAATCGCAACCGTAAGTTGACAAAGTGCAACCGCAGGAAGATAGAGATGAGAGCGATGTTTACATACAATTTAGTTAAGAAAACAAAGGGGGACACACATATGGGATTTGGTGAAAAGTTATTTAAATTAAGAAAGGAAAAGGGTCTTTCTCAAGAAGCGTTAGCTGAAAAATTAAATACGACAAGGCAAGCGGTTAGTAAATGGGAAAACGGTCAAGGTTTTCCTGAAACGGAAAAGTTAATAATGATTGGAAATGTATTCGAGGTATCTCTTGATTACTTATTAAAAGAAACAGCTGAGCAAAGTAATGAAAATGCGGATGGCTATTACGTAAGTAAGGAAATGGCAGAAGGTTATGTAGTGTATGGGCAAAAAATTTCTAAATATATAGCGTTAGGATTTAGTTTGCTCATTTTATCTACAATACCGTATTTATTATTTAAAGAAAATGCAACAATGTCTACATTCCTGGTCATTATTATTGCTGTCCTTGGAATTGGAGCAATGATGGTACCTATAACGATAGAAGAGAGTCGATACAATGTATTGAAAAAGGAAGAACTACTATTTGATCAAAACTTTCTAAAAGAATTGACAAAAAAATATGCGATTATTAAGAAAAAGTATGCGGCAGTAGTAATCGTCGGATTTTGTTTTATTGCAGCAGGAGCGATACCATTTTTATTTGAGAAAAAACGAATCACTTCAGGAGAATTAGTCCATTATTATCCGTACTGTGTTGTACTTATTGCTATTGGGGTTTATCTTTTTGTTCGTGTGTTAGGAGTATTAGAGACGTATCGAATTTTAGTAGAAAATAAGGAGTACAGTAATCGTTTTATTTTTAAATTAAAAAAGAAAGTGAGAGAAAAAGTAGATAATTTTTAATAGGAGAAAACATATTTTTATTCGTTTTTTTATTAAAAGTTAAGAATAGGGGTGGAAATGATGTCAAACCTTTTAGAAATTAAAAATTTGAGTAAATCATTTAGGAACAAAATTGTTTTAAGAGATGTTTCATTTAATGTGCCGTCTGGATCAATTGTTGGATTTATTGGTGACAATGGGGCAGGGAAATCAACAACCTTTAAAACAGTACTAGAATTAATTTCAAAAGATAGCGGTACAGTAAAAATATTTGGTGAAGAAAATATAAATAAACATACCAAGATTAAGGAAAAGATTGGAGTCGTATTTGATGCTATGAATCTACCGGCCCATCTTACAATAAAACAACTAAATAAGGTTTTTGAAAAGATGTTTGAATCTTGGGACAGAGAAAATTTTTATCGATTAGTTAATTCTTTCTCTTTACCTACTGCTGAAAAAATAGTTGAATTCTCGCGTGGGATGTCAATGAAACTATCTATAGCTGTTGCGCTGTCGCATAATGCAAAATTATTAATCCTAGATGAAGCGACGGGAGGTCTTGATCCTTCATCTAGGGAGGATGTGTTAGAGGAATTAAAAAGTTTTGTGAGTAAAAGTAACGGTGGTATATTACTTTCTTCTCATATTATGAGTGATGTAGAGAAAATAGCTAGCCATCTTATTATTATAAAAGATGGAGAAATTTTATTGAATGAAGAAAAGGATAAGGTTTTGGAAAGTTACTCTATTGTAGAAGTTGATGAGAAACAACTAACTTTAATTAACAAGGATATAGTTGTGGCGAAAAGAAACCAAGGTTCTTATTTCAATGTACTTGTATCAGATGTAAAAAAATTACCAAGTGGGATTACTCATAGAACTATCTCGATAGAAGAAATGAGTGTCTTATTAACGAGGAGTGAAAAATAAATGTGGGGTTTATTATTAACAAACTACTACCTAGTTTATCGAACTTTATTTGTGTATGCAGGTGTAGCGATAGTGGGGGCAGGATTAATTTTTTACATTGGAGATACGTCAATGTACCGTTTTATTGCTATGTTAAGTACTTTGCTTATGGCAATGCCTGCACTTGAAGTTATTAAATATGAGAGTAAGTCTTGTTATGATAAGTATGTACTTACTTTACCGATTACTAGAAGTAATGTTGTGCAAAGTCATTATTGTTTCTATTTTATAGTTGTGAGTATTGGTACTTTATTAGCATATGGGATATTTTGTGTGCATGGTCTAGTTTCAGGTACATCAATTGATGAACGTGTCTTTAATACGGTTTCTTTTGGTACTTTTATAGTTCTCAATGCTGGGGCTATAGCTTATCCACTCCTCTATGTTTTTGGGGCGGAAAAATCTGATGTTATTACAATAGGAGGGGCATGTGGGGGGCTTTTAGCCACCTTTGGATTACAAAGCATAATTGGCTATCTTATAGAACAAATACCATTCTTAAATTCATCCTTGTACGTTCCGGTTTTATATACATTATTTGGTGTTGTAATATATATTGTTTCTTTTGTGATTGCTACATTTTTATATAATAATAAAGAATTTTAGTGTGTATATAAAACGGTTTTCTCCTAGAGAATTAAAATATTTCGCGAGTATAAACAGATACAAACCACAACCGTAAATTGACAAAAGGTTCTTGTACAAATATGGTTACGAAAAGAAATAAATTTTATATAGAATAGTGGCCTTCGATTATTTTTCTCATCGATGTAGATGCTTAATTCTTTAACTTGTAACACTTCCTTATGAGAAGATTTTTCTATTGAAAATGACATTTGTGTTCTCTTTAGTTCATTTTGTGGCTTATCTATCCGCTGAATCCTTTCAATTTGCTTCCGTTTATTTTTAGCGCTTTTGGCGGATGTTGCCATAGTGATATTACGTCAAACATAGTCTTCCATTTTTTCGATTTGATTTTGTTGTAATGCATATTTTTTAGCATGAAGTTCACGATCTTTTTCTTTACTCTCAACATATTTCGAATAGTTACCCGTATATTTTCGAGCTACACTTCGTTCGATTTCGTAAATTCCCGTAACAAGTGAATCTAAAAAGAAACGATCATGAGAGACAACTAAAATAGCACCCGAATAGGCTTTCAAATAATTTTCTAACCAAGATAAAGTGGCAAAATCTAAATGGTTTGTGGGCTCATCTAAAATAAGTAAACCTGGCTCTTCTAGCAGTATTTTAGCTAAAGCAAGCCTAGTTTTCTGACCACCGCTCAAATTCTGAATGAGTGTTTCTGGTGGAACATCTCCTAAGCCCATTTCATGAAGGATACCACGGATTTTAGTCTCAATTTCATAGTCGCCATGTTGCGTAAACCAATCCGATTTTTCTGCATATCGATTCAAGATTCTTTCATATTCCGTAGGCTTATTAATTAAAGAAGGTTCACCCATTTCTTTCTCTAATTCTCTAAGTTCTTCTTCAACATGTATTAGATTTGAAAAAAAGCTCAGCATCTCGTTCCAGAGAGTGTTATCCATTTGTAGTCCACTATTTTGACGTAAATAACCGATTTTCGTTTCTTTTCTTATATGAACAGCTCCACTATCGTATGGAATGTCTCCAGCAATAATTTTTAATAAGGTTGATTTTCCAGCACTATTTACCCCTACTAAGCCAATTCGTTCACCTGGCTCAATTTTCATTGATATATTTGAAAGTATAATTTCACCTGTGTAGCTTTTGTTAATGTCTTTTAATTGCAATAACATATTTTTCACTCTTTCTTATTTTTAATTCTTTTATATTTTCAACGTATTTTGCTAGCATGGAATCCACAAAAATATTTTCATCATAAATTTCTCCTTTAAAATGTAAAAAAGCGCCGATGGAATCGGCGCCTAAAGACTGCATAATACACTATAAATTTAATCTAAAAATAACTATGATTATGCTATCTCTTTTATGTTAAAACACAAAAAGACGCCAAACAGAGACGGCGTCTAGTAAACATAATTTTTTTAAGTGAAATTTAATAAAAAATCATCTTAGCATACTTGAGCGAGATAGGGGTACAAAAAGCTTCCGGTCACTGTTTTCTATATGAAGTTTGCTTGAAAAAGGACAGACTGGTCCCATTGCAAGCAATTTACCAAGTAGCATATATGATTTTGCTTCTTTTAAAACTTCATTTTTAAATACAGTTTCCATTACTTTTTGCCTCCTTTCATACTTAATATTAAGCACTATACTATATGTTTTAAAAAAAACAACTAGTATTATACAATTATCTTTATACTAACTAATACATTTTTGGAGTGTTTTATTTTTGTTTTTCTGAATTATTTCTTTGGAAATAATTCAGAAAATACAGAAAAATACCGCAAGTTTTTGTAGAAGTCTGTTATAATATACGAAAATGAAAACGCTTTAAAGGGAGGCTGTAAACAATATGATGATGAATGTACCGCTAACAATTAGTTCTATGATGGAAAGAGCAGAAAAGTTATTCCCGAAGAAAGAAATTGTTTCACGGACACATGATACAGTTACGACATTAACGTATAAACAGCTAGGAGAAAGGACGAGAAGACTTTCAAGTGCGTTAAAAAAGATTGGGATTAAAGAGGGTGAACGAGTAGGAACGTTAGCGTGGAATCATCATCGACATGTAGAAGCATATTTTGCTATTCCAGGTATTGCTACCGTTTTACACACAATTAATATTCGTTTATCTCCTCAACATATTTCATACATTATTCAGCACGCAGAAGATCGTATTTTACTTATTGATGAAGATCTTGTACCACTTGTTGAAAAAATTCAATCACAATTATCAACTGTACAAGCCTACATTATCATGACTGATAAAGAGGAACTTCCAAATACTACACTGGATCCTGTATATCATTATGAAAAACTATTAGAAGAAGGCGATCCAAACTTTCAATTTGTAAAAGACATTGATGAAAATACACCTGCTGGTATGTGCTATACATCAGCGACTACAGGAAACCCAAAAGGTGTTGTATATACGCATCGTAGTACTGTATTACATTGTATGGCACTCGGTTTATCTGATACAGCTGCTTTATCGGAAAGTGATGCAGCGATGGCAATCGTACCGATGTTTCATGTAAATGCTTGGGGACTTCCCTTTGCAGCTACTTGGTTTGGGTCAAAACAAGTTCTTCCAGGACCGATGTTTACTCCAAAGATTTTATTAGAGATGATTCAATTAGAAAAAGTCACGTTAGCTGCGGGTGTACCGACAATTTGGCTCGGTGTATTACAAGAGTTAGAAAATAATAGTTACGATTTATCTAGTATGACGAGAATACTATGCGGTGGTGCAGCTGCGCCGAAAAGTGTTATTAAAGCATTTGAGCAGAAACATAATGTTCCGTTCATACATGCATACGGCATGACTGAAACGAGTCCACTCGTAACGCTTGCACGTTTAAAAAGTTATGAAACAGAATTATCGTATGAAGAGCAATTGGAAATCCGCTCAAAACAAGGATACCTTGTGCCAGGTGTTGAGATGAAAGTAGTCGGTACAAATGGTGAAGTGAAGTGGGATGGTAAGGAGATGGGAGAACTATGTTTACGAGCACCATGGATCGCTGAAAGCTATTATAACGATGAGCGTACTGTCGAAGGCTTTCGGGATGGTTGGTTATACACTGGTGATGTTGTTACAGTTGATGAGGAAGGGTGCGTAAAAATTGTTGACCGTACGAAGGATGTTATTAAAAGCGGGGGAGAATGGATTTCTTCGGTTGATCTTGAAAATGCTTTAATGGCACATGATGCTATCTTTGAAGCGGCTGTCGTTGCAGTTCCTCATCCGCAGTGGCAAGAGCGCCCAGTTGCCTGCGTTGTTCAAAATAAAAATAGTACGGTTACGAAAGAAGAAATATATGAATTTTTAAAACCTCAGTTTGCGAAGTGGTGGTTACCAGACGATATTGTATTTATGGAAGAAATACCGAAAACATCTGTTGGGAAGTTTTTAAAACAGGCGCTTCGGAAAGAACTTGAGCATTTGCATAAAGAGAAATAATTGAATTTCTATTTGTAAACTCGTATCGTATTATGGTTGACAAAAGAAAAATAGAAAGATAATATAACTCCTATAATATGTTATATGAAATCAATTTTAAGTTTACAAATAGGAGAAGCAAATATGAATACAAAAAACTTAGTTTTTGTCGCGTTATTTAGTTCTATTATGGGAGTGTTAGGGTTAATACCTCCGATTGCCCTTTCTATCACACCAGTTCCGATTACATTACAATCACTGGGTGTTATGCTTGCGGGTGGATTATTAGGATCTCGCCTTGGTGCGTTAAGTCAGGTAATATTTTTGCTAGTTGTAGGAGTAGGAGCGCCATTACTTTCAGGTGGACGTGGGGGTCCAGGTGTATTTGTTGGGCCAAGTGCAGGATATTTACTTGGTTATATTGTTGGAGCATTTGTAATTGGATATTTAATTGAGCGTTTACGTGAAGTTTCCATTATAAAAGTATTATGTATTAATATAATAGGTGGTATTTTCGTAGTTTATGTATTTGGTATTACTGTACAAGCTTTCTTAATGGATGTTTCCGTATGGGAGACGATGAAAGTGAGTGCTGTGTTTTTACCAGGGGATTGCATAAAAGCAATTGTTGCAGCAATTCTCGTGACAAAATTACATCGTTCATTGAAACATATTATTACGCCCGCTCTTAAGAATGGGAAATATACAAATGCGGGATAAGAAAGAGAAGAAACACGTTAATTGCGTGTTTCTTTTTGTTATTTTGTAAAGAAAGGAAGTCTCCAATGGGAATTATAAAAGAATACAAAAAATATATTTCTTTACAGCCGAATAAAATAGCGATTAAAGAAAATGATAGAGTTTTAACATATAAGGATTGGTTCGAATCAGTTTGTAAAGTAGCAAACTGGTTGAATGAAAAAGAATCGAAGAATAAAACAGTAGCAATAGTTTTAGAAAATCGTATTGAATTTTTACAAATATTTGCCGGAGCAGCGATGGCAGGTTGGATTTGTGTACCGTTAGATATAAAGTGGAAACGGGGTGAGCTTGAGGAAAGAATAGCAATTAGTAACCCGGATACTATTGTGACGGAACAGTATAAGTTAAATGATATACCGGGGGAAGAAGCAAGAGTAGTTGAGATTGATGAATGGAAAGAAATGATAGAGAACTATCTTCCTGCATATCATCCTGCAAAAAATGTACAAAACGCTCCCTTTTATATGGGATTTACATCAGGATCGACTGGAAAAGCAAAAGCATTTTTACGTGCACAACAATCGTGGGTTCATAGTTTTGATTGTAATGTACATGACTTTCATATGGACAAAGAAGATTCTATTTTAATAGCTGGGACGCTCGTTCATTCTCTTTTTTTATACGGCGCAATAAGTGCATTGTATTTAGGTCAAACGGTACACGTTATGAGGAAGTTTATTCCAGATCAAGTGTTGTGCAAGTTAGAAACTGAGAATATTTCCGTAATGTATACAGTCCCGACAATGCTTGAGTCTTTGTATAAAGAAAATAAAGTAATTGAAAGTGAAATGAAAATTATTTCGTCAGGAGCGAAATGGGAAGCTGAAGCGAAAGAAAAGATAATGAGTATGTTTCCTTATGCAAAAAGATATGAATTTTATGGTGCGTCTGAGCTAAGTTTTGTGACAGCATTGGTCAATGAAGAGAGTGAAAGAAAGCAGAATTCAGTAGGAAAACCTTGTCATAATGTACAAGTTCGAATATGTAATGAAGCAGGAGAAGAAGTACAGGTAGGCGAGGTAGGAACTGTTTATGTAAAAAGCGATCAGTTTTTTATGGGATATGTATCGGATGGAGCTATAATCCCTCAATTGACCAAAGATGGTTGGATGACAGTACATGATGTCGGATATCAAGATGAGGAAGGCTTTATATATATAGTTGGTAGAGAGAAAAATATGATTCTATTTGGAGGGATTAATATTTATCCAGAAGAGATAGAGAGTGTGTTATATAATCATCCAGCTGTTGAAGAGGTTGTTGTTGTCGGAATAAAAGATAGTTATTGGGGTGAAAAACCTATCGCTATCGTAAAAGGAAGTGCTACAAAGCGACAATTAAAGAGTTTTTGCTTACAACGATTAGCCTCTTTTAAAATACCTAAAGAATGGTATTTTGTAGATGAAATACCTTATACGAGTAGCGGGAAAATAGCTCGTATTGCAGCAAAAAGTATATTTGAAAAACGGGAGAAAATATATGAATAGAGCAGTTATTGTAGAAGCGAAAAGGACTCCTATTGGCAAACAGAATGGGATGTTCAAAGATTATGAAGTTCAGCAATTAGCTGCACCGCTTCTTATGTTTTTAAGTAAAGGGATTGAGAGGGAAATAGATGATGTCATATTAGGTAATGTCGTTGGACCAGGAGGTAATGTTGCGAGATTATCTGCATTAGAAGCTGGACTTGGTTATCATATACCTGGTGTAACCGTTGATCGGCAATGTGGTGCTGGATTGGAAGCAATTCGCACCGCATGTCATCTTATTCAAGGTGGTGCCGGTAATTGCTATATTGCTGGAGGAGTAGAGAGTACAAGTACGTCACTTTTTCAAAATAGAGCGCGGTTTTCACCTGAAACAATTGGAGACCCTGATATGGGATTGGCGGCTGAGTATGTTGCAGAGCGGTATAACATAACAAAAGAAATACAAGATGAATACGCTTGTCTTAGTTATAAACGGACGCTGCAAGCATTAGAAAAAGGGTATATACAAGAAGAGGTACTATCAGATACTTTTAATGGATTATTAGATGAATCTGTAAAGCGAGAAATGAATTATGAAAGAATAATAAAGAGAACAAAGCCCGTATTTTTACAAAATGGTACTGTGACGGCAGGAAATTCGTGTGGTGTAAATGATGGAGCATGTGCTGTTCTTGTAATGGAAGAACAGCAAGCTCGAAAATTAGGATATAGGCCTGTTCTTCGGTTCGTTCACAGTGCTGTAGTTGGAGTGGACCCGAATCTCCCAGGAACTGGTCCGATATTCGCCGTACAAAAACTACTCAGAGAAATGAATTTAGTAATAGAAGATATTGATTGTATTGAGATGAATGAAGCGTTCGCTTCGAAAATTGTTGCTTGTGCAAAGGAATTACAGATTCCATATGAGAAGCTCAATATAAATGGTGGTGCAATTGCACTTGGTCATCCGTACGGTGCATCTGGTGCTATACTTGTAACACGCTTGTATTATCAGGTGCAAAGAGAACGTATGAAATATGGAATTGCGACATTAGGAATTGGGGGGGGAATAGGACTTGCTCTATTATTTGAGAAAGTAGAAGACTAGCAAGGAACTAGTTTTCTACTTTTTGGGGGACATATGTATTACTGCCAGGTTTTGATTTTATTTCGTTCCAAGCAGCGATAGCATCAGCTTTTGATTTTCCTTTGTTGTATGGATCTTCGAAAAAAGCACGAGTAAAACGATTGTATTCAAACTGTGCACCGATGTTTGTTTTATATGCTGGGTCTTTTTTACGTTCGTTTTCTTCATACCAAAACGTTACAGCATCCTCATATGTTTTTCCTGCATTCTCTTTAAAAAACTTTTGAAGGGCTACTGTAAAGCGGAATTTTGCTCCAACTTTTTCTTTAAAAAAAGCACGGACATCTTCGCTACAGCGGTGGTTTTCAGTAATAATCGTTTGAAGAGAAAGATCTTTATAGGAGAGGGAGTTTTTACTCTTTTTTTGATTAGAACAATTCTTTAATATTTTACCTGTAGTCAAAAAGTGTGTAATACGTTCAGAAATCTCGGTTTTAGAGCCGTTTGAGGGTAAATCATGCTCACGACAAAATGTTTGTAGTTCTGCTTTTAACCAATAATAATTTTGAAAATCTTCGAGTGGTATAGCTTTTGTTAAAGGTGGACGCATGAATATAACAACTTCCTTCTTCCATAATTTTCTTTAATTATAAAACGTACGTTCTTTTTGTGGAAGGGTTAATTTGTAAATTGAATAGGAGTAGGAGAGAGAGTATGACTAATTTAATGCAAGTTCGTGTTACGGGAATTTTAATTGAAGATGAAAAAGTATTATTAGTAAAACAAAAAGTTGCTAATCGGAATTGGTCTTTACCCGGAGGAAGAGTAGAGAATGGTGAAATGTTAGAAGAGGCGATGATTCGAGAAATGCGAGAAGAAACAGGATTAGAAACTAAGATTAAGAAATTACTTTATGTTTGTGATAAACCAGGTACTATACCATCTTTATTACATATTACATTTCTACTTGAAAGGGTTACAGGGGAACTTACGCTTCCTTCTAATGAATTTGATCACAATCCAATTCATGATGTACAAATGGTAGAGATAGAGAAACTAAGTAATTATGGTTTTTCAGAGGTTTTCATTAAACTTGTGTCTGAAGGATTTCTAAACGCAGGGAGTTATCAAGGATTAAAGCAAAATATTGGTTTGTAAATATATGAAGGATAGCGTATAGCTATCCTTCATAAAAAATTTATACCGCAGATTGTAAAGAAGAAACAAGTTGATTTAAAAACTCATCTCCAGTCATAATTGCTTTCCCACCGCCACGAGCACTCTTTTTATTTCCACCGCCTTTTCCTTCAATAGAAGGGAGGGCATCTTTTAAAAGTGTATTCATATCGAGTGTCACTGCCTTACCACAAGTAAGGATACATTGCAGTTTTTCTTCATTTTCAATGACGAAGTATGTAATTGCCTGTTCTTGCTGTTCTGTAATGATAGCAGACAGTTTTGCGATTTCTGGCATTGAGCGATTTGTAAATACTTTAGAGATAAGTGTTCCAGCGTGTAGTTCTTCTGATTGTTGTAATAGTTCATTCGCTTCTACAAATAATAGTTTTTCATTCATTGTTTGTATTGCTTTTTCGTTTTCTTTTTGAGAGGTAAGAAGCTGTACTACTTTTGTTGGAATATCAGTTTCACTACTGTTCAATTGTTTAGAAACAGCTTTAATAATTTGTTGGTGCTGTCCCATTAATTTAAGTGTGCGCCAACCAGCGATAAACGTTAAACGTATACCACCTTTGTTGCGCTCCCAACTAAGTACTTGAATAGGGCCTACTTCACCTGTATGTTTCGGGTGTGTTCCACCGCAACCGTTGTAGTCATAGTTTTCGATGATAACAACGCGTATATTTTCTATCATAGTTGGCTCTTTACGAAGGGGCAATTTTTGAGCTTCTTCTAAGTTCATCCATTCAATACGAATAGGGTGATTTTCAAAGACAATTTGATTAGCAATTTGTACTGCCTTTTCAATGGTCTCAGTAGAAAGGTTAGCCGTTTCTAAATCAATTGTCACTGTTTCTTTACCAAGATGGAACCCAATTGTTGGTATGTTAAAATGATCCCAAAAAGCAGCAGATAAAATGTGCTGAGCTGTATGTTGTTGCATATGATCAAAGCGACGTTGCCAATCTATTTTCCCGTCTACTTCTTCTGTATGTAGTTGTTCTACTATGAAATGACGAATTTCTCCATCGACTTCTTCAACATTGATTACGGGGATGTTATTTAATGTTCCTGTGTCATGTGGTTGTCCGCCACCTGTTGGATAAAATGCAGTTTCATTTAAAATAACGTACAAGTTTCCTGCTGAATCAATATCTTGTTTTATAACTTTAGTTGTAAAGGCTTGCTGATAAGCGTCGTTGTAATATAATTTTTGCTCCAATTTTCTTTCCCCTTTCATGTTCACTAGTTTCATTGTAAAGCAATTGAAATTAGTTTCCTAATATTTCAGAAGAAAGAAACTATTTTTAGAATTTTCTTGCTATAATAAGAAAAAGAAAATGCGGGGGTGGAATGAAAATGCTATATGAAAACGGCGTAGATAAATTACTTCGTCTCAACAGAAATATTTCCGAATTATATCGAGAATTAAATGAAATGACCCGGATTTTAACGGAATGTAATCGAGAAAGTGTGAAATTTGATCGGTTATATGTAAAAGAGTTACTGTGGAAGAAAGAAGATGTAATAGAGAAATATGACCAACTACTTGTACAGCTTTGTATGAATGAATGCTTTGATTTAAAAAGTGTCATTACAGGGGAATATAAGTATACATATGAAGAAGTAGAAAATATAGTTTTACAATTTAATGAAAAGTATAATGTCACAATTTTAATTAAAGATGTTTGTAAAGAATTACAGTTTACATATGGTATTGATATGGATATAACGAGAACAGCTCGGGTATCAACAGCTCAAGTATAGAAAAAGGAAAAGAAAGCAGATCCTTTGCTTTCTTTTTTTATGTAAGAATAGGGAGAGTAGGTTTGAAGATGAAGGAGAAGTTACAAAATATTCATCCACTTGGAATGAGTATTATTTTAGGGACACTATTTGCTAGATTCGCTACGTCAATGAGTATTCCGTTTTTAGCGATTTATTTAACAACTGTTAAAGATGTTTCAGCTGGGATGACGGGAGCTATCATTGGAACGAGTGCACTTGTTGGCGTTTTTGCTAGTTTTATCGGAGGGAATTTATCGGATCGATTTGGTCGGAAAACGATTATGATGTGGTCCATGATCGTTTGGATTTTTGTATTTATAGGTTTTTCATTTGCAAATCATGTTTTAAGCTTTTTTTTATTAAATGCTTTAAATGGATTATGTAAGTCATTTTTTGAGCCAACATCAAGAGCGTTACTATCAGATTTAACGAAACAAGAGTATCGGTTACTCGTCTATAACCTGCGATACGGTGCAATAAATGTTGGAGTTGCAATTGGACCAATTGTTGGGTTACAGATTGGGAGTGCAAAATCAACAATTCCTTTTTTAGTAGCCGCTGGAGTATACATTCTATATACAGCTATATTAGCGTTCCAATTTAAGAAGTATCCACTTGAACAAAGGGAAATCAATACAGAAAAGCCTGTCACAATGTTAAATGCAATTCGTATATTACGAAAGGATGTAGTATTTTTAGTTGCTTTAGTCGGTATTATTTTGAGTAATTGTGGCTTTGCTCATTTAACGACGACAGTATCTCAATATTTTGCAAATGCACATATATTTCAGGATGGAGTAAAGGTGTTCTCGTATATGCTAGCTTTAAATGCGATTGTTGTAGTGGCTATTCAATACCCTGTTATTCAAATGTGTAAAAAGTATACACCGTTGGCAGCAATCATAGCGGGAACCTTATTTGTGAGCGGGGGATTGTTTGGATTTGGTATAGTAGAATCTACGTTAGGGGCTGCTGTTTGTACATTTATTTTTACAGTGGGAGAAGTTTTAATGTTTTCAATGACGGATGTATTTATTGATGATATAGCTATCTCACATCTAAAAGGAACATATTTTGGGGCGATGGGCTTTTCTGGAATTGGAGGGGTAATTGGTCCGTGGTTCGGGGGCGTACTTCTTGATTATTACGGGTATCAAAATGGGTTTGTAGTATTTTCAGCACTAGCTATATTTTCAATTGTAGCATTTCCTGTACTTTTAGTTACGAAAGGTTTATTGAAAAAAAGATATGATAGAAATTGTAATTTAGAAATACAAGTGAAATAAAATAAGCCCCACTAAACGACTGGGGCTTATTTTTGTACTTATCTTAATTCTCAATTTGAAAAAAGAACTTTCTTATCATGCTTATTAGCTACTTCATTTTTGGAAATATGAATGGCTAAAAATCCGTTTTCTAAACAGGCTAGCATCTTCTTATAAATAATATTAGCGGGTAAAGAAATATTCCGCTGTAAAGAAGTATTTTTATGAAGTATGCATATGTTTAGGCCTGTCTCCATCTTTTTAATGATTACATTTTGTTCAGTCACATTTGGTACATCTGTTTCCAAAATATATTCTTGTTCAGTTTCACAAAGGTCAATATGAATTTGATTTGGAAAACTAAAGTTACTACAAGAATCAGAACAAAATTGATCCATCCATTCTTCAAAACCATCAACATGAAAAAGACAATTCTTCTTTTTCTTGCCCATGTAAGACACCCTCCGTAAAATATCAATTCATATCATGTTATGCATGAATGAAACAGAGGTGAAGAATAAATGGCAAAATATAAATATTTTATGTCGAATATTCACAGTATGTGAATGTTTCCTTATTACATATCATGATGCGCATGGTTTTTTTGGCGTGAATGGTTACGGTTTTTTACTTTATGAGATCCACTTAACGGTTCAGGTTGTCCTTTTTTTTCTTTAGATTCACGATTGTTTTTTCCCATTGTATGTGACACCTCCTCTTTCTCTTTAGAATGAGAGAAGTTTGCGAATTTATACGAGAATGTTTTTAGAAAAACAGGTAAAGATAAATGGGACTAACTATTACAGAAAGGGGATCATATAATGCCATATCATAAAGATAAGCAACAAGCTTTTCAAGCGGCACAGCAAGGAGTTACACAAGCAGAAAATATATTTAACAACATTGTGAAAAATGATCCAAACTACGGTCATGATTTAAAAGAGTTACGCCAAGAGGTCCAGGAAGCGTATGAACAAATTCAAAATGCACTAGAGGTAGCTTCAGAAACACAACGTCCACAACTTGAGCAATATGAAAATAATCTCCAAAATATTATGCGAAATGTAGATCAATTAGAAAAGTAAATGAGGTTGTTGTGTATTCGACAACCTTATTACTTTAAAGAATGTTATGCTGAAACAGAAAATTTTTCTAATAGTTTTTTCTTTACTATGCGCAGTACATATATTTCAAGTGGAAAAAGTGGAAGCGAAAATGTTGCTCAGAAAAGAGCTAGAACCAACTGGCTATGTAACGTGGGAAGTACCTAATAATGAAAAGATTATTGCAATTACATTTGATGATGGACCAGATCCAACTTATACACCACAAGTATTAGATTTATTACGTCAATATAAGGCTGAAGCGACTTTTTTTATGATTGGATTTCGAGTTCAGAGTAATTCATATTTAGTAAAGCAAGTGATAAAAGAGGGGCATGAAATTGGCAATCATACGATGAATCATTTGTATGCGAGTAATTCATCAGATGAAAAATTAGAAAATGATATTTTAGATGGAAAGAAATATTTTGAAAAATGGGTAAAAGAACCTTTGCTGTTCCGTCCGCCAGGCGGCTATATTAACGATGCTGTATTTAAAACAGCTAAAGAAGCTGGGTACCAAATTGTTCTATGGTCATGGCATCAAGACCCACGTGATTGGGCAAATCCAGGGGTTGAATCTATTGTAAATCATGTAGTGAAAAATGCTAAAAGTGGAGATATTGTATTGTTACATGATGGAGGAAATGATCGTAGTCAAACAGTAGCAGCATTAGCAAAAATTTTACCTGAGCTGAAAAAGCAGGGCTATCGATTTGTAAAGGTTTCGGAATTATTACGTTATAAACATTAGAAAAAATCCCAAAAGGAAAATAGACCTTTTGGGATTTTTCGTTACTGGTTCTTTTTACGTTTCTTATTATTTTGTCGCTCTGCTGGAGTTAAAGGTTCGTTTGTAAATTCTTCATTATAACCTGTTCCTTGTCCTTGTGCAGAAGCAGCATTCATTCCTGGAATAACATGATTTGCTTTTCGTTTACCCATTTTATTTCACCTCTATAACATTTTTGTATGTTGAATGATGAGCAGTTCATAGTGTGTATGAACTGTAAGTAAGGCGCTGAAAGAGCACTTTACTTTATGATAATAGTATTCATAAGGAGCATGAACACTATTCAAATTTAGAAATATAAAGAAAACTTATGATAATCTATAAGTTTCTTATTATTTACTTATTTAGAAAGTTGTAATAAGATATTATCGTAAGGTATTGAAAAGTTTGTCTACACTTTATATTCAGACAACTTAGTCACGTTTAACAGGGGGGAAACATAATGGTCAAACATAATCCATTTCAATCACGTGCAACTTTTGAAGTAGATGGAAAAACGTATCATTATTATCAATTGAAAGCGCTTGAAAATGCAGGGGTTGGCAACGTATCTCAATTACCATATTCTGTGAAAGTTTTACTTGAATCAGTACTTCGTCAAGTAGATGGACGCGTAATTACAGAAGAACATGTTACAAATTTAGCGAAATGGGGAACGAAAGATGTTCAAGATATTGATGTTCCATTTAAACCATCTCGTGTAATTTTACAAGATTTCACTGGTGTTCCAGCTGTTGTAGATTTGGCTTCGCTTCGTAAAGCAATGGCAGACATGGGCGGGGATCCTGACAAAATTAATCCTGAAATTACTGTAGACCTTGTAATTGACCACTCTGTACAGGTTGATAGAGCGGGTACGGCAGACGCGCTTGCATTCAACATGGACTTAGAGTTTAAACGTAATGAAGAACGTTATAAATTTTTAAGCTGGGCACAAAAATCATTTGATAACTATCGTGCAGTTCCACCAGCAACAGGTATTGTACACCAAGTAAACCTTGAATATTTAGCTCCAGTTGTTCATGCTGTGAAAAATGCTGAAGGTGACTTAGTTGCATATCCAGATTCATTAGTTGGAACAGATTCACATACAACAATGATTAACGGTATCGGTGTTCTTGGATGGGGCGTTGGTGGTATTGAAGCAGAAGCAGGAATGCTTGGACAGCCTTCATACTTCCCAGTACCTGAAGTAATCGGTGTGAAATTAACTGGTACACTTCCAAGTGGTACTACAGCAACAGACGTTGCATTAAAAGTAACACAAGTATTACGTCAAAAAGGTGTAGTTGGTAAATTTGTTGAGTTCTTCGGTAATGGACTAAAGAGCATGCCTTTAGCTGACCGTGCAACAATTTCAAATATGGCACCAGAATATGGCGCAACTTGCGGATTCTTCCCAATCGATGATATTTCATTAGAATACTTACGTTTAACAGGTAGAGATGAAGAGCAAATTCGCGTTGTTGAAGAATACTGTAAAGCAAACGGTTTATTCTATACAGCAGATAGTAAAGATCCAATCTATACTGATCTTGTTGAAATTGATTTAAATACAATCGAATCTAACCTTTCTGGACCGAAACGTCCACAAGATTTAATTCCACTTTCAAATATGAAAGATGCGTTCCACAAAGCTGTTGTAGCACCAGTTGGAACACAAGGACTTGGATTTAATGAGCAAGAGTTCGATAAAGAAGTGAAGGTTACATTAGAAGATAAAGAAGTAACGATGAAAACAGGTGCAATTGCAATCGCTGCAATTACAAGCTGTACAAATACATCAAACCCATACGTATTAATTGGGGCAGGTCTAGTTGCGAAGAAAGCAATTGAAAAAGGACTTACAGTACCTGAATACGTAAAAACATCATTAGCACCAGGATCTAAAGTTGTTACAGAGTACTTAGATAAGTCTGGTTTAACAACGTATTTAGACCAATTAGGTTTCCAAACAGTTGGTTACGGCTGTACGACTTGTATCGGTAACTCTGGTCCGTTAGCAGAGGAATTAGAAGAAGCAATCGCAGCAAACGATTTATTAGTAACATCTGTTTTATCTGGTAACCGTAACTTTGAAGGTCGTATTCACCCGCTTGTAAAAGCAAACTACTTAGCATCACCACCACTTGTTGTGGCATATGCGCTTGCAGGTACTGTTGATATTGATCTGAAAAATGATGAAATCGGTAAAGATGCAAATGGCAATGCTGTTTACTTCAATGATATTTGGCCATCAGCTAAAGAAATTGAAGATGTAGTTCAAAGTGTTGTTACATCTGAACTGTTCAAAAAAGAATATGCACAAGTATTTAACAGCAATGAGCGCTGGAATGAAATCCAAACTTCAAATGAAGCTTTATATACTTGGGATGATGACTCAACTTATATTCAAAACCCACCATTCTTTGAAGGTTTATCTAAAGAGCCAGGTGAAGTTGAAACATTATCAGGCTTACGCGTAGTTGGTAAATTTGGTGACTCTGTAACGACAGACCACATTTCACCAGCAGGTTCAATCGGTAAGCACACACCAGCTGGACGCTACTTATTAGAAAACGGCGTACAACCAGTTGACTTTAACTCTTACGGTTCTCGTCGTGGTAACCATGAAGTTATGATGCGTGGTACATTTGCAAACATTCGTATTAAAAACCAAATCGCACCGGGAACAGAAGGCGGATATACAACATATTGGCCAACTGGTGAAGTAACATCTATCTATGATGCTGCTATGAAATATAAAGAAGATGGAACAGGTCTTCTAGTTGTTGCTGGAAAAGATTACGGTATGGGAAGTTCTCGTGACTGGGCTGCAAAAGGTACAAACTTATTAGGTATTAAAGCAGTAATCGCAGAAAGCTTCGAACGTATTCACCGCAGTAACTTAGTGTTAATGGGTGTATTACCACTTCAATTTAAAGATGGCGAAAACGCTGAAACGTTAGGTCTTGTTGGTAATGAGTCATTTGAAATCCAAATTGACAAAACAGTTAGACCACGCGATCTTGTAAAAGTAGTTGCAGTTGATGCAGAAGGCAATGAAAAACAATTTGAAGTAGTAGCTCGTTTCGATAGTGAAGTTGAAATTGACTACTACCGTCACGGCGGTATTCTGCAAATGGTTCTTCGTGAGAAAATCGAAGAGTCTAAAGTGTCGAACTAAATAATTGGAATGAACGATAAGGAAGCTAACGTATGTTAGCTTCCTTATTTTATGGAAAGGGATGAAACCAATTGGTTTCATCCTTTTCTTTTTACTAAAAAAATGGAGGGAATATAATGCAAGAATATAAAAGGATATTGTTACCGTTACGACAAGAAAAAAATTTAGTAATAGCAGCCATATGTAGTGGGATTATAGCTGCTATTTTAAACTTATCTCGTCCAATTTTCATGGGATTAATTGTAGATAGCCTTATTCAACGGGAGTTAAAGGGGGCGTATCTTTACATTACTTTGTTTGCAGCTAGCCGCTTTTTGATGTGGATGAACAATCTTTTATTTGATTATATAAGTTCAAAAGCAAGTCAACGAATATTACGAGAGAAGCGTATAGATGTATTACGTCATTTTTTCTTATTACCGTTTGAAGAGAGTGAGAGAATCAAACAAGGAGAATTAGAAACTTTAGTCGTGTCTGATATTCCGAACTGGGTCAGATTATATGGATCTATATTAATAGAATATATACACGCTATTGCCCAATTTATTGGTGCAATAATAGCACTGCAACATATAGATACGCAGTTTATATTATGGGTAATTCCGTTTTTATTTTTAAGTGCAGTTGTTCCAATGCTAATGGGGGAAAAGATAAGGAATATTGCAAGCATTGCTCAAAAGAATCAATCAAGTGTTGTAGAGATGGTGTCACAGTTTGTAAAAGGTGCACAAGATTTACGGAGTTTCCAAAAAGAAAACTGGGCCATTCGCTTATTTAAAGGAGTAACGGCACAATCTTATAAAACAGAAGTAAAGAAGACGATGATGCAACATGGCATTGGAATAGTTGGAACGGTAATAGAAACAGGGGCATATGTAGTCGTTCTTATTATAGGTGCACAAAAAATAATGAAAGGGGAAATGGAAGTTGGTTCACTTGTTGCAGTGTTAGCTACAATTGAGATGCTCTTTTTTCCTGTCCGTTACGGGAGTGATTTATTAATGATGACACAAGTTGCACTCGCTTCGGCAGATCGAGTTTTTTGTTTTTTAGATAAACGAGTGGCAGACAGAAGGGTAGAAAGGGCAATGGGAATGAAGATAACAAATGCTTCATTTCAGGAGAATGATGAAGAGAAGTGTCGAATTAAAAATATTTACTTGCAAATTAATCCTGGCGAACTAGTTATTATTGTGGGAGAAAGTGGCGCAGGAAAAACGACGCTTTTAAAATTAATAACAGGTTTATATAAACCATCTAATGGTAGCATTACTTATTATGGGAATGAGGCTCGTATGACTACAGTATGGCAAGAACCACGTTTTTTCCGGACGACTGTAAAAGAAAATATGTATTTTCAAGAAGAGGGCTTAGAAAGGCAGTTAGAAAAAAAGGGTAAACTTGTAAATGTGACGCCGATTATGAGAGGGTTATCAGAAGGGGTTCAAACTGTATTACATAAAAGTGGTGAGGAGTTTTCGGGAGGGGAAAGAAAACGCCTTGCACTATTACGAGCGCTTGTATCAAATCCGAATCTCATTATTTTAGATGAACCAACTGCAGGATTAGATCCGAGTAATCGAGAAGTGGTTTGGAATATGATTGAAGGGGTAGGAGAGAATGCAACGAGAATTGTGACAACACATGATGTAGAGAAGGCGACACTAGCAGATTGTATTATTGTAATGAGAGAGGGAAATATTGTTGAGTGTGGAAGCCCTGAAAAATTAATAAATAATCATTCGTTTTTTAAAGAGATGTTAAGAAAAAGATAAGAGCAATGCCCTTATCTTTTTTCAGCATCATTAATTTGATATTCGACAGAATCTGAATGGTTAAGATCAACGTTAAAAGTAGTAGTCATATAAAAAGTTACAACACCAAGGATTACAAAAAGGATAAATGAGACTAAAGAGATACAGAGACAAATACGCCCTACTTTCTTTTTCTCGAGGTCTTTACTAAAGAGTGAAATGATCCATGTAATGATACCGATTGGGTATAAAAGAAAACTAAGAATATATAATAGTATTTTTTCAAATGAATTCATAAAATCCCCCTTTTTTTTGCAAGTTTCACAACTGCTGTTATATAAAAAGTAAAGAAAAAACAGTAAACACTCCAAGCGACTATGCTCTGTAAAGTTAGGGGTATATCAAAACCAGAGATAATAATGAAAAATAAAAGTGCAAAGGTGAATGGATCAATCAGAAAATACGTATCACCTCATATGTTTTTTCTAATTATATGATAAAAAGGAAAATGTTTTACTTCAAATTAGAAAATTCTAATTATTTAGACTGTGAATATTTCCAAGCTTGTCCGTATAAGCTACAATAAGGTATATAATATTTTGATGAATATGTTATAAGAAGATAAACACGTTAGGGTGATATAAAATGTGGCGGAAGCTTACGATTATTGTAGTGTTACTTTGTTTAGCGGGATATGCAGCGTATGAACAGTTTGGTAAAAAGGATCAGGCGGTACAAGGAAAGCAAGAAAAAAGTGAAGCTGCTATGAAAGAGATTATCGCAAGGAATGGAATTGAAATAGGAAAGAATGCACCAGATTTTGAATTAACTAAGCTAGATGGAACGAATGTAAAGTTATCGAATTTAAAAGGGAAGAAAGTGATTTTAAACTTTTGGGCAACATGGTGTGGACCTTGTCAGCAAGAAATGCCTGATATGGAGGCTTTCTATAAAGAACATAAAGAAAACGTAGAAATTTTAGCAATAAATTATACTCCCTCAGAAAAAGGTGGGGGAGAAGAAAAGGTAAGCAACTTTGCTAAGGAAAAAGGAATTAATTTTCCTATTTTATTGGACAAGAACATTGATGTGACAACAGCATATAAAGTAATTACCATACCAACTTCGTATTTTATAGATACAAAAGGTGTCATTCAAGATAAGTTCATTGGACCGATGACTCAAAAAGAGATGGAGAAACGGATCGCTAAATTAAAATAATGGTGAAAAGGTAGAGGTGGAAAGGGGGCATTTCTGCCTTTTCTTTTTCAAGTAGTGATAGCTTCGTGATATGATAAAAGAAATATAATCGTTAAGAGATAAAGGAGTGTATGGAGTGGGGAATGTATCCTTACCGTTAGATTATGTTGTAATCGACTTTGAAACAACAGGATTTAACCCTTATAATGATAAAATTATTCAAGTAGCAGCAGTGAAATACAGTAATCATGAACTAGTAGACCAATTTGTTTCATATGTGAATCCAGAGCGTCCAATTCCAAGCCGAATAACGAGTTTAACAGGTATTACAAATTATCGTGTTTCGGATGCACCGACAATTGAAGAAGTGTTGCCTTTATTTTTAGCATTCTTACATACAAATGTTATTGTGGCACATAATGCTTCTTTTGATATGCGCTTTTTGAAAAGTAATGTAAATATGCTTGGATTACCTGAACCTAAAAATAAAGTAATTGATACGGTGTTTTTAGCGAAGAAATATATGAAGCATGCGCCTAATCATAAACTTGAAACGTTAAAGCGAATGCTTGGAATTCGTTTAAGTTCTCATAATGCATTTGACGACTGTATTACGTGTGCAGCTGTTTATCAAAAATGTGCATCTATTGAAGAAAAAGGGAAGAAAAAAGTAAATAAGGTCGTACTTGATGAAACTGTGGTGTACGAAGCAGTGAAAGAAATACTTGCACGTAATAAACGTAATGTAGAATGGCTACGTTGTATGAATGTAGGAAGTTATTTAGATATAAAAGCTTTTTATCCAGTTATAAGATTAAAGGTAAAAGGACGAAAGAAATACGTATTAACAGAAATATTAGAAGATGATGTGAAAGAAATATGTACGAGCTTACTATGTGAACCAGCTTTAAAAAGTGAAGTTGGTAATACGAGAATAATGCTTGATAGCATAGAGGATGTCTTGAAATTAGAAAGTTATATTTTAGAACAGTATGATTTTGTATTACAAGCACTTGATGATTATAGAGAACATGAAACAAATGCTGATGAAAAACTCAAAGAATATTTGAATGTTATGGTATAAAAACTCCGTGTGCAAATATATTGTACGCGGAGTTTTTTTAGGAGTACTAAAACATAAAATTTTCTTGCAAATCTGATTAAAGAGTTTTTTATTTGCTCATACTATGTAGTAAGAATGCGAAGGAGAGAGGGTGAACAGCATGAGGAGAAGTCGTCGTAAATCGTTTGAAGAACTTGTTAAAGAAAATAAACAACAATTATTAAGTGATCGGGATGCAATCGATCGCATTGAAGAGCGAATTGAAAAACGTTATGAAATGAAACTTTTTAAGCAGGCTGAATAATTCTTAACACTAGTACGATACTAGTATTAAGGAGGCGATAGTAATGGGTAATCCGAAAAAGAATTCAAAAGACTTTGCACCAAATCAAATTGGAACACAATCGAAAAAAGCTGGTGGAAATAAAGGGAAGCAAATGCAAGACCAAACTGGCAAACAACCGATTGTAGATAACGGCTAAAGAAAAGGAGAATGTTTCATTCTCCTTTTTATGTATAACTTTGAAGGGTTATAGGTAATTTAAGATAGTATATATAATTAGGAGGGAATAACATGCCGAATCCAGACAATCGAAGTGACAACGCTGAAAAATTACAAGAAATGGTACAAAATACGATTGATAATTTTAATGAAGCAAAAGAAACAGCGGAACTTTCTAATGAAAAAGATCGTGCTGCCATTGAAGCGAAAAATCAAAGACGTTTAGAAAGTATTGATTCATTGAAAAGTGAAATAAAAGATGAATCTTAACAGAATGTACAAAAAAAGGGCTGACAGAAGTCAGCCCTTTTTCGTGATTGTAAAGTTTTCAACAAGTAAACGCCAATTTTGTGGGAATGGTAGACCGATTTTCCAATAGCTAATGCCGCCTATACCTTGTTCTTTCATTAAATTAAATTTACTTTGCACGGACCGTGAATCTTCAAACCATACTTCGTGTTGTACGCCGTTTTCATCAAAGTAATTAAAATGTGGAGCTTGAGCTGTGAAATCATAGCGGATAGGAACATTGTATTTGCGAGCTAGTGCGACGGCTGCAACAGAGCTAATTGCTTTTGCTGGTGGATTCCCTTGTTTGAACGGAAGTTTCCAATCGAAACCGTATAAATTTTGTCCCATCATAATTTTTTGTGGAGGCATTTGAGATTTTGCATATTGAAGCACTTCTTTTACAGGACCGATAGGAGAAATCGCCATTGGTGGTCCACCTTGCCAACCCCAGTCGTATGTCATAATGACAACAAAATCAACAATTTGCCCTTGTGCTTTATAATCGTGAGCTTCAAAAAATTTTCCTTTTTGAGTGGAACTTGTTTTCGGTACGAGAGTTGTACTCAATGTGTACCCGCTAGGTAAGCGTGTTTTCACATTTCGTAAAAAACGATTATAAGCTTCACGATCTTCTGGTGCCACATTCTCGAAATCGAAGTGGATGTCTCGCATACCGTATTTTTCGGCTGTTTGCAAAATGTTTGTAATAAATTTGTTTTGAATCGTTGCGTCGCGTAAAAGAACAGACGTCAGATCAGCACTGAAATTTCCATTTTCGATATTTGTAATAACGAGCATAGGGATGGTTTTACCTTGCGTTGCAAGATTAGCAATTTTAGCTGTTTCGGTTGGTTCTTTTAAAGTACCGTCTCTTTTTGCTTCAAAACTAAAATAGGCTAAATAGGTTAAAAATGGGATGATAGCACGTGTAGCATTTACTAAACTTTCTTTTATTGGAATTGTTGACGGTTGTAAATAAGCGATGGATTCTACTGCTCGTTTTGTTCCTTTTGGTACATATAATTGTTGTCCGACATGGAGAATAGATTTCAAAGATAGATTATTCACTTTAGCTAAACTAGCGAGAGGAACGTTATATGTTTGAGAAATTCGATATAGGCTGTCGCCAGGCTGTACATAATAATTATTCCCTTTCGTATTAACAATCAGTGCCTGGCCAACAACGAGTGTTTCAGCTGGATTTAGTCCATTGTCTTTTACAATTTCTTCAGGTGTTGATCCATATTTCGATGCCAAGCTATATACGCTATCCCCACTACGAACAGTTACAATTTGAATCATATGCTTGCCCCTTTCAGTAAAAGATTCACTGTTTTTATTTTATTTTTGATTCAGCTGTATTATGATTAAATGTATGCAAGGGAACAGAAGTGAAAGAAGGCGAATAGAAATGTTTGTAGCAGAACATGAAATTGAAATCCGCTATGCGGAAACTGACCAAATGGGTGTTGTTTACCATTCAAATTATTTAGTGTGGCTGGAACTTGGGCGCACGAAACTTATACAAGAATTAGGATTTTCATATGTTGAAATGGAGAAAGAAGGGGTTATCTCTCCTGTATTAGATTTGCAAATTTCGTACCGCAAAGCGATGCGTTACGGAGAAAAGGCAATTGTGAAAACTTGGATTGATAGTGTGAGCCCGCTTCGTGTTGTATATGGATATGAAATTTATAATGATGAAGGTGAGCTTTGTATCACAGCAACTACAACGAATATTTGTGCGAAAAAAGAAGGATTCCGTCCTGTATCATTTAAAAAGTTATATCCTGAGTGGTATGCGAAATATGAGGAAATTAAAAAGAAATAAAAAAGCGTGGCAGAAGCCACGCTTTTTTATTTTTCATAATTAAATTGAGGGAAATCATCACCGGCGTTAAGTGTAACTAATAAATTATGTCCATCGAAGAACCACTCATCATCGCTTTCAATAAAGAAATTAATACCTTCTTCTTGAATTTGAACAGCAGGATGTGCAGGATCATCTTTACGAATTCCTAAAGAAAGTCCTTTTTGCACAGTACTGCAACCACCGTATTGTACGAAAAAGCGTAGTGTATCGCCTGATTGTAAGTTTAATTCGTCTTTATACCATTGTGCTGCTTCTTTTGTTACGGAAAGATTCATGTATAGTTCCTCCAAGTTATGTTGCTTTTTCTTTAGTATAAAAAATAACGCAAAAAGACGCTATTAATATGCTTCACGTTTTCTTTTTGCGTTATGTAGGTTACAATCTTATTTTTGCTTTTTTGAAAAGTTTGCTTTTGGTTCAGTTTTATTTATAATTCGTCCGATATTTGCACGGTGTTTATAAATAACCATCCCTGCTAATAAACACATCGCAATAATGAAGATTTTATCCCCGCTAACAATGGATGCAATAACAGCAACGACAGCTGTTACCATAGAAGAAAGTGATACGTATCTTGTTGTAAATAAAAGGGTGAAAAATACAACAGCTAATATCGCAAAAACAACCGGTGAGTAGCATAATAGCACGCCAGCAGAAGTTGCAACTGCTTTACCACCACGGAATTTCGCGAAAATCGGATATACATGTCCAAGAACAGCTGCTAATCCGAACCATAGCGGGTGAATATCTAATCCGAAAATAATCGGTAGGCCTGTTGCTAATGTACCTTTTAAAATGTCAGCAATTGTAACGATAAAACCTGCTTTTTTCCCTAACGTTCGGAATGTATTTGTTCCGCCTAAATTACCGCTTCCGTGCTCACGAATGTCGATTCCATAACCGATTTTTCCAACGACTAATGCAAATGGAATCGAGCCAAGTAAGTAGGCAACGATAAATAAAAAATATGTAGTAACCATAAGTTCAGTCTCCTTTATTCAAATGTGTTGATAAAGGGTAAAAAGAGTTTTTCCCGTATATTGTACCATACATTTGTAAAGAGCACATTTCTTTTTTGTAAATGAAAAATTCATTATTTCGTGAAAAAAATTTCACAGGAATGTTACATTTCTCACAGAAACAGCAAGACTATATGTTGTAATATTTTAATCAAAAGACAACAACATATTGATGGAGGGCTATAAATGTTACAACAAAATGTACGTGAAGAGGAATTAATGAAAGTGTTTGAGAAGATTGTCCACGGTAATGAACAAGATTTAATGCAAGAAAATGCAAATGTAGACGGCCGCTCTCCAATGGGAGTAATGGGAACGTTCGCATCTGAGAGTGCTAAATATTATGCAGTTG
The DNA here is from genome assembly GCF_014932895.1 of Bacillus thuringiensis. Classification (GTDB taxonomy): domain Bacteria; phylum Bacillota; class Bacilli; order Bacillales; family Bacillaceae_G; genus Bacillus_A; species Bacillus_A thuringiensis_AA. Next base: position 494,917 of record NZ_JACYOF010000003.1, on the reverse strand, counting down.
AAAATTTATTGTCAGATCAAGTGAAAAAAGCAATAAATCAAAATATATTATATCCACATGATTTAGATTTTTATGCGACAGGAACGACGACTTGTTCGCAAATTCCGTTAGCACAAATGCTTGCTAACGGTTTTCATACTGGACATGGACATATGAGACAACCGCAAGACATTAAAAGTGCATTGGCCCTTTCGTCTATTATTTTTCAAGCGAATCAAAATATGCAGCACGGTGGTCAATCGTTTGCGCTTTTTGATATTGATTTAGCTCCCTATGTGAGAAAAACTGTAGAGAGACATAAAAAACGATTACAGTCATATCCGCTTACGAAAGAACAAATAGAGGAATTTGCATGGAAAGAAACAGAAAATGATACGTATCAGGCGTGCGAAGCTTTTATCCATAATTCAAATAGTATGCATAGTAGGGGCGGGGGACAGGTGCCGTTTATTTCTATTAACTATGGAACCGATACATCGAAAGAGGGCAGACTGTTAATAAAACAACTTTTAAAAGCGACGCAAGCTGGACTTGGTAAAGGGGAAACACCGATTTTTCCTATTCAAATCTTCAAGATGAAAAAAGGTGTCAACTTTGAAGAATGTGATCCGAACTATGATGTGTTTGAATTAGCATTAGAGACAACAGCAGAGCGATTATTCCCTAACTTTTCATTTTTAGATGCTCCGTTTAATGCAGTTCATTATGATGGACGACCTGAAAGTGAAGTGTGCTACATGGGGTGTCGTACTCGTGTTATGTCTAATATACATGGGGAAGAAACAGCCATCGGAAGAGGGAATCTTTCGTTTACGTCTATTAATTTAGTGAAATTAGCATTAATTAGTGATTCGAAAGAAGCATTTTTTGAAGCGCTAAATTATTACTTAGATTTAGGAATTAAGCAATTATTAGAGAGATTCGCGTATCAATGTACGAAGCGAGCGAGAGATTTTAGGTTTTTATATTCACAAGGTGTATGGCGTGATGGAGAAACGTTACAGCCTGAAGATTCTGTAGCGCCGATTTTAAAGCAAGGGACGCTAAGTATTGGTTTTATCGGTCTTGCGGAATGTTTAGTAGCTTTAACTGGAAAACATCATGGAGAAGACGAAAGCTCATGGAAACTTGGGTATGAAATCATTTCCTTTATGAGGGAGAGAATGGATAAGGCGACGGAAGAACATCAACTGAATTTCTCAGTAATTGCAACTCCAGCAGAAGGACTATCAGGGAAGTTTGTGAAAAAAGATAGAGAAGAATTTGGTGTGATTAGCGGTATAACGAACCATAATTACTATACGAACTCATTCCATATTCCAGTTTATTATAACATTCAGGCGATAAATAAAATTCGTTTAGAAGGACCGTTCCATGCTCTATGTAATGGAGGGCATATTACGTATATTGAACTAGACGGAGCAGCTATGCATAATCAAAAGGCATTAAAACAAATTGTACAAGCGATGGCAGAGCATGGTGTTGGATACGGTTCAATTAACCATCCTGTTGATCGTTGTAAATGCTGCAGTTATCACGGAGTTATTGGAAATGAATGTCCAAGCTGCGGAAATGAAGACGAGGCAAATATAGAAAGAATTCGCCGTATAACAGGCTACCTTGTAGGAGATATGTCGAAATGGAATAGTGCGAAACGTAGTGAAGAGATGGATCGGGTGAAACATAAATGAAAGTTATGAATATTATTCATGATAGTGTAGTAGATGGAGAAGGGTTGCGGACAGTCGTGTTTTTTGCGGGCTGTCCGCATCGTTGTTTTGGCTGCCATAATCCGAAATCGTGGAATATTTGCAATGGGACCGAAATGACGGTAGAAGAGATTGTGAAAGAAATTGAAAATAATCCATTAACCGATGTAACATTTTCAGGTGGAGATCCGTTCTTACAAGCTGCTGAAGTGAAAAAAGTAGCAAAAGCAGTGAAGGATTTGAAAAAAAATCTATGGATTTATACAGGTTATACGTTAGAAGAGATACAGAATTCGCAAAATAATGATATGATAGAGTTGTTACATTATGGGGACGTTTTAGTCGATGGAAGATTTGAAATCGAGAAAAGAGATTTAACACTTCCATTTCGCGGAAGCTCCAATCAACGTATTATTCGATTGAAAGAGTAAAAAGGCGGGATAGCTGATATGAATAAAACAGTATTACTTGTTGAAGATGAAAGAAGATTACGTGAAATTGTTAGTGACTATTTTCGTAATGAAGGCTTTGAAGTAATTGAAGCAGAAGATGGAAAAAAAGCGTTAGAATTATTTGCTGAACATACAATTGATTTAATTATGCTAGATATTATGTTACCAGAAATAGATGGATGGTCCGTTTGTAGACGAGTTAGAAAAGAGTCAGCGGTACCAATTATTATGTTGACAGCACGTTCGGATGAGGATGACACATTGCTAGGTTTCGAATTAGGTGCAGATGAGTACGTAACGAAACCTTTTAGCCCGAAAGTGTTAGTAGCTCGCGCGAAGACGTTATTGAAACGTGCAGATGGTGCAGTAGGAGTAGCGGAAGAAAACGCTATGTCTTTAGCTGGAATAGAAGTGAATCGTCTATCTAGAACCGTTTTAGTAGATGGGGAAGAAATTATATTGACACATAAAGAATTTGAACTTCTTGTTTATTTAATGGAGAACAAAGGAATTGTGTTGTCACGTCAACATTTATTAGATCAGTTATGGGGATATGATTACTACGGTGATGACAGAACGGTTGATACACATATTAAAAAACTGCGAAACAAGCTAGGAGATAAAGCGAAGCATATCGGTACTGTTATTCGAGTTGGTTATAAATTTGAAGAATAATCTAGAACAAATTGTGCGCTTTAGCCTAGGAATATAGCGGTTTTTTATAACCTCTTTTGAAGGTAGAATGTACAAAAAATACTTTTTTTGTCTACAATGCTAGATAAGAGTATTTTTTTAATTGGATTTCACGATGAGTTCACAAGAAGGACACAAAACGTGACTATACTGAAAATACGAATTCACCAGAGAGGGGAAATAAAACATGGGATATTACGACGGACCGAATTTAAATGAAGAGCATAGTGAAACGAGAGAAGTGAAAAAATCAGGTAGTAAAAAAGGATATTTTTTCACAGGTTTAGTTGGAGCTGTAGTCGGGGCCGTATCGATTAGTTTTGCAGCACCATATATGCCATGGGCTCAAAATAATGGAGCGGCGGTATCGTCATTCAGTTCTAATTCAAAAGTAGAAGGTACTGTAGTTCCTGTTGTCAATAAAGCGAAAAACGAAACTGATTTGCCAGGTATGATCGAAGGTGCAAAGGATGTAGTTGTTGGTGTAATTAATATGCAACAAAGTGTTGATCCATTTGCGATGCAGCAGACAGATCAAGAACAAGAGGCTGGTTCAGGATCAGGCGTAATTTATAAAAAAGCTGGTAATAAAGCATATATTGTAACGAATAACCATGTAGTCGACGGAGCAAATAAACTTACTGTAAAGTTAAGTGATGGTAAAAAAGTTGATGCGAAATTAGTGGGGAAAGACCCTTGGTTAGATTTGGCGGTTGTGGAAATTGATGGATCGAATGTGAATAAAGTTGCAAGTTTAGGTGACTCAAGTAAGCTTCGAGCTGGTGAGAAAGCAATTGCAATCGGTAACCCGTTAGGGTTTGATGGTAGTGTAACAGAAGGAATCATTAGTAGCAAAGATCGTGAAATTCCAGTTGATATTGATGGAGATAAACGTCCTGATTGGCAAGCACAAGTTATTCAAACAGATGCAGCGATCAATCCCGGTAACAGTGGGGGGGCATTATTTAACCAAAATGGTGAGGTAATCGGTATTAACTCAAGTAAAATAGCCCAACAATCAGTAGAGGGGATTGGTTTTGCAATTCCAATTAACATCGCAAAACCAGTTATTGAATCGCTTGAAAAAGATGGCGTGGTGAAACGTCCAGCGCTTGGAGTAGGTGTCGTTTCATTAGAAGACGTGCAAGCTTATGCAGTAGATCAACTGAAAGTGCCAAAAGAAGTAACGAATGGTGTTGTATTAGGTAAAATTTATCCAATATCACCAGCCGAAAAAGCTGGTTTAGAGCAATATGATATTGTAGTAGCATTAGATGATCAAAAAGTAGAAAATTCACTTCAATTCCGTAAATATTTATATGAAAAGAAAAAAGTAGGCGAGAAAGTAGAAGTTACATTCTATCGTAATGGTCAAAAAATGACGAAAACAGCTACATTAGCAGATAATTCAACTACTAAGAATCAGTAAAAGAAAGTCTCTTTCATGTTGAAAGAGACTTTCTTTATCGGATATACTAAAGGAATAGGAGGGAATAATTATGACAATTGAAAACCCAACTCGTACGGAAATTGGTGAAGTATTGAAGAAAAGCAAAACGATTGCTGTTGTTGGATTATCAGACAAGCCGGAACGTACATCGTATATGGTTTCAAAAGCAATGCAAGATGCTGGATACCGCATTATTCCAGTAAACCCAACAGTAGATGAGGTGCTTGGTGAAAAGGCAGTTTCTTCACTAAAGGATATTAAGGAACACGTTGATATTGTAAATGTATTTCGTCGCTCAGAGTTTTTAATGGATGTTGCAAAAGAATTTGTTGAGATTGATGCAGATGTTTTTTGGGCACAATTAGGAGTACAAGATGAAGATACATATAAACTTTTAAAAGAAAAAGACTATACTGTAATAATGGATCGGTGTATTAAAGTAGAACATGCGATGACAAAATAGTATAGATTGTAAAGATAGAAAGATTGATTCAGCCCTCGTTATAGATAAGTAGGGCCGATGAACGAAGTGTTCATCATGAGATTTTTTAAAGGCTGTTTTTGGGGATTGTTACTTGTTATCCCGTTTTGGATATTGATCATTTGGATCATGATAAAGGTTTGGAATGTGTAATCTTGGAATACATATCCATTTCTCGTTGACAAACGATTATTTTTCTGAAATAGTAGCCTAGAGGAATCCTTGTGAAAAAACAAGGATTTTTCTATTGAAAATGGTATATAAAAGAGATAAGATAACTTGCCAAAACGATAGGTTAGGCGTTATTCTATAATAGAAACATATGTTCTGATTTGATTAGGAAAGGGGCAAGGAGTTTGGCGAAGCATCAGTTCCAATACAATGAAGATGCAATTCAAGTGTTAGAAGGACTTGAAGCCGTTCGAAAACGCCCGGGTATGTATATCGGGAGTACGGACAGCCGTGGATTGCATCATTTAGTATATGAAATAGTAGATAACTCCGTTGACGAAGCGTTAGCGGGATTTGGCGACGAAATTTCTGTCGTAATACATAAAGATAATAGTATTAGTGTTATTGATAAAGGGCGAGGAATGCCTACGGGAATGCATAAACTTGGGAAACCTACACCTGAAGTTATTTTAACTGTACTTCATGCTGGTGGTAAGTTTGGTCAAGGTGGCTATAAAACGAGTGGTGGTTTACACGGTGTTGGGGCATCAGTTGTAAACGCCTTATCGGAATGGCTAGTTGTAACGATTAAACGTGACGGAAATATTTATGAGCAACGCTTTGAAAATGGCGGTGTTCCTGTAACGACGCTTGAGAAAATCGGGAAAACGAAAGAATCTGGCACAACAATGCATTTCAAACCAGATACAACGATTTTTAGCACAACAAATTACAATTATGAAACTTTATGTGAGAGATTACGCGAATCTGCATTTTTATTAAAAGGAATGAAGATTTCAATAAAAGACGAACGAAATGATTTAGAAGATGTCTTTCATTATGAAACAGGCATTGAAGCTTTCGTTTCATATTTAAACGAAGAAAAAGATTCAATTCATCCAGTTGTATACTTCACTGGTGAACAAAATGGGATTGAAGCAGAACTAGCATTTCAATTTAACGATGGTTACTCAGAAAACATTCTTTCGTTTGTAAATAATGTACGTACAAAAGATGGTGGAACACACGAAGCTGGATTTAAGACAGCGATGACACGTGTGTTTAATGAGTATGCTCGTAAAGTTTCGCTATTAAAAGAAAAAGATAAAAATTTAGAAGGTACAGATATTCGTGAAGGTGTAGCAGCTATCGTTTCTGTACGTGTACCAGAAGAAGTACTTCAGTTTGAAGGGCAGACGAAAGGGAAACTAGGTACAAGTGAAGCTCGCTCTTCAATTGATGCCATTGTATCTGAGCATTTAGCATACTTTTTAGAAGAAAATCCAGATGTAGCTACACTTCTTGTGAGAAAAGCGATTAAAGCAGCGCAAGCGCGTGAAGCCGCTCGTAAAGCGAGAGAGGAAGCCCGTACTGGTAAAAAGAAAAAGAAATCAGAAGGTACATTAAGTGGTAAGTTAACACCTGCACAATCACGTAATCCGCAAAAAAATGAATTATATTTAGTAGAGGGTGACTCTGCCGGTGGTTCTGCAAAGCAAGGACGAGACCGACGTTTTCAGGCGGTATTACCATTACGTGGTAAAGTAATTAATACAGAAAAAGCAAAGCTGGCTGATATCTTTAAAAATGAAGAGATTAATACAATCATTTATGCGATTGGCGGCGGTGTAGGAAATGAATTCGATGTTGAAGATATTAACTACGATAAAGTTGTAATTATGACCGATGCTGATACGGACGGAGCTCATATTCAAGTATTGTTATTAACATTCTTCTACAGATATATGAAACCACTTATCGAAGCTGGTAAAGTATTTATCGCACTTCCACCTTTATACAAAGTAAGTAAAGGAAAAGGTAAGAGTGAAGTAATTGAATACGCTTGGTCAGACGAGGAGTTAGACGGTGTAACGAAAAAGGTTGGAAGAGGCTATATGTTACAGCGTTATAAAGGACTTGGTGAAATGAATGCAGATCAATTATGGGAAACAACAATGAATCCTGAAACGCGTACATTAATTCGCGTGAAAATTGATGATGCAGCAAGAGCAGAGCGCCGCGTAACAACATTAATGGGTGACAAGGTGGAACCGCGCCGTAAATGGATTGAACGCAACGTACAATTTGGTATGCAAGAAGAAGGAAATATTTTAGAAAATGAAATGATTATGGAGACGGAGGTGGAATAACATGCAAGCAGAGAAGTTTCATGACCTCCCGCTTGAAGACGTGTTAGGTGACCGCTTTGCACGTTATAGTAAATATATTATTCAAGATCGCGCGCTTCCAGATGCACGTGATGGTTTAAAACCAGTACAAAGGCGTATTTTATATTCTATGTATGTAGAAGGTAATGTACATGATAAAGCATTTCGTAAATCAGCTAAAACAGTAGGTAACGTTATCGGTAATTATCATCCACATGGAGATTCCTCTGTATATGAGGCGATGGTACGTTTAAGTCAAACTTGGAAAGTACGTAATGTTTTAGTTGAAATGCATGGTAATAACGGTAGTGTTGATGGGGATCCAGCAGCAGCAATGCGTTATACAGAAGCGCGTTTATCACCAATCGCATCTGAGTTATTACGTGATTTAGATAAAGAAACAGTAGAATTTGTGTCGAACTTTGATGATACGAGTGAAGAACCGGTTGTATTACCAGCAATGTTCCCGAACTTATTAGTGAACGGATCTACAGGAATTTCAGCTGGTTATGCAACAGAAATTCCTCCGCATCATCTCGGAGAAGTTATTGATGCGACGATGATGCGTATTGATAAGCCGAATAGTACTGTTGATGATTTATTAACAGTTATAAAAGGACCAGATTTCCCTACAGGTGGTATTATTCAAGGGATTGATGGTATTAAAAAGGCGTATGAAACAGGTAAAGGTAAAATTATTATTCGCGGGAAAGCAGAAGTTGAAACAATCCGTGGCGGAAAGCAACAAATCGTAATCACTGAAATTCCTTACGAAGTGAATAAAGCAAACCTTGTTAAGAAAATGGATGAATTACGTCTAGATAAAAGATTAGATGGCATTGCTGAAGTTCGGGATGAGACAGATCGTACAGGTCTCCGTATAGTTGTAGAATTAAAAAAAGAAGCAAATGCTGAAGGTATTTTAAACTACTTATACAAAAATACAGATTTGCAAATTCCATATAACTTTAATATGGTAGCGATCAATAATCGCCGTCCAACACTTATGACGTTACCAAAAATTTTGGATGCATATATTGGACATCAAAAAGAAGTCGTTACGAGACGTTCACAATATGAATTACGAAAAGCAGAAAATCGTCAACATATTGTAGAAGGTTTAAAGAAGGCACTATCGATTTTAGACCAAGTAATCGAAACGATTCGAGCTTCAAAAGATAAACGTAATGCGAAAGATAATTTAAGTGCAAAATTTGGTTTTACAGAAGCGCAATCAGAAGCCATTGTATCCCTGCAATTATATCGTTTAACGAATACAGATATTACAGCACTAGAACAAGAGGCAGCTGAGCTTAATAAGAAAATTATAGAGCTACAGTCGATTTTACAAAGTGAAAAAAGGTTACTTCAAGTAATTAAAACTGATTTAAAGAGAGTTAAGAAAACATATAGTGATGATCGCCGCGCTATTATTGAAGAACAAATTGAGGAAATTAAAATAGATGTGGAAGTGATGATCCCGCAAGAAGATGTCATCGTTACTGTAACGAAAGAAGGATATGTGAAACGTACTGGATGGCGCTCACATAATGCCTCAAATGGCAAAGACTTCGGTATGAAAGAGGGTGACATCTTACTCGAACGCTTCGATACAAATACGACAGAGACAGTCCTCTTATTTACGAATAAAGGAAACTATATATATCTTCCAGTATACGAAATGCCAGATATTCGTTGGAAAGATTTAGGTCAACACGTTGCTAACATTGTTTCACTCGACCGAGATGAAACAATCATTTGGGCAACTGTCGTACCGAACTTTGAGGAAGAAAAACGATTTATCGTATTTGTAACACGAAATGGTATGATAAAGAAAACAGAATTAAATCAATATAAAGTACAGCGCTATTCAAGAGCGTTCGTTGCTGTAAACTTGAAAAAAGATGATGAAGTTGTCGATATATTTGCAACAGATGGAACAAGAGATATTGTTCTTGCAACACATGGTGCATATGCACTTATTTTCCATGAAGATGAAGTAAGCCCAGTCGGCGTAAGAGCCGCTGGTGTAAAAGCGATTAATTTAAAAGAAGATGATTATGTCGCTTCTAGTAAGCCGTTAAATGGTGAAAAGGATCAACTTATACTTGTAACGCAGCGTGGTGCTGTTAAACGTATAAAGGCATCAGAAATTGAAAAATCAACAAGAGCGAAACGAGGTCTTGTTATTTTCAAAGAGTTAAAACGTAATCCGTACCGCATTGTCGGTATTGAAATTGTGCGAGACGATGAATTAGTATACATGAAGACAGAGAAACACATTGTAGAAGAGATTGATCCGAAAGCGTATCGAAATAAAGATCGGTATAGTAACGGTAGCTTAGTGCTAGATGTTAATGAGACTGGTGAAGTAATTGAGACGTGGACGAAGAAACGAACGGAATAAAAAGGGGAGCATCTTGCCATCAATAATGGCAGGATGCTTTTTTCTAAGCAAATCATTATGTATATAAAAATAATCTTGTTATAATAATGAAATGAAATCGTTCTCATAAACTGAAACTTTAATCAGTGGGGGGTTCTTCATCCCCCACTGATTATTAGTTGAACCAATCGAGCTTTTACGGGCAGCCCCAATCTCACCTAACTTCTTTGCTTTCGCTGAATTTTGAGGTAGGGGTCTTACTGCCCGCAAATAGCGGGATAAATGGAGGGGCAACATGAAAAAGATAGGTGTAGGGATTGTAGGATTTGGATTTTCAAGTACAACATTTCATATCCCGTTGTTACAAACGATAGAAGAATACGATATTCGTGCCGTGTTATCTTCAAAAGAAGAGGTAGTAAAAGAAATATTACCAAACGCTAACGTCGTTAGTACAATTGATGAATTGGTGAAGCGAACTGATATTGATTTAGTGGTTATTACTTCACCTAACACAACTCATTTTCCATATGTAAAAGAAGCAATATTAAGCGGTAAGCATGTTGTTGTAGAAAAACCATTCGTTGTTTCAATTGAAGAAGGAGAAGAACTTATTTCATTAGCGAAGCAACATAATGTCGTTTTAAGTGTATATCACAATCGTCGTTTTGATAATGATTTCTTAACGATAAAGAAGTTGTTAGAAGAAAATAGAATAGGAAATGTATACGCATATGAAGCACATTTCGATCGTTTTCGTCCACATGTACGTGATCGCTGGAGAGAGAAGAACTTGCCAGGTTCAGGTATATTATACGATTTAGGATCTCATTTAATTGACCAAGCGTTATCATTATTTGGGAAACCAGATGCGATAAGTGCAGAAGTAATTAAACAACGACCAGGTGCAGAAATTGATGATTACTTCCATGTTATACTTCACTACGGCGTTAAGCGTGCCATTTTACATAGTAGTAGTTATGTGAAACATGCAGGACCACATTTTACATTACATGGAGACAAAGGTTCTATCGTGAAATACGGTATGGATTCACAAGAAGAGCAGTTGAAAAATGGAATGAAGCCGGGCGACAATGGCTATGGAACAGATACTGAAACGAATTTTGCTATTTTAGAAACAGAAGAAGAGTTAGTACGTATTCCAACAGAAGTCGGTTGTTATGACATGTATTATAAAGGTGTAAGAGATAGTATTGTAAATGGTGAGAAGTTACCTGTAACAGCAAAAGAAGGTTTAGATGTTATTAAACTGATTCAATTAGCAATTGAAAGTAGTGAAACGGGTAGAGTCATTTCGGTAAAATAAAAAAGACACGAAATTCGTGTCTTTTTTATTAGGAATATGTGAATATGACTAATTATTTAGTTTAGTCGTTTATCATACATTAATTGGATTTGTATGCCATAAGGATCTTCAATAATACCATATGCTTCACTAAATATATTTTTTTCTAGCGGAGAGATTATTTTCACATGCTTATCGGAAATTAAATTATTATAAAATTTTTGTATTTCCTCTAAATTAGCACTTTGAATGCAAAGTGACATGTTATTTCCAACGTTATAACGTTCATTAGGCTTCATTGTATCTTCTGCTATCATTAGCTTTGTATTCCCAATTTGTAAAACAGAGTGAGCAATATGATCTTTATTTTCACTTGTAATTTTAAAAGAACTATCTCTATTCGCCAGTTCTTCATACGTAACAATCATTAACTTTTTGGCTTCTAAATTACGTGTATAAAAGTTAATCGCCTCCTTTGCTTGCCCATTCATTGAAAGAAAAATAGCTATTTCTAATGTCATAAATATATAACTCCTTTATTAGTTGATAATTATAATATAGATTAAAAGGGTTTCAATACATGACACCTTTTTGGGAGGGAAATATGAAAAAAACTGAACGAATAAATGATATGCTTATTTTCTTAAATAATAAAAGATATTTTAATTTAAAAGATTTAATGGCTAGATATGATATTTCTAAAAGTACCGCTCTACGAGATATTCAATCATTGGAAGAAATAGGTGTACCCATATATTCTGAACTGGGTAGAAATGGAAGTTATAAAATTATAGAAAATAGTGTGTTATCGCCAATTTATTTTAGTGTGGATGAAATGTATGCGTTATACTTTTCAATTCTTACGCTAAATGGATACAAGACAAAACCATTTAATGTAGAAAGTATTGCGCTTGAAAATAAATTTAAACATGTATTACCTGATAATGTGAGTAAAAATATTTCAATCATGGAACGAACGCTTTCCTTTGAAGTAACAAATCATAGTAATTTTAGTCCGTTCTTAAAAGAAATTTTACAGGGGATTTTTGCTGAGCGAGTTTATCATTTAACATATTTAAAAAAAGATGAGGAGAACGTATTGGTCGCCCAATTTATTCGAATCGAATCTAAATTTGGCCAGTGGTATGCTAAAATCTTTAATTTTGAGACAAATAATGTTCAAATAATTAGATGTGATAAAATTCTTTCGATTGTGGAAACGAGCAATATTAATCCAAAAAATCTTGAAGAATTATTAAGTTATCTTACTACTTTTCACAGAAAGCCTGATGCAATTGATTTTAGTGTCATTGTTAATCAAAAAGGAAAAGACATTTTTGATAAAGAGAATTATCCTTCCATGAGGATACAAACAGAAAATGAAAATTACATTATAACAGGCTATTTTAACCAGCAAGAATTTGATTTTATTTCAAGTTATTTTCTGAATTTCGGTGAAACGATTATCTCAATTCAGCCTGTTATGCTAAAAGAGTTAATCTATAATAAGGTGTTATCTATAAAGCAGCATTTAACTTCTTTAAGATAAAGTTAGTTTTAGTCATTTTTTTGATATGAAAAAGCCCTTGAGATTTAAATATCCAAAGGGCTTTTCGGTGATTTTATTTGTTCTTTAGAAAAATTATTTTTCTGGGACGGAGAGTCCATAAAAGAACATCGTAACGATATCTTGTATATGTTTTTCACGATCACCTTCGAGAAGTTGTGCTCCGAAATCATCACCTAACTTAGTAAACATTTGAATGTAAAGTAACATCATTTCTTTAGTAAGGTGAGGATTAATTTCATTTTTTTGCTGTGCTTGTTCTAATATTTCTAAATACCAGGGCAGGATTTTTTCATTTTGGTAACTATAAATAAACTCTCGGAGTGCTTCGTCTTTTTGCATCATTTGTAAAAACATATCGGGCTGAAATAATCCTCCAGTTTCCATTTTTCTAATGATCATCTTTTGCATCATTTCATGAAAAGGAATATCTCCATCTGCTAACTCTTTATAGTAATGGAATTCGCTCTCTATAAACTCTTGTATAAGTTCTCTAAATAACGCATCTTTACTTCCAAAATGATTATAAATTGTAACTTGAGAAACGTTTGCTTCTTTTGCGATATCTTCTATTTTCACTTCATTAAATCCGCGTTCCGAAAATAAAACGAAGGCTGCTTCTTTAATGGCACGTTTTTTCTTTTCTTTCACTTTTTCAAAACCGTTCAATGCAATCACCTCAATTAAAATATACAAGAAAATATAGGTGAAAACAATAATTTTGAAATATGAGATTATAAATATTTCAAAAGTTGTTGCGAATATAAAAAATGAGGAGTACAATAATTTTGAAATATCACGAATGAAATATTTCAAAAAATGAGGTGGAATTATGATTTCAGTTCAAGATGTCACAAAACAATTTTCAAATGGAAAAGGTTTATTTCATATTACATTTGATGTAAAAAAGGGGGAAGTATTCGGTTACTTAGGACCGAATGGTGCCGGGAAATCAACAACGATTCGTAATTTAATGGGATTTATAAAACCGACAGATGGGCAATCATCAATTTTTGGATTAGATTGTTGGGATGATGCTGCGAAAATTCAAAGAGAAGTTGGCTATCTACCAGGGGAGATTTCTTTTATTGAAGGAATGGATGGATTAGGGTTTTTAAAGTTAATGCAAGGGATGCGTAGGTTAAAGGATACGAAAAGACGAGATGAACTGATAGAACGTTTGCAATTTGATGTGAAAACACCGATTCGAAAAATGTCTAAAGGGATGAAGCAAAAAGTAGGGATTGTCGCTGCATTTATGCATGATCCAGAAGTGTTAATTTTAGATGAACCAACATCAGGACTCGATCCACTTATGCAACAAGTGTTTATAGATTTAATAGTAGAGGAAAAGCAAAGAGGGAAAACGATTCTTATGTCTTCACATATTTTCACTGAAATTGAGAGAACATGTGATAGAGTAGCGATTATTAAAGACGGTCGCCTTGTTACGGTTGAAAATATTCATGATTTACAAGAAATGAGAAGACAGGTGATAGATGTAACAGTATCATCTCAAGAAGAAATTGAGTCTCTTACAAAATGTGATTTGCAATTTGAAGCGGTGAAAGGTAAAGAGGCGTCTATTATTGTACAAGGAAACTATCAAACTGTTTTACAAACACTTTCAAAATATAATGTAACGGCACTTCAAACGAGAGCGATGGATTTAGAGCATTTATTTATGCATTATTACGATAAGAAAGAAGGGATAAAGCATGAATAAACAATTATTTTTAGCTAGTTTGAAAGAAACAAAAAAAAGTATTTTGAGTTATGCGGCAGGTGCGGCTCTCTATTTATGGTTGTTAATTTGGATATTCCCATCAATGGTATCAGCGAAAGGTTTAAATGAACTAATAAGTGCTATGCCTGATAGTGTGAAAAAAATCGTTGGTATGGAAAGTCCGATTCAAAACGTAATGGATTTTTTAGCTGGTGAGTACTATAGCCTATTATTTATTATCATTTTAACAATTTTTTGCGTAACAGTTGCGACACATTTAATTGCTCGTCATGTAGATAAAGGAGCGATGGCATACTTGTTAGCGACACCTGTATCTAGAGTGCAAATTGCCATTACGCAAGCTGCTGTTCTCATATTGGGACTACTAATAATTGTATTTGTCACTTATGTAGCGGGGATAGTAGGTGCAGAATGGTTTTTAAAAGATAATAATTTAAATAAAGAATTATTTCTGAAGATAAACGTAGTCGGTGGGCTAATATTTTTAGTTGTTAGTGCGTATTCATTTTTCTTTTCTTGTATATGTAATGACGAAAGAAAGGCATTGAGTTATTCAGCAAGTTTAACAATCTTATTTTTCGTTTTAGATATGGTAGGGAAATTAAGTGATAAGTTAGAGTGGATGAGAAACATATCTTTGTTTACGCTGTTTCGTCCGAAAGAAATTGCTGAAGGAACATATAATATATGGCCGGTAAGCTTAAGTTTAACTGCTGGAGCACTTTGCATTTTTCTAGTAGCAATAGTTGTTTTTAGGAAGAGAGATTTACCGTTATAAAGTAGAAGTCCACTGAGAAAGTGGACTTTTTTTGTTTGTTAAATAGTATGTCATTTATGATTGAATATTATATACTGTTTTCAAATATGAGTTAATAGTGTAACGTAATGATTAGATTCAAGTTAAGTAGCAAGGGGGCTATCACATAGAATAAATGTTATTGATTAAAATAGCTGTGGAGAAATGAAAAAACAGGGGAGTATTTAAAAATGAGGATTACAAAGAATTTAACATTCCAAGTTATTGTGGCAATTATTTGTGGTATTGCAGTAGGAGCAATTTGGCCGAGTGTCGGACAACAAATGAGGCCGATTGGTGAAACGTTCATCAATATGATTAAAATGGTTATTGCACCGATTATCTTTTTAACAATAGTGCTTGGTATTGCAAGTATGGGGAATATGAAAAAGGTAGGACGCGTTGGTGGGAAGGCGTTATTATATTTTGAGATTGTTACAACTTTTGCTCTTATTATCGGTATTATCGTAGCGAATGTCGTACGTCCTGGAGATGGATTAGATCCTTCGAAACTAAAGGGTGGAGATGTTTCGCAATATGTCCAAAGCGGGAAAGAAATGCAATGGATGGATTTCTTTTTACATATCGTTCCATCTAACATGTTTGAGGCATTTGCTAAAGGCGATATTTTACAAGTGTTATTTTTTTCTATTTTATTTGGAGCAGGATTGACGATGCTAGGGAAAAATGGACAACCTGTTATCGACTTTTTTGAAAGATTATCGAAAGTATTTTTTAACATTTTATCAATTGTTATGAAATTGGCACCAGTAGGAGCTTTTGGTGGAATGGCGTTTACAATTGGAAAGTATGGTATAAGTACGTTAATACCACTTGGTAAATTAATGATTTGTGTATATGCAACAATGGCATTATTTGTTTTTATCATATTAAATTTTATTTGTAAACTTTATAAATTTAGCTTGTGGAAATATTTAGCGCATATTAAAGAAGAATTACTCATTGTTCTCGGTACATCATCATCTGAGTCTGTACTACCGCGTATGATGATGAAAATGGAAGACTTTGGGTGTTCAAAGCCGGTAGTAGGTTTAGTTATTCCAACAGGTTACTCATTTAACTTAGATGGAACGACCATTTATTTATCAATGGCAACAATATTTTTAGCACAAGTTTTTCACGTCGATCTTTCATTAGGTCAACAATTAACTATAATAGCTATTTTGTTGGTTACATCTAAAGGTGCAGCAGCAGTAACAGGTGGAGGATTTATTGTGCTAGCATCTACTTTATCTGCGATGAATGTTATCCCGTTAGAAGGGCTAGCACTTTTACTCGGTGTAGATCGTTTTATGTCAGAAGCGCGTGCTATCGTTAATTTAATTGGTAACGGTATTGCGACTGTAGTTGTTGCAAAAAGTGAAAATGAGTTTAATAATGAGAAGTATATGAAAGTAGTAGAGGAAATGAAAAAAGAGAACATGGCCGGATAAAAAAGTTAGCAACGCTGACTTTTTTTATTTTTGTAGGAAAGATATTTTCGGATATATACATTATTTATTAACAATAATTAACATGTGTTAAAGCGATAAATAAGAGGAGGGCTATTAAATCAAGACATGTATATGAATGGAAGAATAGTATTGAAAAACATATGGGATTTTTATGAATGTTACTGTAAAAAAATAATTTTTTAAAAATTTTCAATAATAACACTTTACAAAACTCGAAAAATTAGTAGAATAATAGTTAATAAGAATCTTCTGATAAATATATAAAGAAAAACAGAATTATCAGAAAATTCTTAAATGAGGTCGTTAAGAATTAGGGAGGGTACAGAAAGTGAAAAAGAAAAAGATAAAAAAATTAACAGCAGTCGTAGCACCAGTTTTAGCAATGAGTATGGCACTAACAGCATGTTCTACATCAGGTGGAGATAAGAAGACAAGTACAAATTCTAGCTCTAGTGGAGATAGCAAATCAGGAGAAAAACTAGCAGCGAAACAAGTACTAAATCGTACAGAAACAAATGAGATCCCAACAATGGATACTTCGAAAAATACAGATGCATTAGGTAATCAAATTTTGGGGAACACAATGGAAGGCTTATATCGTTTAGATAAAGACAATAAACCAATCCCAGCTGCGGCAGAGTCAAGCACGAAGAGTGAGGATGGTAAAAAATATACATTTAAGTTACGTAAAGATGCAAAGTGGTCAAATGGTGATCCTGTAACAGCAAAAGATTTCGTATTTGCATGGCAACGTTTATTAGATCCAAAAACAGCTGCTGAGTATGCATTTATCGCATTCCCGATTAAAAATGCAGAAGCGATTAATAAAGGAGAAAAACCTGCAACTGAATTAGGAGTGAAGGCGGTAGATGATTATACGCTTGAAGTTGAATTAGAACAAGCAGTGCCGTACTTCTTAAACTTAGTAGCATTCCCATCGTACTATCCACTAAATGAGAAATTCGTAAAAGAAAAAGGGGATAAATACGGTTTAGAATCTGATACAACAGTTTATAACGGACCGTTCGTTCTTACTGATTGGAAACACGAGCAAGGATGGAAACTAAAGAAAAATGATCAATATTGGGATAAAAAGACTGTAAAATTAGATGAAGTTAACTATAGTGTAGTAAAAGAAGTGGCTACAAGAGTAAACTTATTTGAAACAGGTGCAATTGATTTCGCACTATTATCAGGTGAATTCGTTGACAAGTATAGAAATAATAAAGAAGAGTTTGGAACATATTCACAAGTAAGTACTTACTTCTTACGTATGAACCAAAAACGCGGTGGACAAGATACACCATTAAAGAGCCAAAAATTACGTGAAGCAATCGCACTTTCAATCGATAAAAAGAATTTAGCAAGCGTTATTTTAAATGACGGGTCTAAACCTGCTGACTTCTTAGTACCGAAAGGATTAGCAACTGGACCAGACGGTAAAGACTTCCAAGAAACATTTAAGAATGGTATTAAGCCAGATGCGAAAAAAGCAGCTGCTGCATGGGAAGAAGCGAAAAAAGAACTTGGAAAAGACCAAGTTACAATTGAGCTATTAAACTATGATACTGGTAATGCGAAAAAAGTAGGCGAATATGTAAAAGACCAGATCGAGAAGAACTTAAAAGGTGTAACAGTTACTATTAAACTTCAACCATTCAAACAAAAACTGAAATTAGAAACAGAGCAAGATTATGATTTATCATTTGCTGGTTGGGGACCTGACTACGCAGACCCAATGACATTCTTAGATATGTTTGAATCTAAGCATTCTCATAACCAAATGAGCTTCTCTGATCCGAAGTATGATGACATGATCAAAAAAGCTGGTGGAGAATTAATGGGTGACGCGAAGAAACGTTGGGAAGAATTAGGGAAAGCTGAGAAATTACTTCTTGAACAAGATGTAGCACTTGTACCTCTATACCAACGTGGTGATGCTTACGTTCTAAAATCGAATATAAAAGGTATTGTTCATCACAATATCAGTCCAGAATATAGCTTCAAGTGGGCATATGTAACTGAAAAATAATAGAGTTAAAAAAGCATTTCAAAGTGGCTAAGCTACTTTTGAAATGCTTTTTTGTATATTGGAAAATAAAAATAAATTTGTAGTATAGCAAAATAGAGAAGAATAAGGAGTATATTATGTATATATAGTAGATCGGGGATGAAACATACTAAATTACGGGGATAAAATCAGAATATTTAAAATAAAACTATTTACAAATACGAAGAAAAAGGTAGAATAATATTAGTTTAAATTTTCTGAAAAATAATTATTGGCAAGAGGTCTCTCAAGGGTCGGTATTGTACATATAATTAGGGGGGATACAAAAATGAAGAGAAAAAAGATGAAAAAGTTAACGGCTGTTGTAGTACCAGTTTTAGCAATGAGTATGGCATTAACAGCGTGTTCTGGCTCAGGTGGAGAAAAGAAAACGACTACTACACCTAATAGTGGGGAAGATAAAAAGTCCGATATTAAATACGCAGCAAAACAAGTGCTAAATCGCACAGAAAATCAAGAGATTCCGACGATGGATACTTCTAAATCTACTGATACGTTAGGGTCGCAAATTTTAGGAAACACGATGGAAGGATTATATCGTCTCGATAAAGATAATAAGCCAATTCCAGCTGCGGCAGAATCTAGTACGAAAAGCGAGGATGGCAAAAAATATACATTCAAACTACGTAAAGATGCGAAATGGTCGAATGGTGATCCTGTAACAGCGAAAGATTTCGTTTTTGCATGGCAGCGCTTACTTGATAAAAATACAGCTGCAGAATATGCGTTTATCGCTTACTACATTAAAAATGCAGAAGCGATTAATAAAGGAGAAAAACCTGTAACTGAATTAGGAGCAAAGGCGGTAGATGATTACACGCTAGAAGTAGAATTAGAAAAACCGGTACCGTACTTCTTAAATTTATTAGCATTCCCATCATACTATCCATTAAATGAAAAATTCGTAAAAGAAAAAGGGGATAAGTACGGTTTAGAAGCAGATACAACGGTGTATAACGGGCCATTCGTTATGTCTTCATGGAAACATGAACAAGGATGGCAGTTAAAGAAAAATGATAAGTATTGGGATAATAAGACTGTGAAATTAGAAGAAATTAATTTTAGTGTAGTAAAAGAAGTTGCTACGAAAGTAAATTTATATGATACAGGATCAATTGATTTCGCACTACTATCAGGAGAATTCGTAGATAAATATAAATCGAACAAAGATGAATACGGTGAGTATTCGGAAGCAAGTACATTCTTCTTACGTTTAAATCAAAAGCGTAACGGACAAGATACACCGTTAAAGAGCAAAAAACTTCGTGAAGCAATTGCATTATCAGTTGATAAAAAAGGATTGGCAAATGTAATTTTAAATAATGGATCAAAAGCAACGGATCAATTGGTTCCGAAAGGGCTTGCGACAGGACCTGACGGCAAAGATTACCAAGATACATTTAAAAATGGTCTGAAATATGATCCGAAAAAAGGCGCAGCAGCCTGGGAAGCAGCGAAAAAGGAACTTGGAAAAGATCAAGTTACAATTGAATTACTAAGTTATGATGATGGAACTGCGAAAAAGATTGCCGATTATGTTAAAGATCAAATTGAGAAAAACTTAAAAGGTGTAACGATTAATACGAAAATTCAGCCGTTCAAACAAAAATTAAAATTAGAGACTGCACAAGATTATGAAATCTCTTATGCAGGTTGGAGTCCAGACTATGCGGATCCAATGACATTTATCGATATGTTTGAATCGAAGAGCCCATACAACCAAATGGGGTATTCGAATCCAAAATACGATGAAATGGTAGAAAAAGCAGGTAATGAATTAATGGGTGATGCGAAGAAGCGCTGGGAAACGTTAGGAAAAGCAGAAAAATTATTCCTTGAAGAAGATGCAGGGTTAGTTCCTTTATATCAAACAGGAAGAGCGTACGTAATGAAACCGAATGTAAAAGGAATTGTGAAACACAACATCAGTCCAGAATATAGCTTTAAGTGGGCGTATGTAACTGAGGATGGCGGGAAAAAATAACGTGAAAGCATTTCAAAGGTGGCTGAGCTGCTTTTGAAATGCTTTTTAGTATGTATAGGAGAATAAGTCCTCTTAAGTTATTAGGAAACAGTTAGGTAGTTTTTAAAATTCTAATGGAGAGATTAGAGGGAATTCAGTAGTTGGATAGATGAATGATAGTAAGAGATTTCATGTTGATAAGAAAAATATAGAACGTAGTAATAGAGAGGAATAAGGGGAGTGATGCTTACATATAGTAGATGGGGAATAATTCATATAGTGGTAATAGTAAAATAACAAGTTACTATCATAAAAAAATAAATTTTTAGAAAATTTATAAAAATACTTTACAAAACTTGAAAAATTAGTAGAATATTAATTAATAAGAATTTTCTGATAACTGAAGTTAGTAGAGAATTTCTAAATGCTAATATCGTACATATAATTGGGGAGGGTACAAGAAAATGAAGAGAAAAAAGATGAAAAAATTAACAGCGGTCGTAGCACCAGTTTTAGTAATGAGTATGGCATTAACAGCTTGCTCTGGATCAGGGGATAAAGACAAGGCAAGTACAACACCAAAAAGCGGTGAAAAAGAAGGTGGAAAATTAGCTGCAAAGCAAGTATTGAATCTAACAGATAGCCAAGAGATTCCGTCAATGGATTCTTCGAAAGCGACAGACCAAGTATCGTTTCTTGCTTTAAATAACGTAATGGAAGGTTTATATCGACTTGATAAAGATAATAAAGCAACACCAGGGGTTGCTGAATCATATAAAAAGAGTGATGATGGCAAAAAGTATACATTTAAATTAAATAAAAATGCAAAGTGGTCAAATGGTGATCCTGTAACAGCGAAAGATTTCGTGTTTGCTTGGAAACGTGCGGTAGATAAAAATACGGCAGCGGAATATGCATACATTATGTTTGATTTAAAGAATGCAAAGGACATTAATGAAGGAAAAGCAGCGCTTGATACGTTAGGCGTAAAAGCTGTAGATGATTACACGTTAGAAGTAGAATTAGAAAATCCAGTTCCTTACTTTGTAGAATTAACTTCATTCGGAACATTCTATCCGTTAAATGAAAAATTCGTAAAAGAAAAAGGAGAAAAATTCGGTTTAGAAGCAGATACAACGTTATATAATGGACCATTTACATTAACGGACTGGAAACATGAAGAAGGTTGGAAATTAAAGAAAAATGCACAATATTGGGATAATAAAACAGTTAAGTTAGAAGAAATTAACTTTAACGTAGTAAAAGATAGCGGTACACGTGTAAACTTATATGAAAGTGGACAAATCGATCGTACAGCACTTGTATCTGAATTTGTTGATAAATATAAATCAAATCCAGATTTCTTTACACAAAAAACACCTTCAACGTACTTCTTACGTTTAAACCAAAAACGTGCTGGTCAAGATACAGTGTTAAAGAACAAAGATTTACGCTTAGCGATTGCGATGGCGTATGATAAAAAAGGCTTAACGAATGTTATTTTAAATGACGGGTCTACACCTGCAGATTACTTAGTACCAAAAGAATTTGCGAAGAGTCCAGATGAAAAAGACTTCCGTAAAGAGAACGGAGATATTTTAAAAACAGATTTGAAAAAGGCAAAAGAGCATTGGGAAAAAGCGAAAAAAGAGCTTGGAAAAGATCAAGTAACGGTAGAGTTATTAAACTATGATAGCGATAATGCGAAAAAAGTAGGGGAGTTCTTAAAAGGAGAACTTGAGAAAAATTTACCGGGATTAACAGTGAATTTGAAAAATCAACCGTTTAAACAAAAATTAAAATTAGAAACAGATCAAGACTATGATTTATCTTACGCTGGTTGGGGACCTGACTACTTAGATCCAATGACATTTATTGATATGTTCGTTACAAATGGCACTCATAACCAAACAGGATATTCAAATCCTAAATATGATGAAATTGTAGAAAAAGGGAAAGGCGAGCTATTAACGAAAACGAAAGAGCGTTGGGATAGCATGCTAAAAGCTGAGAAAATGTTACTTGAAGATGCAGCAATTGCACCGTTATATCAACGTGGTGACGCTATTGTTCAAAGACCGAAAGTAAAAGGCATTGTTCACCACCCAGTTGGTGGAGATTACAGTTACAAATGGGCATATATTACTGATGATAAGTAAGATGAGGGGGCGCGTGATGCGCCCTTTTTTTTATGCACTTTTCTTCCTTCCCAGAATATATAAAATAAAAAAGGGAGAATCCCATGAAACGAAACACATACATTGATTTTCTAGCTTATTACGGAATAGGGAGTGCTCATCCTGGTGGTTTTACGTTAACAAAACAATTGTTAGCACAACTGCCCCTTAGACATGGAGCAAATGTCCTTGAGATAGGTTGCGGTACAGGGAAAACAGCCGCTTACATGACAAAAGAATTCGGTTATAAAGTAACAGCGGTTGAAAAGAATGAAATTATGATTCAAAAAGCGAAAGATAGATGGTTGTTTGAAGGATTGAATATACAATTGATTCAAGGAAATGTAGAAGGGTTACCATGTTTAAGTGATTCATTTGAGCTTGTACTCGGAGAATCTATACTCGCTTTTACGAATAAAGAAAAGGTTATTCAGGAATGTTATCGTGTATTAGAGAAGAATGGAAAGCTTGTTGTCATTGAAATGATTATCGAACGACACATTGATAAGAAAGAGGAAGAAAAGATCGTACAGTTGTACGGTATGAAAGAATTATTAACAGAGAATGAGTGGATTCATTTATTTAAAGCAGCAAATTTTAAAAAAATTATAACTGCAGGTGGCGGGACCATTGCAGAAACAGTTGCAGGGCATGTCGAAGAGCTGGAGTGGAATGTATCATCGTATATCCCAGGAGAATTGTATGAGGCCTGGGTACAACATGAACAAGTACTGCTTATGTATCAACATATTTTAGGACATCGTATTTTTATATGTGAAAAATAGGGAAAAGAGTTGGTTAAAGATAGCCAACTCTTTATTATGTTAAATGAAAAATAATGCAGCTAAAGTAATTCCAAAAATAAAACCAAATCCGAGTTCAAGACCCCAGCCACAACCACCCCAACCACCGTCGCAACCACCATCACCACAACCACCGCTACCACAACCATTGCCGCCCCAACCGAAGCCGCAGCTGTCGCATCTATTAAGGCCTCCGCAAAGATCACAACCACCGTTTGCGTATGCGTCATAGTATCCGAATCCTGTATCAAATGATGAACGCTGCTGTACTGGTTCGATCCATACGGAATCTTTTGTCACATCGATTATTTTACCTAAATGAATGCGACCATCAACATCTTCAATGCGAACAACTTTTCCGAAATAACGTCGGCATGTATCATAACACTTTTGTCTATGCATATTCTTTCCTCCTTCCGCATTACAGTAATACGATATGTAAGCGGGACAAGTGCGGCTTGTACGAATGACCTATCTATCATAATTGTTATAGGAAAGGGGAAATATATAGGAAATTATAGTGAGGAGGAAAGGGAATGAAATCCACAGATCAATTTCAGACGTATGAAGTTCCTTGGAAAGAATTTATAGAAGCTTTGCGATATGAAATAAAAAGACAAGTAGGAGCAGATATTATTGATACCGTAGTTTGTAATTTAGAAGATGGCTTTGAAGTGTATACATATGTGCAGGGGGATTTGGATTTTGAATATAAGGAAGCACTTGAAAGGAAATATGGGAGCGATGCAAAAACACCTAATGTGTTAACGATAATGCTATTAGCTAGCATTTATAGTACAAGTGAAGAGAATATACGCTTACATGCGGATAATAAAGATAATCCAATTGTTGAAGTATATGTGAAGCAATAAAACACGCTGTGAAAGGCGTGTTTTTTATTTATATGATAAAATGTTAGAAAATTAAGAAAGTGGGTGGAGATTTGAAAATTAAGCACCTTAATTTAACAGTTACAGATGTAGTAGCTGCTAGAGAGTTTTTAGAAACATATTTTGGTTTAACTTGTAGTGGAACAAGGGGAACTAGCTTTGCAGTTATGCGTGATAATGATGAGTTTATATTAACCTTAATGAAGGGAAAAGAAGCTCAGTATCCAAAAACATTTCATGTAGGATTTCCACAAGAAAATGAAGAACAAGTGAATAAAATGAATCAAAGACTGAAGGAAGACGGATTTCAAGTTGAGCCTCCTAAACATGCACATGCGTATACGTTTTATGTTGAAGCGCCTGGCGGATTTACAATTGAAGTGATGTGCTAATTAAAAAATCAAACTTTTTGCTAAGAGTTTCTGATATGAAAAGTAGGAAAGTCTGTTTTAAGCGTGGAGCTTAACCAGGCTTTTTTACTTATATAAGCAGATAGATAATGTTAGAAGGAATATTACCAATTCCAAATAATTGTTTACATAATAAAGTTATGAGGCGTGAGCTGTCCTAAAATACAAGTCATATATCTTGTTTCCTCTCATAAATTTAAACATAGGAATTTGTCTACAAAGGTGGCGAAGCCTCATCATGAAAATTCGAATTTGTGCCACGTTCATGTTATTTCTATTTATATGGTTACCTTTTTCAGCTTTTGCAAAAGGAGAGGAGGCAAAGGAAAGGGTCGTTTCACTTGTATATGACGATTCGGGCAGCATGAGAAATAACGATCGCTGGAAGTATGCCAATTACGCTTTGCAAAGTTTAGTTGCCCTATTAGATGAAAAAGATACATTTTCTTACGTTCCAATGAGCAAACCGAATGATCCATTAAACATTTCGTTAACGAAGGATAAAAGGCAAGTAGAAATTGATGGAATTGGCGCGTGGAAAACGTATTTAAATACTCCGTTTAGCGCAGTAGAAACGGCGATGCAATCTATAAAAAAGGAAGCAGATATAGATGGGAAACGTGAATTTTGGCTTATTGTATTAACTGACGGGGCATTTAATGATTTAGAAAAAGATAAGGTTGACGGAAAAGAACAAATTACACAGAAGTTGACACAGTTTAAGAAAGAAATGGACGCAAAAAAGATATCGTTACACCCAGTCTTAATTACGATGGAAGAAGATTTAGGTCAGCAAGAAAAAGAACAACTAAATACGTTTAAAGAAATATGGAAGAAAGAGATAAACGGAGTTACGATGCCGTCAAGCGGAGAGGATGGTATTGTAAAAAGTGTAAATCAAGTAGCGGCATTAGTTGCAAATCGTGACCCATTCTCTTCTGTTGAATCGATTGTAAAAACGAAAGTAGTAGGAAAGAAAGTAGAGATTACAACACCATTTCCGTTAAAACGTATGACGCTAGTGAGACAATCGTCTTCTTTGTCTAATTATCAGGTCACACAAATTTCTAAGCCATTACAATTACAATCTTCTTTTTCCATACATGCACCAGGAGAAGCTAAATTATTCGGAAATATAATTCATATAAGTACGGAAAATCAGGAAGTTATTAAGCCAGGAACATATACGATAGAAGTGGATCGAGATATTGAGAAAGAAGGATTACAAGTACTTGTTGAACCGGCGCTTAACTATACCGTTTCTACTTATGACAAAGATGATAAGGGTCAAAAGAATGTTGAAAAAATGTACGAAGGTGCTACGGCTGTTATTGAAGCAAAGCCCACTGAATTGCCAATTCAGTCTTCTTATTTTCAAGCAGAAGTAGAAATAGACGGAAAACAATATCCGATGAAGTGGGACGATAAAAGGCATGTGTTTTATTACGAAACTAAGCTTACCAAAGAGTTAGTACGCGGAAAAGTTCATATGAACATAAAGGGGTTTTATAGACAGACGAAAGAGTTTAAAATCGAAACAACTGAAAAGCCAAAATTATCACTTCAAGCTGTTACGAAAGGTTATGAAGAAAAAGTAACAAATTTAGAGAGTAGTAAACCGTTTATTTTACAACCGCAGTTAGATGGTAAACCGATGAC
This sequence comes from Bacillus thuringiensis, assembly GCF_014932895.1. Lineage (GTDB taxonomy): Bacteria > Bacillota > Bacilli > Bacillales > Bacillaceae_G > Bacillus_A > Bacillus_A thuringiensis_AA. The sequence goes on along the minus strand of NZ_JACYOF010000003.1, from coordinate 468,543 downwards.
AGAAGAAACTGTAAAAAAACTATTAAAATCTACTGGTGTCACATCTAAACAATCAGTCAACTATGAAATAAAACAACATGGTAATCAAATTTACGTTTATCCACGTCCTTATTACTCCGACACATTCAATTTTACAGATACCGGCACCGTAGAAGCTACCATCACTATACAGGATTCAAGATTACAAGAAGTAAAGAAAGAAATATCACTTCATATTCAAAATGCACCGTTCTATGAAAAATATGCGCTTATTTTTAAGTTTGTTATCCCTATCACTTTATTACTGTTAGTAGTAGGAATAATTGTTTTAGGGTGGATTGTTCGTCCGAGATTTCATCGGAAAGCACTATTATATTATGAATGGGATCAAGAAGTGGCGAAAGATTGGTTATATCAATCTGAACCAGAGTTACTTCAGAATAAATGGTGGAAACATTATTTTGGTATCCCGTTTAGAGCAGAAAGAAAGACTGTGCAGTCTGTTACGTTTATAGCGAAGAAAGGATCGAAATCGATATTTGTGGCAAAAGAATCGCAAGTAGTTGGAATGATTATTGATGGGATGTTTATAACAGAGGATGAAGTAGGAATGGAACATAAGACACTGTATCCAAATGAGCTTTTATTAATTGATAGAGGATATGGTAAGGAGATTTACAAGTACGAATGTGAATAGTAGCTAGGGATAAGAGGGCGGTGGACTCGATGCACTCTTTCCCATTCTTTTCAAACAAGCAAGAATAGGAAGGTGGTTCACATGACGTTACAAGTTCCAACGATATTAATTGGTTTAGGTGGAATCGGTAGTACTGTGACACATCAAATATATGAAAAATTACCAGAAGAGCGCCGAAAAAGGGTAGCAATGCACGTATTTGATACAGATGTGAATACATTGAGTAAATTTGATCATATTCGAAAGTTTAAGACGCAAACGAGTTCAAGTAAAACGCCGCGAGAGTATATTGCGGGAGATCCAACGATTCCAGAGTGGTTTCCGATGGATCCGACTATACTTGATAAACCGCTAACTGAAGGGGCAGGACAGTTACGCGTTATTTCCCGGTTAGCGTTACGTGCTGCGATGAAAGAAGATAAACTCACATCTTTTTGGCAAGAAATCGAGAAAATCTTTCCGGTTACAAGTGATCAAACAGAATATGGTGTGCGTGTCATTATAGTAACATCACTAGCGGGTGGAACAGGTTCGGGGATGTTTTTGCAAATCGCATTGTATTTACGTGAAATGCTTCGGAAAAAATTACAGCATCATAACATTTTAATACGTGGTGCGTTTTTAATGCCAGATGTTTTAGTGAAGACGAGAACGGTTAGTGCGAAAGAATTTGAAACGGTGCAAGCAAACGGCTATGCATCGTTAAAAGAGTTACATGCTATTACGCTTGGTTCTACTGGAGAATTATCAAAACGTGGTGGTGTAACAATCGAATTAGAGTATCGTCCGGATCAAGTAGATGAGGATGGACGAACGAATCATACGATTAAACAACACCATTTACCGTACAATTATTGTTTTTTATATGATTATGAAAATTTACATGGACACCATTTACACAACTTATCGGATTATATGGAGCAAATGGCAAATACGATTTATTTACAGCTATTTAGTCCAATGTCAGCAAATCATTTCGCGCAAGAAGATAATCAAATTCAACAACTGGCAGAATCAAGCGGGAAGGGTAGATATTGCGGGGCAGGAACGGCAAAACTTATTTATCCATATGAGCATGTGCTAAAATATTGTGCTTTAAAATGGGCCGTGCAAGGTTTAGATGAGTCGTGGCTGCATTTAGATCAACTCTTTCAAGAAAAGAAACAGAGATACGACCAAGATGTAAAACGTGGTATGCAGCGAGAGAAACCAGAGCGTGGAAAAAGTTACTTGGAAGATTTGGAACATCTTGCTACTCGTCCAGAACAAGCTCATATTTTTTATAGACAAATGTACAATGAAACGCGCGAAGGAGCAGAGGGCGGTAAAGTTGGCGTTGCGAAATCTAAATTGTTTTTAGAAGCTGTAGAAAGTTATGTACACCGTACAGTACAAAAAGACGAAGAATTAAATCGCTTGCAGCATGAGTGTAAAATTTCGGCTGCGAAACTGAAAATGATGGAACAAATGAAAGGGGAAGTAGCAAGAGTGGATCATGCGGTTCGTTTATATGCGTATGCGATTCCGAGCCGTGTACATGAACATGTAACGACACTTTTATATGACATGATTGAATCAGACCGTTTTTCACCAAGTGGTTCTGAAGGGCAGTCATATCAATTAAATACATGGTTTTTAAAGAAAACGGATCCCGTTCATCCGGTAGCCGCGCGTTTTATGTTATATGAAATTCGAAAGCAATTAGTAGAAAAAATGAACCGACTACATGAAAATAATGAGCAAAAGCGTAATTTAATTCAAAATTATGATAAGAAATTTAATGTGAGTAATATCGATGGAACGGTAACAGCGGTACGACGCGTAGAAATTGCTCAGCAACAAGGCTGGTTTGGAAAAATGATTAATAATCAGCAACGTTTATTCAAAAAAGAATTTGAAGACATCGTAACGCAATATGTACACAAATTAAATGAGTATCGTAAAGAAATGCTATTAGAACTCGTCTATCAATCACTATATCAAGCAGTTAGTAAAATGATTCAATATTGGGAAAGGTTTTTTGATAATTTACACGAAACACGTGAAAATTTATTGTTCGAAATTCAAAAGAGAAGTAAAGAATTTGAAGGCAAAACAAATCCAACCAATGTATACGTATTAGCTGAGGAACAACTGCAAGAAAAGATATGGCAAGATATGCAGCAACATTTAAATTTAGGTGTATTACCGAAAGATATATCAGCTGAAATATATATGAGTTTGTATGGGGAATATTGTCGGGATGCGAAAACGGAAGAGATTCAGTCGAAAAAGGTAGAGGACTTTTATCGTGAGCACATATTGAGCTATTGTTACGATGAATTGCAAGTGCGCTATCGTGATAAATTAGAGCTTAATATCGTTGAAGCGTTACGAAAAGAAGCGGATTATAAGAAACGTGATCGTGATGAATATGTTCGTGAAAAAATTGAAGACCTTTTCCATTTAGCAAGTCCTTTCGTTCCGAAAGTTGCACATCATAGAGAGTTACAATATTGGGGGGTACACCCTTCTTTAAAACAAGAATTGCAAGAAGAGTTATTGCAAGAAATGTTTAAAGAAAAAGATACAGTAAACGAGGCATTTTCGCCATTTGAAGTGATTTGTTATCGGGCTCATTACGGATTATCATTACAAGATTTCCCTAAGCTGTCATCTGGACATATTGCAAACGGGTTTATGAATGATAAAGGTGATTATTTTCAATCGTATTATCGCCGCGTAAACAAATTAAATAGTAAAAAATCTAGTTTAACGCCGCATTTAGATAAATATTGGCACTTACCAGCCTTTATGCCAGACTTGAATGCGACTCAAACAAAATTAGATTATGATAAATGTAATCGTGCTTTGCTATACGCATATATGTATCGCTGGATTAGTTTAGTTGCGGTTGATGGTCAGTTTGTGTATCAATATAACGGGGTTGGACGTAGCTTCTTAATTCAGTCGATGGGGAAAAATATTTCAAGCGAAAGTTATAAATTGCATAGGGCCTTACTTCATAATCCGTTTATTTATGAAAACATCTTGTCCAGGTTTGAAGAGGAACAAGAAAAGGCAATGTTACAAGGTGGACATTTATATACACATCCGTTCGTATTAGGCGCTCAAGATGTAAGATGGCTTAGAAAAGAACATGTCCACAATATTTTAGATATGATTTTAATGTATGACCGTGAAGCGAAATATGACCCGACGTTAGAAGAAACGTCAGATGAATTATTAAGGTTATTTCTTGATGAAATTGAGTTATACTTCCAAAATTATTACGGTACAGGTGCCGATATGGTTGCGAAGAAAGAGAAAGAAATGTTTATTAAACAATTGTGGGATCGTTCGTATGCAAAAGGGTATGTGGATCCAAATAGTGCACCGTATAAAAAGTGGCAAAATTTATTACACGTTCACGATGAAGAAGAATTGCCAAAAACGAATGTATAATGAGTGAAAAGGGAATCCTTAAGAGTGGCAATACAACTTTAGAAAAGAGGGATTCTGATGCCGTTTTTAGGAAGTGTATATCAAATATTTGGATTGTATCCAGAGCTTTATTATGGAATGATTTCAGCTGAGATACAGGAAGAAGCTCAGAAAGAGTATCTTGAAAATAGTAGTGCAGAAGCTGAAGTGGAAGAATAAAAAAAGTGCAGATGAAAATCTGCGCTTTTTTATTTTTAAGTGAAAATATTGTGTGTAATGCGTGGGGAGGTTAATCAGTCTATAAAGGTGAATGATTATTTCAATATAACGAATTGTCCGGTTTAATTGTAGTTGTGTGCAATCTCTACATTGAATTTCATGTATAAAAATTAATTTCGGGATAATATAAAATGTGTAAAGATGGAAAATGACAATGTTTATAAGTTGTGTTTTGTATTTTGAGATATCATCATGTTTATAATTATTCAGTTTAAGTGAATTAATTATATTGTTGACAATATAATTAATCGTGTGATAAATTCAATCAATCTTCTAAAAACAAGTCTGTTAACAAGCATGTTTTCAGAAGATTGATTTTTCTGATTTTAAGGCGTGTAATTCGTGGAGTTTATGTAAGGAGTGATAGTAAAGTATGAATATTATTAATGTGTAATAGTAACAGTAATAAAGAATGTAACGAGTAAGGGATAATTTTGAAAAAGAGGTTTCTACGAATGAGTTTATTAATAAAGAAAGTAATGGATGAAGAAAAGAAAAAAGTATTGAATCAAACTTTAGGAGCAATTGATCTAACTCTTTTAGGAATTGGGGCAATTATTGGTACAGGTATTTTCGTATTAACTGGTATTGTAGCGGCAAAACATGCTGGTCCAGCGATTGTATTATCTTTTATATTAGCAGCGATTGTATGTGCATGTGTAGCTTTCTGTTATGCTGAATTTGCATCTACAGTTCCAGTTTCGGGAAGTGTATATTCATATACATATATGACATTAGGTGAGATTTTTGCATTTATAGTTGGCTGGTGCGTTATGTTGGAGTACTTATTAGCGACTTCTGCGGTGGCAGCAGGATGGTCAGCGTATTTTCAGTCATTGCTATTAGGATTTAATATTCACATTCCTACAATCTTTGCTTCGGCACCAGGAATGGGGAAGGGTGGAATCATTGATTTACCAGCAGTTCTTATTATTTTAGTTGTTACCTTTTTATTAAGTCGTGGTGCAAAGGAAAGCGCAAGAATTAATAATATAATGGTTATTATTAAACTGGCTGTTATTGTAGGATTTATTATTGTAGGGACACAATATGTAAAACCAGAAAATTGGCAACCATTTTTACCGTTTGGTTTTCACGGTGTGGTAGGAGGCGCTGCCACTGTATTCTTTGCTTTTTTAGGATTTGATGCAGTTGCAACAGCCGCAGAGGAAGTGAAGCGCCCACAACGTAACGTGCCGATTGGGTTACTTGTTTCCTTATTCATTTGTACCGTTCTATATGTAGGAGTTTCATTCGTGTTAACAGGAATGGTTCCGTTTACGGAATTGAATGTAGCTGATCCAGTTGCATATGCATTGCGTATTGTAGGAGAAGATAGAGTTGCTGGCTTGTTATCGGTGGGTGCAATAGCGGGGCTAACAACAGTTCTGTTAGTAGCTATGTTTGCATTTGTTCGTGTATCTTACTCGATGAGTCGAGATGGGTTGTTACCAAAAAGACTTTCAAGTGTACATAAACGTTTACAAACTCCATTTTTTAATACGTGGATTACAGGTATTATGGCAGCTTTATTATCGGGATTAGTGGATTTGAATTTATTGGCTAATTTAGTGAATATGGGAACGATAACAGCGTTTATTTTTGTATCTATAGCTGTTATTGTATTAAGGAAGACACATCCTAATATGAAAAGGCCGTTCCGTGCGCCTCTAGTACCTTTTTTACCTATCGTTTCAATAGTAAGTTGTATATATTTAGCTTTGAACCTTTCTCAGCTTACTTTAATTAGCTTTGTGGTATGGATTATAATTGGTGTTTTTATATATTTTATATATGCAAAAAAACATAGTAATGTTAGAAATGGAAATAGAGTATAGTCTGCTGAAATAATACTTGTAATGTAAATGAAAACACTCTACCTGTTCTTTATAATTAAAAGATCAGGTAGAGTGTTTTTTTATTTAATAATACCACTTTCTAAAATTTAAATAGTAGGTGTTACTTTTACACTAGCTTTTGAAAAAGCACTCGGCCAATCTTTTTCAATCTTTTTCCATTTTTTATATTGAAATACTCTCGCATAATCACCAAATCTGAATGGATTAAGTTGCTGTTTTTGAATTTTGTGGATTAAGTCGTTTAAATCGTTGTTTAGTTGTTTTGTAATATTTCAGCTTGTTCATGTGTAGAGAACAATTTTTCATCTCGTATCCATTTTCGAAAAGGTTCCATGTACTTACCTTATTCCTCGTTGTGTTTTATATAGGTTATTATGGATAAGTAAATGTGGACATATACGTATTTTTATATTGTATATTTTAAAATTAAACGCTATAATTATAGTGTTAAAGATGGAATCGTGATATGACCTGTTATGAATCTATCGTTTTATTTATGAATAAATGGATTGGTATTTTAGCAAGATGTGCTAATAAACTACTCCACCATGACAATAACGTGCCAAAAATATGGTGCGTATATTTTCGTGGTGGAGTTTTTTTATTCTCAAAAAGGGGGAGAGACCATGAATGACAACATGGTTCATATTACAATTGACGGAAAAAAGTATACAGCGGAGCCCGGTTCAACGATATTGAGTATTATTAATGAAAACGGGATTGAACATCCGCAAATTTGTTACGTGCCAGAAGTAGATCCTATTCAAACATGTGACACTTGTATTGTAGAAGTTGACGGAAAGCTAATGCGTTCTTGTTCGGCAGTAGCGATGGACGGTATGAATATTGAGCTCGCCTCTACTCGTGCAAAAGAAGCGCAAACAGAAGCAATGGATCGGTTACTAGAAAATCATTTACTATACTGTACAGTATGTGACAACAACAATGGGAACTGTAAACTGCATAATACAGCAGAATTAATGGAAATCGAACATCAAAAATATCCGTATGAACCGAAAGTAGATGTAAGTGAAGTTGATATGACGCATCCGTTTTATCGCTATGACCCTAATCAATGTATTGCATGTGGTCAATGCGTTGAGGTGTGTCAAAACTTACAAGTAAATGAAACGTTATCGATAGATTGGGAAGCGGAACGCCCACGAGTTATTTGGGATGAAGGAGTAAATATTAATGATTCTTCATGCGTGAGCTGTGGTCAATGTGTAACCATTTGCCCTTGTAACGCTTTAATGGAGAAAACAATGCTCGGTGAAGCGGGATTTATGACGGGATTAAAACCAGATATTCTTGAACCGATGGTAGATTTAATTAAAGAAGTTGAGCCTGGATATAGCGGCATTTTTGCGGTATCAGAAGTGGAAGCGGCCATGCGTGATACTCGTACGAAGAAAACGAAAACAGTATGTACATTTTGTGGTGTAGGTTGTTCATTTGAAGTGTGGACGAAAGGGCGTAAAATTCTTAAAGTACAGCCTTCTTCTGATGCGCCAGTTAACGCAATTTCTACTTGTGTAAAAGGAAAATTTGGCTGGGATTTCGTAAATTCAAAAGAACGAATTACGAAACCTTTAATTCGTAAAAATGGAACGTTTGTTGAATCTACATGGGAAGAAGCATTGAATGTAGTTGCAAGTAAATTAGGATCGATTAAAGAAGAGTATGGTAAAGATGCTATCGGTTTTATTTCTTCATCTAAAATTACGAATGAAGACAATTACGTTATTCAAAAATTAGCCCGACAAGTATTTGAAACGAATAATATTGATAACTGCTCACGTTATTGTCAATCACCAGCGACAGACGGATTATTCAGAACAATTGGTATGGGCGGAGATGCTGGAACGATTAAAGATATCGCACAATCCGGTCTTGTTATTATTGTAGGTTGTAATCCGACAGAAGGTCATCCTGTTTTAGCTACACGTATTAAACGTGCACATAAATTACACGGACAAAAATTAATTGTCGCTGATCTTCGTAAAACAGAAATGGCAGAGCGTTCAGACGTCTTTGTTAGTCCAAAACAAGGAACAGATCAAGTATGGTTAATGGCTGTTACGAAATATATGATTGATCAAGGCTGGCACGATCAACGATTTATTGATGAGAATGTAAACTTCTTTGAAGATTTTAAAGAGAGTCTTACAGAATATACACTTGAATATGCAGAGGAAATGACTGGTATTTCAAAAGAAACACTTATTCAAATGGCTGAAATGATTCGTGATGCAGATGGTACATGTATCCTTTGGGGTATGGGAGTAACGCAAAATACAGGTGGATCTGATACTTCCGCTGCGATTTCAAACTTACTTCTTGCAACGGGTAATTATCGTCGTCCAGGTGCTGGTGCATATCCGCTTCGAGGTCATAATAACGTACAAGGTGCTTGTGATATGGGTACTTTACCAGGATGGCTTCCTGGATATCAGCACGTTACTAACGATATGGAACGTGCGAAATTTGAAACGGCTTACGGAGTAAAAATTAATAGTGAACCTGGTCTTAATAATATTGAAATGCTTCACGCAATTGATGAAGGGAAAATGAAAGCTATGTACCTTGTCGGAGAGGATATGGCTCTTGTAGACTCTAATGCGAACCATGTACACGAAGTGTTATCAAGCCTTGATTTCTTCGTTGTGCAAGATGTTTTCCTTTCTAAAACTGCTCAATATGCAGATGTAGTATTACCAGCAGCACCGTCTCTTGAAAAAGAAGGTACTTTTACAAATACAGAGCGCCGTGTTCAAAGATTGTATCAAGTTCTTCCTACGCTTGGAGATGCAAAACCGGACTGGTGGATCGTACAGGAAGTTGCGAATAAATTAGGTGTAACCTGGAATTATAGCCATCCAAGTGAAATTTTTGCTGAAATGGCAAGTTTATCACCACTATTCTCACAAGCAAACTATGAAGTACTTGAAGGATGGAATAGTTTCCATTGGGGAAGTTTTGATGGAACGAATACACCACTACTTTTCCAAGATGGATTTAACTTCCCAGATAAAAAAGCTCGTTTTGCGATTGCTGACTGGGTACGTCCAGCTGAATTCCCAGCTGAGTTCGACCTTCACATTAACAACGGTCGTATGCTTGAGCATTTCCATGAAGGGAATATGACAAATAAATCAACAGGTATTCAAACGAAAGTGCCTGACGTTTTCGTTGAAATTTCTCCAGAACTTGCAAAAGAACGTGGAGTGAAAACAGGTTCATTAGTTCGTCTTATCTCTCCGTTTGGGGCGCTAAAATTACGAGCACTTGTAACAGACCGTGTAAAAGCGAATGAGTTGTATTTACCGATGAACTCTACAGATAATGAAACAGCAATTAATTTCTTAACAGGTCCTGCTGTGGACTTGCGTACAAATACACCTGCTTATAAACAGACGAAAGTGCGTATGGAAGTGCTAGAAGTTGATGGCGAAAATCCGATGCCAAAAGCGAACCCGCGTAATAAAAAACGTCATCCTCAAGCTGGTATTGAGGTACATCGTAAGTGGGCACGTCCAGGGTATGTGCATTTAACGGATAAGTAGGAGGAGAAAAATATGGCTGCACCTATAAAAACGATTCAAAAACAAGAATTAACTGAGGAAGAAATAAAGCAGCAAAAGTTAGATGATTTAAAAGAGCTTCTAGCTAATAATGAAGAGGCTTTAAATCAAATGTTTAATATCGTCGAGGAATTGAATGACATCGGAATGCTAGAAGCTGCAAATTCTATGCTAAAAGCGAAAGAACCAATCGCGAAGATTGTTCTTGGACAAGTGACTCGTGAACCTGTTACAAATTTAATTAATAATATGATGGGCGCTGCAGGTGCTTTAACAGAGCTTGATCCGGAACTTACGAAAAAGCTTATGGGTAGCTTATTAGTAGGGCTAGAGGAAGGTAATGAACATCTAGAAAGTAATAAAAAAGTGGGGATATTTGATCTTATGAAAGTATTGAAAGATCCAGATATTAACCGTGCTATCGGCTTTGGTCTTCATTTCTTAAAAGGTATGGGTAAAGGATTAAAAGAAGAATAAGTTTCATGAAGTTAACCTTTTCGTCCAAATGTTTGTACGAAATAGTTTGGACGAAAGGGGCATTTTGGTAAAATACCTATAATAAAGTAAAATGAGGATTTTGGGAGGTATGATTGTATGTCAAAAAAAGTACATGAATTCAATGATATGATACGGAAACTTCGAAAGGAACTTTTCGGAAAAGGACCAGAACGAATTCATACTGTGTTTGCTGAAAATATGGCGATTGCAACACTTTATGGGAACTTAACACCTACTGAAAAATTCATTTCAAGTACGATGGATGGTGCGGAAATGGTTCATATGGCTAGAACAAAAATGATTCAAGAAGTTTATGCTGCAAATTCGCGCGAACATCTGGAGGAACTTGTTGGAGCGAAATTAGTAAACCTATTTTCGGATATGAAAGTAAAAGAAGATATTGCAGTTTCGGTGTTTGTTTTTGATAAAAATATAACGTGAGAGAAGGATACTGATCGTGAAACCGATACAGGTAGAAAGAGAAATCTTTCGTTATGAACAAGGGGCATTTAAACATATAGAGGATAGCATTGTAACAGAGTTTCCTGTCACCATTAAAATGAACGGACAGGAGTTTGTTACAATGGTTAGTACTCCAGAATATATAGAAGATATGGTAATAGGCTTCTTAGCTTCTGAAGGAATCATTCGGAAGTATGAAGATATTGATAGCATATGGGTGCAGGAGAAAGAAGGATTTGTACATGTAACAACGACAAAAGTAAATCCGTATTATGAACAAATGCAAAATAAACGATATATTACGTCTTGTTGTGGTATGAGTAGACAAGGGTTTGTTTTTGCCAATGATGCATTAAGTGCAAAAAAAATGAAGGGTGTCCATGTACAGGTTGCTGCAGAGGATTGTTTTCGGTTAATGAAAGAAATGCAGCAATCTGCGGATACGTTTCATCATACTGGCGGGGTTCATAATGCAGCTTTATGTGATGTGAATGGTATTATTTTTGGCCGAATGGATATTGGTAGGCATAATGCACTAGACAAAATTTACGGTTATTGTTTAAAAAACGATATTTCTATAAAAGATAAAATCATTGTTTTTAGTGGTCGTATTTCTTCAGAAATATTATTGAAAGTTGCAAAAATTGGTTGTGAAATTATACTATCAAAATCAGCTCCAACTGAGTTAGCTTTGCAGCTAGCGGAAGAGTTAGGTATTACAACAATAGGGTTTATTCGTAATCAATCCTTAAATGTATATACGCATCCAGAACGTGTTTTAAATATAAAATAAAAGTGAGGCAATGAAGATGAAATCAGTTACATTAGACAAGTTGCAACGTCCTTTAAAGGATTTACGTATTTCAGTTACTGATCGCTGTAATTTTCGTTGTCGGTATTGTATGCCAGAAGAAATATTTGGTCCTGATTATTCGTTTTTGTCTAATGATAAAATTTTATCTTTTGATGAAATTGAAAGGATAACCCGTATTTTCGTTTCTTTAGGTGTGAGAAAGGTACGGATTACAGGCGGGGAACCGTTACTTCGAAGAGACCTTCCACAGCTTATTGAGCAGCTTCATAAAATAGATGGTGTGGAGGATATCGGTTTAACAACAAATGGATCACTACTGAAAAAGTTTGCTCCTGATTTATATAAGGCGGGTTTATCACGTGTGACAGTTAGTTTAGATTCCTTGGAAGAAGAGCGTTTTTATCATTTAAATGGTAATAGGAGCAAAGTGCAAAAAGTTCTAGAAGGAATACAGGCTGCGGCTGAAGTTGGTATGAAAATTAAAATAAACATGGTCATTCAAAAAGGGAAAAACGAACAGGACATCTTGCAGATGGCACAATACTTTAAGGAAAATAAGCATATTCTTCGTTTTATTGAGTATATGGACGTTGGAAATTATAACGGTTGGGAGTTAAAAGAGGTCGTCTCTAAACAAGAAATAGTAGATACGATTCATCAAGTTATGCCATTAGAACGGATAGAAGCGAATTATGCAGGTGAAGTTGCTACTCGCTATCGTTATATTGGAAGTGATGAAGAAATAGGTATTATTTCATCAGTAACAGATTCCTTCTGTTCATCATGTACGAGAGCACGCATTTCTGCAGAAGGAAAATTATATACTTGTTTGTTCGCTTCTAAAGGGAATGACTTGAGAGAACTGCTTCGATCTGGATACACTGACGAGGAAATAACATATATCGTACGCGATATATGGAACAACCGAGAAGATCGTTATTCAGATGAACGCTTAAGTAATACAAGTAAAAAAAGAGGGCCTAAAATTGAAATGTCACATATTGGTGGTTGATATATAAGAGTGACGCTAGGGTGAAGTATATACAAAATGGAAAATGTGCAACGGTTGTAGATTTTCTATTTTATAGTAAAAGTGATGATTGATATCTCTGTAAAAGATGTGCAGGGAAATTAAGCAGCATTCAAAAACCTTTATTTTGAGGGGGTTTTTTGAAGCTGCTTTTTTATTTGGAGAAAATGGAGGAATTAGTAATGGCATTTCATAAACCGGAACAAATTGCTGAACTCGTAATTAAGGCCGGTGTTCAAAAAGTAAGTCAGACGTTGCCAGCAATGCTTATTCTCGGTTTTTTAGGAGGAGCGTTTATTTCGTTAGGTTTTTTGCTTAACATTCGGGTTTTAGGCAATTTACCTGAGCGCTGGGGGAGTCTAGTGAATGTTTTAGGAGGAGCGGTTTTTCCTGTTGGACTAATGCTCGTAGTATTAGCAGGAGGAGAGTTAATTACCGGAAATATGATGTCACTGTCAATGGCGCTTTATGCAAAGAAAATTACATTAATAAGTGTACTGAATAATTGGGTTTGGATTACTTTCATGAATTTTGTTGGTGCAATTTTCGTTGCGTATTGCTTTGGACATCTTGGCGGGTTAACAGAGGGAGATTATTTAAATAAAACGTTAGCGATAGCGGAAGGAAAGTTACATGAATCGTTTGGGAGAACTTTAATTTTAGCAATTGGTTGTAATTGGCTTGTTTGCCTTGCGCTTTGGCTCGCTTACGGGACGAGTGATTTTGTCGGAAAGATAATCGGGATTTGGATTCCAATTATGGCATTTGTAGTGATTGGATTTCAGCAAGTAGTAGCAAATATGTTTGTTATTTCAGCTGTTATTTTTGCTGGCCATCTAACGTGGATGGATCTAGCTAAAAACTTTGTTCCTGTTTTTATCGGAAATGTTATTGGAGGGGCTGGATTTGTTGGGTTTGCTTACTTTGCTTGTTATCAGAAACAACATTCTAATATGAAATAGATTTCTGTAATGGACGAGTGGAAGGAAGGATATGTAATGGCAGAGCGGTATTCACGGCAACAGTTATTCAAACCAATTGGTAGTCAAGGACAAGAAAAAATTCGGAATAAACATGTGTTAATTGTAGGCGCAGGTGCATTAGGAAGTGCAAGCGCTGAAAGTTTCGTACGTGCAGGTATTGGGAGATTGACGATTATTGATCGTGATTACGTAGAATGGAGTAATCTACAAAGGCAACAACTTTATTCTGAACAAGATGTGAGAGAGAAAATGCCGAAAGCAATTGCTGCTAAAAATCGACTGGAACAAATTAATTCGGAAGTGAAAATACATGCTTACGTAATGGATGCACATGCAGAAAACATGGAAGGTCTATTAGAAAATGTTGATGTAATAATTGATGCGACAGATAATTTTGATATCCGATTTGTAATAAATGATTTATCACAAAAACATAATATTCCGTGGGTATATGGCTCTTGCGTTGGATCGTACGGTATGAGTTATACGATTATCCCGCAAATGACACCGTGTTTACATTGTGTACTGAAGAATGTTCCTGTTACAGGTATGACATGTGACACGGCTGGGATTATTAGTCCAGCTGTTCAAATCATTGCAGCATATCAAGTGGCAGAAGCACTCAAAATTTTAGTGGGAGATTTCTCAGCAATTAGAAAAACATTTTTCATGTTTGATATATGGAGTAATCAACATCATTTTATTAAACTAGGAAAAATAAAAACAGACGATTGCCCATCGTGTGGTATGAATCGAACTTATCCTTATTTATCCTATGAATATCAAACGAAAGTAGCTGCTTTATGCGGAAGAAATACAGTACAAATAAGACCGGTAGAAAATAGACAGTACAACTTTGATGACGTAGAAAAAGTATTAAAAAAACTTGGGGAAGTGGAGCGGAATCCATATTTATTATCTTGCCAATTAGATGATTACCGCGTCGTTATTTTTCGAAATGGTCGTGTTTTCATTCATGGTACAAATAATATTTCGGAGGCGAAACAATTATATTATCGCGTATTCGGTTAATAGAAAGGGTTGTCAATAATGGAAAGAAGAGTGCCAATTACGGTTGAAGAAGCTATTCGTAAAGTAATGGGATTTGCTGATAACGGCTTAAAGGAGCTACTACCTATTGAATTAGCTTACGGACGTATATTAGCGGAGGATTTAGTAGCTGACCATGATGTACCTTCATTCAATCGTTCACCGTATGACGGATTTGCTATTAGAGCAGAAGATACGAATTTAGCAAGTTATGAAACACCAATTGTATTTGAAGTAGTTGGTGAAATTGGCGCAGGATCGATATTCCACGAGGAATTAGGTCCGTTTCAAGCAGTTCGAATTATGACAGGAGCACAAATCCCAAAAGGGTGTGATGCGGTTGTCATGCTAGAACTAACTCGTCAATATGAGGATGCTGGGAACGATTATATGGAAGTGAAACGCTCATTCAAAACGGGTGATAATATTTCTTTTCAAGGAGAAGATGCTCGTAAAGGAACGGTTCTTGCAAAGAAAGGATCGTACATTCATCCAGGGATTTCAGCTCTTCTTGCTACGTTCGGTTATAGCGAAGTACCAGTTGCGAAAAAGCCTGTAATTGGATTGTTAGCGACTGGCAGTGAATTACTTGATGTAAATGAGTCATTAGAGCCAGGGAAAATTCGAAACAGTAATACGTACATGATATTGTCTCAAATTCGAAGAGTGGGCGGAAGAGTAAAGTATTTTGGGAAG
Organism: Bacillus thuringiensis; assembly: GCF_014932895.1. Classification (GTDB taxonomy): domain Bacteria; phylum Bacillota; class Bacilli; order Bacillales; family Bacillaceae_G; genus Bacillus_A; species Bacillus_A thuringiensis_AA. Next base: position 453,189 of record NZ_JACYOF010000003.1, on the reverse strand, counting down.
TTTAGTGATGAATTTGATACGTGTTTTACAGCTGTGAAAAAAGCGTTAAGCCAAGTAGATATGTTAATTACAACGGGCGGTGTATCGGTAGGAGAGTATGATTATTTACCAGCTATTTACGAAAAGTTAGGTGCATCCGTTCTTTTCAATAAAGTTGCAATGCGGCCAGGAAGTGTTACGACTGTAGCACAATTAAATGGCAAGTTATTATTTGGTTTATCAGGAAATCCATCTGCTTGCTATGTAGGGTTTGAATTGTTTGTAAGACCGTGTATCCGGACGTATATGTTTAGTGGAAAAGCACATTTAAAAAGAGAAAAAGCGTTATTAGGAGAAGATTTTCTGAAACCGAATCCATTTACGAGATTTGTACGTGCAAAACTGACGTGTAATGAAGGACAATTAATCGCTTATCCATCAGGATTTGATAAATCTAGCTCGGTTTCTTCATTGGCAGAATCAAACGCTTTTATCGTATTGCCAGGTGGGACGAGAGGATATAAAAAAGAGATGTTTGTCGATGTTCTTTTATTAGAAGGTAACGAAGGTAGTGAATGGCCTTGGACATTTTGTAAAGTGAGAGGTGGCTCTAATGGGACAAGCGCTATTTGAGATTGTAGATAAACCAATTGTAGTTGAAGACGTAATGAATAAAGTGGCAAGAAGAAAAGCGGGTGCGATTACAACTTTTATTGGTACAGTGAGAGAATTAACAAAAGGAAAACGAACGTTACATTTAGAGTATGAAGCATATAAACCGATGGCAGTAAAACAACTTACGAGAATTGGTGAAGAAATTAATAAAAAGTGGCCGGACGCAAAAGTAGCAATTACGCACCGTGTAGGACGACTGGAGATAATGGATATCGCGGTAGTTATTGCAGTTTCATCACCGCATCGTAAAGTTGCTTATGAAGCGAATGAATACGCGATTGAACGTATAAAGAGAATCGTTCCAATTTGGAAAAAAGAATTTTGGGAAGATGGAACGATGTGGATTGGAGATCAACTTGAAAATACGCCATATCCAGAAGGAAAACCAAAGAAGGAAGAATGAGAAATGATTACAATTTTATTGTTCGCAAATTTGCGTGAGGAAGTCGGATCAGATCGACTAGTAATTTTAGAAAAACAAGAAATGACTGTTCAGCAATTAAAAGAATGGTTGAAAGATAACTATCGTTTACAATCGATTCATAGAGTGATGGTGGCTATCAATGAAGAATTTGTAACGAATGAAGAGATGATAAAAGCTGGAGATATAGTCGCATTAATCCCGCCTGTTAGTGGGGGATGATAATGCTTTCTCGCAACGATGGCTATTAAAGACACTTATATATAGTTCAAAAAAAGGCGGGGAATTTTCATCAGTTGAAATGATAAGAAGATGTTGTATATAAATTAGAATACGAGAAGGGATGAGTTCTATGATTACTCAAGAACAAATAATGAATGCATTAAAACATGTAGAGGATCCAGAGTTACACAAAAGTGTTGTAGAATTAAATATGGTTAGAAATATACAAATGAATGGAACAGAGGTTAAGCTTGAAGTAGTGTTAACAATTCAAGGTTGTCCGTTAAAGGCAAAAATTCAACAAGATGTTGAAGAGTCTCTTCGTGCAATTGGTGCATCTAAAGTAGATGTAACATTTGGTTCTATGACACAAGAAGAACGAGCTGCGCTAACAGAAAAATTAAAGGAAAATAGTAGAACAGAAACAGGTATGCCGAGTATGCTTCGCCATGATTCAGGCGTACGTTTTATTACTGTAACGAGCGGAAAAGGTGGAGTGGGAAAATCAACGGTGACAATTAATCTTGCTACTGCTTTAGCCCGTATGGGAAAGAAAGTTGGGATTTTAGATGCAGATATATATGGTTTTAGCATTCCAGCTATGATGGAAACGAATCAAAAACCAACAATGATTGATCAAACAGCAATTCCAGTCGTTAGTCACGGTGTTAAAATAATGTCGATGGGATTTTTTACAGAAGGGAATAATCCAGTCATGTGGCGCGGGCCGATGTTAAATAAATGGATTCAAAACTTCCTTGCGAATACGCATTGGGGAGAATTAGATTATTTATTTCTTGATTTACCACCTGGTACTGGAGATGTTGCCATTGATGTTGCAACGATGATTCCGCAGGCGAAAGAAATTATCGTTACAACGCCGCACAATGTAGCTTCATTCGTAGCTTCTAGAGTAGGTGTAATGGCAAAACATACGCAACACGAGATTTTAGGAATTGTGGAAAATATGGCTTATTATGAAGAGCAAGATGGATCGAAAAATTATCTCTTCGGAAAAGGTGGCGGCGAAATGCTAGCAGAGCAATTGCAAACAGAAGTAATCGCCCAAATACCTTTTGCAAAACGTGAAAAAAATAACGATTCATCTGTATATGATGAAGATTCTTTTATTGGAGAAGTATTTACATCGTTAGCAGAAGATATTATTTATAAAGGATAGAGGAGGAAGTTTGTTATGGCGTGTAATATTGATCATTCTATTGAAGATGTAATGAATAAGCTTGAAAGTCAGAAGAGTTTTTTACCGGAAGGGATTTTTACAGGTTTGAAGGGATTTTTGCAACGTAATCATTCACAGGAAATATTAAATGATATCTTTCATCTTTTAAAAAAGTATGACTTAGTTAGTGAAGAAGAAAGAGAGACGAGAAATACTCAATTATTGTTGATTATAAAATAAATATTTTTGGGCTTTGTTTTTTTTAGGAGGGGTAAATGTAATGGATATGAAAAAAATGATTGAAACGATAGAAGCAACAAAAGTGACTGAAGAAGAACTATCGATTTCTAATTTACATCAAAAGCTTGTAAAGTTATATAGTCACAAAAATGTTGCTGATTATACGGAGCTATTAAAATATATTTTATCACTATCCGTGCAGCTAAAATTACATCTCGCTTTGAAATATTTTGGCGTGCGACCGGTTGTTGCTGCAGATGAGCGTATGCAATTTCAAGAGATATTTAAATGCCTAACTAACAAAGATGATAATGGGGAATGGTTTCTAAATTTCGTTTCTTTATATGTAGGGCTAATTGTAGTTCTTCATCTTGATGAAAAAGAGATTGAGAGAAGTTTTTTCGATGATATGGTAGTGGGTGAAGGGAATGAAATATAAGATTCTGCTCATAACATCTTGCTATTTAATTGCTTTAACTGCGATTTTAGTTAGTTATGTAAATATAAAGATAATCAATTAAAAAAGAAATGAAACTAGTTTGATAAAAAGCGTTCTTCAGTTGTTTACATCGTTTTTTCATGTTACCATTAAGCGAATTTTTCATAGGGAGAGAAAGCGATGAAATGGATTTATTTTATTATTATTAATGTTATAGCTTTTAGCCTTATGGGGCTTGATAAACGAAAAGCGAAGAAGAAACAGTGGAGAACGCCAGAAAGTACGTTGTTTTTATCAGCGGCAGCTGGGGGAGCAGTTGGTGCTTGGATCGGTATGTATATGTTTCATCATAAAACTCATAAAAAGAAATTTGTTTTCGGTATACCATTATTTGTCGTTATAACAGTGTGTTTACTTTTTGCTGTATGAGAAATGTCGAAAGAATTGCAGATTGATTATTGGTAAAGTGAGCACGCGCGACCGTATAATGGAGAAAAATGAGAAGAGGAGAAAAAGGAAGATGGGGAGTCAATCAGCACAGCAAAAAAAAGGGATTATATATGCGGCTGGTGCTTATACGATGTGGGGAATCCTACCAATCTATTGGAAATGGGTTGAGGAAGTTCCAGCAGATGAAATATTAGCACACCGTATCGTTTGGGCGTTCGTTTTTATGTTAATCGTATTAGGTGTTACGAAGAGGTTTCGTCAGTTTATTGGAGAATTCGTGAATCTTTTTAAACGACCTAAATTATTAATGTCATTAACAATAGCTTCAATCTTGATTAGCGGAAACTGGTTCGTCTACATATGGGCTGTTAATCATAATCATGTAATTGAAGCAAGTCTTGGCTATTATATTAATCCGCTTATTAGTATTCTACTTGGTACAGTCGTTTTAAAGGAAAAGTTAAACTTTTGGCAATATGTTGCGGTTGGTTTAGCTGGAGTAGGGGTTATCATTTTAACAGTACGTTTCGGATCTATTCCGTGGGTATCTTTATCACTTGCTCTTTCATTTGGATTATACGGATTAACGAAAAAATTGTTAAACTATGATGCCACAATTGGACTTACGATGGAAACGATGTTAGTGACACCGTTTGCGATCATTTATCTCGTTATGACAGGAGTACATGGTTTCGGTTCATTTGGATCTATTTCAATGTTATCGACGTTACTTTTAATTGGAGCAGGTATTGTTACAGCATTACCACTTTTTTATTTCGCAAAAGGAGCACAACTTATTCCGCTTTATATGGTAGGCTTTTTGCAATATATTGCGCCAACGATTAGCTTAATTTTAGGTGTATTCGTATTTGGTGAACATTTTACATCTACTCATATGATGGCGTTTTTCTGCATATGGGTTGCTTTATTTGTATTTTCAATAGCGAAGACAAAGTTTTTAGTGCAGAAACAACCGAAATTTATAAAAAATAAATCAGCAAAAGTATCATAAATGCGTAGTATTTTCTACGCATTTTTCTTTATACTGATACTATATAGAATTTCCATTATAGTCAGTGAGGAGCTGAGAACGTGGAAACAATTTTACATAATGATCCGCTGATGGCTGCTGTGATTTCGTGGTTTTTAGCACAATTAACGAAAGTAGTCTTTAAATTAGTCAAATCGGGTGAATTTGATTTTGCAAAGTTTTTCGCTTCAGGTGGGATGCCAAGTTCTCATGCTTCAACTGTTACAGCGCTTGCGACAGGTGTTGGAGTTGTGGAAGGCGTGGAAAGTTCCATGTTTGCCGTTGCTGCTATTTTTGCGATAATTGTTATGTACGACGCTTCGGGAGTAAGGCTTGCAGTAAGTAAACAAGCGAAAATATTGAATGAGTTTTTTCACGGTAGACAAACAGAATATAAGAAGTTAAATGAGCTTGTCGGACATACACCGTATGAAGTAGTAGTCGGTGCTTTATTAGGGATTATTGTCGGAGTAGGATATTGTTTATGAGCGGAACATATTATGTGTTCTGCTTTTCTTTATTTTCATACATATTCAGTTACCTTTTTGAATATCGTTATACGGATTTCGAAAGGGTGGGTGAACAACTTGTTACTATATGAAAAAGTGCATGAAGAAATAGCGAGAAGAATAACTGCACTTCAAACGATGCAAAGGCAAGATGGTACGTGGAGATTTTGTTTTGAAGGAGCACCATTAACAGATTGTCATATGATTTTTTTATTAAAATTATTAGGTAGAGATAAAGAGATAGAACCGTTTGTAAAAAGATTAGCATCACTCCAAACAAATGAAGGGACATGGAAATTGTATGAAGATGAAGTTGGTGGTAATTTATCTGCTACAATTCAATCATATGCGGCCTTGCTTGCATCGGAAAAATATACAAAAGAAGATGCGAATATGAAACGAGCGGAAATATTTATAAATGAGCGTGGCGGAGTAGCTCGTGCTCATTTTATGACGAAGTTTTTATTAGCAATTCACGGAGAATATGAATACCCTTCACTCTTTCATTTGCCAACACCAATCATGTTTCTACAGAATGATTCCCCCCTCAGTATATTTGAATTGAGTAGCTCAGCACGTATCCATTTAATTCCGATGATGCTGTGTTTAAATAAAAGGTTTCGAGTAGGGAAAAGGTTATTGCCAAACTTAAATCACATTGCGGGCGGGGGCGGAGAATGGTTTCGAGAGGATCGGTCTCCGTTGTTTCAAACGTTATTAAGTGATGTAAAACAAATTATATCGTATCCCCTTTCGTTACATCATAAAGGATATGAGGAAGTCGAACGTTTTATGAAAGAGCGTATTGATGAAAATGGAACGTTATATAGTTACGCAACTGCCTCGTTTTATATGATTTATGCTTTACTTGCGTTAGGACACTCTCTTCAATCATCAATGATACAAAAGGCTATAACGGGGATAACATCTTATATATGGAAGATGGAAAGAGGGAATCATTTGCAAAACTCGCCTTCAACTGTATGGGATACGGCTTTAATCAGCTATGCGTTACAAGAGGCCCATTTTCCGAAAGATAACAAGATGATTCAACATGCAGCAACATATTTATTAAAAAAACAACATACAAAAAAAGCTGATTGGAGCGTACATGCTCCTGCGCTTACTCCTGGCGGTTGGGGTTTTTCGGATGTGAATACGACAATTCCAGATGTTGATGATACAACTGCTGTGCTAAGAGCGTTGGCAAGAAGTAGAGGAAACGAAAAGGTAGATTATGCTTGGAAGAAAGGGATTAATTGGGTTAAAGGATTACAAAATAATGATGGTGGGTGGGGAGCGTTTGAAAAAGGTGTGACGAGCAAATTATTAGCAAATTTACCAATCGAAAATGCAAGCGATATGATTACAGATCCTTCTACACCAGATATTACAGGAAGAGTGTTAGAGTTTTTCGGGACATATACGCAAAATGAATTACCTGAGAAACAAACAAAAAGTGCGATAAAGTGGTTAATGAATGTGCAAGAGGAAAATGGATCATGGTATGGGAAATGGGGGATTTGTTATATATATGGTACGTGGGCTGTAATGACGGGTTTACGGTCACTCGGAATTCCATCTAGCAATCCATCATTGAAACGAGCCGCTTTATGGCTTGAACATATACAGCATGAAGATGGTGGGTGGGGAGAATCATGCCAAAGTAGTGTGGAGAAAAGGTTCGTTACTTTACCATTTAGTACACCATCCCAAACAGCATGGGCGTTAGATGCACTCATTTCTTACTATGATGAAGAAACACCAGTTATTCGAAAAGGTATTTCATATTTGCTAGCAAATCCTTATGTGAATGAAAAATATCCTACTGGAACAGGTTTACCAGGTGGGTTTTATATTCGTTACCATAGCTATGCCCATATATATCCGCTACTTACCTTGGCACATTATATAAAAAAATATCGAAAATAAACCGAGAGAATGCCTCTCGGTTTATTTTGTTGGGTAGTAGGTCCCTGTTGAAAAGAATAAGGTTGTGCTTTCCTTATTTTTCTGTTGACTGGTGTTTTTGACGTGCATCAGCGGCATTTGCACGTGCGTTCGCTTCTAAGTCATCGTGGTCAGCGAGTTCACGAGAGAACTCAACATCAATGCCATCAGCAGTTTTGTTTTGTTTGAAATTTTTTTTGTTCATTCGACACAATCTCCTTGTGTTTTATGTGACGTTGCAAAATTAGTTTGACACAAATAGACTTTTTTATACAAAGAGGATTTGGAAAGCAAAGAGCCGAAATATACAGTATAAGTAACAGAAATGGGGGATAGGGATGGAGTTTCTAAGTGGAAAAACAGCTGTTATAACAGGTGGTGCGCAAGGGATAGGAAAAGAGATAGCAAAGGTTTTTGGGAAACTAGGGGCAAAAGTATTAATAAGTGATGTGAATGAAGAAAAGTTACAAGAAACGACAAATGAATTAATGGCAGAAGGATATGAAGTGAAGCAATATCGTTGCGATGTGAGTAATCAAAATGATGCGAAAACATTAATTGAATATGCTGTCCAAACATTTGGTGCACTACACATTTTAGTAAATAATGCAGGAATTACGCGAGACGCTATGTTACATAAAATGGAGAAACCAGCATGGGAACAAGTGTTACAAGTAAACTTAACAGGTGTGTTTTATTGTATGCAACCAGCTCTTCTATATATGAGACGACAAGAGTATGGAAGGATTATTAATATTTCTTCTATTAGTAGAGAGGGAAATATTGGGCAGGCAAATTATGCGGCAACGAAAGCTGGAGTTGTCGGTTTAACGAAAACAGCAGCGAAAGAAGTTGGAAGCTTTGGTATTACTTGTAATGCGATTTGTCCAGGGTTTATGGATACAGATATGACAAAAACGATACCGGATAAAGTGAAAGAAAAGATGGTTGGAGCTATTCCAGTTGGTAGAATTGGAACGCCAAAAGATATTGCGAACGCAGCGGCCTTTTTAGCATCAGAATATGCATCCTATATTACAGGAGAAGTATTAAATGTGAGCGGAGGACTGCAAGTTTAAAGGAATACATAATGGAAAGAACCTGACCGAGTGGGGCAGGTTCTTTCGATTTAATTTAAGTTTAACCAAACGCTCTTCACTTCTGTATAGTTATTTAATGCGTAAGATCCCATTTCGCGGCCAAGACCAGATTGTTTAAATCCTCCAAATGGAGATGCTGCATCAAAGACGTTATAACAGTTTACCCATACTGTACCTGCACGTACTTTACTTGCAACATAGTGTGCTGTTTTAACATTTTCTGTCCATACACCAGCTGCTAAGCCGAATTGTGATTTATTCGCACGTTCAATTACTTCATCAATATCATTAAACGGTAATGCTGAAATAACTGGACCGAAAATTTCTTCTTTTGCGATTGTCATTTCATCATTTACATCAGCGAATACTGTAGGAGAAACGAAGTAACCTTGATCGAATGGATTACTTCCTCCGCAAAGTACTTCAGCACCTTCTTCAATTCCTTTTTCAATATAGCCCATTACACGTTTTTGTTGTTCTTCAGAAACAAGAGGGCCGATTGTTGTTTCTGGATTAAGGCCTGCACCTTGATTTAATTTTTTAGAATAAAGGACGAGGTCGGCCATGACATTATCATACATTTTTTTCGGAATAAATAGGCGTGATCCAGCACAGCACACTTGTCCTTGATTGAACATAACACCAGAAAGTGCAGCCGGAATCGCACGAGATAAATCAGCATCTGGTAAGATGATATTTGGTGATTTACCCCCAAGCTCTAGTGTAACTCGTTTTAATGATTCAGAAGCTTGTCTCATAATTTGTTTACCGACTGGAGTAGAACCAGTAAATGCAATTTTATCAACGAGTGGATGATTAACGAGAGCTTGTCCAGCTGATTCACCAAATCCAGGAACGATATTAATAACACCTTTCGGGAATCCAGCTTCTTCAATTAATTCGGCTAAGTATAAAGCAGATAGTGGAGTTTGTTCTGCAGGTTTTAGAACGATTGTACATCCTGTAGCAAGCGCTGCTCCCATTTTCCACATTGCCATAAGAAGTGGGAAGTTCCAAGGAATAATTTGACCTACGACACCAACAGCTTCATGGCGAGTATAGTTAAAGTAATCACCGGAAACAGGAATTGTTTGACCAACGATTTTCGTAGCCCAGCCAGCGTAATAGCGCATATGCTCAATTGCAAGTGGTACGTCTGCAGCCATTGTTTCGCGGATTGGCTTTCCGTTATCTAAAGTTTCGAGCTGTGCAAGCTCTTCTTTATGTTCTTCCATTAAGTCCGCCAACTTGTACATAAGACGGCTTCGCTCAGCGGTGCTCATACGAGACCAAGGACCTTCATCGAAAGCCATACGAGCTGCAACTACAGCTTTATGAATATCTTCGCGACCAGCCTCAGAAACGACAGCAAGTGTTTCGCCTGTTGCAGGGTTAGGTGTTTTAAACGTTTTACCGGAAGCGCTTTCGATGAAAGCTCCATTTACATATAACTTTTTCGTGCCTTGAAGAAACTTTTCTACCTTTTCATGAAGATTTACAGCTAGTTGACTCATTGTATAACCCCCTTGAAAATATAATGTAAACGCAGTACGAGACGGCGTTTATTCCGAAATCAAGGATGTGGGAACTAGATGGAAAGCCTCTAATTAAAATCATAATTAATAAATACTGAAAATTCAAATTTCATTTCTGTTACAATTGTAAAAAATATGTAATGTAAGAGAATCTTCTATATGATTATAAAAAATCCTGCTTGTTTTTGTTTTCTAGTAGGAAAAACTAGAAGAACAATGGTACAATAATACCTCGTGAGAGGAGGGAGAAAATGAAGAATTATCATGATGATCCACGTTTTCGAATCGCCCATAGAGAAGCGTTAATTGGTCTTGGACTTGCTATTATTAATTTTATAATATGGTACGGATTTGCTTATGGGCTTGGCAGTAAAAATCCAAGTGAATATACATATGTATTAGGTTTTCCAGCATGGTTTTTTTATAGCTGTATCGTTGGATTTATCGTTATGGTTATTTTGCTTAGTTTAGTTGTTCGTTTTGTATTTCAAGATATTTCACTCGATGAGGAAGAAAAAAGTGAGGAATAATAGATGAATTGGTATGTAATCATTCCAATGATAATTTCGTTTATCGTTGTATTTTTAATTGGTGTATATGCTTCAAGGCGTGTACAAGCGACTGCTCATAATAAATTTTTACAAGAATATTTTCTTGGTGGGCGTGAGCTTGGCGGTTTATTATTAGCGATGACAATGATTGCTACGTACGGTAGCGCAAGTAGCTTCATTGGTGGGCCTGGTATTGCATACAATATGGGGCTTGGATGGGTACTATTATCGGCGATTCAAGTTGTAACTGGGTATATTGTTTTAACGGTGATCGGTAAAAAGTTTGCGATTATCGCAAGGAAGATGGAAGCAATTACGCTCATTGATTATTTAAAGGGAAGATACAATAATAAAGCAGTCGTTATTCTTTCTGCGTTATGTATTATTATCTTCTTATTTTCAGCAACAGTAGCACAGTGGGTCGGCGGTGGAAGATTAATTGAATCGTTAACGGGTCTATCTTATACAACAGCACTATTTTTATTTACTTTTTCTGTACTTGTGTACGTATTAATTGGTGGATTTCGTGCAGTTGCTTTATCAGATACGTTATTAGGGATTATTATGCTAGTTGGAACAACAATCATTTTAATTGCTACTGTCATTGCTGGTGGTGGAGTTGAAAAGATTATACAGGAACTTGTTCAAATTAATCCGAATTTAATTACACCGTTCGGGGCAGATGGTAGTTTAACGAAATCATATGTGACATCGTTTTGGATTTTAATTGGAATTGGCGTTGTTGGTTTACCGCAAATTAGCGTGCGTGCAATGTCTTATAAAAATTCAAAAGCGATGCACCAAGCGTTAATAATTGGAACGATTGTTGTAGGGACAATTATGATCGGGATGCATTTAACTGGAGTGTTTGCACGGGTTGTACTGCCAGGTATAACGGTACCGGATAAAGTAATGCCGCTACTCGCGATGGAAGTGTTACCACCTTGGTTAGCCGGAGTTTTCTTAGCTGCGCCAATGGCAGCAATTATGTCTACAGTAAACTCGTTATTGTTACTTGTAAGTTCATCAATTATTAAAGACATATACGTAAATTACATAAATAAAGATGCAGCAGACAGTACGATCAGAAAAGGAAGTTTGTGGATTACTGGTATCGTAGGACTGCTCGTTTATGCAGCAGCAATTAAACCACCAGATTTTTTAATATGGTTAAATTTATTTTCTTTCGGTGGGTTAGAAGCAGCATTCATTTGGCCGATCGTATTAGGGTTATATTGGAGGAAAGGAAATGCAACAGGAGCGCTTGCCTCTATTTTAGTGGGGGTAAGCTCATACATGTGTATTCATCTTTTCTATCCAAATCCGTTCGGTATACATACAGTTGTCTTTCCAATTTGCTTTGCATTTATCGCTTACATAATTGGAAGTATGATTGCTGTGAAAAAAACAGTATAAGTAAGAAGAACGCAGTCCTTAAAGGATTGCGTTTTTTCGTATAAATTTGTTCTTTTTCATTCTGTATGCCTATGTCTATTCATAAATTAATAACAATTGAGAGGATGGAGTTGAGGTCTATGAAAAAAATATTATTTTTAGGAGACCCAGGAATTGACGACTCTTTAGCAATTATGTATGGATTGTTGCATCCTGATATTGATATTGTTGGAGTAGTAACGGGATATGGGAATGTAACGCAAGAAAAGGCGACGAGTAATGCCGCGTATTTATTGCAAATGGCGGGGCGGGAAGATATCCCTGTTATTAACGGTGCGAAAATTCCTTTATCTGGAGATTTTGTGACGTATTATCCGGAGATTCACGGCGCAGATGGATTAGGACCTATTAAACCTCCAAAAGCTTTTTCACCAAATATAAAGCCTTTTTGTACATTTTTCGATATTCTTGAAAAGTATAAAGGAGAATTAATCATCGTTGATGCTGGCAGATCAACGACACTAGCGACAGCATTTATTTTAGAAAAGCCGATGATGAAGTATGTGAAAGAATATTATATAATGGGCGGTTCTTTCTTAATGCCAGGCAATGTGACACCAGTTGCAGAGGCAAATTTTCATGGTGATCCCATTGCGTCACATCTAGTTATGCAGAATGCTAAAAATGTGACATTAGTGCCACTTAACGTTACATCTGAAGCTATTGTTACGCCAGAGATGGTAAAATACATTACGAAACATTCTAAAACGAGTTTTAATAAATTAATTGAACCGATTTTTACGTATTATTATAAAGCTTATAAAAAGTTAAATCCGAAAATAACAGGAAGCCCAGTACATGACGTTGTCACAATGATGGTCGCGGCGAATCCGTCCCTTTTAGATTATGTGTATCGCCGTGTCGATATAGATACAGTTGGTATTGCAAAGGGGGAGAGTATTGCTGATTTCCGTCCTCAACCTGACTCAAAAGCCTTAAAAAATTGGGTGCGAATTGGTTGGTCGTTGCATTATAAAAAATTTCTCGAAGACTTCGTGAAAATTATGACGTAGACATGATAGGAGAATACAAGGTAAAATAATGGAGATGGTTATTTAAATAACCATCTCCATTATTTCGTTTTTTAAAGATAAAGAGAGAAGAGTTACACAATAGGAGAGGAATTTTACTTGAAAAAAACTATAGTATGCGCAGTGATTGTGGGTATTTTCGTTTTGCTAATATCGGGTAATTTTTTAGTGAAAAAAGTATGGAGTTCAAATAATGATGATGCACAGTATATAGCATCCTTTATTGAAGAACATAAAGATGAAAAAAATAGTGCGCTTTTAGTAAAGAGAAATGATAAAGTGGTTTATTCTGTAAATCCAAATGTTGTATTGCCGGTTGCTAGTACGATGAAGTTAATTGTGGCGCTTGAATATACGAAACAAGTTACTGAAGGGAAAATTGCCCCGTCTAGTTTCGTTTCGATTAATGATGTGAATCGTTATTATGTACCGAATACAGATGGTGGCGCACAAGATAGATGGCAAAGTTATCTGCAAAAAAAAGGAAAGATAACTGAAGGTGCAGTTTCTTTAGAAGAAGTTGCAAAAGGAATGGTTAAGTTCAGTTCAAATGCAAATACTGAGTACTTAATGGAAGTGTTAGGATTAGATAACATTAATCGAAATTTACAAAGTTTATCACTTCCTGCACATCAACCACTATTTCCTATTGTTTCATCTTTATACATTCCGGGATATTTGCATAAAGAATTACATGTTCCAAAATATAAAATAGAGAAAAAGTTAAAAGAAATGTCTCAAGAGCAATATCGTGAATATGCGATGATTATTCATGAGCGCTTAAAAAAGAAGGGACCATTATTACAGAAAGAGATTCCTCTTTATTTAGAGGAACGATATGATAAAATTTGGTCAGATAGATTGCCAGCTGCTTCCGCGAATGATTATATGGTATTGCTTCAAAAGGCAAATCATAAAGGTGGCCTGACAGAAGCAGAAGAAAAAGTGTGGGCAAGTATCGTTGAAACAGATATGAGTGCCAAGAAATATCGTAAAACATTCAGGCATGCTGGGCAAAAGAATGGCTATACAGCATGGACAGTTACAAAAGCAGTTTATGCGATGGATAAACGTGGGAACTGTACAGAAATTGTATTTTTAGCAAATAACTTAAATGAAGATGACAGTGCAGAAATACGTAAACATTTAGCAAATTTACATTTCCAAGTGTTGCAAAGTGATAAGTATGATGCGACTTTTATTAAATAAACTCAGTGCTTTAGGCACTGAGTTTATTTTTATGTACAAGCACTTTTTTACCATCCCTGGGTATGATGGGTAGTAGTACTTAGATGAAAGGGGAAAAGGTGATGAAACAGAGTAAAGAAGAGTTTATAAAAAGTGAAGGCGCTGATTTCCCTGGAAAAACATATGTGGATTGCGTATTACAACATGTATTTGATTTTCAGCGGGATTACTTATTGAAAGAAATGTTTCAAGTGCATAAAGCGCATATTATGATGCTAATGGAAGAAAAGTTAATGAAAAAGGAAGAAGCGAAAATTATATTAGACGCACTTAAAAAGGTAGAAGGAATGCCAAAAGATCAATGGCTATATACGGACCAACATGAAGATCTCTTTTTTTTAGTGGAATATTTAATTGCTCAAGAAGCGAAGTGTGATTTTGTAAGCAATATGCATATCGGTAGAAGTAGAAATGATATGGGTGTAACGATGTATCGCATGAGCTTAAGACGACATGTATTACGATTAATGGAAAATCATTTATTATTACAAGAAAGTGTACTGCAACTTGCCGATGATCATAAGGGAACGATCATGCCAGCTTATACACATACACAACCGGCGCAACCAACAACATTTGGTCATTATACTTTGGCAATTTATGATACGATGCAAAGAGATTTAGAACGAATGAAAAGAACGTATCAGCTTTTAAATCAGTCCCCAATGGGAGCCGCCGCCCTTTCTACAACAAGTTTTCCGATTAAACGAGAACGAGTTGCGGAGTTACTTGGATTTACTCATGTAATTGAAAACTCATATGATGCTGTTGCTGGAGCAGATTATCTATTAGAAGTTAGCTCATTACTTATGGTAATGATGACGAATACAAGTAGATGGATTCATGACTTTTTATTATTAGCGACGAAAGAATATGATGGTATTGCTGTTGCTAGGCCATATGTACAAATTAGTAGTATTATGCCGCAAAAACGAAATCCAGTTTCAATTGAACATGCGCGTGCAATTACGAGTAGTGCTTTAGGAGAAGCATTTACTGTATTTCAAATGATTCATAATACACCATTTGGTGATATTGTCGATACGGAAGATGACTTGCAGCCTTATTTATACAAAGGAATTGAAAAGGCTATTCGTGTATTTTGTATTATGAATGCAGTCATTCGAACGATGAAAGTAGAAGAGGAAACGTTAAAAAGTCGCTCGTATAAACATGCAATTACAATAACAGATTTCGCAGATGTCTTAACAAAAAATTATGAGATTCCATTTCGGCATGCGCATCATGCAGCAAGTGTTATTGCAAATATGTCATTGGAGCACAAAAAGGAGCTTCATGAATTACCTTTCGAAGAAGTAAATCTGTACTTACAAAAAAATTTGAAAGTGCATTTATTAGAAGAAGAGTGGAAAGAAATTATATCACCGGAAGCTTTTATTCAAAAAAGAAATATATATGGTGGACCGAGCAAAAAAGAGATGGAACGAATGATTCAAAAACGTAAAGAGTCATTTCAAAATGAAGAAGAGATATTTGAAAAGGAAAAACGGAGAATATTGCGAACTGAACATGATTTGAACACATTCGTTTCGAATATTATTGAATCGTAAAAGAAGGATTTAATGAATTAATCGCCAATACTTAATAAAAAATATAAATGGAGAGAAGAGATTGTCGATGATTCAATTACAAGTATATGAAGAGATTCTTCGCTTTAAAGAAGATGTTACACCATTTTTAGAAAAGAATGAGCAGGAAAATAATTTAATGTTAGGTATACTACAAGTTGCTACAGAAGCGATATTTATGGGGGTAGCGAAACAAGGAGAAGAAAGTGCAGTTGTATTTCTTCAAACAGTGGAGAAACAAATAATTGTCGCTACGTCTGAAATTGCGGAAGAGGACATCTTGGAACTTGCAAAGAAATTAACGAAAGTATATCCAGATATTCCTGGATTCATCGGTAATAAGAAAATTGTACAGAAATTAGCGGAAGAGATTGCAATACTAGAACAGAAGGAAATTAATGTTGTAATGGAGCAGGGTGTGTATGAGTTGAAACAAGTAAAGAAAAAGTGGAACGGAGATGGGATTTTTCGAGTAGTAAGTAGTGATGAGCTCTCATTAATAGAACAGTGGATATATCAATTTTGCTAATATGTGAAGCTCCCTACTACGAAAGAAGAAGCAAAGCAAACCGCATATACATTAATCAATAATAATCGACTATTTGGTTTGGAAGTGGACGGGAAACTAGTTTCTATAGCTGCAAAAACGAGACCAACTAAAAATAATATAACAGTCAATTTCGTATATACGCCGAAAGAGGTAAGGAAAAAAGGGTATGCGTCCAATTGCGTAGCGGCACTTAGTCAACGTATGTTAGATGAAGGATACAAAACGATTACACTGTATACCGATTTAGCGAATCCGACATCTAATAAAATTTATCAAGAAATTGGTTATGAACAAATTATGGAATCTGTGCTCATATTTTTAGAGGAATAGAACGAAAAGGCGTGCCATTTTAGCACGCCTTTTTACTATTCATCAATTCTAATAACCTCCCCCTGCGGGAAGTCCTCGGTTTCTAGTAAGTTATGAATTGCTTTCGCAACATATTCAGGTGATAATAGCTTTCCTTCTTCTTTTAATGTGATGAAGCGGTCTAAATTTGTGAAGTCTTCTTTATTTGTTTCACGAATTTGTGCTTGCATATTTGTATCAACAACACCAGGTGCAAAAGCGACGATTTTTACTGGATATTCTTTTTCCTCTTCCTCAGTCGCTACACACTGTGTAAACATATTAACACCAGCTTTCGTTGTACAATAGGCGCCCCATCCAAAGTAAGGATTTTTTCCTGCGCCAGATGAAATATTTATAACGCGTTTATCTACTTTCCATTCTTTCGTGTGTTTCATAAAAGTAGATGTAAGAATCATTGGTGCAAGTAAATTGATTTGAACGTTCGTAATGAATAGTTCGCTTTCTGCTTTTTCAACGGGCTTCATTGGTGCAATTGTGCCTGCATTATTAACTAAATGAATAGATGATACAGTATCTTCTTTAATGGATGAAAGGATCTCATTAAAGTTAGTTTCTAAATTATGTATATCTTGAAGATCTACGGAATGAAAAATACAATTGCTGTTATTTTGTTCTGCGAGTTTAGTAAGCTCTTTATTTTCTCTTCTAGAAATAGAGATGACTGTTGTGTTTTTTTCTAATAATTGTGTGGCAATTGCTTCACCTAAACCTTGTGAAGTTCCTGTTATGATTACGTAGCGCATAATTTTACAAACCCCTCTCGTATGTGCGGAATTTTGTTGGACAACGTACATTGCATAGGTTGTCTACATTTTATAGTATAGAGTACTTTTTACTATAGATGAAATGAGATGGTTATGTGCCTTTTATGAACCGTTTTACAACAACAGTAACTGGTGCCGTCACGTTCACTGGAAATACGTTGGGGCTCAGTCCTACATCGCCTGCGCCAGGCAATATTTTTGGCACACTTGCTGTATTTACAACGGTAAATACAGCGTTACAAGTGCCGGGGTTCCCAGCAGGGACGACGGATGAATGGCAATTGAATTCTTCAAGTGCAATTTTAAACCTTCCAGCAGGGAGTAGTGTTTTATACGCAGAACTAGTGTGGGCTGGCACATACAGGACTGATACTGAGGATGTTACTGCATTTTTAAATGATAATATTACATTTACAACACCAGCAGGAACGTTTTCTGTTACGCCAGATCCTGCTACTGCACAGCAAGGTTCAGTAGGAAAACAGTTTTATTATGCCCGCTCTGCTAATGTAACGAATCTTGTTAGTACAGGTGGGGCAGGCACATATACAACGGGTGCCGTGCCGGCTGCAAGAACTTCTGCTGATCCAACAATCAGTCGTGCAGCTGGTTGGACACTTGAGGTTGTTTATCAAAATGCAAGTTTACCACTTCGGAATTTGTCAGTGTATGCAGGTCAAGAAATTATCGATGCTTCATCACCTCCAGTTGATGCCACTATTTCAGGTTTTGCTACCCCAGCTACAGGAACTGTTACGGGAAGGGTACTTGTAACAGCCCAAGAAGGTGATTCTAACATTGCTGGAGATCAGCTTCGTTTTGGACCGAATGCAAACGCTACAGTTGCTTTATTCGGTCCAAGAAACCCTGCAAATAATTTCTTTCAGTCACAAATTTGTAATGATATTGGGGAGTTAGATACAAGCGGCACATTTGGAGATTTAAATCAGCCATTAGGGATAGCTTTGGCTGTTCGGAGACAAGGCTGGGACATTACAAATGTAGATGCCTCTTCATCATTAGTAAACAATCAAACGTCAGCAACTGTTCGCTTCGTTACAAATGGTGATGGTTATGCGGCGGTTGGTTTTGGTGTTCAAATTGATGCGACGGGGCCAATTATAAATCCTGTTAAATCAGTTGATAAAACAGTTGCAGGTATAGGGGATATTCTCACCTATACGATTGCCGTTCCGAATACAGGAACAGGAAGTGCAGAAAACGTTGTATTACAAGATAGTATTCCGAATGGAACAACATTTATAGCTGGTAGTGTAACAGTAGGTGGAGTAACTCAACCGAGTGCGAATCCAGCTAGTGGAATTAATTTAGGGACGATACCAAATAATGCTCAAAGAATTGTTACGTTTCAAGTAAGAATTACATCATTTCCAAATCCAAATCCTATTTCAAATCGTGCAATGGTGTCTTACCAATTTCGTCCTTTCGTCGGTAGTCCTCCTATTACAAGTACGTCTTCTTCAAATACAGTACAAACGACAGTGAATCAAGCAAATATAAGTATGCAAAAATCTGTAGATTTACAGACGGCAACACTTAATGATGTATTAACGTACACAGTTAATGTCACGAATAATGGGAATGTTGCTGCAAATAATGTTGTTTTTGTTGATAGTATACCTGCTGGAACAACATTTGTCGCAAATAGTGTTACGGTAAATGGAGTAGCGCGTCCTGGGGCAAATCCAGCAAGTAGTATTAATCTTGGAAGTATTAATGCTTCGCAAACGACTGTAGTGCGCTTTCAAGTTAGAGTCACATCTAATCCTCTTGTAAATCCAATTCCGAACCGTGCAAGTGCAACGTTTAACTTTATTCCAGTGCCTGGTCAACAACCAGTTTCAGGTCAAGCGACAAGTAATACTGTATTTACTACAATTAATATAGCTGATATAAGAACGAGAAAAACAGTGGATAAAGCTTTTGCGACTGTGAACGATGTTCTTACGTACACCGTCACAATTGAAAATACAGGAAATGTTGTTGCGACGAATGTTATTTTTCAAGATTCAATCCCAATTGGAACGACTTTTATCGCAAATAGTGTAACTGTAGATGGAGTTTCGCAACCCGGAGCAAATCCGGCAACTGGGTTTACAGTTGCTAATATCTCTCCAGGTGGGCATAGGACGGTTACATTTCAAGTTAGAGTCACATCTACGCCATCGGGAGGGACGGTTGCCAATCGTGGGAATGTATCTGCTAATTTCGTTGTTAATCCGAATCAGCCGCCAGTAACGATTAGTAGACAAACGAATACAGTGGTGACACAAATTAATACAGGTGGTTTAAATGTAATAAAAGAAGTGAATACAACTCAAGCGGCAGTAGGGGATACTTTAACATATACAATTGCCGTCCAAAATACAGGAAACGTTCCGTTAACAAATGTGTTTTTTCAAGATACTGTTTCTTCCGCTGTTTCTTTTGTTGCAAATTCTGTAACAATTAATGGAACGCCGCAAAGTGGACTCGATCCGAATTCAGGATTTTCTCTCCCGAATATTCCTGCGGCTCAAACCGTTGTAGTCACATTTGAAGTAGTAATTGTGCAGGATCCAGGAAATGAAGATATTTTAAATCGTGCGAACGTATCAGCAAGTTTTCAAGTGAATCCGAGTGAACCACCAGTAACAATCAATGTTCCGAGTAACCTTGTGAATACAACGGTACAATCAGGGAACTTTGAAGTTGTGAAATCAGTGAATACTGGTGTTGCAACTGTGGGGGATGTTTTAGTTTATACAATCGAAATAATAAATGCAGGTAGTGTACCAGCTACTAATGTATTTTTTCAAGATTCAATTCCGCAAGGGACATTATTTATTGAAAATAGTGTATTGGTTAATGGTGTCTTACAAGAAGGGGCAGATCCGGAACTTGGATTTCCATTAAATGATTTACCTACGGGTGCGAGTGTAATTGTTACGTTTGAAGTATTAATTGATGAAATTCCGCAAGGGAATAATGTTGTAAACAGTGCGAATGTTACCGGAGATTTTCTTGTAAATCCAACAGAGCCACCAGTTACCGTGACAGTACCAAGTAATACTGTTATGACGGTCGTAAATTCAGCAGGATTAAATGTGATGAAAAGTGTAAATGCAAGTGAAGCAGGTGTAGGAGATACACTAACATATACAGTTACTATACAAAATAGCGGCACGGTAGTAGCAACAAATGTTTCATTTCTCGATCCGATACCAGCTGGAACAACATTTATCGCAAATAGTGTAACAATAACCGGAACCCCACAACCAGGTTTAGATCCGACCGCTGGATTTCCACTTGCTAATATTCCAGTAGGAGGGATGGTAACAGTCACTTTTCAAGTGTCAATCACAAGTGTGCCAACGAATAGAGTGCTTCCGAATAATGCAAATGTAACCGCTGACTTTCAAGTAAGTCCTTTGCAGCCGCCAATTACAATTGTAACGATTAGTAATATCGTTGTGACACGAGTAAATGTAGGATCAATTAATGTAATAAAGAATGTAAATACACCACAAGCAGGTATAGGAGATACGTTAACATATACGATTCTCATTCAAAATACAGGAACTGTTCCTGCAACAAATATTATTTTTCAAGATCCAATACCATCTGGAGCTACATTTGTAGCGAATAGTGTAACGATAAATGGCGTCGTTCAGCAAGGTGCGAACCCTATAGCAGGATTTCCAGTACCAAATATTCCAGTTGGGCAAACCACTACAATTACGTTTCAAGTTACAGTGACGAGTGTTCCGAGTGGTAGAAATATAAGAAATCAATCGAATGTTACTGCAAGTTTCCTTATAAATCCGGCAGGCCCTCCTGTAACGACTGTGACAGATAGCAATTTCGTCGTGACTCAAGTAAACACAGCAAGACTAACTATACAAAAATCTTCATCTGTACAACAAGCAGCACTTGGAGAGACTTACACGTATTCAGTTGTTATACGAAATACAGGTACAGTTGCAGCGACAAATATTTCTTTCGTTGACACAATTGCTCCAGAAACAACATTTGTAGCAAATAGTGTAACGATAAATGGAACTCCTCAGCCGGGATTTGATCCGGATACTGGTTTTCCACTTCCTGATATTGCAGCCGGAACATCATTGACAGTAACGTTCCAGGTGACAGTTGTTGCACCATCAACGCTTGGGGCAGTTTTAAACACAGCGTCTGCTACAGCTACTTTCGTATTAAATCCTTTACAACCACCTGTAACAACGACAAATTCAAGTAATACGACAGTAGTTACAATACCGTTACCTCCTCCTGGCGAAGTAACAGCAACAAAAACAGTTGACGTTGCAACTGGAACTGTTGGAGATGTATTAACGTATACTGTGTTAATAACAAATGTAGGGATTATACCTGTTACAGATGTACTCTTCCAAGATGTAATTCCAGAAGGAACGAAATTTGTCGAAAATAGTGTAACGATAGGTGGAATACAGCAACCTGGTTTAAATCCAGAAATAGGATTTATAGTTAGTCCGCTATTAAATGCTGATGCGAGTATTTCTGTGACGTTCCAAGTGACTATTACAGAGATTCCAGATAATGAAGTCATATTAAACGATGCTGACGTTACATTTACTTCGCAACCGAATCCGCAGGAACCACCAATTACGCAAACGATATTAACGAATTTAGTTGTTACGACAATTAATATAGCTTCAATTTTCCCATTAAAAATAGTAGATAAAGAGGCGGCGACGGTTGGGGAAATATTAACCTACGATGTACTAATTTTTAACTTTGGAACAGTGCCGGCAACAAATGTTCAATTCCTTGATTCTAGTACGAGTGGTGTAGCATTTGTTCCGGGAAGTGTGAATATAAATGGAATACCAGAACCTAGATTAGATCCGTTCATAGGCTTTACGGTTCCAGATATACCTGTAGGTGATTTTGTACTTGTCACATATCAAGAGAGGGTAACTAGCATACCTCAAGGTGGAACAGTTGTTAACTTTGTGGATGTTACGGCTACATTTGCTGTAAGTGAAACGGAACCACCTATTACGGAAACGACGACAAGTAACACGACATTAACGAAAATAAATGAATCTGGTTTGAATGTTTTAAAATCAGTAAGTCAGCCGATTGTTGCAGTAGGCGATACAATCACATATA
Source organism: Bacillus thuringiensis (assembly GCF_014932895.1). Lineage (GTDB taxonomy): Bacteria > Bacillota > Bacilli > Bacillales > Bacillaceae_G > Bacillus_A > Bacillus_A thuringiensis_AA. The sequence goes on along the minus strand of NZ_JACYOF010000003.1, from coordinate 430,745 downwards.
CAACAGTAGTTCAAAATACAGGAACAGTACCGGCGACGAATGTTCAATATAGTGATGTATTACCTTCTTCTATAACGTTTGTACCGAACAGTGTAACGATAAATGGTGCGTTACAACCGGGATTCAATCCTAATAATGGATTCCCTCTTCCAGATATAAATCCAGGTGAAAGTGTAGAAGTCACATTCCAAGTAACAGTTGTTAGTGTTCCATCAAACGGAACTATTGCCAATACGGCAAATGTTACTGGAAGCTTTATATTAGTGCCAGGAGAACCGCCAGTTATAGTAAACCAACCGAGCAATACAACACTTACAACTGTAAATAGAGGACGATTTAATGTTATTAAACAAGTAAATAGAGCCGCTACTCTCGTTGGAGATGTATTAACGTATACGGTGCAAATAACGAATACAGGAACAGTAACAGCTAACAATGTTCAGTTTATTGATACGATTTCAGCAGGAGCGTCATTTGTACCAAATAGTGTAACGGTAAATGGAGTTCCGCAACCAAACTTAAATCCGATTACTGGATTTGAAGTTGGAGATATACTCGTCGGTGAAACGGTTATAGTGACGTTTCAAGCGACAGTTGCAGCTATCCCGTCATCAGGAACAATTACGAATGTTGCAAATATAACAGGGAGCTTTACTTTAGTACCAGGAGAACCACCAGTTGTAGTAACAGAGCCAAGTAATACGACAATAACAAGGGTAAATAGCGGCCGATTCAGTGTCATAAAAACTGTAAATAAGCAAGCGACACGAATAGGAGATACGTTAACGTATAGTGTGCAAGTGACAAATACGGGAGCAGTAACTGCGACAAATGTTCAGTTTATTGACGTTCCATCTCCTAGTTTAGAGTTCGTTCCAGGAAGCGTGCAGATAAATGGGATTCCGCAAGTAGGTTTAGATCCTTTTGTAGGCTTTTCATTACCGGACTTTGCAGTAGGGGATAGCGTATTAATCACATTTGAAGTAACTGTAACCGCAATTCCGCCTTCTAATAGTATTATGAATTCGGCGAGTGTAACTGGTGATTTTGAATTGATTTCAGGAGAACCACCGTTTACAATTACGAATTCAAGTAATACGACAGTCACACCAGTAAATAGAGGTAGTTTAGATATGCTAAAAGAAGTAGATCATCCAATTGTTGGAGTAGGAGAAACGGTAACGTACCGTGTCCGCATATTAAATACTGGTACGGCTGATGCGATGAACGTTCAATTTATTGATGTCTTATCTCAGGAAGCTGATTTTGTGCCAAATAGTGTAACGATAAATGGAGTTCCGCAGCTGGGGTTAAATCCAGAGATTGGATTTACGATACCAGATATCCCGATCGGTGAGACGGCAATTGTAACATACGAAGCTACGATTACAAGTTTTCCAGATGGTGGCACAGTTCAAAATATTGCTGTTGCATCGGCAGAGTATATTTTAGTGCCAGGAGAGCCGCCGGTTACAGTAAGAGATACGAGTAATACAGTTGTTGTAACAGTAAATACTGTAATTTTATTTGTTGCAAAAGGAGCAAATTTTGAAGTGGCAATGGTAGGAGATGTTGTCACTTACGGAATTGCCGTTATAAACGATAGTACAGTTCCCGTGACGAATATTGTTTTAACAGATATCATTGATCCAAATACGTTATTTATAAATGGTACGGTAACCGTAAATGATGTACCTCTTCCATTTGCCAATCCGAATACTGGTATTCCGTTAGGTGATTTTCAGCCAAATGATGCGGCCATTATTAATTTCCAAGTTGTAATAACAGGAGGGCAAATAAATAATTTAGTTACAAATACTGCTACAGCGAATGGGCTCGCAACTGTAAATCCTAATGAGCCGCCTGTAGTAGTGGAAGGCGAGAGCAACACAGTTGTTATCCCGTTTATTCCTCTGAATGTCTCAACGACAGTTGTAAAAACGGCAGATCATCAAACAGCAACGATAGGCGATATTATTACGTTTACGACAGTTATTACGAATACGGGGGATACAGCGATACAAAATATTCGTTTTCAAGATATGTTAGATAGTAGTTTTCGATTTGTTCCTGGAAGTGTAACGGTTGATAATACGCCAGTGCCAAATGTAAGCCCAGTATCAGGATTTCTTATAGGAAGTTTAAATCCGGGTGAAGCACGTACAGTTTCGTTCCAAGTAGTAGTTCAGAGCGCGCCAAGTGGTTCAGGGAATTATATGAATCAAGCGAGTATTCGCTTTGAACATCAAGTAGGCACAGTATTGCCCCCTGTTACACAAATAATAGAAAGTAATATTGTTGTCATCCCATTCGTCCCAACGATAGAACAAATTTGTGAAACAAACTTTAATTGTTTAGATAAAATTCCACTTCAATGTTCTCCATGCAATCACTTGAAAATAAATAAAAAATAAATAAAAAATAAATACAAAAAGAGCATCCTGTAAGAAAGAATAGGATGCTCTTTTTAATTTCATATTCATGTAGATTCTTTGTCAGGTGAATCAAAAAATGTATTGATTTTTTCGGAGAGGAGATATGGAATGGAAAGTTTTATAACAGAGAGTTCCCAGTCCCACCATGCAAGTTTTTCTAGTTTTTTAATGATTTCTTGCGGGAAACGATATCGAACTAGTTTTGCAGGGTTTCCAGCCACAATTGCATATGGAGGTACGTCTTTTGTAACAACACTTCTTGCACCAATAATGGCACCGTTACCAATTGTAACACCAGATAAAATACAGGATTGATAACCAATCCATACATCATTGCCGACTACGATATCACCTTTTGAAGAAGGGTGTCCAGTAATGTGTGCTCCTTCATCAAAAAGAGCATTAAATGGATAAGTCGTTATCCAATCTGCGTGATGCTCACCGCCAAGTGTGAAAACAATTTCTTCTTCTAATGAACAAAACTTACCTATTTTTAATTTCGTTTCATCATTCCAAGAAAAAATAGTTGGGCCTACTTTACTGTAAGTATAATCACCGATATCATATTTACTATATTCAGGTTTTTGATTTAAATATAACATAACAAATTTAGCATCCTCTCTAAAGCAAGTAATGGATATGGAACAGTATATGCAAAGTGGAGTAAGGCGAACTGTGTTGTATGAATTGGTAAGGTGTAAGTATGTTAGTAGGCGAAATAAATAAAGGGGAGTGGAATGTATGAGATACGAAATGGGATTATATAATAAACCTTTTCGATCAATTCAATCAGGAAAAAAAGTATATGAAGTACGGTTATACGATAAAAAACGTCAACTTATAAAACAAGACGATGAAATTGTATTTACGAACCTTACGACAGCAGAAACGATGGCTGTAAAAGTAACGGGAGTAAAACGATACGAAAGCTTTAAAGTAATGTACGAGCAAATTGATAAAAAATTATTGGATTGTGAAAATGATAGTTTAGAGGAAATGCTAGAAAGTACATACAAAATATATACGAAAGAACAAGAAGAAAAGTGGGGAACAGTTGCGATTGGTGTTGAGGTAATAAAGTGATAAGAAATCGTGGTGCAGCAATCATTGTGCAAGACGGAAAAATTGCTCTTATAAAACGTATTCGAGAAGGTGAAGTATATTTTGTTTTTCCGGGAGGGGGAATTGAGGAAGAAGAAACACCTGAAGAGGCAACGAAGCGAGAGGTTTATGAAGAATTAGGGGTACAAATAGAAGTAAAGCGTCTTATTACAAAGGTAAAGCATAAAGGTACTGAATATTATTATGATGCCCATATTACGGATGGAGTCTTCGGAAGTGGGAAAGGTGAGGAGTTTAAGCAGAAAGATAGAGGGAGTTATATTCCGTTATGGGTGCCGATAAATGAGCTGGAAAAATTGAATATAAAGCCTTGCGAAGTGGTCGAAAGTATATTCGAAAATTATAAAGTATAAGGTCTGACAACATACAAAAAAAACCATTGACATAGCCTTCTGATTTAAGTATTGTATTCGAGTATGTTTATAATCAGGAGGTTTATATGAGCAATCAAACTACACATCATGTGAAAATGACAACAGCGGATCCATCAGGAATTGGTCTATTTGGATTAGCAATGGTAACACTTGTAGCATCATCTCAAAAGTTAGGCTTAACAGATGGCGTTTCACTTGTATTACCATGGGCAATCTTTTTAGGAGGATTTGCACAAATCTTTGCATGCATTCACGATGCAAAGCATAACAATACGTTCGGTACAACAGCATTTGGCGCTTACGGCCTATTTTGGTTAGGTGTTGGAACGTCTTGGTTAATTCAACTTGGAGTATTTGGCGAAAAATTAGCCCAAACTGCAGATTCAAAACAGCTTGGTGTAGCCTTTATCGGATACTTGATTTTCACAATTTTTATGACAATTGGTGCAATGGAAACACATAAAGTATTATTTATGATTTTCGTACTTATTGATTTCTTATTTATTGGTCTTTCATTAAGTACTTTAGGTGTTATGCCGCACGCAATGCATAATTTAGCAGCATATTCTGAACTATGTATTTCATTATTATCTTTCTATGGTTCAGCAGCAGCAGTGTTAAATACACACTTCGGAAAAGTGGTATTACCAGTTGGAAAGCCGTTTGGTATTTTTAAAAAGTAAGAAAAAGCACAGATGATTGTATAGTCATCTGTGCTTTTTCTATTTATCGATAGCTACAGCGGTAGCTCCTATTGTTTCAGAAATCTTTTGAGAGCTCGTTGGATTTCCGTCTATAGTTACATGAACTTGTTGCTTAGGGTTCGCAGTAACAACCCAGGCGTTCGGTAAATATCGTGATTTATGAGATAAGGTAGAAGGAATATTTAAAATATCTCCCATTGCGTACAATGTTGCTGAAGAGCCGCCATCCATTGCCATCGCATTAACAGCTCCTTTTTCGTAAAGGATATCTTGGCAATCTCTTAAAGAAGCTCCAATGCTATGAGGTTGCCTTCCATCAATGATGAAAAACATAATAGAGCCATCTTTTTTTTGAGCCATAATACTTCGGGGACCATAGCCCCATCCACCATCATTTGTAATCATTTTTTCGCCATTTACAATTAGTTGAGGCATAAAGCCGGCAGCGGAAACGACATTTTTATTTAATAATTGATTAGCAGAAAATTCTCCAGAAACCATTTGTCCGTATTTTGTAAGTCCACTAATGAGAGTAGGGGTGTTAATATCTTTCGGTGTGGTTATAACTCTCTCGTTTTCAATAACGATACCGATTCCAGTTTTACCACCACCATGCCCCGTTTCATCCGAAAAGCCACTAGCATTTACAGCGGCAAGTGCATGATTTCGCTTAGCCATAACATATATTTTTTCTCCAACGTCTTTTCCTTGTGAACCTTGCTGCGTAACGAGCTTTACATTTAATGGATTGCTAATTGTCATTAATTTACCTTCAAAAAAATGATCATTATATTTTTTCTTTATCGTTTCAATTGAAACATCTAGCGGTAAGTTTTTTCGTCTTTCTAACTCTTTTTTTGAAAGCTTAGAAGTAATAAATTCGCTATTTTTCCAATTGGGATTTGTAATGGATTGAGAAATATCATTTAATTCTTGATCAGACAATAACGTGAATTTTGCATATTGTGGATGTTGAGAAGTTAAAATACTCTCAGCCGCAATGACACGTAAATTATGACCGTATGAAGTACAGAATAAAATAATAGCACCCACTGTTAGTAAGAATATCGTTAAAAGAGAGGATATTTTTAATAATCTAATAAAATACTTTTTCATCATAAGGACTCCTCTTTCTGTAAAGTGAAAAATTGATTTATGATTGAGTAAGATGTACATACATTTTTTATTTGAAATGAAAAATGTGAAATGATGATAATACAATAAAGTTTGAAAGTAGATTTGGCAATAGTTGAATATGAATAAAGATATTTTAAATGAAATGTGAATAGTCAGATGTGAAACGTGATAAAAGTAGAAAAAACAATTGAAATTGATTCTCATTATTAATATAATGAGAATGATAATCATTTTTTGTTGTAGGGGGATGCCAAGGTGGCGAAAATTTTAATAGCGTATGCAAGTATGTCAGGAAATACAGAGAGTATTGCTGATTTAATTAAAGTAAGTTTAGATGCTTTTGATCATGAAGTAGTATTGCAAGAAATGGAAGGCATGGATGCTAAAGAATTGTTAGTTTATGATGGAATCATTTTAGGGTCTTATACGTGGGGCGATGGTGAATTACCATTTGAGGCGGAAGATTTTCATGAGGACTTAGAAAATGTAGATTTATCAGGGAAAAAAGTAGCGGTATTCGGATCAGGTGATACGGCGTACGAGTTATTTTGTGAAGCAGTAACAATATTTGAAGAACGTCTCGTAGAACGCGGTGCAGAACTTGTACAAGAAGGGTTGAAAATCGAACTAGCTCCAGAAGATGAAGAGGATATTGAAAAATGCAGTAATTTTGCAATTGCAATTGCTGAGAAGTTCTAAGAATGGGAGTGTCAACGTGGGGACAATGTTAAGTGCGACTGCTATTACAAAGTTAAGAGATGGAAAACTTATGTTAGCTACTACATATAATGGCTTATTTATTGAACAAGACGGAGAATGGAAACAAATTTTAAATGGCTTTCAAAAACGAATTAGAGATTTACATAGTGAAGATAATGTAGTTTATGGTGTAGGTGACGAAGGAGTTTTTATTCGTAGTATGAATGGTGGCGAAACGTGGGAGGTTCGGCGCTTCCCAACGAAAGCAACGAGTTGGAATGTGTGTAGTAATGAAAGTGGAACAGTTATTGCTCATGGAGATAAAACGCTGTATCATTCTCATAATTTCGGTTCTTCGTGGGAGACCATCCATCCATTTCTTGACTACGGTAGTGATGCACCGTCTATTCGTTCATTATTTTTATATAAACATTACTTATTTATCGGTACGAAAATACATGCGAAATATGGTGGTATTTGGCTTTTTGATTTAGAGACATGTAAATTAAAAAGGATTAAAATAGCGATGAATCAGATGATTTCTGCGTTGACTATACATAATTCTTATTTAGTAGCAGCAAGTGGATCGTGCAAAGGAATTAGCGGGAATATTTCTTTTTGTAAAATAGATGAAAGTATTGAGAGTGAAAAAATATATTGGCATACATGTCAAAGTGAGCAGAAAGCGAGTAGCTATTTAGACTTAAGTGTAGATCAACATGTTCTATATACGACTTCAACGCAAAATAAGGCGGGAGTTAGTACAGTTTGTCGTGTGAATCTTGAAGAAGGTATTGTTACAGTATGTGACTCGGTAAAAGGGCATGGTTGGCGCATTGTTAATCAAAAGGAAGGCTATATTGTAGCTGGATCAGGTGAATCAAAAGTGATGCAGTGGAAACAAAAAGTTGTATAGTAAAAAAAGATTTGCTTTTATTATATTGATATGATATAGTATGTTTAAACCATTTTACTTTTAATAATATAGAGATTTAAATGAGCTGTAACTTCCGAGGAGGATAGCAATGTTAAATCTCCTCTGGGGTTGCAGTTTTTTAATGTCTGGCTTATTATTGTAAGGTGGTTGAAAATGAATATGTACATATAGGTACATTGTAGGAGGATTTTTTTCATGCAAAACGGTAAAGTAAAATGGTTTAACTCAGAAAAAGGTTTCGGTTTCATCGAAGTTGAAGGCGGAGAAGACGTATTCGTTCATTTCTCAGCTATCCAAGGCGAAGGCTTCAAAACTTTAGAAGAAGGTCAAGAAGTTACTTTCGAAGTAGAACAAGGTAACCGTGGACCACAAGCTACTAACGTAACTAAGAAGTAATTTTTGAAAAAGAAGGGCTCGCCCTTCTTTTTTTTGCATTTTTATAGATGTCCTCCTATTTACATATGATAATAAGACTGAATTTTCATTTTTAAATCAAGGGTATCTCATGTATAAACTACAATTATAAATAGATACTGAAAATAAAGTGAAACTGCTAATAGATAGAAAAAGGTTTTAAAGTAATAATGAAACTATCGTATCAAAAGGAATTAGAAAGAGGTATCTAAATTGAAAAACGCTACACATTTTATTGTGTTCGATATTGAGAGAAATTTCAGGCCGTATAAATCAGAAGATCCGCTAGAAATAGTTGATATAGGAGCTGTAAAAATAGATACAAGTACAATGAAGATTGTTGGAGAATTTTCGGAGTTAGTGAAACCGAGTGCTCGATTAACTCGTCATACAACTAAACTAACGGGCATTACAAAGAAAGATTTAATAGGTGTAGGGAATTTCCCTCAAATTATAGAGAAATTTATTCAGTTCATCGGAGAAAATTCTATATTTATTTCATGGGGAAAAGAAGATTATCGTTTTCTATCTCAAGACTGTACATTACACGGTGTAGAATGCCCGTGTATGGAAAAAGAGAGCAGATTTGATTTGCAAAAATTTGTTTTCCAAGCGTATGAAGAATTATTTGAGCATACACCAAGTTTACAATTTGCAGTGGAACAGCTCGGTTTAATATGGGAAGGGAAGCAGCACCGAGCTTTAGCAGATGCTGAGAATACAGCGAATATACTTCTTAAAGTATATAGCGAGAGAGATATTAATAAACGATACAAAAGACATGGTGAGCTGGAACTTGTAAAGAACGGAAAACTAACAGAAAAAGCGAAAAAAAAGATGCGAAAATGGGTATTTAAAGAAATGAGGAAAAGTACAGAACGACCTTTTTTATGGAGTACATTTGAAGGTAGTGACACGTGGGAAAGTATAACGGAAAGGTACTATATAAGCGAAAATGCAGTAGAACTTCTGAAAAAACATTTTCGTACGGCGGTGAGAAAGGCGGAGCGGCAGTTGAGGTATTTGGCTGAGATGGGGGAGAGTGTAAAGACTAAATGATATTCTCCTATCTCTACTAGAGTAACGAAAAAGCCCAATTTCTCAGCATTAAAATTGGGCTTTTTAATATTGATTTCCTTCACAATATTTTGCTGGTGGTACCCATGGCGTTATACCCGTAATGAAGTAACCCAGTTAATCTTCACATGTAAAGGTAGCTGGTTTTAAAGCTAGATGTGCATAATAGTACTTAAAATAAGTGTGAATTATCAGGAAAGGTGATAGGTCTTGAGTCCCCCAATTGTTTTATTGCTGCTTTGTTTTCTTATAAGAATTATTTCTTAATTCTATCTTATTCCATTCTTCTTTTGGAATGTCTCTATGTTTATAATCAACAACCTTAATTTGGCTACCTTTAATTTGAAAAGTAATTGTTTCTTCACCATAAGGCGGATTATGTGCCCCCTGAAAAGTTTGAACTTGAACAGTTACATGTAAGTTGAAATTTGTCTCATCTCTCTCTATTTTAAGGATTTTCTCGAATCCTCGATACCACAATTTAGGTTTATAATATGTTTCAATAGATGTACTTATTGGGTATACTAAGCGTTCAATCAATGCTTCTTTAAGTAATTGTTTTGGAACTGGTATTCGGTTAATTTTTTTTCTTCTAACATCAACAATTTTCCACATATCTTTTAATGGGCCACTTGCTTGTTTTTCAACAGTATAAAGTACATTCGTGCCATCTTCTTTCCAAAGGTGAACATAACCTTTGTTACCCTTGATATATAGTCGTGGTTCATCAATCCATTCTTCTTCCAACTGAATAATTGTAAAATATAATTGGGCAAGTGGTGTTATTTTATAGCCCAGTTGATTAAAATCACCAAATCCATAGAGCTGATAACCTGTTAAGTCAATGTCGAAATTCATACTACCATTATTTCCTTTTTGTACAGTTGCATAGGCTGTGTAAGGCACTAAAATACTCATAAGAAGTACGGTAATTACAGAAATTGCGAATAACTTTAGTTTCATATTCACTCACCTCCATAATATATTGTGACAACAGAGGTGGATTTATTTTTTTACTCAGGGTAAAAACTTGTATCAGAAAAGGGCGCATATCCGGAGTAGGATTTACGTTCTAATTTCATGATAAGGCCATATTATTTGTTTGAACAACACCTTATAGGAGCATAGGAAAAATCCCCTTAATACATAGGTAAGGATTAAGGGGAATACTTATTTAATGGAATTTCTTTAATAATGTCTACGCCATCCATTATTAATAAATTGGAGTTCTAGGAATCCACCTTTTCTAAACAAAGTAAAAGTAGGGGTAGTTCAAATAAGTACGTAAACATTGTTCCTCATTTACCAACCTGTTTATGCTTTTTCAAACTTTGCAACAGAATCTTAAATATGTTTTAGCAATTCCTCATTGAAATCCTAATTACTCCTTAATATTTCTAAAGTCTTACTCAAATAAACATTATTCCGTTAAGTCTTAATGGCAATAGGCGGGATCACAATTAAAGTTTTTTAAACCTAATTGGACTTACCATTAAGAGAGCGAGGATTAATGTAATCCATGCATTGCTATATGAAAACAATCCCATACCAGCCAATGTTAATCCAGCAGCTGGAATAGGTAATCCCTTAAAATATCCAATAGTTGGTTTAACACTAAATTTAGCTAATCTTAAAGCACCCATCGTTGGGAAAAGGATAAATGCCAAAGAAGTTAAAATAGATGGTGTTGCTATTGTATAAAATAAAAGTGCAGGAGCAACGCCGAAACTAACAATATCAGCTAAGGAATCCAATTCTATACCAAACTCACTGTTCACTTTTAATTTTCTCGCAATCCTTCCATCAAGAAGGTCTAAAACAGCTGAAAAGAAAATGAAAATGGAGGCTACTACCAAATATTCACTCATATTCATGGTAATTGAAAAAACACCGCACAATAAATTTCCAATCGTAAACAAATTCGGTACAGCTTTTACTATCTGATTGAACAAGGCCGTCCCCCCTAAGTTGATCAAACTTCACATTTATGTAGCATTATATATATATTCTTCCGCTATTCTTAAAAATATATGACCACTGTACGCTAAGTAAATTTCGACAAGAGAAAAGTCGATTTCCTGTACGGTATGTTGATTTATAAAAATATTAGATCATTTTCGGTACGTATTGCTGATTATTAGCACCCGATAGTTGAATTTTCGGGTAGTCAAGTATTTTTCGGTTCTGGTGCGAAAACGCGTTACAACTTATATTTTTCAATTGATGAACATGATAAAAAAATACTGTTGCATTTAGGAAATGTAATCCAGATGAAAACAATTGAAAAAAAACTTACATTTCCAAACGACTGTATTGTTATATTTTTTAGTGTAGTAAAGTATCTTATAACAAAATTAAACAACTATAATTCTAACCCTGTCCTATTTTTAGAACTTCGTTATGCTTGTTGAAGCTTTTAAAATTAAAAAACTATACATTAAATTTACGCAATATATAATTAAATATATTTTAGCTTTTTTAAGTGGCCTCCAAAAGAAGGAATCTTCGCCGTGCCCTAAACACGAAAATTGGATTTTACTTATAACTAATAGAGGCATTGCAGAAAAACCAAAAAAAGTATAAGATTACAATTTATGTATGTAAATCAATGTTCTTAAATATGAAATAATAGTATGATAGAAGATAAGTACAAGAAAAATGGAGGGATCACTATGATTACATTGCAGCAAAAGTTGGAGCAGTATACACATATATATACACAGTTGAAGGGAGAACTAAGGTGGAAAACTAGTGATACTCGAACTGGGATGATGATTGCCGCTATGTATGTAGGCAGCGATAAGCTGTTTAATCTAGGACGATTTTTGGAAATAAGTAATTATATTAAGGATCAGGTAGGGATGTTTTCCTATCTAAAGTCCTATCACCGCTTTGTGGTTGCAGCAACATTAGATATTCACTTTACATATTACAAAGAAGCGTTTCAACAGTTTCTAGACTTATATGAACAGTTGATCGCTGCTGGCTTTAGCCGGAGTATATTCACTTATTTGGCAGCAGCAGTGCTTTTATCAGAAGACAATGGACAGTATGACACACGTATTCAGCGGTCGCTGCAAGTATATAAACGCATGAAAGAGGATCACTTCTTTCTTACAAGTACGGATGATTACCCGCTCGCTGTTTTACTAGCAGGACAATCAGAGAAAGTAGAGACGCTTATGGATCGAGTGGAACGTCTCTACCAGAAGCTGGCGGCAGCTGGTATGTACAAAGGGAATAATCTTCAATTTTTAAGTCATATTCTTTCTTTAAAGAAGGATGTCAGTGAGGATATTTTAGTAGCACGATATACAAACATATGGAATCTGCTAAAGCGAGAAAAGGTAAAAGTGAAACAGATGCATTATCCGGCTATCGGATTACTAGCGTTGCTTGAGGATGGAGAGAAAGAAGTTCGTTCTATTCGAGCATTCATTGAAAAATTGCAGGGGGACAAATTATTCCGCTGGCATACGGATGCAAATATTCTTATTGCTATCCAACTGTTCGTAAGTCAGAAAGGTGCGGAAAGCCACGCTGCCAACACAGGCTTACAAACAATGATAGAGGTTCTCATACAGGCGCAGCAGGCAGCTATGATAGCAGCAATTACCGCAACCTCTGCCGCAACCTCTGCTAGCAGTAGTTCATAACGTACAAAGTGCTACATGAACGCTATATGTAGGGTTTCTCCAAAAGAGTTACATTCATCATGATTAGCACGAATTACATGCAATAAATAATCTTTTCGATTAAGTGGATTTCTAAAAAGCTGAAATATAAAAAACACCTTATATGCTATAAGGTGTTTTTTATACAAAAGCCGCCTACATGGGCGCCTTTTGTACTTCTTAAGATGATTTAAGATACGTTTTCTAGAGTTCGTTAGGTAGTTAGTTTGGGATTGATATACTAACTTAAAAGAAAAATGTTGATTAGTTCTTTTTTATTATACATCAATACATCTAAATGAAATCATGCAATATTGCATGATTGATACATTACTCATCTTAGCAAAAGGACAGTTTACAGTTTCTAAATCATGATTTCCAAACTTGGCTCAGATATAGAAAAACAGTGAGAATGATTATAATGGTACTTATCCCATACATCCATGGATTTTCTTCTTTTCCTCCCGTTTTTTTCTTTTCTTCGTTTTGTATTTTTCCCAAATAAGTAATAGCCATAGTAAGGAACGGACTTATGAAGCACAGAAATAGCCAGATTGGTTCATAGGGTAAAAAAGGATCCACATACGCTATATGATCCTGTTCGTATTTTTTAGAAATTTGATAATACAGTAACGTATATAGACTTGTAATGAATGCTGCATATTATATCCACGTGAATCTCCTCTTAGCCAGTAAATCCTTTAAAATATTTACATTCTAATAATAGTAACATTTGTATGTTCTTGTAATAGGTATCTTGTTTTTCACTGTGAAAATCCAATTGAATTTGATAATATTGTAGAGACATAAAATAGAATATTCCCTCTATTATTTCTACAGCTCCTGTGTATTTGCATATAAAGGTAATAGAATTATATTAGCAGTGAGAGAGAAAACAATAGATGGAAGGGGATGTTTTTATGTTTAAAAAAGCAGCACTAGGCATTTCATCGTTAGCAATTACCGTGTTCATTGGATTAGGAATGGCAACAGAGGCTTCTGCTGAACCTGCAGCACCATTGTCTTCACTAAACGTTGTACAAGTAGAAACAGAGCAAGGCGGAGTAGAAACGATTAATCCAAACAGCTTTAGTACAACACGTAATCACGGGGGAAAATACTTATATATTACCACGAAAGAAATGGGATACGGTCAAAACCCATTTGCAAAAATGAATGGTTCAGCTGTAAAAAGCATCGGTTCAACGATAATTGGCGGAAAACCAATCGTTGGCTGGTATTATAAATGGGATGCTTCTGGGCATTAGCAAGGAACATTTGAATACCAAAAAACATCTATTAACGTCCCATTTAATACAATGAGAACTTCAATCTATATCCAATAAATATCGTACGAAGTTATAAGAGTATAACACGCGGTATTCAATTCATATGTGGCTTTAAAACAAAGTTTGATAATTTATAAAAAAGACTAATTGTTTATAATAAAGTTTGATTAAAAATCCTGTATTGATGTGCAGGATTTTTTCTTATTCCGCAATCGGGCCATATTGTTGAAAAATGACAGTTTATTTTAAGAAAGTAAATCGATAATATAGTAAATAATACTTTCCTTGACCCTGTACTATGGTACAGGGTTTATACTTTATATGAGGTGAGATTGATGCAATATCTTATTGGAGAACTGGCTGAAAAGTGTGGCGTTAACAAGGAGACCATTCGATACTATGAACGTTTAGGCTTAATTTCAGAGCCTAAACGTTCCGAAGAAGGATACCGAATGTATTCCCTGTAAATGGTAGATCGTTTGAATTTCATAAAACGGATGCAGGAATTGGGGTTTACCTTAAATGAAATTGACAAATTGCTAGGGGTTGTCGATCGCAATGAAGCAAAGTGCTGTGACATATATGATTTCACTGTTTTAAAATTAGAGGACATCCAACGTAAAATTCAAGACCTTGAAAAAATTAAACAAATGTTGATAGGCCTTAAAGAAAGATGTCCCGAAAGCAAAGATATTTACGAATGTCCTATTATTGAAACTTTAATGCATTCAGAAAAGAAAGCAGAAGAATATGTATAAAAATAATAAATTATAAAGGTGGAAGAATAATGGAAGATTGTTGTAGTAACCTTGAAGCAATAAAAAGTGAACATAATGGTCATTGTCCATCATGTAAAAATAAAGCAATGAATGTAAAGTTGATTACACTAAAATCATTGCTTAAACCATCTGCATTAGAAACATTAAATGCTAAAGACAATCACTATTTTTGTTCAAACGAAGATTGTGATGTAGTCTATTATGATACGAATAATAAAAAATACTTTATATCTGCCATAAAGGTAGCTGTACATCAAAAAGATGACTCAGCAACTACACCAATTTGTTATTGTTTTGATTGGACAAAAGAAAAAATCAAACAATATGTGGAAAATGGACTTACTCCTAACCCAGTAGAGCATATTCGCGAAAACATAAAAGAAAACCGATGTGGTTGTGAAGTAAACAATCCACAAGGTAGTTGTTGTTTAGGCAATGTTACAAGTTATATTAGGAAAATGTCATAAGGAACCTAAATGTTGCTTTTTTCACCCAAATACTTAGGGATATTTCAAGATTTTAAGTTGATGGGCATGTGACGGTGTCCCATGCTCACCAAGCTAGTTAGTGTATGTTAGGTAAACCTTATGGATTTGTATATCTCATCCACCCACCTTCAGATTGTTTCGCCTTATACTTCCCATAAGACAGAAGCTTCATTGCCGAGCGATTGGCCGCATGAAAAACCAAGCTCAGCTTACATTCTTCCTCCATTTCACTGGGATAGGTAGTGGATTCATAAACATAATAACCCGCCATGATACAGGGGACAACTTGCTCCGGTTCAAATCCATAAGCAGTTGCATCATCCAAAACCAAATCAATGAGGCATCGGTTTCCATCTTTAACTTTTTTCTGGAGTAATTTTTTTACCGATTCTGGTACTAATTCTAATATTTTATCCTTCATGTCACTCACCTCATCTTTTATCATTTCCAGATAGCCTGGGGGATATGTGTCAAACAGAATGAAATTCCAACTGTAATTACACAGGTTTAAGAAGATCTTAAGGACTATATCAGCTTAAAAGGGAAAGTGGCTTTAAATCCAAGAAATCTGGTGATACAGGGAGAAACGTATTCGTTCATTTTGCACTCGAGTGGAACGAAACAATTCAAATGTAGGAAAAAGTGTCGTGTCTAAAGTGGACAAGCTATGTTTCTATTAGTTCAAGCAAGAGTTGTATAGGGCGTGTGAGAATTGAAAAAGTAGTATATTATCTTTCTCAATGAACATATTAAGTAAAGCGTTTAATATCATACATAAAAGGCGGGGTAATATGAGTGAAAATAAGAAAAATGAAGAATCGAGTAAGATAAAGAAGTATTATTTTAATGAGGATAATCAACCCGTAGCTGGTATAGAGTTAACTATGCCGCCTGATATAGGAAGCTTGTTAGACCCGAAATCAGATAATGATGAGAGTAGAGATATTGATAATGAATAAATTTAATCTAGGCATCCATTCGGGTGCTTTTTATTTTGAAGGAGGATGAAGAAAAGGAGATACATTTAACATATGAAGGTTTGGGTCGAACCCTTTAGTATTACCGTGCAACTGTATAACAATGAATCTAAAGATAAAATAAGTGGTTTTGATTGATGGATTTATAAGAAGGACTACCACACACCCATCAAGATAGTATATTGAAGTTTTGTTTTTTGCATAAACGCTTATTGACATAACGAGATTATATTGATAGAATTCAATTTATAAAATATAGATAATTTAATAAATTTTGAATCAGATGAAAATTAAATCTGATTTCTCTTATCCAGAGAGGTGGAGGGACTGTGCCCTGTGAAACCCAGCAACCATCAATTTTTATATTGAAATGGTGCTAATTCCTGCAAAGCAAATGCTTTGAGAGATGAGAGGAAGGGATCCTGTTGATATATGCATACAAACCTTTCTGCTCATTCTAAAGGCAGAAAGGTTTTTTATTGTTCGAATGAAAGTGAAGGGTTTTCTGGGAGGAAACAGAGCGATTTATACAGTCCATGTGCAGTAATATTTATTGATCCCGTTTATGAAAATTATCCCTGGGGTAAGGGTAGAACTGCCAGCTTTAATGCTAGGAGCTGTAAAAGCAATAGGAGCAAAATAAGCACGATTATTGGGAAGGTATTAATTCTAAAATCCTTACTAGTACTAGTAGTGGTACAGCATAACGACTATAGATGTTATCAGTGCTGGTAGAAAAGGGAGAATTGATTGTTAGAAGGACTTCAGTGCAGGAATAACGATGTGACAATCATTGAAACAATTTGTGTATTACCTATTGTTTTTCTAATCAAATGGATTATTAATTTTGTTACAACGTGAATTGATAAAAAAATAAATACATAAAAGAAGAAGGGTGTTTACAACATGAAAAAACTATTACTATCAGGACTTATTACAACGGCTATTTTTGGTTTAACTGCTTGTGGAGGAAAAAGTGAAGATAAGCTTGTTGTTGGTGCTTCTAATGTACCGCATGCAGTTATTTTGGAAAAAGCAAAACCATTACTTGAGAAAAAAGGTGTAAAACTAGAAATTAAAAAATTCCAAGACTACGTATTACCAAATAAATCATTAGCGAATAAAGAATTAGATGCAAACTATTTCCAAGGTATTCCATACTTGGAGAAAGAAATGAAAGACAAAAAATATGATTTTGAAGTAGCTGGAAAAATACACATTGAACCAATCGGTTTATATTCTCAAAAATATAAAAACCTAAAAGAGCTTCCAGATGGTGCAACAATTATTATGAGTAATGCAATTACTGATCAAGGACGTGGTTTAGCGATTTTACAAAAAGAAGGTATTTTGAAAATTAAAGATGGTATAGACCCTGTAAAAGCAACCGTAAAAGATATTGCAGAAAATCCAAAGAATTTGAAATTTAAAACAGACATTGAGCCTGGTTTATTAACACAAATGTATAAAAATAAAGAAGGCGATGCTATTTTAATTAATGCTAACTATGCAATTGATGTAAAATTAAATCCAAGGAAAGATGCAATCGCGATTGAAGGTAAGGATTCTCCATATGTAAACGTAGTTGCAGTTCGTAAAGGTGACAAAGACAAGAAAGAAATTAAAGCACTTGTAGAAGTATTGCATTCGAAAGAAATTGAAGACTTTATTAATAAAGAATATAACGGTGCAGTTATTCCTGTAAAAGAATAACTTTGGAAACTAAGGAATTGTGCTCTTTACAGCTACGGATTTTATAACTGATGAAAATTAATTATTTTATTAAGGGCTACTGAGGTAGCCCTTTTATATTTACAACGAGAAATTGTCAAGGAATGTACTTACACTAATGGAGGCTTTAGTTGAAGAACATAGAAGAAAAATGATCAAACATTTTACAAAAACTAGAGTTGAACTACCCCAACTTTTAAACGAAGTGAAAGTGGGGGTAGTTCAATTGTCTGAAACGTATGTCTTCTCAAATAAACGAACTCATGGAGAGTGGACGAAACATATATAAAAGTAAAACGACAAAGGATGTATTTAGATCGTACCATTGCTTCTGAAGGAAACACGATTGACTTTTATTTGAGTAAATCTAGAAATCAAAAGACTGCAAATTGCTTTTTCAAGAAAGCTTTGCAGTCTTTTCATGTTTCAATGCCTCGTGTTATAACAATCGACTAGAATTTTGCTTATCCAATTACTATCGAACAGTTGAAGAAAGAAAAAAGGATACCGGTAGGTACCCAAAAAAACACTTTTGATATTGGTGCTGTACATCAACGGTTTGTACCAGGGTATACTTTGGATACCCAGTTAGACGGTAATGATAGAATTCTATATTTTCCAAATGGAGGAGTAGTATGTGAACGGATTGTTTCGATTGATGCCGAAACATATCAGTTCTCTTATGCAGTTGTCGAAGGAAGTAATCCACACTTAATTCATCATCATGCTTCTTTTCAAGTTTTTGCAAAGGATGAGAATGAAAGTATTCTCGTGTGGATCACTGATTTTCTACCAAATAGTACAGAACCTGAAATGAGAATTCGCATGGAAATAATCATGTCAAATAGCAAATTGTTATTTAAATAGCGGTCACATTTGGGTCACAAGATTGGTCACAAACTCTATAAATTCAACCCCTTCGTTAAATAAAATACCCTTCACATACCCTGTAATAAAGCCATTTCTCATTACATATCCTTTAGAAGGGGGTAAGGGATTGAATATATGTTGCAGAAGCTAAAGCGAACATAACTAGACAATATATTGGTAAATCGAGGAGGAATTACGGCTGCATAGTTAGGAAAGAAGAGCTAAAGTTAGCTTGGATTATTGAGAGAGTTGTCGGTAAAATGAGGAGTGGTACAGAAGGAAAATATAATAGAAGGAAGTGGTCAGACTTTCGATTGGTCAGTAATGTAAAATGCTATAAAATAAGTGGTTTTAGTATCCATATCCTTTTAGTGGCCACAAAATAGACATGTAAATGTGACCAAAATAAAAGAGCGCTTATTAATAGCGCTCAGTAAAAAATAGTTATATGGCAGCATTTATTTAAAATTAGAACCGAAAATTTTAGTACTGGATGGTCACGAACGTGGTCACGCTTGTGGACACATAATTGTTATTTTAAACACTTTATTAGTCATTTTTTACATTATTCAATTTCTTCTGGGGTATAGCTATACTGTTGTTTATTCTCAATCCGCTCAATCACATCTTGTAATTCATCTGGCTTTAGGAACTCAATAGGAGAGAAGCCTTTCTCAAACGTCAATGTATCAGCTTCAATCATAAGTACATATCGGTCATTAACCTTCGCAATATGAATTAGATCTCCGAAATCAGCAAGCAGAGCCTTTACAGAGATATGATCTGCTTTTAACTTTAGTTCCACTTCAGGAGCGTGCTCGACAATCTGAGCGGTAGCTTCCATTACTTCTTCTGTTGAAAATTGCTCCATAATTTCACGTTTTGGACTGGCAGCCCATACTTCCATTGCTTGGTCGAATTGTTCGCGTTCTTCTGTACCTTCTTCAAATACATCTTCAATTTGGTCGTATACCATGTCCATTACTTGTGTTTTCATAATTTCAGGCATAGAGCGTTCGTACTCAACGAATTTTAAGAAGTCCTCAAAGTAGCGAGCGTGTGATGCTTGGTGTATTTTTAGTTCGCCTACTTCGACCATACCTTCTTCAGGCATGTATGGGTATTGGATAGATTTCATATTCTTTGTTGTAATTGCCATTTCAACGTTACGAATCAGTGTTGATTCATCTGAAATAGAAGCGACTTTTGGTTCGAAGTCACATTTCATAACAAATACGAATGGGTCATCAAAGTATTTGCGTAGTTTTGCTTGGGCGATTAAAAATACCCCACCGCGTACAGCGCTTGTGTCAAGATATGTATAAACGAGAGGTTCGCTCATATCTTTGAAGTTTTCTTTCGTCTCTGCAAAGCGAATACGATTAAATAGGTTGTAATGAGGGTTTGAATCGAGTTCGTGTCCTTCTTCTACAATAAAGCGACCAATCTTTGTTGGGGCTTGTTCTGTTTTCGCGTGACGTTCCACTTTTCGCTTCGATATTTTTAATAATTCACCATTCAAAAATTCTTTTAAGGAGCTATCTTCATATTCTTCAGCGTCTAAAGTTTGAAAATGTTTGTAGCGTTTATCAACTGCTTCACCTTTTCCTTCTACTTGTACAACATAAAAGGAAAGAAAATTTATTTCAAAATCCATATTTATCACCTTGTTTCATTTCGTTAACTCTTATCAGTATAGAGATGGAAAAAACTTTCGTCAATTTATATAAGGAAGGGAGAGACCCTTCCTTTATATATTTTTTATTTTCGAAATTAAAATCCGTCTTCTAGTGCTGAAAATGGAATGTTCAGTCTGTTTTCTACTGTGCGTAAACGTTGGTTTAAGCGATTTAGTCTACGCGTATGGCGCTCAACTGTATTTTCTAGTTGACGTACTCTTTGTTCAAGCTCATTTACTCGTCTTTCTAATTGACGTCCGCCAGTACCAGGAAAAGAGATTGGAATTTGAAATTGTCTATTTTGGTCATATGGATTAACTTGTTCTGTTTGATCTATATATTGTTGGTATTGTGCTTGTAAATCATATTGAGGCTGATAACTATTTTGGTTATATGGATCATATGGATTGTAGGGGTACATAAAACATCCTCCATTTCTGTAAAATAGGTTAAATTCAACATAATATATGTGAAAAGCGGAGCAGTGGCACGGCAGATACCTAATTATGGTTACATGATTTCCCCTCATATAATAAGAATATGGAGTAGTTAAATTTGTTTTTCGTTCATTTAATGGTATATAATGGATAGAAGGGGAGAAGTTACATAAAGGTTACAAATCTGCTAAAATCAAATTTTTATATAAATATGTATAGACATTTACAAAAGAAAAGAGTAATTTAAATAGAGTAAAAAATAACTTGTAACAATTTATAAACATATTGTAAAATGATTGTAACAAAACATACATAAAAGCAATGTTGGGGGAAAAGGAGAGAGTATATTGTTCCGTAAAATAAAGGGTATTTTAGTTGGGGTGCTATGCGTAGCTGTAGTGAGTGGTTGTGGTACAAAAGTAAGTGATGTTGCATTAGTAAGTGATATTGGTGGACACACTGTAGAGGCGAAAGCAGAAGTGCAGGATACGATTAGTTTAGTTGATGGTCGTACTGGTACTGAAGTGAAAAAACTAGATTTATCGAGTTTAGGTTATTTTGAAGATGAAGCGAAATTTAAAAATTCGGTAACGAAGGTTGCTAGTGAGGTTGGGAAGAGTGTTGATAAAAAGATGGTACCTTCACGTATAGCTCCCGATGGAAGTTGGCAAGAGGGGCAACCTTCTTATGAATTAATGGAAAAAGAATTAGTAGATAAATTGTTGAACGTTGGTATGTGGGATTCTTCGTATCAGTTACCAATTGTGGAGAAAAAACCTGTCGCAACATTAAGTGATGCGCAAGGAAATGGTACGGTAATTGGTAGATATGAAACGAATTTAGGTGGCTCAACAGGTGGTAGAATTGAAAATATTCGTTTGTCTGCACAGAGTGTTAGTGGAGTTGTTTTAGCAAAAGGAGACCGTTTTTCTTTTAATGCGCTAATTGGGGATACAACACCAGATAAAGGGTACCAATTAGGAAAAGAAATTGTAGATGGTAAATTAGTAGATGGATATGGTGGTGGTGTTTGTCAAACATCTTCAACTTTATTCAATGCAGCAGATCAAGCTGGTTTGAAAATGGTAGAGAGAACTACACATTCTAAAACAGTAGGTTATGTTCCACAGGGAAGAGACGCTACAATTGCATATCCATATTTAGACTTAGTATTTGAGAATACGAATGATGCACCTGTGAAGCTTTATATGGGCATTCAGGGCGGAAAGTTAGTTGCTGAAGTACATAAAATGAGATAAGTATAATAATCTATAAAAAATACAGCCATTATTTCTAAGTTTAATAGAAGTAATGGCTTTTTCTGTGCAGTTTATTCTGCAATAATAGCGCACCTCAAGATTTGGTGAATGTGAGAAATTTCGTTAGGGGCTAAGCTGTTCAAAAAAAGTATTCAATTCAATTCTTAGTTTTCATATTGACATTGTGGATATTTAGTTGTATTCTTCATAATAACAACTAAATAAATGGAAAAATTTATTGGTTTTCTTATCGAGAGAGATGGAGGGACTGGCCCGATGAAATCTCAGCAACAGACTATAAAAGTACTGTGCTAATTCCAGCAAACGTATAACGCGTTTGAAAGATGAGGGGAAATGGATTGACATTCAACTCTTCTTATATGTGTAAGAAGAGTTTTTTGTTTAGAAAGGGGGGATAAAGTGAAATTTGATGTAGCGTATTTTTTTGAAAGTTTTCCGCAATTATTTAAATATGTATACATAACTTTAGGGATTACTGTAGTTTCAATGATTATTTCTTTCGTTATAGGGGTCGGTATAGCGATTATAACGAAAAACAAAACAAAATTTTTATATCCTATTGCAAGGGTGTATATTTCTTTTTTTAGAGGAACGCCGTTATTAGTTCAATTGTTTGTGTTATATTTCGGATTACCACAAATTTCTCCAACTTTTACCGTGCTTACAGCTATGCAAGCA
Source organism: Bacillus thuringiensis (assembly GCF_014932895.1). Classification (GTDB taxonomy): domain Bacteria; phylum Bacillota; class Bacilli; order Bacillales; family Bacillaceae_G; genus Bacillus_A; species Bacillus_A thuringiensis_AA. The sequence goes on along the minus strand of NZ_JACYOF010000003.1, from coordinate 407,964 downwards.
ACGTTAATTGGCCTTAGTTTAAATAATGCTGCTTATTTGTCAGAGATTATTCGAGGCTCATTAAATGCTGTGGAATCAGGGCAGATGGATGCTTGTTTATCAGTTGGAATGACAAAAGCACAAGCGATGCGACAAATTATTTTTCCGCAGGCTATTCGTGTAGCTGTACCATCACTCGGAAATAATTTTGTCGGACTGTTAAAAGAATCTTCGTTATCTTTTGCTCTTGGGGTGGCTGAAATTTTAGCGCAAGCGAAAATGCTAGCGGCGCAATCGTATCGTTATATGGAAAGCTATTTAGCAGTAGCGATTGTATATTGGATTATTACAATCGTAATTAGCTGGGGACAGAAAAAGTTAGAAAAGAAACTTGATGCACCATATTTGTAATAGAAAAGAGGTGATATATGTGATTGAGATAAGGAATTTGTATAAATCATATAAAAACAATGAAGTACTAAAGGGAATTTCACTTACTGTAGATAAAGGAGAGGTGGTAGTCATTATTGGGCCTTCTGGTTCAGGTAAATCGACATTACTGAGATGTTTAAATTTATTAGAACAGCCAGATGATGGCAGTATTAGAATTGAGGATTTAGAGATTCATACGAAGAAGCTTTATAAAAAGGAAATCATACAATTACGTCAAAAAACAGCTATGGTTTTTCAAAACTATAATTTATTTAAAAATAAAACAGCATTGCAAAATATTACAACGCCATTAACGGTTGTGCAGAAAAAAAGTGAAGTTGAGGCAAAGGAAATAGCAGGAGATCTTTTAAAACAAGTGGGTTTAGCGGATAAAGAAGATTCTTATCCGATGATGTTATCGGGCGGGCAACAGCAAAGAATTGGGATTGCTAGAGCGATGGCATTAAACCCAGCTGTATTATTGTTTGATGAACCGACTTCTGCGCTTGATCCAGAACTAGTTAATGAGGTATTGCAAGTTATTAAAGATTTGGCAAGACAGCATATAACGATGGTTATTGTTACACATGAAATGAGTTTTGCAAAAGAGGTAGCGGACCGCATTATATTTATGGCTGATGGAATTATCGTAGAGCAGGGAACGCCAGAGAAGATTTTCCGAAAGCCACAAAATGAACGTACGAAAAAGTTTTTGAGACAATTAAATGCTTCTGAAGAAGGTAATCATTTCGTTATTTAGGAGGAAGAATTATGAGGAAAACATCTTTATTATTAACAATAGCGTTAACGGTATCAGTTGGGATTTTGTCTGCTTGTAGCTCGGAGACAGCGAGTAAAAAGACAGATGAAAAAGTAGTAAAAGTTGGGACTTCTGCAGGGCGTAGTCCATTTATTTTTAAAGAGGGTGAGAAAGTAAAAGGGTTTGATGCTGAAATTATTGAAGCAGCTGCTAAAAAAGCTGGATATAAAGTGGAATGGAATGTCTCTGATTTTGAAGGTTTATTCGGTTTATTAGATTCAGGTCGTATTGATACAATTGCAAATGAATTATCCGTTTCTCCGGAAAGAAAAAATAAATATGACTTTTCAATCCCATATGTGTATTCAGGTTCTGTTTTCGCGGTGAAGAAAGATAATAACACAATTAAATCGATAGAGGATCTAAAAGGAAAGACTGTAGGGGTTGGGCTTGGTACAGCAGGAGAGCAAGAGTTAAAAGCTTTAAATAAAAATAATGCTTTTATAATTAAAACATTCTCAGAGGATCCGACAGCTGAATTGAACGAAGTGGGACTTGGGCGCGTCGATGCTTATTATAATGATAAAGTGCAAGTGGAAACAACAATAACAAAGGCGAGATTAGATAATGTAAAAGTTGGATTTGGTCCACTTGAATGGGGAGAGATTGCATTTCCATTTGCAAAAAAGAGCGAAAAGTTAGAAGATATAAATAAATCGTTAAAAGAATTAGAACAAGATGGAACGTTAAGTGAAATATCGAAAAAATGGCTAAAAGTTGATGTTACGAAAAAACAAAATTAAGGTGTATTCGTTGAATGGGGGTATTGCCTATCAACTTATATAAAAAACTAAAGAGAATTGGAGAGGAAGTTATTCATGGTACAAATTCATTCGAAAACACGCATTGGTCATGTCGAATTTAAAGTGAAAGATTTAGAGCGTCAAATTGCTTTTTATGAGAATGTTGTAGGTTTAGAGGTAATTAAGGAAGATGGGAATAAAGCATATTTAGCAGGAAAAGGTGGTAAGAGTACGCTACTTGTCCTTGAAAAGTTAGAGGACGGGGTACTGCAAGAACCACGTACGACAGGTATATATCATGTTGCTTTTTTAGTTCCGACTCGTGAAGTTTTTGCTTCGGCACTATTTGGTGTTATTCGTAATAAGAAGGTCATTGATAGTCCAGCTGAGCAAGAAGGGCGTTATACATATTCAAATGAAATTTTACCAATTTCAAGGTTTAATAGTGCAAGTGATCATACGTATAGCGAAGCGTTTTATTTACAAGATTTAGAGGGAAACGGTATCGAAATTTATGCAGACCGTCCGCGCGATCAATGGGGAGATGGGCCAGGAGGAAGTACGCCACTCGATTTAAAAGAACTGGCAACACTTGTTGATTATGAATTTGACGGTTTACCAGCTGATACTGTTGTTGGACACGTGCATTTACGAATAGCTGATGTAGAAAAGTCGCATGAGTTTTATGTAGAAACTGTAGGTTTTGAAGTACAACAGCGTGAAGAGGATTGCTTATTCATTTCAGCAGGAGGATATCATCACCATATCGGTGCAAATACGTGGAATGGGGTAAATAATCCGCACCCACCAGTGCATGCAACTGGATTAAGGGTGTATACGATTGTACTGCCACATAAAGAAGCGTTAGATGAAGTAAAAGAAAGATTAATAGAAAAACAACATGAAATAAATGAAACTATAAATGGATTTACAGTAGTAGATCCAAGTGGTATTACAGTACAGTTTGAAATAGAAGCAGCATAAAATAAGCCAGAAAGTGAATCTTCACTTTCTGGCTTATTTTGATTCATCATTTAAAGTTCAATCCAAAATCTTCTTACTATATTCCCATCTTCCTCAATGTAATCTTCATCACGGAGACCGCCGTTATGCAAAATTGTTTTTTCAGAAGCGGTATTCACTTCGTCGCAAACGACAAGTGCTTTCTTAATATTTAATTCTTTTATTTTTTCTAATGATAACTCTAGTAACTTCGTAGCATGACCTTTTCTTCTTTCAGAAGGGCGAATGCCATAACCGATATGACCTCCAGCGTTAAATAGATGATCAGTTAAACTATGACGTATATTAACAGCTCCTACAATTCTATTTTCATCTGTAACGAGCCAATATGTAGAATCTGGAACCCACGTTTCAGGAACGTTTATTCCGTTATGTGCATCGAGTAATTCTTTAATCATAGCTTGGAAGTCAGAAGGGTCTTTTGAAATAACCCACGGAATCATCGTTTCACCGCTATCTTTCCATTCGTTATAAAACTCTAAGTATTCTTTTTGTAAATTGGTAGTAGGTGTAATTAAAGAGACATTCATTGTTTGTAAGCTCCTTTTCGTTATGATTTATGTATAATTATTTTATTTTATCAATGTTGTTAATATTTCTAATATTAACATAAAATATTTGAGTCATGAAAGTATTTTAATAAAGTGCTTTTATATTGATGAATGGATGTATGTGATAATTTTTGATTTATTTATCTATAATGAATGGAAGGGGGAAGGGCTCGTGAGTGTAGATATTGATTTTATTATACGGATAGGTGTTGCCGGTTTGTTAGGGGCAATAATTGGTATGGAAAGGGAAATTCGCTCAAAAGAAGCGGGATTAAAGACACATTTCCTCGTAGCAGTAGGAAGTGCTTTAATTATGGTCGTTTCGAAATATGCCTTTTCAGATATTATGACTGAGGAACATATGGCCCTTGATCCGAGCCGTATTGCAGCCCAAGTTGTGAGTGGGGTTGGATTTTTAGGTGCAGGTACAATCATTATCCAAAAACAAGCAGTGAAAGGGTTAACGACAGCAGCTGGTTTATGGGCCACTGCAGGAATAGGATTAGCAATTGGAGCGGGAATGTATATAGTAGGCATTGGAGCAACAGTTCTTGTATTAATTGGCTTGGAGATTGTAAGTCGTATTTTCAAAGTGCAATTTTTATTTCCTCAAAATATAACTGTACAAATGTGTATGAATAAACAAGAAACAGTACAACAAATATTAAAAATGCTACAAGTAAAAGGTATACCAATTCTTTCATATGAAGTCGATGTTTTACAACAAGATACAGGTTTGATTTATAAGGTAGCAATGCAACTCAAAAATATTTCGTCAGAAGAAAAGAATGCATTTATTCAGCATATGCAATCGTTACCGGAAGTTACGTTTATAAATTTGAAATCATAACAATAAAAAGAGGGATAGATGTAGCAAGAATGTTGCTATTATCTATCTTTTTTGATATAAACCGCGTGGAAAGTCTAGCGTTAATTGGGACGGTGACAGAGAAGAATGGTTGGTTTATTAATAACGGATTTATCCCGCATTAACGGACAGTAAGACTCCCACCTCAAAATTCGACGAATGCGTGGGAGTTAGGTGGGAGATCAACTGCCCGTAACAGCCCGCCGATTGGTGAGGACTGATTAAAGTTTCACTTTATATTGGGCAGCAAAAGAAGTAAAGGTACAGTTTCATCATACCGTTGAAAGTGACCAGCCTCTAAATAAAGGAAATTCTGATGACGTATTAACGAGGGTGATTTATAATAACTCAGCTGAATATCAATTTAATTGTCAATCGTACGGATATGAAACAAATAACGGCGGACTTTATATAGAAAGAACAGGTACATTCTTTACTTATGAATGTGCATTAGAAGAGAGTATCTATAGTTTAGAAGAATTGTTCCGGCATGAATTCACACATTACTTACAATGTAGATATGAAGTGCCAGGTTTTTGAGGGCAAGGGGGATTTTATGAGAACGAGAGATTATCTTGGATTAAAATTGAACAGATCTAATCAGTAAATAAGATACAATCAATGGATTATTATTTCATCCAGATGTAAGAAAAGTGATAAATTTTAAGTATGTTTGATTTAATTAAAGGATCAGAGTTTATCCGTAAAAATAGATAAGCTTTGATCCTTATGACTTTTAATTAACACACGAAATTAAGATGATTGATGAGCCAGGTAGTGAGATTCTTGAAATTCATGTATTTAATAAGTTAAGCAGGAAATTTCTAAATAACTTTTATTACATTAGCAGGGGATGCTAATAGAAAAACGTGTACCTTTACCTAACTCACTCTCTACCTCTATATCTCCGTTTAATTCTTTAATAATACTGTAAGCAATCATAGTACCAAGCCCAGTCCCTTTTTCTGTTGTTGAATAAAACGGCAAAGCAATTCGTTTTATTTGTTGAGATGACATTCCAACTCCTGAATCAATAATATCAATTATAATATTACCTTTTATTTTTTGTATATTTATTTGTAATACTCCACCATTTTTCATGGCCTCAATTCCGTTTTGTATGATGTTGTTTAGACAGAGTCTGAATTTTTCAGGGTCCCCATTTATATAAAAGGAATCTGTACTATTTTGTTTTATTTCAACTTTGTATGATAGAGCGAGTGGTGAAATAGTGTCTTTTACCTGATTTAAAATGTGATTAATATCTACTTTCTCTCTTATGGTGTTCTGTGGTTTGGTTAAAGATAAATAGTTATTAATAGTAGATTGTATTTGCTGCATTTCAATTAACATGATTTCTAAGTACTGATCTTGAGGTAACTTAGAGGCATGTTTTTCATTTAATAATTGAGTGAATCCATGTACCGTGGTTAGTGGATTGTGGATTTCGTGTGCGATTGACGCAGCTAGCTCGCTAGCTATATAAAACTTTTCAGCTCGTTGCAGTTTTTCTTTCATTTTATATTTTTCGATCATTTCCTCTATTAAAAAAACTGATAATAATACTGTGAAAATATTAATGACTATATAATTTAATAAAAATTCTATGAGGGTAGAGTCTATTTTACCACCTGTATTTATTTGAGTTACAATACCGCAGATAGAAAGTGAAGTTGTACATATTAAAATAAGAAGTAAGCTTAATAATATCTTTTTTTTCTTGAAATACATAGGTAACAAGTAACGGAAGAGCATTGTTATACCAGAAATAATAGTAAAGATAATAAATGATGGAAGAACACCACTTCCACCTAAGTAAAATCGATAAGAAAGGTATAAAATTCCTATAAAAATAATATTTTTTGTATTTCCATATAGAAAAACTAATATGATAGGAATGAAACGTAAATCATAAATAAATCCAGCATGTAAATGAAAAGGAAAAGTCATACAAAAAATAATAGCAATGGAGGAAAGGATAGAAATCAATATGTTATTACATGTCGCTTTTTCTTTAAATTCTAGCCAAAATACATAATAGCTAAGGATGCAAATTATTATAATAAAGGTATTTAATAAAAGTGTAGAAATTCCCATAGTTTTTCCTCTCCGATAGTTTGTAAGTAGGATTATGTATGAGTTGAATCTAGGTGTTTAGTAATTAGTAGACTTTCTATCTTAAAAAGTGCTTGTATATTACTTGTATTAGAATTGATGAGGAAGATAGAAAAATAATAGGCAAAAAAATCTACTTAAATTTATGTACATATGAAATTAGAAATTAACTTTTGTATGGGTAAAATTGGTATTGATTTACTGGTAAAAGAATGGTTTTTTGGGTGTGAATATTCTGTAAAATGAATATACATGGCGACACCTGTTTTGTAGCCTTCGTTATATTAACATGGAATTTATCAAATTACAAAGTGAAAATTTTAAATTTTTTTATTAGTATATTTTATCCCGCTATTTGCGGGCAGTAAGACCCTATCTCAAAATTCAGCGAAAGTAAAGAAGTTAGGTGGGGGATCAACTGCCCGTAAAAGCCCGATTGGTGCGGGCTGATAATCAGTGGGGGATGAAGAAAACCCCCACTGATTAAAGTTTCACTTTATCAAAAATGGAAACACTGTTCATTTGAGTGTTTTGGTAATTAATCGTATAAATTTTGTGTTGGAAAAGGGACTTTGAAATTTATATGTTCTTTTTTATGAAAACTAGTACTAAAATGAGTTTTAATATTTATAAGCAGATGATAAGTAATTTAAATAAACAAAGACCCTGTAAAAAATACAGGGCCGGATACAAGGTTAAGGGAACGCATAGTTTCTTAGTAACATAGTAGCATAAAGTTTTCATGTAACTACATAAGAGTTTTGACAACTTTAAGAACAAGATAAAAGGTTTTTAAGAATAAATATAGTACTGGAAATTTGAGTTGTAATTTAAATATTAACCTGATTATATCGCTAAAAACAGATAAGTATTTTAATCATTATAACTTTTAGGAACATATATTAAAGAAATGTACTAAATTCTTTCAGAAATATAAAGAAAAATTTTGATTCGATTAAAGAAGAAAGGCCGCCATTTATTATACGTTATATCCGAATAACTTTAGATTTTCTCCTGATCCTGAAATAATCTTCTCAAATTGCAATCCTAATTTTTCCAAAAGATTTCCTGAATCAACATTGTCTGTAGAAGTAATTGCTACAATTCGTTTTAGCCCTAACTTCTGTACACCATATTCCAATACCGCAGAAGCTGATTCATAGCCATATCCTTTTGAGCGGAATTTTTCTAAAAACGCAAAGCCGATATCAACATCTTCTAATGAATCTCTTTTAATAAGACCACACATACCAAGTGGCGTGAGATCTTCTTTTCGTTCTACTAAGTAAAGACCGAATCCAATTTTGTTATACATATCGACTGGTCCGTTTACAATATAGTTTTTTGCGTCTTTTAAATTTCTAACCCCTTTATCACCAATAAACTGAATCCATGCAGGGTCATTTACTAATTCGAGAATAAACGGAGCATCTTTTACATCAAACCAACGAAGATTGAGACGTTCAGTTTCTAAAACTATCAATTTATTGCACCACCTTTAAAAGTTATAACAATTAGTATGGATTGTGTGAAACGAAAGTGCAACATATTTTAATAGAGCTTTGCTTGTTCACATAAAGTTCGATTGTTTTGTATAAAAGGATATTTTATAATTAGGATTGATTGTAAAGAGTGAGATACTTATACAATAACTCCTAGGTAACTAGGAGTTTTTACTATATAACTATCATTATTACTAAATATGACACACTACACATTCTACTCAAGGAGGTATATAATGAAAAAATTATATAATGCATCGTTTACTTATTTGATTATAGGTTTATTGTCAGGAATATTTGCTAGGGAGTATGGAAAATATAAAGGGATTTTAGGATCTACTTTGTTAAATCTTTTGCATACACATACACTTGTACTTGGCTTTTTCTTCTTTTTAATTGCTTTAGGATTAGCAAAAGTATTCGCATTTCATGAAGTAAAAGGATTTAATAAATGGTTTGTTTTACATAACATTGCATTAACCTTAATGTTAGGTTCATTGGCAGCGAGAGGGCTTCTTCAACTAAATGGAGCGGACTTTAAAGGTTTAACTTATATTGTAGGATTCTCTCATTCAATGATGGCGGTCACATTAATTTGGTTTATGCTGTTAATAAAGAAATCATTTAAAATGTAGTGAAAAAAGAACTTGTAGCGAGTGCTGCAAGTTCTTTTTTACTAAGTTATGATGAAAAAGAGAATGGGAGTTATTGAACATTATTATAAATTTGACATATGATTTCATAGGTATGAGTCGCTTTATTCTGAATAATTTTAGAGAAGGAGGAAGGATACATGTCTGCAACCCATCTTCCGATATTAACGGTATATTTATTTGTTTCAAATAAATATTCTTATGAGGATTTACAGGATACGGTTCATTACATTGAAGAGAGCGGAATAACAGTACGTGTGTGTGAAGCAGAGCATCGGTTAGTAAATATAAATCCGAAACAGCCACGTTTATATGTATCTTTGGGAAAGGAATGGAGAGAGTTTTCATATTTAAATGAATTACCATTTCATGAGAAAAAAAGATGGGTACATTATATATATCCAAATGAAATTCAAGTGTCCGAATTGTTTTATGCGTGGCTGGAATATACGGACCCCTTCCCTGAAAATGAAAGGTTTTTCGCACGGAAATTTAATACGGATACGCCTTTAGTGTCTATATTTACAGCTAGTTATAGATCGAAAGAAAAAATTGAAAGGCCTTATCATTCTTTACTCAATCAAACATATGCAAATTGGGAATGGGTCATTGTAGATGACTCATGTGATAATGATGAATTTTATCATAATTATTTAAAGAAGATGGATGATTCAAGAGTAAGGATATATCGGCAAGATAGGCAAAACGGTTATATTGGTGCGGTGAAAAATTATGCGGCTAGTCTTTGTGCAGGAGAGATTTTAGTTGAATTAGATCATGATGATGAATTAACCCCACATTGTTTAGAGAAAATTGTTTATGCTTTTCAGCAACATCCTGATTGTGGTTTTGTCTATGGTGATAGTGCTGAAGTGTATGAAGAAAGTAATGATTCACATTGGTATGGCTGGGATTGTGGTTTTGGCTATAGTATGTATTATCGTGTGTGGGTTCATGGAATGAACAGATGGCAAAATGCTTATAAACAAGCTGCTATTAATGGTAAGACAATTACGCATCTAATTGGATTACCAAATCATCCGCGTGCATGGACGAAAGGTTGTTATCATCACATTGGTGGGCATCGGGAGGAGTTACTAGTTGCGGATGATTACGATATATTAGTTCGAACATTTCTTTGTACAAAGTATGTAGCAATTACCGATTTACTTTACCTTCAATATAGAAATGAAGGAGGGAATAATGCAACTTTTCTTAGAAATAAACAAATCCAAATCCTTTGTAAGGAATTAGAAGAATATTATGGTGACAGAATGAATAAACGAGTACAAGAATTAAATTTGCCAACTCATTTACCGTATAATCGTATATGGGAAACGGAGAAAACACATTCAGCTAGAAAATCTGCCCATATTGCTCATGAGGATACATCAAGGGAGTCTATTTTATTTCCAATTCCATATTCTTCTCCGGAACAGGAACATATGGAATTAATAAGGGCTATGCAAGAGGGGATAGAAAATAATTTTAAAGAAACGGAAATCATTGTTGTTGGAAGAGTTCCAACTGAAGTGTTGCAATATGCATCTAAAGCACCAATGGGAGCCATTAGATGGTGGACAATGGAACCAGAAGATTCTTTAGAAATTTGTATTAGTTATGCTGAATTTTGTGCTTCTTGTAAGGAAAAGCATATTGTTTTGCCATGACGATTATATAAAGTGAAAAAGCACTCTAGAATTTCTAGATTGCTTTTTATTAATTTTCTTTTCTCAATAATTAGTGCAAAAGTGGTAAACTATACGTTATAGTGTGAATATTGCGAAAAGGGGAGAGTGAAATGGAAATCACAATTGAACGTTTAGTAAATGAATTAAAAGACGTACTTCCTGAAGATCAAGTAGTTGTTAATACGACAGTAAGAGAGCTACATAGTAAAGATGAATCTTATCACACTAGTAGTTTACCTGATGTAGTTGTTTTCCCGAAAACGACCAAAGAGGTTAAAGCGATAATGAGAGTGGCGAGTCAACACGGAACGGCTGTTGTTCCATTTGGAGTAGGGTCCAGTTTAGAGGGACATGTAATTCCTTATGAAAAAGGAATTACAATGGACTTTTCGCTTATGAATAAAATACTGGAAATAAGAGAGAAAGATTTTCTTGTGAGAGTACAGCCAGGAGTGACTCGCTCTCAGCTTAATAAAGAACTGAAGAAATACGGTTTGTTTTTTAGTGTGGACCCGGGGGCAGACGCAACGTTAGGTGGAATGGCTGCTACAAACGCGAGCGGAACGACAGCGGTGAGATATGGAGTTATGCGTGATCAAGTTCGTGATTTAGAAGTGGTTCTTGCTGATGGGCAAGTAATACATACTGGGAATTTAGCAGCGAAGTCATCATCAGGTTATCATCTAAATGGTATTTTCGTAGGATCAGAAGGAACGCTTGGGTGCTTTACAGAGTTAACATTAAAAGTATATGGCGTACCAGAACATGTTATGGCTGCGAGAGCATCGTTTCCAAATATAAATGATGCGGTAGAAGCTGTTATTAATATATTGCAGGCTGGTATTCCAATTGCGAGAATTGAACTTGTTGATGAACTATCCATGAAACAAGTAAATCATTATAATGAAACGAGTTATAGAGAAGAACCAACATTATTTTTAGAGTTTCACGGCAATGAAGCAGGGCTAAAGCAAGATATTGAATTTACGAAAGAAATCGTTCTTGATCATAAATGTAAAGAAGTTGCTTTTGAAACTGAAACTGCGGCGAGAAATAAATTATGGGATGCACGGCATAATCTAGCATACTCTTACGTTCATAGTTATCCTGGTAAAAAGCTTATGAGTACAGATGTATGTGTACCAATTTCAGAATTAGCTGGCGCAATCCAACATGCGAAAGAGACTTTAGATAAAGTTGGTCTTGTTGGTGGTATTCTTGGCCATGTAGGAGACGGGAATTTTCACGTGCTCTTAATGGTTGATCCAAACGATAAAGATGAAGTGAAAAAGGCGGACGAAATAAACGAAAGTATCGTTCTGTATGCTCTTAAACGAGGGGGAACGTGTACTGGAGAACATGGCGTTGGGGTCGGCAAACGAAAGTATCAAGAAAAAGAACATGGAGCGGCATTATTCGTAATGGAGAAAATTAAGAAAGCTCTTGATCCACAAAATATTTTGAATCCGAATAAGGTGTTTCAGTTAAAGGATAGGGGATGTTTGGGTGAAAGTACTAAAAGTGATAAGTAATATAGCTGGAAAGTATTTTGCATTTTGGATTATTTGTATTGCAGCTATTGCATATTTCATTCCTACACCATTTCTCGGATTAAGTAGTTATATAACGGTTTTACTTGGTGTTGTAATGTTTGGAATGGGATTAACATTAAAGGCAATAAAGGAATGATAAAGAGTGCAAAAACGTATTGTACATTTTGAAGGAATGGTTATTTTATTAGCCACGATTTATATGTATTCATTATATGAATTTAGTTGGATTATATTTTTGATGTTCCTACTAACACCGGATTTATCGATGTTAGCGTATGGGATTAATAATCATGTTGGTGCTAAAATATATAATATATGTCACACATATATCATATCCATATTAATTGCTATAATAGGTGTCTTTTTTAAGTTAGACACAGTTATTATGATTGGCTTAATATGGACAGCGCATATTGGAATGGATCGAATGTTTGGATATGGATTGAAATATGAGACGGATTTTAAAGATACTCATATTCAGAGGTTATAAATTGTTTTTAGGTATGCTTTGAGAAGAGGGATACATTGAAACAGAAAATTACTATCGAAGAACATAACGTCAAATGGGAAAGTGAATTTTATAAACTACAAACTCTCATTAACAATGCAATGGAAGAACTTGTTTTGTCCATTGAACATGTTGGGAGTACATCTGTTAAAGGGCTTATATCAAAACCAATATTAGATATTGATATAGTAATAGAAGATTACGAATTTTTTCCTGAGGCAGTAAAAAGGCTTGAAATGATAGGATACTATCATCAAGCGGAATGGAGCTTTAAAGGGAGAGAGGCGTTTGGAAGAAAGGATGCTTTCGTTCCGTGGAGTGGGGAAAGTACAGTTTGGATGGAGCATCATCTATATGTGTGTGATAAGAATAGTGAAGAGTTGAGGGGACATGTAGCGTTTCGTAATTACCTTCGTGAACATCCCGATGTTGCTATTGAATATGGGCGTTTAAAGGAAGATTTAGCAAGAGCATCGAAAAATCGAGCAGGTTATAGTGAAGGTAAGACTGTATTCGTTACTAATATATTAGAAAAAATAAACTAAGGCGGCAGGGAGTACATGCTTCCTATTCCTTTTTTATAGAAAGCTGCCATTATAAAAATAATACAAACTGTCCCTGTTGAATGATATGATTCCTAAATATAATGAGAAATAAAAGCTTGGAAAAGGGGGAGCTTATGTACATACCAAAATATTTCGCAATACAGGATGAAGAGATACAGTACGAAATAATTGAACAAAATAGCTTTGCAACGTTATTTTCTCAGCATAATGGAGAACCATACGTAACGCATTTACCGTTATTACTAAATAGAGAAACACTCACGTTATACGGTCACTTTGCACGTCCGAATGAACAGTGGAAAGATATTGAGTATCAACAAGTACTAGCTATATTTCAAGGGCCACATAGTTACATATCTCCGTCATGGTACGAAACAAATAAAGCAGTACCAACATGGAACTATGTTGCAGTGCATGTATATGGTGAATTAGAAATTGTTGAAGATGAACAGGAATTAATAGATTCTCTTCAAGATTTAGTATATAAATATGAAGATCCAAAGAGCACCTACTCACTAAATGATGTAGATTCGAATTATATGGCAGGATTAAGGAAAGGAATAGTTGGTTTTAAAATTAAGATTAGTAAGATAGAAGGAAAAGCGAAGTTAAGTCAAAATCATTCTGTAGAAAGAAGAAAATTAGTTGTAGAGAAACTTGAGAAAGTTGGTAGTGAGGGGAGTAGGGGGATTGCGAGAATGATGAAGAGGAATTTGTTGTAATAAGAAAAAATAAGCTATATATTAGTGATTTTGGTAATGTAAATGATATAAGAGAGCTAAGAACAAAGAAGTGAATGTTTCAATGAATAAACATGAAGTCATACAATTATGCATGACTTCATGTTAAAAATGTTTGCGTGAAAAAATGTATCAATCAACCGCCGCCATCACCTACAGAAAGGCTTTGTATCTTGGTATTAGAATGATCCAATTTTGTTGGACTTGTTATACCGATACTAAATGCTAGAATTGTAACGATTCCCATAAAACTCAAGAGTAACTTTTTCATTAGAGACGCCTAAGTTATCAATTAAATAATTGTATCGGAAATTTAATAGAGAATAATAGAGTAATAGGTTTTGATCAGGTATACCTTTTGAATATTCATTTTTTAAAATGTTAATTTTATTATCTATTTGTTCTTTAAAACGATTTGCACTATCTATGCGTCTTAAACGGATTTCTATGTACCATTCGTTTAATAGTTGTGTGATTTGTTCACTTTTAGTGGATGTAAACATGAAAACTCCTACTTTTTTGAATATTCTTATAAATTATAATGACAAAAATAGTAATATTAAAAAGTAAAACTTATATTTCTCAACATTTGTCACGGATATAGTTAATTAAATTAATTGTAATATTGATATATATGGGCTGGTTGAAGTATAATTTAGGCTTGTGTTAAACAGAAAATGTGCTTTCAATTATTGAAAGCACATTAAAAGATATTAAACAATCAAGTCCCACAAAAAGTACGATAAGGACGGTTAGTCGGCTCAGGTGGAAGGCAGTATTCTTCTTGTTCTGTAGAATATGCAAAAGGATTGGATAAAGCTTCAAGAAGTTTTTCCATTCTGCTATAGTTCCCATCTTTTACAGCTGCTTCTAATGCTTCTTCTACTCTGTGGTTTCGAGGGATAATTGATGGGTTATTATTTTTCATCATCTCATAGGCGTTCGCTTTTGACTCTTCTTGTCTTTCTAATCGAGAATGCCATAATTCGTACCACTCTTTAAATTCTGGGCTTTCGAAAAGAGAGGTATTTTCCAATGTATCGAGAGTCAATGAACGGAAAGTATTTGTGTAATCCGCTTTATGTTTCTCCATCATTTTTAAAAGTTGTCCAATAAGTGATTGATCTTGTTCCTCGTTGTTAAATAGTCCTAATTTCTTTTTCATTCCAATGAACCAATTGTTTTCATACTGTACGCTGAATTTTGAAATTTCGTCTTGGGCAATTTTTAGTGCTTCTTCTTCATCTTCGTGTAGGATCGGTATTAAAGATTCAGCTAGTCGTGCGAGGTCCCATGCGGCCATATATGGTTGATTTCCATATGCATAGCGACCGTTTACATCAATAGAGCTAAATACTGTTCCTTGGTCATAATTATCCATAAAGGCACAAGGACCGTAATCGATTGTTTCTCCACTAATTGTTATATTGTCAGTGTTCATTACGCCGTGAATGAACCCGACGAGTTGCCATTTTGCGATGAGGCTTGCTTGTCTTTTAATGATTTCTTGTAGTAATGCAGTATATCGATTTTGATGAGATTCAATTTCTGGATAATGTCTCTTTATCGTATAGTCAGCTAGCGATTTAAGATCCTCGATTGAACCACGAGCAGCTGCATATTGAAATGTACCGACGCGTATATGGCTACTAGCGACTCTAGTTAAGATAGCTCCAGGTAATTTTGTTTCACGATATATTGGCTCACCAGTTGTGACGACTGCTAAACTGCGGGTAGTCGGAATATCAAGTGCATACATCGCTTCACTAATAATATACTCACGTAGCATCGGACCGAGCGCAGCACGGCCATCACCACGGCGTGAATATGGAGTAGGGCCAGAACCTTTCAACTGAATATCAAAACGTTCGCCTGAAGGAGTAATTTGTTCACCGATTAAAAGAGCACGACCATCTCCTAACATGTTGAAATGACCAAATTGGTGTCCAGCATACGCTTGAGCTAGTGGATGAGCTCCTTCTGGAATTGCATTACCAGCGAGAATGGCAATTTCAGCTTCCTTTTTTAGCTCCTCAGGATTAAAACCAAGAGATATTGCTAATGAATGATTTAATTTAATTAACTCCGGTGAGCGTACAGGAGTTGGGGGGATTTCTGTATAAAATGATTGTGGTAATGTAGCATAACTAGTATCTAAATTCCAACCAGCTTCATTATTTTTAGTCATTTAATAGCCTCCTTTTTGTGTTTTTTAATTATGTATTTGTATTTATGTATTCTTTGTAAAGTTAACGAAAAGTATAATGTGATATTTCCCCTTGAAATCTATTGTAAGGACTTCATTACTTTGTGTCTATTTAACTGTACTAAAAAAGAAGAGCCTTCGTTATGTAACGAAGGCTCTTCTTTTTCCTTTTATACATACACAATTTACGTAATTGTACATGTATAAAAGGAAAAAAGTAATTTGGGGCGTAATCTATCTATATGATAATTCAAAATGAAATATAAGTCTATATTTTATTTGGTTTTTTGATTATATTTATGTCACTGAGCTCAGAAGAATGATGTGGAGGAGAAATATATGAAATCGAATTACGTACCAGTTTTAATTGTTGGAGGGGGATTATCAGGATTAGCGTCTGCTTTATTTCTTGCAAAACATAATATTGAGTACTTACTTATTGAAAGGCATCCGTCTACTGCAATTCATCCGAAAGCAGGTGGCATTACTTTTCGTACGATGGAGTTATTTCGAGAATTAGGCCTAGAAAAAAGAATTAGATCAGCTGGTAAGGCACTGGAGAATTGTCGTGGGAGAATTGCGGTTCAAACAATAGCTGAGGTAAATAATGAAGAATTGGAACAAATAAGGGCGGATCAGTACGAAAATAATGAAAAGTTAGTTCGTAAAGTGAAAGAGATTAGTCCATCAAAACAAACTGCTTGTTATCAAATTATTTTAGAAGAGATGATGTTACAGGAAGCGAAAAAATTAAGTGGAAAGCTATCTTTTTATCATGAACTGGTTTCTTATGAGCAAAATGAAAACGGGGTAATAGCAACGATTCGAAATCGGAAAACAGAAAAAGAGAGTGTCATACATTGCGACTATGTAATTGCAGCAGATGGAGCAAAAAGTAAAATACGTGAGCAGCTAGGAATTAAAACCGAGGGGCGAGGTACAATCGGTGGGTATTATATGAATATTTATTTTGAAGCTGATTTAAGTGAATTTATACAAGGGGACGCATTTGGTTTTTCTATGGTGCTTCATCCAGAGGTTCTTGGTGCGCTTATTCCAGTCGATAATGTAGGGAAATGGATTTATCATGTAGCCTACGATCCATTAAAAGGGGAGAGGCCAGAGGATTTCACTATGGAACGTTGCAAACAAATTATTCAAACAGCAATTGGGAGCATTAATGTTGAACCGAAAATATTAAGTATTTTACCGTGGGAAGCAACCGAAAGTACAGCTACGAAATTTCAAGATAATCGAATCTTTTTAGTTGGCGACTCGGCACATATTATGCCGCCAACAGGAGGGTTTGGTTCAAATACAGGAATACAAGATGCGCATAATGTAGCTTGGAAATTAGCGGCTGTTATAAAAGGGCAAGCAAATCCAAAGTTGTTAGCAACGTACCATGAAGAGAGATATCCTGTTGCAAAATTAACGACGGATTATGCGAGTAGTTTGTTATTTCGTGCTGCGAATAGAGAGGAAGGCAGTTTGAATAATATGGACGGTTTAGCTGTTACTGTTGGGTATCAATATTGTTCAGAGGCGATTATAGATGAATGTACTGATCCACATCGAATGGATATCGTAGAGTTGAACGGAAGACCTGGAACGCGAGCACCACATTTTTGGGGAATATATGATGGAAAAGAAGTTTCGATATTTGATTTATTAGGTAACGATTTTGTGTTACTTACTGGAGCAGAAAATAGTGCTTGGGCTGAAGCTGCACATGATGTTGCATCTAAATTAGGAGTAAATATAAAAGTGTATCGGGTAGGTTTAAGTGGAGACTTTATTGCTCAAGAAGATGTTTTTAGTGAATTATATAGGATAGGGCATGGAGGAGCGGTATTAATTAGACCAGATGGCTTTATAGGATGGTGTACAGGGAAATCGATTATAAATCCAACAAATGTATTATTTGAAGGGGTTATGAACCATTTATTAGGAAATTTTTAAATGAATAAGGAAATATTGTTTGTATAATGATTATCCACTTTCTAACTTATAAATTGTAAAAAATGTAAGTTGTTATAAAAGACAAAAAGGCATTATATTTACCCTTTGTCCGTAAAATACCGATCGGTTTAAACTAATAATTAGTGAAGGATGAATAAAGCCTCGCTGTATTGAAAAAATAATATTCACAAATTTTAATAGGTTTGGTATGATTAAATTCAACAAGTTAATAGAGGCCGGAGATATTTGAGAAAAGCCATAAATTTATTTAGGGATACAGGCGTGTCCTCTAAATAAATTATGGTTTTTTTTATTGAATAGAACCATACATAATAGGGAGTACTATTGCGATCTGTTACATGTGAAGGGGAGGGAATATAGGAATTAAATAGTATAAAAAGAATTTTCGATTTTATAAACATAATAGAGTGAATAAATGTAAGATTGGAATTTTAATATAGGCTTATAAAAATAATGAAAGTATGTCCTCTATTTCGTGTGAATCTCATTAGCTTGTTGAAATTTGCAACGTAGGAAGGGTTAGAAGGATGAGAAAGATTATTAGCGTATTAGTTATTTTCTTTACGATGGGAAGTATTTTTGCTGGGGGAGCTGTTCATGCGAAATCAGAAGGAAAGCATGAGTGGAATACGAATAAGTTTTTAAATATTGCACATCGCGGAGCAAGTGGACATGCACCTGAGCACACTTTTGCTTCGTATGACCTTGTGAAAAAAATGAAAGCGGATTATTTAGAATTAGATATTCAATTAACAAAGGATGGTCAATTAATTGCAATGCATGATACAGCAGTTGATCGAACTACAAATGGAACAGGTGAAGTGCGAGATAAAACGTTAAGTGAAATAAAAAATTTAGATGCGGGTTCATGGTTTAATAAGGCTTATCCAGAAAAGGCTAAGCAAGAGTATATTGGTCAAAAAGTTCCGACTCTTGAAGAAATCTTTCAAAAGTATGGGAGAAGCATGAAGTATTATATTGAAACAAAATCGCCAGATGTGTATCCAGGAATGGAAGAGAAATTATTAGCTTTGTTAAAAAAATATAATTTAATAGGTCAAAATATGTCTTCTAGCCGTGTTATGATTCAATCATTTAGTAAAGATAGTTTAAAAAAGATTCATAGTATGAATGAAAATATTCCATTAGTTCAATTACTTTGGTATTATCCAAATGATAATGATGAGATTGTTGAATGGTCTGGCATTACACATGAACCGAAAAGTGTAACGAATGATGATTTTCAAGAAATTAAAAAGTATGCAGTTGGTATTGGGCCAAACTTACGTAATGATAATGGCGAATTAATTATTAATGAGTCATATATGAAAATGGCTAGGGAAAATCGCCTGTTAATTCATCCGTATACAATAAATGAGAAAGAAGATATGAGGTTGTTAATTCAGTGGGGTGCTACAGGAATGTTTACAAATTATCCGGATCGATTACATAGTGTATTAAAAGAAAAATAAGTGGGATAGGATAAAAGGTATACCGGCATTTTAGGTATACCTTTTTCTATTATGTAAAATTAATTGTTCTTTCTTTTATGCTAGATGATAGTAATAGAGTACCCCTTTTAAGATAATTCTCTAATAAACCAAATCTCTTTTTCATAGAATTCATCTTCATCATGAATGATTTCTTGAAAGTGGAACGTTTTTGTATGTTCTTCAATTCGCTTTATCATAGTGTTTGTTTTTCGTTTCATTCCACGTATTTTCTTTTCACGCATTGTGAATCATCTCTATAAACTTTTGTAATGCAGCTGAGTGAAATATATCTTTTCTAGTAATAAAGGTAGTAGGAACTTTTTTGAAGTTATTTGGTAAAGGGTTGAATGATACGTCATGTTCGTGGGCATTTAAAATAGACTTCATTATAATTGCTATGCCCATACCTGATTTTACACAAGCGAGTATCGCTTCAATTGTACCAAATTCTAAAACTCGTTTAGGCAAGATTCCTTCTTCCTGAAGCCAGTCTTCTAATAAACTTCTATAATAGCAACCGTGACTAAAGGCGAGTAAATTCATGTCTTCTATTTCTTTAAAAGAAGATAAAGGATTTTTACTAATGAGAACTAATTCTTCTTCGCGAAAGACATTTGTTTGAAGTTCAGCATGCTGAGTAGATCCAGCGATAAATGCTCCGTCCAGCTTTCGCTCTAACACGAGATGAGTTAGCTGTTTCGTCGTATTGGTTTCTAAAATAAGATCGACTTTTGGGTATTTCTCATAGTAGCTCGCTAAAATAGGGGGAAGCCGAATAGCAGTTGTAGATTCCGTACATCCGATTTTTAAAGCTCCTTTTGGCTCAGTTCCATTACTTTGGACCGCTTTTATTGATTGATCCATTAAGTGAATGATTTGTTTTGCGTATGTTAATAAAATCTCACCGTTAGAAGTTAACGTAACACCTTTTCCATTTCGATAAAATAAAGGTACGCCTAATTCGTTTTCTAGTTGTTTCATACGCATTGTTACGCCAGATTGTACATAGTTTAAATTTTTAGCTGCGTGAGATATATTTTTTTCTTTCGCAACTTCGTAAAAAACAGTTAAATCTTTTATGTCCACGTATCAGCCCTCCGAACAAGGTATCATTTTTTTTGATGGATTATATGATTAATCTTTATTTTATATGATATCAAAACTTTCATACAATGGAAGGGGATGGAGGGATTTTAATGTTAATGGAAGAGAGTGTGAATAGTACTTATAAGTGGATTATGTTAATTATTGCGACAATTGCTCAAGCGACAGCGACACTCATAACGTATGGTGTCGGAGCTTTCGCTTTATTTTGGAAAGAAGAATATTCGCTTACGAATATGCAGAGTGGGTTGTTAGTAAGCGTTGTAAATATGGGGCCGCTATTTTGTATGCTTTTTGTCGGGCGATTACTTGACCAATATAACGAAAAAATGTTAATTGGGGTAAGTTCACTTTTACTAGGAGGTTCGCTTTTACTAGCTAATATGGTAAATGGATTTACTGGATTACTCTTTGTACTTTTATTAGTAGGCATGTTTTATAGTGTTTCCCAGCCGGGCGGAAGTAAAGTGATAATAAAATGGTTTTCAAAAGAAAAGCGCGGGTTAGCTATGGGGATAAGGCAAGCCGGAATACCGATTGGTGGTGCGTTAGCGGGAGTATTAATCCCGTTTCTTACAATAAAATATAATGTGGCTTATGCGGTAAATATGATTGCATGCATTTGTATAATTGGAGGAGTCTTATTTTTCATATTTTATAAGGAGCCATATGTTCAGGAGAAAGTAAGACAAGAACATATTAAACCCTCTTTTTGGAGGCAATTAAAAGCAGTAATGTGTAAAAAGAAGTTGTATCCAATTTATTTAACTGGTATTTGTATGATTTCATTACAAATGGTGTTAGTTGGACATTTTATTAAATTTTTAGTAATGGAACAATCAATTACACCTATTTTAGCCGGAAAAGTATTTTCAGTTATGTTCTTTTCTGGAATGGTTGGCCGTATTGTATTAGCAGCTGTTAGTGATTTGTTTTATAAGGGAAATCGGCGCATCCCTTTACTTATAGCTGTCTGCACTTCTATCGGTTTCATTCTATTGTTAGTAATGAGCATACATACAATAACGAGTGGCGTACTGTATGGCACAAGTGCGTTATTAGGGTTCTTTTCAATTGGATGGTTCAGTCTTTTTATCGTCGAAGTTGCTGAATCAGCAAGTGAAGAATCTGTAGGGATGACAGTCAGTTTTGCGCTTACATTAAATCAAATTGCTATTATTGTTGCACCTGTTTTATTTGGCTATATTGTAGATGAAAAAGGCTATACGTATGCATGGTTGTGTATAGTTGTTTTACTAAGTATATCGGCCGTTAGCTTATATAGTAAAAATAAAAAATAAAGGAATGTTAGCAATGTAAATGAGATTCGTTTTTAATTGTGTTCATTTCCTTTTTTGAAATCACCTGTAATTTTAGCTATAATCAGTTGTTTTTCTTTATCGTTATTTGTACGATTTATTTTGTTTAAAAATTCACAGCAACAGGTCCTTTTATAGCTATAATTTATTTTCTGTAATATTCAATTAAAAAAATATTGTTTTTTGTTACTCGATAATGAAACATCATATCATCTAAATGATTCCGTTTATCGGTATTTTTCATGTTTATATCTCCATTCTTTATGATATGTAACAAATGTTACATAAGAAATTGAAATTATAGTGGGATGTATCCGATTGTAAGGTGGAAATTTTGCAAGAAAGAAATACAATAGAGAGTAGTCAAAAACTGAATATGAGGAAAAGGAATCTAGTTTAATTGGGTGAATAATAGATAGATAATATTGTGAAGTATTTGGAAATTAAAAGATATAGAATAGAATGGATGCGCGTTAAGTGAAACTGGATAAAAGAGGGTTCCTATTATGTTAAAGAAATGGTTAATCGTTTTCTTTATTTTTGCTGTTTTTTGTGGGAGTGTCGTTGCATTAATACATGCAAATAAAGGTGAAAAATATGATATAAAGGCATTTTCAAATTTCAATGGTAAGCAAAAGGACGATAAGCAAGAAGTGAGTGGAAATGAGAAAAAGCGCTATGAAAGTGCAGCTGGAAAACTAGATCAATATTTAAAAGATAAAGGGTTTAATGGGAGTGTTCTAGTAGCTAGTAAAGGTCATGTGATTTTACGAAAAGGTTACGGCTATGCGAATGTGAAAGATAAAATGTTAACAACGCCAAGAACGAAGTATCGCATTGGTTCTATTACGAAAACAGTCGTTGCAATATCTATTATGCAATTAAGAGAAAAAGGGAAATTAAATATTGAAGACAATGTAAATAAGTATATTCCATCGTTTCCGGCAGATAAAAACATTACGTTACGAAATTTGTTAACACATACGTCCGGGTTACCAGAACAGGGACAAGGTAGTGTTGATGCAGCGTCACGTTTAAAGTTAGTGACTTGGATTGGAGCACAAACGTTACAGTTTCCTGCAGGGACAGGATGGAAATATACAGATTATAATTATATGGTGCTGGCATATATTGTAGAAAAGATATCGAATAAACCGCTCGCTGAATATGTGAAAGAAAATATTTTTACTCCTGTTGAAATGCATGAATCTGGAATGGGGGCGAATCTCCCTGAAGATATTTATTTGGCGGAAGGTTATACGAAAAAAGATAATGAATTAATAGCTGCGCCTCGCTTAAAAATGAACTGGCTGTATGGCTGTGGTGAAATGTATACAACTGTTGAAGATATGAAAAGGTTAGATGAAGCCATTATGGATGGTAAACTACTTTCTAAACAAAGCTTATCAGATATGTTTACTGTATCACCTGCAAGAAAATATGGATTTAGTTTTTATATTTACCCAGACTATTATCATAATCATGGGGTATTAGCTGGTTGGAACACATTTAATAATTTTAACTGGGATAAACGAACGTTTGTAATATTGTTCTCTAACGTACAAAATGGTATGAATGATACGTTTAATCAAGAGTTTAGGAAATTAGCGAATGATTTAATAGAGGGAAAGGGAGCATAAAAAAGAAGGGTCTCTAGCTAGAGACTCTTCTTTTTTATAGAGCTGAAAACTCTTCAACAAGAGCACTAAAACGATTCAATGCACTTTCAATCGGTTCTGGCGTAGTTAAATCAACGCCAGCTTTTTTCAGTAGGTTTAATGGATAATCTGAACTTCCGCCTTTAAGGAATTCGATATAGTTTTTTTGTGCATTCGGATCGTCGCTTAATAATTTGTCAGCGATTTGAATGGCAGAAGCGAAGCCCGTTGCGTATTTGTACACGTAAAATGGACGATAGAAGTGCGGAATTCTAGACCATCCATATTTTACTTCTTCATCTAATACGAGTGCATCACCGTTATATTCTTTAAATAAGTTTTCATAAATTTCACTGAAAACTTGTGCGTTTAATGGTTTACCTTGCTCAGCCGCTTCATGTGTGATTTTTTCAAATTCTGCAAACATGATTTGTGTAAAGAAAGTACCTTTAAAGCTATCGATAAAGTAGTTAATTAAATGATTACGCACGTTAGTTCCTTTCGCTTCTTTTAATAAATAGTGAATCAATAACACTTCATTTACTGTAGAAGCGACTTCTGCAACAAAGATGGAGTAGTGTGCAGAAATTCTTGGTTGGTATCCGTGTGAATAATGGGTATGCATACCGTGACCGCATTCGTGAGTAAGGGTGAACAGGCTGTTTAAATCATCGTGATGATTTAAAAGAATGAAAGGGTGAACGCCGTATACACCGAAGTTATAAGCACCCGAACGTTTTCCTGGTGTTTCTCTCACGTCTATATATCTTTTATCTTTAAAGCTTTTTAATGTTTCGATATACTCTTCTCCTAAAGGAGCAAGTGATGCAATCATGATATCAAACGCTTCGTCATATGGAATGTCTTGTTTTACACCTTGTACTAAATCGACGCTTAAGTCGTATTGTCTTAGTTCGTCTACATTTAATTTTTCTTTTCGAATTTCATTGTATGTATGTAATGTTTGAATGTTTTTTTTCGTTGTATTAATTAGGTTTTCATACACCTCTTTCGGAACCATATCGCTAAATAATGATTTCTCTAAAGCGGATGGATATTTTCTTAGCTTCGAAACAGTAACATTATTTTTAATAGCAGAGGATAGAGTAGAAGCGATTGAGTTCTTTAACTGAACATACGGTTTGTAATATGCTTTATAAGCTTCTTTACGTTTTTCGCGATTCTCATCTTCTATTAATTTTGAATACATTCCACGTGTTAAGTTCACTTTCTTTCCATCATCAGTCGTCACTTCACCAAATACTATATCTGCATTATTTAACATACCAAATGTATGCTGCGGCGATGAAAGTGCTTCACCCATTTGTGATAAAATGGCTTCTTGGTCTGTATTTAAAACGTGTTTTTTATAGCGATATAATTCAAATAAATCTTCTTTATAATATTGTAAGCCTTCTGTTTCTTCTATGTAAGAATGTAAAGTGTTTTCGTCTATGCTAAGTAAGAATGGAGAAAAGAATGATTTAGCTGCGCTTACTTTCACATGTAACTGTGATGCTCTATCGACAAGAGCTTGAGAGTCAGTATCACGTGTATCAAGATCAGATTGTAATCGTGCATAAGCAAACATTAATGATAATATGCTAGATATTTCTTCACTCTTTGTTAAATAAGCTAATAAACTATTGCCATCATGAATATGTCCGTTAAAATCTTTTAGTTCATTTGTTAATACTTCAATCTTTTTATAGTCACTTTCCCAATCTTCAATTGCATGGTAAATATCTGTTAGATTCCATTTTTCATTATCAGGTACTTGTAATCGATCTTTAAGTTCTGTCATAATCATTTCCTTTCTAAACATGTAGTTATATTCCTATATAACTATGAAATACAACAAATTGCAAAAAATCCCTGCTGAAAATTGAAAGCCTAGCCGAAAGTGGCAAGGCTTAAAAGTTATAATGTAATGCCGAATTTCGAATGCAAGAAGTTTGCATATTGTTCATCTGTAACTGTTTCTTTTATTTTTTTACCGTTTTTCGTCAGGCTAAAACTATCTTTCGTTAAAGAGGCATGCCCATCTTCAGTGAGTTTTACAATAAGAGGTACTTTATTAAAGGGGGATTCTTCATGTTCAACGATAATTTTTTGTGCTGCATTTGCTTTTTCCTCATTTCCTTCTTCCAAGTAAAATGCATAGCCTAACGTCCAATCAGCAGTAGAAGATTGATCTAAAAACTCATTGTTTTTACGCATTTCTAAAATGTAGTTTCCTTTTTCAGTGGTTTCTTTACGAATACGATAATCTCCTGTTACCGAATGAACGACTTCACCTGAGAAAGGAACAGGTGCAAGAGGTAAGTATGATCCGAATCCAACTTCAATTAAATAAAGTTCATGATGATGTTTTAAAACGGTTGCGATATGTCCAGAATCGACAGCCCATATAGAGTTTGCAGCGTTATAAACTGTTCCTGAAACGAGATGAACAGTGAATCCAGTGTCTTTAAGGAAGTAATACATAGTCGGATTTAATTCATAACAAAGACCACCACGGTTTTTTACTAAAATTTTTTCTTTTAAATTCTCTTTTGATATTTCTTTAAAGTTATTTTCGAGAACATTTAAGTTTTCAAATGGAACAGTTTGCGCCATTGCGTACATAATGTGAGATAAATCTTCAAATGAAACTGTTTTTGTTTCTTCTATATTTAATCGTGCGAAAAATTGTTTTTGAAAGTCGGTCATAGAAATCCCTCCATTATACTTTTATAGATAAATTGTAAACAATTTTGAATACGATGTGAATTTTAATCTATGTGAGGGTACTTATGGAATAGTTGAATTCATATTTTAAGAAATAACGTTAGAGATAAAAAGATTGCTACTTTACTAACTGTAGAACGAATATTATAATAATTTTAATAAATTATGCAAACGTTTTCTTAAAAGGGGATGGTGTAAATATGTTGAAAAGGATTGTGGTAGTCTGTTTATTGTTTATTTTGCTTATTCCTAATATAAATGAGGGGAATAAGGCGGAAGCAGCAACGATAAACAATGGAAC
Source organism: Bacillus thuringiensis (assembly GCF_014932895.1). Taxonomy (GTDB): domain Bacteria; phylum Bacillota; class Bacilli; order Bacillales; family Bacillaceae_G; genus Bacillus_A; species Bacillus_A thuringiensis_AA. The sequence goes on along the minus strand of NZ_JACYOF010000003.1, from coordinate 381,426 downwards.
ATTAATGCAGTATTTTGAGTGGTACGCTCCGAATGATGGTAATCATTGGAATCGTTTGCGTACTGATGCTGAAAATTTAGCTCATAAAGGAATCACATCTGTATGGATACCACCTGCATATAAAGGGACTTCACAAAATGATGTAGGGTATGGAGCCTATGATTTATATGATTTAGGAGAATTCAATCAAAAAGGAACGGTGCGGACGAAATATGGGACAAAAGCGCAATTGAAATCTGCAATTGACGCTTTACATAAGCAAAACATCGGTGTATATGGTGATGTTGTTATGAATCATAAAGGTGGGGCTGATTATACGGAGAATGTAACAGCTGTTGAGGTAGACCGTAACAATCGAGATGTTGAAGTATCAGGTGATTATCAAATTAGTGCATGGACGGGGTTTAATTTTCCAGGACGTGGGGATTCTTATTCTGATTTCAAGTGGAAATGGTATCATTTTGATGGAACGGATTGGGATGAAGAAAGGAAATTAAATCGAATTTATAAATTTAGAGGCATAGGTAAAGCGTGGGATTGGGAAGTGTCTAGCGAGAATGGGAATTATGATTATTTGATGTATGCAGACCTTGATTTTGATCATCCTGATGTTGCGAATGAAATGAAAAAATGGGGAACGTGGTATGCGAATGAATTAAATTTAGATGGCTTTCGTTTAGATGCTGTTAAACATATTGATCATGAATATTTACGTGATTGGGTAAATCATGTCAGACAGCAAACAGGTAAAGAAATGTTTACAGTAGCTGAATATTGGCAAAATGATATCCAGGCTTTAAATAATTATTTGGCGAAAGTCAATTATAATCAATCTGTGTTCGATGCACCGCTTCATTACAATTTTCATTATGCTTCAACAGGAAATGGGAATTATGATATGAGAAATATTTTGAATGGAACAGTAATGCAAAATCACCCTGCACTCGCGGTTACCCTAGTTGAGAATCATGATTCTCAGCCTGGGCAGTCATTGGAATCTGTAGTAAGTCCGTGGTTTAAACCGTTGGCATATGCATTTATTTTAACACGTGCAGAGGGCTATCCTTCAGTTTTCTATGGTGATTACTATGGGACAAGCGGAAATAGTAGTTATGAAATTCCAGCGTTAAAAGATAAAATTGATCCAATTTTGATGGCACGAAAAAACTTTGCATATGGTACGCAGCGTGATTATTTAGATCATCCAGATGTGATTGGCTGGACAAGAGAAGGTGATGGTGTACATGCGAATTCTGGTTTGGCGACATTAATCTCTGATGGACCAGGAGGATCAAAGTGGATGGATGTTGGAAGGAATAACGCAGGGGAAGTATGGTACGATATTACGGGTAATCAAACAAATACTGTAACAATTAATAAGGATGGATGGGGACAATTCCATGTAAATGGAGGCTCAGTTTCCATATATGTTCAGCAGTAAGTTGGTGATGAAAAAGAAGAGGCAGACTGAAATGTAAGTTTTTCCCTTCTTTTTTACATGCTGCATAGTTATAAAAGTACGACACCTTTACTTCTTGCTACACATATAGTATGATGATTTCAATAAATTAGATTTCAATGACTATAATATAAATTAATGAGAGGTGCTTTTTGTGAGTGCGGTAGGTACTAAATAGGAAAAATTGAATGAAATAAATCGGATAAGACCAGGGGATTTTTATGTACATCATACCCCTAACTTTGTCATGGATTTATTTCGATACCTATGAAGATACCTACAATACTTTATAAAGCGTGTAATAAGAGGTGTGCCATCTACTTTTTAAATGGCTTATTTCCTCATATGTTATTACACATGCCTTGTAAATGTAAAAGCTGCGGTATCCCCGCAGCTTTTTTGTATATGTTTTTGATGTGTAAAAATGGTAATTGGATAATATAGAACTCATTGGAATCTAATGAGTAGGTATCTTCATTTATGATGAAAATCAATCATAGTGAGGAGAAACAAAATGAATACGATGACTTTTGAAAAGTTACAATATAACGAATTAAAGGAAATAGTGAAATCTTATTGCGTAAGTGGATTAGGAAAAGAATTAATAAATAAATTAGAGCCGAGTACGAGTATAAAAGTAGTGAGAAATCGCTTAAATGAAACGACCGAAGCACGAGTGATATTAGATGCAGAAGGGCATGTACCTTTCTTCGGGATTTCTAATATCGCTAGTACAATTCAAAAATTAGATAAAGGGATGATTTTAGATCCAGAAGAATTAGTAAGTGTTTCAGACTTTTTACGCGGCTGTAGAAAGATTAAAAAATTTATGCTGGATAAAGAATTTTTTGCGCCAGTATTAGCTTCTTATGCAAATTCAATGACTGAATTTAAAAGTATTGAAGAGGAAATTAATTTTTCAATAAAAGGAAATAGCATTGATTCAGCCGCTAGTAAAGAGTTAAAACGAATTCGAAATAACATTGATTCTGTAGATGGAAAAATAAAAGAACGTTTAACGAAGTTTTTAAATAGTAGTGCAAATAAGAAATATATTCAGGAGTTCTTTATTAGTAAAAAGGATGATCGTTATACGATTCCGATTAAATCTTCTTATAAAAATCAAGTTGCGGGAAGTATTGTTGAAGCTTCCGCTAAAGGTTCTACTGTATTTATAGAACCGCATACGGTTACAAAGTTAAATGTAGAATTAGCAAGCTTGAAAGCAGAAGAAGCGATGGAAGAGTATCAAATTTTAGCGACGTTATCAGGAATGGTATTAGAAAACATGTATCATATAAAAATTAACATGGAACTTATTAGTCAATATGACATGGTATTTGCGAAAGCAAAATTTAGTAAATCTATCGATGGCATAGAACCGAAGTTAAATGATCATGGTTATATTCATTTAATGAATTGCAGACATCCACTTTTAACAGGGCAAGTTGTACCGTTAAACTTTGAAATTGGTCAAGAGTACCGAAGTTTAATTATTACAGGACCGAATGCGGGCGGGAAAACGATCGTGTTAAAAACAATTGGATTGTTAACATTAGCGACAATGTCAGGCCTTCATATTGCAGGAGATAAAGAAACAGAAATCGCTATTTTTGAAAATGTGTTTGTAGATATTGGTGATAATCAAAGTATCGAAAATGCACTAAGTACATTTTCATCTCATATGAAAAATCTGTCTGAGATTATGAGGATGTCAAATAATAATACGTTACTATTATTTGATGAAATAGGAAGCGGTACGGAACCGAATGAAGGTGCGGCGCTTGCGATTTCTATTTTAGAGGAGTTTTATCTTGCAGGATGTATTACAGTTACGAGTACGCATTACGGCGAGATTAAACGATTCTCAGAAATGCACGATGATTTTATGAACGCAGCAATGCAATTTAATAGTGAGACACTAGAGCCACTTTATAAATTAGTAATCGGTAAATCAGGTGAAAGTAATGCGCTTTGGATTGCAAATAAAATGAATGTAAGAGAACATGTACTGCAAAGAGCGAAAGAGTATATGGGGAGTAAAGAATATCGTTTTGAAAAAGTAAATGAAAGTAAAATTAGAAAGCCGAAATTTGTGCAAGAAAAAAGAGAAGCACATTATGAATATAAAAAAGGAGACCGTGTGAAATTGTTAGATCATAACGATTTCGGAATCGTATATAAGGAAAAAGATAATTTCTATAATGTTGTTGTATATTATAACGGTGAATTTATTGAAGTGAATATAAAACGTATGAACTTAGAAGTGACAGCGAAGGAATTATACCCAGAAGGATACGATTTAAATACGCTATTTATCGATTATAAAGAAAGAAAAATGCAACATGATGTAGAGCGTGGATCGAAAAAAGCGCTTCGTAAAATTGAAAAAGAAATAAGAAAGAATAGAGGATAATATAGAGTGGTAACGATTAGACAAGAACAAAAAAACGATTATAGAAGGACAGAAGAAGTTGTAAAAGAAGCATTTTTAAATGAAGAATGTAGTGATAAAAAAGAACATGAACTTGTAAAATGTATTAGAAAATGTGACGCGTTTGTTCCAGAGTTAGCAATTGTTGCGGTAGATGAGGAAATAGTCGGGCACATTATATTATCAAAAATTACAATAGAAGGTAAGACTTCTGTGGCCTCATTAGCACTTGCACCAGTGTCAGTAGCTCCAAGTCATCAGAAAAAAGGAATTGGCGGCAAACTTATCGTAGCTGCTTTAGAAAAAGCGAGGGAACTAGGATATGGGTCAGTTGTAGTGTTAGGGCATCCAGAGTACTATCCGAAATTTGGTTTTAAGAAAGCAAGTGAGTGGAATATAAAAGCACCATTTGAAGTGCCTGATGAAGTGTTCATGGTAATGGAGCTAAGGGAGAACGCCCTTCAAGGTGTAGAAGGAATTGTACAATACTCGAGTGCCTTTTCTCAATAAAAGTATCGATTAAGAAATGTAATCATAAAACACGCTACCTTTTTGCAGGGATATACAGAAAGGTAGCGTGTTTTTATTAAGCAGATTTACTTACGTATATTTTGCTCAATGAATAATTGAGGTGGTAAAATTGATATAGAAATGTAAAGGGAGAGAATATGATGAATAAGCGAGAAACAGATAGTAATGAGAATGTAGTTACGTTATATGTTACAAGGCACGGTAAAACAATATTAAATGCGAATCAACGCGCGCAAGGTTGGGCAGATTCACCGTTAGTAGAAAAAGGTGTTGAAGTGGCTGCAAATTTAGGAACGGGATTAAAAGATATTTATTTTACGAATGTGTATAGTAGTGATAGCGGTCGAGCGATTGAAACTGCTAATTTAGTATTAAAATATAGTGAGCAATCAAAATTGAAACTTGAGCAAAGAAAAGATTTACGAGAATTAAATTTTGGTATTTTTGAAGGTGAAAAACTTGAAAATATGTGGGATACTATCGGAAAAGCTGCGGGCGTTGCATCACCAGAAGAACTCATGAAGTTTTCTATTCAAGAAGTGATTAATCTTATTAGAGCAGCAGACCCTACGAAACAAGCAGAAGATTGGGAATTATTTTCTACTCGTATAAAAACAGAGATTGATAAAATTAGTGAAGAAGCTGCTAAAAGTGGAGGGGGCAACGTATTAGTTGTCGTTCATGGACTTCTGATAACTGCATTAATAGAAATGCTAGACAGTAGTAAAACAAAACTTGGAGTAGAAAATGCAAGTGTAACGAAAGTTGTATATCAAGATGGGGAATATAAAGTAGAATCGGTTGGGGATATGAGTTATGTTGCAAAAGGGAAAGAAAGTGTGGAAATATAAAAATAGCTCAAATAGAAATAAGAAAAGGAAGTTAGAGAAATCTAGCTTCCTTTTTAAGTTGGAACGATTATGGGATTAATAAAATCTTCCCTGTACTTTTTCTGCTCTCTAATAATTCATGAGCACGGGCACCGTCTTGTAAAGAGAATGTAGTAGGACTCGCGATGATTACTTTTCCAGTAGCAATCCAATCAAATAATTGAGTAGACCGCTGCTTGCGTTCTTCAAAAGTAGTAAGCACGTTCCAAAGGTCCCCGCCAGTTAAAGTTTTTGAAGTATCCATAAGCATACGTGGATCTACAGGCGTGGGATTACCGTCAGCCATTCCGTAAAATACGACAGTACCACCAATTTTAGTAGCATTAAAACTTTCCTCTAATGTAGACCCCACTGATTCATACACAACATTTACTCCATCACCGTTTGTTATTTCAACTACTTTTGTAGGCCATGCTTCAGTATATAAAAATACGTGATCAGCACCAGCTAACGTGGCTACTTTTGCTTTTTCATTTGATGACGTGAGGCCGATTACTTCTCCGCCTTGTAGTTTAATCATTTGAATAAGAAGTTGACCAACACCACCAGCGGCAGCATGTACTAAAGCTATATCACCTTGTTTAATTTGATAGCTATCTTTCGTTAAATAATGTGCTGTTAAGCCTTGCAATAAGACAGAAGCGGCTGTTTCAAAAGAGATAGAATCTGGAAGCGGAATTGCTTTTTCAGATGGAACAGCAACTAGTTCTGCATTTGCAAATGGAACGTCAGCAAATGCAATACGGTCTCCAGCATTGATAGTAGTAACGTTAGCTCCTACTTTTTCAACAATACCAGCTCCTTCATAACCTAATATATAAGGGGGATTGCCAGCGAGATGATAATCACCGCGGCGTCTATAAATATCAGCGAAATTTAAACCGATCGCTTTCATACGGACAAGAATTTCATTTGGATTTATGGCTGGATCATGTATTTCTTTATATTGTAGTACATCAGTGTTTCCGAACTGTTCGAAACAAAGTGCTTTCATATGGAATACCTCCATTTATATTGTTTGTGGATGTTCTTTATCATACAATACAAATATCAATAGACAAAGAGGATTATTTCGATGAAATCAATCGGAAATACCGATTGAAAAGAGGGATGATAAATGGAGATAAAACAATTAATTACATTTAAAGTAGCTGCAGAGACTTTGAACTTTACACAAACTGCAAAGAGATTAAACTTTGCTCAGTCGAGCGTAACAGCTCAAATTAAAACGTTAGAGGCTGAGCTCGGTACGCCATTGTTTGAGAGATTAGGAAAACGTCTTTTTTTAACTGAAGCAGGGAGGAAGTTTCAACTATATGCCGATAAGATGATTGTGCTCAGTAACGAAGCGGAAATGGCTGTGAAAGATGATGAGGAACTAGCAGGTACGTTAATAATTGGTGCGCAAGAAAGTCAATGTACATACAGGCTTCCTTCCATATTAAAAAGGTTTAAAGCACAATTTCCCAAAATAAAGCTTATATTTAAACCTGCGCATTCCAATAAAGATGCAAAGGAACAGTTAATGGAGGGGAAAGTAGATCTTGCATTTATTTTGGATGAATGTAAAACAGAAGATGTTTTACATGTAGAGCCACTTATGAAAGAAGAATTAAAAGTAGTAGCTGCTCCTACCCACCGTTTACTTGAACAATCTTCCGTTTCTATAAAAGATTTAGAGAGTGAAACACTTTTACTAACAGAATTCGGTTGCTCGTATCGGACTTTATTTGAAGAGCTATTTCGTACGGAAGACGTATATCCAGCAAATAAAATCGAGTTTGTCAGTGTAGAGGCAATTAAACAATGTGTTATTGCAGATTTAGGTATAGCCCTTTTACCAGCGATAGTTGTGGAAAAAGATATACGAGAAGGAATGTTAAAGGAGTTAGTTTTAAAGGAAGCAATTTCCCCGATTTATACGCAAATTGCTTGGCATAAAGATAAATGGATGACATCGCCGTTACAACAATTTATTGATGTAACGAGGGAGTCTTTTACAACGAATTAAGTGGAGAAATATTAATTTTATATAAAAGAAAAAATGGCACTTTTGTATAGAGAGAACCGATGCTTGAATGAAACAAGTATCGGTTCTTTTATGTTTTAAATAAAGAATGCTATAAAATGTGTATTTCTCAACTTTTTTTCTTACAAGGATAAGTAAAATTCTTCGTATATTCCAATAACCATAAGAGAATTTACAATGTTTATTCGTTTCTGTAAGATGCCTCTAGGAAGAATGAAAGGAGGGCTTACATAGCGGTAAAGGTTGTCTTTATAATACGTACTTATTTTGAGGGAGGAAATTTAAAATGTTTAAAAAGCTAATGAAAGTATGCGTGTTAAGTGCAGCAAGTGTAGGTGTATTATTTAGTTTCCAAGGGAGTACATTTGCAGCTACTGATTTAAGTAGTTATTATGATGGGAAAAATCCAGCTACAACGAAAGTATACGGGGGAAGTACAACATGTGATGCAGATGGATTTAATGCAAAATCTACAGCGGTATATGAGGGTGGTAAAAAAGTAGGGACCGTTTATTTACGTTACAGTAATAACTGTCATGCAGCATGGTCTAAGCTTGTTTTAGATCAACCAGCACCTTCAGTTTCTGGAGGGATATATGCTTACGCTGTTATTAATAAATATAAAAACGGTGTATTTCAAAAATCAGTAGACTCTAATAGTGGTAATGGAGCAATTAAAACAGGCCAAACAAGCACTTATACAGGAATGGTGTTTGATTTAACTGCTGATTTTGGTTATACGGCTGATGCTGAAGCAGTTACAATTAATAACGGTTACGGGAAAACTGGACGTTATTAATAAAGGAGTGGAATTCTATGAAACTTTTTAAAAAGGTAAGCGCATGTCTTTGTCTGTCGTTGCTCATTGTAACTAGTATGTTTAGTATGACTAATAGCGATAAAGCATATGCAGAAGACCATTCATATGATGGGAAAAGTCCTTATTATAATAGCTGTGATCAATCCGCAGTAACGAAAGAGAAGAAATGGATTGATTCAAATTCTTATGTAGAATTAAAATTTAGTACATCGTGTAAGACAGCTTGGGCAAAAGTTACTGTAACTCGCCCAGCAGTTTATAATATAGAAGCTGATGCAAGAATCGTAAGAAAAACAGATGGAAAGGCATATACTTGCGGAAGTGCCGGAGGAAACGGCGTTGTGAATAAAGGGCAAACATCATGCTATACACCAATGGTATATGATTTAGATCCAAGACAGGCGCAAGCACAAGGGAGACATGCAATTCCGAATAGCGATGCTTATAATTACGCTGAGACAGTTTGGTATTGATACTATTATAAATGTGTTAAGAGCTGTTATTTAATTTTGATATAAAAATTAAAGAGCCTTGCTATATTTTACTGTAGTAAGGCTTTTTAAAGTTGTTTAATTCTTAATCAAAGCATTCGATGGATAGTTTAAGTACATTCATTTAAAAAAGGAGTATTACAATAGCATATTTTTATCCCGCATTAACGGGCAGTAAGACCCTACCTCAAAATTCAGCGAAAGCAAAGAAGTTAGGTGGGGGATGAAGAAAACCCCCACTGATTAAAGTTTCACTTTATAATCGCTTTTAAGTATTGCCATAATAATTTCATCCGAGTACGTATCGTTATAAAATAAGGATTGACGTAATGTTCCTTCTTTTACAAACCCAACCTTTTCATAAGATTTAATTCCACGTAAATTATGACTAAACACTTCTAACTGTAAACGATTTAAAGTGAGTTGTTCAAAAACAAATCTTAAAACTATTTTAATAGCTTCAGTTCCATAGCCTCTCCCTGTTAATGGAATAGAAGCCATCGATATTCTGAATCCTGCTCTTTTGTTCCCCTTATCAATATTTAAAATCGACAACTCTCCAATCATTTCGTCGGTGCCTTTTAAACAAATAGCGAAATCATAGCGACTTGGATCATTATTTATATTATCTATATGTGTCTTAATTTGCTCCAATGAAAAAGTAGACTTAGTTCCAGTCATATATCGTATTTCTTTATCCATTGTACTTTTTAATATAACGGGTGCATCTAGTTCACAAAGTGACCTTAAATAAATTCTTTCACTCTCTAATCTCATTATAATTTTCTCCTTAAGGTTAGTAATTAAATATATAAACATTCTTGCTCTAAATGGGATGAAAGGTTTATTTCACTACATCATTTTTATAAACGGTTAAATTTTCTTCAATTAATTATATAAAAACTCCTCTGAAATTTTATTTTATGTATTGCTTGAAAAATATGAATCTTACTTCGATGTTATATGAATTTTATAATGGTATGGTATACCTAAAACAAATAATAAAAGTTTTATACACAACAAAATGCATCATTAAATTTTTTACTACTACCATAACGGATAGTAAGAATCCACATTCGAATCGCGAATGAAGCAAATTCGGGAGGTGGAAGTCGGCCCACTCATAAAGGCCTGATTGAGTATGGATGTTTCTTTAGGATTTTGGGATAATTTAACATAAAGCGTTTTCTTTCATCCAAATTTATGCTCTAATTAAAACAAAGGAGGCAAGTAAATGGGGAATGAGATTAAACGATATGTAATATGCACTTTTATATTTACATGGATACTATGGGGGCTATTAATTAACTTAATAAAATTAAACATTACGACATTTGGTACACCGCTAGCGATGATATTATTTATTCTCGGGGGGATCATGCCGGCAATCGTTGCAATTAGTTTAAAGAAAAAATATGGATCAAAAGAAGAGTTCAGGGTGTTTATTAAAAATATTGTTAATCCTAGGTATCACTTTGTATGGTATGTTCTAATCGTTGTTCTAGCTTTTATTAGCTGTTATCTTCCAACAATATTTGGTGGAGCAACGATGCAAAAACCATTATACGTGGCATTACTTAGTTTTCCAATAATGATCATTGGTGGTGGTCTTGAAGAAATTGGATGGAGAGGATTCTTACAACATGCTCTTCAGAAAAGGTTTTCGGCATTTTTTAGTACGGTTATTGTGAGCGTTATATGGGCTATTTGGCACCTACCGTTATGGTTCATTCCAGGCACGAATCAAGCTCAAAGGGACTTTCTAGCTTTTACAATTACGACAATTGCTGTATCTTTCTTACTAACAATAATTTTTAACGCAACTAAAAGTATTTTTATGTGTCTAATTTTTCATGCGCTTCTTAATTCTTTTTGGAATGTGTACGTGCCAAATGATAAAGTGTTACCAGCATTTTCAACTTTTATTTTCGGAATTTTCGTTTTTGTTGTGTGTAAAATGGTAATAACAAGAAAAAAACCTCTTATTGATTAGGTAACTGAAATAATAAAAGGAAACACATTAATATATTTTTTTTATGGATATTAAACTAATCAATAAGAACACGACACAAACATAATTAAAATATAATACAAGTTTGTGTCGCAAGAAAATTTGCAAAACTATAAACAACATTAAAAAGAATGAAGAGCCTTTCCGTTTACATAAACAATGTTAACGACAGTTATAGTAGTTCATTTGTTAGAACAATCGAATTAACTAAGGTCTGTATCAGGAGGAGTGTATCCAAGGTGACGAGCCATCGATACAACTTGTCCTTTATGATGAAATTCATGTGTTTCCGTATGAGTTAAAAGCCAAAGCGGAGTTGTGCTCCAAGGTTCTTTTTGCCATTTCACTTCATTTGCTATATTTTCGAGCCAACGGTCATTGTATTCATCTAAAAAACATTGTACAGTCTCATCTACTAACTTAAATCTAGCGCGGACTTTCGCGACATCTGCATGTTCAATTTCATAATCACTAGCGAATGAAAAATCTGCTCGTTTTTTGTTAACTGCGAATGAGCCGAGCCAGTAGCGGTAGCAATCGGCTACATGAATATGTATTTTTAAAATGCTACCGTTTCCGAAGTTTGGAACTGTGCTGTGCAATTTTTCTAGTGGGATTTCTTCCAAAAACGTAAATAGAGTTTCTCTTGTAGAACTAATTAGATTATATTGTTGTTTTAGAACATCTAACATGCAATTACACTCCTCTTCTGTTTACTGAAATATTTGCGCAGGTAAGTAATTCTATATTTACGAAGGTTGTACCTTTTTTTATCGTATTGCCGGAGGGCATGAGGCATATTAGATGTATTTTTTAATTATTTCTGGTAGATTTATAAATAAATTGTATGTAAAGAAGGGGGAACGATAGAGTGAATAGACTAGTTGGTTTAAAACAATTTGAAATGACGCGTGGGGCATTACTTAAATTTATGGAAACGTTAGATGATAAAACTGCGGATACGCAGCCAGATGGCTTTAATAACACAATTCGCTGGCATATTGGTCACGTGTTATCTGCAGCGGAGATGTTCATGTTTGGAAGAGAGTTTAAACATTTGCCAAGTGAATATCCAGGTTTGTTTGGATATGGAACAAGACCATCTAAATGGGAAACAGAAGGCCCTTCATTAGAAGTGTTAAAGTCTCAGTTACAAGGGCAAGCAAAGCGTATTAATGAAATTCCAGCAGAAGCATTTGAAAATAAACTTCCAGAGCCATTTTTAGGATTGGAAACAGTAGGGGAGCTTTACGGTATGATGCTGTATCATGAAGCGGATCATATTGGTCAAATGAAGGCGATGGAACGTATTATTAAAGCTCTATAGATTTGAAAAAGCCAAAAAAACGAAATCCCAAATGGATTTCGTTTTTTTCTTATTGAGCAAGTAGAGAATCTTAGAAGTTTCAAATATATATTTACATTATCCCCTTGACTCCTTCAAATGTTTGAGCTGCGTAACAATCATAATGCTAATGACGACGAGTAAAAACCATGAGCTAATTTTACTAAGGTGAACGAGGCTCCATACTTCTCGTTGATTTGGATATTGCCATGCTCCGAAAAATGTTGCGATGTTTTCTGCAATCCAAATAAAGAATCCGATAAGGAAAAAGGAGAGTACAAGCGGCATTTTATATGTAACGCTTTGTAATGAAAATTCTACAAATGTGCGAAAGAAAACGATGAATAATAGTAAAGTTAACACCCATCTAAAGTCATATAGAAAGTGGTGTGTGAAAAAATTGAAGTAAATCATAGCTCCTAACGGCACGGCAAAAATGGCTTTCGGCCAATGATGCATTTGTAAATGTAATCTTCTCCAGGCTTGGCATATGTAACTTGCGACACTCGCATACATAAATCCACTGTAAAGTGGAACTCCAAAAACCTTCGAATATGCCTCTTCGGGATAACTCCATGATCCAAAATGTACTTTATATATTTCTAGTAAAAGTCCAATCAAATGAAAAACAGTAATTACTTTTAGTTCGTCTTTTGTCTCAAGTCCAGTCTTGTACATAATCCACTGCATAAGAAGACATACAATGAGTATGAAATCATAACGATATAATCCTGGGAGAGAAATGATTTTTGAAAGGGCTAGTGTTAAAAAGATAACGACTGGGAACAAGCAGGATAATGCTTGTTGGTAAGTAAAATTGAGTAGTTGTTTTACATAAAACATTGTTTCACCTTCAATATGTTTGTTTAGAAAATTAAAATAATAACTAAGTATACTATAATTTTTAAAAATAGAACACCTACGTATATTGTATGTATTTGTAAGTTTTAGAGGTTAATTCTAATTCTTTTTTGATATTTTAACAAAGTAAAAAAATAATTTGCTATTTAAAAAAAGTGAGGATATAATATCTAAATGAAAATGATAATTATTATCAATAATGATTATAAATAAAAAATTATTATAAAAAACAACTGAATATAAAGGATGAAATGAAACATGTTACATAAGTCTACTGTACATGCTGGCAATAATCGCTGGATACATATTAAGTTCATTTCTTTTATGAGCTTAATAATTTTATGTTTAATTGGATCTATATTTTTAGCTATTGCATTCGGTGCAAAGGATATTCATTTGCAAACGGTGTGGGCAGCGATTTTTGATTACAATCCAAAATTAACGCAGCATCAAATTATTTATGAATTAAGGCTCCCAAGGGTAATTGGCGCGGCAGTTGTAGGAGCTGCTTTTGCAGTCGCTGGGGCTGTTATGCAAGGGGTAACACGAAATCCGTTAGCTGATGCAGGTGTACTAGGAATAAATGCTGGTGCGATGTTTGTAGTAGCACTTAGTTTTGCTTTTTTCCCGAATATGCCGTATTCCTATTTAATGATTGTCTCCTTTATTGGAGCAGTTTTAAGTACAGTGCTCATTTTTATTATTGGATCGGCAACATCAGGCGGGTTAACACCGATGAGGCTAACGATTGCAGGAGCAGTTATGGCAGCGCTTTTACATTCGTTAAGTTCAGGTATCGCGATTTATTATAATCTAAGCCAAGATTTAGCGTTTTGGTACGCTGGTGGTGTTGCAGGAGTAAAGTGGGACCACTTGAAAATTTTAGTGCCTATCATTCTCATAACGATTGTTTTTGCGACAGCGTTAGGGCGGTCTATTTCACTTATATCAATGGGGGATGATGTTGCTACGAATTTAGGCGTGAAAACGAACCGAACGAGAATACTTGGGATGATTATAGTAGTCATTCTAGCAGGTGTGTCTGTTTCAGCTGTTGGTTCTATTGGATTTGTAGGATTAGTCATCCCGCATATTGCTAGAAAAATAGTTGGTGTTAATTATCGGCTTATTATTCCTATGTCAGCATTATTAGGAGCTATGTTATTAGTTTTAGCTGATTTAGGGGCGAGAACAGTAAACCCGCCTAAAGAACTTGCGATAGGAATTATGGTAGCTCTTGTTGGAGTTCCGTTCTTCCTCTATATAGCGCGTAAAGTTGGGAGGGAGCTATAAGTGAAGAATCTTTTTAACACGGATAAAAAGAGAGCTATTACTGTAACTACAATTTTCGGATGTATAAGTATTGCTGTAATTTTAATGAGTTTAAATACAGGTACTTTGAGTATTGCACCGCTCAAAGTAATTCAAACGCTTTTTGGATATGGTGATTTTGAAAGTGCAACTGTGCTATACGATTATCGTATGCCAAGAATTATAATCACAATGTTAGCTGGTATTGGCCTTGGGATTTCCGGTGCGATTTTGCAAGGGTTATCTCGTAATGTACTCGCAGATCCAGGTATTCTTGGACTGCATTCAGGTGCATCTTTCGGGCTTATTGTATTCGTTACCCTCTTTCATTCTATTAATGAGAGCGCATCAATTTTAATACCGTTATTTACATTTGGCGGAGGAGTGCTTGCTGCATTTCTTATTATTTTACTTGCGAGTGACCGGTCAAAAGGCTTACTTCCTATTAGACTGATTCTTGTTGGTATTGCAGTTTCAGCTGGCTTTAGTGCGATTTCTTTATTTTTCTCTCTCAAGTTAAATGATGAGACGTATACATTCGCTTCTAGATGGTTAGTTGGTAACGTTTGGGGAAGGGATTGGATTCATGTCCTTGCATTATTGCCGTGGATTTTTATATTAACCCCGTATGCATGGCTAAAATCTAAAACGTTAAATGCACTGTCACTAGGTGATAGTGTAGCAGCAGGGCTTGGTGTTTCTGTTCAAAAAGAACGTTTACTACTTTTAGCTACAGCAGTCGGTTTGTCTTGCGCGAGTGTATCGATGGCAGGAGGGATTGGTTTTATCGGCTTAGTTGCTCCGCATATTGCAAGAAAGTTAGTAGGTACTACATATCAACACTTTCTACCGTTAGCTGGCATAATCGGAATGATTATTTTAGTACTTGCAGATACGATAGGGCGCACTTTATTTGAGCCAAATTCTATTCCAGCGGGTGTAGTCGTAGCGGCTTTAGGAGCACCGTATTTTCTTTATTTACTTACAAAAACAAAATAAACACTTCAAAGAGGAGAACATATGAAAAAGAAACTTACTATTTTATTTAGCATTATGTGTATTTTATTATTAGCAGCATGTGGTCAAACGAAACCTAATGAAGAGGTAGCTAAAAAAACTGAAAAAAGTAATGACCCAAAAATTGCTTCAATGTCTATTCATTTAACGAATAATTTACTTGCATTAGGAATTACACCAGTAGGTTCTGTTATTGGTGGAGATCTAAAAGATTTCTTACCGCACGCAAAAGAAAAGCTGAAAGATACGAAGAAACTGGGCGTAGTAACAGATCCCAATATGGAAGCATTACTGCAATTAAAGCCATCTGAAATTTATGTTGATGAAAAATATGCTGGCAAAGATTTAGCGAAATACGAAAAGATTGCAAAAACACATGCTTTCAATTTAGATGAAGGTACGTGGAGAGATCATTTAAAAGAAGTTGGTAAGCTTGTAAACCGTGAGAAAGAAGCAGACAAATATATTCAAGACTATGAAGAGCAATCAAAACGAGTAAAAAGTTTAATAGATAAAGAGCTGGGTAATAACGAGAAAGTAATGGCAATTCGCGTTACTGCAAAAGAATTACGTGTATTTAGTACGAAAAGACCGATGGGACCAATTTTATTCCAAGACTTAGGGTTACAACCCGCAAATGGTGTAGAGAAAATTGATGGAAACCGTCCTTTCGAAGTCATTTCACAAGAAGTATTACCTGACTTTGACGCAGATGCGATTTTCGTTGTTGTAAACAGAGACGATAAAGCAAAAGCTGCATTTAAACAATTACAAGAAACACCAATTTGGAAAGACTTAAAAGCCGTTAAAGGTAAGCACGTATACATTATTAATGACCAACCATGGCTTGACTATTCGGCTCTAGGTAACAAAATGGCAATGGATGAAGCAGAGAAAATGTTTACGAAGTAATATCATTTTGTTGTTAGGAAGGTCCTCTAATATTAGAGGGCCTTTTTGTAGTTTTTATTGTTGAAATAAATAAAAAATTATAAAATGAATTTAATTCAATGTAGAGGAGATGGGCCAATGTCAGCGCTTATTGTAAGTATCCCGTTTATAAAACAGTTTATGGAACAAGGGGATAAATAGGCTAGAATAAGTATCCCCGCTATTTAATAAAGGGGGAGTTTGAAATGACAATGAATCTTTTTCAAGATAAAACTATTAAATTATCAGCTATTAGAGAAACAGATGCTAAAGTAATGGCTGTGTGGCAAGAGGATAGTGAATACTTAAGAAATGTAGATACAGACTTAGCATTCCCGCAATCTTTACATGAAATATTAGATGATGGGCTATTAAAGGGACGGAGATTGAATAGTATTTCTTTCATGTTAAGAACAGTTCAAGATGATCGCTTAATTGGTTTTGTTGCAATTCATGGTATAGAGTGGAATAACAGAACAGGTTTACTAGCAATTGGTATAGGAAATGCAAATGATAGGGGAAAAGGATATGGGAGAGAAGCAATACAACTTATTTTAAAGTATGCTTTCTATGAATTGAATTTACATCGCGTTGGCCTCGATGTTATTTCCTATAATAAAGCAGCCATTGCACTTTATAAAAAGATGGGTTTTCAGATGGAAGGGTGTATGAGAGAAGCAGTGCAAAGAGATGGAAAGATTTTTGATCGTATGCTTATGGGGATATTGCGGGATGAATGGATGGAGTTGCAAGATTAAAAAATACATTTAATATTATATATGTAGTATGCAGGAGATATAACAATAATTGGCGAAATTTTACATTGCACTGATTGAATTTATAAGGAGTTATGCGAGATGAATTTAGAAAAAGCAAAACCAGTAAACGAAGAGGTCGCTGAATTAAAAGAACTAATTAAAGAGTTACATGGAAGTGTACATCAACTTCAAAGTGAAGTACAGCAACTAAGGCACGAAAGACCAGTTGTTGAAGTGAGAAAAGGTGTTCAATTATCCCCAACAATTATTGGTCAAATTGGTGGTATGATTTTAGGCGGATTGGCAATTATAGGTATATTTTGGTGATGAAAAAAGGTTTGCAGCAAAGTGCTGCAAACTTTTTGTATTTGACGATATAATTTCATGCAATACAATTTTTACATTAAATAACGTAAATATATATAAGCATGTGATAACAAGAGTGCGATAATAGTTAATGGCAAACCAATTTTTAAGAAGTCCATATACGAAAACCCATGTCCTTCACGTTTTGCAATACCAGCAACGACTACGTTTGCTGATGCTCCAATTAACGTTCCGTTTCCTCCTAAGCAAGCACCAAGTGATAATGCCCACCATAATACTTCGATTTGCGGAGAATCGACAGGTAGTCCGAGTCCTGTAGCTAAATCTTGAATAAGTGGAATCATTGTTGCGACAAATGGGATGTTGTCGATTGTTGCAGATGCGATGCCGGATACCCATAAGATTAGTATAGATGCGAAACCGATATCACCATTTGTAACGTCGATTACTTCTTTTGCGAGTGAAGAAATAAGTCCGATATCAATTAATCCGCCAACGAGAACGAATAGTCCGGCGAAGAAGAAGATTGTTACCCATTCAACGTGGGCAAATATATCTTCTATTTCATGTTCCTTCGCGCCGATTAGCATAAGAAGTGTAGCACCTGTCATCGCGATAACAGCAGCGTCTACATGAATAATAGAATGGAGTACAAAGCCTAAAATAGTTAGTCCTAAAATCGTAATCGATTTTAAAAGAAGGCTTTGATCCTTAATGTAATCTTTTTCATTTAATGCCATTAATTTTTTAATTTGCTCAGATGTTGTTTTTAGTTTGTTACGATACATGAAGTAAATAATGCCAAGTGTAACGATAGAAATAATAATTACGATAGGAGCTAAGTTAAGTAAAAAGGCATTAAAGTCTAAATGCTTATTTGCTGATCCGATCATAATATTTGGTGGATCACCAATTAGTGTTGCTGTTCCGCCTATATTTGAAAATAGTACTTCTGAAATTAAATAAGGAACAGGATTTACTTTTAAAATACGTGTAATGGATAGTGTAACAGGAACGATTAATAATACGGTTGTTACGTTGTCCAAAAATGCAGAACCGACAGCAGTTAATAGGGATAGTAATAATAAAATGCGGATTGGCTTCCCGCCAGCTGCTTTAGCTGCTTTAATAGCTACAAATTCAAAGACACCGGATTGACTCGTAATATGTACGAGAATCATCATCCCGATTAAAAGGGTGATCGTTTCCCATTGAATATGTGATGTGAAAGCAGTATGTAAATCTACAATTCCAAAAATAATCATAATAGCGGCACCGAATAGTGCGATTACAGCACGATTCAATTTTTCAGAAATAATAAAACCGTATGTGACTAAAAATACGGCAATTGCAAAATAATATTGCCAATTTGCTACTTCATGTGCTGATTGTTCCAAGTGTGTCACCTTCTTTAAAATATGTATTCAATTGTCGAAGTGCATCCCTCTGCATAGATTATATTGTAGCAAATTCAAAAAAGAAAGAAAACTATTTAACAAAGTGAAGGAAAAAATGTGATTTTTACATATCATATAAAAAATATAAAAAACACAGTGCAAATTATTAGGAAAAGTGGGCGTTGTCCTCTAATATAGAGATAGCAATTTACATTATTTTTGCGTAAAATGGTTTAAAGAGGTGAATTCCGATGGAAATAGTAAAAGATAGTTCTCTTATTCAAAATGAAATTGAACGTTTTGTAAATAAAGATGTATATATTCATTTAGAAACGACGAACGGAGCGTATGCATCACATATAAATGAAAAGATGATGACAGTTGGTGCTTTCATTCGAAATGCGATTATCCGTTTTGAACGTGGGAAAATAACTGGAACAAACCCATACCGAGTTGGTCTGAAAATGGATCATGGTTGGGTATATGCTGAAGGTATTACGCATTGGGAAGTAGATGATCAAGAGCGTTTATTACTAGCTGGACATGATAATTTAGGTCGCCTAGCAGTTGCGCTTGAATTAAGCTTAACACCATTTAAGTAAGAAGGAGGGAAACTTATGGAGAGACATGTACTTGTTGTATTTCCGCATCCAGATGATGAAGCGTTTGCTGCGGGAGGAACAATTCGCTTATTAACAGATCAAGGAGTACCTGTAACGTATGCGTGCGGAACTTTAGGTCAAATGGGACGTAACATGGGGAAAAACGTATTTGCTAACCGTGAAACGATTCCAAATATCCGAAAGAAAGAATTGAAAGACGCTTGTGAAGCGATGGGCATTAAAGATTTAAGAATGCTTGGTTTCCATGATAAAACGTTAGAGTTTGAAGATGTTGATTTTGTTGCAGACAAAATTGAAACAATCATTCAAGAAGTAAATCCATCTCGAATTATTACATTTTATCCTGAGCACGGTGTACATCCGGACCATAATGCATTTGGCCACGCTGTAGTTCGCGCTGTATCACGTATGCCAAAAGAAGAGCGTCCAGTCATTCATGCAGTTGCAATTACGAAAAATCGTGAAGTTGTATTAGGTGAACCGGATGTTGTAAATAATATTAGTGAAGTATTTGAACATAAGTTAGCTGCACTAGGTGCGCACCGTTCACAAACAGAAGCAATGCTTGAGGACACGCATACAAAAATAAAAAATAAAGATGCAGCAACATTGAAATGGCTGCAACTTGAACAATTTTGGACTTATAAATGGGAGTAGGCTAGAAGGATACCTTCTAGTAGCTCTTACTTAGAAAAAGCGCCGTCATTTGAGACGGTGCCTTTTTTCGTTGAGGTTGATAATAACTCTAGTTAAATAAGAAAAAGCCTTGCAGGGGGGCAAGGCTTTAAATAGGGTATTAAGAATTGTTGATTTATTAATAATAACTTCTTTTGAATAAACTAATTTTAGCACGATAACTCATATATATGTGTTACGAATTTATGAACAAAAATCAAAAACTGATATTAGCACTGGTGCATAAGAAGCGCATATTTTGAATTATTTAATATTTTTATATATATTTATATTGATTTAATGATTTTATTTTGTTAAAAATGGGGAAATCGATATGAAGATTAGATTTGCTGTAGTAAACGATGAGAACTTTGATTTTAGTTTATTAGAAACAAAATTACTGAAAACCTTTAAAGAAGTGGATTGTGAAGCAGATATTGTAAAGGTTGAGGATGAAATTTTTGAAAACAATAATATTCAAACACATTTAGTGGAAATCACTATTAATGTTACTGGGAAAAATATCGGATATAGGTCCGTTTCAGCTAGTATATTTATTGTTCTAGAAAGTTTATCAATACAGTTATTTCGAATTAATATTAGTATACATTAAACATATATTTATGTGATCTCATTACACTGTTAAGAATAATGCAAGAGCAATAGAACCATATAAAAACAAAAGAAACCTTAAGGTGAGTAGTAATGCGCGAAAGTTGAACATAACAGACTTCACTGGAATATATAAAGAAATTTAATATATTTTTAATTTATTTAGAAGGAAGAGCATTCATTTTGGTGATTAGTAATAGATATAATTTACTATTTGAATGAAATTATAATTTGTATTAAAGGGTATTTATATATAGAAGAATGGAAGTGTATAAATAATTCAATTAGGTTATACAAAAGGATTTGGTGTGCGAAGATACGGAATGTATTCACAGGTAAGAGGGTTGTCTCATAATATGTATATGAATTTCTATATTGATATTAACAGATGTTGTGAATATATGGAAGATGTTTACGCTAAAATTGACAGTCTAAAAGCAGAGCAAAAAGAAATTATGAGAGACATTCGTAATTTAGAAATGCGTACCACTATTAATGAGAAAGACATAGCAACAATTAATAAGCAATTAGAAAAAATAAGTACAAACACAACTTGGATTTTGCGAATTATTATTAGTGCAATAGTTATGTCAGTTTTAGGATTGATATTAAAAGGTATAATTTAATCGTGTGAAATAGGACGATAAAAAGAGGGGGTAGCTCCCCCTCTTTTTATTATGTAGATGAGAAGTTATAAATTTAGCAGTTCTTTTTCATCTGCATATTTTTCCTCTAAAGAAATTAAAAGAGGAATTGATACAGTTATTAGAATAATTAAAGTAGTTATAATAGATTTAGAAAAAGAATCTTCAATCTATTTCTAATTATTCCGTAATAAGGTGATGGTATCGAGTTTTTATTTTTTTTGAAACGTATTAATTTTCCGCTAATATAAAAAGAATAATCTTCTTACAACTATTCAAGGCATCAATATTGGAAAAAGAAATGCAATATGTAATATAATTGAAAAAGTATATTTTAAAATCAATGTTAATATTACCCTCCTATAAGTATTAACATGCATAATTGAGGTGTTTTCTTTGTTGTTTTATGATCGAATTTCTATAATGGCCCCTCCTGTTCCATAGCTAAGGAAAGTTTATTCATTTCTGAGATTTTCAAAGTTATAGGAGGGTATTACAAATGAAAAAAGTCTCAGTATCATCACTTTTGTTAATGATTATTCTAGTGGCATTTCCGCAAATTAGTGAAACAATTTACACACCGTCTTTACCAGACATTTCAAAGGCGTTGCACATAAGTAATAATGAGGTGCAGTTAACGCTAAGTGTTTATTTTGCTGGATTTGCTTTAGGGGTATTTTTTATTGGATGGTTATCGGACATCATTGGTCGTCGTCCAGCGATGTTATTTGGAATTGTGGTATATGGTGTAGGGAGCTTCTTATGCTTTATTGCAAGTTCCATTGAATTTTTATTACTAAGTCGTTTTATTCAAGCGTTTGGAGCAAGTGCAGGATCAGTTGTTACACAAACAATACTTCGTGAAAGTGTAGATGGGCATAAACGCCACGTTATATTTGCTCAAATTTCAGCAGTCATTGCTTTTACACCAGCAATAGGTCCACTAATGGGGGGATTTCTTGATCAAATGTTTGGGTTTAAAATGGTGTTTTTAAGTTTAGTCGTTATGAGTGTCGGGATTTTGCTGTATACTTTTGTTTCCCTTCCAGAAACAAAAACGGATTCAGTAACGGATAAAATAAATGTCTTCTCAGTGTTAAAAAGATTAATTACAAATCCAAAAGTAGTAACATATGGGCTATTAATTGGGGGAGCAAATGGTGTTTTATTTAGCTATTATGCAGAAGCACCGTTTATCTTTATTGAATACTTTCAGTTATCACCTAGTATGTACGGATTTCTAGGAATTGTTGTTGCGTCTGCTTCTATTATTGGATCGAAAGTTTCCAAACGGTTACTGCCTATTTATAAACCGGAGAAAATCATATATATAGGTTGCCTTGTAATGACAGGGGGAGCTATTCTTTTATCTGTTATTACTTCTGTTGGATCGAATCCAAACATAATATATATGATTGTATTTTTAGTAGCGATGTTTATATTGCTATTAGGAATTGGGATAGCGTTACCTAACTGTTTAAGTTTAGCGTTAGTAGATTTTCAGGACGTCATTGGTACAGCAGGCGCATTGTTTAGCTTAGGGTACTATATAATAGTGACGCTGACTATTTGGGGAATGAGTCAGCTTCATACAGGTTCATTAACGGTGATGCCTTTTTATTTTCTCATTATTGTAGTGATAATGACGATATTTACTAAGTTGTTTATTTTTAATAAGCAACTTGAAAAAGTAGTTTAATAATGTAATAGGAAAAGAGTCTCATTGAGAAATGGGACTCTTTTGTATTTATTGTTTACTGATTATTCAGTTAATATCAGAATTTAATTAACTCAAAAAAGGAGGGAAGTACAATTTGAACGGTCTAAATGTTAAAGCAACTTCACAAGGAGATTTACAACAAATTTTAAAACTATGTACAATTTATGATGAAGCTATTTACGGTGAAATTGATACAACGGTAGAGGATATTACTAACTCATGGAAAGGTATTGATGTTAGTAAAAGTTCTTATGTTGTTATGAATGCAGTAGAAATAATCGGATACGGAATTTTGACAGGAAAGGAAGGGCAATTTCCATCTGCTGTGCTTATTAATCCTAATTATATTAATCAAGGCATTGAATATGTAATATGGTCAAAGCTTGAAGAGCGTGCTATGGAGTTTGTAGGCAATTTATCTTGTTTACATGGTACGATTGTAACACAGGCAAATAATTTCTATGAGGAAAAAGTATTAGAAGAAGCTGGATTTATTCCAACTCGTATATGGTGGGGAATGGGAATTGAAGGGAAATGTTCCATCACCACAATGGTCAAATGGTGTTACTGTACGATATTACATACATGGTGTGGATGATGAAAGATTACATCAAGCTTTTAATGAATTCTTTGCGGACCACTGGAATTCGCAGCCTTCTACGTTAGAAGAATTTTTGCAACGTACTGAAAGAGAGGGATTTCATCCTACTTTATGGTCACTAGCGATGTTTGAGGATGAGGTAGTTGGTTTTATATTTAGTAAAAAAGGTACTGATAATAAAGCTGAAATTACTCACCTAGGTGTAAGGCGTTCTAAGCGGAAACAAGGCTTAGGGTTAGCGCTATTACACCATGCATTTGGTCAATTGTACGAAGAAGGGATTTCAAAAGTTCATCTAAATGTAGACTCTGAGAATATTACAGGCGCACCTCGCGTATACGAAGCAGCTGGAATGGAAGTACAAAGTAAATTTGTTCGCTTTGATAAGGAAGTCTGTGTGAAGAATGTATATGGTATGTAATTTTACTAATATATTATATTCTTGGTTGAGATATTAATAGAGCGATTAAAAAATGTGAAAATAAAATTTTAAAATGATAGTAGGAATGGAAATAAAATTCATTTAAATGATGGACAATGACGTTATTAACTATAAATATTGAAGTACATACGGTATGAAACCGAGGAAGATATGCTCTCCTCGGTTATTTATATTGTAATAATATTTATAATAGAATCAAATTGATTAGCTGTATTTTATTGCTAATTCAGTTAAAAATTAAACATACTCATGCATAATAATTTATTGAAAAAATAATTGAATTTTTCAGATAAATGAATTAATATAAAATAAGTAATTTTAAGATTTATAGAATATTGGAAGATGAGAGGTTTTGGGAATTTCATAAGAGGCAAAAAACGATTTTAGGATAGCTTTAAAGCTAGTGTAAAATGACGTTTGCTTCATCATTTTCAAGCCAAACAGGAATTAGGGTAAAGCATCTTGTTTTTAAATGCGGCTATGAATCATCTAAGAGGGGGAAGTGAAGTGGCAAACAAAGAATTGAAAAGGGGCTTAGAAGCACGTCATATTCAAATGATAGCTTTAGGTGGAACAATTGGTGTTGGTTTGTTTATGGGATCAGCCAGTACAATTAAATGGACAGGTCCATCGGTAATGCTTGCCTATGCGATTGCAGGTATTTTTATCTTCTTCATTATGCGTGCTATGGGAGAAATGTTGTACATGGAGCCAAGTACAGGTTCATTCGCGACATTCGGTCATAAGTATATTCATCCGCTAGCTGGTTATATGACAGCGTGGAGTAACTGGTTTCAATGGGTTATCGTTGGGATGTCAGAGATTATCGCAGTTGGAGCATATATGCAATATTGGTTCCCGGACTTACCAGCTTGGATACCAGGTGTAATTGCAATGGTTATTCTTGGTGCGGCTAACTTAATTTCAGTTAAGTCATTTGGTGAATTTGAATTTTGGTTTGCGATGATTAAAATCGTTACGATTCTATTAATGATTATTGCGGGATTCGGTCTTATTTTCTTCGGGATTGGTAACGGTGGAGAAGCGATTGGCATATCTAATCTTTGGTCAAATGGCGGTTTCTTTACAGGTGGTTTTTCAGGATTCTTCTTTGCATTATCACTTGTAGTTGGAGCGTATCAAGGTGTGGAATTAATCGGGATTACTGCTGGTGAAGCGAAAGATCCGAAGAAGACACTTACAAGAGCAATTCAAAGTACAATTTGGCGTATTTTAATATTCTATATTGGTGCTATT
This sequence comes from Bacillus thuringiensis, assembly GCF_014932895.1. Taxonomy (GTDB): domain Bacteria; phylum Bacillota; class Bacilli; order Bacillales; family Bacillaceae_G; genus Bacillus_A; species Bacillus_A thuringiensis_AA. The sequence goes on along the minus strand of NZ_JACYOF010000003.1, from coordinate 356,241 downwards.
TTCGTTATTGTAACTGTTTATCCTTGGGATCAATTAAGTACAATTGGTAGCCCGTTCGTAGCGACTTTTGCGAAGGTTGGTATTACGGCAGCCGCGGGACTTATTAACTTCGTTGTGATTACAGCGGCAATGTCTGGTTGTAATAGTGGGATTTATAGTGCTGGGCGTATGCTGTATACGTTAGGTGTAAATGGACAAGCACCGAAATACTTTACGAAGATTTCTAGTAACGGTGTTCCATTATTCGGTACAGTTGGTGTAATAATTGGTTTAGCGATTGGTGTTGTATTAAGTTATATTGCACCGAAAAACTTATTCGTATATGTATATAGTGCGAGTGTACTTCCTGGTATGGTGCCATGGTTCGTTATTTTAATTAGTCAAATTCGTTTTAGAAAAGAAAAGGGAGCAGAGATGAAAGATCATCCGTTCAAAATGCCATTTGCTCCTGTTACAAATTATTTAACGATTGCTTTTTTAATTATGGTATTAATCGGAATGTGGTTTAACGATGATACGCGCATTTCACTAGTTGTAGGTATTATTTTCTTATTTATCGTTACAATTAGTTTCTATGCTTTTGGAATAGGGAAGCGAGTTCCGTTAGATGTTCAAAAAGATCAAGAGATTTCAAGTAAATAAAGATAATAAAAAAGTCCGATTTCTAAATAAGAAATCGGACTTTTTTATTAAAATTTCTCTAATACGATTTTCCCAATGGTACGTCCGCTTTCAAGCATTGCATGTGCTTTCTTTAAGTTTTCAGCGTTAATTGGTGTTAAAGTTTCATTTAAAGTAGTCTTTAAAATACCTTCATCTAACAGCTCGCTCACTTTATTTAATAGTTCATGCTGCGTAATCATATCACCAGTTTCATACATTGCTTTTGTGAACATAAACTCCCAAACGAATGTAGCACTTTTACTTTTTAAAATCCCCATCTTAAGAGGGTGTTCATTTTCTACGATAGAGCAAATTTTGCCTTGTGGCTTAATTATCTCGCCTATGCCGTGCCAATGTTGATCTGTATTATTTAAGCAGAAAATATAATCTACATCGTTGAACCCAAGGCTTTGTAGTTGCTCTTTTAAAGATTTATGGTGGTTAATTGTATGGTCAGCGCCAAACTTTTTCACCCATTCAATCGTTTCCACGCGTGAAGCAGTTGCGATTACATTTAGTCCAGCCCATTTCGCAAGCTGAATTGTGATTGAACCGACACCACCAGCTCCGCCAATAATTAAAATGTTTTTAAATGTATTTTCGCTTTTCTTAGCATAATCAATCCCTAAACGTTCGAATAAACCTTCCCACGCCGTAATAGCTGTTAAAGGGATTGCTGCAGATTCAGCATCACTTAACGTTTTTGGTTTTTTACCAACGATTCTTTCATCAACTAAATGGTATTCACTATATGTACCTTGTCTCGTAATACTTCCAGCGTAAAACACTTCATCGCCTTCTTTAAATAACGTACAACCTTCGCCAGTTTGTACGACAACACCACTAGCATCCCAGCCAAGTATTTTTGCTATATTTTCTTTTTTATCTTTCGGAGAGCGAACTTTTGTATCAACTGGGTTAACGGAAATCGCTTTAATTTTAACAAGTATATCTCTTCCTGTGGCAACAGGTCTTTCAACTTCCACATCAATTAAACTGTTTTCTTCTTCAATAGGTAAGTATTCATGTAAACCAATTGCTTTCATTTATATTCCCTCCATTAAAGTAAGAGTCTGTTCTTTTTTTATTATAGTGGATAAAGTGTCGTTATGTAAAAAAGTGGACTCCTTTCCGTTCTATAAAAGGTTTGAATACACCTCATTTAGAATTCCTTGATTGAAAGAGAAAAGCCATCGTTTGATTTTATAAGCGTCGTATCATTTTAATTTATACTTATTTTTCCAGTGTACCTTGCAATGAATAATACTAAGTGGTATATTATACTTGGAAGTGACTTATTATAAAATGGTACTGAATAATAAACAGTAGTGGATGTCAATTAGAATAGGGTGAATGAACATTGAATGTACAATTTAAAAAAGGAGTTTTAGAACTTTGTGTTCTTGTTTTACTCGACAAGCAAGACCGTTATGGATATGAATTAGTTCGAAATATTTCCAATCAAATTGAAATATCAGAAGGATCTGTGTATCCTCTTCTTCGTAGATTAACCAAGGAAGAATATTTTACAACGTATTTACAGGAGTCTTCAGAAGGGCCTTCAAGGAAGTATTATAAACTGACAGATAAAGGTAGGACGTATTTGTACCAACTTTTGGATGAATGGAATGAGTTCTCACAGGGGGTCAATCAATTAATTAAAGAAGGTGTACGTAATGACGAAAGATAAATTTTTACAACAATTAAATGCATCTCTAAAAAGACTATCTGAAAAAGAGCGTGCAGATATTTTAAAAGATTATGAAGAACATTTTACTTTCGGATTAGAGGAGGGGAAAAGCGAAGAAGAAATTACAGCTTCATTAGGTTCTCCAGCTCAAATCGCCAAAGAGTTATTAGCAGATTATCATCTTGAGAAAGTAACAGCAAGTGCAACAACAGGAAATGTTTTTCGGGCAATTTGGGCAGTTATTGGATTAGGTTTTTTCAATTTAGTAATAGTGCTTGGACCTGCAATTGCATTAGCCGCATTGATTTTTTCGGGATGGGTTCTAGGAATCTCATTTTTAGGTTCACCACTGCTTGTTATTGTTGATACTATTGTGCATCCAAATACATTCTTGCTCTTTAACCTTTTCGTTTCTTTAGCACTTTGTGGACTTGGATATTTCATTGTACTCGTTATGTTATATTTAACGAAGCTAGCAAAGAATGGATTTGTTCGTTATTTAAAGTTTAATATAGCACTAGTAAAAGGTGGTTTTAAGCATGATAAATAAAAAGAATTTTTCCATCATTGCAGGTATTATTTTTATTATTGGGATTATAGGAAGTCTACTCACTTATCGATCAATTGCTGCAGTACCAATTTCAGAAGAAAAGGTCATTAACAATAATAATGTATCAAGCGTCATTATTGATACGAATAACGTTCGTGTTAACACCTATCCTACAACAGATAGTAACATTAAAGTAACATTAGATGGGGAAGTTAATCCTAACATAAAACGAACGTTAGCTACGGATGATAAAAAATCAACACTTCTTATTTCTTATAAAGAAAAACAACAGAGCTGGTTCAACTTCAACATTTCCGAAGTATTGGCCCCATTAACATTAAATGTTTATCTGCCTGAAAGACAATATGATTCATTAAAAGTTTCTAATAGTAATGGTTATGTTTCTGCAAAAAAACTAAACACAGCCCATTTGAATATCAATACAAACAATGGGCGTGTTGAATTAAGAGAGATCAATTCGCAAAAAATTATTGCGGAAGCAAACAATGGAATTATGGAATTTAAAGATATAAAAGCACAAAATATTCATGTGAAATCGAATAATGGAAGAATGATGCTAGAGCATGTTGAAGGTGAAATAGAGGGGCAATCTAAGAATGGAAGCCTTACTCTTAAAACAAATGAACTGGATCGAAATCTTAATTTTACGACTCACAATGGAAAAATCAATATTGAGACCGAAAAAGAACCAACTAATGTTCAATTTAATGTCTCTGTCGATAATGGCAGCGCGAATATCCTAAATAAATATAACGGGAATGCAGTTATTGGAAAGGGAGAAAATTTAATTAAATTAAACACACATAACGGAAATATTACAGTGAAAAAACAATAGCATATTACCTTATATAATCCCCGCTCGCCACACATAAAGAGCAATAATAAAGTGAAACTTTAATCAGTGGGGGTTTTCTTCATCCCCCACTGATTATCAGCCCGCACCAATCGGGCTTTTACGGGCAGTTGATCCCCACCTAATTTCTTTGCTTTCGCTGAATTTTGAGGTAGGGGTTTTACTGCCCATTAATGCGGGATAAATAAAGAAAAATAGCCGACTCCTTTTCTCAATTATGTAGGTAGTTGGTTATTTTATATCTAAAATTCGTTTAAGTGTATATTTTTTTCACTTTTAAACTAGTATTTGTTTCCGTATTGTTTAAAGCACTTTCTTATTTAATTGCAAAATAAGAAAATCCTATAATCCATCAGATTTTTTTATAAATGATCGAACTTTATTTCAAAATACAAACAGCTGTTTTATTACTCTCAACTGCTAGGAGAGTAAAGAATAGTAATTGACAATGTAATGAAAAGTTGCGAACAATTCAAAAATAATAGTTGAAACAATGAAAGGTGAGAAGGATTTTATTTCTAATGAGAGGAATTTTTTACTGTGTACTTTATCCAAAATTAAATGTAAAGGTGGATACATAATGACAGTAAAGAAGCTTTATTTCGTTCCAGCCGGTCGTTGTATGTTAGATCATTCTTCTGTTAATAGTACGCTCACACCGGGGAAATTATTGAATTTACCGGTCTGGTGTTATCTTTTGGAGACAGAGGAAGGACCTATTTTAGTAGATACAGGTATGCCAGAAAGTGCAGTTAATAATGAAGGGCTTTTTAAAGGTACATTTGTTGAAGGACAGATTTTACCGAAAATGACTGAAGAAGATAGAATCGTGAATATTTTAAAACGCGTTGGCTATGAGCCGGAAGACCTTCTTTATATTATTAACTCTCACTTACATTTTGATCATGCAGGAGGAAATGGCGCTTTTATAAATACACCAATCATTGTACAGCGTGCTGAATATGAGGCGGCACAGCATAGAGAAGAATATTTGAAAGAATGTATACTGCCGAATTTAAACTACAAAATCATTGAAGGAGATTATAAAGTCGTACCAGGTGTTCAATTATTGTATACACCGGGACATTCTCCAGGGCATCAGTCACTATTCATTGAAACAGAAAACTCCGGTCCTGTGTTGTTAACGATTGATGCGTCCTATACGAAGGAAAACTTTGAAGATGAAGTACCGTTCGCTGGATTTGATTCGGAATTAGCTTTATCTTCAATTAATCGATTAAAGGAAGTTGTGAGGACAGAGAAGCCAATTGTTTTCTTTGGACATGATATAGAGCAGGAGAAGAGCTGTAAAGTGTTTCCTGAATATATATAAAAGAGAAAGTCATGAGCTAATGTGCCCATGACTTTCTCTTTTATATAATCTTTTTAAATAAGTTATATACTTTTTTCGAATTGCCTTCATTTAATTGATAATAAGTGAGATCTAAGTCATCAGGAGTGTTTTGATGGGCAATCATAACTTCACCACTGTTGTTATCTACTATCCAGATTAAATATTGTTTATAAGTTCCATCTTGGAAAGTAATCCACATGTTACAATCTACTAAATCAGAACCCTCTTCATCTAGTGTTAAATCGCCTTTTTTTGCTGAGTCCATACTGTTAATGAATGTTTTCAACTCATCTGTTTTTGTAAGAAAGATAGATTTTTTGGTTTTAATTGACTCTACATGTATATCTTTTATTTCCTGTTTTCCTAAAAAAACAGGGGGCTCATTAGGGTCTCTTTGAGTTGAAATAATAGTAGCTTTCTTCTTTGGTTTACTTGTTGTATAGAAATCTTGAATAGATTTTCCAGAGTTTAAAAACCATACGATTCCAGAAATAATCAATACGCTACCTAGAAGTAAAATGATTTTTTTAATAGAATATTCTCCTCTCTATTACTTCGTTTGAAGAGCTTTTCTATTAATATATGATGGGTAAACGTAAAGTATTATAATTGAACGTGGTTATTCTTCACCGTTTTAAGAGGGCGGTCAACGAGTAAATTGTAAGTAAGCCCAATTAATACGAAAATGCCACCGATAATTTTGCCGATTGAGAGTTCGTTTGATAGGAAGAAATCTATAACAGTCCCCATAAATAATTGTCCGATAAAGATGAGTAATGTTAAATAAAATGCTGATATTTTAGGAGTAATATAGTTTGATAATGAGATGACGATAACACCTACTAATCCGCCTAAGTATACAGCGATAGGAATGGATTGTAACGTATGACTAGTAATATACAATGAATCTGAACTGAAAATTAAAAATAACGTAGAGAAAAATAATCCAGTAATATAATTGAAAAACGTACCTTCCCAATTTCCAATTTTCGTTGCTAAATTCGCATTAATAATTCTAGCAACGACGATCGAAACACCAACTAAAATAGCGATACAAATATACAACATTTTCTCGCCTCCATTAATAAATTGTCATGATTATAATTCCAGAAGAGATGAAACATAATCCAATTAGTTTTTTCTTTTCAAACTTCGCAATTTTCATTCCTAATAAACCGAAATGATCAATAATAATAGAAGTAATAGATTGACCGAGTAAGCTTAATGCGATGGTAATAGAAGCGCCAAGGGCGGAGAAGCTTATATTACTAAAGAGAACAGTGAATACTCCGATGGCTCCGGCACTATATAAATAAAGTGGAATACCTTTTTCAAAATGGATTTTGTTTTTGTTAAGGATTAAAACGAAAACAACTGCTATTAAACCTACAAGATGAATGACAACGCTCGCTGTATAATTGCCAATCAACTCAGATAAAATCCCATTCAAAGGGAGCATAATGGCAATGAGCACACCAATAAGGACAGAAAGAAAGTTATACAATGTAAAATCCCCTTTATATTTCATATTTGTAATGACTGTATCACGCTGAAATTGTGTATTACTATGACATATGTCATAGTGAAAGAAGAAAATTTTGATTACAATGAGGATGAGTTGTAAAGGTGGGGGAGTTATGAAGAAAGTATGTAATTCTAATAAATTAGCAGAGTATATGAAGCAAAATCATATTGATTCATTTTTTAGTAGTGATATGAGGCAGTATATGGAACTTGTATTTTTTAAAAAGAATGAGTTCATTTGCAGGGAGAATGAGGAGATAGACTATTTATATTTCTTTGTTGAAGGAAAAGCGAAAGCGTTTAATACATTAAGTAATGGGAAATCTGTATTACTCTGTTTCTATGATAGCTTGCAATTGTTAGGCGATGTGGAGTTAATTCATTCTCAGAAAATTACTTCAAACGTACAAGTGATGGTAGATTCATATTGTATTGGTCTACCTTTAGGAAAAGTGAGGAACCAACTATTTCATGATGCAAAATTTTTAAGATGTATTTGCGGATCATTAGCACATAAATTAAATCGACTTTCAAAAAATAGTACAATTAATTTATTGTATCCACTTGAAAATAGACTTGCGAGTTACATGTTAGTAGCTGGGGAAAGAGAGGTACAACATGGGAATAGAATTGTATTTAACGGAAATTTAACGGAAACAGCTGAATTGTTAGGAACAAGTTATCGACATTTATTACGAACATTAAATACCTTTTGTGATAAAGAGATAATAAAGAAAAACAATGGTTGCTTTGAAGTAATGAATGTAGATGTTTTGAGGGATTTGGCTGCGGATGTTTATAAATAATATATTAAAGTGGGAATTCAGAAATACAAATAGCAGTAGAACTTGCAAAAACTCATGAAGTTACGATGGCGATAAGTCATCCGTTAACCTTTTTACCGTTACATCTTTTTAGAAAAAGCATTTTTAATTGGTTAGAAAAAATGGGTTTATTGTATGCGGAAACAAATACAAGGAGAGGAAGGTGGTTTCAAAAGAGAAAGGATCCCATTTTTGGTTTTGAAGGTAAGGAACTCATTCGTAATGGAGCAATTAAACTACAGGGAAAAGCGGTAAGTGCATCAGAAAATAACATTATGTTTCAGAATGGTGATACATATAGTGTAGAAAGCGTTATATGGTCAACTGGTTTTGTTCAAGATTATAAATGGATTGAAATAGAAAAGGCAGTGAATGCGAAAGGATTTTCTAATCATAAAAAGGGAATAAGTCTAGTAAGAGGATTGTATTATATCGGATTGCCGTGGCAATCTCAAAGGGGTTCTGCACTTATTTGTGGTGTAGGAAAGGATGTAGCGTATTTGCTTTCTGAAATCAAAAAAATAGATCAGTAGCACCAACTACTGATCATCCATATGTACATGAATTAGGAGAGGTCAAACATTTATTAGCTTTATTATAATAGATTTTCATGGGATAAAAAACTGAAAATTCGTATTTCAATGTTGAGAAAGTTTTTTGTATCGAAATATATAAAAAATGGGAATTTTTATCAAAAAAAGATATTTATATTTTAGTAAATTATGATATGGTAGTCTGCAAAGAAGGTTTTACCTTAAATTTAATTTTATGTATATTAATTATATTTCAGGAAGGGAAAGGGGAAGTGATTATGAAGTTTGATGATCAACGCCTATTAGGGATAAGATTAGGCTCGATACTCGTAACAGAGGAAAATCAATATTTAGTAATTAAGAAAAAAGATCATTATGCATTATTAAATGTACATAATTTAGAATGCACACATGTTGAAGTGCAGTTAGAACATATTGAAGAAATGTTGCATGAAGATTTCCAAGAAAGTATAATGGAGATTATCGCACCAGAGCATATAAAAATTGTTGCGAAAAATATTATATAAAGAAGCTGAGGGAATCAGCTTTTTTATATTTGTTTCGTTTATTATAAGGATAACATTTTTAAAACGTCACCAATAATACCTTCCATTTGATGAACGCCTAAATCGGAATTCGTCATAATAACAGCGCCATTACCTCGGTATGGATAACAAACCATCATACATTGAAATCCAACGCCCCATCCGAGAGAATAAACTTGTAAGTCTTCATTAGAATCATCTAGAAAAACACCTAACCCAGTCCATTTTGAGCAGCCTTGAGGAGAAATCATGTCTTGTATTGTTTCTTGAGAAAGTTTTAGTTTGCTATTTCCTTGCAAGGAATAAATGAGTTCGATTACTAGAGTTGATAAGTCAGATGGTGTTGTCCAAATACCTGAAGCAGCTGCGAATGGATAAAATGGATACTTTTCATTTGTTACAGTTCTATCTTTATTATGCCCGCAAGCAAAATCATCGGTTTTATCTATGTCTTCGGGAGAGAAGAGTTTACTATTTTTCAATTGTAGTGGCTGAAAGATAAATTCTTCTAGTAACTCACTAAATGATTGCCCAGTAATATCCTCTAGTAGTTGTTCGATTATGCAAAAATTCGCATCAGAGTAGTGAAATTTACTCTCTGGTTTATAAGTTACTTCTATAGGTACGGGACAATATAATGTATTACCGGAAAGGAGTTCAGACATTGTAGGTAGCCCCTTTGCAGGTGTATAATGTTCAAAACTATTAGGAGGATCAATGATTCCAGATTGGTGGCTTAATAAGTTTCGCAACGTGATTTTTTTCTGTGAAGTAAATATATTGGTAGGGATGTTCCAAGATGTGAGTCTGTCATTTACGTCTTCATCTAAATTTACAATTTCTCGATCTGATAATGTTTGTACGAGTATGGCGGAGATGAATTTGCTAATAGAACAAGAATTGAATATGGAATCCGTAGTGACAGTTCTAGTTGTTCCAGATTCAAGTGTTCCGAAGGTATTCGCTTCGTCTAGTTTGCTATTACGTATAACAGTAAGGCTTAATCCGGTAACGGAATATTGGTTCATTTTCTCGTATATATCGTTATTTTTTAAGTTCATAATGACTCCCTTCTTTAAAAAACAGAGTATTAAATTTATTATACATTATTAACTAGAGAGAGGAACTGTAATTATAACAAAAAGACAGGTTTAATAGAGAGTAGGGAAGCAAAAGAAAACACTTCATCTTTTACCGATGAAGTGTTTCTTATTTTAATTTAATTCGAAGTGAACCTTTGAAAGAATTTATCTCAATACATGTACATAAGCCATAAGGCTGTTATAAAGGAAATAATGATTTATAAAATAAATGATAGCCATGCATGGAATTTTGGATTGTCATACCGATAGTAGCTTTTGGGTTTATTTATATCGCTGAAAAATTAAATGAAACTGAAAAGAAAAATGATGCGCGCTTAAAGAAGATTGAAGATAGATTACAAATAATCACAAAAGAAATGGGAATTGTAGAAAGAGAACCTGAGATTAATAAAGAATTACACCAGCTTGTGGAAGAGGGAAAAACAGTTACGAAAGTTAAGGGAGTGGGAGAAGCTTTTGGATTGTCATTATTAGAAGCGAAGTAATATGTTGATAAATTATAAAAAAGATCATCCAATTGGATGGTCTTCTTTATTGGACCATACGCGTATTTACATAGGCAGCTATAATAACGTGTCCAATTACAATGATAGGAGTAATGATTTTGATATTAGGAGTAGTGAAAACACTACCGATTGTAGCAATGGCACCAGCACTTAAATTATAAAGGCCAACAATTTTTGATAACTTCATTTTGTCAGGTACACGGCGTTCATTGAATCCTGATAAGAGCCAAGTATATTGTCTTACTCCAATGAAATAAGCTAGTGCAAATGAGATGATTGCTACTATGAATAATGATGGAGAAGCGAAGAGAGCCATTGAAAACACCCCCGTTAATGGATTATAAATAAATTATAGTATGAATGTTATAATTTAACAAAATACAATTTTAATTTTAAGTTTAATAGAAAAAATGGAGTATTTGTGAGGAAGGGAGATTACATATGAATATTTCAGAATTCCAGATGTATGTAGCAAGTTTTAGTAAAGAAAAAGGGTTTCAAGATACAACAATTGAAGAGCGTACGATGTATGCAATGGCGGAATTAGGTGAATTAACAGAAGCTATATTAAAACGTGATAAAATACAAGATTCGAAACGAGAAATCGGTTTAGAAATGTTTGATGTAATTTGGAATGTATGTGATTTAGCAAATAAATTAGAAATTGATTTAGAGAAGGCGTTTGAAGAAAAAATGATGATTAATAAAAAGCGTGAATGGTAAGTAGAATTTTAATGCGTAAAGATGGAGGATACGAATGAAAAAGAAGCTTATTATAGGAGGAGTTTTTACCTTAATTAGTGTAATGGGTGTTTTCGCTTACTTAGTTTTTCAAGGTATATTCATTCCGAATCAAGTCAGTGCGGACAAGTATGAGATAAAAGGTGTAGATGTCGCATCTTATCAAGGAGAGATAGATTGGAGAGAGTTAGAAAAGCAAAATATGAAGTTTGCGTTTATAAAGGCCACTGAAGGGAGCTCGTTTGTGGATGAGTACTTTTCGAGAAATTGGACGAATGCGAATAAGACAGGTATGCGAACCGGAGCGTATCACTTTTTTAGTTTTGATAGTAAGGGTGAAACGCAAGCAGAGCAATATATGCGAACCGTCCCAAAAGATGGACGAGCGTTGCCACCGGTAATTGATGTTGAGTTTTATGGTAATAAAAAAGACAATCCTCCTAAACGTGAAGATGTTGTGAAAGAGTTGTCAGTAATGGTAAGAATGCTCGAAAAACATTATGACAAGAAAGTTATATTGTATGCAACTCAAGAGGCCTATGATTTATATATAAAGGATGCATATCCTGAATGTGATATATGGATTCGTAGTGTTCTTATAAAACCGAGTTTATCTGATGAAAGAAATTGGACGTTTTGGCAATACACAAATCGTGGAAGATTAAGAGGTTATAATGGAAAAGAAAAGTATATTGATTTGAATGTGTTTTTTGGGGATGAGGAAGAGTTTGAGGATTATGGAATGAAAGGTTAAGTTTTAAAGTGTACAAAATTTTGTACGCTTTTTTATTAATGGCATGAAAAATATGTAAGTAAAGATGGAACAAACCTTTGAAATGAATTGTCTATTATAGGTAATAACCATTTAGTTTGAAAGAAAGGATTGATAAAAATGAAAAAGAATACATTATTAAAAGTAGGCTTATGTATAGGTTTACTAGGAGCGACTCAATTTGCTAGTGCATTATCTACAGTACAAGCAGAACAGAAGGTAGAGCAAAAAATAATAAAAAATGAGACAGAAACAATTTCAATATCTCAGCTAAACAAAAATGTATGGGTTCATACTGAGTTAGGTTATTTTAATGGGGAAGCAGTTCCTTCGAACGGTCTAGTTCTTAATACTTCTAAAGGGTTAGTACTTGTCGATTCTTCTTGGGATGATAAGTTAACGACTGAACTAATAGAGATGGTAGAAAAGAAATTTCAGAAGCGCGTAACGGATGTCGTTATTACACATGCGCATGCAGATCGAATTGGTGGAATTAAAACGTTGAAAGAAAGAGGAATTAAAGCGCATAGTACAGCATTAACTGCGGAACTAGCAAAGAAAAATGGATATGAAGTGCCACTCGGAGACTTACAAACGATTACGAATATGAAGTTTGGAAATATGAAAGTAGAAACGTTCTATCCAGGTAAAGGGCATACAGAAGATAACATTGTTGTCTGGTTACCTCAATATAAAATTCTAGTTGGAGGCTGTTTAGTGAAATCTGCGGAAGCAAAAGATTTAGGGAATGTTGCTGATGCGTATGTAAATGAATGGTCCACGTCGATTGAAAATGTGTTGAAGCGATATAAAAATATGAAATTAGTAGTACCTGGTCACGGTGATATAGGTGACAAAGAATTGCTTTTACATACACTGGATTTGTTGAAATAAGAAACAAGAAATAAAATAATAACGAAGCTTATTGTAGATTTAAGAAATTTTTGGAATACAAAAGAGGGGAGAAACAATTTTCTCCTCTCTTTCGTCTAACTATATTGAAATGCTGAAGCTATCATACGTCACTGAGATTTTAATTCCAAGTATACAAATACCAGTACCGTCATAATTGCTATCATTACGTAAGTAGCATCAAGCATTATAAGTGTCTTTAAAGTTTCAGTCATCCTAGTTCACCCCTGTTATAAAAATATAACATAATCTCTTTATCAATTAGATAAGAGATCATAAAGATAAAAATGTACATGAAATTTCTTAAGTAGTTTCTATATCAATATATCATAAGGTAGTGTAAATAATGTTAAGACAGTGTAAAAGTATTGTAAATAAAGAGATTTTCCATAAAGTCTTTAATAAAAAATTGATTATTCCTCAAAATGAAAAATACGCTATTCTTTCTATTGAATGATAGAAAAGGATGGCATTTTTGTATGTCTATTTCTCTATCTAATGAATTACAACTATTTGTAAAAGAGATTCAAAACTCTTTATTGCCAAATATAGTACAAAACCAAGATTTGGTGGATTTATGAATTTTAGAATGTCAATAAAATTATTATGTTAATTAGGTGAATTGTCACAAATTTTTATATATTATTGTGATTGATATCACATCCCTGTTTCTAAGTGGATATTATGCTTAGTTTGTAGTGAATGATTTGGAGAGGGTGGGATGATATGTTTTGTTATCAATGTGAACAAACGCCAACAGGCGGATGTAAAGTAATAGGTGTTTGCGGTAAGAATAAAACAATTGCAAGTTTACAAGATACGATTGTGTTTGGGCTAAAAGGAATTGCGGCTTATCGTACACATGCTGCTCAGTTAGGGTATACTGATGCATTTGTAGATGCTACAACTCAAGAAGCGTTATATATGACATTAACAAATTCTAATTTTAATGAACAAGAACATATTGATATGGCTATGAAAGTTGGGAAATCAGCTTTACGAGTGATGGAGTTATTAGATGAGGCACATACGAATCACTTTGGTGTTCCAGAACCGGTTCAAATTACACAAAATCATGTAGAAGGTAAGGCAATTGTAGTTACTGGCCATAACTTATTTGCATTAGAGGAATTATTAAAGCAAACAGAAGGAAAAGAGATAAATATTTATACGCATTCTGAAATGCTGCCAGCACACGGATATCCACAATTGAAAAAATATAAACATTTAAAAGGAAACATTGGTAAGGCATGGTACGATCAAAGACGCCTTTTCGAAAAATTTACCGGTGCAATATTAGCTACAACGAACTGTGTTATGCCAATTAAAGGATCATACTCTGATCGATTCTTTTCATATGATATTGCAGGTTTAGAGGGTGTACAAAAAATTGAAAATGATGATTTTACACCATTGATTCAAAAAGCGCTAGAACTTCCTGAAGTATGTATGGAGTCGGATGAACAGCTAGTAACAGGATTTCATCATAATACAGTATTATCATTAGCTCCAGAAATCATTAAGGCAGTAAAGGAAGGGAAAATAAAGCGTTTCTTTGTCATCGCAGGTTGTGATGCCCCGGGAAAAGGCGGAGAATATTATCGTGAATTAGCAACGTCACTTCCGCCAGAAACGGTTATCTTGACAACTTCTTGTGGGAAATTCCGCTTTAATGATGTGAATTATGGTGTTGTACCTGGTACGGAAATCCCGCGTTACATTGATTTAGGACAATGTAATAATTCAATTTCTACAGTGAAAATAGCGGCCGCTTTAGCAGATGCTTTTCAATGTGAAGTGAATGAATTGCCAGTTAGTATTGTGCTATCATGGTTTGAACAAAAAGCGGTTGCCATTTTACTTGGTCTATTTAGTCTTGGGATTCAAGATATTCGCATCGGTCCAAAGGCCCCTGAATTTATTTCACCTGGCGTACTTGATGTATTACAAGAAACATTTGGTTTAAAACTAATTACAACTGCAGCAGAAGATATGAACATGATGTTATCGTAACAAACAGTATGTCTTACATGTAGTGTTGGTTTTATAAAGAATTTGTATGTATTCAAAAACTTATGTATTAAATTCGCAGGTGAGTTTGTAGAAGGACGCAAAAATAATCCATCCCATTATTAAAGGGAACCCGCCACATCCATCAACTTCAGAATTTTTGATATTCGCTTTTCTTAGCTTGATAGGTATGTGGTGAAACCTCTTCATAAAGAAAATCAGCTGTATCAAATGGGGATATAGCTGATTTTAAAATTTTTTTGAAAATCCAGTTGACACCCTCCTTACTTAGTCATACAATGTACTTGTAATAAGTAATACTGAATAGTATAGTTTCTCAAAAGCTATTCAGTAAAAAATTCGCCTTAGTACTCTGTGATACTGAATATAAGTCAGACAGAATAGGGGGTAGAGGAGGATCAGAATATGGAAAATTTAACTGAAATGCTGAAAGGTTCGCTGGAAGGATGTGTGCTGGAAATCATCAGCCGCCGTGAAACTTATGGATATGAGATTACCCGACACCTGAATGATCTTGGGTTTACCGAAGTCGTGGAAGGAACGGTCTATACCATCCTCGTACGATTAGAGAAGAAAAAGCTTGTGAATATTGAAAAGAAACCGTCAGATATGGGGCCGCCCCGTAAGTTTTATTCACTTAATGATGCTGGTCGCCAGGAGCTCGAATTGTTTTGGAAAAAATGGGATTTTGTATCATCAAAAATTAACGTCTTGAAGTCAAACTAGCCTCATAAGATAAAATATTCCGGCTGATATTTTGGGAATTTCTTATTCTGCTTTATAAAAAAGGAGGAAAAATAATATGATGGAAATGTTCAAAAAATTAATTGGTGATAAAAAAGAGTACAAAATGATGATGGCACGGGTTGGAGCCTTACCAGAGGACTACCAATTTGTGTTTAAGAAAATTCAAAACTACATGTGGAATTTCTCAGCGGGCAATGGGATGGATATGCTGCACATTCAGTATGAATTAATCGATTTGTTTGAAGCAGGTGCAGCGGAAGGCAGACAAGTGCTGGAAATCACTGGGGAGGACGTAGCATCTTTTGCTGACGAACTAGTGGCAAACGCTAAAACGTATGTCTCTAAGTATCGTGAAGATTTGAACGAGAGTATCATGAAGCAATTGAGAAAAAAATAAATGCAAAAGGTAATACCGACTGATTAGCTGGTTACAAATGTGAATTGCCACCATTGCTATTCAGTTATATTTTTAAATCGGTACTAAGTATTACGGAATATCAGTGACACTAAATAGAGAGTGTAGGTAATCTATCTTCACAAAACATTTTTTATAAGGAGGAAAAAAGCATGAACAATGCAGCGATCTCTGTAAAAGGGTTAAAAAAATTCTTTAAAGACAAGGAAGTGTTAAAGGGCGTGGATTTTGAGGTGCAGCGTGGCGAAATTTTTGCACTACTGGGTTCAAATGGAGCGGGCAAGTCGACGACGGTTAACATCCTCTCGACGCTGATGCAGCAAGATGGCGGCGAAGTAAGTATTTGCGGCTTTGACGTCCAGCGTCAACCGGATCATGTTCGTCAAAACATCAGCCTGACAGGGCAGTTCGCAGCTTTAGACGGTATGCTCACTGGGAGAGAAAACTTGATAATGATCGCCAAGTTGCGTGGAGTTTCCAATCCCACTCAAGTCGCTGATAATCTGCTTGTAAGATTCAGCCTGACTGATGCAGCCAGCCAGAGGGCAGACCAGTATTCAGGTGGGATGAAGCGCCGGCTTGACATCGCCATGAGCCTGATCGGGACGCCAGCAGTCATTTTTCTTGACGAACCGACGACAGGGCTTGACCCTGAAGCGCGGATTGAAGTGTGGGACACTGTCAAGGAGCTTGCTGGCAGCGGCACAACTATCTTGTTGACAACCCAGTACTTGGAGGAAGCAGAACAATTGGCGGACCGTATCGCTATCTTGCATGGCGGAAAAATTATTACGACTGGTACTCTTACTGAACTAAAAGAAATGTTCCCACCAGCAAAAGTGGAGTATATCGAGAAGCAGCCGACATTGGAAGAAGTTTTTCTTGCGATTATCGGTAAAAAGGAGGAGATGTAAATGAAAAGCAAAACAGGGGTATTACTAGGGCGTTTAATGCGCAATATCATGCGCAGTCCAGATACGATTATTACGGTAGCGATTACACCGATTATGATGATGTTGTTGTTTGTTTACGTATTTGGTGGTGCCATAGAGACAGGAACGGACAACTACGTCAATTATTTATTACCGGGAATCTTGTTGATGGCTATCGCATCCGGTGTCGCTTATACTTCCGTGCGGTTGTTTACGGATGTAAAGAGTGGGCTGATGGCGCGTTTCATTACTATGCCCATCAAGCGTTCATCTGTATTGTGGGCTCACGTATTAACTTCACTTGTTGCTAATGTGCTTACTATCGTGGTGGTTATCTTCGTTGCACTTTTAATGGGATTCCGTTCCAGCGCTAATATTCTAGATTGGCTCGCGGTAGCTGGGATACTTGGGATGTTTACGCTGGCGCTGACATGGCTAGCTATCATTCCAGGGTTGACAGCAAAGTCTATGGAGGGGGCAACAGCCTACTCGTACCCGCTAATTTTTTTACCTTTTATCAGTTCAGCCTTTGTTCCTACCGAAACGATGCCAAAAGTTGTTCGTGCGTTCGCCGAGAACCAGCCTGTGACTTCAATCGTAAATGCGATTCGTGCCCTCTTATATGAAGGGAGTGTTGGCAACGATATTTGGATTGCACTTGCTTGGTGCGTTGGCATTATGGTTATCGCTTACTTCTCCGCTAGTAAAGCATTTAAACGTCAGTTAGGATAAGTACTGAAGTAACTAAACCTACCGGAATAATATATATGTTTAGAAAAGCACGGGAAGATTTTCCGTGCTTTCATTATTTGCTATATTTTTAGGATAACTATTGTCGATATAATACCTTCATGCTATGCAACAATCAGGTGCATTTCTGAAATAAGAATTGTGCTTTTATTTTTATATTAGAGCATTTAATGAAATTGGGATATTAAACAAGCAATTTAATAAGTTTTAACAGTTCACTGTTTATGGGAAGTATAAGCATAATCTCTCTTGTAAACTTTCTAACACTTCTTCAGGCACTTCCCTGACTTTTATATCCCCACCTAGGAAAAGTAGCCAATTCGTTATTTCTGTTAATTCATCGAGATTGTTAACATTGATAAAAGTTTTTAAAATGGCTGTGGATTGGTAAGGATTTGTATAAGAAATAGAAAGTTTTAAAGGATGGTATTTTTTGAACTGGGCAATCGCTTTTGGACCAAGTTCAAGTACAAAATTGATTGCTTCGTCCTTCTTGCTTAGTTTTTCTAAAATCTTTTTCTTACTTAATCTCTTTTTTGTCGTATAGGGCTCGACATTAATGAGATGATCGACAAGAAACATTTTCTTTTTTTCTTCTTTTATGTCAAAGCCTTCAATTATCCAATGGCTTTTTTCTTGATAAAGGTGTAGTAGATAAATTGGATAAGACTTGATTTCCTCCTCTTCTTTGTTGGTAATCAATAAATGGCTATCCAAAAGAAGGATTTGGATGAGTTTTTCTAACATGGGATGGGGGAGGTCGGAAAGTTCAAGTAAATCGGGATTATGGGGATTAGTCCCTCCAAAAAGCAAGATTTGATTTAAAAGAACAAGGTCATCCTGTTGAGTTTCTGAGATGAGTCCTAGTAGTTTTTCAGCTAAAGACTGACGACTCTTTAAATAGGGAAGTTGTTGATTTCTTGTGGCCATAAAGGCAATAAAAAGAGCTTTGACTTCATTATCAGTAAAGCGAACGACGGGCAGAATAGAGTTATGCATAACAAAATATCCCCCAGCCCTTCCAACTTCAGCGACAAGTGGCATCCCCATGGCTTCGATTTCTCTAATGTCTCTAATAGCTGTCGATCGTGAAATGTTAAATTCTTGTATAATTTCAGAAATAGTAAAGTGGGAGCGGTTGTTAATATACCGCATGATCGTATTAATCCGTTCAACTTTTTTCATTTTGGTCTCCTAAACAGTATCATTTTTTGACATGATTTAAAGATATTATAACTCATCAGATGAAAAGAGAAATCGTTTGATTAATAAAAAAAATAGGAAGGTTTTGAATATGAAAAATTATACTTTAGAAGAAAAAGATAGCTTTATCGTTTTAGGGATTGGAACTGAAATTAAAAGTGAATACACAGACTTTGCAGGCATAAACAAGGAAAAGACAGACTTTTGGTTGGCAGTCACACAAGATGGAAGGCTGGACACTTTAAAGGCTTTAGCCACAAATGATTACATTTTTTCCGTGAGCGAAGCGGTGAATAACAAGATGATGTATTATGCGGGTGTCATGACAGAGGCACAAATACAAGAAGAATCTAGAGTGATTCAGTTTCCTAAGGGGGAATATTTAGTAGTGAAAGGAGAAGGTAAGACGGCTGAAGAGCTAAGTAATAAGCTTACTAGTATTGCCTTTGGTCAAGTCTTACCAGAAGCAAAGGATTTTTCCTATGTTGGTGGGCCAAATACAACGGTTGAGATGGGGCAGCGAAATGGTTTAGTATTTGGTGAAATATGGATTCCGGTTGTTAGGAAGTAACGAGTTAAAAGGAGAGATGAAATTGTCCTATAACGTTGATTTTAAAAATGTAACTACAGTTGGTTTAGAGTCTTCACCTATAGCAGAAGCGCTTGCTGGTTTACGTGCTCATGAAGCCCGTTACTTTATGAATAAATACAAGCATGAGTTTATAGTTGTACCAGCTAGTGAAAGCAAGGAGACTCTTGATTATGTGAACCGCGTTTTGAAAGAAAAACGTGATATTGAGTTTGCGGCGAAACCTTTAGAAACCTCATGCTTTCAAGTGGAAAATATTAAATTTGCCTACGTCTTTTATGAGGATGGTCTTGTGATCAACGTCATGTATACATTGGATAACCCGAAAAAGCGGGCTGTTGGATTTAAGCTTTCTGATGAAATGGAGGTACCAACGGAATTAGCAGAGAAGTTTAAGTTTGCTAGGCAGAAGTCTAAATTAGCTGGAACAATTCGGGGTTCATTTTTTGTAATAAAAGGAGAATATAGTGTAAGTTGAAGAATCTAGTCGTTTGATGTATTTTAAAAGGCACGATTATGGAGAGTAGAGGCTAACGATCTTGAATTGTTAGCCTTTTTTTGCTACCGATAATAGTGCATAAAGTTAATCTTTTCTCTCCTCAATCATGATAAAATGAACGATAAGAAATTTATGTAAGATAAAAAGGGGGAGATACATGGTCAGTTTTAGTACTTTGCTAGCTTTTGCACTTGTTTCACTTAGCATGGTTTGTTCACCGGGGCCTAACATGATTTATCTTATTTCTCGCTCGATTACGCAGGGGCGTATGGCAGGATTCATTTCTCTTTTTGGTATCATGCTTGGCTTCATAATCTATATAATCGCAACAATGTTCGGACTTACAGTTCTTTTCCTTGCTGTTCCCGCTGTCTATGAAGCAGTCAGTCAAGTGGGCAGGTGCCGCTTACTTGCTCTGGCTCGCTTGGAATTCGATTCAGCCTGGTGCTACATCTATTATGGAACCTCGTACTATTTCTATTGAGCCACCACGGAAATTATTTCTAATGGAACTCATGACTAATCTTCTGAATCCCAAGATTGCTATTTTGTATGTATCACTTCTACCTCAATTTGAAGATCCGGAGAAGGGATCGTTACTTCTATAAGGTGCAGTTTTGGGCTTTACGCAAATAACGGTTAGCTTTATCGTCAATCTCCTAATTGTGTTTACAGCAAGTAGAGTTGCCAAGTGGTTTGGCACACGCCCAACGTGGCTACGAGTGCAGCGTTGGCTTATGGCAAGCGTCTTGACAGGTCTTGCTGTACGTCTTGCTTTTGAACGTCGTCAGTAAGAGCATCCCCAAAAAATTAACTATCTTTTTAAAACGATTGTAAGGGAAACAAAAATTATGTCAAAAGTAAAGCCAGCCTACTGTATGGTTTTACTTTTGACCAGCGTTTTCGTATAACATAATATCCCTCAATACTCTCTAAATTTACACAATCCAATCCATTAATATGATTGGAAACCCAGTTTCTCGGTCAGGTATAGATTCAAAAAGTTCTCTCCGATTCTCCTGTGGTCGATATCGCCCAGATATATTAAAGTGAAGAAAGGTTATGATGGTTTATATTGAGAGAGTGGAGAATCGGCAATTTCATGGTAAACAAAGGTTTGTTCTAATGTTATTTAGGTTAAGCGGATTCCTTCAAATGCATTCATCACTAAATGATGGACATAGGAATCATCCAACTTTTCACCGGTTACTAGCAATCGATAGAAAATGGGTCCGTAAATGAGATCAATGCTTAATTCAACATCAAGGTTTTCTTTCAATTCTCCTCTTTGAATTCCCTTCTCCAGAAGTTGCTTTGCTTGCAGTCGACGGGGCTGGAAATATCGAGTACGATATTCCTCTGCCAGTTTTGAATCAAATTGTCCTTCGCCTACTAACTCATTAATAATGGTCCCTTCCCGACTTGTCAAAAAACTGGCTAAACTCGTGGCGTGTATTACGATATCATTAAATGACGAGCCTGTATCAGGTATAGGCAATCTGGCTGCGGCAGCGGAAAGAAAACCATCCATTACCACAGCAGCCTTATTAGGCCACCATTTATAAATCGTAGCTTTGCTAACTTTAGCACGATCTGCAATTTTATCGACTGTGACTGCTTTAAAACCGTTTTCCAGCAATAACTCATAGGATGCGGAAAGGATAGACCTTTGGGTTTCGATATTACGTGGTCGTCCTCTTTTTCCTTGCACATTAATCATTCCTTTCAAGAACATAAACTATACGTTTAGTATACTTAATATGAATAAAAAGTAAAATAGACCATTTACAAAACTGAACGTTTAGTATATTATTTTTGTTAATTAATAAACTAAACGTTCAGTTTATTAATTAACAAGGAGTTATGTGATGGTAAACGATGCAGCGAAGTCCAAAGCTTCGTTACATCGTTTACTAAAAAATACTTAGAGGGAGTGAGAGAGTGGAAAATTGAACTTTTTAAAAGAAGAATTGAAAGTAGTTCAATTTCAACTTAGTACAATGACCGATGATATCGCAGAAGCTTTTGCCAAGATGATTTAGTAATTTCGAAATAAAAGTATGGGAGGAGTTAGTTATGTCTAATTTTAAAAATCAAGCAATTAATAAGGAAATTTCAGGGGGGTTAACCATTCTTCTAGCAATTGCATGTGGTATCATTGTGGCTAATCTTTATTATGCACAGCCTTTGATTGGGGTAATTAGTAATGTAATAGGGCTTTCTAATAGCGGCGCTGGCTTAATTGTTACGCTAACCCAGATTGGATATGTTGTCGGCTTACTATTTCTTGTACCTTTGGGGGATATTGTTGAGAATCGAAAGCTGATAGTTATATTGTTATTTCTAAGTGCGGTCGCCCTAACTGCCACAGTTTTTGCAAAGCACGGAGTCTTGTTCTTAGTAGCTTCATTCTTTATCGGGTTGGGGTCGGTCGCAGCGCAAGTGCTCGTACCTTTTGCATCATACCTTTCATCGGAAGAGGCACGCGGTCGCGTAGTTGGCAATGTCATGAGTGGTCTGTTATTAGGTATTATGCTTTCACGTCCGATATCAAGTCTAGTAGCTGATATTTGGGGGTGGAATGCAATATTTGTTTTGTCTGCTACCGTAATCGTTGTCTTGGCGATTGTATTATCAAAAGTACTCCCTTCTAGGAAACCAACGACAAGAACAAACTATATCGCCTTACTTAGTTCAATGTGGCAACTGCTGCGAATTACTCCAATCTTACGTCGTCGCGCAATTTATCATGCGTGTGTATTTGGGGCTTTTAGTTTATTCTGGACCACTGTTCCATTATTATTGTCTAGTCCTACTTTTCATTTTTCTCAGACAGATATAGCGCTATATGCACTTGTTGGAATTACGGGAGCAATAGCTGCGCCAATTGGTGGTCGCCTAGCTGATTTTGGCTGGACACGACCCGCCACTGGAATAGCTCTCACTGTTGTCATCGTTTCTTTATTATTACCACTCATTATTCAAAGTAGTTCGCCTATCGGAATAGCTATTCTAGTAATTGCAGCTATTCTATTGGACATGGGAGTATCCGCAAACCTTGTGCTAAGTCAACGTTTGATTTTCTCTTTGGAGCCAGAGATTCGTAGTCGCTTAAATGGATTATTCATGGCTATTTTCTTTTTGGGTGGTGCTGTTGGATCCTCTATCGGAGGATGGGCATACGCCTCAGGTGGATGGAGTGCAGCATTATGGGTGGGAATAGCTTTTCCAACCATAGCACTGCTTTATTTTGCTACAGAGAAGTAGTTCTATAATCAAATTTAAACAGTCCGGATTCGTTTGACTGCTTATTCATTGGTATGTCCGAGTCTTATAGATTAATTGCGATTATTTTGAGGTTTTAGCGCCAGAGACAGATTTTTTGTCTCTATCGCTAAAAGGGGACCAAACTCACCACATAAAATGTGTCTGAACTCTAGTTAAACTATGATAAAAAAAGAGCTTGTGGTAGAAAACAAGCTCTCATTAAAAGAAATAACGCAATTGAGATATCTATATATTAACAATTATTTTCTTACGATTCCACATGTCTCATGTTGAGAAATAAATTATAAGCGGTTTGATAAAACTAAAATGAATTATTGACATAATATTTTGACGATAATATAATAAATCTCGAATTCAAGATAATTTGCAAAAGATTGGTAATTGTGATCGTGATTTATGATGAGAACTTATCTCGAAAGTTATTTTTTGTATTACCAAAGGCGGTATAATCAATCACAAAGCGTATTGAAGAAAATATAAAAAGTTATGAACTTATTCCAACTGAATTTGCAGTTCCTGAGTTACTTACTATACAGTAAAGGCGACTAGCCTATAAAAAAATTGGAGACAAACCTTTACTTGCAAGCAGTATTACGTATGTAGTTGTTAAGTTGGAAAAGAAGAGGTTCTTAATAAGAAAACCATGTCCTAAAGACCGCCGTGTCACGTATGCGTCAATTACTTCAGAAGACATTGAATTGATGGATACTATTTTCCCTCAGCATAAAGAGGCGATTCGGTAAATATTTGGTGGTTTAGACTTTGGTGAGAAAAAAGTGATAATTAAACAGTTGAGAAAATTAGGATATTACGTGCGAGAACTATAAATTTTCAGGCGTATATCTCGAACTAGTAATATCCTAATTAAATTTAAATTAAATGAATAAGGAGGAGGGAAATCAATAAATGTAGTTATTTAATGGTATCCAAAATGAAGAAATCATGGGATTACAATTCATATAAACAGGAAAGATAGTTGTTAGGCCAATGCATACATAGTGTTCTTTTAAGTGTGAATCTTTCATAAAGCGGAGAGTGGGTATCAAGAATGGAATTACGTCATTTAGAGTATTTTATTCAAGTTTGTAATAATGGTAGTTTTACTAAAGCTGCGGAAGTTCTGGGTATTTCACAGCCGACTTTAAGTCAACAAATACGTGTGTTAGAAGGTGAACTTGATACACCTTTATTTCATCGGGTTGGAAGAGGTATCAAAATTACAGAAGCAGGTAAGTTGCTATTTGATAAAGGGAAATTTATCATGCAACAATTTGATGAGGTCTATAATGAAATTTTTGAATTAAAGGGTGTAAAAAGAGGTGTGATTACTATAGGAGGTTTATTAGAAGATCTCACTTATTTAACACCTTATATTATGAAGTTTCAACAACATTATCCCAACATCGTAGTAAAAATTATAGAATCAGAAGTTGCTGTAAATCAAATCATTGACAAAAATATTGATATAGGGATCACACGTAGTGCTCAAATCCCAGACACATTAACAAGCACCCTTTTGTATAGCGAGGAGCTCGTCCTTGTAATTCCAAAAAATCATCCTTTGAATGAAAAATCATTTGTTTCTTTTCGAGAATTAGCGGGGCTGAGTAGAATAATGGTTTCATGTAGCTGTCGTGAATCAATTAAGATATATTGTGAAATTTTAGGGTTATCTTTATCTGAAGCAAATATAGAAACAAAATCTTCTATTTCTCTATTGAGCCTTGTATGCAATGGACATGGGGTTGCCATAATACCACTCTCACTGGTTGATTTTGTTAATAATGATTCCTTGAGCATAGTTCGTATTGTTGATCCAACGCCAAGTCAAGATATTAATCTTATTCACTTTGATGATAAATTTTTAAGTTTTGCAGCACGTATCTTTATGCAGAAGTTAAATGATCCGGAAAAAGTATCAGTATAATAGAAATGATAATGATTCTAGTGTGAAAGTTGAAAATAATCTATAAGTCTTGGGATGAGACCTACATTAAAGTCAAAGGCAGTGGATTTAATGTCAAATGTAAAAGTTACCAACACATATATATATAAACCAGTATTATAGTTTGATACTGGTTTATTTGATGCTTTTATTTATGTAGTTGTTAATTTAGCATAGATGATAAAAAATAGAGTTAATTGTCCTATTATCACAATATTTGGTACTACTACAATCAAATTTATAACAAAAAAGATTGCTAAAATCCCTAAAAACAAGCATAAATGGTAAATTTTCAAACGGTGTTGTTCAAACCTGTATTGATGAAAAACAATTGTAGTTGACAGGAAATAGAGCAATACAGAACCAAAAACAAAATATAGGATAAAAGAATAATAGACCTCATGTAAAAATAATAGTCTAATGGATGCTGCAACCATACTCAAAGACATTAAAATAAACAGATGACCGTAAATTATAATTTGACCGGAAGTTTGTCTAGACTTGTCGAGTTTCTTCTCCATGTTATCGAAATATTGCCACCACATCGAAATAATGAGGATAAATGAAATGATCGCAAAGCTTATTGAATCCCAATTTCCTTGTTTAGGTTGAATGACCACAAGAGTGCTTATAAGAGCTTCCCCAAAGAGAATAATGGAAAATAGACCAAATCTCTCTAACAAGTGAGCTGTATTTGTCGGAACCTTTTCTAAACACTTTCTTCCAAGCAGTGGGACAATAATATCGATAAGAATTCCTAAATACAACGCAGCATATCGAATCCAAGAATCAAAAAAGACAGATAATAATGAAATACCGATTCCAATCCAAAAATATCTTCCTAAAAAGAGTGCTGCTTTTTTTCGAGCTCCCTCTTCTATACGCTGGACAACAAGATATTGGATTGCGGTCACGGCCCTTAATCCAATATAGCCAATTAAAAAAGAAAGATAATAAGGATCAAAATCAGCTGATAAGCTTGATGTCATTATTAGGACAAAAAACATTTGCAGGATCAAAAAGATTCGTTGATGAAATAAATCTTTTCCAAACCGGTTAACAAAGATGGTTTGCCCTACCCAAGACCACCAGATCGGAATAAAAATTAAGACAAACTTTACTAAATACTCTGCATGGATATGACCATCCTCAACATGAAGTAAAACATGAGTCGCAGCCGTCACCGCCGCCACAAATAACAAATCATAAAAGAGTTCTAACCAGGTCACTTTCTTTTCTTCCATTTCTGCACTCCCTTCTTATAGTTAATAGTACGCTAGAAATATGTGGTGATTGAAAGAAGGAATAATATAGAAAATAGGTAAGTCTTTTTTATTAAATATTACTCCAATTTTCATAAAACAAGAGAAAACAAATCCTTCAGGTTTCTTATTTGCATCCCTTGGTATAAAATGGGGGATTAAGATAGCGGATATAAAAAGGGCAGGATTTTGCAAGGAGAGAAGTCTGCCAAAAACAAGTCAAGTTAATCAATCAACTCTTCGGTCTTACCGCATAGTAATAGATTACGTTAGGGATACACTGCTATTTCGAATCTACATATTATTTGCACCAGAGCCCATATTACCATTATGATCTTAATACCATTACTATTTGGCTCCATCTTCGGACCCAAACCCTTATTGTAGAAAGAAAACCACCGACATTATACCGGTGGTTCTGACTTAGAAAGCAAAGCAAGTACAACCAATACCCCATTTAGTTCCATCTTTTCCTATTACGGTATGAGTGTGTTGATGGAGAGGGTTACTGCAACTATGTAATTTGTGATCATGGGTATTGTGAGAAAGTATATTGTGGGCTAGGTTAGCACCACCATAACCATAAACTCCCGTCGGTGCCCAATCAGGTGATGCTGGCGGCAATTCAGGTGATAAATTTTTAAATTCATCATTTCCATAAACAACCTGCCCACCCATAATGGTGAGTAGTGATTCAAGGTCTTTGATCTCTTCTTCTGGTACAGTAAAGTAGTCAGCAGATAATACAGCAATATCAGCAAATTGACCTACTGCAAGGGTTCCCTTTTTACCTTCGTCACCAGAGAACCACGCACTTCCTTTGGAATATAGTTCCAGGGCTACTTTTCTGTCAAGTTTATTTTTTTCATCGTATATCGAAAGACCACCAATAGTTTTTCCGGTAACCATCCAGTAAAGAGCAACCCAAGGGTTATAGCTGGAAACCCTGGTTGCATCACTACCGGCGCCAACAGGTATACCCAGGTCTAGCATACGATAAATCGGAGGAGTTCGCTTTGCAGCTTCCTTTCCGTATAAATCAACAAAGTATTCACCTTGGAAAGCCATGCGGTCTTGGATGGCAATACCCCCATTTAAAGCCTTAACACGTTCCATGCTACGATCCGAGATTGTTTCTGCATGGTCAAACCACCAGCGTAGACCATTAAAAGGAATTTCTCTGTTGACTTCCTCAAAAACATTTAAGAAACGTGTTATTGACTCGTCATAAGTTGCATGTAAACGGAATGGCCAACGGTTTTCCACCAATAGAGAAATTACTTTCTTTAAGTCAGCTTCCATCATCGTAGCTAGTTCGGGCCGCGGCATTTGAAATTTTTCAAAATCGGCTGCAGAGAATACTAACATTTCTCCGGCACCATTCATTTTATACTTATCATTTCCTTGACCCGGAGAAACAATTTTTGCCCATGAAGCAAAGTCTTCATATTCATGATTTGGATTTTGCGTAAATAGATTATACGCAATACGTAAAGTTAATTGTTCCTTCTCGGCTAAATGTTCAACAACTTTGTAATCATCAGGATAATTTTGGAACCCACCACCTGCGTCAATGGCACTTGTAATACCTAATCTATTTAATTCGCGCATAAAATGGCGAGTTGAGTTAATCTGGTCATCAAAATTAAGTATTGGAGCTTTACCCAAACTTGAATAAAGAATAGAAGCGTTAGGATTGGCAATTAAAAGTCCCGTTGGATTACCTCGTTTATCCCGCTCAATTAAACAGCCTGGAGGGTCTGGGGTATCTTTTGTGTATCCCAGTGCACGCAGCCCGGCACGATTTACAAGTGCTCTATCGTAAAGATGTAGCACAAAGACAGGCGTGTCTTCAGAAACAGCATTAATCTCTTCCAAAGTTGGCATCCGTCTCTCTTTAAATTGAAATTCAGACCAACCTCCAACTACTCTTACCCACTGAGGAGCAGGTGTACGCCTTGCTTGCTCTCTGAGCATTTCCAGAGCAATAGCAAGTGATGGCACACCTTCCCAGCGCAATTCCATATTATAATGAAGACCTCCACGAATAACGTGTATATGAGAGTCATTCAAGCCCGGAATAGCTCTCTTTCTTTTAAGGTCTATTTTTTTGGTTTTTTCTGTGGCACTATCAAGAAGCTCATCTCCACCTACTGCAGTGACTAAACCATCAGTTATGGCGATAGCCGATACCTCAGGGTGAGATGGGTCAAGGGTAGTGATTTTTCCGTTATATAAGATCATATCCGGTAAATTCATGTTCACACCTCATCTACTTCCTATTATTCTGTAACCATGGATGAAATGTTTTACCGAGAACCGGCATAACTACCCATGATAGTAAGGACACTATACATACAGAAACAAAAAAAGCTGACATAATAGGATTCATATTTTTTATAATAGTTCCTATCACTTTAGGAACCAACATGCTAAGAGGCCATACACCCAGAAGGGTAACAATAGACATTTTCCATTTTGGCGGTGGAACTGGCGTTTTCGGAGTAACAAACCAATAAGCCAAACTGCTTTCAGTTTTGTAAGTTGGATTAGTGGCTTGAAATTGTTCTGCCTTTTTTAACAATTCTCGACGAATATCTGATTCTTGCCAAGTACGTAGATGTTCATACGTATCAAAGCGAAAAATAACAGTATACTCCCTGGATCCGTTATTGGGGACTATTAGATTTACGCCTAAATGCCCTGGAAATTTAGTAGCGGCAGCTTCGATTTCATGTCTCCATGTTTCAAACTGTTTTTCTCTACCTTCTTGAATTTCCCATATAACAATCGTTGTTACTGGACCGCCAGCATCCATCGTGTTCACTGTATGAGTTTCTCTGCCAGCTACTGCTTCTTGTTTCATATTTTCCTGCTTGGAAGCGCGCCATGCACCATAGTATATGCGTATTCTACGCCTTGACCATAAGCACCAGTGTGTTCCTTTACAATTTCCATTACAGCATCATAAGTGTCTTTGTGTGCCCAGTCACGTTGGTATTCAAGTAAAACTTGAATTGCTGTCACTGGAATTGCACCAGCTTGTTCTACACGACGCATAGCAGCGTTATGTGCTGTCAAACTAGTACCACCTGAAGCATCATCAACTGCATAAACCTCATAGCCAGCTTTAATTGCTTCAAGCACAGGGAATGCAAGGCAAACTTCAGTCCAAAGTGCTGCAAATATTAATTTCTTTCTACCCGTTGCTTTAACTGCCTCAACAAATTTTGGATCTTCCCAAGAGTTCATTGAACTACGTTCTATAATTTCATGGTTTGGGAATATGTCAAGAATTTGTGGCCAAAAATAACCAGAAAAGCTGCGTGTTTCAACTGTAGTAAGAATAGTAGGTACGTTAAAAGTTTTTGCTGATTTAGCAAGCAGCATAACGTTATTCATCAATGTTTGTCTGTCAATACTTGCAACTCCAAAAGTCATTTGAGGCTGAAAATCGATCAAGATTAATGCACTGTTCTCAGGATTTAACAATTCTAAATTACTCATAATAAAACGCTCCTTTTTTAATTGTTTCAAATTAAGTTATTGAAAATAATTTATTTTCTGTTAATTTAAACTGTAATCGTAAAAATAAAAGCTTTGTTATACTGTTTAATTTAAAAGAGATTGCTGATTAAATCAGCGCTAAATTTATACTATCCACTTTAAAAAAGTGATTTATAGCTATTTCTTAGGAATAAATTTATGCATTTTGTTTACTAAGATCTCGTTGAGCTCCCCTATAGCTTCCAATTATATTTTGATAACCTGGAAGATTACTAGCAAGCAAATTGCCAAAACCTTCGACATCGTTGCGCCAATCGCGTTGTAATTCGCACGCTACGCTAAACCAGTTCATAAGTTGTACGCCACTATGTGCCATACGCGTATTGGCAGCATCTGCAACTTGTTTACTGAAAGTTCCTGAGGCATCGGTAACAGCAAATACTTCATATCCAGCTTTTATAGCGGAAAGTGCCGGGAAAGCAACGCAAACATCTGTAACTACGCCCGCGATGATAAGTTGTTTTTTTTCAGTTTCTTCGATTGCTTTTACAAAATCATCATTATCCCATGCGTTAATTTGTCCAGGTCGAGCTATTTTTGGTGCGTGAGGAAAGAGATCAACCAATTCTTGCATTAAAGGTCCGTTTGGTCCGTTTTCAAAGCTTGTTGTTAAAATAATTGGTAAATCAAAAAACTTAGCAGTGTGAGCAAGAGCTAAAACATTGTTCTTGAATTCATCAACACCATAGTCACGTACTAGTCCGGACATAAGACCAGTTTGATGATCTACTAAAAGAACGACAGCATCATCTTTGTTAATACGAGAATAGAGATCAGCCATTATGTATTCCTCTTTTCGTTATATTAGTTATAGCAGCATTCACAGAACATGAAGCGCTATACAAATTTATAGTATTTGAAAACCAATTCGTTAATCAATTCTAAATTATCTATAATTCGTATAGATGGTAACTATAGTTATTTTTACCATAAAATTGATTGGTTTTACCTATACATTCTATAGATAGAACAATATTGATAGTCACCTATTTTTGTTATTAGAATTGAATATGAGGAATGTTCAGCAATTATTTCATGATGAAAAAGGTATTAGATAGGGAATTGTTACAAAAACAGAAAATGAATTCATCGGAACAATAGAGTTTCATGCTTAGAGTCCACAACATAAACGTGCATAAATAGGTTACGAGATTCATTTGGATTATTGAAGAAAAGGATATATATCAAAATAATTTTTGGAGGTAGAAGAATGGCAAAAATTACTGTAGGAACCGAAAATCAAACACCTATTGAGTTATATTATGAGGATCATGGTACAGGGAAGCCGGTAGTACTAATTCACGGTTGGCCATTAAGTGGTCGATCATGGGAATACCAAGTTCCTGCTCTCGTTGAGGCTGGATACAGAGTCATAACTTATGACCGCCGAGGGTTCGGAAAATCTTCTCAGCCATGGAACGGTTATGACTATGATACGTTTGCAACTGATTTACATCTGTTACTAGAGCATATAGATCTCCAAGATGTCACACTGGTCGGATTTTCAATGGGGGGTGGAGAAGTAGCTCGCTATATTGGAAACTATGGAACAAATAGAGTAGAAAAGGCTGTATTTGCAGGAGCTGTACCACCATTTCTTTACAAGTCAGCAGATCATCCTGAGGGAGTATTAGATGATGCAGCAATTCAAGGATTTGAAAATGGAGTAAAAAATGATCGCCTAGCATTTCTTGATGAGTTTACGAAAGGATTTTTTGCTGCTGGAGATCGAACTGACTTAGTCAGTGAACCATTCCGACTTTACAATAGGGATATTGCAGCGGGTGCATCGCCTAAAGGAACACTAGATTGTATTGCTGCCTTCAGCAAAACGGACTTCAGAGGAGATTTAGTCAAGTTTAATATACCTACCCTTGTTATTCATGGTGATTCAGATGCAACTGTTCCATTTGAATATAGTGGGAAGCTAACACATGAAGCAATTGCTAATTCTAAAGTAGCTTTAATAAAGGGTGGTCCACATGGGTTAAATGCAACACATGCCAAAGAATTTAATGAAGCACTGCTATCATTTCTAAAGGACTGATTACAAATGAATAGTTGTTAACTCATAGAAGGAGGGCGTTTTACCTTCTCTGAAAAGGCTGTTGGTAAGCGACTAGTTACACTCTTAAATATCAAATTTTATCACAATAAAGAAAAAAACTTATCTTTTTTATATTGTTGCAAGAAAAAATAACGTTTTTCTATTTGAAAATAATGTAACAATTACGATGTTTGGCCGTCTGAACAACCTTATCATGGTACGCAGCTATAGCATTTTGGGAATGGTTTTTGGTTGGGTATACCAGAATATAGGATTACAATATGCGATGATTGCACACGCTTTGGGACAGGGTATTCATCATGTTATTTTGGTATACTTCCCATTTTAGTATTAATAAAGGGTTAATACAGGCATCATCTCATATGTAAACATAGCATGCACATTTAATAGAAGAGGTAAAAAAAACGTTATTCTTCCTGTATATTTCTACAGAGAGAATAACGTTTTTTCGTTTCGGGGATATTTCAAAGCCTTAGCTTGATAGATATGTGGTGATAGCCCATCGCCAGCACACTAAGAAAAGCAAATACCCAAAAATAAGCTTTTTGTTACAAGATAGTACAAAAATTCCTTCTGGGGCACTATGAAATTCAAACTTAATAGCAATGTGGCGACCCCCTTTTAAATAAAAGAAATCCCTCTAAACGAATTAGAAGGGTTTCTTTTGTGTTCAGTTTATATACATTCCATGTAGAATCATTGAGATACACTAATCCACTACAATTTAAGTTATTTTTTAACTTCAGTTTCTATAATATATCCTAATAAATGTTAATATATGTAATAGATATTTTTTTTATAAAATAAGGGAGGGATATTATGACTGAAACAAACGAATCTTCAAGAGGCAATCAAGAAAAAGATGTGAAGTTTTCTATTATAATCCCTGCACACAATGAAGAAAAGTACATTAGAAAATGTTTAGATTCAATTGCAAAGGCATCGAAGTCATATAAAGATCAAACTGAAGTCATAGTTGTTTTAAATCGTTGCACAGATAAAACAGAGGAAATAGCAAAATCTTATAACTGTATTACATTAAAAAATAACGATAAAAACTTATCTAAAATTCGAAATGCAGGAGCCGAAATAGCTAGTGGAGAAATAATCATTACTATAGACGCTGATACCCAAATGACAGAATCTATGTTGTGTAATGTAGATAAATATTTAGCTTCAGGTAAATACATTGGTGGTGGGGTAACTGGGAAGTTTGAAAGAATATCTTTAGGAATATTTCTTTCCGCAATGTTAATAATAATCCCCTTACTTTTTAAGTATGGAGCTATATCTGTAGGGGTTTTTTGGTGCTATAAAAAAGACTTTATGATAATAAACGGATTTAATGAAAATATGCTTATGGCAGAAGATGCAGATTTCGCTAAACGGTTAAAAAAATGGGGAAAGCAAAATAATAAAAAATTCGGTACAATAAAAAATGGAATGATAACTTCGTGCAGAAGATTTGATAAATATGGAGACTGGGCTTTATTTAAAAATCCAAAAGTAATCCTAGCTTATCTAAAAGGAACTGATAAAAAATACGCAGATAAAACGTATTATGATAACCAAGAAAGATAACCACGGAGAAAATCGGCAAGGAATAGTAAGAAAAGCTGATACTATTTTAGTGGATGGGTAGCCGATAAAAACTTATATCGTACTTGCAATAGAAGCGATAGGAAAAAAGGATAACTACAATTAAAAGCTTATATGATTAACCTTAGTTATAAAAAAATAAATATAACAAGAAAGCCATCAATTTGATTAATCTTTTTTTAAATTGATGGCTTTTATTTTGAAATAAATAGCTATTTTATAAAAAATGTTTTTTTGACCCCCATAAATTTTTTTGTTCCTACGAATATATATAGTAAAGAAAATGAAAGAAAAAGTACACATCGAAAACAACATTGAAGCATTAATAAAATTGCTAGATCAAACGGGGAATCCGAAAGCGAAAGCTGAAATTACCAAAAATATAGAGAAGAGTTATTCAAAGATTACAGCTAAAATAGAAAAGGAATAAGAAAAACAAGCGAAAGCTATTGCGAAAGAAAATAAAAAAGTAGATCAAAATGTAGACTTAACTCTGGCGCAAGTAGAAAAGAAAAATTATCAAGAAAATGGTGAAAAAGTCATTTGCGAAAAATATGTGCAACAGAAATAAGACAAGCCAAAAGAAAAGTACTAAGAAAATGTGCTTGAATGGTCACTTGTTTAGTGACCATTTTGCTATTTAAAGCAGAAGGAGGCAGGGAGATTACTAGTGTTGAGTTTAGTAATGAAGATCTTAAAAAAAACGAAAATAGAAGATATCGTATATAACATACAAAACAACGGAGGAGATAAGGAAGCTTTTATCGTACAGTATCAGCCTTTTATTAGAAAATCAATATCGTCTGTCTGCCGTCGATATATTACAGAACAGGATGATGAATATAGCATTGGATTGTTTGCGTTTAACGAAGCAATTGAACAGTATTCGTATACAAAAGGAAAATCTTTTCTAGCTTTTGCTGATCTTCTTATAAAAAGAGACGTAATTGACTATATACGCAAGGAGTCTAAGCATAATCTTGTCTTTTTAAAAGAAGATAAGCAAGAGGAAATGTTAGAAATGCAGGTATCGCTTACGGAGTATATGAAAGAGATGGAAAATAGTAACCGTAAGGAGGAAATTCTTCATTTTCAAAGTGTGCTAGCTGAGTTTAAAATCACATTTTCAGAACTTGCTAAGGAATCACCTAAGCATCGTGATACGCGTGAGCACTTAATAGAAATTGTACAGATTATTATAAAAGACGAGAAAATGATGGAAGAGCTGTTCCGAAAGAAAAAGTTACCGCTTAAACATATTGAACCACGTGTTAGGGTAAGTCGTAAAACGTTAGAGCGGCATAGAAAATACATTATTGCAATGTGTATTATTTTTGCAAACAACTATACATATATTCTTGATTATATAAGAGGGGTAGCATGATGAATAAAGGAATTGTGATGGATATAAAAAAACATAGCGTAGTTGTTTTAACTCCAAATGGAGAATTTATTACGTTTAAAAGAAAAGCGCACTCTTACATGATGGGGGAGGAAATTTCGTTTAACGAACAAGAAGAAAGAGCACCGCGTTTTTCAATTCCTTCTTTCTTAAAGCCTGCATCATTACTTGTTGCTTGTTTTCTATGTGTGTTGCTGTTTTTCTACAACCAACCGGAAGAAAAAGTATTTGCTTATGTCTCAGTTGATATAAATCCAAGTTTAGAGGTGGGCGTAACAAAGGATCTTCGTGTTATAGATTTGCGAGCTTGTAATGATGATGGAAGGCGTATTTTAAATGAAATGAAGCGATGGGAAAATAAACAACTGCAAGACGTAATACGTACTATTATAAAGCAAAGTCAAGAGGATGAGTACTTAACGAGTGATAAGCAAGTTATGCTAACAGCTGTTACAAAGGACAAGTCGCTAGAATCACAGTTGGAAAAGGTTATGCAAGAATTAAAGAAAGAGTATGAGACAAAACATATTACAGTCGTATATCAAAGCAGTACGATGCAAGTGAGAGAGAATGCTAAGAAAGCAGGAATTGGCACAGGGGTCTATATAAAGCAAGAGAATGAGAAGAAAAAATCGCTTACTCCTCCTGCACCACAGTCTAATCAGGTGGAAAACCATGAGGAGATACATTCGCAATCAAACTCATCTCCTGATGCATCATCGGATTTGTCACCTGTAAAAGAAAAAAAATACGAGAAGCAAGAGCATAAAGAACAAAAGAAAACCGGGGAACAGCCATCGAAGCAAATAAAAGAAAATAACGGACAACAGCAAGAAAACAACGGTAGGGGGTCTCAGAAAGAAGATAGTGAAAATCAGCAAGGAAACAACGATAGAGGGTCTCAGAAAGAAGATAGTGGAAATCAGCAAGGGAATAACGGCAGAGGGTCTCAGAAAGAAAATAATGGGAATCAGCAAGGAAATAATGGTAGAGGGTCTCAGAAAGAAGATAGTGGAAATCAGCAAGGAAATAACGGTAGAGGGCCTCAGAAAGAAGATAGTGGAAATCAGCAAGGAAATAACGGTAGAGGGTCTCAGAAAGAAAATAATGGGAACCAGCAAGGAAATAACGGTAGAGGGTTTCAGAAAGAAAATAATGGGAATCAGCAAGGAAATAACGGTAGAGGGTCTCAGAAAGAAAATAATGGGAATCAGCAAGGAAATAACGGTAGAGGGTCTCAGAAAGGAAATAATGGGAATCAGCAAGGGAATAACGGTAGAGGGTCTCAGAAAGAAAATAATGGGAATCAGCAAGGGAACAATGGTAGAGGGCCTCAGTAAGAAAATAACGGGCCTAAAAATGAGGACAAAAACATTCCTGCTACACAACATTAAGGGAATGTAAAGAAGAATGCATAAAATATTGAAGAGGGCGATTCGTTTTATTTCAAGGCTAAGAGGAAATTATTATTCTATATGCCTTTTAAGCTATTTTTGTATCCTAGTTAATATAGTTTGCGTTTGTACTTAGAATAAGACGTAAAGGAGTATGTAAAAGATATAATGGAGAAAAAAATTCAACAAGAGAAAGATAAATCAAAACCTGTTTTTTATGATCCTAAAGGAAGAAGGAAAATAGCTTTTAGTTGGTTTCTATGTATCGCTATAGTTAGCGTAAGTATAGTATTTTATTTTTTCTTTCAAAGTATTTTTTCAACACCAGAGATTCCAAATATGAATCCTACTGTAAAACAAGATACTAAACTTGTACCTATTAATCAAAAACTTAGCGACCAGCAGTTAAAGAAAGAAGAATTTAAATCAAATACCGAAATGAAAGATAACGAAAACTCGGTTAATTCAACAAGTGATAGTAAACAACCTAAAGAAGTTTATGGTTTTTATGTAAACTGGGATGAAAATAGTACGGATTCTTTAAAAGAAAATATCGATTCATTAACCACGTTAGTACCAGAATGGTATCACTTAAAAGCAGACTTAACAATTAGTAGTGAGATAAAACCTGAGATTGTAAAGTTAGCAGAAAAAAATCATGTAAAAATTATGCCTTTACTTACTAACTATACAGAGGAAGCTTCTGGTCCTGATAGTGGGCTTATTCATAAGTTACTGAATTCCCCAGATGATGTAAAGACAAAGTTTATTAATGATTTAGTAAAGCAAGTTGAAAAAAATCGATTTTCGGGTATTAATATTGACTTTGAGGCAATACCTGAAAGCGATAGAGAAAACTTAACAAATTTTATGAAAGAACTTACTACGGTCTTTTATAAACATCATTTGCTCGTTACGCAAGATGTCCCTGCTAATGATAAAGCTTTTGATTATGGTGTGTTAGCCAAAGTGATAGATCGTATGATTGTAATGATGTATGACGAGCACTATGGAGCAGGGACACCAGGACCAATTGCTTCAAATAAATGGTTCCAACATACGCTCAATGAGCTAGATCTTCCATCTGATAAGCTTATAGTCGCTTTCGGTAACTATGGATATGATTGGGAAGTAAATAGCAATGTTCCTGCGAAGTCTTTAACTTTCTCAGAAGTTATGACAATGGCTCATGATTCAAATATAAAAATTCAATGGGATAAGATTAGTGGAAACCCTTATTTTAGATATAAAACAGGAGAGAAAGAACATGCTGCTTGGTTCTTAGATGGTGTTACTCTTTATAATCAAGTGAAAATCGCAATGAACAACAATGCAAAGGGGTTTGCATTATGGAGATTAGGAGCAGAAGACCCTACTATATGGAAGGTTTTAAAAGATCCGATTGAGGTACAAAATAATCCTGATGTATTACATAAAATTGCTAGTTTAGATGAAGTGAATTATTCTGGGCAAGGCGAAATTTTACAGATTGAGAATGAAAGACAAAATGGATCGAGAGATTATAAAGTAGGTAAAAATGGTTATCTTACAGATGAAGTATATCAATCATTACCATCTGCATACGAAGTGCAACGCTATGGAAAAGCAAATGGAAAACAAATAGTATTAACATTTGATGATGGACCAGATTCGAAATACACACCGGAAATTCTAGATATATTAAAAGAGAATAATATAAAAGCTGCATTTTTTGTACTTGGCGAAAACGCTCAACAAAATTCTAGTATTGTGAAAAGAATATACGATGAAGGTCATGAAATTGGCAATCATACTTTCAAGCATCCTAACGTAGCTGATACGTCTTTACTACGAACAAAAGTAGAACTTAATGCAACTCAGCGCCTGATTCAAGAAATAACTGGACATTCTACGGTTTTATTTAGGCCACCATATGAAGCAGATGCTAACCCGGATTCATCAAATGAAATATTGCCTATTTTGCGTGCGCAAAATATGAACTATACAATGGTGGCAGAAAAAGTTGATCCGGAGGACTGGGCAATACCATCAACAAATGAATTGGTAAAGCGTGTTCTTAATCCCATTTACAAGGGGGAGGGAAATGTTATTCTTCTCCATGATGCAGGAGGGAATCGTACCCATACGGTAGAGGCGCTGCCGATGATTATTAAAGACCTTAAAAAACATGGATATAGTTTTGTAACAATTGCAGAGTTAATGGATAAAGAACGAGATGAAGTTATGCCTCCCGTTTCTTCTGAGGATAAGCAATATTTACTTTACAATAAAGCTGTTTTTTCAGGAGCGGGATATTCTAAGCATATATTAACAACGATTTTTTATATTGCTATTGGATTAGGTATTTTCCGATTCCTCTTTTTAATATATTTTGCATGCAAGCAGAAAAAGAAAATGAAATCTCGTTTATTTGTTAATTCATCTTATCAGCCTTTTGTTAGTGTTGTGATAGCAGCATATAATGAAGAAAAGGTAATAGTAAAGACGATTCGCTCCATTTTGGATAGTAATTATAGGGAGTTTGAAGTTATTGTTGTGGATGACGGATCGAAAGATGGTACGTCAAAAGTAATTCAAGAAACATTTTATAAACACCCTAAAGTTCGTTTAATTGAGAAAGAAAACGGTGGGAAATCATCGGCAATGAACTTAGGATTTCAAAAATCACGAGGAGAAATCTTTGTCACTTTAGACGCGGATACTATTATTGCGCAAGATGCTATTTCTTTAATGATTAGACACTTTGAAGATCATAATGTAGCGGCAGTTTCAGGTAATGTTAAAGTGGGAAATAAACGGAATTTGTTAACTACTTGGCAACATGTCGAGTATATTACAGGATTTAATTTAGAACGTAGAGCTTTTGATGAGTTAAATTGTATTACAGTAGTTCCTGGAGCTATTGGAGCATGGCGTAAAAAGAATGTAGTTGAATCTGGATATTTAAGCGAAGATACGTTAGCAGAAGATACGGATCTTACTATTACATTTTTACGTCAAGGGCATAGAATTGTATATGAAGAAAAAGCATATGCTTTTACTGAATCACCTGAAGATGTGAAAAGTCTCATTAAACAGCGATATCGTTGGTCGTATGGTACACTCCAATGTCTTTGGAAACATCGAAAAGCGTTGTTTCATTCAAAGCATAAAACATTAGGATTTATTGCATTGCCCAATATGTGGTTATTCCAATATGTTCTGCAATTCATTGCTCCTTTAGCAGATATATTAATGATTATAGGGTTGTTTGGTAGCAACCCACTAAAAGTTTTGGGATTCTATCTTGTATTCTTTTTAATGGATCTACTCGCTTCTCTGTTTGCATTTAAATTAGAGAAAGAGAATCCAAAACCATTAGTATGGTTAATTTTACAGCGCTTTATTTATCGTCAATTTATGACTTAGGTAGTAATTAAATCTGTATTTTCATCGATTCGAGGAGTAGCGGTAGGATGGAATAAACTAAAGAGAGTGGGAAGTGTTAAGCATCCTCCAGAACATAAGGAGGCATCATAAGAGAGCAGATTATCTGCTCTCTTTTTTATTGATTTTAGTAAGTTGAATATAGAGTAGTAACATAAAAATTTCTGCTTCCGTAACGACATTGCTATTTATTACTGATAGTGAGACGTTATGTTAAGATACTCCTTTAGTTTCGGATTAAAGTTTTTTTATATTTTTTTAAAATGACGGACACAAAAACGCATATACCTTCGAATTATATATATGGATATCATTAATGTATATAAAAGGGGAGAAATAAGATGAAAGAAAAAAAAGAAATGTTTGAAGAAATCGCTGAAGTATTAAAGGTATTGGCGCATCCTGTTCGTTTATCTTTAGTAAAAATAATGCTTGCAAAAGGCCCTACTAATGTAACAACAATGTATGGGGATTTACAAATGCCTCAAAGTACAATTAGTCAACATTTATCCAAACTAAAAGCTGCTAAAATGGTTACGGGTACTCGGAAAGGATTAGAAATTTATTATGAGGTAACCGACAATCGCACAAAATCAATATTAGCATGTTTAGTTTAAATAATGACTTGATAGATTTCGCATTAATCAATTATATAGTTATCTATAATGCTAATTATTTAAATGATACAGGTATTCTGTTGAACAGTGTTACTATTTTTCTTAATGTGAAGCTAGCAAATAGCAAAATTAAACGATTTCAAAATAAAAAACGCTATTCTTTCCTATGTTGTTACAGAGGGAATAGCGTTTTTTTACTTTTAAGGAGTATCTTTTTAATTAGCTTGATAAATCGTTGGTACGTTTCATGTCTATTAACTTAAGAAAACAAGTTACCCCAAAAAACGATAAAAATACAAAATTTCCAATTGGGGGACTTTATAACCTTAGGTTAATGACATGTGACTGTACCATATTATAAAGTTTTAGAAGAATGAACAATGTTCATAGTGTTTTCTTAGTCATGTAATCTTTTGATCTGATGATCTTTTCCCCATTCACATAGTTCAACCATAATTTGCATTAAAGATTTTCCGTATTCACTTATGGTGTACTCAACCTTTGGTGGTACTTCTTGATATACGGTACGATGGATAATCCCATCAGCTTCAAGTTGCCGAAGTTGTTGTGTAAGAACTTTTTGCGTAATGTTTGGGATTTCTCGTTTTATTTCATTCGTTCGCATTTTCCCATCCATCAAAACACATAAAATATGAACTTTCCATTTTCCGCCAATTACATCGAGTGTCGTTGCAATTGGGCAGTCATCATTTTGATTCATATAACACCTCCAAGGGTACTTTAAGGTTCCTATAGTACTTTAAAGTACGTACTTTTCAATTATATGTAACTCATTCATACTAAGACTAAAGGGTTTGAATTATTTATAAGGGGGAAGGAAATATATGAAAACACTTGTAATTGTAGCACATCCTGATATTAAAAAGTCTCGAATTAATAAAAGATGGGTAGAAGAACTTGAGAAACATTCGGATGAAATTACGGTGCATGAACTATATAAAGTGGCACCAAATTGGGAGTTTAATGTTGAAGAGGAACAAAAGCTATTAGTAGAACACGACAGATATATATTTCAATTTCCGCTCTACTGGTACAGTACACCACCATTATTAAAAAAATGGTTTGACGATGTATTAACATATGGATTTGCTTACGGATCAAAAGGGGATAAAGTGAAGGAGAAAGAATTTGGTGTAGCTATTTCTATAGGTGGATTAGAAATAGACTATAAAAATAGCGGAATCACAATGGATGAGTTGACGAAACCATTTCACGCTACATGCTTATATACAGGAATGCAATTTATACCTTCATTTTATTTATATGGTGCAGAGTACAAGCAAAGTGATGAAGAAATTAATAAAAGTGCACCTGAGTATGCGCAATATGTTATGAACAAGAAATATTCTAATATATAAAGAGGAATAGCCATTTACTTGTTTAGTAAATGGCTATTTTTTATATTCACTAAGTGTAATCTTTAGTAAATTAATAGTTAATCTGGTAAAATAAAAAACCTAACATATATAAAGGGGAGTTTTACTTGAGAACGATGCGACAATTATTACAAAAAAGAGCAATGCAATCACCGAATTTGGAAGCGCTTGTAGGAGGAGAGAAAAGATATTCGTTTCAGCAGTATAATGAACGAGTAAATCAGCTTGCACATTATTTGATATATAACGGTGTGCAAAGAGGGGATCGTATAGGAATCCTATGCAAAAATAATCACCCGTTTCCAAGCGTTATGATGGCAAGCTTAAAAATTGGTGCGGTATTTATTCCGCTAAATCATCAGCTTACTGTTTATGAATTAGAAACGATTGTAAAAGAAGCAAAATTAAAAGTATTAGTTATTGATGATGAATTTAGTGAAGTTTTATTAAAGAT
Source organism: Bacillus thuringiensis (assembly GCF_014932895.1). Lineage (GTDB taxonomy): Bacteria > Bacillota > Bacilli > Bacillales > Bacillaceae_G > Bacillus_A > Bacillus_A thuringiensis_AA. The sequence continues at coordinate 314,065 of NZ_JACYOF010000003.1, read as the reverse complement.
TGATGCTGTTAAAGAAATTCCTTATGTAATTAAAACGACAAAAGAAGGCTTTGGTTCATTTGAATTATCATTACAAGAACAGCCAATGACAGAACCAAATGTAGAAGTTCATGAGGATGATGATGCGATTTACTTATTTACTTCAGGAACGACTGGACAGGCGAAAGCATGTGTAATTGGACATAAAAACTTACATCATTATTTTGCTGAAATTGCGGGACAAAGAGAAATTCCAGCGGGTGAACGCTTTTTATCCGTGCATCCATTATTTCATATGAGTGGTGTGCTTTCTATTTTAAATTGTATTTATCATGGTGTTACGATGATTTTCTTAGCTGATTCAAATCCTACTCTTATTTGGGATAAGATTGAAGAAGAGAAAATTACTACGATGCTTGCGTTCCCAGCCGTTTATAGCTACATGCTTGATGAACTAAATAAAAAAGAACGTAACATTTCAACCTTTAAAGTGGCACAAAGCGGTGGTACAAAAGTGCCAGAAACACTTATTCAAAAATATATGGAAAAAGGAATATATATGGTGCAAGGTTATGGTAGTACAGAAGGTTGGGTTGTTACATCTTGGCATCCAATGATGGGAAAAGAAAAAATGTCTTCTGTAGGAAAAACGCTTAAACATGTGGAAGTGAAAATTGTTCATCCAGAAACAGGTGATGAACTAACAACAAATGAAGTTGGAGAGATTCATGTGAAAAGTCCATACATGTTTAAAGGATATTGGAATAATGAAAAGGCGACAAAGAAGGTAGTAAAAGATAATTGGTTTAACATGGGCGATGCAGGTATGATAGATGACGATGGATTCCTGCATATTATGGGAAGATATAAAGACGTTATCATACGCGGTGGTGACAACGTATATCCAGATCAAGTAGAAGATGTTATTCATGAAATACATGGTGTTTTAGAAGTTGCAGTAGTTGGAGTTCCAGATGACTTTTGGGGAGAGGTTCCAAGGGCTTATATTGTGAAGGATAGCGAAACAACATTACCAGAAGAAAGTATTATTCAGTATTGTAAGGAGAAATTAGCAAGTTACAAAATACCAGAAGTGGTATTTATAGAAGAGTTACCGAAAAACGCTTTAGGGAAAGTGTTGAAAAGGGAATTGCGGGATGTAGTTCTTGTGAAATAGAAAATTATTAAACGATGGAGAACCCAGTTATGTATAAGGCATGGCTGGGTTTTTATGTATCAAAAACATAATAATTTACTAGATTTTGTATTTTGTGTAAGATAATAAAGAATATTCGATTAATAATTCAAGGGATGAAATTAAATGAAGCTACCGTTATTAGAAGTAGAGACGGATAGACTCATTATCCGTCCATTTCAAAAAGCTGATTATGAAAGTTGGTTAGATGGATTTAATAAGAGGCTGCCATCACAGTATAAATATGACGATGGATATCAAGTTATGGCATCATCAACAAAAGAATGGTTCACGGAATGGATTAGAGGGTTTGATGAAGCAGCACATCGAGATGAGATGTACGTATTAGGTGTTTTTCGTAAAGAAGATGGAGCAAATATTGGAAAGCTAGAACTTATAAAAATTTTACGTATGGACTATCAATGGGCAATGATGGGATATTCAATACATAATCAATATTGGAAAAATGGGTACGGATTAGAAAGTGTAAAAGCTGTGTTACCATTATTTTTTAATAACCTTGATTTTCATAGAATCGAATTACATATACGTGTTGATAATGAACCATCTGTTCATCTTGCGGAAAGAGCAGGTTTTTCATTTGAATGTAAGAGAGAGGCGTTTTCTTTGGAGAAGGGTAAGTGGTTGGATTTTCTTGTTTATTATAAAAATAAAGAAATGAACAAATAAGGGGATAAAGAAATGAAGATTATAAACGTATTTCATTACGACGCATTTACGAATAAACCAAATAAGGGAAATCCGGCAGGTATTGTATTAGATGCAGATGGATTAAAGGAAGAGGAAATGCAACGTATTGCTGAAAAAGTTGGTTTTAACGAAACTACTTTTATTCTTTCTTCAGAAGTAGCACATATAAGAATGCGCTATTTTACACCTGGTTATGAAATGGATTTATGTGGTCATGGGACAGTTGGGACTATATATGCCTTGCGTGAAAGAGGTTTATTAGAAGAGAAAACAAACATTACGATTGAAACGAAGGCTGGGATTTTACCAATACAAACAGGTGTAAATGAAAATGGAGAAACCTTTATTAAAATGAGACAGGCAGCACCTAAATTTAAAGATTTTACAGGTTCAAAAGAAGAATTAGCTCATAGTATCGGTTTAGAAGTAAATGATTTAGATGTAAGTTTACCAATTGTGTACGGAAGTACGGGAAATTGGACTGTAATTGTACCGATTAAAAATCTAGATGCATGTGAGAGAATGAAACCTAATAATGATGCATTTCCATCAGTATTAAAAGAAATCCCTAACGCTTCTATTCATCCAGTTTGTTTAGAAACTTATGATGAGCAGGTACAAATGCATGGCCGTCATTTTTCATCAGCTTATGCTGGAACGATTGAAGATCCAGTGACAGGCACAGCTTCAGGTGTAATGGGAGCGTATTATGCGACGTATTTGGAGAAAGAGTTTGATGACGAATTGAAGTTAGTCGTTGAGCAAGGTCAGGAAATAAATAAAGATGGTTGTGTAACTGTTTATGTAACGAAAAATATAGAAAGCGAGAATTTACAAATTGATATTGCTGGAACAGCGGTATATGTGGAAGAATTTGAAATTTCAATATAAAATATGAAGCCCGGTATATAACCGGGACTTCTCCTTATCTATTTAACACTTCAATATAAGAAGCATTTCCCGTTGTTCGTAAAGCGGAGCGGAAATTATTATTTTCTAACGTTTCAGCAACTTGTTGTAATTGCTGTGCATCATCATGATGAATAATTAAACTGTCTGCACCACTTTCTTCTATATGAATATGTTCGACATTTCCAATGGCATCATGTACAGCTTTTAAAAATTCAGGTTTCATATTTGTCCTCCTATATGTATGTAACGTTGTTATTTAGTATTTCCTTATTTTTGAAATATAAAAGTAAATGAAAGGAGAAATAAAATGAATATAACGCAGTTTAACGAACATATAACATCACTATTTGAAGAGCATCTTCATAAATATGGTGATGATGAATATGGTTTTACTCATATAAGTAAAGATGAATTTCACAAAATCGGTTACACGACAAATTTGACACTAGAAACGATTGAGGAAGCGTATAAAAACGGAGTGGATATGATGGTTACACATCATGCGCCGTGGAGTTTTTTATTTGGTATGGAAGAGGCTTGTATTGAGAAATTGAAGCAATATGAAATGAATCATTTTTGGATTCATTTGCCGTTAGATTTTGTTGAATTTGGTACGTGTACGTCATTATTTAATGAAATTGCGATAGATACAATTTTAGAATACTCTACGTATGAGGAAGAGGAATTACCTGGAATAGGAGAATTTGAAGCAACAATTGCATTTTCAAACTTGGTTGAAAGGCTCGAAGAAAAAATGGAAGAGAAAGTGAAGAGCTGGAGAAACCATGATAAACCAGTAAAACGAATTGCGATTTTAACTGGCGCAGGAAACAATACAAATTTGATTGAACGTGCATTAGAGAAAGGGTGTGACACGTATATAACTGGAGAAAAAACATTATATACAGTGCAACATGCGAAATTTAAAGGCATTAACTTAATAGTAGGTAGCCACACATTTACAGAAGTGTTTGGTGTAGAAAGTTTGGTTCGAAAATTACAAGAAAGAGATCGTGCAATAGAAATTATTAGATTATATGAAGAGCATTTGGAGTGATGAAATCACATCACATTATCATAAATGGAATGAACTATATGATGAAATAGTGAAGGAAGCAGTTGCAACAAAATAAAATCATCTTTTGTTATATTAAGATGTTGGGAGGAATCCTCTTATGTTTGTCGAATAATAGTAAAGTTGTCTTTTGAATTTAGGGAATCTTCGGAATTAAAGGGTGAGGAAATGGATATTTCAGTAATCGCTGAACAGCTAGTTAATGAGAAACTTATTTTACATTACCCACAAAACATTAAAGGGCTGAACGGGGGAACGACAAGTACGGTATATTTATTGGATGGTCAATACGTTGTAAAGCTGAATGAATCGAAAGTGATACGTGAAGAAGCTTATTTTCTTCAGTTTTATAAAAGGAATGAGTCGTTTCCGAAGCTTTTATATAAGGATCCTTTAAATCGATATATTGTTTACTCATTCCTTGAGGGGACTACTTCGTACAAACTGGGTCATAAACGGAGTATACTTCGCAAACTTGTAAAGGAAGTTATCAATAAGTATGAAATAGTTCCGAAGGCCAGTGGCTGGGGATGGAAGGGAAGTCAGGTTCAATCTTGGACTGAATTTTTAACAGCAAATGTGAGGGAAGCTCACGAAAATGTAAGACCGTACATAAGTGATGAAGAGTATAGATTTGTTCTTAAGTTAGCAAATAGTCCAAATAGGGGCGTCGGAATAAATCAGCCATTTTTATTACATGGTGATCTTGGATTCCATAACTTTATATTCCGAGAGAATAAGCTATACGGTGTAATTGATCCTTTACCGGTCGTAGGAGATCCCATATATGATTTAATTTACGCGTTCTGTTCAACTCCAGAAGATTTAACGAAAGAAACAATTCAATATGTGATGAAAGAATGTGTATTTCATAAAATAGATAAGGATTTATACGAAGAAATAATAATAGGTTTATTTTTGCGTATAGACACGTGTTTAAGGCACCACCCAAAAGATTTAGAAGATTATTTAGCAGCTTGGCGTTATTGGATGGGAGAAATTGAGGCGGCTTTATAGCACAAATATTTTTGGAGAGATGGTGAAATGAAAGTTTCGGAAGCAAAAAAAGATTTAGCAAGAAAAACGAAGAGAGGCTTACCAGTTATATTAGCTGGCGTTTTATTTTGGATAGTTATGAGTATAACGGGTTTTGTTCTTTCTGAAAAACAAGTGGTGTGGATATATTTAATCGGTATGGGATGTGTGTTTCCTTTCGGCTTAATGATAGCTGCTATATTGAAAATTGATATGTTTGCGAAAGGAAATCCGTTAGGGATTTTGGCGGGATTAATTGGTGGGATAAATGTATTGAATATTCCGCTTGTATTACTTGCCTATTTTCAATTTCCTGAATGGTTACCTTTTGTAGTAGCAATGTTAATAGGTGTTCATTTTATCCCGTACGTATGGATTTATGAAAGCAAAAGTTATGGTTTATTGTCAGTAGGGACTGTATTCGTAACGTCAGTTTGCGGGATTCTTTTTGCAGAAAAAGGATTTACTGTAATTCCATTGTCAGTTACAGTTGTCTATTTACTCACTTTTGTAAGTTTACTAATTGAAAATAAAAAAGCAAATTATTATCAACAAAAATCAGCTTAATAAAAATATAGGGATAGGGGGAATTATTATGAAAAATTTCGTTTGTACAACGTGTGGCGTGCAATATGCAGCGAGTGTAGAAGAACCGGTGAGTTGTCATATTTGTGATGAAGAGAGGCAATATATTAACCCAAAAGGGCAGTCTTGGACGACGCTAGAAAGCTTACAAATTGGTGATACATATAAAAATGAAATAATCGAAGAGGAAAATGGACTTTATAGTATTACGACAAAACCAAAATTTGCAATCGGTCAAACGGCATTTGTAGTGAAAACAGAGTCATATCGTTTACTGTGGGATTGTATTACTTATTTAGATGAAACGACAATTGAGAAGATAAAAGAGTGGGGTGGATTAGATGCAATTGCATTATCTCACCCGCATTATTATTCGACGCAAGTAGAATGGGCAGAGACATTTGATGTACCAATTTATATACACGAAGATGATAAAGAGTGGGTGATGCGCCCGAGTAGTCGTATTATTTATTGGTCCGGTGAGTCTTTACACTTGGCTGATGGATTAGTTATTCATCGTTTAGGGGGACATTTTAAAGGTGGATCGGTCTTACATTGGGAAGAAGGTAATGATGGAAAAGGAATATTATTAACTGGTGATATTATTCAAGTTGTAGCGGATGAGCGGTGGGTAAGCTTTATGTACAGCTATCCAAACTTAATCCCACTACCAGCCAGAAAAGTTGAAGAAATGGCGAATCGAGTGAAGCCGTTACAGTTTAATCGTTTATACAATGCCTTTCATCGAGTAGTAAAAGAAAATGCAAATGAAGCAGTAGGACGTTCTGCTGAAAGATATATTGGAGCGTTAGAAGGTAATTTATTTCATACGTAAAAAGGAGAGCTAGCCTAATGAAAACGTTAGTATGCTTCGGTGATAGTATTACAGCCGATGATGCACTTTTCGATGGAACACCAAGATTAACGACAAGATTACAAGGGGTGTTTCCGAATTGGAAAGTAGTGAATGCAGGTGTTCCAGGTGATAATACATTCGATGCGCTAAATAGGATTGACGAAGATGTATTATCATATAGACCAGATTTCGTAACAGTTTTTCTTGGTACGAATGATGCAGTTTCTTATTCTCAAGTGTCATTACAAGCATACAAAGAAAACTTAGAGAAGATTGTAAACCAGGTTTCATCAGATAAAGTACTACTTATTAGTCCTGCACCAGTTGATGAAGAAAGACAGCATTATAGAACCAATAAAGTGCTTGGTCAGTATGCAGACGTAGTAGAGGAAGTGGCGAGGGAAACAGGAAGTCATTTTCTAAATTTATATACTGAAATGATTCAAGAACAGCATTATAAAAGATTTGTAGAAAATGATGAAAAAGATGGTTTGCACTTTGGGACAGAAGGCTATGAGTATGTAGCGAAGTTAATTGGTGAAAAGTTAAAAGGGATTTTATAAGGAGCAAAGCACTTAGTGCTTTGCTTTTTCGTATTTCTTTCGCAGTCTATAAATTTATTGATAGCTGCAATTTGGACAGATATTTTGCTTTTTTATGTGCGTAAAAGGCTAGTGCTGTTTTAAAGTAATATAAATTTATTTTTAAAAATTTATATTTCGTAGTTGAAAATCGCTATAGATGTAACTGTTATAGTTACAGTAAGTTTGTTATCTTGATATGCATACTTTTAATTACAAGAATGAAGGGAGTTTTTATGTAAACAAAAAAGTTATTAAAATCTATTTATTTTCATAATAGGATAAAATGTTTTTGGATTCATACACATTATTAAATATGCTTTTCTAATAGAAAACTAGAGGTGGAAAAATGAAAAAATTTAAAGGTATGTTGATATCTTCACTTGCAATTACAACTTTTACTGGGGTAGGTACTACATTTTTAACAAATACAGTACATGCTGCTAATGATGATTCTAGTAAAATACAAGTTCGTTCCAATAAGAGTATAAACACAACAACTGGCCCGAGATTGCCTGTATTATCAGTCAATCCTTATGATGAACCTAGATTTTCAAGACAGGGATATCTTGAAGAGGCACCCTTAGGAATTAATGCTCCTTATGCTTGGGGAATTAAAGGGGGAGATGGTCAAGGGGCAACTTTTGTAGATTTGGAAGAAGGCTGGTTATTAAATCATGAAGATTTAGTCAGTCAAAATATTGAATTTATGTCTGGAAAAATGAGTAATGATCTTTCTCACGGTACTTCAGTTCTAGGTGTTGTTTCTGCAGCTGACAATGGGATTGGGAACATTGGAATTGCACCAAAAGTAAAGGCAAAAGTTATTTCAGTGATCCGAAATAATGGAAAAATCGATGTAAGAGATGCTATTTTAAGTGCTGTAGATTCTTTACAGGCTGGAGATGTTTTATTAATAGAAGAATCCTTTAAATATGATGGATATGGAGATAACCCTTTACCAGTAGAAGTATATCCAAGTATGTTTAACGCAATTCGCAAAGGTACAGATAAAGGCATTATTATTGTAGAAGCAGCTGGTAATGGTGGGATTGATTTAGATGAATTTAGAGACCGTAATGGTAAACAGATTTTTAATCGCAACAGTCCCGATTTTAAAGATTCAGGATCTATCATAGTTGGAGCATCTACTGCAAGAGTTCCTCATAAACGTTTAGCTTTCTCTAACTATGGTAGTAGAATTGATCTATATGGTTGGGGAGAGTATTTTGATACATTAGATACATATCAAAATCAAAAAAGTAAAGGACAAAAGGTTACAGATCAGAAAATAATGAATCGTTATACTTCTAATTTCCGTGGTACTTCTAGCGCTTCGCCTATAATTGCTGGGGCTGCTGTATCGATTCAAGGGATTGCTAAAGAACACTTAGGTAAGATATATACCCCAAAAGAATTGAGAGCTATTTTAAGTAACCCAAATACAGGAACAAAGTCTAATAACCCATCATCTGATAAAATAGGGGTTTTACCAGATTTAAAAGCGATTTTGTCTAACCTTGGATTTAATAGTGATTTGACTACCCATGATTCTATGGTATTTCCAGATAACGTAGAAAAAAATGAAGGAAAAGAAAATTCAACCTTCGTATTTCCCAGTGAAGAAACAAAAAGAACAGGGGATAAAAATTCAACTGTAACATTCCCAGAAGAAGATTTAAAACAGGAAGAAAAAGAAGAAGGATTAATTGTTTTTCCGGATTAATAAAAGATATTATCTCCAAATTGGAGATAGTATTTTTTCAGAACGTGTAGAAGACTTTCTCCACATCTTGTGAAAAAGACACCTCAAGGTGTCTTTTTCATTTCGGGATTTATTTACATATTTTACTGTGGGCGGATCGTAATATCACTAAAATCAATGGAGGTGTGTAAGAAATGCAAATTCGCGAAAATAATAATTCAAACGAAATCTTGATAGTAGCTGCAGTAAGTGCTATTGAGCAAATGAAATATGAAATTGCTCAGGAGTTTGGTGTTACAATTGGACTGAATTCAACAGCAAGAGCAAATGGTTCAGTAGGTGAAGAAATTACAAATTTAGTTCGTATGGCGCAAGAACAATTATTAGGTCAACATAAAATTCAATACATTTAAAGATATATCCCGTTGGAAGGATATACCTTTTGATTTTTTGAAAGAGGATAATGAAATTTTAATTGTTAGTTAAGTTTAGAAACTGCAAATTTAGCTGTGAAATTCATCTTCTTCATGTACGAAGAATTTGCTCCTGCTTGAAACTGTACAGAAATATTACCGTCTTTTTGTGCTTTGAATACGCGACCATATGGTGAAGTAGCATTGTAGGTGCCAATTACTTGGTTATCTGCATCAAAGATCGTATAAGAAATTGGGAACCCAGAATTTTGTACAAAGACTGTAAGTTCTTCTCCTTTATGGAGATTAAATGTTTCTTTTTGAGACACTTCATAAGAACTCATAGAGTAATATTTTGTAACTTCTTGAATTTCTAAATTCGTAGTTGCTGCACTTGCCTTTGTTGCCTCTGCACCTGGTAAGTTCATACCTGACAGTACTGAAATTCCTAGTGCCCCTGCTAAAATAACTTTTTTCATAATACTAGTTCCTCCTTTAATATATTGTGAGATTTGAAAAGGAAGTGAAAAATACAACCTCCTGAAACTATTATAGTTACATCGAGAATGATTTTCAATGGGGAATGATATGTAATTCTGCATATATAAAGTAGCGATATAAGGTAATCTATTCGAGCTTTGAAATATTCCTAGAAAGAAGGAGAGGACAAATTTAATAACAAGAAGAAAGTTTTTAATGCTAGAATTCTAAAAGCGTTAAGGTAGAAATTTAATGTTTTCGGTAAAAAAGAATTGACTTCTATAACAGTTGTAACTAAAATGATTACATAGTGTTGTAATCTATTTGGTTACAACTATTGCCTTTTTAAAATAAAAATAAGATTTAAATATTTAATTAAGGATGGTGGTTTACACGTTGCCGCCCGGTGTAGAAAGTTTCTTATGTATCCAAATCAATGCATATTCCAAACTTTAGTATTTTCTTCTTTAGGGCATTAATGTGGAACGCTATCTTTTGTTAAAAATCTTAGTTGATCTTTTTTTTGAAGGGTTAGTTTTGAAAAATATAGTAAGGTAACTCAAAAAAGAACAGGATATAAAAAAAGATGTACTTATATAAACCAGAAAGTTAGCTGAGCATTTTAAGTGATAGCTGGACTGGTTAATAAAAATAAAGGTAGGAGATTTAAATGAAGACGAAACAAGATAAACTTATATACGTATGGGACGCATATTGTGGATGGTGCTACGGCTTTTCAGAAAATATTAAAGGATTTTACAAAAAACACACTGAAATGCCGTTAACGGTTTTATGTGGAGGATTATTTTTAGATAATTTACCAATGAAAAATTTCACATATATAGAAGAGGGAAATAAAAGAATTAATCAACTTACAGGTGCAGAATTTGGTCCTTCATATCAAAAATTGGTAGAAGCAGGGACTTTTAAAATGAATTCGAAAGATGCCGCAATTGGCTTTTCATCTTTACGCTCATTAGCGCCAGACCGTTTATTAGAATTCACTTCGGCTATGCAAAAAGCGTTTTATTATGAGGGCCAAAGTCTGAGTGATCCTGAAACATATCGTAAGATTGCAATCGAGCATGGTTTGGACCCTGAACAAGTAATAGAGCGTTTAAACGCGCAAGAAACAATAATAGATGTCCAAAACGATTTCAATAAAGTGCGACAGCTTGGTGTTAATAGTTATCCTTCATTACTTTTACAAAAGGATAATCAAATTATCCCTATTGGTGGTGGGGTAATGACGCCAGATAAAATTGAAGCTCGTTTTAAAAGTTTATATTAAGGAATTTTAAGTTACATTATATAACATTTAACGTTTTAACAAAGACTAGGATTGGATGGACTTAAACCTTTTTATAACAGTTGGTTTCAATTTATTTTTAAAAAGAGTCCAATTTTAATTTTACTATCAGCTATAGTAGCAAACGTGTTAGCTTACGCCAATCGACATTAATCTCCCGCCTATTTGCTGGTGCTATCACGCTTTCAGCTGAATTGAAGAGGGAGCTTCTATCGGAACAAGATAAAAATATGTTAACTAGTTAATAACTTTAACAAAAGGAGAATAACATTCTATGTTTAAAACAATTGATACAAATCAAAAAGATGTGAAATTGACGGTATTTAGTTCGGACGAAAAAAGTTTTATGGTCACTGCAACTTTAGTTGAGAAAGCAAGACATGCATTTTTAATAAACTCAAAATTCACTCAATCTGATTCGAAAGAAATTGTTGATTATCTGAAAAAAAACAACTTATCTCTAGATAAAATCTTTATTATTCATGGAGATCCAGACTACTACTTTGGATTAGAAAGTATTAAAGCTGCTTACCCAGAAGCCATAGCGTATGCTACAGAGTCTACTGTTGAGCATATTGTTCATTCTGTCTTAGGGAAATTAAAAGTTTGGAAAGACGTACTTGGAGAAAATGCACCAAGCAACGTAGTATTACCTCAAGTGTTTAAAGAAAAATCTATTGATTTTCAGGGGGTAACATTTGAACTAGTAGGCCTAGATAATTACAGAACTAGCTTATTTAATAAAGAGCTAAAATTATTAATTGGTGGTATTGATGTATTTAACGAAATACATGTATTCTTAGCAGATACTAGCTCAAAAGCAGCAATGGAGGCATGGATTGAGAACTTGAAAGTATTACAAGCATTAAATGCTGACATTATTGTACCAAGCCATGGATCAATCGAAAAATCATTAAATAATCAAGCAATTACTGCAACTATGGATTATCTGAGAACTGCAATTCAAGCTTCTGAGGAAAGTAAAACTTCAAAAGACTTTGTGGCGAAACTTGAAACGGCATATCCTGACTATGCAAATAAAGGTGTATTAGAATTAAGTGCAAAAGTTGTAACAAAAGAAATGCCTTGGGGTTAATGCTATGAATAAATATCAAAAACTATTACATGAAACGTATGTGTTAACTGGCGAAGGAAAATTAGATGCTTTCAAAGCATATTTAAGTGGAAATGTATCTTGGACAGAAGCTGCGGGGTTTCCATATGCGGGGACTTATATAGGTCCAGATGAAGTAGTGAAAAATGTACATGAACGCCTTGGCACTGAATGGGATAACTATAGTGCAAAAGATGAAATTTATGCGTTTAATAATAATACTGTTATCGTGTATGGAAAATATAGTGGAACATATAAAGCAACAAGGAAATCATTCATAGCAGATTTCTGTCATCTTTATGAGTTTGATGAGAACGATAAGGTTAAGAAGTTTATTCAAATCGTGGACAGCGCAACTGTTAATGAAGTATTAAGTGAGAGTTAATAGTTACTAACATGACTTGTATAAGGAGTAATGTTAGATAGACGAATTTTCCTAATATTACTCCTTACATTACATTTTGGGGGAGGTTTCTCTTTTCTCAAGCGTGTTATAAAAGGTAACTTATATAATAGAAGAGGTAGGTATATATGAAATTAGAGAAAAGCTTAATAGTAATAATTATTTCTGTGTTTATTTTAGGAATTGTTTCGATCCTGATATTTCAAGCTTCCACCGGTAATAACAAAGGTAACTCAATAAAGAGCGAGAATGTTGCCTCAGTATCAAAAGAAGTGACTGAAAAAGAAAAGAATAAAAAGATGGTAGTTGATTTCTATAATGACGTTTTCAACAAACATAATATCGATATTATCCCTAAATATGTAAGTGAAGATTATAAGCAACATAATCCTTTTGTTGGTGATGGACGAAAAGCCTTCATGGATTTCTTTAAGGAGGATTTTGTTAAAAATCCTAATTCCTCTGCAGAGATAAAACATGTAGTAGCTGAAGGAGATACAGTTGCTCTTCATGTACATTCTCGCGCTAATTCTCAAGATAAGGGAGTTGCTATAGTGGATATATTTCGTATAAAAGATGGTAAAATTATCGAGCATTGGGATGTAATTCAAGAGATTCCAAATGAGACAGCTAATGATAATACTATGTTTTAGGTAGAAAATATATTTAATAATTGTTAAATTGCTAGAGATGTATAGGATCTAGAAATTTAGATTATTTATGTATAAGATAAATAAAATGAAGGAGATGTCCTAGCTATGGTACAAGGACATCTCTTTTTGTTTTAACAAGATTTAATTTATTATTATTTTTAGAGTGCTTATTGCATGTATCCTCTTATAACTTAATATTAAAACAGCATCGTTTTACAATTAGATTACTGTATTAGTTTGAATGAAGGGGGGAATTTGCTAAATGTACTGTATTACTCAATTCCTTCTTGGTTCATACTTGCTTGATAAGATGGAAATCCTTTATACGTTTTTCTTTTCCATTGCCACAAACCATTATTTTGATTGAATTCATAAGAGTACTGATTGTAATCAAGTTTGTTTCCGGTGTTTTTATTAAAATTATTGCTAATAAAAATACGGCTATTAATCGCAGGGAAGTTAATTATACTTTGTAATCTCGTAGAAAGGGATTTCTATAACTATAAGAGTTATCGGGAGACTGATGGAGAATAAACTTGAAATAATACGTAAAGAAATGGACATGACTCAAGTGTAGTTTGTAAAAGTGTGTGATATTACGAGGGAAAATAAGATGTATCAATTTTATATATAATTTTAAAAACAAAACTATATACTTTTTCTCGAAAAAATATACAATAAACATAGAAGCGAAAATTTATGAGCAAGGAAGTTGAAGAACATGACATTAACAATGGGCCTTATTGGATTTGGGAAATCAGCTAACCGTTATCACTTACCTTATGTAAAAATACGTAAAAAAATAAAAGTAAAAACAATTTTTGCAAGGCAAATTAATGAAGAATTAGCGGCTCCATATGAGGAAAAAGGTGTTTATTTCACCACTGATATGGACGAATTGTTGAATGACAAAGAAATTCAATTAGTGACGATCTGTACGCCGGCACATACGCACTATGAATTGGCAAAAAAAGTTATACTTGCTGGAAAATCAGTTGTCGTTGAAAAACCATTTTGCGATACAGTTGAACATGCTAAAGAATTATTAGCTTTAGGCCGAGAAAAAGGTGTAGTAGTTATGCCTTACCAAAACCGTCGTTTTGATAGTGATTTCTTAGCTGTGAAGCAAGTTGTTGAACAAGGATTCCTTGGTGACATTATTGAGGTTGAATCGCATATTGATTACTTCCGTCCTGGTTCAATCACTCACGAAGGTCCAAAAGAAGAAGGTTCATTTTACAGTTTAGGTATTCATACGATGGACCGTATGATTTCACTATTCGGTCGTCCGGATACAGTGACATACGATATTCGCAATAATGAAGTGGAAGGTGCGGTTGATAACTATTTCGATGTTGGTCTACATTACGGAAATCAATTGAAAATCAAACTAAAAACCAACCATGTTGTAGCGAAAGATTATCCGCGCTTTATCGTTCATGGAACAAACGGATCATTTATTAAATATGGTGAAGATCAGCAGGAAAATGATCTGAAAGCGGGTATTATGCCTGAGAGTGCAGGATTTGGTGAAGATTCACCGATGTACTATGGAGTTGCTAAATATCGCAACGCAAATGGTGACTGGATTGAAAAACAAATTAAAACACCGCTGGGTGATTACGGTCGTTTCTATGATGCAGCGTATGAAACAATCGTAAATGATGCAACAAAACTTGTGAAAGACGAGGAAGCTGTAACGAATATTGAAATCTTGGAAAACGGATTTGCTGCACCATCACCTTCAGTTTACAAACTTGAGGCTTTAAATTGGAACGAATAGAAGGTAGTTAAACAGAAAATACAGCATAAAAGGAAGATAGGGAAATGGCAAGCGGATCAACTCAAGTAAAATACCTCGGCATTTATCAAAAAATTAAACAGCAAATTTTAGACGGTGAATATAAAATCAACGAAAAAATCCCAAGTAGCCCCGTCCTTGCTGAAGAATTCGGTGTTTCAGCCCTCACTATTAAAAAAGCACTGGATCTGCTAGTTAGAGACGGCTACATCATCCGCCGGCGCGGAAGTGGAACGGTGGTTCAAGATTGGCGTCAGCAGGAAAAGGCACGAATGATTCAAACCTTATCAGGTACGAAAGCTGTTTACGGTAGTGAGGTAGAAAGTAAAATTATCGAGTTTACGATTGTCGGTGCCGATGAAATAATTGCTGAAAAATTGGGGATGTCAGTCGGTGATTTTGTCTATAAAATCATTCGCCTCCGCATCATTCACAGTATTCCGACGATTATGGAACATACATGGATGCCGATTTCGGTCATCCCAGGTGTTGAAGCTTCGGTTTTAGAGGAGTCTATATACTCACATATTCAAAATAGACTTGGTCTAGAAGTGGGAACATCCGTTGTTAGGGTCAAAGGAATTCGCCCAGATGGTAGGGAAAAGCAGTTTATGAACTTAACAAATCAGGATTTCCTAATGCGAGTCGAACAGGTAGCCTATTTGACGGACGGACGCACTTTTGAGTACTCTTACGCCGATCATCTGCCAGAAACCTTTGAATTTGAAACAGTCATTACCGCAAAAAATTATAAAGATTCATAAAAGTAAACAGGTTGGGGCGAGTATTGTCTGAACCTGTTTACTTTTATGTCTTCAATTTAATAAAATTATTAACAATACACTTGCAAGTGTAAAGTAAATCTAAAACTACAATTTATTTACAAGCATCGACAGTAACAATGCGGGAATTAAAAGCACTCGCGCTATCAACGCTCTTTTCCATACCGCTAATATTAATAGTACAATTATAAATATAGTTAGAATTAACAAAGACATTGGAAATGCCAATATAAGCATTGCAAAAAGACTCATTGAATTAGAAAAATCAGTTGGATTCCAAATATAGTACGATATCATACCAATAAAAGGAAATGAAATTACCGCAAGAATTGTCAATAGCCATTGAATAAAACCTCTAGGACGCCATGAGGTTAGTTGTTTTTGTTGATCTGGTTTCATTTTTCTATATTTCCCCATAACAAAAAATCAAGTTGAAAATTAAATTATACAGAAATTTTTTAAGAACATAATATTAATTTTTTCCATTTTAAAGAGGCAATTAATGCTTTGTTTTTAAGTTCTCTTGTTTTTGGGTGTGAATGATGGCTTGTTGTGTGAGAGCGAACCCTCACATAGCGTTGATCTGCATGGAAAAAGAATAATATCTTGAACGGAAAAACTGGCGGTTTGGCGGGTACAATCGCTGGTCCAAGTCGAGCAACCTAACACCCCAGAATGATATTTTGTATGAATTTGTAACTAAAAGCTCATTTTTCGTTTTAAAGTATTTGCTTTTCTTAGCTTGATAGTAAAGTTGTGACCCCCGAAAGGAACCTCTTTTTCTAATAAATGTATATAAATTTGATATAAATAATATATATTCCGAAAATTGATTTTTATATTTTAAAAATATCTATATTGATTATTTATCACAATAGCTTTTGTATCTAAAATAAGATCTTTCAATTAATGGGAAATATAAGTATCTTTATAATAAGTCCCCTAGATAAACAATGTATTATTTTACTTTTCGACAAACTAATCCAGCTTTAAACAAAGGGAACAATTACTACATGATAGCTAAAATTTATTATATATTGAAAATTTTTCTTGCTGAAAATTTCTGAAAATATAAAAATATTAATTTTATAAATATACACGTTATAATGAGGGCGTCGAGAGAAAATTTATTATCTCTGGAGAAAATATAAAAAATGCGATTACTAGTAAGAAAGGTGTGTGATTAGAGGCGGAAATGTATTTAAAATGCTTTAGTGGCTTGTGTAAGCAATATTATCAATGCTGACGAAGTTATTAAAGTAATGTATAGAGTTGAGAGAGAAATGCCTCACAAATTAAGAGAGGCCGGTTTAGCTGAAATTACTGTTAAAAGCAAAAAAACATTAAAGTAATAAACAGTTATTAGAAAAGTTGCAACGTATTTAGGAAGTCTATTCTATATTGTTCTCTAAAGGGTGTCTTTATATAAAGAGTCAGTATTACGAGTGAACTTTTTTGTGAACGCTAACAATTATATTAGGACGCTAACTAGCGAATGTTTCAATTTGGATTAATTTTGATGAAGGACATACAATGTGGGGCAACTTGTAAGGAATTTATTTTTCCAAAAAGGAAAATATTCGTTAGTCATAAAGAGAGACGCAAGAATAGGATACAAGGGGGAGTTATTATATGAACGGGAATACTGCAAAGAAGATAGAAGTTCAAGCTGAAAATACCGCACTAAAAAATGAGCAATATGCAGATCCGAAAAAGTGGCATAAGCAGGATACTACATGGGCATTGAGTCTATTTGGGACTGCAATTGGAGCAGGGGTGCTCTTTTTACCGATTAATGCAGGTTCAGGTGGTTTATTATCATTACTACTAATTACATTACTTGCATATCCAGTTATGTATTACTCACATAGGGCACTTGCTAAAATGATATATGCTTCTAATTCTGCTGATGAGGGGATCACAGGTACAATTAGAGAGTATTTCGGAAATAAAGCAAGTATCATTTTTAACATCGTATATTTCGGTTCAATTTATACAATCGTACTAATGTATTCGGTTGCGCTTACAAATACTGCAAGTAGTTTTATCGTGCATCAATTGCACATGCCAGAGCCTCCAAGGGCTATTTTATCACTTGTATTAGTTCTTGGTCTTATCGCTATACTGAATTTTGGTCAAGATATTACTGTAAAGGTCATGAGTATGCTAGTGTATCCTTTCATAGTTTCTCTACTTTTTATCGCAATATCTTTAATTCCACAGTGGAATACGTCAATGCTTAGCTTTTCAGGTGTTTCAACTGCTTCAACAGGAACAGGATATTTTGGAACGATATTGATGATTCTACCAATCATCGTATTCTCATTTAATCATTCACCTATGATTTCATCATTTGTTATGAAACAGAGAGCTACCTATGGAATAGAGGCTACTGATGCCAAGTGTGCTCAAATACAAAAAGTTTGTTATATCATGACATTCGTTGTTGTTATGTTCTTTGTTTGGAGCAGTGCGCTTAGTTTGACTCCAGATGATTTAAAAATGGCAAAAGAACAGAACTTATCAATCCTTTCATATCTTGCTAATGAGCTTAATTCACCTGTAATCACTATTGCAGCTCCTATCATTGCTTTTGTGGCTATTACAAAGTCTTTCCTTGGCCATTATATAGGAGCATATGAAGTAATGCGTGACATGATTATGAAGTTTGGTAAAACACGTGGAAAAGTTATAGAAGAAAAAACAGTTAAGACAATGATCCTTGCTTTTGTCGTATTAACATGCTGGTATGTTGCTTATACAAACCCAAGTATTCTTGGACTTATTGATTCTCTTAGCGGTCCATTAGTTGCTGCTATCTTATGTCTATTACCGATGTATGCGATCAGTAAAGTACCGGTACTAGCTAAATACAAAGGGAAAATGAGCAATGTATTTGTTATTGTTGTAGGTATCCTTACTGTCTTAGCAAGTATTAAATCATTATTCTAATTCACTATTGTTGGTTTTGTTGCAACAATAGTGGGATATGAAAAAAGAAGGAGCAAGTTTTGAATAATCTTTTTTTCAAAACTTGCTCTTAAAATATTGTAACGAATTAATTTTTTATAAATAAGTTTAATCATTTATTGTTTCGCTTAACTTAACTTAACTTAACTTAACTTCATTGATGTGAGGTTATAATCATCAATTGAAATATTTTTACTCTCTAAAAACATGGATTAAGTCTTTTGTACAAGAATTTCATCTTGGGGGCGTTATAAAATTTTTAGTTTGATGGGCATGGGGTCGCGTCATACAAATGCATATTTACAACGTTAAGAAATTGTCTATATGTACGATCTTATACAGACGGTGCATCAGCATTATTTTTCTGCAAAATCCCCAAAAGACTTATAGTAACTGTGTTCATACGCCATTGCATAAAAAACTGTATGGATGTATCGTAAACAAAAACCTCAAAACGCTGTGCTATCAACGTTTTGAGGTTTTTTTTGTTCCAAAACTTTAATTTGGGAATGCTATTGCCTATGCGTTTGTATAACTTAAAACCTTACTGCATTATAGTTTACAATTGCAGAAAATCATTCTAACGCTTTATTAAAGTAGAACATCGTCGTTCTATGAGTAATCTCCTTTTAACATCGCAAAAATCTTAGTGTCTCGGAATTCGCCTTTTATGAATTCATTCTTTCTCAAAGTATCTTCAAACTGCATGCCACCCTTTAGCATTACTTTCTCTGAACCAACATTATCAATGTCACAACCATCCTCGATTCGATTTAAATGAATCATGTCAAAGCCGAATTGGATTCATTCATTAAGGGCTTCAGTTGCCAACCTTTGTTCCCAATACGCTTTATTCAAAACGTAGTCAATTTCTGCTTTACTATGTTTATTAGACTAACCAATAAAAGCACAATTCCCAATAACTTTCTTGCTTTCTTTATGCACGATTGCCTTTTTTACTGTTTGTTCGTTGTTCTATATACGTCTGAAATTGGTAAATCTTCGCCATGTAAAGCTTGAGTACTTTCCTTTTTGTTTGAATCATGTGCTGCCTGAGATGTTTCTTGCATTTGCTCTTGGGCCTTACTAGGAGTATTCAGCGCATCCAATGACACATGACCAAGTTGTTGACTTAGTAGATTTTTTTTATCCATGTTATATAGCTCCTTTTTGAACTTAGATATAAAAACGATGTAATTTTAAATAGTTACGTGGGTATTATGTATTTTTGAATGGAATTATATACACAAACTATATTGAGGAAATAACTAATTATAAAAATTACTTGTGATGCCAAACTTAAAAAAATGTAAAAAATCATTAGTTTTTAATAAAAGTGCTATTTGAATAAAAGGAGCTGTGGAATATGAAGGATGTAAAAATCGAATATGTCGGAGAAAAAACAAAAATTCTTGTGGATGGTAAGGAAATTGCATGTGCTATTTATATGGCAAAGGCGGTAGCAGAGAGTTTATCCCGCTATTTGTGGGCAGTAAAACTCCCACCTCAAAATTCGGCTGGATCAAAGAAGTTAGGTGGGAGATCAACTGCCCGTAAAAGTCCGATTGGTTCAACTAATAATCAGTGGGGGATGAACAAAACCCCCACTGATTATAGTTTCACTTTATTGGTAAGTTTAGATCAAGCTGGGGTTATTAATCTCTCTATTGAAAATTAAATAGAATAAAAACGGTCCTAGGAGACTAGGACTTTTTTGAGAGAAAGGTTGCTTGATATGGATAAACTAAAATTTTATCCCGCATTAACGGGCGGTAAGACCCCCACCTCAAAATTCAGCTGGATCAAAGAAGTTAGGTGGGAGCCCGTAAAAGCCCGATTAGTTGCACTTGATGAGATGAAGTATATAGATAATAAATGCGGAAAAATCAGCTTACAAAAAATAAATAGTGAATATGAAAATTTTTGTCTGTATTGTGGTAACAATAAATAAAAGTGAACAGAAATTCCAAAATAGGTGATAAACGATGGTGCATATTAACAAAAATCAGTTATTTGTATTAATTATTTTATTTGAGATTGGAAGCACTACCCTATTTGCTTTAGGTATTGATACTGCAAAACAAGATGCGTGGTTAGCCATTTCGATTGCTTTTTTTGTAGGTTGTGGTTTGATATGGATCTATACTGATATTCAAAAATATTACTTTGATCAACACTGGGGCGGTATTCTAACTGCGGTACTAGGAAGCTGGATTTCAAAACCCGTTATTCTAATGTATGCCCTATATTTTATATACATAGCGTCTTTAAATTTATTTGATTTTGGTATGTCGACTGTTATTACAGTACTTCCAGGAACCCCTATACAAGTTGTACTTGCACTTATGGTAATGTTAATTATTTATATTGTTGTTTTCCTAAATATTGAAGTTTTGTCTCGAACGGCTGAAATTTTAATGCCTGTTTTTTTGTTTTTTCTCATAGCGATATATATTTTAGTTATTGTTTCAGGAATTTTTGATTTTAAAAATTTATTACCGGTTTTAGAAAATAAGACGAAAACGATTATGGGAACAGCCTTGTTTTCAATAGTTAATTTTCCATTTGGTGAGATGGTTGTATTTCTTATGTATTGGCATCATATGAATTCTAAACAAATCATTCGTAAAACATCTTTTCTTGCTTTTGGAATATCAGGTGTATTCATAATCATTTCAAATATTACTATTGTTGCTGTGTTAGGTGTTTCGGTAGCAACTATAGCTGATATTCCGTTATTTCATGTGATTCAAAAAATAAATATTGGAAATTTTATTACCAGACTAGATCCTTTAGGGATAGTAATATTATTTATTGGAGGATTTTTCAAAATGGTTCTCCATTTTTATGCAGGGCTAATATTACTACAATCGTTATTTAAGATAGCCCATAATAAGTGGATTATTGTAATAATTTGTATTTCGTTTTGGGGTTTTACATACTTTCACTTTCCAAATGTTGTTTTTCAGAGGTGGGTTGGATTGAAGGTAATGGTTCCATATATTCATACAATATTCCAGATTATCATTCCATGCCTAATTTTACTTCTACTAAAAATTAAGTGTAAAAAACAAACGAATCAAAATGAACATGGGCAGTAATCATTTATTTTTAAATAAAATCATGAAAATGTGCCAAATATAAGAATATAAAACTTAAAGTCAGATAGTCCAAGGATAAAAAATAATGGAGAGAGAATGCACATGAATTTTATGAAGAAAATGTTCAAATTGAAGTTAAAACATTCTATTGTTCAAGAATATAGCGATTTTGAAAATGTACAAAAAAAAGAGCACTTAAAAATAAATCTACAAGAGAATTTAATAAAGATAAAAGAGACTTTGGGATATAGTACCGATCTTATAGTTAGAGAAATTAGCATTGGAAATAGAGAAAAAGTTAGGATCGGAATTTTATATATAGATGGACTGTCTGATACAGAATCCATACATAGCTCTATAATGGAGTCTTTAATGTTAGACATAAATAATCAAAAGATGGAAGATGCCACTTCTTCAGGAAATGGCATCTTAGAACTATTAGAACAATCGATTCTTACAATAGGTAACATAAAAAAGGTAGAACATTTTGAGGATCTAAATACATCTCTTTTATCTGGAAATACTATACTTTTAATTGATGGATATGTTCAAGGTCTTAAAGCAAGTACAGCTGGATGGGAAAATCGTGGAGTGCAAGAGCCTACTTCACAAACTGTAATCCGAGGACCGAAAGATGGGTTTTCAGAAAATTTACGTACAAATACAGCCCTTATTAGAAGGAAAATAAAAAGTCCGAACCTTTGGTTGGAAACGATAACCCTTGGCCGTGAAACACAAACTAATATAAGTATTATGTATATGAAAGGGATTGTGAATGATAAAACTGTAGAAGATGTGAAGCAACGTCTGGAGTTAATTGATATTGATGGCATATTAGAAAGTGGTTATATCGAGGAACTGATCCAAGATAAAACGTATACACCTTTTCCGACCATATATAATACAGAGCGGCCCGATGTGATTGCGGCAGGGTTGTTAGAAGGACGTATTGCGATTCTTGTAGATGGAACTCCATTTGTCTTATTGGTACCAGCTATATTAATTCAATTTATACAATCCGCAGAAGATTATTATCAACGTTCTGATTTTGGTATTATCCGTATGGTACGCTTGTTAGCGTTTTTTTTAGCCCTCCTTGCACCCTCCATATATATCGCGCTCACTACTTTTCATCAAGAAATGATTCCTACCGCACTTTTAATAAGTGTAGCTGCTCAAAGGGAAGGGGTTCCTTTTCCTGCATTCATTGAAGCTTTGATAATGGAAATAACATTTGAAATTTTAAGAGAAGCTGGTGTGAGAATGCCAAGAGCGGTAGGCCAAGCTGTATCCATTGTAGGGGCATTAGTTATAGGTCAAGCTGCTGTTGAAGCTGGAATCGTTTCCGCTGCTATGGTTATTGTTGTTGCAATTACTGCTATTTCTAATTTTGCAATTCCTTCTTATAACTTAGGAATTGCTATTCGAATATCACGTTTTGGCTTTATTGTACTTGCTGCTGGGTTTGGATTATTTGGGATAATCTTGGGTATTTTTACTTTAATTCTTCATTTATGTAGTTTACATTCTTTTGATATACCATACATGGCACCTTTGGCACCATTCAATGCTACTGATCAGAAGGATACGATTTTCCGCTTTCCTATATGGAAAATGAAAAATCGTCCTAAATTACTAAACCCTAAAAACATGAAACATCAGAGTAACATAAGCCGAGACCGATTAAATAAAAAATGGAACAATTGAAAAGAAAGGGCATCTTAGATGAAAAGACAGATCATGATATTGTTCATTTTTACAGTTCTGCTTACTGGTTGTTGGAGTGGAAAAGAATTAAATGAAATTGCTATTAATTTGGCTGTAGGGATTGATAAAGTGGGAAATCAATATTTAGTTTCTTGTCAAGTTGTTAATCCTGGAGAAGTAGCTAATCTCAAAGGTGGAAGCGGAAGAACGCCAGTGGTATTGTTTCAAGAAAAAGCAAGTACTATATCTGAGGCAATACGAAAAATCACAACGATTGCTCCAAGAAAGATATATTGGGCTCATATTCGGATGCTTATCATTGATGAAAAAGTGGCTAAAGAAGGGATTCATAAAATATTGGATCTCTTTTTAAGGAGTCACGAGATTCGTTCAGATTTTTATATTGCGATAAGTAAGAACGTAAAAGCGGAAAATGTATTAAAAGTTTTAACGTCTCTTGATAAAATACCTGCGAATAAAATGTTTGCGTCTTTAAATATATCTCAAAAGTTTTGGGCCCCTACTGTAACTGTCACGATAGATCAATTGGTATCTAATTTAATGAGTGATGGAATTCACCCTGTAGTCACTGGAATAACGATAAAAGGTGATGTGACATTGGGTGAAAAAACAGAGAATACACAACAAATTAAACCGAATACTTATATACAATATTCCGAAAGTGGGGTTTTTAAAAAAGATAAGTTAATTGGTTGGTTAAACAAAAATCAAAGTAAAGGTTATAATTATATTATGAATCGCGTAGAAAATACTATTGCTCCTATATCATGCTCGGCAGAAGAAAATGTTGTCGTTGAGGTTATAAAAAGTAACACAAAAGTAAAGGAAATAGTAAAAAATAAAAAGCCTATGATTGAAATTGAGTTGCATCTGAAAGGTAATATTACAGAAGTACAATGTAAAAATCTTGATTTAACGAACCCAAAAACTATCCATCAATTAGAAAGAGTAGGTGAAAAAAGAGTAGCACAAGTCATAAAAGAAGCAGTAAAAGCCGCACAAAAGAAATATGAAGTCGATATATTTGGATTTGGGGAAGTCATCCATCGTGAAAATCCTCAATATTGGAATGAAATCAAGAGTTCCTGGGATCAAAAATTTGTGAACTTGCCAGTAAGAATAAAGGCACACGTTCAGCTTAAACATACGGGAAACTATAAAAATTCTTTTTTAAAAGAGTTCAAAAGGTAACAATATATGGCGCTTTCGACGGTGGGAGTACTTTTCATGATCCAACCTTTGCGAAAGTTGCTGCCCGAAGGTACTTTTAGTGCAAGAAGTGGTTTGCCTGCGAATATTGCATCAAGAGGTTTGTTTGTCGCTTGTTATACTGCCACTGAAAGTTATGTTGTTCTGGCATTGACAAAAGTAAAAAAATGTTTGCAGATCTGGCTGGGTTAATTGTGACAGCGGGCGCATTAAGTTGGTCAACGGCAGCTTGGATCCAATCAAAGCTTGATACAAACGGGTAATGGTCGGCATTTGTTTTATGATTATCGGCGTGACAGCGGTTATGCTAGCTATTAGCTTGCCATTGTATTGTTTTGCCATTTATATTTGGAAATTCCAAAAAATGGTATGATGCCCCAATACTAGAGGGTATTAATTTGAAAGAAGCTCAAAGTTTATCAGAACAAGTCCAAGGATATCTACTAAGTTTTTTCAAGAACGTTTCACTTAATAAAAATAACTTAAATTGGCCTATATCTAAAGGCACTCATAGAAGTGTACTTATTTTTGATAAAGAATTAAAAATAGAAGAATTTTTCTAAAAAATTATATTTCAAAAAGGTTATAAATACTGTCTTATGTAGGGTTGCAATGAGAATTAAATGTTTAGAGAGACAAATCGTCTCTCTTTTTTATTAAAATCAAGAGTTGCATAATTACATAAGAACTTAACCGAGATGTAGGTAAAATCTAGTCAAAATGATAAATTTATTTACCAACAAAACAAATGAATATGAATATTATGAATAATGGAAAAAGGTAATCAATAGGGATGTGCATATTTTTCTTGTTTAATTTCTTATCTAAGCCCTTTTAAAATTTTATTTCAATACTCTATGAAAATTCATTGCACATAATAAAAAAGTTAGCTTTAATAACTAATCGCTTGTTGTACAAAAGAAATTAGGTCCTACAATTATGGATGTGTAACTTGAAGTTACAGGTATAGCATAAACGGGACTCTAAATGTTATACGGTAGTGAAGATAATTTAAATAAAAATAAATGCATGAAGATTAAGGTGGTATTGTAAAGCAAATCTTAACGTTTTTGAAATTTTTACATTTAATAAATATTAGAGGGAAGGAGGTGTTGATGTGGATCGATTTAGAAGAATGTCTAATACTCAAAGGTTTATAGATCCTGCAAATATAGGTCCAACTTTCCCGCCACTCCCATCCATTACTTTTCCAACGGATCCAATTGGAATAACAGGTCCAACTGGAATAACAGGTTCAACCGGAATAACGGGTCCAACCGGAATAACGGGTCCAACTGGAATAACGGGTCCAACCGGAATAACAGGTCCAACCGGAATAATGGGTCCAACCGGAATAACAGGTCCAACTGGAATAACAGGTCCAACTGGAATAACAGGTTCAACCGGAATAACGGGTCCAACCGGAATAACGGGTCCAACTGGAATAACGGGTCCAACCGGAATAACAGGTCCAACCGGAATAATGGGTCCAACCGGAATAACAGGTCCAACTGGAATAACAGGTTCAACCGGAATAACGGGTCCAACTGGAATAACAGGTCCAACTGGAATAACAGGTCCAACTGGAATAACGGGTCCAACTGGAATAACAGGTCCAACTGGAATAACGGGTCCAACTGGAATAACAGGTCCAACTGGAATAACAGGTCCAACCGGAATAATAGGTCCAATCGGAATAACGGGTCCAACAGGAATAACAGGTTCAACCGGAATAACAGGTCCAACCGGAATAACAGGTTCAACCGGAATAACAGGTTCAACTGGAATAATAGGTCCAATCGGAATAACGGGTCCAACCGGAATAACAGGTTCAACCGGAATAACAGGTCCAACCGGAATAACAGGTTCAACCGGAATAACAGGTTCAACCGGAATAACAGGTCCAACCGGAATAACAGGTTCAACCGGAATAACAGGTTCAACCGGAATAACAGGTTCAACCGGAATAACAGGTCCAAATGGGATAACAGGTCCAATCGGAATAACGGGTCCAACCGGAATAACAGGTTCAACCGGAATAACAGGTCCAACTGGAATAACGGGTCCAACTGGAATAACAGGTCCTGTTAGAGCAATACAAACGACAAATGTATTGTATTTTACTTTTTCAGACGGACAAAAACTTATCTATACAAATGCTGATGGCTTACCTCAATATGGGACAACACAGATATTGTCACCAAGTGATGTTTCCTATATTAATTTATTTATAAATGGAATTCTTCAGCCGTTATCTTCGTACCAGGTTGTAGCTGGTCAGTTAACTTTGTTAGACTCTGAAGCCCCAGTGCAGGGAGCTTCAATTATTCTGCAATTCATTACTATTAGTTAAAAAAAGGACAGATTTCCTAATAAAGAAATCTGTCCAAAAACAAAAGATATTGATTAAGTTACGATAAACTCAACAGTGATTGGAATTCCTGGGTCTAATGTGTCTCCGCCTGGGATTGTGATAGCACCAGTTGGACCAGTAGTAACACTAGAATTCGAACCTGGCTGCAATACGCCGTTTACATAGAGATTATAATACGTAAAAGTAGGGAATGCTGTAGCAGCCACACCAGCATCATTTAGGCAAGCTGTAGCAGCCACCGCAAACGCAGCACCTGTCCCTGTTCCAGCGCCTAGCGTGGAGGTAAATCTTCTAGAAGCTATAAATGGAGGTATGATAGCCATTTAATATTCATCTCCTTCTCAATATTATTAGGACTAGATTATGAGAAAACTTGTCCTATATTGTATTCTATGAGGTTTTTTAATTTTAGAAACGACATAAGCACTAGTACTTATGTGCAATTATTGATTTCAGTATGTATAGATATACTAATTTTTATCGAAGGGAGTAAAAGTCATGTATTAGTTCCAATAGAAAGGATAGCGTATATTTGGAGTTTATTATATAAAATAATAGGAGATTAACGCACATATCGACATTTAAACTATCAAAATTTGTAACTACTCAGCCAAACCCTTAGCTTAGAAGTCTGGTAGGTTAAATTCCGCCCTGTTTGTTTTTGCTTTAGCAAGGATACATACATATACTACTAAATCTTGTGGTGAAAGTTGTCATTCAATACAACAATAAAACAGATGGACACGATTTTTTAGTAGATTTCTCTAGCTATCTGGCATCTTCATGGGGTGGATGAGTAGTTACCTTTTATAAATTTATTAAACTTTATTCGAAGGCAGTAGTTAGAAAAGCTTTTTAGCTGTATCAATAAATAATTGAATAGCTAAAGAGGTATCACCTAAAGAAGGAACAGCAAGATTGATTTCTCTCAAAAGTGTTTCTTCAAGTTTTCCTTCTCCAGATAGAATTAAAGTAGGGGGTTGAATGAGATGTAGTAGAGAAGTATGAACAGGAAATTTTTCTTTTTTCATCATTAATAACATTTTTTGTCTATAGAAAATGATTCGCATAGTATTTGTTGCGTATACGGTTCGTGTTTGTAGTTTTATTTTAATCAAACTTAATTTTGGAACTGCATTATGAAGAAATAAATAAAGAATTTTTATAAAAAAGCCTCTCGTGGTGAACCGTTATAGCTTTATAATAAAGATTGATAAAATCACCTCGTGAGATATCGTTCTCTTAAGAGGTGATTTTTTTCTAAGAATAAAAGAGTAAATTCTATAAAGCAGAGAGTGAAGAGTATAATAAATAATTTTATTTTACTGTTTTAATTACATGTGGTTTTAGAATAAAGTTGGATTGAAATCCTATATTAAAATAAAAACAAATCACTGTTCGATTTAAATGTTCCACGATATAATGGTGAGAATTTATGCCTGAATAAATATTTATTATTGGTGCATTTCTTTTTACATTTTAAACTTTTCAATCAACGTTTGTAGCTCTTCAGCCATTTGTGATAATGTAGCGGCTGCGGAACTAATTTCTTTCATAGAAGCTAATTGTTCTTCGGCTGATGCCGAAATATTTTGTGTACTCATCGCATTACTCTGCGCTGTTATTGCAATTTGACCAGTTGATACAGAAACGTCATTTACTCCTTTAGACATTTCGTTTACAGTTTGTACCATCATTTTAATTTGTTCTGCTATTTCATTTGTAGCGTGTGATATTTCCGCAAAGTTTTGTTTTGTGTCATTGGCTATGATAATACCTGATTGTACTTCTTCATTCACATTCCCCATGGCTTTCATAGTCTTATTCATATCGACCTGTATTTCATCTATTAATTTTCCTATCTCACTTGCTGATACAGTAGATTGTTCTGCTAATTTTCGTACTTCATCAGCAACGATTGCAAATCCTCTTCCATGCTCACCGGCCCTTGCGGCCTCGATTGCTGCATTTAAAGCTAGAAGGTTCGTCTGATCAGCAATATTTTGAATAACCTCTAGAATATTATTAATTTGTTTTGACTTATCATTCAGTAATTGAATAACAGCATCTGATTGCAAGACAGATGTTGCAATCGACTGCATTTGCTGCACTGTTTTTTCTACAAATTTCCCGCCATCCTCAGCTTTTTTGCGAGTATATGAAGAGGTATCATTAATGGAAGAAAAACAATTTTCTACATGCAGAATTTCCTCTGTCATATGATGAAGTAACATTGCTCCATTTTCAACATCCGTGATTTGTGCAGTTGCTCCACTTGATACTTGTTCCATTGCTATTGTAATTTGTTCTGTTGCCTCACTCGCTTGCCTCACATTTGCTGTCAACTCTTCAGCTGCAGCTGCAACATGACCTGCTGAAATATTGACCCTACCAATTAACGTTCGTAATGAATTTGTCATCTCATTAAACGCTTTTGCAAGCAGTCCTATTTCATCATGAGAATGGATTTCAATTATTTTCGTTAAGTCTCCTTCACTTATTTCTTGAGAAGAGGTAACTAGCCTATTTAAAGGTTTCGTAATAGAAAGTGTTACAAAATAAATAAGCGCTCCTCCTACAATTAATGAAATAAACATAACAATTAACGTATTATAAAATACAGGGCGGGCGGCCTCAACAATCTCATTTGAGTACATTGTCCCAGCAATTTTCCAACCCGTTTTTAAATTTGTAGCAAATACTGTTTTCTTTTCACCATCCCCAGAAGAGTAGGAGAAAGTACCGTGTTCATCTTCATAAATTTTCTTCGCCCAAGCATCAGCTGCTTTATCACCTGTTTTTTCTCGCGGATGGGCAACTATTTTCTGTTTACTATCTAAAATGATAGCGAATCCTTTTTTTCCAATATTGACTAACTTTGTTGTTTTTAATAAATGTTCCAAGCTTAAACTTAAAGCTACCACACCGTTTTTATCTTCTGTTTGCTTGGCAATGGTTACTACAGTATTTTCATATCCATATGCCTTATACGGTTCCGTAATAATGATTCCGCCTTGCTTACTCACAGCATCTTTAAACCAAGAACGTGTGGTTGGATCAAAATCAGCTGCCATTTGTCTATTAGGTTCCGCCACAAATTTCTTATTGTTCCCTGCAACATATACACGTTCAACATCTTTATGGGAACTACTATATTGAGATAATAGTTTTCTTAATACATCTTGATTTTCTCCCTGATACATATTACCATCAATTAAGCGTGCAAGATTATTCAAATCATTAAATTTGGCCTCAATCATTTGGGTAATTAGATGATCTAAAACTTCAATATTATCATAGGCATTACCCATAATTTGTGCTTCAAAATTCTTTTTGGTGGCTTGATAAGACATGCCACTAATAGTAGAGACAGCCACAATTAAAATCAAAAAAAATGAAATTAATAACTTGTTAACAACTTTCATATTCCTAAAAATATGTAATACTTTACTCACGAAATTCCTCCTTAAAACTTGATATACGGAATGAATAATAATGAGAATGTAATGACATTTCTTTTTTGATATATTATTTATTTACACTTCAATTAATAATAAACAAATGTAGAAAAGTGAATATTTAGTCATTTTATTAACTATAGTTATAAAAGTATTTCTACTTTTAAAGTGTTAGATGTAACAATTCAAATAAGCTTTGTAGCAAGCATAATCTACGTTAATTGATAAGTATAGCGGGATGAAAATCTCTGGTAAATAAAGATGATTCTTGTGCTTGGTATATATTTATCCCGCTATTTGTGGGCAGTAAGACTCCCACCTCGAAATTCGGCGAATGTGAGGAAGTTAGGTGGGGGCTCAACGGCCCGTAAAAGCCCGATTGGTGTAGGCTAATAATCAGTGGGGGATGGACAAAACCCCCACTGATTAAAGTTTCACGTTATAAAAGCACGTCACTCCTTCTCATTAACATAGGAGAATAGCAACGTGCTTTTAGCTCCAACAAAAGTCTAATTGCTTAAGTTGATGGATGTGTGTTGGTACCATATCGTTATCAGGCTAAGCTCACACAACGGCAATTAGTATAGAAATTGTTTCTTTTTCTATAGGGTATGTGTAAGAAATTTAAGTACTCCGTAAAACTACTCTATACGTATTAAAATAAATTCAAATCCGAATAGGGTGCTTAAAAAAGTAAACCTATTCGTGGGCAGTTCCCCCTAAATAATTCAATTGTTTTATTTTCGCCAAAAAGTTAAGCAGTTTGCTTTATCTAAAATATTAAACTGGATCATTTTCTCAAGTAGTAAGAAATCAATGGTACTATCCCATGGAATATATACTAACTGTTTGTTGTGATTATAGCCAGCTTGCGCAATTTCCATAGAAAACTGCTTAACACATGCTCTTTCAGGGGTAACAGTCAAATGATGTTTGGTTACACTAAAACCAATAATAAATGTGCCCTGATTGGTAAACATAGGCTGATTCCATGAAATCTTTGGTATTAAATTTGGAAACTTCTTAGCTACCCAAACCAGAACCTCTTTTGTTTGATCCCGATACTCAGGGTTATCAATACGTGCTAAATATTCTGCAAAAATTTTCATGACAGTCTCTCCTAAAATAAATAATTATTTTTAAACAATGAAATTTTCCATGCCAATGCGCCATGGCATCAATTGCACCATTTGAAACCCCATTCTTATCTTTGAAATAATACTTAGACACTGCAAAAATTTTCTTTTGTTCAACTATAATTTTGCATACACAATCGCAATGTAACATAACCGTATTGTGCATATAATAAAATTATTTAATTGCACAATACGGATACGACAACTTACTTATGGATTTAAGTCACAATCGGTATGACAACGTTCCCACCTTAAAGCTAATAAATAGTAATAATCCTGAGACAAGTATAATCAGCATTAAAGTTAATGTAGAATAAAGATAAAAATACCCTGAATCCTTTTTCCATAGTCTCAGTATTTATCCCAACTGTATATATCCTTTACTTGAAAATTATTTCTTTTTGATTTCAGACCAAGCATCATAAAGACTTGCTCTAACACCAATAAGTATTAAATCATCAATGTAAAGTACAGAGGCAATGCTACCATTTTGGTTTTCGGTTTGAATTGGAAATTCACAACCAATTAATGAAAAGAATTTTTCATGAAAAACACCTCCTATTTTCTAAGAAAAATGAAAGTATATAGAATTAAAAACATTAATTTAACTCTATATATAGATATTATCATTTTAAAATAAAAAAAGTAGTCTTTTTTTTCGGAAAAATCTTGTTATAATTAAATTACAAAGATTTTATATTTTACTATATGTATAATTAATGAGGGAAATACTAAATATACTACGTGAGGTTTTCGTGTAAGAATTTCAAGACACATGAAATGAAGTTCGGTACTGTTATTCAAAGCCACACTCCCTTTCATATATTTGTTCAAAAGAGTTTATATAGCAAGCTTAATTCAAAAAATAAATAATGATGCCACAACAAAAAGAACCCTATCATGTTGGACTGTACCCCGAATCATGGAAACTAAAAAAAGCCCCATAATTCGGGGTTTTTGCGTATTTTTATAAGGAAACCAGCGATAGAAATGAGTAAAATTATTTTTAATGAAATTCAAACGAACTAACTAGAGAAAAATAAAAATGTATTAAAAGTGTCTGAACATTCGTTTAGCCATTATCCAGATTTCAAAGTAAGAGCTGTAAAAGAAAATCAACAAGGAAAAGGTCCTAGCCAAATCTTTTTAGAGAAAGAGTTTGACTTAGCTGTGATTGGTGCGGATAGTAATATAACAAAATTCTTATTTGAATAAACAATTAGAAGAGCACACCTATAAGCGTGCTCTTAGAAAGGTAAGAATCCTATGAGTGGAGGATCTCTATACAATAACATATGCTTGTCTCATTTAAACGTGTATAAAAATCAATAAAAACGCTATTTTAGTAGAAAGGATAGATTTCTTGATTAAGAAACCTGCCCGAAAGTAAAAGATACAGATTAAGTTATGATAAGTGCAACAGTAACTGGGATTGCAGGATCAAATGCATCGCCACCTGGAATTGTGATTGCTACAGATGGGCTAGTAGTAACACTTGAGTTTCCGCCGGGTTGAAGTACACCGTTTAGGTAGAAATTATAATACGCGAAGGCTGGGAATACTGTAGTAGCAATTGCAAAAGCAGCTCCTGTACCTAGCGTGGAAGTAAATCTTTTAGAAGTTATAGTTTTTTGGGAAATTGATCCTGTACTAAATTCTATGAAATTCTTAAATATTAGAAGTGGCTTATGAACTGATACATAAGCATAAATATTAATATAGGCAGACATATTGTTGCTAAATAAGGATGATTATGTACAAAAATTTTTTAGTAAGAAGCCCTAATTAGGGCTTCTTATGGAGGAAACTAGAGTTGTCAACGGGGATTGACAATCAAATATTAACATATATTTCTTTATATTAATGTAAAGATTTATCAAATTAATTGTTAAGAAAACAAAAGTGATTTTACTTAGTGTAAAGAGTAAAAAGAGCAGCTAGTAAAAACTAACTGCTCCGAGAATAGAAATGGGATTGTCTGCATTGATGACGGAATATTGAGTTGTATCCCGCACTAACGGGCAGTAAGACCTCTACCTCAAAATTCAGCGAAAGCAAAGAAGATAGGTGGGGGATCAACTGCCCGTAAAAGTCCGATTGGTGCGGGCTGATAATCAGTAGGGGACGAAGAAAATCCCCACTGATTAAAGTTTCACTTTATTTAGAGGGCCCTCGAGACTCGATATTCAATCGGAGCCCGAGGGCGGAGTCATTTTTGGAATCGCTACATCTAATTTTCAAAAGGTACGAATCATTTTATAAATTTACATATTCTTAATAATTAGTAACTAAACATTTACACTTTTTTAATTTTTGCTTAATATTTGTTTATTATTATCATTTGGAATGTAAACAAAAGCAAACGAATAAAATATCAAAAAGGAAATTTTGTTGCATTTTTATTATTTATTATTGTTAATATTAGGTTTTATAGTTTTAAGGAGGAGTCTTGTGAGTAGAGTATTACATTTTTTAGGGAATATGAAAGTTGTTAACAGGTTGTTAATTTCATTTTTTGTGATTTTAATTGCTGCTGCCTCTATTATTGGAGGCATGTCCTATCAAACGGCTAAAAAGAATTTTGAATCACAAATTATGAGGAGTGCTCATGATAATGTGAAAATATTAGATCACTTAATCACCCAAATGATTGAGACAAAATTCAATGATCTGGATAACCTTGCACGGGTGATTCATGGTAATATATATCAAGGAGATAATCAAGATGAATTAAGGAAAGTGTTATCTTTATATAGTAATTTCAATAAAGATGTAGAACGAGTATATGTTGCAGGAAACAATAAGAAATTTGTGGCGGAACCCAATATACAAATGGCAGCAGATTATGATCCAACCACACGTCCTTGGTTTAAAGATGCAGTGAGTAAGCAAGGTGGAATTGTTATCACGGAACCGTATAAGGTACCAGGACATGGGCATATGGTGGTAACGATTGCAAAGCAAACAGAAGATAAAAATGGTGTGGTAGCTCTAAGTTTAAGCTTGGATCATTTATTAAAAACAACAAAGTTAATCAATATCGGTAATGAAGGATATGCTATCATTTTAGATAATAAGCAGAAAATTGTTGCTCATCCGCAAGAAAAACCAGGTGATAAAGCGGATGATGCTTGGGCGAAGAAAATTTATGAAGATAACCATGGTACTTTTTCTTACTCTTATGGCGGTAGTGAGAAGAAAATGGAGTATTTTACAAATTCAAAAACAGGTTGGAAAATTGCTGGGACAATATACTCAAATGAGATTGTTGAAGCCGCTCAACCTGTATTTTATAAAATGTTAATTGTTATGTTTATTTCATTAGTTGTAGGAGGAGCACTGATTTATTTTGTGACGTTTTATATGATGAAGCCTTTAAAGAGGTTAGTTGTAACTTCTAAAGAAATAAGTGAAGGGGACTTAACGAAAACAATTGAAATCCATTCTAATAATGAGATTGGTCAGCTTGCTAAAGGATTTAATGAAATGACGTATTCATTACGTACATTAATTGGAAGAATTAACACTTCAGCAGGACATGTTACAGCTGCATCTGAAGAGTTGACGGCAAGTGTGAGGCAAGCAAGTGAGGCAACAGAACAAATTACAATGGCGATGGAGCAAGTATCAAGTGGAGTAACTACACAAACAGCGAACTTTGAAAATGGAGCAATGTTACTTCATAATGTGACAGAGGGAATTCAACATGTAGCAAATAGCTTTTCTTCCATTAGAAACGCCTCTGCATATACTCGCGAAAAAGCTGAGGATGGCGGGAAATTCGTAGAAAAAACAGTGAAGCAAATGCAGTCGATTGCAACCTCTGTCTTGCAATCAGATGCTGTTATTCAATTACTGAATGATAAATCGAAACAAATTGGTGATATTTTAAAGGTTATTCAAAATATTACTGATCAAACAAATCTCCTTGCTTTAAATGCAGCAATTGAAGCAGCGCGGGCAGGTGAGCATGGGAAAGGATTTGCAATCGTTGCTGATGAAGTACGAAAATTAGCAGAACAATCTACTGTATCATCAAGTGAGATAGGTAAATTAATAGATGAAATACAGACTGATATGAATAAGACTGTGAAGGCTATGGGGACTGTGAATGAAGAAGTACAATCAGGTATTATCATAGCGAATGATACAAAGCAGAATTTTGCGGAAATATTGCACTCTACAAATGAAATAGCAGAACAAATTAAAATGATGGTACAAACTGTAAACGGGATATCTAAAGGAGCAAATGGTCTTTCTATATCCGTTAGTGAATTCGCAATAACAACGCAGAGTAATGCGATGAGCACACGAAATGTTGTGGCATCAGCTGAAGAACAATTAGCTTCTATGGAAGAGATTAGTTCAGCTGTCAGTGCGTTATCACAAATGGCGGAAGAGCTACAAATGTTGATTGAAAAGTTTAAAATGTAAAAAAGAGGAGACGGTCTTAACGATAGCTTAATTGCTATAGGTTACAGATTCATAATATAAAAGCCATTGATATCTATTCATGATATCAATGGCTTTTTGTGTCGCTTTTATAAAAGTAAGAAATAAACAAATGATTAACTAATTCTTAATGGGGTAGCAACGCCTAGCTATCAACCTAACAATAGAAACTTCACATCATTTACCTTCCTTATGCATTTCGATACATGTCATAATATCTCATTAAATATCGTTTTTTATGAATTGTGTGCTTTCATTTCTCATGAAAATATTCAATACTAATGTAACTGATATTAGGGTATAGCCGAAATACGTGTAAAAACGGGGCGTAGTATTACAATATGTACCTAATAATAATTTACCCATATGGGTTCAAATTTTTTTATTGAAAATTGTAAGTTCTAGAAGTATCATATACATATTCAAATATTTGAAGATGTATATGATACTTTTTGGTTTTTAATTAAAAATAAGTAGGTGTTTTAATGGGAAATGAAATGCAACAATTTAAAGCGGATTTCTTTAAAGCCTTAGCACATCCTTTACGAATAGGTATCTTGGAATTATTGTCAGAAGGTGAAAAAAGCGTAAACGAAATTCAAGCTATTCTAAATAAGGAAGGCTCAGCTGTTTCTCAGCAATTAAGTGTACTACGTTCAAAAAATATTGTTGTTGGTACCAAAGATGGAAAAAGAGTTTTATATTCTTTACGAGATCCTATAATTGTCGATTTATTGGTAGTTGCACGGAAAATTTTTAACAATCATTTAATCGATACAATTTCAATGTTAGAAGAACTAGATGAAACAGAACTTGAAACGATGGGTAAGGAGGGTTAGGTTGAGCATTGAAGTTAAGAAAGAAGCTATCATTCAACATGGTATGGAAATATTTCGCTCAATAGGTGCTTATCACGTTTGTAATGTTTGTATTAAAAGTGGGAATTCTTGTTGTTTTTCATGCCAGCATTTACAGGATGGAGTTGGATGTCAAAAAAGAAATACAGCTTGTACAGCTTGGTTATGTGGGATTCAAGGTTTTTTATTTGATCAAATAGGATTACTGGATGAATGGAATCGTTTTTGGATTGAAATTCCTGGACAGATGTTTCGTAGAGATATTACTCCAGATAAGGTAAGGATTACATCGTTTATTGATACGAAGAAGCTAGATAGTCGAGCCGGAGAACATCTAGCGGAAAGGTTGGAATCCTATGTACAACAAGGTGGAGATATAGGTAAATTAGAGCGTCATTTAAGCAAAACGTATAGTAAATATTAGGATGAAGTTTTCTGTTGTGAAAATGGAAATTTTCTGTATAAGGGAACGAGAAATGTATTTGTAATCCGGATTTATTAAAAATGGCAAAGAAGGGTTTGTAATGAGAGGTTTATTTACGGGAAGGTTTGAAGGGTATTCATTGGGACATTTTCAAAAGGATCTTTTGTCAGGAATGATTGTCGGAGTTGTTGCGATACCACTTGCTATGTCCTTTGCTATCGCTTCTGGCGTTAAGCCGGAGTATGGAATTTATACAACATGTATTGCCGGGATACTCATTTCACTATTTGGTGGTTCGAAGTATCAAATTGGCGGTCCTACAGGTGCTTTTGTTCCAATTCTTTTAGGGATTGTAATTACCTATGGGTATGAAGATTTACTACTTGCTGGTTTGTTAGCCGGAATTATCCTATGTTTTATGGGGATTTTCAAACTAGGATCTTTAATTAAATTTATCCCACGCCCCGTAACAATTGGCTTCACTTCAGGTATTGCTGTCATTATCTTTACGGGACAAATTGCTAGTTTTTTAGGGCTAACAGGTATAAAAAAGCATGAGGAATTTATAGCAAACCTGCAGGAAATCTTCACTCATATCGGTACTACCAATTTTTACAGTGTTATAACTGCTTTGATTTGCTTTTTAGTTATTCTCATAACACCGAAGATTTTACCGAAAGTACCTGGTTCATTAGTAGGTGTTATTATTTCAACCATAATTGCAACGGTATTTTTCTCAGGTCATGTACCTACGATCGGTACAGCATATGGTACGATTCCAAATACACTTCCTCAGTTTGATATACCAGCAATTACACTAGAGCGTATACAACAGCTAATTGGTCCGGCATTTGTTATTGCAATGCTCGGTGGAATTGAATCTCTTTTATCCGCTGTTGTGGCAGATGGTATGACAAATAGTAAACACAACAGTAACAAAGAACTTATCGGTCAAGGAATTGCCAATATTGTTACCCCGTTATTTGGAGGGATTCCGGCAACTGGAGCGATTGCTCGCACAGCAACAAATATTAAGAGTGGAGCCGTATCCCCGATGTCGGGTGTTATTCATGGAGGATTTGTGTTATTTACACTTCTACTGTTAGCACCATATGCTTCAAGTATTCCTCTTGCTAGTATGGCTCCCATTTTAATGGTGGTAGCTTGGAATATGAGCGAACAAAAACATTTTTATCACATACTTAAAATGAAGACAGGAGACTCTCTTGTATTACTGGTAACATTTTTACTTACTGTATTTACTAGTTTGACAACAGCTGTGGAGATTGGTCTTATTTTAGCTATTATTTTGTTTACAAAACGTATGAGTAATATGCTTGTCATATCAAAAGTGCTTCCTGATCATACAAAAAGGAATGAAAAATTGTTACCGCATGTGGTAAATAAAGCTCACGATTGCCCACAAATTAGTATTTACACAATTGAAGGGCCATTATTTTTTGGGGCTGCTCAAACATTTGAACAAAACATTTTAGCAACCATTCATTATAAACCTAAAGTTTTAATTTTACGTATGGGAAAAGTTCCTTTTATTGATACAACAGGAGAGTCTTACTTTAGGAATATTGTTCAGCATTTCAAAAAAGAAGGTGGCTTACTTCTTATTTCAGGAATTCAGTCAGAGCTAAAGGTTACTCTAGATAAAAATGGATTGTATGCTGAGATTGGGGAAGAAAACTTTTTTGATCATACAGGGGAAGCTATTAATTGTGCTTTAGGACATTTGAATACAAAAAAATGTATAGGGTGTAAGCATTTCGCTTTTCATGAATGTACCGGGCTTTCTCAGCAATCTCAGGAAATGAATACAATAAAGAATAAAGCAAATGCATTAGATTTTTAAAAAATTCACTTGACATACAAAATTTGTTTGATTTAATCTACTTTTTTAATCATTTTATTAAAAAATAGAGAAGGAGAAAGTTTACTTTGGAGAATGTGGAGAAGATTTTTACAAGGTGAGAACAAGAAGGTTTTGTATACATTCAACAAATGATTATCAAACAGCAAGAAGAGAATATCTTCCTTACATTTAAAAGGAAAACGGAAATTGAAAATAATGTTTATTTTTTAGAATACATAATAACGAGCGGAGGAAATAAAAATATGTCTAATCTACCAAATTGTCCAAAATGTAATTCAGAATACACTTACGAAGATGGGAATCTTTTTGTTTGTCCAGAATGTGCTTATGAGTGGACTTTAGAATTAGAAACTGAAAATAGTGAAGATGCAAAGGTAATTAAAGATGCAAATGGAAATATTTTAAACGATGGTGATTCTGTAACAGTAATTAAAGATCTTAAAGTAAAAGGAACTTCATCAGTCGTAAAAATAGGTACAAAAGTAAAAAGTATCCGATTAGTTGATGGAGACCATGATATTGATTGTAAAATTGATGGTTTTGGAGCTATGAAATTAAAATCTGAATTTGTTAAAAAGGTATAAATGTAATTTTATTAAATCGATGAATATACAACATTTTCACGGCTGTACCCTATGCCCATCAACTTAAGGATTTACACCCCCAGGATGGAAATTCCATGTGTTTTGACGGAAAACAGCTTG
The DNA here is from genome assembly GCF_014932895.1 of Bacillus thuringiensis. Taxonomy (GTDB): domain Bacteria; phylum Bacillota; class Bacilli; order Bacillales; family Bacillaceae_G; genus Bacillus_A; species Bacillus_A thuringiensis_AA. Next base: position 274,178 of record NZ_JACYOF010000003.1, on the reverse strand, counting down.
TTTTTTCGGTTTGGGGGTATTTGCTTTTCTTAGCTTGACAGCGATGTGGTGTTACCCAATATTTGAAATAGTCATAGGACTATTCTTTCGATGGTATGATGAAAGATACGGGAAATATAGGAGTGTTTTTTGACCAGAAAAGAATCTAATACCGAATAGATTCTTTTTATTTTTGTTTAATTTGATAAAAGACTCCTTAGATGAACTTGGATTGTAGCCATGAAGCAAAAAAGTTTACTAATAATATTATTATAGTTTAGTACATACATTTTTAATGTGTTAAATATATTTCATAATAGCCTATGTAAAAGGTAGATAAGTAGGAAAGTACTTTTTATTGTGTTGAATAAGCACCTGTAAGAAGAAAGCAAGCTTTAAGGTACGAGATAGTAACAATGTTACAGCTGTTTATTTAGATTCATAATTATTGAAAGGTTGTACTATAGAGCCTAATAATTTTAAAAATGCCAATGTGGCATAAAACGATTATGGAGGTTAAAGATATGAGTACTTCAAATATGAGTGAAATAAGTAAACAAATTTTAAATGAGGAGGAGACACTGCAATTTTCCTCTTTTACAAATGAAGATGCCTTGCAATTAGGTTTGTTTATCGTTGAAACAGCAAAGCGAGAGGGGAAATTGATTGCTGTTGATATAACAAAAAATGGTGTGCAATTATTTCATTTCAAGATGACAGGGACAACTGAGGAAAATACCAAATGGATTGAGCGTAAAAAACGGGTCGTTTCCCTGCATAATCATAGCTCGTATTATATGCAGATAGAAAGTGAAATGAATGGAATCCCATATCATGAGAAATACCGTTTAGATGCCTCGGAATATGCTGCGTTTGGTGGATCATTTCCCATCCAAATAAAAAACGTAGGGGCTATTGGGATGGTAACAGTATCAGGATTACCTCCAGAAGAAGATCATGAATTGGTTATAAGAGCAGTTAAAAATCATTTAAACCAATAGTTGTAGATGGTGAATAGATAATCAGTTTTAGGGAGCGATACTATGCCGTTAATTGAGCTAAATATTTGGGCGACCGTCTACTGCAAATCTTTATTTTTATGACCTTGACGGTAATTTTCTAGAATTTTTTTGTTTACTTTCCGAAAAGAAAAAAGTGGAATAAGAAGTTGTGTATTTAAGTGAGTGGGAAAGATTGGTGAGGGAAGAATAAATTTGATTCCTTCTTTCTTTTAAATCATAAATAAAACACCTCATATTTTTATGAGGTGTTTTATTTGGTTTTAATATTATGAGTAGCCCTTATTTTGCGGGATCCAAAATTGTTGTTTTTTACTCCTGATGCTGAACCGTCCAAAAAAGATTGTTATTTTTGGACAACAGAACTTTCAGTAACTTGGAAACCATAAGATAATAATTTTCGAGATTCAGTAAAACGTTTATTTGTGCTATTCGTTCCCATAACAACAGAAATAAGTCGTTTATCTCCCTGTACTGCTGTCCCTGTAAAACAATACCCTGCACTATCTGTAAATCCAGATTTTAATCCATCCATTCCTTTGAAATAAAACCTACGATTTGTTGGATCAAGCATTTTATTTGTGCTTTTAATAGTAACATTATTAAATACCAATTGGCTTTCGCTTAATTGCGTCACTTTTAATACTTCTGGATAATCCTTTATAAGATGATAGGCCAATTTTGCGACATCCATTGATGTCATCTTCGTTTCAGTTCCATCTGCTTCTTGGAGACCAGAAGCATTAACAAAAGTTGTTTTACTTGATAATCCTAACTGTTTAGCCTTTTGGTTCATCAATTCTACAAATTTCGTTTCTGTTGACGCTATATGTTCCGCTAAAGCAACTGCAGAGTTATTTGCAGATTTGATTAGTAAGGCCTGATATAAATCTTGTATAGATAATACATCTCCGCTTTGTATCGGAATTTTAACTCCATCCATTTTTTCGGATTTTTGACTAATTGTTACTTGATCTTTCCAATGGATTTTTCCTTGATGAATATGTTCTAACAGAATATATGCTGTCATCATTTTTGACATACTTGCTGGAGCATAAGGTACGGTTTCATTTTTTTTATAAATAACCTCTCCAGTATTAGCATCCATAAGAACGGCTGCTTTTGCTTTAACATTTGGTTCTGTATTAGGTGTCTTATAAACATATAACCACCCAGTAAAAATAAGGACTAGTGGTAGTAATAATATGATCCATCCTAATTTTCGTCTCATGATAATTCCCTTCCTTCTTAGATAATAAGAAAAACTGATGTTTGACCTTAGATATAATAAATTAAATATAGATGTAGGATTATTGATTTGATGAAGGACTAACTCTGTTCTCTTTTTGATGTAATTTAAGGTTAAGATAACTTAATTAAAATAAAAGAAAGATAAAATAAAGTTTTTATTAAATCATCAAAAAAGAAGCAGGAAATATTTCGAGGGTTAATTCCCCGTTTCAAAAGTCACATCTATTTAAAAAGGGGTTCTGTTGCAAAGAGACTGTAATAGTTAAGGGCTCAACTTTTAAAGGAGCTAGAGCTACATGTTTAGTCGAAAAGTTAGAAATCATAAAGCTGCAAAGTAATTTTTTAAGAAAGCATTGAGATCTTTTTATATCCCTATCCCTCGTGTAATTACAGTTGGTAAAAATTCAGCTGATTCAATAGCTATAGAAAAATTGAAGAAAGAAAAAAAGATACCATTAGGCATCCAAGTCAGGCGTATAAAACATCTAAATAATAAAATTCTTGTGCAACAATGAATTTATCCCGCTATTTGTGGGCAGTAAGACTCCCACCTCGAAATTCGGCGAATGTGAGGAAGTTAGGTGGGGGCTCAACGGCCCGTAAAAGCCCGATTGGTGTAGGCTAATAATCAGTGGGGATGGACAAAACCCCCACTGATTAAAGTTTCACTTTAAAATTCCGCTTATATTTAGCCATCATATAAAGTTTTGCACCAGAACTCTTTTTTTTATAGATATGATTTTTGAAATGGAAAGTCAATCTTTAAAATATTCTCTGTTTCTTTATTGCTGATTTAATAAAAATTTTATTTTATCTTTCTTTTATTTTAATTAAATTATCTTAATCTTAGATTACATCATTAAGAAAGATGAACGAAGAAGCTTTAAAAAGTTTAAGTAAGATGTAGTTATTACATAAATATTGCTTTTTAAGTGTATTAAATATATGGAGGTAACAAAATGAAACAGAAAGTATTCGTACTATATGGAGGCAAATCTGCTGAACATGAGGTCTCTTTAGAATCAGCTTTAAATGTATTAAACGAATTAAATAAAGATAAATATGATGTATTTGCTGTATATATTACGCCAGAAGGAAATTGGAGCAAACCAAGAGTAACATGTAATGGGGAAATATTGAAATCTCAATTAATTATAGATACAAAAGAAAAATTAGGGCAATCAATGTGTGAATTCTTACAAGAACTAGACGAAAATAGCATTGTGTTCCCGGTATTGCACGGTACTTATGGAGAAGATGGGAAGTTACAAGGAATGTTAGAGATGTTAAACGTCGCATATGTTGGAAACGATGTATTAACATCTGCTGTTGGAATGGACAAAGTTTGGTCTAAAAAAGTATTTGCTCAACATTTGATTCCACAAACTCCTTACGTATATTTCAATACGGAACAATATAATCACAATAAAAAATATTGTATAAAGGATGTTGTTACACAGGTTGGATTACCATGCTATGTAAAGCCTTCAAACATGGGTTCTAGTATAGGGATTAGCTATTGTAAAACTGAAGTAGAATTAGTACAAGCTATTGAAGTAGCCTTTTTATATGACAATAAAATTCTTATTGAAAAAGAAATAGTAGGTAAAGAAGTAATTGTTGGTGTTATAGGAAATGAGAAGCCACATTGCTCTTTAGCAGGAGAATGGAAAAGAGAACAAACTTTCTTTAATTTTGAGGATAAGTATGAAGATGAGCATTTAACACCACAAATTCCAGCACTTATTCCGGATACAACATATGTAGAATTGTGTAAATATGCAAAAGAAGCCTATACAGCTTTAGAAGGTTCAGGATTGATGAGAATAGATTTCTTTGTTACGGAGAGTAATACTATTTATTTAAATGAAGTTAATACACTTCCGGGATTTACAAAGCATAGCATGTTCCCTCTGTTATTTAATAAAACTGATGGCATGAAATATTCTGAGTTGTTAGATCACTTGATTCAATTAGGTTTATTAAAACACAGTAATAAAAATAATATTCAATTTAGGAGAGCAGAATAATGATTACAAGAACTATATCAGAAGTTTCTAATATGATCAAAGAAAGTTATTTTACGGGTGAAAATGTTGTAATTAAAGGTGTTTCAATTGATTCACGGAATTTGGTAGAAGGTTCTTTATTTATCCCAATTATTGGTCCAAATAGTAACGGGCATCATTTTATTCAAGGCGCTATTCAAAACGGAGCTGCAGCAACATTATGGAAAAAGGGGGAACCTAATTATCCTACTAATATTCCTGTCCTTTTTGTAGATGATACAACAGTAGCGCTACAGCAATTAGCAGCTTCTTATCGTCAACAACTAAAAGCTATTTTTATTGGTATAACGGGTAGTAATGGAAAAACATCTACAAAAGATATTTTGCATAGTATTTTATCTATCAGTTATAAAACTCAGAAAACACAAGGGAATTACAATAATGAAATTGGTGTTCCCTTGACCGTGCTTCAGTTACAAGAAGATGTAGAAATGGCGGTTATTGAGATGGGAATGGGGCGTATAGATGACATTACATTTCTAAGTGAAATGGTCCAACCGAATATCGCCATTATCACTAATATTGGTAATGCGCATTTAAGTAATCTTGGATCATTAAAGAACATTGCAGTAGAAAAAATGAAAATAATGATTGGATTAGACTCAGAAGGTATCCTTTTCTACAATGGTGATCATTCTTTACTAGTCGAAGAGGCAAAAAATTACCCACATAAAAAATGTACTTTTGGAGTAAAGGAGATCAATGACATGTATCTAACTTCATGTACGTCATCTTCGTCTTCTATAGCATTTACAGCTTCACAAAGTAAAGTACAGTATCATTTACCGCTTATAGGGGAGCATCAAGCAGTTAATAGTTTATCTGCCGTTAGTGTGGCAAAACATTTAAAGATGTCAGATGAATCGATTCAACAGGGGTTAAATAATATTATTTTATCTTCACAACGTAATGAAGTAGTTAAAATTGGAACCATAACTATTATTAATGATACGTATAAATCCAATCCAGAAAGTGTAAAGGCAGCTATAGATACCCTTACCTCATTAGATGTCGGATCTAGAAAGCTTTTTGTGATGGGCGACATGTTGGATATGGGGAAACAAGGAAAAATGCTACATGAAGAAGTTGGTGAGTACGTAAATACAGATAAATTAGATACTATTTTTGGGTATGGTGAATTAACAATTCACACGATTGCTAAGGCACAAAAGCAATTTTCGGTGGGAAAAGCGATACATTTTATGGAAGAAGAAGAGTTGATTGAGAGTATTATTGAATATGCAAAGGATCCATGTACTATTTTATTTAAAGCTTCAAGAGGTTTGCGATTTGAAAAATTAATTGAAATGTTAGAAAAGCAGGTGACCTTATGAAGCCACAATTACAAATAGATATAAATAAAGTAAAGAAAAATGTATCAGAATTGGTAAAAAAAGCACACCGGTATAATATATCGATCGCAGGTATTACGAAAGGCGTGTGCGGTAATGAAGATTTTGCTAAGGCATTAATGGAAGCTAGAGTCGATTTATTAGCTGATTCTCGAATTGAAAATTTGAAAAAGCTTAGTCACTTGCCAATTGAAAAAATGCTATTAAGATCACCAAAATATAGTGAAATTGATGAGGTTATACAGTATGCTCATTGCAGTTTAAACTCTGAGCTGAAAATAATAGAAAAGCTTTCAGAAGTAGCAGAACAACATAACAAAAAACATGACGTTATTCTTATGATTGATGTTGGTGACCTTAGAGAAGGGATATGGTATGAGGATGAAAAAAAGATTCATGATACCATATCAAAAGTTTTACAAATGAAAGGGATTAATCTCACTGGAATTGGAACGAATTTAACTTGTTTTGGTGGAATTATTCCGACAGAAGAAAATTACGGCTTTATAGTGGATCTAGCACAAAAAATTCGTGATAAATACAATATACCATTACCAATTGTATCAGGTGGAAATTCTAGTAGTTTACAAATGCTATATGATGGAATGGTTCCAAAAGGTATTAATAATTTACGAATTAACCAATCTATATTTTTAGGGAGAGAAATAGCGTACGGCCAAAAGTTAGATAATTGGGAAACAGATGTCATCCGACTTCGTGCAGAAATTATCGAACTTAAAACTAAGCCCTCATTACCTCGAGGAGAAAGAGCTTATATGAATGCATTTGGAAAGCCTATTTCTCCAAGTGATAAAGGTCTACGTAAAAGAGCAATTGTCGCTATTGGAAAGCAAGATATAGATATCAATGGTTTAAAAGCTATGGATGAAAATATTACTGTTGAGGGTGGAAGTAGTGATCATTGCATAATAGATGTTACAAATAGCTCACAAAACTTTGTTGTTGGTGATTGGGTGGACTTTAATATTATTACGTATAGTGGTGTTTTATCAGGAATGGCTTCTAACTATATAGAAAAGGTGTGTATAAATGAAACAGTATGCTGCAATTGACATAACTCGAGTTATTGCAGCAATTTTAGTCATTGCTGTTCATACAGATCCACTATTCCACTATTCACAGGACGGTAATTATTTTTTAGTTTCTGTCTTAGCACGTTTAGCTGTTCCGTTTTTCTTTGTAACATCTGGATTTTTCTTTGCTTCAAAAATCCGTATAAATCATTCATTAAAAGAGGATTTACCACAAGTAATACCAGTGATAAGTAGGCTTATAAAGCTTTATGTTATATGGACACTCATATACTTCCCATTGCAAATGTACATTTGGGTTAAAAGTGGTGAGTCATGGAGGTATTGGTTAGCATATTTACAAAAAGCATTCTTTGAAGGTAGTTACTATACACTTTGGTATCTATCTGCCCTAATTTTTGCGATGGCGTTTTCATTTGTATTGTTTAAATTATGTAAACCTAAGGTAGTGTTAGGGATTACGTTTATGCTTTTTGTTTGTGGTACCCTTTTACAATCCTATTTCGATATATTTCAATCAAAAGATTTCATTTCTTGGTACTACACTCTATTTTTAACAACAAGAAATGGCTTACTGTTTGGTAGTTTTTTTGTAAGCTTAGGGATGTATATTTCTTACTTTAAAAAGAACCTTCCACAAAAATATAATATAGGATTTTTCTTTCTATCATTTGTGTTACTAACATTTGAAGCGTTTAATGTGCAACATTTAGCCTTTACGAAAGGAAATGGCATGTGGTTTATGCTTGTACCAACTGTATATTTCTTATTTATGACATTGTTGAATATAAATTTAGAAGCTCATTTTCTTTATCGTAATTTACGTCCGTTAAGTTTTCTCATGTATGTATCACATGGTATATTTCTTATTCTTTTTTCAAGAGTGTTTCGTATAGATTCTTTTTTATATTTTATGGTTATACTGTCGCTAACATGCATTTGTTCAATCGTAATATTGCGTGTGAGTAGGAAACTAACGTGTCTGAAAAAGATGTATTAATTAGAGTTTTGTGTTTTTAGGATTAGAATACGAAACTCCATATATAAACAGAATATATCAGAAAAGGGAGAGGCTCCTTTTCGAGCAAAATCCAAGATACTTAACACTGTTTTCAAATTAGGATTTTTCTCATGTGGTAGTTAATAAGGGGGCTTTTGACCGGGACTGGCTATAAATTCGCACAGTAAACTCCTTAAATTGTATTGAATTATACTTTGCGGTTTATGATAGCGTCCTGTCACTATCCCAATAAAGAAAAAAAATTATTTCTTCATAAAATCAATAATTCTTTATCTATAGTAATCTATTATATTTAAGATAAACATGGGGTGGTCTTATTATCTTATAGGGAAGGGGTCATCATGTTACGAAATTTAGCATGGATTACATTAGTGATACTACTAGCTCTACTTTTTACAGGATGGTTATTTCGTACTCCCTCTAATATAGAACCAAATGTTAACGTAAAAGCGGCTGTTTTTAAGGATATTAATAGAGGAGAAGGTGATTATAAAAACTGAAACGATACCTTATCCTCCAGTAAGTATGTCATAATTGATAACAGCATATATTTTGTTAGAATATATGCAACAAAGGAAGATCTATTGGGAAGACCGAGTAACAATTGGTGAAAAATTCGAACACTACCAATACTTCTGTAAATCATTATATATGATAAAACAGAATATATAATTGTTATTTATCGAAATGCTGAACAATTTTAACTGAATTTTTGGAATGTGAATGTTTTTAAACCGAAAACTTTCCAAATAAATAAATGCAGAATTAGATGGTCATTGATTATGAACTAATTTATCCCGTTATTTGTGGGCAGTCAGACTTCCACCTCAAAATTCGGCGAATGTGAAGAAGTTAGGTAGGAGATCAACTGCCCGTAAAAGCCCGATTGGTGTAGGCTAATAATCAGTGGGGGAGGGGCAAAACCCCCACTGATTAAAGTTTTACTTTATCTAAAAAATATAGTTCCTAGTAATAATCCTTGATATATATGGACAGCGAGGTGATATCGATGAGGAATACATTAATAAAAATCAGTGGATTCATACTGATTTTAACAGTAGGACTATATGTTGTAAAACACGCAAATGACAAGCATGTTACTCTAGCTAAAGCAAGGAATACGATTCAACAAGTATCAACAGAACATGGTATACCATCATGGATTCCACTGTCTATTGCATTCCATGAAAGTAAGTTTGATTTAAATAAAGTCGGAGATAAAGGATCGGCATTTGGACTATTTCAGCTTCATCGGGATGGGTTGGAATCTAAAGGGGTAACGAGAGAAGATTTAATAAACGAAGAAACCAATACCCGAATTGCAATATCTAGCATGGAAGATGCATATAAAAGTGGTTTACAACAAAAGTTAAAAGGATTAGAGCTATTAAAATATGTTGCTAATACCTCAGGTTGGCCTGACAATAAGGGTGTTCAATGGACAGACAAACATACAAACTACAACAAAGGATTAGAAAATAGTTTTCGGAATTTTTCGAAACGATTATTTGATTATAATGAATAAAACGTTTCCGTAAAATAGGTCTACATTATTTGGAGTGTTAATTCTAAAATTATTTAGCGATATATATAATAAAACGGTTAAGAATATTCTTAATAAAATAATTGGGGATTTTGAATTAGGTCATGAAAAAAGCTAATATCATTGTTTTAATTCATTAGGGAGGAAACATATATAATAAATAATAGATTAAGATAATAATAAATACACAAACCAATTAATACAAGAATTAAAAAATAAAATAGATATAAAACAAAAGATACTAGATCTTTTAAAAGGAAATAGTAGGGTTATACTGGATGAAAAACCGAATAATAGGTTGTTAACAGATAAAGAATTATTGAATATGCAAAAACGAGTGGAGTTATTTAAAAAGATATGCTTACTATTTTAAATAGACAAGAATAGCTTTTAATTACAAACAAAAAGGTTGTATGAAAAGCTTGCGACAATGACAAAAATGAAATGTACCATAATAATCAGCTGTATGAACGTCCCTGTCATAGAAGAAAACATACATGCAACCATTCAAGTTCATATTCAAGAAGCAACCATAGAATAAATTAAATACAATTTAACGTAAATTTCAGTTTCATTAATTTATTTAAATGTAATTTGATAATGGTTAAGGAGCTTTTTATTATGGAAAATATAGATATTGGTAAAAAGATTGAAAAACAAAGGAAAGAAAAAGATTTGACTAGTAAAGAATTAGCCAAGATGGCTGAAATTACTCCATCCATGCTTAGCCAAATTGAGCGAGGATCTGCTAATCCTTCCATTCAAACACTAAAGGTACTTGCAAAGGCTCTTGATGTTCCAACATTTAGTTTTTTACTTGAAGAAACAAATACAGAAGATTTAATCGTACGCTCTACTAAACGTAAAAAAATGATTATTGATAATTTATCGTATGAATTGCTATCACCTGATTTTACTGGGAATTTAGCAACAGCAATCATGACTATCCCACAGAGTACTGCTTCATCAGAAAATGTGCTAGAACATAAAGGAGAAGAGTTAGCCTTCGTATTAGACGGGAAAATCACATTGTATTTAAACGAAGAGGAGTACACATTAGAAACTGGTGATAGTGTAAAAATCCCTGCTTATTTAAATCATAAATGGGTGAATCAATTTGAGGAAAATGCGATTGTTTTATTTTCTGTTACTCCATCAATTTTTTAATATATATTTTAAAAACAAAAGCAGGATAATCCTTAAAAAATGTGGATTACCTTGCTTTATTGAGAAGATTAAATTATTGTTAATAATTCAGCAATTGGGTCAAGTACAAGCACTGGTGAAAAAATTACTATACCTACTTTACATATTGTCCCCATCAAAATCCTGTCAAATAAACGAGTATCAGTTTGGAAAATGCCAATCGTTTCAGGGGGAATTACTTCTTTTTAAGTCCTACTGTAACAGCAAGAATTGTAATGATTCCTAAATATTTACCAATATATATTACAATTCCAGTTGAAAGATTCCAAAACGGTACATTATCTTTTAATTCTTCAAATCCAGACCCATTATTAACAGAGACGACGTATATTCATATTTGTTATATAATTTTGATCTTTAATATACTTTATTTTTGCTAGTTTTTTATCTTCTACCGTAAAACGTGAAATTCTAGAAGGTGTTGAAAAGTTCATAAACATTTAAAAATTATATGGATAAGGAAATCTGTATCTTTGGAAGAATAATAGTGTAAAAACTATTTCTAGAAAGAATTTCGCACTAATACTTTTTAGGGTATGATAAAGGGTGCAAACTAGTTTGAAATTGAGCATATGAAAACGAAATGAAGGCGGGAATTATAATGAAACAGATTTCAATTTTAATCGCTGATGATGAGACAGCGATTGCCGATTTAATTGCGATACATTTAGAAAAGGAAGGTTATAATGTTATTAAAGCAAATGATGGAGAAGAGGCAATTCGTGTAATTCAATCTCATTCAATAGACTTAGTCATTTTAGATATTATGATGCCAAAAATGGATGGTTATGAGGTGGCGCGCCAAATCCGTGCTAAGTACCATATGCCAATCATTTTTTTAAGCGCAAAAACATCTGAATTTGATAAGGTGACAGGACTTGTTCTTGGCGCGGATGATTATATGACAAAACCTTTCACACCACTTGAATTAGTCGCACGTGTAAATGCACAATTACGTCGATTCCTTACTTTAAATCAATCGAAAGTAGAGGAGACTACATCTATTTTAGAAGTAGGGGCAGTCGTTATTGATCTTGAACGACGAACGGTACACGTATATGGGGAGAAAATTGAATTGACTCCAAAAGAATTTGAAATTTTATATTTATTAGCAAGTCATCCCCAAAAAGTATATAGTATTGACAATATCTTTCAGCAAGTATGGGGAGATGATTATTACGATGGTGGAAATACAGTTACAGTGCATGTCCGTACGTTAAGAAAAAAACTTGGGGAAGATAAAAGAAAGAATAAGTTAATAAAAACGGTATGGGGAGTAGGTTATACTTTCAATGGCTAAAATGATGAAAAGCTTTCGTTTTCAAATGATTAAAATGTTTGCGCTAAGTATGATATTAGCAGCTGGCGCTACATATATGATTTATAAAATATTAGGTATCTGTTTAAGAATGATGATTAGTCATGAAGAGTATGGAAGAATATTATATCTAAGTGTAGAATATTTTTATTTTATTTCCTTTATTTTCTTATGCCTACTATCTACTTTATTATTTTTCTTTTTAACAAAACCATACTTAAAGTATTTTGATGAAATTTCTAAGGGTATTCATCATCTCGCTAACGGCGATTTTACAAATAAAGTTCCGATTTCATCAAATGATGAATTTGGGGATATTGCGCGTGAGATTAATATAGCAAGTGAAAAGTTAAAAGAGGCGGTTGAAAGAGGAGACTTTGCAGAAAGTAGTAAAAATCAGCTCGTCGTTAACTTAGCACATGATTTAAGAACGCCATTAACATCTGTTTTAGGGTATTTAGATTTAATTCTTAAAGAGGAGCATTTGACAAGGGAACAGATTAAACATTTTTCTACAATTGCCTTTTCGAAATCGCTGCGGCTTGAAAGTTTAATTGAAGAGTTATTTGAAATTACACGAATGAATTATGGTATGCTAAAGTTAGATAAACAAGCAATTAATATAAGTGAATTGCTTATACAGTTAGATGAAGAGTTGTACCCATTATTGGAGAAACATCATTTAGAAGCTAGATTGAATGTTGAGACTCATTTATATATTCATGGTGATGGGAATTTGTTAGCGCGAGTATTTGAAAATCTTTTAACAAATGCGGTTCGATATGGAAATGATGGCCGATTTGTTGATATAAATGGACATATTGATCACGGAGAGGTTGTCGTACAAATTATTAATTACGGGGATAGCATTCCAGAAGAAGATTTACCGTATCTTTTTGATATGCTTTATACAGGTGATAAGGCAAGAACGGAGCAAAAAGGTAGTACAGGCCTTGGGTTATTTATTGCTAAAAATATCGTTGAACAGCATAATGGAACAATCACCGCAGAAAGTAATGAAAGACGGACAATATTTGAAGTGAGATTGCCAAAAAAAGAAAGCTCAAAAATTTAATGAAAATTTTATATTTACCCCACTTTTTATTTAATTAGTTTTCTCTATCCTATACATATGGTTAGGTCAAGGAGGAACTAGAACTGAAAAAGTGGGGCTTTTTGTATTGGGCATTTATGTGTGGAGGTTTATATAACACTGTCACTTTAAAGGGAGGATTGTATTTTTTAAAAATGTAGTATGCATGATGAAAGAATAAAGACTACATTTGCGAATTCCTAATTTACTTAACCGCTTGGGGAGATGGAAGAAAAAATCTCCATGTGTAAGTTCAAAAATTGTTAATAGAGTATTCAAAGAGAAAAAAATTTTGGGAGAGATATGTTATGGAAAAGAAGACAGTTGCAGTATTGTTTGGTGGTAATTCCAGTGAGTATGAGGTATCCCTGGAATCTGCTGCTTCAGTGATAGAACATTTGGATTTAGAAAAATATAACCTTGTTCTTATAGGAATTACGCAAGAGGGGAAATGGCTCAAATACAATGGAAGCACCGAGGATATACGTAAAAACCGTTGGCAAAGGCATCCTAGCTGCATGCCAACGTTTATTCCGCCAAGTAGGGAAATAAAAGGTTTGATTGAACTGGTAAATACCGAATATCGTATTATACCCATCGATGTTGTTTTCCCAGTTCTACACGGTAAACACGGGGAGGACGGAACACTACAAGGTCTTCTGGAGTTATCAGGAATTCCGTTTGTAGGTTGTGATATGCTTTCCTCTGCAATATGTATGGATAAGGATATTGCACATGCATTAGTGCAAACGGCGGGTATCGAAACACCCCTTTCGAAAACTGTATTTAAAAGTGACGATGTTCTAAAAATTGTTGAGGATATGGAAGGGTTTGAATTTCCGTTATATGTAAAACCGGCAAAATCAGGGTCTTCTATGGGAATCACAAAGGCGTACAACAAACTAGAATTGATTGAGGGAGTAAAACATGCATTTACGCACGACAACAAGGTTGTAATCGAGCAAAATATCGAAGGATTTGAAGTGGGGTGTGCAGTTTTGGGCCATTCCAATCCAATTATTGGTGTTGTTGATGAAATTGAACTCACAGGCAATTTTTTCGATTTTAACGAAAAGTACTCATTGAACACTTCAAAAATTCACCTACCTGCTCGAATAGATGCAGATACTGCGAAAAAAGTACGAGAGATTGCTTTGAAAATCTATAACACGCTTGGTTGCAAAGGGTTTGCACGGGTAGATATGTTTCTAGCCAGCAATGGAAGAGTCGTGTTCAATGAAGTCAACACCATACCTGGTTTTACAGCTAATTCTCGGTATCCGAAAATGCTTTGTGCCAGCGGCATTTCTTACCCAGAGATTCTCGATCAATTGATACACCTGGCACTTTGGGAGAGGGAAAAAGGAAACGGGAATCTTGTAATTCGAAAGCCGAAGCCTGCATCCTACGATGAAATACAACTTGATCGGTTAGCTATTCATCGGGGGGACCTCATATTGGTTAACCGTCAAAATCCTATTAGAACTAAGGAACAATGGTTAGATTTAATGCCAGTAAATCGTAGTGGAACACCGTATTTAGAAAACCATGACATGTCACTTGAGAGAAAATGCATGCAGCAACTGTTGGCTTTATTAGAGGCGTGTAAAGCGATGGACGATATTGTCGTCGTCAGTGCTTACCGCTCAAGAGCTGAGCAGCAGGAGCTTTATGAAAATTCTTTACGTGAGAATGGGGCTGTTTTCACTTCAAGTTATGTAGCGCGTCCGGATGAGAGTGAGCATCAAACGGGACTTGCTGTTGATGTAGGGGAAAACATAGTAAATGTAGATTTTATCTGTCCATCCTTTCCCGATCGAGGAGTTTGCCAAACATTTAATCGACTTGCAGCCGAGTATGGTTTTATACAAAGGTACAAAGATGGAAAAGAACACATCACCAATATTGCCTGTGAACCATGGCATTTCCGCTATGTTGGATTTCCTCACTCGGTTATTATGGAGCAGCAAGGCCTTTGCTTAGAAGAATATATAGGCTTCTTAAAACAGTATCGTTTTGGCCGAGAGCATTTATTTTTCGAACAGAAAAACTCTGTTGTTGAAATTTATTATGTACCGGTAAAGGGAGAATTTACAACAGTACCTATCATGAATGGTGGTTCGTACCTACTCTCTGGAAATAACCAGGATGGTTTTGTTGTAACTGTATTTCATTAAGTTGAATATAAGTGGCTACTAAAAAACAATCGGGATTGTTCAATCGGTTAAAAGTGGTTGAGTCCATTTAGAGTTTATGGTGAATATACAGCTATTGACAATACACTGTTAATTTCAATACAAGTTCGCTTTAATTTTATTTTACCCGTGATAATTGGACTTGTTCATAGTTTATTTGCTTTACCAGTAATAACTAACATGCCTAAATCTAATATCATGATTCCTATTTTAATTGGTAGTAGTGTATTTTGCATAATTTATTTTGGATATTATGTATTAACTGTTTATTCTTATTTTAAAATTGTTTATAAATAAGAATGAATAGATTTTTTTGATATTATATCAATATAAGAACAGAATGGCATAGGAAAATCAACCAAGAAGGACAAATATTCATTTCAGTAATACATGATGAGACGGTTATTTCTTATTCATGAAGTGTGTCTAGTCAATAGGTTCTCTATCAAACTACCTGCTCCTAAAAATATAAGAAGCAGGTAGTTTTTCTTTAATATTGAATGGTTTTCATTATGAATGTTTCCTTAAATAATCAATGTTTAGTGAAGGATAACAGTCGTTCTTTTGGTCCTTTGAAGGACTATCATTTGTAGTTATTTTAGTTCAAAACCTTAGTTGAATTATAAAAAACAAGATAGATAAGCCCAATTCTCAGGCGTATCTATCTTGTTTGATTCATTACATTTTTGGGTTCATGATCTCCTTGAACTTCCTCATATTGAGATAAAACCCTTGGATGATGAACGAATATTTTTTGAACTTCTTGCTCTAAAAAACGATTTGGAAAGAATCTTGAATCAATCATAGAAGATGATAATTTCATCATTTCTGGAACATGATGAAATCGTGAAAATTAGAATTAGGTAAGTAAAATTAAATTTGTAACTGCCAATTATACGGAGAAACTTTTGGTTTCCTATTAACAACTTCTTTTCTTTTTGAATTAACAAATGAGCCCTTTCTTAAATCTTGTAGATTGGAAAATACGTGAAGGTTTACTTCACGATGAACTTTGCTATGACTTCCCATTTGTTTTAGGATGGTATGTTGCAGGTATAGTTGTTGCCATAGGACCAAACATAACAAGATTTAAAGAGGGAGATGAAGTTAATATGGGTATACCATTTAATAGATAGACAAAAGTCAAAAAGCATTACGAAATGAAAAATCTTTAATTCGAGATATTTTTCTTGACGATAATAATTTATATAGTTAATATACTAGACATAAGGTTATTTAATTACTAAAAGTAATTAAATATATATTATTATGTTGTGTTTGAAAAATAAGTAAGTTGTAGTAGAAATGCTTTGAATTGCCACTATTAATATTGGGGACAATTAGAAAGCGAAAGGTATAAAAAATTGAAATTTGATAACTCTTTGTGTTTTATAAAAAGCAAAGAGTTAGAAGATAAAAAGAAGTAGGAATGAAGCAACAAGAGTATGAGCTTATGTACAAATTTATTTTTAAAATATTGACAATGATTATACACCATGAGGGGGACTGAAATTGGAATCAATGACCTTTGTTTTATTTGGAGCAACAGGGGACTTAGCGAAAAGAAAAATTTACCCTGCACTATATAATTTATATAGAGATCAAAAGCTTCCAAAGCAAATATCCGTTATCGGGCTTGGGAGACGTCAAGTATCTCATGTAGATTTTCAAGAAAGAATAAAAGAATCAATAGAGACGTTTTCCCGTCATAGGGAGGAAGGTACTCCAGAACTTGAAGGTTTTTTAGATAATTTTCGCTATTGCCCATTAGATGTGGGTAAGCCAGAAGACTATGAGAGGTTATTACAAGTCGTTCGTGAAAGGGAAGAAGAACGAAATATAAAAGGGAATAGAATGTTTTATCTTTCAGTTGCACCTGACTTTTTCGAGACAATTGCTTTAAATATTAAGGAAAGCGGACTGGATAGAACAGATGGATGGAAACGCCTGATGATTGAGAAACCGTTCGGGCACGATCTTAAATCTGCTCGTGAGCTGAATGATAAGCTTAGTCGAACGTTTGAAGAAGACGAAATATACCGTATTGATCATTATTTAGGGAAACCGATGATTCAAAACCTTGAAGCACTAGAATTTGCAAATCCTGTTCTCCAATCAATTTGGAACAAAGAACATATAGCAAATGTACAAATAACAGCTAGTGAAACGGTTGGGGTTGAAGAAAGGGCAGGATATTATGATCAGGCGGGAGCCATTCGTGATATGGTTCAAAATCATATGTTACAAATATTAATGATGACTGCTATGAATTTGCCGGAAAAGATTAACGCATCTGAAATTCGAGAGGAAAAACGAAAGGTCATGGAGACGCTTCGTAAAGTGAAAAAAGAGGATGTTCAGAACCATATCATTCGCGGACAATACGCTTCAGGAGAAATAAATGGTCAGCAAGTTGTAGCATATAAAGAGGAGCCAGGAGTAAATCCTACTTCTAACATAGACACATTTGTTGCTGCACGCTTATGGATCGATAATCCATTCTGGACTGGCGTTCCTTTTTACATACGAACGGGAAAAAGAATGAAAGAAAAGTCTACTCGTATTGTAATCGAATTTAAAAATACGTTAAAACAGCAATATCAAGATAATAATCCAAATGCAGAGCCTAACTTATTAATAATCGAAATTAGTCCAGGTGAGAATGTTTCACTACAGTTAAATAGTAAAAATCCATTGAAAAATGGAGAGATTGAACCGATCCGTATTAACTTTACTTGCGAGCAAGCGGACGTGGGAGTACCTGAAGCGTATGAAAGGCTCATCCATGATGCTGTGAGTGGAGATTCTACATTCTTTGCACATTGGAGAGAAGTTGAATTGTCATGGGAATGGATACAGCCAATTCTTGAAGCATTCGAGGAAAACTTATTGCCACTTCATGAATATCAGTCTGGTTCATATGGTCCAGATGCGGCTAATGCTCTATTGCAAGAAAGTGAATTTAAATGGTGGTTAGATCAAAAAACGGAAAAATAAGTACATTCTTAAATGAAGGTATTTAGGGGGACAATTACTATGACACAAAACATGAATCAATTAGCAGTGAATACAATTCGTACGTTATCGATTGATGCTATTAATGCGGCAAATTCAGGGCACCCAGGTCTTCCTATGGGAGCAGCACCGATGGCTTATGCATTATGGGCGAATCATTTAAATTATAATCCTAATCATCCAGAATGGTTTAACCGTGACCGTTTCGTTTTATCGGCGGGACATGGATCCAGCCTACTATATAGCCTACTTCATTTAGCTGGATATGATGTTTCAATTGATGACTTGAAAAGTTTCAGAAAGTTAAATAGTAAAACACCGGGCCATCCCGAATTTGGCCATACTCCTGGAGTTGAAGCGACTACAGGGCCGTTAGGACAAGGGATTGCAAATGCTGTGGGAATGGCAATGGCGGAAGCACATTTAGCAGCAAAGTTTAATAAGGATGGTCACTCTATTATAGATCACAATACCTACGCTTTAGTTGGAGATGGTGATTTAATGGAGGGTATTTCTTATGAAGCGATGTCAATGGCAGGACATATGAAACTTGGTAAGTTAATTGTACTATATGATTCAAATGAAATTTCACTTGATGGTGAATTAAACATTGCTTTCTCTGAAAACATTCAGAAAAGGGCAGAATCTGTACATTGGCAGTATGTAAGAGTTGAGGATGGAAACGATGTTGAGGCTATTACAAGAGCCATTAAATTAGCGAAAGAAAATACGGATCAACCTACTCTTATAGAAATTAGAACAATTATAGGCTATGGAAGTCCAAAAGTTGCTGGAACAAACAAAGCACATGGTAATCCGCTTGGAGTAGAAGAGGCGACAGCGACAAAACAAGTGTATGGTTGGCATTATGAGGAAGATTTCTTTGTACCTGAAGAAGTGAAAGCCCATTTTAATGAACTGAAACAAAAAGGTATTGAAAAAGAGGACCATTGGAATGAGCAGTTCAATTTATATAGAAAAGTTAATCCTGCACTAGCAGCTGAACTAGAAAAAGCGATTACAGGTGAGGTTTTAATCGAAACGAATGACATTCTATCCTTTGATACGAATAAAACGATTTCAACTCGTGTTGCAAGTGGAGAAGCTATGAATCATTATGTGAAATCGATACCTTCTATTTTCGGTGGAAGTGCAGATCTTTCGCATTCCACTATGACAGATATGAAAGGTGAAGCAGTGTATGCAGTAGAATCGTTTGCTGGCCGAAATGTATACTTCGGTGTACGTGAGCATGCAATGGGAGCGGCAGCGAATGGGATGGCACTTCATGGAGGAGTAAAACCTTTCGTAAGTACATTCTTCGTATTTAACGATTACCTTCGTCCATCAATTCGACTTGCTGCATTGCAAAAGTTACCTGTTACTTATGTATTTACACATGATTCGATTGCTGTAGGAGAAGATGGTCCAACGCATGAACCAATTGAACACTTGGCAGCTCTCCGGGCAATTCCTGGTCTTACAGTTATCCGCCCATCAGATGCAAATGAAACAGCTAGTGCTTGGGCTTATGCATTACAACAAACGGATGGTCCTGTTGTTTTAGTACTTAGCCGTCAAAATTTACCGGTGTTTGATGAAACGAAAGCGAACATAGAGAATCTTTCTAAAGGAGCTTATATATTAACGCAAACAAATGAAAAACCGGATGTTATTTTAATTGCGACAGGTTCTGAAGTATCTTTGGCTGTTAGTGCGAAAGCGAAATTAGAACAAGAACATGTTTCTGTTCGTATCGTTGCAATGCCGAGCTGGGAGTTATTCGATCGTCAATCGCAAGAATATAAAGAATCGGTTCTTCCGTCTTCTGTAACAAAACGAGTATCTCTTGAGATGGGTGTATCTCTCGGTTGGGAGCGTTATGTAGGACAGGAAGGAAAAGTATTATCGATTGAAACATTTGGAGCTTCAGGAACTGGAGCTGAGGTTATGAAATTATTTGGATTTACGATAGAAAATGTTGTTCAAATTACACAAAATGTATTGAAATCTTAAGCTATGACTGTGAATACCTTTCTGGACATATCAACTTATAAGTACTGGAAATGATATGTCAAAAAGGCATTCAAGATTGTAGTGATATGGATTTTTAATAAAAGATAATTTGAGGAGGAATTATATTATGCAAGTAGGATTAATTGGTTTAGGTAAAATGGGATTAAATTTGGGGAAAAATTTAATTGATCATAAACATCAAGTGGCAGCATTTGATTTAAATACGAGCGCAGTAGAAGAAATGAAAGAGTTTGGGGCTACAGGTACATCTAGTTTAAATGAACTTGTTCAGTCATTAGAATCACCAAGAATTCTTTGGGTTATGGTACCACACGCTGTTGTTGATTCTGTTATTGATGAGGTTACACCATTGCTTTCAAAAGGGGATATTTTAATTGAAGCGGGTAATTCACATTATAAAGAGTCTATTCGCCGATATGAGCAATTAAAGAAAGATGGCATTCACTTTATGGATGCAGGAACTTCTGGCGGAATGGAAGGCGCTCGTAATGGTGCTTGTTACATGATCGGAGGAGATCAAGAAGCGTGGGAAATCGTTGAACCTATCTTCCGCGACACAGCTGTAGAGAATGGATTCTTATATGCCGGAAAAGCTGGTAGTGGTCACTTCTTAAAAATGGTTCACAACGGAATTGAATACGGTATGATGGCTGCTATTGGTGAAGGATTTGAGATTCTAGAAAAAAGTGAATTTGATTACGATTATGAAAAAGTATCAAGAGTATGGAACAACGGTTCAGTCATTCGCTCTTGGTTAATGGAGTTAACTGAAAACGCATTTTCTAAAGATGCAAAACTAGATGATATTAAGGGGGTTATGCATTCTTCTGGTGAAGGAAAATGGACAGTGGAAACAGCATTAGACCTTCAAACAGCGACTCCTGTTATTGCAATGTCTCTATTAATGCGCTACCGCTCATTAGACAATGATACATTTACAGGAAAAGTTGTAGCAGCGCTTCGTAATGAATTTGGCGGACATGCAGTAGAAAAGAAATAAACATTTTAAAATTATAACTCGTTAACATTTAAAAAATGGAGGGAATTAATCATGAAGTTTTTTATTGATACTGCAAATCTTGAGGATATAAAAAAAGCATATAAACTTGGAGTTTTAGCTGGTGTTACAACGAATCCTTCTTTAGTAGCAAAAGAGGGCGTTAAGTTTGAAGACCGTATCGCAGAAATTTGTCAGGCAGTACCTAAAGTTGAATCTGTTTCGGCAGAAGTAACGCCAGATGCTGTTACAGCTGAAGAAATGATTGCTCAAGCGGAAGAATTAATTAAAATTAACGGTGGCGATAAAAATGTAACGATAAAACTTCCGATGACGCTAGCGGGATTAGAAGCTTGTCGCTATCTTACTGAAAAAGGTGTTAAAACGAACGTTACACTTATTTTCACTGTAAACCAAGCTCTCTTAGCGGCCCGAGCAGGTGCAACGTACGTTTCTCCATTTTTAGGGCGTTTAGATGATATTTCTGAAGATGGTGTACTATTAGTTGCTAAAATCGCTGAATTATTCGATGTTCATCAATTAGATACACAAATCATTGCAGCTTCTGTCAGACATCCAGATCACGTAACGCGTGTAGCGATGGCAGGCGCTCACATTGCAACAATCCCTTATAAAGTGATTGAACAACTTGCTATGCACCCATTAACAGACCAAGGTATTGAAAAGTTTGCTGCGGATTGGGGAAAGGCGCCTAAGTTATAATGAAGTGAAGTTTTCACCAATTGCTTTTTCACGAGAGGACTACTCTCTATGTAACTTCATTCTGTAAACTTAATCTCGAGTTTGGTATCTTATTACGTGAAAACGGCAATATAAAAAGAAACGATTCATTTTCAAAATAGCACAATAGTTATGAAAAGGACCCCCTTATGAGAGTAAAGTTTGTTAAAACGTAATTCTCATAAGGGTGAGTCTTTTTTCGTATCAATCATGGTACTCCCAAGTATGTATACTTAATCAAGAAAGAATTTGTGAGTGTTCTTTTATTATAGGAATATTTCGAAAGGGGTTACATTGCGAGCCATGGGATTGAATATCCTTTATATTCTCCAACACATGAAACAGCAGAACAAGATCCTTAAGAGATTTTTCAAGCGGTGATACATACTATTAAAGAAACTGTATGATTAAGTAATGTACAGCCGGTTGATATTGTTTGTGTTTCTTTTAGTTCGGCAATGCATAGCGTCATTGCTGTAGACGAAGAGGGGAATCCGTTAACGAGATGTATCACTTGGGCAGATAATAGAAGCGCAAGATGGACAGAGAAAATAAAAAATGATATGAATGGTCATGATTTTATCATAAGCCAAACATGAAAGTGCGGAAAATATAAAAATTTAACACCTATTTATACTCGTCTGTCTCGTCACTTGGAAGAAAATATGAAAGTATAGCAGCTTTTCAGAAAAAAATGGGTTTAGGGGCTATTTAGCAGAAAAATATGGTAACGTATAAAAAGGTACACCAATTTTCAAGGATATTCTTTCAAAATAAAATATTTTAAGGCGGTTCAGTAAGAAGTATGGTGAACAAAAACTATAGGGAGAGAGGGTTATGAAAATGATGGATAACAAAGAGTTTATTGGATATGTTGGAACTTACACGAAAGAAAATAGCGAAGGAATATATACTTTTACTTTGGACACGGAAGCAAAAAAAATTAGTAAAGTAACACTTGCGGCCAAGCTGGATAACCCTACATATTTAACTATTAATCGAAATAATGAATATCTCTATTCTGTTGTTAAGGAAGGCGAATCTGGTGGTGTAGCTGCTTATTCAATTGATAGTTATACTGGAGAATTAAAGGCGGAAAATAGACAAGTAGTAGAAGGTGCTTCTCCTTGTCATATTAGTGTTGATAATGAAAATCGTATAGTAGTTACAGCAAATTATCATAAAGGAACGATTGAGTCTTTCATAGTAAATGAAGAAGATGGAACTGTAAATCCTGCTGCATCTATTGTGAAACATGAAGGTTCAGGGCCAATTAAAGACAGACAAGAAAAACCACATGCACATTACGCGGGATATACTCCTGACGAAAAATATGTAGTGGGTGTTGATTTAGGAATTGATAAATTAATTACGTATGAAATAAAAGATAGTACATTAATAGAAGTGAATAGCTTGTCCGTAAATCCAGGAAGTGGTCCGAGACATATTACTTTTCACCCGAATGGAAAGTACGCCTATGTGATGACTGAGCTGAGTTCAGAGGTCATTGTGCTAACATATAATTCGGAAGAAGGATCCTTTACAGAATTACAGTATAATTCTACCGTTCCAGAAGAATTTGATGAAAATAATCAAGGAAGCGCTATTCATATTTCTTCTGACGGCCACTTTGTATATGCAGCCAATCGTGGTCATAATAGTATCGCTGTTTTCAGTGTGGATCAAAACACAGGTAAGCTTACATTTGTTGAACATACATCTACAGAAGGAAATTGGCCGAGGGACTTTGTATTAGATCCTACTGAAAAATTTCTTGTTGCTACAAATGAAAAGTCACATAATCTTGTGCTATTTTCAAGAAATGGATCTACAGGAAAGTTAACGCTCTTACAATCTGATGTTGTTGTGCCAGAGCCTGTTTGTGTTAAATTTTTAAATGTTTAATTTGTGAGAGGGCATGAGACTGAGTTTCTATAAAGACGTCGATATATTAAAAAAATCATCGATATAATTTTATATACTAAAAAACAGTAAAAGCAAAGCGATATTGCTTTGCTTTTACTGTTTTTTCTTCGGTCTACGTACTAACTCCCCACCGCAATTTGGACAAATGTTTTGTCTTTCTTTAGTACATGGTGCGCAAAATGTGCATTCATATACGCAAATGTAAGCTTCAGAATCTGGATCGAGGGATTGATCGCAAATTTGACAGTTTGTTTTCATTTCTAGTGCCATAGTAATCCTCCTTTTAATTTGAATATTTATAATTTAATTATAATTCATTAGATGGAAATAGTCTTTTTCAATTGAAAGGAAATTGAATGATAAAGTTATGAATTGAAATGAAAGAGGCTGTTTTATTTTAAAATTGATTATTTAATGCAGTTGGAATATTATGAAATAGTCAAAAGACAACAGGGGGTATAGATTTTGACTAATCATAACAATCATTTAAAAGCAAACTGCGAAAAATGCTTCGGTCTATGTTGTGTAGCGTTACCGTTCGCAGCATCGGTAGATTTTGCGGTGAATAAAGATGGTGGTAAACCATGTTCCAACTTACAATCAGATTTCAAATGTAGTATACATAAAAATCTTAGAGGAAATGGTTATAAAGGTTGTACAGTATTTGAATGTTTTGGTGCTGGGCAGAAGATTTCTCAAGTTACGTTTAAAGGGATTGATTGGCGGAAAGATGCTGAGCATGCGAGAAAAATGTATGATACTTTTCCGGTTATGCATCAGCTTCATGAAATGCTGTGGTATTTGAATGAGGCTATTCTTTTAAAGGCAACACAGCCAATTCATAAAGAGCTAAAGGAAGCAATTGAAGAGACAGAGCGTCTTTCAAATTTAAGTCCAGATGAATTAATGGAAATAAATATTCCAATGCACAGAGCAGAAGTGAACATTCTCCTTTTAGAAACGAGTGAATTAGTATGGAAGGAAATGAATGCTGCACGTAAGAAACGAATCAGTCACCGCGGAGCAGACCTTATGGGAGCGAATCTGAAAAAGAAAGATTTGCAAGGTGCAAATTTAAGAGGAGCATATTTAATTGCGGCTAACCTAAATGGTGCCGACTTACGAGGAGCAGATCTCATCGGAGCAGATTTACGAGATGCAGATATTAGAGGAGCGGATTTTACAAATAGTATTTTTCTAACGCAAGTTCAAATTAATGCGGCGAGAGGGGATAAACATACAAAGTTACCGAAATTGTTGTCTCGTCCAGCTCATTGGACTGCGTAAAGTGTATGGAGTGAGTTTATACGAACAGGCAGAGATTAAATCTCTGCCTGTTTTTTCTTTTCAAAGGTAGTAATGATAACGCTGCATATAATGAGAATACCACCAATAAAAAAGTTATTGCTTAATGTTTCATTTAATAGGAACGAGCCAAGTAATGATCCAACGATAGGTTGGAAGAAGAAAAACAATGAACCAATGCTCGCATCCATTAATTCTAATCCTTTATTCCAAAGGAAAAATGCACCTGCTGTTGAGACGATTCCTAAATAAAGTACGCCTAATAATACATACATGTTCATATCTTTAATAGCATTAGATTGGAATTCCCATATCATACAAGGTGTAATGAAAAAGAGTGAAAAGAATATTGCGTACGTTGTAATAACTAACGATGAAAATCGGGCTGAAGCAATTTTCACATAAATAGATAGTAAAGCCCATGTGATAGCGGCCCCAACTAAAATGATTGTACCGATAAAATAGGAGCCAATTCCAATATCCCATCCAATTACGATAATGACACCGATTGTCGCTATTATAGTAGATAAAAGTCTACGAGCAGTTAGTTGTTCTTTTAAAATGAGTGCTGCAAATATAACCATAAATGCAGGGGTAGCTGATGTTACTAAAGAGCCTGTATGAGCGTCGGATAATTTTGTACCGATAAACTGACATGTGATTGAAATGAAATATCCGATGAATCCAATCCAAGCGAATAGTAGCCAATCTTTTTTGTGAATGGTTATTTTTTTCTTTTGCTTTCTCTTAGCTATTTTCAAAACCATATATAAAACAACAAAAGCGATAATAAAGCGTAACCAAACGAGTGTCAGTGGTGGGATAAAGTCGAGTACATATTTGCTAACAACATACATACCGCCCCATATACTAGCTGCTAATGATAAACATATAGCTCCTAAAATTGTTTGTTTCATGTAAAGTACCTCCGTCTATTTTTAGGGTATTATTAGTTCCCTAAGACGAGGCATAGTGTATTTGTTATATGAATGCCCGTCTTAGTTTATAGACGGCCTACAGGTTGATCATTTTCAAATAAAGTGTTGTAGTACATGAGCCTATTCCTCCTTCTTTTATAATAATATTATAACTTAATTTTCTGATTATTGGAGGGTATTATGAAATATATTGTAATGAAATCACATGTTAGTCATTATCCGGATCCAATTCGTTTGGAAGAAGGGGATGTAGTTCATATTGGAGAAAAATACGTAGGTACTGAAAGCTGGGATAACTGGGTGTTTTGTCATGAAGAGAGGTATAACCGGAAAGGATGGGTTCCGGAGCAAATTATAAGAAAAGATATGAATGGAATAGGAATCATTTTAAAACAATATACTGCGAAAGAATTAAATGTGGGTATTGGAGAAAGACTGATCGGATTAGAAGAATTGAATGGATGGGTTTGGTGTGAAGAAACAGATGGTGAGAAGGGCTGGGTACCAAAGGAAAGCTTGCAAAAATATTAGTAATAATATTTGGTTAATAATTAGGACACATATTTTTTGTTTTTGAGTATATTGTTTGTAGGATAAAAAGTAGATTAATAGAGAAAGAGGAGGAGATTTATATTACTACAACTGTTATATCTCATTTTTAGAATGAAGAGTATTTATTGCCGTGGTGGCTTATGCATCATACGAAACTGTTTGATCATGGTATTTTAATTAATAAAGGTTCTACAGAATACATTAACTCTAATATTATATGATACTTATCCACAAAAGGTTGCTTTATAATCTTAAATGAATATTTTGACTATGGAGTGTGGAGAATAGGCATAAAAATAGTGAAATGAAGCACAATAAAAATAATTTTAATATAACAACTGTATTACACTATGTAAAATATGTAATAATCATTTTGTTGCAACATAAACAGAGACAAACAAGGGTATTGAGAGGAGAAGTTGGATGAGCTTTGCTTTTGAAATATTAATTTGGGCACCAATTGATGTCGTATTTGATTATGTAAATGATGATAAAAAATAAAAGAGTGGAATACGCTAGTAATTGAAAATTGGTATTCATCAAGTGTAGCAAAAGGAAATCTCCGTGTAGGGGGATAAGTATATTATGGTGTAAAAAATTAGAAAGAAAGTTTATGAATTTGAAGTGGAATTATATAGAATATGAAGCGCCATACATCGTTTCAGTTGGTGGTGAGATGAAACAAGGTTATTCTACCACAACATATATTTTAGAAGAAGATGAGGATGGGATGTTACTTACACTTATTGCTAGCAATCATTTTTATAATATTATATATAAGTTAATAGGATGGATGTCACGAGGGTTATATATGCATCAAATTGAACGTTTAGCAGAATGTGTAGGGTCTACATAATAAATAAAAAAATCTGTAGCGTAATACAGATTTTTTTATTTTAGTTGAATGCAAACCGTCACGTTTGACTGTACAGTTTATGTATTGTATGATGTTAGTAATATAAACAAGGGGGGAAGATCGTTGGGAAGGTGTATCGAATCGGACAGTTGGCTCTCATGGCTCACGTGTCGAAACGAACGATTGATTATTATACGAATCTAGGTATCTTAAAAGCGGAGCGATCTCAATCTAATTATCGCTATTACGACGAAACAGCAGTTGAAACTTTACAATTTATTGAGAAGTGCAAAGAAACGCATATGCCGCTTTGTGAGATTAAAGAGAAAATCGAGGAGAAGAAAAAGCTGCTCGGTATCAATGAACACGTTTCGAAACAAGTGAATGAAGTGACAGACCATATTCATAGATTAGAAGCAGAACTAACGGAGTTAAAGCCCCTTTTAGATGAATTGACTGATTCACAACGTGAAAAAATATCGAAATCTTTATCAGGTCAAACGACAGCTTTAATACAAACGCTTGCTCTATTATTATAGAAAAAGTGAAATCCGACCTCTTTAATTTTTGTATCGGGCTATGTTTTCTAACGAACAAATAAGAAAACATTATAGTATACAGGAGGTGGACACCTTAGTTTTTTAACTAAGGGTATTCATTGGAAATATTTAATTTAGTCATGGTTGCGATTTTAATCGCATTTACTGGATTTTTCGTAGCAGCAGAGTTTGCGATTGTAAAAGTACGTTCAAGTCGCATTGATCAGCTTGTTGCGGAAGGAAAACGCGGTGCATTAGCAGCGAAAAAGGTAACAACAAATTTAGACGAATATTTATCTGCTTGTCAATTAGGTATTACAGTTACAGCGATGGGACTTGGTTGGTTAGGTGAACCGACGATAGAAAAATTATTACACCCGTTATTTGAGAAATTGAATTTAAATCCTTCTTTTTCACAAGTATTAACGTTTGGTCTTGCATTTATGACGATGACGTACTTGCACGTTGTAGTCGGGGAGTTAGCTCCGAAAACGATGGCAATTCAAAAAGCTGAAAAAGTGACATTGTTATTTGCGGGTCCATTAATGATGTTCTATAAAGTTATGTATCCATTTATTTGGGTATTGAATAGTTCTGCTCGTGTTGTAACTGGTTTATTCGGTTTGAAGCCAGCTTCTGAACATGAAGTAGCTCATACAGAAGAAGAATTACGTCTTATTCTTTCAGAGAGTTACGAAAGTGGAGAAATTAATCAAGCTGAATACAAGTATGTAAATAACATTTTTGAATTTGATAATCGTATTGCAAAAGAGATTATGGTACCGCGAACAGAAATCGTTGGTTTCTACCTAGAAGATTCAGTAGAAGAACACATGAAAGTAATCCAAAATGAGCGATACACACGTTATCCGATTTTTGGAGAAGATAAAGATGATATTATCGGTATGGTCAATGTGAAAGATTTCTTTATTCGATATATGACCGAAGATCAAAAAGATTTATCATCGATTCGCTCGTATATGCGTCCGATTATTGAAGTGATGGAAACAACTCCAATTCACGATTTATTACTGCAAATGCAGAAGAAGCGAATTCCGATGGCTGTTTTATATGATGAGTACGGAGGAACAGCTGGAATTGTAACGCTTGAAGATATATTGGAGGAAATCGTCGGCGAAATTCGTGATGAATATGATGAAGATGAAGCACCACCAATCCAACATGTGAACGAGCACCATAAAATTGTTGATGGAAAAGTACTTATTTCAGAAGTAAAAGATTTGTTTGGATTACACATCGAAGAAGAAGATGTGGATACAATCGGTGGATGGATTATGATGCAAAATCATGAAATTGAAGAAGGACAATACGTTGAAGCAGAAGGTTATGAATTTAAAGTGTTAGAAAAAGACGCTTATCAAATTAAACGTGTTGAAATTCGCAAAATGGATCATGAACAAGAACAAGAGAAAGCAGCAACTGTGTAAGTTGCTGCTTTTCTTTTGAGGTATAAAAATGAGAAATTAGGAGCGGATATTTTGATTCAAGTAGCCTTACGTGTATATCGATTACAATTGTATGTGATCTTTAGCGGTTTACTACTTATGTGGACGATTACTCCGTTTGGAAAACAAGTGACAGGGTTTGGGATTGGATTAGCTGTAAGTGCATACTGCCTTTGGTTATTAGCTCGCAGAGTAGAGAAAATAGGCAGAAGTATCGTGATGAAAGAAAAGGCTCCTGGATTAGGAGTTTTAAACCGATTTGCGGCCGCTATATTAGGGGCTATCATTATGTATGAAATTGAGCATGAAATGGAAATGTGGGCATTTGGTACAGGTATTTTAGGCGGTCACTTTTTAATGATTGTGAATTTAGCTTATGCAAATATACAGCTAGTGAAAGAAGAGGAGAAGCAAAGGGGAAATGCTTCGAAAAACATAGAGTTATGATAAAAGGGACCTAATGGGGTTCCTTTTTTGAATTTAAGCGAGTTAATGAAAATAATCAAATTAACGACAAATATAATACGCTTCTTTTTTCGTTTTTTCAATAGTATGGAAAATAATAAAAAAAAAATTAAAAACCCATCGATTTCTAAAGCTTATGTATGTTATCATGACAAAAGACTTTTTGAAAGAGGTGGATACCAATGTTACAAGCGCTACTTATTTTTGTGCTTCAAATTATTTATGTTCCAGTATTAACAATTCGTACGATTTTGCTTGTAAAGAATCAAACAAGATCCGCTGCTGGCGTAGGATTGTTAGAAGGAGCTATTTACATTGTCAGTTTAGGGATTGTGTTTCAAGATTTATCAAATTGGATGAACATTGTTGCCTATGTCATCGGCTTTAGTGCGGGACTGTTATTAGGTGGTTATATAGAAAATAAATTAGCAATTGGTTATATTACGTATCAAGTTAGTTTACTAGACCGTTGTAATGAATTAGTAGATGAATTACGCCATTCTGGATTTGGTGTTACAGTATTTGAAGGTGAAGGAATCAATTCTGTACGTTATCGCTTAGATATCGTTGCGAAGCGTTCGAGAGAGAAAGAGCTTTTAGAAATTATTAATGAAATCGCACCGAAAGCGTTTATGTCTTCTTATGAAATCCGCTCATTTAAAGGTGGATATTTAACGAAAGCGATGAAGAAGAGAGCGTTAATGAAGAAGAAAGATCATCATGCATCGTAAGGAAAAGGGAGTAGTGTAGCTTTAAAATTCAGTTTAATAAAAACACACGATAATCCCATATTTAAATGTAGAAGGGAGGAATCTATTTTGAAAAAGATTCCTCCCTTTTTTATAAAAAAGTTTGATTAAAACTCACTTTTCCTCTTTAACTGAAAAGAAGCGAAGTAACAAACGTCCCATGTTAATCTTTAACATTCCCGTATTTTTAATAAATACTTGAAAATAAAATACTCTCAAAAAATCCGAGAGATCCTTAAAATCTGTTTAATTATTTGTTATTGCTCATCCTCAAATTAACCATTAGCCATACGATTTGAATAATGATTGGGAATATAAACGCAATCATTAAAACTATAAATGTCACTGATTTAAGCTCGGGTGTTTGAGTAACACCAGCGCCATCAACCTCTCTTAGCCAAATAATAGCTGCTAATATCCCAAAAATGATAATCCAAAATATGTTACCCATCCACCAAAAACTCCATCGTTTTTTCAAATTATCACTCTCTCCATTTCCCGCTCTTTTATAAATATATTTTTGTTCGTTATATTTAATTTAAATAATTATAGAACTACTCTTTTTCAACTGTATATCTAACTTGTTTAAAGGTTACCATGTCTCCATCTTTCGAATCATCTTTCGTTTGCAAAAGTTGAACTTTTGGTTTGTAATCTGTCCTATGGGCATCCTTGATACCTTTAATATCAAGTTTGTAAGATTCATCATTTTTAATTTTTTGTTCAAATACTTTTTTATTGGCAACATAAATAAAGGTTACTTTGTTCTCATCAATACCCTCGGTCTTAATTTCTAATTCATTATCTTTTGTTGTAATCGTTGGTGTTAATAATTCAATACTGCCATTTCCGGTTTCTAAAGAATGTTCTGCTATAGTTGAACATCCAGATAAAATGATTCCGGTGAATAGAAGAGCACTCAACCTTTTTATCTTTTTCATAAGATCCCCCCGATTTCAAATATTTTTTGATTTTGTAATTGCTAGACTGTTAGTTTGGTATGTAGATGATTGGCTATTACTCTTTATGTATTATACCATAATATGTAAATGATAAACGGGTTGTATATTTATTTTAAGGGGGAGCTATGCTTTTATTACGTTAGAGGCAAGCAGTTTTGTACATGATGGAGTTAATATTTATTCAATAGAATAAGTATGATTGAAAGGTGTGCTTATTGCTGTAAGTCTGCATTTTTTAGTTTCTCCCAACTGAAAATAATTAAAGATGTTTCCTATCTTTATAAAGGTATAGACCTTCTTTAGAAGTCTGTTTTTTCTTATTTAAAATATGAAGTGAAATAAAGCCGATTAACCCAAATACACTGAAAATAAGCCAGGGTGCATACATTCCGTTTAAATTTGATGTAAACCATGGTCCGATATAACTACCAATAATAAAGCCAAATGCAAGTGAGAGTTGGTAAAATCCGAAATAGGTGGCCATGTGTGATTCGTTACTGTAATTTGCAATAGCGATATCAGCGTTAGGTAATACGAGCGTTTCCCCGACTGTAAATAAAATTACACATATAAATAACCAATATGGATGTTGGAATAAAGGGATGAGTAAAAAGGAAATACCCATTAATAAAACACCATATTTAATGATGGAAAGTGTGTTGTATTTATGAAAGAGTTTTCGGAATAACACCATAAATATGACGCCTGTTATTGCATTTATCGTAATAACGAATGTAGCGAGCTGGTTACTATGACTAATGTTTTTCATATGAAGTGGAAGTGCGACGGTAAGCTGATTAAACATAATATAGAAGAAGATCATAATAAATGAAAACAAAAGGAAAGATTTGTTATGTAATACTGTCTGTATTCCAAATGTAATAGATGTGTTTTCAGTAGAATCTGGGAAGTAGTTTTTAAGTAAGTAAAAGATTAAAGCAAATAATAACATAAGGAATCCAGTTAGAGAGAAAGCATAGATTGGATCGAGTAAGAGTAAGAAACCGCCTGCAATTGGTCCGATTATTGCACCACAGTTAAAGCTAAGGTTTAAGTAAGTAAACAAATTTTTTCTTACATGAGCTGGTTGTGAGCCGAATATTGCGCGAGCAGCAGGTTCGTAAAATGCAGTTCCAAATCCAATAAGTGCAGAAGAAATAGAAATGGTATAGAAATCAGAGTATATTCCTAAAGAAATAAACCCGATTCCTCTTAAAAGTAATCCGGCTATCATCATAATGATATAGCCTATTTTGTCAGCGATTAATCCTGAGAGTAAAGGGATAACTCGTGATGTGATTGTCATAACGGTTAAAACTGTTCCTACTTGAACAGCTGAAAAGTGGAGAAAATTTAATAGATAAATAGCTAAAAATGCAAATACCGCAAAATACCCAAAAGACATAAAAAATGAAGAAATAAGCATGAAACGTATCGGTATTGAGAAATTTTTCATAGAACTCCTCCTAATTATGTAACCAGTAAAATTAATTGATGGTTAACTATTTTATATTATAATTATACATAAAGTCTGAAAAAAGTAAATTTTAAGAAGAAGGTGGATGGAATTGAATCAGAACGCACCAAATGAATTAGAATATATTCGGGAATTTTTAAATACATGGAGAATACCAAATGATACGAGAGAGCCAATTGATTTGCTGCAAACAGATGCTGATATAAAGCAATTCATGAATAAATATTTTCATGAAGAGTTTTCATTTCATACGATAGAGGAATTAAAAAGTTTTCGAGAAGACATTCGGCTAACAATTGAAGGGGAAGGATCGTTGCAAAAATGGTTAGAGAAATATTCATTTCATGTACATGTAAAGGAAGATATGAAAGGTATTACATATGAACCAGTATACGAAGAGAATGTGTATACAAAGGTATTAAGTATTGTTTTAATGGCGATTCAAGAAAATTTGTGGGGAAGGTTAAAAGCATGTCCAGATTGTCGCTGGGTATTTTACGATCATTCGCGTAATGGAAGTAAAAGATGGTGCGGTATGTATGCTGGAGAAGAAGGGGGAAGAGCGTGCGGTACGATTGCAAAAGTGAAAAACTACCGAGCGAAGAGAAAAGGGAGATCGGGTTATAATGTGTAATTTTATTAGGGGAAGAAAAATGGATGGGGGAAATGCAGGATATGGAAGGCACACAAATGTTAGCGATTAATAAAAAGTGTTGGGATACAGTTGCACCTTATTTCTTTCAAGTGGATTGTTTACCTAAATATGGCCCGTATACAGCGTCTGAAGATGATAATGGTGCCGAATACTTTTATTATTAAGACGAGGAAGTAAATAGCGCTATATAAAGGAGGGAGAAAAATGGGTCATGTTAATATGGTGAAGATTGGTGAAGTGCAATCTTCTATAGACGAGAAAGTGTACAGTAATTGGGGGAGTGTTATTTCAAACATTAAAATATATCCAGAGTATATGGGAGGATTAGCTGGCCTTGAGGATTATTCTCATGCAATTGTTATTTTTTATCCCGCTATTTGTGGGCAGTAAGACTCCCACCTCGAAATTCGGCGAATGTGAGGAAGTTAGGTGGGAGAGCAACTGCCCGTAAAAGCCTGATTGGTTCAACTAATAATCAGTGGGGGATGGACAAAACCCCCACTGATTAAAGTTTCACTTTATATGAATGATTTTCAGGAAGAAAATAAACAGTCGTGGGCTAGAAAGCCAAGGGGATTAAGTGGTTTTGATGAAAAGGGATGTTTTGCCCAGCGGACAAAGCATCGTCCAAACCCTATTGGAACTACTACTGTTGAAATATTATCGATTAAAAATAACGTTATGACAGTGCAAGGATTAGACGCTAATGATCGAACGACTATTTTAGATATAAAACCATATATTGCTGTTTTTGATACAAGAGAAAATGCTCGTGTGCCAGATTGGATGAATAAGTTAATGGGAAATTATTTTTAATAGTACCACAAAAAGCTTTGTGATTATGAATCACGAAGCTTTTTGTAGTAAATTATATTGTACGTATGGTTTCCTTATCTTTTTGGTTGGAAAATATGTTGAAAGAAGTATTTGTGATGTAAATTATCTACAACTTTATTTGCTTGATATGTGCGGTGTTGTTCGAGTCGAAGTCTTTGCTCCATCATTTTTATTGCGTGATCAGATAAACGTAACATAATACATATCTCCTTTTCTATAAATATAGGTGGCTATTTGGTATCGATCCCATATTTATTACTAAGGAGGCAAAATGTGTAACATAGGCAAAAAGCACCTTCCTCTCCCATTACGCTTACGAGGTTAGCTGTCGGACTCGGGAAGTGAGAGTTTCCCTACTTAAATAAGATTCGCCCCAAGTAGCATGGCTACAAAAATGGTTCCCCCGCTCCAAATATTGGATTCAGCAAAAGGTTTTATAAAGTAAAAGATAACATAAATGAATTAATGAGTCAAACTATTTTATCTTTTCTGATTTTTTAAGTGAAGTTAAAACCACACCATCGGGTAATATGATATCCTTTATTTCAATAAATCCATGTTTTTTATATAAAGAAAGAGCGGGCGTATTTTCTTTCCCTGTTTGTACAATATATGTTTTGGAAGGGGAGAACATGTCAAATACATATAGTAGTAGTTTTGTTGCAATTCCTTTATGAAAATGATCAGGAGATACTACTAAACGATGAATATCAACTTCCTCTTCATCTATTTTAAAAGAAATAAACCCGGCAAGTGTATCTTCATAAAAATAGCCGTAGAAAATTTCATCACATGATTGAATATCAGCTACAGTATCATAAAGGCGAGGGATAGCTGTACTATTTATATATTTTGCCTCGATTTCATAAGCAGGTATTTGAATGTTTAAAATAGAAGCAGCGGTTTTGTGAGAAGTTGTTATTAATTTTTGAATCATAGGGTAAAAACCTCCTTGTAGACTTTATTTTCATAGATTTGACAAGATTTTTCTTTTTTGGATATAATAATTATAATAGTTACATAATAATTTAGTATTAAAAAGAAATACACTATAATAGAAATGGAGGACTAAAAATGGGATGGATTATCACATTAATAGTTGGTGCTATTATAGGTGCAATTGCAGGTTCTATTACAGGTAAAAACTTTCCTACTGGCATGTTTGGTAATATAATTGCTGGTTTATTAGGAGCTTGGTTAGGCGGTAAATTATTTGGAGCTTGGGGTCCTTCGTTTGGTGGTATACATGTTGTACCAGCGTTATTAGGGTCAATTGTTCTAATTCTAATTGTATCATTTGTAGTGAAAGCTGCAAGAAAATAAAGATTTAGATTATAATGAAAAGCCCTGAATAAGGGCTTTTCATTATTCAAAGAGGTGGTTTCATTGGAGAAAGTAAATATAAGAAAAAGAGATAAGTTGAAAAAGTTTTTTAGAGAACAAAATTATTTAGCGGTGTTACTTGGCTTTGCGTTATTGTTTATTAACATATTACTGCTAACAAAAATTTCTTTTGTGTTTACTCCGTTTATCGTCTTTTTAAAAACAATTTTCTTCCCCGTATTATTAGCAGGCGTGCTGTTTTACATATTGCATCCATTCGTTTCTCTTCTGGAAAGAAAAGGCGTTTCAAGGATTGTATCGATAGCTTCTATCTATATACTTGTGTTAGGACTATTTGTCTTTTTAGTCGTAACGGTTATCCCGATTATTAGAGACCAAATTGATGCGTTAATAAGTAACTTACCGTATTTCGGTCATGAAATCGAAAGAGCAGCACGTAGACTTGGAGAAAGTAATTTGCTTGGTAAAATTCAAGAGAGTTTAAATATTGATGTTGCGAATATAGTAAAAGACTATACAGTGGATTTTACAAAATCGTTATCATCAGTAACGGGAAATGTAACAGGCTTTTTAAGCACAGTAACAGAGGTCGTTTTAACATTTGTTATGGTTCCGTTCATTTTATTCTATCTTTTAAAAGATGGTGAGCAATTGCCAAATCACTTTTTAAAGTTTATTTCAGAGCAAAGACAACCAGCTGCAAAGAGAATACTAGATGATATGCATTATGCGATTAGCTCGTATATTAGAGGGCAAATTATCGTTAGCTTGTTTATCGGTATTATGCTATTAATAGGTTATTTAATTATCGGTATTAAATACGCGGTATTACTTGCAATTTTAGCGATGATTGTAAATATCGTTCCGTACGTAGGACCAATTATTGCCATTACTCCAGCGTTAATTATTGCATTTATTGACTCACCAGGAATGATTTTAAAGGTAATTATCGTTATGATGGTTGTACAATTAGCAGAGGGTAAATTTATTTCTCCGCAAGTCATGGGGAAAAAGTTAGATATTCACCCGATTACTATCATTTTTATTATTTTAACTGCTGGAAACTTATTCGGGATTATGGGGATTATTTTAGCAATTCCAGGGTATGCGATATTAAAAGTATTAGTGACGCACGGTTATAGATTTGTTAAGTTGAATACGTAAAAAAGAGCTAAAACAGATAATACTGTTTTAGCTCTTTTTTATTAATAATTGATTTGCATATTGGCGTGCCCATTGATCAGCTTCTAATATAGCATCTAGAGAAGGATTTTTTACGTTATGATGAGCTTCAATTGTTTTGTAAATCGTCTTTTCGATATCGAAAAATGGTATTTCATTTTTAAGAAATAGTGCATTTGCAATTTCGTTCGCTGCATTTAATACAGCTGGAGTAGTACCACCAATTTTGCCACATTCATATGCGTATTGTAGACATGGGAACTTCTCTAAATCTGGTTTTTCAAAATGTAAACTACCGATTTCTAATAAGTTTAATTTTTCATAGGAAGAAGGAAGTCGAGTAGGATAGTGGAATGCATATTGAATTGGCATTCTCATATCAGGAGCACCGAGTTGAGCCATGACTGATCCATCAATAAACTCTACTAAAGAGTGAATAATACTTTCTTTATGAATCATAACATCGATTTTTTCGTAAGGAATATCAAATAGCCATCTCGCTTCCATCACTTCAAACCCTTTATTCATTAATGTAGCAGAGTCAATCGTAAGTTTTGCCCCCATTAACCAGTTTGGATGTTTTAAAGCGTCTTTTGCTTGTAATGTTTTCATTTCTTCACGTGTTTTATCACGAAAAGCACCGCCAGAAGCTGTAACAATTAACTTTTCAATTTCTTTATTATTTTCCCCATTTAAACATTGGAAAATAGCGGAATGCTCACTATCCACTGGAATTAAGCGGCATTCGTTTTGTTTTGCTAGTTCAGTTACGATATGGCCAGCGGCAACTAACGTTTCTTTGTTAGCAATAGCGATATCTTTCTTAGCTTTTAATGCTTCAATCGTTGGGAGTAATCCTGAAACTCCGACAACAGAACTTAATACAAGATTTGTATTAGGATGAGTGGCTACTTCAATTAAACCATCATTACCATATGTAATCTTCGTATTTGTGGAAATACGAGAACGTAATGTGTCCGCTAATTCTTTTGTCGCCACACTTACAATGCAAGGCTGAAACGATTCGATTTGTTGTTCAAGAAGATCGATATTATAATTTGCGGTTAAACCGACGATTTTAAAATGTTCTGGATGAGCTGAAACGACATCTAATGCAGATGTGCCAATGGATCCTGTGGAACCTAAAATGGATATATATTTTACCATGAAAAAACCTCCAAAGTTGTTTCGAATATTTCTGCAAACCTATATAATATTAGACAATTGAAGTGGAAATTCCTGCTATATAAAACAGAAAATTCGGGTTTATTCGGAAGTGAAATGTGATAAACTGTAAAAAATAACGAAAAAGCAATGAAAGAGAAGAGTACATGTTTAAACCTTTTCAGAGAGCTGATATGTGGTGGGAATCAGCAAGGGATGAATATGGAATGGGCTCCGGAGCTTCTAACTGAAATGAGTAGGTAAAGACGGTTGCTTCACGTTAAGAAGTTGAAGTGAGCTATTAATGATAGCTAATAAAGGTGGTACCGCGGGAGTCTCTCGTCCTTTTTTAAGGATGAGGGGCTCTTTTTATTTTGAGAAAGGAGGAGTTAGGTTGAGTGAGAAAATAATGTTAACAGGAATTAAGCCGACAGGTTATCCGCATTTAGGAAATTATATTGGTGCGATTAAACCTGCATTGCAAATGTCAAAGAATAATGAAGGGAAAGCATTGTACTTTATAGCTGACTATCATGCATTAAATGCTGTGCATGATCCGAGTCAGTTTAGTAGTTATACGAAAGAGGTAGCAGCTACTTGGTTATCACTTGGACTTGGAGAAGATGTAATTTTCTATCGCCAAACAGAAGTGCCAGAGATTTTAGAATTAGCCTGGATATTAGCTTGTCTAACTCCTAAAGGACTTATGAACCGTGCTCATGCGTATAAAGCGAAGATAGAGCAAAATAAAGAAGCGGGTTTAGAAATCGATGCAGGAGTTAATATGGGGTTATATACGTACCCGATTTTAATGGCGGCTGACATATTATTATTTCAAGCTACTCATGTACCTGTCGGAAAAGATCAAATTCAGCATATTGAAATTGCTCGTGATATTGCGACGTATTTTAATCATACATTTGGCACGACATTTACACTCCCAGGGTATGTGATACAAGAGGAAGGTGCAATTTTACCCGGACTTGATGGAAGAAAGATGAGCAAGAGCTATGGAAATGTTATCCCACTATTTGCAGAGCAAGAAAAACTCCGAAAGCTCATTTTTAAAATAAAAACAGATTCTTCACTTCCAAATGAACCGAAAGAACTAGAAACGTTATTTACGATATATAAAGAATTTGCGACAGAAGATGAAATTCAGTCGATGCGTGAAAAGTATGAGACTGGAATTGGATGGGGCGATGTGAAAAAAGAGTTATTCCGCGTTGTAGACCGTGAATTAGCAGGCCCTAGGGAAAAATACGCAACGTATATGAATGAACCGCACTTATTATATGAAGCGTTAGAAAGAGGTGCCGAGAGGGCGCGAGCTATTGCGAAGGTCAATTTAGCGGAAATTAAAAAACGGATTGGGTTTGAGAGGGAACGTTAAGCGTTCCCTTGTTTTTGTTTGAAATCTGTAATAACCCTTTCAATTACAAAAGGAAGATTACTAGGTAACTCATCAAGTGAAAAGAAGCGTAGTTCTTTTGATTCCGTTTGGTTGCATACAAGCTCACCTTGGAATTCGCGGCAAATATAAACAACGAGTACACCATGCACTTGATCACCGTTTGGATAGGTTTGAAAAAATTCTGGGCCAGAATATGTATGGAACATTTCTGGATTTTTGATAATAAGTCCAGTTTCTTCAAATACTTCTCGTTTTAAAGCGTCTTCTAGTGTTTCGTTATATTCTAAGGCACCACCAATAATACTCCAGCGCTTAAAATCTGTACGAAGCTGCAGTAATATTTCATTTTTTTCATTTAATATAATTGCGTGTGATCCTATTAAAATAAGTGGATGATTTCCTACTAGATTTCTCATGTCTTCAATATAACCCATATCTGTTCTCCTTATATTTAATAATAATTAGGAAGTTCTTTTAACATTCTTTCTGTTTTATGTGCTGTAAAGGCTAGGTTAGGATCATCTTTTGTTCTAAAAAATAATGTGCGTAAAAAGGTTTTAATGTTGGCACATAAAATACAATATTCATTAAGCGAAAGACGTTTTCTAATTTGAGGAAGCCTTTTTATTTTTTTATGAATAATTGAAATTAACTCATCTTGCGAGAAGTCATGATACAGCATTGATAGTAACGGTGTAACAATGCGTTCATCTTCGTTATTATGAAAAAGATCCGATGGAATGAAAATTTTATTTAATAAACAATGAATTAATTCTTCATACCACTCAAAGGTCGTATAGGAATTGTGCACAATTTCAGTGAAGGCGTCAGATACGTGGGCAATACAATGAGCCCATCCTTTAGTTTCAATATAGCCTCGAAAATCCATTTCCAAGTTTGTATATGTAATGAGTTTGTTTTTTATTTCCTCGATATCCTCCTCTGTAAAAAAGTAGTGCGAGTTAGCGAATTGGAGTATTAACGCAATTAAAGAAACAGTGTAAGAACGTGTGAAAACCCCATCTGTATGAGGGGAGTAAATGTCACAATATAAATACTCATCACTTAAACAAGTATGTAGAAGTAATTTCAGCTGATCGTCCATAAGGAATTCATGATGAATAAAATGCGCAAAACATTTATATATAAGTTGGTAACGAACATAACTATCAGTCGTTCCGATATATTGAAGCATATTCACAGTTAACTCATTTATATCTATATGTTGCAGTTGCGTATAGTCATTTTGTTGTATAAGCTCTAACTGTTGTTGCAGCGCTGTAATATCCAATGGAGAACCTCCTCCGCACTTTAAAGATGCGATCTTTTCTAGTATTCTATATATTCAAGGACAATCCTGCTCATGCAAGGAGAACGATTAGAAATTCGAGTATGACATAAGATGAGGGAAGAATATGACGACGATAGAACAGTTAGAAAAACATTTTAAAATAAGAAGAAGTGCTTTTTCTATAATGATAAAAGAAAATAATGTAGAGGTTTTTACAGAAGAGCAATTAGAAGAAATAATGCAATATTGTATTGCTGAGGCTGAAAAAGAGGGAATAGAAAATTTACATTTTGAGATTTCTTCAAAAAGCCCAAATTACGATGTGTATAAGAAATGTTTCGAAACGTATTCATTTGAATATGTTACTGAAAACATGATTGTATTTAAGGATATATATGAAGTAGAAGATGTAGAAAGTGAAGTTGATTTTAAGCTGATTGAAGAAGTAGGAGAAGATGCTTTTTATTCACTGTGGAATGAGATGACGGGAGAACAAGTCGCTTATAATCAATTTGTAAATATGATGCTACAAGAAATTGGTGAGCAATGGAAAGAACATTGTTTAACAGCGGTTGTAGATGAAAAACCAATAGGAATTGTAATCCCATATATTGAGAGGGGTACGTTAGAAGAAGGGAAACTTATGTATTTCGCAGTTGCTCCAAATATGCGAAATAAAGGATACGAAACAGCATTATTTACAGGGGCGATGTTTGTCTTAAAAGAAATAGGTGCATCTTATTATATTGGCGAGATAAATATACAAAATGAGTGGATGAAGGATATTTTTGAAAAGAACGGATGTCAGATGCTAAGTTCTGCCGAGCGATATGTGAGGAAGTTTTAGGAGGATGAATGCCGTCTACCCTCGAACTCGTATATCGGGAGGGGCTATATATGTTAAAGAAAACATTTCATTCTTTCGTTTTAATATATCCAGGGGTATTGTTAGAAGGCTGGAAAATTGAAAAAGTTTCTGAACGTTTTGAAGGTGAAAAGTGGGAAACTGTTTGGTTTCAGGTTGTTACTCCAACTGGAATGTTCCGGGTAAAAGATTTTTATCCCGCATTAACGGGCAGTAAGACTCCCATCCCAAAATTCGGCGAATGCGAGGGAGTTAGGTGGGAGATCAACTGCCCGTAAAATCCCGATTGGTTCAACTAATAATCAGTGGGGGATGAACAAAACCCCCACTGATTATAGTTTCACTTTATTCGCACCCTGATCGCGGAACAGTTGTACATGAAGATTTAGGTAATGAACAAATCGCATACGTATTTCGAGGGAATCCATGTACAAATTATGAACAAGTAAAAGAACTTTTTGCCTGTTTGTAAGATAAAGAGAAAAACCGAAACGACAAAGTAAGCTTTTCTATAATACAATAGAGAAGGATTAGACTATATGAAGAAAGCGTTGGTGAAAGAATGGAGCAGCAAAGAAATTGGCTACAAGCAACTGTAGAACGAAATGAAGATAATACGCTACATATAAAGTGGGAAAATAATATAGAAGAAGTTCGCATTTATTGGAGTACTTCACCAGATCATATTGAAGAAAATGGAGAATTACTTGCAACGGTAAATGGAGAATTATCATGCACAATAGAAAACCCTAGTGAAAATGAGCGCCCTTATTTTAGATTAGTAGGAAGTAATGGACAAGCAGTAACAGTGGCTGAGCGTAGATTGCCATTACAAGGAGCATTTAACTTCCGTGATATGGGAGGGTATGAAACGACAGAAGGCCGTAAAGTAAAATGGGGCAAATTGTATCGTTCTGAAGAATTAGCAGGGCTAACGGAGTGGGATATCGAGTATTTACAAAAGTCTGGCCTAAAGTTAATTTGTGATTATCGTACAGATTTCGAAGTGAAACATAAACCAAATCCAAGTATTACGGGCGCTCGTCAAGTGTACTTACCAGTTATGCAAGATTTGGCGAAAGACTTAAATATAAACGAGTTTTTCCAAGTTGGTGACTTATCCGTATTAGGGAAACCAGGCGAATATCTTGTGAAAATGAATCAAGATTTCGTAAGTGGTAATGAGGCGTTCGTGAGCTTTTTACAATTAGCGCAAAATCCGGAACATTTACCGTTAGTAAACCACTGTACAGCTGGAAAAGACCGTACTGGATTTGGCTCAGCATTATTATTACTTTTACTAGGTGTACCGGAAAAAACAGTAATGGAAGATTATTTACTAAGTAACGGTTTCCGTGAAAAATTAAATGAAAAAATGATGGCCTTTTTGGGTGCAAAATTACAAAACGATGAAAGTAGAGCAATATTAGGTGCAATGTTTGAAGCACGCGCCGAATATTTGCAAGCTGCTATCGATGAAATTAAAAAGCAGTACGGATCAGTT
Organism: Bacillus thuringiensis; assembly: GCF_014932895.1. Lineage (GTDB taxonomy): Bacteria > Bacillota > Bacilli > Bacillales > Bacillaceae_G > Bacillus_A > Bacillus_A thuringiensis_AA. Next base: position 230,799 of record NZ_JACYOF010000003.1, on the reverse strand, counting down.
GAAGCGTACGCTGAAAAAGCTCTTGGCTTTACGAAAGAATCGTTAGAAGAAATGAAAGTGTTATTGCTAGAGGATAAGTAATGGGGAGGGAGGCTGATATGGATTAGCCTCCTTTTACTATTGTTGCTATAATTTTGTTGATGAGGATGTTTGCACCGGGGGAAAATGGATGAATAGAACTTACGAATCGGGGGATAAAATGATTCATACACGTTTAAAAGCAGAGGAGTTAAGGGGAAGGCTAGCAACAATATTAAATCAAGAATATAAGGAAATAGCTGTTCAGGATTTAAAGGTGATTGGAACGGGAGTGCAAAATATTGTTTTTCGCGGAGATTCAGAAAAGGGAGCTTTAGCTTTTCGAGTGCCGTGGGAAAGAGAAGTAGAAAATATAAATGAAGATTTATTTAATAGTCGGATTTCGTTGCAAAAGGAAGCAGAGCTTTCTAAGTTTTGTAATTCAAAAGGTCTTCCAGTACCAAGGATACACGAATTGCATCTTTCTACCGAACTTGATTTTTTAATATCGGATTATGTGGCTACGGATCACATGCCTATTTCTGCGTATAAAATAGGGGAGGTAGTTAACAATCTTCATAGTATGTCAATTGAAGGCTTACATCATGAGCAAAATATTAGAGAGCCAATTAGTAAGTATATAGCGGAACGAATTGTGAAAAGAGTAGAAGGTTTTAATACAATTACGAACTGTAATATTAAACTTCCAGATGCACAAACAATTGAACATATTCTTAGTACAGCTGATCACGTAAAGTGTTTATTACATATGGACATTCGACCAGCAAATTTAATTGGATATAACGGAGAAATTAAAGCGATAGTTGATTGGGATAATGCTCTAATTGGTCATCCATTATTGGAGCTTATGAGAATAGCTGAAACGAATGAGGTTAGTTGGGATGAATTTAAAGCTGGATATAAGAATGATAATATCTTTAACGCTATTCCTCATATTGTTAGTTTGTTTTATAGATTAGATACAGCGGTCATGCTTGCAAACTTATTTATAGCACATTTGAAAATAGAAGATAAAGGTGTATTCTATAAAGAGCGAGTCAAAGCACTTTATAATGAAATATATAAAAGCTTATAATTAAGCTTTTAAAATAGGAACTAAGGAGACCAACATGAAATACAAAGTTATATTATTCGACGTAGATGACACACTATTAGATTTCCATGAAACGGAAAGACACGCATTGCATAATACGTTTGTGCAATTTGGTATGCCTGCAGGATATGATGATTATTTTGTAAGTTATAAAGAGATTAGTAATGGATTATGGAGAGATTTAGAAAATAAAATGATTACGCTAGGTGAATTAGCGGTAGATCGATTTAGACAATTGTTTGCCCTTCATAATCTAAAAGTAGATGCGCAGCAATTTAGTGACGTATATCTTGAAAACTTAGGGAAAGAAGTACACCTTATAGAAGGTGCAGTGCAATTATGTGAGAATCTTCAAGATTGCAAATTAGGTATTATTACGAATGGATATACAAAAGTGCAACAATCTAGAATTGGAAATTCGCCTTTACGTAACTTCTTTGATCATATTATTATTTCTGAAGAGGTTGGCCATCAAAAACCAGCGCATGAGATTTTTGATTATGCATTTGAGAAGTTTGGGATTACTGATAAATCAAGTGTAATAATGGTCGGAGATTCGCTAACTTCTGATATGAAAGGCGGGGAAGATTACGGTATTGATACGTGTTGGTATAATCCTAGTTTGAAAGAGAATTTGACAGATGTTAAGCCGACTTATGAAGTGGAGAGCCTGCTACAAATTTTAGAAATTGTGGAAGTGACGGAAGAAAAGGTAGCCTCATTTTAATCGTGTTAAGATTTTTCGATTAGTTGATATATTTTAAGTTACGGTAGATATATTTGAAAAGTCGTTCGTATAATTTCATATGCTAAGATATGGAACAAAAAAAGATGGCACCAAGTCAAAGTAATTTTACTGAGAGAAAAAAGAAATAAAGTTTGAGGCTTGAATTAACAGTAAATACATGTTGTTTTGAGAGAGTTCGCAAAGCAAAAATAGCGTCACTATACGAAGGTCATTCACGTGTTATAATGTGTTAATTTACTATGCGTATATGCATAGTTTCTCAGGGTGATGCAATGTCAGGTATGAACTGTGTAACAACTAGAGGTGAGTGAAGGATGTTAACGTTTTTATTTGAGTTAGACAAGGGAATCCCGCAAAAGGATGAGCCGCGGTATGTCGCTTATACAAATGGTTTTATCGAAGGGGATTTAACGATTTGTATGGGTGACAGAGTATTTTTTCAAAAATCATGTATGAAGGTTGCAGAGCTGGGCATTTATTTAGGTCAGTGGATGGAACAAGTTCAACACGGGCAGAACGTACCTATGAAATATGAAACGGTTGACCGTGCTGAGGTCATTCTTGGTTTCTTCTATGAAGAGGACAACAAACAATGGAAGGTTTCTTCCAGTTTGCAAGAATTTGAACTTCAAGAGCGTATCTCTACTACAACATTAGTAGAGAGTGTTCAACGCTATTTGTATGGGTTAAATAAGGAACTGCGCATGATAGAATATCCTGTGACGTTTGATCAGTATTTAAGAGGAGAGCGAATTATGCAGCTTTCTTACAAACGACTGTGCGATTATAAAGCAGATGAGATGCCGATAGAGGTTTATAATAGAAGCGAACAAGTAGGCGTAGTACGGGGCTATTATAAAAATACGTTGATGAAAGTGCTAGACTTCATTCCGAAGATTGGTAGTAATATCAATTATGAAATAAAGGATAGTAAGGACAATATTCGCATCATTGCAAAGGATATAAGTAGGCGGCGCCAAAGAAAGATTTTAGTAACATACATCGATAATGATGATGTAGAGCATGAAATCATTGTATGTGACGGGAAGTTATTGGATGCAAATTTCTTATTTACTTTTACATATAAGACAGAAGAATATGTTGTTCACAAAACTTCATTTGGGATGGGAAAGTTATTACGAAAGGGCTATGTAATCGCAGATTGGAATATTCGTCTTGAGGAAGATATGTATTACATCGAGATAAATGTATTTGATGGTGATTATATACAGGATCAATACTTATTATTAGGCATATTTCATGCAGTTTTGTATGGGTGATAAAGTGAAACTTTAATCAGTAGGGTTTTTGTTCATTCCCCACTGATTATCAGCCCGCACCAATAGGGCGTTTACGGGCAACACGACTCCCACCTAACTTCTTCGCTCCAGCTGAGTTTTGAAGCGGGAGTCTTACTGGCCACAAATAGCGGTATAAATGAGAAGTACCGGTATTCTTCAAGGGAAGGATGCCGGTACTTTTTATATGGTTCTGACGTAAAGATTGTATTTATTTGAAATATGATGAAAAAGAGAATGTTATTGAAGATATTTTTTAAAAACTACAGAAACAAAACTACATTCATCAAAGTAACATATTTGTCACTTTGATGAATGTAGTTTTAAGGCGTATCAAGCAAAGTGGTGATACACCTTAAAACTACATTGTTAAATAACATGGGTCGTCGTGTAGCATATCTTATATATGTTTGATTACTTTAGATTCAGTATTATATATTGGACTTGAAGCCCTTTATTAATCCTCAAAAATAAAGATCTCATCAATCGTACTATGAAGTGCCCTCGCTATATCGTGAGCAAGCTGTAAGGAAGGATTATATTTTCCTTTTTCGAGATGGCTAATTGTTTCACGGCGTACACCAACGTTTTTCGCTAAATCTTCTTGTGTCATATTCAATTTGGCGCGGTATTCTTTTATTTTCGTTACGAACGCCATGGCGCATCTTCCACTTCATCAATTTGTTTATCATAAAAGAAAATAGAGAATCCGAACGTAAGAATAAGTGTGCCGAAAATAATAGCGATATCAATTTCTTGTAAGATCGGATTTGGAAACAGCATTTCAATAAACATAATGATAGCAGTAGTTAGTAACGTAACGATAAAAGCATTACGGCAAGATTTATTAACGATTTGTTCAAATAGCTCATCATGATGAACTTTTCTATACGTTGTGAAAAAGGAAAAGAAACAGAACATAGTAAACAATCCTTTTTCATAAAAAAATCCAAGAAAACCGAAGAAACCGAGAAATCCTAAATATTTTATCCACGTTGTTTTCACGATAGGTCCTCCTTATAATGTTAGAAATAGTTCACGTTATGTTATAAATATATCACATATAGAAATTTATGGTAATAATAGTTTTCCAATTCTTTTCATAATAATAGTAAAAAGGCTAAATATACTGCGAAATAAAGAGGATAATATTGTAAAATGGTTGTAAGGAGGGGGAGGAAGGAATGCTAACTTGGATCATGATCGTTGTATTACTTGTAGTAATTACTGTAATTGCGACGGTTTTAATTGGGCGGAATGGTGATGCGAATTATAGTAAAGCGACAAAAGGGAATATTAAACGGCTTACGGTGATTTATATTATATTAGCCATCGTTTTAATTGTTGGATTAGGAGTTTATATTTATTTTAAAAGTTAAATAAGCTGAAAAATATAAAAATAGAAGTATGCTATAATATCATTATAGTTATTTGGTAATTAAGGAAAGGATTGGATGTAATGATTGAAATTACGAATGTGTCAAAAAGTTATAATGGATCTACCTATGCAGTAAAAGATTTAAGTTTAACAGTACCTAGCGGAGAAATCTTTGGTTTTTTAGGACCGAATGGTGCGGGTAAATCAACGACAATTAAGATGATTACTGGTATTCATGGTGTGGACAAAGGGACCATTACGATTAACGGAAAAGATATTATGAAAGAGCCGATGGAAGCGAAAAAGACGTTTGGTTATGTTCCAGATAGTCCAGATATGTTTTTACGATTAAAAGGAATTGAATATTTAAACTTTATGGCAGATATGTATGAAGTGCCGAAAGAAGTACGACAAGAACGAATAGAGTCTTTAGCGAAGAAATTTGATCTTTATAATGCTTTATCCGATCAAATTCAAAGTTATTCACACGGTATGAGACAAAAGATTGTTATTATCGGTGTTCTTTTACATGAGCCAGATGTATGGATTTTAGATGAACCGTTAACAGGACTTGATCCGAAATCTGCCTATATTTTAAAAGAAATGATGAGAGAGCATGCGGATAAAGGAAAGATTGTATTTTTCTCGACACATGTATTAGAAGTGGCAGAGAAATTATGTGACCGCGTTGCAATTATTAATAAGGGAAATCTTCAGTTCAAAGGGAATTTAAATGAAATGAGAGATCATTTTAAATCCAATGAATCACTTGAAAAAATGTTCTTGGAGATGACGGGCAATGAGTAAAATTTGGACGTTAACAAAAGTATTATTGAAATTAAATTATGCGGATTTTATAACAGATAAAAAGAAACGATGGGCGTATTTATTTTCATTTGCAGCCATTTTATTTGTAGGTTTTTTAATATTCGGTTCGATGACCCATGGAATATATGAAGGAATGATACACCTCGGACAGAATCCAGGAATTGTTATTGCGATGGGATTAGCGATTGCTAGTATATGGGTATTTTTGATGAGTATTATGAACATTTTAACAGTGTTTTACTATAGTAATGATGTTGAAATGTTGCTACCGTTACCGTTAAAACCAGCACAAATTATTTCGGCAAAGTTCTTTACAGTGTTAATTACACAATACGTAATGAGCTCGTTTATTTTATTGCCTATCTTTATTACTTACGGTTTAAAGAGTGGTGCTTTCATTACATATTACATTTATATGATTGTCATTTACTTATTCTTCCCGATCATTCCGTTAGTTTTAGCTTCGTTAATTATGACAATTATTATGAGGTATACGAATATAGCGAAAAATAAAGATCGAGGAAATATATTTATTGGAATTGTGAGTATACTATTTATCGTAGGAATTAATGTGTTTATGCAATGGAGAAATAAAAGTGCAGTATCTGGAGCTGGAGACTCGGTTGTAAATTATCTTGCAAATAATGAATCCTCACTTTTCATACAAATGACAAATTATTTTCCAACTACATATTTTGGAGCAATGGGATTAGTAGAAAATGCATCGTGGAAAGGACTATTATACGTTCTTATTTACATTCTTATTTCTATCGCATTTTTCGGGCTGTTTTATTACATTGCAGAGCGTACATATTTGAAAGGGGTTATTGGACTTTCAACGAGTACAGCAAAGAAAGAGGTAATTTCAGCAGAAGGTTTACAGAAATCAACAGTACAAAGTTCTCATTTAAAAGCATATGTGAAAAAAGAATTTAAAACGTTATTCCGTACACCGCAATTTTTCTTAAATTGCATTGTGCAAACTTTTGTAATGCCGATTATGCTGTTCTTTGTTTTATTCGTACAGGACGGAAATCTAAAGTGGATTACAGGGTATATTGATAATCCGGAGTCAGCAGGTTTCGCGATTGGTGTTGGCCTTTGTGCATCTCTATTTTTAATGGGAAATAACGTAATTGCAACAACGTCATTTTCTCGAGATGGAAGCTTTTGGTTTGTGAATCGTTACTTACCAGTAAAGGCTTCCGATATCTTTTTCGCAAAAACATTAACAGCTTGGCTAATTAATATATCAATTTTAGCAGTATTCGGTATTACGATGGCAGTTGTAGCGGGGGTTTCTCCAGTATTTATGGTACTATGGTTCTTACTAAGTGCGAACGGTTTATTGTTAATCAATTTAATCGGTACACGCTGGGATGCACAAACTGCAGATATTCATTGGGATACAGAGCAGAAATTATTTAAAAGCCGATATACGACTTTGTGGAATTTTTTAGCTAATATTTTAATAGCTTTAATTATTGTAGCGGGAGTAAGTTTATTATACTATGTCCTTCATGTAGGACTGTGGGTTATGTTTATTATTTTATTTATACTGTTTACCATTGCCAATTTAATTTTAATTAGAATTTTAAAATTAGGTGCAGAACGTATATTGTCAAATATTAATTAAGAAGATAGATCCTCTGTATTCGTACAGAGGATCTATCCATAGATGGAGGAGAAAAAGTGAAGAAAATAGCAATTGTAACAGGGGCAACTCGTCTGAATGGAATTGGTGCAGCTGTATGCAAGGTGCTTGCTCAAAAGGGGATAGACATTTTTTTCACGTATTGGTCTCAGTATGATAAAGCAATGCCATGGGGAATGAATGATCAAGAACCCTTTTTGTTGAAAAAGGAGATCGAAAGTTACGGCGTTCGGTGTGAAATGGCAGAAATCAATTTATCGCAGTCGTATTCGCCAAATCGTTTGTTTTATATGGTATCAGAACGTTTAGGCGATCCATCTATTCTAATTAATAATGCAGCATATTCTACTCATACGAAAATTGAGGAGTTAGATGTAGAAGAGTTAGATAAACATTATACAGTTAACGTCCGGGCTACTATGCTATTAAGTTCATTATTTATAAAACATTATGCACTTAAAACGAGTGGAAGTATCATTAATCTTACTTCAGGACAATCACTAGGTCCAATGCCAGATGAACTTGCATATGCAGCAACGAAAGGAGCGATAGAAACATTTACAAAATCAGTAGCACCAGTTGCGATGGAGAAGGGGATTACCGTGAATGCTGTTGATCCAGGACCGACGAATACTGGATGGATTACAGAGGAATTAAATCATTATTTAGTATGGAAATTCCCGCAAGATAGGGTTGGAGAACCGGTAGATGTTGCACGTTTAATTTCCTTTTTAGTAAGTGAAGAGGCGAAATGGGTTACTGGGCAAATCATTCATTCAAATGGTGGTTATTCATAAAATTATTATGTTAACAAGAGTTGAGAAACAAAAAAATTAAAGATAAATATATTTTTTTGTTTAAATAAAATGTCAAGAAAGATAAAAATTTGATAGAAGAGTATATCGTCATATACAGATAATAATTATTAATGTGACAATATACTCTTTTTCTTTTACTATAGAGCAGAAAAATGAAGTAGAAGAAACTCGAATATTAAAATGAGTTTATCAGTTTTTGTACGTATAATTATGAAGATTACTGTCGGAAAGTTAGTAATTCGTATGAAAAGGGATTTTTTAAGGGGAAATAGAATCGTAAAGGGGAGGATAAAATTGTAAACATAGGGGGATTTTTATGAAAATGAAAAAGGTCGCTATCGCATCGATAACAATTGGTACAATGCTTACTATGGCAGCTTGTAGTCCTTCAGCTGATAAAGAAAAAGAAAAGAAAGATCAAGTAACGGCACAAAATGAAGAACAATCGAAAACGACAAGTACAGATGAAGCGTCAAAAACAACGAAAGATACTGAAAAAGAAACAAATACTTCTTCAAATGAAAAAACAGATAAGGATGCAAAAAATACTAAAGAATCATCTGGAACAGAAAATAATGGAAAAACGTCAAAAGAAAAAGAAACGACAGGAAAAACGAATGAGCAACCTACTAGTGGAAAAGTAACAGATCAAAGTACAAGCACAAATAGTAACGGAAAGACTACTAAAGATCCGAAGAAAAATGTCGCTGTGAAAACGGATGTAAAAGAAGTGGTTGCATTAATTGAAAGCTTAGACAAGCAATTAGCTGCTAATCCGAAATTGGAAACAGTGAATAAGCTTGGCAAACAAATTAATGAAAAGTGGGATGTAATTGAAAAAGAGTTAGAAGCATCACATCCGACGGATTCTAAAACAATTGGTCAAAGCATGTATCCGTTAATTGTAGGAGCGGAGAAAGAAAAGATTGATATTAATAAAATGAAGTCATTAACGACGAAAACGAAAAAAGATTTAAATCAGTTATTGACGAAGTTATCGTAGTGTGAAAAGAGCCTGCTCGTTTGAGTAGGCCTATTTTAGTTCTTATAGAGTTTAAACCTGTTATTTTTTATTTTAATGGGAACTCTATTTAAAAAGGATGGTGGGAAATATGACAATTGATCGAATTTGTACAATTGGGCCGGCAAGTAATAATAAGGAAACATTAGCGCAGTTAATAAAAAATGGTATGAAAATTGTTCGACTAAATTTATCACACGGTAACCATGATAGTCATAAAGAGATCATTCGTTTAGTGAAATCTTTAGATGACTCTATTAAAATTCTAGGTGATGTACAGGGTCCTAAAATAAGATTAGGTGAAATGAAAGAAGGGCAAGTTACACTTAAGGCGGGAGAAGCATTTATTTTACATACGCATCCAGTTCCAGGGAGTACTAAAGAAGCAAGTGTTGATTATGTAGGAATTGCGAATGATGTGAAAGTTGGAAGTAGAATTTTGATTAATGATGGAGAAGTTGAATTAATTGTTGAAAAGATAAGTCCGGAAAAAATAGACACAAAGATCAAAATAGGTGGTAATATTTCATCTCATAAAGGGGTGAATTTACCAGGTGCCACTGTTAGCTTACCAGCTATCACAGAGAAAGATAAAAAAGATATTCAGTTTCTTTTAGAAGAGGATGTTGATTTTATCGCGTGTTCTTTTGTACGAAAATCTAGTCATATAAAGGAAATACGGGATTTTATACAACAGCATAAAGAAACTTCCTCAAGTTTAATTGCTAAAATAGAAACGATGGAAGCAATCGAGAATTTTCAAGATATATGTAAAGAAGCAGATGGAATTATGATTGCACGGGGCGATTTAGGAGTGGAATTGCCGTATCAATTTATTCCGCTTTTGCAAAAAATGATGATTCGTGAATGTAATCGAACGAATACATATGTCATTACAGCGACACAAATGCTGCAATCTATGGTAGATCATTCTATTCCTACAAGAGCAGAGGTGACCGATGTTTTTCAGGCTGTACTGGACGGGACGAATGCCGTTATGCTTTCTGCTGAAAGTGCATCAGGAGAGCATCCAATTGAAAGTGTAAGAACACTACGTCTCGTTTCTGAATTTGCGGAGCATGTTAAAAAAGATGGCCCTTTTGCTATGAAAGATGTATTGGAATTGTTGCATACATCTCTTTAACGGATTTAGTTGGGTGAGTGATGAATAAAAAAGAGGGCGGATATGCATCCCCCTCGTGTTTCTAACTAATATTACTCTTGCTCATCCAAAATCTTCTCGAAAGCAGCAGATACTTGGTCAAACTCTTCGTCATTTTCAATGTATGAAAACTCATTATCTTCTTCTACTTTTAAAAAGAAGATATCAATGTCTTCCTCAGTTTCTGTTTGAATGTCTTCTACAAAGGCAACTGCTATGTATTCTGCTCCTTCGACATCCATCGCACCAAGTACCTCAACTTCTTGCTCTTCATTATTCTCATCACTAAGTGTAAACACTTCGCCAACTTCAATATCAGACATATCCATTCTCCTCCTGTTCAACTCTAAAAAATAGAGCGTTCAAACTGCATACTTACTAATATATCTTTCCATGAAAAATCAAATTCATACATAAGAAAAGGAAAATTCTACTTCTTTAACATAAGTATCCAGCTATGAGGATTTTTATATGTGAGTGTGATTTTATTAAATCCATTCAACAATCGTATCTAAAGTTTGTCTTGTTTTATTATGTTTTGGCTCTCCTTTACGGTAACCAAAGGCAACCATAACTGATACTTCAAGAGTATCGTCTTTTACAATTCCTTCTTGACGAAGTAAAGTATCTACCTTCTCTTTATCAAATCCTTCTATTGGACAAGAATCAATACCGATTTGAGCTGCGCTAGTCATCATATTAGCTAAAGCAATATAAGATTGCTTTGATGCCCAATCAAATACAGCGCGGTCGGATTCTAACAAGTTAAAATCGGATTCCTGAAATTTTTTGAAGAATTCATATCTGATTTTTTGAGTTTCTTCAGATAATCCAATAATATCGTTCATCATATGTTTTATATACTCTGCATCATAGTGCATATCTTTACTGTTTCTTGAAAGGACAATGACAAAATGACTTGCTGTTGAAAGCTGTCCACCAGCTCCCCATGAATAAGGTAATAGTTTTTCTCTTACTTCTTTACTTTGTACCACTATAAATTTCCAAGGCTCATATCCAAAAGAAGAAGGGGATAGTCTTCCAGTTTCTAAAATAAATTTAAAATCCTCGTCTGAAATTTTGTGCATAGGATCGAACTCTTTACATGCATGTCTGAAATGAAAAGCCTCCATAATCTTTTCTTTTGTAATTTGTTTTGTGTTTGTCATAAAAGTTCCTCTTTTCATTCATTTATTTTATAACCAAATTATATTTTTTAAGTAACATTGATACAAGTACGCACATTTATGTGCTATAGTATCAAAAAAGATACTAATGTTAAGGGAAGGGATTTTGTATGAACTGTTCAAAAGGAAATAATATAAATTATCCATTTTTAAATAAATATTCTTGCCCAGTAGAAGCTATGGTCGAGGTTATTGGAGGGAAATGGAAAGGGGTAATTCTGTATCATTTATTAGATGGTAAGAAGCGATTTAATGAATTAAAAAGATTAAAACCTAATATCACACAAAGAATGTTAACACTTCAGCTTAGAGAACTCGAAGCTGATGGTATCATACATCGTGAAGTATATCGTGAAGTACCTCCTAAAGTAGAATATTCGTTAACCGAGCTTGGTGAATCACTTCGTCCAATGATTCTTTTAATGATGGAATGGGCAACTCATAATATGGAGAAGGTTTTGGAGAGTAGGAATACACAAAATAAAAGTTAAGAGATGGAATTGATATAGAAGAGACGGATACGATTTTCTCTTGAATTGGTAGTGGGGGCGGGGGTGAAATCAGTTAATGATAATTATGTTATGTGAACTAATTATCACTAACTATTATTTAGAAAAACTACCTAAGTCAGGGGACATCATGCCCATGAGGTTCAAATGAAGTAAAAGTCCGTTCAACTAGATTTTTTGGTTTTCTAAAGAGTTGATTTAATATATCCATTGTGTTTAGGGAATAGTAATTCAAAACTTTAAAAAATGGACAAAAAGATTGTGAAGCGGAAAGGAAATACAAACAGACATTTATATTTAAACAATAATAAGTAACGGTAAAAACTCCATTATTATTTAATGGAGTTTTTTAGCTTACATAACTTACGTTTTGGGAATATTTAACAATCATAATTTAGTAGGCATATTAAAATAATTATTTAATGTATTGTCTTTCAAAGAAGAAAGGGGAACTTTCACTTCACTACCTTCTTTCATATTCCGCAGCATAACTGTCTCTGTACATAGTTCTTCTTCACCAATAATAAGCACATAAGGGATATTCTCTTTATTTGCGTAATTAAGGGCACGTTTTAATTTGCGTCCTGCTAGTTCGAGTTCGACTTTTAAGGAAGTGGTAGAACGTAATTGCTGGGCAATTTGTAGGCATTGTAATTCAGTTCCGAGTGGGATGATAAAAAGATCCGCTGTAGATGATGTTGTTTCTTTCTGTGATAGTGCTGTATAAATAACATCTAAACCGAATGAAATACCGACTGTTGGATAGTTCATATTATCACCACGGAACGCTCCAATAATATTATCGTAACGACCACCGCTACCGATACTGGATGTAATCGAACCGTCTTTTAGAAAGATTTCATATACGGTACCTGTGTACATTGTGAGTCCTCGCGCTAAAAATGGATTGAATATAGCATTTTCATTTATTCCAAGAGCAATTAAATATTGCTGTAATTGTTGTAATTCGTTTATTCCTTCGGCAACGAGTGGATTATTGAAAGCGTCTTTAAAGTCATCAATTGAAAGCTTTAGACAAGATAAAACGGTATTACAAATCGTATCAGCCATTTCTTCAGAAATTCCGCGCTCTAATACATCCTTTCGTACACCATCAATCCCAATCTTTTCAATTTTGTCTAATGATAAAATTACGTCACTCGTTAGTTCAGTAGGGATGTTAATGGACTCGAGAATACCGTTTAACAATTTTCGGTTATTATATTGGATCGTTACTTCTAAGTTTAACGTTCGGAACAGTTCAAACGCCATACTCATAAGGTCCGCTTCTGCCATGACGGATTCTACACCGACTATATCAACGTCACATTGAATGAACTCACGAAATCGCCCTTGTTTAATTGGACCATCTCGAAATACTTTCCCAATTTCATAACGTTTAAAAGGGAGGCGGATGTTCGGATTCATTGCCACGACTTTTGCGAATGGAATTGTTAAATCGTAGCGTAAGGCAAGGTCGCGTTTTCCTTGATCTTGAAGCGTATATATTTCTTTTAAAATTTCATCGCCACCACCGTATTTGTAAGACATAAGCTCATACATATTTAACGTTGGTGTTTCTAACGGTTTACAGCCGTATCGTTCAAACGTATCTTCACAAGCTCTTTTAATTTTATTTCGCAACACTTGTTCTTCTGGTAAATAGTCTTTCGTTCCTTTTACATTTTTCATTTCCATAGTAATCACCCCTTTTTAAATAAAAAAAAGCTATGAAGGTATAAAAATACCCACATAGCTTTATGAACGCTTCGTGGGTCAACAGGAAAAGCCCTGTACCCACGAAGAAAAATTTTTCTTCGGATACACGGCGTTACGTATGATGATGAAGTTGGAAAGAAGTATTAACATTTCGCATTACAAATCTCTCCTTAACATAAGTTTTTCCAAATTATATCAGATGATTTTTGAATTATCAATATTTTTAGTTTTGAAATATACGTGAAGTTATGTAGGAGAAATGGAAAAGGGTGTATAATAAAACTTAATAATATGAAATAACCTTTTAAGGAGACCATTATGAAAAAAGATAAAACAAATGCGATGCGAATATTGGATAAAGAGAAAATTGAATATTCGATGATGTCATATGATCCAGACGATGGAAAAATTGATGGCGTATCAGTAGCTGAGAAAATTGGACGAGAAGTGAGGGAAGTATATAAAACGTTGATTGCTCAAGGGAATAGTAAAAATTATCATGTGTTTATCATTCCGGTAGATGAAGAACTGAACTTGAAAGCAGCGGCAAAATCAGTTGGTGAAAAGAAAATTGAGATGATTCCTGTTAAAGATATTACGAAAGTGTCAGGATATATTCGCGGCGGTTGTTCCCCAGTTGGAATGAAGAAGTTATTTTCAACATGTATTGATGCGAGTGCGCAATCGCTTGAAACGATGATAGTGAGCGGTGGGAAGATTGGTATACAAATTGAGCTGAATGTGGATGACTTGGCGAAAGTGACGAGAGCGCAGTTCGGAGAGGTAACGAAGTAAATATACATAGGAAAAGAAGTTCTAGTTTTATGGAGCTTCTTTTTATTTTAGAGAGATGTTTCCTAACAGTTGATTTTGTTAACGAAAGTTGACTTTAAATCCAAATTTTGTGTAGAAAAAAGTACATATAATAAAAGTATGAGGTGATACAGTGAGAGAGATTCATATTCATAAAATCATTGCAGATAAGAGAAAAGAAAAGGGAATTACGCAGGAAGAGTTAGCGGCGTATATCGGTATTACGAAGGCGTCTGTTTCCAAATGGGAGACGGGGCAGAGTTATCCGGATATTACATTTTTACCACTATTAGCATCGTACTTTAATATAAGTATAGATGAACTAATCTGTTATACACCGCAAATGGGACAGGAAGAAATTAAAAATTTATATCATAGACTAGCGGAAGCTTTTAGTGAAGCACCGTTTGATGAAGTAATGATGGAATGCAGAGAAATGATTAAAAAATATTATTCTTGTTTTCCATTATTACTTCAAATGGGACTACTTTTTATTAACCACCATATGTTAACAGAGGATATGGATAAAAGAATTAAAATTTTAGAAGAGGCAATGTCTCTCTTTAGCAGGGTGCAGGAAGAAAGTGATGATGTTCCTCTTGTGAAAGAGGCGGTATCGTTTCAAGCAACTTGCTATCTTATACTCAATAAGCCAAATGAGGTGCTTCAATTACTTGGCGAAACGATACGTCCTAACTTTCCAGAGGAAGATCTAATCGCGCAGGCGTATCAAATGCTTGGAAATGCTGAAAAGGCGAATGAAATAATGCAAATTAGTATGTACCAACATTTAATTCAACTCGTTGCGACAATACCGAATTATTTATTAGTGAATAATTCAAACTCTGAAAAAGTAGAGTTGATTTTAAATAGAGCTTTCATGTTAATAGATATATATGAAATAGAAACATTACATCCTAATATGACTTTAAAAGTATACTATGCTGCTGCACAAGTATATTGTATGCAAGGAAATTTTGAAAGAGCATTAGAAATGTTGCAGAAATATGTAGCAGTTTGTGCAGCTAGTTTCACAGTAAATAGCCTGCATTTACACGGCGATTCATATTTTGATGCGATTGATGAATGGTTTGCAGAATTTCCGCTCGGTGCTAAAACGGTTAGAAGTGAAGATATTATAAAGCAAAGCATGCTACAAAGTATTGCAGAGAATCCAGTTTTCGCTCCGATGAAAGATGTAAGAGAGTACAAAAATATAATAGCGAGTTTGAAATTTAAATTAAATATAACAGAATAGAAGGGGACGAATATGATGACCTTTGATGAATATGAAGTAGCGATAAATAGTGAATTTACTTTGCAAGGTACAATTACTAAACCGAAAGCTGACGGGAAGTATGCTGCGGTTGTCATTATCGCTGGATCTGGAGAAATTGATCGTGATGGAATGATTGTACCGGTAAAGCTTGAATCGAATATTTATAAAGATTTAGCGCATGTAATGGCGAGGCTTGGAGTAGTGACGATCCGCTTTGATAAGCGCGGAGTAGGAAAGAGTGATGGAGAATTTCAGAAGACTGGAATGTGGGATTTAGTTAGTGATATAGAGGCTACGATTACGTATTTAAAGGAACAACCATTTGTTGATTCGGAAAATATCATTTTAGTTGGTCATAGTGAAGGGTGTATGTTAGCAACTGTAGTAAACGCAAGAACACCAGTAAATGGGCTCATACTTCTTACAGGAGCTGCGGAATCGTTAGAAGAGGCTACGAAAAGACAAAGAGAGATTATTTATAAAGAGTTAAAAGAGCAAAAAGGAATAAAAGGAAAGTTAATGCGCCTTCTCAATATTGAGAAACGAGGAGAAAAGCAGGCGCAAAAAGCAATAGAAAAAATGATAAATTCAAAAAAAGATATTGTTAAAATTGGTTTTAAGCCAATGAATGCAAAATGGCTTAGAGAGCATTTTCAGCATGACATTTATAAAGATTTAATGAAAGTAACGTGCCCAGTATTAGCGATTGCTGGTGATAAAGACTTTCAGGCGAATCATGAAAAAGCGAAGCGAATTGGTGATTATGTGCAAGGTGATTCTGAAGTACATGTAATAAAAAATATGGATCATACCTTAAAATATTTTGAAGGTGATTTTAAAGCGTTGGAATTTAAAAAGATTTATGCGGAAGGTGCAGATAAGCCGCTTCATCCAGAGTTGGAAGAAATAATTGTGAATTGGATGGATACGTATTTTATCTCACATAAGATCCCTGCATCAACATTAAGTGAATATGAGGGAGATGTAAGTGAGAGTAACTGTCTGTAAAAGACGGGTTGGTTTAGATTAATAATAGGTAAAAGTTCTTTAGTAGTTATAAGCATATCTCCCTGATTGTACATTCTATAGTAAGATAATAAGCTTTTATTATTAGATTGCTATAGTAAATCCTCGTAATCAATCCAATATACTACTAAATTCTGTAGAGGGGTGTTTGTATAAGGTTTGAAGTATAGATTCATATTCCGCTTCAAAACTTTTATCTAAATCGATATAGGTGTAGGCTTACAATAAAGTTAGAACAATTATACAATACCCTATAAATAATCCAGACTATTTAATATTAAGAGGAAGCCGACTATACACATAATCCATGACAGAGCTGATCCTGAATGATTAGCGATTTTCATTCGGAGCCTCTCGAGAGGTTTTTGCATCCACCGACCAAACAGGAGATAGAAGAGAAACAGCACGAGAGAGGGCAATACCATAATGAAGTTGTATCCAGCTAAAATAGAAGACCATTCTATCCATGATAGATTAGAAGTAGTCAGTATGCCAATTGCTGCAAAATAAGGAAATGCAGTTCCCACTTCAATTAATGAAGTAGTGAATCCGAGCGCAATCATTGAAAGAATACTTTTTGATTTTGGTGAAGGGAGCTCTGAACTTTTCTTTGGTGGAATATAAAAGCTTGCGATGAATAATATGGCTCCAATAATAAAGAACGTCCAGCTTACGATTCGATTTTGAAATACGCCAGAAATAATCTCAAACAAAAAATCTAATCCTAGCATGAGTGAAACTCCAACAGCAAAATAAAATCCTGCTACCGTCAATAAATAAACCAATAAACGTTTCGTAAGTCTCTCTGTATCTGTTAAAAGAAGATATGTTGTTACTCCTATTGTAGTAGGGCTTAGCGTGTCCAATATGGCCAATCCCCCTATTAGGAGAAGTTGTTCTGTACCCATCACTCTTTCCCCCTTATTTCGGCTCAGGATTATTTTTTTCATTCATAAAAATGGCATATGCCTCGTTCATAAACTGAAGCACATCTTGATCAATTGGATATAAACTTAGTTTCTCTGATTGTTTGGGAGACATCCTGATCTCCCAAAGCTTATTTAAAAATTCATCCTCATCTTCAAATTCCTCTAAGCGTTTTTCATCCATTCTTCTCATGATATTTTGGACTTTCGTTGCTTTTGGGCCGTCCTTCATATAACGTTTTAACTGACCTATCAGAGCAATCCATTCAAGTGAATCAGAGCAGTCACTTGCCATATTAGGAACCTTTTCCCATAGTTTTATTTCTTTTTCTTTAAATACAGATTCGCGATAATACTGTTGTATCTCTTTATCTTTGCTGGATAATTGCATGATCTTCTGAATCGCGATCGAGCTTTCTTCTCCTTCTATCGCAATTCCATGTATCATTTCCCGTAAGGATAACTCTATTTTCTTTAAATTTTCCTGTTCTTTTATTACATAGGATAATTGACTCTTTAAACTATCCGACCAATCCCACTCATTGAAATCGAGCATATTCTTAATCTCTTGTAACGGAAATCCAACTTTTTTTAAAAATTGAACCTGCTGTAGTTTTTTTATTTCTTCATTTGTATATAAACGATGGCCACCCTCTGTTTTGGATGCTGGTTTTAATAATCCGATTTTATCGTAATAACGCAGTGTTCTTACTGTAACACCTGTCAGTTCCCCAACTTTATTAATGTGTATCAACCGATAAACCAACCTTTCTGTACGTTAAGATTTTATCGTTAACGATTATTGTCTTCATTCCACATCTATTCTTTTTTACTAAAAAAATTTTTAAGTAAGTAGCCTGTTCCTAAGCCAATCAGTGCACCAGGAAATGCATGATCCAGTGGCAGTCCGATACCTGCACCTATAATGACACATCCATAAATAATAATATCGCCCTGTTTCATCTAAAAACCTCCTATTTTTCTAATTTCTTTTATGAAATCGCTAAATAGTAGCTACTTAACAGTATATAAAATGACCCAACGTCAACTTCAAGCTTTTTAGATTTTTAATTTTTATTAATAAATCTATATAATCCTTAAGTTGATGGACGTGTGGCGGAACCCCTACAAGTATTCTTGCTTTTTAAATTTTTTTAGTATATTATATTTATATGGGAATATAGGGATGGTAATATGTAAAAATGACTCAAACCTATTATTAAGATTTAAATCCTTTTCAAAGATAAAAAGATTTTAATAAAACGTAATATAACTTATGCTTGTCTTTTTAATATGTATCTAGTAAAAACACATTTTTTATTAATACAATTGTATTTTCAATATAAATGGAAACTTTAAATAGAAGTTTAGTTACTTTCAATGATAGGAGTTAGTGTTCTAGAACCTAGAGAAACAATGCACCATACAGAGTAATCTGACAAACCTGAGAGGTATTGTATGTAGTTTGCTCATCTCAGATACACAACAAAAGAGCCTTACCTCTTTAGGCAAGACTCTACAAGTTTAGTTGTATAATATTTACATAGCAACTAAGAAACAGAAAACATGTAACACCAAGTAGCAGAACCCTATCATTACTCCTACAGCTAATACCTGTTTAACCCAACTCTTAAGTTTTAGATTACTGTTAATCGCTTGCACTCTTTCCATATTTCCTCCTATTAAGGAGAACCTTTAAAGACTCTCACCTAGCTATGGTACCATTAAAGAATGATTAATAGAGGTCTAATTTTTGTCTAAACGTATAAATATGCAATATTGCATACGAAAATGTATTGTTATATATGTAAGCGCTTACTATAATGAGAGTATAAAGATTCATTCCATCTTAATACGAAAAAAGAGGAGAAAATAATATGGAAATCGCAATGGCAGTTTTAAAATTTATAGGTGGAGCAGTCCCTTTAGTTCAAGAACTTCTAAAAGCATTTATGTAAATTCACTATTTAGCAATTATTTATAAAAATTATCACACAAATGATCTGTATATCAAAGATGAATTGATTTACAGATCATTTGTGTGAGCAAGGTCTCTTTAACATTATTAAGGGACTTTTTTAAATTTCTAAACACTTAAGGTTATGTCACATCAACTTAAGAATTTAGACAGTTTTTGAAGTTAAAAGCACGCTACTATTTTCTTATGTTAATGAGAAAGGATGTGGTGCAAACCCTATACCATGATTAGATGTATTCTATTCTTGGAACCATAAGTTCGCCACAAACCAAAAGAACCATAAGCCTGCTGTTTCGGCAAAATTATGGTTCAAATCACATATCTTATAATTTGAATCGGAGCAAACACTCTAATTACGGGCTTCTTTCATTATATACAAAATATTAACATGTGAAGATTTTGTGTTTGAAAATTATGTGAATTAAGAAAATAAAGTAGGTTATTGGTGTTACTTAAAATTCCAACTGTTCATTTTACACAAAACACTTTAATAGCTATCTTTTAGTATGTAACGAAAACTGAAAGTATAAGTGTAATATATGATAAGATAAATTGATAAATATAATCGTTTGTTAGAACAGATTATCGTTTCATGTCTGTTCTTTTTTGCGTGAAGTTGGAGAAATATATTCCTCCTGCTTGTAACATAGTGGTATAAAACTTTGCATGATTGAATGTCGAAATGTTTGATATAGAGAACTAGCTATGTTAGTGGACACATAGTAAAATAAATTTGTTTTACAAATAATGAATATAAAATTCGAGAATAATGACTGGATAATTTTACAGTTGTTGACCCATAGAATATAAAATAAAATATTGCATAGAGGTGAAATACATGGATAAAGAATTAGCAAATACAATTTTAGATCAGCTGAAAAATGGTGAAATAACGGAGTATGTTGTTACGAAAGATGTATTTTATACGTTCAGAGAAGTTGTTGTAAATCGAGAAGATTTTAAGCATTTTATTGGTAACGCACAGCGAGGCGGACAAGTGATATATACATATTCAGAAACGCCACGTTCATAAAGTGAAACTTTGATCAGTGGGGGCCATTCCCCACTGATCATTAGTTGAACCAATCGGGCATTTTACCACATTGGGATTATAAGTGGAAAGATAGAGTTGGCAATAGATTTATGGGAATGATTATGTATCCAGAGAAACGAAAATGTTCAACAAAAATGCTTCAGAAAATAAAAAGAGCGTATGAACAAGCGGTAGAAATTAAAGTAACTGTACAAGCTCAACATACATATCAGTACGTAGAAGGAATGTTTGTTTTTCTAATGTGTCCGCATTATTAACTATAAAATCTAATGCACTCCATATTTTAGCTAGTGTAATTTGCTGTATTAATTCTGAGGCTGAGTATGGAAAAGATATTGAAGTAGTTTTCCACAAGTTAAGGCATGTATTAGCGATGCTGGATTCAAGTGATTTATCTGTAGTTCCTAATCCAGGGATTATAATAGCAAGATCAATGACAGGGGAACCGTATCCTATACGTTCCCAATCAAATAGAACTAATTGATTGTTATTTCTTATTCCCCAATTTGTAGGATTGGGATCACCAGATACACAGCAAAAAGGAAAAAATATATCTTTAGATACAATACGTAAATCTTCAATTACTGTTTTTAAATTCAATGGTAGCAATTTTAATGCTTTGTTATTTAGATCTTCATTCAAATGAAAGATAAATGGCTCATTTATCTTTCATTTGTTAATTCTCCATATTTCCTCCATATATAATAGCTTCTACTAATAGCGGTACCAAGTGCGATACATAAAAAAGCATTTGTTAGTACGTTTAATGTATACTGTGTACTATCAGAAAACACACTCTGCTTAATAAAAAGTTTCGTAATTAAAATAGACAATAAAATAATAGTGCTTAGCAAAGTTCCTTTTCGTAACACATTTCCTGTTTCATTATCTAATCGAAAGGTTAATACGCTTCCTCTTATAACGCCGATCCCTAAGCCAATTAAGAAATTGGAAAGAAGGGTTACACTTTCCAATAAAGTGATCGATTTCATATTCATAATCGACTGAATCGTAACGTATAGAAGTAGAGCAGGAAAGAACCAAAGTCGATATTTTTTTACTTTCCATTCTCTTCTTTGTATTAAAATTAGAATAAAAATGAGAATGATCCCCATATTACCCTCCAGTTCCATACTATAATAAAAATTATATTCATTGTTTTTAATCAGATCCAAAAAAACCTTAAACATTTGAGTGAATATAAGGCCATATATATGATTAAGGATTACTTTCTTCTTTTCCAAGCTATACAAAAGACATCTAAGAGCTATCAAAGATTCTACTTCGGCTGTTCAATCTCCTACAACAACACGGGCGAAAATCTGATTGATAGGAGGAAAAACAGTAGTTGATATATTAAGTGTCGTTTACAATTGTACCATGTCTGATATTCAAAAAAAATGAAACACGTTAAGGTTTATTTCGTATGCAAATCTTTAAATTCTCTACATGTAGCCTTTAGAGAAAAAGAAATAGCTCTACTATAATTGACGTTGTATGAGCTTAGCTTGATAGCGATGGGATCCCGCCACATTGCCATCAAGCTAATTAAAGTTTCACTCTCCTCATAATGAAGATTTTCCAAAATATGAAGGTTAATAGTTATAACTACTTAAAATATAACGGTTTCTCTTTCATGCATAGAAAGGAAATAAGATGATGGAAAAATCAATAAAAAGTAAATTGATTGGAATGTTTATCTTTAATGAAACTTTTCATACATATCAACAAAATAAAGGAAAAGTACATTGGGAATTGGATACGGGAAATGAGCGTGTACATGTATATGAAATGATGAAAAGAGCAGAAAGACTTTATATATGTTTAGAAGAATTTGATAAAAAAGCTAAAGGAGTTATAGCGGAAGAATTAATAGATTACAAAAATGATTTTTGGCCTGAATACGATGAGAATGATGAGCATTTAAATTGGGATGCTGTAGACGCAGGAGAATATGATATAACGAAAGAAATATTTGAAAAATCTATTACTCTTATGGACATTGTGATTAGAGCAAATGATATATACTGTGAATATAATGATGGAGATTTATTTGGTGGACATAGAATCCATGCTTCTTTTGACAATGATTACAATTTATTACATGCAGAGATTTAGTTTTTGGTAGATTAAATAGGTTGTAACAACGGGGATGAAAACAAGGATTGATTATAATAATCAATCCTTGTTTTCATTATTAAAATAAGATAACGGTGAAGCGATAGGGAGAGAATTGTATAGTTTTAGTAAGGTCCCCACTCAATATTCACTCCAACAATAAGAAAAACAAGTCCAATGATAAACCAAATGAATGCGAGTGGAGCCATGAAACGAATCCATTTTCCGTAAGAAATGCCGCTCGCTGCAAGAACGCCCATTAAAACGCCAGAAGTTGGATTTAAGCAGTTCACTACGCCTTCACCGAGCATTACAGCCTGTACTGTTACTTGACGTGTAATATGCATAAAATCGGCTAATGGAGCTAATATCGGAATGAAAATAACAGATTCACCTGTACCTGATGAAATGAGGAAATGTAATGCGGCGCTACTTACATACATACCGAGAACGCCAAATACAGGGCTTTGTCCCTCTAGAGTCTGCGCGAGTTGGTTAACGATTGTGTCTAGCAATTTTCCTTGTTCTAAAATGACTGAAATACAGCGAGCCATTCCGACGATTAAAGCACCGTATATGAGATTTTGGCAGCCTGCTAGAAAAGTAGAAGCGATATCGTTTGCTTTCATACCACCTATCAATCCTGCTACAATTGCTATGAAAATAAAAGTAGCGGTCATTTCTGCATCCGTCCAATGTAACCGAAAAGCGCCTATTAAAAATACAAGTAATGATAAAGCTGAAACGAGTAAAATTAATTTATGTCGTATTGTCCAAGGAACTTCTGTTTTCTGTGTTTCTTCCCCACTTGAAAGAGCATGACTTGGAAACCACTTGTCGCCAAGAATGCTTCCTTTATTCGATTTTTTTAAGCGCTTTACATACCAATTAATATAAAGAATTGTAGCAATTAAAAAAGATATATATATTGCGGCTCGCAAACCAATCCCAGAAAACATCGGAAGTTCTGCAATTTTTTGTGAAATACCTAAAGGTGAGGGAGATAAAATAGTAGCATTAAAACCAGCATAAGTACCTAAATAAATAATTGCTACGCCGACGATAGCGTCCCATTTTAATGTGCGTGCAACGATGATGCCGATGGGGATAAAGCCGATAACTGAGTTAACGATAATGCCAGTCGTTCCAAGAATAGAAAAGAGTGCTGCGACAATACAAATGAAAAGTAATTGCTGATTACGAAATTTGTTAATAACATGATAGATTAGACCGTCAAGAGCACCTGTTTTTTCAAGAATTGCAATGGCACCGCCTGTAAATAAAATTAAAAAGATGATAGGAGCAGCAAGTGTCATTCCTTTTTCAATAGCGGTAAAAAAGGAAACAAACCCTACAGGTGATTGCGGAACAGAATGGTAACTTCCTGGTATTGTTGTTGTAACAGTACCGTTTGTAACTCTTTTAAATTCTCCCGCGGGAACGAAATAAGTGGCTAATGCACAAAGTAAAGCAATAAAGAATAGCAGGACATATGCATCAGGCATTTTAAATTTTGATTGATTAGTTTGTTTTTTCGTATCAGTTTGTAATTGCATGAAATCCCTCCTTTTTTCACTTTATTAGTTATAATATTCTGAAAATTACTTGTGAAATAGATTATAATAAAGCTTGCTTCTTAAGGCAATAGTTTCTACATCCCTTATTTGCACATAAATTCCCACACATACAAATTATTGCAACATTAGACAGGGAAACGAAAATAATCCAAGAATATGTTATATAGAGCGAAACTGTAATCAGCGGGGATATCCCGTAGCTGAGAGATAGAAGGATAAAAAGGAAAAGAGGGAAGAAGATGTGGAAAACTACGGATCTATGTGATGAGTTTGAAAAAGAATTACAAATATGTCGCCAATCTTTTCGGTCTTTTGGGAAGAAAGAACAATTCTATGGGAAAATTGCAACGGTAAAAGTGAAGGATGATAATGTATTAGTGAAAGAAGGATTGCAAACATTACCAAAAGGAACGGTATTAGTTGTTGATGGCGGAGCGTCTACTAATTGTGCGTTACTCGGCGATAATTTGGCGGCTATTGCGGAAGAAAGAAAGCTAGCAGGAATTATAGTAAATGGATATGTTCGTGATTCTAGTGAATTAAAAAATATTAATATTGGTATTTTAGCGTTAGGGACGATGCCAAATAGAAGTGTAAAAGAAGGAAAAGGAGAACGAAATATTTCATTGCAATTTGGACAAGTGGAATGGAAGCCAAATGAATATGTTTATGCTGATGAAGATGGCGTTATTATTAGTGAAAAGAGTTTGCATAGTTAGGAGGTTAGAAAGTTAGTATTCTTAGAAAATAAATCCGATAAAGCATGGACAAAATTCTTTGTCAATAGTAAAATAATACAGAAATTTAAAATTTACAGAATGTATAGGTTTATCGTTTTTACGATAACTTGAATGGAAGTTAGTTTTGCCTATAAAAGTGAATGTTATCACAATGATACATTCATAAACGAAATTATTTTTCCTATACAAATATAGCCGCGAATTATGCGGGTAGGAGGTGTTGTGCATTTTTGTTCGACACTTACAAAAAGAGAGTGTCAATCGCACGCCCTTGAAGGGCCTTTTTTTGTGTAAATAGTAGTAAGGGAGGAAATTTTGGGATGGCAATATTAAAAAAATGGCTGCTTACGTCGTTAATGGCAGTTACACTTGTATTTGTT
Organism: Bacillus thuringiensis; assembly: GCF_014932895.1. Lineage (GTDB taxonomy): Bacteria > Bacillota > Bacilli > Bacillales > Bacillaceae_G > Bacillus_A > Bacillus_A thuringiensis_AA. Next base: position 205,454 of record NZ_JACYOF010000003.1, on the reverse strand, counting down.
TCTTTTGCGAATACAGTACATATTACGTTTGCTGAAGGAAATACAGCAAAACTTGCAATTATTGGCGAATCACAAAAGGGCATTATGTTATGTCCAAAAGAAGAGCAAATTGAAGATGGGGAAACAGCTTTAAGTTTGTTACAAAAAGTCATGGGGGACAAAGTAACATCTGAAACTATGTCGTTTGGAACATATGTAAAAGGCATTGACGGCTTAATGGCTGGGGACACAAGCGGTTGGATGTACGATGTAAATGATAAATCTGCAGAAGTTGGAGCAGATAGTTATAAATTAGGGTCTGGAGATGTTGTTGTATTCCGTTTTGTTTCAGACTGGAGCAAAATGAGCCAAGAAACATTGAAAGAAACGTTAAATAAGATCGGAACTTGTAAAACGGAAGAACCTAACGGTGAAACAAAGCCAGAAGGCGAAAATGGTAAACCGACAGGCGAAACAAAGCCAGAAGGCGAAAATGGTAAACCGACAGGCGAAACAAAGCCAGAAGGCGAAAATGGTAAACCGACAGGCGAAACAAAACCAGAAGGTGAAAATGGTAAACCGACAGGCGAAACAAAACCAGAAGGCGAAAATGGTAAACCGACAGTTGGAACGCAAACAAATGATAAAACAACAGAACAACCAAAGCAAGAGAACATTCAAATTCCAGCAGCACAAGTAAACGAGGCGATTTCTAAAACGTCTGAAAAGATGTTACAAGATGGAATCGAAAGTGATTGGGTAGCATTAGGGCTTTCTCGTTCTGGAAAGAATATACCAATTGAGGCGCAATTAAATTATGTTAAGGCAGTAACAGAAAAAGTGGAAAAGCGTATTAATCGTTTTTCAGCAACAGATTTAGCTAGAACAATTATTATGATGAATGCAATGAATGCGGACCCTAAAAAGGTAGGCGGACATAACTTAGTTCAAAAATTGTATGAATCAGATAAGGTTAATTCTGTTACAGGTTATACATTTGCTTTACTTGCATTTGATACGAAGAAATATGAGATTCCAGTTGAATCAAAATGGAATCGAGTTGCTTTAGTAGATGCAATTTTAAACACTCAGCATACAGATGGTGGCTGGACTTATGATAGTGCAAGTAGTAAAGATAGTGCAAGTAACGTAGATGTAACAGGTATGGTTTTATCAGCATTAGCTCCTTATCAAGAGCGACCAGATGTGAAACCAGCTGTGCAAAAAGCTGTTGCGTATTTATATAATGAACAGCTGAAAAATGGCGGTTTTTCTGCGGATGGACAAGAAAATTCGAATAGTACTGCGCAAGCAATTATTGGATTATCACTTGTTAAAGATGTAGATCAAAATCGCCTTCATAAGGCAGTGCAAAGTCTGCTGTCATACCAACTTCCAAATGGTGAATTTAAATGGTTACCAAGTGATCAAAACGGTAGTGGAATGGCTACAGAGCAAGCACTTTTAGCGTTAATTCAATTTAAAGATACTGGAAAGTCTATTTATGATTGGTCTAATGTAGTCGTTGATGAAGTAATGAAGCCGAAACCGAGTGAAGAGCCAGAAAAGGTTGTTGGACCGGAAAATAATGTAGTAGATAAAGAAGTTACAGAAGAACCGCAAGAACAAAAACAAGTACAACAAGAAACAAAAGATGAAAATGTAAAAGTTGTTGTAGATAATAAACCGGTTAAAAATGAAAAATCCGGAAATGGTAGTCAATTACCAAAAACGGGAGCATCTTCTCATAGTGCGGCTGCAGAAGTAGGTATGGGTGTATTATGTATTGCTTCTGCATATGTATTATGGAGACGTAAAGCAGCTTAACAAAAATTAGGAGCAATCATTTGCTCCTAATTTTAGTATGAAAGGTGAGAGACAACATGAATAAGATGAAATGGCTTATTTCTTTAATGCTTTCACTCGGGCTACTTGCTGGATGTGAAGAGGCAGCTGTAAAGCCTGAGAAGAAGGTAGAACCAAAGCAAGAAGAGCAAAAAGAAGTAGCGAAACAAGACGAACAGAAAGACGAAACGAAACCGGAAGAGAAAAAAACTGAACCGGAGCAGAAAAAACAAGAAGAGAAAGAAGAACAAAAAGTAGAAGAGAAGCCGAAAGAGGAAAAGCCACAGGCACAACCAGAAGTAAAGAAAGAGGAGAAACCTCAGGAACAACCGGCCGCTACTAAACAACCAGAACAGCAAAAAGCACAAGAAGAGAAACAACAGCAACCGAAAACGCAAGAAGTAAAAGAAGAAGCGAAGGTTGTTAATCAGCCGAAAGAAACACCGAAGCAGGAGCAAAAAGAAGATCTGAATAAACAGGAGAAAATAATATCAACTCCGGCAATACCAAATCCTGAGCCGCCAAAACCAGATCCAGTACAGGTACCTAAACCACAAGCAAAACAAGTCACTATCTCAGTAAAAGGTAATGAAGGATACTTATTAGGTGCGAAAAAGATTGATGTACAAGATGGAGAAACTGTTTATAAAGTGTTGCAGCGTACAGGATTAGATGTTGATGCAAGTGGATCAAAAGATAGTGTTTATGTAAAAGGTATTAATGATTTATATGAAAAAGATGTTACTGCTACTAGTGGGTGGAAATACCGTGTGAACGGTGCATTTCCAAACCGTAGTGCTGGTGTAGTTACAGTAAAACCAGGAGATACAATTGAGTGGGTGTATGTATTAAAATAAGAAAGGGACTTCGGTAAAGGACTATGAAAATAAGTTTTTCTTCTTTACATCCTTTTGTGACTTTTTTTTATTATATTGGGGTGATGATACTATGTATGATGTGTCTTCATCCTCTTTTTTTAATTGGGGCAATTATATTAATTGTTATTATAAATATGATGCAAGGGAATAGCGAAAAGATAAGAAAGATGTTACCGAGCACAGTCGTATTCTTTTTCATGGTAATTTTATTTAATTCGTTATTAACACATAGAGGTCGAACTACGTTATTTTGGTTGGGTGATAGTCGTATTAAGCTTGAGGCGATTATGTTTGGAATAGTAATGGGGTTATTATTAGTTGCGATTATGTTTACGTTTGCGTCTTACAATGATATTATTTCAAGTCATAAATTTTTATATTTGTTTTCGAGAATCTCACCGAAAGTTGCATTGTTAACGATGATTACATTGAGGTTTGTACCTTTGTTTATTAGACGGTTAAAGAAAATCACACTCGTCCAAAAAACGAAAGGCGTACAGGTAGATTCAGGTTCAATTGTTGAACGAATGAAACATGGAATGCAATTGCTACAAGTATTATTAATTTGTTCGTTAGAAGATGCACTTCAAACGGCAGATTCTATGCAAGCTCGTGGGTTTGGTGTAACGAAGCGTACGACGTATATTCGGTATAGAATGGAAAGACGCGATTGGTATACGCTCAGTTATTTAATTATTCTATTTATAGCTGGTATCATAGTGAGCAATTATGGCGGAGGTAAATTAATTATTTATCCGAAAGTCGAATCTATTTTATTCCAGCCATACGATGGAATGATGTTTGTACTATTTACGCTGTTTATTAGTTTACCAATTATAATGGAAGGAAGGGAATGGGTATGGTGGCGCATGCAGAAATAAACAATTTATCATTTGTATATGCTGATGAAAACGAAGAAGCGTTACAGCATATTTCCCTTTCTATCCAAAAAGGTGAGTTTATCACACTTGTTGGCGGATCGGGGTCTGGGAAGACGACTTTATTAAAACATTTTAAAAAGGAGTTACTTCCAATAGGTAAGCGTTCTGGATATATATATTATGACGGGGTTTTATTAGAAGATGTACCAGATTTATTATCGGCCCAAGAAATTGGGATGGTATTTCAAAATCCAGAAAATCAGATCGTTATGGATACAGTGATTCAAGAATTAGCATTTTCTTTAGAAAATATCGGATTACCATCACATATTATTCAAAAAAGAATAGCAGAGCTTATTAGTTTTTTAGGATTTCAAGATTTACTGCACCAATCTGTTCATACTTTATCTGGTGGACAAAAGCAACTTGTCAATTTAGCTGCGGTATTAGTTATGCAGCCGAAACTACTATTATTAGATGAACCGACAGCGCAGTTAGATCCGATTGCTGCGAAAGAGTTTTTAGGATTGTTAAAACGTATTAATGAAGAACTTGGAATTACGATTATTTTAAGTGAACATCGTTTAGATGAAGTTATGCCACTTGCAACACGCGTTGTTTGTATGGATAATGGCCAAATCCTGTATGATGGTAGTCCTAAAACGGTTATAGCAAAAATGTGGAAAGTAGAAAACTTTCGCCCTTTTATTCCGCAAATTCCAAGATTATTTTTAGAATGGAATGCGAGAGATATTCCGTTTACAGTGCGAGAAGCGCAAGTGAAAATGAATGATTTTGCAGCGATATCATATGTGAATGAGCAAGTGAAACAAAGTGAGAAGCAAGAAGTAATTTTAAGTGCAGAACATATTTCTTTTCAATATGAAAAAAATAGCCCACTTATTTTACGCGATTTAACCGTTTCGATTGAAAAAGGAAAATGGGTAGCTCTTGTTGGGAAAAATGGTACCGGGAAGTCTACACTGTTAACGATTTTAGCAGGATTACAAAAATCGAGAAGAGGGAAAGTAAAGTGGAATGGAAAAGTGATACATAAAATTGATTCGAAAGAACGATTTAAAAGTATCGGGTATGTATCGCAGCATCCATATTATCATTTTACATTTGATACAGTGTGGGAAGAGGTTTATGAACGTGCGCGTGAATTATACGGAGAACAAGGAAGAGTAATAGCAGAAGATATGTTGAAAAAGTTTTGGTTAGATTCTCTTAAAGAACGCCATCCACATGATTGTAGCGGGGGAGAGCAACAACTACTCGCATTATGTACTACGTTATTATCAAAACCAACATTATTATTACTGGATGAACCAACAAAGGGATTAGATCCATGGAAGAAAGAAAGAGTAGGAGAGTTATTTAGGAAATTGCAAAAAGAAGGTACAACAATTGTAATGGCAACGCATGACATTGAGTTTGCAGCGAAATACGTTGATCAATGTATGATGTTATTTGATGGAACAGTCATTATGAATGATGCACCGAAAGAATTTTTTAGCGGTAACTTCTTTTATACAACATCCATTAACAGATTCATTCGAAAAGAATTGCCATATGCATTAACGTGGGAGGATGTGTACGAAGCGTGTCCAAACGATATATTGCATTCATAATATGTATTTTAGCAGTTATAATAGGCACATTACTCTTTACTACACTTATCATAGACGGTTATTACATGGTAAGTAGTCTGTTTTTATTAGTTGTTATTATGTTACCTTTCTATGTTCGTTTTGAAAGGAAGGCATTTGTTTCACGTGAAATTGTTCTCGTTGCCGTATTAGCAGCAATCGCAGCAGTTAGCCGAGTACCATTCTCTATTTTGCCAAGTGTACAACCAACTTCATTTGTCATTATCGTTTCTGCAATCGTGTTTGGAAGTGAAACTGGTTTTATGATCGGTGCTACAGCTGCTATTGTATCTAACATTTTTTTAGGACAAGGTCCGTGGACCCCATGGCAAATGTTTTCATGGGGCATGATTGGGTTTATAGCAGGCTTACTTCGTAATACATTTTTAATGAAAAAGCTATGGGGAAGACTCCTATATGGAGTGATCGTTGGATTTTTATTTGGCTGGATTATGAACTTCTGGGGACTACTCGGTTTTATACGAGAAGCAACATGGGAAACTGTCATTTCGTACTATGTCGCAAGTTTTTACTTCGATTTGAGTCATGCGATTTCGAATGTTATTTTCTTATTATTATTTAGTACCTCTTGGATTAAGATTCTTACAAGATTTAAAAAGAAATATAGCATATTAGATGAGCATAACGTGACATAGAAAAGCATATTCATATAAGGTAGGGTCGCGACTTACATATTCGTTTGCCTCTTTCATGCTTCTTACATATTGTAAGGAGCATTTTTTATTGTCAAAAAATAGATCCAATATACATCCGTCATTATATAAAATTATTTGTATAATAATAGGTGAGAACTATTTTCAAGAGGGAGGTGTATAGGTAATGAAGTTAGTTATTCCGAAGCAACATGGGGCATGGGCTATGCTTGTTATACCATTTCTATTAAGTATCATACTTGGGAAACCTACTTTATATCATATTCCATTGTTTTTAGCTTGGTTTTTTATTTATTTAGCTACGTATCCATTTCTCATGTACATAAAGCAAAGACGAAAAAAAGAGTTTTTACACGCTGCAATTGTTTATTTTATTATTGCGTTCGTATTTGGGATGATTTCTTTATTATATGAATGGCGAATTCTTTTATTCGTAGTAGTAATGATTCCATTATTTATTGTAAATATATATTATGCTCGTCAAAAAAATGAAAGAGCACTACTAAATGATATTTGTGCAATCATTGTGTTTTGTATCGGTGGTTTAATTAGTTATTATTTTTCAATGAAGCAAATCGATAATACAGCATTATTCATTGCGCTTATTTCATTTTTATATTTTTTAGGAAGTACGTTTTATGTGAAAACGATGATTCGTGAGAAAAATAATCCGAAGTATCGTCTTATATTTTGGGGTTATCATATCGTGTTAACGATAATCGTCTTTGCTATCAATTCGTGGTATTCTCTTATCTTTATACCAAGTGTCACTCGGGCAATTATGTTATATGGTAAAAAAATTTCTATCATAAAAGTAGGGGTTTTAGAAATTGTTAATTCTGTATATTTTTTAATCATAACGGTAATAATAATGAAGTATGCCATTTGAAAAAACTTCCCATCAATTGATGGGAAGTTTTTTCATTCTTGTTCTAAAATGTGAACCGTGTAATCACAACGTTGAAGAGCTTGTTCGATCGCATAAAGTGATTGTTCAATACGAGCGCGATTAAAATCTTTTTCAACGGTTTGAAGTGCTTCTTCTAAACAATGTTTTGCTTCTTGTAATGAATGAAAAGAATCTTGTACATATCCGCGAGCATTTTGATGCATTTCATAATCCTCCTTGAATGTTCATATATGTATAGTATGAACGCTAGGGAAGAAAATATAATTTGTTATATTTGTTTGACAATTAAAATGAAATTACGTATAGTAAGATTTAAGTGAATATTTTCTTATCCAGAGAGGTGGAGGGACTGGCCCGATGAAACCCAGCAACCGCGATGCAGGTGCTAATTCCAGCAGAACATATTTGTTCTGGGAGATAAGACGAAGATATATACGTAACTTCTTCTTATCGGAGAGGTTTTTTTATTGCAAAAAAACCGATTACGAAAATTTATATTAAGAAGAAAGGGGTTGCGGATTACTGTGACACTCGAAAAGTACGTAAAACTGCGTAGTACAGTTTATGAATATATGATAGAGCAAGATAAGCCGATATCATTGTTAGATATTCAAGAACATATCGTTTCGCATCATGAAGGAAAATTCACGAAAAAAATGTTACATCAATTTTATTTATCGAGGCTATTAGACGAACTGAAACTGGATGGGAAAATTACATTAGCTGATGATGAATGTCTCTATGCTGAAAAAGGGGTATATTATAAGGCGAGAAAAGGGAGCTAAGCTCTCTTTTTTTGAAGTATGTAGAGTAAAAGACTGCTAAAGCAGCCTGATACAAGGGAATGGTGTTGAGTGTGTAGTGTCAAAAGTTGAATGTGCCTGAAAGAGGCACTTCATATCGGCTATAAATGAAAAGAGACACCTTCGCCGAATAGGTGTCAGTTGTTTTGTCACGTAGACTTGCTACTTAACAGTAATTAGAATAACATGCAGGGTTTTGGAAGTCAAAAGGGAATTAAAGGAAGAGGTTCAATTATGTACGCTTACTTATTAAAAGATATAACGAAATGGATTCCAAAGTACATTATAGATAAGGGATATGAATATTATGAAGATGGACATGTAGAAGATGTTGAAATACAGGATAATAAGGTTTTTGCTTTCGTTACTGGAAATGCTGGGAATTATGAAGTGATTATTGATCTAGAAGATTTTACAGAAAGTAGCTGCGAGTGTCCGTATGAGAATTTTTGTAAGCATATGGCGGCAGTTGTTTATGATATTCAAAGTGCGGGTGAGAGTGCGGTTAAAGAGAAACTGAAAGGTTTAGAAAAAGAAGAGTTACTAACAGTATTAAATCGTTTGTTACAAAGTTCAAAAAATGTGCAAATTGTAGAGAAGATGTTAAAGAAGGGGAAACTGTAATTATAGAGGGGGGCTTTGTAGTGAACGTACTAATTATATACGCTCATCCTAATCCTTCAAGTTTTAACGGGGCAATTTTAGAGCATGTGCAAAAAGGACTTGAAGAAACAAAGCATTCTTTTACGCTACTTGATTTGTATAAAGAACAATTTGATCCGGTACTTGTATTTAATGCAGAGAAAAAAAGACGTGATTTATTACATGAGGAAGAAACGGAGCGATATAGAAAATTAGTGAAAGAGGCGGATACTTTTCTCTTCATTTATCCGATATGGTGGTGGGGCATGCCTGCTATTTTAAAAGGGTTTATTGATCGCATTTTTGTAGCTGGATTTGCTTATAAATATGAAGGAGCTTTACCGAAAGGATTATTGAACGGAAAGAGAGCGTGGGTTATTAATACGCTAGACTCGCCTTTATGGTACGTCGCATTATTATATCGATCAGCGGATTGGATTATGATGAAGAGAGGTGTCTTACGCTTTTGTGGCATCCGGGATATAAAACGGTCAGTTTTTCAATCTGTGAAAACGAGTAAATTAGCGAAGCGTGAAAAATGGCTTTTACAAATAGAAGAAAAGGCTCGTACATTATGAATGAAATCGATCGTATTATAAAGTGTTGCCAGTATGATGGCGAACTTTTCTGGACGTATATTACGTGTTTGTTTCAATTGAAGAAATGTAGCGAAACGTTTCAACAAGTTCAGATACAATTAAGAAATGATTATTTAATAAGGGGGATTTGTGAAAGAGAAGTGGATGAGGTAATAAGAGGAAGTAAAGAATATGAAATACATTTTCTTCCTAAAGTGTTACGGTGGAATTTCCTTAGGAACAATCCCCATCTAATTGAAAAAGTGTGTGAAGATTTGTTTGCATATGAGGCATTAAATCTTACAGATATAGAGTGGAGAAAGGTTATAAAATGTATAGAAAATGAATGATTTATTGTATAAAAAAGCTAGTATAAAACTAGTTTTTCATTTAAATAAATAAGAAACATAGGCTAATGATAAATCCTGCATATAGTAAGTTAATGACGCAAAATCCCATAATATCACGAGCTCCTAAACCAGCTATCGCTAATGCTGGTAATGCCCAGAAAGGTTGAATCAAATTCGTCCAAGCATCGCCCCACGCAATTGCCATTGCTGTTTTTGCAGCAGGTACACCAAGTTCAGCGCCAGCTGGAATCATAATGGGTGCTTGCACAGCCCATTGACCGCCACCAGATGGAACGAAAATATTAACAATGCCAGCACTTAAAAAAGTAAAGAGTGGGAAAGTCGTTTCGTTTGAAATGCTAATAAAGAAATTAGAAATAGCTCCTCCAAGCGAAAGTCCTTCACTATTTGCTCCAATCATCATACCCATAATTCCTGCGTAAAACGGAAATTGAAGTAAAATGCCAGAAGCACTTTTCGTGGAGTTAGAAAAAGCACGAATATATTGAATCGGGGTACGGTGGAAAATTAGTCCGCCAATTAATAACATAAAAATAACGATATCGAGTGTAAGGTTAAAGCCTTTCGTATAAAAGTAATTGAAAATATAAATGAGACCTAATAATCCAATGCAAAGTGTAATAATGATGCTATTTTCCATTTTTTCAGCGAACGTATTTTTCTCTACTTCTTGAGCGGCAGCTTCTTCATGGAACACACTAGGATCAACTGTAATCGTATGTTTTTCATCTGGATGCATTGCCCGGTTAATGAGAGGCATCGTAATTAAAAAGATAATAACTGGGACGAGAGCGTATGGTGAAAATAACGTTTCTGTTATGGGAATCGCTTCTTTAATACTTCCAGCTGTCGTTTTAATTAACGTTTCGCCTCCTGTTGCGAGTGTGAGGGGGATAGAAGCAGAAAGACCTGCATGCCAAATGAGAAATCCGGAGTAGGAAGAAGCAATTGCTAGTCTATAATCTAATCCTTCTAACTGCCTTGCCACCTCTTTTGCATATAAAACAGAGACAACAATGCCAAAGCCCCAGTTTATGTATGCACCAAGTAAACTTACAATTGAAATGGCAATAATACCTTGGCCAGTCGTTTTCGGTAGCCTGGCAGCTTTCGTTAATCCTTTTTTAATAAGGGGGGCGTTTGCTAAAGCAGATCCAGTTACAAGTACAAGCGCCATTTGCATAGAAAAGGCGAGAAGTCCCCAAATCCCATTTCCCCAATGATTAATCATTTCTACAGGTGTTTGGTGAGTTGCAAACATGCCGAAGAAGATAACGAAAACAGTTAATAAACATGATAAAATAAACGGTTCTGGCAAGAAGCGTTGTACTAAGGCGACGCAACCATTTGTAAATGAACGAAACAAAATAGATCAACCTCCTCATGTATGTTTATTACAATATTCGAGAGTGCTTCAGCAATAACCTTTAAAGTATAGAAAATTCTGATATTTATCTCAGTTGTCTTTATATGTTAAAACGTTATTTTATTGTGCGTTGAAGTATCATGCAACCATCTGTTTCAAACATTGCTACTCTTAGGTTACATCATGCTACTTCTCGATTCTTACGAATTTTTATAATCCATAGTAAAAATAAAGTTATAGGAGTTGAAATTATGGAGTTCTATAAAAAGCTAAAAGAAGAACGTTTAAAGCATAACTTATCACAAGAAGAACTAGCTCTTAAATTAAACATAAGTAGACAATCAATTTCTAAATGGGAGCTTGAAAAAGGCTATCCGAATATTGAAACACTTATTACATTAAGTGATTTATTCAATATTAGCATTGACGAATTAATTAAAGGAGATGATTTCTTAAAAGATAAAATCATTAAAGAAGGAAAAATGGGGGAATTAAAAATGACAGATCAATTCAAATGGTTATATGTAGTGAGTTCAATTTTAGTAGTATTTTGGCTTTTTGTACTTCCTTGGTCCAATCCATCAGGTCTAACATTAAGCATAATTAATTTCATAGCTGTTATTTACTTTGTAATAGTCGTAAACTACATCAAAAATAATAAGAAAAAATTTTTAAATTAAATTTTAAAATTAAAGCCGACAGCAGGTCAGGGGATGAACATTCTCTAATTGCAGTCGGCTTTAGTCAATTCAGACTTAATCACAATTTTGGATACTCAAATCTTTGGAGTGACGGTAGGATCCCTATGCCCAACAAGTTAAAATCTCATCCCACCCCCAGAACGAAATTTTTGTGTGCTTTTTTCATATGTATTGTTTGGAGCTAAATATATAGGTAGGGTGAAAAAATAAAATAACTAGTAATAATAGAGAAACAAAATTAAAACAATGTCACTTACATGTAATTTAAAATATCCAAAAAATAAAAAATGCGTTATTCACTCCATAGAATCAAAGCCTCTAGGACAAGTATTTTATAGTTGATGTACTTAGTATTGGGATTGATAAATGGATCTTTTCACTGCTTCTCATAGAGGGATACCTTGCAGTCAATTTATTTTCATATCTTTGTATAAGGCGAAAAACGTCATGTATGATCCACTGTAATTAAATATTCATAGTATGAAAGATGGAAGACAAAAATATTTACAGGGGTGAGGTGAATAAAGAGTGTTTCGTAATTATTTTTACAATGAAACGCAAGTGCGCCCTTTAGGAGGGGCGGGGCCTGCGCAAAGTACTATTCAAGCGGTTCATCAGGCTATACAAGCACAACAAATGCAGCAAAGTTATTACCCATCACAATCGCATTATTCATTACAGTCTTATTACCCATCACAATCGCATTATTCATTACAATCTTATTACCCATCACAATCGCATTATTCATTACAGTCTTATTATCCATCGCAATCGTATTATCCGATGTAGATTAAATAGAAAAGAATATCTTTTTAATCAATTTCGTATTTTTATATTAATAAAAAATTCATTTCATCATAAATAAAAATGCGGTTGTTCCTGCAATCACCTTTCAGTAAAACAAAGCACCTTTTCAGAAAAAATATGGATGATTCCTGGAAAAAGTTATAGGATATAACCCTATTTTTATAATTCAATTGACGAGTTTAACTTATAAGAAAGGAATGACTACATTATATGAAAGCTTGTTTATAAAAGTTACAAATAAAAGAGCAGCTAGCAAAAGCTAACTGCTCACCTCCAAGGGGGAATGGAGAAAATATAATGTTGTTCACATTATTGACGGAATATGGAATTTTATCCCGCTATTTGCGGGCAGTAAAATTCCCATCTCAAAACTCGGCTGGAGCAAAGAAGTTAGGTGGGAGTCGGGCTGCCCGTAAACGCCCGATTGGTTCAACTAATAATCAGTGGGGGATGGACAAAACCTCCACTGATTAAAGTTTCACTTTATTTAGGCGGGATTATATTTTACAAATTAGATTATGATAGTCGATATTCTCCATATTGACCAGAAAAGAACTAAAAATTCTAGTGAAATTCCAAGTATTCTTTTCCTAGTTTTTTGAAATTCTTTTATTAAATAGCCAACAGCACTAATTGCTATAAGGGTGAAAAGAATGAGTTCAAGTGTATCAGGCATTTTACCTACTCCTAATTTTGTTTTTAATTCATTATATATTGATTATAAGATATTGTGAAGACTAGTCGTGAGAATTAAACAAAATAATCATTTGAAATAGAAGGTGAGGAAATAACAATGGCTCTAGAAAGTTGTGGTATGGTATTTGAAATACTTAAATGTATCAAAGAAGGGAAGTGGCACATATAAGCGTCCGACTCCTATGAAGATACTAAATGGAAATGATTATATAAATGGAAAGAATACTTATCGTAAAGAGAATGGGGTATAGAAGCAACGAAATAAATAACGTGAGGATAAATGAGTTTGATTAAGTTTAAAGCAATTATTGTAGGCGCTACCGTGATCTGGGTGGCGTCTTGTTTGTTGATAACGAGAGATAAAATGATAACTGGGAATAGGATTGATGCAAATAAAACAATCCAATAAGAAAAAGCTTCCACTACTGTGAAAGCTTTTCTAAATGATGTGCAATATCAACGTACATATTTGAGTAAGTTGAATGTATTTCACTGCTTGGTGCAGCGTTAGAAGAGAAGTGGACGATTACCATATTTGCTTTCGGATCGATGTAAAGCGTTTGTCCGTAACTACCTAACACTTCGAAAGCACCTTGTTCATTGTGCGGAATCCACCATTGATTATGATAAGAAATAGAAGCACCACTGCCAATTGCGAGTTCACCTTCTTGTACATCTTTTACACTTTCTGTAATAGAGGAAGGGATGATTTGTTTGCCGTTATATTGCCCGTTATTTAGTAGTAGTTGTCCGAATCTCGCCATATCTCTAGCAGTTGCATTTAAACCAGCACTTGCTTGTTCTACTTTTGTTTCATCTGTAACGTAATACGCGTTTTCTTCCATACCAATTTGAGACCAAATTCGTTCACTTACATTTTCAGCTAGTGATTTACCAGTGATTGTTCGAAGAATCCAAGCGAGCGTTTCCGTTGATCCGTTATTGTAAGAAAAAGCGGAACCAGGCGGTGCAGTTTCTTCAGCTTCTCGTAACATATCATAAATTTTCATTGGACCATCGTAATTTTTACCTCGAGGTAAAATATTGCTAGCTAAATATAGTTGTGCATCTTGATTTTCTAGTCCAGGCTGTACATATCCGTGAGTAGGATATTCTACAGAAACTTGCATGTCCATTAATTGCTGAAGTGTTGCTTTTCCGAACGGTGTATTTTTTAATTCTTTTATATAAGTGTCAGCCGTTTTTTCTATATCAATAAGATTCTCTTCAGCGAGAGAGTGTATAATTGCTCCGGTAAATACTTTTGCTAATGATGCCATTCCATGAGGTTCATTCTGTTTATACCCATTGAAATAGCGTTCATAAACAAGTTGACCATTATGTACAACGACAAAAGCGTCTGTTTTGTTAACGTTTAAAAGCTTTTTTAGAGGAGTTGTATTTCCTAATCCACGTTGAACAGCAAAATCGTCTAAGTTTTGTAGTGCAGTAGGGAAGTGGGAAATTTGATTAGGGTTATTATTTACCTCGTTAATTAAAGTGAATTCTTTCATATGTGTGTACGACCAACGTAAGTAAGGATCATCTAACCAATTTTCTTTTGTCACGTTATTTTTCGATGGGGTCGTTTTATTCTGTTTGAAGTATGTAAAACCAAGCCCTGTAATTACAAATATGCATGTTATTATGAGTAAGAGTAGGGGAGATTTTTTTAATTTCATATAGGTCCCTCCTTCATTTTCTATTATAAGTATACGCTCGTCTTGAAAGAAATACAAAATAAGGAAAGTAAACGGGGAAGTTTACTTTCCTTATTCACGTTAAGCGGATATTTGTCCGTCTGTACGTTGTTTCTTGAATTTTTGTTTTCTTCCGTGTAATCCATAATATAGAAGTAAAGTGAACGCAACGATAATAGCTGCGATAAAATACATATTATGATAACTTGATTTCGCAGCGACGATACCTAAAATGAAAGAACCAAAGCCAATGCCGCTATCAAAGAATGAGAAGTAAGTAGCTGTCGCAGAACCACGTCGATGGTTTGGAGCGGCAGAAATTGCAATCGTTTGGAAGCTTGGAATTAATGTTCCGTAACCTAAACCGATTAACATACCTGCGCCAAGGAACCAAAATGAAGTTTGTGCTTGGCTTAAAATGAACATTCCAATTGTGAAAATAATAATAGCTGGATAAATAAGTACATTTTCACCGAAACGATCAAAGATTTTTCCTGTAAATGGACGAGAAATTACAACAACAAGTGCGTATAAAATAAAGAAGTAACTAGCAACCTCTCCTAAACCAAGCTCTTTTGCATAAATAGGAATAAAGGATAAAATACCACTATAAGAAAAGGCTAAAACAAATCCTGTCAGAGCAATCGGAATAGAGGATGGTTCAATTAAGTCTTTCCAGTTCATTTTTTCTCGTTTTTGTTTGCTTACTGGTTTCTCATGTGGAATATTCACTACTAATCCTAATAAAAATGCGAGTAATGAAAATACGGAACATACGATAAATAGTACAGTAAATGAAAAATGAGAAATAATTGTTAAACCTAAAAAAGGACCAATTACCATTGGCAGGCTCATAAATACGCCGTAATAAGCAAGTGCTTCACCGCGTCTATGAGCTGGCGCAACATCTGTTACAATCGTACCAGTTGCAGTTGTTGCCATGCCGAACCCAATACCATGTAAGAAGCGAAGGGCAAGTAATAAAAATAAACTTTGTGCACCGAAATACATAATGGTAGCGGCTAAAAATAATGAAAGCGAAATAAATAATATTTTCTTTCTTCCTAAATCATCGAGCCATTTTCCTGTGAATGGTCTACATAAAACAGAAGAAATAAGAAAAACAGTTGCAACTAAACCAATTTCCTCAGGTTTTCCTTTTAGTCCGTCTATTACATAGACAGGTAGAGTAGTCATAAGCATGTAAAATGTTAAAAAGAGAAATAGACTACTAAAACAAGTTCCGAGGAAATCCTTCGTCCAAAGTTTCTCACTTTGCATCGTCATCCCTCCAATTTAATCTAAATTTTTAATAATTTGTTGTAACACTTGAAATGCTTGATGTAAATCATCTTCGTTAATACCATCTAGTGTCTTTTCTTCGAAGGTATCAACTTCCTCTTGCCATACCGGAATCATTTCTATCGCTGTTTCTGATAAAGAAATGAGCTTTTCGCGGCGATCTTTTCCTTCTGTACGAATAATCCATCCCATCGTTTCCATACGTGTTAACGTACGAGTCATCGTTGGGGATTCAACATTTAAATACTGGCATAATTCTGTTTGCGTACAAGAACCAGTTTGATTAATGCGGAAAATTACAGCCCACTGCGCACTAAATAACCCAGTTGGAGATACGCGTTCATTAAATTTCTTCGTAAACTTTCGAGAAGTCTGGCTGACGATGTGAAAAAAATGTTGTTTTTCGTCCATGTATTTTAATCCTTTCAAATTAGTTACCTAGCTAACTATATACTTTTTTATTATAATTGTCTAGTAATAGACATGTAGTATTATGTAAAAATTTCGTATAGGTTTTATATTGAGAACATATATTCTGCATGGTATTCTTTAATTAAGTAAAGAATTTTCTTTCTATTAAAAAGAATGGGGGAACTTGTGATGATTAAGCCTGCAACAATGGAGTTTGTCTCACTATCGAACGGAGAAACGATTGCGTATCAGGAAGTTGGAAGGCAAAATACAGAAATTCTTGTACTCATTCACGGGAACATGACATCGTCACAACATTGGGATTTAGTTATTGAAAAGCTGCAAAATCAATACCATATTTATGCTCTTGATTTAAGAGGATTTGGACAATCAACGTATAATAATTCGATAGATTCATTGCAAGACTTCGCAGAAGATGTAAAACTATTTATCGATCAGTTAAAACTAGAGAAATTTTCATTGATGGGATGGTCAATGGGCGGTGGTGTTGCGATGCAATTTACAGCGAATCACCCCACTTTTGTAGAAAAGTTAATTTTAGTAGAATCAGTAGGGATGAAAGGATATCCAATCTTTAAAAAAGATACTAATGGGCAACCGATCGTATCGAGTTTATTAAAGACGAAAGAAGAAATCGCACAAGATCCAGTACAAATCGTTCCAGTACTAGATGCGATAAAAAATATGAATAAATTATATTACCGTACAGTATGGAATCTTTTAATATATACACATAATCAACCGGAACCGGATCGTTATGAGAAGTATCTAGATGATATGTTAACGCAACGTAATTTCGTAGATGTGAATTATGCGCTCATTACATTTAATATTTCGGATGAACATAATGGAGTTGTAGAGGGTAATAAGCAAATTCATCGTATTACAGCTCCTACACTCGTCATACAAGGTGACAGGGATTACGTCGTACCGCAAGTAGTAGGTGAGGAATTAGCAAAACATTTGCCGAATGCAGAGTTGCAGGTGTTAGAAGATTGCGGACACTCACCGTTTATTGATTGTTTAGATGTATTTATAAAATATGTAGAGAATTGGTTAGAAAATAAGTAGGGAAGGGGAAGAAGTTAGATGAAGCAAGCCTAACTTCTTTTTCATTATTGAAGAATTGATATAATTTCATTCACTATCTCTTTCTTATTAGAAAGAATACAGTTTATAATGAGTGTGTTGGATTACAAAAGGGAGAGATTAGGGATGTCAATGCGTTTTACTTTTTGGATTATGGTTGGGATTGTAGCAATTTCAGGTTTGTCACAAGGGATGCTCTTACCTGCCATTGCAATGATTTTTGAACAAGAAGGGATTAGTTCAAGTATTAACGGTATTCATGCGACGGCATTATACATTGGGATATTAGTTATTTCACCGTTTCTTGAAAAACCGATGCAAAAGTTTGGAATGAAGCCAATTATCGTCATTGGTGGGTTTCTCGTTATTATTTCATTATTCTTTTTTACACAAACATTTTCATTTTGGGTATGGTTTATTCTTAGATTTTTAGTTGGAGTCGGAGATCATATGCTTCATGTCGGAACGCAAACATGGATCACGACAACATCGGACCCGAGTAAAATAGGAAGACAAGTATCGATATATGGTGTATTCTTCGGAATTGGTTTTGCCGTCGGCCCGTATTTAGCAAGCACCGTTCAGTACGGTCTTGCAACACCATTTATCGTATCTACTATACTTTGCTTAATAGGTTGGATTTTACTACTCCCAACGAAAAATGCATTCCCAGCACAAAATGAAACGGAAGTGAAAAATGAATCATCATTTTCTCGGTATAAACAAGTTGTTGGATTAGGTTGGATTGCATTAATGGGACCACTTGCATACGGTGTGCTTGAAGCAATGTTAAATAGTAACTTACCAGTATATGCACTTCGTAAAGGATGGTCCGTTTCGGATGTTTCCTTCTTGTTACCAGCGTTTGCGGTTGGAGGCATTATTACACAAATCCCGCTCGGTATATTGAGTGATAAGTACGGAAGAGACCGTATTTTAACGTGGACGTTCAGCATAAGTACTGGTATTTTCCTACTTGCGGCCGTATTTGATCAATATTACTGGATTGTCTTTGCTTGTATGCTTTTAGCGGGTATGGTCATTGGATCGTGCTTCTCTTTAGGACTTGGATTTATGACAGATTTATTACCGAGACACTTACTACCAGCAGGTAATATATTATCCGGAATCGCCTTTAGTATAGGAAGTATTATGGGCCCTGTATTAGGAGGCGTTTTTATAGAAAAAATACAGTATACAAGCTTTTTTATTGCGGTTATGATTATAATGGGAATTCTCGCACTGTTATATATGAGCTACATGAAGAATCAATTCGCATCAAGAAAAATAGAAAGTAGGTTAGGGCATGACAAAACAACCTAATAAGAAAAAATTTGAAGTACTCGAAAACGAAACAATTACAGACTGCTTAGCACGCATGGAACAAGAAGGATACGCACCGTCTCGTCGTATGGAAGAGCCAATTTTTCATGAAGTAAAGAAAGAGGGCAAAACAGTAGTTGAACCGTGCGGTAGAAAAATTGTTTTCGAGGGGAAATTGAAGTAATCAAATAACAGGTTTTCTTTTTGATACAGAATAAGCCATCCAATTCATTCTTTATGAGTTGGATGGCTTGTTTTTTTACAATTGATCAGTGAAAGAAAAGCTATTTTCTGCGAAGAACGAATAGAAATTAGTTGTTCTATCTTCGTTAGTAAAGGTGGTACGGAGAGGGCTTTACTAAACAAAAACTCTAAAAGTAATCGGGAGAATGTTAAACTTATAAAATTTTGGAGTTGGGACATGAATGATAGAGCCCTGACATCAGCGTTTTTGAGTATGGTTTGGATTCAAATATCATTGAAAACTTAAACCATTTCTTTGCAAATTCTCCAGCGGATGCCCCAGTCACGGGTTCATTAATTTTCGACCAGATGCATGTAAATCCAGGATACCTAGGATTTAAAGAGTTTATCTACAAGGGTGCTGTCTCCCCTTTGAACTAGCCTACTTTTCGGACAACTTCTTTTTGTGTGCTATTGTTTCGTACTAGCCAAATACATTAGCTTGTGGAATTTCTCGTCTATTACATGATAATCAAAATAAGGTCCTGGATCTGTACAGTAACCGATATTTTCACTTTGCGTAATTTGAAATCCGTTGATTGATAAATTTTCTTCTAAGTATTTTGGATATAAAATATGCTCATCAGAATTTGGATATAAGGCTGAAATATTTTTCAAGGATTTGGCCGAGCTATCATAATACGAGTACCCGCCGACAATTGTTGAACTGCTATGGAAATAGTTTTTTAGAACGTGAATAGGGAACTGCGGATTGAGCAGTGAAAAATCAGTTACTGTAAAACTATCCACAAAAACATCGATGCTAAGCGGTTTCAATGGCAGATTTAAATCAGAATTCAAAATATAAAGGACGCGTGGCTTCGGATTCATACGCTCAATTCTTTTTCTAATCTTCTTTAGCATCGCAAGCGAATAGCCACTGAATACATAGGATGCGCTCGTTTCAAGAACATCGATATATTTGGGTAGTGAAACAAAAGCGTCAACGTTTGTTTCTACGATTAATTTGTTTTTTAAATCTATATTTTGTAGAACTTTTTGAAACCAAAAATTACTTTTTTCAAATAAATTAATCATTTTTGGATTGATCTCTTTAATCGTTTCTTTATCGTAAAAATATGATGGATAAGGAGACGTCTCGTACAAGTTCGTAGTAATGATAATGCCTTCCTCGATAGCCGCCTCGTATCCACAGATACAAGTTAAATTCCCAGCTTGAACGTAATTTTTTTTAATCGTTACATCTTTCATTTCAAGTGGAATGTGGCACTTCGGACAATAGAGCAGATTTACAAAGGAAAGCGGGATTCCTGTAATATTCTCTTCGTTGGCTGAAGGCGAGCTAATTTCAACCGCTTTTTCAATCAATTGGATAGCTTTTGATATGTCTTCTTTTTTCTTGGTTAGCTCGTTCTTCTTATCATTGAGCAAGTTGTTGTAGTAGTCGATATCCTCATGGTCCGAGAAGTTTGTGATACGCCGATACGATAAAATGCGTTGGATTTCTAACAATGAAAAATGAAATTTTTTCAATTCAGTAATAAAAGCCATGTCGTCGAAACACAATTGGTTCATTTGATACTGGGTGTTTTTTTTGTCTGGTATTAATAATCCAAGTTCAATGTAATAACGAACGGTATCAGTCGTAACGTGAAAAAGCTTTGCAAATGCACCAATTTTCATAGATGTCCCTCCGATGAAAAAAGTGGCGTTACTCCACTTTTTTCGCAAAATGAATTCAAAAAACTTTCAAATAGCTATTGACTTGGAGGAAACTCCAAATCATATTATTAATTCGATAAGTGTGAATATTTCGAATATTTTTGACTGTATTGTAACATACATGTCACGAAAGGAGAAGGATTAGCTATGGATAAGATGGATCGTATGGATACTCTCTCACTGTGGACAGCGACTGCAAACAGCTATAACAAAGGAAAACCTCTTGAAGGAACTGAAGAGGCTGATGTTGTCATTATTGGTGCAGGATTCACAGGTCTTTCTTCTGCATATCATTTGCAAAAATTAGGGAAGAGTGTCATTGTCCTTGAGCAGGAAACAATCGGATATGGTGCAAGCGGTCGTAACGGCGGGATGGTATTGCCAGGTTATAAGCCGACGATGCAGGAGCTTGCCAAGAAGTACGGTGGCGAAGAGGCGAGGCAACTTAACAATCTTTCTCTACTTAGTGTTGAACTAGTTAAAAGCATCATCGACGAGCATCAAATCAACTGTAACTTTAGAAAGACAGGTCACATTGTGGCGGCTTACAAAGCCAAGCATTTTGAAGGATTGAAACAAGAAAGCGAATACTTGAACGGAAATTTTGGTTATGAATCTAGCGTGCTTGATCGAAGTCAGTTGCATCAAGAAATCGATTCTCCGCATTATTATGGCTGCCTAGTCGACAACTCGAGTTACTCGTTCCAACCACTGAACTATGCAATTGGTTTAGGAGAAGCTGCTAAATCAATCGGTGCAAAAATCTTTGAGCATTCGAAAGCACTATCTATTGAGTACGGTCGAAACAGTGTGAAAGTTGTAACAGAAAAAGGTGCTGTTATAGCAAAAGACATTATTGTAGCTACAGATGGTTACTCTGGAAAAATCATGACTGAATTGAATAAAGGCGTACTGCCAATTTCGGCACGTATTATTGCTACTGAACAGCTCCCAGAAACATTGGTGAATACCGTCATTCCTAAAGATCGCATGGTTTTTGATACAAGCAGTTTCCTTTACTATTTCAGGCGCACACCAGATAATCGGATCGTATTTGGCGGTGGCGATATTCGTCCAAACCTAGGCGATGCTGTTTATCAAAGTGTTTACGATGCCATGGTTAAAATAATGCCAAAACTAGCAGGAAGCAAGATTGATTTCCGCTGGGGTGGATTTATCGGGGTAACAATTGATACGTTCCCGGTTATCGGCAGATCCAAAGAAGGCGCATATTTCGCAACGGGTTATACGGGCCACGGCGCATCGCTCTCGACATTGTTTGGTAAGTTATTGGCACAATGGATTGTTACGGGGAGTGCAGGTGGATATCGATTTGAAAAGGAACGCCTCAAATCATTCCCGTTCTATAATCAAAAAACAATGCTGGTCAATTTGGCACATATTGGTTTCAAACTCGTAGATATTATTGCGTAAAGGAGAGGTGTTTATGAAAATTAATATGTTCATTGACGGGAAATGGGTAGAAGCATTATCGGGTGCTAGACGAAACATTATCAATCCTGCAAACGGAGAGGTTATCGCGACGTCTGCTCATGGATCGACAGACGATGCGAAGATAGCAATCAAGGCGGCTCGTAAAGCATTTGATAGCGGGATCTGGTCGAATTTATCGGCGGATGAAAGAGCTGACTATCTATATAAGATTGCAGACCGTCTTGAAGAGAAGGCAGCCGAAATTGCCTGTTTGGAAACGGCAAATAACGGTAAGGTTATTCGTGCAACAACCCATGTAGATATTCCAGTATCGATTCAATGCTTCCGCTATTATGCCGACTTGATTAAAGGTATGGAAAAGGAATCTTACACGCGTGCTGATGCTTCGGAAACAATGATTATTCATGAACCGATTGGTGTTTGTGGACTTATTGTACCTTGGAACTTCCCGCTTATGTTAGCTGTTTGGCAAATTGCTCCTGCACTCGCCGCAGGGAATACAATTGTAATTAAACCTGCTGACGTCACTCCTGTAAGCGTATTTAAATTATTTGAAATTATTGAAGAGGTTGGGCTTCCGGACGGAGTGGCAAACTTGGTATTGGGACCTGGCTCAAAGGTTGGGAATGAGCTTGCAGAGAGCCATGATGTTGACAAAATTGCCTTTACCGGTGGAACAAAAACAGGTCAAAGTATTATGCGCGCAGCTGCGGGTAATATGAAAAAAATCACACTTGAACTGGGTGGTAAATCTCCACTTATTGTGTTCGACGATGTGGATTTTGAAACCGCAGTCGAGAATGCGATGTTTGGTATTTTCCACAATGCTGGGCAAGTTTGTTCAGCTGCATCCCGTTTGCTTGTACAAGAGACCATTTACGATAAGTTTGTTGAAAGATTGGCCGAGCGTGCGAGGAAAATTATCGTTGGAAACGGGGAAAGCGAGAATATTGAAATGGGAGCTCTTACAAACGAGTCTCATATGAATGAAGTTTTACATTATATCAAGAGCGGAATGGAAGAAGGTGCAAAATTAGTTTGTGGTGGTAAGCGCTTAACAGAAAATGGGCTTGATCGAGGATTTTTTATCGCACCAACAATCTTTGCAGATGTAAACGCGAATATGTGTATTGTTAAGGAAGAGATTTTTGGTCCGGTCCTTGTTGTACAGAAATTTAAAGATGAGGAAGATGCCATCCAAAAAGCGAATGATTCCGTTTATGGATTAGCCGGTGCTGTATTTACTGAAGATATGGATCGAGCAAAACGCGTCATTAGTAAATTACGTGCGGGAATTACTTGGATTAATAGTTATCATCTTGCTTATGTTGAAGGGCCTTGGGGCGGATATAAGCAAAGTGGAATCGGCAGAGCGTTAGGTACTGTTGGGCTGGAGCGCTTTATGGAAACGAAGCAAATCAATATCCACCAGCAGGCCAAGCCTGTAGGTTGGTATGCGAATTAATTGAGCTTAACTTGCTATAAAATTATTTATAAGGGGATATGCTCATGAAAATAGTGGACAACTGTCCGTCATCGAAAATAGAACAACTAGAAGTAATGAATAAGCCGGTGGATGATTCAGTACTGGGAACGAAAAGTATTCCGTTACTATATTTACGGTTTGCTTTGGCAGGAATTATGGCTAACGTAATTCTAGGAGTTGTATCGGTTGTCGATGGCTATTTCGTCAGTGGCTTTCAGGAGCTGGAAATCGAAGGGATCGGAATTGGATTTACGGTCATGGTTATTACCCGTATGATTGGTGTTCTTTTGGGTGTGGGAGCCGGAGCGGTCATTTCACTTCGACTTGGAAAAGGAAAGATAGAAGAAGCGAGAGGTATTATGGGACAAACTTTATGGTTTACTCTTTTCCTTTCCACTTTGTTAGCTATACTTGGATTGGTCTTTGAAAATGAAATTATGATCTTATTCGGAGCAAGTGAAGAAGCGCTTCCATATGCGGTGCAATATAGCCGACTGCTATGGATTTCGTTGCCATTAACGATATTGGCTGTTGTATTAAGTATTTTAACTAATATCGATGAAAAGCCTATATTATCAATGAACAGTTGGTTAGTCGCAGCGGTTGTTGCTGGGATTATAGAATGGATTATGGTAGTGAAGTATGACATGGGGATGATGGGCTCTTCATGGGCTAATACAATTTCACAATCGATTCCTGTTCTCCTAATCTTTTATTTTTGGTTTGGTAAAACAAAACTTAAGCCAAAAATGAAAGATATGATGATTAATCTCAAGAAGATTGGTGAAGTGGTTTGGACGGGATTTGCATCTTTCTCGAGTCAGTTCATGATGTTTATTGCAATTATTTTCACCAACAACTTACTCCAAAGCTATGGTGGTGGTCTGCACGTTGCAGCTTTCACGATTCAAAACGGTTATATTACAAATCTCCTCGCCTTAGCAGCGCTCGGTGGGATGACAGGACTTCAACCGATTATTAGTTATAATTACGGTGCGGGCAACCTTGATCGTGTGAAACAAGCAATTAAGATGGGACTCATTTTTACAGTTTCCTTCTTTGTGATTGTGACAACCATACTAATCATTTTTGCAGATCCAATTGTGTCATTTTTTTCTGGTGGTAATCCGGAATTGCAGAAACTGGGCATTTGGACGACAGTTGTATTCAATTCTTTGTTTGCGCTTAGTGCAGTTAGTTTACTTATCTCTGGCTACTTCGAATCACAAGAAAGAAACTGGTCCGCAACGTTTATTAGTGTAAGCAAAATATTGTTGTTCATGTTACCGTTTCTATTTATTTTCCCGAAATTCTGGGGTGTAGAAGGTGTATGGTACGCTGCTCCTGCTGCAGAAATTCCGGGCGTTCTCATTGCCACATACTTTATGAAAAAAGAGTTCAAACGTTTAAAAGAGACAAATGTTAAAACAGTAGATTTATAGGAACGTATTCCGTCAACATTACCAATAAGAAAGAGGGGGATCATCATGTTTTTTGCGAAAAA
This sequence comes from Bacillus thuringiensis, assembly GCF_014932895.1. Classification (GTDB taxonomy): domain Bacteria; phylum Bacillota; class Bacilli; order Bacillales; family Bacillaceae_G; genus Bacillus_A; species Bacillus_A thuringiensis_AA. Next base: position 180,454 of record NZ_JACYOF010000003.1, on the reverse strand, counting down.
ACTGACAGCAGAAGAAGCTGAGCAACTAGGTGTTGACACATGGGAACCATGGATAGGCGAACCGAATAAAGGAACGTGGCATGTAGAAGAACAGGAAGTTTTCTATGTGACAGACGGTGAAGTGTTTATTACTGTTGATGGAAAAAAGTATCATGTTACAAAGGACTGGATTGTTTCCTTGGCTAAGGACCTTGTTTGTGAATGGGATTGTCCATTATTTTTGAAAAAGAATTATAAAATGAATTATGAGATTAATCTGAAATAATGTGAACTGGGGGGAAATGCTAATCAGATGACTGCTTCTGCGTATTCAATGGATAAGAAATTCAGATTAGTAATGTTGAAGAAACATAGTGAAATGTATGTAAATAAGTTTTCATACTGTAATATGAATGCGCTTTCTTTTTTAGGAGATAACATAGGCGGTTATCTTAAAATAGGAGGATTCACCATGATAGTAACGAAAAATGTACAAACGTTGAAAAATTATATTGGAGGACAATAGACAGAATCCACAAGTAAACAAGTTGAAGATGTACCAAATCCAGCAACAGGAGAGATCATTGCTTGTGTACCGCTTTCGACGAAAGAAGCATTCAAAACATGGAGAAGGATCGCTGTACCTCGGGGTACTCGAATTCTATTTCGCTATCAACAGCTATTGATTGAAAAACGGGAAGAGTTAGCTAAACTCGTTACCCTGGAAAACGGAAAAATGATAAAGAAATTTACGGTGAAGTACAGTGGGGGGATTGAATGTGTTAAATTTGCTACAGGTGTGCCCACTTTAATGATGGGGGATTAACTGCCCGTAAACGTCCGATTGGTGCGGGCTGATAATCAGTGGGAATGAACAAAACCCCCCGCTGATTAAGGTTTCACTTTATCTCAACTTTAATTTGTTAAAAAGCGGAATAGCATATCGGGAGATTTATCTTTAAATACTGAATGAATTACTCTAAAAGAGTAATTCCGAAAGGGTTGAGTTTATGAAAGCTGATGTTGTATTGATAAATGGAGAAGTTATTACAGTAGACCAAAAGAATACAGTAGTCGAAGCTGTAGCAATAAAAGATAATCGCATCGCAGTTGTTGGTTCAAATCAGGAGGTTAAGAGTTTTATAGGAGAAAAAACGAATGTAATTGACCTGCAAGGAAAAACGCTTCTTCCTGGATTCATTGATTCTCATATTCACCTCATTGCTCATGGGTTGAATCAGTTGGCGATAAGTTGTAAAGCTGAACATGTTGATTGTATTGAGTCTTTGTTAGATGAACTGAAAAAGAAGGCCTTAGAAACTCCAAAAGGTGAATGGATACGTGCTTGGGGCTTTAATGAAACCGCTGTGAAGGAAAAGCGTTATCCAACAATCACTGAGCTGGATGAAATTTCAGTTGAACACCCTATTATTGTATCTCGTACTTGCAACCATATAAGCGTGGTGAACAGCAAAGCATTAGAAATTGCACAAATTAACGAGGACACACCGGATCCTAGTGGGGGAGTTATTGAAAAGACTCAGGCAGGAAGGCTTACAGGAAAGTTAATTGAAGCAGCAAGTATGGAGATGAGTGAGGTTGCAAGTTATACAGAAAGTGAAATGTTGAAGGCTATGAAAATTGCATCAAATCATTTCGCTGCAGCGGGCATAACAAGTATACATGACGCAGGCGGAGATGGACCTGAGAGTTACCGTTTACTACAACAAGCTGTGAAGAATAAGGATATTCGTGTTCGAATATATGCAATGATATGTCAGTTAAATAACTCCCATGAATTTGTTAATAAAATGATCGAAGCTGGTGTGGTAACTGGTACCGGAGATGAGAGATTCAAAGTTGGACCAGCTAAATTGTTTACAGATGGAAGTAGCACCGGGCCTACAATTGCAACCCGTGAGCCGTACTCCAGTGATTCTAACAATTATGGCATTCTTTATTATAGTGAGGAAGAAATCTATCAAGTTTTAGGTGAAGCACATAAAAAAGGTTATCAAATCACTGTACATGCACAAGGTGATAAAGCCATTGAAATGTATTTAAATTGTGTAGAAAAGGCGTTGGAGGAATCACCAAGAAAAAACCACCGTCATCGGATCGAGCATGCAGGAATTTCTTCACCAGATTTACAAGAGAGAATGAAAAAACTCGAGGTGATTCCTATTCCAAATCCTCCATTTCCATATGAATTCGGAGAGATATATGTAGAGCACTATGGTCATCGTGTTAATCACATGTACGCTGTTCGTGATTTCATTGATCGTGGCATAGTGGCAGCAGGTGGATCGGACGCGCCAGTTACTGACTATAATCCATTATTAGGAATTCATGTTGCTGTCAATAGAAAAAGCCAGTCTGAAATGGAGGTTGGTGCTAATCAATCTATAAGCGTAATGGAAGCTATTAAACTATACACATGGAATGGTGCTTATGCGAGTTTTGAAGAAGAGATAAAAGGAAGCATAGAGGTCGGAAAGTTGGCGGATTTAGTTATATTAAATGATAGCATTTTAAGTGTCGGCCCAAACCAAATTAAAGATTTAAAAGTAGAAACAACTATTATTGATGGTGAAATTATTTATCAAGAAGAACAATCAGTAAAAATGTAATATATCAGAGTTTGCATACCACGTAACTCTTGTAATGTTACGTGGTAGTTTATCTAAATAAGTACCTAGAATTAGTTGAAAGGCAGGTTCTAATGCCAAAAGAATATGGATGTCTGTGTCAAAATATAAGAATCCTAGCATAAGACGGATTCTTATGTATCAATTTATCTCCTCACAATCCTCTACTCGAACAATAACTTTCCCAATAACTTCTCCTTTTGTTCTCACATGGCATGGAGTTAACACAGGAACTGATCGCCTCTACACATGGATGACCGCTCTCCAAGAAACAGAAAGTTACTATGCTTTAGGATATAACGTATTTCACGACAATTTTACTCTATTTGGATATATCATATTTATTCTCTATTTCTGCCCTTATTTTACTCGAACAAATATTGGAATACTCCTTCTTTTTATGATACGTAAAATAAAAAAGGGTGGTATGAACTTCCATGTCATCAGTATTTTGAAACAACTTTATTGTCCCTCTACAGTATTTTTTCATTTTAGGGGTATTTTATCCCGCTATTTGCGGGCAGTAAGACCCCTACCTCAAAATTCAGCGAAAGCAAAGAAGTTAGGTGGGGGATCAACTGCCCGTAAAAGCCCGATTGATGCGGGCTGATTAAAGTTTCACTTTATTTTGTTAGCTTGATGGCAATGTGGCGGTACCCCACATCCATCAACTTAAGGGTTTAGACTATTTTTAGAGTTAAAAGCACGTTACTATTCTCTAATGTTAATGAGAAAAGGTGACGTGCTTATTATAAATATAAACCAAAAACAAGAATTATCTTCCTTTACGAATAGGTTACCAGCTGTAACTTCTTCAATATAACCTGGTGTAAAAACCTCAAAACACCTTCACAAAATTTTAATCAAATTGAAGTCTATTAATAAATTGCTTTAAGATTTGTGAAGGATGCTTATCTCTACCAAGTACCCATCCATAAGAAAGTGGGGGAAGATTAGGGATTGCCAGTGCAATAGACACAATTTCTTTTTGGTCATCTAATAGGGCATTTACGAATGAATAATCTAATCCAATCGTAATGGCTAACTCTTGTCTTACTGCATTTTTTATAGCCTGCGTGTTATTTGAAATAAAAAGAATGTCTGCCTTCCCATATATAGAAAACAAATCGTTCATACTGTCCCGAATATATTCATCATCATATAAGACCAAGGTCTGGTTCACTAATTGTTCTGGTGTAATTGTTTCTTCAAAAGCAAGTTGTGAATTCTTATTTACACCAACAACAATCTTCACTTCTAATAATCTTTCAAATAAAAAACAGGAATATTTCCCTCTTAGCTTTTCCGATAATGCAATAAATCCAATATCAATTTTACCTTGCTGAAGATCATCTAATATTTCTTTATGTCCCTTTTCATATATTTTTATGTTTACATGCGGATAATCCTTTTTAAACTTTGCAACGATATCTATTAATACATGCATAGGTCCTGGTATGGTTGCGATTTTTAATTCCCCACTTAATGTATCATTATAAGTTTGCGCTTCTTCCCTCAATTCTTTCACTTGTAGTAAAATATCATTTGCTTTCCCAATAATCGTTTTTCCTTCTGCAGTTGGAACAGCACCTAAGCCACGGGAACGAGTAAAAAGCGTCATATCTAGTTCTTTTTCAAGTAAAGAAATAGATTGACTTATTGCAGATAAAGTAACATGGGACTTTTGGGCTGCTTTCGTAAAAGATCCCGTTTTTGCTACTTCAACGATGTATTCCATTTGTTCAAGATTCATAGTGGCATCTCCTTATTAAGAATTACTTAATTATTAGTAAATATATATAAATTTTAATGAATTTAAAATAACGTTACAATACAGATGATTATTATTTTTGAAAATAGTAAATCACAGCATAGATTTCTATTTCTGTTATATAAATAGCAAAGGAGAGGGAAAACGATGGGTATAAAAAGAGTCGCTGTCATTACAGGTGGGGCAAGTGGAATAGGAAGAGAAACTGCTTTAAAATTTGCTGGAAAAGGTGATCAAGTTGTAGTTGCTGATTTCAATGAGGAGTTAGGGCATAAAACGGTTGCATCCATTCGGGAAAATGGCGGTGAGGCAATCTTTATTAAAACAGATGTCTCAAAATTTGAAGAAGTTGAAGCGTTGGTAGAGAAGGCAGTCCATGCATTTGGAAGAATTGATATCATGTTTAATAATGCCGGTATAGGACGGTTGACTCCTGTTTTAGATCAAGACTTGCAGGATTACCATCGTATTATTAATGTCAATCAGCACGGCGTTACACATGGTATTATTGCTGCGGGTAAAAAGATGCGAGAATTAGGGATTAAAGGGGTGATTATCAATACTGCCTCTGTTTTTGGTATTTTAGCATCTCCAGGTACTTTCGCTTATCATGCTTCAAAAGGTGCTGTCATTATGATGACAAAATCAGCCGCTTTAGAGTTAGCCGAATATGGTATACGCGTAATAGCGATTGCACCAGGCATTGTTGATACACCGATTATTCAAGGTTATAAGGACCAGGGTCAAATCGACGTCATGAGAGCAAAGGTAATGGGGGATCAATTAACACATCCAAACCAAATAGCGGATGCTGTTTATTTATTTTCATTAGAGGAATCGAGTGCAGTAAATGGCAGTGTTGTCATGGTTGATCAGGGATATGCATCGTTTAAATAAACATGGGCTGTAAAACTAAAAATGTTTTTTAGTTTTACATTCTTTATAATATAAAAAATGTATAGTTTATTATATGATTATATAAATTTAGGAACTTTATAAGGATTTGTGAGCTGATTGAAAACAAACATAGAATTAGCAGATAAATTGATTTGGGATATAGAAGATAGTTTATGAACCGCTATCAGTATAAATTTATAGGCTTGCATAGAAGGAGAGAGTTACACGTGGAAATAAAAGTAATACCGCAACTTAAAACAGATGGAGACCTAGGAGTTTTATTATCTGATAAAGAAAAACCACTTCAATCTTTATTAAAAATCAGCAATCAAATGGGTGAAATCTTTAACATTAAAACACATAATCGACTTACTTGCTATGTATCTAGTCAACGATTAGTGAAAGAGTTATGTGATGAATCGCGATTTGATAAGAGTTTAAGCCAAGCACTAAAAAATGTACGAAGCTTTACTGGAGATGGCCTCTTTACAAGCTGGTCACACGAAAAAAATTGGAAAAAAGCTCATAATATTTTACTACCAAGTTTTAGTCAACAAGCAATGAAAGGATATCATGCGATGATGGTAGATATCGCTGTACAGTTGATTCAAAAATGGGAGCGTTTAAATGCAGATGAATATATTGATGTACCAGAAGATATGACACGGTTGACACTTGATACAATTGGACTTTGTGGTTTTAATTACCGCTTTAACAGTTTTTATCGTGAACAGCCTCATCCATTTATTATGAGCATGGTGCGTGCACTACAAGATTCAATGATTAGAATACAGCGTGTAAATTCAGATGATCCATCATATGAAAAGGAAAGGCTTCAACTTCAAGAAGATATTCAATTCATGAATGAATTAGTGGATAAAATTATTGCGGATCGGAAAGTAAGTGGTGAGAAAGGGGACGATTTGCTTGCTCATATGTTAAGCGGAAAAGACCCGGAAACAGGGGAACCGTTAGATGATGAAAATATCCGCTATCAAATTATAACATTTTTAATCGCAGGTCATGAAACAACGAGTGGTCTATTGTCGTTCGCGCTTTATTTCCTAGTGAAAAATACAGAGATTTTACACAAAGCGGCAGAAGAAGCTGCTCGTGTATTGATTGATCCAATTCCGACTTATAAACAAGTGAAACAGTTGAAATATATTAGTATGGTATTAAATGAAACGCTCCGTTTATGGCCTACCGCCCCTGCATTTTCTTTATTCTCCAAAGAAGACACCATGCTTGGAGGAGAATATCCGTTAAAGCAGGGAGATGAGATTACAGTACTTATTCCACAGCTTCATCGTGATAAAACAATTTGGGGTGAAGATGTAGAGAAGTTTCGACCAGAACGGTTTGAAAATTTGAGCACAATTCCACAGCATGCATTCAAACCTTTTGGAAATGGACAACGTGCATGTATAGGACAGCAGTTTGCACTTTATGAAGCAACTCTTGTACTTGGAATGATGTTAAAGCATTTTAATTTTTATGATCATAAAAATTACGAATTAAATATTAAAGAAACTTTGACGCTAAAACCAGAAGGATTTACGGTAAAAGCAGTATCAAAGAAAATTCCTCTTGGCGGTATACCTACTCGTTCCACAGGGCAGTCAGAAAAAACTGTTCGTAAGATAGTAAATAATGCTCATAGCACGTCATTACTTATACTATATGGATCTAATATGGGGACAGCGGAAGGAATAGCACGTGATTTGGTAGATATCGCTCTTACTAAGGGGTTTATTGCACAAGCTGCTCCATTAGATTCTTGTGTGGGGAGCCTTCCTAAAGAAGGAGCAGTAGTGATAATTTGTGCTTCTTACAATGGCAATCCGCCTGATAATGCGAAAAAGTTTATAGATTGGTTAGAAAGTGCATCTGAGCATGAAGTAAAAGGTGTTCATTATGCTGTATTTGGATGCGGTGATAAAAACTGGGCTACTACATATCAAAAAGTACCTTCCTTTATCGATGAACAGCTTGTCAAAAAAGGGGCTAATCGTTTAACAGGGCGCGGCGAAGGAGATGCAAGTGATGACTTTGAGGAAGCTTATGAAGAATGGCGTGAGCAACTATGGAATGATGTAGCAAATCACTTTAGCCTTGATATTGAGAGAACTGAAACAAGTAACGATACTCTTTCTATAAAATTCGTAGGTAGCGAAGCAGAAACAACTTTAGAAAAAATGTATCCTACTTTTACAACGAAAGTCATACAGAATGAAGAATTACATCAATCTTCTAGCCCTAGAAGTTCAAGACATATTGAAATTTATTTACCGCATAAAATGATATACAAAGAGGGTGACCATTTAGGCGTTATTCCGAGAAACTATCCAGGATTAGTGAATCGTGTACTGTCTCGCTTTCAATTAACTGGGTCTGATTATATTCGCTTAACTGGTGATAATAATAAATTAGCCCATTTACCTTTACATCGTACGATTTCAATTAATGAGTTACTGCAATTTGTAGAACTTCAAGAACCAATAACAAGAAGTCAATTACGTGTACTGGCAACTAAAACGGTTTGTCCGCCACATCAACTTGAGATAGAAGCACTATTGGAAAAGCAAGCATATAAAGAACAAGTGTTATCTAAGCGTTTAACGATGCTTGATTTATTAGAGAAATACCCAGCATGTGAAATAGAATTTAGTAATTTTATAGAATTACTTCCTGCATTGCGTCCACGATATTATTCAATTTCTTCTTCGCCAAGAGTTAATGATCAAAAATTAAGTATTACTGTTGGTGTTGTGGAAGATAGTGCATGGAGTGGAAATGGAATATACAGAGGGATTGCTTCTACCTATTTAGCGCAGCTTAAAGAAGGAGATTTGGTTACATGTTTTATTTCAAGTTCACATTCAGGTTTCGAACTTCCTAAAAACCCTAAAACACCAATTATTATGGTAGGAGCAGGAACAGGGATTGCGCCGTTTAGGGGTTTTCTGCAGGCTAGAAAAGAAATGAAAATGAATGGTGAATCATTAGGTGAAGCGCATCTTTATTTTGGATGTCGTTCTCCTGAAGAAGATTATCTATATCAAGAAGAATTTGAACAAATACAGGAAGTAGGAATCGTGAATCTACATACTGCCTTTTCTCGAATGAAAAATAAGCTGAAGGTATATGTTCAGCATTTAATCAAACAAGATAGTGAAAAAGTCATTCAGTTGCTTAATCAAGGTGCACACATCTACATATGTGGTGATGGACGAAAAATGGCGCCAGATGTAGAAAATACACTTATAAAGAGTTACGCTGACATTTATCAAGTGAGTGAACAAGAAGCATGTGAATGGTTACAAGAATTAGAAGCAAAACATTATTATGTAAAAGATGTTTGGGTTGGGTAGTAGGGACTCTCTCTATTTTTAGAACCTGTTAAGGACTCATGGGAATTTGGTTTGCATTTTTTCTAAACAGTGCTACTAGATAATATAGTAGCACTGTTTATCTTTTTTTTTGGCAGGTAAATTTTTCCTCGGAAAATGTGGGGTCTGCCTAAAATGAGGTTAAAGGCATTCAGAAATTATTTGGATAAATGACTTAATCTCAAAGTTAATGGGGATTTACATTGTCTGAAGTGAAAAAAGTGGGTCGAACTCTCATAAATAACTGTAAAAAGGTAAAATTTTCGTTATGGGGGCTGTCTCAAAATATTAGCTTGATAGCAATGTGGCGGTACACCTATAAGTGAAACGTTCTTATACGAGAATGTCACGGTAACGTATACCGCATGGTAGGGTGGACAAAGCGGTAAGAACCCGCGTTAAGACAAAAAGACTAATGAATGTATTCCAGTATGGCGAGTGTGATACTACTCGCATTCGTTATTATATTTATCATTCAGCTCGGAATGCGTCTTCTGGGTTAATAGTGATCTATTATGTCAGTCGTTGAAAATGAAATGGGGGTGGTGGTTGCTCATGATTGAGTGACACTTACGATCTAAAATTCTAAAAATGTATGCGTAATTTCGTTCATTAGTAATTACTTACGATTCTTATTAATGACCAAAAACGAGAACAATGAGTCGGAAGAAACATATACGTCTTGATATAAATCCTTTATAATTCGATAGCGGCCAGCAAAGGTAGTAGTCGAAGTGTTGAGCCAACCCTACGGAGTATAAACGAGAAGATTCTTAGTCTTCTCCCATCCCCTTGAAAGTTGTCATTTCGTTAATAGTTTTTTATTTTATTTATATAAGAGGATAATTATGGTTTTTGTAGAATAAGTAAGTCGGGAGAGGTGGAGGAATAATGATATATACAGAAATATTAGAAGAGTTATCAGTAGGGGGAATATATACTGAAAGGCAAATTTGTGATTTGTTATACAACGCTGGTACGGAAATAACAATCTTATGTGATTCTGTATCAGAATTTAGTGAATCGGAAATAGAAAGATTCCAAGTGATGGGTAAGTATGAGATATTTATTCATAAAAATGAGAATCATTCATATTGTGCACCATCGAAAAAAACAATGGTTTATGTTATAGATAAAATTTAGAAACATCCGAAACGGGTGTTTTTTTCTTTGTTATATAGAAATTACGGTTCTGGTGCAAAGATTGTATCTATTTGAAAAAGGTATATAGATTCTTAATGGAATCTATTCTTATGCAGCCATTCCGAATAGTTGATGGAATAAACTTCATTTCATTTTGGACAAACTTGTCCCGTAAAATAGGTTGGCCTGTTTTAAAGTACTAGTATGCCTAAGTTTGATAGACCATTTTCATATACTTCAAACTTTATTATACAGCCAGACTTCTTTTTTAGAAAGAAGTCTAAAAGCAGCCCATTAATCAACTTTTATGAAGTAAACATAGGGCAAAAAATAGAATCAAAATTACTAAAATAGGAATCGTTGTTCCAATAATATATACTAATAAATCGCTGAATGAAAATATTGGAAGATACTTTACGTCCTTTTTATGCATTATGGTATGGTTTATTCAATTTTGCATAGACCAAAAAGCAAAGGAGAGAAAGTAATGAATCCCTTTTTACATGGCACAATTTTTGCATAGTAATAAAAGAAAAAATGAATTAAGGGAAGTTTCCTTAAATGTGAAAAATCATGTTTGAAAAGGGGAAATGCAAAATGAAATATCCACTCACACCAGACGTAAAACCAGAATTTTGTACGACAGGTACATTTATGAGATTACCTTCTAGTAATGATCAAGCAAAAATTGCTATTTTAGGAATGCCATTTGATACGGCAGCGTCATTTCGCGTTGGTGCGCGTTTCGCGCCGCAAGCAATTCGTCAAGCATCTATGACGTTGTTTCCCTATCATCCAATTCACCATGTATACCCGTTTGATGACACAAATGCAATTGATATTGGGGATGTTTCTGTTATCCCGCATAATATTCATCGTAGCTATGATTTAATTGAAGAAGCTGTTTTTGGATTAATGCAGCAAGGAATCATTCCAATAGGACTTGGCGGAGATCATTCTGTTACATTAGCAAGTCTTCGTGCAGCAGCTAAAGTTCATGGTCCTGTCGCGATGATTCATTTTGATTCTCACACAGATACGTGGGATACATATTATGAAGAAAAATATTGGCATGGTTCGCCATTTATACGTGCACATGAGGAAGGATTATTACAACCAGATAAGGTATTTCAAATTGGAATCCGAGGAACATTGAATCATCCTGGTGATATAGAGGCTAGTAGTGATTTAGGTTATAACGTCATTACAACAGCAGAATTATGTAATCGTGGTTTTGAAAGCATTCTCCAGCAAATGCGAGAAATAATCGGTGATACGCCATGTTTCTTAACATTTGATATTGATTTTGTAGATCCATCTTGTGCGCCAGGTACAGGTACGCTAGAGGTAGGGGGATTTAATAGTCGAGAGACGCTGGATATGGTGCGAGCATTAAGCGGTTTTAATTATATTGGTTTCGACTTAGTAGAAGTATTACCGCCATATGATCAAGCGCAAATTACGTCCCTTTTAGCTGCGACACTTGTGCATGATTTTGCGAGTTTGATTGCGTTGCAGTTGAAAAATGGACAGAATAAGTAAGCAGAAAATTTATCCCGCTATTTGTGGGCAGTAAGACTCCCACCTCAAAATTCGGCTGTAAAGCAAAGGAGTTAGGTGAGAGATCAACTGCCCGTAAAAGCCTGATTGGTGCGAGCTGATAATCAGTGGGGGATGAACAAAACCCCCACTGATTAAAGTTTCACTTTATGAAGATAAGAATAATGAATAACAATATATTGTTGAATTTTAATATCTAAAACTTATATGCACGTGTTACAATGGAGTTCTCCAATTTATTTTATTCTTCTATTTAGAATTTATGGTTTAGTTATCCAATACAATAAAATCGGTTGTAGTAAATGATTCATGAATGAAGTGATGCAGTTAGAATGGTTAAAAGGCTGTTAAACATAATTATACAAAGAATAAATTCACTTAGTTATGTTTAGAGAATTTATTATGGTAAGGATTTCATCTGATTTGAATAACGCTAAATTAAACTTTTATCCCGCTATTTGTGGGCAGTAAGACTCCCACCTCAAAATTCAGCGAATGCGGGGGAGTTAGGTGGGAGATCGACTGCCCGTAAAAGCCCGATTGGTGCGGGCTGATTAAAGTTTCACTTTATCCAAACAAAGCCAAAAAGCATCTTTTAAATGAAGTATATGTTTCATCCAGTTTATTTGGAAAAATTCGTAGTCTTAAAATTGCTAAATATATAGAGGTAACATATTCAAAAGGAGGATAGATAAAACTCTGCTTGTGGAATTAAAATCGCTACATGTGAAGATATGAGTAAGAGGATGTAATGGTGATGCCATTTCGAATGATACCATAAATGAATGTAGAAAAATAAAGGAGCAAACATTTAAATAAACTATATGAGTAGTATGAATGAAAAGGAGAAGTATCTAGTGTTTAAAATAAAAGAAAGAATGGGACAAATAAAGCTTAAAACGAAGTTGTCTATGGCATTTATCGCAATATTAATTATACCTAGTCTTATCGTAGGAGTATCATCTTATAATAAGGCAAAAACAGATCTTAATGAAATAATCCTACAATCAGCAAAAGAAAATGTAAGTATTTTAGATAAGATTGTAGATGATGAATTAGAAAACAAGTATACAGATGTAACACATTTTGCAAAATTACTTACACAAGGTGATTATAATCCTGAACAATTACAAAATGTACAGAGTAAATTTGATCAGTATATACAGTTACATCCAGAAATAGAAACAATTTATACGACATCCAGTAACAATCAATTTATTCATGCACCTGTTGGAAAAATACCAGAAGGGTTTAATCCGTTAGAAAGTAGTTGGTATAAGGATGCAGTAAAAGCCAATGGAGAGATTATTGTTTCATCTCCATATAAATCAAAGGCTACAGGAAATATGGTAATAGCAATTGCAAAACAAAATGCAGATAAAAGTGGTGTCATTGGTGTGGATTTAATTATTAATGATATCGTAAAAACTTCTAAAATGATAAAAATAGGAAAACAAGGCTTTGTATCTATAGTAAGTCAAGATAAAACTATAGTTGTTCATCCATCCCTTAAGCCAGGTGAGAAGTTAGAGAAATCATTAGCAGATGAAATGTATAAGAAAGAAGATGGCGTAATTACTTATAGCCTTAATGGTGAAGATCGAAACATAAGCTTTAAGACAAACAAAAAAACAGGTTGGAAAATAGCTGGCGTAATGCCTACGAAAGAAATTGAAGAGGCTACCAATCCTATTTTTTATAAAACGCTCACTATAATAGGGGCTTCATTATTATTAGGTGGAATAGTAATTTTCTTCATTCTTAGATCTATTATTAATCCACTAAGGCAATTAGTTATTTCAGCTCAAAGAATTAGTCTGGGAGATTTAACTGAGAAAATAGATATTCGTTCAAAGGATGAACTTGGTCAGCTAAGTGATAGCTTTAATACAATGGCAGAGTCGTTACGTAATATTATTTCTCAAATTAACACATCTGCAGGACATGTGGCTGCTTCTTCTGAGGAACTAACTGCTAGTGTGGAGCAAGCAAGTGTTGCGACAGAACAAATTACAAAAGAAATGGAAGAAATCTCGAATAGTGCAGAAGTTCAAAATAATGAAGTTGAGTCTGGAACGAAATTAATTGGTGAGGTAACACGAAATATTCAATATGTAGCTGATAATGCTTCTGAAGTATCGACTTCATCCTTATATACAAAACAAAAGGCCAATGAAGGAGAACAATTAGTAGAACAAACTGTAACACAAATGCAGTCTATACATCATTCTGTTTCTCAATCCGATACTGTAATTAAATTATTAGATAAGAAATCGCAGCAAATCGGAAGTATATTAGAAGCGATTCAAAATATTGCGGAACAAACAAATTTATTAGCATTGAATGCAGCGATTGAAGCTGCTAGAGCAGGAGAACAGGGACGAGGATTTGCAATCGTTGCCGATGAAGTTAGGAAGTTAGCGGAGCAATCATCTGAATCTTCAATGGAAATTGGAAGTTTAATTAATGAAATACAAACAGATGTACATGAGACTGTAAAAGCTATGAATGAAGTAGGAGTAGAAGTACAGTCGGGAATTAAGGTTGCGAATGATACAAAACAAAGTTTTTATGAGATTTCAAAATCTGCAAATGATATTGTGTCAAAAGTACATGGTATGGTGGAACTATCTAATAAAATGACAACTGATGCAGTGAAAGTCGATACATCGATTGATCAAATAGCTATTTCTGTAAAAGAGAATTCTTCAAGCATGCAAACGATAGCAGGTTCATCTGAGGAACAACATGCTTCTATGGAAGAGATAAATTCTTCAGCAATACAATTAGCACAAATGGCGGAAGAACTTCAAGAGTTAATTGGTGGATTTAAGATATAAGTTCAGATTCTAGGATAGAATACTAGAAAGCGTATTAAAGAGTGGGAATTTAAAATCTTATATCGTGGTAAATAGTTATAGTATGTATTTGCAATTTATATTTAATAAAAAGATTAACTACTTTAAATGGTGGTTAATCTTTTTTAGTGTATTGTAAAACTTATGTTGAAAAAGAAGAAAGCTACAGAAAAAGTGCAGTTCATATTTCGGCATTTAAAAACCCTCCATTTAGAGGGTTTTTAAATGCATTTACATTAAAGTTGTTGTGGTGCACCACCACCATCGCCAACACTATATGAAGGAATAGGGTAATGTCCATGAGTAGCAAGCTGATCTGTTTTAGAAGACTGAGAAATTCCCACCGTTAACGCTCCAATAAAAGCAATGCCGGATAATAATAAGCTAATCTTTTTCATTATTGTAACACTCCTTTTTCGATTGATTTTCGTCTCGCTTGATAACAAATATGAAAATAGTCACTTACCTTTTTGTGATTCTCTAATTGTCTACATTTTGTAGCAAATAATTCAGCGTATTCGACAACATATTCCCATAACTCTTCTTTCTCAAAGTATAAGATTCCTTCTTGAATGATGTTTTCTAATTCTTCCAATGGAATATTTTCGTTTAATCTTTTTAAGATAAAGAAGTGATGAATATATTCTTCGTTATGAATTTCTCTGCAAATCTGTAATCCCTTATCAATGAGTTTGCTGGCTGTCGATTGTTCTCCTAATTTATAATGTTCTTTAGCTTGTAGGAATATAGCCTTGAAGTGTGTAGGGATCTTATCTGTTACTTCTGAAAGATGACGGATAGCTAAAGTAGACATGCTTTGCTCAGAATATAGCCACCCCATAGTACTTCTTACATATAACAAGGAATCTTCTTCCTTATTCTTTTTTAGTAAATCAATTGCAGAATTTAGATATTCTTCTGCTTGTTCGTACTGCTTTAAATAGATACAGCAGCCACCTAGCAAGCTATTGCAAAAGGCAGTTTTTACTTCGTAACCTCCATACTTTGAAAAGATTGCTTTCGATTTATTTGCGTATTCAATAGAAGCGAGCGTGTTATAGGTATGGTGATAGAAAGTAGCAATTCTATAGTAGAATTCAGCATGTTCAATTTCATCTGGTATATCTACCAATATCTTTTCTGCTAGTTTATAATGTTCCTCTGCCTCAGTATAATTTGATATAAAAGTGGAATGAATGGATTTGAAAAAATGATAATAGAAGCGTAGAAATTGATCTGTAGGCATATCATAATCGCTAATAGTATCAAAACTATTTTGTTGAATACCAAGGCTATCTGTTAAGACATTGTAACGAAATTCGAGCAGTGAATAGTATAGTAACAAATTTTGATCCTGATGCTCTTGATTCGGTTCAATGCTTAACTTATTAATTTTTTCATCAATTTTCTTTTTTAGATTAGTAGCTTTTATAACTTGTTGAGATAGCATAGATCGATACCAGTCGTTCATTAGAGAGGTTAATTGTTCATTTCCCTGTACTGAAACACTCATTATATACTCCCCCATTCTATAGAAATATCCTAATTCAATTTAATTGTAACTATCATAGCAAAATAGAAGAAAAAATGGGGTAATTTTACTATTTTTTCAAGAAAATTCAGAAAATAATCAATTATTGTCGAATGTACTTATAATTTAAGTTATCTATTCAGTATATGTCATCAATCTAATGCACTTAATGTTCAGAATTATTAATCTTTTATTTATACACAGTATTCGATTAATTATTTTTTACTTTATTGTTAGAATGGAACCCAAACGATAGGAGGTGATTTACATAATTTCTAATTTAACCTTTTTTAGGTCTTTATTTACAATGCGGGGAGGGGAAAAGATTGCGAACTAATATATTTTTCTTTGATTAGATTGGTTAAAAAAATAATAAGACTAATATTTTATCTTTTGTATATAAAGAATATAGGTTTTTGTGGCGTGAAGTATAAAAGAGAGGTGCTTATAAATGAAAATACCTTGTTTTATCATGCGTGGAGGAACGTCAAAAGGCTTCTTTTTTTTAGATAAACATTTACCTGCCAATAAATCTATTAGAGATGAGATCATTTTAAAAGCATTAGGGGCAGGGAATGCACGTGGTGTTGATGGAATGGGTACATTAGATCCTTTATCAAATAAAATTGCGATTATTCGAGCGTCTACTACACCAGGGATAGATATTGATTATTTATTTTTACAAGCAGATCTAAAGAGAATGATATTAGACGATAGCATAAACTGCGGAAATATAATTGCAGCTGTTGCACCTTATGCAGTAGAAAGCGGACTGATTAAAGTTGGATCAGGAGAAAGAACTATAATAATACGAAACCTAAATACAAATGTAATCGTTGAATCGACAATAGCCACTAAAAATGGAAATGTTGTATATGAAGGAGATATTAAGATAGATGGTGTTCCAGGAACGGGGGCTCCTATTAATCTTAATTTTAAAAATTCAATAGGGTCAGTTACGGGAAAATTATTTCCTACTGGAGAAAAGCTGAATGTTATTAATGGAATTAATGTGTCTTGTATCGATGTATCTGTACCTTTAATTATCATTCGAGCCAATGAATTGGGTATTATAGGCGATGAAACCCCCGAGGTGTTAAATGCCAATAAGTCATTTTTACGTAACATTGATTTGATTAGAAAAGAAGTAGCTTATCTTGCAAATTTAGGGGACGTATCCAATAAAGTCATTCCTAAGATTGCAATCGTCTCAAAACCAAGGAAATCAGGGACCATAACATCAAGATATTTTATTCCTCATCAATGCCATAGCACCCATGCAGTAACAGGATCGCTTGCATTATCAGTAGCCATAAATATTCGTGGTACAACTGCATATCATGTTGTACATAATAATTACCAAAACAGAATGCAAAAACCAAACCAAATTATAATAGAGCACCCTGCTGGGAAAATTCAAACAGAATCTGTTGTTGAGGAATCAAACAGTGGATATGTAATTAAGAAGTCTAGTGTTACTCGGACAGCAAGATTACTTTTTAAAGGAGAATTAATATTGCCTTAATTTCTGGGGGATTTTCCTCTGTCATTAATATTAATCTTACATTTTTTTTAGACCGAGAAATATAATGAATCTGTTTCTCGGTCATTTAATTTACCATGTGATTGAGAAGACCCCCTTCATTAAACAGAGTGGAAGTGGGGATTTAATAAGGAGGTATAAATTTAATGGATAATCTAAAAAAAGCGACCTTTTTTATGATTCTTTCAGGCATTAGTTTTTCACTATCAGGTTTCTTTGCAGAACATGCTATTGTCTCGGGTGATTTCTTTTTAACTCTTACAGCAAGATTTTTAATTCCTTTTCTATTATTAATTCCTTTTATTATAACAAGAATGAAGAAAATCTCATTTTGGAGAAATAGTTATAAACAATTACCAAGAGCTTTTTCTATTACATTATCACAAGCATTATTTTTTCTATGTGCAGCTAAAACTTCACTTTTCATAGCAATGGTTTTATATAATACAGGACCTATTTTCATTTGCCTTATTACACTTTTTTCGAGAACAAAGCGTGCAACATGGCTAGAAATAATAGCGGCATTTGTAGGCTTTTTAGGAGTTTTTTTGATATTAAAAACAGGTAGTATAGATTATGAATCCTTCTTTTATTTAGGAATAGGGGTATTTTCAGGAGTATCTTTAGCGTTTTCACAATTCTTTTTACATAAAAGTGCACAAACGGATGATAACTTATCAATTATGACCTATACGTATTTATATGGAACAATAATAGCAGGTATACTATCTACATTATTTTCAAAGGAGAGTTATAGTGAAGTCTTTACTACTACTCCAATCGTACTCTTATTTTTATTTCTAATGGCAATGGGAAGTCTAGGAAATCAATGGTTTAGAGGAAAGGCATATAAGTTAACAACAAGAATATCAAATTTGTCTGCATTGTTATATCTAAACATTTTGTTTTCATTGATACTAGATATAATGTTTAACAAAAGTATTCCATCATTTATTCAAATTACAGGTGCAATGTTTGTGATGGGTAGTGCTGTTATTCCAGTTATACAACGCGGAAATAAAAAGCATACAGAACAAAGAAGGGCGGTAAGTTCATGACTAATAGTATTTACAGGTTTCTAATGTGAAAGTAATTTTATATTAGAAACCTGTACTTGATTACCGTAGTGGAATTATTGCTCTTTTAAAAGAACGGAAAAGATTTTTTTGAATTAGCATCTTTTACATAATCATTATTGAAGAGGGAAAATCCCACTTAGAAATACTTTTAAGCAGAAGAATAGACTAGTCTAATTTCTAATGGTCCCAGTATCCTTTATTTTGACGTGTGTCTTTACAGTTATTTTAGCCTCTGCTAAAGCTTGCGACCAATTTCCTTTTAGTTTTTTCCACTCTTTATATTGAAAAGCTCTAGCATATAGGGATAATCCGATTGGATCAATTTTATTCTGCTGTATTTCATTCAACATATTTTGTAAATTCGTATTAATTTCTTTTTGAATAGCATACTTTAAATTATTTATGTTTTTTCTATTATCATAATGCTCCTTGATTAAATTCGCATTTGTTTTTTCTATTAAGGCTACATTAGCATTTATATCGAGATTAAATACAAACTTTCCGTTTTGAAAATTAACATCTACTTTTCTTGTCGCATTCTGTACCAAGATAGAAGCGTTTGGTTTTTTGTTGGATTTTTTAGGAGGAAGCACAAGGTGTAGTATCATTCGGCCGTTAGTTCTTGGCTTATTTATAAGATTGAAAAATTTAACATCTTTTTTAGGGATATGGGTTAAATATTTACCGTGTCGATTTAAAAATGCAATTCCTACTGTGTCGATTTCATTCTTTGTTTTCTTGATAATTGGAACAGTTTGTGTCATTCCTTCTTCATTTTGTTCCCTCATTAATTGTTGAATTGTAGAAGAGACGGATTGATTATTTTGAATTGAGGATTCGATTACGCTATTTATATAAGATGGTAGTGATGGTTTACTAGGCTTATGAATTTTAAAAATTTCCTCTGCAGGTCCATCTACAAGTACCACTTTAGCATTAATGGTTGCGTAAGGATCACGGTAAGAAGAATCAAGCTCCTGCAACCAGTTTGCTTCTTGCGCCAATTTGTTCCCAATTAAAATGATGTCAGCTTTGGAGGCTGTCATATACCCTGTTAACTTCGTATCTATCTTACTGAATCCAGTAAGTACAGTTGATGCTTGTGTCCAATGCTCTATAGTACTTTTTGGCTGTTTGTGATGAAAGAGTGGTATGCTTGTGCCAACTTTTATGTCTCCATTAGGGGTTCTATCCAAGCCAATTAACAGGATTAATGAAACCTTCTCAAGAGGAACTCTCTGACTACAACCAATTAAATATACACAACAAATTACAATCCATATCCATTTTCGAATCAAAGTTGTTTCCTCCTAGTAACCCAAGTAAAAAGAATACTGTAAGCGAAAAATAAGACTGGAAATAGAATAAAGAAAATGATATTTAGGATATCCATAAGAGAATATGTAAATAAATATTGATCCATATCGGGATTTAGAAACACAAATAAGCCGATTATTA
Source organism: Bacillus thuringiensis (assembly GCF_014932895.1). Classification (GTDB taxonomy): domain Bacteria; phylum Bacillota; class Bacilli; order Bacillales; family Bacillaceae_G; genus Bacillus_A; species Bacillus_A thuringiensis_AA. Next base: position 160,595 of record NZ_JACYOF010000003.1, on the reverse strand, counting down.
ATAACATAAAAGCGACCAGCGCCCAATTGCGGGCGTTTTTTTGAAATGAAATAGTCACAGATTCAAAACTGAAAAATAAATACGGATATATTGTAGTGGAAAATACAATCAAATAGTAAGCGATATATATAATTTCTAATCGTTCTATGAAAGAAAAACGAACCCCTTTTAACAGATGAAATACTGGCCAAATTACGTCCTTTATTCCCTCTGGGCTAAAGTATATATAAGAAAGAATAGTCACATATAGATAGAAAAACATGGTTCCAGTATTCGCTATTAGTAGTCCTTTTATGGCTTTTTGTTTTTTTTGTAAGAACGGATATATATAATATGCAATTTCTAAGCCGGCATAAGGGGTAATGGTTTCTTTTGTTGCTTTTACAATAGGGTATAATCCATCTTTAAAAATAGGTAGTAGGTGTAAAGGGTTGTAGTTACTCTTTAGTGAAAAAAGAAGAAATAGTGGCATCCAAGTAGTGAAGAAGAAAACAAGCATAGAATAACTAGTAAGAGCCCTTAACCCACTCAGGGCTAAAATAATAAAAGGTAATAGTAATAATATGGTGATTTGATAAGCGGGAGTGGAAGGGAATATCCACACTTTTACAACATCAGTTGCCTTTAATAAAGTATTAAAACCAGCAAAAAATAGATAAAAGGCATATAAAAGAAAAAAAATTGTCCCTATCCATTTACCAAAGTATGTTTTTAGGATTTGTGAGAAATTTTTATTGGGATTTTTTTGTAACATTAATATAATAAATACGCCGATTATAGAAGTGGTTATCCATCCGAGAATGATAGAAATCCAGCCATCTGTGCCAGCCGTAGCAGCAAGTGGGCTTGGCATAATTAACATACCTGATGCAAGTTGCAGTGAATGAATGAAAATAATAAATTCGAATAAAGTTATGTTTTGGAATTTAAGGTTCCTCATGCGAACCACCTTCTTTTTTCTGTTTTTGTTTCGGCTGTCCTGTACTCGAGCGGTTGGTGATCATAGAAATAGGAAATCTTACAAAAGAATCTTTTAACTCTTGGAGACGGAAGGGTGCTATTGGCAATCCGTATGGTGAACCAAAGGAACTTAGTGAAACAAAATGAGCAAATAAGAGCATTAAACCACTAATAATACCTACAATCCCATAAAAGTATGCCAATAACATCATTGGAAAACGAATAAGGCGTATAGAACTTGATAAATCATAATTAGAAACAATAAATGATGCAATAGCTGTAATAGATACGATAATAACCATAACGTTACTCACAAGCCCAGCTTGAACAGCCGCCTGTCCAATTACAATCCCTCCAACAATTCCAATAGTTTGTCCAATAGGTTGTGGTAACCGAATACCAGCTTCACGTAGCATTTCTAGTGTGATTTCCATTATAAAAGCTTCCAATAAGGGAGAGAAGGGGACCTTAACTCTTGACGTTGCAATAGAAGTGTATAAATCTATAGGAATGATTTCAAAGTGAAAAGAGACTATAGCAATATAAAATGCGGGTAAAAAAATAGCTATAATAAATCCTACAAATCGTAATAAGCGAAAAAATGATGCAATGAGCCAATGAATATTATAGTCATCTGGAGTTTGAAAAAATCCAATCAAATTCATAGGAACAACCATTGCACCAGGGGATCTATCCATTAACACTGCTACTTTTCCATCAAGTATATGATTTGAAATGGCGTCTGGGCGTTCGCTTAAATAAGCCTGCGGAAAAGGAGTCCAATTTTGATCTTTTGTATAATTAGATAGTTCTCCAATACTCAATACCGCATCTGTTTTAATTTTACAGATTCTAGTTTCTATTTCTTGGACTACATCTGCGTTTGCTACATCACCTAGGTAAATTAAATAGACTAAAGAAGTGGCTCGTTCTCCAATCGTCAGTTTTTTGATTTTTAACTCTGTAGAAGGAATATATCGACGGATTAGGCCTATATTTTTTGTGGCATTCTCAATAAAACCATCATGTGAGCCTTTAATAGTAACTTCTGAAATTGGTTCTTGAATGCCTCTCTCTGCCCAGCCTTTTGTATTTATTAGAAGTGACCGATTTTCTCCTTCCATAAACAGTACACATTGACCCTCAAGTAATCCTTCTTTAATTTCATTCCATGTATATACTATTTTGGTATGAGTAGCAATAATATTAGAATTAAAGATTTGACTGTCTTCATTTACTTCTTGTAATAATGGTGTAACAACATTGCTTTTTAATGCTACACCATCTGTAAGACCTTCAAAATAATATAATAAAATACTCGTGTTTGTTTTTAATTGCAAAGGATGTTCAATCAAATCTGCACTAATATCAAAGATATTATCTAGTGTATTTTTAAGTTGTTTTAAGTTACTTGTTTGGATCTTTTCAATGGTTTTATCTGTCTTAGTTTCTAAGGTCTCTTCATTTAAGGACAAAATTGACACCTCTTTAATATATAACGATTAGTTGTAGTTATTATTTTTATATGATTGAATTTTATTCACTAATTTAAACCAATTGGGGATAGGAATTAATAAAGGAGAGCAAAAAAGTAAATGTAATTTGTGTGGAAATCTAAGTATCAAGATAAAATTGAAATTTGAATGATTATAATAAAAAAAGAACCCTCGATAGGTTCTTTTTTTATATTTCACAATTTTTCATGAAAAATAAGGACTTTACGCATATAATATGTCGATGGATAATATTAACAAAATATTCATTTAAATCAGATAAAATAATGGTGTTTTAGACTTATAATATTGTTACTACGATGAAATAAGGAGAATTATGAGTGAACTTAAAAATTAATTTTAGATAGGAAGAGGATAATGAAGACTAGAGATAGTTATAAAATTGTTGTAATTGGTGCTGGGACTGCAGGACTATCTTCTACTGCACATTTGTTACGAAATGTACCCCTATTGAAAGAAAGTATAGCGATTATTGATCCATCAAAAAAGCATTACTTTCAACCACTATGGAGTTTAGTTGGGGGAGGAATTGTTTCAAAGGAATGTACGATGCGTAATCAAGAATCACTTATTCCAAGAGGAGCAACGTGGATTCCAAAAAGTGTTGTTAAGTTGTTTCCAGATGAAAATAAGATACTTTTAGATGATGGGATGCTGCTTGAATATGAGATTCTTATTGTAGCAGCCGGTATACAAATAAATTGGGATGGTATTAAAGGCTTAAAGGAGTCTATTGGGACTAATGGGGTTTGTAGTAATTATTCTTATAAATATGTTGATTCTACTTGGAGAGAAATTGAAAAATTTAAAGGAGGGAATGCGATTTTTACCCACCCCAATACTCCTATTAAATGTGGTGGGGCTCCGCAAAAAATTATGTATTTAGCAGAAGAGTATTTTTGTAATAACGGTGTAAGAAACAGAAGTGAAGTAATGTTTTATTCCGCAAACGCTAACATATTTCAGGTTCCACGTTATGCTGATACATTAGAACGAGTACTAGAAAGAAAGCAAATTATAACGAATTATAATAAAGATTTAGTAGAAATTATCGCTGAAAAGAGAGAAGCAATTTTTGAAGATACGCAAACACTGAAAAGAGAAACAGTACCATATACTATGATACATGTTGTTCCACCAATGGGGCCACCTAATTTTATTAAAGAGAGTGAGATCAGTGATCATCAGGGGTGGGTAGATATAAGTCCTTATAATTTGCAGCATGTACAATATAAGAATATTTTTGGACTTGGTGATTGTACTAACTTACCTACCTCTAAAACTGGGGCGGCAATTCGAAAACAAATACCTGTCTTAAAACAAAATATTATGGACGTACTTAACGGAAGAGACTTGCAGGCTAGATACGATGGATATACATCCTGTCCGATTGTTACAGGATATAAAAGTCTTATACTCGCTGAATTTAACTATGAACATGAGCCTCAAGAAACGTTTCCGTTTAATCAAGCGAAAGAACGGTATAGTATGTTTTTACTTAAAAGATATATGCTGCCTTATATGTATTGGAACTTTATGTTGAAAGGGATTCTATAGGGAAAGATAGAGGATTGTTGTAAAAATTGAAAAGTAATTTGGAATAATTATTTGGAGGGAATAGCTATGCTTTTAAAATATTTTTATGATGAAAAATTAGCTCATGCTTCCTATTTAGTTGGTTGTCAGAAGGAAGGCGTAGCAATTGTAATTGATCCGGGTCGGTATATAGAACAATATATAGAATTTGCTAAGAAAGAAGGGATGGAAGTAATTGCTGCGGCTGAGACTCATATTCATGCAGATTTTCTTTCTGGGTCTAGAGAGCTTTCCCATCTTTATAATGCAAATTTATATGTATCTGATGAAGGGGATTGTGATTGGAAATATCAATATCTTAACGAGGGCCGATATAATTTGGTTAGAGAGGGTACAGAGTTTAAAGTTGGTCATATAAAATTCAATGTAATTCATACCCCAGGGCATACGCCTGAAAGTATTTCCTTTTTAGTAACTGATACAAGTCAAAATAATTATACGAATGATAAACCGATAGGAATATTCACAGGTGATTTTATATTTGTAGGAGATATAGGAAGACCTGATTTATTAGAAATTGCTGTCGGTATTAAAGATACCGCAAAAATAGGAGCGAAACAGTTATTTGATTCTATACAAAAAATAAAAACACTCCCCGATTATTTGCAAATATGGCCATCACATGGTGCAGGAAGTGCATGTGGAAAAGCATTAGGAGCAATTCCAACTTCCACATTAGGTTATGAAAAGATGTTTAATTGGGCGTTTCAGTGTAATGAAGAAGATCATTTTGTATCGACTTTATTAACGGGACAGCCAGAGCCTCCAAAGTATTTTTCTTTAATGAAGGATTTAAATAAGTATGGTTCACCAATTCGTAAGAAGAGAGAGATTACTGCTATTAATACAGTAGAAGAACTTCAAGAAATGATAGGGAGCATTCAGCAAATAGTTGATATAAGGGATGTAGAGAGTTTTGCTGCCGGTCACATTGAGGAGTCAATCAACATACCGTATAACAACTCTTTTACAACTTGGTGTGGATGGTTATTAGATTATAAAAAAGAAACGTTAATAATTTTAGATACGGAAAGAGTTAGAGTGGGGGAAGTTATTAGAGACTTTGAATCTATTGGGCTAGATAATATTATTGCTTATGCACCTTTAAAAGTAATACAAAGATTTGATAGTTTAGAAAGTTACAAAGAAAAAACATCAATTGAATTATATCCGTATATAAAGGGTGGAAGTGTTAAGGTTATCGATGTGCGTAGTAATAAAGAGTGGGAGGAAGGACACCTTCATGATGCAATACATATCACTTTAGGTAAGCTATTTGAGCAGTTAGATTATATTCCGAAAGATTGTCCAATAGTTTTACAATGTCGAACCGGATTGCGTTCCGCTATAGCAGCTAGTATTTTGCAAAGAGCTGGTATAAAGGAAGTGGTTAATTTAAAGGGTGGATTTCTTGCATGGAAAAAAGAAGGGCTTCCTTATACAACATGTAATTGAATGAATTAGAACAAATCAATTGAAAGAAGGTATATGGGGAAATGCCCCATCGTCATCAAGCTAATAAGAATGAGTTACCTAAAAACGAAAAAATGAGAAAAATGTACAAAATTTTCGTTCTGGAGGTATTATGAGTTCTTAGTTGATGGGCATGGGCATGCTGTCGCACCCCTCTGCCCATCAACTTAAGAATTTACACCCTCAGGATGAAAATTTCGTATATTTTTGAAAGAAAACGGTTTGTTTTTTCACTTTGGGGGATTAGCTTTTCTTAGCTTGATAGGCATGGGATGTCTCAAAATCTTAGGTTGATGGTGCTACCCCATCGCTATCAAGCTAAGATTTTTCATTACCCCCATAACGAAAATTTTATGCATTGTTGACTATTGATAATGATAGGTTATGATAATTAAAATTGTATGGGTGATATATCATAAGTATTTGTATTTCAAGTTATAAATTGTTATGATAATCTGGTTAAATTTAGGGGAATAAAGGAGGAGGAACATGGATTTAATCAAAGAAGTGACTTTATTAAGATATCAATTTAGACTTATGCAAAGTATGATTCAGTCAGACGAATTTCCATTTTATAGATTTGTTATAGATTATGAATTTGAAGAAGAACAAGTAAATGCTTTAAGAAAAATTCTAATTGCATTTCATGATCGATTAACTAGAGAAGAAGTTTCGATTTTTGCCCAAAATGATTTTTTATTTTCTAAATTTAAACTTCCTTTAGATATGCTATACAGCTCAGAAAAGCCTAATTTAGATGAGTTTAAACTATATATCACTAAGATTTTTTATCAAGAATTTGAATTGAAATACTTGTTATTAAGTTTAAAAAAACAATATATTTTTGTAAATGTCTGTGATTATCTTTTAGAGCAATTACAAATTAGTAATAACGTTTGATTATACATATACATATGCATATACATATACATATGCATATAAGTGACAGAAATAATTATTAAACGGCTATTTGGCACCGCTACATCGCCATGTAAAGCGCCGGTTTGCTAAATCCTCAGGATTCTAACACTTCGCCATGCTTCACGTACAATAAAAGGAATCGGAACGCTTGATGCCCTTTATAAACAAAGACGTAGTCTCCAATCAGACTTCGTCTTTTTGACGTATAACGAATTACAAAAATTATTAAATGCTTCGTAAAATTCAACAACAATTCCTTCACCCCTTTATATGTTAAGAAACTTCGTATAAATCTGTCCTTATAGGTCAAAATATGTAAGGTATTGTGCTGGAATGCACTTGCCTATTCTAAATAAGGAGTGAGATGAGTGGCTGATAAAAACAAACGTAATCGTGTCGATAATGATGCTGGCGAAGCGGTAGGAACTGGTGTCGGTGCTGTCGCTGGAGCTGCTTTGGGTTCTGTTCTTGGTCCACTTGGTACCGTTGCAGGAGCTGTTGCAGGAGGAGCGATGGGTAACAAAGTCGGCGAAGGTGCCGATGAGGCTAATGACAGTGTTGAGAACCGAGAAGATTAGACTTTAATCAAAGTGACACTGAATGAATTGGATTCCCAAAAAGGGAGTCCTTTTTTTATTAAGTCAATTCAGCTTTTTTAGGTAAATTCCCAGTAAGATTGTGAATCAATTCACTTAAAGTAACGGGTGCGTTAGTTCAACAAACTATAAGCAGCAATCATAATTATTTTCTTGATCTTCCGCAATCGGGCGATATTGCTGAATAACTCTCATAATTGGCTTCTTTATATGGATCGCAGAAAATATTGCTACTTTTTTAATATATTGGTAAAATAAGTTCTTGGGTCTTACTTATTGTTATCAGTATAATGATTGTCGCTCAACTTAAAGAAATTAGTTACAAAGATTTCGCACTATCTAAAGGGGGGACGGCAACGATTCTCTCTTTTTGGAGCCACTCACAAACGTAAAGCAAGAGAGGAGGCTATATGAACTATTCTTCTCTTTTGTTTAGATTAACTAGCTAATACAATTGGAACAGGTATATTAGATTCAATATCTGGAGGATGTTGATTGGAATCTAGTCGACATCCCGGTGGATAATATTTTTCTAGCAATCTATTAATTCTGATGGAATCGATAGATTGCTAGAAAGTGGAAAACGATTATCCGCATATTCCGAAGCAGATGTAACAGAGTATCCTTCCATAATTAAGTGTAAAACCAAAATACGTTGTTTTAAAAAGTTATTTGTTAGAATTGGTTAGAAGTAATAAAACAGAAAAGAGGATTACATGTTAGATAATTTAAAGAGAAGTGAAAAATTTTTTTTATTATGTCTTATTTTTTTAGTGCTTTTAACCGCTTGTGATAATACGGATGTTAAGACGTCTAAAGCTTCATTACCACCGGCTCAATCAAATACAGATAAATCATTAAAAGCACCAAATTGGGTAGATAAAAGTCCTATTCAACAGTCTCCTAATTTTATTGAAGATAAAAAAGTAAAATCGGCTGTGAATTTAATAGCAACGGGTGATAATTTATATCATGACGCAGTAATTAAAGATGGCAAACAAAAAGACGGTTCATATGATTATCACTATATTTATGAAAATATAAAAAAAGCTGTTCAATCAAGTGATCTTGCTATAGTGAATCAGGAGACTCCAATTGCAGGAAATAATCTAAAAGTACAAGGATATCCTACTTTCAATACACCTGAAGAAGTAGGTCAATCTTTAGTGGACACTGGATTCAACATAGTGACTCAAGCAACCAATCACGCTATGGATATGGGGATCAAAGGTGTTTTGAATACAAGAGATTACTGGAAGAAATATCCGGATGTAATCCCATTAGGTATTAATGAAAGTCAAAACGAACGTAATGAAATAAAAACGATTACAAAAAATGGCATTCGCTTTGCGCTACTTAATTATACATATGGTACGAATGGAAATAAAATTGCAGATGATAAGTCTTGGGCATTAAATTTAATTGATAAAAAAGCGATACAAAATGATGTGGAAAAGGCAAAGAAAAACTCTGATATGGTGATTGTTATGGTCCATTGGGGAGTAGAATATACCTTTACACCTTCAAAGCAACAAAAAGAAATTGCTCAATATTTAACAGATTTAGGTGTAGATGTAGTAATTGGAAACCATCCACATGTAATTCAACCAATTGAGTGGAAACAAAATCAAGATGGACATCAAACGTTAATCTATTATTCTCTTGGAAATCTTATTTCTGCTCAAGAAAAATTAGAAACATTGGTTGGAGGACTATCTTATATACAATTTGTCAAGTATGAAGATGAAACTTTTGGTATACGACAAGCTGCAGTCGTACCGACAGTAACCGACTATGCTGATGGTAAGAAACATTTTAAAATTCAATTTTTAAAAGATTATTCGGATGAAAATTCTAAAAATCATGGGATTAAAAAATTTGTCGGCCCCGTTTCTTTGGAGAATTTCAAGGATATTCCTAGAGATGTGCTGGGAAATTGGTATAAAGACTAATAAACAAAAAGGGAATGAGATACAATTAAAAAATTTATAATTTTAGCATTGGTATTGGCATTGGGATGGAGCCTTTCTGCTTGTAGTGGAAAACAAACATCTCAAGAAACTACTAATAATAACGATAAAAATAAAAATGAGATAAATGTGAATAAAAAAGAGGTTTTACCTATCTCTGATCTTAATGATTGGAGAATTATTCTTGTAAATAGAGAACGTATGTTATCAAAGGAACTAGGGATTGAATTAACAAGTATCACCCAAAATGCTAAGCCAAATATGAAAATAGATAGCAGAATTGCAACTAGCTATCAGGATATGGTAACAGCTGCAAAAAAAGAGGGGATCAATCTTTATTTAAGGTCAGGTTATCGAGCTATAAAATTACAACAAACTTATTATGATGCTTCAGTTAAAAGCTATAAATCTCAGGGGTTGTCGGATGAAGAGGCTAGTGCTAAGGCATTGGAATATCTTCAGTATCCTGGAGCAAGTGAACATCACACTGGATTAGCATTAGACATTATTTCAGTTGAATGGCAGAATACGGTGGAAGATTTAAATGCAAAATTTGATACTACTGATGCATTCAAATGGTTAGATAAGAATGCTGCAGAGTATGGGTTTACTCTCCGCTATCCAAAAGATAAAGAGAATATTACTGGCATTAAGTATGAGCCATGGCACTATCGTTATGTAGGAAAAGAAGTTGCTATTTATCTAAAAGAAAAGGGGTTAACTTTAGAAGAGTATTGCCAAAAAATTAAGGCTGACAAGTAAAAATATAATTTGCTTCTATTCTTTTCTATGAATAATTGTAACTATTCACAGGAAAAACGGTTAAGTAGAAAAGCTATCCTAATTTATAAACTAAGATAGCTTTTTTGTTTTTGGGGAACAATAGATATCTTAGCTTGATAGTGATGGGGGACAACCACATCGCTATCAAGCTAAGATTTTAAAGTATCACATAAACGAGGATTTTGTGTTTTTTTATGGCACCGAAGTTCATTTTTATCCCGCATTAACGGGCAGTAAGACCCCTACCTCAAAATTCAGCGAAAGCAAAGAAGTTAGGTGGGGGATCAACTGCCCGTAAACGCCCGATTGGTGCGGGCTGATTAAAGTTTCACTTTATAATGAGTTATTACATGTAAGGGACTATTCAGTGTGAATTGAAAAAATTATCTACCATTTTTAAGTGGCATTCTATTAAAAAGTCTAAATTAGATCCATTAAATGCGATAAAATTTGGTCAAAAATAATGAAATTTTAAGAACAATAAGGTACACTAGTCAATGATTTTAGTTTAAAATCATTGACGTTGATGTAAACGGGGGAAAGATTGATGAACAACAATGCAATAAATGAGTCAGTTGAAGAAGTTGATAAAAAAAGAGTAAGATCAAGCAAACGTTTTACAAATTGGAAGCTTATCGCAGCAGGCGGCGGTATAATTGCACTTCTAATTGGGGGAATGAGTTATTATCAGGCAACCCACTTCAATTCAAATGTTACGATTAATGACACAAAAGTCGATGGTCTAACCGCTGATCAGGCAATACAGAAATTAAAAACATCTGGACTAGAAAACAAAGTCTATGTCGGCCAACAACAAATTTTAGATGAAAAAAATATGCAAATGGAATTTACGGAAAAAGATTTGTCTCAAGTTAAGAAACTATTAAAAAGTCAGTGGACATTTTTCCCTTCCTCAAAGGAAACAAATTATTCACTGCTATCGAAAAAGGTGGATCAATATCGTAGTGAGACGTTGAAAAAACTTGTGGAAGAAAAGCTCGTCTCTATGAATAAAAAATTAAAAGCCCCTCAAGATGCTATGGCGAAGCTCGAACAAGGAAAATTGGTTATCTCGAAAAGCGTTGATGGGAATCAATATGACGTTGCTAGTCTATTGAAAGATTACGAAAAGCAGAAGTATAAAAGCGAAATTCATCTGAAGTCTGCATACATACAGCCTATTAAAGAAGACAATCCGATTGTCAAAAAAGAGGAGAAAGCACTACAGGATCTTCTTCAACAGTCCGTTGATTATAAAGTACAGAATGAAGTTTATCCATTAAAAGCGAAAGATTTAATTCAAAATGCCTCTATGTCAAAGGATATGAAAGTTACAATCGATGCGAGCGACATTAAGAATAAGATTGCTGAAATTAATAATGCTAAATCAACATTAAATAAAGATTTCTCATTTAAAACTCATTCTGGCTCGGTTATTTCAGTAAAAGGACAGGGCTATGGCTGGGCGCTAGATGTTGAAAAAGAAACACAGCAAGTCCAACAAGCCTTTGAAAAAGGCGAAAAATCGCTTTCTGCTTCTCATATTCACGGAAATGGCTGGGATAAAGAAGGCATCGGTTATGAAACAACATCGAATAACGGCATCGGAGACACGTATGCGGAAGTTTCAATTGCAGAGCAACAAATTTGGATTTACAAGGATGGAAAATTAGCAGTCACAACAAATGTAGTAACTGGGAAACATAGCACGAGTGAAGATACATCACCAGGTGTGTGGTACATCCTTTATAAACGAACACCGTACACACTCAAAGGTAGTGCAGTAGGTAAAGCTGATTATTCCGTTAAAGTAGATTATTGGGCTCCGTTCACAAATGGTGGCCAAGGGTTCCACGATGCCGGCTGGCGAACAAACTGGGCAAATAATGCCTATTTAACGGGAGGATCTGGAGGTTGTGTTAACCTGCCTCCTAGTATTGCGAAAACTGTGTATGATAATTTAAACACTTATGAACCAGTTATCGTGTACTAGTAAATAGCAATCTCGTGTGAAGCGATGTATGTATCAAGAACTTAAATTTATAAAAGAAACAGTGAAATAATTATACATAGTGGGGAAGGATCTGATATTCATATCAGATCCTTTTTCATTAGTAACATAGTATACTTGCTTACCGTATCTGCTTAACTAGGCTTTAGAAACTGCTTGTTTTCGGGATACTACAATCTTAATCTCGCCATCTTTTTTGTTTTGGGGATGAGATGTCTTGTTACAAGAGGGTTTAAAATTTCGTTCTGAGATGCTGCAAAATTTTACCCACTTAAGTATTTTTTCTAAAGAGGATTTTTATGCCCAAAGAAGAACATTTTATATTGAAAGCGGCTTAAAGAAGCTATGGGATAGGTTCTGTTTTTGAATATTAGTCGTGGTTAAAAATGCAAGATGTTTCGCCACAAGGGCATTCTACGAAATTAAATTGATGAATAAAAAACTTTTTTGAGTTATGCAGTATATTCTAAATATAATCTTACTTATGAGCGAGCAATTAGTCGGTGATGACATCTCAGTAAAAATCCTCTCTTAATGTTATAAAAGAAGCGATAGGGATTAGTAGCCTTTTGTGTCTGCACGCTAAACTATTGGAGGGATTAAAATGTTAAACAAAAGTGTCGTCCGTATGAAAAATCTGGATATGTAACTGTTAATCATGAAACAAAAACATCATAAAAAAATTTAAGATATGTAGTGAAAATATAAAATCAATTTATACGTGAAAATAGGTTAATCTAATATTCAGGAATAAACTGATTATTGGATTAACTTTTTTATACTCATAAATAAAAAGGAGTAATTATGAAAAAGAGTCAGATTTTATTTTTTATAACTTTTATATGTATTCTTTTTATTAGTATTTTTGTTATTTTTAATAAAAAAGAAAGTTCAAGTCCAACTTCAAATGATAAACCTACTGAGGAGAGATTATCAAAAGGGTCTGGTCGTGTGGGATACGGAATGCTTGGAAAAGACAACAAAATAATAGATTCTGGGAGTGTATTAAAAGATATAACTAATGGAAAAATTGATTCTAAGGTTACATTAAATAGTTATATTAATAATGATCGAAAATATAAAATCCTTGTAATGAACAATTTCCGACAAGTTCAATTTGAAGCGAATGGGAACGAAGATAAAAGTCATGAATTTCTTGCAAAAGCCAACACGACTGTAGATACAGCAATTTCAAATAAAATAGATACTGATACGAAAGAAGTGGCTTATCTAATGATTAAAGATCCAGATCTTTTAATAGAAAAATTAGATTTAGATAAAGCGGGGACAGTGCAACAAGTATTACCTTTGCGATATAGTTTAGAAAATGAAACGATTCCTCATTATCAGTATGAAAGTGTTGCACCTTTAAAAACTAGTTCTGAAGATCCAATTGATAATGTGTTTATTAGTGAAACAGAAGATGAATTAATCGCTTTAATGTCTGCGGAAAGTGGACAAGAAGTATATTTAACTGTAGGAAATCCTACTGATGAGGTTATGGATTATGCCTTAGTATCTTTTTTAGATTGGGAACAAGTTCCTTTGATAAATGAAGAGGTAGTGCTGTATGTAACTGTTAATCCAAATGAGAAAAAAGTATTTCAATTAAAATTACCAGAGACAGATAAAAAGAAAAATTATCAAGTTTTAGCATTTCCATTTCCGTATAAAACAAGTTTTGAAAATTTCGAATCGCATACAGTTGAAGGAACTTTTAGAACTGTAATAAAACCAAAATAAAATGATTATACATTTGATAAATACAAAAAGAGCGAGTTCTAAGATTCAGGTTCTTCAAGGGGGAGATATTTAAGGTCCTTTGTTTTGGAACTAATTTTTGCTCATTTTTCTATCAGTTTCATTAAAAATAAATAAAGTTCCTTAAACGTTCGTTTTTTGCACTTATAACAAAAACATTGTTATATCAAGGGACTTAGCCTTAACGTATAAAGTCCGCGAAATGTTGGTGCTACCCCTGTATGCATAGTTCAAGTCGGACGAAGGCGCCTTAGGGTGTCTTTTTTTATTACTTTCGACAAAACACGACAATATGCGGATAACTAGTTTGCTACCATGAGATGAGAAATCTTACATTTTTACTGAAATAACTAGTACATACTGGAGGCATTAAACATGAAACGAAAATTACTTACAGCATTAGCATGCAGCGCGTTACTTATGGGAATCGCTGCTTGTAGCTCAAATGAAAAGACTGCAACTGAATCAAAACCTAAACAAGAAGAAAAGGTTCAAGAAAAACCGAAAGTTCAAACCATTCAAAAGCAACAAAAAGATAGTTATGTAGTAAGTGAAGAGGATTTATCTAAAGCGGCACAGTCGATTGGAGAAATCCAAAACGAGCAAACTATAAATGACATGTTGATACATATGTCTCTCCAAAAACTCACATTCAATGGGCATAATCTTCATGTTCCTGGTACCCGTGAGGTAGGTCGATTTCAAATGACCAAAGCAAACATTCAATACCTAAAAAACAACTTACATGTTATCAATACTGATGATAAAAGACAAAGATATGAATCTCTTCTGAACAAATGGTACGATGGAGATTTTGAATCTGTAGTTGAAGACTTTAGTGAAATTCATTATTTACGTTCTGGAAAAAAGCAAAGTATGGAGGGATCTAAGCTAGCTAAAAAAACTGATAGTGATGAAAAAGAATTTATTCTTCATTTCTTTGGTCAAGAAGGATTAGATATTCATAATAAAGAGTGGAAACATGGAGAGTTATAGAAATAAAACTGAATTTCACTCTACCAGGAAGGCACCTTAGGGTGTCTCTTCTTTATGATTTTACACAAATAAAAAGCCTCGTTATAAGAGGCTCTTTATTATAAATAGATTTTATTAATTAATACCAGCCTTCAAAATAACCTGTTCATGTGCCGTTCGGTTCTTGCCATGCGTCTTTCAAGTACCATGTGATTCCATATAGTACAGTTTTGCTCGGTATAGAATTTTTTGATAGGTACCCTGTTAATGTAATATGTTTCTTATCCGCTGCCATAGTAACCTTTTCTGTCTTTGAACTGTCAGTATTAGGTGTTGCAGCCATCGCTCCACCTGCACCAGATAACAAAATACCAGTCGCTAATGTTCCCACTACTAATTTCTTGAACATAATAAATCCCCCTTTAATACTTTTTATAATTTACACCTTAAATGTATCACTTCTGTAAGAATTGTAAATATTTTGAATGTGTAGAAATATTTATTTAAATGTTTGTAATATTGGGATTTTGTTTTATCAAATGGAAAATAGAGGGATTGGGAAAGGTATGTAATAATGCATAATAAATCGACCAGATATTATGATATACTCACAAAGAGCTGATACAAAATTTCTTTAGATTGGAAAACTAAAGTCTTATCTACCTAAATGGGAGGCGCCTTATGGCGTCTTTTCTTTATCCCGCATTAACGGGCAGTAAGACCCCTACCTCAAAATTCAGCGAAAGCAAAGAAGTTAGGTGGGGGATCAACTGCCCGTAAAAGCCCGATTAGTGCGGGCTGATAATCAGTGGGGGATGAAGAAAACCCCCACTGATTAAAGTTTCACTTTATTTTCAAAAGGACCTGCTCAATTCATACATAAAAACATAAAGTAAAATGAATCCATTACAACACAAGAGTGACTTCATGTTTTCCCCTCTTACTTAAAGGAGGAACGATTATTATGGGATTTGGTGGTAGTTGCGGTAGTTGTGGCGGCGGTGGCTTTGCTGGAGGATTTGCTTTACTCGTTGTACTCTTTATACTATTAATCATTATCGGATGCAGTTGCTTCTGCTAAAAAACTATTAGAAAAGGTACCTACATAAGGGTGCCTTTTCTTTTTTCTCAATATAAGAACTTTAAGGATATGATATGATTTTAATACAAATTCCCTTTTGTGCAATGAGATAGCAATACCTAATAATAAGGCCCACCTATTTTCGTAGGTGGGCCTTATCTTTACTACACAATATCAAAGTATACTCTCTTTTTCTCATAAACTTTATGTAATTATACATATTCGTAAAAATTACACTAAATAAATATTACATGTAGTAAGATATAAACCGTGGACACGTTCTATAAAGCAGATTCTTTTGAAAGACGTAACATATTGACCATTATAAAAGATGTCGCGTCACTCTAATATTGATCTCAAATCTCTTGAATTTCGTGAACTAACAATCTAGCGTATATAGACGATTCTGTTTTATTCAACAATAGCACCCTATTCTTGAATAATGTTCAATTTCAAACGAATAAAGCCATTAATATTAAATCTTGATAGCCACCATCCAATTTTACACCCTTTACTTGTCTACCCTCTTCAAAAAAACCTAGATTCTTATATAACTGGATTGCACCTAAATTATCTTCCATTACCTCAAGAGAAACTTTTTCAATCTTACTGTTATTTTTAGCCCAATTAATTAACGTTTCTAGAAGAGCTCTTCCAATACCATAATTACGATATTCAGGTAGTACGGTCATCGCAAAAGTTCCTTGATGACTAATTTTTTTTCTGTTTCCGTTCTTAAAATCTATTGCACCAACTAACTTACCATCAACTTCAGCAATAAACTGTACATAATTTGGATTTTCATGATAAGTTTTTAACCTTTTTTGAATAGCATCAATACTCACCTTTTTTACATCCTCAACCGTACTTAGCATGTATGGAGCGTTTATTAAAGCTTTTGAAGCAGAATCTAGTATTCTTTCTGCATCCTGTTCTTTAGCTTCTCTAATTATTACTGTTTTTCCGTCCTTAGATTTATAAGTAAAAACATTAGTTGATAATATATTACACACACCCTTTCGGAATATAATTAATCGGATTTTTTAACTATTCCACAATTCTTAAGTAAGAGAAAGTCGTATCACTTTTTTCTGGAATCGCCCTCCTTTAACTTAATAGCAATTATTTCAAATATTTTTAATTTTGACAAGAATTAATTCCGTTATATAGCCCGATTGTTGAATAGCATGACTGGTGTTTTTTAAACAACTTTATTATGTTTTAAACGAATTTATTGTAAATTAAACAACTTTATCCCGCTATTTTCGGGCAGTAAGACCCCTACCTCAAAATTCAGCGAAAGCAAAGAAGTTAGGTGAGGGATCAACTGCCCGCAAACGCCCGATTGGTGCGGGCTGATAATCAGTGGGGGATGAAGAAAACCCCACTGATTAAAGTTTCACTTTATTATCTCTGCACACAGAATAAAATCTGAGCGGTTTTTTTATGCTATTTATATTGTTATTTTGTCAACAATTAGACTGCTAATACTACTGTTATTTAGCATTAAAATTGAACTTTTCTCCCCAAAAACTGAACTTGCTAATTGAAAGTCATGCACTTTATATTTTTTGATGTGTATCGGTTTTATCTTTTTTTATTGAACTTTTAACCATTTTCCATATACAGAGATATAAAATTTTCGTTTTGGGGTTATTTCAAAATCTTAGGTTGATGGGCATGGGGGCGTCCCTATAAGTTTCAATTCAAATTGTACTTCTAAGTAGGACTTAGTTTTATGTGTTAGTAATAACTTCACAAATTCTGCATAACTTCTGCACGATTTCTGCACATGTTTAAGGTGATTCTATGTCATGATATATTCATAAAGTGAAATATTTCACAAAAAGGGGAACCAATACCTTGCACTATAGTGTATACGTAGCATACGCATACATATACACTAAAATATGATTGCCCTTGTTATACTTTTACATCAAAGCCCACATTCCACTACAAAGCATAACAAGAAGGGGACATAGACATGAATAATCGAATTTTAAAACATCTACAGAACATGAAAATGAACAAAAAAGCTCTTGGAGCTGTTGCATTAACAGCTGGAATTATTGGAACGACACTTATTCCTCAAAATGCATACGCTCACGGTTTTGTTGAAAAACCAGGTAGCCGTTCCGCTTTATGTAGTCCAACTTATGGTGCATTAAATGTAAACTGCGGAAGTGTTATGTATGAACCGCAAAGTTTAGAAGCTCCAAAAGGTTTTCCGCAAGCTGGCCCGATTGATGGGCAGATTGCTTCTGCAGGCGGGAAATTTGGTGGTATTTTGGATCAACAAACAGCGGATCGTTGGTTTAAAAATACAATCACTGGTGGGGAAAATACGTTTACTTGGAAGTATACAGCGCCTCACTTAACAAGCAAATGGCACTACTACATTACTAAAAAAGGCTGGAATCCAAATAAAGCGCTAACAAGAGCTGATTTTGAGCCGATTGGAACTGTACAACATGATGGTTCTGCAGCTTCAAATAATATAACTCACACAATCAACGTACCTACTGATCGCAGTGGATATCACGTGATCTTAGCAGTATGGGATGTAGCGGATACAGCGAATGCGTTCTATAATGTAATTGATGTGAATCTCATTAATGATGTGAAACCAGACACAGAAGCTCCAAGTATTCCAGATGGACTTCAGGCGCAAAAAGTAACAGCAAATAGTATCGAACTGACATGGAACGCTTCTACGGATAATGTAGGGGTGAAAGGTTATCAAGTCTTCCGTGACGGAGAGATAATTGACACCGTACCAGGCACTCATTTTATTAATAAACAATTACAACCAAGTACGGAGTATACGTATACTGTAAAGGCGATTGATGCAGCTGGCAATGTATCAAAAGAAAGTAAAGCAATTACAGTGAAAACAACAGTTGAAACTCCTGATACAGAAGCGCCAACACAACCAAAAGGATTACATAGTATGGGAACAACAGCGTCAAGTGTAGACCTAATGTGGAGTCCATCTGACGATAACATTGGCGTAGACCATTACGATATTTATAGAGAAATTGCAGGGTCAATGAAAAAAATTGGAACTTCTAATACGACTTCTTATCTAGAGAAAAATTTACTTGCGAATACTACATATAAATATACAGTGAAAGCTGTGGATATAGCTGGAAATGAATCCATACAAAGTGACATATTCACAGTTACAACAAAAACTGAAAGTGCTTCATATGAAGCGTGGGATGCAAAGAAAGCATATAAAAAGGGAGATAGAGTTCTACACGAAGGAAAAGTATATGAAGCAGTTCAAAATTATCAGGGAAATGGGGATCCGAACTGGATCTATGCTTTATCATTATGGAAAACAGTGTAATCTTTATCTAAATATAAACTAAGGAATAACGGGCTTTGATGACTCAAGTTAACAACGAGAATTCACTTTGAAATTTATAAAAAGACGACATTTCAAATGTCGTCTTTTTAAATTGTGCTGTTTATCGTTATTGAAATTATAAATGTTTTATTTTTTGTGATATAGGCTCGTTTCTTAAGTGGATGGAGATGTAATAGTACCCAAAACACTACAATTGATAGTGTTTTTTTATTTGTTTACATGATTTTTGCAACTAACAAATAGGATGATGTTCACCACTGCCTTCAGTCCTGTTATAATGGATCCTACAATAGATGGTAGAACGTATATTTGGTATAATCGAAACATACTACTTGAAACAATGTACATAAGTTATGAAATTCATGTAATGAGGTAAGGACTACATGACAATAATTAGATTGTAAAGCTCTAGTACATATAGGATTCAGTTTATGTTATACAAATTCATTATTGGAAAGGAAAAGATGTAATGAATCAAATTTCATTTGAAGATTTATTTGAAGAAGAAAAAGAAAAGGTGGAGGCAACTGAGATACCCGAACCTTTATCGCCATTGCAAAAAGATATTTTGGGATTACTTAATTCTGAAGAAATAAGTGCGTTGGAACTATGCGAACAATTAATACGAGCTGGTAAAATACCAGATGAAAGATTCACAACGGATAAGCCGAAAGCATATGGACAAGTATGCTTAATATTAGAAGGTTTTGTTGCGGAAGGGAAGCTTGCTTTTATAAAAAATGATGAGAAGAGAGATAGGGTATATAGAATGAAAGAAGAAATTTCTAACATATAGGATGTACAGGGGAAAATGAATGATTTGTTCTCTGCAACTTTCAGTCATTTCCACAAAATAGGTGTCAATCTTTCCTAGATTGACACCTAAATACTAAGCTGTTTTTTAACATCTTACATATTTACGTTTAAAACCAAGCTTTCCTCTATCAAGTTCTTTCTGAATACTTTCGTAAGCATTTAGAAAACTACTTTTCTTCTTTTCGCGTTTTACTTCTACTATACCTACTTCTTTTGCTATTTCGATTGCCTTTTCGTGTAGTGGCACATATGAAATTGCCACAGTGTGTAGAAAATTATTCATAGCGGATTTTGTTCGTTCTCCGTATTATCATGTTATTCTTTAATAAGGAAATAAATAGAATTTTAAATTAAGCATGTGAGGTTGGCTATAAATGATAAAGAAATTTACTAGAGTAGTATTAACCGCAGTTATGCCAATGGGTCTTATTACTGGTTGTGGGACTGCTGAAAAAACTGAGACACAAAAGCCAAAAGCGGTACAAACGGAGCAAAAAGACTATATGGATTACTCATATGGTAGCACGGGTATATTAGTAAGCGGCAGAGCGAAAGAACGTCAACAATATGAGGTTGGTTATATTGATGATAACATGTTAATTGGAATCGATGAAAACATTGAGGATTGTATTACTTTAGATAATAAAGGAGAAGCAAGTCTTACTTGGAAACAACTAGAGCGCGGATCTATTATTGAAGTGCAATACGGTAAGGATCGTAATGACATTGTAGGCGTGCAATTAGTAGGAGATCGTAAGCCATACGAAATTAGTGATAAGCTAGATCGAAATACGATAAATGAGATTGTCGGAAAAGTTAAAGGGAACTTGTAATAGATGTATTTCGCTAGAATATGATCTATTATCATGAAATGGTGAATCACATACATAAAAATTTGGAATCAACGGCATTTTTAATATGAAAATGCCGTTGGTTTATTTTAAAAAGTAAATACTATTTTATAGTCTTGTAGAAAAATACTTTTTAAAAAATGCACAAATGAATTATTCTTCTTTTATTTGTGATGATTGCCGTAAGGTCATTGCCCAAAATAAAAGGGCACAAGCACTAACAGATGCACCTAATATACATACTCCGTTCCATCCGTAGCTTGCATAAATGTTTGTTGAAAGAATTGCACCGGTAGCACTACCGATAGAATAAAAAATCATGTAACTAGCAGTGAGGCGACTTCTTGCTTCAGGGCGTACTGTGAAAAGTATACTTTGGTTCGTGACATGTACGGCTTGCACAGCTAAATCTAAAAGGATAACGCCGATAACTAGTAGTAATAGAGAGTGGTTAATAGATTTAATTAGGAACCATGAAAGTAATAATAAAGTTAAAGCTATGCCAGTAGTTCGTTCTCCTAATCCGCGATCAGCGAGTTTCCCGGCCTTAGTGGCAGCTAATGCACCAGCAACTCCAGCAAGACCAAATGCTCCGATAGCAGTATGTGATAGATTATATGGTGCAGAACTTAGAGGTAAAACTAATAAAGTCCATAAAATACTGAAGGAAGTAAAAATGAGCAATGCTAATATTCCACGAATACGTAAGATCCTTTCTTCTACAAATAATAAGAAAACGGAACGTAATAAATTACGGTAGGTCATAGCTGTTTTTTTATGTTCAAGATTAGGTAAATTACGATATAACAAACCAATTACGAAGAGCATAAGTACAGCAGAGGTAAGATAAACGGAACGCCATCCAGCTAGATCTGTTAATGTTCCGGCAAATGTACGTGCAAGGAGAATTCCTATTACGACACCACTCGTAACGAAACCTACAATTCGCCCACGTTCTGTTGGGTTAGATAAAATGGATGCATATGCGACGAGTGTCTGTGTAACAGTCGCAAGAATTCCGACAAAGGCCATACCTATAAAAAGTATGGTACTTGAAAGAGCGACTCCGACCACAATTAAAGCGATAACGGATAAAAGCATTTGAACAATAATGAGTCTCTTAGTGTTTAACAAATCACCAAGTGGAACTAATAAAAGTAATCCGAGTGCATAACAAACTTGAGTAATCGTAATAACGACACCGATAGTTGAATGGTTGATTTTAAACTCATTTGATAAAGAATCAAGTAGAGGATGAGCAAAGTATATATTCGCTACAGCCATCCCGCAAGCTATTGAAAATAATAGAGTTATATAGCGGGACATGATTGTATTGATAGGTGATTGGAACTGATCATTATTCTGAGTAAGAGCAGTTGTCATTTTTCCTTTAGCATTCATAACATCATCTCCTTTTGTATTTTTGAAAATAACATACCGAACGGTATGTTATTTCGTAAGTAAAATATAATCAGGGAGAAGTTAATATGTCAAGCAAATTGTAAAATGATTTCAGTTTCTTTTGACATGTTATTTATAATTTAATACGATATATAATATACTGATCGGTACATAAAATGGTGATTTATAATTAAAAAAACAGTTGAAGAAAGAGGAGAGGTTAAATGGCTCGATTACGCGAATTTGATGAAGAAAAAGCTTTGGATGCTGCTATGCAACTTTTTTGGGAAAAAGGATACGCTACTACTTCATTAAGTGATCTAACTGCTAAAATGGGAATACAAAAACCGAGTTTATATTCAGCCTTTGGTGATAAAGAGGGTTTGTTTGAAGCTGCATTACGGAGATACACGAATTTACACGCGACTAGTATTCGAACAAAACTTCAAAAAGAACAATCTGTAAAAGAGGCCATTCGTACATTTTTTGAAAATATGGTGGAAGAGGAATATAAAAAAGAATCAAATAAAGGCTGTTTTTGTATTAATACGATGGTGGAGCTTGCTCCTCATAATGAAAAATTTGAAGTGTTGACTAGAGAACATCAAATGTATCTTTCAGTTATATTTCAAGAATTAATCGTCAAAGGTATTCAGTCTGGAGAACTGCAAAGTGATGTGAATGCTAAAGCATTAGCACAAACGCTAGTCACTTCATTAATTGGATTAACAGTGTTAATGAAATCTCGTCCAGAACGTTCAGTTGTAGATAATTCGGTATCTATCTTATTATCGTTACTCAAATAAATGTACTAGAATTGTATTTCAATCGACTATGTCAATTATAGACACTGTTATCTATAAACTTCCAATTTTAAAGCACTGAATTGTCTACGAAGGCAATAAGTGCTTTTGACTTTCGGATAAAATGAGCAGGTAAATAATAATGGTTGACTGCAATGTATGAAGATTGTTGGAGACATATGTAATTAAAAATCGAATAGGAGATTACATTTCTATCTAATATAGAATTATTAGATGGGAATAATAACACCATCTAAGCCCCTTCTAAGCCCCTTCTAAGTCCCTCATAAGCACCTACCAAGTAATAAATCACTAAGAAAAAACAAAACAAAAACAACTACAAGAACAAAAAAGCGCGAAAAAATAAAACCGTCGTCGTAGTAGTAAAAAAAATTGGAATTCAAATGCCAAAACCATTACCTCATTCCTATATTTATATTGAAGGATTGGAATTTTCCTATTTGCTAACAAAGAGTGGAGGGAAATAGATGGCGGTGTACCGTAATGTGCAGGTGAACTTTTGGCAAGATGAATTCATATTAGATTTAACGCCAGAAGAGCGTTATTTTTACATATATTTGTTAACTGGTACGAAAACGAAGCAATGTGGTATTTACATATTACCAGAGCGTTTGGCAGAACTTGAAACAGGTTACAGTATGGAAACTGTTGAAAGGTTGTTGAACCGCTTTGTTGAATACGGGAAGATTTTATATGATATGGAAACGAAAGAGTTATACATAATAAATTGGCTACATTATAACCCTATTTTAAATACGAATGTAGAAAAATGCGTGCTACGTGAATTAAAGACTGTGAAAAATAAAGAGTTCATACATATGTTTTTACGTAAATGTCTAGAAGAAGAATGCAAGATTCCATTATTACTACAGCATTTTGGTATGCCAAAAGAAGAGGAGAATAGTAGTTCACAAGTAGTTATTGAAGAGAAGGAGGATGTGAAAGGGGTAGAAACGGTAGAAGAGACTACTTCCCATAGTGAAGTTTACAAGTTTTATGAACAAAATATTAGTAGTCTATCTCCATATATCGTGAAGGAATTAAAGGAGTGGATGAAAAGAGTTTCAGGAGAGACAGTACTAGAGGCACTTAAAATTGCGTTTGAAAATAATAAGCGAACGTTTGCGTATGTGAAGGGGATTTTGAGGAATTGGTGTAAGAAAGGACGAGTAAACTTCAGTAAAGGAAAGGAAGTAGTGCGTAAGAGAGAGGTATTCAGCTTGTATGATCCATAGCATAAGGACGTAGGGATTTTTTCTTTTCTAAAAGGTTCTCTCACAATAAAAGCGAATAGTTTGAGGAGGGAGGGGTTATATGGAAGTCGTCATAAAGAAAAAACGAAGCAAGGGAAAGAGAATTTTTATTTGGTCTAGTAGTATCGTACTATTGTTGGTTCTTTGCATTGCAATTTTTTTGAACGTATATACACTGAGATCTATGCCAAAGATAGATGGAACGATAAAGCTAGAGGATTTACAACATGCTGTTACAGTGAAACGAGATAGTAAAGGTGTACCGCATATTAAAGCGGAAAATGCACATGATTTATATTTTTCACAAGGGTATGTACAAGCGCAAGATCGTTTGTTTCAAATGGATTTAAGTAGAAGGCAAGCTTCTGGAATGTTAAGTGAAGTTGTTGGGAAAGTAGCTGTTGATAGAGACAAGTTGTTTCGAACGCTTGGTTTACGGCGAGCAGCGGAAGCATCTGTAAGTCAATATGATGGGGAAGCAAAATACGCATTGCAGTCATTTGCTGATGGGGTGAATGCTTTTATACGTGAAGCGAAAGAGGAAAGAAAATTACCGGTTGAGTTTACTCTATTAGGTTATGAACCTGCTGAATGGTCAATAGTTGATTCTTTAACAATTGGAAAGTATATGGCGTTTGATTTAGGCGGACATTGGCACGGACAAGCGTTTCGATATTGGGCGCTGAAAAATCTTCCAGAAGAGCAAGCAAATGAGCTATTTCCTACATATCCGAAAGATGCACCTAGATTACTAGCTGAACTAAAAAATACAAATGTGAATGTAGCGCAAAGTTTTTCAAAGACGGTTATTCCGCCAGAGTTTAATGGGAGTAATAACTGGGTTGTAAGTGGTGCGAAGAGTGTGTCTGGTAAGCCGATTTTAGCGGATGATCCTCATTTATCTCTTGCGACACCATCCATTTGGTATCAAACGAGACTCGAAATGAAAGATTTAAATGTAAGTGGCGTTATTTTCGCTGGAGTGCCAGGTGTTATATTAGGACACAATGACAAAATAGCATGGGGTGTTACGAATACAGGTCCTGATGTACAAGATTTATATATTGAAAAGAGAAATCCTAACAATGAAAATGAATTTTTGTATAACGATAAATGGGAAAAGGCTACAGTTGTTGATGAATCTATTAAAGTAAAGGATGGGAAAACAATTCCTTATAACGTTACAATTACGAGGCATGGGCCAGTCATTTCGGAGTTTGCGGATAAGGGGGAGAAAAAAACGAAAACAGTATTTGCTTTGAAATGGACTGCTTTGGAGCCTTCAGCTGAATTAAAGGCTGTATTAAATATGAATAAAGCAAAGGACTGGAATGAGTTTGAAACTGCTCTTCAAGATTTTCGTACACCGACGCAGAACTTTGTGTTTGCATCAAATGATGGCACTATTGCTTATAAAGCGAATGGAAATATACCGATACGTAAAAAAGGCGATGGTAGTTTACCAGTTCCAGGATGGACAGATGAATATGAATGGAAAGGGTATATTCCATTTGATCAGCTACCAAAAGTAATAAATCCGACACAAGGGTTTATTTCAACTGCAAATAATAAAATTGTGAATGATGATTATCCGTATCATATTAGTAATACGTGGGCGCAGCCATATAGGCAAATGCGTATTCAAGAGTTTTTGCAAGAGAAGGAAAAGTATACGGTGAAAGATTTAGAAAATTTACAGATGGATCAAAAGAATTTATACGGGAAAGAGTTTACTCCTATATTTTTAAAGGAGTTAAATAAAATAGTTTTATCTGAAGTAGAGAAAGAAGGCGTCAAAGAATTAACAAAGTGGAATTTTTACGATAGTAAAGATGAAGCGGCACCCTTAATTTTTCACTTGTTAATGAAAGAGGTTTCTAATACGTTATTTTCAAAAGAAATACCGCAAGATGTAATGGAACTATTTGAAGGGAAGCAACAAGTTGTCGATGAATTGATCCGTAAGCAAGTAAACGGTGAAAATAGTGCGTGGTTTACGAAGTACGGAGGCTTCACAGAAGTTGTGCATACATCGTACGCAAATGTAATGAAGAAATTACAGAAGGAGTATGGATCGAATGTAGCGGAGTGGAAGTGGGGCGATTATCATCAACTTGCTTTTACACATCCAGTTTCGAGATCATCTAGCATATTAGCATTACTCGCATTTAATCGTGAAAAACCAGTTCCGATTGGAGGAAGTCAAGCTACGGTTCAAGCGGCGAGTTATAACGATAACGGTATTGTATATCATGGGGCTTCTTGGCGATTCGTTATTGATACGAAAGATATGTCAAATGGTTATCATATAGTGGGACCAGGGCAGTCGGGACATTTTAGAAGCGAGTGGTATCATGATCAAATAGATGATTGGGTAAATGGAACGTATCATACGACTACGCTGAATACCGCGGGAATAGAAGGAAAAGTATTAACGTTACAGCCACGATAATGTTAGAAGAGACTCTTACTATATGTAAGGGTCTCTTTTTTATTTACCTTACTATTTCTAGGAGGTTAGTGTGAATAAGTAATGAATAACACTTTTATTAATGAACATCTTATTTATTTTTTCTGGAATATATGTGAAACGTTGTATAAAATAATCAAGAAAGCCAAAAGTTATAGGGGGAAAGTTGTGAAGGAAAATAAGAGTTTAATAAGTTTTTTAGGAGTGTTTATCATGTTGTTTTCTTTTTGTTTTCAAGGAAGTGTACAGGCAGATGTAAATACTGTTCAATCTGGAAAAATAAAATCAGGAAACGTAACGGTATGGGAAGTTGGAAATGTAGCAAAAGTGTTAGCGGATGTGGAGCGCTTAAATTTAAATACAGTAAATGTACCGATTCAAGTAGATATACCGAATGTCACTTCTACTAACATGGTAATTAATCAGGCACAAAAGCAACAAGCTATTATTTTAATTCAAGAATTATTAAAGCGTAATATTCAAGTTCTAGTAGAACCGTTCCCGTATATTCAGCAGGGGAATGTTGGAGAAACAGAATGGAATCCAAGTAACATTAATGATTTCTTCTGGAATTGGAAGACGGTTATTTTACAAGAAATTTTTAATTCTATTACAAGTAAATACAATGTGTACGGAATAAAGATTGCTTCTAATTTCGTGAATATGGAATATGCAGAAGGATATTGGAGCGATACGATTGATTTTGTCCGTCAGCAGTATAAAGGAAATGTTTTGTATCAGATGAACTGGTGGTTAACGGCAAGTTGGGATCCTTCTTATGAAGCGAAGTTTGTAGAGAAAATAAATCGTCCATATTTAAAAAAGGTAGATATTGTTAGTATCGATAGTTGGTTTGAAGTTTCAGGAAAAAGAAATCCAACATATGAAGAAGTAAAGCAAAGTTTATTTGCGACGACAGTATATAATCGTGGACAAAATGTGATTCAGCAACTTGAACAATTACATAAAGCAACAGGGAAACCAGTTTACTTTGGTGGATTTAACGTACCGGCGCGCGAATTTGGGCTACAAAATCCGTGGAATCCAGATGTTTCAACTGTGTTTTCAAAAGATGTACAACTAAACGGATGGCGTGCTTACCGAGATGTATTAGAACCGAAACCTTATTTTAAAGGTTTTTCAATTTGGTTTATTGGTTCTAATAATAGTACGCATGCGTATCAAATACAGAGTAAAGAAGCAGAGGCAGTTATTAATGGATGGTATAAAGTGAAACTTTAATTAGTGGGGAGGTTGTTCTTCCCGACTCCAGCCTAACTTTTTTATTTTACAGCTGAATTTTTGAGGTGGGAGTCTTACTGCACGTTAATGCGGGGAAAAAAATTTATAAAATAGGCAAGTTTTGAAGTTTTCTACATATATTTTTAGTGAAAGGCCTTTCACCATCTTATCACCTAGGGGGCAATCATAATGAAATTTTTGTCTTACCTTACAATAATTTTGGTGATTCTTGGCGGTTTGAATTGGTTATTTGTAGCGTTAGATTATAACGTAGTTGAGAAATGGTTTGGTTCTATGCCGGCGCTTGTGGACACCATTTATTGGCTCTTTGGTCTCTCTGCTATTTATCAAATTTTTGATCGGTTTTTTACGAACAAGTAGCTATTATTCTTTTATTATTAGAGTGTTAAGTACGATTATGTACTTAACACTCTTTTGTATGTTTAAAAAAATAGTTTGCACGTGCAAGCGATTCCATTGCGTCTTGCGCCGTAATAACAGAAAAGAAATTGACCGTGTATTGTATTGTGGGGTATAATTCAGAAAGTTTAAAAAATAGAAATAGGGAGGTTATCTAGGTGATGGAGAGAGTGTACAATTTTTCAGCAGGACCATCAATACTCCCTTTGCCAGTGTTAGAGAAAGTGCAAAAGGAGCTTTTAAATTATAACGGGACAGGCATGTCTATTATGGAAATGAGTCATCGATCTTCTTATTTCCAAAGTATTATTGATGAAGCGGCCAGCTTACTTCGTGAATTAATGAACATTCCTGATGAGTATGATGTTCTATTTTTACAAGGCGGTGCTTCATTACAATTTTCTATGATACCGTTAAATTTAATGAATACGTACAAAAAAGCTGGGTACGTACTGACTGGCTCATGGTCTAAAAAGGCACTACAAGAGGCAGAAAAAGTGGGAGACGTACAAGTGATTGCTTCTTCTGAGCAAGAGAAGTTTACTACGATTCCTAAACTAGATGGTTTACTAAATGATGAAAAACTAGATTATGTACATATTACAACGAATAACACGATTGAGGGGACAAAATATGTGGATATACCACATCTGGAAGAAGTGCCGCTTGTTGCGGATATGTCCTCAAATATTTTATCAGAACAATATGATGTTACGAAGTTTGGTCTTATATATGCGGGGGCGCAAAAGAATTTAGGGCCAGCGGGCTTAACGATTGCTATTATAAAAAAAGATTTAATTGGCGGTGCAGATCGTTCTTGTCCTACAATGTTAAACTATGAAACTTACAGTAAAAATAACTCCTTATATAATACACCGCCATCCTTTAGTATTTACGTAACGAAACTTGTACTAGAATGGTTGAAAGAACTAGGCGGAGTATCTGCGATTGAAGAACAAAATAGAATGAAATCGTCACTTCTTTATCATTTTTTAGATGAATCTAAATTGTTTACTTCACCAGTTGATCCTACGTATCGATCACTTATGAACATTCCGTTTACAACACCGTCAGAAGAGCTTAACAACCAATTTTTACAAAAAGCGAAGGAACGTGGTTTCGTTACGCTAAAAGGACATCGCTCAGTCGGTGGTATGCGTGCTAGTATTTACAATGCGATGCCAGTGGAAGGTGTTGGGCAATTAGTAGATTATATGAAGGAATTTGAACTTGAAAATAGATAGGGAGATGGGGATATGTTTCGTGTTCAAACGTTAAATCAAATTGCAGAAAAAGGTTTGCAAGTCCTTGGCGGAGAGCGCTATGAAGTAGGGGATAGAATGGATCATCCAGATGGTATTTTACTTCGCAGTTATTCTTTACATCAAGAAGAGTTTTCAAAAGACTTAAAGGCGATTGCAAGGGCTGGTGCTGGTGTAAATAATATTCCTGTAGATCGCTGTACAGAAAAGGGAATTGTAGTATTTAACACGCCAGGGGCTAATGCGAATGCAGTAAAAGAGCTTATTATCGCAAGTCTTATTATGTCTTCACGTAACATTATTAACGGAGTAAGCTGGACGAAAAATTTAGAAGGTGAAGAAGTACCTCAGCTAGTTGAATCTGGGAAAAAACAATTTGTTGGATCAGAAATTGCGGGGAAACGTCTAGGGGTTATTGGCCTTGGCGCAATCGGTGCTTTAGTTGCAAATGATGCATTATCTTTAGGGATGGATGTTGTCGGATACGACCCATATATATCTATTGAAACAGCATGGCGTCTTTCTACGCAAGTACAAAGGGCATTTAGCTTAGATGAAATTTTCGCAACGTGTGATTATATTACCCTTCATATTCCTCTTACGAACCAAACGAAGGGGATTATTGGTGAACATGCTATAGAAACGATGAAAAAAGGAATGCGACTATTCAATTTCTCTAGAGGAGAACTTGTGGATGAAAGTGCTCTTCAAAAAGCGTTAGAAGAAGATATTATTAAACATTACGTAACGGATTTCCCAAATGAAAATGTTATAAAGATGAAAAATGTAACAGCGACGCCTCATCTCGGTGCATCTACATCTGAATCTGAAGAAAATTGTGCGGTAATGGCGGCTCGTCAATTGCGTGAATATTTAGAGACAGGAAATATTCGTAATTCAGTCAACTATCCAAA
The DNA here is from genome assembly GCF_014932895.1 of Bacillus thuringiensis. Taxonomy (GTDB): domain Bacteria; phylum Bacillota; class Bacilli; order Bacillales; family Bacillaceae_G; genus Bacillus_A; species Bacillus_A thuringiensis_AA. The sequence goes on along the minus strand of NZ_JACYOF010000003.1, from coordinate 130,128 downwards.
CGTAGAACTTCCGTATATCGGAAAGAAACGAATTACAATTATGCATCAAAATGTACCAAACATGGTAGGTCAAATTACAGGATGTTTAGCAGAACATCATATAAATATTGCGGATATGATTAATCGTAGTAAACATTCTTGGGCGTATACAATGATTGATATCGATAACGGAATTGATGATATAATTAAAGAGAATGTTGTGGAAAATATAAGAAAAATTTCAGGTGTTGTAGCCGTTCGAATGATTGTGTAAAGGAGAGAGGGAATTGGCAAAAATCCGACCGTTTCGGGCCATTCGTCCAGTAGAAGAAAAAGCAGCACAAGTTGCAGCTTTACCTTATGACGTATTAAATAGTGAAGAGGCAAGAGAAGTTGTAAAAGGGAATCCGTATTCTTTCTTACACGTTGATAAAGCAGAAATCGATTTAGATCCAGCACTTTCGCCGTACGATGATCGCGTATATGAAAAAGCGGGTGACAATTTAAAGCAATTTATTCGAGAAGAAGTGTTCATTCAAGATGAAGAGCCAGCGCTTTACATTTATGAACTGACGATGCAAGGAAGAACGCAGTCAGGCCTTGTTGTTTGTACATCGATTGACGAGTATGAAGATGATACAATTAAAAAACATGAAAGAACGCGTCATGAAAAAGAACTAGATCGCATTCGCCACGTAGATGTGTGTGACGCAAATACAGGTCCTATCTTTTTAACGTACCGTACAAAAGAAGAAGTGAAGCGTTCAATTGCAAGCTGGAAAGAAGAACATGCGCCAATCTATAAATTTACAGCAGAAGACGGTGTGGAGCATGTTGCTTGGAAGGTTGCAGATGAAGATGTAATTGCGACTTTAGTAAACGCATTTGAAGACATCCCTAATTTGTACATTGCAGATGGCCATCACCGCTCGGCATCAGCTGCAAAAGTGGGACTTATGAGGAGAGAACAATATCCGAATTACACAGGAGAAGAGGAATTTAATTTCTTCTTATCGGTTCTATTCCCTTATGATGAATTATCAATTTGGGACTATAACCGAGTTGTGAAAGATTTAAATAGCTTATCAGAGGAACAGTTTTTAAAACAAATTGTGCAGTATTTTTATGTAGAAGAAGCAACTGTTTCTCCATATAAACCAAATGAGCCAAAATCATTTGGCATGTATGTAAACGAGAAGTGGTATAAGCTGACTGTGAAAGAGGAAACATTTGATGCGAACGATCTTGTTAAAGGTTTAGATGTATCTATTTTACAAGATCATTTGTTAAGTCAAGTACTTGAAATACATGATCCACGTTCCGATTCACGCATAGATTTTGTCGGCGGAATCCGCGGGCTAGAAGAACTAGAACGTCTTGTAAATAGCGGTGCATATAAAGCAGCATTCGCATTATACCCGACATCAATGGAGGATTTATTAGCAATCGCAGACGCTGGAGAAGTAATGCCACCAAAATCAACGTGGTTTGAACCGAAACTGCGCAGTGGGTTGTTTGTTCATTCGCTAAAGTAAATATAGACTTTTGTAGTTTTGAAAAACCGAAATGATTGCTAATTTCGGTTTTTCTTTTGTAACAAATGGAACATCAGTTTAGTTAATTGTGAACTGTTTTTAAGGAGGGGTATCGATGAAATTGCAAGCAGGCGAAAAAATCACCTTTGAGCGAACTTTTACAAAAGAAGATGTTGTTTTATTTACGGAAGTATCTAAGGATGAGGGAATCCACCATGTTGCACCAGATGAACAAGGACGATTTGTTGTACAAGGACTTTTAACATCAACACTGCCTACAAAAGTTGGTGGTGATTACAATGTGTTAGCTCGTAAGATGGATTTTGAATTTTTACGCCCCGTTTTTAGCGGTGATACGATTCGTTGTGACGTAACAATTGAACAATTTGAACCCGATGAAAAAAATCGTAAAAAGATTATTGCGACGTTTACATGTACGAACCAAGTTGAAAAAGAAGTATTAAAGGGAAGTTTTTCTGGGATTATTCTTTAATTATTAGGCAAAGGGATCAAATGAAATAGATGTAATCATTCAATGGGGGAAACTTGGAAAGGGGTTTGCTTCATGTAATAATTAATTAAAAAGGCTTTTTCATATAGGGCCTTTTTAATTTGGGATATTTTCCTTTCTTAGGCTGATATGCATATGGCAGTACCCCATCTAAATCTTCAAAAGCACCATAAAACCCCGATTAGAACTACTTGAAAGGTGAAAATGGACACTTTGAGATGACCCACATGTCCATCATAGTGAATGATAGAGAAAACAATTAACAGGACAATATAGATTACACTAAGTTAAAGAAGTAATAAAAAAGAATCTCTATATATAAAATTTCCTTTTTTATACATGAATCCCAAAATCATGATTATGAATCGGAAGAACGACATCTCAGATTCCTTTGTAAGCATTTTTAATAGTTATAACAATGCCTTAGGTATCGGTGGGAATTAAATCTCACACGATTGATTCTAAGGCGTTTAAACCTTATTTTGTTTTTATTCATAATTTTAAGTCCATATAATACAATTTCATTTATAAGTAATCTGATTCTTAATTAAAAATAAAGTGGAAACTCAAGGTGGTCATATAAATTAATTAATAAAAAGTAGCATACAAAGAATGTTTACTTTTACTTTGGATTTATACTACTGTACCTCTTAATTAGAGGTGTTGTTTTTGGTCATTAACAGCCATTGTATTTAGAAAATGAATAATATGTTTATGTAATGCGGTAATAAAGCTAGGTAGCATAAAGACTGATCATACAAAGATTAACAACATATAAAAAAGTTTATTCATATGTTTTGTCTCCTCTACTATGCATATTATGTTTGAAATCTCTTTCTTTCACACTTTCCCTACCTACTCCGATATTTAGATGCTAATAATAAATATATAATATATGATTTTCATAAAAAAGATATAGTAATATTTTGTCGTAAATTGTACTAATTTGATATTTTATAGTAGAACTTTTTCGTGAATAATATATAAAGGAAAACAATTTATGAATCCATAAAGGAACTATGTTAAAATTTATCAATGAATTTACTTAAAAGGAGAATGTAATGAATAATTCCATCGATATACAACACTTGTGTGATCTCGCACATAAAGCATTTAATGTACCTGTGCACATTTTATCTACAGACAAAAAAATTTTATATCATTCTACTTCTGATGATGTTTGTAGTCCTTTTTATTCTTCAAAAGAAGAACATCTTAGTGATATTTATCAAGAAAACGATCCCTATAACTTGCCACTTTTCAGATGCAACAGCTATCTTGAAAATTTCGTCCTAATTCATATAGAAAATCATGACTATATGAAAGGGACTATTATAATTGGTCCCACTATACATCCAAAAGGTTCAGATGATATGATCCTAAAACTTCAGAAAGAATTTAAATCTAATGATAAAATTCAAGAAAGACTAGCCTATTATCAGTGTTTATCTGAGATTAAAAAAACTGCTTTAATTGATATGGGCATTTTATTACATTACATGATTTTAAATGAAAAGTTAGATGTAGGTATTGTTTTAGAAAAAAATAAAGTACTAGAGGAAGTTCCTAATAAAATTGTGAAACCTGATTTATATATTTTAAAACGCCGACAAAATAAACCTAAAACTCACAACATGGCAGTAGTACATGATTTTTTTTCGACTATCAAAGAAGGAAATAAAAAAAAGTTAATACAGTATATGTATGCAGTTTCACAAGAAGATGTTGAACTTATGTTAATAGAGGATCCACTCAGAAACCAAAAAAACCTTGGAATTATTGCGATTACTTTAGCTACTCGATATGCGATAGAAGGAAACCTGCCACCAGATATTGCTTTTGCTCATAGTATTTTGTATATACAAACCCTGGAACAATTAGATAACGTAGAATCTGTAAAGCGATTGTCAGGAGACGCTTTACGTACCTTTGCAGATCGTGTGAAAGAATACAATGCACAAAAGTATTCATACGCGGTTACTACATGTATGAAACATATTAATAAAAATGTTTACGATGGAATATCTCTCAATGAACTTGCTAATCATTTGGATATTTCCCCTACTTATTTATCTAAACTATTTAAAAAAGAAATGGGAATTCCCTTAAGCGAATATATTCAAAGGGAACGAGTGGAAGAGGCAAAAAAATTATTAACACTAACTACTTATTCTTTATCAGATATTTGTGCTTGGCTCAACTTTAATGACCAAAGTTATTTTACAAGGGTTTTCAAAAAAATTACTAGCATGACCCCTAGACAGTACCGTGAAAAATATACCGTAATATAGGCTTGTTATCTGGTTCCGATGTAAAAACTTAAACATAGGTGTAAGTAATCTTTAAAACTTGGACATACTGAACTTATTACTCTAGAAAGAGTATGTGATTTGTCTGGAAAATGAATCTGTATTCAAATAGAGGTATTATTAACCTGATATTATTTTGTTAACGGAACAGCTTCAATTTTCGTGAGTTGGTAAAAAATAATGGGGAAATGAGGCATATCTATTTTTATATAACGATCATACGCTGAATTCGTCAGTTTGGTTCTGAATTGGACAAACGAGTCTGACGTCAGCTCAAATAAATAGCTCTTGAAGAGTCCATGAAACATATATCCAAGCAAAAGCACAATGGAAATGTTTATACCATGTTTTTAATTTGAAAGAATATACTAACCATTATTTTTCTAAGGAAAACAAAAAAACAGAAGGCTGCAAAGTTTTTTTTAAGAAAGCTTTGCGGTCTTTTTATATTTTAAAACCTATTGTTATAACGCTCGATAAGTATATAGTTTATCCCGCAGTAAGACTCCTACCTCAAAATTCGGCTGGAGAAAAAAAGTTAGATGGGAGATCAACTGCCTGTAAAATCCCGATTGGTACGGGCTGATTAAAGCTTCACTTTATGATTATATAAAGATATTTTTGAAGAATATGGTGAATTCAAGTGAATGATAAATTATGTATTTATTGAGGTAATATTGGCGACTATTCCATGAAATTTAACAATATAACATATATCACTTGATATATCTATATTTTATGCAATTATACATAACTAAATAAAGGTAGAAAAGTATAAAAAAACCTATTAAATTATTCTATAAGTATTTTTTCTAAAATAAAACTGCTCGGTTAAACTAAAATAGTTATTTTTTATCCATATACACATTAATTTGTAATCATTACGATTACAGAGATGAAATCTGAAATTGATTATATTGATATAATATTTTTGACTCGTATTATTACTTAACATTTAAATTATCGAGTACAATCGACAAAATTTCGCTATTTACGCATCGAAAATTTAATGTTTTAATGAACAACATAACTGGTATGACCAGACAGAAAGGAAAAGATTACGCTAATAGGAGTATAGTGAAGTTGTAAGTAACATTATGTCGGAAATAATTATCTTAATAATCAGTTAATTTATAGAAGGTCTAGAATCTCAAAAGGATCAAGTTTGTAATAAAAGTGTTCTAAGTTTCTGCATAACAAAAGTGAATTTATTCCGCAATAAAAGTATAAGCAATGTACAGTATAATTACATTTTTTGTAGTCTTGTAAGGCTCTTGCAAACAAAACTAAGAGACATATTATGAAATTGATATTAAAAAAGGTCATGACAGGATTAACTGTAGAAGCAAAAAATTAATATTTTACTACTCATTGGGCAGCTAATTCAAATATAGCTGATGAATTTTTATTGTTTGCTTTTGAAAAATAGAGTATCTAAATGAGGGGAAAGTAAAATCCTTACATCCTATTAGAGGTAAATAATCACGATAACATCCTATCTGAAAGACTTCTCCTTCTGCACGCGTGTGTGAGGAGAGAGCCTAGCGCTAGGTCGTACAAGTTATATGAATAAAGTTATAAAAAAACAATGGTAAAGGAGTGTACGGAATGAAAAATAAAATAATGACAGGATTTTTAATAACATCCATTGTAACTGGAGCAACTATTCCTATCAATACTCTCGCAACACCAATCGTTCAAGCAGAAACTCAACAGGAAAGCATCGATATTTCCTCATCGTTACGAAAATTAGGTGCGCAATCTAAATTAATCCAAACGTATATTGATCAATCTTTAATGAGTCCTAATGTACAGCTAGAGGAAGTCCCAGCTTTACATACAAATCAATCTCTAATCAAACAAGATATGAAGGAATGGTCATCGGAACTCTATCCACAGTTAATTCTATTAAATTCAAAAAGTAAAGGATTTGTGACGAAATTTAATAGCTATTACCCAACATTAAAAGCGTTTGTGGACACTAAAGAAGATAAGGAAGGATTTTTAGATAGACTTGAAGTTCTTCAAGACATGGCTACGACGAACCAAGAAAACGTACAACGTCAAATTAATGAATTAACAGATCTTAAATCACAGCTCGATAACAAACTTAAAAATCTCGATACTGATGTGACAAAAGCGCAGGTTGCCCTAAGTTCAGATGGAACAGGGAAAATCGACCAGCTAAAAAATGAATTACTAAATACCCAAAAATCAATTCAAAATGATTTACAACAAATAGCATTATTACCAGGAGCTTTAAATGAACAAGGGTTTGTTATATTCAAAGAGGTCTACAATCTTTCAAAAGATATCATTGAACCGGCTGCTCAAACAGCAGTGGCAGCGTATAACAAAGGAAAAGAAATTAACAACTCTATTTTAGAAGCAGAGAAAAAAGCAGAGAAAGAAGCGACAGAAAAGGGTAAATCTGCTCTAGAGATTGAAGCAGCTAAAAAAGCAGCTCGTGAAGAAATTGAGAAAAGCAAACAAGCTGAAATAGCTGCAGCTGCAGTTACAAAAACGAAAGAGTATGACCTGACGAAAGTTATTGACCCTGAAAAAATTAAAAAAACATACAGTGCCTTCGCTGAGGTAAATAAATTAACAGCAGAGCAACGAGCACATTTAGCTGATTTAGAGGTACAAAACCAAAAATTTTATGATTTAACAAAGAACTTAGCAGTAGCAGATTTACAAAAATCTATGCTTCTTATTATGCAAAATGATTTACATACATTTGCAAATCAAGTGGATGTAGAACTTGACCTACTAAAACGCTATAAAGAAGATTTGAATCTAATCAAAAATAATATTACAAAATTATCTACTAATGTTGATACAACTGACCAGCAGTCTCAAAAAGATACATTAAGACAATTAAAAAATATATCAAGTTACCTTGAAGAACAAGTTTATAAGTTTTAATATTACGAATTGAATAAAAACAATGTAAAGATTATAAGAATCTATCAAAAAAATGAAAAGGAGAATAGTTATGAAAAAACTGCCATTTAAGGTGTTAGCTGTAGCCACTCTAGCAACATTTATAACTGCTACTAACGGTAACACGATTCATGTACTTGCACAGGAACAAACCGCTCAAGAACAAAAAGTAGGGAATTATGCATTAGGGCCTGAAGGACTGAAGACAGCATTGGCTCAAACAGGGTCTCATATTCTTGTAATGGATTTGTACGCAAAAACAATGATTAAACAACCGAATGTAAATTTATCCAATATTGAGTTAGGTTCAGAAGGGGCTGAATTAATTAAAAGTATTCATCTTAATCAGGAACTGGCGCGAATCAATGCGAATTATTGGTTAGATACAGCGAAGCCGAAGATTCAAAAAACAGCACGTAATATTGTAAATTATGATGAACAATTTAAAAATTATTACGATGTATTGGAAGCTGCTGTACAAAAGAAAGATAAAACAGATTTAAAAGAGGGCATAAGTGATTTAATCACTACAATTAATACAAATTCAAAAGAAGTTACAGAAGTAATTAAGATGTTACAAGACTTCAAAGCAAAACTGTATGACAATTCTACAGGGTTTAAAAATAATGTTGGTGGCCCAGATGGACAAGGTGGATTAACGGCACTATTAGCCGGAAATAATGCCCTAATTCCACAACTTCAAGCTGAAATTGAGAAACTACGTTCTACTCAGACTGAGCATTTTAACAATGTATTAGCATGGTCAATAGGTGGTGGATTGGGAGCGTTCATTTTAGTTGCTGCAGCCATTGCAGGAGGAGTAATAATTGTCGTGACTGGCGGTACAGCAACACCAGCTGTTGTTGGTGGCCTTGCAGCTCTCGGTGCAGCTGGTATCGGTTTAGGAACAGCAGCTGGTGTCACGGCGTCTAATCATATGAACTCCTATAATGAAATTTCTAAAAAAATCGGTGAACTAGGTATGAAAGCCGATGTTGCTAGCCAAGCAGTTATTTCGCTTACTAACGCGAAAGCAACTTTGACGGATCTGTATCAAACAGTGGATCAAGCGATACTGTCTCTAACAAATATTCAACAACAATGGAATAAAATGGGGGCGAATTATACAGATTTACATGATAATATCGACTCTATGCAAGAACATAAATTCTCTTTAATACTTGATGATTTAAAAGCTGCTAAACAAAGTTGGAGTGATATTCATAAAGATGCAGAATTCATTTCGAAAGACATCGCTTTTACACAAGAAGCAAAGAACTAAAAATCAAAACCTATATAGGAGGAATATGAAATGATGAAAAAAATCCCGTACAAACTACTTGCTGCATCGGCGTTTTTAACTTTAACAACAACTTCTGTAGTCTCACCAGTAGCGACTTTTGCAAGTGAAATTCAACAAACTAATACTGAAGATTCTCTTTCAGCAAATGACGTGAAGATGAAAGAAACCTTGCAAAAGGCTGGATTATTTGCAAAATCTATGAATGCCTATTCTTATATGTTAATTAAAAATCCAGATGTGAACTTTGAAGGAATTACTATTAATGGATATGTGGATTTACCTGGTAGAATTGTACAAGATCAAAAGAATGCAAGAGCACATGCTGTTACTTGGGACACAAAAGTAAAAAAACAGCTTTTAGATACATTGACGGGTATTGTTGAATATGATACAACATTTGACAATTATTATGAAACAATGGTAGATGCGATTAATACAGGGGATGGAGAAACTTTAAAAGAAGGGATTACAGATTTACGAGGTGAAATTCAACAAAATCAAAGGTATGCACAACAATTAATTGAAGAATTAACTAAATTAAGAGACTCTATTGGACAAGATGTTAGAGCATTTGGAAGCAATAAAGATCTCTTGCAGTCGATTTTAAAAAACCAAGGTGCCGATGTTGAGGCCGATCAAAAGCGTCTAGAAGAAGTATTAGGATCAGTGAACTATTATAAACAATTAGAATCTGATGGGTTTAATGTAATGAAGGGTGCCATTTTGGGTCTACCAATAATTGGCGGTATCATAGTAGGTGTAGCAAGAGATAATTTAGGTAAGTTAGAGCCTTTATTAGCAGAATTACGTCAGACCGTGGATTATAAAGTAACATTAAATCGTGTAGTTGGAGTTGCTTACAGTAATATTAATGAAATGCATAAGGCACTTGATGATGCTATTAATGCTCTTACTTATATGTCCACGCAGTGGCATGATTTAGATTCTCAATATTCGGGCGTACTGGGGCATATTGAGAATGCAGCTCAAAAAGCGGATCAAAATAAATTTAAATTCTTAAAACCTAATTTGAATGCAGCGAAAGACAGTTGGAAAACATTACGAACAGATGCTGTTACATTAAAAGAGGGGATAAAGGAATTAAAAGTGGAAACTGTTACTCCACAAAAATAGGGAAATATTAATTCTGTTGCAAAGTGACCCAAAACATAGAGAATCTATGATTACACTGTTAAACAGTAAAGCGATAATTAATAAATCCTTATATATCAGAAGGCGGAGTCTCATTAAAGACTTCGCCTTTCACTTATATATAAGTTTTATCTAAATAAAAAGATAACCGTGTAGTGTACTTGTTTTTTAAAACTGTGCAACAAAATCGATTAATTGGGGACAGATTATAAAGATTTGCTTAATAATATCGAATCTATGTAACAACATAGATTCCCTTTAATATTTGATGATTTAAAGGTTTCTAAAAAAAGCTAGAATGATACTCATAAAAAATGTAGAACTCATTTCGAAAGACATCGCTTTTTAATAAGAATAGAACATATAGGAGGAAAATGAAATGATGAAAAAAATTCCTTGCAAAATACTCGCTGTGTCAGCGTTTTTAACTATGACAACTACTTATGCAGTCACACCAGTAGCAGCTTTTGCAAATGAAATTGAACAAACGAACACTGGAGATGTGTCTCTTTCAGCAAATGAAGAACAGATGAAAAAAACTGTACAAGATGCTGGGTTATTCGCAAAAGCTATGAATGAATATTCTTATTTGCTAATTAATAATCCGGATATGAGTTTTGAAGGAATTACTATTAATGGGTATGCAGATTTACCTAGTAAAATTGTACAAGATCAAAAGAATGCAAGAGCACATGCTGTTACATGGAATACGAAAGTAAAAAAACAGCTTTTAGATACATTGACAGGCATTATTGAATACGATACAAAGTTTGAAAATTATTATAAAACATTAGTAGAGGCGATCAATAATGGGGATGGGGATACTTTAAAAAAAGGGATTACAGATTTACAGGGGGAAATTCAACAAAATCAAAAGTCTGCAAAAGCATTAATAGAAGAATTAACTAAATTTAAAAACGCTATTGGAGAAGATGTTAGAGTATTTGGAAGCCATAAAGAGACCTTGCAATCAATTTTAAAAAACCAAGGAGCTGATGTGGAAACTGACCAAAAGCGTTTAGATGAAATTTTAGGGCAAGTAAACTATTATAAAAAATTAGAATCTGATGGATTAACAATGGTGAAAATTCCCTTTATTCCTACGTTGATTTCTGGCGGTATAATGATAGGGACAGCAAGGGATAATTTAGGTAAGTTAGAGCCTTTATTAGCAGAATTACGTCAGACTGTGGATTATAAAGTAACATTAAATCGTGTAGTTGGAGTTGCGTTTCATAATATTAGTGATATGCATAGTACGATTGATAATGCTATTACCGCTCTTACTTATATGTCCACGCAATGGGATGATTTAGACTCTCAATATTCGGGCGTACTGGGACATATTGATAAAGCTGATCAAAAAGCGGATCAAAATAGATATAAATTCTTAACCCCTAACTTGAATGCAGCGAAAGACAGTTGGAAAACATTACGAACAGATGTTGTCACATTACAAGAAGGGATGAAAATTGCAGAGAAGAAAGAACAGGATCTTATGGATCAACTTCGTCCATCAAACGTGTTCTACTTTTATAAAAAAATTCATAACGCATACACATTTGAAATAAAGACTGGAACAAATGCGCCAAATGCGTCTTATAAAGTTATGAATTTAACTAAAAACACTGTTCATAATATGTGGAGTGGAGGGGCTAATACAAGCATGTGGGCTGACTGGCTTTCATTCAATCCAAATGATGAATTTGCGGTGGTAGCAGTAGTGGATGGGAAAGAATATGTTGTGTATAAAGACAAAGTACAAAATATAATGAACTGAACCAAAAAAATAACGCAGTAATTGGAGATGGTACACGAAACTAAACACCAAGTTAAGTGGAAAATTGCAACGACATATATCCCCTTATGTTCTAGAACCCCTAGCTAAAGAAAAAGAATTCGTTCAGCGAAAAAGTAAATATGGAGCAAAGGAGTTAGTTGCTTTATGTGTATGGTTTAACCAAAAGGTTGCAAGTACATCATTCACACAATTATATAGTTATCTTGAAGTATCTACAGGTGTTTTTATCAACCCTGAAGAATTACTTAGCTTCCGAAGGTGAGTAATTTTATGCACAATTAAGTGAGCGTTTTTGTACATAGATGAGTTGACTTTTATATAGGTTTCATTCATTTTCAAAGATAGTTGTGCTTTTTTGTTTTATTTTTCAAAAATTACGGATAAAATTTCCGTATTCACAAACTCAGCGCATAATGGTTGTTGGATGAATTGAAATACCACGTTCCTTTAGAATTTCAGACATATTACGATAACTTAAAGAAAAAGGATAATAGTAGCCGTTGGCTACTATTATCTTTCTCGAACTATTTTTCTTTAAACTATCTCATCTGTGCAAGGTTCGCTGCAATATAAAATACACAACAACAAGGGTAAAACATACTATGTGATTGCAAATGAAACTTATGTATATGTGAAGTAAGGTGAAAGAGGGGCTGCTCATAATTAGTAGCCCTTTTTTTATGCATTTGTAATAACGTATAAAAAAGAGTACTTTTAGACATGTAGCATATAACTTTTAATTAATTAAGCATATTCCCCTTTCTTGGAGGATCAACAAGAACACCTAGTTTAAAAATTTTTACAACAGAGCCAGATAACGTGTTAAAGTATTAATTGCTGTGCATGCAATTATAAAAAAGTCTTAAGAAATGATGTTTGTAATAGTTTAGTTTATACGATTTTAGGAGATTAATAGCATTTTATCCCGCTATTATTAACCTAATTTCCAAGAAATAGAGGTGATTGTAGGGTGACTAAACCTTTTGAAAAAAATATTCGTTATATGGTTGGATTGGACAGTCTAAGGGGCCTAGCTATACTAGGTGTTATTTTGTATCATATCAATTTTAAATGGATGCCTGGAGGATTTTTAGGGGTTACTGTATTTTTTGTACTTTCAGGTTATTTAATTACAGATATTCTAGCGATGGAGTGGAAGAGAAATAAGAGAATTGATTTGAAAAAATTCTGGCTTAGTAGGGCAAGGAGATTGCTTCCAGGAATGCTTGTTATGCTCGTTATAACGTTGGCATGGATAACGGTTTTTCATAGCTCTTTACTTGAAAAAATGCGTGGAGATTCATTGGCGGCGTTATTTTATGTTAGTAACTGGTGGTATATTTATCATAAATTATCGTACTTTGATAATTTTAACCAGCTTTCTCCATTGAATCATTTTTGGTCGTTAGCAGTTGAGGAACAATTCTATGTTATATGGCCGTTTATCATTAGTTTAGGGCTTTACTACATAAAAAAACAATCCCGTATGATTTTATTGATTTGTCTGGGAGCTGTTGCTTCAGCTTTAGCGATGGCAATTTTGTATGAACCTGGAGCTGATCCGAGCAGAATTTATTATGGCACAGATACGAGGGCTTTTTCCTTACTTATTGGAGCGGCACTTGCCTTAATTTGGCCAAGCAATAGGCTTGCAAATAAAATTATTCCAAAAGCGCGTTTCATTCTTGATGTAGTGGGAGGAACTGCCCTTATTATTATTTTGGTTATGTTTTGGAAGACTAATCAATATGATCCATTTCTATACAATGGAGGAATGGTTCTCTTATCAATTGCAACAGCATTGTTAGTAGCAAATCTTGCTCATCCAGCTAGTCGCATTGCTCAATTTTTACGATTTAGACCTTTACGTTGGATAGGGATAAGGTCGTATGGTATATATCTTTGGCATTATCCAATTCTTACATTGACGACTCCAAAAGCAAATGCTGGGGATTTTTCACTAATAAGAGCAGTTCTTCAATTTCTTCTGATTATAATGATTGCGCAAATTTCATGGAAGTTTATCGAAAAGCCAATCCGACAAGGTGCGCTCCGGAACATTCAGTTTAAGAACTTAAGACTTCAAAATGTTACTTTAGGTGTTAAGTTAGCTTTAATTTGTACATTATTCGTTTCATCGATAGCCGTATTAGGGTTATCAAAAGCTAGTAAGGCTAAGGAGAATCCTCAACTAGATAAGGTGGAAGCAGCACAAACACAACCGGCGAAACATCCAGTTGCAGTTTGGGACAATCCAACTCAAGAGACGACTCAAAATCAAGAAGAATCAAAAGAAGTAAATGCTGCGCAACCAAAAAATTCTCTCACAGTTACTGCGATAGGCGATTCCGTTATGATTGATATTACTCCGTATTTAAAAAATGCTTTTCCTGATATTAAGATTGATGCACAAATTGGTCGCCAGCTGTCAAAAGCGATTCCTGTAGTTGAACAGTTAAAAAATGAAGGGAATTTAGGAAACCATGTCATTATTGGATTAGGTACAAATGGAGCCTTTACTACTGAGCAACTTGTTTCATTAATAAAATTAATTGGAAATGAACGTAAAATAATATTTATTAATACGAGGGTACCACGTCCGTGGGAATCAATCGTGAATGAGAGATTGAAAGTAACGGCATCTGAATATCCGAATGTAACTCTTGTTGATTGGTATGCAGCAAGTGCTGGAAAGAGAGACTACTTTGCACCTGATGGTGTGCATTTAACCAAAGTAGGTGCAGAAGCATACGCAGCACTTGTAGCCAAAGCGGTGAAGCAATAATTAAATACTTGCGATTTACTTCAAACAACAAATAGATGTAAAGTAAGAATAAAGTGAAACTTTATTCAGCCCGCATCAATCGGGCTTTTACGGGCGGTTAATCCCCACCTACCTTCTTTGCTTTCGCTGAATTTTGAGGTAGGGGTCTTACTGCCCGCAAATAGCAGGATAAAATAAAGAATGTATCATGCAGTACCCATCTAATTACCATGTGTATGACAATTGGATGGGTACTTTTTTATTTTGTCTTTTTTGAGAATAAGGGATTTTCGATTAGAATATGATGTTAACACTGGAGAGAATGTGAAAAAAGTATAATATCGAAAGAGGTGTTTAAAGATGGAGCGAGATGAGATTTATTTACGAGCTAAAAAAAGGGTGGAGAACTTAAAAGCGTTTTACATGCATTTAACGGTCTATATACTAGTTAATTTGATGCTTTTTTTAATAAATGTAATCTCTGATTCAAGTAAATTATGGTTTTTATATCCACTTGGAGGTTGGGGAATAGGTATTGTTATACACGGTTTGACAACTCTTCCATTAGGGATATTCGGAAAAGAGTGGGAAGAACGAAAGATTAAAGAATATATGGAGAAAGATAAGTAAATCTATTTCTGGAATTTATGAATATAAAATACAATAGCAATTATCTTTTAGAACATAGCATGTTTTTTTAAAATTAACTTAAATCTGCTGGTGAGGAATCCATTTTGATCATTCTATTTTCAAAATGGATTCTTTTTATTTTTTTGAGAGTTGTATATGTATGAAAAATGTATAAGTGGGTACGTACTACATTACGTTAATTCGAAATTTGTGCGAGTCAGTGTACATATTCATTATGAAGCGTGAATGGCATGTGAAATTAAACCTATATTTGCAGTACATAATAAGTGATTTTATTGTACTGTTTTAATTATATGTAGATTTAGAATAAAGTTTGATTAAAAATTTATATTAAAATAAAAACAGACTACTGTTCGATTTAAAT
Source organism: Bacillus thuringiensis (assembly GCF_014932895.1). Taxonomy (GTDB): domain Bacteria; phylum Bacillota; class Bacilli; order Bacillales; family Bacillaceae_G; genus Bacillus_A; species Bacillus_A thuringiensis_AA. The sequence goes on along the minus strand of NZ_JACYOF010000003.1, from coordinate 114,813 downwards.
GTTCCGCGATATAATGATGAGAGTTTATGCCTAAATAAATATTTTTAAAAGAAGTGAGGTACTGTATGAAGAAAAGAACCACAGACATTATTTTTATTATTATTGGTGCATTCCTTTTTGCGTTAGGGGTGAATTTGTTTGTTATCCCGAACGAGTTCGGTGAAGGAGGAGTAACGGGTATAACGATTATTACCTATTATTTATTTGAGTGGTCACCGGGTTTAGTTAACTTAATTCTAAATGCGATTTTGTTAATCGTTGGCTATAAATTTTTGAATAAGGTAACAACGATTTATACGATTATTGCTGTCGTTACCAATTCGCTATTTCTTCATTTGACAGAAGGCTGGCATATTGCTTCGGATGAAATGCTGGTTAATGCCATTTTTGGAGGAGTATTTATAGGGTGCGGGATTGGTTTAATCATTCGTGTTGGCGGAACAACAGCAGGTACTACCATTTTAGCAAGGATGACACATAAGTATTTAGGTTGGAGCATTAGCTACGGTCTACTGTTCTTCGATTTAATAGTTGCTTTTTCATCTTATTTCATCATTGGTGCAGAAAAACTGATGCTGACAATTATTATGCTATATGTAGGAACGAAAGTAATGGAATTTGTGATTGAAGGTTTGAATCCGAAAAAGGCCATTACGATTATTTCTGATAAACCGAATGAAATTGCCGAACAGGTCACTACTTTAATGGACCGAGGGGTTACCGTATACTCAGGTCATGGTTATTACACAAAAACTCCGAAGGACATTCTTTATATTGTTATTAATAAGCAAGAAGTAATAAAGTTAAAACGGATTGTTCAAACTACTGATCCGAGTGCTTTCATCGCTATACATGATGTTCGTGATGTGTTCGGAGAAGGATTTGTAGATATTTCTAAAGCTTAATAAGAGTTAGGAATTGTTTTTAAAAAGGCAGAAAATGATCAATGTTTTTTATTAAAATATGAGAATCTATTTTGAACAATCTTTTTTCAAAATAGATTCTTTTTATTTATCCCGCTATGCGCGGGACCCCCATCTCCAAATTCGGTACATGCGAGGAAGTTAGATGGGAGATTAACTGCCCGTAAAAGCCTGATTGGTGTGGGCTAATAATCAGGGGGGGATGGACAGCCCCCTCTGATTAAAGTTTCACTTTATCGTAAAAGGTTGACTTGTAGGGTATTATTTATCAACCTTTATTCCAAATAACTATTTTATAGCATTTTGTTTTTCTTTTTCTTGCAAAAAATCCAATTGTTTCTTAATGTAAGAATGTAGAAGGATGAACAAGAGAGGGTTTAATGAAGATGATACATATTTTATTAGCTGATGATGACAAACATATTAGAGAGTTATTACATTACCATGTACAAAAAGAGGGGTTTAAAGTTTTTGAGGCTGAAGATGGAAAGGTAGCACAGTCCATATTAGAGAAAGAAAATATTCACCTTGCGATAGTGGATATTATGATGCCGTTTATTGATGGCTATACGTTATGTGAAGAAATCCGGAAATATCATGATATACCTGTTATTTTATTAACTGCGAAAGATCAATTAGTGGATAAAGAAAAAGGGTTTATTTCTGGTACGGATGATTATATTGTAAAACCATTTGAACCAGCTGAAGTGATTTTTCGTATGAAAGCTTTATTACGTCGTTATCAAATGCTTAGTGCTGACATGATTACACTCCATGGAACGACAATTGACCGAAAAGGGTTTGAAGTGAAGTGTAACGGTCAGACAATTTTGCTTCCATTAAAAGAATTTGAATTATTATCACAACTTGCTAGTTATCCTGGAAGAACATTTTCAAGAGAAGAATTAATTGAATTAGTATGGGGAATGGATTTTGAAGGGGATGAACGAACAGTTGACGTTCATGTGAAACGACTTAGAGATCGTTTCTCAAAACGGACAGATGATTTTCAAATTACAACAGTACGTGGACTCGGTTATAAGTTGGAGTTGAAATAAGATGAAATCACTGTATTCTAGATTTGTTTTTATGACAGTTGGCATTATGCTACTTAGTAGTATAATTGGCTTTTTATTAACGAATGTATATTATCAAGTGAAGTTAAAGCCTTATAATAGTGAAAAGATTTTAAAGTATGCTGAAGAAGTAAAATCATTATATGAAAAGCAAAGTGAAGAAAATAAAGAGGCATACTTACAGTCTATTGCGAAATTAGGATATGAGATTTATATTGTAGATGACCAAAAGAATGGAAAGCGTATCGGCAATGCGTTTCGTAAGACGACAATAAGTGATGATACCGTTCATAAAGTGTTGCAAGGTGAGACGTTTAATGGTGTTTCCACGTATCCAACCCGTCTATTTATTACAGGATTTTTTGATAATGAATTAATTAATAGTGTTGGTGTACCGTTAAAGCACGGTGATAAACAGTACGCTTTATTTATTCGTCCTGACATTCAGCAGCAATTTGGTGAGATGCGAATTTTCTTGGCGGTATTACTTGGATTTATCGTGTTATTAAGTATCATTTTTATAGCAATTGCAGCAGGGTATATCGTTCGTCCTATTCGAACATTTACGAAAGCTACCAAAAAGATTGCAAGTGGTGAATATGATATCGAATTAGATGAAAATCGAAAAGATGAAATTGGTACGTTAGCAACTAATTTTCAAAAGATGACAAAGAGTATAAAAGAATTAGATCAAATGAGACAAGAATTCGTTTCTAACGTTTCTCATGAATTCCAATCTCCACTTTCTTCGATACAAGGTTTTTCGAAAACATTACAGTCGGAGAATATGAGTGAAGATGAAAGAAAACGTTATTTGAAAATTATTGAGGGCGAAAGTAAGCGAATGTCTAGCCTTTGTAAACAATTGCTGACGCTAGCTTCTTTAGATAAAGAAGAAAAGGTTCTACAAATAAAAGAATTTCACTTACAAAAGCAAATTAAAGACGTCATTTTTATGCTCGAATGGCAGTGGCGTGAGAAAGATATAGCCGTTGAATTTGATGTTCCGGACATCGTCATAAAAGGTGATGAAAACTTACTTCATCAAGTATGGAGCAATATTTTTACGAATAGTATTAAGTTTTCGAATGATGGCGGGACGATTGAATTTGTTGTAGAAGAATTAGAATCTAGCGTTATGATCTCTATATCAGATAACGGAATCGGTATGGAAAATGAAGAAATGGATCGTATATTTGATCGTTTTTATAAAGTAGATACAGCAAGAACGAGAAATATAGAAGGTAGTGGTTTAGGATTATCTATCGTACAGAAAATCGTTGAACTGCATAACGGAAATGTTTCGGTTTATAGTACGAAAGGGGAAGGGACGACTGTTCGGGTGGAGCTTCCTAAATAGATGAAAAGAAAGAGGCTGTTTTTTGAACAGCCTCTTTCTTTTGATGTCGTTTTTTGTTGGTAAATCGATATTCTATGTCGAATCGCTGTTAAAAATTTCACTTACTGTTTTTCTGCTATAAAGCCGCACATTTCTCACGTTCTTCCTTAAACCGAAGCTCAAAAGTATCCGCTGTAATGTCATCAGCTTTCGGCAATGCTCGTAATTTCGGATAAAGTAGCCATACGAGAGAAATGAATAAAATCCCGATGCTAGCGAGCGCGAAAATAAGTTGGCTACTATATACATTCGCAGTGTATCCGCCAATTAAAGAACCAAGCGGCATAGCGATTGTACCTACGCTTCGTGTGACTGAGTTGATGCGCCCAAGATACTGGTTTGGAATTACAATTTGACTAATTGTTGCAAATAATATGTTGGTCGCACCAATTGGAATCCAAGCTAGGCCAAATAAGAAAATGGACAGCCATTGAAACGGTACGATTGTAGAGAGAAACCAAAAGAAAGCGCTAGTCGCAAAGCTAATAATGGAGACACGGCCAACATTATGTTTACCAACCCATGAACTGAATAGTGCTCCAATTAAACTACCGGCGGATATAGCGGCTAAAAAGAAACCGTATAATTTCACCCCTCCTAAAGAATCGGTGAAAGAAGGGAGTATTGCCATCGTCATACCGATTGAAAAATTAGCGACAACTGAACCGATTAAGAAGACGCCCATTAATGAACGAAAGACGATTGAAAAGCCTTCTTTTAAATCAGAGAAATATTGCTTAGTTGACAGTGATGTGTTTGCTTCGGTTTGTTTCGGCATTTTTAATGAAAAGAACAAAAGGGCGGTAATCGCAAATGTAAAAGAGTCGATCACATATAAAGTAATTGCGCCAAATAGTGCTACTAATATTCCGGAAAGAGTTGTACAAATTAAATCAATGCCTTGATACGCAAATGAGAAAAGTGAATTTCCTTTTAATAATTGTGTTTTATTCAGTAGAAGTGGTAAAGCTTTCGATTGTGCGGGATAGGCGAATTGTTCAATAAAGGCTACGATGGGCATAATGATGAGTAGTAGTTGGACTGTTAATAGGTCAAAGTAGTGTGTAATGGGAATGATTAAAATAAGAATGCACTGCAAAACCTGTGTGATGACAAGTGTGTTTTTTATCGACCATCTATCAACGAATGGACCAGTAAGAAATTGAAGTGCAGAAGGTAATAATGTAAGGAAACCAGCTAATCCAGAATAAAAGGGATTACCACTTAATTTGTATACGAGCCACATCGCTGCTACATAATATAAACTATCTCCTATGTTTGTAAAAATTCTCCCTAAAAATAATAAGAGGAAATTCCGGTTTTTTAATACGTCCACTTTATCTACTCCTTTATAATAAATTTATTCGGTAAAATAAATTTGACCGTTTATGTAAAAAAAATCATATTACGATTTTTCTTCTTTTTTAACAAATTGCTGCATTGTTCTCTCAGCAATTTGAAGTGCAGTAGTAGAAATATAATAAGCTTTACTATTTGGATTTTTATCCGCATCTTTTGTGATTTCGTTTAATTCATACATTAATTCATGAAACTTTTTCACCCACAATTGAAATTGTTCTGGTGTAGCATCAAATTCCCAGCAGGATGAAACGTAATTCCACTCAGCTGGGTCTTCACTTGCATTTTGTAATGTAAAAGATTCTTCTGGTGCAGCGAGAATGTGGCTTTTCGTTCTTTCCGTCATTTTTAAAAAGATTTGGCGACCTGATTCGCTTAATATTTCTAAATGAGGTAATAGATCTGTGGCAGGGGTGAAGCCTTTAGCGACAGATTGATAAAACTTTTGAACGATCCCATTCTTTTCTTTTGTATAAACGATCTCTATAAGACCATTCTTTTCTAATTCTTTTAAATGATAATGAATTTTCGCCCTTGGAATGCCGAATTTCTCAGATAGTAATTGTCCTGTATAAGGACGTTCGCATAGACGCATCATCATTTCGACACGTAGTGGATCGCTTAATGCTTTTAGTTGGCTATAAGTAGTTAGTGTTAACACGGGTTTCAAGATGATCAACTCCTCAAATGAAATTACTCGGTCAAGATTATTTGACTGAATTGTATCAAGGATTCCATTTATTTTCAATACTTTCTGAAAATTAAATTTTCCCCTCTGTAATCTTCTGTTCATATTCCGTTCATATTTCTTTTTTATGATTGGTGCATAGAAAGAAAGAGGAAGGAGCGAGCGAAATGTTTTTAGCTCTGCGTGAATTAAAACAATCAAAATTAAGATACGGATTAATCGGACTGATTATGGTGTTATTATCATTTTTAGTCCTTGTTATTTCAGGATTAGCAAATGGATTATCATATGATAATGCTTCGTCCATTCAAAATATGGAGGCAAATAAATTTGTATTAGCGGATGATGCGGAAAATAAATTACTTCGTTCACAAATTAAGAAAGATGATGTAGATAACGTAGTACATCAAGTAGGCGAGAAAGAGGCCGTTCCGTTTCGTGTGAAAGTTTCAACGTATGAAAAGAAAGATAGTTCGAAAAAAGTGGATGTTGCTATCTTCTCAAGTGAACGTGATTCATTTTTAGAACCGAAAATAGTAAAAGGTGAGAAATTAGGTACAGCAAACAACGAAATGGTTGCTGATGAATCAATTAAAGAAAAAGGAATCGATATTGGAGATACAATTATCGATCCTGTTTCAAAAAAAGAATTTAAAATCGTTGGATTTACGAAAGATCAAATGTTTAGCCATACACCAGTCGTTTATGTAAATGAAGATGTATGGGGCGCTATTTCACAACCAAATCAAAAAGATTATAGTGCAATTGCGCTGAATACAGATAAAGAAATTAAAAATGCACATGTTATCGACAAAAAAGAAGTACTGCAAAGTATTCCAGGATTTAAAGAAGAGCAAGGAACATTAACGATGATTATTGCCTTCTTACTTGTTATCGCTGCGTTACTAATCGGTGTATTCTTCTACGTCATTACACTGCAAAAAACACAGCAATTAGGTGTATTAAAAGCAATCGGTACAAAGAATTCGTATTTAGCAAATAGCTTAGTCGTGCAGGCGTTATTCTTATCAGTCGTTGCGATGGTAATCAGTATTGTCCTTGTACAAGGGTTAGAACAGATTTTACCAGCAAGTATGCCGTTCTTATTAACAACACCGATGATTGCACAATATGCAGCAATCTTTATCGTAATTAGTATTTTAGGAACACTTATTTCGTTATATCAAGTATTAAAAGTTGATGCGCTAGAAGCAATTGGAGGCGGGATGTAATGACTTCATTATTAAAATTAGACAAAGTAAGTAAAGTGTACGGAGAGGGGAATACGGAAGTAACAGCCCTTCATCCGATATCGCTTGATGTGAAAGCTGGAGAGTTTATCGGAATCGTCGGTCCTTCTGGATCAGGAAAAAGTACATTATTATCAATCGCGGGTGCATTACTATCACCGTCAAAAGGGGATATATACATTCGTGAACAAAATATTACGAAGTTATCAGAAAAGGAAATGACAGATATTCGTTTGAAAAAAATCGGCTTCATTTTCCAGTTTGCAAATCTTGTTCCATATTTAAATGTGAAAGAACAATTACTTTATATTGCAAAACTAAAAAAAGAAAGTAAACAAGAATCGGAAAAGCGTGCAGATCATTTATTAGCGGCATTTGGATTAGGGGAAAGAAAAAATCATTTTCCAAATCAACTATCTGGTGGAGAAAAACAAAGGGTAGCAATCGCTCGTGCTTTTATGAACAACCCAGATTTAATATTAGCGGATGAACCAACGGCGAGTTTAGATTCAAAACGCGCACGTGAAGTCGTTGAAATGATGAAACGTGAAGTGAAAGAAAGTCAAAAAGCAGCCATTATGATTACGCATGATGAAAGAATGCTTGATGTATGTGATCGTATATTGACGCTTCGAGATGGACAGTTAATATAAAGAAAAAAGGACGACAATGCATATAGGCGTTGTTGTCCTTTTTATAAAAATATTTATAATGGCGTTATTTTGAGAAGAACGTTTTAATTTTATTTCGTGTTACTAATAAAAGTCCACCTAGAATAGATAACATTCCAAAAGCTATATTACTTGATTGCTCACTACCAGCTTTAGGAAGTTCTCTCGTTTTATTGTTCGTAGTACTAGTATTCGCTTGTGTTTGTTTAGAGTGTGATATTTCATTAATCTTGTTATCTACATTTTGCTTCGTTGTATGTAACTCAGCTAATTTGTCTTCAATTTTTTTCTCAGTATGTTTAAAGTCGTTTATTTTAATATCTAAGTCTTGTTTTTTCTGTGTTAAATCGTCTGAAACAGTTTGTTTCGCTTGTTTTATTTCGTTTATTTTATTTATTAAGTCTTGTCTAGCCTCTTGTAACGCAGCAAGTTTATTTTTTACATCTTGTTTAGCTAGTTCTAAGTTAGAAGAAAGACTATCTAAAGTTTGTTTGATTTTCTTCAGTTCTTCTAATGTGTTACTAGTATTCGGCTTATTTTCTTTCATTTCAGCGAGTTTGTCCTCAGCAGTTTGTTTCGCTTTCTTTAACTCGGCTAATTTTTCATCTACCTGTTTTTTTACTTCCTTAAGTTCATTAACCTTTTGATCGATGTTCTCTTTATGCTGCTTAATTTCATTCACTTTTTCATCGATAGTTTGTTTATGTTCATTAACCTTTGTATCGATATTTTCCTTATGCTCTTTCATTTCAGCAATTTTGTCATCTACTTGCTTTTTATGCTCTTTCATTTCATTAATTTTCTCATCGACGATTTGTTTGTCTTGTTGAAGTTTTGCATCTAACTCTTGTTTATGTTGTTTAATTTCGCTGATTTTTTCATCAGCAACTTGTTTATGCTGCTTAATTTCATTCACTTTTTCATCAGCATTTTGCTTAACTTTGTTAAGTTCATTCAACGTTTGATCCACATTTTCTTTGTGCTGCTGCAATTTCGCATCCAACTCTTGTCTATGTTGCTTAATTTCAGCTAATCGATCTCCCGTACTTTGCTGAGCAGTAGTATCATTTACTTCCGCATGAGCCGAGTTCGTGCCAGCAATCATTGCTAAAGCTAGTGTAGACGCAGCAATTGTTTGTTTTGTCTTCATATTTTTGTACCTCTTTTCTTTTATATGCATAAGCTGTTTTGTGTAGAGTTGAGCATATAGAAGTAGATTATTCTATTATTATATACCATGTTCGGCGCCTAGAGGAAGTATTTGCATAATAATCTATGATTATGTAATTTTTAAAATCTCTTATTTTGGGGTAATTCGTACTTTTAGCTTGATGGCGATGTGTAGCTAATGCAATTGCTTTTTCAATATCCGTAGTTTGTACTAAAATAATAAAATTTCCATCAGTTGGTATTAGCGGACCTACTGTTACAGTTGGATCAGCTCCGATTGAATTTCTGAGTTCGTTAAAATATGTGATCCATGACGGCGAAAGTTGAGGTTGTACATGCTCGTCCATTCTTTTTTCACCCCCTTATGCAATTTTTAATACTATAATATAAGAAAAAATTAATGACGTATTAGATATATTTATTATTTTTCATAATCACCTTTATAAAGGATACCTCCAGTATTTTAGAAAAGCCCCTTCAGAGAATGTGAAGGGGCTTTTAGTTCATGTTTCATTACTACACAGACTCCAATAACCGATAGAAAAGCGGTTTTTTTCTAGCCTGTTTAAAAAATTTAACTTAATTTTTTAATATTTAGTGCTGCGCCACTTTCAACTAGATTACAAAGAGCTAAAGAACGTCCAAAAAGACTTGTATTTCTTAATGAAAAAGTTGAGTTAGCTGGTACTCTTAAAATAGTTGTTCCTGAAAATTGGTCACATGCTTCTCCCGTGTTAGTTATTGTTCCGAAAGATGTTTGGAAATTCGGAACTGGCGCTCCGTTTAGGATAGCAGTTACTTGTTGTTCTGAACCTATCCCTGTTCTATCACTGGTTGTAATTACATAGTTAATTTCATAATCTCCATCTATTGGAATGAATATTGTAGTAGGGGAAAGTAAAACAATTCCTCCTGCGGTAGCTATACTTTGGTTGTTAAATGGAATGTCCTGTCCATTAGGTACCGTAACAAATGTATTTTGCCAGAAGTTACGATAAGCTGGTAAAAAAGCTGGAATCGGGGGAACAGCAGGTGGAAAAGCAGGAAAAAATCTACGACAGCATCCCTTCGGTTTTGAAAAACATGAGTTCAAAAGAATTCACCACCTTTTTTGAAACTGAATATAATTATTTATATTCAAATCAAGTAATTTAGCTTGTATATTTTATACATATCAGGTAGACATAACGTCCTATTATCGGTAGCAAAGATAAGGCGGATCCTTACCCTCACAAGGAATCTGCCTTTTTCTTTTCCTATGTCCCTATTCATTTTTTATAAATTCCTATCCTAGTGCGGGTTTTTGGGTTCCCGTTTGCTACAATTGCTGGCGGTACCCTATGCCCCACTAGCAATTATAGCAAACGGATATCCAATGAATGCTTTATGAAAAAAGGCCAGATCATTTTCGATTTAAGGCACTTAAAACATTAATCAGCCCATTTTTAGAAGAGAATAGTAGAATTGATTTTTGGGGGCGTTACTGAGATGAAATGGATCACAGTATAGGGAGAAAAATCCCCGGTGAATGGATTCATGGTTACCTTCCTTATACGGAAGCAAATAAAGTGTATAGTTCAGCAGATATTGTTTTGGGAGTGCAAAATCATTTAACTCAAGTTACTCAAAGAACGTATGAAGATAAAAGAAGCGGGAATGAAGAAAGTTAAAAGGTACTCATATGAACAACGAGCTAAATATATTATCAAAACCATTATTGAGGCTAGACTTATTTCGAGAGAATTTTTGAAAACAGGGGAAGGAAGCATAACACGATACTACGATGTGCTAAAAAAGGAATATGATATATATGTTGTGCTAGTTTTAATAAGCACTTAATCTGCTCAATTTTCTATATATTATTCATAAAACTTTGCGTTATGTTCTACATATGAAGCTATATTTGGAGGTATCTTAGCTTCAAGACATTTCTTGGCGGTGCGACCTGGCTAGATTTGTATTCCTAGGCAAATATTCGCAAGGTAACAAAATGTTCTTCCTGACAAATGAGATTTTCTATTTCGGATTGATCAAGAACTGACGTATTTTCTTTTCCGATTTTTGTATTGAAGTGTTTTTATATGTCTCTTGCCATTATCTTTTCCCCCCTCTATTGTGGCAATACAGATTGTATTAGCACATGTAGATATGAGTGTAGATCATTCGAGCCGATAATGGATATACGTTAGATTTAGCATATGCTGTAAATATTGTTTGAGTGAAGATACGAGAGTAATCAGCTCATTTCTATTGTTAAATGTTCATAATAAAGAAACTAAGATCATAAATAATTATTATAAGTGATTTTCTTGTATATAAATGTAACTTCAACTATGAAATATGTTAATCGTCTTTAGTGGTATACGAGGAAGTGAAGAGCGTGAAGAAAATTGTTGTTTTTGGTTCAGGAGGCCACGCCAAGGTTATTATTGATGTGATTCGACGAGCTGGAGAATATGATATTTATGGAATAGTTGACGGCTTTCGCTCACAAAATAAAATGGTTTACGGTTACGAAGTAATAGGGGATGAATCCAGTCTATTATCTATTAAAGATAATATCTATGGGGGAATTGTAGCTGTAGGAGATAATTGGATAAGAAGAAATATAGTGGAGAAAGTAAAGTCTATTATTCCAGATTTTCTTTTTATTTGTGCTATTCATCCATCTGCGATTATTAGCGAAGATGTAATAATTAGAGAAGGAACGGTAATAGTGGGAGGAGCTGTGATTAATAGTAATGTGCGTATAGGAGAACACTGCATTATTAATACAAAGTCCAGTATTGATCATGACTGTGTAATTGGTAATTATGCGACTATCGCACCAGGTGCTACTCTTGGAGGGAATGTTAAGATTGGGAATTATTCTGTCATCTCTTTAGGAGCAAATGTAATCCATTCCATTAAGATAGGAGAGCATACCGTAGTCGGTGCAGGTGCTACAGTTGTAAAAGATATCGACTCGTACGCCATTGCGTTTGGAGTACCGGCAACAAAAATAAAATCTAGAGAAAAGGGAGACAAATATCTATAAGTTCATAAGAAAAGCAGCTCATCTGCTAGAATTCAAAATAAAAATCACCAATTTTATTTGGTAAATTGGTGATTTTTATTTTTTAAGCATTCTTCATGGGAGATAAAGTGTTAGAGGGAATAATTGTTTTTCTTAACTGTGAGAAAGCTCCTATTAAAAATTAACTGAAAAAATAATTGTTAAGGGACATGGTAAGTGACTATATATGAGCCATGACCTTGTTGTGGCAAAATATATATAGTTCGCATAAATTGTAACAACATTATTTGGTTCTGGTGCAAAAACTTCAGGGCAATTGCAAGTAATCTCTAAATCTTGGACATACTGATACTATTACTCTAAAACAGGGTGTGGTCGGTATGGAAAATCAAAATTTGTTCAAATGGAAGCACTATCAGCCTGATATTATCTTATTAACAGTAAGATGGTACCTACGGTATAATTTAAGTTTTCGTGATTTGGTGGAAATGATGGAGGAACGAGGCTTATCCATTGTTCATACAACTATTATGAGTTGGGTCCATCAATATGGTCCTGAATTAAATAAGAAAATTCGAAGTCATCTCAAACAAACCAATAACTCATGGAGGGTGGACGAAACGTACATAAAAGTAAAAGGACAATGGATGTACCTCTATCGTGCAGTCGATTCAGATGGGAATACCATTGACTTTTTCCTTAGTAAAACGAGAGATGCCAAAGCAGCCAAGCGCTTTTTCAAAAAAGCCTTGGCTGTTTGTTATTCTACAACACCACGTGTCGTTACGGTTGATAAAAATCCAGGGTATCCAGTAGCGATTCAACAGTTGAAAAACGAAAAAAGGATGCCGGAAGGCATCCAAATAAGCCAAGTAAAATATCTGAACAACATCGTGGAACAGGATCATTGTTTCATTAAAAAGCGAGTACGTTCCATATTAGGATTCAAATCCTTTTGGACTGCCAAATGGATTCTTGCCGGGATTGAAGCCATGCACATGATAAAAAAGGGCAAACCTCCCAAGGGGAGAAGTCTGTCCAAAATCAAATGAACTTCATTCATCAACTATTCAGTATTCCGGCATAAAAGCAGATTCCGTTAGGAATATCTTCTTCTTTATATCCCAAAAAAATGTTTGCACCAGAACCGAAACAGGTGTATCACTTGACGAAAAAGCAGTCCAAGAGGCAGGGGATTCTTTCAATGGAAGGGAAAAGAAAATTTCACTCCTTCGTACATTCTCATTTTATTTAATGAAAAAATAAATAAAACGTTATAGGCAGGTTACAAATTTCACTGAAAATAAGGGGTATACCTAATAAATGGTTTTAGTAGATATTTCATCTGAAATCTCGTTCAATTTCCTCCCATGTCATATGAGTGCGCACAATATCATCTTCTACTAACTGACTTCCCATTTGTACCTCAATAAATTCTAAGTCGGTAATCGCACGCGCCCCATGCTTTGTCTTAGCCGGAATATAAATAACATCTCCAGGTTTTATCATTTTGAATTTCCCGTCTATAATAAGTTCGCCTTCTCCTGCAATGATTGTCCAAACTTCTTCGCGCTTAAAATGCATTTGATAACTGAGATTTTTTTCAGCTAAAATTTTTAATCGTTTGGTTAAAACTTCATTTCCATCTTTAAGTTTTTCGTAATCTAGAACACGGTAGTTTCCCCAGCGTTTTTCTTCATACATAGGTCTTGGATTTTCGTGATTTATAAGTTCTTTAATTTTTCCACTTTCCTGTTTATCAGCTACCAAAATACCTTCAGGACTCGCTATTACAATGCTATTGCTGATATTTGCTACAACAAGAGGGAGATTTAGTTCATTGATGATATGAGTATTAACGGTATTTTTACTTAGCATTCCATTTCCAATGATTTGTGCATCCATAACCTCTGTGAGGGTACTCCAAGTTCCTAAGTCACGCCATGCTCCTTCATATGGCATTACTACAATATCATCGCATTTTTCTACAACTTCATAGTCAAAGCTTCTTTGAGGAAGGGTGGAATATTGTTGGATAAGCTCTTCATACTGAACTGGTATTTTCATAGAAGTTAGATATTGAATTAAAAACCCTAATTTAAAGGCGAATACGCCGCAATTCCAAAGCGCTTCTTGTTTAATAAGTTCTTTTGCTTTGTTTTGTACTGGTTTTTCAATAAAATGGTTAACTTTCATATATGGAAGTGTTTGTGCTGATAAAGAGTGACTAGGGGTAGTCGTAATATAGCCATACTGTTCAGAAGGATGTGAAGGTCGAACGCCCATAAGTGCAAGTGATGCATTTGAGTCCGCCAATATTTGATTAAGTTTAAGTAAGGCTTCAAAGAAAGAATTCTCTACATAAGCATCAACAGGCATGATACAAATAGTTTCGTTTACATCAACATTTAGAACAGAATAGAGATAGACTGATGCTAGGGCAATAGCAGGGAAGGTATCTCGTCGATCTGGTTCGATGATAAGAGGCAGTTTATCGTCAAGTTGATTTTGAATAATATCAGTTTGAGATTTGCAAGTTGCGATATAAGTAGAGTTTGTTAGACCAATAGATTGAACTTGCCCCACAATTCTTTGAATCATAGATTCCTGAACACCATACTTGTTACGAAGTATTTTTAAAAATTGTTTAGATCTAGAATTGTTTGATAATGGCCATAAGCGTTTTCCAGACCCTCCAGATAATAAAAGAAGTTTCATATTATCCCAACTTTCTAGTAGTATTAAACTTCGATGTTAGGGTTAATAAAATAAGTACAGGGTTTTGTACCTGTGCGGCTCCTTTAAGAAGCATGTGTTTATAATCCAATAAAAGCTGGTATTTAGTAGCAACATAAGTCCATTTACAAGCATTTTTGTTGTTTATATTCTTTTTATTAAGTAGTTGCTTTTGGAGTGCCCCGAGAAATAACGTGTCGTGAATTTTGTTATAACTACTAGCCCGTACTTTTTTAATCCCATAGTCTACATAAAACAAGTTGAGTAATACTGGTTCCTTTAATTAAAATCATGTAAAAGAAGTTTCACCAGCTGTTGATATGGGGATTATACAAATCCATTAAAGTATGCTTATTCGGCTATTAGCATGTTAGTTTAAAATACTTTCTATAATTTAAGTAGTTTCTTATTTGAGGCATAATGATTGCTTTTGTCGATACCTCTATTGTATAAGTATGACAATTAACTACATGTAGACGTACTTATATATCCATATTTAGTATTAAAGCTTATAAATATAAAAACGGACTTAATAACTAATAACCCGTTCAATAAAATTATATGTGGTTCATAGTGAATAGGTGAAGATATTACTTATAAAATGGATGTCTTATTCAAATATTGTTTATACAGAAGCTCGTGTCCGCTTATTAACTGTACTTGCTCAAAAACGCATAAAAAATTTACCATGTAAAATGAATTGAAAGTTCTCCTTATGCAGCCTGCAGCTGTTTTTGAATCATGTCTAGGGACTCTCCTGCTTTTGCTTAGGTATAAATGAACTCAATCCAACTGTTTTTAGTTTTCTTTTGCCATTGATGTATGCTCACTATAAGTGACGTTTTCCCTATCAGCATACAAATCGTGGCACTACAATTCAACAACGCCCATAAACGAGCGAGTGCTTTTGTACTTGATATCGTTCTAAAGAAAGGTTGATTTTCATGGTGCGAAAATAGGTTTCAACTGCCCACCTCTTGCTATAGTACTGCATTATTTGCTTATTTGATAATCCAACATCAGTACTTAAAAAGGCACGCATGTTTTCTGATGTCATTGGAGTTTCAGCTTCCTAACATAACAATACAATCGTATTTTCAATCACATTTAATTTTCCTTCATAGAATATCTGTTAATATTCCAGAAAACCCGTGAGCTAAGAAACCTTCTAAAAAATGAAGCAGTTGGTTCATGACTGGTTTTGAGTAATAAAGTGGTACATTCAATTTTTGTAACAAAAGTTGATTTTCTGTTTGATGCGCTGTTTTGTATAGATGGGATATCTTGTATATGCTCCTTTATTGAAAATAAATCCATGATAGCTATATTGTATACAAGATTGGTGTCGCGTGCTCTTATTGTGGATTTTTGTTAGCGTTTTTGGGCAAGTACAGTTATTAACGTAGAATCAATCTGCAATGTGGAACGTTATTTTTTAATCTTTATTGATAAGGAAAGAACTATAATTCGAAATGATATTGTCATGTAGAGGGTAGCTCAAAGAAGTTTTTGAGAAGAAAGGAGTGGGGTTGCTGTTTATGGAAGATATATGAAATATTTATATTACATCAATACAAAACCCACTTTCTCCTCTAGGATTATAAGAAAGTGGGCTCTTTACATAATGATTATTAAGATTCAATCTTTAAACATACTGTCTATTTGTTCAATGGTGTTTATTATACTTTTAATTAATTATTTATGAAAATTTCCGTTAGTAGTGCATAGTATTCCTGTGCAACGTTGGCCCAAGTTCTCTTTAGGATATGTTGAATTGCTATTTGTTGTTGTGTTAAGAGAGTGTTATTGTGTTGCCAAAGATGATGAATGGCAAGTAACATTTCATTTACAGAATATGGATTGAATGTGATGAATTTTTCAATATCCGTTATAATTTCTTCAACAACTTCAAGTTTACTAACTGCTACAGGAGTATCCATAATTAAAGATTCCAATAATGGAAAAGGACAGCTTCCTTCAAAAAGTGTAGGAACAATGGTTCCTATTGCATGTTTATACAAGAGTGGGACATCGTTTGCTGGTATTCTACCTAAAAATACAACACTATCTCGTATATATGGATCCTCGCAATTATTAAGCACCGTTACAATCTCTTCTTGCTTAGGTCTACCGTCGAAATGATCAGTTAAAACTAGACGAAGATTAGAGGTAGTGCCTATATGGGTTTGCTTAAACTTGAAGAAAGCTTCAATCAACCGATCATGATTTTTATGCAGACGAATCACAGAGGGATAAAAAATATAGTCGTTATTTAAATTGTACTTCTGTCTGAAGGTGTTTTCATCCAATGGACTGACAGATTTATATTCCTCAGATGGGGGAGCTAATCTGATTACATGCATTTTTTCTGGCGGTAGTTTTAAAAACTTCATCCCTTCATGATCTCTTATAAAGTTAGAGTTAAATACGACTTTTTTTGCTTTTGTCACTAATTGATTAACCTTGATATGAAATTTAGCAAAGAAATTTGGATGTGTTTTATCATATAGTTCTTTGAAATGCATGTATACTAAATCGTGTAAACAAACAATCATTGGCTTCTCTAATTGTAAAGCTAGCTCCATGCCTACATAAGGGACAATCCAAATATCAACCGGAAAAGTGGCATTTACTGATTGTACATTATGGAATTTTTTGGTAGAGAATCTATTAGGAAAGGATAATGAGACGTTCTTAAATGAATCACTAATATCCACATAATTTAGTGCATCGATTGCGACGGTTACGGTTGCATCCTTGTCAAGGTGCAGTAAGCTTTCTGCTAGCCGGATAGAAAAGCGCGCAATTCCTTCGCCGCCAAAATGGTTACCGACTCTACCTAAATAGCCGAAAAAAAGGCCGATTCTCGGAAAAGGTTTCTGACTTGTTTGAATTTTGGGGTGTGAAAGGGGAGTTTCTAAAAATTTTTGACACTCTTCAGATAATAAAAATTGTTCCATTAACTGTATTCTTGGAAATCCTGAAGCTAAAGCATTTAAATGGTTTTGAAAGCCTATTGAGTCTGGGGAGCGGTTTAAAAATTGTTCGTATAATAAATGGAGAAACTGTTTGTCATCGGAACAATAAAAAATCTGAATAATATGTGAAATGGTTTTTATTTCATTGGATCTGGCTTCGTTTATTTGAATTACTTTTGTATATAGTGCTTGTGCTTCTTCCTTTACCATAATTTCTTGAATAATTGCTATTTTGGGTTTGTGCGTGAGTTTTTTCAAAAAATATTGCTTTTCTTCGTCTGAGGGTTTCCTGTGCAAAAAATGTATATATGCCTGGTGAACAACTGCTTCGTTAGAGAATTGCATGATTTTTCTTATCATATCGATAATGGTAGGCTGACCTTGGCCGTAATAACTCATAGTAGTGCCCCCTTTATATCTTTAAATTTGAATAATAAATCAAAAATAATCTTCTATATTTTACAGGAGTACTAACTGTTGTTTTAAATGTGGACAATAATGCTATGTGACGTTTTATTATATTCTTTCTCTACCTGATTATGTCACTATGCAATAGTGTTCAGTTTTAACTGCAAAGCGGATAAGTCTTATGTTTAAAGTTGTATACAGTTTATGTGTTATACGGCCTTTATAGTACAGAAGTGGGGTATAAAGCATATATTAGGGTAAGTGTGGCTTGTTTTTATAAATCAAAAATAAATAATGCCCGCTAATTAATAGTATGTGTAAGCTATTAGGGATTCTTAAAAATTATCTTTATATGAAAAGCTTTGCTCTAATCGTAATTTAAAATGCGGTTGAAGAAGATATATTGATTGTGTATAACTATTTAATATTCATCTCGCTATTTGTGGGAGTAGAGTTTCTTTTAAGATACATAAAGAAGTTTCACTTTATTTATTGTAATACTTGAGGTATGCTTGGCGCATTACATGTATATATTTTTTTGCAATATCTTCCCATGATTCAGCAGGATCGTTTATACCTTGGAAAGTAGATAATTTATACTCATCATAATTTACAGTTATCTCTTCAAGAGCTTGCAAAATTGAATCGACCGATTCTGGGTTAAACCAAACGACTTTTGCACTATGACGAGATAGGTGCTCACGCATAACAGGAATATCGGAGCAAAGAACTGGAACTCCTAATCTTAACGCTTCTTCTACAGGATAGCTTCCTCCACCTTCCGACAAGCTGGGCATAATTAATGCTTTAGCATTTTTTATAAGAGGTGCAACATCTTGATCAGTTACAAATCCAATTGGATATATATCTTCACTTCTCCGTAGTTCTAATCGATTTATTAAAGAAACAAGCGTCGGAATAAATGGAATTTCTGGCCATGATGGTGGCTCATTTTGAAGTAAGTCTGTATAAGGGCCAAATAGAACTAACGGATATTTTTTTCGTTTTGTAAATTTTGAGTATGCAAGTAGCAAATTATAATGATTTTTATGCGGAGATGTATTGGAAGGATATACAAAGTATTCAGTGGGTAAGAAAGATGTAAAACTTGAGTCTAAAAATTGTTCAGAAGAATATCCTATTGGCAAAATAGCATGAGGAATAACAACGGTACTTTGCAAATCATCTCCATAGTGTGCAATGATACGGCTTTTTACATATTGTGATGGGGCTATTACAGTAGTACAACCTTCTAACCATTTTTTTAAGTCTTCCCAGTATTCCCTAATATATGTTCCACTTGTAAATGGAGGAACAAAATCAAGAATAGTAGCATCGTGAAATGTACAAACGCTAGGTCTGTTAACATCAACATATTTTTGATGATGCGGCCAAAAATAATAGATGACGTGACAATCTTTAATGAAATTTTTTCCTTTTTGTGAATTAATCTCTCCATCAAAATAAATTATTTCAACGTTTGATAAGTTTGTTGTATTAATTCTTTCTTTAAATTTGGATTTAGGAGAGACAATTATTCGAATCAACTCAATATCATCTTGTCGGGCCATAGCTGGTAGAAGGTTAGCTAAAAGCCTTGTTCCTCCGCCAGGTGACTCGTTTTGAGTCCAAATTAGAATCCTCATCAGTTTGTACCACCTTTATCTCATGATATACAAGTTTCTATCTAATTTATGCAATTTTAGACAATTTTGTGTAGCATAATACGAATTATGTATTAGATGTCAATGAAGGATAACGTTTTACATAGATCGTACATTTCTTCGAGACGAAAAGTTAGTTGATAAGCTCGTTTTGTTCAGTGTAATTCGTTCTTATATTTTGTTCTCTATTTGTGAGCAATAACATCTTCTATTTTAAGAGTTAGAGAGAATTAAAGAAGATAGTGGAGCCTCCAATGATAGTAGTTTTACTTCATAAGAGTAGGATAGTGACTTAAATAATTTTATGTGAAATGTATAAAGTATATTATGGGAAAACAATAGATTCGAGACGAATCTTCAGTTATGAAAAAATGTTATGATTCATATACTGAAATGAAATATATACAAATCACATAATTATTAGACTGAAAGTGGGGGTTATATGACAAAAAAGCAATATAGTAGCAAACAAAAACCTTTGTTGATTTATGTTCACATACCAAAAACGGGAGGAACTACATTAACAGATATAATTTATAGGCAATACTCTGATAATATCCGCTATGATGTTGATCGGTATGGATTGAATCAGCAAAGTGTGTTGTTACTAAAAGAAAAGTTAACAACAGCTGATACTTTATGTGGTCATCTCTTGTTTGGCGTACATCACCATATTTCTAGACCGTGTACTTATATTACAATGTTAAGGAATCCAGTTGAGCAAGTCCTTTCATGGTTTTATTTTGCACATAAGAATCTAGATCAATATAAAGAATTATTTTTTGAAGGGACAATTGATGATTATATAAATAATCCCGATTTCGATTATTATACGATTAACTTCCAATCTCGTTTCATTACAGGTAGTGATGTTGCAGATTTAGAAATAGCAAAAGAGACTATAGCAAATTATTTTTCTGTAGTAGGTATTACGGAGTTGTTTGATGAATCTTTATATATAATGAAAAAAGAATTTAATTGGAAGAATGTTAAATATCAAAAATTAAATGTTAATGCACAAAGAGCTCAAAGGGAACAAATTCCGCAGACAGTTATTGATAAGATTGTAGAGATAAATGAAATAGATTTTCAATTATATAATTATGCTAAAGAAATGTTAGAAAAAAAGATTGCTTCCTTAGATGCTGCTTCAATTAGAGAATTACGCGCGTTTCAAACTTATGATTAGTTTTTGTTTTTTTATTTGAATGATTGTAACAGATATATCTTAGAGGCGATTTAAGGACTGGAACAGGATTTATTTTGTTCTGTTGTTGATATGAAAATATAACATTTTGTATTCTGCATAGCAATGGCTTATGCGTAAAAAAATCAAAATGGATATGATATATAGAATATTATTTTTATATAAAGTCTATTTTTAAGTTTGTAATGCAACTTGTCTATCTATAAAACATATTCTATAGAATAAAGGGGTGAATACAGAAATGAAGTTAGCAGATATTAAAAGAGATTATCATGCAATTTTTAGTTTGGGAGCAGATTGTTATGTAGGCTTTTGGTTAAATCAATTTAAGTTAAGACCGTTTTCTGGATTTTTAGATTGGGTGAGAAGTCCCTCTTTAAAAGATGTAAACCAACTATTAAACAATAGATTTATTAATTTTTTAGAATTACAATACCTTACCTTTGTTTGTTACACGCCTGAAGGTGGATATAATTTAATACTTAGAGATAATATGTACAATATAGATTTCGTACATGATTTTCTAGCAACTGTTAATACTCCAACTTCATTCCCACAATATACGGAGATAAAAGAAAAATACAATCGCCGTATTCAACGTTTTTTAAACTGTACAGAAACAAGTGAATGGATTCTTTTTGTACGCTCAGGTGGAACGTATGAAGAAGCTGCTGAGCTTGAAAAAATTTTATCAAGTATGGTTAAACATAACTTTCAGGTTCTTCTTATTTTAGATGGAGATATAGAGGAAATAAAAGAACTTGACTGGGAGTTAAAGCATACTTGTGTTGTTCAATTTAAAATGTATCCAGTAAGGGATTACATTCGCAATAAAGATGCATGCACAATGTTATTTAATGGGATCAATTTAACTTCTTAGATAGAATGATTTTATAGTTGTACCTCTATTCAAAGCACATTAATAATTTAAGAAGGCTTTAAGCATAAGGTTTTCATTGAGTAAAAGAGGTGAAAGATATTAACTTGAATTGTACATGCTAGTTCTCTTTCTACAGTCTAAGTCTTCTTACTTTAATGCAAGGTGGACGAGCTATTTTAAATATCAATTCTTTTTAGGTATAATATCCATTTTCTTGTAGTTAACGTGTTTATAGTTCTAAGGACACATCATAGTGAATTCAGTACAATGCATAGCAGAAGAGATGTGTCCATACATAATTAATACTTTCGATGTTTAATGATACTAGACTTTACTATCGCTACATATTTTTTTGGAGAGGAGTTGTGTTTTAATCATCTCTCGGCCAAGCTTGCTTTATTGTCTAATATGGAGAATAAGGATTGAAATAGAGAAGTTAATTATATTTGTAGTAAGGTGAATTTTGTTAGTTTGATTAAGCAAGTGAGTGGTGTTTCATTCTTCAGTTGGGAGATAAAAGCTTGATATCATTTCCTAAGTATTTATCTCGTTTAATGTTTCCGTTATTTTTAAGCTAATATATCGAATATCATCATCTGTTAAGCTTCCGTAACTTGGAACATTAATACCCTGAGCAGAAATACGATTTATTATAGGGAATTCTACTGGATCTTGTAAATTTTGGTAAGGAGGCAATGCGTGCATAGGATAGAAAAAAGGTCTAGTTTCGATTCCTTTATCTTTTAAGCGATCCATTAACAAATTCCGTTCGTTTTCAGTAAAATCTTTACATATTATGCTAAACATCCAATATACATTTTTAGCCCATTCTTTTTCGATAGGTAATATGAGACGATGATCAGCTTTTAAGTTTTGCATATATTGATTAGCAATTCTAATTCGTTGTTGAATATGCCAGTTAATGTTTTCGAGTTGAGCGCAGCCGATTGCTGCCTGAATGTTGGTCATACGGTAGTTATACCCGATAATTGGAAACCAATATTTGCGTTTTAAGTCTATTCCTTGTGACTTTAGAATTTGAATCTTTTCAGCTATGTGGTCATCATTAGTAGTAATTATTCCACCTTCACCGGTTGTAATAATTTTATTGCCAAACAAACTAAAAGTAGCACAATCACCAATTGCTCCTGTCATTTTTCCTTTGTATTGCGCTCCTACAGCCTGAGCAGCATCTTCTATAACAAATAAATTATATTTCCTTGCCAATTCTTTAATAGGGTCCATATCAGCTGGATGACCATAGATGTGAACAGGAATAATTCCTTTTGTATGCGGTGTGATTTTTTCTTCTATTTTCGCAGGATCAATATTCCATGTTGTTGAATCAGAATCAATAAATATAGGAGTTCCGCCACAATAGACGACTGCATTTGCTGTTGCAACGAATGTAAAAGTCGGAATTATTACTTCATCGCCTTCTTTAACCCCATATGCTAACAGAGCAAGATGTAAAGCGGTTGTTCCGTTACTGCAAGAAATAGCATATTTCACACCACAGTACTGTGCAAATTGTTCTTCAAACTTTTGAATATATGACCCGTTTGAAGATATCCAATTAGAATCGAGGCAGTCTATGACATATTGTTTTTCATTTCCATTTAATATAGGACTAGCGATAGGATAAAATTTTGTCATCAAAATGTCCTCCCTACATAAAAATAAAGTTAAAGTACAAGTCAAGAGGGATAGGTAATATAAAAAGGTTATAAAATCAAATCTCATAATCCTTTTCTTTGCTGTTGTTGTCGTTCTAAATCGCTATCGACCATCATTGTAATTAGTTCTCTAAACTTCACTTCTGGTTTCCAGCCTAATGCTTTTTTCGCTTTTGCTGGATTTCCTAATAGAAGATCTACTTCAGCGGGTCTCAGAAACTTTGGATCTTGAATGACATGATTTTCCCAGTTTAATCCGACATAACTAAAGGCGATTTCAACTAATTCTTGAACTGTGTGAGTTTCACCAGTAGCAATAACATAGTCGTCTGGCTTTTCTTGTTGGAGCATAAGCCACATCGCTTTAACGTAATCTCCGGCATAGCCCCAATCTCGCTTCGCATCCAAGTTGCCTAAATGGAGTTTATCTTGCAACCCGAGTTTAATTTTAGCCACTCCATCTGTTACTTTTCTTGTAACGAACTCCAAACCGCGGCGAGGAGATTCGTGATTAAATAAAATTCCTGAACATGCGAAATTATCATAGCTCTCTCGATAGTTCACAGTAATCCAATGTCCGTATACTTTAGCCACTCCATATGGGCTTCTTGGATAAAATGGAGTTGTTTCTTTCTGGGGAGTTTCCACTACTTTTCCGAACATTTCACTACTAGATGCTTGATAAAATTTAGCATCTGGTTTGGTAAGCCGAATCGCTTCAAGCATATTTGTGACTCCAAGGGCAGTTATTTCCACTGTATAAATAGGTTGAAGCCAAGAGGTTGCGACAAAAGATTGGGCGGCCAAATTATATACTTCATCTGGATTGGAAACTTTAACAGCTTGAATTAAGGAAGATAAATCACGTAAATCTCCTGAAAGAAATTCAATCTCGTCTTTTAGATGTTTAATGTTTTCATCGTTTTCTGTTGCAGTTCGTCTTTTTAATCCATAAACTTTATATCCTTTATTTAACAATAATTCTGCTAAATAAGAACCGTCCTGGCCTGTAATTCCAGTAATGAATGCTTGTTTCATATTTTCACCCCATGCTGAATATAATCAAAACTTTTACCTTCTTTAATCATATGTTTCATATACCTAGACTGCTACTGAAATACCGTTTACTTTCACCATTACATGAATAGGGTAGGGAGTATGGAAGAGCTCAGTAAAATAGAGAGGCGAAACAATTTTACAATTATTGTTTCGTCTCTCTAGAATAAGGAATAGATGATTTATACACTAAATACATCCTAATTCTGTCAATCGTTTTTCAATCATGTTTCCAGTCACATTTGGTGAAAAATAGGTTGTAATGGTCTCTTGTCCTTTCTTTGCGATAAGATTACACAGTGTTTGATTGGAGGTAAGCTGGCGCATAAAATAAGCAGCATGCTCAATATCTGGCTCAGCCCATATTTGATAATGTTTGTAAGGACCGTAATTTTGTTTTATTGGAACGAGGGTATAATTGACAGGACAAGAATTATCTGCGTTCATAAAATCAGTATTACCAGACCAATTTGTACCAATTACTGGTTTTCCCAAATACATTGCTTCTGCTAGTACAAGTCCAAATCCTTCAGAACGGTGTAAAGAGACAACGCAGTCAACCGATTGAATTAAGGCATTTACTTCTCCTCGATTTAATGATTGATTAATGAGATAAATATTACTATTATCTCGAATTAGATGCTGAATCTGTTTCACTTCTGCAAGATTAAAATTTGAATTATTGATTTTTAAAACAAGCCCAACGGAAGGATCATCCTTAGAAAACGCTTTTTGAAATGCTTGAATAGACGCAACTGGATTCTTGCGTTGTTGTATACTTCTAGGATCATACATGGAAAGAAATAAAAAGCGATCTGTCGGTAAATTAAAGTATTCACGACTTATACCTTCAGAGCATTCTACTTGGATGCAGTGTGGAATACGGGTTACAGGAAGGTTTGTTTTTTTGGATACAGCTTCTAGTACAAAAGATGAGGGAACCCATACTTCATCGACAAGTTTTAAGCTGGTATACCATTCCCTAGGAAGCTCCGGAAGCTCCCAATGCCAATAACCAATATTGTAGCGACCGTTAAAAAGTTGATGTCCAAGCTGCGTATAAGCGGTTGGAAATACATCTGGATTTATATGAAAAATATTAATATCGTGGATAGGATCGGTTATTTCTTTATGTTTCCAAGAGAAATCTAATGATTTTACATGTGGAAGCGAATAATTAATAATGCCAAATGGAATATTCGTACTTTGAATAGATTTTGCTGCTAGGCGACAAGATTCTCCTAGTCCAAATTCGGCACGTGCATATCCTACTAGATTAATGCCTTTTTTTAATGACGTTGCTTCAATCTTTTGCATTGTTTCGCTTCATTCCTTTCATCAACATCTCCGCCACTTCAGGGCGAGTAAACTCAGACGGCAAAGTTTGTCCGCTGAACATAACGATATCAGCTGGAAACTTTTCACACATCAAAATTATGAAAGTAATAAATATAATGAGGAGTGTAATTATACCGTGAATAGTCATATGATTCACCTATTCATAAGTTGTTTTAACTGAGGAACATTTAACATGTAAAAGATATAATAATAATATCTTGGTTAAATCACCTAAAAGAGAGTAGCTTAGAGTAGTGCTGTAATACTTTATCGTATCTTTACTTTTGTTATAGAATGCGTAGATGAAAAACACGTAATTATATCCCAATGTTTTATCAATTCCATTATATAAAATAGTCATTATCTTTATATGTTTTTATTAGTGAATTGACACTGTTTTTGTGAACTTATACATTTGTAAGCTAGATTTATAGGAAAGGACTTAGTATTTCTTATTAAGTATGAAGAGGTCATTGATCTCGTGAGAAGGTATCTGATAGGAGAAATATTGAATGAAGGAGATGAAAGTAACGGATTTGTTAATATTAGACCGAAAATACTACAAATTAACAATCAATTTTCCGAGCTAGAAAAGAAGTATCGAATTGATTTTTAATATGAAGTGGAGGAAATAACCATGAATATGATTCCTTATGTAGTCGAACAAACAAATCGGATATTTACTCTCGATTATTGAAAGACCGCATTATAATGCTTACCGGTGAAATTATGGATGAATTGGCGAATGGTGTCGTTGCGCAGCTGCTATTTTTAGATGCAGATGATACGGAGAAAGATATTAGCATTTATATAAATTCTCCTGGGTGATCAATTACAGCTGAAATGGCGATATTCGATACGATGCAACTTATAAAAGCTAATGTTAGTACATTATGCGTTGGTATGGCAGCTTCTATGGGAGCATTTTTACTTGCTGAAGGGGAAAAGGAAAACGTTTTGCTTTGCCGAATGCAGAAGTGATGATTCATCAACCACTTGGCGGAGCAAGAGGGCAAGCTACTTATATTGAAATTAGTGCAAAATGAATTTTGCATATGCGAGAACGTCTTAACCAAATATTATCAGAACGAACAGGGCAGAGTGTGGAGTCACTTCAACGTGATACAGAACGTGACAACTTTATGACCGCTGAAAATGCGCTGAATTATGGTTTGATTGATAAAATACTGGTGCGTCAGTCATAAGGAGTGTTCAAATATGGATAATGAAATGAAGGACGTTTATCTTGTAGAGTACGAAATGGCTGAAGTTGTATTTTATAAGAAAGTTGTAGCATCTAGTTTTGATGATGCGAAAAATCAAATTCGTCAACAATATCCGGATGTGCATATTCGAGCGGTATCAATTTTGAATGATCTAAAAGGTTAAAAACTTGACAAAAAAACTTATTTATGCTATAATTTACCAATATAAAAATAAAGTGTATAATAGGGTTCTCCTGGCCAGGGGAATCCTATTTTTGTTGTGAAAATGAAGGAGTGTATGTACGTGAAAAAAGATGAAGCAAGTATAACGTCATTAGTATCAGCTTTCGGAAGGGCGTATCATAGTGAATTTGATAGTCCTAAAATCTTTGATGATTATGTAGCTAAAGAGCTCATTTCACAAAAAGAACGTAACGATATTGAAATGAATATGGTTCAAGGGATACATTTTTTCAATAAAGATATTGCAGAGCAGTTTCAAGATAATCCAAAAGAAATATTAAAATGGGTTACGCAAGTGCAGTTATCGCCAACACCTTTAGCACGGGCAGCATATTGTGAAAGAGTATTGTTACATGAAGTGACATTAGGAGCAAAACAATACGTCATACTCGGTGCAGGACTGGACACTTTTAGTTTCAGACACCAAGAATTAGAAAACAGTATTGAAATATTTGAAGTGGATCATCCTGCTACGCAGCAGTTTAAAATACAAAGAGTGAAAGAAGCAGAACTTGAAGTTCCAAATAATCTGCATTTTGTTTCGATAGATTTCACTAAAGGTTTCTCTACGCAAGAATTAGTAAATGAAGGATTTGAAAATAAAAAGACTTTTTTTAGCCTTTTAGGTGTTACGTACTATTTAACGAAAGAGGAACTTTCCAGTTTAATAGACTGCTTATTCGCGGTGGTTCCGGCAGGGAGTTCTATCGTTTTCGATTACCCTGATGAAAACTTATTTACGGAAAAAGGGTTGTCCAATCGAGTTGAAAACATGGTGAAAATGGCTGAAGTAGGCGGAGAACCGATGAAATCATGTTTTTCTTATGTGGAAATGGAATCACTGTTAGAGAAATCGGGCTTACTCATTTATGAGCATTTATCACCAGAGGACATTCGTAAATTATATTTTGAGGGGCGAAACGATTATTTAGAAGCTTTTGAGACGGTGCATTATGTTCATGCGGTGAAGAAGTAGGGGATTAGTAGACATGGGGAGAAATCTCTGTGTCTCTTTTTTATGAAAAACAAGGAAATGGGATATAGTGGGGGAATTTGTTAAGGATATGGCTGTTGGAAGGAGAATTCGATGGTTTAAAGAATATGCAGTATGAATGTAAAAAATGCGATACTTAACGCAGTTACTTCGTTTTTTGAAAAATATATGATTGAAAAGGGTCTTATCGAATGAGATAGGGCTCTTTTTGTTTGGCTTTGTTAAAGAATAATGTTGTTATTCAAACATATAAAAGATAACTTTACGATAACCAAAATGGTTTTAGACAGTTGTTCTTTCTCAGTTACCATTCTGATAAACTAATAGTATTAGAATTCTCCATATAACAGAACGTTCATTGTTCCGTTAAAGGACCAGTTTAATAGCTATATACAATATGCGCAAATGAATTTTGACCAAAGGGATTAAATTGGAGGGAATAGAAAATGGATGTAAAGACACTTTTGTTACAACAATGGGCAAGCTGCTTAGATGAAGAAGACTGGTTTCCACCACTTGAAAAAGTGCTAGAGGATATTACCTTTGAACAGGCAATTTGGAAACCAGTTGTGGGGGCAATGAATTCCATATGGGAATTAGTTTGTCATTTACTTTTCTATAAAAAGAGACTTCTGATGCGATTTCTTGGTGAAACAGCGAATGAACCACAGGCAGAAGATAATGAATCTACATTTCAATTACCAACTGAGACATTTCAAAATTGGAAAGAAACAAAACAAGAATACTTTTATGTTCATCGTGAACTTGAAAAAATACTAGCAAAATCTGAACAAGAAGATTTGTATAGACATATCCTTGGAGAAAGATCATTAGTGCTAGAAATAAAAAGTTTAGCATTGCACGACGCATATCATATTGGGCAAATTGTATTACTAAGTAAAATGCAAGGAGCTTGGACAGGGAAACGCAGCTTTTAAAACAGCTTCATTAGTTTTACAGTTATTCCGTTATAGGGGACTTTAATGGAATAAGAACGGGAACGTCCAAATCGGGCGTTCCCATATTTTATATCTAAAAAACAACAATGCTATTTAACAAAGCCTTTTGTTTTGCTTTTTTCGCTGGTAAGTCGATATAAATTTCATATACCGTACCGAAGTTAAAATCGTTAGGGTAATTTCATTTATCGAATTCTAATACATTTTTAATCCAGAAAGATGACTTCATCATTTTTACATGTAATAATAGTATCGTTACATATATTGTGAAAGAGTATAAAAGGAGCGTTACAATGAATTTAGCTAAATTCCCAAGAAAAAAATATACAGAATCATATACACCGATTGAAAAGTTAAACAATTTTTCTGAAGCACTTGGTGGGCCAACTATTTATTTTAAACGAGATGATTTACTTGGTTTAACAGCAGGTGGTAATAAGACGAGAAAATTAGAATTTTTAGTTGCGGATGCGCAGGCAAAGGGTGCAGATACGTTAATTACAGCAGGTGGTATTCAGTCAAACCATTGTCGTTTAACACTTGCAGCTGCGGTAAAAGAGAAAATGAAGTGTATTCTTGTGTTAGAAGAAGGGCTTGAGCCAGAAGAAAATCCAGATTTTAACGGAAACTATTTCTTGTATCACTTATTAGGTGCTGAAAACGTAATTGTTGTACCAAATGGATCAGACCTTATGGAAGAGATGCATAAAGTAGCGAAAGAAGTAAGTGGAAAAGGTAGTACACCATATGTAATACCAGTTGGTGGCTCAAATCCTACTGGCGCAATGGGATACGTTGCTTGTGCACAAGAAATTATGGCGCAATCATTTGAGCAAGGAATTGATTTCAGTTCAGTTGTTTGTGTAAGCGGTAGCGGCGGTATGCATGCTGGTTTAATTACTGGTTTTTCCGGAACACAAAGCAATATCCCTGTAATCGGAATCAACGTAAGTAGAGGAAAAGCAGAACAAGAAGAGAAAGTAGCAAAACTTGTAGAAGAAACTTCAGCTCATGTTGGTATTCCAAACTTTATTTCGCGCGAAGCAGTTACATGCTTTGATGAATATGTAGGACCAGGTTACGCGTTACCAACACCGGAAATGGTTGAAGCAGTTCAGTTACTTGCGAAAACAGAAGGTATTTTACTTGATCCAGTTTATACAGGTAAAGCAGTAGCGGGATTAATCGACTTAATTCGAAAAGGTAAATTTAATAAAGAAGACAACATTTTATTCGTACATTCAGGTGGTTCACCAGCTTTATATGCGAATACGTCTTTATTTGCGTAAGTGTAAAAAAGCATTGGGTATCCAATGCTTTTTTATTGGAATTAAATGTGGATAAGCCATGTCCATCAAGCTAAGATTTTGAAACATTCCCCAAATGAAAATTTTATATCTCTACTGTTCTTTATGAGAATTCATGTCATTTTTTTCGTTTTGGGGAACAACCAATCTCTTAAGTTGATAGCGATGTGACACTACCCCTTATAGGAAAGGATGGCGTTTTTTACACTTGGGGGTAGAGAAAATTCTTAAGTTGATGGATGTGTATGGTGAGGTCTATTAGTGAATTGTTAAGTGAAATTCAAAATTACCTGTTAGAGGTCGTAGAGATTTTAAAGATATAATCTTCTACAAAATTAGATTTGACAAGAATAGGAAAAAAATATACAATCCAATTAATTGAACGTTCAATCAAAAAAATGAATGTTCAATTAAAAATGATGAAAAATTTATAAGGTGATGATTCTTATGGAAGACAGACAATCTTTTATAACAGAAGCAAGAAGAGAACAAATCATTAAGGCCGCTGTTGAAGTTTTAAAAGAAGTTGGGTATGTAAGTACAAGTTTGTCGAAAATAGCAAAAAAAGCAAACATAAGTACAGGGTTAATTTCTTATCACTTTTCTGGTAAAGAAGATTTGATGAACAATACTTTAATGTATTTAGTTGAACAAGAATGGTTATTTATTAATGCAAGAGTTAGCCAAAAACAAGCATCTACAGAAAAATTAAAAGCATTTATCGAAGCAAGTTTAGCTTATCAGGTTATAAACCGAACAAATAATATCGCTTTAATTGAAATAGTCTTTAATGCACGAACACCAGATCATATTCCTTATTATTTACTAGAAGACGATGATGAAGATTTAATAAAGGGGTTATTACAAGAAATTCTCTTACAGGGGCAGGAATCAAAAGAATTTGGAGATTTTAATATTCAAGTGACCGCAACAATTATTCAAGGTTCGATATCAGAATCTTTGATATCTTCCCAAGGTAACATGAGTTTAGAAAATTATAGTGAAGAATTGATAAAAAGCATATTGAAAATAGTTAAATAATGAAAACAAAAAATCATTTATATATAAGTTAATAAAATGACATAAAAACCCCTTTCTTTTGGGGGACGAGAGCATCTGGCCGTTCACAGAAGCGGTCAGGGCCTTTTCCTGACACATGCGAGGTTTAAAAAAGAGAGTAAGCCAGTAGCGGCCATGTTGTATTCTGCATATCTGCGACTTATATGTCGATATATAATTCCAAAATATTGTTTATAACTAATTTAATAGAGAGGGTAGAGATTATGATAGAAAGCGAAACATTTCTTGGACATAGTAAGCCCCAAAAAGTAATTATTGTTTTAGTACCCATGATATTAGGTGGTTTGATTGGTTGGTTTGTTCCCATCATTGCCAATTGGATACTAAAACTTCCAGTAGTTCCAATGGAGAAGTTAATTTTACTCATTACATTCTTTAACAGCTTATGGGTTTCAAGTATTGCCACCGTTATTGGAACAATAGCAGGTTTATTATTGGGTTTTATTATTTTAAATGAGAGTCTCGAAGTCACAATTTCCTACAATAATCTGCAACTAAAATTTGGAGAAAAAATAAATGTCATTGAGAAGAAGGACATTTTAGCAATCTATCTGGAAAATAAGCATTTAATTATCCTTGGGCAAAAGAGTAATGAATTATATAGGGAAGTTATTGAAGTGAAGAAGGATACTGTACGAGAAGCTTTTAATAAGCATCAATATCCATGGAATGAAACGGATCCATTTAGTAGCCAATATCAACGATGGGTTTTAGGGCATACTGACTTTTCCGAAAAAATAAATGTATTACTTTATGCTAGGGACCGTGCATTGAAAGAAAAGAAAAAGGCAGATGCTAAATATCTACGAGAAGATTTAGCTCAGTTGGGAGCTGTCATTAGAGATGAAAGAAATGGTCAGTACGTGAGACTTGCCCAAAATGCTAATTTTGATGTTTAGTATTTAACTCGATTTAGGTAAGACTATTTTCTATACTCCTTACCAATTTGAGTAGTAGTTGTGCGCTATTTTTAATCGAACTTTATTTCAAAGTAGCTGATCTTCCATGGTACTAGATAAAGGAGGCGGGTTTACCGTCTTCTTTTTTTGTAATTTGTTACTGTGTAAATAATCCTTAGCGTGGCTATTCTCCGAAATGCCGACGATGCCTCATGTCCATCAAGCTAAGGGTTTGGAACCACCAAAAAATGAAAATTTTACCTTTTTACAGTTATTTATAGAATTCAGCTCATTTTTTTCGTTTTTGGGGGACAATTAATTTCTTAAGTTGATGGGCAGGGGGTGGTACCCCTACAACGAATTTGATATTCATTATTAACTACTGATAATGAGACGTTATGTTAACCTTACATGTATAGAACATACATTTTTTTAAAAAGTAAAGACACTGGTACAAGAGACAGATTCTTTTTTACATTTAATATACTAAATGCAAAAAAGGAGCTTGATTATTTATGCCATCAAAAAATAGAAAATGTTTCAATCCCTGTGAATTTCCTTATTCATTATTTCCTTGTGCATTTCCTTGTGAATTTCCAGAGCCTATAAAACCAATAGATCCTACCAAATTTGATTATATTGTGATTGGTGCCGGAACTGCTGGAGGGGTAATTGCCAAAGAATTAACGGATGACAAAAGTACTTCTGTATTAGTGCTGGAAGCAGGAACAAATATGACGAATGAGCTAAGTAACCCTAGCATTCTTACTGCCATTAATACAACCCGCGGTAACAGGTTTAGCTTTAATGTTACTTCTGAACTAGAGTCAACTATTGTGCGTACACTTATTGCAACAAATGGTCGCACTATAGGGGGAAGCTCAGAAATTAGTGATATGTACGCCGTACGTGGGAGTAAAGAGTTGTATAACCAGTGGGCAAGCCTAGTTGGTGATCAATGGAGTTACGACAAGATTAGCGCCTTATTTGTAAAAAATGAAACCTATACAGGATCGACACAAAGCCCTAATGAACGAGGAACACAAGGGCCGATTTTTATTAGGCAGCAGAATATTCCCCCTAATGGATTGATCAATACGTTAGTTCAAGCAACAAACACTGTATTGGGAACACCGATTGCTGTGGATTATAATACCGGCATAAGGGATTGTACATTTTATAAAACGCAATATATTCAAAAGGAGATTAGCCCTGGCCAATTTGCCCGATCCTCAACGGCAACAGGCTATTTAAATGACCGTATTGTCAGCCAAGGAAACCAGTCCAATCCAGATGAATTTGGAGTTGGTGGAAGAAAGTTGGTTATTTTAGCTAAAACAACCGTTAACAAAATCTTATTTAAGAAAAAAGATGGATTGAACATTGCGATTGGTGTTGAATTTGTCAAGGATGGCGTTTCACATAGAAGGTTTGCAAGAAAGGGTATTATCGTCTCTGCAGGATTTTTTTCCTCAGTCATTCTACAACGTTCAGGAATCGGTAAATCGGAGGATTTGGTTAAAGCGGGTATACCAACATTGATAGAGAGTCCAAATGTGGGGCACAATCTTCAAACTCAGAATTATGTTGGATTGGGGGTTGAGATAGATACCTCCCAAATTCTTCCGATATTTTTTACTGATCCCAACTATCCACTTATCCTAGGTGCTTTCCAAGCAGAGAATCCAATGAATCTACTAGAAAGTCGTCGTCTCCAACTGATAGGGGCCCCTATACCATTTTTTCTCCCTGCTCCAGATGTGGCCAGCAATGGTTGGAGTTTAGATTTAACTTTCCAAACCACTCCAAGTATCATGAGTTTTGGTATTGTAGACGTGAAAACAAAAAGCAGGGGTACAGTGCTAGTGGAACATAGCGATCCAGAGGCTTATCCATCTCTTAACTTCAATCCGTTGGAAGATCCTAATGACCTAACGTATATGGTCGATCAATATAAGAGAATTTATAATATTATTGTAGAGGCTAGAGATCCACTGAAATACCCAAATAACGGCATCGGAAAGGTTGTATATCCTCCCGAGAGTATATTACAGCTACCTGACAACGATCCTAACAAACAACAGCAGCTCGAGAAGTATGTCAGAGCCTCTTACACGAATTTCTCTCTGGGTGGGCAGTGTCGGATGGGACAGACGATTCAAGAAGGGGTTGTCGATGGATTTCTTAATGTGTTTGGTACCAAAAATCTTAAGGTTGCCGATCTGTCCATTTCGCCTATTTTACCGGATGGTCAGCCATCAGCCGCTGCTCAGATGATCGGACTAAATACGGTACGTTTTATAAAAGAGAATCCCTCCTCATATGTAATGACAGATAAGGAACTTGAAGATTATGAAAATGAGATTAAAAAAACATAGGTTAAATATTTATTCTTATTTTTGATCTACAGATTGCGATTTGGCTAGAATGCTGGCTTGCCTTGCGGGGACGAACCCCATCGCCATCGATCTGAAATTTTATAGTACCCCCCAGAACGAAAAAATGTGCTAACTTGTAACAAAAAGCTCATTTTTTCGTTTTGGGGTAATTCTGAATTCTTAAGTTGATGGTGATGAGTGCTATCTCACTTTTTTATTATTTTTTAATTTTTAATAAGGCATTATAAATATTTGCCTCACCAGATCCAAATAAAGCATCATGCCCTGGTTTACCGTAATCTTTTGTTGTTTGTTTAATTAAGTTCGTTACTTGTGTAGGAGAATATGTCGGATGAGCTGCTTTAATAACCCCCGCAATGCCCGCTACTTTGGGCGAGGCCATTGATGTTCCATGCATTAAAGCATAGTTATGCAGATTTGAAGTGAAATATGGGTCCAAATATGTTGGCCATGTACTTAATGCACGATAATGGAAATCCCGTTGTGCTAAATCTCCTGTTTCAGCATATACAGGGCCGTTATCACCGCCTGGTGCTGCTACATCAATAAAACTGTTTCCATAGTTTGAGTAGAATGCAATTTTATCAGTTGACCATTGAGTAGAAGAAGATACAGTGATTACACCCGGAATTTGACCAGGAGTTTCCACAGATGGCCCTTTAAAGATAAGATTATCTGAGCCGTACTCCTTATTTAAATAATCTGTTACCATTTTCTTATCATTCACATTAAGTGATTCGTTTCCACCTGCCGCTACGATTGTTACATTTTTTTGTACGGCATATTGAATTGCACGCTTCCAAAGAAGAACATCAGCATTATCGCTATATTTTTTTCCGTTATCATAGTATTTCAAGCTATCAAATCCACCGATAGACATGTTTATAACGTCAACGTTATCATTTGCAGCGGCAATAATAGCGTCTACAATCCAAGCTGTCGGTGCGCTTCCAGATTCAGGGAAAACACGATAGGAACGGAATTTAAGATCTGGTCCAACCCCTTTTAGTTTGCCATTTGCTGCAATTGAGCCTGCTACATGAGTTCCATGTCCTCCACGATCCTTCACGTCAGTAGGATCACCTGTTTCCGTTTCATCCGCGCCAGCTGGTACGAAATTCTGACCGCCACTATAGTTTTTTATTAAATCAGGATGATTAGCATCGATACCGCTGTCAATTACACCGACTGTTGCTCCTTTTCCTGTTCCTCCATTAAGCTTATAGGATGCACCATCATTTGTTATATTTTTGATATCCCATTGATAATTCCAATAGCTGTCTATATTTTCAGGCTGTGGGATATCAGTTACTGGATTTCCATCCGCTGCGGTTGGCCGTATTTCTTCTTTATCTAAACTATGGATAACCTCTTGATTTGCAGCTTGGATAGACGAAACCCCTTTCAAGTTATCCAAAAAAGAAGCGTTACTTGACTTTACTTCCATTGCGCCGATGGCAGGAATGACGCGGAGAATTTGTCCACCTGCATTCGAAATAATAGATTGGTAATTACTAGGTAAATCTTTTTTGAAGGCAATCAGATAATTTTTTTCTGTTTGAGTTGAGCTAGTTGTTGTTTTTGTTTCTGCAAATACATTGTTTCCTGCTAGAGCACCGAATGTTAAGGCTGTAGCTAGTGTTAAAGTGGATATCCTAAATTTCATTACAAATTCCCCCTTAAAAAATATGTAATGCATGTGTAAGATTCTATTCCACATTAGAAATGATAAAACCTCTAATAAATCACCTATGTGAAGGTGTTTTTTTTCTACTCGTCCCCGTCGCTACCAAGCTACCAAAATAAGATTCCCCATAGCGAAAAAACGGTATTTTTTCAATCAAGGATGTAGATGTATCTTTTGAATTATGATCAAGGTCAACGGGTTTGAATAAAGAAGGGGGAATGTAAAATGAGTAATAATTAAAAATATTTAATTGGAGAATTTTCTGCTAAAATCGGGACTTCAATACGAACATTACATTACAAGGAAAAATATGGGGGGAAACACCCTATTTCTTTTTATTTCTATAGTGAATGATAATAACGGAGTCATAAGTTACAACAATAAGTAGAAGTAACAAGTGTAAAAGTGCTACAGTTTTCCCGTTTTGCAAAGATTTTATAAAGAAATCCCACTCTTTTTCATAGGGAGGATCTATCCAATTGCGTCGCAGTCCTAAATCCATTCCATTTAAGAAAAAGGCGATACTCAATATTATCCTTCCAACTAATACGGCTGCTACTTTTATACTCCAATTTTTTATTTTGATTAAGTAAAGGATTGGAATTAGTATAAGTACCCAAAAAACAAAAATATAGACCATATTCATCATTCTATCCCCTTAACTCAATGTTTATTGCTAAAACTGAGTAGAGTTCTTCTTTTTTACATTTTAGCCCGCTATTTGCGGGCAGTAAGACTCCCACCTCAAAATTCGGCTGTAAAGCAAAGGAGTTAGGTGGGAGATCAACTGCCCGTAAAAGCCCTATTGGTTAAACTAATAATCAGAGGGGATGGACAAAACCCCCTTTGATTAAAGTTTCACTTTATCTCTCTGTTTCAAAAAATTCAATCCATTCCCCGTCAGGGCCAGCGAAGAATATGTAACGTGTTCCATCCGGTAATGTTTCAATTGCTTCTCCTAGTAAAAATGTTACTTCGTGTTTCCGTATTCTTTCGATTTCATCTTCTAATGAATCTACTTTAAAGCAAATGTGATGTACTTTTCCTTCTGCCGGCAGGGAAGAGTTGTAGCCTTCAATTAGTTCAAGTATTGTTTCTTTTGATTCTTCCACACCTAAAAAAGCGAGTTTTAAGTCTGGGTTTGGATGTCCCATACGTTTAATGAGCTGTAAGCCAACTACTTTTTCATAAAATGAAATAGACGCTTCTAAATCTGCAACCATAAGTCCTACGTGTTCAATTCTTCTAACTGGCATGTGCGAACCTTCCTTCTGAAAAATATACATAAATAATATTGAAAATTAAGAAAATAAGCAAGATATAATTGTTACGAATTTTAGAGCGTTATATGGTATAGTGAGAAAGTATGTTTGGGGAGAAGGAAGGAGCTTATTTTATGAATACAACGACTCAAACTCCTTCATTATCGGAAACGATGAAAGAGTGGCATTATGCATTAGCGTATGAAATTAAACATTGGAAAACGATAGGTGGTAGTAAAATTTCTATCATGAACGGTCGTTTCTTATATACAGATTATGAAAGTACAGTATACGTATTTCAGCTTATTTCGGAAGTAAGCTTGCCTGAAGGTTCGCCAATTCGAATTGAGTTCGATGGTGAAGAAGCGACGGGGGAAGTATTATCTGTACATGGATTAGAAATAGAACTGAAGTTAAATGATTATATACAAGGTGAAATAAGAGAAGCTGTTTTATACAGTGAACCGTGGCAATTGCTAGAACAACTGCAAGAGAGATTGAAAGAAGCGCGTAAAGATAAGCTGAAACGTAATCGTATAAAGCGTCTTGTTGATGGGAAGAGTAGTCCGAAGCATATTGAGAAGATGAAAAATACGAAAAATGAATTGGCGTATCGTTCATTTTACAATCCGACAACGTACGTGTGGGGACCTCCGGGAACGGGGAAGTCTTATAATTTATCACGTATTATTTCAGCACACTATCAAAAAGGAAAATCGGTACTTGTGTTAGCTCATAGTAATGCGGCAGTGGACGTATTAATGAGTGAAGTAACGAAACAAATTGAGAAGAAAAAGAAATGGACACCTGGAGAAATCGTTCGTTACGGTTTTAGCCAACATGAACATATACGAAATCATGAAACGTTACTTGCATCGAGGTTAGTAGAAACGACGAATGGATCATGGGGAGAGGAAAGGCTTTATTTAGAAGAAACACGCCAAGATCTTCGTGAAAAAATTTTATCGTATAAGGCGACGTCTTCTGATAAGAAACGTATGCAAGAAATAGAAGGTGAACTTCGAAAACAAAAAGCGAAAATTAAAGAAGTAGAAAAAGAATATATTGAAAATGCGAAAGTAATCGGTGCGACTTTATCGAAATGTGCAATTGATGCGCTTATTTATGAACGTACATTTGATTTAGTTGTCGTAGATGAAGTGAGTATGGCATATGTTCCGCAAATCGCATTAGCCGCTTCACTTGGGAAGCGTATCGTCGTTTGTGGCGACTTTTTACAGTTACCTCCGATTGCAATGGCGAACCATGAACTCGTTCGTAAATGGCTTGGCGAAGATATGTTTTATCACGCAGGGATTGTTGAGTCTGTAAATAAATCAGAAGCACATCCCAACCTTTTTATGCTGCAGGAACAAAGACGTATGCATGCGGATATATCGAAATTTACGAATTCATTTATTTATAAAAATAGAGTATACGATCATCCATCTGTTTCAGAGCGTAAAGAACTTGCACAACTGCAGCCGTTCGCAAATGAGGCGAGTGTTTTATTTGATACGAGCTTAATGGGGACCTTTTCGTTAAAGGATGCTGCT
The DNA here is from genome assembly GCF_014932895.1 of Bacillus thuringiensis. Classification (GTDB taxonomy): domain Bacteria; phylum Bacillota; class Bacilli; order Bacillales; family Bacillaceae_G; genus Bacillus_A; species Bacillus_A thuringiensis_AA. The sequence continues at coordinate 75,727 of NZ_JACYOF010000003.1, read as the reverse complement.
TCCGGTTCTCGTTTTAATATTATGTCTGGTTTAGTAGCGATGCAAATGATTTTAATTGGACTGTTGGATGGTGTTCAATCTATCGGTGTAGTAACACCGTACCGAGCACAGTCCCGCTTTTTATCAATGTGTATTCGAGAGATGTTGCAGAGAACGAAATATCAAAACATACCAGTTTTAGCGGCGACAGTTCATAAGTTTCAAGGTTCTGAAAGAGATATGATGATCTTTGATACAGTAGATAGTTACCCGCAAGAGCGACCTGGCGTGTTATTCTTTGACCATAAAAACCATCGTCTCGTCAATGTAGCAGTGACAAGAGCGAGAGGAAAGTTCATTCAATTATCAGATTGCCACTACATGAATAAAAACCTTTCGCGAAAACAAGCGTTATCACAATTAACAGCTCATATAGAACGTCACGGTGATGTGTATGATCGTACGACGTCACGTCAAGTGTGGGAGCGAAAAATTTCGAAACGTTTACGCTGGTTTATGGAAATGAATCTTGAGGAGCCGAAAGGACTATTAAAAGATATTTTAGCGGCAAAACGAAAAATTATCATTTCACTTCCAAGTACGAAGCAAGTAGATAAACGAGTATGGCAAGTGTTAATGCGTACAAATGCGCAAATAACGGTTTATAGTGATGGACCAGTTCCATTAAAAAATGTAAAGTTACAAAGACAAAATAAAGCATTCCCGTTTGTATTAATCGATGATGAAATCTTTTGGGCAGGGGCACCGCTCACATCTCAAATGATGTTTGAAGGTAGTACGGAATTTCCGTACATATGTGCAAGACTACAAGCACCAGAAACAATTGGTGTATTAAAAGGGTTTTTAGATATTCGGTAAATTCGGATAGGAATTCCTTGACTTTTAGTCGAGATGAATTTAGAATAAAAATAATTTAATACAATTTTATGAAAATTCTTATCACGAGAGGTGGAGGGACTGGCCCTACGAAACCTCGGCAGCGGATTCTTTATGAATACTGTGCCAATTCCAGCAAGGTAACTTGAAAGATAAGAAAGAAGCTCATTTTGACTGTATATGCAGAAGCCTCTTTCTATCTTTTAGAAAGAGGCTTTTTTACGTGAAAATAAAGGAGGAAGAAAAATGGGAGCGACAGGAGTAACGTCACAAAGAAAAACAATTGAAGAGAGTATAGAAAGAAATAAGGGGAAGTACATAGAAACAAGTCATGATATTCATGCGAATCCGGAGATTGGTAATCAAGAGTTTTACGCATCAAGAACGTTAAGTTTATTACTAGGTAGTGCCGGTTTTCAATTGCAACATAATATAGCTGGGCATGAAACAGGTTTTATCGCACGGAAAAGTTCAGGGAAACAAGGACCAGTAATTGCCTTTTTAGCCGAATATGATGCTTTACCGGGACTAGGTCATGCGTGTGGTCACAATCTAATCGGAACAATTAGCGTTGCGGCAGCAATCGCATTATCAGAAACACTTGAAGAAATCGGCGGAGAGGTTGTCGTGTTCGGGACACCAGCTGAAGAAGGGGGACCAAATGGCAGTGCGAAGGCGAGTTATGTAAAGGCTGGTTTATTTAAAAACATTGATGCGGCGCTTATGATTCATCCGAGCGGAAAAACAGCGACAACGAGTCCTTCACTTGCAGTCGATCCACTTGATTTTCATTTTTATGGAAAAACAGCTCATGCAGCAGCTTCACCAGAAGAAGGGATTAACGCATTAGATGCGGTAATCCAGCTGTATAACAGCATTAACGCCCTTCGCCAACAACTTCCATCAGATGTGAAAATTCATGGTGTTATTACAGAAGGTGGAAAAGCACCTAATATTATTCCTGATTACGCATCAGCAAGGTTCTTCATTCGCGCAGCAACGAGAAAAAGATGTGCAGAAGTAACAGAAAAAGTAAGAAACATTGCAGAGGGAGCAGCACTAGCAACAGGTTCAAATGTAAAAATTCATCAATTTCAAAATGAAATCGATGAATTACTCGTAACAAAAACATTTAATGACGTCGTAGCCGAAGAACTAGAACTATTAGGTGAAGACGTACATCGCAAAGAAAGAATCGGCATCGGTTCAACCGACGCAGGAAACGTAAGTAAAGTCGTACCGACAATTCATCCATATATTAAAATCGGATCAGACGATTTAATTGCGCATACGAATGAATTTAGAGAAGCAGCCCGTTCAGAACTAGGAGACAAAGCGTTAATTACATCGGCAAAAGCATTAGCAAATACGGCGTATCGATTAATTACGGAAGAAGGGCTGTTAGAGAAGGTGAAGGAGGAGTTTAGTGAGGTGCAGAGAAATTAGGGATAGGTGGTTAAAGGGAGTGGATGATCCACTCCTTTTTCTTTTTTTGAGTAAAGTGTTAAATTAATCAAAAAAAATTGATTAATTAGTTGCATAAGGAACTAACCAGCATATATACTATAAACATCAAAAAAAATTGATGAAGGGGAGCGAATTATGACGGCACAAGATTTTCAATTATATGAGAAAAAGTTTAAAGCGTTGGCTGATCAGAAGCGTTTAGAGATTATGTATGAACTTTGTCAAAGAGGTCAGACTTGTGTATGTGATTTAACAGAGGTTTTCGAAATGACACAATCTAAGTTGTCATATCATTTAAAAATCCTATTGGATGCAGGTTTAATTGTAAAAGAAACAAAAGGTACGTGGAGTTATTATGATTTAAATGATGCGGAAGTAAATGATTTATTATCAGAAGAATTATGCTGTATCTTTAGAAAAACAGGCAAAGGTAGCTGTTGTTAAAATTTTGTACTATTAATCAAAAAAACTTGATTAATAACATTTTAAGGGGAGGAATAAGTTATGAGATATGTTCATGTTGGTGTAAATATTACTAATTTAGAGAAGTCTATTGAATTTTATGAGAAGGTATTTGGTGTATCACCAGTTAAAGTGAAAACAGATTATGCAAAATTTTTATTAGAAAACCCAGGTCTTAATTTTACACTTAATGTACGAGATGAAGTGAGGGGAAATCAGGTGAATCATTTTGGTTTCCAAGTGGATACAGCCGAAGAAATTATATTTCATAAAGAAAGATTAGAAAAAGAAGGTTTCTTTGCACGTGATGAGATGGATACGACTTGTTGCTATGCAGTTCAAGATAAGTTTTGGGTAACGGATCCTGATGGTAATGAGTGGGAATTCTTTTATACAAAAGCAGATAGCGATGTTCATAAAATTGAAGATCCATCTTGTTGTACGACTTCTAACATAGTAGATAAAAATTCTTGTTGTTAATGGGAGATGGAGAATAAAATGAAACGTTTATCTTTTCTAGACCGGTATTTAACACTATGGATTTTTCTAGCGATGGCTGTTGGAATTGGTTTAGGATTTGCATTTCCTAGTGTAGTAGATGGACTTAATATATTACAAGTTGGAACGACGTCTATTCCACTTGCTGTTGGTTTAATTGTAATGATGTATCCACCATTGGCTAAAGTTCGTTATGAAGAAATGGGTCGGGTATTTAAAGATGTAAAAGTTTTAATCTTGTCTTTAGTACAAAACTGGATTATTGGTCCGGTACTTATGTTTGTTTTAGCCATTATTTTTCTTCCCGATAAGCCAGAATACATGGTCGGACTCATTATGATTGGTTTAGCACGTTGTATTGCCATGGTAATTGTTTGGAATGATCTAGCTGATGGGGATAAAGAGTATGCAGCAGGTTTAGTGGCTTTTAACTCGGTATTCCAAATGTTATTCTTCTCAGTTTATGCATACGTGTTTGTAACAGTAATTCCAGAATGGTTAGGGATTGAAGGGGCTATTGTAGATATTACAATGGTAGAGGTAGCAAAATCAGTATTTATCTATTTGGGAATCCCTTTTATAGCAGGTATGTTGACACGTTTTGTATTCGTGAAGTTAAAAGGAAGACAGTGGTATGAAAAGGTGTTTATACCTAAGATTAGTCCACTTACATTAATTGCATTGCTATTTACAATCATCGTTATGTTCTCTTTAAAAGGGGAAATGATTGTTAGTGTACCACTAGATGTAGTAAGAATAGCGATTCCGTTATTAATTTATTTTATTGTGATGTTTTTTGTTTCTTTCTTTATGGGAAGAAAAATTGGCGCAAATTATCCAGTGACAACAACGTTAGCATTTACAGCAGGTAGTAATAACTTTGAGTTAGCGATTGCTGTGGCAGTTGGTGTGTTTGGTATTCATTCAGGTGCGGCATTTGCAGCTGTTATCGGACCGTTAGTTGAAGTACCTGTAATGATTGCACTTGTAAACGTTGCTTTTTGGTTTAAGCGTAAATATTTTAATGACCAAGGAGTATAGATTTAAAAACAAAGGTGGAAAACAACTTGGAAAACAAAAAGACAATCTACTTTTTATGCACAGGAAATTCATGCCGAAGCCAAATGGCAGAAGCTTTTGGGAAACAATACTTAGGAGATAAGTGGGATGTCTATTCTGCAGGTATTGAAGCACATGGAGTAAATCCAAATGCTATTAAAGCTATGAAAGAAGTAAATATCCACATAACCAATCAAACATCAGACATTATTGATTCAAACATTTTAAATAGTGCTGATTTAGTCGTTACACTTTGTAGTCATGCAGATTCTGTTTGCCCTTCTACACCTCCACATGTTCAACGTGTTCATTGGGGATTTGATGATCCGGCAGGAAAAGAGTGGTCTGAATTTCAACGTGTTCGTAATGAAATCGGTGAGCGTATTAAACGATTTTCTGAAACAGGTGAATAAATAAAGAAAAGGGCTAATCTTCTATTTTATAGGGGATTGGCTTTTTTTATGTATATCCATTTACTTAATGCATCGGTTTAAAACAACTATTCAAAACGAATGGAGAATATTCTGCCAAAATGATAAAGTTAGAATAGAACAGTTTCAGGAAGGCGATTTCACGTATGATTTCTGAATTAAACAATAATGATGTTTATACATGTAACGGTTTAGTAAATGAAAAAGGGCAATTAGAAGTAAAAGCTGGCATTGCAGGAGTGAATCCTGGTCGTATATTTGTAGATACCATCGCTTCTCCTAATTCGGGGCTTATTTGTTTAGCTATACAGGATAGATGGGGTTCTGTGTAAATCAATTACATAACCGCCGCATCGTTTTATATATCTACGATTCCTAAAAGAAAGCATATGAGGTGTTCTGAAAATGAAAATACAAATTGTATTGTTTGACGGCTTCGGAGAACTTGTCTCTTTCGCACCTTTTGAGGTACTTAAAAGAGCGATAGAAGAAGGAGCTCCATTTACGGTTGAACTCATATCAAGTGAACCAAAATAAGAAGTTACTACTTCGTTTGGAGTTACGGTTAAACTAAATGATTTTTTACGAATGGATAATCGTCCAGATCTGCTAATTGTACCTGGTGGTGGCTGGAATCATAAAGCTGAACATGGGGCACGAAAGCAAGCAGAGATTGGAATCTTGACCAAAATGATTAGAGAGATGCACGACGAAGGAACGATTGTTGCTGGCGTTTGTACTGGAGGTATGCTACTAGCTGCCTCTGGTATATTGAATGGTAAAAGGGCGACGATGCATTATTTGGCGCAGGATGAAATCAGTAAATATGGAGCAGAGCTTCTTCGTTACAGAATTGTGGATCAAGGCAATATTATTACTGCAAGAGGAGTCACTTCAGGACTTGATTTGGGACTTTGGATCACGGAAAGGTTCGCAAGCTCCAAAATTGCAGCCGCTGTTGAACATAGAATGGAATACGAGAGGCGAGGCGTTGTTTGGGGGTAATTTGAATTCTTTTTTAGACCTGAACACGAATATATGCATCTTTAGTCAATCGAATCCTTTTATTACACAAAAAGTTAATCGGTTCTATTGCGAAGTTTGAATATGCCCAAATTACTTCTCTGAATTTTTTGTATTTTATGTGGTTTTGAATATATTCTGTAATGAATCGTATGTCAAAAGGCCGAAATCTGAGCTGCGATTTCGGCTTCGTTTATATAGTGTGTGAATCGTTTCAATCCCTTTTATCTCGCATTAACTGCCTGTAAACGCCCGATTGGTGCGGGCTGATTATAGTTTCCCTTTATTCTTCACTAATAAAGGGAGCAATTATTTTTTTTTCATAAGAAGATAACACGATATTCGTTGATGGCGTACCATATTGCATTGTATCATCAATAAACTGTTCTAAACTTTCTACAGAATACGTTGCTAATTTGACAATATAGCTAATTTCTCCTGCTACTCTGTAACACTCAAGTACATCTGGATGATTATAGCAAAAGTTAGCTAATGATTTACAATCCTTTGATTTGAACAATATAAGTGCAGAAATGGGACGGTTTATTTTTTTTAGAGAAACATGTGCATGGTAACCTTCAATAATTTGTTGCTCCTCTAACTTCCGTACTCGCTCAGTTACTGACGGAGAAGATAAGTGAACGGCTTCTGCTAAATCCTTCATTGAAATTTTTGCATTTGCCTGTAATAATCCCACGATTTTTTTATCAATTTGATCCATAAATTATCCAACCTTTTTTTATAAAATAGAATAACCTAAATTCTTTATATAATAAAGCCAAACAATTGAATATCCTTATTGAACTTATTTATCAACCTTCTATATTTGTATAAAATAAGGATATCAGGAGGCGATTTACGATATGAAAAAGATTTTATTATTATTAGCTGACGGATTTGAAGCAGTAGAAGCTAGTGTATTTACAGATGTACTAGGTTGGAATAAATGGGAGGGAGATGGATCAACCGAGGTCGTAACAGTTGGTCTTCGGAATAAATTAACCTGTACTTGGAATTTTACTGTCATACCCGAAAAAACGGTTGATGATATTCAATTAGATGAGTTTGATGCACTAGCTATTCCAGGGGGATTTGAAGAAGCTGGTTTTTATCGGGATGCATACAGTAGAGAATTCTTACATGTTATTCAACATTTTTATGCCAAGCAGAAGCCTATTGCCAGTATTTGTGTTGCATCATTAACGCTTGGTAAAAGCGGAATTCTTACAGGTAAGAAAGCTACCACATACAGTCATCCAACGAGTAAACGAAAAGAGCAGTTAAAGAATTTCGGTGCAATCGTACAAAATGATTTAATTGTTCAAGATGGAAATATTATTACATCTTCAAATCCAGGTACAGCTTTTGATGTTGCGTTTTTATTACTTGAAAAACTAACATCTAAAAAGAACGCTGAACATGTAAAGGATCTTATGGGATTTTAGGCATTTATCTTCTTGTGAGTTTTTGTTGCTTGCTAGAAGTAATGTGAAAAGTCGCCGTGCTCTAGCTCTATTTGCTGAACCAGAGGAAAAAGAAAAAGGGTTTGATTATTACAATACTTATAATAGGAGAATTTTTATGATTATAACACTTTTCACATATATTTTGTTAGGTTTATCTTTGGCGATACCTGCAGGTGCTATGACAGTCCAAATGACTAAACAAGGAATGAGAAATGGTTTCGTACATGGTTGGTTTGTAGGTATAGGAGGAATGACTGTAGATTTATCTTTAATCGTCCTGATTTATCTAGGGTTCTCTAGTGTATTAACCAATCCATGGGTAGAAACAGTTATGTGGCTACTAGGTTTTGTATTTTTAATGTTTATTGGAATAGAAAGTATTAAAGAAGCAAAGTCAGAAGTTAACATGGAGGGGGAAGATCCTAATAGATCTTTATTATCAGCTTATTTATCTGGTTTTATGATTGCTATATCACCGGCTAATATTGTATTTTGGATAGGGGTCTTTGGTCCGGTTCTAGTTTCTTCATTAGGTAATGCAAGTACATCTACATTTATATTAATAGCTGTAGGTATTTTATTAGGTATCTTTATGCATGATATGATCTTATTAAGCTTTGTTCATTTTACTAGACGTTTTCTAAATCCAACCTTTATTAAAAGGGTATCTATATTTGCCGCAATAGTCCTATTCGGATTTAGTGGTTATTTTGGTTACGAGTTTATAAAACAAGTAATGACTTTTATCTCAAAAGCATAATTCTTATAAACTTAAATAGGGTAGTTATAATGTAAATGAAAAAGATAGGTATTTTAAACCTAAACGTAACGTAATTGTAAATATGTTATATCACGTAGGCAACCCCTCAGGAATTCGTTGATCCCTGAGGGGTCTTTAAATTCCCTACACGTAGCTATGAAAGAAGGAAAAATCATACAGGAAATAAAAAATGATGGAGACTTAGAAAATTTAACGATAACATTACTACAAATGCATAGGAGATGAATAAATTAGGGAACAGCTACCATTCTTAAAGTAGCTATTATGTTCCATTTAAGTGAAGAAGAGGTTTTACTTACGGTGGTTACGTATATAAAAATTACATAACTGTAGTCGATATAAATCCATTAAACGAGACGATTACTTGTACGGATGCTTTTCGCAATAAAAGAATTTTTAAGTTTGTTGATGTAATTGAAATGAATTAGACGGGGGAAACAAAAATAACTATCTCTTCCTAACTTAATTATATCATGTAATTAACGGTCAAAATAGACTGTTTATTCTCATTTACTCTTGCTACAATCAATAGCACATGAATAGTAAGGAGAGGTGTCGAATGAGTTCTTTCGTTCTCGATTTTCAGGAAATAGAAAAAACGCAGCTTTCGCTCGTTGGCGGGAAAGGCTTGAATTTAGGGGAATTATCAAACATTCAAGGTATACAAGTGCCAGAAGGATTTTGTGTTACAACAGTAGGGTATGAAAAGGCCATCGAACAAAGTGAAGCGTTTCAGACTTTGTTAAACCAACTAGCAATACTAAAAATTGAGGACCGAGATCAAATTGGTGAAATTAGTAAGAAGATTAGAGAAGCTATTATGGCAGTGGAAATTCCAGTTGATGTAGTGGAATCAGTAGCTCATTATCTCTCTCGTTTTGGAAATGAACATGCATATGCAGTGCGTTCTAGTGCTACTGCTGAAGATTTACCATATGCCTCGTTTGCTGGTCAACAAGATACGTATTTAAATATCATCGGGAAAGAAGCAATCTTACAGCATGTAAGAAAATGTTGGGCTTCTTTATTTACAGATCGAGCGGTAATATACCGGATGCAAAATGGTTTTGAACATAGTCAAGTTTCTATATGTGTTGTCGTGCAAAAGATGGTTTTCCCGCAGGCTTCAGGAATTTTATTTACTGCTGATCCGATTACTTCTAATAGGAAGGTGTTATCAATCGATGCAAGTTTTGGACTTGGTGAGGCTTTAGTCTCTGGCTTAGTATCGGCTGATAATTATAAAGTAAAAGAAGGCGAAATCGTCGATAAGATGATTGCAACTAAAAAATTGGCTATCTATGGAGGGGAAGAAGGCGGAACAGAGACAAAGCAAATTGCTCCTAATCAGCAAAATGTTCAAACACTTACTGAACAACAAATATTACAACTAGCACAGATCGGCAGAAAGATTGAAGCTTATTTTAGTTGTCCGCAAGATATTGAATGGTGTTTAGTAGATGATACATTTTATATTGTCCAAAGTCGCACAATCACGACTTTGTATCCAATCCCAGAAGCAAACGATCAAGAAAATCATGTGTATATATCGGTCGGTCACCAACAAATGATGACGGATGCGATTAAGCCACTAGGGCTGTCTTTTTTCCTGCTAACAACTCGTGCTCCTATGCGCAAAGCGGGGGGAAGGCTGTTTGTTGATGCTACACAAAGATTAGCTTCACCTGCTAGCAGAGATTTCTTAATCAACACTTTAGGAAAATCGGATCCGCTCATAAGAGATGCATTAACGACTGTAATCGAGCGGGATGATTTTATCAAACTGTTACCAGACGATGAAAAAGAAAAGAGTGTTGGTAAAAGTGTGCCACCTGCAAGTTCGCAACCACAAATCGAAAACGATCCGGCAATCGTTACGGATTTAATAAAGAATAGTCAAGCATCCATAGAAGAGTTAAAACAAAATATTCAAATGAAATCAGGATCGGATGTATTTGATTTTATTTTAGAAGATATCCAGCAGCAATTACAGAAGATATTATTTAGCCCGCAAAGTACGGCTGTAATTATGGCTGGTATGGATGCTTCTTCATGGATGAATGAAAAGATGGAGCAATGGCTAGGTGAAAAAAGCGTAGCAGACACACTTTCTCAATCCGTACAAAATAATATTACGTCAGAAATGGGTTTAGCATTAATGGACGTTGCAGATGTGATTCGCCCTTATCCAAAAGTTATTGGGTATTTACAACATGTAAAAGATAATAGCTTTTTAGATGAGCTAGTTAAGGTGGAAGGCGGAGAAAAAGCACGAGATGCAATCTATGCTTTTCTGAATAAATACGGAATGAGATGCAGCGGAGAAATCGATATTACGAAAACGCGCTGGAGTGAAAAGCCAGCTTCTATTATCCCGATGATTTTAAATAATATAAGAGACTTTGAAATTGGTGCTGGTAAGCAGAAATTTGAAGAAGGGCTACAGGAAGCTTTGAAAAAAGAGGAAGAGTTGTTAGATCGATTGCAGCCTTTGCCGGATGGGGAACAAAAAGTAGAAGAGACGAAGCGAATGATTCGTAATATCCGGAATTTCATCGGTTATCGTGAATACCCAAAATATGGCATGATTAATCGCTATTTCCTATATAAGCAGGCATTATTGAAAGAAGCCGAGCAACTTGTACAAAATAGCGTTATTTATGAAATAGAAGATATATACTATCTAACTTTTGAAGAACTTCACGAAGTCGTTCGTACAAATAAACTGGATTACGAGGTCATCAATAATCGGAAAAATGAGTACAAATTATATGAAAAGCTAACGCCCCCGCGTGTTATTACTTCTGATGGTGAAATTATTGTAGGGAAATATAAACGGGAAAATCTACCAACCGAAGCAATAGTAGGTTTGCCTGTTTCTTCTGGAGTGATTGAGGGGAGAGCGCGCGTTATTTTAAATATGGAAGATGCAAATTTAGAAGATGGAGATATATTAGTTACGGCATTTACTGATCCTGGTTGGACACCATTGTTTGTGTCTATAAAAGGATTAGTCACTGAAGTTGGCGGACTCATGACACATGGAGCAGTGATTGCACGTGAATATGGATTACCAGCAGTTGTTGGGGTAGAGAACGCTACGAAACTCATAAAGGACGGGCAACGAATACGGGTACATGGAACGGAAGGGTATATTGAAGTGTTGTAATTAAATAAAAAGATCATCCGCTATTGTAGTGGATGATCTTTTTTATGTTACAACTGGCCTATTTCTTTAAGCCGGCTGCATAAAAAGGTCCATAAACTGCGATTGTTGATAAAATACGAGCAATTTCCTCAGGTGTTTCTTTTTGTCCATTATTTAACCATTGTTGAATGACACCAATATGTGCAGACGCCATATAAGAAGCTAAGTATTGGCTTGGGACAAGTAAATTCTCTTTATTAATGAGAGCACCATTCGTATCTTCAAATAGTGTTTTCCACATAAAGTCTTTCAGTTTTGTTTGGAAAGATATATCTCCTTTTGGGCTTAGTACAGCTTTCATAAAGTCGCTATTTTTATTTAGAAATTCAAGAATAGAAGTGATAAGTATAAACGGCGTCGTTGGGGAAGGATTTGATCCAAGATCAGCAATAACTTCCGGAAATTTCTGTTTGGCAATGCTAGAAAACTCATGCATAATTTCTTCTTGGCATTTTGTCATTAAATCAAATTTATCTTGATAATGTGTATAAAACGTACCACGATTTATATTCGCCTTCGTTGTAATATCTTTCACTGTAATGGCGTCAAAACCTTTTTCCTCAATTAACTCCACTAATGCATTTCGTATTGCCGTTTTTGTACGAATAACGCGTAAATCTAAATTACTATCACGCAAAACATGCCCCTCCTTAATTTTTTTCAACACATTTAGAAAATATGTCTTATAACCGACACATTCACGATTTTTGATTATTGAATAAGATTTACTCCAAACATATAATTCAAAATATAAATAAACAACACGTTGTCCATTTATTGTAACTAAAATTAAAGGAGAGGAAAAGAAGATGTTTAAAAATAAACTTTTATATTTTTCACCAGTCATTGCACTGGTCGTTGTTTTTATTTTTTCATTAACATTATTCCCAACGGTTCAACCCCAGCCAAAAAATTTGCCAATTGCAATTGTAAATGAAGATCAAGGAGTAGAAATTCCGAATCAAGCGAAAATGAATATGGGGCAAACAATCGTTGATATGATGAAAAAATCATCGAAATCAGATGAAGAACCTGCGGTGAAGTGGATAGAAGTAAATAATAAAGAAGCCGTTCAAAAAGGTTTAAATAATCAAGAATACTATGCAGCATTAGTCATTCCGAAAGAATTTAGCGTAAAGCAGGCATCATTACGAACATCACAGCCATCTTCACCAGAGGTGGAAATATTCATCAATCAAGGGATGAATACAGCGGCATCAACTATGGCAGGGCAAATATTAAATGGTGTCGTTGATAATATGAACAATACTGTTCGTACACAACTATTAGAAGGATTGAAAGCAAAAGGAGCTACATTAACATCAGACCAAGTTTCGAAATTAGTAACACCTATTACAAAGAAAGTGACAAATGTGAATGAAATTGGAAAAAATAGTGCGAACGGTAATTCGCCAATTTCTTTATTCCAACCGTTATGGATTGCAAGTTTAGCTAGCGCAGCGATTATCTTTATTGCGATTCGTAAAATGCCAGTAGGTACGCGAAAAGAAAACTTTGTATTAAAACTAAAACAAATAGTAACAGGAGCAGTTGCGACACTTGTAATTGGCTTTGGTCTTACATGGATAGCAGATGGCATGGTAGGATTAAATATTTCGAATTTCACGGATACAGCGTTATTCTTATCCATTACATCGTTTAGTTTCTTCTTAATGATATCTGTGGTACTTTCATTAGTTGGACTAAAAGGAATCGGATTATTCGCTTTATTACTGTTCTTCGGAGCACCGTTATTATCGTTAGCACCTGAGATGTTGTCGCCGTTTTATCAAGATTGGGTTTATCCATGGTTACCAATGAAATTTATGATTGAAGGCCTTAGAGAAATTTTCTTCTTCGGAAAAGGTTTAAGCTGGAATACACCAGTTACTGTCCTCGTTTGGATTGGGGTAGTAAGTATGGTTACTATACTAGCAACTGCTTTAAAACGTAGTGCAGTAAAGGGACATAAAACAGAATTACATGCTTAAAAATAAAAACCGTTTCACTAGGAGTGAAACGGTTTTTTGTGATGAAATCGATAGGCTTTTTCAATGCTTTAAAGGTGATTGAAGAATTAGTGTTTGTTGTCCATATATATATACATGCTCCTACTATTTCAAAATGCATAAAATGTTATGCGAAATCATGGAGGGGATACGATGTATAATTCGAATTATCATGATTGGTATAGACAAAATGATAAGCTAATTAGTGATATTGAAAAAGCAATTAATGGAGAGTATAGCGCTATAAATTGCTATGCTAAATTAGCTAACATGGCTCCAAATGAGGTAGAGCGAAATCAAATTCTTGAAATCCGTAATGATGAAATAAGACATTTCCATCATTTTGTACAAATCTATACGAATTTAACTGGCAGACAGCCGAAACCACAGATTACAGAAGACTGCCCTAATACGTACTTACAAGGATTAGAATTTGCTATACAAGATGAACAAAAGACAGTAGATTTTTATTTAGAAATTTCAGATGAAACATCAGATGCATCTATGAAAGAGTTGTTGCGTAGAATAGCTGCAGATGAACAAAATCATGCAGTGTGGTTTTTATATTTCTTTACGAAATCAAAATGAAAAATATAAAAAACAAATCGAAAGGTTCGAGCTGGATTTTTTGATGGGAAATTTTAATATAATTTATATTAAAATGAGGAATTAAAACCGTTTCACTAGTAGTGGAGCGGTTTTTTGTGATGAAATACAAGTTATAAAGTTAAGATATAGTAGTTGATTTTGGTATATAATGTATAAAACAAAAATCAATAAAGGAAGAAGAAAACATCTGAAAGGGGAAGGGAAATATGGAGAGAAATACAGTTCAAGAATATACAATTCGAATTGCTACTGAAGATGAAAGTGAAAGCATTATTACTCTATTAAAAGAAGTAGCACAGTGGTTACAAGATAAAGAAGTGGATCAATGGCAGTATCTTTTAGGAGGGGAAGCTACGGCTGAAATATTAGAAGGCATAAGAGAGAAATATACGTATGTTGTTGTGAAAGAAGATGAAATTGTCGGTACGGTTACGGTATCCCCTAAACAAAATGAATGGGATGAACGTATTTTTGGTAAGGAGGTAGTTTCTAATTCTTTATATATTCATAGATTTGCGGTGAAACGGAAGTATAAGGGGAATGGAATAGGAGAAAGGATTTTACAGTGGGTAGAAGAGAATGTACAAAGTGATAAAGAGTATTTGAAGCTAGATTGTGTTGGGCATAATCGCACGTTGAATGGTTTTTATAAGAAAAATGGTTTTGCGTATGTTGGAAGTACGGATGGGCTTAGTAAGTTTCAAAAGAAAAGGGGATAAGGTTTAAAAATATATAGCATAAGTTTTGATTGAAGTTATTTAGCGTTTACTATGCAATAAAAAGGAGGGAACGTGATTGAAAGTCAGGCAAGGAAAATATGAAGAAATAAAATTGCGTGATCGAATTCCAGGTATGGTTGAATATATAGATAGTACAAGGCTTCCAGCTGATTTTCACTACTACATTCCTCCACACTGGCATAGAAGTATTGAAATTAGTTTAGTTATATATGGAGACGTTTTTTTGTATGTAAATGGGCAAAAAAAGAAAGTGTCAGCTGGCGAGTTTATTTTTGTAAACAGTGGAGATGTGCACGAATTTGAAAAAGTTGCGAATATAAATTGCGCAGTAATGATGTTAATTGTTTCTTATGAATTTCTTAAAGAGCTAAATGATGATTTTGATAAATATAGATTTAACCTAAAAGAATCCGTTGCTCAGAGCACAAAGCTCCAACAAATATTTTATGAATTAAAGGAGTTAGTCACAAATTCTGATGAATTAAGTTATATAAAAATTAATAGTTTAATTTATGAGATTGTTTATATTTTATTGCGCTACTGTAAAGATGAGGAGAAAGTAAATAATGATTTTCACCTTGGAGAAAAACAAAAAGAGATGATAACATATATTTATGAACATTACGATGAAGAGCTTAAAATGAAAGATGTAGCGAAATATTTTTCTGTAAGTGAGGAACATTTTTTCCGTATGTTCAAAAAATCTTTCGGATCAAATTTCACCTCTTTTTTAACGAGGTACAGGCTTCATAAAGCTTATGAAGATATTATTAGTAGTACAAATTCTATACAAGATATAGCTGTAAAACATGGATTTCCCAATGTAAAGGACAACTACTTCTGTATCCTACAGTTAATATGTGTGGCTATGAAGACGAGTTTTATTCTTGGAGTATAGATAAGTATGAAATTGCTCCGAAATATAAAAAAGGATTAGACAAAATGCTTAATATGATGCATTCAATGGTCGGAGGGATGTCAGAAATACTTGGTACGAAAGAAATTCATTCGAAGTATTTGAGTCCATATGTTGAAGTATCTTCAGACTATCCAAGTACATTTATTACGGTAGGAGAACATGATTTTTTAATGATAGAATGTTTAGCGTATGCAGCTAAATTGGCTAAAAAAGGAGTTGGTACTGAAACAGTCCTCTATCGTGGCTTGGGACACGCGTATGGAGATAATGTAGGTGTCTATCCTCAAAGTGAAGATTTAGCGATTGAGATGGGGAGTTTTATATTGAAACATAGTAAGAAAGACACTTCCTTCAAGTAATAAATTTGTATGTTTAGTTTATACATTAAGAGACTCAAAATAAAAGCCTAATTTGATCAATATGTTTCAAATTAGGCTTTTTCATATGATTAAGTATTCGAAATCAAAAGAAGGAATATAACATTATTATACAGAATATTTAGATAATAGGAGGTGTCGAATTTTGAATGAAATTGAATTAAAAAGTAAAGTATTAAAGACTGGACGAGAGAGGAGGATTATTCTTCGGTTCATACTCGCTAGTCTAGTTGGTGTGTTTATGTTTTTTGTTCCTGTTACGATAAACGGTGCATCGTCTATTATGATTGATCATATTGTATCGTGGATTAGGGCTGCTGTTCCTTCTATAGTACCGTATTATGCATTACTTGTTATGGTAATTGGTGCGATTTATCCATTCTATACGAAGAAATGGAATGCATCTATCGTAGACATTTGTTTTTCTATTTTAAAAGTAGTTGGTGTCGTTTTTGGAGTCCTATATTGTTTTAAAGTGGGACCAACTTGGTTCTTTGCGCCAGATGTTGGGCCATTTTTGTATGAGAAGCTAGTTATATCGGTAAGTTTACTCGTTCCAATTGGTTCGGCGTTTTTAGCGTTATTAGTTGGATATGGATTGCTTGAATTTATCGGTACATTTTGCCGTCCAATAATGAGACCGTTATGGAATACACCAGGACGATCAGCAATCGATGCGGTTGCTTCCTTCGTAGGGAGTTATTCATTGGCATTATTAATTACGAACCGCGTGTATAAAGAAGGAAAGTATACGACAAAAGAAGCAGCAATTATCGCTACAGGATTTTCTACAGTATCAGCAACATTTATGATCATCATCGCAAAAACATTAGACATTATGCATTTATGGAATGTTTATTTTTGGACTACGCTTGTTGTAACATTCATCGTGACTGCTATCACCGTAAGAATCCCACCTCTTAGTAGAAAACCAGATACATATATTACGAAAGAAGGGTTCCCAGAGCCTGTCTATAAAGAGAAAATGCTAGAACGCGCTTGGGAAGATGCATTAGAAGTATCGAAGTCTGCACCGGGTGTTATGAAAAATATTGCAGTGAATTTAAAAGACGGTTTTATTATGACAATGGGAATTTTACCATCTATTATGTCAGTAGGATTAATTGGTATCGTCTTAGCGAAGTTCACGTCAATATTTGATTGGATTAGTTATATTTTCTATCCTTTTACATGGCTATTACAATTGCCAGAAGCAGACTTAGCTGCTAAAGCGGCATCAGTTGGTATTGCAGAAATGTTTTTACCATCATTATTAGTTGTAAGTGCGCCGCTCGTGACAAAGTTTGTCATTGCAGTTGTTTCAGTATCATCTATCTTGTTCTTCTCCGCTTCAATTCCTTGTATTTTATCGACAGATATTCCGTTAAAAGTATCTGAACTTATTATTCTGTATGTACAAAGAACGATTTTAACGTTGCTTATTATTACGCCGATTGCTTATTTGTTGCTTTAAAAAAGGAAAAGTATCATCAAAGTCATTTTAACCTTATAAAGATATAGGTAATGAAAAGGGGAAAGGTGGAAAAGCATAAAGAAGTAGAAGTGAAAACTAATTTTGTGATAAAAATATTAGTAATATACATATGTTATATAAATGTGTGGGAACAGTTACTTTAAAATATAAAAAAGATAAAGCTATAAAAAAGAACCCTTCTGTAAAAGGAAGGGTTCTTTTGTTTGTTATGTTTTTATTGTATCCCCTAAACGGAAATTTTGTTTTTTTGAACTTTTATTTATTTTTCGTATATGACGTAATACTTCTTAAGAAGATTCCTAACCCTGCAAAAAAGAATCCTAAGCATAATAAGCTGGCTGGCGTTCCCCAAGTAATTTGATCTAGCATTTTTATCCCCTCCCATTTATCCCGCATTAATGTCCCGTAAAAGCTCAATTGGTGAAGGCTAATAATCAGTGGGGGATGAATAAAATCTCCGCTGATTAAAATTTCACTTTATTATTATATAGTATTTATTAGGGGTTATCCAGATTTTTCCTTGAATAGGTGCCGCTATAGGTCTATCAACCTAACAGAGCAGATTGTCCCATAGCCATCAAGCAAAAAAAATTTATCCATAAAACGAAAAAGACGCTATTCTTTTGTAGAAATATACAGAAAAAATAGTGTTTTTGGTATGCAAATCTTTAAAGAACTTACACTAGATTTTTAGAAAAAGAAAAAACTTACATGAAATTAAACCTATATAAGCTTAGTTTGATGCAATGGGATGTTCACAGCATTCGTTAGAGATTTTCGGCAGATTACCATG
Source organism: Bacillus thuringiensis (assembly GCF_014932895.1). GTDB lineage: Bacteria > Bacillota > Bacilli > Bacillales > Bacillaceae_G > Bacillus_A > Bacillus_A thuringiensis_AA. Next base: position 57,514 of record NZ_JACYOF010000003.1, on the reverse strand, counting down.
TAAGAAGTTATCAAAAATTGAATTAAGTTAAGTGTATTTTATATGAAATGAATGGCTCACTTTATTATAAAAGTGTGTCTCTTTAATATCTTATTATAAATATAAAATGATGTTAATTTGTATGATATAGTAAGAAAGAAGGGGGCTTACAAATGGAAATAATTCACGAAAGAGCAAAGTTACGGTTAATGGATAGTGATGATGTCGAAACTTTGTTTTCGATTGTAGAAGGAAATAGAGATATTTGGGCGTATTTAATCTCTAAAATGGATACTGCTCAAGATATGCAGCAATATGTTCATAAAGCGATAAAGGGTTACGGAAGGGGTACACAAATCCCTTTCGCTGTAGTGGATCAACAGACGAATAAGATTGTAGGAAGTACACGTTTATATAATATTTCTGTAGAAGATAAGACAGTGGAGTTAGGTCAAACGTGGTATCATCCAAGTGTGCAACGTACAAGTATAAATACAGAGTGTAAATATATGCTTCTCGAGTATGCTTTTGAAAAACTGCATATGCAGAGGGTGCAAATTAAGACGGATGTAAGAAATGAAAAAGCACAGCGAGCAATTGAAAGGTTAGGCGCAGTAAAAGAGGGTGTACTTAGAAATGAAAGAAGATTGCCGAGTGGTCATGTGAGAGATGCAGTTGTGTACAGTATTATTGCCAGTGAATGGCCAAGTGTAAAAGAAAAATTGTTAGAAAAATTAGAGTTGTACAAAGAAAATCTATAATTCGTATTTTGTAAGGTATATGGTCGTAATTTGCGAATAATATACCTTTTTTTCTTACAAAACACTAACTTATTTTAATTACTTTTGTTTCATCATTCCCTTCTGAGAAAAAATTCGTTACAATGTAGTTGTATGGTAATAAACTTATGAATTAAAAATGTAATGAAAACCGCAAATGAAAAATGAATTGATAATCCTCAATTTTAAATGAAAACCCTTTTATATATAATAAGTAAAATTCCTTCTTTTAAACAAACTCAAATAAACAATTTGATATAAATGTTTTTTTATAGAAGTATGGATGATGTACGGAGGCAATTACAAATGAAAGAAAATAAGAAGAGTAAAAAAAGACGAATCTTTCAAGTATTTTTACTTATGATTTGTTCTGCTATTTTATATGTGAGCTATGCAGCTTACGATATTTGGAGTTATCGCTTTAAAACAGATGATGATGTGAAGACAGATGCTGGCATCGTACTAGGAGCAGCTTCATGGAACGGAAAACCATCTCCTGTATTTAAAGAAAGAATTAATCATGCGATTTCTTTATATAAGAACGGAAATATTAAAAAGATTATTTTCACAGGTGGTACAAAGTTTGAGGCGGAGCTTGAGGAAGCTCGTACTGCTAGAGTGTATGCTTTGAAACAAGGTGTAAAAGAGGAGGATATTTTAATCGAAACAAAATCCCTTTTCACTGAAGAAAATTTAAAGAATGCTAAGCAAGTTGGAATAGAGAACGGAATGCGCACATACACGATTGTGAGTGATCCACTTCATATGAAACGTGCAATGAGAATCGCAAAACACATTAAAATCGAAGCATATGCTTCACCAACGCCAACGTCAGCGTATAAAACGTTAGACACAGAAATTCCATTCTTCTTTAAAGAATTATTCTCGTATATTGGATATGTAACTTCTTTACCATTAAAGGCATTGAAGGGAGACTAATATAAGAAAAATACCTATTTTTCTATAGGGATTTTTCTTATAATCCAAAAACATTGTATTTTTATCGGAATAGTGAAACAATAGAGAGGTAGCTTCATATAATCATAATGAAAAAGTGAACGGTTGATGAATCGAACATAAAGGAGATTATAGTATGGCACTCTCATTTGTTGAAACAGAAGAACAATCTTTAATTATTGAACAAATAAATAAATTGATTCCAAAGTTCATGGAAAGGGAGCATCAGCTAAGTGAATTAGGATCATTTCCGTATGAAAATATTAATAATTTGAAAGATATCGGATATACGAAATTAACATTACCGAAGGAATTTGGTGGTAGTGCGATTTCTGTATATGACTTCGTTTTATTTCAAGAGAAAATTGCAGAAGGCTGTGGAGCTACTGCATTATCGATTGGATGGCATATCGGTATTGTGAAAGAGCTAGCTGAAAATTGCCCTTGGAATGATGAAATGTTCAAATGGTTTTGTGAAGAAGTGCGTAATGGTGCACTCTTTAACCGGGCAGCAACAGAGCCGAAAACAGGTAGTCCGACGCGTGGTGGTAAACCAGAAACAATAGCGGTTCAACAAGGCGAGAAGTGGATTATAAGTGGAAGGAAAACTTTTACGACGATGGCACCAGTACTTGATTATTTTATTATTTCAGCTAGTATTGAAGGCCGAGAAGAAGTTGGTGAGTTTGTCATTCCAAGAAATACGCAAGGTGTATCAATTGAAGAAACGTGGGATAGCGTTGCAATGCGAGGAACTGCTAGCCACGACCTCGTCTTACAAAATGTAGAGATAGAGAACCGCTTTTTTACGGATGTAAAGGGCGGGAAAGTGAAACAAAAGGGTATTGGCTGGTTGCTACATATACCAGCATGTTATTTAGGAATCGCACAATCAGCAAGAAATTATGCAGTTCAGTTTGCGGAATCATACAAACCAAATAGTTTAAACCATTCTATTAGTTTATTACCGAATGTTAGAAGATTAGTTGGAGAATTAGAACTTGAGCTTATGCAAGCTCGTGTCTTTTTATATCAAATTGCGAAAAAGTACGATGAGGTAGAAGATAAACTATCACTGCAAGCAGAACTTGCGGCAGTGAAATACGCAGTAACAAATGCGGCGATATCCATTGTAGATAAAGCAATGCGTATCGTAGGAGCGAAAAGTTTATCAGAAAAAAATCCAATTCACCGTTACTATTTAAATGTCAGAGCAGGATTACACAATCCGCCGATGGATGATGCAACACTATCTATGCTGGCGGATGCGGCGTTTCGGTCGTAATGTTTTAGGGATAGGTTTTATGCACTTAAATTATATTGTTTATGGGCAATATAATTGTTTTGGGAGCACGTGTTTGATTAGTAATCGAACACGTGCTTTTTATTTGTCTGATGCATTATTTTGAGATGTAGCGTTTTAATATAAGGGATTATTACGACTTTGGGAGTGTTCCTTAATGAAAAAGCATTTATTGTAATGCCAGTTTGGTGACTAAAAATATTTCAAATGTTCATCAGAATACCACAACTGTAATAGAGAGTAAAACCTAATCTAATAATAAAAATAATCCATGTAAATATATCGAAAAAATCCCTAGGTTATGAAGTGCACTCTGAAAACGGGACACATATCAAACCCCCTAAATCATCTGTTCCCAATATTCTTTAGGGGTTTACGAAAGGGATAATTTGATGTTGTTACAAAAATATAAGGGTTTGATTCGTATGCCTTTCTAATTAATAGATGTATATTAACTTAATCTTTACCACTTGCTTTTGGTAAGTATTTATAGAATGAGCAATAAAATAGCCGCTCCTCAATTCGAGTAGCGGCTATTTTTCCGTGTCATAATATCTAATAATGCTTTCCCATCTTTGCAATCAAATCATAACATAATAGTATTTGTTGAATGTTTTCGTTTTTTTCCTTTAATAAGGAAAAATAAGAACACTTATCGAAAGAAATATGTGTAATCATAATAACTGACAATTAAATTTTTGTCTCCTTACAAATTGCAACAAAATGATCCCTTGTTGTGAACCCCTTCTGCTCTCCTAGCCAGAAGGGGTTTTTCCAATATAAATAGAGGATCTATCTTATTTTTTGTAAACATGAAAAACTTCGATACATGAGATGGGTCATGATTTGAATCATTTTGGATAGGAGATTTATACGTGCAAATTCCATGACTTAAATTTTATGTTTTGTTACGCTATAAATAGCTTGATTTGTTTTTAACTTAAACATATTAAGAGTACTTAACTATTTTTAGGAGGATTTTTTAAATGAAGTTATGTAAGATAAAAACCTGGTTACCACTATCTGCTGCAATGATTACAATCGTATCAAATCCAGTAGGAGCTGCGGCTTCAACAGTTTATAATGTTCAAAAGAATGATACCCTAGAAGCAATAAGTAAACAATATGGGGTGTCCGTACAATCACTTAAACAAGCTAATAACAAAGTAAATGATCAAATTAATATTGGAGAGCATTTAACAATTCCAGGTTCTGCAACTGCAAACGAGAATATTCAAAAAAAGAATTCAACAGCTGGGACTAATTCGTATCAAGCAATTTACCAAGTGAAAAACGGGGATACATTAAGTTCTATATCACAACAATACAAGGTTTCCATACAGTCTATTAAACAAATCAATAATGTGGACGGAAGTCAAATTTTTGTCGGTCAACACTTAAAGATTGATACTGGAATATCATTACAAGAAGTGGACTTAATGGCACGGTTAGTAAATGCAGAAGCAGGAGGGGAACCATATGCAGGCAAGGTTGCAGTGGCAAAGGTAGTATTAAATCGGGTTAACGCAAATGGTTTTCCAAATACAATTACAGACGTAATTTATGAACCTATTAAAAATGGTTATGCTTTTACTCCTGTTACAGACGGAAGAATTAATCAGCCTGCTACACAGGAAGCAAGAATGGCAGCAGAAGAGGCTCTCACTTCAAAAGGAACAAATTCTGATTGGCTTTATTTCTACAACCCCAAAACATCGACTGACAAATGGATTACAACACGTCAAACCGTTGCACAAATTGGAAACCATCTGTTTGCTAAATAAAAATAATAATATATACCAAAATCGCCTATCAATAAATTTGATAGGCGATTATTAAATTTGTTTGAAAGTTGCTTGGATGCTCTCTTGGTACGGTTGATATTTTACGCAGGAACCGAATGGCTTGATTTTCGCACTCTATTTTCTTCCCGCAACCTCATATATCAAGTTATCAAAGAACTTCATATAGCTAGTTTATCAAAAGTTTTTGGCTATGCCGAACCGAAATTCATCTCCCACCTACCGTTGGGCTATCTCCCTTCACATGCTTGAGGAGGGAGAATTCTTTCGGTAAATTCGTTAAAAAAATCTTTCTTTTCATTCTTCTTTTTATAGTTTTATAGGAGAAAGCTATGCTTCTTATTTCACCTACTGTATAATGAGAAAAAAGCACGAAAAGAGGTCATCTCATGCTAGAGGTTATTGCAACATGTTTAGAAGATGTAAAACGAATTGAAAGCGCTGGTGGAAAGCGAATTGAATTAATTTCATCTTATACAGAAGGTGGCTTAACGCCAAGTTATGCATTTATTAAAAAAGCGGTGGAAGCAGTAAATATACCAATTCACGTTATGATTCGTCCGCATGCAAAGTCTTTCACATATACAGAAGAAGAAATTGAAATGATGAAGGAAGATATTATCGTTGCACAGAAGCTTGGTGCAGCTGGTGTTGTATTAGGCGTATTAAATGAACAAAATGAAGTGGATGAAGAGAAGCTAGCAGATTTATTATCTGTTGTAGATGGAATAAATGTTACGTATCACCGAGCGATAGATGATATAGAAAATCCAGTGGAAGCGATGAAAACTTTAAAGAAATTTAATAAAGTGACTCACGTTTTAACTTCAGGCGGGCAAGGGAATATAGTAGAAAATATTTCAGTGCTTACAGATATGCAAAAGGTAAGCGATGGTCAAATTCAACTTGTTGCTGGAAGTGGTGTAACGAAAGAAAATATAAAGCAACTGTTAGATGAAACTGGGGTCACGCAAGCGCATGTCGGTACAGCTGTAAGAGAAGGGAAATCATGTTTTTCTGAAATTGATCCAAATTTAGTGCAAGAATTAGTTGAAATAATAAAATAAGTGTTTAAGAAAGAGGAGAAACAATGAAGAAAAATACGAAGAAGGAATTATTCTCTTGGATTAAAACGATAGGGTTTACACTAGTACTAATTGCTATTATTCGTGGTGTATTATTTACACCTTCATTAGTGCAAGGTGAATCGATGATGCCAACTTTAGAAAATAATGAGCGAGTTCTCGTGAATAAGATTGGTTATAGTATAAGTGGATTAGATCGCTTTGATATTATCATCTTCCACGGAAAAGAAGGGTACGATTTAGTAAAACGAGTAATTGGTTTACCAGGTGATACAGTTGAGTATAAAAATGATGTTTTATACGTAAACGGGAAAGCGATGGAAGAACCGTATTTAAAAGAATTTAAGGAGAAAGCAGCAGGCCGTGTATTAACTCCTGACTTTATGTTAGAACAAGTCACAGGGAAAACGAAAGTACCAGAAGGTCAAGTGTTTGTTTTAGGGGATAATCGTGAAGTTTCTAAAGACGGTCGTATGTTTGGTTTTATTTCAGAAGATGAAATTGTCGGAAAAGGACAAGCTGTTTTCTGGCCGTTGAAACAAGTAAGAGCGTTATAAAGAAAAAGTATGGGAGAAATATTCTTCCATACTTTTTTTGTTGATGTAATTGAAAGAATATTTTATAATTTTAAATTATATATTTGTTTCGAAAAATGGAATTTAAGTTCCGAAATTCGGAACAAGAAGGGAATAGGATGAGTATAAATAAAACGGCAGTGAAGACAATGGATATTTTAGAGTTGTTTTATGAGCATGAAGAGTTAAGTTTAACAGAGATGGTTCAACTTACAAATATGCCGAAAACATCTGTTTATCGTTTAATTGGCTCGTTAGAAGAAATGGAGTTTCTGCAAAAAAATGAGAAGGGGAAATATCGTCTAGGAGTCGTTTTTTTACGGTTTGGTCAACTTGTTTCACAAAGATTATCAGTAAGAAATATTGCGATTCCATATATGAAAGAACTTAGAGATAGTTTAGGACAGGCAGTTAATTTAATTATTCAAGATGGTAATGATGCGATTTACGTTGAAAAATTAGAAGGAGTCCAGCCAGTACGTGTGTATACGACGGTTGGAAGAAGAGCTCCGCTTTATGCTGGTGCTTGTCCGAGAATTTTACTATCTTATTTTTCTGAGGAAGAGAAAAGGGAATACGTAGAGGAAACAGATTTAAAGCAATTTGCGGATGGAACAATCGTGAATAAGGAGCATTTGCTAGAAGTATTACAAATGGCAAAGAAGGAAGGATACACAATTAGCTACTCTGAATTAGAAAATCATACAGCAGCCATAGCAGCACCAATTTTCGCAAATGATGGAACGGTTGTGGCAGGCATAAGTATTTCGGGATTAGCAATTGAGTATAGCGAAAGTAGTATTCCTTATTTTATTGCGAAAGTGAAAGAAACAGCATATCGTATTTCAAAAGAACTCGGCTTTTTAAAATAGAAAGAGGGAATGGGATGAAATTTTCTGCGTTAGGGGATCAAGCAATTATTGTTACATTTGGTGAAGAAATTAGGATGGGTATATATGAAAAAGTGCAGCGATTATTTCAAGCATTGCAACAATATCCGTTTGCAGGAATGATTGAATGCGTGCCGTCGTTTACTTCTTTAGCGGTTTACTACAATTTGTATGAAGTATGGAAGCAAAATAAGAGAAGTGAAAGGCCATATGATTACGTTTGCCAGTATATAAAAGAGCTAAATATTTCTTATAAAGAAGAGAAGGGACCGGATGAGAAACATATTTCTATACCAGTTTGCTACGGGGAAGAATATGGGCCAGATTTAGAAGATGTCGCACATTATCAAGGTTTGCAAGTAGAGGATGTTATTCGCATACATAGTGAAGCAACATATTTTGTGTATATGTTAGGTTTTACACCAGGGTTCCCATATTTAGGAGGACTATCAAAAGAACTAGAAACACCTAGAAAAGAAACGCCACGTTTACAAATTGCTCCTGGTTCAGTAGGTATCGGCGGAAATCAGACAGGTATTTATCCGCTTGAAACACCAGGCGGATGGAATATTATAGGACGAACACCGATTTCATTATTTAACCCGAGAGAAGAATCACCTACCTATATTCAAAGTGGTATGTATTTACGTTTTATCCCCATAACAAAGGAAGAATACGTATCGCTAGAGGGGGCTAAAGAATGGATATAGAGGTTTTGCATGCAGGGATGTTTACGACAGTTCAAGATTTAGGACGATATCAGTATCAACAATATGGTGTACCTGTTGGCGGGGCTATGGATCAAAATGCACTTAGAATGATTAATATGTTAGTTGGTAATGAGGAGAATGAGGCAGGACTCGAGATTACAATAATGGGGCCTAAGTTGTTAATAAAAAAAACAACATTGTTAGCAATTGGTGGTGCGGACATGGAACCGTTATTAAATGGAGAATGTATCCCGTTATGGCGTCCTGTTTTAGCAGAAGAAGGTAGCATGCTTTGTTTCAGAAAAGCAAAACGTGGGTGTAGAGCATATGTAACGTTTGCTGGTGGTATTCATATCGATCGTACGATGGGAAGTAAAAGTACTTACATACGTGCTTCTATTGGTGGGATAGAAGGAAGAATGCTAAAAAAAGGTGATTATTTCCAAGTTGGTACACGATCAGAAATGGCAAGCCGCTTTATTCAAGATTTACAAGAGGAAGGGCGAATAAAAACGAAATGGGCAATTCGTAACAACGCCTTACCAAAATATAAGAAGCATCCTAAGCTTCGCGTTATAACAGATTTTGAATATGATCAGTTTACAGAAAGAAGTAAAGAGTTGTTTTTTATGAAAGAGTATAAAGTGTCCAATTATGCTGATCGTATGGGATATAGAATTGATGGAGAGGTTTTAAATAGGATTGAAGAAAGAGAAATTCTATCAAGTCCCGTCACATTCGGAACTATTCAAGTTCCAAATGGTGGACAACCTATTATATTAATGGCTGATAGGCAAACGACAGGAGGCTATCCGAGAATTGGAAATGTCATTTCAGTAGATTTACCTCTCCTTGCTCAGTTAAAACCAGGAGACTATGTAACTTTTGAAAAAATTACGATAGAAGAAGCAGAGCAATTATACATAGAGCAGGAAGAGAATGTGAATCTATTAAAGAAATTCATCGCTTTACGAAGCTGAGATTAGGAGGGAAGTATCATGACAACAATCGATTTAAATTGTGATTTAGGAGAAAGTTTTGGAGCTTATAAAATGGGGAATGATGATGAGATTCTTCCTTTTGTATCTTCTATAAACATAGCTTGTGGTTTTCACGCAGGTGATCCGACTGTAATGCGGCAAACGGTTGAAAAGGCACTTCAGCATAACGTAGCGATAGGCGCACACCCTGGATTTCCTGATTTAATTGGATTTGGAAGAAGAAACATGAATGTTTCAGCAAGTGAAGTATACGATTATATTTTATATCAAATTGGCGCATTAGACGGATTTGTGAAAGCGGCTGGTGGGAAGATGCAGCATGTAAAACCACACGGCGCGCTATATAATATGGCGGCAACTGATTCGGAAATTGCGGATTCCATTGCAAAGGCAATTTCTCATATAAATCCAAAGTTAACGCTTTACGGGTTAGCAAATAGCGAGGCATTTAAACGAGCTTCGGAAAAATATAACGTAACACTCATACAAGAGGCTTTTGCTGATCGTACGTATAAGCAAGATGGGACTTTAACAAGTCGTACAGAAGAAAATGCGCTTATAAAAAATGAAGATGAAGCAATAAAGCAAGTACTTCAAATGGTGAAAGAAGGCTATGTAGAAGCAGTGAATGGAGGGAAAGTAACCGTTCAGGCGCAAACGATTTGTTTACATGGTGATGGAGAGAAAGCGGTACAATTTGCGAAAAAAATATACAGAACATTCGAACTTAATGGTATTTCTATATGTGTGCCGAAATAAAAAATGAGGGGAAGTGCTGGAAATGATTAAATTAATTGGGATACTACTTGTTGCAGTTGGGTTTTTATTTAGATTAAATACATTGTTAGTAGTTATGGTGGCAGGTATTGTTACTGGTATGGTTTCTGGTTTAAGCTTTTATGATGTGATCAGCATGTTCGGTAAATTTTTCATAGAAAATAGATATATGTCTATGCCTATTATACTAACTTTACCGGTAATCGGAATTTTAGAACGTTATGGTTTAAAAGAAAGAGCGGAGGCACTTATAACGAAATCAAAAGGGGCAACAACTGGAAGAGTATTAATGTCATATTTTACGATAAGAGAATCATCGGCAGCACTTGGGCTTAATATTGGTGGTCATGCGCAAACAGTAAGACCGCTCGTTGCACCGATGGCAGAAGGAGCTGCGCAAGGTAAATACGGTAAACTTCCGGAAAAATTAAGAGAAAAGATTAAAGCAAACGCAGCTGCTGCGGAAAATACAGCTTGGTTTTTCGGAGAGGATATTTTTATCGCAACCGGTGCCATTTTATTAATGAAAGGTTTCTTCGATTCAGTAGGTATGCATGTCGGCGTATGGGATATGGCGCTTTGGGGTATTCCAACTGCAATATCCGCACTTATCGTGAGCTGGATTAGATTTAGAAGATTTGATAAATATATAGCGAAAACGATGGAATCAAAAGAAAAAGAAGAGAAGGAGGCTATATAATATGAACATCATCACAATGGATACAATCTATTATGTATTAGGTATAATTGTTGCCTTTATCGCTGTTCGGATCGCATTTGATCGTGAACATCCAAATCGATTTGGTTCTAGCTTATTTTGGGCATTGTTTGCAGTTACATTTTTATTCGGAAATGTAATACCTTCGTTTTACGTTGGCTGTATTGTACTCGCTATGGTCGTTTTAGCTTCATTGAATAAAGTAACAAAATCTCAGGAGAAAGAAGTACCTGTACAGGAACGTGTGAAACATGCTGAGAAATTAAAAAATAAAATTTTTATGCCTGCACTTTTAATTCCTATTTTTACAATTATCGGTACATTAACGCTAGGTAAAATCAAATGGGGGAATGTCTCCCTTGTTGATCCAGATAAAGTCACGTTAGTTGCGTTAGCATTAGGAGCATTACTCGCATTCGTTGCGGCGATGCGTATTACAAAATCGAAAATAACAACGCCTGTACAAGAAGGAAGTAGATTATTACAAGCTGTCGGTTGGGCTGTTATTTTACCACAAATGTTAGCAGCACTTGGCGGTATTTTCGCAAAGTCTGGCGTTGGACAAGTTGTTTCGGATTTAGTTGGGCAAGTGTTGCCAACAGAGTATCCATTCGTGGCTGTTATGGCGTACTGTTTAGGTATGATGCTATTCACAGTTGTAATGGGAAATGCTTTCGCAGCGTTTGCTGTCATCACTGGCGGAATTGGATTACCTTTAATTGTTCAAATGCACGGCGGGAACCCAGCAATTATGGCAGCACTTGGTATGTTTGCGGGATATTGCGGAACGCTGCTTACCCCAATGGCAGCAAACTTTAATATCGTTCCAGCGATGCTTTTAGAATTGAAAGATAAAAATGCGGTCATTAAAGCGCAAGTACCAATTGCGATTTCCATTTTCATTATCAATATGTTTATTATGTACGGCTTAGTATATCGTTTCTAACTAGGAGGGCGAAACTATGAAAACAGTATTACTAACCGGATTTAATCCGTTTGGCGGAGAAAACATTAATCCGGCTTGGGAAGTAGCGAAAAGTTTGCATGAAAAAACAATCGGAGAATACAAGATTATAAGTAAACAAGTGCCAACTGTATTTCATAAATCAATAAGGGTATTAAAAGAATATATAGAAGAACTGACACCTGAAATGATTATATGTATTGGACAAGCTGGGGGCAGACCAGATATTACGGTAGAGCGTGTAGCTATTAACGTCGATGATGCAAGAATTGCTGATAATGAAGGGAACAGGCCGGTGGATGTACCGGTTGTAGAAGAGGGACCGGCTGCGTATTGGTGTACGCTACCTATGAAAGCAATTGTAAAAAGGCTTCGCGAAGAGGGTATACCAGCTTCCGTTTCACAAACTGCAGGTACATTCGTTTGTAATCATATATTTTATGGCCTCATGCATGAACTCGAGAAGCATGATCAGAAAATAAAAGGTGGATTTGTTCATATTCCATTTTTACCAGAACAAGCGAGTAACTATCCAGGACAACCGAGTATGTCGCTGTCTACTATTAGTAAAGGGATTGAATTGGCAATTGAGGTAACGACGGAAGTTGAGGTAGATATTATAGAATGTGGGGGCACGACGCATTAATCAAAACGAATTGTACAACACCTTCTGTAAACAACTGGTATAATAAGTATAGGAATATACATAGAGGTGATTTTTGTGCAGCAATATGAGGAAGTACGTTCCATTTTAGAAAAAGCGGAGAAAATTACAGTGTTAACAGGCGCAGGGGCAAGTACGGAAAGTGGAATTCCTGATTTTCGTTCATCAAATGGATTGTATGCTGATGCGAATGTAGAGATGTATTTATCAAGAGGATATTATAACCGAAGTCCAAAAGAATTTTGGAAGCATTATAAAGAAATATTTCAAATTAATACGTTTCATCAGTATAAAGCAAATCGTGGACATCATTTTTTAGGAGAGTTAGAAGAACAAGGGAAAGATATTACGATTTTAACACAAAATATTGACGGTTTACATCAATTAGGTGGTAGTAAACATGTCATTGATTTACACGGTACACTTCAAACAGCTCATTGTCCGAAGTGTAAAGCGGGGTATGATTTACAGTATATGATTGATTATGAAGTACCGCGCTGTGAAAAGTGTAATTTCATTTTAAATCCGGATGTTGTTTTATACGGAGATACGTTACCGCAATATCAAAATGCGATAAAACGATTATATGAAACAGATGTACTTCTCGTTATGGGAACGTCATTAAAAGTACAGCCTGTCGCATCATTCCCGGAAATTGCAAAGAGGGAAATAGGAGCAACAACTATTTTAGTAAATGAAGAGCTAACAGGACAAGAATATAACTTTGATTTTGTTTTTCAATGTAAGATTGGTGAATTTGTCGAAGGGTTATCTTCGATTAAATAATTTTTTGGTTTTATAAAGAAACTGAGGTGCAAAGTATCCACCTCAGTTTTTTTGTATGAATGATATTCATGATATTGCATTGTTAGGGGAATGGTAATAAATAGGATATTAAACGCGAAAACTGAAAATTAAATCTTTTCTTTCTTTTGCAACTAATATAAAATTCTATATATATCATATAAATAAATTTGATACATAATGATTTATGCGTAGAAATGTTAATAGAATGAAGCGAGGGAGCGAAATGAGACAGAAAAAGGAGAAGAAGAAACAACCGAAAAAGAAAAAGACCCATATTCCATTTCGGTTAAATGTACTATTTTTTATCGTCTTTCTTTTATTTTCAGCTATTATAATTCAATTAGGTAAAGTACAAATCATTGATGGAGAAACGTATAGAAATGAAGTGAATAAAAAGGAAGATGTGACGGTGAGCACTCCTGTTCCTAGAGGGAAAATGTTTGATCGGCAAGGTCAGGTGGTTGTAAATAATAAACCGCTACGAACCGTTACATATACGAAAATGAAAGGAGTAGACTCGAAAGAAGTTTTAAAAGTAGCAAGAGATTTAGCTCAACTAATTGAACTGCCGCAAGAGGATCTGGATAAGTTAACAGAAACGGATAAAAAAGACTTTTGGATGCAGTTAAATGAAAAACGAGCAGCAACAAAAGTAACGAAAGAAGATGAAAATAAATTAAGAAAGCAGGAATTAGAAGGGAAAGAATTAGATAAAAAAGTAGAAGAGTTGCGCCGAGAAAGAATTACAAATGAAGAATTAAATGAGCTTTCGAAAGATGATATAGAAGTATTAGCCATTAAAAGTAAAATGAATGCGGGGTATAAAATGACGCCGCAAATTGTTAAAAAAGATGTAAGTCAAAATGAATATGCAGTCGTTAGTGAAAGATTGGCAAGTTTGCCAGGGGTAGATACGACAGTGGATTGGGAACGTGAATATCCGAATGATAAAATACTTCGCTCTATCCTTGGGAGCGTTTCTAATGAAAATGAAGGGTTGCCAAGAGAACAATTAGATTATTATTTAGTTCGCGATTATAACCGAAATGATCGTATTGGTAAAAGTTACATCGAAAAACAATACGAGGATGCACTACATGGAACGAAAGAACAGTCTAGAAATATTACGGATAAAGCAGGAAAAATTATTCGGACTGAAAAAGTGACAGAAGGAAAAAGTGGAAATAATTTAATGTTAACGGCTGATATGGATTTGCAGAAAAAAGTAGAGGAAAGTCTTGAAAAGAATTTACGAGCATTTCATTCTTCTGAACCGATGATGGATCGTGCGTTCGTAGTAATGATGAATCCGAAAAACGGTCAAATTTTATCAATGGCAGGAAAGAAAATTGTAAATAAAGATGGTGAGATGCAAATAGAAGATTACGCGTTAGGAACGATGACTAGTTCTTATGAGTTAGGATCAACTGTAAAAGGGGCTACTTTATTAGCCGGATACCAAACAGAAGCGATTAAACCGTTTACGCATTTCTTTGATGCACCAATGTACTTTAAAGGAAGTTCTAAGCCGAAAAAATCGTGGAAAGACTTTGGCGATATCGATGATTTAAGAGCTTTACAAGTTTCATCGAACGTTTATATGTTTAATACAGCATTAAAAATAGCAGGGGTAAATTATGTGCCAAACAATCCATTAGACATTAAACAAGAAACTTTTAATAAAATGCGCTTTTATTTTAGACAATTTGGATTAGGTGTGCCGACGGGGATTGATTTACCGAATGAATCGCTCGGCCAAATAGGTAGAACGGATAATATACCGGGCTTTTTACTTGATTATGCGATTGGACAATATGATACATATACACCGCTTCAGCTTGCTCAATATATTTCAACGATCGCAAATGGCGGTTACCGGATGAAACCGCAAATTGTGCAAGAGATTAGAGAGCAGCCAAATCGTCCAGAGGATGTCGGAAAAGTCATTCGGGCGATTGAACCGGTTGTTTTAAATCGATTGGATATGGACACTTCATACATTAATCATGTAAAAGAAGGATTTAGAAGAGTTTTTCAAGAAGCTGATGGAACAGGTGCGGGAACATTCAAAGGATTACCGTATAAACCGGCTGGAAAAACAGGAACAGCTGAGACAGTGTATGGTGGAGAAAGTGATATTGGAAGGGATGAAAATTATAACCGAAAAAAATGTTATAATTTAACTCTTGCCGGCTATGCGCCATTTGATGCCGATCCGGAAGTAGCTTTTTCAGTTGTTGTACCATGGGTAAATAATGATAAATCAGGAATTAATTCCGCGATTGGTAAAGAAATTTTGGATGCTTATTTTGAATTGAAAGCGAAAAGATTAAATGCAAATTCAGTCCCAGTCGAACAGCCGAACAAGGCCCAGTAAAAATCGTATCACTGTACAGAAACAAACTGTGCAGTGATATATTTTTTGAGTTATTTTATAAGGTGGGAATGGATATGAAAGAAGAGATTAAGAGAGGCTGGAGGAAGTACATACTATTTATATTTATTACGGTAATAGCCTATCATTCTTTTACGTTATGTAAGGTAGAAGGGAAATCGATGCAGCCGACTTTATATGAAGAAGACTACGTATTTGTAAATAAAGCAGCAGTACATTTTTCGAATTTACAGCACGGAGAAATTGTCATTATTAAAGAAGAGGATGAATCGAAATATTATGTAAAACGGGTAATAGGGCTCCCTGGTGACGTAATTAACATAACGAATGGAACGGTATATGTAAATGATAAAAAGCAAGTAGAACCATATACAAACAAAGATTTATTCAACAATACACAAGTGTTTTACAATTTCCAAAAGACAAAGATTCCACCAAATAAGCTATTTGTAATGGGAGATAATCGTGAATTTAGTAGGGATAGTCGAAATGGTTTAGGATATATTGAAGAAGATAACGTAATAGGCAAAGTGGAATTTGTGTATTATCCTTTTTCAAAAATGAAGGTGATAAAATAAGTGGGGAATTCACAAAAATAGAAAATGATTTGTTTTCACTATATATGTGAGGTGCTTACATCTTAAAGAAATGTAACGTATAAGGGGAATGTTATCTTTAAAGAGAAAAACGAGCCATGGGATTGTGATGGGATGTATGTGTTCCTTGCTGATTTACCAGCTGGAGTACATATGGACACACCATCAAGCATGGCTGAAGGGATATTAGAGTGGAAGTCAATTGATTGGATATTAGATGGTGATAATAGAGGTATAGTTAGCAATTTACAAAGATACTTACCAATAATATTAAAAGAAGAAAATAATCTAGAGCATACCTTTATTTATGAAAATCGTAATATTATTGCGTACACAACTGCTATTTTGACAGAAGATGATACGAAAAAACGATATGAAAAACAACTCGTTTCTCAATAGAAGATATGTAAAAAAACTATTCTTATACTCAAGCAGTTAATATGTTTATAGAGCAATCGGCATTTTTATGTTGATTACTTTCATTATTTAACAGAGAAAAAGACATTTTTAAAGCTCCCCTCACAAACTTTTGTTACTTAAACTAGAACAAAAAAGAGATGGCATATCCATCTCTTTTTTATTTTCGTATGCTACATGATTAGCTGCGAATCGCTTTAATCATAAAGCGATGTTGCTTCACATCAAAATATCCTTTTTGTAAGATAATCTCATGTATGCGATATAATTCCTCATAATAACTTTCGACAGTAAAATCAGGAATTTGCCACGGAATCGCTTTTAAATAATAGACGATAGCGCCAATGTCATAAAAACGTTGAAGAGGGAACTCTTCCTTCGCATCTAAAATAATAAATCCATTTTCCATTAGTTCATTACGTGCAGTTTCGAGAGACCAATTTGCAAATTCGCTATTTAGAGGTGTGTCAAACTGTTCATTGAGTTCAGCGCAATCAAGACCGCCAACTTGTTGTGTAAGGAAAATCCTATTTGGAGAAAGGATTCTGTTTACCTCAGAAGCGGTATATGATTCATGTTGATTCACAATTAAATCGAAATGACGATCTTGAAATGGTAAAGCAGTATCATCGGTCACTTCTACAACTGTAACCCCTAAAGGCTCTAATTTCTTTCGAGCAATTGGTACGTTCGGAGCATAGCCTTCAGTTGCATAAATAGTTGGTGGGAACGGTTGTAACATAGATAAAAACTCTCCGCCGCCAGTGCCCATATCTAGCATCGATTCTGCACGCTGCATAAGCTGGGAAACGGTACTTCCGTACGACCACGATAAAGGCTCGCTCTTCATTCGACCAGTTTCCGAAATAAAAGAAAAATCCCAGCCAGTAAAGTTTGTCTTTGCACTTTCTAACAGAGTTAAAAATAATGGATCACGTTTCATAATTATGTCCTCCTATTTCGTAAGTGAATAATATGATGAGAAAAGGGAGGACCTCTTATTAAAGTGAAGCGGTTTTACGTGTCGTGTTCGAATAGATTCATATAAATTTGCTCCTTGCGAGAATGATTATTTATATATTCAGGATTACTGAGTAGAATTCTTTTAAAATATGAAGGGAAAGTAGATATATCATTTAAATCTTTAAGAAAAAAGGAGATAGCCAGAACATTTTCTATTTATTAAATAGGGTTCTACTTTTGTAAAACTTTGTCGGTAAATTGAAATTTGCTGTCGACTCGTTGGTATATTGCAAATGCAGAAAAGCAAAAGGTATGCCACCTAGTCAAAAGTGTTGACTAGGTGGCATACCTATGCTTTATTTTTTAACCGACAAACCATAAACTAAAGTCTCACTAGGCGTCGTAATGCTAAAACCAGTCATCTTATAATCAAGTTTTAGCGAATCACCAGTGTAGTCTTTCGTAAATGAATCCATTTGTACGATAAGATGTGCATCTTCATATACAACATCATCCGCATTATATGTATCCCAAATTAAATCAACATCCACAAAAATGCTACAAGAGTTTGTCATTGTTCCTCTAATGCGAATGATTTTTTTGCCTTCACGTTCTAGTTTATGTATAGCCGCTTTTGCTTCATCGGTAATACGAATGTTCATGTGATCACAACCTTTATTTATATTTCTTCTATTATTGCAAAAACAGGAGAAATAGGGAAGGAAGAAGCCTTGCAATAAAAAACGAGCAAACAAATTTGTTTGCTCGTTTCATGTTATTTCAGTTCACATTTATCAAGTGGAATGACTTTCGTTTTTTTAGTAAATTTATATCCTAACCATAGTACTAAGAAGAGTGGTAAACCGATGTAAGAAACGAGTACACCGTTCCAATCGATTGATTCGCCCATAAATGCGCCGTAGTTTTGACCTAAAATTACGATTACACAAAGTGTAAATGCGAAGATTGGACCGAATGGGAACCATTTTGCTCTATATGGTAAGTCTTTTAAATCTTTTCCTTGTGCGATATACGCTTTACGGAAACGATAATGACTAATTGCAATTCCAACCCATGCGATAAAGCCAGACATTCCAGATGCGTTTAATAACCAAATGTATACAACGCCGTCACCGAATAAAGAAGCAATGAAAGCAATACTACCGACGATTGATGTTGCAATTAATGCATTAACAGGTACACCGCGGCTATCTAATTTCCCTAAAAACTTTGGTGCTTTTCCTTGACGAGCTAAATCCCAAAGCATACGAGTTGATGCATACATACCAGAGTTACCAGCAGAAAGTACTGCAGTTAAAATAACAGCGTTCATAACAGAAGCAGCAAAGGCAACGCCTGCTTTTTCAAAAATAAGTGTAAATGGACTTACTGTTACATCACTTGCTGCAAGGCTATCAGTTGTATAAGGAATTAATAAACCAATAACGAGAATTGCAAGGATATAGAATAAAAGAATACGCCAAAAGATAGAACGAATTGCTTTCGGGATATTACGTTCTGGATCAGACGTTTCACCAGCAGCTACCCCAAGTAATTCAGTACCTTGGAATGAGAAACCAGCTGCCATAAATACACCGATAATTGCCATGATGCCGCCGTTAAATGGTGCATCTGCAACAGTAAAGTTTTTAAATCCAACCATTTCGCCGCCCATAATTCCGAAAATCATCATAAAACCGACAATTAAAAAGATAATAATAGTAACTACTTTAATAAGTGCGAACCAATATTCAGATTCACCAAATCCTTTAACTGATAAATAGTTTAAAAGGAAAATAATAGCTAAACATAATCCACTCCAAATGAGGGAAGGAGTATTTGGAAACCAAAATTTCATAATTAATGATACAGCTGCCAGTTCAGCAGCTATCGTAATCGCCCAGTTATACCAATAGTTCCATCCAAGTGCAAAACCAAGTGATGGATCAACAAATTTTGTTGCATACGTACTAAAAGATCCAGTGACAGGCATGTAAGCTGCGAGTTCAGCTAAGCTTGTCATTAAGAAATAAACCATAATTCCAATTGCGGCGTATGCAACTAGTGCACCGCCAGGTCCAGCTGTATGGATGACACTACCGCTGGCAAGAAATAATCCGGTACCAATTGTACCACCGAGAGAAATCATCGTAAGGTGCCTTGACTTTAAACCGCGTCTTAATTCACCTTTTCCTTTTGTAGTTTGTGTTTCAGAGGTAGTTTGATTCGTTGCGCTATTCATGTTCAACACTCCTTTTCTTGTAAGATGGGAAGGAGCGGGGGAGAAAAATACAAAAAACCGCCAAAGGAATTTGGCGGAACGTTTCACAAATAACCACCCCATCATACCCTTCCGTTAAGATAGCACCCCACGTTTACACGGTAATTTTGTAAACGTGACAGTTCTGTTCCTTTCGGAGACAGCCCCAGCTTATAGTTCCAGAGAAGAAATATAAACTTCGGCAACTTTTCCTTTCAAACGGAGTCGATGACATTCTCTGTGTCTTGTCCGTTCTACTCTTAAAAGTTGCAACCTCTACCTCATCGGATTGATGAGGATTTATATATTGCTAAGATTTTTAATATATGGCAATTGTAATGAGTTTCTGAAAATATTGCAAGGATTTTTGTTAGGAAAAGTCAAAAAATATCGGTTATTGTTTAGGAAACGCTTGCAAAACTCCACCCGCACCTACTATTATGTAACAATAAGCAAAGAAAAAATTGTTATACAAATGTTTCGCAAAAAATATTGAAAAACCCTTTAAAATAAAAAGAAAATTCAGAAAATATAATTCGACATTCATTATAAGGTCATATTTTTTGTTATAATTAGAGTAACGTTTAAGCAAAGAAGGGGAAATCAATATGAAATTAGAAACGGAGAGGCTATATATAGTGCCGTGTACAGAAGAGAGGATTCACGTTGCTAACCAGCAAGGATACAATAGCGGCCCGCATATTGTAGGGCATGTAGAAAGTGTGAAACAAGATGCGGCTTTATTACCGTGGGGTGCTTGGTATGTTATTCGAAAAGAAGATGACATCGTTTTAGGGGATATAGGATTTAAAGGAGCACCTAATGAGAATCATACAGTTGAAATTGGTTACGGATTTATTGAGAAATATTGGAATAAAGGGTATGCAACAGAAGCTGTAAGAGAACTAATAGATTGGGCTTTCCAGACAGGAGAAGTAGACGCGATTATAGCGGAGACACTCCTTGAAAATTATAGTTCAATTCGTGTATTAGAGAAGTTACACATGAAGAGAGTAAATACTACAGAAACAATGATCAATTGGAAAATAGAAAAATAAAAAATACCGCTCGAAGTATATCGGGCGGTACTTTTGTAATTATGGCAGCATCTGTTTTTGATCATTTGGATACCCAACTGTCGATGCGTTAGAACGATTGGAATGATTACGGACAGCAATGAAAATAGAAATAATAACGACAAGACCAACTGCCACGTAAGAAAGTGAAATGATAGTTGGATCCACTTTAAATGTTGTAAGTAGTGTACGTATATTCGTAAAGATAATAAGACCACCAACTAATACGCCGAGTAAATGAGGTGGAACGATGCGTACTAACCATGCAGCAATTGGAGCTGCGACAATACCGCCAAGCATTAGCGCAAATACCCAAACCCAGCTTACTTGTTCCCATCCAAGTGAGATGAAGAAGCCAATTGTTGCCGCGAGTGATACAGGAAATTCACTCGTATCGACAGATCCAATAACTTTTCTAGCCTCATTTCCTCTTGCTAGAAGCACAGGTGTCGTAATCGGCCCCCAGCCTCCGCCACCAGTGGAATCGACAAAACCTGCAAATAGGCCAAGTGGTACAAGTTGTTTGGCAGACATACGTTTATTTGAAGCGACAATTTGTTTTTGAAGGATGAATCGTAATAAAATATAAACTCCTAAAGTAAATAAAAATATTGAAATGTACGGTTTAATCACATCACCAGGTAAATTACTTAAAAAACATGCCCCAACGAATGCGCCAATTGCTCCAGGTAATGTAAGCCGGGAAACTGTATATTTATCAACATTTCCGAATTTGATGTGAGATGCGCCAGAAGCCGCAGTTGTAACGACTTCAGCTAAATGAACGGATGCGGAAGCAACGGCTGGTGCGATACCAAACATTAATAATAATGAAGAAGACGTTACCCCATACGCCATTCCGAGTGCTCCATCAATCAATTGAGCGAAAAATCCAATAATAGCAAAGACAATTAATTTCTGCATAAATAATCCCCCTGTAATAATAAATGAAAAAAGCACTTTTCCCGTATGAGAAAAGTGCCTTTGGTTTTTCCAATCAGCAATAATTAAATTTGTTTTATTATAATACATATTAATCGTATAAATCAACTTGGTTTTAAAGTTTTTTGAATTGAATGAAAGAAAAATAAAATATACAATAAAAGGATGGAGAGAAAGGGGAGAAAAACATGTTAACTTTTGATCATCTCGTTCATGCAGTGCATTGTACACCGGAGGAAGCGGCAAAACAAATGCAGGCACAAGGATTTCATACTGCTTTAGGTGGGCAACATACAGACTGGGGTACGTGGAATAGTTTATGTTACTTTGATTTATCATATATAGAATTTTTAGCAGTTCAACATGAAGAAAAAGCGAAAGAAGCAGAAAATCCATTAGTACAGGAAACAGTCGTGAAATTACAAAATGGAGAAGGAATGCTGCAGATCGCAATTCGAACAGATGCAATTGAAGAACTGGCAGTTAAGTTTAGTAAGTACGGCATACATACGATAGGACCATTTGAAGGGAAACGTATGAGGAAAGATGGCCGACTTTTAGAATGGAAAATGTTATTTGTAAAACAGGAAGAGAACGGACCGAAATTACCTTTCTTTATACAGTGGAATGAAACAGATGAAGAAAGAAGAATCGATTTACGTAAAATAGGGACGATTACTGAACATAAAAACAAAGTACAACAAATTGAAACGATTCATTACGCGGTGAAAAATGTTAGAGAAACAGTTCGGAAATGGAGAGAAGTAATGGGACTAACAGCAAGCTCGGTCACAAAAAATGAAGAGTGGAATACTGAGTGTCAAAGTGTATCGTTTGGTGACATTCAAGTACAGTTTTGTGAACCAATTGGGGGAGGGTTAGTGCTAGAACGTTTGAAGAAACATGGTGAACATCCATTTGCAGTAGAGTGTAAAGGAGAAAATAAACAAGTGCATGAAGTGTTAGGTAGTTTGTACATATATTAATAGAGGTGAGTTTTGTGGAAACAATTCTAAAGGAGATAGAAAGAAAACTAGACTGGCCTCTTATTTTAAGAGCGATTGTTATTTCAAAAGGTTTTTCGCTTGATGAGAAATATAAAATTGAATTAGAGAGTGGAGAAACGTATTTTATAAAAATATGCGATGCTTCATATTTTGAACGAAAGCAGAAAGAATATGAATATATGAAGCAGCTAGATTCATTACATATTCCCATGCCAAAACTCATTCATTTTATAAGCCTTACCGAATTTAAAAAATGTGTACAAGTTTTTGAGTGGATTGATGGATTAGATGGTGAAGACATATTAAGAACTTTGTCTATCGAAGAGCAGTATAAGGCTGGAAAAAGGGCTGGAGAAGTGCTAAAAAAGATTCATTTAATCGAAAAAGAGGATACAAGTAATTCTTGGGAATTGTCTATATGGAGTAAATATGAGAGATACTTAGAAGCGTTGAAAGAATATGAGATAGACTTTCTAAATTTAAATGCAGTGCTAGAATTTGTAGGAAATCATAAAGGTTTATTGAAAAATCGTCCAATTGTATTTTTACATGACGATTTTCATCCAGCCAATATAATGGTTGACCAAAATGAGTTTCGAGCTGTCATTGATTTTGCTAGATTTGATTTTGGCGATCCTATTCATGACTTCTATAAAGTGGCGTTATTTACAACGAATATAAGCATACCATTTGCCGTAGGGCAAGTTCACGGTTATTGCGGAGGTGAACCATCGCTTCACTTTTGGAGATTGTATTCGCTATACGCAGCAATGATATTTCCGGCCGACATTGTATGGACAAACCGAACTACACCACATTTAGTAGAGGATATGAAAGAGAGATTAAACCGAATTATAGAAGATCATAATCGTTTTTCATCCTATATTCCAAAATGGTATCAATCATATCATATGGATATGATAAACAATAAATAATGGAGGGGTTCATTTGGATAAAATAGCGGTAATTTCAGATATACATGGTAATATTCCGGCATTAGAATCTGTACTGAAAGATATAAAATTAAGAGGTATAGAGCACATTATTTGTCTTGGAGATTTAGTAGGAAAAGGACCTCATTCCAGCGAAGTAATTGAAATCGTTCGTAAAGAATGTGAACAAGTTGTTATGGGGAATTGGGATGATTTTATTACAAAACCGACTGAGTTTGAAGCGTTAAAATGGCATCAAAAACAATTATCAGAGGAACAAAATGAGTATTTAAGAAGTTTACCATTTTCAATCGAATTTTTTATGAGTGGGAAACTCATTCGTATGTTCCACGCTTCACCAAGGAGTCTATATGAAAGAATTCAACCACACGCTGCAAGAGAAGAACGTATGAGTATGTTCGAAAATAGTAATTTGACAGAGAATAAAGAAGGTGAAAGAAAACCAGATGTCGTTTGTTACGGTGACGTTCACCAAGCGTTCGTTCAAAATTTCAGAGGGAAAACGTTATGTAATGCTGGTAGCGTAGGAAATCCTCTTGAAATTACACAAGCGTCCTATTTAATTTTTGAAGGAACTTACAATGAAAAAGAAGCAGCGAGTTTTTCCATTCAACTCGTACGTGTACCGTATGATATTGAATTAGCCATTAGACTAGCAGAAGAGCTCGATATGCCAGAAATTGAAGAATACAAGCAAGAGTTACGAACTGCTTTGTATCGAGGGTTTAAGGGGAAGTAAGGAATATGTAAAGTAATAAAATATATCAACGCTTTTTTTATATATCGAGGTTTCGACAAAGGATATTGACTTACCAAGAAAAAATAGTGACCAAATATATTTATCATAATTATATTATGTGAACTAAAATAAGGAGGGAATATCATGCATCGACAAAAACGAATAAAAGAAATCATTGATTATATTTTAACGTCAAACTTAGCACATCCAATAAGAGTTGGAGTAAGTGGTATTACAGCTTCAGGAAAGACAACATTTGCAAACGAACTAGCAGAAGAAATGAAAAAATGCGGAGTACCAGTAACACGCGCCAGCATTGACGACTTTCATAATCCGAGAGCGATTCGTTATGCACAAGGAAAAGAGTCTGCAAGAGGATATTATGAAGATGCACACGATTATAAAGCTTTCAAAGAAAGGTTATTAAAGCCTTTAGGACCTAATGGAAATTTACAGTATGAAACGATTTCTCATAACTTAATAACGGATATTCCTGTACATAATAAGCCTATAGTGGCTCAACCAAATATGGTGCTAATAGTAGATGGAACATTTCTATTGAAAAAAGAAATTGAGTATCTATTTGATTATAAAATTTTCGTAGATACAGATTTTGAGATTGCGAGAAAACGTGGTGCAAAGCGGGAGACCGAAGCTTTTGGAAGTTATAAAGAAGCAGAAAAGATGTTTTTGAACAGATATCATGCGGCTTGTAAAATGTATATAGATGAGCATAATCCGAAAGAGTGTGCGGATGTTGTATTTCGGAATAGTGATTTAGAAAATCCAGAAGTTATATTTCATGAACAAAAGTAATACACAATCAGAAATATATGTATAGCCTTTTATTTATTGTTATGATTCTCGTATAATTAAATTAATTATATGAAGTGAATAACAGGGGAGAAGGCAATTAAAAAACAAAAAAGGGGACAGGAAATATAATGAATGAAGTACTAGAATTAAAAGAAGAATTACAACAAATTAAAAATAATAATTATGCTGTACCAGAGGATGTGGATGCATATCCATATGCACAGTGGATGCTAGATTATATCGGATCACCTGATGTAGAATTACGTGATGAATTGATATATAGTACGCTTCACACATGGATTACAAATGATGTATTTAGACAAAAAGAATTACGAGGGTTAATGCTACAAGCGATTAGTCCGGATTATTTATTTTATAAAATTGGTGAAAAGGGAACAGACTCTGTTTTTAAACGTGCATTTTCCGTTTTAATTCCGCCGCTTATTTTATCTGTTCATGAAAGAGAACCCTTGTTAACGGAAGAACAACTGTACAGTGTAGCAGAACAAGTGCTTGAATATGTATATTTAGAAGAAGATGTAAGGGGTTACGTAGAAGGGAAAGGCTGGGCACACTCAACTGCACATGCTGCAGATGCATTAGATGCTTTAGCGCGTACAATACAAAATCGTGAGTTTTCATATGCGGTCCTAGCTGCTGTTCGTCAAAAGGTTCGATTGAATGATTACGTATACATACACTTTGAAGATGAGAGATTAGTAAAGCCAATCATGTCGTTACGTCACCAAGATCTTTTAACTGAAGAAGAGTGGAGCAACTGGCTACATAGTATAGCAATCGTTGAAGACATCCCGCACCCCCAGCATGATATTTTAGTACAAAATATTAGATCTTTCTTAAGAAGTTTATATTTTAGAACTTTAGAGAAAGAGGGAGCTACTACCTTTACAGATGATATATTGGAGACCTTGAAGAAATTGCGCAGATATTAAAAATGGTCTTCGAATTAGAATATATAATTCAAAACTCGATCCTATAATAAATGAAAATACATTTTGTTAAGAGCAAAGTACATAAAACCACTACCTTTTAAACATACTAATAAAATGTTTTGGAGGTGAGTTTTATGGATAAAAAAGACTTTCAAAAAGTTTATAATGAATACTTACAACAAGGAGAAGAGCAAGCTCAATTGGAAGTAGCTCAGGGAGTCGGTTCAGGAGTAGAAGAAATTGTTGCTGTCCGTAAAAATGATGAAGGTGATTTAATCGCTTTTAAAACAAGTAGTGGAAGAGAATTAGATTACATTACTGCTCTTGATGAAGCAAAATCAGGGAAGTTAGCTCATGTGGACGTATTTCATAAGTATGGTAGGGATATTATACGTAGTGAACCTGATGGTATAAAAGAGAATAACTTAGATAATTTACCTTCTTTTTAAATGGGTAAACCTCAAGAAGAGAATGTTCATTTGGATATTCTCTTCTTTTCTTTACTAAGCTTTCCCTACAAATAGAAAGTTCATTTCTAAAATGCAATCACGCTTTTAAAGAGCTCCCTAAATTTCTCTTTATCTTCTGCTGTAAATGGTTTTGGCCCCTTTGTACGCTTTCCACTTTTTCGAGCCATTGCACTTAAATACCGTGTTTGTAATAATTGGTCAATGTTTTCATTCGTATATCTATACCCTTTATGGTGTAGAACGACACAGCCTTTTGCTAAACCGAGTGAAGCAAGACCATAATCTTGCGTAACGATTAAATCTTCTTTTTTTGCTAACTGCATAATCCGGTAATCCGCAGCATCTGCTCCAGAATCAACATAAATTGTTTCCACACCTGATGGCTGTTCTGCATTAGAAAAATGAGAAAAGCTAGTAACAAGGGTAACAGGAATTTCAGCATTTGTAGCTTCAAAAATAATAATATCTTTTACAGGACAAGCATCTGCATCAACATAAATTTTCATTGTTATCACTCCTATAAATAGGTTCGAGTTGATAATAATGGTAGATTTAGCTTTTGTCAAACGAGGCCACTTTATCTAAAGTTATATTTCACAAAATAAAATAACCTCACACTAAGGAGAAATGCCTTCCTCAATTTGATCTATATTTACTTTTATATGAAATGAAAGAATATTTCGAACTAAATAGTAAATGTGATTTTGATGTTTATACATGTTATATGTGGTGATTTGAAAACTTTTTTAATACGAAAGTATTAGGAAGCTTTATTTAAATTTCATTCTTCAGATTGATTTTTCGTTGTGTTTATTTGGATAAAATAGTAATGGAATATATATAAATAGAATGTATTTTAAATTGGAGAATCAATCTATGTTACTTCTCTATGAAATAGTTTCAAAAGACAAGTAAGACTGAAATTTATAAGGAGGGACCAAATGAGAAGTTTCGATTTATCACAAACAACTATTGATCTATCAAAAAATGATCTTATTTATAAATCGAAAGATGAAAAGTATTGGGTGTATGAAGTGATTTTTCAATTACAAGAAGGAATAACACCTCATAGCCATCCGTTTGGAGAAGACTGCGCCATTGTGTTGTCAGGTCATTTGGATTATTATATTTCAAATGAAAAAATGATTCATGCGTCAAAAGGAGAAGTAGTGTTTGGATGGAAGAACCATATACATGGCTATAAAAATAATGAAACGGAACCGCTGCATCTATTAATCTTCGTTGCACCGAATAAAATTGGACTAGAATATTTACCCGATGATGATCCGAAAATTGTGCACGTACCGGAAGAAAAACGTATGATGAAACAATTCGAATATAAAGAAGTGCATTCTTCCTTTTCTTCTTTTAAGAAAATAGAAATAGATGGTAAATATTCAGAAGCATGTAATGAGAATGGAATTATGGCGTTTATTGATTTTGAAAATAAACAAGTGTATATATTTGAGGGTGAGAATCCGGAGATAATAACTTCAAATCCTACGGTATTTATTAAATATACAGCTAGATTGTAAGAATGGAGCTTGGCTTTTCTATATTTATAACAAATGTATAGTTAATAATAGTAAGGTGGACTATTTTACTGAAAATAGGAAATATGTTTTTTAGTATTTAACTTGTAGATAACGAAATAGAAACGACCATTTATTGAGGAGGGCGATATTTATATGCAGCTATATTTTTACGATGAAAAATTCAGAAGCAGGATAAATCTATATACGTTGTCAGAAGAGCAACTTTGTTATACAGGTTTACCTAAAGAGAGTATAAAACTATCGGATAAGGATTCAGATCGTAATTCAATTTTAGTTATGAAAGACAAGGAGCTTGTAACATTTTTTGTTTTACATACAAATAACGGGGTTAAACCATATACAGATAACGAGAAAGCTATTTTAATTAGAGCATTTTCAACAGATTTTCACCATCAAGGGAGAGGATATGCAAAACAAGCCTTAAAGATATTACCTGACTTTGTTCGAATTAACTTTTTAGGTACAAATGAAATTATTTTAGCAGTAAACGTTAAAAATGTAGCTGCACAATCTTTATATAAAAAATGTGACTTTTGTGATAATGGGGTTAGAAGGATGGGGTGGAAAGGTGAATTAATCATAATGAGTTATTATTTATAATAATCATTCTTAGAAATAGGGAACGAATATAGAAAAAAGAAACAAACAATTTTGAAAAGAAAGCCCATGTATCGGACGTCAGGAGCTTTCTTATAATTAAATATTGGAATTATGATTCTGTTCATTATTTTGTATTAACTTATTATTTGGAGTCAATGAATAAAAAAAGCTTTAAATGTATTAAAAAGTTACTTTATCCCACTATTTGTGGGCAGTAAGACCCCTACCTCAAAATTCAGCGAAAGAAAAGAAGTTAGGTGGGGGATCAACTGTCCGTAAAAGTCCGATTGGTGCGGGCTGATTAAAGTTTCACTTTATTTCTCACAAACCAAAATAGCCTCACGCAAACGAGCAATACCTTCCTCAATTTGCTCTATATTTACCTTCCCATAAGATAAACGAATATAACCATCCTTAGCGCCGAAAATACTGCCTGGCATAAAGGCGATTTCTTGTTTTAAGCTTTGCATAATGAGTTGTTTTTCGTTTATTGGTTCGTTTAATTTTCCCCATATGTATATACCGCCGGTTGGGGTGGAAAAAGAGATTTTATCGTGAAGCTGTTCATTTAAAGCGCGGACGATAATGTCTCTTTTTTCTGCTAGTTGTTTTCGTAACGGTACGATATGGGACTGAAATGGTACGGTTTCAAAAAATTGCTGCATAAGCCACTGCGGGAATATACTCATTCCCAATTCCATTTGATGCCGTGCGTCTGATAATCGCTCTACGACAGACTGAGGGGCGACAAGCCAGCCCACACGTAGACCTGGTGCAATCATTTTTGATAAGGAATGTACATAAATAACTGTTCCATTTTCATCAATTGATTTCAAAGTAGGGCAAGGTTGTTTATTTTCTAACGTAAGTAAACTAGACGGATCATCTTCAACGATCGCAATTCGTAAGTCCGCACAAAGTGATAATAGTTTTTTTCTCCGATTTGGATGCAGCATCGTTCCAGTAGGGTTTTGGAAATTTGGATTTAAAAAAATCATTTTAATACGATGTTTTCTATATAATTCTTGCACATCGTCTGGATTAATACCGTGTTCATCGACAGGTAATGGGAAAATACGAATACCTGCTGATTGGAATAACGGTAATGAATAACAGTGTGAAGGACTTTCGAAAGCGACTGCATCACCTGGATTTAATAAACATTGAACGATAAGGTGAAGTGCTTGCTGTGCGCCAGATGTAATCATAATCGATTGTTCAGTCGCTTCAACTTTTAAATATTCCTTCATATATTTTACTACCGCTTGTCTTAGCGGAAGATAGCCCTGAGGGTGATCGTAACTTAATGACTGTGTTAACGGTTGTTCTCGTAATATCGTTTGTAGTTGATCGTGAGGATAGAGGTTACAACCGAGCTCTCCGTTTGCGAAGTCAATAATGTTTTCATTTTGCTGTATTTCCGCCCGAATATGGCGAAGTAACGGTAAGTTTGGTAAAAAAGTACCACCTTCTACGAAATTTCTCCAGTTCGGCGTTAGTGTTGGAGAAACGCCCCACATATGTGTACTCACACGTGTACCTTTGCCGGTCGTACTTTCTACAATTCCCATAGCACGTAGTTCATTATAAGCAGTCGTTACCGTGCTTCGGTTTATATTTAACTGTGTAGCTAATTTCCGTTCTGAAGGGAGAAAGCTACCAGGAGGAAGTTCCCCGTATGTAATACGTCTTTCAATAAAGTCAACAACTTGCTGATAAATAGGGATTTTGCTGTCGTTATCTAGTTTCCATTCCATACAAACGCCTCCGCATCTCTTAGATACATCAAGTATAACAAATTGGCTGGGCAAAAAAACAGCCAATTGGACGGTGTTATATCCAGCCAATTTTACTATGCTAAATATGGAAGGGGAGATTCGGATGAAACGATGGCAAATGGAGTGGCTCCTAGTATCAGTAGCATTAGTATGGGGAGCAAATTATACAATTGGAAAGTATGGCGTGGCATTTATGTCATCCATTCAGTTTAATAGTTTACGATTTTTAGTAGCATCTCCGGTATTATTACTTATTACATTTATTATGGAACGCTCATTACGTATTGAAAGAAAAGATTGGTTACGATTACTAGCAGTAGGCATCATTGGAACGACGATGTATCAAACGATGTTTATGCTGTCTGTAAAATATACTTCAGCAACGAACGCCTCATTATTAATTGCGATGTCACCTATTTTTACAGGGATATTAGCAGTATTACACAAACAAGAACGTTTTTCGATGAAAGTACAAATTGGTTCAATAGTAGCGTTTATTGGTGCTGCATTCGTGTTATTAACAGGTCATACGGGAGGAGCAACTTATGAGTATGCGTGGCTTGGAAATGTAATTGGATTAGTAGCAGCAATTGCGTGGGGATGGTACCCAATATTAGCGCAGCCTCTCATTACAAAATACTCTGCAATGAGAGTCACGTCATGGTCTACTTTAATTGGAATTGTACCTCTCGTTGTATATTGTTTATTCAATGTAAATACATTAACGTGGCCAGTAGATATGCCGAGCTGGGGATCGCTAGCATATTCAATCGTCTTTGCGACAATTTTCGGACTTGCGATGTGGTATGTTGGTATTAGTAAAATTGGCTCAACGAAAGTAATGGTATATATGTATCTCGTACCGTTGTTCGCAGTTATTTTTGCGGCTGTAACAATTGGAGAGCAAATAAACATGATGCAGTTAGTTGGCGGGCTTATAATCTTTATCGGCTTATATGTTGTAAAAAAAGGCGGAATCAAAAAGCCAGCTCTCAATTTGAAAAAGGTAAGTTGAAAGTAAAAAGGATCTCTTTCATATAGAAGGAGATCCTTTTTGTATATGCAATAAAAGCGCTTGTTCAACGGCCCATTTTTGATGATCGTGAATGAGAAGCTTTATAACAAGTAATGGAGATATCCACTTTAAAAGATGATCTTCTTCAGATGTTTTAGTTTGCTTATAATCCATGTTCGCAATGTAAAAGAATCCATCATTTAAATAATACGTGTCCTCTTTTTTCGCATAAAAGTATCGAGCTGCATTACCGATATACTGATCGATTTCAATTGCCCATCCTAATTCTTCAAGTAACTCACGATGCAAACATTCTTCTTTTGTTTCCATACCTTCCATACCGCCACCAGGTAAAAAATAACGGTCTCCTTTTTGAATAACAGCAATCTTTGAAGAAGATGAATTAAAAATAATCGCATAGCAACTAGGCCTTAATACATACTGAACAGTAGGTTCTTTATAACCAAATGTAAGTTTTGAAATCATAAAACACGACCTTTCTCTATAAAATACATAAAACGGATAATAAGGGAAATGTCGAATTGTATTACGATAGTCATAGTTGATTGGGGTGATGTGAAAATGATAAATCGAAAGTGTTCACGATGTAAAGAAATAACGGGTACATTGCGTGGTGGTAAAAAAATAAATGAAGAATTTTTATGTGAAGACTGTTTGTAAAAAGGAATTGCGAGTGGGGAAATCGAATTACCACAAGTGGAGAAAGAACAAACTTCGTATCTTTCTATAAAAATATTAGGCTATATTTTAAATAAAAGAAGGAATTTATCATATTCAACACATTAATGCTGTACACAGCAAATTAAAAAAGTGGATGAATAAGTTTAATGGTGTTGCAACTAAATATATCAGCAATTATTTGTATTGGTTTAAATGGCTACAATTATTTAAAACTGACAAAGAAGTTGTTAAAATCAAGAACTTTATGGTTCAATGCAATGTAGCCCATGCTTATACAAGAATAACAGATTTTAAAGAAAGAGAGCCAATATTTATTTAGGTAAATACATTTGTAATATTAGGAATGACGAATTATTTGTATTTCATGGGGGATAAATTGTAATGATGAAAAATAATTTTAAAATAGAAAATATTCCAGTGGTTTTGTGGGGTGACAAATCAGATAAGTTATTTGTGGCGGTGCATGGTAACATGTCAAATAAGGCAGATGACTCAATTATTGTATTCGCAGAAGAAGCAACAGCAGTAGGTTATCAAGTGCTTAGTTTTGATTTACCTCAACATGGTGACCGTAAGGATGATACTTATCTTTGTAAAGTTCAGAACTGTGTCCAAGACCTTAATACAATTATGACCTATGCAAAATCGTTATCAAATAATATAAGTATTTTTGCTTGTAGCATGGGAGCGTATTTTAGTCTATTAGAATATAGCCATGAGTCGTTGAAACAGTGCTTGTTTCTCTCTCCTGTGGTAAATATGGAACGTATCATAAATAATATGATGACATGGTTTAACGTAAGTGAGAGTAGACTAAAAATAGAGAAAGAAATTTCTACACCTATTGGACAAACTCTCTATTGGGATTACTACTGTTATGTGAAAGAACATCCTATTGTTGCTTGGAATAATCCAACTTCAATTCTCTATGGTTCAGAAGATAACTTATGTGAGTTTGACGTTGTATCTGAATTTAATAAACGTTTTAACTGTAATTTGCAAGTAATGGAGAATGGAGAACACTATTTCCATACTGAGGAACAGTTGCAGTATTTCAGACAATGGCTGAAAAAACATATATACGTTAAATGATAATAAAATAAAAAATCATTGATGTATAATCTTCTTTAAAAGCGAATTAAGGGAAGTCAAAATGTCTTCCCTTAAAAGTTATATGATTTCATCATTGCTTTAAAACATCGCCAAATATTAAAAATAATGAGTGTTATTTATTTAATAGGCTCTATTTTAATGGATTTTTCTGCTGAATCACTTATACATAATCCAGGATTTGGTGAGATGTCATTTTCGGGATTAGGTGCAGTTGTTGGTGTTATTATACTAGGGTCCATATTCCAGTCGGTTCTTGTATGTACTGTTATTTGGGTATTCATTCTTTTAGTAGAAACCGTCATTAAAATTTATAAAAAAATGAAGTGAGTGAGAGGGAGAAATACATGCAAGTTAGAAACATTCAAGGTGAAGATTATGTAAAGATTCATTCTGTCTTAAATGATTGGTGGGGCGGGAGAGATATGGCTAGTATGTTGCCGAAATTGTTTTTCGTTCACTTTCAAGAAACGAGTTTTATCATTGAGGAAGAGGGAGAAACACTAGGTTTTTTATGTGGATTCTTTTCACAAACGCATAAAGATGAAGCATACGTTCACTTTATCGGTGTAAATCCGAAATATAGAAGAAAAGGAATTGCATCGACACTGTATTCTTATTTCTTTGATGCCGCTCGTGCAAATAACCGTAAAGTTGTAAAAGCAATTACGTCACCAGTAAATAAAAAGTCGATACAGTTTCATCAAGAAATTGGCTTTCGAATTGAGGCTGGAGATGATGAGATAGAGGGCGTATCCGTACATACAAATTATGACGGGAACGGCGGGAGTAGAGTGTTATTTTTAAAATATGTGTAAAAGTAGGCTAGCACAAAGTTAGCCTTTTTGTTGTGAGGAGATATAAGTATGGAAAGTAAAAAAAGTAGAAATGAGTATTTACAGCGCATATATAAAGTGCAAGATTATATAGAATCACATATAAATGATTCACTTTCAATTGAAGAATTAGCTGATGTAGCAGGATTTTCAAAGTATCATTTTCATAGAATTTTCAAAGGAATAGTAGATGAGCCGTTATCTCGATATGTTAATCGCTTGAAGCTAGAAAGGGCAACACATTTACTTACATACCGTCCGGATATGACGGTTACAGACATCGCTTACCATTTTGGTTTCACAGATTCAGCAGTATTCTCCCGAACATTTAAAAATTATTACGGTGTAAGTCCGTCTCACTATCGAAATCACAATAGCAAGAATTGCAAAGACGTAAGCGAAGGTTCTCAGTACAATGTATGTAAGAAGGTTCGAGGAGAGGTCGAAATTGTAACGGCGGACAACGTAAACGTCGCATACATAAGACATGTAGGTACATATAAAGAGTTAGCTATAGCTTTTCCTAAAATGATAGAAAATTTATTTCATTACGCAACGGAGCAAAACTATCATGTATTCGAGGATACGAAGGTATTAACAATTTACCATGATCATCATGAGTTTACAGGAAACAATCATTTAAGAACAAGTCTATGCATAACAATTCCAAATGGAGCAGTAGAAGGAAATAGCGAAATTGGGTTCATGACAATACCTTCAGGAAAGTATGCGGTAGGTCACTTTGAAATA
Organism: Bacillus thuringiensis; assembly: GCF_014932895.1. Classification (GTDB taxonomy): domain Bacteria; phylum Bacillota; class Bacilli; order Bacillales; family Bacillaceae_G; genus Bacillus_A; species Bacillus_A thuringiensis_AA. Next base: position 22,569 of record NZ_JACYOF010000003.1, on the reverse strand, counting down.
CGCCAAGACGAATATAAAGGTGCGTGGGATTTTTTATACGGTGAGTGGCTGCCAAATAGTGGATATAAACCGAGAGACTCGTATCCTTTTGAAGTGTATAAAAATGATCCTGAACAGCACCCAGAAAATAAACATATAGTTGATATACATGTACCTATCGAACCTTTTTAATCATAGATTAAGGGGGAAGAACAATGAAAACTGTCGAAAAGTTAGACTGTATTATAAAAGAAGACTATAAAAATATAAATGGTATGTTAGTTATACAAAAAGGAAATGTCGTTTTTGAAAACTATTATAATGGATACGGTTCAGAGGATGCTTTTCATGTAGCGTCAGTCACAAAAACGATTATTTCTGCGCTAATTGGAATATGTATAGATAAAGGGTGTATAAAAAGCGTTGATCAAAAAGTAATAGAGTTTTTTCCAGAATATAATCTAAAGGCATCTGAAATAACAGTGCAACATCTTCTTACAATGACAGCACCATATCCTTTTGTGGACTGGCAGGAACCGCTAGAAGAATTATGTACACAACAGGATTGGGTAGGGTATACGTTAAATAGAATTGGACAAGGTGGGGAAATTGGATCTTTTAAATATTCATCTGCAGGAGCCCATTTATTATCAGCAATTATTACGAGTGTTACAGGGAAAAGTGCTCGTGAGTTTGCAAATGAATACCTATTCCAGCCAATCGGTATGAGAGAAATTCCAAACTACAATATGAAATCATTTGGATTCCATGACTTATTCGGAAAAGATGTAAAAGGGTGGGTTCACGATCCAAATGGTATTTCGACAGGCGGCTGGGGACTGACGTTAACGGTTAGAGATATGGCTAAGTTTGGACGTTTGTATTTAAACGAAGGTACTCATAATGGAAAACAAATTCTATCAAAATCATGGATAAAAGAATCGAAAGAAATGAACCAAAATCAATATGGTTACTTATGGTGGTTACGAGAAGAAGATGGAATCTTTTCATACTGTGCAATGGGTGATGGTGGGAATATGATTTGTTGTGTACCGGAGAAGGGATTGGTGGTGGTGATTGTATCCGAAATTATACCGGAAGCGGGGGATAGATGGAATTTAATTAAAGAGTGCATACTTCCTTATTTAAAAGATTAAGATATATATTTTTATGAAAATGAGAATAAAAGGTTTAGTTATACTTGTTTTGTAATCCATGATAGAAATAAGTGTTGTGAGAAAGAAGTCGTTCAATTAAGATTAGAAAACTTCAACACCTATACGATTATTAAAATAATTGAAAGGTGTTGAAGTACTTTATGAGCTAATGAGGGTACTTTAAGCTGAAACGCTTTTTTTCTGTAATTGTTAATTATATTCTTTAACTTTTCGATGTATAAGGTACATCATGCCAAACACAATTGCTAGCAAGATAAATTTGATTAATTCTATTAGGCTAGCGTCCCACTTGTTTTGTACCCCATCTGTTAAATAAAATACATTAAACATACCATGTAAAACTGCGGATGTTATTACAGAACGTCCATACTCTCTCGTATACGTCAAAATGATAGATAATATAAATAATAACAAGTGATAACTTAACATTCCTACAAACCAAAACTCATAGTTTTTATAAAAGATTGATACTGGTAAATGCCATAAAGACCAAAGTGAAGCTGTAATTATAGCTGTTTGCATAAATGAATATTTTTTTCGTAAATGGTAATGAAAATTCCCACGCCATATAATTTCCTCTAACAATGCAGAAAAAGATGCAATTGTAAGACCAATGAGTAAGAGAAATCCTAACTCATTCCAATGATTAAATAAGAATTTTATATCATAAAAATAAAAATAAAAATAGAGACATAGCCCTAGAATTAGTGGGAATAATATGGAGAAAATTAGTGTTTTTAATGTTGGACGTGAAATACCAAATGTATGAACTATTTTTTGTTTTTTATATAATTTTTGATATAAAATAACCGCTAACAGAGGAACAATCATCGTAAACCCCAAATAATTACGACTATTTTCTATGTTTAGCAAAATGATATATACAAGCGATGTAAGAAAATAAGTACACAATGTTGAATGATAAACTATGTTTTTATTAATATTTTTCACCTACCTAAGTATGTATAATTTGTTAATCGAATATCCTATATTTTAATTATATATGAAATGGAAATCGGCAGAATGAATAGTTCCTTATTATTGTTTCTAATGATAGAAAAAGTGTCGAAATTACATATATTGAACTTGTAGAAAAAATTAAACTATCCCCGTATCTTTCCACAACAAAAAATCGTTAAACAATAGAAAGGACTTTTAATCGAGAATGGGGGAGAACTATGAAAATTTTAATTTTAGGTGGTACACGTTTTTTAGGAAGAGCGTTTGTAGAAGAGGCCTTAAAGAGAGGGCATGAAGTTACATTATTTAATCGCGGAACAAACAAAGAAAAATTCCCAGAAGTAGAGCAGTTGATCGGTGATAGAAATAGCGATGTATCAAGTTTAGAAAATCAAAAATGGGATGCTGTCGTAGATACGTGTGGATTTTCTCCGCATCACATGAAGAATGTAGGAGAAGTACTAAAAGATAATATTAAACATTATATATTCATCTCAAGCCTTTCTGTATATAAAGATTGGATCCCGCATCACATAAAAGAAGACTATATATTACAACCTGAACCGACGAGTGATCAGATAATGGCTGTAGAGAATGGTGAAATATCTTCTTATGAGCATTATGGTGCGCTTAAAGTATTATGTGAAAAAGAGGCAGAGAAGTATTGGCCGGGGCGTGTTTTACACGTAAGAGCAGGACTTCTTTCGGGACTGTTTGATTATACAGATCGACTTCCATACTGGATTCAGCGTGTAGCAAAGGGAGGAAAAGTATTAGTTCCAGGAAGAAAAGACCGCCCAGTGCAGTTAGTTGATATAAAAGATGTCGCAAGCTTTGGATTAAACATGGCAGAAAATCATAAAGCAGGTACATTCAATATAACAGGTCCAAATGAGGAATTGACGATGGAAGTGTTATTAAATACGTGTAAAAAGGTTACGAATAGTGATGCTGAATTTGTTTGGATAGATGAATCATTTATGAATGAACATAATGTGCAGCCATGGACAGAAATGCCATTATGGCTTCCAGAAACCTTTTCATTAGAAGGTGAAATGAAGCCGTGGAAAGGTGGATTTTCTATTAGTATCGATAGTGCCGTTAAAGAAGGGCTTACTTTTAGAAGTTTAGAAGATACAGTTACAGATGTGTATGAGTGGATGAGAGACATGAAAGATAAGGAATTAAAGGCTGGTATCTCAATCGAGAGAGAAAAGGTGCTGTTAGATAAGTGGTATGAAATAAAGAGAGTTTAAATAAGAATCCTATGAAAAAAGGACACTGTTTATTGGCTAAACAGTGTCCGAATATTAATCTACCACTCAAACGGTTCTTCCCCATATATTTCCCATAACTTAGGAAATATCTTTTTCAATCCTACTTCATCATCTTCATTCCAGTCAAACTCAATATCTATCTCGTCGAATTTTTCATTGGATAAGACATGGTAAAGTGTAAAGTAAGTATCATCTTCATCCCCAGTTTTTTCTGCATATACAGTGTAACCGAAGTATAAAGAAAGTTCTTCAATATTTGGTACGTCATATTCACTCGAATTTTCTAATATAGGTATTAACTGTTCTGGATCTTCAATACACGCTTTATAAGTTTCTTTCCCTTGATATAATAACCAACCACGGAAATAATCAAAACAATCATCCGAACAACCGCCTAAAATAATATAGGCTGCTTTTAAAATACGATGCATATGCGTATCAAAAGCTACAATTTCATGTACTGTACGTTTAGCGAGGTGAGAAGTTAGCCATTCTATTTGTTCTTCTTTGTCTTCACCTTTCGCTTTCACACTACCAGCTGTGCCAATTTTTCCGTAAAAAACAACGTAGTCTTTTTCTTTCACAACGATTTTCTAAAACTTATTTGATTTCTCAGTTTGCTGGACTGAGAGCATTTCTATTCGTACCCCCATAATGGTTTTCAAGTGTGCAATATTATTTTAAAATATGTATATATAATTGTAATGATAAGGGGAGAGAGTTCGGAAAATTCGGAAGTGATTGAATAAAGTGGACGAATTTAGTAATCTTATATGTACAGTACATATATAATTGTTTTGTAATAATTCGATATTTAATATATAAGGGGGCATTACGGATGGATCTTACGTTTAAAGTTGAGGAAACATGTTTTAATTATCGCGTCGGAGCAATTTGTAAACACGGTAATAAGATACTTATTTTGCAAGGTGATGGTGAAGATTTTTGGTACGTACCAGGTGGACGAGTGAAAATGCTAGAAAATAGTGAAGATGCGTTAAAACGAGAGCTTGCAGAAGAACTAGGTGTTCCTATTAAAGTGAAGCGATTAATATGGTCAGTAGAAAATTTCTTTACACTTTCTGAGCGGAAGTTTCATGAGATTAGTTTTTATTATGAAGTAGAGCTACATGAATTACCCGCGAATGGAGCGGATCAATATATTTTGGAAGAAGAGGGTAGAACTTATATGTTTAAATGGGTGCCGGTAGAAGAGTTACATGCATATAACTTACAGCCATCATTTATAAAAGATAAAGTAGAGAATTTATCAATTCATACAGAACATATCGTTTTACAAAATTAAATGTATTCGGAGGGGAAACAATGAAGGGAACTAAAAAAGAGGTACATATAAATGACAAAGTGATTCGTTACACACATATAGAAAAAGGTTCCAGTGCGGTTTGCTTTATGTTTTCAGGTTCAGGATACAATTATGATAAACCATTATTTTATTATGCAACGATGCTAACGCTTGAAAATAAAATAGATGTAGTGCATATTCATTATTCCCACGATGGGCAATTAATGGAAAAAACAATGGAAGAAATAACAAAGGTAATGATGGATGATATTAATCCCGTAATAAATGAAGTATTAAAAAGAGGACAATACAACGATACAATGTTTTTAGGGAAATCACTCGGAACGATTCCAATCGCAAATGATTTAATGAAGAGAGAAGAGTTTTTACAGTCAAAAATGATATTATTGACACCTCTACTGACGTTTGATACGATTTTTGATTCTATCTTACATAGTGATCACGAAGGGCTTTTAGTAATTGGAGACAAAGATCACCAATATAATGCAAATCAAATTGAGCAATTAAATCAATCGAATTTAAAAATCGATGTTGTCAAAAACGCAAATCACTCTGTAAATGTTGGAGAATTTGAAACGGAAAATTCAATTGAAGCTATGGCGAAAGTAATACAAAAACTTAAAGAGGTTGTTAGGACAAACTAATTTATCAATACATGCAAAAAGAGGTGCAAATTGCACCTCTTTATTATTTAATACGCCTTCAGCACATGAAGCAAATAATCCTTACGGTTCAGCGGATTATAATCAACACGTTTTCGAGTAGGGAAGGGAGCTTTAAGCTTTGTGAAATCAGCTGGCTTAGTTGTAAAGATGCCTTCTCCTTCAGTAAATGAATGTAGCATTCGTTTAAAATTCTCTGTTTTCGCAACAGGTAATGATCCAGTTAAGTGATAAGAATCATTATGCAGTATAGGCTCTGCGAAAGTAGCTGGAATGGCAGCAAGCTTATATATTGCGGTACTAATTGCGCGCTCTGGGATAGTTAATTCAAACTCATTTACTGGCTCATATACATATGTTTCTGCTTGTTTTAAAGCATCCATTAAAACGAGCGGTGTTAAGTTTCTAAAGTCGCTCGCTGTTGTGACAGGACTTGCATAACCAGTATGTGTTAATGTGACGGAAATGTCCGTAACTTCCCATCCGTACAAACCTTGTTTTAACGTTTGAAATACTGTATCTTCAATCGCTTTATGAAATGCTAAAGGTAGTGATCCAAGTTCAACACCTAAGTTATATGTTATGCCCGAGTGAAGTTCACCACGTTCAACTTTGAAACCGATTGTTGCGTAAAATGGATTCGCTTTTTCACCCATTACTTCGGTAGCATAACCTATACCGACTGGCTTTTCGACACATACAACTCGCGTATTTGAAAAAGCAACTTGTATATTGTATTTCTCATAAAGGGTTGTTTCAATCACTTCTTTTTGCACCTCACCGAAAAGACGAATATATAGTTCATTATGCACATCGTCTTTCCACACTTTAATGAGTGGGTCTTCTTCGCATAGTTCCATAAGAGCAGCGTACAAATCATGAATTCGCTCTTTAGGTACGGCATCAATGGCAGCTTCCATTTGCGGTTCGGCAAAGTGAATATCCTTTATATAATCCGTCCGTTCACCGATAATATCACCAATTTTAATATCGCTCAGTCCCCACACTTTACAAAACTCTCCGCTGTGAACGGCAGAAGCTTGAACTGCATTTCCATTATGAAACCAGCACATTTTTTTAATTTTTTCTTTATGTGATTGAGACTTATTACGCTGAATATCAACATATTTTCTAACGTGTAGACTACCAGAAAAAATTCTTACATAAGCAATCTTTTCACCAGAAGGTTCACGTTCGATTTTAAACACAACACCAGATAATATTTCATGTTGTGTCGATTTATTAGCTGGAATTAGGGATGAAATATTTTCAAGTAGTTCAGCTATTCCCATACCTGTCATTGCTGAGCCGAAAAAGATTGGATACACATTCGCTTGCTGTATTTGTTTTTCTAGTTCTTTTCTTAGTAGTGCATCCGGTACTATTTCATTATTTACATATGATTCAAGTAATGTTTCATTATAAGCTGCTAATTGTTCCATACAATCGTCATATGATTTATATTCAATAATACGAGCTTCCTTTGTTCCTTCGTTTTGGGCAGAATAGAAGGGGAATACGTCATTGGAAAGAATCGCTTTTATTTGTTTCACAACTTTTTCGGTATTTGCACCACTACGATCAATTTTATTAACAAATAAAACTGTCGGTATGTTTAGTTTCTGTAATGTCCGCATTAAAATCTTTGTTTGTGCTTGCACACCTTCAACGGCAGAGATAACTAAAATCGCACCGTCTAAAACGCGGAATGATCGCTCCACTTCAGCGATAAAATCAGCGTGTCCAGGTGTATCAATGACATTTATTTTTACATCATCAATAAAGAAAGAAACGACAGATGCCTTAATCGTAATACCGCGCTGTCTTTCTAATTCCATTGAGTCAGTTTGTGTATTTCCGCTATCTACTCGGCCAACTTCTTTAATCACATTCGTTTCATAAAGAATACGTTCAGTCAAACTCGTCTTGCCAGCGTCTACGTGCGCGACAATCCCTATATTTATTGTTGTCATATATTGAAATCCTCATTTCGTTTTCCATTTTTATTTCCTCATTTCTATTTGTGAATTGCCGCATTACAATCACTCTCCAGTCATTTAAATTAGTACTATTATAATGCAATTAACATTTTTTGTAACGTCGTAAAGAGCCTTATTTTGGAAAGATATTAATAGGCGGATATTAAAAAAATAAATAGTGAAAACAAAACGCTTGCATTTTAAATTGTTATCTATTATATTAATTGATATATCAACTATTGATGCATCAAATGTTTTTGGGGTTGATATAAAGGAGGGATAATTTGACAAGTTCATGCTCAAAAGAAGCAATTATTTTATATAAATTACACTTTCTCAATAAAGAAGTAAGTTCGAAGTTTGAAGGGTGTACGGGTATGAGTCAATCTAGACTAGAACTCATACTTCAGTTATATGAAGTTGGTGAAATTAGTCAAAAAGCACTTCAGCAAGAAGTGAATATTGATAATGCTGCGATTACGAGGCATTTAAAGCAGCTTGAAGCAAACGGAATGATTGTAAGACGTAAAAATCCAGATGATAACAGAATTACGTTAGTTTCTCTTACAGAAGAGGGCAGAAATAAAATTCAGGCCTTTCAAGAGGAAAAAGAACGTTTTGCAGCATCTGCATTTAAAGGATTAAGTGAAGAACAGCGCGACAATCTTTTAAATATGTTAAATCACATTCAAGAAAACATAAAAGAAATTTAGAAAAGGGAGAATACAGCTATGACTAACTTAGTAAAAACAAATGATTTTAATGAAATTTTAACAGGACGCCGTTCTATCCGTAAGTACGATACTTCAGTGAAAATTAGTAAAGAAGAAATGACTGAAATTCTAACAGAAGCAACACTTGCACCATCTTCAGTAAACATGCAACCATGGAGATTTCTAGTTATTGAAAGTGACGAAGCAAAAGCAACACTGGCTCCACTTGCGAAATTCAATCAATCTCAAGTAGAAACATCTTCAGCAATGATCGCGGTATTTGGTGACTTAAACAATTTTGATAACGCAGAAGAAATCTACGGTACAGCAGTTGAGCGTGGTTTAATGCCAGCTGAAGTAAAAGAAGATCAAATGAAAAAACTTTCAGCTTACTTCTCAATGGTTACACCAGAAGTAATGAAAGATACTGTTTTAATTGATGGTGGCCTTGTAGCGATGCAATTTATGTTAGCAGCTCGCGCTCACGGTTATGACACTTGTCCAATTGGTGGATTTGAAAAAGATCAAATCGCAGAAGCGTTCGGATTAGATAAAGAGCGTCACGTACCAGTAATGTTAATTTCAATCGGAAAAGCTGTGGACAGTGGTTATCAATCAGTACGTCTTCCAGTTGAAAAAGTTGCCCAGTGGAAGTAATTTTATAAAAAAACAGAAATAAGTGAAAGATGAGAGGGGAAACACCATGATTATTATTCACTCAATATTTCAAGTAGATCCAGCAAAACAACAATCATTTTTAGAAGAAATTCAGCCACTCATTCATGGTTCAAGAGAAGAAAGTGGAAATGTATCTTATGAATTATATAAAGATACAGAAAAAGAAAGTGTTTATACAATGGTAGAAGTATGGAAAGATGAAGCGGCAGTTGCGAGTCATAATACGAGTGAACACTTTACATCTTTCGTTAGCAAAGCACAACAGTTTTTAACCGCTCCGCTTAATATAAAAGCTTATAATGGAGAGTTAGTAAAATAATATGGTTCGAATAGATGGTCTTAGCATATTGCTGGGGTCATCTTTTTTATTTTAATCTGACTTAACATTGAAGGTGTTATATAGGCTAATTCAGCTAAACGTTTACTAGTTAATTCTATACGCTTTCTAAACGACACGATTTTTTGATTAACATTAATCTTCTTCAAATAAGTAAACGGAATGAACTGTAAATTAATTCGATTTACTTATATTTAATTACATGTTAATGTATACTTAATTTTAATAAATTATAATTAATTTTTAAATATCTCTGCCAATGTGAAAAAAACATAAAATGTATGTAATTCCTTGTAGAGCATTGTTTTTTAAAATTTTTATGTGATTATCTTTGTTTTATTGATATAGAATGAAAAAGGAATGTAATAGAGCTAAAAGATGAACGGGTAGCATGTAAATAAAAAATTACATGAGTTTAGTAAAAACTTATAATTTATTTTTAAGGGTGTGAAAATGTAATGAAGCCGGTATTGAAAAGCATACTTCTTTCCTTTGTTTTTTCCGCATTAGGGATGTGTTGGTTACTGTTCATGTTATATAGAGGAGGCGGAGACTGGTTATTATCTTGGATAGGTGTATTAATGGCATATTTATCTTTATATACTTTAATAGATTTATATTGTAAAAATACATATGATAAAACATTAAATAAATTGTTTATAAAATCAACAGTTACTACCTTTAGTTTTGGAGTATTAGGAATCACATTTGGTATAATACACGAGTTATTAACACCATGGAGTCTCAGTTTAATGGTTTGGTATTGGTTACTAATTCTATTTTTATTTTTAACGAATATAACATTATTAGTGATTTTAGTATTTGTAAATCGTAAAGATCATAATTTCTCTGGGGTATATAGAATACTTATACTTCTAACTCTACTTCTTACGTTAGGGCCAGTACTGTGGCCGTTATTTCTTACAATTCTCGGAAATGGTATGAACGCTAGTGCAGGATGGTAAAAGTGAATAAAGATTAGTTTTTGAAAAAATAGAATGGAATAAAAAGTTGATATAGGGTTTTAAATATTTAAGAGAGCGTGTTTAGACAAAAAATGAAAACAAGTTCTTTTTTATTGTTAATCTTAATAAGAACTCATTATATTTATAAGATAATCCAATAAGAATAAAATATATGTTATTGGAACAAACATATATGTATCTTTGAAACGAACACAATTAATGAATCATCTTAAAAATAATAAAGACGAGGCAAAATGAAAATAAGGGCAGTTAATTGACGGTCCTTATTTTCATTTTACCTTTTTATTTTCATATATTATTTTTTCTCAGGTTATCGTACCAAAATTTGAACGTAAGTATTTCGTAAGGAATGGATAAGAAAAAAGAGAGGTTTATCATATAGGATTAAAGTATAACTTGAATCAATACGATATTAATAGAGGAGAGAGAGCCTTATGAAAAAATGTAATTTAATTAAGGTAACAAGTTTGTCAGTTCTATTAGCAGGTACTACTCTATTCACACCAGTTTTTACTGTGAAAGCAGAGTCAGTACAAAATATATCAAGTTTGTCACAATCACATGATCAAAAGAATCGGAATGGCTGGGAACAAGTAATGCAGGAAACGGTACAGCTTGGAACACCAGGGGTATTAGCTAAGACGTCCAATAAAGGAAGAACTAGTAGCTATATTGCTGGCGTGGTGGATTTAAGTACAAAGAAACCGATGAAATCGGATTATCGTTTTCGGATTGGTAGTGTGACGAAGACGTTTACTGCTACGACTGTTCTTCAATTAGTAGGAGAAAATCGTGTACAACTTGACGATCCAATTGAAAAGTGGCTACCGGGCCTCATTCAAGGAAATGGGTATGATGGTAATCAAATTACGATACGTCAACTTTTGAATCATACGAGTGGTATAGCGGAATACTTAAAGTCAAAAGACGCTGATATTATGAATTCGAAAAAAACGTATACAGCAGAAGAAATTGTGAAAATGGGGCTTTCTCTGCCTCCAGATTTTTCGCCAGGTAAGGGATGGTCGTATTCCAACACAGGGTACGTAATATTGGGAATGCTTATTGAAAAAATAACTGGAAATAGTTATGCAGAAGAAATTGAAAAGCGAATTATTGAACCTTTGGATCTTTCAAATACGTTTTTACCAGGGAATTCGACCGTTATTCCAGGAAAGAATCATGCTCGAGGGTATGTAAAAATTGACGAAACAAGTGAGTTAAAAGACATAACGTATTATAATCCGAGTTTAGCAAATTCAGCTGGAGATATGATTTCTAATGCTGACGATTTAAATAAGTTCTTTTCATCTTTACTCGGTGGTAAGTTACTGAAGGAAAATCAACTAAAAGAAATGCTTACTACAGTTCCTGTAGAAGGAAAAGAAGTTGGTGATGGATATGGTCTTGGAATCTATGAGACTAAACTTCCAAACGGTGTTTCAGTTTGGGGGCACGGAGGGGCAATTCCTGGGTTTACAACTTTTGCTGGCGGAGTAATTGGTGGCAAACATACGTTCTCTGTCAGTATTAACTCTTTAGGCGTAATTGATATTGGTACGCAGTTTAATAAAATGATGCAAATTGAATTTAATAAATAGCTGAAAAGAAAGCGAATGGGATTCTGCTATAGTTGTATATAAAAGAGGTGCTTTTTAAATTTTGTAAATATGGACAATATTAGTATTTATGGGATGGTATCGTATTTCAAAGGAAACGTCAATCTTATAACTTAGTATAAAAATAAAAAGGATGTCAGTTGCATGACATCCTTTTTATTTTGAATCAAAGGGGTACACAGACGATTTTGAAAATTGTTATTTTTGAAATTATTAAATATAATGAAAGTTATAGGGGTTTATACAGGAGAGTTATGAATAGATAATGATTTAGTTAATTATTTTCTGTCTTAACCAAAATTATCATGAATTGATTTGGAGTTGAATACATTGGGACAAAATCATTATAAATGGAGTAATAAACAATTACGAAAACATGTTGAAATATTAGATGGTAAAAGAAGCCCACACATGTTATTAAAGGATGCAACATACTTAAATTCCTATATACGTGAGTGGATGAAAGCGAACATTTGGATTTATGATGACAGAATTGTTTATGTAGGAGAAAAACTGCCAGAGCAAGTAAATGAATGTGAAGTCATTGAATGCGAGGGGAAGTATATAGTTCCTAGTTACATAGAACCACATGCACATCCATATCAATTATATAATCCAGAGACTTTAGCAAATCATACGATGCAATTTGGGACAACAACTTTTATTAATGATAATTTAACTTTATTTTTTACATTACAACGTGAAGAAGCATTTCGTTTATTAGATGAATTTGAAAAGGTTCCTGCTAGTATGTATTGGTGGTGTCGTTTTGATGGACAAACTGAGCTGCAAAACGGGAAATCTTTATTTAATAGTGAAGAAATAATAGGGTGGCTTGAGCATGAAGCAGTTCTTCAAGGCGGTGAATTAACAGCATGGCCAAAACTACTTAATGGCGATGATGAGATGTTAAATTGGGTACAGGAAACAAAGCAATTACAGAAAAAAGTAGAAGGTCATTTTCCAGGAGCATCTGAAACAACTTTAGCAAAGTTAAAGCTGTTAGGTACAGATTGTGATCATGAGGCCATGACAGGTCAGGAAGCTTTAACTCGCCTTATGCAAGGTTACACGGTTTCTCTTAGAAATTCTTCGATCCGCCCAGATTTAGAAGTTTTATTGAAAGAATTGCTGGAATTAGGTGTAAAACAATTCGATAGATTCATTTTCACAACAGACGGTTCACATCCGTCATTTTATGAAAATGGAATGACGAATAGGTTAATAGAAATAGCGATTGAGCAAGGAATTCCGGCAATAGATGCTTACCATATGGCAAGTTATAATATTGCTCGTTATTATAATATGGAGCATTTACATGGTTCGATTGCGACAGGGAGAATTGCCAATATTAATATTTTGGAAAGCAAAGAAAACCCAACTCCAATAAGTGTAATTGCAAAGGGGAAGTGGGTGAAGCGTGACGGAGTAAACAAACATGAATCATTACATATAGAGTGGAGTAAATTTAAAGCAACTCCATTATCATTAGACTGGTCCATAGATAAAGAGGATATGATTTTTTCTAATAAAACGGGTATACACTTATTAAACAATGTTATAACAAAATCATATGTTAGCGAAATCGATTTAGACAGTGATGAACTTTCTATTAATCATGATGAATGTTTCCTTATGATGATTGCCCGCGATGGCACTTGGCGAGTGAATATAGTTGTGAAAGGCTTTGTAAATGAATTAGGAGGTCTTGCTAGCTCGTATTCTGGCACAGGTGACATCATTCTCATTGGAAAGAGTAAAGAAAATATGCTTACAGCCTTTCATAGAGTAAAAGAGCTCGGTGGTGGAATAGTAATAGCTGAAAAGAATGAAGTGTTACACGAAATTGCATTACCGTTACTCGGGATTATGTCTGATTTAAAAATGAGTGATTTAATACATGAAGAGAAAAAGATGGTGAAATTACTGCAAGAGCGAGGCTATGCTTATAACGATCCAGCATTTACGATTTTATTCTTTACTGCAACGCACTTGCCATTTATACGGGTAACCCCTATAGGATTATATGATGTGAAAAGTAGTAAAGTACTTGCTTCGCCGGTAAATCTAATTAAGCAATGTTAAGAGGAAAGGTCCTATGAAAAGTTTATTATATAGGACCTTTCACATTCCTAGCATAAGAATATCGTAAGCCTCAAATAATATGGTATCTAAATCATTTGAGGTGATACGTAAGTATGAAAAAAACATTGTATATTTTAAGCGTAGAGGAGAGCCAAGGTTGTTTGTAAGGGAGCTTGAAGCATTTTTACTTTATAAAGAAATAGACGATACAAATGTTATGAAACGTCTTAAACTTGAAAAAGGGGAATGGGTAGTAATCGAAACGAAAAAGAAACAAGGAAAGATTATTGAATACAAGCCGTTACAATGTGAAAAGGATTATATGAAAAAGAGAAATGGGTATCATAACATAAAATGATGTTACAAAATATTCATTCATGTTGTTTTTATCCACGGATAGCTTGCTACAGAAGAAGGTAAGTATACATAGTAATCTTATGTATACTTACCTTCTTTTTTGAGGTTTTCAACATACTAGATGGTATATATTAGAAAATGGCCACTAGCTTAATGCACTTATAATATACAACAGCTTTTTATGTCGTAAAAAGAGAGAGGAGTTTGTGTCAAAAAATTTATACATTGCTGAAGCACCTATGTATATTTTATTCTACAGTATTAATAAAAAAATGTTGGCTATTCATAAGAAATATCATTGGCACAGTTTTTGCTTGTATTAAATTTAAGGAAGGGGGATTGTATGTAAGGAATCTGTATTCGTAATAGTAAAAAACAAGCTACTATTGTATCGTTGATCTTACTTGTATTTATAGCGGAACTGTAAATACATACAAATAAGAATGTTCTGATTTTATAATTCAGAATTTTCTATCATATTATTAGGGGGGAATGGTATGGTTAAATATTCAAAAATTTCTAAGTTGATTCTTGGTGTTGGAATAGTGACAATATCGTGTAATGGTTTGCAAATTCAAGCAGAGACAAAAGAGAAAAATGTGAAGAACGTATTACAAATGGAGCCGGTAGGAGTACAGAAATCTGTTGATGAGTTGGCGCACCCTTCAAAAGTACAAGAAAATGCATCTTTTACAAAACGGTTAAAGCTAGCGGATTTATCGCAGCGTTCGCAAGCACCAACCGATAATGTTAAATCGTTAGCTGAAGAAAAAAAGTATTCGATGGCCGAGCTAAATCAATTAGGCAACAAACAATTAACTGATCTTCTTGTAACAATTAAATGGTATCAAATCCCGGAATTATTTCAGTTTAATAGTGATAGTCTCAAGTTCTATCAAGATAATAGCCGCATGCAAGCAATTATTGATAAGTTAGCAGAACA
This sequence comes from Bacillus thuringiensis, assembly GCF_014932895.1. Lineage (GTDB taxonomy): Bacteria > Bacillota > Bacilli > Bacillales > Bacillaceae_G > Bacillus_A > Bacillus_A thuringiensis_AA. The sequence goes on along the minus strand of NZ_JACYOF010000003.1, from coordinate 7,489 downwards.
AGGACAGGCTTATACGAAAGATGATTCAAAAGGGATTGAAACGTTAGTAGAAACCCTACGTGCGGCATTTTATTTAGGTTTTTACCATGATGAATTAAGCAAACTAAATGAGCGTAGTTATCATGATAAATGTTTGCCGGCTTTAAAGACAATTGCAAAGAACCCGAATTTTAAACTCGGTACACCGGAACAAAATAAAGTTATTTCATCCTATGGAATGCTGATTGGAAACGCATCCGCTGATGTTGAAGTTGTTCAATATGCAGGTGAAATCTTCAAACAATATAGCGATAATGTGGCAACTTTCATTGAAGACTATACAAAAGGAAATGCTGTATATGAGTTGATGAAAGGAATTGATTATGACATTCAGACGTATATGTATAGTACGGGAAAAGAAGAAAAAGATACGATGTGGTATCGAAACATTGATAGTTTTATTAATGAAATTAGTCGGTTCGCGCTAATTGGTACCGTAACAGATAAAAATGGATGGTTAATAAATAACGGAATTTACTACGCTGGCCGATTGGGCAAGCTTCATAGTACGCCAACTAAAGGACAGCAAGTTGTTACAGATGCAATGCGAATTTATCCATATTTAGGGGAGCAATACTTTGTTGCAGCAGAACAAATTACTACAAATTATGGAGGGGTAGATGCGAACGGGAAAACAATAAATTTAGATCAAATTCGAGAAGATGGTAAAAAGAAATATTTACCGAAAACGTATACGTTTGATGATGGAGCAATTGTCTTTAAAGCTGGGGATAAAGTTAGCGAAGAGAAAATTAAGCGTCTATACTGGGCGGCAAAAGAAGTACGTTCTCAATTTTATCGTACAGTTGGTGGTGATAAACCACTTGAAAGTGGACATGCAGATGATGTGCTAACGATGGTCATCTATAATAGTCCCGACGAATATCAATTTAACCGTCAATTGTATGGTTATGAAACGAATAATGGTGGGATTTACATTGAAGGAAGTGGAACGTTCTTTACATATGAACGTACACCAGAGCAAAGTATTTATAGTTTGGAAGAATTGTTCCGCCATGAATTTACACACTATTTACAGGGAAGATACGAGGTTCCGGGATTATGGGGCCAAGGGGAAATGTATCAAAATGAACGTTTAACATGGTTTGAAGAAGGGAATGCAGAGTTCTTTGCAGGTTCAACGCGATTAGATAGTGTAGTACCACGAAAAAGTATAATTGGTGGATTATCTTATGATCCTGCAAAACGTTACACAGCAGCACAAACCTTAAATGCAAAATATGGAACGTGGGATTTCTATAACTATTCGTTTGCATTACAATCTTATATGTACAATAACCGTCCTGAAATGTTCGATAAAGTGCATGATTTAATTCGTGCAAATGATGTTCCAAATTACGACGCGTACCGTTCTACATTAAGCAAAGATAATAAATTAAATGACGAATATCAATCTTATATGCAAATGCTTATTGATAATCGTGATAAGTATACAATTCCGCAAGTATCAGATGAGTACTTAGCACAGCATGATCCAAAACCGCTTTCAGATGTTGCGTCAGATATCACCAATGAAGCAAAGTTAAAAAATGTGAGGTTAACAAAGAATAAATCACAATTCTTTAATACATTCACACTACAGGGAACATATACAGGAAGTGCAGCAAAAGGAGAAATTGAGGACTGGAAAGTGATGAATCAAGCAACGAATGATATGTTGAAACAGCTCTCAGAAAAAGAGTGGAGTGGATACAAAACATTGACTGCTTATTTTGTAAATTACCGTGTCAATGATGCTGGACAATTTGAATATGATGTTGTATTTAGCGGGCTGAATACGGAAGAAGGTACTGCTGTAGAAAAAGAACCGAATAATTCATTTGATACAGCAAATCTATTATCTTTGAACACGTTATTAAGAGGAAACTTAAGTGATCAAGATCAAGTTGACCGATTTGTGATTGATGTAAAGGACCCAAAAGATTTACAAATTACCGTTACGAACGAACAAAACCTTGGACTGAACTGGGTGTTATATTCTGAATCAGATCTAAATAATTATGTAACTTACGCAACAAAACGTGATGGAAACAAATTGCTTGGAAATTATAATGCGAAGCCAGGGAAATATTATTTAAGTGTATATAAATATGGTGGCGGAACAGGGAATTATACAGTGGAAGTAAAATAATTTACTATAGTTGGTTTGAAAGGCTGCTAATTGTATTTTTTAGTGAAGAAAAGTATGTAATGTTAAACATGAAACTACTCTTAATATACCCTCATTCTAATTTTAGAACGAGGGTATATTGGTTTTAGATTTTTTAATTTAATAATTTCATTGGACTTTGATAAGAATACAATTCATATAGATTTGAATTCCCGTCCGTAAAGGATGTTTTAACCTTCTTAATGCTCTTTCATTTCTGCCTCAATGCTTGTTTTCAAATCAGTTGATACCCTATTGAAATACTCCATAACGATCTTTTTAATATCATCAGATATAACTTTCAAATCATTAGCTAAATTTTTGGCAAGATGTTCTTTCTCTATTTGTGTTAACTTCTCATAAAATTCACCAGCCTGCCCAAAGTCGTCTTGCTTAGTTATAGAAGTTCTTTCAAGTTTGCCTTCAACATATCTTCCGTCACCGCTTGTTGCTTGATTAGCAGGTGTCCAATCTTGCTGTTGGTTAATCGTTAATTTACGAAATTCGGGACCGATTCTTCTTCTTTGTGAATCACTGTAAATGTTAGCACGCCCTTGCAGCATTTTATCATCTGATAGTTCTGCACCATCTAGTAGATTAGACGGGGAAAAGGCGACTTTTTCTACTTGTTCCATATAATTTTCAGGATTTTTATTTAATACCATTTTTCCGACTGGTATTAGAGGGTAAGCCTTTTCATCCCATACTTTTGTATCATCTAAAGGATCATAAGAAAGATGTGCTTCATCTTTCGGGTCCATGAGCTGGACATATAAACCATATTCCACTGGCTTACCAGCCTCAATTGCATCATATAAATCTTTTCCGCTATAATCAGGGTTTTCGGCAGCTAGTTTATTGGCTTCCTCACTATTAATGAATTGTACACCTTCAAATGGGTACCAATGATACTTTACATACTTTCGATTACCTTCAGCATTTCTCCAAACGTATGTATTTACACTATGTCCTGAGATGTGGCGAAGACTTTTTACCGTACCAGCATCAGAGTATAAATGGACAACAAAATGAATGGATTCGGGTGCTCTAGCGACAAAACTCCAAAATCTATCAGGGTCTATTAAATTATTTTTAGGTGAAGGCAAGAGCGCTTTAATAGTTTCAGGGAAACGCATCGGATCACGAACAGAAAAGACAGGAAGGTGATTACATAAAAGATCAAATACACCTTCTTTTGTATAAAATTTTGTAGCAAAACCGCGTACATTCCTAGAAGTATCAGGTGTTCCTTTCGTACTAACAGCTAATGAAAACCGTACCATAACAGGGACTTTCTCATTAGAAATTTGTAAAAAGTTCAGTTTTGTATGTTCAGACATCGGATAAATCGTTTGAAAATAACCGAATGCACCGAATCCTTTTACATGAACAGGCCTTTCTAAAATTTTTTCATGAATAAATTCTTGTAACGCCTCGTGCAGTACACTATCTTGCTTTAGAACAGGCCCACGTGAGCCAACTGTTTGGGAGTGAAGTTTAGCTGGCTCATTAAGTTCTCGATTTTGATTAAAGTCTTCGTCTAATAAGGATTGCCTCTGTTTATCATATTTTTCATTCATCTATATAGCCTCCAAATTTTTTTCGTCGATTGTTACTAAATATGATTTTATAGCCTTGATTATGTATTACATGCAAAGTTCAAAGTAGTAACATACCGCCAGATGAAAAAAATGCACATGCAGTGGACCTGTTGAAATAGAAAAAATTATGGAAAAATGAATATCGGGAAGAGAAATAATACGTTTTATCCCGCATTAACGGGCAGTAAGACTCCCACTTCAAAATTCGGCTGTAAAGCAAAGGAGTTAGGTGGGAGATCAACTGCCCGTAAAAGCCCGATTGGTGAGGGCTAATAATCAGTGGGAGATGAATAAAACCCCGACTGATTAAAGTTTCACTTTATTATAGAGGTGGAAGAAAAGCACTATTAAAATTTCAATCTTAAAAATTATTTTGTAAATGACTTTATAGATAATGAACATGAAAAATGGGAAAAACTAGGAGGAATTTAACATGTCGGATTGGTTTCAATTAGATAAAGAATATATGATGCCTACATATTGTCGTACGAAGCTTGCGATAGAAAGAGGGGAAGGGTGTAAACTTTATGATGTGGATGGTAAAGAGTATTTAGATTTGTTTTCTGGAGTGGGAGTAAATGTATTAGGGTACAATCACCCGAAAATTGTGCAAACCACAATGGAACAAGTTACGAAATCATTGCATCTTCCATTTCATTTTTTAAACCCAGTTGCGATTGAGTATGCAAAGAAATTAGTTGATTTCTCTTTAAAAAATGGGAAGGTCTTTTTTACAAACTCTGGTACGGAAGCGACAGAAACAACGTTAAAATTAATTGATAAATATAGATCTATTACGAATGAAGAACGTGACGGAGTAATTGTGCTGAAAAATAGTTTCCACGGGCGAACGTTAGGAGCGCTTCATTTTACGAGACAAGAAAATGTATATCAAAATTTCCCTAAAACATCTATTCCTGTGTATGAAGTGGAGCGTGAGAATATAGCGCAATTAGAAGAAACGATTATTAATGAAAATCCAATTGCGATTATGTTAGAACCTGTATTAGGAAGCGGCGGTGTATATCCTTTATCAAGTGAATATTTACATGGTGTTCAACAACTATGTGGTAAATATAATGTAATCCTTATTGTTGATGAAGTTCAAAGTGGTATGGGAAGAACGGGGAAATTGTTTGCTTATCAAAATTTCAATATTACACCAGACATTATTCAAATTGGTAAAGGAGCAGGAGGCGGGATACCGTTAGGAGGAATCATTGTAGGTGAAAAGCTATGTAATGTATTTTCACCAGGAGACCATGGAACAACGTTTGCTCATTCATCTATGGGAACAGCTCTTGGTTTAACGGTATTAAATACATTAATTGATGATGGATTAATGGAACAAGCTTATGAAACGTCACTATATTTAAATGACAAACTGCAAGCAATTCAGAAAGAAAATTCTTATTTTATTAAGGAAGTACGTCATGCAGGGATGATGTTTGGTATTAGTGTGAGTGATACGAGTGAGAATGTGAAAAAACTACAATTAGCATTAATGAATAAAGGAGTGCTAATTGATGTGACACAAGGAAATGTTATTAGGTTGCTTCCGCCGTATATTATTACGAAAGAGGAAATTGATGTATTTATTAATGAGTTTATATCTTGTATTCATAGTTTAGCTGTATTAGAAAGTGTCTAGGAAAAAGAAGCGAATTGAATCGCTTCTTTTTTTGTTTGAGTTATCTATTAGGATATTTTTCCTTTATTTATGCATACTAAACATACTTATAGAAGGTATATGGAAAGTGAGGAAATTATGGTTAAATTTCTGAAGCGGTTAAAATATAGAGGGGGCCATAAAGGTGATTCAAATCGAGATAATACTCATTTTATGGAACAAGATATAGAGGATTCTCTTTTGGAAAGCGATTTATCGAACAATTTAGCTGAGCTCCAGAATATATTCCGTCAATCACCAGATTTAGTTATTCGCCAGTTTCAAATGACAGTAGATGGACTAGCGGCAGCGTTAGTATATTTATCTGGATTAGCAGATAAACAATTAATTCAAAATAACGTTTTAAGTCCTTTAATGAACAGTGATTTTAATGCTAATACGGAACTTCCCATAACATTAGGTCAAATTAAAATAATTCATACGTGGAACGAGATTGAGAACGCTATTTTAGAAGGTGATAGTGTTCTACTTTTTAATGGGCAAACTACAGCTCATCAATTGGACACGAAAGGGGGGCCACAAAGAAATATTGAGGATGCTCATAACGAAATAGCTTTAAAAGGGGCGCATCAAGGGTTTATAGAAACGGGAGCACAAAATATTGCAATGATTCGAAGGTACATTCCGCATCGTGAATTAATGATAAAAGAATTAGTAATAGGTATGCGAAGTAAAACGAAAATTTCTATTTTATATTTGAAAGATGTAGCTTCGGAAGAGGTACTAAACGAATTAGAAACAAGGATTCAAAGGATTACGGTCGATGCAGTGGCGAGTAATGGAGAACTAGTTGAATTCATTGAAGATAACCCGTACTCGCCGTTTCCACAATTTTTATTAACTGAAAGGCCTGATTTGGCAGTCTCTCACATACTACAGGGCAGATTTGTAACTGTAATGGATCATTCGCCTAACGTATTAATTGCTCCAACAAATTTTATTTCCTTTTTTCAAGGTGTGGATGATTACGGTACAAGATGGCTAGTTGCTTCGTTTATTCGTATACTTCGTTTTTTCGCCTTTATGGTTGCCCTATTTTTGCCTGCGAGTTATGTAGCATTTATTTCTTTTAATTTTGAAGTCATTCCTGTAGAACTTTATTTATCTATTGCAGAATCAAGAACGCGCGTACCTTTTGTTCCAGTAATGGAAGCACTACTTATGGAAATAACACTTGAAACGATGAGAGAAGGGGCTTTGCGGCTGCCTACTCCAATCGGTCAGACAGTTGGAATTGTAGGCGGGATTATCATTGGACAAGCAGCTGTTCAGGCTGGAATTGTAAGTAACATTATGATTATTGTTGTTGCTGTTACAGCCATATCTTCTTTTATTATCCCTAACTATGATATGGGATCTGCAGTTAGACTTTTACGATTTCCAATGATGATCTTAGCAGCATTATTTGGACTTGTAGGACTAGTTATCGGGTGGATGACATTAATTGGACATCTTATCAGTCTTGAATCGCTAGGAACCCCTTATGGAACACCGTTAGCACCGTTTCGCTTTGCAGATATGAAAGATACTTTTGTACGCTTTCCTTTATGGGCGATAAGAAAACGCCCTAAAGGCACAGGAGCCATTCAATCTATTCGACAAGGAAAGAATCATAAAAAAAGGTGAAGCTATGAAAAAATATGCCTATAATGACATTACGCTTATACAGTACATCCTCCTAATTAATGGAATACAGGTCGCTACTGGCGTTCTATCTCTTCCACGTGTANGAACAGATGGCTGGATATCTATAGTGATTGGTTGGTTATTCTCTACAATATCGGGTGTTTTTATCGTGAAAACAGCTGCAAAATATCCCGAGGACACGATTTATGAAATTCTGATACGATTTTTTGGGAAAATAATAGGGAAAGCACTCGTTGTTATTTACATGGCATACTTCGCTTTTTATTCTTTTATTGTTCTTGTGAACGCTATGCTTTATCTTAAGGGGTGGCTACTCCCGAAAACGCCGGACTATCTCGTTAT
>NZ_JACYOF010000029.1 GCF_014932895.1 Bacillus thuringiensis | reverse complement strand
GATTAGGGTCGCTTGTGCTTTATTTGGATAGATACGAAATTTAAATGCTTTATTGATCATCATTCGTTTCACCCCCATTTCGATATGGTTCTATTATACAACAAACATATATTCGGTAGGTAGTGAAGTAACAGTTTATGTATGTCGAACAATTGAGAGGGCTTCCTACCATCCCTTGTCCGAAGCCAATTCATCTCCCACCTACTCACTTTGCGTTCCTTGAGGAAGGAGTCTTCTTGGCTAAAATGATAAAAAATTTATGGAGGAAGAAACATGAAGATATTAGAACTACCAATTGAATTTGAATTTAATGGACAAAAAAATTACATTTATCCTAGCTTAATTATATTGAATAATGAATTAACCTTGGTCGATACAGGGTATGCAAATTTTTTAACTTTAATTAAAAATGAAATTTTAAAAAATGGATATGAAATGAAAAATTTAAAGAATATAATCATTACTCACTATGATGATGATCATATAGGTTCCTTATATGATTTCAAAGAAAAGTATCCTTGGATTAACATTATAGCTAGTGAAATTGAATCGAAATACATTAGTGGTGAAATGAAGTCAGAGAGATTGGTTCAAGCCGAAAAAATGCTAGAAAATATGCCAAATGAAGAAATCGAATTTGGCAAATGGTTTATACAGCAATTAAAGAATTTGAAGCATGTTTCAATTGATGAAAAGGTACATGATGGTGATATGATTTTAGATAACAAATGTAGAGTAATAACAACACCAGGGCACACTTCAGGGCATATTTCATTGTATTTTCCAAGTTTAAAAAGCATAATTACAGGTGATGCAGCTGTTAATGAGGGGCATGAATTGATCATTGCTAATCCACACTTTTGTTTAAATGTTGAGAAAGCGCAACATTCTTTAAGAAAGATTAAAAATCTTAAAGCTGAAATTTACTATTGTTATCATGGTGGGAAGTTCACTTTATAATTGCTGTTGGTTTGAAATAAAGTTTAACCGTTTATAAAAAGATACGATGCTGTATTCCTTCAAGTAAAACATTCTAAGTGAGTTTTGATTGAACTTTTTATAAAAATGGAATAATGCTTCACAAAAGAGGAATCCGTTTTAATCAATCTTTTTTCAAAATGGATTCCTCTTGTCTCATATCAAATAAAGGTTTGTAAAACATTTCTGATTAAACTTTATTCCAAACCAACAAAAGGGCCTTAACATAGTATATATGACTAATATGTTAGGGCCCTTTATTGGTAATAATGAGTTTTGAAACTGAATTTGTCGGTGGTCCCCCATCGCTATCAAGTTAAGAAATACATTCTTCCCCAAAACGAAAGTTTTTGCCTTTTCATAGGTGTTCATCATACAAATGGTATAGTTCTAGAGATGTCTAGTATCCCTGGTATCAAAAAAATAACAATGAATTACGGTGATGATTATATTGTATTTGATAATTTTTCTACTCCATCAAAAGTGAATCTATTTTATGAGCTAGTTCAATCAAAGATGTAATTGTTAAGGAACTATTATTGCGTTGTTTTACTTGATAGCACGATTTTTTATAAGCAAGATGCATCTCATGAAAAATGGGGGAATTCAAATAGTTATATGTATTGAGCTCAATTTTAGTAGTATTTTGGCTTTTTGTACCTCCCTGGTACAATCTATCAGGTCTAACATTAAGCACAATTAATTTCATAGCTGTTATTTACTTTATAATTGTCATCAGCTACATCAAAAATAACAAGAAAAAATTTTAAAATTTAACTTTAAAACTAAAGACGACAGCAATCAGATGGCTCAACATTATCTGATTACTGTCGTCTTTAGTAAATTCCTATTTAATCACGAATTTGGATACTCAAACCTTTTTCAATTAAATGGTCCGATTGCGAAATTCTAAAACTACATTTAGAGCAATTAACCTTTATCACCACGTAACTCTTTACTACAACGTTTTACAAAAAACGCTGTTATTAAACTAATAATTCCTATACTCAAAACAAGTAATTCATTGTATGAATGATTTCATGCTCTTCTTTTGATTTTCTATAATCTTCACCCTAAAATAATTTAAAAGATTTATTCTTGCTTTCTTACGCATACTTAAAAGTAGGAGAATTCTGTCGAATTATGTTAAACTCTTCTAAGATACTATTTATACATTAATAAAGGTGAGGGTACCCAGTGAAGAATAACGACAATACACATTGCACTATGGTTATATTTGGAGCAACAGGCGATTTAGCAAAGAGAAAATTATTCCCTTCTATATATAGCCTATATAAAAAAGGACAGCTCTCTAAAAATTTTGCTGTTGTTGGTGTGGCAAGACGTGAATGGAGTGATGAGGTATTTCGTGAAAATGTATTTTCCTCTATTCAAGAGTCAAAAATTAAACCAGGGAATGATTTAGATGAATTTTTAACTCATTTCCGATACTTAGCGTTTGATGTTACGAATACCGCTTCATACCAAGATTTGAATACGTTACTTACTAACCTAGAAGAACAATTCAATATTCCAGGAAACAGAATGTATTATATGGCAATGGCTCCTGAATTTTTCGGAACAATCGCTTCTTACTTGAAATCAGAAGGTGTGACAAACTCAAACGGTTGGAATCGATTGATTATAGAAAAACCTTTTGGACATGACTTGCCATCCGCACAAAAATTAAACGAAAAACTTCGTCAAGTATTTTCGGAAGATGAGATTTATCGCATTGACCATTATCTAGGAAAAGAAATGGTTCAAAATATTGGCGTCATTCGTTTTGCAAATGCAATATTTGAATCACTATGGAACAATAAGTACATCTCTAATATTCAAATTACATCCAGTGAATCTTTAGGTGTAGAGGACCGCGGTGGTTACTATGACCATTCCGGTGCTTTAAGAGATATGGTACAAAATCATATGGTACAAATGGTTGCTTTACTGGCGATGGAACCGCCAATTCGTTTAACAACAGAAGAAATCCGAAGCGAAAAAATTAAAGTATTGCGCGCACTTCGACCAATAACAGTAGAAGAAGTTGATCAATATTTTGTACGAAGTCAGTATGGACCAGGAACAATCCATGGAAAAGAAGTTCCTGGATACAGAAGCGAAAGTAAAGTGGATCCAAACTCAAGAACAGAAACATTTGTGGCAGGTAAATTATTAATAGACAATTTCCGCTGGGCAGGTGTGCCGTTCTACATTCGTACAGGTAAGCGCATGCAAGAAAAATCAACAAAAATCGTCATTCAGTTTAAAGAATTGCCAATGAACTTATATTCTAAATCAGAAAACAACGTTCATCCAAACCTGCTTATTATTCATATTCAGCCGGATGAGGGGGTTTCTCTTGTTTTAAACGGTAAAAAAATTGGTACTTCTGAAAAAACAACACCATTTAAGCTTGATTACTGCATTGACTGCGTGGACGGAGTAAATACACCAGAAGCTTACGAGAAACTTCTATATGATGCAACTCAAGGTGATGCAACAAACTTCACTCACTGGGATGAAGTAGCATTATCATGGAAATTTGTTGATGTTATTTCTAAAGCATGGCAACAGGATGTATCAACAGATTTACTTACTTACGAATCAGGATCAATGGGACCGCAAGCTTCTGATGATTTACTTGCGGAAAACAACTTCCATTGGTGGCCTATTTCAGATGATAATGACTACTCAATCTAATCAAGGGGGAATTCTTATGAAAAAAGTATATGATATTACAGTACCTATTTACGAAGGAATGCCTGTATATAAAAACAAACCGGAAAAACAGCCTCAACTTTCCAAAGTTACAAACGGTCATGTAACAGAATCCACATTAAAAATGGATGCTCATACAGGAACGCATATTGATGCACCTTTGCATATGATAAATGACGGAGACACGTTTGAAACACTTGATATTGAGAAATTAGTAGGCGAAGCAAAGGTTTTTGACCTGACACATGTTGATGGTGGCATTACTGCTGAAGACCTGAAAGATTTCGATATTCAAAAAGGGGATTTTGTTTTATTTAAAACAAAGAACTCCTTTGATGAAGGATTTAACTTCGATTTTATTTATTTAGCTGAAAGCGGTGCGAACCTGCTTGCTGAAAAAGGTATTCGCGGTGTGGGCATTGATGCATTAGGTGTTGAACGTGCCCAAGAAGGTCACCCAACCCATAAAACACTATTTGCACACGATATTATTGTAATCGAAGGATTAACATTTAAAAAAGTAGAAGCAGGAACATACTTTATGGTTGCGGCCCCATTAAAACTAATGGGTACAGATGCATCACCAGCGCGTGTGTTATTATTCCAATAAAGTCAAACTTCCATCAGTGGGAGTCTTACCGCCTGCGAATTGCGGGATAAAAAATGGACCAAGAATTTAATCTTGGTCCATTTTTTTATTTTATATCCATTTTGTATGGAATGTACCTTCTTTATCCACTCGTTTATACGTATGTNGATCAAGTAAAAGGTTCGGTAGGTCAGTGTTTGTCTCATAAGCCTCTTTAATGTTCTGTAAAAAGGCTGCACGAATAATACATCCGCCTCTCCAAAGCATAGAAATGCTGCCAAAATCAAGGTTCCAATCATATTCTTCAGAAGCTGCCTTCAATTGCGTGAATCCTTGTGCATAAGAACAAATTTTACTCATATATAAAGCTTGGCGCACTGCTTCAATTAATTCGGCTTTGTCAATTCCAAGTGCTGCTTTATCTTTAGGTCCAGATAAAACTTTGCTTGCGTTCACACGCTCTTCTTTTAAAGCAGAAATGCAACGTGCAAATACAGATTCTGTGATAATAGGGAGAGATATACCTAAATCAAGTGCGCTTTGGCTTGTCCATTTCCCTGTACCCTTTTGTCCCGCAGTATCAAGAATAACATCCACTAATGGCTTACCAGTTTCTTCATCTTTTTTCGTGAAGATGTCTGCTGTAATCTCGATTAGATAGCTGTTCAGTTCTCCCTTATTCCATTCAGCAAATATTTCATGAAACTCTTCTGCAGTCAAATCAAGTGTTTGTTTCAAGAAGAAATATGCTTCACAAATTAATTGCATATCCCCATATTCAATACCGTTGTGAACCATCTTTACATAGTGGCCTGCCCCATTAGGTCCGATATAAGAACAGCAAGGCTCGTCATTCACTTTTGCAGAGATA
>NZ_JACYOF010000028.1 GCF_014932895.1 Bacillus thuringiensis | reverse complement strand
ACTTTTTTTTTTTGTTGTTCTTTCCAAAAAATAGGTGTTAATTTTTTTTAACACAGGTGTTAATTTTTTTTAACACCCCGAACACTTTAAACCCTTGATATTACTGGTTTTTTATATTTTTCCTATCTCACTCTATATATATAGCTAAAAGTTCCGTAAGGAACAAATAATATTTTTATCTGTTTGTTCATTTAATAGTAGTATAAGAATATTTTTTAGCCTTTAATATAATATAAAATTAATATAGGAAATTATTATATTTAAGAGAAATAACATTGATTTTTGTATTAGTAAGGGGTTTATTTTATGAAAGAGTTCTTTAATTTAGAACAAGCTGAAAAAAATGCAAGATTAAGGGATATTGAGATTTCAAAGATCTTGTCAGAAGAAGAAATGCAATTAGCAAATGAACTTCAAGCAAAAGCTAATTTGAAAGGAATGAGATTAGTTCCTGAACGTAAGATAAAAAACAAAGCGAAGTTTGTTCAAATTATTCAACAAAATATACAATATTTATTTGAAATTGATTATTTAATGAATGCTGAAAAAGTATTTTTATTAGATATTTCGATGTGCGTAGGTTTTATGAGTAATTGTTTAGTTAGTGATATTAATTCAAAGGAACAAATTCCATTAACTCAACGAGAATTAGCTAAAAAAATCGGAAGACATGAAACTAAAGTTAGTCCATTAGTTAAAAAATTAATTGATAAAGGTATTATAGCTCGTTCAGAGAGTGGTATTGATAATAATAATGTTAGAGCATATGCGTTATTTATAAATCCGCACATTATGTTTTCTGGGAATAGAGATGAAGTTAATCCTACACTTAAAGCTATGTTTAAAAAAGTCCCAAAACAACTTAAAAATTTACCTATTAAATTATTCTAAGTTTACTTTTATAAGTAGGCTTTTTTATTAATTTCGTACTTACCAAAAACGGTAAGTTTACTTACCGTTTTTGGTAAGTACGAAAAATCCTGAAACCCTTGATATTATTGGATATTTTCTACTTTAGTATGTTTGTTCCTTCTTACTCTATATAGAAATAGCTAAAAGTTCCGCAAGGAACGGGTTGTATTTTCTTTCGCTTGCTTCAGAAAATCTCCACCCTTTTCGCTTCGCTACATCCTTGCAAAACTTTTTTCGGCTCGAGTTTTGGCGGCACCAAGCCGATACATCCAAAAGCAACTATTTAGGTTCATCGGCTTGAATTTACTATTATACGAGCCGAACCGCTAGTGCATTCGAATCATAATTTCACTTACCATATGGATAGATACGTAATACGTGGGGTTTCGCCCCCACACGACGAACCAGCCTCTACTCCAAAAGTCAACGAAAACCATTGATGAAAATACCCAATTTATGTTAAATTAAATATAGATTTACTTTTCTTTTTTTATTTCTTTTAAACATTCAAGAGCCGTTTCGCGGTTCAGATTCAGACACTTATTTTGTGTCTATGACTCTGAGTCCGGAACGGCTCTTTTTATATATAATTATTTATTTTTAATGAGATCATGAAAATGAATAAATGTGTTTTGGGATGAAATAATATAAAAAGGAGTGAGGACCGGAAGGTACGAAAGAAGCATGGCTATGGCTATAGCCATGCCGTTGCGAAGACAAATGGATTTGCTAAGGAAAACGTGGATATAACAGTTGCTCTCCACGCTAAATATGGAGCGACAGGCGTAGGCTTGAATATGAGTTTTACAGATACATATGGAGTAGCGGATTGACACCTTATGGGGTGCGGCGCATTTGCCGCGCACCATAAGGTGGATCATGCCCGTTTAAGCGTGAGCGAAAACGGGCCGACCGGAGGGCGGCTATTAAGGGGCTCTAGAAAGCCCCTTAAGGCTTTTATTCTGAAAAAGAATATAAAACTATTAAAAAAGATAAAAAGGCTCTTAGGGATTACTCTATGAGCTTAAGAGATGTAAATAGATTGATAGATCATGTTTTATTTGTTTATGTTTGGAATGTATTCTAATTACAGTTACATCTAAGACTTTACACATGGAAAATAACAAATAAACTGGTTTTATATAGCTGAGTCCTATGCGTTTATGCCGCGAAAGTCGCTTGACCATGAGGGGCACCCTCATGCAAACTCGCCAGAGGTGGCCCCAGAAGGGCGGTTTTTGCCCGCTGGGGTTGCCTTTGGGAGTTTGAGGGTGTAGAGGCTCGTGGTCAAGCGAACCGTGGAATAAAAAGCGTAGGACGGGACCCCAGAAAAGGGCGAAAAGCAGGAGAGTTATCTTAATTAAGAATGAGAGCAAAAACAAAACTAAAAAATGAAAAATTATATATTAAACTTTTTTAAATAATTTAAGAACCAAGTTAAAATCCTCGCATAATATGTAATTAGGAAAAACAGTTTTGGTAACAAAACGCCCTTTCCGTCGGGGCAACCCGAAGGGAAGACCGATGTCTTCCCGACCTACATAAAAAAGTCCTCCAGATTGTTTAGCTGGAGGACTTTTGTGTTTATTTACATAATTATTGTTATTGGAAGTGAAAATTATTTGGTAAAGTAACTCCAATAACTTATTATTACAAGTATTAAAGATAATATTGTATAGACAATAGATCCTATTAAAATAGGATTTACACTTAATTCAAATTTTTCTTCCTCTACTCTAATACCAAACCTAGCTTGAGCTTGAAGGCGAACACTGTTGCTAGTAAATCCGCCTTTACTGCTAAAGTAATATGTAATAATAATAAAACATATTCCAGCGAAGAAGGTTAAATCAATAAAACTCCATTTTAAGATTTTAGATAATGCATACACAATTCCAGCTTCAATTATTATAGTTACAAGTAATCCTAATCCTTTTTTCATGTAATCAACCCCCTTTATATTTTCTGATTATTTCGAAATTAATTGTTTGTAATCATTTTATCATGTGATAAGAAGAAAAATCAGGGGATTCTTCTTGTATATTGTATTCATGCGCGGTTAACATAACGTCTGATTATCGGTAGCAAGTATTTGGATAGGATTCGTGTGTTTACAAGGTTTCTTGTCTTTCTGTCTATTTATCTTTTATACATGATTTTATACATTGTTGATATAGCGAGGATTCTAGGAATCCCCGCTATTCTTTTTTTGCATAAAATCTTGTATAAATAAAAAAGAATTTGAAACAAGTGATACGTGAATTATTAGGAAAAAGGGTATATCATTGCTATAGCGAATATATTTTTGAGGTGAGACGCTATGAAGACGCTATATAGTCCTGGCGAAGTGGCAGAGCAATTAAATATCCAATCTAGCACATTACGTAAGTATGCTGATGTACTCGAAAAGGAGGGTTATACCTTCATTAAAAACGAACGTGGGCATAGGAAATATAGAGAAAGCGATGTAATGGTATTCCGTAAGGTCATAAACCTGAAGAATGACACAGACATGACATTAGAAAATGCCACAAAGCAAATAGTATCATGGCATCAAGGAGTTGAAGTGTTGCCATTAGAGCGACATGAAGTTGAGCGCTATGAAGAACAGGATTTCAACGCTACAACGCTACAGACGAGGCTTCAAGATCAAAACGAGGTCATTGAAAAGCAAAATGAATTACTACAAGAATTAAACAAACGTTTAATTGAACAAGACCAGCGATTTGCACAAAGAGAATCAGAATTATTGAGCGCTATACAAACGATACAGGAATCCCAAGTACTTATAGCGGCAAATTCTAGCGAAGATGTTGCGAAGAACCAAGGGCGTGATGAAATACTTATGCAAACAATAAGAGAAGTACAGGAAGTTAAGAAGATGATTGCCGCAAGTAAAGATAAGAAATGGTATGAGTTTTGGAAATAATTTTTTACAAAAGCAAAGCTTAGAGTCATATGAGAACTCTGAGCTTTTTTGGATACTACCGATAAGTGATGTTATGGTAACTTTGGTTGTGTAGAGAATATATATTGGTGTTTTTGTCCATAAAGAAAAGACACTCTTATAAGAGTGTCTTTTCTGATAGTTTTTTTAGCAGAAGCAAGAAGCTCCAACTATGATTAATAAAATAAATAATACAACTAATAAAGCAAATCCTCCAGCAAAGCCGTCGCCTCCACAACTACCACAACTACCACCAAAGCCCATAATATTTCCTCCTTTAGATAAGAGGATCAAACATGGGATCACTCATGTATTTTAACGGATTCACTTTACTTTATGTTTTTACGTATTAATTGAGCAGGTCCTTTTGAAAGTAAAGAAGATATTGATTTATGATTCAATATCTTCTTTACTTATAGCGTTTTGAATGTATACTTTTGTTGTGTGTTTTGAGGATATCAGAGGATTTGGTATGAAGTCAATGATTTAGGGATATTGAATGTAAACTAATATTCAAAAGTTTACATTCAAAAATGAACAATAAAAAACAGTAGTGTATAAAATTACTACTGTTTTTTATTGTTTTTTATTGTTTTTTGCAAGTGAATTATTTATATTAATATGGTTAGTTGTATATTGTAATTATTAGTTATATATTATAAATAATGTAAAATTAAAGAGGTGTTAAATTTGAATCCATTAATTAAACCAATAGCTGGGGAATTAGCACCTACATTTGGAAGGTTAAATTTATTCAAAATAAAATCTAAATTTTTTAAAAATAGCGAGAAATATCTTTTATTATGTTTTATTAGGGATAGGGATAATTTCGATGGATTTAAAGATATTGCTTTGAATTTTAATTTAAAAATTATTATTATTAGTGATGAGATTTTAAATATTGATCCTTTGGATAAAAGTTCTTTTATTTTTTCTAATCAATTATTTGAAAAGTATGCGGTAATTTCAGTTCCTACTCTTTATCTTGTGGATTTTAGAGGATATATTATTTTAGAATTATATACATGTGATATATTTAGTTTGGATTTTTATTTAAATGATTATTTTAAAAAAAAGATGGCTTAAAGGCCATCTTTTTTTTATGATTCGTACATGCTATAGCAGTTTGCTCTTGCATTAGTTCTAGGAGCATAGTATTTATCGCAAAATGCGTGTTTTTGAGCATTTAGTGATGCTCCACCATAGCCAAGATATTCCCCAACAGTTCCCCAGACGCCTCCGCCATTTACTTCAAGTTCTTCATTTGTTAATGTTTCAAGATTTTTGTTTAATTCTTTAGTATTCATTTAAAACATCCTTCCTTTAAGATATATATATAGATTTTTAGATTACCATTTTAGAAAATATTATTGTTTATTCCCAAGGGGCTTTTCCGTTGTTGTAGTAGTTAGACCAACCTTTATAGTATCCTGTTCCGAAGTCGACTACGTCTTTCCATCCGATTCCGCCTTCTACTTCTAGAACTTCTTCTTGTGTTAATTCTTCAAGATTTTCTAATTTGATTTCCATTATGTTCCCTCCTTATTTGAATGAATAATTTAGCTTTGAAATCGCTATCATGGTATTATTATACAATAATAAAATGGTTTGTCTATAATTTCCTTGTAATTTTTTTCAAATAATAATAATAATATTATTGAAATATTTGCATAAGAGGATTTATTTTTATTAAGAAAGTAGGTATTACTTTGGTATTAAAAAAATTTGAATGTATTAAGCAACATGATTTGCAAGATTGTGGTCCAGCATGTTTAGCTATGATTTCACGTCATTATAATTCGGATGTATCAATTTCTAAAATTCGTGAAATTGCAGGTACTGATTTGCAAGGTACAAATATTAAAGGATTGTTGGAGGCGTCTACAAGATTAGGTTTTGATAGTAAAGGTGTTAGGGCTAAGAGTCCTGAGGTATTAGAAGAAATACCTTTACCAGCTATTGCACATGTAATTGATAATGGCTTATTACATTATGTAGTTATTTATAAAGTGAAAAAAAATAAAGTTTATATTGCAGATCCTGCAAAAGGGAATAGTGTATTTAGTTTGGAAGATTTTTGTGAGATTTGGAAAGGTATTTTAGTTTTAGTTAGTCCTAATAAAAATTTTAATGAATTTAATAATTCTAATGGTAAATTGTCTAGATTTACATCTTTATTGAAATCTCAAATTCATTTGCTTGTTCCTATGTTTATTGCTTCTATTTTTTTAAATGGGTTTAGTATGTTAGGTGCATTCTATTTTAAATTTTTAATTGATGATATTGTTGCAAATCAGTTATTGCAAACTTTACATATTGTTTCAATAGGTATTGTTATTTTATATGTATTTAAGGTATTACTTTCATATTTTAGAACTCATTTAATTTTATATTTTAGTAGGAGAATCGATATACAGTTAATGTTGGGATATTATCGACATGTTATTGGTTTACCTATGAATTTTTTTGAAACGAGAAAAGTTGGTGAAATTATTTCTCGTTTTACAGATGCTAGTAAAGTTAGAGATGCTTTATCTAATACTACTATTACATTAATGATTGATAGTTTAATGGTAGTTTTAGGTTCTGTTTTATTGTATTTACATAATTCTGTTTTGTTTGGTGTAACTCTTTTATTAGTTCCGTTTTATGTTCTTGTTATTTTAGGGTTTCATAAATCTTATGAAAATATTAATAGGGAGCAAATGGAAAGTAATGCAAAGTTAATGTCTTATATAGTGGAGTCATTAAATGGTGTTGGTACTATAAAATCATATAATGCAGAGAAAGAAGTAATTTTTGAAATGGAAAAACGTTTTGTAAGTTTACTTCGTCATTTATTTAAAAATGGTATGATTTCTAATTTGCAAGGAAGTATTAAAATTGCAATTGAATTAATTGGTGGAGTAATTATTTTATGGGTAGGTGCTAATCAGGTATTGAAGGGAAATATGTCAATTGGTGAGTTAATTACTTATAATGCACTTTTGGTATATTTCTTAAATCCTATTCAGAATTTAATTGGTATTCAACCGATGATGCAATCAGCTCTTGTAGCGGCAGAGAGGTTAAATGATATTTTTGATTTAGAATTAGAAAAATCGAAGGATGAAGAGAGAAAGGTATTTCCAAATCGTCTTTCTGGGAAAATTGATTTTGAGAATGTAACATTTAGATATGGTACGAGGAATAATGTTTTAAATAATATTAGTTTTTCAATTTCCCCTGGTAGTCAAGTAGCTTTTGTTGGTGAGAGTGGTTCTGGTAAAACGACTATTTCAAAATTATTAATGAACTATTATTCAGCTCAGCAGGGAAATATTTATTACGATGATTATCATATTAAAGAAATTAGTAAAACAGCATTACGTAAACAAATTGCATATGTATCACAGGAGTCATTTTTCTTTAGTGGTTCTATTTATGATAATTTACAGTTTGGTTTAGAACGTAAGATTAGCTTGGAAGAGTTAATACATGTATGTAAATTAGTTTGTGCTCATGATTTTATCAGTGAATTACCATTACGATATGAAACATTATTAGAAGAAAATGCGTCTAATTTATCTGGGGGACAAAAACAAAGATTAGCTATTGCACGTGCATTATTAAAAAATCCAGATATCTTGATTTTAGATGAAGCAACAAGTAATTTAGATTCTACAACGGAGAAGATAATTACTGATATGCTTAGGGATTTAGGAAGTAAGGAAATTACAGTTATTATGATTGCTCATCGATTAAGTACAGTTCAACATGCTAGTAAAATTTTTGTAATGAGAAAAGGAAATATTATTGAAGAAGGTTCTCATGAAGAATTATTACTTCAAAAGGGTGATTATTATGGGCTTTGGAAAAATCAAACCGTACATGTAGATCATATAAAATCACAATCTTATGCAATGTGGGGAAATAAACATGAATAAAATTTATTCTTTTGAGCAATTAACAGATAGTGTGGAGTTATTAGAACGAAAACCACCTCGTTTTATTATGTGGTTTTTATCTGGGCTTATTTTATTGTTTGTTATTTTTGTTGTTTGGGCTTATTTTGGAAAGATTGATATTGTAAGTAAAGGAACAGTAATTATACAGAATAAATCCGAATCTAGTCTAGTTCGAGGTAAAAACAAGGGAATAATAGATAATGTTTTGGTTAAGTCGGGTGATTTTGTGAAAACAGGAGATGTTTTGTTCCAAATAAAAGAAGAAAATGAAAATGTTCTTGTGAAAGCATCAATGGATGGGGAAGTTCAGTTTAATTCTACTATCCAATCTGGTGATTTAATTGAATATGGGAAAGAGATTCTATCGATTGTACCAAAAAATCTTGAGAAAAGAGCTCATATACTTTTATCTCCTCAAGATAGAAAAAATATAAAAAAGGGTGATAAAATAATCTACTCTTTTAATGTAGAAAGAAAAGATAAATATGTAGGGGAAATTGTATATATTGCAGCGGAACCTGTTTATAACAAAGAATTTAAATCTTATATGTATGAATTGGAAGCAACGATTGATTCTAAAAATGATGAATTATATGTAGGAATGATGGGACAAGGATCAGTGGTGATTGGATCAGAACCAATTTGGAGGTTTGTGTTGAAAAAAATGATTTGATTTTTAGGTTGGTAAAAACTGTTAATTGAGATTAGGAGAGAGTTTTTTAATATGAAAAAAAATATATTTGTTACGATGTTTATGATTTTTTTAAGTTTATTTTGTTTTTCTTTTAATGGTTATGCTGAAATAAATAACATTTCATTAAATAGAAATGATAATATATCTATTATTTTTGAAAGTGAAAATAATATTGATGAAATAATAAATAATATAAAAAGTAATGAATTGATTAATTGGAGTGTTAAGGATTTAAATCAATTATTAGATAAAGTAGATAAAGTAGATTTGAGTGTAATGGAACGCGCAACTTTAAAAAGGGAGATAATAAGAGAATCAGGTTTTTCTAATTTTGATTTTAAGGGTACCAGAGCAGATGTTTTAGCATTTAAGGATTTGAAAATAGAGGTAAAAGAAATTGATAAAGATTTAATTTTATATAGGAGAAGCAAATCTGGTGAACCAGAATCTAGGTATGGGCTTGGTTATTGGTGGGGCGATAAAAAAAGAAATATTGAGGAAACAAGAAATGAGTTAGCGGTATTAGAAGCTTGGGGGAATCCACTAAGTACAGAATACATAGTAGAAATACCAAGGGGTATTAGGGTTCTTACGGGAGTTACTGCATCTCAAACTCAGTTTCAAAGTGGTACAAATGTAGTTCAAGAATATAGGGAAGGTGGAGGAATACAATATTGGATAAATAAAGTTAGCGTTAGTTGGTTAAAATAAATAGATAAATTTGATTGGAGATACAATGGGCCATGATCAAAAGTTTATAAATTTAATTTTAGATTGTGAGTATATTATTAAAGAAAATATATCTTACGATTTTGAGGATATTAACAGATATAATTTATTATTAAATGAACTTAGAGGGTTAAGGGAAACAATAAGAAAAAAAGGTTTAAATAATAAGTTGTATTATTTATCGATTACACAGATGATTGATAAAAGTGATCCAGATGAAGTTATTACTGCTGTTTTAAAACTTAATGAATTTTATTGTAAGTATTATCAAAAACTGTAGTTTTTGATAATACTTATTTTTTATATGGATTTATAAAAATGGATAACATATAAGTTTTTATGAGTTTATGATAGAATAAAAACAGCAAAAAACCCTCGAAGTTTGGCGACAGAAAGGGTTTTTGCTTAAGGTGATAGAGGTTGAGAAATCAAACTCTTAATTATAATTTTGTTTAATGATATTTTATCATTAGAGTTTGTTTTCCTCAACCATTAAGGAGAGGAAAGAATGAGTAAAATTGTAAATATTGATAGTTCAGAACAGAAGGCAAGATTAACTGAAAATAAGGTTGAGGATTTTTTAGAACAAGCTAATATAGGTTTATCAACTGAACAACAACAAGTGTTATTACAGATTTTACATAGTACAACAGGTGATGATTATTTTATTGGTAAAAAGAAAAAACGAACTGATGGGGTGAAGTTCGTACAAATGATTACAGAGAATATTGATTATTTGTGTGAGATTGGATATTTAACTCAACCTGAGAAAGCTTTTTTATTTGAGCTCTCAAGGTTTTTAGAATTTAAATCAAATGTTATTATTGAAAAAAATGATGAGGAAATCAAGCCAAATGCGGCTTCTCCAAGTTATTTATCGAAAAAATTAGGAAAAACAAGAACTTCTATCTCTAAAATTATGAATGATTTATTAGTTAAAGGAATTTTAGGAGTTGCGGAATCTGGGATAACAACTGAAGATGGAAGACCTTGTTCGTCTCGTACTTGGTTTGTTAATCCTAATATATTATGTAATTCACCAAAAGATGATATTGATAGAGCTACACAACAAATATTTGCAAAATCATTAAGAAATATTCAATGTGAAGGAAGTAAAAAGAAACATAAATTGCCAATATATTTATTTTAAAAAAGTGTAATTTAACTATTGCACTTTTTTTTTTTGTTGTTCTTTCCAAAAAATAGGT
>NZ_JACYOF010000027.1 GCF_014932895.1 Bacillus thuringiensis | reverse complement strand
CGTTGGACATCTAGGGGTGGAACACCCCGAAGTAACGCTCAGGGAGACGAAAGGTTGCTTTCGTCGTGGAACTGAGAAGCTCCCACTTCAAGCTTTGCTAAGTGGCGAGTAGTTCACTAGGGAAAACTTAACCATGCTTAATAACATACATTATTCATGACCATTGTAAAAATTATTCTTTTGGGGTCTTTCAATGAAATAAATCCATCGTGTTTGACTTATAGGTGTAGTAGTGTAAAGTGTGGTTGTTTAAGTAATTAGTACAATATATAAATGACTGAGGAGTTACAAAGAAAAGTTTTCATATACAACTATTCCCAAAGGGTATTGGGATATAAGGTGACAGTTGGATTCGAACCAACATAAAAGGGTATGCTAACCTTGTACCATTCCTAATTGGCATGCCACCATATGAAAAATATTGATATACTAGAATAAAAGGCGACAATCGGATTTGAACCGATGATACAGGTTTTGCAGACCTGGGCCTTACCACTTGGCTATGCCGCCATATAATTCTCTATAAAAGAGAATTAACACTTTGTTTTACGATTAAAACAATGTTAAATATCATATCAATTAACCATTAATTCTGAATAAACGGATTCCACACCACATTATAACATTGTTTATTTAATTTAGTAAATAAAATTACTGATTTTTCAAATATAACAATCATTTATAGGAAGCCTTCGACATTTTGTCTTCTGTGCCTATTGAAATTTCATAGCCTCCCCTAGACAAATAAGAGACGAGGCATGTGACTTCAACGTACAAATATGTGTTTTATTATATGCATCATAAGTTGATCCTACTAAAATAGTGAACGGAAATTAGATATTACAGGATTCTCTTCCCCCTATAGATAGGGATAGTCCAATATTGTTATAAATCATCTAATTCTCTAAATTAAAGTTTTCTATTTAGCATATTCAAGGATTTTAGATTCCTATTCTTAGGCCAACAGATATACACCCTAAATATAGAATGAATATCTAATAAAATAATTTTGCACCTTGATAACACCCAATACCTTTTCTATCAAATAGCCTTTCTTTAAATGCTATAGGATTAGTATAATAAACGATACCTATGACAACTTGGATTCAGGTACAAATCTTTTAGTGTTAATATGTTCTCTTTTTTATTTTAAGTCCTTGATTATCTATACTTAGGCATGATCATTGGATCAGGATATGTGTTCATCTGATTTGGTAAAAACGCAGCTATAGCAGCTGGAACTGTCTCTATATAGATATCGTCTGAACCCGCGCCAGTTACAACCTGTTTTAATTCATTTTCATCAACTACACTAGTCAATCCACCAGTATTCCACTTTTGTTTTCGCATTTCATCTGATTTTTTTCTTCTAAACATTTGATATCCATCCTTTTTTTATAATTTTTTAGTTTGAATTTAAGTACGTAGAAAATATTTAAGATATTTCTCTTTTAAATTGCTACTTTATATATATTTAAAGCCTAAATGTTAAATTTATAGTTTGTATTGGTATGAATGATTATTTATGATTCCTCTATATAATTTTTTAGGAAACCGCACTTGAGAAATAGATCTCAAGCGCGATTTAAATTAATTAGCATCTTTTTTTCTTTGAGGCATAAAGGTAGTAACAAATGCGACAAGAGCTATCCCTAGGCCTAATCTTTCAGGAATGTCAATATTTAACCCGTTATTCCATTGATATATAAAGGAAGCCAAGATTAAAAGGGTAACTACCCCACTTGCATATCTGATTAAATTACGGTCTTTTTTTGTTTGAACTTTCATATCTATCCCTCTTTCTTTTTTATTAGATTCATAAATATATATGCTTAATTTGCTAGTAACTTGTAATCTGGTTCTATATCCTTGAAGAAGGAAGAGTAATAACCAGCTTTTAGCATTAACTCTTTATGAGTACCCGATTCTATAATAGTTCCTTTATCCATCACAATTATTAAATCTGCATTCATTACTGTAGTAAGTCGATGTGCAATAACAACCCTTGTACATTTTATTTCATTGAGATAATCATCTACCTTCTTCTCATTCAGATGATCTAATGAACTTGTTGCTTCATCTAATACTAAAATGGATGGTTTATGAACTAAAGCTCTCGCAAGTGCAATACGTTGTCGCTGTCCTCCTGAAATATTGAATCCCATCTCAGATATGAACGTATTATATTGCATAGGCATCTTCATAATGTCATCATGTATTTGTGCTACCTTAGCAGCTTCAACGACTTCTTCTATCGAGATATCCTTATCATAAATTGCAATATTTTCAAAAATAGTCTTATTAAATAGTGTAACGTCCTGAGGAACTACACCAATTTGACGTCTCAATGATGATTTTTCGATATTACTTAAATCCACATCATCATAATATATTTTCCCCTCACTCGGATTATGCAATCCCAATAGTAGACGGGACATGGTACTCTTTCCAGCACCAGATTCTCCAATAATCGCTACTTTTTGGCCCGGTTTAATTTCTAAATTAATATTTTCAACAGACATTGGACTATATTTTGTATATTGATAACTTACATCTTCAAAACGTATACGACCTTCAAGATTAGTTATCTCTTTCATATCCGGAGTTTGTTCTTCTTTTGGTGCATCTAATACATCTTGTACCCTTCTTAAATACGTACCAGTTACAAAGAAAGAATTAAACATTTGAACAATTGACTGACTTAGTCCAAAAAATTGATTGGAAATAGCATGAAAAGCTACTAGATTTCCTAATGTCAACTGATTGTTTAAAATTAAATATGCACCAAGCCATAGAGTGAATAAGGGAGCTAAATTCCCAATAGAACTACTTACTGATTGAATATAATTATTAAGATTTTGCTTCTTTCTATAAGCTTTTAGCAACTTTTTAAAATTTTTATTCCATCGAGTAAATATTTTATCCTCGATTCCAGCTGTTTTAACATTGAATATTCCATACAAAGTCTCCGTTTGAATACTTTGAACTTCACTATTCGCCATAATTTCTTCTTGGCTAACCTCTTTTACTTTAGAGCGTGTAGCAATTAATAAAACTGCGTTAAGTGCTGTGAACACTAAAACAGATACCGTTAAAATTGGTGATTTAATTATCATGAAAACAAATATTACAATTAGTAACCCAACATCTAATATACCCTTAATAAGGTTTGATCCAATCATATCTCGAATTATTCTTAGACTATTTACCCTAAATAGGAGATCTCCAAATTTTCTTAAGAGGAAAAAATGATAAGGTAAATGAAGTAAATGATTAATAAATTTACTCATCATTTGTTTATCTAAAAAGTTCTCCATTACAATTACAACCTTACCTCTAACTATATTGAATAGAAATTGGAATCCCACCACAAATACTATTGATATTAAAAAGATATTTAACAAATTAAAATTTTGAGGTGAAATAACATGATCTATTAAATATTGTATTAGAAGGGGTATACCTAAAGTGAATAACTGTAACACAAAGGACAGTAAGACTAAATTTATTAATAGGGATGGTCTCTCTTTCAATATATTAATATATGGTAACCATAAGCTTTTAGGCTTCTTCTTAACAAACCTTTCACCTGGTACGCATGTCATAACATATTTTGAAAAATCCCTTTCGAACTCTTCCTTTTTTACCTTATTTCTTCCCACAGCGGGATCAACAATTATTACTCCATGTTCAGCTACTTCCTCTAGTACTACATAATGTTTTTCCTTCCAATAAATAATGCAAGGGAGTGGGACTTTATATAACTCATCATATTCTTGAATTTTAAAACAATTTGCTTCATATCCTAATCCCTCAGCTAGATGCTTTAAATGAAATAGTGACGTTCCATCTCTACCATTACCAATCCTTTCATACATATCATGAAAAGATACGGTACTATTATGATATTCGGTAATCATCGCTATACAACAAAAACCACATTCAGTCTGTTGGGCTTGTTCTATAAATGGTACCTTTTTCTTAAACATCAACTAGGCTCCTTTCTATATAATTTGTTGTACTTAAAATATAAATGCTTCCTAATGTTAATAACAATTAGTAAAATAGGATCAAAAAAACAGCAAATTAATGCTTATTTTTTTGATCCTATTTTACTAATACAAAAAAATTTAGAGTTAAATTCCTTCTAGATATGGAGTTTAATAATAAACGCATTATCATAAATCGTATCAAAGAACCTATAGAACATGTAGAATATCTCGTAAGAGCGTTAAGTGACTGGGAGTTCTGTTTTGATTAAAAAATAAACTGCGTATAAACAGTAAAAAGAGTCCATCATAACCGATGGGCTCTTTTTACTGTTTATTAAAATGAGGTACTGTTAAGATTTTTCAAAATTCAATTCTCATATTACACGGTCTTTCTCAATGTCTTTACATAACGCACTGTAATTAAAATCATACCAATGGTAAATGCGCTTATTGATGTTAATAATATACCAATAGACACTATACCTTGATCAACTAATTCTATAGACTGCAATGGTAGAGACCATATATATAAAAATCCCCGCTTTGCTTCTGAAAAAATAAATACCCCAATTAAAGATAGAATTATATTAAGAAATGTAAAAGTGATAGATGTTTTTATAAATAAGAATAATAAAAGTTGCACTGTTATTAGAGGCAGTGTTGCAACAACAGAAGTGCAAAACACTTTAACCATGAATAATAAAGGAAATGGATCTGTAAAATCAAAATATCTTCCTGATACATATAAGCTTATTAAAGCGATTAAGTGTACTACAGCAAATAATAACACACTAGATACTAATTTAGATAAAACAATTTTAAAGTTAGTAACCGGGGATAAATGCATTATTTTCCAATTAGTTTTACTTTCAAACTGGCAGAAGAAAGTTGTTATCATCCCTGAAATGACCGGGAGAAAAAAACCAACATAGAAAAAAGATACTAACATCCATACGCCCATCCATTCATTATCCAAACCATGATTATATTTTCCTACAACGTATTTAGTATACATAACCATTGAATATATAATCGGACAAAGTGCTAAGATGAAAAATGTAATTTGTTGTGGATGCTTTCTTATTTTTATCCAGTCGGAATAAATTAAATTTATCATTTGAAATCTCCTTTTTTAATTTTTATTATTGGTTTTAATAAATATGATATATCCAATTCCTAAAATAACAGCAGTAATAGGAATTCCCGCTAGCATGTACCATTTATCGTACGCCCATAATGTATTAAAAACCTCTAGATTATTCACATAATTAATTGGAGAATATAAAGTTTGATATGAAATAGGGAACCACCAAAGCTTAGTTGAACTTAATATATCGCCGAAAAGATACGAACATAGGGCTAGCGTTACAATCACTGATTGATTCGATACGTTAATGGATATAATGAACGCCAAAGCGCAGAATGGAACGCTAATAAGAAATGGATATAACGTAAAAACAAATACCTGCTGCATTGAAACTGCATCCAAAGAGATACCTAAACCTGGAATTAATAATCCTGTACAAAGTATATGCATTAAGGTTGTAATAATAAAGGCAATCATAACAACCACAAACTTACTTAGATACACATTTAATTTCTGTACTGGATACGATAGTGTTCTGGCCCACGTAGAATTTTTATATTCAATATTGTTTACACTCGCTATAATAAACACAATAAAAAAGTTTAAGATGTATTTTAAGATTTGTAGATTTATGCCAAATACCGTTTCTAATTTAATAGCATGATAATTACTATAATAATTTAATCCGATGAATTCACCCAATCCAAGTATAATAGGCCCTAAAATAATCAAAAACAGTAAATGACTTTTTCTATATTTTATATACTCAGTAGCTAATACACTCCTCATACACTTACAGCACCTTGTCCAACAATATCTAAATATGCTTCCTCTAAATTCTGCTTTTTAGTTTGGAAAGATTGAATGAAAATCTGATTAGATACTAGTAATTGTTGAATATCATTAAGTGATTTATCATCATAATATTCAACGCTAAAGATATTATTATTTACATGGAAGATATAGTTAGATTGTTCAAGTAATTTCTGAGTAAGGGCTGTATTATTAACTGTAAATTCAACAATATTTAATGATTGTTTATTTTGTAAGGAAGATAATAAACCTTGGTATTTTATTTCTCCTTGATGAATAATTCCGATATGATCGGCCATTTGTTCAACTTCACTTAGAATATGACTTGACAAAATTATAGTAGAATTAAATATACTTGGTGCCTTTTTTATAAATTCTTTTACTTCATAAACTCCCTGTGGATCTAATCCATTAGTGGGCTCATCTAATATTAATAATTCAGGATTATTCATGAATGCAGCAGCTAATCCTAAACGCTGTTTCATACCAAGTGAATATTTTTTAAAGGCACGGTTTCGGTCTTCATATAGTTTAAATAAATTCAAAAGTTCCTTTATATGTTCTTTATCATTAACATTCTTCAATTTAGAAGCAATTAATAAATTTTCATACCCTGATAAATGATCATAAAAGGTCGGAGCCTCAATTAATGAACCTGTTTTAGATAAGATTTCAATTCTATTTTTTTTGATATCCTTTCCTAATACTTCTACAGTCCCCTCGTCTGCTTCTATTAATCCTAGTATGATTTTAAAAAAAGTAGATTTACCCGCTCCATTTGGACCTAATAATCCAAATATTTCACCCTTTTTAATAGTTAAATCAATTCCTTTTAAAACATGTTTGTCTTTATACTTTTTATGCAAACCTTTAATATTTAAAACTTGATTGTTCATAATATCAACCACCTGAATTTAGAATTTTAAATTAATTTTAAATTTCATTCTTATATTTACTTATTATTAATATCTTTTACTAAAATCTCCAAATAGAATATAAAGCAAAGGTTAATACCCAGTTTCTATAATCTACATGTCATTTTTAATATTTAACTGTCGTTCCACTACACGCTTTTACTAGATGATAATATTAATTCACTCACTATTATCATCTAGTAAAATAATAGTGAGTGAATTTTACAAAATACCATTAACACAGGTTAATTAAGAACAAAATTATTTAACACTATTTGTACTCTTATAACTATTAACTAATCCATATCCATATTGATCATCTTTACCAGTCGCACCTAAATCAGTAGCACCATCTTTTAAATACTTAATAGTTATATCTGACGAAGGTTTTGTAGAATGAAGCTCATAATACCTTGAGATAATAGCTCCTAATGTACCAGATACTGATGGAGCAGATAAACTAGTCCCTAGGTTTAGCGTGTAGCCTTTCGGTGTATTTAGTTGAACATCCAACATAGTAGGTTCTAAATAAGTTGGATAGGTAGTACCAATTAAATAGGATGGATCAAATTTGAATTGATTATCAATAATTGTTCCATATGAACCACTTGGTGCACTAAAGTCTACCTCTGGACCAAAGTTGGAGTAATTTACAAATTCATCGTTCTTGTCTGTTCCTGATACCGTCAATACATTACTTAATCCACCAGGTACATGAATTTTATATAATACACCTTTCTCATCATCTACTTTTTCAAATGGTTTATCCAAGCTTATTCCTTCATTACCTGCTGAAGCAACTACAATAGAATTTTTTTCTTTCGCGTATTGAATAGCTCTTTCATACGCCTTTATAATTGCATTCTCATCCTCTAAATTTATAGCCTTATATGTTCCTAAACTTAAGTTTATTACGTCTGCTCCTTTATTTGCTGCATCAATAATAGCTTGTATAGTCCAGACTGATTCACCATCTTTTTTCCCTATAACTTTATATGGAGTAATAGTTATATTGGGAACAATCCCTTTTAATTTATCATGTGCTGCAATAATTCCTGCAACCTGAGTACCATGGCCATTTTGATCTAACAGATCCGGCTCGCTGGGAACATAGGATTTTCCTTCTAAATACCTAATGCTATCTTTAAGTTCAGGGTGGTTATAATCTACACCACTATCAACTAAAGCGATATTTACATTTTTTTCTCCTAAAGTTATCTCGTGAGATTTATAATTATTAGTTACCTTGGCAATTTGCCAAGGTGGCGAAACGTTTGAGACCGGTTCATTAATAGTAATGGAATTCAATGTTCTTTTTGAAGATAAACTATATTTCAACTTATTATTTGCAAACTGCTCATTTGAATTTAAAACCTTTGGATCTGGTAAAGTTAATTTAGCACTATTAGCAACATTTTCTATAGATGCTTTAAACTTAGTACGTATTTTACTATCTAAATCGGATTGAATATTACTCTTAGTTTCTTTATATGAAATCATTTGAATTTCTGGAGTATATTTAATCTCAATTGCGTTATTTTCCTTTAAAAAGTTTATAATATTTTCCTTGTTATTCCTTTGAATGTCGTTATCCAAAAGAATAAATTTATAATTATCCGTTGTCCCTACTTTTTCCGCTTTTACGGGTTGTGTAACTAAACTTAACAAGAATACGGAAAGTATAGTTATAAGAATTTTTAGCCGTTTCATGTATCCGTCTCCTTTTATAATTTAGCCTCTTCTAACCTTAAAATAGAAGGAATTGAATTATAGTCAGACTGTTGTAAAAGACCTACTCCAATCCCACTAAGGCCTGTCATTAAACCAAACGATTCAGTTCCCGTACTGACCCCTTGTTTCCAATTATGCGTTTTAGAATACTCTAAAAGTTGTATACCAATAGAATTTGCTCGTTCGTAAGATGTTTTATCTTGTAACACTTTTGCTGCATACAATAGAATATCTAAATTTCCAAAATCCCCATGACATAGTGAACGATTATGACCAAACGATTTATCAATAGTGGTATCTAGAGCAGCATATATATTTTGATCAAGTATACTACTTTCATAATTACTTTCTTTTAACATTAGCCTACTTAATAAGATACCTGGTGCACCATGACACCAAGCAACAGAGTGATTATCCTTAGAAGGAAGTTTCCAATTTTTATGCTTTGGATCATAGAAACTATTTTCATAGGATAAAACTTTATCTGCTAGTTTTAAAATATTGGGATTATTTATATATTGATTAGCTGCTACCAAAGCAGTAATAATACCTGCCGTTCCATGAGAATATCCAATCCATGAAATATCGTCTCTTTGTTTCCAAGAGACATGCCCCTCTTTTCCAGGATGATGATATGCAGCATTTACTAAGTATTCACTCGCTTGGTTGAGAAGTTTTAGATATTCCTTATTACCACTATCTTTATAAAGAGCTATTAGTACCCCGATTACCCCCGCAGTTCCATCAATAATATCAAATACTTTATCTTGCGATAATTTACTAACAACCATTTTCATAGAATCGAGTATGAGTTGTTCATATTGTTTAGTATGTGATAATTGATTAATATGATTTAAAGCATAGATTGAACCACTAACACCACTAAAAGTACCAATATTAAACATTCTTTGCTCAGGTAATCTTTGGAGTGAATTAATTACAGGATAAATAGACTTCTCAGCTGTTAGTTTATAATCATTTCTTCCCGTCAAATGATATAAATAACTAAAGAATAGAGAAATACCACTTAAGCCATTATATAAATCTAAATCTACAGGATAAATATCCCATTTATATTCGTTAGAGGCAGATATTACGGTACTTATCCAACAAAGATCAGATTGATTATTCCCTTCTATAGCATTAGCAATTAAATAATCCCCTATATGACGTGCCTCAATTAAAAATTCCTTAGATTTATTAGCATGAATATGGACCTTGTGATATGGATCAATAGCTTGTTCATTTGCACCAAATGTAGCTGAATGTGCTAAAAAGCTCATTCGCATAATTCGAATTTGTTGTGAGCAATCTACAATATTAAGGTCATCGATTTTCTGTATTACAGCTTCTAAAGGAGATGCCTCAAAATAGTTTTGAATACAGATTTGCTCTCTATGATATAAATGATTGCTACTCACCGTTGTATAAAAATATGGAATATCATCATTGAGTAGATCAGTTTTTTCGGATTTAATAATTTCTTTTGGTTTATTCTCTGGTTCCAATGCCAGAGTGTGGAAATAAATATCTCGGTTATATCCTTTTTGTAAAAAATCAGGATGTTTACTTTTTCTTAGTAATTCACCGTATACAGCGGTAGGTCTTAGAATCATTCTTACTATCGTATTTTTAAATTTATCTGATATATAATTGCTATACTGTTGTTTATTATTTAAAATCCATTCATAAATATATTTAAAGCCATCTATTATAACGTCTACATGATCTTTATATGAAACTTTTTCACCTTTAAAAATCGGCTTGTTTTTTTCAAATTCATTTACTTTAACATATTTATATGTAGCATCTACGTGCATCACATCTGTATTCTTTGCTTCTACTGAAGGTACCTTTAATGGATATAATTGGTCATTTTTATCACTAAGACCACTTAAATCAAGACCTTTATAGTTAGGATTATCGCTATTAAATGCAAGAAATGGAATAATTCCAGTGGATCTAACAGATCTATTAATTAGATTTAGAGCTTTATTATGAGCAGACCCATTCTTTTCTTCTAATATTTTTGCATGGTGGAATAAAGATTCAAGGTCAATTGGAACCGGATACTCACCCATCGCTATAATATTCTCATAATGAAAGTCCACAGCATTTAAACTATATAAAACGCCTAATAGACTCCCCATTTTAAAATAAAATGATTTAAGTTGTTCTTCCGTTTTGCATTCTATATTCTCAATATATTCAACCCAACCATAAGAATGTTTATCGATGATTTTTGGTGAATACAGTTGAGCTTTATTATTAACTTGATTATTTATCCAAGCAGTTAAATCATTAAATGCCGCTTCGACACCAATTGATCGAGGCTTATAAATAAGTTTTATATTAGGAAGAAATTCAATTAATGACACCGTTTTGCCATCATTATGTTCATCACCAAGCCCTAATGTAATGGTCATTAGTTTATTTGTCTGAATATCAATATTAAATGTCTCTTGGATTTGTACCTTATCTTGTTCAAGATTATAGTAAAGAGTAATAATATTATTTGACCAATGGATTAATGTAGTTAACATTGTTCTATATAAAGCAGGATATGTATCCTTAAAATAAACAAAAAACTCATTTGTACTAATGTAGGAACAAAAATGATTGTAACGTTCTTCCGAGGTTTCCCCTTTTAAATTTTCAAGAACACGTTGAATGTTAAGTTCTAATATTAATGTTTTGTGGGATAATTCATATAATCTCTTATACATATATTCTAGTGGTGCCAATAATTGTGACTCTTCGAAGAACGAATATGTATTCAATGATTTATGAACTTTAGAAAATGAGTAACTCATAAATTTTTTGAAAAAGTTGTAAAAAGTTGCTTTTGATAAATGTTCTTCGATTGTTGGGGGGAATTCATATGTTTGGAAACTGTCAAACTCTGAGAAGGTTAATGATAGCAGTGCATCTATTTTATCTACACTGTATTCATCATGCTCTAATTGAGATAGAGTTGATAACTGAATACCTGAAAGATCCTTTAAGATCCCTTCAAATTTATTTTCGTTGTTTTCAAATGTTTTTTTCCAATAATTTATGTAATCCGTAGAATATGGAACTATCTGATCGTTAGTTTTTATTTCATCAATAAATGCACTATGCTTTACAGACACTTTACTACTCCTTTCATTAATAAGAGAAGTAGATTCTCTACTTCTCTTATATATTTTATAAAGATAATTAATTACAAGAAGGCATACATTCTTTTGTTAACGTACAGTATCCACCATTATTACCTAACCAGCTGCTTAAACCTTCCGGCGTTACATCTCCTTCACCAGCACCAAATAGAGACTGAATT
>NZ_JACYOF010000026.1 GCF_014932895.1 Bacillus thuringiensis | reverse complement strand
TTGTCTAGCATCTAAAATAAAAATTGACGTTTCACGTTGTTTGTTTCGTTTAGTTTTCAAAGTTCAACATCGCGTTTCAGCGACCTTTATAATTTAACATTTCTCGTTAAATCTGTCAACAACTTTTTTCTTTCGTTGCTGACGACGCTTATTAATTTACCATATTAATCACTTTTTAGTCAATAACTTTTTTAAAAAAAATACCAAAATAATTTTATCTTGGCATGATATACAGCTTAATAATTACTAATGCAGCAACACCCGGTAGACCTAATAAACTCGTTACTGTCGCTGTGCCTGCGTTAATCGGAATATGAAAATCAAAATATGTCCCTACAACATTTACAATAAAAAGTAATGCAATTCCTAAAGTAACATGGAAGAGCGCTTTTCCTATAAAACGTAATGGTTTAGAAGAAACACCAAAAACAAGGAAAATAAAAACAAGAGAAAGAATACCAACAATAATAATTGTAGAATTCATTTTTTCCTCCTTATGAATGACCTATACATATCTATTTGTATGGGACAAGACAATAAAAAAGAACATTTATCATATAACTCCGTTGATTCATCTCACTAGCCTTTAATCAGTAATATTTCCTTCCTCATACAAACCATCAAAATCTCCAATGGTTCTTTCAAATCAAAGCAACCCCTCAGTTTTAACGAATAAAATAAAAAGTCCTGCTTAAAAAAGCAGAACCTTTTACCATTGCTCCATTTTTACAGGGCGACGCTTTGCTTCTTTTAACAAGAAGAAATATTTCGCCTCTGCTATTTTCAAAGAACAAAGTACATCTTGAGATGGTTCAACACTTTGTTCGACCATTCTCTTCTGACGTAACCATTCATTCTTCACTTTTTCCAATAGTACAATTAGCTTATCATCATACTCTTTACGCAATTTACCCTTTTTTTGAAAGAACATTTTTGTTTCTCCTCTTATACTTCTCTACGGCCTTCTAACGCTTTCGACAGTGTCACTTCATCTGCATATTCTAAATCTCCACCAACTGGTAGACCATGTGCAATACGAGTTACTTTAATACCTGTCGGCTTTAAGAGGCGGGATATATACATCGCTGTAGCTTCCCCTTCAATGTTAGGGTTTGTTGCTAATATCACTTCTTGTACCGTTTCATCATGCAGTCGCTTTAAGAGTTGCGGGATATTAATATCTTCCGGTCCAATTCCTTCCATTGGAGAAATCGCACCACGTAACACATGATATACACCTTGATACTCTTTCATCTTTTCCATCGCAATTACATCTTTCGGTTCTTGCACGACACAAACAATTGATCGATCTCGATGCGAATCATCACAAATATAACAAGGATCGCGGTCAGTAATATGTCCGCATACAGAACAATATGCTAAATCTCGCTTCGCATTCACAAGTGCTTTCGCAAAACCTAATACATCATCTTCTTTCATATCTAATACGAAAAATGCCAATCGAACCGCTGTTTTTGGTCCGATTCCTGGCAACTTCATAAAACTATCGATTAATTTTGATATTGGTTCTGGATAATGCATATATCAATATCCTCCTAGAACATTCCACCCGGTAAGTTTAAGCCTTTTGTAAATTTACCCATTGTAGAGTTTGAAAGTTCATCAGCCTTTTTAAGTGCATCATTTGTTGCAGCTAGCACTAAGTCTTGTAACATTTCGATATCTTCTGGATCCACAACTTCTTCTTTAATTTTCACTTCAAGAACTTGCTTATGACCATTTGCAATAACAGTAATCATTCCGCCGCCAGCTGTACCTTCAACTGTTTTTTCGCCAAGCTCTTCTTGTGCTTTTGCCATTTCCTTTTGCATCTTTTGCATTTGTTTCATCATGTTATTCATATTTCCCATTCCGCCACGCATCATAATTAATTCCTCCTAATAATAATCACTCTTTTATTTCAATAAGTTCTTGCCCTACTAATTTTACTGCTTCTTCTATGAGAGGATCTTCTTTTTGCTCTGGGCCTTCTTCAGAATCCCCGCCTTCGCGTTGTAAAAAGTCCTCCCGAATTTTACCCCATTCACTTTTTGGGATAGCAATCATATTTAACTTTTTACTTAGCAATTCAAAAAGAATTTGTTCCAGCGTATCCATTGCTTCGCGATTTTCACTCGCCATTTTACAATGAATCTCATATTGAAATGCTAACACATAAGTATCATCTGAAGCTGCTACTGGCTCACTATTTTCTAATAAAACAGCAAATGCCACTTTGTTATAAGATTTGAGTCTTCCTAACAACTCACCCCATACAGCTTTCAATTGTTCTAAATCTTGACGCTTCGCCTGCTTCAACACTTCATTTACACGTCCAACAGGAATTTTCATACTTCCTGTTCTTACTGGTTTTGGTGTTGCACGCGTCTCTCTTACCTCAGGTTGTACACCAGCTGGTACACCATTCTTTTTAACTTGTTCTAATTCTTTCTCCAGTTGCTGCATCCTGTTCATAATTGCTTGTAAACGATCTGCACCGTTTGCTTGCATCATAAACTGCTGACACAGTTGCACCATCACAACTTCTAAGAAAATCCGCGGATGGTTTGTCCACTTCATCTCTTGTTGTCCCTTACTAAGGCTATGAATAATCTCATAGATTATTTCCGGCTGCATTTTTTCACTTAACATACGGAATTGCTCATCTACAATTACTCGTTCTAACATATGTTCTAGTTGTGGTGAAGTTTGATATAAAAGCATATCACGATAATAGTAAATGAAATCTTCCATAAAACGAACTGGATCCTTCCCTTTACTCATCATCTCATCTATGATGCGCAATGCCCTTGATACATCATTTTCACGTATACATTCTACTAGGTTACCTAAATATTGCTGAGAAACAGAGCCTGTTACAGCTAAAACATCTTCTGTTGTAACCGCATCATCACTATAAGATATGGCCTGATCGATAAGGCTAAGTGCATCACGCATACCACCCTCGGCCGCACGCGCAACAATTTGTAATGCTTCTTCCTCTACTTGCGTACCCTCATTTGTCACAACCGTCGATAATCTCTCGACAATATCATTTACTGATATTTTTCGAAACTCAAATCGCTGACACCGTGAAATGATTGTAGGTGGAATCTTATGTGGTTCTGTTGTCGCTAAAATAAAGATAACATGTCCTGGCGGCTCTTCTAAAGTTTTTAAAAGCGCATTAAAGGCACCCATAGAAAGCATGTGAACTTCATCAATAATGTATACTTTATATTCTACAGCGCTTGGAGCATATTTTACTTTATCTCTTATATCTCGAATTTCATCTACACCGTTATTTGAAGCCGCATCAATTTCTAATACATCTGAAATAGATCCTTGTGTAATCCCTAAACAAGAAGGACATTCATTACAAGGCTCAGCTACCGGAGCATGTTCACAGTTAATTGCTTTTGCAAATACTTTTGCAATCGTCGTTTTCCCAGTTCCCCTCGGGCCAGAAAATAAATAAGCATGTGAAACTTTCTCTTGAAGAAGGGCATTTTGCAACGTTTTTGTCACGTGCTTTTGACCGACTACATCTTCAAACTTTTGCGGTCTCCATGTTCGGTATAACGCTTGGTATGACACGAAAATACGGCCTCCCTCAAAGGTTATTATCTTATATATTATAACCCATTCTGTTTATAGATTCCAAAAGTTATTTTCCATACAAAAAACCCACCTTTGTATTAAGGTGAGTTTTGTATACATATATAACTGCCGTGCACCTTCTGTCGATTACGTACCATAAGCGTTACTCAAGCAGTTAGCTCGGTTCAGGCACTCCCGCGGCACACGAGAAGACCCGCTTATTGCTGCTTCCTTCCGGACCTGACAAGGTTCACGGGGTCCCGTTGCGCAGGACCCAAACGTCAACACCACTTACTTAAGGCAGACCTTACAGCAACATAACCTCGAGAAGGGATTCGGCCTCGCTAGAGCGGATTGCGAGTATAGGGCACCGCTACCTCCCCGCTTAGCACGGCAAAGTTAAAACCAATATTCGGTTGCCTTTATTAAAGGCATTATCAGTATAACTTGTTTTTTTATAAAATGCAAATGCGTTAATTCTCATTGCTTTTCTCTAGTTTTTTTATCGCTTTTCTTTTTTTACGAAGCTCTCTAAAAAAATTTGTTAACAACGTACCGCATTCTTCTTCTAATACACCAGCTGCTACTTCACATTGATGATTAAAGCGTTCATCCGTTAAAAGATTCATCAATGTTCCTGCACATCCACCCTTCGGATCACTTGCACCATATACAACTCGCTTCACTCGTGATAAAACAATTCCACCCGCACACATTGGGCAAGGCTCTAATGTTACATATAACGTTGCATCTTCTAGACGCCATGTCCCTAATTTTTTGCAAGCCTCATCAATAGCTAACAACTCAGCATGGGCTATTGATCTTTGCTCTGTTTCCCTTAAATTATGGGCGACACTAATTACCTCACCATCTAACACTATAACTGCACCAATTGGTACTTCTTGTATTTCCTCTGCTTTTTTAGCCTCTTCTATTGCTAGTTGCATAAAATAAATATCTTGATCTTGTTCCATAACATAGTCCTTTCATTATAAATAAAGTACACTTATTTCCATTTACTACACGTGGGATAACTTTTACAACTTCAATCCACCCTAAAAAAAAAGAGAGGGGATTACATATGAAGAATACTGCCTTACTCATTATCGATATGATTAATGACTTTCAATTTTCACATGGGCCCATCCTGGCCAAAAAATGTGAAACTATAGCAAACCCTATTTTACAATTAAAGAAAACAATGAAATCCTTCGGCTATCCCGTAATTTATGTTAATGACCATTATCAGCTTTGGAGATCTGATATTGATCAACTTATTACTCATTGCACAAATGAATATAGTGAAAGTATAATTCATAAGATTGCTCCAAGTTCTGATGATTACATTTTTATTAAACCACATTATTCTGCTTTTTATGAAACCCCTTTGAATTCTTTATTAGGCTATTTAAAAATAGAAAATCTAATATTAACAGGAGTTGCTGGTAATATATGTATCCTTTTTACAGCCAATGATGCTCATATGAGAAATTATACATTGTATGTACCACAAGATTGTATCGCCTCTAACAACGACCAAGATAATATGCATGCTTTAAAAATAATGGAAGCTACATTGAAAGCAAATATTGTATCGTCATCTCAAATAAAATTTAATTAATACATATCTATTTTCCAACTTTTTATATCAAATTAACCCACTTGCTTTCCTCTTGTGCTACAATAATTCTGTTTTGTGTTTTTAGTAGTCACGGTAAATCACTGATTGAAAGGAGGAAACAGCGTGACCGGAGTACCATTTATCACGGTTGAAGGACCAATTGGTGTTGGAAAAACTTCACTTGCGAAGGAAATTTCAACTCACATGCAACTCCACTTACTAAAAGAGATTGTTGATGAAAACCCCTTTTTAGGAAAATTCTATGAAGACATCGACGAATGGAGTTTTCAAACAGAGATGTTCTTTCTTTGTAATAGATACAAACAATTAGAAGATATTAACATAAAGTATTTGAATCAAAGGAAGCCAGTAGTAGCGGATTATCATATATTTAAAAATTTAATTTTTGCATCCCGTACACTAAAAGATTCTCAATATGACAAGTACATGCAAATCTATCGTATCCTTACACAAGATATGCCTGTACCAAACGTCATCGTTTATTTAACAGCTAGCTTGGAAACATTACAAAAACGAATCGCAATGCGCGGAAGAGAATTTGAAAAAAATATGGATCAAAATTACTTACTACAGCTCACAAAAGATTATGAAACAGAAATGGATTCTTTTAAAAATGACCATCCGAATATCCCGGTATTAAAATTTAACGGAGACGATATGGATTTTGTAAAAAATCCTGATGATTTAAACGTCATCCTATCTGCCCTTCAAAATACTCTCTTAAAGGAGTCGAAATAATAATGAATTTAAGGCAAAAATATGATATACCAAATGATGCAGTAATCACTATCGCTGGAACAGTAGGTGTCGGCAAATCAACTATGACAACTGCATTAGCTAACGCTTTAGGTTATCGCACATCATTTGAAAAAGTAGATTCCAACCCGTATTTGGACAAGTTCTATGCTGATTTCACACGCTGGAGCTTCCACTTGCAAGTGTACTTTTTAGCAGAACGATTTAAAGAACAAAAGAGAATTTTTGAATACGGTGGTGGTTTTGTTCAAGATCGTTCTATCTATGAAGACACTGGAATTTTCGCAAAGATGCATCATGAGAAAGGTACAATGACGGAAACTGATTATGAAACATACAAAGGTTTATTTGACGCCATGGTCATGACTCCTTACTTCCCTCATCCAGACTTATTAATTTACTTAGAAGGTTCTTTCGATGATATTGTCGACCGCATTCAAGAACGCGGTCGCCCAATGGAACAACAAACACCAATTGAGTATTGGAAAGAGATGCATGGACGTTATGAAAACTGGATTAACAACTTTAATTCATGTCCTGTTTTACGCTTAAATATTAATGAATACGATATTTTAAAAGATGAAGATTCAATCGAACCAATCATTAAAAAAATCGGCCATTTTTTAAAACAAACACGTAAACTTGTAAAATAAAAAACCCGTGCATATGCACGGGTTTTCCTATTAAATTACTTTTTCTTTTTTGTTGGAGCAATAATTTCACTCTCAGGTTTTCCAGCATTAATACGCTGACGAACAGTACTTGTACTAATATCATATGTTTCAGCAATCTCTTTAACAGTCATTTCTTTCCCGTTAATCATTGCTGTTAATACTTTACCTGTACGCTTTGAAGCTGCTTCTTTCTTTACAGCTACTTTTTCAACCTTTTTTGGCGCCTCTACTTTTGTCGCAGTTTGTTTTACATCACAAGTGCAACCACAAAGTTTACGGAATGTATCATCGCTTATAATGCGTGACACATTTGCACCACTGTTTAAAATTCTATTGTTCTTACAGACAGGACATTGTACATAATATAAAGTTTTTCCATCTAAAGGAAACGTTTGTATAATAAGATCCATGTTGACTCCTTTCATATCTATGAAGATAATCATCGGAATATGAGTGTGTAATAAGGATAGCATATCCTTACATCATACTTTATGACTGGTTTTAAAATAAAAACTCGTTACGTGTTGGTAACGAGTTCTCCAATCTCCACTTATATGCGCTGTTGTCAATTATATCTGGAGGAGGTAGAGGGATTCGAACCCCCGCGCGACTCTCGCCGCCTGTCGGTTTTCAAGACCGATCCCTTCAGCCAGACTTGGGTATACCTCCATATTGACATCAAATATAATATCAAAAGAAAAACAGTTAGTCAACCCTGCTATAATAAATTATGAGGAAAGGAAAATTTTACTTTTCCTCTCCTTCATTACACTACTGACAACGCTCATAATTACCAATCACTCATACCGATGAATGTTTAAATTTATTTAATAACTGCTTTTCCTCCCATATAAGGGCGAAGAACTTCTGGAATTATAATTGTACCATCTTCTTGTTGGTAATTCTCTAAAATGGCTGCCACTGTACGTCCAATTGCAAGACCAGATCCATTTAATGTATGAACGTGTTCTGGTTTTCCATTTGGCTCACGACGGAAACGAATATTTGCACGTCTCGCTTGGAAAGCCTCAAAATTACTACAAGAAGAAATTTCACGATATGTGCCATAGCTTGGAATCCATACTTCAATATCGTATTTCTTCGCTGCTGTAAATCCTAAATCACCTGTACACATGCTCATAACGCGATATGGCAACTCTAATAATTGTAACACGCGTTCTGCATCATTTGTTAATTTTTCTAATTCTTCATAAGAATCTTCTGGTTTTACGAACTTCACAAGCTCCACTTTATTGAACTGATGCTGGCGAATTAAACCACGTGTATCGCGGCCAGCTGAACCTGCTTCAGAACGGAAGCATGAGCTAAATGCGGCATATCGTATAGGTAATTGTTCTTTATTTAAAATTTCAT
The DNA here is from genome assembly GCF_014932895.1 of Bacillus thuringiensis. GTDB lineage: Bacteria > Bacillota > Bacilli > Bacillales > Bacillaceae_G > Bacillus_A > Bacillus_A thuringiensis_AA. Next base: position 6,823 of record NZ_JACYOF010000026.1, on the reverse strand, counting down.
CACGATGCATATTCGTTACAGGTACTTCAGCTGTTGGAATTAAGAAGTAATCTTCACTTTCAATACGGAATGCATCTTCTTCAAACTTTGGAAGTTGTCCTGTTCCTGTCATACTTGCACGGTTTACCATGTATGGAGGTAGCACTTCTTCATATCCGTGCTCGTCAGTATGAAGGTCAAGCATAAAACTAATTAAAGCACGTTCTAATCTTGCACCAGCACCTTTATAAAATACGAAGCGGCTTCCCGTTACTTTCCCAGCACGCTCAAAATCTAAAATTNCCTAAATCAGTAGCAAGGTCCCAATGTGGTTTTGGTTCAAAAGCAAATTCTTTCGCTTCTCCCCAAATACGTGCTACTACATTATCATCCTCTGTTTCACCAACTGGAGCAGACTCATGAGGAATGTTTGGAATAGATAACATTAATCTTTCTAAGTCTTCTTCAACTGTACGAAGTTCATTATCAAGATCTTTTACTTTTTCCCCAACTTCGCGCATTTCTAAAATTAGTGCTTCCGCGTCTTTCTTTTCACGCTTTAATACTGAAATTTGTTGGGATACTTCGTTACGTTTACTTTTTAGTTCTTCTGTTTGAACAAGTAGTTCTCTTCTTCTCGTATCAAGCTCTTCGAAACGACCAAAATCTGTTAAATCTTCGCCTCTATGCTGTAACTTTGCTTTTACTTCTTCAAAATTTGTACGTAAAAATTTAATATCAAGCATTATATACTCCTCCTTTTATTTTATAAAACACAAAAAACTCCCGTCCCTATATAAAGGGACGGGAGTTAACCCGCGTTGCCACCCTAGTTGAAAGCATCACTACTTTCCTCTCAAGTAGAAATAACGGCTCTTCACCGGGAATGTTTACTAATCATAAAGATATTCCACATTCCATTCCAGGATGGATTCACAAACTGTTTCTATCGATTTCCACCAACCATCGACTCTCTATAAGAAACGACATTTGCTACTATTTCCTATCAACACGCTTATTTTATAAAATTGTTACCATCAATTTACTATAATCTTATACAAGTTGCAAGTTACTTATACAACTTTTTTCATTTTCGCTTCTTTTACCATTTCGACAAAGTATGCTGTCACACGATGATCGTCCGTTAATTCTGGGTGGAATGAAGCAGCTAAAAACTGATCTTGTCTTACCGCTACCATTCGATCACCATGTGTAGAAAGTACTTCAACATCATCAGCTATATTTACAACATATGGAGCACGGATAAATACACCAACGAAGTCTTCCCCCACACCTTTAATTGAAAGTGCGGCTTCAAAGCTATCCTTTTGGCGCCCAAACGCATTGCGCTCAACTGTAATATCCATAGCACCAATATGTGCTTCTTCATAGCCAATAAGTGTTTTTGCAAGAAGAATCATACCTGCACATGTACCAAACATTGGTTTACCAGACTTCGCAAATGTACGAAGTGGTTCCATGAAAGCATACTTATCAATAAGACGGCGCATTGTTGTACTTTCACCGCCTGGTAAAATAAGACCATCAATCTCTTCAAGTTGTTCTATACGCTTTACAACAACAGCTTCTGCACCACTTGCTTCAACTGATTTTACATGCTCACGAACTGCACCTTGAAGACCTAGTACACCGATTTTCACCATTTTAAAGTTCTCCTTCAATTACCATCCACGCTCTTGCATGCGTTGTTCTGGTAATAACGTTGAAATTTCGACACCTTTCATTGCATTACCTAATCCTTTAGAAAGGCTTGCAATTAGTTCGTAATCTTCATAATGAGTCGTTGCTTCAACGATTGCACGTGCAAATTTCTCTGGGTTCTCTGATTTAAAAATACCAGATCCAACAAATACACCATCGGCACCAAGTTGCATCATTAACGCTGCATCTGCTGGTGTTGCTACACCACCTGCTGCAAAGTTTACAACTGGTAAACGACCAAGGCGTTTAATTTCAAGTAGTACTTCATAAGGAGCACCAGTATTTTTTGCATATGTCATTAACTCATCTTCACGTAGACTTGCAACTTGACGGATTTCTGCATTGACTTGGCGCATGTGACGCACTGCCTCTACAATGTTCCCTGTTCCTGGCTCACCTTTTGTACGAAGCATAGATGCACCTTCTGCAATACGACGTGCAGCTTCTCCGATATCACGGCAACCACATACAAACGGAACTGTGTAATCACGTTTATTTAAATGGTATACTTCATCAGCAGGAGTTAATACTTCACTCTCATCGATATAGTCTACACCTAACGATTCTAATACACGTGCTTCTACAAGATGACCGATACGGCATTTTGCCATAACCGGAATTGACACCGCACCCATAACTTCTTCAACAATTGTTGGGTCTGCCATACGAGAAACGCCACCTGCTGCACGAATATCTGCTGGTACACGCTCTAATGCCATAACGGCAACTGCGCCTGCTTCTTCTGCAATCTTTGCTTGTTCAGCGTTAACTACGTCCATAATAACGCCGCCTTTTTGCATTTCTGCCATTCCACGTTTTACACGTTCTGTCCCTGTTACATTTGTCATGTACAAAAACCCCCCTAGGTGAATTGCTTTCCCCCGTTAAAGGCGAAAATTAAGAATACTCTTACATTCTACCATTAACTATCAGATGCTTGTCTACTACTTTTTCATAAAGTGGGTATGAAAAATGGGAATAAGAAAAAGCTCCTACAATGAGGAGCTTTTAAAACCAACCTTTTACTGTATCAACAGCACTATTCCACATACCACTAAAGAAAGAACCGATTCCACGCATAGAACGAGTAAACCAGTTTGCTTTTTCTACTTCAGATTTTGTTACAAGATCTACTTGTAATGACTTGCCAGATAAAAATCCAGGGTCATTTGTATCTTTTGGTGTGATGACCATTTGACCAAGTGCAGTTCCCTTTTTAATAGGCGCTTCTTGTCCCTTATTTGCTTCTTTTAATTCTGTTTTATAAACATCTTTACTTCCCTTTGGCACTGGAAGTGAAACAGCTTGTTTTGTTTGAACTGCTACATCTTTATCTTTTGCATTTTCTACTCGTACTGTTTCTTGTCCTTTTACTGAAGAATCTTTTTTATACATTTGCTTCATTTCAAAGTTAGCAAATCCATAATCATATAACTTCTTTGTTTCATCAAAACGTGCTGTATGAGAATTTGTTTTAATAACTACAGAAATAAAACGCATACCGTTTCTTTCAACCGTACCAGTGAAACAATCTCCTGCTTCTGGAGTTGATCCTGTTTTCAGGCCATCTACACCATCATATTGTTTAACTAAGCCTTTTAACATCCAGTTCCAGTTATCCATCTGGATTGGGTACTTCCCACCCTCTTGGAAGACTTTCTTTGGAATTTTCGCTGTGTCTAATACTTTAGGAAAGTCCTTAATAAGATGCTGAGCTAAAATTGCAACATCTCTCGCGGACATTTTATTTTCTTCTTCCGGAGTTGTTCCTTCAGGATGTTGTCCCTTTAAGTCTTTGTTTGTTAAGCCTGTAGAGTTTACAAATTTATAATTTTTTAATCCAAACTCCTTCGCCTTATCATTCATCATTTTTACGAAATCGACTTCTTTTCCTGCCACCGCTTCAGCTAGAGCAATTGTCGCTCCATTAGCAGAATAAATTGCCATCGCTTCATACAACTCTTTTACCGTATAAGACCCACCATTTTCTAGCGGAACATTTGATAATGAGCGATCTTGTGAAATTTTATGCGCATATTCAGAAACCTTAATTTTCTGATCCCACTTTAGCTTCCCTTTTTCGACCGCTTCATTCACTAAGTACTCACTCATCATCTTTGTCATACTAGCAATTGCCAATAATTCATCTGCATTCTTTTGATATACAATTTTCCCAGAATTTGCTTCTACTAAAATCGCTGCACTTGCTTCAATGTTTAACGCAGCACCTGTTTCCGCTGATGCATTGCTATATGGTGCAAACATGCTACAAGCTAGTGTAAGCACTGTTACCAAAGCAATGAATCTTTTGCAAAACATACCTTTCACTTTTGCTACCCCCAATATCTATGTACTCACATAACCGTTATTCTAACATAATCAAAAAAAAATAGACAGAGATATCGAATCTCCGTCTATTTGTATATAAGACATTATAATGAGTAGTTTGGAGCCTCTTTTGTAATTTGTACGTGATGAGGATGGCTTTCACGTAAACCAGCTCCTGACATACGAATGAATTGTGCATTCTCACGTAAGAATTCTAAATCCTGTGCTCCGCAATATCCCATACCTGCACGTAATCCACCAACTAATTGATGAACTGTATCTGCTAAAGGTCCTTTATATGGTACTCGTCCTTCAATACCTTCTGGAACAAGTTTTTTGTTTCCTTCTTGGAAGTAACGATCTTTACTTCCTTTTTCCATCGCTCCGACAGAACCCATACCACGATATACTTTAAATTGACGACCTTGGTAAATTTCAGTTTCTCCAGGGCTTTCGGCAACACCAGCAAACATACTACCTAGCATAACAACGTGTGCTCCTGCTGCTAAAGCTTTAACCATATCACCAGAGTATTTAATACCACCATCAGCAATAACTGGAATGCCGTGTTTACGAGCTTCTGTTGCACAATCATAAACTGCTGTTAATTGTGGTACACCAACGCCAGCTACAACGCGTGTTGTACAGATAGAACCTGGCCCAATACCAACTTTAACTACGTTTGCACCAGCTTCAATTAATGCTTTCGTTGCTTCAGCTGTAGCAACATTTCCAGCGATAATGTTTAGTGATGGATATTTCGCACGAACTTCTTTTACTTTATCAATAACACCTTGAGAATGCCCATGAGCTGTATCAAGTACAATTGCATCTACGCTTGCTTTTACTAATGCGTCGATACGAAGCATTGCATCAGCCGTTACACCAACTGCTGCTCCAACTAATAAGCGTCCTTGTTTATCCTTAGCAGAGTTTGGGAATTCAATTACTTTTTCAATATCTTTAATTGTAATAAGCCCTTGTAATACACCGTTATTATCAACAAGAGGGAGCTTTTCAATTTTATACTTTTGTAGGATCTTTTCAGCTTCTTCCAGCGTTGTACCAACTGGGGCTGTAATTAACTGTTCTTTTGTCATTACGTCAGAAATTTTGATTGAGTAGTCTTGGATGAAACGCATATCACGGTTTGTAATAATACCAACTAATTTTCGCTCATCTAAATTATTTACTACTGGTACACCTGAGATACGATATTTTCCCATAAGATGTTCTGCATCATATACTTGATGTTCTGGAGTTAAGAAGAAAGGATCTGAAATAACGCCGCTTTCAGAGCGCTTTACTTTATCAACTTGCTCTGCCTGTTGCTCAATAGACATATTCTTATGAATGATTCCTAAACCGCCTTGACGAGCCATTGCAATAGCCATATCCGCTTCTGTTACTGTATCCATTCCTGCACTAATTAACGGGATATTTAACTGTAAGCTTTCAGATAAAACTGTTTTTACACTTACTTCTCTTGGTAATACATCTGACTTTGCTGGTACAAGTAATACGTCATCAAAAGTCAAACCTTCTTTAACAAATTTAGATTCCCACATAATTGTTCCCCCCATGATACCAGAAATTATTATTAGTAGCTTATCAATTGGTTAAAATACTGTCAAGGACGTATATATATGTTAGAATTTTTAGACAATAAAAGGAGCGTAATATATGCATCAAACACATTATACTTGGCAGCAATTAAGTTTCTTCTTTTCATCTCAAAATGTACAACGTTATCTTGCCCGTTGTTATGAAAAATCCTCCATAAAAGATGCGGAAAAAAAAAGTTTTGAAAATTGTTATCCCTTTATTTATTACTTAGAGCATGGGAAAAATTATTATGAATTATATAAGGTAGCTCCATTTTCCATTCAGCCAATGCTATTATTTTATGGGATAAGTCAACTTTTTAAAGCTTGCTTATTGACCATCGACCCCAACTATCCAGGATCAACAACTGTTTTAGCGCATGGAGTCACAACCCGCAAACGAAAAAAACAAGGCTATCATTTTTTAGAAGATGAGGTGAAGATACAGAAAAATGGGCTATTTGCTCACACCGCAGAACAGCTGTTTCACATGAAACATTTGGAAGTGGAAAAATTCAGTATGTTAGAGCTAATGGGGAAAATTCCTGAGTTACAAAATTTATTTCGCTATAGTCAAAAAAGAACAACATTATATAAAATCGATTCACCAACTGTAAATGAACTCTCCTTTTCGATCAACCTTCTAGATCGATTACACATGACTAAAGAGAGATTTTCTCGGTACATCGAATCATCCTGTAAGCATTTATCAGTACAACATGTGCCTGAGAAAACTAATGAATCAAATTTATCGTTTACAGCACCTATTCACTCATGGAATCCCATGTATAGCACCCCTTTATACTATGAGTACCTTACTGATACTTATTATTTACCACTTACGACTGATCCTAGAAATCCTAAACCAGTATTACCTGAGCTCCTTGTTCATTACTTATTGCTCTATAATTTAAGCATGATTTCTAGGTATGAAACTGATTGGTGGTATGACTTACTTGGAAGCTATAGCTCTGAAGATTATCCATTTATTTATCAATTCCTTAATATTTCTGCTCAAAAAATCCCTTACTATATTTCAACATTTTTACTAACTGAATCCAACCTATTTCATGGGAAATAAAAAAACACGAGTCAAATGACTCGTGTTTTAGTTGCTTGGCGACGTCCTACTCTCACAGGGACAAGGTCCCAACTACCATCGGCGCTAGAGAGCTTAACTTCCGTGTTCG
>NZ_JACYOF010000025.1 GCF_014932895.1 Bacillus thuringiensis | reverse complement strand
CACTTTCGTTAATTGATGTCAACTAAGTTTTTTATTTCGTTTGCCGCTTTCGACGTTAATGTCATCGGCGACTTGTTCTATATTACACCTCTAAACTCTAATCGTCAACATATTTTTCTAAAAAAATATAAAAAGGCTTATTTCTTTTAAAATAAGCCTTTTTATCATACACCATTCTATTCGTTTATTATTTTTCTATAATTGGTAACGAAACGATAAACTGAATAATACCATCCTCATATTCTGCTCGAATACTACCACCTTGCAGCTCAACAATACTTTTCGCAATTGCTAATCCAAGTCCCGATCCTTCTGTTACTCTACTTCTAGATTGATCTTTCTTATAAAAGCGTTCAAACAAACTTCCTAACTCTTCTCTCGTAAACTCTTCACTATGATTCGCAATTACAATTTGTATATCCCGGCGCTGCCTTTGAAGAGAAACCTTTATCTCCCCATCATCTTTACTATACTTAATCGCATTCATTAATAAATTATCAAATACACGGACCATCTTTTCCGAATCAACCGCTGCATAGGCACGTTCCTCAGGAAACTTCTTAACAAACGTAAGTCCATGCTCTTCTGCCTGTGGTACTAACTCTTCTATTAATTGCTCCAATAACTCATTTACACAAACCTCTTGTTTTTCTAATATAACTTGCTCATTTGTTAACTTCGTATACTCAAATAAATCTTCTATTAAATTCTTTAACTGCTCCGACTTCGCAAAAGCAATTCTCGTATACTCATCATGTTGCTCTTTATTTTCATATTTAGAATCTCGAAGTAATCGCAAGTAACCCATAATAGAAGTCAGTGGTGTACGTAAATCGTGGGATACATTCGTAATAAGCTCATTCTTCTGTTTCTCTAATTTTCGTTCCTTTTCTATATTATTCATAAGCTCTTCCGCCATATTATTAATATTCTCAGTTAAAGACGCAATCTCATCTTCACCTTTTTTCTCAATACGGTATGCTAAGTTACCTTTTTCTATTTCCTTTACACCTTGTGCCATCGCTTCAATTTGCTTCATCTTTCTCTTTGTTATATAGAAGAAAGAGAAAATGAATACAAGTACACCTATGAAAAATGGAAACGGTCCTTCTTGCGTATCATATATCACTTCACCTCCCGGAATCCCACTAACAAACATGTATAAATTCTTATCTTCTATTGTAATAGGTGAGAAAGATATAAATTCTTTTCTCGTATTTTCAAATACATCTCGACCATTTGAATAATTAATCGCAAATGATGCTGCATTACGAATCGTATTATGCAAATCAATTTGCTCTTCTTGTGCCTGCTTCGTCTTATATAAAACTTTACCGCTCTCGTCAGTAACCAGTACTTTTAAAGCTCTATTTCCTCGTTCTAAATTTTGGTTCTCCATTTCGATCATATCGGATATAGCCTCTAATTTATTTTCATGGACTGAACTATTCGCCACACTTTGAGCTTGTTGGTTAATTTGTTCCATACCAGCCCGATAATCGATCGCCGCCTGCCGATTCGCATTCTCAAAAAAGGGTGCTGCTGCCTTTGCTGAAAAAAGCCCTAATAACGCACAAGCAGTAAACGCAGTAATAAGTTGAATTCGTATACTCCGTTTCACACTCTTCACTATCTTTCCAATTAATTCTCGAATCTTCCTAACATAAGTAAATGGATTAAATATCTTTTTCAATTTTATACCCCACTCCCCATACCGTTTTTATATATATTGGCTTCCTTGGATTCTCTTCAATCTTTTCACGCACTTTCCGAATATGAACCATTACCGTGTTATCCGACTGGAAAGATCTTTCGTTCCAAACCTTTTCATAAATTTGTTCCGCGCTAAAGACCATACCGGGATTACGAGCTAGTAATTCTAAAATCGAAAATTCCCTCGGGGTCAGTTTCACTTCTTCTCCATCCACAATAACTTTATGGGTTGAAATGTTTATTTTCATCTCCCCAATTTCTAACTCGTCCTCATTTTGAATAGCAAAACCATTCATTTTCATATAACGACGTAACTGAGATTTAATTCTTGCGATTAACTCTAACGGATTAAACGGTTTCGTTACATAATCATCTGCACCTGTTGTTAATCCTAAAATTTTGTCCATATCTTGTGTTTTCGCAGAAAGCATAATAATCGGCATTTCTTTCGATTCTCTTACTTTCATACACATATGAATACCATCTACCTTTGGCATCATAATATCCAATACGACTAGATGTACTTCATTTTCTTCTAGTAAACGTAACCCTTCTTCTCCGTTCCCTGCTTGCAACACTTTATATCCTTCATTCTTTAAATAGATTGTAATAAGATTCCTAATTTCTTTTTCATCATCTACGACAAGTATTGTTTCGTTTGCCACAATATCTCCCCCATCACTTTTTAATCCTTAACTTCTATTATAGGAAAACTTCTGAAGAAAAACGCTCGGAAATCCTTAAGATTTTCTGAAGACGCAAAAAAGGTCTAGACTCCCCTTAAGTCTAGACCTTTCAAAAACCCCTTTTATCCCGCATTAACGGGCAGTAAGACTCCCACTTCAAAAACTGCCCAAAGCAACGATGTTACGTGGCAGATCAACTGCCCGTAAAAGCTCGATTGGTTCAACTAATAATCAGGGTGGGGTTTCCCCCACGCTGATTAAAGTTTCACTTTATTTACGAACGTAGATGAAATATAGTACGAATAAAACTCCCATAACATACATAATTGGATGAACCTCTTTACGACGACCACTTACAACCATTGTAATTGGATAGAAGATAAATCCTATCGCAATTCCTGTTGCGATACTATACGTAAGTGGCATAGAGATGATTGTAAAGAATGCTGGTACTGCAATCTCGAATTTATTCCAATCAATTTCTCCTAAGGACGAAACCATCAAGATTCCTACAATAATTAAAGCTGGCGCCGTTACAGCTGGTGTTACAACACTTAGTAATGGCGAGAAGAAAAGCGCTAGCAAGAAGAATCCCGCTGTTACAACTGCTGTAAATCCAGAACGTCCTCCTGCTGCTACCCCTGCAGATGATTCAATGTAAGACGTTGTTGTTGATGTACCTAGAATTGCACCAATTACAGTTGCAATTGCATCTGCAAATAACGCTTTCCCTGCACGTGGTAATTTATTGTTCTTCATTAATCCAGCTTGATTCGCAACCGCTACAAGCGTACCTGCTGTATCAAAGAAATCAATAAAGAAGAACGTTATAATAACAATCCCCATTTGAACAGTGAAAATATCTCCAAAGTGAGTTAGCGCCATACCGAACGTTGGTTCCAGGCTCGGTATTGCTCCCACTACAGCTTTCGGAGTATCAATTAATCCTGTTGCCACTCCTAAGATTGCTGTAAGAATCATACCGTAAAATACTGCACCATTAACTTTCTTAATCATAAAGATGATTGTAGTAACAACCCCGAAGATCGCTAATAACGTTGTGCCCTTTGTTAAATCCCCCAACCCAACAAGGACAGCATCATTTTTTACGATAATTCCGGCATTTTGGAATCCAAGGAAAGCAATGAATAATCCGATACCTGCCGCTACTGCAAACTTTAACTCTGATGGAATTGCATTAATGATTTTTTCACGAATACCTGAAGCAGTAAGAATAATAAAGATAATACCTGACATTAACGTTCCAGCAATTGCTGTTTGCCATGGAATACCCATCGTTAATACTGCTGTATAAGCAAAGAACGCGTTAATTCCCATACCTGGCGCTAAAGCAATTGGATACTTCGCGAAAATACCCATAATTAACGAACCGATCGCTGCCGCTAATGCCGTAGCAACGAATACTGCACCTGGATCCATCCCTGTACCTGCTGGTAACCCTTTAACATTTCCAAGTGACAGCGTAGCAGGATTGACAAATAGTACGTAAGCCATAGATAGAAATGTCGTTAACCCTGCTATGAACTCAGTCTTATAATTCGTACCGAGCTCATCAAACTGAAAATAGCGTTTCATCTTACGTTTCCCCCGTTATATGATTACTCGCCGCATTTCACCCTAGCCCTCTTTTATCTATAAAAATAAAAAAGGCTTCCATTGCATATACATGGAAGCGTTCTATAAACAAAGACAAGTTTCCCCTCATCTTTATAAAAACGCCTCGTAGTCAAGCCATTTACGGTAGCTAGGTAGAAACTTTCGGGCCATATCCCCGATATTATACGACGGCTATAATATTCACTTTTCGTATCAATTACATAATCATATTAACTCGATAAGGTACTTTTGTCAATTTAAAAACGAACATTTTTATGAACTTTTATACATTCGTTCGTATTAAGGATAAAAACAAAAAGATCCATCTATACATAAATGATAGATGGATCTTTTTTATTATAATACTATTCCCACTCAATAGTTGCTGGTGGCTTACTCGTTACATCATACACGATACGGTTAACGTGTTTTACTTCGTTTACAATACGTACAGAGATTTTCTCTAATACGTCCCAAGGGATACGTGCCCAGTCAGCTGTCATACCGTCAATAGATGTTACTGCACGGATACCTACTGTGTAATCGTAAGTACGCTCGTCACCCATAACACCTACGCTACGCATACCAGGAAGCGCAGTGAAGTATTGCCAGATTTCGCGGTCTAATCCTGCTTTAATAATTTCTTCACGTAAAATCGCATCAGATTCACGAACGATTTCTAATTTCTCTTCTGTGATTTCACCTAATACACGAATACCAAGACCAGGGCCTGGGAATGGTTGACGCCATACGATTTCATCAGGAATTCCTAGTTCAGATCCTAATACACGTACTTCATCTTTAAATAAAGTGTTTAAAGGCTCAATTAATTTGAACTGCATGTCTTCTGGAAGTCCACCAACGTTATGGTGAGATTTAATTGTTTGTGCAGTTGCTGTACCACTTTCAACGATATCTGTGTAAAGTGTGCCTTGCGCTAAGAAGTCCATACCTTGTAACTTAGACGCTTCATCATCAAATACGTAAATGAATTCGTTACCGATGATTTTACGTTTTTGTTCTGGATCTTCTACACCCTTTAACTTGTTCATGAAGCGTTCTTTTGCATCCACTTTAATAACGTTCATATGGAAGCCTTCGCTAAATGTTTTCATAACGCCTTCTGCTTCGCCTTTACGAAGTAAACCGTGGTCAACGAAAATACATGTTAATTGATCGCCGATTGCTTTATGAATTAATACTGCTACAACAGAAGAGTCTACGCCGCCACTAAGTGCACATAGTACTTTTTTGTCTCCAACAGTTTCACGGATTTTCTCTAATTCTACTTCGATAAAGTTCTCCATGTTCCAACCTTCAGAACAACCACATACGCCGAATACGAAGTTTTTAATTAAATCGTTACCGTGCTCAGAGTGACGTACTTCTGGGTGGAATTGTACACCGTATAAGTTTTTCGCTTCATTGCTCATACCAGCAATTGGGCAAGAGTCACTTGTTGCGTCTACTACGAATCCTTCAGGTAAACCAGTTACTAAGTCACCGTGACTCATCCATACAACTTGCTCTTCTGGAAGGTTCGCATATAATTTTGATTCGTTCTCTACTTTAAGAACAGCTTTTCCGTACTCACGGTGGTTCGCACGCTCTACTTTACCACCGAAGTGTTGTGTCATAAGCTGCATACCGTAACAAATACCAAAGATCGGTAAACCTAATTCAAAGATTTTTTCATCACAGTGGAATGCATTTTCACCGTATACACTATTTGGTCCACCAGAGAAAATAATCCCTTTTGGATTCATTGCTTTAATTTCTTCTGCAGTAATTGTATGCGGATGAAGTTCACTGTATACACCGAACTCACGAATTCGACGTGCTATTAACTGATTGTATTGACTTCCAAAATCTAAAACGATAATTGTATCGTGTTGCTTCTTCAAAATAATCACCCCAACGTTAGTTCTCGTATATAAATATTTTCACCAATTTGGCGAAAAGCATTACCAATATAATAAAAAAAGCCAGTCCTCCGCCTCTAGTCTCATAACAAAGAAAAGGCAGGGGTCTGACTTTATAAAGAAAGATAGTCTCCGCTCTTTATAAATATAAGACACACTGCCTTCATAGTCAGGTTGTTTACGGTAACCCGGTAGAGACTCTCAAACCATATCATCGAGGATATATGAAGGATTGTTTTATATTATCTTCCTAGATTCTAACAATGAAGTATCGGTATGGTCAAGAGAGAAAGCGACAAAATTCTACAGAAATTAATTTCCTTTTCTAAAAAACAAAAAAAACATCCACTTCTATATAGAAATGGATGTTTTTCGAGCAAACGAAATTACATCATTCCGCCCATACCGCCCATGCCCATGCCGCCCATGTCAGGCATTGCTGGTGCATTTGGTTCTGGTTTGTCAGCAACTACAGCTTCAGTTGTTAAGAACATAGCTGCAACAGATGCTGCGTTTTGAAGCGCAGAGCGAGTTACTTTAGCTGGATCTACGATACCAGTTTCAAGCATGTTAACCCACTCGCCAGTAGCTGCGTTGAAACCAACGCCTACTTTTTCGCCTTTTAGACGCTCTACAACTACAGATCCTTCTAGACCAGCGTTGATTGCGATTTGACGAACTGGCTCTTCTAATGCGCGAAGTACGATGTTGATACCTGTTGCTTCGTCACCTTCAGCTACGATAGAAGCTACTTTCGTGTATACGTTCATAAGTGATGTACCACCACCTGCAACGATACCTTCTTCTACTGCTGCACGAGTTGAGTTAAGTGCATCTTCAATGCGAAGTTTGCGTTCTTTTAACTCAGTTTCAGTTGCTGCCCCTACTTTAATTACCGCTACGCCACCTGCTAGTTTAGCAAGACGCTCTTGTAATTTTTCACGATCGAATTCAGAAGTTGTTTCTTCTAATTGCGCACGGATTTGACCGATGCGAGCTTCGATTTGTTGTGTATTTCCAATACCTTCAACTACAGTTGTGTTTTCTTTCGTTACAACAACTTTACCAGCGCGTCCTAAAGATTCAACTGTAGCAGATTTTAAGTCACGTCCTAATTCTTCAGTGATTACTTCGCCACCAGTTAAGATTGCGATATCTTCTAGCATTGCTTTACGACGGTCACCAAATCCAGGAGCTTTAACAGCTACTACATTGAATGTACCACGAAGTTTGTTTACTACTAATGTAGCTAACGCTTCGCCTTCAACATCTTCAGCAATGATAAGAAGTGGTTTACCTTGTTGTACCACTTGCTCTAATACTGGTAAGATTTCTTGGATGTTAGAAATCTTTTTGTCAGTGATTAAGATGTATGGGTTATCAAGAACTGCTTCCATTTTGTCAGAATCAGTAATCATGTAAGGAGAAGCATATCCACGATCAAATTGCATACCTTCTACTACGTCTAATTCTGTTGTGAATCCTTTAGACTCTTCTAAAGTAATAACGCCGTCGTTACCAACGCGCTCCATTGCTTCAGCGATTAATTGACCTACTTCTTCGTCAGCAGCAGAAATAGCAGCTACTTGTGCGATTGAAGATTTACCTTCGATTGGTTTAGAAATCGTTTTTAATTCTTCAATTGCAGCAGTAACAGCTTTTTCGATACCTTTACGAAGACCCATTGGGTTTGCACCAGCTGTTACGTTTTTAAGACCTTCACGAATCATAGCTTGCGCTAATACAGTTGCAGTTGTTGTTCCGTCACCAGCTACATCGTTTGTTTTGCTAGCAACTTCTGCTACTAATTTTGCACCCATGTTTTCGAATGCATCTTCTAATTCGATTTCTTTTGCGATCGTTACACCATCATTTGTAATAAGTGGTGAACCGAATTTTTTCTCAAGTACAACGTTACGACCTTTTGGTCCAAGCGTTACTTTTACTGCGTTTGCAAGAGTGTCGACACCGCGAAGCATCGAACGACGTGCTTCTTCACTAAATTTAATATCTTTTGCCATAATAATTGACCCCCTTGGATTTTTTAAGATTTATATAATTAACCGATAACTGCTAAAATGTCACTTTCACGTAAAATCAAGTAGTCTGTACCTTCGTATTTCACTTCAGTACCTGCATATTTTGAGAAGATGATAAGATCACCTACTGCTACCTCTAAAGCAACACGCTCACCATTTTCAAGCACTCGACCAGTACCTACTGCAATAACTTTACCCTCTTGTGGTTTTTCTTTTGCAGTGTCTGGTAATACAATACCACTTGCTGTTTTTTCTTCTGCTTGAACAAGCTCAATTACAACGCGATCACCTAATGGCTTTAGCATGAACAATAACCTCCTCATTTTGTTATGTAAATTTTATTTATTAGCACTCAAGTCACTCGAGTGCTAACACACTTATAATAATAAATAATCTCAATTTCTTTTGCAAGTAAAAAAATCATAATTTTTTCGCAAATCACTATATAAACTTTTCTATATAGAATACTACCAGTACTATATGAATCGTTGTTTCCACTACTCGTATGTTACAATATGAAAGACACCCTAAGTTGTTTTCGCTAAACGCACAACTTTTTCCTGTCTCCTACTTTAAATTCAAATACAGATTTACAAAAAAATAATAATTTGAATGAACGTTTATATCGTAGATAACATATTTACATGTTATCCTACCTTATTTCATACACTAGAGTTAGAAAGGATGGTTAAACCATTTGAAGAAACAATATTGGTGGGTTATCGTTACATACATTTTAATGCAGTTATCATCAATTGCTGGATTACCACTTCTCCTGAAAACTGGACTATATGATAATAGGGGATTTACTAGAGAGGAAAAATTCCAACTTATAACTGGCCATTGGGCAATCATTAGCTTCTTTATCGCATTATGCATTGTACTTTGGTTACTTAGAACAGATATTCGTGACAGGCATTTAGATAAAATGCGCTCTACTGTTCCAGCTACGATTGGTTGGATTTTTATCGGGTTCTTCTTAGCATTTTTCTCACAAAGTATTGCTGGTATGATTGAAATGTATTTATTAGGTATTAAACCTGGATCTGAAAATACAGCAAGGCTTATGGACATCGCAAGAACAACACCTTGGTTCCTTATTGTTGTATCTATTATAGGACCAATTTTAGAAGAAATCGTATTTAGAAAAATTTTATTTGGTACACTTTATAAAAAGTTTAACTTCTTTATTGCCGCTATCATTAGCTCCCTTGTATTTGCGGCAATTCATTTTGATTTTACTCACTTATTGGTATACACTGCTATGGGACTCGTATTCGCCTTTTTATATGTAAAAACAAAACGTATTATCGTTCCAATTGCAGCTCATGTTGCGATGAATACATTCGTTGCAGTTGCTCAAATTGTAGTAAGCAATGAGCAAATTCAAGAAATGATTAAAGAAGCTGAAAAAATGCAAGGCTTTATCGGAGGATTTTTTGTATGAGAAACTCACCATTGTTCATGGCTGCATTGTACTTCCTTCTCGGATGTATCTTTACACGCTTTGCCATTACGAACGTGACAGATACAATCTGGAATGTGTGGACAATACTATTTGCAGTTATGGCAACAATTGATTTTAATTTGGCACTTCGCCTTATATTAGTTAAATTCACAAAGAAGAAACAATAATAAAACGCAGAGGTCGCTTCCTCTGCGTTTTATTGTGGATAATTTTTCAAAAAGTACACAAGCGTTTGTAACTCTACAGCCAAATCAATATGATGGATTCTAATATTCTCTGATACATTTAATCGTGCTGGTGTGAAATTTAAAATACCGTGCACGCTTGTTTCTGCCAACCTATCAGCTACAGCTTGCGCTACTGTAGCGGGTACTGTTAATATTGCCACTTGTATATCATTTGATAATCTTTCTTCTAATTCATCTAAATGATATACAGGAATGCCTCCGATTTCTGTTCCAACTTTCTCTTCATTAACATCAAACGCCATTTCAATTTTTGTATTATTGTTTTTCGTGAAATTATAATGTAAGAAAGCGGTCCCTAAATTACCTACTCCAATAAGTGCTACACGTGTTATATCATCTTGATCAAGTGTTTCACGGAAAAATGATAATAAATAATTTACGTTATATCCATATCCCTTTTTCCCTAACGCTCCAAAATACGAAAAATCTCTTCGTATTGTTGCGGAATCTACTTTTACCGCTTCACTCAATTCGGCTGATGAAACACGTTGCTTACCAGAAAGAGATAAGTTTTGGATAAATCGATAGTATAGAGGCAATCGTTTAGCAGTGGCTTGTGGAATCTTTTGCTGATCCATATAACCTCTCCTCTCTTCCTATCTTTATTCATAATGCTTTAATCAAATACAGAAGTTTAGCACTCATTAAATTCCTTGTATAATAAAGAGAAGAAGTATTCTCTCTTTATTTTAAACTATACACTATTTTTAGTATGATTGAGAAATATAAACATGGCAAAGTTAAGAAATTATTTGAGGTGAAAACATTGATTTTATTACAAGTAAATGGACTTTCGAAATTATACGGTGCAGAAACAATTCTTGCAAACATAAAATTGGAAGTTCAAACGAAAGATCGTATCGCATTAGTTGGACGAAATGGAGCTGGAAAATCTACATTATTAAAAATTATCGCTGGCGAGTTATCTCATGATGGTGGTGAAATTATAAAGCCGAAAGATGTCTCAATAGGGTATTTAGCTCAAAATACTGGACTAGAAACAACTTTAACAATTTGGGATGAAATGTTAACAGTCTTTACACACCTACAGCAAATGGAGACAAAACTTCGAAGGCTAGAGCAAGAGATGGGAAAGGAAGAAAACTTTTCAAATGCAGCTACATACGAAAAATTATTAGCTGATTATGATCAATTACAATTAGATTATAAAGATCAAGGTGGCTATCAGTACGAGGCAGATATTCGCTCCATTTTAAGTGGTCTTGGTTTCCCTGTTGAAACGCACCAGACGACAATCTCTACTTTAAGTGGTGGACAAAAAACACGATTAGCTCTTGGTAAATTATTATTAACGAAACCAGACTTACTTATTTTAGACGAGCCTACAAACCATTTAGACATCGAAACACTCACATGGCTTGAGCAATACTTACAAGGTTATCCTGGTGCAATTTTAATCGTTTCCCATGACCGTTATTTCTTAGACAAACTCGTTACACAAGTATACGAAATTTCGAATAAAGAAAGCAGACGATTTGTTGGTAACTACAGTAAATACTTAGACTTAAAATCAGCCCTATACGAGCAAGAAATGAAGCGTTACGAAAAACAACAAGATGAAATCGCTAAACTTGAGGACTTCGTTCAAAAGAATATAGCTCGTGCATCTACAACAAAACGCGCTCAAAGTCGCCGTAAACAATTAGACAGAATGGAATTATTAACGAGACCATTAGGTGATTCTAAGTCAGCATCCTTCCACTTCGATATCGAAAAACAAAGTGGAAATGATGTTTTACAAGTAAAAGATGCAACGATTGGCTATGATTCGGAACCTATTATTGAACATGTAAATATGCGCTTAACTCGCGGAGATAGTGTTGCCTTAGTTGGACCTAACGGAATTGGAAAATCCACATTATTAAAATCCATTGTGAATAAGTTACAGCTATTACACGGAGATGTTGCTTTCGGATCAAATGTATCTGTTGGTTATTATGATCAAGAACAAGCCAACTTAACATCTTCTAAGCGCGTTTTAAATGAACTATGGGATGAATATCCACTGCAACCAGAAAAAGAAATCCGCACTATACTCGGCAATTTTTTATTCACAGGGGATGATGTACTGAAACCAGTATCTTCTCTTAGTGGTGGACAAAAGGCTCGATTAGCTCTCGCAAAACTTATGATGCAAAAATCAAATTTATTAATTCTCGATGAGCCAACGAACCATCTTGATTTAAATAGTAAAGAAATTTTGGAGAATGCTTTAATTGATTACCCAGGGACTCTTCTATTCGTCTCACATGACCGCTACTTTATTAATCGTGTAACGACGACCGTTATTGAGTTATCAACAGAAGGTGCACAAGAATATTTAGGTGATTACGATTACTATGTTGAAAAGAAAAACGAAATGATTGAACGTGCAGAGCTTGAACATCAAGAAGATGAAGCACCTGTTCAAAAGATAGTTGCACAAGAAAAGTTAAATTACCTAGAAGAAAAAGAGCGCAAAAAGCTAGAGCGTCAACGCACTCGAAAAATTGAAGAATTAGAACAAAATATCGTAGAATTAGAAGAAGAAATTGCTACGTTAGAAGATCAGCTTTGCTTACCAGAAATATATGCAGATTATGAAAAGGCTAGTGAAATTACAACTAAAAAGCAAACACTACAAGAACAACTTGAAACTTGTATGGCAGAGTGGGAAGAACTGCATATATAAGCGAATTTAAACAAGAAGGATGTCTCATAAGTCGATTATTTTTGACTAAATGACATCCTTTTTATTTTCTATTTTAGAATCAGTTCCATGGTGCATGAAATTATATCGACAATTCGACAAAGATTGACAATAATAGCAACCTATATAATAAAGGAGGATGTTTCGAAAGGTTTTTTGGGATATCTTCTTGTTTTTTATTTCCCAAAAAAGAATATCTTTAAAGGTCAGACTTCACCTGTTTTATCCACAAGTTTATACACATATCCACCTTTATAAAATAAACCTTAAAATAAGTTTTCCACATTTTCCACAACCGTTTTAAAAGTTATTAACATTTTATATGCACAATAAAACCCATATTATCAACAGATAATATGGGTTTTATCCACAAGCTGTGGTTAATTTTGTGCATAACTATGCTTCAATATCTAATCCTGGATTTGCATTTAAAGCTAATGTCGCACGTTTTCCTTGTTCGTATGCAATTGTACCTGCAGCTGCAATCATCGCTGCATTATCTGTGCATAAAGATAGTGGAGGAATAATTAACTCAATATTTTCTTTTTGTGCAAATTCTGCTTCTAAACGTGCACGAAGCCCTTTATTAGCAGCTACTCCACCTGCAAGAAGCACTTGTTTTACATTATAAGCTTCCGCTGCACGAGATGCTTTCGTTACAAGTACATCAATTACACTCTCTTGGAAGCTTGCTGCTAAATCTTCCGGTGCTATTTCTATACCGCGCTGTTTTGCGTTATGCACAGTGTTGATAACTGCTGATTTTAATCCACTAAAGCTAAAATCATACGAATCCGGTTCTAGCCACGCACGAGGTAAATCAATTGTTGGCTCTCCTTCATGCGCAAGACGATCAATATGAGGACCTCCTGGATAAGGCATTGATAATGTACGTGCTACTTTATCATAAGCCTCACCTGCAGCATCATCACGTGTTTCCCCAATTACTTCAAATGAACCATGTTCTTTCATATAAACAAGCTCTGTATGTCCACCAGATACAACTAGTGATAATAGTGGGAATTGCATCTCTTTTACTAAACGGTTTGCATAAATATGGCCAGCGATATGATGAACACCAACTAGAGGAATATCATGTGCAAAGGCTACTGCCTTCGCTGCATTTACTCCTATTAACAGTGCCCCTACTAAACCAGGTCCTTCTGTTACAGCAATTGCATCAATATCATCAAAAGTGATGTTCGCTTCTTTTAAAGCTTCTTCTAACACAACTGTAATTTCTTCTACATGATGACGGGATGCAATCTCTGGTACAACGCCGCCAAAACGTTTATGACTTTCAATTTGTGATGCAACGACATTCGCAATGATTTCCGTTCCATTTTTAACAACTGCTACCGCTGTTTCATCACAGCTTGTTTCAATACCAAGTATAATCGTATTTTTTTCCATTATATATTCACCCACATTACAAGACCATCTTCCTGATTGTCTGCATAGTATCGTTTACGAATTCCACCATTTTGAAATCCGTATTTTCTGTATAACTGCTTTGCTACTTCATTTGATACCCGTACTTCAAGCGTCATCGTTTTCACCCCTAGTTCTTTCGCTTGGGAAATAACTGCTTTCAATAGGGCATCTCCTAACTTTTGACCTCGATATTCTGGCAAAATAGCTATATTTGTTATATGTGATTCATCAATAATTATCCACAATCCACAATACCCGATTACACGACCGTCTTTTTCTAGCACGATATAATGTGCATGTTCATTCATCTTTAATTCACGGTGAAAGGCATCTGCAGTCCAAGGAGTTGAAAAAGATGCTTCTTCAATAGCTACAATTTGAGCGATATCATCGAGTTCCATCTTTCTAAATATCATATCCATCTTCTGTAGACTCCTACTTGTTTTGACTTTCTAACCACTTTGTTTCAGCTTCAGCTAAACGAAGGTAACTAGGAACAAACGAATGCACATCTTGTTCCCCTTTTTGTAATCCTAAAAATGCTAACTCACTTGGTCTTGGGTTATTTTTAGTGAAAGGAGCAAATACAGCTTGCCTACCTAAATATTCTATAATTGTTTCTTTATGCAATTTAACATCGTTACCGATAAATAAAACAGGCTGTTCTTTATCTTTTAACATTTGCAACCAGTCCACAATAAGAATAATTCGGTCTTCTTCTATTGAAGTTAACTGCTCTCCTTCATATGTATATAACCCAGTATAAATTTGTCCACGTCTTCCATCAAATAAAGGACAAATTAGTCCACTAAAGTTAGCACCGTTTGCAGCTACTACTTCTAAACTTGATACACCTACAATTGGTATTTGGAGTGACCAAGCTAATGTTTTTGCGGCTGTTACACCTATGCGAACACCTGTATATGATCCAGGTCCAGCAGCTACAACAATTTTAGTTAATTCTTTCGGTTTTACACCACATTCTTTTAACAGTTGCTCTACAGCTGGCATAAGACGTACAGAATGGTTTTTTGTTAAATTTGTAATGATTTCCCCAATCACGTTTCCTTCCTCAATAAGGGATACACCCATTACGTAATTTGAAGTATCAATTGCTAGTACTTTCATCTTGTAATAGCTCCTCACATAATCTAATATAGCGGTCTCCAACTGGCTCGAGTATAATTTTCCTTGTGTCAGCTCCAGCATGGAATAAACTAATTTGTAACTTTTCATTCGGTAAATATGCTTCTATTAAATGCGCCCATTCTACTACCGTAATTCCTTCACCATAGAAGTACTCATCAAAACCTAAGTCTTCTTCACTTTCCGCTAAACGATACACGTCCATATGATATAACGGTAATCTGCCTTTATATTCTTTAATAATGTTAAAGGTAGGACTATTTACAACTCTTTTCACTCCAAGACCTTTTGCTAGTCCTTTTGTAAAAGTCGTCTTACCAGCCCCAAGATCTCCTTCTAAAATAATTACATCTTGCGCCTTTACAAGTTCACCTAGTTTTTCTGATAATCTTTGTGTTTCCTCAGAAGATTTTGTTGTTACTTCATACTTACTCACAGACTTCACCTACTTTACTCACAATGTTCTCTGCTCTTTATTATACAGGTTTTGAATATATAAAAAAGTCCTTAGGAGTTGTCCTAAGGATAGTTTGACTGTCTTTATTAGTTTTGTTAAAACAAATAAAAAAATACGAAACAACTTGTTTCGTTCTTTTCTTTATANCGACCGGGGTCGAACCGGCGATCTCCTGCGTGACAGGCAGGCATGTTAACCACTACACCACGGGACCATTTGGTTGCGGGGACAGGATTTGAACCTGCGACCTTCGGGTTATGAGCCCGACGAGCTACCGTGCTGCTCCACCCCGCGATGATATAAATAGCTTGGCGACGTCCTACTCTCACAGGGACAAGGTCCCAACTACCATCGGCGCTAGAGAGCTTAACTTCCGTGTTCGGTATGGGAACGGGTGTG
>NZ_JACYOF010000024.1 GCF_014932895.1 Bacillus thuringiensis | reverse complement strand
TGCCAAACCGAAATTCATCTCCCACCTACCGTTGGGCTAGCACCCTTCACACGCTCGAGGAAGGAGAATTCTTTCGGTAAATTCGTTAAAATTTTGAATCCTTACTAATGTAATTGAATAGGCTTTTACAGTGATAAAAGTGTTAATTATGGCATTTGCAACACAATAGTTGAACAACAATTATGCTAAATTCTACAATTAATTTTCTTAATATTAAGATTTTTTATTCATTTAGTTATTATATAAGTTAAGTACTTTAAAGGAGGTGATTTTATGAAGAATAAAGAAGCATTAATATCTTTCTTGGTTTTAGTTATATTGTTAGGATTTTTACCAATAGAAAAAGCAAGTGCCTCTGTATCATCAAATCCATTAAATGAAGTAGCAAATCAAATTGACACAAGTAAAAATTATTATATAGTTCCAGCAGATTTACCAACAAGAGGATTACATTCTCTTCCGTCTTTAAATTTTTCACCATCTGTAGTAGTTAATTCACTAGGTAATACAGTGGAAGAGCCCTCAGGAACTCCTATGAAATTCTTTTTTTCTGAAGAAAAAAAGAAATACCACATTGGAATGCTTTATCCGTTTCCTGTGAAAGGACTTGTTTATTATTTTATAGATAGTAGCTTACATCTTATTTTGGGTGAACAATACGCGGCTGATTGGACAATAACTCCTGTAGAAGGAGGATATATACTGCAAGCAGAAGGTGGATACCTTGGTTATAAAGATGGTGAATCGCCACTGTATGGTCCTGTTACATTTGCTCGCTTAGGTAAAGAAAAAGTTGTGTGGAAATTAGTACCTGCACTTTAAATTTTATATAAGATTTATAGGATATACTTGATAGAAAAATAAATTAGTTTACTAAACAATTTTTACTATAGCAGGTGTAAAAAATAATAGATAAGTAAGCAACAGTACAAAGCATTTTAACTTGCGATATGTACTGTTTTGTTTGATAGCGTTCCATACTCATTGATCTAAAACCTATTCAAGCGTAAAGATTATTAGTCTTAACTATTCTTATTAATGGTAAGGTGGTACCCGCGTTATAATCTGTGTTTTCGTAATTTGATGAAAACGATAGGAGAAAGAGGATTATCAATTACTTACACAACAATTATGCGTAGGGTTCATTGACCTAAATTTGTTATTATACAAGCTAAACCGCAATAATTTCATTTACCGTATAGATACGTAATACACAGAGGTTAGACTCAAAAGAGAGAATCAGTCTCTACCCTAAAAGTTAAAGAAAATCAATGGAATCTATACTTAACTTATGTTAAATTTAATGTAGATTTACTTTTTTCTTTTTATTTCGCTTAAACATTCAAGAGCCGTTTCGCGGTTCAGATTCAGACACTAATATGGTGTTTATGACTCTGAGTCCGAAACGGCTCTTTTTATATATAATTATTTATTTTTAATGAGATCATGAAAATGAACGAATGTGTTTTTGAATTAAATAATATAAAAAAGGAGTGAGAACCGCAAGGTACGAAGAAAGCACGGCTATAGCCGTGCCGTTGCGAAGACAAGTGGATTTGCTAAAGAAACGTGGATATAACAGTTGCTCTCCACGCTAAAAATGGAGCGACAGGCGTAGGCTTAAATTGGAGTTTTACAGATACATATGGAGTAGCGGATTGACACCTTATGGGGTGCGGCGCATTTGCCGCGCACCATAAGGTGGATCATGCCCGTTTGAGCGTTAGCGAAAACGGGCCGACCGAAGGGCGGCGGGAATATGGGAAGACGGCGAGGATCTTCAAAAGTATCCCTTGTAAGGCAAATTGAAAATGCAGTAAAAGAAATTATTTGTATTGGGCAATCAAAATATGAGGCGAAAAAAGAAGGACAGCATACGAGAGGTTTATATTCTTTTAAACATATTCAAAATACAATATCGGTTTCAATTGATTTTGCACGTTTTTGTAGGGAACAGTATGGAATTACACGAATCGTTTATTTTAAAGAAGAACATTATTATGCTTATTTACAGCATAAAGAACAAGAAGGGGTGTCCCACGGACACTTAATGAATATTGAGACGTGCCTAAGGAAGTTACAAATAGCTATGCACAGACAGGCGGAGAAGCTTCAAAAGGACCCTGTGAGCTTTTGTTCTGAAAAAAGGGTGTATAGCTATAACAACCAAAAAGATAAGAAAGCTCCTGAGAATCGCTCTATGAGCTTGAGAGACGCGAATAGATTAATAGAGAACATCCCCTCTGTCCATGTTCGGAATGCATTTCAATTACAGTTACATTTGGGACTTCGTGCGAGAGAAGTTATCAATCTGACTTTAGAACATTTTGATTTGAAGAAGGGTGTTTTAAAGATTAAGAATGGAAAAGGAATTACAAAAGGTGGACGGAGACGTGAAATTCAGATACCTGAAAGGTTGCAAGAAAAGATCTATGAAATGATTAAAGATAAAGAGTTACATGAAAAAGTCATTCCAGTTAGAGATAATACTTTGCGGGCCGCTCTATTAAAAGCTGGAATGGCAACTGGGATTCCTACGAATGGAACGCATATGTTCCGTCATACGTTTGCGAGGGAACGTTTTAAAGAATTATTAGGGGAATCCTATGAGCAAGGACAGAAAGTATTGGCTTATATGCTAAAAAATCACGAGCGAGGAAAACACGCGGATTATGGGATTCGGCAAGAGTTTAAAACTACCTATCGGCAAGTACAAGACGCGATGAATATAGTTCATGAAGAATTAGGTCACGGAAAAGGAAGAGTAGATTTAGCTCAAGTTTATTTAAAGTGCTAAGATAGAGGAGTTATAACCGTTATAACGAATTTGAAATACTAAAAAGGAGGTTATGACTATTATGACTCCTATAATTTATGAAAATGTATCCCAAGTTGCTAAAAGATTGAAAGTATCGCCGTCTACGATTAAAAAATATTATTTATTAATTGAGAGCTATAACTGTTATGCTTTTAAAAGAGATGAACGAGAACGGGTTATTTTTGATGATTATGATATTGGATTATTACAAAGGTTAGTAGAATTAAAAAGTATGCCCCAAGTTACATTGGAAGATGCTTGTAAATTACTTTTAGAAGAGGAAGGGTTAACAGTTCAGAATATAAATATGACTGTTATAACACCTAAATCAGATGATTTAAAAGAATTATTGCAAGAATTAAAAGGTACAGTGGAGTTACAACAAAAACAATTACAGAGTCAAAATGAACAAATAGCTCAACTAACAAACTTATTGGAATCGCAACAAAAATTATTAACTCACTCCGATACTGTAGAGAAACAACAAGTTGCTGATCGTGATAAGGCTGTTATGACTGTTATGCGAGAGCTTCAAGAAGTAAAACAGATGGTTGCGGCAAGTAATGAAAAGAAATGGTATCAATTTTGGAAGTAATCTACTGATTCCTATGCGTTTATGCCGCGAAAGTCACTTGACTATGAGGGGAAGAGGGTCGTAGTCAAGTGAATCGTGGAATGAAAAGCATAGGACGGATGCCCCAGTAGTAAAGGGCAAAAACCAATGTCTTCGCCAAAATTCGTGGTTCTACTGTTAGAAAAAGGCGAATAAGAATATAGCATACATACAATAAGGGAATGCAGTATAGATCAGTCTACAAGCATTCCCTTGCTATAAAGATGTTAATAATATTTTAATGCTGTTGTTACTATATATGCCATGTATAGCAATGATAAAAAGATAAATATATCTAGTGTTAAAAATACATATAATATTATTTTTATCTTTTTAGACGTATCATTCTTAATCATATATATAATAAATAGCATTGTAGTAGTTTGGAATAGCATAGTGAAAAATAAAAATGTAATGGCAAATACCATATTCCCTGGTGTAAATGAAGTATTCATAATGAGTAGAGAACTAATTATATTAAGAATAAGCGTAGTTAGTATAAAAATATATTTATAAATGTTTTTAATTTTGATCGCCTACTTTTTAATTTTTTAGTTGGTAATACAGTTGTTTATTTTTATGGCTATATATAAGTATTTTTTTATTGTTTTCATCTACAATGTAAACATCTTTTTCTTCCCAATCTATTCCATGGGGTATATCTTTTTCAATTGAAAACAAAACATCTTTATTTCTAAAAGGAATTGAATTTCGATTAGCATGAATGTTTATTTCATGTTCTTTTGTTTGAATGCTATAATCCCCTGAATAATTGGAGAAGAAAGGTGTTAATTTACTATAAATATATAGAATTTCTTTTTTATCGTTTTCTTGATAAAAGTGGGAATTAATAACTTTTAGATCTGATGTTTTTATGTCTTTTGGCATGAGTAAAAAGGCAATAATACAATAAAATATAACAATCAAAGTAATCAAAGAATATATATATATAGCGGCTATTATTAAATATCTTTTGTAATTGCTTTGTTTTATTATCTGACTTTGCAAATTTGAGTCCTCCTTTAATAAAGAATCAATCGAAACATTAAATAGATTGCTTAAGGCTAATAAATTGTTTAGATCAGGAAGACTTTTTCCTAGCTCCCATTTAGATATAACTTGTCTTGAAATAAATAACTGGCTGGCTACATCTTCTTGTGTCATTTTATTTATTAATCTTAAGTGTTTTATTTTTTTTCCAATGTCCATATATGTACCTCCTTCAATTACTTTAATTATTCTAATATTAAATAGTAAGAAACGCATCGTAGCATTGTAAAAAAAGCATGCAATGATCTGTTGCGAAGCCTTTTATTGTGATTTATTTTCTTAAGTATGGGGTGTCACTAGTATTTCGAAAAAAATAGGACAAGAGCATGCAAGATTTTATACAGTTTTTCGGCTAATTTAGTAACAAACGATAAGCCTAAAACCCACGTCAGGATAGGAATGTATAAAAAGATGTATAGAATCATAGGAAGAAAAAAAGGGGGAAAGACATGTCTATTTTAGTGGAGTTTGTTATCTACCTTGTTTTCTTGATTTGTTCCTTGTTGTTTTTTTATAAAGGAGTGAACATGCCTAAGAATAAAAAGTCTACGTACTTTATCTTGGGTATAAGTATAGTCATTATTAGTGTCGTGTATTGGATGTAAACACAAGCAAAACACAATAAAAAGAAAAAACGCACAAGCCTAATTTGTAACAAAGGTTTGTGCGTTTTTTTGCTACCGATAATGATGCGTTATGGTGCGACAAGAAGTCGCATTCTTACAGTGTAGCTTTCGCTACTAGTCTAGACGCTAAGACCATCTCCGTCCGAAACTGCAAGCTTGGTAACGGGCTTGTGGGTTGCATGAGGAAATGCGGAAACAGATGACCAGTACATGGTCTGGAAAACTGCTAGGAGAAGATAGGTATGGTGAACGAAAGTGAAGACTTGCAAGCTTCGTAACCATTAGCCCAAGATAATGTACAGCCTTGCTTGGGTATTTGACAAGAGGAAAGGCAGGCTCATAACACTGCCGCGTCGCGTCCCGCATCTTGTCCGGAGTAAAGAGTCCAC
The DNA here is from genome assembly GCF_014932895.1 of Bacillus thuringiensis. Classification (GTDB taxonomy): domain Bacteria; phylum Bacillota; class Bacilli; order Bacillales; family Bacillaceae_G; genus Bacillus_A; species Bacillus_A thuringiensis_AA. Next base: position 20,688 of record NZ_JACYOF010000024.1, on the reverse strand, counting down.
CTAACCCTACCGCATCTGTGGAATGTGAAACTTGGTAAGCCCTATGTCATCTGAGAAATCAGTAGTGAGACTGTAAAGTCAAGCGATGTGACAGAGGGTAAAGGATATAGGAAAAAGCGAATGCCGTTGTTCCGAAAGGTAACAGAAAAACAACAAGTATAACTGAACGGATATTGTCGTCCTCACGGACAATCCCATGACAAGCTCGAAAGAGAGCCCACTTCTTATAGGTCTTCAACACGGAAATATATCTGTAAGTTATCTTCTGACGAATAGGAGCGTGCAGTTATGAACACCTCAGAACGAGCGTCGGCGCACGTCTCATATACAGAGTGGAACTCAACGGATTGGAAAGCAGTTCAAATGTATGTGACGAAGTTACGACAAAGAATTTATCGTGCCGAACAGTCAAATCAACGTAGAAAGGTAAGAAAACTTCAACGTTTACTCCTACGGAGTGAGGCGAACTTACTAATATCCATTAGAAGGGTGACGCAACAGAATAAAGGAAAGCGAACACCTGGAGTAGATGAACATACAGCGTTAAGTCGGAGGGATAGAAATCAATTATATGAGCAACTTAGAAAGCAGAATATCCTTCGACATCATCCGAAACCAGCGAAACGTATATACATCGCCAAAAAGAATGGGAAGTTAAGACCTTTAGGTATTCCCACAATAAAAGACAGAGTATATCAAAATATGGTCAGAAACGCATTAGAACCACAATGGGAATCTAGATTTGAAGCAAATTCTTATGGTTTCCGTCCTAAAAGAGGTACACATGATGCCATACGTAGTATCTTCAACAGGATTAACGGGGGTAGTAAGAAGAAATGGATATTTGAAGGAGATTTCAAAGGATGTTTTGACCATCTGAATCATAATTGGATACTCAAACAATTAGCCAATTTCCCCGGGAGCCCACTTATAGAAAGATGGCTTCAAATGGGGTACATGGAACAAAATACTTTCTCTGAGACGCAGGAAGGAACTCCACAAGGAGGAATTATCTCACCTTTATTAGCTAATATCGCACTTCATGGAATGGAAGAAATATTAGGTATCACTTACAAAAAGAATTACAAAGCCAATGGAAGCTACATTATCCATCCCGCTTGTAAAATAGCTCTTGTGCGTTATGCAGATGATTTTGTCGTCCTAACGGAAACAAAAGAGCAGGCCCAGTCCATATATGAGAGACTCTGTCCCTATCTGAAAGATAGAGGACTGGAACTAAGCCCAGAAAAAACGAAGGTTACACACATCGAGCGAGGTTTTGAGTTTCTAGGATTTTCAATCCGACAGTACAAGACATGGCAAGGGAATAAATTGTTTATTAAACCAAGTAAGAGCGGCATACAGAAAGCTAAAGGGAAGATTAGAGATACACTTCGCACTATGAAAGGACAACCTATTGGTGAAGTTATTCGGGTATTGAATCCAGTTATCAGGGGTTACGGACAATATTGGAAACATGTAGTGTCTAAAAGGATATTTAGTAAGATAGCAAACTATGTATTCTGGAAGATACGTAAACATCTCAGACAATTACATCCTAAAAAGTCATGGAAATGGATTAGAATACGATACTATAAAGCCCCGCATCATGGAGGGAACGTATGGGTTCCAACCTGTCCGAAGACAAATATTCAGCTACTACATATGCCATGGATAAAGATTGAAAGACACGTTATGGTTATGTACAAAAACAGTCCTGACAACCCTACTCTTAAGGAATACTGGGAAAAGCGAGACCGTAAGGTTTTCGATCTAGAGAATACAATGGATAGAATGAAGCTGGCTAGAAAACAGGGGTACCGCTGTGCAATATGTAAATGTCCTCTGCAAAATGGAGAAAAGGTCATTGTAAAGGATATATCCATTCATCAAAGTCACTCACAGCCTAATGGAAATGCACGACTCGTCCACTTACCCTGCCTACAATGATACTGTGACCGGACAAAAAGAAGGCTTGAGCCGTATGATGGGAAACTGTCACGTACGGTTCTTAGGGGAGTTAGGGGCAGTGATGCCCCTCGCTTACCCGACTTAACCGCGCGTGTATACGGTATTCATTTTACATTTTATCTATCTTACTTAATGATAACTGTCATACAATGAAGACAATATTAGGAAATTGTGAGGATGATTACTTTGAAAAAAATTGTAATTGAATTGGATAAATTCGTAAATAGTTATACTGCAAGTCTGCTTACTTTTATTATCGGATGGATCTTGATGCCATATATTTTTGATCCTAGTTCTTTTAACTGGAGCGATTTTGGATTCATTATAATTCTCATCATCTATGGTAGTATACTAGATCTTGTAGCTTGCCTAATTGGAGAAGTATTATACAGGTGCATAAAACAATGTAGAGAGTTTCGAATTGGAATTCCTGTATTTATAGGACTAGCTGTTATCTATATACGTATACTCTTTCTTCTTAAAAATCCATATTCTTCTACTTTGGTTACACCTATTATTATGGGTTCCTTAGCTTTTTATTTCGTACGTAGAAAAATATAATTAACTTCCAATAACGATAATTATGTAAATGAGCTGTCCAATATGGGCAGCTCATTGTATTTTTTGCTTAGCGTGTTTTTTTCCGAAATGCTGATGATACCCCTAAGTTTATTTGTTAGGATATTTAACTAAGTAATCAATAAATGTAGTTAATCATTTCTTTGTTACATGCTTATGATAACAGAGAAGTTTTTTTTTAAACAGACTGTTTTGCATGATAATTATATGCGATTGTTAATATATATAAATAAATAGTTTAGATGGAGGTTTTTTTAAAATGAAATTTAAAGTTAAGTCAAAGAAATTTATAGCAAGTTTATTGGCTTGTGCAATTATGGTTCCATCAACGGGAAGTGCATTTGCTGAAACCCAAATTAATGATAAGGTAAGTATTGAGGGAAATTATACAGAAAGTAATTTGATTCCAGCAGAATTTTTTAATCCTAATCATCCTGATGCTATTCAAGATCCGGAAGTAATAGCAGAAGTTGAAGAGATGGTACGTGAAGCGTCTGGTATTACTGGGAATCAAACTAGGAAAAAGAGAGCAGCAGCGGCAGCAGCGGTATACTTTATTCCTGGAGTAGGACAAGTTGCTTTATTGGCTACTGGAGCAGTTGTTGTAGGTGGTGCAACATATTGGGCTGGTTCTTGGATTTACACTAAAGTTCAGCAATATTTAAGTTCTAGTCAAGGAGTTCCAAGTTCTTTAAAAAAGAAAGATGGTTCTATTGACTTAGGTAAATTTAAAGATAAGGTAAAAGGTAAAACAGCTTATAAAGATCCTAAAACAGGATGGACAATTGAAAAAGATACAGCTGGTCACGGTGGTCGTAAGTGGAAATTAAAAGATAAAAAAGGGAATAGAAAGGCGTCGTTAGATGGAAATGGAAGAATCTTATCTAAATAAAAAATATCCTTTTATTAGTGCTTATACTTCATTAAATTATTTAAGTAATAATAAAATAGTTGTTGATTTGATAGATGAATTTGATAATATGCAATCAAAATTTAAGTCAAATAGTTTTTTAATAGACAGATTTCCTAAAAAAATAGAGTCATCTCTATTTTTTGAATGGTTTGATGTTTATTTTTCAGCTGAAAAATCTTTTAATGAAAATAAAAAGTATTTGGAAGTTGAGACTGTTTTTCTAAAGGTTATTGATATTTTATCTATGTATAGTACAGTTTGGTTGGAAACGTCGTATTGTTTTAATCCAGAAGATGTTCCAACAGAAATCCTCACAGAAAACGATAAAAAATTATTAGCTTCTATTAAAGAACAAGATGTTTTTCAGGTGAAGTCTTATGATTTATATAATCTTGTTTTGAAATTAAGTTTTAGGGGATATATTAATACTGTAATTTATTTACCTGATCTTGAAGCAATACTTGCTGTTAATGATTTATTGATTCAAGTAATTTCTTTTAAAGATACATCATTTTTTGATGTTATTTGTAGAACTGAAGGATTATATTTTAGACAGTTATAATTATAAGATAAAAAGCAAAACTCATTATTTTTAGAGTTTTGCTTTTTATCTTTGGTAAATTAAATTTGAAATGTATCGAGGATATTATCTTTTTCTTCTTTATTAATTCCAATATATTTAAGTGTAATTTGTGGTGTGCTGTGATTTAGGATTTCTTGTAACATGGCTACATCTTTTGTTTGTTTATAGAACCAATAGCCGAAGGTTTTGCGCATGGTATGGGTACCAATGGACTCTACGCCAGCAAAATCTCCGGCTTTTTGTAATTGTCGATAAGCCTGGATCTTACTAATGGGTTGATCCCCTTTTCTTGAAGGGAACAAACAGGTACTTTTTAGTGTTTGGGCATATGAATAGACTTCATCAAAAATAGAAGTGAGGTTAATCATGCGTTCTTTCTTTGTTTTTCCTTCTTTGATTTTGAATTCTTTTCTCTTTTTTCGTTTTAGTTTTACTATGGTTTGTGTTTCAAGTTGAAGTAGATCGCTAACACGTAATCCGGTATGAATGCCGATTAGAAAGAGGATATAGTCTCTTTCTGAACAATGACGTTTAAGAGACCATTTCATATCTTCGATCTGTTCTTTGCTACGGATGGGTTGGACATCAATAAGATGTGGTTTTTTATTCATGGATTTATGACCTCTTTATTTATAGTGTTTTGAATGTATACTTTTTTATATAAATTGAGGATATCAAGAGAAATAGATGAAAGTCAATATTTAAGGGGTAATGAATGTAAACTAATAATAAAAAGTTTACATTCGAAAAATGATAATAACAGCCTAATTATTTAAGGTAAATTTAAGTTTGTTTTTGTAGATATTCTTAATTTATATATTATAATTACGATATTGATTTGTATTTATGGAGGATGTTATAGAATGAACTACAAAAAGGGTATTATGGTAGGTCTATTATGTGTATTTGCGTTTTCATTAGGTGGTTGTGATTTTTGGGACGGATTTAAAAGTGGATTCAGTACTAAAACTGAAAAAGTAGAAAATCAAGAGGAAAAATAAAGTTTTTATAGATGTTTTGAGGATAAAAGGCGACATTAAATAAGTCGTCTTTTGTTTTTTTCGAGAGTAAACTTCTATTCAAAAGTTTACTTTGGAAAATACAAAAAGAGTCCTAATTATTTAGGATTCTTTTTGTAGATTTTTAATAGGAACATTTAACTTGATTTTACGATTAGTTATATAAACTCCCATTAGTATAAAAATTAATCCAATGATTAACTTCCAACTTATAACTTCATTTAAAAGAATATATCCCCAGAAAATAGCTGATACTGGTACTAAATATGTAGATATGGAAGCGAAATCTGGACTTCCTTTTTGAATTAAATAAAAGTAAAGCAAATACGCTATACCTGATCCAAATACACCTATTCCAATTAATGCGCCTATATGATGCCATGATATCGTAGTTAAAATTTGAATTGGATCTTCTAATAATAAAACTATGAAACCACTACATATACTACCGACTAATAATGTACCTAAAGAAATTTGAAACATGGATATTTCTTTAAGATAGCGTTTTGTTATATGGGTGGCTAAACCGTAGCAAAAAGTTGCTGTCAACATAGCGAAAAAGTTTAAAGAATTTACTGAAAAAACATTGGATAGATGTATATCTGAAAGAATTAAAATACCTATGAATCCAATAAATAAACCTATAAGTTGATTGCGATTAGAACGTATACCAAAAAATAAAATCCCTAAAATCATTGTCCATAAAGGTTGAGTTGCATTTAAAACAGAAGCTAGATTGCTAGTCATTTTTTGTTCGCTAAAACAAATAAGTGTCCATGGAATTACAGTATTTAGTATTCCTACAGCAATTAAAGGTATAAATGGGATTTTTCCTTTAAAAGATTTACGGAAAAATGGTATAAGTACAATAAGTGTTATAACTCCAAAAGTTGAACGTAAAAATGCTACAACTAAAGGATTAAAATCTGCAACTAACACCTTGAAAAAATAGAAAGATCCTCCCCAAATAAGACTTAACATAATGAGCGCAAGGTATAATTTACGAGACATTTCTTCCCCCCTCTTTATTTTTGATATAAGTAGTTTTTTATCTATATATATCATTTTCAATTCATTTTACATAAAACAGAATATAAAACCAAGTAAAAGAACCGCTATTAGTAGTCGCGGTTCTTTTTTATTATTGTAGTTCTATATGGATAAAATTTTTATTTATTTAAAGGATTCCAAGATGTACTAATAACATCTCTAATTGCCAACTTAGTTATATCAGTTGGAGTAATTGGTGTAACATCGTGTAAACAATGAGCATCATCCCATAATACAGTATCACCAGAATTAAGTAGAGGATTTTGCCAAAAAATCACTTTATCCATGTCAGCAAATATTGAATCTGCACCACTTACATTTTCACGATTTACTAGTAAGATAGAGGCAAAAGAATGGCCATCAGTATGAACACCTTCAGGTGCACCATGTCCTTCTTCTTCTGCGCTACCTATAACACGAATCGGATGTACTTCGACTTCCCAAAAAGGGGATTTTATACGTTCGTGAGTTGGTATCATGTTAAAAAGATTTTTTATGAATGTTTTTAAATATAGATTTTCAATCATTTCTTGTTCAAGAGGTGCAAAATTCCGCTCTATATCACCTGCATACTTATTAATTTTAGAGCTTTGGAAAAATGGTCTATGCGGAAGGATTTCAGGTTCATTGAATGGGTTATGTGAATCTAGTTTAAAGCTTCCAAAACGACGATACCTGAAAGTTGCTCCATCTTGTAAATATGGATCCATTGGTAGATTTTTAAACAGTGATGAGAGTTCTTTAAAACTTGATTGAATTTCATTGTCCATATTTAATAATTGAGTCGGAAAATATGCAAGGGGATTAGTTTCTGTAAATCCTGGCTCATTGCTAGTTGCCCATAATTGTTTAGTATTAGTGAAATTAATAGGTAATCCAGATTGATCTGCTACTGAATAAGAACTATTTCCTTTAATTGCTTCAGGGCGATTTTTAATAGTTTTCATTATTACACCTCTTCAATCAATTTATAGTACCTACAATGTAATACTTTTAATTCCTTATAAAGTTAAAGTATACAGAACGGAGATTAATTGTAAATATATAGAAAAATTTAGAAAAATAAACCAGATTATTCGCAATTATTAGACTCCTTTGTAGATAATTTATTTCGTGTAGATTAGTAATAATAGAAAAAGAGTCTCCGTACTAGTTGTAAATACTAGGAATGAGGAAAAAGGTTATGACAAATACTATCAATTTAAAACAAGCTGAAAGAAATTCAAGATTGAGAGATATTAAGGATTCGAAGGTTTTATCAGAAGAAGAGATGCACATAGCAAATGAACTTCAAGCAAAAGTTAGTTCAAGAGGAATGAAGTTAGTTCCTGAGCATAAAGTGAAAAATAAGGCAAAGTTTGTTCAGATTATTCAACAGAACATCCAGTATTTATTTGAAATTGATTATTTAACAAATGCCGAGAAGGTATTTTTATTAGATATTTCAATGTGTGTAGGGTTTTTAAGTAATTGTTTAGTTAGTGATATTAACTCTAAAGAACAAATACCATTAACTCAGCGAGAATTAGCCAAAAAAATAGGAAGACATGAAATGAAAGTTAGTCCTTTGGTTAGAAAATTAATTGATAAAGGCATTATTGCTCGTTCTGAGAGTGGTGTTGATGATAATAATGTTAGGGCATATGCTTTGTTTATAAATCCTCATGTTATGTTTTCAGGGAATAGGGATGAAGTGAATCCAACACTTAAAGTTATGTTTAGAAAGGTTCCTAAACAACTTAAAAATTTACCTATCAAATTATTTTAAGTCTACTTTAACTAGTAGACTTTTTTTGTTCTTATTAATATTTAAAATAATGTAGGAATATCGTAAAAGAATTATAGCGTCAAGAGAGAAGAAAAAGCCATGGTGGAGGTTCTGGTGGGTGTTACTAGATAAATTACGCATAAGTAGAAAAGTATACTTTTCTACTTATGGTAATAGGGATATTTCTATATTTTTTATATCTCTGTTAAGAGCTTGAATTTTCTTTTCTGCTCAGGTGTTAGCTCGTTTTCTACATAACGATCTATAAGTAAGTCTATGATTTCATAAGCGAATTTTGTGTTTGTAAGTTTCATTAATACTTCAAGCTCTTCTTTTGATTGGTTAGAAATTTTAATACTGCCTTGCTGATTTTTAAATTTCTTTTTTGTTTCAGTTTTTTCATTTCTTTTTTCTTTTCGGGTTCCTTTTTTTTCTTCTGTCTTAGGTTGAGAGGGAGCAGTTGCTTCAACGTTATTTTCAATTGCAGCTTGTCCTTGCTTTGGTAAATAAGGCTCAGTAGGTTCAAAGTTCCTTTTTTTTCTACCTAACAAACCAGGAGTTCTCGCCATATTACACACCAACCTTCATTTTTTCAAACATATCGATACGAGATAATAATTCATCACTAATCGTTTCATATAATTCAATTACATTCATATCATGTCTATCTTTTTCAGTAATACCATTTACATCAAATCTTTTAATACGCTCCATTTGAGGAACGACATGTTTAAATAGGTTCTCTTCACCAAAGATTTCACGAGCGTTTTCCATAATGTACTCATCAACTTTACCATTGTTTTTTAATAAGACAGGAAGAATACCAACTACTTCAATATCAAGATCATATTGTTCTTTCAACTTGATAAGTTCATTAACGTAGTTCTCTGCACCAGTAAGAGAACGTTCTTGTGTTTGTAAAGCAATTAGAACATAATCAGAAGCTACAACGGCGTTCTTCGTAACTTCTAGTGACATAGGAGGAACATCAATAAATATGTAGTCATATTTATGTTTTATCTTTTCAAGTAATCCTTTAAAGTAGTGATCTTCCTCTTCTTCAGAAGTGCAAGTCTTATAAAGGAACTTTGCGAAATCTTGAAAATCAACATAAGAAGGAATTAAATATAAATTCTCCATGATTTCCACTTCTAAACCATCTAAATTCCTTTCTTGTATCCCCTTCATTAATGTTTTTTCAACAGTTACAATTTCATCTGGATTAAGAATGGATTTAGTTAACATTAAAGACTTCGTTGCATTACTCTGTGGATCAAGGTCAACGAGTAACGTTCGCTTTCCTTTTTTCGCAACTTCATAAGAGTTTAATACAGCATTTGTGGTTTTACCAACGCCACCTTTGTAATTCCCAACCGTAATTGTAATAGCCATTTTTTACACTCCATTTATATTTTTTAAAATTTCCCTATATCCCTTTATAGAAATAGGGAAAAATAGAAATAGGGAAATAGGGATATTTCTAATTATAGAAATAGGGATATTTCTATATTATTAAATGAATTATAACAATGATGTTCTGTATATGCAATAGAATGATAGAGTTAATAATTTATAACAAAAACGTTGATTTAAAAGGGAAATTTTAATTCGAGTCGGGTTTAAAAATTAAGTGAGAGTGAAGATTTTCAAGGAGAGGTTTAAAGAGAAAAAAACTAAAAAAATAGGGAAATAGGGAAATGAGGTAGTAGGGAAATATCCCTATAGGGATATAGGGAAAAATAGAAATAGGGAAATAGGGATATTATTTAAATCACGCGTAATTTCACTGTTTACAAACAAAAAAACTTGCTGTAATGTAAGAATTAGCAAGTTTTTCAACAAAAAGTGATTTAATTTGATACTGTACATAAAGAGCTTATTAAATAAATGGTAAAAAAATAAATAAAAAAAGAACGGCTGTCTAATTGAGATTTCTGAGGTCCCAATCTGACAGAAAAAGTAGAGTTACTGACAATAACTTTACTCACCGGTGAATACACGTTGCGGTCAACAACTTGTATTCCATTTACACACTGCAACACCAGTATGTAAAATTCTCCGTCCGTTCTAGTTAACTATGTTATTAGAGATATAAAAATATCTGTATTTAGTATAGTTAATTAGAGCTAGATTGTAAAGGTAGAAATCCGTATTTAAGTTTGTTTAAATATAGGGAAAAGTCTGTCTTTTATCTACTTTCCAGAGAATTTTTGAGGTGAGCAGTGTTATAACTGTTCACCTTTTTTATTGTCAAAAATCTAGTGGAAAGGAGATCTAACATGGATAAAGCGCAACAAGTAATCGAATTGATTTTACATGATGGGTTACGAAAATATAAATATAAAAACTCAAGAGCTAGCATATCCATGTTAGATTCTCAGGATTCTAGTATCAAAATGGATGACAGATTTGTATTTATTACACGTACAAAAGAAGATTTAACGAACTCATATGGTACAAAGGGAGTTGTATTGACTTCTCAAGAAACAGTACTGGACCACATTGGACAAGCTACACATTGGACTCCGAATATTTTTAGAGTGGGAACGTACATAGATAGAAACAGAAAAATCATTAAAGGGCATGAAGAACGAAATCTAAAACAAATTAATTGTTTTACTGTTGATATTGATACAAAAGACCTTACTCCAGGGGAAATCATACTTGCAGCAATGGACAAGCAGTTAGGAATACCTACAGTTATTGTTGAAAGTGTGAAGGGATACCAGGCTTATTTTGTGTTGGATAATCCATTATTTATTTCGAATAAGAATGATTTCCGGGGATTACGTAGCGCAAAAAGAATCAGTGAGAACATCAGAAAAGCTCTAAGCGATCTTTTACCTGGTGTTGATTTGACATGTAATGATTTTGGATTCTTCCGTATGCCAAACGAAGATAATATTGTATGGTTTGATGAAAACAGTACATGTAATTTATCTCATTTAATTGAATGGTCTAAAGATCAAGATATCGGCCATCGTAGAAGTTTATTTACAGTGATTTCGAATAAGCAAATTAAAACTACGCAAATTACTGAAGGATGGGTACAAAAGGTATTAGCATGCACACATATCAGAGGTCAAAAAGGTGTATGTGGACGTGATAATGCTGTATTTACGCTCGCGTTAGCATGCTATTCTTCAAGAATGACTCAAGACGAGGCGTATAATTTACTGGATGAATTTAATACAAACCTAAAAATCCCTTTGAAAAATTCAAGTATTCAAAAGGCTATTCGTAGTGCTTTTTCAGGTAAATATAAAGGCGCAAGTAAAGAGTACATCAATCAAATTTTAGAAATTTGGTCGGATAGAAAGGTAACATTTTCAAGTCCAGTACCATCACAGTATTGGTATAAACATAAGAAAGCACGCAAGGATCGTGTGCGTAGTCATTGGTATGAGTGGGAACACGACATCATTGACTTCTTAAACGTGCAAAAAAATACCGAAAAAGGATTCGTATATTTTACTCAAAAAGAAATATGTGAAGCGTTACAAATCCCAAGAAGTACGTTAAACAACGTGCTAAAGAAATCAAAACAAATATATATTCATGTGATCGGTAAAGGTAGTCAACGACGAACAGGACTGTCTACTTTGTTAATGCTTTTTAATAATGCTATTGGTCGTACAACAGAACAAAAAGAGTTATACTTGGAGTTTATTCAATCAATCGTCCCTGGAGCTGCAGAGGGATTATATGGTCTATTAAGGGATAACAGTGATTCTATCACACTAAATACGGGCTAATTTGGTACTTTGTCCACTCTGCCAATACATATTTCTATTATACTGCTTTTGTTCTTTGGATTTTCTATATGTATTACAGTACGTGAAATTATTTGCTGACTTTCTGTTCGGAGGATGTTTAGATTTTATTTTTGTGATTTATTGTTTGTATTAGGGGACACTTGGATGTTTGCACATACCTGGTGAGGTGCTAGAGGATACTCTAAATTTTGATGGTTATCTTTGTTGTTAGAAATGTCTTTCCACATCGGTTTAAATAATAAAGAGGAAATTGATATTATTGGGATTGATAGATTTATTATTTAGATGCAAAGTGTTGAAAAACGTGAAATAAACAAAAGTAACTCTAAAATATACAATAAAAGTTGATTTTGGAGTTACTTTATGTTTACTTTTCTAATTTTTATTCTTCTTTGGGAAGAACAATGCCTTTATACAATTGAACTGTAATGCAGTAGTAAATTGAGTAAATGATTATGAAAATTATTATTGGAAGCCAAATACGGAAATATGGATCAATTAGGATGAACGAAAAGATATTCATACCAACTAGTACGTGTGCAATCCCGACAATCGCTGGGAATAGGAATATTAAGAATAATTCTTTATAAATTGACTTTGTTAATAATTCACGGCGCACACCAATTTTACGAAGCATTTGATAACGCGTACTATCACTTGATGCACTAGATAGAATTTTAAACATTAAACAGCTTGCCATCATTGCTAAGAAAGCAATTCCTAAGAAGAAGCCCATAAATACTGTCCCGCTCGAAATGCCGTAAAAACCAGTATATATCGCGTATTTACTTGGTATATCATCAATTTTTAGATTTTTATATTTGATTAACTGTAACTCGTCAATTTTTTTCCATTCTTTTGTGTATGTTAAGAAATTATCTGTTTTTCCAATGAATACAGTACCTTCTGTATCTTTTAAGCTATCATATATTTTTTGATCGATAATTTTAATTGTTTGATTGGGATGCACATAAGAGGGTTCTAGTGTTCCGAAGGCATCATTCCACTCTGCTGAAATTAAATTATCGGTATTTTTTGAAATCTCTCCTGTTGGTAGTTTTCCAGAAGCTCTTTTTTTCACTTTAGCAGAATCTTTTACTCCTTCCTTAATATATTTAACATCCTTTACGAAAGGACGATTTTTTTCTAAATCTTCTTTTACATAATAAACGTATTTATCATCTGTTTTATAGCGATATTCGCTTTTTTCTTTAAATGTAATATTATCTAAGATTTTCTTTTCTTCAATTGTTGGATTATGAATTGTAACATCATAAATCGCAAGAGCATCTACATTCATCATAACGTTATTTTTAAATGCCATACCACCTGAGATTGCTCCCGCTCCAAGTGCAACTAACATCGTTACTGTTGCTAGTACTTTTGTTAAGCTGTTAATACGGAAGTTTAACTGTGCAAATGTAAAAGCATTAAGTCCTTTTTCAGTACGTTTTTTATTACTTTTCATCTTTTTAATAATAAGAGGTAAAAACGTTCCAAATAACATGTAAGTTCCAGACGTTACAGTAATTAAAGCAATAAAAATCCCAGCTAGCCTTAACTTATCCATGTAAATCATAGAAGCATAGCCAATTGTTAATAAAATAATCCCCAATACTGCAAAAATAACAGTCTTCGTACCTTTTACGGAAACACGGTCTGTTTTTGAATTTGCATGTACAAGTTGTAGGACTGTAATACGTGATAATTTGATACTATTCATAATTGCTGATAATACAAATAGCACAAAGAAGAAAACACAGGTAACAATCATGGATGAAACATAAAACGCTTCATAACCACCTGCAGTAAAATCCAGTTGTTGCATTAGTAGTTTACCAATTACTTGTGCAAGCCCTACACCTACTGCAATCCCGATTACAAGAGAGGCCGCACCTAATACAATTGTTTCGATGAACATGAGAAATGTAATCTTATGTTTTTTTGCCCCTAACATCATATACATACCTAATTCTTTTTGACGAAGCGATAATAAGAATGAATTTGCATATAGAATATAGAAGAACGTAATAATTGCTAATAAGATTGAACCAGCTTGGAATACTATTCCAATTTCACTAATAATAGAGTTTGCCTTAAGAAAGGCTTCGTTTAACGCTAATGTTTGAAACATATAAAAAATTGAAATGGACATGACAAGACCAACAAGTAAGACGATATAGTCCTTTAGCTTACTTTTTAGTCCTGACATAGAAAGTTTAAATAACATGCCTGAACCTTCTTTCTTATGTTTTTTGTGTACCTAAGTCTGCGAGTACATCTAAAATCTCTCTATAAAATACTTCACGTGCACCAGTGCGGTGAATTTCTTTATATAACTCCCCGTCTTGAATGAATAAAATACGCTGACAGTAACTTGCACTATATGGATCATGTGTAACCATCATGATTGATACGCCTTGTTCTTCATTTAAGTTTGTCATTGCATCTAAGAGACTTGTTGCGTTTTTAGAATCAAGCGCTCCTGTGGGCTCGTCTCCTAAAATGATAGCTGGTTCATGCACAAGCGCACGCGCTGCTGCTGAACGTTGTTTTTGTCCACCAGATACTTCAGATGGATATTTTTGAAGTATAGTTGAAATTCCTAACATCTTCGCTACTTTCTCTACTTTCGGTCCAATCTTACGTGATGGAACACCTTGAAGCGAAAGTGGAAGTGCAATGTTTTCATAAATAGATAAGTTCTCTAATAAGTTAAAGTCTTGGAAAATGAACCCTAATTTTTTCGAACGGAAATCAGAAAGCTCACCCTGTTTCATCTTTGTAATATCCGTGCCGGCAATTTCAACAGTACCGCCTGTTGCTTTATCTAATGTCGAAATTACATTTAGTAACGTTGTTTTCCCTGAACCAGATGGTCCCATAATTCCAACAAATTCCCCCTCTTGAATTGAGAACGACACACCTTTTAATGCGTGTGATTGGTTTTCGCCTTTTTTACCGTATACTTTTTGGACGTTTTTAACGACTACAACTGGTTTGTTCATATATATCCTCCTATACTCTCTTTCTTTTCCTATTCTGTTTTTTTTGCATAATCTGCTGTGGATTAATCTCACATTTATTTAACATCTTTGTAATGTAAACGAACCCGTTCGATGTGTTATTTAAAGTAGCTCAAAAGACGATATTAAAGATATGTAATTTTTCCAACATTTGCATTTGAATCTGGATCAAAAAATGTTGTAGATACACCTCTTATCGTTACACTAAATGGTATCCTAACTTCCAATATCAATAATAATATTTCTATGACATTTCAAGCAGGTGATTGTATTTCAGTAAAAGTAACTATAGGAAGCTCTAATGCGACAACAGATACTGTAGTCCAAGTTGATATTTTTTTAATGTTCTATAGTATCTAAATAAGCGAGGAATTGTACGCTATATAAAACAGTAAAATAAATATCCGGTCCCTTAGCGTACAAGGAACCGGATATTTTGTATCTAAATTGTGTCCGAATGTACAATTTTCTCTTTTTGATATGGTCATCCCTAATAGTTTATCTTTTGACTATAAAAGCAGTTTAATTGTTATATTTTTAGTTACATAATCACAATTGATAGGGATATCTTTAAACTTACGGTAAATCTAAACTTAATACGGAAGGAATATCTGGGTTATTTAAACGCAGCAATTCAAAGCCTATACCTGAAATTCCAATCATGAATCCTAAGATATTTACATCGCCGTGTTGATCTAAATTCCACTGTCCATTCTCTTCTTTCTGTTTCAATACATGTCTTCCGATTTCTCTTGAGATTTTTATATACTCATTATTTTTTGTTACTTGAGCATAAGTTAAAAGAAAATCAAGATTTCCAAAGTCACCATGGCATAAGGTATTACTAGTACCAAATCCTTTAGTCATAAGTACATTAATACATTTTTGCAAATCACCGTTAATATTAGTATTCTCAATAATTTGGGACATCATTAATCTACTTATTCCTATTCCACCAGCCCCATGACACCAAAATGCTGGCGCGTCAAAACTTTCATTTTCTCTCAAATCTAACCAATTATCTTGATTATCATTTACTTTGCTATTTTCATAATTTAATATTGCCAATATATCATTTAGTAAGTGATTCTGATCCATTTTATAAGCATATTCTAGTAATGGCCAAGCATATCCAGAAGCACCATGTGCTAATCCAGTGAGCAAAGTATTAGTTTTTATTTGGTTAGAAGCCTGATTTAATAATTTTTGAGCTATTAAATCGCAAATAGGTTTTAGTTCAGTAAAATTAAACTCCTCATATAGTCGGACTAATACAAGAAGGGAACCACTTAATCCACCTACAAAATCATATGTGGTCTCATTTTTAATTAATAGCGAATCAATTTTATTGATATATTCCTTAGATTGATTAATGAGTTTTTGATCGCTCCAAATTTTTCCTAAATAAGCGTATACGTATGAAAGGGAGCTATACCCTGAAAATGCTGAAGTCGATTGTAATTTTGTATGAGCTAACTTATTTTCAATATAATTCAATCCAGCAACAGCATATTTCTTATATTTTTCATCATTAGTTTCTTTTGCTAGTATTCCAAGGAATAGTACTATTCCTAAGCTACCGTTATATAAATCAATACTTATAGGGGATAATTTAAATTGTTCATTATTATCTAAGTTAAGACCAAACCACAATGCATCTTTGAAATTATCACCTACAATAGCACGATTCACTATTTCATCGCCTATTTTTTTCGCTTCATTCAGAAATTGATCTTTGTGATATTCTTTGGTATCTAAAAGACTCTTTTCGACCTCTTTATAGCCGTACGGGGTGTATTCTTTTTGTTCGTTTGTAGCAATCGCGCCCAGTGATTGCTTTATAAATTCTACTTGTTGATCATGATCTATGTCACTTAATTTATTTAGCTTTTCTTTTATTACATCTATCGAAGTTTTATCGAAAAAGTCTTTAATTTCGATTTTATCTGAACTAAATAAACTCGTTGAACCCACTTTGAAAGTAAAGTAAGGTATATCAGTTCTTAAAAGGTCTTGTATTTCATACTTTGCAATTCGGCTGAATTTCGGTTGATGGTTAATACCATGCCATAGATAATAAAATAAGCCTTCTCTATCAATTCCATTCTTTAAGTAATCAGGATGAATACTTGCCGATACAAATCTTGCATATGCCTCAGTTGCTCTGAAAACTTGTCTTGCAAAAGTGTTTTTAAATGCGTATAAAGGCCCATTATCTAATGTGAATTCTTGTTTATTATTTAATATTAATTTATACATATCTGTGAATCCATTAATAATTTCTTGAATATAATCACTAGCATTTGTTTTCTTTTGTTTAATGCGTGGGGTATTATTGAATTCTTTTAATTTAACTTTTTGTTTAACCATTTTAATTTGATCACTATATACATTATCCAATGCATTTACCGCAGAAGGCTCTACTTCTAGTTCACCACTTATTCCTAAACCGCTTAGATCATAATCAATAAGAGGATCATCACTGAATTTTACAGGCAGCATTAACGATTGAAAAACAGAATCTTTAATGTCTAATGATAATTTTAAAAAAGCACTTTTATTATCGGTTAGTTCATTAGTGAATTCAATTGAATTACTAAATAGTGTTTCTAGGTCTATAAATATAGGATACTCACCATCAGCAATAATATTTTCATGGTGGAAATCTGTGGAATTTAGTATATAAAATAAAGCTATATATCCACCTTGTCTATAATAGAAGTTTTCAACTTCCTGCGAGGTATTACACTCACTCCCTGTAATAAACTCCTGATATCCATATTCATCTCTACTTAATACTGTTAAATTTTTTAATGGTTTTTTAAATCCTTTTTTATTAATCCAAATTAATAATTCATTAAATAGCTCATCTGTTTTTAACGAGCGAGGTTTATATACTAATTTGCCTTTATTATTAAAGTTTAGCATGGCTACGGTTCTTCCATTTTGGTGGGTGTCACCCGCGCCTAAGTTAATTGATGTTAAAGTGTTGAAATCTCCACCAAAAATTTCAACTAGTTGGTCTCGATCTTCCGCATAATGATAGACTATCTCAAACATTGCATCTACAGTACTATGCACAGTTTCTACCATTAGTCTTACCATCACAGGATAAGAATTGAATAGGTTCTCGATATACTCTTTATCTTGAAGAAATTCATTAATAAAGCTATCATATCTTTCCTTTTCAGTCTCACCACTTAGTAAATCACCAGTTCTTGCCATATTAATCTCTGTTATTAATACTCTTAATCCAATTTGGCCAATTCTATCAGCTACAGTTAATAGAATACTTTTTGTAATGTTTTCTATATTAATAGAGGACATTTTTTCTTCATGTACGCCTTTAAATTTATTTGATATTACTTCCAAACTATAGTTAAAGAATGGAACATAAAATGCGAAAAATGGAATGTTTTCAAATCCATCTAAGTATTCGATATCTTTATTGTAATATGTATTATCATTTATTAATCTGTTGACAATAGCGATCCATTCTAAAGAAGTAGTTAACTCAGGATTCTCTTTGTTTGATAAAACAGTTTTGAAATATTCTAATTCCATATTGTTTTCTTGAATTAGAGTATCAATAGTTGATTCATTTAATCCTGTCTTACTTAACCATTTCTGATATCGCTCTTCATCAAATGTATTTTTTTTATTTTCTCTTTCTAATAAATATGTACCATGTTGTAACGTCATATAGCATTCTCCTTCAACGTATTTTTATAACATGTTTCAGCAATAAAACAAATATCCATTAAAACTTATGCCAATGTACTAATATAAATAAACGAGTAAACTGAAGTGATAGATTCTTTAAGAGTTTATAAATATAACGTTGCTTATCGTATTTATAAATTTTTTTCTAACATCAGAGTAACTCTCTTTTAACTAACCGAATTTCTATATCTATAATGTACGTTTTAATTTATGTTAATAACAATTAGTAAAATTTGATTAAAAAAATTGCGGATTTTTAATAGTTTTTTCCGTAGTGTTTTACATGTTTGGGTATTTGAGAAAATTTTTACAACATATAAAGTCCTGTAAGTAATCATCGTTTTTAGACAGAGGGCTTTTATCTCAAAATTTTGAGGGTATAAAAGATGCATTTTTTTAAGCGTGATTATTATTAAATTGGTATAATATAGAAATATAAGAGGGGGAAAAGGAAAGCCAATAGTATAAAATAATCGTTAAACATTTCAGTTGCATTGAAATAAGTGTTCATAAATAAAGTAATTAGTTACAGCTGTATGGTATAAAACTTATTTTTTATATTTGGATTGATATGTATAGGGGAATATACAATATTATTTCCCTGTTTAAAATTAAATAATGTATCTATTGTGGTAATTCATACATATAATATTACTCAAAAATAATTCAATTAAGTTATTAGAAGAAGGGATTGGAAATATGAATATTGGTGAACGTATTCGACAAATCCGTATACATAAAGAATTTACGCAAGGGGAATTAGTATCAGGAATATGCTCTATAACGTATTTAAGCAGAATTGAAAATGGACAAATCAAACCTTCAGCTTCCTTCTTAGAAAAGGTCGCTGAAAAGTTAGATATTGATTACAATTTTCTTGTAGATGCAGATTATGAGGATATAGAACCTATGCTTCTTGAAATATGTAATAAGTATAAAAAAGATAAAATTATAAGTGAAAAAGACTTATCTTCTTTAGAACTGTATGTTCGTGATATAGACTCTATTCTTTTATTATTAAAGGCTTATGGTGTTTTAATATACTACCATTCCCGAAATAATAATTTTTCACATGTAGAACCAATTGTAAATCAGGCTTCGCAAGTCATTCCAAATCAAATAGATTCTCAATACAACGAGGATTTAATATATTATTTAATGGCTCGGGGACATTATTTTTATAGGAAACAAGACTATATGGCTGCACATGAAATTTATGTAAAGGTAGAGAGTTTACTTGGTCTAGAAGAAACCATACAACACGCTAATATATATTATAATTTGTGTCATGTAAATAAGGAACTGTATAAAGATAAAAGTATTAGTCGTTTATATGCACGGAAAGCTTACAAAATATTTTTGAAATTTAATATAAAGAATAGAGTAATAGATACGTTGTTAATGCTTACGATACTGTATGATTTAGATGCATTATATGACAAAGCCCTTGAATGCTTACAGCAAGCAGAAAGTGGATTAGAAGATAATAATAATTCTATGTATTCACCTATAATCGCGTATAATTATGGGAAAATTTATCAAGGTTTAAAAGACTATACTAATGCTATTAAGTACTATGAAGAATGTTTGCAATTAAGTGAGTTTCTCCAACAAAAACATCAAAAGGTATACACATTACGAAGTTTAATAGAGATTCATATAGAATTTAAGGATTGGAAAACTGTTAATAAATTTATGGATGAAGCATTTGATTTTTTATCAATTTTTGATGTACCTTACGCCCATGTTCAATTATATGGATTGAAGGGGAAGATATCTAAATTAAGAGGAGATGATTATGGATATGAAAAACATATGCAAAAAGCAATTGAAATGGGTTTAGAAAAGAAACAATATCCTTTAGTAAGTGAACTGGCTCATGAACTAGGGGACTATTTTTTTGATAATCGTGCTTATAAAATGTCGGCAAAATATCTAAAAATATCAATTGAAAATTCGACGAATTAAAATAAACTAAAAATACATATATAGAGGGAGATTAATCAAGGATCTTGGTAATGATATCCGCAACATCCCCTCTATGTGATTCTACAGTAATAGTAGGTATTGGATTAATATAATTTAACATGAGGCAAATTACAAATAAAATTGGTTAAATAGGTAACTTGTTTTTATAAAAAAAATGAATTATAAATCAAAAATTTTTACTAATTCCGTTTAACAAAAGACATCCATTAGTATTTAAATTAACAAAGCAACTACTAACGGAGGTTGGAATTATGAAAATTAAAAAAATTTATGTCATTCTTACTACAGCTA
>NZ_JACYOF010000023.1 GCF_014932895.1 Bacillus thuringiensis | reverse complement strand
TCTCCATCTTTATTCTCCTTTTTTAGAAAAAATAAAAACCACTTCAAGTAAATGAAATGGTCTCTGGAGAAACAAGGGATAGAAAAATAAACCGATACAAATCGGCATTTTCTTTCGCTTGTCTCTGTCCTTTTACCTGAGAGATTATCCGCTAAAGTAGCGGATTTGCTCCTTCGGTGCTCGTTTTCCTCCGCGCTATATAAAAGCGAGAGGGAGTCTCTCCAGAGATTCGTCCCCATGCAGTTCTACTTGAAACCAAGACCTGAGAGTTTCAAAGTTTGCTTAACAACTTTTTGCCCCGTCGGTAGATCGATAGATCTTCTCCTGAATGGTTCATCCGAATTATAAAATTAATAACTTAAACCCATTGATTGTAAATCAATAAAAACATTATAGACAGACAAAATACGAATTGCAATCATTTTTTGTTTTCAAGTAGTAAATAGTTTTATTTTTTTGAAAGTCCTAATTTATCTTCAACTTCATTTAAAGTAGATACAGCGGTGACAATATGGTGATCCGCGAGCCCTAAAGCATGTTTAATATTTTCAATTGTTTCGTTGGATGGAGTAGAGTTATTGACTCCGTCCATAATCAAATCGGCTGCATTTTTCATGAAGTTTGATGCAGCTTTAAACTCAGTTGTGAAGTAGATTAGTTGTTCTTGTATATGTATATCTGTTATGTTTTCTTCAATTTTCATCGTGTCTATTTCTTTCATGATTGTTTCATATTGCTTGGAAACAGCATTCATTGTAACTAATAGTTTATTTCTCTCTACTGAATCTCCGTAAGTGTTAATCTCTTCCCAGGTAGGCAACCAATCTTTCTCAATGATGTCATTATAATTAGTAGTCAATTCATTAATTTTTGGCTGTAATTTAGTTTTGAAAGTTTTTGTGTCCACTGTTTCTACAGTTGCATTTTCGTTGCTATTTTTATCTTTTGTTGCGTAGAAAATCGTACCAGCAATGATAAAGATGGAAATAATAATCGTCCATTTAGTAAAAAGTGATTTTTTCAATGTGTAATGCCTCCAAAATTTTAAAAACTTATAATTATTATATATAGTAATAATATTATTACAGATAGAGAAAATAAACTAGAGCTGATTTGAATTATGATTTTACAATTGAAATAATCAAAATGTAGAAGAGAATATGTGGAAAAGTGGACTTTCAGGTTTTTAATTCCGAATTATTAGAATTATAATGTGTAAAAAAAGAATATTTTATGTGGAAATGAGTTGATAATTTGCCAAGTATAAAGAAAATAGGACGTTTTTGTCCTACAGATGACGAAGGTTATATTATAAATGATGCACATATTGATAAAATTCACCCTATGTTTATGGAGGTAATACAAGAAATAAAAAATACTTGTTGTGAAATGTTACAGGATGATTTGCACAGTGTTTATATAAGGGGTTCAATTCCAAGAGGGATTGGAATTGAAGGGATTGCAGATATAGATGTGATTATATTAATGCGAAAGGATCCTAAATTAATAGACTTAAGCTGGCGAAATAAGCTAGAAGTTCAAAGTTTACAGCAGTTTAATTGTATATCAGGAGTGGAGTTAAGTTTTTACAGTGAAAAAGAAGTAATAAATTCCAATAGTTTTTCTTTTATAAGCTTTATTATACAGACACATGGTGTATGCATATTTGGTGAAGACGTAAAATTGTCTTTACCCAAATATAAAGTAAGTCAGGAATTAGCCTACGAACACCTTATTCAATTGCGGAAGCAAATTGGACAAGCATGCAATGAGTTAATTCGTAATAAAGGCGTGGATGATATAGAGGATTGTTGCCGTTGGATTATGAAGATAATACTCAGGTCAGGTCTAGCATTAACAATTGATAGAGAAGGGCTTTACTCCAGAGACTTATATCCCGCATATGAGTTATTTAGTAGGCATTTTCCCGAACAAGAAAAAAATATGAGAAAGGCACTACAATATGTAATTGAGCCAATAAATGATATAAAAGAAATTTTATTATTTTTAGATACGTTTGGTGAATGGCTGATAGAAAGAGCGGAGGCTTCTTTGAATACTATAGATAATTAGTGAAATATAATTATGTTATGTAAACAAAAAGGTGGCATAAGAGAGTGAGGCAAGCAATTTGAATTTTTATATTGTAGATGTCTGTTCACTGGGGAAGTATTCAGGTAATCAACTTGCAGTATTTACGGAAGGCCATCAAATTTCGAGTGAGGAAATGCAATCAATAATGATCTTAATGTTCGTGATTTTGCAGATTACTATGGTATACCAGAAGATGCAGCGACTGGCAGCTCGAATGGTTGCTTGGCAGCGTATCTTCTAAAATATCGTTATTTTGGGACAAACAAGATAAATATGCTTGTTGAACAAGGATATGAGATAAAAAGGCCTTCTTTAATACATATACGGGCTAAAGAAGAAGAGGGTGAAATTAATATACGTGTAGGTGGAAAAGTAGAAAGTATTGTGAGTGGAAAATGGATTTTACAACAAGGGGGAATTAGAAATGTTACTAAAAACAATATACTGTAAGGTGGAAGAAGAGAAAAAGGGGTTGTTTTCAAAAGCGCAAGAAAAATGGCGTGATTTACAAGTTTTAGATGGGTTTTATGGGCAATTTGGTGGATGGAATGAAGAGGAAGCGTGTGTATATACTTTATGGGAAGATAGAAATGCATATCAATCATTTATGAATGGTGCTCACGATACAATTTATTTAAATAGTAATCAAAAAGATACGTTTCTTTCATGTGACATTGAACTATTTCAAACGTTGTATGATATAACCGATACGCCTTTAAAAGATGTTATTAAACAAGGCTCTTTTGTAAGAGTTGCTATTTGTGATGTAAAACAACAGAAAGAAAAGGAATTTTTAAATAAGCAAGAAACAATTTGGAATAAAGGAATGAAAAAAGCAAGAGAGATGATAGGTGGAGTAGTTGGGAAGTCTTTAAAAAATGAAAATCGTTACATAGTATTAACTTATTGGGAAGATGAAATTGCGCATCAAAACTATGTGGAAGAAATTTTTCCTATTAGCTAATATTCATGAAGATATAGAAGAGATAAAAGGAAAACAAGCTGTATGTAAGGAAGAATGGCTTGTATATTAAGTGTGCAAAAAGTGCATAAATGAATGTATAATAAAGATATTTTCTTGTGAACAAAAAATTAATAGAAGACGTCATATACCCTTTCATGTTAATATATTTAAGTTAAAATAGGAGGCTTACCCTTTTGTATTGTACGGTAGAAGCAGTGTGAGCTTGAAATTTTTTATGAAAAGGATGTGCCTAATTTGCGTATCAATAAATTTATTAGTGAAGCTGGAAAAGCGTCTCGACGTGGAGCAGATAAGTTAATTAACGAGAGAAGAGTAATTATTAACGGTAAGGTTGCAAAAATTGGTGACCAAGTAAATCCAGGTGATGACGTACGAGTAAATGGAGAGCAACTTCGTATTGCTCGAGACCATGTGTATATCGCTTTAAATAAACCAGTAGGTATTACATGTACAAGTGAAAAAGCAGTAAAAGGTAATATTATCGATTTAGTGAATCATCCTTTACGAATTAGTCATATTGGGCGTCTCGATAAAGACTCAGATGGTTTAATTTTGTTAACGAATGATGGTGATATTGTTAATGAAATTTTACGTGCTGAAAACAAACATGAGAAAGAATATATCGTTTCAGTAGATAAGCCAATTACATCTGAGTTTTTAGAGAAAATGGCAGCTGGTGTTAAAATTTTAGGAACGAAAACACTTCCTTGTGAGATCACACAGTTATCAAAATATGAGTTCAAAATTATTTTAACACAAGGGCTGAATCGCCAAATTCGCCGTATGTGTGAGGCTTTAGGTTATCAAGTATACACGTTAAAACGTACGAGAATTATGAATATTGAGTTGAATAATTTACCGGTTGGACAGTGGAGAGATTTAACGAAAAAAGAGAAAAAACGCCTATTTTCAGACTTAAATTACGAACCACAAGATTGGTAAAATTGAGAAGTGAAACCAAAAATTTTTTGGTTTCACTTTTTTAATTAAATAAATAATATTTTTTAACACTTGCAAAAATAAAATGAATAAGATATAGTAAATAACAATTAATGGATGTACTTATAAAAGCAAAGAAAAGGACACGAGTTATTTTAACCGGTTATACAGAGAGGGAAGGAAAGCTGAGAACTTCCTAACGCAGAGAAATAACTTACCACCTTAGAGCTGCACTGGGGAAATTAAGTATCTAGTGCCGTGTAAGCGACGTTATCGCAAAAGAAGCCATTGCATTTTGTGATGGGAATCTGGGTGGAACCACGGATATAAGCATATTCGTCCCTATATTTAGGGATGAATATGCTTTTTTGCATTCAATTTCATAATAAGCGAAGAAAAGGACACGAGTTATTTTAACCGGTTATACAGAGAAGGAAGGAAAGCTGAGAACTTCCTAACGCAGAAAAATAACTTACCACCTTAGAGCTGCACTGGGGAAATGAAGTATCTAGTGCCGTGTAAACGACGTTACCGTAAAAGAAGCCATTGCATTTTGTGATGGGAATCTGGGTGGAACCACGGGTAAAAGCACGCTCGTCCCTATATTAGGGATGAGTGTGCTTTTTATTATGAAATGGAGAGATGAAAAATGAAAGAACAGTTGATTGAAATTAAATTTCTAGATGGTAATGTAAAAGAGTTTTCAAGGGGAATTACTTTAGAAGAAATTGCTGGATCAATTAGCAGTAGTTTAAAAAAGAAAGCAGTTGCAGGAAAAGTAAACAATCAACTTTTTGATTTACGCCGAAACATTGAAGAGAATGCGGAAGTAGAAATCATTACTATTGATTCAAATGAAGGTGTAGAAATTGCAAGACACTCTGCTGCGCATATTTTAGCGCAAGCTATAAAACGAATGTATGGTGATGTAAATCTTGGTGTAGGCCCAGTTATTGAAAATGGATTTTATTATGACATGGATCTTCCAAGTAGTGTAAACGTTGAAGATTTACCGAAAATCGAGAAAGAGATGAAAAATATTATAAAGGAAAATGTAAAGATAGAACGTGTTGAGGTCTCTCGAGAAGAAGCAGCAAAACTGTTTCAAGAAATGAATGATAGCCTGAAATTAGAACTTTTAGAAGCAATTCCTAGTGAAGAAAGTGTAACACTTTATAAACAAGGTGAATTTGTAGATTTATGTAGGGGGCCACATTTACCGTCAACAGGCTATTTGAAGGCCTTTCAATTAACTCACGTTTCAGGTGCATATTGGCGAGGAGATAGTAATAATCAAGTGCTTCAGCGTATATATGGTGTTGCTTTTGCTTCTCAAAAAGAGTTAGAAGAGTATTTGCATTTTGTTGAAGAAGCAGCAAAGAGAAATCATCGTAAGTTAGGTAGTGAACTTGAGTTATTTATGTTTTCAGAAGAGGCACCAGGAATGCCGTTTTACTTGCCGAAAGGACAGATTATCCGTAATGAATTAGAAGCATTTTTAAGAGAAATTCAAAAAGAATACAATTATCAAGAAGTGCGTACTCCATTTATGATGAATCAAGAATTATGGGAGAAGTCAGGACACTGGGGACATTATAAGGATAATATGTATTTCTCAGAAGTTGATCATAAAAGTTTTGCATTAAAACCGATGAACTGCCCAGGACATATGCTTATGTTTAAAAATAAATTGCATTCTTATCGTGAATTACCGATTCGCATGTGTGAGTTCGGTCAAGTGCATCGACATGAATTTAGTGGCGCTTTAAACGGATTATTAAGAGTTCGTACTTTCTGCCAAGATGATGCTCATTTATTTGTAACACCAGAACAAATTGAAGATGAAATCAAATCAGTAATGGCACAAATTGATTACGTATATCAAACTTTTGGATTCCAATATGAAGTGGAGCTTTCTACTCGTCCAGAGGATTCAATGGGTGATGATAAATTATGGGAGCAAGCAGAAGCGGCATTAGAAAATGTATTACATTCATTGAATTATAAATATAGACTAAATGAAGGTGACGGTGCATTTTACGGACCGAAAATTGATTTCCATATTAAAGATGCTTTAAATAGAAGTCACCAGTGCGGAACAATCCAGCTTGATTTCCAAATGCCAGAGAAATTTGATTTAAATTATATAGATGAGAATAATGAAAAAAGAAGACCAGTTGTCATCCACCGAGCGGTATTAGGTTCTTTAGATCGTTTTTTAGCCATATTAATTGAGCACTTTGGAGGCGCATTCCCTGTATGGATAGCACCAGTTCAAGTGAAAGTAATTCCAGTTTCAAATGCAGTGCACGTACAATACGCAGATCAGGTTGCAGCCAAATTAGCACAAGTTGGAATTCGTGTTGAACGAGATATGCGAGATGAAAAGTTAGGGTATAAAATAAGAGAAGCACAAATGCAAAAAATACCGTATGTTCTTGTTATTGGGGATAAAGAAATGGAAAGAAAAACTGTAAATGTACGTAAATATGGGGAAGAAAAATCAGAAGTTGTTGAACTAGATGCATTTGTGGAAAGTATGAAAGAGGAAATAAAAAATCGAAGTAGAGGTTGATAATAAAACACACCATTATGAAGTGGTGTGTTTTATTTTTTACCTTACAAAAATGTAAGGTAAATGTAAGAGAAATCGAATGAACGAGTTTTAGAAAAATGAGAATATGAAGTAGGAAAAAGGTTCATGTTACTTATGTATTTCTTTGTGTTTGAAAAGTTAAAAAATTCTTAAGGATTTACATGAGAAAAAGATAAGAAATATATGAGAAATTAATAGTATACAAAAGGGATGGAGTGAAAGAGATGTCAACAAATGTAGTTACTGTAGAAAGTGTAGAAAAAACGTATGGGAAAAGAAATGAGAATCAGTCAAAAGCATTAAGGGGTGTATCATTAAGTATTAAAGAAGGGGAGTTTGTCGGGATTATGGGTCCTTCTGGATCGGGAAAAACGACTTTACTTAATGTAATTAGTACACTTGATCAAGCGACAGGTGGAAGTGTGACAATAGCTGGAACAAATATTACTTCTATGAAGGGGAATGCGTTATCAGATTTTCGTTCTCAAAAGTTAGGCTTTATTTTTCAAGATTTTAATTTACTAGAAAATTTATCAATTTATGAAAATATCGCTTTACCACTTTCTCTGCAAGGTGTACCGTCAAGTGAGATTACTGGAAAAGTAAATGAGGTAGCAAAGAAATTAGGGATTACTGAAATTTTAACGAAATATCCGTCAGCTGTTTCTGGTGGACAAAAACAAAGAACAGCGGCAGCACGAGCTTTAGTACATAATCCAGCAATTGTATTAGCAGATGAACCGACAGGGGCACTTGATAGTAAAAATGCAAAAAGTTTATTAGAAGCGATGCAAGATTTACATGAAAATCACAATGTAAGTATTTTAATGGTTACACATGATGCCTTTAGTGCGAGTTATTGTGAGCGTATTTTATTTATTCAAGACGGTCTTCTATATAAAGAGTTAAAGCGTCAAGGGACTCGAGAAAATTTCTATCAAGATATTTTAGGTGTGCTCGCGCATATGGGCTCAGCTACTGAGTCGAAGTAAGGGGGCAAGACGATGTTATTCAAATTATCACGTCATAGTATGAAAAAAATGTTAAAGGATTATATGGTTTTACTTATTGGTCTAGTTATTAGTATTAGTATTTTCTACATGTTCCAAACGATGGCGATGAATAGTGAATTTACAAAAGATAATAGCCTGATTAGTAGTATTAGACTTGTCTTTTGGGTTGGTGCCGTATTATTATCGTTCATTACTGTATTTTATATTGTATACGCCAATTCTTTTTTACTTACATTAAGAAGAAAAGAACTCGGTATGTACATGATGCTTGGAGCGAAAAAGAAAAAAGTAGCACAATTATTATTTATTGAAACATTCGGTATGGGTATTGTCAGTATTATTATCGGGATTTTAGTAGGAATGGTACTAGCTAGTGTAGCAGGTAATTTTTTAATGAATGGTCTGGAAATTTCAGCAAAAGGTAATTATGCATCTGTATACACACCAGCTATTTTAGTTACATCTATTTTCTTTTTAATACTATTTTTTATTACTGGTTTAATGAATAGTATCCGGTTATTACGTAAAACAGAATTAGAGTTAATACGTGAAGATGAAACACTAGATGAAGTGAAGAAAAGTAAAACTCGAATTATTATAATGACAGTACTTGGTGTATTGCTAGTAAGTACAGGGTATTATTTTATGGTAAATATAAAAACATTTGCTGAAATCGGTTTTATCATAGCGACAATCGTTACGACATTAGGAACGTATTTCATTTTTAGCTCTTTACTTCCACTTTTTGTGATGAAAATTAAAGGGAATAAAAAACGAAATGAAACTGGTTTAAATAGTTTTACATATGCACAGTTACGCTTTCGAGTAAATAGTTTATCGAGAGTACTAGGAACTGTAGCGATGTTAATTGCATTAGGTGCGGGTGCGATGACAGCAGGTATGGCGTTTCAAAAAAATGTCGGTATAATGACAGATTTCTCACGTGTATATGATGTTGTAATTCATGATCCAAATGATCAAGATAAAGCAGCATTAAAAGAAATGGAAATAGTTGAAGAAAGAAAGTATAAGTATAAAGTAGATGGAGAAGCGGTTTATTACTTACGTGATGATTTAACTGCGAAACCGCCACTTGTTGCTGATCATTTTGATACAAAGACTTTAAAAGAGCCTGCTCGTAAACGTGTGGCTGAACCTTTAACTGAACCTGTCTATTCTGCTTTGGAAGCTCCCGAAGTAGCGAATAAGCTTCCTCGTATGCCAAAAGATTGGGAAGATGCGGTTGTTAGAGAGATACAAATTACACATAATCAATTTAACGGGAAACCTGTAAGAATTGTTGATGAAGAGCATTATAAAGGAATTCAAGGAACAGAACACACTGTAACATTAGCAAAAGTAGATGATATGAAAAAATATAAACCGTTGTTGATCGAAATAGACAAGAGACAAAAAGAACAAATTGAAAAAACAACAGGTGCAAAAGTAGACTTATTTACGAAAATGACAATTTATCAGTTTATGAACAGTTTCATGAGCGGGACGATGTTTATGGGATTTTTCCTTGGAATTGCCTTTCTAGCAATGATGGCAAGTTCCCTTATGTTCAAAATATTAACAGGTGCTTCTCGTGACATACGCCGTTATGAAATGTTACGAAAAATCGGTGTAAGACGCAGTATGTTAACAAAAAGTATATATAAAGAAATTTCATATTTATTTATCTTCCCTGCAATTATTGGAATTTCCCACGTTTTAGTAGGGCTTAACTTATTCAGCTTTATTTTAGTTGACCCGTTTGTAAAAGTGTGGATGCCGATAGGAATATTCTTAGTCATTTATTTCATCTATTATTGGATAACTGTTCAATTGTATAAAGGTATGGTAATGCCGAAAGAAGAAGTGGTGAAATAGGAAAACAATTGAGTCCTTGTTTTGAAAGCAAGGGCTTTTTTCTATGTGTGTCATACAGAAATACGTGTATGAGAGATGTTATCAAGTTTTCCAGGGGAAACAGTAAAATATTTAAGGAAACTAGTAAAGCTGCTTGTTTCAGAATTGGACGAACTGGTTAATTTTAAAACGAATCAAGAAGAAAATATGATGTGGGATAAGTTTCATCAACTTGATGTGGGGGAAAATATGGAAGAAGCTTTAGGGGATGCCCGATATTATGTAGAAAGTTATAAAGAAGAGAATTTGTTTAAATTCATATTTTATAATTTCCATTTATAAACATGAACCCATAGTAAAAATAAACTAAAAATAGGTATATGAACAAGGTGCATCATCTAGTGATAGGTCATACTTTGTTGGTGTACGTATTGAATTTAGTTTATAGCGCTATTTCTACTTAGATTTAACGAACAGAAATATAAGAAAGCATCGATGGGGTTGTAAGTTAACAAACGGAGGTCATGAAAATGAATAAGTTTCAACAAGAACTACAAGCGTTAAGCCTTAATGATTACCAGTCTGGAAATATTGTGTATTGGGACCAGCAAAACCAATATCCATATTACTATATTGAAGATGCTGCTCGTCGCTGTGGAGGTTGTGGTCGTTGTGGTCGTTGTGGTGGCGGTGGTCGTTGTGGTGGATTCCGTTGTTTTGGTTGCTTCGGTTGCTTTAGTTGTTTTGGTTTTGGAGGCTGTGGAGGCTGTGGAGGCTGTGGTGGTTGCTCTAATTGTTTTGATGGTTTTATGGATACTACTGGTACTATTGTAACATATGAATATTGATGAGAGTCAAAAGGAATCCATTTTGAAAAAAGATTGATTAAAACGGATTCCTACTTTTTAAAGTATTATACATTTTTCGTGAAAAAGTGCTAACACGTATACGAAATAGACATAAAATATCGCTGATATGTTGCTTGAAAAAACAGACTTAATCAAGCAGATAATATTAATATGAAATACTCATAAATTTATTCGTGATATCAGTAATAGTATGCAAGATGCGATTAAACATAGGAAATGTGAGAAGGCCGAAGAGGGAAAATAAAGAAGTGAAAGTAAAGAAGCAAGTACAGCCTACTATGAATGATTTTTCTTTCTATAGAGGGGTACAAAAATAAAGAAAGATAGCTGAAGGCAAATCGTTTTCAGCTATCTTTTTTCGTTTATAGTGGTGGTAAATCAATCTTACCTTCTTCAAATAATTCTTTGATCATATGTTTCGTATAACCAGCTGCTTGACCAAATGTGATTTTTGCTGGCATTGGTGCTTCGTTAGCATCTACAACTACATCAATAATACAAGGTTTATTTTGTTTTACTGCATGTTCAAAGGCAGGGAGTAATTCATCTAACTGTTCGACACGGTATCCAATACCACCACAAGCTTCTGCGTATTTTGCGAAATCAGGGTTTGTTAAGTCTGTGCCGAATTCGATATTACCCATAACTTCTTGTTCGAATTTTATCATGGCGATTTTATTATTATTTAATACGACGACAACGATTGGCAGTTTATATTTAACAGCCGTTACGAAGTCGTTCATTGTCATCCCAAAACCGCCGTCACCACAAACTGCAAATACTTGTTTATCCGGGAACGCAATTTTTCCAGCAAGTGCACCAGGTAAACCGCAGCCAAGCGTTGCAAGCCAACTAGAAATAATAAATTGCTGGTTTGTCATACGGAAATGTCTTGCTGTCCATACTGTTACATTTCCAACATCGACTGATAAGATTGCGTCATCTTCTGCTACTTTCTGCAGAGCATGCATAACGCGTTGTGGTTTAATTGGAGTGGAAGAATCTTCTTCTTGATCGTGTAATTTTTCTTCCCACTTTTTCATCATTTCTTGATGATGATCTAAGAAAGAATGGTCTTCATGCTTTTCAATGTTTTCAATTAACCATTTTAATGTTTTATCAGCGTCACCAGCTAAGCCGATATCTGTTGCATAACGCTTCCCGATTTGGGCAGGATCTGTATCGATATGAATTGTTTTTGCTTTTTCAGGCAAGAAACCAGTGAACGGATAAGAAGTACCAACCATAATTAAAGTATCTGCATGTTTCATTGCTTCATAAGAAGGTTTCGTTCCAATTAATCCTAATCCACCGATACAAAGGGGGTGTTCATCAGGAATAATTCCTTTAGCTGGTAATGTAAGTACGATTGGAGCACCAATGTGTTCTGCAAATGCAAGTAAAGATTCTCTCGCATGTTTTGCACCTTTACCAGCTAAAATAACAGGTTTTTTCGCTTCGTTCAGTGCGAATTTAGCTAGATTTAAATCTTCATTTTGTGGAAATAATTCAGGTAAAGTAAAAGATGAATTTGTGATACGAGCGCCATCTTTTACTTCAAATTTTGGAACATCATCTGGAATGGTAAGAACGGATACACCTTTTTTCGTATATGCCATACGGATTGCTTGATTCATTACAGCAGGTAACTGTTCAGCTGACATAATTCGTTGATTATAAACCGCAACATCATCAAACATTCTTTCTAAGTTTACTTCTTGGAAAAAATCTGTCCCGAGTAAATCGGTTTCTACTTGTCCTGAAATTGCTAGTACAGGGGCCTTATCGAGTTTGGCATCATATAAACCATTTAATAAATGAATAGCTCCAGGTCCTGCGATTGCCATGCAAACACCAAGTTTTCCTGTTAATTTCGCATAGGCAGCCGCTGCCAATGCACCAGCTTCTTCGTGGCGAACTTGAATGAATTTGATTTTATCTTGTTTTTTCCTCAAAGCTTCAATTATCGAATTGATGGAATCTCCAGGCATACCGTATATGTGTTCTACTCCCCAGTCAATTAATAAATCAACTAATGCTTCACCGGCTGTTTTCTCAAACATAATTTTTCCTCCTTATAATAGGTGCATAACATTATGTTTTGGAGAAAAAGGAAAAATATACAAATGATAAAATTTATTAGCATTAATGATGACCAGTGAATAATGTAAACACTGTTATTAGTAAAAATCCACTAGTTGCCCATGTTAGAAATGAAGGGAAAGATAGGTGTTTCTTTGCCTTCCAA
Source organism: Bacillus thuringiensis (assembly GCF_014932895.1). GTDB lineage: Bacteria > Bacillota > Bacilli > Bacillales > Bacillaceae_G > Bacillus_A > Bacillus_A thuringiensis_AA. Next base: position 14,645 of record NZ_JACYOF010000023.1, on the reverse strand, counting down.
AGCATTTCATGAATTGTCACATAGCCAAGTGAACCGATAGCACTTCCCATAATGAGTCCTTGTAAATGGAGAACTTTTCCTTTCATCAAAATGCCAAAAACCGTACCTGTACCGAGAATAAGGGAAAGTAATAAAGTTATAAGTAAAAATGAAATATATTTATGCTTTGTAAAGAGAAAAGGGATAATTAAAGCTAATCCTTCTGGAATATGGTGAACGACGATTGCTAATAAGAAGGGAATCGCAGAGTCGTTATGATTTATAAAAGCTGTACCTAACGCAAATCCACTCGGTATATTATGAATGAATATAGCGAAAGAGAGAAAGAGGAAGGTTTGCCATGCTTGTTGATCCTTTTTATGTATCATTGGATGGTGACAATAGCTATCTAATAAGCTCATAACTAAAATACCGATAGCTATACCAAGCATAGGCCCAATCATTTCATAGCTTGAAAATGTTTCAGGAATAATTTCGAGTGATAATAACCCAAGCAGAATACCACCACATAATGCGTATAAACGATGTATCTTTTCTTCAATTAGTTGGCGTGTTGCTACTCCAACAGCACCTCCTAATAGTAATCCACCGAATGAAAAAAATGTTACAATCATTGGGATCCATAAACGTTCCATAGTATCACACTCCGATTCTATTCCCTTATTTTTAGCTTACGAAAAGGAAAGTTAGATTAGTCCAAGTAATTGTGTTTGATTATAGAGAAAAAACTAGCAATTCGTTATAATTTATATATTAAATTTAAGTGGAAAGATGAAAAGGGGAAATGGTTATGCAGCAAATAAAAAAAATAGGAAACTCATTTTGGTATATGACACCTGTTTCTGAAACAGATAGACCTATATTAGGAATGGTCGTTGGAAAAGAAAAAACTTTAATGATTGATGCAGGGAATTCAGAAGCACATGCACAATTGTTTTTAGAAATGTTAAAAGAACAGAATGTATCAAATCCTGATTTCGTAGCATTAACGCATTGGCACTGGGATCATATTTTTGGATTGCCTGTACTACAAAATGCATTATCTATTGCGCATACTGAAACGAAAAAAGAGATGCAGCCGCTTGTTTCTTATGAATGGACAGATGAAGCGTTGGACGAACGTGTAAAAGAAGGTACTGAAATTGAATTTTGTGCGGATTGTATAAAAAAAGAGTTCAGTGAGCAATCGAGAAGTATTCAAATCATTCCTCCGACCGTAACGTTCCAGAATCAACTTGAATTAGACCTTGGTGAAGTGACATGTGTATTAAAACACGTTGGTGGAGATCATTCACATGATTCCGTTGTTATTTATATTAGGGAAGAAAAAATATTGTTTTTAGGAGACTGTATATATGCAGATATTTTCTCTTCGAAGTGGAACTACACGACGAAACGAACGTTTACATTAATAGAAGAACTAGAGGAATTTGATGCTGAAACCTATATTCTTTCTCATGGGAAAGCTATAGATCGGAATGAATTTTTACAAGAAATGCATTTGCTAAAAACAGTAGGAACTTATACAGAAGCTCATAAAGGCGATGAAGAGAAGATAAAGGCAGCGTATAAACAAGAACTAGATAGAGAATTAAATGAAGATGAGCTAGAAACAATAACGTATTTTGTAAATGGTTATGAAATGAATAATCTGTAAAACCTAATTCTAATTAAATATCTAGTTCCAATCAACTTCTGAAGTTATACGACTTTATTTATTTTTTGTATAGATAGAATTTCAAGTAGAAGCTTTCTTTGCTAATGCAGTAATATAGTTAAAAAATACATTGTGGTTTACATCATATACTACATTTACAGGTCGCCCATCAGCAGTTTCCACCGTACGACCTTGGCTAGGTCCGTATGTATGAACAATACTATTAATCGTTTGTACTTTTGCAAGGTCAGCTTTCCCAACAAAGGCAGCAGTTAATACATCCCATAGGTAGTAGGTAGAATTAGTTGAGAAGTGAACGAGAGGAGGAACCATTGCATAACATTGACCAAGAAAATCAACACCAATATACTTACGCTCTTTTGCCCAACGTTCACGTATATCTAAAGTTAACGGAACCTGGTTTGTACTTTCTAGAGTTACTAAATCAATGAATATATTAGCATTCCAAACATGGGCTACTGCCTCAGGGTCCCAAAACGAATTCCACTCGGCTGTTCCGTCATGTTCCGGCTCATGTACATTGCCTGCAGTTCGAAATGTACCACCCATCCAAACGAGACGTCCAATTTTATCTTCGATTATGGGAGCTTCATATAATGCACGGGCAAGGTCAGTCAGGGGCCCTGTAAATAATAAAGTTGTTTTCTCTTCAGTTTGTAGAAGAGTCTCTATTAAATGATGATGCGCAGGTTTGGCTGCTGCAGGTGTTACAATTTTTCCAGACTCATTTAAAATTGGTAAAGCATCTACATAAAATGCATGCATCCGCCAGTCTTTCGGAAATGGATTTTTTCCACGAGAGTTTGACGCTGCTACTTCAATATTACTTTTGCCGAAGCGATCGATAATCTTACGACTTGCAGACATTGCGGGTTCTAAATAGCAATCTGCTGGGATAACAGATACACCAGTAAGTTCAACGTTTTCCATTTGAAGTAATAAAAATAATGAAATTAAATCATCTACGCCGCCATCATGATTGAAGTACACTTTTTTCTTCATTGTAATCTCCATCCTATATGATTTAGTTAGGAATTAAATATGAATTGAGGAAAAGTCTTCAATAATTTCCACCACTTCAATTTTTCCATTAATCAGTAACTCGGGGAGTTCGTTATTTACATTTCCTTTCCAATATTCTCTAGCTTGTTTCATTTTTTGAGAGAAAGGAATACCATCTTCTTTCGGTAAAAGATCCCCGTCACCTTCAAAAGAACTTCCGATTACTCGTAGTTTAACAATTTGCAAAATTTCTCGATTGTAAGAATCAAATAAAGCTTTCCATTTCAAAGCATCTTCATAGCTTTTGGCAGCATATAAGCAAGACAACCTTGAAGGGTATTCAGGATATTCTTGCAGTCTAACCATTTCTACAATCGTTTCTCTAACCGCTCTAATTGTTTGATCCATATAATTCATTACTACTTTAGCATTTTCATTATTTATATGTAATCCGTCATTTGTATAATGGTTTTTTAAAATTTGTATGGAATCTTCACCACTAGAATTTAATTGTTCTCTATCAAAAAAGAAGTGGTATAAAGTGTTAGCTTGATTATTGTCAAAATGAATGATTTGTCCGATATTCATTTTTTTCCTTGTAACGATGTGATATACGTAAAATCCTGATTCATTCATGGTTATCCTCCTAGTAGTAATGATCAAGTATTTTTATGTTAAATTTAGTAATTCAACATTGAAATATATAAAACCTTTATAAGTACAAAGCTATAAAGATTGAAAGAGTTTGGTAAGTATTTTCGTAAATGAATAATGGGAGTGATTTAGATAATACGCTCAACTTATTCGTTTATGTTGTAATAGGCTGTATCCTTTTTCTTCAAAGCTACAGCTGTTGTTGTGATAGATATTTGAAAATATTGTAAAAGTAAAGGAGGAAGTAAGATTAAAAAGAATAAATATAAGTAGATTTATGTATGGTGAATGAGATTTTAAAGTGGGAAAGTGAAAAATAAATAATAGGTAGTAAACACGAAAGTCAATTTGTAAGCGCATTATACATAAGGGAGAGAAGTAAAGTGAGTAATCATATGTTGAAAGATGGTGAGCGATATATAGATATATCCGGTATTAAGCATTGGTGTAAAGTTGCAGGGGCAGCTCATAATACAATTCCTCTCGTTATTTTACATGGAGGACCAGGTGGTAATCATTATGTATTTGAAAGAACAATTGGATTGAGATTAGAAGAATATATAACAGTAGTTTATTATGAACAAAGAGGATGCGGGCGAAGTGAAGCACCACAAGATGACGATGATTATTCCATAAATATCCTAGTGGAAGATTTAGAGGAATTAAGAAAGCAATTAAATGTAGAGAAGGTAAATTTGTTAGGCTATTCTTTTGGTGGACAACTTTGTTTAGAATATGCTTTGAAATATCCAAAAAATGTTGAGAAAATGGTATTACAAGCACCATCGTTAGATGATTTTGATGAAATGTATAATGTGCAGATAGAAGGTTTTCTACAAGTGACAGAAGGAAACATGAATGAACAAATCTCAATAATAAGTAGATCAGAAGTTCCTTTAAAAGAAAAATATAATCAAGTTTGGAGTGTAGTTGATACCGAAACTGTAGATCGACTATTGTTTAAAAATGAAGAATTTGCAAAGCTAAATCGAAGTCTTTGGGAGGAAAGTCAGTTAAATAATACAGGGAAGATGAGTAAAGTTATGTTTGAGACAAAATCAGCTTTACCACTTATTGAGCGCATTAAATACTTAGAAACTGATACGTGTGTCATAGTCGGGGTGCATGACCATAACACGGGTGTGGGAATGAGTAATAGAATAACGAGACAAATGAAAAATAGTAAACTTGTTATATTTGAAAATAGTGCACATTTTCCAGATATCGAAGAGACGAATAAAGTATGTGAAACGATTATTGAGTTTATGGAAAGATAGGGAGAATATTAAGGTCGAACTATATAATTTAATAGAGTTGGATAAATCATGTAATATGCTAATTGCTTACTTGTAATTGAGAAGGAAGCAATTAGCGTGGTTGAAAATAAGTAAAGAAGATCTCGTAAAATCGAAGTCTTCTTTATTTATTATTTTTCGAACCGCAAATGAATAAACTTCAACATCTTTATTAAGTTTACAATTCGAATCATAATACGCGTACTATCATCCCAATCTTTATTTGTAGGTATATCTTTAAAGAAAGGGGAACAGCTTAACACTTTTATGTTAGAAGACCATTTTTCTATTGTCTTTGGATTATTTACGTAAAAATACATCATCGCACCGTTATTACCGGATTTCTTTACAGTAGCATTTGAAAGATTCAGTGCGAACTTTGATTCAGCATCAAAATATAACTCTCCTCCAGGGAAGCGTCTTGACATAGCGACTATGATTTCTTTTAAATCTTCTTCTTTAAAGTAATAAAACACACCTGCTGATATAAAAAGAATACCATCGTTTGGATCATATTTTATATCATCAAACCAAGAAGTATCAAAAAATGATTTAGCGATGCTAATATTTCTCGGTGTATCTTCAATTAAAGTCTTGCGAAAAGAGATTGCATCGGGAAGATCAAGGTTATACCAATGTATTGTACCGTTATCAATTCTTGAAAAAGTAGTGTCTAGTCCTGAACCGATATTTACTATAGTAGCATTCGGGTGTTTGGTAATAAATTGTTTTATCGTATCATCAATTTTTCGTGCACGGGTAATGTATGTGATACATCCGTATTCGCCAAATGTATTTGCTATTGTTGAGAAGTCAAAATCATATTCTTTAATAATTCGAATAGCCTCTGTATCATCTAAAATATCCTTATTTTTCTCACTGCCATATGCTCGTCCCCATAGCGGAATAAGCATCGTACCTTGTACTGATTGTAAATCTAATTCTTTAACCATGAAACATCCTCCGTTTAGTATTAAGCAATATATTTAATCATTATTTAACATTTTTGAGAGCATTCTATTTGTTTTATATAGTCCGTAAGTTAAATCTCGTCGCTCTTCTTCAGATAACTTTTCGAGGTTTACTGTGAAATTATTATAAATTTGTTTCCATCTCTCATAATGTACCTTTTCGGCTTTTTCTGTTAGAGAAATTAATACAGCTCTTTTGTCTACCGTATCTTGTTTTTTTACAATATATCCGTTTAGTTCTAAGTTACGTACTGTTACACTTAATTGCTGTTTAGGTATGTTTAAATAACTAGCAATCATTTTTAAATTTACAGGCACCTTTTGCTGGGCGATATACTCCACTACGTGTTGCTCTAAATGTGTAAATTCAGAGGATTTTTCCGATAGTAATTTGAAAGTACCTGACATATTTAATAATAAATTCATGTATTCGTGTAATAATTCTTTATGAGTCATTGTTTTCGCTTCCTTTTTGGATTTAGTCATTATTTTATTACTATTTCACCTGTAAATCAAATTTTTAAATTCATTATAGTAAATTATTATTTACTAATTTGTTGTTTTTGATATTGTGTGGACTAAAGCAGAGGACGATGAGAAGTGCTTTTAGGAAAGGCGAATATGGCCAAAAAAATATTACTTAATATACATAACTAATGAATGCAATGTCTTTTTCAGTTATTATGTTGTAAATAATTTTATGATAAAATCTTTTACATAATTAAATAAAGGGGTAGTATTCTATGGGTTATTTCTCAAATAGTTTATTAGTTTTGTTTGTTCTTATCGTATGTAGCTGTATAATTTTTGGTTGAGGATATAATGATAGATGTATAAAAAAGAAGGCAATTAACTAAAAACCCTTAAATAAATAATAAAAAAGCATGTTTGAAGAAATTTCAAACATGCTTTTTTATTAAAGACAATCAATTTAATTTTAATGACCTAACCCATTCCAATAAAACGAAACGATTTCTTTTGCTAATTCATCTATATTTGCAAGAATAGGATTGTGATTCTCATCTTTAAAATTCCCGATTGATAATAAAGATACGAAAGCATGGGCAGCAAATTTAGGATTTCCTTTACGTATTTCCCCAATATGCATCGCGTTATCGAGTGCTTTTTCCAACACTTCATACATGTCATCTTCGGCATTTTTTAATTCTTTCAATTGTTCTTCAGATAAAGAGTGTTTTGCATCTTTCATAAAGTTCTTCATATCAATGTCCATCGTTGCGTATAAGTATACTTTAGCGAAGTCTAACAATCGTTCTTCTAAAGTTTTATTTGTAGAGAGTATTTGATACATATTCTCTTTTATACGTATCATCATTTGAACCATAGTAGCGGTAAATAAATCGGCTTTCGTTGAATAATAATAGTAGACGGTTGCTTTCGTAACACCGCATTTTTTCGCGACCGCATCCATTGAAACTACTTGATAATTTTGAGTAAGAAATAACCGAGTTGCAACTTCTAAAATAATTTCTTTTTTAGATTTTGTATTTTTATTTTGACGAGGCCTTCCGAGAGGACGTTGTTTTTGCTCCAAATACATTCGCTCCTGACATTTATTATTGAGATAAGTATAACATAATTTTTAATCATTCTTGATTAATTAACTGACCGGTATATATAATTAATATTGGAGGGAAAAAGGAAGGTGGGTTTTTTATGAAAAAGCACCCGTTACATATGTTAGGGAGGCTTGTAGCAGGGAAGAATACGCAATGGATAACTTTATTCGTATGGATTTTTATTACGTTAGTACTTTCATTTACGTTGCCACAAGTAAACAGTACGAAAGAACCGAATCCGAAAAATTTACCTGAAACTGCTATGTCGCAGCAAGCTGAAGCACTTATAAAAAAAGAATTTCCTAATAATGCAGGAAATCCGTTGTTGGTAGTATGGCATAGAGATGGTGGATTACAGTCAAATGACTATAAACTAATACAGGACGTTTATAAAGAGTTAAAAGCTAGTCCTTTAAAAGAACAAACAACGTTACCACCATTTGATACAATTCCAGAGCAAGTATTATTAAAAAGTGCATCAAAAGATGGTACATCATTTGTCACACCAATATTCTTTAATAAATCAGCTGGAACGGATATATTAAAAGGAAATCTTGAAGATGTAAGAAACATAGTGAATAGTAAGGTGGATGTAGATCCATTTAAACAAAAAATAACTGACTCTGGTTTGCATGTTCGATTATCTGGACCTGTAGGTATTCAAACAGACGCAGTAAGTTTATTTAGTCAAGCTGATGTGAAATTATTAGTTGCTACTGTACTTCTCGTATTGGTTTTATTAATTTTACTGTATCGTTCACCAGTTTTAGCAATTTTACCTTTACTTGTTGTTGGCTTTGCATATGGTATTATTAGTCCTACACTTGGTTTTTTAGCCGATCAAGACTGGATTAAAGTAGATGCCCAAGCGATATCAATCATGACAGTATTATTGTTTGGTGCTGGAACAGACTATTGTCTATTTTTAATTTCGAGATATAGAGAGTACTTGTTAGAAGAAGAAAGTAAATATAAAGCATTGCAACTTGCGATTAAAGCATCTGGCGGGGCAATTATTATGAGTGCATTAACGGTAGTACTTGGATTAGGAACATTATTACTTGCTCATTATGGTGCCTTTCATCGATTTGCAGTACCATTTAGTGTTGCTGTATTCATAATGGGAATCGCTGCTTTAACAATTCTGCCTGCATTTTTATTAATATTTGGCAGAGTTGCATTCTTCCCGTTTATACCGAGAACAACTTCGATGAATGAGGAATTTGCAAGGAAGAAAAAGAAAGTAGTAAAAGTTAAAAAATCAAAAGGCTTCTTTAGTAAAAAACTTGGAGATATTGTAGTACGAAGACCGTGGACAATTATTATGCTAACCGTATTTGTATTAGGTGGATTAGCTTCATTCGTACCACGTATTCAATACACATATGACCTTTTAGAATCGTTTCCAAAGGATATGCCTTCACGTGAAGGGTTTACGTTAATTAGTGATCATTTTTCAGCTGGTGAACTAGCACCTGTAAAAGTTGTTGTTGATACAAATGAAAAAGAGCTTCCTATTAAACAGGAACTGGAGAAGTTTTCTTTTGTAAATACAGTGAAAGAGCCAAAAGAGGGAAAAGAAAATAAACAAATACAAACGTATGAAGTTTCTTTAGGAGAGAATCCTTACTCGATTGAAGCATTAGATCAAATCCCGAAATTGAAAAGTAGTGTAGAAAAAGTATTAAAAGATGCTGGGATCAGTAATGCTGAAGGTCAACTGTGGATTGGCGGAGAAACAGCAGCATTATATGATACAAAGCAAATTACGGAACGTGATGAAGCAATTATTATTCCAGTAATGATTAGTATTATAGCTTTACTGTTACTTGTCTACTTACGATCAATTGTTGCGATGATTTATTTAATTGTAACTGTCGTCTTATCATTCTTCTCAGCATTAGGAGCAGGGTGGATATTACTTCACTTTGGTATGGGAGCTCCAGCGATACAAGGGGCGATACCGTTATACGCATTCGTATTTTTAGTTGCTTTAGGTGAAGATTATAATATCTTTATGGTTTCAGAAATATGGAAAAACAGAAAGACACAAAATCACTTGGATGCAGTAAAAAATGGTGTTGTACAAACAGGTAGTGTAATTACATCCGCAGGTTTAATTTTAGCAGAAACTTTTGCTGTGTTAGGTACGTTACCAATTCAAGTTTTAGTACAATTTGGTATTGTAACAGCAATTGGAGTATTACTTGATACGTTTATTGTTAGACCATTACTTGTACCGGCAATTACAGTTGTTTTAGGGCGCTTTGCTTTTTGGCCAGGGAGACTTTCAAGAAAGAGTGAAGAGATACAAAAAGTGGATGCATAGTTGAGAAAGCCAAGGATATTTTTCTTGGCTTTTTCAATTTAGTTAATTAATTTTTTGAAGTCAAATCATCAGTTACAGCGTGATCAGCATCTTCAATGGATGTTTCGGGCATTCCGTATAAACCGTTCATTGCTTGTTCTTCAATATTAAGATTTGCAGTATTATTATTTTGAATAGATGTAGTGTTTTCGATAACATTTTCTTGTTTATTTACATTTTTGTCATTCATGTATCTATCCTCCAAATGTCATTTGATTTATCCCGCATTAACGGGTAGTAAGACCCCTACCTCAAAATTCAGCGAAAGCAAGGAAGTTAGGTGGGGGATCAATTGCCCGTAAAAGCCCGATTGGTGCGGGCTGATTAAAGTTTCACTTTATTGATAGTATGTGGATGGATTTCAAGAAATATGTGAATGGATTTTGGCGGGTGTTATATAATTAAATAAAAACTTGATAAAAACTTGGGGGTAAATTTAAACTGTAAGGAGTGAATAGTTGTGGTGAAAGCAAGAAAATTAGCCTTCTAAAATAAAAAAATTTTAGGAGGCTATTAATAATGAAGTTTTATGTAATTGACAGAGAAAATTGGAATAGGGAGCAGTATTTTGAACATTATTTAAAATTAAAGTGTTCGTTTAGTATGACAGCGAATGTTGATATTACTCTAATGCTAGAGGAAATAGATCAAAAGGAAATTAAATTTTATCCGACTTTTATTTATGTAATTTCTAGAGTAATAAATAAACATACAGAATTTCGAACATGTTTCAATGATGAAGGAGTTTTAGGGTATTGGGAGGAAATGATACCTAGTTATACAATCTTTCATAAAGATGATAAATCTTTTTCAAGTATATGGACGGATTATTCTAGTGATTTCCACATTTTCTATAAAAACTATGAAGAAGATATAAGATGTTATGCTAATGTTCATGGTTTCTTCACGAAAGAAAATATTCCGCCAAATGTGTTTCCAATCTCTAGCATACCTTGGACTAGTTTTACTGGATTTAATCTTAATATTAATAATGATGGTGATTTTTTATTACCAATTATAACTTGCGGAAAATATTTCAATGATGGAAGCAAGGTTATGTTACCTATTTCACTGCAATTACATCATGCGGTTTGTGATGGATTTCATGCAAGTCGATTTATAGAGGATTTACAGGAGCAAGCTAATACTTGTAACGAGTGGCTTAAGTAATATCTAATTTTTAATTATATAATATTGAAAATAAATAAAAGAAGAGAACATGTTTATATTACATGTTCTCTTCTTTTTATTCATTAATACTAAGTAACAGTGGAAAATATAGGTTCATTTGTAGTTTAATAGTAAAGGGAGTGATTGGTTTTAATTTTCTTTATTTTATAACTATTTAAGGGTTCAAATGTTTTAGTAGGGGGCGAAGTAAAGTGAAATTCGTAAGTATTGAAAAAGATGAGATCCTAATTGATAATATGGCAAAATTGTATTGTAAAGCATTTGAAAAAACAAATTTCAATGAAATGATCGAGCGAATGAAAAGACATGTAGAATATCCAGGTTTTAAAGGTATAGTAGCAATAAATGATAAAAATGAAATAGTTGGTTTTACTTATGGTTATTGCTCTATGGAGGGACAGTACTATAATCAATTAATGAGAGAAGCGTTAAATTTAGAGCAAGTAGAGGAATGGTTACAAGATTGTTTTGAATTTGTAGAATTAGCAGTTCACCCACAATATCGAAATGAAGGTCTTGGAACGAAATTACATAATGAATTATTAGAAGGGGTTTCAAATAGAACGAGCGTTTTAACAACACAAATAAACAATGATAAGGCGCGTTCTTTATATGAAAGATTAGATTGGATGAATGTATTGGAGCCATTTCATCCAAGTAAAAATGATGTTCCTTATGTAATAATGGGAAAAGCATTAAAAACTAAAGTAAATTAATAACGTTTTTGTTCACATCAGTTATTGGTTTGTAATGATAAAGGGGAAAATGAAATGACGATAATATCTATAGAAAAAGCTACAATTTTAGATGCTGAAAAGTTAACAAAAATAATGACAAAAACATTCGATGAAGAAGCAAAACGTTGGCTATGCGGACAAGATGATGTAATTGATTATAACATTCAGCCACCAGGATACTCTTCAGTTGAAATGATGAAATATTCGATTGAAGAACTGGATTCTTTCAAAGTAATAATGGATAAAGATATTATCGGGGGAATTATAGTTACAATCTCTGGTAAGTCGTATGGAAGAATTGATCGTATTTTTGTAGATCCTGTTTATCAAGGAAAAGGAATTGGATCAAAGGTTATTAAATTAATAGAAGAAGAATTTCCAAACATAAGGATTTGGGATCTCGAAACATCGAGTAGACAAATTAATAATCACCACTTTTATAAAAAGATGGGCTATCAAACAATTTTTGAATCGGAAGATGAGTATTGCTACGTGAAAAGAATAAAGAAACCTTCAAACAAAGGGAGCGTAGTTAAAAATGAAGATATGAAAAATAGTCAATATGAAAACTGTAATTTAGCAAATACAGAGTATTATCAAGTGAATTTAAAAAGTAGTTCATTTGTTGGTAGTAATGTAATGAATATGAATATGAGTAATTGTAATGTAAGTCAATCAAAGTTTAGAAATATAAATTTTAGAAGGTCCTCATATGCAGATTTAAATCTTTCTGGTAGTAAGTTTAATTTGGTGACATTAGGTGGAGTCCAATTCAAAAATACAAATCTTGGAGACGAGAAGGAACCTATTTTATTCGATACATGTGATTTGGAAGGTAGTACAATAAGTAATAGTAAGCTTAAAAATATTAAAATAGAAAATTGTGATATAACTGGTATGAAAATAAACGGTATGCCAATAGAAAATCTACTTAAGTTGTATAATCAGGTGAAAAATTAAATAGACTCTAAGTATGTTAGATGTTCAAATTTAAAATATTATGCTGAAATAATTATATAAAAATAACATAAAGAAAAACGTATGAGAAGGATTTTAACGAAGGATATTAGAAACTGTTATTTATAGGGAGGGAAGAAAAATGGGAATCAACGTTAGGGCAGTAGAAATACAAGATGCTAGAGCAATTCATCGTATATGTATACAGGATGACGTTTTACCTTATATGGTTTTCTTACCTAGCATGCGTGTAGACGCTATGGAAAATAGAATTCGAAACTTAGCACCAAATCAATTTGAATTTGTTGCAGAGTATGATGGGAAAGTAGTAGGTTTTATTAGCTTAACACAAAGTCCGGGAAGAAGATCTCATTCGGGTGATTTGTTTATAGGAGTAGACAGTGAATATCATAATAAAGGAATTGGTAAAGCACTTCTTACAAAAATGCTTGATTTGGCTGATAATTGGTTAATGATAGAGAGAGTGGAACTTGGTGTGTTAGAAACGAACCCTAAAGCGAAAGCCCTATATGAAAAATTCGGATTTGTAGAAGAGGGGGTAAAGATAGGGAATTTAAAGGCTCACGGAAAGTTTATTAATGAAGTTATGATGAGTCGTTTTAGACCTGATGGTTTACTTGTACATAATGAAAAAGCATGACAATACAATGTCATGCTTTTTCATTACAATTCGGCTGTAATAAAAATAATGCTAATCCAATGAAAATAATTGTAATTCCAAGTGCTTGTTGTAAAGAAATTGTTTCACTTAAAATGAAATAGGCTAATATACAAGTTCCAATCGTTTCTCCTAAAATACTCATAGAGATCACAGTAGCACTCATCCATTTTAATAACCAATTAAAAATCGTTTGACCTAAAATTGTAGCAATGAAAGCTAATCCAATAAAGGACAACCAAGTTTGTGTAGAGTAATGGAAGAAAGATATTTGCTGCATGTAAGCAAATATACCGAGAAAGCATGCACTACTTCCATAACTAATTATCGAATACGGTATAAGAGATAAATCTTTACGAATGTGTTGACTAATGAAAAAGTAAGCGGTAATGATTCCGGCGGCAATAAACGCTAAAATATCTCCGTATAAAGCATCGCCACTCATTTGGAAATCTTGCCATCCAATGATGATACTTCCTGAAATAGCAATGAGGCATCCAATAACAGCTCCCTTTGTAAATCTCTCCTTAAATAAAAAATAACCACCAATCATTGAAAATAACGGTTGTAACGTTACGATAACTGTAGAACTTGCTACAGAAGTATATTGTAAGGATTCAAACCATAGTACATAATGTGCAGCTAAAAATAGCCCAGAAATAAATCCGAATCCCCATTGTTTTTCCGTTAATGTTTTTAGCTCGTTTCGATTGTTTTTATTAAATAGTAATAATGGTAACAGAATCAGTGCGGCAAATAACAATCGATAAAAAGCAATGATTGCCGCAGGAGCATCTGCTAATTTTACAAAGATCGCTGAAGTTGATAAGGCGAATACACCGAAAAATAAGATGAAATATGATAGAGTAGGTGATTTCAAAGTTTGTCCCTCCAATAAAATGTTTATTATAATAAACTGAATGAGATATAATGTACAAAAGTAAGTATATAAGTCTCGGAGACGATAGAAAAGGATTATTTTCCTTTGTTTAGTAAGTCAGCACAAAGGCAATGAAATATACATTATGATGGACGAAAGGGAGTAGTTACTTTGATTAACTATCGGCTTGGACAAACTGTTTTAAGCTATCGTAAAAAAAATAATATGACAATTCGTGAGTTTGCTGATTATGCAGGAATAAGTACATCTCTTATTAGTCAAATTGAAAGAGGGCATGCCAATCCTTCTTTAAGTGTTTTGGAATTAATAGCGAAAGCATTAAATGTACCGCTATTTACACTATTTATTAATGATATTGATACGGATTCACTTATTTCTAAGAAAAAAGATCGAAAAAAAGTATATCGGGAAAATAATGATCACATTGTATATGATGTATTAACACCGGATTTTATGAAAGCGCGTATTGAAATGCTAATGATGGATTTAAATAAACAAGCAAATACAACGGAAAGCCACTATTCACATGAAGATAAGGAAGAGATTGCTGTTGTCATGAAAGGGGAAGTGTATGTGGAATTAGAAGGAAAAGAATATTTTTTAGAAGAAGGCGATGTTGTACGTATCCCGCC
>NZ_JACYOF010000022.1 GCF_014932895.1 Bacillus thuringiensis | reverse complement strand
AAAACGCCATCCTTTCCTATGATTCTACAGAAAGAATAGCGTATTTTTTCATTTTAGGGGGCATTTCTTTTTATTAGCTTGATAGCGATGTGATGTTACCCCATGCCTATCAACTTAAGAATTCAGAATTACCCCAGAACGAAAATTTTGTGCAGGTTGCTATTATTTATTGTTTTGGGATAACTTGTTCTTGTTAGCTTGATAGTGAAGGGGTATTTACATACTTAATGTGCATATTAACAGACTATCCGTTTCTGGAAAAAATGCTCTATAAATTTAGAAAAGAAAAATTCGAGCGAAGCTTCGCAGATGGGCTTCGCTATTGCAGGTTACGGGGATTACACAATGCGAGTGAGTAAGTGCTACTCACTGCAGTATGTCAAAATATGAAAAAAGATCGCAACCCACCTAGCGAGGCTAGGATAAAGGAAAGCGATCTGTTTTATTCAATTTTTTATTAAGAAATTCTAATCGTGAAAAAAAGAAATAAGACTAAATAAAAAAGCTTGTGAAGAAAAAAGTGTACCTTTCTCCACAAGCTGAGTGACCTTTATAGGTCTACTCTTTAAGTGAAGCCGCTTTTGAGGATTTCATATTCATGAGGACACTTATGATACTTACAGCAATCATGACTGAACCAAGGATTTCAAAATGTCCTGGGGTAATTTCTTCCCCAAAAACTAATCCAAGGACGACAGAAGATAATATAGAGCCGAGGTAACGGCATGTTTGAAAAAGTCCGGATGACGTTCCAACTATATTAGTTGGAGATGCATCAAGCATGGCTACCTGTAAGGCGACATTTCCAATTCCATAGCTAATACCAATTAGCATAAGAATTAAGCACATAATGATGAGTGGAACGTGAATAAAGAAAATCGTTAACAAAACAGCTCCAATAAGCATAAGAAAAGATCCAAATACAATCGGCTGTCTTGTTCCAGATTTATCCACCCATTTCGCTGAAATCGGAGAAAAAACAATGCTGATGCCTGACATAAATAGCATAATTATTCCGGTTTCTTTTACACTAAAGTGCATTTCATCCTGAAAATAGGTTGGCAAGCCAAAGAACAAGCAATAATTAAATAAATTAAGCAGGATAAATTGCAAATACACCCATGTTAAAGTCGGATGTGATTTAAAAAGTCGTATATCAATAAACGGTGTACTCGCCTTTAGCTCTCTCCATACAAAAGCGCCGAGGAATAACAATCCGAAAATACCTGATACATAATGAGGGGTGGTTTTAAAAGACAATAAAAACCATAACAATAATATCATTCCTACAGCGAACAGCAAGATTCCCATAACATCCATTTGTTTAATCAGTGCTTTCAGCTTCATTTTACTTTCTTTAGAATCCTTCGGTAAGACATACCATCCAAGTATGAAGCTCAGGAAAATAAATGGAAAATTCACTAAGAAGATGGATGGCCAGCCTCCCCAAACGATTAAAAAACCACCGACTGTCGGTCCAAGTGCAGCCATTGCAGATGAAAAGATTGAAAGAACAGCCAGAGCAGATGCTTGTTTTTCTTGAATATGCGTTCGAACTAGACCAATACCTGATGGATAAACTGCACTACTTCCAACTGATTGGATTAGTCGCATAATCAATAATATTGAAAAAGTAGGAGCTAGTGGTGCACCAAATGCTGACACAGCTACTAAGACCAAACCAATTAGAAACATTCGTTTTCTTCCGATAAGGTCTCCTAGCTTTCCTGTAACTGGCTGCCCGATTGCACTAGCTAAGTAAAAGGAAGAAATAAGCCATGAAACAGTCGTAAAAGAAAGCTGAAAATCCTTTTGTATACTATGGAGAGCAAGTGATATCATAGAAGAATTCAACGGGTTTAGCATCGTACCAGTTGCTATAGCAGTTAAAAACAGGCCCCGCTTGTTTTGCCAATTTTTCATTCATTCACCTGATCTAAAAATTGCTCTGTTGTACGAAGCTGACCTATCCTAGGAAAAATATAGCGCACCGACATATCATGCTCTTCCGGACTAAAGGTTGTCATTGCATCTGTAATAAAGATTTGGTTGTATCCATGTTGAAAGGCCTCACGTGCCGTACTTTCCACACCGATATTTGTTGCGATACCACAAAGTACAATGGTATCTATCCCACGTCGTCTAAGCTGAATATCTAAATCTGTTCCAAAAAATGCTCCCCACTGACGCTTCGTCACCACATAATCATTGTCCATGACATTTAATCTTGGATCCAACACTGCCCAGTCTTTAGGTTTTTCCATCGTACTACCACTTGTTTGGTTATCTATTACAGGCTTTAGCGAATCTTTTCCATCATGAAAATCAACCTTAACAAAAGTGATAAATCCACCTTTTTTGCGAAAACGTTCAACAAGTTTTACCGATTTTTCTACTACTTCATCTCCTCCAGGCATAGCTACAATTCCTTTTTGTAAATCAATTAATACTAAAGCTGTTTTATCGAAGTTAATATTTAATGATGATGTCATATTTAGCCCTCCTGTTTAATCACTATTGTAATTTCCTTCTTTTTTCAATTGCTCGATTTAAACGAGTTAATAAGCTTGCGAAAATATTTTTTTCATCCTCTGACCAATCTGCCAATGCTTCCATATAACTTTCCCATCTGTACTTACTCGATGATTCTAATTTATTTTTTCCAACATCAGTCATACTGATGATACTAACTCTTGCATCAGATTCTTCAGGCTTTCGATTTACTAGTCCGCCTGATTCCAGTGTTCGTACCTGTCGGCTTACAGTAGACATATTTAAATGGAAAATCTCCGCGATCACTCTTATTGAAAGCGGACCCTCAGCCGCCAAAAGTTTTAATATTAAATAACCAGAACGATCCAAGCTGTCTTTATGTCCATCCAAAGTTCTTTTAAAATCAGCTCTACGCATAAGCGTGACGATTTCATGCTCAATAATCTCAATGCTATCTTTCTCTTTTTTGTCCATTTCATCCTTCCCCCCTTACAAATTAACAAGTGAACAATTTGAATTTTGTACAATACGTATTATATTTTAAATTACTTGCATGATGCAAGTAATATTCCTCAATTACTCATATTGTGGCAACACCACATGCCCATCAAGCTAATATTTTGAGACATCTCCATTACGAGAAATCTATCTTTTTACAGTTATTTATGAAAATCGACTCATTTTTTTCGTTTTGGGGACAATCAATTTCTTAAGTTGATAGTTATGGGGTAAAACGCCCAACCGCTGAATTTTCCGATGATTGTTGTAATGAATTTTGGTGGGTATCAAATTATGTTTCAAAGAGCTTATGGAGAGAAGGATTTCTTTATGTACAGGAGCATCTTAATAATGTTAGAGAAATGCTAATTCAAATGTTAGAATGGCAGGTAGGTATTCTAACAGACTTTTTAGTTAGCGAGTGGGTAAAAACGGTGAATATTCAGATAGTTATTTCTCTCAAAAAAAGTTGGCAACAGCTTCTTTCCATTTATACCAATGGAAATTATGAAGATTATTGGAGGGCAGTGTTTTAAATGTGTGATCTATTTTCCAGTACAACAGAATATATTTCAAAAAAACTAAAATTCGACTATCCAAAAGCTAAGTATTCTAAAGTATATGATCATTTAAAACATATTAAATCTTTACAAAGAGATGTTTTTTTGTCGGGAAAATCGGACACCCAAAAAGATATGATTTTATCTAGTATTGAACAATTATAGGTAAATATACAAGGGAAAAGAATATAGCTTACATCTAATATGATAGATATTAGATGTAAGGGCGTTTGATTGTTCATGCCTCTAAGCGCTAACCATTGCGAATAAAGATGTCATGTATCAGTTATACTATGTAATATTTCTTCATTACAAAATATGGTGGTAAGTATGACTAAGCAAACAATTACTTTATTTCAAGTTTCTATGATACTCATTGGTAGTATCGGGATAATCAATCATGTCATTATGATTCCTATGTTATTAGATAGTTCGGGTAGAGATTCGTGGATTTCAATCCTATTAGTAAGCGTTATATACTTGATTTGGATTTCATTAATATTCATCATTTATAAAAACATAAAAAATGAACATTTGTTTTTGTGGTTAAAAATTAATTTTGGGAAATTCTTTATATATCCAATAATATTCATAGTTGTACTTTATTTAATAACAATTGGTGTCGTTGCACTAAAAGAAACATTAACCTTTTTCTCTTTTTATTTACCAGAAACACCTCGGTTTGTATTAGGAATACTTTTTTCAATGATTTGTTTCTACAATGCTGAAAGAGGAGTTCAATCTATTGCACTTACAACAGGTGTGTTGTTACCTATTGTATTTCTACTTGGTTTTTTTGTAATGTTTGCAAATGTTCCACATAAAGATTATTCTTTACTTCAGCCAATGATGGAAAATGGAATGAACCCAGTATTTAAGGGGATGATTTATCCTGCAGCAGGATTTCTAGAGTTAATTTTTATTCTTTTTTTACAACATCATATTTGTTCGAAAATCAAATTATATCAATTGATTGCTCTAGGTATTGTTATTATTGGTATTACAATAGGCCCTGTTATGGCAGCTATTATAGAATTTGGTCCTTTCGTAGCAGCAAATCAACGGTATCCAGCATTTGAAGAATGGAGACTTGTGTCAATAGGAAGGTACATTGAAAATTTAGACTTTCTCTCCGTGTATCAATGGCTTGTTGGGATCTTTATTCGTCTATCACTTGTTGTTTTTCTTATTCCAGATTTGTTATCAATTACAAAGCGGAAAATGAGAAATGGGGTTATGTGTGCAATACTTTCATGTATTGTATTAATTAGTATATTACCCATCAGTGACTCTAGTTTTTATTGGCTTGTATCTCAAATTGTTTTACCAGTTTCAGCATTAGGGCTATTTTTATTTTCTATCTTACTGCTAGTGTTTGTATGGGTTGTTAAATGTAAGAAAACGTCTTGAAAGAGTATGTATTTTATATAAGGTTGCTGAATTTGAAGGAGACAACGTAGATGAACAAACGAGTAGAATTAAGCGAGAAGATAATACTAGAATGGTTTGAAGGATGCAACGATGTAAAAGTAATAAAGCGTGAATTGGATGATAAAGAAAAAACTAGTGTAGTTTTGTTTATTTATTGTCAAAACTTAATTGATAATGCAAAATTAAAACAAGCGACATCATCTCAAGTTTGCAAAGAGCTTTTGAGTAATCCGATAGAAGAATTCAATCTTTCAACATTAATTCCTCAGTTACCAGTAAAGAAATTAGAAATAGTAAATTCGAATGAAACTATCTCTCAGATTATATTTGAAGGTAACCTCCTCATTATTTTTCAAGAATCTAAACAAGGATATATAGTTGATATTGCCCAAATACCTACAAGATCAGTTGAACAAACAAATACAGAGATGACCATTCGAGGTGGGCGTGATGGATTTGTTGAAGAGTTAAACACAAATATAGGATTAATTAGAAAAAGACTAAAAACTAGTTCTCTTAGCTATGAAGAATTTATTATCGGGGAAAGAACACGAACTAAAGTAGCACTTTTGTATTTAAAAGATATCGCATCCCAAGATATAATCAATCAAGTTCGATTAAAATTAAGACAAATTAAAATAGACGGGGTTGTTTCAAGTGCACAAATTGAAGAATTAATCACAAATAATCAATTTAGTGTCTTTCCTTTAGTTGAATATACAGGGCGACCCGATTATGCTGTGAATTGTTTGTTATATGGGCGTTTTATTTTACTAGTTGAAGGGTCACCAACAGCCACTATTGCGCCAGTTACATTTCCTTTTTTTGTGAATACATCTGAAGATCAAGATTCTTTCTATATATTCGGTAGCTTTGTACGACTTGTGAGTCTTTTTGGGATAGGAATATCTATATTTCTTCCAGGGATTTGGATAGCTTTAGTTACATATCATCCAGATCAGATTCCCTATACATTGTTAGCTACATTAAGTTTATCAAGAGAGGGGATTCCTTTTCCTGCTCCTTTAGAAGGGCTAATTATGATGACCTTATTTGAAATTTTGAGGCAAGCGGGATTGCGTGTTCCTGCCGTATTTGGTCAAACACTATCTGTTGTAGGGGGATTAATTATTGGACAAGCTGCTATTAGTGCTGGAATTGTATCAGCATCAATGGTCATAATAATAGCAATCTCGGTTGTTTCGACATTTGCTTTAACTAACCAGTCAGTAACAGGGATAATAAGTATATTGAGATATATAGTATTTTTGATATCTTCTTTATTAGGCATAGTAGGATTTATCTTTTGTGTCCTTGTGATTGTGATACATGTAGTAAATTTACGTTCTTTTGGAGTTCCTTTCTTTACACCATATTCTCCCCCTGTGTTTAAAAGTATGCTAGCGGCTACATTTAGAATTCCTTTCACGTATATGAATAGAAGGCCTAAAGAATTGCATACTCAAGATAATACAAGGAAAAGAGAGAGTACCGATGAAAAAAAATAAAAGAATTATTTTATTTCTTTTTATGTTCTGTACGTTTCTAACAGGGTGTTGGGATCAAAAAGAGTTGCACCATGTCTTGTATATAAATAGTCTAGGCATCGACTTTAAAGATAATAATTATATCATTCGTCCACAATTTATTAATTTTTCTAACATAGCTAAACAAGAAGGGAGCACTACCCGTAATTATAGCCCGGCTTATATTGGAAAGGGAAAAGGACTCATTTTAGATGAGGCAACATTTGATTTTTATAAGAGTGCTCAACAAAAGATCTCATGGGAGCATATCAAGACGATTGTTGTAACAGAGAGGTTTCTAAAACATGGTGATTTAAATCAATTTAATGATTTTTTCTCTCGGTTTTTTCAGTTTCGAGATACTATGTGGATATTTGGAACTAAGGAGCCTTTAGAAAATATATTAGCGAGCAATAATATTTTAAATATTTCTCAATTATATACAATTATTAATTTGCCACAAGAAATAACCAGGCAATATTCAATTATAGATCCTTTACCTTTATATAAATTCCAAAGAAATTATTATGAACCTGGGATGACAACTCGAATTCCTTTCTTAGCTACGACTAAAACAAATTGGAAAAAAGGGCATACATCATTGCCAATATTAAAATTTAATGGTTATGGTTTTATAAGTGATAAATCCTATATAAATCATTTAGACAGCCACGATATTGCTGGGGTTCGATGGACGGATGAAAATACCAAACGAGCTCCATTACTATTAAAATTTAATAAAAAAATAATTGGACAAATAATATTAAAAAATCCAAAGATAGATACGAAATTTTTCACAAGAAAAGGGAAGTTACGCATACGTATGAACATCCATTTTGATGCTGATATTTATCAATTAATAAATTCTATGCCTGTAAATAATTTAAAAAAAATTGCAGAGAACCAAGTTGAAAAAGAAATTAAAACAACTTACCGAAAAGGAATCGAAAAAGGGATTGACACTTATCAGTTATCACAAACATTTTATCGTCAAAACTTTAAATTGTGGAAAAAGTATGAAAAAGAAGGGGGAATATCCCTTCAAAATAAAGAAATAGATTTTAATGTCTCGATAAATATAGCTACAAATGGAAAATCTAAAAATATGCGTAATATCATGGAGCATTAGAACGATTGAAAATGAAAGAAAACGTAAAATATCGACTCTACATAGGAGATTCGAAAGGACACACGTATTAGAACTCTTATGTAAATGTAGGCTTACGCAGTAGAAATCGGCTCTGTAATCGGAGTCGGTTTTATTTATTACGTATTTAAATTGGACTAAGTGGGGAAATAGGAGCAGGAGAGACAACCACATCTCTACATTCGCGATCTTTAACTTGATTGTTTACTACATGATAATTCATCTTGAATCGAAAGATACATAAAAAACGCCATCCTTTCCCATGATTTTACTGAAAGAATAGCGTATTTTTTCATTTTAGGGAATTCTTGTTTTGTTAGTTTGATTGCTATGGGGTCACCATAGCAATCAAGTTAAGATTTTAAAGTATCCCAAAACGAAAATTTTATGTTTCTACAGCTATTTATGAGAATTTAGCTTATTTTTAGCTTTAGGGAACAATGAATTTTTTTGTTTTGGGGTGTTATAAAATTCTTAAGTTGATGGGCATGTGGAGGTACCCCACATCCATCAACTTAAGGTTATATCAGTTTAATTTCAGGTGTGATTTTTTCCTTTTTCTATAGACCAAAGATTGTGAAGTAACGAAAGCCCAATTTCTCATCATACTAAGAAAGCGGGCTTTTCATATTCTGGTTTAGGTTAACTGCACCACTTTAAAACGAATAGGACTCCCCATCAGATGGCACTAAAATAGTGTTAGATAATCCTTTCTCATCAATAAAGTCATTCAATTCCTTTCTTGTTAATAGGCAATGGTTAAGTGATTCCATATGAGAAACGATAATTTTGGCCTGTGGTGCTGCCTGTTTTGTGTCATAAATATCCTCTTTTGTCATTGTAATAGGGCCACCTTCTAGAAACTGAGCAGCACCTCCATTGATCACAATAACTTCAGGGTCGTGCGTGTCAATTGCTTGTTGAACATCGTTACACCATATTGTATCACCTGCCACATACAATCTCGGCTCGTCTGGATGATTAAATACGATACCTGATACTTCACCGGTAAACTTTGTGATTTCGCCAGTTCCATGTTGTCCATTTGTTTTAAATAGCTTAATTTCTTCTATGTTGGTAACATGCTGTAAAGATTCTATATTGTGAAAGCCTTCTTTATTAATAGCCTCAATATCATGTTCATTTTGTGCATAGATTTTTATATCCTTAGGTAAAACTTTTTTAGCAACTTCGTCAAAGTGATCAGGATGTAAATGCGTGATGATAACCGCATCAACCTGAATAATTTCTTCTATAGAAATTGGTAAACTAACTAACGGATTTCTCATATCTTGATTTGGTGTATTTGGAAACGGTGGAGTGGATCCTTTGTCAGCTAAAAAAGGATCGATCAAAAACTTCTTGTCTGCATAATGTACAACAAGTGTTGCATTACGTATAAGTCTAATATCCATGCGGTATTCCTCCCTTTTATATGATTCACCAATAGTATAAAATATGAGAGAAATCATGTTACATAGATAAAATCAAAAATTTATAAGGTTTGACTTGAAATGTGAAAGGATGTGTCACGGTGTTAGATGATACAGATAAAAAAATACTAGAAGCGTTATTGAAAAATGGCCGTACGTCAATGAAAGAATTAGGAGAAAAAGTCCATCTGACGGGGCAAGCAACCTCATCTAGAGTAATAAGGCTGGAAGAGAAAGGCATCATAGAAGGTTATACGATTAAACTGAATGAAAGAAAACTAGGTTACTATGTTCACGCATTTATAAATATTTATACAAGGAGCATTCAACACAGTTCCTATTTATCATTTGTAAAAACACAACAGGAATATATCATAAAGAACTTCAAAATTAGCGGTGAAGGTTGTTATCTTCTAGAGTGTAAGTTTCCATCTAATGAAGCCCTTGATCAATTCTTAACTCAACTAAACGAACATGCTAATTACAAATTATCTATCGTAATTAAATAGAAGAACCATCGATATAAAAAAACGCTATTCTTGCTGGAGAAATATATATTAAGAATAGCATTTTTTTCATTTTAGGGAAATATTGTTTTAGAGTGTTATAAAGTTGTTAAGTTGATGGATGTGTGGAGGTACCCCCAATTATAACGAAATATTTTTATAGTTTATTTTATTAATTTATATTATATTTCTTTGCGATGGTTATCAAGTCGGAGGAAGGCACCTTAGGGTGTCTTTTTTTTGTACATAAAAAAGCCTCGCCATCCTATGGAAATGGTGAGGTCATTAAACAAACAATAATTGCAACTATATTAATTTTACATTACATTAAGGGTTAGAAAATATTCTTATACTAATAAAGTGCTAAAAAGTAGGTGAAAAAATGGAATTTAACAATTTAGGTATTACCATTAAAGAGCTTAGAATAAAAAAAAATATATCACAATCCGAATTATGTCATGGAATATGTTCACAAAGTCAAATTAGCAAGATAGAAAAAGGTATGATTTATCCATCTAGCATATTGTTATATCAATTATCTGAAAGACTTGGTATTGATCCAAATAGTATATTTGCACTAACTCAAAACAAAAAATTAAGATATACAGAAAATGTAAAATGCGTAATGAGAGATTGCATAAGGCAACATCAATATAAAGAACTTTATGAAATAGTAAAAAAGGAGAAAAACGAAAACAATTTCCAATCAACAGAAGATAAACAATTTCTAGTATGGCATGAAGCAATTGCTATATATCGTGTGAATAACTCAATAAAATCGGCTTTAACTCTTTTAAATAATGCATTAAAACTAACTTTAACCAGTATTGATTCTTTATCTGAGAGAGAAATAGATATTCTGCATACAATGGCTATATTCCATGCAGAAAATAAAGAATACAAAAAAAGTATTAATATATTTAAAAGATGTTTACATAATTTTAACAAGTTAGATTTTCCTAGGGATAAAGAAATTAAATTAAAAATTATTTATAATTTATCAAAAGTTTTAAGTTACACATGTCAATATGAAGAGGCAATAAAATACATTGATAAGGGTATCCAATTAGCTATTAATTTAAATACTTTATACTTATTGGGTGAACTATACTATGGAAAAGGTTCAAACTTATTAAAGCTTAAACAATCTAATGACGAAAATGTTGCTAATAACATGAAAAAAGCGTTATTTATATTTGAGTTAACAAAAAATGAAAACAAATTACAAATAATAAAAAGGGAATATTTTGAAAATGAAAATAACCACTCATAATTTCTTGAAAACTACTTACAAAGCCCACAGGAAAAATCCCTGTATTTTTTTAACTTAGCACCATATTATTGGTTCAAGTCGGAAGAAGGCACCTTAGGGTGTCTTTTTTTGTATAACAAAGCCTCGCCATCCTATGGAAACTGTTAGGTCCTTATGTATATTATTCAGTATCTTGTTTCCTCTAATACTTTCTTCTTGATTGAATATCTATTGCGTCATAATCATACCAACAAAAATTATTACTGCAATTACGAGTACCGAAAAAAGGTTCTGTTGCAAAGATTTTTAAGCAAAGTTAAAATGTATGAAAAATGATTTGAGGAGCATGATGTATGAAATATTTTAAAGGAAAACAGTTCAAAAAAGATATTATTTTGGTAGCCGTTGGCTATAATTGTCGTTTTTCTTTAAACTATCGCGTTATATTGAGATCCTACAAGAACGAGGGGTTTCCGTTCACCCTACGACAATTATGCGTTGGGTTCATGAATATGGCAGTCTGATTTATCAAATCTGGAAAAAGAAAAACAAAACTGCCCACCATGCTTGGCATTTAGATGAGACTTACATTAAAGTGAAAGGTGAATGGTGCTATCTATATCGTGCCGTTGATAAAGAAGGATACACAATGGATATTCAACTTCGAAAAACACGCGATCATCAAGCAGCTTATATGTTTATTAAGCGACTTATCAAAGCTTTTGGAGAACCAACGGTTCTTACTACAGACAAGGCACCTGCCTTACTTTGTGCGTTCAAAAAGCTGAAAAGGAACGGCTTTTATGCACGTACGAAACATTGTACCGTCAAGTATCTTAATAACCTGATTGAACAAAATCATCGACATGTAAAACGGTGCTTTGCTAAATCTTCTGGATTCCAAAGTATCCGTCATGCTTCACGAACGATAAAAGAGATTGAAACGATTCATGCCCTATATAAACAGAGACGAAGTCTTCAATCAGATTCCGTCTTTTCTGCGTACAAAGAACTATACAAATTAGTAGCAGTTGTTTAAAGCTTACCTACAATCTATAGCTCTCTCTCTATTTTCTCCTAACTTTGCAACAGAACTAAATAACCTCTAATTTAATTGTTGAAATTCTCTAAATCTCGATGTATTATATTTTTGTATTTTCTCACTTTGCGAATCCGAGAAAACATCATCACTTCTGAAAGGGCCCGAACTCCAGCGGGTTCTTTTTATTTACTTGAACTTATTTTTGAATCATTGTATTATATTTTCGGGTCTTACTTATATAAATCATTATCAGGAGAATCTGCAGGTTTGCAGGTTCTTTTTTTATTTTACCGAAAGTAAACTTTTACCCAAAAGAACAGAAGTGAATTTACCATGGTTTACAACGTATTTATCTGTGACTTTTAAAGGATACCTTTCTGTTATTACAGATTTTATTCATACTTGGACCTCAGAGGAGAATTAATCGAGAAGTCATTCGAACACATATAGAATTGGAATCTAATTATTTCTATCATATTGCCAATATGATTATGAATTTTAAAATGCCAGGTGCTGTCATGCTTGATTTAGAAAATAGAATGGCTGAGATTGCAAAAGAAGCTAACTATGGATCACTACAATATTTTGATTAAGTACTTGATGTAGTGGTTGAGTATTGAGGGTTAAAAGATTTAAGACCAATTGCATCTCTAGCTGAAAAAGCAAGAATTGAGATTTTGGGGTACCATATAAGATTGAAAAAAATACAGGATCGATTTGGTCGTTTTCAAGGTAAAACAGATCTACGTTAATGAGTAGAGGTTTCAGAATATATGCGTGGGAATACCCTTTTCTTTTAATGGGAATCGGGAACGCTCTCTATTATTTTACGGATGTTTTACTTAATTTAATTTTTGAAGAAAAATTGATTGACTATAAAAATGAATTTATGATATTATTAAATATTTGATAAAAAATTACATGTGTGTTAAGCTTGAGAAGGTTACCACATATGGAGGTGGATTATATGTTTCAAATTGGTGATAATATTGTTTATCCAATGCACGGAGCTGGTATAATTGAAGCCATAGAAGAAAAAGAGTTCTCAGGGAAAAAGCAACAGTATTATGTCATAAAAATGTCAATCAGTAATATGCAAGTCATGATTCCTACGGGTAAAATATTGAGCTCAAATATACGCCCAGTTACTGATATACTTGTATTAAAGCACATTATACACATTTTTCAACATGGAGAATCAGATAGATTACTGACGTGGAAACAAAGACATAAAGTGAACACGGACAAAATAAAAACGGGTGAAATACAAGAAGGTGCTGAAGTTGTACGTGATTTAATGCGTATGAATAAAGAAAAAGCACTGAATACAAGCGAAAAAAAATGTTAGATGATGCATATAAATTTTTGATCAGTGAACTAGAATTAATTAAAGGAATCACTGAAAAACAAATAAAAAGCTTCTGTTAAGGTTTATTATAAATAATGTATTACATCCCCAAAAAATATCCTGAATTTTTGGGGAATATGATGATTATTAAAAGTAAAGCATCTTAAAGACATTCAACTTCTTCAGCTCACTTTTAGAGTAGATACCTCTTTTGTTATTACTTCAATGCAATCCATTTTTATTTTTAAAATTCTTTTACAAACGTTCGAAGTTTCATCAAATAACTCGATTAAATAGTCACTTGATTTTTTGTAATCCTGATTCACACGGGCACGGACAAGGATCCGTAAGGATGAAAGAGAGGTAGGGCTTTCATTGTTTTAGGTAATATACAATCTAAGTCATTATTTCTAGAAGAAAAAACAAGTATTCTCACTCCTATCTTTAAGAATTTCTTATATCTACTGAGATAGTGAATAGTAATCGTCTATCTTCTTTACGTAAAATTGATAAACGAACTGGTAACGCCATATGGTCAACTACAAAATGGTTTCCAAACCAGGAAACCATTTTAAATTTTATTTACATAAAAATAGTAAATTAAGCAGTAAGGGGGAGTACACACATGAAAAAAATGTTAACAAAAGAATTAAGTAATGAATTAAAGAAGCGGGAAGGGATCATTTCCATTACTGTTGAACCTTACGAAAAAATCGAAGTTGGTGGAATTCGTGTGGATGGACCAGCTGTTATTCTAATTAATCAAGAATAGCTAAAAATAGTTGAATGCAAGAAGAAAAGGATCAGCCTTTAAGAGAAGGAGGATCCTTTTTGTTTACTGTTGATAATAATAGGGTATACATAAATTTTCATCTGATTTGATCGGATTAATAGAAAGGAGAGGGACGGGATTATCATAGTGGAAAGCTTAATATTGGTAGTATTTCTTCTTATACTATATAAATTAGTTGCTTAAGAAAAACTAATTATTAGAAACGATATATTGTTTTCTTTTTAAGGAGGAATTTAGGTGGATGCAAGGAAGAAACGCATAAAATACGAGAAAATGTCAAAGAACTATGAACGTATTTATAAGATTTATATCATATATTAGGAGAAAGAATGCAAGTTAGAAAGGAGTCTTATAGAATGAGTTATTTAGAAGGAAATGACTTGAGTAAACAAAATATGGTAAGTGTATCCAATCCCTACGTATATCAGACATTACAATCAGTAATTGGTAAACATGTGGTTATTGAAACTGTAAGAGGTAATGTAAGAGGAAAGTTAAAGGATGTGAAACCAGATCATTTGCTCATTGAAGATACGGTGCCATATATTGTACGCATTCAACAAATTGTATGGATTATGCCAAAACAATAACCAAATTACATCTAATCAAATTTATAAAAGATTAGCGTCATAAACGCCAAGTAAAAACAAAGGGTTTTATCTCTGTGTTTCTTCAAATTTTCGTTTTTGAATATATGCTTGAGCATGAATAAGTTCTTCCTGAAGCTCTTTTAATTCTTTCTTAGAATCTGATTCAATAGCCATGTAAGTAGTAACTAAACTAATCATCATATCCATCTTCTCTACTATATTTTGAATGACTTGTTTAGATTGCTCTTTTTTAGGGTGGTGTATTGCTATTAATACATTTTCTATATAATTGTTCTTTCTTTGCTGGATATCATAAATAAATTGCTTTGTGTTTGAGTGCATCTGTTATTCCTCCTTTTTTGGATATATTTCTATTCTATCATATCCGAATAGAAAATATTGGATTCCTCTAAATTCACACCTGTTTCGTACATCTTCTCAAATATACAAACTAACTCCTTAACGTACAATTTTCTTTTTTAGATATGGTGACCCGATCCCATCAAGATACAGTTTTATAACACCCCAAAACGAAATTTGTAGGCTTTATTGTGAAAAAGCTTATTTATCGTTTTGTGGGTGACCTGTTTTCTTAGGTTGATGGCGAAGTGGTGGTACCCTAATAGTGATGTGATGGACTCTTCTAAATTATTTATCGTTTTCCGACAGAAGACTCCTTCCTCAAAAATGTGAAGGTGTGAAGCACCAATTTTAGGTGGGAGATGAATGTCGGTTGGCATAAGCCAACATGTTTGCTATCATTTACTTGTACAGATTGCTCTTTGAAAACTGAAGATATGAGGTTGGTTGCAGAAAAACGTTGCAACCGTAAAATCTTCAACGTTCTTTCGCCCCACGCTTGCCGAAGTTGCGAAAACCAAGCTAAAGTAGGGAGTGTGGTGAGTCAACGTACAAGATACTTATGCTTTCACCGTCGGGACTACGGGTAGAGCCTGCTAAGATAACTGGTGGATACACCGGTGTTCGCAGGAATCTCCCACTTCAAACAGTCCGTAAGGACGTTAAGTGGTGAGTAGTTCAATTCACTCTATGTATTCTCCTCATTTAAACTCATTAATCCTTCAAAAAGAATTATATATCACGTTTCAATCCATAATATATATATTATATAGTGTTCTATTTTAGCTTTTGAAAAATTTGTTATACTTTTTTTATTAAGAGGTAATTCAAAATAATAACTAAATAAGTAACGGAGATAAATTTATAATGAAAATAACAAACCTAAAGGAATATGGAAAAAAAGAATGCTTATAACTCTCATGATAGTTTTTGTATTGGCTCTTGCAGGAATTAGTTATTGGAACCTTTCACCAGTTCCAAAAGCATTTTTGATTAAGAAAGCATTTGAAGGTGGGACGTTTGTTCCGCCAGCTGATTATGACCATGCTCTAAACGAAACAATAATTGATAAGGATATCAATTATAATTCTAAATTCCCGGATGGTAAATTAGATCTCATCTATCCGAAAAATCATACAGAAAAAACTCCTATTATTTTTTGGGTACATGGCGGTGGATTTGTGGGGGGAGATAAATCAGATATTACTGGGTATGCGGTAAGCTTAGCTGCTCGTGGTTATATAGTGGTGAATATAAACTATGCTCTTGCTCCTAAAAAAGAATATCCTACACCAGTACTCCAACTAGGTGAGGCTTATAAATACATAAATGAAAATGCAAAGAAATATGACTTAAATCTGAATCGTGTTTATTTTGCAGGAGATTCTGCTGGAGCACAAATATCTGGTCAATTCGTTAATATTCAGACATCTAAAGAGTATGCAAAATTAGTAAAGATTGACGCTATTGTTGACCCTTCTACAATAAAAGGGGTACTGCTATTTTGCGGTCCATATAATATGCCTGAATTAGCTAAGATAGAATCAACTAAAGAAATACAAGATTTCATGCGTACCGTTGGTTGGGCTTATTTGGGTAAAAAAAATTGGGAAGGGTCATTAAAAGTAAAAATAGCTTCAATTTTAAATCATGTTACAAAAGAATATCCACCAGCATTAATCACAGATGGGAACACTGGATCATTTGAAGATCAAGGTAAAGCATTGGCTTCTGCTTTACAAAGTAAAGGCGTGTCTGTAGATGGTCTTTTCTTTGATAAAGATGTTTGGGGTGAGTTAGTACATGAATTTCAATTCAAAATGAATACCCAAGCAGGTTTAAAAACCTTCAACAAAGTTCTGGAATTTTTAAGTAAAACTAAATAATACGTTTAAAATTACTATTAAAACAAAATGTGCTTTTCGGGGGATCCTAAGAAAAAAGAAAAAGCTTACCTTGAAATTAGAATTATATAAGCTTAAGTTGATGAGCATGTGCCGCTACCCCGTGCCCTTCAACCTAATACAATGATTAATCCCCAAAACGAAAAAATTTGTTTGGGGATGTTCTTATTTTATGATTGATAGATATAAAACATAAATTTCTTAGGAAAGTATTAACGGTTTGTAAATTGTGTTGCTGTATCTGTTGCATCTTCTTTATTTAAGTGGTAAATGGAATCATCTCCTATACGTTGAACATACGCTTCATCAAAGTATAGTTTCACACTAAAAAACAATATTTTGAATTTGATTTTTTTACCATCATCTAATACAAAGTCAACATTACGTTGAGAAGATTCTTCAAAAAATTTCTTCCTCAAAAAATCTTTTTTGTTACAACATCTAATAAGTTCACGTACCGTAATGATTTATAAAAACAACATCATACAAACAATAGTATACATTTATTTTTATGCTGAATTAATTCGTTAAGTGGATCATATATTGTTTATTTTGGATAATACTTCATGTGAAATGGACTTTTTTCTATATTTTGATAGATTTTTTGCAGAATATGCCCCTAATGCAGTATTTCAATTTAAATGTGATACGATAGTTATATATTCGTTTTGCTAGTAAAAGGAGATGGGTGTCGATGAAAAACCATATAAAAGTAAATGGGAAAATCCTTCAAACAAATAAAAAATGGTTACATCTCAAGCAAAAACAAAAAGAATATATTTCTAATACGTTACGTAGAGAATATACACAGTTTGTAAAAACAAATCCTAGAAAACCTAGAAAGTATGAACATGATGAGATTCTTCATGAAGTGATGAATCAAATACAGGAACGTGAAATTTGGATTCCTTATGATGAAGTAAAACAA
Source organism: Bacillus thuringiensis (assembly GCF_014932895.1). GTDB lineage: Bacteria > Bacillota > Bacilli > Bacillales > Bacillaceae_G > Bacillus_A > Bacillus_A thuringiensis_AA. Next base: position 16,025 of record NZ_JACYOF010000022.1, on the reverse strand, counting down.
TATTATCTAAGAAAAATAGGAAGATGGTTTAGAAAAATAGAAAGTGAATGGGAATCACAAATATCCAACAGTGAAAAGCACTAGAAGCGGCAGCTAAAAATACAAAATTCACGAAATATCCTACTGGTTTTGATGAAGTTGCTAAATATGTAAAAGAACATAAAAAATTACCGGATAATTATTTCGCGAAAAAACAAGTACAAGCACTTGGTTTGGTTAATAAAGATGGGAACCTTCATAAAGTAGTCCCTGGAAAAGTATTGGAGGTAATATATTCAAAAATAAAGGGAACCCCTTACCAAGTGCTCCAGGTAGAGTTTGGTATGAAGCTGATATTAATTATTCATCAGGGTATCAAAGTAATGATAGAATTCTTTATTCTAGTGATGAATTGGTGTATAAGACTTCAGATCATAACAAAACGTTTACTGAAGTAAAGTAGAAAAGAATTTAGTTATGGAAAAAATATATTTAGATGGACGGATGTTTACAAGTAATGATGCACTGCATAAAACATTAAAGAAAAAATTAGATCTTCCAGATTACTATGGTGAAAATGCTAATGCGTTATGGGATTGCTTAACTGCATGGGTTACTCTTCCTTTAACAATAGAATGGGAGTTTTCGAAGAAAGCCAGAATATGTTAGGAGAAGAAGCAGATTTGATTTTAGAAACATTTCAAGATGCACAAAATGAAATGTCAGGAAATTTTTTCATTAAAGTAAAATAATTTAAGAACATTTTGAAAGCGTAGAAATGATTAAATTCTACGCTTTTTATTGTAGCAATTTGATTTTCTTTCATAGTGCCCCTCATACCTCGAATCGTTTCCGTAACCCATATTCAAACAACCCTGTGTAATTCCACAAAAATACTCGTATAAACCCCTTTTCGAACTTTGGCACACTCTATCTAAAAAACATATTTCCTTCCTAAATTGCATTAATAGTAGAAATAAGCACTGAAAAGGGGGAGTATGTTATGTTCGGTTCCTTCAAACCGCTGAAGAAAAAAAGTTAAATTAAGCAAGGTTCTTTCAAAAAAATCATATAAGGGCAAGTACTAATCATGATGTTGAGGCATTTTAAAAATTCTGTTAACAGTTAATTCAGGAGGTTGTAAGAGATATGAAGTCTACCGTTTCCACAAGGTCATTGTCCGGATTCCTTGGTCTTGTTTTTGCTTTCGCGATCCCTTTTTGGGTGGTTGGCGCCATGACGGGAGGCATGAAAGGGCTGCCGATGAATCTTCCGACGAGTGCCTTGATGTTTGTTTGTCCCGCTATCACCGCAGCCATTCTTGTCTACAAACAAGATCGTACGAAAGGCGTAAAGCGGCTGCTGGCTAGAGTGTTCGATCAAAAAAGAATTAAGCGTAAAATCTGGTATATTCCTATTATTTTTATCATACCGTTAATCGGTCTGCTCTCATATGCAATTCTACGTATGTTAGGGCTCCCGCTATCAGGGGTTCAAACTCCATTGCTGGCGCTCCCACTACTCTTTATTTTGTTTTTTATCTCCGCCACGTTTGAGGAACTGGGGTGGATGGGTTATGCGATTGAGCCGATGCAGGAGCGGTGGGGAGCACTTGGGGCAGGCCTAATTTTGGGCTGCGTGTGGGGAATATGGCATGTTATTCCGTTGATCGAGGCCCATCATTCTCCGGCATGGATTGCAGCCTGGTTCCTTGGCACCGTTACAGTAAGAGTCATTATCGTCTGGGTGTATAACAATACGGAAAAAAGCATCTTTGCATCCATCATCATCCACGCGATGCTAAATGTCATTGATTCTTTTTTACCAAGCTATGATGCGAGTTATGTCCCGGGCATAACCGGTGTTGTAACAACCCTTGCGGCGATAATCGTCACATTCCTGTGGGGTTCACGAACACTGGCGCGGTTCAGATACGCGTAACAACGATCTTATTCTGCGTTTGGCCATATCAATATAATGAGGGAAAGCAGTCGCTTTCCCTCATTGTTTTAGCAGATACGTTCCGACCGATTAATGAGTTTCTGATGTTCCTCTCCCCATTGATTCAACAAACCCATCAGCGGGATGAGGCTCTCCCCATATTCGGTCAAAGAGTATTCTACTCTGGGCGGAATTTCGGGGTGTATCTCCCGTTTAACCAAACCATTGAGTTCCGCTTTCTTTACCATACCGATTTTTGTTATTCATCATTTGCTTGTAGCGGTACCGCCAGCATTTTGGAAAAACCCCAAGCCAAGAACGTGCAAGATTTAATATAGTTTTTTTGGTTAATCCAACAACAAACGAGAAACCTAAAACCGCGCCAGAATAGGAATGTATAAAAAATGCATAGGTCCATAGAACGAAAAAAGGAGGTTCTGTTAAGTGACAATAAAGTTCTTTAATTTACAATAAAGTCGTTTAAAACATAATAAAGTTGTTTGAAAATTTCAGTCATATGTTATTCAATTAAAGGGCCAGATTGTTGCATAATTGAATATGAAAGTTGTGCCGTTTTACCCGTATTGATATTCTTGTCTTAAAGAGGTGATTTTGTGAAAATTGAAACTAACCGGCTACTGATTAAAACTTTTGAAAAACATCATCTGAATGACGTTTATGAAATTTATAATGATGACTCAACATGTCAATATCTTTTGCATGATAAATGGACCCATGAAGATAAAGGAAGGGAATTTGATAAGAAATTAAATAATAATCAATTAACAAAGGAAAATGCTTTGAGCTTAGCGGTCTTAATGGACGCTAAAGTAATTGGCGATCTATCCGTTTGGTACACAGATATGAGAGATACTGTTGAAATTGGTTATACATTTTCAAAATCTGTGTCTGGAAAAGGATATGCAACAGAGGCTGTTATTGCACTAATAAACTATTTATTTGAAGTTGTAAAAGTTCACCGTATTCAAGCGAATCTGGATGCTCGAAATATAGCATCAGGAAAATTATGTAGAAGGGTTGGGATGAGGAAAGAAGCTCACTTTATACAAGACTTTTGGAATAAAGATGAGTGGACCGATAGTATTGTATTCGGAATGCTAAAAACTGACTTTAATAAGTTCAACTCCGAAAGGGGGAACTATTAATCGGAAAAACATCCTGCATGTAATTAATTCATTATCTTAAGATTTAAATCTAACTTTAATCGAGGAAGAGAGCATTGGCGAAGCCTTATGAAAATCGTTTTCGGTGACAGCCTACTGGATTAAACGAATGATATTCACCAAACGGGCGCTATTTTTTGAATAAAACTTAGATTTTTAAACGACTTTATTGTTATATTTTTAAGTATAGTGAAGTATCTTATATCAAAAATTAAACAACTATCTTTTAACCCCGTCCTAAATTTAGAACGGGGTTATGCTTGTTTTAGGTTTTTAAATTAAATAACTTTATTATCACTTTACAGGTTCCTTTGAGAGAGTAGGGTTCCTCCTTTTCCTTGCTATGTTAACTCTCTATGAATATCATATACAACCAAAATCATACAACATATCACCTTTTCTAAATGGTACAATTAAGAAAAGGGGGAAATTATATGCACGATTATAAATTCGTAAAAATCGAAGTTAATATGTGGGACGGGGAACCTAAAGAAGATTATAAACGTATTATTACCGAACATGCTGAAGACGGTTGGAAACTTGTTCAAATATTTGCGCCACCAACTATGGGGTACGCGAATTACTTTGATATTATCTTTGAACGAACAAAATAACTCCTTTTGAAAACGAAGAAAGTTTCTTTGAATAACATACAAAAGAAACTTGAGATATTTAGGGATTTAGATGTTCCTGATTTAACTTATAAAACAAATGAAATAATATTAAACAACTTCCAATAACGAAAATTATATAAATAAGCTGTCCATATGGATGGCTTATTTTATTTTTTGCTTAGCGTGGTTTTTTTCAGAAATGCTGGCGGTACCCCATTGCTATTAAGCTAAGCTTTTGAGATACCCCATATCCATCAAGTTAAGAAATCCGTTCTTTCCCAAAATGAACTTCGGTGCTATAAAACACACAAAATTTCCGTTTAAGAGGTACTTTAAAATCTTAGGTTGATGGGTATGTGATGCTACCCCTTATTTAACTAACGAGGCAGGATAGTTCAATAAGAAATTCAAAAATAATCAAACATCATTTTAAAATTCCACGTATTGTAAATCTGTATTTATAATTTTGTATTTAATACTTATTTAAGATTTAGTTAATAGATGATTTAATAGTTACTTTATATGATTGATATATGGAGGTTGATTACTATGTCAGCGGTTGTTTTAAAATCAAAAAATATATCGAAAGTATTTGGTAAACAAAAAGTACTTGAGAATATTCATCTAAGCGTTCGGAAAGGAGATATTTATTAATGAAATTATTAAAAGGGCTTTTGAGTTTCTTTACTGGAACCTTATTCATGGTAATAAGCGTACTGTTAGCGATTGTTAGCTTCGGTCTACTCGTTTATCCAACGAACGAATATGTAGCTGTAATCCTTTCACTTGTGCTTGTGTTTGTAGTTACTTTCTACTTAAATAAATTGCGCAGAAAAATGTTCAATTTGGGGCCATCCCGAAAACCGTTGAATGCTATCCTCACAACGGCAGTTCTTGCAGTAGCAATGATATTTATTTTCTGGGTTCCAACAAAAACATTTGAAAGCACTGAAACTGTTATTGAAAAGTATGGAATAAATCCGGAGTTTATTACGGTTCATACTGGAGATAAGGTTGCAGTGTATGTACATCAACCAGTTGTTTCAAATGGACAAGAGCCCATTCTCTTTATTTCAGGTGGTCCAGGCGGATATCCTACCCATGCTACAAAGAAATACCTTGATGAGTATGCAAAGCTTGGTTATACCGTTTATACATACGATCCTATTGGAGTTATGCAATCACCTTTGCCTAAGAAGACCTCAGCATATTCAATGACTCATGAGGTAGAAGTAGTCAATGATATTCTGAAGCACTATAAAATTGACAAAGTTAACTTGATTGCAAATTCATATGGAGGCAATGTTGCTTCTAGATTTATCGATCAACACCCGGAAAAAGTAAATGCTTACCTGTCTGTAGACACTGCTCCGCTATATTCGATGCAGGAGAATTACCCGGGTCAAGAAAAAGATACAGCATTCTTGCAAACAGTACAGGATACGCGGGTAGATCCATCAAGTTCTCAACCTCAATCTATAACAAGCTACGCCTCTGTCAAACAAATGGTTCGCATAGGATATGGAATGTATTTGATTAAAATATTGGGATTAGATGACATTCCTTACGGCAACTATGAAGAGTACGATTATTTCATGAGTCTTTTGGTAAATTCAGTTACCGGCGGTTTGTCGAAAGATGGAAAAGTAACCAGACACATGAATTTACTAGCTAATATACTTATCACGGATTCATTAGATAAATCTCCCGATTTCACAAAAGAATTGAAAAAGAAAGATACGCCTCCAGTGTTGGTTGTGCAACCTGAATATGGCGTTGTACCATGGCAAATTCACTATCAATACAGAGAATACTTTAAAGATGTTCGGTTTGCGATTGCACCCGGTGCCGGTCATGGTGTTTGGGGGACACAGTCAGGAAAAGACATTTTAGTGCGTAATGGCGATGCCTTATTTAAAGGGAAACCAATTCCTGATGAATATACATCAACCGAGAATCCGTTCCCACCAATAAAAAAATAATAATGACCATGCAGGCGACCTCCCTAAAGATAAAATTGTGATTGGGACAATTACAATCTCCCCACGGACAGGATCGCCTGTTCTTTTCCTGTCGAGGGGCTCGGGGGGGACTTTTGAACCCTGCCTTATTATAGGGGTACAGTCTTGGTGGTACCCCTATAATAAGTATTCCAACATCATTTAAAAAGTAAAATCCATTTTGATCAATCTTTTTTCAAAATGTGAGTTTTTCTTCTATTATAAAATCTACGTTTGTAGATTTTTTCTGTTCAAACTTCATTTTAAAACTCCACATATTGTAAAATTGTATTTGAAATTTTATATTTAATACTTATTAGTTACTTTATGTGATTGATAGGAGGTTGATTATTATGTCAGAAATTGTTTTAGAATTAAAAAATATATCGAAAGTATTTGGTAAACAAAAAGCACTTGATAATATTCATCTAACCATTCGGAAAGGGGATATTTATGGGTTAATAGGTGGTAATGGTGCTGGTAAAACAACGATTATGAAAATCATTACAGACTTGATTAGTCCAACAGAAGGTAAAGTTTTTTTACTTAGTTCAAGGCCCTATACTAAAAATTTAGAACGAGTAGGAGCAATTATTGAAAGCCCAGTAGCTTATGCAGATTTTTCCGCATATGAAAATTTAAAAATTTTATGTATGCAAAAAGGAATTCATGACTATTCAGTTATTGAGGAAGCTTTGCAGTTTGTTAATCTTACGGGTACGGATAAAAAGAAATTTAAAAACTTTTCATTAGGGATGAAACAGCGACTAGGTATAGCTATGGCCCTTATTAATAATCCGGACTTTATAATTTTAGACGAGCCAATTAATGGACTTGATCCAATAGCAATCATTGAGTTTCGAGAGATATTACAAAAAATTAATCAAGAAAAAAATACAACGATATTGATTTCGAGCCATATTCTTACTGAACTATATCTTGTTTCAAACCGCTTTGGTTTTATCCATAAGGGCAAACTAATTGAAGAAATAACAAAGAGGGAACTCGATGAAAAATGCTCCAGTACCATTGAAATTAGAACAAAGCAATTAAACGAACTAGCTGCATTTTTAGAACATTTGGGTGTACCATTCAAAGTTTTGAATGACAACCACTTACAAGTTAAAGAAAAATGGATCGCTTCGGCAGAGCTGAATCAACAGATAGTACAAAAAGGAATTTTAATTGATGAAATTCGCCTTAATGATGAAAACTTAGAAGAATACTATACAAACTTAATTATGAGAGTGGAGGGATTAAAATGATCCGCTTAATGAAAGCAGATTTATACCGTCTATCTCGAACGAAGTCAGTATATATTGCTCTACTAATTTTAGCCGTTATGTTTTTGTATAGTACTCTGACAGGTAAAGTTAGCTCAATAGGTGTAGTAACTGGAAATGGAAATAGTACTTTACCACACGAAAATTTAGAGTCTATTTCATCTTTACAATATTTCACCTTAAATGCTAATTCTTTCATTTGGGGCTATATCATCTATTTCGTTCAAGTTTTTTCAAAAGAGTTCGGCGATAGAACTTTCAAAAATATATTGATGGCTGGCATGAGTAGAACAAAATATATTTTTAGTAAAATGCTTACGTTATGGATCCTAGTATTCAGTACAACGATTTTTTATTATTTAATGAATGCGGTAGTAACTTATTTCTATTATGAAGATTCATCAAGTATTACAACAGTTTTTTTGTCATCTACTGCTGTGTTTATAGTGGGCTTAGCATTATGTATTATGGTGTACTTTATAATAGCAAGTCTGCTTCAAATTTTATTTAATAGTACCGTAGCAGCAACCCTCTTTATTGGATTAGGACCAGTAGTGGTGCAAGTTTTACAAATTATGCAGGAGTGGGAATGGCTGAAATATGTAAATTATTTATCGATCACACAAGCTTTTGGTTTAGGTTTAATTAAAGACAAAGAACTTTTACTAAATATTTATGTAAATGTTACGATTATAGTAATTGTTATAATATTAAACATATGGTTATTTAAGAAAAAAGAATATTAATGAAAATGAGTAGATAAGCCACTATTATCTACTCATTTTTTAATATCACTTTTACCTGGAATGTATCATCTATTACATTGATTGAAAAAGTGCCATTAATTAGTTCAGTAAGCTCTTGAACAATATGAAGTCCAATACCTAAACTTTTATTTTGACGTGCATCATCAAGTGTTTGAAATCGTCTCTGTATTCGGGACAACTCTTCAATTTCACCGAGAAAATCATTTTTACATATAAGTTTAATTTTAGAATCCATGAATTGAACAGATATAAAAGCTTTTTGATAACTGTATTTTAATTGGTTGCTTATAATGTTTTCAATAACTCGCTTTAATATAATCTTATCACTCAATACATAAATATTTGTTGGAATGTCTACATCAACGTGTATCTTTTTCTGTTCAAATTCTTCGTAGTATTGGAAGAGTTGCTCCATCAAAAATTGTGAAAAATTTATTTTTTCAAAGTTAACTTTTAAACTTTTTTCTTGAATTAAATTATAATCGATTAAACAATTTAAATAATAATTAACAGTATTAAGGCTATCATGTATTTTAGGTGCTAGTGAATCATTCGATTTGTTTTGAAGTAGTATTTCTGTATAACCGTTTGCAACTGTTAATGGGGTTTTTAAATCATGTGTTAAATTCGTTAAAATTTTATGTAATTCTAATTCGTTTTTTTGTTGTTCACGCTGCATTTCTTTTTTACGTCGGACTAATTGATTTATAATATTAACGAGCTTCAATATTTGCTTCTGCTTGGAAGTTGAGATGACTTCAGCGTTTGTATTAGTAGAAATAATGTATTCAATCTGTTCATGAATGGATTTGATTTCACGTAATAAGAAAATTAAATAGATAATCACTCCTATTAGTAAAAGGCTAATGATCCCCATTACTATCTCCCTTCAACCGAATACCTATCCCCCAGACTGTTTCAATATATTCATTTTGTGAATCATATGTCTGGATTTTTTTACGAAGATTACTAATATGCACATTGATTGTATTTTCATCTTCCATATAATCTGTATCCCAAATTAATTGATATAGTTCTTGTTTAGAATAGATTCTTTTAGGGTGTCTAATCAGTAACTCTAAAATTTGAAATTCTTTTTTCCTTAGGTTGATAGGGCATTTTTTATAAAAAAGTTCGTATGTTTGTGTATGTAATGTAAGGGATTTGAATGATAGAATTTGTTCTTGATTGGATGTAGCATTTATATGGTTCCGTAATTGAACATTAATCCTTGCACGAAGTTCATCAAGATGAAATGGTTTTGTAATATAGTCATTTGCACCGTGTGTCAGTAACTCCACAATTTTCATACGTTCGACCAAAGCTGTTAAGATGATAACGGGTGTTTGTGATTTTTCACGGATCGCTTCTAAAACGCTCTCACCTTTCATACCAGGTAACATTAAATCTAATATAATTAAATCATATGATTGTTCCTTTAATTTATAGAGTGCTTCTGTTCCAGAATAAGCAAAATCTAGCTTGTGTTCTTGCTCTAATGTTGTTAATAATAATTCTGAGATTTCTTGGTCATCTTCTATAATTAATAAATGTGCCAAATAAAACCCTCCTTATATATATGATATTATTATACATTTATCGATGGGTTTTGTGAAAAAATTCACTTAAACAAACAGGTGCTAGAGCTGAAGATAAAGGCTGCTATCAAGTAGCTTTTTGTTATGGAACAAACGGTGCAGTTTAGTTTAAATAAAAACAATGAGCAAAAATAATATTTTCGAATGAATAAGGATGAGACTTTCCCTCCCAGAAATAAATAATATAAATATCATTTATATTATAATTTCTCCAAAATGTATATAACTAACACTTCATTTTTAAAAGAGAGATTTTTATGATAGAAAAATTTAATAAGATAACAGATAAAACACAGGTATGGTTGAAGTATATTTTTCGGATTTCAATTTTTATTTGTTCAATATCTTTTAGGTTGGTAATAGCGTATACTGCCCTAATCGCTTTGATATTACGTGCTATTTTTGGAGCAATACGCTATTTCACCATTGAAAAAGATTATGATTGGAGAAGAATTGATTTGTGAATAAATGTACTTAAACAAACGGGTGCTTTAGTTAAATAAGAAAGGACATTACATATTAGGGGTCACCATACATGCCCATCAACTTAAGAAAAATAAACGCCAAAACGAAAAAAATTAGCTGACTTCTCAAAGTAACTACCTATAGAGAAAGAAAAGTTTCATTTGAGGGGTACTTCAAAATCTTAGCTTGATAGGCATGTGGCGATACCCCATCGCTATCAAGCTAATACAACAAAATCCCCCCTAAAATGAAAAAATACGCCATCCTTTCCTATGATTCTACAGAAACAACTTTTTTAACTTTATACAAAAAGCGCTTTTTCTTTGTCCCTATGTTTTTTCATTTTCCTTATAGAATCCTTATAATTGTTGTTTATTCTATACTCACAATATACGAGGAGGAAGATTAGAATGAATGAGATTATGTTAGAAACAAAAAATCTTTGCAAAACATTTCGAAAGCAAAGTGTGGTACAAAATATTTCGCTTTCTGTACCGAAACATTCGATCTATGGATTGTTAGGTCCTAATGGGGCAGGGAAATCGACCACTTTGAAAATGATAACGGGCATGCTTACGCCTACTTCTGGTGAGATTCATTTTGATGGTCATAGATGGACGCGGCACGATTTACATTCTATTGGTGCTTTAATTGAGTCACCTCCGCTTTATGAAAATTTAACAGCAAGAGAAAATTTGCTCGTTCGTACGACTGCTTTAGGATTGCCAAAGTCAAGAATTGATGAGGTATTGCGTGTTGTAGAGCTAGAGAATACAGGTAAGAAAAAGGCAGGGAAATTTTCGATGGGAATGAAGCAGCGATTGGGAATTGCCATTGCATTACTGAATCATCCGAAGCTTTTAATATTAGACGAACCAATGAATGGACTGGATCCTTTTGGCATACAGGAATTAAGAGAATTGATTCTTTCTTTCCCTAGCAAAGGAATTACCGTCATTTTATCCAGTCATATTTTAAGCGAAGTAAGCCAGGTTGCAAATCATGTTGGGATTATATCGAACGGTGTATTGGGGTATCAAGGAGAATTGAATAAGAACACTGATTTGGAAAGCTTATTTATACAAGTGGCGGGAAAATATAGAAGGGAGGCATAAGAAGTGATTCCATATCTTGTATCTGAAAAAATCAAAATCAGACATACTTTTTTAAATAAACTTATCTGGCTAGCTCCATTAGCTACGATGCTGCTTGCCTTTTTATTATCGAGGGATTATTTTCAACTATCTAGTTACAACTGGTGGTACACTACTATTCTTCCTGGAATGCTTTCTTTAAGTTGTGTACTTCTTGCCGAGAAGGATAAAAAAATGAATAATCGGGCTATTTTATCTTTACCTATTTCATTAAAACAAGTATGGATTTCTAAGATATTATTGGTTTTAGGAATTTTGATCTGTTCCTGCATGATTATTTTCTGTGGCATACAGTTATCTAGTTTATTAGTAAATAAAGAGAATTTCCAAACCATTCCTGTGATGAATGTGTTATTAGGGAGCATTGTTTTGATCGTTACTTTTCTGTGGCAAATTCCTATATGTTTGTTTTTAGGTAACAAGATAGGTCTATTTCCGACAATTCTATTAAATATAGGAGCAAATGTATTTTTAGGAATTCTATTTGCAACAAAAAGTATGTGGTGGATGAATCCATTCACATATCCAAGCAGGCTCATGATTCCGATTGTAAAAATACTACCGAATGGTTTGTATGCAAAACCAGGGAGTGTTACGTTTACGCCAGAACTTCTTTCCTATTCTGTTATATTGCCAGGCGTGGTCATTTCGGTAGTGTTGTTCCTTTTGTTCACTTATATGACAACAAAATGGTTTGAAAAGCAGGAGGCAAACTAAAATGGGAGTTTTACCAAGGGTATTAAGAGCTGATTTTCTCAAGATGAAGAGTACGATTTTTTTCTGGATACACATAGTGATGCCAATTATCGGAATTTTTCTGTTTTTAATTTATTACTCCTTTTCAAAACTTGATTCTATGAGTAAGGTTCCGGGCTATATACAAGTATTGTCAATAGCTTTTCCGCTCTTAATTAGTGTTGTATGTTCTTTTGTTGTGGAACAGGAAGCGTTGGCCGGGAATTTTAAAGAACTTTTATCAACAGAATACGGAAGGCAGAAAGCATTTATTAGTAAAGTTTGTTTACTGCTAATATGCGGATTTTGTTCTACTATATTGGCAGTCTTGGGGTTTGCGGCAGGTTTTCATTTTGTGCTAGAGCAGAATGAATTTCCACTGTCCGTCTATGTTGAGATTTCTTTCGTCCTTTTTGGATGTCAAATCTTTATGTATCTATTTCATCTGTTCCTAAGCTTTCGCTTTAGTAAAGGGGCTTCAATTGGGATTGGCATTATAGAAAGTTTACTCGCAGCTTTAATGCTTACCGGACTGGGGGATGTGATTTGGAAATACATTCCGTGTGCGTGGGGGATGAGATTAAGTAGTAGTTTCTTTGCATTCAGATTGAATCCAGATTTGTTTCATGCTTTACAAGTAGATACTCAAATGGGAGTAGTTATGTGTATTTGCTTAACGGTCAGTGCGTTTGTTATGTCACTTATATGGTTTTCCTATTATGAAGGTCGCAAAGAAATGTAAACACATTTTGTAAAAACATCATTATAATGGAAGGTAGGGGAGGGGACCTGTATGGCAAAAATATTAGCAATTGATGATGAAGAAGGCATCCTTTATATTATAAAAAGCGCTTTAGAGAAAGAAGGACATGAGGTAACTACCGTTATTAATCCTCTTACAATTTCAAAGAACAAATTTTGTCATTTTGATTTAATTCTATTAGATGTCATGATGCCGGAAGTAGATGGATTTACACTCTGTCAGGAGATTCGAAACTTGGTAGATAGTCCCATTGTCTTTCTAACTGCTAAAACAATGGAAAAGGACTTGATTACAGGTCTTAGTCTTGGCGGAGATGATTATATTACAAAACCTTTTGGAATTGGTGAACTGCGTGCGAGAGTGTCAGCACATGTAAGACGTGAACATAGGGAAAAGCAAAATGCCTTTTTTCTGTCAGGTCTTACATTTAATCTATCATGTAAAGAAGTAAGGTATGACGATACAGTTATCCCGTTTACGAAAAGCGAGTATGGAATTTGTGAATATTTAGCTCTGAATCACGGTCAAGTGTTTTCAAGAGAAAAGATTTATGAAAATGTTTTTGGATATGATGGCGACAGTGACAATCAAGTCATTGTGGAACATATTAAAAATATTCGCTATAAATTATCTAAGTATGGCATGAATCCAATAGAAACAGTATGGGGAATCGGATATAAATGGAAAAGGTAAAAAAACAAATAAATCTTCGCAAAATTTTTATACGGTATATTTTCGCATTTTCAATAGGGACAATTGTTTTAGTCATTTTTCATCTTAGCTTGTTCAGTATTGGAGTTAAAACGGGGATGATTCTTCCTGCAAATTATTATGAGAAACAGATTGAATCGCAAAGAGACGCCATAGTAAAAGCAGAACAGGGCGATGATCGGATTTTAAAACAATATAAATATGCTGTGTATGACTTTTCAGGAAACATCATTCAAGGAAATATTCATAAAAATGATGCGAGGAAAATATGGGATAACGTACAGAACAACGAAATAGGTGGCAATGGATACTACTATGCAGTTGTAAAACGAAATAAAGATATTTGTGTCGTTTTATATACTTTGCATACGAGTTATAAAAATCCTGTGTTGCAGAAGTATTTACCAATCCCGGACATTTCTTTGATTTTCTCTTTTATTCTATTATTTGTTGCAGAAGTGTTAGTTCTATCTCGTTCTTTTGGGAAATCATTGTCAAAAGAAATGCTGATTTTGAAAAAGGTAACGGATAAAATTCAAAAAGAAGATTTAGATTTTCAAGTAGAGCAATCTAGAATAATAGAAGTGAATGAAATATTAGATTCCTTAGTAAAAATGAAAGATGAACTGAACGATTCCTTACGTACACAGTGGGAGATGGAAACGAATAGAAGAGAACAGATTGCTGCTTTAGCACATGATGTCAAAACGCCATTAACGATATTGAGAGGGAATGCCGAGCTGTTAAATGAATTCATGCTGGATTCGGATCAGCGAAAATGTAATGAGCATATTTTGAAAAGTGTTGCTGAAATGGAGATGTATATGAAATCTTTGCTCGACATTACGAAATGTGAGGAAGTTACTACACTTCAATTTAAGCAAATAGAGCTTCAAAACTTTATTGATAATCTAATAGAAGAAAGTGCAATTTGTGCTTTGGACAAACAGTTACATGTAATGAAAGAGGTTAAGGGTATACCGAATTTTATTTATGTTGATGAGGTTGCTTTAAAAAGGGCCATTATGAATGTGATGATGAATGCTATTGAATATTCCCCGGTAAATGGTGATTTGCTGTTCACAGTTGAAATTAGCAATAGTAAGGTCCAGTTCATTATCGAGGATGCGGGAAGAGGATTTACAAAGGAAGAAATGAGTTCAGCCACAGAGCAATTTTTTAGAGGCGATAAAAGTAGAAACTCAAAACATCATCATGGAATCGGACTATATATTGCGAAAAACTTTGCAAAGCAACATGATGGAAATCTTTACTTAAGTAATTCAGAAAAGCTGTGCGGTGCAAAAGTTGTTTTGGAAATATCAGTGTAGAAAGAAGGATAGACGAGGCTTTGTCTATTTCATAATAGATGAGATTTTATAGAGAATGTGAGTGAATATGTGGCTCTATGAGCTATATTACTTTGAGTTTGTGAAATGAAAAACACAAAATTTCCACTTAGGGGGTACTTTAAAATATTAGCTTGATGGCGATGGGGTTCTGCCGACAAAACGCGGAAATTATACGTTATCAAGACCTAAATTCAAAAAAACTTAAAATATAAAGGTGTGGGTTTGGAATAAAGTCGTACTGTTTATAAAAAAAGATGTACCGTTTATAAAAAATTTGCACCGTTTTACCCCGTTGGATATGATTATCCAAGGGGGGCGTTTTAATTGAAAAATAAATCTATTCCGTTAAGAATTAGAACTCATACTCATGCAAAGCCTTTAATTAGAAAAGCGATACTTTGCATGGGGAAAAATATTTAATCGCTAGATGATATTTCTAATATTTTGGCTTTGCACCTTATTTATGTTAAATCGAAATAAGGAGCGAGCAAATTTGAATTATATAAATGCTACAAAAGTATTACCAAAAGAGCTATTGGCAGAAGTTCAAAAATATATACAAGGAGAAACTTTATATATTCCAATACAACAACCCACTCGAAAAAAATGGGGTTCTGTTAGTGGTATACAAAAGCAACTGGATCATCGAAATCAAAACATTCGAGAAAACTTTGAGAATGGAATGAACATCCAGGAAATATCTAAAAAGTACTTTTTATCAGTTGAAACAATCAAAAAAATTGTTTATGCAAAAAAAGAAATGAAATAATTGATATGGCTAGTCTGGGAAATTATTAAAATAATACACCAGATAGCCTTTTTGTTTTTTTAAAATCTAAAATATGATGTCTAATTAAAAATCAGTATGGAAAAAAGTATTGTTAGGTATTAAATGTTTCATTACTATTCTTTATCTATCTTTACTAATAATTATGATGTATCTTAAAAACAAGTAATGATTGTTCAGTGTTTGATTGAACTACCCCCACTTTCACTTCGTTTAGAAGTGAAAGTGGGGGATTCCTAAGTAAAGAGTTCTATCGAACTCTAATTTATTAGGCTAACCCCGCAGTCCTTGCGGTTAGAATCCTTATTGCTTCATTCTTTAGATTGATACTTGCGTTAATATCCCTATCATGGTGTGTATGACAAGAAGGGCAATCCCATTTACGTAGGTTTAGATTTTTAACGTCTTTGTTTTGATATCCACAACAAGAACATAATTGGCTTGAAGCAAATGTTTTCGATACGACAATGACTTGTTTGCCATACCACTTTGCTTTATATTCCAACATGGTTCGAAACTTTGACCATGATACCTCACTAATTGCTTTTGCTAACTTATGATTTTTTAACATATTCGATACTTGCAAATCCTCTATACCAATAACATCGTGGTTTTTGATGATTTCAGTTGAGATTTTGTCTAAGTAATCTTTTCTAGCATTTGCTATGTATTCATGAATTCTAGCTACTTTT
>NZ_JACYOF010000021.1 GCF_014932895.1 Bacillus thuringiensis | reverse complement strand
GGATCAAACTCTCCAATAAAGTTAGTTTGTCTAGCATCTAAAATAAAAATTGACGTTTCACGTTGTTTGTTTCGTTCAGTTTTCAAAGAACTTCTTTATCGCTCAGAAGCGACTTTATTAATATAACATTTCGTTATATTTTCGTCAACAACTTTTTTCAATAAGTTGTTTTTCGTTTGTTTCTTGTGTTGTCTTCCGTGACAACGAATATAAATATAACAGTTTGATTATTAAAATGCAATAGTTTTTCTAATAAAATTTTTAACTTAGTAAAAAAGTATAAAAATAGTACATTCCTTCTATATAAATATAATTTTCCACTCTATCAAGATCTACTCTCTCCAAGTAACTCCTATACAAAATAAAAAAAGCTTTGGAGAAATCTCCAAAGCTTAGTCTTGTTTATGACGCATAGCCGGGAACAATAGTACATCACGAATAGATGGTGCATTTGTTAATAACATAACAAGGCGATCAATACCAATTCCTAGTCCGCCCGTAGGAGGCATACCGTACTCAAGAGCTTCGATATAATCATCATCCATCATATGAGCTTCGTCGTTACCTTGCTCGCGTTCTTTTAATTGAGCTTCAAAACGTTCTTTTTGATCAATTGGATCATTCAACTCAGTGAATGCATTTGCATGTTCACGTGCAACGATGAATAACTCGAAACGATCTGTGAATCGTGGATCTTCGTCATTCTTTTTCGCAAGTGGCGAAATTTCTACCGGATGACCATAAATAAATGTTGGTTGAATTAATTTGTCCTCTACTTTTTGTTCGAAGAACTCATTAATAATATGACCAACTTCCATTGTATCCTTAATTTCTACATTATGCTCTTTTGCAAGTTCACGCGCTTCTTCTACACTCATCGGAGTCCAGAAATCCGCTCCAGAGTATTGCTTAATTGCATCTACCATATGAAGACGTGTCCATTCTGGTTCTAGATTAATTTCATAATCACCGTATTGGATTGTCGTTGTGCCCAATACTTGTTTTGCGATATGAGCAATCATGTTTTCTGTTAATTTCATAATATCTTTATAATCAGCGTACGCTTCATATAATTCAATCATCGTAAACTCAGGGTTATGACGAGTTGATACACCCTCATTACGGAATACACGACCAATTTCATATACTTTTTCTAAACCACCTACAATAAGGCGTTTTAAATGTAGTTCAATTGCGATACGCATATATAATTCCATATCCAACGCATTATGATGTGTAATGAAAGGACGCGCAGAAGCTCCACCTGCAATTGCATGCATCATAGGTGTTTCTACTTCAAGATAACCGTTGTCATCTAAATATCTTCTCATTTCACGAATAATCTTACTACGAGTAACGAACGTTTCACGGCTCTCCATACTTGTAATTAAATCTAAGTAGCGTTGACGGTAGCGTTGTTCAACATCTTTTAACCCATGGTATTTATCCGGTAATGGACGAAGAGATTTCGTTAATAATGTAAACCCTGTCGCTTTTACTGAAAGCTCTCCAACGTTTGTCTTGAATACTTTACCTTCAATACCTACTAAGTCACCTAAATCTGCTGTTTTGAATAATTCGTACTCTTCATCTCCAACAGCATCTTTACGAACATAAATTTGAACTTGTCCATGTAAATCTTGAATGTGCGCAAATCCCGCTTTTCCTTTACCGCGTTTTGTCATAATACGACCAGCGATAGAAACAGAGATTTCTTTCTCTTCTAATTCCTCTTTAGAGAACTCTCCATATAAGCTTAATAAGTCATTTGTTGCATTTGTGCGTTCAAATCGTTTACCAAACGGATCGATCCCTTGTTCACGTAAGTTATGTAACTTTTCACGACGAACAAGCAATTGGTCGTTTAATTCTTCGTGGTTCATGTTATCCATGATATTGATATCACTCCAGCTCTATTAAATTTTACAATATATACAGTATAGCATTTTCTACTCAACTAGAAAAACTGCCAGCAACTAACTGGCAGCTCTTCTTTCTTTCACGTAATTATAGGAAGTGTATAGAAGAATGTCAATCTTCTCTGCTCCCTTATTAACCAACGTAAATTGTTTGTTGTTTCGCTTCTACTTCTTCTACAAATGCACCTAATACATTCGCAAGGTCTTCACGCGTGTTACAAGTATTGATACCATTACGCACACTCGCATTACCGCGAACACCTTTTAAATACCAAGCTGCATGCTTTCTCATCTCTCTTACAGCGACATTTTCGTTCTTTAAATCGATAAGACGATCTAGATGCAACATACATACATCAATTTTCTCACGAACTGTTGGTTCCGGCATTAATTCACCTGTTTCTAAATACTTTACCGTACGATAAATCATCCATGGGTCCCCAAGAGCAGCACGACCAATCATAACACCATCTACACCAATATCATCAAGCATACGCTTTGCATCTTGCGGTGTTTCGACATCACCATTTCCGATAACCGGAATATTTACAGCTTGCTTTACTTGCTTAATAATATCCCAATCTGCTTTACCTTCATACATTTGCACTCGTGTACGCCCATGAACCGCTACCGCTTGTCCACCAGCACGTTCAACAGCTCTGGCATTTTCTATTGCGAAAATATGATCTGCATCCCAACCAATACGCATTTTAACTGTAACTGGCTTTTCAACAGCATCTACAACCGCCGCTACCATTTCATATATCTTATTTGGATCCAAAAGCCATTTTGCTCCAGCGTCACACTTAGTGATTTTCGGTACTGGGCAACCCATATTAATATCAATAATGTCCGCTGTTGTATATTTATCTACGTATTTCGCAGCATCTACAAGGGTTTCTTTCTCCCCACCAAAAATTTGTAAACTTAATGGCTTTTCTCTCTCATCGATATATAACATATCTAATGTTCTTTTATTATTAAGTAATATTGCCTTATCACTTACCATTTCAGCACAAACTAAACCTGCACCAAATTCTTTTACTGTCAAACGGAATGCAGAGTTACACACTCCCGCCATCGGTGCTAATACAACCGGATTTTTCATCTCAATATTTGCAATCTTTAACAACCGACTTACTCCTTCCTTTAAAGTCACTTCGGCATTAATTCATCTATTGAAATCTTTAATGCTTTCGCGACTTCTACTACAAAGTCTTGAGAAGGCGATCGATTTCCCCTCTCGACCTCTCCTAAAACAGATACAGATACCCCTAATTCTTTAGCAAAACTTTCTTGTGTATAGCCTTTTAGCTTTCGAAAAGCACGAATGCGTCTTCCCCATTTTTCTGCTTCCATACCGTTACTCCCTCTCGCCTTTTCATTTCTTCTACTTGTGAACGTGAAATGTTTTGTTTTATATCTTGATTAATTTCTAACAACGGAACGATAACAAAAGCTCTTTCGAACATCCGCGGATGCGGAACAATAAGATTCTCTGCTTCAATATTTTCTTGATTATATAGTAAAATGTCAAGGTCAATGGTCCTTGGACCCCACCTGATTTCCCTTTTTCTTCCTAGGTCATTCTCTACCTTTTGTGTTACTTTCAATAATTCTTGCGGCGACAAATTGGTAGAAATTTTTATAACTAAATTTAAAAAGCAACTTTGGTCAGTATAGCCAACTGGTTCAGTTTCATATACCGATGAAATATCGTCAACTTGGATATAAGGATTTTTATTTAAAAATTGAATTGCTTCAGTTAAATACGTATAACGCTCTCCAATATTTGAACCTAATGCAATGTACGCTATATTATTCATGAACGTTCTCTCGTAATTTCTACCGCCACAGCACGATAATGCCCCGGTATCGGCGGATCTGGTTTAATTACCTTAATTGTACAACGTGAAATACTCTCATATTGTTTCAAAATATCTATAGCGATATTTTCAGCGATACTCTCTACAAGCTTATACGTTCTATCCTCAACAACTTTTCTACATAGTTCGAAAAGCTCCCCGTAATTGACGGAGCGCTCTAAGTCGTCACTTTCTCCTGCCTGTTTTAAATCCAATTCCACCGTTAAGTCGACTTTAAATCTCTGACCTAATTTATTTTCCTCTGGGAATACACCATGATAACCGTAAAACTCCATATCATGGATATAAATTTTATCCAATCACTTCGCCCCCTTACCAATCATCGCATCCATCATCTTAGCCATACGCGTCATTTCCTTCACATCATGAACACGAACAAATTCACAGCCTTTTTCAATACCGAGACAAACGGTAGCTCCCGTTCCCTCAAGACGTTCCTCTACCGGTAAATCTAGTACATGCCCAATAAAGGACTTTCTTGAAGTGCCTAAGAGAACTGGATAACCTAGTACATTTAACTGTTCTAAATTACGCATCGCTTCTAAGTTTTGTTCAGGTGTTTTAGCAAAACCGATGCCTGGGTCTAAAATAATATTCTCATCTCGTACACCAGCAGCTTTGGCAATTTTAATACTGTCATACAAATCAGCAATCATATCCGCCATTAAATTACGATAATTCATATTATCGCGGTTATGCATCAAGATGATAGGTACATTATAATGAGCTGCAACTTCAGCAATTTTCGGTTCCGCCTTTGCTCCCCAAATATCATTAATAATATGAGCACCAGCCTCAATTGCTTGTTTTGCAACTTCAGCTTTATATGTATCGATAGATATAGGCAATTTCACTTCTTTTGAAACCGCCTGAATCATTGGAACAACTCGCTTGATTTCTTCTTCTACTGATACTTTAGCAAAACCTGGGCGAGTAGATTCACCACCAATATCAATAATATGAGCACCTTCATCTCGCATTTCTTTTGCATGGCGTACCGCAGCATCTACCTCATTGTAACTCCCACCATCCGAAAACGAATCTGGTGTTACATTTAAAATCCCCATAATTAATGTTTTTTCATTTAAGTTCAATGTATATTCGCCGCAGCGTAAATCATAATCCCACTTCAAACTACACATCTCCTCTTCGTAATTCATTTCTGCTCCACAATTTCTCTCTCTGCAATTCATAAAGATGCATCAATCTCTTTGTAACCATTCCCACTTTACCCGGGAAATCTCGTCCCTCTATATGATAAAGCGGGACAATTTCTTGAATGGAATTTGTTACGAAGACTTCATCTGCTGAAAGTAATTCACCTTTCGTAAAGAAACCTTCCTTTACTTTTATACCAAGCTCCTCCGCAATCTTTATAATAAACGCACGAGTGATACCATTTAAAATCCCTGTTTTTAGCGACGGTGTATACAGAACATCGCCTTTCACAAAAAAGAGATTCGAAACAATACCCTCTGCAACATAACCTGCTTCAGTAAGGAAAATACCTTCCTTATTCACAACATTTCCAATTTCACGTTTCCCTAAAATGTTATTTAAATAATGATGGGACTTCAAGCGAAACGCACCCTCTGGTGTATTTCGCACTTGTTTTAAAACAACCCCTTCTTTTTCCACCACATTGCCTGGGGCTGCTAAAGGTTTTATAAAAATAATAACCGATGGCTCTTCATACATTTCCGTTTGCAATCCTATTTCATCTATCCCCGCCGATACATTAAAGCGTACATATGCATGCTTCAATTCATTCTTAACGAGTAAATTTTTCAAAATAAGCATTACGTCATCTTTTGTCATAGTCCATTTGATTCGCAATGTATCCAGCGCATCTATTAAACGTTTATAATGATCATCCAACAAGAAAGGATGACCATTGTAAATACGAAACGTCTCAAAAACTCCAAGCCCGTATAGGTAGCCATGGTCATAAGGAGAAATTTTCGCTTCACTCGCTTCTACATACTCACCATTTACGTAAATTAACATGATGTCACACTTGGACTATATTTACGAATAAAATTCTGCAGTAACTCTTTCCCATGAGAAGTCATAATAGATTCCGGGTGAAATTGCACACCTTCAATCGGTAGTGTTTTATGACGAAGCGCCATAATTTCCCCTTCCTCTGTCCAAGATGTTACCTCTAAACAATCTGGTAATGTCTCTTTCTTAACAATAAGAGAATGATAACGCGTTGCAGTAAACGGATTAGGAATGCCCGAGAAAATCGTCTTCCCATCATGATGCATAAGCGACGTTTTCCCATGCATTAATCGATCCGCCCGAACAACCTCTCCACCAAACACCTGTGCAATGGATTGATGCCCAAGACAAACCCCAAAGACCGGAACCTTTCCAGCGAAGTATTCAATAACTTCCATACTAATTCCCGCTTCATTCGGACTACATGGACCTGGTGAAATCATTAAGAAATCTGGTTTCATATTCTCAATATCTGCAATTGTCACTTCATCATTACGTTTAACAACAAGCTCTTGTCCAAGTTCTCCAAGAAACTGCACTAAATTAAATGTAAAAGAATCATAATTATCAATCATTAATATCATTTCTCTCACCTAACCGTTTCTTCGCTACTTTCTTTTGCACGCCATAAAGCAATCGCTTTTTTTAACGACTCTTTATATTCATTTTTCGGATTCGAATCAATTACAATTCCTGCCCCTGCTTGTACATGCGCTTGTCCATCTTTAGCAAGAAGCGTTCTAATGACAATATTCAATTCCGTATCTCCAGAATAACCAATCCAACCAATTGAACCTGTATAAATACCTCGGCGAACAGGCTCTAATTCTTCAATAATTTCCATCGTACGTATTTTCGGAGCACCAGTAATTGTCCCACCAGGGAATACAGCTTTCACTAGGTCAAAAGCATCTTTATCTTCTTCTACCTCACCACGCACATTAGAAACAATATGCATAACATGTGAGTATTTTTCAATCACCATAAATTCATCCACTTCTACAGTGCCATATTTACACACACGCCCTAAATCGTTTCGTTCTAAATCTACAAGCATTACATGCTCTGCTCTTTCCTTTTCATTCTCAATTAATTCTCTTGCTAACTCTTCGTCCTCTTGTTCATTTGCCCCTCGGGACCTTGTACCAGCAATTGGCCTTGTACTTACTTCGGTTCCTTGTTTCTTAATTAGCAACTCTGGCGATCCACTAACAATTTGAAAATCCCCAAGCTCCAAGTAACCCATATATGGAGATGGATTAATTTCACGAAGACTTGTATAAATTTCTAGTGGATGTGTTTGTAAAGTTCTTTCTTGTCTTGTCGACAAGTTTACCTGAAACACATCACCAGCTCCGATATATTCTTGAATACGCTCAACCGCCTTCATAAATCCTTCTTCTGTAAAAGCAACCGCTTCGCTTTTCTTTTCAGGACGTTCAAACGGTATAGTCACTTCAGGTGCTTCCTGCATCCAAAGGCTCTTCCATTCATTTAATCGCTCTTTTGCCTCTTCATGTTTATCTACATAATGTGTAATAATCCATAACACTTGTTCCTTTTGATCATAGACAAACACGTCGTCAAATAATAAAAAGAATATATCTGGTATATCAATATCATCCTCCGCAAGAGAAGGTAGTTTTTCAATATAGCGGATACAATCATAACTAAAGTAGCCAATTGCACCACCTTGAAAAGGCGGGTACTCCGGGTTATAGTCCGTTTTCCATTTCTCCATATATTCTTGCATTAAATCTAATGGATTCCCTTGCTTTATTGTTCCCTTACCACTTTCGCTTATATGTAACACTTCACCCTTCCCTCGGATTACCGCTACCGGGTTCAGCCCCACAATGTTATAACGACCACCACGTCCACTCTCTAACAAAATATGTTGTGGCTTATCCTGAGAAAGAAATTTATATTGCTTAAAGAAATCTAACTGATATGGAATAGAAAGCGCTAAAGATTTTCTTCGCTGCATATCAACACCCCGTCTTCTTTTATCCCACCCTCTTAGATGAACCACCTCAAACGACATAAGTTATTTATGTGGAGAATGATTATACTCGAAGGCTAGTGAAAATAAATTAATTATACTACCTCTTATTTTACATGAAGTTTTCTAGTCATTCACTCTTTTCCTATTTCCAATCCAAAAAGAAAAAGCATCCTTTTTCAAGGATGCTTTTTCAATTGCATTCAATTATGATTCAAATTGGTAAAGTGGTGTACTTAAATAACGTTCACCGTTACTTGGGATAATAACAAGTACCTTTTTCCCTTTACCTAACTTTTTCGCAACTTCTGTTGCTGCATAAATAACTGCCCCTGAAGAGATACCAACTAAAATACCTTCCTCCTTAGCCACTCTCCTCGCATATTCAAATGCTTGCTCTGTTTTCACTTGAATAATTTCATCATATACTTCTACATCCAATGTCTCCGGAACAAATCCCGCCCCAATTCCTTGGATTTTATGTGGACCCGGCTTTCCACCAGATAATACTGGTGAATCTGCAGGTTCTACTGCATAAATTTTAATATCTTTATACGCTTCCTTCAGCACTTCACCGGCACCAGTAATTGTTCCACCTGTACCAATACCTGCAATAAATGCATCCAATTGATCACCCATTTGTTCAACAATTTCTGGGCCTGTTGTTAAACGATGAATTTCTGGATTCGATTGATTTTGGAACTGTTGTGGTATAAAGTAGCCATGCTCTTTTGCTAATTCAGTCGCTTTACGAATTGCTCCACCCATTCCTTCAGGCCCTGGAGTCAATACTAATTCAGCACCGTAAGCACGTAATAAATTACGACGCTCAATACTCATTGTTTCTGGCATTACTAAAATTGCCTTATATCCTTTAGCGGCCGCTACCATCGCTAAACCAATTCCTGTGTTACCACTTGTTGGCTCAATGATTGTATCACCTTCTTTTAATAACCCTTTCTTTTCAGCATCTTCAATCATAGCTAATGCAATACGATCTTTAACACTGCTCCCCGGATTCATAAATTCTAACTTTAAGTATATATCTGCGCTGTCTGATTCTACGATGCGGTTCAACTTAACGATCGGCGTTTTCCCGATTAATTCTGAAACTGATTGTGCCACTCGCATTTCTGTCACTCCTAACACCGAGTATTTTTATTGGTTTTATCTATATTTAGATTTTGTCAGAAAATTCCCTGTTTGTCAATCTGTTCGGATGATTGATTCCCGTCAATTCCCTTATTATAAATTCTCAATTAAATTTGTAATATCTTCTTTAGAGAACTTATATCGTTCATTACAGAAATGGCAATGAACCTCTGTCTCTTCTTCTTCTTCACGAACTTGCTCTAACTCTGTTTTCCCTAAACTAATTAGTACACTCTCGATACGCTCGCGTGAGCACGTGCAATTAAATTGAACATCCATCGTTTCTAATACTTTTACTTTATCTTCTCCAAGGACTGCATATAGTAGCTCTTCTGGAGAAAGACCTTGTTCGATCAACGTTGATACAGGAGGGATTTTTTGCAAACGATCTTCAATAAATGAAATAGTTTCTTCCTGCGCACCCGGCATAATTTGCAGAATAAATCCACCCGCCGCCAATATGCTGTCATCTCCATTTACAAGAACACCAACACCAACAGAAGAAGGCGTCTGCTCAGAAACCGCGAAATAGTACGTGAAGTCTTCTCCTAATTCACCTGAAACAATCGGAGATTGACCAATAAACGGCTCGCGCATACCAATATCTTTAATTACAGTTACAAACCCTTCTGTACCTACCGCTTGATATACACGTAGCTTCCCTTGTTCTGTTCCTTCAAAATCAACATGCGGATTCGTTACATAACCACGTACATCTCCATTCGCATGAGCATCCACTAAGATAGGGCCAATCGGTCCATTACCTTCTACCTTAATCGTTAACTTTTGATCCCCTTTTAACATCGCACCCATCATTGTACCTGCAGTTAAAGAACGACCAAGTGCCGCTGAAGCTGTTCTCCATGTATCATGACGTCTTTGCGCCTCACTTACTGTGTTTGTTGTACGAACACTATACGCACGTACTTCCCCGTCAAACGCTAACGCTTTTACCAAATAATCTTTCATACGTATTTATTCACCTTTCTCATGCTGTAAATTTGCATTACGCTCATATAACATATACAAACCTTTTAACGTTAAAAATGGATCTACAACATCAATTACATTCGATTCTTCTGAAATTAATTTTGCCAATCCACCCGTTGCAATAACTTTCGGTTCTTGCTTAGCTTCTTCCTTCATGCGCTTAACAATACCTTCCACTTGTCCAACATATCCATAAAGAATACCCGATTGCATCGCACTTACTGTATTCTTCCCAACAACACTACTTGGTTTTGTAATTTCAATACGAGGAAGTTTTGCCGCTCGACTATATAACGCTTCCGCTGAAATCATAATTCCCGGTGTAATAACTCCACCCATATAATGCTTCTCTTCGTTAATATAACAATATGTAGTAGCCGTACCAAAATCGACAATAATAAGCGGACTTCCATATAATTGGATTCCCGCTACTGCATTTACAATTCGGTCTGCGCCTACTTCACGCGGATTTTCATATTTAATATTTAGCCCTGTCTTTATCCCAGGTCCTACTACAAGCGGTTTAATTTTAAAATACTTTTCACACATGCGCTCTAAGGCGAACATAATTGGTGGTACAACTGAAGACACAATAATACCTTGCACATCTTCAAACGAAAGACCCTCATGCTCAAGCAGTTGCTTTACAAGCATTCCATATTCATCTTCTGTCTTATGACGGTCTGTTTCCATGCGCCAATGCTGACGAAGTTCCCCATCTTCAAACACACCTAGTACAGCATTTGTGTTCCCTACATCCAATACAAAAATCATATTCTCACCACTTATCTTATTTAATCTATATTTGTGCAGTATGTACAAAACTTATAAAAACATCATATCACACATACTTATATAATCAGCTTTTCTATCTTCATCATTTTACAAAAAGATTACTCTCTATTTCAATTTTTAATACTAGTTTTACTTAAATTATTTTATTCCGTAAACCCTCAATAAGAATTAAAACAAATCTTAACAAACAAAAAGGAGTGACTATCGTCACTCCTTCATTTCTTACTTATCTTCTTTATCTTCATCGTCTTTCTTCATGTTGATGTTTACTTTCACATCATCTGAAGATGTTGGACGCTCTGGTAATCTGCCGTAATCATATAAATGATTGATTTGCTCTGCATCTAATGTTTCTACTTCAAGTAACGTTTTCGCAATAATATCTAGCTTATCACGTTTTTCAGTAAGAATTTGTTTCGCACGAGCATAACAGTCTTTCATAATAGTTTGCATTTCCACATCGATTTCATGTGCAATTGCATCACTGTAGTTTTGCTCAGAATGGAAGTCTCTTCCTAAGAACACTTGACCACCTTGTGAGCTACCAAATTGCATTGGCCCAAGCTTATCACTCATACCGAATTCCGTAACCATACGTCTTGCAATACCAGTCGCACGTTGGAAGTCGTTGTGAGCGCCTGTACTTACTTCACCAAATACAATCTCCTCAGCTACTCGACCACCAAGTAAACCAGTGATTTTATCAAGTAACTCTGGTTTTGTCATGAAATAACGATCTTCTTTCGGAAGCATTACCGCATATCCACCAGCTTGGCCACGAGGGACAATTGTAACTTTATGAACGATATCCGCTTCATCAAGGACAACACCAATTACAGTATGGCCAGCTTCATGGAATGCAACGATATTACGTTCTTTTTCAGAGATAACACGACTTTTCTTAGCTGGACCTGCAATAACACGATCCGTCGCTTCATCGATGTCACTCATATCAATTTTCTTCTTATCTTGACGCGCAGCTACTAAAGCAGCTTCGTTTAATAAGTTTTCAAGATCAGCACCAGAGAATCCTGGTGTACGAGTTGCAATTGCTCTTAAGTTGATATTCTCATCAAGCGGTTTATTACGAGCATGTACTTTCAATACCGCTTCACGACCATTTACATCTGGACGATCTACTGTAATTTGACGGTCAAAACGACCTGGACGTAATAACGCTGGGTCAAGAATATCAGGACGGTTTGTTGCAGCGATGATAATAATACCTTCGTTTGCACCGAATCCATCCATTTCAACAAGCAATTGGTTCAACGTTTGCTCACGCTCATCATGGCCACCACCAAGACCCGCGCCACGTTGACGTCCTACCGCATCAATTTCATCAATGAAAATGATACAAGGAGCATTTTTCTTTGCGTTTTCAAATAAATCACGTACACGTGATGCACCGACACCGACAAACATCTCTACGAAGTCAGAACCACTAATAGAGAAGAATGGAACGCCTGCTTCACCTGCAACAGCACGTGCTAATAAAGTTTTACCTGTACCTGGAGGTCCAACTAATAGAACACCCTTCGGAATACGGGCACCAACTTCAGAGAACTTACGAGGGTCTTTCAAGAATTCAACTACCTCAACAAGCTCTTGTTTTTCTTCATCTGCTCCAGCAACATCTCTGAAACGAACTTTTTTCTTTTCGTCATTATATAACTTCGCCTTACTTTTTCCGAAGTTCATAACACGGCTACCGCCGCCTTGAGCTTGGTTTAATAAGAAGAAGAATAAAATGAAGATAATGACAAACGGAATGATCGAAGTAAAGAATGTTACCCAAGCACTTGTTTCTTCTGCTGGTTGATATTTAACTTCAGCACCTTGCGCTTTATCATTAATTTTCTTTTGTAATTCCTCAGTATTTGGTGCATAAGTAACAAATTGTTCTCCTTGACTAGAAGTATTAAATTGTCCTTTTACCTCAAATACACCATTTTTCGGTTGAAGTTGCACATTACGCACTTCACCTTTTTCTAGTTTAGTAATGAATTTATCGTAGCTAACTGATGTCGTTTTTTGTGTCGAACCATTAAAATAGCTCACGATTCCAATTACTACTAAGAATATCAGTAAATAAAAGATGGTATTACGGAAGATACGATTCATTCCTAACCTCCTCTCACGGCATAAACACTATAGTAAATCGTAACATAGAAAAACTTTCCTATACAATTTTAAAGCCCGTATTTAATTAATTTGAGTAAACGCTTGGTTTTAATACACCTACATAAGGAAGATTACGGTACTGCTCTTTATAATCTAATCCATATCCTACAACAAATTCATGTGGAACAGTAAACCCAACATAATCTGCTTTCAGATCAACCTTACGGCCTGTTGGCTTATCTAATAACGTAACAATTTTTACAGACTTCGCTTTACGATATTTGAATAGGTCTACTAAGTAGCTTAGTGTAAGACCGCTATCAATAATATCTTCAACGATTAAAATATCGCGACCTTCTACAGAAGTATCAAGGTCTTTTAGAATTTTTACTTCGCCTGTTGAAACTGTAGAATGACCGTAGCTAGATACAGCCATAAAATCCATTTCAAGATATGTATCTGTTCTCTTTAATAAATCTGCCATGAATGGCATTGCGCCTTTTAATACGCCAATTGCAAGAGGTACTGTGTTTTTATAATCCTCTGCAATAATTGCACCTAGTTCGTGCACCTTTTCTTGTATTTGTTCTTCAGAAATTAATACTTTTTCGATATCTTGATTCATCATTTCATTATCCTCCCGGAAGACTCCTTGCTTTTGTAGTGAATAATCATATATTTATCCTTCTTTGCTATCCCTTTCGAAATAGCAAACGCAGATCGCTTCAACAAGGGTACCCAAATAATGTTTCCACTTGCATCACAAACGACCGGCCATTCTTCTCTTTTTTCTTTTGGTACTTTTGCTTCGATAAAAATAGCTTTTATCTTTTTTGTGCCATCCATACCTTGTATTGACATGCGATCTCCATTTTTTCTTGAACGAATACGAAGTGGATATGATATATCATTATACTTAGCAACAAATACTGTTTCATTCATGTTACTTGGTATATCTTCGCTCACCTCTGTTACAAGTTTATCTCCGTTCGATAGTGTAATGGTCCCGGGTACTGATAAATCTTGCGCCAAAGGAGAAACAATTTCTTGTTTAAATCTAAAGCTACACTCCTCGTATGTGCGAACAATTTTCAAATCACCTGGGAAATCAAGTGAACCCGAAGGTTGTGTTCGCTTAAAAAACTCAATCACTTTGTCAATATGTATAGAAGAAAGAGAAGACGGAATCTTATATTCATAAAGATAGTTTAATATTAGTTGAATCCCTCTCCTTTGTAAAGGCATAGACATGGATTCAAAGGCAGGAATTGATAAGCTAATTTGTTTATCACTTTTTTTTGTAATTACTTTATTCATTTTCTCAAAAGCTAATTCCTGCAAATAAACCTCATCCTCTTGCATCTGCATGCTAAATTTTTGAAATTTCTCATGCACTTGTGGATTTTCTTCTTTCAAATGAGGAAGGACATATTTACGTAATCGATTCCTTGTATATACTTCCTTTTTATTACTCGGATCTATACGGGGAATTAACTTTAACTTATTACAGTAATCGACAATTTCTTCCTTCGTTACTCCAAGCAACGGCCTAATTAAATATCCATTATGAAAAGGACGCTTCACCGCAATTCCTGCATACCCTTTTGGAGTACTCCCTCGTACGAGGCGCATTAAAATCGTCTCTACTTGGTCATCTCCATGATGGCCAAGAGCTACATATCTCGCATCATATTTCTTCATTATTCTTTCCAAAAATGCATATCTGCATTCCCTAGCAGCAACTTGTGCATTCATCCCGTATTGCTGTTGATATTGCGACACATTAATCCTTATCGTTTCGCAAATAACTCCCAGTCCTTTACACAGGTCCTGCACAAACTGTAGATCCTCATGAGATTCATCGCCTCTAAACATATGATCTACATGCGCTACTACAATTTCCAACTGTTTTTCCACTCTTTTTTCTAACAAATAATATAAAAGAGCTAAAGAGTCAGGACCACCAGAAACTCCCACAACAATTGTTGAATCTTTTTTTAATACATCATGCTGCTTTACAAAGTCATCTACTTTTTCAACAAATGTATCTTTCAAATTCGCAATCACCCTTCATTAAACAAGAACAGCAACGTTAGTTACCTTGTCTATAATGGTACAACTTTTACAAACATTGTGCAAAAAAAAGATATACAAAAATTACATTTTTATCTTACATCTCCCTTGTGTATTCATAAAAATAATATTATTACCTTTTCCAACAAAAAAACCTAGGCATCCACCTAGGTTTTTGGAAATAGAACATATTAATCAGCGATGGATGAACATCCATTGATTCAAGTAAAACTTTATTGGGCCTGCATTCCTACAATCGGAATTGTAGCCCACTTTGGCATATTTTTCTTCACTTTCGCTACCACAATGGTCATATCGTCATTTATATAACCATCACCAGAACGAATTACTTCCTCCATAATAATATCTGCTATTTCTTGTGGGTCTTCGGTTTGTAATTCTTTAATTTTTCGTTTCATCCATAATTCATGATTCTCCACATGTTGCGCTCCCTCAAAAATCCCATCACTCATCATAATAAGAATATCTCCCGTTTTTAATTGCTCACCCACCACATCAACTTCCACATCTTCAATGATTCCCATCGGCAAGTTACTTGACTCAATTTTCAAAATATTATTCCCGCGTTTTACAAAACTTGGCGTTGATCCAATCTTTAAAAACTTGGCACTCGCATCACGTAAATCTACCATCGCTAAGTCCAGCGTCGTAAACATTTCTTCTGTCGTCCTTAAAGAAAGAATTGAATTAATAGACTTAATTGCTATTTCCTCATCAATGCCTGATTGAAGTATCTTTTGTAATAATTTCACTGTTTCCTTACTCTCCATATGAGCTCTTTGCCCATTTCCCATACCGTCACTAATCGCAAGTGCATATTTACCAACACTTAAATCCATCATCGCATAAGAATCACCCGAAACAAATCCTCCGCCTTTTGCCGCGGTGGCCAAACCGGTATCAAGGGAATATGTCTTCGCTGAACCAAACGATATTAAACTGTGACCATTCGGATAAGAAGATTTTTCTTCATGTTTAACGACAATATTTTCTTTTAGGATGTCCGAAAGCATCGGTGCAACCAACTTCTCGCATTCACCATGCTCGTTAGACGCAGCTGGAATTAACATTTCAATATCAATGCTTCCTCTATCTAAACAATAAATATCAACATGCTCCACTTCGACACCAAAGTCACGAAACGCTTGTAAAATTTGTTCTTCCTGTACTTGATGATTTTCACGCTCTCTTTGTATTTCCTTAGCGAAATCCTCCATAACTTTTGATACACCTAATAATTGCTCAGCCACTATTCTACGATTTTCTTTCATTTGTTTCCGTAATTTTTGCCCCTCATAAAAATGCTCTAATTCACCAGCTACTAAATCTGTCACTTTTTTTCCTCTCACACAATGCTTGTCCCATTCACGAACTAACTTCCGATTATGTTGTAATGTCCCTTCTTCCGTTTCACTCATTATTTGTTTCATATAATCGTACGTCTTGTCGAAATTGACTACCCAGCATTGATCCTTTTTAAAGCACGTTTGACATGTTTTTGCAGTAATTGTACTTAAAAACAAATCCGCCTCCGTCTCTTTATCCTCTTCCTCCACATACCCATATACTGAAAAACTATTAGATAAAGCCGCAAACACATTTGCAAATTGATTAATTTTATTCGCTGTAACATCGCGCACCCTTCTTAAATATTGTTGTTGATCCTGTGAATGCTCTTGTGTACCTGGCATAAATTTAGCAATACGATCCAGAACAAGTTTCGGTGTTAATAAGAAGAAAACAATCGCTACACCAGACTCAATTAAGGTTGTTACAATATTTGTTTGCTTGTCTACATATAACGTAATTAAGCTTGTCCCAATTAATAAACCTAAACTAACACCTATACGCTTCCCTTCTTTTAACAATCCTCCAAGCAATCCAGAAAAAGCAAGAAGACTAAGCTGAGATAAACTGGAAACATTTGCAAGACTTAAAATTAGTCCAGTGACGACCCCAACTGTAGAGCCTGTAGCGGCACCGGCAATAAATGCAAATACTAACACTAAATATCTAGTAAATATATGTTGAACAGAAGCATCGTAAACAAACCAATCTGTAGTGCCTGTTAAAACAGATGCTAGTAATATAATTAAACAAACAATTTCTTCTGTCTCTAATGCTTGCTGTTTTCCTTTCCTTTCTACTAAAAGCGGAACACTTTGTAAAAATATCATCGTTAATACGAAGCTAAGTCCTGCTTCAATCGTACTAACGAGCAAGTCATACATGGTAACAGTTTGTTGTGCAAAATATACAACAACTAAATGTGCGGTTAATGCGGAGATAAATACTTGGAATGGTACAAGCCCAACAGTTTTACGTGTAAACCGACTAAAGAAGATGTTATAAATGAAGAAAGTAAAAATAGATGCGAAAGTAAAAAACAAATTATCTATCGAAACTGAAAGTGCTCCTCCCATTAGAGCTAAGAATGCGAGCGGCATTTTGTCTCGCTTCATAACATACACGGCAGCAAAAAACGGCAGTGCAAACGGTAAAATGTTTGTTAATATATATGCTCGTCCCAAAAGAAAACCAATAACAACAATAATAAATCCCCATCTAAAGAACACTTGCTCAAACTTCATTCGCAACTTACTCGTCCACTTTATTGCTCCAAGCTGACCTTCATTCATCGCCAATGCACTTGTATTCATAGTATTCCTTCCTGCTTTAGGCATATTTTTAACACCACCTGCATAGTTTAATTACTGTCATTATAAAAGATGATTATTGGGATTTTTGTCAAAACAACAGTTTTCACTTTTATAATCGTTCGACTTTTTATTCGAAATAACTCTACATATATACATAGTATGTAATTTATCCCCACCTATTTAATTGAACATTCAGAAAATATAGGGCGATTTTGTAGAAGTATTGTACATCTTAACTTTTATTTAACAAAAAAAGATCATGCTAAGTTGCATGATCTTTTTAGATGACCCGTACGGGATTCGAACCCGTGTTACCGCCGTGAAAGGGCGGTGTCTTAACCACTTGACCAACGGGCCGTTAAATTAAATATAGCGGCGGAGGGGATCGAACCCCCGACCTCACGGGTATGAACCGTACGCTCTAGCCAGCTGAGCTACACCGCCATGTCGTCTTATTTAACGGACAATTAGTATCTTACATCAGATATTATTCAAAGTCAACACATCTTGAAAACTTTTTTAAAAATATATTTTACCATATAAAAAAGCACCCCGAGCCATTACTCTGGGTACCTCTCTATATGTTAAAAATTTAAACAGCCTTATTATCCGCGACGTGCGCCACGGCCACCACGTTTAGACTCTGTGTTACGCTTTAAAGAAGTTAAACGATCTTCACTATCCTTTAAGAAACGTGCCATTTTTTGCTCAAATGTTTCTTTTGGAGCTCGGTCATTACCGCCACCACGGTTATCTCTGTTGAATGAACGATTACGTTGTGGACGTCCAGAACGTTGTTGATCACCACCGCGTTGGTATTCACCACGTGGACGATCTCCTTCTGTTTTCTCACGCTCTTTCGCTTTTTTAATAGATAGACCAATTTTTCCATCTTTTTCAACATTAATAACTTTTACTTCTACTTGGTCGCCCACTTTTAAGTGATCGTTAATATCTTTTACATAGTTATCAGCAACTTCACTAATATGAACAAGACCCGTTAATCCTTCTGGCAGCTCCACAAAAGCCCCAAAATTTGTAATACCTGTTACTTTACCCTGTAACTTGCTGCCTACCTCGATTGACATAAAAAAAATGCTCCTCCTTAGTGGTTAAAAAGTCAAATTTTACTTTATTATATATAATCCTAAAATATAGTGTCAATAAGACATACTCTACTTAGAAACAGGAAAAATTATCTCCCCTTTTCCAGAGAAGAAATAATCCCTTCTAGCAATCTTTAATACATACTCTTCATCATTTAACTTTTGAACTTCGTCTTTTAGACTCTTTTCTTTGTTCGTTAATGAATCCAGTTCTTTTTTCATGTCCTTAACTTTTGCTTCTTTTGCTTTAATGGAACTGTTTTGTTGATAAAACGTTACACTAATACTCGCAATAATTGTAAAAGCAAAGACAAGAAAAACCGCTAAACGGCGATAAAGTCGCTTCCTGTTCTCATCCGTTTGTATTATATGCTCTTTAACAGGATTTGGACTCTGTTTTTCGATCGTTCTTTGTCTCAGTTCCCTCATTTCCGAGGTCCCCCTAACTTCTTTTTTATACGCTCCCATAGTTGGAAGATATGTTCCTTCAATTTTGCTATATATTGCAGGAACCCTACATGTTTCATTATAAAAAGTTTAACACGGTTAGGGAGAAGTTTCCATATGAGCGAAGCAATAAATCGAACAGGCCAGAAAAAAACTTTCCATATGAAAAGTAATATCCAAATCACCGTTTTCCATAACACATGTCCAATTGAAAGCAGTATACGAAATAAGAATAATATAAATGCAATAAATAGCTGCGCTATAATAATAACAGGTTTTATCATGAGTAGCTGTATAATTTGAACAAAAAAGTGTGTTGTTTGCACGAAAATATAGATGAGAAAATTTAACACCTTCATGTATAGTGCTTTCAATAAGCTTTGATACGCTGCAAAACCGCATAATAATGCTAAAAATACATATATACGTAGTTCTGCTTCATTTACGAGAAGTAATACATAAAAAACACATAGTGCTTGGACAACCCAAAATAGTATATCATGTATAAATACAAGCCAACGTTTGCGTTCCTGACGCTTTAAAAACCGTTGATATGTATCTAAAGATGCTCCAATCCAGGCACCCATTCCGATCATTGAAAGCATTGTATACAACTGAATTGTTAGGCTCATTTAAATAACTTACTAAAGAAGCCTTTAGTTTTCTCCCCTTGATTCTCATCAATATACAACATCTCATGAATTTTCCCTTTAATCGATACAACACCTTTTTCCACATCTAAATTCTTCATTTGCAAATTTTGACCGCGAATTGTTAAAAACCCCATTACAGTCTCAAGTAAAAACTCTTCGCTATCAAAACTCTCTACCTGCTTTACACCAGTAATATCGATTACACGCCTGCCACGCATAATAATATCATGCTCTACAGAAACATTTTGTTGATTAGAAGACATAGGTGAGTAACCATTATTCACGTAAATCCCTCCATAGATTTATACTAGCTAATAGTAATGTATGAAGGGATAATTGATTTTAGAACAAGCCTTCTTCCGCTTTTACTTTTTCTTCGCGAACTAAGCTATACATATTTGCTGCATCTTCTTTTTTAGTCGTTTCTTTCAATTCATTTATTTTTACTGTTACTATTTTTTGACCAAAACGAATTGTTAATTCATCAGCCACTTTCACATCTGAACTCGCTTTTGCCACTTGACCATTAATCGATATTCTTCCTTGATCAGCTACTTCTTTTGCTAATGTTCTTCTTTTAATCAAACGTGATACTTTCAAAAACTTATCTAGACGCATATCAAATCCCCCTATTAACGCTCTGTTTGTTTTGCCTCTTCCCATAAAACATCTAACTGTTCTAATGATAAATCTTGCATCTCTTTATTCATTTCAGCTACTTTTGCTTCCATGTATAAAAAACGACCGGTAAATTTCTCATTAGTTGAACGTAATGCCTCTTCTGGATCTATTTTATAATGACGAGCTATATTAACGAATGCAAATAGTAAATCGCCAAATTCACTTAACATCTTTTCCTCATCCATATTTGTAACTTCTTGTTGGAACTCTTGCCATTCTTCTAAAGCCTTCTCTATCATTGGCTGCACATCAACCCAATCGAATCCAACCTTACCGGCCTTCTTCTGAATTTCATAGGCGCGTAATAGTTGTGGCAAACTTTTTGGAACTCCATTTAAAACAGATTCTTTTACGAACCCTTTTTCTTGTTTTTTTATTTCTTCCCAATTCGCAACTACTTCATCAGCATTATCTACATCCGTATTCCCAAACACATGTGGATGACGACGAACCATTTTCTCAGATAAAGTTTGAATAATATCATCTATTGAGAACCAACCTTCATCCTCTCCGATTTGAGCATGAAGCATAACTTGTAATAATATATCGCCTAGCTCTTCTACTAAGTGATCATCATCTTCTTCATCAATTGCTTCCAACACTTCGTAAGCTTCTTCAATTAAATACTTCTTTAAAGATTGATGTGTTTGCTTTTTATCCCACGGACAACCATTCGGCCCACGAAGTTCTGCAATAATTTCTCTAAGTACATCAAACTGTTGATATAAGGACGCACGTTCCTGAACTGGCGGTACATATACACTCGTTAAATTATTCAATTCCGTTTCATGATCTAACATGTATAACGGTACCTTCTTGACTTGTTCAAACGAAGTCCCCGCAGCTGTTACAATATACACTTCATAATCATCCGGCAACATTTCCATTAATGTTAACTTCACATCTGAAGCAACGAACGCATCATACACTTGGCAAAAGATTAAATGTTGACGTAATTCTAATTGCCCTCTTTCAAATGATGTAGCGTCAATTAATTGGAACCCTTCAATCGGATCGATTTTTAAACTCGCGAACATCGGATCAAGGAAACTTTGTCCACCTTCAATTCGCACTTCAACGTTTGCTACTTCTCCTTTATCTAAAAGTAGTTGAACTGTTCTTTCTGCTACGAGCGGATGACCTGGAACCGCATAAATGATTTCTGTACCTTCAGCTTGTTCTAACAATGTATTCGCAATTGTTTCATATACAATTTCAAACGTATCATGCGCTTCATATATATTGTCAAAAGCCGTATATTTTATACCTTCTTTTTCCAACTCTTCTATAACCGGGTGTTCCTTCGTTCTAACAAACATATGGTCTGCTTCTTTTATCTTTCGATATACACCCATCGTTAACTGATCTAACTCACCAGCACCTAATCCTAAAATAGTAATGATTCCACTCACAACCTGCCACCTCTATCCACTCTTCTTCAATGGACCTTCTTTTTTCTCTTGTTTCATAACGGTCCCTAATTCTTCTTTTGTAAATACACGTAATTTTAAAATTAAAAACAGAAATGTCAATCCACCAATAGCTACACCTAACAACGCTTCAAGTGTCGCGATTCCTCTATGATCCGTATCAATTACTAGTCCAGACATTTGCAAAACACGCGTAAACATTATTAATACAAATCCCATACCAATACCACTAATCACTACACCTAACATACTTCGCTGATCAATAAGCGATTTCGATACAGACCTCATAAGTAGCATACTATTTAGCATAGAAATTACAATTAGCGCAACTAAAGTTGCAATTGCAGCCCCCTTCACACCAAAATACGGCATGAATATATAATTTAAAGCTAGCTTTAAACACCCTCCAAACACAACAAATATTGCTGGTTTTAAGGTTTGTCCCAAGCCTTGCAAAATAGAAGCAGTTGTAATTGACAATGAACTAAATAAAATAGATAAAGATAAAATGGATAGAACATCTGATCCATCACTATTTTCAAACAACATAATATTTGTAGGTTGAATAATACAAGTTAACCCAATAGCCGCTGCAAATCCAATAACAAATGTTATTTTCATCGCTAATTTTACCTTTTC
Organism: Bacillus thuringiensis; assembly: GCF_014932895.1. Taxonomy (GTDB): domain Bacteria; phylum Bacillota; class Bacilli; order Bacillales; family Bacillaceae_G; genus Bacillus_A; species Bacillus_A thuringiensis_AA. The sequence continues at coordinate 25,730 of NZ_JACYOF010000021.1, read as the reverse complement.
TTGAATAAAGGAAAGATCTCCTCTTTCCTTCGCCGCTGTAATAATCGGAATAAGTGACAGCGAGAAAGATGTTGTCACTACAGTACCTAGTTGCATAAGAGGGATACTTCTATCATAAACACCTTTTAATACCTTTGCACTTTCAGCCTGTTCTCCTGCCCCAATAAGTAAGGTATAGAAGGATACTGAATCAGCCATTTGTATAAAAATAAGCACTAAGTTACTAACACAAATTGCTATCCCTTGCCAAAAAAGAATTTTAACGATTCCCCTTTTCCCTCTAATTCTCTTCAAACTTTTGAAGAAGATAGAACGGAAATCATGGCGCATATACAGTACAAGTACGAAAATCCCAATAAGCCCACCTGCAATTGAGCCTAACATAGCTCCAGCACCCACTGTATATAAATCAAATTCGTGAGCAATTAAGAATAGCGATAAAAACACAATAATAGAAACTCGAATCGTTTGTTCCATTACTTGCGAAACAGCCGTTGGCATCATATTATTAAATCCTTGAAAATAACCTCTCGCTACAGATAAAAACGGCATTAATATGAATGAAAATGAAATAACACGTAATAATTTATCTAAGTGTACATCGCCCATAGCTGTTGCAATTGTTTCGGCACCAAAGAACAATGTAAAAAAGCCGACAAAGCCAATTCCCAATAAAAACCAAAAAGATACACAAATAATTTCTTCCGCTTCTTTTCGTTTTCCTTGTTCTAATCGTTCTGCAATCATTTTTGAAATGATAATAGGGAACCCATAAGTAGCTAAAATTAAACAAAATCCATAAAACGGATAAATTTGTTGGTAAATATAAAAACCAATATCACCCGCTATATTTTGATATGGAATACGGTAAAAAGCGCTTAATACTTTTGTAACAAAACTTGCAATCGTTAATATAATAGCCCCACGCCAAAAGGCTTGATACTTCTTCGCTTCCATACAAGAAAACTCCTTTTTCTATTCTCACCCCTCGTATTATATCATAAAGAAAAAAACAAACTCCCTTACACCCACGAGTAATACTGAGTTTGTACAGCATTAAAAATATTCAACGAAAAAAGGTAGCAAAGCGCTACCTTCATCCAATATACATATATCTCCAAATAATTGATTTCTCAAAAAGAAATATCATAATTAGGAAAAATTGCTACTTCTAAAATATATATCCTTACTGTTCCATTTGTTTCGCTAAGAAACTGGCTGCAGTATTGACCGCTTTATGCTCTATTTCACTTATAATAGCCTCTTTTGAAAAAATAATGACAGCTCCAATTGGATCTCCATTTGCAACAATCGGTCCAACAGTATAAGAATGAACCTTTTCTGTTACACCGTCAATAATGGAAATATCACTTTCATCTGTCATAATAACAGACTTCCGTTCTTCCATCGTTTTTTCAATTAGATCACCAACACTTTTATTTAAGTATTCTTTTTTGGATACGCCTGACACTGCGATAATAGAGTCACGATCGCACACAAGCACATTATGTCCTAAGCTATCATATAAAGCATCTGCATATTCTTTCGCAAAATCACCTAGTTCACTAATTGGAGAATATTTTTTCAAAATTACTTCCCCATCGCGATCAACAAATATTTCTAGTGGATCCCCTTCTCGAATACGTAAAGTTCTACGAATTTCCTTCGGGATTACTACCCTGCCTAAATCATCAATTCGACGTACGATTCCAGTTGCTTTCATTCTAATGCTGCCTCACTTTCTACTGATGATCAAAGTGGTGAATTTACCTGTTCATGTAAAAATCACCAACTGTTAGACATAGTATTTTACACATTAGTTCTTCTATGCACGTCGAATTGTATTTTTTTATCTTATATTAAGCATTTATTACTTCTTTTTTTACATCTGGTAAGCCTTTTAATAAATTTTCAGCAATTGTTAACCATTTTGATGTCTCTAATCCATTCGTTTTCATCACAATTTTCAATTGTGACCCTTCCATTCCAAGACCGATCATACGACCAAAACTATTTCCAAGCATAAATAATTTTCCACCATCAATATTTTGACTTGCTTGTTCAGAGAACAGGATTGTTACTTCAAATTTATTTTGCTTAATCAACTCAATTTTTTCTTTCATTGCCAACACCTTAATGTTTGCAATTTGTAGTAAATAACCAACTTCTTGTGGATAATCACCAAATCGATCGATCATTTCTTCCTGCAACTCTTCAATATCCTCAATTGCAGAAACACCTCTAAATTGTTTGTACATCATAATTTTTTGTTTACTATCTGAAATATAAGCATCCGGTAAATACGCATCTACTTCTAAATCAATTTCCACATTAACTGTATGTTCAACGCCGTCTGTTCCTCTACGTTGTTCAATTGCATCTTTTAGCATTTGAGAATATAGATCAAATCCGACAGAATCAATAAATCCATGCTGTTCTGCCCCTAACAAGTTACCCGCACCACGAATTGATAAATCTCTCATGGCAATTTTGAAACCAGATCCAAGCTCTGTGAACTCTTTAATGGCTTGCAGGCGCTTCTCTGCAACTTCTGACAACACTTTATCTCGTTTATATGCAAAGTATGCATATGCGACACGATTAGAACGCCCAACACGGCCACGAAGCTGATACAACTGCGATAATCCCATACGATCTGCATCAAATACAATTAATGTATTTACATTCGGAATATCTACACCCGTCTCAATAATTGTTGTACTTACAAGAACATCATGCTGTCCTTCTAAAAACGATAGCATAACAGACTCTAATTCACTTTCATTCATTTTCCCATGCGCATATGTTACACGGGCATCCGGAACTAACATTGAAATTTCGTCCGCTTTTCTTTCAATATCCTCAACACGGTTATATAAGAAATAAACTTGCCCACCTCTTGCAAGTTCTCGCTCTATCGCTTCTCGAATTAATGCTGGATTATATTCCACCACATACGTTTGTACTGGGAAACGATTTTCTGGTGGTGTCTCAATAACAGATAAATCACGCACACCGAGCATAGACATATGAAGTGTACGCGGAATTGGAGTTGCCGTTAATGTTAACACATCAACATTTGCTTTCAATTGTTTAATCTTCTCTTTATGCGTAACACCAAATCTTTGTTCCTCATCAATAATAAGGAGCCCTAAATCTTTATACGTAACATCTTTAGATAAAATACGATGTGTTCCAATCACAATATCTACCGTACCATCTTTTAAACCCTTAATCGTTTCATTTTGCTGTTTTCTCGTACGGAATCTACTTAATAACCCTATATTAATTGGATACTCTTGAAAACGCTCTCGAATTGTTTCATAGTGTTGTTGCGCAAGGATTGTTGTCGGCACTAAAATTGCAACTTGTTTTTCATCCATAATCGCTTTAAACGCCGCACGAATTGCTACTTCCGTCTTTCCATATCCTACATCACCACAAAGAAGCCTATCCATCGGACGTCCGCGCTCCATATCTTTCTTAATCTCTTCAATAGAACGTAACTGATCCTCTGTCTCTTGATATGGGAAAGATGATTCGAATTCTTGTTGTTCTGCCGTATCAGGTGTATATGCATAGCCCTTTGAAGCTTCACGCTCGGCATATAATTTAATTAGATCATCTGCAATGTCTTGTACAGATTTTTCAACTTTCGTTTTGACCTTTTTCCAATCGTTTCCGCCTAATTTATAAACTTTTGGATCCTTACCTTCCGAGCCTACATATTTTTGCACTTGATCAATTTGTTCAATCGGAACATATAACTTATCATTACCTTGATATTTAATATTTAAATAATCTTTATGAACGCCATTAATCTCTAACGTCTCAATACCTAAAAATTTACCTATACCATGATTTACATGAACTACATAATCTCCAACCTTTAATTCCGAGTAGCTCTTAATACGCTCAGCGTTAGACAGCTTTTGCTTACGCTGTGATTTTTTAACCTTTTTATGAAAAAGCTCTTTCTCAGTAATAACAACAAGTTTTTGCATCGGCATTTCAAATCCCGCATGTAAATCACCCACAGCAATTTGCAATCTGCCAGGCAATAAAATATCTGTGGACTCTACAATATCCGCATCGATATCATAATCACTCAAAATATGTTGTAATTTTTTTACACGCTCATCATCTGTCCCGAGTACAACAGTCGTAAAATGCCCTTCATTCCATCTATCAATTTCTGTCTTTAACAAGTTCATCTGTCCATGGAAATCTTGCATTGTTTTACATGTTACATTCACAATATTTTGCGGATGTGTGTGTGCAATATGGCGTAAGAATAGCGTCAAATATACAAAACTTCTTTTCTTATGATGAAGAAACTCCTCGAATGAGTGAGAAAAAGATAAGTCCTGAATAATTGTTCCTTCGCCAAGAAGTGATATATACCATTCGGCTTCTTCTGTTTCAAGATGTGATGCTGTTTCTTGAATACGAGAAATTTCATCTAAAATTACAACACCATCTTCTGGTAAATAATCTATCAGACTAGCAGGTTCTTTATAGAAAATAGATAAATATTTAAACATTTGTTCGATGCTTTGCCCATTTTTCAGCATTTCAATTTCATGGCTAACAGTCTCAAGTACCGCTGTCTTTAATTTATCATCGGAAAGCTTCTGCATCGTATTAGTTAAACCTTCTTCAAGATGCTTAATTCCCGATTTCAATTCTTCCTGTGAAAATAAAAATTCCGTTGCTGGCCCGAACCTAACACTTTCTCGTTTATCTTGAGAGCGCTGTTCTTCTACATCGAATAGTCGAATAGAATCAACTTCTGTATCAAATAATTCAATACGGAATGGTAATTCTTCAGTTAATGGGTAAATATCCAATATTCCCCCGCGCAAACTGAACTCCCCTGGAGCTTCTACCATCGACTTACGTTCATAGCCAATTTGATGTAATGTGTGCAAGAACGCCTCTAAATCAATCTCTTGCCCTAGATTAATTTCAATTTGCTTTTGCTTCCATAATTCTTTTATTGGTAAAAATCTACGTAATCCTGCGACTGGTGCTACAATAATGCCGTTCTCTCCCGCCGCTAAACGATTTAACACCTCAATACGTTGTGCTTTTAATTCTGGACTTGCAACGCCGATTTCTGATGCAATCAATTCGTTTACTGGATATAGCCATACATCTTTTTCACCAAGTAATGCCACTAAATCTTCATGCACTTTTTGTGCCTGATATAGATTGTGCGTTACAATAAGTTGCGACTTCTTTGTTTTTTTATATAAAGCTGCCATTAATAATGAACGAGAAGATGTTGCCATACCTGATATAAGTTGTTCCTTTAACCCATCTTCTAATCCATTAATAACCGATTGTATCTCTTCATTTTTATAAAATTGCTCTAATAAACCTATCATTTTCAAAACTCCTCTCAACATAAAGAGCAAGTCACTATATTTTATGCAAATATTTTGGAAAAAGAAAACAGAAAAATGCTTTGGACATGCCAAAGCGACAACATTTTATTGCAGAAATTTTTCATATTCATAATACTCAGGATAAGATGCGAGCGTTTCTTGACACGATTCACAAATCGTTTTTATATATATATTTCCATTCTCATGAAAATGAATCATCTCTACTACTTCTTGCTCTGTTAGTTGAAATAAAACGTCGCTATATACTTTTTCTGCGGTAATGGAGCCTACATTGCTCTCGCAATGTCTGCAGTAATAATACCCTTCCATACTAGCCTCCTAAACATCCAATTACTACTAGTATGGGTAAAAATAAAATAAAATATTCCCAATCATACCCTTAACTATTGAAAGTATTCATGATTTGGAGAAAAGGCTTAGTTAACCATTCTTCACATGCATCCGCTGCTTTTTCAATAGAATGATTGACATCAGGAATTTCTTCAGGTGTAAAACGTCCTAATACGTAATCGACTACCTTCATCCCATTTTTCGGGCGGTCAATTCCCATACGGATACGTTGAAATTCTTGTGTTCCTAGATGTGAAATCGTTGATTTTACGCCATTATGTCCACCAGCACTGCCCTTCATACGAAGACGTAATTTACCTACAGGAATGTCTAAATCATCGTACATAATAACAAAGTCCTCAACATCAATTTTATAATAATCCATGAGTGGACGAATACTTTCCCCAGATAAATTCATATATGTAAGTGGCTTTAACAAGATTACTTTTTCTCCATTAACAAAGCCTGCCCCAAATACACCTTTAAACTTTTGTTCATTCAAAGAAATGTTCCAACGTTTTGCAAGTTCATCAATCGCCATAAATCCAATATTATGCCTTGTTAATTCATATTCTCTACCTGGGTTCCCAAGTCCTACTATCAATTTCATTCTTGTACCACTACTTTCTTTTTTCGATACGAAAAGACGTAACCAAGCTTGGTTACGTCTCATTCTATCCAATTAATTGAATAATACACTTACAGATTCTTCTTCGTATACACGAATGATTGCTTCTCCAATTAATGGAGCCACTGAAAGTTCATGAATTTTGTCGATTTTCTTATCTTCTGGTAATACGATAGAGTTCGTTACAACTAACTCTTTAATATTTGAATTTTGAATACGCTCAATTGCTGGACCTGATAATACTGGGTGCGTACAGCAAGCATATACTTCAGAAGCGCCATTCTCAACAAGAGCGTTTGCTGCTAATGTAATTGTACCAGCTGTATCAATGATGTCATCAATTAAAATTGCTGTTTTACCTTCGATATTACCGATAATGTTCATAACCTCTGATACGTTCGGACGAGGACGACGCTTATCAATAATAGCGATTGGTGCTTTTAGGCGATCCGCCATTTTTCGAGCACGAGTTACACCACCGTGGTCAGGAGACACGATTACGATATCTTTAAGACCTTTTGTTTCAAAGTAATCTGAAAGAATCGGTACACCCATTAAGTGGTCGATTGGGATATCAAAGAATCCTTGAATTTGTGGAGCATGTAAATCTAGAGTGATTACACGAGTTGCACCTGCTGTTTCAAGCAAGTTTGCTACAAGTTTCGATGTAATTGGTTCACGAGAACGCGCTTTACGGTCTTGACGCGCATAACCATAGTAAGGAATAACGATATTAATTGTTTTCGCAGATGCACGCTTTAATGCATCGATCATAATAAGTAATTCCATGATATGTTCGTTTACTGGGAAGCTTGTAGATTGAATAATGAATACATCGCAACCACGGATACTTTCTTCAATGTTAATTTGAACTTCTCCATCACTAAAACGATCAACAGAACATTTTCCTAGCCCTACTCCAATATGCTTTGCAATTTGCTCAGCAAGTTCCTTATTAGAGTTTAAAGAGAATACTTTCAAATTAGAATTTAGATATTGAGTCGACATCTAGATTAACCCTCCACATTATGATTTTTTCTTATTCAGCAATTGATCAACATAGTCTTCTTTGTTAATTTGACGTGCACGTGCTACTGATAATGCTTTTGATGGAACATTCTCTGTAATTGTAGAGCCTGCTGCCACATAAGCACCATCTTCAACTGTTACAGGAGCAACGAGATTTGAATTACATCCAATAAATACCCCATTACCAATCACAGTTTTGAATTTATTCTTGCCATCATAGTTCACCGTAATTGAACCACAACCAAGATTCACGTCTTCTCCAACTTGTGCATCCCCGATATAACTTAAGTGTGAAGCTTTACTTCTATTACCAAAGACAGTTTTTTTGATTTCCACGAAGTTTCCAACGCGTACTTCATCTCCAATAACTGAATCTGGGCGAATATGTGCAAATGGACCAACCGATACCTCTGTGCCAAGTTTACTATCATGTACAGTAGATTGACGAATTGTCGTACGATCTCCAATTTCACTATCGCGAATTACTGTATGTGGTCCAATTTCACAATCAGAACCAATTACAGTGTTACCCTCAATAACTGTTCCTGGATGAAGAACTGTATCACTACCGATAATTGCATCAGCAGAAATATATGTGTTACTTGGATCAATAATTGTAACACCGTTTACCATGTTCTTTCGGTTGATACGGTTTTTCATAATAACTTCCGCTTGCGATAGAGCGACTCTGTCGTTAACACCTAACGTTTCATCGAAGTGCTCTGTTTGATAAGCTGATACGATATGACCTTCATTTTTTAAAATCTCAATAACATCTGGAAGGTAATATTCACCTTGTACGTTATCATTTGAAACTTTAGAAAGTGAGGCGAATAAAGCTTTATTATCAAAACAATACGTACCTGTATTGATTTCTTTAATAGCTAGTTCTTTTTCATTTGCATCCTTATGCTCAACAATCTTTTCAACATGACCATTCTCATTACGAACGATACGGCCATATCCAGCAGGTTCTTCTATGTACGCTGTTAGCACCGTTGCCATTGCTCCTGCTTCTTTATGTTGCTGAAGCAATGCTTCCATCGTTTCAGCAGTTATTAGAGGCGTATCACCGCAAATAACTAAAGTTGTTCCTTCTTCATTTGCAAGTACACTTGCAGCTTGATCTACAGCATGTGCTGTACCAAGTTGTTCTGCTTGTAATGCAAACTCACTTACGTTTCCTAGCTGTTCTTGTACCATTTCAGCACCATGTCCCACGACTGTTACAAGTTTCTGCAATCCTAATTGAGACACTTGATCGACTACATGTTGTACCATAGGTTTTCCGCATACAGGATGCAGCACTTTGTATAGCTTAGACTTCATACGTGTGCCTTTACCTGCAGCTAGAATCACTGCAAATCTGTTTGACATATAGACCCTCCATCGCAACCTATTTATCCATTAACGATATTATCCTAAATCATCATATATTTCAAGAAACACATTATAACTATTAAATTTTACCATAATTCTTATAAGATGTTTTACTCTTTAGTATCTTTTTTAAGAAATAAGCTATACTATTTAAAATGATTTTNTATTCTAACGAATTATGAATTTTTCAAATACAAATTATATAAAGTCAAAAAAAAACAAACCCCTGTAAATGCTTACAGGAGTTTGCTACAAAATTATAAGGCTTTCTTTCAAAAGCCCTTTTCATTCGAATTTTACGAAGCACCCGCTTCCTCAAACTCAACCTCTTCTAACTCGCCTAAACGGTGATACTCTGTTAAAACCGCATCTTGAATTTTAGAGCGTGTATTAGAATTAATTGGATGTGCAATGTCACGGAATTCTCCATCTGGAGTACGTTTACTTGGCATTGCTACAAATAATCCATTATTACCATCAATTACACGAATATCATGAACCACAAATTCATGGTCTAGGGTAATAGAGGCAATTGCTCTCATGCGGCCTTCTGTGTTTACGCGGCGTAATCTTACGTCAGTCACTTCCATCTTGTGTTCACCACCCTTTTCTAAATAAGCGATATATTTGTATAAATTCCACAAATTTTCTATTTTCCCTTCAATTTTTTAAAAATTTTTAAGATAAAAATTTTTATTGTAGTTGAATATAAAGATTAGTGGAGGTTATCGCTTACAAAGAATTACTTAACTAGGGCAATTACTTCAATTTCAACTGATACATCTTTCGGTAATTTTGCTACTTGGACACAAGAACGAGCTGGTTTATGAGTAGAGAAATAAGATCCATACACTTCATTAACAGCATTAAAATCATCCATATTCTTTAAAAATACTGTTGTTTTTACTACAGTATCAAATGAAGCGCCCGCTTCTTCCAATACCGCTTGTAAATTTTGAAATACTTGCTCTGTTTGAACTATTACATCTCCCGCTACAAGCTCTCCACTTGCTGTTAATGGAATTTGTCCTGAACTGTAAAACATATTATTTACAATAATCCCTTGCGAATATGGTCCAATTGCTTGTGGTGCCTTGCTTGTTTGAACAACTTTCATACTTTTCACCCTTTTATCATTTATTTTTACTCTTTTAAAATAGTGCACGGAAAGCAGTTTGTCCATCTATTTTAGTATTTATAAATAGAATAAAAAAAGATAAAGCTATCTGCTTTACCTTTTTTTATTCAGCTTCTACAAGCCTTTCATCAAATGGCGCAAGTGAATAATTTCCCTTTTCCACCTGAATCGCTTTTTCTTTCACATCAACTTCTGAAAGACGAATTAATGATACAAAATTATTAATAAGGCGTTCTTCAATATCTGTGGATTCTACTAATACACCAATACCAACAACATTAGCCTTAAACTCTTCTAGCATACTCATCATACCTTGAATTGTCCCGCCCGCTTTCATAAAGTCATCAATAATTAAAACGTTCGACCCCTCTGGAAGGCTACGCTTCGCTAACGTCATTGTTTGGATTCTTTTAGAAGAACCTGATACATAGTTAATACTAACAGTCGGGCCTTCTGTTACTTTATTATCTTTCCTCGCAATTACTACCGGTACATCTAAGTAATTCGCCACTGCATAAGCAAGCGGAATACCCTTCGTCGCCACAGTCATAACTGCATCAATTGGTTGCCTAGCAAAAACAGAAGCAAACAAACGACCTGCGCCATTAATATGACGAGGATTACTCAAAAGATCTGTCATGTATAAGTAACCGCCAGGCAAAATACGATCTGGATTTTCAAATAAGCTACAAAGCTCATCGATAATCAGATCCGCCTCTTCTTCACTTATATATGGTATATATTTCACTCCTCCTGCTGCTCCTGGTACCGTTTGCAATGTGCCGACCCCTTGTTGCTCAAACGTTTGCTTAATAATAACTAAATCTTCACTAATGGAAGATTTAGCTGATTGATACCTTTCAGCAAAAAAAGTGAGAGAAACTAGCTGACGAGGGTTTTGTAACAAGTAATAAGTCATATCGACTAACCTTGTACTTCGTCTAATTTTCATACTCTCACCTCAAATCACGAATATTCTAAACAAATCATAACGTATTATACGTCTTTATTCAAGCGTTTCTCGCTCTCCTAATAAACGTACCGCATATACTTGTTCACAAAATCCTTTTAACCCGTTATAAATGCGATGCATTCGCGAATCGTGGTATACAAGGCCAAATACAGTTGGGCCGCTTCCACTCATTAATACAGCATCTGCTCCAAATCGCTTCATCTGCGCCTTAATACGGGCAACTTCAGGATGCATCTTAAATGTTACATCTTCTAAAACGTTACCAACAGTATCACAAATCCCTTTGTAATCCCCAGCATTTATGACATCAACCATTCTATCTACATTTGGATGTGTAACTCGATTTAATTTTAAATTTCCATACACATCAGCAGTAGATACACCAATATGTGGCTTTGCTAAAATAACCCAACATGAAGGTGGAGTCTTTATATGCTCAATTTTCTCTCCTCTTCCAGTGGCAATTGCTGTCCCACCATACACACAGAACGATACATCTGATCCAATTTCTGCGCCAAGCTCTGCTAACTCGTCAATTGTAAGCCCCAAATCCCATAATTTATTAAGGCCACGTAATGTCGCCGCTGCATCACTACTTCCACCTGCTAGTCCAGCTGCTACTGGAATCGTTTTTTCAATAGTAATAGATACACCCTTTTTTACATTAAACTTCTCTTTTAATAATTTCGCTGCTTGATAAGCTAAATTTCGTTGGTCGTCTGGGACATACCGATTATGGGATAAAATTTCAATACGGTCTTCTGCTAATTCCGTTAGTTCTAACCGATCTGCTAAATCAATTGTTGTCATAATCATTTTCACTTCATGATATCCGTCTTGTCTTTTTCCCAGTACATCTAACGACAGATTAATCTTTGCTGGTGCTTTCACTAGTAGCTTCAATCTATTCACCCACTCTATGTACTCAATCTTTTATCGTTTATTTTACCATAAATTTATAGTAAGACGATGAAACTTCCCTAATTATAACGAAAAGCATTCAGAATGAAACTACTTATGTAAAATGATGGCACCTTTTAGAGTACAAAAAGCCGAGGAATCTCTCCTCGGCTACCGTAGCATAGAAAGTATCTTACAACTACTGGTTTTGCTTCATTAATTGCTGTTCTGCAATTTCTATAGCACGTTTCACCATGTTACCAGCATCTTTCGCACGAATTCCGCCCCATCCTTCTTTCTGAACAACATCATAAAAGCCCAGCTCTTTTGCTAGCTCTTCTTTAAATTGGTTTGACATGACACCTCTTCGTCTACTCAATGCAGAGCCCCTCCTTATTTTGCTACGGTATAGTTAGTATGCAAAATAATATAGCTTTTCATTTGTGGGAATATATGTAACGATACATGAATTATAAAATGACTTCATTATGGGGTTCATCATAAAATGTTAACTCTACCGTCTCTGTTAAAACATCTGCATAACTATAAGACACACGCTGTAATGCATCTTCTTGTTGATCCAATTGTACAACAAAAACGGAACGGTACGTTTCTGCAAGTACACCTGATTGCTCCACAGTTTTTCTTCTTCCACTATTTGCCTTTAACATAAGTCGCTGTCCAAGATGGTGATCTAATTCGCTTTTAATTTCATCTAAACGTTTTGACATATACTTCGCTACACCTCGCTGTAATTTAGATTGAACACTGAAAGCACGATATATCTATCCCAATCATTAACCGCAATTCACCACTAATATCATCCTGCGTTTGAATAGATAGAAGAAATACTATATTGTAAAAGTATCATTACGTAGTCTGTACGTTCTTGTCCCTTTTTATCCAAATTCATTTAAATCCTTCCACATAAAAAAGCAAGATACATATGCATCCTGCCTACTCTTCATAATGCTGAAAGGGTAATCCAGTTCGTAAAATTCCTCTCGTTTCAATCCCGCCTAATCCCTTTTCACCAGTAATTGTATTGCGTACAACATCCCATACATTGACTCTCTCCATAAATGAGGTAAAACTAATTTTGCCAACCACATATACAGGATCTAATGCATGAATATTAATTCTAGACGGTGAACTAGCAAAATTAGCACCTGCTCGAATTAGTGCCTCAAAGTGCGATTGACATGCCCCAGCAAAAATAACGAGTTGATCCAATGATGGATATTTTTTTCGCACTTCTCGAACAGCCTGTACAAAATGCCTTGAATGCCTATATGCCGCTAAATCTCCCTTTACCCCTTTTGATTTTGTATAAGCATCATGTCCTGTAATAACTAGAATATCTGGGCGAAAATGATCTATTAAATCCACTACCTTTTCGTGCATCTCTGTTTCCTTACAATGAATACCTTGTACAGGAACGCCAATCTTATTATATAAATCTAAGCATTTGCGTAAATATAAAGGATCTCCATCTATATGCAATACACGCCCTGGCATTTGAAAATAATTCACTTCACTTGTATATCCACCTGTTGAAGTGTGTTCATGCCTTTGTTTCATCAATACATAATCTTGTTGAAATAAACGGTACGTACGCTCCATTGTTTCTTTTTCACGCTTCACTCTTTTTTTATGTTCTCGTTGATCTATGCTAATTAAGTCTTCAAGAGGTGCATCCGCCACCAGTCTAATTTCCTCCCCAAACAATATCGCTATCTCGCCTTTTATTTCTATAATACGAAAAAGAATATCCCTATTATAAGAATATCGTTCCACTAATTCTCCAACATGTAAAGCCATTCTCCTACCTCCAAACTCATTAGGCCATCTTACCTGTTTTTAAAGTATGAATTTAGGGGAGGAAAGGTGACAAAAGGGACAGCTCAAGTTGAACTGTCCCTTTCATATTCTTATGACAATTTATGAATAACTAATGCATTACTTAATGTTGCAAACTCTTCGATAGATAGCGTCTCGCCTCTTCGCTTTGGATCAATTCCTACTTTTGTTAAAATTCGATCCAACAGCTCTTTATCTTTCGGGAAACCATTTAAATTATTTGATAAATTATTCATTAAAGTTTTACGGCGCTGTGCGAAACTTGCTCGTACTACTTCAAAGAAGAAAGTCTCATCTGTCACTTCTACAACTGGTTTCGGACGCTTTAGAAGACGGATAATCGCAGAATCAACATTTGGTTGTGGTACAAACACTGTACGCGGTACAGTCATAACTGTTTCTACCTCTGTATAATACTGAATGGCAATTGATAAAGAACCATACTCTTTCGTTCCAGGCTTAGCAGCTAAACGATCTCCAACTTCTTTTTGCATCATAACAACAAATCCACGAACAGGTAGTTTTTCTTCAAGCAATTTAAATAAAATTGGCGTTGTAATATAGTATGGTAAGTTAGCTACTACCATTACATCTTGTCCTTCTTCAAATTGCTCATTAAACACTTCATGTACATCTGCCTTTAGTACATCTTTATTTATAACTGTAACGTTGCTATATGGCGCTAACGTCTCGTCTAAAATTGGCAATAATCTCTGATCAATTTCAAAAGCCACTACTTTTTTAGCACGCTTCGCTAATTGCTCTGTTAACGCACCGATACCTGGTCCAATTTCAATTGCACCACTTTCTGAACCGATTTCTGCGTGATCAACGATACGATTTAATACATTTGTATCAATTAAAAAATTTTGCCCTAAACTTTTTTTGAATGAGAATCCATACTTTTCAACAATGTCTTTCGTACGATTCGGTGTTGCGATATCTTTCATTTCTTTTCCTCCTGTATTACTTGTTTATAAGCTTCTGCAAACGTCTCTTTTGAAACTTGAAACACCTGTAAACGTTTATGTAACTGTTTTGCATTTGTATAACCAATCTTTAATAGCTTACCCATTCTCTCTCTGCGGCTCTTTGCCATTTCTCCGCCCACTAAGCCTGCATCGACTAGATCACTCCAACTAATTTCACTTGTGTAAGCTTCCATTTCTTCATGTATATTCTCTAAGGCACGGCGAATCGATTCATTAGAAGCATGTTCAATTCCAACACCTTTTTTCCTTTTAGCAAGTGCCTCTTCCTTTGGTAAAAAAGCATGCTTACATCCTGGAACTTTGTCAGAAATAATTTTTCGAATACGCTCTCCAGGATAATCCGGATCTGTGAAAATAATAACGCCTCGCTTTTGCTGCGCTAATTTAACTTGCTCAATAACATGATCACCGATTGCTGAACCGTTCGTTTCAATTGTATCCGCATCAACAGCACGCTTAATCGCAACTGTATCATCTTTACCTTCTACAACGATAATCTCTTTAATTTTCATGCTTGCCTCCACACTCGTTTCGTCTCTACTTAGTAAAACAAAAAAATGATGACTTTTCCATTATTATTTTCCCCATTCTTACATTTTAAAAAATAGAATGGAGAAAACCTTGTTCTCTTTCCTTATTGTAACACTTCTTCATTCGCCCTTATTTCTCTATCACTTCTACCATTAAAAAAACAAAAAAAGAATGGGCTCCCCATTCCTTTTTATTCAACACCAAATAAAGCTTTTGCATTTTTTGTTGTTATTTCTGCTACTTCCTCATAAGAAATTCCTTTTAAATTCGCAATTTCTTCTGCTACGAGTTTTACATAACTCGGTTCATTCCGTTTCCCTCGAAATGGATGTGGTGTTAAATAAGGACAATCTGTCTCAATTAACAATTTCTCTAATGGAATCTCCACAGCAACTTCTTTCGGTTTCTTAGCATTTTTAAATGTAACCGGTCCACCTAATGAAATGAAAAAGTTCATATCAACACAGCGCTTTGCTACTTCCACACTACCACTAAAGCAATGCATAATGCCTCCTACTTCAGCCGCATTCTCTTCCTCTAGAATATCAACAATATCTTGAGTGGCATCACGATTATGTATAATAATTGGTAAGTTTACCTTTTTAGCTAATGTAATTTGCTTACGGAATACTTCCTTTTGTATTTCTTTTGGTGACTTATCCCAATGATAATCTAGTCCCATTTCTCCAATTGCAACTACTTTAGGATGTGAAGCTAATTCTTCTAACCAAGCTAAATGCTCTTCTTTCATATCGATAGCATCTACAGGATGCCAACCAACTGCAGCGTAAATAAAATCATAGGCTTCAGCTAATTCAATCGCTTTTTTTATGGTTATTTCATCAAATCCAACAACAACTGTATATGTAACTCCCGCCTCTTTCATTCTTGCAATAACCTCTTGCAAATCTTCTTCAAACTGCTCTGCATTTAAATGTGAATGTGTATCAAACAACATAATAAATAGCTCCTTTTATATTGAAATCAATTCTAGCATAGGGAAAAACTATATTCTTTCTAACTCAACGATAACAATACTACAATTTTAATGCAAAAAAAGGAAATTTAAAAAGAAAAAAGACGCTTCACACATGTTACACGTGAAACATCTCTCTTCTTGTCTCAATTACTTGATTTTTGTACCATTTGGAAGATTTTGGTCAATCGTTGCTAATGACAATACGCCATTCTCTTCACCTGCTAAAATCATACCTTGTGATAATTCACCGCGCAATTTTACAGGCTTTAAGTTTGTTACACAAATAACCTTTTTACCTTTTAGTTCTTCCGGTGAGTAGAATTTTGCAATTCCTGAAACAACTTGACGCTTTTCTGTACCTAAATCTAGCTGGATTTTTAACAACTTATCTGCTTTCTTTACAGGTTCAGCTTCAATTACTTCAGCTACTCGTAATTCTACTTTGAAGAAATCATCAATTGTAATTTCTTCTGCTTTCGGTTCTTCTTCTTTTTTCTCCTCAACTTTAGGAGCAGAACCTTTCATTTGTTCTTTAATGTACTCTACCTCTACTTCCATTTCTAAACGTGGGAAAATCGGTTGTCCTTTTTCTACTTTTGTTCCAGCTGGGATACATCCAATTGTAGATAGGCTTTCCCAAGATTTATGTGCTTCTTCAGTAAGACCAAGTTGAGCAAACATCTTACTTGGTGCAACTGTTAAGAACGGCATCAGCATAATACCCGTTTGACGAAGCATCTCTGCCAAATGAGCCATTACAGATGCAAGTTTTTCACGATCATTCTCATCTTTAGCTAACACCCAAGGTTGCGTTTCATCAATATATTTATTCGTACGGCTAACCAATTGCCAAATAGAACTTAACGCCACAGAGAATTCCATATTTTCCATTGCTTCTTCTACTTTTTGCAATGTATCCTTTGCAAACGTTACTAATATTTCATCGAACTCAGTTACATTTGCTTTAAATGCAGGTATCTCTCCGTTAAAGTATTTATCAATCATAGCTACTGTACGATTTAATAAGTTACCTAAATCATTTGCTAAATCGAAGTTAATACGCTCAACAAATCCTTCTGGTGTAAATACTCCGTCAGACCCAAACGGAACTTCGCGAAGTAAGTAATAACGTAATGCATCTAATCCGTAACGATCAATTAATGTAACTGGATCTACTACGTTCCCTTTTGACTTACTCATTTTCCCATCTTTCATTAAAATCCAGCCATGAGCAAAGACTTTTTTTGGAAGAGGTAAATCTAATGCCATTAAAATTATTGGCCAATAAATCGTATGGAAACGAACAATCTCTTTTCCAACTAAATGTACATCTGCTGGCCAGAATTTCTTATACTTCTCTTCGTTTGCTGTTCCATAGCCTAATGCCGTAATATAGTTAGATAATGCATCAACCCATACGTAAATAACGTGTTTTGGGTTACCTGGAACACGAACTCCCCAGTCAAATGAAGTACGAGAAACTGCTAAATCTTCTAATCCTGGTTTAATAAAGTTATTAATCATTTCATTTTTACGAGACTCAGGTTGAATGAAATGTGGATTATCTTCATAGAACTTTAATAGTCTGTCGACATATTTACCCATTCTAAAGAAATATGATTCTTCACGAACAAGTTCTACATTATGACCACTATCTGGGCTTTTTCCTCCAACTACTTTGTCACCTTCCATAATTGGATCTACCAATTGGTGCTCTGTATAGAATGTCTCATCTTGTACAGAATACCAACCTTCATATTCATCAAGATAAATATCGCCTTGATCTACTAATTGCTTGAAGATCTTTTCAACGACATTTTTATGACGATCTTCAGTTGTACGAATAAAATCATCATAAGAGATATCCATCTTCTCCCAAAGTTCTTTAATTCCTGCAACAATGTTATCCACATATGCTTGTGGTGTCACATTTAATTCTTCTGCTTTCTTTTGAATCTTTTGTCCATGCTCATCAGTTCCTGTTAAATAATGAACATTATATCCTTGCATACGCTTATATCGTGCCATTGCATCTCCTGCTACTGTCGTATAAGCATGTCCAATGTGTAACTTTCCACTTGGATAATAAATTGGGGTAGTAATATAAAAGGACTTATTTTCCTCTGTCATTGTTTTGGACCTCCCGAATAACCTCATATGTATTTATAAACAGTATATCAAAAACTCACATATAAAAACGAGTTAATGCTCGATATCTTTATCATCTATTACTCATATTCAAAAAAAATATACAATCCTACCTTTAAGTAAATATATTTTTCAGAAAATAATTCAAAATAATTGTAGAAATTACTTACATTCTATTATATATAAGAAGTAAGAAATCTATAAATCTTTTTAAAAAATATAGAATTTAAGAATTGACGGAAATGTAAATGATTGGTATCATATGTCCATAGGGTATTTTGTCGAAAAATGACGAATCTAAAAATAGACTCGAAACTTATAAACTATTTATTTAGGAGGAAAAGAATTATGAAATCTACTGGTATCGTTCGTAAAGTTGATGAATTAGGTCGTGTAGTAATTCCAATCGAATTACGCCGTACTTTAGGTATTGCAGAAAAGGACGCTCTTGAAATCTATGTTGATGATGAAAAGATCATCTTAAAAAAATACAAACCAAACATGACTTGCCAAGTAACTGGTGAAGTATCTGATGGTAACCTTTCTTTAGCTGAAGGTAAAATCATCTTAAGCAAAGAAGGCGCTGAGCAAATCTTAAACGAGCTTCAAGATTATATCGAAACAGCAAAATAAGCTTCTCATAATTGAGAAGCTTATTTTTTATCGACATGATAGATTTGATATACATCCCTTTTCGACAAATCTCGATCTTTAGCGACTGTTTTAATCGCTTCTTTTGAATTCATACCGTTTTCATTTATATAATGTTCAATATGATTATATACTGAAAGAGGTTCCCACCATTGTTCTTCTGGAGCAGCTTCTTCTGTTGAACCAGCTACTAAAATACAAAACTCACCACGAACTTCATTTTGCTCCGTCCACTCAATTGCTTCTTCAATTGTTCCTCGAATAAATTCCTCAAATTTTTTCGTTAACTCTCGACATAATACAATCTCTCTATTTCCCAACACTTCCTGCATCGAAATTAAAGTATCATCTAAACGATGAGGTGCTTCATAAAACATCATTGTAGTTTGTACATAACGAAGCTTCTCTAATTCCATTTTTCTTTCCTTTTTATTTCTTTGCAAAAATCCATAGAAATAAAATTGCTTTGTTTCAAGACCGGATGCAATTAATGCTGTAAGGGCTGCATTTGCCCCAGGAAGCGGGATTACATGATATTGCTGAGCTACTGCCTCGACAACAATATCGTAGCCTGGATCGGAAATACACGGCATACCAGCATCACTAACAAGTGCCACATTCTTTCCTTCCTCTAACTTCTCTAATATTTTCTTTCCACTTACTTCTTTATTATGCTCATGGTAACTCATGACAGGTGTTTCAATTTCAAAATAATTACAAAGTTTTTTCGTTTGTCTCGTATCTTCCGCAGCAATTAAATCAGTTTCTTTTAAAATTCGGATTGCACGAAATGTCATATCTTCTAGATTCCCAATAGGAGTGGGTACTAAATACAAAACTCCCTTTTCATTTTGCTGAAAGCTTTTTTGTTGCCACATAACGTTCTCCTTTTTGTATATATTCTTCTTTTTGTTTCCTCGTTAGCTGCTTAAAATAATACTCCGCTTGCATAGCTGTACGCTTATCTTCATGAGCCTCTACATATTTTAAAACGACAGGAAGTCTAGCACGTGTATATCTAGCCCCTTTTCCACTATTATGAGTCTGAATCCGTTTTTCTAGATGATTTGTATATCCAGCATAATAACTTCCATCAAAACATTCCACCACATAAAAGCAATGCTTATTCTTCTCCATATAAAATTGAACGAATCTCCTTCGTATATTCATTATTATCATCGTATACAAAAAGCGGTGGCAAAATTTTTAAGTCTGCCTTTCCATCCTTGATTCCTTCAATTAATAATGTATTCGCCTCTTTGCCTTCTTTAGGATAAACAAATTGTACACGCTTTGGTTCAATTTTGTATTTACGCATTAATGTGACGATATCGAGTAAGCGGCCTGGACGATGCACAAATGCTACTTTTCCCCCTTGTTTTACTAACTGGCTACTTGCAGATACAACATCTTCTAACGTGCACATAATTTCATGACGAGCTATCGCTAAATGTTCATTCACATTTTTCTCAGAGGTTTGAGGTGTTTGAAAATACGGAGGATTACATGTAACAACATCATATTGATGACGCCCAAGTTTCTCTGGCATATCTTTCAAATCCCCATTTATTAAATGAATTCTTTCTTCTAACTTATTGTATTGAACACTTCTTATTCCCATATCATATAAGCGTTCTTGAATTTCCACACCTGTAATATTCCCTTTTGTTCTTGTGCTTAATAAAAGGGGAATAACCGCGTTGCCTGTACACAAATCAAGTAAATTACCTTTTTGAATTGGCACCCAAGCAAACTCTGCAAGTAAAACGGCATCTAAAGAAAAATTAAATACTGATGGACTTTGTATAATTTTCATATCTTGCGCTAATAAGTAATCTAAACGTTCATCTTCATATAAATTCATATATTACTCCTTTTCTTACACTTAACCTACCCTGTTTCACCTTCTACTAATAAAAAACACATTTTATTCTATTCTCATGTATAAAAAATTACCTTTCCAATTATAATTGGAAAGGTAATTTCACTTTTTATTTAAAAATGACAGACAGAATAAACAATCTCCCTCTTTACGCACACTTCCATAATGTAGATTGCAAATATGGAAACCTTCTTGATACAGTCTTGCTAAATTGTCATAGCCTTCACCAATATCCGTCTTCGGCTTCACTTCTTTACGTTTTTGAGCTTTTTGTTTTTGTTTTTCTTTATTCTGCACTTCTTCAAAACGGTGTCGCAAATTTTCGTTTTCCATTTTTATATGTTGGTTTTCCTCCAACAACTCTGCAAGATGTTGTTTTAATTCTCCCAACTGTTTATATAAATGTCCAATTTGCTCTTCCATACTAGAAACCGATGCAAAAATATCTTTTTTCTCCACAAGCACCCACCTCATTAATCTGTGGTTTGACTCGAAACGACCCCTTTATTCACTAACTCATCTAACGTATATTCTACTATCCGTTCCTTGTCTACTAGTTCCACTTGAATTAATCTTTCTAAAATATTTAATCCGATAACACGACCAGTACCATGTGGCGTTTGTATACGTTGATCTAAATCGGGAAGTTGTTCCTTTGCTGCCTCATATTCATCATTCTCATATTTTAAGCAACACATTAAGCGACCACATAAACCAGAGATTTTTGCAGGATTTAATGATAAATTTTGATCTTTTGCCATTTTAATGGATACAGGTTCAAAATCTCCTAAAAAAGTAGAACAACAAAGCATACGACCACATGGACCAATACCACCAAGCATCTTCGCTTCATCACGAACACCAATTTGTCTTAGTTCAATTCTTGTCCTAAAAATTGATGCTAAGTCTTTTACTAGTTCACGGAAATCAATCCGTCCATCCGCAGTAAAGTAGAAAATAATCTTATTACGATCGAACGTATACTCTACATCTACAAGTTTCATATCAAGATTATGTTCTACTACCTTTTGTTGACAAACTTGATATGCTTCTTTCGCAGCATGTTTGTTCTCTTCAACAATGGTACGATCGTTTTCATTTGCAATACGAATAACCTTTTTTAGCGGTAATACAACGTCGTTTTCATCAACTTGCTTTTTGGTAATAACTACTTTTCCATATTCAATACCTCTTACCGTTTCTACAATTACAAACTCATTTTCAGAGATATCGAACTGGTTCGGATCAAAGTAATATACCTTTCCGGCCTTCTTAAAGCGAACACCTACTACATCATACAAAACGGTCATCCCTCCTGCAACCGCAACACTAACTGTTCGAACACAAGCTGCGCATTTACATTAGCGTTGATTCTATTTTTTGCCTCTAATATATTAAAGAGAGCTGATACAATGCGCTTCTGAGCATAGGAGAAAGTTTCAAACATCTCTTTCTGCTCATGAAAAACAAGACGATCTTCTTCTCCAAGTTGAACATATAATAAATCCTTATAAATAAGGAGTAACATATCTAAACCTTGCTGTAATTGTTCTTTCTCTCCAAAGTGTTTTCCCCATTTTTCTTGTACAAAAAAAATAGAGGCTTTATCTTTTTCGAGCGCTTCACATAATTTTATCACTAAAGTTCGTGCTTGTGCAAACCATTCATCATTACATAAAGCTAAAGCTTCATCAAAACTGTTCGTGAGTTGAGCAGCAAGGGTCGATAAAGAAGTTGTAATACCTTCATCCTGTAATCTTCTAATTAAAGATTCCGTAGGTAACGGTCTAAACGTAACAACCTGACAACGAGATAAAATTGTATTTAAAATTTGATGACTTTGTTCAGTAAGTAAAATAGCTGTTGTATCACTACTTGGTTCCTCTAAAAATTTCAAGAGCGTATTCGCTGCATTTGCTGTCATACGATCTGCGTGCTCAATAATATATACTTTTTTATTTGCCTCTAATCCTGTTTTTGAAAACTCTTCTTGTAAATCATGAATTTGCTGCTTCTTAATAGATAATCCGTCTGGTTTTACAATATGTAGGTTAGGGTGGTTACCTGAATCAATTCGCTTGCAATTTGTACATACATGACAAGGCTCTACTCCATTCCTTTGAGAACAGAGGAAACTCTTTGCCATTTGAATTGCTGTCGCAAGCTTTCCTGTCCCTTTCCCGCCCTCTAACAAATAAGCGTGGGATATACGCTCTTTTGCAATGCTATTCATCAACATTTTTACACCGATGGGTTGTATAGCAGAAAGCTGCTCCCACGTCTTCGTCATAATGCATACCTCACTTATTTCATTCTTTCCTTCTATTATAACAATTTCTCTTCTATAATCTGAACAACTTCTTCTATAAGTTTTTCCATCGGCTGATCAGCATTTACCAATACAATACGATCCGAGAAACGTTCTACAACTTGTAAATACCCTTCACGCACGCGTTTATGGAAAGAGATATCCTCCATATCTAATCGATTCACTTCGCGGCCTGCATCTTTTTCAATTCGCGCTAAACCAACCTCTGGTTCAATGTCTAAGTAAATTGTTAAACTAGGCATACAGTCTTCTGTTGCGAAACGATTTATTTCAAACACTTTATCCATACCTAATCCTCTTGCATAGCCTTGATACGCTAAAGAGCTATCTATAAAACGATCACATAACACTAGGTAGCTCTCATTAAGCGCTGGCATAACTTTTTCCACTAAATGTTGTCTACGTGCAGCAGCATATAAAAGAGCCTCTGTACGTGCTTCCATCATCGTATATTCTTGTTTATGTAAAATTGTTCTAATATCCTCAGAAATTGCGATACCACCTGGTTCTCTCGTCGCCATTACCTTTTGTTCTTTTTGCTCAAAGTATGGTAATAATCTTTTAATTAACGTTGTTTTACCTGAACCTTCTGGCCCCTCAATTGTTACAAATAATCCCTTCATCCTAAAACCTACTTTCTATATCATACACTTTCATATATTTCGTACTACCTTGAAAACGAGCTCCGGTTTTCTCTAAATACATAATTTGCTCTTTATGTCCTGAAGTAATTCTTTCCCCATACATAATCAATGGAATTCCAGGTGGATACGGGATTACCATTTCCGCCGCTATCATTCCAACCGCTTCTTCTATAGGTACTACTTTTGTTTCGTATCCTTCTAGTTGCTTATATGTATACGGTAAAGGAGAAAATTCCCCTTTATAAGTATAACGAATAGATTCACTCTTGTCTTTCACCTCATAATGTTGCAATGCTACTCGGATTATCTCTATGACCTTCATGTACTCCTTATTTACTTGTAAAGGCAAAATAAATAGGACATTATATGGATCTGCCATTTCTGTATATATACCGACCTTTTCAAATAAAGACTGTAATTCATATCCCGATAACTGACAACGAGTTTGTACAGTAACCTTTAACTCATCTTGCAATGGATATTGTAAAATATCTATTTGCGGAATAGAACACAATCCTTTTTTAAATTTCCGTAAAAACTCGATAATTTCATCATGACCTTTTTCTTTTATACTCGCTAGTGTAAAACGTGCTATATCAAGCGAAGCCATAATTGGATATGACGGACTACTAGATTGTAGCATACTCAAATAAGTAGAAACTTTTTCTTCGTTCACTAAATGACTATTTATATGTAAATAGGATCCCATTGTCATTGCCGGTAATGTTTTATGTGCAGAATGAACTACAATATCTGCACCATATACTAATGCCGACTTTGGAAATGGTTCCCCTAAACAAAAGTGTGCCCCATGGGCTTCGTCTACTAACACAGGGATTTTATATGCATGTGCATAAGCAATACTTGCCTCTAAATCCATGCCCATACCATAATAATTAGGATGTGTTAAAATGAGTGCTTTAGCATTGGGATATCTTTCAATTGCTTCCTTAATCACTTCATCATGAATTCCCACTGGTACATTATATGCTTCATCAATCCATGGATCTAAAAAAATCGGATTCGCCCCCGCTAATTTTAAACCATTAATGATTGATTTATGACAATTTCTTTGCACAAGAACAATGTCACGTTCCCCGCAGCAAGACAAAATCATTGCAAGATTTCCCACTGTTGAACCATTAATTAAAAAATAACTTTTTTTTGCGCCATATACACCCGCTAATAATTGTTGTGATTCATCTATACATTCAAACGGACTATGTAAATCGTCTAAACCCGTTAACTCAGTTACATCAATGGATAGTATATCTTTAAACTCTCCTATAGCTTCCTGAGGGAAATTCAAACCATTCTTATGACCTGGAACATGAAAGGATAGCGGTCTTCTTCCTTTAAACTCTATTAACGTTTCATATAAAGGCATACGATTTTGATTCATATATATCTCTTCCTTATTATTCATTCCTTATCTATTATACAGATATTAAGACAAAAAAAATAATAGGCAGATGCCTATTTAAAAATATGATACTTCTAATTTTCGAAGTTGTTTTAAATAATGTATATACTTCGGATCATTTGTCTCCGTATTCACCATATCTTTTTCACATTCATAACATATCAAATTATTATTAACATATATACCTTCTTTTCCTTTTGTCTCACAAACAATACAAAGTTCACTTTGTAATTTCATACCCTTCCCTCCCTTATTTAAATGGACATATTTTATACTTCTATTCCTTAACAATTTACAGAAAAATATACATCAATCTCTTATATAATATGATTTACTCTTGGGCAACGTGTTTGTATTACCTTTACTTCTTTCACATACTGTTTAACAATACAAAAAAACACGAGTCATTTGACTCGTGTTTTAGTTGCTTGGCGACGTCCTACTCTCACAGGGACAAGGTCCCAACTACCATCGGCGCTAGAGAGCTTAACTTCCGTGTTCG
>NZ_JACYOF010000020.1 GCF_014932895.1 Bacillus thuringiensis | reverse complement strand
AGGATCAAACTCTCCAATAAAGTTAGTTTGTCTAGCATCTAAAATAAAAATTGACGTTTCACGTTGTTTGTTTCGTTCAGTTTTCAAAGAACTGCTTGGTCGCTCATTTGCGACTCCCTTATGTTAACATCTTCGTTTTTCGATGTCAACTAAGTTTTTTAATTTCTTTTTTGTCGTTTTCTGCGTTTCCGCATCAGCGACGTTTATTAATTTATCATATACTAACTATTAACGTCAACACTTTTTAATAAAAATTTCTTTTTCTTACATAACGAATACATTCTTCTGCGTTAGCAACTCTCCGAAACAAACAAAAAATAATTTTATATCTTTCTTCCATCGCTTTTTTTACAATGTCATGAATACGCTCATCTTCAAAATCAAATAAAAGTTCCTCTAACTCTCTCTTCAATATGTATTCCATTTCTTTTCTTTCTTCTTTCGTCAACATAAGCCCAAGCAAATCATCACCTCAATAATCCCTTACGCAACAATAAACGTTCCGCTCATTTTCACTTATTAAAAACAAATCATCAAAACCCTATCATTCATTATATCCACTACTTACGATATTAATCCTTTGTTCTCTTTTTTATATTTTAAGCATATATGTAACTGAAAAGGATTGGACAAAGGGGCGTAATATTATGTTTTTCTTTTTTATTACGAGTAAAAGAACTTTTAAACACATTAGCTTAATAGTGATACTTTCCTTATTTACGGCATGGCTTCTCTTTTTAAAAACATATTCACATGAGTCTGCTTTTTCAACTGCTACAGGACCTAAGGTTATTTACAAAGGAGACACAGCTAAAAAACAAGTTGCATTCACGTTTGATATTAGTTGGGGAGACAAAAAAGCTATTCCAATCCTTGATACACTTAAAGAAAGAGACATTAAGAATGCAACCTTCTTCCTTTCTGCTGCATGGGCGGAAAGACACCCTGATATTGTGGAACGCATCATGAAAGATGGACATGAAATCGGTAGTATGGGCTATAACTACACATCCTACACTTCTCTAGAGGCAAATGAAATACGAAGAGATCTTTTACGGGCACAAGATGTTTTTACAAAACTCGGCGTAAAACAAGTCAAGCTATTACGTCCACCTAGTGGCGAATTTAACAAAACCACCCTTAAAATTGCAGAATCACTCGGATACACTGTCGTTCATTGGAGTAATAATTCAAATGATTGGAAAAACCCAGGTGTAAATAACATCGTTTCCACTGTCTCTAATAATTTGAAAGGTGGAGATATTGTCTTATTACACGCATCTGATTCTGCTCTTCAAACAAATAAAGCTTTACCACTACTTTTACAGAAGTTAAAAAGTGATGGCTATGAGCAAACATCCGTATCACAACTTATTTCCAACACTAGTACGAAAAGTGAAGATGTAAAATAGTTCCTTTCCTACTAGCCTTCACGCATAAAAGCTCTACTACCTTTCGATAAGGTAATAGAGCTTTTTTCATCCCACTATTTCAGATAGTACAACTACCACTGCGTAAAACTTCAAAAGAACTCTCTCAATTAAGCAGATTTGCTCGTTTTTTCGATTAAACGGTGCAATATAAGTAACTGATATGCATTACATAATAAAAGTGGTATAACCATTAAATATAACCAATCTGTATCATTAATCCGAAGTGCCGGTACCCATTCAAGAATTGTTACAACAACCATAAAGAACAAAGCGGGCACAAATGCTTTTTTATTCGTTTCTTTACTTTTTACATAAGCGACAATCGCTCCAAATATAAATAACATTCCAGCAACAAGTATGTTATTCCCTAATGAAACTTCCCCATTTGCAATAAGTACAGACCTTAAATACACGAAATCAAATAACACGAATGCAATAAAGAAAAGCTGGACTGCATTCCATAAAGAAGATGAGCGGAACATCCCTAGTCCAAAACGATGGATTGTTAAATATGCAAAGAACCCCATTTGACTTATAACACTAAAAATAAATCCTACACCCATCAACCAGAAAGAAACTGCTAGAATTTCCTTTCCGTCGAAATTTTGAAAAAATTTAATATACTTGTCCCATCCCAAAACAAACCCAATAATGACCGTACTAATCCCACCAAGAAACAACGTCGTTAAAAATAGTCGTACCCACTTGCGGCTATTCACAACACATCCCCCATTATTCTTATATTTCTAATTAAATTGTATCAATGACAATTTCAAAAAGCTAGCCATGTTCATGTATAAATTCCTTAAAGATATTTATATTAAAAAAAGAGAACTGTGCTGAAAGGAGTTCCAACTTATGAAACGGATGCTACTCATTTTCGTTTCTTCTTTTCTACTTACCGCACTTGTAGCATGTGCACAAGGAAAAGAAACGAAATCTGAACTAGATTACGATCAAACAAAGAAAATGATTGTTGATATTTTAAAAACGGATCAAGGTAAGAAAGCTATTCAAGATGTATTAACTGATGAAAAGATGAAACAAGCACTCATACTAGATGAAACGGTAGTAAAGAAAACGATTGAAGATGCGATGGTATCCGACAAAGGGCAGCAATTCTGGGAAAAGCTCTTTAAAGACCCTGAGTTCTCATCGAAATTTGCTAAAAGTATGGGAAAAGAACAAACAAACTTAATGAAAACCTTATTAAAAGATCCTGAATACCAAGCAGGCGTTATAGAAATCATGAAAAACCCTGAAGTAGAAAAAATGATGTTGCAAACAATGAAGAGTAAAGAATACCGCCAATATTTACAACAAGTACTTACAGAAACTGCTGAAAGCCCACTCTTCCAAGCTAAGATGATTGATATCATTAGCAAAGGTGTACAGAAGGCTGAAAAAGGCGGATCTAATAAGAAAGAAGCAGGCGGTGAAGGCGGATCTCAAGGTGAGAAGAAGTAACAAAAGTAAAAATAATAACTTCATAATGAGTGGACAATGTACACATTGTCCACTCATTATTACTTTTTCACGCTATTAACAGATAGCAAGACTCCCCCTGTTAGACGAGAGATCCACTGCACAAACAAAAACAATTAATATTAGTAGCGGATGCCCCACTAATTAAAGTTTCGTTTTATCCCGCATTAACGGGCAGTAAGACCCCTACCTCAAAATCCAGCGAAAGCAAAGAAGTTAGGTGGGGGATGAAGAAAACCCCCGCTGATTAAAGTTTCACTTTATTTTTGTGTAACAGCTGTTTTATTAATTACCGCCTCAGCTATCTTACTATAAATAATACCCGTTGTATGTGTATCTTCATATACCGAAGGAGCAAAGTCTTCTTTATTCCAATCAGGTTGTTGAAGCGGAATACGGCCAAGTACCTCTGTTTGTAATTCAGCAGCTAATTTATCTCCTCCGCCTCTTCCAAATACATACTCTTTCTCACCAGTTGCTTTGCTTTCAAAATATGCCATGTTCTCAACGACACCGAGAATACTATGTTCAGTACGCAATGCCATCGCTCCAGCACGCGCTGCTACAAACGCCGCTGTTGGATGAGGCGTCGTTACAATAATCTCTTTGCAAGATGGCAACATTGAGTGCACATCTAACGCAACATCACCTGTACCCGGCGGAAGATCAAGTACTAAATAATCTAAATCGCCCCATTCTACTTCTGTGAAGAAGTGGTTTAACATTTTCCCAAGCATAGGTCCTCTCCAAATAACCGGTGCATTATCCTCTACAAAGAATCCCATTGAGATTACCTTTACACCTAGACGCTCCACTGGAATTATCTTATCCCCTCTTACAATAGGACGTTTTTCGATTCCCATCATGTCTGGCACACTAAAGCCGTAAATGTCCGCATCAATAATACCAACTTTTTTTCCTAAACGAGCTAAAGAAACTGCAAGGTTAACGGAGACAGTTGATTTTCCCACTCCACCTTTTCCACTCGCCACTGCTAAAAATGTCGTTTTTGAATTTGGTGACAATAAAGATTCACTTTGCTCTTCTTCTTGTTGTGGTGCAAATTGAGCTAATTCCTCTTCTGTAAATTCTGCAAAACGAAGCCCAACTGTCGCTGCTCCTAGTTCTTTTACTAACTTTACAATTCCAGACTGCAACTGCATTTGTTCCGCTGTACCGGTTTTTACAATTGCAATTTTAACACTCACATGTTCCTTCTCAGGCTTGACTGTTACCTCTTTAATTGCATTTGTTTCTTTTAACGTTTTATGTAAAAACGGATCTACAATCCCTTCTAACGCTTCCACTACTTGCTCTTTCGTTACCATAATTAGCCCAGCCCCCTGTATGAAAAATAACGTAATGTTAATTAAATTTCTCTCTCTTTATACCTAAATAAATGCGTTTACATTTCCAGTATAACATATTTTCCGAAAACTTCGTTAACGAGAGAACCTCAAAAAATCCCCCTTATTCTGGAGGATTTCCTTTTTCCGTGAAATAACGTAATATACCACGATATATAGCAGCCGCTACCTTTTGCTGATATTTTTCCGAATTTAGCATATGCCTTTCATTCACATTCGATAAAAAGCCAGCTTCAATCAAAGCGCCTGGTGTTTTCGCGTGCTTTAATAAATACACATGAGAAATCGTTTTAGCAGAACGGTTCGTATTTTCTAAACTCGTCCTCAATTCATCTTGTAGAAATTTCGCAGCACGTTCATTTTCAATTAAAGAACGGTAATAGAACGTTTGTGCGCCTTTAGATCCACTACTAGTTAATGCATTTAAATGAATACTTGCAAAGAAATCGACATCAGGTTTATTAATAATCTCCACGCGTCTTCTTAAATCCTCTGCCTTACGTCTACTGTACGACTTCGTATCTTTGTTAGCTAAATCATAATCTCCTTCACGCGTTAAAATAACTAATGCACCTTGCTCTTGCAAATAATCTTGCACTTTTTTTGTAATTTCAAGAGTAATGTCTTTTTCTACAATATCCTTTCCACCAACAGCTCCTCCGTCTGGCCCACCATGCCCTGCGTCTAATACGATTACTTTCCCCGATAATGGTAAATTCCACGCTCGCCACGATTTTGTAATTTGAAATTCTTGTTTGACTAAAAAAAACAAAACAACCGCAGCGAGTGCAAAAGAGATAATTCGAATTCTCTTCATACCTTTCCTCCTCCAGCTAGTCCCTCTAATTACTTATATGGGACAAGAGGAAAGTTTATGCTTATCTTAATGTAGCTTTAATCGATATCTTCTTTCACCCTTTTCATATCCTTCCTGCCACCATAAGCTGATGAACTGCTGACAGGATTCATAAAGTAACTCCTCGTCTTGTAATTTAATTTCTCGTAAAGTCATACTCGTTAAAAATTGAAATAACGTTTCCGTTAATTGCTGTTCTTCTTCTAAAGCTCTATATTTCACATCAAAGAATGATTCACCATAATAGCCAAATTTGCTATATCTTGCTCCTAATAAATAAGACTCTATCCCTAATTCAATACAATAATCTTCATACTGACGATGAAGCTCTTGCATCTGAAAAGCATCACGAATATTTGAACGCAATGTTTTTAATGATAGTTCTCGCAGCATCTTTCGTTCATATTTTAACTGCTTTTCTTTTTGTTTTTCTTGTAAGCTGACAATGACATTCATAGTACTTATAAACCTCCCTAATACGTATTAGTCTAAACTTCTAAAGAAGAAGCATACGTAGGACGGTAGCACTAAAATATTCCAAACTATAAAAGCTACAAAAGAGGAATGAAACATAAAAAAACCCCAACCAAAATGGTTGGGGTTTGTAGTTCGCAAAAATTAACGTTTTGAGAACTGAGGTGCACGACGTGCGCCTTTAAGACCGTATTTTTTACGCTCTTTCATACGTGCGTCACGAGTTAATAGACCTGCACGTTTTAGTGTTAGACGGTATTCTGGATCAGCTTTTAATAAAGCGCGAGAAATACCGTGACGAATAGCACCAGCTTGACCAGTGTATCCACCACCATTTACGTTTACAAGTACATCGTAGTTACCTAAAGTTTCTGTTGCAACTAGAGGTTGTTTCACTACTTCACGTAATGCAGCAAATGGGATATAGTTTTCAAAATCACGACCGTTAATGATAACGCGTCCTTCGCCTGGAACTAGGCGTACGCGCGCTACTGAACTCTTACGACGTCCAGTGCCATAGTATTGAACCTGTGCCAAAGTAAGCCCTCCTTTAATTGATTATCCGCGAAGTTCGTAAACTTCTGGTTTTTGTGCTTGGTGTGGATGCTCTGCTCCAGCATACACGTTTAATTTCTTAGATACTTGACGTCCTAAACGTCCTTTTGGAAGCATCCCTTTAATTGCAAGCTCTAACATTTGTACAGGGTAGTTTGTACGCATTTCTAGAGCTGTTCTTTGCTTAAGTCCACCTGGGTGGTTAGTGTGACGGTAGTAAATTTTATCGTTTAATTTATTACCTGTTAAATGAATTTTCTCAGCGTTAATAATAATTACATGATCACCCGTGTCAACGTGTGGTGTAAATGTAGGTTTGTTTTTACCACGTAAAATGGATGCTACTTCACTAGCTAGGCGACCTAAAGTTTGACCTTCAGCGTCAACCACATACCATTTACGCTCAACTTCGTTAGCTTTTGCCATAAAAGTCGTACGCATGTGTTTCCCTCCTCGTTATCTTTTCCATAGAAAAAATCTATTGTTTATCTTAAACACGATTTCCTTCCGGGGCTAATCGTGGTTTTAGAAACAATACCATATGTTATGATATACTTTTGAGTTTCTAATGTCAAGCAAATGTTACACCAGGATTAGTTGTTATAGTTTACTTGCCATAAGTAAAGCCCATGACCTGGAGCCATCTTTCCAGCAAACTGACGATTTTGTTTCGCTAAAATCTCTGGAATGCTATCAGGATCAAGCTTTCCTTGCCCTACGCTAAGTAACGTACCAACAATAATTCTGACCATATTATATAAAAATCCATTACCTACAAAACGAAAAATTAATTCATCGTCCTGCTCAATTAATTCGATTTCATAAATTGTTCGCACTTTATCTTTTTTGTCAGTTTTTGCCGAACAAAAAGAAGTAAAATCATGCGTTCCAATAAAATAAGAAATCGCTTTTCTTATATCGTTTATTTCAAGCGGATATGGATATTGATATACGTAATTTCTACGGAATACATCCGCAGTCTTTGATAATAATACACGATAACGATATTCTTTTCTCTCGACACCGTAACGTGCATGAAATTCTTCTGTTTTCTTCTCTACTTGCCGGATAACAATATCATCTGGCAACATTGTGTTTAAAGCATTACTCCATTGCCACTCTTCAAGAGATAAAGGTGTATCAAAATGTATCACTTGTCCCTTGGCATGAACGGTAGAATCCGTTCTACCCGATGCCTGAACCCGAACGAGTTCTCCTTTATGCAATTTCTGCAACGCTTTCTCTATCTCTTGTTGAACAGTACGATGCTGTGGCTGAATTTGATAACCACAAAAGTGCATGCCATCGTATGCAACCGTACATTTTATTCTATCCATTTCTCTATTCTCCATTACGATCGCACCCATGCCAAAATACAAGCTAAACAAAGTAAACTTATAATTGTTACTGTATCACTTGTTTTCCAGCGTAGTTGCCTAAATTTAGTACGTCCTTCGCCACTTTGATATCCACGAGCTTCCATCGCAATTGCTAAGTCCTCTGCACGCTTAAAAGCACTGATAAACAGCGGAACGAGTAGTGAGATAATAGCTTTCATTCTATCTTTTATCGGTCCCCCAGCAAAATCAATACCACGTGACGCTTGTGCTTTCATAATCTTACTCGTTTCATCCATTAATGTGGGGATAAAACGAAGAGAAATTGACATCATTAATGCGATTTCATGAACAGGAACTTTTATACGCTTCAATGGCTTTAATAACGTCTCCAAACCATCTGTAATTTCAATAGGTGTAGTCGTTAACGTTAATAATGTCGTCATTAGAATAATAACGAAGAATCGTATAGAAATGTATATCCCTTGTTCTAATCCCTTTTCATGTATAGAAAACCAACCAAGCTGGAATAGTACATCCCCCTCTTTATTTGTAAAAATGTGCAGGAAAAATGTAAAAAGAAAAATCCATAAAATTGGTTTTAAGCCCGAAAGTACATAACGAATCGGCACTTTTGCAAAAAATAAAGCAATGAGTGCATATAAAAATAAAAATCCATATGAAATCGCATTATTTGCCAAGAAAACAACAAATACATATAAAAAGACAATCAGCAGCTTCGTACGTGGATCAAGTTGATGAATGAGTGAATTCCCTGGGATATATCTCCCAATAATCAACTGCTGCATGATTCATGACCACCTTTTCGTAACACCTGCACAACTTCATGAGTAAGATCCTCTAAAGATAAGGTAGCCTTCGAAATTGAAATACCAAACTTCTCTTCAATTGCACGTTTATACTTTAAAGACATTGGAAGGTCCACACCAATTTGTTCTAATTCATCAGCATGTGAAAATACTTCCTCCGCTCTTCCTTGCAAAAAGACCGTTCCTTTATGCATGACCACGATTTGATCTGCGTACTTAGCGGCATCTTCCATATTATGAGTAACAAGAATGACTGTAAGCCCCTGTTCTTTATGGAGCTTATAAAACATCTCCATGAGCTCGTGCTGTCCTTTAGGATCAAGTCCCGCTGTAGGTTCATCTAATACAAGCACTTCAGGTTCCATCGCAAGTACGCCTGCTATTGCAACACGCCTCATTTGCCCACCGCTTAACTCAAACGGAGAACGTGCTAATAACTCTATGTCCAATCCAACAAGCTGGATTGCATCTTTCGCCTTTTGTTTCGCCTCTTCTTTAGATACACCAAAATTAGTAGGGCCAAAACAAATATCCTTCTCAACAGTTTCTTCAAATAGCTGATGTTCTGGAAACTGAAAGACAACCCCTACTTTTTTTCGTAGTGGCTTAAGCTTCTTTTCTTTCTTTCCTGCTGAAATTAAATGTTCACCAATTTGAACCGTACCGTTTGTCGGCTGCAATAAACCATTTAAATGTTGAATCATCGTCGACTTACCTGAACCAGTATGACCGATAATGGCATAATAGCCCCCACTTGGAAACGACACGTCTACATCATAAAGTGCGCGTCTTTCAAATGGAGTTTTATATTGATAACGATGTTCTACTTTTTGGAATGTAATCTCCAAAGTTCGTTCACCAAGCTTTCCATTGTAAGATGCGTATTTTGCAAGAGAATTGCATTTCTTTTTAATAATTCTGCTATTTTTACCGAAAAAGGTACATCTAATCCAATTTCTTGGAGCATATGAGAGGATTTGAAAATGTGCTCTGGAGTCCCTTCCTCTAATATTTCTCCCTGATTCAAAATAATGACACGGTCTGACTGCGCCGCCTCTTCCAAATCGTGCGTAATTGATAACACAGTAATACCTTTTTGATTAACAAGTTGTCTAACCGTTTCTACTACTTCACGTCTTCCTTGGGGATCTAACATTGACGTTGCTTCATCTAGTATTAAAATAGATGGTTGAAGTGCTAAAACGCCTGCTATTGCGACTCGCTGTTTTTGTCCACCAGATAACGAATGGGGTTCATCATTAAGAAAATCTTCCATACGGACAAGTTGCAGAGCCTGTTCCAATCTTTCTATCATCTGCTCTCTTGGCATTCCAATATTCTCTAAGCCAAATACAACATCATCTTGTACTGTCGTTCCAACAAATTGATTATCTGGATTTTGAAATACCATTCCAATTTGTTTTCTAACATCCCATACTGTTTCTTCTGATAAGACCATTGTATTATTTACAGTAATTGTCCCTGATTCCGGTAAAAACAAACCATTCAATAATTTTGCAAGTGTAGACTTCCCTGAACCGTTTTGTCCGATAACAGACACCCATTCTCCTTCATATAAGGAAAATGAAACATCTTTTAATGCATAAGAGGCTGCCCCAGGATATTGAAATGATATATTTTCTGTCCGAAGTTTCTCTTTTTTCAATACAAGGCACCCTTTCTTTCTGTATTTAAAAAAAAAGGGCCATGACCAGTTACTTGAAAAGAACTGTCCTGCCCTTTTAATTATCATTATACTAACTCGATAATTACCATTGGTGCTGCGTCTCCGCGACGTGGACCAATTTTTGCAATACGAGTGTATCCGCCTTGGCGCTCAGCATAGCGTGGAGCTACATCAGCGAATAATTTTTGAAGTGCATCTTGACCAGTCTCAGCGTTAGCAACTTCATTGCGAATGAAAGCTGCTGCTTGACGACGAGCATGAAGATCTCCGCGTTTACCTAAAGTGATCATTTTTTCCACTACAGAACGAAGTTCTTTTGCACGAGTTTCTGTCGTTTGGATGCGCTCGTTGATAATTAAATCAGTAGCTAAGTCACGTAACATAGCTTTACGTTGCGCACTTGTACGGCCTAATTTTCTGTATGCCATTCGTAGTTCCCTCCTTTGTTGATGGGTTTAAATCCTCAGTCGTCTTTACGTAAACCTAAACCTAATTCCTCAAGTTTATGTTTAACCTCTTCTAAGGATTTACGTCCTAAGTTACGAACTTTCATCATATCTTCTTCTGTTTTGTTCGCAAGCTCTTGTACAGTATTAATTCCTGCACGTTTTAGGCAATTATAAGAACGAACAGAAAGATCTAGTTCTTCGATAGTCATCTCAAGAACTTTTTCTTTTTGATCTTCTTCCTTCTCGACCATAATCTCAGCATTTTGTGCTTCATCAGTTAAACCAACAAAGATATTTAAATGCTCAGTTAAGATTTTGGCACCTAAAGAGATAGCTTCTTTTGGCCCGATGCTTCCATCCGTCCATACATCAAGCGTAAGCTTATCATAATTAGCCACTTGTCCGACACGTGTCTTTTCCACTTGGTAAGTTACACGTGATACTGGAGTATAAATAGAATCAATAGGAATTACTCCTATTGGTTGATCTTCGCTTTTATTTGCATCAGCTGGCGTATACCCACGGCCACGCTTTGCAGTTAAACGCACGCGGAAATGCGCATCTTTTGCTAACGTTGCAATGTGTAAATCTGGATTTAAGATTTCTACATCACTATCGTGAGTAATATCAGCAGCTGTGACAACACCTTCGCCCTGTACATCAATTTCCAACGTCTTCTCTTCTTCAGAGTAGATTTTAAGAGCTAACTTTTTCAAGTTTAAGATGATCGTTGTAACGTCTTCTACTACGCCCTCAACTGTTGAAAATTCATGTAATACGCCATCGATTTGGATAGCAGTAACAGCGGCACCAGGGAGTGAGGATAAAAGAATACGACGTAAGGAGTTACCCAAAGTTGTACCATATCCACGCTCAAGCGGTTCAATTACGAATTTACCATATTTAGCATCTTCGTTAAGTTCAACCGTTTCGATTTTCGGCTTTTCGATTTCAATCATTAACTAAACCCTCCTTCAAAACGTCGAAACCCCGGTTAAACAAAGGTATAACCCCCTGTCTAACCGAAAGTCCCCCTTAGGCAGTTCCCGATTGTGCACAACAAGCGATGTTTCTGTACGAAATTTCTCGATAATGCATCATATCCATTATAGACAAAAGGGAAAATTCTATACAGAAAATTTACACACGACGACGTTTTGGTGGACGACATCCATTATGAGGAACTGGAGTAACATCTCTAATTGCTGTTACTTCTAGACCTGCAGCTTGAAGAGCACGAATTGCAGCTTCACGACCAGCACCAGGACCTTTAACAGTAACCTCTAAAGTTTTTAAACCGTGCTCCATTGCAGCTTTAGCAGCAGTTTCAGCAGCCATTTGCGCAGCGAATGGAGTAGATTTACGAGATCCACGGAAACCAAGTGCACCAGCACTAGACCAAGAAAGTGCGTTACCGTGAGTATCTGTAAGTGTTACGATTGTGTTGTTGAAAGTAGAACGAATATGAGCTACACCAGCTTCAATATTCTTTTTCACACGTTTTTTACGAGTGTTTGTTTTACGTGCCATTGTTAGTTCAACCTCCTTTACTTATTATTTCTTTTTATTTGCTACTGTACGACGTGGACCTTTACGTGTACGAGCATTGTTTTTAGAGTTTTGACCACGAACTGGTAAACCACGACGGTGACGAAGACCACGGTAAGAACCGATCTCCATTAGACGTTTAATGTTAAGAGATACTTCACGACGAAGGTCTCCCTCAACTTTAATACGATCGATGATATCACGGATACGTCCTAATTCGTCTTCCGTTAAATCACGAACTCGTGTTTCTTCAGAAACACCAGCTTCAGCAAGAATTTTTTCAGCAGTTGTGCGACCAATGCCGAATACGTAAGTTAAAGAAATAACAACGCGTTTGTCACGAGGAATATCTACACCTGCGATACGTGCCATTCCGAATGCACCTCCTTCTGATTAACCTTGTTTTTGTTTATGTTTAGGGTTTTCACAAATAACCATTACTTTTCCACGTCTACGAATAACTTTACATTTTTCGCAGATTGGTTTAACTGACGGTCTTACTTTCATGTCTCGAACCTCCTTAAAGATTACGGAGTGCTATATTATTTAAAACGGTACGTAATACGACCACGATTTAAATCGTACGGAGATAATTCTACCGTAACTTTGTCTCCTGGTAAAATACGAATGAAGTTCATACGGATTTTACCAGAAACGTGAGCCAATACGACATGCCCATTCTCTAATTCTACTTTGAACATAGCATTTGGCAACGTTTCAAGAACGGTACCTTCGACTTCAATTACATCATCTTTAGCCATTCAATAGTTCTCCCTTCTTCAAATCAGTAACATTTTACACTGCTCTGAAATCCCGGAGAGCCAGCTACTTATAAAGTGGTAAGGATTTCGTATCCTGCTTCTGTAAGAGCAATCGTGTGCTCAAAATGGGCACACCATTTACCATCTACCGTTACCACTGTCCAGTCATCAGATAGTGTTTTTACATATCGTCTTCCTTGATTCACCATCGGCTCAACACAGATGACCATTCCCGGCTTTAATCTAGGGCCTCTATTTGGTGGACCATAGTGCGGGATTTGAGGGTCCTCATGTAAGTCTTGCCCGATTCCGTGACCAACATACTCCCTAACGATCGAGAATCCATTCTCTTCAGCATGGGTTTGAACCGCATGTGAGATATTTGATAATCTTTCGCCTGGTTTTACTTGTTCTAGACCAAGATACAACGATTTTTCTGTGACATCAAGTAGCTTTTGAACAGATTCAGAAATGTTTCCAACTGGATACGTCCATGCAGAATCTCCATGGTACCCATTGTATTTCGCACCAATATCGATACTGATGATATCGCCCTCTTTGAGCTTGCGCTTTCCTGGAATTCCGTGTACAAGCTCTTCATTTACAGAAGCACATATGCTCCCCGGAAATCCGTTGTATCCTTTAAAAGATGGCGTAGCACCATATTTTTGAATCGTCTTTTCCGCTATTTGATCGAGCTCTTTCGTTGTAATTCCTGGAGTAATGTATTGTTTCAACTCTTGATGAGTTAAAGCAACGATTCTGCCAGCTTCTCGCATGATTTCTATCTCGCGAGGAGTTTTGCAGATGATCATTACGCTAAGCCTCCGATGAGAACA
This sequence comes from Bacillus thuringiensis, assembly GCF_014932895.1. Classification (GTDB taxonomy): domain Bacteria; phylum Bacillota; class Bacilli; order Bacillales; family Bacillaceae_G; genus Bacillus_A; species Bacillus_A thuringiensis_AA. The sequence goes on along the minus strand of NZ_JACYOF010000020.1, from coordinate 45,073 downwards.
TCGATATCAGCAAATACTTTATTGATATCTTGCTCACCATTAATGCTTTGTAAGTAACCAAGCTCTTCGTAGAAATCAAGCAAAGGTTTTGTTTGCTTAATATTTACATCTAAACGATTTGCTACAGTTTCTTCATTGTCATCAGAGCGTTGATATAATTCGCCACCACATTTATCGCACACATCAGCTTTTGCTGGTGGATTGAATTCTAAGTGGTAAGTCGCACCGCACTCTTTACAAATGCGACGGCCTGTAAGGCGTTTTAATAACAACCCTGAATCCACATTAATGTTTAAAACATAGTCGATTTTTTTGCCAAGATCTTTCATAATCTCTTCAAGAGCTGATGCTTGTGCAACAGTTCGTGGGAAACCATCTAATAAGAATCCCTTTACACAGTCTTCTTGACTTAAACGTTCACGAACGATTCCGATTGTAACTTCATCTGGAACAAGAGCACCTTTATCAATAAAAGATTTTGCTTGTAGACCAAGTTCAGTTTCAGCCTTCATAGCTGCACGGAACATATCTCCTGTTGAGATGTGAGGGATGTTATACTTGGCAACAATCTGTTCGGCTTGTGTACCTTTACCAGCACCAGGAAGCCCCATTAAAATTAAGTTCATCCTTGTTCCCCCTCAGTACATGAGCATGTAGGGAAGACCATTCTTCCCACTTACTCACTGCTTGATAAACCCTTTGTAATGGCGTTTTACCAGTTGGCTTTCTAGCTGCTTCATTGTTTCTAAAGCAACGCCGACAACGATTAACATACTCGTTCCACCGATCTGTGCAGATGGAGGAAGATTTCCCAGTTTCGTAAAGATAACTGGTAAGATTGCAATCGCTGCTAGGAAAATTGATCCTACAAAGGTCAAACGATACAAGATTTTTGTTAGATATTGTTCCGTATTCTTACCCGGACGAATACCTGGAACATATCCACCTTGCTTGTTTAGATTCTCTGACATTTGTTCTGGATTAACCTGAACAAATGCATAGAAATATGTGAAGGCTACAATGAGCGCAACATATATGATCATTCCCACTGGGTGAGAATAGTTAAAGTTTGCAATAATCCACTGCGATACATCATGTTTCGGGAAGAACTGTGCAATAGTCGGAGGCGTAATTAAGAATGAAACAGCAAAAATTACTGGAATAACACCAGCACTATTTACCTTAAGCGGTAAATGTGTGTTTTGTGCTCCAGCATAACCACCATTTCCTCCTGTTACACGCTTCGCATATTGAATTGGGATCTTTCTAACAGCCTGTTGAATGAAAATAACACCCACAATAACCGCTAGCACAGCTAGTAAAATCAATGCAACTTTAACGATACTCATGAACAATTGATCTCCGATATTTTGAAACTGTTGCTGATACACTTGAGATATAACACTTGGGATCGCTGCGGCAATACCACCAAAGATAAGGATGGAAATACCATTACCTACACCTTTAGCTGTAATCTGTTCACCTAACCACATTAAAAATGCAGTACCAGCAGTCAGTACCGTAGCAATGTATAAATAAGTGCTCCAACCTGGATTCAAAATTAATTGTCCACCTACCATACCGTTAAAACCGATTGACATACCAAACCCCTGAATAAACGCAAGAACAATTGTAAAGTAACGCGTGAATTGCGTTAATTTACGACGGCCCATTTCGCCTTGCTTCGACCATTCCGAAAATTTAGGAACAACATCCATCTGCAATAATTGCACGATGATGGATGCTGTAATATACGGCATGATTCCCATCGCAAAGATGGAGAAGTTTTTCAAGGCTCCACCGCCAAATGTATTTAGAATACCTAAAGCATTTAATTGATCTTGTGCCTTCAGTACGTCTCCATTTGTAAATGGCACGGGGATAAACGTGCCAATCCTGAATACGATTAACATCGCTAAAGTGAATAATATTTTACGTCTTATCTCAGCAACGCGCATAAAGTTGGAGATTGTACGAAACATTAGATCACCTCAACTGATCCGCCAGCTGCTTCAATTGCTTCTTTAGCACTTGAAGAGAACTTGTGCGCTTTAACAGTTAGTTTTTTCTCTACTGCTCCGCTTGCAAGAACTTTAACACCGTCGTTTAATTTGCTGATAACGCCAGTTTCCAGCAATAATTCAGGTGTTACTTCTGTACCATCTTCAAAACGATTTAACGTTGATAAGTTTACAATAGCAAACTCTTTACGGTTAATGTTTGTGAAGCCGCGTTTTGGTAAACGACGGAATAATGGAGTTTGACCACCTTCGAAGCCAAGACGAACACCGCCACCAGAACGTGCGTTTTGTCCTTTATGACCTTTACCAGCAGTTTTACCGTTACCAGAACCGATACCACGACCGACACGGTTACGTACTTTACGAGAACCTTCTGCAGGTTTTAATTCATGAAGTTTCATTCCCAGGCACCTCCTTATATTAATGAGTTATCCTTAAGCTTCTTTTACAGTTATAAGGTGAGAAACTTTGTTGATCATACCAAGAATAGCAGGAGTTTCTTCCTTAACTACAGTTGAATTCAACTTTTTAAGACCTAAAGCTTCTACCGTCGCACGTTGATCTTGTGGACGACCAATTACACTACGAGTGAGGGTAATTTCTAACTTTTTCGCCATTTGTTTTCCCTCCTTAACCTAGTAGCTCTTCTACAGATTTACCGCGTAATTTTGCAACATCTTCAGCGCGCTTAAGTTCGCTTAATCCGTTCACAGTAGCGCGAATCATGTTGATTGGTGTGTTAGAACCAAGAGATTTCGAAAGAATATCTTGTACACCAGCTAATTCAAGAACCGCACGAACAGGTCCACCAGCAATAACACCAGTACCCTCAGCAGCAGGTTTTAAGAATACTTCACCAGCTCCAAAATGACCGTTGATTGTGTGTGGAATTGTTGTACCAACTAATGGTACAGCGATTAAGTTTTTCTTAGCGTCTTCGATAGCTTTGCGAATTGCGTCTGGTACCTCTTGTGCTTTACCAGTACCGAATCCAACATGACCGTTTTTATCGCCAACTACAACTAGTGCAGCAAAGCGGAAACGACGACCACCCTTAACAACTTTCGCGACACGATTTATCGTAACTACACGTTCTTCAAGTTCTAATTTACTTGGGTCAATGCGATGCATCAATTTTCCCTCCTTTGACCATTAAAATTGTAATCCAGCCTCACGAGCAGCTTCAGCTAGAGCTTTAACACGGCCATGGTATAAGTAACCACCGCGATCAAATACTACTTCTTTAACGCCTTTCTCTACAGCACGCTTAGCAACTGATTCTCCAACTTTCGTAGCAGCCTCAACATTGCTAGTACCGTTAAGAGCAAGGTCTTTATCAAGAGTAGATGCACTTACTAACGTTACACCATTTACATCATCAATAACTTGAGCGTAAATATGTTGGTTAGAACGGAACACGTTTAAACGTGGACGTTCTGCAGTACCAGTAAGTTTAGCACGTACACGTGCATGTCTTTTCTTACGAGTCGCATTTTTATCAGCTTTAGTGATCATTTTCTTGTCACTCCTTTCTCTCACCTAACGGGTTTACTTAGCAGTTTTACCTTCTTTACGACGAACAACTTCGCCTTCGTAACGAATACCTTTGCCTTTATATGGCTCTGGAGCACGGACAGCGCGGATGTTAGCAGCGAATTCGCCAACACGTTGCTTGTCGATACCTTTGATTACGATTTTAGTTGGTGCAGGTACTTCAACTTCAAGACCTGCTTCCGGAGTCATTTCTACTGGATGAGAATAACCTACGCTTAATACAAGTTTATCACCTTGTTTTTGGGCACGGTAACCAACACCGACTAATTCAAGTCCGCGTGCGAAACCTGCAGTTACACCTTCAACCATGTTTCCGATTAAAGCACGAGTTGTACCGTGTAATGCACGGTGTTCCTTCTGTTCAGATGGACGCTCAACTGTTAATGTATTCTCTTCAATTTTGATAGACATATCAGCATTGAAAGTACGAGTTAATTCACCTTTAGGGCCTTTTACTGTTACAGTATTGTCTTCTGCAACTGTAATAGTAACACCTGCAGGGATTTCAAGAATCTTTTTACCAATACGAGACATGTGGTCACACCTCCGTTCGTTTTAAATATATATTACCAAACGTATGCTACTACTTCTCCACCAGTTTGTAATTGACGAGCATCTTTGTCTGTCATTACTCCCTTAGATGTAGAAACAAGAGCGATACCTAATCCGTTAAGTACACGTGGTACTTCGTCAGCTTTAGCGTAAACGCGTAAGCCAGGTTTACTGATACGTTTTAATCCAGTGATTACACGTTCATTGTTTGCACCATATTTCAGGAAAATACGAAGGATACCTTGTTTGTTATCCTCGATGTATTCTACATCACGAATGAAACCTTCACGTTTTAAAAGTTCAGCGATCTCTTTTTTGATTTTAGAAGCAGGAACCTCTAATTTCTCATGACGTACCATGTTCGCATTACGGATGCGAGTAAGCATGTCTGCAATTGGATCTGTCATCACCATGTGTTTTACCTCCTTCCCATTTGTGGGTTTTACCAACTAGCTTTTTTAACACCAGGAATTTGACCTTTATATGCAAGTTCACGGAAACAAATACGGCAAAGTTTAAATTTGCGGTATACAGAATGCGGACGACCGCAGCGCTCGCAACGTGTATACTCTTGTACTTTAAACTTAGGAGTACGCTTTTGTTTCGCTATCATAGATTTTTTAGCCACGTTTTCGCCTCCTCTACTTAGCGTTGGCTTCCATTATTTTTGGAATGGCATACCGAATTGTGTTAAAAGTTCACGAGCTTCTTCATCAGTTTTCGCTGTAGTAACGATTACGATGTCCATACCGCGGACTTTGCTTACTTTATCATAATCAATCTCAGGGAAAATAAGTTGCTCTTTAACACCTAATGTATAGTTTCCACGACCATCAAATGATTTCTTAGAAACACCACGGAAATCACGTACACGTGGTAAAGAAACTGATACTAATTTGTCGAAGAACTCATACATTTGCTCGCCGCGTAAAGTTACTTTCGCACCGATTGGCATACCTTCACGAAGACGGAAACCAGCGATTGATTTTTTAGCACGAGTTACAACAGGTTTTTGACCTGCGATTTGTGTTAATTCTTCTACTGCATTGTCTAAAGCTTTTGAGTTAGATACCGCGTCACCAACACCAGTGTTGATTACGATCTTTTCGATTTTCGGTACTTCCATCACAGATTTATAGTTAAACTTGCTCACTAGAGCAGGAGTAATTTCCTTTTGGAACTTCTCTTTAAGGCGATTCAATGAAGTGACCTCCTTTCTTAAGAAAATTATTTATCTAATAATTCACCAGATTTTTTTGCAATACGAACTTTTTTACCATCTTCTACTTTGAAGCCTACACGAGTAGGTTCACCTGTTTTCGGATCTAAAATCATAACGTTAGAAACGTGAATAGGTGCTTCTTTAGTAATAATTCCACCTTGTGGATTTAATTGAGATGGCTTAGAGTGCTTCTTAACGATGTTAACACCCTCAACGATAACACGGTTTTGCTTTGGGAAAGCCACAAGGATAACGCCTTGTTTTCCTTTGTCTTTACCAGTGATTACCTGTACTTTATCACCTTTTTTTACATGCATCTTAATTCTGCACCTCCTTAGCAAGGCAATACCTTAAATTATAGAACTTCTGGAGCTAAAGAAACGATCTTCATGAAGTTGCTATCACGTAATTCACGAGCTACTGGTCCGAAGATACGAGTACCACGTGGGCTCTTATCGTCTTTAATGATAACCGCTGCGTTTTCATCAAATTTGATATAAGAACCGTCCGGACGACGAGCACCGCTCTTCGTACGTACTACTACTGCTTTAACAACGTCACCTTTTTTAACAACGCCACCTGGTGTTGCTTGTTTTACCGTAGCAACGATAATATCACCGATGTTAGCATATTTACGACCAGAGCCGCCTAATACTTTAATTGTTAAAAGTTCACGTGCACCAGAGTTGTCAGCAACTTTCAAACGAGATTCTTGTTGGATCATGTTATGAAACCTCCCTTCGGACTAAAAATTCCGATTCGTCTATTTAGATAATAACCGCTTCTTCAACGATTTCAACTAAACGGAAACGCTTAGTAGCAGAAAGCGGGCGAGTTTCCATGATTTTTACGATATCGCCAAGTTTCGCTTGGTTTTGCTCATCATGGGCTTTGTACTTCTTAGAATACTTAACACGTTTTCCGTACAAGGAATGAGTTTTGTAAGTTTCAACTAAAACTGTAATCGTTTTGTCCATTTTGTCAGACACTACACGACCAGTATAAACTTTGCGTTGGTTACGTTCGCTCACTATGCAAACCTCCCCTCAATTTATCGATTAATTCCGATCTCTCTTTCACGAACTACAGTTTTCATACGAGCAATCGCTTTGCGCACTTCACGAATGCGAGTTGGATTCTCTAATTGTCCTGTAGCAAGTTGGAAGCGAAGATTAAACAACTCTTCCTTTAAAGCTTTAACTTTTGTTTCGATTTCGGCAGTGGTTAATTCACGAATATCATTAGTTTTCATTAGATTCACCACCATTTTCTTCACGTTTTACGAATTTACATTTCACAGGTAACTTGTGAGCTGCAAGACGTAATGCTTCGCGTGCTACCTCTTCAGATACACCCGCGATTTCGAACATAATTTTCCCAGGTTTTACTACTGCTACCCAGCCTTCTGGTGCCCCTTTACCGGAACCCATACGTACTTCTAGAGGTTTTGCAGTGTAAGGTTTAGAAGGGAAAATTTTAATCCATACTTTACCGCCACGTTTCATGTAACGAGTCATTGCACGACGAGCAGCTTCGATTTGACGGTTTGTAATCCATGAAGCAGCTTGTGCTTGTAAACCGAATTCACCGAAAGCAATTTCAGTTCCACCTTTAGCACGACCACGCATTTTACCACGATGCTCTCTACGATATTTTACGCGTTTTGGCATTAACATATTATTTTCCTCCTTCCTCAGAAGCTTTCTTTTTTGTAGGAAGGACTTCTCCACGGTAGATCCATACTTTTACGCCTAATTTACCGTATGTTGTATCAGCTTCAACTGCTGCATAGTCAATATCAGCGCGAAGTGTATGAAGTGGAACAGTTCCTTCACTGTAAGATTCTGCACGAGCGATATCAGCTCCGCCAAGACGACCAGAAACCTGTGTTTTAATACCTTTAGCACCTGCACGCATAGCACGTTGAATAACTTGCTTTTGAGCACGACGGAATGATACACGGTTTTCTAATTGACGAGCAATGTTTTCGCCTACTAATTTAGCGTTAAGATCAGCTCTCTTAACTTCTAAAATGTTGATGTGTACACGCTTGCCTGTTAATTGGTTAAGAGCTTTACGAAGTGCTTCAACTTCAGTACCACCTTTACCAATTACCATACCAGGTTTTGCAGTGTGAATTGTAACATTTACACGATTTGCTGCACGTTCGATTTCTACTTTAGCAACAGCAGAATCTTTTAAGCGTACAGTAATGTACTCACGGATTTTGATGTCTTCATGTAATAATGTAGCGTAATCTTTCTCAGCGAACCAACGAGATTCCCAGTCACGGATAACACCGACACGAAGACCAATTGGATTAACCTTTTGACCCATCGATTATCCCTCCTTCTTTTCTGATACCACAACTGTGATGTGGCTTGTGCGTTTGTTAATTTGGCTTGCACGACCCATTGCACGTGGACGGAAACGTTTCAACGTTGGACCTTCGTCAACGAAAACTTTTTCAACAACTAGGTTGTTAATGTCCATTTCATAATTGTGCTCTGCATTTGCGATTGCAGATTTTAAAACTTTTTCTACAACTGGAGAAGCAGTTTTTGGTGTGTGGTTAAGGATAGCAATCGCTTCACCCACTTGCTTACCTCGGATTAAGTCTACTACTAAACGAACTTTACGAGGAGCAATACGAACTGTTCTCGCTACTGCTTTAGCTTGCATTGAAGTGCCTCCTCTCATTATCTTCTAGTTTTCTTATCGTCAGCAAGGTGACCTTTATACGTACGAGTTGGTGCAAATTCACCTAACTTATGGCCAACCATATCCTCAGTGATGTACACAGGTACGTGTTTACGACCATCATATACAGCGATTGTGTGCCCGATGAACTGAGGGAAGATTGTTGAACGGCGAGACCAAGTTTTAACAACTTGTTTTTGCTCAGATGCAACTAATTTTTCCATTTTGTTCATTAAGTGATCATCGACAAATGGTCCTTTTTTTAAGCTACGAGCCATTTTGGTGCCTCCCTTCGTGATTGGCGTACGGTTCTAGAAATGAACCGTACTACAATCCCATTATTTTTTACGACGACGAACGATAAATTTATCAGACGCTTTGTTTTTCTTACGAGTCTTGAATCCAAGAGTTGGTTTACCCCATGGAGACATTGGAGACTTACGTCCGATTGGAGAGCGTCCTTCACCACCACCGTGTGGGTGATCAACCGGGTTCATTACAGAACCACGAACTGTTGGGCGCTTACCTAACCAGCGAGAGCGACCTGCTTTACCGATTTTGATAAGTTCGTGTTGTTCGTTACCAACTTGACCGATTGTAGCGCGACAAGCAGATAATACAAGACGTACTTCACCAGAAGTTAAACGTACAAGTACGTATTTTCCTTCTTTACCAAGTACTTGAGCAGATGTACCAGCAGAACGAACTAATTGTCCGCCACGACCAGGCTTAAGCTCGATGTTATGAACAACAGTACCTACTGGAATGTTGATTAATGGTAATGCGTTACCGATTTTGATGTCAGCTTCAGGGCCAGACATAACTTCCATACCTACTTCTAAAGTTTTAGGAGCAAGAATGTAACGTTTTTCACCGTCAACGTAGTTAATTAATGCGATATTCGCAGAGCGGTTTGGATCGTATTCGATCGTAGCAACGCGTCCTGGAATTCCATCTTTGTTACGTTTAAAGTCGATGATACGGTATTGACGCTTATGTCCGCCACCTTGATGACGTACAGTAATTTTACCTTGGTTATTACGACCAGCCTTCTTGCTTAAAGGAGCAAGTAAAGACTTTTCGGGTCTGTCAGTCGTGATTTCAGCGAAATCATTCGTAGTCATGTTACGACGACCGTTAGTAGTTGGATTATACTTTTTAATTCCCATCTCAATTTCCCTCCTTCTTTAGTAAGAATTAAACGCCTTGGAAGATTTCGATTTCTTTGCTGTCAGCAGTTAGCTTAACGATTGCTTTACGACGACGGCTAGTAAAACCAGCGTGACGACCAACGCGTTTTGCTTTCGGCTTGTAGTTCATGATGTTCACTTTTTCTACTTTAACACCAAAGATCGCTTCAAGAGCATCTTTAACTTCTGTTTTATTAGATTTAACGTCCACATCGAACGTGTATTTTTTTTCAGCCATCATTTCCATAGAACGTTCAGTGATAACTGGGCGCTTAATGATATCACGAGGATCTCTCATTATGCAAGCACCTCCTCTACTTTTTCCACTGCCGCTTTTGTCATGATTAGCTTATCATGATGAAGCACGTCTAAAACGTTTACGCCATCAGCAGTGATTACTGTTACTCCAGGGATATTGCGAGCAGATAACTCTACAGATTCGTTTGCATCAGCAGTTACGATAAGAGCTTTCTTTTCAACAGTTAATCCTTTAAGTACTGCTACCATGTCTTTTGTTTTTGGTGCATTTAACACTAGGTCCTCAAGAACTACAATGTTGTTCTCAACTACTTTAGTAGCTAATGCAGATTTGATTGCTAAACGACGAACTTTCTTAGGAAGTTTGTACGCATAGCTTCTTGGTGTAGGTCCGAATACCGTACCACCACCACGCCATTGAGGAGAGCGGATAGAACCTTGACGAGCACGTCCAGTTCCTTTTTGGCGCCATGGTTTACGACCACCACCGCGAACTTCAGAGCGAGTTTTTACTTTATGTGTACCTTGACGTAAAGATGCGCGTTGCATCATTACAGCTTCGAAAAGTACAGCTTCATTTGGTTCGATACCGAAAATAGCTTCAGCTAATTCGATTTCACCAACCTGTGAACCAGTTTGGTTATATACAGTAACTTTTGGCATTGGAATTCCTCCTTCCTATTGTGAATTATTTGCTAACCTTCACAGCGCCTTGAACAACTACAAGAGATTTCTTAGCACCTGGAACGTTACCTTTTACTAGTAATAAGTTGCGCTCAGTGTCAACTTGAACGATTTCTAAGTTTTGGATAGTAACTTGGTCTCCACCCATACGTCCAGCAAGTTTTTTGCCTTTGAATACACGGTTCGGAGCAACTGGGCCCATTGAACCTGGACGACGGTGATAGCGAGAACCATGAGACATAGGTCCGCGAGATTGTCCGTGGCGTTTGATAACACCTTGGAAACCTTTACCTTTAGAAATTCCTGTTACGTCAACGATTTCACCTGTAGCGAAAACATCAACTTTTACCTCTTGACCAACCTCTAATCCGTCCACGTCTGCATCGCGGATTTCGCGAATGAAGCGCTTAGGAGTTGTAGATGCTTTAGCAGTGTGGCCTTGTTCAGGTTTGTTAGTTAACTTTTCACGTTTGTCTTCAAATCCTAACTGGATTGCATTGTAGCCATCAGTTTCAGTTGTTTTCTTTTGAAGAACAACGTTTGGATTAGCAGCGATTACCGTTACTGGGATTAACTCACCGTTCTCAGCAAATACTTGAGTCATACCGATCTTTCTTCCTAAGATTCCTTTGGTCATGAGTTACACCTCCTACATTTTTAAGTTATATAAATTATAGTTTGATTTCGATATCTACACCAGATGGTAAGTCTAAACGCATTAATGAATCTACTGTTTGCGGAGTAGGACTCACGATGTCGATTAGACGTTTGTGCGTGCGCATTTCGAATTGCTCACGAGAATCTTTGTACTTATGAACAGCACGAAGAATTGTGTAAACAGTTTTTTCAGTTGGTAATGGGATCGGACCAGAAACTGTTGCCCCAGAACGCTTAGCTGTTTCTACAATTTTCTCAGCTGACTGATCAAGAATACGGTGATCGTAAGCTTTTAAACGGATACGAATTTTTTCTTTTGCCATTATTTTCCCTCCTTCGTTCGCCTATTTCTAAAATAGACCTTCTCCATGGAAATTTCCCCACACCATGCCATGGCAAAGCGGCCGGGTGTGTCAGCAACCTTCCACTTCATCGCAGTCAAAGACCAACATTGTCTATTATACAATGTTATTCGTCTAGATGCAAGCATCTTTTTGTTTGCATCTGCTTTTCTCTACTTTTGCTATTATACATGGCACTTTAAAGAATTTCAAGTTTTCATCTAACAGAATCCATTTTACAGTTTCTGGATTCTATTTTATTGTTTTCATATTACTATAGAAGAAACTCGTCAAAATATAAAAGTATAATCTTATTCATTATATAAACACAAACAAAAAACCTAAGGGAAAATCCCTTAGGTTTTTTTATATCAGTTAAGATTACTCAACGATAGTAGCAACTACACCGTAACCTACTGTACGTCCACCTTCACGAATAGAGAATTTAGTTCCCTCTTCGATAGCGATTGGAGCGATAAGTTCGATAGTCATTTCGATGTTGTCACCAGGCATTACCATTTCAGTACCTTCTGGTAATTGGATGATACCAGTTACGTCAGTTGTACGGAAGTAGAACTGAGGACGGTAGTTAGCGAAGAATGGAGTGTGACGTCCACCTTCTTCTTTAGATAATACGAAAACTTCAGCTTTGAATTTAGCGTGAGCTTTTACAGAACCGCTTTTTGCAAGTACTTGTCCACGTTGGATGTCTTCACGAGCAACCCCACGAAGTAAAGCACCGATGTTGTCTCCAGCTTGAGCTTGGTCAAGAAGTTTACGGAACATCTCTACACCAGTTACAGTTGTAGAAGCATTTTCTTCAGCAAGACCGATGATTTCTACTACGTCACCAACTTTAACGATACCGCGCTCAACACGACCAGTAGCAACTGTACCACGACCTGTGATAGAGAATACATCCTCTACAGGCATTAAGAATGGTTTGTCAGTTTCACGTTCTGGAGTTGGGATGTAAGCATCAACTTCAGCCATTAATTCAATGATTTTTGCTTCCCAATCAGCTTCTCCTTGAAGAGCTTTAAGAGCAGAACCTTTGATTACAGGAATGTCGTCGCCTGGGAATCCGTATTCAGATAATAGGTCGCGAACTTCCATTTCTACTAATTCTAATAATTCTTCGTCGTCTACCATGTCGCATTTGTTTAAGAATACAACGATGTAAGGAACACCTACTTGACGAGAAAGAAGGATGTGCTCACGTGTTTGAGGCATTGGGCCATCAGCAGCAGATACTACTAAGATACCGCCGTCCATTTGAGCAGCACCAGTGATCATGTTTTTAACATAGTCAGCGTGACCTGGGCAGTCAACGTGTGCATAGTGACGAGTTTCAGTTTCGTACTCAACGTGTGCAGTTGAGATTGTGATACCGCGCTCTCTTTCTTCTGGAGCAGCATCGATTTGATCGTATCCGCGTGCTTCAGCACCACCAGCTTTTGCAAGAACTGTAGTGATCGCAGCAGTTAATGTAGTTTTACCATGGTCAACGTGGCCGATTGTACCGATGTTAACATGGGGTTTAGAACGTTCGAATTTAGCTTTAGCCATTCTAAATTCCTCCTTAGTTTATATAGGTTATTTTATATTTAGACTAGAAAGTGAAACTTACGTCCCACTTTCTAAGCTTACATAAGTAGTTATACTTGAACAATCGATAAAAATCAATTATTCACCTTTATTTTTTTTGATAATTTCTTCAGAAACAGACTTTGGTACTTCTTCATAGTGGTCAAACACCATAGAGAATGTTCCGCGTCCTTGAGTGTTAGAACGTAATGACGTTGCATAACCGAACATTTCAGAAAGTGGAACCATAGCGCGAACAACTTGTGCGTTACCGCGAGCTTCCATACCTTCTACACGTCCACGACGAGATGTTACGTCACCCATAATGTCACCCATGTACTCTTCAGGAATTACAACTTCAACTTTCATCATTGGCTCAAGAATTACTGGGCTACATTTAGAAACCGCAGCTTTAAGTGCCATAGATGCAGCGATTTTGAACGCCATCTCAGAGGAGTCAACATCATGGTAAGATCCGTCAACTAATGCAGCTTTAATGTCAACTAGTGGATAACCAGCTAGTACACCATTTTTAAGTGCATCTTCAAGACCTGCTCCAACAGCTGGGATGTATTCACGTGGAACAACACCACCGACGATCTTGTTTTCGAATTCGAATCCTTTACCTTCTTCGTTAGGTTCAAACTCAATCCAAACGTGACCGAATTGTCCACGACCACCAGATTGACGAGCGAACTTACCTTCAACTTTCGCAGCAGCGCGGAAAGTTTCACGGTATGCTACCTGAGGAGCACCAACGTTTGCTTCAACTTTGAATTCACGGCGCATACGGTCAACGATGATATCAAGGTGAAGTTCACCCATACCAGCGATGATTGTTTGGCCAGTTTCTTGGTCAGTGTGAGCACGGAATGTTGGATCTTCTTCAGAAAGCTTAGATAATGCTGTACCCATTTTATCTTGGTCAGCTTTAGATTTTGGTTCAATAGCTACAGAGATAACTGGTTCTGGGAATTCCATAGACTCAAGGATAACAAGGCTCTTCTCGTCACAAAGAGTATCACCAGTAGTAGTATCTTTTAAACCTACAGCAGCAGCGATGTCACCAGCGTAAACTGTTGAGATCTCTTCACGGCTGTTAGCGTGCATTTGTAGGATACGACCTACACGCTCACGCTTACCTTTAGTTGAGTTTTTCACGTATGATCCAGAGTTTAACACACCAGAGTACACACGGAAGAACGTTAACTTACCAACATAAGGGTCAGTCATGATTTTGAATGCTAGAGCTGCGAATGGTTCTTCATCGCTAGACTTACGTTCTACTTCTTCATCTGTATCCGGAAGAGTACCTTTAATAGCAGGTACATCTAATGGAGATGGAAGGTAGTCGATAACTGCGTCTAACAGAATTTGAACACCTTTATTTTTGAATGCAGAACCACAGATTACTGGGAAGAATTCTACAGAAGTTGTAGCCTTACGGATACCAGCTTTAAGCTCTTCTACAGTGATTTCTTCACCTTCTAGGTACTTCATCATCATTTCTTCATCAAGCTCAGCTACCGCTTCAATAAGTTTTCCACGGTATTCTTCAGCTAATTCTTTGTGCTCTTCAGGAATTTCAACACGTTGAATGTCTGTTCCTAAATCGTTACCGTACATGTAAGCACATTCTTCAACAAGGTCAATGATACCATTGAACTCATCTTCAGCACCGATTGGTAACTGAATTGGATGTGCGTTTGCTTGTAAACGATCGTGGATTGTTCCTACAGAGTATAAGAAATCCGCACCGATTTTATCCATTTTGTTAACGAATACGATACGAGGTACGCCGTAAGTAGTAGCCTGACGCCAAACAGTTTCTGTTTGTGGTTCTACACCAGATTGTGCATCAAGTACTGCTACCGCGCCATCAAGTACGCGTAAAGAACGTTCTACTTCTACTGTGAAATCTACGTGTCCTGGAGTGTCAATGATGTTTACACGGTGACCTTTCCATTGTGCTGTAGTTGCAGCAGAAGTAATTGTGATACCACGCTCTTGCTCTTGCTCCATCCAGTCCATCTGAGATGCACCTTCGTGAGTTTCACCGATTTTATGAATACGTCCTGTGTAATACAGAATACGCTCAGTTGCTGTTGTTTTACCAGCATCGATGTGAGCCATGATACCAATATTACGAGTGTTTTCTAAAGAGAACTCTCTTGCCATTTGGTGTCTTGCTCCTTCCATATATGGATTGGATTTTTTTATTTTAAGTAGCAAAAAAGCCACTTTATATTGTTACACATGTCAGTATGTCCAGTACCCTCATTATGTAAAACGAGCGCCCAACGAAAGGGAGAGGCATTCTCCCTCTCCACACTTCCATAAGCGACAAATAAAGCGGTTTATGCTTACATTTATTTTACGTTGAATCCTACCAACGGTAATGAGCAAATGCTTTGTTAGCTTCTGCCATTTTATGAGTGTCTTCACGTTTCTTAACAGATGCACCAGCGTTGTTAGCTGCATCTAAGATTTCGTTAGCAAGACGCTCTTCCATAGTTTTTTCACCACGAAGACGAGCGTAGTTTACTAACCAACGAAGACCTAAAGTTGTACGGCGTTCTGGACGAACCTCAACTGGAACTTGGTAGTTAGCACCACCAACACGACGAGCGCGTACTTCAAGAACAGGCATAATGTTCTTAAGAGCTTGCTCGAATACTTCCATTGGCTCTTTACCAGTACGTTCGTTTACGATATCGAACGCATTATAAAGAATTGTTTGAGATTTACCTTTTTTACCGTCAACCATCATTTTGTTGATAAGGCGTGTTACTAATTTCGAATTGTACATTGGATCTGGTAACACGTCACGTTTCGCAACAGGTCCTTTACGAGGCATATTGAGTTCCTCCTTTCATTTTAAAGTTATTATTTTTTAGCAGGTTTTGGTCGCTTAGTACCATATTTAGAACGTCCTTGCATACGTTTGTCAACACCAGCTGTGTCAAGCGCACCACGAACGATGTGGTAACGTACCCCCGGTAAATCCTTTACACGACCACCGCGAATTAATACTACGCTATGCTCTTGTAGGTTATGACCGATACCTGGGATGTAAGCTGTAACCTCGATACCGTTTGTTAAACGTACACGAGCGTATTTACGTAACGCTGAGTTAGGTTTCTTTGGAGTCATTGTACCAACACGAGTACATACACCACGTTTTTGAGGTGCAGAGATATCAGTTGATTTTTTCTTTAAAGAGTTGAATCCTTTGTTTAACGCAGGTGATTTAGATTTCCATACTTTATCAGTACGACCATTTCTCACTAATTGGTTAATAGTAGGCATTTGATTATCCTCCCTTCGCATGTTTGTATGACCACATATCCAGGTGGTTCATTATTAGTTGAAAACAAAGTTTTTGCAAGGAAGAGCAAATGCTCTCTCCTCACAAAAACAGTTTTAACTTATTATTCCTATTGCTGAAGCTCCCACTTGAATCCCCGCAACTTTTCCAAGCTTACGAACTGATTCAACTTTGGTTATGGGTATGTTATGTTGCAAGGCAGTACGAATGATAATATGGGTTAACCGCATATCAGCATCTTCCGCAATGACAACTTCTTTAACTATACCATTCTTGATTGCCTCCAATGTGCGTTTATGACCAACGACTACATTTTCAGCATTTGACACTTTTTGATAAGACATATAAATATCCTCCAAAGCATCGTTCAGGAGCAACCTTGCTTATAGTAACATTTTGACTCATACAATGTCAACTAGGATTAGCTGTTTTTATACAAAATTTACGACGGAAAATTTTACTGTTCCACATAAACTTCATCGTTTTCTACATTCATGTCATCTTGTGTTGTTTTTACAAGATCCACTTTGCGATAACGATTCATACCTGTTCCAGCAGGAACAAGTTTACCGATAATAACATTTTCTTTCAATCCTAGAAGCTCATCGCGTTTACCCTTAATTGCTGCATCAGTTAAGACACGAGTTGTTTCTTGGAACGATGCTGCAGATAAGAATGAATCTGTTTCAAGGGAAGCTTTTGTAATACCAAGTAGAACAGGTCTAGCTGTTGCTGGTTGTTTACCTTGCAGTAACACCTTCGCATTCGCATCAGTAAACTGATGGATATCTAGTAACGTTCCTGGTAATACATCTGTTTCACCTGCATCACTTACGCGAACTTTACGTAGCATTTGACGTACCATTACTTCTACGTGTTTGTCACCAATTTCTACCCCTTGCATACGGTATACTTTTTGAACTTCACGTAATAAGTATTCTTGAACTGCTGTAATGTCCGTTACTTTTAGTAATTCTTTCGGATCAATAGAACCTTCTGTTAACTCTTTACCGTGGCTAATTTGCTGTCCTGGAGTTACTTTCAGACGAGCACCGTAAGGAATAGCATACGTACGAGCTTCAACTTCACCCTGTACAACTACTTCTTGGCGATCTTTAACGTCGTTGATCGCTGCGATAACACCGTCGATTTCACTGATAACTGCCTGACCTTTCGGATTACGAGCTTCGAAGATCTCTTGGATACGAGGTAAACCTTGAGTGATATCATCTCCGGCAACCCCACCTGTATGGAATGTACGCATCGTTAACTGTGTACCTGGCTCACCGATAGATTGAGCTGCGATAATACCTACCGCTTCCCCTACTTCTACGTCTGTTCCAGTTGCTAAGTTACGACCGTAACACTTCTTACATACACCGTGGCGAGTGTTACACGTAAACGCTGAACGAATGTTTACAGTTTCAACACCCGAATTTTCAACGATATGAGCGATATCTTCAGTAATTAATTGATTTTCAGCAACTAATACTTCACCTGTTTCAGGATGTTTTACAGTTTTTCTTGCAAAACGTCCAACAAGACGATCATATAATGACTCAATAACTTCATTACCCTCTTTAATCGCACCAATTAATAAACCACGATCTGTTCCACAATCATCTTCACGAACGATTACGTCTTGTGCAACGTCAACAAGACGACGTGTTAAGTAACCAGAATCGGCAGTTTTAAGTGCTGTATCGGCAAGACCTTTACGCGCACCATGCGTAGAGATGAAGTACTCAAGTACTGTTAAACCTTCACGGAAACTTGATTTGATTGGAAGTTCAATGATACGACCAGATGGATTGGCCATCAGACCACGCATACCAGCAAGCTGAGTAAAGTTCGATGCGTTACCACGGGCACCGGAATCACTCATCATGAAGATTGGGTTGCGTTTATTCAAGGATTTCATCAGTTTTCCTTGGATAACATCTTTTGCATTACTCCAAATAGAGATAACGCGATCGTAACGTTCTTCTTCCGTGATTAAACCGCGACGGAATTGTTTAATTACGTTATCTACTTTTGCTTGCGCTTCGTGGAGAATTTCATCTTTTTCACCTAATACAAGGATGTCAGCTACCCCAACTGTAATACCAGCTTTTGTAGAGTATTTAAATCCTAAGTTTTTCATACGGTCAAGCATGCGAGACGTTTCTGTAATTTTGAAACGTTTGAACACTTCCGCAATGATGTTACCAAGGATTTTCTTGCTGAATGGCGCCACTTCTTCGCGACTAGCAATAATTTCTTTAATGTTCGCACCTTTTTCAACGAAATATTTCGCTGGTGTTTCTTTTTCAAGGTTTGAGTTTGTTGGTTCATTAATATAAGGGAACGACTCTGGTAAGATTTCGTTAAATATTAATTTACCAACTGTTGTTAATAGAAGCATACTTTTTTGCTCTTCAGTAAACGTTGCGTTGTTTACTGCACTTGCAGCAACTGCAACACGTGTATGAAGATGTACATATCCATTTTGATATGCAAGTAATGCTTCGTTTGCATCTTTGAAGACCATACCTTCACCGATTGCACCTTCACGCTCAAGTGTTAAGTAGTAGTTACCTAATACCATATCCTGAGATGGAGTAACAACTGGTTTACCGTCTTTCGGGTTCAAGATGTTTTGTGCCGCTAACATAAGAAGACGAGCTTCTGCTTGTGCTTCTGATGATAAAGGTACGTGAACCGCCATTTGGTCACCGTCAAAGTCAGCGTTGTATGCAGTACATACAAGTGGGTGAAGACGGATTGCACGACCTTCTACTAATGTAGGTTCAAACGCCTGGATACCAAGACGGTGAAGCGTTGGTGCGCGGTTTAGAAGTACTGGATGTTCTTTGATCACAGATTCTAAAACGTCCCAAACTTCAGGTTGTACACGCTCGATTTTACGTTTTGCACTCTTAATGTTGTGTGCTAATCCTTTTTCAACTAACTCTTTCATAACGAAAGGTTTGAACAGTTCAAGCGCCATTTCTTTCGGTAATCCACATTGGTACATCTTTAAGTTCGGTCCTACAACGATTACAGAACGACCAGAGTAGTCAACACGTTTACCTAATAAGTTTTGACGGAAACGTCCTTGTTTACCTTTAAGCATGTGAGATAGTGATTTTAATGGACGGTTACCTGGTCCAGTAACTGGACGGCCACGACGACCATTATCGATTAATG
This sequence comes from Bacillus thuringiensis, assembly GCF_014932895.1. Taxonomy (GTDB): domain Bacteria; phylum Bacillota; class Bacilli; order Bacillales; family Bacillaceae_G; genus Bacillus_A; species Bacillus_A thuringiensis_AA. Next base: position 25,790 of record NZ_JACYOF010000020.1, on the reverse strand, counting down.
CGTCTACAGCTTCTTGTAACATACGTTTTTCGTTTTGAACGATGATGCTAGGAGCACCTAAGTCCAATAGACGTTTTAAACGGTTGTTACGGTTAATTACACGACGATATAAGTCATTTAAGTCAGAAGTAGCAAAACGTCCACCATCTAACTGTACCATTGGGCGTAGTTCTGGTGGGATAACTGGTAGAACATCTAAGATCATCCAAGATGGTTCATTTCCAGAGTTACGGAATGCTTCTAATACTTCTAGACGTTTAATAGCACGAGTACGGCGTTGTCCTTGTGCTGTTTTTAATTCTTCTTTTAAGAAGTCTACTTCTTTATCTAAATCGATGTCTTGTAGTAGCTTTTTAATCGCTTCTGCACCCATAGCAGCTTGGAATGTGCTACCATATCGATCACGATATGCACGGTATTCTTTTTCAGAAAGTAATTGCTTCTTATCAAGTGGTGTATCTCCACTTTCTGTTACAACATAAGAAGCGAAATAAATTACTTCTTCAAGCGCGCGAGGGGACATGTCTAAGACAAGTCCCATGCGGCTCGGGATACCTTTGAAATACCAAATATGAGATACAGGAGCAGCTAATTCGATATGGCCCATACGTTCACGACGAACTTTTGCACGCGTTACTTCAACGCCACATCGATCACAAACTACACCTTTATAACGTACACGTTTGTATTTTCCGCAATGACATTCCCAGTCCTTTTGTGGTCCGAAAATACGCTCACAGAACAAGCCATCTTTTTCAGGCTTTAACGTACGATAGTTAATTGTTTCTGGTTTCTTAACTTCACCGTATGACCAAGAACGAATCTTGTCAGGTGAAGCAAGTCCAATCTTCATATATTCAAAGTTATTTACATCTATCAAGGGGCCTACCTCCCTTTTAGTCTACAGGTTATCCCAATTATTCCTTAGTTGTCTCAACTTCGACATTCAATTTATCTGCTGATTGATGATCATCGTCATCTTCCGTATCGCGCATTTCAATTTCTGTGTCGTCGCTAGACATCATTTTAACGTCCATACCTAAACTTTGCAGTTCTTTAATCAATACTTTGAATGATTCAGGAACGCCTGGTTCTGGAACATTTTCACCTTTAACGATTGCTTCGTACGTCTTAACACGTCCAACAACATCATCAGACTTCACTGTTAAGATTTCTTGAAGAGTATAAGCAGCACCGTAAGCTTCAAGTGCCCAAACCTCCATCTCACCGAAACGCTGTCCACCGAACTGAGCTTTACCTCCAAGAGGCTGCTGCGTTACAAGTGAGTATGGTCCAGTAGAACGAGCATGAAGTTTATCGTCAACCATGTGCGCAAGTTTGATCATATACATGACACCAACAGACACGCGGTTATCGAATGGTTCACCAGTACGTCCGTCATACAGGATTGTTTTCGCGTCATTTGCCATACCAGCTTCTTCAATCGTGCCCCAAACATCTTCCTCACGAGCACCATCGAATACTGGTGTTGCAATGTGAATACCAAGGTATCTTGCTGCCATACCAAGATGAAGCTCTAATACCTGACCGATATTCATACGAGATGGTACCCCTAATGGGTTTAACATGATATCGATTGGCGTACCGTCTGGTAAGTAAGGCATATCTTCTTCTGGTAAAATACGAGAGATAACACCTTTGTTACCGTGACGTCCGGCCATTTTGTCACCTTCAGAAATTTTACGTTTTTGAACGATATATGCACGTACAAGTTGATTCACGCCTGGTGGCAATTCATCGCCATCTTCACGGTTGAATACTTTTACGTCTAAGATAATACCGCCACCACCGTGTGGTACACGTAGTGATGTATCACGTACTTCACGTGCTTTTTCACCGAAGATCGCATGTAATAGACGTTCTTCTGCCGTTAACTCTGTTACACCTTTAGGTGTTACTTTACCAACAAGTAGGTCTCCATCTTTTACTTCAGCACCAACGCGAATAATACCGCGCTCGTCAAGGTTGCGTAATGCATCTTCCCCAACGTTCGGAATGTCACGTGTAATTTCTTCTGGTCCAAGCTTCGTATCACGAGCTTCTGACTCATATTCTTCAATATGAATAGAAGTGTACACATCATCTTTTACAAGGCGCTCACTCATAATGATCGCATCCTCGTAGTTATAACCGTCCCAAGTCATGAAGCCAACAAGCACGTTACGTCCAAGTGCTAGTTCACCTAATTCCATAGAAGGACCATCCGCAAGGATTTCACCTTTTACAACTTCATTTCCAACACTTACGATTGGACGTTGGTTGTAGCAAGTTCCTTGGTTAGAACGAATGAATTTCTGCATTTTGTAGCGATCTAAGTCGCCTTTTACTGTTTGACCGTCAACTTCTACATAGCGACGTACCCAAACTTCACGTGCTTCTACGCGTTCAACAATACCAGGGTGTTTACAAATTACTGCAGCACCTGAGTCTTTTGCTGATACGTACTCCATACCTGTACCTACAATCGGAGATTCCGGATTCATTAACGGAACCGCCTGACGTTGCATGTTCGCTCCCATAAGTGCGCGGTTAGAGTCATCGTTTTCTAAGAACGGAATACAAGCTGTCGCTGCCGACACTACTTGTTTTGGAGATACATCCATGTAGTCGATGCGTTCTTTATTTGTCACAATGTTTTCACCACGGAAACGAGCTACGATATCTTCACTTAGGAATTCACCTTCATCAGATAATTTCATATTCGCTTGGGCTACAACATAGTTATCTTCTTCATCTGCCGTTAAGTAATCAACCTGCCCTGTTACAAGACCAGTTTCTGGGTCAACACGACGGTATGGCGTTTCAATGAAACCAAACTCATTTACTTTCGCGAACGAAGATAATGAGTTAATCAAACCGATGTTTGGTCCCTCTGGTGTTTCAATCGGACACATACGACCATAGTGAGAATAGTGAACGTCACGCACTTCAAAGCCTGCGCGCTCACGCGTTAAACCACCAGGTCCTAATGCAGATAGTCTTCGTTTGTGAGTTAACTCTGCTAATGGGTTTGTTTGGTCCATGAACTGAGATAACTGAGAACTTCCGAAGAACTCTTTAATAGATGCAATAACAGGACGAATATTGATTAATGCCTGTGGTGTAATTGCATTTGTATCCTGAATCGACATTCTCTCACGAACAACACGTTCCATACGAGAAAGACCGATACGGAATTGATTTTGTAATAGTTCTCCAACAGAACGCAGACGACGGTTTCCTAAGTGGTCGATATCATCTGTATCCCCTACTTTATATAGTAGGTTGAAGAAGTAACTGATAGAAGCAAGGATATCACCTGGTGTGATGTGTTTTACATCACGAGTAATATTCGCATTACCAATTACATTAATTACGCGCTCGCCTTCTGACTCAGGAGCATAAATCTTAATAGATTGCAGCTCAACATCGCCTTCTACCACTCCACCCATTGGCTTCGCTGTTTTGAATCCAATGTTTTTCTCTAAGTAAGGTAAAATGCGATCCAGTGTACGACGATCTAAGATTGTTCCTTCTGTCGCTAAAATTTCACCAGTTTCTGGATCCACTAATGTTTCAGCTAAACGTTGGTTAAACAATCTGTTTTTAATGTGTAACTTTTTGTTGATCTTATAGCGACCTACATTTGCTAAATCGTAGCGCTTTGGATCGAAGAAACGAGACACAAGTAAGCTCTTTGCATTTTCTACTGTTGGTGGTTCACCAGGGCGTAGACGCTCATAAATTTCAAGCAATGCTTTTTCTGTGCTATCTGTGTTGTCTTTTTCTAATGTGTTGCTTAAGTATTCGTTATCACCTAAAAGCTCGGTGATTTCTTGATCAGAGCCAAACCCTAATGCGCGTAACAAAACAGTTACAGGAAGTTTACGCGTACGGTCAATACGCACATATACAACATCCTTAGCATCTGTCTCATACTCTAACCAAGCTCCGCGGTTTGGAATTACAGTAGCAGTAAAACCACGTTTTCCGTTTTTATCCACTTTGCCACTATAGTATACGCTTGGAGAGCGAACTAACTGGGAAACGATAACACGTTCTGCACCGTTAATTACGAATGTTCCAGTCTCTGTCATGAGTGGGAAATCTCCCATGAACACATCTTGTTCTTTTACTTCACCAGTTTCCTTGTTGATTAGACGCACTTTTACACGAAGTGGTGCTGCATACGTCACATCACGCTCTTTGCATTCGTCTACAGAGTATTTAGGTTCACCTAAGCTGTAGTCGATAAATTCAAGCGATAGATTTCCCGTAAAGTCTTCAATCGGAGAAATGTCTTGGAACATTTCTCGCAAACCCTCATCAAGAAACCACTGATAAGAAGAGGTTTGAATTTCGATAAGATTTGGTAACTCTAATACTTCACTAATACGGGCATAACTTCTTCGTTGGCGGTGGCGTCCGTATTGAACTAGTTGACCTGTCAACTGCTTCACCCCTCAAATCATGAGTATTATAAATGCACAAAAAAATTTGTGCAAAATCACAAATAAATACAACTACTGCTATTAGCGTAGTCTTTTTCTCTTAAAGATAAATACGTTGAGTCTTTCTACCTGCTCAAAAAAGAAAAATGGCTTCTATAAGAAAACCATCATTCTGTTTCATAATCTGCTGATTTTACTATCTTTTCCAAGAGAAACAAAAATATACATCTTTCTCAACGCAGAAAATCATATATTGGCATTGTATAATGTTAACATAGCCAAAAATAACCGTCAACGTTTTTTTGATTTTATGATATAATATCCTTTTTTCTTTTCTACAACTTCAACTTCAGAAAATACTTCTTCTAGTTTTTTTAGCGCAGATGGTGCACCTTGCTTCTTTTGAATAACAATCCACAGTTCTCCACCTGGAACTAAATACTCTACAGCCTTTTCTAAAATTTCATGCACGATATCTTTACCTGCACGAATTGGAGGATTAGATAGAATAGCAGCATACTTGCCATCTACATTTTCATAGACGCTACTTTGAAAAATACGTATATTCTCGATTTTGTTATTAGCGGCGTTTTCTTTCGCAAGCCCAAGCGCCCTTTCATTCACATCCACCATGTGAATTTCACGACCTTGAAACTCTTTCGCTAGCGACAAACCAATAGGGCCGTATCCGCAACCTACGTCTAATATATCACCTTTAATATCCGGCATTTGAAACGCTTCAATTAAAAGACGAGAACCAAAGTCCACTTCGTTTTTCGAGAACACCCCATGGTCAGATAAGAAAGTAAATCGAGATCCACGAAGTGTAAATTCCCATCGCTTACGATCACTTTTACTAGAAGGGTCGTTAGAAAAATAATGGTCTGCCATATGGCCACCTCTTTTCTTTACAGTTAAAAAAAAAGCTCGCATGAGAGCGAGCTTTTTTTAAAGCATCAAAAGTTAATTACTTAACTTCTACAGCAGCGCCAACTTCTTCAAGTTTAGCTTTGATTTCTTCAGCTTCTTCTTTAGCAGCAGCTTCTTTGATTACTTTTGGAGTGTTGTCAACTAATTCTTTAGCTTCTTTTAAGCCAAGACCAGTGATTTCACGAACAACTTTGATAACTTTGATTTTTTGTGCACCAGCGCTAGTTAGTTCCACATCAAATTCAGTTTTCTCAGCAGCAGCTTCTCCAGCGCCACCAGCAACAGCTACAGGAGCAGCAGCAGTTACGCCGAATTCTTCCTCGATAGCTTTTACTAAGTCGTTAAGTTCTAATACAGTCATAGATTTAACTGCTTCAATGATTTGTTCTTTAGTCATTGTAAATATCCTCCCTTAAATAGGTTTGTATTGTTTTATCGATAATACGTAATTATCTTTTAAAAAATTAAGCGCCTTGCTCTTCCTTTTGATCTGCAACTGCTTTAGTAGCAAGTGCAAGGTTACGGATTGGAGCTTGAAGAACGCTAAGAAGCATAGAAAGTAAGCCTTCACGTGATGGAAGAGTAGCGATTGCTTTAACCTCATCAAGTGTTACAAGTTTACCTTCGATTACGCCCGCTTTAATTTCTAAAGCTTCATGATCTTTAGCGAAGTCGTTTAATACTTTCGCAGGAGCAACTACATCCTCGTTACTGAACGCGATTGCGTTTGGTCCTGTTAAGAATTCATTTAACTCAGCCATTTCAGCAGACTCTGCAGCACGACGAGTTAGAGAGTTTTTGTAAACTTTGAACTCAACGCCAGCTTCACGTAAGTTTTTACGTAATTCTGTTGCTTCAGAAACTGTTAAACCACGGTAGTCAACAACGATTGTAGATTTACTAGCGCGAAGTTTGTCCGCGATTTCAGTTACAACTTGTTGTTTAGTTTCGATTACTTTGCTCATGTTATTACACCTCCTGTAGATTATATAGAAGATGTACCGAAAGTGCACTAAAAACCTCCATGCCCAACTTGTAGACATGGAGGCATATAGTCACAGAAAAAAATTCCGTTTCGTATATTAACACCTAGGTAGGAAATTAAGTCTATTGACACCTACTGTCTACGGTACACTATTTAAATTCACAACATAAATGATTATATTAAATCTTCTTTATGAAGTCAACTTCCAAATTTTACGCTAATGTAGAAACGTCTACACGTACGCCAGGTCCCATTGTAGAAGCAACTGTTACGTTCTTCATGTAAGTACCTTTTGCAGCAGCTGGCTTAACTTTTAATAAAGTGTCAGCAATTGTTTTGAAGTTTTCTACTAATTTAGCATCTTCGAAAGATACTTTACCGATTGGAACGTGGATGTTACCAGCTTTATCAACGCGGTATTCAACTTTACCAGCTTTGATTTCGTTAACAGCTTTAGTTACATCGAAAGTAACTGTTCCAGTTTTAGGGTTTGGCATTAAGCCTTTAGGTCCTAATACGCGACCAAGTTTACCAACTTCACCCATCATGTCAGGAGTTGCTACTACTACATCGAAATCGAACCAACCTTGTTGGATTTTACCGATGTAATCAGTATCGCCTACGAAGTCAGCTCCAGCAGCTTCAGCTTCTTTAGCTTTTTCACCTTTAGCGAATACTAATACACGTTGTACTTTACCAGTACCGTGTGGAAGAACAACTGCACCACGGATTTGTTGGTCAGCTTTCTTAGGGTCAACACCTAAACGGAATGCAGCTTCTACAGTTGCATCAAATTTAGCTGTGTTTGTTTTCTTTACTAATTCTACTGCTTCTGTTGCAGAGTAAGCAGCTGCACGATCAACAAGCTTTGCAGCTTCTACGTACTTTTTACCTCTTTTAGCCATTTTTATTTCCTCCTCGAATGTGGTTTTAGCGGAATAACCTCCCACGTTTACGCTTATTTTCAGGTATAACCTGAGGATGGGCGCCATCCATTTATTTAAAAACGATAATCATTTACGATAATAAAGGTTGCGAATTGGAATTCCAGACCCGCAACCTTTTTTAAAAAACAAATCGAATTAGTCTTCGATAACGATGCCCATACTGCGTGCAGTACCTTCAACCATACGCATTGCAGCTTCTACGCTAGCAGCGTTTAGGTCAGGCATTTTAGTTTCAGCGATTTCGCGTACTTTATCACGCTTAACAGTTGCCACTTTATTACGGTTTGGTTCACCAGAACCAGACTCGATACCAGCTACTTTCTTAAGAAGAACAGCAGCAGGAGGAGTTTTAGTAATGAAAGTGAATGAACGGTCCTCAAATACCGTAATTTCAACAGGGATGATAAGACCAGCTTGATCTGCTGTACGAGCGTTGAACTCTTTACAGAAGCCCATGATGTTAACACCTGCTTGTCCTAATGCTGGACCAACTGGTGGAGCTGGGTTAGCTTTACCTGCAGGAATTTGAAGCTTTACCATTTTAATTACCTTTTTAGCCACGAGACACACCTCCTTAAGTCCGTGATGTGGTCAATTGGACAGTGATTTGCCCTCCCACGTCATATTTTATCTGTAAGGATAAAATCTTTCAAAAAACGTCTCCGATAACGAAGACGTACTGACTTAAAAGATATTATCACTTTTTACAATTCATTTCAAGTTTCATTTTATAATTTTTCAATTTGATGGAAGTCAAGTTCAACTGGAGTCTCGCGACCAAACATGTCCACAAGCACGCTAACCTTTTTCTTCTCCACATCAATTTCTTCAATAGCACCTGTATAATCTGCGAATGGTCCCTCATTTACACGTACTGTCTCATGAAGTTCAAAGTCGAAATCAACCACTTCGTTGTCCATTCCCATATGTTTCATAATGGTAACAACTTCCTCTTCTAGTAGAGGTGATGGTTTAGATCCAGAACCAGAAGAACCAACGAACCCAGTTACACCCGGCGTGTTACGTACAACATACCAAGAGTCATCAGTCATGATTAATTCTACTAATACATAACCTGGGAACACTTTTCTTTTCATTAATTTTTCTTTACCGTTTTTCATTTCTACTTCTACTTCTTCCGGGACAACAACACGGAAAATTTTATCTTGCATACCCATTGATTCTACACGTTTCTCTAGGTTTGCTTTTACTTTATTTTCATATCCAGAATAAGTATGGACAACATACCAACTTTTTTCCATTCATTTAGGACGAGCGTCCTTCCCTCCCTGACGTACATTTTTTTGCGCAAATGAAAAAACCCGTTCACCGGGCTTTTACACAGTTCTTATAAATAACATTATATCATGGATAAGTGCTTCTTATTCAAGAATTAACCAAGAATTAACCGAATTAAAGAAGAAATGCCCATATCAACTACTGCGAAGAAAATCGCAAAGAAGACAACTGTAGCAATAACAGTCGCTGTTGAACGGAGTAATTCATCTTTTTTAGGCCAACTTACTTTTTTCATTTCGCGACCTACATCGCCGAAAAAGTTCGTTAAACGCATCTACGGGACCTCCAGTGTATTATTTCAATTATTTATTTTGTTTCCTTGTGAACTGTATGCTGATTGCATGTTTTACAAAATTTCTTTATTTCAAGTCGCTCTACTGAGCTCGTATCTTTCATCGTAGAGTAGTTTCGATTTTTACACTCTTCACATGAGAGTACAACTTTTTTTCTCATTAGTTACACCAACCTTGTAACATTATGTCCCTAAAAATGTATCATACAACAAAAGACAATGTCAATGACATGCCTTTTGTACTCTCTACAAAAAGAAAACAGGTGATTTGTTTTACACCTGCAACACTTGTTATGAATTTAAAGTTGTACTTTCTCTCATTTCCATATATCGTTCCAATTTCCTCTTTACCCGCTGTAAAGCATTATCAATAGATTTCACATGTCTATTTAATTGTTCCGAAATCTCTTGATAAGAACGACCGTCCAAATATAAAGAAAGTACTTTCCTTTCTAAATCGCTTAATAATTCAGATATTTTTGATTCTATGTCTGTATATTCTTCCTGACTTATAATCATTTCTTCCGGATCGGTTACCTTCGCTTCCGAAATAACATCTAATAGTGTTCGATCAGATTCCTCATCATAAATCGGCTTATCTAAAGACACATATGAATTTAACGGAATATGTTTTTGCCTTGTTGCTGTTTTAATAGCGGTAATAATTTGTCGAGTGATACACAGTTCAGCAAATGCTTTGAACGAAGACAGCTTGTCCTCTTTATAATCACGAATCGCTTTAAACAATCCAATCATACCTTCTTGAACAATATCTTCTCGATCGGCACCCACTAAGAAATAAGATCTTGATTTCGCGCGAACAAAGTTCTTATATTTGTGAATCAAATATTCTAGAGCGTCAGTATTACCTTTTCGAACTAATTCAACGATTGCCTCATCCTCTAAATCACGAAATGTAACGTCGCCTACACTTACGAAGCCTGCTTCCACCTTGATCCCTCCGACCGCTATTTATTTAGCAATATTATACAGTAAAAAGATAAAGAGCGTCAATGCTTCAACGCTCTCCTCTTCTTAATTTTTCTAACTTTTCTGTAATATCTTTGCTAAATATTTTTCGCATGGCGGGTTGCTTTTCTTTCGTGTCTTTTGTACGCCTTCTTACTTGTTGCTCCATCGCTTGTACTTCTAATTCTAATTCACGTGCAGATTTCCGAAGAGCACCTTGCGCAAATATAACCCATTGTTCCGTATAATCAGAAGTCGCAACATATATCTGTGTATTTATATTTCTAAGTTCAATCGCAAGTTGCTCTATCTTTTCATCCGCAGTTTGATTTTTTCTCGTGAATATTACTTCTACACGCGATTGCTTCATCTTTTTTTCAATACCGTGGACTGTATAGGCATCAAAGACTATCATTACCTTTGTACCTGTATATCCTTGGTAATCCGCCATCTTATCAATTAGTGCGTCTCTTGATGATTGCAAATCTACATCCCGCAGTTTTTTCAAGTCTCCCCAAGCTCCAATAATGTTATAACCGTCAACGATTAAAATATCGTTCATTTTTTATTTACCAATTTCGTGACGTTTACGATATACCTCATACATTAACAAACTTGCGGCTACTGAAGCATTTAAGGATGTAACTTTACCAATCATCGGTAAAGTAATTAAGAAATCACACTTTTCACCAATAATTCGACTCATACCTTTCCCTTCACTACCAATTACTAGTCCAATTGGCATATTACCATCTAGGTTGCGATAATCCGTTTTTCCTTTGGCATCTGTACCAGCAATCCATAGTCCACGTTCCTTTAACTCATCAATTGTACGAGATAAGTTTGTTACACGCGCAACAGGGATGTATTCAATCGCTCCTGTTGACGCTTTTGCAACTGATGCTGTAAGTCCTACAGCTCTTCTTTTCGGAATAATAATTCCATGAGCTCCTGTTGCATCAGCAGTACGCATAATAGAACCTAGGTTATGCGGATCTTCAATCTCATCTAAAATTAAGAAGAACGGATCTTCGTTACGCTTTTCTGCTACCTTAAATAGGTCTTCTAGCTCCGCATATTGATACGCAGCCACTTGAGCAATTACACCTTGGTGATTCCCTTCAACTAATTGATCCAGCTTCTTCTTTGGTGCATGTTGCAAAATAATCTTATTTTCTTTTGCTAACGCTAGTACAATCTGCACTTGTCCTTTGGCAGCACCTTCTGCGATCCAAATTTTATTAATATCTCTTCCTGATCGTAACGCTTCAATTACAGGGTTACGTCCGATAATATATTCACTACTCATGATGATGTGCCCCCTTCCTTTTCTTCTAAAACAGCAATTGCCTTATATACAATTTCTTCTAATCTTTCGCGATTATTTAACAAGTGATGATAGCCAATTAGTGCCTCAAACGCTGTACTATATCGATACGTTTGTACATCTGTATTCTTCGGAACAGTACCTGAATTTGCATTACGTCCTCTTCTAAGTACTGCCTCTTCTTCCTCTGTTAAAAATGCCGTCTCTAATAAATGATAAACAACTTTCGCTTGTGCCTTTGCCGAAACAAAGCTTGTCCCTAATCGGTGTAATTGATTCGGACGAACTTTCCCTTTTTGAAGGAGGTGATAGCGGATATATTGTTCATATACCGCGTCACCCATATATGCTAACGCTAAGCTGTTTAATTGCTTTGCATCAATCATTCTTATCCTCTTTTCCATCTTGTACCTTGAGTGGTATCTTCTAAAATAATGTTACGATCTCTTAAATCATCGCGAATTTGATCGGATAATGCGAAATCACGATTTTTACGAGCTTCAATACGCTTTTGGATAAGTGCTTCAATTTCTTCATCAAGCAATTCTTCTTGTGCTAATTCCAATCCTAAAATATCAAATAATGTTTCCAGTTGTTTTACGTATGCTTCAATTACAACTTTAGACGTATGTTCTTCCAGTAAATATTGATTTGCATGGTTTGCTACATTGTATAATTCGGTAATTGCATTCGCAGTGTTGAAATCATCATTCATTGCTTCTTCAAACGCAATCTGGAATTTCTCTATTTCAGCTAACCATTTCTCATTATGGTCCGTTAAATCCGTACTACTTTCCATACGATGTTTTAAATTCCCATAAGCTGTTTTAATTCTTTCTAATCCATTATTCGTACTTTGTAATAACTCTTCACTAAAGTTAATTGGATGACGATAGTGTACGGATAACATAAAGAATCTAATTAACTGCGGATCATATTGCTTAATGATATCGTGAACTAAAATAAAGTTCCCAAGTGATTTAGACATCTTCTCATTGTTAATGTTAATATATCCATTATGCATCCAGTAACGCGCAAATGCTTTTCCTGTCAGTGCCTCTGACTGCGCAATTTCATTTTCGTGATGCGGGAACGTCAAGTCTTGACCACCGGCATGAATATCAATTGTATCCCCTAAGTACTTACGCGCCATCGCAGAGCATTCAATATGCCACCCTGGACGACCTTTCCCCCAAGGGCTTTCCCAGAAGATTTCTCCTTCTTTCGCAGCTTTCCATAAAGCAAAATCAAGAGGGTCTTGTTTCTTTTCTCCTACTTCAATACGTGCACCGTGACGTAGGTCCGCGATTGGTTGATGTGATAATTTACCGTAGCCTTCAAATTCCTTCGTTTTAAAGTACACATCGCCCTCTGATTCATATGCATATCCTTTATTCACAAGTTCTTGAATGAATTCAATAATGATATCCATATTTTCTGTTACACGCGGATGAACTGTTGCGTGTTTGCAACCTAGCGCAGTTACATCTTCAAAGTACGCTTCAACGAAACGGTCCGCAATTGTCGGTACATCTTCACCTAATTCATTTGCTGCTTTAATTAATTTATCATCTACGTCAGTAAAGTTGGATACATACTGCACGTCGTATCCTTTGTATTCTAAATAACGACGCACTGTATCAAATACCATAGGTGGTCTCGCGTTCCCAATATGAATGTAGTTATAAACTGTAGGTCCGCACACATACATCTTCACCTTATTTTCTTCTAACGGAATAAACTCTTCCTTTTGACGTGTTAACGTATTATAAATGTGAATAGTCATTTTTATCCTTCCTTTCTACCTTTACTTCCAGCTGTTTCTTCAATTTATCAAGCTCCACTTCCATAACCTTTAATTTATCAAAAATCGGATCCGGAAGATCAGAATGATTTAATTCTTGACCAATCTTTACCCCATTTTGAATAACGACTCGGCCTGGTATACCTACAACTGTAGAATGTGCAGGAACTTCTTTTAATACGACAGACCCTGCACCGATTTTAGAATTCTCCCCCACAGTAATAGAACCAAGGACTTTAGCCCCCGTTGCAATTAATACATTATCTTGAATTGTAGGATGCCTCTTTCCTTTTTCTTTTCCTGTACCACCTAATGTAACCCCTTGATAAATTGTTACATTATCACCAATTTCACACGTTTCTCCAATTACAACTCCCATTCCATGATCGATGAAGAAGCGCCGACCAATAGTTGCTCCCGGATGAATTTCAATGCCCGTAAAAAAGCGACTCACTTGCGAAACAAAGCGTGCAATAAAGAAAAAATTCCTTTTGTAAAAAGCATGTGCAATTCGATGGGCCCAAACTGCATGTAATCCAGAGTAAGTTAAAATGACTTCGAAATAACTTCGTGCCGCTGGATCCTGTTCAAAAACGACTTCAATATCTTCCCGAAGCCTCTTAAACATCAATGTCCCCTCCCCTTTATGGGCTGCTTTTTTTCGAGCGAACTAACTCCCCTAACTCACCACTTACCTCCTAATTCTTTATACAAGGAGATAAAATTTATATTTATACCTATCTACAAGGTATAAAAAAAGACGCCTCTGTCATATTGACAGAGACGCCTTATAAGCGCGGTTCCACTCTGTTTAGGCTTAAAAATGCCTCAAACTCATCCATGATAACGGTGTACACCGCTTCTGCTTACTTTGCGCCCTAAGACGTCTCGCGAAACATTTCGCTGTTCTGCAGAAGACTCGAAGGGGCATTTCAAAAATCCACTTATAAACCACTTCCAGCCTACAGGTGGTTCTCTCTGTAAAAAGCCTGATTTTCTACTTCTCCTTCTCGTCGCTTTTCCTTATTAGGTTTTAGGTATACCTATTATATTTCTAAATCTAGAAAATGTTAACCAATTACTTTTTGAAGACGGTTTAAAACTTTTTCTTTTCCAAGAAGTGCAATAGCATTCGGAAGCTCTGGGCCATGTGTTTGTCCAGTAGTTGCAACACGGATTGGCATAAATAAGTTTTTACCTTTATGTCCTGTTTCCTTTTGAACTGCTTTAATAGCTGCCTTAACAGCTGCTGGCTCCATCGCTTCAAGAGCTTCTACTTGACCAGCAAATGCACGAAGTACTTCAGGCACTTGTTCACCTTTTAATACTTCTTGTCCTTCTTCTTCATAATCAACATGGTCTTTAAAGAACATTTCAGAAAGCTCTACAATTTCAGCTCCAAAACTCATTTGTTCATGATATAAAGCAATTACATCACGAATCCAAGCTTGTTCTTGTTCATTTAAAGTTTCACCCACACGGCCAGCTTTCACTAAATGCGGTAAGCTTAACTCTACAACCGTATCTAAATCTTGCTTTTTCATATACTGGTTGTTCATCCATTTTAGTTTTTGAGAATCAAATAATGCAGGTGATTTTGATAAACGAGCTGCATCGAACATTTTGATAAACTCATCTTGAGAGAAGATTTCTTCTTCTCCTACCGGCGACCAACCTAGTAGCGCAATAAAGTTAAAGATTGCTTCTGGAAGATATCCAAGCTCTTTATATTGCTCAATAAATTGAATAATAGATTCATCACGTTTACTTAACTTTTTACGGCTTTCGTTAACAATTAGGGTCATATGACCGAATTGCGGGATATCCCAACCGAAAGCTTCATAGATCATCATTTGTTTTGGCGTGTTTGAAATATGATCATCACCGCGAAGTACGTGTGTAATTTCCATTAAGTGATCATCCACAGCTACCGCAAAGTTATAAGTTGGAATTCCATCTTTTTTCACGATAACGAAATCACCGAAATCATTTGAATGGAATGCAACTTCATCTTTTACGATGTCTTTAAATGTGTAATCTCGATCAGCCGGTACACGGAAACGAATACTTGGGATACGTCCCTCAGCTTCAAATTCTTTCATTTGCTCTTCAGTTAAATTACGGTGATTACCTGCGTAACGAGGTGTTTCACCACGAGCGATTTGACCTTCACGCTCTGCTTCTAGCTCTTCTTCTGTCATATAACATTTGTAAGCTAAACCACGCTCTAGTAAATCTACATATAATTTTTTATAAATATCTAAACGCTCTGTTTGACGATATGGTCCAAATTCACCACCAACATCAACACCTTCATCCCAGTCCATACCGAGCCATTTCAAGTATTTTAATTGGCTTTCTTCTCCACCAGCAACATTACGTTTTACATCAGTATCTTCAATACGAATAATAAACTTGCCATCTTGATGACGAGCAAATAAATAATTAAATAATGCCGTACGCGCATTTCCGATATGTAAGTGTCCTGTTGGACTTGGCGCATAGCGCACTCTCACTTGCTTTTCCATAATTGGTACACCTTCCATTCTTAATGTCAACACATTCTATAATTGTACACCAAAAAAATATGATTATCCATCTTACGAATTAAAAACCACTATTTTTTCTGTAATAAAACAACTGCCTGAGAAGCAATTCCTTCTTCTCTACCTGTAAATCCTAATTTTTCTGTCGTTGTTGCCTTTACATTAATGTTATCGATAGACGTTTCTAACAGTTCACTAATGCGTTTACGCATACTTTCAATATGTGGTGCCATTTTTGGTTTTTGAGCAATAATTGTACAATCTAGGTTGCCTAGCTCGTAACCTTGTTCACTCACAAATTCCCAAACCTTTTGTAACAATACAGCTGAATCTGCATCTTTAAAGGCAGGATCCGTATCAGGAAAATGCTTGCCAATATCCCCTGCTGCAATTGCTCCTAAACATGCGTCAGCAATCGTATGTAACAATACGTCAGCATCCGAGTGACCAATTAACCCTTTCTCATGGGGAATTGTAATTCCGCCGATAATTAACGGTCTACCTTCCGCAAATTCATGCACATCAAAACCTTGTCCAATTCGAAACATTCTTTACATCCTCCTCAAGCTAAACTACTGAGCTTTATGACTCTATATTATATCGCTATCCTTATAAAGAAAAGCCCGGCCGTTGCCGAGCTTTTCTTTACTATAATACCACCACTGCTATCTCTTCTGAACATGAAGGAAACTTTCAGCAATTAATAAATCCTCTGGGGTCGTCACTTTAATATTATAGTAACTCCCCTCTACTACACCTACTTGCTTTCCGATTCGTTCTACGAGACTTGCATCATCCGTGCCCAGGAAACAACTCTGTTTCGCACTTCTATGAGCTTCTAATAAAAGGGGGACAGAGAATCCTTGCGGCGTTTGAACAGCTTTAAGCTGAGAACGTTCTACTGTTTCAACAACAACATTCTGTTCCACTTTCTTAACTGTATCCTTCACTGGCATGGCACAAATAGAAGCACCATACTTTTCCGCTGAAGTTAATACATCTTGAATCATTTTATTCGTTACGAATGGGCGCGCACCATCGTGTACGAGAACATACTCAACTCCGCTCACATGCTGAAGCGCATTAAATACGCTATCTTGTCGTTCAGCTCCGCCCTGAATAAATTGCACCTGTTTTGCAACTGGGTACTTCTGCATTAACTCCTCAAAATAAGGACGTTCCTCTTCGTTAATTGCCATAATAATACTTTCACATGCTTTATCTTTTTCAAAAGCACGTAATGTATGCACAATGATCGGTACTTCATTTATAAGTAAGAATAACTTATTTTTGCCAGCACCCATCCGTTTTCCTTGACCCGCTGCCGGAATAATTAATGTATACATATTAATAATCCTCTAATTATAATGCTTTTTCTAATAGTTTACGTTTTGCGAAAATCATACGACCAGCCGATGTTTGCAACACACTCGTAACAAGTACATTGAGTTGTGAGCCGACATATTCTCTACCATCTTCTACTACAATCATCGTACCATCATCTAAATATGCAACACCTTGATTTTGTTCTTTACCATCTTTTACAACATAAACACTTAGTTCTTCACCAGGGAGTACAACTGGTTTAATTGCATTCGCCAAGTCGTTAATGTTTAATACTGTTACTCCTTGTAATTCAGAAACTTTGTTTAAGTTGAAATCATTTGTTACAACAGTCCCACCAGTGATTTTCGCTAACTTTACAAGCTTGCTATCCACCTCTTGGATATCCTCGAAATCACCTTCATAAATTTCCACCGGAATTGGCATCTCTTTTTGAATACGATTTAAAATATCTAATCCTCTGCGGCCACGATTACGCTTTAACGCATCGGAAGAATCAGCAATATGCTGTAGTTCTTCTAATACGAATTGCGGAATCACAATCGTTCCTTCTAAAAACTTCGTTTGGCAAATATCAGCAATACGTCCATCAATAATTACACTCGTATCGAGAATTTTCCAATGAGCTGTAGATTTTTCTACCTCTACCTCTTCATTTTCACTATTGTTTTTCTTCTTACCTCCGCGTTGGGGTAATGTAAATAATCCTAACAATTCATTTCTCTTTTTAAACCCCACTTGGAATCCTAAATAACCAAGTAAAAGAGTAAAGAACACTTGTAATACTGTGCTAATGACTGGGATCGTAAATTCACGAATTGGTATTAAAATTAAATATGCAACAATAAGACCAGAGATCAACCCTAATGTACCAAATAAAACATCTGCTACAGGTGCCTTTACAAGGGCTTCTTCGATATGCTTAATAAGTTGAACAATATAATCTACAAGCCAAAATGTTGTTAAAAATAAAATAATTGCACCAATAATCGCACGAACATATGATCCCTCGAGCCATGGAACAGCACCGATGTCCAATACATTAATAACTTTTGGGATAAAGAAAATCCCTAACGCTCCCCCGATTACTAAAAAGAAGAGCTGTACGATCCGTTTTAACATCCAACCACCTCCTACTCATTATTAACCATTGTTTCGCTAATCAAAACGCCGAATGCAAAAGCGGATGTGTTTTTTTGTAAATAGTTTTATTTACCAATATACCATATCATATACCAAAAGTGTTCTAGTGTCGTTATATTATGGAATCAATGTAATATTCTTAATTGTGTCTACTCATGTAGAGATGCTCTTGAATTCTTTTTAAACCTTCTCGTATTTTCTTCGCCCTGACTTCTCCAATTCCTTCCACATCGTCCAATTCATTAATAGTTGCACGACAAACTCCTTGTAACGTTTTAAATCGATTAATTAAATTTTCAATGATAAGCGGTGGAACACGAGAAATTTTACTTGTGATTCGGTATCCTCTTGGCGTCACGCTTGCTTCTAAGCTCGTTTGTCCTGGATAGCCAAGCAATTTAACTAAATCGCTATCCTCTAGAAGTTGTGTATTTGCAAGATCTTGTAACTTTTTCAAAATTTGATGATGATCTTGTGTTTTCTCTTGGTGATAATCTTTAATTAATAATGCTGCCTCTGCCTCTAAATCAGCTAGTAGTTCTGTAAGTTGTAAACGGATTAACCTACCTTCTGTTCCTAACTCATGAATATAGCTCAATATTTCATTTTTAATACGCAGCACCATTTCAACACTATGTAATACGTGAACTACCTCGGACATTGTAACGACCTCTTCAAATTCTAGAATGCCCAAATTCGTAATACCATCATTCCATACAGCCTTATACTTTTCTAACGTTTGAATCGCTTGGTTTGCCTTTGTTAAAATGACACCTATATCCTTTAGTGTATAACGTAAGTTCCCTTGATATAGCGTAATTACGTTACGTCTTTGTGAAATGGCCACAACAAGACTGCCCGTCTGCTTTGCTACACGCTCTGCCGTTCGGTGACGCATACCTGTTTCAATAGAATCGATAGATGGCTCTGGAACTAACTGTGCGTTCGCAATTAAAATTTTACTTCCAGTCTCATTTAAAATAAGTGCTCCATCCATTTTTGCTAATTCATATAAACTAGCAGGAGAGAATGCACAATTAATGTGAAAACCACCATCAACAATACTTTTAATCTGCTCATTATACCCAAGAACAATTAGTCCCCCTGTTTGTGCGCGAAGTACATTATCTATCCCTTCGCGCAGTGGCGTTCCCGGGGCCACGAGCTGTAAAATATTAATCATACTTTTGACACGTTGCTTATTTTCTTCCATAGCCTAGCCTCCTAATGTCAAACGAAGCGCTTCTCCTAAATTAGAAACACCTACAACCTCAATCCCATCTGGAATTGTCCATCCACCTAAATTTTTTCTAGGAATAATAGCACGTTGAAATCCTAATTTAGCCGCTTCTTGTACACGTTGTTCAATTCTTGATACTCTTCTTATTTCTCCGGTTAATCCTACTTCTCCTATTACTGCATCAGTTGGTGCCGTAGATTTATCTCTAAAACTTGAAGCTATACTTAAGGCAACAGCTAAATCAATTGCCGGTTCGTCCAATTTCAAACCACCAGCTACTTTTAAATATGCGTCTTGATTTTGCAATAGTAAACCCGTTCTTTTTTCTAGTACTGCCATAATAAGCGAAACACGGTTATGGTCAATTCCCGTCGCCATTCTTCGAGGATTTCCAAAACTAGTAGGGGAGATTAATGCTTGTATTTCTACTAAAACTGGTCTTGTTCCTTCCATTGAAGCAACTACTGTTGAGCCTGCGACTCCAACTGGTCTTTCCTCAAGGAAAATTTCAGAAGGATTTAATACTTCCGCAAGACCGAGCTCTTTCATTTCAAAGATACCCATTTCATTCGTGGAACCAAAACGATTCTTAACAGCTCGCAAAATACGATATGTATGGTGTCGATCTCCTTCAAAGTAAAGAACTGCATCGACCATATGTTCTAACATACGAGGTCCTGCAATTGCTCCTTCTTTTGTCACGTGTCCGACGATAAAAATAGGGATTCCTTTTGTTTTTGCAAGTTTCATTAATTCTGCTGTACATTCACGTACTTGCGCCACACTTCCAGGTGCTGACGTCACCTCAGGTAAATGTATCGTTTGAATAGAATCAATAACAACAAAAGCTGGATTCATTTCTTCAATATGCGTTGCAATACGTTGTAAATCCGTCTCTGATACAACAAATAGATTGCTACCATTTACATGTAAACGATCTGCACGAAGTTTAATCTGCTTCGCTGACTCCTCACCTGATATATACAGGACATCATATGAAGCATCCGCTAATTGCGATGAAATCTGTAATAATAACGTTGATTTTCCAATCCCAGGGTCCCCGCCAATAAGTACTAAAGATCCATCTACAATTCCACCACCAAGGACACGGTTAAACTCCTGAAATTTTGTTTCAATACGTGCCTCAGACTTTGTTTCTACTTCTGTAAGACGTCTTGGTTTTGTTACTTCTGTTTGAATTGCATTTGCATAATTAAGGCGCCTTGATGATACAACTGGTTCCATCTCTTCAACAAGCGTATTCCATTGACCACATCCTGGACATTTCCCCATATATTTTGGTGACTGATAACCACATTCTTGACATGTGAATTTTGTTTTCTTTTTAGCCATATCTTTTTATATTTCACTTCACTTTCATCTATAAACATTTATCCTTCTCGTACAAGAAAGAGGGCTATCTCATAGCCCTCTTAGTTTGTCTATACTTATTTTACCTTTTCAGCACTGTGAATGACAAATGATTCCCCTTCTACATCAAAGATAACTTTTTGTCCTTTCTCAATAGCACCTTTTAAAAGTTCTTCCGATAGTCTATCTTCTACATGCTTTTGAATTGCTCTACGAAGTGGACGAGCACCATATTCACGATCAAACCCTTTATCGGCAATAGCTGCAATTGCTCCTTCTGTTAAGTGCAATTCGATTTCTTGTTCCTTTAAGCGATTCACTAACTGATTCACCATAAGAGTTACAATTTCTTGAATATGTTTTTTCTCAAGCATATGGAATACGATAATTTCATCAATACGGTTTAAAAATTCTGGACGAAATGCTTTTTTCAGCTCATCCATTACTTTGCCTTTCATATCCGAATAATCACGGCTTTCATCTTGTACGTTAAATCCAAGATGTTTATTACGTTTCAATGCCTCTGCACCAACGTTAGATGTCATAATAACAATTGTATTACGGAAATCAACTGTACGTCCCTTAGAATCTGTTAAACGCCCATCTTCTAATACTTGTAGCAAAATATTAAACACATCAGGATGAGCCTTCTCTACTTCATCTAATAGGACAACTGAATAAGGCTTACGACGAACCTTCTCTGTTAATTGTCCACCTTCTTCATATCCAACATATCCAGGAGGAGAACCAACTAAGCGAGAAGTTGAGTGCTTCTCCATATACTCAGACATGTCGATGCGAATCATTGCATCCTCATCACCGAACATAGATTCCGCTAAAGCTCTTGCTAATTCTGTTTTACCTACACCTGTTGGTCCTAAGAAAATAAATGAACCAATTGGGCGTTTCGGATCTTTCAATCCAGCTCTTGCACGACGAACAGCTTTCGCTACAGCTACTACCGCCTCATCTTGACCGATGACACGATCATGAAGAATGGACTCTAAGTTTAATAATTTATCAGTCTCTGTTTGTGCAAGTTTAGAAACTGGGATACGTGTCCATGTAGAAACGACATTTGCAATATCTTCTACTGTAACTTCTGAGTTTTCTTTTCCTTGTTGCTCTTTCCATTGACGTTTTGTATCTTCTAATTTCTCACGTAAGCGTTGTTCCATATCACGTAAGGACGCAGCCTTTTCAAATTCTTGACTTTGTACAGCCGCATCTTTTTCTTTTCGAATTTCCTCAAGCTTTACTTCAAGTTCTTTTAAGTTTGGTGGCGTTGTATAAGAACGTAAGCGAACTTTTGAAGCAGCTTCATCAATTAAATCAATTGCTTTATCTGGTAAGAAACGATCGGTAATATAACGATCTGAAAGTTTTACAGCCGCATCAATTGCATCATCTGTAATAGATACACGGTGATGCGCCTCATAACGATCACGTAAACCTTTCAAGATTTGAGTTGATTCTTCTAAACTTGGCTCATCAACATGAATTGGTTGGAAACGTCTCTCTAAAGCTGCGTCTTTTTCAATATATTTACGATACTCATCTAAAGTTGTCGCCCCAATACATTGTAACTCTCCGCGTGCTAAAGATGGTTTTAAAATATTCGACGCATCGATTGCACCTTCTGCTCCACCTGCACCAATTAATGTATGAAGTTCATCAATAAATAAAATGATGTTTCCAGCTTGACGGATTTCATCCATCACTTTCTTTAAACGATCTTCAAATTCACCACGATATTTCGTTCCAGCTACCACTGTACCCATATCCAGTGTCATAACACGCTTATCTCTTAAAGTTTCAGGAACTTCATTATTTACGATTTGCTGTGCTAATCCTTCTGCAATTGCCGTTTTACCTACACCAGGTTCTCCAATTAATACCGGATTATTTTTTGTTCTACGACTTAATACTTCAATTACACGTTGAANAATTTCTTTGCCACGTCCAATAACAGGATCTAAACGATTTTCACGTGCAACAACTGTTAAATCGCGTGCCAAACTGTCAAGTGTCGGTGTATTTGCGTTTGTTGAAGAACCACCTTGATGACCTGAACTAGCTTCATTACTTCCAAGAAGTTGTAACACTTGTTGTCTTGCTTTATTTAGACTCACACCTAAATTATTTAAAACACGTGCCGCTACACCTTCGCCTTCACGGATTAAGCCAAGTAAAATGTGTTCTGTTCCAACGTAAGAATGGCCTAGCTTACGCGCTTCATCCATAGATAATTCAATAACTTTTTTAGCACGAGGTGTATAATGTACAGTTTGAGAAGCTTCTGTTCCACGTCCAATTAACGCTTCCACTTCTTTTTGCACTTTCTCCGGACTTAATCCAAGAGCAATTAACGCTTTTGCTGCAATTCCTTCACCTTCGCGTACAAGCCCAAGTAAAATATGTTCCGTTCCAATATTATTATGCCCAATACGAATTGCTTCCTCTTGAGATAAAGCTAATACTTTCTGTGCTCTTTCTGTAAATCTTCCAAACATCATAGAAATCGCCTCCTACTTGCGCTTAGTTTTTTTCAATACATAATCGCTCACGGATTAAGGTTGCTCTTCGATAATCTCTTTCTTCTGGTCCTAAAGGCCCTCCTGCATATTGTTGTAAAATACCTGGTTGCGTAAGGACCATTAGCTCAGTCAAAATGTTTCTCGATATACCTTTTATATATCCTAGATCAATACCAAGTCGTACATCTGATAAGCAAGTTGCCGCTTCCGCAGATTGAATTAAACGACTGTTTGCTAGTATGCCGTAAGAACGATAAACTTTATCTTCAAGCTCAATACTTGAATTTTGTACAATTAATTCTCTAGCCATTTTTTCTTGCTGTATGATTTGTTGAATAACACTCTTTAAATCTGCAATAATATCTTCTTCGGATTTCCCTAGCGTCATTTGATTTGACACTTGAAATATATTACCTAACGCTTCGCTACCTTCACCGTATATTCCTCTTACTACTAACCCTAATTTTTGAATTACTTGTATAATACGGTTAATTCTTTTCGTTAAAACCAGCCCCGGTAAATGAATCATTACTGAAGCCCTTAATCCTGTACCAACGTTAGTAGGACAACTCGTAATATATCCAAGTGATTCATCAAAAGCATATTCAACCTCTTCTTCAAGCCAATTATCTATTTGATTGGCACTTTGAAGCGCCTCCGATAACTGCAATCCTGAAAATAGGCACTGAATCCGAATATGATCCTCTTCATTAAGCATAACACTAATATGTTCACTTTCCGAAAGTAGACATGCTCCATATTCTGTTCCTGCTAGATTTGGACTAATTAAATGCTTTTCAACTAAAACTCTTCTTTGAAGCGGGGCTAGTTCATTCATTTTTAATAGTTCAAACTCCCCAAAAGGATCTACCACTTTATTTATAAACTTCTTTTTAAATAATTCATGAATCTGTTTGGCTTCTTCTTCATTTTGCATAGTAGAAAATTGATATTGTTTAAGATTACGCGCCAAACGAATTCGACTGCTTAAAACAATATCAGAATCGGGGCCATCCCCCTTCATCCATGGACTAATCGCTTCATTCATAATTTTGTCCAGTGACATAGAACTATTCCCCCTCTCTATGCTCACTAAGCTGAGTTTCAAGACCTCGAATCTTATCTCTTACTTCAGCAGCTTTCTCAAATTGCTCTTTCTGTACGTATTGTTTCAGAATGAGTTTTAGTTCATCTAATTCTTTCTTTAAGTGAATATTTCCTTCTATACGTTCCGGAATTTTTCCACAATGACCTGTATGCCCTCCATGAAGACGTTTTAATAATGGCTTTAAATGCTCCTTAAATGTGTCATAACAAGAAGCACACCCAAAGCGACCCACTTTTGTAAATTGCTCGTATGTCATCTTACAATCTGGACACCTTAATATATTTGTATTCGAAAATTCATTTTTTCCTTCTTCAAACATTGTTGATTCACCGTGTAATAAACCAGCAAATAAATCATGGAATGAAAAGTTAGACTGCGATGATTGAAAGAAAGACGTATAGCCACTTTGTTCTGCACATTGCTCACAAAGATGAACTTCCGCCTTTTTCTCGTTGATTACTTTTGTATAATGTAAAGTTGCTGGTCTTATATTACAGTTTTGACAAGTCATCACTATCCCCACCTTTATAACAGGAACGATCTACCTCATGATACTTCTCATACATTACTAGATTGTTCACTTTCCTTAATCAGTTTAGATAAAAGTACATGTTTTTCAAAACCTCTACAATATTTAACTGCATTATCTTAGTTATCATTCTTTTACAAAAGCTGTATTTATTTATATTTCAGTGTTCTTAACATTGCGCATAATATTCGAGCTCTAAGTTCATCTCGGGAAGGAACATCCATTGATAATACAGACCGATCTAGTACGCTTAACATCAGTTTTGCTTCACGGCTTGTTATGATTCCCTCTTCTAATAAACGTATAATCATACTTTCTGCATTCCCTTGCGCAACGCTATGATCAATCATATGAAGCATTTGATCAATAATGTCTATATCGTCATGCAGTTTGACTTTTATAATGCGAATGTAACCTCCTCCACCACGTTTACTTTCTACTACAAATCCTCTTTCTAACGTAAAACGGGTATTGATTACATAATTGATTTGAGATGGCACGCACTCGAACCGATCCGCAATCTCATTTCTCTTGATTTCAATCACATTATTATTACTTAAGTCAATAACTTGCTTTAGATATTGCTCAATGATATCAGATATATTTCTCATTTATCCGCCACCTTTATTGACTTTGACTATCTTTGACTTTAATTATATACGTATTAATAAAATTTGCAACTCTTTTGCTTATTTACTATCCTAGCCACATTTCCTTGTATTTAATCAAAATAATAATTCTTTAAACACATTTTTTTAATTACTATGGATTATAAAAGAAAACACGAAAAAACACGAGTCATTTGACTCGTGTTTTAGTTGCTTGGCGACGTCCTACTCTCACAGGGACAAGGTCCCAACTACCATCGGCGCTAAAGAGCTTAACTTCCGTGTTCGGTATGGGAACGGGTGTGACCTCTCTGCCATCATCACCAAACTATGAAGGCATATTCCTTCAAAACTAGATAA
>NZ_JACYOF010000002.1 GCF_014932895.1 Bacillus thuringiensis | reverse complement strand
TATCTCTGCAAAAGTGAATGACGAGCCTTGCTGTTCTTATATCGGACCTAATGGGGCAGGCCACTATGTAAAGATGGTTCACAACGGTATTGAGTATGGAGATATGCAATTAATTTGCGAAGCATATTTCTTCTTGAAACAAACACTTGATTTGACTGCAGAAGAGTTTCATGAAATATTTGCTGAATGGAATAAGGGCGAACTGAACAGCTATCTAATCGAGATTACAGCAGACATCTTCACGAAGAAAGATGAAGAAACTGGTAAGCCATTAGTGGATGTTATTCTTGATACTGCGGGGCAAAAGGGTACAGGGAAATGGACAAGCCAAAGCGCACTCGATTTAGGTATATCTCTCCCGATTATCACGGAATCTGTATTTGCACGTTGCATTTCTGCTTTAAAAGAAGAGCGTGTGAACGCAAGCAAAGTTTTATCTGGACCTAAAAATAAAGCGGCACTTGGAGTTGAAAAAGCTGAATTAATTGAAGCAGTGCGCCAAGCTTTATATATGAGTAAAATTTGTTCTTATGCACAAGGATTCACGCAATTGAAGGCAGCTTCTGAAGAATATGATTGGAACCTTGATTTTGGCAGCATTTCTATGCTTTGGAGAGGCGGATGTATTATTCGTGCAGCCTTTTTACAGAACATTAAAGAGGCTTATGAGACAAACACTGACCTACCGAACCTTTTACTTGATCCATACTTTAAAGAAATTGTAGAGTCATATCAAGGCGGATTACGTCAAATTATTTCAGTGGCTGTACAACAGGGCATTCCGGTACCTGCATTTTCAGCAGCAATCTCTTATTATGACAGCTATCGTACTGCAACACTACCTGCAAACTTGTTACAAGCGCAGCGCGATTATTTTGGAGCCCATACGTATAAACGAGTGGATAAAGAAGGTACATTCCATACAAAATGGATATAAAATAAAAAAATGGACCAGGATTAAATTCTTGGTCCATTTTTTATCCCGCAATTCGCAGGCGGTAAGACTCCCACTGGTGGAAGTTTCACTTTATTGGAATAATAACACACGCGCTGGTGATACCCTATCCCCATCAAGCTAAGCTTATATAAGTTTAATTTCACGCGAGATAAATATTTCTGGCGTACGGAAAGTATGCAAGTATTCATAATTTATGCAGAAACGGATATTTTCCCGTGAGGAATTTATCCGTTTTTGCTTTATAACATGAGAAAATAATAATTTTTCCATAGGGTAACAAAATGGAACAAAAATTGCATAGATAAGTTGCAAAGGTGAAGGGGGTTGAAAAGTGAAAGATGACATTCAGTTAAAGCGTTCATTGAATTTTTTTCAACTTGTATTGCTAGGTCTGGCATATATGGCACCATTAACGGTATTTACTACGTTTGGCGTAGTGGAATCTTTATCAAAAGGAGTGATACCAACAGCCTATATACTTGCACTATGTGCGATGTTATTTACAGCATATAGTTATGGACAAATGACAAAAGCGTATCCAATTTCGGGATCAGCTTATACGTATACACAAAAGTCAATAAGTCCAGGATTAGGTTTCATGGTTGGTTGGGTAATTCTAATGGATTATTTGTTTATCCCTATGATTAACTTCCTCATTATTTCACTCTATTTATCGGAATATCTTCCTTCTATTCCTTCTAGTATATGGATTATTGCGATGATTATAATTGTGACAGTAATTAATGTTGTAGGGACAAAAGTAACAATTACAATGAATATGATTTTTTTAGGATTCCAATATATCGTATTGATGGTTTTTTGCGCTCTCTGTATTCATTCACTTCTTAATGGAACAGGAGAGGGAACATTATTTTCATTAAAACCGTTTATGAATTCAGATACCTCAATAATTGCAGCGTTTTCAGGGGCATCTGTACTTTGTTTATCCTTTTTAGGGTTTGATGCTTTAACAACTTTTGCAGAGGAAACCATTCAACCAAAAAGAACCATTCCAAAAGCGATTTTCTTTGTCATTTGCTTTTCTGGTACTTGCTATATTATCGTTTCATATCTAGCACATTTAATACATCCAGATTATATGGCATATAAAAGTTTAGATACGGCAGCTGCTGAAATCGCTAGGATGATAGGAGGAAATTTATTTAATGCTTTGTTTCTTGCAGGAATGATTGTAACTTCATTCACATCCGCGTTAGCTTCTCATGCTAGTGTTTCGCGTATTTTATATGCAATGGGGAGGGATTCTGTACTACCAAAATCATTTTTCGCCTATATACATCCGCGTTTTCAAACGCCTATCAAAAATATTATTTTAGTGAGTATTTTTGCTTTGGTGTCACTATTTACTGACCTTGTTACCATTACATCTTTTATTAACTTCGGTGCATTAATTGCTTTTACATTCGTGAATATTTCCGTCATTGCACATTATTTTATTAAGGGGAGACAAAGGTCATTAAAATCTACGATTCTCTATTTGTTCATACCGCTAATTGGTGCATGTATAACAATTAAATTGTGGAGTGATTTAGACAAGATGTCTCTCATACTGGGAGGAATATGGACCATTATGGGCATTGCATATCTTCTATATATAACAAAATTATTCCGTGTTCAACCACCACAGATGAATTTTGATGAATTGCCAAAAGAAGAGGGACAAGAATTATCTATTTAGGGGGAGAGTTATGAGAAAAAAAGCGGATATGATTTTAAGTAGTCATGCTGTATTTACAGGTATAGGAGAAACACCTATCTCGGCATCCATTATTGTTAAGGGTGATAAGATTATTGCTCTTGTTCCGAAAGAAGATATTCATGGTTATGTAGATGCTGACACAATTGTACATGATTTTGGAAATCAGCTTATTCTGCCTGGATTTCATGATTTCCATATTCATTTAATGTTAGGAAGTTTAGTAAATGAGGGAGTACAGTTAATTCATGCGCGTTCAGCTAGAGAAGTTGGAAAGCTTGTAAAGGAATTTGCTGAACGAAATAACGAGATAAATTGTGTGATTGGAAGCAGTTGGGAGCAGAACTTGTGGGACATTCATGAAGAGCCACATCGGATGATATTAGATGAGTATATTGCAGATCGCCCAGTGTTTTTATACCATGCTGAATTTCATAGTGTTTGGCTAAATAGCAAAGCACTCGAAATGGCAGGGATTAATAAAGAAACGAAGAGTCCGCCATATGGAGAAATCGTCAAGGATCAAAATGGTGAGCCAACAGGAGTCTTAAAAGAAAATGCAGTGGGATTAGCAACTAGCGTATTGCAGTTTAACTCTAAACGAAATAGGATATTACTTCAAAATTTTTTAATGGAAGCTGCAAAATATGGAGTAACCTCTGTGCATGATTTATTGAGGATACCAGAAATGGGCGTAGAAGAAGCGGAGTTATATGATGAATTTGAAAAAACAGGAAAGTTAACAACGAGAGTTCATTTTGTTGCTCCGCTAAATGGAGATGTAAACTTAGCAAAATCCTTAAAGGAAAAATACAAATCTAGTATGGTTCAATTTTGCGGGTTTAAACAATTTATTGATGGAGTAACAACTAGTTATACGGCATATTTACTTGAACCATATAAGGAAGAAACGACAAGAGGGCATACTACATATCCACCAGAAATCATAAAAAAATGGACAGTAGCAGCTGATAAGGAGGGCTTTCGCGTAAGATTTCATGCAATAGGAGATGGAGCTGTACGTTTAGCATTAGATGCTTTTGAAGAGGCTGAAATACAGAATGGAAAAAGAGATGCAAGGCACGCAATTGAGCATGTCGAAATGATTCATCCAAATGATATTGAGAGGTTTCAAAAATTAGGGGTACTGGCGTCTATTCAGCCTGAACATATTAATCTTACAAGTCGAGAAGTATATAGAAGGTTAATTGGGTCAGAAAGAATGCAATACAATTATTTGATGAAAACATTAATGGATGCAGGAACAACGCTTGTATTTGGCAGCGATTATCCTGTAGTTACAATAAACCCGTTACCAGAAATTTACCGAGCTGTAACAAGGCTAGATGATGAAGGTGTGGAATGGAATTCGCAAGAGAAAATATCATTAGCGGAAGCGTTACGAGCATACACGTATACTCCTGCATATGCCTCATTTCGTGAAAAGGAACTAGGCACAATAGAAGAAGGGAAGCTAGCTGACATAGTTGTGCTAGATCGGAATTTGTTTACTGTACCGGTGGAAGAAATGAAAGATGCTAAGGTTATTTTTACGGTGGTAAATGGAAATATAGTTTTTCGGAATGAAAAAGAAAGCGTTAAGAATTAATATGGGGAGGGAAGAAGAAAATGAGCGAAGTGACAATTGGGCTAGTTCAATTAGCGTGTAATGAGAATATCAAGGAAAATATAGAAAGAACAATAGCAAAGGTAAGAGAATCAGCAAAAAAGGGAGCCAAGATTATTTGTTTACAGGAGTTATATCATGCTGAATACTTTGCTCAAAACGTTTCAGTTCGTAATTATGAACTGGCAATTCCTTTTGAACATGAAGCATTACAAGCGATGCAAAGGTTAGCGGAAGAACTTCATGTTGTTTTAATTGTTCCTTTTTATGAATGGGTGGCACAAGGGATTTATTTTAACAGTGCAGCAGTGTTTGATGCTGACGGTAAATATTTAGGAACAACACGTAAAAATCATATTCCAGATGGACCGAGTTACCATGAAAAATATTATTTCACACCAGGAAATACAGGATATCCAGTATATAGTACAAAGTATGGGAAAATAGGAATCGGGATCTGCTGGGATGAATGGTTTCCTGAAGTAGCACGAATTTTGACACTAAAAGGAGCAGAAATATTATTTTACCCTTCCGCAATTGGCTCTGAACCAGATTATCCAGAATTATCGACAAAACCAATTTGGACAAAAGCTATTTCAGCTCATAGTATCCATAACGGTGTATTTGTAGTAGCTGTAAATAGAGTCGGGAAAGAAAAGGACATGTGTTTCTATGGAGGAAGTTTTATCAGTAATCCAATGGGAGAAATTATTTGTTCTTTAGGAGAGGAGGAAGGAATACTCATCCAAAAAATTGATACAAAGGAAATTAATGAAGCGCGTAATCTACTGCAATTTTTAAGAGATCGTCGTACGGACACATATTCGCTAATTTTAGAAAAAGAAGTTCTAAACATATAAAAAAGACTCTCAAATTTGAGAGTCTTTTTTGTTATTTCTATTCATATTTTTTGGTTTTTTACCAATAATATACAGATAAGGTGGATTTGGTTATAAAGTTACTTGAGCTTACTTTACTGTATTTAGGGGTGCAAAATATGAGAGTATCAATATTTATCACTTGTGTTGCAGATGTTTTTTATCCAGAAGTAGGAAGAGATGTTGTCGAAATTCTTGAAGATTTAGGGTGTGAAGTTGATTTTCCTAAAAGTCAAACTTGCTGCGGACAACCTGCTTATAATAGCGGGTATGTGAAAGAAACAAAAACAGCTGCAAAACATATGATTGAAGCCTTTGCTAGTTCAGAATATGTTGTGGCACCATCGGGGTCTTGCGCTATGATGGTTCACGAGTTTTCTAGCTTATTTTCTGAAAGTGAAGCGGAGTGGAAGAAAAAAGCTACTGAACTTGCCAATAAAACATATGAATTCACACAATTTCTTGTTGAAGTATTAGGGAAAGAGGACTTAGGTGCGAAGCTTCATAAAAAAGCAACGGTTCATACATCTTGTCATATGAGCCGGTTAATGGGGATTAAGGAACCGCCGCAAAAATTATTAAAATGTGTAAAGGGACTGGAAGTTGTTTCGTTGCCGCATAATTATGATTGCTGTGGATTTGGTGGTACATTCTCAGTGAAAATGCCAGAAATCTCTGAGCAAATGGTTGATGAAAAAGTAAAGCATATTATGGAAACCGGTGCAGAAGTTTTAATTGGGATGGATTGTAGCTGCTTAATGAACATAAAAGGACGTTTAACACGTAACGGTTATCCAATTGATGTGAAACATATTGCTCAAGTATTAAATGAAGATCGAAAATAAGGGGGATATAGAGATGGGAATGAAAATTGGGAAAGATCCTTTTCATAAGCGTGCTGAAACAGGTATTGGGGATCAATTTATGCGACAGGCTGTTAGGAAAGCGCAAGATGGTCTTAGAGGCAAGAAACTAAAAGCTACTGAGAGTCTTGGGAATTGGGAAGAATGGCGAGCTTTAGGAGAAGAAATTCGAAAGCATACATTAGAAAACCTTGATTATTATTTATATGAGCTTAGTGAAAATATTGAGAAAAACGGTGGTTTTGTTTATTTTGCAAAGACTGCAGAAGACGCAAGGGAGTATGTAAAAGAGATTGTAAAAAAGAAAAACGCGAAAAAAATTGTGAAATCAAAATCGATGGTAACGGAAGAGATTAGTTTAAATGAAGCGATTGAAGAAGCGGGAGCGGAAGTATTAGAAACAGATCTTGCTGAATTTATTCTACAAGTGAACGACCACGATCCTCCATCACATATTGTTGTTCCGTGCCTTCACAAGGATAAAGAACACATCTGTGAAATATTTAAAACAAAGTTAGATTACACTGGAACATCTGATCCTACGGAAATGGCGAGGTTTGTAAGAGGGTATTTACGTGATGATTTTTTTGCGGCGGATATAGGAGTGACTGGATGTAACTTTGCTGTTGCAGAGTCGGGGTCAATTTCTATCGTAGCAAACGAAGGAAATGCAAGGCTTACTACGACACTTCCGAAAACGTTGATTACAGTTATGGGGATGGAACGTATCGTTCCGACATGGGAAGAGCTTGATGTTTTAGTAACACTTCTATGCCGTAGTTCTGTAGGGCAAAAGTTAACAAGTTATATTACAGGATTAACTGAGCCTGGTGGGACAGATGGACCTGAGGAATTTCATTTAGTCATTGTTGATAATGGTCGTTCCGATATTGTAGGAACAGAATTCCAAAGCGTTCTTCAGTGTATTCGTTGCGCGGCATGTATTAATGTTTGTCCTGTATATCGACATATTGGTGGACATGCATATGGATCCATTTATCCAGGACCAATTGGAGCTGTGTTGACACCGCTTTTAGGGGGATATGATGAATATAAGGATTTACCTTATGCATCTAGCCTTTGTGGTGCTTGTACAGAAGCGTGTCCGGTGAAAATCCCGCTACATGATTTATTAATTAAACATCGCAGCCGCATTGTAGAGGAAAAACAATCACCTGTAGCTTGGAACGTGGCTATGAAAGGGTTTGAAAAAACGGTGAAGAGTCCTACATTATTTTCTTTTGCTGCGAAGAGCGCTCCGTATGCATTAAGACCTCTCTCGAAAGGAGATAAGATTGAGCGAGGAATTGGGCCGTTAAAAGCTTGGACGGATGCGAGAGATTTTCCAGTTCCGAAAAAACAACCGTTTCGAGAGTGGTTTGCAAAACACGTAAAGGAGAACGATGATGGCCATTCAAAATCGTAAGGAATTTTTACTCCAATTATCAGAAAAGCTTGGTAGGAAACGTCCAGAAATAGTGAAAAAACCGAACTGGTCTTTTTCCCCGCAGTGGACTGTTTTTGACGGACTTACACAAGACGAGCTTGTATTAAAGTTAATGGAGCAATGCAAAGTGATTCATACAGAAGTGAAGCGAACAACAAAGGAAAATCTTGTTGAAACATTTCAATCTTTTATAACAGATTGGAATATCAAATCTGTTATGTGTTCGAATGATGAGCGTTTTAATGAGTATGGTCTTACTCCATGTTTCAAAAATGAAGGTACAACACATTTTCGTACATGGGGATTAGATTATAAAGAAGAGGATATAAAATTTGCGAAAGCTGCTGATCTTGGCATTACGTTTAGTGATATGACGTTAGCCGAATCAGGAACCGTTGTGCTCTTTAATGACGGGTTAAAAGGAAGGCATGTTAGTCTTCTTCCAGAGTCATATATTGCAATTGTTCCTAAAAGTACAATTGTACCAAGATTAACCCAAGCTACAAAACTGATTCATAATCAAAATAAAGCGGGAGAAAATCTGCCGGCTTGTGTGAATTTCGTTTCTGGTCCGTCAAATAGCGCGGATATTGAAATGAACCTTGTCGTAGGTGTACACGGGCCAATCAGAACAGCGTATATTATTGTGGATGATCAATAATGATTTCCGTATGCGAAAGAATGCTGGCGCATACGAGTTGGAAATAAAACTAAGAATACTGCAAATAGAAAGCGCTGGCTGTTATATAACTAGGGCTTTCTATTTTGTGTGCATAGCTAAGATGGGTACTGCTTATTGGTGAAAGTTCAGTTTAGGTAAGAACCAATTCCGCTATAGCTGGCTCCAATTATGGTTAATACGATAAAGAGCACAACGAGTAATATAAATCCGCTACTACCGCTCTTACCATCTTCACCGCCGCCGCTACCGCCTTTACCACCATATCCCATATGAATGTCCCCCTTATCGTTATACGTTGTTTTTACATTTCTAGATTCATCAAGAAGTTCCTTTTAAAACTCTGATTAACTTGCAAATCATTCATTTTCATTTTCTGTGAAATTATGTAAAATGTAACTTGAGAGAATTCATATATTAGATTACTAGATTTGGAGTGGTTACATGGAGCCATTGAAAAATGAAATTCATCCTGACATGGTCAAGGTGTGGAAAACGCGTTCCTTAATTGAGCTAGGAATTAGTATTATAGTCATTTTGGCATATCTTTTCTTTATGATTAAGTTTAATTGGTGGGCTTGGATTTTCTATGTGCTCATCGGATTTACAATTGTATATACGCCGTTTGATTACTTTACGTTTCCGAAATTGCGTCAGCGTTATTATAGCTATCAACTAAATGAAGAAGAGCTTGAAATTCAGCACGGTCTTTTCGTCGTAAAACGCGTATTAGTACCGATGATTCGTGTACAGCACGTAACGATTGAACAAGGGCCAATTATGAGAAAATACGGATTAGCAGAATTACACGTTTCAACAGCAGCAACTTCTCATAGCATCCCTGGTTTAACGATGTATGAAGCCGAAATGCTGAAAACGAAAATCGCAGAATTAGCGAAAGTGAGTGATGAGGATGTATAAAAGGCAGCATCCAATCACGATGTTATTAGAATTAAAAATAACAGATTTTATACCATTTATTATTTTTCTTTTTAGCTTAAAGGGAAAGTTTCCATTTTGGTATTTAGTTCCTATCGGTTTTGCGGTAATCACGATTGTTTCAGCTATCGTAGGCTGGTACTACAAAGTATACTGGGTTGAAAATAACGTATTACATATTAAGGAAGGTCTCTTTGTGAAGAAGGAGAGCTACTTAAATAAAGAACGTGTTCAAACGATTAATACGAGTTCAGGCATGCTGTATCAGGTGTTAGGCCTTAAGAAAATTAAAATTGAAACGGCTGGCGGAGGAAATGAGCCGGAAGTTAACCTAGCTGGTATTACGATAGAAGAGGCAACAAAGCTTATTACAATGTTAAATGAGCCAACCTCGGTAGTAAAAGTAGAAGAAATATTAGAAGAAGTAGTAGAGAAAGAAATTATTACAGCGGAAAAACAAACGACAGAGTACAAGTTAACGTGGAAAGAGATTTTAATAGCGTCTGTTACATCTGGTCAATTTGGATTATTATTCTCTTTAATCTTTTTCGTTTATAACCAAGTGGATGAATACATTCCGAAATGGATAAAAAATAAGGTAGAGTCGTATGTAATGGATCATGATATATATGGCTGGATTTACATGGTAGCTATTTTACTTGTCGTTTCTTGGATTATATCTACAATCGGTTATGCGTTAAAACATGGAAACTTTACAGTGAATCGAAGAAATGATGAAGTGCGTATTTCGCAAGGTTTGCTTGAAAGGAAAGAACTTGTACTAAAGTTACACCGTATTCAAGGTATTACGATAAAAGAAAGTATTTTACGCCAACCATTCGGTTATTGTGCTGTGCAAGTAGAAGTCATTCAAAGTGAGGGAAAAGAGGAGAAGGTTACGCTGCATCCAATTATTCGAAAAGATCGCGTGCAAGATTTACTCGCACATTTACAATTACCATACGAACTGAATACAAACATTATTTCATTACCAAAAGCAGCATTGCGCCGCTATCTTATTGATAGTGTCATCTTCTTCGCAATGTTAGCAATCCCGCTTACTGGAATAAGCATATACTTTGAAAAGTATTACATCATGTGGGCATTACTACCGCTCGCAATCCTTATCTTTACACTTGGATATGCAACATTTAAAACGAATGGTTACGGTGTAAATGGAGAGCAAATTACACTTGTATATCGTAGTGTCGGAAAATATACAGGACTTGTCAGAAGAAGACACGTGCAATCAATGGAAAAAACACAATCATATTTCCAGCGCCGCGCGGATTTATGTACGTATAAGTTTTCTAGTGCATCATCAAGTTATAAATTAGAGCATACGAGAGTTGAGGATGCGGAGAGAATGCAGGATTGGTATAAGAAGAGAATATGTGAGGATTAATTTGAAAAAGCTTGCCTATTATGAAAGGCAGGCTTTTTTGTTATAGAGAAATGAGTAGTTAATGCAAATGGATCAACCTATTCAATATCAAGTTGGTACGCATATACCGAAAGGTCCGCCTAAGTATACATCCATGGATTACTCGTATTAGGTAGAGAACAGTAGAGATAATAAAAGTGAAAAGGTATCCTCAAAGTATTTGAGGATACCTTTTTTATCCCGCTATTTGCGGGCAGTAAGACCCCTACCTCAAAATTCAGCGAAAGAAAAGAAGTTAGGTGGGGGATCAACTGCCCGTAAAAGCCCGATTGGTGCGGGCTGATTAAAGTTTCACTTTATCTTATTTGGCATAAAAAAAGGCATCTAGCAAAAGAACTAGATGCAAATAAAAACACAAGGGAAGACAAAATTCTTCCCGTTTCCCGTATGTAATTATATCAAAAAATTTATAAAAAACTAGCTTTATTTTTAATATAATTGATGTGTGAGGCTATGAAAGTGTAAGATTACACTGTTTTCGTAGTATTTTGTTGGAAAAAGGAGTGGTATATAGGATTAATTTTAAACAAGAAAATTTGAAACAACTATTCAAAGTGATGCTGATTAGTGCAAATAAGTCTTATGATGCGATTAAAGATTACGAATGTACGGGAGAAGCGGTAGCATTCCGTGTAGACTTTGAGCATACTGACGTTGCTCTGATTGTAGATATGTTAGGAAGGTCGGCAGCTAGGTTTACCATTTGCTAATCCGGATACGAATGAGATAGATTATATTCAGTTTCTAGTGTATACCATTAATGAAGGGTATTTTAAAGAAGTTCTGGATACGATATAGAAAACTATAAATTTACAAAAGTGTATATAACAACTAACATAAGTAATAAATTCATATAATTGGAGTGATGAGATGCAGCCGTTAGAAAGGGAGATTCATACTAATATGCTGAAAGTGTGGAGAATTCACGCTTTAATTGGGGCGGCAGTTATATTAGCAATCGTAATTGCGTATTTCTTTTTTATGATTAACTTTAACTGGTGGGGCTGGTTGTTCGGATTGTTAGTAACAGGCGCTATTACATTTATCCCGCTCGATTATTTTGTGTTTCCAAATTTACGTCAGCGTTATTATAGTTACAGATTAAATGAAGAAGAGATTGAGATTCAAAAGGGAATGTTCGTTGTAAAGCGTGTGCTCATTCCGATGATTCGCGTGCAGCACGTTACGATTGAACAAGGACCGATTATGAGAAAGTATAATTTAGCAGAATTACACATTTCAACAGCGGCAACTTCTCATAGTATTCCTGGTTTAACGAAAGAAGAAGCAGAACAGCTGAAAAGACAAATTGGAGAACTGGCAAAGGTGAGTGATGAGGATGTATAAGAGGCAACATCCGATTACGATCTTATTAGGTATTCGAATTGCGACTTTGTTGCCTTTTATTTTTCTTGTCTTATTTCGCTCAGATGGTGAAGTGAAACCTTGGTATGTATTTCATCTTGTTCTTTTGGCTCTATTATTTATTATGGCTATTTTTTCAGCTGTAAAATGGTATTTTAAAGTGTACTGGGTTGAAAATAATATTTTACAGATAAAACATGGTGTGTTCGTTAAGAAAGAAAGCTATTTAAATAAAGATCGTGTGCAAAATATTAGTACGTCTTCTAACGTCATTTATCAAATACTTGGACTTACGAAATTAAATATAGAAGTAGCGGGTGGCGGTAGTGAGCCAGAAGTGATGTTAGCTGGTATTAAAGAAGAGGAAGCGAAGGAACTGATTGCCTTATTACATAAAGAAAGAAGCGTTGTGAGTGAAGAAACGCCCGCAGCAGAAGAAAGTAAGACTGTGTATCAGTTAACGATGAAAGAGATTTTAGTAGCATCTATAACATCCGGTAAATTTGGATTAGTATTTTCTGGACTACTTCTTATTTATTCGGAGTTTAATCAATTTCTTCCAAAATGGCTTATAAATAAAGTGGAAGCGTATGTGATAGATAACGGTGTATATGAATTAATCGTTATGGCCGCAATTTTAATGGCAATTTCGTGGGTCATTTCTACGGCCGGCTATGCGTTAAAATATGCGAACTTTAAAATTGAGCGAAAAGGAAATGAAATTCGTATCGTTCAAGGGTTATTTGAAAAGAAAGAGTTTGTCTTAAAACTACACCGTATTCAAGCGATTACTGTGAAAGAAGGAATTCTCCGTCAGCCTTTTGGTTATTGCTCTATCGAAGTGGAAGTCATTCAAAGTATAGAAGCAGCAGGGAATGAAGTGATGTTACATCCTTTTATGAAGAAAAAAGATGTACAGCAGTTACTTTCTTATTTACAGTTGCCGTATGAAATAGAAGGGGAAATGGTCCATTTACCAAAAACGGCATTGCGCCGTTATATCATTATGGGCTGGATTACAAGTGTTGTGCTCGCTGTGCCGATTGTCGGTGCGAGTATATATTTTAAGCAAAATATTACGTTGTTCACTCTTATACCGCTATGTATCGTATTTACAATGCTTGCATACAATCGTTATACAAGCGGCGGTTATATGATGAGAGAAAATCAATTAACGATGGTGTACCGAGGTCTTGCGAAATATACAGGAATGATGTGCAGAAGGCACGTTCAAGTAGTAGGATACAATCAATCGTATTTTCAAAAGAAAGGCGAGTTGTGTACAGCCGCGGTAGCAGTAGCGGGTCACAGATATAAAGTGAAGCATATGCGAAAGGAAGATGCACTTCGTATATATAATTGGTACAAAGAAAAAGGAAACACCGGTGTGTAATGGTGTTTCCTTTTTCTTTGTTGTGATTTATCGATAAGTCGATATTCTCTGTCGAATCGCCAATAAAATTTCACGCATCATAAACTCAGTACCCCAAATAAAAACCTAAACTAACACATCAAAAGTAGTCACAAAAGATGGACGAGAGAAAATGCTTTTTTGCTGCTCTGCATGTGGATGCGCCTGAGCCTGAGCTTGTCCCTCTGCTTGTGCAGGGCGTTTTTTATGAGCATTTTCGAATGAACGTGATTCTGTCCAGTCTTTAAAGTTTTGCTCTGTTTCCCACATCGTTAAAATGACGTATGTATCATTACTTAATGGGCGAAGAACACGGATCGCTTGGAAGCCGGGTTCGTTTTCGATTAGGCCAGCTCGGTTTTTAAAACGGTTTTCAAATACTGGGCGACCTTCGTCTGTTACAGAAATGTTGTTACAAACGATATAGCCAGGTTGTCCTTTAAATTCGCCAACAGCGTCTAGTACGTCATACTGAAATGAACCTTCTACAGATTCTTCTGTATTTTCTTTATAAAACATATTTTTCTCATCATTTTTTGCAGTGAAATGTGCTTGTTCTAGAGGTGTTTCGTATGAAATAATAGCCTTCATTTTAATGCCCCCTTTATAGATTGTTTCTATTATATCAACTCCTTAGAAAAACTTCGAAGATTATATACATAAAGATAATTCTTTTTCAAATAATAAATGTACCATCATTTGGAAAGAAGGACGATGTATGAAGAAAGTAAAGTGGACTTTATTAGGCGGCGTCGCAACGTTTGTAGTAGCAATTGTACTCTATAAACTTATCGTGTTAGCTGGTAGCTATATGATGGATGAAAAGCAACTCGTTTTCCACTCTTCATCACGTATCGTTGACCAGAAAGGGAAAGAAATTACGAAATTATACGTAGAAAATAGAGAACTCGTACCGATTGAGCAAATCCCGAATTATGTGCAGCAGGCATTTATTGCGGTGGAAGATTCTCGTTTTTATGAGCATCAAGGAATTGATTATCCATCTATATTTCGGGCTCTCTATAAAGATACGTTAGCAGGAGAAAAGGTAGAGGGCGGTAGTACCATTACGCAGCAACTCGCTAAAAATGTCTTTTTAACACGTGAAAAAACATTTACTCGTAAACTAAAAGAGGTCGCAATCTCTCTTCAATTAGAACAAAAATATACGAAGCAGCAAATTCTTGAAATGTATATGAATCATATTTACTTTGGCCATGGGGCTTACGGTATTCAAGCGGCAGCAAAGTTGTATTTTAATAAAAATGTAGAGGATTTAACAGTAGAAGAAGGAGCGATGCTTGCAGGCCTTCCGAAATCACCAAATGGATATTCACCGTACTTATCACCAGATAAGAGTAAGGAGCGCCGTGATCTCGTATTGTCGCTTATGCATAAACAGGGCTATTTGACTGCAGAGGAGAGTGTACGATATCAAGGAAAGACAATTGCTCTATATAAAAACTTAGATGAGAATGAGCTCGCATATATGCCGTATATTGATATGGTCATAGATGAAGCAGCCCGTTTATACGGGTTGTCTCATCAAGAGGTACTTCGTGGTGGATATACGTTTGTCGTACCAATGGATGAAAAGATTCAGAAGGTAGCGTATAACCAGTTTCAAGATGAAGGAAATTTCCCTGGTAAAGAAGAGGGAGCGCAAGGTGCATTTTTATTAATGGATAATCGTACAGGTGGAATTAAAGCTGCGATTGGCGGAAGAAAGTACGTCCCGAGAGGATTTAATCGTGTTTTTGCAAAAAGGCAACCGGGTTCTGTTTTAAAGCCACTGATCGTCTATGCACCAGCGCTAGAAACGAAAAAGTATAATCCATATTCTTTATTAAAGAATGAGAGAAGTTCTTTTGAAGGCTATGAACCTCGAAATTACAATCATGAGTATACGAAAGAAATGACGATGTATGATGCGATTTTAGAGTCAGCAAATGTACCGGCAGTTTCTTTATTAAATGAATTAGGGGTAGAAGAAGGAAAGCAATATTTAGAGAAAGGAAATGTTCATATTGCAGACGCTGGGTTAAGTACAGCGCTTGGCGGATTAAAAAATGGTGTTTCACCATTTGACCTTGTGAAAATGTATCGCGCATTTTTAGCAAATGGGACTATTATTGAGCCGCACGTTATTGATAAAGTGTTAAATAGACACGGCGCAGTCATTGGAGAATCGCCAAAAGTAGAAACAAAGATTTTCTCGAAACAAACGTCATGGTATATGACGAAAATGTTAGAAGGAGTTGTGAAGGAAGGAACGGCGAAAGCGGGTGTGTATAATGGGGCACTAGCTGGAAAAACGGGTACCACTTCAATTCCTAATGACGAGAACGGTGCAAGAGATATGTGGTTCGTCGGGTATACACCGAATTTAGTAGGTGCTGTTTGGATTGGTTATGACCGCACAGATAAAAAACATCAGTTGCAAGGGGAAAGTGCGTCTGCGACGAAATTGTTTAAGAAAATTTTAACGAAGGCAAATGTAGAACATAAAGAGAAGTTTCTGAAGCCAGAAGGTGTGGAAACAATCGGTGCTCCAATTCGGCTGCGCAAGATTGAAGATGTAAAAATGAAACTATCGTTTAGTCCTTTCGGTTTATTTAAAACAAAATTGAGCTGGACACCACTGCCAGATGAAAGAATTATGTATCGAATCTATAGAGTGGAGAACGGAATTCATACGCATGTAGGCACTGTAACAGGTGCTGGAGAATATGAGGAAAAGTTTGTTAACATATTTTCAAAACCGAGCTTTTACGTTGTGCCATATAACACACAAACGAATCGCGAAGGAGAAAAGTCAAAAGTAGCTAAACCATAGATTTTCTCTGTGCTATAATAAGAATGTTGTGAAAATGGTAAGCGGTTTTACGAATGTTTGTGTCAATTTCATGAACAACGTACATAATATTATGCATTTTGTTTTTACAAGCTGTATAGTAAAAAAAGATAAATATCGAACGTATTCGAAGCATTGGTAAGGAAGGGAGCAAGGGTCTTGGTAAGAAATATAAATGAGACATTTTTAAAAGCATGTAGGGGGGAACGTACAGAGTATGTACCAGCATGGTATATGCGTCAAGCAGGTCGTTCGCAGCCGGAATATAGAAAGATAAAAGAAAAGTATTCTTTATTTGAAATTACACACAATCCAGAGTTATGTGCTTACGTTACAAAGTTGCCAGTTGATCAATATAACGTAGACGCAGCAATTCTTTATAAAGATATTATGTCACCACTACCTGCAATTGGTGTGGATGTAGAAATTAAATCAGGTATTGGCCCAGTTATTGATAATCCAATCCGTTCTTTACAAGACGTAGAAAAACTAGGGGAAATCAATCCAGAAGATGACGTACCGTACATACTAGATACGATTCGTTTATTAACGACAGAAATGTTAGATGTACCGTTAATCGGTTTTTCAGGAGCTCCATTTACGCTAGCGAGCTATATGATTGAAGGCGGTCCATCTCGTAACTACCATAATACGAAAGCATTCATGTACGCAGAACCGAAAGCTTGGTTCGCTTTAATGGATAAGCTAGCAGATATGGTTATTACATATTTAAAAGCGCAAATTAACGCAGGAGCAAAAGCAGTTCAAATTTTCGATTCTTGGGTTGGAACAGTAAATGTAGCAGATTATCGCGTATTTATTAAACCAGCGATGGAGCGTATTTTCGCAGAAGTTCGTACGATGGGTGTGCCGATGATTATGCACGGTGTAGGTGCAGGACACTTAGTGAATGAATGGCATGACTTACCTCTTGATGTTGTAGGTTTAGACTGGCGTTTACCGATTGAAGAAGCGCGTGCACGTGGTGTTCATAAGGCGGTACAAGGAAATATGGATCCTTCGTTCTTATTAGCGCCTTGGTCTGTAATTGAAGAACATGTAAAAGGTATTTTAGATCAAGGGATGAAACAACCAGGTTACGTATTTAACTTAGGTCACGGTGTATTCCCAGAAGTAAATCCAGATACATTAAAACAATTAACTACATTTATTCATGAATACTCTAAAGGGCAGTTAGCGAAGTAAAGGAGAATTACTGTATGAAAAAGAAAATTGGTTTGCTTGTAATGGCATACGGAACGCCATATAAAGAAGAAGACATTGAACGTTACTATACACATATTCGCAGAGGAAGAAAGCCAAGTCCTGAAATGCTAGAAGATTTAACAGAGCGTTACCGTGCAATTGGTGGTATTTCTCCTTTAGCTACTATTACATTAGAGCAAGCTAAGAAGTTAGAAATGCGTTTAAATGAAGTGCAAGATGAAGTAGAGTACCATATGTATCTTGGTTTAAAACATATTGAACCGTTTATTGAAGATGCTGTGAAAGATATGCATAACGATGGGATACAAGATGCAATTGCACTTGTTCTTGCTCCTCATTATTCCACATTTAGCGTGAAGTCGTATGTAGGACGAGCGCAAGAAGAAGCGGAGAAACTTGGAAACTTAACAATTCATGGCATCGATAGCTGGTATAAAGAACCGAAATTTATTCAGTACTGGGTCGATGCGGTGAAAGGTATATATAGCGGTATGTCAGAAGCTGAACGTGAAAAAGCAGTATTAATCGTATCTGCTCACAGTTTACCTGAGAAAATTATCGCACTAGGCGATCCATATCCAGATCAATTAAATGAAACAGCTGATTATATTGCACGAGGTGCAGAAGTAGCAAACTATGCAGTTGGCTGGCAAAGTGCTGGAAACACGCCAGATCCTTGGATTGGTCCAGATGTACAAGATTTAACGAGAGAGTTAAATGAAAAGCACGGCTATACTTCATTCGTATATGCACCAGTTGGATTTGTTGCTGAGCATTTAGAAGTTTTATATGATAACGACTTTGAGTGTAAAGTTGTAACGGATGAAATTGGTGCGAAATATTATCGTCCAGAAATGCCAAACGCATCTGACGTATTTATTGACTGTTTAGCTGATGTTGTCTTAAAGAAAAAAGAATCTGTATTGTAAGAAGAAAGGGGGAAGCCTATTTGAGGAAAAAAGTCGTGATCGTCGGCGGTGGCATCACTGGATTAACAGCAATGTATAACTTGCAAAAAGAAATTCATGAAAAGAACTTGCCGATAGATACATTACTTATAGAAGCGTCGGGTAAACTTGGCGGGAAAGTTCAAACCGTTCGAAAAGATGGATTTACAATTGAACGCGGACCGGATTCTTTCTTAGCAAGAAAAGAAAGCGCATCTAAATTAGTGAGAGAATTAGGCCTTGGCGATGAAATTGTAGAGAATACGACCGGTCAATCATTCGTCCTTGTAAATAATCGGTTACATAAAATGCCGAGCGGATCAATGATGGGAATTCCAACGCAAATTACTCCGTTTCTATTTTCCAGATTGTTCTCCCCAATTGGTAAATTAAGAGCTGGTTTTGATCTGTTAATGCCTAGATCAAAACCAGTATCTGACCAATCACTCGGGCAGTTTTTCAGACATCGCCTTGGAAACGAAGTGGTTGAAAATTTAATTGAACCATTATTATCTGGTATTTATGCTGGTGATATTGATGAAATGAGCTTAATGTCTACATTTCCGCAAATATATCAAATTGAGCAAAAGCATCGTAGTATCTCGCTTGGCATGCGTACGCTTGCTCAGAAAGAAGAGAAGGCTGAACCGAAAAAGGGAATCTTCCAAACGGTGAAAACAGGTTTAGAATCTATAGTAGAATT
The DNA here is from genome assembly GCF_014932895.1 of Bacillus thuringiensis. Taxonomy (GTDB): domain Bacteria; phylum Bacillota; class Bacilli; order Bacillales; family Bacillaceae_G; genus Bacillus_A; species Bacillus_A thuringiensis_AA. The sequence continues at coordinate 1,051,305 of NZ_JACYOF010000002.1, read as the reverse complement.
CCTCGAAGTGAAGATGCATGAAGGTACGATAATGAAGGGAACGCGCATTGAAAAAGTTGTAAAATTTGATGATGGCTATGTGATTACTCTTAGTAACGGAAAAGAAATAGAAGCAGATGCAATCGTAGTGGCAACCTCGCATAAAGCGTTGCCGTCTATGTTCGCCCAGTACAAGCAGTTCCGTTTCTTCCGTAACATTCCTTCTACATCAGTTGCGAATGTGGCACTTGCTTTCTCGAAATCAGCCATCCAGCGCGATATTGATGGTACGGGATTTGTCGTATCAAGAAATAGCGATTACACGATTACAGCATGTACGTGGACACACAAGAAATGGCCACATACAACTCCAGAAGGAAAGGCTCTTCTTCGTTGTTACGTTGGACGACCTGGTGATGAAGCGGTTGTAGAACAAACGGATGAGGAAATTGTACAGCTTGTCTTAGAGGATTTAAAAAAGACGATGGATATTACAGAGGGTCCAGCATTTACAATCGTAAGTCGCTGGACAGAAGCGATGCCTCAATATACAGTAGGCCATAACGAGCGAATGAAGAAACTCACAATATTTATGGAGAAAGAGTTGCCAGGTGTATACTTGGCCGGTAGTTCTTACGCTGGTTCTGGTCTTCCGGACTGTATCAATCAAGGTGAGTTGGCGGCGAAGCGTGTGTTATCACATATTGAAAAAATAGTAGAATGTGAACGAGAGGCTTTAAATGTATAAAAAACTACCACTTCCTAAAAAAGTGGTAGTTTTTTATTGGAAAATAGGTGTTTGTACCCTCCATATTCCAGCTGTTTTTAACATAAGTAATTTTTCGTTTTAAACGTATAGTTGAGATTAATTTTTTGTAAAACTTGTCGAAATATCATTCTATATAACGAATCATTTGTTATGATAGACATGCTGAGAAAATATGAAATAGGGAGAGGAAAATGGCTGTGAAGAAATTGTTAAGTATCTTTGTATCAGTATTGCTATTGCTTTCATTTACTGGAACTTTAGCGCAAGCGGAAGAAAATACTTCTATGTCGGTAGAAAAAGCAATTCAAGTATTCAAACAGCAAGGGAAAACGAAGGGGATAGTGGAAGGATATATTGTCGGATATACGCAAAGTCCTTCTAAATACACGAAGGATCCATCTAAATTTGACGACACAAATGTGGCAATTGCCGATTCGCCAAATGAAACGAATCCAGATAAGATTATGCCTGTTCAGTTGCCAAAAGGCGATGTGAGATCGGCAGTGAATGTGAAAGATCATCCTGAAAATATCGGGAAGAAAGTTCAATTAACTGGGACTCTTGAATTATATTTTAGTAGCCCAGGTTTAAAATCAGTAACAGCCTATAAGTTTCAAGGGGAAGAACAAAACCGTGTTAGTGATGTAGTAGCTTCACCAAACGGCGGGGAAGTTGCGAAAGGAACAGCGGTAACATTAACAACGAATACAGAAGGGGCAACAATCTACTATACGTTAGATGGGTCTAATCCTACAAATAAAAGTGTTCGCTATAACGGACAAATTATAGTGAATGAAAATAGTGTAGTGAAAGCAATCGCAGAAAAAGAAGGGCTTACTTCTTCAGCGGTTTCGACATTTTCATTTATTATCGTAAACAATGAACCAGTTCGTATTCATGATATTCAAGGGAAATCACATATTTCTCCTTACAACGGGAAGAAAGTAAACAATGTGGAAGGCGTTGTAACAGCGCTTGATAAAAATGGTTTTTATATAGAAGATAATCAGCCGGATAATGATCCAGCTACTTCAGAAGGTATTTACGTATACAAAAAAGATGCGAATGTAGCGGTAGGAGATCTTATTCAAGTTGATGGAGTAGTAGAAGAATATGTTGGACCTGGATATGCAGAGCGATTTGAAACAGACTTAACGACGACGGAAATTAAGGCGAGTCGCATTGCTGTAATCGCAAAAGATCAAGCTTTACCAGTACCGATTGTACTTGGAGAAAACGGTGTGAAAATACCTGACCAAATTATCGATAATGATGCATTCGGTTTATTTGATCCGAATGAAGATGCAATCGATTTTTATGAAAGTATAGAAGGTATGCGCGTTACGATGCCAACGCCAAAAATTATTGCAACACAGAAAAATGGGAATTTATATGTAACAGTAAAAAATGGCGGAGATAAAGTAGTAACGAAATATGGTACACCACTTTTAGATGAAAATCAATTAAATCCTGAGCGTCTTTCTGTGAAGGTACCTCGTGATTATGTAGCAAAAGTAGGAGATTCTTTCACTGGAGATATAACAGGGGTAGTAGGATATGATTACGGTTCTTACCGCATTTCACCAGTAACTGAATTACCACCTGTAGTGGACGGTGGATTTAAGCAAGTAGGGGCAAATATTCAGCCGCGTCTTGATAAGTTAACAGTTGCTACATATAATATTGAAAACTTCTCAGCGAATAAAAAAGAAACGACGGATGAAAAAGTAAAAGCGTTAGCGTATTCTATTAAATACAACTTAAAAATGCCAGATATTATCGGTGTAGAGGAAATGCAAGATAATAATGGATCAATTAATGATGGTACAACGGATGCTTCTTTAAGTGCAAAACGTATCATTGATGCAGTTCTAGAAATCCGTGGACCGAAGTATGAGTATGTAGAAATTGCTCCGAACAACAATCAAGACGGGGGAGCACCAGGAGCAAATATTCGCGTCGGTTTCTTCTATAACCCATCACGTGTGAAATTAGCAGCGGTACCGAAGTTATTAGATAAAAATGTTGTTCGTATTGGAGACGAAAATCCATTATTTGAAAGCACACGTAAACCACTAGCAGCAGAATTTACATTCCAAGGGCAAAACGTTGTTGTCGTTGCAAATCACTTAAACTCAAAACTAGGAGATGCAACGCCATTTGGAAAAGTACAGCCGCTCGTATTAAAGAGTGAAGAAAAACGAATTCAGTTAGCGCAAGAAGTAAATCATTTCGTACAAGGAATTCAAGAAAAGAATACGAATGCACCAGTTGTTGTGTTAGGTGATATGAACGATTTCGAATTCTCTAAACCACTAGAAGCATTGCAAGGAACAATCTTAAAAGATATGCTAAACACAGTGCCAAAAGAGAATCGTTACACGTACATTCATGAAGGAAATGCACAAGTGTTAGATCATATTTTAGTAACAAACAACATCGCACCGCACACAATTGTAGACCCTGTACATTTAAACTCAAACATTATGAAAGAGCACGGACGTGTCAGTGACCATGACCCAGTACTTGCTCAAATCGATTTGAAGAAGGCTTCTTAGAGTAGGGGAGACGCTTAGGTAACTAAGCGTTCTTTTATTTTATGAAAAGAGATTGCAAGATAAATGAATAATATATAACCGATTTCTTAGGGATTATAGGTAATATTTTTTAGTTTTATGGTAAAATTAATTGAATATTTAGTCTTTTAAAAGGAGGTCAACGATGCAAGCATTTATAAATGGAAAATTAATGAATCAGCTCGCAATTTTTTTTAGTACGATTGTCATGCTTCAATTTGTAGCTGATATAACAGGGCTTACGCAAAATTTAGACATTACGTATAACTTAATAAATACAACAGCGTCCTATATAACGTTTAGCTTAGCAATTATTTTTACTTTAATAGGCGCAAGAAGAGAATTAAGTAAATATGCAATTCTATCATTATGTTTAGTAGTAGCTATGAAAGCAATTTATTTTGCCTCGGTTGTTATTTTATGGGGATTGGCTGGTACGCCGTAAATGAATAGTAAATAAAAAACCTAATTTCCAAAATAACTAAGGAAATTAGGTTTTTGTTATGTTTGAAACGCTTTTCTACATCGATCCCTTCTTTGCAGTCTTCTTCTGTACCGTTTCTTATCTCGCTCGACTCCTTTTATATACATAACTAAGCTAACGAGGAAGAAGAATACACATTGCATCGTTAAAATGTATGGTGACATGCCCTGTAACGGTTGCTTTGGATCATATAAATGAATAGGTGCTCCACCTATTGTAGGGAATATTGTATTTAGCAGAACGTAAGGAATGGAGGTAACTGCAAATGGAAACAGAATCGCCATGTAGTCCTTTTGTGACCATACAGATACAGCAAGCCCTAGAAGAGCCATCAAACCTGCAAATAAAAAATTAATTCCAATATATACAGAAATGTAAGTGATGGGAGAATCGTAATATAAGTTTGCGAACATCCCGTTGTCATTTATAATGCCTGAACCCGCTGCGGGTGCGCCATTTGGAATGGTTAATTTGCAAAATAATAACGATAAAATGAATGGGAACGTATAAAGAAGTCCTCCGCAAAAAAATGTAACGATATATTTCGTTACTGAATAAGGGAATAAAGAAATTTCTTTACTTATAAATGGCTTAAAACCATCTGACTTATCCGAGTTGTAACTTGTACTAAAGGGGAGACTCGCAATAACTGGCATTAATAATAAATAAACATCCATTTCGTTATCCCGAAATCCAATCCATTTAAAAGCTGTTGTTATAAATTCATTCGTTCCGTCTCCAATATAACGAATTACATAATAATAATGATAGATAGAGATAAGAGCTAATCCACTAAACATAATAATTAAGGAAACACGATTACAAAAAGCTTGCTTTATATTTAAACGAAGCGCACGCATCATGACTGAAAAAGCCTCCACTATTTTGATAAACTTGTCTATTTTCTATATTACTATTAATTGTAAAGATTTTCTTGTTTTTTTCATTTGATTATTTGAAAAAAGGGAAATTCGTTGTTGTTAAGTAAGGTTTAACTGAAATTATATTTTCTAAAATATGGTTGACAATTAAGTATTACATTTGTAATCTTAATTGTAGATTACAAATGTAATACGAAGGAGTGAAATATACTATGACAAATCAATTACCTAAAATATCTGAAGCGGAATTAGAAATTATGAAAGTACTTTGGTCTAACTCTCCACAAACAGCGAATGAAATTATAGAAGAACTGGAAGATGCAATGGACTGGAAGCCGAAAACAATTCGTACATTAATTAATCGTTTAGTACAAAAGGAAGCTGTTTCTTACCACCAAGATAAAGGGCGCATGTACGCCTATTATCCATTAGTATCACAAGATAATTATTTACAAGTTGAAACGAAATCTTTGCTAAAGCGTTTTTGCGGCGCAGCGTTTAAGCCATTACTTGTTAATTTCTTAAAAGAAGAAAAATTGTCTTCAGAAGATATTAATGAACTGAAACGCATTTTAGATGAGAAGACAGAGGAGAATAAGAGGAAGGATAGATAACAATGATAGACATGCTTATAAATGTATACCTTCCTCATTTTTTTGATTGGCTTATAGAAACGTCACTTATGGCCAGTATATTAGTTGGATTTATTTTATGTATAAAAGTTTTATTTAGAAATAAGTTAACGCCCCGGTGGCAATATATGCTGTGGATCGTATTAATGATAAGACTCCTTTTACCATGGTCACCAGATAGCTCTTATAGCATTTATTCATTACTTTCTTATAGTTCTAGTGTGTCGGAAGTTATTCAAAGAAATACATCTTCACCTGAGAATACAGTGAATAACGAGATGAAACAGACAATGAAATTAGAATCAAATTCTGAAACTGTGGCAAAAAAGAGCGAACAGAAAATAAGTACGAGTGCGGAACAACAGACTACATTTTCTTTATACAAACTTGCTCTAGATATTTGGCTAGCTGGAGTAATCGTATTAGCAGCCATCACGTTTATTACAAATAGACGTTTATATTCTTACATAAAGAAACAACCGGATATTACGGATGAACCAGTCGCTACAGTGTTTAATCGCTGTAAGCAGTCTATGAAAATGAAGAAGACAGTTCCATTACGTTTAGCAGGAAAGATTGCGAGTCCAACGGTTTTTAGTTTCTTTCGCCCGAAAGTATTACTATCAAAAAAACATATGAAAGTATTAAATGAGCAACAATTACAATATGTCTTTTATCATGAGTTAGCTCATATTAAGAGAAACGACGTAGCTGTAAATTGGATTATGTACATCTTACTCCTATTAAATTGGTTCAATCCGATTCTTTGGTACGCCTACTTCTGTATGCGAGAAGATCAAGAATTAGCTTGTGATGCATATGCGCTTACTTTTATAGATAAAGAGGAGCAAATTGCATACGGTCATACAATTATTACCCTTTTAGAACATTATTCCTATCAAGCACCAAGCCTAGCAAATTTAAGTAGAAATAAACGAACACTAAAAAGGAGAATCGTTATGATTAAAAAGTTCCAAAAGAAATCGTATCGTCTTTCTTTACTCGGAGTTATTGCTATAGTTGCTATTGCATCCCTTTCTTTATTTAACGCACGTGCAACGGAAGGGAAAGAAAAACAAAAGGATAAGGTAGAGCAGTCAAAGGATGCTTTCCAAAATGCTGTAGATATGCTGTATGGTACAGAAGAAAATGCGAAAAAAGAATATCATTATTCAGCAAGAGTGTATGAACAAAAGACAGATTATATATATTTAGCTGAAAAGGCTTTAACAAAAGATGAATTCCAGCAGTACATAAAATTATCTAAAGAAATTATTAATATACAGAAAAAAGGGGCTCCGAGAGATTCTGACTACGAGTCAATATTTTTTAGAGAAGAACGTTTAACAAAAGCTGATCGTGAAAAATTATATGCACTTTATGATCAATCAAAACCATTCGATGACAAAGTATATGAATCTTTAAATTACACGGTAAAGGAAGCGCAGCAACATGTTGATTTTCAAATTCAGAAGCCAACTTACACAATTGAAGGATACAATCTGAAGGATGAAAAGGTAGGTTGTTTTATTAAGAGAAGACCTGAATTAATTATTGAATTAGAGTATACAAACGGAAAAGGAAACTATACAACTTATCAATCACAAGTATTTGGGGAAAGTAAAGATCCGTTCCATGCTTTGTTCGTTGTTGAAGAAAATATTGAACAGTATGAATTAGAAGGCAATCAAATATTCTATGCGACTGATAACTCGGATAGTAATTTACAAGGTATGAAGATGATTGTTCCTGCAAAAGGAAAAAATAGTGCGTATCAAATTGTCATTATTAATCATAGTTTAGAGAAGCCAGGAGAAGCAGTATTCGATAAAAATGTAAATAAAGAAGAGTTAGAGAAAATTATGCTTTCTATGTTGAAATAATAAAAAGGTGTTCTTGATATATATATCTTAAGAACACCTTTTCTTTTTCTCTTTCCCTCTGATACACTATGACAGTATGATATAACTTCACTGGAATTTTTTATACTAGAAATAATAAAAAAGAGAACTTGTATAGAATGAAAGCGTGTGGTAATATCAAAGATGTACTGATTGACTATATTATCCAATTGGTCATTTTTGGAGGTGACGATGTGGCGATAGATCGAAAGCGTTCTATTATTGAAGCTGCAACAAAGTCTTTTTCAGCGTTCGGTTATAAAGCAACAACGATGGATCAAGTAGCGAAGTTAGCGAATGTAGGAAAAGGAACGATTTATACTTTTTTCAAAAATAAAGAAGAGCTATTTGGTGAAATTATTTCTAATTTAATGACAGAAATGAAGCAAGTTGCAGAAAACGCAATTCGTTCAGATGTTTCATTTTTTGAAAATGTACATAGAGCATTATATAGCATCTTGGAATTTAGAAAAGAACATCAGCTTATGATTAAATTAATTCAAGAAGAGCGTGATATGGGAACGAAAGAAGTACAAGAAGTGATGCAACAAGTTGATGTAGAAATCGTTTCTTTTATTCAATCGTACTTAAAGATTGCAATCGAAAAAGGTGAAATTAGCAAATGTGATCCAGAAATTACAGCATTTATTATGCTTCGCCTATACGTATCGCTTATTTTTGATTGGGAAAAAAATCATGAACCGCTAGAAAAAGAAAAAATCGCAGAATTATTTGAACTTTATTTACTAAAAGGATTGTCAAATTAAGATAATCCTTTTACTATTATAAAAAATGACTAAATGAACAAAATGGTCATTCGTTTTATTTAGGGGTGATAATAGAAAATGTAAGTTCATATTGAGAAAAAGTTGCATAGTATAAATTCGGGGATAAGGCATATGTATGAACAAGTATAGCCTTTTTATTTGGTCAAAAATGACCAAAGGTAAATTTTGGTCATTTTATGAAGGGGGAAATATTATGAGAGGGTATAAGTTATTTCGTAAAGAATTTGCTGAGATTATAAAAAGTAAAAAAATATTAATTCCAATTATTGCGGTTTTGTTTGTACCAATTTTATATGCGGGGATGTTTTTATGGGCCTTTTGGGATCCGTATAAACAGTTAGATGATTTACCAGTTGCGGTAGTCAACTTAGATAAAGGAGCAGTATTTGATGGAAAACCGATTGAAGTCGGGAAAGGGCTCGTTGATAACTTAAAGGATAATAAAAGTTTTAAATGGGAGTTTGTAAGTGAAAAAGAAGCGAAAAAAGGAATGGAAGATAGAAAGTATTACATGTTAGTACGCATTCCAGATGACTTCTCCAGTAACGCTACAACGTTATTAAAAGACGATCCGAAACCATTAAATTTAGAATACATTCCAAATGAAAGTTTAAACTTCCTATCTTCACAAATTGGCGGAACCGCGATTGAAAAAATGAAAGGTGAAGTAGCAAGCACGTTAACGAAAACATATGCAGAGAAAATGTTTGATTCTATTAAAGACGTCTCAAAAGGATTAGCGGATGGAGCGGACGGAGCAAGTAAATTGCATGACGGATCTAGTGAATTGCATGAAGGTTCAAGTAAGGTGACGGATGGACTTCATACACTTCAAGGGAAGTCTGGTGAGATGAAGGATGGTGTAGCTGAACTTTTAGCTGGTTCAAATAAATTGCTAAATGGAGCAGGCCAAGTATCAGGTGGTTTAAACTTATTAAATAGTAAAACGGGAGATTTGAAAAATGGAGTTGGCCAATTATTAGATGGAGCAGGCCAAGTATCAGGTGGTTTAAACTTGTTAAATAGTAAAACGGGAGATTTGAAAAATGGAGTTGGCCAATTATTAGATGGAGCAGGCCAAGTATCAGGTGGTTTAAACTTATTAAATAGTAAAACGGGAGATTTGAAAAACGGAGTTGGCCAACTATTAGATGGATCAGGGCAAGTGTCGAATGGTTTAAACTTATTAAATAGTAAAACGGGAGATTTGAAAAATGGAGTTGGTCAATTATTAGATGGATCAGGCCGAGTAACAGAAGGTTTAACGGATTTATCTAGTAAATCGAAAGAATTAAAAAAAGTAACATCAGACTTAGCTACTGGCATGAATGGGCTTTCTACTGCACAAAGTGAATTAGAAAAAGGTGCAAAAGGGATTCAAGAGGGTATTCATGAAATAAATAGTAATGTGAAAAACTCTATATCAAATTTAAAAGATATGGGACCGAAGCTTGTGGAAATTAATAAAGCTTCGAAAGAGATTGAAGGATTAAATCAAATATCACAATCGAATGTAAACGAGTCTAATGAAGCAATGGGTAATATAGAAGCTTTAAAAACGGCAATTCAAAGTTTACCAAAAGAAGAGCAAGATAAGTTGAACCCACTTATACAAAGTGCTAGTGACCGTATGAAAAATGTTCAAAAAAAGTCGAGTACTATTGCAGCAGGAACGAGTGAGTTAAGTAAAAAAGTAAGTAGTTTACAAGTCCAATTACCAAATACAAATCAAATCAATACATTAACTGATGGAATGCGTCTACTTGAAGATAAGCAAACTAAATTTGTAGCGCAATTTCAGTTATTTGGTAATAAGTTAGGTGCAGCAACAAAGGGTACAAATAGCTTGTCAGAAAATTCGAATGCATTAGTTGATGGTGTAAATGATTTAGAAAATGGTTCGAATCAAGTAACAGCGAGTTTAGGTCAATTATCAACACAATCGAATGAAATGATAGGTGGAATCAATAAGCTGGCAGATGGTTCGAATCAAGTGACAAATGGATTGGGCCAATTATCAACGAAATCGAATGAGGTGATAGGTGGAATCAATAAGTTAGCAGACGGTTCGAATCAAGTGACAAATGGATTGGGCCAATTATCAACGAAATCGAATGAGGTGATAGGTGGAATCAATAAGTTAGCAGACGGTTCGAATCAAGTGACAAATGGATTGGGCCAATTATCAACGAAATCGAATGAGGTGATAGGTGGAATCAATAAGTTAGCAGACGGTTCGAATCAAGTGACAAATGGATTGGGCCAATTATCAACGAAATCGAATGAAATGATAGGTGGAATCAATAAATTAGCAGACGGATCAAGCCAAGTAACAACTGGACTAGGCACTTTAAATGGTGGTCTAAATAAAATGTCAACTGGCTCAACCCAACTAATCGACGGCGTAAACAAATTGGCTGACGGTTCAGGAAAAGTGACAGATGGACTCGTAAAAGTAAACGACGGTTCAGGTGAACTTGCTGAGAAACTTGGTGAAGGGGCAGAAAAAACAGGTGAAGTAAAAGGAACGGATAAAACGTATGATATGTTTGCAAGCCCTGTAAAAGTGAAGACGGAGAAAATGGCGGAAGTTCCAAACTACGGAACTGGATTTACACCGTACTTCTTATCACTTGGTTTATTCGTTGGGGCACTACTATTATCGATCGTATACCCATTACGTGATACAGTTGGTGTTCCAAAATCAGGATTTAGCTGGTTTATTAGTAAGTTTGGAGTGTTACTATCAGTCGGCATTATGCAAGCAATAGTAGCCGATGTCATATTGCTATTCGGATTAGGAGTAGAAGTACAAAGTATTCCATATTTCATGCTCTTTAGCATTGTTACAAGTCTAGCGTTTATCGCATTAATTCAGGGCTTAGTAACAGCATTTGGTGATGCAGGGCGTTTTATCGCCATCTTAACATTAATTATGCAGCTGACAACAAGTGCTGGAACATTCCCGCTAGAGTTGATTCCGAAGTTTTTACAACACTTTAACGCTTGGTTACCGATGACATACTCTGTATCAGGATTGAAAGCAGTCGTATCAAGCGGTGATTTTAACTTCATGTGGCAAAACATAGGAATACTCATGATTTTTATCGTTGTATTATCACTTGGAACAATCGCTTCATTAACTTGGATGCACAAACGACAATTTAAGAATATAGCTGAAAATCAATCGGTGGAAGCTTAAATAAGGAATATAAAAAAGGCACCTCTCAGGTGCCTTTTTTATTGGTTTTGTTTTATTGGTTGAGAAATTTCATTTGTTTTTCTATTTTTACGGAACAAGTATATAACGACACTTATAAGGATAATGGTAGCTACAACCCAAACAAATGGACCATATCTTTCAGCAAAAGTATATAGTTTCATGTTGCTGGCAATGTCTTCTTTTGTTTTTCCTATTAGAATTTCAGAGCCACTATAACCTTCAAGTGTATCTCCTTTTTTTATACCAAAAATAAGAATTTCTGATTTGTTTTCTATTCCAGTGTATCGGTATCCTTTACCTTTAATTGTTAATTGGGTATCATCTTTTTTTAGTGTGTAGTCTTCTTCGGAAATATCTTTTCCTGACAGCGTAATAGGTTCCATTGAGAAGCGGATTTCTTTTAATGCAGGAAGAGCCTCATTGTTTAGTAAGAGCTGCTTTGCAATATGCTGCTCGGTATCAATGTTTTTCCAATTTGCTTTTCGTCGTTTATATGTATTAATTTCAAGAAGTGCGAATTCTTTATTTTGAAGTTTTTCCTCTGTAATAGGTTGTGTAGTAGTTAATGTTCCTTTTAATAAAATCACACCATCTTTTGCAGATTGAAAGGAAGATACTTCCTTCGTTTCCTTTAATGTATTGATAGCACCTCTATAATCCTCTTTTCCTAAAAGAACAGCTCCTGTATGTACGGTTAAAATAAGATATAGGATGCTTAATACTATAATAGCTTTTTTCACTATTTCCCCTCCAAAGCATGTATAAGTTAATTATAACATAATTTCCCATTTATAATTTGATAATTTGAATAATAAGTTACAGATGTAAAAGTGATAAGTAAATTAAGAGAAGTGTGGATAGGATTTTTTATATTCAAATTCTGCAATCCATGCATTTTTACGATATTTGAATGATTGTCCATAAAAAAGCCCACCTACTAGTGGCAATTAATAATCCGGAACGAGGTATATTATGCGTAATCATATAGTCAGTAAGTGAATATTTTAAAGTGGATAAAATATTTTCTTCATGATGTACTAGTTGTTTTGCATCCTCTAAAATTCGATTCATTGTATATAATAATACATTCTATATAGATGTTATTATATTGAGAAAGACGATACACCAAATATGCAATGTTGCATATTTGGTGTATCGTCTTTTGAATATTACTCAGCATTGTTATTACTTTCTAAAGAACACCTTTTCTTTAGTTCGCTTACAAATTTTTCAGGATCCTTCGGTGAGATTTTTACACTTCTCAAAGCCCCTGATGTGTAAAAAATCTCATAACAATCTTTTGAAGAAAGTATACGATACCCAACTAAAATGTTATCTGCCTTTGAGATTTTCGTTATATGACCGTACGGAATCTTACTTCGAAATGGTCCACCTTTCACGAATAAGTAATCTTCATAGAATGTATATGCGATGGAAAAGGAACACCATAATAGGAAGCCAGAAGATATAAAGAAAATAGATAGTAGAATGTATAAGTCTGTCATAGTAGCTTCAGCATCAAATAAGAGAGGAAGCAGTGTTGAAGCACCTATGGTGAAAATAGCAAAAAAGATAATAAATAAGAAAAATTTATCAATTTTAGAGTGGAATGTCATTTCTAGCCCTCCTTCTCCTTAATTTTACCATATCGCATGTGCAGTCTAAATGAAAGAAAAGGAATTACAACAATTTACAGAGAAAGCTAGAATAGGGGAGTTGATATGATGGAAGGAAATCTTATTTATTCTTTTATCTTTTATCTTGTATCTGCTAATCTTTTTTCTTATGTTCGTACTATCACCAATATGGTTTGATAAAAAAGAGTATACAAGTATGAAAGATATATTTGGAATACTTGTATTTTACTATGTGTTAATTAATAGATAGAATTTTTTTATATTCAAATTCGGAAATTAATTTATTTTTATATTGGGCAAAAAAGAGAAGTCTTTTATTAGTAGCAAGTAGCATGCCTGGATATGGGACTTTATGTGTATTAATATAGTCAGTAAGTGAACATTTTAAAGTAGATACAATAACTTCGTCACTAGCTAGTAGTTGTTTTGCAGCTGTTAGAACTGGATTCATTGTATACATTCCTCTTATATAGATATAATAATATTCTATCAAAGGTGAAAAGATTCTCAATATGTAATGTTGCATATTGAGGGTTTTAGAGATTCTTGGTTTGATGGCTCCAGTATTATTCTTTTAAAAAAGTAAGAGGTGATTCGATGATACGATTAGCAAAAGAGTTTGATGCGGAATCAATTATTGACATTGAAAAAGAAATTATATTGTCAGAAACTACTACAAAGTTTTTTATAACATCTCCAAGTAAATTACCAAATGATGTTGATTTAGAAAGAGAAAAAATACAGAACAGTATTGAAAAAGGTAATCTTTACATAGTTTATGAAGTAGACAGTAAGGTGGTCGGCTTTTTGTTCTTCAAGCGTTATGAACTAGAACGCTTACGACATGCAGGCACAATGGGAATGGGAATTAGGGAGGAGTACTGCAATCAAGGCATTGGTACGAATCTAATTGAATTTCTTATTAGTTGGGCTAAAGGGCAGAAAGATTTAGAGAAAATTTGCTTAGGCGTAGTTTCTAGTAATGATAGAGCAATTAAAGTGTATAAACGTATTGGCTTTGTAGAAGAAGGAAGACAAAGAAAGCAAATTAAATATGAAGATGGATCATATGGAGACGATGTATGGATGGCTTTTTATATTGGCTAAAAAAAGGAGGTCTTCTTTTAGTAGCAAGTAACATGCCTGGATACGGGACTTTATGCGTAATCATAAAGTCAGTAAGTAAACATCTTAAAGTAGAGACACGAACTTCGCCTTTATGTAATAGTTATTTTGTAGTTGTTAAAAATTGGATTTATCCCGCATTAACGGGCAGTAAGATCCCTACCTTAAAATTCAGCGAAAGCAAAGAAGTTAGGTGGGGGATCAACTGCCCGTAAAAGCCCGATTGGTGCGGGCTGATTAAAGTTTCACTTTATTGTATACATTCCTTTTATATAGAGGAAGGAATATTGCATCAAAATTGAAAAGACTCCCAGTATTGCATATTGGGAGTCTTTTTTAGTAGAAGTGTTTACACTTAGCAAACCTTAAGTTCCAATCTTTCTTTCTGACGAAGATGATGTGCAAAATGCATAGAAATGAGCTGGAACCATTCTGCCGCGTTTAAGTAACCAAGCCCGGGGTGCTCGACTTTACAATCATTTGGAATAGAAGTAAGTGTTGGCTCAATGTTTTTAACAACTGTAATTAATTCCAGAAAACGTTCTTGTACTTCCTCTTTGTTAGTTGGATTTTCGGGTGTATATCCCGGATGATCTGGTAATTTTATTTGTATGTCAGGGAAAGCACCCATTATATATACTTTTTCACCCATACCCGTTTTTTTGTTAGTTACAGATGGCGCTTCAGTTTTACATTTCGCAATTGCATCTAACTGCATATATGTAGCCGAAAGTAAATGATTATACATTTGACCAAGAGACCATTCTTCTGTAGAAGGTTTCATTCTAAATTGTTCGAGAGAGTACTTTTCTAATTCCTCTATATAATACGTCGCTAAATCCTCAAATTTGTTCATATTGTTAGCTCCTTTTTATGAAAATGTATTTGTTAATACCTACAATAAAGAAGTGATGCTGACAACATTATGTCAGTAGTGAAATAAAAAAATTAAAGTGTTAACATTTTTTTTGCTTCATCACGTATTTTCTCGGAAAGAATTTTTGGTTCTAGTACTTGTACTTGGCTCCCCCAACTTAATACCCATTGAAATACTTCGTCTATGTTTCTTGATTTCAAAAAGACATGAAACCCATTATCTTTATGATCGTATGAATCTATAAAAAAGTATCGTGATTCAATAATTTTATGTGCAATATGAGATGGGAACAATAAATGAATCGTAACAGTGCGATTGTTTTCAGGTTGATAGTCTTGCAAAGAAAAGTCTTTCGGTTTTGTAAAAAATTCTTGTTCTTGCTGTAATGTATCCATACGGTCTAAACGAAAATTACGTATTTGTTTTCGAAGTAAGCAATGAGCAACGATGTACCAAATTCCTGAAATATTAACTAAACCGTAAGGATGAACAATCCGTTTTGTTTTTGTAGTTTCCCTTGGTTTACGATAGGAGAACGATATAGCTTGTTCTTTTTGAATCGCTTCTTGCAATAAGAAAAGTTGACTCTCTAGTTTTTCTTGCTCGGCTTGCTGGTTGGAAAATATAGGAGAAAGGAAACGGAAAGTTCCCCGTAATTCCTCAACCTTCTTTTGTTGATCAGTAGGGAGGACAACCTCAAGTTTCTCTTTTGCTGATCGCGCATGTACAGAAAAAGAAGAAGTGAAAGTTTTCTCAATATAATCACCGCCTAATAAAAGAGTAACAGCCTCTTCTGGCGTAAGCTGAATGGGGGGTAAGAAATAGCCATCCATTAATGAATAACCATAACCGGGCATTGAAAAAATAGGAACACCAGATTCGCTAAGCGCATCCATATCTCGATAAATAGTTCTTATACTTGTCTCGAATTTTTCAGCTAAGCTTTGTGCTGTAACAGTTTGTCTTCTTTGTAATTCAATTAATATAGCTAATAAACGATCCGTCCGATTCATGAAATGTCATCCTCCATTTTTATAAATATGCCTACTGTAAATTTCTAAAAGTAGTATGTTTTCCCCTCCCATTAACAGACTTTTCCCTATGTATAATATTAATATAGTAAAATCATAAGAACCTGTATTGCAGTTTCCAATAATATACTATATACTTAGAGTAAGAAAACGTTTTCATGCAAAGGGGGAGAATTTCGTGTCGACTATCGAGGACGTGGCGAAATTAGCGGGGTTATCAAGGACAACGGTTTCTAGGGTGATTAATAATCATCCATATGTTTCAGATGAGAAGAAAAAAAGGGTTCAATTAGCAATGAAGCATTTAGGCTTCGTTCCGAATTCTGCGGCGAGAAGGCTTCGTAAACAAAAAACAGAAACAATTGCGGTGCTAGTTCCAAGGATCACAAATCCTTTCTTCAGTCGATTTATTGAAGCAATCGAGATTGCTGCTTCTGAACATAAATATAAACTGATTATTTGTCAAACAAGATATTTACCGGAAAAAGAGATGGAGTATTTACAATTATTATCTACGAAACAAGTAGATGGGATTATTCTATGTTCACTAGAAAATCCGTGGGAAGATGTAGAGCCGTACTTACAACATGGTCCAATCGTGTTATGTAATGAATATATTGAGGAAGCAAATATTCCAACAGTGAAGTTTGATCATGCGCAAGGAGCATACATAGCTGCGAAGCATGTGTTAGAGCAAGGATATCGTAATCTTATTTTTTGCCGTGGTAACGAAACCAAAGTAGTTAGCCAACAGCGAAAAATGGGCTTTTTGCGTGCTATTACTGAAAAGAGTAGAGAAGTGGAAGCAATTGATTTTCTTGAAAACGCTTTCTCTTGGGACGATGGAAAGCGAATATTCCATGAAGTATTAAAGGACAAAAAAAATCCTAC
This sequence comes from Bacillus thuringiensis, assembly GCF_014932895.1. GTDB lineage: Bacteria > Bacillota > Bacilli > Bacillales > Bacillaceae_G > Bacillus_A > Bacillus_A thuringiensis_AA. Next base: position 1,034,511 of record NZ_JACYOF010000002.1, on the reverse strand, counting down.
CGCGATTTTGGCAGGAGGCGACGAGGTTGCAGCTGGAATTATCTCAGAGGCGAAACGCCATAATTGGAGCATTCCAGATGATCTTGCTGTTATTGGTTTTGATAATCAAATTTTATCGCAGATTACAGAACCAGGTATTACGACAATTGAACAGCCAATCGATGAAATGGCTCGAAAAGTTGTCGACCTGATGATGGATAAAATTCATACGAAAAATTATCGTAAAAAAGAATTGTATGAGTTTGAACTGGAGCTCTTGGTGAAAGGTTCAACGATGAAGGATACGATGTTATTAGCCTAGTAGACTATGTCTGCTAGGTTTTTTATGTTCACAAACTACTATTCTTCGTGAACGCAATCGTCACATTTGTTATGGTATGCTTCGTGCTGCTCATCAATTTCTTTCCCACAGTGTGCGCAAGTTTTCGTCGGTAAATTTCTGAAAAACTCCATTGGTTGATCGATCATGTCAATCCCTCCATTTCCATTTCTTACTATCATTGTATTAGTACAAAAAATAAAAGTCAACAACTGTTTTATAACAAAATTGAAAATTAATGAAAAAGTTTAGGAAATGGATTATAGTTAACAATGTAGGATGTAAGTAAAAAACTTTCTCAAGTACGGAGAAAAACTGCATTGCTACTTGGTTTTAGAAAGGAAGGATACATATGAAAATGACTGTTGTCGGCTTTTGGGGCGGCTTTCCAGAAGTGGGAGAAGCAACGTCGGGGTATTTGTTTGAACACGATGGTTTTCGTTTACTTGTAGACTGTGGTAGTGGTGTACTAGCACAGCTTCAGAAATATATAACACCATCTGATATAGATGCAGTTGTACTGTCGCACTATCATCATGATCATGTTGCAGACATTGGGGTGCTGCAATATGCGAGATTAATTACGAGTGCAACAAAGGGACAACTACTGGAATTACCGATTTATGGTCATACGTTTGATGAGAATGGATTCCGTTCTTTAACGCATGAACCGCATACGAAAGGAATCGCGTACAATCCAGAAGAAACGCTTCAAGTTGGACCATTTTCCATTTCATTCTTAAAAACGGTTCATCCTGTTACATGCTTTGCGATGCGCATTACAGCTGGTGATGATGTTATTGTATACAGCGCTGATTCAAGTTATATTCCTGAATTTATTCCATTTACAAAAGATGCCGATCTTTTCATTTGTGAGTGTAATATGTATGCACATCAAGAAGCCGCAAAAGCAGGGCATATGAATAGTACAGAAGTAGCAAGTATTGCGAAAGATGCGAATGTAAAAGAGCTTTTATTAACGCACTTACCGCATACAGGCAATCCATCTGATTTAGTAACAGAAGCAAAACAAATTTTCAGTGGCCATATTACGCTAGCACATAGTGGTTACGTTTGGAATTCATGAGGTGATACGATGTTATTTATTGATAATAAAGGGATTACAGATCCTACGATAAACTTAGCAATTGAAGAATATTGTGTGAAAAACTTAGATATTAACGAAACATACTTACTGTTCTACATTAACGAACCTTCGATTATCATTGGTAAAAACCAAAACACGGTAGAAGAAATCAATGCAGATTATGTAAAAGAAAAAGGAATTCACGTCGTTCGTCGTCTATCAGGTGGAGGCGCAGTATATCACGATTTAGGAAACTTAAACTTCAGCTTTATTACGAAAGATGATGGAGATAGTTTCAGCAACTTCAAAAAATTCACTGAGCCTGTAACGAAAGCGCTTGGTAAATTAGGCGTAAATGCAGAACTAAGTGGTCGAAACGACATTTTAGCTGAAGGTAGAAAAATTTCAGGTAACGCACAGTTTTCAACGAAAGGTCGTATGTTCAGTCACGGTACGTTACTATTTGACTCTGAAATCGATCACGTCGTATCAGCGTTAAAAGTAAAAATGGATAAGATTCAATCAAAAGGAATTAAATCAATTCGTAGCCGCGTTGCGAACATTACAGAGTTCCTAAACGAAAAAATGACGACAGAAGAGTTTAGACAACTTCTTCTAGAAACAATTTTTGAAGGTGAAACAGAAATTCCAACATACGAATTGACAGAAGATGATTGGAAAGAAATCTATAAACTTTCTGAAGAGCGCTACCGCAATTGGGACTGGAACTATGGAAAGTCTCCGAAATTCAACTTACAACATTCACATCGCTTCCCAGTTGGACAAGTTGACGTTCGTCTTGAAGTGAAAAAAGGAACAGTAACAGAATGTAAAATTTACGGTGACTTCTTCGGTTCACTAGATGTTCATGATATTGAAGAGCGTTTAACAGGCGTACAATTTGATAAAGACGCATTTACCGTAGCTTTAGAAGGTGTAGATATCGCGCGTTACTTCGGTAATATTACAACAGAAGATTTCTTATATTTATTCTTCTAAAAATGAGGGAGGCTGTCATACAAGACAGCCTCCCTTATTTCCATATAACTTGTCACTTTTTGTCGGTAAGTCGATATTCTTTGTCGAATCGCCGATAAAATTCGAGTTGCGGTCGATAAATCCGAAAAATTGCCGATAAAATTTCACCTACCATAAAAAGGGGCATATTATCCTAAAATGATTTCTGTACGAGTTTAATAATTTGCTGGTAAGTATAATCACCTTATCTTTCCAAAGTCATTCGATAGGAAATACTCCGTGTATATGCAGTTAATAGAATATCACTTGCCACTTTAATTTTCTTTTAATATAATTAATTTAGAATTTTTAAATATTCTAAATTTTATAAAGGTGGGGTTTGTGTGAATCTCGTTCAATCTTTGGCTGAAACGGCGAAAAAGAAGGGGGATAAACCGGCTTATGTTTTTATGGATCAGTCGGTCTCTTATGACCAATTAAACAAAATGGTCACAAGGTTTTCTGGCAATTTAGCAGCAATGGGCATTGGAAAAGGGGACAATGTCGCGTTAGTTGTTGGGAATTCACCACATTTTTTGGTCGGTTTATACGGAACAATGAAAGCCGGAGCAACTGTCATACCGGTTAATCCAATTTATACAGCAGACGAAATGCATTATATTTTACAAAATGGAGATGTAAAAACAATCATCGTACTCGACGTCCTTCTACCTGTTATACAATCTCTTACAACAAGACTTCCTTCACTAGAACACATCATCATATGCGAAACCTCATCAGATTTTAACCATATAGAAACCGAAAAAATGAAAACGTTTACTAGTTTTGTAGGGGCTGGAGATTTACAATACGAAGGTCCTGAACTAGACGAAGAAGATGTAGCCGTTATTTTATACACTTCAGGTACAACTGGAAAGCCAAAAGGTGCTATGTTAACGCATAAAAATTTATATAGTAACGCGAATGATGTGGCGTCGTATTTACAATTTACTGCCGATGATCGCGTCGTTGCGGCACTACCGATGTTCCATGTATTCTGTTTAACAGTTGCAGTAAATGCACCGATTGTAAATGGTGCGACGATTTTAATGTTACCGAAATTTAGTCCGAAAGAAGTGTTCCGTATTTGTCGTACGTATGAGCCAACGATTTTTGCTGGTGTACCGACGATGTATAACTACTTATATTTATTTGAAGAAGCAAGCGCAGAAGATGTGAAGACGCTTCGTCTCTGTATTTCAGGTGGTGCGTCAATGCCTGTTGCTCTTCTGCAAAACTTTGAAAAACGTTTTGACGTGATCGTTTCAGAAGGATACGGTTTATCAGAAGCATCACCAGTTACATGTTTCAATCCGTTAGATCGTCCTCGTAAACCAGGATCAATCGGTACAAATATTTGGCATGTAGAAAACAAAATTGTGAATGAACTTGGGGAAGAAGTACCTGTCGGCGCAGTCGGGGAATTAATTGTCCGCGGTCCTAATGTTATGAAGGGTTACTATAATGCACCAGAAGATACAGCAGCGACACTAAAAGATGGCTGGCTATATACAGGCGACTTAGCAAAAATGGATGAAGAAGGTTACTTCTATATTGTTGACCGTAAAAAAGATATCGTCTTAGTTGGTGGTTATAACGTATATCCTCGTGAAGTAGAGGAAGTATTATATACACACGAGTCAGTAGCTGAAGTTGTCGTAATCGGTGTTCCTGATGAAAACTTAGGAGAAGCAGTGCGAGCTTACGTCGTCCTGAAACAAACAAACGTAACAGAAGAAGAACTAATGCATTACTGCACGTTACATTTAGCAAAATATAAAGTGCCAAAGAGCATCGAGTTTTTAACAGAGCTACCGAAGAATACAACGGGTAAGTTGTTAAGAAGAGCATTAAGAGAGAAAGCGATGCAAGTGTAAAAAGAAAGGTATCCCTCTAAATGGGGGGTATCTTTTGTTTTTGAGAATTGACTAAGCTATAACCCCATATATTTAAACCGTAATATAACTAATGCGGAGGGATATATGCATGGAACAAAAGGAATTACGCTTACGGAACGTACAATATTTGATTTGTGACATTATGGATGAAATGAATGCGGAAAGTGAAAAGAAGAACTTAGAAACATTACAACAAGTAATTGATCATCTTTCAGGGGCAATTGGGGATTTGGTAGATCCATCCAGTACGTATTCAATCGATTATTTAGAGAGAAAAGTTCATACAGCGCATTATTTATTGTTTAAAAATGACCGGAAAGCGTACTTATGTAGAAAATAAAAATAGATAGTTTTTTTATTTTCTTACATGTTGATAATGGTTATCATTTGAGGGGTGTATGAATATATTTATCCGCTGCGGTAGTAGGAGTGGTTTTAACATGCGAATGATGAAGTAAATTGTAGATGATATTTGTATAAAGCTCCGAATGAATAAAAGTGAATTCCAAGTTGACACATGTGAATTACGGAATTAAAATGAAAAGAAATCAAACAGAATACAATAGAAGCTAATCAGAGAAACTGAAGGCGCACAACGTTCACTTTTGTGAATGAATTGTGTGCCTTTTTCTATTGTACAAACTAGGGGGGCTTTATATATGAAACAGTGGGGTAAGACAGCATTAATGAAAAGTACAGGTGTTTTATTATCAGCAGTTGTCCTTTTATCGGGATGTGGCTCGGCAACCTCAACTAACGATTCTGAAGGAAGCGTAGATAAGAAGACAGTCGAACTTTTAAATGTTTCATATGATCCAACACGTGAGTTATATCAAGATTTTAATAAAGATTTTACGAAGTACTGGAAAGAGAAACATGGTCAAACAGTGAACGTAAAGCAATCACATGGGGGATCTGGAAGCCAGGCACGTTCTGTTATTGATGGGTTAGAAGCAGACGTTGTAACGCTAGCACTCGCTTATGATATTGATGCAATTAGTAAGAAAAAACAGCTAGCAGAAGATTGGCAGAAGCGACTTGCGGATAACTCCACTCCATACACATCGACAATTGTATTTCTTGTGCGAAAAGGTAATCCGAAAGGAATTAAAGATTGGGATGATTTAACGAAAAAAGGTGTGTCTGTTATTACACCAAATCCGAAAACATCTGGGGGAGCACGTTGGAACTATTTAGGAGCATGGGGGTATGCGCTGAAAAAGTATAACAATAGTGAAGATAAGGCGAAAGAGTTTGTCGGCCAAATTTATAAAAACGTAGAAGTACTAGATTCAGGAGCACGCGGAGCAACGACAACTTTCGTTGAAAAAGGAATTGGTGATGTGTTAATCGCTTGGGAAAACGAAGCATTACTATCACAAAAAGAGCTGGGAAAAGATAAATTTGAAATTGTAACACCTCCAATTAGTATACTAGCAGAACCACCGGTAGCTGTTGTAGATAAAGTAGCTGATAAAAAAGGAACGAGAAAAGTGGCAGAAGGGTATCTTGAATACTTGTATTCAGAAAAAGGGCAAGAAATTGCTGCGAAAAACTTTTATCGCCCTCGCAACGAAAAAGTAGCAGAAAAGTACGCATCACAATTTCCAAAAGTTCAATTATTTACAGTAGATGAACTATTTGGTGGTTGGAAAAAAGCGCAGGAAAAACATTTTAATGATGGCGGCGTATTCGATCAAATTTATAAAAAATAAGGGGGGATGAGGTGAAAGAAGATGAGGAAAAAACGTGTTTTACCGGGGTTTGGATTATCTCTTGGATTTACAATGCTATATATGGGTTTATTCGTACTTATACCACTTTCTATCGTATTTATTCAAACTTCACAGTTAGGTTGGAAGAAGTTTGTTGAGGTTGTAACGAGTGAGCGTGTGTTGCATTCCTATCAAGTGAGTGTAACGACTTCACTTGCAGCAGCAATTGTAAATGCCATTTTCGGCTTATTAATTGCTTGGGTACTCGTTCGTTACACATTTCCAGGGAAACGATTGTTAGATGGATTAATTGATTTACCATTCGCTCTTCCGACTGCTGTAGCTGGTATTACACTTACGACGCTATATGCGGAAAATGGCTGGATTGGAAAAATATTTAGTGTATTTCATATAAAAGTAGCTTTTACGCCGCTCGGAATTATTGTTGCACTTACGTTTATTGGTTTACCGTTTGTCGTTCGAATGGTGCAACCGGTACTGCAAAATATTGATAAAGAGGTAGAAGAAGCCGCTTCTAGTTTAGGAGCGTCTCGCTTCCAAATATTCGTGAAAATCATTTTACCAGAAATATTCCCGGCGTTACTTGCTGGCTTTTCACTCGCATTTGCAAGGGCATTAGGAGAATATGGATCTGTCGTTTTTATAGCGGGTAATATGCCGATGAAAACAGAAATCGCACCGCTAATGATTATGACGAAACTAGAACAATATGATTACGCAGGAGCAACGGCGGTAGCGGCTGTTATGCTAATCATTTCGCTCCTTTTCCTCCTTCTTATTAACATGATTCAAACCTGGAGTAGAAGGCATGAACTAAGAAATGAATAGGAGGAGAGAAAATGGAGCCAACATTATTAGAAAAGAAAATAGTAAAAAGCGTAGCAGCTAAAAAAGAATCTAAACTTGTACCGAGTGTATTAATTGCGATAACAGTTTTATTTTTATCTCTCTTTCTATTACTGCCGCTCGTAACAATTTTTTTGAAAGCTTTTGAGAAAGGGCTTGATGTATACCTTGCCGCTATCACAGATCAAGAAGCATTTTCAGCAATCAGGTTAACGCTTCTCGTTGCGTTAATCGTTGTGCCGCTTAATACAATATTCGGAATAGCGGCCGCATGGCTTATTACAAAGTTTCAGTTTAAAGGAAAGCAATTATTATTATCTCTAATTGAACTGCCATTTGCTGTGTCACCAGTTATCGCAGGGCTAGTATTCGTTTTACTTTTTACACCGAGGGCGGCTTTTGGCGAGTGGTTATTGGAACACGGAGTGAAACTCATTTTCTCTGTTCCCGGTATTATTATCGCAACGATTTTTGTGACGTTTCCGTTTGTTGCACGTGAATTAATTCCAATTATGCAAGCACAAGGAAAAAGTGAAGAAGAGGCAGCTTTGTCACTTGGCGCAGGCGGATGGAAAATGTTTTGGTACGTTACGCTTCCGAATATAAAATGGGGTCTTTTATACGGCATGATTTTATGTAATGCCCGCGCGATTGGTGAGTTTGGAGCAGTTTCCGTTGTGTCTGGTCACGTACGTGGTGTGACAAATACGATGCCGCTCCATATTGAAATTTTGTACAATGAATATCAATTTTCAGCGGCGTTTGCTGTCGCGACTTTAATGTCATTCATCGCAGTTCTCACGCTCGCTATAAAAAACTGGATTGAATGGCGAATGGAAAAACGACAATAAGGAGGGGCTATGATGAGTATTCAAATTCAAGATGTATCAAAACAATATGGCACATTTCAAGCGTTAAAAGATATTCATTTGGATATTCCAAAAGGTGAGCTTGTCGCCTTACTAGGCCCGTCAGGTTCTGGGAAAACGACGTTATTGCGAATTATTGCAGGATTAGAAGAAGCGGATGAAGGCTCTATTTCATTTGATGGGGAAGATTTAACAGACATTCACGTGAAAAATCGGCAAGTCGGTTTCGTCTTCCAGCATTATGCGCTTTTTAAACATATGAATGTGTTTGAAAATGTTGCCTTCGGTTTAAAAGTAAGAAAGAAAAGTGTAAGGCCTTCAGCAGAAGCGATAGGAGAAAAGGTAACAGAATTATTAAAGCTTGTAAAAATGGATGGTTTCGCAAAACGATATCCAGCGCAATTATCTGGTGGACAACGTCAACGTATCGCACTTGCTCGGGCACTTGCGGTCGAACCGAAAATTTTATTACTTGATGAACCGTTCGGTGCACTTGATGCGAAAGTACGAAAAGAATTACGAAGATGGCTCCGGAAATTACATGACGAATTTCAAATTACGAGTGTATTCGTAACGCATGACCAAGAAGAAGCATTAGACGTTGCGGACCGCATTGTTGTAATGAATGAAGGGCGCATTGAACAAATGGGAACGCCGGAAGAAGTGTATGAAAATCCAGCGAGTCCGTTCGTGTATGACTTTTTAGGAAATGTAAACTTATTTCACGGTCGTGTTCATAAAGGAAAACTAGACTTAGGTTCTGTAGAACTAGAAGCACCAGAACATACACATGTTTCTAACGTAGACGGAGTAGCCTATGTAAGGCCGCATCACTTATCAATCTCTCGTACAAAACAAAGTGTAGATGCAATCCCGGCGAAAGTATCATATTCTCACGCAGTTGGTCCTGTCGTATACGTAGAATTAAAACGAGACGGGACAGAAGAATATTTAGAAGCAGAAATTAGTAAAGAGCAGTTTAGACAGCTGAACATTCAAACGGGTGAGTCTGTATATGTACATCCGAAAGAAATGAAGGTGTTTATTCCGGAGGATTTTGTGATTTAAATAAAAGCCAAACCGTCATAGAGTGGCGGTTTGGCGTTCCTTATTACGGTTATAACAAAGCTATATATTCCGCCCCATCAACTCCCAAACCTACGTCGCAACATATTCAACATCACTATCAATTTCTTCTAACACGTAAGATTCTAAAATCCCCATTACAGCGGTTCTAAAAATTTTAAAACCATGTGTTTATCAATAATCTGTAAAAGTAATTTTGTTTTGAATTGCACCTCTAATTGTTAGGTTCGCATCTAGCAATTAGGGGTTTTTGTTGTGAAGATTGATGTGCGTAATATTTACGTTAACAGTGCATAACAAGATATAATAGAAGAAATCAATAAGGAGGCTAGCCGTGAAGAATCTTCGTTATTTCAATATATTTACTATGTTAATTGTATACACACTACTTATGTTTTACATTGGCTGGAACGGCTGGGTTTGGCTTAGCACAGTATTCGGCTGGGAGTCTTGGGGATATTACGCTTTCGTAGTCGGATTTATTTCTTATGCGTATATTCTCGTACAAGTGTTTAAGTTTCTTCCGTTCCTACGAACAATTGGTTCCATTTGGTTTGCAGTAATACAATATGCGCTTATGTTATTGCCGCTCGCCGATATTACAGTTTTTCTTTTACAATTTTCGATGGAGAAAGAAGCAGTAATTATTTGGACAGGGACGGCCGTGTTACTTGCATTCATCTTTATTTTTGCGTATGGAGTATTTAATGCGTATAGCCCAGTAGTAAGAAAGTACGAAGTGCACATACCGAAAAAGGTAGAAGGGCGCAAAAGTTTACGCATTGCGATGGCTTCAGATATGCACTTTGGTAAACTGTCTGGTGTTGCTCATTTAAAAAGACTCGTTCGACATGTAAATGAAATGGAGCCCGATATTATTTTACTGCCCGGTGATATCATTGATGACCACCCGGGTGTGTTCATTCAAAAAAACATGGGGCATATTATGAAACAAATGAAAGCTCCATTAGGCGTATACGGTGTGTTAGGAAACCACGAATACTACGGCAGAGCGGTTCCAGAATTTTTACAAGAGATGGATAAGATTGATATTCGTATTCTTTTAGATGAAGTCATTCTAATTGAAGATCAGTTTTATCTCGTCGGAAGAAGAGATAAAACTGAGCGAGATCGTCAAAGCTTTGAAAGTCTTATGAGTACAGTAGATAAATCGATGCCAGTTATCGCAATGGATCACCAGCCGTTTGAATTGAAACAAGCAGCGGCTACTGGGGTGGACTTATTATTATCTGGTCACACGCACCGCGGACAAATGGCGCCGAATCATATTGTAACGAGAAGAATGTACGAACTAGACTGGGGATATGCACAAAAAGGTGCGTTCCACGCCATTGTCTCTTCTGGTTTTGGATTTTGGGGACCCCCATTAAGAATTGGAAGTAGGTCGGAGATTGTACAGGTGGAAGTTACGTTTGAATAGAGTTATTTAATAGATGTTTGGCAAAAAAAGGTATTAGATAATTAAAAAAATAGTTATTGAATCAAGAAATCCCAATTTCTCAATTATGACACTGAGAGATTGGGATTTTGAATGTTGGAATATCTTTAATGCTGTAAATCTGTGTCTTGCTGGATGTACCCTGTTAACATTTTTGTAAAGTGTTGAGCGTTTTTTGATAGATAATGATTTTTCAGCCATATTAAGCTCGTAGATGCAGATAGCTCTGTATCTGTAATTTTGAAAGACTGTATATTGTAGTTTTTGTATTGTTTCATGACCGTTTGAGGAATAATGGCTTCTCCAAAGTTACATGCGACTAATTCTAATAAAAGGGAGATGTCAGAGCACTCGGCAATAATATTCGGATGTAGTTGAGCTTTTGAGAATGCTTCTGAAATCATATAATGAACTCCCAATCCTTCTGTACTCGGTAGTATTAGAGGGCGGTTTTGAATTTCAGCAAGTGTAACTTGATGATTAAAAGGCTGCTTTTTATTTGAAGTAATAAAGTAAAAAGGTTCTGTATAAAGATGGATAGCCGAAAAATCATCTAACTCGAGTGGTAATCGTATAATCGCAAGCTCTACAATTCTGTCTCTCACTAATTGACAAAGATGAGATGACTCATTTTGATGAATTTTGTATGTAACTTTAGGATAATTTTTGTGAAATTGGTGAAGTAATTCAGGTAATCCACCCACTGAAAAAGTATTGATACCTATCGTCAGTCTTCCACTTACCCCGCTTCCGACTTCCTTTACTTCCATTTTGGCCTCTTCCATTAAATGGGTCATTTGTAGTGCATATTTATATAAGGATTTTCCTGCTTCTGTCACTTCTAAAAATTTCCCAGTTCTCTCTATTAGTTTCGTTCCTAATTCCTCTTCCATTGCTTTTAGCTGCTGGCTTAGTGGGGGCTGGGAGATATGAAGTCTTTCAGCAGCAGCAGAAATTTTTCTTTCTTCCACAATTGCTATGAAATATCGCAGTTGTCTAATATCCATCAGTGGAACCCTCCTTCCTATATGAAAAACTTAAGTGAAATTAATTTTTTTTATATTTTTCATATACTGAATTCTAAGATATCATAATTTAAAATGAAAAGAAATTTCCTACAATGGCTTTAAACCGCGATGCATTTTTAAGCAAAAAAAATTTTGCAGATATTAGTTAGAACATCGAGGTAGGTTAATAAAAGCTTTTCTTGCCGGAAATCTTTATTTTTAGGCCAATTAGAACTAATTTCTATTGGCACTTAGAAAATAACTATTTTATATGAAGGTGAAACGATATGGAGAAACAACGGTTTTACAGCGCTTTAAGCGTATTTCAATGGTTCTTTTTCCTGCTGGCCACTTCTGTTGCATTACCGATCGTAATTGGGGGAGTATTCCATTTATCGATTGAGGAAATATCCGATTTGATGCAGCGAACTTTTTTTGTGGTGGGCATTAGCTCTTTTATACAAGGATGGCTCGGACATCGCTATCCAATTGCTGACGGACCCGCAGGCTCATGGGTTAGTGTATTTGTCATCTTAGCGAGTATGGCGATTCAGCAGGGAGAAAGCATGAAAGAAACATTACAACTTTTAGAAGGGGGATTGCTGGTTACAGGATTTTTACTAATTACTCTTGGTATAACTGGTCTTGTTAATCGACTGCTGTTTTTGTTTACGCCTTTAGTTACGGGTTCTTTTCTCTTGATTTTGAGTCTTCAACTTAGTGGTGTTTTTTTAGAAGGAATGCTCGGAGTACAAGGACAGTCCAGCCTAGACTATCAAATAGCAGCGATTTCATTTGGCGTATTTGTTCTAGTAATAGTGCTATCAATTAAAGGGAAAGGGTGGATGAAAAGTTACTCCGTACTGTTAGGGATTTTATTTGGGTGGTTACTATATTTCCTATTAGGAAAAAGCTCCAACGCGATTTCCACTCCAGATTCATTTATTAAATTACCGGACATTTTTGCATGGGGATTTCCGCAGTTAAATGTTGGAATGGTTATAACTTCAATTATATTTACGTTTATTTTAGTCTCTAATACAATAGCAGCCGTTACTGCTGTTAAACAAGCCGTGCCAGAATCAGGAGAATCCGAAAAACAAACCATTAACCGTGCCAGTTGGGTAGGTGGTATTACACATGTTATATCAGCCCTTTTTTCGACAATTGGAATTGTACCATTGCCAGTATCGGCGGGTTTTATCCGATTAACTGGGCAAAAACGAGTAATGCCTTTCTTAATAGCGAGTTTATCCTTAGCAGGTATAGCCTTTGTTCCGTCAATCGTTAACTTCTTAGCTATGCTTCCTGGCCCTGTTGCTTGTGCAGCAAGTTTAGCATCCTTTGTCCAAATGATCGGGATTTCGTTTCAATCCCTTTTGAAAGACGAATTAGATCAACGTCGGCTAACTATATTAGGAATTACATTGCTAGTCGGTATTGGATTAATGTTTCTTCCTAAAGCAATATTTAATGATCTACCTACTATTTTTCAATATATTGTAAGCAATGGTCTTATTGTTGGTACGATTATTGTAATTTTGCTAGAACAACTATGGAAAACAAAAAACATGAGTGAAAAAAATCAAATTTAATTTTTAAAGGGGTGTTTTTAAATGAGGCATGAAGAATTCATGAAATTGACAATCGAATTAGCTTACGACAATACCGAAAACAAAAAAGGAAAACCATTTGGTGCAGTGATTGTTAAAGATGGTGAGGTTGTTGCAAATGGAGTAAATGATGTTCTTAAAACACACGATCCAACTGCGCATGCTGAACTTCTAGCTATCCGTCAGGCTTGCCGTATTCTTGGTACATCTGATCTTTCCGACTGTATACTATACGCAAGTGGAGAACCTTGTCCGATGTGTTTAAGTGCTATTTACTGGGCGAACCTTAAACATGTTTATTACGCCTATACTGCACAAGAGGAAGAAGAAATTGGATTAGGAACAAAATACGTTTATGAGCAAATAGCTCTTCCAAAGGAACAACGAGACATTAAATTATTAAGGCTCGATAAAAATCATTATGAAAAGAACCCTTTTGCTCTTTGGAAAGAAAAGAATAAATAAATGATATATGTAACGGAGCGTGTTTTCTGAGAGAAAAAGCTGCAGAATATAAAAGTCTCACTCCTCAAGTAAAAAGGGCTGAGTAAAAACAATGTTAGAATAGAAGAGAATATTTTATATGGAAGTAGATGATGGTATTTACAAAATACTATACACTCCTTAGAAAAGGAGATACTATAAAAAGACTCTGCTTGAAAGGGGGGACTGTAAGTGATCATATCAGATGTAATATACGGTGAGTTTAAAGTAGATAAAGTGTTAGAAGAAATAATTTTAAGTAAACCTGTGCAAAGGTTAAAAGGAGTTCATCAGGCCGGAGCAAGTTACTTAATGAACGGGAAATGGAATGTAACGCGCTTTGAGCATTCAGTCGGTGTGATGTTATTAATTAAAAAACTAGGTGGTTCAGTAGAAGAACAAATTGCTGGTTTATTACATGACGTATCGCATACTGCCTTTTCTCATGTGATTGATTACGTTTTTGATAATATAAATGAAAGTTATCATGAAGAGATATTTAGCTCTGTTGTGAAGAACTCAGAAATTCCAGCGATTCTTTCAAACTATGGTTATAACTATGAAGATATTTTATTAGATGATTCGAAGTGGACGTTACTGGAAAGATCCGCGCCAGAGTTATGTGCGGACCGAGTGGATTACACATTACGAGATATGTATACATATGGGTATATTTCTTTAGAAGAAGTGCAAAGTTTTTTAGCGAATGTAATCGAAGTAGATGGGAAAATAATCCTTCAAAATATCGAAATGGCAGAATGGTTTATAGAAACGTATTACAAAGAAGTAATTGATTTCTTTATGAAGCCAATGAATATTTACGGAAATGATATGTTAGCTAAAACGTTAAAGTTAGCTCTTCATAAACAAGTTATTCACGCAGATGATTTCCTTCTTGAAGATTATGAACTTATAGTGAAATTACAGCAATGTAAAGATGAAGAAGTACATGCTTTATTAAGCAAACTCCATCCAAATGTAAAAGTAAAAGAAGATAGAAACGATTATGATGTACATCAGAACAATAAAGTCCGTCTTATTGATCCTCCATTACTACGTGAAGGTGAAGTTGTTCCATCGTCTGTTGTGTCAGAAAACATAAGACAGATGAGTGATATCGCTTATGAAAAAGCGGTTCGAGGGATGTACGTGAAGGTGATTTCGAATTAATATGTTAAAAAACTAGAAGGTGTCATCACATATGATGATACCTTCTTTCTGTTAATCTAATATTTTCCACTCATTTCCCCAATCCTTCATCGCATCGAAAATAGGGCGAAGTGTTTCTCCTTTTCTTGTTAGTGAATATTCCACGTGGGGTGGCATAGTTGAATAGATTGTTCTCTTTATAATATTTTCTTGTTCAAGCTCTTTTAAGCGAAGAGACAGAGTGCGTGGGCTTATACTATTCAGAGATCTTTCAAGTTGTGCGAAACGTTTAGGACTATAGAACAAATCTCTTAAAATTAAGAAGGTCCACTTTCCACCTATTACAGACATTGTTTTTTCAATGGGGCATTTTAATAAAATTTCTTCATTTTTATTCTCCATATAAACACTCCTTACTATATAAAAGTATAGGTACTATATAAAAAATCAGTACTTTTATAAATGAAGTACTTTATTTATTATAGTTCTAAAGGAATATATAGGTAAATTACTAATTTTCGAAGGGGGATTAAGCAAATGAGTGAGCTAGCCAATAGTAATATGGATGTTCAAACAAAGGAGAAATCAGGCATTATTATTTTAGTAGCTTTAGCAATGGGATTTATTATGGCAACGTTAGATGTGACAGTAGTAAATGTTGCAGTGGTGAATATTCAAGAAACATTAGGGCTGACATTATATAGTTCGACATGGATTGTCGACGGATACATTTTATCTTTTGCGGCATTATTATTGGCTGGAGGGGCATTGGCCAACCGATTTGGGGCAAAAAATATGTATATGGTTGGTTTAATTATTTTTGTGTTCGCATCTTTTTTATGTGCGATTGCTATAACTGGGGGCGCTCTTGTTATTGGCCGAGTACTTCAAGGTGTTGGAGCGGCTTTATTTATGCCAAGTTCACTTAGTTTATTAGTAGTATCATTTCCAGACGAAAAAAAGAGAGCTAAAATGTTTGGTATATGGTCGGCAATGGTCTCTATTGCATCTGGTACGGGTCCTTTTATTGGTGGCCTTTTAGTAAATACATTTGGCTGGAGGAGCATTTTTATTATAAACCTTCCAATCGGGATTATCGGTATTTTAATGGCTTTTGTAATGATCCCAAACGTTTTACCGAAAAAGGAGAAAATAAATGTAGCGAATCATTTAATAGGTATAGTTGCAGTAACATTGTTATCGTTTACTCTAATTGAAGGGCCAAGTTATGGATGGTCCTCGCCTCAAATTATAGGCGGAGCAGTGGGGACGATATTGACCGCTATTCTCTTTGTTTATGCGGAACAAAAATCAAAAAACTCAGTTGTACCAAGAGTGTTATTTCGGAGCGAGACGTTTTCCTCAGCAAATATAGTTGGGTTCCTATTAAACTTTTCTTTATTTGGCGGCATATTTATGTTTGGTCTGTTTCTACAAAAAGCATATGGAGCAAGCCCATTTGCAGCAGGATTACAATTATTGCCGATGATGAGTGTATTTGTTATTGGGAATTTATTATTTGCAAAAATGGTGGCTAAGTTTGGCTCAAAGTTGCTATTATTCATAGCGTTATTTATAGCTAGTATAGGATCTGTATTATTACTGTTTCTAGTAAAAAATGTGAGTTATATAGGGATTGCAATCATATACAGTGTTGTTAACCTTGGAATCGGTATAGCAGTACCTGCGATGACTACAATTGTAATGAAATCTGCTGGTCGTGAAAATGGGAATATGGCTGGTGCAACTTTAAATGTAAATCGCCAGATTGGTGCATTAGTCGGCGTTGCAATTATGGGAATGATTTTAAATGAATCGTCGAATTGGTATAGCGGGGCGAGCTATAGTTTTTTAGTGATGGGGCTTTCCTATTTATGTGCAGCTTTCTTAGTTTGGAAGTTTGTGGGGAGGGAATAAAAAAGAAGTGGCTCATCGTTTTCGGATAATCTACTTCTTTCTCATTAATTATCAAACCAATTCCAAATCTCAATATCTCCAAGAGTCGCATAACGTACGTGCGGTGAATTTTGTAATTTTAATAACTCTTTGGACGGTCCAGTAATGACAATGCCGTATACTTTTACGCCGTTATCTTTTACATATTTATAACGTTGATCTAATTTTAGTTCTTTCTCAGGAAGCGCAGTTATTTTGCTTACCGTTTTTTTATGTGTAGAAAGAATATGCATCATTTCGATTACTTTATCTTCTGGTGTTTTCTTCCTGTCGGTGTCACTATCTAGGAATCTTACATGTTCCGGAAAACCTATAGCTTCCCCGCCATGTAGGATGTAATCTTCTACATTTGTCTTTTCTTGTCCCGTATCTAAAGCGTACCATACAGGAGTTGGAGGGAGTTCTTGTGCTTCAAATATGCTATATAAAAGTGGTTCTAATTCTTTTAAAGTGTAAGACTTGTCAAAGGAAATTGCTACTTCTGCAACTGTTCCATCATGTACCTTTGCAAGTGTATCCCATACTTTTTTTGAGGATTCCTTTAAATAATCGCCTTGCTTTGTTTTGGGATGAACAAAGAAGAGTTTTGGTTGATAGAATGGATTCATCCAAGCTTGGTTCGTGACATCTACAGATGATAAGAAGCTTTTTGTTTCTACTGTCCCGAGTGGCATTTCTTTTTTTCCGACGGTTCTCACTAAATCAAAGTGGCTGTTCGTACGGAAAAAAGCTTCTACACTTGTTCCCCCGCCCATAACACGGCTATTTGGGATAGTTGCTTCAAGTGCAAGAGAAGGAACACTTCTTATTTCTTCTAGTCTTTTATCATGATCAGCTTGAAAATAAAAGGCAGATAATATCCCGCCGATTATATATATAACGATGCAAATGGATAGCATGCAGCCAAACATCTGTAAACGATGTTTCCACTTAATTCTCCAAAAAGGGACTCGAAGTTCTTTTGGCGGTAACTTCTTCTTTACAGGTTCACTCTTCGCAAGTAACTCATCCAAATACGCTTCACATTCTTCACAAGTTTCTATATGACTTTCTAACTGTTCTTGTTCATCATGTGTGAGTGTTCCTTTTTCGTACTTCTCCCAAAGTCTTTTAAACTCTGTACATCCCATCTGTATCACTCCTCTATGTTTCTTACTTCTTTTCGCCCTCGGTGTAATTCAATTTTTACTTTCGCTAATGAGAGACCGGCCATTTCTGCTATTTCCTTATAGGAGAATCCGTAGTAATCTCGTAGTAGTAACACATTTCGTCTTTCGAGTGGAAGAGACGATAAGCTTTCTAACCAACTAGCAATCTCATGTTTTACAAAATATGCATGTTCTGTACTTGGTACGTTTGGTAAATAGAATTCTGCAACCTCTGTTGTTTTATATTTCTTTTCTTTACGATACCAATCGATAAAGGCGTTGTAGGCAATTGTAAATAACCACGGCCTAATTTCTTCTCCTTTATAGTAGTCAATATGGACGAGCATTCGATAAAAGGTTTCTTGCATGAGATCTTCAGCGCAGTGAGAATCTCCGGTTAGGGAGAGAAGATAGCGAAATAAATCATGCATATGCTCTGTGTAAAATTCTTCTAATGTTTGACTTTGTTTCACTACATTTCCCTCCCTTCATACATAACAACGAAATACATATAAAAAAGTTACAATTTTTTATGGAATTATAGTAAAAAACGTCAAGAATTGGATTGCGTTCTCTTTTATCATAATACATATAAGGCGGGTGAACAGAGATGGAAAGCTATGAAATACAAATTCAAAGGTCGATTGATTATATTGAAGAAGATGTAATGGAAAAACAAACGCTGCGTAATTTAGCTCGCATCGCAGGTTTTTCTGAGTCGCATTTTCATCGTGTATTCCAGGCGTTAGTAGGTGATACAGTAATGGAGTATGTTCGAAAGAGAAGGTTAGCCCGGGCAGCTTATCAACTTTCTCACACGGATGAAAAAGTTATTGATATCGCGTTTGAGCATGGCTTTCAATCTCATGAAACGTTCACGAGAGCCTTTAAAAAATTATTTCAAATGACACCAAGTGAATATCGAAAACAAGAAATCGAAACACCGATGTATTACAGAGTGAATGTAAAGCAAAGAAAATTAAATCCGTATTTAGGAGGCATACAAATGGAATATCGTATTGTAAATAAACCAGAATTTTTAGTGGCGGGTTATGAACTGAAGACGACAAGTAAAGAAGGGAAAAACCATCAAGACATACCAGCATTTTGGCAAGAATATTTACAAAAAGATCTTGGAACAACGATTCCGAATCGTAAAGATACGAGCCAATGGGTAGAGCTTGGATTATGTACTGATTTTAATTTAGAAACAGGAGACTTCACTTATATAATTGGAATGGAAGTTACAGATTTTGAAAATGTACCAAGTGCAATTGCAAAGCGTACTTTCCCAGCAGCAACATATGCCGTATTTACAACACCAAAAGTTCCTCATGAAGAAATGGTATCGTCTATTCATCAAACGTGGAATGCAGTATTCTCAGAATGGTTCCCGCATTCAGGATATGAACACTGCGGAGTTACAGAGTTTGAACTATACGATGAGCGTTGCCACGAAGATAAGAGTGAGTTCGCTCAAGTAGAGCTTTGGATACCGGTGAAGAAGAAATAATAGGGTAAGAGCGAATCATTGAGAGATGGTTCGCTTTTTTATATAAACTTAGCCTAATATTCCTCATAAATAATACTTCCCATTTTGTAAGTCATTGAAATTGAGTTATAATCGATCTATCAATATTCAGATTAATCCAAAAATTAAAAATATTAAGAGGGGTATATGATTTATCAGGGGAAGGTGATGAATGATGCAAAAAGCGAAAGAGAGTAATCATAAAATAGAGGTAACGACTGATATCCTGTTGAACATATTGGATCATTCATCGGATGAAATTTATGTTCTGGATAAGGATACTCGTATTGTATACGTAAATAAAGTTTGTGAAAGACATTACGGATTAAAGCCGAGTGAAGTGATAGGAAGATTCAATGAAGAACTTGTTTTGAACAACTATTGGAAGCCGTCCATTGTCCCGCTTGTTTTTAAAGAAAAAACGCCTATAACAATTAAGCAAACAACATATATTGGCGGAGAACTAATCACAACGGCTATACCCATTTTGAACAAAGAAAATGAAATTGAGTTTGTTGTCACTACAGCTCGTGAGCAAAATTATAAAACGCTTATAGCCCCAGCCAATCAAGAGATAAATCATTCGGGTGATGACAATTTATTTGTAAAAACCATCATTACAAATAATGAAAAAATGAAAAATTTAATCAAGTTTTGCGATAAGATAGCTTCTACTGATACAACAATTTTAATTCAAGGAGAATCGGGCACTGGAAAAGGGGTAATGGCCAATTATATTCATCAAGTAAGTAAGCGAAGAAAAGGGCCCTTTTTAACCGTCAATTGTGCGGCTATTCCAGAAGAACTTCTGGAATCTGAGCTATTTGGGTATTCTGGTGGAGCGTTTACAGGTGCAAAAAAAAGCGGGCAAAACGGACTTTTTGAAACTGCTAATAACGGGACGATATTTTTAGATGAAATTGGAGAAATTTCTCCTAAAATTCAAGCGAAGATTTTACAAGTCATCCAAGAGCGACAATTTATTCCTGTAGGAGGAAGGGAGGTCAAAAAAGTAGATGTTAGAATTATTGCCGCTACGAATCAGAATTTATATGAATTGGTACAACAAAAGCTTTTTAGGGAAGATTTATATTATCGGCTCAATGTCATTGATATAAAGCTACCACCATTACGTGAACGAAGGGAAGATACGATTTCTTTAACCTATTACTTTCTGAATAAATTTAATAAAAAATATCAGTCCAACAGAATTGTTTCTCAGGATGTACTGGATATTATCAGCAGTTATTTATGGCCTGGAAATGTTCGTCAACTTGAAAATGTGATAGAACGATTGGTGGTGACAAGCGATTCGGTCATTCAATTATCAGACCTACCCGAAATGATTCTTCAAGCCGTTGAAACAAAAGCGATTTACTCACGACCAGCTGCGTTAGATGAAGCGATAAGAGAATTGGAAGAACAAATGGTGGTAAATTCATATGAAAAGTTCAAGAGCACGCGAAAGGTTGCTGCTGATTTATCCATCAGTCAGACGAGAGCTTCAAAGTTAATACGAAAATATTGTCAAGACTCACTGTAGGTATCGGATTTGTTGAGTCTTTGAAATGGAACATTAGGGGGGAATGCTTCGTGGCGTTTGCCCCTATTTGTTTTGTACTCCTATCATGTCTAAATCATGGGAGCAAGGTGAAATGAACCGAAAATAACTCAAGTGAGTTACATTCACTTCGTTTTTTTTATATGAGTGAGAAAAAATAGTAGAATCACGGGGTTAACAATGAAATGAAAGCTGGCACGCATTTTGCAATATTAACAGATAAATAATTATAAAATATTAAAAAACGAAAGGGGTTTCCACTATGGCGTTCAATAAAGTGCAAAATGCTACGACCCGAACATTTGAAAGGGTACTTCCATATGATTTGTACACAAATCCAGAGGTTTTAAAAGAAGAAAAAGATAAAATCTTTTCGAAATCATGGCAGCTTGTTGGTCATGTTAGCCAGGTGCAAAACGCAGGCAGTTTTTTTACTGCGGAGGTAGCGGGAGAACCAATTATTGTGGTCAGAGGTAAGGATGAGGTTGTTCGCGCATTTTATAACGTTTGTCCGCATCGTGCAACTAAGTTAGAAAAAAATGAAGCAGGACAAAAGAAAATTTTACAATGTGGGTATCATGGCTGGACCTTCCATCTAGACGGTAAATTGAATAAGGCCCCTAACTTTAGAGGTGAAGACCATGCCTGTGTTGCCAACGCCTGTTTACGCTCTGTAAGAATGGAAATTGCAGAATCATTAATCTTTGTAAACTTAGATGATAACGCCGTACCTCTTATGGAATCATATGGTGACTTTTTTGAGAAATTAAGTAAATTCCCGTTTCTTGGCGAACTAAAAAGAACACACGATAAAAAACGAGTAATTAAGGCAAACTGGAAAGCCTTTATTGATAACTATTTGGAATGTGATCACTGCCATACTGCACATCCGAGTTTTGTTGCGACACTGGATATGAATGATTATCAAATCATCACGTGTGAGAATTACTCTGTCCAAGGTTCGGTGGTAAAACCCGACAAAAATTACGGAGCCGTTAACTTGAATGAGGCGGAAATGCAGGGAGGGAGTTTCTATTGGTTATGGCCAAATCTTATGATCACAATTTATCCTGGTCCTGGCAACATGGCCACGATTCAGATGATTCCGATTGACCATGAGACGACATTAGGCGTGTACACGTATTACTTTAGAGATGAAAACTTAACGCAAGAAGAAAAAGACCTAGTAGTATTTGCGGAAGAAGTACGAAATGAAGATGTAGAACTCGTCGAGTTGGAACAAATTGGTTTCCGTTCTCGTGCATTTCAAAAAGGAGTTTACTCCTCATCTGAACAAGCTGTTGTTCAATTTCATGAAATGGTACTTGATGCTTTAAATAAATAATGTTTGTACTTGAAGAACGGGGGAAGGGAAATTGAAAAAGCATTTGTTCATTAACGGGAAAAAAGTCGAGACAAAGGAGTACGCTCCTCTTTATTCACCATATACACGAGAGCTGATTGCGGAGATAGCTGCGGCGGATCGGGATCAGACGAAGCAAGCCATTGCAACAGCATATGAAGTACAGCATGTGATGGCGAATATGCCGTTATACCAACGGGCTGAAATTTTAGAAAATTTAGTCAAATTATTAAAAGAACAATCAGATCAAGCAGCTGAAATCATTGCAAAAGAAGCAGCGAAACCGATTGTCTTTGCTAAAGGAGAAGTGTTACGTACAATTGAGACGTATAAGTTTGCTGCCGAGGAAGCGAAAAGAATTCACGGGGAAACGATTCCTTTTGATGCAGCGGCTGGAGGGGTCGGCAGGATAGGTTATACGGTCAGAAAACCGATCGGCGTCATTGGGGCCATCACACCGTTTAACTTTCCTATGAATCTAGTAGCTCATAAGGTCGGGCCGGCCATTGCGGCAGGCAATACGATTGTGTTAAAGCCTGCTTCTCAAACACCTTTGTCCGCTTTATTTATTGCTGAGTTGTTCCAGCAAGCTGGATTACCGGATGGTGTATTAAATGTTGTAACAGGTGCGGGAAGAACGGTAGGGGATGCGATTGTGGAAGATGACCGAGTAAGCATGGTTACTTTTACCGGAAGCCCTGGGGTTGGAATCGGAATTCGCAATAAAGCTGGATTGAAGCGAACAACATTGGAGCTTGGTTCGAATGCGGCAGTTATTATTGATCGAGGCGTCAATATTGATAAAATCATTGATCGCTGCATTATGGGGGCATTCTCCAATCAAGGGCAAGTATGTATCTCCCTGCAAAGGGCATATGTCCATGAGGAAGTATACGAAGAGTTTGTTACAAAATTTGTAGAGGCAACTAAAAAGCTGAAGTTAGGTGATCCGCTAGATCCTAAAACGGAAATTTCTGCCTTGATTTCACCGGAAGATGCAGATCGATCTCTAAGCTGGATTGAGGAGGGAAAACAAGGCAATGCCAAGGTCGCAACAGGTGGAAACATGCAGGGAACGGTCCTTGAGCCGACGGTTATTTTAGATGCCGCACCGGAATTAAAGGTTTCTTGTCAGGAAGTATTTGCTCCGATTGTTCTAGTGAATAAGGTAGCGTCTGTTGAAGAAGCTATTTCTTATGTGAATGACTCGCGTTATGGCCTTCAAGCAGGAATTTATACAGAAAATATAACGAATGCCTTGAAAGCGGCGGAAGTGTTGCATGTTGGTGCTGTTATCATTAATGACGTTCCCACATTCCGTGTTGACCATATGCCTTACGGCGGTGTGAAAGAAAGTGGTACAGGAAGAGAAGGAATAAAGTATGCGGTTGAAGAGATGACAGAGTTGAAGTTAATTGTTTGGAATCAAAACTAATACACTATTCATTTACAGAGGAAGAAGGGTTTTTAATGAAAACATTTAAAGTAGCTGTCATTGCTGGAGACGGAATTGGTCCTGAAGTAATTGATGAGGGAATTAAAGTATTACAAGCAATCGCTGATTTGAGTCAGCAATTTCAGTTCGAATTCACCTATTTTCCGTGGGGGTGTGAATTCTATTCTCGGCACGGAAAAATGATGGATGATGATGGAATTGAGCAACTTAAAGAGTTTGATGCCATTTATTTAGGTGCCGTAGGATTTCCTGGGGTGCCTGATCATATCTCGCTTTGGGATTTGCTCTTGAAAATCCGTAAAAGCTTTGATCAATATGTGAATATACGCCCTGTAACTTTGCTAAAAGGTGCCCCATGCCCGTTAAAAGATGTTAAGCGCGAAGACATCAATATGCTCTTTATTCGGGAAAACAGTGAGGGTGAATATGCGGGTGCAGGAGATTGGTTATACAAAGGAAAGGAACACGAGGTCGTTTTACAAAATAGCGTGTTTTCACGAAAAGGGACGGAGCGCATTATTCGTTATGCCTTTGAAACGGCACGGAAGGAAGGAAAATCTTTAACGAGCATTAGTAAAGGAAATGCCTTGAATTATTCGATGGTTTTTTGGGATCAAATCTTTGAAGAAATCAGTAAAGAATATCCAGACGTTAAAACTGCTTCTTATTTAGTAGATGCAGCAGCAATGCTTATGATTAAACAACCACAGCGATTTGAGGTTGTTGTCACATCGAATTTATTTGGTGATATTTTAACGGATTTAGGAGCGGCCCTGGCTGGCGGATTAGGCTTGGCGGCAGGTGCGAATATTAATCCTGAAAGAAAGTATCCATCTATGTTTGAGCCGATTCACGGATCGGCACCGGATATTGCAGGACGCCAGATTGCCAATCCCCTAGCAGCCATATGGTCGGCGAGCCAAATGCTCGATTTTTTCGGATATGAATCCTATGGAAAGTTTGTATTAGATGCATTGGAACAAATTTTGATAGAAGGACAAGTTTTGACGCCAGATATGGGTGGAACTTCTTCCACATCAGACGTCGGAAATCGTGTTACGGAAATTATATCCTCTTTCGTTTCTTCTCAAATACATGGAAGAGTATAAGTAAATAGATATTTTCTATCATACTTAGCAATTGTTTTTCATAGAGTATCTTTTCTATCATTTCTTCAATTGAAGTATGGAAATGTGTTATTGTATCCCGCTTTAGCGGGCTGTAGCCCATACTCGGCAGGGGATGGGGGAAATCCTTTGCCGAGCAAAGTTTTAATTTATAATTATCTTTTTAAAAACTTAGACTATCCTTTTTCATTACTTTGCTGATTATGAAACTATTTTGCAGAAATGCAATGAATCTGTTAATCGCATCTTGTTTCATTTTTATCCTTTGAATATAAAACGCTTTCAATAGGGGCGAAAACTGTGTAGTACTTGATTACTCATTTTTCTATAGAATGCGCGGGATGAAGAGAGCAAACAGCTAAAAAGAACCTTGATAATATTGAAAAAGGAGGAGTTTTTGGTGAGGAAAATTTTAATTTGGATACTAGGGCTAATTCCTGTTATTGGTTCATTCACAGTCATAAATCGTATCGAACCATATATATTTGGTTTGCCTTTCATTGTATTTTGGGCAGCCGCTTGGCTTATTTTAACTTCATTATGTTTGTACATTACGAGCATCATTCAAGACAGGCAGGAGGGGAAAATTAATGAATAGCGCTATATTCATTCTTATTGGCACTTTTTTGCTTACCTTCTATTTAGGGGTGCGAGCCCGTAAAGGACAAGCGATGCAATTGGAACAGTGGGCTGTAGGTAACCGTGATTTTGGTTCGATAATCATGTTTGTCTTAATGGCCGGCGAAATTTTCACTACTTATGTGTTTCTTGGTGGAAGCGGCGGTGCTTACCGAATGGGAGGACCGATTATTTATATTTTTAATGCTTTTTGTTATATTGTACCGTTCTGGATCCTACCTCCTATTTGGCGATATGCAAAAAAACATGCACTTCTTACGCAGTCTGACTTTTTTGCAAAAAAATATAATAGCAAGCCTCTTGGTTTATTAGTAGCGGTCGTCGGGATTGTTTCGATGATTCCTTATATTGTTTTACAGTTAAAGGGACTTAAAATCATTGTATCGGAAGCTTCATATGGCATGGTTTCACCAAATTTAGCTGTTTGGATTGGAATGATTGCTGTCACTATATTCGTTTCATTATCCGGTATTCGCGGTTCGGCGTCGACAGCTGTTTTAAAAGATATTCTCCTTCTCATTGTCATTTTGTTTTTAGGCATTTATTTGCCTTATCATTACTACGGCGGCATCAAGCCGATGTTTGAGACATTGGATGCAGCCAAACCAGAGTTTTTACTGATTCCTAAAGAAGGATATAGTATATCATGGTATATTTCCACTTGCTTAACAATCGGGTTAGGACAATATATGTGGCCTCAATGCTTCGGTGCGAGCTTATCATCAAAGGATGAACGGACATTGCGCAAAAATGCAGCTATTTTGCCATTGTACCAAATTATATTGGTGTTCATCTTATTCATCGGCTTCACAGCCCTTTTACAAATTCCAAATTTACAAGGCGCAGATACAGATTTGGCGCTATTTAAAATCGCAAAAGCGACCTTTGATCCATGGCTAGTCGGAATCATAGGAGCTGCGGGTATCTTAACAGCACTTGTTCCATGCTCCATGCTATTACTGTCAGCATCAACAATTTTATCAAAGAATATTTATATAGCAATAAAACCAAATACAACCGATGAGCAAATTGGAAGATTAACCCGTATTTTTGTTCCTATTGTAGCTTTAATCGCTGTATTTTTCACTTTTTATGGTGGAGACAGTATTATTGCATTGTTGATCATGGCTTATAGTTTTGTGTTGCAACTATTCCCACCACTGTTTTGTAGCTTATGGAAGAAAAATCCTATTACGAAAGTAGGCGCATCTGCGGGGATTATAGCTGGTGTCATTGTGGTTGCCTATATAACTATTACTAATGCAACTATGGCGACATTCTTTCCTCAAGCTCCACAGTTTATAAAAGACCTTGATGTCGGTATAGCAGCCCTTGTGGTTAACATTGTTATCATGTTTACTGTCAGTGTCATTACGAAAAAAGTAAAGGAAAGACCGGAGACAGAGAAAGGGATTAATTTGCAAAAAACTGTATAGGTACCTGAGGGGGAATCGGTTAAAAGAAACTACATGTTTTCGGTTAGACCTTTCTTTTATTATGGTTACTATTCTAAACGGAAAGAACGGGTCGTAGATGGGAGGGAAGATAATAAAAATCGTATGTATAGGTGATAGCCTGACAGAAGGTTTAGGGGTTGGGAAAGAAAAGTCTTGGCCGATGATTTTGGCGAAGTTAGGAAAAATGGAGGTGATTAACAAAGGAATTTCAGGTGATACAACAACGGGATTGCTCGGACGTTTTTATCACGATGTTATTCATTGCCAACCTACCCATGTCATCATCATGGGTGGTCATAATGACCTCTGGTGGGATATGCCAATAAATGCAATTTTGGCTAATATGTACAGCATGATAAAGCAGTCTATACATTACAATATTAAACCGATTATAGGGATTCCGATTCCTATCTATATGGAAGGAGTAGATTATGAAAATATTTTGGATCCGGTAAGTGGCTATCAAGTGTTTCAAGATAAATTATCTCAACATGTTCATGCTTTAAAGGATATGGCCGGACGGAATGGATGGAATTATATCGATTTTTATAGCTTGTATAAGAATGAAATTGGGAGTGCTAATCATCATTATTTTCTGAAGAGCGATGGCATTCATCCTAATGCGGAAGGGCATCAGGATATGGCATGTCTTACGTTGAACCATTTTGAAGAATGGGGCTATTTGTCCTAATATCACTTCCAAGTCACTTGTTCTTCCTGACGTTACCCCTATATCGAAAGTTACGTGGTAACTTTCGATATAGGCTTTTAATTATAATACTTGGTTGTAGTTATATATCTTTAATGTTACAGCACCTTTTCCTACGAACTAAACGGAAACACAAGAATAATCGTCGTTCCTTTCCCAAGTTCGCTATCAATAGAAATTGTCCCGTTATGAGCATGAACGAGCTGCTTTGTAATGGCGAGGCCAAGTCCAGTTCCGATGTTGCTTTCTTCTGTATTTGTTCCTCGGTAATATCGTTCAAATAAAAGGCCCTTCGTTTTTTCATCCATTCCTTTGCCGTTATCAGAAATAGATAGTGTAAATGAATTAGCGTTTTGTGAAAGTTTTACGATTACATTTGTCGTTTCGTTATTATGTTTTACAGCGTTTGCGAGTAAGTTTTCGATAATACGCTGGAACCATTTTTCTTCAATGAAATATTGAATTTTGTTTGAGCTCGGTACGAATTCAATATTTTGATTTTGAAGCGTCGGGTTATTAATAAATTGTAGTAATACTTTTTGAACGAACTGATTAATTTCAACGTTTACGTGTTGCGCAGGAAGAGCGTTATTTTTTAATTGATACGTTAAGCTTAAATCGTCAATTAATGTAGTCATATATTGAGATTTCTCTTTCATAACGCTGCCGAACTGCTGGATGTCCCGGTCGGTCCAGTTGTATTGATTTGATTCTAGTAATAATGCGTAGCCATATATAGAGCTAAGTGGTGTTTTTAAATCGTGTGTGAGACCAGTAATCCATTCTTCTCGTGTTTGCTGAAGCACTTGCCTCATTGCCTCATTTTTTTTGAGTGTAATAGAAAGGTGCTCTAGTGAACTTGTAACATCTCTAAATAAGCGGAACGACCATTTTTCTTTACCGGACCGCCTGAAACGAACAGGTTTACCTTTTTTATTCACAGGCTCTTCGTACTTTCCACCAGCGATATTTTTAAGCCAACGCATCGCATGGAGTAACGGTTTCCCAAACTTATTTCCGTACCAAATAGACAGAATAACTAAATAAACAAAGACGATAAGAAGGATTAATCCACATCCGATTAGAAATTTTTTAGCAAATATATCGTCTATTTCATCATCTGGATAGTAGTGCTCATTTTTTGTAGTTACAACAAGAAGATGATTGCTATTTGAGTCGTAAAAGCTAGACATGTTTTCTTTATGATTCCACGGTTCTTTTTCGTTAAGAGCAGTTTGTATTGCAGAAAACGTTTTTTTCTTTCCGTTTGGATAGGAGAATACTTCTTCGCCACCATTATTAAATATTTGAAGCGTTGCTTTTTCTTTAGAAAGTAACTGTTTTTCTTGATTTGTTAATGCGAACGAATCCATTGTTAAAGAAGGGTGCTCCTTTTGAATGGTTTTTAGTAACGCATTGCTTTTTAACATACCACCGTAAATAACAAGTACTTTCTTTTCTTCTAATTCAATTTCCCAATATGTAAATTTGTAATTGCTTTCTATATGATGTTGTATGTATGCGAGTAAAGATGTTTTTGTATAAGAAGTTGGTACATCACTTGGTGTATTAAATTGATAGAGGACTTTTCCCTTTTCCTCTACAATCTGAATCCAATCATTTTTCTCTTTAATTAAATCTTTTACTTCAGTTTTTAACGTAATATCGCCATCTTCTGAAGAGATGTATCTTGAAATTGTAAAACTATCAGAGTCCGGAATGTTAGGTTCGTATGAAATGCTAGTAACAAGGAAACTTAAATAAGTGAAAGCAGCAACTACAGCGATAAGTAATGTAACTAAAACAAAAACGTGTTGCAGTATAAATTGGATGATAAGTCGTTTATTTAAATTCATAGTATGAACCTACTTTGTAACGAACTTATAGCCAAGTCCGCGAACAGTTTTTATATATTCTGGTTTACTTGGATCTTGTTCAATTTTTTCGCGTAGTTTTCGAATGTGGACCATAACGGTATTGTCATCACCGTTATAGGCTGGTGCTCCCCAAACTTTTTCGTATATTTCTTCTTTCGAAAATACGTAATTCGGATTCTCGCAAAAGAAGAGTAGTAGTTGAAAGAGTTGAGCGGAACATTCGACAACGTGTCCATCTACTGTAAGTTCTGCAGAATGTTGATCAATTTCAAATCTTCCAAATGAAATGGAGTGTGCTTTAGGTTCATGTGGCACTGTTTGCTTCATATGTCTTCGAAGTTGCGCTTTTATACGCGCTACTACTTCTAGTGGATTAAATGGCTTCGTAATATAATCATCTGCACCGTATGAAAAACCAGATATTTTATCTAAATCAGATGCTTTCGCTGATAGGAAGAAAATCGGACAATCTGTTTGTTGGCGAATGATTGGACAAATATCAAAACCAGATTGCCCAGGAAGCATTACATCTAAAATGATTAAATCGTAATTGTTTTGCTTGGTGAGAGATAAAGCTATTTCAGCTGATGTTGCAGTTGTAATATGAGAAAAACCTTCCTTTTCAAGAATGGTAGTGAGTAGTTGTAAAATTGCTGTTTCATCATCAACGAGTAAAATATTTGCTTGATGCATAAGAATCCCTCCTAATTTCATCGAATATCATATCATTTTTTTTTGTAACATATGGAATTTTTAAGGAAAATTTAAGGTTTTCTTTCACAAAAAATTAAGAATCAAATGATATGATAAAAGTAACATAGGGGAGGAGATGAGTGTGAATCCGTTTCAAATGATGCGAGCTAGATATTTTTTAATTGTATTTGCACTATTAATATTAGTAGCAAGAAGTAGTGATAAGTTGCTAGAAAGTACATTTCATATACAAAATTCTTCTTTTATAAATATTCTTATATTTTATATCCTTCCAATTGCATGGATTTTTTATGAGTATAGAAAACACCGTGTTTCATTTTCATTATTTGTTAATAAAAATGAATCATTTAACTTGGTGCAAGTTTTATACATTACGATTATGTTATGCGTGTTTAGTTACGGGTATCTTATTTTGTATATGTACAGTTTCGCATGGATTACACCAAATTTTATTATGAATGCTTTGCAGGAACCAATTGTAGATAGTGCTGGGGGATATGTATATCAATTTATTATGGTTATATTTATCGCACCTATTATTGGGGAATTTGTTTTTCGTGGATTTTTACTTCAGCGCTTTGCTGCAAAATGGGGAACGAGCATAGCGATGATTGCAGTAGCACTTTTATTTGCGCTTTTACACATCGATTTCCTAGGTGCCGCCGTATTCAGCATCGTACTATCGATCGTGTATATTCGTACAAAAAGCTTACTCATGCCAATTGTGATACATAT
Organism: Bacillus thuringiensis; assembly: GCF_014932895.1. Lineage (GTDB taxonomy): Bacteria > Bacillota > Bacilli > Bacillales > Bacillaceae_G > Bacillus_A > Bacillus_A thuringiensis_AA. The sequence goes on along the minus strand of NZ_JACYOF010000002.1, from coordinate 1,003,669 downwards.
GTTAAACAATGCATTTGTAATTGGTGCGTCTTTTCTAGTAAGTAGAGAAAAAATCATAAGTTTTGCAGATTTCTCAAATTATACGACATTCTTTCCAGGACTTATTATTTTTATAACAGGATTAAACTTAGTACTCATCTTTTTATTTGTTAACCGCAAATATTGGAGTAAAGAGGTGCCAGTTATATATGCAGAGCAGGTAAAGAGCTTTTCAGATGTAGTGTGAGATAAATGAGATGAAGAAGACGTTTGAGAAAATATTGAAAGATATTATAGATGCTACGTCTATTACTGATATGTGTGATAAAAGTTTTTGTCATTGGATTCAACCTGTAGTAGATACAATTGTGTTTCCAGAGTATTACTGTTTTCTAGCAATCATTTAAAAGAAACTATTATTTCTTTTCTTATTATGTTAGAGAGTTTAATAATATTTGGCCTTATTGTAGAAGTAATGATGAAACTTATCTTCAGAAAAAAATGAAGAGAAGTATGTGTGGGTTCATAAAGTATTCATGAAAGTAATGGGGGCTTTCATTTTGTTTTATGGTCTAAAAGCAATCATTTATTTTATAGCTTTGAAACATCATTAATTCGAAACTTGAAAGAGGTGTATAAAATTATATGAATGAAACGATATCATCAAATAAGTTTTTTTATTTGATTTTACTTAGTATAGTGCTAATAACGACAGTAAATGTTATTCTTCGCTGGGAGGAAGCTTACTTCTTTATCTATTTAGCACTCCATTTGTTAGGGATTTTATGTATAAGTGGCGGAATAGTTGCTGAAAAAAAGAGTGAAGAAAGCGTTAACTATATGTGTGTGACCGGTCTTATTTTACTTTTAGCTGTACAAGGTATTATGAAATATAGTTCTTTTTCTTTGCAAGATTTTAGTTTGTTAATGGATCTACTGCCTTAGGGAGGTTCTTTATGCTATCTAAAAAATAAATAGGATACGTATTAGTTTTAGTCGTTTTTTTCACAATAATTATATCTTCACTATTTTTTAGAGACTATGAACATATACGATATGTAAAAGGCGCTGGTCTAATGTGTTGGTTTGTAAGTGCTTTTCTTATTCCGAATTATGAATCGAATAAAGTGTCTAAAGGTAGGTAAAACTCTTCTTATGTAGAAGAGTTTTTTTATGTAAATAGAAGGCTCTTGGGCAATTCACGTAATTAGCTTGTTCTAATTTACCATGTACGAACTTACAATAATAATAGACAGGCAGCATAGAGGAGGGAATAGCGTGAAGAAAGTTATAGGGTGGTCGCTTTTTTTGTACGTTGGATTTGCGTTATTTATATATTGGTATTTATTTGGATGGAATCATGAACTCATTCCAGACATGTATAAAGGAACGAGTGCAGATCCAGAAACTTTTATGAATGCGAAAGAGCTTACGCTAAGCCAAGATTATTCGCGCGTGAAAAATTTACTGTATTTTTTAGCGACGCCTCTTGAATGGGTTATTTTATTATTTGTACTTGTGCTCGGTATTTCAAAAAAGTTTGAGCAATGGTCGAAGGAAACGACTAAAATAAGTGTCTTACAAGTGGCAATTTATTTCTTTTATTTATCATTACTTACAACGGTGCTAGCATTACCAATGCAATGGATTGGGCGTAAAGTGTCCGTTGATTACGGTATTTCAACACAAAGTACACAAAGCTGGATAAAAGATCATGTCATCGATTTTTGGGTGAATTATGCGACTATGCTGCTCATTGTTACGGTTTTATTATGGCTCATCCGTAAATTCCCGAAGAGATGGTGGCTAGTAGGATGGGCACTCTCTGTACCGTTTACGATTTTCTTAACGTTTGTGCAACCTGTTATTATTGATCCACTTTATAACGACTTCTCGACGCTGAAAAATAAAGAGTTAGAAACGAAAATTTTAGCGATGGCAGACAAAGCTGATATTCCTGCTAAACACGTATATGAAGTAAATATGTCGGAAAAAACGAATTCGTTAAACGCATATGTAACAGGAATTGGCCGTAATTCGCGTATTGTAATGTGGGATACAACACTTAAGCAATTAAAGGATAAAGAGATTTTATTTATAATGGCCCATGAAATGGGACATTATGTTATGAAACATATATATTGGGGCGTTGCAAGTTATGTTTTGTTATCGTTTATAGGTATGTATTTAATTAGTCGTATTTTAAATATGTGTATTCGAAAATGGGGAGATACGCTGCAAATTTCAAAAATGGCATGTTTCTCAATTTTGCCTTTATTTTTCTTAATTTCCTCTGTATTATCTTTTGCATCACAACCAGCAACAAACTATGTTTCACGTATAGAAGAACGAGCGGCAGATCAATATGCTTTAGATATGACGAAAGATGGGAAATCAGGCGTGAAAACTTTTCAATACTTATCAAAAACAAGTTTAAGCCAAGTGAATCCGCCTGCATTAGTGAAGTTTTTCTTATACACGCATCCGCCGATTTTTGAAAGAATTCATGCGTTTGAACAATATGAGAAACAAGAAAAAAAGAAGTAGCAACTATGCTACTTCTTTTTTCTTATAAAAATAAAAGTTTGATAATGGGAATATTTATCATTGCTTTTTATTGTGATTTTGTAAATAATAAGCTATAAAATTTTAAAAATCTATATATAAAGGAATAAAGGTGAAAATATGTATTTTTTACAAAATTTAAAAGTGAAATATAAATTATTCTCGCTTATCTCATTAGCTGTTTTGGGCATGGTAATTATGAGCTGTGTAGCAATTAATTCTATTCATAAGATTAAACAAGATACAGAGGTTGTAGTAGATGATTATCAATATTCTGCAATTTTATTAGAAGGGATGCTTCGTACACAAAATTCTTTAGAATATAACTTACTAGAATTGATTACAGTGTCACAAAATGAGGGAGCGAATAAAGAGGGGATTATTAGTAATATTGAAAAGGATCTTAAAAAATATGATTCTTTATTAAAAGAATATGATGATGGCTTCGATTTAAGTAAGCAAGAGGATGAGCTGTTCCAAAAGATGAAGAAGTCTTTACCAAGTTATATGGATACATATAAAAAGTTGTTTGAAAAAGTGAAGGTAACAAACGAATCTCAAATGATAAACGAATTTCAGAAGGAATTAAAACCAAAGGGAGTAGAGCTAGCTGGTTATGCGGTAGATTTAGAAGCGTATGTTTCAAAATTAGCCGATCAAGTATTTAAGGATTCTCAAAAAATGATAGATCGATCCATTATTACTTTTATCATTCTTGTAGTAGTTATCACAATCGTTATATGTATAGTAAGTTATATTATTAGCAAGCTTATAGTTGCTCCTTTACAAACGGTTAGTCGTATGATGGAAAGGGCGAAAGAAGGAGATTTAACTGTACATGGTGATTATAATGCTAAGGATGAATTAGGTGTATTAGTAAGTGATTTTAACGAGATGATTGCAGGGCTAAGAACAAATATGCAAGAAGTAGAGAATAATATTCAGCTTTTATTCCAACATGCAGACGGAGTAGTATCTGCATCAGAAGTATCTAGCAGTGTAGCGAAGAAAATAACTATAGATATTGAAGAAGTTGCAAATGGCGCAGAGAGCCAAATGCAGGCAATGGAACAAACGGCGGGTGCGATGGAAGAGTTGACACAAGGAATGCAGAGCATAGTGAATACATCATCCTCTGTAAATGAATTGTCTGCTCAAACAGCATTGGATGCAGAGAGTGGCAATAAGTTAATGAAACAAATGATTCAACAGATAGATACAATCCAAAATTCAGTACATAGCAGTGTTAAACAAGTAGAGACTATGAAAGAACAATCAGAAGAAATTGTTAAAATCATTGATGTTATGCAAGGTATTGCCTCGCAGATTAACTTATTAGCATTAAACGCCGCAATTGAGGCTGCACGTGCTGGGGAAAGTGGTAGAGGATTTGCAATTGTGGCAGATGAAGTACGAAAATTAGCAGAACAATCTAGTGATTCTGCAAAACAAATTGAGAAGCTGATTACTCAAGTTATGGGAACAACGAATCATACAGTAGATATGATGGAGAAAGTAGATAATGAGGTACAGGCAGGTACACAAGTAGTAATGCATACAGAAAAAGTATTTGGAAAAATCACAGAAAAAGTGCAGCAAGTATCTGAGCAAATTCAAACGGTATCTATGTCTACAGATGAAATTGCGGCGAGTAGTGAGGAAATTTCTGCTTCTGCAGAAGACATGGCTAAAATTTCCCAAAGATCATCTGATCGAACTGATAGGGTAAAGGAGTCCATTCAACAACAAGAAAAATCTGTTCAAGAGATCTCAGTTTCAATTGAACATCTGCACAGCGTAGCAGGAGGATTAAAACAGATAGTTTCCCAATTTACTCTTCAAAAATAGTAGTATATGTAAGTCTTTATATAGAGAAATTCCTTTCAATAAATATAAAAAATCATCCTATGTAAGAAAAAAAGGATGATTTTTTATTATGAAATTTTTGTGTGGGTGTCACTTATTATATTCTAGTTTTTTACAATTTTTCGATTGTAATATATAATAAAATGTAATGTTTTTAGAATTTTTAGTTTACAAGAGAGTGACTGTAGGAGGAGAGAAAGGGTGTTTAATAAAAAATCAATGCCAGCTATCAAAATGATCCTTTCGATGTCTATTTTTGGATCGATTGGATTTTTTTCTGTCCAAACGGGCTTACCGTCTTTTGAATTAGTATTTGTTCGTTGTATTTGCGCGACTATATTTTTAACGTTATGTTGGTTAGCGACAGGACAATATAAAAGTGAGAAATGGAATAAAAAAGAAATCATGCAAATATTAGCGTGCGGCGTATTTCTCGTTTTTAACTGGGTATTTTTATTTAAAGCGTTTGAGGTCATGTCGATTACAATTGCGATTTCTGTCTATCACCTCGCCCCGATTATCGTATTAATGATTGGGAGTATCGTATTTAAAGAGAGGTTAACAACATTTGCGGTTATGTCCATTGTCATTTGTTTCATCGGCACAGTTTTAGTAGCTGGAGTAGATGGAAGTGTGTCGCTCGAGAAACTCATGTCATCTGGAATGGTATGGGCACTTCTTGCAGCGTTATTTTATGCTTTTACTACTTTATTAGGAAAAGGAATCAAGCATACAAGTGCATATGCGATGACATTTGTACAAACGTTTTTAGGCATATTTTTACTGTTACCATTTGTAGATTTCGGACAGTTTCAAGGTTTAACACAGACGAACTGGATGATGATAACAGCAACAGGACTTATACATACTGGGTTTGTATATTACTTATTTTTTGACAGTTTAAGAGATTTATCGACGAGACTTATTTCTGTATTAGTGTTTTTAGATCCTGCTGTTGCAATACTATTAGATACGGTCTTTACCGGATTTAGACCGACTAGTATGCAAGTTGCAGGGATTGTCCTTATTTTTGTAGGAATGGCACTGACTTTTCGTAAGGGAAGAGAAAAGGAACTATCGGTGAAGGGAAGTGCTACCTCTGAAATGTAAAGTTGTGTTCGATATAATTTCATTTTTTATGTTGGAAGATGCTACGAAAAGGTCATTGTTGTATAACAGTGTCCTTTTTTTGTATGAAATAAAGTGCGAAAGAACGGCGTTTTTAAAAAAAGTGAAATGAATTTTCAAAAAAAACTTCCTTTTCTGAAGATTTGTTATATAATATAAAACATAAAATTAAATCTGTTATAAAACAGTTTAAGAAGGGGATGCTAATATGTCGACGCAAACTTCACGGGTTACACTCGTCGGAGAAATGTTACCAGCGTACAACGAAATATTGACACCTGAGGCGCTTAGTTTTTTAAAGGAACTACATGAAAATTTCAATGAGCGCCGCATAGAACTTTTACAAAAACGTGTGGAGAAACAAAAGCGAATTGATGCAGGGGAGTTTCCGAAGTTTTTAGAAGAAACAAAACATATACGTGAAGCGGATTGGACAATCGCCAAGCTTCCGAAAGATTTAGAGGATCGCCGCGTAGAAATTACTGGGCCGGTAGATAGAAAGATGGTTATTAATGCTTTGAATTCAGGAGCGCATCTTTTTATGGCGGATTTTGAAGATTCCAATTCACCAACTTGGGAAAATGTGGTTGAGGGTCAAATCAACTTACGAGATGCAGTAAAGGAAACGATCTCATATAAAAATGATAAAGGAAAAGAATATAGATTAAATGATAAAACAGCTGTACTCATTGTGCGTCCAAGAGGATGGCATTTAGAAGAAAAATATATGCAAGTTGAAGGAAAGGATATGTCCGGCAGCTTAGTGGATTTTGGCCTGTACTTTTTCCATAATGCGAAGGCACTTTTAGAAAAAGGAAGTGGACCATACTTTTACTTACCGAAAATGGAGAGTCATTTAGAAGCGAGATTATGGAATGACGTATTCGTATTTGCTCAAAAATACATCGGTATTCCAAACGGAACAATTAAAGCAACGGTGTTACTGGAAACGATTCATGCTTCGTTTGAAATGGATGAAATTTTGTATGAGCTAAAAGATCACTCTGCTGGCTTAAACTGCGGAAGATGGGATTATATTTTCAGTTTTTTAAAGAGCTTCCGTAATCATAATGAGTTTTTACTTCCAGATAGAGCGCAAGTCACGATGACGGCGCCGTTTATGCGTGCGTATTCTTTAAAAGTAATTCAAACGTGTCATCGCCGTAATGCACCAGCAATTGGAGGAATGGCAGCACAAATTCCGATTAAAAATAATCCAGAAGCGAATGAAGCAGCTTTCGAAAAGGTGCGTGCTGATAAAGAGCGCGAAGCTTTAGATGGTCATGATGGGACTTGGGTTGCCCACCCGGGACTTGTACCGGTCGCGATGGAAGTATTTAATCATATTATGAAAACGCCAAATCAAATTTTTAGAAAACGTGAAGAAATACATGTCACAGAAAAAGATTTATTAGAAGTACCAGTGGGAACGATTACAGAAGAGGGCCTTCGTACGAATATTAGCGTAGGTATTCAATATATTGCATCTTGGTTAAGCGGACGGGGAGCAGCGCCAATTTATAACTTAATGGAAGATGCGGCAACAGCGGAAATCTCAAGAGCGCAAGTATGGCAATGGATTCGTCATGAAGGCGGAAAACTAAATGATGGCCGCAATATTACATTTGAATTAATGGAAGAATGGAAAGAAGAAGAATTAGCAAAAATAGAAAGCGAGATTGGTAAGGAAGCCTTTAAGAAAGGGAGATTCCAAGAGGCGACAGCATTGTTTACAAATCTCGTTCGGAATGATGAGTTCGTACCGTTTTTAACATTACCGGGTTATGAAATTTTATAAAAAATGAAAAGGGGATGGAACAAATGAAGAACGAGAGAATCGATAAATTACAAGAGAGCTGGGAATTAGATAAACGTTGGAAAGGGATAACACGTCCATATTCGGCAGAAGATGTAATTCGTTTGCGCGGGTCGATTGATATTGAACATACACTAGCACGCCGTGGGGCAGAGAAACTGTGGGAATCGCTTCATACGGAAGATTATATTAACGCACTTGGCGCATTAACAGGAAACCAAGCGATGCAACAAGTAAAAGCGGGATTAAAAGCAATTTACTTAAGTGGTTGGCAAGTAGCGGCCGATGCGAATCTTTCTGGACATATGTATCCAGACCAAAGTTTATATCCAGCGAACAGCGTACCTGCTGTAGTAAAACGAATTAACCAAACGCTTCAACGTGCAGATCAAATTCAGCATATGGAAGGAAGCGGTGATACAGATTATTTCGTACCGATTGTAGCAGATGCAGAAGCTGGATTTGGTGGACAATTAAACGTATTTGAACTTATGAAAGGTATGATTGAAGCAGGCGCATCGGGTGTACACTTTGAAGATCAATTATCTTCAGAGAAAAAATGTGGCCATTTAGGCGGAAAAGTATTACTGCCAACGCAAACAGCGGTGCGCAATTTAATTTCTGCACGCCTTGCTGCGGACGTAATGGGAGTGCCGACAATTATTGTAGCAAGAACAGATGCGGATGCAGCAGATTTAATTACGAGCGATATCGATCCGGTTGATAAAGCGTTTATTACGGGTGAAAGAACACCAGAAGGATTTTACCGTACGAAAGCAGGACTTGATCAAGCAATTGCGCGTGGTTTAGCGTATGCACCGTATGCAGACCTCGTTTGGTGTGAAACATCTGAACCAAACTTAGAAGATGCAAAACGATTTGCGGAAGCAATTCATAAGGAGCATCCAGGGAAGCTACTTGCATACAACTGTTCACCTTCATTTAACTGGAAACAAAAACTAGATGAAGAAACAATTGCGAGCTTCCAAAAAGAAATCGCATCTTACGGTTACAAGTTCCAGTTCGTAACACTCGCTGGATTCCACTCGTTAAACTACGGCATGTTTGAATTAGCACGCGGCTATAAAGAGCGCGGCATGGCAGCATACTCTGAACTACAACAAGCAGAATTCGCAGCAGAAAAACACGGTTACTCTGCAACTCGTCATCAACGCGAAGTAGGAACAGGTTACTTTGATGAAGTAGCACAAGTCATTACAGGCGGTACTTCATCAACGACAGCGTTAAAAGGATCTACGGAAGAAGCGCAGTTTACGAAATAAAAGGAAGGGGCTCCTTTTTGAAGGGTGCCCCTTATTATTTTTCGAACGATTCGAGCGTAAATAAAAATATATCAGCGATTCGACAAACGAAATCGACTTACCGACAAAAAAGAAAAGTTGATTAAATCCACTCAGCTCCATGATCACGAATAAACTGTATATCTTTTTCGTAATGCTCTAAATGTCCCTCATCAATCATTCTTTGGAAATTTACGTCGCCTTCTTTTGCTTTTCTTTTCATATACGTACATAACGCTTCTAGGCGTAGTAGTACCATACCTATGTAATCTTCGTTCATACTTTTCCCGTAGGACTGGACAAATAATTTCACTCTTTCTTTCATACGATTAGCATGTTGTGCCGATTCATAATGAACTGCCTCACCCGATTCTGTATAATACACTCTACTTAAAGGGACACAAGTATAAAGCGTATAAGCGATATCCCAAATTCTTGGACCAGGAGCAGCAACATCGAAATCAATAATGCCTACTGGTTTCTCGTCATTAAAAATAATGTTATATATGGCAAAATCGTTATGGCATACAACCTCCATGTTATTTGGAGTATGATCCATCGGTTTCCAATCATCTACTAACGGGAAATCACTTACCGCATCATGGTACAGGCGAAGCATCTTTGCGATTTTCTTTAAAATATCATTAGACCGCATATATTCTTTTAACGGATAATTTCCAGCTTCTCCTTCAATAAAGGATAAAATCTCTCTATCTTTTTCATCTACCCCTAAAAACTTTGGAGCGTGATGAAATCCTTTCTTTTCTAAGTGCTGTAATAATTGATGAATTTGTGCGCTGCCAGGCTTTAATTCTCGCCGAACAGTATTTTCAGAACGATGTACATTTGAGACGTTTCCCCCTGTAAGCTTTTCTTCGTTTGTATAGTTTGACATATAATCCCCTCCAATATCGCGACCGCTTGAGTATATTGTAACACCTCAGAACAAGGGATGTAATCGCATTCAAATGATGTATGTGTTCATTTTATAGTGAATTCTGCATGTGTTAAAATCAAATATTTACGAATGTACAATCAATTTAATTTGTCAGTTATTTTCAAAAAAGATTGTACATTTTATTTTAATGTGCTATGATAATGTCAGTTGAATAGTTAAATTAAGCAATCCATATGTTATCAAGTGCCGAAAACGAACGAGAAAAAGTATGTGAGAACTAGTTTATGTTTCGTATTTGATAATGTGTGGATTCTTTTTTTAGATAGGAAAACTAAAAAAATTAAAATTTGTATTTTCTTAGGAGGAAATAATTATGGCAGTAACAGGACAAGTAAAATGGTTTAACAACGAAAAAGGATTCGGTTTCATCGAAGTTCCAGGCGAAAACGACGTATTCGTACACTTCTCTGCAATCGAAACTGACGGTTTCAAATCTCTAGAAGAAGGTCAAAAAGTTAGCTTCGAAATCGAAGACGGTAACCGTGGACCTCAAGCTAAAAACGTAATCAAACTATAATTTTATAGTTGATGATAGAAAAAAGGATGGCTGCTGCCATCCTTTTTTTATTGTTCTTTTCCCGCTTTTTCCTTCTCTCGTTTCTTACATTCTGGACATTTCGATATACGAAAAGGTTTCGCAAAGAACAGGAGAATGAAAAATAAACCGAATATAATACTAGCTGAATTTTTCACGATCACAATGCTACTATTTTTCATGTGAATGGTTGGTTGAATCTCTTTTTCTTCCATAACGGACCTCCATATATTGGATTTATATTTTAATTATAGCAAAGTTAATTGTTTTAATGATGTGAAAAGAGGAACCAAGTATAAATATTTATAGATAGTATAAATGCCTTTTGTGTAGGTTTTAATTAATTTATCATCATATTAATTTTTTATAATTTAACAGATATTTGATTCATGATAAAAGATTGTAAAAAAGCGCAATGTGTAAAGCATTTCCTTTTCATAGGTGCTAAAATTATATATGCAGCTGCTAATATAAATGAAAAATAAAAAGGAGATAATAGAGTATGAAAAGTAAAGTGGAACGCTATGTCGAAAATTATGTTGTAAATAAAAATACAATGGCTTTACTTCCTGTTATTCTAAGTGAAAAGAAAATTGTCACGCGAGTAGTTGAAATGGAAGATTCTTTTTTCGTATTTCAAAAGCCTCTAGATATTATAGAAAGAAGTTGCCGTAAGCATGGTTCCAGTTTCTTAGGAAGAAAAGAAGGAACGAAAGAGTTAACTCATATTACACATAAAGCACCGATTGCGATTAGTCCGACAGATCAACTTTATTTTTTCCCTACCTATTCTTATTCTAGAAAAGAGTGCGCGTGGTTGTCGCATTTTTATATTGAAAGTAATAAAGAATTAAAAGATGGAAACCTTATTATTAGATTTATAAATGGCTTTGCTGTGAAATTAGAAATATCAAAAACTAGTTTTGAAAATCAGCAAAATCGTACAGCGAAATTGCGAACAGAGTATGAAGACCGAAAGAAGAAACAAGGAAATCCTTGTTTTAAAGAGATTGATAAAAGTGAAGAATCTAAATTAAGACCAGCATATGAGAAAGTGTATTTTGTGAAAGAAGGCGAAGCATGAGAGGATGGGGGAAACCCCATTCTTTTTGTTTGTCAGTTTTTATCGGTAAGTCGATATAATTTCACTTACCAAGAAGGTTATGGGGGAAATTACTAATAAAACCACAAAAAATATTGTTCCTCAAATAGTCAAACGTACAACACATCCTGTCGAATATTGATAGATTATCATAGCTAAATAATGAAGGAATTCTAATGAAAGATATGGAAACTTAATAATTACGTCTCCATATGTCGTATCTACCATTTCCTCTTTCCTATAAGCAATGATAAAGTAGAGGTAGTAATTAGAGTAAAGGGGTAAAGTGTAGAATGGATTTTCAGGCAATCAAAGAGTATTTTTCACCGGAAAATATGGATCATATTGTTGAAAGTTATAAGGCATTCGGACCGCTTCTTGGCATAGGCTTGCCGATGATAGAGGCGCTTATTCCAGCATTACCACTTATTGTGTTTGTACTAGCGAATGCTGTTGCATTTGGTTTTTGGCTGGGCTTTCTTTATTCGTGGCTTGGATCGGTAATCGGTGCTATGCTTGTCTTTTTCATTATCCGCCATTTTGGACGAAGCCGTTTCTTTTCTTTTGTAAATAAGCATGAGAAAGTGCGCAAGGCAATGGGATGGATTGAAAGAAAAGGATTCGCGCCAGTGTTTGTTATATTTTGTTTTCCGTTTACACCGTCTGCGCTTATAAACGTTGTAGCTGGTTTATCTCGTATTAGCGTAAAACAGTTTGGACTCGCGTTAGCATTCGGAAAGCTTGTGATGATTTTTATTTTAACGTATATCGGTCATGATTTAATGTCGTTTATTCATAAGCCGGTGAAATCAGTTATTGTAGTGATTGTTATTTTTATTCTATGGTATGTCGGTAAGAAAATCGAAGTAAAGTTAGAACTACATTAAGAATAGTCTTCTTTGTAAAGGAAAGCTTCATTATTAAAGGGTAAGGGGAGAAGCGAATGAAGAAAACTTTGAAAAAAGAAGGCCTAGAGTGGATAAGAACAATTTTAATTGGGGTACTATTAGCTGTATTTTTTCGAACGTTTTTCTTTTCAACGTATGTTGTAGAGGGGAAATCAATGATGCCTACATTACAAGATGGGAATATGCTCGTTGTAAATAAGGTAAGTTATCAAGTAGGGGACTTGAACAGATTTGATGTTGTTGTGTTTCATGCGAATAAAAAAGAGGATTATGTAAAGCGAATTATCGGTTTACCTGGAGACCATATTGAATATAAGCATGATAAGCTGTATATAAACGGTCAATTTATTGATGAGCCTTATTTAGAGAAGTATAAGAAAGAGGTAAATGGAAGGCAACTAACAGGTGATTTTACATTAGAAGAGTTAACGAAAGAAAAGGTTGTACCACCTGGTTATATTTTTGTAATAGGCGATAACCGCCTCGGGAGCTGGGATAGTAGGCACTTTGGCTTTGTGAAGGCTGATACAGTTGTTGGTAAAGTTGATTTACGATATTGGCCAATTCAAGAGGTGCAAACGAATTTTTCAAAAGGTTGATATACTAAGTAGAAGTATAGAAAAAGACAAACAACTCGGTTTGTCTTTTTTCGTGTCCTATAATACAATTATAGTAGCAAACTAACGTTCGTTATGTAAGTGAAAGGTGGGGTTACATGTCACTTCGATTTGTGATTGGTAGAGCGGGAAGTGGAAAGAGTACACTTTGTTTACACGAAGTGCAAGAAGAGTTAAAACAGCGACCGAGAGGGAAAACAATATTATATCTTGTGCCAGAACAGATGACATTCCAAACGCAGCAGGCGTTAATTGGAAGTGAGGACGTAAGAGGTTCTATTCGGGCACAAGTTTTTAGTTTTTCACGCTTAGCGTGGAAGGTGTTGCAAGAAGTTGGCGGAGCGAGTCGTCTTCATATTGATGAAGCGGGCGTACATATGTTACTTCGTAAAATTGTAGAATCTCGTAAAGATGGATTATCGGTGTTCCAAAAAGCAGCGGAGCAAAACGGTTTCTTTGAACATCTTGGCAGTATGATTGCGGAGTTTAAACGTTATAATGTAACGCCATCTAACGTCTATGAAATGTGGCAACAACTAGATGCGCATAGTAGCAGCGCAGAGCAAAAGCTACTAGCGAATAAAGTATATGATTTACAACTATTATATGATGATTTTGAGCGTGCTTTAATCGGAAAATATTTAGATTCAGAAGACTATTTACAATTGCTAGTGGAAAAGCTTCCGCAGTCCGAATATGTAAATGGTGCGGAAATTTATATAGATGGATTTCATTCGTTCTCTCCTCAAGAGCTAGAAATTTTAAGACAGCTCATGATTTGCGGAGCGAGAGTCACAATTACGTTAACGATAGATGAAAAAACGTTAGCACAGCCAGTAAATGAACTGGATTTATTTTATGAGACGACGTTAACGTATGAAAAAATCAAACAAATAGCGCGTGAAGAGAAAATAGAAATTGAAAAAACAATGTCGCTTATGGAACAGCCGCGTTTTCATTCTCCGGCATTAGCGCATTTAGAAACGCATTATGAAGCACGACCAAATGAAAAGTTTCACGGTGAAGCAAGTGTAACAATTAGTACAGCAGCGAATTTACGAGCTGAAGTAGAAGGTGTTGCTCGTGAAATTCGTAGACTTGTGGCGGATGAAGACTATCGTTACCGCGATATTGCAGTCCTTCTTCGTAACGGGGAAAGTTATTATGATGTGATGCGAACATTATTTACAGATTATAATATCCCGCACTTCATCGATGAAAAACGCCCGATGTCACATCATCCGCTAGTAGAATGTATTCGTTCTGCCTTAGAAATTATTAGCGGGAACTGGCGTTATGACGCGGTGTTCCGCTGCGTGAAAACAGAGCTTTTATATCCATTAGATGTAAGAAAAGAAGCGATGCGCGAAGAGATGGATGAGTTTGAAAATTACTGTTTAGCGTACGGTGTACAAGGGAAGAGATGGACTTCTGAGGAGCCGTGGATGTATCGCCGCTATCGTTCACTTGACGATACAAACGGAATGATAACGGACAGTGAACGTGAAATGGAAGAGAAAATAAATCGACTGCGTGACGTTGTCAGAACGCCAGTTATTCGTATGCAAAAAAGATTAAAGCGTGCGGGAACTGTTATGCAAATGTGCGAAGCGGTTTACTTATTTTTAGAAGAACTGGATGTTCCGAAGAAGTTAGAAGAATTACGTATTCGTGCAGAAGAGAGCGGAGATTTCTTATTTGCGACAGACCACGCACAAGTATGGGAAGAAGTGATGAGTCTTCTTGATACGTTTGTAGAAATGCTTGGTGAGGAGAAAATGTCACTTTCTATGTTTACGGACGTAATGTCGACAGGTCTTGAAGCACTTCAATTCGCTAACATTCCGCCGTCATTAGACCAAGTATTAGTTGCCAATATCGATCACTCTAGATTATCAGATGTGAAAGCGACATTCATTATCGGAGTAAATGAAGGAGTCATTCCAGCAGCACCGATGGATGAAGGGATGCTTTCTGATGAAGAAAGAGATGTTCTTAGCGCTGCAGGTATTGAATTAGCGCCAACGACGAGACAAACGTTATTAGAAGAACAGTTCGTTATGTACCAAATGGTAACGAGGGCATCTGAGAAGTTATACATTTCATGCCCGCTTGCAGATGAAGAAGGAAAGACGTTACTTGCATCTAGTTTTATTAAGAAAATAAAAAGAATGTTCCCTGATGTAAAAGACTCGTTTATTACGAATGATGTAAACGACTTATCACGTTCGGAACAAATCTCATATGTAGCAACGCCAGAAGTAACGTTGTCTTATGTTATGCAGCAACTACAAACGTGGAAGCGATATGGATTTGAAGAGAATTTAGATTTTTGGTGGGACGTATATAACTTCTACGTGACTTCAGATGAGTGGAAACAAAAAAGTAGCCGCGTGTTATCAAGTTTATTCTACCGAAATCGTGCGCAGAAACTAAGTACAGCTGTAAGTAGAGATTTATACGGAGATAAAATAAAAGGAAGCGTCTCTCGTATGGAGTTATTCAATCGTTGTGCGTACGCTCATTTTGCGCAGCACGGTTTATCATTAAGAGAGCGTGATATTTTTAAACTAGATGCACCAGATATCGGTGAGTTATTCCACGCAGCACTAAAGAAAATTGCGGACAAGTTATTGCGTGAAAACCGTACTTGGGCGGATTTATCAATAAAAGAATGTGAGCATCTTTCTGTTTTAGTAATAGAAGAAATCGCGCCGTTATTACAACGACAAATTTTATTAAGTTCAAACCGTCATTTCTATTTAAAACAAAAACTACAACAAATCATTTTCCGTACATCAATCATTCTTCGTGAACATGCGAAGTCGAGTGGATTCGTACCAGTTGATTTAGAAGTGCCATTTGGTATGGGTGGTACAGGATCACTTCCGCCGATGGAATTCTCATTACCAAATGGTGTGAAGATGGAAGTTGTCGGCCGTATTGACCGTGTTGATAAGGCTGAAGATGAAAATGGGACGTTCCTTCGTATTATTGATTATAAATCAAGTTCAAAAGCATTAGATTTAACGGAAGTGTATTACGGATTGGCACTTCAAATGTTAACGTATTTAGATGTTGTTACTTCAAATGCACAGACGTGGATGAAAAAAGGTGGCACAGTATCACCTGCTGGTGTACTGTACTTCCATATTCATAACCCGATCGTTGAAATGAAAGGTGACGCATCTGAAGCCGAAATTGAAAAAGAAATTTTAAAGAAATTTAAAATGAAAGGACTCGTACTAGGAGATGCTGACGTTGTTCGTTTAATGGATAACAAACTGACAACAGGAAGTTCGGATATTATTTCTGCTGGCCTGAAAAAAGACGGTAGTTTTAGTGCGCGTTCTAGCATTGCAAGTGAACAAGAATTTAACGTACTGCAAAAATATGTACACCATACGTTTGAAAATATCGGAAAAGACATTACAGAAGGTGTTATCGATATTGCTCCTTACAAAAAGGGGAATAAAGCGGCATGTACGTTCTGTAACTTCAAATCTGTTTGTCAGTTTGATGAATCCTTTGAAGATAATCAATTCCGTATGTTAAAAGATATGAAAGATAGCGAAGCGATGGAGAAAATAAGAGAGGAGGTTGGCGGAGAATGATAGAAAATTGGCCTAAAAAACCAGAAGGTAGTCAATGGACCGATGACCAGTGGAAAGCTGTTGTAGCGAATGGACGTGATATTTTAGTTGCGGCTGCAGCTGGATCTGGTAAAACAGCAGTATTAGTTGAACGTATTATTAAAAAGATTATTAATGAAGAAAATCCAGTCGATGTCGACCGCTTGCTCGTTGTAACATTTACGAATGCAGCGGCGCAAGAGATGAAAAATCGAATTGGGGAAGCGTTAGAAAAAGTATTAATTGATGAACCAGGTTCTCAGCATATAAGAAAACAACTTAGCTTATTAAATAAAGCTTCCATTTCAACAATCCACTCATTTTGTTTACAAGTAATTAGAGGATATTATTACATGCTTGATGTTGATCCTCGTTTCCGTATTGCGAATCAAACAGAAAATGAGTTGTTAAAAGAAGAAGTATTAGATGACATACTAGAAGAAGAATACGGAATTGAAAATAATACGATATTCTTTGAACTTGTTGACCGTTATACGAGTGACCGTAGTGACGATGATTTACAGCGTATGATTTTAGCGCTTCATACAGAATCAAGAGCACATCCAAATCCGGAAAAATGGCTTGATAAATTAGTAGAAGCATACGACGTGGAAGGAAAGACAATTGAAGATTTAGTGTACGCTTCTTACTTATTAGAAGATGTGAGATTCCAGCTTGAAACAGCGGAACAGCATATTCGTAAAGCAACGGAACTCGCAATGCTTCCTGACGGTCCAGCGCCCCGCGTTGAAACGTTACAAGCAGATGCAGCTTTACTTGGAATGTTATCATCAGCAGCTCGTGAGTCGTGGATAAGCGTTTATGAAGCGATGCAAAACGTATCGTGGCAAACGTTAAAGCGTATTAAGAAAAGTGATTACAACGAGGATGTTGTAAAACAAGTAGATTCTCTTCGTAATAAAGCGAAAGATGAAGTGAAGAAATTACAAGAAGAGTTATTTAGCCGCAAACCTGAAAGTTTCTTACGAGATTTTCAAGATATGCATCCTGTATTAGAAAAGCTTGTTCAGCTTGTAAAAGTATTTACAGAGCGTTTCCAAGCGATGAAGCGAGATAAAGGAATGGTCGATTTCACAGATTTAGAGCATTTCTGTTTACAAATTTTAAGTGAACAAAGTGAAAATGGTGAAATGAATCCGTCAGCAGTAGCGCTTCAATATCGTAATAAGTTTGCGGAAGTGCTAGTCGATGAATATCAAGATACGAACTTCGTACAAGAATCCATTATTAAATTCGTAACGAAAGATTCTGAGAGTGAAGGAAACTTATTCATGGTAGGTGACGTGAAGCAGTCGATTTATCGTTTCCGACTAGCAGAACCAGGCCTATTCCTAGGAAAGTATAAACGCTTCACACAAGAAGGATTAGGCGGCGGAATGAAGATCGATTTAGCGAAAAACTTCCGTAGTCGTCATGAAGTATTGGCAAGTACGAACTTTATCTTCAAACAAATTATGGGCGAAGAAGTCGGGGAAATCGACTACGATGCTGACGCTGAATTAAAGCTCGGTGCTAGCTATCCAGAAGGTGAAGATGTAGCAGCAGAACTACTATGTATTCAGCAAACAGAAGAAGAAGTGTTAGACGGTGAAGAAGGTTCGGAAGTAGAAAAAGCGCAACTTGAAGCCCGTCTTATGGCGCAGCGTATTAAAGCGATGGTGGACTCAGGTTATGAAGTGTATGACCGTAAAAATGATACTATGCGCCCTGTACAATACCGCGACTTCGTTATTTTACTTCGCTCTATGCCGTGGGCGCCGCAAATTATGGAAGAGTTAAAATTGCAAGGAATTCCAGTCTACGCTGACCTTGCGACTGGTTACTTTGAAGCAACAGAAGTAAATATTATGATGAACGTATTCCGCGTTATTGATAATCCGATGCAAGATATTCCGCTTGCAGCAGTCCTTCGTTCACCAATCGTTGGATTAAATGATGAAGATCTTGCGACGCTTCGTGCTCACGGAAAGAAAGGCTCGTTTTATGAGGTAATGAGTTCCTTCTTAAAAGGAGCACCGCTTGAAGAAGAGAAAGAGCTGCATGATAAATTAGAGTGGTTTTATAACTTACTGCAAAGATGGCGTGAATTTGCACGCCAACAATCACTTTCCGATTTAATTTGGAAAGTGTACGGTGAGACAGGTTATTACGATTTCGTTGGCGGTTTACCAGCTGGAAAGCAAAGACAGGCGAACTTACGCGTGTTATATGACCGTGCAAGACAATATGAAGCAACATCGTTTAGGGGATTATTCCGTTTCTTGCGTTTTATTGAGCGTATTTTAGAACGCGGTGATGATATGGGAACGGCAAGAGCTCTCGGTGAGCAAGAAGACGTCGTTCGCATTATGACAATTCATAAAAGTAAGGGACTCGAGTTCCCAGTCGTATTTGTAGCTGGACTCGGTCGCCGTTTTAATACACAAGACTTAATGAAACGTTTCTTACTGCATAAAGATTTCGGTTTCGGTTCACAGTTCATCGATCCTCGTAAACGAATTAAATATACGACGTTATCGCAACTAGCAATTAAACGTAAAATGAAAATGGAATTAATCGCGGAAGAAATGCGTGTATTATACGTAGCCTTGACGCGTGCGAAAGAGAAGTTAATTTTAATCGGAACAGTTAAGGATGCAAATAAGGAAATGGAAAAATGGCTTGATGCAAGGGAGCATAGTGAATGGTTATTACCAGATCATATACGTGCCGGAGCGTCTTGTTATTTAGACTGGATCGCACCTTCAGTATATAGACACCGTGATAGTGAAATGTTTCTTGAATTAGGGCAAGGAAGTATCCCAGATGAGATTTATGAGTATGATACGAACTGGAAAGTAGAAGTAGTTGACGGTAAAATGTTACTTGCGCCAGAACCAGTTCAAGAAGAGAAACAAGAGTTGTTAGAAGCGCTTCGTGAGAAAAAAGCCGTTCCGTTAGAAAGTGAACGAAAAGAAGAAGTGTACGACAGATTAATGTGGAAGTACGGATATGAGGATGCAACATCCCACCGTGCGAAGCAATCCGTTACAGAAATAAAGAGAAATTATCAATCAGAAGATGGTAGCGATAATGCCTTTATTAAAAAACTGCGTGCACCAATTAAAACACGTCCTCGTTTTATGGAGAAAAAAGGATTAACGTATGCCGAAAGAGGAACGGCAGTCCATGCGGTTATGCAGCATGTTGATTTGAAGAAGCCGATTACGATTGAAGCTCTTCAAGAGCAAATTGCAGGGATGGTAAACAAGGAATTGTTAACGTTCGAGCAGGCTGAAGAAATAGCAGTTGAAAAAGTAATTGCATTCTTTGAGAGTAATCTTGGTAAAAGGGTACTAGCAGCGAAAAGTGTAGAGCGCGAAGTACCATTTACGATGATGCTTTCAGCAGAAGAAACGTATCAAGATTGGCAAGGGAAGAGTGAAGAGTCGATTCTTGTACAAGGGGTTATCGACTGCATGATTGAAGAGGAAGATGGCATTACTTTAATCGACTTTAAAACGGATACAATTGAAGGAAAGTTCCCAGGCGGATTTGAACAAGCGAAACCGATTTTAGAAGAGCGCTATAAGGTGCAGCTTTCATTATATGCAAAGGCACTTGAGAAAAGCTTACAGCATCCTGTAAAGGAGAAATGTTTATACTTCTTTGATGGGAATCATGTTGTGAATATTGAAGAATAGATAAGAGAAAGGGGCTATCAAGAATGGCAACGTTAAGAACTTGTGAACAGGGACACGAGTACTATAAAAGTAGCGATTGTCCAACTTGTCCGACCTGTGAGAAAGAGAGAAAGCCAAAAGAAGGCTTTCTCTCTCTTCTTTCAGCGCCAGCAAGAAGGGCATTAGAACGTCATGGCATTCATACCGTAGAAGAACTCTCAAAATATAGTGAAAAAGAGATTTTACAATTCCACGGTATGGGGCCTGCATCTTTTCCTAAATTGAGAGCGGTTTTAGAGGAAAAGGGATTATCATTTAAATAAAGTGAAACTTTAATCAGTAGGGGGCATCCCCCACTGATTATCAGCCCTCACCAATCGGGCTTTTACGGGCAGTTGATCTCCCACCTACCTCCCTCGCATTCGCCGAATTTTGAGGTGGGAGTCTTACTGCCCACAAATAGCGGGATAAAATGAAATTGTAATCAGTGAGGACTAGTATTCTCGCTGATTATTAAGTTTTACAAATTTTTTTTAAGATAAGTTTGGCTGCTGCTAATTCTCTTTACCTTGGCTGATTTTTTGGCGGGAGTTTGACTACCTGCAATTAGGGGATAGGAGACGATAGGGTGGATGGGGGAGTATAACAAATTGGTATTTATCGAATTATGGATAATTTGACAAAAATACAAGTTCTGAAATGTTCGAGTATGTATTATAAATGCTACGCAAGAAAAGATAGACTAGACATATGTGGTATGGGGTTTTAGCGTATTAATAGAAAATAGTGTAAATTTACTAATAATGGTACTATGATGTGAAAAAATTAAAAACCGAGTATGTATTGCATATATATATTTCTATTAATAAAGGAAGATACCTGTAAGGGCGTCTTCCTATTTTGTGTTATCCTTTTATATGAAACTCTTATACATACTAGTACAATTTTAATTGGTAGTAAAAAAATGTATATTCGGAGTATGGTATACTTTGAATATGCGGAAAAAAAGAGATTCATATAAGTTGCAAAGAAAATGAACTACATATTCTTAGGGGGATGCTGGGCATTTACTGAATCTAGTTATATACCTAACAGTAAATATAGGAAGGATTTTAAGCATGAAAAAAAAGTTATCATTTGTCGTTTTATCTAGTACGTTATTGTTATCTCCTATAAATAGTTATGCAATTACAGAAATAAATAAGGTGCCACATATAGAAGAGCACGCTATAGAAGGTGAGCAAGCAAAGGTAATTAAAAACGATGAAGTTATAAAAGATATTTCGAAAAAAAATAGCGACGATACTGACAGAAAAGAAGTGACGCCAGAAAATGGTGTAACTACCGATAAGAAGGAGCAAAAGAAAGAGAATAATGAAACTATCCATAACAAAGAACAAGTTCAAGAAAATCAAATAACTAACGAGAAAAAAGAAACAAAGCAAGAAAATCAAATAACCAATGAGAAAAAAGAAAAGACACAAGGGAATCAAATAAATGAAAGCCCACAAGAAAACAATCAAGCGCTGGAAATAAAGAAACAGCCTAAAAATAGTAATATAAAAATAGCGACAAATAAGGAAGCAGAAAAAGAAAAAAATGGTTGGATTAAAGAAGGAGACATTTGGTATTATTACACGAATAATGTGAAAGTAACAGGCTGGAACAAGGTAAATGGCCTGTGGTATTACTTAAAGAATGACGGAGCGATGGCAACAGGCTGGAATAAGGTAAATGGCCTGTGGTATTACTTAAAAAATGACGGAGCGATGGCAACAGGCTGGAATAAGATAAATGGCCTGTGGTATTACTTAAAGAATGACGGAGCGATGGCAACAGGCTGGAATAAGGTAAATGGCCTGTGGTATTACTTAAAGAATGACGGAGCGATGGCAACAGGCTGGAATAAGGTAAACGGCCTGTGGTACTACCTAAAAAATGACGGAGCGATGGCAACAGGCTGGAATAAGGTAAACGGCCTGTGGTACTACCTAAAAAATGACGGAGCAATGGCAACGGGCTGGAATAAGATAAACGGCCTGTGGTACTACCTAAAAAGTGACGGAGCAATGGCGACAGGCTGGAATAAGATAAACGGCCTGTGGTACTACCTAAAAAGTGACGGAGCAATGGCGACAGGCTGGAATAACATTAATGGTTCTTGGTATTTCTTAAATAACGAAGGTTCAATGCATACTGGATGGTATTGGGATGGCGCCAACTGGTATTATTTAAAAACCGATGGAGTAATGGCAACAGGCTGGATTCAAGATGGTGGTAAAAGGTATTACTTATATGAAGATGGGGTAATGAGCAAAAACTCCGCCTATCTAGATGCTCCTATGATTTTTCAGCTTCCAGAGCTAAAAGATGGTTGTGAAGTTACTTCTATGACAATGATGTTAGGATATCATGGGTATGATGTAAATAAAATGTCATTAGCATTCCAGATACCTGTTGATGACACACCCAAACATAAAGATTACTTTGGAAATTTAATATGGGGAGACCCTGCTGTTGGATTCGTCGGGAAGGTTACTGGACCAGGATATTCTATTGACCCAGCTCCATTAAAGACACTATTAGACCGTTATACAAGTACGGGTGTAGATTTAACAGGTTCTAATTTTTCTCAGATCGAAAGAATGGTAGCTAATGGAAAACCAGTTGCAACTTGGATTACAGCATCCTTTAGCCACCCTGTTGCACCACAAACATGGAGAACACCTTCAGGAAAAATAGTTTCTGCTGAATGGGATATGCACTGTGTGCTTGTAGTAGGATATGACGATGAGTATGTATATTTTAATGACCCGCTTAGACGAGGTAAAGATGCAAAAATTTCTAAAAGCAAATTTATCAGTAGTTACAATTATATGGGGAAGAAAGCGTTAAGTATGTATTAAATGCTGATAACAAAAGGGAACTTATAAAAGTGTCCTTTTGTTCATTTTGGCCAATAGAAAAAATCGTTTTTGAGGTGCTTCAAAATATTAGCTTGATGGGCATGTGTTAGGAACCATTTATGAGAAAATAAAAAGTAGGAGAATATCTCCTACTTTTTTTACGCTGTCCCAATCTGATCTTGATCGGCCACATCAGAATCAAACGTATTTGTTGCACTAACGCCGTTAAAAGTATTCACGACAAATCCAACATTGGAAGCACCAGATCCGTTATAAGCTTTCGTATTTTCTTTCGGAGACACGTTATAAAAATCCCCTAAATTGAAAGAACCATTACTGTTTTGAACAACAAGATTTCCTACAACCGAAGGCATACCATCCACCTACTTTACTAAGCTTCTTAATTACTATATGAATTATTGAGCGGAAGGTTCATCAGTAATATATTGGCGGATTTGCATAAACCGAGAGTTACTAAAAACATAATCAACATTTCCAATTTGAAAGCAACCAGAATTTAAAAGTGTTCGCACCTCAACGTTATTTACTTCAATAAAAGGGCATTCATTTATAATATTTAATTTTACATCTGTCGTTCTTTTTGGGATTGTGATGTGTTCATCTGTAAAGATTTCGAATGCATCTAAGCGACCTTCGCCTTTTATATAACAAGGGATTTCTCGGTGGACGGCAAGAGACCTACTTTTTAATTCTAGTTGATTTGCATCCCCAACTTGAAATACGGCAGCAATCCCTAAAGAAATAATAGAAACATCTTGAACAACTGATACGTGATGTAACATAATTTTTCAGTCTCCTTAACCTGGAGTAGAAGGGACATCTGTTACTAATGGTACAAATGGCCCCTCAGTAACAGTTTCAAATGGTGTATCAAGAATGGAAGATAGAATGAGGAAATTGGCATCCCCAATTAAAAAGAGTGCGGACGACGATACACCGTTCATTTTAATCTGTCCGACTTTTAACTCGCGATTTACAACGTTAACATTCATACATACTTACTCCTTTCGGAAATTGCCTGGTATGTGTTGAATAAAGGATAGGAAGGCTTTGTCAATATCTTGTTTCATTGCTTGAATAATGATATCTCGTAAATAATCTGGATTTGTTGAAACACCTTCATATGATTGAGCTTGTGATAAATAATAAGGAAGCCTATGCTCCATCTGTTTCTTTATGTCATCAACCATCATTTGTCGATACATTTCATCAAGCGGCGTTCTCTCTTCTTGTTCAAAATGGAGAATTCGGTTATATGCTTCTTCATCTAAGTAGCGATGCATTTCTTGAAGGATGCCTTGATAAAAGTCTGGGTTTGTTTCTGTTTCAGGATTTACTTTCAACGTTTCTGTATCCACTTGAAAATCCTCAATTTGTTGTCCTTTTGTTGCAAAGGGATTTAAACCAATATTTAAAGTACCATTTAAATTTTCTACTTTTAATTGATCGAATTTGTATTCCACTTTTCCTATAGAAGAGGAGGGGCGACTTTTTAATTCATTAAGCTCTTCTTGTAATAGGCGCACTTGATCTTCTAGGTTAAGGATGGTTGCTTGTTGTGTTTGGAGAGCTTGCTGAAGTTGGTGTAAGTAAGTATATATATCTTGATTCATATTGTGAAACCTCCTTTTCAATAGGGAGGGTAAATATATTCCTGCTATATATTTATGACAAGGATGCCTTAAGAAGAACTAGTTGATGGTTTGATAGAAATAATTTGTCCTTTCGCCTGTAATGGGCGAAGGGGTTCTGTAAATCCGCCAGTATTTGAAAATTTTGATAGAGCTTTAATACTTCCGGCAGTACCAATTTGGAATACAGAAGAGGTTGTAATGCTATCAATTTTAATGCTGTTAATGATGATGCTTTGGTTTACATAAAAATTCAATGCAATCGCCTCCTTTAAGTTGAGCCAATTATCGCTTGATCAATGAAATCTGAATCATTGACGGTCGTTGAACTTTGATAATTGTAGACAGAAATATTATCTCCAACATTAAAGGAACCGGCCCCAGCGAAAGCGCGTGAATAACTAATAGGCCTAATCGCAAATACATCTCCAATATGAAAAATACCACTGGATCCAATATTGACGATACGAATATGTCCGACCATAGCTGGCATACAAAACACCTTTCGTTTTTAAAATTTTCTTTTCTACTATTGTATGGGCGTTTTCAATAAAATGTGTACTTTTTTGAAATAAAAGAAACACACACGTTATTGCGTGTGTGTTTCGAGCGTTTGAATAGGTTGTAAATCCGTGTGTACATGCCAAATCACATTTAAGAGCCTGTCCAGTTCTTGGCTACAATTCACTGTTCTTTGAGAAGTCATTCCGTAGCGTTCAGCAAAATAAATCATTTTTTCGCGTTTTTTTTCAATAGCTTGCTCAAACATTGAAATCGGCTCCATCTCTAAATGAAATTTTTAGTATATATGTAGTACATATTATACAAAAATTCCATAAAAAAGAAACACCTTCGCTAAAAAAAGTAGAATTTCTACATTTTATGCTAAATGACGAATGAGTAACGAATAGAATATTGTAAAAATTAGCGGGCATGGGAAGGTTTTTTTCTTACGGATGCGAATACAATTAAAGGTATAAGTTTTAGGATGGAGAGTGGAAATATTGCGTTTTGTAACGGCGAAGAAGGAAGAAAAGGTATTTGTAGGTATTGTGGATGAAGAAGAAAAAAAGGTATTGCATGTACGAGAAGCGCAAAGGCAAAAAGGGGAAAAGGTTACAATCCCTATTACAATGTTAGAGTGTATTGAAAGAGGGACCGAATGCCTTGAGAAAATATGTGAAATTGTAAATTGGGCAAAAGAGAACGGGGGAGCAGCGTATTATCCATTAACAGAGGTGAAAATATTAGCACCAATTCCAAGACCGAGAAAGAATATTCTTTGCGTTGGGAAAAACTATCGTGAGCATGCGATTGAGATGGGCGGAGTAGAGTCTATTCCGGAAAATATAATGATCTTTACGAAAGCGCCAACAACAGTTATTGGAACTGATGAGAAAATCAATGGCCATTCCCACGCAACGAATGAACTAGATTATGAAGGAGAACTAGCCATTATTATTGGTAAGCGAGGGAAACAAATTAAAAAAGAAAAAGCGCTTGACCATGTCTTCGGATATACAATTATAAATGATGTAACTGCTCGGGATATTCAAAGGAAACATAAACAATTTTTCCTAGGGAAAAGTTTTGATACATTTTGTCCAATGGGCCCGTATTTGGTTCATAAATCATTCATTGAAACGCCGAATGAATTACACATTGAAACGGTAGTAAATGGAGAAGTAAGGCAAACTTCAAACACAAATCAAATGATTTTTTCAATAGAAGATATTATTTCAACAATAAGTAAAGGGATGACATTAGAACCAGGCGATATTATCGCAACAGGAACGCCGGCTGGTGTCGGAAAAGGCTTTACACCACCGAAGTTTTTACATGCTGGTGATGAAGTTGTTGTTACAGTAGAAGGAATTGGTACTTTGCGGAATATAGTGAAATGAAGAAAAGAGCTATCTTGTGAAAAAGATAGCTCTTCTTATGGTCTTGGATTATTGAAAAAATCTATAACAGCAAAAATATATAATCCGATGAGTGCGAGTGTACAAATACCAAATAATATAACTGCAAGAGCGCTTCTTTCTTTTCCAAACCCAATAATAGTAAGAATAACAGCAGTCCAAAATGATGCTTTCAGTAGTGTGAATGTAGTAGAAGTTGAGTAGTGACTAAGCCATGTTGTGGAAAGTAGGAAGCCAAGAAATGTAACTAAAATAAAAGATGTAGCTAAATAGTTAATATGTTTGCCATATCTTAGTAACATATAGTACCTCCTTTTATGATGTTAAATACAGAAAATTACAATTTTATTTTATTGTAAATCAATATAAAAAGACAGAGGTTGTCCCAACATGTAGGACAACCTCTCTATCATTAAGATAATACAGCTTTAATTTTTTGGAATGCCCACTCTAAATCTTCTTCAGAGATTACTAGAGGTGGTGCGATACGAATTACGTTTTCGTGTGTTTCTTTACATAATAGACCAGCTGCTTTTAGTTGTTCACAGTAAGGACGAGCTGGCTCGTTTAATTCGATACCAATGAATAAACCTTTACCGCGAACTTCAGTGATCATTGGGTTATCAATTTCTTTTAATTGCCCAACTAATTTTTCTCCTAATTGAAGAGAACGTTCTGTTAATTTTTCTTCTTCTAACACTTCAAGAGCCGCGATAGAAACAGCACATGCAAGTGGGTTACCACCGAATGTAGAACCGTGAGAACCTGGCTCGAATACACCTAAAATGTCGCGGTTTGCTGCAACGCAAGAGATTGGGAACACGCCGCCACCAAGTGCTTTACCAAGTATGTACATGTCAGGAGTTATATTGTCCCAATCGCAAGCGAATATTTTACCAGTACGGCCTAAGCCTGTTTGGATTTCATCAGCTACGAATAAAACGTTTTCTTTTTTACATACTTCAAACGCTTCTTTTAAGAAACCAGCTGGTGGGATGTTAATTCCTGCTTCACCTTGAATTGGCTCTAAAATGAATGCTGCTGTATTTGGTGTAATAGCAGCTTTTAATGCTTCCAAATCACCGTAAGGAATTACAACAATGCCAGGAAGCATTGGACCGAAGCCACGCTTGTACTCTTCGTTTGATGACATAGAAACAGCACCCATTGTACGTCCGTGGAAGTTATCTTCACAAACGATGATTTCTGCACGGTTTGCTTCTACTTTTTTCACATCGTAAGCCCAGCGACGAGCTGTTTTAATTGCAGTTTCAACAGCTTCTGCACCTGTATTCATAGGAAGTACCATATTTTTATTAGTTAGTTTCGCAACTTTTTCGTACCAAGGACCTAATTGATCGCTATGGAAAGCACGAGAAGTTAACGTAACGCGATTTGCTTGATCAATTAAAGCGTTAATAATTTTTGGGTGACGATGACCTTGGTTTACTGCAGAATATGCACTTAGTAAGTCCATATAGCGGTTTCCTTCAGGATCTTCTACCCAAACACCTTCTGCTTTAGAAATAACGATTGGAAGTGGATGATAGTTATTTGCCCCGTATGTGTCTGTAAGTTCGATAATATCCTTAGTTTGAATCATGATTGTTCCCCCTTTTGTTATTACAAGAAGTTTGTAAATACTCTAAATATTATATCATTTAAATGTAAAAAAGCGAAACATTTCCTGAAAATAAATGAACATGTTATCATATAGAGTGAAAAAGTGTGAAAAGAGGAGGTAGGGATACGATGATACATATGCATATTACAGCATGGGCGTTAGGATTAATTTTATTCTTCGTTGCGTATTCACTTTATTCGGCAGGAAGAAAAGGGAAAGGTGTACATATGGGACTTCGTCTTATGTACATTATCATTATTGTGACAGGTTTTATGTTGTACATGAGTATCGTGAAGACAGCAACAGGTAGCATGCACATGTGGTATGGTTTAAAAATGTTAGCTGGTATTTTAGTTATCGGTGGAATGGAAATGGTGCTTGTAAAAATGAGCAAAAACAAACCAACAGGGGCGGTTTGGGGCTTATTTATTGTCGCGCTTGTAGCGGTATTATACTTAGGACTAAAATTACCACTGGGCTGGTACGTATTCAAATAAAAATAAAACCACCTTATGATCTCAAACATTTGAGATCATAAGGTGGTTTTTATTTTATCCCGCTATTTGTGGGCAGTAAAACTCCCACCTCAAAATTCGGCTGGAGCAAAAAAGTTAGGTAGGAGATCAACTGCCCGTAAACGCCCGATTGGTGCGGGTTGATTAAAGTTTCACTTTATGTTGCATCAATATGCAACTCTTCTCCGTTTACTTTTGTAAAGCGAAGAATATTTTTATTTGAAGTAGAGTGACGAACGAAATGGTGCTGTAATGTACAGATCATCTCTTCATTATCAAATAAAAGAATATTGACTCCCTCGCATGCTTCCTCTTTCGGCAAGAAGGATAAATAATTATGACAATACATGCAATCATATAAAGAGTAATGAAGTGATTGTAGTGCCTCTGTTAATAATGTAAAGACAGAATCAGGTAATTCCTCAAGCCATTCATTGTAACTAAGAAGTAATTTTTTTCGAATTCGTATCATTTCCCCATTTTGCAGAGGGTGTTGTTCATTTGCAATTTGTAATATGTTTTGTTCATAAAAACGGGCTGGTAGCCAGTTGTTGTTATATAAAACTTCAAAACCATCTTCGGCAATATCTTCTAACAAAAAAGCTTCTTCATTTTCATCATCAAAGAATACCCATTCATTGTTTATATATTCTACATTACCGACTGTATGAGAGCGGGGTTGATTATATAAAATATGTTTACGTTGTATCATACACGATTTCTCCTTTATGAAAAGTAGTTATTCTTGTTATAGACAGTTCGCGCATTCTTTATAACTAGACACATCTAGACATAGGTGGGCATACAATAAAACACGTTTTACTAAGTGAAAATGCTATTCCATATGTGGATAGTAGGTTATCGTCAAGTTTTTCATTTTTTTGATCCGCACTCATAGGGTGGGGATTACTGCTCGTTTAGGGAAAGAAATAAGATGGAAGGATGATTCATATGTGCGGGATTACAGGATGGGTGGATTATAAACGCTCATTAGAAGGGGAAAGGGATGTCGTTACGAAGATGGCTGAGACGTTAGCGAAGCGTGGCCCGGATGATAATAAAGTCTGGATTAAAGGCAATGTTGCATTTGGGCATAAACGGTTAATCGTTGTGGACCCTGAAGGTGGTAAACAGCCGATGACTTGTTTAAAGGACGAAACAAATTATGCCATTTGCTACAACGGTGAACTGTATAACACAGAAGACATTCGAAAAGAATTATTAAGAAGAGGATATACGTTCAAAGGTCATTCCGATACAGAAGTATTATTAGCGTCGTATATTGAATGGAAAGAAGAGTGTGTCGATCATTTAAACGGTATATATGCGTTTGCAGTATGGGATGAACAGAAAGAACAAGTGTTTATTGCGAGAGATCGATTAGGTGTAAAGCCGCTTTTTTATAAATATGATAGTGGAAGATTATTATTTGGCTCAGAGTTAAAGGCGATACTAGCGCATCCAGATGTGAAGGCGGAAGTATCGTTAGAAGGATTATCGGAAATATTCGGTCTTGGGCCGTCTAGAACGCCTGGTCACGGTATTTATGCTGGTATAAAAGAATTGCGCCCAGGCCATGCGATGACATTTTCGAAGAATGGTTTGTGTATATGGAGATATTGGAATGTAGAAAGCAAAAAGCATGAAGAGTCCTTTGAAGAAACAGTAGAGAAGACACGTTTTCTATTACAAGATGCAATAACAAGGCAACTCGTTTCTGACGTACCGCTATGCACTTTTTTATCGGGCGGAGTAGATTCGAGTGCAATTACAGCAATTGCTGCGAAAGAGTATGAAAGGTCAGGAAAAGGTCAATTACACACGTATTCTATTGATTACGAAGATAATGACAAATACTTTAAAGCAAATGCATTTCAGCCAAATTCAGATGCACCATTTATTAACTTAATGACTGAGACATTTGAAACGATCCATCATCGTTGCGTCATTTCAAATGAACTGCTGGCAGAGTATTTAACAGAAGCAGTACTCGTTCGTGATTTACCTGGTATGGCAGATATCGATTCTTCATTATTATGGTTTTGCCGCGAAATTAAACAAGATTTTGTCGTTGGTTTATCTGGAGAATGTGCAGATGAAATATTCGGTGGGTATCCGTGGTTTTATAGAGAAGATGATTTACAATCGAGTGCATTTCCGTGGATGCGTTCTACAGAAGCGCGGGAACAACTTTTGAAAAAAGAATGGCGAAATAAATTGAATTTACAACAATACGTACAGCGGCGTTATGAAGAATCTATTCAAGAAGTTCCTATTTTAGAGGGAGAAAGCCCATTAGAAGCGAAAAGAAGACAATTATTTTATTTAAACATGGTATGGTTTATGACAACATTATTAGACAGAAAAGACCGTATGAGTATGGGGGCAAGCTTAGAAGTACGCGTTCCATTTGCGGACCACCGACTTGTCGAATATGCGTGGAATATTCCTTGGGAAATGAAAATGTATGAAAACCGCGAAAAAGGTCTATTGCGTAAAGCGTTAGAAGGGATACTTCCACATGACATCTTATATAGAAAGAAAAGCCCATATCCGAAAACACACAATCCGTACTATACAAAAGCGGTAACAGTGTGGCTACAGGATTTATTAGCGGATAAAGGCTCAATTTTGCATGAACTGTTTGATAAAGAGCAACTGAGTGGATTGATCGAGTCTGGCGGCAGTGCATTCCAATCGCCTTGGTTTGGTCAATTAATGACTGGGCCACAACTTTTAGCTCATTTAGCACAAATTCACGTTTGGTTTAAAGAGTATGGAGTGAATATTAAAGAATAATGAGAGGCGGCTTGCATGTTGTGTAGGCCGCCTTTTCTTCTATTTCACTTGAATATAAACATATCTATTGTATTTTCCATCATCTGTTGTTGCAGTTAAAACAACGCGTCCGGGTTTCAAAGCTTTCACATGAGTCGTATTATTTTTGTTTTCCAGGGCAATGATGCTTGCGTCACTACTTTTCCAAACTATATTTTTATTTGTTGCATTTTCTGGAAGAACGGAGGCAGATACAAGTTTTTCATCTCCTTGCTTGATCTCAAAAGATCGTTCGTCTACTTTGATACCTGTAACAGGTACATGATTTGGTTCAACAGTTACTTGACATGTTGCTACATATTCGCCAGTAGCAGTCGTTGCAGTAAGTGTTGCAGTACCAGCTTGTACAGCATGGACAATTGCTTTTTCATCCGTTGCTTGTATTGTTGCAACAGTTGGATTGTCACTTTTCCAAATTAACTTTTTATTTGTAACGTATGGAGTGATCTTCGCAACGAGTTCAAAGGTTTCTTTTTCTCTTAAAGAGTGTTCTGATTTGTTAAGTGTAAGGCTAGTAGGGAATGTTTCTAGTAAATTCTCAGGTGTTTTTGCATCCCAAGTCATAGGTTTATTCGAGCGTAGTGCTTGTGCTACAACTGCCGCTGTATCCATATTCGTCATAGGAGTTGTAATAGATGATTTTGCTAGAATTCCAGGGCCGTTCGCCGCCCAGAAAATTGTCTTTTCTTCAGGAGATTCTCCTCCATGTCCGTAGTCTTTTCCTCCATGATCCGTTGTCATAATGACAAGGCTATCTTCTAATAAACCAGCGTCACGAATTGCATCTAATACAACCCCTACATTTTTATCTGTTTTTTCAATTTGTTGCATATATGCGGGGCTGCCGTAGCCTTTAGAATGACCAGCTCCATCAATATCGTCAAAATGAATGAATGTGACCACAGTATCTTTTCCTTCCGTTTTAATATAATTTGAGATTTTTGGTGCCAATTGGTCATCCGGGACAGACTCTAAGTGAGCGCCTACGGATTGTTCGATAATCCCTTTATTAATTGGACTCCATCCAGCAAATGAAGCTATTTTTGCGTAAGGTCGTTCTTGTTTTAGTACTTTCATAAAGGATGGATAAGGTGAATTTTCAGGGAATGCTATTGACCCTGCGATTGTATTATCCAGTTTTGTTTTATCAGGTGTTACACCATGTAAGATTCCGCCCCAGTTTTGAGCGCTAATCGTTGGTGAAAGAGCTTGTGCATTATAAGTGCTGGCACCATTAGCGATAAAATTTTTAATATTAGGGGCATTAGCATCTTTAACAGCAATACCAGCTCCATCTAACCCGATAATAAAGATATGTTTGTATGGATAGTTTGTAGATTGTTTTAGATGTTCTTGAAGAGGGAGTATGTCCTTTTCATCAATTTTTCCATCTTCATTTAAATCAGCTCGCTTAATTTCATTCCAGTTTGGACTATTTACCTCTGATCCGATGTATTGTTTTACAAAGTTTAAATCATTTTGTTCAAGTAAACCATCACGTGTTATATCTAAAGAATTTCCAACGGTTAGTTCTGCTGTAGCGGCTTTTTTTCCGTCTTCAGAAATGGCTTGAATTGTTGTTTTCCCAATGCCTTTTCCAATTACTTTGACTTTTCCATCTATCCCTTCAACGTCTGCGATGTTTTTATTACTGCTTGTCCAAGTTACTTTTTTATTTGTTGCGTCTAAAGGCTGGATATTGGCTTGTAAATAGGTGTAACCATCAACATTTAAATGCAACGTTGGTTGGTCAATAGAAATGTCAGTAACAGCAATGGGAGGAGCGGATTGATACATTTTTTGAACATCTGTAGCCGTTACTGCTTTTCTTAGGATAGATACTTCATCTAGTGTTGCGTCAAAGTTGTTTCCGAATAAAGTTCCTTTCCCATCAACTCCAATTTTTGTTGTGTAATTTGTATCGATTGTACCTTTCATTTTACTAATATCAATTTGTTGTTCTAGCTTTCCGTCTTTATAAATAGTTGCATATCCATCGCGGTCATGAGAAATCACAATATGATGCCAAACGTTATCAGCGATATTTGGAATAGAGGCATCCAGGCGGGAGCTACCGGATGTTTTGAAATTCCAAAGGAGAGCCTTATCCTTTAAACCGATAAACCATCCTAAGTTTCCACCGCTATTCCAATCTTTATTTGAAATGATGGCTGGATCAGCATTTACTCCGGAAGATCTTACCCAAAAGGCTACTGTGAAATCCGTACTTTCTCCAAATTTTAATTGTGAAGTATCTCCTAAGTCGATATAGGAAGCATTTTTCTGTGAGGTTGATTTAAACTTGAGAGCTTTATTTATGCGTCCATCTGTAAATGAAGGATTACCATTTTTATATGAAATTATGTGATTGGATGCGGAGCTATCACTTAGATTTTCCTCGAACGATAGTTTCATAATTTCGTCAGTGAGATTTTCTTGTTGCATTTGTATTGCTGGATTAGGTGCTGCTAAAACGTTAAATGGAATTGTTGTGGATAGGATTGTACCCATGGTAAGTGTAGAAATCAGTACTGCTTTTTTAATAAAAGGCTGTATCATTTTAAATCCTCCTTATATGTTCCTTTAATTAGAATTCAACGGAATTCTGTTTCCTTTTCTAAGTTAAATAGTAAAGTACAAATTTTGAGAAATAATAACCGGAATATTGAGATTTTTTTAAGCTGTTGTGAAGTTCCACAGCGATTAAGAATAAGACGAAAATATTAAATAAATTGTCATATAAAATTCAAAATCATATTAGAAAAAATATTTATTTAGAATTATTATTTTGACGTACTTATTATTGTTTGTTATAATCGGAAACGAATGTTCTTGAAAAAGATTCTCATTTTCAAAAATTGAGGTGTTACATAGATGACAAAGAAAAAAATAGGTTTGCTAGTAATGGCGTATGGAACGCCGGAGTCATTGGATGATGTAGAGGCGTATTATACACATATTCGTCATGGACGTAAGCCATCCGAAGAAGCACTCAAAGATTTAATTGGGCGTTATAAAGTGATTGGCGGAATTTCGCCACTTGCAAAAATTACAAAAGAGCAAGCGCATAAATTAATGGATTCAATGAATAACATATTTACAGAGTGTGAATTTACTTGTTACTTAGGATTAAAACATATTGCACCATTTATAGAAGACGCAGTAGAAGAGATGAAGCGAGATGGAATTGAGCATGCGATTAGCATCATATTAGCGCCGCATTATTCTACATTCAGCGTTAAAGCATATAATGACCGTGCAATTCGCTTTTCAAAAGAAATTGGTGGTCCTGTTATTGAACCAATTGAACAATGGTACGACGAACCGAAGTTTATTTCTTATTGGGCAAATCAAATAAAAGAAACGTTTAGTAACATTGCAGATAAAGAGAAGGCAGTCGTAATTTTTTCGGCGCATAGTTTGCCAGAAAAAATTATTGCAGCAGGTGACCCGTACGTAGAGCAATTACAGCGTACAGCGGATTTAATTGCAGAGGCTGCAAATATTCAAAACTATACAATCGGTTGGCAAAGTGCTGGTAATACTCCAGATCCGTGGATTGGTCCGGATGTGCAAGATTTAACGAAAGATTTATATGAAGAGAATGGTTATGAATCTTTCATATATTGCCCAGTTGGTTTTGTGGCAGAGCATTTAGAAGTTTTATATGACAACGATTATGAATGTAAAGTTGTAACGGATGAACTAAATGTTGCATATTTTAGACCAAATATGCCGAATGCACAGCCTGTATTTATCGATTGCTTAGCCGAAATTGTTTCTAAAAAAGTGAAGGAAATAGTTGACAAGAAAATAGTTTTGAATAATAATTAAATTATAATAATTACAAATAAATAATAATTACTACGAAGGAAAGAGGAGGAATCTCCCTTGATGAATCCAAATAATCGCTTAACAACAAACCAAGGTGCTCCAGTTGGAGATAATCAAAATTCTCGTACAGCTGGTCGCCGTGGGCCGGTATTGTTAGAAGACTATCATTTAGTAGAAAAGCTAGCGCATTTTGATCGCGAACGTATTCCAGAACGCGTTGTGCATGCACGTGGTGCAGGTGCTCACGGTGTATTCGTAACGAAAAAAAGCATGAAGCAATATACGAAAGCAGCGTTTTTACAAAATGAAGGAACTGAAACACCTGTATTCGTTCGTTTTTCAACGGTTATTCATGGTCAAGGTTCTCCAGAAACAGCGCGTGATCCACGCGGGTTCGCTGTTAAATTTTATACAGAAGAAGGAAATTACGATATCGTAGGTAACCATTTACCAGTTTTCTTCATTCGTGATGCAATTAAATTCCCAGATATGGTGCATTCTTTAAAACCAGCGCCTGATACAAATGTTCAAACGCCAGATCGTTACTGGGATTTCATGACGTTAACTCCAGAATCTACACATATGATGACATGGGTATTTTCTGATTACGGTACACCGGCAACTTATCGTGAAATGGAAGGTTTCGGCGTCCATTCATTTAAATGGATTAATGCAGAAGGTAAAATCGTTTATATTAAATACCACTGGAAACCACAGCAAGGTGTACGTAATTTAAGTGCGAAAGAAGTGCAAGAAGTACAAGGAAAAGACTTCAACCATGCAACTCGTGACTTATTCGATGCAATTGAAAAAGGAAACTATCCGAAATGGGATTTACACGTACAAGTCATGCAGTTAGATGAAACTGATTCTTTAGACTTTGATCCACTAGATCCAACGAAAGTATGGCCGGAAGATCGTTTCCCATTAATTGAAGTGGGGACAATGACATTAAATCGTAATCCGAAAAACTTCTTTGCGGAAGTAGAACAAGCGGCATTCTCTCCAAGTGCAACTGTAAATGGTATTGAACCATCTGAAGATAAATTATTACAAGGGCGTTTATTCTCTTACCCAGATACACAGCGTTATCGCCTTGGGGCAAACTACTTACAAATTCCTGTAAACTGCCCATACGCAGCTGTTCGTAACCAACAACGTGATGGTGCGATGCAAGTGAATCAAAACCCATCTACAATAAACTACGAACCGAGCCGTCATACAGAAAATCCAGTTGAAGATCCAACTTACCGCGATTCAACTATGAAAGTAGAAGGCCACGTATCTCGTGAAAAAATTGAGAAACCAAATGACTTCAAACAAGCGGGTGAGCGTTACCGTTCATTCTCTAAAGAAGAGCAGGATAATTTAATTGCAAACTTAGCAAACGACTTGAAAGACGTAAATGAACGCACGAAATTACTAGCTGTTTGTAATTTCTTCCGTGCAGATCAAGAGTACGGCATGCGTTTAGCTCAAGCATTAAATGTTGATATTACGCAGTATGTGGGAAATGCTCCGAAATAAATAGTAAAAGACGGCCGATTCGGTCGTCTTTTTTATGTAAAAGGTTTTGTGCTTTTGTCGAATAAGTTTTGCATACAAGAGGCGTATTTCATGAATGTTGCTATTTTTATCCAGCTATTTGTGGGCAGTAAGACCCCTACCTCAAAATTCAGCGAAAGCAAAGGAATTAGGTGGGGGATTAACTGCCCGTAAAAGCCCAATTGGTGCGGGCTAATAATCAGTGGGGGATGAAGAAAACCCCCACTGATTAAAGTTTCACTTTATTATTGTGTTATGTGTCTTTTTATTTGTATTGTTTGCTATTGTAAAGATGTTTATAGCAATCGGGAAACAGGGTGATGAACGCGCCACGTTTATAGAAAATAAAGCGATGGCTGAAACCTTTCAAATCGCTATGGGATTAATGGTACTTGAGATGATCCCCTTCATTTATCACCGTTTAATCCAGTTCGTTTTTTAGCTGTAATAGCGATTGCGTTTCTTATTATACTAAGCACAAATAAAAGGAAGTACGGTGATTCGTAAGGTATTGTTCTTTCAGGCATGTCGGAATTTGTTAGTAAACCGATATGTTGTGTCGAAACGTCGATATAATTAAAAAATCGTTGATATATTTACGATAATACTAAGTGGGGTATGCACGGGTTTGAATAATCAATATGTATCAATCCCGATATAAAGCGGAAACGATAATCATAACAACACCTCCTTTATTTAATAGAGTTAAGCGGCCTGAGTTCTACAATGGATAGGAACTCAGGCCTTTTTATGCAAAAAATTTATGAAATCTTTTTGGGATAAAACTAAGGACGAGAAAGAGGGCGATTTCCCCTAAAATAGCGACAGTGATATTGAATAAAAAGGTGCGGAAATTTGCAGTGATGTGATTAAGAATAGCGTATTTCCAATAAGATAAACTCATGAAAGTCACTCCTTATAGCATTTTTTATAGTATATAAAATTTGTTTCGTAAAAGTGCATGTCCTAGTTTGTAATTTGTAAAAAAACAAAATGAATTCTCAATATAATCTCAACAATTGAGTAAATGAAAGGGAATATATTACCTGTATTCTTGCATAGAGATAGGAGTGTTCGCAAATTATTTTTCAGAATTAACATAAAATTTACAAAATACTAATAAATTGTTGAAATAATACAAACGAAAATATATACTCGTTATATACTTTTTACAAAATAAGGATGTGATGTAATGAATGACATGTTTACTTAGTTGTATATGATTGATTCATTTTACAAATTCAAAAAAATTAAGTGAGGAGAAATGTACATGTTTCGATTTATGAAATCACCAATCGGTATAGCGGTTGGGGTAGCAGCGGTTATATTGGCGTCACCAAAAGCGAGAAAGGGGCTAAGAAAGTTAGCGGTAAAAACAGTATCTGCTTTTCTCGGTACAAAAGAACAAATTCAAAGCGCTGGTTCAGAAATGGAAGAAGCTTTACCGAAAGTAAAAGAAGCGGCACGTAAAGTGGCAGTAAAAACAGTATCACCAATTATTGGAGCGGTAGAAGCTGTCCCAACTACAATTTCTAAATTCCAGGAAAAATGGGCGTCTCGTGTAAATGCATATCATTCCAATGAGAGTATAGATTACGAAAGCTTACCTGTCACTCCTTAGATAGTAAGTGATTTTGCTTCCTTTACACGGATAAGGAGGATGATGATGCAAAGTAAATCATTAAAAGCGAGATTTATACGATCGTTACCTGGAAGAATTCGAATTGAAATATATAAACTAAAATACAACATGAACATGGCGAACTTGATAGTAGAACGTTTTCGTGACGTGGAAGGTATTTATCAAGTGAGTCCTTCTATTTCTACGGGAAGAGCCCTTATAACTTACGATATCAACAAGACCTCTCTACATACAATTTGCGAAATAATTCAACTCCTAGAAGAACAAATTACAAAGAATAATAACATTAATAATATTGAAAAAACGAAGAAAGTAGAAGATTCTTCATCTAGTGAAGTTTCTTGCGAGAAAAAAGGTGAAGGTGTTCCGATACCGCTAGCACTTTCTGTCGTTGGATTAGGTGCTTTCGGCCTAAAACAATTGTTTATGGGCAGATCGATTTTAGCAAGAAGTCCGGGACTTTTTTACGCATCCGGTGCTTTATCCGTTGTGACGGGATATCCGTTTCTGAAACGTGGATTCAAAAAAATGGTTGCTAGCAAAAAAGTGAACTCCGATTTAGTACTTGGCATAGGAACGCTTGCACTTGCGCTTGCACGAGAAAATATTGTCGTGCTGGCGGGACTTAGTCTATTAAACTATTTAAATTGGAAGCGTAGTCAAGTGAAGATAGATGACGCTTATGAGGAAAGACTTTTGCCTCCGGAGATTAAAGCGTATAGTGAAAAACAATCAAAATGGGGCATGCTTTTTGGAGGAGCAACGTGGGCCTTTACGAGAAACCCATTGCGCGGAATGGCGGTTTTATTAGCTGCGAATCCGAAACCTGCTGTTTCATCTGCCGAGTATGCTTGGCGGCAAGGAGATCTCGTTGCAAGAGAAAGAGGGTATCTCATTCCAAACGAGGGATCATTATCTCAATTGTCTCGAACGAGAACAATCGTATTTGACGATACCTCGCGCATTTTCTACAAGGAAGAAGTGGAGATTAACTGCATTTCACAAGATGGAGATGAAGGGCATGTTTGGTGCACGGCAGCCTCACTGCTTGAGAAAAGTGAGTATGAATGGAAAGATGAGGTTGTGCAGAAAGCGAAACAAACAGGAAGAACGTTAAGGAGAGCTTTTGAAGTCGAAGTTGATGATGAAGGGATAAAAGCTGAAATACAAGGTATTCCCTCCTTTGTCGGTAGTAAAGTGTTTGCAGAACGAAATGGTGTAGATACAAGCACTTATGAGTTAGAGGCGAAGAGACTTAGCAAAGAAGGGTTCAACGTTCATTTTGTCGCTAAAGGTCAAAAGTGCCTCGGATTGTTAGTTGGTTCAAAAATAGTTATTGTTCCTGAGTTTGCGGACATCTTTCATGAGTTAGATGAAAATAAATGGACGATAGCTGTTATGCAAAATAGTTTAAATGTAAATCATAGCGTTCTTACGCAGTATGGTATTGATGCAAGTTGGCAACATAGTGATGTCACTAAGCGGGTGGAAAATATCAGGGCCAGCGGAGAAGAAGTGTTATTTGTCTGTGAGGATAACAGTGAATTTCCGTCAGTGCCTCCTCATGAGATGAAAAATATTTTTCAATCAAAAGCGTATGCGAAACGAATCGATATGTTGGTGAAAGAACATTTTCGAGTAGCAAAAATGTGGAATATTGCCGGAGAGATGCTGGCCGTTTGGTCTATATTCACGGCGCCTGTCATTGCTTTAATGGCGAACGCTCTATCTTTAACGTTTTTATCTAGAGCGAAGCGGGTGAGTGAGAAGATTTTTTCTAATAAAGAGCTATTGAATGTGAAGCACTCTATAGCGAAAAAAACTTCTACTAAGTGGTATACACTCTCGCAAGAAGATGTAATAAATGATTTGCAAGTGGAAAAACAACAAGGATTAAGTGGTCGAGAAGTGCAAGTGCGACAAGAAAAGTATGGAATGAATAGAATGGAACCGAAGCAGTCCATCCCTTGGATTGTGTCATTTATGGGGCAATTTAAAGAGTTTACATCGCTTATTTTACTTGGAGCAGCTGGATTGTCTGTATTATCAGGCGGGGTGTTTGATGGGTTAGCGATGGGGACAATTCTCGTTGTGAATGCGGTAATCGGAACGCTTCAAGAGCGAAAGGCTGAAAAAGTAGTAGAAGCTTTAAATCAATTCCGTGCGCCGAATTGCACAGTAATTCGAGAAGGAGAAGAAGTAGAAGTAGCAAGTAGTGAACTCGTTCCTGGTGATATTGTCTGCCTTCAAGCTGGAGATCGTGTGCCTGCTGATCTTCGTGTTATGCACGCTTGGAATTTAGAAGTTAATGAAGCGATGTTAACTGGAGAGTCTCTTCCTGTTGAAAAGAAAGTGAATGCTATAGAGGAAGAATGCTCGTTAGCGGAGCGGAACAATATGATTTTTATGGGAACGTCTGTAACGCG
Source organism: Bacillus thuringiensis (assembly GCF_014932895.1). Taxonomy (GTDB): domain Bacteria; phylum Bacillota; class Bacilli; order Bacillales; family Bacillaceae_G; genus Bacillus_A; species Bacillus_A thuringiensis_AA. Next base: position 962,675 of record NZ_JACYOF010000002.1, on the reverse strand, counting down.
TGGTAAGGCGAGGGCGATAGTAGTAGAAACAGGGATGAGTACAGAAATGGGCTATATGATTTCCTTGATGAAAGGAGAAGAAACAGAGCCTACGCCACTTCAGCAAAAGGTGACCTCTATTAGTAAAACATTTATTAAAGGGGCATTTGTAGCTGGTGGTATTGTACTTGTGGCGGGGTTACTACGTGGTTTGCCGATTACGCAAATGATTACAACGTCGGTTGCTCTTACGGCATCGGCTGTTCCGGAAGGTTTACCGATTATGATTACAATTGCTTTAAGTGCAGGGATATTCCGTATGCAAAAGAAAAATGCACTCGTTCGGAAGCTTTCTAGTTTAGAAACGCTAGGCCGGACAACTGTTATTTGTTCTGATAAAACAGGTACTCTTACGAAAAATGAAATGACAGTTAAAGTCATCGCTACGCCAAATCGTGTATGGAGTGTATCGGGTAACGGATATGAACCAGTTGGTACGATTTCAGATGTAACGTCATCTAAAGTCGCTGCTGCTGTAGAGATGGAAGTAGAAGAAACGACTTATCATGAAAGTGAAAAAACACCGTTAGAAAATCCAGACTTAACCCGCGTTCTTCAAATTAGTGTTCTTTGTAACAATAGTAAATTAGAACAAGAGGACGATCAGTGGATTGTGAAAGGTGACCCGACTGAAGGGGCTTTATTAAGTTTGGCTTCTAAAGCTGGCGTGTCGCACGAGGATATGACAACATTTGAACGACATCATGAAGAACCGTTTGATTCTGAGACAAAAATTATGAGTGTCATTTGTAAGGAAAATGAAGCGATGTATAAGTTTTCAAAAGGATCTGTAGAGGCGATTCTTACTAGGTGTAAATGGTATCAACATAATGGTGAGATATATCCGTTATGTGATAAAGAAAAAGAAGTTATTTTACAACAAAATGAAGAATTCGCGAAACAGGCATTGCGAGTATTAGGTTTTGCGTATAGCGATGGCGAGACTAATGATCTTATTTTTGTTGGATTAGTTGGTATGATTGATCCGCCGAAACCTGAAGTAGAAGAGAGTATACGTGAAGCGATTGAACTTGGTGTAAAGCCTGTCATGATTACTGGGGATCATCCGACTACAGCGATCTCTATCGCGAAACAGACTGGTATTTGGAATCGTGATGATCGTGTTTTAACAGGGATAGAAATTGATAATTTGACAGATGAAGAATTAAAAGAAATTGTAAAAAATACTTCAGTCTTTGCTCGGGTAACACCGGCTCATAAATTACGCATAGTGACTGCATACCAAGCTGACGGTCAAATTGTTGCAATGACTGGAGATGGTGTGAATGACACGCCTGCTATAAAGAAGGCGAACATCGGTATTGCAATGGGGCAAACGGGAACAGAAGTAACGAAAGAAGCTGCGGATCTCATATTGAAAAAAGATCACTTCGGTTCCATTGTTGAAGGGGTAAAAGAAGGTAGAACGATCATTGGTAATATTCGTAAAGCAGTTGGATGTTTATTAACGGGGAATTTAGCTGAAGTATTAGTGACAAGTGTAGCGGTTATTGCTGGGATGCCGATCCCATTAGTGCCAATTCAAATTTTATTGATGAACCTTATTACAGATGCTTTACCGGCAATGATTTTAGCAGTAAATCCAGGAAATAAAACGAAGCAAACGAAACGTCAAGATATTGTTGATAAAGAGTTGTACAAAAAAGTTGTAACACGCGGCATACTGCTTGGAGTGGGTTCACTTGCCCTATTTGGTGTGAGTTTAGCGGTTGGGGTTCCTCTTGCAGTAGCGCAAACATCAGCATTTGCTGCATTAGTTGCAGGTCAACTTATTCAAACGTTCTCTTGGAGACAAGAAGGATCGGACGAAACAATGCGCGATTGGTCAAAAGATCGTTTCTTTGTGACGGCGCTAGGAACGTCTTGGCTCGTATTGCTATCGGCTATATATGTTCCGCCGTTCGCCCGTATATTCCATACGGTACCATTAACATTTATGCAATGGATACCTATTCTTCTTGTAGCTGGCACAGTGTCTCAAATTTCAAAACCTATTATTAATTTAATTTCATATGAGAATGATGACTCAGAAAAGCCAGTAGTTAATGAACTAGCATTATTAAATACAGTGTAAAGGAGCAATGAAAATGATACGGAAAATTGTTATTGGATCTACTTTAGCATTAGCCAGTGCCGCTTTATTACCTGTTGTAAGAAATACACTTCGTCCACTTGTTGAATCAGGGGCGAAAGGTGTGAAATCTACCTTTGAAACGATTAAAGAAGAAGTTGAAGATATTATTGTAGAAGCGAAAATGGATAGAATGCAGAAGCAATTTGAGAAAGAACTTTCTTATGTCCAAGATGATCATGATGATGAACAAGAGATAATAGAAGCGGCCGCGAAGGTTGAGGAAAAGGAGGAAGTAAGAAATGACGCATAAAGCTGTGGAACAAGATGTAGATTACCATTTAGAAAAAGCGTTAGAGCATTTTGAGCAGGCGCTAGATTTAAGTATAAAAGCAGCATCAGAAAATAAATCGATGCAAAGGGAAATTTCTACTAAAATGGGATCCTTTACGGGAGAAATTTTTCAATCTGTTCGTGAAAAAGGGAAAGTGAATCGCATGAATATAATGAAGTGGTTTACTCTTCCTCGTTTTTAAAAAGAGAGGTTAAATGGAAGGGATATAGGGAGTTTTTTCTCCCTTATTCATATTCCGTACTATGTATGTCACGTTAGTTTCCGAAAGGTTTAATGATACGAAGGGGTGAACGAAATGGCAGCATGGGTGATGGTATTAGCACTGACATTTTCATCAAGCATCGATAACTTAGGGGTAGGAATTTCTTACGGTATTCGAAATATAAAAATTAGTCATCTATCAAATTTTATTATTTCGGTAATTTGTTTTTTGTTTAGTGTAGTAGGAATATATTTTGGCTTATGGCTATCAAAAATTTTGCCAGGGATTATGCCAGTTGTAATCGGTTCGTTCTTATTAGTTATAATCGGTCTCCGAATTATTTTACTAGCTATTCCTCGTAAGGTTCCGGTGCAAGAGACTGAAGGTGAAGAGCAGGCTGCAGAAATAAATGGTTTAACGAAAAGTATTGGTAAATCTGGGGAAATTAGTTTTGTGGAGTCCATTTTTCTTGGAATTGGTTTGTCTGCTAACGCGCTCACAAATGGATTAGGAGCAGGTTTATTCGATTTGAATCCAATTGCTATTTGTATTGCAGCTGCAGTTGGTAGTTTTATTACAGTATGGGGCGGAGTTGCATTGGGAAGAAAGATAGCTCACGTTCGCATCGGTAAATTTACTTTAGGTCAGTTTGGTACATTGATTAGTGGGGCGTTACTATTACTTATTGCGTTTGCTGCGTTTTTGGATTAATTCATAGAAGGTGAGTGAAATTGAGATTACTGTATAAAAGGCTAAAGTACTCGGAGCTAGAGTCGGAGTTACAATTAGTAGAAAGTGTTTTAAGTTCCGGCTACTTTATTTTATTAGATTTACTCTTTGTATCTTTCGTATTAATGGTACTAACTTTTTCTCTACATCATTCATTTTTTATGGCAATTATTACTTTCGTAGGTTCTTACATAAGTTGTGGTAGTGTATTTTTTTTATTGAGAAAATGGTTAAAATGAGTTAGGAAAGCTATCTTACAAATTTAAGATAGCTTTCTTTTGTATGTTTGCAAAATGTAAACATATAATAGAACGTCTATCTTGTAAATAGTCGAAAAAATTTGTTAATATGAACTATATAGAGGTTGTAGTTAATTTTTGTATAACAGCTATGATTATTCTCGTGAATAAAGGGGAATGGGATATGTCTCAAGACAATGATAAAAGTAATCTTGGATTGTTGTTGAAAAAATTACTGAAGGAAAAATCTTTATCGATGCGAAAACTGGGTTCGCTTACTGAAATTGATACCGCTACAATTTCAATGATTGTAAATGGTAAGCGAAAAGCAAACCCGAAGCATTTGCAAAAATTTGCAGAGAGCCTTGATGTTCCGATCCGTGATTTATTTGTGGCGGCAGGTTATTCTATTGAAACGAAACAAGAGGAGCAATCTGATATTCATGTTTCCATTAATAACATTGAACATTTACTTGAATCCGCACAGCTCTATGATCAAAAATTTAGTATAGCGAATGTAGAGCAACAATTAGCGAATTATGAACAATATTCGCAAACAGAAGAAGGGAAAGAAACGGTTGAAAAGGGGTTTATTGAAAAAATTCAAAAGGTAAGTAGTATTGGCCCGTTTATTAATGATTTAAAAGAATTATATGAGAGATTTACGAAGAAGAAGGGGACAGCTACAGAACTTGCCTTAATGGGAAGTGCGCTGATCTACTTTATATTATCGGTCGATGTAATTCCGGATTATATATTTCCAATCGGCTATTTAGATGATGCAGTTGCGGTACAACTCGTTTTAAATGCACTAATGAAAAGATAAGATATTTATATGAATAGATAAAAATATTTATATACCAATAGTTTGGAATAATTGTATCCTTATGAATATACGAAAAAGGTGTACCCCGTGTTAGAACGGAGTACACCTTTTTCGTTTTAATTTGCGGATTTTTCTACATATCCATAAGCTTTCTCACCATGCATTGAAATATCAAGCCCCACGTGTTCCTCGTGCTCATCTACCCGAACAGGGAGGAAAAAGTTAATTGCTTTAATAATGGCGTACGTCATGATGATTGTAAATGTATATGTTGCTCCAATTGCTACAAGTTGTTTAAACAGTAAAGCGGCGTTTCCGTAAAACAAACCGTTAGCTCCATCACCGTTTACAGCGGTAGTTGCGAAAAGACCTGTTGCAATGCCACCCCAAGTTCCTCCGATGCCGTGGCACCCAAAGGCATCTAGTGTATCGTCGTACCCGAATTTCGTTTTTAAGAAAAAGACAGCACCGAAGCATAATATACCGCCAATTGCTCCGATAAGAAGAGCGGAGAAGGGGGTAACAAATCCGCAAGCTGGCGTAATTGCGACTAACCCAGAAACAACCCCGCAAGCAGCTCCCATCGCAGTCGGTTTTGATTGGAAGAACCATTCAGATAGCATCCAAGTTAGAGCGGAGGCAGCAGCGGCTATATTTGTATTAATAAATGCAGTTAAAGCTACGTCGTTTAAGGATAATGCACTCCCGACGTTAAAACCGAACCAGCCGAACCATAGTAGACCGGCGCCTAACATCGTAAATGGTAAATGGTGAGGAGAGGTGCCGCTTATGTTTTTTCGTTTTCCAAGGAAAATAGCTAATACAAGACCAGCAACACCGGAAGTGATATGAACGACATTTCCGCCGGCGAAGTCTAGTGCACCAAGTTCTCTTAGCCATCCGCCAACGCCCCATACCCAATGAGCGACAGGATTGTAAACGATTGTTGTCCAAAGAAGGATAAAAATGAGAAAGGCAGAAAATCGCATTCTTTCAGCGAATGCACCTGAAATTAGAGCGGGAGTTAAAATAGCGAACATAAGTTGGAACATCATAAATAAGTTGTGAGGAATAGTAGATGAGTAGTTTGGATTTGGTGCGTAGGTAACTCCGTTTAAGCCGAACCAATCGAGATTGCCTATAAGTCCGTGCCAATCTGGTCCGAATGATAAAGAATAACCGATCACAATCCACTGAACTGAGATGATAGCCATTGCGCTGTAGCTATGCATTGTTGTGCTCAGTACATTTTTACTGCGAACCATGCCTCCGTAAAAAAGTGCCAATCCTGGTGTCATTAACATGACCATTACTGTCGTTACAAACATAAAAACCGTATCTCCCGTATTCATGCAATCCCCTCCTGTAATGTTAGAAAATATTACATTGTTTTGTTATGTTTCATATCATATTCGAAATTAAAATAAAAATCAACTGAATTTTTAGATAATTTTATAATATATGTAATGAAATCTAACATGATGTATTTTTGAAGGAATGAAATCAGCGTATGCGATTCGTTTGAATAATTGGTATAATATTCTTATAATTAAAAAATTGGGGGATACGTGTGAGGAAAATACGGTCTAGGGAACTATTCATTTGTTTTTGTTTAGCTGTCATTTTATTTGTACCAATACATACTTTTGCTGACGAAAAAAGAGAGTGGCGAGACGAAGTCATATATTCTATTATGATTGATCGCTTCAATAATGGAGAACCGAAAAATGACAAGCAGTTAGACGTTGGTAATTTAGAAGGTTATCAGGGTGGGGATATACGAGGAATTATAAAAAGACTGGATTATATAAAAGAAATGGGATTTACCACTGTTATGCTTTCTCCTCTTTTTGAAAGTGGAAAGTACGATGGATTAGACGTGCGAAATTTTCAAAAAATAAATGAACATTTTGGAACGGAAAATGATGTGAAAGAACTTGTAAAAGTGGCTCACCAAAAAGGAATGAAAGTTGTATTTCAATTTCCGTATGAAGAAAGTGAGCAACAAGTAATAGACTCGATGAAATGGTGGATAAAAGAAGTTGATTTAGATGGAAGTTATGTAATACATAGTGAAAAAAAGCCGCGAGCTTTTTGGGATGACGTGCAAAAAGATATGCAAGGGATAAAGAAAGATTTTCGTATTATGACAAAGGAAGATAGTGAATACAACGAAAAAATAGTAGAATCGTTTTCCAAAGCGGATGTATCGGTGAAATCGCTATATGATGTGAGTAAAAAAGAAGGGGAATGTGTTACGTTTTTAGATAATCAAGACACAAAAAGATTTGCACGTATCGCCAAAGAGAATATGTATTATCCGCCATCTCGTTTAAAACTAGCACTCACTTACATATTAACATCACCAGGAATTCCGAACTTTTATTACGGAACTGAAATCGCATTAGATGGAGGGAGTGTACCGGATAATAGACGATTAATGGATTTTAAATCAGATGAAAAGTTTATGCAGCACATAACAAAGCTCGGTGAACTTAGACAAATGAGGCCATCTTTACGGCGCGGTACGTTTGAACTTTTATACGATAAAGATGGAATGAGTATACTAAAACGAAAGTATAAAGATGAAGTAACAGTAGTAGCGATTAATAATACGAAAGAAACACAAAAAATTTACTTACCTGTAAGTGAAATTGGTGAAAAACAGGAGTTAAGAGGATTGTTAGAAGACGAAATTATAAGAGAAGAAAACGGGAAGTTTTATCTCGTTTTAAAGCGCGAAGAATCAAATGTATATAAAGTTAGCGAAGAAACAGGTGTGAATTGGTTATTCATCTCCTTAATAGTCGGTGTGAACGTATTATTTATTGCGTTTTTAATTGCGGTTAAAAGGAAACGGAAATGAGTAATTCTTTCCTGTAGTAGTTCGTCTGCAGTTTAAGATGAGGTGAGATATTTGCAGAAAAAGAAGTTGTTCGCTCTATGTTCATGTCTTCTTATCGTACTTGTAAGTTTGTATTTGGGGGACAACGATGATGATGGGGAATTTGTTCGGTGGGGCGATAGTGTTCATTCTGTTGATACGGCAGTCCTTAAGAGAAACGATATAAAATACAAAATCGAAAATGATAAAGTATATATTCCGAAAAAATCATTTGATAAAGCGATATGGTGTTGCTCTTAATAAATACAAAAACTCCTCTAATTAAGAGGAGTTTTCTTTTTAGCGGTAGTTAATAAATTGTACGTCAATCGGTAAGTCAGCGCTACGAACGGCTGCGATTACTGCTTGTAAGTCATCACGGCTTTTCGCTGTAACACGTACTTGATCATCTTGTACTTGTGTTTTTACTTTTAATTTCATTTCTTTAATGATGTTGTTAATTTTTTTCGCGTTATCTTTATCGATACCTTGTTGCAGAGTTGCGCGTTGGCGAACTGTGTTACCAGTCGCAGCTTCAACTTTTCCGTAATCTAAGTTCTTAATTGGAACGTTACGTTTTACAAGTTTAGAAATGAGAACGTCTTTTACTTGCTCTAGTTTGAACTCGTCATCAGAAGTTAAAACAAGTACTTCTTTTTCTAATTTAATATCACTTTTACTTCCTTTAAAGTCATATCGGTTTTGGATTTCCTTTAAAGCGATGTTAATTGCGTTTGTTACTTCAGGTAATTCTACTTTCGAAACGATGTCAAAAGAACTATCTTTTGCCATAGTTAGCACCTCCAAATGTAATTCTAATCTTTTTATGTACTGTACATACTAAAGTATAGCTGAAAACGAGTCTAGACTTAAGTGTTTTCATACTTATATTCATGTAGCCTCATTTTATTATAGTGAATTTTGGGCAGTTGGACAAATAAAGGGAAAATCGTGTTATAATTAACTTTTGTTTGGAATGATAAAAAAGATAATTTTATATATAGAGAAGGGAATTAAAAAATATGTATTTGCAATTAGGATCGATTGAACAGGTAACTGTTTTACGCGAAACGGAAATCGGATATATGGTTGGGAATGAAGAAGAAGAAATCTTTCTACATAAAAATGAAGTAGCTGGAGAAATTGAAGAAGGCGATACAATTGATGTATTCTTATACCTTGATCACCAAAATCGTATTTCAGCAACAATGAAGGAGCCAATTATTACAACACATGATTGGAATTGGGTAAAGGTTGTAGAAGTTATTCCTAGTTTAGGTGTGTTTGTTGATATTGGTGTATCAAAAGATATACTAATCCCAGCCGATGAGTTCCCGATTTATATGCCAGTATGGCCAGAAGTAGGCGACGAATTATATTGTACGTTAAAATTAACGAATCGTGATCGTTTAATTGCTCTTCCAGCAAGAGATAGTGATATGCAAGAAATCGTCGTGGATGCAACGCCATCTATGCGCAATAAAAACGTAAATGGACGTGTGTATCGTTCACTTCAAGTAGGTTCATTCGTATTAACAGATGAGCATTTCCGCGCATTTTTACACCATACAGAAAGAAAAGAACAAGTCCGCATTGGTGAGCGTGTAACAGGTCGTATTATTGACGTAAAAGATGACGGTACAATTAACATTTCGCTTCTTCCTCGTAAAGAAGAAGGAATGGAAGACGATGCTACAGTAATTTATGCATATATGGAAGAACGAGGCGGAGCAATGCCGTTTTGGGATAAGAGCTACCCAGAAGACATTAAAGAACGTTTCAATATGAGTAAAGCTGCGTTTAAGCGTGCGCTTGGTAAGTTGATGAAAGAAGAAAAGGTTTACCAAGAAGAGGGTTGGACGTACTTTAAGAAATAAATTGAATAAAAAGCACCGCCTTACTTTTTATAAAAATAAGGCGGTGCTTTTTTAGTTCACTGGCTCAGACACAAGAGTAAATGTATCTTTCAAATCACTGTCATTTATTTTAATATTTGCCTTTTTTAACTCATCTTGTAATAATTTTTGACTGAAGGAAGGGTCTGTAATGCGCTCTTCTTCTAATCGTTTACGTATAGAGTCTTTCACTTCATTGTAAGGTTTTAAATCTTTTTTACCAGTTAATTTAATAATGTGATAACCGTTTGGTGATTTAACGGGATTGCTGATTTCTCCAACCTTTAGTTTATAGGCAGCTGCTTCAAATTCAGGTGCCATTGTACCTGACGCGAAGTATCCGAGGTCTCCACCTTTATCTTTTGATAGTAGATCTTGCGATTCTTGTTTTGCTAATTCTTCAAAGGAAGCACCAGCGTCTAGTTTTTTCTTTATTTCTTTCGCTTCATTTTCGTCACTGACTAAAATGTGACTCGCTTGAATTTCTGGTTTATAGTGGTCTTTCACGTCTTTTTCTGTAACACTTTTCTTAATCGCTTCTTTTATAGCGAGTTTGAACTTAATTTGATTTTTGAAATCAGCTTCATCTTTTAAACGATTGTTTTCTAGTACTGCTTTGAATTGGTCTCCATATTGATTTTTCGCTTTTTGTACTTCTTTATTTACATCATCGTCAGATACTTTATATTTTTTCGTGATAACGTCTTGTGCCATCATTTCATATAGCATGTCTTTTCCGTAACGATCTTTTAACTGCTTTTCGAAGTCGCTCTTCGTAATGGTTGAGTCTGTTGCTGTAGCGACTGTAGCTGAGCCATTTTTTTGTCCACAAGCAGATAGCATTAATATACTTATTAGTGCAGTAATAATGAAAATATGTTTCCCTCTCATGCTAACACCTCATCCGAATATGTTATCGCTATTGTAGAATATAGAAGTGAACATGAAGTGAATTTTTAATGTTTTTTCCTGTGAAATGTAAAAAAAGTACATCAACATAATTGTTGATGTACGATGTAATCAAAGGTGATCAGTCTTCTTGGAATATGCACGCTTACCTTGCTGAATGTTTTTTTGCTCTTGTGCATTTTTTTGTGCGCGTTTTGCATTATTATCGCGAGCTTTTTTGTCGTTATCACTCGTATGTGGCATATGTATCAACTCCATTTCTAAACGTTGTACGTTTATCATTTCCTTTTTCGTAAAGACTATGTATAGCGGTGCATTCATGAATGATAAAGGTGGATTAGAAATGGATTTGAAGTTGAATTATACCGAACTTATAAAGAAATTAATCGTTGTAATCATTGCAGGCTTATTAAATGCGATTGGAATGAATTTGTTTTTAACACCAGCGAAAGTGTATGCGAGTGGCTTTGCTGGATTGTCCCAATTATTATCACAAATATTAGGTGACTTTTTATCTATTCATATATCTACGGGAGTGTTGTTTAGCTTATTTAATATTCCTGTCGTTATTTTAGCGTGGAAAAAGGTTGGGAAGGCTTTTACGTTTTTTAGTTTTCTATGCGTAATATTTATGACCTTGTTTTTAGAAATTATCCCAGTTCGAGCGGTTTCGAATGATATTATATTAAATGCAATTTTTGGCGGGATTATTTCAGCGATTGGGGTAGGGATCGCGTTAAAATGGGGTGCTTCTACAGGTGGTTTAGATATCATTGCGATGATTTTATCTAAGATAAAAGATAAACCTGTCGGCACATACTTTTTTCTTTTTAATGCAATTATCATTATCGCTGCGGGTTATGTATATGGGTGGGAAAAAGCGTTATATACGTTAGTGACTTTATATGTGTCAACGAGAATTATTGATGCCATCCATACTCGTCATGTAAAAATCACAGCGTTAATTGTTACGAGGAATGGGGCAGACGTACGAAAGGCAATTCACTCACGATTAGTGAGAGGGATTACGACTATACCTGCAACAGGTGCTTATACAAATGAAAATAAAGAAATGTTAATGATGGTTATTACCCGTTATGAGTTGTATGAATTAGAGAGGATTATTAAACAAGTGGATCCAGGCGCATTTACAAATATACTGCAAACGGTTGGGGTGTTTGGATTGTTTCGAAAAGATTAAAGAGGACCAAAGCTGGTCCTCTTTTTTAATGCAAATTCGTAATGTTTTGCAATTGCTCCTGCATTTCACGTAGCTGAACTTTTTCAGCAGTTGAAGAGTTTGCGTAAGCAGAGTGCAAAGCGTTTTTCGCTCTATAAACGAGTTCTTGTTGCTCAGCGCCACTTGAACAAGAAACGGCATTTGCAACAGCATCTCTAGCTTGTTGGAATAATAAGTTCCCCATTATTTAGACCCCTCCAAGAGAAGAGTTGTTTCTTGCTTTTTCTGCCTCAGCTAATGTACCTCTGTACGGGAATCTTGCATCATGCTTCATAACAGCATCGGCTCCTTGCTGGATAAAACGTTTTGATTTGTTCTTTTTACCCATTCGAAAAACCTCCCTTATTTAGCTGAAAACAATTGACGCACTTTTTTCGCGTCTAATCATAGTATGAGCGTTTTGCGAGAAACTATAAGTAGGGAATTTTTAGATTACAGCTCAAGAACCTCTTCTAAATAAAGAGCAATGCCGTCTTCTTCGTTCGTTAATGTCGTATGGTTTGCGAGTGATTTTAATTCAGGAATTGCATTACCCATTGCGATTCCATGACCAGCAAATTCAATCATTTCAAAATCGTTATCTTCATCACCGAAAGCAATAATTCGCTCTTGCGGGATATTATAATGGCCTGAAATTTTTTGTAATCCGACAGCTTTATTTAATCCGCTTTTTACAATTTCAATAATTGGCCAAGGTGCACCCCATTTTCTATGGTCGATAACTTCAGCGTGCATATCTGTTAAATGTTGACGAATGGCAGCGGAATGCTCATCATGTGCGTCGATTAATAAGCAAGTTGGATGATCGTTTAAAATATTTAATAAGTCCCCTGTAAAAATCTTTGGAGAACCGAATTCGAAAATATGCTTTTTATCTTCATCAATTTCACGAACATACACATCATCCATAACCTCAGCGTATATATTCTTTACACCGAAATCAAAGCAAGCTCGGACAATTTCTTGCGCTGTTGAAAGCTCAAGCGGAGAGTGGTGTGTGCCCCAGTTTGAATCAAGAGGGTGATGCACGTATGCTCCATTAAAGTTTACGATTGGTGTATTAAGACCAAGTTCTTTATAATAATCAAAACTAGCACGGAATGGACGTCCTGTTGAAATGACGACAATATGTCCTTGTTCCTTTGCTTTTGCAATTGTATGTTTCGTTCGAGTGGAAATTATTTTGTTGTCTGTTAATAAAGTGCCGTCTAAATCTAGTGCGATTAAATGTTGTTTACTCATAATTTCACCTCTTATAATAATTTTTTTTGTATCTATCTGTATTTCCGTTTTTAATATGCAGAAATAAGAGGTTAGACTGGGTGAGACCACCATAGATGGAAAGTTCACTATATATCCATCTTACGTCGCAAAGCGCTGTGGTGTCTACTATTTCTCGCTGGAAATTAAGAAAAGTCAACATTTTTTTGGAAAGTTCAAATAATGTTTCTTTCATTATGTACAAATTGTGAAAAGGGTTACATTGCTCGTATGAGGAGGTTTATAATGAACATGTAATCTTCTCGTATATGTTTGACTCTCCTTTGAAACTAGCCTACAGTTAGGTTGGTTTCTTTTTTTCTACAAATAGGAAGGGAATCCCTGCTTAAGCTTGTGTAATTATATATATGTAAATCGATGAACGGTAGTACCTGTTTCCTAAACATGACAGAAAAGCTTTCTTTTAAAATGGATATACTAATGAGGCAAGACGTCATGGAAGGAGAATGAAGATGGGACAAAATCGCAGGTTTCGTTCTGGACAAAAAGCGCCAAATGATGGCATTTACGTAGAAATTGGTGAAACGGGAAGTATGGTGAAAGATCCGCAAATGGTAAAATTAACTGCCGGAGAAAAGTTTCCAGATAACACGAATCATAACCGTCAGTGGACATATAAAAGAAAACCGTAACAGAAGCCGCAATCGTTATTGCGGCTTTTTTGTCGTTACGTCTCATAATTTTATTTACCGTATCTTTCTTGAGAAACATAATGAATGTTCCCTTTTTCTTTTTCCAATAATAAGTTTGAAAATACATAAGCAAATTTATTGTATAAAAAAGTCAGTTGGCGTATAATCAAATCAAAGGTCAAAGAAAGTCAAACATTTGGAGGGCTGTAAAGATGGACTTAAATCAAATGACAACGAAAACACAAGAGGCGATGATGAGTGCCCAATCTTTAGCGGTATCTCATCATCATCAAGAAGTGGATACTGTTCATCTATTACTTGCATTATTAGAAGAGCAAGATGGATTAGCAGTACGTATATTTCAAAAAATGAATGTCGATATAGAAGCATTAAAGCAAGGCGCTGAAAGCTTAATTAAAAAGAAACCTTCTGTAACGGGAAGCGGAGCAGAAGCTGGGAAATTGTATATAACAAACGCGCTGCAACAACTGCTTATAAGAGCAGGGAAAGAAGCAGAGAAACTGCAGGATGATTACATTTCAGTAGAACATGTATTGCTTGCTTTTTCAGAAGAAAAAGGCGTTATTAATCAATTATTTACAAGATTTCATATTACGAAAGATAACTTATTGCAGTCTTTAATGACAGTTCGGGGGAATCAAAGAGTGACTAGTCAAAATCCAGAAGCAACTTATGAAGCGTTAGAAAAATATGGCCGTGATTTAGTGGCGGAAGTGAGAGCAGGGAAAATTGATCCTGTTATCGGTAGAGATAGTGAAATTCGCCGCGTTATTCGTATTCTTTCACGTAAAACGAAAAACAACCCTGTTTTAATTGGTGAACCAGGTGTTGGTAAAACAGCAATCGTTGAAGGATTAGCACAGCGTATTGTGAAAAAGGATGTACCGGAAGGATTAAAAGATAGAACAATCTTTGCGTTAGATATGAGTGCACTTGTAGCTGGTGCGAAATTCCGTGGTGAATTTGAAGAGCGTCTGCAAGCTGTATTAAATGAAATTAAAAAGAGTGAAGGTCGCATTTTATTATTCATTGATGAACTTCATACAATCGTCGGCGCTGGTAAAACAGAAGGAGCGATGGATGCAGGAAATATGTTGAAACCAATGCTTGCGCGTGGCGAATTGCATTGTATTGGGGCAACAACATTAGACGAATATCGCAAATATATTGAGAAAGATCCAGCGCTAGAAAGACGTTTCCAACAAGTATTAGCAGAAGAACCAACTGTTGAAGATACAATCTCAATTTTACGTGGTTTAAAAGAGCGTTTTGAAATTTATCACGGTGTAAATATTCATGACCGCGCAATTGTAGCAGCGTCTGTTTTATCAGATCGATATATTTCAGATCGTTTCTTACCAGATAAAGCGATTGATCTTGTTGACGAAGCGTGTGCAACAATTCGTACAGAAATTGATTCTATGCCAACAGAATTAGACGAAGTAACGCGTCGTATTATGCAGTTAGAAATTGAGGAAGCGGCTCTTGGAAAAGAAACGGACCGTGGTAGCCAAGAACGTCTAAAAACGTTGCAACGTGAATTATCGGATTTAAAAGAAGTTGCAAGTGGTATGAGAGCGAAGTGGGAGAAAGAAAAAGAAGATATTCACAAAGTTCGTGACTTACGTGAACATTTAGAGCGCTTGCGCCGTGAGCTAGAAGAAGCAGAAGGTAATTATGATTTAAATAAAGCAGCTGAACTTCGTCACGGGAAAATTCCTGCTATTGAAAAAGAGTTAAAAGAAGCAGAAGAAATGGGCGCACATAATAAGCAAGAAAATCGTTTATTACGTGAGGAAGTAAGTGAAGAAGAAATTGCCGAGATTGTTTCACGCTGGACTGGTATTCCTGTCGCAAAACTCGTTGAAGGTGAACGTGAGAAATTACTACGACTAGAGCAAATTTTGTCAGAGCGTGTAATCGGACAAGAAGAAGCGGTAAGCTTAGTATCAGATGCAGTGCTTCGTGCTCGTGCTGGTATTAAAGATCCAAATCGTCCGATTGGTTCCTTCATTTTCTTAGGGCCGACAGGTGTTGGTAAAACAGAACTTGCGAAAACGTTAGCACAGTCTTTATTCGATAGTGAAGAGCAAATGATTCGTATCGATATGTCTGAGTATATGGAGAAACACGCAGTGTCACGTTTAATCGGTGCGCCTCCTGGATACGTAGGATATGAAGAGGGCGGTCAATTAACAGAAGCAGTGAGACGTAAACCGTATTCCGTTATTTTGTTAGATGAAATTGAAAAAGCGCATCCAGAAGTGTTCAACATTTTATTACAAATGTTAGATGATGGACGCATTACCGATTCACAAGGCCGTACAGTAGACTTTAAAAACACAGTTATTATTATGACTTCAAATATTGGATCTGCTCATTTATTAGAAGGATTAGAAGAAGATGGTTCGATTAAAGAAGAATCAAGAGAACTTGTAATGGGCCAATTAAGAGGACATTTCCGACCAGAATTTTTAAACCGTGTCGATGAAATTATATTATTCAAACCACTTACAACGAATGAAATTAAAGGTATTGTTGATAAAATTGTAAAAGAATTACAAAGTCGTTTAGCTGACCGTCACATTACGGTAGAATTAACAGACTCTGCAAAAGAATTCGTTGTAGAAGCTGGATTTGATCCAATGTACGGGGCTCGTCCATTAAAACGATATGTACAGCGCCAAGTGGAAACAAAATTAGCACGCGAATTAATTGCAGGCAAAATTACTGACAATAGTCACGTAGTTGTCGATGTTGAAAATAACGAATTAGTCGTTCATGTGAAATAAAAATAAAAAAGAGTTCGGATAAAATCCGGACTCTTTTTTAGTGTTGTTCTACTGGCTCGTTTGGAATCGTAGCTGAAATCGCTAGTACTAATACAGCAAGAACAACTGAGAAAATAGACGCTTGGTTAAAATCGTATGCACCGCCAGTCATAGAGCCGATTACATAGCTCATCATATGTACAAGCAAGAACGACCAAATTAATGCCCAAATGAAACGCATATTTTACACCTCTATTCGTTCAATCTGTCCTTATTGTAACACAATTGAAAAAAGAATATAGAAAAATATTTGTAGATTTTTCAACGCAAATTCGCATTCCTTTCATACAGTATAAAAGAGTGGTTTTATATGTTTAGAAAATAAGGCGGGAGAAAAATGAGTGTTACGGAACGTTTTTTTTACTTAGAAAAAGAACCATGTGTAATTTATTTACCGGAGAAGCCGAATGGATTTTCTGTTATGCTTCTCGGTGATTACAACTACTTTATTGAGAATGGTACAAGTTTATGGACACAGCATGCAGGAAGAGCTTATTTTTTACATGGCCTTATCGAGGAAGGCTACACGGTCTTTTCCTCTAATTTATACGGAAGACATTGGGGAAACGATCAATCTGTTCGTCTAGCAAAACGTTTATATGATGTTGTTTTAAGAAAAGAGACGTTAAATGCGAAAATGCACATTGTGGCAGATGGTATGGGGGCACTTGTAGCGCTTGAGATGATGAACAAATACCCTGAATGTATACGTTCTGTCGTTATGTTGAATCCTTGTTTAGATTTACCAGAATATGTAGAGTTTGAGAAAGAGCATAAGTTTTTTTACAAAAGATTATTGAAGGAATTAAGTTTGGCGTATGATTCCAAAGAAGAAGAATTAGAATCAAAAATTAATAAGAAATCATTTGTACTTCTTCCGTCTTGTGTACCTGTTAAAATTTTCGTATCAACACAAGAAAAAAGAGGAAGAAAACAATTGTTACGTAAATATGAGAAAATGAGGGAATTAAATCAATGCGATACTTCTGTCTTATTTCATCTGCAAGATGTGAAATATAAAATGGTTAGACAAACGAATGATTTCTTTAAAAAATATGAAGAAGAATTGTGAAGCTCCCATATACATAAATGAGGAGCTATTTGTTTCAAGGGGAAAGGGTTGGTGGTATGGAACGCGTGCTGATTATAGGTGCACTTACGTTTGTAGGTTATCACCTTGTGAATAAAATGATTGCGGAAGAAGTAGAAGTGTATGGTCTTGATTTTGATGAATTCGATAGTATGACAAAAATTAATGAAGAGAAGTTATTGTTAATTGGGCGAAATGCGTTATTTACGTATTATTCAATAAGAGATGAAGAGGGCTGGAGATCAGTAGAGGAAGAAAACTTCGATACCGTTTACTTTTGCTTATATGAACCGAATCAGCAAAGTGGCTTTCGAAACGAAAGAGTCATATTACAATATTTAAAGCGGATTATAAGAATGTGTGAAGAACAGAAAGTAAAGTTAAATTTACTTTCTTCTATTGAAATAGGAAGCGCGGACGAATCCGAAAATAAACGTCTATTTTCAAAAGTGGAAGAAGGATTGAAAAAAGGAAATTTACAATATAGTGTATTTCGAGTTCCTACATTATACGGGCCATGGCAACCATCCTTCATGATGTATCATCAGCTCATTTTATCAGAGCTGGATGAGAAAGAGTGCCATTGTACGAGTGAGGAGCAAGGAAGCGATTTACTTTACGTTGAAGATGTATGTGAATACTTATGGGAAAATGGAACGAATGGGGAGCATCTTGGTATATACAATCTACTTAGTGGTAAACAGTCGTTATGGGCAAAAGGTATGAGCCTTTTGCGTGCAGATGATAAAGTGAATGGAAAAAATAAGGAAGTAAGAGATGAAGCTGTCGAGGTTGTTTCGATAAAAAGAAATACCCCGTTAGAATACGGTTTAAATAAGCAATTGGCACATATGAAAAAATATAAAGAGTTATACGAAGGATAGTGCACGTGTTACACTATTGTATGGATAATAGATTGAAAGCTTTGTATGGAAAGGGAGATAAAACATGAATGAAAAAAACATGCAATTTTTACAAATCGCAATGAAGCATTTACCAGAAGCAAAGGCAATTTTAGATTCAAATGGAATTGCGCTTGATATGGAGAAAGCACAGCCGGTATTAGAGTTATTGATGAAAGTTATGAACGAAGCATATGAGCTTGGGAAAGCGGACAAAGAATAAAACAAAAACCTTCTTTTTGAGGGGAGAGAGGCTCGAACTGCGGGTAGAAGCGGTTTGGGCCTTTTTATATTTCAAGCGAAGTAAGGACGAGGATAGGGAAAGGGATGTTTCTGTTTCTTTTCATGAAAAATAAAGTGAATCATGCGCTAGCTTTATGCTTTAGCTGAAATATATTCTAGACAAAAATACATTTATGTTTTAAAATTAGTACCAAGTCATAACAATTGATATAAAACGGAGGGCTGCGATGTGAACGTGGGCATTTTAGGGATCGGAAGATATGTGCCAGAAAAAGTAGTCACAAATCACGATTTAGAGAAAATAATGGATACATCCGATGAATGGATTCGTACGAGAACGGGCATTGCAGAAAGACGCATTGCCGATGATACAATAGATACTTCATATATGGCAGTAGAAGCTTCTAAAAAAGCGCTTGAAAACGCTGGAGTTAGTGGAGAGGATATCGATCTTATTTTAGTGGCAACAGTAACGCCAGATCGTGCTTTTCCAGCGGTAGCTTGTGTGATTCAAGAAGCAATTGGAGCGAAGCATGCAGCTGCAATGGATTTAAGTGCAGCGTGTGCTGGCTTTATGTACGGAATGATTACAGCGAAGCAATTTATTCAAACGGGAACTTATAAAAATGTATTAGTAGTTGGCAGTGATAAGTTATCTAAAATTGTAGACTGGAATGATCGAAATACAGCAGTACTATTTGGAGACGGAGCCGGCGCTATCGTAATGGGAGCTGTTTCAGAAGGAAGAGGCGTTCTATCTTTCGAATTAGGAGCAGATGGAAGTGGTGGCAAGCACCTTTATCAAGACGAGTATGTTATGATGAATGGCAGAGAAGTCTTTAAATTTGCCGTTCGTCAACTTGGGGATTCTTGTCTTCGTGTGTTAGATAAAGCTGGCCTTACGAAAGAGGATGTGGATTTCTTAGTACCGCATCAAGCGAATATTCGTATTATGGAATCTGCAAGGGAGAGATTAAGTTTACCGCAAGAGAAAATGAGTATGACAATTGAAAAGTTTGGTAATACATCAGCTTCTTCAATTCCAATTGCAATGGTAGAGGAATTGCAAAATGGACGTATTCAAGACGGTGATTTAATTATACTTGTTGGTTTCGGCGGCGGATTAACATGGGGAGCAGTCGCTCTTCGTTGGGGTAAATAAGGACTGAGAGAAAAAAGGAGTGTATTTTGTATGGAAAAAAAGAGGGTCGTAATTACAGGACTAGGAGCTGTTACACCGGTCGGAACAGATGTTGAAACAGCTTGGGAAAACATTAAAAAGGGTGTATCTGGAATCAGACGACTTACAAGAATTGATCCGGAACTATTTCCAGCAAAAGTAGCAGCAGAAATTAACGACTTTGAAGTCGAGAAATATATTGATAAAAAAGAAGCGCGTCGTATGGATCGCTTTACACAATATGCAGTAGCAGCAGCGAAAATGGCAGTTGCGGATGCAAAGCTTGAAATTACAGAAGAAAACGGACCTCGAATTGGTGTATGGATTGGTTCTGGTATTGGTGGTATGGAAACATACGAAGAACAATTTAAGATTTTTACTGAGAAAGGTCCACGCCGTGTGAGTCCATTCTTCGTACCGATGATGATTCCAGATATGGCAGCAGGTCAAGTATCAATTGCGACTGGAGCAAAAGGAATTAATACTTGTTCTGTAACGGCTTGTGCATCTGGTGCAAACTCAATTGGTGATGCATTTAAAGCAATTCAGCGCGGTGATGCTGACGCAATGATAACAGGCGGAGCAGAAGCACCGTTAACAAGTATGGCATTCGCAGGATTTAGTTCAGCGAAAGCTTTAACATTTAATGAAGATCCAGCAACAGCTTGCCGTCCGTTTGATAAAAACCGTAGCGGTTTCGTAATGGGGGAAGGATCGGGTATTCTGATTCTTGAAGAATTAGAGCACGCATTAGCTCGTGGTGCTCACATTTACGCGGAAATTGCTGGTTATGGTGCAACGGGTGATGCATTCCATATTACAATGCCTGCTCCTGGCGGTGAGGGCGGAGTACGTGCAATGCGTCAAGCTTTAGCAGATGCAGGTCTAGAGCCAGAAGATATTGATTACATTAATGCGCATGGTACAAGTACAGATGCGAATGAAAAGTATGAAACGATGGCAATTAAAGAAACGTTCGGTGAGCATGCTTATAAAGTAGCAATTAGCTCAACGAAATCAATGACAGGTCACTTATTAGGAGCAGCTGGTGCTGTAGAAGCGATCTTCTCTATTAAATCAATTACAGACGGAGTAATTCCTCCAACAATTAATTATGAAACACCAGATCCAGAATGTGACCTAGATTACGTACCAAATAAAGCGAGACATCAAGAAGTAAAAGCGGTATTAAGTAACTCACTAGGATTCGGTGGTCATAACGCAGTATTAGTATTTAAATCGTATAAATAATAGATAAAATAAGGTGTTTTTTCGTAATAAACTACGAAAAAACACCTTATTTATTTTTACGCCTTTTTCTTTTTTGGCATATACATAAGAAAAAGGAGGGATAAAGATGGGGATTGTTGAAACAGCTGCGTGGTTACATCTATATTATGGACGGCCAGAAAAGCTTTGTGAGAAATTTACGAAATATATTCCACTGCCAAAAGAAAGGTTGTATCGCTTTTTAATTTCTAAAGGTATGTATCGCCCGGTCATGCGAGGAGAACAGGAAATTAAAGAATTAGAGGGAAAAGAAATTTGGAAAGAACTTAGCATGGAGTATGAAAAATTGAAAAATTGGTTAAAAGGTCCAGATGTCCCTATCTTTATTTTGTTATCAGATTCCTATAATCGGACTGTACAAGAAGAGTATAACGGAAAATCTGGATTATCTATGCGCCACGTTATTTTCTTGTTCGTATGTGGACGGAATTCGGTGGAAGAATTAAAAGCTTTATTAGCACATGAATATCACCATATATGCAGGTTACATCAAATTGAGACGAAAGAAACGGAGTATACATTACTCGATACGATGATTATGGAGGGATTAGCTGAACAGGCAGTAACGGAAAGGTATACAGAAAAAAATAATGCCCCATGGACGACGTATCTTTCAAAAGAAGAAGCGATTTATTATTGGAAAAATGTTGTACACGAAAGAATAAGTATAAAACGAGGAACAAGAGAGCACGACATTTTATTAAATGGACTTCATTCCTATCCGAAAATGCTTGGCTACGCGCTTGGATTTCACATTGTAAAAGATTGTGTTGCATTGGAAGAAGAAGATACACTATCTTTATTATCTATAGATGCGAAAGAAATATTGAGTAAAGCAAATACGTTTTATGTTTCATGAAAACACAGGATCTCTATCTCCTGTGTTTTTTAGATATTATAGAAGAAAAAATAATAATTAGAATATATTTCCTTAAGTGGAATAAAGTTAAACAAAAATGAACATAATGATTGGTACAAACAGTAGTGAAGTGAGGGGTAGAGAATGTTATATCTACATGATGTATGGGTAAATTGGTTTGAAGGTGAAGAAAATGGGTATAACGTTTGTCATTTTTACGAATGGCGGAAAGATGATACGATTGAGCTATTAGATCAAGTGCCATTATTAAAAGTAGATTCCACATTATATCATTACATCGAGAACGAATTGTTAGAGCTTCCACAAAAATTGTTGGAAGACGTACATCATAAGGCTTATATTCGTAAAAATCATGAACGTTTGCAGCAAGAGTATTGTTTTGTTGTTACAGATGGAAAAGGAATTATTGCGATTGATACAATTGGTTACAATGTACCAATTCGAAAAAGTAGACTGATACCTCGGCAAGAGCAGATGGTATATGAGATGGTAGAAAGCGTACAAGCAGAAAAGTATGAGTTCGAAGTAGAAGAAACAGAAAAAGAACATCATATTTTATCACCATCGCCTTTCATTATGAATGGCTTAACTCGTAAAGAAAGACAGCTAAAACAATTATTATTTATGGCGTTAGATCAATTACATACAACGAAAAATACAGCGGAAATTCGCTATTGGTACACAGAATGGGATCCAGCAGCATATGGAATGGTCCAACATATGGAGTTTGAAGATATTTGGGCTAGACTATATGATGAAGCGAAAGCAGGCTGGTCTGAGAAGCATGAACAATTATGTGAGCGCCTTGTAAAAGGACAGCCATTTTTCGAAAAGTTATGGGAGATGGAAAATGAACAGAAGGTAAATTAAAAAACCGCCAATTGGCGGTTTTTTAATTTGTAGTAATCTAGCTCCAGCGGCTTCACGCCTTCACATTCTGAACGAGCCGCCTGCGCTTTTGTAGAAATCCAGCTTCGGCTCCTAGCCCTTCGCGTCTAAGAACCTTCTGTGGGAAAGAACCTTAGCCGTCAGGGCTAAGCAGTCGTGTAGAAATCCAGCTCCGGCAGCGCTGAACGAGCTGCCGGAGCTTTTTATATTATCTACGTTTTCTGCTTAGTCCCATTGCGTTTTCTACTTTGCGTAGTTGTTTGAACGCAACGCGGTTTGCTTTTTCGGCACCTTTGTCTAGAATTTCGTCTAGTTCTGGTGAGTTGATTAGCTCGTTATATTTGTCTTGGATTGGACGAATTGCTTCTACGACTACTTGTGCTAGGTCGCCTTTGAAGTCGCCGTATCCTTTCCCTTCGTACATCGCTTCTATTTCTTCAACTGTTTTTCCAGAGAATGAAGAGTAGATTGTTAGTAAGTTAGAGATTCCAGGTTTGTTTTCTTTATCAAATTTTACGATACCATCTGAATCAGTTACGGCACTTTTAATTTTCTTTTCAATTGTTTTTGGTTCATCAAGCATACTAATCATTGATTTTGGATTCGGATCAGATTTACTCATTTTTTTCGTAGGTTCTGTTAATGACATAACGCGAGCTCCTACTTTTGGAATACGAATTTCAGGAATTGTGAACACTTCACGGAAGCGTTTGTTGAAACGCTCTGCTAGATCGCGTGTTAATTCCATATGTTGTTTTTGGTCATCACCAACAGGCACGATTTCGGTGTTGTAAAGTAAAATATCAGCAGCCATTAATGGTGGATACGTAAGTAATCCAGCTGGAACTGAATCTCTACCAGAGGCTTTATCTTTATATTGAGTCATACGCTCTAATTCTCCAACGTAAGCAACAGATTGCATGATCCATCCTAGTTGAGCATGTGCTGGTACTTCGGACTGTACAAATAAAGTAGATTTTTCAGGATCGATGCCGCATGCAACATAAAGTGCAGCAAGGCTACGAATGTTTTTGCGAAGTTGTATAGGGTCTTGAGGTACTGTTATAGCATGTTGGTTTACAATACAGAAATAACAGTCGTGTTCATTTTGAAGCTCTGTAAATTGCTTCATAGCTCCTAAATAGTTTCCAAGTGTAATCGTTCCACTCGGCTGAATACCAGAAAAGATAACTGACATAAGTAATTCCTCCTAAAATTGAATGCGTGATAGGGAAGAGAAGACAAACAAAAAAGCCCATTCATCCCCAAAAACTATAGGGACGAATGGACCGCGGTACCACCCTAATTATTTCACTACTGTGAAATCTCTTTAATCCATAATAACGTTTGGATATAACGCCAAAGCCTACTACTTTCGGTTCGGTTTGGTGCTCAAAAGCCCATTCCATATTGCGCAATTACTTGTTCACACCAGCCACAAGCTCTCTGAAACTGCCTCAATATGTACTCTTCTTTATCATCGCATACATATAAATTTATTTATTGTTAACTGAGCTCTTTTAATATGAAAGAACTAAAGTTTTATAACAAAATGTTTTGCTGATTATTATATCATATGGGATAGTGTTTGCAAACTACATCAAAATAGTAAAGCTGATAAGGGTAGAGAATACCCCGAGTATGATACCTGTAATACAAATAGGATATGTCCATTTGAATGAATATGTTTTATAAATACGTTCTTTCTTATTAACAGGTTCTTCAGATTCTTCGATTAAAGAGTCTATTTTTTTGTTCGTACCAAATACTTTTTGGAAGGCATAAAGAGTTACGTTGAAAAATCCATTTTGAAATATGAATAAAAAACCACCTATGAGAATAAAAAATAGTGCGATATAAAACGAGATATTGACAAAGTTCAACAAAAATTGAGGTGAAACGAGAAATGCGCCAATACTAGAAGTGATTATCGCTACAAAAATTAGTATACAAGTATGAAAAAAAACTTTATTCAAAATATTCCCCTCCGTCAAAATATTACTAGAATTATTATACTATAAAAGCTATAATAAGTACTAGAAATAATTTTTTGAAAATTATACGCAATTAGAGGTCTGATTTTAAGATGATGGTAGCAATGATAACGTATCCCTTTACAGAAAAATAAAAATATAAAAATTTTATTAAAAATTTTAACAAAAAAACAAAAAACTATATTCACAATCGTCGTATTATATGTATAATGAAAATTGTAGAAACTTGGAGATTATTCTTTCAATTCTACTTTTTAACAAGTGAGGGTACAGGAAGTGCAATTAGGGGAGGCAACATAACATGAAGAAAAAGATACCGTTATTACTTGCATCGACTTTAACTGCAAGTATGTTGCTGGGCGCGTGTAGCTACCAAAAAGATGACGCAAAAGCAAAAGGGAAAGAGAACGCTACGAGTAGTAGTAATGGAAAACAGATTCTTAATTTAACAGAGTTATCTGAAATTCCGTCAATGGATGCATCATTAGCATCTGACTCTGCATCTTCTACAGCATTAAATAATACGATGGAAGGATTGTATCGTATTGGCAAAGATCAAAAGAGAATGCCTGGAGTTGCTGAAGATGTTCAAAAGCTAGATGATGGGAAGAAATACATATTTAAATTAAGAAAAGATGCGAAATGGTCGAATGGGGAACCTGTAACAGCTAAAGACTTTGTGTATTCGTGGAAAAGAGCAGTAAATCCAGATACTAAAGCAACGTATTCGTACATTATGTTTGATATTAAAAATGCAGAGAAGATTCATAAAAAAGAATTACCTGCTGACCAATTAGGTGTAAAAGCGATTGATGATTATACATTAGAAGTGGAATTAGATAATCCCGTTCCTTACTTTGTTGATTTAACAGTGTATCCAGTATTTTATCCACTAAATGAAAACTTTGTAAAAGCACAAGGTGATAAGTTTGGATTAGAGGCAAATACAACATTATATAATGGGCCATTCGTTATGAGTGATTGGAAACATGAGCAAAGCTTCCAGTTTAAGAAGAACCCATCATATTGGGATAATAAAACGGTTAAAATCGAAGAAATCAATTTTAATATTGTAAAAAATACAGCAACTGATGTAAATTTATATGAGACAAATGCGATTGATCGTGCGGCTTTAACGTCTGAATTTGTTGATAAGTTTAGACAAAGCCCAGAATTCCAAACAAGAAAAGAAGCCGGGGTTGCTTACTTAAGATTTAATCAAAGTAATCAGTACTTAAGTAATAAGAACTTAAGAAAAGCAATTTCAATGTCCTTTGACCGTGATAACATTGCAAAAGTTATTTTAAATAACGGTGCAAT
This sequence comes from Bacillus thuringiensis, assembly GCF_014932895.1. Lineage (GTDB taxonomy): Bacteria > Bacillota > Bacilli > Bacillales > Bacillaceae_G > Bacillus_A > Bacillus_A thuringiensis_AA. The sequence continues at coordinate 936,713 of NZ_JACYOF010000002.1, read as the reverse complement.
TGGAGCCTACGGATTTGTTGGAAAAGATTTCGCTGAAGGTCCGAATAAAAAAGACTTCCGAGCTGAAAATGGAAAGTTAGTTGAAACGAATCCAAAAGAAGCGAAAAAGCTTTGGGAAACAGCGAAGAAAGAGCTTGGCACTGATAAAATCGAACTAGAATTCTTAAACTTTGATAATGAAGATGCTAAAAAGGTTGGCGAATTCTTAAAAGGTGAGATGGAAAAGAACTTACCTGGTTTAACGATTAAAATGAAACAACAGCCATTCGCTCAAAAAAATAAATTAGAAGATTCTCAGCAATATGATATTGCGTTTGGTATTTGGAGTCCAGACTTCCCAGATCCAATCTCATATTTAGATATGTTTGTGACAAATGGGTCTCAAAATAAAACAGGGTATTCTAATCCGAAATATGATGAGTTAATCCTAAAAGCTAAAACAGATACAAAAGATTTACAAACTCGCTGGAACAACCTTTTAGAAGTAGAAAAAATGCTAGTTAAAGAGGATGCGGTAATCGCTCCGATCTTCCAAAAAGGTTCAGCGTATGTAGTAAAAGGTGCTGTAAAAGATATTATCCCAATCAACTATGGTGGTAAATTAACTTACAAATGGGCATCTGTTGAACAAAAATAATCTTTTTTTCCATCGTTTACAAGGGTATATGCCTATGATGGGCATATGCTCTTATTTTAAAAAAATAAAAGTAAGAATATTTTAAACTATCTTATTGCTTTTGAGAAAAACGGGGAGGTGCTTAACTATGGGACGTTATGTATTAAAACGTTTCGTGTACATGGCTTTGACATTATTTTTAATTACTACACTGACTTTCTTTTTGATGAAATTACTTCCGGGTTCTCCGCTTAAAAACCAGGAGAAGCTATCACCGGCACAAAAGGAAATCATTCTTGAAAAATACGGATTGAATGATCCGGTACCAGTTCAATACGCACGTTACTTAGGTAACTTAGCAAAAGGTGATTTAGGGGTATCATTCCAATATGATAACCGCCCAGTAACAGACATGATTGTGGATCGTATTGGACCATCAGCACAACTAGGTTTACAAGCGATCATATTAGGAACATTTATCGGGTTAATTTTAGGGATTGTTGCCGCTCTTCGTAATAATACGTGGGTGGATTATAGTGCAACAGTTATTTCGGTACTCGGAATGTCGGTACCATCATTCGTATTTGCCGCATTACTACAATATTTCGTAGGGGTAAAACTTGGTTGGTTCCCAGTAGCATTCTGGAAAGGGCCAGAGTATACAGTAATGCCTACAATTGCATTATCGATGGCAGTTATCGCAACAATCGCACGTTTCGCTCGTGCAGAATTAATTGAAGTTATGCAGTCTGATTATATTTTAACAGCAAAAGCAAAAGGAATTAGTCAAGGTGTTATCATTGTAAAACACGCACTTCGTAACGCTTTAATTCCAGTTGTGACAATTTTAGGACCAATGGTCGCTGCATTAATTACAGGGACACTTGTTATTGAGCAAATTTATGCTGTACCAGGACTTGGGGAACAATTCGTTAAATCGATTACTTTAAATGACTATACAGTTATTATGGGAACTACGATTTTCTATAGTGCCATCTTTATTTTAGTTATTTTCATAGTCGATATTTTATACGGAATTATTGATCCTCGTATTCGTTTAGCGGGAGGGAAAAAATGATGAAAGATGTACAAAAATTATCTCCAGATTTATTTCAACAAGCTAATCAAAATAATGTTGATAATGAAGTCATTGCCCGTCCAAGCTTAACGTTTTGGCAAGATGTAAGAAGACGTTTGTTCCAACATAAAGGTGCGATGATAGGTCTTGTATTGCTAGTTCTCATTGCACTATTAGCACTTTTTGGACCGATGATAAGTAAACACTCGTATAAAGAGCAAGACTTAGGTCGTGCAAAATTACCACCAAAAATTCCTGTTATTGAAAATGTTCATTGGTTACCATTTGACGGTACAGATCAATATGGTGTTGATCAATATGCAAAACGTGATATTAAAGAGTACTTCTGGTTTGGTACAGATGATCTTGGCCGTGATTTATGGACAAGAACATGGGAAGGTACACGTGTATCATTATATATCGCTCTTTTAGCAGCAGCAATTGACTTAGTAATTGGGGTTGCATACGGAGGTATTTCAGCGTTCTATGGCGGTAGAGTAGATAATATTATGCAACGTATTATGGAGATTATTAACGGTATTCCATACTTAATCATTGTTATTTTAATGGTAATCATTATGGGATCAGGTATATGGTCGATTACACTCGCGATGGCGATTACAGGTTGGATAGGGATGTCGCGTATCGTTCGTGGACAAATCCTAAAATTAAAAAATCAAGAATATGTATTAGCATCTCGTACATTAGGTGCAACGAACACACAATTAATTGTGAAGCATTTAATTCCAAACGTAATGGGACCTATTATCGTAATGACAATGTTTACAATTCCTTCAGCGGTGTTTGGTGAGGCATTCTTAAGTTTCATCGGACTTGGTATTCAGCCACCGTTCGCATCACTTGGTTCTCTTGTAAATGATGGTTATAAATCTATTCAAACGTATCCACATATGATGTTCATCCCTGCGGTTGTCATCAGTATGTTAATCTTAGCATTTAACTTAATGGCAGACGGATTACGCGACGCGTTAGATCCAAAAATGCGTAAGTAAAAGAGGGGAGAAGTAAAAATGAAAACATTGCTAGAGGTAAAAGATTTGCAAGTCTCCTTTGATACACATGCAGGTGAAGTACAAGCAGTGCGCGGAGTTACTTTTGATTTAAAAAAAGGGGAAACATTAGCGATTGTAGGGGAATCTGGTTCTGGGAAATCCGTTACTTCTAAAGCGCTAATGGGATTAATCCCAAATCCTCCAGGTCGTATTAAAAATGGAGAAATTGTATTTGATGGTCGTGATTTAACAAAATTAACAGAAAAAGAAATGCAGCAAGTACGTGGTAAAGATATCGCGATGATTTTCCAAGATCCTATGACATCTTTAAACCCAACGATGACAATTGGTAATCAAATTATGGAAGGTCTTATTAAACACCAAGGGATGAGTAAAGCAGACGCACGTAAAGTTGCGTTAGAATTAATCGACCTTGTAGGTATTCCAAATCCAGAAGCTCGCTTAAAACAATATCCTCACCAATTCTCAGGTGGTATGAGACAGCGTGTGGTTATTGCGATGGCGTTAGCTTGTAACCCGAAATTATTAATTGCCGATGAGCCGACAACAGCGCTAGACGTTACAATTCAGGCGCAAATTTTAGAGCTTATGAAAGACATTCAGCAAAAGACAGAAGCAGCAATCATTTTTATTACGCATGACTTAGGTGTAGTAGCAAACGTTGCTGACCGAGTTGCGGTTATGTATGCTGGTAAAGTTGTTGAAATTGGAACTGTAGATGAAATTTTCTACAATCCAAAACATCCGTACACATGGGGCTTAATCGCATCTATGCCAAGCTTAGATGGATCAGAGGAAGAGTTATACGCAATCCCTGGAACGCCTCCAGATTTACTAAAGCCACCTAAGGGGGATGCCTTTGCACCACGTAACCCACAGGCGCTGAAAATTGATTTTGAAATGGAACCACCTTTATTTAAAGTAAGCGATACACACTATGCGGCGACTTGGTTACTTCATGAGCAAGCTCCAGAAGTAAAACCGCCGGCAGTTGTTGAAAAACGTATTCTTCAAATGAAAGCAGGTGAACAACATGACTAAACAACGTGAGAAATTAATTGAAGTGAAAAATGTACAGCAACACTTTAACGTGAGTGGTGGTGTTGTCAAAGCGGTTAATGATATTTCATTTGACATTTACCGCGGAGAAACATTCGGGCTTGTAGGAGAATCTGGTTGTGGTAAGTCAACAACTGGAAGAACGATTATTCGTTTATATGATGCAACTGCTGGTGAAGTGTTGTTCGATGGTGAAAATGTACACGGTAAGAAATCACGCGCAGAACTAAAGAAATTCAACCGTAAAATGCAAATGATTTTCCAAGATCCATATGCATCATTAAATCCTCGTATGACAGTAGGGGATATTATCGCAGAAGGTATTGATATTCACGGACTAGCAAAAGGAAAGAAAGAGCGTATGGATCGTGTTCATGAACTGTTAAACACAGTTGGTTTAAATAAAGAACACGCAAACCGTTTCCCACATGAATTCTCGGGTGGACAACGTCAACGTATCGGTATCGCTCGTGCACTTGCTGTAGAGCCTGAATTTATCATTGCCGATGAGCCAATCTCAGCGCTTGACGTATCGATTCAGGCGCAAGTTGTAAACTTGCTAAAACAGTTACAAAGAGAAAAAGGCTTAACATACTTATTCATTGCCCATGATTTATCGATGGTAAAATACATTAGTGATCGCATTGGTGTAATGTACCGTGGTCAAATCGTTGAGCTAACAACAAGTGATGAGTTATATGCGAATCCAATTCATCCATATACAAAATCACTATTATCAGCAATCCCGCTTCCAGACCCAGATTATGAGCGCAATCGTAAACGTATCGTATACGACCCATCGCAGCATGATTATGGTAGTGAAGTGCCAACAATGCGCGAAATTCGCCCAGGACATTTCGTATTATGTTCTGAAGCAGAGTATAAGAAATATAAAGAAATCTATCAATAAGAAAAAGAGCCATTCTTCTTTTACGGAAGAATGGCTTTTTTACTATATAAAACACTTATATTATAAACCTTTGTCAATAAATCGATATATTTAAAGAATTGCCGATATAAATTTTATTTACCATTGGTGATTCTTTAATCAAGAAATTGTTACTGCGCCTGAACAGAAACACTCTCATCTTGCTCCTCAGGCTTAACAAGTGCATAATTTTCCCACGCTCTACTTCTCCAGCGGAAGAACATAATAATTGCACGCGTCCATTCGTCGATAGCAATCGCTAGCCAAATACCAACGAGTCCCATATCTAAATGGAAGACGAAAAAGTAACCGAGCGGTAAACTCATTAATACCATGGAAAATGCGCCGATTAAAACTGGATATTTTGCATCGCCAGCTGCACGAAGTGAGTTAATAATGACGATATTCATCGTGCGTCCCGTTTCAAGTAGTATACTTAATAAAAGAACGCTTGCCCCTAGAGAGATAATATGAGGATTATCCGTAAATAGCCCCATTAATTGTGTGCGGAATGTAATAACGAGAGCAACCATACATAAAGTGACGCCAATCGCCCATTTTACACTTTTCCATACGCGTTTATATGCTTCATCTTTTTCGCCACCGCCAACAAGGCGCCCAATAATAATTGCTGTTCCCATACCAATTGCAATTGCGAATAAATAAGTGAACATGGAGATGTTAGTAGCGTATTGTCTAGCAGCTAATGATTCTGTTCCTAAGTATGTTGCGTAATATAGGAAGACAATTTGACAAGCTTGATACATGACTTGTTCAAATGCAGATGGAATGCCGATTTTTAAAATTTTCCCGACGTATTCTTTTGATAAAGTGAAGTAATATTGTAATTTTACACGGTATTCCATAACGCGGTATAGTAACCAGAAGAACACAATAAGTGCGATTAATCGGCTGATAGCAGAAGAAATTGCTGCCCCTTGCACACCGAGTTCAGGGAAGCCAAATTTCCCGAAAATGAGTACGTAGTTTCCAGCGATATGAATAATGTTCATTCCAAGTGAAATAAACATCGCTTGCTTTGTAAAACCGTGTACACGGATAATTGCGGCTAATGAGTTAATAATAGCTTGAAGGAAGATAGCTCCTCCGACGATGGATAAGTAGCTTTGTGCATACGTTAGTACACCGCCTTGCAAGTTCATTGCCATCATCATATGTTTTGAAAATAAAAGAAAAACAGCGCTTATAACGAGCCCAACCACTAAATTTAATGTGACTGCTAATGCTGATATTTTAGATGCCTCCATAAATCGTTTGGAACCGAGGTATTGAGATACGACGATAGCTGCGCCGTTCCCGATGACTTCTAGTACCAAAATAGCGATATGAAGATATTGATTCGCTGCACCAACCCCAGATACAGCATCGTCTGATAATGCACTTAACATGAAAGTATCAGCGATCCCCATTAACATAAAAAGAAAAACTTCTAGAAAAATAGGCCATGTTAATAAGAATAAACTTAATTTTTCTGTCGGCCCATTTTTGGAGTGAATTGCTGTCATGTCCGTCCCCTCTTTACCGATATCTATTTTTAGCAAAGTGTATCGTAACATAATTTTCTATCCTTTGCACTCATTTTAGCCTACATATTTTCAATATGAATAAACCTTCATTTTATGACAAAAAGAGGAGAATAATTATACATAAAATATTATAAAATATAAATTTTATTTTCCTCTGATAATTTAGAAAAATACGAAAACTATAGATTGTGGCACCTTGTTCAGATTAAATGGTAATATGAAACGTTTACAAAGGTTTGTTTTTTAAACAGAAAATTTTAATGAAATAGAAATATAAATATACAAAAAATATATTTGTATGTATAATATGAATTATTAGAACATATATATATTTCTTTTTATTCAAAAATGAAAGGGCTAACATTTTTTTGGAGGGTGGAAATATGAAAAAAAAGATACCAGTTTTTGTAGCATCAACAGTAGCGATGAGCATGATTTTAGGGGCATGTAGCTACCAAAAAGATGAACCGCAGGCAAACGCAAAAGGGGATAGCGGGAAAAGCGGTGCAAAGCAAGTTCTTAATTTAATTGAAACACAAGAAATTCCAACGATGGACCCAGCATTATCAGCTGATGCAGTTTCTTCAAAAGTAATGAACAACACGATGGAAGGTCTATACCGCCTTGGAAAAGATGATAAGTTAGTTCCAGGTGTAGCAAAAGAATTCAAAAAGTCAGAAGACGGTAAAAAATATACATTTAAATTACGTGAAGACGCAAAATGGTCAAACGGTGAGCCAGTAACGGCGAAAGATTTCGTATACGCATGGCAAAGAGCGATTAATCCAGACACAGCTGCGAAATCAGCGTACATTATGTATGATATAAAAAATGCAGAGAAAATTAATAAAAAAGAGATGAGTCCTGATCAATTAGGTGTAAAAGCAATTGATGATTACACATTAGAAGTAGAATTAGACAATTCGATTCCATATCTTGTAGATTTAATGGTATATCCAATCTTCTATCCTGTGAATGAAAAGTTTGTGAAAGAGCAAGGTACGAAGTTTGGTTTAGAAGCGAATACAACGCTTTATAACGGACCATTTACATTAAGCGATTGGCAACATGAACGTAGCTTTAAAATGACAAAGAGCTCATCATACTGGGACAATAAAGAAGTGAAGCTTGAAGAAGTAAACTTTAATATTGTAAAAGATACAGCTACGCCAATTAACTTATATGAAACAAATGCAATCGATCGAGCGACGTTATTAGCAGAGTTCATCGATAAATATAAAGGAAAACCAGATTTCAAAACAGTAGAAGAGACATCTGTATTCTTCCTTCGTTTAAATCAAAAAGACCCAGCTTTAGCAAATAAAAATATTCGTAAAGCAATTTCACTTGGTTTTGATCGTAAACCATTCGTTGATACATTATTAAATAACGGTTCTAAGCCAGCGACAGGATTAATTCCTGATAATTTCATTAAAGGGCCGGATAAAAAAGATTTCCGTGCTGAAAATGGTGATATTGTAAAACCAAACGTGAAAGAAGCGAAGAAATATTGGGAGTCTGGTAAAAAAGAGCTTGGTAAAAATGAAATTGAATTAGAGTTATTAAATGAAGATGTTGAATTATCAAAGAAAACTGGTGAATATTTAAAAGGTGAACTGGAAAAGAATTTACCAGGCTTAACGGTGAAAATTAAACAACAACCATTCGCACAAAAACTAAAATTAGAAGATGCTGGCGATTATGTCATGTCATTCTCTGGATGGGGTGCAGACTTCCCAGATCCAATTACATATCTTGATATGTTTGTAACTGACGGAGCGCAAAACAAAATGAAGTACTCTAATCCGAAATACGATGAAATCATTATGAAAGCGAAAAAAGATGGAAGCGATGTAAATGCTCGCTGGAAAAACTTACTTGAAGCAGAAAAAATGTTACTTGATGACGCTGCGATTGTTCCAGTATATCAACGTGGTAGAGCATATTTACAAAGAGAAACAATTAAAGATATGTACAATCATAAATATGGCCCTGATGTAAGCTTCAAATGGGTATCAGTAGGAAAATAAAAAAGCAGGTGATTACCTGCTTTTTTTAATACGTACGTTTTCTATAAATACCTTTCCCACCAACTTGGTTCCAGCCAGATTGTACATCTAAGCTTTTGTTAACAAATTTCATTTTTTCTTTTCCGCCAAAGAGTTTTTCACCGATGCTATTTGTAATGACACCAATCAATGCTGTTATTCCAATGATGAGGGCAGCAACAGTGACAAAATCAATAAAAAAAGCAATCATTTGCAAATTCCCCCTTTGCCTGTCTCTATGTTATTGTATGAGATAAAAGATAAAAAAGAAAGAAATGTCAGAAAATTTTTCGTTTACTTTGGAAATCATGTAGACAGGAGTGAGAATGTTTGTTAAAATAAGAACAAACGTTCTTTTTATTCTTCTTTGTATAGTCTTACATTTCTTCATTGATTTATCAGGAAAAGGTAAGAAAACGTTCTCTTTTTCATAGAGAAGATTATAAAAAAACAACTGTATATCAAATGAAAAATCTATGAAAAGTGAGTGTTAAAAGGATTGAAGATTGTTGTTAAAGGACAGTTAAAGTGAGTGTAATCATGTTACATAGCAGTGGAATACATGGAAGAGTTTTCTCAACTAGCAGGAAATTTACTGTATATTTCTTGCAAAATCTATTGTATAATGATTATAGAAGTTACTTATTAAAAGTAATTGTTGTTTATTATAAGTTGTTGCTTACATGAAAAGCGATTTTTTATTTTGCTATAAGACAAGTTATCGTGAAAAATTGCTGAAGTTAGAAATTTAAACTGTAATTAGTACAGAATTTGTACTCTTTAAGGAGAGTGAGCTTTGTATGGTAACATTATATAGTTCTCCAAGCTGTACGTCTTGTAGAAAGGCGAAATTATGGCTAGAGGAAAATCATATTCCTTATACAGAACGTAATATTTTCTCAGATCCATTAACGATTGAGGAAATTAAAGAAATTTTACGTATGACTGAAAGCGGAACGGATGAAATTATTTCTACTCGTTCGAAAGTTTTCCAAGAATTAAATGTGAACTTAGAGTCTCTACCACTTCAAGATTTATATAAGATGATTCGTGACTATCCAGGTATTTTACGTCGTCCAATTATGATTGACGAAAAGCGTCTTCAAGTAGGTTACAACGAAGATGAAATCCGTCGTTTCTTACCACGTACAGTAAGAACGTTTCAATTACGCGAAGCACAACGTCTTGTAAATTAATTATAATAATATGAAAACCTTCTACTTATTATATAGTAGAAGGTTTTTTTTACTGTTTCACATTTCGTAATCGTATTTGTTGAACGACAAAGCCTACACATAAAACAGTGAAAATGAACAAGTAAGGGATACTTGTAGTAAAACTAGGATTATGATGAAAAAAGGTTGCGAGTCTGTCTTCATGTGTAATCATTTTTCCTGCTGTATAGGCGAGAACAGCCGCTCCGCAATAAATGAGGAATGGAATGCGTTCCATAAGGATTAAAATAAGTTTGCTACCCCAAATAATAATCGGGATAGAAATGAGTAAACCAATTATCACGAGTAATAATCTTCCGTGTGCTGCTCCTGCAATGGCAATAACATTATCAAACCCCATAACGAGATCTGCGAATACAATTGTACGCACAGCTTGGAATAAAGTGGTTTTCCCTTGAATAGAAGAAAGATCGTTGCTATTATCAGTTAATAAATTTACTGCAATTAACGTAAGCAAAACACCGCCAATGAGTTGTAAGAATGGGATATCGAGTAAATAAACAGCTAGTATCGTAAGAAGAATCCGTAGCACAATCGCTAAAAGAGTACCAATCAAAATGGCTTTATTTCGTTTTGATTCAGGTAAATTTCGGCTAGCTAGTGCGATGACAATTGCGTTGTCACCACCTAATACAACATCGATACCGACAATCATTAGTACAGATGTTAAAAATTCTAAGTCCATTCGACTGCCTCCATTTATGATGTTTTAATAAGCGAAATATATGTATGTGATGAAGATAGGTTGTCTAGCTTTTATCCTACACTTCGGGGACTAAATAATCCCCTTCAATAGAAGTTTCACTTTATTACATTGTACGGGGGAATATAGAAATGTATGTCCAAATTTTTTGTGAGCAGAGAATTACTATAATGATATATTCATGTAGGTAATCGAATGAAGATAGGCATATAACTATTTTTGTAAAATAAATCGATTTTATTTCCATTCTGGAGAATCTTATCATAAAATGAGAGTACAAGAATCAATTGATTTGTCATATGAGTGGGGAATCCCTTCATAACAATTCTAAACAGGAAGGGAGAGTTGTATTTTGGATATCGAAAGAATTAATGATCATACGATGAAATTTTTTATTACGTACATTGATATAGAGGACAGAGGGTTTAATCGTGAAGAAATATGGTATGACCGCGAACGAAGTGAAGAACTCTTTTGGGAGATGATGGATGAAGCTCGTGATCATGACGATTTCTTTATTGATGGGCCGTTATGGATTCAAGTGCAAGCAGTCGATAAAGGGATTGAAGTACTTGTCACGAAAGCAGAACTTTCAAAGGATGGACAAAAATTGGAGCTACCGATAGGTGTAGACAAAATTATAGACATTCCTTTAGATGAAGGAATTGAATCGTTATTCCAGCAAGAATTAGTGGAAGAGGTAGAAGAACAAGCAGGAACAAACTTTAATGAAGATGGTACGTTTGGCTTTTTAATTAAGTTTAATGATTTGGAAGATGTCATTTCATTAAGTCATCGCCTTATCTTTGAGGATATAAAAGATGAGCTGTATTCATTTGATGACCGCTATTATGTATATGTGGAATTCGATGAAGTGCTACATGATGAAGAAGAAATTGATCGTATTTTAAGTATTATTTTAGAATATGGAGAAGAATCAACTTTAACAATTCATCGTGTAAGTGAGTATGGGAAACAAATTGTGAAAGAGCATGCGCTTGAAACAATTCGCAATAATTTTCCTGCTAAAACGTAGGCCGATTTCTGTAGTATGAAATCGGCTTTTTATATGAAGAATAGGAAAGCTTTCTTAGTGAGGAGGTAAGAGATGAAAAATACGTTAAAGTTAATTTTCTTTGTCCTACTGATGTTCGCATTATTTGTTTCACTACGTATATTTATTGATGTAGCATTTTATTCGGATGTAATTGGGATAAAAGATGTTTCGATTCTAGGTATTATTAGTATTTTATTTACGGTATCTGCATTTTTAATTGGCTGCGTTATTTTCTTAGAAAACCGCCATCCGTCTAAAACACTTACATGGTTAATTGTGTTAGGTATTTTTCCGGTATTTGGATTCTTCGCTTATTTATTATTTGGACAAAACTTTCGGAGAAAAAGAATGTTCCAAAAGAAGGCGTTACTCGATGAACAGGCGTTTTTACAATATAAAGGGCACGAAGATTATGAAGAACGAATTTTGCGCAATCATAAACATCAAGAGTTGTTATTTCGTTTAGCGGACCGATTAGGCGCTTTAAATATTTCATTTCAAACTGAAACGAGAACATTAACAAATGGCGATGAAACGTTTCAGGCCATTTTAGATGGATTGAAACGAGCGAAACATCACATTCATATGGAATATTACATTGTACGTGATGATAAGCTAGGAACAGAAATTAAAGATATTTTAATACAAAAATCAAAAGAGGGCGTTGTCGTTCGTTTTTTATATGATGCAGTTGGAAGTTTTAAATTATCGAAATCGTATATTGAAGAATTAAACGACGCAGGGGTAGAAATGATTCCGTTCTTTCCTGTACGCTTTCCGATTTTAAACGATAAGATTAATTATCGAAACCACCGAAAAATCGTTGTTATTGATGGGAATGAAGGATTTGTAGGTGGATTAAATATTGGTGATGAGTATTTAGGAAAAGATAAATATTTCGGTTTTTGGCGAGACACACATTTATATTTGCGTGGTGAAGCTGTTCAAAGTTTGCAACTTATTTTCCTTCAAGATTGGTTTTATATGACTGGTGAGGCAGTGTTAGCCCCTGAATATTTACAAGCAAAAGCAGTCGAGGGTGATCATTGGGGGGGCGTGCAACTCGTTGCAGGTGGACCAGATAATAAATGGGAAACGATTAAACATTTATATTTTGCAATGATCGCTTCTGCTCGGAAATCCATCTGGATTGCAACACCGTATTTCATTCCTGATGATGATATTTTATCTGCATTAAAAGTAGCGGCACTTGCTGGTATTGATGTTCGTTTGTTAATGCCGAGTAAGCCTGATAAGCGCACTGTCTTTTATGCGTCGAGATCGTATTTCCCAGAGCTTTTAGATGCTGGAGTAAAGATATATGAATACGAGAAAGGTTTTCTTCATAGTAAAGTTGTCATCGTCGATTCTGATTTGGCTTCAATTGGGACAGCTAATATGGATATGAGAAGTTTTCATTTGAACTTTGAAGTGAATGCCTTTTTATATGATACCGATAGCATTCGAAAACTCGTTCAAGACTTTAAAGAAGATTTAGAAGAATCAAGTGCAATTCATGTCGATCGTTTTCATAAAAGACGTCTCCATAGACGAATTGTGGAATCAACGTACCGGTTATTATCACCTTTATTATAGAAAAAGATGTCCGAAATTGGGACATCTTTTTTTGAAAAGGAATTTGTAGTAAATTGTAGAATATAAGAAGTTGAAAGGGTGTGATTACGATGTTTATCGCCAAAAGAGAAAACGGTGAGCAAATTCATTTACTCTATAATCGTGATGAAGAGCTTTTACACTGTTTGCGAAAAAAGGAACGATTCTTTTGTATGGCTTGCGGAAAGGAAGTGCAAATGAAATTAGGGAAACAAAAAAGTTGGCATTTTGCTCATAAGAAAGTGGATTCATGTCTTGCCTTTTATGAAGCAGAATCCATGTATCATATGCACGGTAAAGAGTTGTTATATAGATGGTTAAAACGTCAAAAAATTCATGTAGATATTGAGCATTATCTGCCAGAAATTCAGCAACGACCAGATATTTTCGTAGAGAGAGCAGGTAGAAAAATTGCGATTGAATATCAATGCGCCAATCTCTCCGTAGAGCAACTTTATAAACGAACGTATTCATATTGGCAAGCTAATATACAGGTCATCTGGATCATTGGTGGAAATCAATTGAAAAAGCACTCTGCATATTGGATGAAATTCTCCTCACTTATGGCTTTCTCCTTACAATCTTATCCTCAGCCACTTCTTATTTTCTTCTGCCCGAAACAAAAATCATTTATGAAATGCACATTTATCACTTCATTTTCTACAAACGTCTCTTTCTCACATACGATATATTTACCGACTGATACGACTACTTTTGAAACGCTCTTTTCCCCCGTTCCTTTTCAAAAAGAAAAATTAGGGCAAGAATGGAAGAAAAGGAAGAACTATTTTCGGCAAAATGCTTTACAGATTTGGAATTATAATTATAAGTCACTACTACGCCTCTTATATCAATTTAAATACACTCCAACGAGCTTTCCTTCTGAAATTGGTGTTCCGCTCCCATCTTCATTTTCTTTTCAAACAAATCCATTTATATGGCAAGCTTTTCTATATATGAAGTGTATAGGTGAGCTTGCGGTAGGAGAGTGCATTTCTCTTCAATATGTGTGTAGTTATGTAAAAAGGTATACGAAAAGGCGCCTACTTCCGTACTTTTCACAACATATATGGAAAATAGCAGTTACTGAATATATGACTTTTTTATGCTATGCAGGTGTGCTGCATAAAGTAGGGACTTATAAGTATCAGAAAATAAAGGATGTAGTTATGCTACAAACGGAGGAGGAAATTATGAAACATGATGAAATTTGCTTAATGCATGCGCTATCTTTATTTGAGGAAAAGTTCGACATGAGAGAAGAAAAAGGGGATATAATAAAGAATGATCGTGAAGGAATTACATAAGAAAAACAGAATTGTACTTAAGTAGAGATATTTAAAGGAGGGCTTAAAGAATGTCTGAACAAAACAAAACAAAAACATTACCAGATCGCAACGAGATTGAAGAAGCAAGTACGTGGCGATTAGAAGATATTTTCCAAACGGATGCAGAATGGGAAAAAGAATTCCAAGCTATTAAAGAGTTATTACCAAAGTTAACAGAATTTAAAGGGAAACTTGGTGACTCTGCGAACAATTTACTTGAGGCATTGCAATATGAAGATGAAATTTCAATGCGATTAGGTAAGTTATATACATATGCTCATATGCGTTACGATCAAGATACAACAAACTCTGGATATCAAGCATTAAATGATCGCGCGACAAATTTATATTCACAAGTCTCTAGTGGCACAGCGTATATCGTGCCTGAAATTTTATCTATTTCAGAAGATACTTTACAAGCATTCTTAAAAGAAAATAGAGACTTAAGTGTATATGAACATGCATTAGAAGAAATTACGCGTCAACGTCCGCATGTATTATCTGAAGCGGAAGAAGCTCTATTAGCGGAAGCATCTGAAGTAATGAGTGCATCAAGTAATACATTTGGTATGTTGAACAATGCGGATTTAAAATTCCCGTCTATTAAAGGTGAGGACGGAGAAGAAATAGAAATTACACATGGCCGTTACATTCAGTTTTTAGAAAGTGATGATCGCCGTGTTCGCGAAGATGCATTCAAAGCTGTATATGAAACGTACGGGAAATTTAAGAACACATTTGCGAGTACGTTAAGCGGGGCAGTGAAACGCAATAATTTCAATGCGCGTGTTCGCAAATATGATTCTGCTCGCCAAGCAGCATTAAGCAATAATAATATTCCTGAAGCAGTATACGACCAACTCGTTGAAACGGTAAATGACAACTTACACTTATTACACCGTTACATCGATATTCGTAAGCGTGCGTTAGAACTAGATGAGCTTCATATGTACGATTTATATACACCGCTTGTACCAGAAGTGAAAATGAACGTGAAATATGAAGAAGCACAAGACATGTTATTAAAATCTTTAAACGTACTTGGTAATGAGTATGTTGATATTTTGAAAGAAGCATATGAGAATCGCTGGGTAGATGTGTATGAGAATAAAGGCAAACGAAGCGGAGCATATTCATCTGGTGCATACGGAACAAATCCGTATATTTTAATGAACTGGCATGATAATGTAAATAATTTATTTACACTTGCTCATGAGTTTGGTCATTCGGTGCATAGTTACTATACAAGAAAGACACAGCCGCACGTATACGGTGATTATTCAATCTTCGTTGCAGAGGTAGCATCAACTTGTAATGAAGCGCTTCTAAATGATTATTTATTAAAAACGACAGAAGATAAGAAAGAGCGTCTATATTTATTAAATCATTATTTAGAAGGATTCCGTGGTACTGTATTCCGTCAAACGATGTTCGCAGAGTTTGAGCATATTATTCATAAGAAAGTACAAGAAGGGCATGCCGTTACACCAGACATGTTAACGGAGATCTACTACGATTTAAACAAGAAATATTTCGGCGACGCCTTAGTAATCGATGAAGAAATTGGCTTAGAGTGGTCTCGTATTCCGCACTTCTACTACAACTATTACGTATATCAATACGCAACAGGATTTAGTGCAGCAACAGCTCTATCTAAACAAATTTTAGAAGAAGGACAGCCAGCAGTAGAACGTTACATTAACGAATTCTTAAAAGCCGGAAGCTCTGATTACCCAATTGAAGTGCTGAAAAGAGCTGGAGTAGATATGGCATCTCCAGAACCAGTAAAAGAAGCACTACAAGTATTTGAAGAGAAATTAAATGAATTAGAAGCGTTATTATTTGAAGAGAAGTAATGAAAAAAGACGAGGGATTTTATCCTCGTCTTTTTTGTTTAAAAGTGTATATTGTCGATATTTGTCGGAAAAGTGAGGTGAATTTCCTTACTTTTTTAAAATTAGAAGTTAGTTTTACAGCTGATTGTTGTAGTTAAAATCCTTTAAATCGTTTTTTATGGTTGAAATAAGAGAGAGCGATGACAATGACTCCGAATAAAAGAGGGAAGGCAATAATTTTAGGAAAAGCTTGTAGTAGAGAGAGGATGTACAAGAAAAAAGAAACAATGATAGCTAGAAAGATAAGGGCGATATAAGACTTTTTCATAAATAAAACCTCCTAAATGTCCTTTTTTATAGCTTATTCAAAAATGAAAACGTTTAGAATGTGACAAAAGTGTGAAAATCGACAAAAGGGGTTGTCATCTGACGTCGAATCTTGTAATATAATAAGCGTGAACGAATTCACATACAAACATATACCCCTTTGTTTGAACGTGAAAATTTCTCCCATCCCCTTTAATATTTTTATAAGCCGTAAAGAAAAAGACCTGGTGTTTACACCAGGTCTTTTTCTTTTGCTATCCATTTCCAATAACGTTCGCACTTTACTTCAATCATTTGTACTTTCCGTTTCAGTTGTAATTTTTTTAGTTCGCGCTCGATTTCTTGCTGCGGGCAGTCATATATAAAAGCTACTTCTTTTGAAGATATGAATTGCGTTGCTTCTAGTAACACTTCCAAAGGTGGTAACGGTTCTGGCTCAATCACACATTTTACAAGCTCTTTTAATAATTGTACGTATACATCATAGGAATAAGTTCCAGCGATTTTAATACCTTCTTCATCTGAGTTCGCATGAAAAAAGACGAGGGAAGGTATTTCTGTAATATGCATCTCATTTGTGAATTTTAGGTCACATTGGAAAGCTTTTTTTGCGCTAGCGGAATGTAGATCTTTTTTAAATTCTTCTACATCAATGTTACTATCTTTCGCGCATGCAAGTAATAATTCGCAGTCCGGATTCGATACATTTTCAAGGAAAATGTATTCCTGGAGTTTTCGCAAAAACTTCGAACCTGCTTTTCGGCCTTGCAACTCCGCTGCTTTAATTGCCATTGAAACTAAATATGGTGTTGATGACGCCTCTTGCATATGTACCTTTCCATCACATGAAAACCCTTGTAAACTTGTTGTCTTTTCCCACACAAATCGAATATTAGCAGGTTTATTCCATTTGTGTGAGGAAGCGTTCGTTCCGTCCACTTTTCCTGTTACGATATGACGAATAGAGAAGTATTTCCCGTATTCAAGCCATAGTTTAATAATAACGGGCTCAATTTCCCAGCACTCTTTACAAAGTGGATCAATAAATAAATATGCTTCTACAGACTTATGCTCACATGCGGAAGGAGATGGCATATTTATATGCTTTGCTTCCTGCTTATCCATTACACTTCACCTGTTTCGTTTGGAGTATTAACCATATGCTGAGCAGTTAATGCTAAACGTTCAAAAACAAACTCTCTTATATGACCGTGCACTCCTGTATCATCCATTGCTTGCTCCATACATGATAGCCAAGCCTCTGCTCGTTTTGGAGTAATCTCAAACGGAAGATGGCGTGCTCTTAACATAGGATGACCATGTTCTTCAGTGTACAAATTAGGACCACCTAAATATTGCGTTAAAAATTGCTTCTGCTTCCTAGCGGTTTCTGTTAAATCATCCGGGAAGATGGGAGATAAGTCAGGGTGTTTACTGACATAGGAATAAAATGTGTCTACTAATATTGCAATGCATTGTTCACCGCCAATTGCTTCAAATGGTGTCATCGGTTGCTTGCTCATCCTTTATAAACTCCTTTTTCCATGAAATGTATATCTATTGTAGCAATGGAATGTTCGAGAGGGCAAATAAACAGCTTTCATAACATTCTTTGCTTATTCTACAAGTTGCAAATGAATCTTTTCTTTTTTTAGTGAGATGTATCCACTAGTAGAACGGATTCACTAGTGGAATTTTCACTTTAGCGTGCTTTGTTTTGTTTGGCAAGGAAAAAGCGTTTTACCTTGTTATTTGTATTACGAACTGGGATGTTCTGCTGCGTTAATAAATTGATAAATGAAGCTTTTCCTGTTTCTTCATCTTGCACTTCAAATTCAATTTCATAATCATCGTGATTGTAATAGAAACTATGATCAAAGACAAGCGTTCCGCCTTCAAATAATGTTTCAGCTCTTTCTGTTGTTAAACTTCCCATATAAGTTAAAGCGGAAACAGAAATTTGTAATTTGTGTAGTTGATCTACTACAGCTCCTTGAATGATTGTATTTGTTTCCATCATCATTTTTGCTTCGTCCTCTGTTACGACTTGGTGTGTTTCTAACAAGCCGACTTCCGCAGGCTGTTTCAATGTTAATGTATAAGTTTCACCTTTATGACGAATACGAAGTGCAGAACCCGCTTCTTTTAACGAAAAATCGGGCGTTTCAAAGTAGTGATTCACTTGTTTCGTAAAGGCCTCAATAGAAAATGATTTGCATAATGTTTCGAATTCTTCTTCTGTAACCATATTTTTAAATTCAATTTCAATTTCTTGTGTCATTGTATGCGCTCCTTTTGAA
The DNA here is from genome assembly GCF_014932895.1 of Bacillus thuringiensis. GTDB lineage: Bacteria > Bacillota > Bacilli > Bacillales > Bacillaceae_G > Bacillus_A > Bacillus_A thuringiensis_AA. Next base: position 918,004 of record NZ_JACYOF010000002.1, on the reverse strand, counting down.
AAATAATTCTTTACACATTATCGCTTTTTCACAAATTTGGTTCAATGTTTTATTTGTTTGCGTCCATGTTATGATACAATAATACTGTTAAGGAAGACAGGAAGTTGAGATGGAGGAGTTAGAGCATGCAAAATAAAATCCAAGTTAAGAGCGTAGAAAAGAGAGAGAATGCTCTTATTTTTTGTGCGGAAAATACTGAAATAGAGGTAAAGGAGTTAAGTGCGCGTAATCACGTACTGGTAGACTCAGACAATTTATCATTTTTATATATCTTAGAAAACGAATCATCTTTCATTTATGTAAGTATTCCGCACACATGCTGGGAAGCAATGCATGAAGCGATGAATAAAGATATGGTAATGTTCGTTCGCGTGAATGATGTTGAAATGGAATTAGAAGGTTTAAAAGAAGAAGTAGAATATTTAGTTGAAAATATTGAAGGTAATGCAAATTACGGAGAAGAACTTGTAACTACTGTAGAAAAAGTATTTCTATAAGCAAATGGATTGATTTTGGTGGTGGTTGAAATGAATCGAAATTGGGAAGAGTTTTTAGCACCTTACCATCAAGCGGTGGCAGAGCTAAAAGTGAAACTAAAAGGAATGCGTACGCAGTTTACAATGTTGACAGAGCATTCTCCAATTGAGTTTGTAACTGGACGAGTGAAGTCAGTTGCGAGTATTATCGATAAAGCGGAAAAGAGAAATGTGTCGTTAGATCGATTGAGAGAAGATATGCAGGATATTGCTGGTCTTAGAATGATGTGTCAATTCGTAGATGAGATTAAGCCTGTTGTAGAATATCTTCGAAAACGAAATGACTTTGAAATCGTGGAAGAACGTGATTATGTCACGCAGAAGAAAGAAAGCGGGTATCGCTCTTATCACGTTGTTATTAGTTATCCTGTTCAAACGATACAGGGAGAACAAAAAGTATTGGTAGAAATCCAAATACGCACGCTAGCAATGAACTTTTGGGCAACAATTGAGCATTCTTTAAATTATAAATATAGTGGGCGTTTTCCAGAAGATATTAAAATACGCTTGCAACGGGCAGCAGAAGCGGCGTTTTTATTAGATGAAGAAATGTCTTCTATTCGTCTGGAAATTCAAGAAGCGCAGAAGATTTTTTCAAGAAAGCAAGAAGCAAAAGATTCCGAATCATAAACTAAAGGGTGTTGGGCGATGAAATTTACAATTATGTCAAAGGGAGATCAATCATCAGATACACTAGCAAGCACGATGAAAGAGTACTTGTTAGATTTTGGATTTATTATGGATGAAAAGGAACCCGATATTGTAATTTCTGTTGGGGGAGATGGAACGCTTTTATATGCGTTTCATCGTTATTATAATCGATTGGATGAAACAGCATTTGTTGGTGTACATACAGGCCATTTAGGTTTCTATGCAGATTGGTTACCGACAGAAGTAGAGAAATTAGTAATTGCAATTGCGAAAACACCATTCCAAGTGGTGGAATATCCGCTTTTAGAAGTGATTATTCGCTATGTGAATGGAAGTAAAGAGTCACAGTATTTGGCGATGAATGAAGCGACTGTAAAAAATGCAGAAGGTACATTAGTAACAGAAGTGGAAATACGTGGGGAGTATTTTGAAACATTCCGCGGGGATGGTCTTTGTATTTCCACTCCATCAGGAAGTACTGCATATAATAAAGCACTTGGTGGAGCAATTATTCATCCTTCTATTGAAGCGATTCAAATTGCAGAAATGGCATCCATTAATAATCGTGTGTTTCGTACCGTAGGCTCGCCACTCGTATTGCCGAAGCATCATACATGTGTGTTGAAGCCGGCTCCAGGAATGAACTTACAAATTACGGTGGACCATTTAACGATGGTTCATCAAGATGTGAAATCAATCCAGTATCGCGTTGCAAACGAGAAAGTACGATTTGTTCGTTTCCGCCCGTTCCCGTTCTGGAAACGAGTTCGTGACTCGTTTGTTGCAGATAAATAGAAGGGGTTTATATATTTGAACAGATTTACATTGAAATGGGATATAGGAGCGGCTGAAGGAGGAACTTTAGTTAGGGAATTTTTGAGAACAAAAGGGATTTCTAAAGCTGCTTTAACGGATATAAAATTTCACGGCGGGGCAATTGAAGTAAATGGTCAACATGCGAGTGTTCGTCATCAGTTACAAGCTGGTGAAGAGTTACGTGTCTTTTTTCCGATGGAGGAAAGAAGCGAAGGGATGATTGCGGAAGATATCCCATTACAGATTGTATATGAAGATGATGCAGTTCTTATCATTAATAAAGAAGCGAACATGTCAACGATTCCGTCTAGAGAACATCCAGCGGGAAGTGTCGCCAATGCGCTTTTATCTCATTATGATAGGCAGCATCTTGCTAGTACGGTGCACATTGTAACAAGGTTAGACCGTGATACTTCAGGGCTTATGCTTATTGCAAAAAATCGTTTTGTACATCATCTTTTATCGAAACAGCATCAACAAAAGGCTGTGAAACGGACGTATGAAGCAATTGTTCATGGAGAGATGATAGAACGAGAAGGAACGATTGACGCGCCGATTGGACGAAAAGCAGATAGCATCATTGAACGAACAGTTTGTGAGGATGGACAGAGGGCAGTTACTCACTTTAGAGTGATCGATAGCTCATTGTATAAAACGCATGTATCGCTTGAACTTGAGACAGGAAGAACGCATCAAATTCGTGTGCACATGGCTCATATAGGACATCCGTTACTTGGTGATGACTTATATGGAGGAAGAAGGGATGAAATGAAACGGCAAGCACTTCACAGTACATCTTTGACGTTTTATCACCCTATTTTAGAGAAGGAAATGTTTTTTACTACCACAATTCCAAGTGATATGCAAGAAGTATTAGGGCGTGCTTAAAAAGGGAACAAAATTCTTACGCAATGAAGAATTTTGTTCCCTTTTTTCTTAGCGGAATAATATTAAAATTTGATTATCATTCGTACGCTTAATAACGAAAAATCCACTTTCAGCTTTTGTAGCAATGCCGTCATCATTTGGGCGGCAATATCCATGCGTTTCGCAAGTGCCGTCATCCCGTACTAACATTTGTCCAATTAATCCGACAGGAAGCCACTCGGCACGGTCTTTTCTTGCAATATATTTGCAAGCTGGATCCCAGTCTGTATTTAAAAGTGGCTGTATTTCTTGTGTTTCCGTACGTATATATTGACGTTTTCCGAAGTTATCTGTTTTATAGCGTTTTTGCCAGCTTAAAGCACCACTATTTCCTATAAGAGCGGGTGTTGCACTAGAGATTCCTAAAATGAATGAATCGCTTGAATTAGCAATCCGAATTTTTTCTTCGTTACTAAATGTAACGAAATAACCGACATCAATAGGCTTGTGCTCTGCTGTTTCAAACATTTGCGCAAAATCCGTTCCACTTGCATTGTAAGAAGCGCCCTCAATGTACATTTCTCCATTATGAGCAAGCCATTTTGCACCGATATTATGGTCGGTGTCATTTGTGCCATTTGCAATAAACCAAGAATAAGATTCTTCTGCAGTGCCGAAGCGCCCCATAATATGGCTGCCTGCAAAATGAGCTGTTGATGTATGATTACCTTCCGCATGAGAAGAGAATCCATTAGCGATAGTTGCGGTTCCTTCTGCATGTGCTGCTTCGCCTAAAGCAATCGTATGTTTACCTTCCGCGTGAGAATAAGAGCCGCCTGCTGTCGTTTCACTTCCTTCGCTATGCGAACTATGTCCAGTTGCTTTTGTTTTTGATCCTTCTGCGTGAGAAAAGGCACCCATTGCATGTGTAAGAAGCCCTTCTGCATGTGAAGCGATTCCGTCAGCTGTAGAGTGAAGGCCCTCCTTAGATGCATATCTCGCCACTTTTTTATTCTCTGAAGGAGTAGGTGAAGGTATGTGAGATGGAGTGATAGTAGGCTCTTCTTTTTTTGTATCATCGGTTAAAGTTAATGCTTCTTTTATTTTTTTTACTTGATTTATAATAGTAGCTGGAATTTCAGGTTGTACTTTTTCCTTTATTGCTACAGGAATGTTTTCTTCTATATTTTCTTGTATCTTTTCCGAATTAAGTACAGGTTCATCATTATTAGAAGCAGGTTTCTTTTTTTTGTGTGTTTTTCTTCTTCTGCTATCTATAATCCGCCTCATAACAGCATATTCTAAAGAAACATATTTTTCTCGCGGTTTGCTTTTTTTTGATGACTCTTGTTCTTCTATTTCCTCTATAGCTGCAGCTCGAATACTGCACCAGTTGTTAATTCCATATATGGGATGGTATAAAGGATGGAATTTGCTTTTTTGTTTAGAAGATTTTTTCTTCATTCCGTCACCTCCTGCGACAGTATATGCTGCGCAATTAAAAAAAGATGCACTTTATTGCATCTTTTTTTAATTGTTTTATTTAGTTTTAGTGTGGAACCCGCCTAGAAAACAACTTGATCCCCTGCAAATCGTGAAATGTACCAAGTAGGGGTATTTATGAAATTGGACGGAACTTTTCAGGGATAAAAGGTAGGGAAGAAGGAACAGAAATGGTCTCCATCTCAGGGTAACGTAGTCCAGTTAGTTTACCACCAAATACAGCACCGGTATCAATATTAACTGTATGATTTACAAAACGCGGCTCATTTACAGGTGTATGCCCGTATACAATCCACGCATCACCTTTATAATCTTTTGCCCAATCACGGCGGACAGGTGAGCCGTCAGGATGCTTTTCTCCTGTAATATCACCATATAATACAAATGTCTGTACCTTTTTATCATTTCTTCCTATGTAATCTTGACGAATACCAGCGTGGCATACGATTAATTTTTTTTCATCTAGTATGTGGTACAGCGGGGACTGCTCGTAAAGAGTAATGAACTTTTCTTTTATGATGTGTTGTTTATTAGAAGGCAACGCTTCATACTCAGCAACAGTCGTTTCGAGCCCATGAGCGATTGTAACATTACGCCCAAGGAAAAAACGATACAGTTTATTACAGTGATTCCCTGGAGCATAATAAGCATCTTTTCTATTTATTACGAGCTCCCATACAATTTCAATCATACGTAATGAATGAGGACCTCGGTCTGTAATATCACCAACGAATGCAAGCTTTCGTTTTGCGTTATGAATTGGGAGACCACTATCCCAGCTATACCCTAGTTTCGTTGTTAAATCTTGAAATTCTTGGAAGCATCCATGAATATCACCGATAATGTCGTATTTCATTTTTTTTAACCTCCAGCTCATTTTTTCATTAGTATATCTAAAATGGACATGGAAAAAAACATACCGGGCTTGATATGGTTTATTTGAACATAAATGTTTTCGTCCGAGATCGTACGTTTAAAATAAATCCAATGGCAATCATATATGTGAGCAGTGAACTCCCGCCATAGCTCATAAGAGGTAACGTTATTCCTGTAATAGGGAGTAAACCGATTGTCATCCCGATATTTTGGAATACTTGGAAAGTGAACATTCCGATTGTACCAGCACAAATATAACTACCGAAAGGTTCATTGCTTTCTAAAGCGATATGAATCATGCGGTAAATAAGTAAGAAAAAAAGTGAAATGATGACACTTGCTCCTAAAAAACCGAACTGTTCAGCAACATTTGTGAAAATAAAATCTGTGTGTGGTTCCGGGAAATATACTTGTCCATTCTCCCAGCCTTTTCCTTGCATCTCTCCTGATCCCGTAGCTAAAACTGCTTGTCTTAATTGGAATCCTTGAGCGTCATATTCATAAGGTGCTAGCCAACCGTAGAAACGGTTTAATTGATATTCTTTTAGAATGTGCCCTTTAAAGAACGTTGTATGTGCAAAATAAATATAAGTTAGCATAGAGCCGATGACGACAACGAGAGAAGTTAGCCCGAAAATAAAGTGCCAACGTATGCCTGAAACTAAAATCATTGCTGCGAGCATCGCGGAAATAACCATTGTATTCCCTAAGTCTGGTTCTTTCGCAATAAGAAGTAATGGTGGCAAACTAGCACCAAAAATTTTCCCGAGTAAAAGCAAATCTTCACGCGGCGAGCGAAAAGGATATTTTTCATTGTGATTTGCAATAATTCGTCCAACGACAATAATTAAAAATAATTTCATAATCTCAGAAGGCTGGAAATTTCCTAGACCTGGTAGCCTGTACCAAGCGGTAGCACCTTTAATCGTGACAGCACCTGGAACTTTAAGTTCCAGTCCAATGAGAAGTAAAATTGCAAAGATGTACAAATACCAAGCTATTTGTTTATAACGATCAAAATCGATAATCATAATAGCGCCAATCGCGATAAATCCAATGATATACCATTGGATTTGTTTGAGTACAAAATTTATATTTTGTAAAAATGGTGGTAAAGAAGGTTGCGCGCTTGCAATAGCAAAACAACTAACAGTCCCAATTGTAAGTAAAATCAGTATCAATATGTAATCTATTTGATATTGAGAATTTTTGTCTTTCACCGTACGTAGTCCTTTCTATTCTCTTCGTGTAATAAAAATAAAACACTATTATCATATTAACGGATTTTAAGTTGTTTCGTTTATTATCTCGCTATTTGCGGACAGTAATACTTCCACCTCAAAATTCAGCGAAAGCAAATAAGTTAGATGGAAGATAGCCAGTCTGTAACAGCCTTCACTTTATAGGTTATGTCAGATAACAAACTGGAAAGAATTTTGCTAGGCAAAAAGCAAGGTTGAAATTGCTTCAACCTTGCTACTAAGGAGTATGAATCTGTAATTCATTTTGAATGGATTGAAGGCAATAAAGCAGCCGAGGATGTGCATCTTTTGCTAAGTCTGGGTTAGCCTTGTAGTATTGAAGTGACCCGGTAATCCAATGCAAGGCACAACGTATTCCAGAGAGGTAATCTTCACGTTTTTGTAAAAAACCGTACTTTCGTGCAGTAAGAATGAGATGAGTGAAATCTTCTGTTCCTTCTAACAATTTTTGATGAAGTTGCTGACCGCTGTGATAACGAAAACTGCTGAGTGGTTCGGCAATATATACTGCTTTTCCTTTTGATAGTAAATGCACCCATGAAGCCATATCAACAGAACAATTATATGTTCTGTTATGTAATGTGCCAAATTTTTCAGTTAAGAATAATTTATTAAATAATACGGTTGTAGGTTCCCCGATTACATTTGTGCTTGTTTGCAACATCGTATTTCCGAGTTGTATGCCATCGATTATTGTATCTGTTTGAAAAAGTTGAACTGTAGGGGGAGCATCTGCTATGATCGTTCCTTCTTCATTGATCCGTTTCCGGTAGGAAGTAACAAGTACAATTTCATTTTCTACATTTTGCTGAAAATAGACCATCATTTTTTCTATTTTTTCATGATGGAAGAGATCATCATCCATTAAATAGTTTACGTATATACCATTTGCACGTTCTAATAACATAAGGTCATTATGAAACTGTCCTAATGTAGATGTGTTGCGAATGTAAGTGATATGATCGTAGTTTGGTAAGTATTGTGTACGTAATAATGTTTCTGTTTCATCGTTTGTACTATCATCACCAATAATAATTTCTATGTTTGAGTATGTTTGAGCGAGAGCACTTTCTAATGCGATTTGAAAATAATGTGGACGATTGAAAGTTGGAATTAAAATGGAAACAAGTGGCGTGTGTGTTGATGAATTCATAACGATGAAAAGTCCGCTTTATTTTTTTTCTTTTGAAGTATCATTATATCTTGATAGCTTGTTAATTTTGTTCGTCCGCACCAAGAGCCGAAATGAATAGGTTCTATAATCTCTGTATTATGTTTTATGAATAAATTACGAAGCAACTCTTCAGGGTATGCGACTGCAAACTCAGGCATATCTTTATTTACGACGTAACAATCACCGATGTTATGTCGAAAAGGGAGTGTACTTAGTCCGGCATTGAGATAGTATATGGATTCTGGATTGACAAGGAAAAAAGTAACGAAGCATCTTCCATTATTTTTCATAACACGTAAAACTTCAGAAAAATAATGCTCCATTTCTACTGGCAGTAAATGAGTAAATACGGAAGTTAAAAAAACAAAATCGAATGTTTCGTCTTCATATGGGAAACGGAATTGAGATGCAGTAATCGTTCCTTTTGGGTTGTAAAATTGATTACGTATATTCGCATGTTGGAAATGAAAATTACTATATTTTGGAGAAATATGAGTTTGACACCAGGAAATGGCCTTCTGAAAAATATCGAACCCATGATAACCACCTTGTTTATTTAAGTATGTTGTTAGTGGAACAGCTATTCTACCAACACCGCATCCAACATCTAATACATGCTCATTGCGTTTTAAATTCCCAATTTCAATAAAATGGCGAAGGAATTCTTCGCCAACTTCGCGAAAATTTCCCCCGACATAGTGAACGAGTTCAGGAGGTGGTAGCAACTCTGCATTTTGATTACTTAAATTTTGATCCATATATGCACTCTCCTATACATATTTCGTTTGTAAGCTCGAAAATTTCCCCCCCTGCATTTTTCTATTTAGATGAAAAATAATAGGGGGAGGTGAAGTATCTTGAAAAGCTCGATTGGTATCTCTCACAATAATCTACCGATGAATGCGAGTTTATGCTCATATAAAGGAAAAAAGCATGTTTATTCTTTACGCCAATAGACCCCAAATTGATCAATTGTTGTAATAGGTGTTTCAATCCCTCTTTGTTTTCGAAAATCCGTTACAGCTTCTGCGCATACCGGTAAGCCGTAATCATCAATGATAATATAACCGCCTTTTGAAACTTTGTCATATAAGTTAACTAATCCATCCATTGTCGATTCGTACATATCCCCATCAAGGCGAGCGATGGCTAATTTTTCAACGGGTGCTGTAGGCAATGTATCTTTAAACCATCCTTTAAGAAATTGTACTTGGTCGTCAAGTAAATCATATTTTTCAAAGTTTTGTTGAACTTGTTCTAATGAAACACGTAAATAATCAAATGTATGTAAATAGTCACCAAAATCTTTTGGATATGCTTCAACGTTTGGAGCAGGAAGTCCTTCGAATGAATCGGCAACCCATACAGTTCGATCTGTTATATTATGAGCTTTTAAAAATCCACGCATGAAAATACAGGAACCGCCACGCCATACACCGGTCTCAATAAAGTCCCCTTCTATATTTTCACGTACAACAGTTTCCATTGCTTGCTGAAGTTGATTCATGCGACTGCGACCAATCATACTATGGGCAGCTCGTGGCCAATCGTTTCCATCTTTTCGTTCTTCTTTTAAAATATGAGATTTAACAATTTTTAAATTGTGTGCCTCAGCGTATTGTTTAAAGAACAGTGGAACAGGAACGGTAATAGGGTCGTAATGTAAATCGTTTGTAATGTGTAATGATGCTGGTAAATATGCTTCGTACTCTAACCAAATTTCAAATAAAATTGTTTTCTTCAATAATTCAAGGTATAGCTGAACAGCTGTTTCATTTTGCATAAGGGTCCCTCCCAAGAAAATCCATACAATAGTATGAGTATGTGAAAAAAGTTGAATTCATGAATGAAAAACCTATACAAAAGGCAGTAAAACTTAGAAAAGTTTTACTGCCAATAAAGCAGGTTATGCTACTTTTTCAATAATGATGGATGCATTTACACCTAAAGCAAGCGATAATCCAAGTCCAGTAGAAATAACTTCAATTATAGCTGGTGTTACGATTGGTGTAATAGCTTGCACGACCATCGTTGCTCCAACTGCAGCAAGACTTACGCCAGTTCCTGGAACTGGGGCTCCATTTACTGTAATTTCAAGGCCACCTAACAAATTAATTAATGAAGTGTATACAATTACTGTGATTTTATAGAATCCAGTTTCACTAATAAAGAAGGAGTCAGCGTTTAGCTGTGTAATTGCTGTACCGAATTGTGTGGTTGATCCTGTTAAAATAGAGTTAAATAAGACTGGTGTGTTAACACCAAGGGTGACACCAAGACCAGAGTTGAAAGCATACAACCCTGCAGGAAGTCCTAATCCACTTGGTCCAGTTGGTCCAGTCGGTCCAGTCGGTCCAGTCGGTCCAGTTGGTCCAGTTGTTCCAGATGGGCTAGTCGGTCCAGTCGGTCCAGTCGGTCCAGTTGGTCCAGTTGTTCCAGATGGGCTAGTCGGTCCAGTCGGTCCAGTCGGTCCAGTTGGTCCAGTTGGTCCAGTCGGTCCAGTCGGTCCAGTTGGTCCAGTCGGTCCAGATGGAAGAGTAAATGGCGGAACTGGTGGTAATGTAGGCCCTACAAAATTAGGGTCTAACGCACTAGCTGATAAAACTTCTTCTGGGTTTAAATCATTTGAAAAATTTTCGTTTGACATAAATTCACCTCCATAAAGCTTTCATTATATAGTAGATGCAAAACCCGAAGAAAATGACACGGACATATGAATTATTTAAAAGAATTATATAAAGCTTGAACATTATCAATTTTTTTGGAAAGTTTTTGTGCTCTTCCACATATGATTGAGTTTGAAGAGGGTGATAACTGTGAGAGAAAAGGAGATTACAATTAGTTTATGTATGATTGTTCGAGATGAAGAACTCACGATTGGAAGATGTTTGGCATCTGTTCAGCAACTTGTAGATGAAATCATCATTGTTGATACAGGATCGATAGATCGAACGAAAGAAATTGTAGCAGACTACACATCCGATATATATGAATTTCAGTGGATTGATGACTTTGCGGCGGCTAGAAATTTTTCATTCTCTAAGGCTACGCAAGAGTATATCTTTTGGATGGATGCTGACGATGTTTTGACGGAAGAGGCACAAGAGGAATTTAAAATATTAAAACGAGAGCTAGAGGAAACGGTCGATGCGGTATCGATGCCTTATCATCTTGTTATGGATTCGAACGGCAAACCTTTATATGCTTCAAGACGTCACCGGCTTGTGAAACGAGAAAGACAATTTCAGTGGTTTGGCAAAGTGCATGAATATTTAGCTGTATCTGGAGAGATTTTCAAGAGTGATGTGGCAATTACACATAGAAAAGAAAAGAAGCCGACGGATCGAAATTTTAAAATTTTTCAAAATACAATGAAGAACGGAGAAGAATTAACGCCAAGAGATATTTTTTATTATGCGAATGAATGTACAGATCACCAAAAGTATCGTGAAGCCATTCCTTTATACGAAATGTTTTTAGAAGATGGAAAGGGTTGGAAAGAAGATAACATTTATGCTTGTGGCAAATTAGGAGATTGTTACGTCCAACTTGCAGAGTGGGAAAAGGCAATTGAAGCGTGTGTAAAGTCTTTTTTATATGATATTCCAAGAGGAGAAGTTTGTACACGCTTAGGAAATATATATAGGGAGCTACAAAGATATAATGAAGCAATCTTTTGGTATAAATTAGCAACGGAAGTTCCGGTACCAACAGATTCACCTTTCCATAGTCCTGCAAGTTATACGTGGATTCCATATTTGCAAATGTGCATATGCTATAGCCGTATTGGAGAGCATGAAAAGGCTTATTATTACAATGAGTTGGCAGCAGCATATGTGCCGAATGATGCTGCTATTGAATACAACCGTAAATATTTTAGAAATTTGTTTCAAAAAGAATGAGAGTACGTAATTGCGCAAGGGGATGGGCAGGAAAAGGTAGAATTTGAAATTTTGGTTATAGAACACGTCTTGCCAAACTATAATACTATAAGCACGCATTATAATATGCGAGAGTCAGGACCTGTGTGTCAATGATTATTATTATTTTAACTCACAATCAATTATACAAAAGAGTGTACGAATAGTGTGAGAAAATCTACAAAATAAGGGAGTTATGAATGAATGTAGGGTTTCCTCGCGGCTGTAATTAAGAAATTAAGAAAGACGTTGAAGAGAATCAGGAAGTAGTACGGATTGCTAAACAAGTTGCTTTGACAACGCATATGACTCTTCATGATTTACATAAAACATTTCTAGTCAATATGTTTGTTACTATTCTACTTTCAAGTTTTCCTCATTGATTGAAACAATATTGTGTTTTTACTATTAATAGTAAATATAATAATCGAGTTGAACAGCGATTTTTTCATAATAGAGAAAACAACATGGAAGACAAAGAGAGACATAGTTTAGAAGGGGTGAATGTTATGCATCGTATTGTAATTTGTTATATACAAAATTCAGTATGGGTAAGGAGGGAAGCTCAATGAGTAAAGAAGAATCTTCTTTATATCAAGAAAAGCCTGATTTTTATTATGGTGGTGCAAATCCTAAATTATTAAAACATATAAAAGATGAGTGGAAAGAAGTACTTGATATTGGGTGTGCTGAAGGTAGTTTAGGAGCAATAATAAAAGCAAAGGGAATACGTGTCTCAGGGATTGAAGCTTTTCCAAATGCTGCACAAAAAGCGAGTGAAAGGCTTGATCACGTCCTTCAAGGTAATATTGAAACGATGGAGTTACCATATAAGCCGGAACAATTTGATTGTATCGTTTTTGGAGATGTATTAGAGCACTTATTTGATCCATGGGCGGTTTTGGAAAAAGTAAAACCATATTTAAAGCAGGGTGGTGTCATTTTAACGAGTATACCGAATGTCGCTCACATTTCAGTATTAACGTCTTTAATTGCTGGGAATTGGACGTATACAGACTATGGTTTAATGGATAAAACGCATATTCGCTTTTTTACATTTAACGAAATGTTGCGTTTGTTTTTTAATTCAGGTTTTAATATTAAGAATGTGGATCGTGTATATGTTGACCATGACAGCTATCTTCCAATTATTGAAGATTTAAGTGAGATTTGTAAAAAATATAACATCGGAAGTGGGTTTATGGCTGAAACAGTTGTATTTCAATATGTCATTGAAGCGGAGAAATTGTAAGTATGAATACGGGTGAAAAAACAATTTTATTTGTTACTTGTGTAAACGATCAGAAAATGTATGCAAAATGTGTGAATCATATCCTAAATTTGGCGGTACCAGATTCGTACAAAGTAGAGTTTTTTCCCATTCAAAGAGCAGAAAGCATGACAAGTGGGTATAACAAAGCAGTTTCACACCCGGCAAAATATAAAGTGTATTTACACCAAGATGTATTTATTGTGAATCATGCATTTTTATATGAAATGCTCCAATTGTTTCACTCACATGAGCATTTGGGAATGATTGGTATGGTTGGAGCACAGTATGTTCCGCCAAATGGACTATGGCACGAAGGGAGAGGCGTTGTCGGTAAAGTAGTGGGGTATATGAATGATCTATTTTATATGGCGACACAAGAGAAAGCGTATCATGAAGCTAAAACATTTATTCCTGTGGAAGCAATTGATGGATTGCTAATGGCCACACAGTATGATGTGCCGTGGCGCGATGATCTTTTTGACGGATTTCATTTTTATGATTTGTCACAATCATTTGAATTTCGTAAAGCAGGGTATACAGTAGGAGTTCCTGCTCAGCGTGATGCTTGGTGTATTCATTATCATATCGGTTTGAATATGGAATATTATGAGAAATATCGTCAAATTTTTGTAGAGCATTACATGTCGGATTCAAATTTCTAAACATGAAAGAAAGGATTACAATGATGAAAGAAAAAACGATTTTGGTAGTCGTTTGTGTGAACAATGAAGAGCTTTTTGAACAATGTGAGCGGCAAATTAAAAATGTCATTGTCCCACCTGAATTTCAAGTTCGGATATTCCCGATATATAATGCAAAAAGCATGACAAGTGCATATAATCAAGCACTTTCATATCCAGCGAAATATAAAGTGTATTTGCATCAAGATACGTTTATTATTAATCGTAACTTATTTATAGATTTAATTTCTATTTTTGCATCTAATGAAAAACTTGGTTTGATTGGAGTGGCTGGGTGTCAGTACTTACCTCAGAATGGTATATGGTGGGAAGGAAAAAATTTAGTCGGGCAAGTGATTGAATATAGAAGAAAAAACTATCAGTTATTAAGTTTTGAAAAGGAATTTTACGAATCCAGAACCTTTACTTCAGTGCAAGCGATTGATGGATTATTAATGGCCACGCAATATGATTTACCGTGGCGTGAAGATTTATTTGATGGATTTCATTTTTACGATGTTTCTCAGTCATTAGAATTTAGAAAAGCAGGTTATTTAGTTGGTATTCCTAACCAAACGAGGATATGGTGTATTCATTATAACGGCGATGAATTTGACTCGATTGCTTATGAGAAATATCGCCAAGTTCTCGTGAAGCATTATATGGATTCTACACCTCCAACATAAAGGAGAGATTGAGATGAAGGGAATTATTTTAGCGGGAGGAACAGGATCAAGGCTATATCCAATTACGAAAGTGACAAATAAGCATCTACTTCCAGTTGGGCGTTATCCGATGATTTATCATGCAGTATACAAATTAAAACAGTGTGAAATTACTGACATTATGGTGGTTACTGGAAAAGAACATATGGGAGATGTTGTTAATTTTTTAGGGAGTGGCTATGATTTTGGAGTATCGTTTACCTATCGTGTGCAAGATTGCGCGGGAGGTATTGCAGAGGCCTTAGGGTTATGCGAACATTTCGTTGGTGATAATCGAATGCTGGTTATACTTGGTGACAATATTTTTTCGGATGAGCTGGGTCCATATGTAGAAGAATATATGGAGCAAGAGCAAGGAGCAAAAGTATTGCTACAAAGGGTGGAAGATCCAGCAAGATTTGGTGTACCATCTATCGAAAATGGAAAGATTATCGAGATTGAGGAAAAGCCGAAGGAACCAAAAAGTTCATATGCAGTTACAGGGATTTATATGTATGATGCACAAGTATTTTCATATATTAAGTATTTAAAACCATCAGCAAGGGGAGAACTTGAAATTACAGATATAAACAATTGGTATTTGAAAAGAGGCGTACTTACTTATAATGAGATGAGCGGCTGGTGGACGGATGCTGGAACTCATACTTCTCTTCAAACAGCAAATATATTTGCACGGGATATAGACTTTGGGAAACCGTTTAATGGGGAATAGGTGAGAGAATGGAAGTCATTGAAACTTATTTTACTGGTGTGAAATTGTTGGAACCGCAATTGTTTCAAGATGACCGTGGTTTTTTTACAGAAAGCTATAATAAGAAAACATTAGAACAGATTGGCGCTACACATGCATTTATTCAAGATAATATTTCCTATTCTGCTAAAGCAGGTACAATTCGAGGATTACATTTTCAAAAAGAACCAAAAGCACAAACAAAACTTGTTCAAGTCGTGCAAGGTGCAATTTATGATGTAATTGTCGATTTGCGTACTGAATCGCCCACATATAGACAATGGCAAGGGTATATTTTAAGTGCCGATAATCACAGGCAACTGCTTGTTCCAAAAGGGTTTGCTCATGGTTTTTGCACGCTTGTTCCGGAAACAATTGTTATGTATAAAGTCGATGAGTATTATAGTTCTATGCATGATAGCGGAATTCATTGGGATGATGAACAATTAGCAATTCTTTGGCCAGTAAAGGAGCCGATTTTATCAGAAAAAGATCGATTACTCCCAAAAATTAGTGAGTGTGAAGATACTAAGTAGGAGAGTTGTACATGAATATATTAGTAACCGGTGGAGCTGGATTTATTGGTAGTAACTTTATACATTATATGTTACGAGCATATGAAACATATCGCATTATAAATTACGACGCTTTAACTTATAGTGGGAATCTTGAAAACTTACATTCTGTTGATCGAGATTCCCGCTATTCTTTTATAAAAGGGGACATTCAAAATCGTGAACTTGTAGAATATGTTATTCAGCGATATGAAGTGCAAGCGATTGTAAATTTCGCAGCGGAATCACATGTAGATCGCAGTATTGAAAATCCGATACCTTTCTATAATACAAACGTAATTGGTACAGTAACATTGTTAGAATTAGTAAAAAAATATCCTCATATTAAATTGGTGCAAGTATCAACAGATGAGGTATACGGTTCTTTAGGGGACGAAGGGAAATTTACAGAACAAACCCCTTTAGATCCGAGTAGTCCATACTCTTCTAGTAAGGCAAGTGCCGATATGATTGCTCTATCCTATTATAAAACGTATCAATTGCCGATTATTGTGACACGCTGTTCCAATAACTATGGACCATATCAATATCCTGAAAAGTTGATTCCGCTCATGATTACGAACGTACTCGAAGGAAAAAAGCTACCGTTATACGGAGATGGATTGAATATACGAGATTGGCTTCATGTGAATGATCATTGTAGTGCAATTGATGTTGTACTGCATAAAGGGAATTTTGGAGAAGTGTACAACATTGGTGGAAATAATGAAAAAACAAATATAGATGTAGTTGAACAGATTATGAGTTTACTGGGAAAAACAAAACAAGATCTTCGGTTTGTTGCAGATCGTTTAGGGCATGATCGTCGCTATGCAATTGACGCAACAAAAATGAAAGAAGAGTTAGGATGGGAACCGCAGTATACGTTTGAACAAGGCTTACAAGAAACGGTTAAGTGGTATAAAGATAATGGGAAATGGTGGAAGACATTAAAGGAACGGTAAGGGGTTCGCAGATGAAAGAACGGATTATTGTAACAGGAGCAAATGGTCAATTGGGAAAACAAATGGTGGAAGAGTTAAGTCCAGATTTGTATGAAGTGTATCCATTTGATAAAAATGGATTAGATATTACGAATATGTCTCAAGTCATGCGTATCTTGAAACAAATACATCCTCATGTTATCATTCATTGCGCTGCTTATACAAAAGTAGATGCAGCAGAGGAAGAAGAAGATTTAGCTTATTTAGTAAATGCAATTGGTACGAGAAATGTAGCAGTTGTCTCTCAAAATCTGGGAGCGAAATTTGTTTATATAAGTACGGATTATGTATTTCCTGGTAATAAGATGGATGGGTATCATGAGTTTTATACGCCAGCACCAGTGAATGTATACGGTGCGTCGAAATATGCAGGAGAGCTGTTTGTAAAAGATTTACATAATCAATATTTTATTATTCGCACGTCATGGCTTTATGGGAAATATGGAAACAACTTTGTAAAAAACATGATGCGACTAGGAGAAGAGAAAGAAAGTTTATCTATTGTTGCTGACCAAGTGGGGTCTCCCACGTATGTAAAGGATTTAATTGCTGTAATAAAAAAACTCATTGTTACATCATTATACGGTACGTACCATGTATCGAATAGTGGATCGTGTTCTTGGTATGAGTTCGCTAAGGAAATTTTTTCTCAATCCAACAAACAAGTAAAAGTTTCTCCTATATCTACAGAAGAATTCGGAGCAAAGGCGCCTAGACCCAAATGCTCAATATTTCAGCATAAAATGTTGCAATTAAATGGTTTTTCAAAGATGCCATCTTGGGAAGAAGGATTAAAGCGTTTCTTTATAGAAACAAAAAGTCACTAGTGACGTTGAGCTAGTGATTTTTTGTTTGCCTTTAGACCATTTTATGGTACTATAATTATAGTATCAGGTACTAATAACAAGTATAAGTATTTCTGGGAGGATATATCATGGAACTATTACAAGGAAAAACATTTGTTGTTATGGGCGTTGCGAACCAAAGAAGTATTGCATGGGGAATTGCTCGCTCTTTGCATAATGCAGGTGCAAAATTAATATTCACATATGCAGGAGAACGCTTAGAAAGAAACGTTCGTGAATTGGCGGACACATTAGAAGGACAAGAATCACTTGTATTACCTTGTGATGTAACGAATGATGAAGAACTTACAGCTTGCTTTGAAACAATTAAGCAAGAAGTTGGTACAATTCACGGTGTTGCGCATTGTATTGCTTTTGCAAATCGTGATGATTTAAAGGGCGAATTTGTAGATACTTCTCGCGATGGATTTTTACTTGCGCAAAATATTAGCGCATTTTCTTTAACAGCTGTAGCAAGAGAAGCGAAGAAAGTGATGACAGAAGGCGGAAATATTTTAACGTTAACATACCTTGGCGGCGAGCGTGTTGTGAAAAATTATAACGTTATGGGTGTTGCGAAAGCTTCATTAGAAGCGAGCGTGAAATATTTAGCGAACGATTTAGGCCAACATGGCATTCGCGTTAACGCTATTTCTGCAGGACCAATTCGTACGTTATCTGCGAAAGGTGTAGGCGACTTTAACTCAATCTTAAGAGAAATCGAGGAGCGCGCACCACTTCGTCGCACAACAACTCCAGAAGAAGTTGGCGATACAGCAGTATTCTTATTCAGTGATTTAGCACGCGGGGTAACAGGAGAAAATATTCACGTTGATTCAGGATATCATATTTTAGGATAAATATTGATTATAGTTTTTAAAGGACAGTCTCTAAACATTGAGACTGTCCTTTTTTTACTGTTCTCAGAAAGAACGATTTTTAACGAAAGTTCTTGCCACGTTATGAATATAACTATAATAGTACACGATTTATTCAGCAACGTATGGAAGTGGGAGGGACGAGTGTGAAGAGTAAAAATAAAAGCTCAACAGTTGGAAAACCGTTGTTATATATTACGCAAGTAAATTTAGAACTTGCTGCACCGAAAATAAAAAGAATTATTTTAACGAATTTTGAAGATGAGGATCGAAAAGAGCAAAGTGATAGGAACGGAAATATTGTAAGTAGTGCCGTGGAAGAGGTGGTAGAGCGAGAGAAACAAGAACTACAAAAAGAGTATCAAGTGGAAGAAGAAAAAATAGAAGAAGAGGAGCAAGAACAAGAAGAGCGGGTGAGAACGGTCCCGTACAATAAATCATTTAAGGATATGAATAATGAAGAAAAAATTCACTTTTTATTAAATCGCCCTCATTACATCCCGAAAGTAAGATGTAGAATAAAAACTGCGACGGTCTCATATATCGGATCGATTATATCGTACCGTAATGGTATTGTATTCATTATGCCACCAAATAGTATGAGAGATATTAGGTTATCTATAGAAGACATCGAATCGATTGATATGGCCGGCTTTTAAATATGTAAAGGTGGTAGAAAGCTTCTACCACCCCAATAGTTTTTTAGTTTACTTATTAAATAGTAACATCGCGTAAGCACTGAATAGCGCAGAAACAGCTTAAATCAACAGTAATGCAAGTAGATGTCGATATTAATCTTGAATTTGGTACGTTTAAAAACGTACAAATTGGATTGTCGCCAGGTGGTACAGGGGAACCATCACCTAATACTACAGTTAACACACGTAGCACAGCGCAGCTATCATCATCTACACTCTCGACGCGGAAAATTGGAGACGTACAGCTAACAAGGCTTCCAGATGGTGCAAATGCTTCAAAAGGTGTTCCAGCTTTTGTGTATAAAATAAAAGGGCGTGTATTTGCTACTGATGCAGTGTTGTGTGCCCCTAAGAATGGGATTTCACAACCAGATCCACACGTTGTAGTAGAACAATCTTGTAGTTCATTGATGAATTTTACGACGTCAACTACACAATGAGAAGAGCTATGGTGTTTATTTTCGTTACAACTCATTAATGTCACTCCTTATCTTCTTGTTTGTATTTACATTAATAAGATATTGGAGTCGGAGAGATTTGGTCACAATCTCAAGACCTTTTTTTTTAAATAGGCGAAAGAAGATAAGGGAAGGTGGAATCATGCTGTTTACAAGCTGGCTTTTGTTTTTTATTTTCGCACTCGCTGCATTTAGGTTAACCCGTCTAATTGTTTATGATAAAATTACAGCTTTTTTGCGAAGACCTTTTATTGATGAGTTAGAAATTACGGAGCCGGATGGAAGTGTATCAACTTTTACAAAAGTAAAAGGTAAAGGATTAAGAAAGTGGATTGGTGAATTATTAAGCTGTTATTGGTGTACAGGTGTATGGGTTAGTGCTTTTTTATTAGTCTTATATAATTGGATTCCTATCGTTGCAGAGCCGTTACTTGCATTATTAGCTATTGCAGGTGCAGCAGCAATTATCGAAACAATTACAGGATATTTTATGGGAGAATAATATATTTTTATAACATCAAGAAAAAGCGGAGTTTAAAAGAATGAGGGAACGGAAAGAAGAAGTTGTTCATATAGTGAATAGACAGAACTGACAGTAGAGGAGATGTTTGCTGTGAGCAATAATCCAAGGCAAAATTCATATGACCTGCAGCAATGGTATCACATACAGCAGCAACACCAAGCAAAACAACAAGCATATCAAGAACAATTGCAACAACAAGGATTTGTGAAGAAAAAGGGATGTAATTGCGGGAAAAAGAAGAACATAATAAAACAATATGAAGAATGAAACACTCATGTTACCGTGAGTGTTTTTTATTATAAATATAAAAAGCGGTATTTCAATGAAGAAATACCGCTTTTTACTAGCTAATTTGTGCAACTGTTAATGCAGCCGCACGAACATCTACTGTTCCAATTACTTCAACTGGTACAATTTGAATTAAGTTGCCAGGGTTTAAATTAATAAGGATAACACCGCTGGAAACGTCTACTTCACCAGTGCCAATTGTGTCAGAGCGGACTGCTGTTCCTGATCCTGGAATAATGTTAGTTGGTGTATCTAGTGATAAGAAAAAGCGACCAGCTTCTGGTGCGACAGGAGAGTTATCAAGGCTTACTGTCAATGTATAGCTAATTTGATAAATACCAGCCTTTTGAATTTTAATACCAGTTCCTGTACTTATTGTATCATTTATTACTGGAACAGGAATATTTGGATTTGGACTTGTGCTAGGTAATGCTAGTGGTACGAATACTGTTGCAAATTGCGGAAAACTAGCGTTGAAAGCAAAGCCAAAAGCAGGTAGTGCACTGACTGCTTTTGCTTCACAGTCAATTTTAATAGATTCACAATGAGAAGAGAACATGTTTTTCACTCCTTTATTTGTTCTACTTTCAGTTAATGAAAGGGACAAGCTATTTGTTCTAGACAAGTTCCCAATTTTAAAAATAAAAATTAATATTTTTAAGCACCGATTGGGCGGCAGAATTTTCTGCCACCCAATTGGTGCTTAAATGATTATTTGTTTTAAATAGAAACATCGCGTAAACATTGAATAGCGCAAAAACAACTTAAATCAACAGTAAGGCAAACAGTTGTTGCTCTTAGTGTCGCATTTGGTACATTTAAAAACGCACAAATTGGGTCATCGCCAGGTGGTACAGGATCACCACCGATAGCTACAGTTAATACACGTAATACAGCGCAGTCATCATCATCTATGCTTTCAACGCGGAAAATCGGAGACGTACAGCTAGTAAGGCTTCCGGATGGTGCAAATGCTTCGAAAGGTGTTCCAGCTTTTGTGTATAAAATAAAAGGTCGCGTATTTGCTACGGTTGCAGTGTTATGTGCGCCTAAAAATGGAACTTCGCAACCGGATCCGCATGTTGTGGTTGCGCATTCTTGTAATTCATGTATAAAACGAACGACATTAGATACACAGTTGAAATCAAAATCATGGTGATGATGATCTTCGTTACAATTGCAGCTCATTATGTTCACTCCTTATCGTGAGTTCTGACATACACTATTACAATATGAGTGGAATATGGTTGATATTACGTTAATCCTCATGATAAAAACAGGGAATTTATATAGTAGGGATGTACATTACGTGATATAAAAAAGACATCCTTATTTCGTGGATGTCTTTTCAGGTAAATCTTTTCGCACCGTATATAAAAAACGAGATATATCTAATTTCTTTCCTCTGAAAAATTGCGGAGAGGAAATGTAAAGTTCTTCTTTTGCACGTGTAATTGCGACATAAAGTAGTCGACGTTCTTCTTCTAAAGCTTCAGAAGTGTCCGTGACACGATCATTTGCATCTTTTAAAGAAGAGGTATGTGGCAAAATACCATCGCTTGCACCAAGTAAAAAGACGCATGGAAATTCCAGACCTTTCGCGTTATGAATGGACATAAGCGAAACGGCATCTTTTTGTGGCATTGTTTTTAATGCTTCCATTTCTTTTTGTCCTTGAATTGCTTCGTCAATAAATTGTAAGTAAGCTGGAATATCAGTAAAACGCGTGGCAGATTCCATTAATTCTTCTAACATTTCTTCTTGTATGTCTTTATGCATCGTAAAGGAAGAACGATCGTTACTTTGTAAGTACTCTAAATATTTTCCTTTACCATGAATAATTTCTTTTAATGCTTTTTTCGGTTCTAGTTCTTTTATAAATTTAATAAAATCGATACGTTCATTTACTTTTTTCACTTGAAAAGGTTTCAAGCTTGGATTTAGTAATAAGAAATGAAGAAGAGAAGGGAAACGCCCCTCACCATATTTCCATTGCTCCCGTTCAATAAATGAAATACACTCATCACGTCCGATATACATCGTCGGTAATATATTTGAAAGTGATTCTAAGCGAAACGGTTCGAGCACGAGTCGTAAATGATCTAATACGGGTTTAATTAAAGAGTGCTCGTAAAATGATTGGCTCGCTCCGTGTTTGATAAACGGAATCTTATGAATTGTAAGCTGATCAAGTAAAGAACGGCTTACAGAATGGGTGCGATACAGTAAACAAAAATCTTTATAGTTTCGTTCGCCACTATCTACTTTTTCTTGAATGAGCTGCAAAATTTGATTTGCTTCATCAAGAGTCGTAGCTGGTCTTGCGTAAAATGGTTGTACACCTTCTTCACGAACAGAATATAGCTCTTTATCAAAACGTTCTTGATTTAGTTTGATAACTTCATTTCCAAGTCCGACGATAAATGGATTGGATCGATAATTCGTATTAAGTGCGATGATCGTTGTATTATCGAATTCTTTTGGGAAAGATAAAATAATTTGGTGACTTGCTCCTCGCCAGCCGTATATCGCTTGATCGTCATCACCTGCAATAAATAAATTATTTCTTGGCGTGGCTAACAATTTTACAATTTCATATTGTGCATATGATGTATCTTGAAACTCATCTACTTCAATATAGTGGAAACGTTGTTGTAATTGATTGAGCAAGGGAGCGTTATTTTCTAACATATAATATGTTTCTAATAAGATATCATCGAAATCGATATAATTATATCGTTGTTTTACCTCTTCAAAACGTTCGTATACTTCTTTAAATTCTTGTTCGACTGGTGTTTTCGCTTTTACATCTTTCGGACGATTTAATTTGTTTTTCTCAAGTGAAATCATAGCGAGCATCGTTTCCGCATCATAATCATCTTTCAAACGTAACTCTTTTAATATTTTCTTTATCATAATTTGTTTATGTTTTTCATTTGCTAAAATTTGCTGATTATATCCTTGGCTACGAAGCAATTTTAAAAAGACAGAATGGAATGTACCAGCAACAACGTAGCTACTTGCAGCATGGTTCATACCAGGTAAGTTTGCTACACGAGTTCGAATTTCCTCAGCAGCTTTTTGTGTAAATGTAAGTAATAAAATATTTCGCGGATGAACTTGTTTTACATTCACTAAATAACCTACTCGAGTTGTTAAAACAGATGTTTTTCCACTTCCGGCACCAGCTAATGTAAGGACAGGACCTTCTGTCGTTCGCACCGCTTCTAATTGTTTTTCGTTTAAATAAACGTTTTGCTGTTCTAGAGCGCGGAAATACGCCGCATCTGCATCTTCTTCCATAATTAAATGGGTAGATGTTTTCGGGATATGATACGTCGCTTGCGGAATTCCAGCGTGTGTTAATGATTTTTGTGAAAATTTTTCTTGTGTCATATATTCACCTTCAAAACTATAGCATCAACATTTAACTTTAGCGGAAGAAAAAGAAAATAGCAATGTAAAAAACAGGAGGGGATACCTCCTGTTTTAAAATTACAATTCTTTTATCATTACGACGTGCGGGATATTCGCTTCCAGAAATACATTGGAACTCGTTACATATCCAAGTTTTTTATAGAAATTTTCAGCATGTGTTTGAGCATGAAGTTTTACTTTTGGAAGTGACTCTTCCTTCGCATACGCTTCAAGTGCGTCCATCACAATCTTTCCAATTCCTTTTTTACGATGGGAAGCTAGTACGCAAATGCGCTCCATTTTTCCTATTCCATCAATAGTGCGAAAGCGACCAGCACCAACTGGAATCTTATCATCATATATAATAACGTGTGTGGAAGTTTCTTCAAACTCATCATACTCTTCTTCGGCAGAAACACGTTGTTCATTTACAAATACTTGTTTACGTACAGAGAAAGCATCTCTTAGCTGTTCGTCAGTTTGTACGATTTGTGCGTGCAAATTAGTTGTTCCCCTTTCCAAGGTGGAATGTTTCGTGTACTGTCCACGTTCCGTTTTCTAATTGATATAGAAGATGGAAACGGTCGATTGGTTGTTCATAATAGAAATCTTTCATACGTAATCGGCCTAATACATCAGCATGCTCTGCATCTGATAAGTTTTGTCCGATTGTTAAATGAGGTACGAAAGCATATTCACGTTCTTGCGTGAAGAATCCTTTATGCATTTCTTCATTTAAGAAAGTTAGTTCAGGTGTTTTTTCTACTTTAAAATAAAGAACATTATTAACAGGTGCGAATGAACCAACTTTTCCAACATGAAGGGTGAAAGGGTTCGTTTTATTTGCGATTGTATGTAATTCTTTTACAATCGATTCTAATTGTTCATCTTGCGTCTCAAAGGGTGTTTTCAATGTAATATGTGGCGGAACTAATGCGTAGTGCGGATCATAACGCTTACGCAATCCGTTCGCTTTATCTTGAATCATTTTTGATGGAAAAATTACAATGCCTAATTTCATGTTCCAATTCCTCCCTTTGTAAGTCTAGTTAGATTTTGAGATAAATCTCTTTATCTATTATATCAAATTATTCTGAATACTGCTCTCTATTATTTCATTGATAGAATATGTGAGAAGGCTTTTGGTAAATCAGCTTGCCAATACTTCCAAGTATGATTGCCTTCAAACTCCTCGTAGTGTGTGATGAAATTTCTTTCTGTAAGAAGCGTATTTAGTTCACGGTTCGGTTGTACGAAATCAGATACTTGTCCATCTGTACGCTTTACAGCGGTTTCTTCCGTCCCAATTATATGATAAATTTCCAATGCTTGTGGATCTTTGAAATCTTTTGCTAAGTTCATTACTGTGTCATCAACGAATGGTGATTGCATCACGACCTTACCGAATGTATGCGGATACATAAGTGCAGTCATAAAGGAAACTGTTCCGCCAAGAGAATCACCAATTAAAACGCGGCCTTTTCCCATTTGATATGTTGGATAATTTTCATCGATATATGGCGCAAGTTCATGAGCAAGGAAACGAATATATGCAGCATTTTTTACTTCATTTGGGAAATATTTTTCTTTGCGATCATGTACGTTTTTATATGGAATACCGACAATAATTGTACGGTCAATTTCTTCAGTTTCACGAAGACTTTCAATTACACGGTGCGCTTTACCAAGTTGAAAATAGTCTCTACCATCTTGTGCAATCACAACTGTATGTTTGTGCAATGGCGTATAATTTACTGGTAAATAAACGAGAAGCGTAACGTCTTCTTGAAGTGATGTGCTAAAAAATGAAATTTCTTCAATTCTCCCTATTGTTTGATTCATGTAGATCCCCCTAAATAAAAATTTACTGTAACGATTGTAAGAGCGACGCTTGTAGTGAAAAAAGAAAGGAATATTCACTAATAGGTGCTTTCGTTTCTATTTTACCATAATGGTACGAAGAATCTAAAAAATTAGTATTTAAGTTATAAAAGAAAACGGATATAATGAAATGGGATTTTTGACAGGTGAGAGGGGAGACAGAATTTGAAACAAGAAAAATCAATCGCACTACCATTAGCTATTTCTATAATCGCCATTTCATTCGCAGCAGTTTTTGTAAAGATGTCCTCGGCACCATCTTCCATTTTAAGTATGTATCGTTTATGGATTATCGTACTTATTATGCTGCCTATCGTATGGAAAAAAAGAGAAGAATTTAAGAAGATTCAAATAAAAGATTGGGGCTTTTTAATTGGATCTGGCTTCTTTTTAGCACTTCATTTTCTTTTATGGTTTGAATCCTTAAAGCATACAACAGTTGCTAGCTCGACAATTATTTTAGCACTTCAACCGATTGTATCTTTAGTTGGAAGTTTTTTCCTGTTTAAAGAAAAAACAACATATTCAGCCATTGCAACGATGGGAATCGCTATCTTAGGGGTAATGTGCATTGGTTGGGGAGATTTAGGTTTAAGTAAGCAAGCAATTTATGGAGACATATTATCCTTTTTAAGTGTAATAGCGGTTGTCGGTTATTTATTTATTGGACAAACGACAGTAAAGAAAGTATCACATTGGATTTATAGCTTTACAGTCTTTGCATTCGCAGGTCTTTTCATGGGAATTTATAATGCCGTATTGCAAGTACCTTTTACAGGTTATACGAAGTGGGACTGGACCGTTTTTCTTTTACTTGCAGTTGTACCGACAGTGTCACATGTAATTAATAACTGGCTATTAAACTACGTAAATGCAACAACAATTTCGATGAGTATTTTAGGAGAACCAGTTGGGGCATCTATACTAGCGTTCTTCTTACTTGGAGAAAAATTAAATGCAATGCAAATTATCGGTAGTATGCTCGTATTGTTTGGTGTATCTGTTTTCTTACTACAGCAACAAAAGCGAACTGCAAAAAATGTAGTAAACGAGCCGGTGTATACACAGGAACTATAAAGTTAGGGGAGAAAAGAGAAGTTGTGATACTTCTCTTTTTATTTTATAGAAATTTATGAGGAGAAGGGGGGCATTGACTTAAATCAAGAGAGGAAAAGTTTAGTGAAATTTCCATCAAAAAAAGATCCATGGTTATATCTGGTCTTTATAATCGTTATAGGTGCCTCTTTTGCTCCGATATTTGCAGGGAGAGAACACTTTCTCTTATTTTTTACAATACCGTTAATAATATTGTTTGTTTGGAGTTGGTTTTCGACAAAATATATTGTTGGAGAAGAAGAGATTACTATTAAGTCAGGATTCGTTAAAAAGCGTATTCTTATAAGGGATATAAAACGTATTTCGAATACAAAAAATCCAATAGCAGCTCATGCATTATCCTGCATTAACAGGCAGTAAAACTCCCACCTCAAAATTCGGCTGGAGCAAGGAAGTTAGGTGGGAGATCAACTGCCCGTAAACGCCCGATTGGTTCAACTAATAATCAGTGGGGGATGAACACCTCCCTACTGATTAAAGTTTCACTTTATCATTCGATCGACTTGAAATTGTTTACGGCTCACATAAAACAGAAATTATTTCTCCTAAAGATAAGGAACAATTTATCCATCTTGTAAAAAGTAAAAACTCAAACATTGAAATAAAATAAAAGGGTGGCTACGAAGCCACTCTTTTATTTTGGATTTGTCATATAAGGTTGTACATGAATGACACATAAATCACGAAATTTTCCTTCAGTAGTTGTGACAATTACGACTGCTCTTCCTGCACTTTTTCCAGTAATCGTTACTGTATCACCTTTTGGACATATTGTGATGACATCAGAATTCATATTTGTCCAAATCAGTTCTTGATTCGTCGCTTGCATTGGCAAAACGGAAGCTGATAATGCAGTACTTTGCCCCGTTTTTATTTTTAACTTGTTTTTTTCCATATGAACACCGATGACTGAAATAACAGAAGGAGCAATTGAAATTTTAGGTGGATTGGGTTGAATGTTTAGACGAGAAGCAGAAGTATTTGTAATAGGTGAAAATTTTCTTATGTGTTGTTGCTGGAAAGCTGCTAACATGTTGGAGTCCCCTTTCTGTATAAGTGCTGATACTTATACTATAAAGGGATAGTGTTATGTTAAATTTAACGAAACATAAAGAATTTGTTAAATTTGAGAAGAAGATTGTCGAACTGCAATAAAAAGCTCTGCTGTTACGATAACAGCAGAGCTTTTTTTATAAATTATGACGATGTTGTTTTTCGAAATCCTCAAATTGCTCTTCAACTTCTTTTGAAGGCTGTGTTAGTAAACTAACAATTACGATTACTAGTAAACTAATAGCGAAACCAGGAATCATTTCATATAAGAAGTCTTTTAAGAATTTAAATTGTGTCCATATAATAACAGTCGCGGCACCAGAAATCATACCAGCAAGCGCGCCCCATTTTGTCATGCGTTTCCAATATAAGCTTAATAAAATAGCAGGTCCGAATGAAGAACCAAATCCAGCCCAAGCATATCCAACAAGAGCTAAAATCGTATCATTTTGTTTAAACGCTAATGCGCACCCAACTAAGGCGATAACAAGTACAGCCATACGACCGACAAATACAAGTTCTTTATCAGAAGCATCACGCTTAAAGAATGTTCTATATAAGTCTTCTGTTACTGCACTTGAAGTAACGAGAAGTTGAGAAGAAATTGTACTCATAATAGCTGCTAAAATAGCTGCTAATAAAAATCCAGTAATAAGTGGATGGAATAAAATTTTTCCAAGTTCAAGGAAAATTGTCTCTGGGTTAGATAATGTCAGCCCTTGTTGCGAATAGTAAGCAATACCGATAAGACCAGTAAACATAGCTCCGACAACAGAGAAAATCATCCAGCTCATACCAATTCTTCGTGCGCTTTTAATTTCTTTTACAGACGAAATTGCCATAAAGCGTACGATAATATGAGGTTGTCCAACATAACCAAGGCCCCATGCGAATAAAGAAATAATTCCTAAAGTAGAGGCCCCTTTAAAAATATCTAAACGTGTTGGATCTACAGATCGAATTGTATCAAATGCAGGTCCAAGTCCGTTCGAATTCATAATTGTTACGATTGGAACAAGAATAAGAGCAATTACCATAATGATTCCTTGCACGAAGTCTGTCCAACTTACTGCTAAGAAACCACCAAATAGTGTGTAAGCTACAACAACGCCTGCTACAATGAATAATCCAACATGATAGTTCATACCAAATGAATTTTCAAATAATACAGCGCCTGAAACTAATCCTGAAGCTACATAAAAAGTAAAGAAAATCATAATAACAAGTCCAGATACTAAGCGTAGCATGTGAGATTTGTCGTGGAAACGGTGTTCCAAAAATTCTGGGATAGTAATAGAGTTGTTTGCAATTTCAGAGTAGGTACGTAAGCGAGGAGCGACATAAAGCCAGTTTGCGTATGCGCCTAGTGTTAGGCCAATCGCAATCCAACTACTACTTAATCCAACGCTAAACATTGCACCGGGTAATCCCATTAACAGCCAACCACTCATATCGGATGCTCCAGCACTTAATGCTGTTACTGCGGGGCCTAGTGTACGCCCGCCAAGCATATAATCTGTTAAGTTGGACGTTCGTTTGTAGGCGAAATAGCCGATTACTAACATCCCGAGCATGTAAATAGAGATAGAAGTTAAAGTTAACATCTGCGTACTCATGTAGTTCCCCTTCCTTTTGTCATGTCTTTTGATGCATTTTGCATATGTATAATCTATCATGATTATTCAGAAAAATCCATATATAAATACGAATTTTCAGAAATGTAAGCGTTTTTTGACATCGTTTTACTTTTTAAATATATAATTTTTAGACAAAAAACCTTAATTTTAATAGAGTATTTATTATATTTACATAAAAACACGTTGTTTTGTCAATATAATATTGAAAGGAGGGAAAAATAAAATTTTTTAAAAAGTATTGACTTGTGAAAAAAGTTAGGTCTATAATGAGTGCAACTTAAAAAAATGCAAGCGTTGATGAAGAAGAGTACACATGATGAACATGTCAGAGAGCTGATGGTTGGTGCGAATCAGTATGGAATTGATGTGGAATGGGCTTCGGAGCTTCCAAACCGAAACGAAAGAAGTAGGCTTTGGCGACATGATCTCATCGATACAAGAGACACGTATTGTTTTTGATACGGTAAAGTGCGTTACATTCGTAACGAATTAAGGTGGCACCACGGGAGTACCCGTCCTTTCTATAGGATGAGTACTCCCTTTTTGTGTATAAAAACTTGTTGAACGCCCTATAAAAATTAAATATGTTAAATCGTTTAAGTAAGAAGAGTACGTATAATGGAGACGTTACAGAGAGCCGGGAATAGGTGGGAGCCCGGTGCGGTGCCATATACGGAATGGGCTTACGAGAGGTATGCTGAACAATTATTTTCAGTAGGCAACCCGGGTTCCGCCGTTACAAGGATAAGGTATATATTTTGTACCTGAATAAAGCGGGATGCTTTTGCGTCCAACATGAGGTGGTACCACGGTAAATTTATCGTCCTCTACATATTTCGATATGTAGGGGACTTTTTTATTTTTCAGAGTGAGGTGAAAGGCATGATAACGAAAGAAGAATTTATGAAGCAAAAAGAACAAGGGAAAACATTTTTAGTAATCGCTGAAGAAGAAGGAGATAGCATTACGCCGATTTCTTTATATAGACGTATGAAGGGAAAGAAAAAGTTTTTATTAGAAAGCTCGCAGCTTCATCAAGATAAAGGGCGCTATTCATACTTAGGATGTAATCCGTATGGTGAAGTGAAAAGCGTTGGTATGGAAGTGGAACGAACGACATATGGGCAAACCGAAAAGTTGCAAGGTAACGTACTGCAAGTGTTAGAAGAGGTAATTGCACCAGCACAAGTAGACAGTCCATTCCCATTTTGCGGAGGAGCAGTTGGATATATTGGCTATGATGTCATTCGGCAATATGAAAATATAGGAGTAGATTTACATGATCCATTAAATATTCCAGAAGTACACCTTTTACTGTACCGTGAGTTTATCGTTTATGACCACTTACGACAAAAATTATCGTTTGTATATGTATGCAGAGAAGATGATTCAGCTTCTTATGAAGAAGTATACGAAAGGTTGCAAGTATACAAAGAGGAAGTGCTAAAGGGAGAAGAAGCTCAAGTAAATGAAATACAATCAACATTATCATTCACTTCTTCTACAACTGAAAAAGAGTTTTGCGAAATGGTAGAAACGGCGAAAGAATATATTCAAGCCGGGGACATATTCCAAGTCGTATTATCTCAGCGTTTGAAAAGTGAGTGTAAAGGCGATTCATTTGCATTATACAGAAAACTCCGCATCGCAAATCCGTCACCATATATGTTTTATATCGATTTTCAAGATTATGTTGTACTCGGTTCTTCGCCGGAAAGTTTATTATCGGTAAGAGAGGATAAAGTGATGACGAATCCAATTGCTGGTACGAGACCGAGGGGAAAAACGAAAAGAGAAGACGAGGAAATCGAAAAAGAACTGTTAGGAAATGATAAAGAACGAGCAGAGCATATGATGCTTGTTGACCTTGGGCGAAACGATATTGGCAGAGTAAGTGAAATTGGGTCTGTGACGATAGATAAATATATGAAAGTAGAAAAATACTCTCACGTTATGCACATTGTATCTGAAGTTTACGGAATATTACAAAAAAATACGAGTGGTTTTGATGCATTAGCGTATTGTTTACCAGCAGGGACAGTTTCAGGAGCTCCGAAAATTAGAGCGATGGAAATTATAAATGAGCTAGAGAATGAAAAAAGAAATGTATACGCCGGTGCAGTTGGATACGTTAGTTTTTCAGGAAATCTTGATATGGCGCTCGCAATTCGAACGATGGTGGTAAAAGATGAAAAGGCATACGTTCAGGCAGGAGCGGGTATCGTCTACGATTCAGATCCGGTAGCTGAGTATGAAGAAACATTAAATAAAGCAAGAGCGCTTTTGGAGGTAATGAAATGATAGTACTCATCGATAATTACGATTCATTCACATATAACTTGTATCAACTATTAGGCGAGTATGAAGAAGAAATTGTCGTCGTAAGAAATGATCAAATAACAATGGAACAATTAGAGGCGATGAAACCAAAAGGAATTGTGCTTTCACCAGGACCAGGGAAACCAGAAGATGCTGGCATTTGTATTGAAGTCGTTCGTCATTTTTATAGGAACGTTCCCATATTAGGTATTTGTCTCGGACATCAGGCAATCATATCTGCATTTGGGGGAGAAATTGTGAGGGCAGAACGCATTAAACATGGAAAAACATCACGTGTGAAACATAACGGGACATCGATTTTTTCATACGTGACGCAGCCGTTAACAGCAATGCGCTATCATTCCCTTGTTGCAGAACAAACGAGTTTACCGCAATGTTTTGACGTACTAGCAACCGCGATGGATGATGGAGAAATTATGGCTGTTCGTCACAATTATTATCCGCTCTTCGGATTACAATTTCATCCAGAATCAATTGCAACAGAAGAAGGCGGAAAGTTAATACATGCCTTTTTAGCAGAAGTGAAAGAGGAGGAAAGAGTATGAATAACTATCTTCGTAAATTAGTGGAGGGACAACATTTAACAGAAGAGGAAATGTATGAAGCGGGACTTCTTTTATTAAGTGAGAACATATTGGAAAGTGAGGTTGCAGCTTTCTTAGTATTACTGAAAGCGAAAGGTGAAACAGCAGAAGAAATATACGGCCTTGTTCGTGCCCTTCGTGAAAAAGCATTACCGTTTTCGAACTATATAAAAGGCGCAATGGACAATTGCGGAACAGGTGGTGACGGTGCGCAAACGTTTAATATTAGCACAACATCGGCATTTGTACTGGCGGGAGCTGGCGTAAAGATTGCAAAACATGGTAACCGTGCTGTTTCTAGTAAAACAGGAAGTGCTGATTTATTAGAAGAACTTGGTGTAAATATTAGCAGTACGCCAGGTGAAATTGATTATTTACTAGAGCAAGTCGGGATTGCATTTTTATTCGCACCAGCCATGCATCCAGCGCTGCGACGCATTATGAAAATAAGAAAAGAATTAAACGTTCCAACAATCTTTAATTTAATTGGTCCTTTAACGAATCCGGTTAATTTAGAAACACAATTTGTCGGTATTTATAAACGAGATATGTTATTACCAGTTGCGCAAGTATTACAAAAGCTGGGCCGGAAACAAGCGCTTGTCGTAAATGGAAGTGGCTTTTTAGATGAAGCATCATTACAGGGAGAAAATCATGTCGTCGTTTTAAAGGATAATGAAATAGTAGAAATGAGTATTGATCCGGAAAGGTATGGTTTTTCAAAAGTGAAAAATGAAGAAATTAGGGGCGGAAATTCAAAAGAAAACGCAAAGATTACGCTCGGAGTATTAAATGGAGAAAAGAGTGTTTACCGCGATACGGTTTTATTAAATGCAGGGCTTGCTCTTTTCGCAAACGGAAAAGCGGAAACGATTGAAGAAGGAATTAAACTCGCAGCACATAGCATTGACTCTGGAAAAGCATTAGTCAAACTAAACTTATTAATTGCAGCAAGCAACGAAAAATTAGAAAGGGTGAATTAAAGTGGTGACGATTTTAGACAAAATTGTAGAGCAAAAGAAAGTAGAGGTTGCGGAGTTATATAAAACATATTCACCAGAGAAAGAAAAAAGGAAAACACACTCACTTGTAAAAGCTTTAGAGCAGTTTACTGTCATTGCAGAAGTAAAGCGAGCATCACCATCAAAAGGATATATTAATTTACACGTTGATGTACCAAAGCAAGTAAAAACATATGAAGAATGTGGCGCTGGTGCAGTTTCTGTTTTAACAGACGGCCAATTTTTTAAAGGTTCGTTTCACGACTTACAAACGGCAAGAGCAGAAAGTAACATCCCACTTTTATGTAAAGATTTTATAATCGATAAGATTCAAATTGATAGAGCATATGAAGCTGGGGCAGATATTATTTTACTCATTGTAGCGGCGTTAACGAAAGAGAAATTAAATGTGCTTTATAACTACGTACTAGAAATGGGATTAGAAGCGATCGTTGAAGTTCATGATGAACAGGAATTAGAAATTGCGATCGAATTAAATCCGCACGTTATTGGTATTAACAACCGTAATTTAAAAACGTTCGAAGTCAATTTAAGCCAAACTGAAAAACTTGGAAAACGACTGAATGAGGAAAAGTTACTTTGGATTAGTGAAAGCGGCATTCATTCAAAAGAAGATATCATTCGCGTCAAACGAGCTGGAGCAAAAGGTGTATTAGTCGGGGAAGCGCTTATGACATCGTCTTCTATTAGTCACTTTTTCGAAGACTGTAAGGTGAACATATGAAAGTGAAAATTTGTGGTATTACGGATGTTGAAACAGCGAAAAGTGCGTGCGAATACGGCGCAGACGCAATCGGATTTGTTTTTGCAGAAAGTAAACGGAAAATTACTCCAGAGAGCGCGAAAGAAATTATTGGGGAGCTTCCGGCACACGTGTTAAAGATTGGTGTTTTCGTAAATGAATCAGTAGAAGTGATCCAGAAAATTGCAGATGAATGCGGGTTAACGCATGTGCAGCTACATGGGGATGAAGATAATCATCAGATTAGAAGATTGAATATTCCGTCTATAAAAGCACTCGGAGTAATTTCAGAGAGTGACATGAAAAGTGCACAAGCATATGAAACGGATTATATATTGTTTGATAGCCCGAAAGAAAAGTTTCATGGAGGAAATGGAAAGAAATTTTCATGGGAGTTACTCACACATATGCCAAAAGAGTTGCGAGAGAAAACGATATTAGCTGGTGGATTAAACGCTCTTAATATAGAAGAAGCGATTCGAACTATTCAGCCGTATATGGTCGATGTAAGTAGCGGAGTGGAGACAAAAGGAAAGAAAGATGTAGAGAAAATAAAACAATTTATTATAAAAGCGAAGGAGTGTTCCAAATGAATTACGCATATCCAGATGAAAAAGGTCACTACGGTATATACGGAGGACGATACGTTCCAGAAACGTTAATGCAATCTGTATTGGAACTAGAAGAAGCATATAAAGAAGCGATGCAAGATGAAGCGTTTCAAAAGGAATTAAATCATTATTTACAAACGTACGTCGGAAGAGAAACACCGCTTTATTTCGCTGAAAATATGACGAAGCATTGCGGCGGTGCAAAAATTTATTTAAAACGTGAAGATTTGAATCATACAGGGGCTCATAAAATTAACAATACAATTGGTCAGGCACTTCTTGCAGTGCGAATGGGCAAGAAAAAAGTTGTCGCTGAAACAGGAGCAGGACAACACGGTGTTGCAACCGCTACTGTATGTGCCCTTCTTGGATTAGAATGTGTCATCTTTATGGGAGAAGAAGATGTGAGACGTCAAAAATTAAATGTGTTCCGAATGGAATTACTCGGAGCGAAAGTAGAAAGTGTAGCGGCAGGTAGCGGCACATTAAAAGATGCGGTGAACGAGGCGCTTCGCTACTGGGTTTCCCACGTGCATGATACGCACTACATTATGGGATCTGTTCTCGGACCACATCCATTCCCGCAAATTGTCCGTGATTTCCAAAGTGTAATTGGAAAAGAAACGAAAAAACAATATGAAGCGTTAGAAGGAAAGTTACCAGAAGCAGTCGTCGCTTGTATTGGCGGCGGTAGTAATGCGATGGGAATGTTTTATCCGTTCGTACATGATGAAGAAGTTGCTCTTTACGGCGTAGAAGCAGCTGGAAAAGGCGTTCATACAGAAAAGCACGCAGCTACTTTAACGAAAGGAAGCGTTGGTGTTTTACATGGATCGATGATGTACCTTCTGCAAAATGATGAAGGACAAATTCAAGAAGCTCATTCTATTTCAGCAGGACTGGATTACCCGGGAGTTGGACCAGAACATAGTTTGCTAAAAGATATTGGTCGTGTTTCTTATCATTCGATTACAGATGATGAAGCGTTAGAAGCATTTCAATTATTAACGAAAAAAGAAGGGATTATCCCGGCATTAGAAAGTTCACATGCTGTCGCATACGCTTTAAAACTAGCGCCGCAAATGAAGCAAGACGAAGGACTTGTCATTTGTTTATCCGGCCGCGGTGATAAAGATGTAGAGAGTATAAAACGTTATATGGAAGAGGTGTAAAAATGGGAGTAGAAAAAATTAAAGCAGCGTTTGAAAATGGTAAAAAAGCATTTATTCCGTATGTAATGGGCGGAGATGGTGGACTTGAGAAATTAAAAGAAAGAATTCGTTTTCTAGATGAGGCTGGAGCAAGCATCGTTGAAATCGGTATTCCGTTTTCGGACCCGGTCGCAGACGGTCCAACGATTCAAAGAGCAGGGAAACGAGCGTTAGATAGTGGTGTAACATTAAAAGGCATTTTTCAGGCGTTAGCAGAAGTAAGGCAAGACGTACAAATTCCATTTGTACTCATGACATATTTAAATCCAGTACTCGCATTTGGAAAAGAACGTTTCATCGAGAGCTGTCTTGAAGCAGGTGTGGATGGCATTATCGTTCCGGACTTACCGTACGAAGAACAAGACATTATTGCACCGCTCCTTCGAGAGGCGAATATTGCTTTAATTCCACTCGTAACTGTAACGAGCCCAATTGAGCGAATTGAAAAAATCACGAGTGAATCAGAAGGATTTGTCTACGCCGTTACAGTAGCGGGTGTAACAGGGGTACGTCAAAACTTTAAAAATGAGATTCATAGTTATTTAGAAAAAGTAAAATCACATACGCATTTACCGGTAGTGGCAGGGTTCGGTATTTCAACAAAGGAACATGTAGAAGAAATGATTACAATATGCGACGGAGTTGTCGTTGGAAGTAAGGTTATTGAGCTTTTAGAAAATGAAAAACAAGCAGAAATATGTGAATTAATACAGGCAACAAAACAAAAAGAAGAGGCATAAGTCTCTTCTTTTTGTTTTGTGCAATAAATGTTAAAATATACAGAAAATACATACAATTCAGAGGTGAGAAGGCATGCTAAGACGTAAACTATTATATCTTCTTTTAACTGTACCATTATACGCTTGGCTTATTAGCATGACGAGAATAGAGTTGATGGCTTTGTTTGTAGGATATATATTCATCTTTTCTAATTTAAATCGAATTCAAGAGCAATCTATTTTAGAAGTATGTATATTTTCCATTAGTATAGAACTATTTAGTATCGTTTCGATTGTATTATTAAACGAATTATTCCGATGGATCTATTCGTTTTCATTAATGAAATTTGGGAATGTTGTACTGCAAGTAATATGTGCTTATATTGTGTTTGTTGTGTTAGAAAAAATGATGGGACAGCAGACGGTTTTTCGGGATAAAAGAAAATGGGATTGATTCAAAAGAAGGAGCCGTTTGGCTTCTTCTTTTGAATCTGTTGTAAAAACAATTGAAAATTCCGATATCTGTTATATAATAGTTAAAAATTGTATTTTTTACGAAATGAGATGATAACATGGCCATATTGTTGGCACTTATCCCAATTATGATGATTTTCATTTGTTTATTTTTATTTAAACAAACGTCATTAAGGTCCTCATTAATTTCTTATGCTATTTCTGTTGGAATCGTTCTACTCACGCCAACATTTCGGTTAGGGATAAGTGAAACTGTGCACGCAACGATTAAAGGTTGGTTCATTTGTTTTATTGTCGGGTACGTTTTATTTTTCGGTATTTTTTTATTTCACCTCATGAACAAAATGGGGTACATCGATCAAGTAGCACGTTTTCTAGAAGAAGTTACTCACGATCGATTATTACAAATGCTTCTTATGTGTTTTGGTATTTGTCCACTTATTGAATCAGTAAGTGGATTCGGTATTGGCTTTATGGTCGCAGCGCCTATTTTTCTTTCATTAGGCTATAAACCGTTTCAAGCTGTACTACTCTCATTTATCGGTTTACTTGCTAGTTCATGGGGGGCGATGGCAACTGGTACAATTATCGGTTCGCAGCTTATAAATATGCCGCTCACGACACTTGGTACAAATACAGCACTATTAAGTATCCCGATGTTTGCTTATTTCGTTATTCTTTCTTTACACGTTGTTGGTGGCTGGCAGGCGGTTATTGAAAAGTGGAAGGAAGGAGTAGGGTTCTTTCTATTATTTTCTCTTGGAATCTATCTTTCTAACGCATACGTAAGTGTTGAACTAGCGGGGATATTAAGTTCTATCGTTACCATTACATTTGGCTTTCTTATCATTAAACTAAAAGGGAAAAATGAGCAAAACCTTATAACAGAACATGCAGCGACAACGGAGAGAGAAGTATCCATTATAAAAATTATTAGCCCTTATATATTCTTAACAGTTTGTATTTTACTTTCTCGCCTCGTTCCAGCGTTACATGATTTGCTCAGATCAT
Organism: Bacillus thuringiensis; assembly: GCF_014932895.1. Taxonomy (GTDB): domain Bacteria; phylum Bacillota; class Bacilli; order Bacillales; family Bacillaceae_G; genus Bacillus_A; species Bacillus_A thuringiensis_AA. The sequence continues at coordinate 879,925 of NZ_JACYOF010000002.1, read as the reverse complement.
ATGCGGTGCTAGACTTAAAATCATACTCTTACAAATTAGAAATGCTGTATTCACCAGGATTTTGGCTCGGTATGACTTGTTTATTTGCAATCATTTTCTTCCGTATTCCATTAAATATTATTAAACAATCACTCTCGCAAACGATAAAACAATGGATTCCATTCGCAATTACAACGACAATGTTTATTGCCATTTCAGAAATAATGGGCGCATCTGGCATGCATTCATTACTTGCAAAAACAGCTGGTGAAACATTTGGTACGTTTTTTGTTTTTGTTGCTCCGTTCATCGGTGGTATCGGCGGCTTTTTAACAGGTAGTAACGCAGGATCAAATGCGATGTTTATAAAACTGCAAATGCAAACCGCACAAAACGTAGCACTCCCGTGGCAATACGTCACAACACTTCAAAACACCGCATCATCAGTAGCGACAATCGCTTGTCCATCACGTATTACACTTGGTGCTTATTTATGTAATATTCCGTATCGTGAAAATGAGTTATTAAAGAAGACGACATTGATGATTTCTGGTGCGGTGTTGCTTGTAGTGGTGGAGGTTGTTTTCTGGTATTTATGGATAAAGTGAAACTTTGAGTAGTGGGGAGTGTTTTTCACCCCCACCAATCGGGGTCTTACTGCCCGTTAATGCGGGAGAAAGTGAAAATCCTTCTATGCTTAGGAGGATTTTTCTTTATGATTGGATAATGTTTTAAATATGGATAGCTTCTACTAAGTGAATAGGAGATGAAAGAGATGCCCTTAAAAAACTACGGTGTATTAAAAGGTATAGTTATACAATCAAAGATTGGAAAAGGGAAAACACCTCATTATCAAGTTCATTTACAAGGTGAAGTAGGAATAGATTATCGTATTGCAATTAACGTAAAGTCGCAAAGTTATCCGTCAGAAGTTTTATATGTTGCGAGTAACAATATTCAATCAGAAGCGATTCATATTTTACCGACATTACCGTTCGGTTTTACAGAAGTGAAAAATAACGAGCCGAAAGTCGCTTTAGATTATGTAAGGGGTAATTTATTTGATCCGAAGCAAATGATTCCTTTACCCCCTGAAAAAGCAGGAGTTGATAATGATTTAAATGAAAAAATAGAGCGTTATATAAAGAGAGCATTAGAAGAAAAAGCAATTATTTACGCGTTCGGTGAAAGATGGGGGCCGGAAGAAAATACACCCGATTCCTACTTTCATTTTAAACCAGGAAACGGCATACACGATATTCATATGAATCAAGGAAATGTAGAGAAATGGCAAGGTGATGATGGTATATGGCAAGATGGGGGAATACTCATTCACTTTGAGAAGGAAGAAGAATGGATCGGTATCTTTCTTGCATTCCAGTCACAGTCATGGTGTACCGATGAAGAAGGGCATGCTCGTATTCCGGTTGAGAATTGTAAGGATAAGAAAAATAACTAATGAGAGGAGGGCGTTCAAAATGTACGCCCTCCTCTCATTTTATAAAATCCAAAACTCACAATTGTAGAAATACAAGAGAAAAGCAGTGCCACACTAGAAAAAGCAATGAGATACATATTATATTTCATCACTTTACCAATTAGTTGATTACTATCGTACTGAAGGAGCCACGCTATTATATTGAATAAAAATAATACGATAAACATGACGATAACACCGTCTATTGATCCTTTAATGTCTGGTTTACTTAAAGCGATATGTGCGGAAATACAAATAGCGATAAATAAAAATAACCAAAAGGAAGGATTCAATAAATTGCTTAGTGTAAATAAGCTTTTCAATAATACGAACGTCGATAGTAGCATGTTTTGAACCATTTCTATATTAATAGAAGTAGCTGCAATCGTTTTTTCGAGAGTTGTATTAAATAAAAAATATGACTCTGGTACGAAATAGCGCATGAAAAGGATTAATGCAGTAATACCAGAAATAATAGGGCCGATGCCGATAAAAAAATTCCCGATTCGTTGATATACACTTTTTTGATTGTATTGATGTTGTACGTAACCTAACGCACCTTGACTCGTATCTGTTGGGAAGAACTGCGTTGCTACAATTTTATGACGGAATAGTACGCACATAATTGCATGTCCAAATTCATGAATAGGAACACCAATCCACGCAGTCAAAAGGAATCCTTTTCTTCCGAAAGCCCTCGACCAATACATTCGTGTGAGAGATTCTAAATAACCTAATAGAAATCCGATTACAATGATGACTCCAATTAAAGAAAATAATTGGATCACGCTTGTAAGGAGTATTTGAAAAATTGAGTTTACAAATTCCATTGCCTTTCATCCAATCTGTTTAAAGTTTCACTTTATTTGCTCTGTTTCATAATAGCATTATTTTTCTAGATTGCTAATCTATATATTTTCTTTCAAAAGGAGGATTTCATAATCTTTTTCTTGTAGTCATGTTTTATGTCCAAAGTCATATATTGAATTTGTAACACCCTATAAGGTATATGCTTAAGGAGGGATGAGAGCATGAAATGTCCGGCGTGCCATACGGAGAATGCAGCAGAGGCAAAGTTTTGCGGGAATTGTGGACATTCGTTAACGCAAGAAGTGGGGGCAAGTGGTGTCCAAGAAGAAGGGCAGCAATCATCGCGTGCAGCACAAGTGAAGGAAACTCGACCAAATGAAACAGTAGAGCAAGCGAAGCGGTTTGCAAGCGGCTATTTTCAGTTTTTTAAACATGCATTACAAGCACCGACAGCGATTATGCAAAGTGGCAATATCGAAGTGCGAAATGGAATTGTAAGTCTTGTTCTTATTTGTTTTTTAGGAGCATGTATTTTTTATAGAATGATGAGTGCAGCAACAGCTGTTACGAGAACGTTAGTGTCAGATGTATCTACTCCTACATTTTTTGGAGAATCTGTAACGGTCTTTTTCTTTTTATTAATTTTAACTTTATTTGTTGGATTTATTATTTTTATAAGTGGTAAGATGATGAAATCCTCTTTTTCGTTTCTTGAAGTATTCGGCATATGGGGAACGATAGCAACTCCGGCTATTGCTATATTAGTCCTTACTTTTCTTTTTAGTTTCTTATTAATCTTTTTCTTACCGATATTATTATCGGTAGCTACAACTTATATAGGGATTAGTATAACTGTAGCCATATTAAAATTAGACAACGGCGGATTAGATCTTGTTTACACACTTATTATCGCAAATGTTTTAATTGGAATCGCAACATTCATTGTACTTTGGTCTTACATTAGCACGATGATTCAGGCCTTTACACAGGGATTAACTGGCTTCTAATGAAAAGGTGGTTGAACGGATGAATGTATGTACAAAGTGCGGGACGCAGTTTGAAGATGGTGTGCAATTTTGTCAAAACTGCGGTAAGAAGAGGGAAAGTCCTGTAGTAAAGAAGAGAATGGGCAGCGCTACAAAAATGGGCATAACGCTCTTTACGATACTTGTTATAGCGATTGTTGGATTGTACTTGTATGGATCATCGTATTATACGCAGGTAGCACAAGTAGACCGGATGATTGCTATTTTACAAGAGAAGGATGGGGAGAAACTAGCTGAGGTTGTCACAACAGATGATACGTCGGTTATTGTAACGAAAGAGAGTTTAACGCCTCTATTTTCGTATATAAAAGAAAATCCATCTTACGTGAATGAATTGAAAGAATATTTGAGGCAAGGTGAAAAACAAGGGGATGGAATAGAAAGAGCAGATTTTTCTTTAACGAAAGATGGGAAGTATTTCTTTTTATTTGATCGGTATAAATTGAAAGCGAAGACGTACTATACGACTTTGCTTTCAAATGAAAAAGGTACACTTTTAAAAATGAACGGAAAAGAAATTGATAAGACGGATGACAAAAAATTTGAGAAGCAATATGGACCGTTTCTTCCAGGAAATCAAGTGTTTCAATCAGAATATAAAAATGATTATGTAAAACTATCACGCGAGGAAAAGGTTGTACTTATGAAACAAAGTCAAAATAATGTAACGATAGATTTAACGTTGCAAGGGCAATATATTACAGTTCAAACGAATGAACTTGGTGCGACATTATACGTGAATCAAAAGCCAGTTACAGCATTGACCGGAGAAGAAATTACGTGGGGACCGATAGCGACTGATGGAAGTGCGACGATTTATTTAGAACGAAATGGGGAAAGCGGAAGGGAAACGACGAAGGTAGAGACGGTAACGGCACTTTCAACTTATAATCTTCCGTTCCAAAAGAAAAGTGCCGAAAAAACAGTTGTTTACAACGTTACCCCGCCACCTACAGCTCAATATGTATATAATGGTTTTATCTTTCCTGATAGTGATATTCGAAAATTAACGAGTTCAGATTTAAGATACTTATCGAAAGAACAATTGAAAATCGCCAGAAATGAAATATACGCAAGGCATGGACATATTTTTCAAACGAAAGATATGCAAGTGTATTTTTCAAAACAGTCTTGGTACAGAGAAAATCCATATTTTACAGGAAAGTTAACAGATATCGAAACTTATAATATTGAACTAATCAAATCAAGAGAATAGAGCGCTTGAAAAAGGTACAGTGTATATTGCTGTACCTTTTCTATCGTTATTTAGCTGGACCAGGATCCCTAGAGAAAAAGATATGAAAGAGAAATGTGACTTTGCTTGCTCTCTCTGATGTACTGGCTTGTACATCAGATAAAGAACTAGACGTTAAAGCAGCTTCGGAATGAGGAGGGACGATTATTTTAAGAGCATCATCTGATTCTGAGGATGCAGTAACTGTTATTGTATCATCAGAAAAGTTTATAATTTTAACAGTACCGACTGGAAAAATCGATTTGCAAGCGTGTGATGCAGAAGCGAAGCGATTGGCTTTCCAAATAGTTTGTGCGAGAGTATCATTATCAGATAACCGAGCACGAGCGCTGTAAAGTGTCGCATTAATAGAAAACTCTTGTTCAAGCGGGGGAGCGGGTCTCGGTTCCTCTGGAAGCTGGACGAGAATACCGGCGCACATGTATTATTTCATCTGCTTTCAATAGTTACTGTTATAGCATATTAAACATGTTGTTTATAAGGTACGACGGTTACCTATTCGCGCATAGGTTTGTGCACCAAATTTGTAGATGGAATTCTCTTTCTTTACAATGGAGGTAGGTGTTATTTCTATAAAATATGGAAATCGTAAAGAGTATGTAAAAAAGAAGGAGTGGTAAAGTGAACTATGTCATTATTGGCGGAGATGCAGCTGGTATGAGTGCAGCAATGCAAATTGTTAGAAACGATGAGACTGCAAATGTTGTGACGTTAGAAAAAGGTGAAATCTATTCATACGCCCAGTGCGGACTACCTTATGTCATTAGCGGTGCTATTGCTTCAACTGAAAAATTAATCGCGCGTAATGTGAAGACGTTTCGTGATAAATACGGAATTGATGCGAAAGTGCGTCATGAAGTAACGAAAGTAGATACAGAAAAGAAAATTGTGTATGCAGAGCATACGAAGACGAAAGATGTTTTTGAATTTCCGTATGATCGTTTATTAATTGCGACGGGAGTGCGCCCTGTTATGCCAGAATGGGAAGGACGAGAGTTACAAGGCGTTCATCTTTTAAAAACAATTCCAGATGCTGAGCATATATTAAAAACACTAGAAACGAATAAAGTTGAAGACGTAACCATTATTGGTGGCGGGGCAATTGGACTTGAGATGGCAGAGACATTCGTCGAACTTGGTAAGAAAGTAAGAATGATTGAGCGAAATGATCATATCGGTACGATTTATGATGCAGATATGGCGGAGTATATACATAAAGAAGCAGATAAACATCATATTGAAATTTTAACGAATGAAAATGTAAAAGCGTTTAAAGGAAATGAAAGGGTAGAACAAGTTGAAACAGATAAAGGTACGTATAAAACGGATCTTGTTTTAGTATCTGTCGGAGTGAAGCCAAATACTGATTTTCTCGAAGGAACAAATATACGTACAAATCATAAAGGAGCAATCGAAGTAAATGCATATATGCAAACGAATGTACAAGACGTATATGCAGCAGGAGATTGTGCAACACATTATCACGTTATAAAAGAAATTCATGATCATATTCCAATTGGAACGACTGCTAATAAACAAGGGCGACTTGCCGGGCTTAATATGGTTGATAAACGAAGAGCATTTAAAGGTACGCTAGGTACAGGCATTATTAAATTTATGGATCTTACGTTAGCGAGAACAGGCTTAAATGAAAAAGAAGCGAAAGGGCTACATATCCCGTATAAAACGGTCAAAGTAGATTCAACAAATATGGCTGGCTATTATCCAAGTGCAAAACCACTTCACTTGAAATTACTATATCGCTCTGATACGAAGCAATTATTGGGCGGACAAGTAATTGGAGAAGAAGGTGTAGATAAACGTATTGATGTTATCGCGATGGCACTTTTCAATAAAATGAGCATTCACGATTTAGAAGATGTCGACTTAAGTTACGCACCACCATATAACAGCGTGTGGGACCCAATTCAGCAAGCGGCAAGGAGAGCGGAATAGCACTTTTTAAAGTGCTATTTTTTCGTTAAAGGGGAATAATTATTTTTGTCGAATAAAAGGGGTGGGAAATAGTTATAGATAGGGAAGGGGATTTTTTAATGGTTGTAGCACTTCAAAAAGTTTAAGAATCAGAAAAAGAAATATTACGTAATTTGTACGCGTTATATCTTCATGACCTTTCTAAGTTCACTATGAATATAACTATCGGAGCGAACGGATTTTTTGAATACGAAGATTTGCACATGTTTTGGAAAAATGACGGAATCACTCCGTATTTTATAAAAGTTGATCATGGTATTGTAGGGTTCTTATTACTACTGAAACGTCCGTTTTTGAAGAAGGAAAATGATTTTGGTATTAATGATATTTTCATATTGAATCAATAGAATGGAAAAGGAATTGGTAAACAAGTTGTTGAGAATTTACTAGAAGAGAAACGAGGACAGTATTTCGTTATCGAACTTCTAAAAAATGTACCAGCAGTTTCGTTTTGGAAGAAAGTATATAAAGAACTGAACATTGAATTTGATGAGAGAGAGCAGCTAATTGATGATGAAGAATGCCTCGTTCAAACGTTTAAAATTTAATGAAATTGGTGTTCCTTTTATATTACTTTGAAATTTAACTTTATTTTGAATATACCGTTCACCCTTGAAAACATAGTACGTATCGCTTATATTTTCATATAGTATTTATTTTTAAATAAAGCGATGAACGAACCAGGGGGCGCAGTATGGCAATTAACATGAAAACAATCGAAGAATGGATTGCTGAATCAAATGCAAGACATGAAGAAGACTTTGGGCACGTTGTGGAAGAGATGAAAGAAGTATGTGTCGGACTTGATAATGCGACATTAATTTATACAAAAAATGTATTTTGTTTCGGTAAGAAAGTAGAAGTATTCTTCTTCTTCCAAGACCATGTCGTGATTGGACAAGAAAAAGATGAATATGTTGAGATTGAAAAATTAAAGTATGATGCCATTACAAATAGTAACTTAAAAACAAATGACAAAAATACAACGTTAGAATTAAAGTTTGCTAACGGACAATCTATTAATTTAGATAGTTTAAATGATAACTACGGTACGAAGAATTGGTTATTTGCTAGACAAATTAAGAGTATTTTTAAATTAATCTAGTAAAAAAGCAGACCCTTTGAGGTCTGCTTTTTATTTAATTCCTATTACACAAAGATAACCTCTTTCTTCGTAACAGTGTACACTTGTAAATTCTGTTTTATAAAAGAGATTTATTAGTTCTTCGGTCGTGTTAAATTTCTTCATATGATATTGAATTTTGAAAGTTTCAGCCACTAATAAAAAAGATCCATTCGGTTGTAATACGCGAAATACTTCTTTAATATCGTGTTCAATATCGGGCCAAAAGTAATGAGTTTGAAAGGCGGTAATGAGATCGAAGAAGTTCGTATGATGTGGAATAGAAGAAACGCTTGCTTGTTGAACAATTACTTTTTGCTTTTGGACATCTTTTGCATTCGTCTGTATAGAATTTTTCACAGCTTGATCGGAGTAATCAATCCCATATATTTTTCCAAGTGGAGTTCGTTTTGAAAGAGTGTGTATGGTTTTGCCTCCACCACAGCCGATGTCTAATACGACTGCATCTGTCTTTATATGTACTTTTTGCAATGCCCAATTTGTTAATCTCATATGTGCAGCGTTCATAATACAAAGCATGGAGGAACCAATTGTTCCGCTAGGATTTTTTGCTTGCTGAATTAACCGTTGTAAAATGCTCAAGTTAAACTCTCCTTTTATGTAAGAATATATACTCCTTTCGCTGTTTATAAATTAACTCCTTTAAAAAAAGCACGCCGATAGACGGCGTGCTTCTAATTATGCAAAGCCCCTTTTAACCAATTCCGTGCCCGATACGCCCCAACTGGAATTTGAATAAGAGATGTTTCATTCTCAGCATCAATCCCGTACAATTGATCACATGAGTTTGTATCAAAACTTAGTAACGGATGCCCGCCCATCCCCAAAGCGTTTGCAGCAAAAACGAGTTTATGAACGAGTATACCAGCTTCCATTTGGTGAATGCGATATCCTCTATAGCCTAATGCACGTGTATAGTAATCTTTTTTTCCAACTACATGTAGGCAAAGCGGTACTTGAAAAAGATTTACGTTATCCATCGTCATACTGGATTGAAGGGGATAACGAAGATCTCCGTACCGAATGGGCTGTATGGAATGTGTCCTACTGTTATAAGCGTAAGCACCGTTTTCTATATCTTTTACGTTATAAAAACATCCATATAATGAAACTCTTGCGTTTTCGTTTATATCATTTCCATCAAGGTCGTTGTAATAAGGGAAGGAGAGGCTCGCTTCTTGTAGTAAAGTAGCGAGCCCGGCTGCATCCCATTTTGTTAAAATAAAGTCAGCGTCAGGTGAATACCGTTTTTTACAAAGTTGTAGGAAATCATATGATAAACGTTCTACTTTCGGTAGCTGTATAGCATGAGTGTTATGTTGATATTGTTCTTCATGATCTAACATTTGGAAGTGTTCTGTCGATTCGATCATAGATGCTTCATTTATCCTTGTTATCATCGGATATTCATCCACATGCTTTGAGCGAACGAAATGTTCATGGGCTAACGGCGGAATTTGCTGCAACAAGTCATGAGAAGTAACAGTTTTATTTTCACGATGATCATCGTGAAACCAATCGGTATGCCGTTCTATATTTAAAGGAATCACTGCATACACACTTTCTTCGTCTTCTGATAATCCGAGTAAATGATTGATTGCCCGGTCTAGAAATTGAAAGTATACGCCATTCGTGTAACCAAATTGTTTTGCACATTCTAGTAATTGGCCGATGAGAACACCGCTATCTAATCCTTGCAGACGATACGAAAAATTATTGTATTTAAAGAAGTTTTTCCAAAACATAGTGGATATAAATGCAGCACCAAAACAAGAGTGTATGTTGCAACGATTGCCGAGTGCTTCTGTAAGATAAGAATCGAAATTACCTTCGCGAAGTAAGACAAGCCGGTGATGGGCTGCATCGTAATGGTAAATGCCGTCTGGATAATGATCAACCTTTAAATATATATACAATTCATTCGGATATAAAGCGCCGCCGGAAGGGATAAATCTCCGCAATAAGTTTCGCTCGCTATTTAGCTGACATAATTGGGTTAAACCAAATGAGTACCAAAGGTAATGACCAATCTCATCCAAAGTAGGTGTAGTAGAAGAGTTCGGCAAAGATAACGGGATTTCTAAAGAGAGAGGGATGACAGGTAAATTTCGATATAATTTATAAGGGAGCGGCGAGTCTTCCCAGTTCACCTCATGATTTGGCATAATTTCATCAATAGAAAAATGGAGATGATGTAAAAAGGTATCCAGCTGCATGAAATCCCTCCTTTACTATGGAAACGGGTGTGGATGTGGATTTAATTGTTCATTCGTTAAAGGTTCAGCCCTATATCCAAGTGTCATCGGTACAGTATACACTCGATTTAGTCCCGTAACTCGAGTGAGATGGTGACCGAATGTCATCGGTAGCATGCCTGGAATAATGACTTTTACACAATGTAACCCGTTCTTTTCTATAAGGGGAACGGTTTGATCTACAACGATTACTTCAAGTCCAGATTGATGTAGTCGGTTTAAAAGTTGATGAAGATCGGATGTTAAGTCCATATCAAATGATTGTAATAAGTTCATTTCTTGGAACGTTTGCACTGGAGCATCGTCACGTAAAAGGAAGTGAAGACGTTCTTCTGCTTCTTTCAATCCGTACAACATACTATGGTCTCCCATTTGCCTAACTAGATAAGGATCTTGTAAGCAGTTTTCATAGTGCTCTCTTTTTTGTTCAAGCTCATCGTCTGTTATAAGTAACATGCCGGCTATTTCGTGAATTGCACTCTTTAGAGCTCGGATCGGGTCTAAATGAGCGCCTCCTGCACAAACAACGTTCATTCCGTTTTCGCGCGTATTTTTTGCAATTACCCATAAGCTCGGGATACCGTGTTCCATCGTCGCATTAAAAGCGTGTAATTCATACCCGGTAATCGTGTGTAACCGCTGGATCATTAATTGTAATTCCGTATCATTTGCTGAACTAAGATCAAGACGTGAAAGAGGTAATTCCGTATACCAAGTGAGTAAAAAGGCGTCACGCTCTACAATTTCTAAAATGCCGTGAAAAATTGCTTCTTCTAAACTACCACCAATCGCACATCCATTTGATGTTTCATACACGAAAGCATCTCGATGACCGAGGCTATAATAAGCGATCGATTCAGGAACTAAAAGTGGCCTATTTTGTGATAAAGAATAGCCCCATACCCAGTTTTGCTCATAATCAGGATCAAACGGCTTAAATGGAAAACTGTCACGATTGTAATGTTCATTTGTATGGACACCAAGTGTGAGAGGATTCAGTGCATGATCTTCTAAATCATGAAAACTGCCATGCACATTCGTTTTTTTTCCGCGAGGTGACATACCGCAATATCGCTCTAAACCTTCTAGAATAGCAGTTGCTTCACTTATTGCAAATGAATGAGTTCGTCCCGCAACCCCTTCATTTCCGAACATTAACGGCATGTTCATAATGACGTCAGCAAATGGTAATAAAGAATGCTGCATTTTTCCGTTCAAAATACCAGCTCGATAATCTAAATAGTCCCTCGTTAAAAATGTGTTTAACTCATGAATGGAACGGCAGCGATACGTTTCAGTACTTGTTTTTAAGCTCGGTTGTAAAGAAAGCTCTGCCGCATCCGCCGTATCATCAGGTAAATTACTACATACAGGACAGAGAGGATCTGGAAGAAAAGAGTGCCGAGTACATTGTAACGTTTGTAAGTTTAGTAAAATAAGTTCATTTTCTAAAGAAGAATGGTTATGAGTTACTATCTTCTCTGTTTCTGCACAAATAAGATGACACATTTGTAACATGCCATTTTGGGTGGCGCGTACATCACGCCTCGTCACGTTATTTGCTTTTAACGTATATTTTCGCTGTAATTCCCACATTTCTTGTTGATCAAAGCCAGCGATAAAACGGCGTCCATCAGAGCAGTGGGAACAGCCAGTTGTAAGTGAATGAATATAAGGGCCGATAATACCTTCACCAAATGAAGTAAAACCGCGTAACCACGGAATATGATTGGAACGAAAGATAAGCTCAGCATCATGATGAATAGTAGAAGGAGAGCCGTCATGTAATACGAGAGCGAGGTGAATATTTTCAGGGAGATCTTCTGTAATAGTATGTTGGCGAATGATGGAATATTGTTTGCACAATTGATCATGTACATAGTCTGCAAGTAGGCCGTCTCCTATAAGCAATATATTTTGAGTCATAGACCGTCCTCCTTTGCAATTAATACCCCATACACACCATCTAAGTTTTCTTTCAAAAATGATTCAATCGCTAAATCAAACACGAATGGATAGAAATTATGTTCTGCTAACTGTTGCAGGGCAAGCTGTAAAGATTGCACACCTGGACTTGCTTCTTCCGCTTGTATTTCCACTCTAAAAGAATCAGTGTCATATAAAATAATAGATGAGTCAGGCAAAATATTAGCTCTGTAAGGAGTCTCTTCATTTTGAATGTGAAGAAGTGATAGTTGTAGTGCGTTTCGTAAAGCTAACGTCATATTGATATTAGATGCGCCATACCATCTATCATTTACACCGACCCAAACGACAGGGAAACTGAGAATCTCTTCACTCATTGTTATTTTAGGTGTTTCATGAATTGTAGAGAGGGCATCGTAATAAAACCTACAATGTTTGTCATGAATGTCAGTTAAGTCAATCGTTGTAAGTTCTTCTAGCGCATGTGACTGCCGCTCATACAGTTTATTGTTTAAATGTTGTTGTAGCGCCCGGTATACCCCTTCAGTCATCGTTTCTCCAGCACCGATACCGATATCGTTATGTTCAGGAATAAGGCGGTGAATGATTTCTGATACATATGTTTCAATTCCTGCTAAACCAGCTTCGCGTCGTGCTTCATTATGTGTCAATCCGCCGTAAGTCATAAGAGGTAGGAGGGAAGCAGGGCCATCTGATAGTGGAGTAGCTACTTGAATATTGCATTGTGATAAAGGTAATTGATATAAATCTTGTTCATCCCACACATGGAATATACCAGCTTCTTTAGAAGTTAATGAGTCGAAAAAACGGAATAATTCAGTTGAAGTATGTTGGTTGGACCGATGCTCAAGTTTTTCGGAAAGATTTTCTACTGTATCAATTGTAAAACTTTCGTCAGTTGCAAGAGGATGTTTTATAAAAGGGTGCCATGTCCCTTCGAGTGTTTCACAGTTTAATAAAAAAACTTGTGGTTCCTTTTCTCGATAGGAATCATCAGCAACATGTTTAAATAATTCAAAAACGATTATATTTGCTAACATTGCACTTGTAATTGGTGAAAACGTCGCTTGTGGATTTTTATTTTGTAAAGTAGTTTCATGTAGCCGATGCCATGCAGATTCCCAGCATTCTTCACGATCAACTGTTACGACAGGACCAGCCAAACCGAAATTTGATAAACAAATAGCCGGTATGAAGTTCTTCCCAACTTCTCTACAAATCGTGTGAACTGCTCGTAAACTTTCAATATCTTCATTTTGAGAAACGTACAAAATCCAGTCGAAAGGTTCGAATACTTCATGTAAAGATCGATCAATTGTGGCATCTATTTCCTGAATAAGTACATTGTCATCAATTTTATATGCACGTTCGATTATCTCATGAATTCGATCGTAATTTGTTTCTGCATAATCTGTCACAAGGTAATGAAATGTAGGTAATCCGGATTCTAGTAAAGAAGAAACCAAAGAAGTAAGCATATCTCCGGAACCAATTATAAGGACATTTGCCGCACGGTACGTTTCGAATTTTAAAGCGCCTGAATGAGAATCAGCTTCTAAAAACTCAATTTGTGAAGCATATCTGTCAAGTAATGCACTGTTTAATTCATGAGGAGCATCTTGACTTATATCACGAACGAAACCATTTTCATATAAAATCTCTCCAATTTCCAATACACGATTTTGATAGGGGAGAGGGAGACCATCGGTTATTTCTGCTAAAGAATAGGTACCGTTAAACATTGGCATTAATTTTTCAATCCAGTCATAAATTCCATCACCGTCCATGCGGAATGAACTGGCGTTATTTCGAAAATAGACACCCCCGTTTGAATCGGGGAGGAAGAAAGTATCCTTATTTGCTTTCAGTTTTGCATGAGCTGGAAGGTTACTCATTTTAATCCTCCTTATGTTTTAGGCATACATTATTAGTCTATGTCATGCGATTTGTCCTGTATGAACGTAATAAAAAAAGCTGTAGAATAATTTATTCTACAGCCTGCAATAGATTTTTAATCTATCAACCTTCTAATAATAATGATTTTGGATCTTCAAGCATATCTTTAACAGCAACAAGGAAGCTAACTGCTTCTTTACCATCAACAATACGGTGATCGTAAGATAAAGCAATGTACATCATTGGACGGTTTTCCATACGCTCGTTATCAATTGCAACTGGACGTACTTGGATTTTGTGCATACCTAAAATACCAACTTGAGGGCTATTTAGGATTGGTGTTGACATTAGAGAACCGAATACACCACCGTTTGTAATTGTAAATGTACCACCTTGTAGTTCTTTTAATGAAAGTTTGTTATCGCGTGCTTTTTTACCTAATTCACGAATCTCGCTTTCGATTTCAGCGAAGTTTAATTGGTTCGCATCGCGTACAACTGGAACAACTAATCCATCTGGAGCTGCTACTGCAATACCGATATCATAGAATTTTTTAATGATAAGCTCGTCGCCTTGAATTTCAGCATTTAATAATGGGAATTGTTTTAATGCTGCAACAACTGCTTTTGTGAAGAATGACATAAAGCCAAGACGTACATCATGTTTTTTCTCGAAAGCATCTTTGCGCTCTTTACGTAATTCCATGATTGCAGTCATATCAACTTCGTTAAATGTTGTTAACATTGCAGACGTTTGTTGAACTTCTACAAGACGTTTTGCAATTGTTTGACGGCGGCGGGACATTTTCACGCGCTCAACTGGTTTTTCGAATTCAGTTTTTACAGCTGGAGCAGGAGCTGGACTTTTTGGAGCAGCAGGTGCTTCTTTTGGTGCTGCAGCATGAGCTTGTACATCGTGTGGTCTCACACGTCCAAGTGGATCTGTGCTACGTACGTCGTTTAAGTCGATTCCTAATTCACGAGCCATTTTTCTAGCAGCTGGTGATGCGATAGGACGGTTCGTATTTGGTAAACCTTGTAGAGTCGTAGCTTGTTCAGCATTTTGAGCCGCAGCTTTCGGTGCTTCAGTTGTTTCTTGTTTTGGTTGCTCAGTAGCTGGAGCAGGTGTACTTACTGCAACTGGTGTGCCATTAGCATCTAAAATTGCGATAGTTGCGCCAACTTCAACTGTATCCCCAGGTTCGCCTAGTAATTTCGATACAATACCTGAATCTTCTGCAATGATTTCTACATTGACTTTATCAGTTTCAAGCTCAACAACGCTGCCACCTTTCTCAACTTTGTCGCCTACGTTGATAAGCCATTGTGAAATAGTTCCTTCGGTAATAGATTCTGCAAGCTCAGGTACTTTAATTTCGATCATTTTAAATGTCCTCCCCTTATTTGCCTAACGGTGTGTTTTTTCTTCTTTTAATTTCGGTAATCTCCATTTGTTAGCCTGACCTTGGGCAGATATTCTGCCCAAGGCAAGCTAGAAACTGCATGTTTTAATTGCTGTAAACTTCAATTTCTTGTTTATCTTGACGGAAGTTATACTTTACATCTAAAGCGTGAGCAACAATTAATTCTTGCTCAGCTTTGTGAGCGAATGGATCGCCACCAGATGGGCTAGAACGATCCGGGCGTCCAATATAACCTGTTTTCACTTTATCTCCAGCTAGCTCGAATAGAATTGGAGCCATGTAATGCCATGCGCCCATATTACGAGGTTCTTCTTGAACCCAAATAATTTCTTCTAAGTTTTTAAAGCGTTTAATAATAGATTGAACTTTCTCAGCAGGGAATGGGTACAATTGTTCAATACGAATGACATGAACTTCATCTAAGTTGTACTCATGTTTACCAGATTCTATTTCCGCTGCCAAGTCAATCGCCATTTTACCTGTACTTAAAACAAGACGTTTTACTTTATTTGGTTTTGTACCAAGGTTTTCTTGTTCTAAAGCAGGTTGGAAACGTCCTTCGCTTAACTGACTAGCAGTTGAAAGCGTAAGCGGGTGACGTAATAAACTTTTCGGCGTCATAAGTACCAATGGTCGAACAGCTTCTGTTCCTAAGATAGATGCTTGACGACGCAAGATATGGAAGTATTGTGCCGCGCTCGTTAAGTTTGCAACTGTCCAGTTGTTTTCAGCAGCTAACTGTAAGAAACGTTCAGGACGTGCACTAGAATGCTCTGGTCCTTGGCCTTCATAACCATGTGGTAATAGAAGAACTAAACCTGATTTTTGACCCCATTTTGCTCTTCCTGCTGAAACATATTGATCAAATAATGCTTGCGCAGTATTTGAGAAGTCACCATATTGCGCTTCCCACATAACAAGAGTTTCTGGAGCGAATACGTTATAACCATATTCATAACCAACAACAGCAGCTTCAGATAAAGGACTGTTATGAACAGAGAATGAAGCGTTTATGTTTGGTAAGCGATGTAATGGTGAATATGTTTCATTTGTATCAGTATCGTGTAAAACGATATGACGATGCGCAAATGTACCACGCTGTGAATCTTGACCAGTTAAACGAATTGGCGTACCTTCTTGTAAAATAGAAGCGAATGCTAATGATTCAGCAAGTGCCCATTCAATTTTACCGTTCTCTTCAAGAGCATCTTTACGGCGCTCAAGAATTTTCTTTACTTTCGGATATACGTTAAATCCTTCAGGCCAAGATAATAAGCCTTCATTAATTGCACGAAGTGAGTCAAGCTCAATACCAGTATCGATTGACTGAATACCTTTTGCAACAACATCTGGCACTTTAACGTGAATTGTTGCAGCACTCGTATCAGCTGGTGGTACTTGTGCATAATCAGATTTTAATTGTTCTTGAATAAACGCTGTAATTGTTTCAACCTCATCTGCATTTAGAACACCAGCAGCTTGTAATTGATCTGCATAAATTGCTCTTACAGTTGGGTGGTTTTTAATTTTTTTGTACACTTGTGGTTGCGTAACTGCTGGGTCATCCATTTCGTTATGACCGTAGCGACGGTAACCGATTAAGTCGATTAAGAAGTCTTTTTTGAACATCGTACGATATTGAATCGCCAGGTTAGCAGCAGCAAGACAAGCTTCTGGATCATCAGCGTTCACGTGAACGATCGGAATATCAAATCCTTTTGCAAGGTCACTTGAATATTTCGTAGAACGAGAGTCATAGCTATCAGTCGTAAAACCGACTGCATTGTTTGCGATAACGTGAATTGTTCCGCCGGTTTGATATGCATTCAATCTGCTTAAGTTCAATGTTTCAGATACAATACCTTGACCAGGGAAGGCAGCATCACCATGAACTAAAATTACGAATGATTTTGAAGTATCTTGCTCTGGAAGACCAGATTTTTTACGATTCTCTTGAGCTGCACGTGCGAAACCTTCCACAACAGGATTAACGAACTCAAGATGACTTGGGTTATTTGCTAATGTAACACGAGTGCTAACTTCTTCATTACCAACGACTTGTTCTCTACCTAAATGGTATTTCACGTCGCCAGTCCAGCCAGCATTTGCCACTGCGCCCTCTATTTTTGCATGTTTGAACTCAGCAAACATGTGAGTATATGGTTTTTCTAATACGTGAGCAAGTACGCTTAGACGACCGCGGTGAGCCATACCAATCATGACATCTTCTACGCCGTTTTTAGCACCTTCTAGGACCATTTCATCTAGAACAGGTACTAGCATATCAACGCCCTCGATAGAGAAACGCTTTTGCCCAACGAATGTTTTATGCAAGAATTGCTCGAAACCTTCAACAGCTGTTAAACGTTTTAAAAGAGCAGTTCGTTTTTTATTTGATAATGGTTGACGCAGTGAATTTGATTCCACCATTTGATGCAACCACGCACGTTCTTCACTATCTTGTATATGTGAAAATTCATAGGCTAAAGATTTTGTATAAACGTCTTTTAATCTATGAATTACATCAAGTGCAGTGTGAATACCTTCTGGTGCATCTTGCCATACTGTTTTAGCTGGAATCGCTTTCAAATCGGCATCGCTCAGTTCGTTCATTGCTTTCTCAAGAAGAGATTGTCCATTTGCAGCATCTTCCATCGGATTGATATGAGCCAACGTATGTCCGAAAGAACGAATCTGTTCAACAAGTTGAACGACTTTAAGAATTTTTTCAATGTTCCCTGTGTTTTGAGGAGAAAAATGTGTTGCTGTGTTGTCCCCTGTTACGACATCATCTTGAAACGAAGGAGCTCCAAAAATTTCAAAAAGCTCTTGTAATTCCGGATCAACAGAACCTGCTCCAGTTACGTAAAGATCATACTGTTCAATAACATAACCAAGGTTCGGACCGTGGAACTTGGCCCAAGGGTTTGTCGTTGTATTCTTCCTCGTCATTTGTTTAAACCTCCCAATGCATATAATCCTTTTCCTATACAAAAGGTGCATTTTGCTCTTTTTCAATAATTGATAAATCAATAATCAATGTAAATGTTTTCTTTACTCTTATGTTATTACAATAATTTACATAATACCAAACACTATTACTTATCTGTTTTGTAAAAAAACATTCACAATAACTTATCACCCAAGTTAATCTTTCATGTTATAAAGTAATTTTACAAAAAAATGGGGTGGATATATTTGGTATACCTATACTAACAACTATAATTGTTGCATTTAAATATAGGTATAATAGTTAGAATGTTTCGATAAAAATAAGTTCGAATTATATATATTGAAATAATAAGCGCTTTCATTGATATTATACAACAATATAACGGAATATAGTATAAAAAATAAAAAATTATGAATTTAGCATAAACTTTATTTCGATAGTGTTAAATATTGAAAGGAAAACGAAGGATTTTTACAAAAAAAGTGGCTATACATAAAAAATGCTTTATAAATCGTTAGTTTCCATAAATATGACGAAAAACACGGTAAAACCAATAACGAATTTCGCTGAATAAAGAAGAGGATAAAATATTTTAAAAGGATAAAACAAATATGGAGATATTAAATTTTCACAAAAGTGGGGGGGAAGATATAGTAACGGGCATATACATTGTTCCATGTTTCATTACAAAATAGACGTGCTGAAATGGAAAGGTTTCTTCTATATAAATAGCGTAAAAAATAATGAAAATATATGTAAAGGAAACTTGACGTAAAGTTTCCTTTACATATATACTCGATATAAGGGAGGAGGGGGAAATTTCCTTGGAAAATAAAATGGTCGAATACCGAAAAAAATTTGGACTATCTCAAGAAAAATTGGCTGAAAAACTAGGGGTTTCCAGACAAACCATTATTTCAATTGAAAAAGGGAAATACGATCCATCACTTCCGTTAGCATTTGAAATAGCGAGAACATTTCAGACAACGATAGAGCATGTATTTATTTATGAAGGAAAA
The DNA here is from genome assembly GCF_014932895.1 of Bacillus thuringiensis. Classification (GTDB taxonomy): domain Bacteria; phylum Bacillota; class Bacilli; order Bacillales; family Bacillaceae_G; genus Bacillus_A; species Bacillus_A thuringiensis_AA. The sequence goes on along the minus strand of NZ_JACYOF010000002.1, from coordinate 860,726 downwards.
GAAGAGGGGGAATAGGGATGAATTATTCACAAAAGTACTTTGTCATTATGGGAAGTCTTTTTCTAGTTATGAGTGGATTTATGATATTAACAGGCATAATGACCCATTCTGCACCGCCAGCTATAACTTATCCGTTACTTGCAATGATGATCATGTGTTTTTGCTTAAGCTACTTGCAACCACAATTTAAAGAAAAAGACGAGCGAATGAAACTAATTCGTTATAAAGGAATGTTCGTGACCTTTTTTGCATTAACAGCATATTACCTTCTATTTTCTATCGGTTTAAATTTAAACGTAATTACACTATCTGCTACTGAACTATTGAATATACTTATGGCACTTACGATGAGTACAGTCTTTATCTCATTTGTTGTTTTATCGAAAAGATATTAAGATGGAAAAGAGAAAGGAAGATTAACATATGCAAATGATGTATGCTTTTGGCATTGGACTTGTACTATTTTTAGCAGTATTCTTATTTATTCGTAAAGACGTCCAAGGCGGAACTTTAACAAAAAGAGGATTCTATAAACTAATTGGATGTTTAGTCGTTATGTTTATAGCGATTATCGTATTGATCGTTTTAATAAATCAATCACTGTAGAATTGAAAAATGGAACCTTACTTCGGTAAGGTTTTTCTTTTTGGGATTAAATCTAAAAATTCCCATAAAGCCCATTTGCTATCTATATCTTATATAATCCAATGAAATGATAGATAAGGAGACTAGTATATGAATAAAAAAACTATCTTCTTTTTATTAATATATCTATTACTTATATAATATGTTACAAACGAGAACAAGTACCACCTATATTAGTATGGGAGGATCAGGAATACTATGTTACAAATGGACCTGCAAAAGCAGAAGACATCATGAAAATGTTGAAATATGCAAAATTGCATATTGGTTATTCTAAATCTTATGCTAACCTTATAATGAGAAATATTACATTTGTTGGTAATGAGTGATTTTTGAAGGGCAAAAAAGAGATATTAAAGTGAATTGTGTGTCACCGTCCTATATTCTAAACGATAATAACGAAAGCTATTTGAAATCCTTTGAAGGAAATAAGTTATTAAAAAAGATACCATATAGGAAATCAGTTGAAATTTCAGATGTTACAAATGTCATCTTATTTTTAATGTCTGATAAAAGCGATGCCATTAGAGGGCAAAATACTGTGGTTGACTATGGATATACAATTGTATAAATAAATCATCTCGGGAATTAAGGGTGTGGATAATGAGTTTACTAATTAAAGATTTAACAAAGAAATTTGACGAGCATGTTGCAGTGAATAATTTGAATATTGAGATACCAAAAGGTGAAATATTTGGGTTCTTGGGCGGGAATGGAGCGGGTAAAACGACTACATTTCGAATGATACTTGGACTTTTATCGAAATCAAGCGGAACCATTTCATGGAATGGTAAACCTATAAATTATGATGTTACGGATAAGATTGGGTATTTACCAGAAGAACGCGGTCTTTATGCGAAAATGACTGTCAAAGAACAAGTTAACTTTTTTGCAAAACTAAAGAACATGAAAAGTAAAGATGCAGAAAAAGAACTTCACTATTGGCTGGAGCGTTTTAATATAACTGAGAATCTGAACAAAAAAGTAGGAGAACTTTCAAAAGGGAATCAGCAAAAAATTCAGCTGATAACAGCGATTATACATAAGCCTGAACTCTTAATTTTAGATGAGCCATTTAGTGGTTTAGACCCAGTAAATGTTGAAATGTTAAAAGAAGCTGTTCTTGATATGCAAAAACATGGGTCGTCCATTCTTTTTAGTTCACATCGTATGGAACATGTGGAAGAGTTATGCCAACACATTTGTATCATGCACAAAGGAGTACCTGTTGTTCAGGGGGACATTGCCAAAATTAAAAGTGATTTTGGTAAAAAGAATGTTGTAATCGTTGGCGATCATGACTTTGACCATTTGAAAGAAATAAAAGGTGTAGAAAGTATGAAGAAACGTAAGAATGCAGTTACTCTTAAAATTTCATATGAAGAAGTCTCGCATGTTTTATTTAAGGAAATAACGAAGTTAGGGTATGTTAAAAAGTTTGCAGTTGAAGAGCCTACACTAAATGATATCTTTATTGCGAAAGTAGGTGCACAACATGAGTAGTTTCTGGACAATTTTTTTACAAAACTATAAATCTAAGGTGAAATCAAAATCATATTTTGCTATTACAATAATAATTTCTATGTTAATTATAGGATTGATGAATTTTGACAAGATTTATAACTATTTTGCAGGTAATGAGGACGATCAAGTTGTTGTTGTTACAGAAAAAGAAGAATTATATACAACTATTCATCAAGTGTTTAAAAGTGTCGATAGTAAGATACATGTTAAACGTAGTACGGATAAACAAAAAGCAGAATCAGGTGTTAAAAATGGTGATTATACATATGCAATCGTTGTAGAGGAATTGGATAATAAACAACTAAAGGCTACGTATATAACTGAGACAGATGTAAATCAGCAAGATGTTAGTAAGGTTCAAACGATTTTATCTCAAATACAATCTTCTAATTTCGCCCAGCAATTGAATCTATCGCAAGATGAATTAAAGGTGTTAACAACACCGGTGGAAATATATACCAAAACCGTTTCGGATAAGGTTAAAGATGGAGAACATACAGAGGGTGTAGGAATTTTAATTAATATCTTTATCATACTGAATTATGTAATGATATTAATGTATGCTGCACAATTAGCAACAGATGTTGCAACAGAGAAATCTTCTCGTGTCATGGAGTTAGTTGTTTCAAGCATATCACCTACAAAACATTTATATGCGAAGCTCTTTTCAACATTATTGGCGGGTATTACGCAAATCATAATTTGGGGCTTGGTCGCAACTGTAGGGTATAAAACAGCAATTAATGATTCGAAAAATGATATTTTAAATAGTATTGATTTAAATTCTGTTGCTCCTATTCTAGTGTTTTATGGGATTCTATTCTTCACATTAGGATTCTTATTATATGGCTCATTATCTTGTCTATTTGGCTCTATTATTAGTCGTATAGAGGAATCTTCTCAAGCTGTTATGCCGCTGATGTTTATGTTACTTGCTGCTTTGTATATCGCACTTTATGGAATGTCAAATCCAAGCAGCACGGTTGTTACCATTACTAGCTATATACCTTTCTTTACTCCTATTGTTATGCTCGTACGAATTGGATTCCTCAATATCCCAGTATGGGAAATTGCGCTTGCATTAGCGATTCTAATAGCAACAATATGTATGATGATAGGTTTAACGAGTCGTGTTTACCGCGGCGGCGTATTATTATATGGTAAAGGTGCATTCAGTAATATAAAAAAGGCAATCAAGTTAGGGGAAAAATAAGGTTGGCCGATTCATTTTTGGGACTTATATATACAAAGAACTACATAGCTAATCTATGTAGTTCTTTGCTGTTACAAAATGTATATAAGTAAATATAAAAATTATTGTATTAGGCTATTTTTCAAAGAGAACTTTAAAAAGTTCCCAAAAAGAGAGTAAAGAATCGAGTTCTGGAGAACAACGCAGCGCGATGATTGATATAATTTATTCCTTTCTCAAAAAATGAGGAAAAGAAGTAGGGGGAAATGGTAGAAATATAATATTAGCGATTGATGAACCGGAAGTTTCACAGAATCTTGCACATTGTTTCGATCAAGATGAATATAAGTTGAAAGAAGAGGATATATTCACTGGTTTTTGAAGGTTTGTTAAATATTACAATTTCAAAATCGCACTTGGCTATATCACGGTGAACGATATTATAAATAGCAGTAAATCAAATAAAATAAAACTAGTTTAGATTGAAATTTTTTGTCTGAAATATTGATTCAAATCTAATAAGAGATTTAAAATCATAAGTTTATTTTCATATAAAAAATTAATCGTTGATCAAAAGAGAGCTATTGATCAAATATTGACCAGTATATAAAAAATTTATTCTTAAAAAAGTAAATTGATTTGCTATATAAAGAACCCCCTTTGACTATCAAAGAGGGGGCATATGATCCCGACTGGGTTCGAACCAGCGACCTCCACCCTGTCAAGGTGGCGCTCTCCCTGCTGAGCTACGGGATCTTCAAAAAATGCTTATGTAATAGCATCTTTAATCATTATGTTAAGCAATTATATATAATTAACTGAAATTTTACAATATTTTCACAGTAAATTTTTAAAGAGAGAGTGTAATAGAAAGTAGGTTTAATTTTAGAGGTTATATTATTATATATGTTTTTATTTTTTACAAGCAGAAGATAATGAAGTATTATGATTTCCGATACCAATCCAAAGGATTTTCATCACTCAAATCAACAAGAAAAGGGAATAAGAAGTGTAAAGGTAAGCTTATAAATTCTGGCATAGCGTTCAATGTTTTCTGGGATAGGTATTGTCTTCTGAAACAATATGGACAATCTTTTTCAAATGTTATAAGCAGTGACCATACATCTTTTACTTTCCACTTCGTTTTACAATATGTACAATGTGGCATGGATTTCTTCCTCATTTTTTAATGTTTTCTAATATATCCTATTTCAATACGCTAAAGTCAAGTGTATTTGGTGCGATAAAATGTAAGTTGTTTTGTTTTTCTATGGATGTATGTAGTAATGTATGACTAATTGTATGTCATGTGACGTTTACGTAGGATAAGAGATTTTTATTTTCAATATGCAAATTGGCCAATATATCCTTTTTACAATTAACTTAAAATCATGTATAACAGAAGTACAAGATTATTTTATAAATATTCGGGAGTAGAGGGAGAATAATTGTAATGGTGAGAAAAACGTTCAAGATGCGTGTGTCTAAAAATAGAACGATTTCGATTAATGGTTCGATTCTTGATGTGGATGTTACACATGATGAGTTTTTGCAAGAATTCGTTGAGTGGGTCGATTCTAAAGGCTGGTCGTTTATGGGGATGACGGATGAGATTACGCCCGAGGAAGCTAGTCAAAAGTTAATAGATTCGTTGATTGATGAGAAGGATAAGAAAGAGTAATTCCTTCTTATTTATATTGTATATTTATGTTATTTATCGTAAAAGTGTGATATACTAAAAAAAGTGAAAAATTTCCAATTTAATACAGATGAAGTGTAGATTGGTAGAATCATTTTTTTAGTTGTGAGAGTATAGTAAAAAAGGGAGAGTCATATGGTACATTTCAAGAAGATTTTGGCTTTTATTACAGTTATTAGTTTGTGTTCTTTGACACCTATGACGTTACGTGCTGAGACGAATATTGGAGTGAATCCGGAGCAAGTGGCACCACCACCTAAGGAAGGGCCAAATGTTTTTAGTCAGTTTGCAGCTACGATTGATGCGAAAACAGGTGATGTGTTGTATGACAAAAATGCACATCATCGTGCGTTTCCAGCTAGTATGACGAAAGTGTTAACAGCAATTTTACTTATGGAGCATACGAAGCCAGAGGATCAGTTTACATTTTCGCAATTAGCATTAGATCAAGAGAAGAGTAATTATCAAATTGAGTTTCAACCTGGTGAGACGATTAATAGAAATACTGCGCTTATGATTTTAATGGTGTTAAGTGCGAATGATGTGTCGTATGCGATTGCGGAGCATATTGGCGGAAGTGTTGAGAATTTCGCTAATATGATGAATGAAAAGGCGAAGCAATTAGGCGCTACAGATAGTCACTTTGTAACACCAAATGGATTGCATGATCCGAATCATTATACGACGCCGTATGATATGGCTATGATTACGAGAAGCGTGCAAAAGTATCCTGAAATTTTACAAGCGATGAATACGAAAAGAACGACAGTTACGACATCTAAGCAGACGGTGTCTATTTTTAATAAATCTACTTATTTTGAAAATCCATATAGCATTGGCGGTAAGACGGGGTTTACGAATGAAGCGCGTAATACGCTCGTTTTATTAAATGAGAAAGATGGAAATCGCATTATAAATGTAGTAATGGCTTCTCAAAGACCTGAAATTTATGAAGATTTAAAGCAGATGGCCGAATATTCTTTTGGGCAATTTACGAAGCAAACTGTACTTGATAAACACAGTTGGCATCAAAAGACGACGTATTTAAATAAAGATGTTGATTCTGAGCTTGAAAAAAGTGCAGAGCTTATGCTTAAGAAAGATGAAGGGAAAAATGTAAAAACGGCTTTTCGGGTGAATCCAGTGAATACAGAATCTTTGTACCAAAAAGGAATTCATCGAGGTGAAGTAGTTGGTTCGGTAGATATCATAAAAAATAATCAAACAATTGCGACAGTAAATGTTCTTTCAAAAGAAGATGTTACTTTTGCGATGCCTAAAAAAGATACAGTTGCGCCTGAAGTAAAGGACTCCAATGTGAAAGTGATAAGTGTTGCGATAGGTGCCATTGTATTATTTGGAGCAGTTTTATATGTAGTGCTGCGTCGAAATAGACAAGGAATGAAATCAGAAGAAAAGTAAATTGCTAGTAGGAAGACTGTGAATAAGTTTTGTCACAGTCTTTTTTATATGCTTTTTTAAAAAATAGCTAATAATTGTAAATTTTCTTATTGCAATCATTTAGAGTTCGTTATATCATTTACTTGTGTTCTTGGTAAAGAACGTATTTAATATTGCATACTTCAAATAATATAAAACAACGGAGAGGGAGAGAAACGATGAAATTAATTTGGAAGGTAATCAGCAACGTTATCTCATTTGTTTTATTTGCATTGATGGTTTGCTTAGCTTTTGTAGTTATTTCTTCAAAAGCGAGCGGTGGTGACCCGACAGTGATGGGATATCAATTTAAGAGCGTTCTTTCAGGATCGATGGAACCAACGTTTTTAACGGGATCAATCATTGCGATAGAGCCAACGAAAGATGGTTCTAAATATAAAAAGGGTGATGTTATTACCTTTAAAGAGAAAGATCAAAAAATTATCACTCACCGTATTATTGGTGTGAAAGATACAAATGGAAAAGTAATGTATGAAACAAAAGGTGATAACAACAACGGACCAGATTTAGAACCAGTACTTGCGGAGAATGTAATTGGAAAGTATGCAGATATTACAGTTCCGTATGCGGGTTATTTACTGAATTATGCGAATTCAAAAGCGGGAGCAGCATTATTACTTATTATTCCTGGGGTCTTTTTACTTGGTTATTCCGCGATTTCTATTTTTGGCGCTATTCGTAGCATCGACGGAGAAAAGAAAGAGAAAAAAGTAGAACAATCCGTCTAGTTCGTTTGGTTATACTTTCCGTGTAGGAAGTTAACAAATATAGATATATTAAGGGGATATGGACATGACTTTAAAGAAAAAATTAGGAATGGGTATCACATCAGCAGTACTAGGAGCTGCATTAATTGGTGGAGGAACATTTGCATTTTTCAGCGACAAAGAAGTGTCAAACAATACATTTGCGGCTGGTACACTTGATTTAGCGGCAAACCCAACAACAGTAGTTGATGTATCAAATTTAAAACCTGGGGATACAATTAAAAGAGATTTTAAACTAGAAAATAAAGGCTCTTTAGACATTAAAAAAGTTTTACTGAAAACGGATTACAGTGTAGAGGATGCAAAGAAAGACAATAAAGATGATTTTGGTAAACATATTAAAGTAACATTCTTAAAAAATGTAGATAAGCATGAAACAATTATAAAAGAAACAACGCTAGATAAATTGAAGGGTGACACACTTACAGCAGTAGATAATGATTTATCTGCTTGGTTCTGGGATGAAAAAGGTATTTCAGCAGGTAAGTCTGATAAATTCACAGTAAAATTCGAGTTTGTTGATAATAAAAAAGATCAAAATGAATTCCAAGGCGATAAACTAAAATTAACATGGACGTTTGATGCACAACAAACAGCGGGTGAAGAAAGATAATAATAGTAAAAAGGGCTATCATATTGATAGCCCCTTTTCTATTTTTCTAGTATATGGCTATCAATTTTAATAGTTCTTTATTATAATATAAATAACGTTCTGTATAAAGAACATAATGTTCGATGGGAGAGATTAAGATGCTGAAAAGACCACGTAATTTTAAAAAAATGCTTATATTGCCGTGTATGTGCTCTATTACGTTTTATTTAGGATCTCAAATCATGACGCATACAGAAGCGGCTTTCATTCATGAAACGAAAGTGGAAGCGACCATTTCTACAGCAATTATATTTCCAAAAACAGTTAATACGTTAAAAGAGCAAGCTGAGCAACACGAACAGATTATTGAGCATGAGTATGGAACAATGAAGGGGAAGTTGGCAGCAATTTCTATCGAAGAAATTGAACAGGCAATTTCTATATGGCAACAAGGACGTAAGAAAATTGCTTCTGAGAAGGAAGCTTTACAAAGTGTATATACTGAAATAGAAGTTCCTTATAATCAAATACAGGCAGAATTAAAAGTGAATAAAAGTGAGTCGATTCAGAAAGTAGCCGTATATGTGAATGAAGGTTTTCAGATTATAAAAGAGAAGCGCGATTATATTGAGAAAGAAGTTAGTTTGAAAGCTATTGATGAACAGATTCAGGCTCTTCAGCAACAATTAAATGTTGCAATTGAAGCGGAAGGACAAAAGAAAGCAGAAGAGCAAAAGAAAGCGGAAGAGCAAAAGAAAGCGGAAGAGCAAAAGAAAGCAGAAGAGCAAAAGAAAGTGGAAGAGCAAAAGAAAGTGGAAGAGCAAAAGAAAGCAGAAGAGCAAAAGAAAGCAGAAGAGCAAAAGAAAGCGGAAGAGCAAAAGAAAGTAGAAGAACAGAAACAGGCGGAAACAGCGAAAAAGCTAGGACAAGTGGAGCATGAGAAGGCTACTTTAACTAATCAAGAGAAACAATTGAAGAATAATAGTGTAGAGTCAGAGAAAGGACCTGCACAAGCTGGCGATAGCAATGAAAAAGAATAATACATATGAGTGTGAGGGAATAGTTCCCCCTCGCACTCATTGTCTTGCTTTCGTGTTCTTCTAATCTGAAATGTGTTGTAATGAGTGTTTTAATTTCTGAAAAATCAAAATAATATTGAGAAATAAAAATAACTGAAAATACTAAAAAATATTGTTGTATTTATACAGAATTGTTCGTTATAATGAACTTAAGGTTTTTAAAAAAGAACAAGTATTAGCTTAGCTAATATAGTTTTAGTTATATCTCTTATTTATATAAGAGATAGCAATGTAAAAATACAAAAAACAGCTAGGGGGAATTGATTGTGAGTCTGAAAAAGAAATTAGGTATGGGAGTTGCATCAGCAGCATTGGGGTTATCTTTAATTGGTGGAGGAACGTTTGCATTCTTTAGCGATAAAGAAGTATCAAATAATACATTTGCAGCTGGGACATTAGATCTTACATTAAACCCTAAAACGCTTGTGGATATTAAGGATTTAAAACCAGGGGATTCTGTTAAGAAAGAGTTCTTATTAAAGAATAGCGGTACTTTAGCGATTAAAGACGTTAAATTAGCGACAAAGTATTCTGTGAAAGATGCAAAAGGCGATAATGCTGGAGAAGACTTTGGTAAGCATATTAAAGTGAAATTCATTTGGAACTGGGATAAAGAAAGTGAACCTGTTTATGAAACAACATTAGCAGAATTACAAACGTTAGATCCAGACGTTGTTGCTAAAGATGTTTTTGCTCCTGAATGGAGTGAAAAAGGCGGTTTAGAAGCTGGGACAGAAGACTATCTATGGGTACAATTTGTATTCGAAGATGATGGTAAAGATCAAAATAAATTCCAAGGCGATTCATTAAACTTAGAATGGACATTCAATGCGAGCCAAACAGATGGCGAAGAAAAATAATAAATCAAAAAGCGGGTACTCCCCGCTTTTTTTTATAAAGAAAAAGAAGTGCCGGTTTATAAGCACTTCTTTCTATGGTTTATTTTTGATTTTGTTTCCATTTTGTAAATTCAAGAAATTCACGAAACTGTTCTTTGGAGACACCAGAGTTCATTGCGTCTTTAACGAGCTGTGTCCATTCGGAGTCTAAGTGAGTTCCCTTTGCTGTTTCATCATGAAGTAGAGTATCAACTGGAATTTGTAGAACTGCTGCGATTTTTTCAAGAAACTGAATGGAAGGGTTTTTTTGTAAATTTCGTTCTATGGAACTAATGTAAGATTTAGCAACACCAGCTTTTTCGGCAAGTTCAGTTAATGAAATCCCTTTTTGTAAACGAAGGCGTTTTATACGTTCTCCAATCATATTTGCGCACCTTTCTATCAATATGTAGTCGTCTGATGATGTCATTATTATAACATAAACTTCTTTAAAAAGAACAAGGCTATTGAGCCTGACTTGATGGCTTCATACGTTGGAAAAAGTGTTCGATATCTTGCAGGGCGATACCAGCATCTAGAGCTTCCAGTATTAAATCAACCCATTCTTGTTCCAGTGCGTCCGTCTTATCTTTGTACAAGTGTAATTCCTCCCTAATTATCGGTCATAATTGCTGCTACAGAATATATGATAATAAAATCGAATTTGTGTTTTATGTATCGAATTATCAAATATTGTGTAGATAAAACAAAGATAAAATCCCCATTAAACTCCCTCAATGGAAATTATAAATTGTTCGATAAAAATTTTCAATATTTTCAGAAAACATTGTTGAATTGTGATATATTCGTATATTAACTTTCAAATTTTTACAAATGTATTAAAAAAATTACATAATATAACTAAATATTGAAAAAATATTGAATTTTTAATAAAATTCAATTTGTAATACATATTATTTATTAGGGGAGGAAATAAGGGATGAAAAAGAAGCCATTTAAAGTATTATCATCAATTGCTTTAACAGCTGCATTAGGTCTTTCATTCAGCGCTGGTACTCAGTCTGCGTACGCTGAAACGCCTGTGAATAAGGCAGCTACGAGCCCAGTTGATGACCATTTAATTCCAGAAGAGCGTTTAGCAGATGCACTGAAAAAACGTGGGGTAATTGATTCGTCAGCTTCAGAGACAGAAACAAAGAAAGCTGTCGAAAAGTACGTTGAGAACAAGAAGGGTGAAAATCCTGGGAAAGAAGCAGCAAATGGGGACCAGCTTACGAAAGAAGCATCTGACTTTTTAAAGAAAGTAAAAGACGCAAAAGCAGATACGAAAGAAAAAGTAGATCAACCTGCAACTGGTACACCAGCAGCGACAGGTCCAGCTAAAGGTGGCTTAAATGGTAAAGTACCAACTTCCCCAGCAAAGCAAAAAGCATATAACGGTGAAGTTCGTAAAGACAAAGTACTCGTTTTACTTGTAGAGTACGCTGACTTTAAACATAACAATATTGATAAAGAGCCTGGTTACATGTATTCTAACGATTTTAACAAAGAACACTATGAAAAAATGTTATTCGGTAATGAACCATTCACATTAGATGATGGAAGCAAAATTGAAACGTTTAAACAATATTACGAAGAGCAATCTGGTGGTAGTTACACAGTAGACGGAACAGTTACAAAATGGTTAACAGTTCCTGGTAAAGCTGCTGATTATGGTGCGGATTCGCCTAATGGAGGTCACGATAATAAAGGACCAAAAGGACCACGTGATCTTGTAAAAGATGCATTAAAAGCAGCTGTAGATAGCGGTATTGATTTATCAGAGTTTGATCAATTTGATCAATACGATGTAAACGGTGATGGAAATCAAAATCAACCAGATGGTTTAATTGACCACTTAATGATTATTCATGCGGGTGTTGGACAAGAAGCAGGTGGCGGTAAATTAGGTGATGATGCAATTTGGTCACATCGTTGGACAGTTGGACCAAAGCCATTCCCAATTGAAGGAACAAAATCGAAAGTTCCATATTGGGGCGGCAAGATGGCAGCATTTGACTACACAATTGAACCAGAAGATGGCGCAGTTGGTGTATTCGCACATGAATATGGTCATGATTTAGGTCTTCCAGATGAGTATGATACACAATATAGCGGTCAGGGTGAGCCAATTGAATCTTGGTCTATTATGAGTGGCGGAAGCTGGGCTGGTAAAATCGCAGGAACAACGCCAACGAGTTTCTCACCACAAAATAAAGAGTTTTTCCAAAAAACAATCGGTGGTAACTGGGCAAATATCGTAGAAGTAGATTACGAGAAATTAAATAAAGGTATCGGTCTAGCGACATATTTAGATCAAAGTGTTACGAAATCAGATCGACCAGGTATGATTCGTGTTAACTTACCTGATAAAGATGTGAAAACGATTGAGCCAGCATTTGGTAAACAATATTATTACAGCACAAAAGGTGACGATCTTCATACAAAGATGGAAACACCGCTATTCGATTTAACAAATGCAACGACTGCGAAATTCGATTACAAATCATTGTATGAAATTGAAGCAGGTTATGATTTCCTTGAAGTACATGCTGTAACAGAAGATGGTCAACAAACATTAATTGAAAGACTTGGCGAGAAAGCAAATAGTGGAAATGCAGATTCGACAAATGGAAAATGGATTGACAAATCATATGATTTAAGCCAATTCAAAGGCAAGAAAGTAAAATTAACATTTGATTACATTACTGATGGTGGCCTAGCGTTAAACGGATTCGCTCTTGATAATGCGTCATTAACAGTAGATGGTAAAGTTGCATTCTCTGATGATGCAGAAGGTACACCACAATTTAAATTAAATGGTTTCGTTGTATCTAACGGAACAGAGAAGAAAAAACATAACTATTATGTAGAGTGGAGAAACTATGCTGGAGCAGATAACGCATTGAAATTTGCACGTGGTCCAGTATTTAACACTGGTATGGTTGTATGGTATGCGGATTCAGCTTACACAGATAACTGGGTTGGCGTACATCCAGGACACGGTTTCCTTGGTGTAGTTGATTCTCATCCTGAAGCAATTGTGGGAACTTTAAATGGTAAACCAACAGTTAAGAGTAGTACACGATTCCAAATCGCTGATGCGGCGTTCTCATTCGACAAAACGCCAGCTTGGAAAGTTGTATCTCCAACGCGTGGAACATTTACGTATGACGGCTTAGCAGGTGTACCGAAGTTTGATGATTCTAAAACGTATATTAATCAACAGATTCCAGATGCAGGACGTATTTTACCGAACCTTGGTCTGAAGTTTGAAGTAGTAGGACAAGCTGATGATAATTCTGCAGGTGCTGTTCGTTTATATCGTTAATACAGTAAAACTACCGAAAGATTTTCTTTCGGTAGTTTTTTTGTGAGCAATGAATTTTATATAAAGGAAAAAATTATATATAATGTAACTTTACGAATAGAAATTTGTTTCATATGAAGTTTATATAAATAATGAAAGAATTGGATAAAAATAGTGGGAGAAGGTGAGTGGATGAGTGTTTCTTCTATTGTAAGTAAGCAAAAGGAATATTTTTTAAAAGGTCATACGAGAAGCGTGGAAACAAGAAAAAATAATTTGAAGAAGCTGTATGCTGGAATCCAGCATTTTGAAGAAGAGATATTTCAGGCATTGAAATTAGATTTAAATAAGTCAGTTCACGAATCGTTTACAACAGAAATTGGATATGTATTAAAAGAAATTTCTTTTCAATTGAAACATATTTCATCGTGGAGTAAACCGAAGCGTGTTCAAACAGCGCTTACTCATTTTGGGTCGAAGGGGAAAGTGATACCAGAGCCGTATGGTGTGACGCTTATTATGGCACCGTGGAACTATCCGTTTCAATTAGCGATTGCACCACTTGTTGGAGCATTGGCAGCTGGCAATACGATTGTTTTAAAGCCGTCAGAGTTAACGCCAAACGTTTCAAAGGTGCTTACGAGAATGTTAGAGGAATTATTCCAAGAAGAGCTTGTAGCAGTAGTAGAAGGTGGCGTTGAAGAGAGTACAGCTTTGTTAAAGGAACCATTTGACTATATTTTCTTTACTGGTAGTGTTGGCGTTGGGAAAGTTGTAATGGAAGCAGCTGCGAAAAGGTTAACGCCGCTTACGTTAGAACTTGGTGGTAAAAGCCCATGTATTGTACATAAGGATGCAAAGATAGATGTAACGGCAAGACGAATTGTTTGGGGCAAGTTTTTAAATGCAGGGCAGACGTGTGTTGCACCGGATTATATGTATGTTCATTCTTCTGTGAAAGAACAGTTAATTGAGGCGTTACGACATGAAATTACAATGCAGTATGGAAAAGATCCACTGAACAATGACAATTACGTACGAATTGTGAGTGAGCGTCATTTTGAACGTTTATGTACATTTTTGAAGGAGGGCAAAAACACAATCGGCGGGAATTATAAAAAAGAAACGTTACATATTGAACCAACAGTGTTAACAAATGTTACATGGCAAAGTGCTGTTATGGAAGATGAAATTTTCGGACCGATTTTACCAATTATAGAGTATGACAAAATAGAAGACGTAATTGAAACGATTCAGCAACATCCGAAGCCGTTAGCTTTATATATTTTTTCTGAAGATAAAGAAGTGCAAAAGAAAGTGACGAGCAATATTTCATATGGCGGAGGTTGTATTAATGATGTTGTCTATCATCTTGCAACACCATATTTACCTTTTGGAGGCGTTGGAAGCAGTGGATTAGGGAGTTATCATGGGGAAGAAAGTTTTCGGACTTTTTCACATTATAAAAGCATTTTAGCTCAATCTACAGCATTCGACATGAAAATTCGTTACTCTTCTACAAAAAGTGCTTTAAAATTCATACGAAAGTTGTTAAAATGATGATGGTGTTTATCAGTAGGCGTAGCCGTATGATAATAGCCCCTTCGCAATGGAAGGGGTTTTTCTGTTCGACATTATGTATCGTACGAAAATGAATCAAACATACTACATAGAGAATAGAAGTGAACGCTACTAATAACCATTTTTGTTTGGATCGAAACTAAAAATAGTCTATAGAACATAAATATTTATTCATGAATATAAAAATTAAAATTTGAGGTAGATAGGACGGGAAAATGAAAAAGATTATTAAAGTTGAAGCAGTAGAAAAACATTTTGGAAATCAAGTGATTATCCCACCTCTTTCTTTAGATATTAAAGAAGGAGAGTTTTTAACAATTTTAGGACCGAGTGGTTGCGGGAAAACGACTTTACTTCGTATGATCGCAGGATTTGAAACTCCAACTAAAGGGAATCTTTTATTGGATGATGAAAAGATTAACGATTTGCCGCCATATAAGCGTCATATGAACTTAGTGTTCCAACATTATGCGCTATTCCCACATATGACAGTGGAGAAAAACATTTGTTTCGGTATGAAAATGCAAAAAGTACCAGCAGCAGAACAGAAAGAACGTGCTGAAGAGGCAATGCGTTTAACGCAGTTACTTGAGTTCCGTAATCGTAAACCTGCGAAGCTTTCTGGTGGACAGCAGCAGCGTGTAGCAATTGCAAGAGCGATTGTAAATAATCCACGCGTATTACTCTTAGATGAGCCACTTGGAGCACTTGACTTTAAGTTACGAAAAGACTTGCAACGTGAATTGAAAAACTTACAACGTAATTTAGGAATTACGTTCATATACGTAACACACGATCAAGAAGAAGCGATGAGTATGAGTGATCGGATCGTTGTTATGAACAAAGGACATATTGAACAAATCGGAACGCCGAAAGAAATTTATAATCAGCCGAAAACGTTGTTCGTTGCGACATTTATCGGTGAAAATAATATTGTGAAAAACGGGGAAAGCTATGTAGCAATTCGCCCTGAAAATGTAAAGGTGCGTTCAGTTGAAGAACAAATTTTAAAAGAATACCATCTTGGACATATTGAAGATATTGAGTTTGTTGGAAATATGGAAAAGCTTTATGTACGTGATGAGAAAACATCAGAATTACTAATGGCATATCAAACTGCTGAAGAAGTAGCACAGTGGAGCATTGGAGATAATGTATACGTAGGCTGGGAGCAAGAGGACGAGGTGACCTTAAATTGAAAAAAGGGAAATTACTCGCACTACCTACAGTCGCGTGGCTGTTAATCTTCTTCCTTATTCCGCTTGTGTTCGTATTAGGATTCGCCTTCATGCAGCGCGGAGCATACGGGACAGTGGAAATGCAGTTTACGCTAGATAATATAGCGCGCGTGTTTGATCCACTGTATATGGGTACGTTATGGGAAACAGTAAAGATAGCTGTTATTACAACAGTATTATGTTTATTAATCGGCTATCCATTTGCATATACGATTACAATTGTTGATCGTAAATACCGTTCTATTCTTTTATTATTAGCAACGATTCCGTTTTGGATTAACTTCCTTGTTCGTTCATACGCATGGATTGTTATTTTACGTTCACAAGGTCTTGTAAATACGTTGCTATTGAAACTAGGTATTATTAGTGAGCCGTTAAATTTACTATATAATACACCTTCTGTAGTACTAGGAATGGTATATTCTTTATTGCCATTTATGATTTTACCAGTGTATGCGGCTATTGAGCAGCTTGATAAGCGCAAACTAGAAGCAGCTTACGATTTAGGGGCAACACCATTAAAAGCATTTTGGAATGTAACATTACCGATGACAATGTCAGGAGTTGCTACTGGTTCTATTTTAGTATTCGTTTCTTCTATCGGAATGTTTGTTGTATCAGACGTGATGGGTGGATCGAAAGTAGCATTAATCGGAAACGTAATTCAAAACCAATTCTTAGGTGCGCGTGACTGGCCGTTTGGTTCTGCGTTATCAATTATCGTAGTTCTATTCTCTGTTCTGTTAATTTACTTATATTATCGTGCAACGAAAGTATATAAATATGATGGAAACGGAGGGGAATAGGCAAAGATGAAGAAGTTTTTAGTTTCTTATTCTTGGTTAATTTTATTATTCTTGTATTTTCCAATGTTGGTTTTAATGGTATATTCCTTCAACGATTCTCGTATTAATGCGGAGTGGGAAGGATTTACATTCCATTGGTATACAGATTTATTTCAGAAACAAGATGTTATTGATGCGTTTATAAATAGTATGACGATTGCGATTATAACGACTGTCGTAACAACGGTGCTTGGTGTATTTTTTGCTATCGCATTACATCGTTATAAATATCGTTTTGAAGGGGCTATTAATGGCCTTGTATACTTACCAATTTTAATTCCTGATATTTTAATGGGTTTATCTTTACTTATCTTATTTAGTCAATTAGGTATGGAACTTGGACAAGTAACGATTATTATCGCACATATTACATTTAGTATTTCATTTGTTGTTGTTATTTTAGCGGCCCGTCTTTCTAGCATGGGACGTGATTTAGAAGAGGCTGCAAATGATTTAGGAGCAACGCCTTGGCAAACGTTTCGCTATGTAACGTTTCCAGCAATCGCACCGGGAGTTATTTCAGCAGCATTATTAACATTCACATTATCAATTGATGATTTTGTAATTAGTTTCTTCGTATCAGGACCAGGATCAACAACATTGCCATTATACATTTACAGTATGGTTAAGCGCGGAGTATCACCTGAAATTAATGCTCTTTCTACAATTTTAATTGTTGTTATCGTAGGATTAATGGTTCTATCTGAAATCTTCCGTAACAAAGGTGCAGATGGTGAAGAAAACTCTGGAGGACACCTTCCTTTATAATACGAATGATATAGAAAGTACGAGGGGGTAATAAACCGATGAAATTAATGAAGAGGTTAGCTGGTGCAGCGATTAGCTTCAGTCTTGTTGCAGGTGTACTTGCTGGTTGCGGCGAGAAGAAAGAAGAATTAAATATTTATAGCTGGGCTGATAATTTTGATGAGCAAGTTCTAAAGGATTTTGAAAAGAAATATAACGTGAAAATTAACTATGATAAATACGCAAGTAATGAAGAAATGCTTGCAAAATTACAAGCTGGCGGTGCGAAATACGATTTAATTCAGCCGTCTGATTACATGGTTAAAACAATGGCGAAAATGGACTTATTAGAGCCGTTAGATAAGAAGAATATTCCAAATATCGAAAATCTAGTTTCTAACTTTAAAACACCTCCATTTGACCCAGAGAATAAATACTCTTTAGTATATACTTGGGGTGTAACAGGAATCGCATACAATAAAAAGTATGTGAAAGAAGCACCTACAAGCTGGGCTGATTTATGGAACGATAAATATAAAGGGCATGTTACTTTATTAAATGATTCTCGTGAAGTATTAGGAATGGGACTTAAGAAAAATGGTTTCTCTAATAGTACAAAAGACGATGCACAGTTAAAGACGGCAGCTACTGATTTACAGAAGTTACTTCCAAACTTATTAGCATTTGATACTGATAACATTAAACAAAAATTCATTACAGAAGATGCGTGGATCGGGACTGTATGGTCTGGGGACGCAGCATTTATTGCAAAAGACAATAAAGATGTAGAATACGTTGTACCAAAAGAAGGCGGTACAATTTGGGCTGATACGTTAGCGATTCCAAAAGGTGCAAAACATAAAGAACTTGCAGAGAAGTTTATGAACTACTTATTAGATGAAAAAGTAAGTGTGAAAAACTACGAGTCAATTGGTTACAGTAATCCAAATGAAAAAGCTCGTTCTCTTCATAGTAAAGAATATCGTGATAATCATATGATCTTCTTATCACCAGAAGAATTAAATCGTACAGAATGGCTTGTTGATGTAGACGATAAGTTAAAAGACTACGATCGCTACTGGACAGAGTTAAAAACAAAAGGTAAATAAGTAAGAAAATGCGGTTTCTAAATAGAAATCGCATTTTTTCATAAGTAGGAGGAGACCGTTTGAAGAAAAAGTTACATCGATATGAGTTCATATGTATGATTTTATTACTCGCTTTATTCGGCATTATCACATGGAGAGTACAAGCAAGTGGAGTTACAGCAGTGGATACATATGTTCGCGGGATGGTAAAAGGGTTACAAACAGAAAGCTCACTTACATTCTTTACGTACTTTACAAAGTTAGGATCTGCAATTGGGGTTATAACGACACTAATAATAAGTTTGCTTGTTTTTTGGAAAAAACGTTATTATGCTGCTATGATTGTGTATACAATGGCTATACTAACGACACATCTTGTTAATAAAGGGATAAAAGAAATTATAAAAAGAGACCGTCCGTCATTAAATGAGGCACTTGACGCACTTGGATATAGCTTCCCAAGTGGACATGCAATGCTATCTATTATGACATTTGGTTTTCTTGCCTATATCATTGCTGCCAATTTGAAGAGTGTAGTTGGGAAATGTGGTATTACAATTTTGCTGGGCATATTAATTATATGGATTGGATTAAGTAGAGTTATTTTAAATGTTCATTATCCGACTGATATTTTAGCAGGTTACTGCGTAGGTGGGATTTTGTTAGTTATAGCGATTTTTTGTCATCGTTTACTTACCGAGAGGCTTCAGCTTAATAAAGAGAGATAGAAAAATGTTTGGAAAAACTATTATTATAGTGTTTCCAGACATTTTTTGTTTATACAAAGATATGATACAGTATAAGTGATAATGGAATTATATAAAGTAGGTGGAAATGTGTGAAGACAAATGTACGTAAAATTGATAAGTGGGGGAAGTTAGGGGCTTTTTTGTATAAATTTCGTTATACAGTAATCGTAGCGTTAATAGTATTAGCGATAGCGCTCGGTATTTTTGCTCCGAAACTGCCAGGAGTATTAGGTGGTGATGGTTTCCAAACGGAAGGAGATTATCAAAAGACGAAAGAAATTTTAGATAAAGATTTTAAGCAGTCTCAGGATACGCTTTTACTCGTTTTTGAGAAGAATAAGGATGCTTCACATGAGCAGTTTCAAAAAGGTATAGAAGGAATTATAAAACATATTCAAGAGAAAGAAACATATGAGTCTTTCCATCATCCAATAGGAAATAAAGAGATGCTACAAGATGATATCGGTTATGCGACGATTTTATTTTCCGGGAAAACAAATAAAGATCGAATGGAAAAGACATTGCAATTTGCTGATGAAATCAAGAAAGAAAGTAGTGCGGTATTAAAAGTAACACCTACAGGGTTTCCAAAAATTAATCAAGAAATTAATGAAAGAACACAAAATGATTTAAAGGTAGCAGAGATGATTGGTTTACCAATTGCATTTCTCGTACTATTATTTTCATTTGGCAGTTTAATCGCTTCCATTTTACCGATTGTAAATGGTGCACTAAGTGTAATTAGCACGATGGGCATATTATATTTCATTGGTGTGGATAAAGAGTTATCTATTTTCGTGTTAAATGTTGTACCGATGATTGGGCTCGCATTATCCATTGATTTTGCACTGTTATTTGTAAATCGCTTTCGAGAGGAAGTTGCGAAGCGATCGGTAAAAGAAGCGATAGCAATTACATATCAGACAGCCGGACGTGCTATCGTATTTTCGGGATTGTGTGTATTTGTTGGATTGTCTGGTTTGTTTTTCTTTCAGATAGATTATATTCAGTCTGTCGCTATTAGCGGAATGATTGTTGTCATTATGAGTATTTTATTTTCACTCACACTCCTTCCTGCGCTGTTATCTTTAATCGGAAAAAGAATATTAAAAAAGAATCAGGTAGCACCTACTCCATCAAATGCATGGCGTAAATTTGCGCAGTTTGTAATGAAACATCCAATCGTAATGATTGTTGCTGTTACAACATTTATTGTTATTTGCTTATTACCACTACGTACAGCTAATTTGCAGTTTCCTGGTGTCGAAGCATTACCAGAAAAGAGTGATACGAGAGTTGCCTTTGAGAAGTATGAAGAAGCCTTTAATAAGACTGTCAAAACACACGCCGATGTTACTTTAGTAGTAGAGACGAAGAATGATATAGCGGAAAAAGAAAGCTTACAAAAGGTAGAAAAGGTCGTTCAAAAGTTAAAAGATGACAAGCAAGTATATAAGGTGAAAAGTGTATATAACGAGCTAAATGGGATGAAAGCAGATCAAGTTGCAGGAATGTTACAATCACCAGAAGCGGCGAAAATAGCTCCTGTATTTGAAGCGTATACAAAAGGGAATAAGACGACAATTCAAGTTTTCTTAGATACAAAACCACGTACGGAAACGGCTAAACAATGGGTTCGTGATTTCAAAAAGAATTATAAAGAAAACGATGTTATTTATTATTTAGGAGGGATGACAACGTTCCAACAAGAGTTAGAGGATGAAATTACAGATAAAGTTGCAATTGGTATGTCTGTTATATTTGGATCAACCTTTGTTATTTTATTATTCGCATTCCGCTCTATACTCATTCCAATAAAGGCGATTATTATGAATGTACTTAGTTTAAGTGCAACGATTGGCATTGTTATTTGGTTATTTGAAGGTGGTCATTTCGGATTAGATGAGAGTTCAGTTCTATTTGTTTTGCCAATCTTCATTTTCGGTCTCGTATTTGGATTAAGCATGGATTATGAAGTATTTCTTATTTCACGAATTCATGAGTTATATGAGGAAACTGGAGATAACAATCAAGCAACGCTAGAAGGGCTTGTCTCGACAAGCCGCATCATTACATCCGCTGCTTTAATTATGATTGTCGTTACCGGTGCGTTCGCATTTACTGATATTTTGCCAGTAAAACAGATGGGTATTGGAGTTGCGTTAGCGATATTTCTTGATGCAACAATTATTCGCCTTATGCTTGTACCAAGTTTAATGAAGTTGTTTGGAGACTGGAACTGGTGGTTGCCATTTCGAAAAAAACGAGAAGAATCCTCGTGAAAAATGCTCATCTTATAGATGAGTATTTTTTTATGAATAGCAAAGCCTACCTTTTGCAAATAGTATGTGATAAGAACATTACATACAAGTAGGTGAAGGCAATGTTTCGTTATTTTAAGTTTAAGCTAAATGATACAGTACAGTTTGCTGAAAACGATGGGCATATGTATCGCATTGTCGGTTATCGATTAGAAAAGGGATTTTATCCAAAAGATGAATGGACTCATATCATTTATGAACTGCTTAGAGAATTTGACGGGTATACGATGGATGCGGAAGAGGAGGAACTTGTAAAGGTCATTCAAGTAGAGGATGAGTATTACAAAATACAAGAAGTATCGGGCTATCGTTATCCAGTAAAAATGAAACAAAAACAACAAGTGATGAAAATAGAAAAGATGGACGATTTATTAGATGCTTACAACGACTATAAACGATTGGCAGATTTCTTTAAAGATTTATCGTATGAACAAAAAGCTGAAGAAGTACTGCAGGAAATGAAAAGGCTTAGAGCGTGAGGGGCAGTCTATTATAAGGCTGTCCTCTATTTTTGACGGTGCATCAAAGCATGTTTTCCGTTACAATGAGAGAATCAATAGAAATAAGGTGATAACAGTATGGAAACAAAGAAAAAGGGTGAATGGTGTGAAATTACCGTTCCGGCTAAATGGAATGATATAAGTATTGAATCGTTATTAAAAGTAGAATGGGAACTACCAAAAAAGTTATTACATCAGCTTCGCATGGATAAAGGTGTTACTGTTAACGGTGAACAGAGAAGATGGCATGAATTTTTAAAAGAGGGCGATAAGTTACAAGTTCATATGTTTATAGAAGAAGAGTACGGTATAGATCCAGAATATGGTGATTTACAGGTAGTGTTTGAAGATGATCACGTACTCATCGTAAATAAACCAGAGCAAATGGACACGCACCCTGCTGAAAAAGGTGGAACGGGAACACTTGCAAATCTCGTTGCGTTTCACTTTCAAATGCAAGGACTAGAGACGAAAGTACGTCATATACATCGTTTAGATAAAGATACGACAGGTGGTGTCATGTTTGCTAAGCATAGAATTGCTGGTGCGATTATGGATCGTTTATTAATGGAACGAAAAATAAAAAGAACGTATGCGGCGCTTGTTGAAGGAAAAGTAAAAAAGAAGCAGGGCACAATTGACGCGGCTATCGGAAGAGATCGTCATCATGCTACGAGACGTCGTGTTTCTCCAAAGGGTGATGAAGCTATCACATACTATAAAGTAGAAAAGTATTTTAAGAAGCAAAATACAACCTTCGTAACGTTACAATTAGAAACGGGTAGAACGCATCAAATTCGTGTTCATATGAGCTATAATGGTAATCCGTTAGTTGGGGATGTATTATATGGTGGGCAAACAAAGTATATGTCTTGCCAAGCACTACATGCGATGAAGATACACTTCTTGCATCCAATTACGAAAGAAGAGATCGAAGTCGATGTACCGTTTCCTACAAAATTAAACAATACAATGAAAGAATTTCAAAGAGAAAATGTGTAAAGTGTAAGTTTTAATTTGAGAAAGGTAGATTTTTGCAGGAATTTCTCTAAAAGAAGCGAAGCCGTAAAGAGAAAAGAGAGGTGAGAATCACTTGGTCAAATATAAATATATTCTAGGAATATTTTTCGCTTGTCTTTTATTTACTCTATGCCTCTACCCATATTTACCAGGACGTTTGGCAGTACATTGGAACGTAAATGGTGAGCCGAACGAATTTATGAGTAAACAAGTTGTTGTAGCATTTATTCCTTGTCTTATTATTTTTTCACATGGATTCGTGTATATTATTTCACATAATATATATAAGTTTAATGAAGGAGGGCATTTCATTATAAACGGATTTATAAAAACGATTACTTTATTTATGTTGTTTATTCATATGCTTATTCTCTTTATTAATTTTGGAAGTTTTATATCCTTTCAGGCAGGATTAACGATCGGGATTAGTATGTTTCTTTTTATGCTTAGCAAAGAGTTTAAAAAGATAAAGGGTAAAGAAAAAGATCCAATTAAATTACAAAAAATTCGTTTAGTGAGTAGACGGATTTTTCAAGTGATGGCATGTGGTATACTGTTTTCATTGTTTTTGAACTTGAAGTGGGGATTTTATGTATTACTTAGTGTAATAAGCTGTGGATCTATTTTGTTTATGTTCTACAATTTATATTCATACATAATAGAAAGCTACGAAACTTAAAAAGAGTCTTCTCATCATGAGAAGACTCTTTTATTCTATTTATTTCGTAATAAATTGTTGTGTCCAGTAGTTACCGCTTTCTACATAGCCAACACCGATGTGAGTGAAGCTGTTATTTAAGATGTTTGCACGGTGTCCAGCGCTGTTCATCCAAGCTTGTACTACTTCTTCAGGTGTACGTTGACCTTGAGCGATGTTTTCACCTGCAGATGTATAAGAAATACCAAATTTCTTCATCATGTCAAACGGAGACCCGTATGTAGGGCTGTTATGATCAAAGTAATTATTTTTTTGCATATCTTCAGATTTAATGCGTGCTACTTTGCTTAATTCAGTATCGATTTTTAGTGCTGGTAAGCCTTGTTTTGCACGCTCAGCGTTTGTTAATTCAACAACACGTTGTTCGAACTCGCTTAAAGATTTTGCTTCTTCAGCAGGCTTTTGCTCAGCAGGTTTTTGTTCTGTAGGTTTTTGAGTATTGTTGTTTTCAGCAGGCTTTTGAGCTTCTGGTTTTTGAACTTCTTCAGCAGGCTTTTGAACTTCTTCAGCAGGCTTTTGAGTTTCTTCAGCAGGCTTTTGAGTTTCTGGCTTAGCTGTTGGTTGCTCAGTTACAACATTTTCAGTAGGTTGTTGACCAGGAATAAAGCAATTTGGTTGGAAGTTTCCTTGTTGCCATTGTGCTAATGACTCAACGCCCATAGATTGTAAGAATGCTTGTAATTCTTGTTGGTTCATTTGCTTCATCATTACTTTTGAATGCTGAATACTTTGAACCTTTATGTTAGATGGTTGTACTGTTGCAGCTTGTGCATCTAAAGAAGATACTCCTAAAGTAAGAGCTGTTGCAGCAGCTACAGATAATAAAACACGCTTTTTCATGATGTGTGTGTCCCCCTATATAAAGTTTTAATTTGTTTTCACACGATTTGGTTTTGACAGCCTGTCTGACTGACAAATTCATCGTAGCATACAATTTGCGAGAAAAAAGATGGAAAAAAATTCATAGACTTAAAATTTACCTAATTTATCCTAAGAAGAGGAAAGGGAAGAAATAAGAGAAACATAGAGTATAAAAGGAATTTTTAGCATTTTTATACTTGGTCTTAGGAGGGGGATTTTGGATAAATTTACCTAAATTTAAAATAAAGAATCCTATTGTATCAATGGTTTGAGCACTTTTTTGAGGAATATAATGGATTGATTTTTACAAAACTGTAATGTTTCTGTTGTTCTTTTTTATAATAAAGTAACATATTTTTAATGTTGTAGCGGATAAAAAAGCGGCTATCTCTTTACGTAGACGAAGGAGATAGCCGTTTTCCTATTATTACGTATGTTACGAGTTGGTTTCAATTGCTTCCAATAATAAATCTACAATGTGAATTCCTCTCATTTTATGAGAAAGACCTTCTCGTTCAATGCCTAATTTCATTTGTAATAGACACCCTGGATTTGCAGTAACAATCGTTGCTGCGTCTGTTTCATGCACACGATCCATCTTATAATCTAGAAATTCCATAGATAACTCTGAATGAACAATATTGTAAATACCAGCAGAACCACAGCAGCGATCCGCATCTTTCATTTCACGGTATGTTGCACCTTGAATGGCTTCTAGTAATATACGAGGTTCAGAAGATGTTCGCATAACGTTGCGTAAATGACAAGAATCTTGATACGTAATGATTTGCGGTGGAAGTCGTAAGTCATTACGTTTATGGAAATCTAGTTCTACTAGTATAGCAGTAGTATCTTTAATTTTAGAAACAAATTGCTTTGCACGTTTAGCCCATTCTGGATCATCCTTTAAAAGGTAATCATAGTCTACGAGGTAAGCCCCGCAACCACCTGCATTCGTAATAATATAGTCGATGTTTAAATCTTCGAACGCTTTTATATTTCGTTTCGCTAATTCTTTTGCTCCACTCTTTTCACCAGCATGCCCATGTAATGCACCGCAGCAATTTTGTGTTTTCGGAATAACGATATCACACCCCGCTAATTGAAGAAGTTTCATCGTTGCGTTATTTGTTTCTAAAAACATCGTATCCATTAAGCAGCCCGTGAAGAATGCAACTTGTTTCTTCTTTGTACTTTCAGCAGGTAAAAATGTAGGACGATCTTTCATTGCTTTCATTTTAGGGACTTTTGGTAAAACGAGATCCATCGTTGCAAGTGTTTCAGGGAATAACCTCATAATACCTGTTTTATGTGTTAGCGTTTGTAAACCGGAACGCTGGTAAAATCCGATTAGTCCTGTTAATGTTCGCATTCGATTTTGATGCGGGAAGAGTCCTTCAAAAACGACTTTACGAATGGCTCTCACTGGCATTGAGAATTTTTTATTTTGATTAATAATATCACGAGCTTCTTCTAATAAATGTCCATAATTCACACCAGATGGACAAACAGGTTCGCAAGCACGACAGCCAAGGCAGACGTTTAATGTATTTTCAACATCTTCATCTGGCTCAATTAAGCCATCAACGACTGCTTTCATTAATGCGATACGCCCGCGTGGTGAATGTGATTCTTTATATCCAGATTGAATGTAAGTAGGGCAAGTTGGTAAACAGAAACCGCATCGCATACAGTTTAGTAGTTCATCTTCGCTTAATCGTTCTTTAAATTCCTTTTGAATGTTTTCTTTATTTAATGTGGTCATCGCTCAACCACCACTCTTTTACGAGAGTCATTCGCAAACATTTTACCTGGATTCATAATGTTGTTTGGATCGAAAGCTTGCTTTATGCCTTGCATAGCTGCAATACCTTCTTGTCCTAACTTCAATTCTAAATAAGGAGCTTTCATTGCACCAACACCATGTTCACCAGTAATCGTGCCACCAAGTTCAATTGCTTTCGCAAATATTTCAGCAAAAGCTTGTTCAGCTCGGTGCATTTCTTCTGCATTACGAGCGTCTGTCATACAAGTTGGATGTAAGTTACCATCACCAGCGTGTCCAAACGTACAAATAGGAATATTGTATTTTTTTGCGATGGCATTAATCGCTTCAACCATCGGAGCGATTTGTGAACGTGGTACAGTTGCATCTTCTAATATTGTAGTAGGTTTTAATCTTGCGAGCGCTGATAGAGCACTACGGCGAGCGGTACGAAGTGCATCTGCTTCTGCTTCATCTTTTGCAACGCGAACATCAACTGCATTCATAGAGCGGCAAACGTTAGCCATGTTTTCAATATCTCGATTGACTACTTCGGGTGAACCATCTTGTTCAATTAATAAAACTGCTTTTACGTCAGTAGGTAAACCGATTTGTGCAAACTCTTCTACAACTTCAATTGTCGGTTGGTCTAAAAACTCAAGTGTCGCTGGAATGATTTTATTTGCAATAATAGAAGAAACAGCACGGGCAGCTTCATTAATATCTTCATAGAGCGCAAGCATTGTTTTTTTCGTTTCAGGCATAGGAACAAGTTTTAATATTGCTTCCGTCACTACACCAAGTGTACCTTCAGAACCGATAAACAGACGAGTTAAATCGTAACCAGCTACATCTTTTGCTAATTTACCACCAGTACGAATAATATCACCATTTGGTAAGACAAGTTCAAGCCCCATTACATAATCACGTGTTACGCCATATTTTAACCCGCGCAATCCACCTGAGTTTTCATTAATATTTCCGCCGATTGTAGAAATCTTCATCGAACTTGGATCTGGCGGATAAAATAATCCTTTTTCTTCTACCGCTTTAATAATATCAAGTGTAATGACACCAGCTTGTACAGTAATTGTTAAGTTTTCTTCATCAATTTCTAAAATGTTGTTCATATGGCGGAAAATAAGGACGATACCGCCCTCTAGTGGACAAGTTCCTGCGCAAAGGTTTGTCCCAGACCCACGAACATACACAGGGATTTTGTAAGTGTTACATACTTTTAACACTTCAGCTACTTCATTTGTATTACGAGGAGCAATGACTGCATCAGGCATTGCTTGGAAGTTTGGAGTGGCATCATAACTATAAGTTAAACGCCCCATATTGGATGTATCTACACTATCTTCGCCAACGATGGATACGAATAAATCAATAATTTGCTTTTCTAACATTATAAATCCCCCTCAAACTGTTAACGTATGTAGTTATAATAAAAAACGTAGTAACAGTGCTTTCATTATAATGATAAAAAAGTCGGGGGATTCTTTCTATGTATAATCATCTAAAGGTTAATCAGTTTTATCGTTCTTCTTTTGTATAATGATCTAATAAAAGGAGTGCGAAATATAAAACATTTAAATCTTTGAATTGTTTCGGATTAAGTCCAGTATATTCCTCAATCTTTTTTAACCTGTAATGCAATGTATTAATGTGTATATGTAATTGTTCGGCTGTTTGTTTATAAGATTGATTGTAATCAATAAATAAGCGCAAAGTGTGCATGAGCTCAGCAGAAGATGATAAGTTTTCAATAGTACGCTGAAGAAACTCTTCCCGCGTTTCGGTAGAAATATCTTGTAAGCACATTTCTAGACGTAAATCTTCATTAAATACAATTTCTTTCGTTTCAAGTGACACAGAAAGTGCTCGTAATGCTTGTTCATATGATATGTGCATCTTGCTTGGAGTAATGGTTTGCCCAATCCCGATATATAAAGGAATAGAAAATAAAGTTTCACAGTTTTGTTTTAGCCGTTTTAAAAATTGGTAAGTTTGCTCTTTAGAGCTCATTGCTGAAAATAAAATAAATCGGTCATTCCCCCAGCGAACAAATAGATGTTCTTTTGGTAACAGATTGCGAATATGTTGCCAAATTTTACGCTGGAGCATTGTATCATTTTGATTGATAGAGAACAAAATAAGTTGTTTCTTTTTATATAAATCAACGCTAAGCGTTTTTGCACGATCGAGAAAACTTGGAGACCAGTCTGTATTTTGAAGCCAATCAAAGACAAATGCTTCATAAGACCGATGCTCAAGTTCTAGTTGTTCTAAAAAGTAGTTTTCATGAATTAATAGTTCGGTCATCTTACGTAATATTTCTCCGTATTGTGAAATGTTTTCAGGTTCTCCTGTGATTCCGATGACACCAATTACTTCGTCATGGAATAGTAACGGAAGATTCATTCCAGCTTTTACACCTTGCAGTCGTCGTTCATCTTCTTTTGTAATAATGACAGTTTTCTTTTGTTTTGCACAGCGAAGTGCACCTTCATGAAATTGACCGATTCTTTCCGCATCTGTACTTGCGATAATAACGCCTTGTATATTAATGATAATAATATTTTCTGTAATTAATCTGCGTACTTCTCGTACAATTTTATTCGCTAAATCAGGAAAAAGCATAATTTGCACACCTCAAATTCTATTTGTTGTACATTATATATGTAAATTGGGTAAGAAAGGGAAATTTCACACTTTCCACACATTTATTTGTTATTTTACAATTATAACGAAATCATCCGAAGATGGAGGGAATCTTTTGAGAAAGCATGTTTTTCTTCTCTGTTTTTTATTTCTATTAGTAGGGTGTCAAGGAAGTACATATACACCGATTGCTAAAGAGAAAAGTGTTATTATAACAACGAATATAAAAGAAGGTAGTATTAGTTTTATTGATAAAAAGGCTAAAAAGTTAATCACGACATGGGAACTAAATGAGCCGATGGCAGGAATTACACTACTTCCAAATGACGAGGAAATACTTGTATATGGAAAGCAGTTAGAATATATATATGTATATTCACTAGCAGAAGGAAGACAAGTGGAAAAATATAAGACTGGAAAAGGAATTGTAAATGTAATTGTATCAGAAGATAAAAAGCAATTATTTGCTGCCGATCAAAATGCTCAAAAGGTAAGGCTCTTTACGATAGAAGGAAAAGAGACAGGAAGTGTTTCAACAGGAAAAGGACCGATAACGATGGTAGAGCAACATAACCAGTTATCTGTATTAAACTTTTATGATACGAAACTAACGACAATTGATACACAGAAAAAAGAGGTTATCCAATCCTTTATGATTCCACCAGCATCAACAGGAGCAACGATTAGTCCGGATGGGACAGAAATATGGATTGGCGGACATGGTGATGGAAATCAAGTGAATGAGAAAGTTTTAGTGTATTCTTTACAGAGCGGCGAAATGGTACGTTCTTTACACGCTCCGTTTATGCCTGTGAACATAACGAAGGATAATAAGTACGTATATGCATTAAGTCACGGTTCTAATATACTTAGAAAGTTTGATATTAGCACGTATAAAGAAGTGGCTTCTGTAGAAGTAGGATCAAACCCATTTGCATTTTTGAAAATCGGAGCAGAAGGATACGTAGCAAGTTATGATAGTGATGAAGTGTGCGTCATGGATATGAAGAATATGAAAATAAAACAAACAATTAAAGTCGGAAAAGGACCGTTTCAACTCATAGAGAGGGCAGGGAAGGACAATGAGTAAATATAGAGTACTAGTTGTAGATGATGAAAGTGATATGAGGCAACTTGTCGGAATGTACTTAGATAATTTCGGGTACGAATGGGGAGAAGCTGAAAATGGAAAAGAGGCTCTTAAAAAATTAGAGACAGATCATTATGATTTCGTTGTACTAGATATTATGATGCCCGAAATGGATGGACTTTCAGTATGTAAGGAGATTCGAAAAACATCAGATGTGCCGATTATATTTTTAACTGCAAAAGGTGAAGAGTGGAATAGGGTGAACGGTTTACGGATGGGAGCAGATGATTATATTGTCAAGCCGTTTAGTCCTGGTGAATTAATTGCTCGTATAGAAGCTGTGTTAAGAAGGTATACAAAGCAAGAGCAGCAAGAGGAGATTCAATTTGGACCAATCCTTATTAATGAAAAAAGTAGGCGAATTGAGGCAAATGGCGAGCCGATTTCTCTTACTGTAAAAGAGTTTGACCTACTCTATTTTCTTTGTCAACATAACGGACAAGTATTTAGCCGGGAACAATTACTTGAAAAGGTATGGGGATATGATTATGCCGGAAGTACAAGAACAGTAGATACGCATGTGAAAACGATGCGTTTGAAGCTTGGAGAAAGTGGCAACTACATTCAAACCGTATGGGGTGTAGGCTATAAATTTGAGGTGTAATGTATGTTTACGATGGTACAGAAGCTTTGGCTTACAGTAGTATGTGCGGTATGTGTAACAGTTTCCTTTCTTTATTTTGTATCTTTATACTCGTATGAAAAGTTATATGTTGAGAATTTAAAAGGCTCATTAGTAATGGAAGGAAAGGGTCTTGCCGCGCAATATGATAGGCGCGAAGGGATATCAACTTTTGAAGAGAAAGTAAGAGCATTTGATCAAATATCAAGTTCAGACGTTCTTTTCGTTTCCAATCCACGTGATTTAAGCGCATGTTTGCCTTTTGATGTACATCATCATTCTCTTATAAGTGAAGGAGATCGGCAAGCTTTGTTAGATGGAAAAACCGTCACAAAGATAGGGTATGAAGAACATTTTGATCGTAATATTATGGGAGTTGTCATCCCTGTTTTAGAAAATAAAAAATTAGTTGGAATTGTATATTCTTATATTCCTTTAAAAAGTATAAAAGACTTAATATATGATATGGGTCTTATTTTAGCCCCGCTAGCAATTGCTATGATTTTACTTACAATATGGATTGGTAGAAAAATTATAATTACAATTACGAAGCCACTTTCGCAAATGGAGCGGGTTGCCAATCATTTAGCTACTGGAGATTTCTCGGAGCGGATTACCATTTCTTCAGAAGATGAAATTGGACGATTAGGAAAAGCATTTAATAAAATGGCGCATTCTTTAGAAACAGAAGATGTAAAACGTAAGGAGTTTTTGGCGAATGTTTCGCATGAACTTAGAACACCGCTTAGTTATATAAAAGGATATAGTGAAGCTATTTTAGATGGTGTAGCAAAGGGACCGCAGCAGGAAAAAGTAACCCAGCTTATTCATAAAGAAGCAGATCGAATGCAGCGTCTCGTTCATGATTTGTTAGATTTAGCGCAACTAGAAGGTGAACATTTTCCTCTAAAGAAGCAACCTATCGTTTTTTCCCAGCTTATTGAAGATGTATTAGATACGTATGAAATTAAGTTTATAGAAAAGAAAATTCGTATTTCAACGAATTTAAATCCTGAAATTATCGTAATAATTGATGAAGATCGTATGCAACAAGTTCTTCATAATGTGCTAGATAATGCGATACGCTATACGAATGAACACGGGGATATCATAATAACGCTAGAGCAAAAAGATGATTATTGTGAATTGAAAATAAAAGACACGGGAATCGGTATTGATATAGAGCATTTAGAAAATCTTGGTGAGCGTTTTTACCGAGTTGATAAAGCAAGAAGTCGTCAACATGGTGGAACAGGTTTAGGACTTGCTATTGTAAGGCAAATTGTTCATATACATGATGGCGAGTGGAGAATAGAAAGTGAAAAAGGTAAGGGGACAACGGTTGGTATTAAATTAAAAGTACAAGATGAGGAGAGCATATTCTAATTTTGAGGATATGCTCTTTATATGGAAGATAAAGAGTTACACGTAAAGATATGAATTAATATGTAACAAATATCGAAAATTTGACTATTTTATGAACAAAACATTTGTACTTCTTACTAATTCGTTCTAAAATAGTTATGGATGCTAAGTTCTTATAAATCGTTTCAATTGTTGTTTGGAAGATACTGAGGTGATTTAACTGGAGTACAAATCTATTAAACCGAAAAAAATTTACGAAGAAGTATCTGAAGCTATTTTAACAATGATTAAAAATGGTACGTTAAAACCTGGTGACAAACTACTTCCTGTTCATCAATTAGCTGAGCAGTTTCAAGTTGGCAGATCTGCTGTTCGTGAAGCGTTAAGTGCGCTAAGAGCAATGGGCTTAATTGAGATGAAACAAGGAGAAGGTACATATGTGAAGAATTTCGATTCTTCTTCATTAACGAAATCGTTAAACAATAGATTATTAATGAAGAAAGAAGATATTTTGAATTTATTAGAAGTACGAAAGGTGCTTGAAGTGGGGGCAGTTCGAGCAGCGGCGGCAAAACGTACGGAAGCTAATTTACAAAATATGAAACATTGGTTAGATGAAATGGCAAAGAGCATTGGAGATGAAAAGGCTGGCGAAAAAGCAGACTTTCAGTTCCATATGGGAATTGCAAAATCTTCACATAATAACATTTTGCTTGAACTCATGAATCATGTTTCAGAGATGATTGCTGAAACGATTGGTGAATCAAGACGCATTATTTTATATGGTGAACAAACAACAGCAGAACGACTTTTAGAAGAGCATCAAGTTATATATGATGCGGTGTTAAAGCAAGATATAGAATTAGCGCAGCAAGCAATGCTAAATCATTTAACAAATGTAGAACATATTGTCACAGGTAAAAGCGATATAAATTCGTAATTTAATCTTTTAAAATTCCATTTTTCTGATAAAATAGAGAAAGATTAAGAAAGCGTTTTCTTTAGAAGAGGGAGAGGATAGGCCATGGTTGAGCCTACTTCTCTTTCCTAAGTCATCTGATGACCATATGAATGTTGGCGAAGTTGTAATGAGGGGGAATAATAATTATGAAAGTTACTTTATTTGTTACTTGTTTAGTCGATATGTTTGAAACAAACGTAGGTAAAGCAACAGTTGAAGTGTTGGAGCGTTTAGGGTGTGAAATTGAATTTCCAGAAGCACAAGTTTGTTGTGGACAGCCTGCTTATAATAGCGGCCATGTAGAAGCAGCAAAAGAAGCGATGAAACATATGATTGAGACTTTCGAAGATGCAGAATATATTGTTACACCATCTGGTTCTTGTGCGACAATGTTTCATGAGTATCCGCATGTTTTTAAAGATGATCCGAAGTGGGCTAAACGTGCACAAAAAGTTGCTGATAAAACATATGAATTTACACAATTTATTGTAGATGTTTTAAAAGTTACAGACGTT
This sequence comes from Bacillus thuringiensis, assembly GCF_014932895.1. Taxonomy (GTDB): domain Bacteria; phylum Bacillota; class Bacilli; order Bacillales; family Bacillaceae_G; genus Bacillus_A; species Bacillus_A thuringiensis_AA. Next base: position 826,869 of record NZ_JACYOF010000002.1, on the reverse strand, counting down.
GGTGCAAGTTTACCTGGGATAGCTACTATTCATAAATCTTGTCACATGACACGTATGCTTGGAGTAAAAGAAGCACCAGGAATTTTACTATCAAATGTAAAAGGGTTAACTGTGAGAGAATTGCCAAACGTACAAAATTGTTGTGGGTTTGGGGGAACGTTTTCAGTTAAGATGACTCCAATTTCCGAGCAAATGGTAGATGAAAAAGTAGATAGTGTAATGGAAACAGGTGCTGATTATTTAATCGGTGCGGATTGCGGGTGTTTGTTAAACATTGGCGGACGAATTGAGCGTTTAGGAAAAGAAGTAAAAGTAATGCATATTGCTGAGGTACTGAATAGTCGCTCATGAAGGGGGAACATAAGCTATGTCTATGAAAATCAGTGAGAAAAAATTTAATGATCGCGTAGGCGATGGAATTCAAGATTCGTTTATGCGCGGTGCGGTATCGTCTGCACAAACGCGTTTATATACGAATCGATTAAAAGCAGCGGACGAATTAGGAAACTGGGAAGAGTGGCGTGAACTAGGTGAACAAATCCGTCAACATACGTTAGAAAATCTTGATTATTACTTAATGCAGTTAAGTGAAAATGTATCAAAAAGAGGCGGACACGTGTACTTTGCGAAAACGAAAGAGGAAGCAGCAAAGTATATTCAAGACGTTGCCAAAAAGAAACAAGCAAAAAAAGTAGTAAAATCAAAGTCGATGGTAACAGAAGAAATTAGTATGAACCATGCGCTTGAAGAGGTTGGCTGTGAAGTGTTAGAAAGTGACTTAGGAGAGTATATCTTGCAAGTAGATAACGATCCACCTTCACATATTATTGCGCCTGCTCTTCATAAAAATAGAACGCAAATTCGCGATGTGTTTAAAGAAAAGCTTGGGTATGAAAATTCTGATGATCCATACGAAATGACAAAGTTTGTTCGTAAGCAACTTCGTGAGAAATTTATGGATGCGGAAATTGGTGTAACAGGTTGTAACTTTGCTGTTGCAAATACAGGATCTCTTTGTCTAGTAACGAACGAAGGTAATGCAGATCTTGTCATGTCAATCCCGAAAACGCAAATTGCAGTAATGGGTATGGAACGTATGGTTCCGACAATGGAAGAATTAGATGTTTTAGTTGGTTTGCTATGCCGTAGTGCGGTAGGGCAAAAGTTAACAAGTTATGTAACAGTAGCAGGGCCAATTCAAGAAGAGGAAGTTGACGGACCAGAAGAGTTCCACTTAGTAGTTGTTGATAATGGCCGTTCTCAAATTCTTGGGTCTGAATTCCGCCAAGTGTTGCAATGTATTCGTTGCGCAGCTTGTGTTAACGTATGTCCTGTATATCGTCACGTTGGTGGACATTCATATGGATCAATTTACTCAGGACCAATTGGTGCGGTGTTAACACCACTTCTAGGTGGATATGATGATTATAAAGAACTTCCTTATGCATCTAGTTTATGCGGAGCGTGTACGGAAGCTTGTCCAGTAAAGATTCCGTTACATGATTTATTATTAAAACATCGTCAAGTAATTGTTGAACAAGAAGGTCGTGCGCCATTAGCAGAGAAATTAGCGATGAAAATGTTTAGTATGGGTGCATCCTCAGCGGCTTTATATAAAATGGGATCAAAAATGGCACCAGCAGCTATGAGTCCATTTACATCTGGTAACCGTGTATCAAAAGGTGTTGGACCACTTAAAAACTGGACGGACATTCGTGAATTCCCAGCGCCAAGTAAAGAACGATTCCGTGATTGGTATAAAGATCATAAGAAAGGCGGGAATAAATAATGGCAGGATTAATTCAAAACCGTGATTCCTTTCTAGACAATATCGCAAAAGAACTTGGACGAGAACGTAAGACAGAAGGTGTCGAGCGTCCAGTATGGAAAAGTAATGTGAATGTAGAAACGTTAAAAGATTATTCACAAGAAGAGTTATTAGAAGTGTTTAAAAAGCAATGTACAAACATTCATACAACAGTAGTAGAAACGACGAATGACCTTTTACGTGAAGATATTCAAAAAGTAATCATGGAAAATGGCGGGGGACCTATTTTATTATCAGCAGATGAACGTTTTGATGCATATGGTTTAACATCTTTATTTAAAGAAGAACTTCCAAAGCATGATATCGAAGTAAACGTATGGGATCCAGAGAAAAAAGAAGAAAATATGCGTTTAGCCGAAAAGGCGAATATCGGTATTGCATTTAGTGACTATACGTTAGCTGAATCTGGTACAATTGTTGTACAAAGTCATAAAGGACAAGGACGTTCTTTACACTTTTTACCGACTGTATATTTTGCTATTATTCCACGTGAAACACTTGTGCCTCGTATTACGCAAGCGGTTCAGGATATGAACTCCCGTGTAGAAAAGGGCGAGGATGTAGCATCTTGTATTAACTTTATTACAGGACCTAGTAACTCGGCTGATATTGAAATGAATCTTGTTGTCGGAGTACACGGACCTTTAAAAGCGGTATATTTCATCGTATAAAAGAGGGGAAAGCAGGCCAGAAAATGGCCTGCTTTTTTAGTAGAATAAAGGATAATATGAAGTAGAAGTTCTCTCCTTTTTTTGCTATGTTCTTTTGGAAAGGAGAGGAAGGGATGTTCACTTATTTATATGCACTGTTAGCAGGGATGGTGTTTGGTTCTTTTTTTATGCTAATTGCGATGAGAGTTCCACTAGGTGAGTCTATCATTACTCCGCGTTCGCATTGTCATTATTGTAAGTATGTGCTAAAGCCAAAAGAACTGATTCCAATCATTTCATTTTGTATACAAAGAGGGCGTTGTACGAATTGTAAGAGGAAAATTCCGATCATGTATGTAGTATTTGAATGTATAACAGGAAGTATATTTCTTCTTACCTTATATATGATTGGAATGGAACGAGAGCTTATCACCATTTTATCGCTTTTTTCGTTACTTCTTATTATTTCAGTTACAGATTACATATATATGCTAATTCCAAATCGTATTTTAATTTGGTTTGCTTTGTTACTTATTATAGAATGTATTTTTGTACCGTTAGTTACTTGGATAGACAGTATAGTTGGTAGTGGAATTATATTCATTTTGTTATATTGTATGCAAAAAGTATATCCAGAAGGGCTTGGCGGAGGGGATATAAAATTACTTTCGTTACTTGGATATATAATGGGGATGAAAGGGATTTTTATGACTTTATTTTTAGCATCTTGCTTTAGTCTTTGTTTTTTCGGAATAGGTATTGTATTAAAACGTATAGAGGCAAGAAAGCCCATCCCGTTTGGACCTTTTATTAGTCTTGGAGTAATCTGTTATGTATTAGTTGTGTATTCAAAATAGAGGAGAAATAGAAAATGAATGTGTATATGGATGATCAAAGAAGTTGCCCGTTCGGATACGAGTTGGCAACTACAGTAGAATCTGCGCTACAAATTGTGCGGGAGCATGATGTGAACATTCTCTCTCTCGATTTTAATATGGGATGGCGACAAAAAAATGGGTTAGACTTTGTAGAGGCTTTCTGTAAAGAGGGTTTATATGTAAATGAAATTCACCTTCATACAAATGATCACATCGGTATGCATAAGATGAAACAGAGAATTGAAAAGGGGAAAGAACAAGGGGAAATTAATTCTCATCTTGTCGTTAAATATGTAGGGAGCTAAAAACTCCAAAGTTTTACTTTGGAGTTTTTAATGTTTCATATGTGCTTGTAAAGGAATGATTTCTTCTTTTTGGGCTGCTGCGATTTCAGTTTCTTCTTGTTTAACATCAGGTGTTTTCTTTGTTAAGTAGTGATAGACCAAACCGACAAATACGGAACCGCCAATAATGTTACCAACTGTAACAGGAATTAAGTTATGAATAGCACCTGCAAAAGAAATTGACTCAGGGTGCGGTGAAACTAAAGATAAAGCAAAGAGTGATAAGTTTGCAATGCTATGCTCGTAACCAGATAAGAAGAATGTGAAAACAAGTAGCATCATAACCATTATTTTTGCTGTGTCACCTTTGACCTGGGAAGGTAAGAAGCAGGCAAGACAGACAAGCCAGTTACATAAAATTGCTTTAAAGAATAATTGTGTTGTAGGTGTGTTCATCTTTCCTTCAACAACTGTATTCATTAAATGACCGTGATCAATTGCTTGGAAAATGCCAGTTGCGTAAAATAGTAGGGCAAAGAATAAAGCGCCAGCTAAGTTACCTATATAACAAGCAACCCAGTTACGAAGTGTATCAGAAATTGTTGTTTCTTTTCTTAAAGTTGCCACTGTGAAGTACATTGTATTTCCAGTAAACAGTTCAGCCCCACCATAAATAATAAGTACGAGAGCAATTCCGAAAAACATAGATGCAGCTAAATAAGTTGCTGGTGAATCTGCAATGTGAAAAAAGTTACCTAATTTAAAACATAGTACAATAATAAAACCGATATAAATACCCGCAAGTGCCGCACGTATGAAATATTGCATCGGGTTTGTATCTAGCATTTGTTTTTTGCTCTTAGCCAGTTTGACAACATAATCTAATCCTTGTTCTAGCATGAGTAATACGCTCCTTTAATACATCGTCTATAAATACTCTTTATATGAATAAAGTACATGGAATTGTTCGCAGTTTCAATAAGTTTGTGCAATGTTTCACAAAAAGGACATACATCAAAACGGAAAGCGGTTACAAAAGGTAGTATAATGGAATTTTTTCTAAAAATAGAGAGGGGATTGAAACAAAAAAGAAAAAGCGCTGTAATTACAGCGCTTTTTCATCTAAATTCTTTTCTACTTTTACTTCTACTTCTTTCGAGAAGAACCAACCGCCAACTGCGATTCCGACTAATACACCCCAGAATGTAAGTTTCCATGGAGTAGATTCTGGGAATGAATGTGGTAGGACACCTAAAGCAGGGTGTGCTAGCGTATAAACTGCTAATTTCACACCAACCCAACCTACAATTAAAAATGCTGCAGTTTCAAGCCCTGGTTTACGTTTTAATATTTGTACGAAAGCAGATGCTGCAAATCGCATAATGATTAATCCGATAAGTCCACCTGCAAAAATAACAATAAATTGCCCTGTATCAAGACTACCAATTGTACCTAATCCTGTTTTCGGTAGAGTCATTGCTAATGCAACAGCAGCTAAAATTGAATCAACTGCGAAGGCGATATCCGCAACTTCGACTTTAAATACAGTCCACCAAAAGTTCTCTTGTTTTTTCTCAGTTTCCTTTTCTTCTGTTTCTTCAGGCGCATTCTTTTTAACATATGTTTTAAATAAATGATTACCAGCGATAAACATAAGATAAATGGCACCAATTGCTTGGACTTGCCATACATCGACTAAGAACGAAATCATGAATAGTGATCCAAAGCGGAAAACAAATGCTCCTGCTAATCCGTAGAATAGTGCTTTTTTTCTTTTTTCTTCTGGTAAATGTTTTACCATAATTGCAAGAACGAGAGCGTTATCAGCCGCTAAAATCCCCTCTAGTGCAATTAGGATAAGTAATACCCAACCATACTCCAATAATAATGATACATCCATGTACATTCTCCTCTCATTTCTATAAGTACTAAATAAGTGAAGAATTTCCCCACTATTCAGTTTTCCCATACTCCTACCTATTAACTTTGGAAGAATTTGGAAAAGAATGCAAAAAAGACCTCTGCCGTTAATAGGCAAAGGTCTTGCTAGACATATGTAATAAAAATGCCAACAAAGCCGGAAGAACTAAGTTCTACGTAATGACGACTTTGTTTCCAAGAAATATTCTTGGACGCTACTCCCCTTTGGAGATATGCTATTGTATTTTCATTATATGGATAATTTATACGGTTGTCAACCTGTTAAAATATCTTCATTTGGATATTTTATTTTCTGTCTCTTTTTACGTGCAAATGAAAAAGCCAATGTTAAAGGTCCCATTTTTCCAAAGAACATCATAAAGATAATGATGGCTTTACCGATAATAGTTAAGTGGGGCGTTAAATTCATGCTGAGACCGACTGTTCCAAATGCTGAAAATACTTCGAAAGCACTCATCAATAGAGGGACTCGCTCAGTAATACTCAAAATTAAAATAGAAAAAAATATAAATGAAATTGAAATAATGGTAATGGTCAATGACTTAACAATGAGAGTATCTTTAATGGATTTTTTAAACAAGACAATATCATCTTTTTCTTGTAAAAATTTAAACACGCCAAAAAACATGATTAAAAATGTTGTTAACTTAATTCCACCACCAGTTGAAGCGCTGCCAGCGCCAATAAACATAAGAAGCATCATTAATAGTAGGGAAGGTTTTGATAATGCAGAAATATCAACGGTATTAAATCCGGCAGTTCGCGTTGAAATCGCTTGGAAATAAGCGGCCATTCCTTCTTCAAAGGGGGTAAACCCCCTCATAGAATGAGAGTTATGGAACTCGAATATAAAAATAAAAGCTGTAGCAATAATATTGACGACTAGAGTAGAAGAGAGCATAAGTTTTGAGTGTAAAGTAAGGTTTTTAAAGTTTTTCTTTCTTTTTATATCCACGATTACTGTAAAACCAATCCCACCTAAAATAATGAGAGAGGAAATAACAAGATTGACAAGAATGCTATGGGAATGGGACATTAAATTATCACTCCACACAGAAAAACCAGCGTTGTTAAAGGCAGAGATCGAATGAAAAAAACTATAATATATCCCTTTAGCAACACCATATTTTGGTACCCATTCGAAAGAGAGAAGAAAAGTTGCGATACATTCGACTGTAAAAGAAAATAAGAATAGCGCTTTGGCAAGGCGGATGACACCACCGATATTCGTTTGATTTAATGCTTGCTGTAACAAAATTCGGTTTTGAAGACCGATTTTTCTGCCGAGCATAATCGCAATTAGAACAGCAAAGCTCATAATGCCGAGTCCGCCCACTTGTATAAGGGTTAAAATGACACACTGTCCAAATAAAGTAAATACTTTTCCAGTGTCTACAACACCAAGCCCAGTAACAGTACAAGCAGAAACTGTTGTAAATAAAGCATCGAGCCATGAAATAGACGTTGTTGTAGCAATTGGTAGTTTTAATAAGCATGTACCGATAAGTGATAATGAAATAAAAGATAAAGTAAGAACACGGGGAGGACTCATGCTAATGTTAATCCGTTTCATGTTACATATCGTTCCTTTCAGTTTACTCTTACTAGTATGTGAAGAAGCGCTAGTATGTATGTTAAAAAAGAAAGAGACAGAGAATATCTGCCTCTAAGCCATATGTTATATAATTATCCGCGTAATTGTTGTTGAGCTAAAGCAACAAGGCGTTTTGTTACTTCCCCGCCAACTGATCCGTTAGAACGAGATGCTGTGTTAGATCCTAAGTTTACACCAAATTCTTGTGCAATTTCATATTTAAATTGTTCAAGCGCTTGTTCTGCACCTGGGACTAGTAATTTGTTTGTTTTTACCATGGTGATACACATCCTTATGAGTAGTCCAGTTTAGCTACGTACTATATAAACTGGTAACGTTATTTTATGTGAAAACGACGTGCTCATACACGGAAGTAATCGGTGTGATTAGAAGTTCTTGGATAGAAAAAAGAGTAGCAAATTTGCTACTCTTTTTTTAGTATTGTCGCTGTACCTTCCACGACAATATCATCGGATTGATTGTATATGTTTGTTTGCAACGTAATGATTTTTTTATCGTCACGCTTCTTAATAACTTCTGCCACTACACGAAGTGTATCACCAATTTTGACAGGAGCACGGAATGAAACGTTTTGAGATAAATAAATCGTATTTTTGCCCGGGAGTTTCGTTCCAAGGATGGTAGAAATAAAACTCGAAACGAGCATGCCATGAGCAATACGTTCTTTAAACATTGTCGTTTTTGCAAAAGAGTCTAAAATATGAATAGGATTTACATCTCCAGTCAATTTTGCAAAATTGATAATATCTTCATCCGTAATTGTTTTTGTTAGGGATGCTTGATCACCGACTTGAATCTCATCATAACGAAGCTCCGGAACAGTTTGTGCTTCTTGAAATGGATTCATTTTGTCCTCCTTCTTTTCCATATCGAAAAATGCCAGCCATCTTGATGTAGTAGGAGGAAGAAAGAGTTTTGTTTGTGCTGCAGTTAGCTCCCACATTTTTCTTACTTGATGGAAGTAAATAGATTTTTTGAGTTTTCCTCGAACTTTTTTGCGAGTTCCAACTGTTTTGACTTGAACTCTTCCAAAAAACCTTCTAACTGTTTTTGAGCCTCTTCACGTTGTAATTGTTGCTGTTCAATAAATTGTTTTGTTGTTTCTTCAAATTGACCGCTTGTTTGTGTGAGAATTGACAAAGATGTTTTTGTAGGAGAAACGGTAAGTTGATGCATATGAGCAGAAAGTTCCTTCCACTTGTCTTGCCACTCATTAATTTGATCATTTAAGGAGTTTCCAGTTAATTGTTTCACGTAATCTGTATATTGGTTATTGAATTGAACAGTGAATTGTTGTAGTTCTTTTTCTAGTTCATCTACTCCTGATGTTAATTTATGCAAAGCGTCTTGTTGTTGTTTTAATGTTTCTAAAGTAAGTTGCTCTAATTGTTTCCCAGCTGAAGAGAAAAGGGAAAGTGATTGAGACCAGTTTTTCCAAAATGCATCGACCAATTCGTATGGTTTAGTTTCCATTGTTTGACCCCCAAATGTTTTTTTGCATATTGTGAACGCAGATTACTCTGCTGTACCACCAGGTGAAGATGAAGAATCCTTTTCATCCTTTTCTGGAGAAGTGGCAAATGGAAAGAATGCGTTCGTATATAACGTGAAAAACGTTCGCAGCATATTTTGGTAATGCTCAAAAGAAGTTGCACATGTTGCTAAATATTTCTCTCCATATTCAGTTAAAGAATAAATTCTTTTTGCTGGCCCTCCTTCGCTTGTATCCCAAGTAGAAGAAATGAGGTTTTCTTTTTCTAATTTACGTAGTGTCCTATATACATTACCTTGGTCAACAGAAGAAAAGCCGATATCCATTAGCATTTGAATAAGTTTGTAACCATGAAGACTCCAGTCTTTTAGACAGAGAAGTAAGAAGGGAACTAAGAAGTTTTTTGGCATGGAGTTTGGTTGTTTCGCTTGGTTGTTCTCCAAACTTTCGCGTTGTTCTGGTTCATTATGTAGCATGATTGTGCATCACCTCATGAATCAGTTAGATGGAATTTTTTGCTTATAAGTGCAATTTACACCTATCTGTTTTTAAAGTCAACACATTTGTTAGAAAATAGAAAAAAATAAAATATAGACTTGAAGTTTTATTCAGAATATTAGAAAATAATGAATAGGTTGAATTGTTTCAAAAACAAAAAAGGGAGTGTAGGTAAAGTGATTGATCAAAAATTCGATCCACTACAAGCATGGAAAAATGCTTATGAACAAACCGAAACATTTTGGGGAAAAGCGCTCAATGAAACAATTAAAACAGAGGAATATTCTGCTTGGATGGGCAGCGTTCTAGATTTGAATTTGTTTTATCAAAAAGCATTAAATGATACGACAAAAAGCTATCTAGAACAAGTAAATGTGCCGACGAAAGAGGATATCGCAAGAGTGGCTACGCTTGTTATTAACTTAGAAAATAAAGTAGATAACATCGAGGAGTTTCTAGAAGAGAAGGTAGAGTCTTTAGGACAATCTCCTACATTAAAGCGTGATGTTACGAAAGTAAAACAAGATATTCGCACGTTAGAAACGAAAGTTGATCAAATTTTAGAATTGCTAGAAAAGCAAAATGCAGTACTAGCGAAACTACAAGAACCTGTAAAAGAAGAAGCAAAACCTACGAATAAGCCAGAAAATAAAAAATGATAATAGCGCTTGTTTATAACATGTAAAAGAGAGAGGGAGAATCACTTTTCGTGTATAAACAGCGAAACATAATTATATAGGGACTCCATAGCATGAGTACCAAAATGATTCATAATAGTTGTTCGCAAATTCATTTAAGGGGGAAAAGAAATGGTTCAATTAAATGGAAAAGTAGCAATCGTAACAGGTGGGGCAAAAGGAATTGGAAAAGCGATTACAGTAGCGTTAGCACAAGAGGGAGCAAAAGTTGTTATTAATTATAATAGCAGTAAAGAAGCAGCTGAAAATTTAGTAAATGAACTAGGAAAAGAAGGGCATGACGTTTATGCAGTTCAAGCGGATGTTTCTAAAGTAGAAGACGCAAACCGACTTGTAGAAGAAGCAGTGAATCATTTTGGTAAAGTTGATATTCTTGTTAATAATGCTGGTATTACAAGAGATCGTACATTTAAAAAGTTAAATCGTGAAGATTGGGAGCGCGTAATTGACGTGAATTTAAGTAGCGTATTTAATACGACAAGCGCGGTACTTCCATACATAACGGAAGCGGAAGAAGGTAGAATTATTAGCATTTCTTCTATCATTGGCCAAGCGGGTGGATTTGGACAAACAAACTACTCAGCAGCAAAAGCAGGTATGCTAGGATTTACAAAATCATTAGCATTAGAGCTTGCAAAAACAAATGTAACTGTAAACGCTATTTGCCCAGGGTTTATTGATACAGAAATGGTAGCAGAAGTACCAGAAGATGTTCGTCAAAAAATCGTTTCTAAAATCCCGAAAAAACGTTTTGGTCAAGCTGAAGAAATTGCAAAAGGTGTAGTATACCTATGCCGTGACGGTGCATATATCACAGGTCAGCAATTAAATATTAACGGCGGATTATATATGTAATGAACTAAGAAAAAAGTGCATATCCATAGCAGGAATGCACTTCTTTCTTGTAAGAAGGAAATCGACCAAAAAGGAGATAGGAAAATGACTACATTCGTAACAGAATGGGAAAAGCAATTAGAGTTATACCCAGAAGAGTACCGAAAAGCATACCGCCGAGTGAAAAGGGCGAGTGAAATTTTATTACGCGAACCAGAGCCACAAGTAGGATTAACGCCGAAAGAGGTTATTTGGACGAAGAATAAGACAAAGCTTTATCGCTACATTCCGAAACAAGAAAAAACACAAAGAGTTCCAATTTTATTAATATATGCTCTTATTAATAAGCCATATATTATGGACTTAACTCCTGGAAATAGTTTAGTGGAATATCTAGTGGATCGTGGTTTTGATGTGTATATGCTTGATTGGGGCACATTTGGTTTAGAAGATAGTCATTTGAAATTTGATGATTTTGTGTTTGATTATATCGCAAAAGCTGTGAAAAAAGTAATGCGAACTGCAAAATCGGACGAGATTTCTTTACTTGGTTATTGCATGGGGGGAACGCTAACGTCTATTTATGCGGCACTTCATCCGCACATGCCAATTCGCAACTTAATCTTTATGACCAGTCCTTTTGATTTCTCTGAAACAGGATTATATGGTCCTTTATTAGATGAGAAGTACTTTAATTTAGATAAAGCGGTTGATACATTCGGAAATATTCCACCGGAAATGATTGATTTTGGAAACAAGATGCTAAAACCGATTACAAACTTTGTCGGTCCATATGTTGCTTTAGTAGATCGTTCAGAGAATGAGCGCTTCGTCGAAAGTTGGAGATTAGTTCAAAAGTGGGTTGGCGATGGTATTCCATTCCCAGGTGAATCATATAGACAATGGATCCGTGATTTTTATCAAAATAATAAATTAGTAAAGGGTGAACTCGTTATTCGCGGACAAAAGGTAGACCTTGCAAATATTAAGGCGAATGTCTTAAATATTTCCGCGAAACGTGATCATATTGCTCTGCCATGTCAAGTAGAGGCTTTACTTGATCATATTTCTAGCACAGATAAACAGTATGTATGTTTACCGACAGGACATATGTCTATTGTGTATGGTGGAACGGCTGTAAAGCAAACATATCCGACAGTTGGAAATTGGCTTGAAGAGCGTTCTAATTAAAGAGAAGAAATCCAACTAGCGTATGTTAGTTGGATTTTTTTTTTGAAAAATGACGAAACATAGGAAGGAGAAAATTACATTGTAGGAGTATAATTATGAAGCTTATAACTGGTAAGTTGTTTTGGAGTGCTCGAGTTTCTGTACCTTGTTATCCAACGTTGGAAAATGATATGATATGTGATGTGCTTGTAATTGGAAGTGGAGAAGCAGGTGCTCATATAGCGTATTCGTTAGCGAAAATTGGAATGTGTGTTATGCTCATTGACAAAAGAGCAATTGCATGTGGAAGCACAGCTGCAAATACAGGATTATTACAATTTGTTCATGATAAATCGTTGACCTCTCTTATTCATACATTTGGTGAAGAAAAAGGGGTACGAGCATATAGACTTTGTTATGAAGCGCTGCAAACAATGGAGAAGGTTGTGCCAACTCTTGATATTGATCCCCATTTTATTCCGCGAAAGAGTTTGTATTATGCTAGTAGAGATGAAGATGTTTCATTTTTACAAGAAGAATATAATACGTTACGCCATTATGGATTTCCGGTTGAATATTTTACAGAGTCTGATATTAAAAAACGTTATTCATTTGCGAAACAAGCAGCGTTATATACAAGCGGTGATGCAGAAGTGAATCCATATTTATTAACGCATAGTCTTTTGCATAAAACAAAACAAATGGGCGCTACTATATATGAACATACAGAGGCATTACACATTAAACAAATCCAAAATGATTTAATTTGTTACACGAAAACAGGAAATAAAATCGTAGCAAAGAATATTATTATGGCGACAGGTTATGAACCGCTTTTTGGCAAGAAAGAAAAAAACACAACAGTAGAAACGACTTATGCAGTTGTGACAAGTGAGATAGATCAATTTGAAGGTTGGCATGAGCAATCATTAATTTGGGAAACTGCACGTCCATACTTGTATTTTCGAACGTATCAAAATCGCATTATTGTAGGCGGGTTAGATGAGACGCTGAAAATTCAAAATATCGGCGATACGAAATTATTGCATAAGCGTGATCTCCTTATTAACATTGTAAAAAAAATGTTCCCACAGTTTAATAATATACAGGCAGAATACTATTGGGCAGCGGCATTTGGTGGTAGTCATGACGGGCTCCCTATTTTAAAAGAAGATAAAAAGATACATAATTTATATTACGCACTGCCGTATGGGGGAAATGGAACTGTATACGGAATGGTATTTGCGAAACTATTTCAGCAGTTATTTACAAATAAAGAAAGTGATGATTTTTCTTTATTTAATCGATAGAAAAAAGGTAGCGAAGTGATGGAATGAGAAAGATAAAAAAAATTTTACAAAAATTACGTCCCGTGCAGCTTATCGTTTTATTTTATTTACTAGCGGTAGTTGTATCGGTATTTTTGCTTAGTTTACCATTTATTACGAAGCCTGGTGTGAAATGGACATTTATAGATGCACTGTTTACATCTGTTAGTGCTGTAAGTGTTACAGGGCTTTCTGTTGTTACTATTCCAGATACATTTACAACGGCAGGAATTATTGTTTTAGCCCTTATTTTACAATTAGGTGGATTAGGAATTATGGCACTTGGTACATTCGTTTGGATTATAACGGGTAAAAAGATTGGTTTGCAAAGAAGAAGATTAATTATGGCAGACCATAACCAAGGAAATTTGGCAGGTCTTGTAGAATTGATGCGTTCTATTTTAATTGTAATTATTTCAATAGAACTTATTGGAGCGTTACTGTTAGGTACAAGATTTCTAATGTATTTTCCGACGTGGCAAGAAGCGTATTTTCACGGTTTTTTTGCCGCTGTTAGTGCAACAACGAACGGAGGATTTGATTTAACCGGACAATCACTGATTCCATACAAAAAAGATTATATTGTTCAGATGATTCATATGTTACTTATTATTTTAGGCGCTATTGGTTTCCCAGTGTTAATGGAAGTAAAGCAATTCCTGAGTAAGAGGAGACAGCAACTATTTCGCTTTTCATTATTTACAAAATTGACGACAACAACATTTTTTGCACTTGTTATTGTTGGAACAATTATGATTTTTCTATTAGAACGAAATCATTTCTTAGTAGGAAAGTCATGGCATGAAACTGTATTTTATACATTATTCCAATCTGTGACGACGCGAAGTGGTGGGCTTGCTACAATGGACATACGTGAATTGTCACAACCAACGCTTTTATTTATGAGTATATTAATGTTCATAGGAGCATCTCCAAGTTCAGTTGGGGGCGGGATACGTACAACGACATTTGCTGTTAGTATATTATCGTTATATACATTTGCAAGGGGCGGAAGAACAGTCCGAGTTTTCAAACGTCAGCTACATGAAGAGGATGTGTTGAAAGCATCTGTTGTTATGACGATGGGGATTTTATTATGTGCCTCAGCGCTATTTATTTTATCCATTACGGAAAATGTACCACTTATGAGCTTAATAGTTGAAGTTTGTTCTGCTTTTGGGACGACTGGATTATCAACAGGTATTACTTCAGATTTAACAATGGTTGGTAAACTTGTATTAATCGTACTTATGTTTATCGGACGCGTCGGTATTTTGACATTTATTTTAGCTAGTGGTGGAAGAGAGCAACCACCTCGCTATAAGTACCCGAAAGAGCGAATTATTATTGGATAGTATGAAACCATTCTACCTATGTTAGGTAGAATGGTTTTTTAGTCGTTAATGCCAAATTGAGGATGCATAAAAGTTTCATTTTTGTTATCAGCTTCGTTTTTGAGCAATTCTTGATTTTCTTCTGCAATCCATCCGATATCATTTGTAGGATGAATCCATTCTTCTCCAGCCATAATGGCAGGGTCTACCTCATCACTCCAATTATTAAGAGGACTGTTTTTAGAATTATATTTACTATCACCAATAACAACTTCGTATTGATTTACAAAAGGTTGTTGCATTTGTTTTCCCGTGCCTTTAAATGATGGGAAATTCATTTGATGTGGGAGCGTTTCGTCTAAAATTGGCGATTGGATCGTTTCTTTCTCCTTCAAAATAATTGCTCCTTTTTGTAATGTTTTTTCATATGTAGTATTTCCATCTATAAGCTCTTATGTACTTGTTAACACTTCCCAGTAATAATTATTTTAAGTTGTTTCAAACTAGAATAGAAAGTTATTTAGTGAGAGCAGGTGAGTATGTTGGTAAAAAGAAAAGTAAAACAAAATGCAGCAATTAATAATAATAAAACTCCGAAAGAAAGCTTACCAGATGCAGAATTTGCATTAGAGTATGAAGGAGAAAATAGTGCGAAGTATGCAAATCGTAATTCAAAAAAAGGTAAACAAAAATGAGGCGTTTTTTACAAACGCCTCATTTTTTTGTGGGATTATAAAGGTTTTTTTAATTATTTGTAAATTTCGCATTTTTCATTAGCAGAAAAATGCGAAAAAACATAGAAGTAGCAACGTATTACACAAAAACAAACAACAAACAAAAGATTAATGTTGGTTTAATACTGCTTTTACACTAGTTGTTTATATTTGAGTTGTACATAAGATTTGTAAAGGGAGAGAGAAACCGTGAAAAAAACAATCTTTAAAGCTGTAGCAACTGGAATGGTATTTTCGTTATTAATGGGGTGTGGTGCAAAGAAGGAAGAAAGCGCTGGGGCAAAAGTAAAAGATGATAAATTATCTGGATCATTAACTGTTTACACGGCCATTGAAGAAGAACTTGTACCAATTTATCTTGAGTCCTTTAAAAAGAAGTACCCAGATGTGAAGTTGAACATTGTTCGTGATTCAACAGGAGTTATTACAGCGAAATTACTAGCTGAAGGAAAAAATACACAAGCAGATGTTGTATGGGGAACTGCAGCGTCTAGTCTATTAGCTTTAGAGAAAAAAGATATGTTAAAAGAATACTCTCCAAAAGGAGCAGATCGCGTTCTTCCGCAATTTAAAGATGATAAGAAACCAGAAAAATGGGTAGGTAATACGGCATTTATGACGGGAATTGCAGTGAATAAAGAAGAGTTAAAGAAGAAAAATTTACCGATACCAGAATCATATGAAGATTTAACGAAACCTGAATATAAAGGAACGCTTGTTATGCCACATCCAGCTTCTTCTGGGACAGGATTTTTAACAGTTTCTGCATGGCTACAAATTATGGGAGAAGATAAGGGCTGGGATTACATGAAGAAACTTCATGATAATATGGCAACTTATACGCATTCCGGTTCAAAACCAGCGAAATTAGCAGGTGCAGGTGAATATCCAGTTGGCGTATCAATGGTTTATAGTGCTTTGAAAGAGAAGCAAAAAGGTGCACCTGTTGAAGTTGTTTTACCGAAGGAAGGATTAGGCTGGGAAGTAGAAGCGAATGCACTTATTAAGAAAGATAATGCAAAAAATGATAAATTAGCACAAGCATTTTTAGACTGGGCAATTACAGATGATGTAATGAAGTTATACTTCGAGAAAAACGGATTTGCGACAATTAAAAATGATTATAAACTTCCAGATGGATTCCCTAAAGATGTAACAGAAAAGTTATACAAAAAGAATGATTTCAAATGGGCAGCAGAGAATCGTGACAAAATTTTAGAGCGTTGGGAAAAAGAGTTTGGCCAAAAAGCAGAACCTAAAAAGTAAGTGGGAGAGAGAAAAATGAGCGAATATTTATCAATTCAACACATTCAAAAACAGTTTGATGCATTTACAGCGTTAAAAGATATTTCTTTTACAGTGAGAAAAAATGAATTTGTTTGTTTATTAGGCCCAAGTGGTTGTGGGAAAACGACGTTGCTTCGCATTTTAGCAGGGCTAGAAGAACCAACGACAGGTAGTATAGCTGTAAATGGAACAGATATTACAGCATTGCCGCCTGGAAAGAGGAACTTCGGAATGGTTTTTCAATCATATGCATTATTTCCGAATTTAACGGCACTTGAAAATATTGAATACGGCTTAAAGACAAAAAAATATGGAAAAGCAGAAGTAAAAGAGAAAGCGCTAGCTGCGTTAGAACTTGTTGATTTGCTGAATGTAAAAGATAAATATCCTGCTCAAATGTCTGGTGGACAACAGCAGCGAGTAGCCCTTGCACGTGCGCTCGCTCTGTCTCCGGATATTTTGTTACTCGATGAGCCATTATCTGCTTTAGATGCAAAAGTACGTGAAAAATTGCGTAGAGAAATGCGTGATTTGCAAGAAAAAGTAGGAGTAACAACCATTATGGTAACGCATGATCAAGAAGAGGCATTAACGATGGCTGATAAAATTGTTGTAATGAATCATGCGGAAATTATGCAGATTGGAACACCAGAGGAGATTTATCAAAGACCAGCCAATCTGTTTGTGGCAGATTTTATTGGTTCTATTAATTTCTTTTCGAAAAATAACGAAGAACATGCAATTCGTCCTGAACATGTAACAGTTGTACAAAAGGATGGAATTCAGACAGTTGTGGAAAATATGGAGTTTCGTGGGTCTGTATACCGGACAGAAGTGCGGGTCATAGAAGAGAAAACACATCTTTATAATGAGAAAATTGTAGTGGATATATTGGCATCGGAAGTAGAGGCAACGGCTATTAGAAAAGGAAAGCCCATTCAAATCTCTTTCTCAGAAAATCATATGTTGTCATATGGAAAGAAGGTCATTGTATAGATGGAGATGTTAGAAAACTATAAGGTAGAAAGTATGAAAAAGAAGATTAAGAGAAGTATAGGAAAAGAGGAATGGATTCAAAGGCTCGTAATTATTGGCATGATTCTTTCTTTTCTTATCATACTTGTATTACCGTTATTACAACTATTTACACAAGCTTTTTATGATAAAGACGGAGTTTTCGTTGGTGTAGCGAATTTTAGTAAATATTTCACAACACCAACTTTAGTTCAGTCATTACAAAATACGGTATGGATTTCGGGAGCTACAACAATTATTTCAGTTGCATTAGCTTTCGCTTATGCACATGCAATCGCTCGTACAAATGTTTTTGGAAAGCGCGTATTTCAATACGTAGCATTATTACCATTATTCGCACCGACGATGATGCATGGTATTGCGCTTACCTATTTATTTGGTAATCAAGGTTTAATAACGAAAGGGATGTTTGGTTTATTTGAAGGAATACAAGTACCGTTATACGGACCAATAGGAATTGTAATGGCTGAAGTTATGTATACATTTCCGCAAGCATTCCTTATTTTATTAATTGCTTTCCAAGGTTCTGATTATCGTTTATATGAAGCTTCTAATATGCTAGGAGCGAGTAAAACAAAGCAGTTTTTCACTGTTACTTTACCTAGTGTAAAGTACGGATTAATTAGTGCAATGTTCGTTGTGTTTACACTAAGTTTCACTGATTTTGGGGCACCAAAAATTGTTGGTGGGCAATATAATGTACTTGCTACTGACGTATACAAGCAAGTAATTGGACAGCAAAATATGCCGATGGGTGCAACTGTCGGAATGATTTTATTAATCCCAGCTATTTTTGCTTTTGCAGTTGATCGTATTACGCAAAGAAAGCAGGCGAATTTCTTATCTTCAAAAGCAGTACCATACAGAATAACAGCTAATAAGAAAAGAGATGTAATCTCATTCATATATTGTAGTGTAATTACTCTTATGATTATTCTTTTGTTTGTTGCAGTCGGTATTGCTGCAAGTGTGAAAGTATGGCCATATAATATGAGCTTTACATTTGAGCATTTTAATTTTTCAAGTTTAACAGGAGATGGGCTTGAAGCGTTTAAAAATAGCGTAATTGTTTCGGCGATTACAGCGGTTATTGGGGCGATTTTAACATTTGTATTCGCATATGCAATTGAGAAAATAGATCAGCTACAATTTTTCCGGAAAACAGGTTACTTTTTCTCTATCGTACCTTTGGCGATACCAGGTTTAGTGCTTGGGTTGGGATACGTCTTTTTCTTTAGTCAACCAACGATTCAAATCCTTGGACTTTCAGTAACGAATCCGTTTCACTCCTTATATGGCACAATTGCCGTTTTAGTATTAGTAAATATCATTCATTTTTACTCTGTAACATTCGTTACCGCAACGACTGCTTTAAAGAAACTGGACCGAGAGTTTGAACTTGTTTCGCAGTCTATGGGCATTCCGTTTTATAAAACATTCTTTCGAGTAACAGTCCCGATGTGTTTACCAGCAATTTTAGAAATGGTTATGTACTACTTTGTTAATTCGATGGTAACTGTCTCGGCAGTTGTTTTCTTGTACGCAGCTGATTTTAAACTAGCTGCTGTATCAATTGTAAATATGGATGATGCAGGAAATGTGGCGCCAGCGGCCGCGATGAGCGTACTCATTGTTGTTACCAATATTGTAGTGAGAGTTTTATATGAATGGGGAACGAAAGCTCTGCGTAACCGAACGTCGCAATGGCAAAAAAGATAAGTAAGAAAGGTGATGGATAAAATGAAAATGGAAGCAGTTATTTTTGATTGGGCAGGTACGACAGTTGATTACGGATGTTTTGCACCACTGGAAGTATTTATGGAGATTTTTCATAAACGTGGTGTTGAAATTACAGCTGAAGAAGCTCGCAGGCCAATGGGATTATTAAAAATAGATCATGTAAGGGCACTAACAGAGATGCCTCGTATTGCGAGTGAGTGGAATCGTGTCTTCGGACAATTACCAACAGAAGCAGACATTCATGAGATGTATGAAGAATTTGAAGAAATTCTCTTCGCTATTTTGCCGCGCTATGCCTCGCCGATTAGCGGAGTAGAAGAAGTGATTGCTTCTTTACGGGAAAAAGGCATTAAAATTGGTTCAACAACTGGTTATACGAGAGAAATGATGGACATTGTAGCAAAGGAAGCAGCATTACAAGGATATAAACCTGATTTTCTCGTTACGCCAGATGATGTTCCAGCAGGTCGTCCATACCCGTGGATGTGCTATAAAAATGCGATGGAACTTGGTGTATATCCAATGAATCATATGATGAAAGTTGGAGACACAGTATCAGATATGAAAGAGGGAAGAAATGCTGGAATGTGGACAGTTGGTGTAATTCTTGGCAGTAGTGAGCTCGGTTTAACGGAAGAGGAAGTTGAAAATATGAATCCGGTAGCGCTTCGCGAAAAAATGGAAGTAGTTCGTAATCGTTTCATTGAAAACGGGGCACACTTTACGATCGAAACGATGCAGGAACTCGAAAACGTAATTGAACATATTGAGAAACAAGAACTTATTATTTCATAAAAGGGGTACGAGATCATGAATGAAAATCACTACTTATTATTAACGCCAGGACCATTAACGACAACAAAAACTGTAAAAGAAGTTATGTTATATGATTGGTGTACATGGGATGTTGAATATAACACAATGGTGCAAGATGTAAGAAATAGACTTGTATCATTGGCAACAAAGGAAGAAGAGAAATATACAACTGTTTTAATGCAAGGAAGCGGTACGTTTTCAGTTGAATCTGTAATTGGTTCTGTCGTTCCTACAAACGGAAAGCTTCTCGTTTGTACAAATGGTGCATACGGTAAGCGAATTGTGCAAATGGCAGAGATGTTACATATAGATGTGGCGGTCAGTCAAACGGAAGAGTGGGAGCCAACTAATATTATAGGAGTAGAAAAGTTATTGCAACAAGATAAAGAGATTACTCATATTGCAGTTGTTCATTGTGAAACAACAACAGGTATTATTAATCCAATTGTAGATGTATGTAAATTAGGGAAGCGATACGGAAAAGTTACACTGGTTGACGCAATGAGTAGTTTCGGTGGTATGGAAATAGATATTGCTGATTTACAAATTGATTTTCTAATTAGTAGTGCGAATAAATGTATTCAAGGTGTTCCTGGATTCGGCTTTGTTATCGCAAAACGTGATGAACTATTGAAATGTAAAGGGCAAGCTCGTTCTTTATCATTGGATTTATATGATCAGTGGGAAACGATGGAAGAACAAAATGGGAAATGGCGTTTTACTTCACCAACTCATATTGTACGTGCCTTTTATCAGGCATTACTTGAATTAGAAGAAGAGGGTGGAGTAAAAGCGCGTTACAATCGATATTACAACAATCAAAAACTATTAGTGAATAGAATGAAAGAAATCGGCTTTAAGCCACTAGTAGATGAAAAATATCAATCTCCCATTATTACATCTTTCATTTACCCAGAAGAAGGATTTGAATTTCAGCAATTGTATAACGAATTAAAGAGATACGGATTTGTTATTTACCCAGGGAAAATTTCGAGAGTAGATACGTTCCGTATTGGAAATATCGGTGATGTACATGAAGAAGATATTAATCGTTTAGTTGATAGTATTGCTAAAGGAGTTGTTAAAAGAGATTTTCACTGACAAAGAAAATCATAATTTTGTATAAGCAAAGAACTTTATAAGATAGATATAAATGGGGTGAAGCTATGTCTGTAGTAGGAGAGGAAAGAAAGCGAACGATTCTGGAAAAGGTAGAGTTTAAAGGGAAAGTAAAAGTTTCAGAATTAGCGAGAGAATTCGCTGTATCAACAGAAACAATTCGTCGATATTTAGAAGAATTAGATCGTGAAAAAAAGCTGAAGAAAGTGTATGGTGGAGCTGTTCAACTTCCAGGCGCGGGGATAGAGGCGCCAATGTTAGAAAGAGAGATGCTACATATAGAAGAGAAGAAAAGAATTGGTTATAAAGCAGCGACATTTGTAGAAGATGGTGATGTTATTGCAATCGATGACGGAAGTACACCACTTCAAATGGTTCCATATCTTGTCCATCGTAAAAATTTAACGATTGTTACGAGTTCTTTTCCAGTCGCGACACAATTAATTTCTTCTATTAATAAAAAGATGTTTCATGGTGAAGTTTTATTTATTGGTGGGAAAGTATCCCCAAAGCATTCGCGTGTATCAGGATCTATTTCGCAGCAAGTGATTCATCAATTTCATTTTCATAAAGCGTTTGTTTCGATTGATGGGTTATTACCTAGTTTTGGAGTTTCCAGTTTTGAATTAGAAAAAGCAAAACTGTCAGAAGCGATGATGAAACTAGCGGAAAAAACATATATTCTATGTGATCATACAAAGGTAGGCGTAAAAGGGAATTATCGAATAGCAGCATTTTCTCGCATTCAACATGTTATTTGTGATAAAAAAATGCCATACAGTTTTGAAGAAGAAGCTAAAAAGCATAATATTCAATGGACAGTTTGTTAAATAAAGTGAAAGCATCTAAACTCCCACAAATTTTTGGGCTTTGCTGGCAAAAAAATTGTGGGAGTATTACTGTCTGCAAGTAACGAAATAAAGTTTTGTATTTATGCAAAAAATGGACACATTTTCTCATTTTCTTCATATAATTTACCAATATCAAAAAAGTTGGTTAGAGGAAAGAAGGGGGAACTATGTCAGAACGAATATATAATAAACTTGTATTGTATGCAAATATTTTGCAGAAAATTGGTGTTATTAATGAGAAAGAAAAGAGTGAAATTCTGCATACTATAGGTAAAAAAGCCCGTTGAATAAAGGGTTTTTATTTTTTTATCGTTGGAAATATAAATTTAATGTAATATAATCATTTATTCGTTATCAATTAAATGATTATATATGATAGGAGATATTATTTCGAAAAAAATTATATTAAGGCTATAGTAGTAGTCACGACATTAGCTATTCTTTTTGCTGCATATTCTACTCCGGCGTTAGCAGCAGTAAGTGATCGTACGTATGATACTGAGATTAAAATATATAAGAATCAAAAAGATGAGCCATCTATGGTTGCTCAATACATAAAAAATCCTAAAGTAGTGATTGAAGAAGGGAAAAAATAGTTACTGTAACTGTACAAGATAGCGATTATTTTCAATACCTTACAATAGCAGATAGAAACGAACCCGGTGTATTTCATGATGTGAAAGTTCTGTCAGAAGATAAGAGAAAAAATGGGACGAAGGTAATTCAATTTGAAATTGGTTAGTGTGAGAAGAAGTGCGGTATGAATAGTTTTATATAACGCAATAATCAAATGATAAATGAGTAAAATTAAGTAGAAAATAGACAATAGGATTGGCATATGGGTAGCCTATTTTTACAAGGAGTGGTGAAACCATATTGACAAAAAAGTATTCTCATGTGATAATTCAATTAAATTTTTGGAATAATCAAAAAATACTCCTTTTACATAGAAAGGGTTCGAACATTATATAAATATTACGGCGGGGGTGACGAAATGTTATTTTTTCTGAAGAAATGGAATGAATTAAAAGATGTGAAATCTGAATTGGCACTTCGTGATTGGTTTTATGGTACAAAAATTAGTTTATCGTTATGTACATCAAAAGAGCCATTAACATTTTTAGTAAATGTCGAGGGAAGAGATAAAGGCTTGTTTTCGGAAGAAGATTTTATTGTCGTAAATTGCATGTGTGAGCCAGTATTTGAAAACGAAGAAAAACCAGCTACAGAGTCATTTATGCATGCAGATATTTATAAAAAAAGCAGTGCAGAATGTATTTTACAAGTGCAGACTGTAGATAGTCATTTAATATCAGAGCTATATGGAGAAGAAGGAGAAGTAACATTTGATAAACGCAGCGTGGAACGTGTTTTTGGAAAAGAAGGTATAACAGAAATGACAATTCCAATTGTAGAAGATGAAAAAAAATTCGCTGATTTGTTAGAAAGTAATGTGCCAAATTTTATTGAAGGCGGAGGAGTAGTACTTGTTCATAATTACGGTATGATCGTGTGGGGGAAAACTCCAGAAGAGGCGAAAAAATGGTTGGAAGGTATAGAGTATTTAATGAACTATCACGTAAAGCTTTTAATGATAAAAGGGGCGAAAAGTTCGGTTATATAAAATATAGCCAAAATGGTTACTGTTCCATGAAGAAATGAAAGCGTTTTAAAAATAATTTCACTCATAAAATATAGGTCTCCTTATTATATATAGGTTACATGATGACATGTAAGGAGGAACATATTTTGCGAGTTAAATATCATTTTCTGCCAAAGCAGCAGGTGACTTATTGTAAGACGAATGATACTGGTGAAAAGGCATTGCAAATTATGAATGAAACGGGATTTCGAGCAATCCCTGTATTAGCAGAAGATGAGAAGACATTCACGGGGATTATTTATAAAGTGGATTTATTAGAAAAGAAGTGTATGAGCGGATTAGAGCATGTAAGTGCGGGAGATATGCTGGAAAATTCTTCTGCATTTATTTTTGAAAAGGATTCCTTTTTCAGAGCTTTTTATGTTATCCGTCGCCTTCCGTTTTTAGCTGTGCTAAATGATTATAATGAATTTGTTGGTATCTTAACACATTCCAATATATTTGATGTTATTGAAGACTCATTCGGTATGCGGACGGGTGGTTATATATTAACAATTGCAACACAAGATTGTAAGGGAACGATTAAAGAGCTTGGGACATTGTTAAAAGCATATAATATCGGTGGATTGTTTACGCTAGATAACGGCGATCAATATATTCGCCGTGTTATCGTAAATATATCAGATGAATTAAATGAAAAAAGATTAAAGAAATTAATTGAAAAAATAGAGAAAAAAGGATTCAGAGTGAGTCATGTGGATTATATTTAAGTTAAAAGGAAAGGTACCAATCTGCTATATGTAGATTGGTACCTTTTTTAGTGTAAGTGATGAATTTTATTTTGAAACAGCAGGTGGAGATAATGCTAAATCAGATAAATAAATAAAGTCTGCGTGCTCGCGAATTTTCGGAATGGAAGTTTCAATCACACGTGATGTAATTTCGCCTGGTGGCCCAACATGCCCGATAGCTACCATAATAGGGGTTTCTTGAATTTTTTTGATGAGTAATTGTGCTTGTTTTGAAATATGTCCTGCTGTATAAACATCATCAAAAAATAGTTGGTTTTCAATAATAGGTACCTCTAATTCTTTCCCTATTTTTGGGACGACACTATTAGGATTTGTTTTGCTATCTAAATAAAATAGACCGTGTTTTTTACAAGCTGCCAGTATAAGACGGACAATTCTTTCGTCAGCTGTTACCTTTGAACCCATATGATTGTTCATTCCAATTGCATGCGGTACCTCTTGAATCGCTTGTTCGAGTCGATTGTTTATTTCTTCATCGCTTAAATCAGTTGTAATCGCTTTTGGTCCAAGCCATTCTTTTTTACCTTTAATGGGCTCCATAGGCATATGTATAATAACTTCATGTCCTTTTTTATGAGCTGCTATTGCATCCTCTTTCGTGGAAGGAAGAAAAGGCATGACTGCGACAGTTAGTGGGATGGGAAGGGATAACATTTTATCTGTCCCTTTCATATTATTGCCGAAATCATCAATGACAATAGCTACTTTATTCGTATGGGCATTCGCTTGAATGGGAAATAAGAAGAAGGGTACGAACATAGTAAAGATGAGTAATGCAATCGTATATTTACGCATATGAATATTTCCTTTCTATATTTATCAATTATCATTATGTTTTGCGTTTTTATATAAATTAAACAAAAAATGTCGAAGAAAAGTATATGAAAAATAGAGAGTCCGCATTTTACTTGGTATTTACAAAAAAAGAAGATGAAAAAAATGTCTATTATTGCGAATGTATTTACAAAGATAGAATAATTTGTAATAATTCTCAAAGTGAGGGTAAAGATTTGTAAATTACAGGGAGAAAATGTTAAATTTTCTGATTCTTAAAATTGTATATGACTAAGTAGTTAAAAAATCAATGGAGAAGTGAAGTTGAGAGCATGGAAGTATAATAAGGGGGATATGGATGTTTACTGTAAAAAGGAAGTACACATTGGAAAAGCTTTCACGTGATATTCATATGAAGCGTGAAGAAATGATTCAATTAGGATTAACAAGTGGGTTAAATAGTAGAGAGACAATTCAAGTTAGTCAAGAATTGGACAAGCTTATTTTACAGTACCAGCGTTATAAAGAAAAACAAACACCGAAATGGTTTTCAATTATAAAAATACCTATTTTCCAAATCGGGTATGAAGGAAAATCGAATAATTTTTGGCGAATGCTTGTAGCTGGTTTTATGAAATAAGTATAATTACCCTTATAGAATAAGGATAATTATACTATGTGTAACGGAATTTCGATATGAACTGTCGTTCCTTCGTTTTCTTTACTATCAATAAAAATATGCCCATTGTACATCTCTACAATTCGTTTACATATGACAAGTCCAAGACCTGTTCCAGTATCTTTATTAGTAAAGAACGGATGAAAGAGGTGTTTTTGAATATGTTTTGGAATCCCTTTTCCAGTATCTATAATTTGCAATTGTGCGTGTGTTTCATTGTTTGTTACGACAATGGTTAGTGTATCACTAGAATTCATAGCTTCAATTGCATTTTTTGTAATGTTTAAAACCACTTGTTTCATATGGTCTTTTGAGCAACGGATATGAACAGGATGGTCTGGCAAATGTAAATGGAATACAATGTTATGTAGATTCGCCTCAGATTGAATAATCAATGCGACCTCATTTAGAATAGTTCTCACATCATATGTTTGTTCAAGGATGGCAGTTGGCTTTCCAAGAATAAGAAATTCGCTTACAATTTCATTAATGCTCTCTATTTCTTGTTCGATGATGGAAAAATAGAACTGATCCTGTTCATCTTTATATTTCTCTTTTAATAGCGTAACGAGTCCTTTAATTCCCGTAAGAGGATTGCGGATTTCGTGAGCTGTACTCGCTGCAAAAGTTCCAACCAATTCAATTTTTTGCAGTTCATTTTGTTGTCTTTCCAGTTTTGTTTGTCGTTTTAACAACATATATTGAGTAAGCAAAAATAAAATAGACATTAAAAATAAAGTAGCTATACACTCTATTGAAACTAACTGATATAAAGTTTGCTGGTGAATAGGCAATGGAGAAACAGAGACCTTCCAATTTAATCTTTGGAGTGGGGTAGTGAGCATGTCAGAATGTTCATCGCTTGTTTCATTATTATCATCGGTTAGAAAAACTACATGATGTTTATCAGTTACTTCGAAATGGTATTGTGGCTTAATAGCATTTAAAGAAGATGAAATGTAGTCAAAGCGTAAACTTGCTAACAATAGGCCTGAGAGCTCCTTCTGTTTGTTAAATATTGGGGAAGCAATCATAATAGCTTGATGTCCAAGGACGCGATCTGTAATGACGGATGATACAGTTGTTTTCTTAGTTTGTAATGCGTCTTGAATATACTTGCGGTCTGAGACATCTATAGGCGGCGATTCGCCTTCTGATGCAATTGTAATGATTCCTTCTGGTGTAGCGTAATATAGACCCGAAAAGCGTGCATCGTTTCCATCTGTTTCATGCACAATTTGTTTAATCCCATTTATGTTACCAGTCTCGGTACCTACGACTTTTGCGAGCATTTCTAAGGCAGAAATCGCTTCACCAAGGTGATGATCTAAATAGTCTCTATATAAAAAGAGAACCGTATGAGCAGATAGTTTGTTTTCCTGCTTCATTTTATACGTATGATATGAATAAAATGTAGCACTAATCCCTATCGTTGGTAGGATAACAAGCAATATATATATAACTATGCTTTGTAATTTGACTTTCAAATGTGGTACTCCTTCTTTTTTTATTATCATTATATATAAACTATGTTAAAATTGTCATGTTTTTATTCAAGAAGCATTTGTAATATGTTGGGGGAAAGGAAATGAGTGAGTGAATGCTCATTCGGAAATTATATGAAGTAATAAGCTGTTTTTCTTTTTTATTGCTGAGAATTTAAGTGAAGGGTTGAAAGTTGTATGACATCAAATAATGAACGAGAAGATATTTCTCAATCTTTAAAAGTGTTTATTGCATTATCTCGTGTACATCGCTCTGTTATGGATACTACAAATAAATCCATACAAAGTAACGGGTTAAATCCAACTGAATTTGCTGTGTTAGAACTACTATATCATAAAGGCGGTCAGCCACTTCAGCAAATTGGTGAGCGCATTTTAATAGCTAGTGGCAGCATTACATATGTTGTAGATAAGTTGGAGAAAAAGGGGCTAGTAAAGAGGATCCCGTGCCCGAATGATAGACGTGTTATTTATGCGCAATTAACTGAGTCTGGAGAGAACTTTATTGCTTCTATTTTTCCAGGGCATGAACAAGTTATACATCAGTCCTTTGAGATGTTAACGAAGGATGAAAAGGATGAATTACTTGATTTGTTGAAAAAAATTGGAAAGTATGAAAAATGATAATACGTTCCAAAGGAGCTTTGGATAAAGAAATCCAAAGCTTTTTTGCATGTAAACAAGACACCATGTGCCGAATTTTGTTGAAGGATAAGAGGAGATTTGAAAGGAAACATGGAATTATAGTAGAGATACGTATAATGGAGAGGAGGCTCGTTCATGTCATTTAAAGACTATGAATATAAACGGCCAAATATTGAAGAATTAAAAGAGAAATTTACTGTTGCTTTAGAGAAGTTTGAGAACGCAAAAACTGTAGAAGAACAAAAACAAGTCATCAATTCAATTAACGAAATTCGCAATGATTTTGGTACAATGGGGAACCTTTGTTACATTCGTCATTCTGTTGATACGACAGATGTTTTTTATAAGGAAGAGCAGGATTTCTTTGATGAGTTCTCTCCAGTTGTACAAGGGTATGGTACAAAATATTATAAAGCGTTAATTCATTCTCCATTCCGTGAAGAATTAGAGGCGTATTATGGAAAGCAATTATTTGCTCTAGCGGAATGTGATTTGAAAACATATTCAGATGACGTCGTAAAAGATCTACAATTAGAAAATAAGTTGTCTTCACAATATACGCAGTTATTAGCATCTGCAAAAATTGAATTTGCAGGGGAAGAACGAACATTATCACAACTTATTCCATTTATGCAAGGAAAAGAAAGAAGCGAACGTAAATCAGCAAGTGAAGCATACTACGGATTTTTAGCTGAGAATGAGGAAGAACTAGATCGTATTTATGATGAGCTTGTTAAAGTGAGAACGAAAATTGCAAAATCTTTAGGCTTCAAAAACTTTGTTGAACTCGGATATGCAAGAATGTATCGTACAGATTATAATGCGGAGATGGTGGCGAATTATCGTCAGCAAGTACTTGATTATATCGTTCCAGTTACAACGGAATTAAGAAAGAGACAACAAGCTCGTATCGGTGTAGAGAAGTTAGCATATTACGACGAAAATTTTGAGTTTGCTACAGGTAATCCAACTCCAAAAGGAGATGCGGATTGGATTGTTAATCATGGGAAAACGATGTATAAAGAGTTATCGGCTGAAACAGATGAATTTTTCAATTTCATGTTAGATAATGATTTATTAGATTTAGTTGCGAAAAAAGGAAAAGCTGGTGGTGGATATTGTACATATATTGAGAATTATAAAGCGCCATTTATTTTCTCAAACTTTAATGGAACATCTGGTGACATTGACGTATTAACACATGAAGCGGGCCATGCTTTTCAAGTATATGAAAGTCGTAAATTTGAAATTCCAGAATATAATTGGCCAACATATGAAGCGTGTGAAATCCACTCGATGAGTATGGAATTCTTTACATGGCCATGGATGAAGCTATTCTTTGAAGAAGATGCAGATAAATATTACTTCTCTCACTTAAGTTCAGCACTTCTGTTTTTACCATATGGTGTATCTGTTGATGAATATCAACATTATGTGTATGAAAACCCTGAAGCATCACCAGAAGAGCGTAAGACCGCATGGCGTAACATAGAGAAGAAGTATTTACCACATCGTGATTATGAGGATAATGATTATTTAGAGCGCGGTGGTTTCTGGCAACGTCAAGGGCATATTTATAGCTCACCTTTCTATTATATTGATTACACACTTGCTCAAATTTGTGCACTGCAATTTTGGAAACGTGCAAGAGATAATAGACAAGAGGCGTGGGAAGATTATGTGACCCTTTGTCAACAAGGGGGAAGTAAATCATTCTTGGAATTAGTAGAAGTTGCAAACTTAACATCTCCATTTGCTGAGGGTTGTGTGAAAAGTGTCATTACAGAAATTGAAGCATGGCTACATGCGATTGACGACACAAAATTGTAAAAAACATGCGTTTTTTTTCACATGTTTAACATCGACATAATGGGAAAATGATGAGATAATAAAAGAAAATTCAGAATTATTAAGAGGTGTTTCGAATAAGGGGCACCTCTTTTCACCAACAAAAAGGGGGGAAAGAAGTATGCTTCAATCTAATATGGATGTGAGTTTAGAAAGTTTGGTGAACTCATTACAGTCTACCCGAAGCACGCTATTATCAGAAATTGAAATGTTAAATGATACAGAAGTAAATGTAAAGCCGCGTCGTGATAAATGGAGTATTATTCAAATTTTGCATCACTTGCATTTAGTTGAACAATCTGTCACATCTGCCCTTGTATATGCTTTACAAAAAAAAGAAAGAAATGCAACGCCATTTAAAGACCTCCAACTTACGCTTGATCGCACACATAAACGAGAAGCTCCTCAGCAAATGCAACCAACAGAAACTTTAATGAAAAAACAACAAGGAATTCAATTACTAGAACATTCACGACAAGAACTATTACATGCGCTTCATAGTGTCATAGATGAAAAAGAATTATTTGAAAATGGATTAAAGCATCCGGTTTTTCATGATTTAAATTTGTATCAGTGGGTTCAATTTCTTGATTTACATGAACAAAGACATCTTACGCAGTTAAAAGAGGCGAAACACGCAATTTTACAGCGATAAAGTGGAAGAAGTGGGAAACCGCTTCTTTTTTTGATGCATGTATAGTTTTCTTTCTTACTTTGGAATACTACATGGAGAAAGAAAAGAAGGAGTTGAAAAGTATGTCCAAGAAAAAGAGAGAAGAAGAGCGCGCTTGGAAAGCTCGTAAAGAGAATCAAAAACCACATGGAAAAGTCAAAGCTTTTGCTGAATTGGTTGAAGGGACAGAAAAAACGTGATGATTATTTCATCACGTTTTTTGTATGAGTGGAAAGGTTAATAAGAAGGTTGTACCGATTCCTTTTTCACTTATAATATCAATTTTTCCATTCATAGCTTGAACAACACTGAATACGACCATCATTCCAAGCCCAGTGCCTTTTTCTTTCGTTGAATAGAACGGAGAACCGAGACGTTTTACTTGTTCTTGATTCATACCGACTCCAGTATCTTTTATATATAGCTGTATATGCTTATGATCAGGAATTAATGTGAAATAAAGATCACCGCCTTTTGGCATAGCTTCAATACAATTTTTTAAAATATTTAATAAGCATTGATTTAGTTTTTGCTTCTCTCCAGCGATAAAGAAAGAAGTGCTTTGCTTTATGTAATGGGTACGAACATTTGTCAAATTGGCAAGAGGTGTAATTAAAGATAATGCATGCAGTAATTCTTCCTCTAGCTGTAATGTTTGTTCTTTTTCAATACTTGGTTTTGCAAAGGTTAAGTAGTCGGTAAGGACATGATTTGCTTGTTCGATACCATTGATGGCTATGTCGATATACAATTTTCGCTCTTCTTCAGAACATGTATCCGACTGTAAAAGTTGCAAAAATCCTTTCGTTGAAGTTAAAGGATTGCGAATTTCATGAGAGATGGAAGCAGCCATTTCGCCGATTAAATGAAATTTTTCAGCATTCATAAGTTCATTTTGGAGACGAACCTGCGTTTGTAATATGTGTAGTAAATATAAAATAAGAATCGTACCTGTTATTGTGCATAGTTCATACACGATAATATGTGGCATATAATCTGCATCATTAGTAACCCTTGCAAGGAAAAATGGTATCCAACCAAATCCATAAGTAAGACTGTAAAAAATAGCAAGTACTATTTTTATGTGATTGGAGCTTCGATTAAAAACTTTGTATGTTAATAGTAGTACAAAGAATAGGAGAATAGAAGCGATAAAGGATGGGAAAACCCCTACTCCTCCTAATAAGAATCGATATATGTTTAATACAGCTAAAATAGAAACGCCGGCAATAGGTCCTCCTGTTAATGTGCCGACAATTAATACGATATGTCGCATATCGAATTGAAAACCGTTATTTATTTTTGCAGCAAAAGTGATACATAGCATAGTGGCGAGACAACATAATGCGATAAATATAGCTGAATTTAATTTAGGAGATCGTTTTCCTTTTTGATTCCAAAATAAGTGATATGCAAGCATTGTAACGAGAATGGATAGTATATTTAAAAAGAGGTAAATAATAAAGAGTTTCAGTATGATGCCCCCCTCCTCTAATATTAAATCAATCATACTATAAAACGAACGAAATGAAATATGAAATAGCGGAAAAATCAGAAATTTTTTCTGGTAGTATACAATATGTTACAATAATCTTTGTCAATGAAAGAAGAAATTCCGTGCTATGCATGGGAGAGGTTCGCGAACTCCCTCTATAAAAAACTATGGAAACAACAATATCCTTAGGTATTGTTTTGTTTTTTTATTGTGACAGTTCAAGAACGTTCTTTCTTCTTATTCGTAGTAGAGAAGGAGAATGAGTGAAATGAAAAAAGAAAAAGCGGTTGTTGTTTTTAGTGGTGGACAAGACAGTACAACATGTTTATTTTGGGCAATGCAACAGTTTGCAGAAGTAGAAGCTGTAACGTTTAATTACAATCAACGTCATAAGTTAGAAATTGATTGTGCAGCGGAAATTGCGAAAGAGCTAGGGATTAAACATACGGTATTAGATATGAGTCTATTAAATCAACTTGCTCCAAATGCGTTAACGAGAACGGATATGGAGATTACACATGAAGAAGGTGAATTACCATCAACATTTGTGGATGGACGAAATTTACTATTCTTATCATTTGCTGCTGTATTAGCAAAACAAGTTGGAGCACGCCATATTGTAACGGGTGTATGTGAAACTGATTTTAGTGGTTATCCAGATTGCCGTGACGTGTTTGTGAAATCGTTAAACGTTACATTAAATTTATCTATGGATTATCCGTTTGTTATTCACACGCCACTTATGTGGATTGATAAAGCGGAGACGTGGAAATTATCTGATGAACTTGGAGCATTCGAGTTTGTTAGAGAAAAAACATTAACATGTTATAACGGAATCATTGGTGATGGTTGCGGTGAATGTCCAGCATGTCAACTTCGTAAAGCAGGATTAGATACGTACCTACAAGAACGCGAAGGAGCGAATAACTAATGGATAACTTCTTTGGATTTCGCATCGTAGAAAATTTGCAAAAAATGGACAAGGATATTCAACGTAAACAACTCAAATATCATAATAAAAGAGTAATGGTCAGCAAGGAATTTACATTTGATGCAGCACACCATTTACACTGTTATGAGGGGAAATGTAAAAACTTACATGGTCACACATATAAAGTTGTATTTGGAATTAGTGGATATGTAAATGAAATAGGCCTTGCAATTGACTTTGGAGATATAAAAGAAATTTGGAAAAATGAAATAGAAATTTATTTAGATCATCGTTATTTAAACGAAACGTTACCAGCAATGAATACGACTGCTGAAAATATGGTCGTTTGGATTTATGAAAAGATGGCAGAAGCATTAACAAAAGGTAATCGCGTAAACGAATATAAAGGAGCTCGTGTTGAATTTGTTCGTCTTTTTGAGACGCCAACTAGCTATGCGGAAGTAAGACGGGAGTGGATGCTCGATGAGTAAAATCCCTGTCTTAGAAATATTTGGCCCGACTATTCAAGGTGAAGGGATGGTTGTAGGGCAAAAGACAATGTTTATCCGTACAGCTGGTTGTGATTATAGCTGTGCTTGGTGTGATTCTGCATTCACGTGGGATGGATCAGCTAAAGATCAAATTAGACAGATGACACCAGAGGACGTTTGGAATGAACTTGTAGAAATTGGTGGCGAAAATTTTTCTCATGTTACGATTTCAGGCGGGAATCCGGTATTGCTGAAAAATATTGAGTTTCTTCTTTCTATATTAAAAGAGAATGGAATGCGAACGGCAATAGAAACGCAAGGGAGTAAATGGCAAGATTGGTTACTTCAAATTGATGAGATAACGATTTCTCCAAAACCACCAAGTTCGGCGATGCATACGGATTTTCAGAAGTTAGATGCTGTTGTTCAGAAACTAGCGGGAAAAGATATTAGTTTAAAAGTAGTGGTATTCGATGATCATGATTTTGAATATGCAGTTAAGATGCACGAACGCTATCCAGATGTACCATTCTTCTTACAAGTAGGGAATGATGATACAAAAACAGTGGATGATGCGATGCTAATAAATAAACTATTAGAAAAATATGAGTGGCTGATTGATAAAGCTGTAAATTGTAAAGCAATGAATGATGCAAAAGTATTGCCGCAGCTTCATGCGTTAGTATGGGGAAATAAACGTGGCGTATAACGAGAAGGGATGTTTAAAATGGCAGGAAGATTAGATGAAGATTTAAAAGATGTAACATTACTAGGAAATCAAAATACAAAATATTTATTTGAATATAGCCCAGAAGTTTTAGAGGTATTTGATAATAATCATCCCAACCGTGATTATTTTGTAAAATTCAATTGTCCTGAATTTACAAGTTTATGCCCGAAAACAGGACAACCAGACTTTGCAACGATTTATATTAGCTACATTCCAGAGCAAAAAATGGTAGAGAGTAAATCTTTAAAGTTATATTTATTTAGTTTCCGCAATCACGGTGATTTCCACGAAGATTGCATGAACGTTATTATGAATGATTTAATTAAATTAATGGATCCGCGTTACATTGAGGTATGGGGGAAATTTACACCGCGTGGTGGTATTTCAATTGATCCATACTGCAACTACGGTCGACCAGGAACGAAGTATGAACAAATGGCAGACTACCGTATGATGAACCACGATTTATATCCGGAAACAATTGATAATCGTTAATAGAAAGAAAGGGCCTGTATATTATACAGGCCCTTTCTTTCTATTATATTATGCATTTTGATTAATGACAGTATAGTTTTTATGACTTACAACTGTAAGAGGTTCCATATCTAGTTCTCTAAAATTCTCCATAATTGTTATATCAACAATAACAGAGTTTTGATTTACTTTTTGAACACGGCCTTGCATGCCACCTTTAAATTCGATGATATCTCCAGTTTCTGCGATCTGCATAAGCAACTCTCCTTGTTACAGTTTTTCCAAAAAAGAATAATTTGGGATTTTTTATTTTCCTTTATTTTGAACTATGTTTCCTGTTTTGTAAATGTTTTCAAAGTAAAAAGTCGAAAAATATTCATTTTTTGTAAGATAATATCCAGATTTAATATGATGGTGGAGAAAAAGTGTTTATATCTTTATATTGGGGTATAATGGAAATGGATGTTGGTCTGTTAATATGGGGAAATAGAGGCGGTAAAATAATGTTTGAAATTATGGGGAGTTTTATAGTTTTGTTTTTATTTTTGTTTTCATATATACAGTTGAAGAAGATTCGTCAACATGAAACAAATCCATATTTTGATGGAATAGATGCTTCTGTTACTCATGATAGTGACGGAGATATGTAACAATATGTAACTTTTATTTTCAGCATGTTATGATGAATGTAAGAAATAGTACATAATATAGTTCGTAAGTGATGAATGGAGAGTGGAAAGAATGTGGATATCTTTTATTCGTCATGGTCGCTTGAATAGTACTATAGAACCGATGACAATTACTTCATTCCATGAATGGCTGAAGAGGTATGATGTAGATAGTATGAATAGGGAATGTAATATACCGATTGAAACAATTGAGGCAGTGGAATCAGCAAAGTTAATTGTTTCGAGTGATCAAAGACGTGCTGTACAGTCAGCAGCGGAATTAATGAATTCTTTGTCCTTTGTGCAAAATTCTCTTTTTAGGGAAGTAGAAGTACCGTCGAGTTTTTTTGCGCCAGAATGGTTTAAATGTAAACCAGGGACGTGGTTTTTTATTGGACGTGCTTTATGGATGGTTGGGTATCATAAAGATGTTGAGTCGTATAAAGAAGCAAGAGAAAGGGCGAAAGAAGCTGCTAACGTGTTACATCGCTATGCGCTGGTGCACGGGAAAATCGCGATAGTAGGACATAGTTATTTTAATACGATGATTGGTGCGGAACTGAGGGCGATGGGATGGTCTGGACCTCCTATTTTTCACCGGAAGCCGTGGGGATATACAAAGTATACGTTCCATGAGGCGATGAATGGAAGTATATTGAATACAAAATTAACTTAAAAGCACACGATTTTATATAAAATCGTGTGCTTTTTTTTAAGATATAGAAACCAATGTACGTAATGGTTTTATTAGATGGGCATATGGTTCGCCGACGAGCATCACGGTTTTATCTTTTTTGTAACCTAGTTTTTCATACAGTGAAAAAGCACGTTTGTTTTCTAGGTTAACAAGTAAGGCGATTTTTTCATGACCTTTTTCAGCTGCATGAAGTTCAGCCGCATCGATTAACTGAGAGCCAATGCCACGTCCGCTATACATATTTGAAACTGACAACGTGTCAATATAGTACTCATCAAGTTCAGCTTCTTTTTCTAACGTAATGGACTCATCTTCATGTAGTTCTCTTAAGTAGTGTACGATTGGTTCATCAAGTTGTTCAGCGTCACTACCGTGGTAAACGACAATAACCCCAACTGCTTTTCCATCTTGTTCAGCTACTAAACAGTTTTCATAGCTCAATCGATTATTTTCTTTTGTGAACCACGTTTCAAGTCCAAGTAATACTTTTGCTTCAACTGTGCTACCAGTGATTTTTTCAGCAATTTCGTGCAGAGCGTTATACAATAAAGGAGCTATTGCCTTTGCATCTGTCTTTGTTGCTTTCCGAATCATAGTATCCCTCCTAGTTCTATTTATATATTGTAACATAGTGGTATGAAACTTTGTATGATTGAATGTCGAAATGTTTGATATAGAGAAGTAGCTATGTTAGTATATGATATTTAGTGCACATATAGTAAAATAAATTTGTTTATAAATAATGAATATGAAATTGGAGAATAGCAGCTGGATAATTTTACAGTTGTTGACCTATAGAATATACGATAAAATAAAATATTGCATAGAGGTGAACTACATGGATGAACAGTTAGCAAATACAATTTTGGATCAGTTGAAAAATGGTGAAATAAAGGAGTATGTTGCAACGAAAGATGTATTTTATACGTTCAGGAAAGTTGTAGTAAATCGGGAGGATTTTAAACATATTATTGGGAACGCACAGCGCGGCGGACAAGTAATTTATACATATTCAGAAACGCCACGTTCATAAAGTGAAACTTTAATCAGTGGGGGGGTGTTCATCCCCCACTGATTATTAGTTGAACCAATCGGGCTTTTACGGGCAGTTATCTCCCACCTAACTTCCTTGCATTCACCGAATTTTGAGGTGGGAGTTTTACTGCCCGTTAATGCGGGATAAATAGAAGATAAAGGAGAGGAGAATTATGGGCGATTTTAAACAAGGCATATTACCGCATTGGGATTATATGTGGAAAGATAGAGCCGGCAATCGATTTATGGGAATGGTTATGTATCCGGAGAAACGAAAGTGTTCGGCAAAAATGCTTCAGAAAATAAAAAGAGCATATGAGCAAGCTGCAGAAATTAAAGTAACTGTACAAGTTCAAAATACATATCAGTACGTAGAAGGAATGATCGTATACTTTGATGAAGAAGCTCCTGTATGTACAATGCTTGATAAAGATGAGAATCCACATCACATATTTGTAAAAGATATTTTGCGTATTGAACACTCTGAATAAACTTTTCATAAAATAAATTGAAGTTCCATAATAATAATCTTTTTCTATAATAGCTATCTTTTAGGATATAACGAGCAACGAAAGTATATGTATAATATTTAATAAAGTAAAATTGATAAATGTAATCGTTTGTTAGAACAGATTATCGTTTCATGTCTGTTCTTTTTTGCGTGATGCTGGAGAAATATATTCCTCCAGCATTTACCGTTTTATGACAAAAAATATTGTTAACTTTTTTTTAAATAAGGTTAAATTCGTTGACAACTTTTTTGAAAAGCACTTTATTGACATGAGTTTTAGAATGTTGTTTCATAGTCATTGTATTGAAAAAAATCGGCTGTCTTGTCGAAAAGTAAAAGTTAAAAATAGAAAGAATTTATACATATATCTTGTGTCTTATTTTGAAACGTAATACAATATATAGAGAAATCGAGAGACAACATACAGAGAGTATAGATTGGAGAGGGAGGGTCGGAAATGTTAGTTGCATATGATTCTATGACGGGAAACGTGAAGCGTTTCATTCACAAATTAAATATGCCGGCCGTTCAAATTGGTGAAGATCTAGTAATAGATGAAGACTTTATTTTAATTACGTATACGACAGGTTTTGGCAATGTACCAGAACGTGTTTTAGAATTTTTAGAGCGCAATAATGAAAAATTAAAAGGCGTATCTGCAAGCGGCAATCGTAACTGGGGAGACATGTTCGGGGCAAGTGCTGACAAAATTTCTGCTAAATATGAAGTGCCTATTGTATCAAAATTTGAGTTATCTGGAACAAATAACGATGTAGAATATTTTAAGGAAAGGGTGCGGGAGATTGCGACACATTGAACTGAATAATGAAATCACGCAAATGCAGGACGGTTTCTATCAGCTACATAAAGATAAAGAAGCATTAGAAGTCTTTATGGAAGAAGCTAGAGCGAATACCGTTCATTTTAATAGCGTGGCAGAGCGAATGGAGTATATGAAAGAACATGATTACTATTACAACGTTCTGGACGAGTATAGCTTGGAGGAAGTAGAAGAAGTATATAACATCGCTTATGGTGAAAACTTCGAGTTCCAATCTTATATGGCAGCATCTAAGTTCTACAAAGATTATGCGTTAAAAACAAATGATCAAAAACAATACTTAGAAAGCTATGAAGATCGTGTAGCAATTGTGTCATTATACTTAGGGCGCGGTGATGTTGCGAAGGCAAAACAATTCGCAAGCATGATTGTAAAACAAAACTACCAACCAGCGACACCAACCTTTTTAAATGCGGGAAGAAGCAGAAGAGGAGAAATGGTGTCTTGTTTCTTGTTAGAGATGGACGATAGCTTAAATTCAATCGGCTTTAACATTAATACTGCAATGCAATTATCGAAAATTGGCGGGGGAGTAGCTTTAAACTTATCTAAGCTACGCGCACGTGGTGAGCAAATTAAAGGTATCGAAAATGCTGCAAGTGGAGTAGTACCTGTTATGAAATTGCTTGAAGATTCATTTTCATATGCGAATCAACTTGGCCAACGAAAAGGTGCCGGTGCAGTATACTTAAACATTTTCCATTGGGATATTATTGAATTCCTTGATACCAAAAAAATAAATGCCGATGAGAAGAGCCGTATTCAGTCTCTATCAATCGGAATTATCGTCCCAAGTAAGTTCTTTGAGCTTGCTGAGAAAAACGAACCGTTCCATGTTTTCGCGCCTTATACAGTGTATAAGGAATACGGAAAGCATTTAGATGATATTGACATTGATGAAATGTACGATGAATTAATGAGCAATCCGAAAGTGAAGAAAAAGCCACTAGATATTAGCGCACGTGATATGCTTATTAAAATTGCTATGATTCAACTTGAGTCTGGTTACCCATACTTAATGTTTAAATCAAATGCAAATAACCAACATCCACTGAAGGATATTGGAACTGTGAAGATGTCGAACCTGTGTACAGAAATCTTCCAGCTTCAAGAAACTTCTGAAATAAACGATTACGGTACAGATGACATTATCCGCCGTGATATTAACTGTAACTTAGGTTCGTTAAATATCGTAAATGTAATGGAAAATAAAGAAATTCGTGAAGCAGTTCATGCGGGAATGGAAGCTTTAACAGCTGTTTCTGATATGACGATTATTCCGAATGCACCAACTGTGAAAAAAGCAAATGACGAGCTTCATTCAGTTGGACTTGGTGCAATGAACTTACATGGATATTTAGCAAAAAATAAAATCGCTTATGAAAGTGCAGAAGCGAAAGAGTTCGCTCGTACATTCTTTATGATGTTAAATTACTATTCTATTGAGAAAAGTATGGAAATCGCTAAAGAAAAAGGCGAAACATTTAAAGACTTCGATAAGTCTGATTATGCAAACGGCACATACTTTGAAAAGTATGAAACGACAGATTACAGCCCATTGACTGAAAAAGTTCAGCAATTATTTGAAGGAATTCATATTCCAACAAAAGAAGATTGGACAAGTTTAAAAGAGCAAGTGCAGAAGAATGGATTATATAACTCATATCGTCTTGCCATCGCTCCAACACAGTCTATTAGCTATGTTCAAAATGCAACTTCAAGCGTAATGCCGATCGTAAGTCAAATCGAATCAAGAACATATGCGAATGCGACAACATATTATCCAATGCCATATTTATCAAAAGATACGTTCTGGTACTATAAATCTTCATACGACATGAATCAATTTAAACTAATTGATTTAATCGCTGAAGTTCAAGAACACATTGACCAAGGAATTAGTACAATTCTTTATGTTAATAGTGATATTTCAACACGTGAGTTAGCACGTTACTACATTTATGCACATAAAAAAGGCTTGAAGAGTCTGTATTATACGAGAACACGTAAATTAAGCGTGGAAGAGTGCGTAGCTTGTACTGTTTAATAAGAAAAAGTGAGACATTGTGAGCAGGGTTTTTCTGAACCCTGCTCATGCTTAGTTATCAATTTTTCATTTTTATTTAGAGAGAAGGGGCGATTTAATGCGTGCGGTAAACTGGAACAAAAAAGAAGATGATTTTAGTTTAATGTTTTGGAAGCAAAACATCGCTCAGTTTTGGACAGAAGAAGAAATCGCAGTGTCTTCTGACAAAAATACTTGGGTGCAATTATCAAAAGAAGAGCAAATTGCTTATAAGCGTGTATTAGGTGGCTTAACACTTTTAGATACGAAACAAGGTGGCGAAGGGATGCCTCTTGTACTTGTTCATCTTGAAAATTTACAAGCGAAAAGTGTATTAGCTTTCATGGGAGCTATGGAAGAAGTACATGCGAAGAGTTACAGTCATATTTTCACAACGTTAGCTACAGAAGAAGAAATTGATGATATTTTTGAATGGGTAGATAATCATCCATTACTTGAGAAAAAGGCTGGTATTATTACGAGTTACTATCGTCGTTTATTAAAGCCTGAAGTAACGAAAAAAGAGTTATACATGGCAATGGTAGCAAGTGTGTTCTTAGAAAGTTACTTATTCTATAGTGGATTCTTCTATCCACTTTACTTAGCAGGGCAAGGAAAATTGACTGCAAGTGGTGAGATTATTAACTTAATAATTCGTGACGAGTCAATTCACGGCGTATTCGTCGGTATTTTAGCACAACAAATCTTCGCAGAGCTTTCCGCAGAAGATCAACAAGAAGTGCAAAAAGAAACGCAAGAGTTATTAATGGAACTATATGAAATTGAAATGGCATACACAGAGGAAATTTACACTTCTATCGGTCTTGTAGAGGATGTAAATCGTTTCGTTCGTTACAATGCGAATAAAGGACTTATGAACTTAGGACTTGAACCGAAGTTTGAAGAAGAAGAAATCAACCCAATCGTTTTAAATGGTTTACGTACAGATACGAAAAACCATGATTTCTTCTCTGTAAAAGGAAATGGATACGTAAAAGCAACAAATGTTGAAAAGTTATCGGATGATGACTTCGTATTCAATTTTTAATATAGTGTTATAGAAAAAGCTGTCTTTTTTATAAAGACAGCTTTTTTGTATAAGTAGTTTACATAATGTTATTATTTCATGGAAATATTTCTATCTCGTAAAGCCCAATTTTTGAGGAAGTGAAAATAAAAAACACGGATTAAAGTTATATTTTTTATATTTAGCAGTATGAGAGATTGAATAACTTATGTCAAAATGAATAAAAAATAAGAAGAGATGAGACCTAATTCCACCTATATGCTCTTTTTCGAATTGAATTTTTTAATTACAGAAATCTTGGCTCGAAAATTGCATTAATATTTAAAAACAAAAGGAGATTGTAATACTTGGTGTGGTATATACAGTTGTTTGAAAGCGTTTCCTTTTTGTTGTCAATTTTTAATTGGAAATTAGATAGAGAAAGTAGGGGGAATGATAGGTGGGAAAAGCAGTTGGTTTAAAACGTTCATTAGGGCTTTGGTCAATTGTTATGCTAGGGGTCGGGTATATGACACCGATGGTTGGGTTTGATACATTTGGGATCGTTTCTGAAAAAACGGGTGGGCATGTTCCAGGAGCTTATCTGATTGCATTAGCAGGGATGTTGTTTACCGCTGCAAGCTACGGCAAAATGGTAAAGGTTTTTCCTACCGCGGGATCAGCTTATACGTATACACAGAAGACAATAAGTGCA
Organism: Bacillus thuringiensis; assembly: GCF_014932895.1. Lineage (GTDB taxonomy): Bacteria > Bacillota > Bacilli > Bacillales > Bacillaceae_G > Bacillus_A > Bacillus_A thuringiensis_AA. Next base: position 784,539 of record NZ_JACYOF010000002.1, on the reverse strand, counting down.
AGGCTTGGATTTCTTGTTGGATGGTCCGCGTTATTGGATTATTTGTTTCTACCGATGGTGAACGCACTATTAACGAGAATTTATATGTCAGCACTTTTTCCAAGTGTTCCTGATTGGGCGTGGGTCATTGGCTTTGTTCTACTGATTACACTTATAAATATTATTAGTGTCAATGTTACTGCTAATTTCAACACGTTCTTAGTAACATTTCAAGTGCTAGTAATGGCTGTGTTTGTTTTTCTAGTTATAAAAGGTTTATTAGCGGGAGAGGGAACAGGAGAAGTTTTTTCCATTCAGCCGTTTTTCCAATCGGATATACAAATATCACCGTTAGTTGCAGGTGCGACAATTCTTTGTTTTTCATTTTTAGGTTTTGATGCAGTAACTACATTTTCAGAAGAAACACCAAACGCGAAGAAGACAATTCCTAGAGCTATTTTTCTTACTGCTTTAATCGGCGGAATTTTATTCATTACTACTACGTATTTTACACAATCCTTTTTCCCGGATGCATCTGTATTTAAAGATCAAGAATCAGCAGCTCCAGAAATTGCGCTATACGTTGGTGGGAAATTATTTCAAACTTTCTTTTTAGTAGGAACCTTTATGGGGACAATCGCGTCTGGTTTAGCTTCTCATACAAGTGTATCGCGATTATTGTACGTGATGGGGCGAGATAATGTAATTCCGCAGAAAATATTCGGATACATTCATCCCCGCTGGCGAACTCCAGTATATAACATTATTTTTGTAGGAATTATTTCGCTCTCCGCCATATTCATTGATTTAGAAACAGCAGCATCTCTTATTAACTTTGGAGCACTTATTGCATTTACATTTGTTAATTTATCTGTCATTTCTTACTATGTGATTAAGCAAAAACGATATAAGACACTAAAAGACTTTTTTAATTTCTTAGTTATGCCTATTTTAGGAGCTGGTACTGTAGCTGTACTATGGTTTAACCTCAATATCCATTCACTTATTCTGGGAATTTGCTGGGCTGTTATTGGGATTGGGTACCTTCTATATATTACAAATATGTTCCGTTCAGCTCCTCCGCAAATGCATTTTGAAGAAGTACAGGAAATGTAAAAAGCAAAAGACATCGGATAAATTCTGGTGTCTTTTGCTTTTTATATTTGATAATCATGCAATATTGCATAAGTCATTCAAAGATACATAAGTAGGAGGATGACACGATATGATTAACATAGTATTTTTACTTGGCATGATTATTGCTTTGTACAATTAGTAAAAATATAAAGCGGGGTGTTATTGTGCCAATTCAATCAGAAAAACAAACAAATACAGTTGAGCTTGAAAATCCTTTAGAGGAATTTCAAGCTATATTAAAAGAGGCGCTTCATTTTTTACGTTATCCAAACGAAGTATTCGAATTTCTGAAAAAACCAATGCGCTTTTTAGAAGTAAGCATTCCTGTTCGAATGGATGATGGAACAACAAAGGTATTTCAAGGGTATCGCGCTCAGCATAACGACGCAGCAGGGCCAACAAAAGGCGGTATTAGATTCCATCCAGATGTTACGGCAGAAGAAGTAAAAGCACTTGCCGGCTGGATGAGCCTAAAATGTGGAGTGACAGGACTGCCATATGGAGGTGCAAAGGGAGGGATTATTTGTAATCCGCAGGAGCTGAGTTTTAGAGAGCTAGAGTTACTAAGTCGTGGGTATGTAAGAGCAGTAAGTCAAATTGTAGGACCGACGAAAGATATTCCAGCCCCTGATATGTACACAAATGCGCAAATTATGGCTTGGATGCTAGATGAATATGATCATATAAGAGAGTTTGACTCTCCGGGCTTTATTACCGGGAAACCGTTAATGCTAGGAGGATCACAGGGCCGGGAAACAGCAACTTCTAAAGGTGTATTGTATACACTTCAGTTAGTAAGTGAGTTAAAACAAATTCCGCTGCAAAATATGCGGGTTATTATTCAAGGCTTTGGGAATGTTGGAGGGTATTTGGCGAAATATTTATATGATATTGGTGTGAAGGTAGTTGGGGTATCAGATGCTATAGGAGGGATTTATAATCCAGACGGTCTCGATGTTCCTTATTTACTAGAAAACAGAGATTCTTTTGGTGTAGTATCGAATCTCTTTAGTAAAACAATTTCTAACCAGGAGTTGTTAGAAAAAGAATGTGATGTACTCATTCCAGCGGCAATTGGGGGAGTGATTACGAAACATAATGCAGAAAGGCTTGGATGTAAGATTATCATTGAGGCTGCAAATGGTCCAACAACAAAAGAAGCGATCACTATGTTAGAAGAAAAGGGAATTTTGGTGGTTCCAGATATTTTAGCAAACTCTGGTGGCGTGATTGTTTCTTATTTCGAATGGTGTCAAAATAACCAAGGATATTACTGGACAGAGCAATATGTTGATCAATGTTTAAAGGAGAAAATTACCACTAGTTTTTCTAGCGTACTTGACACTTCTAAACGCTATGGAGTAAATATGAAAATTGCTGCTTATATTGAAGGGGTTCACAAGATTGTAGAAGCATCGCGCCTAAGAGGTTGGTTGCATTTTTAACCTAAAGGAGGACCAAAATGAAACTGGATATTTTATTAGAGGAAGTGGAGAGACAACAGATCGGTTATTATTGCATTTTGTCGCATAGTCATCGTTATGATATAGCTGTTACGTATTCACAACAGTTTCTTGGAAAAGCAATGGTTACCTCTATTCAAAATGGGAGAATGATTTTATTAAGTCAAGAAGATATTGGAGAGGAACAATATTGGGCACCAAGGCTAGGAATTGAGGTAGAAGATATAGAAGAGTTTCAAAGCTTTTTCCATATGATTCTTCAGTCACAAAGGTTAGAAGAACAATATTAATAGAATAAAAGAAAGGAATGATTGATTATGTACTATGATATTATTACGAGTCCATGCTATGGAACAATTGAAAAAGTGTCTATCGATAAGGATTCTCGAGTTTATGAATGGGAGCCATTATTTTCTATTAAAGATATGAATGGTAAACTGGAAGTAATTAAGATGGGATGTAGTGGAGAAGTTCATTCCTTAGAAGTAGAGGCAGGAGATAAAGTAATTCCAGGTATGGTATTGGCTTATATTCAAGAAGACCTTTTCGTTAGTGGTAGTGATTAATGATAGAACAATGAGGAAGATGGAGGCGTTCATCTTCCTTTTTTTTATTAAACAAAGAAAGAAATGATTTATTTTCAGATTAATTAAAAAAATCTGTATTTAATGATACAATACAAGTTAAGTAGTTCAAAGGAGGAATAGCAGAATGTTTTCCATTGCTCATAAAAAAATTAGACCTATTGTTTCTCTACCTATCGATCAATCTGAAAAGGAATGGAATATAGATGTTGAAAATATAAAAGAGTCTTTTTTATTTTTAAAAAGAGGAGAGAAATTATTTGCATACGTTCATGTTAAGGATCTGCTATCAAACAGTAAGGGATTAACTTCCAAGGCACTGCTTGCAAATGCTGTCTCGCTAGATACAATATGTCATCTTAGTAAAGATATTTCTTTAACAGCTCTTTTTCAAATTATTGGAGCGCCGATTGCCATAGTAAAAAATGAAATGGATGAGCTAACAGGATATATAAGAAGAGAGGATGTTTTTGCAGAACTATTTAAACAAGAAAATCAGAGTGTTGATATACTGAAAATTATTTTAACGTCTATTCCAATGGGGATTTTTGTAGTAGACCGTGAAAGAAAAATTGTAAATTGCAATGAATCTGGTTTGAAGATGATTAAATCGACTCCTGAAAAAGTTATGAATGTACCAGCAGAACAGATTTTTAATGAAGAACATATTAATAACGTATTTGCAACGGGAAAAACGATTTTGAATCAATTACAAATCACAAATGAGATGGGTGTATTAGTTGACTATAGTCCTATTCCAAACTTTGATCAAAGTATTGAAGGTATGGTTATTATTGTACAAGATTTGCCGATGGTTGAGGACATGGCGATGGAAATTGAGTATATCAAGGATTTAAATAAAGATTTACATGCAATCTTGTCTAGTATTTACGATGAAATATTAGTTGTTAATCATAAAGGGGAATTAATTCGTTATAGTGAAACCGTTATCAATGATTTTTGGGGAAGTAATTTGAAAGATCTTTTAGGAAAAAATCTTTTAGACTTAGAAAAGAAGGGATTATTTAGTCCATCTGTTACGCGATTAGTATTGGAACAACAAAAAAAGGTATCCGTTGTACAAGAAACAAAAAATGGAAGGAAAATATTAGCGGTTGGAAATCCTGTATTTAGTGAAAGTGGAGAGCTTCATCGTATTATTATTGCCTCAAGGGATATTACAGAAGCAACGAGATTGAAGACGGAATTACATGAAATAAAGAAGATATCAGAGCAATATAAGAAGGAATTAGATGACTTTAAAAATAAAGATCGCTTTCTTAAGAAGCTTATTTACTGTAGTCCGAAAATGGAACAAATTATTAACCAAGCTAAAAAAATAGCAGATTTTTCTTCCAATGTCCTTATTTCTGGAGAATCGGGTGTCGGGAAGGAAGTAATTGCCCAAGCCATTCATCAACTTGGAAATCGATCTGCAAAACCATTTTTAAAATTAAATTGTGGTGCAATTCCAGAAACTTTGTTAGAAAGTGAACTATTTGGTTATACGAAAGGTGCTTTTACAGGAGCAGATAAAAATGGAAAAGAAGGATATTTTAAGCGAGCAGATCAAGGTATTTTATTTTTAGATGAAATTGGAGAAATGCCCCTACATTTGCAAGTGAAATTGCTTAGAGTCCTGCAGGAACAAGAAGTAATTCCTATTGGAAGTACAATACCTACGAAAATAAATGTACAAATTATTGCCGCTACAAATAAGAGTCTTGAAAAAATGGTAGAGGCAGGAACGTTCCGTGAAGATTTGTTTTATCGCTTAAATGTAATTCCGTTGCAAGTTCCCCCACTACGAGAGCGAATGGAAGATGTTCCGGTACTTGCCTTTCATTTCTTGCAACAGTTAAATGAAAAATATAATAAAAGTTATCATTTAACTCCGGATGCGCTTAACTTACTAGAGTTTTACTCATGGCCAGGGAATGTACGTGAATTACAAAATATGATTGAACGTTTAGTAGTATCAGCAGACGATCCAGTAATTGAAGCGGAGTTTGTTAGTAAATTTTTAACACCTGGTTATGATTTTAAAAAATCAAAACCAGTTATTACAAGAGTATTACCATTACAAGAAGCACTACATTCTGTAGAAGAACAATTGATTTTACTTGCAATGAATCAGTATAAAACAACGACTAAGGCTGCAAAAGCTCTTGGAATCAGCCAATCTTCAGTGAGTCGTAAATATCAAAAAATTGTTAGCGAAAAAGGGATAGAAGTTGATATAATCTCTTATTCCTAAAAAAGGAGAAGGTCACATAGACTTCTCCTTTTTGTTAATTTTTGTGAGTAGTAGGAATATCATTTCAAGTTTTAGCAAAATTAAAGATGGTAGTGGAAATGATTCATGTTCTGTTTTATGCAAAACGGAATAACGTATGCGAGAATGCATAATTTTTTTGTTGATTTTAAGAAAATAGTCAGTCCGTGTATGATTTTGGTGCACTTTAAATATTGGCATGAAAATTGCTTATAAATATATAAACGATCGATAAAGGGGGATTCAATATAGTGCTAGATTTAAAAATGTATGTAAATGGTGAATGGAGAGAGTCTAGTAATCAAGAAAAAAGAACGATTATTAACCCTGCGAACGGCAAGGGTATAGCATATGCACCTGAGGGAACAATCGAGGATGCAAAATACGCGATAGAAGTGGCGAGAGCGACTTTTGATAGCGGAATTTGGTCAGAAACATCCGCTGCTGAAAGGGCATCCTATTTATTTAAAATAGCAGATGAAATTGATAAAAATATGGAAGAATTAGCCTATCTTGAAACAATGGATAATGGGAAAACATACCGTGAGGCAGAAGGAGATATTGGAGATGCAGCGGCTTGTTTTCGCTATTACGCCGGCTTGATTACAAAGCCAGATGGGCAAACATATCATGTAGCTGATCCGATACAAGCGCTGGTGGTAAGAGAACCAGTTGGTGTTTGTGGATTAATTGTTCCATGGAATTATCCGTTGTTGATGAGTGTATGGAAAATTGCACCTGCTTTAGCAGCTGGAAATACAATTGTATTTAAACCTTCTGAAGTGACACCAATCACTGCAACAAAGCTATTCGAAATTCTTGAAAAAGTAGGACTACCAAAAGGTGTTGCCAATATGGTAATGGGGGCAGGTCCAATAGTAGGAAATGAAATTGCAGCGAGTCATAAAGTGGATATGATTTCCTTTACGGGTGGAACAAAAACAGGTAAACACATTATGAGAACAGCAGCAGATAATATGAAAAAGATTTCGTTAGAACTTGGAGGTAAATCTCCCAATATTATTTTTGCAGATGCAGATTTTGAGACTGCTATTGATTACGCTCTGTTTGGTATTTATGCAGGCAGCGGACAAGTATGTTCAGCAGGATCGAGAATCCTAGTAGAAGAAAGCGTTTACGATAGATTTGTTAATAGTTTTGTGGAGCGAGCACAGCAAATTAACGTTGGGCCTGGTGATAATCCTGAATCAGAAATGGGACCACTTGTAAGTCAAGAACATATGGAAAAAGTATTACGCTACATTGAAATTGGGAAAGACGAAGGCGCAGACATTGCTTGCGGTGGTAGACGGATAACGGAGGATGGAAAAGGTGATGGTTTCTTTATTGAACCAACGGTCTTTGTCAATGTAAAACCCGATATGCGCATTGTACAGGAAGAAATTTTCGGTCCTGTTGTAGTAATCCAAAAGTTTAAAAATGAACAGGAAGCAATTGAGTTAGCAAACGGTACAGATTATGGCTTAGCTGGAGGCGTATTTACGGTTGATGGTGCAAAAGCAATGCGCATGATTCGCAAGCTTCGAGCAGGAATTACGTGGATTAATAGTTATCATCCAACATACAATGAGGCGCCTTGGGGCGGATATAAGCAAAGTGGTATTGGGCGTAGTCTAGGAACGTTTGGTTTAGAAGAATTCCAAGAAATTAAGCAGATTAATATAAATCTAGAAGTAGAACCGATAGGTTGGTTTGCAAATAAAAAAAATGTAGGAGTGAATTAAATGGAAACGAACGTGAAAAATAAATTGAATGAGCAAGATGTAAAAGATTCAAATGTAAATGAGTATATTACGAAAGTACTACAGTTAATTGAAAAAGAAAAAGTTTCTGAAGAAGAGGCAAACTGGATTCAAAAAGAAACAGTAGATGGGTTTAGAGAGCATGTGAATCCTGGTTTTCTAGCTTATAGAAAAACGGTAACAAAGGATGGACAATTTGCAGCAGTAGAATGGTCTGATGAAGGATCTTGCTTTATGGATATTAATGGTAAAAAGTATATTGACTGTTTAGGTGGATTCGGGATTTACAATGTTGGTCACCGTAATCCAAAAGTAGTAAAAGCTGTAACAGATCAATTGAAGCGTCAAGCATTGCACAGTCAGGATTTACTAGATCCACTTCGAGCAATTCTTGCAAAGATTTTAGCGGACATTACACCTGGTGATTTGAAATACGCCTTCTTTACAAATAGTGGAACAGAAAGTGTAGAGGCAGCATTAAAACTAGCAAAAATGTATAGTGAACGAACAACTTTCATTTCTACAACTCGTGCTTTCCATGGTAAGAGTCTTGGTTCTTTATCCGGAACAGCAAAAGGAATGTTCCGTAAGCCATTTTTACCATTAATTCCGGGTTTCCGTCACGTTCCATTTGGCGATATTGAGATGATGAGAAAAACGTTTGAGACATGTGCATTAGTGGGAGAAGATGTTGCAGCAGTTATTCTAGAACCAATTCAAGGCGAGGGCGGTATTATTTTACCTCCAGAAAATTATTTGAAACAAGTACGAGAGCTTTGTGATGAGTTTGGATCACTTCTTATTTTTGATGAAGTACAAACTGGAATGGGACGTACAGGAAAAATGTTTGCTGCAGAATTATATGATGTTGTGCCGGATATTATTTGTCTTGCGAAGGCGTTTGGTGGGGGTGTAATGCCAGCAGGAGCTATCGTTGCGAAAGAAAAAGTATTCCAAAGTTGGTTTGAAAATCCATTTATGCATACAACAACATTTGGAGGAAATCCTCTTGCATGTGCTGCTGCAATTGCAACAATCCATGTGTTATTAGAAGAGGAATTACCGGAACGAGCTGCGGAAGTTGGGGATTATTTCTTAAAAGGATTGAAACAGGCAGCAGAAGGGCACGAAGATAAAATCTTTGAAATTCGTGGTCAAGGTTTAATGATTGGTATTGAATTCCATAAAGACGAGATTGGTTATGAAGTGTCAAAGGCGATGTTTGATCAAGGTATTCTTGTTGCTGGAACATTAATTAACTCAAAAACAATTCGTATTGAACCATCTCTTACAATTAGTTATGAAGAAGTAGATACAGTTATTAATACATTTAAATCTGTGCTAACTCAAGTGAAAGTAAAATAATTTTCGCATAAGGTTATATGTGAATTCAAACGAGTGAAACTATTATTGAATAGATTTACCAATATTTTATTAAAGGAAGGCAGTGTAACGAAAAGTTACACTGCCTTTTTATTACATTTTATTTGTAAGTATTTACAAATAAAATGTCTTAGTGTACTATTTAACTAACACACTAAGACAGGAGGGAAGAAATGAAAATCGAGTTTTCTCCAAACACACCAATTTACATTCAGGTAATGGAATACATAAAAAAAGAAATTGTAACAGGGCATTTATTGCCTGGTGATAAAATTCCCTCCGTACGTGAATTAGCGAGTGAATTACAAGTGAATCCGAATACGATTCAGCGTACATTTCAAGAGCTAGAACGAGATGGAGTTGTTGTAACACGTAGAGGAATGGGCCGATATGTAACGAATGAAGGGGAGAAAATTATGGAGCTGCGCAAAGATATGGCGAAAGAATTGCTTCATTCTTTTATAGATGGAATGGACAATTTAGGATTTTCAGAAGAAGAAATTCTTTCGATTCTTCGTTCTTCATTAAGTGAGAAAAGGGAGGAGAGCGAATGACAGAGTTATTAAAAATAGAAAACTTATGGAAGAGATATGGGTTGAAAGCTGTAATTCGTGAATTAAATATAGAAATTATAGAAGGAAAAATTATTGGGCTCGTTGGAGATAATGGGAGCGGGAAAACGACGTTATTGAAGATGATTGCAGGTCTGCAGCATCCTTCTGAAGGTAGCATTACCATTAACGGTAAAAAGGTTGGGTTAGAGACGAAAGAAATTGTTTCATTTATGCCAGATAAGCCGACATTTGAAGATTGGATGACTGTAAAAGATGCTTTATTTTTCTATCGAGATTTTTATAAAGACTTTGATATTCAAAAAGCGGTAGATACGATAGTTGAATTTAAAATACCGCTAGAAGAAAGAATCACAGCATTATCAAAAGGAATGATTGAGAAGCTGCAAATTATATTAACATTTTCAAGAAAAGCTAAGTTGTATGTTTTAGACGAACCACTCGGTGGTATAGATCTTGTTTCTAGAGAACATGTATTGGAACTTATCCTTAAATTTTACAGAGAAGATTGCACGATGCTTATCTCAACTCATTTAATAGAAGAAATCGAGAATATATTTGATGAAGTGATTTTTTTGAAAGATGGAGAAATGATTTTGTATGAAAATGTAGAAGAACTACGATTTCAAAGGGGTAAGGCGGTACATGAGCTGTTTAAGGAGGCCTATGAGAAATGAGTCAGCTTTTTCGATATTTGTTTAATTGTAATAAGAAGAAGATAGCAATTATTTACTTTAGCTTTATAACTATTTCACTAATTCTTTTCTTTAATATGAAGGGAGTTTCAGGAGTTAGAATTTCAGGGAGGCAAGATATAATAATTATTATATTTTTGATTGTACTATGTATATCTGGATTTGCAATTCTTCTAACAGGTATATCGTCTTTTCGGAAAATGCTAAAAAATTCTATGCTTCGTTATACTTCTATTTCAGCACAAAAGTATATATGTGCAAATATTTTATTTTGTGTACTACTCTTTATGATTTTGCTAGGAATAGGAATCATTTTTCTATATTATTTTTCTTTAAATATTTACAAAGAAAAAACAGACTTAGGTGTCCAGCAAGCAATCCACAGTTTATATGATTATGGAATATTACAGCATATGATATCTATTTGCTTATGGGGACTAGATTTTGTTAATATGCTAGTTTCTATTTATTTCATTATAGTAATTGTGAAATTGCTCAATATAAAATCATCAATGAGTAAGATCATTTGTGTAGTCTTATTCATCGCTTTTAGCGCATTTTATTTGGGAATAATGTATATCTTTCAGCAAATAGAAAAGTATGTATTTGCTATAAATAATATTGGATTTATAGATCAAAACGGCTTTTTAAATATATCAATCTATTCTGGTACAGAGATTACAGTTTTAAATCTATGTTTTAATTGTTTATTAACAATTTTATTATTAATAGTTACAGGTCGCATAATCGATAAAAAACTAGAAGTTTAAAGGAGGAATCATCATTGGGAAATGTAGTAGTGAAATTAGAAAATGTCCGAAAAAAGATCGGTGGAACAGAAATTATTCGCGGTTTATCATTTGAGGTTCGTGAAGGGGAAGTGTACGGATTCCTTGGACCGAACGGTAGCGGTAAGACGACGACAATTCGTATGATGACAGGTCTTATTTCGATGACAGAAGGCGATATTACAATTTGTGGTCATAGTATTCGTACAGAGCGTGAAAAGGCGTTAGAGCAAATTGGAGCGATTGTAGAGAATCCTGAACTATATGATTATATGACTGGTATGCAAAACTTGAAGCATTTTGCAAACATGGCAATTACACCTATTAGTAAAGAGCGTATCGCTGAAATTGTAAAGCTTGTTGAATTAGAGCATGCGATTCATAAAAAAGTGAAAACATATTCACTTGGTATGAAACAACGTTTAGGAATTGCACAGGCGTTACTTCACCAGCCAAAAATATTAATTTTAGATGAACCGACAAATGGACTAGATCCAGCAGGTATTCGTCAAATTCGTGATTATTTACAACGATTAGCGAAAGAAGAAAATATCGCAGTCATTGTATCAAGTCACTTATTAAGTGAAATTGAATTAATGTGTGATCGTGTTGTTATTATAAAGCAAGGTGAGTTCGTACAAGAATATAACTTACATGAACAAGCGAAACATGATGAAACGATAGTTGTGGCGTTTGAAGTAGACCAAGTACAGAAAGCAAATGAAATTATTAAAGGTAAGGAAAAAGGGAATGTAATTGTGACATCTATAATGAAAGAAGAGATTCCGCAAATTGTAAAACAGTTAGTGCAAGGTGATGTACTTGTGTATGGTGTTACAGTCCAAAATAAAACGTTAGAGGATGAGTTCTTAGCGATTACTGGGGGAGTGAAAGCGTAATGTTTAAATTAATTCAAAATGAATTTTTAAAGCTACATGCGAAAAAAGGTATGTATATTTTAATAGGTGTCATTGCGGCACTCGAAATTTTAGGGACTTTAGCAATGATGAAGTGGGGAAAAGGTGATGAGTTTAAGGGATCGTATTTAGATTATGTAAACTCAGAGATTGGTTTAATAGTTTTATTAGCAACGATTTTTGGGATTACACTTGCAGCCCGTACTCTTACTGATGAGTTCCAAAAAGGTACGATTAAACAATTGTTAATTCGTCCAAGAAAACGACTTACAGTTTTATTTTCTAAATATATTACAGTGTTATTAGCAATGTTATTTATCGTATTTGCTGGTATGCTAATTGCAACAATTATTGGTGGCATTGTAATGGAGGGTAGTAAAACAGAATTAACGTTAGGAATTGTATTAAAAACGATGTTATATCAACTTTTATCTCCATTTTTCTTTGTGACACTTGCCTTTTTCTTAGCAAATGTATTTAGAAAATCCGTTTTGCCATTAATTATTACGTTATTTTTATACTTCTTACAATCGGCAATTACGATGGTACTTATGATGTTTGCAAAAGGTGTTGCTAAATTTGTAGTGTTCTTCCACTTAAATTTAGCTGTATATGATAGTAATAAATTAATTAGTCATGGTATGGAGCCGACTTTCCCAGAATTCACGTTTGCTACTTCATTGTTACTTGTTTTAGCATACGTTATTGTTTTACTTATTGGCTCAAGTGCATTATTCCAAAAACGTGACGTATTATAATAAAAAAAATCCCCGTGTAAACGGGGATTTTTATTAACTAGCTCTTTTCTAGCCTTTAAGTGTAGTGAATATATATTTACTTCGGAATATAATTGTAACTAAGGTGAAGAACAGCGATATGGTATATCAAATAAGTTCGGTATTATATAATTTAATAGACATATTGTTTAAAAAAACATTTGAGAAAAATAGGGGGATTTTCAACTATATTCATATTATAATTTAGTTATCCTGCCATTTGTAGGAGAGGGGTTTTCTATAAAACATTAATTAAAGTTTTATTTTAACTATCTTTGGAGGTGTTCAATATTGCAATATGCATTTTCACACATAAGGTTACGTAGCTTTTTTGGATGGATGATTATAGGGTTGTTCCTTACGATGATCCCATTAGGTCTATCAAATGTTTCTGAAAATACGTTAGAGGTTATTTCACAAATAACTGTATTTTTTGTATTTCCGTTATTTTGGTTATATGTTAAAACAAATAAAAATAATGTTGTATTTACAAGTTTTTTTGATAAGCCAGGACGTTTACCGTGGGGATTGATTTTATTAGCAACGATAATGGGAATGATTTTTTCAGTTGGTATATCCCATATTCAATTTTACATATTAGCACATACGTTACCTAATTTCTTAGTGAGTATGTTAGAAGACGGAAATGTTATTAATACGAGTAACATATATATGACAATATTTACTTTCATTTCAGCATGTGTATTAGCGCCCATTATGGAAGAAGTTATTTTTAGGGGGTTCTTTTTACAGCGAATGGCTTATAAATGGGGGATTAAACGAGCTGTAATTATATCTTCACTTATTTTTGGTCTAGGACATTTTGATGTTATCGGTGCTTTCATGTTTGGTGTTGTTATGTGCCTATTATACATAAAGACGAAAAATATATGGACGAATATTGTTGTGCATGCTTTAAATAATTTGATTGCAACAAGTATGCAATTTGTGGGCGGAGAGGGAAGTGATGCAATCTCGATTACTGAATTGCAGGCACAAAGTAATTTATGGATCGGCATTGGCCTTGCGATTGTCGGGTTACTTTGGTTAATCCCTTACATTTGGAAACAATGGCGTATAGTAAAAGAAGTTGGTGTGCCACCGATTCGCTTCATAAATGAAGAAAAAGTAGTGAATACATCAGAAGGAAATGAGATATATAGCCAAGTGATCGTAACAGATAGACTAATGGCTGTAGAACTACCTGATGAAGCTGTAAATAAGCTTCGGTTAGAAGAAAATGATTATGTAACAGTATCTGTAGAAGAAGATAAAATTATTATAAAGAAAGCGCATAATAGATAATTAAAAAGTAGCTTCTGAAGAGCTACTTTTTAATTTGTAATAATTTCCACGCGAAAATTATTACCATTCTTCACATATTTAATATCTGTAACGATACGGACTGTTTTTAAAAGCTCTACTTTTTCACCAATTCGAGGGATGGTCGGAACATTGTCCCAAATACCAAGCAAGTCATCTAAATGTGCCGTTTTTTCATAAAACCAGATTTTCAATGTAAAGCCCCTTTCTCGAACTTTATGTATTTTAATACATAATATATTATTTTTATTCTTATTGTAAGGGGTTTTTTTTATTTTTGTGAATAAATTTTCACTTTAATCAGTCGGGGGGCATCCCCCACTGATTATTAGCCTTCACCAATCGAGCGATTACAGGCAGTTGATCTCCCACTTAACTTCTTTACTCCAGCCAAATTTTGAGGTGGGGTTCTTACTGCCCGCAAATAGCGGGATAAAAATAAATTAATTTTCTGGGAAGATATGTTCAATATCCGGAGTAAGAGATACTTCTGATAATACGATATGAGAAACTGTCGTTGCGTATGAAGAAACATCATTGATAAACTCTTCAAGTTCAACGAGTGAAGGAACAGAAATTTTTACAATGTAGCATAAGCTTCCTGTTACTCGATAACAAAAACTTGCAGATGGATAAGACTGGATAAACTGTTGCATACGTGTTGTATCACCATTTTTTAAAGTGATTTCTAAAATACAATCTAAAACAAGTCCTGCTTTTTTATAATCAATATCGATTGTGTATTTTTGAATAACTCCTTCACTTTCAAGTTTACGAACACGTTCTGTAGTAGACGGAGCAGATAAGTTTACTCGTTTTGCTAATTCGCGCATGGAAAGGCGACTATCATTATATAATTCATTTAAAATTTTTCGATCAACACGGTCTAGTTGCATTTGTAAATATACCTCCAGTAAAATGATAATTTTTGTAAAGGAAAAATATAAATTAAGATTCATATGAAATGTAAAGTGAACTTCATTTATTTTACAATAAAACAGAGGGAAATAGGAGGGGAAATGATGGAGAGAATTTCATTATCCAATGTAGGAGAGACAAAGTTTCAAAAATTATTAGGCCATAATCCAGATATATTACATTCGTGGAGTACGTTAGAGGATACACTGTATCATAAAGGGACTCTTTCGGCAGAGTTGAAGGAGCAAGTGAGACGAACATTAGCGTATGGGAATGAATGTCCGTACTGCATGGCAAAGGGAAGACCTGATGATATGCAAAAGGTAGAAGAAATTAGTGTAGCAGTTACTTTTGCACATACATTTGTTCACGATAAAAAGGCGATAGATGATAATATGTTTCATGTATTAAAACAATATTGGACCGAAAAAGAAATTGTAGAGCTTTGCGCTTATATTTGTTTTATTACTGCATCACATCAACTTGGTTTTCTGTTTCAATTACAACCAAATTAAGGAGAAAATGATGACGAATCGAATAGCACTTATTATAATTGATGTACAAAAGGCGTTTCATTTACCATACTGGGGCGAGAGAAATAACCTTTTGGCTGAAGAAAATATGAGAAGTTTGTTAGAAGAATGGAGAAAAAGGAAACTACCAGTTTTTCATATTCAACATGTAAATAAAGAAAATGTTCAGTCGATGTTTTATCAACAAGCAGAAACAGTAAACTTTAAAGAAGAAGTGAAACCACTGTCAGGTGAAGTAGTTATTCAAAAATCTGTTAATAGCGCGTTCATTGGGACAAATTTAGAAGAACAATTAAGAGAACAAAAATGTAATACGGTAGTGATTGTAGGATTAACAACAAATCATTGTGTGGAGACTACAACACGGATGGCGGGGAATCTAGGATTTACAACGTATGTAGTGAGCGATGCGACGGCTACCTTTAATCGTACAGGTCCGGATGGGACGGAGTATAGTGCAGAGGACATTCACAATATGACGCTTGTAAACTTACATGATGAATTTGCTACGATCGTTACGACTAAAGAAGGATTAAAATTATTTTGAGAAAATAATTGCGGAATTATGTAGAAAAAAATAAGAATATTTCGTATAATCTAAGTATAATCATTTAGAAAATAGGGGTGGCATCATATGGAGCAAATTCCAGTAAAGAGAATAGAAAAAGTACTCGTTTTAGCAGGGGATGATAAACAAAAGCAAAAGGAATTTTATGAATTGCTTTTAACAACTCAATTTTATGTTGCTGGCTCGGTAGAAGCAGAAGACGGGGCAACGGAAGGAACACTTCGTTTGCGCCATTTCCAAGGAGAAGGAAGATGGATTGTTCCGTTCTTTACACAATTGGAATTTGTAAAAGATGTGTTACCAGAAGGTACACCCCTTGTTACGATACGTGGAAAAGAATTATTTGGTAGCATCGAGAAAGATGCAACAGCTGTATTAAACGTAGGTACTAATATAAGTAAAACATTTATTCCAGAAGAAATTGCCGATATCGCATCTGGACGAATTTTTAATTATTATAAGTAAAAGGAAAAGCTTAATTGCTTTTCCTTTTTAATTTGAACATGGAGTGGCTACGCCGGAAGAAATAGAGAGTGTTTTATTATTTGTATTTATTGTCGCTGTAGCCCCAAGGGGAATACCGATGTTTGGGCTTATATGTCCAATCGGTAAACCAAATAGTACAGGTATATGATATGGCGTGAAATATTCATATAATATTGTTTGCAATGATTGGGATGGTTTAGAGGGAGTGCAATCATGACAACTTGAAAAAATAACGCCATTACAGTCATTAAACTTTCCAGATAAAAGTAGTTGATTTAACATACGATCAATGCGATACGGTTCTTCCCCGACATCTTCAAGCAATAAAAGTTTATTGGTTGTATTTATTTCATAGGGCGAGCCGATTATACTCGTTAACACAGCTAAATTCCCTCCAACTAATGTGCCTGTAACTGTACATGGTGAGCTAGGTACGATACATTCTGATGCAGATAAGATAGATGAATACGGGTGGAAGAGCTGATTGAAAGAAGATAAGGAGAGAGAATCTATACCTTTTCCTATTTCTTCAATCATTGGACCATGAAACGTAACAAGCTTTGCATAACGTGAAAAAGCAGTATGTAAAGCTGTAATATCGCTATATCCCCAAAAGATTTTAGGATTTTGTTGAATAAGTTCATATTGAATGTGGGGGAGGAGACGAGCACTTCCGTAACCACCTCTTGCACAGAAGATTGCCTTTACTTCTTTATTTGTAAATGCTTCATGTATATCATCAAGCCGAATTTGATCACTTCCAGCTAAATATCCATACTGTTCATAAATACTATTCCCAATTATTACAGATAACCCCATCTCTTTCAATACGTTCACACCCTTTAATACATTTTCAATTGTAGGTGGACCAGATGGTGCAATGATCATTACTGTATCACCTTGTTTTAACGTGTTTGGATAAATCATTGTTCTCAGCCTCCTTCTCTTTCAATATATTCGCTTCATATGAAGTTCAACCCTTGTAAAAGAAGGGGAAAGCTTGTCAAATAAAGAAGATATAAGGGGGAATAGGAGGGGAAATGATGTTTACAAGTCGAGTAATAGACATATTGCAAATTAAGTATCCCATCATTCAAGCAGGTATGGCAGGTGCGATTACAACGCCAGAACTTGTTGCAGCTGTAAGTAATAGCGGAGGATTAGGAACGCTGGGAGCAGGCTATATGAGCCCAGAACAAATTCGTGAAGCGATTTATAAAATAAGGCAGTTAACGAATCAGCCTTTCGGTGTTAATTTACTTTTAACGAAAGAGATACAGATAGAAAAAGAGAAGGTAAACGAGGCGAAAGTCTTACTTAGTGGAGTGAATAGAGAGTTAGGTATAGAGGAAGAGGGTGTATTAAAGCTTCCCAAAAGCTATAAAGAACAATTACAAGTGTTACTAGAAGAAAAGGTACCGGTCGTTAGCTTTGCATTCCAGACGTTAGAAAAAGAAGAAATAGATGACTTAAAAAGAAGAGGAATAAAAGTCATCGGAACAGCTACTCATGTAGCAGAAGCGAAAGCACTTGCCAAGCTAGGGGTAGATATTATCGCCGGGCAAGGTAGCGAGGCTGGAGGGCATAGAGGAACGTTTATCGGGAAAGGAGAAGATGCTATGATTGGTACATTTGCATTAATACCGCAGTTAGTCGCAGCAGTTCCACACATCCCGATTGTCGCAGCAGGTGGTGTAATGAACGGACAAGGGCTTGTTGCGGCATTTGCGTTAGGAGCAGAAGCTGTTCAAATGGGATCAGCCTTTTTAACGAGTGAAGAAAGTATTACACATGATGCATATAAAGAGGCCGTATTACAAAGTACAGATACGAGTACAACTGTAACCCGTGCGTTTTCCGGGAAATATGCACGGGGTATTCGTAATGAATTTATAGAGAAACATGAAGGAAAAGAAGAAGGGCTTCCGATGTATCCGGTGCAAAACGTATTAACTTCTAAAATACGTCAAGAAGCAGCGAAGCAAAATAAGGGAGAATACATGTCGCTTTGGGCGGGACAAGCATCCTCATTAGCACGAATAGAATCAGCTCAGCACCTAGTGGAGCGGGTCATGAAAGAAGCGGAAAATGTAATCGAACAATTAAAAAATGTATGCATAAAAAGACCACTTGAGTAATTCAAGCGGTCTTTTTATTAGTTTGCTTTATAAAATTGTTGGATGGCCTCGTCGATGTAAACCCAGCCTTTCCAACCTAAGTGCATATGATCTTTTAAGAAGTATTTATCATACTCATGATTGGAAAAGTCGGTGATTGGATAACCAGCTTTCTCAATTTGCTCACGAACTTTCTTATAGTACGCTTCGCGTCGTTCTTTCGGGAATCCAGCGTAATCGTACCAAGGACCTTTTACAGGAACAGAAATGAAGAGTGGTTTTGCACCAGATTGTTTTAATAAATCAAGTACAAGTTGTAAGTCGTCATATTCTGGCGATTGGTCATAAGCATCATTTTTTAAGTAACCTTCACGCTGCTTTAATTTCTTCTTAATTTTACTATTGAAGTAACCATCTTCAATACCGTATTCGTTAGATCCTGATTCTGCTGCACCTGTCTGATCCGCATGTTTACGAGCTTCTTCCCAGTTCATTTGTTTTAATGAAGGGTCAAGTTTTTCTTTATGCGGTTTAATATCAAACATTGCTGTAAATAAATCTTTACGATCTAAAATGTTACGATAAATATAAGCGAAAGGTTTAGCAGCAAGTGCTTTTACTTTATGCTTCGTATCATTATAAGCGATACCTTCAAGCGAAATCTTTAATAAAGTTTCTTTCTTAACGATCTCAAAGTTTAATAAACGCTGTGCAATTTGTTTTTTCATTTCAGGTTTTAAATCATTGTTGAAAATGAAGTGGTAACCTTGTTGTTTTGAAAAGTTAGGTGCAAAGTGTGTTTCATCAATACCTTGTGGTACAAACCATTGCGGAGAAAGAACGAATACCATTTTCTTATCTTTCAATTGATCCATTGTAGATGCGAAGTTTAATACATGTACAAAGTCTTGTGTTCCGCCGCGTCCAAGAAGGAATGGTGTGAACCCTTCAGGTTTTACTTTGAAATAATTCGATGGATGAAAAGCATCCATACGTGCGAATTCCGATGAACCGTACATCGGAAGATATTTTGGATCTGCTAACATCTTTTGCTGTAAAATCATACTTTGGATTTTTTCTTCTTTTAAAGAAGTTGCAGCTTGTTCTACCTTCTCATCACTTACAAGTGGAAGTAGGAAGCGCGTTGGAATAAGTAAGAATACAGCAAAAAGGGCCAATGCTAAAAGCATCGGACCAAATTTTGCTTTTTTCATCGGATTTCTTCCAACTTCTTAATGATCATGTTAGGTGTAGCCCACTCGTCACGGTCAAAATCAGAAATAGAAACTTCGATATCTAAGCGCTCTTGGAATTCTACTAATAAAGATACTGTAGCGAAAGAATCAAGAATACCTTCTTCAAATAATTGAACATCTAAATTTTCTTTCACAATATCGTTTTCACATACTTCTTCTAAAATATCTAATACTTGTTCTTTAAATTCTGCCATTTTTAAAAACTCCTTTATATCCGAAATATATTATATGTGCAACTTCTTAAGGGTATAAGAAGGGTGCATTAAAAGTATCTGTTAAGGTGTCCAGAGAAGATTAGGAAACCGAAACATACAAAGTGGAACGTAATTACAATCGCAAGGACATGCATAAATTTATTGTTTGGCCAAAACTTATGCTTTTTGTTTTTTCGTTCGAAAATATCAAACAAAATAAACAAGGAAGCGTGATAAAGACCGTAAATAATGTATTGGTAAATATGTTCACCTAGTATATGCCAAATCCCCATGATGAAAAAGTTTAAAAATGCACCGATATAAGAAATCGTATATCGGTTTTTCAGTAACTTTTTCTTCGTTGCGAAAAAGACGAAGCGCATGTAAATAAAGTCACGGAACCAGAATGATAAGCTCATGTGCCAGCGATTCCAGAAGTCTTTAATGTTACGGCTAATAAACGGTTTATTAAAGTTTTCAGGTGTTTTAATCCCCATCATATAACTTACACCGATTACGAACGCGCTATAGCCAGCGAAGTCGAAGAATAAGTATAAACTATAACTATACATATAAATCATATTAGATACGATTGTATCCTTATTAGCAATTACTGCATCTACAAGATGTTTTTGCAGTAAGTAGGCAATGATGAATTTATAAAGGAAACCTTGGAAAATACGGTTAATCCCTGTATATAGTAAATTTTGATATTCTTCTGCACTAGGTGGCTTTTGAATATCTTTTTGGAATCTTCGATAACGATCGATAGGTCCAGTTGAGATAGCAGGGAAGAATAAAACAAACTCCCAGAAATTAAAGAATGAAAGTTCTTTAATTAAACCATCACGTACTTCAAATACCATTTGTACTGCCCTAAATGTTACGTAAGACATACCTGCGAAAACAATGAATTTTAAATCAGGTACAAACGGTGCGATTTTTGCCAAAATAAGCGGCAAAATTGATAGAATAACGGCCATGCAAAACATGAACGTATTATTATTTTGTTTTCTTAAAGTTAAATAGCCTTTAATAAGGACATATTGCCAAATAATAAATGCAGCTAACATTATTGCTTGCTTCGGTTTATCAGAGAAGATAATTGCAAGCATGACTAATGTTAAAACGGCATTATATTTACGCAACATTTTACCTTTTAATCCAGCTATGATAGTAGGTATTAATAAAATGCCCACTATAGCGAAAAAATAAAATGATCCATATGCGGTCATGCTGTAACCTCACTCAATAATTTTTTGCGATCTACCTTTCCATTTGGTGTCATTGGAATAGAAGATTGATACATGAATTTACGTGGAATCATGTAGTTTGGTAATCGCTCATTGAGTTCTTTTTTGATTGCAGATGTTAATTTGAATTCTTTTTCAAACGAATGCTCTCCAGGAACAACAACCGCTAATAAATAATCGTATTTTTCACCTTTTTTAATTGGAACAATAACTGCTCCTTCTACGTAAGAACACGCACGAAGATGATGTTCGATTTCTTCTAATTCCATTCGATAACCATGAAGCTTAATTTGGAAATCAAGACGACCATTATAGAATAGAAGACCATTTTCTACATAGCCAGCATCGCCTGTTTTATAGGCGCGCTCACCGTCAATCATAGTAAATGCTTTTTCTGTTAATTCAGGGCTTCCTAAATATCCAACGCTTACGCTTGGACCGACAATTACGATTTCACCTTTTTCACCATCAGGTGCAATCGTGCCATCTTCTTTCATAATAAGAAGGCGACAGTCTGATTTACAATAGCCGACTGGAAGTGATTTGTATTGATTAAGCACTTCTACTGTAACATGGATACCTGTTACAGCAACAGTAGCTTCTGTTGGACCGTACGTATTCATAATTGTTGCTTTCGGGAAACGCTCAATTAATTTTCTAGCCACTTCATTTGGTAACACTTCACCGCAGAATAAGAATGTTTTCATGTTTGGTAGCATACTCTCAGAGAAAGATGCTTCCATTAAACACATTTCAGCGAAAGATGGTGTTGAAGTCCATACTTGAATATCCGATTGCTCTAAAGAAGCAAACAAGTCTTTTGGACGTGCAATCATATCCTTATCGATTGCCCAAAGTGTACCACCTGTTACTAATGATGGGTAAATATCCATTACAGATAAATCGAATGAGAAAGGTGCTTGGTTTAAGAATACTTGCCCTGTTTGTAAGTTGAAATCTTCTACAGCCCATTTTGTAAAGCTGACAAGGCAGTTATAAGTAATCTGAACCCCTTTCGGATTACCTGTACTTCCTGATGTGTAAATAATGTAGAAGTTCTCATCACCTTTTACCGCATGTTCAGGATTTGGAGTTTTCCCTTTATGAGTAAAGAAAATATCTTTTAAGTTGTCTTCACTTACAATGCGAACGGGTAAATCAGTTACAGTTACTTCTGTTCCTGATAAAAGTAATTTCGCACCAGAATTTTCAGCGATACGTTGTACACGATCAGCTGGGATAGATAAATCTACAGGAATATAAGCATGTCCAGCTTTTACACACCCCAAAAAGTTAATAATCATTTCAGGTTGCATATGACCATACACCATAATTGGTGAACGATCATCTGGATACTCAGAGGAAATCCAATGTGCTAACGCATCAGAATCTTCCTTTAATTGTTTGTACGTAATTTTCGCATCTCGCCAAACAAAAGCGGTTTGATCAGGCGTTTCTGCAGCCCACTTTTCAATTTGTTCTAATAACTTCATAACGTTCCCACCCTAGAATTCATTGTAAATAAATGTACTTGTGTTTGTATCATGGAATCCATACAACCAAAGTAATGCAAATAAAATTGCAAGGTAATAAACCGTCTTTGCAACCCATTGTGTGAGTGGTCGAGACCATATCTCTTTTAATCTTTCCATGTCTTTCCCTCTCTTAATGAAATAATAGCTCTTTGTAGGTATCATGTCCTACATTATTGTGAAAAAAACAAAATTCCACATTTTAGGTAAAAATAAGACAAAAGGCTCTTTTCTGATATTAGCACTAAATACTAAAAAAGAAAATCCCTAACTTAGTAATTATATTACATTCGGCATGAATTTGTAATGGGTTTGACATGTAAATAGACAGTGAATTGTATGAATATATAAAAGTGGATTGTGGGAAGACGTGAAAATATAATATTTATTTTTTCATTCAATTAACAGAGGTTGAGTAAATTTAAAATGTCTAGCTCTTTTTAAAAGGAGGAAATTATCATGAATAGAGTGTGGAAGAGTCTTATTTCAGAAGAAAATATTATGAAATGGAGACGGCATTTCCATAAGTATCCGGAATTATCGTTTCATGAACAAGAAACTTCGCAATTTATATACGATACGCTATGTTCATTTTCTTCTTTTGAAGTGACGAGACCAACGAAATATAGTGTATTAGCAATAAAAAGGGGCGTGGAGCGAGGAAAAGTAGTTGCGATTCGAGCGGATATAGATGCTTTACCAATTCAAGAGGAAACAAGTAAATCTTATACGTCTGTTCATAAAGGAAGGATGCATGCTTGTGGGCATGATGCACATGCAGCTATTTTATTAAGTACAGCAGAGGCGCTGTCAAATATGAAGGAAGAGTTTGTAGGGGAAATTCGTCTATTCTTTCAGCATGCAGAAGAAGTATACCCTGGTGGCGGACAAGAAATGGTTGAAGCGGGCGTTATGGATGGTGTTGATTATGTAATAGGTTTACATGTTATGTCTGGATTGGAAAGCGGAAAGATAGGAATTGTGTATGGGCCGATGATGGCAGCACCAGACGTATTTACGGTTGAAATTCACGGCAAAGGAGGACATGCGGCGCGGCCAGAAGAAACGATTGACCCTATTGCTATCGGAGCACAGATTATTACAAATTTACAACATATCGTATCAAGAAATACAAGTGCTTTTATGCAAAGGGTCGTTTCAGTTACGCAATTTCATGGGGGAACGGCTGACAATATTATTCCAAATACCGCAACTTTAATGGGAACTGTGCGTTCTTTTAATCAAACATTAAGAATGGAAGCGGAAGAGAAAATTGAACAAATCGTAAAAGGGATTACAAAAGCACATGGAGGGGATTATACATATACGTATCGTTACGGATATGATCCAGTTATTAATGATGAATATATCACGAAGGTAGTAGAAGAAAGCGCAATACATTTGTTCGGAAACCAGCGTGTTGTGAGCATTGTACCTTCTATGGGGGGGGAAGATTTTTCAGCATATTTAAGAAAAGCACCGGGGTGCTTCGTTAAATTGGGGACGGGGAACCAAAAGGCGGGTACTTGTTATCCGCATCATCATCCGAAATTTGATGTAGATGAATCAGCTTTAATTTATGGAGTGGAGTTATTCTTGGAAGCAACGATAAGATTACTAAAATCATAGAAAGCATAAAAAAAGGCAACTGCGCTCTATCGCAGTTGCTTTTATTTCTTTCCGTCAGAGAGGGCTGAGAAAGAACTATGCTCATTTATAGTATATGAATAGCTAACGGGCAAGCTTGTACATTTTAACTATTTTTTTAAAAATAGTTATTGACTTTGATAATCAATTTCAATTAATCTAATGATACAGTTGAAATTGATAATTATTATCAATAGGATAGATGCGACATGTTAATGAGAAAAAATATCACCTTTTACGAAGGGGATTAAAAAATAAAGATGTTGATCAGCATATTGAATGGCAGCAAAATGTAATTCGTTCTGAATCTGTAGATGAGAAGAATGCAATTCAAACAGAAAAAGCGATATACAGTAAAGGGAGAGATTCAGTTGAGTAAGCTAGTAATGATTTTTGCAAGTATGAGTGGAAATACAGAGGAAATGGCAGATCATATTGCGGGCGCAATTCGTGAAACAGAAAATGAAATTGAGGTTATTGATATTATGGATTCACCGGAAGCTTCTATACTAGAACAGTATGATGGTATTATTTTAGGCGCTTATACTTGGGGGGACGGGGATCTTCCAGACGATTTCTTAGATTTTTATGATGCAATGGATTCTATTGATTTAACTGGGAAAAAAGCGGCAGTATTCGGGTCATGTGATTCGGCTTATCCGAAATACGGCGTGGCGGTGGACATTTTAATAGAAAAGCTGCAAGAGCGCGGGGCGGCAGTTGTGTTAGAAGGACTAAAAGTAGAATTAACGCCAGAAGATGAAGATGTAGAAACATGTTTACAGTTTGGAGCGGAATTTGTAAAACACCTTTCTTAATGGCAGAAGGGAGATGAAGATCAATTGCATGAGAAAATCGCAATCAAAACGATGGCAGATTACCATTTGTATGAATTTATGCGTTGTCCGCATAAATTTTATTTCCGTCATATAAAAAGAAAAGAACCTTCTTCATTTGAATGGCAACAAATAGCACAAATGATTGTGAATCAAATTATTAACGAGTATTACACGCTACCTGCGGGCCAACAAACGAAAATTTTACTTTTAATACTAATAGAAAAGTACTGGAAAAAAGTAAGGATTAATATGTTTGCTTCGAAGACGGAGTACTATATTGTATTAGCAAAGATAACTGATCACTTATTACGGTTTGTTGAAAGAGATGATAGTCAGACACCACCATTGTTTTTATATGAGAAGTTTCAGACATATATGGAAGAGTTAGGTGTTCACATGTCATTGACATTTGAAGTTGGTGAGTGGAGTACAGAGTCATTTGTAATTAAAAAGTATGTTATCGATGCGGATGAGGAAATGCTTGCTCTTTGTCAGAAGTTAATGACAGTATTCAGTTATAAAGCTTTCGGCATTCTTCCAGGAAAAATTGAAATTATTAATTTAATAGAAGGAACTAAGTATGAGTACATTCCGAAACAGGAAGATATTATAGTTGGAATGGATGATTTATTTAGAATGAAAGAAATGTTGCAACAACCTGAGCACTACACAGAGCGTCATTTTCGTTCCGAGTGTATGAATTGTGCTTTTCGTAGTGAATGCCAAGTGGAAGGGGGAAAAGAAGAAGCGCCGCAGAAGAAAAATATCGTACATTAAAGGATGCATTTTGCATCCTTTTTATTATTGACATGAAAAGCTTTTCATCATTTACGGTATATTTGTAGCAGATTTTATACGCTATTTGCGGTAGTAAGACTCCCACCTCAAAATTTAGCTGGAGCCAAGAAGTTAGGTGGGAGTCGGGCTGTCCGTAAACGCTCGATTGGTGAGGGCTAATAATTAGTGTGGGATAAACACTCCCCACTGATTAAAGTTTCACTTTATAAGAGGAGGAATAATCAATGAAAGATGAAACGAAAGTATTTCAATGGTTAAAAGAACAGAATGCTCCTTTTGGAATTCAACTGCAAATTTTACAGGCATTTCAATTGTATAAAGTTATTGTTGAAATGGATAAAAAGTTAATGATGTATGAGGATAGAGAGTATAGGAAGAGAATTTAATCTCGTCCCTGTAATATCGCTTTCAGCCGTTTTACACACTTACTTAATTCTATTTCATTATTTGTCTCAATGTTATAAATAAGATTATGCAGTAAAGGACTGTATTGATAAAAGGTAGTGATGCGGTGAATGAGAGAGAAGTGTGCATAGTTCTTTTTCTAAAGGAATTCGCTTTGCATATTCCTGTTTTCGCGGGAAACGAAACAGTAGTTCGTCATTAATTATAACCGCTATATTATCCCATTCTTCTTCATTTTGTTTATATGAATGTAATGAAATTAAATTATGACATAAAAATTGTAAAGGTTAATAACATATTTATGGTGTTAGAACAAAAGCAGTACGTACAATAAAGTGAAACTTTAATCAATCGGGCATTAACAGAGCCCGACTCTTACTAATCTCTTTGCTTTACAGTCGAATTTTGAGATGAAGTCTCCCGTTAATCCGTAATCAAAAAATCCCTCAGTTTTTTGAGGGATTTTAAAGATTTTCATTTTGTTGACCAAGTTCTTTTTGAGCGATGTATAGATTTCCTTGCTCGACTTGTTTAAGTGTATTAACAGAATCTCCTGCATATCCTTTTTGTGTTTTAACAGTCCTTTTTGAACGATTGGAATCTTGTTTCTTCATATAATATGTCACCTTTCCTTAAAAATAGATGAAAATGATGAGTACGAGTAATACAGCAGCGAAAATGGTAATGCCCATTAAAAACGAAGTGTTTTTATATTTAGGTGGCTTATGTACATCTTGCCGGTATCCAGGTGAAATTTCAGGGGCGAATTCTTCATCGAATGATTGATTTTTTTCTTTTTCTTTTTCGTCCATATGTATCCACCTTTCTTTTTCATTATGTTATACGTTACAAGAAAAAATATGCATAAAGAAAACAGCCGCTCTAGCGTTAGCGGCTGTTTTGTGTTGTATATTTTCTTTGAACTTGAAAGAGACGGATAAGTAGGAAGCTAGCGCCAAATGCTAGACCGATAATAAGACCGATCCAATACCCTTTCGCGGCCCATTCCGTATAAGTTGCTAATATGTAACCAAGAGGGAGACCTATTACCCAATAAGCAATTAACGTCATAAATAGAGCGACATTTACATCTTTATAACCACGCAGTGCGCCTTGTACGGGAGTTGCAATTGCATCTGAAATTTGAAATAAAATAGCAAATATAAGGAACTCCTTTGCTAAATGATGAACTTTTGCATCTGTCGTATAAATTGAAGCAATTTCATCATCAAAGAAGTAGAGAAGAATTGAATACAATAGGGCGAATGCAAGTGCTAAGCCAATCCCGATAAATCCATATTGTTTTGCATTATTGTAACGTTTTGCTCCAACTTCAAATCCAACTGCTATTGTCATCGCCATTGCTAAACTTAAAGGAGTCATATATAACAAGGAAGCGAAGTTCATAGCTGCTTGATGCGCTGCAATTGTTGTTGTACTAAAATTACTCATCATTAGTGTAACTGCAGCGAAAATACTCGTTTCAAAAAAGATCGCAAATCCGATAGGGACGCCAAGTTTTAAGAATGCTTTCCAACTCGAAAGAGAAGGGCGGTATAACTGTTTAAATATATTAAAAGATGCGAATGGATCTTTCGTACGAATAATAATGATCGTAATAATTAAAATGCACCAATATGTTGCGGTGGAAGCAATTGCCGCTCCGACACCACCGAGTTTAGGAAAACCAAAGTTACCAAAAATTAATAAGTAATTTAATATTACGTTAATTGGTAATGATAGTAACGTAATGATCATCGTTGTTCGAGTTTTTCCTAATGCATCAATAAATCCGCGTAAGACAGTGTAAGTGAATAAAGGAATAATTCCAATCGCGATAATACTTAAAAATTGTGCCGCAATACGTTCCACAGGTTCTTCTAAACGCATACCGTTTAAAATAGGTGAAACAACGAAGAAGCCAATAAGGATGACAACGAAGCTAGCACAAACTGCTAAATAAACTGCTTGTATGACAACGTGGGGAACGTCCTCTTTTTTCTTGGATCCAATGAGCTGTGCAACAATTGGAGTAGTAGCCATTAAAATTCCTGTTAATCCCGTACTCACTGGAATCCATATACTTGTTCCGATCGCAACACCTGCTAAATCAATAGGACTTGCATGTCCTGACATTGTTGTATCGAAAAAACTCATTGCAAATAATGACATTTGCGTTACGAAAATCGGAAAAAATAGTAATACAAATTGCTTTAACTTTTGTGAGAATGAAGTAGTTTCTTTCATAAAATCTCCTTTCCGATAAAAAAACAATCCTTCCTATCATACAATTTAATCAAAAAATAGAAAAGAAATAAGCGCCTGTAATATATGAAATCAATAAAAAAGGATGCACTTTGAGAAGGGATAAGGTATTATGATAAGGTGTGAAAAATTACATATTATTTGTTGTTAAGGAGGCACTACTTGTGGCTGATTGGTTAATTGGTTTAATCATGGGTGCTGTTGAAGGATTAACAGAGTTTCTACCAGTATCGTCAACAGGACATATGATTTTAACAGGACACTTAATTGGATTTGAAGGCGATAGAGCGAAAGTTTTTGAGGTTGTAATCCAATTGGGATCGATTTTAGCGGTTGTAGTTGTATTTTGGAAACGCTTATGGTCGTTAGTTGGAATTGGAAAAGTAAAAGAAGGGCCATCGTTAAATTTGTTACATATTATTATTGGGATGATTCCTGCCGGCGTACTTGGCGTATTATTCCATAGTGCTATTAAAGACGTTTTATTTGGAACCGGACCGGTTGTTATTAGTTTAGTTGCTGGCGGTATTTTAATGATTGTTGCTGAGAAGTTCTCAAAACCAAGTACAGCAAGAACGTTAGATGAAATCACATATAAACAGGCATTCACAATTGGTATGTTCCAATGTTTAGCACTTTGGCCAGGATTTTCTCGTTCTGGTTCTACAATAAGTGGTGGTTTATTAGCTCGCGTGTCGCATACAGCGGCAGCTGAATATACGTTCATTTTAGCAGTACCGATGATGGTAGCTGCAAGTGGATTAGATTTAATTAAAAGCTGGGATGTATTAAGCTCAGCAGATGTAACGCTATTTGTAACGGGATTTGTAACTGCATTCGTTGTTGCGATGCTTGCAATTGTTTCATTCTTAAAATTGTTAGCACGTGTAAAACTAACACCATTTGCTTACTACCGTTTCATTTTAGCTGCGGTATTCTATTTCTTCATTATGTAATAAAAAACCTGCCGCAATCGGCAGGTTTTTTATTTTACTACTTTTTCAATCATGCTTTCCATTACATGTTCCCAAAGAGAAGTATCATCCGCTAATGTAGCACGGAAATTCGCATACATTTCTTTTTGTTTTTCTTCAAATGTTGGATCTTCTTTTTCAGGCAATGTAGCTCGCATTGAAGTTACTAATTCTTGTACTTTTGGAGCGCGTGGTCCCCAAACAGCTTGTTCATTTCCGTCTTTATCAATGAAAATAAAGATTGGAATCGCACGTGCTGTTCCATTTGTTAAATATTGATCCATTAATTCTAAGTTTTCGTCACGAATTAATAATCTCATATCAATATTTGCAACTTCAGAAATTCGTTTCATAACAGGTACGCATAAAAGAGCGTCGCCACACCAGTCAGCAGTTAATACGATAACACGCCAACCGTCATTTTGACGTTCTTCTAAAACAGGAAGTAATTCATTTGGAATTAAAAAGTTATTGTAAATATGCAGTAGCTCGTATTGGTTTACTTTCATTTCATTCACATATGTATCAAAGGACATACCTTTATCAGCCCATTGTTGTAAGTTCATAATTAACACCTCTTTAGTATGATTTGCTTTCATTGTACCAATTTTCATATAGAAAAGCTTGTAATCTTACTCTTTCTTATCACTTAATAATTTATCCCGCATTAACGGGCAATAAGATCCCTATCTCAAAATTCAGCGAAAGCAAAGAAGTTAGGTGGGGGATCAACTGCCCGTAAAAGCCCGATTGGTGCGGGCTAATAATCAGTGGGGGATGAAGAACCCCCCACTGATTAAAGTTTCACTTTATTTAAGACGAAAAAGAATAGTGCGGCACATAATTCAGTTATGTTGGACATTTGTACGCTCTCTACCCAATCATCGGCAGTATGAATGACGAACCAATCTAACGTAATTTCAATGATTGAGAAAAGAGTAACCGAGAGCCAATTTGGTATGTTTGTCGTCATTGAATATAACAGCGCTTTAAAGAAGATTAAAATAAAGTATGTAATACCATCTAAGAAAAGGATAAATAAAAAAAAGAGTAGTAAAGCAGTTCGTGAGGAGTACTCTATACCTGTAATTTGAAAGATTCCTACATACACAAAAAATATAAATGCAAAAACTATAGTGAGAAAAAGAACAATAATACTAATGATAATTGTTTTATCTTTTAGGCTGAAATTAGAGAACTTCTCCTCCTCATTCATTAAACTCACTCCTTTTTCTGGAAAATCAACTTCATTGTATCATGAAATGTATATTAAAAAACTACGAATCACGGGAAAATAAGGTGACAAAAAGTAAGATTTCATGTAAAATTATTAATAAGGTTTTTATTTAACTAAATGAAATAAAAGGGGCTGTCAAAGTTGTCTCAAAATCGAGAGCAATTAATGGAAGAACTATCGACAAATGTGTTTGCTATGTTTCGCACGTTGCGTAATGATATTGGAAAAATATTTGGTGGTTACATACCGTGGAATGAGTTCATCGTCCTTAGAATATTGAATCGTGCGAATAAGGAAATGGTATCACGTGTAGCTAATGAGTTAAATGTGTCGAATAGTCATATTACAGCTGTTACAGAAAAACTAATCAATAAAGGTTTTGTAACTCGTTCCCGCTCTACATCAGATCGCCGAGTTGTATATTTAGAGATTACAGAACAAGGGAAAGATTTAGTTGCGAAAATGGAGAGTGCAAAAAAACAATATTTACAAGAAAGATTCTCTGCACTTTCAGAAGATGAAATGAATATAATGATTTCTATTTCAAAAAAACTTATTTAAGTGATTACAAACAAGAAAACGCTTACGTAATAAAAAAGAAGACCTTCCTTATATGTGGAAGGTCTTCTTTCGTATGTAATAGATGATAAAAATAAAATGTGTATGAAAAAAGATAGAGCGCCATACTACTAATAATGGAAGGAGGGAGAAATATGACGAATCGTAATGGTAGTAAAGGAAGCGGTAATCAAGGTTCACCGAAATCAGGACAGTTTAATCAGGAATTTAGTACTGAATTTGAAACTGGTAACGATAATAAAGGGAAAGAATATCGTTCGAAAAAAGGAAGTAAATCAAAAAAGGAGTGAAATTCATCACTCCCTTTTTTGATTTAAGATGCTGCAGATTGATTAGTATTATATTTTTCTTCTGATTTTGCAACAATCATTGCGCAAATTGCATCACCGGAAATATTTACAGCAGTCCTAGACATATCTAGAATGCGGTCAATACCGATAATTAAAGCGATACCTTCTATCGGTAGATTTACTTGATTTAAAACCATCGTAAGCATTACAAGTTCAACACCTGGTACACCAGCAGTACCGATACTAGCTAATACAGCAGTTAATACGACCATAGCTAATTGTGCTAATGTAAGTTCAACGCCGTATACTTGTGCAATAAATACAGTTGCTACACTTTGCATAATAGCAGTACCATCCATATTAATTGTTGCACCTAGTGGTTGTACAAAAGAGCTTATCGCTTTATGATTCCAAGTATTCGTATATAATTTCTTCATAATGCGATTATACTGAAAAACCTAAAAAAACAATTTATTACGGGAATTGTTAACAGAAAAATGTTTTTCTGAAATAGAAATAAGGGTGAATAATGTTGTTTTTATGGATTTGTGAAACAGGCATTTATGTTGAAAAATAGGGATAAGAAAATAAAAAATAAGACCATCATATAAAAGATGGTCAAGGGAAGGGGACAATTTATGTCAATTTAATTAGGGATGGAAGCTATTCAAAGACACTGGGGAATGTCTTATAAATTAGGGAGGAACAGCTTCGATACATATACTATAAAAGGTAGATGTGACCCTCATGTGAACATAGAGTGAAAGAGAGAGGAAGTTTTAAGTAAGAAGAAAAAGAAAACAAAAAAATAAGACCATCACATATAAGATGGTCAAAGGAAGGGGACAATTTATGTCAATTTAATTAGGGATGGAAGCTATTCAAAGACACTGGGGAATGTCTTATAAATTAGGGAGGAACAGCTTCGATACATATACTATAAAAGGTAGATGTGACCCTCATGTGAAAATAGAGTGAAAGAGAGAGGAAGTTTTAAGTAAGAGGAAAAAAACAAAAAAATAAGACCATCACATATAAGATGGTCAAAGGAAGGGGACAATTTATGTCAATTTAATTAGGGATGGAAAGCTGTTCAAAGACACTGGGGAATGTCTTATAAATTAGGGAGGAACAGCTTCGATATGTATACTATAAAAGGTGGATGTGACCCCCGTGTGAACATAGAGTGAAAGAGAGAGGGAGTTTTAAGTAAGAAGAAAAAGAAAACAAAAAAATAAGACCATCACATATGAGATGGTCAAAGGAAGGGGACAATTTATGTCAATTTAATTAGGGATGGAAAGCTGTTCAAAGACACTGGGGAATGTCTTTGAACAGCTCCGATACGTATACTATAAAAGGTGGATGTGACCCCCGTGTGAACATAGAGTGAAAGGTATGGGGATTTGAAAAATAGTACATATGAAATTATTGTTGCAAGAGTTGTAGAGTAAGAAGGGATAGAATAGAAAGTTTCCTGTTATAAAATGAAATGAAGTCCGAATATAAAAAAAAGTTGAAATCTATAAAAAAAAAGATTATGCTCAACTATATTATAAGAATATAAGGTTTATCCCAACAATTTGAGGGCTCTTAAAAAGCCTTTTATTTATGAGGGGAAAGCTTCACTTTATCAAGGGAGTTAGTGATATGGAAGTAACAAAAAGACAAGGGCTTTACAATCGTTTTATACGATTAAACCCACCACAAATATTAGCGTTAGGTTTTTTTTGCTTAATTGTGGTTGGAGGTTTGTTATTAAAGTTACCATTCGCAACGAAAGTACATATTAGTTGGGTAGATGCTTTTTTTACAGCAACGTCGGCAGCGACTGTAACGGGTTTAGGAGTAGTAGATACTGCAAGTACATTTACGATGTTTGGTGAAATTGTTATTATGTTTTTAATTCAAACAGGTGGTCTAGGTCTTATGACGATTGCCATTTTAATTGTCTGGGTATTAGGTAAAAAAATTGGCTTGCGCCACCGATTACTAATTGGAGAAGCATTTAATCAAACAAATATAGGTGGTCTTGTAAAATTAGTGAAACGAGTTTTTATTTTTTCTATTTGTATTGAGCTTATTGGAGTTATTTTTTTATCAATTCGCTTTATTCCAGAGTTTGGTTTTGGAAAAGGTTTATACTATAGTATTTTCCATGTAATTGCATCCTATAATAATGCTGGCTTTGCTCTTTGGCCGGATAATTTAACAAGGTATGTAGGAGATCCTATTATTAATATTGGAATTTGCTCTTTAATTGTAATAGGAGGACTTGGTTTTACCGTATTAATTGATATATGGTATAGTCGTAGTTTTCGAAAACTATCGCTTCATTCTAAAATAATGATTGTTGGAACAGTAGCACTAAACGTTATAGCGATGATTGTGATCTTTGTATTGGAATATAATAATGTGAAAACATTAGGGAACTTACCTTTAAATGAAAAGTTATGGGCTTCTTTCTTCCAAGGTATTACACCCCGAACAGCTGGATTTAATACAGTTGATTATGGGGGAATGGAGGAATCATCAATACTATTTACAATGGTTTTAATGTTTATTGGTGCAGGGAGTGTATCAACGGGTGGGGGAATTAAATTAACGACCTTTGTTATTTTAATTACATCTGTAATTTCTTTCTTTAGAAAGAAAGAGGACTTTGTTTTATTTCAGCGCACTATTAAAATGTCGACAGTAACGAGAGCTCTGGCGATTGTCATAGCCAGCCAAATCCTTATTTTTACAGCTGTATTTGTATTAATGCTTACAGAGAATTTCAGCTTCATTCAATTATTATTTGAAACGATTTCCGCGTTTGGTACAGTTGGATTAACAATGGGGATTACTGCAAAGTTATCAGCGCTTGGAAAATGTATCATTATGTTTGTTATGTTTTGTGGATTAATTGGACCGTTAACACTTGTGTTTTCTTTGGCACGACCGGCAAAACAAAAAATAAAATATCCATCGGAAGATGTATTTACAGGATAAGGTATCTCGCATAAAGCGAGATACCTTTTTCTTTTTAAAAAAGAGAGAACAATAAGCCAATCAGAGCTACTCGGAATAAAATCGCGATAAGTGCTGCAATTCCGCCGACAATCGCAGCGATACCACCAGTTACAGTAGCTCCGCGATTATAAGCGTAAATACCGAGTAAAACAGAAACAAGACCAAATAGTGTTGGGAAGGTGAAGAGTGATAAAATAGATAAGGCAAGAGCAATGAAACCAGCAGTTGACCCAGCGGCAGATGATTTTACGTTATCTTTGTCGTCTTTATCATCGTAATCATAATCAATACGCTGTGGTGCAACTTCAGCTGCATATTCTTCTTTATAGTCACTATCTATTCTATCTCTTCTTTTATAATCATCAAATTTCTCAGTCAAAGTCATGACTCCTTTCATAACGAGGTTCAATAGTAGTATGTATCTCTTTTTCTTTTTTATCCGAGGGTGTGCAGGGAGTAATATCCATTTAAAAGATGGAAATTGTTTTTTTGAAATAGGAAAAGTTAGTATGACTTCCTCTATTTTGGAAAGTATAAAAAGGAATAATGAGGAAAGGGTGTAGTACATAATGGAACATCCAATTGAAAATTTAATGAAAACAGCAATGACAAATTTAAAAGAGATGGTAGATGTAAATACGATTGTTGGAAGTCCAGTTTCAACAGCGGACGGAAATGTAGTATTAACAGTATCTCAAGTGGCTTTTGGTTTTGGAGCTGGTGGAAGTGATTTCAAAGGAGATTTCACTACTGAAAAACATAATGGCGGACAAGGTCAGCATAAAGAGAACAAGCAAGGGCATCCATTTGGAGGCGGAAGTGGTGCTGGGGTTTCTATTAGTCCAGTTGCTTTTTTAGTAGTTGGTTCTAATGGTGTACAAGTCTTGCATCTCAATAGTAGTACACATTTAATTGAGAAAGCTTTAAATACTGTACCAAGCACTGTGGATAAATTTGTAAATGGTCGTCGGAAGTGAACTTGCATTTTTTAGGAATTGTGATATATTAGAAAAAGTGCGCTTTAGGATGATCGGAATAATTGAAATGTAAATATATATGATGTGTGAAATAAGGGAGAGGTATTTATGATTAATATCAAAAACTTAGTAGTTGGCTTATTTATGTTAGTAAGTGGCTTTGTTGTATATGTAATAAAAGAAAAAGCTCCATTCTAAAACAGACAAACCGTTATTGTCTGTTTTTAATTTATAAAAAGTGTTGACAAGTTGTTTTGTTGGTGTTATAATTTTAATTCGTGTCTCGGTTACAGCTAGTGTAAAGTAAATAACTCTTATGAATATAATATGAAAAGTTTGCGAAAGATCGGGTAATCTTACTAACAACTTTTGTGAACAAACCCTATAAATTGTATTTGTGAGCTTTATATGTATACTAGTGAATCAAGGAGCGGTCAGTGGAACCGTAATGATGAGAGAGAGGTAGGGCTTTCATCCAGTATATGTTACTTTCCCGTTAGGTGAATATAAAAAAGAGGACTCCTTTTCAGAAGGGGTCCTCTTTCTTTTTGTACGTTATCCTGTAAAAAGAAAAAGCTTTTTAAACACGGTTCTCAACTTGTTGACAAATTTCATCCGTTGTTAAACCGTGTGCGTTAATTACCGATCCTTTTATTGATGTATCTGCAATGCCCATCATATTAGAATCTTGCCCAGTTACAACACAACAATCGCATCCTTGTGCATCATTTTCTGAGTTAAGTGTAACGACTTCGTGCCCTTGTTGTTGAAGAGCTTGCTGGACATCTGTTAAAGAGTTCTCAACACCGATTTTAGCCATAATTCTCACCTCCTACCATCTAGTTGCTAGTATGCTCAAGTTTTTAGCATATATTATGAAAAGATGGTAGGAGAGTTTATGCATTTAGTCGTTATATACACCAGTCAGCATTTGGCTAACGAATTGATCATTTAATGTATCTTGGGCTGGAGTATTGTTAGATTGAATGTCGATTGAAGCGATAAAGTTGTTATGTTCTTTACTATTTGGTTCTACCTCTACATAATTATCGAATTTACAAAAACCTTTCGTATCCATTAGATCAAATAATTGCAGCATTTCTACAACCTCTTGTCTCGTTCCTTTAATTTGTACACACGCCATATTTATTTCCTCCTTCATTTTGACAAATTGTTTTTTAAAAATAGGATTATGATTACGAAATGAAAAATATGAATGTTATTTTTAGACAGCGTTATTTTTGTTATTTTCCCCCTTTTTCACCAAAAGTCGTTGTATATTACCGAATTTATAAAATCGGACGTCCGTTTATTGAATACAATAGATTCGTATCAATTGGCGAAAATCCTTCTTTTAAACAAATATTTTTTTAGTGAAAATTGGCCAAAAAAATTTTTTGACTTTTTGTAAACGTTAACAATGTTGTTAAATCAATATAATTAAAGATGTACGTACGAATAAAAATTATAAATTTTCTAAAAATTCACTTGATTTATTTAGAAAGGAGAGTAAACTAGGAAACAATAAAAAATTCATAGAACATAGGAGGCGCTTTCCAGTGAACGAGCAATGGATTTTCTTAAATGGAGAATTTGTTCCAAAAGATGAAGCAAAAGTTTCAGTATATGATCATGGCTATTTATATGGCGATGGAGTATTTGAAGGAATTAGAGTTTATAGCGGTAATGTTTTCCGTTTGAGAGAGCATCTTGTCCGGTTATATGAATCAGCGAAATCCATCATGTTAGACATTCCATATTCGTTAGATGAAGTAACGAATATTGTTGTTGAGACGATTCGACAAAATAAATTATCTAATGGATATATTCGCCTTGTTGTATCAAGGGGAGCAGGAAATCTTGGATTAGATCCGGATTCTTGTAAAAAACCGAATGTAGTAGTAATTGCAGAACAATTATCTTTATTCCCACAAGAATATTACGAAAAAGGGATTCCGGTTGTAACAGTTGCAACACGCCGAAATCGACCAGATGTTTTATCCCCTCAAGTAAAATCTTTAAATTACTTAAACAATATTTTAGTTCGCATTGAAGCGAAACTAGCTGGAGTACAAGAAGCACTTATGTTAAATGATCAAGGATACGTAGCTGAAGGTTCTGGCGATAATGTGTTTATTGTAAAAGGAAATAAATTAATTACACCACCAAGTTCTGCTGGAGCGTTAGAAGGTATTACACGAAACGCGATTTTAGAAATCGGCGAAAAACTGGGGTATGACGTAAGAGAAGAGTTATTTACAAGACATGATGTATATGTAGCTGATGAAGTATTTTTAACAGGAACAGCTGCTGAAGTTATTGCTGTTACGACAGTAGATGGTAGGACGATTGGATTAGGGAAAACTGGACCACATACGAATCATTTATTAGAAGAATTCCGTAAATTAGTTGTAGAAGATGGAGAGAAAATTTACGAAGAAAATAAAATTGGATAATAACTCTATATGACACGAAAAAGCGTTGATAGGGAGGAGTAGTTGATTGTGAAGCCTCACAGAGAGTCGGTGGTTGCTGAAAACCGATGGTTCACGTCGACGAACATCGCCCTTGAGTGCTAAGCTAAAGCATTTGTCTAGGCTTAGACGGTAGCTCCGTTATTAGCTAGACTCATCCCGAGTCACTGAGGCAAGAGTATTCTTGCAAAGAAGGGTGGTACCGCGAAATCTTTCGTCCCTTCAGCACATAGCTGGAGTGTGGACGTAGGATTTTTTTTATTGATAAAAGTTTTAAAAAGGGGGCTTATAAGAAAAATGTCTTCAAAAACGGAAGAGAAACTGGGAACTGGTGCACAGCTATTGTTAGAAGCGCTAGAAAAGGAAGGCGTAGAAGTGATTTTCGGTTACCCGGGTGGTGCCGTTTTACCTCTATATGATGCACTCTATGACTGTGAAATTCCACATATTTTAACGAGGCACGAGCAAGGGGCCATTCACGCTGCTGAAGGATATGCAAGAATTACAGGAAATCCAGGAGTTGTCATTGCAACGAGTGGACCTGGTGCAACAAATGTTATTACCGGTCTAGCGGATGCAATGATTGATTCATTACCGCTCGTTGTATTTACAGGGCAAGTAGCAACAACGTTAATTGGAAGTGATGCCTTCCAAGAAGCGGATATTATGGGGCTTACAATGCCAGTGACAAAACATAATTACCAAGTACGAAAAGCATCCGACTTACCCCGAATTATTAAAGAAGCGTTTCATATTGCTAGAACAGGAAGACCAGGACCAGTCGTTATTGACCTTCCGAAAGATATGGTAGTAGAGCAGGGAGAGCGCTGTAGTAATGTACAAATGGATTTACCAGGATATAACCCGAATTATGAACCAAATCTACTCCAAATAAACAAATTATTAAAGGCAATTGAAACTTCAAAAAAACCGTTAATTTTAGCTGGAGCAGGTGTATTGCATGCGAAAGCTTCGAAAGAATTAACAAGTTTTGCTCGTAAATATGAAATTCCTGTTGTGCATACATTACTTGGTCTTGGTGGTTTTTCGCCAGATGATGAACTATTTCTTGGGATGGGAGGAATGCACGGTTCTTACACAGCCAATATGGCGTTATATGAATGTGACTTATTGATTAATATAGGTGCGAGATTTGATGATCGTCTTACTGGGAATTTAGCTTATTTTGCAAAAGAAGCAACTGTCGCACATATTGATATTGATCCAGCAGAAATCGGAAAGAATGTACCGACTGAAATACCAATAGTTGCGAGTGCTAAGTTAGCGTTAGAAGTATTACTTCAATCAGAAGGAAGGAAAGAAAACCATCATGAATGGCTCTCTTTATTAAAGAGTAGAAAGGAAAAGTATCCGTTCTCTTACAAACAAACTTCTGAAAGTATTAGGCCTCAATACGCGATTGATATGCTATATGAAATTACGAAAGGAGAAGCGATTGTAACAACAGATGTTGGGCAACATCAAATGTGGGCAGCCCAATATTATCCGCTGAAAAATCCAGATAAATGGGTAACTTCTGGTGGATTAGGAACGATGGGATTCGGATTTCCGGCAGCAATTGGTGCACAAATTGCAAAGCCAGATGAACTAGTCATTGCAATTGTTGGCGATGCTGGATTTCAAATGACGTTACAAGAATTAGGTGTATTAAAAGAACATTCTTTACCGGTTAAAGTGTTTATTTTGAATAATGAAGCTTTAGGAATGGTAAGACAATGGCAAGACGAATTTTACAATCAAAGATATTCACATTCTTTACTGCCATGTCAACCAGATTTCGTCGCTCTTGCGAATGCGTATGGTATAAAAGGCGTCCGCATTGATGATCCGCTTCTTGCAAAGAATCAATTACAACATGCGATTGAAATACAAGAGCCAGTAGTAATTGATTGCCGTGTACTTCAATCTGAGAAGGTTATGCCGATGGTTGCGCCAGGGAAAGGTGTTCACCAAATGGAAGGAGTGGAAAAAAGGTGAAGAGAATTGTTACAGCGACAGTTCGAAATCAAAGTGGTGTGTTAAACCGAATTACAGGTGTTATGACACGAAGACATTTTAATATTGAAAGTATCTCAGTGGGGCATACGGAATCATCGGATATTTCGCGGATGACGATTGTTGTACATGTTGAAAGTGAACAGCAAGTTGAGCAGCTAATTAAACAACTTCATAAACAAATTGATGTTCTGAAAGTTTCAGATATTACGGAAGAAGCAATGATTGCTAGAGAGCTTGCCCTTATTAAAGTAGCAACTTCTGTAGCAAGGGCGGAATTGTATAGTTTAATTGAACCATTTCGAGCCACTGTAATAGATGTTGGAAAGGATTCCATAGTTGTGCAAGTAACAGGTACGCAGGATAAAGTAGAAGCGTTAATTGAATTACTCCGTCCATATGGTTTGAAAGAAATTGCTAGAACAGGTGTAACAGCATTTACACGTAGTATGAAAAAGCAAGATAAGCAAGTTATGTTAATTCAATAATCATTTAAATATAGGGGGAAAAGAAAATGGCAAAAGTTTATTATGAAAAAGACGTGAAGGTAAACGTATTAAAGGAAAAGAAAGTAGCAATCATCGGATATGGCTCGCAAGGTCATGCGCATGCACAAAACTTACGGGATAACGGATTTGATGTAGTAGTAGGGCTAAGGAAAGGGAAGTCTTGGGATAAAGCGAAAGAAGATGGATTTTCTGTATATACAGTAGCAGAAGCGGCAAAAAAGGCGGATGTAGTAATGATTTTACTACCTGATGAACTGCAGCCAGAAGTATATGAAGCGGAAATTGCACCGAATTTACAGGCAGGAAATTCTCTCGTGTTCGCACATGGGTTTAATGTTCACTTTGATCAAGTAAAACCACCAGCGAATGTAGATGTATTTCTAGTAGCACCAAAGGGTCCAGGACATCTAGTGCGCCGTACGTTTGCTGAGGGCGGGGCTGTTCCTGCATTATTTGCAGTATATCAAGATGCAACTGGAGTTGCGACTGAAAAAGCACTTTCTTATGCTGATGGAATTGGAGCGACGAGAGCTGGTGTATTAGAAACGACGTTTAAAGAAGAAACAGAAACAGATTTATTTGGAGAGCAAGCTGTACTTTGCGGTGGAGTGACTGCGCTTGTTAAAGCAGGGTTTGAAACGCTAGTTGATGCGGGCTATCAACCTGAACTTGCATATTTTGAATGTTTACATGAACTAAAACTCATTGTGGATCTTATGTATGAGGGGGGACTTGAAAATATGAGATATTCAGTTTCAGATACAGCGCAGTGGGGAGATTTCGTATCAGGACCACGTGTTGTTACTCAAGATACGAAGAAAGCGATGGGTGAAGTACTAGCAGAAATTCAAGATGGTACATTTGCAAGAGGCTGGATTGCAGAGCATAAAGCGGGAAGACCAAATTTCCATGCGACAAATGAGAAAGAAAATGAACATGAAATCGAAGTAGTTGGACGTAAATTACGTGAAATGATGCCTTTCGTACAGCCACGAGTAAAGGTAGGGGTTAAATAATATGAAGCAGATTTTGTTCATGGATACGACGCTACGTGATGGCGAACAATCACCAGGAGTTAACTTAAATGAACAAGAGAAATTACAAATTGCAAGGCAACTTGAGAGGCTTGGTATTCATGTAATGGAGGCTGGATTCGCAGCGGCTTCCGAAGGGGACTTTCAGGCAGTAAAACGTATCGCAAATACAATTCAAAATGCTACAGTTATGAGTTTAGCTAGAGCAAAAGAGAGTGATATTCGAAGAGCATATGAAGCTGTGAAAAGTGCGGTATCTCCTCGTCTACATGTATTTTTAGCTACGAGTGACATTCATATGAAATATAAACTTTGTATGTCAAAAGAAGATGTGTTAGATAGTATTCATCGCTCAGTTACGCTCGGAAAATCATTATTTCCGACAGTGCAATTTTCTGCAGAAGATGCAACAAGAACATCAAGAGCATTTTTAGCGGAAGCAGTAGAAGTGGCAATTCGCGCAGGAGCGAATGTAATTAATATTCCGGATACAGTTGGATATACGAATCCGGAAGAATATTATTCTCTTTTTAAATACTTACAAGAATCCGTTCCATCGTATGAAAAAGCAATTTTCTCTTGTCATTGCCACGATGATCTTGGTATGGCAGTAGCAAATTCGTTAGCTGCGGTTGAAGGTGGAGCGTTACAAGTAGAAGGAACGATTAACGGAATTGGAGAAAGGGCAGGGAATGCGGCCTTAGAAGAAGTTGCGGTTGCGCTTCATATTAGAAAAGATTTCTATAAAGCCGAGTCTTCTATGACACTACAAGAGATTAAATCAACAAGTACTTTAGTAAGTCGTTTAACAGGTATGGTTGTACCGAAAAATAAAGCAATCGTTGGTGCAAATGCATTCGCTCACGAATCAGGTATTCATCAAGATGGTGTTTTAAAAGAAGTGACAACATATGAAATTATTGAACCAGCACTTATAGGAGAATCTCAAAATCTATTTGTACTCGGTAAACATTCTGGGCGTCACGCGTTTACCGAAAAAATGAAAGATCTTGGTTATGAATTTACAAACGAAGAGCGTGATGCGGTATTTGAAGCGTTTAAAAAATTAGCTGATCGTAAAAAGGAAATTACGGAAGAAGATTTACGCGCACTT
Source organism: Bacillus thuringiensis (assembly GCF_014932895.1). Lineage (GTDB taxonomy): Bacteria > Bacillota > Bacilli > Bacillales > Bacillaceae_G > Bacillus_A > Bacillus_A thuringiensis_AA. The sequence continues at coordinate 741,854 of NZ_JACYOF010000002.1, read as the reverse complement.
ATGCTTGGCGAAGCAGCTTTTGCAGCACAGCAATATAATATTATGCAATTGCAAGTACATTTCGTATCCAATAGTACACAATGCGCGACAGTTGTGCTGAAAGATGAGGAAGGAAATGTATACGAAGATGCAGCTACTGGTTCTGGTAGTATTGAAGCGATTTACAATGCAATTCAAAGAATTTTAGGATTAGAATGTGAATTGGCAGATTATCACATACAATCCATTACGCAAGGTCAAGATGCACTTGCTCACGTTCATGTTGAATTGAAAGAAGGAACTCATCAAGTATCAGGTTTTGGAGTTGCGCAAGACGTGTTGGAAGCATCGGCGAGAGCTTACGTCCATGCAGCAGGGAAATTAAAATCTCTTATAGCGCTTGTGAAATAAATATTTGATAGGTGAGAGAAGCTTTCCTCACCTATCAAATTAAGGTTCTGAAAATTCTGTTAATAGGAGTGTTAAAAATGGAAAAACGTATCGTTTGTTTAGCTGGTGATGGTGTTGGTCCAGAAGTTATGGAAAGTGCGAAGGAAGTATTGCATATGGTAGAAAGGCTATATGGACATCATTTTTATTTGCAAGATGAGTACTTTGGTGGTGTTGCTATCGATTTAACTGGGCAACCATTACCACAGCGAACACTTGCCGCCTGTTTAACGAGTGATGCGGTTTTACTTGGAGCAGTAGGTGGACCAAGGTGGGATAGTGCGAAAGAAAGGCCTGAGAAAGGATTATTAGCATTAAGAAAAGGACTCGGTGTATTTGCGAATGTTCGCCCTGTAACGGTAGAAAGTGCAACGGCACATTTATCACCATTAAAAAACGCTGATGAAATTGATTTCGTTGTCGTTCGCGAATTAACAGGAGGAATCTATTTTTCTTATCCGAAAGAGCGAACGGAAGAAGTAGCAACGGATACACTTACGTATCATCGCCATGAAATTGAACGTATCGTTTCGTATGCTTTTCAATTAGCGAATAAGCGGAAGAAAAAAATAACATCTATTGATAAAGCGAATGTTTTAGAGTCTAGTAAACTATGGAGAACCGTGACAGAGGAAGTAGCACTTCGCTATCCAGATGTTGAATTAGAACACATTTTAGTAGATGCCGCGGCTATGGAATTAATTCGGAACCCAAGACGGTTTGATGTTATCGTAACGGAAAATTTATTTGGTGATATTTTAAGTGATGAGGCTTCTGTATTAGCTGGATCATTAGGAATGCTTCCATCAGCAAGTCACGCTGAAAAGGGGCCTTCATTATACGAGCCTATTCACGGATCAGCGCCGGATATTGCGGGGAAAAATAAGGCAAATCCAATTGCGATGATGCGTTCTGTTGCAATGATGCTTGGGCAATCGTTCGGATTAACAAGAGAAGGATGTGCAATTGAAGAAGCAATTTCAGCAGTCCTTACATCAGGAAAATGTACAGCAGATATCGGGGGGACTGAGACAACAACTTCATTTACGAAGGCAGTTATGCAAGAAATGGAAGAGCAAGCGTTAGTAGGGAGAGGACGATAATGGGGAAAAGATTGCTAGATAAGCTTTGGGAAAGACACGTAGTTGCGACAAATGAAAATGGATTGGATTTATTATATATTGATCTGCATCTTGTTCATGAAGTAACGTCACCGCAAGCCTTTGAAGGCTTGCGGCTTACAAATCGAACAGTCCGCAGACCAGATTTAACATTTGCAACGATGGATCATAATATTCCAACGAAAGATGTTTGGAATATTACCGATCGCATTGCGAAGCAGCAACTAGATACACTTCGGGAAAACTGTAAACAATTTCAGGTGCCATTAGCTGATATTGGAGATGAAGAGCAGGGGATTGTTCATGTTATCGGTCCAGAATTAGGACTTACGCAACCAGGAAAAACAATTGTTTGTGGTGATAGTCATACGGCTACTCATGGTGCTTTCGGCGCGCTAGCATTTGGTATTGGTACGAGTGAAGTAGAGCATGTATTAGCAACGCAAACGTTGTGGCAACGAAAACCGAAAGCGATGGGCATTGAATTAAAAGGAAAGTTATCAAAAGGTGTTTATGCAAAAGATATTATTTTGCATCTTCTTTCAAAGTACGGCGTAGCAGTTGGAACGGGATATGTAATGGAATTTTACGGAGAGACAATTCATGCTTTGGATATGGAAGAGAGGATGACGCTTTGTAATATGGCAATTGAAGGGGGAGCGAAAGCTGGTATTATTGCACCAGATGAAAAAACCTTTTCTTACGTAAAAGGGCGTAAATATGCACCGAAAGACTATGAATGTTTCACGAAAAAATGGTCGGAGCTTTATACAGATTCAGATGCAATTTATGATTTGCATATTTCGATAAATGTTACGGATTTAGCACCGTACGTTACTTGGGGAACAAATCCGAGTATGGGTGTTCGTATTGATGAAAAATTGCCAGAAAAGCATGATGCTAATGCTGAAAGGGCATTTGCATATATGGGATTAAGACCTGGGCAAAGCACTTATGACATTCCAGTTCAGCATGTTTTCATTGGGTCTTGTACAAATTCTCGATTATCCGATTTAGAAATTGCCGCATCTGTTGTAAAAGGGAAAAAAGTAAAAGAAGGTGTGCGAGCACTTGTTGTGCCTGGGTCTAAGAGGGTAAGGGAAGCAGCGATGCAAAAAGGACTGCATCTTATTTTTGAAGAAGCTGGATTTGAATGGAGAGAGCCTGGATGTTCGATGTGTCTTGGAATGAATCCGGATCAAGTACCTGAAGGGGAACATTGTGCATCTACTTCAAATCGTAATTTTGAAGGAAGACAAGGGAAAGGAGCGCGAACACATTTAGTTAGCCCAGCAATGGCGGCAGCAGCTGCGTTATATGGTCATTTTGTTGATATTAGAAAGGAGAGTTATGATGGAGCCATTTCGTATTCATAAAGGTACTACTGCAGTACTTATGAATGATAACATTGATACAGATCAAATTATTCCGAAGCAATACTTAAAAAGAATTGAAAGGACGGGATTTGGAAAATATTTATTCGATGAATGGCGATATGATAATAATCGGCATGAAAATCCTAATTTTCCGCTTAATGCACAAGAAAGAAAAGGTGCGAGTATATTAATTACTGGGGATAATTTTGGTTGTGGTTCTTCAAGAGAACACGCGCCTTGGGCACTTGCTGATTATGGTTTTCGTGTTATTATTGCTGGTGGATTTGCAGATATTTTTTATATGAATTGTATGAAGAATGGCATGTTACCGATCGTAATGGATAAAGATATGCGTGAACAACTTGCTAAGACGAATGCGAGAGATCAAATAGAGGTTGATTTGGAGAATGAAGTAATTACTACGAACACACACAGATTCCATTTTACAATCGAGAAAATGTGGAAAGAAAAATTAGTAAATGGCCTAGATGAAATCAGCATTACAATGCAATATCGACAAGAAATTGAAGAGTATGAAAGAAAAGTAGCTATATATTAAAAAACAGAATATTAAAAATGTATTTACATTCAGAATTAACTGTTATATACTATTTTAAAAATTAGAGGAGAAAGGGAGTAAGTATTATGAATACAATACAATCTATTAAAATGCTTACACAACTACATCATCATACATGAAACCCTTGAACCTAACGTGAAAACGTGTAGGTACAAGGGGTATTCCCCGTTGTACCTACACTCTACTAAAGAGCCTTGTAGGTATTTTGTCTACAAGGCTCTTTTTATTTTCGGTTTAGGTGAATGGAAGGAGCATACATTAGAGAGGAAAGGGTGTGTGAATTTAGATGACAAAGTGGAAGAGGGCAAATCCAAATGGAACGAGAGATTATTTATTCGAAGAATGTACGTTAATTGAAGAGGTGGAACAAAAATTAAGGCGCACATTTTTTGAAAGGGGTTATGAAGAAATAAGGACTCCTACGATTGAGTTTTATGATGTGTTTGCTTTTCAAAATCGGCCGATAGATGAAGAAAAGATATATAAGTTTTTCGATGAAAAAGGACGGATTATCGTTTTACGCCCAGATATGACAATTCCTCTAGCGAGAGTGATTGGGACACAGAGGTGGGATACTCCTCTTAAAGTAACATATAGCGGAAATGTATTTCGAGCGAATGAGTCCCTTTCTGGAAAATATAATGAAATTGTACAAAGTGGTATTGAAATTATTGGGATTGATAATGTAAGAGCTGAAATTGAATGTGTGATAAGTGTAATTCAAGCACTACAAAAATTGAAGGTACAATCTTTTACAATCGAGATTGGGCAAGTTCAGTTATATAAATGTATTGTAAAAAAGCTTTCCATTCATGATGAGGAAGAGAGAGTGCTTAGAACGTATATAGAAAGAAAAAACTATGCTGCTCTCTCAAATTTTATCGGAGAAAAGAAATTAGATCGGTGTGATGAAACAGTAAGATTACTTGAGAAATTGCCAAGACTATTTGGGAATTTAGAAGTTATTGAAGAAGCAGAAAAACTTGCTTCAAGTAATGAAATGAAAACGGCCATTGCAAGAGTGAAAGAAATGTATGAAACAATTGAAAAGTTAGGATATGGCTCTTACATATCAATTGATTTAGGGATGATTCAACACTTAGATTACTATACGGGTGTTATTTTCAAAGGGTATATATATGAAATTGGAGAAGAAATTGTTAGTGGAGGTAGATATGATGAATTAATTGGCAATTTTGGAGAGGTGATGCCGGCAGTTGGACTCGCGGTACAAGTAAATCAAATTGTTAAGGCACTGCAAGAGCAACAAGAACCGTATAAACGAAAGCAAATAGATATTGTGATTCATTATGAGTTAAATAGATTGGCAGAGGCAGAACGATTACGAAGTTTACTTCAAAAGGATGGGAAGAAAGTAGAGCTATCTTTATTCGCTAATATAAACGATAGTTTTCATTTTGCAAAAAAGAATAAAATCATGACGGTCGTTGAGACAAAGAATGAATCATTAGTGGAATATGTATGGAGAGAGAAATGGATCATCCAGAAAGAAGGGGAGACTTCGTGCGTAACATTCAAATTGCGTTAACGAAAGGAAGACTAGAAAAGCATGTGATTCCACTGTTTGAGCAAATTGGTATCGATTGTTCAGAGCTTAAAGATAAAGGGAGAAAGCTTGTTTTTCAAAGTAAAAATACTAATATTTCATTTATTTTAGTGAAAGCGGTAGATGTTGCTACTTATGTGGAACATGGAGTAGCTGATATTGGTGTCGTTGGTAAAGATATTTTAATGGAAAACGAGAAAGATATATATGAAATGGTGGATTTAGGAGTGGGTATGTGTAAGTTTTGTATAGCTTCTGTTCCTACGTACAATCCGAAGAGTTACAGGAAGAAACGAATTGCGACGAAATATCCGCATATTACCTCTACTTATTTTCATGATAAAGGAGAGGATGTAGAAATTATTAAAATAGAAGGTTCTGTAGAAATCGCTCCGCTACTCGGATTGGCAGATGCGATTGTTGATATTGTTGAAACGGGAAAAACGTTACAAGAGAATGGGCTAGTTGTATTTGAAGAAATGTGCTCTATATCAGCGAGGATGATTGTAAATAAGGCAGCTTTAAAAACTAAAAAAGACGAAATATTCAGCATTATAAATATGATGGAGCAAAATATTTTGTCAGGGAAATAGGGGGCTTAAAATGGAGATAGTTTATGAAGATTTCAAAGAGGCATTAGCCAAAATAAAAGTGCTAAGGGAAAGCGCTAATATAATAGAAGAAACTGTTCAGAGAAATGTTAGAGAAATTGTTCAAAACGTAAGAGAGAGTAAAGATGAGGCTTTATCTTTCTATACAAAAAAGTTTGATGGTGTGGAGTTTATAAATTTTCGTGTAAGTGAGGAAGAAATAAAACAAGCAAGTATGTTAGTAGAGCACTCTTTTTTAGAAGCGTTAAAAGAAGCGAAGAGAAACATTGTCTCATATCATGAAAAGCAAAAGAGGCAATCAATGTTTGACTGCGTGAGTGAAGGCATAATTAGAGGTCAGCTCATTCGGCCGTTAGAAAATGTAGGTGTATATGTGCCAGGCGGGACGGCTTCTTATCCTTCATCCGTATTAATGAATGTATTGCCAGCCAAAATTGCAGGTGTGAAAAAAATTATAATGGTAACACCGCCGAGAGAAGGCGGAATTGATCCACATATATTAGCTGCCGCAAACCTTGCGGGAGTAGATGAAATTTATATGGCCGGTGGTGCACAAGCAATTGCTGCTTTAGCATATGGGACAGAATCGATTCCGAAAGTCGATAAAATAGTCGGACCAGGAAATTTGTACGTCGCTCTAGCGAAGCGAGAAGTATACGGAATAGTAAATATCGATATGATTGCTGGACCGTCAGAAATTGTAGTTATCGCTGATGAAACAGGAAATGCCAAGTATATTGCTGCTGATTTATTGTCACAGGCGGAGCATGACGAAAGAGCAACAGCAATTTGCATTACAACGAATATAGAGCTAGCAAAAGGAGTAGAAAGAGAGATTGAAAGGCAGTTAGGGACATTACCACGAAGTGAGATTGCTCGTGAAGCTATAAAAAGAAATGGAGCAATTTGTGTTGTTCCTTCTTTAGAAAAGGCGTTTCAATTATCAAATGAAATTGCTCCAGAACATTTAGAGTTACATATAAAAGAGCCAATGAATGCTCTAGCTTTTGTAAAGCATGCGGGATCCATTTTTCTTGGCCCCTATGCACCTGAGCCGCTCGGGGATTATTTGGCAGGACCGAATCATGTATTACCGACAAGTGGAACGGCAAGGTTTTTCTCTCCGTTATCAGTCGATGATTTCGTGAAAAAATCAAGCTTTATTTCTTATACGGAAGAAGCGTTACAAAATGTACAGCATCATATTGTAGAACTTGCAAATAAAGAAGGCTTACATGCACACGCGAAGGCAATTCAAATTAGATTTGAGGAGGAAAAATAATGCGTCAGTCGAGTCAAGTACGTGAGACGTCAGAAACAAAAATTAAATTGCGTTTACAGCTTGATGAAAGTACGAATGTTTCTATTCAAACAGGTGTTGGTTTCTTCGATCATATGCTAACTTTATTTGCGAGACATGGAAGGTTTGGATTGCAAGTTGAGGCGGAAGGTGATGTGTTTGTGGATGCTCATCACACAGTTGAAGATGTTGGAATTGTACTCGGAAATTGCTTGAAAGAAGCATTGCAAAATAAAGAGGGGATTAACAGGTATGGATCGGCATATGTACCGATGGATGAATCTTTAGGGTTTGTTGCAATTGATATAAGCGGACGCTCATATATGGTATTTCAAGGTGAATTAACAAATCCGAAGCTCGGGGATTTTGATACAGAATTAACGGAAGAGTTTTTTAGAGCAGTTGCTCATGCTGCCAATATTACATTACATGCTCGCATTTTGTATGGAAGTAATACGCATCACAAAATTGAAGCTTTATTTAAAGCGTTTGGCCGAGCGCTTAGAGAGGCAGTCGATAAAAATGCAAACATTACTGGTGTAAATTCAACGAAGGGGATGTTGTAATTGATTGCCATTATAGATTATGGGATGGGAAATATTCGTAGTGTAGAACAAGCATTAAAATACGTTGGAGTGGGGTATATCGTAACGGATGATAAAGAAGAAATATTAAGAAGTGATGGAGTTATTTTGCCGGGAGTAGGCGCATTTCCGAAAGCGATGGATGTTCTAGAAGAAAAAGGTTTAGTACAGGTGCTAAAAGAAGTTGGGAATTCAGGGAAACCGTTCCTTGGCATATGCTTAGGCATGCAACTTTTATTTGAAAAAAGTGAGGAATTAAAAGACTGTAACGGATTAAGTTTATTACCAGGCGTCATTCGAAAGTTAAAAGTTCCTTATAAAATTCCGCACATGGGATGGAATGAATTGAAGAAAGAAGGAGAAATAGCTCTTTGGAATGGAATAGAAGACGGTTCTTTCGTATATTATGTCCACTCTTATTATGCAGATTGTCCAAAAGAAATTGTGTATGGGGCAAGTGAATATGGAGTGAAAGTACCTGGTTTTGTAGCAAAAGGGAACATATTTGGTGCTCAGTTTCATCCTGAAAAAAGTGGAGCAATTGGAATGCACATATTAAAAAATTTTAAAGGGGTGGTAGAAGCATGGAGATCTTCCCAGCTATCGATTTAAAAGAAGGACGATGTGTAAGACTTTATCAAGGAGAGTTTAGTAAAGAAATGGTAATGAATGAAGATCCAGTTGCGCAAGCGATTATATTTGAAAAATTTGGAGCGAAAACACTACACATTGTTGATTTAGATGGTGCAGTTGCTGGCGAGTCGTTAAACCTGTCCGTCATTGAAAGAATTTGCAAGGCAGTACGTATTCCTGTACAAGTTGGAGGAGGAATTCGATCACTTGTAGCAGTGGAGAAGTTATTGTCAGTGGGTGTAGATAAAGTGATTTTAGGAACAGCTGCTCTTTATGATAAAGCATTTTTAGAAGAAGCGGTTCTTCTATATAAAGAAAAAATTATTGTTGGAATTGATGCGAAAAATGGTTTTGTAGCAACGAGAGGCTGGCTTGATGTGTCTGAAATTTCTTACATTGATTTAGCAAAGCAAATGGAGAATGTAGGTGTTCAAACAATTGTATTTACAGACATTTCGAAAGACGGGACACTTACAGGACCGAATGTAGAACAATTAGCGTTACTACAAAAAAGCGTGAGCACTCGTCTTATTGCTTCTGGAGGAGTGGCATCTATTCAAGATGTGAAAAAGTTAAATGATATGAATATATACGGCGTCATAATTGGTAAGGCTCTTTACGAGAAAACGATTGATTTAGAAGAAGTACTAGAGGTAACAAAGTTATGTTAGCGAAACGAATTATCCCATGTCTAGATGTGAAAGAAGGGCGAGTCGTAAAGGGGGTAAATTTTATAGGGTTACAAGATGTCGGTGACCCTGTTGAAATAGCAGCTTTATATAATGATGCGGGAGCGGATGAAATTGTATTTTTAGATATTACGGCAACGCATGAAGGACGAAAAACGATTATAGATGTTGTAGAAAAAACAGCTTCAAAAGTATTTATTCCTCTTACAGTTGGCGGGGGGATTTCAAGTGTTAAAGATATGTACAATTTACTAAGAGCTGGAGCAGATAAAGTTTCAATTAACTCAGCAGCAGTGCGAAATCCAAAATTAATCGAAGAAGGGGCAGAACACTTTGGCTCACAATGTATTGTCGTAGCAATTGATGCTAGAAAAGTAGCAGAAGATAAGTGGAATGTATATGTGAACGGCGGAAGAGTTGATACGGGAATGGATGCAATCGGATGGGCAAAGCGTGTTACGGAGCTAGGGGCAGGCGAAATTTTATTAACGAGTATGGATGCAGATGGAACGAAAAACGGATATGATCTTTGTTTAACAGAAAAAATCTCCAAAAGTGTTTCCGTACCAGTCATCGCATCAGGCGGATGTGGTCATGTTGATCACATTATAGAAGTTTTCCAAAAGACAACAGTTGATGCAGCGTTAGCGGCATCCATCTTTCATTATGGTGAGGCGACAATGCAGGACGTAAAGAGAAAATTAAGAAATGTAAACGTCGAGGTGCGGTTATGAAACCTAACTTTTCAAAAGGACTACTACCAGCAGTTGTAATTGAAGAAAGCACAAAAGAAGTTTTAATGCTAGCTTATATGAATGAAGAAGCATATGAAAAAACGCTAGAAACGAAAAGAACATGGTTTTATTCTCGCTCAAGAAGGGCGTTATGGAATAAAGGAGAAACATCAGGAAATGTCCAATATGTGCAATCTCTTTATTTAGATTGTGATCAAGATTCAATCGTTGTTGTCGTAAAGCAAGTAGGGCCTGCATGTCATACGGGAGAAAAAACGTGTTTTCATTACAAAATTATATAGGGGGATACATATGGAAAACGCCTTTACATTACTATTTGAAACAATTGAAGAACGAAAGAGAAATCCACTTCCTGAATCATATACAAATTACTTGTTTTCAAAAGGAGAAGATAAAATTTTAAAGAAAATTGGTGAGGAATGTTCCGAAGTAATTATCGCATCTAAAAATAATGATAAAGAAGAGTTAGTGAAAGAAATGGTTGATGTATTGTATCACTGCTTCGTTTTATTAGCCGAAAAAAATATATCATTAGAAGATATTATGGAGGAAGTGACAGAAAGAAATGGGAAGCTTTCGAGAGTAGGGGACAGAAGAGAAATAGATACATTATAGGGGGAATATGTATGAAAGTGGATTATCACATTCATTTAGAAGAAGGGCCATATTCAATAGGATGGTTAGCTAAAATAAATGAGGCATTACAACATTATGAACCGCTTAAAGAAGAAAAACATTCTATGGAATGGCTTGTGAAAACACAAGAACGCCTGCAAAGACGTGTGAAAGAAGGGCCATTTACAACGAAATGGATTGATTTATATTTAGAAGAAGCTTTGCGAAAAGGGATCAAAGAAGTTGGTATTGTCGATCATTTATATCGTTTTTATGAAGCAAAAGAATACTATGAAAGATATGTCGATATTAGTGATTCAAAGCTTGGGTGTTTACAGAAGGAATGGTTAGACCAAGTAAGGGTAGCTTCACTACATGATTTTACAAAGGCAATTGAAGAGGCGAAAGAACGCTGGAGTAAAAGAGGTGTTACGCTTAAACTTGGAATTGAAGCGGACTATTTTATTGGTGGTGAACAAGAATTACAATCTTTACTCGCATTAGGAGATTTTGATTATGTAATTGGTTCTGTTCATTTTTTAAATGGCTGGGGATTTGATAATCCAGATACGAAAGAATATTTTAAGGAACATGACTTATATGCTTTATATGATACGTTTTTCAAAACGGTTGAGTGTGCAGTTCGCTCTGAGTTATTTGATATTATAGCCCATCTTGATAACATAAAAGTATTTAATTATCGGTTAGATGAGAATGAACAACTTTCTTATTATAAGGAAATTGCGCGTGCATTAGTAGAAACTAATACGGCAACGGAAATAAATGCAGGACTGTACTATCGCTATCCTGTGCGCGAAATGTGTCCGAGTCCGCTATATTTACAAGTATTAGCTAAGCACGAGGTTCCGATTACACTCTCCTCAGATGCTCATTATCCGAATGATTTAGGAAAATATGTGGCAGAGAATATAAAGACGTTACGTAATCATGATATTTCTCACTTAGCTACATTTACGAAACGAGTAAGAACGATGAGACTACTGGAAGAAGAAGTAACAATTTCAAAATGATCACGATTTTTTGATGAAAAACTTCCTTTTTGTTCAAAATAAGAAAGAATAAAAAGGAGGGTAAGAAATGGCGAAACAACAAAATAAACAAAATGTACAAGGTGCACAGCAACAAGCTTATACTTCTGAAACGAATGCTACATCTCAATCGGTTATTGAGGAGCAAATTAGCGATACAGTTGCAGAAGGAACTATTGATGTGAAGCTCGGAAAAGAATCGCAGGAAAAAGCGTAAGAAGAGAGGAGAGTTGCATCTCCTCTTTTTTCATGGGAAAGTGTCGATTTTCAAAACTATAATCAAATTCCTTGGTTTTTATATGTGGATTTCTTACAATGAAATATAAGAGATATCTTATTTTCTATAGAAGAGGTGTTAGTAGTGTCGAAAATATTAGTAGCAGGGAAAATCCCAGAAATCGGATTAGGGTTATTAAAAAATCATGATGTAGAAATGTACGATAAAGAGGAGTTAATTTCTTTAGATGAATTAACAGAGCGTGTAAAAGATAAGGATGCATTGTTAAGCTTACTTTCTACAAAGGTGCCGAAAGAAGTTATTGATGCAGCACCTAATTTAAAGATTGTTGCAAACTATGGTGCTGGTTACGATAATATTGATTACAAGTATGCAGGAGAAAAAGGAATTGTAGTATCGAATACACCGAAAGTATCAACTGAAGCGACAGCGGAATTAACATTTGCACTTCTTTTAGCAGCGGCACGCAGAATTCCTGAAGGTGATACGTTATGTCGTACAACTGGATTTAACGGATGGGCACCGTTATTTTTCTTAGGCCGAGAAGTACATGGTAAGACAATTGGAATTATTGGCCTTGGAGAAATTGGGAAGGCAGTTGCAAAGCGTGCGAAAGCATTTGGAATGGATGTTTTGTATACAGGGCCAAATCGTAAGCATGAAGCTGAAAGTGAACTAGGAGCAACATATGTAACGTTAGAAGAATTATTACAAACAGCAGACTTTATTACAATTAACTGTGCTTATAATCCGAAACTACATCATATGATTGATGAAGAACAGTTTAAAATGATGAAGAAAACAGCATATATTGTAAATGCTTCACGTGGACCAATTATGAATGAAGCGGCGCTTGCCCATGCATTAAAAACGAATGAAATTGAAGGGGCAGCTCTTGATGTGTTTGAGTTTGAACCGAAAATTACTGAAGAGTTAAAAGGATTAAAGAATGTTGTGCTTGCTCCTCATGTAGGAAATGCAACATTTGAAACGCGTGATGCGATGGCTGAAATGGCTGTAAGAAATATTTTAGCTGTATTGAGTGGTGAAGAACCAGTAACACCTGTAAATCAAAAAGTATTAGTTACAAAATAAAGTGAAACTTTAATCAGAGGCGGGGCATCCCCTCTGATTATTAGCCCGCACCAATCGGGCTTTTACGGGCAGTTAATCTCCCGCCGAACTTCTTTGCATATGCCGAATTTTGGGGTGGGAGTCATACTGCCCGTTAATGTGGGATAAAAAGAAACCTTCCGAACGCGGAAGGTTTCTTTTTATTTTTCTTTATCCGTTTTTTTAGACGGTCTTTGTCGAATGAATTGAGATAACATGTACAAAATGTATAGTGGGATGGCAATGAATAAGAAAACAGAAAAATTACCAAACCCTGTTTGATACATTGTGATAATGATTCCAACTAAAAATAGTGTAATAATGATGCTATATCGTGGAATTGGTACATCTTTTAAACTTGGAATACGAATGCGGCTCACCATTAAAAATGCGAACGTTACAAATACTGTAATAAGAACGATTTTTGGAATGGTATGTGAAAATAATGTTAAGAAAGCGACAAGCCCTCCCGCTGCTGTGATCGGAACTCCAGTGAAATATTTCATTGAAGTAGAAGATGGTGTTACATTAAATCGTGCTAAACGATATGCTCCGAAGAGAGGGAATAATCCCGCTATGTATAGTCCGATGATTCCGTAGTTTGAGAAAGATGTGTAATACATCAAAACAGCAGGTGCTGCACCAAATGTTACGACATCCGCAAGCGAGTCTAGCTCTTTTCCCATTTGTGAATCAACACGTAATAAACGAGCAACACGACCATCAAGACTGTCTAACATCATCCCGATAAGTACTAAAATAGCAGCAGATTTATAATATCCTAAAGATGCATAGCCGATTGATAAAAATCCGCTATATAAATTTCCGAGCGTAAATAAATTTGGAATAGCTGCTCTATACAAAATCTGATCCCTTGCTTTCTGTTATAAATTCTTAATTAGTGTATGAAAGTTTACTTATTTTATCATACCATAAATTTCTTCCTCATACGAAAGAAATTCCCAATTGGTGAAAGATTTCATAGCAGAATAATTGGGGAAATAAGTAAAAAAGAAGCAACTTATATAAAGTTGCTTTTTACACTATTCAAATTTTGTTGTCATCGTTCCAGTTTTATATTGATTGTTAGGATCGAATCGTAATAAATCTCCATAAATTAGTTTGTCAGAGAATTTTAATTCTGTTTTTGCTTTTTCAATATAAGGTTGACATAGTGTTATATCAGTTTCTTCACCCGTACTTCTTTTATAACACATATTTTTTGTATAAACATAATCTTCCGAAACAAAGCTACCATCTCGCATTACCATAAGTGGATTTTTTTCTTTAATAAATAAGTCAGTTCCAAATTCAACTGATTGATTTGTTTTAATACCAAGTAAATGAAGTAGCGTTGGTTTGATATCAATTTGACCGGATACTTTAGAAATAACTTTTCCTTCTTGACCAGGCACATGAATAATGAGAGGGACACGTTGTAATTGCATCGAATCAAACGGTGTAATAGTGTCTTTCCCAAGGAACTGAGCCATAGCCGCGTTATGGTTTTCGGAAATGCCATAATGATCTCCATAAATGATAATAATGGAATTATCGTATAACCCTTCTTCTTTCAATTGATTAATGAATAATTTAAGAGCTTCATCTGTATAGCGGACCGTTGGGAAATAGCGGTTTAGAACACCGCTTTCCGAATTAAACTCATCAACATATTTATCTTCTGGATTTAGAATAAATGGAAAATGATTTGTTAAAGTAATAAATTTTGTATAGAACGGTTGCGGTAAAGATTTTAACTTTGGAATAGATTGTTCAAAGAACTCTTTATCTTTTAATCCCCAACCGACAGACATTTGTTCCGTGCCTACGTAATCATTTAAATTAAAATAACGATCATATCCAAGTGCAGGATACATTACATCACGATTCCAAAATGTTTTATCGTTTGAATGGAAAACAGCAGAATAATAACCGTATTTTTTTAATTGTTCTGCTGTCGCGGTATATTCATTGTTAGCATGAGTAAAGAATACAGAACCACGGTCTAACGGATAAAGTGAGTTTTCAACGATAAATTCAGCATCAGAAGTTTTACCTTGTCCCGTTTGATGATAGAAGTTATCGAAATAAAAACTATCTTTAATAAATTCATTTAAAAATGGAGTAATCTCTTTTCCATTTATTTTTTTATTAATAACAAAGCTTTGTGTAGATTCCATTGAAATTAAAATTACATTTTTACCTTTTGCAGCTCCAAATAAGTTTTTATTAACCTGCTTATCTTTTGCGTCTGTATAGTTTTTAATTTCAGAGAACCCGTCGCCACTTGCAAATACACGCTCAGCCGAAGACTTAGATTGAAGTGTAATATCAAAGAGATGATATGTGTATAAACCTAAATTTTTCACGACAGTTTGACGGTCAAATGAACGTGAGAACATTTGTGGTTTATAAATAACTGAAACAACAATTTGTAGTGCTAATAATGCTGTTACACCGCTAAAAAAGGTTCTTTTCTCAGAGCGAGAAAGTGGCGTTGTATCACAAAATGATGGGAATTTACGGGAAAGAAATATTAAAATAATTGCATCTGCAAATAAAAGTAATGTCTTGTACGTAAAGAGTTCTTTTATACTTGTCCCTAAATCAGCCATATTATTTGTTTGGAATAAAACTGGGAAAGTAACGAAGTCGTTATAAAACCCATAAAACATTGCATTTCCAAATAAAATAAATGACAGTATAAAACTAATTCCAATAATAATTCGGTTTCGGTACTTAGATGCAAGTAAAGCAAAGCCGAAAAATAAAAGTAATGAAGCTAGCGGGTTAATAAAAAGCATAAATTCTTCAAAGAAGTTATCAATTTTAATATCAAAAGCTAGCTTGTACACAATATATGTTTTAATCCATAATAAAACGACTGCAATGAGTGCAAATCGCAGTTTTGGAAATAAACGTTGTAGCATCATATACTCCTCTCCTAAAAAGCATGACAGTTCTTGTGAGCCTGTTTGATTAGCTCCTTACTTTATATATACGAACAGTCCTGTACTAATATGATTATTATACTATGAGTATCATTATACGAAAATAAAAGAGAGTTGTGGACTTTTTTATAATAATTGAGTAGAAAAAGAGTAGTGGGAGACAATAAAATGGAATTTCTATGTATGATTAGTATCGTGCAAAGAAAGTATCGTGTAATGATACGGAGGTTATAATGCGAAAATTATTATATTTTATAGTGTGCAGTAGTTTTATGTTTTTTGCTTCACCGAGTGTGTCGGTAGCTCAGTATGACGTACCGCTCATGGAGGACGCGATTTATTCTATTTTATTTCCAAAAATAAATAAAGCAATTGAAAAGCAGTATGGGAGCTTGAAACCTTATGAATGTCCTAAAATTATTAGCTTAAAAAAAGTATATAGTGGTACATATTTATTTCAAGCGGTTATCGAAGTAACGAAGTATGAACGAGTTGGTGGGAAAATTGCTCCACCGTTTGAGAAAGTAACAATTACGTTTAATAACGAAGAAGGGGAATGGGAAGTAACAAAGATTGGAGTAAAGCGCTTGCCAAATGATACGAAATTAAACTGTAAAAAAACAATATAAAAAATTGTTTGACAAATAAAATGGTCCTTTGGTATTGTTAATAGCAACAATTAGATGTTTGAAAATTAAATAGACTTACCTCATCTACTCTCAAAGGTAGAGGCCGCGATAGGAAAGAGTAAGCTATGGGAGATTTAGTGGAATCTGTGATCATAGGTTGAAAGGGACTATTGCCGAAATATAAGAATGACCACCTTATTCATATATTGGGACTGCATTGAATAAATGTAGTACTGTCATAAGATTTATTTTATGGAGAGCTATTTGGAGATGTTGATGCGGTTTCTTATTTGAGAAGATAACAACTTGTTTATTTTTTCAATATATATTTTTCCTAATAAGAAACGCGTGTGAACATTGTTCCGCGCGTTTTTTGTCTATCTAAAAGCGTGCTGCAATGAATAGAAGATTGGGGTTGTGAGTTTTAGAGGAAATAAGGGAGGAATTCAAATGTATTTACACGGCACAAGCCGAATCAATGGGCAAGGACACTTAGAAATTGGAGGGTGCGATACGACGCAGCTAGCAAAACAATACGGAACACCACTTTATGTATACGATGAAGAGTCTATTCGAGGAAAATGTCGTGCGTTTCATCGTGCTTTTAAAGAAAGTGGTTTCTCTTATCAAGTAGCATATGCAAGCAAGGCGTTCTTGTGCATGGAGATGTGCCGAGTAGCTCGTGAAGAGAATATGTCATTAGATGTTGTTTCTGGAGGAGAATTATATACTGCGCTCCAAGCAGGATTTCCAGCATCACGTATTCATTTTCATGGAAATAATAAAACAGAAGAAGAGATAGTGATGGCTCTTCAGGCGAATATCGGTTGTTTTGTAGTAGATAATTTCTTTGAACTAGAAGTTTTACACGATTTAGCAGTGCAACATGGGAAATTTGTGAACATATTAATTCGTGTAACGCCTGGAGTAGAGGCGCACACGCACGAATATATTACAACAGGCCAAGAGGATTCAAAATTTGGATTTGGCGTTTCAAATGGTCAAGCGATGCAGGCAATTGGGCTTGCTTTACAAAAATCAAATTATAATGTGTTAGGCATTCACTCACATATCGGATCACAAATATTTGAAACGGCTGGTTTTGTTCGAGCAATTGAGGTTCTTCGCCAATTTTTAGAAGAAGTGAGAGAGCAAACGAACTATGTAGTGAAAGTGTTAAATGTAGGTGGAGGATTCGGAATACGCTACACAGAGTCAGATACGCCATTAACTCTTGAGATATATGTGCGAGCTGTAACAAGTGCAGTGAGAGAACAACTTACAGTATGTAAATATCCGCTACCAGAAATATGGGTTGAACCAGGTCGTAGTATTGTAGGTGATGCTGGAACGACACTTTATACAGTCGGATCGGTGAAAGATATTCCAGGTATTCGGAAATATGTATCAGTGGATGGTGGAATGACAGATAATTTAAGACCTGCTTTATATAGCGCGCGTTATGAAGCAATGTTAGCGAATCGAGGGAATGATGAGAATGAGGAACTCGTTTCAATTGCTGGGAAATGCTGTGAGAGTGGAGATATGCTAATTTGGGATATTCATCTACCAAAAGTTGCTTCTTCCGATTTACTAGCGATTTCTTGTACAGGAGCATATGGGTATTCGATGGCGAATAATTATAATCGTATTCGAAGACCAGCTGTCGTCTTCGCAAAAGGCGGAACATCGCAAATTGTTGTAGAGCGCGAAACATATGAAAATATTATTGGGAACGATCGCATACGTATTAAAGAGCTTGCTTAAATAAGGAAAAGGAGTTGCTCGGATGGGCAATTCCTTTTTTATAAAGTGAAACTATAATCAGTAGGGGTTTTACTGCCCGCAAATAGCGGGGGGGAAATAAAATAATTAAAATATATCGGAAAACTAGGATTGAAAAAAATCAGAATTGTGATAAAATACAAATACAAAGCTTATCAAGAGAAGCGGAGGGAACTGGCCCTACGAAGCTCGGCAACCTGCTTATAGAAAGCAAGGTGCTAAATCCAGCAAAATGGAATCCATTTTGAAAGATAAGGTAAAATATATTACCGAACAGTCTTTTCGAAATGGGAAAGATTTTTTTTATGAATAAAAAAGGGGGGGCTGTTCGCGTGAGCGTACGGGAACATTTTGATGAAGTATCTGAGAAGATTCAAACGATGCTTGCTGATATGAAATATGGTTCAATTACAATTGTTGTGCAAGATGGAAAAGTCATTCAGTTAGAGAAAAGTGAAAAAGTACGTTTAAAGTAAAAAGCGCTGACTAGAAAAACTAGAGGCGGTTTTAACCTATTTTATTAGGTTAAAACCGCTTTTTTGCTTTTACAGGGGGAAGAAACATGTTGACGTATGAAATGTGGGAAGAAAATCGTGTTTCATTTTCGGAAAAAGATGAAACGAAGGGCGCGCTATCCGTATTAAATTGGGCTTATAAAGAATATAAAGATGAAATTGTATACGCGTGTAGCTTTGGAGTGGAAGGCATGGTTTTACTGCATCTTATAAACCAAGTAAATCCATCTGCTAAAGTTGTATTTTTGGATACAAATGTTCATTTTCAAGAAACGTATGAATTAATTCAAAAAGTACGAGAACGATTTCCTTCATTAAATATTATAGAAAAACAGCCAGAACTTACACTTGATGAACAAGCGAAGTTGCACGGTGAGAAACTATGGGAAAGCAATCCGAATCTCTGTTGTAAGATTAGGAAGATTTTACCGTTAGAAAAATCACTTGCAGCAGAAAAAGCGTGGATATCGGGTTTAAGAAGGGAACAATCAGAAACGCGTAAGCATACAAAGTTTATAAATCAAGATCATCGTTTTCAATCTATTAAAGTTTGTCCGCTTATCCATTGGACGTGGAAAGAAGTGTGGCGATATGTATATAAACATAACTTGCCGTATAACCCATTGCATGATATTGGATATCCAAGTATCGGGTGTGAGAAGTGTACGTTACCTGTAGGAGCCAGTGGTGATTCAAGAGATGGTAGATGGGCAGGGAAAATGAAAACCGAATGCGGTCTTCATTACCAATAAGATGAATCTTGAAATAAAGCTAAGAGGGGATATAGAAAATGACTACAATAAACGAATTAATAAACCGTGTAGATGAGACATACGACGTCTCACAAATTGAAAAAGAAATTGAATTAGACAACATTGCGTTAAGTGATTTAGAACTGCTAGCGACAGGGGGATATAGTCCCCTTACTGGTTTTTTAGGAAAAAAAGATTATGATTCGGTTGTAGAAACGCTTCGTCTAGCAGGTGGGAGCGTATGGAGTATACCGATTACATTGCCGGTAACAGAAGAAGTAGCAGAGGGACTGAAAGCTGGAGAGGAAGTAAAACTTGTCAACGACGGAAATATATATGGTGTCATTCAAATAGAAGATATTTTTGCACCTGATAAAGAAAAAGAAGCGTTACTTGTATATAAAACAACGGATGAGGCTCATCCAGGGGTGAAAAAATTATATGAACGACCAGATGTTTATGTTGGAGGAGCTATTACGCTTATAAAACGCTTTGAAAATAAGCAATTTCCATCTTATCATTTAGACCCAATTGAAACGAGAGATGAATTTAAAAAACGTGGTTGGAAAACAGTAGTCGGATTTCAAACGAGAAATCCGGTACATCGTGCCCATGAGTATATTCAAAAATCTGCTCTTGAAATTGTAGATGGTCTCTTTTTAAATCCGCTTGTTGGGGAAACAAAGTCAGATGATATTCCTGCTGATGTAAGGATGGAAAGCTACGAAGTATTGCTTCAAAACTATTATCCGAAAAATCGTGTCTTTTTAGGTGTATTTCCTGCAGCAATGCGTTACGCAGGACCAAGGGAAGCGATATTTCATGCATTAGTAAGAAAGAATTTTGGGTGTACACACTTTATTGTAGGTCGTGATCACGCCGGGGTAGGAGACTATTATGGGACATACGAAGCGCAGGAAATCTTTACGAATTTTACAGTAGAAGAGTTAGGAATTACACCGCTATTTTTTGAACATAGTTTTTACTGCATGAAATGCGAATCGATGGCTTCGACGAAAACATGTCCGCATGGGAAAGAGGAGCATGTCATTTTATCGGGTACGAAAGTAAGAGAAATGTTAAGAAATGGTGAGATTCCGCCAAGTACATTTAGTCGTAAAGAGGTAGTAGAAGTGTTAATTAAAGGCTTGAAAAAAGAAGTAGTAACAGAATAGGGAGAGAACGAGATGGATACGAATATTACTTGGCATACAGCTTCTGTTTCAAAAGATGAGAGAAGAGTGAAAAATGGGCATCATAGTTTTGTAATTTGGTTTACTGGTTTATCAGCTTCGGGTAAATCTACAGTAGCGAATGCGGTTGCTCGTAAACTATTTGAAAAGAATATTGGAAATTATGTGTTAGATGGGGATAATATTCGCCACGGTTTAAATAAAGACTTAGGTTTTTCTGAGAGTGATCGTATGGAGAATATAAGACGTATTGGTGAAGTGGCGAAGCTATTTGTAGATCAAGGAACTGTCGTCCTTACAGCGTTTATTTCACCATTTCGAGTAGATCGAAAACAAGTTAGAGATCTATTAGCGGCGGATGAATTTATTGAAGTGTTTGTGAAATGTCCGATTGAAGAGTGCGAGAAACGTGATCCGAAAGGGCTTTATAAAAAGGCGAGAAAAGGTGATATTAAAGAGTTTACAGGTATTGATTCACCGTATGAGGAACCAGAACGAGCGGAATTAATTGTAGAAACGCACAAGTATTCTATTGAAGAATGTGCAGAACAAATCGTGAAGTATTTACAAGAGCGCAGTTTTATATAGGGGGATTTAAAAATGAGTTATGAAAAAGTATGGGCTAATAATGAAAAATTAAATCAGACTGAGAAAAATAAATTAGAAAAAGATGGTTTAGAAATTTTTAATGATATTCCTTACTATGCGGAAAATGGATTCCAATCTATTCCGAAAGAAGAGTGGGACGCATTTAAATGGGCAGGGTTGTATTTGCAAAGACCGAAAGAAGCTGGCTATTTTATGATGCGTGTAAATATTCCTTCAGGGATTATTACAAATGCGCAGGCAGAAGTGCTTGCTTCCATCGCTGAGGATTATGGACGTGATGTAATAGATATTACGACAAGACAGGCGATACAGTTTCACTGGTTAGAAATTCAGCAAATTCCAGATATTTTTAAAAGATTAGCAAGAGTTGGGTTATCTTCAGCAGGGGCGTGTGGTGATATAACACGTAATATTACAGGTAATCCACTTGCTGGAATTGATGCGAATGAACTGTTTGATACAACGCATATTGTGAAAGAGGTATATGACTATTTCCAACATAATGAAGAGTTTTCTAATTTACCACGTAAATTTAAAATGTCTATTAGTTCTAACGTTTATAACTCAGCAAACGCAGAGATTAACTGTGTTGCATTTACACCTGCTACGAAAGAAATAGATGGTGAGAAAAAAGTTGGTTTTCATATAAAAGTAGGCGGTGGATTATCAGCCCGTCCATATTTAGCTGATGAATTAGATGTGTTCGTTTTACCAGAAGAAGTGAAGGCGGTAGCGATTGGGATTGCTACGATATTCCGTGATTTTGGATATCGCGAAAAACGTCATTTAGCTCGTTTGAAATTTCTTGTTGCAGACTGGGGAGCAGAGAAATTTAAAGAGAAATTACTAGCGTATACAGGACCATTACAAAGTAAAGGGGAAAGTGCGCTCAAAGGGTGGAATGCAGGCTATTTTTATGGTGTTCAAGATCAAAAACAAGAGGGCCTAAAATATGTTGGTTTTAACGTGCCCGTAGGGCGTTTACATGCAGAAGAAATGTTTGAGATTGCAAGAATTGCAAAGCAGTATGGAAATGGACAAATTCGTACATGTAACTCACAAAACTTTATTATTCCGAATGTTCCGCCAGAAAATGTAACAGGTTTATTAAGTGAACCGTTGTTTGAAGCAATATCTGCAAGTCCGAAATCATTTATCGGTCATGCGGTTTCATGTACTGGTATTGAATATTGCAATCTTGCTCTAGTAGAAACGAAAGAAAGATTACGGAAAATTGCAGAATACTTAGATACACAAATTGCACTCGATGTTCCAGTTCGAATTCATATGGTAGGATGCCCGAATTCATGTGGTCAACGTCAAATTGCTGACATTGGGTTACAAGGGGTAAAAATGAAAACGAAGGAAAAAGGGATTGTTGAAGCATTTGAAATATATGTAGGTGGAACATTGTTAGATGGCGGTGCCTATAATCAAAAGTTAAAAGGGAAAATAGATGGTGAAGATCTACCGGAGGTGCTTGCGTCATTTATAAGTTATTTTAAAGAAAATAAGTTACCAGCCGAAACGTTTTATGATTTTGTTGGCCGCGTTGGTGTAGAGACACTACAAATAGCGTTAAATAGCGTGTTAGAAGAAGTAATGGCGTCTTAGGAGGGGGAATATGGATTTATATCGGTTTGAAGCTGTATTAGTGAATAATATTGTTCCAATTGTTGTTGTTGCTCAGAGTGAAGAACAGGCATTTAAGCTTGCGGAGATTGAGCTTGAAAAGCATTTTTTACCGTTGCCAGAAGTAAAGGAGATTTCCTTATTTGAAAAAAAGAAGATTCGAAAAGGTGCGGCATTTGTTATTCATGAGTAGGGAACAAGTAATACGAAATAATGAAAACTTCCATTCGTATATAAGGATGGAAGTTTCACTTTAATAGTAGAAATGAGGAGAGATGATGGGGAAGGTTTATATCGTTGGAGCGGGTCCTGGCGATCCAGATTTGATCACTGTTAAAGGGTTGAAATGTATCGAGAAGGCAGATGTTATTTTATACGATCGTCTCGTGAATAAAGAGTTGTTTTCATATGCAAAGCTTGAAGCGGATTTAATTTATTGCGGAAAACTCCCGAATTATCACACGATGAAGCAAGAGACAATTAACACGTTTCTTATTAAATATGCGAAAAAAGGAAAAGTTGTAACAAGGCTAAAGGGCGGGGATCCATTTGTATTTGGCAGAGGGGGGGAAGAAGCTGAAGCGTTAGCAAAGCAAGGTGTACCATTTGAAATCGTTCCTGGTATTTCAGCTGGAATAGCCGCACCTGCTTATGCTGGCATTCCAGTAACACATCGTGATGCAAGTGCGAGTTTTGCTATTGTGACAGGACATAGGAAAGAAGGTGCTGAAGAGGAAGTGAAGTGGGAAAATTTAGCGAGAGGTGTAGAGACTTTAGCGGTATATATGGGGGTTAGTAATTTACCCTACATATGTGAACAACTTATGAAGCATGGAAAAGATAAAAGTACCCCTGCTGCTATTATTGAGCGGGGAACGACGTCTATGCAGCGCACAGTTGTCGGGACGTTAGGGACAATTGTAGATGTTGCGAAAAAAGAACAAATTCAAAATCCGAGCATGATTGTAATTGGAGAAGTTGTCCGTTTTAGGGAGAAAATCCATTGGTTTGAAAAACAAACGGAACAGACTTATCAAGTAAGCGGAGTGTTATAAAATGAAAGCCATCTTATATATATGTCATGGAAGTCGTTTGAGGGCAGCGAAAGAAGAGGCAATTCAATTTATTACGTCATGTATGAGCCGTATCGAAGCGGCTATTCAAGAGGTTTGTTTTTTAGAGTTGGCGAATCCCTCTATTGAAGAGGGATTTCGTACATGTGTGATGCGTGGTGCGACAGAGATTATCGCAATTCCTGTTTTTTTATTAGCAGCAGGTCATGTGAAGAAAGATATTCCGTTTGAATTGGAAAAGTTAAATAATCAATATCCAAATATTAAAGTGACTTATGGTAATCCGTTTGGTGTATCAGAAGCGCTTATAAAATCGGTGTATAGCGGAAGTGGTATCGAGCAGGAAGATAAGGATAAAGTGACGCTGCTTCTCGTTGCAAGGGGAAGCAGTGATCCTGAAGTGTTACGAGATATACATTGGATCGTTTCTTTATTTCAAACCGAAGAGAAAATTAAAAGAGTAGATGTTTGTTATTTAGCAGCTGTGGAGCCGAAATTTGAGCAGAAGTTGAAGGAAGTTGTAGAACGAAAAGAAGAGTGTATCATTGTGCTACCGTACTTATTATTTACAGGCTTACTTATGAAACATATTGAGAAAGAAGTGCGTCAATATGAGTTGGAAGAGATAAAAATAAGTCCGTATTTAGGAAAGAATAAAGCGTTTCAAGAGATGTTAATTCAGAAAACGAAGGAGTTATTGAAGGGAGATCAATATGTATCCACTTACAGTGCGAATTAATAAGAAACGTGTTGTTGTCATCGGCGGAGGAAAAGTTGCGGGATTTAAAATAATTCCTCTACTAAAACAAGGTGCGGATATAGTAGTAGTAAGTCCAGAATTAGATGCAAATTTAGTGAAACTTGTGGAGGAGAAAAAAATTCGTTGGTATCAAAGAGAGTATGAAAAAAGTGATATTCAAGGTGCGTTTTTAGTTGTTGCAGCGAGTAGTGATTCCGCATTAAATGAACAGGTTGCTGAAGATGCTACAAAGAATCAATTGGTAAATATTATCACGAACCCGGAAAGTGGTAATGTTCACTTTCCAGCAGTGATTCATCGTGGATTGCTTAATATAGCGGTTTCTACCGGAGGAGCAAGTCCAAAGCTCGCAAAAAAAATTCGAGATGATATCGCGAATAAATACGATGAAACATACGAAATGTATTTAGATTTTTTATATGAAGTAAGGGTGAAGTTAAAAGACTTACAGTTAGAAAAGAAAGAACGGCATATATTACTACAAGAAGTATTGAAATCAGCATATGTGCAAAATGAGGAAAAAAGAGAACGGTTTTTACAAGAATTAGAGGAGAGAGTTCTAAAAAATAAAAGGTAAATTGCGCTTTACAAATATAAAAATATAATTTATAATCACAAGTAACTTCAATAGATGAAATCGATGAGCAAGAAGAGTACGTATATTTGATGCGTTCAGAGAGCTGGGGATAAGGTGTGAGCCCGGCACGATAAAATATACAGAATGGGCTTGCGAGAGGTATGTTGAACATTGTAGTAGGCAACCCGGGTTCCGCCGTTAAAAGGATAGAGTATCGGAATTATTCCTGTACTTGAACAAGTGGGATTTATCAATCCAATTGAGGTGGTACCACGGTATTTACATTACATATATCGTCCTCTACATGCATATTTGCGTGTAGGGGACTTTTTTATTTTCTAAAGGAGGTGTGCGAGTATGAAATGAAAGTGTATAATTAGTAAAAGTTTAAATATTCAGAAAAGGAGAAATTATGATGAAAGAAACACAGCAATGGACTTCGAAAATAGGCTTTGTACTCGCAGCAGCCGGAGCCGCAGTAGGTCTTGGTGCGATATGGAAATTTCCATATGTTGCAGGTAATGGCGGGGGAGGCGCATTCTTCCTAGTCTTCTTACTATTAACTTTATTTATTGGGATGCCGCTATTACTAGCAGAATTTGTTATTGGACGTAGCACGCAAAAAGAGGCGGTTACCGCTTATAAAGTACTAGTGCCAAATAGTAAAGTATATCCTTGGATTGGTCGTATGGGAGTTGTTACTTGTTTTAGTGTACTCTCTTTCTATAGTGTTGTAGGTGGATGGATTTTACTTTATTTATACTATAGTGTCACAGGTAGCTTCTGGAACGGAGTAGTTGATTATGGGAAATTGTTTGGTGAAACAATTTCAAATCCGCTAAGTGCGATTGGGGCGCAATTTATCTTTATGCTTTGTACTATTTTTGTTGTAAGTAAAGGTGTAGAGAAAGGTATAGAAAAAGCAAGTAAGTATATGATGCCGCTATTATTTATTTTGTTTATTGCTATCATTATTCGTGCGTTAACACTTGATGGTGCTTTTGCTGGAGTAGAGTTCTTCTTAAAACCTGATTTTTCAAAGCTTACAGCAGATACGATTTTATACGCGATGGGACAATCTTTCTTTTCATTAACAGTAGGTGCCTCAGTAATGGTAACGTATAGTTCGTATTTAAAGAAAGAAGAACATTTAGCGAAATCAGCAACATCTATTGTAAGTTTAACTATTTTTATTACAGTACTTGCAGGATTAGCGATTTTCCCAGCGATTTTCGCATTAGGAGTTAAACCGACTGAAGGACCAGGACTCCTGTTTATCGTCCTTCCTGCTGTATTTGCAAAAATACCATTTGGACAATTTTTCTTTATTATGTTTTTAGTGTTATTCTTCTTTGCGACTTTAACATCTGCGATTTCAATGCTTGAAATTGTAGTAGCATCTGTTGCGAAAGATAATGTGAAGAAGCGCCCTTCAGCATCATTATTAATTGGTATTCTTATTTTTGCAGTTGGAATTCCATCAGCGTTATCATTTGGGGTAATGAGTGATGTGAAAATATTTGGGAAAACATTCTTTGACTTAGTCGACTTCTCGGTAAGTAACGTATTGCTGCCGCTAGGAGTACTAGCTATTTCACTATTTGTTCCAAATAAAATGAGTAAAGAGTTATTAATGAAAGAATTAGAAGTTACGGAAACGAAAGGAAAAACGTTATTTAACATTTGGTTCTTCTTACTTCGTTACATCATTCCAGTAACTGTAATTATCGTATTTTTAAA
Source organism: Bacillus thuringiensis (assembly GCF_014932895.1). Classification (GTDB taxonomy): domain Bacteria; phylum Bacillota; class Bacilli; order Bacillales; family Bacillaceae_G; genus Bacillus_A; species Bacillus_A thuringiensis_AA. The sequence continues at coordinate 714,978 of NZ_JACYOF010000002.1, read as the reverse complement.
TGCGATAGGCGTATTTAAAATGTTCGCATAAAAAAGACGGGGATCTCCCGTCTTTTTTATGTTGATGTTGATGAATGTAATAGACGATTATATGCTTTATAGGCTGTAACGACTGCGATGAATGAACCGATTAAAAATAACACTGAGCCGCCAAATGTAAATAGTCGGCCGATGTATGTTTCTCTAGCTTCTTCTATTTTTTGTTGTAATTGTGTATTCATATTTGATCACCCCGTAAACTATAGGCATTTAGTTATAGTCTATGTGGAATGCCTATAGTGTGTGAAGTGTAAATAAAAAAACTCGGTATGCACCGAGTTTTTTATAATCCGATATAAGGAGATGGATCAACTGCGTTTGTCTTACCGACATTCCATTCCCCAAGGTGAAGTTCAAAGTGTAAATGTTGTCCGTATGATTGACCAGTATTTCCCATGAACCCAAGTTGATCGCCTTGTTTTACAGTTTGTCCATTCGATACAGAACGACTGCTCATATGAGCGTATACTGTTGTATATGTTTTTCCGTTTATACGGTGTGACAAATATACAACGTTTCCGTAACTTGATGATAATTCCGAGCGAATAACAACGCCATCTGCAGCAGCAATAATTGGAACCGTTCCCGAAGCGGCAATGTCAATTCCTTTATGGTTATCTAAAGAACGCGCGCCAAATCCAGAAGTTTTTGATCCAGCTGCTGGTTTAATAAATCCGCCGACATTTGTATCATGTGGTGTTGGTGCGGCTTGTGCTGGTGTAGTAGCTTGTTTTCGAGCTTCTTCTGCCTTGCGGGCTTCTTCTGCTTTTCGAGCCTCTTCTGCACGTTTTTCTTCTTCAATTGCTTTTTGAACAGCTTGACGCTGGTTTTCTAAGATGCCTTTTGATTCTTCTAATCCTTCAATCTCTGAATCTACTTTTGCTACTTTTGTATGTAGATCGTTAATAAGTGTTTGTTGCTGTTGCTGATTTGTTTGTAATTCTTGTTGTTTTTGTACTGATTTTTGTTCAGCTTCTTTTAGTAGTTGCTCTTTTTTCTCAACAGCCTCTTTTTCTTTCGTCACAGCATTTTGATCAGTTGTTTGTTTTTTCACAATATCTGTATCGTTGTTTAATATTAAACTTACGGAGTACATATTATCAACAAGATCAGCAATGTTTGCAGAGTTTGTTAATACTTCTGTAATGATATTTGTACGTGGTTTTTCTTGCATAGATTGTAATCGTTGTTTAATAACTTCCTGACGTGTATCTATATTTGTTTGTAATTGTTCTATATGTTTCTTTTTGTCAGCAATTACTTGTTGTGTTTTGCTAATTTCTTTTTTTGTATCGTTTAATTCAGCCTCGTTTTTATTAATAGAAGTAGTTAATTCGTCGATTTTCTTTTGTAATTCTTGGATTTCTTTTTCTATTTGTTCTTTCTCAGCTGATTTATTTTGTAAGTCATTTTGTTTGCCATCTAATTCTGATTGTATATTAGATAATTTATCTTGATTCGTTTCAGCGTATACGGGTGAAAGTAACGGGGAAGCAAAAATCGTTCCTGCTGCTAAAACACTAAACGCCGCAAATTTCTTTTTCATTGTTGTCTGGCTCCTTTCCCTATGAATGTTATATATCATAAGAAGAAGGGTGTCTATCGTTGTAATCATAATGTAAAGAAAATTTTATAAAATTGCTAAGTTTTGTCGGAATTTATCATTTTTTAACCTTAATTGTCATGATGGTTACATTTTTTTATGCGTGCAACAAGGATGTGCTTTGGGGTTTTATTGTAATAAAAAGGAAAAAAGAGGGTGTTTTATGTAGTGAAATATTATTTGGGAGCGCAATAAAACACTGATGAGGAATCGTTCTCATGTGAGGTTTTCTGACATGGGGTTTATTTTTGTCAAGAAAATTATTTGCGTTCGGGCAAACTTATTTTGTTGTCAGATTTAAATTTTTGATTTATGATTTTTAACAGGGACAAAATGTAGTGAATTGTCGAATAATATGTAATACTCTTAATTTCTTAGTTTCATAGAACGAGAGAAGGGCAGAGTGAATGCATCTAAGAAGGGGGTTGCAGCAAGTATGAAAAGGATAGGACTTGCATGGCAAATTTTAATAGGACTTGCACTTGGTATTGCAGTTGGGGCGATTTTCTTTGGCAATCCAGCAGTAGTGAGCTATTTACAACCAATTGGTGATATTTTTATCCGATTAATTAAAATGATCGTTGTGCCGATTGTTGTAGCAAGTATTGTTGTTGGGGTTGCTGGTGTTGGCGATGTTAAAAAACTAGGTCGACTAGGCGGAAAGACAATTATTTACTTTGAAATTATTACAACGATTGCGATTGTTGTTGGTCTATTGGTAGCGAATATTTTCCAACCAGGAAAAGGCGTAAATATGGACCAGTTAACAAAGACAGATATTTCGAAATATACAGCCACAACAGAGCAAGTACAAAGTCATTCGTTTGCGGATACATTTGTAAACATTGTGCCGACGAATATTATGAAATCATTAGCTGAAGGAGATATGCTTGCTATTATTTTCTTCTCTGTATTATTTGGTTTAGGTGTAGCGGCAATTGGTGAAAGAGGAAAGCCGGTTATGCAATTTTTCCAAGGTGTAGCCGATGCGATGTTTTACGTAACGAACCAAGTTATGAAATTTGCGCCATTTGGTGTATTTGCATTAATTGGTGTTACAGTTTCTACATTTGGACTAGCTTCATTAATTCCGTTAGGAAAATTACTAATTGTCGTGTATGGGGCAATGATTTTCTTCGTTGTAGTCGTATTGGGACTTACAGCGAAAATATTTGGAATTAACATTTTCCAATTCTTTAAGATTTTAAAAGACGAACTGATCTTAGCATACTCTACAGCAAGTTCAGAAACGGTTTTACCGAAAATCATGGAAAAAATGGAGAAATTCGGTTGCCCGAAAGCAATTACATCTTTCGTTATTCCGACAGGTTATTCATTTAACTTAGATGGATCGACTTTATATCAAGCGATTGCAGCTCTTTTCTTAGCTCAAATGTACGGTATTGATTTATCCATTACACAACAAATTACATTATTACTTGTGTTAATGGTTACATCAAAAGGTATTGCGGGTGTGCCTGGCGTATCATTCGTAGTATTATTGGCGACACTTGGTACTGTAGGTATTCCAGCTGAAGGTTTAGCATTTATTGCAGGTATTGACCGTATTTTAGATATGGCTCGTACAGCAGTTAACGTTGTAGGTAACTCTTTAGCAGCTGTAGTTATGTCTAAGTGGGAAGGTCAATATGACGCTGAAAAAGGACAAGCTTATTTGAAAGAAATTTCTAATAAACAAGCAGCTTAATTATAATTTGAACAAGCTCTCACATAATATGTGGGGGCTTTTCTCTATATAGAAAAGGAGCAGGCGTAATGAAACGTAAATATGGTGACGGTTCCTCATGGAAGCGATTAATAGAAAAAGATTATATAGTCAAGCAAGTAGAAGATGGGATGCTTGGAATATTAGATATAAAAAAAGTGAGAGAACCTAGTTATAAAAAATATGATGGTGAAGAAGTTTGTATTGCAGACGATAAGTATACATGGGTGCAATATTTTATAGATGGGAAAAACTTTGCGATTACAGCTATGTTAGATGACCGGAAAAATTTAGTGCAATATTATATTGACGTGACGAAAGAATATAATATAGACGAGCGTGGTTTACCTTATTTTGATGATTTATATTTAGATGTAGTATTGTTATCGAACGGTGAGATTTACGTATTGGATGAAGACGAGTTAGAGGATGCCTATAGTATGGGAGATGTTACAAAGGAAGAATATGGACTAGCTTGGCATATAACAAAATGGATTGTAGCGACGATAAAAAACGGAGAATTTTATTGGATTTCAATATTAGATAAAGAAATTGAAAAGTTAAAATGATTGGTGTATTCGCGTTTTTGTATAATTACCAAAAAAATCTATATAAAAAATAATTGACTTTTGTTTTGTAAGCGAGTAAAGTTAGGAAAGAAATTATTATTGAAAAATAAATATGAAACCTTCTTATAAAGAGAGGCGGAGGGACTGGCCCTACGATGCCTCGGCAGCGGACTCGATTTTAGAGTGCTGTGCCAAATCCAGCAAGCATGTGCTTGAAAGATGAGAAGAGTGTTTCTTATAGATGTATAAGACCTCTTCTCGTTGGAAGAGGTCTTTTGTTATTCATTAGAAAAGGTTGAAACTAGGGAGAGATGGTACTTTGAAAGAAACGAGAGGAAATGGTTTAGCTTTATTACCACTTGGGATATTTTTGGCGCTATTTATTGGTTCTGGAATTATTACAGGTGATTTTTATAAATTGCCGATACTTGTAGCGATTTCAATTGCTGTCGGAATCGCTTTAGCGATGAATCGTAAAGAAAGTTTTAATGTGAAAGTAGAACGATTTGCTAAAGGGGCAGGAAATCCGGATATTATGATTATGGTATTAATCTTTGTTCTTGCAGGTGCATTTTCTGAAACAGCAAAAGGAATGGGTGGAGTAGACTCAACTGTTAATTTAGCGTTATCTATTTTGCCACCAGGATTTATCGTAGCTGGAATTTTTGTTATAGGTGCATTTATTTCATTAGCGATGGGAACTTCAATGGGAACAATTGCAGCGTTAGCGCCGATTGCTGTAGGTATTAGTGGGCAAACGGATATCCCAATTGCACTTACGATGGCTACTGTTGTTGGTGGGGCAATGTTTGGTGATAATTTATCATTTATTTCAGATACAACAATCGCAGCTGTACGTTCACAAGGAACGGAAATGAAAGATAAGTTTAAAACGAACTTTTTAATTGTGTTGCCAGCAGCTATTATTACAATTGTATTATTAGTAATAATAACTTTAGGAAGTGATACACAAATTAAAGCTCATACTTTTGATTGGGTGAAGATTTTGCCATATGCAGGTGTACTTGTTACAGCGCTGCTTGGTTGGAATGTACTCATTGTATTAACTGGTGGTACTGTACTATCTGGTGTTATCGGATTTATAGATGGAAGTTACACGCTAGAGAGCTTCTTTAAAAGTGTAACGACTGGAATGGGCGGCATGATGGAGTTAGTATTACTTGCTATTTTAATTGGTGGTATGGTTGAATTGATCCAATATAATGGCGGTATTCAATATTTAATGAATCTTTTAACTCGTAATATTCGCTCGAAAAAAGGAGCGGAGTTTGGGATTGCTGGATTAGTGAGCATGACGAATATATGTACAGCAAATAATACAATTTCAATTATTTTTACAGGTCCGCTTGCGAAAAACATTGCCGATCAATATGAAATTGATCCTCGTAAATCAGCGAGTGTATTAGATTTATTCTCATGTTGTGTACAAGGGTTAATTCCGTATGGTGCTCAAATGTTAACCGCGGCAGGATTTGCGGCTTTATCTCCGGTTGAAATGTTACCATATGCCTTTTATCCAATTTTAGTTGGGGTATGTGGGATAGTTTCGATTTTGATTGGGTTTCCGAAGTTTTCGAAAGTAGCTGAGAAAAAAGAGTATCATAAAACAGCTTAATTTAATATGAAGCATTAAGATTGGAAACGGAAAACGTGCAGAGAATATCTCTGCACGTTTTTTTGTATTATGAAGGACTGAATACGTCTCGGTCTTAAGTCTGAGTCGAAAACGGTTCTTAAGCTCGTTATGGAAAAATGAAAAAATAGTTAAGATAAGAGTATCAAATCGAAGGGAGGCAAGCACAAGATGAAACAATTTCTAGCGTTTATCGCAGCCGGTATTTTGGCTTTAATTGCTCTTGGTAGTCTTGCTGGTATTGTAGGATTCGCAATTGGAGCAGGAGTTGTGTACTGGAGCTACAAATCATTTGTGCGAGCACAATCATTTTTTGGAAAGTTAGCTTGGGGTATTGTCGGTTTAATCGGCTTGTCAATTGCCCTATCACATTCACCAGCATTAATCGGTATCGCAGCATTAGCAGTTTTATACTATGGATACCGTGAGTGGAAAAAAGAAAAAGATGTAGTTGTTGATTCTGCTTCAGAAAGTTCTAAACCATATAGCAACTTTGAAGATGAGTGGAACAAATTAATGAAAAACTAAAACAATAAATCAAATTATAAATAAAGTAGAAGAGAGGAAGATTTATAATGAAACAATCTTTATTCGGACGTGTACGCGATGCAATTTTAGCTGATTTTCATAATGTGTTAGATGAGAAAGAAAGAAAAAATCCAATTGCTATGTTAAACCAATATTTACGCGATAGTGAGCGTGAAATAACAAAAATTGAGAAGTTGATTCAGCGTCATAAAACATTAAAATCTAACTTCGCTCGTGAGCTTGAGCAAGCACGCTATTTTGTTAACAAAAGATCAAAGCAAGCTATCATTGCTCAAGAAGCAGGCGAATTACAACTGCATGAGCGTGCATTAGAAGAAGTAGCTTATTATGAAGGGCAAGTAACTCGATTAGAAGAAATGTATGCAGGTGTTGTAGAGCAAATTGATGAGTTAGAGCGTCGTCTTTCAGAAATGAAAAATAAATTAAAAGAAATGCACGCAAAGCGTATGGAACTAATGGCACGTGAAAATATGGCGCATGCAAATCGTCGTATGAATACTGCGATGCATAAAATGGATGAAAATAATCCGTTCTTACGATTTGAAGAAATTGAAGATCATATTCGTGACTTAGAAATTCGTATGAATGAAGAGCATGAGCGCGACACTTTTGATATGAAAATTGCAAAACTTGAGCGTGAAATGAAAGAGAAAAGTGAAGTATCGTTAACGAAGGAAGTAACAAAATAATTGTAGTATATTATAAAACAGGCTTATGATATAGTGATAGGAGAAAAGGTGTTGGAAAGCAATGCCTTTTCTTCTATGTATATGTAATTAGAAGGGGGGAGCTGAAATGAAAAAGCAATTTTCAAAAACACAATTAATGGGGATGCTCCTCATCATATTTGGATTCGGTCTTTTTCTTGATATGATACTTGGTCATTTTGAGCCTGGTGCACTTATTTTTGCATTTATTATGATTATGTTTGGAAGGCATTATCGAAAAAAGAATCGTTATGTAAGGGGAAATGTATTTTTATTTGTTGGTGGTATTGTATTCTTATTCTTCTTATTTTCATCAGCAGCCTTTGTACTCGTAGTATTTTCTTGTTTAGCTTTAATTGGTTATCAACTTATTCAGCAAGGACATCAGCAAAAAGCAATGAAAGTTGAAATTAAAGAAAAAGGATATATAGATGAAGAAAAACAAATATATCGTACAGAACCGTATTTAAAAAATATGTTCGTAGGAAATATACGAGTGATGGATCATATTTATGAGCTTGAGGATATTAATGTTCAATGTGGTGCTTGTGATGTCGAAATTGATTTAACGACCGCGATGATTCCAGAGGGAGAAACGGTAATTGTTATTAGAGGTGTTGTTGGTAATATCCGTTTATATGTTCCATATGATATTGAACTGTCTTTAAATCATTCTGTTATTGTTGGGCGAGTGCTTTTGCCAGGACACGAAGAAACAGGGTTTAATCGTAATGTTACGTTTAGAACAGAGCAGTATAAAGAAGCCCCTCGCCGTATAAAAATTATTTCTTCGCTTGTCGTAGGCGATACGGAAGTGAGGAAAGTATAATGAAAAAACAAAAGAATATTTCGTGGATGTATATTCGATATTCTATGTTGTCCTCTGTGAGTATCGCACTTATTTGTACAATTGTATATGTATGGAAAAGCGAACAACAAGTTTATGATTTACTCTGGAAAGAATCCATCGCTTCTGTTCCAATTGGCTTGTTTATTATGAGTACTAGTCTTCTTATCGGAGGAATTATAGGCTACGCTATTGGTTATTATATTGAGCAGCGTATACAAGGATTAAATACTTTTCTATTTGAAGTAGAACGAGGGAATTTTCCAAATGATGTTTCGTTTACTGCAGATGATGAATTTCATGAAGTGGAACGAAAAGTAATCGGCCTTGCTCGTCGATTAGAGGAGCAAGCGGGGCTATTTCAAAAAGTAACGAATGAACGAGCTCATTGGAATGAAGAGATGAGACAAGAAGCGATTTCTCAAGAAAGGCATCGGTTAGCAAGGGAACTGCATGATTCAGTAAGTCAGCAGCTTTTTGCAATGTCAATGATGATGTCAGCGATTAATGAACAAGTGACTGAATTTCCAGATGCGACAAAAAAGCAATTACAGCTTGTTGAAAATATGGTTGTAAATGCACAATCAGAAATGAGAGCATTATTGCTTCATTTACGCCCTGTACAATTGGAAGGTAAGAAACTGACAGAAGGTATAGAGGAATTATTAACGGAATTATCACGCAAACAACATATGAAAATTGAATGGCTAATTGAGCCAATTGAATTAAAAAAAGGTGTAGAAGATCATTTATTCCGTATTGTGCAAGAAGCGCTATCAAATACTTTACGGCATGCGAAGGCAAAGAAAACGGAAGTACGTCTTCGTAAAATTGATCAATATGCCATTTTAAAAATTATAGATGACGGCGTTGGATTTGAAGTAGGAGTTAATAAGGCAGGTTCATACGGTTTAAGATCAATGCAAGAGCGTGTTCATGAAATAGGCGGGACTCTAAAAGTGCTTAGTTTTCCAAATAAAGGAACGCAAATTGAAGTGAAAGTACCGACTATGATTGAGAGAGGGGGAGAAGTATGATAAAAGTATTACTTGTCGATGATCATGAAATGGTTCGCATGGGTGTGTCGGCATATTTATCGACACAGCCAGATATTGAAGTAGTTGGAGAAGCTGAAAATGGAAGAAAAGGTTCAGAGTTAGCATTGCAATTAAGACCGGATATTATTTTAATGGACCTTGTCATGGATGAGATGGATGGGGTTGAAGCAACAAGGGCTATTATTCAAGAATGGCCAGAAGCGAAGATTGTTGTTGTAACGAGTTTTTTAGATGATGAAAAATTGTATCCTGTGATTGAGGCCGGAGCAACAAGTTATTTATTGAAAACATCAAGAGCGAGTGATATTGCGGATGCGGTGCGAGCTACTTATGACGGGGAAACGGTATTAGAGCCGAAAGTCACTGGTAAAATGATGTTGCGTATGCGCCAGAAGAAGGAACAACCTTTGCATGAAGAGTTAACAGAAAGAGAATATGAGATTTTGTTATTAATTGCAGAGGGGAAGAGTAATCAGGAAGTTGCAGACGAACTTTTTATTGCACTTAAAACGGTAAAGACACATGTGAGTAATATATTAAATAAGCTAAATGTAAGTGACCGTACACAGGCGGTTATTTATGCATTTAGACATCAATTAACGAAATAATAAAGTGAAACTTTAATCAGCGGGGGAGATTCCTCGCTGATTATTAGCTTGCACCAATTCAAATTTGGCAGTAAAATCGCTGAATCTTTTTATTGACGATAAACAATGTAAGCGTTATCGTTAAGTTGTTAACAGTACATACAAAGGGGAGAATGTATATGTTAGTTCAAACTATATTTGGAATGGATAAGTCTAAAAAATTAGGGGATTATGTGAACGCATTACAAGCGCTTTGTGAACAATATAATGTTGAGACAGATAAAATTGCAATTATTGAGGCGACAGAAGAGTACTATTTATTTTTAGTAAAACAAGAAGATTACTATGATGTTGTCAAAGTAGAAACAGTTGATACAAATATTGAATATTATACGAAAGCGTATAAAATAAGCAGTTTTAACCATACTGCTTATCAAATGTAAAAAAACTCCCTTTTGGGAGTTTTTTAGGATGCTTTTGCTTCGCCGGATTCGGTTATTAAGGGAACTTTTTTCGCACCGCTTAGTTTAGCGATAGTAAGGCCGATAAGAGCTCCGGCTAATGCTGGTATTAACCAGCCTATTCCTTCATTATATAAAGGGATAAATTCAAAATAGGGCGTGATAAATGAAACTGGAATACCGCCTTGTTTTAATCCGTCAAATATGCTTACGAATGCTGCTCCGATTAAAGCACCTACATAAACAGAACGATATCCACCGAAATATTTATGAAGTAGCGATAGTAGAACGAGTACAATCGCAATTGGATATACAACAAGTAGAATTGGAACAGAGATTGCGATAATTTTTGTTAAACCTAAGTTGGCGACTAATAATCCTAATAAGCAAATGATACTTGCTAACTGTTTGTACGATAATTTTGTTAATAATGTTGAGAAATATTGACTGCATGCTGAGACCAGTCCGACACATGTTGTTAAACAAGCGAGTGTAACAATTAGTGATAATAAAATGAGACCATATGGACCCAATAATTGTTGTACGATAACTGTTAATAGTTGTCCGCCATTTTTTGCGTATCCTAGAGATACACTTGTCACACCAAGCCAACCAAGTGCAACATAAACTAGTATCAATCCACTAGCTGCAATAAGTCCTGCTTTGGCTGTTGCGATGGCAATGGATTTGCGATCATTCACACCTTTAGAGCGAATAGCATTTACAACGATAATTCCAAATGCAAGCGCCGAGATGGTATCCATCGTTAAGTATCCTTCCATAAAACCTTTGAAGAGTGGAGAAGTTGTATACTCGTTCATTGCAACTCCAGTTTGCCCTAGCGGTGTAAATACGCTTTTTGCAAATAATAAGAAAATAGAGAGTAGTAAAATAGGTGTTAATATATTTCCAATACGGTCGACAAGTTTAGATGGATTTAAACTAAGCCAAAATACGATAGCAAAGAAGATGACTGTGTATAAAAATAGCGCTAGGTTACTAGAGCGAATTGTTTCTGGTAAGAAAGAACTAATACCCATTTCATAAGAGACGTTAGCGACACGTGGAATCCCCATTGATGGACCGATTGCAATATATACAACTACAGTAAAGAAAATTCCGAATAATGGGTGAACATGACTTGCAAGTTGTTGCATACCGTTCCCAGATAAAGAAATTGCAATAACAGTTAATAATGGTAAGCCAACTCCTGTTAATAAAAATCCAATCATTGCAGGCCAAAAGTTTTCACCAGCATTTTGTCCAAGCATGGGAGGGAAAATTAAATTACCTGCCCCAAAAAATAAAGAAAATAGCATAAGACCTGTGAAAAAAATATGTTTTTTTGATACAGTGTTCATTGTTTTTTCCTCCTTTTTAAAATTCATTTGTAAGAACACAAAAAACTCGCCCCTAAAGAAAGGGACGAGTTATATTTACCCGCGATACCACCCTAATTTATACATGTAGAAATATATCTATATGTATACGGCTTTGCAACGTACAACATGATACGTGTTCCTTGTAACGGGGGACAGCCGGTAAGAACTTACTGTAACATTCGGTTCTACTTCTCGGAGATGATTTTCGGTTACGCACTGAACGTTGGCTTTCAGCAACTTGCCAACTCTCTGGGGAACAGTTCTATAACGTACTCGTTCTCGTCAATGAATTTTAGTTCAAGTATTCTGACAGTATTGTTGCATGATTTTTTTAGAAAGTCAATATATTTTTTGTATATATGTTTGAATATTGAAATATAGTCGGTAATATAAACGTTTCGAAGGGATTTGTAAAAACGAAATAAAACTTTGTAGAGAATTGTAAAAAATGTGGAGAAAATTGATATTTACAGGAGTGAAGCAGGGATTAGTTGAATTTATAGAGAATAATACAACAATCCACTTGCTGGAAAGAACAAACCAAAAGAGGTGACTGAAATGCTTGCGATGGGAGTATTATTCGGTATTATTGCTATAATTGGTTTTATGTGGTTATATCATTCGCGTTCGTTTAAACAAGCAGAAGTTTTACTCTTTCAAAAAGGTAGTTTGTTGACAAATCAGTCTAGATATTTAGTATGTCCGAAGTGTGGAAGTGCACAGGCCAGAAGTGGGGGATATCAAGAGTGTTGCAAAATTAGATTATGAAAGAAGGAAGCCTCACATTATTTTGTGAGGCTTCCTTCCTTACAATTTCATGGCACTCCAAATGGTCCACCGATCTCTTTCGATAATAGGAGAGACGTTTTTTAATGCTGTTTGGATATGCTGGAGAAGTTGAGAAAGTTCATGATCTGTTAATTCGTATAGAATGGATCGTCCGGTTCGAGGAGATAAGTCTTGTAGTAATGCTTCTACAGAATCATGTATTTTCCGTACTTCCCATTGTGTTTGAGTGGGGAACACTTGAAGAGAATGTTTTTGTAATTCTTGCTGTATAATAGCAGTTTTTGGTCTTCTTTTTGCTTCAGTTTCAATGAGTTTTGGAAATACTGAAAAGAAATATCCACGAATGTGTTCTGGACTTCCTGGAATTGTACAATCTTCAATGGTTCGATCTTGTAAAATAAGTACACCGTTTTTCTTTAGTATGCGAGAAGCTTCAAGTAGAAATGTAGGAATGTCTTGTAAATGATGAATAACTGCGCGTGAAATAACAAGATCGAATGTTTCGTTGGGATATGGGATATTATGTGCATCACCGTGAATGAATGAAATGTTTGGAAAGCCGCTACAATTTTCTTTTGCAGCTTGTAATATTTCTTTTGAAAAATCAAGGCCAACAACATTTTTAGCTCCCATAAGAGCAAGTTCTTTCGTATAAATTCCCCCACCACAGCCTATATCAATTACTTGTTTGTTTTGTATATTTACAATGTTGTTTATCATTTTGTTCCATGAAATATGTGCATTACGAGTTGCATACGTATACTTATTATTTGCATCATGAAAATTGATGGACATTGTAAAATCCTCCCTTCAGTGTATAGTATAGCGTATTATTTATCATGCAACGTTTTTGTTTTATATATGACTATTATAAGAATTTCTTATTGGAAAAGGAGAATTGATTTGAAAGGAAAATACGTCATGTTTTTATTGGTGGTCTTACTCGCGGCGTGTGGACAAGCTGAGCAGAAGAAAGAAACAAAACAAGTAGAGGAGACGGTGAATGAAGTGAAAGAAACAGTAGGAGTAACTGTTATACAAAAAAAACAGAAAGAGAAAAAGTTACAGGAATCAGAAGCTAAGTTAGTAATAGACATAATAAATAAAGCAGCAAAGCAAGAAGTAACAGGTAGCTTTGGTGAACCGGAATACGAAATACAAATTAGTAGAGATGGGAAAAAAGAAATATATTATGCATGGTTAAGAGGAGAAGACAGAAGAGGATGGGTGCAATATAAGGACGACATGTATATGTTGAACGAAAAAGATACGGAAAAACTTTTGGCTATATTTCCGAAGATTTCAGAACAAAAGGAAGATGAGATGCAGGTAGGGCCTTTAACGGAAGTAACAAAAAAAGATTTGCAGATTACTGCATTTCATATTAAATCAGGTGATCAAAAAATGAATTATACGGTACGTTATACGATTTCACAATCACTATACAATAAGTTAGTAAAGGAACAAGAATATTATTTGCAATTGATTTTCCCAGAAAAAGTTCAAAAATTAATTGGAGCAAAAGAGAGTGAAATCATTTCAGCTGAAAAAGTAAAAGAAGGATATAAGCAGTATGAATTGAATGTTACTGTTCCGATAAAAGATGCACCGTTATCACAATTAAAATCATTAGAAACATATTATGAAAATTACGATTTGAAAATATTAAATAGTAAAAAAGAAAAAATAGGTGTTTTTCAAAATATAATTCAAATTGTTAAAGAGTATGGTGAAAAAATGAACTTACAAAGATAAAGTGAAACTTTAATCAGTGGGGGGTGCTCATCCTCCACTGATTATCAGCCCGTACCAATCGGGTGTTTACGGGCAGTTGATCTCCCACTTAACTTCTTTGCTCCAGTCGAATTTTGAGGTGAGAGTCTTACTGCCCGCAAATAGCGGGATAAATGTGAAACGTAAAATCTATAGGGCCTTTCCTAGGAAATGATAATAGAGAGGGAAAAGGCACCCTCTCTATTATTTTGCTTTAGCTGATGGCTTATTTATTGATTTTCGTGTAATAAGAAAAGAAATCATAAGAGCGGAAAGAATGATAAGGGCGATAAATAAGTGATTTGGCAACCAATCTAATAATAATATATAGCTAACTGTATAAAAAATAAGAGTGGAAGCTAAAAAAGATAGGGCGCCTATTATGAGAGATTGTAATTTCATGTGTATATACCTCCTTTCATTTATATTTTCGACTGAAAATGGATTAAATAAACATTTTTTCTAAAAATAGAAAGAAATATGTCATAATAGAGAAAAGAATAAGTTTTGATGAGTGTATATGGGTAAGTAAAGAAAGATAAAGGAGAGGGATATGAAAAATAATAAAAAAGGATTATGGGGAATTATCGTTGCAATGGGGTTATTTGTACTGTCTAAGTTAAAGTGGGTATTTGCAATTTTTAAATTAGCTAAGTTTTCAACTGTATTTAGTATGTTTCTATCGCTTGGTGCATATGCCGTTATATATGGTTGGAAATTTGGGGTAGCGCTCGTTTATTTGTTGTTTATTCATGAAATGGGCCATTTATGGGCTGCGAAAAGAAAAGGGATACCAACATCGCCCGCGATCTTTATTCCATTTATGGGAGCTCTTATTGGGATGAAAGAGATGCCGAAAAGTGCAAAAGATGAAGCTTATATCGCCTATATGGGTCCTCTTTTTGGATTGCTTTCATTTTTACCAGCTATTCCACTGTATGTAATAACGAAAGAGCCATTTTGGGCGCTTGTTATTTTGCTTGGAAGTATGATTAATTTCTTTAATTTAATTCCAGTTTCACCGCTAGATGGTGGCCGGATTATTTCAGTTGTAAGCACTAAAATTTGGGGAGCAGGGCTTGTTTTACTGCTAGGCTATTCAATTTACTTTAAAAGTATTTTGGGAGGATTTATTTTTATTATTGGCTGTATGGAATTATATAGAGTAACAAAGAGAGATGAGCCAATTAAGGAATTAGGATATAGAATTGATGGAATGAAAGAATATGTTTCTAAGCTTAAAGAGGAATTGGAAGAAACCGGTGCAGTGCATCGAACTATATATATGATGCACCATGAGATGAATGTATTGAGACAAAGAGAGCGGGAGAAAGAATTAAAAACAGGGGAACTTCAAAAGATTGAAGTGTTAGAGTACCTTTTACCAAAGTTTGAGCCACTTGATTACGTTCCATATGAAGATGAAAAAGAAACGCATACAATTCATATAAGAGAAGCGTTTGAAATGTCAGAAAGAAAATTACATGAATGGGATACAGAAAAGAGACAACAAGAAAACTATTATAAAGTTGATGCGAAAACGAAATGGGCAGTATTTGCTTGTTATATCGGATTAATAGCTATCCTTGGTTATACAGCTTATGAAGGGTATATTGTTTTACAAGAACATTTACCAAGGAGAAATGTGTAGAAGAATAGTGTCGAAATGATAGGAAGAATTTATACAGGAATTATGTTTCTACGAGAGAATGTTACAAGTGTAACACTCCATTGTAATATTCATAGTAGAAAAGGAGTTCTGTATATGAAGAAATTGCTAAGTGTGTTCGGCGTTATTATCGTGATGGTAATTGCGAGTTATAGTCTTATGAAAGTGTTATTACATTACGCGAATAAGCCTGCTGGAGTAAATACAACAGTTCAAGTAGAAGAAATGCAAGAAAAGAAAAAAGTACTTGATTTTATTCGTACAACACATGAAAGTTATAATGATTTCTTGAATTATGGTAAAGCAGAGAAGTATACAGACGGGGACTGGAACCATTTTAAGCAGTGGTTTCAAAAGCAAGAATCATCTTTAAAAAATATACATAAAGAAATAAAGAATGAAAAGATAAAACGCGATGTGAATAGAAGTTATGAAATTGTAAAAAAAGGTGTGGAACTTAAAAATATTGAGTATGTAGTGTATGCTCATCGTGTATATCACGACCTGGATATTATTGTAAATAAATATAGAGGTGAAACAAATATCTGGGGATATACAGAGTTTGGAGACGGGAAAGATATAAAAGTAATTGAACAAGCTATACAATCAAAATAATAAGCTGGCTAGAATTCTAGTTAGCTTATTTTCTTTTGTAAGTACAATGTTCATATATTTTTCACAAAAACACCGTGTTAATAGTGATTAAAATCACAATATGTACTATACAATTCAGTTAAACTAAAAACAGTTAAGGAAATAGAGGAGTTGGATAAAATGTTAAGTGCAAAAACAATTGAAATCGTAAAGTCAACAGTACCATTATTACAAGAAAAAGGTGTTGAAATTACAACGAGATTTTATCAAATTTTATTTTCGGAACATCCGGAGTTATTGAATATTTTCAACCATACGAATCAGAAAAAGGGAAGACAACAACAAGCGTTAGCAAATGCTGTTTATGCAGCTGCAATGTACATTGATAATTTAGAAGCTATTATTCCAGTTGTAAAACAAATCGGTCATAAGCATAGAAGTTTAGGTATTAAAGCGGAACATTATCCGATTGTAGGTACATGTTTACTACGCGCAATTAAAGAGGTCGCAGGTGCACCTGATGAAGTTTTAAATGCATGGGGAGAAGCGTATGGTGTTATTGCTGATGCATTCATTAGTATTGAAGCAGAGATGTATGAAGAGGCTGCACATAAAGAAGGTGGATGGAAAGATTTCCGCAACTTTGTGGTTGATAAAAAAGTGAAGGAAAGCGACGTTATTACATCATTTTATTTAAAACCTGAAGATGGTGGGAAAGTTTCTTCATTCATCCCAGGACAATATGTAACGATTCAAATCAATATTAAAGGTGAAACATATACACATAATCGTCAATATAGCTTATCTGATGCTCCTGGAAAAGACTATTATCGTATTAGTGTAAAGAAAGAAAAAGGTGTAGATACAGCAGATGGTAAAGTATCTAATTACTTACATGACCATATAGGGGAAGGAGATATCTTACCAGTAAGTGCACCAGCGGGTGATTTTGTATTAAATATGGAATCAACATTACCTGTTGTACTAATTAGTGGTGGAGTAGGGATTACACCAATGATGAGTATGCTAAATACGTTAATTGCTCAGGACTCAAAACGTAATGTGTATTTTGTTCATGCGGCGATAAATAGTAATACACATGCGATGAAAGAACACGTTAAGGCAGTAGATAATGAATACGAACAAGTTAAAGCATACACTTGCTATTCTGCACCGACTGAAAAAGATTTAGAAATGAAGAATTTTGATAAAGAAGGTTTCGTTGAAAGTGAATGGCTGCAAACTATTATTCCGACAACTGAAGCAGAATTTTATTTCTGTGGTCCAGTGCCATTTATGAAACATATAAATGCTGTACTAACTGATTTAGGTGTGAAACAAGAACATATTCATTATGAATTCTTCGGTCCAGCAGCAAGCTTACAATAGGCCGAATTTGAATGAAAAAAACGAGGTATTATTTTACCTCGTTTTTTATTTGTTCTCTTAATAGCCGATTTACTGTTTCACGGCGTATACCTATTAGTTGACCAATTTCACTTTGCGTTAATATTTCATATATAGGAATGTCACCTAAATAGAGTGTGAACCACTCTTGTAAACGATGAAGACGTTCTTTTGGAGAGACGGTTGTCAATTGATCGATTCGTTGTTGCATCATTCTTAATTTTGATTGCAATTGCATAGCGATGTTGGCATAGGATTCAGGATTTGCCTGAAGTTTATCGTACCATTCCCTACTCATAATAGGTTCAACTTCTGTTTTTATTAAAGCGATAGCTGTACCGTGATATTCCTTTGGTGAGATTAAAGAATGGTGAGGTATCGTTTCACCTGGAACGATAATGTTGAATAAAAAGGGTGTTCCGTCTTCTTGTAGCCGTACCACTTTTAATAAACCTGTTTTTATAAAATATAAAGGACCATTCTCGCCTTGACGGAATAGTATATCTCCCTTGTGTAAAATCAATGTTAGCCCCCCATTTAAGCAATTTCTATTTCTTCTATTTTAGCGTATATGTATAAAGACAATATGCTATTTAAACAGCAATTTCATTGACGAAATGTATGTTATTACAGTAGTATACTATTTAGTGTGTAATAGTACTAGCAATGAATACGCTGTAGGGGGTTTAGTATATTGTTAGATGCGATGAAGATGACGGATATGAGAGTTCCGGCGAATGCTATCATTCATGTAGAAGAGATGAAAGGTGGAGTCGTTTTATCCGTTGAAGTAGATGGCCAAATTATTTATACGATGGCTTATGATGAAGAAACAGATAGTTATGCTGAATTATATGATCGAAACGATAAGAGGGCGTGCCAAGTACATGAAGACTTTATGGGATGGTCACTTCTTCACTAAAAAGATGTCAATATGACATCTTTTTTTATTAAATCGATAGAATATACAAAGAAATGAAATATAAGGATAAAATTTGTAATAAATGATTTTGCATTGTTAGCACTTTGTAACTGCAGGCGAACTATTTTTTCGCTATCATAAAGATAATAGTCGCAGCTATAGGAGTGGTCAACTTGAAGAAAGTGCATATTTCAAATTATATGTTATTATGTGTTTGCTTAATTTTATTTGTTCTCCTAGGGGGATTTTTATATTCATGTGTATAAGAAAAAACGCATTCTAAAAAGAATACGTTATAAAAGGGAGGTAATGATTAATCTAGTTCCAAGAATAATTAATGTAATACGTAATAAATTAATTACTGCTTTACCACTCAGTTTTGTATTAATATAAGCCCCGATTTTTCCACCAATCCATGCACCAGGAATAAGGATTAATGCATAAATCCAGCTGACATTTCCAAGGGAGATGTGAGTTGCAGAACTTACAATTGCTGATAGAAATACGATAAACATCGAAGTTGCTACAGCAATATGTGCTGGGAATGCAAAAAGAAGCATCATTGCTGGAACAAGTAAGGCACCGCCACCAATTCCAAATAAACCAGATATGAACCCAACTATAAAGGCGATAAAGATAGCGAGAAACGGTGGGAATTGATAGTGTACAGTATTTCCTTCATTGTCTGTAAAAGAACGCTTAATTACAGTCATATTTGATATGGAAAGAGGTTTTAATTTGTCTCGTAGCATAAGAAGAATTGAGACGAATATAAGGAAAATCCCAAAGTATAAAGAAAATGTATCTTGGTTTAAAAATTTGTTCGCCCATGATCCGATAATACCACCAGGGCCGCTTCCGATAAATAAAATAAGTCCACTTTTATAATCTACTCGTTTATGCTTCATGTAAGTAAGGGTGGAAGCTAGTCCTGTAAAAACAACTGTTACCATAGAAGTCCCTACTGCAAGTTGTGGTGATAAACTGTGTAATCCAATTAATAACGGAACAATAATAATGCCGCCTCCAAGCCCAACTAGGCTTCCGACTGTCCCGGCGATTAGTCCGATGAAAAGTAACATGATGTAGTCCAAAATTGCCAACTCCTCTAATTAACTTATCCACCAATTATTATACACGCTTTTTAATAAGAAATAGGCTTGTTCACAAAAAAGTCGTCTTCCTAGAAAAATAAGGAAGACGACTTTTGATTAGAAAACAAATTGTAATAGGTAGTAGAATAGAGCAGCTAAAGAAGCTGAAATAGGAAGTGTAATTACCCATGTGATTAACATACGTTTTGCAGTTCCCCATTTTACACCTTTCACACGGTGAGAAGCACCAACCCCTAAAATAGAAGAAGAGATAACGTGCGTCGTACTAACCGGTAAGTGAATGAATGTTGCACCGAAAATAACAAGTGATGATGATAAATCGGCAGCTACACCATTTACAGGACGAATTTTCATAATTTGTCCACCGACAGTTTTAATAATTTTCCATCCACCGACAGAAGTACCAAGCCCCATTGCGATTGCACAACATAATTGTACCCAGAACGGGATATCGCCAGAATTATGATAATTATTTGCCATAAGAGCCATTGTAATGATTCCCATTGCTTTTTGTGCATCATTTGTACCATGCGTATAAGCTTGTAACGCTGCAGTGAAAATCTGGAATATACGGAAGTTCTTATTCGTTTTCGTTAGGTTAAAGTTTTTAAAGACTACTTTAAAAATACTGTATACGATATAACCAATAACGAAAGCAATAATCGGTGAAAAGATTAAAGCTTCAATAATTTTTATGAACCCTTTGAAATTTAAAGCGGCAAACCCAGCAGCAGCAATTGCTGCACCTGCGATTGCTCCAATGATTGCATGCGAAGAACTACTTGGAATACCGTAGTACCAAGTAATTAAGTTCCAAGCTATTGCCGCAAGCAAAGCAGCTAAAATTACAAGAGAACCATTTTGTAAGGCGAATGGATCAACGATATCTTTTGTAATCGTTTTTGCTACACCTGTAAATGTCATTGCACCTAAAAAGTTCATAATAGCCGCCATAATAATTGCATGTCTAGGCTTTAGAGCTTTCGTTGAAACAGCCGTTGCAATAGCGTTTGCTGTATCGTGAAATCCATTGATAAAGTCAAAAGCTAAAGCGCAAATGACTACTAAAACGGTCAGTACCAAGAGTGTATCCATGATCAAACTCCTTACGCGTTCTTCATAATAATTGTTTCTAATACGTTTGCAACGCTTTGACAGCTATCAGCTACTTCTTCAAGCTCTTCGTAAATCTCTTTAAATTGAATAATCTTAATCGGATCTTTTTCACGAGAGAATAAGTGCTTAATCGCATGACGGCGGATATCATCACATTGTGATTCGTAATCCTTAATCTTAATTGCGTTTGTACGAATGTCGACTAGTTTTTTATTAGACATTAGTTCAACAGAGTTTGCAATTTCGATTGCACATTGATTAATTGCTTCAACAAATTTAATCATGTATTCATCAGCTTCTGTAATAGAATACATTTCGAATAGACCAGCACTATGATCTAATCCATCTAATACATCATCCATACTCATTGCAAGTTGTAGGATGTCCTCACGTTCAATAGGAGTAATAAACGCTTTGTTTAGCTCCATAATGATTTCGTGAATAAATGAATCACCTTTTGACTCATACTCTTTCATGCGCATAGAAAATTCTTTTAAATCGCTAGCATTTTTAATTTTATACTCCACGAAAAACTGCGCGCCTTCTTTTAAATTTTCGGAAACATTCATTAGCATTTCAGAAAATTTATCTTTTTTTGATTTAAAGACCATTATTGTTACCCCCACAAAAGTAATATATGTAAAATATATTGGCTAATCAATCTTAACAAAAAACTGTCGTTTTTTAAAACATTTTATCGAAAAGTTTACAAAAACTTAACATAACTCGCGTTGTTCTATTAATAATATTAATAACCAACAAGGAATATCTTACTTGTAGAATGTCCTTTTTGGGTAAAAAGTATGAATGTGAAAGAAAAGCTTTACACTATAGGAACGACTACGTTATTATAATAAATTTAAAAGGAGGTATGTTATTCCTTTTGAAAAGAAGAGTGTAAACAAACGAAGGAAGTGAACGAATGAAATTGAAGAACACTCACTTAAAAAAAATGCTTGAGTGGTTCAATAAGAGGAAGAAACTTCGTAATGCATTAATTGTATTGGGGAGTTTGCTCGTTACTCTATTTGTTGCTATAAATATAATAATTTCCATTCAAGACATATCTAAATTAAAACAAGCTGTTCCGCAACCGACTTTAATTTATGATGCAAATAATGAAGTCGCGACTAAATTAGCTTCTTCGAAAACAGAAGGCGTTAAAAGAAAAGATATTCCTGACATTATGGCTCAGGCAATTGTTGCAGTAGAAGATAAGGAGTTTTTTAATCATCATGGCATTTATTATAGTGGAATTATAAGTGCGGTTTTTAAAAATATTACAGCAGGAGAAGTTGTAGCAGGGGGAAGTACAATTACACAACAACTTGCGAAAAATGTATTTTTGACACAAGACCGCACATTCTCTCGTAAAATAAAGGAATACTTTTTAACAAAAAAAATAGAACGTACTTATACAAAAGATGAAATTATTGAAATGTATATGAATCAAATTTATTTTGGAGAAGGTGCTTGGGGAATAAAAAGGGCAGCTAAATCTTATTTTGATAAAGATGTAAAGGATTTAACAATTTCAGAAGCTGCAACGATTGCGGGCTTGATTAAAGCGCCGTCTGCGTATTCGCCCTATAAAGACTTTAATAAATCAATTGAACGGCGTAATGTCGTATTAAGTTTAATGAAAGAACAAGGATATATTTCTGAAGAACAATACAATAAAGAAAAAGAGTCCGGCCTTGTATTAAAACGTGGTGTTGAGGATAAATACAAAGGTAAATATTCTCAATATGTAGACTATATTGTTAGAGAAGCAATGGACAAGTACGAATTAACACAAAATGAAATTTTAGCAGGTGGCTATCGTATCTATACAGAACTTGATCCGAAAAAACAACAGGCTGTAGAAGATGTTGTGAATAATGATAGTTATTTCAAAGATAGTGGATCAGACCAACTTATGCAAACTGGTGTCGTCCTTATAAATCCAAAAACAGGTGGTGTTCCAGCTCTAGTTGGGGGTAGAGGGCCATATCAGTTTTTACAATTTAACCATGCAACTCAATTAAAAAGACAACCAGGTTCAACGTTAAAGCCCCTTGCTGTATATGTACCAGCGTTAGAACAAGGGTATGAAGTATACGATATATTAAAAGATGAACCATTTAGTATTAAAGAATATGAACCGCAAAATAGTGATCATACCTTTCATGGTAATGTGACAATGTATGAAGCGGTGGCAAAGTCGTATAATGTTTCAGCAGTTTGGCTGTTAGAACAAATAGGATTAGATAAAGGATTGAAATCTTTAGAGCGATTTGGTATTCCGTTAGTGCCGGAAGACCGTACGTATCCAATCGCTTTAGGTGGAATGCATGTAGGTACATCTCCATTTATAATGGCCCAAGCATATAGTACATTTGCAAATGATGGTGTCCAAGTAGAAGGTCATGCGATTAGAGAGATACAAAATGCTGAAGGTGAAATAATTGGAAAATGGTATAAGAAAGAGACACGTGTGACGAACGAGAAAGTTGCTCAAAAGATGACATATTTATTAAAAGGTGTTGTCGAAAAGGGAACGGGTGAAAAAGCAAAAGTTAATAATATTGATACGGCAGGTAAGACAGGGACTACTCAACTTGTAAATGGCCCAAGCGCTGGTGCAAAGGATTCGTGGTTTGTTGGATACACACCAGATTTAGTAGGTGCGATTTGGGTAGGATATGACAAAACAGATAGTGAGCATTATGTTCCAGGGGGGAGTCAAATTACGACGACGATGTTCCGGGATATCATGAAAAAAGCAAATGCAAACCCAGCTCAAAAAGCATTTCAATTATCGCTAATATCTGAGGCTGACTATAAAAAACAATTGAAAACAATTGAAGAAGAAAAACGAAGAAAAGAGGAAGAGAAGAGAAAGAAAGAAGAGGAACAACAAAGAAAAAAAGAGCAGCAAGAGTGGTTGGATAAAGTGAAAGAGTGGATTCCATCATTTTGGTAAAAGAAAGAGGCGAATAACCAAATTCGTCTCTTTTTCACATGAGAAATAAAGTGAAACTTTAATCGGGCCCCACCCCCGCTGATGATCAACTCACATCAACTGAGCTTTTATGAGATACTACGCAAGTAGCGGGATAATGATATTATTCATTAAGTATAACATTCGTACTGCCAAAGGATTGAGAATTGTATGTGACACTTATTTTTCCTTTACTAAAAGGTTCATACGGCAATTCTTCTTCATAACTACCATTATTTTCATTATGGATAGAAAGCGTAATTTCATCAATTCCTTTATTTGTATACTGATCTTTAATCGCATCAGCAATTTGAAGTAGAGTTTCGTAACTAGAAGCTTTCGTAATAAGCATTCCTTTTATTACTTTTTTTTCATTATTTGTGGAATTGGAATAAGGGATGTTGTTTTGTTTCGTATACAAAAGTTTATATGGAACTGTTTTTCTCTCTGCTTTTGATATAGTGGAATATTTTAGAGTTAAAAAGAACCCTACACATAAAATAATGCATACCATAAGAGCAATCCAAATACGTATTAGTGACATAACTCTCATCTTCATCCCTCTTTCATGTTATTGGCTTCATTATTTATCATACAAAATGAGGATTAAGATAGAGTAAATTTGAGGTAAAGAAACGTAAAAAAGGAGCACTTATCCTCCCAAATAAGTGCTCCTTTTTATTAAAAGAGAGATTTAATAGACAATCAAAATCACACCTATTACTTATAAATGTGCTTGGTCATTCCAAAATATTATTGAAAATTGTGGTTAGTAAATTCGGAAGACAGAAAGTATAGCGGTTGTTTCGCCCGTGTTAGGAATGGAAATAGTGTTTGCTGTAGGTTGTACAGAAATTGTTGTGCCAGCTGTTAAAGTAATAATTGTTGAGAAAGAAACCGCACTACCGATAACGTTAGTTGAAAAATTACGACTAGGTGGTTGGCCGTTAAATGAAAGATCGAAACCAAGTGATGAAGGACCTGGGAAGGTTGTAGATGCGGAGAAACTAATATCGTATACACCAGTTTCTAAAAAAGTTAGAGTATGAGAACCGTTAAAGGAGATGTTTGTTAATTCGAATGTTTCATTAGCTATCTATAGGAATTCAACTCATTATTTTGAGGAACAATGAATTTCTTAGCCGGATAGTGATGTGGCAGTACCCTTTATTTAATGAAAAGAGAACCTAAGAAGACTAATGATTTAAAGACTTAGTTTATCCCGCTATTTGCGGGCAGTAAGACCCCTACCTCAAAATTCGGCGAAAGCAAAGAAGTTAGGCAGGGGATTAACTGCCCGTAAAAGCCCGATTGGTGCGGGCTGAATAAAGTTTCACCTTATTTTAATATCCATAAAATCTACTTAATTAAGAAAAAGGTACATCACATGGAGAACTTAAATTTTTAAAAGGGATGGCTGAAAAGAAATGAATCTGTACGATACTACATATATTTCCTTTACCAACTATCCCTATTATATTTGAAATTTACTTATAGATCCTTTTTTGCATATATCTTTAGAGATATAATCATTGAGAAAAGACTAATGACTAGTGAAATGAAACAAGGCATCCATTCTTGCATAATTTGTGGGAATGGAAATGTGATTGTAAAATCGATGTGAATCGATTGAACACCCTTTATAAGAGTAGGAGCGACAAAAGGTATTAAAAAGACAGCGAAAAATGATATAATTTTTGTTTTGTCATAACCGAATTTAAATTGAACAGGAAGTAGAATACCAAATAAAATACTAAAAATTAAAAATGTTATTCCAAGGGCATTAACGCTGAGTTTTTCTATATCTGATGGTATGATAATCGATGTAATAATACGGATGAGGGAGACGCAAATGAAAATTACAAAGAGAAAGAGATACTTTGCTTTTACAAATGCATTTCGTGTATACGGAGTTGCACAAAGTAAAGCGGCTCCCTTGTACTGATCCTCAAATTTGGATATCGTACCAAACAAAATATGCTCCATCAAAAGCACAGTTAAAAGAAAGCCAACAAGACCGCCATCGTTTAACTGTATTTGTGTAGAAACATAAATAGGAGCGATAGCTGCAAAAACGAGTAAAATTAGGAAATATTTTTTTACTAGCATAAAATCTTTCATTACAAGGTTAATTAACATGATTATTACCTCCGATATATGAAAGCATAATATTCTCTATAGTTGGTCGTTCCATCAATACATCAGGCATGAGTCGACGCACATCATCTTTTTTATGAGTAATCCCCTCAAATCCGTATTGAGATTGATACAAATTTAAAAAAAGTTTTTTGGTTTGTTCATTAATTAATTGATTGTCTCCTTTTACCAATGCATGTGTGTCCACTAACACATCTTTTTCCTCATTAACTAAAATTTTTCCATCATCGATTAAAATAAGCATATCCGCAACTTTATCTAAATCAGAGGTAATATGAGTGGAAAAAAAGACACTTTTCCCTGGTTCCTTCATAAAATCCAGAAGAATGTTCATCAATTCACTCCGTACCAATGGATCCAAACCACTTGTTGGTTCATCCATTATTAATAGGTCTGCGTGGTGTGATAGAGCTAATGCAACTGCAAATTTCATTCGCATACCTTTGGATAGGGTAGAAATTTTCTGTTTTAGATTTAATTTAAACTGTTTAATATAAGCTAAGAAAACCGGTTCATCCCAATCAATATAGGAAGGGGCAATCACATTTTTCATTTCTTTCAATGTTAATTCATCATAGAAATATCCCTCATCCAGCACGATGCCAATTTTATTTTTGAACTTTCTTTCATTTTTATCTATATCTTTTCCTAAAAAATTAATGTTTCCGGAATCTTTTAAGATGAGACCAAGGATTGCTTTAATTGTAGTGGTTTTCCCCGAACCATTAGTACCAATAAAACCTGTTATACAGTCTTTGTTAAGTGAAAAAGTAACATCTTTTAATGAAAAATTGTCGTAAGTTTTATTTAGATTATTCACTTCTAATACAGCATTCATTTTTCATTCTCCTCCTCTAAAATTAAGTCCAGTATCGAATGGAGATCATCTGCATGAATTCCTATGCTTCGAGCCATTTGACAAACTTCAGCGAGCTTGACTTCCACCATGCGGCGCTTAGATTCTAGTAATAGCTCTAGGTTTGTAGGTGCTACATAGGTACCTTTGCCAATCCTAGTAACAATAAAACCTTCTGCTTCTAGTTCTGCATAGACTCTTTTGGTGGTAAGTACACTTACATGTAAGTCGTTAGCTAATAAGCGGATCGATGGCAATTGTTCGCCTTCTTTCAACTCATTGTTAAATATTGATTCTTTAATCTGTTCCTTTATCTGCTGATATAAAGGCTGATTTGATACATTACTTAAGATTATTTTCATTAAACAACCTCTCAATCGATAAGTGTTATGTTATATGATATACAATATACACACCATACACAGTGAATATTATAAGTTATAAAAAATGAATTAACAAGATATATTGTTACAAAAATCACCTGAATTTTAATTTTAGGGATATCCTTAACGAAGGTTTTATAGGGGCTCGTCACATGGCTATCAAGCTAAGATAAATTTATATCCATAAAACGAAAAAAACGCTTATTTTTTTACGGGGTTAATGGGTATTTGTATGTGATGAAATCTTTATTGAAAATATCCTGTACTAATTGAATAGTTTCATGGTCATAAAAACTATCATATGTTGGAAGGGGCGGGAATAGAGGGACGGTAATATCAGCATCTGCATAGTTACCTTTAAAAACGGCTTTGTCTTTTTGAGGGGGCCATGATTTAGTCAATATGTGTAAAGGGGAGGTTTTTAATTGATATGCTTTTTCGAGATTTTTAATTTCAGTAGAGAAATGTTCAAGAAAAACATTTATATCATTTAAACAAGCATAGGTTAGAATAAAAAACTGCCCACCAAGTGTTATATATTGTGTAACACTTGGTGGGCAGTTCGTGGAACAGTCCATTATTTGTATTGATTCATTCTTTCATGGTTTTTTGGGGGAAGAATTGGAATAGAAACAGTGAAAGTTGTACCGTCTTGATTACTAGTCATTTTTAATGTGCCGTTATGATTTTGAATAATTTTCTTCGTTACTGACAGACCCAGTCCTGTTCCTGAATCTTTTGTTGAGAAGAACGGATCAAAGATATACTCTTGAATAGCTGGAGGAATACCAGTTCCGTTATCTTTGAAAGTAATCCTAACAAAGTTATTTAGGCGATAACTAGAGATTTGAATAGAAAGAGGTTTTTCGCCTTGGGCATCGACAGCGTTTTGAAATAAGTTCAAAAAAACTTGTACGAGTTCATGACGGTCAATATTGACAAGTATACCTTCTAATTCGGTAGAAAAATTATAATCAATTGAAATGTTGTGCAAGAACACCTCACTAGCTAATAACTGTTGAATATACTCACGTAAAAAGGTATTAATGGGAAACGGTTCTCTTGTAAATTCGCGTGTTTTTGAAATAGCTAAAAATTTTGTAATGATACTATTTGCCCGATCTAATTCAGGAATAAGTAAGTTTTTAAATAATTCTTTATTTTCCGATGAGACACTCTCTTGTAAAAATTGTAAGTACCCCCGTACTGTTGTAAGAGGGTTGCGTACTTCATGTGCAATCCCGGCTGCGATTCGTCCTGCTAAAGAAAATTTCTCTGCATCACGTTCTGTGTTTAAATAATGGAAGACACTAATAACTCTAAAAATCTCTCCATTATAATCGCGAATAATTCGGTTATTTATAATACCGTAGTTTTTATCTAAAACTTCTTCATTATATATTTCTGTTCCCGTCTTTAATGTTTCAATAGCTTTAATTTTTTCTTCTGGTAAGTTTAGTAATTGTTGAATCGGTTTTCCGATTATATCATTTCGTATTACACCAAAATCATCTGCAGCAGCTTGATTACATAAAGTAATATTCCCTTTACTATCAATAAAGGTTACATGATGTGAAAAAGCATCAAAAATATGAACAAAGTGTTTTTCAATTTGTTCAAATAAAAATAATGAATCGCAAGTAAGTTGAAAATCAGCCTCTTTATTCTCTTTTCGTATGTTTTGAATGGAATGGGTTGTTCTTGTTTTCTTTATTTGTAAACCAATAAGTGGATTTTTATATTTGAAATGATGTGGTAATTGATTCACAAGTTCTTCATAAAAACGTAATTTATTTTCTAGTTCTTCTATTCGTTTTTCATGAGATACAATAACATCGTTTGGAAGCATAAATAAATAACCCCTCAATTTAAAAATTCTTCCATCTAGTATATCATATTTTTATACGGACACTCTTAAAGAAAGGGCTACTTAATGAAATTGATTAGCCGAAGTGTTTGGGGAGTAAGTAGAGTGAATAAAAGATGAAGTTAGAAAGGGAGGAATATGTTTGCTTTTCATTGGAGTGACAGGGTGGGGAGATCATAATTCTTTATATATAGATCCCTATGAAAATAGAAATAAATTACGAACATATAGTAAATATTTTCCTATTGTGGAAGTGGATAGCTCATTTTATGCGATGCAACCTGCACGAAATTATACAAAATGGGCGATGGAAACACCGAACGATTTTTCTTTTATCGTAAAAGCATATCAAGGAATGACAGGACATATGAAAGGGGAAATTCCTTTTTCTACATTCGATGAGATGTTTGATGTGTATAAACAATCAGTTCTTCCTTTAATAGAAGCGAATAAATTAAAAATGATTTTATTTCAATATCCACCATGGTTCGATTGCAAAAAGAAAAATGTAGATTTCCTTCGATATACGAAAGAAAAAATGGGAGATCTACCGTGTACAATAGAGTTTCGAAATCAAACATGGTTTTATCCAGAAGTGAGAGATAAGACGCTACAATTTTTAGAACAGGAAAAATGGATTCATACAATTTGTGATGAGCCACAGGCCGGGATAGGTTCTGTGCCACTCGTGTTAGAGGTTACGAATTCAGACATGGCATTAATACGTTTTCACGGTCGAAATGTTCATGGTTGGCTTGATAAAGGGGAAAATTGGAGAGCGGTTCGCTGTTTATATCGCTACAACAATAAAGAATTGGAAGAATGGGTTGAACGACTAGAGCAATTAAAAAAGAAAACAAAGGATATATACGTACTGTTTAACAACAATTCAGGTGGGGATGCAGCAGATAATGCGAAACAGCTTATGAAAATGATGAACATTACATATGGTGAGCCGAAGCCCGAGCAATTAAATTTATTTGAATAAGAAACAAGAAAGGCACTGTACAAACAGGGGGAATGTACAGTGCCTTTCTATATGAAAAAGAGGGGTAACAATGTTACTGAGCGTTTGGTTGATTCATCAATTGTTGGCTTCGTAATAAATGATAATGGTTATCATTATCATTGTCAATGGTTTTTCGAAAAAATAAGTAAAAAACTTTTTATATTTTGAATAGAAATAAAAAAAACAGCATTAATGCTGTTCTTTTCCGTTGATGAATTGTTGTAAATCAAAAGGAGTTATCGCTTGGATAAATTCTTTTGAGATAAGTGTTTGAACAAGGGTGCTTTCAGAAATGGTAGCACCTGTTTTCTTTTCGTAAGCTTGCTTTAATAAATCAAGTTTTTCAGCCGTTTCTTTCGGTATTTCAATAGTAAGTGTGTTCATAATTTCTCCCCCTTATTATTAGAGTACCACTACAATATAAGAGAGACAAGAAAAGAGAATATGAAACATAAAAAAGGTTACCAAATTTTTTAATGGTAACCTTTTTTATGTATAAGAGGTATTAAGCAATACCGATATACTTTAAAGTTTTTGATGGAGTACTATGATCAAAGAAGTGTTGTAAAAATGCAATATCAACACCTGATTTGTATGCACAATAGCCCCAAGTTTTTCGAAGTGTATGTGAGCTAATCCCTTCTAATCCAACTTCTTTTGCAGCTTTGTTTAAAATGTACCATGCATGTTGTCTCGTAATAGATTTTGTTCCTTTTTGAGACTTTAATAATGGCTCATTACGTTTCCAAGTTTTACGTTCTTTCATGTAGTCTTCGATTGCGTGCTGTAAGTCCTCATTTACAGCAAACCATTTATGTTTCTTTACTTTTTCGTTGTAAAATAAAATGGAATGGCGAACATTTTCATTTTCATCGATTACATCACTAACTTTTAATTGTAAGATTTCACTTACTTTTAAGCCAGAATTTACAGCTAATACGAATAATAAGCCATCACGTTTCGAAGATTCTAAAAGTATATTTTTGATAGTTTCTAATTGTTTTTCATTTTGAATAGGTTGTCCTGCTTGTTTCATTTCACGCACTCTCCTCTTTTATATGTGTAAAGGAAAGGATTAACTTGTTTCTTACTATAAAGGGAGAGTGTGAATTTCATGTGAACTCCTAGTGAAATTAAGACAAATTATTTGACTTCTTTTACTTTTTGTAAATTGAAATAGAATACAACGCTATTAGTCGTATTATATACACCGTACTCGGCATGATGGAGATCTAAAATATTTTTTACAATAGATAATCCGAGACCGGTACCTCCAGTATGACGACTACGTGATGCATCTAAACGATAGAAGCGATCCCAAATTTTTTCAAGACTGTCTTCTGGGATAGGATTTCCTGTATTCTCGATTTCGACTTTTACTGTATCTTCCGTTTCTACAACAGAGACTTGTATTTTTTCTCCATCTGGCGTATAGCGAATTGCATTGCTCAGTAAGTTCACAACTACTTGCTCAATACGACTACGATTCGCTTTAACAAATATAGCAGAGTCTGCATCGACGTCCACGTGTAAATGCTTTTCTTCCATGCTAAATAATAATTTTGTATGGATTTGTTGAATTAATTCACCGATTGAGAATGTCGTCATTTCTAGTTTATACGTACCAGATTCTAGTTTTGCTAATTCTAACATTTCAACAATAAGCCTGTTCATATTTTCTGTTTCTTCTAAAATAACATCTGTATAATATGTTGTATCTTTACTAACACCATCTTGAATTCCTTCTGCGAAACTTCTAATTACACTAAGTGGTGTTTTTAATTCATGGGATACACCAGAAATGAATTCTTTCCTCGTCTTTTCTAATTGACGTTCACGTTCAATATCTTGTTGTAATTTTGTATTGGCGACATTTAATCGATCGATTCGGTCTTTTAAGTTTACAGATAATGTATTAATACTACTGGAAAGTCCGCCAATTTCATCGTCTGCTGTAACAGGTAATTTCTCGCTAAAATCAAAATTAGCCATTTTTTTTGTTACGCGATTAATTTTAATTAATGGTTTCACAATGATTTTTGAGTAGTAGAAGGATAATAAAATAATAACGAGAAACACGATGATTAAGGCGTAAACATAATAATCTTTTAAAACGAGCATCGCTTCATTTACAGGCTGTAAAGATGATATTGCAAAAGCGTATTCTGTAATTTTTCCGTTTTCTATGATAGGTTTTACAAAGATACGATTATTTAAGTTTTCGCCAGCATCTGCTTTATATATGATTAGTTGATTTGAATTAAAAGTCCCTTGTCTAATAGTGTTTGCAAAGGATTCAACAGCTTGTAATGTTTCAAAATCATTTGCAAGACGGACCTCAGCCTTGGAAGGAAGCTGTAATTTAGATATTATACCCTGAAAGTTGACCTGAACAGCGGATTTATATCGGCTTGTAAGTTTGTTTTTAGGTCGATTTTCAATAATTGATTGGATATCGGAACTAATATTCTCATTTCTCCACCGATTATATTTTGTTGTTAATTCTAGTGGTGTTATTATATTACCTTGTAAGAATCCACTGACGTTTATTATTTCATCTTTTTTTAAACCTAAATTTTCAAATTTATTATATTCTTCAGGTGTTAAAATATTGTTGAGTGGAATGGAGTACGTTATATTACTGTCAGGATCAATTACATCAATGTAGAAGTTGTTTTCACTTTTAATAATGCCATTAGAATCTAAAAATTGCATTTCAGCATTTGTTTTATCATGAAATTCTTGTTTTAGTTTTCTAATTTCCTCATAACTTTTTCCACTTTTTTCATAATTATTTACGAATTTTTCAAAAGCAGTTTGAACGGTTTTTACTTTTTTATTAATATAAAACTTCTCTAAAAATAGAGACTGCCCTAGGAAAAAGAGGAGGAATATGATTGTAAATAATGTTGATGTTAATAAAAATAGTTTAAAGACGATACTTCTGTTTTTCACTGCTTCACCTCTTATGAGAAATACTGTAAATGATGTCTTTATTATAACAAACGTGACAAGAAAGTAGAGGGGAAAATCTGTCTCTTTCTAAAGTAGTTTTTTATAAAAAGTCACATAAAGTGAAACTTTAATCAGTGGGGGTTTTCTTGATCCCCCACTGATTATCAGCCCGCACCAATCGGGCTTTTACGGGAAGTTGATCCCCCACCTAACTTCTTTGCTTTCGCTGAATTTTGAGGTAGGGGTCTTACTGCCCACAAATAGCGGGATAAAAAAGAACTCGACAGACGTATGACGAGTTCTTTAATGTATTATTGCTGAATTGCTGCATCTAAAGCGATTTCAATCATCTCGTTAAATGTAGTTTGACGCTCTTCAGATGTTGTTTCTTCGCCAGTGAAGATGTGATCGCTTACTGTTAATACAGATAATGCATTTACACCATATTTTGCTGCTAATGTGTAAAGAGCAGTTGTTTCCATCTCTACTGCTAATACACCGTAATCTCCAAGTTTTTTAACCATGTCCATGCTTTCACGATAAAATACATCTGCTGTTAAAACGTTACCAACACGAACGTGTAATCCTTTTTCAGTTCCTGCATCGTAAGCTTTCTTTAAAAGGTCAAAGTTTGCAGCTGGTGCAAAATCAAAACCTGGGAATGTTAAACGGTTCATATTAGAATCAGTACAAGCTGTCATTGCAATAATAACGTCACGTACTTTTACGTCCTTTTGAATTGCACCGCAAGTTCCAACACGAATTAAATTTTTAACTCCGTAGCTTTGGATTAATTCGTTTACATAAATAGAAATAGAAGGAACACCCATACCTGTACCTTGAACAGATACACGTTTTCCTTTATAAGTTCCAGTGAACCCTAACATGCCACGCACGTTATTATAGCAAGTAACGTCCTCTAGAAATGTTTCAGCGATATATTTTGCACGTAATGGATCACCAGGTAATAGAATAGATTCAGCGATTTCGCCTTGTTTTGCTTCAATATGTACACTCATGAAAAGTCCTCCTTATAATGTATTGATAGAAATCAATATCATTTGCATTATACACTACGAATCCGTTCAATTAAAATCTTTTTATTATTTATAATATGTGTAAAACAGGAGGATTTCATAAATGATAATCTAGAATATATATGTAAGAAGTTTTGTATGAACAGAGACGATAAAAATGGTAGGTGATGTTTTGAAAAATCTTGTCATTGGACTTGTTGCTTTGTTGTTTATTGTGGCGGGAGGATTTTACATAAAAAAATATCAAGAAACCGTAGAGACGCTAGGAGATGTTCAGGAAGTAAAATGGGATGTGTCAAATGGAAAGGGAAATGGGAAAGTAGATATTTTGTTTCAACTACTAAATAAAAAGAATAATGAAGTTCGTGGTGTAAATGATCAAATTCGGGCTGTGATTGTAGATGGACAGTTAAAACATGTACAACAAATGAAACCTACATTTGCAGGGAATGGATCATATAAGCTATCTTCCAAAATAGCGAAAGATGAAGGGTATACAATCTTTTTATATGAAGACAAAAATAAATCAGTGGAATCATTCGCTAAGAAAGATTTTGGGAGAGAAAAAGAAGAGAAAAATAAGAAAAAAGTGAAATTTCCAATTGATAACGTACTTACAAAAAAATTAGGGGAGTATGAAGTTTCTCTCTTATTTGGTGCATTACATCCGAATGAGCCAGCGACTTTAACATTTCAGTTTCAAGCGAAAAAGGGTGAAAAATTGAAATTACATTCAGAGAGAGGAGAAGTGGAAGCTCTCTATATCGTGGATGAAATGAGGGAAAACTTTTTATACGCTATGCCTGTTGATACGGATGAGCAATTACAATATCGTATTACATTTCCTGCCCAGGGCACGTATAAAATGTGGGGAACTTTTTATATAAATGGTAAGAAGTATGAGAAGGAGTTTATCGTACAAGTTCAAAAAAGAAAAAATAGCTAAGAGTTTAGCTATTTTTTCTTTTTCCTATTAGTTTTGTTACAGAGAGCATTGTTAATGGTAAAGAGTGATTCTTCCTAAATGCTAAATATTTACCGCTCCATGCTGGTTTATATTTTTCTTTAAAATGTCGTAATCCGCTGAAACTATATGTATAACGAACGTTATTAAAGATTGCAGCAGCAACTCGTTCAGACCAGAAAGATTGTGTTGATAAACCTACATTTGAAAGTGGTGCCATACCAATATTAAAGGAGTGGTATTCATTTTCTTTTGCCCATTGGAATAAGTGGATAAAAATTGCGTCCATAATTCCGCTAGGCGCATCTGGATAATATCGCATTAAATCAACAGACAA
The DNA here is from genome assembly GCF_014932895.1 of Bacillus thuringiensis. Lineage (GTDB taxonomy): Bacteria > Bacillota > Bacilli > Bacillales > Bacillaceae_G > Bacillus_A > Bacillus_A thuringiensis_AA. The sequence goes on along the minus strand of NZ_JACYOF010000002.1, from coordinate 679,863 downwards.
TGATCCGTTTTGATACACGGGCATAAAGGTGGTGAATGCAATAATTTTTCCATCTGCATCAGATAATGTAGCGATAGGAGCACGGCTAATATATTCACGATCGAAGTATCCGAGTGAAAAACCTTTCTCTTTTTTTCCGCCGAGCCACGCATCTGAAACTTTTCTTAACTCTTCATATAATTCGTCTGAGAACGGTGGCTGGTGAATAGAGAATGTATAGCCCTCTCTTTCAAAACGGTTGAAAGTCGCTCGCATACCAGCGCGTTTCTTTCCTGTGATTGTAAAAGTATTTAAATCAACGACAGCTTCTTCACCAAGCTTAAAGAAGTTATAACCAAAATCATGGTATAAACTCATCCACTTACTTTCGATTTGATAGAAAACACAAATGTAACCAAATCGATCCGCCTCAGCTAAAAACTCTTGCAACACAGTACGGTAGGAAGAAGGATCACCAATTGGATCACCTAGTACAACAAGGCGCTTTCCAGTTATTGAGAAGAGAAGGAGCGCTTTCCCATCACTACTGAAGAAGAACTGTTTATCTCCTAAAAAACCTAGATGACTAAGTACATTTCCACCGTGTTCATCTAAAAAGTTTTGTAACCTTTTATCATTTGCTGGTTGCCCGGGAAATTCATTTCGATAACGATTGGCAATCAGTGAGCCAATCAGTAAAAAAGTAGGAACGAAAAAGGCAGCTGCTAATGCACTTCGTTTCACTTGTGTAATATTACGAACGACAAAATCTGGTTTAAAAGCTTCTTTTGCACCTGCAAATAAAATACCTAAGTTTTTATATAAATATAACGTTACAAGTAAGAATATAAAAAGTTTTACGATATCAGAAAGTGAGACTTCCATTTTCTCGCGTACAAATCTTTTTCGAAGCATATATAATACAGCGAGTACGATTAATAAAATAAATGTTTCTTCGATATCAATTCCTTTTAGCGTATTAAAGATAGCCGCTCCAATTAAAGAAACAATCGTCATATAATAAGAACGTTTTGTTCCGTAATATATCCCCCGAGAAAGGATGAGGAGGAGAATACCGAACGTTAACGATAAGCTAAAAGAGAATTGAATTAGATGCTTTGGAGCTAGAATATGTAAGGCATGTGCCCGGTTTATACTTGTTGGTAGAATGGTCGATAAAATAACCATTAAGCCAGCAAATACTGTTAAAGCAGCAGATGCCCATGAACCTAGCTTTCCTAAAAAATCACGTTGCAAAGTCCATATAACACCAGTTGTTTCTAATGCAGGCGCAATAAAAGGTTTATCTTCAAACTTTTTAATTGCCACTCCTGTCATTTCAAAAGCCGCAAAAATGAGACCAAGGCAGAACGGTAAGATATAATAGACGAGTCGATATAATAACATAGCAGGCAGTAATACACCTGTATCGACGCCATATTGTCCTAGCCCAGTTAAGAAGACAAGGTCAAATGAACCAAGTCCACCAGGTACAAGACTAACGACGCCAGCTAAAGCAGCAATTACATACACGCCTAAAAACTTTTGAAAGTCAATTTCGATTCCAAATAGTATTAAAATGACGTACATAACAATACCAGCAGATACCCATTCAACTAATGAAACTAATGAGTATAAAACAGTTGGATTTTTTTCTTCCTCCTCTTGTCCTTCAATTTTCGTTGCTTTTCTATTTTTAAGTTTAGAAAAGCCAATGTATATAGGGACGAAAAGAGCAAAGAAGATCAGAACAGGCCATAGCCACGGTTTTTCATGTAAAATAAATCTTGTGTCTAATATTCCGATAAGACCAAGGAATGAAAGAATGGCTAATCCGTTAATAAAGGCAGTTGTCATCCAGGCGATACTTTTAATAAGTTTGCCATTTTCTTTTATGTATGGACGATAAAGCATTGTGCGTACACCAGCTCCAACGAGACCACCAAATCCAATAAATCCATTTAAAGTATTAGCAATCCATGAAATACGGAAAATCTTTTGGACAGGTATATCAGCTTTTAAGTAACGAAGCATAACATAGTCATAAAAGAACATTGTTGATACAGCAAATGCACCAAGTGTAATTGCTAAAAAGACTCCTCCAGGTGGAATGTTTTTAATTGTATTAATCGCTTCTAAAAAAGAAATGCCTGCTAATTCTTTTTTTGCTTGAAAGAATACAATTGTTAATACCACAAATGGGAAGATAATTTTTCCTATTTGTAAGAAACGTTTCCATGAAAACGACATAAATACAACTCTCCTTGTATAAGAAAACTGAGACAATAATATTATTATGACAAACTTCCAGAAAAATAAAAAGGTAAATTCCTGTATAGGGGAGCTATTTTTTATATAGGTACATTTAAAAGAATATTTCGTTTATCAGAAAATTAAGTTAAAATAAAGTGGAAGAAGGAAGAGAGGGGAAGTATATGATTATAATAGGTTATGCGGGGTATGAGTTAGAGAAAGCAAAACCTAATACATCAGAAGATTTTTTTAGCAGATCTGAAGTGACATATATATTAAATGATAAAGAGAAAACTTTTTCGGTTTTATACGTTCGATATTTTGAAGAAGTCTTACAAGAAATTACTCCTTTTGAAGGAAATCCGGTATGTAAAGTAGAAGAACAAGACATATATTTGCGGGATATTGTAGCGATATGTTGTTTAGTGAAAAATAAGGAACTTCGTGCGCAAAAACGTTTGTATCTAAATGATATAGAAGAATTTCAACAATATTTTGATGAAGGAACAGTGGTGAAAGTACAAGAACTATTGACGGAATTACATAAAAATAAAAGAGTAGAAATAGCGTGAAATGGCAAAGGAGAGAGAAGAAATGTCTAATTTGATGGTTGAAAATCAAACAGAACAAGTTTCTATATTTTTAGAAGATGCTATTACTTTGATAACCAATTATGTAAATTATCATACGCTGCCTTCTTTATTAGAAGAGACACCAACAGGGAATGAGCAATATTATAAAGGGTTATTAGCATCAATGAGACGTCTTCTCGTCTTTTGCGAAGAAGGACATGATGCATGTTTTGTTTTGTTGAATAGCCAGCCGTTTCGAAAAACTGCAGCTGAAAAAACGTTATATAAGATTTATCATCAAGTAATTGCAGAGTTTTTTTCACCGAAAAGTGATCATTGGTATGAAAATAGTCGGTCTGCATATACAGGGAAAAATTCTATCGTTTTTCAACAAACACCACCTGTATCTATAGAGCAAGTGATGAAGAATTTAGAAGGTAAATTCCAAGTGATGCGTGAAGAATTAGAATATTATGAGACAGATTACCAAACGAAGATGTTACACAAATATTGATTGAGGAAAAGAAGCTAAGGGGACTTAGCTTCTTTTCATTTTGTACGGTTATATAAGGGATTCTCAGTGAATATAGTTAAGTGGATAGCATTAGGGAGGTGTAACATGAATCAGCAAGGTGTATTTACAAATTACTTTCATGAAGTAGAAAGTTGGTGTGAAAGTGTTCTTCACGTATTAGATAGTCGCGCAATGGAAGTGTATGATGTCCATATGCTTGCTTATAAAATTCAAACGTTATTAGAGCGTATGAAAGAGCATGAGTACGAAACAGATGCGGAATTTATGTATGAAATAAGCGATGATGTAGAACATATTCAGCATCACCTGCAGGAAGTATTTATGCAGGAAGAAGAGGAATATGAATTATATGAAAGAGGGGATAGTGAACGAGCAGTTCCAATTGGGGGGCATACACTTCCACCATTACCTTATCCGTATAATGCGTTAGAACCGTATATTTCTAGAGAGATTATGATGTTACACCATGATAAACATCATCGCAGTTATGTGGAAGGATTAAATAAAGCAGAAAAGATGATGGAAGAAGCGAGAAAAACAAATCAATTTGATTTAATAAAGCATTGGGAAAGAGAGGCTGCTTTTCATGGGTCAGGTCATTACTTACACACGATATTTTGGAATAATATGAAAAAAGCTGGTGGTGGAAGTCCAAGAGGTGCTCTTTCACAACGAATCGAACAAGATTTTGGGGGTTTTTTACGTTTTCAAAAACATTTCACAGAAGCAGCTTCTAAAGTGGAAGGTTCAGGCTGGGCAATTCTCGTTTGGGTTCCCCGATCTGGAAGATTAGAAATTTTGCAAAGTACACTTCATCAATTATTTACACAATGGGATACGATACCCCTCCTTGTACTAGATGTATGGGAACATGCGTATTATTTACAATACAAAAATCGAAAAGATGAATATATTAAAAACTGGTGGAATGTTGTAAATTGGCCTGATGTAGAAAAAAGATTTGAAAGTGCGAAACAAATTGAATGGACCCCGTATTAGACGCATATTCTCTGCGTCTTTTTTGTTGAAGGAGAAGGGAGATTTCGTTCATATTTTAAAAGACCAAGCATACACTTGTACAAAAAGTGCCAAAAGGACGTGGGGGGAAATATGAGACGAATTTGTGTAATCATTACGCTTCTTATTATGTATGCAAGCGTTATACCGATTCCTACATATGCAAAGATAAGCAGCAATGTCAGTGCTCGAAATGCTGTATTAATGGAGCAACATTCTGGTCGTGTATTATACGGAAAATCAGAACATGAGCCACAAAAAATTGCTAGTATAACAAAAATTATGACAGCCTTGTTAGCTGCTGAATCAGGGAAAATGAAAGAAATGGTATCAGTTAGTAATGAAGCGGTGAGGGTGGAAGGATCAGCAATTTATTTAAAGCCTGGTCAAAAGGTGAAGCTAGAAGATTTAGTATATGGACTTATGCTTAGATCTGGTAATGATGCAGCGCAAGTAATTGCTGAAAATGTAGGAGGGAGTATAGAAGGATTCGTATATTTAATGAATGAAAAGGCGAAAGAAATTGGCATGAAAGATACTCACTTCTCAAATCCTCATGGCTTGGATGGAGATGGATCACATTATTCATCGGCTTATGATATGGCACTATTAACGAAATATGCAATGGGGAACGAGACTTTTAAGAAAATTTTTGGGACAAAAACGTATAAATCCGATTCTTGGGATTATCCGTGGAAAAATAAACATAAGCTGGTGACGTCTTATTATGAATTTGCAACAGGAGGAAAAACAGGATTTACGAAAAAAGCAGGACGAACGCTTGTTACAACGGCCTCAAAAAATGGACTAGATTTAATCGTCGTAACTTTGAGTGCTTCTAGTGATTGGGATGATCATATGAATTTGTTTGATAAAGGGTTTGAACGTTTTCAGCAAACAAAAGTTTTAGGACAAGGAGCACTTGCGGAAATAAATGAAAAGAAGTATACCAATCATGTTTATACGAAAAATAGTTTTTCGGTACCGTTAACTGAAGAGGAAAGAAAGAGCGTGGTATTAAAAGTTGAACTCGATAAAAGTGCAAAGCTAACGGACGGAGTTAAAGTGGGGAAGACAGAAGTTTATGTTGGTAACGAGAAAGTTGGAGAACGTAATTTATTTTATAGCAAACGGAAGTTAGTAGCCACAACGGGAATGTACTGGAATAATGTGAAAGAAATTTTTTCTTATATGATAGGTGTTGGGAACGATGGTTAATCTCGTATGGGTAGCGATGGCGGTCATAGGGATTGTGTATGCCATGATAAATGGAACGATGGAAGAGGTAAATAAAGCTGTATTTGAAGGGTCAAAAGATGCGGTAACAATCTGCATTGGGCTTATTAGCGTTTTAGTATTTTGGCTTGGTTTAATGAAAATTGCAGAAGAAGCAGGGTTGTTAAAAAAGCTAGTTTCACTTTTTATGCCAATAGTAAAAAGGTTGTTTCCGGAAATACCAAAGGATCATCCGTCAATGGGGTTTATTTTATCAAATATGATGGCAAACTTTTTTGGTTTAGGTAATGCTGCAACCCCCCTTGGTATTAAAGCGATGGAACAACTGAAAGAGTTAAATGGAGGGAAGGATTCGGCAAGTCGGTCTATGGTGACGTTTCTGGCATTAAATACATCGGCCATTACATTAATTCCTACTACCGTTATTTCAATTCGAATGACTTATGAATCAGCGAATCCTACAGAAATTGTTGGGGTAACATTCATTGCACAAGTACTTTCTATGATTGGAGCAATTTGGATTGACCGCTATTTTTACCGGAGAAGGAGTAGAAAGGGGCGGAAAAAATGAGTATTGTAAATACAATTTCATTATGGGTAATCCCTTTTGTGATTGGTTTTATCCTTTTATATGGCACGATAAAGAAAGTTCCGACGTATGAATCGTTCGTTGAGGGAGGAAAAGAAGGGATTCAAATTGCAGTTTCCATTTTACCTTTTATGGTTGGAATGCTTGTATCTATTTCTATATTTCGAGCTTCGGGTGCGTTAGATGCAATGATATCGGTAATGAAGCCGATGTTAGATTTGATTCATGTGCCAGCAGAAATCGTTCCACTGGCACTTATACGCCCGATTTCAGGCTCTGCTGGTTTAAGTATAACAACCGATTTAATCGCTACATATGGACCAGACTCGTTTCTTGGGAGATTAGCTTCTACGATGCAAGGTAGCACAGATACGACTTTTTATATTTTAACGGTATACTTTGGAGCTGTTGGCATTAGAAAAATGGGAGATGCACTAAAAGTAGGACTGTTTGCAGATTTAATCGGGATTATTTGCTCAATTGTGTTTGTTTCTTTATTGTTTCATTAATGGTATTCATTTTTTACGCTATTTCGCTTATAATACGTATACGACCACTATTAAGGTGTAGCTTAATAGTGGTTTTTTTATGCGGTATTTTTGACAAAATGATGAACTTTTATTGTGAGCAATAGGAAAAAGTGTAAACAATAATAAAGGGTGAAAACATGATTTGACCTTTATATGTTTATTATCATCGCTATGTTGTTTAAGTGAGATGAAGCGAATAGTCGTAAAGCGTATGCGGTTGCCAAGTCTTTCTAATGTAAGGTAAGATAAATTCGAGGTGAAAAAAAGAAATGGAACGATTACAAAAAGTGATTGCGCAAGCAGGTATTGCATCGAGAAGGAAGGCTGAGGAATTAATTCAGCAAGGAAAAGTGAAAGTTAACGGAAAAATAGTGAAGGAGTTAGGAACAAAAGTAACTCCTCAAGATAAAGTAGAAGTAAATAACATCCCTCTTGAAAAAGAAGAACCTGTTTATTTTTTACTATATAAACCAACTGGTGTAATTTCGAGTGTATCAGATGATAAAGGAAGAAGTGTTGTAACAGACTTTTTCCCTGAAATTACACAGCGTTTATTCCCAATCGGACGCTTAGATTATGATACGTCGGGCGTATTATTAATGACAAACGATGGGGACTTTGCAAATGTATTAATGCATCCGAGATATAAAGTTGAAAAAACATATGTTGCAAAAGTGAAAGGCCCGTTAACAGGTGAAAAAATTCGCATGTTAGAACGAGGCGTTGCACTAGAAGACGGAAAAACAGCACCAGCGCGTGTGAAAATTATTTCTTGGGACAAGCGTAAAGAGATGGCGATTGTACAATTAACAATTCACGAAGGACGTAACCGTCAAGTACGTCGTATGTTTGAAGCGTTAGACTGTAAAGTAGTGAAATTAAAGCGTGAACGTTATGCTTTCTTAGAAGTAGGAAGTTTACGACCTGGTGATGCGAGAGAATTGACACCACATGAGGTGAAACAATTACGCGCGCTTGCTTCTACAAAGCCAAGATAAAGTGAAACTTTAATCAGTGGGGTTTTGTTCATCCCCCACTGATTATCAGCCCGCACCAATCGGGCTTTTACGGGCAGTTGATCTCCCACCTAACTCCTTTGCTTTACAGCCGATTTTTGAGGTGGGAGTCTTACTGCCCACAAATAGCGGGATAAACTATAGAGTTAAATTTTCACCAGTGGAGTGCTCCGCTGGTGATTTATTCAATACAACATTTACAGAAGAGAGTACATACATTTATTGAGGAGGGGAGAGACAATATGAAAAAAAATCGCTTATTATTTCGCGTTATCATTCTGCTCATTTTAAGCGGTGCTGTAGGATTTACACTCTATCAAGGATTTTTCGCTGATAAAGAGAAAATGCAAATTGGAAAAGCAGCACCTAATTTTGTCGTGACGGATTTGAAAGGACAGAAAATTGAACTAAAAGACTTAAAGGGAAAAGGTGTATTTTTAAACTTTTGGGGAACTTGGTGTAAACCTTGTGAAAAAGAAATGCCTTATATGAATGAGCTATATCCAAAGTATAAAGAAAAAGGCGTTGAAATTATCGCGTTAGATGCAGATGAGACAGAAATAGCCGTGAAAAACTTTGTGAAGCAATATGATCTTAAGTTCCCAGTCGCAATCGATAAAGATGGAGAAATTATAAAAACGTATGGAGTAGTACCATTACCAACAAGCTTCTTGATTGATAAAGATGGTAAGGTAATTCAAGAGATTAAAGGTGAACAAACGAAGGAACAACTGGAAGAGTACTTAAAGAAAATTACTCCGTAATAAAAGCCTTTACATACGAGGTGCTAACGTGTAGCGCCTTCAATTTAAAAATTCTGAGTATTGCGGTAAATCTAGGTTGGAAGATACAATAGTACATATAGTTACGAGGCGGTGAGAATGTTGAAAGAAATTAAGTGTGAATGTGGACATGTTAATCCGATAGGAACCGTTTTTTGTGAAGCTTGCGGGAAACCGTTTGAAAGCAATGAAAATGTGAAACTACTAGATATGAGATATGAGGGAAGTGCCCGGAGGTCCCTCACACATACAAAAACGATAGTAGATAAAATTTGGAGTTTCTTCTCTTCTGTAAAAGTAGGTGTATGGCTCATTGTAATTACTTTAGCTGCATCGGCAATTGGAACTATTTTTCCCCAGGAAATGTACATAACTCCAGGGATTTCACCAGCTGAATATTATAAGCAGGAATACGGATTTTTAGGGCAATTATACTATCAATTAGGATTTAATAATTTATATGGTTCATGGTGGTACATGATTTTAATCGCTTCTATCGGTATTTCACTTGTGATATGTAGTTTAGACCGGGTAATTCCGCTCTACAAAGCTTTAAAAAAGCAAGGTGTAAAAAGACACCCTAGCTTTTTAAAGAGACAAAGGTTATACGGTACTGGTACACCACAAGATGATGACTTAGAAAGAGTGCAAAAGAATTTAAAGAAAAGAAACTATAATGTGAAAGTGGAAGACGGAAACATTTTAGCAGAAAAGGGACGTTTCTCGCGTTGGGGTCCATATGTAAATCATATCGGTCTTATCATCTTTTTATTCGGTGCGATGCTTCGTTTTTTACCGAGTATGTACGTAGACGAATCGCTTTGGTTACGTGATGGTGAAACGAAAGAAATACCAGGGACGGATGGGCAATACTATTTAAAAAATGAGAAGTTTATAAAGGAAGTTTATGATAAAAGTAAGGACAAGGAAGTTTTTGATGAAGCGATTGACCGTGTTGGAGATAAAATGATTGCGAAAAATTTCCAAACGAATGCTGTATTATATAAAGCTGTCGGTGAAAATATAGCAGGGCAAAAACCAAAGTTGGAAAAAGTAAAAGAAGCGGAAATTCGAGTGAATGAACCGCTGAAATTTGATCAATTTGCAGTTTACCAAGTTTCTTATAAAGAAAGTGAATTTAAAAGTATGTCCTTCAACTTGCAAAATAAAGTAAATAATCAAAAGTGGGGACCAATTAAAGTCGATTTAGCGAATCCTACAGAAAAATACGATTTAGGGAATGGGTATTCTCTAGAACTATTAAGCTATTTCCCTGATTTTTATTTTGATGAGAATGGAAAACCGAATACAAAAACGAAATTACCAAACAACCCTGCATTCGTCTTTAAAATGTTTACCCCGGAAACACCAGATGGTGAAGTGAGCTTTGTTGGTATTCGGCAAAATATAGAACCTGATGGAAACAATAAATATAAAATGTCATTTGCAGGTGTAGAAATGCAAAATGCAACAGCACTTACTGTAAGAAAAGATTTAACGCTTTGGATTCTCGGTATTGGTGGATTTATATTTATGGTTGGTGTGATTCAAGGTATGTATTGGAACCATCGCCGAATTTGGATACAACGCGTCAATGATGAGTGGTGGGTTGCAGGTCATACAAATAAAAATTGGTTCGGTTTAAAGAAAGATATTGAAAGAGTTTTAGAAGGAACAGCGATTCCACAACCACACGATAAAATAAATGATAAAAAAATTAGTTAAGGTGGGGAAACGATATGGTGCAAATAAGTAGTAATTTTCTGTTTGCCGCTTTCATCTTATATTTGATTGCTACTCTATTTTTTGGGGGGGCAATTAAAGAAAAGGGGTATAAATGGGCAAATGTAGGAATAACGATCACAATTTTAGGGTTTATTGCTCAAACAGTATATTTTGTTACAAGATGGATTGCATCAGGTCATGCACCAGTTAGTAACTTTTTTGAATTTGGTACATTTTTCGGCATGATGCTTGTCGGAGCATTTATTGTGATGTATTTTATGTACCGCGTAAGTATAATCGGACTCTTTGCATTACCAGTTGCGCTTTTATTAATTGCTTATGCAAGTATGTTTCCGAGGGAAATATCCCCGCTTATTCCATCTTTAAAAAGTAATTGGTTACATATTCACGTGACGACTGCAGCAGCAGGACAAGCGATTTTAGCAATTAGTTTTATTACGGGTGTTATGTATTTATTGAAAAACGTAGATCAATCAACGAGAAGTAAACGTACATTTTGGTTAGAAACGGTAGTGTTCACACTTGTTTGTACAGTTGGTTTTATTGCGGTAACGACGGTATTCTCTAGTATGAAATATGAAGCGAAGTTTCAATGGATTGATAAAAATGAACAACAAGTTGAGATGAAGTACAATCTTCCAGCCTTAGTTGGACCACATGAAGGGAAGTTACTGACAGAAAATAAATTAGAACCATCAGTTGAAGTTCCAGCGATTGTAAATGCGAAAAAATTAAATACTGTTATTTGGTCAGTGTTAGTCGGAACGTTGCTCTATATCGTAATAAGGCTTACTTTACGTAAACGAGTATCCGCAGCACTTCAGCCGTTAGTAAAGAATACGAATAGTGATTTATTAGATGAAATCGGATACCGGTCTATTGCAATTGGATTCCCAGTTTTCACTTTAGGTGCGTTAATTTTTGCAATGATTTGGGCTCAAATAGCGTGGACGCGTTTTTGGGGATGGGATCCGAAAGAGGTTTGGGCACTTATAACATGGCTCTTTTATGCTGCAGTATTGCATTTACGGTTATCTAAAGGATGGCATGGAGAGAAATCAGCGTGGCTTGCAGTAATTGGTTTTGCAATTATTATGTTTAACTTTATTGTAGTAAACTTAATCATTGCGGGTTTACATTCTTATGCATAGAGAAATAAAATAGGAGAGTGTATGTCACTTTCCTATTTTATTTTTGTCAACTTTTTTTCTTTTTTGAGAAAAACATGACAAAGTAGCGGTTGATTTTGTAAAATGATGTCGAGGACATAATATACTGTTCAAAAAAAATACATAGTTTTGGAAAAAAATTGAACAAACTTTATTATTCTTGTGAAGCATAATATTAGGAAGTGAAACGTTTAGAGGATTGCTTAAATAAACGAGAATAGCGCAACATAATAGTGTAGAAGGGTAGGTGTGAACCGCTGAGGTGAAAGTACGCAGCGGGTAGAAATGGAAAATGAATCAAGAATTTTAATTGTAGACGATGAGGACCGTATTCGTCGTTTATTGAAAATGTACTTAGAAAGAGAACAATACACAATTGAAGAAGCAGATAATGGTGATACAGCTTTAGAAATGGCGTTACAAAATGATTATGATTTAATTCTATTGGACATTATGATGCCTGGTAAAGATGGTATTGAAGTATGTAAAGGAATTCGTGAGAAGAAAGCAACACCAATTATTATGCTGACAGCAAAAGGTGAAGAAGTAAATAGGGTGCAAGGATTTGAAGTTGGAACAGATGATTATATTGTAAAGCCATTTAGCCCACGTGAAGTAGTGCTTCGTGTGAAAGCGGTATTACGCCGTGCTGTACCAACAACATTCTTTACACAAGATACAACGACGAAAGATGTTACTGTGTTCCCTCACTTAACGATTGATAATGATGCACACCGTGTTACAGCAGATGGCAATGAAGTGAACTTAACACCGAAAGAATATGAATTACTATTATTCTTAGCGAAAGCTCCTGATAAGGTATTTGATCGTGAGCAATTGCTAAAAGAAGTATGGCAGTATGAATTCTTCGGAGATTTACGTACGGTTGATACGCATGTAAAGCGTTTACGTGAGAAGTTAAGTAAAAAATCACCAGATGCTGCGAAGATGATTGTTACCGTTTGGGGCGTAGGTTACAAGTTTGAGGTTGTGAACGACTGATGCTTTGGAGAAGTGTAGTAGGGAAGTTATGGATGACCATATTACTTCTCGTTTCGTTTGTTCTTGGATTTGTTGCGATTTTACTTTCACAGTTTTTTAGAACGTATTATGTTGATATGAGTGAAGCTAGGCTTCAGAAAGTTGCAACAAGTGTTTCAGAGTTAATTGAAGAAGGTGCCGATGTAAAAACGATTGAGAATATCGCGTACAAATTCACTGATAAACTTTCAAGGATTATTATTGTAGAAGATGGTAAGGAGATATCTTCTTCACCGAAACAAGAAGGATTAGTTACACTAACGATAGATAATCTAAAAGAAGATAAAGAATTAGCGGCTGTTTTTACAGACAAAAAAGAAATTAAGAACAACATTAAAAAAGCTCCTAATAGTAGAAAGAATAAAAACACTGAAAATGATATTGTGATTGTCGGGAAACCGGTGCAATCAAAAAATCAAAGTGCAGTGTTCGTATATGAATCTTTACAAGTGCCAATAAAAGATATGGAGAAAACGACTGATTTCATTTTCTTAGCAGCTGGGATTGCGATTATTTTAACAACTTTCTTTGCATTTTTCTTATCTACTCGAATTACAGCACCGCTTCGTAAAATGCGTGAGGTTGCTTTTGAGGTGGCGCGTGGGAAGTTTGATGCAAAGGCTCCTATGGTATCTCAGGACGAAATTGGTGAGCTTGCAACGGCCTTAAATCAAATGGGTAAACAGTTGAAGTTTAATATGAATGCTTTGCAGCAAGAAAAAGAGCAGTTAGCTAGTATTTTAAGTAGTATGGCAGATGGGGTTATTACGTTAAATCAAGAAGGTGAAGTTGTAGTTATTAATCCACCAGCTGAACATTTCTTACAAGTTTGGCAAGAAGAAAAAGAGATAGAGCTAAGTAAAAAACTTCCTTCTGAACTTGTTGAGCTATTCCATCTTGTTGTAGAAAGCGAGCAACAACAAGTTGTTGAAATTAATTTGCAAAAAGGGAACTACGTAGTTCTTATGACGCCGCTTTACAATCAAACGAAAATTCGTGGGGCTGTAGCGGTGTTGCGTGATATGACGGAAGAACGTCGTCTTGAGAAGATGCGTCAAGACTTTATTGCGAATGTATCACATGAACTTCGTACACCGATGGTCATGCTTCAAGGATATAGTGAAGCAATTTTAGATGATATTGTGCAAACAAAAGAGGAAATTAATGAGTTTGTTCAAATCATTTATGATGAATCCGTTCGTTTAGGTAAACTTGTAAATGAACTATTAGATTTAGCACGTATGGAAAGTGGCCATGTAGAGTTACATATAGGTGAAGTTGATATTCATCCATTTGTTGAAAAAATTGGTCGTAAGTTCCAAGGGATTGCGAAGGATAAAGAAGTCGCACTAACGGTTGATTTCCAAAATCCAATTGAACAATATCCGTTTGATGCCGACCGTATGGAACAAGTGTTGACGAATTTAATTGATAATGCAATTCGTCATACGAATGCAGGTGGCCATGTAACGCTTGTAATTGATACGAAAAATAATGGCCTTACTTTCGAAGTACAAGATTCAGGTGCTGGTATTCCTGAAGAAGATATTCCGTTCTTGTTTGATCGTTTTTACAAAGCTGATAAAGCAAGAACCCGTGGGAAAAAAGGTGGAACTGGATTAGGCCTTGCGATTGCTAAAAATATTGTTCAAGGTCATGATGGAAAAATTTCAGTTTCAAGTGTTGTTGGCGAAGGAACTATATTCTCTGTATATTTACCGAATCGTATAATTTAGATATATGTTTTTTAAGTTGATAATGAATAAAGTTCTACTGTTTTTATTTTGTTGTAAAATCAAATAAATAATAGTAGAGCTTTTTTCTTTTTAAGTCGAATTAAAAAGAAAGGTGCTGTAAAGAGATGAAATTATACACAAAAACAGGAGATAAAGGAAAAACAAGTGTGATAGGTGGTAGGCTAGATAAAGATGATATTCGTGTAGAAGCATATGGCACGATAGATGAAGCGAATTCCCATATTGGATATGCGATGACTAAGCTACAAAATCAATCTTTTGAAGATATTTACAATGAACTTGAAACTATTCAACATGAACTATTTGATTGCGGAGGAGACTTGGCAATAGTAGAACAAAAAATTCCTTATAAGGTGTCAATCGAAATGGTCGAAAGCTTAGAAAGAAGGATTGATGTGTATATAGAAGAAGCGCCGCCATTAGAACGCTTTATTTTACCAGGTGGTAGCGAGGGAGCAGCTACTATTCATATTGCGCGTACTGTTGTAAGAAGAGCGGAGCGCTCTATAGTATCATTGCAAAAAGAAGTGGAAATAAATGAAGTTGTTCTAAAGTATGTAAATAGATTATCTGATTATTTGTTTGCGGTAGCTAGAGTAGTGAATGTTCGATTACAAGTAAAAGATGTGGAGTATAACCGCAGTGCATTAGTTTTTCGCGATAAGAAAGAGAAGGAAGTGGATTAATTCACTTTCTTTTTTGTATACTTTTTTCTGTAATATACCAAAATAGAGAAGGTATGGTGGTAATTAGAAAACGGAGGATGTATATGAAAGTGTTAAAATGTGGCGTCATGTTATTGACTGTTCTGTTTTTATCTCAATTACATGTTTACGCAGAAGAAAATCGATGGACATGGCCTGTTGAAGGTCAGATAAGTGATTATTTTGGGACGAGGCATGGAAAACACTACGGTATTGATATAGCGGCACCAATCGGAGCACCTGTGGCAGCTATTCAAGATGGTAAGGTGACAAAGTCTTATTATTCAAATAGTTATGGGAACGTTGTATTTATTAAACATGGAGAATATGAGGCTGTATATGCACATTTAAATAAGAGATATGTAGTTCAAGGGGATTATATTTCAAAAGGAGAAAAAATTGGAGAAGTAGGAAACACAGGAGAATCGCGAGGGGCACACTTGCATTTAGAACTTCATCAAGGAAGATGGACGATGGCGAAAAAGAACGCGATGAATCCATTGCTTGTTTTAAATGAACAAAGAAATGAAGTTGTGTCTTCATCATTATATGTCGTACAAAAAGGGGACACTTTAGTTAGTATTGCACGGAAATTCAGTATGACACTTAAGGAAATTAAAGAAAAAAATGGATTGCAGCAAGAGCGAATTTATCCAAATCAACAATTATACGTTAAGTAAAGGAACCGTCCTCAAAGTATACCTTTGAATAAATTTATTTTTCTTTTGGTAAAGATTGCAATAGTAAATGAAATGATATCGATGCAAATTGAAATATACGAACATAGCTCTTATTATATCGACGTTTCGATAAAGTGAAACTTTAATCAGTGGGGGGGTTCTTCATCCCCCACCTAACTTCTTTGCTTTCGCTGCATTTTGAGGTAGGGGTCTTACTGCCCGCAGATAGCGGGATAAGAAATATCGATATAACAACAAAATACGATAACAAGAGCGATCTATACCTAATAGAAAACCGTCCCAAAATTTATTTTGGGACGGCCTCTTTTACCAAAAAATAAAGACACATATAAATCCAGAAATAGCTAAGTAGCTATATAAGTAAAAGACTTTTGTTCTTGTTTTCTCCTTTGTGCGAAACAGTACAATAGTCGGTTCAATTAAACCAATTGTCAGACATAGTAAGCCAAGGAGCATACATCCAATTGAAATAGAGTACAGGGCGATTTGTGGTGCTTGAAATGGAATCATCCATTTTAATAAAAATGCAATAAGTGCAGTGTAGCAAATGCTACCGATGTATTTATTCAACGGTGTATTAGAACGGAAACCAGGAAGTTTGTTTAAGAAAGAGCGGGAAACAACTTCTGTTTGTAAAGATGTATGCTCTTCGATAACTTTTTGAGCTTCCTTTCCTTTTTGGAAAAGGGATAATATCCAGTTTCGTTCACCTTGAAAAATAAATTGAGAAGTTGTCAAATAGTGATCAACCTTCACTTTATTCCAACTCTTCCATGGATGACGCTCACACAATTTTAATTTACTTTCTGTTTTTTTATCATACTGATAAATACTGATGCCATCTTCATCAAAAACGGCATAGTATGTCTCGCTTGAAAATGTGCCTAAATCGATTGGACAGCAGAAAAGTAATTCTTTTTTTAAGTAAAAGTATTCTTTTCTTAAGTTTTTTTTCATTGCTTCTCGAATAGAGTGTCTCTTATCTTTCTTCATGACATTTCCTCCATAACTCAGAAAATGTTCTTATCTTAACAATTCAACATCTTATCACTTTTAGTTATATATGACTAGGGAATTCATAAGAGAAATACCGAATAATAAAAAATATGGATTGTATTGTAAAATTTTTCGGTTTAATTGATTACTGAAAATAAATAACTAATTTTTAATAAGTTACAATTTTTTAGTTCACAATGTTATTAGGTTGTTGTATAATGAAGGGGAAAATAGAATATCGGTCTATCTTCGGGGCAGGGTGAAAATCCCGACCGGCGGTGATGAACTATTTATGATTTCGTTCTAAGCCCGCGAGCCGTTAAGGCAGGATTTGGTGTGATTCCAAAGCCGACAGTATAGTCTGGATGGGAGAAGATGGAGGTTCAAGCGTTCAAAAAAGATATGAATTTGAACGTCTGTTTGGTGTGCCTTAAATTCTCCCTTTGTGTAAAACACAAAGGGTTTTTTCGTTCTATGAAAAAATAGGCATAGCAGAACCTTTCCACTTTCCATGAGATGATCGATGGAAAAGGAGAGAGAAGGATGAAACAAAAAAACAGTGTAGTGCAGATGGTGAGTGTAGCGATGCTAAGTAGTATTGCATATTTACTAATGATGTTGGATTTCCCGTTCCCAGGGCTTCCGCCATTTTTAAAAATTGATTTTAGTGATGTGCCAGCTCTAATTGCTGCAATTATTTTCGGACCAATTGCGGGGGTAATTGTAGAGGGGATAAAGAATATTTTATATTACGGGATTCAAGGAAGTTTAACAGGAGTGCCAGTTGGAGAAATCGCAAACTTTATTGCAGGGTGTTTATTTATTGGACCAGCAGCTTTCTTATTTAGAAAGTATCGTACTGTAAAGAGTTTAACGACAGGACTAATGCTAGGGACAATTACAATGGCGCTAATTATGAGTGTATTAAACTACATCATCATATTCCCAGCTTACACTTGGTTTTTAAATGCACCTGCTATGTCTAGTGAGGCTATAAGAACAACGGTTGTAACGGCAATCTTACCGTTTAATTTGATTAAAGGAATTGTAGTAGCAATTGTATTTATAGCGTTATTCTCACGCCTGAAAGTATGGGTGTTTGCAAAAATGAAAATGCATAATATATAAAATAAAACCATTAGTAGTATGGAACTACTAATGGTTTTTTGTTAAGTAGAATGAAAATAGAAAACAAAAAATGCCCCTCATATTGATGAAGGGCATTTTTTGAAGTTAATAAAAGACTATTCGAATTTTAAAGCGTCGCCGTCAAATGATTCGTCAGCAACTTTAATTGAGTCAGTTGGACAACCTTCGAATGCATCCATCATATCTTCAATTAATACATCTGGAATTTCAACGATACCTTGGTTATCGTCTAATGTTACAAATGCAATACCTTCATCATCATAGTCATAAATGTCTGGTGCAGCAGCGCCACAAGCACCACATGCGATACAAGTATCTTTATCAACGATTGTATATTTTGCCATCTTTTTTCCCTCCTGATAATATGTATGTGAAAAGCTCGTCATAAAAATTATAACCTTATTGTAAAACGGTTTTTAAAACTTTTCAATACAAAATTATAATGATAATGCTTATCAATTAGAGTGTCAACTTATTTTTGAATTATGTTATAAGATTTTCAAAATACGTAAATGTTATTTCGTTTGGTACAATAGAATATATACAAGCGTATAGTGCGAATATGATAAGTTTAATGAGTAACAAAAATCGGTGCAATCGGGCTGAAAAAGGAATGAAGTTAGATCGGAAGGTGGAAGCGGTAATGCAACTACAATATACTTTATTGTATTGTTTAAAACAATTGAATGGCGAAAGGACCGTTTCTTCTATTTATTATTTATTAAAAGGAAAACGTTCTTCGCAAACGTTACAAGATGGAAATATGTTCCGGATTTCTTTTTTGTTCGGAATATATAAATCGTTAAATAGAACGGACTATGATCGTGAAGTTGCAAAGTTGTTGCAAGTAGATTTTATTCAAGAAATACATGAAAATACATATGTATTAACACATATAGGTAAAACGCAGTTATATAAATGGGAGGAAGCTTATGCTTTTCCAACGCATTTACATGGTTTGCACTATGGTGAATTAGGTGAAACATTTTGGAAAAGATTATCATTAATTATTCAAACTATATCTAATTTACAACAGAATAATACGAAATTTATCCCCATTCAACAAGATACAGAAATAATGGTGTGGGTGAAACATTTTCTCACGGGAGTTCCGTATAGGAGAAGTGAATTGGCGAGAAGGTTATGGAACGAAATACATAATCTTTTAGAAAAAAGTAATTCAATAGAAGCAACGATTGTAACCTATCGACTAACGGGTTATGAACGTATCGGTTGTACATTGCAACAGTTAGCAGAAATTACGAAACAAGATATATTTCGAGTGTATTTTTTGTTTTGGGGGACAATTCACTTCTTTATACAAGAAGTTCGCGATAAAGAAAATGAATTTCCACTATTAGCTAAAATTATATCTTATCCAAATGAGAGAGCTGAATTATTTAGTTTATCAACGAAAAAAACATATAATTTTTGGAGACAAGGGTGTTCGTTAGAAGAAATAGCGACAATTAGAAATTTAAAGGTTGCAACGATAGAAGATCATTTTGTTGAAATTGCTTTGCGAGAAAAAGAATTTTCTATCGAGATGTTTATGGAAAAGGAAAAAATAGAAAAAGTAACAAAAGTAATTGAAGCATTACAAACACGTAAGTTGCGTGTGTTGAAACAAGCGGTAGGAGAAGATATCTCTTATTTTGAAGTCCGTCTTGTATTAGCGCGGATGGAGGGTATAAATGAAACTTGAGGAATATTTGTATAAGTGGTTTGGATATTCTGAATTTCGTCCAGGTCAAAAAGGGGTTATTACAGATTTATTGGAAGGAAAAGATGTTATAGCGATGCTACCGACTGGAAGAGGGAAATCTATGTGCTATCAACTTCCAGGTTTAATGCAAGAAGGGACAGTGCTTGTCGTATCACCATTATTATCTTTGATGGAAGACCAGGTGACACAATTAAAGTATGTTGTGAAAAATCGAGTGATAGCATTTAATAGTTTTCGGACATTAAACGAAAAAAGAGAAGCAATGAAAAAATTAGCTTCATATAAATTTATTTTTGTTTCACCCGAGATGTTGCAGTCGGAATTGTTAATAAGAGAATTGAACAAAATTCATATTTCATTATTTGTTGTGGATGAGGCTCATTGTATTTCGCAATGGGGTTATGATTTTAGAACAGACTATAAAAAACTAAATGTAGTCATTGAGAATATCGGATCCCCTACAGTACTAGCGTTAACGGCTACGGCGACAAAAAGTGTACTACGAGATATAGCAGAGAGTTTAAATTTAAAGAATGCTGAGGAGCATGTATACTCTATTGATCGTCCAAATATTGCAATGGAAGTACAATTTGTAGAGACGATAGAAGAGAAAAAAAAAGCGCTTTTGGAACATGTAATGTATTTACAAGGGCCAGGGATTATTTATTGTTCAAGTAGAGCATGGACAGAGCGTTTAACGGAATATTTAAGAGGAAAAGGCGTTACAGGTGTAGCTTTTTACCATGGTGGTATGGAGCATGAAGAGCGTATGTTAATTCAACAGCAGTTTATGAATGATCAGTTGCAGCTTGTAATATGTACAAGTGCTTTTGGTATGGGAGTAAATAAGTCGAATACGAGATATATTATTCATTTCCACTACCCGAATAATATAGCGTCCTATTTACAAGAAATCGGAAGAGCAGGAAGAGATGGTGAACCGAGTATAGCCATTTTATTGTGTAGTCCGTTAGACCACGATTTACCGATTTCAATAATTGAGGATGAATTGCCAAGTAAGTCGCAAATACAATTTTTATTTTCTTTACTAGAAGAAAGAATGTTTCAAACGAAAGAATTATCAATAGAAGATGTAGAAGAAATTTGTTATAATGCAGCAAGATTTAATGAACAATATTGGCGTTTCATTCGCTATCATCTCGAACAGCTTGGAATCATACAGCAGCGAAAATTAATATTAGAGAGCTTGTCAGATGAAATTATGAACAGATTAATAGCCGAAGTAGAAATAAGGCTACGTAATAAATATAATGAGCTAGAAAACATGAGGTCATGGATACAAGTTAAAGGATGTAGACGTGAATATGTACTGCAACAGTTCGGTTATAGAAAAGAGCAAGAGTTAAATAATTGCTGTGATTATTGTAGTATTACAAAAACAGATTATAAAAAAAGACGAGCGCAACAATCCGATTTCGACTATAATTGGGAAACAGAGTTACAAAAGCTTTTCGGCCTAGAAAAGATGGAGGAATGATGAACATTCAAAGGCATAATGTTGAAGATATGAGTCCGAAAGAAATAAGGCTGAATTTATATATAACACAGCTAATTATTATTGGTATTGGTTGTTTACTAGCATATATATTATTTCGAGATACAAAAGAAGTGTTTGGTCTGTGGAAATGGGAACCCGTACCTATACTTATAATAGGCGGTTTGTTAGCGATTGGTATTGTGTTATTAGATTATGTTGCAATGCGAGTGTTTCCAGAGTCTTGGTTTGATGATGGTGGTATTAACGATAAGATGTTTCAAGGAATGTCAGTTATGCATTTATTCGTTATTACGTTCGTGATTGGCTTTGCAGAAGAATTTTTATTTAGAGGTGTAGTGCAAACGTATTTCGGAATTGTAATAGCGAGTTTAGTATTTGCAGTGTTACATATTCGTTATATAACAAAGCCATTTTTGTTTTGTTTCGTCTGTTTTATTAGTTTTGTCTTTGGTTATGTATTTGAATGGACAGGAAATTTGTTTATAACAATCTTTGCACACTTTCTTGTTGATTTTATAATGGGACTTCAATTAAGAAAATAAATGGAAGGTGGTGGTGAACAACATGAGGAAACGAATTCCTGATTTTGTAGAGGAATTAGAAGTTGAGCGAGTGGAAGAAAATGAAAGTTTACCGCCGCGTAGTGAAATTCGTAGAAATAAAGAAAAAAAACAAAAGTTTAAAATGAATCACATTTTCGTCCGAGTTTTAACATTTCTATTCATCCTACTGCCAATTAGTATCTTATGGTATACGGATAAATATATTCAGGTGAAAGGCGATAGTAATAACGCTGCAAAAAGTGCGTTTGAAGTAATTTTCTTTGATTCAGCTAAATCTGAGTCGCAGAAACAGTCTGAGAAGGTGGTAACGCATACTGTGAAAAAGGGAGAAACTTTAAAAAGTATAGCGAAGCAATATTTTTCAGATAAAAATGGTATTGAAGTGATTAAAAAGTATAATAATTTACAAGAAGATGAAGTGAGTGAAGGTCAAGAACTGAAAATTCCGATAAAAGATAAATCCACAAAGCAAGAGAGTTAGTAAAATAAGCGATTCACAGCTTGTTATAAAAACGAAGGAGTATCTTTATGAGGAGGGGAGTAAAAAATATATGATATGGATTATATTATTAAGTACTCTCATATGTATGGGTATTCTATTTCTTCTTGTAATGTATAAAGAAGCGACGCGTAATACTGTTTTGGAACAAACTTTAGTATTTGAAGAATTTCCGAAAAGTTTTCAAAAAGTAAATGTGTTTTTTATTTCGGATATTCATAGAAGAGTCGTTTCCAGTTCGTTAATTGAACAAGTAAAAGGAAAAGTAGATTTCGTAATTATTGGTGGTGATTTAGCAGAAAAAGGTGTCCACTTATCGAAAATCTCTGCAAACATTCAAAAGTTAAAAATGATAGCTCCCGTATATTTTGTATGGGGAAATAATGATTATGAGATTGAATACCATGAATTAGATGCTTTGTTATTAGAAAATAATGTGAAAGTTTTAGATAATACAAGAGTTGTATTTGAGTCTGAATTAGGAGAGAAAATCAGCTTGCTCGGTGTAGATGATGTTGGAATGGGCCGTGATCGTTTAGATTTAGCGTTGGCTGATTGTAAAGAAGATGGTTTTCGCATTTTAATTAGCCACAATCCTGATATAATAAAAAAAATGTCTGGAAAAGAACAAATTTCACTTGTGTTAAGTGGACATACACATGGAGGACAGATTCGATTATTCCCATCTAAAAAATATTTAAAAGGTGGCGTATATAATCATTCAAATATGACTCTTTTTGTTAGTAATGGGTATGGAACAACATTTATCCCGCTTCGCTTTCGAGCACCTGCTCAAACACATATCATTACGTTATGCGGAGGGAAATGATGCCAACTTTAGATGGGAAATATAATATAAAAGCGGTTTCGAAAATAATTGGGGTTCAGCCGAGTACGCTTCGTGCATGGGAAAGACGCTATCAAATTATTGCCCCAAAGCGGAATCATGCTGGGCATCGTTTATATACAGAAGAGCATATTCAAATTTTGAAATGGTTAATGGAAAAGGTTTCTTCTGGCATGATGATCGGGCAAGCAGTTCAGTTATTAGAAGGGAATCGTTTGCAGAATACTGTTCAAAAAGAAATACATTGCAATAAAGAAGTTGTTTTAGTGGACGATTTACTACAAGCTTTGTTAAAATTTGATGAAATTACAACTTCTGCATTATTAAACGAAGCTTTTAGTATATATTCAACAGAAAAGGTTGTTGCAAGTCTCGTTCTTCAAGTGACAAACAAATTGTTAACGTTAAAAAATAATAATGAGATTTCAATGGCGCAATTCCAATATGTATTATCATTTTTACAAATGCGTTTAGGAATGGTGTATCATAATGCATCAATGTTTTCTTCCTTACACAAAGTTATTGTGTTAGAAAAGAATACGTTGAAAGGATTTGTTTTCTCAACGTATTTACGCTTAAAAGGATATGAGGCGATATATATTAGGACAAGCTTAGATGAAGAGGGTATTTTGTTAGCAGTTGAGCAAATACAGCCTAAATATGTATTTGTATCTTTTGACGACGGACGAGAACTAAAAAAGGCGATGAACTTGGTTACTTTGCTGCAAGAAAAAGGTGAGTATCTTTCTGTTGGATTTATAGGAAAAATAGGTGTTGAAGGTCAGGTGGACACTCAAATGACCCTAATCGGTGATACGAAAGAAGAGTGGGATGAATGGTTAAAAATGTCAGAATAGTTGTTCGAAAAGAACCATCTATTTTCTATTTCATATAATAAAAATTAGATTCATTGGTTACGTAGGGAGGGTATGAGATGAGGCTGGAACGATTAAATTACAATAAGATAAAAATTTTTCTAACATTTGATGATTTATCTGAACGAGGATTAACGAAAGAGGATTTGTGGAGAAATGCGCCGAAAGTACAGCAACTATTTCGTGATATGATGCAAGAAGCAAATAAAGAATTAGGATTTGAAGCGGATGGTCCGATTGCAGTTGAAGTATTTTCTCTACAAGCACAAGGAATGGTTGTAATTGTAACGAAAGAAAATCAAGAAATGGATACAGATGATGAGTTCCGTGACGAGTTTATTGAAATGCAAGTGACTCTAGATGAAAGCGAGCATATATTGTATGAGTTTGCTACACTGGACGACGTAATTAACCTGTCGAATCGCTTATATAACCTTGGTGTAACTGGCGGAAAGCTGTATACGTGGGATGAGCGTTTCTATCTTTGGATGGAAGAAGAGGAGCAAAGTCAATTACCGAAGGCGGACTTTATAGCTATTTTAGCGGAATACGGTAATCCGTCTACAGCAACCATTTACCGTATCATGGAGTATGGTAAAGAATTAATGGATTTTCAAGCGATTGAACAAATACACAATTACTTTGTGAAAAAACAAAACCTCAGCTAATATAACATAGCTGAGGTTTTGTTTTTTGTTTGGATAAGAGGAGTAAGTTTAGAGTTGATTGTAAATACTTGAACATACTTTTTTAATTAAATATGCAGTTTTATGGTGCTGTATTTGAGTAAAATAAAAAATATTTAAATATTTAAGTATTTTACTTTTCTAAAAGCAATAAAAGGACTATAATAATAGTGAAAACGCTTGCAATATAAAATAGTTTGTATATATTTGTTAGCGTTTTCTATTGCATTCCAAATTTAAGGGTGTATACTAGGCAATGAAGGTTTACTAAACAAGTGAAATTACAGGGGGTTTACTTACTATGGTAGCCGAAAAGGGAACTCAAACAAAAACACAACAACAAAGGGAACAACATTTTGAACTATTGAATTCAACACAAATTGTTATTAGTGAAGCGTTAGAAAAATTGGGTTATCCAAACGAAGTTTATGAGTTATTAAAAGAACCAGTTCGTATGATGACAGTGAAAATACCAGTTCGTATGGATGACGGGACTGTTAAAATATTTACAGGATATCGTGCACAACATAATGATGCTGTTGGTCCAACGAAAGGTGGAATTCGCTTCCATCCGAATGTAACAGAAAATGAAGTGAAAGCACTTTCAATCTGGATGAGTTTAAAATGTGGTATTGTT
Source organism: Bacillus thuringiensis (assembly GCF_014932895.1). Classification (GTDB taxonomy): domain Bacteria; phylum Bacillota; class Bacilli; order Bacillales; family Bacillaceae_G; genus Bacillus_A; species Bacillus_A thuringiensis_AA. The sequence goes on along the minus strand of NZ_JACYOF010000002.1, from coordinate 654,739 downwards.
GATTTACCATATGGTGGAGGTAAAGGTGGAATTATCTGTGACCCACGTGAGATGTCCTTCCGTGAATTAGAAAGATTAAGTCGCGGTTATGTACGAGCGATTAGTCAAATCGTAGGTCCGACGAAAGATATTCCAGCTCCAGATGTATTCACAAACTCTCAAATTATGGCATGGATGATGGATGAGTATAGCCGTATTGATGAATTTAATTCACCAGGATTTATTACAGGTAAACCACTTGTATTAGGTGGATCACATGGACGTGAAACAGCAACAGCGAAAGGTGTAACGATCTGTATTCGTGAAGCTGCAAAAAAACGTGGTATTGATATTAAAGGTGCACGCGTTGTTGTTCAAGGATTCGGTAATGCTGGTAGCTTCTTAGCTAAATTTATGCATGATGCAGGTGCGAAAGTAATTGCAATTTCAGATGCTTACGGTGCGTTACATGATCCAAATGGATTAGATATTGACTATTTATTAGACCGTCGTGATAGCTTCGGTACTGTAACAAAACTATTTAATAATACAATTTCAAACAAAGAATTGTTAGAACTTGATTGCGACATTTTAGTTCCAGCTGCAATTGAAAACCAAATTACAGAAGAAAATGCTGATAAGATTAAAGCGAAAATCGTTGTTGAAGCTGCAAATGGTCCAACAACATTAGAAGCGACTAAAATTTTAACAGATCGCGGAATTTTACTTGTCCCAGACGTATTAGCAAGTGCTGGCGGCGTAACAGTATCTTACTTTGAGTGGGTACAAAATAACCAAGGTTACTACTGGACTGAAGAAGAAGTAGAACAACGCTTAGAAAAAGTAATGGTAAGATCATTTGATTCGATTTATGAAACAGCACAAGTTCGTAAAGTAAACATGCGCTTAGCTGCGTATATGGTTGGTGTTCGTAAAATGGCTGAAGCAAGTCGCTTCAGAGGTTGGGTATAATATATTATATCTTGAGAAAACGTGATTTCCTTTCGAGGGAATCACGTTTTTTGTTGAAGCATTAAATGAGGTATTGCATATGGGGAATGAAATGACGGAGCGAGTAGAACAATTAGAAGAAAAGATCAAGGTGTTAGAGGGAGAACTTGCAAGAGCTAAGAGTGCTCAAAAAACAAGTATCGTTCGGGTATTCGGAGAAGGGTGATTGTTTTTTATATTTGGTGCGGTTGTAGTAGGGCCAATTAGTGCTTTTGTAATCTCAATTCTTAGTTGGCTTGCTGAAAAATAAAATAAAAACAAAAGAACGCTTGTTCTGCACGAACAAACGTGCTATACTCTCCTTAGATAAACAAAACGGAAATGATTTTAAGGAGAGATAAATGATGAAAATGACAGTAGACCAAAGATTTATGATGCCAGCGGATGTTGTGGAACGAGTGGAAGTATTACGAAACAAACAAAGTAAGCGCGGCACATTATTGCAATCAGTAAATAAATTTTTCGGCTTAGATACGAAAGAAGATTGTGTTTGGTTTTACGGTTTTTATGGAGTAGCTGTAAGTATTTTATTATTTATGGTGTTCACATCAAATATTTTCGATTTTCTCTTCGCGTAAGAAATATGCTATAAGGACATTGCTACTGAATACATATATAAGGAAGTAAGGTAATTTTCTAAAGCGGGAGTTGGTAGTAATGGCGATGTTTCCTATAGAGCGTAACTATATTGGATATGGAAATTCACGACCGGGAATTCTTCTTTCTAAAGTAAGGTTTATTGTTAGTCATGATACGGGGAATCCTGGTAGCAATGCGATAGGAAATCGAGATTACTTTAATGAGATACAACCGAAAGCTTCGGCGCATACATTTATAGATGATAAAACAATATTAGAAATTATCCCTATAAATGAAGTTGCGTATCATGTTCGATATGGTGTGCCGACGGATAATGACTTATACGGTTATGACGCGAATAAGGTGGCCATTGGAGTCGAACTTTGTTATGGCGGTGATGTTAACTTTTGGGAAGCATATACTCGTTTTACGTGGTATCATGCGTATTTATGTCAAAACTTTGGCTTGAATCCGAAAAAAGATATCATATCACATAAAAAACTTGATCCAGCTAGAAAGATTGATCCTGAAAATGTATTAGGACAACAAGGTATTAAATTTCAGCAGTTTTTAGCAGATGTCTATCGGATGTACGTTTCGTTTAGATGACAAATATATGAAAAATGAATACAATAAAGATAGGTGCCTACTGCTGTAAGTAGGTTTTTTCTTGTTTTTATAAATAGCGCAGAGGTAGAAGACTAGGAGTGAACCGAGTATGCAGAAAGAAACAGCTATCATAATTGGAGGCGGTCCGTGCGGATTAGCGGCAGCAATTTCGTTGCAAAAAGTAGGGATGAATCCGTTAGTAATTGAAAAAGGAAACATTGTAAATGCGATTTATAATTATCCAACTCATCAAACATTTTTCTCCTCTAGTGAAAAATTAGAAATTGGTGAAGTGGCTTTTATTACAGAAAATCGTAAGCCAGTTCGAAATCAAGCACTTGCGTATTATCGTGAAGTAGTAAAGCGTAAATCTGTACGTGTAAATGCTTATGAACGAGTGGAGAAAGTTCAAAAAGATGGAGAAAATTATAAAGTTGAGACGACAAAACGTGACGGAAATAAAGAAATATATACGGCGAAATACATTGTTGTAGCAACTGGATATTATGACAATCCGAATTATATGAATGTTCCAGGCGAAGAACTACAGAAAGTAGCTCACTATTTTAAAGAAGGACATCCTTATTTTGATCGAGATGTTGTAGTTATTGGCGGTAAAAATTCAAGTGTAGATGCTGCGTTAGAACTTGTTAAAGCAGGAGCGCGTGTAACAGTGCTATATCGTGGGAGTGAGTATTCGCCAAGCATTAAGCCCTGGATTTTGCCGGAGTTCGAGGCTTTAGTACGAAATGGGACAATTCAAATGCATTTCGGGGCTCATGTGAAAGAAATTACTGAACATACACTAACGTATGTAGTTGATGGTGAATCATTTACTATCCAAAATGATTTTGTATTTGCGATGACTGGTTACCATCCTGATCATAGTTTCTTAACGAAGATGGGTGTTCGGATTGATGAAGAAACAGGACGTCCAATTTATACAGATGATACAATGGAAACGAACGCTGAAAATATTTTCATTGCAGGTGTAATTGCTGCTGGAAATAATGCAAATGAAATATTTATCGAGAACGGTAGATTTCATGGAGATGCGATTGCGCAAACCATTGCATCAAGAGAAAAATAAAAAGAAGCTGTCGAGAAAACTTCGACAGCTTTTTTCTATTCGTGCATAAACATATTTTGGATTATTTCATGAGAATTTGTATTTTCTAATGCGACAAGTAATTTAATACGCGCTTTTTGAGCATTTAAACCGTATGTGAATACAATGCCCATATCTTTTAATTGTTTGCCTCCACCTTCATATGAATATACGTCTTGAACGATACCATTGAAGCAACGAGAAACTAATACAACAGGAATTCCTTTGTTTATTAATCGTTCTAGACTAGGAAGTGTTCTTGGAGGTAAATTACCTTGTCCAAGTGCTTCAATAACAATTCCATCTACAGGAAGGTTTTCGATTGCTGCTAACAATGTATCATCCATGCCAGCATAAGCTTTTAGAACAACTACATTTTTAGACACTTTGTTTACTGTATATGTTTCATGGTGTACTAAAGCGTGATGGAAGACAACGCCGCGTTTTGTTACCATGCCAATTGGTCCGTATTGTGGGCTTTGGAATGTTGCAACATTACTTGTATGTGTTTTTGTTACGTTTGTAGCGCAATGAATTTCGTCGTTTAATACGACTAGAACACCTTTTTCTGCAGCCTCATTACAACTAGCAACTTTTACAGCTGATAAGAAGTTATACAGGCCATCAGCACCTAATTCATTACTAGAACGCATTGCGCCAGTCACAACAATCGGAATAGTTGCTTGTACTGTTAAATCTAAGAAATAAGCTGTTTCTTCTAATGTATCCGTACCATGCGTAATGACTACGCCATGAATGTTGTTTTGTTTTACTCTTTCGTCAATGATGACTTGTAATTGTAACATTTCGCTTGGTGTCATATGTGGAGATGGTAGATGGAACACATCTTCAACGATTAAATCAACATCGCCTTCTAAATCAGGAATGAATTTTAAAAGAGGATTTTTTTCACCTGGTTGTACAACCCCAGTTTCTTTATCTTCCTCCATTGCAATTGTTCCACCTGTGTGTAAAACTAGGATTCTTTTCAATGCTTATACCCCTTTCAAGTAAAAAAATACATTTAGAACATAACATGTTTTGAGTAAATTCGACAATGGAAATGTATAAAAGTATGCTTGGAATATGACAATAAATTTAATTGCTTTATGTACGTTGTATAAAAGTATGAAATAAAATGTGTGAGTAAAGGGTAAGAAGGAGTGAATACCTTGAAAAAGGTGGAGAAAATTTTTATTCGTATTTTAATCATTCAACTTATTTGTCTTTGTATTGTGCAATTGTTATTTATCCATAAGTCATCAATAAAATATTTATCTAAAATTGTTTATTATGAAGGTGTCGTTGCAAAAAATAAAGCAGAAATCTTACAGGTGAATAAGTAGTTTTCATTTTCTTCTATGAAGGATTATGCTACAATAATTGAGGATTTAATGACGTGAAGCAAATGAGAAGAAGCAGGGATGAATACCTGCTTTTCGTTTTGTTTTATAAGTGAAAAAATGAGGTGTTACAATGGATAAACGAATTTCAATTGCTATAGATGGTCCAGCAGCTGCTGGGAAAAGTACAGTTGCAAAAGTTGTTGCAAAGGAACTTTCTTACGTTTATATTGATACAGGCGCAATGTACCGTACTCTTACATATGCAGCCCTTGAGCAAAAAGTGGACATTGAAAATGAAGAAAAATTAATGGAAGTTTTAAAGAATGTAAATATTGAATTTCAGCAAGGAGAAAATACACAACTTGTATTTTTAAATGGACAAGATGTTTCTGATGTAATTCGCACACCTGATGTGACGAATCGAGTATCTATTGTGGCGAAGCATCGTTATGTTCGTGAAGAAATGGTACGTCGTCAACAAGAATTAGCGAAAAAAGGCGGCGTTGTAATGGATGGCCGTGATATCGGTACACATGTGTTACCAGATGCTGAAGTGAAAATCTTTATGCTGGCTTCTGTAGAAGAAAGAGCGGAAAGAAGACATTTAGAAAATATAAATAAAGGTTTCGATTCTAATTTAGAGCAGTTAAAAGAAGAAATTGCTCAGCGTGATAAATTAGATTCAGAACGCGAAGTTTCTCCTCTGAAAAAGGCTGATGATGCATTGGAATTAGATACGACTTCTTTATCGATTGAAGAAGTTGTTCAAAAAATTATGGGCATTGTTTCAGGAGTATTTGCGAAATAAAGAAAGAGGATACTCCTCTTTCTTTTTTGTTTGTATAGAAATGTAAAGGATACGTGAATTGTGAGTCTCTTTTCTTGACAAATGAGCCGATTTATAAGAAGTTAGTTAAAGAGGGATAAAACTGTCAGAATATATTCGCTATTATATTTCAAAACATACTTTCTTCAAGATGATTTTGCTGTATACTATTTATATAGGTTTAATATATTTTCTTGTGAATGGTATTGAAAAAGAGTATGTGATGATAAATTCTTAAACATGCAAATGAAAACATTTGTTTTCATTTCGTATATACATAAAAATGCTTTGTCAATTCTGTAGGGAGGTATTTCCATGGTAGAGAAAATGAATGAAGAAGTTATGGATTCAAAAGAATTACAAGTTGGTGACGTTGTTACAGGTTCTGTAACGAAAGTTGAAGAGAAACAAGTTCTTGTAAATGTTGGATACAAAACAGATGGCGTAATTCCAATTAGTGAATTAGCTAACGTTCATATTGAAAAAGCAAGCGATGTTGTAGAATTAGATCAAACACTAGAATTAAAAATTATTAAATTAGAAGAAAATGATCTTGTCTTATCTAAACGTGCTGTTGATGCAGAAAAAGCATGGGTAGAATTACAAGAGAAATTTACTTCTGGTCATGTATTTGATGTTACTGTAAAAGATATCGTGAATGGTGGATTAGTTGTGGACCTTGGCGTTCGTGGTTTTATCCCAGCTTCACTTGTAGAAGTACATTATGTAGAAGACTTTACTGACTATAAAGGAAAAACATTAGCGGTAAAAATTGTTGAATTAGATCGCGAAAAAAATCGTGTAATCCTTTCGCATAAAGCGGTAGTAGAATTAGAACTAGATTCTAAGAAAAAAGAAGCAATCTCTTCGTTAAAAGAAGGAGATGTTGTTGAAGGAACAGTACAACGATTAACGGATTTTGGTGCTTTCGTTAACGTTGGTGGAGTGGACGGTTTAGTTCACATTTCACAAATTTCACACGAACGTGTGGAGCAACCTTCTGAAGTATTAGAGCAAGGTCAAAAGGTAAAGGTAAAGGTGTTATCTGTTGATGCTGATACACAACGTATTTCTTTATCAATTAAAGCAGCTCAGCCGGGACCTTGGGAAAATGTTGCTGGTGAAATAAAAGCCGGAGATATTCGTGAGGGAGTAGTAAAACGTCTTGTTACATTTGGTGCATTCGTTGAAATTTTGCCTGGCGTTGAAGGACTTGTACACGTATCTCAAATTGCAAATCGTCACGTAAAAAATCCAAATGAAGTATTGGAAATGGGACAAGAAGTAAAAGTGAAAGTGCTTGAAGTTCATGTAGCAGAGAAGCGTATTTCTTTAAGTATAAAAGAAGCGCTTGAAGAAAATAATGTAACAGAAGATTATAGCCAGTATGAGCCAAATGCTGATTCTGCTACTTTCCAATTAAGTGATATTATTGGTGAACAACTGAAAAAATTAAAGAAATAAAGAGGGGTACAAGTGGTAAGGGCAAAACGTAAATTAGATCATATTGAATACGCTCTTTCTACTGGTCAGTCTCGTACGCATGGCTTTCATGATATTGACTTTGTGCATCAAAGCTTGCCAAATTCAAGTTATGACACTGTAACATGTGAAACAAAAATCGGCGAACTTTCACTAAGTTCGCCGATTTTTATCAATGCGATGACTGGCGGTGGAGGAGAGCAAACGTTACATATTAATGAACAATTAGCATATGTAGCGAAACATCATAAACTTGCTATGGCTGTAGGTTCGCAAATGGCCGCGTTAAAAAATGAAAGTGAAGTGGCTTCTTATAAGATTGTTAGAAAGGTAAACCCAAATGGTATTTTCTTTGCTAATTTGGGTAGTGAGGCAACTGTCGAACAGGCAGAGCGTGCCGTTGATATGATTGAAGCGAATGCGCTACAAATTCATTTAAATGTTATACAAGAGTTAACGATGCCAGAAGGAGACCGTGATTTTACGGGTGTACTTCAGCGAATTGAGCAAATTGTTTTAAAGAGTAAAGTGCCTGTCATTGTAAAAGAAGTCGGATTTGGGATGAGTAAGGAAACGGTACAACAGTTAGCGAGTGTGGGTGTAACAGCAATTGACATTGGTGGACAAGGTGGTACGAATTTTGCGGCTGTTGAAAATGAAAGAAGACAGCAGATGCTTTCTTATTTTAATAACTGGGGCATACAAACAGCTACCTCGATTATTGAAGCAACCTCTACAAATAATAACCTCTCTTTTATTGCATCTGGGGGCATACAAACAGCGCTTGACGTAGCGAAAGCGATCGCATTAGGGGCGAATACAACAGCGTTTGCTGGATACTTTTTACGCATTTTAATGCAAGGTGGTATCGAGAAGTTAGTGGATGAAATCGCTCTTTTACATACAGATTTAAAATTCATTATGGCAGCTCTTGGTGCGAAGACGCTAGAAGAGTTACAATCTGTACCTCTTGTTGTAAAAGGCGAAACATATCATTGGTTAATGCAGCGTGGTATTGATACTGCGCATTATAGTAGGAGGTAAAAAATCAACCGTTCGGTTGATTTTTTTGTTTTCTTTTTTTGTAATATAAAGTGGGGAAGGGGGGATATTACGTATAATCTTATAAATGGGGAAAATAGAGATTATATATTGATTGTAGAAGTTGTGATTGAAAAAGGGGTATAAAAATGAAAAAATGTAGCAAATGTGCTGTGGAATTATTAGAGGGAACTTATTTTTGCCCTGTTTGTGGGGAGAAATATGGCATAAATATGAATAGAAATTATTAAAATAATTATGTGAAAGACGGTTTCGTACAATATCGAAACCGTCTTTTTGTATGTTTAGTGTTGATTCTGCTTTCGAGCTTGCTCTGGTGTATCAAGTCCCGTTGCCCCTGGATATTGTAGTGATTGGTCTCGGTCGGACTCAACGCGGCGTGATTCTCTTAGTTTTCGTTCTTGGCGATCTTTACCCATAATGAATAGCACCTCCTTGTTAAAAGTGTTGCTGTTATAAGAAAAAACTATACGTAAAGAAAGTGGATTAACTTTCATAAAAAGTTCCCATAATGGAAAACATAGGAGGTGAAATGATGGATGGGAGTACTTTTTATTTTGTAGCTTGGATAGGATGGGTTATCGTAACTTTTTTTATGAAGAAGGACTCTACTCGCTGGAAGTTAGGCGCTTGTATACTAATCTTTATAATTTGCTCTCCGTTACATGTGACGATTGCTTCATTCACGGTATCAGTAAATGCTCTTTTACTTTGTATTATTTCTTTTATAGGAATCACGCTATATTCTATCTGGAAAAAATTATATAGCTTACTTTCGGCACTTATTATTGCAATGTTATATACAAGTTTTCATTTGTTAGAGGTATATGATCCGATTTGGATTGTAGTGGACAGGTTGTTTCTGTTAAGTAGTGCTCTTGTGTATGCATCAGTGTTATTACATGGGGACCGCATATTACGATTATGTTCCCTATATGTAGGCATGTTACAAGGGGAGTTGCTAGTGACACTTATTTTTCGGAAATTACATTTTCCATATGATTACGGTAGTTTAGCATTTTTTGATATCGTCGCTGTTTCTACGTTATTTATGGCAATTTTGTTTTGGATTGCAAAAGCATCAGTATACATGGAACAGTTTAAGCGGAAAACACGTAAAAGAAAGGCGAGGGTAATACATGACTGAATATACACCAGCCATTTTATGCGGCGTAATAGCAGGAACAGTAACGAGGATTTTGATGCTACGGACAGATACGCGTCAATATCCTACGAGGCTTCATGGGAAAATTATTCATATTGCGATGGGATTAATAGCAGCTGCCTTAGGAGCGATTGCAATCCCGTCTATTTTAAAAAAAGATTTTTCTGCAATTACATTTCTTACGTTAGCAGCGACGCAATTTCGTGATGTGCGTAATATGGAAAGAAATACACTTCAACAATTAGATGGATACGAGCTCGTACCGCGTGGAAATACATACATTGAAGGAATTGCATTAGTTTTTGAAAGTCGCAACTATTTGGCGATGTTAACGTCGTTTGCAACAACGTTTGCGTATATAGGATTCCATTCGTGGATTGCTGGAGTAATTATGGCTATAATAGCATTTTTTATTGCGAAAATATTAATGTCAGGCAAAAGGCTTCATGATCTAGTAGATATTGAGCATGTTCCGCTTCATTTTGAAGGAGCAGGACTTTATATTGATAATATTTATATTATGAATATTGGATTGCCGGCAAGACAAGAAGAGATTATGAAATATGGCATGGGATTTATTTTAAAGCCAAAATCAATTGATGCGATGGTGACAATCTCAAACTTAGGGCAACGGCAAGCTATTTTGCACGATGTTTCGGTAGCGTTAGGAATTTATAGAGATTCTGGTACCCCAGCGCTTGTACCGTTAGCAAAGCGTGATTTAGAGGATGGCAGGGTTGGGATTTTTGTCTTGCCGCAAGATCAAGATGCAGAGAAAGCGATAGGCGTCATAGGGAATGTGCCGACGTTAGAAAGTGCTGTTCATATGTCATCGGAAGCCCCGAAAGGAAGGGGAGATAAGAGATGATGTTAGAAAGTGTTATTCTAGCGGTTATTACAACGACACCGGAAAAATTTGCAGGTGGTGCCCCTTTGTTTACTTGTGAGTCAAAAGAGGAACTAGAATTTGTTGCAAATAATTTAGAGGCAATACTAGATGGTATTGCGCATCGCTTGCAAGAGAATGTATATATTATTGTGAAACATTAGCAACGTGTGTTATAATGTGAGGTGTTTTGATACGTTGAGAAATATTCTGGAATGCAAATCCCTTCTTGCACAAAGAAGGGTTTTTTACATAATAAACAGAAGCAAGTTGAAAGGATGAAAGTATATGCCGAAACCAGTAATAGCGATAGTAGGACGCCCGAACGTAGGGAAATCTACTATTTTCAATAGGATTGTTGGAGAGAGAGTTTCAATTGTAGAAGATATTCCGGGTGTAACGCGCGACCGTATTTATAGCGCTGGAGAATGGTTAAATCATGAATTTAACATTATTGATACAGGTGGAATTGATATTGGAGACGAGCCATTTTTGACACAAATTCGTCAACAAGCTGAAGTAGCGATTGATGAAGCAGATGTTATCATTTTTATGACAAACGGTCGTGATGGTGTAACAGCAGCTGATGAAGAAGTTGCAAAAATTTTATATCGCTCAAATAAGCCGGTTGTACTTGCCGTAAATAAAGTGGACAATCCAGAAATGCGCAGTGATATTTATGATTTTTATGCGCTAGGATTTGGTGAACCATTCCCAATCTCAGGTACACATGGATTAGGACTAGGTGACTTGTTAGACGAAGCTGCACAGCATTTTCCAAAGATTGAAGAAGACGGATATGATGAAGATACAATTCGTTTCTCTTTAATTGGACGTCCGAACGTAGGGAAATCTTCACTTGTAAATGCTCTTCTTGGTCAAGAGCGTGTAATTGTTAGTAATGTAGCAGGAACGACACGTGATGCTGTCGATACGCCATATAGTAAAGATGGACAAGATTATGTAATCATCGATACAGCTGGTATGCGTAAAAAAGGAAAAGTATATGAAAGTACAGAAAAATATAGTGTACTTCGTGCATTAAGAGCGATTGAACGTTCTGACGTTGTTTTAGTCGTTTTAGACGGTGAAGAAGGAATTATTGAACAAGATAAAAAAATTGCAGGATATGCTCATGATTCAGGAAGAGCGGTTATTATCGTTGTAAACAAATGGGACGCAGTGAAAAAAGATGAGAAAACAATGAAAGCATTTGAAGAAAATATCCGTGCTCATTTCCAATTCTTAGATTACGCGCCGATTGTATTCTTATCTGCGAAAACGAAAAAACGTACACAAACGTTATTACCTGTTATCAATGAGGTAAATGAAAGTCATAGCATCCGTGTACAAACGAACGTATTAAATGATGTGATTATGGATGCGGTAGCGATGAATCCAACGCCGACGCATAATGGTAGCCGTTTGAAAATCTTCTATGCAACACAAGTTGCGGTAAAACCACCAACGTTTGTTGTGTTTGTAAACGATACAGAATTAATGCACTTTTCATATGAGCGTTTCTTAAAAAATCGCTTACGTGAAGCATTCGGCTTTGTAGGAACACCGATTCACATTATCGCTAGAGCAAGAGACTAATGGAGAGGATGTGATTTTATGACAAAAATCACAGTAATAGGAGCAGGTAGCTGGGGAACAGCGTTAGCGATGGTATTAGCTGACAATGGGCATGATGTACGCATTTGGGGAAACCGTCCTGAGCTCATGGATGAAATTAATACGAAGCATGAGAACAGTAGATATCTTCCAGGGATTACATTGCCAAGCACAATCGTAGCCTATTCTTCTTTAGAAGAAGCATTAGTAGATGTAAATACAGTACTGCTAGTAGTACCGACGAAAGCGTACCGAGATGTATTGCAAGATATGAAAGAAATTGTTACAGAACCAATTACTTGGGTTCATGCAAGTAAAGGAATCGAACCAGGTACGTCAAAACGTATTTCTGAAATGATTGAGGAAGAAATTCCGGAGAACTTGATTAAAGATGTTGTTGTATTGTCTGGACCGAGTCATGCTGAAGAGGTCGGTTTACGTCAAGCGACAACTGTCACATCAGCTGCGAAACGTATGGAAGCAGCTGAGGAAGTACAAGATTTATTTATGAATAGTTATTTCCGTGTATATACAAATCCAGATATCGTTGGAGTTGAACTCGGTGGTGCGTTAAAAAATATTATCGCATTAGCCGCTGGGATAACGGACGGGCTTGGATTAGGAGATAATGCAAAAGCAGCATTAATGACACGCGGGTTAACGGAAATTGCTCGTTTAGGAAGAAAGATGGGCGGTAATCCACTGACATTTGCTGGTCTAACTGGTATGGGGGACTTAATTGTGACTTGTACAAGTGTGCATAGCCGAAATTGGCGTGCAGGAAATATGCTTGGAAAAGGGCACTCTTTAGAAGAAGTGTTAGAAAGCATGGGTATGGTTGTGGAAGGTGTAAGAACGACGAAAGCTGCTCATGAATTAGCGGAGAAGATGGAAGTTGAAATGCCGATTACAGCTGCTTTATATGATGTGCTGTTCAATGGGAATAATGTGAAAGATGCAGTAGGCTCATTGATGGGACGTGTGAGAAAGCATGAAGTGGAAGCTATACCTGATTTACTATAAATAAAAGCGACAGCGGTACAATTTGTACTGCTGTCGCTTTTTATTTTTTGGGTCTTTTCACCATTTTTTTATTTTTGCATAGGATGAAGAGTAACTTGAGGAGAGGGTGAAAAGAATGGATAATAACATTTTTAATAATATTGAGAAGGAAGCGAAAGTGAACAAAGAGGATATTTTTAAATTAGCATCATCTGTACAAAATGCAAATTTGCGTGATGAAACGGTGCTGCGCCAATTGATTCATCAAGTTGCTCTATTAGCAGGACGGGAAGTGCCGAAAGAGCAAGAGGATCAAATTGTAAAAGCGATTATTAACAATAATATGCCAACGGATTTTGGCTCGTTAAGTAAAATGTTTAAAAAATAAAATATGAGAAACAAAGAGTTTGTAGATTGCATATGATAGCCATGAAAGTATGGGAATAGAGCTGTTTTGGGCATATTTGGTCAACCGAAGCGAGAGGTACAGTCGCTTCGGTTTTATTTTTTATCAAGATTAGTGGAGGATGGGCAAAAAACTTACTGAATAAAGTTTTACTTCATTAATTCGTAGTAAAATGTTATTTTTGTATTTGTTTAAAGATTTTAATTTGTTAAAATAGTATAAAAATAGATTGATAATAAAGGGGTGTGTATATGTCGGAAGGGCTTGTTAAAATGTGGTTTTCCTTAGGAGCAATGGGATTTATGTTTGTTGCAGTAAGTTTTATTTTATTAAGTAGACATAAAATAAAGAATAAATTTTTGAAAGGGATTACAGCGTTAGTAGCGTACACCCTTATGATAGTATCGGGAATTGTTATTTTTCTTGTTGTATTTAGTGGACCTGTGGAGCGATAAAGGAAGTGTACTTCGAAAATGTTACATAAGCAGCAAGTTAAATTAGCATGAAAAGGTGATTGTTAGTGAAAAAAGTCCATATTATTTTAATATTTTGTTGTATGAGCATGTTAACAGGATGTTTGTATCCGAAGGAAAATATGAAACAAAATGCTGTTCCTTATGAAGATCAGTTACAAGTTGTTCAAAAAGCTATTACGACATTTAAGGAACAAAATGACGGGATATTGCCAATTAAGACGCGTGATATGAGTACGCCTATTTATCAGAAGTATCCAATTGACTTTCAAAAGATTGCTCCGCGCTACATACAAGAAGCACCGGGTAATGCGTATGAAAGCGGAGGAGTATACCAGTATGTATTAATAGATGTTGAAACAAACCCAACAGTAAAGTTAATAGATGTTAGGATAGCTGAACAAATTCAGGAATTATCATTGAAGCTTAGGATGTATCGTGATGAACATCAATATCCACCTTTTAAAAAAGTAATTTCAGATGGTGTATATGAATTAGATTTTAAAAAACTAGGATATAAAGATGTACCACAAGTGACAAGTCCGTATTCTGGTAAAGGACTTCCTTTTGTAATCAATGAAAAAGGAGAAGTTTTTGTTGACTATAGAATTGACTTATATGAAGCTTTGAAAAAAAATGAAGGGCAATTTAAGGAGGGAGAAGATATTCGTAATATACTTTCAAAAGATTCTCCATTTGTTCCTGCCTATTCTTTACCGTATACGGTAAAGGATGGAGAACCAATTTTTTTTAAATCATAAGTCATGAACCTTTCTTTTAGCGAATAAGTTCTAGAAGAAAGGTTTTTTATGTTATACAACTTGTGATGCAAACAAAAGATATTTTTTAAATAGTCATATGAAATTGGACAAAATTATATGATATATTGTCCGAACTTCTAGAATACCATTATATTATATCAGATATTATAGGCAACGTTAGAGAAGGTATTAGTTGACTATAAACGCGGAATTATTCCCAAAAATTTTGAGGGAGGGAATCACTTGGAAAAGGTAGATATTTTTAAAGATATTGCGGAACGCACAGGCGGTGATATTTATTTTGGAGTTGTAGGAGCTGTTCGAACAGGGAAATCAACATTCATTAAAAAATTCATGGAACTTGTAGTTATTCCAAATATTGAGAATGAGTCTGACCGTCAAAGAGCGCAGGATGAACTGCCTCAAAGTGCTGCTGGTCGTACAATCATGACGACGGAACCGAAGTTTGTTCCAAACCAAGCGGTTTCTATCGAAGTAGATGAAGGTCTTGAAGTGAATATTCGATTAGTAGATTGCGTTGGATATACGGTTCCAGGAGCGAAAGGATATGAAGATGAGAATGGCCCGCGTATGATTAATACTCCTTGGTATGAAGAGCCTATTCCATTCCATGAAGCGGCAGAAATCGGAACGCGCAAAGTAATTCAAGAACATTCAACAATTGGAGTTGTAATTACAACAGATGGAACAATTGGCGAAATTCCAAGAAGAGATTATATAGAGGCAGAAGAACGCGTTGTAAATGAGCTAAAAGAAGTTGGAAAACCTTTCATTATGATTATCAACACTGTACAGCCATATCATCCGGATACAGAGCAATTACGCCAAAGTTTATCAGAAGAATATGATATTCCAGTCATTGCGATGAGCGTAGAGAGTTTAAGAGAAACAGATGTGTATAATGTACTTCGAGAAGCATTATTCGAGTTCCCAGTATTAGAAGTGAATGTGAACCTTCCGAGCTGGGTGATGGTGCTAAATGAAGGGCATTGGTTACGTCAAAGTTATCAGGAAGCAGTTCAAGAGACTGTGAAGGATATAAAACGTCTTCGCGATGTGGACCGAGTTGTATGGCAGTTTAGTCAATACGAATTTATTGATCGAGCGAGTTTAGCTGGTATCGATATGGGGCAAGGGGTAGCGGAGATTGATTTATATGCGCCAGATGAATTGTATGATCAAATTTTAAAAGAAGTAGTAGGTGTAGAAATTCGAGGGAAAGATCATTTATTGAAGCTTATGCTCGACTTATCTCATGCGAAAATAGAGTATGATCAAGTGGCAGATGCTTTACGTATGGTAAAACAAACAGGATATGGGGTAGCAGCACCTGCATTAGCTGATATGAGCTTAGATGAGCCAGAAATTATTCGTCATGGTTCAAGGTTTGGTGTGAAGTTAAAAGCTGTGGCTCCATCTATTCATATGATTAAAGTAGATGTGGAATCAACGTTTGAGCCAATCATTGGTACGGAAAAGCAAAGTGAAGAATTAGTTCGTTATTTAATGCAAGATTTTGAAGATGACCCGTTATCAATTTGGAATTCTGATATATTCGGACGTTCGCTTAGCTCGATTGTTCGTGAAGGAATTCAAGCGAAACTATCTTTAATGCCAGAAAATGCTAGATATAAATTAAAAGAAACGTTAGAAAGAATTATTAATGAAGGATCTGGTGGATTAATTGCGATTATTTTATAAGAAAAAATCCCTCTCATTGTAGAGGGATTTTTTATCTTTTTGCTTATGGAATAGCAAAACAAACAGTCATTATCTAATACATTGTTGTAAATTGTCAAGTTTCATCAGATTTTCACATTTTAAGAGTAACAATTTCCTTAAAAATATTGAATTATAAAGGAGAATCGTATAATATAGGCGTTGATAATGATTTATCTACATCTTTGTAGTATAGAATTTGCAAAAATTGCCTACAAATGAAAGTAAGACTCATTTTATGATCATTATACAGTCTTATCTTTGGGAGGAGGTGAATGGCATGAACAAGACAGATTTAATCAATGCTGTTGCAGAAGCAAGTTCCCTTTCTAAAAAGGACGCAACAAAAGCAGTAGACGCTGTTTTTGATTCTATCTTAGAAGCTTTAAAACAAGGTGATAAAGTACAACTGATCGGATTCGGTAACTTCGAAGTTCGTGAGCGTGCGGCTCGTAAAGGTCGTAACCCACAAACAGGTGAGGAGATTGAAATCGCTGCAAGTAAAGTACCTGCATTCAAACCTGGTAAAGCGTTAAAAGATGCGGTTAAATAATCCTTACATATTAGCAGGGAAGAAGAGTTTCCTTTTTGGGAACTCTTCTTTTTGCTTTTAAAAACATAAATATGCTAGAATGTGTTCGTATCACTTTTAGGTTTTCGGGAGGGCTAGCGGATGGCAAAAGTTAATTTAGAACAAATTGAACATGCAGTACGCCTTATTTTAGAGGCAATCGGAGATGACCCAAATCGTGAAGGAGTACTTGATACACCAAAGCGTGTTGCGAAAATGTACGCAGAAGTGTTCTCAGGTATGCATGAAGATCCGAAGGAGCACTTGCATAAAGTATTCGGAGAAGATCACGAAGAGCTTGTACTAGTAAAAGATATACCATTCTATTCGATGTGTGAGCATCATCTAGTTCCGTTCTATGGAGTTGCTCATGTTGCATATATTCCGCAAGGCGGAAAGGTAACAGGGTTAAGCAAATTAGCTCGTACTGTAGACACAATTGCACGTCGACCACAACTGCAAGAACGTATTACATCAACAGTAGCGAACTCTATTATGGAAGTACTAGAGCCGCATGGTGTAATGGTAGTAGTAGAAGCAGAACATATGTGTATGACGATGCGTGGTGTGAAAAAGCCAGGTGCGAAAACAGTAACGACAGCAGTACGTGGTGTGCTAGAAAATGATGCTGCAGCACGTAGTGAAATTTTATCTTTTATTAAAACGAAGTAAAGAAAAGCGGGAAACTGCTTTTCTTTTTTTTACAAGTGAATAAATGATATAGTTTAGTTGGACAGAGTAAGAATAGAAAGATTGCTTAAATGAATGGAAGGTGTAGCCAAGTTTTGGTTATAGAAAATAGAATGTATGTGTTATAATAAGTTTTATGAATTAGAAAACAAGGGTGATTTTTTGTGTGTGACATCTACGGAGGGTATGCGGGTATAAAAGAGAAATTGATGGAGAAATTACGCCATCCTTATTTTATAAACTATATTGAAGAACCATTTATTGATGAAGAAAAAATAGCATTGTTATACGGTGCTTTAAAAAGTGAAAAGTTACATATAGACCAAATTGAGCATTATGTAGTAACAATTATGCTTGTACAAATTGCGCTTGATACGCATGAAAGAGTATCAAATAAAGCGGGTGAAGAAGCAATTGAATCACATAAACGTCGCCAATTAACAGTACTTGCAGGTGATTATTATAGTGGGTTATATTATTATTTGTTATCTATGAATCGTGATATTGTTTTAATTCGTGCGCTTGCTGAAGGAATCAAAGAGATTAATGAACATAAAATTATGTTATACCAAAAAGTGCATGAAACGGTGGATGACATAATGAAAAGCGTCGTAACGATTGAGTCTGCACTTCTGCAGAAAACATGTGATCATTTTCATTTATCGTATTGGAAGCCATTTATAACATATGTATTAGGAAAAAATCGTCTCCAAAAAGAAAGTCAATTGTATGCTGACAAACAACATTCACCTGTGTTTCAAGCTGTTCAAGAGGTTTCCGAGGATGAAGCGGATGCAGAAAAAGTTATTAATGGCTGGATGATGGAATTGAGAAAGAAAGAAAAACAATTTTTAGAAGATCATACAGATATAAATGAAATAAATTCTGTATTAAGAGATAAATCGAAGACATAAGCAATTTTACATTGGAAGAAGGTACGAGCATGCAACAATCAAAAGAAGAAAGAGTACATGATGTATTTGAGAAAATCTCTGATAAATACGATGTGATGAATTCTGTAATTAGTTTTCAAAGACATAAAGCGTGGCGTAAAGAGACGATGGGCATTATGGATGTAAAACCAGGTAGTAAAGCGCTTGATGTGTGCTGCGGAACGGCGGATTGGACAATAGCGCTAGCTGGAGCGGTAGGTGAGCAGGGGAAGGTTGTTGGTCTGGACTTCAGTGAAAACATGCTATCTGTCGGTAAGCAAAAGGTAGAGGCGTTACAATTAAAACAAGTAGAACTTATGCATGGGAATGCAATGGAACTTCCATTTGAAGATAATATATTTGATTATGTAACGATTGGATTTGGTTTACGAAACGTACCGGATTATATGCACGTATTAAAAGAAATGACGCGTGTAGTAAAACCAGGTGGGAAAGTAATCTGTTTAGAAACCTCTCAACCAACAATGATTGGTTTTCGACAAGGATATATTTTATACTTTAAATATATCATGCCGTTATTTGGAAAGATATTTGCTAAAAGTTATAAAGAATATTCATGGCTTCAAGAATCTGCTAGTACATTCCCAGGGATGAAAGAATTGGCTAATATGTTTGAAAAGGCTGGACTTGAACGTGTCCAAGTAAAACCATTTACTTTTGGGGTAGCAGCGATGCATTTAGGTATTAAACCAGAATCAAAATAGAAAAAAGAAGTTTTAGGTTAAGGTGAACAATATGAAGTTACAACTTATGTACTCTTTTTTACGATCGGATATTAATGTGATAGAAAAAGAATTAAAAAAGACAGTTGCTTCTGAACAACCATTAGTAGAAGAGGCGGCATTACAACTTATTGAAGCTGGTGGGAAGCGAATTCGTCCTGTATTTGTATTGCTTGCAGGGAAATTTGGAGATTATAAGTTAGACGCAATTAAGCATGTCGCTGTTGCGTTAGAACTTATTCATATGGCTTCTCTTGTTCACGATGATGTTATTGATGCTGCATTTTTACGACGCGGTAGTGCGACTGTGAATGCGAAATGGGGAGATCGTATTGCAATGTATACAGGAGACTATCTGTTCGCTAAGTCTCTTGAATGTGTAACAAATATCGAAATTCCAGAGGCGCATCAAGCGTTGTCACATACCATTTTAGAAGTCTGTAAAGGTGAAATTGAACAAATTAAAGATAAATATAACTATGACCAAAATTTAAGAACGTATTTAAGAAGAATAAAGCGAAAAACCGCATTATTAATTGCTGCGAGTTGCCAATTGGGAGCGATTGCTGCTGGTGCTAATCGTGATACGGTAAATCGTCTATTTTGGTATGGCTATTTCGTAGGAATGTCTTATCAAATTATTGATGACATTCTAGATTTCGTTTCAACAGAAGAGAAACTTGGAAAACCTGCTGGTGGTGATTTGCTACAAGGAAATATTACGCTTCCTGCTTTATATGCGATGGATGATCCAATACTCCGAAAGAAAATTACATCGGTACATGAAAATACAACGACGAGTGAAATGAAAGAAATTATTGATGCCGTGAAAAATAGCGCAGCTATTGATCAAGCATTTGCGTTTAGCGAACGTTATTTACATAAAGCATTGGAAATAATAAAACCACTCCCACGTGGACAAGCAAAGTATGCATTGCAAAATGTAGCAAAGTATATTGGAAAACGAAAATTTTAGTGTTTTTTCTAAATAATAAAATAATCTCTCTATTTCAAAACTATTGCACAATTGTGATAAGGGTGTTAATATGTGTGTGGGGATATACAATTACATACATAATTCAGAAGTGGAGAGATTTTTTATGGAAAAAACATTTCTAATGGTAAAACCAGACGGTGTACAACGTGCCTTCATTGGGGAAATTGTAGCTCGTTTTGAGAAAAAGGGCTTTCAATTAGTTGGTGCAAAATTAATGCAAGTCACTCCGGAAATTGCTGGACAACACTACGGTGAGCATAAAGAAAAACCTTTCTTTGGTGAACTAGTAGACTTTATTACATCTGGACCTGTATTCGCAATGGTATGGCAAGGTGAAGGTGTAGTAGATACAGCTCGTAACATGATGGGTAAAACAAGACCACATGAAGCTGCTCCTGGAACAATTCGTGGAGATTTCGGTGTAACTGTTGCGAAAAACATTATCCACGGTTCTGATTCTTTAGAAAGTGCAGAGCGCGAGATTGCTATTTTCTTTAAGGAAGAAGAATTGGTAGACTACTCAAAATTAATGAATGAATGGATTTACTAATTATTTTGAAATAATTTGTAAACGCTTTAATCACTGTGATAATAGTAAAAAGTGCAAGAAGAATAGGGGTATTCTTCTTGCACTTTTTTTATTTCAATTAGTTACGAAGTTAGAGTTGTTATGATATATTGATATGTAAAGTGAAAGGCCTATCGAAAAGTATAAAGTGAGAATAAACGTATGGTCGATTTACTAAATAATTACTTTAATATTTTTAGAATGATGAAAGATAATATCATTGCTTAATATAGTGAGATAAAGTGAAACTATAATCAATGGGGGGCATCTCCCCACTGATTATTAGTTGAACCAATCGGGCGTTTATGGGCAGTGGATCTCCCACCTAACTTCATTGCTCCAGCCAAATTTTGAGGTGGGAGTTTTACTGCCCGTTAATGCGGGATAAATACATATGCGAAAAGAGGAATAACGTATGCGATATATTACAGCTGGTGAATCTCATGGCCCACAACTTACAACGATTTTGGAAGGTGTTCCAGCAGGATTGCCTCTAGTAGCGGATGATATAAATGAAGAGTTAGCTAGAAGACAAAAGGGATATGGGCGTGGTAGACGCATGCAAATTGAAACAGATCAAGTTCAAATCGTCAGTGGTATTAGACATGGAGAAACATTAGGATCTCCCATTACACTTGTTGTTGAAAATCGTGACTTTGCACATTGGACAAAAATTATGGGCGCTGAGCCCTTGACGGAACAAGAAGAAAAAGAAATGAAAAGGAAAGTGACAAAACCAAGGCCTGGACATGCTGATTTAAATGGTGCAATTAAATATGGTCATAGAGATATGAGAAATGTACTTGAACGTTCTTCGGCACGCGAAACGACAGTGCGTGTTGCTGCTGGTGCGGTTGCTAAAAAAGTTTTGGTAGAGCTTGGTATTAAAGTGGCGGGTCATGTGATTGAGATTGGTGGTGTACAAGCAAAGGAGATTACGTATAGTTCAATTGAAGAATTAAAAAGTATTACAGAAGCATCACCTGTACGCTGCTTAGATGACGAAGCTAGTAAACAAATGATGAAAGCAATTGATGATGCAAAGGCAAATGGTGATTCAATTGGTGGAATCGTTGAAGTAGTTGTGGAAGGAATGCCAATTGGAGTAGGTAGCTATGTACATTATGACCGAAAACTAGATGCAAAATTAGCAGCTGCAATTATGAGTATTAATGCCTTTAAAGGTGTGGAGCTTGGAATTGGTTTTGAAGCAGCACACAGACCGGGAAGTGAAGTTCATGATGAAATTCTTTGGAATGAGGAACATGGATATACAAGAAGAACGAACAATGCAGGTGGATTAGAAGGTGGCATGACGACTGGAATGCCAATTGTTGTGCGCGGTGTGATGAAACCGATACCTACACTATATAAACCGCTTCAAAGTGTGGATATTGATACAAAAGAACCTTTTACAGCAAGCATTGAACGTTCAGATAGTTGTGCTGTACCGGCAGCTAGTGTCGTTGCAGAAGCGGTTGTGGCTTGGGAATTAGCGACTGCTTTAATCGAACAATTTGGGTTAGACCGTATGGACCTTATTCGTGAAAATATTGGGAAACATAATGAATATGCGAGGGGATTTTAATGGGAAACATACATATTCAAACGAAATCAAAAGAATATGATGTACATGTTGGGAAAGAGGCATTGTCATATTTGGCAACGATCGTTCAAAATATGCAGCCGGCTGTGTCTAACGTAATGATCATTTCAGATGAAGCCGTTGCAGCTTTACATTTACAGACAGTTGTTAATGCATTACAAGTAGAACAAAAAGTATTTTCATTCGTTGTACCGAGCGGTGAAAAAGAGAAGTCTTTTGAAAATTTCTATGCGGCTCATACGTCAGCTCTTGAAAATAAATTAGATAGAAACTCTTTAATTATCGCACTTGGAGGCGGAATGATTGGGGACTTGGCTGGTTTTGTTGCCGCGTCGTTTATGCGTGGTATTCGCTTTGTTCAGGTTCCAACGACTTTATTAGCTCATGATAGCGCAGTAGGCGGGAAAGTAGCAATTAACCATCCGTTAGGGAAAAATATGATCGGTGCATTCCATCAGCCAGAAGCAGTTGTATATCACACACCATTTTTACATTCTCTTCCTGAAAAAGAGTGGCGTTCAGGTTTTGCAGAAGTGATAAAGCATGCTCTTATTGGTAATGTTGAGCTGTATCGTTGGTTAAAAGAAAAAGTGCAAACATTAACAGATCTTCGCGATGAGAAGTTAATTTATATATTAACGAAGGCGATTCCAGTAAAAGCGAAAATTGTGTCGCAAGATGAAACAGAAAAAGGTGTACGTGCCCATTTAAACTTTGGCCATACATTAGGACACGCTCTTGAAAAAGAGCTTGGATATGGAAATATTACGCACGGTGACGGAGTGGCGGTTGGAATGTTATTTGCCATATTCTTAAGTGAACAAGTGTACAAGGTTGATCTTGCCTATGAAAAAATGAAGCAGTGGTTCTTGAATTACGGTTATCCAAAAATGCCAAGCGATTTGAATGTAGAGCGCCTCGTTCAATTGATGAAACAAGATAAGAAAGCAAATGCAGGAACAATTCATATGGTGCTTATGCAGGAATATGGGGTAGTGAATGTCGTATCTATTTCAGATGAGACTGTTCATATTGCGTTAGAGGCATTTCAAAAGGATATGGTTTAAAGAATAGTAAAGAGGTATGAAGTGCTGATTTAGATGTATTCTCGTAATAGTGACGGTTATGATAAAAGATTGCAGTGAGGGGCTATAATTATACTGTAATCGAATTGAATAAAATGACTGGGGGAAGCGAAATGAGAGTGAAAGAGCAATTGTTAACTTTGAGAGCATATGTACCTGGGAAAAATATTGAAGAAGTAAAAAGGGAATATGGATTATCAAAAATTGTGAAATTAGCATCAAACGAAAATCCATTCGGTTGCTCTACACGTGTGACAGAAGCGTTAACTTCGTTAGCAAGTCAATACGCCCTTTATCCGGACGGATATGCCTTTGAACTTCGAACGAAAGTAGCAGAGCATTTAAGTGTAAAAGCGGAACAACTGTTATTTGGTAGTGGGTTAGATGAAGTCATTCAAATGATTAGCCGTGCATTACTACATGAAGGAACAAATATTGTAATGGCAAATCCTACGTTCTCTCAATATCATCATCATGCTGTGATTGAAGGAGCAGAAGTTCGGGAAGTACCACTTAAAGATGGAATTCATGATTTAGATGCAATGTTACAGCAAGTAGATGACAAAACGAAGATTGTATGGATTTGTAATCCGAATAATCCAACAGGTACATATGTAGAGAAACAAAAATTACTTTCATTTTTAGAATCGGTACCTAAGTCAGCGCTCGTTATTATGGACGAAGCATATTATGAATATGCGGGAGCAGAAGACTATCCGCAAACATTACCACTTCTTAAAGAGTATGAAAATCTTATGGTTTTACGCACGTTTTCAAAAGCATATGGTTTAGCTGCTTTTCGTATCGGATATGCGGTTGGTAATGCGAAGTTAATCGGGCAGCTAGAAGTAGCGAGGTTACCATTCAATACATCGACTGTAGCCCAAGCTGTGGCACTCGCTGCATTAGAAGATCAAGCCTTTTTACAAGAATGTGTGAAAAAGAATGAAGAAGGATTAAATCAATATTATGCATTTTGTAAGGAATATAACGTATTCTATTATCCGTCTCAAACAAATTTCATTTTCTTAAAACTTGGCATTCCTGGTAATGAAGCTTTCGAACGATTAATGAAAAAAGGATACATTGTTCGTTCTGGTGCCGCATTTGGTATAAATGATGGCATTCGTATTACTGTTGGTTTGAAAGAAGAAAATGATGAAATTATAGAATTATTGAAAGAGCTTGTAAATGAGCAAGTACAGAAAGAAGAAACATACTCTTAAGAAATTGTGAAGGCTCCTATTATAGGAGCCTTTTTTATCCCACTATTTATATGTGGTCAGATTCCCGGTTTAAAAAGAGAAGCTGACCTGTACAGTGCGATTTGTGGGACTTAATAATTGATAAGGGAAGTTATTTGCGCGGTCATGAAAGAAAACGTTACAATAGAAAATAGCGATGCGGTATCGGTGTCATATTCGAATCGTTATAAGTGAAAGTACAAGAAGAAGCATGCTCATTCTAAAGGTTGCGTTCTTACACCTAGTTGCTTATGATAAATAAACAGAAGAGAATATTTTTTAGAATTAAAGGAGACGTTTATGCAAAAGTTTGAACAAGCTGTTTCATATATTGAAAATGGTGAAGCGGAAAAAGGATTACAATTATTAAAAGAACAATTACAAATTGCGAATGATGAAGAGAAGTATGATATCGCTCGTTATTATCATACACTTGGATTTACGGATGAGGCGCTAGCTATTACAGAAGACTTACGATTGCTATATCCGGAAGAAAGTGAATTCACGATATTTTTAGCAGAATTATATATTGATCTAGACAAAGAAGATGAAGCAATTGAAGTACTTCATGATATTCCAGAAAATGATGATTTATATGTTCAATCGTTATTACTTGTTGCGGACTTATTCCAAATGCAAGGTTTTGATGATGTAGCAGAGCAAAAACTATTAAAGGCGAAAGAAATGATGCCTGACGAACCTGTTATTACGTTTGGATTAGCAGAATTATATAGTAGTAAAGGTGAAGAACAAAAGGCAATTACTCATTACGAGTCGCTATTAGCAGAACATAAAGTAATGGGTGGTGTTGTCATTGCGCTTCGTCTCGCAGAAACGTTAAGTGCGATTGGAAACTGGGAAGAGGCAATATCTTATTATGAAGTAGGCTTAGAGGAGCAAAAGGATATTCACTCATTATTTGGATATGCTTTCACATTATACCAAGGGGAAGAATATCAAAGAGCAATTGGCGCTTGGAAAGAATTAAAAGAATTAGATCCTGAATACGCATCGCTGTACATGTATTTAGCGAAAAGCTATGAAAAAGAAGGAATGCTTCAAGAAAGCTATGAAACACTTCATGAAGGGATTAAAGTAGATGAGCTTTCTGTTCCGTTTTATGTAGAATTAGCGAACATAGCGGCGAAATTAGGAAAAGTAGCGGAAGCAGAGGAAGTGCTTCAAAAAGCACTTGAGTTAGATCCAGGACATTTAGGTGCAACATTAAAATATGCGTATATCCTAAAAGAACAAGAAAAGTATGAAGAGTTAATTACAGTTGTAGAGCGTGCTATTGATAGCGGAGAGCCAGATACACAATTACTTTGGGATCTTGCGTATGCAAAAAAACAATTAGAAATGTATTCGGATGCATTAAAACACTATGAAAGTGCATATACTTCTTTTAAGAATCATCCAGACTTCTTGGAAGAGTACGGTTATTTCTTATTGGAAGAAGGAAAACGAAAAGAGGCAAAAGAAGTATTTACCCAGTTATTACAACTAGACCCGACACAAATTCATATTGAAGAGTTGTTATATAATTTAGAGGATTTTTCATAAGTTGGAAGGAAACTGAATGCCGCTTCTTGAATCTAAAAAGAAAAGAGAAAGACAGAGGAGGGACTTAATTGCTATGAATACCCCTGTTTCTGTAAACGAGAAGAAGGATTTTGTAAAATGGTTTTTGAATAATTACCAACTGAAACAGCGTGAATGTGTATGGATTTTGAATTATTTAATGAGTCACGACCAATTAATGCATAAAGTCCACTTCGTAGAGCATGCAAAATATTGTCCGCGTGGCTTAGTGATGTCAGCGAATTGTGTGAAAGACACACCGTTTCACTTTTTTAAACAAAATGTTATGACAACAGATGCTGAAAAATCGTTTCATGATATTCGTTTAAATCGAGATGAGGATATTTATATTCAACTCAACTTTAAATCATCGTTTCAAAATGCAAATTATGTAGCAGTATTAGAAGAAAACCCATATTTACCAAAGCATATTGAAGTAAATGAAAAAGACCGTTTACTGGCAGAGAGATTTTTAGAAGAGAGTGTATTTTCATTTAGAAGGGAACGTCTTTTGAAACAAATTGATGAAGCGTTGGATAAGCAAGATAAGGAAGCGTTTCATAGGTTAACGGCGGAGTTAAAGACTTTATAGAATTTATTTGAATTATTATTTTTTACAAATTTCAGAATTTTTTTCAAGAAAAACTACCTATATTAGGTAGTTTTTCTTTTTTTACCTCTTTTAGTATGGTTTAATATATATAAAGTGAAAGTTCTGTCATTTCTGATAAGGGAGGGAAGAAATGTGAAATGGATTGTAAAAGATGTAGAACAATTTGAGCAAGCAAGAGAGTATGTAGATACAGGAGTTATACCGCTTTTATCAATTTCGGCAGCGAAAGAAATGAAAATGGTTGTAGAACAAGGTGAATTTATCGAATTGTTGAGTATGGAATTGGAAAGAGAGTATAAAGGGAGAGTGCTTTTACTGCCTGCGTTTACGTATTTAGTAGAAAGCCAAAAGAAGGAAAAAGGTCGTTTGCAAGAATGGACAGATCATTTACAAAGCCAAGGTTTTAAGCATATTACCTATGTTACAAGTGATTTTTCATGGAAAGAAGATATGGAAGAGTTACAAGGAGATTTATTTTGGTTTCCTTCATTAGCGTTAGAGGAATTTAGCGATCAAGCGAAAAGAGAAGTCATTCATGCACATATAAAAAATATAATGGTGATGTTAGAAGAGAAATGGGGAAACTTTCAATAAACAGAAAGTTCTTATTATTATGAGTAGTATGATATTGACCTGTGCATGAGCGTATTATATCATGATAGTGTCCTAGTTTTTATTTTTTATATAATTTATCACGAGGGGACAATTTCTGATAGAGGGGGGAAATTTTCGTGAGCGAGAAAGAACATCGTGTGTCAAGAAGACAGTTTTTAAATTACACACTTACAGGGGTAGGAGGCTTTATGGCTGCGGGTATTTTAATGCCGATGACGCGATTTGCGCTTGATCCGGTGTTAAGAAAAGAAGCGGGAACGGATATGGTGGCTGTTGCACAAGTAAAGGATATTACAACAGAGCCGAAGCGTTTTGATTTTAAGGTGAAGCAGGTTGACGGTTGGTACAAGTCCGAAGAACCAAAATCAGCTTGGGTTCATAAAGATGAAAGCGGAGACATTGTTGCGTTTTCTCCAGTATGTAAACATTTAGGGTGTACAGTTAACTGGAATTCGGACAAAGCACATCCGAATCAATTCTTTTGCCCATGTCATGGGGGGCGTTACACAAAAGATGGGATTAACATTAAAGGTACGCCGCCCCTTGCTCCGCTTGATGTGTACGAGTCTAAAGTAAAAGATGGAACGCTGTATTTAGGAAAAGCGAAGCCAAGAGGGGGTGCAAAGTAGATGCTAAATAAAATTTATGATTGGGTAGACGAGCGATTAGATATTACACCGATCTGGCGCGATATCGCTGATCATGAAGTACCTGAGCATGTAAACCCAGCACATCACTTTTCTGCATTCGTCTATTGCTTTGGAGGACTTACTTTTTTCATTACTGTAATTCAAATTTTGTCTGGAATGTTTTTGACAATGTATTATGTGCCAGATATTAAAAATGCTTGGGAATCGGTTTATTATTTACAAAATGAAGTTGCTTACGGACAAATTGTCCGTGGTATGCACCACTGGGGTGCTAGTCTCGTAATTGTAATGATGTTTTTACATACACTCAGAGTTTTCTTCCAAGGTGCGTATAAAAAACCTCGTGAACTAAACTGGATTGTTGGTGTTCTTATTTTCTTTGTTATGTTAGGTCTTGGTTTTACCGGATATTTATTACCGTGGGATATGAAAGCGTTATTTGCTACGAAAGTAGGGATTCAAATTGCAGAGCAAACGCCGCTCATTGGTCCTTATATTAAAACATTACTCGCTGGTCATTCCGAAATTGTTGGCGCTCAAACATTAACTCGCTTCTTTGCTATTCACGTCTTCTTCTTACCAGCAGCACTTCTAGGTTTAATGGCCTTCCACTTCATCATGATTCGCAAACAAGGTATTTCCGGTCCACTATAAGAGATTGCTAAATTAAAGAGGAAAAGAACTAAAGGAGGGAGATTATGCATCGCGGCAAAGGGATGAAGTTTGTAGGAGATTCTCGGGTACCAGTAGCTCGGAAACCAAATATTCCAAAAGATTATTCTGAATACCCAGGAAAAACAGAAGCATTTTGGCCGAACTTCTTGTTAAAAGAATGGATGGTTGGTGCAGTCTTTTTAATCGGTTATTTATGTTTAACAGTGGCACATCCGTCACCGCTTGAGAGAATGGCGGATCCGACAGATGCAGGATATATACCACTTCCAGATTGGTATTTCTTATTCTTGTATCAGTTATTAAAGTATTCTTATGCTTCAGGTTCATTTACTGTAATTGGTGCGTTTATTATGCCAGGGATTGCGTTTGGAGCGTTAATGTTAGCTCCGTTTCTAGATCGAGGTCCAGAAAGAGGTCCATTTAAACGTCCTGTAGCAACTGGATTTATGCTTTTGGCAATTGCATCGATTATCTTTTTAACTTGGGAATCTGTAGCACACCACGACTGGGAGGCTGCAAAAAAACAAGGTGCAATTGTAAAAACAACACCAGTTGATAAAAATGATGACGGCTACAAATTAATGCAAAAAAATACTTGTTTAACATGTCATGGTGACAATTTACAAGGTGGTGCAGCAGCACCAGCTCTACAAAACTTAACTTTAAAACCAGAAGAAATCGCTAAAATCGCGAAAGAGGGTAAAGGCGCAATGCCTAAAGGTGTATTTAAAGGAACAGATGAAGAAGTGAAAAAACTTTCGGAATTTATTGCAAAGTATAATAAGAAGTAATAGAGAGCTGACTACAAAAAAATTGTAGTCAGCTTTTTATTTTGATGATAGAAAGTTTACTATATAATAGAGTAGAGTTTGATGAAAGAATGACTTTGTTTGAAAGGTGTTGGAAATACAGATTGGCTTATTTGTATGCAATGTTAAGACAACGCTCCGTATTAATATTTTTATTGGTTGTTAACATATTAGGTACAATTTACGGTTTTATATGGTATGGAAATCAATTAAAAGAAACGTCACCTATATTTTGGCCGTTTGTACCAGATAGCCCTATGGCGAGTCTCTTTTTTGTCTTTGTTTTAATCGCTTTCTTAATAAAGAGAAACTGGGGATTAATAGAGGCGCTAGCGATAGTTACTTTAATAAAATATGGTATATGGGCTGTTGTTGTAAACGCAATTATGATTTATGTAAAAGGCCCTATTGGTCTTATGGGCTACATGCTAATGCTTTCGCATCTTGCGATGGCGGTACAGGGCGTGCTATATGCTCCGTTTTACCGTATAAAAAAATGGCATTTTGCGGTAGCGGGTATATGGACATTACATAATGATGTAATTGATTATTTGTTTTGGCAAATGCCGAGATACGGAATTATGCATTTGTTTGTAGAAAAAATTGGTTATTTTACGTTTTGGTTAAGTATTGCTGTACTGTGTATCACGTATTATTATTGCTTACGTGAGCACCGAAAACAGTTTTCTTTATGATGGTGAGAACATTTAGGGGGAGAAAATGAAGAAAAATAAGAGTGGCACAAAAATATTGGATAGATTGATTACTTTAGTTGTTTCATATAGCATAGCATTTTCTGTTTTTGCACTCGCAACAATGGCAGTTGTATACGGAAAATGGCTATATTATTTTGAAATTGATTTTTTAAACATTCCAGATTTAGCAGATATGACGAAGGATGAAATTAAGAGAAATTATGATGTGCTGATTACATATTTATCTCCGTTTTATGACGGAGCATTACATTTACCAACATTAGATATGTCTACAAATGGCCGTATTCATTTTGTAGATGTTAAAAATATTTTAGTGAAGATTCAATATGTGATGTATGCGACAATTACCATTACAGTAATAGGTGGCTTATATTTATTAAAAAAGAAAAACGAAAAGTTTTTACTGCACGGATCGATTGTAACAATCATATTTCCAATAGCACTGATGTTACCAATTGCTATTAATTTTGAAAAAAGTTTTGTATTATTCCATAAGCTTTTATTTAGTAATGATTATTGGATGTTTGATATTGAAACGGATCCGATTATATTAATGCTACCAGAAGAATTCTTTATGCATGCTGCATGTGCTATTTTATTATTCATTTTAAGTGGTAGTATACTTTGTTACAGTTTGTATAGATATTTCGTAAAAAAGAAAAGGATTTCAAAGGAAAAATTCTCTGCTTAAAGAGAATTTTTTTCTTTGAAAACCATAATATATTTTTCGGTCCAGTTCTGTTCTATTCTTGTCCAAATTAACATATTTTGTACTAGTAGTTATAGGGGGGACCGGGATGAAGAGAACATTAATTGGATTGATAGCATTTCTAATTATAATGTTTCCATTACGTATATATGCTGAAGAGTGGAGTGAACTAACAGGGTTGTTAGATGACTCGTTACAGCTAGTGAAGCGTAATGAAGATGAAAAAGCAGTACAAGTATTACAACGTTTCTCTGAGCAGTTTGTAATAAAGGGGAATGAAAAGAAACACGAAGTAACGCCAGATCAATTTAGAGTCATTTCGTTAGCTTACGACAAGGCAATACAATCTCTCTCAGAAGAAGATTTAGGCAAGCAAGTTAAAATTGATAATGTGCTAGCATTACAACTCGCTGTTGATGCGCAAGTATCGAAATATCAACCACTTTGGATGGAAAGAGAAAGAAAAGTAATGGGCACCTTTTCTCAAATGGAAAAAGCGATGGAAAAAGAAGATGCTGGACAGTTTCAACAAGCGTTAAATACATTTTTAAATGAATTTAATATTATTTATCCAAGCTTAATGATTGCTCTGCCAGAAAATGAAGTGCAACGTGTAAATGCTCACTTATCTTATTTGGATGAATTTCGTAGCGTTATGTTAAAAACGAAAGGGGGCCAAATGCAATTAGGAATCATTAAAGGAGATTTACAAAAGATATTTCACACAGTAAAAAAGGATGAAATTGCGCCCTCTCTCATTTGGTTTATGACAATTACTGGAGGACTTATTTTATTCACATTAACTTATGTTGGATGGAGAAAGTATAAAGGAGAGCGAGAGAAAAGAAAAAGCAATGTGCATTCTAAAAATAGGTAATGCAATAAAGTGAAACTTTAATCGGTGGAGGGGTGTTCATCCCTCACTGATTATGAGTTGAACCAATCGGACGTTTACGGACAATTGATCTCCCAGCTAACTTCTTTGCTCCAGCCGAATTTTGAGGGGGAGTCTTACTGCCCATAAATAACGGGATAAATAAAGATACGGATTGTAAGGTTTATTCATTGACAATGATGGCAGAAGAAAATAGAATGAGAAGTACTATAATTAAAACTTCAATGGAGGTTCATGATGTTTTATTTAATTTACTTCGCGATCATAATGATCATACCGTTGTATGCACAGTCAAAAGTACGTAGTGCCTATAGCAAGTATTCACAGGTTTATTCAACATCAGGTATGACAGGAGCAGAAGTGGCTCGGAAAATTTTAGATGAAAATGGATTATACAACGTAGCTGTAGAAGAAACACCAGGTCATTTATCAGACCATTATGATCCAACTGCTAAGACGGTTCGATTATCAACAGATAATTATTACGGTCATTCAGTTGCTGGAACAGCAGTAGCGGCACACGAAGTAGGACACGCAATTCAAGATGCAAAAGATTATAACTTTATGCGTATCCGTCATTCATTAGTGCCAGTTGCAAACTTTGGCTCGAATATGTCTTGGATTTTCGTCCTAATCGGTATATTTGCACAAATGTCTGGTTTGATGTTACTAGGAATTATTTTAATGGCAGCAGGTGTTGTTTTCCAACTTGTTACATTACCAGTTGAGTTTGATGCATCAAAGCGTGCAATGCAACAAATTGAAGCGTTAGGTATCGTATCAACAGATGAATATGGCCAAGCTCGTAAAGTATTAAATGCGGCAGCATTAACATATGTAGCAGCTGCAGCAGTAGCGGTATTTGAATTATTACGTCTCGTATTAATATATACTGGTATGCAGCGTAGCGACGACTAAAGACTATCAATTTTGATAGTCTTTTTTTATTATCTGTAATAAATGGACAGGATAAAATGAAAGAAACGTTGTAAGAAAGTCATAATACATATAAGTAGCGTATGATGAAGGCAGGTGGAGATAATGGAATATCCAAATCATTTAATAAAACAAGTGAAAGAGCGTAGTGCTCCTTATCAACTAGAAGGTTTTTTAAGTGGACAAGGTCCTGAAAATCCAACATTTATGCTCGTTGGAGAAGCGCCTGGTGAAACAGAAATTCATAATGGGATTCCGTTTAGCGGGAGAGCGGGTAAACATTTAATGGAGTTTTTAGAACGTATTCACGTTACAAGGGAAGACGTGTATATTACGAGTGCGGTTAGGAGCAGACCGTATAAGTGGAGAGAGAAAAGAGAGCGAAATGGCGAAGTAATACAGAAGAAGTACAATAGAACGCCGAATCAAGGTGAAATATTTGCACACGCGCCGTTATTAGATTATGAATTGGCACATATAGATCCGCCAGTTATCGTGACGCTTGGTAATATTGCGCTAAAGCGTTTAGCGGGAAATAATAAAAAGATTACAGATGTTCACGGACAATTATTAAAGCAGCCGATCCAAAAGCTAAAGGATATACAACATGCAGAGTTTATGTGGACTGAAAAAGAATATAATATATTTCCTACTTTTCATCCAGCTTCAATTTTTTATAATCGGAGTTTATTGGAGCTCATTTATGAGGATTTGGAGAAGCTTAAAAGACTTGTAATAAAAAACTAGAAAAGCTAAAGAGCTTTTCTAGTTGAATTTAATTATGTAACGGATTTTTATTTTCATCTAGTGTAAATCCTTCACCGACTACATCGTGTACATCGCTTACAGCGACAAAGGCATGTGGGTCTACAGAAGTAATGATGTTCTTTAATTTCACGATTTCATTTTTAGCAACAACGCAATACAATACATTACGTTCCACTTTTGTATAGGATCCAACAGCTTTTAAGAAGGTTGCTCCGCGCTCCATGTCGGATAAAATTTTGGCAGCAATTTCATCGTTTTTATCCGAAATAATAGTTGCCCCTTTAGCAGCATAGGCTCCTTCTTGCATAAAATCAATGACTTTCGCCCCGATAAAAACAGCAACTAACGTATACATGCCTTCACGATATGATAAATATGTAAGAATAGAAACGATAATGACGACGGCATCAAACATAAACATCGTTTTCCCCATACTCCAGCCAACATATTTGTGAGCTAACCTTGCGATAATATCAACACCGCCAGTAGTACCACCATATTTAAAGATAATTCCGAGCCCGATACCGATAAATGCCCCAGCGAATAAAGCAGCGAGTGTCATATCATTTTGTAAATTTAAATGTAAGTTGAGTGCGTCATAGCGCTGAAACACCCATAGGAATAAAGAGACGCTAAATGTACCGATTAATGTATATAAAAATGTCGTTCGTCCGAGTAACTTCCAACCGATGAAAAATATAGGGATATTTAAAAGTAAGTTTGTATAGGAAGGGTCAAATGAAAATAGGAAATATAATAATAGCGTAATACCAGTAAATCCACCCTCTGCAAGATGGTTTTCAATATTGATATTCACAATGCCAAAAGAAAAAATAGCGGAACCGATTAGAATAAAAATGATATTTCGAATCCTCAAATTTGATGTCATATAGAAATCCCCCTAATTATGTAATGATTGCATTGCTCCGCTGAAACGGTAAAACATAATGATAAGTAATTTCTAGTTGTTAGTAATAATCGTAGGAACCCGATTGGTTCGGGCTAATCTTTTGCGAGAAAGCTGCAAAAGAAAGTTTCACTTTCCCCCGTCCTAACGGCTGATAGGAGATAAAGTGAAGAAGCAAGGCGAACTAGCCGTAAGAACCCGATTGGTTCAACTAATTTTTTGCAAAAAACCGCAAAAGAAAGTTTCACTTTATTATAGTCTATCCAAAAAAGGTCACAAATAGGTGATTAGCGGGGAATAATATTTGTCAAATCGCGATGAATTGGCTAACATGAAAGAGGAAGGATTAGAGGTGAATTGTATGGAAGCAAAAACGATGAAAGATATGCAGAAAGAAGTAGATGCATATATTAGTCAGTTTAAAGAAGGTTATTTCAGTCCGCTTGCAATGATGGCTCGTTTGACGGAAGAGATGGGAGAGCTTGCAAGAGAGGTAAATCATTATTATGGTGAGAAACCGAAGAAAACAACTGAAACAGAAAGAAGTATTGAAGAAGAGCTTGGAGATGTATTATTTGTTATGATTTGTATGGCAAATAGTTTAAATATTGATTTAGAAACAGCACATAACATTGTAATGAATAAATTTAATACACGTGATAAAGATCGCTGGACACGTATCGATGAGGGAGAGAAATAATAATGAAAGAAATTAAAGTAATTATCGCTGGACCAAGAGGACGTATGGGACATGAAGCAGTCCTTCTTATGGAAAGAATGGAACATTTTAATTTAGTAGCAGCAGTAGATTATAAGCATGGCGGAGAGAAAATTTCTGATTTACCTGGCATGCCAGCGTTACATGCGCCGATTTACGCGGAGTTACATACTTGTTTAGATGAAGTAGAAGCAGATGTGTTGTTAGATTTAACAACGCCAGAAGTTGGGAAACAACACGTTACACTTGCAGTTGAACGTGGACTTCGTTCGGTTATTGGTACAACTGGATTTACAGAAGAAGAATTGAAACGTTTAACAGAGAATGCAAAAGAAAAAGAAGTAGGAACAATTATCGCTCCAAACTTTGCAATTGGTGCAGTTCTTATGATGAAATTCTCACAAATGGCAGCGAAGTACTTCCAAGATGTTGAAGTAATTGAATTGCATCATGATCAAAAATTAGATGCACCATCTGGTACAGCTGTAAAAACAGTAGAATTAATTCGTCAAAATCGTGTACCAAAGCAACAAGGACACCCTAATGAAACGGAACAACTAGAAGGAGCACGTGGTGCGAATGTAGACGGTATTCACATTCATAGCGTGCGGCTACCAGGGCTTATTGCACATCAAGAAGTAATGTTCGGCGGTGATGGACAAATGTTAACAGTTCGTCATGATTCATTCAATCGTGCATCATTTATGTCCGGT
Source organism: Bacillus thuringiensis (assembly GCF_014932895.1). Classification (GTDB taxonomy): domain Bacteria; phylum Bacillota; class Bacilli; order Bacillales; family Bacillaceae_G; genus Bacillus_A; species Bacillus_A thuringiensis_AA. Next base: position 618,946 of record NZ_JACYOF010000002.1, on the reverse strand, counting down.
GTAAAACTATCAATTGAGACAGTAATGAACCTTGATCATCTTGTGTATGGTTTAGAAAATATTATCGACTAAAGGGGAGACAACGGATGAAAATTGCCTTAATCGCACATGACAAAAAGAAAAATGATATGGTTTCGTTTGCATACGCATATAAACCAATTTTTGAACAACATGAATTATTTGCAACAGGAACGACAGGACTTCGTATTATGGAAGCGACTGGTTTAGTTGTAACGAGATATCAATCTGGTCCTCTTGGCGGTGATCAAGAAATTGGTGCAATGATTGCAAAAAATGATTTAGACATGGTGATTTTCTTCCGTGATCCATTAACAGCACAGCCACATGAACCAGATGTAAATGCGTTGCTTCGTTTATGTGATGTATATGCGATTCCACTTGCAACGAATATGGCAAGTGCTGAAATGTTAATGCACGCATTAGAGCGAGGAGATTTAGATTACCGCAAGTTAAGAAAATGAGGGGAACAATTATGAGTGGATTACATATATTAGCGTTTGGTGCCCATGCAGATGATGTTGAAATTGGCATGGCTGGTACCATTGCTAAATATACGAAGCAAGGGTATGAAGTAGGGATTTGTGATTTAACAGAAGCTGACCTTTCTTCAAATGGAACGATAGAGTTGAGAAAAGAAGAAGCAAAGGCCGCAGCTCGTATAATGGGAGTAAAAACGAGACTGAATTTAGCGATGCCAGACCGTGGGTTGTATATGAAAGAAGAATATATACGTGAAATTGTAAAAGTGATCCGTACATATAAGCCGAAACTAGTTTTTGCGCCGTATTATGAAGATCGTCATCCAGATCATGCAAATTGTGCAAAGCTTGTGGAAGAAGCTATTTTTTCAGCAGGAATCCGTAAATATATGCCAGAGCTTCCACCACATCGTGTGGAGTCTTTTTATAATTATATGATTAATGGTTTTCATAAACCGAATTTTTGTATAGATATTAGTGAGTCCCTTTCTATAAAAGTGGATGCATTAGAAGCTTATGAAAGTCAGTTTTCAACAGGGAGTGATGGTGTTAAAACGCCGTTAACAGAAGGATACGTTGAAACTGTGGTCGCTCGTGAGAAGATGTTTGGAAAAGAAGTTGGAGTTTTGTATGCCGAAGGATTTATGAGTAAGAAACCGGTTTTATTACATGCTGATTTAATAGGGGGATGTAAATGAAATTAAAAATAGGTATTACATGTTATCCTTCTGTAGGTGGTTCTGGAGTTGTTGGAACAGAATTAGGGAAGCAATTGGCGGAACGCGGGCATGAAATTCATTTTATTACATCGGGTTTACCGTTTCGATTAAATAAAGTGTATCCAAACATTTATTTTCATGAAGTGACGGTGAATCAATACTCTGTATTTCAATATCCACCATACGATTTAGCGTTAGCAAGTAAAATGGCAGAGGTCGCACAAAGAGAAAACCTTGATATTTTACATGTGCATTATGCAATACCACATGCAATTTGTGCTTATTTAGCAAAACAAATGATTGGGGAGCGTATTAAAATTGTTACCACCTTGCATGGAACAGATATTACTGTGTTAGGTTCCGACCCTTCGCTAAATAATTTAATTCGTTTTGGTATTGAGCAGTCTGATGTTGTTACTGCTGTCTCGCATTCATTAATTAACGAAACGCATGAGCTTGTAAAACCAAATAAAGAAATTCAAACGGTATATAACTTTATAGACGAACGTGTATACTTCAAACGTAATATGTCTCAATTAAAGAAAGAATACGGTATAAGCGAGAGTGAAAAGGTACTTATTCACATTTCAAATTTCCGTAAAGTGAAACGTGTGCAGGATGTTGTTCAGGCATTTGCTAAAATTGTTAAAGAAGTAGATGCGAAGTTGCTTCTTGTTGGGGACGGACCAGAATTTTGTACAATTTTACAGATAGTGAAAAATTTACATATTGAAGATCGCGTTTTATTCCTAGGGAAGCAAGATAATGTTGCAGAGCTACTTGCGATGAGTGATTTAATGTTGCTTCTATCAGAGAAGGAAAGTTTTGGTCTTGTTTTATTAGAAGCGATGGCGTGTGGTGTACCTTGTATTGGAACAAGGGTTGGAGGTATTCCAGAGGTCATTCAACATGGTGAAACAGGATATTTATGTGAAGTTGGCGATACAACAGGAGTGGCAAATCAAGCCATTCAGCTATTAAAGGATGAGGAACTTCATCGTAATATGGGAGAACGAGCAAGAGAAAGTGTTTATGAGCAATTTCGCTCAGAAAAAATCGTCTCACAATATGAAACGATTTACTATGACGTACTAAGGGATGACAAAAATGGAAAGATTTAAAAAAGCTAGTTCTATTATTGAGACACTAAAGCAACAAGGACATGTGGCTTACTTTGTTGGTGGGAGCGTACGAGATCTTATTATCGATAGGCCGATTGGAGATATTGATATTGCGACATCTGCTTTACCAGAAGAAGTAATGGCTATATTCCCAAGACATGTCCCGGTTGGTCTTGAACATGGAACAGTAATTGTTGTAGAAGATGGTGAACCTTATGAGGTAACCACTTTTCGAACAGAGAGCGAATATGAAGATTTTCGCAGACCTAGTAGCGTTCAATTTGTCCGTTCGTTAGAAGAGGATTTACAAAGACGTGATTTTACAATGAATGCAATTGCTATGACAGAAGACGGCGAAATGATTGATTTATTCGCTGGACAGGAAGCAATTCGTAAGAGAGAAATTGCGACAGTAGGAAATGCAGCGGATCGTTTTCAAGAAGATGCCCTGCGAATGATGCGTGGTATTCGGTTCGTAAGTACGTTAGGGTTTTCTTTAGAAACGAAAACGAAACAGGCAATTGAGACGTATGGACATTTGCTGGAACATATAGCTATTGAGCGAATTACAGTGGAGTTTGAGAAACTGTTAACTGGTACATATTGTGTGAAGGGCTTGCAGGAGTTAGTCGAGACGAAGCTCTTTTCTCATCTGCCATATTTACAAATGTCAAATGAGAGACTGTTAAAAGCTACGCAGTATAACTGGAATTCTTTTGAAACAGACATTGAGGCATGGGCATTTTTCTTATATTGTATCGGAGAAGAGCATCCATCTGTCTTTTTACGTCAATGGAAATTTTCGAATAAAAAAATAAAAGATATTGTCGCAGTTTTATTAACAATCCGTACTAGAAAGGAGAAGGACTGGGATACAGTCCTTCTTTATAAAACGGGAATTCATATCGCTGAAATGGCAGAAAGAGTATATGAAGCAATGATTGAAAGTTATGATTGTACATCTGTTAAACGAGTACAAACATTGTTTCAAGCATTGCCTATAAAGAGTCGTCAAGAAATGAATGTGACCGGGAATGATCTATTAAACTGGACAAACAAAAAGCCTGGTCCGTGGGTTGCTGAAATGCTTCAAAAAATCGAAGAGGCAATCGTACAAGGAAATATAGTTAATGAGAAAGAGAGTATAAGGGAGTGGCTGCAAGGATGCAATCTACTATAAGAAAGCAGTTATTGCAAGTTTTTTCTGAAGCGGATGGAGAGTTTGTATCTGGCCAAACGATTAGTGATAAACTCGGATGCTCAAGAACAGCTGTATGGAAACATATGGAGGACCTCCGCAATGAAGGTTACGAACTTGAGGCAGTGCGTCGATTAGGATATCGAATTGCGAGTAAGCCAGACAAAGTGACTGCTAATGAAATTCAGTTAGGGCTACAAACTAAGCGGATTGGTAGAACGGTGTATTTTGAAGAATCTGTCGAATCTACGCAGCATATTGCGGCAAAACTTGCTTATGAAGGTGTAGAAGAAGGAACTATTGTTGTGACAGAAGAACAAACAGCGGGAAGAGGTCGTTTAAACAGGAAATGGCATTCACCAAAAGGAACAGGAATTTGGATGAGTATTATTTTGCGTCCATCAATCCCGGTTCATCATGCACCGCAACTTACTCTTTTAGCGGCTGTTAGTGTAGCACAAGCAATTGAAAAATGTACGGGTGTAAACGTAGGGATAAAATGGCCGAATGATATTTTAATTCAAGGTAAAAAAGCTGTAGGCATATTAACAGAAATGCAAGCGGATCCTGATAAAATCAATGCTGTCATTATGGGTATTGGTATTAATGCGAATCAAAAGCAAGAACATTTTGATGAGGAAATTCAGCACATTGCTACTTCGTTAGCGATTGCATCAGGTAAGCCGATTGTTCGTGCGGAACTTATGCAACAAATCTTTCTACAACTAGAAAAACTATATGAAGAGTATTTAAAAAATGGTTTCTCTGTGATTAAAATTCTTTGGGAAAGTTACGCTGTAAGCATCGGGAAAGAAATTACAGCTAGAACGATGAGACAGACGATTACGGGATTAGCAAAAGGGATTACAGAGGATGGTGTGTTGCTTCTTGAGGATCATGAAGGGAAAGTACATCACATTCATTCTGCGGATATCGAAATTAAGTAAAAGAAGTTCCTCTTTTGGAACTTCTTTTTATTTCAATATTTTTGAGTAGGTTTTGTAATATGACAGTAAAGTTTTTACACCATAAGTTATATGTAAAGTAACGGTCAATTAGCTCTACTCGTTATTTGATTATTACTTTTCCCTCCATTCCCTTAAGGAGGTGGTATCGACATATTAATTCATATGTACCAGTATTTTTAGGTTTTATGGTAATGTTTTTTTCTTTTCCAGACTCAACTACGACGTCAATTCCGAGTTTTTTCACTGTAAAGGTGTGCTCATTCTTACCTTTATTTTTCAATAGCAATGTTGTTGTTTCTTCAACCGGAATAGTGATGACATTCGGATTAAAGTAATCATCGTTTAGCTCGACCTCAATCACTTTCGTTGAATCAATAGGTTGTGTAACGACGCTGGATTCGGCAAATACATTGAAGGAGCCTAAAATTATCACACTCACACTCATCACAAGCAAACCGATTAATCGAAATAACCACTTGTTCATAGACATTCGCAATTCTCCTTTTCTAAGTGCTTTTCTTCAATTAACTTGCATCATTAGTTTAAGGCTTATACCTTACAGTCAAATAAAATATCATTATGTTTAAATCGATTTTCTGCATTTAAACTCATTACAAAAGAAATTATCTTGGATTTTTTAAGGCATGCATTGAAAACCAAGCGACTTATCTCTTCATGATTGAATTCCCTATAAAAATTTTATAGCATATATACTCTCGAATTAAATTTCACATACCGCAATAGAAATAAAAATTATTTTTTCAAAAAATGTAGTAATTTCTTTTTGTAGTTTGCTATAATTAGTTCGAATGTGGGCAGTATCAGAGTGAACTGCACCATGATTCGAAGCAGTATGAAAAATAATAACTTGGATTCTGCCTTGATCCAATAACGGACTGGGACAGAGGGATGAATAATGCCGACTAACACACAACCCTTCTGCCCTTTTATGGCCAGAGGGGTTTTTTATATGATTTCGGCCATCTCCTCTCTCCTGCATAAAGGAGGAGTAGTTTTTGAAAACAAAAACGGATTTTTTGAAGATGAAAGAGCAAGGTGAGCCGATTACGATGCTAACGGCGTATGATTATCCGTCTGCTAAATTAGCAGAAGAGGCGGAAGTTGATATGATTTTAGTTGGAGATTCTCTTGGGATGGTTGTACTCGGATACGATTCGACAGTACCTGTAACAGTAGAGGATATGATTCATCATACGAAAGCTGTACGCCGCGGAGCGAAAGAGACATTTATTGTAACTGATATGCCGTTTATGTCTTATCACGTATCATTACAAGAAACGATGGTAAATGCACGCCGCATCGTTCAAGAGAGCGGGGCACATGCACTTAAGGTAGAAGGTGCTGGAGAAGTTATATCAACTATCCACTATTTGACGAACGCGGGAATTCCTGTCGTTGCGCATTTAGGTTTAACCCCTCAATCTGTAGGAGTGTTGGGTGGATATAAAGTACAAGGAAAAGATGCTGAAAGTGCAAAAAAATTAATAGAAGATGCAAAGAAATGTGAGGAAGCTGGTGCGATAGCGCTTGTTTTAGAATGTGTACCAATGCAGTTAGCAGAATTAATTGCAAAACAATTAACAATTCCGACAATCGGCATTGGTGCTGGGCAAAAAGTAGATGGGCAAGTTCTTGTATATCATGACCTCATCTCATATGGGGTAAATCGTGTTCCGAAATTTGTAAAACAGTATACGTCTGTTCAAGAGGAAATTGTACGCGGAATTTCTCAATATGTTGCTGAAGTAAAGACAGGGCAATTTCCTGAAGAAAAACATTCGTTCACAATGAAAGAAGAAGAATGCTTAGCGTTATACGGGGGAAAACAATAATGAACATCATAACTACAGTGCAAGAGATGCAGCAGATTACGAGCGAACTTTGTGCAAGTGGAAAAAGTATTGGTTTTGTTCCAACGATGGGTTATTTACATGAGGGGCATGCTACGTTACTACGAAAGGCCAGAGAAGAAAATGAAATTGTAGTTTTAAGTGTATTTGTAAATCCACTACAGTTTGGGCCGAATGAAGATTTAGATCGATACCCTCGTGATATTGATAGAGATGAAAGTGTAGCGAAAGAAAATGGTGTTGATTATTTATTTTATCCGAGTGTAGAAGAAATGTATCCAGCAGAACAAACGACAAGAGTAGAAGTCGTGACACGTACTGACGTATTATGCGGCAAACAAAGACCTGGTCATTTTGCAGGAGTTGCGATAGTTCTCATGAAACTATTTAATATTGTAATACCAAAACATGCTTATTTCGGTATGAAAGATGCACAACAAGTTGCTGTAATTGAAGGATTTGTTGCTGATTTTAATATTCCAGTTACAATTGTACCAGTTGATATTGTAAGGGAAGAGGATGGATTAGCGAAAAGTTCCCGCAATGTATATTTATCACAAGAAGAACGTGAAGAGGCTCCTCTTTTATACCGCAGTCTATGTATAGCGAAAGAAAGAATTGAGGCAGGCGAACGTAATCCAGAGATCATTACAAATTTTGTGAAAGAGCATATTGAGACGTATACGAAAGGTACTGTAGATTATGCGGATTTATATGCATATCCGTCATTGACAGTAGTAGAGAAAATTGAAGGACGAATCATTTTAGCTATTGCAGTTAAGTTTGAAAATGTAAGATTAATTGACAATATAACATTAACGGTTAAATAAGGGGGAGCATCTATGTTTCGCACAATGATGAGAGCAAAGTTACATCGCGCAACTGTAACGGAGGCAAATTTAAATTATGTAGGTAGTATTACAATTGATGAAGATTTAATGGATGCAGTAAATATTGTAGAAAACGAAAAAGTTCAAATTGTAAATAATAATAATGGCGCTCGCCTGGAGACATACGTTATTAAAGGGGAACGCGGTAGCGGTGTTGTTTGTTTAAACGGTGCTGCGGCAAGGCTCGTACAACCGGGAGATAAAGTAATTATTATTTGTTATGGCCTAGTTACGGAAGAAGAGGTTCATAAACAAGAACCCAAAATTGCAGTGTTAGACGACCAGAATCAAATTATTGAAATGTTAGGTGCTGAAAAGGCTGGTACAATATTATAAAATAGGAAAGCTATCTCTATGTCAGGAGATAGCTTTTTTATCTCATCTTTTCATTAAGATGAGATAAAACGTGGTATAGTAACATTATATGAATTTTTGTTGTTTGAAAGGTAAGAAATTGAGGTGTTACATATATGAGCAAGCGTTATGTCGTTGTTGATTTAGAGACGACAGGGAACTCCTGGAAAGATGGGAAAGATAAAATTACCCAAATTGCAGCTGTTGTAGTAGAAGATGGAGAGATATTGGAGATTTTTTCGTCTTTTGTTAACCCGAAGAGAGAGATCCCACCATTTATTACAGAATTAACAGGGATTGATGAAAGTCTTGTAAAACAAGCCCCGTTATTTCAAGATGTAGCCCCGATGATTGTTGAGCTAATACATGGTGCAGCTTTCGTTGCACATAATGTTCACTTTGATTGGAATTTTTTAAATGAAGAATTAAGGCAGGCTGGATATACAGAAATACATTGCCCTAAAATTGATACGGTTGAATTGGCACAAATTCTTTTGCCGACAGCTGATAGTTATAAATTACGTGATTTAGCTAAGAAACATGAACTGGAGCACGATCAACCACATCGTGCAGACAGCGATGCCCTTGCAACAGCAGAGTTGTTTTTACAATTTTTAAATGAAATTGAAAAATTACCACTAGTTACATTGCAATCGCTTTATGAATTAAGTGATGTTTTCCAAAGTGATATAGCTGATGTACTTTCTGAAAATATTTTAAAGAAAGTAATGCATGGTAAAGAAGTGAAAGCGGAGTATGAAGTGTATCGAAATATTGCACTGAGAAAGCGGAACTATTCCTTAAGCCTTGGAGAAACATGTTCATTAAAATTCGATGCTTTCTTGAATAAAACGATGGATAAACTGGAATTACATATGCCAAAGTTTGAAAGAAGAGAAAGTCAACAAATGATGATGAAAGAGATATACACGGCGTTAAGAGATTCTCGTTTTTCTCTTATTGAAGCAGGTACAGGGACGGGAAAGACCCTTGCTTATTTACTTCCTAGTCTTTATTTCGCAAAGAAGAAAGAAGAACCTGTCGTTATTAGTACACAAACGGTACAACTTCAACAACAAATACTTGAAAAAGAAATCCCTTTATTGCAAAAAATAATGCCATTTTCATTTGAGGCAGCTCTTCTAAAAGGAAGAAAGCATTATCTTTGTTTACATAAATTTGAATATGCTTTGCAAGAGGAAGAGAAAAATTATGATATGGCACTTACGAAGGCAAAGATTTTAGTTTGGCTATTGCAAACTGAAACGGGTGATCGTGATGAGTTAAATATTCCAGAAGGCGGAAAATTACTTTGGAATCGTATTTGTAGTGATGCGTATAGTCCAGGCGGTATACAAAGTAATTGGTTTAGTCGTTGTTTTTACCAGCGAGCGAAAAATAAAGCTTTATTTGCAGATATCGTTATTACAAATCATGCATTATTATTTCAAGATTTTTCAAGTGAGGAACCGCTGTTTTCTTCATGCGAACATATTATTTTTGATGAAGCTCATCATATTGAAGAAGCTGCGAGTAGAACATTAGGCGAACAGTTCTCATGTATGTATTTTCAATTGGTTCTATCTCGCCTTGGTACACTCGAAACAGATGATGTGCTCTCCAAAGTGTATAAAATGATGAAAAAATCAGAACGAGCCCCTCGTTCGACTTTCCGTATGATAAGTCATAGTTTGAAGGAATTGAAATTTGATGCGGATGAACTATTCCAAATGTTACGCACTTTTATATTTAAACAAACAAAGCAAGAACAAGGAACGAATAATATGCCGCTCATTTATCGATATAACACGGAAGTAGAGAAAGGTAAGTTGTGGGATAGTATTGTTGAGTTAACAAATCGTTTTGTATATGAATTAAGAAGAGTAGTGACTATGCTTGAGAAGCAAGTAGATATATTGCAAAGTAAATTAGAGTGGGAGATGCATGTTGCTACGGGTGAATTTATGCATTTAATTGAGTTGCTGAGAAAGATGGCAGAATCATTACAGTTGCTCCTATTAGAAAAAAATTCATATGTGACTTGGATGGAGACGGAAACGAAAGGAACGATTCATTCAACAGTTTTATATGCGCAGCCGGTTCATATTGCTGAAAGATTTGCTGATGAGTTTTTAACAGAAAAAAAGAGTGTTATCTTTACATCTGCAACATTAACCGTTAACGATACATTTGACTATATAAAAGAGGAGCTCGGCTTACATGATTTTGCTCCCAATACTTTAAAGGTTCCATCGCCATTTCATTATGATGAACAAATGAAATTAATGGTTTCAACAGATGTACCTTTTATTAAGCAAGTAAGTAATGAGGAATATATTGAATCTGTATCGGAACATATTGCACGAATAGCGAAGGTTACAAAAGGGAGAATGCTCGTTTTATTCACTTCGTATGAAATGTTGAAAGAAGCGTATGCGAATTTGAAAATTGATGATGAATTAGAAGGTTATGTATTATTAACACAAAGTGTGAACAATAGAAGTCGTAGCCGCTTAATTCGAAAATTTCAAGAGTTCGACAAGTCGATTTTGTTAGGAACAAGTAGTTTTTGGGAAGGGATCGATATTCCAGGAGATGCCTTAAGTTGTCTTGTCATTGTCCGTCTTCCGTTTACACCTCCTCATCAACCAATGATGGAAGCGAAAGGTGAGTGGCTAAAAAGTCAAGGTGAGGACGTATTCGCTAAATTAGCGCTCCCGCAAGCAATATTACGTTTCAAACAAGGGTTTGGGCGTTTAATTCGAACAAATACAGATACGGGGACGGTAGTAGTGTTAGACCGTCGATTGACGGGTTCTTCCTATGGAAAACGATTTTTACAATCAATTCCTAATGTACCTCTTTATGAAGGGCCGTTAGAAGAGTTACTAGTGCAATTAGAAGAACCGTCAAATGAATAGAAAATGGAAGAAAAATACGCCTGAAGTACCTAAACACTTCAGGCGTAAAAAATGTGGGTAGGAGGAATTTTATTTTTCTTACTTCTTGTATACAAAATGTATTGGTTTTCGACTTGAAACCTTTTTTTGCTGTACATGTCCTGCTATAATAGATGGGTGATGAAGCAGGGGTTGTAAAGAATGTACTCTTATTGTAACCGCATTGCGTTCTTCTATAATTAGAAATTTTTGTGTAACGGAGGAGTTTTTTCATGGAAAAGAAAATCGAAGTACTATCAACGACGCGTATTAAATATTCGTCTGATTTGTATAAAATTGTTGATAGTTTGAATCGTACGTTAAAAGAGCAGGACCTCATGTTCGGACTAGCATTAGACGAAAAAGACAAAGAAACAGCTGTATTTACGATTTACAGAACGTAGTGATACAATGAAAAAGTGGATCTTTACAATCATTATCGTTATCGTTGCTAGCGGAATATATGGGGCGTATGTTTATAATAAAGCGATGGATAAGAAAATTCCAAAAGAATCAAAGTCTGTAGAAATTGCAAAAGAAAAAGCAAAGCTTACAAAGGTAAAATCTGTTGATTATTACAACGGAAAAGATGCATATACAGTCGTACAAGGTACAGATGGAAAGGGAGAACAACTCATCGTTTGGGTACCTGAGAAAAAAGGGGATACTGTAGTAAGGAAAAAGAGCGAAGGTATTTCTGAAAAAGAGGCTATACAAAGAACAATAGAACAAGTCGGCAATGAAAGTAAGGAATCAAAAATAAAGCCGAAAGAAATTCTGAAAGTGAAATTAGGCTTTGAAAAAGATGTACCATTATGGGAAGTTACATATATTGATGATGACAATCGTTATAGTTACTACTATCTTGATTTTAAAGATGGGACATTTTTAAGACGATATAGCGTTGAAAAATAGATGTAGGGGGAACTACAAATGAAATTAGCAAAGCGAGTAGCTGCTTTAACACCGTCTTCAACTTTAGAAATTACAGCAAAGGCACAAGCATTAAAAGCAGAAGGTCATGATGTAATTGCATTAGGGGCAGGAGAACCTGACTTTAATACACCAGAACATATTATGGAAGCTGCGCATAAAGCGATGTTAGAAGGACATACGAAATATACGCCAACAGGTGGATTGCAAGCATTGAAACAAGAAATTGTGAAGAAATTCACTCGTGATCAAGGAATTGCGTATGATCCGTCTGAAATTATTGTATGTAATGGTGCGAAACATGCATTATATACATTATTCCAAGTATTACTTGATGAAGGAGATGAAGTTATCATTCCAACTCCTTATTGGGTAAGTTATCCCGAGCAAGTAAAGCTTGCTGGTGGTAATCCGGTTTATGTAGAAGGTTTAGAAGACAATGAGTACAAAATTACAGCAAAGCAGCTGCGTGAGGCGATTACAGAGAAAACGAAAGCAGTTATTATTAATTCACCGAGCAATCCAACAGGAATGATTTACAGCAAAGAAGAATTACAACAGCTTGGAGAAGTATGTTTAGAACATAATATTTTAATCGTTTCAGATGAAATTTATGAGAAGTTAATTTATGGTGGCGCAGAATATACTTCAATTGCCCAGCTTTCTAATGCATTAAAAGAACAAACCCTAATTATTAATGGTGTATCTAAATCTCATTCGATGACAGGATGGCGTATTGGATATGCAGCAGGAAATAAGCAGCTTATTAAAGCGATGACGAACTTGGCGAGTCATAGTACCTCAAACCCTACTTCAATCGCTCAGTACGGAGCAATTGCTGCGTATGCAGGCACACAAGAACCTGTAGAAACAATGCGTCAAGCGTTTGAAGAGAGATTAAACATTATTTATGATAAATTGATTCAAATCCCTGGCTTTACTTGTATTAAACCACAAGGTGCATTTTACTTATTCCCTAACGTAAAAGAAGCTGTGGCTTTATCAGGATATGACACAGTTGATGAGTGGGCAAAAGCTTTATTAGAAGAGGAAAAAGTGGCTCTTGTACCAGGTACAGGATTTGGGGCTCCAAATAACGTTCGTTTATCATATGCGACATCTCTTGAACAAGTAGAGAAAGCATTAGAACGCATTCATACGTTTATGAAAAGTAAAGTGAAAGCTTAATTATATATTTCATTAACGCAATACAAAAAACCTCCCTACATAATAGGGAGGTTTTTTTGACGAATTGTGGCAAAAAGAAATAGCGAAAGGTGTGTTATACTAGAGAGCGAGGTGTTTGGTAATGAAAAAGAAAATGATGTTACAGTGGTTTGAGCAAGGAAGCATTGCAATTCCAAAATTGCTTATGATGCATTATAAAAAATTAGGGTTAAATGAAACTGAATTTATGGTTGTACTTCATGTGCACACATTTTTAGAATCGGGAAATTCGTTTCCGACTCCTTCAGAGATTTCAGAACGGATGACAATAACGGAAATGAAATGTATGGAAGTAATTCAAACATTGATTCAAAAAGGTTTTTTATCATTAGAAGGTGGACAAAGATCAGAAGCGATGATGTGTGAAAGTTATTCTTTACAACCGCTATGGGAAAAAATATTACATTTCTTAATGAACGAATCAATAGAGGATGAACAAAAAGAAAAAAAACAACTGCAAGTAAATTTATATACAGTATTTGAAAAAGAGTTTGGAAGACCGCTTTCGCCATTTGAATGTGAAACGTTAGGTATGTGGGAGGATCAAGATCAACACCATCCGAATTTAATTCAAGCGGCTCTTCGAGAAGCTGTGATGAGTGGTAAGCTGAACTTCCGATATATTGATCGTATTTTATTTGAGTGGAAAAAGAATGGGATTAAAACAGTAGATCAAGCTCAAAATCAAGGGCGGAAATTTAGAGCAAATCAGCAACGAGCGCAACAAACAACAAAACAAGAGACGAAATTTACTGGGAAAGTGCCTTTTTATAATTGGTTGGAGCAGTAATGTAGGAGGAAGTATATGTTAAATAAAACGCAAATTCGTTATTGTTTAGACACAATGGCGGATATGTATCCAGAAGCACATTGTGAATTAATTCATGATAATCCGTTTGAACTTGTAATCGCGGTGGCATTATCTGCACAATGTACAGATGCACTTGTAAATAAGGTAACGAAAAATTTATTTCAAAAATATAAAACACCAGAAGATTATTTAAGTGTTTCTCTAGAAGAATTACAACAAGATATACGCTCCATTGGATTGTATAGAAATAAAGCAAAAAATATTCAAAAGCTATGTCGAATGTTATTAGATGATTATAATGGGGAAGTACCGAGAGATCGAGATGAGCTTACGAAATTACCAGGTGTAGGAAGGAAGACAGCAAATGTTGTAGTATCGGTAGCGTTTGGAATTCCGGCAATTGCTGTTGATACGCATGTGGAACGAGTGAGTAAACGATTAGCGATTTGTAGATGGAAAGACTCTGTATTAGAAGTGGAAAAAACGTTAATGAAGAAAGTTCCGATGGATGAGTGGGGAGTTACACATCATCGCATGATTTTCTTTGGACGTTATCACTGTAAAGCACAGCGACCACAATGTGAAGAGTGCCGATTGCTAGAAGTATGTCGTGAAGGAAAGAAGCGAATGAAGGGGTAATAAAGGATGGAGCGAGTGATAGAAATACCGAAAGAATTTCGATACTTACCATTTTTTAAAGAAGGTGTAAATTCGATTGAGTATCATACAGAACAATCTTTTGAAGAAATAATACAACATACTTACTTTATATTTGATATTGAAAGACAATACGAACCGTGGAATGAAATTGAAAAAAGTATTCCTATGATGTTGAATGTATGGAAAAACAAGCATGAAGAAATTGCTACGCTATTTCGAAAAAGAAAAAAACAAGAAGCTGATGGTCCAATGATTCTTTTTGCGGCGCATTTGCTATCGATTCTATATTGGCTAAATGAGCAACCTGTTCATGGTTTGAATGAAATGGAAGGTACTACGAAAAAATTGAAAGTACAACCTGTTAATTTTATGGAGAGATATTCATTTATTATAAAAAAAACGAGTAATTATCATTCTTATATTCAATTAGCACAGTTGTATATCGAAATAGAAAAGCTATATGTAAAGAAAATAATAACAAAAAAGAAGTCCGTTTCTCGTTAAGAGAAAGGACTTCTTTTTGTTTATTAAGACTCAGTTGTAACAAAATTTCCGTCTGCGTGAGGTGTATCTCCTCCGGTATTCTGTTGCTGTTGTTGATCTTCTTCAGCTTTTTTTCTAGCTTCTTCTTCAGCTTTTTTTCTAGCTTCTTCTTCAGCTTTTTTCTTAGCTTCTTCTTCAGCTTTTTTCTTAGCTTCTTCTTGTTTTAGTTTATCTTCATTGGCCTTTTTCTGATCTTCTTCAGCCTTTTTTCTAGCCTCTTCTTCAGCTTTCTTTTGAGCCTCTTCTTGTTGCTTACGTTGTTGTTCTTGCTGTTGCTCTTGTTGTTTGCGCTGATCTTCTTCAGCTTTTTTCTTAGCTTCTTCTTGTTTTAGTTTATCTTCATTGGCCTTTTTCTGATCTTCTTCAGCCTTCTTCTTAGCCTCGTCCTCAGCTTTTTTAGCATCTGGAGTTCCTCCAGGTGCAGTGAAGGATGCACCAACTGCAGGGCTTGTTCCAGTACCTTTTTTCGCCACTACAGAGAAGCTGTAAGTAACACCTGGCTTAATACCACCAAGAGTAGCTGTCGTACCACTTATTGATAGGCTACCACTTGAACCGTCATTGGCTTTATAGCTTGCCGCATATGCATCAACTTCTGCTGGACCAGACCAGTTTAGTGTAACTGTGCTAGCACCATCGAAAGTGACATTAAGGCCACTAGGTGAATCTACTTTAATTTCTTTAATTGCATCTTTTTTCGCACCTTTTACGTATAACTCGCCGTTTATTTCTTGTACAGAAGAAGGACGTTCGAAACGAGATTTATCTGTAGCGAATTTGCTCATCATTACTTGGAACATTTGTTGCGCAATTCTAGTAGAACGATCGCCGATGTAATTTTCTGAGCTATCCTTTTCGTAACCAGTCCAAACAGCCATTGTATATTGTGGTGTATATCCTGCGAACCAACTATCTCGGTTGGCATCAGCTGGAATATCGTATTTTTTAATAACAGATTTATCAAAGTTTTGTGTTCCTGTTTTACCAGCAACATCAAAACCGGGAACATAAGCCGTTGGGCCAGTACCACCACTACCAGGTTTTACAACATCACGAAGAACGTCAGTAACCATGTAAGCTGTAGAGTCTTGCATTGCACGGTGTTCTTTCGGTTTAAAGCTTTTCTTTTTCCCATCTGGGAAGATTACTTCTTTTACGAAGTGAGGTTTATTATAAACACCGTCATTTCCGAATGCTGCATAAGCTCCAGCGACATCTAACGGAGAGCTTTCATTACTACCGATTGCAGTTGATTCAAAAACAGTATCATCTTTAAATGTCATGCCTAGACCTTTGGCGAATTCTTTTGACTTATCAAGTCCGACCGCTTGAGCTGTTTTTAAAGCAGGAATATTTAAAGATTTTTTTAGTGCGTCACGTAGGGACACATCTCCTTTATAACTGTTTGTAGCATTTTTAATTTTTGTACCATTAGAGTATGTGTACTCTGAGTCATTTAATTGATGGTACGTAGACCATTGTAGATTTTCAATTGCTGGACCATAATCAAAAATTGGTTTCATGGTTGAACCAACTTGGCGTTTTAAATCAACTGCCATATTATGACCTTTGAAAGTAGACTTACTTTCTTTACGCCCAGCCCCAATTGCTCGAACTTCTCCAGACTGTGTATCCATAAATACAAATGACCCTTGGAATTCATCGTTTGGATACTTAATAAGATTACCATCCATAATTTCGTCAGCGTAATCTTGAGCATTTTGATCAAGTGTTGTTTGGATCGTTAAACCATCTGAACCGATATTGACATCAGGATATTCTTTTTCAACTTCCTTTACAACAGCATCTAAAAATGCTTGATACTTCATTTCAGTTAGTTCTGATTTTTTAAGACCCTCAGTTACAGGAATTTTCATTGCGTCATTCATTTCTTCTTTTGTTATATAACCATGTCGATTCATTAATGTTAATACGACATTACGGCGATTTTTTGCTCTTTCAACATTTTCCGGTTTTGTTGGATCATAAATGTTAGGACCTTGGGGTAAACCGGCGAGCATTGCAGCTTCATGTAACTGTAATTGTTTTAAATCTTTGCCATAATATTTTTGTGCCGCTGATGCAATACCGTAAGAGCGGTTACCTAGATTAATCTTATTTAAGTACATTTCTAAAATCTCATGTTTAGAGTATTGTTGCTCTAATTTATAAGATAAGTACCATTCCTGCACTTTTCGTTTTGCGGTTTTTTCCATCGTTAGAAAATAGTTTTTAACTACTTGCTGTGTAATCGTACTACCACCTTGGGAACCGAAACCACCAGTGACATTCTCCATAACTGCTTTTGTAGTTCGTTTAAAATCAATTCCATTATGGTCATAGAAACGTGAATCCTCAGTTGCAAGGAATGCATTTTCAACTACTTTTGGAATTTGATCGTAAGTAACATGGGTTCGTTTTTCAGCACCGTATTCATAGAAAAAATCTCCGTTTTTATCAAGAAACTTTGTTGATAAAGGATTGACAAGTTTTGATTTGTCTAATTTTGGAGCGTCCTTTACCATAACAAAGAAAGTGGAAACGCCAGCTACGAGACCAACGATACCAAGAAGTAGACAACCTATAAGGAATTTCTTGAAAAAGGAGCCTTTTTTCTTTGGTTTTTTTTCTTTATTTGTTTCTTCCGTTTGATTTTTCGCATGATTTCGTTCTGTACGAGAACGATAATTATCTGACATTATACTTTCTCCTACCTTTCATTCTCTCCCCAAAAAGTCGAAAAAAGAGCCTTAGTGATGACTCTATCACGAAAAATAAACCGTGTCTAGTACACGGATATAATCAATCCGAGGGTGATAACCGCATGATAATAAAGATCCATGCTCTTCTATTTCTTCTTTCGTAATCGATTTACGTCCACCAGTATTTTGACGATTCCAAAATGCAATAATATGTTTTGCATCTAATAAATAAAGTTCATCAAAAAGTGTAAATTTAATAATAACAAATGCAATTCCATTATGAGCAATTATTTGCTTCATATGCTCAATTTGATGAAGGTGGAAGTTTTGAAGTGGAAAACTAGTTTTATTTTTTGTTTCTTTCGCTTCAAAATCGATGTATTTCCCCTTGTATACACCGTTGTAATCTGTTGTAGAAGGTTGTTTAAAATACGCTTCTTTTACCACTGCAGCACTTCGAGCAGGGTAATCTACTTTTACAATTTGAAGAGGTGTAGGCTTCTTATGTACACATGCAATATTGTGGGTTAAGTAATATTGATTTGTTTCATTCAATTCCTCTTCAAGGGACATACCTCTATTACTATAAGTATGTTTTTTAATTGGTGTTTTTTGAGGGTGTGAAGCTTGATTGTACCTTTTTCCATTTGGGTAACGAATGGTCATAGTGTGTCCACTCCCAACTTGCTAAGAATTACTTACAAAGGTGATTATATCAAAAAATGAAAAAAGATGTGACCTTTTTGAAGAAAGGTATGATGACTTATTTATGTTTACATGGAATGATTACGAAAAAATTAAAAGACATCGTAAAAATATGGTTTGTAAAGAAGGAGAAAAAGCGATTATTCACAATGTTAAAAAGAAAACAGAAATAGCTAATGTGGACAACATTTCTCGGACACAATCGTATCAAGAGTTTTATTTAAGAAATAGCGAAATCAGGTGGTCTTTTTTAGCGAGTATGGTTTCGAGAAATGCGGGTTGGAATATGACCGATTTAGAAGGAAGATATTATGCTACTGTTTTACCTCAATCAGTAAAAAAATATTTGTTCCCTATGTATGAACAGGCTAATTGGATTATTTTCTTAGATGCATTTCCTCAGCTATTGCTATATGAAGAAAGTAAGAGGAGAGGTATGCCTCTCTTTCACTTATTACAGTTTTTCAACGTATCAATTTTTATGGAAAAAGAATGGATATTTTTCTGGGAGAAAAAAGATATAAATAGGCTTATGACAGCTCTAATTATAAATGAGCAAAATAAAATTCAAAAACCAATCATTGAGAATGCATATTTTAAAACACATGTATTTCATACTGGACTTTTTAAAGTGCAAGAAATGTTTCATATTAGTGCAGTTATTTTTCCAACGATTGAAGGGAATGTGTATGGGTTTTCAGTTTATCAATTTGAAACGTTACAAAAGCGTATAGAACTTGGGAAGAAATTAGCGTGGCTATTGTTTCACGAGAAATATAAAAATTTGTTTTGTCAGTTTGCATTGCGAACTACACATACTGGGTCTAGAGAGGATTATGAATTTTACTTAAGGCAAACTAGAAAATCCTGTACGCCAGCACTTAGAGATGTTTATTCTGTTGTTGTACATGAGGAAATAAGCATGAAGGATTGGTTTTGTGAAGATACGAGAACGAATGAGTTGTTTTTACTTGAAGAACCTAAGGGTGAAGTTAATATAACAGAATGGTATAGAAGAAAGAGGGAGCAAATCTATGCTATATCTATCGTAAATCGTTTTGTTAAAAGGATAGATGAGTTCATGATATAATAAAAAAGAAGTCCCGTCTTCATTTATGAAGACGGGACTTCTTAATGTGAAGTAATCCTGCTAAGTGTGTTAAGACTTTAATCTCAAAACTTAATGAAAGTAGAAGGTTAAGGGGGATTTAGAAATTAGTAGTTTGGAAAAGCCCCATTAATTAAAGTCTCACTTTATGTAGCAGGGAAGTTTGGACCATCTAGCTTTGGATTGCCAGTCTCGGGTTTATGTTGTTGTTTGTTTTGTTTTTTCTTTTTTTCATTTTTGTTCTTTGTCATTGTAATACACCTCCTTTTTGTATTGTTACCATTTCTATAAATGGCATACAAAATGATTTCTTTGACGAATAACAACTAGTTTTGTCATGTGGGCAGGAGTGATGAATCATTCGGCGAAATTACATGACAAAGGAAAAGCAAAGAAGGAGGCGTTTTATATATGGCGATGGTTCAGAAGGAAGATGTAATGAAAAAAATGGATCAAATGTTAAGTTCTCTCGATTTGCTGGAAATGAATATAGGGATTAGAATGAATCATGCATTAAAGGATGAGAGTGAAAACATATGCAATAAGATAGAAATAACAGAAATGCATATTGAGCATATGGAAAATAAATTAGTGCATCACGAAGAAAAAGGGAATTGGGTGAAGACATTTCAAAACGTCGTAGTGAGTGCATAATAAGGTGGGAAAGAAATGAAGAACGAATCATTAATACAGTCTTCAGAAAAACTCATGCAATATAATAATGAGGCGAATGTAAAAAAAAGAGAAATAATCGAATACGATTTTTATAAGGATATGAAACCGTTTGTAGACATGGTAGATGAGGAATTAAAGGTGTGGAAAGAATTAGCTTATACGTGGATTAAGGAAGAAAAACCGAAGTATATACATGTACAGCAAATTGATCAAGTGTACGATAATTTACAAACGAATGTCTTACAATGTTTTGTAAATAAAGGTAAAGGTAAACGATTTTTTGAAACACATCAAGCCATTTCGTATACTTTGCAAAATATAGTTGAGAAATGTAAATAACAAGAGGGGAAACCCTCTTGTTTTTTCATGCTTCTGTCATGGTTGTAGGTTTTGTTGCACCTTTTATTTCTAATTCTTTTATTAATGTACGGTAATCTGAAATACATACTTTCCCTTCTAGATAACAATGTTGGGCAAAGTCTAACAATTCATTTACATTCTCTGTGTAATACCCCTTTTTTTGAGAAAACGCTTGTTTTAAATCCCCTAATACCATGTTGATTCCTCCCCCATGAGAATCTTCTTCTTAATTATCATAGCATGGAAGGGTTTTCTTTTTTAATTTTTTAAAAATTTAAACTTCCGACAAAAATAGACAGATACTCCGTCACACATATTACTTTATAGGTACATATTATATATGTAGAAACTTATGTGAAGGAGGAGAGAATGCATGTTTCAACAAACTAACGTATATCAGCAAACGAATCCATATGCACAGCAAAATATGTACCAATATAATACGGATACATATTTACGGTATAATATGTATCCTTTCGAGCCTTATTATGGAAATCAAAATTATTATCAGCCATTTGAAGTGTCTTTTATGAATCAATCTCAACAACAGCAGCAACCCTATATGAATCAACAGCAGCAACCCTATATGAATCAACAGCAACAACCTTATATGAATTCGCAATATTATATGCCACCACTATCTCCCTATGCCAATCAACAAGCTATGTTTTATCCACCAAAGCAACCGTATCCGACGATGAATAAACAAAAGCAACAGCAGCAACCAAGTCAGTTTTCTAGTTTTGTTTCACAATTTAAAACATCAGATGGAAACTACGATGTGAATAAAATGATGAATACAGCTGGACAAATGATGAATGCGATGAATCAAGTGACAGGCATCGTGAAGCAAGTTGGAGGATTTTTTGGTAAATAATTTTGGATTGTTGTCCATTATGTATACTATGAATGAAACGCAGCTCAAGACAAATTTCCATGAAAGAAATGGGTGTATATAACAAGCGGCTTTATCTCTTTTCTCATATTGTAAAGTGTAATCAGATTTTTTTATGAGAGAGGAGAGAAAAAACTATGCATCATTGTCATCCTTACTTTGGAGGGCATAAGCCTACAGGACCTATTTGTACGACTGCTCCTGTCGTTCATCCGACGAAACAATGCGTAACACATTCTTTTTCAACAACGGTGGTGCCACACATTTTCCCAACGCATACAACACATGTACACCATCAACAAATTAAAAATCAAGGCTTCTTCCCACAAACAAACTCGAACGTAAACGTTGTAGATCCTGGTGATCCAGGATTTGTTGGTGGATTTGGCGGCGGATGTGGACCATGTGGTCATGGTCATCATGGACATCACATATCTCCATTTGGTCCAGGACCAAATGTATCGCCATTCGGACCAGGACCGAATGTATCGCCATTTGGACCAGGACCGAATGTATCACCATTTGGACCGAATGTAGGACCAAACGTTGGTGGAATATTTAAAAAGTAAATGATATGTTAGAACTAGCAAAATGCTAGTTCTTTTTTTGTAATTGAGGTGTAAAATATGAAAGTTGTTGCTGTAACAGGGTATAAGCCATTTGAACTTGGTATCTTTAAAAATGATCATCCAGGGGTAGCGTGTATAAAAAAGGCATTGCATCGTAAATTAATTACTTTTGTAGAAGAAGGTTTGGAGTGGGTCATAATAAGTGGTCAGTTAGGAGTCGAATTGTGGGCTGCTGAAGTTGTTTTTGGAATTCAAGAAGAATATCCGGATTTAAAATTAGCGGTATTTACTCCGTTTTTAGAACAAGAGGAAGGCTGGAAGGAAGATAACCGCGAATATTACGAATTTATTCTCTCTCAAGCAGACCATATTGATAGTATTACGAAACGAAAGTATGAGAGTCCAGAGCAGTTTAAATTGAAAAATCAATTTTTTATTGAAAAAAGTGATGCTCTTTTAGCTGTATACGATGAAGAAAAATCAGGAAGTCCCAAATATATTGTAGAAGCAGCAAAGAAAAAAGGAGAAATAGAAAATTATCACAGTTATTTCATTCTTTTTTCCGATTTACAAGATATAATAGAAGAGGAGCAGTGGAATAATGCAGAGTAATATGTAATATAGTACTTGTATATAGGATTGACAAAAGGCACTGTTTCTGAAAAAATTTAGTTAATGAAAGTTTTGGCAAAAATTTGAGGTGAAGAAAATGATTTCGGATAAAATTAAATTAACGGCGAAAGATATTTTGGAAAAAGAATTTAAAACAGGTATGAGAGGGTATCAACAAGAAGAAGTAGACAAGTTTCTTGATATGATCATTAAAGATTATGAAGCTTTCCACAAGGAATTTGAGCAATTAAAGCAACAAAATGCTCGTTTAAAACGAGAATTAGAAGAACAAAAACTAGCTGCAACACAAGTTCCGCAACAACCTGTTCAAACACCAGTTGCACAACCGGTATATAACAACACGAATACAGATATTCTTAAACGTTTATCAAACTTAGAAAAAGCTGTATTTGGAAGTAAGTTATACGAATAATTTCTGGTGATAAAAAGGTTAAAGTATTTTACATAGAAAAAAACATTGCAAAATCTTTTTGTTTCCACTATACTAATGGATGTCATAACGTTTGGGTAATCGCTGCAACGCCAACGTTGTAGAGGAAAGTCCATGCTCGCACGGCCTGAGATGGCTGTAGTGTTCGTGCCTAGCCAATTCATAAGCTAGGGTATTCTGGCTGTAAGGCTGGTTTAACGGCAGGGAAAAAACCTAAGTCCTTTTGGGATATGGTTTGACTACCTTTAAAGTGCCACAGTGACGAAGTCCTTGAAGAAATGATAGGAGTGGAACGAGGTAAACCCCACGAGCGAGAAACCCAAATAATGGTAGGGGAATCTTTTCCAAGGAAATGAACGATGGGAAAGGACAGGTT
The DNA here is from genome assembly GCF_014932895.1 of Bacillus thuringiensis. GTDB lineage: Bacteria > Bacillota > Bacilli > Bacillales > Bacillaceae_G > Bacillus_A > Bacillus_A thuringiensis_AA. Next base: position 595,759 of record NZ_JACYOF010000002.1, on the reverse strand, counting down.
TTCATAACCTGTAGATAGATGATTGCCACCGGAGTACGAGGCGTGGGCCGTTTGTAGTACAAAGGAACAGAACATGGCTTACAGAACGTTATGAACCAACTATGAAATAACTCAGCTCTCCTTTGTTAGAGGAGGGCTTTTTATTTGTATGAAGTTATAAATTATGAGTTAAAATGGTTAATGAGAAAATTCTTCGTAAAATGTAATAATTAATAGGACAAATTGCTATTAATTATTGTTTGATTATACATAAGAGGTGAATGCAAATGGGAAAAGTTACTTTAATTGCAACAGCGGCAATGGGTATTGAAGCATTAGTAGCCCGAGAAGTTCGTGATCTTGGTTATGAATGCCAAGTAGAAAACAGCAAAGTAACATTTGAGGCAGATGAAAAGGCGATTTGTCGCACGAACTTATGGTTACGTACTGCGGACCGTGTGAAAATTAAAGTTGGCGAATTTAAAGCAACAACATTTGATGAGCTGTTTGAAAAAACGAAAGCATTAAACTGGGGAGATTATATTCCAGAGAACGGAGAGTTCCCTGTTATCGGTAAATCTTTAAAATCTGAATTATTCAGTGTTTCGGATTGCCAACGTATCGTTAAAAAAGCTGTCGTTGAAAAATTAAAGACAACATATAAACGTACAACTTGGTTTGAAGAAGATGGTCCATTATTCCGTATTGAGATTGCAATGTTGAAAGATATTGCAACATTAACGATTGATGCGAGTGGCGTTGGTCTTCATAAACGCGGATACCGTGTGGATCAAGGGGAAGCTCCTTTAAAAGAAACATTAGCTGCGTCTTTAATTAAATTAACAAATTGGAAGCCAGATCGTCCATTTGTCGATCCATTCTGTGGATCAGGTACAATTCCGATTGAAGCAGCATTAATTGGACAAAACATTGCACCAGGGTTTAACCGTAGCTTCGCATCAGATGAGTGGGGCTGGGTAGGTAAACAAAACTGGCGTGAAGCTCGTCAAGAAGCTGAAGATTTAGCGAACTATAATCAACCACTGCAAATCATTGGATCAGATATTGATCATCGTATGATTCGAGTTGCTCAAGATAACGCAGAAGAAGTAGGTTTAGGTGATTTAATCACATTTAAACAAATGCAAGTAAAAGATTTCACAACAAAAGAGGATTATGGCTACGTTGTAACGAATCCTCCATACGGAGAACGTTTAAGTGAAAAAGCACTTGTTGAACAATTGTATAAAGAAATGGGACAAGTATTCCGCCCGTTAGATACATGGTCAGCATATGTATTAACAAGTTACGAAGCATTTGAAAAGTGTTACGGAAAAGATGCTTCGAAGAAACGTAAACTGTTTAATGGATTTATCCGTACAGATTACTACCAATACTTCGGAAAACGTCCACCGCGTAATTCATAGTATAAAACTCCTCCAGCACGCATATACTGGCTATTATGTAATGCGTAAAGGAGGAACTGATATGGATAGTTTCCAATTATCAATGATTCAAAGAGCTATTCACCGTACGTATGATGAGCTCGGAAAAGAAATGGATAGTCATGGTGTAATTGTAGATGAAATACAAAAAGCACAAGAAGAATATTTGTCAGCTCTTTCACATGAAACAGCGATTGATAAACGGTATTTAAAGTCATTAATATAGAAGAAAATTTTCCTTTTTCGAAAGGGAAATTTTTTTTCGTGTATTTCTATGTATTGCAACAGGGGAAAGTGGCTGCACACATATGCGTAGCAGTTGCTATATCTTTTTATAGAAAAACTTTTTGGTTGGAGGCTAAGGATGTTTACTGAGAAGAGATTACCATTTGAAGTAGGAAAACAAGACAATTTTTATGATAAGTTGAATGAGTGGATTGGAGATGTGTTTTACGACATCCTTCCGGAAAAAGGCTTTGAAGAGCGTGATGAACAAATTTTTATGGCGTTTCAGTTAGAGCGTGCTTTCCAAGAGAAGAAAGTTATGTTCGCAGAAGCGGGCGTAGGAACAGGGAAAACGATTGTATATCTTTTATATGCAATTTGTTATGCACGTTATACAGGAAAACCTGCTATTATCGCTTGTGCAGACGAGACATTAATTGAGCAGCTTGTGAAAGAAGAAGGAGACATTGCTAAATTATCTGAAGCGTTAGGACTATCTGTTGATGTTAGGCTTGCGAAATCAATGGATAACTATTTATGTTTACGTAAACTAGAAGACGTTATGAGTGGACGAGCTCCAGAAGTAATTGAAGATGTATATTATGAATTACCACAGTTCGTATTTGATCATGGTACGATGCAAAACTTTACTCACTATGGTGATAGAAAAGAATTTCCACTTTTAAATGACGAGGAGTGGTCAAAAGTAAACTGGGATTACTTCCAAGATTGCTTTACTTGTGATTCACGTCATCGTTGTGGACAAACTCTTTCTCGTGAACATTATCGTAAAGCAGCAGATTTAATTATTTGCTCGCAAGATTTCTATATGGATCATATTTGGACGTACGATGCTCGTAAGCGTGAAGGACAAATTCCGTTATTACCAGAAAGTAGCTGCGTTGTATTCGATGAAGGACATCTTGTAGAGTATGCGGCTCAAAAAGCCTTAACGTACCGTTTAAAACAAACGATGATGGAGCAACTTTTAACGAGATTATTACAAAACGATATTCGTGAAGAGTTTGCGCATTTAGTAGAAGAAACAATTTGGCAAACTGAACGATTCTTTGATGTGCTACAAGAGAATAAAAAGGAAATTGCAGGCTCCGATCGTTTAGAAATTACTGTGACAGAAAAGGTAACTGCAGAAGCGAAAAGACTTTATGCGAAAATTGGTGAAGTCGGTGATGCATTAGTATTTGAAAGTGAAATGCATACAGTAAACACATACGATTTAAATATCGTTGATGAACATTTAGATGTGTTAGAACATTCACTTCGTCTTTTCATGCATGAGAAAAATGTAATTACTTGGGGTGAAGAAGGTGATGGTGCCTTCACTTTAGTTATTATGCCGCGTGCAGTTGAAGAAGTGTTACAAGAGAAAGTATTTTCGAAAAAGATTCCGTATATTTTCTCTTCCGCAACATTATCAAATAACGATTCATTCACATTTACAGCAAATAGTTTAGGGGTAAAAGATTATTTATCATTCTCTGTTGCTTCACCGTTTGATTATGAAGAGCAAATGGCAGTAAACTTACTATCGCACACGAAAGAAAATGAATGGGAAAGAAAGTGTCAATATACACTTGAAAATATCCAGAAAACAAATGGACGTACGCTTGTATTGTTCCGTACAACGCAAGAACTTGCAGCGTTTAAGGAGTATGTAAGTAAAGAGCAAATGTCGATTCCATTCTTATATGAAGGGGACCAAGAAATTAGTCAGCTCGTTTCTCGTTTCCAAAATGAAGAAGAGACTGTACTTTGTGCCGTTCATTTATGGGAAGGTTTAGATATTCCTGGTTCATCATTATCACATGTTATTATTTGGTCATTACCGTTCCCTCCAAACGATCCTGTGTTTGAAGCGAAACGTAAGCACGTAAATGATCCATTCTGGGATGTAGATGTACCGTATATGATTTTACGTCTTCGTCAAGGAATTGGACGTTTAATTCGTACGAGCGACGATAAAGGTGCTATATCAATATTCTTATCTGATACGGAAGATGAAAAAGTGATAGAAGCAGTGAAAAAGGTACTTCCGGTAGAAGGTAACGTATTGTAAGGAAAAGCTTGGCGCTTGCCAAGCTTTTTTTCTATTATAAAAGGAATTTATGTTTCCGTGTCGAAATAAATTTGAGGTAGAAAAAGGAGGGTTTTTATACTATGACAGCTGCTACATATGAAGTAGAAAAACAATTTTTAACATATGTGAAGAAGATAGAGAATTACGGAGAAGCACTAAGCTTAATGTTTTGGGATTTAAGAACGGGTGCACCAAAAAAAGGTGTTGACCAGCGTTCAGAAGTAATCGGCATGCTTTCGTCGGAAGTGTTTGCTATGTCGACTTCAGATGAGATGGGAAAATATTTAACGGAGTTAGAAGCTTTAATTACTGAAGATAAGCTTTCTGAAACGACAAAGAAAATGGTGGAGGAGTGTCGTAAAGAATACGATAGAAATAAGAAAATTCCACAAGCTGAATATGAAGCGTACGTGAAATTAGAAGCGAAAGCGGAAAGTGTGTGGGAAGAAGCGCGCGAGAAATCTGATTTCGAAATGTTCCGTCCATATTTAGAAAAAATTGTTGAGTTCAAAAAGAAATTTATTACATATTGGGGTTACGAAACATATAAATATAATACATTATTAGACATGTATGAGCCTGGTATTACAGTAGAAGTGCTAGATCACGTATTTGGTCAACTTCGTGAGCGTATCGTTCCGCTTGTAAAAGAAATCTCGGAATCTAAAAAAGGATTAAAAACAAGTGCTTTATCAGAACATTTTTCAAAAGAGAAACAAAAGAACTTTACATTAGAGCTATTAAAGCAATTAAATTATGACTTTGAAGCAGGTCGTCTCGATGAAACAGTACATCCTTTCGAAATTACATTAAATAGAGGGGATGTTCGTATTACGACACGCTACGATGAAAAAGATTTCCGTATGGCCGTTTTTGGAACAATTCATGAATGTGGTCATGCTGTATATGAACAAAATATTGCAGAAAAACTTGAAGGTACACCGCTTTGTAGTGGTACTTCTATGGGTATTCATGAATCACAATCACTATTCTTTGAAAACTTTATCGGTCGTAATAAATCATTTTGGAAGAAAAATTATAGTTTATTAAAAGAGTATAGCGATGGTCAATTTGACGATATATCAGTTGATGAGTTTTATGATGCGATTAATGAATCGAAGCCATCATTCATTCGTATAGAAGCAGACGAGCTTACATATCCGCTTCACGTTATGGTTCGTTATGAGTTAGAAAAAGAACTATTTGATGGCACATTACAAGTCAAAGACTTACCGGCAGCGTGGAATAATAAGATGGAAACGTATTTAGGTATTCGTCCGGAAAATGATGCACAAGGTGTATTGCAGGATGTGCACTGGGCTGGCGGCTCATTTGGCTATTTCCCATCTTATGCGCTTGGTTATATGTATGCGGCGCAATTTAAACATAAGATGTTAAAGGATATTCCGAACTTTGATGCATTATTAGAAGAAGGAAACGTCACGCTGATTCGTGAATGGTTAACAGAAAATATTCACCAATATGGCAAAACGAAAAAGCCACTTGAAATTTTAGAAGATGTAACAGGTGAAGGGCTAAATGCAAACTACTTAGCTGATTATTTAGAAGCAAAGTATAAAGAAATTTATGAGTTGTAAAAAGAGAGCTGCTGATTTGCAGCTCTTTTTTTAAAGGGGATGGGAGAATGGATTATACATATACAGTAATGACGCAAGAAGAAGCAGAGGAAATTGCATACAACTGGCATTATGAAGGAGAATATTCTTTTTATGATATAGAGGCAGATCAAGAAGATTTAGCTGAGTTTTTACATGATGAGAATAGAGGAGACGATACATTTGCTGTGAAAGAAAATGGTACTCTCATTGGTTTTTTTAGCTTTTGTAAAATAAATAATCGAACGATTGATATAGGACTTGGAATGAGACCTGATATAACTGGGAATGGATTCGGTTTAAAGTTCGTAAACGCTGGACTAGATTTTAGTAAAGAAAAATATGGTTGCAATTATATAACACTATCAGTAGCGACATTTAATGAAAGAGCAATTAAAGTGTATAAAAGAGCAGGATTTGAAGCAGTTGGAACGTTTATACAGAAAACAAATGGCAGTTGTTTTGAGTTTTTAAAAATGAATTATATATGTAAAAATGATTAAAAAACAGAGGGACTCTTCTGTTTTTTATTTTGATGTAGAAATATATGATACCTGTTTTTGTACTTGTTGTAATTTAGGGTTTTGAAATTTTGATAGAGAATGTGTATGATTGAACTTTAGTAGCACATAGCAAGGAGAGGTAGTATGATTACAATCAAAACGAAAAATGAAATAGATTTGATGCATAAATCTGGGAAATTACTCGCTTCATGTCATAGAGAAATTACGAAAATGATGAAACCAGGTATTACTACACAAGAAATTGATACGTTTGTTGAAATGTATTTAAAAGAGCATGGTGCAATATCTGAACAGAAAGGTTACAATGGGTATCCATACGCGATATGTGCATCTGTAAACGATGAAATGTGTCACGGTTTTCCTAGTAATGTACCTTTACAGGAAGGCGATATTGTGAAAATTGACATGGTAGTAAACTTAAATGGTGCGCTTTCAGATTCTGCATGGACGTATATAGTAGGGGATTCAACTGATGAAGCAAAAAAGTTATTGTTAGTAGCCGAGAGTGCTTTGTATAAAGGGATTGATCAGGCGGTAATCGGTAATCATGTAGGAGATATTGGCTATGCAATTGAAAGTTATGTAGCTGCTGAAGGCTTTTCTGTTGCAAGAGACTTTACAGGGCATGGGATTGGTAAAGAGATTCATGAAGAACCAGCAATTTTTCATTTTGGAAAACAAGGGCAAGGGCCAGAACTTCAAGAAGGAATGGTAATTACGATTGAACCGATTGTAAATGTAGGTATGCGATATTCTAAAGTAGATTTAAACGGATGGACAGCACGGACGATGGACGGGAAATTATCAGCACAATATGAGCATACAATTGCGATTACAACAGATGGGCCAGTCATTTTAACGAAGTTGTAATAAGAAATGTAAGAGTTTACAAAACTCGAACGAAAATGGTGTTTTTATAAAATTTGTACGTGTTTTTTTCATAAATACTTTTCAAAGTATAAAAAGTGCGTTATAATCCTTCTATAAAATAAATAGTTAGCTACACTCATATAATCGCGGGGATATGGCCTGCAAGTTTCTACCGAAGTACCGTAAATACTTTGACTATGAGTGAGGACGAATATATTTGCTTGTTTAGCATTCTTTTTTTGCGAAACTCCAAAAGCGCGTCTCTCACTTGTAACGAGTGGTGGCGGCTTTTGGAGTTTTTTTATTGCATAAGAGGGGGAACAAACATGAAAGTATTACAAGAAAAGATTTTGAACGAAGGAAAGGTTTTATCTGGTGATGTATTAAAGGTAGATGCATTTTTAAATCATCAAATTGATCCAATACTTATGCAAGAAATCGGAAAAGAATTTGCTAAACGTTTTAAAGAAAATAACATTACAAAAATCGTGACGATTGAATCCTCTGGCATTGCACCAGCAGTTATGGCTGCTTTAGAGCTTGGTGTAAAAGTGATTTTTGCAAGAAAACGTAAATCGTTAACGTTACAAGATAATATGTATGTTGCGAAAGTATACTCATTTACAAAACAAGAAACGAATGAAATTTCATTATCTCGAAATCATATCGATGAAAATGATCGCGTGTTAATCATTGATGACTTTTTAGCAAATGGCCAGGCTGCTCTAGGTTTGATGAGCTTAGTAGAGCAAGCCGGAGCAAGTATTGCAGGAATTGGTATTGTTATTGAAAAAGCATTTCAAGATGGAGGAAAGAAACTGCGTGAACAGGGCGTTCGTGTTGAATCACTAGCAGAAATTGCATCACTTGATAACGGCACAGTTACATTTGTACAGCAAGAAACTGCGGAGGTGAAATAGCGATGAAGCAACATCCATTTAAAATTGCATCGCTTGGTATTCAGCACATGCTTGCTATGTATGCAGGTGCGATTATTGTTCCGCTTATCGTTGGTGGGGGACTTGGCTTAAATCAACGAGAATTAACTTATTTAGTATCGATTGATTTATTAATGTGTGGTGTTGCGACAATTTTACAAGCATTATCAAATCGCTTTTTCGGAATTGGACTTCCAGTTGTACTTGGCTGTACATTTACAGCGGTTGGACCGATGATTGCAATCGGGAAACAATACGGTGTGTCTTCCATATATGGGGCAATTATTGCCGCCGGTTTATTCGTTGTTATTTTTGCAAAGCTATTCGGAAAACTTGTAAAGCTTTTCCCGCCTGTTGTAACAGGGTCTGTTGTTACGGTAATTGGAGTTACTCTTGTTCCAGCAGCTATTAATGATATGGCTGGAGGAGTAGGCAGTAAAGATTTCGGAAGTCTTGAAAACTTAGCGTTAGCATTTGGAGTTTTATTATTTATCATCATTATGTATCGTTTCTTTGACGGATTTATCCGTTCAATCTCTATATTACTTGGTCTGTTGTTTGGTACAATCGTTGCAGCTTTTATGGGGAAAGTAAGTTTGCAAGCGGTTGGAGAAGCGGATTGGTTCCACGGTATTCAGCCGTTTTACTTCGGTACTCCAACATTTGAATTAACGCCAATTATTACGATGATTCTCGTTGCGTGTGTAGGGATTGTAGAAGCAACAGGTGTATATTTTGCATTATCCGATATTTGTAATAAAAAGATCGGTGAAAAAGAATTAACAAAAGGCTATCGCGCAGAAGGATTAGCGATGGTTTTAGGTGGTATTTTTAACGCGTTTCCATATACAACATACTCTCAAAACGTAGGGCTTGTTCAATTAACAGGAGTAAGAAATCGCGTTATTATTTATACTTGCGGCGGTATGTTAATTGTTCTTGGATTTATTCCTAAAATCGCAGCTATTACAACAATTATTCCGAAATCAGTACTTGGCGGTGCTATGCTAGCAATGTTCGGTATGGTTATGGCGTATGGTATTAAAATGTTAAGTAGCGTTGATTTTGGAAAACAAGAAAACTTATTAATTGTAGCATGTTCTGTCGGAATAGGACTTGGGGTTACAGTCGTTCCTACATTATTCTCGCAACTTCCTGAGGGTGTTCGTATTTTAACAGATAACGGAATTGTACTTGGAAGTGTGTCAGCAGTATTATTAAATATTGTATTTAATATGGTGCCACATCGTAAAGTGAAAATAAAGGAAGAACCAGTCTCTATGCAAAGTGCAGTAAGAGAAGCATAAAAAAGCAAGGTCTCATAACGGGACCTTGCTTTTCTTTTTAAGGGGCATTATTTTTCCGTACGTACCAAGACGCCAAATGTACTCAAGCGGCCCGTATTGATAACGTGAAAGCCACCAGCGGCTAGTAAAGATTTGTAACGTGTAGAAACTAATGCAAAATAGTGGTCCTACCCATAATGGAGCAGGATAATAATTTCTGAACACTAGACCGAATATGAGTAATGTAATAATTGTATGCGAGATGTAATTTGTTAACGCCATTCGCCCAACGTATTGGAATGGACGTAATAATGTTTGCCATTTTTCTTTTTGTAATAAACGCATCAGCGTGAAAATGTAGAATATGAATAATGTTTTTCCGCTAAACATTGTAAAGGCCTGCATATAAAGTGGTTCATAAGATGGTTTTGATAAGAAGTAACGGACCATAAAGAACCACATTGGTAATGTTAAAATAAGCATAATAATTTGCCACTTTTTAAGTTTTGAATCTAACTCTTTTATACGGAGAAAAATATCTTTTTTTCCGGCATATAAACCAAGTAAAAATAAACCAATTGTTTCTGGAAGCATTAATGCATTTAGTCCAGTTCCGTCAGAATAAAATGCATGAAAACGATTTTGTATTTGTGACATCCAATCTTCAAGTGGCATGATTGGTAAGGAAAATCCTAATTCTTCCTTTGGAACTAATGCAACAGTAATACTAGCGATTAGCATGAAAAATTGAAGAATACTTAATAAAACGAGTGACCATATTAAAATAGTACGAGGTTTTCTCTTATAAAATAAAAATAAGAAAAAACCAGCGATTGCATAACTATGCAAAATGTCTCCATCCCATAAAATAATGTAATGTAAGAAACCAAATAATAATAAAATAAGCAAGCGGCGAACAAATAAAGTTTTTGGACGATCTGTTTTCGCTTCAGCACGAGTCATAAAAATGTAAAAGCCTAAGCCGAATAAAAACGAAAAGATTGTATAAAATTTTGTTTGAATAAACATGTCATAAAATAAACGGATGTAGCTATCTAGTCCTTCATACATTCCTACAAGATTACGCGAGTCAACACCGGCGATAACTGGCCAGTTAACAAGAAAAATACCAAGTACAGCTATCCCTCTAATAATATCGATGGAGTGTATCCTCTCGCCTTGTGAAGGATTTCGTGTCATTATTTTCCTCCTTGTTAAGTAATTCTTTTTATTATACAAAATGTAAGATGGTGAGGATAGGGTAGATTTCCATTTTTTTAAACTGTTAAGATATGTAGGATGGGATATAATAAGAGTGCACAACAAGTTTTAAACTTCTTTAAAACAGGCAGTAAAGCTCCTTCTTATAAGGGGCTTTCTTTATGAAAAGTGTTGATAATGATTCTCTTTAATGATAAAATATATTCAAAAGTGATAATCATTATCAAAAAAGGTTGGTGCGTGGGTATGGTATATGCATTAGTAGCAGGTACGGTCGCTGTATATGCGGTTATTACGAAGTATGTAATAAATGGAGTAGGAACAACAAAATGAATGATATGACGTAAAATCCCTTTCATCTGTAAAAAGAATGAAAGGGATTTTTTATTTTTAATGAGAATATGCTGAAAATTTAGTATGATAGTAAAGTGAAACTGTAATCAGGTTGGATGTTGAGCCCATACTGATTATGAGTCCGCGAATAGCGGGCTAAAGTATATACATCTTGGATAAAGGGGAACAAGGGGATGACAAACATAGTACAGACAAACGGTATGAAAAAACTTGTTTGTTTTTATGAAGAGTGGCAAAAACACGGAGATGCAGAGAATAGCTTAAAATTGTTTGAAGTGATGCAAAAATATAAACAAGAGCAGCTTATGATAGCGTTCTGTGGTCACTTCTCTGCAGGAAAATCAACGATGATGAATCATCTATATAAAGCGCAGCTATTACCAACAAGTCCAATTCCGACAAGCGCTAACGTCGTTAAAATTGAAAAAGGATTAGACCGTGTAGTTGTAACGATTAAATCTGGAGAACAGTATGAATATGATGGTGCATATTCAGCAGAAGAATTAAAACAAATTTGTAAAGATGGCGATGAGGTAATTGGTGTTCATATTTATCGAAATGATGCCCCAATTCCAGAAGGGGTAATGTTAGTTGATACACCAGGGATTGATTCTACAGACGATGCCCACCAATTAGCGACAGAATCAACGCTTCATTTAGCGGACGTAATTTTTTATATGATGGATTATAACCACGTCCAATCAGAAGTGAATTTACAATTTGTTAAAGAATTGAAACAACGTAATAAAACGGTTTACCTCGTTGTAAACCAAATAGATAAACATAAGGAAAATGAATTATCATTTGAAAGTTATAGGGATAGTGTAAAACAATCGTTCTCCAACTGGGACATTGAAGTAGATGGTGTTTATTATACTTCATTACGAATGATGAACCATCCACATAATGAAATTGGAAACTTAGAAGCACTAATTACTTCTATCATGGAAGAAAAAGAACAGTATGTAAGAAATGGAATGGAACGAGAAACAGAATATTTATTAGAGGAACATTTCTCGTTTATTCTTTCTGAAAATGAAAAGTATCTTATGAAATATGAAGAAGAGTTAGCATCCCCACTTTCCATTTCAGAGATAGTTGAAAAGAAAGAAGCGTTAACTGAAAGTAAAAATCATACGGCTAGTAAAGAATCTGATATAAGAAATGAATTTATAAAAGATTTACAAGCTATATTAGATAACGCGTATTTAATGCCATTTGAAATGAGAGAATTGGCAAATGCGTATTTAGAAACAAAATTAACGAAATTTAAAGTTGGTTTGTTATTTGCGAAAGGAAAGACGGAACAAGAAAAACAAAGACGTGTAGATGCTTTTTATTCTGCTTTGCAAAAGACTGTTGAAACGCAACTTGATTTTCATGTGAAAGAATTTATTGTGGCATTCTTAAAAGAAGAAGGATTGTTCACGGAGGAAATTGGGAAAGACATATATGCTTTAGAGATTGCTTTCGGACCAGAATTGTTGGCCGAAGTAATTAAACAAGGTGCGGGTTTCACAGGTGATTACTTACTTCTTTATACAGCGGATGTAGCGAATGAACTGAAGAAACGTTATTTTGTAACAGCACAGCAAATTTTCGATAAGAGTGCATTTGTTTTAAAGCAAAAGGTGAAGGAAGCAGTTGTTCGTATTGAAGAAGAGATTGAAACATATACGATGTTGCAAACGGCGAAAGAAACGCAATTACAATACAGTAACAATTTTGAGGAATATGAGGGTTATTTACAAAATATTTGGCACGACCATGTTGCTACACCAGAAGGATTGCAAATAGATGAGATATTGCAAAATAAAAAACAAACTGTTAGCGAGAAATTTACACTACAAGAGCAAGAAATCGTAATTGATAACGCAATGGCTCGTGAGGAAGAGATGAAAGGAACGGCAGTATTAAATATTCAGCGTATACTAGAAAAAGTGAAAAAAGCTGAAACGATATTAGATCCATTGTCTACGCTGAAGCATGTACAGCAAGAAGTAATAGAAAAAAGACGTCGTGTGGAAACGAAACAATTTACAGTAGCGTTATTCGGAGCTTTTAGTGCTGGGAAATCATCATTTGCCAATGCGTTGCTTGGTGAGAAGGTACTTCCTGTATCACCAAATCCGACGACGGCGACGATTAATCAAATTTTACCGGTTACAGAGGAAAAACCACACGGAACAGTCATTGTTCAGTTTAAATCAAAGCAAGCGCTGTTAGAAGATATGAAAGCTGTTTATAAGCTGTTTCATTATGAGATTACTACGTTAGATGAAGCGTTAGCGCAAATTGATAATATTATGAAATATCCTTCACCAAGCGGGAAACAAAAAACAACATTTAGCTTTTTACGAGCGGTACAAAAAGGATATGGTGCAGTTTCTGCTCATTTAGGGGAACAAGTACAAGTTACGTTAGAGGAGTTCTCTGATTATGTAGCGAATGAAGAGAAATCTTGTTTCGTTGAGTATATGGAGCTTTATTATGATTGTGCTTTAACAAGGCAGGGAGTAGCGCTTGTGGACACGCCAGGAGCGGATTCTATTAACGCCCGCCATACGGACGTTGCCTTCCAGTATATTAAAAACGCAGATGCTATTTTATTTGTAACATATTATAACCATGTGTTCTCTCGTGCGGATCGTGAATTTTTAATTCAGCTTGGTCGTGTAAAGGATACTTTTGCTCTTGATAAAATGTTCTTCTTAATTAATGCGGCCGATTTAGCAGAGTCTGAAGAAGAGCTTGAAATGGTAAAAGGTTATATCGCAGACCAACTACTACAATACGGTATTAGAAATCCGCGTTTATTTGCCATTTCCAGTTTATGTGCGCTTGAAGAGAAACAAGGAAAGAATATTGAAAAAGAGAAGTATGGTATTTTACAAAACTCTGGGATCGCTAAGTTTGAAGAATCATTTACGTCCTTTATGATGAGGGATTTAATGCTAGTATCTGTGCATGCTTTATATGGTGCATTGCAAGGAGCAGATCAGCTTTTAGTAAATATGATAAACGGTGCAAAACAGGGGAATGAAGAGAAAGAGAAGCAAACAAAAAAATATGAAGCAGAGCGTGATCAACTACTTCATATTATTTCATCATATAGTGTGCTTGCTGAGGAGCAAGCTATGCAAAATGAAGTGAAAGAATTGCTTTATTACGTGCAACAGCGTTTATTCCTACGCTATAACGATGTGTTTACTGAATTTATTAATCCAGCGTCACTTCGAACGGATGGAAATGTAAAAACGCAGCTGCAACAGTGCGTTATGGAATTAGTAGCATTTATTCAGCATGATTTATTACAAGAAATGCGTGCGACATCATTACGTCTTGAAAAATGGATAAATGAAGCGATGAAGCGTGCAAAGAATGAAATTGTAGTGAATTGTAAAGTAGAAAATGAATCAATTACTATGAGTGGAACAGTGGAGTATGATTATAAAGATATTACACATAAAGAACCGTTCCCTTCAGTTGAAATAAAAGATTTCAAAAAAGCACTGGCACATTTTAAAAACGAGAAAAGCTTTTTTGAAAAAAATGATAAAGCTTTCATGCAAGAAGATGCTAAAGCTGTACTAGAACCGTTCGTATCAAACTATGTAGCTGATGAAAAAGATTTATTTGTTCATCATTATAAGCAAGAGTGGGATATAAAATGGAACTTATTCCAAGAGATGATGCAACAAGATGTGATAAACTATTATGAAAGTATATTATTTGCACTAGCAGAAACGATTGATGTATCACTATATGAACAAAGTAAAGAACAACTACAAAAGCAGTTAGTAGAGATTGAAAAAGAAATTTATGCTATATAGTCGTTATAAAAAAAAGATTCGTTCGATTTTCTTTTGTAGCACAGTATCTAAAGATTTTACAAATCCTGCAAATTCATCAGTAGAAATCATATGAGTAAGAACGAGTCGTCTACCGTCTGGTGTTTCACCGCATAAGACGAATGAAGAAAATTCATATGTTTTATTTTCTACTACTAATTTTGGATAGGAATACGTGTCGCTTTTCTTCTTCTTTCCATCAATAGAGATGACGTTGCATTTTTTCTCATTGTTGTCCATGGTGAATCCCTCCTTTCTATTACTTATGGTAGACAAGGAGGGTTTAGAACAATAGAGAAGGGGGAATTTTTTATGTCTGTTGTAATAGAGCTTATTTCGAGAGAAGCTCTACCAAAATCGTTATTGCTACTCGCTGATCCAAGCGAACGGCAAATTGATGCATATGTAGAAAGAGGTTTAACATATGTAGCTATACAAGAGGACGAAGTTATAGGTGTATATGTTCTTTTAGAAACAAGACCGAAGACGATGGAAATTATGAATATTGCGGTTGTAGAGCATATGCAAGGAAAAGGTATTGGAAAGAAGCTATTAAAGCATGCAAAAGAAGCTGCTAAGGAATATGGTATGTCCAAACTTGAAATTGGTACAGGTAATTCTAGTGTTTCACAGCTTGCTTTATATCAAAAATGTGGATTTCGTATTTTTTCTATTGATTTTGATTACTTTTCGAAGCATTATGAAGAAGAGATTATTGAAAATGGAATTGTATGCCGTGATATGATTCGGCTTGCAATGGAATTAAACACGAAAGTATAACTTATCTAGGGGGAAGAGAAGATGGAGGTACACAAAGCAATTACAGCACATTCTCGTAAACAAAATGAAATTGTAACAACATTTTTACAATTAGATGCGCAGCGTGAAACAGCTATTGAGGCAGCAGTATCACTTGCATCAAATGGGAAAGAATTTTCCGTTGATGTCATTAATATGGTAACAAAGCAAATTAATGATCTTGCGAAACGTGGCGTTGCACCGCAACGTAAACTTGTTACAAAAGATATGGTTATGGAGTATGTAGGTCGTTTGCAAGAGAAAGAAGGTCGTTAAAGATGATTGTTACAGTCGAATGGTTACGTGAGCATATAGAAGATGAGAATGTCCGTATAATCGATTGTCGTTTTGATTTAGCGAATCCTTATTGGGGTAGGGAAAAGTATGAAGAAGAACATATTCCTCATGCGTTATATTTTGATTTAAATTTAGATTTATCAAGTCCTGTAACAGAACATGGTGGTCGCCATCCATTGCCAAATATTGAGGAGTTTGCAGACAAGCTTTCGCAAGCTGGTATTGATGAACATACGACAGTAATTGCGTATGACAGTCAAGCTGGTGCAAATGCTTCTCGTTTATGGTGGTTATTAAGCTATATAGGACATGAGAAAGTATATATATTAGATGGCGGATTTCCGGCGTGGAAAGAGAATGGATTACATACAACAACGGAAATTCCTGTTGTAGCACGAAAAACATTCAAAGTAAATATACAAGATCATATGCTTGTCACGATGGAAATGGTTAGAGAGAATATTCATACAGGTGCAGACGTTACGTTAATTGATTCTAGAGAACCAAAACGTTATGCTGGTGTAGAGGAACTTATTGATCCGAAGGCAGGACATATTCCAACAGCAGTAAACCATTTTTGGAAGGGTGGAATTCTAGAATCAGGACAATTTAAAAATGAAGCTCAGCAACAAGAACGATTCCAAAATCTTTCGAAAGATAAGGAAACAATTGTATATTGTGGTTCTGGTGTTTCAGCATGTCCAAATGTCATTGCATTAAAATTAGCAGGATTCCAAAATGTTAAATTGTATGCAGGCAGCTGGAGTGATTGGATTTCTTATTCAGAAAATCAAATTGTAAAAGAAGAAGATTAATCACTTGCATGCAAAAATAATTTGTATTAAAATAAGGTCACAAGCAAGAGATTACTCGAAAAAGATTGTATTTTACACATTGGAAACAATGTGATAATATAACGACAAGTAAATAATACATCCTGCGGTGTACGTAACTTATTTATGTCTAAAACCGATGTTAGTTATACGGAAGCTCAATATTTAGCGACCATCATCAAGCCTTCCTTGTGGAGGAAGATGTACGGTAACTGTGAGGGCATCCACCTGCGAGTAGCGGGTTTTTGGACATTTACGAGGAGCGGCACGTGCGGGGGGTCTTATTTCAACTAACATTATATAAAATTCCTACGGTGTACGTAGCTTATGCATGTCTTAAACCAATAAGTATAATACGGAAGTTCAATATTTAAATGTAGATAACAAGCCATCTTTTTAAGAAGGAAGTTACAAACATTTGTGAGAACATCCACCTGTGAGAGCAGGTTTATGGACATCTAGAGAGAACGGCATATGTGGGGCTAAATAAAAACCTTACGTTTTATACGTAAGGTTTTTTGTTGCATAAATATATCGATATTATCTTGATTCACCTGTGAAGTTTCCATAATACATATAGCACTTTCGGTCTTCATCAATTTCTCTTGAAACTAAGGTGAACTCTATATGCATTCCGTCTCGCTTAATATATATAATATCTGAATGGAAAGAGGATAAAATTTCTTCCCAATTCCCTATATCTTTACTTCTATTATTTTGGAGGATGATTCCTTAAGTTCTCTAACCTCAAAGCCTATGTGGGAGTATGTAGGATCTGAAGGATCATTTGAAAAAAACTTATGTATTCGACTCATTTAAGTAGTCGAAGGATGAACAGAAAGTATATGACTGTACTACACCAGAGGGAGTTGTTGTAAGAAGGAAAAGTTTCCATACAAAGTGTTGACATCTATTTTAAATAAGAGTAACATTTTCTATGTAATGAAATAAGTCTCTGTTAGGTGAGGCTCCTGTATAGAGAAATGCTACTGCCCAAAAATGTCGAGAGACGCCAATGGGTCAACAGGAATGATCGAATTAAGGTTTTTCTTAACGTAGCTGGTAATGTACCTATGCTATACAGTGCTAAAACTCGGCGAGGGAGAGGTCTGTAGATTTCTAATTGTATTAGGAATCGTTTATTTGTGTATGTAATGGCCTTTGCTCTTTTCGGAGTAAGGGTCTTTTTGTTACAAATATATGAGCTGTTTCATAGTATAGACTATAACTAAAAAATAAACGAGGAGGTGAGGAGCATGTCAAATTCTGACTCGGTTCCGTTACCCATATACTTCAAACCAAAAATATATGATGTAGGCAGGAAACGACTTGTTCCTCCCTCTATATTTATCATAATGTAGCGTTTATATACATATTTAAGCGCTAGACACTTTCATGGTAAAGTTGATAAATTGAGAAACAAAGCGTTTCTTCCTATGTTGTAAAGGAGGAGACGATAATATGTTATATGCAAACAAAACTGTGGGTAACACGTCATATAAACTAAGTAAAAAATCAATGAAAGAACAAACGATGCTTCAAAAAAATAAAGATTTATTAATTGAAATCGCAACAAGAGATGTAAAATCTGTATTTGCGTATTTTAAAACAACAAGAGACGGATTATCTATGAAAGAGGCGCAAAAACGTATTCAAGTATACGGCCGAAATGAACTCACTTCAAAAAGGGCGCTTCTTGCAGAAGTAATGATGAAGTTAAGTGGAATGATTCCAGGTCTTTCGAAACAACATGTGCGTGATGAATTACAATGCGAAAAAATTACTGTGTCTAGAGTGGAATGTTCTAGTAATACAGGGCTAAACACTGAACTGAAAATGATGGAAATACCAGTACAAGAGCTTGTACCTGGAGATATGATTTTTCTTTCAGCTGGAGATACAGTGCCAGCAGATGTACGTATCATTTATGCAAATGATTTATTAGTAAATGAGTCTGTGCTAACAGGAAACGACTCGAGTATAGAGAAATTTGAGAGCTGCTATCATCTTGAACGTAAACGATTTATTCCATTAAAACGGATGAAAGATTATAATCCACTTGAGCTTGAAAATGTATGTTTCAAAAGTACGTATATTGTTAGTGGAAATGCAAAGGCTGTAGTTGTTTCGACTGGAAAGAATACGTATTCGGGAATACTGCATACTTTTTGTAGTAGAATGTCTTAATGTGTTAATGATGCTAAATATACAAAAACAATGTATAATAGACAAAGTTGAGCAAAAACGTAGAATGGTAATCTATTTATATAACCTTACGTGATAACGTGAGGTTATTATTTTTTTAATAGGAGAGGAATTATGAAAAAAGTATTATTAGTTGATGGTATGGCACTATTATTTCGTGCTTTTTACGCAACAAGTGTTTATGGACAATTTATGAAACGACAAGATGGTACCCCAACGAACGGGATTCATGGTTATATGAAGCATTTATTAACAGCTACGCAAGCAATTGAACCAACACACATCGTAACGTGCTGGGATATGGGAAGTACGACATTTAGAACGGAATCATTCTCGAATTATAAAGCAAATCGTGCAGCACCGCCAGAAGAATTAATTCCGCAATTTGATCTAGTACAAGAAATGACTGCAAAATTATCGATTCCGGTCATCGGTATGAAGGGATATGAAGCGGATGACTGTATCGGTACGCTTGCAAAACAATATTGCAATGAAGCGGAAGTTTATATTTTAACAGGCGATACAGATTTACTTCAACTCGTTGATAACAGCGTTACAGTTATGCTTCTGCGCAAAGGAATTGGAAATTATGAGTATTACACACCAGAGAAAATCATGGAAGAGAAAGGTGTAGAACCATGGCAAATCGTCCATGCGAAAGCGTTCATGGGAGACACGAGTGATAACTATCCAGGTGTAAAAGGTATCGGTGAAAAAACAGCGTATAAGCTTATTCAAGAGCACGGAACAGTATCAGCTGTACTAGAGAATGTAGCATCATTAACGAAAGCACAGCGTACAAAGATTGAAAGTGATTTAGAGAACTTAAATATTTCATTACAATTAGCGCAAATTCATTGTGAAGTTCCAATTTCTTGCTCATTAGAAGAGGGGTTACACACAATGGACGAAGAAAAACTACGCTTTGTTTGTAACGAAATGAATTGGGGGAGACCTGAAATATTAATAAACATGCTATAAATACTAGAAAGACCGATTCAAAGTAGAATGAATGGGTCTTTCTTTTTTTGTTCACAAAGTTGTCAGAAAATAAACGAGATTTTCATGTGAAGTTCAAATAGAATTCACAACAATCAATTATTATAAGAACACACAGATAATTCTTTATCCCGCATTAACGGGCCGTAGGACTTCTATCTCAATATTATAGCTGAATAAAGAGTGACGATGGAAGATCAACTCTCTGTAAAAGCCCGATTGGTGCAGGCTAATAATCAGTGGGGATAAATCTTCCCGCTGATTAAAGTTTCACGTTATCTTTTATATAAACCATCCCCCAAGGAGGAAAATAAAAATGCGAAAAAAAGTGAGAAAATCCTTTAAACAATTATTAATAGAAAATAAACAATCTCTACTAACTAATAAAGAGAATATGAGAGAAATTGAAGAACGGATTGAGAAACGACATGTAGCATATAGTGGTTCTAATAATTGAATGAAGATTGATTTATAACACCCCTTCACAAAGTGAAGGGGTGTTATAGTATAGTGAGAAGGGGAGGCTACTGTGTGAATGTAGTGGAGAGGCTTGGAGAAAATAATATATCATGTCTTATTAGTCTATCGGAAAGGATAGGCTGGGATTATAGTTTAGAAGAAATCGACACCATTTTAAGTTCAGGTATCGTATATGGCATGCGGAATGAAAAGGGAGAAGTAATTGCTAGTGCAGCAATTATATTATATGAAGGGGCATTAGCGTCTATCGGAATGGTGATAGTACATCCAGATTATAAAGGAAGAGGGATTGGAAAAACGATAACAGACTTATGCATTAAGAGCGTATCAGCACATACTCCAATCATGCTTATTGCTACGGATGAGGGAAAGCCTTTATATGAAAAACTAGGATTCAGGACTGTGAGCTATGTTTCTAAATACATATGTAACTCGTACAATAAGAATTATAAATGTGTAGGAAATGAAGAGTATATTGTGAACTATGAAGAATGTGATTTAGAAGAAATAATACAAATAGATGAAGATGCATTTGGAACAAATAGAGAAGAGTTTTTAAAGTGTCGAATTATACAAAGTGAACAATGTATTGTTATAAAGGATATACAACAAAATGTATTAGGATATGGTATGAGCATACAAACGCCAGAAAATAAAATAATAGGACCAGTGGTTGCTAAAAATGATGCGATGGCAATGAGAATTGTTCATTATTTAGCAAGAGAGCATAATGGTAAATTAAGAATTGATGTACCAGAAGGAAAGGCGAATTTCATGAAAGAATTAGAAATTACTGGTTTTCAAAAGGTTAATAAACCACCAATTATGATGAAAAATAGTGATCAATTATTAAAAAGGAATAATGAGTTATATAGTATTGCAGCACAAATTTTTGGATAAAAAAGAATCCTTTTCACGAAAGGATTCTTTTTTATAGTTAATTTATTCACGATATTGGTCATGAGTCGGTTGAAAGAGGTCTTCCTCAATATCTCTAACAATGGAAAAATGATCAACGTTATAATGACCGTGTAAAGTTTCATTATGATGATTGATAATTTGCTCGGCAGACAATGCGTTAGAATCAGTTGTTGAATGACCATTTTTAATTAATGTAACATCAAATCCTTGTACAGTTGCTGTCCTAACAGCAGTATCAATGCAATGTTCTGTTTTGCAGCCACCTATAACGAGATGATTGATCTTTTCTTCTTTTAAAAGTTCATATAAAGAAGTACCGTAGAATGAATTTGTTGCTTGTTTATTAATAAGTATTGCAGATTGAGGTACTTTAAGTTGATTATGTACTTCAAATCCTTCTCCTGTACCAGAAGCAACATCGGTATCTCTTACGAACACAATAAGGGCATTTGAATCTATTGCTTGCTGTACAGCTGTATTTAGGTTGGCTAATAGCTCGGTTTTGCAGAAAACTTCATTTTCTTGTTCATTTCCATCAATTAATTCTTGTTGCGCATCAATAATTAATAGTGCTTGTTTCATTATGTCTCTCCTTTAATACAAAATAATTATCACTTTACATATTCCGTAATATTGTAGAAGAATCCTCTTTTGCTATAGGGGTAGGTGAGCTGTTTACAAAGTTGTCAAAGAAATTTCATTCTCATAGCGTGTAAAAACATGTATGATAGGAGGTGGAGAATTTTTGAGTAGGTGGGAATATCATGAAAACAGTAGAAGATTATCTTTCATTCTTACATACGAAAGGATTTAAACTATCAGAGGAAGCACAAGGATTTATTATGTTCGGACAAGGATATACTGGTGCATCTGATGGAATTGTGAACGCAGCAATAGAAGCGACAATTAAACATCAATTACAGTTTGATGGCAGTTATTTTGTTGCGTTATTAGAGCGATTGAAAGAGGAAGAAATTACAGATAAAAAAAGCGCTAAGGCTTTTATGCGGAAGTTACAAGCGTAACTTCACGCAGCCTGCGCTTCTTTTTTTGTTTTGGAAGGCAGTTCAACAAAAACCATGCCTAGGAAAATGCATAGACACCCGATAATGGCAGAAATAGAAAGTTGTTCGTTTGCAACGAGAACACCTGTTAATGCAGCAAAAACGGGCTCCATTGCGAAAATAATTGCTACTCTTGTTGGAGAAGTATGTTTTTGTGCCGATGTTTGAATGAAAAAAGCAATGGATGTCGCAAACAGGGAAGTTAGAAATAGAGCGAATAAAAAGGAATGATTTGTCCATAGTGATACTGAAAATAATTTTTCCCAATCTTCAAATAAAAAAGCGCAAATAGAAGAAAACATACCGACAGCTAATACTTGAGAGGTGCTTAATAATAAAGGTGATATTTTCTTGGAAAAGAAACCGTTAACAAGAATATGAGCAGCGAAAGCGATTGCGCAACCGAGAACGAGTATATCTCCAATGTTTAATTGAAAAGAATCACCAGCAGTTAATAAATATAAACCTGTTGTCGCTACAGCAATACCAAGTACGATGAAAATTGTAGCCCGCTGTTTTAAAAAGATAAAAGACAGGATTGGAACCATAACGATGCTAAGTCCAGTTAAGAAACCAGCTTTTGAAGAGGTTGTATAAAGTAAGCCAAATGTTTGTAATAAATAACCAACACATAAAAAGAATCCAACAATTAATCCAGCGAGACTACTTTGTTTTATATCTTGTTTTGAAGGTTTTTGTGAGAAAATAATTTGAACGAATAATAAAATAATTCCAGCGAATAAAAAACGAACCCCATTAAAAGTAAATGGTCCGACAAAAGACATAGCATTTTGAACGACAACAAACGTAGCTCCCCAAATAAAAGAGACAAATAATAAAGCAAGAGGAGCAATCCACTCTTTTTTCACACTCATACCCCCGTTAATTTTGTAAGATAGCTTTTCTAGCTAATTCATCAGCTACTTTATTTTGACTACTTGGAATCCACTTAATAAAAAAGAGATCGAAACTTTTTATGTACTGTAGTGCTTCTTCTAATAGTGGTGCAAACATTTTATTTTTGGCGTATTCTTTTTCAACAGCTCGCTCAACAAGCTGAGAATCTGTGCGGAAAGATACAATGTTATAATTATGCTCCGTGCAATATTTTAATGCAGCAAGTAAAGCATGGTATTCTGCTTCATGATTGGACATTGTCCCAAGTGGTAATGCTAATTGTACAGGTGGTTGTACGCCTTTAATAAACACTCCCGCACCAGAAGGACCAGGATTTCCTTTTGATGCACCATCAATATACACTTCAATCAAAATGAGAAACCTCCAAATTATAAGATTACCCCCTACTTAAAACTTTCTCGAAGTAGGGGATAGAGTATTTATCCAATTGTAATGCTATAACGACATGTAAATGTTTCATTCGCTTGTAAAGATTGAATTCCTTTTTTTTCCTTGAAATCTTTTGCTGGATTTAATTCATCAGCGATTCCATACCAAGGTTCAATACATAAGAAAGGTGCGTTATCCCCTGGTGTCCATACGCCGACAAATGGGAAACCGTCAAATTCTACTTTTACAAATTTATTATGTTTATGAGAACGAATTGAAATTTCATTTGTATTCATATTTTCAAAAATAAGCGCATCATTTTTGAATAAATCGTATGTAAGTGGCAATTCATTCGTATTTTCAGCGATTAATTGTTTTTTACTTGAAAGATAAGGTCCTTCTAATACGTTTGTTTCTAAGCGTTCGGAACCATGAAATGATAGATGATAATCTGTAAAGGATTCGCCATTTAATAAAGGAAAGTTGAATCCAGGATGTGCTCCGATTGAGAAGAACATCTCTTTTGAAGTAGGATTGTTTACTTCATATGTTACATGAATGATTTGTCCATCTAGCTCATAAGAAACGAGTAATTCAAATTCGTATGGATATTTTTTTAATGTTTCTTCATTACTAGTAACGATATAAGTGATTTTCGTTTCACTTTGTTTTTTTACAGAGAATGTAAGATCACGAGCGAAGCCGTGTTGTGTTAAAGAATACGGTTTACCATCTACGTAGTATGTATTATCTACTAATCGGCCGACAATTGGGAACAAAATTGGTGCACGGCGTCCCCAATAAGTAGAATCACCTTGCCATAAATATTCTGTGTTGTCTTCTTTTAAGCGAACGCTTTGTAATTCTGCACCTTTGTCAGAAATGGAAACGATCACTTTTTCGTTTTGAATTGTTGCTGTCATGAAGTGAAACCTCCTAAATCTTTCATATGTCTTATTATACGTTTTCTAAAAGGAAAAAGGTAGTGAATGAAAGGAATCTATTGACGAAAGAGTGCCTATTGCGTAAAATATAATCTTGTTGTTTAAAAACGAATAACGTGGTTCGAAACCATCCCACGTAAAAAAACTAAGGAGATTTTGTCATGAATATAAGAACATTAGTCGGTAATGGTATTTTAGCGGCATTATATATTGCTGTTTCTATGCTTATTCAGCCGTTTGGCTTTACGAATGTACAGTTTCGTATTTCAGAGATGTTTAATCATCTCGTTGTATTTAATAAGAAAGCAATTTACGGGATTGTATTAGGTGTATTTTT
The DNA here is from genome assembly GCF_014932895.1 of Bacillus thuringiensis. Lineage (GTDB taxonomy): Bacteria > Bacillota > Bacilli > Bacillales > Bacillaceae_G > Bacillus_A > Bacillus_A thuringiensis_AA. Next base: position 571,187 of record NZ_JACYOF010000002.1, on the reverse strand, counting down.
AACGAATCTCTTTTTCTCACCGATGATTGCTTACGATTTAGTATTTGGAGTAGGACAATCTATTCTTGCATTAGTTGCAACGATTATTTCTATGCGATTTATTAAAGGTGTTTGGGCTCGTATGATTTTTAATACAGTTATCTTTACGATTACAATGTTTATGATTGCAATTGAACTTCATCTTGCATTTGATCTACCATTTATGTGGACTTGGTTAACATGTGCAGCGGGTGAATTCGTAGTAATGGCGATTGGTATGCCTGTAATGTACTGGATTAATAAGCGAGTACAATTTGAAAGATTTATGCAATAGATGAAAGGGCCATTCCTTATATAGGATGGCTCTTTTTGTATGTGATTATATTGAATATAATACAGTGACTCTTGATAAAATATAATAAAATAAATATAAGAAGTCTTATATAAGGGGAATCTAGTATGAAATATAAAATTCATTGGTTGTATAAAACGAAGCGTGGTTTGCAGACTGAATTAACAACAGATTATATGAGCATAGAAGAAGTACTTCAATTTGCTGAGGATTTCGAGAAAACAGGAAGGGTGAAAGAACTTTTATTTTACGATGAAATGGATGCAGAATGGTCATTAAAAGAAATAAAAAAATTGAGTAAGCAAGTGGAGGAAGAGATTCAAGAAATTCAAGTTTATTTTGATGGTGGCTATGATGTGCAGACGAAAGAAGCTGGGGTTGGCATATGTGTATACTATAAAAAAGGAAATGCAAATTATCGAATTCGTCGCAATGCATACATAGAAGGCATATATGATAATAACGAAGCAGAGTATGCAGCATTATTATACGGGATAAATATACTTGAGGAATTAGGAATTAAATATGAAGCAGTTACACTTCGTGGAGATTCTCAAGTTGTACTGCAGCAATTAGTTGGAGAGTGGCCTTGCTATGATGAGCATTTAAATCATTACTTAGATCAAATTGAACAAAAGGCGAAGCAAATGAAATTAAAACTCGTATGTGAGCCAATATCTAGAAAACAAAATAAAGAAACACATCAATTAGCAACGCAAGCATTAGAAGGGACGGTCATTGATAGTCATAAAGAAATAACCGAATAGAGAGGTGCGAAGGTGGATAAAAAGCAACTCATTACAGAGGTAAATGACTTATTAGAAACGTATTGTGAAGGTTGTTTTTTGCGAGAACATAACAGAAAGACAAATAGTAAATATTATGCACATTCATTTTGTATACGACAATGTACAGTTGGAGAAACATTGAAAAAGTATGGAGAACAGCTGTCATGAAAAAACATCCAGAGAAAACTCTCTGGATGTTTTTTAGTGCTTCGCTTCGTTTAATTGATGCTCGCACTTGCTTAATTTCTTTTCCTCATTCATTAGAAATGGCTCATCTAAATCTGTCGCAACAGATTTCATAACTTCAAGCTGAGACCGAGCTGCTTCTACGGCAGTAGTGGCATGCTCTAATGAGCCTGGATCCATTGAAATTGTTGCAGAACCTACCATTTTTTGTGCCGTTTCTACACGGAATTTTACTTCTTCAAAATCATTTACGTTTGATCCCATTGTTACTTCCTCCTTTGTAAATTGCTTATTTTACATAGTTTTTGCTCTGTAAAACGGAAATATACAAAGGAATAACAAAGGAGGTTACCAAGTAAGGTAACCTCCTGTCATATGTTGGATTAAAGTTTTACTACGTTAGCAGCTTGAGGTCCGCGGTTTCCTTCAGTAATGTCGAAAGATACTTCTTGTCCTTCTTCTAAAGCTTTGTAGCCGTCGCCTTGAATAGCTGAGAAGTGTACGAATACATCGTCAGCGCCTTCCATTTCGATAAATCCAAAACCTTTTTCGTTGTTAAACCATTTTACTTTTCCTTGCATGTTACAATTCCTCCTAAAATACGATTGCTTTTTTTCATTTAGTGAAATTCTTCTAAAAGATAATATAAACTAAAAATGCTATAATCTTGAATATTCTGCTAAATGATTAATTTAAATATACACGAATTGGTAGAATTTAGTCAAGTAAGCGGTTTAAAATTTTTGTATTTTTAAATAATTTTTCAACCGAATTTTGAAAAAGGCATAGGACAGGCTGAATATGTAATATTCTTAATTGAATGCTTATACATAATGAGGTGAAAGGATGAATGGGTCTTACTTATTAGATAATGAAGGAATGAGTACTAGAACTGACATACCGAATTGGGTTGCAAAAGAATTTCGAAATTTTTCGAGTGTCGTATTAGAACCAACTTTTCCATGCTATTTTGGTTTAACAGCTTTGAAAAAGAATGAACTTCGTTATTCATTTCTTTCTCATAATGATTGGAGTCATTTGCCAAATACAATGTTATCTTTTTTAGAATTAATGAAAGAGCGGCCAATTATAAGAAGGGGCTTTTTTCTTTTTGTGGAACCGGAATGTGAAGAACAATCACTTGAATATTATCGTGATTACTTTTGGAAAGTACTACAGTATTTACATGAACACGATGATCAAACATGGCCGCAACAAATTCCAAAAGATCCGGATCATTATTTATGGGAATTTTCATTTGGTGGTGAACCAATATTCGCATTTGGAAATGCGCCAGCTTATCAGCAGAGAAAGACTAGACATTTAGGAAATTCGCTCGTTATCGGATTTCAGCCACGCACCATTTTTGATGGATTAGAAGGGGATCGTCCTAAAGGAGCATATTCAAGACAAACGGTCCGTGACCGAGTTGAAAAGTGGGATCAGCTGCCGAAACATCCTAATATTAGTCATTATGGTGATCCAGACCATCGTGAATGGAAACAATACTTCATAGGGGACGATATAGAATCAATGAAAGGGAAATGTCCTTTTCTTCATAGAGTAGAAAAATAAGAGCCATCATTTGGATGGCTCTTTTGTATATTTTGGATAAAAAAGGGTATTTTACTAGTGAATATTTCATATGAAAGCTAGTCTATTTTTTAAAATTACATCATTACTTAATAGAAAAGGGAATAGAAAGGATAGAGCGATGTTTGGAGCGATTATACAGCAAATCGTTTTAGGTATTTCATTAGCTGCGCCGGTAGGTCCGATTAATATTGAAATGTTAAAACGAGGGATTGAACGTGGTTTTTGGCATGCATGGGTTGTTGGAATTGGTGGAATGACTGCAGACATTTTGTTTATGCTTCTCATTTATTTTGGTTTATCTTCGGTGTTTATGTATACATATGTACAAGCTTTTATGTATTGCGCGGGGTTTTTCTTATTATTTCATTTAGGATTTCAAAGTGTAAAACAAGGAATTTTCTACTCGAATATGGAATATAAACAAGAAGAGGTAGGGGGACTTAAACAATCTTTTATGGCAGGGTTTTTAATTGCCATATCCAATCCATTAAATCTTGTTTTTTGGTTTGGGATATACGGAAGTACACTTAGTTCATTGCTTACGAAGGTAACGAAACAAGAAGCTTTTTTGTACAGTCTTTGCATTATCGTTGGTATTATTTTGTGGAATTTAAATATTGCCTTTTCTGTTCATTTTGGACGAACTTTATTAAAACAAAAAGCACTTGGCTACATAACAGCCGGAGCAGGTATTATTTTAGTAGGATATTCTATCCATTTTGCATACAAAGCTTTACAGTTATTCACATAAGATTGAAGGGGAGATTTTTATGTATCGAACCACTATTGACGGAAAAGAAATTATCATCACTTTAGCGCCAAAAATTAGAAAAGAAATTACGGATAGGAATCCACTATATGAAGCGGTATTTAATAATGCAGCAAGGTTGTTGCAAACGAAACAACCGACGTTTGCGGTAAATCATGAAGTATTTGGACTTATTATTGGAGAGGTACAAAGGGGAGAAGTAACAGTCTTTGCGGTAGAACACATTATTCCGAAGCAAAATATATTTGGACCGAACAATTTTTTCTCGACAATAGAACAACAGGCAAATTTGTAAGGTGAATAGAATAAGAATAGAAAAGAAATAGTCGTAACGATATGTTGCGACTGTTTTTTTGGAAAAGGGGGAAGAAAGTATGAAGAGAGTGGGGAAAGAGTTCTTTTTACAACATGATATTGTTATTATGTATAGTATTCTATTTGTTTTCATCATTATTTTAAAAATGCAATTTTTTACATGGATCGGTATGCTAGCGTGTGTGTTTGGGATTGTTTTTTATACGTTTAACGAATATATGACACATCGCTTTTTATTCCATTTAAAGCCACCTAAAAACGCATTTTTATTAAAAATGTTAAGAAGATTACATTATGATCATCACGTATATCCAGATGATTTAAAACTTTTATTTTTGCCTGTATGGTTTAGTATACCTAGCTTTACTATATATTTACTTATATCATATAGTATTACAAAAAGTGTTACTGTTACACTTTCATTTGGCATCGGAATGATTATCATGCTCCTCGTTTATGAATGGAAACATTATATTGCACATAAGCCGATTCGTCCCTTCACTAAGTTTGGAAGATGGCTAAAAAAACAGCATATATTACACCATTATAAAAATGAAAAGTTTTGGTTTGGTGTTTCAAATCCGGTATTTGATTTTATATTTGGAACGCTTAAAGATGGAAAAGACGTTGGATTAAGCGAAACAGCTCGTAATTTAGAAAAGGAGAAAAAGACAGAAGTGGTGCGATAAGCACTACTTCTGTCTTAATGAGAAAAAATTTGGGGGCTTCACTTTATAACGTCTATTTATGGGAAGTGGGCTAATAAACCGTGTTGGATGTACAAAACTTCTACGGATTCGAGTTTCACTTTATTTTGAAAAAGTATATTAAAATTTTAGGAGAAAATGCCGAAAAATGTCTATCGAAAAATCTTTGCAGGAATGTATGGATTGTCTAAAATGAAAATAAGTTTCTGAATATTTATAAAATTTAGTCTTTTGGTGTGTAAGGGGAAATGTATTTCGAGTTGGAGAGGGGACCAGAGAATGAAACGGGATGATACATCAGCACGTAAGTTGCAAAATGAGGTGAATTATACAGAGATTGTTCAGTCAGAAGAATTTAAATTACTTTTAGATAGAAAAAGGAAGTTTATCGTTCCGATGAGTATTTTCTTTTTAAGTTTTTTTATAGCACTACCTATTTTAACATCGTATTCAAAGGTGCTTAATACACCAGCATTTGGTGATGTGACATGGGCATGGATATTTGCTTTTGCGCAATTTATTATGACGTGGTCATTATGTATGATCTATAGCAAAAAAGCCGAATCCTTTGATGAAATCTCGAAAAAAATTCTGCAAGATATGCAAAAAGGGAGGGGCTGAATTTGAATACTACTGCTTTTGCTCTATTTTTAATTATCGTCCTCGGTACACTCGTCATAACCTATTTTGCATCGAAAAAAACGAAAAATGCGAGTGAGTTTTATACCGCTGGAGGGGGATTAACTGGCTGGCAAAATGGTCTGGCCATTGCCGGAGATTACATGTCTGCTGCTTCATTTCTCGGTATCGCAGGAGCGATAGCCTTAACTGGATTTGACGGTTTCTTTTATAGTATAGGTTTCTTAGTTGCTTATTTAGTTGTACTATATCTCGTTGCAGAACCGCTTAGAAACTTAGGGAAATATACACTTGCTGATATGATTGCCGCGCGTTTTGATGCGAAAAAAGTTCGTGGTATTGCCGCGCTTAATACGATGACCATTTCGATTTTTTATATGATTGCACAATTAGTTGGTGCGGGCGCACTTATTAAATTATTATTAGGTATCGAATATACGACATCTGTATTAATCGTCGGCACACTTATGACAGTGTACGTTATTTTTGGAGGTATGACAGCAACGAGCTGGGTACAAATTGTAAAAGCTGTATTACTTATGGCTGGCACGTTTATTATTTCTGTTATCGTTTTCGCAAAATTTAATTTTAGTGTGACAGAAATGTTTGCTCAAATGAAAATAGCTACACCGCTAAAAGATTCGTTTCTAAACCCAGGAGTAAAGTATAAAGATGGTCTTGATACACTTTCCTTAAATTTAGGACTAGTTCTCGGCACAGCAGGGTTACCACATATTCTTGTCCGCTTTTTTACAGTGCGTGATGCAAAAACGGCACGTCAATCTGTTGTGTGCGCTACGTGGTTAATTGGTGCATTTTATATTATGACAATTTTCTTAGGGTTTGGAGCAGCAGCGTTTGTAGGAAATGAGGCGATTATTAAAGCAAATCCTGCTGGTAATATGGCAGCACCTCTATTAGCTAAAGCTTTAGGTGGAGACTTCTTATTTGCATTCGTATCAGCAATTGCCTTTGCAACTATTTTAGCTGTAGTGGCAGGACTTGTATTAACAGCAGCATCAGCATTCGCACATGATTTTTATAACGAGATTATCCGTAAAGGAAAATCAACGGAAAAAGAACAAGTATCAATGGCTCGTTATGCGTCTATTGGAGTAGCGGTATTATCTATTATACTTGCGTTATTTGCTCAAACATTAAACGTAGCATTTTTAGTTTCACTAGCATTTGCAGTTGCAGCGAGTGCGAACTTACCAGTTATATTATTTACAATCTATTGGAAGCGTTTTAATACAACGGGTGCCATATCTGGTATGATCGTCGGACTCGTGTCAGCAATTGTTCTTGTGACGTTAAGTCCAAATGTTTGGAATCCAGTAGCCGGGAAAGCTATTTTTGTTGGAGAAGCATTATTTCCATATACGACACCTGGCATTATTTCGATTCCGCTTGGTTTCCTAGCAGCATATTTAGGAACCATTTTCTCTAGTAAGAAAGAAGATGTAGCGAAATTCGATGAAATTCTTGTGAAATCTAATACTGGTCACGGTATTAGTGACGCATCTTCACACTAAAAAAGAGGAGCTTTTCGAATTATAAGAAAAGCTCCTTTTTCTTTTGTCATTTTCTTATAAATATTACTGTATTGTAAGTAGGATTTGTCATAATTTTGTGGAATGAAAATAAGCAGGGAGAAATTTAACTCATCATGGCACCAGCGCAGCTTTGTGAAAAATAAGTTGTTATGGAAGGTGGAAGAAATGATGAAAACGAAACAAACAGAGGAATTATTAGCAAAAGATGAACAATATATTTGGCATGGAATGCGTCCCTTTAGTCCAAGTAGTACAATGGTAGGGGCAAAAGCAGAAGGGTGCTGGGTTGAAGACATACAAGGAAAAAGATATTTAGACGGTATGAGTGGTCTTTGGTGTGTGAATAGTGGATACGGAAGAAAAGAGCTTGCAGAGGCGGCTTATGAACAACTACAAACGTTATCGTACTTTCCGATGTCACAATCACATGAGCCAGCTATAAAGCTTGCTGAAAAGTTAAATGAGTGGCTCGGAGGAGAGTATGTTATTTTCTTCTCTAATAGTGGTTCGGAAGCGAATGAAACAGCTTTTAAAATAGCAAGGCAATATTATGCTCAAAAAGGGGAACCACACCGTTACAAATTTATGTCACGTTACCGCGGGTATCATGGAAATACAATGGCAACGATGGCGGCAACTGGTCAAGCGCAGCGTAGATATCAATATGAGCCGTTTGCGTCAGGATTTATACACGTAACGCCTCCAGATTGTTACCGTATGCCAGAAATGGAATCACAAAATATTTATGATGTAGAGTGTGTAAAAGAAGTCGATCGAGTTATGACATGGGAATTAAGTGAAACCATTGCAGCTTTTATTATGGAACCAATTATTACAGGCGGAGGTATTTTAATGCCGCCACAAGACTATATGAAAGCTGTTCATGAAACATGTCAAAAACACGGTGCACTACTTATTAGCGATGAAGTGATTTGCGGTTTCGGTCGTACAGGAAAAGCATTTGGATTTATGAACTATGACGTTAAGCCTGATATCGTTACGATGGCAAAAGGTATTACGAGCGCATATTTACCATTATCAGCAACAGCTGTGAAAAAAGAAATTTATGAAACATTTAAAGGAACGGGAGAATATGAATTCTTCCGTCATATTAATACATTTGGTGGGAATCCAGCAGCTTGTGCATTAGCACTTAAAAACTTAGAGATTATGGAAAATGAAAATTTAATCGAGCGATCTGCACAAATGGGTTCCCTTTTATTAGAGCAACTAAAAGATGAAATTGGGGAACATCCGCTTGTTGGGAACATTAGAGGAAAAGGATTGTTAGTTGGTATCGAACTAGTAAATGATAAAGAGACGAAAGAACCAATTGATAACGACAAAATCGCAAGTGTTGTAAATGCTTGTAAAGAAAAGGGCTTAATTATAGGACGCAACGGTATGACAACAGCAGGATATAATAACGTCATAACATTAGCACCACCACTTATTATTTCAAGTGAAGAGATTGCTTTCGTTGTTGGTACGTTGAAGACAGCTATGGAACGTATTTAATTAATAAAAAGAAAAAAGCGAGCTATTATATAAAGCTCGCTTTTTTGCGCCATAATTTAATGCGACAGTTTCTGCTTGAAAAGACAAAGCGATTTAAATGATTAAAGATTACTTTCCGTTACAGTTTCAAGCGAGAGCCTTTGGCATAGAAGAGCTTTTAAAAATTCTGCATCGTCTTTACTTGCCGCTCAAAAAGAACAGTCGTAAATATTATAGGTATAAGAAGATGACCATCTTTGATATTCTAGAGATTGTATACAAAACGACTACAGCCAATGTTTTTTGCAATTAAGGCTTGTCGTTTTCGATTAAAATAGATGTTAAATTTATATACCTTATTGATTAATATGGACTGTACTTGGCTTTCTTGTATAATTGTTTTATAGTACAATTTCTTTTAAGATGGTGCGTTTTATTTTTTATTTCGAGAATAAGACCGTTTATAATGATTATTAAAGGATGAGTCGGTATGACAAAAGAAAAACAACCATATGGTACAGTTTTAATAAAAGCTGCAAAAATTTTAGATTTTTTATCTGAAAGTAAAAAACCACAGCCTTTAAATGTGATTGCGCAGGAAACAGGAATGACAAGTTCAACAACATTAAAGATATTGGAAACGTTAGTTATAATAGGTTATGCAAAAAAATATTCTGAAACTAAAAGATTTGGTTTAGGAACCTCTTTAATTTACTATGCAAATCAGTATCTTGCGAATTTAGATATTACCAAAATCACATTTCCATATTTGAAAAAATTGCAAAGTAATTTAGATGAAACCGTTCATTTAGGAATATTAGAAGAAGATAAAATTTTTTATATTAATAAAATAGAGCCAGAGAGACCGATAATTCGTATGAGTTCACGAATTGGAATGAGTATTCCTTTATATTGTTCGGCAATGGGCAAGGCAGTACTTGCCGATTTTTCTGATCAAGATTTAGAAGGGTATTTAACACGGGTAGAACTGAATCCAGTTAATGATAATACGATAGTTGACCCGAATATTCTAAAGGAAATATTAAAAGAGATAAAACAAAGTGGTTTTGCAATTGATGATGCTGAATATGAAGAGGAAGTTTATTGTATAGGTGTTTCATTAACTTTTAATGGGCAAACATATGGTGCATTTAGTGTGAGTATGCCCAAGTATCGTGTTACAGAAGACCTGAAGAAAAAGATGATTCAATTGATACTAGAAACAAAACAAAATATTATAAGAGAACTTGAACAATTGCATGTGTTCATATAGGATTTCATGTTAAGGAGCTTAAATGGTGATTTTTCACTGTTAGAGCTCTTTTTTATTTTTAGAAGTAAAAGGAATTGGAACGGACTTGTGAATTTAGTAAGAACTACGGCTGAATAATGGGTTTCTATGTTAGAAAAATATTTAATAATGTTCAAAAAATTTTCATTAAATATAAAAAAAAAAACTTGTAATCCTTTTAAATAATTCATATAATTTATTTGTAAATTTCTTTTAAGGAAAATGAATTTCCAAATAAGAAATTAAGGGTGTGAGCTCTTAAAAATGGAGGCACTTTATGAAAAGGGTTACTGTATTAAATAAACTGAAAAAGAGTGGCGTGATTGCAGTTTTGAGAGCGCATACAAAAGAAGAGGCTCTTAAAGTTACTGAGGCAGTCATTAATGGAGGGATTACTGGTATTGAAGTAACCTTTTCAGTACCACAAGCTGAAGAGGTCGTTCGTGAAATAAAGGAAATACATAGTGATTGTGAAGAGTTGGTGATTGGTGCAGGGACTGTTCTTGATGCGATAACGGCTCGTATGGCTATTTTGGCAGGAGCTGAGTATATTGTCAGTCCTGCGTTTGATAAAGAAACAGCAGAGATTTGTAATCTTTATCAGATTCCATATTTACCTGGATGTATGACAGTTACGGAAATAAGTACAGCATTAAAAGCGGGAGTCGACATTATAAAATTATTTCCAGGAAGTTCGTACAATCCAAGCTTTATAAATGCGGTGAAGGGTCCCCTGCCACAAGTTAATATTATGCCTACTGGAGGGATAAATATTGAGAATATGCATCAATGGTTTGAACGTGGATGTGTAGCTATAGGTGTGGGAGGAGATTTACTAGCTCCTGCTCAAAATGGGGATTATGCTAAAGTCTCAGAACTTGCAAGAGAGTATGTGGATAAGTTAGCAGAAATCAGAAAGGGTGCCTAATTATGGGGCGAATTTTAACGCTAGGTGAGATTATGCTTCGTTTATCCACTAATGAAGGAACTAGAATAACTGAATCCAATTCTTTTAAAGCGCATTATGGTGGTAGTGAGGCTAATGTAGCAATTAATTTAGCGAATTTTAACCACCAAGTTTCTTTTGCTAGTAAAGTACCTTCAAATTTATTAGGTAAAGCTGTTCAACAGCATTTACAAAATTATGGGGTGGATACCAGTAACTTACTGAAAGGTGGTTTACGTTTAGGTACGTACTATCTGGAAAGAGGTATAGGTAAAAGAGCTTCATTTGTTTTGTATGATCGAACACATTCTAGTTTTGCACAGATGAAAAATGTGGAGTGGAATATAGATGATTTATTCAAAAATGTATCATTATTTCACGTTTCGGGAATTAGCCTTGCTTTATCAGATTCAATGATTGATATCATTCTAGGATTAATCATTGAGGCCAAAAAGCGTCAAATTAAGGTGAGTTTTGATATTAATTATCGATCTAATTTATGGAACTATGAACGAGCATCGAAAACAATGAATAAAATTTTACCTTGTGTAGATTACTGTTCTGCAGGAAAAATGGATGCTCTCTATTTAATGGGGATTCCTGAAAATAAGACGAAACAATCGGATTCAGAATATTATTATGAGCAAATGTATAAAAAATATCCTAATATTGAAGTCTTTTACTCTACATTAAGGGATGTTCATTCTGCTAGTTCAAATGACCTTCAGGGAACATTATGGAAAAATCATTGTCTGTATACCTCTAAGGTGTACCACATTAATCCTATTGTGGATCGTGTTGGTGGAGGAGATGCTTTTGTTGCTGGAATTTTACACGGTTTATTGGAAGAAAGGGATCCGGATTATATAGTTTCATTTGCTACTGCAGCATCTAGTTTAAAGCATACGATTCATGGTGATTGTAATCAGTTTTCTATCTTGGAAGTAGAAGAGTTTATGAGAAATGAGTCAGGAAATATTATTAGATAAAATACTAAAAAGTGATAGGAGAATGTATATTATGGAAACACGTTATACACATAGTCCAATGGATATTCGTCATTATTCTACAGATCAATTAAGACAGGAATTCTTAGTAGAGCGAAACTTTGCACCGGGAGAAGTTATTCTTACATATACACATAATGATCGAATGATTTTTGGGGGAGTAACGCCAACTGAAAAACCTTTGAGTATTGAGTTGTCTACTGAATTGGGAGTTTCTTATTTTTTAGAACGTCGTGAATTAGGAGTTATAAATATTGGTGGACCAGGATCTATCATAATTGACGGTAAAGAAGAAAGTATGAAAAAACAAGATGGGTACTATATCGGAAAAGAAACAAGGGAAGTGGTCTTTAAGTCAGATGATCAGTCTAATCCTGCGAAATTCTATTGTGTTTCAGTACCTGCACATCATAAATATCGAAATGTACGTATAAGTATTGATGAAATTAAACCTATGGAAACAGGGGACTCTGCAACATTAAATAAGCGTAAAATCTATCAATATATTCATCCGAATGTTTGTGAAAGTTGTCAACTACAGATGGGGTATACCATTTTAGAACCGGGAAGCAGTTGGAATACAATGCCTTGCCATACCCATGAGCGTCGCATGGAAACGTACTTATATTTTGATATGAAACCGGATACACGCGTATTCCATTTTATGGGTAAACCTGATGAAACTAAACATTTGATAATGAAAAATGAACAGGCGACAATTTCACCAAGTTGGTCAATTCACTCTGGTGTTGGTACAAGTGACTATACATTTATTTGGGCAATGTGTGGAGAAAACATTACGTATAGTGATATGGATATGGTCGAAATGGATCAGTTGAAATAGTGGAATTGATACAATTAAAGGAGGACTAGAACATGAACTTAAATGACTTTTCAATGGATTTCTTTAGTTTAAAAGGGAAGGTAGCTATTGTTACTGGGGGGAACACAGGATTAGGTCAAGGATATGCAGTAGCATTAGCGAAAGCTGGGGCAGATCTGTATATTGCAGCTTCTGGTGACAATTGGGATGAGACTCGTCAATTAATTGAGGAATGTGGACAACGAGTAGAATTCATTCAAGTAGATTTAACACAAGATGATGCAGCAGAAAAAGTGGTGCAAGGTTGTTTAGACAATTTCGGGAAAATTGATATTTTAATTAATAATGCAGGTACGATTCGTCGTGCACCATTGCTTGAATACAAGAAGGAAGATTGGAATGCTGTGATGAGCATTAACTTGAATACGGTTTATTTATTAAGTCAAGCAGTAGCTCGTGTGATGGCAGAGCAAAAGAGTGGGAAAATCATTAATATTGCTTCTATGTTGTCTTTCCAAGGAGGAAAATTTGTACCGCCGTATACTGCCAGTAAACATGGAGTGGCAGGATTAACGAAAGCATTTGCTAACGAATTAAGTAAATATAATATTCAAGTAAATGCGATTGCTCCTGGTTACATTGCAACAGCTAATACTGCTCCAATTCGTGCGGATGAACAGCGGAATAAAGAAATTTTAGATCGTATCCCAGCAGAAAGATGGGGAGTACCTTTTGATTTAATGGGGACGGCCGTATTTTTATCAAGTAAAGCCTCAGATTATGTAACAGGTCATATTTTAGCTGTTGATGGCGGGTGGCTGGTTCGTTAATCTGTTTGTGATGATAGGTTAATAGTTGTTTTTGACTTTAAGAAACAATTGGATTGCTAGAAACATCTGAACATAAGTTGTGAACTTTTATGAAAGGGCATACATTTTGTTTGATGGAACCAGTAAATCGAATTTATTGAAGAGTATAAGGGTCGAAATTGCTTTATCACGAATGTTGAATTTGAAAAATACTAGTTGACTAGAAAGGAAGTTGTTTATGGATATACTGATTCTTTCACATGCTGGTGTTGCAAGTGGGTTGAAGAAAGCGGCACAAATGATTTTAGGGGAACAAAAAAACTTACACGCTCTTGAATTAACTGAAGAGGATGGAATTACTTATTTTAGTGATCAACTACAAGAATTCTTGGAGAGGTGGAGTGGAAATCAATCGAATAAGTTGCTTATTTTTGCTGACCTTAAAGGAGGAACACCTTTTAATCAGGCTGTATTTTGGGCATCAAAATTAAAGTTGAATCAACGCATTAAAATAATCAGTGGTGTAAATCTACCGATTGTAATAGAAGCAATATATTGTAATCAAGAAAAGTCATTAGAAGAGCTGTCCAAAGAATTAATAAACGGCGCGAAAAGTGGAATTGATGTACCAGAAATAGAGATTGATGGTGTAAATGCTTTAGATGAATAGAGAGGAGAATAGCCAATGGTAAGCGTTGAATGGTGGCAAATTGTTTTACTAACGCTATATTCTGGATTCGCCATTTATGATGGAAACAATACTACGTTTGGTTTTGTAAAGCCAACAATGGCAGGATTTTTCGCGGGGCTAATTTTAGGTGACATTCAAACGGGGTTAATTGTAGGGGGAACTTTAAACTTATTGGTTTTAGGTGTTGGCAACTTTGGAGGAGCATCTATACCAGATTATATGACAGGTGCGTTATTGGGGACAGCATTTACAGTTATGAGTGGGCAAGATGCTAAATTTGGAGCGACACTGGCAATTCCGATTGGACTACTAATGGTGCAATTAGATGTTCTGGCTCGTTTTACGAATACTATTTTCCAGCATAAAGCTGAAAAATTAGTAGCGGAAGGAAAATTAAAAAAGGCATCCTATATGAATCTATGGGGGATTGTCCCAACTTCCTTATCAAGAATGATACCTGTGTTTCTAGCTTTAGTGTTTGGTGCCAAATTTGTCCAAGCAATTGTAGATAATATTCCAAAGTGGCTTATGGGTGGTTTGCAAGTAGCTGGGGGATTGCTTCCTGCATTAGGTATTGCAATTTTATTGAAATATTTACCTATAAAACAAAATATCGCTTTTTTGATTATTGGTTTCTTCTTAGCGGCTTATTTAAAAGTACCTGTATTAGGCGTTGCTTTAATCGGCTTAGCGATGGCAATAATTTATTTCCAAACCTTTATGAAAGATAGCGATTATGCGACTAATGATGGGGGAATGGGAGATGAGTAAAAATATAGTAGATAAAGATTTAAACAAGGTATTTTGGCGTTGGTATTTCTTCGGTCAAACAGGATGGAATTATGAAAAAATGCAAGGCTTAGGCTATTACTATAGTATTTATCCATTGTTAGAAAGCATATATAGTGAGGAAGAAGAAAGAAAGAGAGCAGCAATAAATCAACTGCAGTTTTTTAACACGAATAATTCTACAGCTCCCGTTATTCTAGGCCTAGATGTAGCCTTAGAAAAAGAGAAGGGAATTGAGTCCATTGATACAGTAGCGTCGCTTAAAACAGGATTAATGGGACCGCTCGCAGGAATTGGCGATACCTTATTCTTTGTAATTCCGACCACTATTGTTGGCTCCATTGCGTCTTATTTAGCACTAGAGGGAAATCCAATTGCTCTGATTTTATGGATCTTATTTGGATGTGTCAGATTGGGGTTTATGAGATTTTTCGTATGGACAGGCTATAAAGAAGGTGCAAAACTTGTTGGTGAGTTAGGGAATCGTTTGAAAAAAATAACTCAATCAGCAAATATTCTGGGGATCACCGTTGTAGGTGCATTGATTCCTTCCGTAGTTAAGGCCACTTTTGGTTATGAGTTTACCAAAGGTGAAGTTACTTTAAAATTACAGGATCTTGCTAATCAAATTATGCCTGGTTTAGCACCAGCTCTTGTAGTATTTTTAACGTATTGGTTATTAGGTAGAAAGAAAATGAATTCTACTCGTGTTATCTTTTTATTGATTTTTATAGGAATTATTGCTTATAATTTAAAAATTTTCGTTTAAGGGGAGTGTTTTAGTGATGGAAGGAATCGTACATATTAGAGTTGATGATAGACTTATTCATGGACAAGTTGCAACAAGATGGGCAACTGGTTTAAGAGTAAATCGTATTATGATTATCGATGATAAAGTTGCAGTTAATGATGATGAGAAATCAATTTTAAGAATGGCAGCACCAGCTGGTGTTAATACGTCCATATTAACCTTTGAAAAAGGCCTTAATAATGTGAAAAATGGGAATTATAAAGGGCAAAGAGTGTTATTAATTGTGAAAACTCCTGAAATTTTAGTGCAATTAATGAATGGTGGATTAGCATTAAAAGAGGTCAACATTGGTAATATGTCTAGTCGTCCAGGAACAACTCAAATTAAAAAATCAATTAGTATGACGGAGAATGAAAAAGTTGCTGTTCAACAGTTATTATGCCAAGGTGTAAAAGTTACTGCACAGATGGTTCCAGAAGAATCTGATGCAAGTATTGAGGGATTTTTAAATTGAATAATATGTAAAGGTAAATAAAAACTAAAAACATCACTCGTTTTATGAAAAATGAGTGATGTTTTCACATAGTGAGGTTAAAAGAATAAGAGAGTTCAAATGTAAAGAATGAATTGTTGGGGAGGGGACTAACATGTCTATATTATCGGAAAATATAGAGCTATTTAAAGAAAAAGGAAAGGCATTAGATCGAAATAGTATAAAAGCAGAATTAGATTGGATATGTGAAAAGCTAGAAAAAAATATAGAACGCTTTGGGACAAGCTTTCCATCTGCCTGTGCAACAAATGGAAAATATAGAATAAAAGGAAATGATGATTGGACGAATGGATTTTGGACAGGGATGCTATGGATTGCCTATGAATATTCGAAAAAAGATATTTTTAAATCAATAGCACTAAAAAACATTGAAAGTTTTAAAGATAGACTAGATAAGAATTTGGTTGTAGATCATCATGACCTAGGATTTTTATATAGTTTATCAGTTGTTGCTGGTTATAAAGTGACATTAGATGAATCCTTTACCCAAATTATTATTCAAGCTGCCGATAAGCTAATAAGTCGTTTTCATGACAAAGGGAATTTTATTCAGGCTTGGGGAAATCTTAATGACCCTGATGAGTATCGTTTGATTATTGACTCATTATTAAACCTGCCTTTATTGTTTATGGCAACGAAATTGACAGGTGATCAATGTTATAAACATATAGCAGAACAACATTTTCAACAAGTAACGAAAACTATTATAAGGGAAGATGCATCCACGTATCATACATTTTATTTTGATCCCGTTACAGGAGAAGCTTCATATGGGGCTACCCACCAAGGATATACTAATTCTTCCTGTTGGGCTCGTGGGCAAGCATGGGCCATGTTAGGTTTACCTATGGGGTTTAATTATATGCTTAATCATGTTGACCAAAAACAATATGAGGACATTACAAATTATTTTATAAGTAAATTATCGAATGGTTTGGTTCCATATTGGGATCTTACTTTTACAGATGAAGATAATCAGCCGTTAGATAGTTCTGCAATGGCAATTGCTGCATGTGGTTTACTTGAAGCTCAAGCAAGTAATATGTATGAGGGATCTGCATCTATTGCTCGTGGAATGATCCAAGTACTTAGGGAACAGTGTACGATAAAAAATGATGAGGATAATGAAGGGATTTTACTACATGGTGTTTATGCATATGCAGAAGGGAAAGGAATTGATGAACCTAATTTATGGGGTGATTATTTTTACTTAGAAGCGTTGTATCGTATGTTTAATCCAACGTGGGCAACATATTGGTAAGTATAAATGTTAATAAAGTTATTAAGGTATCATGATTTGAAATAATGGGGGATAAACTATGAAATCATTTGAAATTGGGAAAGATTTTATGCTAGATGGTGAGCCTGTAAAGATTATATCAGGTGCTCTTCACTATTTCAGGATCGTTCCAGAATACTGGGATCATAGTCTTTATAACTTGAAGGCGCTAGGATGTAATACAGTAGAGACTTATGTTCCGTGGAATACGCATGAACCAAAAGAGGGAGTATTCAATTTTGAAGGTATAGCAGATCTAGTGAAGTATGTTCAATTGGCTCAAAAATATGGATTAATGGTTATTTTACGTCCTACTCCTTATATTTGTGCAGAATGGGAATTCGGTGGATTACCTGGTTGGTTACTAAAGTATAAAGATATAAGAGTTCGAAGTAATACTAACTTGTTTCTAAATAAAGTGGAAAACTTTTATAAATTTCTCCTACCAATGGTAACCCCATTACAAGTAGAGAATGGTGGACCGATTATTATGATGCAAGTAGAAAATGAATATGGTTCATTTGGAAATGACAAAGAGTATGTAAGAAGTATAAAAAAAATAATGAGAGATTTAGGCGTAACGGTTCCACTTTTCACTTCAGATGGTGCATGGCAAGAGGCTTTAGAATCAGGGAGCCTGATTGATGACGATGTTTTAGTAACAGGTAATTTTGGCTCACGCTCTAATGAAAATTTAAATGAGCTTGAAAGTTTCATTAAAGAAAATAAAAAAGAATGGCCATTAATGTGCATGGAATTTTGGGATGGCTGGTTTAATCGATGGGGTATGGAAATTATTCGACGTGATGGTAGTGAATTAGCAGAAGAAGTCAAGGAACTATTGAAAAGGGCTAGTATTAATTTCTACATGTTTCAAGGTGGTACTAATTTTGGATTTATGAATGGTTGTTCATCGAGGGAAAATGTGGATTTACCACAAATTACTTCATATGATTATGATGCATTACTGACAGAATGGGGAGAGCCAACGCCAAAGTATTATGCTGTTCAGAGAGCTATTATAGAAGTGTGTCCTGATGTAGACCAATTTGAACCGCGCATTTTACCACGTGCAAATTATGGGAAAATTAAATTGAATCGTAAAGTATCACTGTTTTCAACGTTAGAGAAAATAGCGAAGAAGAGAGACAATTCTTATACATTAACAATGGAAGATATTGATCAGCAGTATGGTTATATTTTATATCGAACATTTTTAAAAGGACCAAAAAATATAGAAAAATGTAAGGTAATAGATGCTAGAGATCGTGTTCATTTGTTCCTTAATGAACAATTAGTAGACACCCAATACAGGGATGAGATTGGTAGAGAGGTATCGTTAGATTTAACTAAGGAAGAAAATACGTTGGATATTTTAGTAGAAAATATGGGACGTGTTAATTATGGGACAAGATTGTTGTCTCCGACGCAACGAAAAGGTATCTCCTCAGGTGTAATGATTGATATACATTTACAATCAAACTGGGGACATTATGCACTTGAATTTGATAATCTTGATGAGATTGATTTCAACGGTCAATGGGAACCTAATACACCTAGTTTTTATGAATACATATTTAATGTACAAGAATTAAACGATACATTTTTAGACTGTAGTAAGTTGGGAAAAGGATTTGTTGTTTTGAATGGGGTTAATTTAGGAAAGTATTGGAATGTAGGTCCAACAGGTTATTTATATATTCCGTCTCCTTTATTAATAAAGGGAGAAAACAAGTTGATTGTCTTCGAAACGGAAGGGAATTATGAGGAAGAACTTTATTTAAGAGAAAATCCAATTTATTTAGATATAAAATAAACATATCTAGTATTTTGTTAGATATTTCTTAGTGTTATAATGGGCAGTTTTGATGAAGGAATTAGCTGAAGCGTACAGTTTAAAAAAATTAATGTAGATTATTACGTTTTTAGCTAATTCATAGGCCGATTTTTCATAATATACAAACTTTTTACGGGGTATTATTTGAAATGAAATCTTTAAACAGGGAATGAATGTATGATTTATTACTAAAGTGATAAAGGAGTACGGTTTCATGAAAAGGATAATATTATGTATATTTGTTCTAAGTTTTGTTATGGGGTCCTTCAGTTTAAATGCAGCCGCAGAAACGGAAGAAAGTGCTAAAATGATATTAAATTGGAAAAGGGTACTTGTTGGTGAACCTTTTACAAAAGATGATGAAATTTTAAAAAACATCGTTTTGGATAAAGAAAAGGATTTACAAGATAATGTGTTAAGCAATTTAAACAAAGATAATGAAAGTCCTTTTTTATTTAAGAATCTTCAAGACTGGAAGCAGAATTCTGCACAAATCACAGAAACAGTGAAAAATATCGAGAAAATGGCGGTACTCTATCAGACACCTAATTCGATATATTATCAAAAAGATACATTACAAAAAGACATTATGTACGCAATAGAATACTTCTATGATCAAATGTATAATGAAAAAATTAAAAATATATATGGAAATTGGTGGGATTGGGAGATTGGGATACCACAGTCGTACAATAATGTTTTGGTGTTAATGTTTGATGATTTAACTGAAGTGGAGCTAAGCCAGTATATAATGGCAGTGGATCGCTTCGTACCAGATCCAACAAAAAGGTTAAATGGAATTAAAGAAACTGGAGCTAATTTACTAGATAAAAGTTTTATAGTCATGGTGAGAGGTATTCTGAACAATAATGGTGATAAAATTCAACTAGGAATAGATGCGACAAATGATGTGTATAAAATAGTTCAAAATGGTGATGGATTTTATAAAGATGGATCATTTATACAACACACAAATAATCCGTATACTGGTGGGTATGGAGAAGTGTTACTCGCGAGAAGTGCTGATATTCATGAATTGTTTAGTGGAACAGACAAATTGACGAATGTACAAGGAATTAAAAAACTATATACGTATATTGAAACTACCTATTTACCAGTTATGAAGCAAGGTGAAATATTTGATATGACGCGTGGCCGAGGCATGTCTAGACAAATTTCCTCGTCTAGTATTGTAGGGAGAAATATTCTGTATGAAATACTTGTAATTAGTTCACAAAATCAAGACTTATCATATCGAGGGAAATATGCCCGTTATGTAAAAGAAGCTATATTTCAACATAACAATCAGGAAAGTTATTATAATGGGTTATCCATTCATAAAACACAAACATTTCAACGTTTAATGAGTGATAGTTCGATTAAACCAGATTTTGGTGTAAGAGATACAAATAATATGTTAAGCGCGATGAATCAGATGACCCATCAAAAGAAAGACTTTGCAGCTGGATTGAGTTTATTTGGTAAACAAATCAGTTCTTTTGAATATGGGAATGGGGAAAATATGAAGGGATTTTACATGGGAACAGGAATGTTATATTTGTATAACGATGATATTGGCCAATACGATAATGACTATTGGGCAACTATAGATATGACAAGACTTCCTGGCACAACAACAGACCATAAATTAGGGGATTTAATTGATTGGAAAAATTATAATAACCCTAAGTCTTGGTCAGGAGGCGTTTCGGATGGACAGATTGGTTCAGCCAGCATGTATTATACCATGCAGAATGTCACTGGAAGCTCATTAGAAGCAAAAAAATCTTGGTTCTTTCTTAAAGATAAAATTGTAGCAATGGCTGCAGGGATCAATTCAAAAGAGAATGCTGATACAGAGACAATAGTTGAGAATCGCAGATTAGATAAAGATGGTTCAAATCTTCTAGAAGTGGAGGGTACAGAAGTAGCCCTTGATCAAGGTACCCTATTTAAGGGCGCTTCTTGGGCCCACCTTAAGGGCAAAAACAATCAGTCTGATATTGGTTATGTGTTCCCTCAATCTGAAAATATATATGCTGAAAAGAAAGAGCGAAGTGGAAAGTGGTCTGATGTAAATAAAGGGGGATCAAGTAATCAAGTAAGTAACATGTTCGCGACACTATCAATTCCTCATGGGAAATCGCCATCAGGTGGTGATTATGTGTATGTAATTCTTCCTGGTAAGAATCAAGAAGAGACATCTACTTACGCGAAAGAAATGGATGTATCGATACTTTCTAATACACCAACGCAGCAAGTGATTTACGATGATGCTGATAATGTATGGATGGGGAATTTTTATGAGATAGGGAAGGTGAATGGAGTAGAGGCCAAAACTAGGGGGGCAATTGCAATAAACTATGAAGATAGTGGCTTAAAAGTAGTGATGGCTGATCCAATGAAAGAGCAAGCTAAAGTAATTTTTACTATACCTAAAAAAATAGGTTACAAGGTATCAGAAAAGGACGATGGGATAACTGTTAAGGAAGATACAAACTCTTGGATAATAGAAATGGATAGTTCGGATAAAAGTGGGAAAAGTTCTCAAGTGTATTTTGAACAGTAAAGGTTATAAAATACATTTTGATGCGCAGATTGTGTAATGGCTTCCATATAAAACATAAATAAAAGTCAAGAGCTATTTTGATAGCCTTGACTTTTATTATACTCGCAACTTATGTTTCTGGTGCAAGACTAAATGATTGTAAAATATACACGAAAATATAAATACACTTTGAATATTTAATGAGTATCAGTTCGTAAAATACGTATCTTGTTTTGGATTTTAAAAAATTTATTCTTATAATCATTAAACATTTAGTTTGGACTTTTATGAAGCAATTTTTGTACCTTAACAAAATTTATTTTCATTTTTCCTAGGTGGCCCGCGAAATAATTTCTTGTTTATCAAGTAATAACTTCAAGCCTGATAAAGAGGTTGATTGGAAATTATCTTTCGACATACGTTTTCGGTAGTGCGTAGGTGTTTCCTTAGTCACTTTTTTAAATATGCGGCTAAAGGCTGCTAAACTATGAAAACCCACCTGATAAGATATATTTTCAACCGATTCATTAGTCATTGAAAGTAAATATGCTGCGTGATTAATACGCATCCTTATAATCCAGTCCTTCATGCTCATCCCAAAATGATTTTGAAATACCCGAGAAAGATGGCTTCGATTGACTGCAAGGTGATTTGCTACATCACTTACGGTAATTTCCTCTATATAGTGCTCTCCAATATATATCATTGCTTCAATTGCGAGTCGTGAAAACTTTTGTTTTACTCCTGTTGAGAGTGAACCACCATCTGTAAGAAATAATCTTAAAAAACGATAGGTTAGCTCATTCAACTTTAATTCATCTTGTAATGTACTGTAGGAGCAATTCATACACTCCAAGATAATATCCAAATATTGTTGAATATTAGTTGAGGTAACAGCGTAGTTATCATCTTTAAAATTCGAAAAATTAATAATTTCTTCTGCAACCTTCCCACCAAATGAAAGCCATGCATACAACCATGGTTCCTCTGCGTCCGAACGATAAAAGGTAGACTCTCCTGGAGGAATAAGAAAAAGGTCACCTTTCTTTAATGAATATTTTTTATCTTTTACATAGTACTTTCCTTTTCCATCCAACACGACATGAATAATGTAGCTGTTACGCACAGCAGGACCAAATGCATGAAAAGGTAGTGTTTTTGAAAAACCACAAAAATCAAAATAAAGTTCGCTCGAGAAGTGATGGTGTTCTTTTTTTATAAATATTGCTTGTTCCATGTACTTCTCCCTTCTTCGAGATTACTATAACCAATATGCCTTTTGAAGGAAGAAATGCAACAAAAGGTTAAATCAAGGTCACAAAATGATATAAAACAGAAAACGTTTTCTTGTTAAACTATACAGGAAAAAGAAAGATATAGGAAGATTAATGTAGTTCATTAGTTTTTTTATGCGCTACTTTGTAAACGCTTTCCTTAGCTGTTGAAATAAAGTGACGGGGAAATTCACAAAAAGGAGAATGAAAATGGATGGAAAATTAAAACAACGTGTTTCCTATGCCTTAGGTGCATTTGGTCATGACATATTTTATGTAACTTTGAGTACCTATTTTATGGTCTTTGTTACGAGTACGATGTTCACCGGGGCTGATAAAGAAACAGCTGGAAAAATGATTGGGATTGTTACTAGCTTAATCGTAGTAATCCGATTGGTAGAAATTGCTTTTGATCCGATTATTGGAGGAATAATTGATAATACAAAAACGAGATTCGGGAAGTTTAAGCCTTGGTTAGTTGTTGGTGGTTTAGTTAGTTCTATCCTTCTTGTATGCATATTTACCAATTTCTTTGGTCTTGCAATTCATAATACTACGTTGTTCATCATTTTGTTTGCAATTGTTTATATCCTGCTCGATAGTTTTTATTCATTTAAGGATATAGCCTTTTGGTCGATGATTCCAGCGTTAAGTACTGAAACCAAGGAGCGAGAAAAATTAGCAACATTTGCACGCCTTGGTTCATCACTTGGTGCAAATGGGACTACATTAGCAGTTGTACCAATCGTCACCTTCTTTACTTTCTTGATGACAGGTGAACATTCTCAAGGCGCCTCTGGTTGGTTTTGGTTTGGATTAATTGCAGCTGTCATTTCTGGTGGAACAGCTATTATTGCAGCATTTGGCACAAAAGAAAATGATAGCGTAATTCGTCAACAACAAGAAAAAGCAAGCATTAAAGATATTTTCAAAGCTATTGCTAAAAACGATCAGTTGATGTGGTTGGCACTGTCATATATTGCATATGCCATTGCCAATGTTGCGACTACTGCTGTGTTATTCTTCTTCTTCAAATATATTCTAGGAAATTCAGGTGAGTTCTGGATTGTGGGATTAATTGCAGCTGTATTAGGCTTAATTGCCGTTCCACTTTTCCCAACGCTCACGAAGTTAATTTCAAGACGCTTTGTTTATATTGGCGGTATTGTGATGATGCTTCTTGCGTACGTATGTTTTATATTGGCGGGAACAAGTTTACCAATGGTTATTGTCGGATTGGTGCTCTTCTACTTCCCTCAGCAGCTAATTTTCCTTTCAGCTTTGATGACTATTACCGACTCAGTTGAATATGGACAATGGAAAAATGGTACCCGAAACGAAGCTGTGACTTTGTCAATTCGTCCATTACTCGATAAAATTGCCGGAGCTTTATCAAACGGAATCGTTGGGTTTGTAGCGGTTGCTGCTGGGATGACTGGTAATGCTACAGCAGCTGACATTACTGCTCATGGTGTTTCGACGTTCCATCTTTATGCGTTTTACCTCCCAGCAGCACTCATGATCTTCTCTGCCATTATTTTCGCATGGAAGATTACGTTAACGGAGAAAAAACATGCACAAATCGTCAAAGAACTAGAAGCAAAGCTAATTCATAGTGAGAAAGTAACTGAAGAGTTCAATTCTAGTGCTACACTTGCTCATTCTAAATAAAGAAGTAGGGGATATCTAATATGAACATCACAACAAAAGATTTCGGTGCAGGTTATATGAGTATCGCCATTACCAACCTGAACGGCCTTCAACTGACTGTTTCAGATCTAGGAGCTCGCATTACGAGTTTAAAGGTACCAACGACAAATGGTTTACGTGAGCTCGTACTCGGTTTTGATACGGCAAAGGAGTATCTTGAAAAGGATCTATATATGGGTGCCTCAATTGGACGAGTAGCTGGACGAATTCGAAATGGAACTTTTCAAATTGATGAGGAAATCTATAAAGTACAAATTGATGAGACAACCGGAAACACTTTACATGGTGGTACCCCAGGATTTGAAAGCAAAAAGTGGCAATATCAAGTTATCGATAATAATGATGAGGCCTCAGTGATCTTTCACATGGTGAGCCCACATGGTGAAAATGGTTTTCCGGGGAATCTTGATGTCGAAGTACGTTACACATTAACTAACACGAATGTTTGGAAAGTAGAAACTAGGGCAACAAGTGACAAAGATACCTTATTTAATCCAACAAATCACGTGTACTTTAACTTAACTGGTGATGTAACGCAACCTGTCAATGAACACACATTATGGGTGGATAGTGATAGTTTTGCACCACTTGATCAGAACAGTGTTCCAATTGGTGTAAAACGACCTGTAGAAGGAACTGCGTTTGATTTTCGAAAGCCAGTTAAACTCAAAGAAACTTTCAATAGCACTTTTGGTCAAAAAGAATTAGTGAATGGAATTGATCATCCATTTTTCTTGAACAGATCTGAATTATCACATAGTTCAGTGGAACTCATCAGCCCAGATGAAGTGGTTTCAATTAAAATGGCCACAAAAGAACCAAGTGTTGTCATCTTTACAGCAAATTTTGGTGAGAATGCGCCCCTCATGCATGGGAAGCAACTTGCAAACCATGGCGGAATTAC
Organism: Bacillus thuringiensis; assembly: GCF_014932895.1. GTDB lineage: Bacteria > Bacillota > Bacilli > Bacillales > Bacillaceae_G > Bacillus_A > Bacillus_A thuringiensis_AA. The sequence continues at coordinate 545,591 of NZ_JACYOF010000002.1, read as the reverse complement.
TTTTGAAACACAGGTTTCCCCAGGTGCTGAACAGTATGTTGATTTTGGGGATATGGTTATTAGGGCGAATTCAACCTATCAAACGATGACAGAATTTCATATTATTTGAGACCATATTTTGAATAGACCCTTTAAATATGAACCATGTATAGAAAAAAATAGATACCGCTATCAGAGCTTATTTAACATATGATGTTTTGTCTAGAAATAACGATGAACTGTTAGAGTAGGCGAAAAAAATGGGATGGTTACTATATTTAAACCAAATGTCAAAGGGAGGTTTATAGTTATGGAAAAGAAATGTGAGCTAGCTTTAAAATTTGTTGAGGTATTTGGACTTCAAGAAACAACTCAATATTTTTCTCCAGGACGTATCAACTTAATCGGGGAACATACAGATTACAATGGTGGCTATGTATTCCCTGCTTCTATTACTTATGGAACTTATGGAGTAGCTAGACGTCGTGAGGATGATAGAGTATTAGTTTACTCAACAAACTTTGAAGAAATTGGAGTAATTAGCTTCACGATGAATGAACTAGATTACGATAAAAATGCTAATTGGGCAAATTATGTAAAAGGAGTTATCTTAAAACTAAAAGAAACAGGTCATAAAATAGACTGTGGTTTTGAGCTATTAGTTGAGGGGACAATCCCAAATGGAGCGGGACTTTCAAGTAGTGCTTCACTTGAATTACTTGTAGGCGTAGTACTAGAAGATTTGTTCAACTTAGATGTGACGCGACTTGAATTAGTTAAAATGGGAAAAAAAGTTGAAAATGAATTCATTGGTGTAAATTCTGGTATCATGGATCAATTTTCCATTGGATTTGGTGAGAAAGACAAAGCGATTCTCCTTGATACTAATACGTTAGAGTATGAAATGGTACCAGTGGTTTTAGACGACTATGCTATTGTAATTATGAATACTAATAAACGTCGTGAACTAGCAGATTCAAAATATAATGAGCGCCGTGCTGAATGTGAAGAAGCACTCGCACGTCTCCAAACGAATTTAGAGATTAATGCACTTGGAGAACTAAGCGAAACAGAATTTGATGTAAATCAAAAACTTATTGGAGATGAAATCCTAATTAAACGTGCGAGGCATGCGGTTTACGAAAATGAACGCACAAAAAAAGCCAAAGCAGCTCTTACTGCAGGTGATTTAATAGAATTCGGAAAGCTATTAAATGCGTCTCATACATCTTTAAGAGATGATTACGAAGTAACAGGGCTTGAATTAGATACATTGGTAGCTACTGCGCAAAAACAAGAGGGCGTACTTGGAGCTCGTATGACTGGGGCAGGATTTGGAGGATGCGCAATCGCATTAGTAAAAGAAAGTGAAATTCACACTTTTAAAAATAATGTTTATGATGAATACCTTAAAGTCGTAGGATATGCACCAGTCTTTTATGTGGCACACATTGGTAGTGGAACTACAGTGATTGGATGATGAATGGGGTGAAAATGATGAACACATGTCAAGCAATTTATGATTTTACTACACTTGCAATTGAGAATGGGGCCATTGAGGAGGGTGACCGAAATTATGTGCACAATCAACTATTACGTTTGATTGGCGAATCGGAAATGTGGGAGATTACTAGCGTAGTTGAAACGAACCCACATGTGTTGTTAGATACGTTAATGGATAAAGCGATGGAAAATCTTGTTATATCTAAAAATCAAGCTAATCGTGATATGTTCGAAGCGCTTTTAATGAATGTGATTACACCACTTCCATCTAAGGTTAATGCAAATTTTCAGGAGGCATATCGCAAGAGTCCTAAACAAGCAACAGATTACGTCTTTGAATTAAGTAAAAGCAATGATTATATAAAGACCCGTGCGATTGAAAGAAATATTCATTATTTAGCAGAATCAAAATATGGTGAACTTGAGATTACTATTAATTTATCCAAGCCAGAGAAAGATCCCAAAGAGATCCTAGCCGCAAGAAATACGCCTAGGGGTAATTATCCAAAGTGTTTACTTTGCATTGAAAATGAGGGGTATTTTGGTAGCTTGAACCATCCCGGTAGAAGCAATCACCGAATCATTAACATCGAGCTAGATGGAGAAGAATGGGGTTTTCAATATTCACCATATGCATACTTTAACGAACACTCCATTGTGTTATCTAAGAAACATCGACCAATGCAAATTTCTCATGAGGCATTCTCTCGTTTATTCAGTTTTGTAGAAATAATGCCACACTATTTCATTGGTTCAAATGCGGATTTACCTATTGTAGGAGGATCTATCTTAAGTCATGATCACTATCAAGCTGGACGTCATAACTTTCCAATGGCCAAAGCTAACGTTTTAAAAACATTTGAACTATCTGACTACCCAAATATTTCTTGCGGTATTGTCAACTGGCCAATGAGTGTGATTCGCCTTTCTTCTTTAAACAGAGAAGAACTAATTAATGCTAGCACCTATATCCATGAAAGTTGGAAGAATTATTCAGATGAATCCCTAAAAATTTGTGCGCAATCAAAAGATGGTACAAAACATCATACAATTACACCAATTGTACGGCGTCGTGAAAAAAGGTATGAAATTGACCTTGTGCTGCGTGATAATAATGTGAGTGAAGAATACCCTGATGGAATTTTTCATCCGCATCCAGATGTACAGCATATTAAGAAAGAAAATATTGGGCTTATTGAAGTCATGGGACTTGCAATCCTTCCTCCACGTTTGATTGAGGAACTTCATGAAGTTGAGCTGTACTTGTTAAATAAGAGGACGAATGTTCCTGAAATCCATCAAAAGTGGGCAAATGAATTAAAAGTTCAAGGCGGCTATACAGAAGAGAACATCCAAAGCTTCCTTCAAACTGAAGTTGCAAAGAAATTTGAACGTGTCTTAGAAGATGCTGGTGTCTATAAGATGAATCGGGATGGTAGAGCAGGGTTTGATCGTTTTATCAAGGAATTACAAAGTTCAAATCGAGAGGTAATGACCAGATGAAAATTTAAGTGGTTCTGTTGCAAAAAATATAACAATTGTGCAATGAATCTTTAAATTTTGGACATACTGATACTATTATTATACAAAAAGTGTGTAATCAGTATGAACAAAGAAACTTTGTTTAAATAGATACAATCACTTTAATTCTTACCTCCTTATATTTCTTAGGTGTGTGTATGATTATACGTTGTCACAATGTATGAAACGGGCATAACAAATAAATCTATTTAGTAGGTTTATTTGCTATGCTCATCTTTAGCTTAGTTGTAGAAATCCCCAAAATCACACTCACATATACTATCTTGGCACTCTAAGGTTGATGGTGATGTGGCTGTACCTCTTAAAGTATATTCATTTAGTAATGACATTGAGGATGATAAAGCAAGATACATTTTTGAAAAATGAATGGGATTGGTGAAAGATGAAACGAAAAAGGAGATTACTATCTTATAAGATAGTAATCTCCTTTTATATATGAAATTTATTTACTTGCTTTCAATACTTTATCTTTTGCACCAAAAGTGTATTTTAACATTGGTGGTGTAATCATTGTTGTTAAAATAACGACAATTACGATTGCTGTAAAGTAGTCTTGTGCTAATAGGCCAGAAGAAAGTCCTGTTCCTGCGATAATAAGTGCAACCTCACCACGAGAAACCATACCAGCACCGATAATCGCAGAAGACTTTGCATCAAACCCAGTCATGCGCGCACCGAACCCACAGCCGATTAGTTTCGTGAATACAGCGATTACAGTTAATGCTAAGATGAACCAAATTTGAGCACCAATACCGTCAAATGTAATATTCATCCCGATACTAACGAAGAAGACAGGTACGAACATAGCGTAAGCGATTGGTTCTACTTTCTTTTCTACTTCATGTTTGTAGTTCGTTTGAGAAATAGCGATACCAGCTGCGAAAGCACCGATAATACCAGCAATTCCTAATAATTCGCCGAAATATGCAAATGAGAAACAGATGATAAGCGCAGCACTTACGATAGACTCAGACACGCGTAGTGGTGATAACCAACGCATGATAGCCGGAACACCTTTCCATCCGATTAAAATAATAGAAGCAAAGAATACTACTTTTTTCAAGATAATCATTGTTAAGTTAACATCATCTGTACCTAAGAAGCTCATTGCGAATGCTAATAAAATAACAACAAGAATGTCATCAAATACAGCTGCTCCAAGCATCGTCGTACTTTCACGTGTTCTCATTTTACCTAAATCGCGAAGTGTTTGCACGGAAATACTAACACTTGTTGCACATAGAAGTAATCCTAAAAATATAGCGTTCCCTTGTTCCATACCCATCACAAGACCGGCAACGTAACCACCTACGAATGGAAGAACGATACCTCCGACTGCAACAGCTAAAGAAGAATTACGGTTCTCATTTAATTCCTTTAAGTCTGTTTCAAGTCCAGCCATAAACATCAGAAGAATAACCCCAACGTTACTTAATTGTGTTAGAAGTTCTGAGTTCTCAATCCATCCTAATACTGCTGGACCGATAACGATACCAACAATTAATTTACCAAGTACAGAAGGTTGGCCTAATCTTACGCTAAGATCGCCAGCAAGTTTTGTACTTAATAAAATAAGTGCGATTTGAAAGAAAAATTCGAATTCCATCTGATCCTCTCCTTATCACTTTATATTTTTATTAAACGATTTCTCGGAATTTGCTTAATGATGATATGTAAAATTACATTAAACAAAGGGTCTTTTTACAGGTTCTTTTGAACTTGTAATTTGAACCTGTAATTAATATATAATAAAATTTATTAAAAATCAATGAAAAAATAGCAGATTTTCATGATAGGATTCGATTTAGGTATGAAGGGAATCACTATATAATAAGAAGAAATAAGGCTACATTTTTAATGAATTGGAGAAGGGAATATGTTATTAAATAAACGCTTTACAATTGGAGAAATGGCAAAAATGCATAATATAGCGGAGTCTACATTAAGGTATTATGATGAACAAGGAATTTTTCATCCGTCCATTGTCGATTCACAAACGAATTATCGCTATTACACAATTGATCAGTTTTCACTATTAGATATGATTAAATTTTTACGTCAGTTAAATATTCCGTTAAAGGAAATTAAGAAGTATATTGATGAGCGAAATCCATCTTATGCGCTTCATTTACTTGAAAAACAACAAGAAATGATGTTGAAGAAACAAAGAGAAATTGAGTATGCCTTGGCAAAAATGGAACATAGAATTCATTTAATTAAGGAAGCAACGAAAGTAAAAGCTGAACAAATGGTAATTAAAGAAATCCCGCAGCGAAAAATTACAGCGATTGCGGTTGCACCAAACACAACGGATGACATGTTTGAGTATTATATCCATTCATTGCAAAAAAATATGAAACAAATTGAGAGTAGTTTATTTTCCGGAGATATTGGTGTAACAGTTTCCAAGAAAGCATTATTGCAAAATCAGTTTCAAGCATACAATAGTGTGTTTATTCTTTTGGATTATATGTCTTTTCAAATTCATACTGCAGATGAGATTAAAGAAGGCCTATTTGCATGTTCTTATCACCATGGACCGTATGAAGAAACAGATGAAACGTATAAGGAGTTATTGAAGCAAATTGATAATGAAGGATACGAAATATGTGGAGATTCGATTGAGATTGGGTTAATTGATTGGTCAGTAACAGAAAATCCACTAGAGCAAATAACAGAAATTCAAATTCCTATAACACAAAAAAAGAAATGACAAAATAAGTTACCTATTTTTCAATTCTCTCTTGACCTTAAAGTTACTTGAAGGTTTAAACTGTGAACAGAGCATTGAGAAAAGGAGCATAATTAGTATGGAAGTAACAGAAACATTAAGAGAAAAACCGATAAAAAGCTTATTTATGACATATTTAATACCAGCTGTTCTTGGAATGGTATTAATGTCAGTTAATATTATGATTGATGCGGTCATGATTAGTAGAGGGGTTGGATCAAACGGCTTAGCAGGAGTGAACGTAGCAGTTCCGGCGTTTTCCATTTTCTTCTCCATTTCTTTATGGATTGGAATGGGGGGAGCAACTCTATATTCAATAGCACTCGGTGAAAAAAAATTAGAAAGAGCAAGATCTATTTTTACACAATCCATGATAGTAGCCGTAGTTATTGTCGGTATTTTAATGGTTATTTGTTTATGGAAAATAGAAGATTTAGCATATTTATTCGGTGCAAATGAAGTGATTTTGCCATATGCGTTAGACTATTTACACGTGTTACTAACATTTGGAATGATTTACGTTTTAGAAAATATTTTAAGTACATTTATACGTAACGATGGAAATCCAAATTTAGCAATGGCGGGTCTTATCGTAACAGCTGTATTGAACATTATTTTTGACTATGTATTTATCTTTATCTTTGGATGGGGTGTAACAGGCGCAGCCTCAGCAACAATTCTTTCAGCAGCAATTGGTTTCCTTGTGTTATTAACCCATTTCTTTAGAAAGAGTAGTGTTTTAAAGTGGACGAAATTCCATTTTGAGTGGGATACAGTGAAACAAATTATGGTGATTGGTTTTCCAAGTTTTACAACAGAAATTACTGTGGCGATCGTAACGATAGGTTTTAATCTCGCATTCGTTCAATACGCGGGAGAATTAGGAGTCGCATCTTATGCGATGGTGAATAGTATTCATGCGATGACATTACTATTATTCTTCGGTGTCGGTGCAGCATTACAGCCGATTGCTAGTTTCCATTATGGTGCAAACTTACCAGACAGATTGCGTGAAGGATTGCAGTTTGCTGTGAAAATTGCCGTTGTACTCGGAGGTGTTGCAATAATTGTCGGATTATTCTTCGGGAAATATATCATCGGCCTATTTGATGTCCAATCTCCAGAATTATTGGAGTTAACATTAACAGGTATTAGTTTATTCTTTATTCAATACGTATTTTTAGGTTATAACATTGTGTATGGAGAGTATTTCCAATCTGTTAGACAAACGACGAAATCAGTATGTATCATCGTAAGCCGTGGATTAGTGTTTATTATTCCATTGTTATGGATTATGCCAAAGCTATTTGGTGTGAATGGGATTTGGCTCGTTATGCCAGTTGCTGAAGCAATAACTGCAATTATCGTATTTACGATGAATCGTATGAAGCACCCTGTTCCAATAAGAATGGCAAGTGGGAAAGAAGCAATATAATGAAAAAGGGTTGCTCAAAAAGTCGAACTTTGAATAGTAAATGACATTCATATCGAACATAACTCTCATTATGTAGACGTTCATCGATTTAACAACAAAATACGACAAGAATGAAAAAAGAGGCCTTTCCAAAATATCGTTTGGAAAGGTCCTTTTTTCATTCTTTTAAACTAATAGCAAAAGACCCATCGGTCTCTTGAACAGAGGCAAATGCAACGTTTTTAATAGTTGTAATTCCTTTTTCTTTTAATTCTTTATATAACCATTTTTCATCTTTATGGATTAACTTTAAGTTATCGTATTGAATTTGTGAATCGACGATAAGTGCAATTGGTAATCCTGCATATGTAACATCTATGTTCAAATCTTTTGGGGTTAATGGCACAAGCTCTCTTTTTGGTAAAATACTAATAGCTCCATTCGCTTCTAATATTGCATACTCAATTTCATGAACACTTGGATATCCTGCGACGCGAAGGTTAGAAAGTAATTCAGCGATCGGATATCTACTTTTTTGTAAGTTCTCAAAAATAATATCACCATGTTTAATTAAAATAATAGGGTGTCCGAGAATAAAACGATTTAGTTTGTTGAGTAGGCTTAATTTTGTAAGAAGTAAATGCAAACATGTAATAACGACCATGCCGAGAAATGCTTGTAAAGTACCAGCGACTGGTATGGCTTGAAAAGCTAAATAAGATAAAAAGATAATAGCTCCAAAATCATGAGGAGTTAGTTGTGCTAATGCAGATTTACCAAGTAGCTTAAGCGATAGTAAAAATAAGATAAAAAAGAACGACACATTAAATAAAAAGAGAAGCAATAGGAACACTCCTTCGTGCGAAGTTGTACTTACTATTCCCAAAAGTGATATAAATATTACTTTTATAGGATAAATTAGGGTGAATTGGAATTTGTCTGTATACAAACAAATAAATGGATATTATCATGAAGGAAGTAAAGGAAATAGGAGTATATGGATATGAGAAAGAAGAAAATAATTAAGTGTATTTTAGTTGTTATAATGATTTGTGCCGTGTATGCGAGTTTTTTACAATATAACATTTATAAGCACGGGCATATGAATGCAATTGACGATGCAGATTATATAATTGTACTAGGATCGAAAGTAAATGGAACAAAACCTTCTTATTCATTGCAGTATCGTATTGATAGAGCAGCTGAGTATTTAAAATCACATGAGAAAACAATCGCTATTGTATCTGGAGGAAAAGGAAAAGGAGAAGATATTTCGGAAGCATTAGCAATGAGAAACGGGTTAATGAAACAAAACATTGCAGAAGACCGAATTATAATGGAAGACAAGTCGACGAGCACAGATGAAAATATTAAATTCTCAAAACCGTTAATTCCAGCCAATATGAAAAAAGGTATGATTGTAACAAATGATTTTCATATGTTTAGAGCGAAAAAAATAGCGGCAAAACAAGGTTTGCAATTAGAAGGTCTTTCGGCAAAAACACCGAAGCCAATCATCATTCCATCGAATGTCCGAGAATATGTTGCGATTACGCAATATTGGTTTATGAATCGAATATAGTTAAAGTGATCCCGCCCGAAATTTCAGGCGGGATTTATTTTGAGGAAAATCTTACAAATATGTCACGTTCATGAAAGGTAAAGCGATAGTTTCTGGAATGGTTTCCTGACATAATGAAGATAACAAAAAACATTAGAGGTGATACGGATGAAAGGAAATAATATTTTATCTTCGCTATGTTACTTTAGTATCTTTTTTGCACCACTTTTACTGCCAATTATCGTGTACTTTGTTGCGGAGGATGAAGTGAAATACCACGCGAAAAAAGCATTTTGGTCACATGTTTTCCCATACGTAATCTTATTTGGTGGATTAGCAGTATCAGTCATATATGGTTTAAGCTTCAATCAATCTGATGGTGCAGGAATTGGAATGATGATCACATATGCAGTATTCATTCTTGTGGGGATTTATTACTTCATTTGGAATATCGTAAAAGGTGTTAAAGTTTTGAAAACGGCGTAATAAACAATAATATCGTACGGATTTGTCGGTAGTTCCCAGTAAGGTAAAATAATTTCATTTACTGTACTAATAGACTTTTTAAAAAAGAGCAATTCAAAAAGAATTGCTCTTTTTGTGCTTATAAGTTGTGAATATTGAAAAAGATATGTTAATTTTTCATTATGAAGAGAAAAAAGGAGTGATTTTCATGAATGAGATAATACATAAAATGGAGCAACACGTTTCAGTTCGTAAATATAAAGAAGAATCAATTTCAAAAGAAGTGGTAGAAAGAATGGTGCAAGCTGCACAACATGCGGCTTCCTCACATTTTGTGCAAGCATATTCTGTTATATATGTAACAGATCAGGAATTAAAGGCTACATTAGCAGAGCTATCTGGAAATCGTCATGTGAAAGACTGTGCAGCATTTTTTGTTTGTTGTGCGGATTTAAAACGACTAGAAATGGCATGTGAAAAACATGGTACAGAGATAAAGCATGAAGGAGTAGAAGACTTTATCGTTGCGACGGTAGATGCTTCACTTTTCGCACAAAACTTAGCGCTAGCAGCAGAATCGTTAGGATACGGCATTTGTTATATTGGCGGTATTCGTAATAATCCGAAGGAAGTGAGTGAATTGCTTCATTTACCGGATAAAGTATATCCTGTATTCGGAATGACAGTCGGTGTACCAGATGAAGATCATGGAGTTAAACCACGTTTGCCAGTAGCAGCAATCCTTCATGAAAATGGATATGATGAAAAGAAATATGATGAATTATTAAACGAATACGATGAAACGATGAGTGCGTATTACAAAGAAAGATCATCAAATCAAAAAAACGTAACATGGACGGAATCAATGAGTTCATTTATGTCCAAAGAGAAAAGAATGCATATGAAAGAGTTTTTAAGTGAGAAAGGATTAAATAAGAAATGAGTAAAAAGGCAAACCTGTAATGCGGGTTTGTCTTTTTTTGAGTTTGTATCTGTTTTAAGAAGTGTGGAATAAGAAACGGACATAAAAGATTAATCCTTATCTAATAAGGTTGCTTGAACTTGTTTTTTCCATTCGCTTAAATATACTTTCTCCGCTGTAGGAAGTCCAACAGGCAATTTTGCAATCAATTCTAAACTATTTCCATCAGGATCGTTAAAGTATACGGAGGCATGTGCTAATTCTGGAAAAACGATCGGTTCAATTGGTTCCATTCCAAAGTCTTTTCGTGCTGAAATTCCTTTTTGATTTAGCCAATGTATCGCATTTTCTAAATCATGTAAGCTTACTCGGAAGGCGATATGTCGTAAAGATGGGTGATAATTAACTTTGTATTCTGTTCCTTCCCAAAGGCCGAGCCAACTTTCATTTTCGTTAATCCAAAAGAAAGCAATATGGTCTCCTCTTTTATATAATTTTAGTCCTAGTGATTCGTAAAAAGATATAGACAGTTCTAAGTTACGGACAGGTAAATGTGCTTCGTAAAGACCTTTAATCATTGTAATCCTCCTTAGTAAAAATGTTTCTTATTTCATAGTAAACGATATTTTGTTCGTTCAAATCACAAATAAGAGGGACATAAATTCATACGAAAGTATGAAAAAACAGCTCAAATATGAGCTGTTTTCGTATAGTTTTTAGTTCATTTGCTACGGATACGATATTTTAATATCCGCCTCCACCCCAGCAGCTACATCCGATAATGATTAGAAGGATGAATAGTACGATAAGTAAAGCAAATCCACCGCCGAAACCAGCGCAACTTCCACCAAAGCTCATGTGTTTTCCTCCTTTTTAGTAAATTACTCTATATAATTCATGGACTACTATATACGATATGTTTGTTTTGTATAAAAGAGTAAGTCCATTTTTGAAATGGTTATAAGTCTAAATTATGTATGTAAGTGGAAAAAGTAAAAGTCTCTATCCTATACAATAATAGAGCTCTCGAAATATAAGGATATTGATTCACATTTAAAATATAAAAAATAAACCTAAAATCATAATATATTTTAATTCAAAAAATGTTAGGGATCATCTATCTTGTTTGAAGAATAAATGTAATTTTGTAAATGGAAAGAAATTTACACTATTTCTTTTTTTATAAAAAAATGTAAAAAAATAAACTTTGTATTTTTTTATGAGTGAATATGTACTATAATTTTACAAGTAATATTATGGGAAAAGGGAGTTTTAGTATAGAGATGGAGATGGGAGAATTAAAAAATAAAATAGAAAACAAAAAGAAAGAGTTAATTCAACTTGTTGCGAGACACGGATTGGCTCATGATAAAGTTTTGTTATTTAGCCGCGATTTAGATATACTAATTAATAAGTTTATGAATATAAAATATAAGGTACATAAATGAAGGATTCGTATTTTTTGTAAATAAAGGAGAGAACAGTTATTGGAACATTTACAGGAAGAGTTGTATAAGCAAATAAAAGAAGAAAAAGGTACTGTTACAATTTTCTTGAAGAGTGGCGTTAGAATAGTAGGAGAAATTGTCGGAGTAGATAAATTTACAGTTTTAATGTTAGTAGATGGAAAACAACAACTTATTTATAAGCAGGCTGTATCAACAATAATGAAATAAGACACTCAAATGAGTGTCTTATTTCATTATTGTTTGCAAGCTTCAACGTCAATGCCAGCTGCGATTAATTTCTTTTCACCATCTTGTTCAATAATTTTTTGTAATTTAGATAGGAAAGAATCAAAGTTTGTATGTTTTGCTACTTGGAATGTCATTTTATGCTCAATTGGTAACCACGTATCGATGTCAGCTTCGTTATGCTGAATTTTTACCTCAAGTTTATCAAGCGCGTTAGCAACTTTCGCTTCGTACGTTTTTTTTGCTTCAAATTCCATCCATAAATCATATAATTCCTCACCGAGAGAACCTTTTAATGTTCGTTTAATATTTAAAATGGCTTCTTGCTCATTTTTTTGTTTTTGTAATTGTAATTCGTGACTATTCATTGTATCAAAAGCAGGGATATCGCCAGCTTCAGCTTCGACTAGGTCGTGAATAATAACCATTTTAAGTAGTTTTTCAATATTTACTTTTTGATCTAAGTAAGGCTCAACTAAAATGGCCATTAGGGACATGCGCCACGTATGTTCGGCAACACTTTCTTGGCGTCCGTTCGAAAGCCAGCTATGTCGCATTTCGTATTTTAGTTTTTCTGCTAATGCAATGACTTGTAAAATGTTATGTTCCATCGTGATCCTCCTCTTATTTCCATACCATAATTCTAATATGGAAATGAAATGTGTCAATTTTATGAGTATATTGCGATAAATAGATGATAAGCGTATAATGACTATTATATGTGAAAACGCATTATTAAAATAAAAAAATGTTTTATAAAAATGAAAAGGGAAGGGCAGGAATATGGGAGACGAAAATCAAGTATTTGCCAGACCAGAAAGAAAAAAAAGGAAGTTTGATATTTCTAGCCCAGTGGGCATTATAGTAGGTTTCGCCATTGTAATAGCGGCAATCATGCTTGGCGGGGGGGGAATAAAAGCTTTTAAGAACTTTTTAGATGTTTCATCTATTTTAATTGTTATTGGAGGAACGACTGCGACAATTATTGTGGCATATCGATTTGGAGAAATAAAAAAATATATGAAAAGTATTTTTACTGTTTTACATAGAAGAGAAGAAGATTTAGAACAGTTAACGGATTTGTTCGTTGGTTTTTCAAAAAAGTCTAAAAAGCACGGTTTGCTTTCTTTAGAAGTTGATGGAGAGCAAGTAGACAATCTTTTTATTCAAAAGGGGATTCGTTTAATGTTAAGTGGCTATGATGAAGATGAATTAAAAGAAGTGTTAATGAAAGATATAGAAACAGAAGTGTATGAGCTAAGAAAAGGAGCAACATTATTAGATAAAATTGGCGATTTCGCTCCAGCTTGGGGAATGATAGGGACTTTAATTGGTCTTATCATTATGCTTCAAAACTTGCAAGATACATCACAAATTGGTACAGGAATGGCAGTGGCGATGTTAACGACATTATATGGATCAGTACTTGCGAATATGATCGCAATACCTCTTGCTGAAAAAGTATATCGTGGTATTGAGGATTTATATACAGAGAAGAAGTTTGTAATAGAAGCAATTTCAGAATTGTATCGTGGGCAAATTCCTTCTAAATTAAAGCTGAAACTTGATACGTATGTATACGAAACAAAGATAAAAAAAGAAAAACGAGCAGCCTAACATTTCAAGGAGTGGTATGATGATAAAACGACCGCAAAAGGGATCGCCTCGTTGGATGACGACTTTTACAGATTTAACGATGTTATTATTAACTTTCTTTGTATTACTAGTTGCTACATCAAAGCAGGATGCAGTAAAATTGTCAAAGATGCTTGAAAAGTTTAGTGATGCGGAGCAAGTAGATGCAAAAGTAACGGAAAATACAATATCAGATATTTCACATGAAAAAAATGATGAAAAAGCAATCTCAAAAAAGAGAATGGACGAATTATATAAAAAGTTAAGAGCATATGTAGATAATAACGGTATTAGTCAAGTGAATGTATATCGAGAAGATACAGGGGTAAGCGTCGTTATAGTAGATAATTTAATATTTGATACGGGTGATGCGAACGTTAAACTAGAAGCAAAAGATATAATAAGTCAATTAGTCGGATTTTTCCAATCGGTACCAAATCCAATCGTTGTGGAAGGGCATACAGATAGTAGACCTATTCATAATGAAAAATTCCCTTCTAATTGGGAATTATCTTCCGCACGAGCAGCTAATATGATTCACCACCTAATCGAAGTGTATAATGTGGATGATAAAAGGTTAGCTGCGGTAGGATATGCAGACACAAAGCCAGTTGTACCAAATGATTCACCACAAAATTGGGAGAAAAACCGTCGCGTTGTCATTTATATAAAAGAATAGTATATTATTATTTTAATAATAAAATAATAAAAATACGAAAATTCTTTTAAAAAAATATTAAATTTTATCATTTTATTTTGTATAATGAGTGAGAATGATAAGGTTAAATATTAAGATATATTTATACATAGAAGGAGAGAATCAAAAAGAATGGCACATAAAATTTTAGTTGTAGACGATGCAATGTTTATGCGAACGATGATTAAAAACTTATTAAAAAGTAATTCTGAATTTGAAGTTATCGGTGAAGCGGAGAATGGGGTAGAAGCAATTCAAAAGTATAAAGAACTTCAACCTGATATTGTAACATTAGATATTACTATGCCAGAAATGGACGGACTTGAAGCATTAAAAGAAATTATTAAAATTGATTCAAGTGCAAAGGTTGTTATTTGTTCTGCAATGGGACAACAAGGTATGGTATTAGATGCAATTAAGGGTGGGGCGAAAGATTTTATTGTAAAGCCATTCCAAGCGGATCGTGTTATTGAAGCTTTAACAAAAGTAGCAAATAGCTAATATAGAAGGGGTGCCACGAGGAATCAAAACAGTGATAGCGGATACACGTGTGGCCCCCTTTTTTCTTGTTTTAAAACACTAAATTGTTATACATAAATGAAATGTTTGTTAGACAGGTAGGGGATTAAAATGCAAACAGATCTATTAACTATATTTTTTGAAGAATCAGAGGAACATTTACAGTCGCTAAATGAAAATGTGCTAATTTTAGAACAGAATCCTGCTGATATGGATGTTGTAGGAGAAATATTCCGCTCAGCCCATACATTTAAAGGTATGTCTGCAAGTATGGAATTTACGGAAATGGCGGATTTAACGCATAAGATGGAAAATGTGTTAGACGAAATCCGCCATGGAAATATAGTGGTAAATGCGGATATTATTGATGTGATTTTTGAGTGCATTGATAATTTAGAGAAGATGGTTGCAGATGTGCAACAAGGTGGAATGGGCAATATTGATGTAGTCTCAACTAAACAGAAATTAGAAGCATTATTGAATGGCAATGTAGAAACTCCTACGGAACATATAGAGCAAGATCATATAGGCAACGATAATGCAGTTTCACATGAAGTGCATATAACGGTAGAACAGCAAGCTATTTTAAAAGCAGTACGTGCTATTATGTGTATTGAAGCATTGCAAAATGTAGGTAATGTACAAAAAACAGTTCCAAGCATTGAAGAAATTGAAGCGGATGCTTTCGGATTTGAGTTTATCGTATTTATGGATACTGATCATAGTGTCGAAGAATTAAAGCAAGTAGTGCTTCATGTTTCTGAAATTGAGAAAGTAGAAGTGAAGCAAGGGCATATATCACAAGAAGTTGTACAAATAGAAGAAATGAAATCGGCTGCGGTGGCGCAGGTGGAATCACCTATAGAGGCATCGAAGCAACCTGCTAGTGCTACACCAGCTAAAAGTACTGCAAAAACGAAAAATGCTAAAGTGGAGAATCGCTCTATTCGTGTTCAATTAGAGAAAATCGAAACATTAATGAATATGTTTGAAGAAAGTGTAATTGAGCGTGGGCGCATTGATGAATTGGCACAAACGATTCAAAACAAGGAATTAATTGAGCATT
Source organism: Bacillus thuringiensis (assembly GCF_014932895.1). Lineage (GTDB taxonomy): Bacteria > Bacillota > Bacilli > Bacillales > Bacillaceae_G > Bacillus_A > Bacillus_A thuringiensis_AA. The sequence goes on along the minus strand of NZ_JACYOF010000002.1, from coordinate 529,863 downwards.
TGAATCGATTGGGAGATATTTCAAAAGATATTCAAAATGTACTACTAAACATGCGTATGGTGCCGATTGAAACGGTATTCAATCGTTTCCCGCGTATGGTACGAATGTTAGCGAAAGATTTAGGTAAAAAAATTGATTTACAAATTACAGGCGAAAATACTGAAGTTGATAAAATTGTTATTGATGAAATCGGTGATCCGCTCGTTCATTTAATTCGAAATGCAATTGATCACGGTGTTGAGACTGTTGAAAAGAGACGTGATGCAGGTAAAAATGAGACGGGTACGATTAAATTAGAGGCGTTTCATAGCGGAAATCATGTCGTTATTCAAATTACGGATGATGGAAACGGTATTAATAAAGGGAAAGTATTAGAAAAAGCGATTAAAAATGGTGTTGTAACAGAAGCAGATGCGAATAGATTAACAGATCGTGAAGTGTTTGATCTAATTTTCCAACCAGGATTTAGTACAGCTGAAGTTGTATCAGATCTTTCTGGGCGCGGTGTTGGATTAGATGTTGTAAAACATACGATTCATAGTCTAGGCGGGCATTTAATTATTGATTCTGAGGAAGGAAAGGGAAGTACATTCAGAATTGAACTTCCGTTAACGTTATCCATTATTCAATCAATGCTTGTTCAAACGAATGATAAGCGTTATGCTTTACCTCTTGGAAATATTGTTGAAGCAATTCGAATTAAGAGAGAAGACATTCAATCCTTACAAGGAAAAGATGTGTTAAATTATCGTAATCAGATTATTGAAGTGAAGCATTTAAGTACTGTATTTGGTGAAAAAACAGTAGATGAGGCGTTTGCGTCATATGATGGTCAAATGGTTCCTGTGTTAATTGTACGTAATACTCATCGCAGCTATGGACTTATTGTAAACACAATTATCGGTCAAAGAGAAATAGTCTTAAAGTCATTAGGTGACTTCTTTGCAGAGAGTTCTAACTATTTCTCTGGCGCGACGATTCTCGGTGATGGACGAGTGGTCCTCATTTTAAACCCAGAAGGTTTATAATAGGAATGAAGGAAAGCTCCCCACTTGTATACAATTGGGGAGCTTTTTGGCTAATCATTACGAATATGAAAAAATTAATATAGATAACTGGAAATAAATACGTATTTAAGATTTCTGGAAGAAGTTTGTTAGAATATAATGAGTGTATTCATTTGATAGAAAAACAGAAATGAGGAGGCAGGGAAAATGCCTGAGCAACACACAAACGGGGATACGAGCACAATTGTGCCAGAAAAAGAAAAAGAGCATTTAACGCCTCAAGAATGCGATATTCTTGGCGAAATCGCAAATATATCATTTGGTTCAGCTTCGACTGTATTATCAACAATTTTAAATAGGCAAGTAAGTATTACTGCTCCTCGCATAGAATTGGTAGATTTATATGATACAAGCGATGTCGAAGTTCCGCATGTTGTATTAAACATTCATTTTACAAAAGGATTAGATATGGAAAATCTTCTTGTCCTTAAGCAAGATGTTGCATTATCCATTGCTGATTTAATGATGATGGGAACAGGTGAAGTGGAAGACGGAAAAGAACTTGGTGAATTAGAGTTAAGTGCTGTACAAGAAGCGATGAATCAAATGATGGGGTTCGCAGCTACATCTATGTCGGAATTCTTCCAAGATACAGTAGATATGTCTCCGCCGACAATTAAGGTTGTAAAGTTATCAGAAGAAATGGAAAAAATCTCTGAAATTGATGGAAACCAAACGATTGTTAAAGTATCGTTTGATTTAAAGATAGATAATCTTGTAAACTCTAAACTTGTACAAATTGTTTCAGTTGAACATGCGAAACAAATGATAAATAAATTAATACGATTATCTGGTGGAGTAGAAGAAAAAGACGAGCCAGCAGAAGTAGTGGAAACTGAGATTGTGGAAGAGCAAGTTGAAAAAGAGCATTTAACACAAGAAGAGAAAGATGTGCTCGGTGAAATTGCGAACATTTCAATTGGTTCAGCTTCAACAGTATTATCAACGCTTTTAAATCAACCAGTTACAATTAGTACACCAAATGTAGAAGCAATCAATGTTCGTCATTATGATGGAGTACCAGTGCCATTTGTCATTTTAAATGTCGATTTTGTTGAAGGACTAAAGAATGAGAACGTATTCGTATTTACGAAAGATGTTGCTTTGACAATGGTAGATTTGATGATGATGGGAACAGGGGAAGTTGACCCAGAAAAAGAGCTTAGTGAATTAGAACTAAGCGGTATTAAAGAGATTATGAACCAAATGATGGGACATGCTGCAACAGCGATGTCAGAAATGTTTAAAGAAAAAATGGACATGACGCCGCCAAATGTTAAATTTGTAACGTTAAAAGAAGAAATGGAATATTTGGGAGAGTCAATGGAAGTGGACGAACTCGTTCAAATTACGTTCAATCTTGAAATCGGCGATCTTCTTCAATCGAAAATGTATCAAATTTTACCGATTTCAGAAGCGAAAGAAATGGTAAGACGACTTCTGTATCCAACGGTGGAAGCTGAAGAAGAGATTGCCCCGGAAGAAATTGAAGAAGAAATTGCGGAACCTGTTGTTCAACCAATTGAATTTAAAGAAGTGAAACAAATTGAGCCAGTATATATGGATACGTCCATTCTACAAAATGTAGAAATGAATGTTAAATTTGTATTTGGAAGTACAGTGAAAACGATTCAAGATATATTAAGTTTACAAGAAAATGAAGCGGTTGTACTGGATGAAGATATTGATGAACCGATTCGTATTTATGTAAATGATGTATTAGTGGCATATGGTGAACTTGTGAATGTAGATGGATTTTTCGGAGTGAAAGTGACGAAAACGCTGTAAGGCGTTGAAATAGGAGTTTGAACAAGTAGATGAAAAACGTAAAGTTTTTTCTAATGAGTTGGCTATTCATACATGTGTGCCTGTTCTTCCCCCTGCAAAGTCAGGCGGAAGAACAAATTGAGCTAGATCAAAAAATAAATGAAGTGAATGTACCAGAAGAAAATAAGGAACTTCAAGAACAGCCAGAGCAAGTAGAAATAAATCAAGGTGAAGATGAACAAAAAGAAGTGGCGAATGAACAAAAGAGCGAAAGAAAGATAGAAACGGATCAAGGTGTTATTACAGTAAATAAACCAGAGCTAAAAGTGGGCGAAGAAGTGCGGATTACTGTAGAACCAAATGAGAAAAACATTCAAAGTATGAAAGGCATATTGCAATTGCAAAAAAATGGTGAGCAGTATGCACAAGAAAGAATGCTATCTTTTGAGTATGATGAAGAAATGAAGCGATGGATTGCTAACTATAAAGTCGGGAATTTTGATTTACAAGGTGATTGGAATCTTCAGCTTATTCAAAGTTACAAAGAAAATGAGAAGGAAGAACGCATAGTAAATGAAGTAAAAGTCCCGCTCATTCGTATTGGAAATGAAACACCAACTATAGATAAAGAATTGCCGAAGTTACATAAAGTTACTATTGATGAAGCGAAAGAGAACTTAATTGAACGGAAGCAGGGAGAATCTATACATATACGAGTGAAAGCGTCAGATGTAGAATCTGTTGTGAAAGAAGTACGCGTTACATTAAAAGGGAAAGAAGATAAAGAAATTCCCTTTTTATTAGACTACAACAAGCGCGACATGGATTGGCAAAAAGTATTTGAAATAACAGATGCGTTGCCAACTGGACAATATAAACTACTTATAGAAATAGTAGATGCTGCAGGCAATAAACTTGTTGTGGAAAGTGAATATAGCGTTTCTGTTTTGGGGCAAAAAACGGAAGATAATAAAAAAACAGAAGAACAAGAGAATGAAAATAAAGTAGAAGATAAGAAAGAAACTGGTAGGCAAGAAGATTCGAAAGTAGAGATCTCACTTCCGGAAGAAAAACTTCCAGTTGCTCAAATCCCAAAGCAAGATGAGAAAGTAAATGATTTTATAAAAGAACCGTTGAAAGAGAAAGGGGAATTCACTTACGTTATAAAAGAGTCATTGGCAGATAATAAGGAAGTAAATAATGTAAAGGCTCAAAAAGAGAAAAACAATAAAAATGACAATCAAGTCGTTTCTAAAAAGAAAGAAAAAATAGAGAAACAACAAGAGAAGAAAGAAGAGAAGAAAGAAGAGAAGAAAGAAGAAAAAAGTGAACAAGGAGTACAAGCTTCTAATGTGTTTGCTATCATGTCAGGTTTATTCGTATTGTTTTTAGCTTTAAAAAGTAATAAAGAATGGGGCTAATTATTTCATAGTAGTGGAGGCGCTTAAATGGAAATTAACCGTACGACAATTGAAAATAAGACGCTACAACCATTAAAACAGCCTGCAGCTATTTCGGAACATGAAATCCAGAAAGAACGAAAGCGTAGCAACCTGGTGTTTACTGGACAGTCTAAAATCATTTCGAAAAATAATGAAATAGGAATTTTACTTGCAAGTTTAGGTGATGGAAAGGTTATGAAGGAAATGCTTTCTAAAGAGATGGATACAGTGTTACAACTCTTTAAAAAGTTACATACGTTATCTGGAGAAGGCAAGCAAACAGAAAAAATATTTGAACAAGTAATTAGAAGTTTACAAGGACTTGTTAAGCAGGCGTATATAAAAGAACTCCCTTTGTTAGATGGAACGTATGATTTCGCCGAAGTACAACTATCATTTGGTAGAAAGGTACATATTCCGTTACTAGATGTAAGTGCCCTCATTTCTAGAGTGGAAAGTGATTCGTCAGAAGGAAATATAAATTTAATGGTAACGGTTATTACTGCTTATATAACGAAGTTGTCTAACGAAACCATTTTAATTAGCGGGATGAATCGTACAGCTAAAGAGCGGGATGTAAGTGTATGGAGAGCACTTGCAGAAATGAATATGACGCAATTATCACAGGCGTTGAAACATACGATGCAAGAACATAAATGGTCAATGACGTTTCTTTTTCTCTTTATATGGATTGTTGCTATCATTTTGATTCGAGTTATATAAAAAGGTCGTCACTTCATTGTGACGACCTCTTTTATATTTTTTCATAGAAGAACGTATCAAATCGCTGAAGATTGTAGCGTTCAGGTGTTAAAATTTGTTCAGTACTACCAACAAATAGTACGCCGCCTTTTCGTAAAGCGCGACTAAATTTTTCGTAAAGTTTTATTCTTGCTTCTTCTGTAAAATAAATCATTACATTACGACATATGATTAAATCGTAATTTGTATCAAATGACTGCATTAAGAGGTCGTGTTGTTTGAACGTAACGTTTTGCTTAATGTTTTGATGCAATGAATATGTATCGTCCTCTTTTGTGAAATGACTCTCTTTCAAATCGATAGGTAATTCTTTTAAAGAACGTTCTGTATAACGACCGCGTTTTGCGGTTTCTAAAATATGAAAATCAAGGTCTGTTGCTTGAATTTCATAGCGAAATGGAGCTAGATGTTTCGATAAAATTAAAGAGAGTGTATATGGTTCTTCACCAGCAGCGCAAGCAGCGCTCCATACTTTTAATTTCCCGTTGTTTTGTTCAAGTAATTTTGGTAGTGCCTTCGTCTCTAATGTTTGCCAGCGTTCTTTATTTCTGAAAAATTCTGAAACGTTAATTGTAATATAGTCAATAAAACTTAAAAATAAATTTTGATCGGCACGTAAATGATTTAAAAAATTTGCGTAGTTCTCAAAGCCTTTTCTTGAAATAAAAGCATCGATTCTACGGCGCATTCTATCTTGTTTATACGAAGCGATGTCCATATTGAATTGTTTTTTAAAACTCGCGATAAAATGATTATAATCTTGTTCAATTATCATATTTATAATAGGCACAATAATGATATTGTGCCTCCCCCTTTACATCATCCGAATTTTTTGTTCAAAGTTTTTTTTCATCTGCTTTTCATGTGAACCTGGTAAATCATAAATAACAGCATCAATCCCCATTTCTTTTGCAACATCAACGGGAATGACAGATGTATGTTTGTCCCCATTATAAAAACAGAGAACTAAATCGGTATCTTCGATAATTTGTTTTACAAAAAACATAAAATCTGATCGGTAAATGGAGTCGGAAGGATGATCAAAAGCAACATACTCGGCTCCGTGTTTTTTTAAGTAATCAACGACTTCTTGAAATTCATCTGTTACTGCTTGTAATGGTTGTAGCGTGTAAAGGCATAAATTTTGAGCGAGTCTTTCGTTTTCGATGAAAAAACGAAGAACCTCATTTTCAATAGATTTATAACATAATATGTAAATTTTATGTTTGTGAGCATAGTCAGTTAAAAATTTTTTAATTTCTTCTTGATCTAATGCTGTTAATTGATTTGAACCACAAAGAAAAATATTCATAGAATTGTGCCACCTCATGCTAAATTGTAACATATCTTTTATAAAAAATAACTGCAAAATATTACTGTTCAGAGTATAATTATTAATAAATGGATTTTACGATTAAGTTTAGGAAGAAATAAAAAAATAAATAAATAGGTGATATATATGTTACGTTCTATCTCGCATAATCCAATTTTATCGCATATACCGCCTGCTACTCAAATGCCGAAAGAGGCAAATGTCAGGACAGGACTTGCATTTTCGGATAATTTGCATGCAGATCCGAAAAAAGATAAATTGCTAGAACAAATGGAAGCGTTTGTCGATAACATTGGGGAAATAAAAGAGAAAATTGAAATGGAATTAACGCTCGATAATGTGATGGAATACAAAAATACAGTAAAATCATTTTTGAATTTTTACGTTGATAATGTACTGCAATATAAAGATGTCATGTCTCGTCATCCACGTTACGGATATTCGCAGAAAATGACGATTGTGAAACAGGCAGAAATGGGATTAAATGAATTAGAAGATGTTATGAACTTAATTAATACGAAAACAGGACATTTAGAAATGTTAAATCAAATTGGAGAAATCCACGGTTTAATTGTAAATTTAGTCTTGTAAAAGGAAGGAAGCTATATGTACATACAATTATATGAGAAGCTTGTAATTGTTCAAAAAGCATATGAAAATATTCAAACGCTTGGAGAACAAATATATGAAAATTTAAAGCATAAAAATGTAAATGCAGTTCAAAAATTGCAAGTAGAGCAATTACAGTACATAGATGGTTTAAAAGGGCTATCAAGCTCATTTGAAGAAATGGTTGTTCAGTTTTGTAAAGAACATGGCGTTGAACCATTTCGCGTGAGTACATTATTTTCATATTTTTCTCATGAAGAAATTGAAAAAATGGAAAAAATACAAAAAAAATTAGTTGAATTAGAAGAGAATGTAAAAATGATTCTTTTAAAAAATCAATATTACTTAAACGTACTATTAAAAACTACAGAAAGTATTGTGGATTCCGTTTCTGAATACAATTTAGAGAGGAACAATAATTCGCAAATCTTTATGAACGAACTATTGTAAAGGAGAAGTGAAACATTATGAGATTATCTGATTATAATACACCGCTATCGGGCATGTTAGCGGCTCAAATGGGGTTACAAACAACGAAACAAAACTTGTCTAACATTCATACACCGGGTTATGTGCGTCAAATGGTGAATTACGGATCAGTTGGAGCAAGCAATGGTCATACGCCAGAACAGAGAATTGGTTACGGTGTACAAACGCTAGGTGTTGATCGTATTACAGATGAAGTAAAGACGAAACAGTTTAACGATCAATTATCTCAGCTCTCTTACTATAACTATATGAATTCGACTTTATCACGTGTAGAGTCTATGGTTGGGACGACAGGAAAGAATTCATTATCTAGTTTAATGGACGGCTTCTTTAATGCTTTTCGTGAAGTGGCAAAAAATCCAGAACAACCAAATTACTACGATACATTAATTGCTGAAACTGGGAAGTTCACAAGTCAGGTAAATCGTCTTGCGAAAAACTTAGATACAGTGGAAGCACAGACGACAGAAGATATCGAAGCACATGTTAATGAATTTAACCGTCTTGCTGCTAGTTTAGCAGAAGCAAATAATAAAATTGGGCAAGCAGGCACACAAGTACCAAATCAACTTTTAGATGAACGTGATCGCATCGTTACAGAGATGTCTAAGTATGCCAATATAGAAGTATCTTATGAATCTATGAATCCTAATATTGCGAGCGTTAGAATGAATGGTGTTTTAACAGTAAATGGACAAGATACATATCCACTTCAATTAAATAAAGCGAAAGAACCAATGTCTGTTGAGATTTATGGTTCGGAAATTCCTGTAACTAGCGGAGCAATAAAATCAGCTATCGATACGAAAGCGAAGATTGCTGATTATAAGAAAAATCTTGAAGACTTAATGAGTTCAGTGAAAAATCAAGTGAATACAGTGATGGGAAAAGAATTCTTCGTTGGAGATTATGCGAAAGATATGAAATTAAATCCAGAATTTACGAAAGATATTTCGAAAATGAAAATATCTGCTGAAACAGCGAATAAACTGGCAGGAATTACAGATGGAGATTATAAAGAAGGTCTTTCGTATAAACAAGCATTAGACCAATTTATAGTTGGTGTAGCTTCTGACAAAAGCGCAGTGAATGCTTATCAAAAAATTCATGGGGATTTATTAGAAGGTATTCAGCAAGAAAAGATGAGTGTCGAAGGTGTAAATATGGAAGAAGAAATGGTAAATTTAATGGCCTTCCAAAAATACTTCGTGGCGAACTCTAAAGCTATTACTACGATGAATGAAGTGTTTGATAGTCTGTTTTCGATTATTCGATAATGTGAAGTAGAAACAGGAATCCCTCTCTTTTTATGTTAAGAGAGAGGAACTGCGGAGGGTAGAGGCGGTCAGTTCCTTTTAGTGGACAAATCAATGTGAGACCAGAAATATGAAGTGGTTGTAGGATAAGTTAGGTTAGAGAGCAGTCATGTTTAGATATGATCCGATCTAACCTAGAAGCGGGCAAATTCTTTAAGTGGACCAATCCGAGTAAGGTCAGGGAAATGAAATGGCTGAATTGTAGGGAAGAAACTAATTGTACATAGCTGCGGTTTCTTTTTAACGCCAATTCAAATATAGATAAAGGAGAAGATAGAAATGAGAGTATCTACATTTCAAAATGCAAACTGGGCAAAAAATCAGTTAATGGATTTGAATGTGCAACAACAATACCATAGAAACCAAGTAACTTCAGGGAAGAAAAATCTTCTTATGAGTGAAGATCCACTTGCAGCGAGTAAATCTTTTGCAATTCAACATTCATTGGCGAATATGGAGCAAATGCAAAAAGATATAGCGGACTCGAAAAATGTATTAACACAAACTGAAAATACTTTACAAGGTGTTTTGAAATCTCTAACAAGAGCAGATCAATTAACAGTACAAGCATTAAGTGAGCAAAATGGTGAAAAAGAATTGAAGGCAATCGGTGCAGAGATTGATCAAATTTTAAAACAAGTTGTATATTTAGCGAATACGAAAGAGCAAGGACGTTATATTTTCGGTGGTGATAGTGCAGAGAAGCCACCATTTACAGAAGATGGTACGTATCAAGGTGGACAAAATGATGTGAACTGGCAACTAAATGACGGTTATGAATTCAAAGCGTTCCGTAACGGAGAAGCGTTATTATCACCGGTTATAAAAACGTTAAAACAGATGAGTGAAGCGATGCAAAATGGTGACCAAAAAGCGTTACAACCGTTATTAGGAGAAAATAAGAAAAACTTAGATGGCATCATTAACCGTACAACTGAAGTTGGTTCAACAATGAACACAATGGAGACATTTAAAACAATTTTAAGTGAACAAAATTTAGCGCTTCAAGAAAACCGTAAAGAAATTGAGGATGTCGATTTAGCCGTCGCAATTTCTGACTTAGCATATATAAATGCAACGTATGAAGCGACGCTTAAAGCAGTTAGTACCATGAGTAAAACGAGCATTTTAGATTATATGTAAACGAATAAGGAGTGATACAACATGGCAGGAACATTAACAGGTATTGGCGGTAGACAACAAATTTGGAACCTCGGAAATAATATGATTGATACTTCTAATCTTGTAGAATTAGAACTACAAGCATTAAATATGAAAAAAACACCGTATACAACGGAAAAACAACAACTTACACAAGATAAACAATTATACACAAGTTTAAAAACAGAATTTAGTTCTTTTACACAAACATTTAAAAACTTAGCATCATTTAAAGGAAATGAAAAAAAAGTTACAACAACACAGGATGGCTATATTAATGTAATAGCTGATGGTGGAGCAATCTCAGGAACATTCAATATGACAATTAAGCAACTTGCGCAACGTCATCAAATTGCTTCAAATGATATTAAAATTGATGAAAAATTACCTGCAGAAGAAACGCTAGAAATTAATGGGAAACCACTTAAAGTAACAACGGATATGACTTATAAGGACTTAATTAATAAAATTAATGATGGTGACTATGGTGTTTCTGCATATACGCTTGGTGGCAAAGTATTTATGTCTGCTAAAAAAGAGGGAATGGGAGGCGAAATTAAGTTTACAAGTGAAAAATCTGATTTATTCCAAAAAATAGGATTATCTACAGTGGATGGTAAAGCAGTGAACGTCGTTAATGAAGCACAGGATGCAATATACAGTATTAATGGCATTGAAGGAAAAAGTGCTAGTAATACAATTGAAACACTCCCTGGTGTAAAAGTGGAGTTATTAAAAGTAACTGAATCAAAGTTATCGGACGGTGGAACTGGTACAGAAACAAAAGGGGTAGATTTAAAATTTACAGTAAGTGATTCAAATGTAACAGACGCATCCAACCTTATTAAAAAAATGGTGGCAGATTATAATAAAGCGGTTTCTACAGTAGATCTTTTTGCTGGAAAAGGTGGAGCCTTTCAGGGACAAGTAATTATGCAAAGTATACGTCAAGTAATGAATAGTGTTGTAACATTTTCTCAAGATGATAATTATTTATTTACTTTTGGTATCCAAATAAAGCAGGATGGGACATTAGAAGTCGATGATGAAACTCTAACAAAGGCATTAAAAGAAAAGCCAGATACAGCTAAACAGTTTTTCTTTAGCTCAAATGGTTTAGGAAAAATGATGGAAGCCCCGCTTGAAAAGCTTTTCGGTGATAAAGGTGTCGTTGGGGAACGAGTAAAGAGTATAGATTCGCGTGTAAGTGATTTAGATAGAAAAATTAGCGATATTGATATGCAAAATAAACAAAAGCAAGATGAAATCGTGAAAAAGTATCAAAAATTAGAAAGTACATTAGCGGCGCTTGATAGCCAATTGAAAACAATTAAAGCAATGACAAAACAAAAAAGTGATGATTAATGAATGGTAAGGAAGTGATTGTATGCAAGCATGGCAACGTTATATGCAAAATGATATTATGACGAGTAATCCGATTAAAAATACAATTTTTATTTATGAAAGATGTATTGTAGAGTTTCGTAATTTAGAAGAACTTTTAAATACTTTTAAACTCCAAGAAGGAGATACACTTCTTGAGAAGTTAGAACGTATCTTTGAAGAATTAAAGCTTCAATTAAACCCTGAGATTACGAAAGATTTATATGATAGTCTATTCGGTTTATACGATTGGATTAGCATTCAAATTCAAACGATGAAAGTAACACGTGAAGCAAAAGACATTGATGCGATTGTGAAAGTGTTACAAGATTTAATAGACGGTTACCGCGGAGCGCTTGAAAATGAACAATGATATTTATCGGACGTTTGTCGGCTGTTTTAATGAAATCGGTGAATTGCAAGTGTCAGATGGAGAGTTTGCTGAGAAGAGTGAGATGTTAAATCGTTGGATGATGACATTGGATGAAGAAATACGTGCGCAAGTTGCGGCAGAGGTAAGCCCGTTAATTATTAAGGCAGCGCAGCATATTCGAGATAAGCAAAAGATTTTGGAAGAAATGATTATGACAAATGATGGGCGCATGAAAGCTAATTCGTTTTATGGTAAATATTAATGATAAAGTTTGGAAACGGAGTCCCCTTTTAACGAGGGGATCCATTCCTTTGTTTAAAAAAGACTTCCGCTGATTGAGGTTTCATTTTATGACTGTAATGAAAAAAATAGTAGTAATCTAAATAATATAAAAATGGACTTTAGTTTGTAGTTCATATATTGAAATGGTTCGTGGATTACTACGTGTATACAGTTTTTTTATATTCTTTTTTATATTTTTTTATTTTTCTAAAGACAACAATGAAAAAATGGAATAAAATATGTAAGGGTACATAATAGTTAATATTTTAATAAATACATATAGGGAATTAAATAATGAAGTGAAACTTCCATTAGTGGACCATTATGTTCGAAAAGGTAAGATGAAAAAGGAAGGGTGTGGAATATGCCAGATTTAGTGAGTGATGTAAGCCATTATATGAATTATTTAGTAACAAAACGAAATACTGTTTCTAGTAATATTGCAAATGCGAATACACCTGGCTATAAAGCACAAGATGTAACATTTGCTGAACAGATGAATAAGAGTAGTGCATTATATAAAAACAATGCTGCAGATTTAAAGAGCAATCCAGATTTATATCAAACGAATGAAATGCACTTACCGACAGTAAATACGAAAAATACATATGCAAAGATTCAAACAAAATCAATGCAAACGAATGAAGATGGAAATAGTGTCGATGTAACGACAGAAATGCTAGATTTAATGAAAGTAAATCAGTTATACGGTATTTCAATTAATGCAATTAATACACAATACGCGATTAACCAAGCGGCACGTGGACGTTAAAAGTAGAAGGAGAGACAACGATGTTTCAGGCAATTAATGCAAGTGGCTCAGGACTAACGACAGCGAGAAAGTGGATGGAAGTTACTTCAAACAATATTGTAAATGCGAATACGACGGCGGCTCCGGGGGCAGATTTATATGAGCGTCGTAGTGTGGTGCTAGAATCAAACAATAGTTTTGCAAGTATGTTAGACGGGGCTCCTACTAACGGAGTAAAAATAAAAAGTATTGAAGCAGACAAAACGGAAAACTTAGTGTATGATCCGACGCATCCGCATGCAAATGAAGAAGGATATGTACGTTATCCAAATATTGATGTGACTGCTGAAATGACGAATGTAATGGTTGCTCAAAAAATGTATGAAGCGAATACAAGTGTATTAAATGCGAACAAAAAAATGCTCGATAAAGATTTAGAAATCGGCCGAGGATAAGGGGGAAGATAAGGATATGAAAATCCAATCAATGTTACATACACAACCATTTGGAGCAATTCAGCCAATTGGTGCACCGAAAACTTCGCAAACATCTGTAGTTGAGGGGGAAAAGTTTATTGATTTATTGGAAGATATGAATCAAACACAAAACAATGCGCAAACAGCAGTATATGATTTACTAACAAAAGGGGTAGGAGAAACACATGACGTTTTAATTCAGCAAAAGAAAGCTGAATCCCAAATGAAAACGGCTGCTCTCGTACGTGATAATCTTATTGAAAATTATAAGTCACTAATTAATATGCAAATTTAGGAAAGTGGACGGGTGTGTTTAAATGGAAAAGATAAAAAATGTTATTCAATCGTTAAAAACGTGGCATAAGTTAGTAATCGGTGCTGCGCTTTTAGCGATTGTAACAGGAGCACTTTTATACTTCACCTTGCCAGATAAATATGTTGTTGTATATCAAAATTTAAATGATGCAGATAAGCAAGAGATTACAGCAGAATTATCGAAGTTAGGTGTCGATTACCAATTAGCGACCGATGGTTCGATTCGTGTGCAAAAGAATGATGCTCCATGGGTTCGAAAAGAAATGAATGGAATGGGCTTACCGTTTAATTCTAAGAGCGGTGAGGAAATTTTATTAGAAAGCTCGCTCGGTTCAAGTGAGCAAGATAAAAGAATGAAGCAAATTGTCGGTACGAAAAAACAATTGGAGCAAGATATTGTAAGAAACTTTGCAACGGTTGAAACGGCAAATGTTCAAATTACATTGCCTGAAAAAGAGACAATTTTTGATGAAGAAAAAGCAAAAGGAACAGCGGCGATTACAGTTGGCGTGAAACGTGGCCAATTATTAACGGCTGATCAAGTTGCGGGCATACAGCAAATGATTAGTGCGGCAGTTCCTGGCGTGAAAGCAGAAGAAGTAAGTGTGATTGATAGCAAAAAAGGTGTTATCTCAAAAGGGGCAGATGAAGCGCATTCTACTAGTTCTTCTTCTTATGAAAAAGAAGTAGAGATGCAGCAACAAATTGAAGGCAAATTAAAGCAAGATATTGACGCAACGTTAATGACGATGTTTAAACCAAATGAATATAAAGTGAATACGAAAGTGTCTGTAAACTACGATGAAGTTACACGCCAATCAGAAAAATATGGTGATAAAGGTGTACTTCGTAGTAAACAAGAGCAAGAGGAAAGCTCTACTGCGCAAGAAGGAGCAGAAACGAAGCAGGGCGCTGGTATTACAGCGAACGGTGACGTGCCAAACTACGGTACGAACAAGAATCAAAACGGTAAAGTCGTCTACAATAATAAAAATGGTAACAAAATTGAAAACTATGAAATAGATAAAACAGTTGAAACAATTAAGAAACATCCAGAATTAACGAAAACAAATGTTGTTGTATGGGTAGATAATGATACGTTAGTAAAACGAAAAATTGATATGACAACTTTCAAAGAAGCGATCGGCACAGCAGCCGGGCTTCAAGCTGATCCGAATGGAAACTTTACAAATGGCCAAGTTAACGTTGTAACTGTTCAGTTCGACCAGCCGAAAGTTGAAAAAGAGAAAGAGCCAGAAGAAAGTGGTATAAACTGGTGGCTATTTGGTGGAATTCCAGCTGGTTTATTAGCGATTGGTGGTCTAGTATGGTTCTTATTAGCGAGACGTAAGAAAAAGAGAGAAGAAGAGGAATATGAAGAATACCTAGCAGAAGAAGAAATTGCTGCAAGTAATGAAAGTATTATGGAAATTCCCGAAGAAAAAATAGTACCAGAGTCAACACCAGAACCAGAAGAACCGAAAGAACCAACGTTAGATGAACAAGTGCAGGATGCTACGAAAGAACATGTAGAAGGTACTGCAAAAGTAATTAAAAAATGGTTAAACGGACAGTAAGGGAGGAACAACGATGTTAGATGAAATCTCCTCCAAAGAAAAAGCTGCCATCCTCATTCGTACATTAGACGAAGGGGTGGCAGCAAAAGTCATTGAATATATGACGGCTGAGGAAAAAGAAGTATTACTTCGTGAAATCGCGAAGTTTCGTGTATATAAACCGGAAACGTTAGAAAATGTACTAGGGGAGTTCTTGTATGAATTAAATGTAAAAGAATTGAACCTAGTGACTCCAGATAAAGAATACATTCGTCGCATATTTAAAAATATGCCAGAAGACGAGCTGGAAAAATTATTGGAAGACCTTTGGTATAACAAAGATAATCCGTTTGAATTCTTAAATTCACTTACAGATTTAGAACCACTTCTTACAGTGCTTAACGATGAATCGCCACAAACGATTGCGATTATTGCTTCTTATATTAAACCGCAACTTGCTTCTCAATTAATTGAGAGATTGCCAGATCATAAACGAGTAGAAACGGTCATGGGTATTGCAAAGCTAGAACAAGTTGATGGTGAATTAATTAATCAAATTGGAGATTTATTAAAATCAAAATTAAATAATATGGCATTTAATGCGGTAAATAAAACGGATGGCTTGAAAACAATCGTGAACATTTTAAATAACGTTTCACGAGGCGTGGAAAAAACAGTCTTCCAAAAGCTGGATGAAATAGACTATGAGTTATCTGAGAAAATTAAAGAAAACATGTTTGTCTTTGAAGACTTACTCGGACTTGAGGATCTTGCGCTTCGCCGTGTATTAGAAGAAATTACAGATAATGGTGTTCTTGCGAAAGCACTTAAAATTGCAAAAGAAGAAATTAAAGAGAAATTATTTACATGTATGTCTTCAAACCGTAAAGAGATGATTCTAGAAGAATTAGATGGCTTAGGACCGCTTAAGATGACGGATGCTGAAAAAGCGCAGCAAACGATTACCGGTACAGTGAAAAAGCTAGAAAAAGAAGGAAGAATTATCGTTCAAAGAGGTGAAGGGGATGTCCTTATTTAAAAACAGAATTCCGAAGAATTCTGTTTCTTTTTCTGAAGAAACGTATGAATTACAATTTCCAAAACCAATACAAGCTCAAGCCGAAGAAGAAATACAAGTGAACCATGAAGAGCTTCGTGCACAGCAAGAATCATTACATATGGAAATGAATCAGTTCAGGCAAGAGCAGCAAATGCTAGAACGAGAGCGTCAGCAGCTATTACAAGATAAAGAACAATTTCAAATGCATATTCAGGAACAAATGGAACAGATGGAAGCAGCGCGTATACAGTTTCAAAAAGAGCAACAAGAAACAGCATACGAATGGACAGAGCTATTGTGGAATCAATCTTTCCAGTTGGCAGAAAAAATCGTGAATCAAGCGGTAGATTCACGATTGCTCGATGTGTTACCTATTTTAACTGGCATCGTTCAAACATTGCCTACTTCATTTGAAAAATTAATTATAACGGTTCATCCTGAAACGTTTGAACGTATTCAAGAAGAGAAGGAAAATACGAAAGAGTATTGGCTGTTGCAATTAGTAGAATGGAAATACGATTTTTCTTTACAGTTCGGTGAATTTGTTCTGGAAGAAGAGAAAGAGTTTTTCGAATTTAAATTTGCACCTATATTTGCGAAACTTCGTCACAAATGGGAAGAAGAGAAGTTATTTGAGGAGCAAAATGTATGAACAACAAGCTCATAAATGAACATAATAAGTGGAATACGTTTATCGAAACACCGTTTTATACGAAAATCGGTAAAGTTCATAGTGTGCAAGAGCAGTTTTTCGTAGCGAAAGGACCAAAAGCTAAAATTGGAGATGTTTGTCTCGTTGGAGAACATAGTGTCTTATGTGAAGTAATTGCGATTGAAAAAGAGAATAATATGTTACTCCCGTTTGAACAGACAGAAAAAGTATGTTACGGAGATTCAGTTACGCTAGTCGCAGAAGATGTTGTCATACCTCGTGGTAATCATTTGCTCGGAAAAGTGTTAAGTGCAAATGGCGAGGTGTTAAATGAGGATGCTGAAAACATTCCATTACAGAAAATAAAACTAGATGCGCCGCCTATTCATGCATTTGAACGTGAAGAAATCACCGATGTGTTTGAAACGGGAATAAAATCAATTGATTCTATGCTAACAATTGGTATCGGTCAAAAGATTGGTATTTTCGCTGGATCAGGTGTTGGTAAATCTACTTTACTTGGAATGATTGCAAAAAACGCAAAAGCTGATATTAACGTTATTAGTTTAGTAGGAGAACGGGGCCGAGAAGTAAAAGACTTTATTCGAAAAGAACTAGGTGACGAAGGTATGAGGAAAAGCGTCGTTGTTGTAGCGACGTCAGATGAAAGTCACCTGATGCAACTTCGCGCGGCAAAGCTTGCAACGTCTATTGCTGAATACTTCCGTGATCAAGGCAATAACGTACTACTCATGATGGACTCTGTTACTCGTTTTGCTGATGCGCGCAGAAGCGTTGATATTGCAGTGAAAGAGTTACCGATCGGTGGTAAAACACTGTTAATGGAAAGCTATATGAAGAAGCTGTTAGAGCGATCTGGGAAAACGCAAAAGGGATCTATAACGGGTATTTACACGGTACTCGTTGATGGAGACGATTTAAACGGTCCAGTACCAGATTTAGCGCGTGGTATTTTAGATGGTCATATTGTATTAAGGCGTGAACTTGCAACGCTTAGTCATTATCCTGCCATTTCAGTGTTAGATTCAGTAAGTAGGATTATGGAAGAAATCGTGTCGCCTAACCATTGGCAACTTGCAAATGAAATGAGAAAAATTTTATCTATTTATAAAGAAAATGAATTGTATTTTAAATTAGGAACGATTCAAGAAAATGAAGAAAATGCTTATATTTTTGAATGTAAAAATAAAGTAGAAGGTATAAATACGTTTTTAAAACAAGGTCGATCGGATAGCTTCCAATTTGATGATATTGTTCAAGCGATGCACCATATAGTATAAAGACCTCATGCCCGGAGGTCTTATTTTTTTGTTTTTTAATATTTCACAGATTTTTTTGGAAAAAAACTATATAATAGAAAAAGAGAGCGTTATAATAGGAAGGGGCTATGAAAACAGGTGGATAAGCAGCAGTACGACACGATAAAATTGCAAATAAATCAAGAAAAAGAACAGATCTTGAAAGAAGTGTATGAATTAACAGCTGAAAAAAGAAAAATAGAACAAAAAAAAGAATATGATTTATATGTTGTGAAATCACGTAGTAAAGTCGTACAAACTGGGCAACGTATTATGGCTGGCATGCTTTCTTCACATACGTTTTCTCCTGAAAGAATAGAAGAATGGAATAGAAAAATAAAAAAAACAGAAGGTTTTATTCAAAAAAACGAAAGCCTTTTAGAACAAGTAAAAGAAAAAGAACGTGTCATTGATGAAATGTATCAAGAAGATTGTAAGAAGCTTGCAAAAGCGCAAGAAAAGCTAGAAGAAAAAATGCTTCTTGATTTAAAAATGTGTATGAATGGATGAGGTGAATGTAGTGATACAGTCTGTATTACCGGTGCAACAAAGTTTACCTCCGCAAAAAGAAAAAGGGCTAGAAATACAATCAAAAGATGAAAATTCTTCATTTGATTATACGATGAGAATGGAGAATAAAAAACAGCCGAAAACGGAGAAAACAAAACAAGAAGAAGCACCGAAAGAAGAGAAGAAAGAATATATTCTTTCTAAACAATCGGTAAAGAAAGAGGAG
Source organism: Bacillus thuringiensis (assembly GCF_014932895.1). Lineage (GTDB taxonomy): Bacteria > Bacillota > Bacilli > Bacillales > Bacillaceae_G > Bacillus_A > Bacillus_A thuringiensis_AA. Next base: position 511,014 of record NZ_JACYOF010000002.1, on the reverse strand, counting down.
CCAATTGTAAAGAAAGAAGAAAAAAAAGAGACCGAACAGTTATTATTAGCTGTATCTGAGCAAATGGTTGCCATTGAGCAATTACGTGTGCAGCCAGAATTGTTATATCAATACATACAAAAAATACAAGGGCTGTATAAAGAATACGGAAATATAAAACTTAACGAATTGCCTGCAGCTGAATTACAACAATTACAAGAGCTCCTTTCAAACATGAATATTAAAAATGCCATATGTTTAGAAGATACAATGCAAATGGCTTTAGAAAAAGTGACGATGCCGGAGCAAACGATGCAGGCTTTGAAAGTTGTAGAAACAGAAACTTGTAATATTGCAAAGAAACAAGAAGAGCCTAAAGATGTAGATCTTCTGAAATCAGAGAGCGATGATGTGAAGGTAGAGGTGCCAGAAGTCGATTCGTTAAACAATTCGAGTTCAACGGGTGCGGAATTATTAAATAAAGCAACGAGTACGGAGCAAATCGGAAAATCAAATCGTGTCGCTGAGAAGGTTACGTTACCTGACTTAGGAAAGAAAATGGAAGCGCAAGTAGAAGCACTGCAAAAATTTGTAGTGAAACAAGAACGTGTTTTATTCCAGTTAAATCCAGAAAAATTTGGTACGTTAACTGTATTTATGAAAAAGCATGGAGACCAAATTGATGTTCACGTAGAAATGGAAAAACACGATGCGAAAAAACGTGTTGAAATCATTTTTGATGAATTGAGGCTAAAGTTAAAAGAAAAAGAAATTAATATTCAAATTAGCTATTCTGATAAGGATGAAAACCGTAAAGAACAGCGAGAACAAGAACAAAGGCAAAAACAGAAATTAGCAAGTACGCAACATGAGAAACAACAATCAAAAGAATTTGCGGGATTATTGGAGGAATAAAGCGTGCCAACAGTTGGGTTAAATACAACGAGTACAAATCATATTCCGTTACAAGCAGGAGCGCAAGCAAAAAACGCATCTGTTAATGGTGTACAATCGCCAGTTCAACAAACAAACGGAGTTTCAGCAGGAGAGCAAAAGACTCCTGGGATAATGGGGAAAGATGATTTCCTAAAATTGTTTTTATCAAGTTTCCAACATCAAGATCCATTTAATGCAATGGATATGAATCAAATGATGAACCAGACAGCGCAGTTATCTCTTATGGAGCAAGTGCAAAATATGACAAAAGCAGTTGACTCTTTAAGAACGACGATGTATTCGACAGCGCTTGATGGTGGCATGAAGTTTTTAGGGAAGTACGTAAGAGGCGTTGACGGCGAAGGAAACAAAGTAACTGGTCAAGTAGAGACAGTTCGTCTTGCGGAAAATAACGATGTGCAGCTCGTTATTGATAACAAAGTTGTGTCCCTTCGTTTCGTTGAAAGAGTGTCTGATAAACCGATTGGAGAAACGAATCCAGAGGACGCAAAGAAGGATGATCAAAAAGTAACTGAAGAAGTAAATACTACAAATTCATAAGGAGTGTACATACGTTATGATTAAAGCGTTATATACAAGTATTACAGGAATGAATGCAACACAAAATGCATTAAGTGTAACTTCAAATAATATTGCCAATGCACAAACAGTTGGTTATAAGAAACAAAAAGCAATGTTTGATGATTTACTATATAACAACTCAATTGGTGCAAAAGGTGACGGTAAATACGCAGGAACGAATCCGAAAAGTATTGGTAACGGTGTGAAAATGAGTGGTACGGTTACAGATTATAGTGATGGTACGATTACGTTAACAGGTGGCAAAACACAAGCAGCAATGGAAGGCAATGGCTTCTTCGTTGTAGGTGATTCAAAAGGCGGAAATATGGAATTTACTCGTAAAGGTACGTTTGGGATATCTTCAGATTACTATATTACGAATACTGAAGGTCAATACGTATTTGCATACCCTGCAAATGAGGCAACTGGTGAAGTTGATTTATCTGGAATTCCAGGACCGTTGCAAATTCCAATGGGAACAGCAATTGGTGGTATTCGAACATCGAAAGGAACAATTAAAGGAAATATTCCAACTGATGCAAAACAAATTACACAAGATTTGCCTGTATATGATAATGCCGGTAATACATGGACAATGCGTGTAGAGTTTAAACAAGATAGTGAACATAATTATACATATAAAGTACAAATGCGTAATGATTCGAAAAAAGCAACAACATTTGAAGATGTTAAAGGTGCAACTGGTAAAATGACGTTTGATGCAGTAGGAAATCCGAATCAGCAAAACCCTGGGGCATCTATTCCGTTTGATGGCGGAACAATAAAATTAGATTTTAGTAAATTAACAAATCATCCGACAGATAAAACATTATCAGTTACAGAAGTAGATGGTAGAGCAGCGGCAACTGTAAAAGATTGCTTTATTGCTGACGGTGGATATGTGATGGTAAAATACTCTGATGGAAGTATGAAATCTGCTGGCCAATTAGCCGTTGCGATGTTCCCGAACGAAGGCGGCCTAATGAAAACAGGTAATGGTAACTATACAGCGACGAATACAACTGGTATTTTAGCACTTGGTGCATCAGGTCAAAACGGTGCAGGTAAAGTACGTGGGGCTGCACAAGAAGCTGCGAACGTAGATTTATCCGCAGAATTCGTAGATTTAATGCTGTATCAACGCGGATTCCAAGGAAATGCGAAAGTAATTAAAGTGTCAGATGAAGTATTAAATGAAGTTGTAAATTTAATTAGATAATATATCATAAAGAAAAATTGTAATGTAGTAGAAAGGGTTTTTTATTCGTATGACAAGACAAGAGCGAATTTTACAATTGCCTTTTTTCGAAAATAAACGTGAGCTTGCCGAGCAAGTGTTAAAAATGGAACGAGAAGAGCATGTATATTTACCGGATCAATTTGAAATTAAGCAAGTGCCCCCGTATTCATTTGGTGAAAAACAAGCAATCATTGGCCGTATTCATGAATTTTATTTCGTAAGCGTGGGTAGTGATGCTGTTTGGAAGTATCAACTGTTTAAGGACGAGATGAAGTGCCGTGAGTTTTTTGTTACGCTATCAGGGATTACGGATCAGCAAATTGCGTTTTGGTTCAATAACATCGAGTTACTGAAAAGTTCTTAAAAGCTTTTAAAAGCCCTTTTTCATGGTTTGAGAGAGGACCTGGCGGTATGTGGTAGCGGTCAGTGCTTATGAGGATGCTCGACTGGTGTGTAAGGACAGAGATATAGAGTTTACTAGAGTAGTTTAAGAAGATTTAAGCGATGTGTGGTAGCGGTTAGTGCCTATAAGTGGCTCGCATGTTATAAGACCAGAGATATCGAGTGGTTCTAAGGTAGTTGAAGAAGTTGAAAACTAAGTGTTGGTCGGTGCTTCTTCACTCTTTGACGGTAGGGTTTATCCAAGTCTAGAAGCAGTGATAGGAAATAGGCTTAAATTTATAGTATACAATTAGACTGAATTTCTATAAAAGGAGAGGTGAGGAGGATGGCGCAGAATAAGTATCGCGTTACATTCATTTCGCCAAGTGAGGTTGAGCAGCGAACTGTAATGGCGGCGGGTAGTTTGCCGGATTTAATTCGTAAAGTGGAGAGTATTATTGCAGATCCGAATGGTTATTTTGTGAATGATAAAAAAAATAATTGTTATTTTAAAGTGATGAAAGAAAATGTTACGTTTATTCAATATGAGTTACTATTTTCGGATAAGGAACTTCATATTGAAAAATTAAAACATATAGCGCCGGCAATACTGAAACAGTTATTTAAAAGAATAAACGACCCGGAACTATATGCACTTGCACTACTTGATGTTGATATAGCGACGAAAGAATATGTGCTAGAAGAAATGAATCCAGAGCTAAGAATAAGAGTAGAAACGGAGCTTTCGAAAAAATGGGAAGCAATGCCGACAGAAATTGTAGGAGCACAAGAAGTATTACTAGAGGCACTTGCATCGTTTATACAAGATTAAGCGTCTTTTTAAATAGATGAATCATTCGACTATCTATATTTTTTATATAGGTAGTTGACTTTTTTGGTTTAATAAAGCTTAATAATTAGATATACGGAATTAATGGAAGGGGAGCGACACCTTTATGTCACAAGCACAAAGTATTTTATTAGAAAGCGGAACAAATGAATTAGAGATTGTCACATATACTGTTGGTGAAAACCTATTTAGTATCAATGTAATGAAAGTACGTGAAATCATTAATCCATTCCCTGTTACAACTGTGCCAGAATCTCATCATGCAGTTGAAGGTGTTGTTCAAGTACGCGGTGAAATTTTACCTGTTATTAACTTAGCAACGGCTCTTAATTTAAAGTCAACAAAGCCACTTGATCAAACGAAATTTATCATCTCAGAATTAAACCAAATGAAAGTTATTTTCCGCGTTGATGAAGTGCATCGTATTCAACGTATTTCGTGGGAACAAATTGATGAACCAGCTTCATTATCTATGGGATTAGAGGAAACGACATCTGGTATTGTAAAGCTAGATGGGAAAATCATTTTACTATTAGATTATGAAAAAATTGTATGTGAAATTAGCGGTACTGGTTATGACAATAAATCACTTTCAGGCTTAGAACAAAAAACAGATCGAGCTGAAAAAGTTATTTATATTGCAGAAGATTCAGCGATGCTTCGCCAAATACTAGAAGAAACATTATCATCAGCTGGATATACGAAAATGAACTTCTTCAGTAATGGTGCAGAAGCGTTAGCACAAATTGAAAAATTAGCAAAAGAGCAAGGGGAAAAAATGTTTGAACATATTCATTTGCTAATTACTGATATTGAAATGCCAAAAATGGATGGACATCATTTAACGAAAGTCGTTAAGGATAGTGAAGTAATGAATCGTTTACCAGTCATTATTTTCTCTTCATTAATTACAAATGAATTATTCCATAAAGGTGAAGCGGTAGGAGCAAATGCGCAAGTAAGTAAACCAGATATTCAAGAGTTAATTGGTTTAGTTGATAAGTTAGTGTTGTAAAAGAGGTTTGAAAAGCGCTTTTTTGCTGGAATAGAGAATCTAGCCATGTGTGGGAGCGGTCGGTGCTTAATAGAGGTCCATACGATGTAAGACCAGATATATGGAGTAGTTTTAGGTAAGTAGGAGAAGTGAGCCATCGAGTGAGGGTTTGAAGAGCCGGTGTACAATGCTTTTCTATTTATCAGGAATAGAGGATTTAGCGAAATGTGGAAGTGGTCAGTGCTTAATAGAGGTCCATGCGATGTAAGGCCAGATATATGGAGTAGTTTTAGGTAAGTAGAAGAAGAGGGGCTTCGAGTGAGGATTTGAAGAACCGGTTTATAACTCTATTCTTTTAGTGGGGAGAAGGGAACTAGCCATGTGTAGTACTGGTTAGTTCCTTTTTAGCATTCTATACCCTGTATAGGCAGAAAAAATGAAACGTTTCTGGAGTGTTTGTGGCTGTATGTATGAATAATCTCTATTTGGGAATCGTCGATTGGTTTAATTAATAAGTAGTAGGCTTTTTTTATTTGAAAATATAAGAGAACGTATCTTTGGATTATGTTAGTAAGATTTCGTGGTAACGCAAACTTTTTCGGTGAAAATACATCCAAAATACCATATAATATAATTATATGTAATTAATATGCAATTATACATATTGAATTAAAAAGACTATTTTTATTTCTATACTTTCTATACATTTTTATATGTTTATTATTTGACGGATAATTTCGAAATGTTATAATATGGATATGTAAAAATTGCTATTTTCTTAAAAGACATGGGAGTCAGATGAGAATTGTGAAAGGATGAGGGGGAGTGGCACAGATTATGTATCACCACACAGCAATTAATGTATTAAATCTTTTACAAAACATGTCAAATAATAAAATGAACGATATGAAACTAGAAGAGGAATTTAAAAAAATAGAGAAACAATTCCGAGTGGAGTATGAAGAATTAGTCGATTTACATAATAGAATGGTTTTATTTCAAATAGATATAAAAAAACATGGCGGTATGCGAGCATATGAAAAATCAAAGGTTACATGGCTGAAGTCTGAGCTAGAGTTACTATACGAAGTGTATCAATTTTGTCAACGTCACGGTTTAAACATTTTAAATATTTCAAAATACGTAAGTAAAAATGAACTAAATCTTTTTCCAAAAACAGAAAGTCAATTGCAAAATACGTATTATAAATTGAAAAAACGTGAAATACCGTTTGAAAATATTGAAAAACAAAAACCAGGACGAAAACGAAAATATACACCTGTAAAAGAACCAATCGTTGAGATGAAAAAAGAAAACAAGCAAGAAGTAAGAAAAGAATTTCAAAATGCAGAGAATGAAAAAAGTCTTGTAACAGTTATATCTGGTATCGTTGATAATTTTGAAACGATTAGTCAGTGTAGTGAAAGAAAAGAAGATGAACTACATCAGTTTATGGAAGGTATTTATAAGCTTTCAAGCATAGCTGCTGGGCGTTCAAATGATGAAAAGAACGTACGTGGTCTCGAAAGCGAATTACATGTATTACGAGCTGAAAATGAACGGCTAAAGCGAGAAAAGGAAGAGCTTGTTCATGATATAAAAGAAATGACGCATCATTTAATTCATTTCATTACGAGCTCTGATATCGATCAAATTCGCACATTGCCTTTCTTCGTAAAAGAATGTAAACAAGACTTGCATAAATTAGGGCTATATAACGCACAAGACGGTAAAATGAAAATTATGGTTGATCGTAGTGGACAGGTTATGACTGTAACACAGTAATAAAATTTGGGTACAAAATAAAAGGGAGATACATAGTTTATATGTATTTCCCTTTTATTTTGTGTGGAATCGTTCCAAAGAAGGAAGGTGAATTTTTACGATTGTAGTAACTTAGAAACCATTTGCGGAATTTGATTAGCCTGTGAAACCATACTAAGTGCAACTTCAGTTAATAATTTAAACTTTAAAAAATCACTCATCTCTTGCGCCATATCCGCATCTTCAATTCGAGAAGCAGCATCTGTTAGAGCTATACTTTGGCTATTTAAATTTTCGATATTAAACTGTAAACGATTTATCATAGAGCCAAGATCAGCGCGATGAAGTGATACATTTTGCAAAGCCTCTTCAATTTTACGAATTGCGGCTCTTGCTTCTTGTTCTGTTGAAATCTTGATGTCATGTTTTGTAGGGGAAGAGGGAGTATGTTGCGCTATATCTATTTTATGGCCGATATCGTCTAACGTAATAGGACGGCTTTGTCCGTCAAATACAGATAAATCGTTAAACTCAGTCGTCTCATCAATATAGCCAATTTGTTCTGTTAAAGATTGAAATTCTTTATTCAATGAATCACGGTTTTTATTTAAACTTGTACCGTTTGCAGATTGAACAGCTAAATCACGCATACGTTGCAAAATATTCATAACAGTTTGAAGGGCAGCTTCTGCCGTGCGAAGCATCGATATCGCATCCTCATTATTACGAATTGCCACACGCATACCACTCGCTCTTGCATGTATACGAGTCACAATGGCAACATTCGTAGGATTATCAGAAGCATGGTTTAACTTCTTACCAGTCGCTAAATGCTCCATCGCAACATTCATACGTTTTTCATTCTCATATAGCGATTGCCTAGCATTCATACTCAAGACATTCTTACCAATACGCATAATAGACACTCCTTATAGATTGATATAGTTAGTGTTCTAAAGCTAATAAACGGTCATGAAAAGATAAAAAGGCTTATGCTCATTTGCTGCATGTGTTTTAACATAAGAGGGAATCAAGAAAAGCACTGACCGCTTCTACGCTACGCAGATGCTCTCTTCCATCAAAAAAAGGAAGGTTTTACACATAATTCATTTATATAGAAAAAATGAACCTCTCCGCAAGCAGAGAGGTTCATTCATGAAGCTAACTCAAATGGATTATTGTAATAATTTAGAAACCATTTGTGGAGTTTGGTTTGCTTGAGAAAGCATGCTGATACCAGCTTCGTTCAAGATTTTGAACTTAGTCATTTCAGACATTTCTTTCGCCATGTCAGCGTCTTCGATTTGAGAAGCAGAAGCTGCCATAGAGTTTTCTTGGCTCTTAAGGTTTGTTACGTTAAAGTCAAGGCGGTTTAACGTAGCGCCTAAAGTAGCACGGCTAGAAGCAATTGTTTCAATTGCTTTGTCGATTTTATCAACAGCAGAAGATGGATCGAATTTTGTTGCTGTAGGTTTAGTTAGTTTTGCAAATTCCGTTTGAATAGCTTTTGCAGCAGCTTGGTGATCAGCGTCTTTTTTGTTTGGATCAGCCACTGATTTATCATAATCTTTGAAAGCGTCTTCCATTTTTTGTGCTTCTGCTGGTGAATAAGCAGATTTGATTTTATTAAAAGCAGCTTTTGCATCTGTAACGTCTTGAGCTAGTACTTTTGCATCTGTTGCTGGAGTAGCTAGTCGTGTCATAGAATTAGTAGCAGTGTCAAGATCAGTTTGGCTAATTGTTGTTGAGCCAATTGCTAAATCTTTAATGTCTAAGTTTGTAAGTGATGCAGAATCAAGTGAAATTGTAATTTGTTTAGTTTTATCATGTGAGTCAAGAGTTTGGATGTTAATAGTGTTATTAGATCCGTCTAATAGTTTTTTATCGTTAAACTCAGTATTGTCCGCAATGTATTGAATTTGTTCTTTTAATTGATCAAATTCTTTTTGCATTGCAGCTTGGTTTTTATTAGTATTAGTCTCACTTGCAGATTGGTTTGCAAGGTCACGCATACGAAGTAAAATGTTTGATACAGAGTTTAAAGCTGAGTCAGCTGTACGAATTAAAGACATACCGTCTTCTGTATTACGAGCAGCAACGTTTAAGCCACCTTCACGTGAACGCATACGAGTTGCAATTGCAAGACCCGCTGCATCGTCAGAAGCGTTGTTGATACGTTTACCGCTTGATAAACGATCCATAGCGTTGCTCATTTTTGTTTGGTTTTGGCGCATGTACTCTTGCGTACGCATGCTGTTAATGTTTGTATTAATTCTCATGTTAAGAACCCCCATTTTTTTATATTGACTTTTCTGCAAATTGAAAAACGGTAATATGCGAAAAAATCAATTTCGAGATTTATTGTAATCCTTGCTACAACGGGTGTCAACTAAAAATTCGAATTAATAAATATAAAAAAATAACAGTTTAACAATATATTCATTTTTTTATTACATAATTATTAAAAGGATTATTGCAAACTTTAAAAAAAAACTCTAATATTAGAATATCTTTGTTTACCGAAAAGGTGATATTATGATAGTTGGAAATATAGTAAAAGAAGTGCTTGCATATAAGAAAGGACAGATTCAGCAAAAGCTGAGTAGTCCACAAGCATTCGTTAGTAGTCGTTTTCAAGAGAAGTTACAGAGTGAACCTGCCAAGGAAACGAAGGGGACTACGCAGCTGGCAAACATAGAAGATATGAGTCAGCCGGTGCAATCTACGAAAATAGAAACGGTTGTTAATAAACCGGAACAATCTATTAATAAAGTAGAGGAAGTAAGTAAGCCTGAAGAAAAGGCTGGTACGAAGAAAGTAGATGAAGTGCAAGTTGCGCAAAAAGAGTTTGAACGACGTTTCCCAGAAACGAAAAATGAGGCTGCTGATACGTGGGAATTAACGAAGAAGTATAATATTCAAAAAATACGTTCTTCCAATGAAGGGAAGTATGAGGATATTATTGAACGCGCTAGTCGTACATATGGAATTCCGAAAACGTTAATTCAAAAAATGATTGAAGTGGAATCTGATTTTAATCCGAAAACGGTGTCACATGCAGGTGCGGTGGGCCTTATGCAGCTTATGCCAGCGAATGTGAAAGAGATGGGTATAAAAAATCCATTTTCACCAGCTGAAAGTATTGAGGGCGGTGTGAAAGAGTTAAGCGGTTATTTAAAGAAAAATAACGGCGACTTAGTATTGGCGCTTGCTTCTTATAATGCGGGTCCTGGTAATGTGAGAAAGTACGGAGGCGTACCGCCATTTAAAGAAACGCAAGGATATATTAAAAAAATATTAAATATCGACGTTTCAAAATAAGAAATTTCATATATAGAGAGAACATGAAATTTTCGTGAACATGATATGGGAGTTGGCTAGATTTGAAATTACAAGATGATATTCCGTTAACAATTTATTTTGAAATCGGAAATACGAAAAAGAAAATTGAAGATCTGCTTCATATTACGAAAGGTACATTGTATCGTCTTGAAAATTCAACGAAAAATACGGTGCGTCTTATGCTTGAGAATGAAGAGATTGGAACCGGAAAGATTTTGACGAAGAATGGAAAGATGTACGTTGAAATCGTTGAATTGAAAAGGTAGGGAAGGGGATTGTCATGAGTGGCGAAAAATTAAGCCAAGAGCAAATTGATGCCCTGCTGAAGGCGGTTAATGAAGGCGAGGAAATGCCAGCTTTCGCACAAGAAGCAGGGAAGCAAGAGAAATTTCAAGAGTATGATTTTAATAGACCAGAGAAGTTCGGTGTTGAGCATTTACGTAGTTTGCAAGCGATTGCTTCTACGTTTGGCAAACAGACGTCACAAACATTGTCAGCTCGTATGCGTATTCCGATTGAACTAGAGCCTTCAACGGTTGAACAAGTTCCATTTACGAGTGAGTATGTGGAGAAAATGCCGAAAGATTATTATTTATATTGCGTGATAGATCTCGGTTTACCAGAGCTTGGAGAAATTGTTATTGAGATTGATTTAGCGTTTGTTATTTATATTCATGAATGCTGGCTTGGCGGAGATAGTAAGCGTAACTTTACGATGCGCAGACCGTTAACAGCGTTTGAGTTTTTAACGCTTGATAATATTTTTACGCTCCTTTGCAAAAATTTAGAGCAATCATTTGAAAGTGTTGTTGCGATTGAACCGAAGTTTGTAACGACGGAAACAGATCCAAATGCATTAAAGATTACGACAGCAAGCGATATTATTTCATTACTGAATGTAAATATGAAAACAGAGTTTTGGGATACGACGGTGCGTATCGGTATTCCGTTCTTATCTGTTGAAGAAATTATGGATAAGTTAACATCTGAAAATATTGTCGAACATTCTTCGGATAAGCGTAAAAAGTATACGTCTGAAGTGGAAGTGAAGGTAAATCAAGTGTATAAACCTGTTCACGTTGCTATTGGTGAGCAGAAGATGACAATGGGTGAGATTGAACAAATTGAAGAAGGCGATATTATTCCGCTTCATACAAAAGTTTCGGATGAATTACTTGGTTATGTAGATGGAAAGCATAAATTTAATTGTTTTATCGGGAAAGATGGAACGCGTAAGGCGCTCCTATTTAAAAGTTTTGTAGAGTAGGAGGATCCATATGAAGCATGAAGTATCTCCTGTGTCATTAATGGGATTAGAAGAATTTGCAGGGAAACGAAATGAAGCAGGCAAAGCACATATTGATACTGTTTCAGATATTTCAATTGAACTTGGCGTAAAGCTTGGAAAGTCATCTATTACACTTGGTGATGTGAAGCAATTAAAAGTTGGCGATGTTCTTGAAGTAGAGAAAAATTTAGGGCATAAAGTAGATGTATATTTAAGCAATATGAAAGTCGGCATCGGTGAAGCAATCGTAATGGACGAGAAGTTCGGCATTATTATTTCTGAAATTGAAGCTGACAAGAAGCAAGCTGCGCTTATGAAGGCGCAAAGTCAAATGCAAGATAAAGAGTAGAGGAGGAGTCATATGTCGTATATGACGACCTTATTTCAAGTCGTTTTACTGTTTGGTGCGCTCGGCTACGGTGCATATTATATGACGAAAAAGACGCGCAAACAGCAGTTTTTTAAGCAAGGTGAAAATGGCCATATTCAAGTGAAGGACGGCGTTTTTTTAAATCATCAAACGAGCGCCTTTTTGTTTGAAGTGGACGGAAAGCAAGTGTTTACTGTTATAAGTAATAACGGTGTACAATCTGTGCAGTTAACAGGAAATCAGTTTCAACAAGCGCTAGAAGATGCAGTGAAGAGTGAAACGAAAAAAGTAGAGGATCCATCATGAGAATAAAGAAACAGTTATCATTATTAGCCGTTATTTTCGTATTTTCTATCGTTTTTTCAATTATTTTTGTAAATCCAGCGTATGCAGCTCCGAACGGTTTTATTAATTTCGAAAATGGAAAAGAGTTTACGAGTAATTCAAGTGTACAGTTATTTGCACTCGTTACCCTTCTATCATTATCTTCTTCTATCGTTCTTTTATTTACGCATTTTACTTATTTTATGATCGTTCTTGGAATTACACGTCAAGGGCTTGGGGTTATGAATTTACCACCAAACCAAGTACTTGTTGGACTTGCATTATTTTTATCACTCTTTACGATGCAGCCTGTACTTGGGCAATTAAAGAGCGATGTGTGGGATCCGATGACGAAAGAGAAAATAACTGTAAGTCAAGCTGCGGAAACGACAGCTCCGATTATGAAAGATTATATGGCGAAGCATACGTATAAGCATGATTTAAAAATGATGCTGAAAGTGCGCGGAGAAGAGTTGCCGAAAGATTTGAAAGATCTTTCCCTATTTACGCTCGTACCATCCTTTACGTTAACACAAATTCAAAAAGGATTATTAACGGGGATGTTCATTTATTTAGCGTTTGTCTTTATTGATTTAATTATTAGTACACTTTTAATGTACCTTGGGATGATGATGGTACCGCCGATGATTTTAAGTTTACCATTTAAAATACTCGTTTTCGTATATTTAGGTGGATATACGAAAATCGTCGATATTATGTTTAAAACGGTTGCCTGAAGCGTTTGATGCTATGTGATAGGAGTCATATAAATGAATACGTCACCAATTATAGATATTTTTCAAACCTTTTTTTATAAAGGGGTTATGATTTTAATGCCGGTTGCCGGTGTAAGTATGATCGTCGTTATTATCATCGCTGTTATTATGGCGATGATGCAAATTCAAGAACAAACGCTGACGTTTTTACCGAAAATGGCGAGTATTGTGCTCGTTATTATCATTTTAGGTCCGTGGATGTTTCAAGAGTTGACGACACTTATTTTAGATTTATTTGATAAAATTCCATCGCTATTGCGTTCGTACTAAGATAGGTGAACTGAAATGAATATGGAATTATGGGCGGCAACGTTTTTTGCGTTTTGCCGCATTACTTCATTTTTATATTTTTTACCGTTCTTTTCAGGGCGATCGATTCCAGCGATGGCAAAGGTTACATTTGGGCTTGGCCTTTCCATTACAGTTGCCGATCAAGTTGATGTTTCGCATATCAAGACAGTTTGGGACGTCGCAGCATATGCGGGAACGCAAATTGTAATTGGGTTATCCCTTTCAAAAATTGTAGAAATGCTGTGGAACATTCCGAAAATGGCTGGGCATATTTTAGACTTTGATATCGGTTTATCACAGGCAAGTTTGTTTGATGTGAACGCAGGATCACAGTCTACTTTACTAGCGACATTATTTGATATGTTCTTTCTCATTATTTTTATTTCACTTGGCGGCATTAATTATTTCGTTGCCACGATTTTAAAGTCGTTTCAATATACAGAGGCGATTTCAAAATTGCTGACGACGAGTTTTTTAGATAGTTTACTCGCCACGTTATTATTTGCAATTACATCAGCGGTTGAAATCGCTCTTCCGCTTATGGGAAGCTTATTCATTATTAATTTCGTCCTTATTTTAATCGCGAAAAATGCCCCGCAATTAAACGTTTTTATGAATGCGTACGTGATTAAAATTACATGTGGTATTTTGTTTATTGCGATGAGTGTACCGATGCTCGGTTATGTGTTTAAAAATATGACGGATGTATTGCTTGAGGAATATACGAAACTATTTAACTTTTTCTTAACGAAGTAGGGGGACGCGCATGGCAAAGGATAATAAAACAGAAAAGGCCACCCCGCAGAAGCGTAAAAAATCGCGTGAAGAAGGGAATATCGCCCGTAGTAAAGATTTAAATAATTTATTTTCCATACTCGTATTAGCAGTTGTCGTTTACTTTTTCGGAGATTGGCTCGGTTATGAGATTGCCAATTCTGTAGCGGTGCTGTTTGATCAAATCGGAAAAAATACAGATTCGACTGAGTATTTTTATTTAATGGGGATTTTACTACTAAAAGTATCGGCTCCGATATTAATACTCGTATACGCTTTTCATTTATTCAATTATATGATTCAAGTCGGTTTCTTATTTTCTTCTAAAGTAATAAAGCCGAAAGCATCACGTATTAATCCGAAAAACTATTTTACGAGACTATTTAGTCGTAAAAGTTTAGTAGATATTTTGAAATCATTATTTTATATGGGATTAATCGGTTATGTTGCTTACGTTCTCTTTAAAAAGAATTTAGAGAAGATTGTTAGTATGATTGGATTTAACTGGACAGCGTCACTTACTGAAATTATTAGGCAAATTAAATTTATCTTTTTAGCTATTTTAATTATTTTAATTGTCCTTTCGATTATTGATTTCATTTATCAAAAATGGGAGTACGAACAAGATATTAAAATGAAAAAAGAAGAAGTAAAACAAGAGCATAAAGATAATGAAGGGGACCCGCAAGTAAAGGGGAAACGAAAAAACTTTATGCATGCCATCTTACAAGGGACAATTGCGAAGAAGATGGATGGTGCAACGTTTATTGTGAATAACCCGACGCACATTTCGGTTGTGCTTCGTTACAATAAACATGTTGATGCGGCGCCAATTGTCGTTGCAAAAGGGGAAGACGAGCTCGCATTATACATACGAACGCTTGCCCGTGAACAAGAAATACCAATGGTGGAAAACCGTCCACTTGCTCGTTCTTTATATTATCAAGTCGAGGAAGATGAGGCGATTCCAGAAGATTTATACGTAGCTGTAATTGAAGTTATGCGCTATTTAATTCAAACGAATGAACTTGAAGTGTAATAGCGCGTTTGGAGGAGATCTCTTTGTTTAAGATAGATTCTGCAAGAACCTATTTTTCTATCTTTTTAGCAGCGTCATTCGTAGTGGCGCTCTTAATTCCACTTCCACCATTTATACTTGATATCATTATCGTTTTTCTATTAAGTATGTCAGTACTTATTTATATGCGAGCTACAAGTATTAACGAGTGGGATGAATTAAAGTCATTTCCGACGATGTTGTTATTAATCGGGATTTTCCGCGTATCGATTAACGTTTCGACGACGCGAGCGATTTTGACAGACGGAAATGCCGGTCATGTTATTGAAGAGTTCGGCCAGTTCGTAATTGGCGGGAACTTATTAATTGGTATCGTTATTTTTACAGTATTAATTATATTCCAGTTTATCGTTGCAAACGGTGCGTCTCGTACAGCTGAAGTTGCCGCTCGTTTTACACTTGATTCTTTACCAGGGAAACAAATGTCTATCGATGCCGATTTAAATCAGCGTATTATTACAGAAAAAGATGCACAGGCAAAACGAAAGAAGTTAAATATGGAAACAGAGTTTTACGGAGCGATGGATGGTGCCGGAAAGTTCATTAAAGGGGACGTTATTTTCGGGATTGTCATTTTATTCGTAAACATCATTTTCGGTTTAATTGTCGGAATGATGCAGCAAGGAATGACTTTTGGACAAGCAGCTCTTCATTATACACAGTTAACGGTCGGTGACGGAATCGTAAACCAAATTGGTTCGTTAATGCTTGCGATTTCAACTGGTATTATCGTAACACGTGTATTTGACGGATCACCTGATACAGTAACTGAAGGAATCTTTAAAGAGTTATTAGCGCATGAAGTTGTTGTATATGCGCTTGGTGGTTTATTTATCGCAATGGGTATTTTTACTCCGCTACCATTTCTACCGTTTGCTCTCGTTGGTGGAACAATTATTTTCTTAGGAATTCGTAATAAAAAGCGAATAAAGAAAGAAAAAGAAGACGAGCTTCAAAAAGAATTAGAAATGATTCAAGGCGACGATGAGCAATTGCAGCAAGTAGAAGATTCATTCGGAGTCTTTACAGATAAATATCCGATTATTGTAGAACTTGGCTTAGATTTAGCGGCACTTGTAAAGCAAAAAATTAACGGGGAAACAGCTCGTGATAAAGTTGTTCTGATGAGGAAGTCGATTATTACCGACCTTGGTATTAACGTTCCTGGTATTAACTTTAAAGATAATACGAGTTTTAGACCACGTGGACGTTACATTATTCGTATTAAAGGTGCGAAGGCAGCTGAAGGTGTTTTAAAATCAGGTTATTTATTAGCGCTGAAAACACCGAACGTAATGGCTGATTTAGATGCAGAACCGGCGAAGGATCCAATTTTTGGTGAAGATGGATATTGGATTTTAGAGCATATGGTGCAAGATGCACAAATGAAAGGTTATCAAGTGTTAGAGCCACTTAGCATATTAATTACACATTTAGATGTTGTTATTAGACGTAATCTTCACGAGTTAATTCAGCGTCAACATGTGAAAGACTTAATCAATTCTCTTGAAAATGATAATGGCGTTCTATTAGAAGAGATTAAGAAAAAAGAAATTGATTTATCACTCGTTCAAAACGTTATTAAACAACTTTTAAAAGAAGGAATTTCGATCCGTGATTTACCAACGATTATTGAAGGTATTATTGACGGAAAAGAAGTTTATCAAAATCATGTGGATGGTGTAACATCATTCGTTCGTGAATGTATTTCAAAAGTTATTTGTGAACATGCGAAAAATCCTGACGGAAAAATTTATGCTGCACTTTTCTCTGATTCAATCGAGTTAGATGCGGATGTAGTGAACAATTCGTATCAAGGTTACTTATTAAACTGGGATTTAGATTTAGAAACGCGTGTCGTTGAGCAAGTACAACGCGTATTTAAACAAGCTCGTTTAATGGGAAGAGAACCAGTGTTATTAACGCGAAGAAAAGATTTCAGATTTGCGATTGTAAGACTGCTAGAACGTTATCAAATAGAAGCACAAGTGCTTTGTATTAGCGAATTAGCACCAGAAATTGTTGTAGATCAAATTGCTTACGTTGAATAGTAGGGGGTGAAGTAATGGAAAGTACAGAAAAAAAAGAAGCGTTAATGCGAATAAAAGCAGCTTCGAAAAATGAATTGTATCGAAAGTTATTTGACCAATATGGTACAGATTATTACTACGTTGTTGATGAGAGTGTAAAACGAAACATCCCGTTTTTTTGGAAAAAGGATTATGAGATGTTAGTGGCTTTTCCTGAGGAGAATCAGAAAGAAGTGAATGAAGGGACAGCTCAATTTCATGAACAATTAATGGATGTTGTAAGTGATCCTTCAGAAGAAATTGTGAAGGCGAATGGAATTCAGTCGGTACTACACAATTTAGAAAACGTAACGACTACTATGCCGTATGCGGCGATGCAAACAGGGAATAGTGAAGAATGGGAAAGAAAAAAAGAGAAACTCTTAAAACTGTTTGAAAAAGGCATTGTCGTAGTGAAACAGACGGAAGAGGCGGAAGTAACGAAAATGCAACAGGTTGTGAAACAAGTCATTCCGGTTAAGAAAGAAGAAGTAGTTGTAAAAAAAGAAAAGCAACAATCTGTACCGTTTATTATTCAAAAAGTGATTCGGTTGTTAGAACAAAACGATGTGGAACAATATTTCATTCATGCATATACTGAAAAGTTAAAAGTGAAGTTTGAGAACGCAACGATGATTACAGAAGAGGAAGTCATCGGATACATATTGGAAGATATGAGATCTCATTTCAATACGGAAAACGTCTTTGAAAAAGAAGTGCAAACAATTGCATTAATCGGTCCAACTGGCGTTGGAAAAACGACGACACTTGCGAAAATGGCATGGCAGTTTCACGGTAAGAAAAAAACGGTTGGTTTTATTACGACAGATCACTCTCGCATTGGGACCGTACAACAACTGCAAGATTATGTAAAGACGATTGGATCTGAAGTAATTGCTGTCCGTGATGAGGCGGCAATGACGAGAGCGCTCACTTATTTTAAGGAAGAAGCGTGCGTCGATTATATTTTAATTGATACAGCCGGAAAAAATTATCGTACGTCAGATACAGTGGAAGAAATGATTGAAACGATGGGACAAGTAGAACCAGACTATATTTGTTTAACGTTATCAGCTTCTATGAAGAGTAAAGATATGATTGAGATTATTACGAACTTTAAAGATATTCATATAGATGGTATCGTGTTTACGAAATTTGATGAAACAGCAAGTAGTGGTGAATTGTTGAAAATTCCAGCAGTATCATCAGCTCCAATTGTATTAATGACAGACGGACAAGACGTAAAACAACATATACATATCGCTACAGCTGAACATTTAGCAAAACAAATGTTACAAACATCGTAAGAAAAGAGGTGAAGAATAAGGCGATTGCCTTATTCAAATGAGTATGAACGGTCTTTATATAGGTTCTATGGGTATGATGAATTATATGCAGCGTATTAATGTCCATTCGAATAACGTTGCAAATGCCCAAACGACAGGATTTAAAGCAGAAAATATGACTTCCAAAGTATTTGATGTACAAGATACATATCGCCGCGGAGATGGGGCTGTGACAAATATCGGTAAGGTCGATTACGCTGTAGTACCCGCCGCGACGCATGTGAACTTAGCGCAAGGAAATGTGCAAATGACAAATAGTGCTACAGATTTCTTTTTAGATGACGGTGCGGCTGGCACATCATCATTTTTCGTTACATCTAAAAATGATGAAACGTTTTTAACGAGAGACGGTAGTTTTACTTTAAATAGTGATCGTTATTTACAAACATCTTCAGGTGCATATGTTATGGATATAAACAATGAACGTATTCGTATTCCTGAAAATGTTGAGTTCTTCGTATCTAATAATGGTGAAATTTATAGAGAAGTTAACGATGGAACTTTGCAAAAACCAGATATTAAGAGAATCGTAATTGCACAGTTGCAAACAAAGACAGTAGATGCAGAAACAAATGCGCGTCTTGTGCAACGTGAAAATAAAAGTTTTACACTAGCAGAAGGAAATATTGCTGATTTACCGAACGGAACAGGGATTGTGAAAAATCATATGCTAGAAAATTCAAATGTAGATATGACGAAAGAGATGGCAGATCTTATGACGAGTCAAAAGATGATTCAAGCGTCACAGCGCATTATGACTTCATTTGATAAAATTTATGAAAAAGAAGCAAATGAAATATTGAGATAAGGGACTCCCGCTACTGGGAGTCTTTTATCTGTTTTAAATTTCTGAATTATCAGTTGACTGTTGAGTGGTTCTTTTTTATATTAGTAGGTATAAAAATAACTACTACTGAAAAATCGATGGTGAGGGATTATCGATGGATGAAATTATAAAGGAGTTACAAAAGTTAGGGTTTTCTCAATATGAATGTAAAGCGTATATAGGTTTATTAAAGCATTTCCCAGCAACAGGGTATGAAGTGAGTAAACAAACAGGCGTACCTCGTTCCATGATTTACGAGGTACTTGGTAAGTTGATGGATAAAGGAGCGGTGCATATTGTTCCTTCTGAACCAGTGAAATATGTACCAGTACCAGCTACGGAATTAATGGATCGAATGCGAAAAGACTTTGAAAAGTCTTTTGAATTTTTAGATCAGAAATTAAATTGTTTAGAACAGGAGCGACAAATTGATGTAATTTCGCATATTCGCTCAAATGATCGTGTTTTGAAAGAAATATGCAATATAATTAGTAGAGCAAAGGAAGAGTTATGGGTTTCTGTGTGGGAAGATCAAGTGCATGAGATTGAGTCGTTAATTCATAGAAAAGAAGAGGAAGGGGTACATATATTTTCAATCTTATTTGGCGCTCCGGAAACGAAAATAGGAGCGACATTCCATCATAATTATATGATGCCTCACGTTGTTGAAAAGCGAATGGGTGGTCATTTAACTGTTATCGCACGTGATGGAGAAGAAGTATTAATTGCTAACTTCTCAAATGATAGCACTTCATGGGCCGTTACAACGTACGATCCAGCTTTAGTTCTCGTTGCTACAGAGTATGTTCGGCACGATATTATGGTAGAAGAGATTACGAAGGAATTCGGAGCTGACAAATTAGATACGTTATGGCGTGAAAATATAGATTTGGTTCATGTCGTAACAGGAAAACGTAGTATGGAAGAAATGGAGGGGGAAAATGGTGAATAAAGCTCAAGCACATATGACACTGCAGAGCGATGATACATTTCAGCAAGGTGTAAAGGATTGTTTACCAACTGTATTTGGATATTTGAGCATCGGTATAGCAGCAGGTGTGATTGCAAAAACAGCTGGTTTCTCAATTATAGAAATTGCTTTTATGTCTACTTTAATTTATGCAGGTTCTGCTCAGTTTATATTAGCAGGTATGTATGCAGCAGGTGCTCCTGCCTCGGCAATTATTTTTACCGTTTTCTTTGTTAATTTACGTCACTTATTAATGAGTGCTGCGCTTGCGCCGTATTTTACGAAAATTCCTCTATTTAAAAACTTAATCATCGGTTCGCAAATTACAGATGAAACATTCGGAGTCGCAGTGCAGCAAGCAGCGCAAAAAGGCTATTTAGGTGAGAAATGGATGATCGGGCTAAATGTAACCGCCTATTTAAATTGGATTATTGCTACAATTATTGGCGGGCTATTTGGTGAGTGGATACCAGATCCTCATACGTACGGGATGGATTATGCATTACCAGCGATGTTTATCGGATTATTTGTTCTTCAGCTAATAAGTAGTAAACCGAAACTAGCAATTCACCTGAGTGTTGCAATTGTAGCAATTATTATTGCATATGTTTCACACTTATTTATGCCAGATAGTATAGCAGTTATTATTGCCACATTATTAGCTGCAACGATTGGAGTGGTGATTGAAAAATGGAAATGAGATTGGATGTATTATTCCTTTTACTTGCAGCAGGAGCTGTCACACTCGTACCACGTATTTTACCTCTACTCGTATTTAGCAAACTACAAATTCCAGAATGGGGTTTAAAATGGTTAAATTACATACCAATTGCGATATTAGCAGCGCTTTTAGCACAAGTATTATTTATGCACGAGACGATGCAATGGGATTACCTTATTGCAGCAATTCCAACATTTCTTGTTGCGATATATACTCGTAGTTTATTAGGAACAGTATTAACTGGAGTGATTGTGATTATTTTGTTACGTTTCTTTTTCTAAAAAGGATTACGCACATATAATAGCGAATGGTGTAATAACATGAAATATATAGGGGTGGTGTTATGATACTTTTAACGATAGGCGCAATTTTGTTAACGTTATTTATTTTCTTTATTATCGGCTTCATTACGTTTATGATGTTTGTTGATAAGGCGACACCTCAAATTTATTACACACCTTGCGAATCAGTGACAGTGAAGTCTAAAGGTAAAAATAGAAGGAAGAAAAGTTGATTTTGGGCTTTTCTTTCTTTTGTTTTATCTGATTTTTCTGTATAATTTAAGTTAGTTAGCCAACTAACTTAAAAGGTGGTGATATAAGTGGCAAAACCGAATGTTGTTAACAAACAGAAGTTGCTAGAAGCAGCAAAAGAAGTAATTGCAGAGCATGGGATGGAAAAGTTGACATTAAAAGCAGTCGCAGAGAGTGCTCAAGTTACACAAGGAACCGTATATTATCATTTTAAAACGAAGGATCAATTATTACTTGAAGTGACTGAATCGTTTTGTAAAACGTCTTGGGAACAAATAGGAAGGGATGTACAGCTAGAAAAGGCTTTACAATCTGCCCAAAATAGATGCGTGAAAGATTCAATGTATCATCATTTGTTTTTTCAATTAGTAGCTAGTGGGCTACAAAATGATACGATGAAAGATAAAATTGGTGAACTGTTACATTATGAAAATCAAGAATTAAAAAGGGTTTTAGATAAAAAAGTAGGAGGTGCAATTACATCTCAAATTTCAACTGAAACATGGAGCATTTTATGTAATGCATTAATTGACGGATTGGCATTGCAAGCTTTATTCAATCCATCTTTTTCTACAGAAAGAATATATGACGATTTGTTTTTTCTTTTAGAAACATTTATGAGATTGCAAAAGGGAGGGAATGGTAGTGAATAAAAAATTATGGATTACCATTTTGTTTTCTGTCGGTATTTGGTTTGTTGCCTCAGCGTTTTTTATTGTCTTCGGTTCTTCCGTTTTAGTAGAGTACACATCAAATGAATTTTTTCTAAAAATAGCTTTTCTTGAGTTAGGAACAGCTAGCGCATTATACTTTGTAATGTGGTTATATCAAAAATTAGATTCCTCGAAATATGCAGTTATTAAGTTAAGTATAAGTGGTACAGCAATTGGTTTAATTTTAGATTCTTACATTTTATATAACCATTCTATTATATTCTCACAATTATCCTCACAGCAAATCATATCATTTACCATTTGGATGGTTATTGCTTATGCTTTATATTTAATAATTCCTTTAGTCATAGAACGAAAAAAACTGTTGTAAGGAGGTTTTTACCCTCTTTACAACAGTTACATTCCCGAAAGAACGAACAACAATAATCCAAATAGAAAACTAATAAATGAAAGAAAACCGATGGATATCGAGAACACACGATTATTTCTCCATTCACGTATGAAAACGATGAATCCTAAAATACAAAGGAAAAACCAAATAGGTAAGAAGATGAATTGATTCAATTTGTCAGGTAATAATGAATAAAAATTTGTTACATATAGTATCCAATTCGCAAAAAATAAAGCGCATACGATGAAAGATTGTAAGTAGGGACGTTTTAAAACGCTCCCTTTTTTAATCGTTATAAAAATAATAGTTAACGCCGAAATAAAAGGAATGATTATAAATATGAGTAAGAGTAATGTAAGTGACATTTAACCCTCCTTTACAATATTGTTTTCATAAGAAATGAAACTATTAGATTGTATACTTGCTTTGTAGATTGCTCGTTATATTTTTCAGAGTACGGATTTAGAAATCCATGTTCACCACGTAGTTGTTTTATTTCTAATAAAGGATTATTTTGTTGCTGTAATGTTTGCATAAAGGAGGATACTGAAAAACTAGATTCTTTTTCAGGGAAAATAAGTAATGTAGCACATGTAGGTTCCATGTGAACATAGTCGCGTATACGAGAACCGTAACAGCCAATGATAAAATCTAGTTTTTGATTGTTACTACATAGCCATGAGATGGTAGCTCCAACGCTAAAGCCGATAAGTCCAATATGTGTATAATCACTCGAAAGATTAGTGACGAACTCTTCAATTTGTTCTTTTCCACAATCGAATCCAATGTGGTTCATAAAATATTGATATGCTTTTTCTTCATCATTATAATGAAATGCATGTTGTAATTGTAGAAGGTTAGGACAGAATACATCTATTTGGGATGAAGTGAAGTGGTTTATAACATGATGCATATGATCATTTACACCATATATTTCATGAACAACAACGAGAGCTAATTTTTTCTTCATTATCACGAATTCTCTCTTTGAAACTTATATTCTTTCTCTACAAGGCAGATTCGGAGATGAAAGTTTTCATACCATTGTTCACGGCCTCTTTTTTTCGCTTCTTTATGTAAGGCATTCTTCTTCCAAGTTTCAATTGCGTCAAGTGATTCCCAATAAGAGATTGTAATTCCTAAGCCAGATGAATCACGTGAGCTTTCTACGCCTAGAAATCCAGGTTGCTGCTTTGCAAGTTCCTCCATTTTTTCGGCAACTTCCGTATAGTTTGCTATATTATTTGATAGATTAGAAGTAAATATCACTGCATAATAAGGCTTGTTTTTTTCTAAATCAGATTTCATTATCTTTCCCCCTTAATGTATAGTGCGAATAATTCATTCATAGTTTGTATTTTAGCAGGTCACAAAAAGAAAAGAAGTAGAAAATTTTTATTTTTTTTAGTTGTTGTAAAACAGAGAATAGAAGGAATTTATACTAAGTAATCAAAAGAAAGAAAAATGCCACTTCAAAAAATTGAAGTGGCATTTCTTATATTTCCTCTAAGCTATTAACTGGAACCGTTAATTCGCGTTCTGGATTCTTTACTTCATATATGCGGGCGGTTTCGTTGCTTTCGTCGACGTGTTGAATCATAACAGGCATGCCTTGAAAACTGACATTAGCTTGTTCCGATGACACAGAAAGCTCTTTTGCACGTTGAATATTCATTTATATTCCTCCCATCATTATTATCTTTGCTAAAAAGGAGGAATAATATACCATTTCGAGACATTTTTAAAGTTTTTGTATTATTTGTAATGTTTCTTTAATAAATGATGAGAAAATAGAATCAGGATAGGACTGTATGATTTCATGTGCTTTCGTTACTTCTTCAAGAGCTCTTTTTTCATCATTAAGTTTTACGTAACAAAGAGCACGATATGCCCCTGCCGTTGTAAGCCATGCTTGATCAAGTGGATGATTCATATAATCCGGCATGATAGCACGTTGCAATGTTTTTAAAGCTTCTTCGTAACGTTTTAAGCCGTACAAAGCTTTTCCTTTTTCAAGGTAATACAATCCATCGTCTTGAAAAATTGGCTCATCTTTTAGTTTTTCTCGAAATTGTTCTAGATGTTCTAATGCGATTGTATATTCATTAGTAATTGTATTGTAGTAGTAAGCTTTTAAAATATCAATAATCGCAGTAGATAAAATATCTTCTGTAAAAATGGCAAATTGCTCAGATTTTTTTATGTAATGCAAATACTGTTCTTTATCAGCTGTAGTGACTTTTTGGTAAGATAAAATACGGTAAAATTCATCTGTTTTATAATACACTTGATGTTTTTTTGAAAATGCAAGTGCCTCTAAAATGACTTTTTCACATTTTTCATAATCGCCACATGCTAGTAAAATAATTGCTTCATATAAGCATAACTCAATATGTATAATGAGATCCATTTCTAAATGTTTCACTTCATAGTCATTTCGGATACTAGCAATAAGTTGTAAACATTCAGCATACTTTTTACGTGTGAATATCGTAAAAGATAATTTTAATTTTGTTTCCGTACTGTCCCGGTATAACGTATATTTTTCAAAAATAGAAACAGCCCTTTCTACGTAGGATTCAATGTTGTAATCTTTCATTATAGCTGCAGCTGTTACAAATTGTTTATATAATCGAGCAGTATTTAAAGTAAGAGGTAGCTCTTTTTGAACGATAGGTAATAAAGTCTCATATACTTCATCACATTTATTTGCCTTTATTAGCTGATCCATTTGTTGAATGAGTTCTACAATTTCTACATCATCTTCTTCTAATAAAAAACTTGTTTCGCATCCAAGTTTTTCAGCGATATATTGCAATGTTTTCATGGAAGGCGTAGCTTTTCCATTTTCAATTTGACTTAGCATACTTTTTGTCAGTTCTGAACCTGCTAGCTCAGTTTGCGTAAGCTTTTTATCTTTTCGTAAAGTCTTAATTTTTTCGCCGAGAGTAGCCATATGATTGCTCCTTTATAATTAAAAAGTTAAATACAATTTAACTTTTTGTTGTAAAAATTGGAAAGTTGAATATATAATAAGTTTAACACAATTTAACTTTTAAGGGGAGAGTGTCATAATGGGGGATGTAAGTATAGTTCAAAATGATGCAAGAATGAAGATTGCAACGAGAAATATTATTTTAATGATGATTGGTAAGGTGACGTCATTGCTAGGAGCAGGTATTTATACATTCGCAATGGGGTTATACGTATTAAAGACAACTGGTTCAGGAATGGGGTTTGCAACTACTCTTATTTGCGGATCACTTCCAAGGATGATCTGTGGTCCGATTGCAGGTGCTGTAGCTGACCGCTTCAATCGAAAATGGCTTGTTATTGGCACTGATTTATTAAGTAGCCTAACGATGCTTATTATGTTTATTCTTGCTACTATATTTGGACCATCACTTCTGTTTATTTATGTTTCAGCAGCATTATTATCAATTTGTGCAAGTTTTTATTCTGTAGCATTTACATCATCTATTCCTAACTTAGTAGATGAAGGGCGTATTCAAAAGGCGAGTGCTTTAAATCAAACGGCAGCTTCTTTATCAAATATTTTAGCACCGATTATTGGCGGAGTTGTATTTGGTTTCTTTTCAATTAAGTCGTTCTTTTTGTTAAATAGCATTACATTCTTTTTAGCAGTTATTGTGCAATTATTTATCGTATTTGATTTATATAAAAAAGAAGTGGCTGAGAGTAAAGAGCATTTTTTGACGAGTATAAAAGAAGGTTTTTCATATATAAAACGACAGCATGAAATATATGGTTTAATGAAAATTGCACTATGGGTAAACTTTTTTGCGAGTGGGCTAACCGTTGCACTTCCATACATTATCATTCAAAATTTACATTTATCTTCGAAGCAACTCGGTACTGTAGAGGGAATGTTAGCCGTCGGAATGTTACTTGGTGCGATCGTTTTATCAGTACGTAAAGAAGTGAATAATCTGTTTCGTTCTATTTTTATTGGATTGTTTTTATTTGCGGGCTTAAGTTTATGTACAGTCTTTCCATTGTTAGTTACCATTCCGAAAGTAGCAAGTTTTATTTACTATATCGCTTTTATGATGTTAACTGGTATTTCAATCATGATTGTAAATATACCGATGCAAGTACATATGCAAAAGACGACAGATCCAAGCTATTTAGGGCGTGTCTTTGGATTGCTTGAAACAATTGCTACTGCAATCGCGCCACTTGGTATGATTGTATATGGTTTTTTATTAGATTTGATACCGACTAGCATTGTTATGATGACATTAGGCGGAGGATTATTGTTAGTTGTATTAGTTGGAGTCAAGCAGCATGTGGCGAATAAGCAAGTGGATGTGTCGGCTTAAAAATAAGAAAATAATAAAAATTCGACTTATCATTATAAAAATGACCAAATTAGTATTTTAGTTTTTGAAACTCTTTTTCATGTATGTTACAGTAAAGTGATCAGGCAAAGAAAAGGAGACAACATCATGAAAAAATTAAGTTTTGTTATGCTTTTTCTGTTAGTCGTAATGACTGGATGTAGCAATTATGACACGTATATTGAAACAGGCATGCAATCATTGAAAGATGAAAAATATAGTGATGCAATAATGTGGTTTGAAAAAGCAGAAAAAGAAAAATCAGGAAATGAAGCGAAATCATATAAAGAAGTAGCCGAGATAATGGATCACGGAGCAACAGCATTAAAAGACGGTAAGTATTTAGAAGCGAAAGATGATGCAAATGAAGTGTTGCAAAAGAAGAAGGACGATGCACTTGAAAAAGCTGTGACATCAAATGCGGAAAATATGCTTCAAAAAGCAAAAGATGTGGAAGAGAAAGTAAATGAAAGAGTGGCAAAGCGGAGGAAAATAGAAGAAGAAGGAATTGATAAACTCATTAAAGCTGTCGATAGTATAGATGATGTAAAAGAAAAAGAGAAGAAAGTTTCAGAAGCATTAGATAAGACCGAAGAAGCACAAGCGAAAATTGAGGAAAAGAAAAATAAATAGAGTTATAGTTTAAAAGGCTGTCGTGTATAACGACAGCCTTTTAAGCTAAATTAACTGACACGAACATATCATTGTTTTGAAGGTTTTTAGAGCGTAAACTATAAGCGACCACTTTTTTCTTATGTTGTTTTACAACATCGACATGCTCTTCATGACTATAAATATAAAATGTAAAATCCTTGTTGCCACGTTTTGCATTGATAATTAATGGAGTGCCTTCATTTTGCGGTGGCGCATAGTAACGATCTAAAAATAACCCTTCATTAAAATCATGAATAATTTGAGATTTCTGTTCACCTTCTAAGCTATTTCCATTGATTGTAACAGTAACATTTTCTTCTTCAAGTTGTGGATGTGTTTCAAATCGGCTAATAATGGATTCAATAACAGAGTTCGGAAGGCTAGAAACAATAATTTTAAATGCTCCAAATACAACTAACATTACAATAAACCAAGTCGTCATAGTATATCATCCCCTTTATTCTATTTAATAATATAACTCATATGGTAATAGTACATATGGTGAAGTTTTGTATAATTTGTGAAAAATCTTCCTTTTTTGAACGTTTTTTAACAAATGGAGATGTTTAAAGAATATAAGGGGATATTTGGTATGATAAAAATATAAAGGCTTTCTATTTATACCGCTATTTGTGGGCAGTAAGACCTCTACCTCAAAATTCAGCGAAAGCAAAGAAGTTAGGTGGGGGATCAACTGACCGTAAAAGCCCGATTGGTGCGGGCTGATAATCAGTGGGGGATGAAGAAACCCCCCACCGATTAAAGTTTCACTTTATTATAAGGAGGTTGTGAAATGGGAAAATTAGATGGTAAGGTCGCTTTTGTTACAGGAGCAGCGATGGGAAACGGAGCTGGAATTGCTCATGTGTTTGCAGAGCTAGGGGCAAAAGTATTACTTGTTGATATTTCGGAGACAGTTCATGACACTGCAAAACAAATTGTTAGTAAAGGGTTAGATGCGGCAAGTTACGTAGTTGATGTGGCTGATTTTAATGCAGTAAAAGAAGTAACGAAAGATGCATATGAGAAGTACGGAAAGATTGATATATTAGTTAATAACGCAGGAGTGATCCGTCTTGCAAATTTTCTAGATATGTCAGATGAAATGCGTGATTTTCAATTTCAAGTAAATATTAATGGAGTATGGAATTTTTCTAAAGCAGTATTACCATATATGATTGAAAAAAATTACGGGAAGGTTGTTAATATGTCTTCTGTAACAGGAACATTAGTTGCTGATGAAGGTGAAACGGCATATGCAACGACAAAAGCAGCAATTTGGGGTTTTACGAAAGCATTAGCGCGTGAAGTTGCAAAGCATCGAATTACTGTAAATGCAATTTGTCCAGGTTATATTATGACGCCAATGGCAGAGCAAATAGCGAATGAATCCGATCCAAATGAGCCGAGTAATGTCATCGATGGTATTGCTTCAGGTGTTCCTTTAGGACGTTTAGGGAAAATAGAAGAGGTAGGTCAGTTAGCAGGATTTTTAGCATCCGATGAATCAAGCTACATAACAGGTACACACATTGTGATTGATGGCGGTAGCACATTACCAGAAACTGTTTCGGTCGGTGTAAAGTAAAAGGATTATCAATGAGAGCTTTTATCTATGTTTTTGTCTATTGTTAGAAAAATCAATTTTGTTACAAAAAGTTGAAATCGAAGCATTTTATAAAAAAAAGGTTTATAATAAAAATATAACTAATTACAAGGAAGTGTAACTATGAGTACTGTAACAATCGTGTATGGTATTATTCTTTCTACAATTTTTGTTTTATTTTTCGTTGGGGTTTCACGTTATATTCATAAATGGAAAGAAGGCGTTGCGAAATTAAATCACATTGAAGAAGAACTTAGTGATTTAATGTTACATCATGGTAAGTAAAAGGTTTATTTTTTAACTAAACAATGTGAAAAATATCACAAAACATGCTCTCATAATGAAAGCATGTTTTTTTGTTATGTGAATGATTAGGCACATTCATACATTTTTTCCATACGATACAGTGTGAAAGTAGAAATGTTCGGAGTGGAAAAGAGGGATAAGATGAGTAGTTCAGGCTATGTTCCAGATAATAAAAATTTAAAGAAAAGCTCAGGAACTCCAAACCTTTTCTTTGATTCGAGAAAAAATGTCTTTTTTAAAAGGGATGAGAAAAACGTTGCATATGAAGTTACCTCAACACAGTTACCAGCCATGATAGGAGGAGCGTTTGTTGATTTGTTTATGACAAAAGGGCATATGCGGGAACCGCATTGGCATCCGAATGCGTGGGAATTAGATGTTGTTGTATCAGGAGAAGCAGTTACATCCATTTTAAATCCCGAGACAAATCAATTACAAAATTATCATGTAAAAGCGGGGCAAACCGTCTTTATTCCAATGGGATGGTGGCATTGGATCACAGCAGTAACAGAAGAAGTACAATTACATTTGTTCTTCAATAACGATCAGTTTGAAACAGCAGAAGGATCAGACATACTTAGATTAACACCGCCAGAAGTATTTCAAGCTGCATACGGTGTAAACGCAGAAAAATTAGGGCAGGACCTTTCGCCAATTAAGGAATCCGTTGTAATTGGTCCTCCTAACTCAAATCGACTAAATAGCGTTAAAGAAAGTGACGACTCAAATATAGTCGTTACGTTAAATGGACAAATAACATCATGTGAAATAGAATAACTCTTTCTTTTTAGGAAGAGTTATTCTTATTTGTATAATTTTGTAATTAGATTCGTTATAATTATTATATAGAAGATAATTTATTAGAGGAGGCATATTGTGAACATATTAAAGATTATAGGAATTGTTGCAGGAGTCATTATAGTAGCCGCTATAGCTTTCTTTTTTATTATGAAGTACTATTTGTCAAAAGAAGATCCTGATTACGTATTAAAGTACATAAAAGAACATAAAGGTGATAAAACATGTTCATTACTGATTAGAAAAAATGGGGAAGTATTAACATCTATAAATGAAAATGTAAAATTGCCATTAGCGAGTACGGCAAAAATCGTAATAGCAGTTGAATTTGCTAAGCGAGTGTCAGAAGGAAAAATAAGTCGAGATGAACAAATTTCATTGCAGGAGCTAGAAAAGTATTACGTTAAAAACACTGATGGTGGAGCGCATCCTGCCTGGTTAGAAGATGCCAAAGAGAGAAAATTAGTGAAAAATGGACAAATCGCTTTAGAAGAAGTCGCTAAAGGAATGATTCATTATAGTTCTAATGCAAATACAACATATTTGTTAGATAAGCTTGGAATAGAAAGAGTAAATGATAGTTTAAAAGAATTAGAGCTTACTAGTCATGACAAGTTCACTTCGTATACTGCTTCACTATATATGAGGGGGTATGTAGAAAAAGAGCTTCATGAGCAAGAAAATCAATCGTTAGAAAAGATACGTAACATGTCAAAGGATGAGTATAATAAACATATCTTACAAATTCATGAATGGATGAAAGATGAAGAAGAATGGAAAAAACGTGAAATCCCATTAAAGGTAGATATGGAATTTCAGCGGATTTGGTCAGATCGATTAGTGGGTGCAAACGCTAAAGATTATGTGAGTATAATGAAAAAGATAAATAGTAGAAAGTATTTTCCAACATCAATGCAAGAAGAAATCGAGAATATTTTCAAAGGAACAGTTAATAATAGTAAGTTAGAATTTGCTGGTCAAAAAGGTGGTTCTACCGCATTCGTATTGACAAAAAGCTTGTATAGTACAGATAAGAAGGGGAATAAGGTAGAAGCTGTAATTATGTTTAACGATATAGAAGGTCAAGTTGCATACCAAAAGCTGAGAAATAATATAGATTATTTTATTCAAGGTGCTATAACAGATGAAGAGTTTAGAAGGAAATTATAATAAAATAATTTTATTATGTAAACAAGGGCGCTTTTTAGAAAGTGTCCTTTTCTTTTCATGATACAGGATTTCTTATTTGCTTCATTGAATATAGATTGAAAAAAAGAAAGGGAGTTGAAAAATGACGACAATATATTTCGTTCGCCATGCCCACTCTACATATACAAAAGAAGAACGGGAACGGCCTTTATCTGAAAAAGGGCACTGTGATGCAGAGAATGTAACACGTTTATTAAAAGATAAACATATTGATGTTGTGATCTCTAGCCCGTACAAAAGAGCAATTCAAACTGTACAAGGAATTGCGAATACATATAATTTATCGATACAAATAGAAGAAGAGTTACGGGAAAGGTTATTAAGTATAGAGCCAGTACAGGATTTTAATGATGCTATGCAGAAGGTGTGGGAAGATTGGACTTTTGCATATGAAGGCGGAGAATCGAATGATGTAGCACAAAGTCGCGCTGTATTATGTATGCAAAATATATTGAGAAAATATAAGGATAAGAATATTGTAATAGGTACCCATGGAAATATTATGGTATTACTAATGAATTATTTTGATTCGAAATATGATTTTCAGTTTTGGAAAACCCTTCATATGCCTGACGTGTACAAATTAACTTTTAATAGTGATAAGTTAGTTTTGGCTGAAAGATTGGAACATACAGGTCATCAGATAAATAATTTGTAAAAGTTTATCAAAAAAAGAGGGGAAAGAGAAGTTATTGTAGAAGTATGACTTTGTAACATAAAAAAATATATGTTAAAGGAGGCTGTTTACATGTTTGAGAAAGAGAAAGAAGGGCTTATTGAAGTTCACAACGTATATGAAATTGCACCAGCAGATGGAACAATTATTGGTATGGCAACGGAAGAAGAAATGGAAATTGCTGCTGAACTAGAGTTACAGTACTATGCCCATTCTCGTTTGTTAGAAGCAAATATTCAGTTAGACGGTTCCTCCTATAAAGAGTTACTTCAGGAGTTTCAGGAGTACGAAAGAAAATCAATGAACTTTTGGCGCGCATTACATAAACGTTTAGCTGTGCCATGGGCATGGGTACTACGTATTGATGTTGCGAATGGTCCTATTTATGTAAACAATGGGAATACGTATTATGAAGAAGTTGATGATGAAGAAGATTATGAATAGATAAGTAAGGAAGCAGCTTTAGTTGCTTCCTTTTTTTATTTGTAAGGAATGAATTGCTTCAATGATAATATCTGGTCGATCATTTTCTACTCCGTGACCAGCATGCTTGGCAAGTGCATATTGGCTGTTTGTTGAGAGATGTAATTGTTCACGAATCAGTTCTTGCCACATTGCCTCAAGTTGTGTGGCTTCTTCTTTTAGCATACCGCCCTCAAGCATTTGAGCAATAGAATAATGAGGGTCTCTACCAATAATAAGTAATGGTATTTTTAATGTTTTATATAGCTTTTTCATTGAACGAGCACAGTTTTTCCACTCCGATAGTTCAGAAGCTGTTGCTTTATATAATGAAGGAGAGGTAGAAAATTCAATTTGCTGCCTTGATTGATTGGCGAACATAGGCTTTAGTTCATTATAAAGCATGTCTACATCCATTTTGGAGTACATATTATATTTTTGAAGCCACATATCATCAGAATCAGTTTGATCAAAAACCGGTAAATGAATTTCATCTAATCGGTGTAAATTCATGGAAGTAGAATCAACTAAAATAAGTGCTTGCATTTGGTCTTCATGTAACATCGCAAACTGTTGTGCACATAACCCTCCATAGGAATGACCGATTAGAATGATTGGCTCGTGAATCGCCAGTTCATGTAGTAACATATGTAGTTCTTTTGCAGCTTGTATTGTTGTACGTGGATGATTTCCGAGCCCACTTTTTCCGTAACCTGGGCGATGGTATGAAATGACTGTAAAGTGTTGTGAAAGTTTTTCTATAATTGGAAGCCAATCATAAAATGAGCAACTCATTCCGGTCTGAATAACTACAGTTTGTTTACTATTTCCTTTTACATATACTTCTATATTTTGTCCTAATATCTCTACATATTTATGGATAGTAATTCCTCCTAAGCTTGAAATAATTTTTGGCAAGCAAAAACGATACACCAAACACCTATACCGAATAGGACAGATGTACTAAGTGAAAATGAGTTTTTTAAAGCAATATAGACAATAAATAATAGTAGTGCCGATGCTGGAAATCCATACAATACGCCTATAGCGAATTCACTTAACTGTTGTTTACTACCTCCTTCGAAAGAAATCCAAAACAGACTAAGTAAACTCACAAGAGGAAGAGCGGCAATAAAGCCGCCTATCGTACTATAATGTTTAGCGAATTCAGTAATCACGCCGATAATAAGTGCCGAAACGATAACTTTAACGAGGAAATGCATATTTTGCCTCCTTCGCTAATAACGAAAAGGCTTTTTCGATTAATTGTTGTTCTTCCTTTGATAACTGTGATTCTAATATTTTTATTTTTTCTTTATCTAGTAAAGTATGCTTTTCTAATACTTCAATTCCTTCTTTTGTTAATGTAAGGTTCACAACTCTTTCATCTTGTTTATTTCTTTCTTTAACGATGAAATCCTTTTGAATAAGACGCTTTACGTGTTCAGACGCTGTGTTATGAGATAGACCAAGTTCAGAAGCGATTTTTCCAATTGTTATGTCTATCTCGCGGGAAATGATTTGTAAAATGCGAATCGCTTGATGAGAAAGATTGTCTTCGTATTCATACCGTAAGTGATAATAAATACTCTCCCAATGTTGATTGATGTCTTTCATAATGATAAATCCCCCTTTTTTTATATCGCATAATAAGATATATTCGTTGAGTAAGAATTAAAATCCTTTTATTTGGATAAAAAATGTTGAAAAATTTTATTTTTATTAAAATATAAGGTAATCTATGTGTAAAGGTATACATTTAGCAAGAGAGAGGATGATAGCTGTGAATACATTTAAATGGATTAGTCATGAAAAGATGTATGTAGATCAAATACATGTTGAAAAATGTGGTCCTCTTTCAGTCGGCGTATATGGAGGAAATCAAGAAAGTGATGCATATGAAAGAGGAGATGCAGTACTAGCTTGGTGGGATCCGAAATTAGAATTTGAATTTGTTATGATTTTTGATACACATCACAAAACGAAAAATATACATTATATAATAGAAGCTATTTCAGAAAGAGAAGAGAAACTAAAAGAGTTATTTTCATATCCGATACATCTAGCTTTTCATCATACACATATGTACTTATTAGCATTATTTACAGATGAATTATTTATCGAAAAATGTGATCAAGATGATGAGGAACTTGCATGCTTAATTTGTTTGCGAAAAGGTGAATTTTTATATTGGCTATCAGTGGGTGATTGTTTCGCCTATTTATTCCATTCAGAGAAAACGAAGAATGGAAAAGGGAGATTAAATAAGCGTAAGAATTATGAATATATAGGAAGAAAGAATATTTTTGCAGCGAATACACCGTGCTTTACATCAGGCGTAAGGGGATTAGAAAGAGGCCAGAACCACATTGTAATGGTGACGGATGGTATTTTAGAATGTGATAAACGAAAGTTTGATGATGATCAATCTTTAGTAGAAATACTACACGATGGAAATTCCTTACAGATTGAGCCTGTATTAACAAATGTACTTGAGTGGAAAGGTAGAGATTGTGCCACTATTATCGGATGGTCCATCGATACTGAAGATAGACAATGTACAAATTAAGAACTGAAAAGGAGTTCAAGGTTTTTTTATCCTTGAACTCCTTTTTATTAAGCAATATGAATGTGATATGTTTTTAACCATTCATTCACTTGGAGCATATACTCCATAGCACTTCTTGCTTCAAAATTGTTAATCTCTTTATTACTTTGATTAGCAATCGCAAGTAAGCTGGAATGATTAATAAGTGAGAAAATAGGATTATTTTTATTACTGCATATGTCGAGTGTTAAATTACGGATCGTTTGCAAGTAGTGTGGATCTTGTGAAGTTGGATAAGCACTTTTCCTTCTATTTCGTACATCATCAGGTAAAGCGGGTTTCAGTGCCCTACGTAAAATGCCTTTTTCAATATTATCAATACTTTTCATGTTGAAAGGAACGTTCCATAAATATTCAACTAATCTATAATCGCAAAACGGTACACGAACTTCAAATCCTACAGCCATACTCATACGATCTTTACGGTCGAGTAAAAACGGGAGGAATCTTGTTAAAAATAAATAAAACATTTGCCGTTGTTTCGCTTCTTTTTTGCTTTCCCCTTCAAGAGTAGGGACTTCAAGTATCGCTTCTTGGAATCGTGTATGAATATAGTTTTCTAAGTTGCATTGGTTGCTTACTTCATTTAGTAGAAGAGGAGATGTATTTTTCCAATTTGTTAGCCAAGGAAATTTATCTACATACAGTAATTCTTCTTGATGAAACCAAGGATACCCACCGAATACTTCATCAGCAGACTCACCAGATAGAGCAACGGTGGCGTCTTTTTTCATTTCACAAAATAGTAAATATAGTGAAGTTTCCATTTCGCCAGCACCCGGTAAATCTTTCGCATGAAGAGGAACAAATAAGTGATTTGCTAACTCCTCTGCATTTACAATAATGTCATGATGTGATGTCCCTACATGTTCAGACACACGTTTTACCCAAGGAGCATCTAGACCAGTGCGAGCAAATGTCAGCTCGAAATCGTTCGCGCTATTTACAAAGTCGATGGAATACGTATGAAGTGTTTTATTTTCCGCTGTAAATTCTTTACCTGCTAGTGCAGTAATACCACTAGAATCTAATCCTCCTGATAACATACAAACGAGCGGGACATCTGAGATTAATTGTCTTTTTACTGTATCTTGTAAAATAGATAAAATATGTGAGGATGTGTCTTCGATAGAGTCTGTATGGATCTTACTTTCTAAATTCCAATACTTCTTAACTACCTTTTTATCACGTGTAAACGTTATAGAATGCCCGGCACGTACTTCTTGAATATGTTTAAAGACGCCACATCCAGGAGTTCGAAATAAGCCTAATCCAAATATTTCATTTATTCCATCCGCATCAATTTCAGCAGGGACAGATGGATGCGCTAATAATGCTTTGATTTCAGAGCCGAAAATAATACTGCCATTTCTTTCTGTAAAAAAGAGCGGTTTTACACCTAAATGGTCGCGTGCTAAAAACAATTGTTGCTTTTGATCATCCCATATTGCAAAAGCGAAAATGCCATTTAAATGTTGTATGCAATCTTCTTTCCACTCTAAATAAGCATGTAGTAATACTTCTGTATCTGACTGCGTTTCAAATGCATGACCACATTTTTGAAGTTGCTCTCTAAGTTCACGGAAATTATAAATTTCACCATTATAGGTAAGAGCATACGTATAATCACCAGTACGAAATGTTTTTGGCTGCGTGCCTCCTTTAGGATCAATTACGATTAATCGACGGTGTGCAAACGCTGCGCGAGGAGAAAACCAAAATCCTTCAGCATTAGGACCGCGATGCTGAATACTATTTGCCATCTTTTCTAAAATCACACGTTCATTGGAAAGATCCTTCTTCCAATCTACCCAGCCTGTAATTCCACACATACACATCTCATCTCCTAGTTTAAAATGATTAAAAGTAGATTAATAAAATAAAATGTACACCAAGTTAAAGAATGACTACATAAATAGTGTACTACATGAATTAAATTGTAGACTTGAGAAATTTTTCTTCGCATGCACAGTTATATGAGACAATGGCTAAGGGAAAGTATTCCATTACATACAAAAAATAAGCAAAAGATGAGAGGAAATATTTTTCTGGACGTTATATAGAGTGTAAAAGCTTTTACAAAAAAATAAGGGGAATCGCTACATGAAATCAAATGAGAAAAATTTTATAAAAAGATTGCAGCGGCACAAAGAAGATGCATTAGAATTTGTTGTCGATACATACTTACCACTTATAAAGGGGATAACGCATAAAGTTCTTCTTCCAGTTCAAAATGATGGATTGATAGAGGAATGTATAAATGATATATTTCTTTCCATTTGGAATAACGCAAATAAATTTCATGGAGAGCCGAGTGATTTTAAAAAGTGGATTGCGGCGATTGCAAAGTTTAAAGCAATTGATTATTACCGAAAAGCGAATAAAAAAGTAGAAATCATTTCAGATGAGTTTCATATCAGTACAGAAAAATCGGCAGAAGACGAATTAATCGTTATGGAAGATAGGGAAGAATTATTGAATCTCATTAATCAATTGGAACCGTTAGATCAAAAAGTATTCATTATGAAATATCTTCTCGGTATGAAGACAGAAGAAATAGGAGATAAGCTGGGATTAACTCGAGCGGCGATAGATAATCGTGTGTATCGCGGGAAAAAGAAGCTACAACAAAATGCTACGAATATTAGTTTTGGAGGTAGTGTGATATGAAAGACATTTATGAGCTATTAAATGATATTGATATAGATGAAAAAGAACTTGAGGAAATTGAGACTTCTGAAATTGAAAAAGAAAAAGTGAAACGTAATTTAAAACAATCGATACGTACGAAGAAAAAGATGAAAACTTGGAAAAAAGGAGTTGCAGCTGCATCCATTTTAGTAGGGTTATCAGTTGCAACGCTTGGCATCGGATTTCCTACATACGCTGGGGGTCTTCCTATTGTAGGAGATATATTCCGATTTTTAGATAATGGTCGAACAGGGCTCTATGAAAATTATAAAGAGTTTTCGACAGAGCTGAATATGACGAGAGAAAGTAATGGGGTTAAGGTTACAATTAATGATGCTGTGTTTGATGGTAGAACAATCACAATCACATATTCTATTGAGAGTGATAAAGACTTAGGAGAGAAACCGTACCTATTTGGAAGCCCGCAAGTTATGGGATTTAATGGCGGGGGAGGTAGTTCGAACGTTACAAAAGTTGGAGAGGGAAAATATGTAGGTATGACCACTATGAGTGGTATTGATAATGAAAGGCTAGATGTTGCAAATGTTTGGTGGGATATAGAAGCAATTGAGTTGGATTATAAAGGTAATGCAATAAAGGGGAACTGGAATTTCGCACTTAGTTTAAAGGCAATGGATAGTAAGGAAACAAAGGTTAATGGGGTTTCTGAAAATGAATTAATAAAAGTAAATATAAACAAAATGGAAGTAACACCGATGTCCTTTATCGTTTATTACAATCAAGAAGAATCTAAGGTATTAAGAAGTATATGGGATAGTGCAGACGTTGAATTGGAAATAAAAGATGATTTGGGAAATCGATATGCAGGTGAAGGAAATGGTGGAAGTAGTACAGTAGCAGAGCCACATAAAAGTAGTTGGAGTGCTACATTTCAAAAATTGAACGAAAATGCAACAAAGCTTATCGTTACACCTCATGTGAACTTACGGGTGCATACACCTGAAAATCATGGTGGAGTGGAGTATGTGAATGGAAAAGAGAAGAAAATTGAAGTGCCAAATAAAGAAGCGAAAAAGAAAGATATTGTGTTAGATGATATTGTCATTGATTTAAAGAAATAAAAGAGAGACTGCCTGAAATAATTAGGCAGTCTTTCTTTCGTTAAGAACTAGTAACGAGTAACGCATGTGGATGCTGCGTTTTATACTCATCTTTCCACGGAATGTGTAGTTGTTCCCACGATTCACCGCTATCAGTGGATTGAAACACGCCGTTGTTATTTAAAGTGTAAAACGTATGTGGTTCTGCTTGGTTTGTCGCAAACATTGAAATGACTGTACCGATTGCAGAGGGCAGTCCTTGCTGCACTTGCTGAAAAGGAGTATCTTTCGTTTTTCGATAAATATAAGATTCGTAAGGGATACGGTGATGAGCAAGATCAGCACTTGGTGCGGCAGAAACGAGAATTGTATCGCAATCAGCTGGATCGATAGCCATACTGTATAAATAATGGTGCTCAAGACCTGCACTACATGATATCCAGCTGCTGCCGTTGTTGTAACTTTCTAGATAAGCGCGGTCAGGGCCACTCATAAATCCGTCACCGCAGGATGCATATAGGCGATTTTGTGCTTCAGGATGCATAAGTAATTGATGAGCATCGATAGGAGCACCGAATTTTTTATCAATCCATGTATGCCCTCTATCATTACTTTGAATAACAGCACCAGCTTCGATTGAAACGTGAATTGTATTTGGATTGTTTGGATCAATTGTAATCCAGCGTACGTGATGGGTAAAAGGTCTAGGCGGGAAAGCCCACGTATAAGAAGATAATAATGATTTCATATTTTTCAGTTCAGTCCACGTTTCACCACCATTTTCAGAACGGAATAAAGCGCTCGGTTCTGTGCCAACATAAACGACGCCATATCCGTTAACTTGTTCATTAGGGCTTATCGTAATAGAAGTGATCGAAGAATGTAAAATACCATCTTCTTTCGGAAAATCAAAGTAACGATATGAATCCCCAATTGGTCTCCACGAATCCCCGCCATCGTCGCTTAACCATAAACCACGCCCAAATGTGCCACAATATATACGATTTGGTTGGAACGGATCAACGGTAATACAAGTAGGCTGCATATTTTGTAAATGATATGTGGTTTCATAGTTACCATATCGTTCTTTTACTACAACAAGTTCACGCTCCATACAAAGAAATAAACGTTTCATTTTAATAACCTCCTTAATAATTCTTTCATTAGTAAACAATATGAAAATAAAAAAGAAGTAGTCTTGTTTTTAGTTGAGAAAAAGGACTTGTTTGAAAAGTAGCGAAGTGTGTATACAGAAGGAAGCGGGATAAAGTGAAACTTTAATCAGTGGGGGTTTTGTTCATCCCCTACCAATTATTAGTTGAATCAATCGGGCGTTTACTGCCCGTTAATGCGGGATAAAGATGGGGAGTTTGTTTCATACTAACATACAGATATTGTACTTAAAGGGGTATTTGTATGGGACATTCACATGATCACGGTCATTCCAAAAACAAAAAGGCATTATTAATTGCCTTCCTATTAACAACTAGCTTTATGATTGCTGAAGTTATTGGCGGATTTGTAACAAATAGCCTAGCACTATTATCTGACGCAGGACATATGTTAAGTGATGCAGTATCTCTCGCTTTAAGTTTACTTGCGTTTAAACTAGGAGAAAAAACAGCAACTACCGCGAAAACATACGGGTATAAGCGAGTCGAAATGTTAGCAGCATTATGTAACGGTGTCGTACTTATTGTCATTTCTATATACATTTTTATTGAAGCAATTCGTCGTTTTAAAGAACCAGTAGAGATTGCTAGTAATGGAATGCTCATTATCGCTATACTTGGTCTGCTCATTAATATTACATCAGCTTGGATATTAATGAGGGACGGAGATGTGAAAGGAAATTTGAACTTACGAAGTGCTTTTTTACATGTGCTCGGTGATTTATTAGGTTCTGTAGGAGCGATTATAGCAGCACTGCTTATTAAATTTTTTGAATGGAATGCTGCAGATGCGATCGCTAGTATTCTTGTGTCCATTTTAGTTATTATTAGTGGTTGGCGTGTAACACGTGATACAGTTCACATATTAATGGAAGGTGCACCGCAGCACATAAATGTTGAAGAAGTACAAGATACATTATTAAATATTACGATTGTAAAAGAAGTTCATGATTTGCACATATGGTCTGTCACATCGGATTTTCAAGTATTAACTTGTCATCTTATTATCAAAGGTAATGAAACGCAAAGTGTATTAAAAGAAGCTACGGATGTATTAAAAGAGAAGTTTCATGTAGAACATGTCACCATTCAAGTAGAAATAGACGGTAAATTTAATCATGGTGAGACGACTTGCAAAGTATGAAAGAAAAAGGATAAGAAAAAGTGTCATAACATTTTTCGCACGGCATACATATATATAATGTGGCCACAAATACTTTGTAAGGTAAATATTTCATAAGATTACTTTACTTATAAAAAGTCATCTTTTATAATCAAAAGTGGTAATTAATAAAGATTATCATTTTCAATGATCGTAGAAAGGAGTTTTTTAAAAGATGAGTAGTCAACTCCGTTTTGCTGTTGAAAATCGTAAGAGGCATTTAATTGATGAGTTAATTGGAGCCGGGGTGTTTAAGATTCGCGACCGACAATTATACGAGCTGTCTTTAGAGGAATTGGAAAAAGAGTACGAAGACATTGAAGATTACGCAGATATTCAGGCATAGCTATATAGATTAGTAAAAGGGGAGCTGGTTACGATTTTTTGTAACCAGCTCTATTGTTATTTCATAGAAATCAATTTTTGTATTTCTTTCATTGGACGGAGCCAGTTTTGAGACATCATTTCTTCCATTCGTTTTTCGCTTTGTGCTTGTAGCGCCTGAATAATAAAGCGGTGTTCTTCAATTGATTGGCTTGCAGGCACAAAGTTTTGGAAAAATAAATATTCAAGTCGTAAAACGTGAAGCTGCATATTTTCTAGAAAAGGTTCAATATATGGATTTTTAGCAATAGAAGTAATTGTATTGTGAAATTGAATATCAAGATCTAAAGCTCGTTTTGAATCTTTTTCAAGTATAGATTGTTGAAAAACATCATTTATCTCGGAAAGTAGTTTAATATCAGCGTTCGTAATTTTTTGAAGTGCTTGCTTTCCTATAATTGAGTGAAGACCAGCCATCGTCTCATAAATGATAGATACGTCTTCCAATTTAATAGGAGCAATTTTTGTTTTTTGACCGGGAATCATTTTTACTAGCCCAGAAAGTTCTAAAATTTGTAAAGCTTCTCTAACGGGTGTTCTACTTACTCCTAGCGCTTCTGCCAATTCCCCATCATTAATTTTTTCATCAGGTTGTAAAACACCTTCTATAATCCAATCTTGTAGTTGATTTAAAACGAGTGACTTTGCTGAAGCCCTTCCTGGTTTTTTATAATTTTGAGGGACAGGCATAGGAAACTCAATCCTTTCATTGTATATTTTTCTTTTTCGCATGAACAAGCTTTAATTTCGGTTTTCCTTCATCCGGTTTTTGGCTTAGTATGAGCACCATTACAATGACACAAAAAGAACCTAATAGCTGGAGAGATTGAAATGGTACGTGCAAAATAAGTACTGAAGAAATAATAGCCGCAAGTGGTTCTGTACAACCAAATAATGTTGTTTCTTTCGGAGTAAGGTATCGTATGCTGTCTAAGTATAAATAAAACGCGATAAGTGTACCGAAAATGACTACAAATATAATAAGGGGGAGGGTATTTAATTTTACGTATTTTGTTGTTGATAATAAAATGAATTCGTTTGTGGAAATAAAGTGCAAAATCGTTACGCCAATCCCCCCAATAATCATGCCCCATCCAACGATAACGGATGAAGACCACTTTTCTAACAATTCTTTTGAATACAAACTATAAAATGCAAGAGAAAGTCCAGATAAAATGCCCCAAATGATAGCTG
The DNA here is from genome assembly GCF_014932895.1 of Bacillus thuringiensis. Classification (GTDB taxonomy): domain Bacteria; phylum Bacillota; class Bacilli; order Bacillales; family Bacillaceae_G; genus Bacillus_A; species Bacillus_A thuringiensis_AA. Next base: position 468,171 of record NZ_JACYOF010000002.1, on the reverse strand, counting down.
GTGTAGATACAGCTAAGTTATGAACAGACCCGTTTGTTAATAAGAGAAAAGTTCCTACTAATGAGAGTGTAATTGAAATATAATCAATTTTTGATGGACGAACGTTCCATTTGAAAAGTAAGTATACAGTGATAAATATAGGGGCTAAATATTGTAACAAAGTTGCAACAGCAGCGTTTCCTTCTTTAATAGAAGCGAAGTACGTGTACTGTACAGCAAGCATGCCTAATAGACCGAACAAAAGCATCTTATTTGCATCAGACTTTTGTTTCCAAATGCCGAATATTTCCTTTTTTCTCGTTCCGAATGATGACATAATGAGCAAAATAGCACCGGATATAAGCAAACGAATCGTAACTAACCATTCAGTAGAAACGTTTTCATATTGAAAAAGTTGTTGTGCAGCTGCTCCGGATAAACCCCATAAACAAGCGCCGATTATGACCATTATAATTCCTTTTAATCGATTTGGATCCATAAGGTTTATAGTCATCCTTTCCAAAATATATATTGTATACAATATGCAATATATCACAGAACAGACTGTTAATAAAATGAAAATTCTAATTAAAAATAAAATTGTTTATTAAGAACGATAATCCCTTTTGTGTATGGTAAAATTTGTAGAGAGGGTGGTGTTGAAATGTTAGCAGGTTTTTTGACTTGTTTAGTTGTCGGATTGCTTATCATATTTTTAGGATATCAAATACACGTGAAAAAGAGATTGTTTCTGTTGGCAGGTTATCAAGAAGACATGTTTATTGGAGATAAAAATAAATTAGCGAAACTTTCAGGAGTGTTTTCCTATATAGTCGGAGTTGCAACAATAATATTGCCGTTTGGCTTAGAAAAAATAGGTGATGTAGTTGGTATCGTATATGCTGTATTAGTTGTTTTAGGAACAATTGTGTTTCTTATTAAAGTAAGTCTGTTAAATAAGAGTACTACAAAGTGAAAAAAGGCTTCATTCTACGGAAGCCTTTTTATTTTTGGTTATGAAGTGTAAGTAAAAGCTGGAATAGGATCAACAAATATATTCCAATCTTGTTTCATTTCTTTTTCTGTTAATAGACAATCATCTAATGATTGTTCAATCAAAGAGCGATTCATGTCAATGCCGATAAATACGAGTTCAGTTATTCGATCTCCGTATCGTTCATCCCAGTTTTTCAGTACTTCGGGTTCTTCTATAAACATTTGACTTTTTTCAGCTTCAGGTAATGCTGCTATCCATTCACCAGCTCCTTGAATTGTAATAGAGGAACCGGCTTGAGATAGTAGCCCTATCATATTATTACGAGATGCGAGCCAGAAAAAACCTTTCGCTCTTACAATATCTAGAGGCCATTTTTCTAGCCAATTCATAAGGCGCTCAGGATGGAAAGGGTGTTTCCGTCGGTATACAAAGGAGCTGATATTGTATTCCTCTGTTTCCGGTGTATGATGTTCACTATTTAATTCTTGCATCCATCCTGCCGATTGACTGGCTTCTTCATAATTAAATAAATGAGTGTTTAAAATTTCTTGTAATGGCACTTGGCTAAATGAAGACTCAATAATTTTTGCACCAGGGTTTAATTTCTTTAGCAAATGATGGAGTTCTATCATATCTTCTTTTTCTAGTAAATCTACCTTATTAAGAATAATGACATTTGCAAACTCAATTTGATCTATTAATAAATCAATAACTTCCCGAGTATCATCTTCATCGATTGCCTGTTTTCGGTCTAGTAAACTTTCTCCATCTGCAAAATCATCCCAAAATCTATTTGCATCTACAACTGTAACCATCGTATCGAGACGAAAATTTTTCGTTAAATCGATATTAAGTACTTCGTCAGTATAAGTAAATGTTTGAGCAACTGGAATAGGCTCACTTATACCTGAAGACTCAATCACAATATAGTCAATATCACCATTTTCAACAAGATGATTTACCTCTATCATTAAATCCTCTCGTAGTGTACAGCAAATACAACCATTTTGAATTTCTACTAATTTTTCCTCTGTACGTGAAAAACCTCCTTTTTTTATAAGAGACGCATCAATGTTTACTTCGCTCATATCATTAACGATAACAGCTACTTTTAAGTTGTTCTTATTCGTCAAAATATGATGCAGTAAAGTAGTTTTTCCAGCTCCTAGAAAGCCGCTTAGTACAGTAATAGGTATCTTTTTCATAGAATAATTCCCCTCTCATAAATCGTAATGATTACGTTTTATGATAAATGATAGGAAAGGGAAAATCAACAACAAATCATAATGATTACGATTTAAGGATAGAAATAGACTATAAAATTTGTGGTTGTAGTAGGGAGCATGTGGACAAGCATACAGTTAAATATAAATAAAATGGAGGCGAGAATATTGGTCTTTAATAGAATTTCAAAAGAATAAATTCTGCATATTTTTATGAAATATAATCATAATCGCGATGCTAAGAAAATAAAGATAAGAGTAATTTGGTTTGTTAAAAATATATGTATAAGGAGATATGTGATGAACTGGGTTACTCATAAACCATCGTTTGAATTTGAAAAATATAGTCCTATTATTCGTTCACAATCTGCGTGGAGTGGACATTTAGATTTCGCATATGACTTAGTACGATTTGAAAAGCCAACAACTTTAGTTGAATTAGGTACACACCTAGGTGCTTCCTTTTTCAGCTTTTGTCAGGCGGTAAAAGATGGTGGGTTAACCACAAAATGTTTTGCTGTAGATACTTGGACAGGAGATGGGCATACAGGTCCATATGGAGAAGATGTTTTTCAAATAGTAGATAAAGTGGTGAGTATGAGTTATCCTAATATAGGTAATTTAATTCGTTCTACTTTTGACGAGGCTGCGGATCAATTTCAAGATGGAACGATAAATTTGTTGCATATTGATGGCTATCATACTTATGAAGCTGTTTCGCATGATTATAAAACATGGTTACCTAAAGTAGCGAAAAACGGTATTGTATTATTTCATGATATTGAAGTTAAAAGAGATGATTTCGGTGTGTATAAGTTTTGGGATGAAATCAAAGCGAAGCACCCTCATTTTCAGTTTGGACATTCATATGGACTCGGAGTATTATTTCCGAAAGGTTGTAGTGAAAAATTTTCGGAGATACTTAAAAATAAAGAAGAAATACAAAATATGTATAAATAAAAGAAGAGCATACATCGATGAAAAGATGTATGCTCTTCTTTTTTTAGAAAGAGAGTTTTAGGTAAACATTAAAAAGGTTAGGGTTATTTTTTTCTAAATAAATAAAAATACAATATTTTTTATATTTTCCATTGCGAAAAGTAGCATCTACTTTTACAATAGAAAGGGTTGTGAATATATTATACTGGAAAAATAAATCGAAATAATATGAAAACTTTGTTTTGTCTTTGCTAATTGTATACTGCATACATGTAAGACGACATACATCATGTTATCGACTTGTAAGGAGAGAAAAAAATGAAAAGTGTAAGATTACCATCTATGCCAGAAATCATAATCCTTTTATTACTATTTCTTGCTGTTGTCTTTTCCTTCCAAACGATTTTTGATCTCCCAATTCAATTAGCGCTATTTATTTCATGGTTTTTAGTAATTGCGCTTGGATTAAGATTAGGATTTCGTTATCAAGAATTGCAAGATGCAATTACGAAAGGGATTTCTAACGGATTAGAAGCCATTCTTATTTTAGTTGCAGTAGGAGCTTTAATTGGAACATGGATTGCTGGTGGGGTAGTACCAACATTAATCTATTACGGATTAGAATTCATTCACCCTAGCATATTCTTATTGGCAACGTTAATTATTTGTTCGATAACTTCTATCGCGACAGGAACATCTTGGGGAACAGTAGGAACAGCAGGTATCGCTATGATGGCAATTGGTGAAGGTCTTGGATTACCATTACCACTTGTTGCTGGTGCAGTTCTTTCAGGAGCTTATTTTGGAGATAAACTATCTCCACTTTCTGATAGTACAGTTCTTGCAGCTTCTATGGCGAAAGTAGACGTAATTGCTCACGTTCGAGCTATGCTTGTATTAGACGTTCCGGCGTATATTATCACTAGCATTATGTTTACTGTAGCTGGCTGGATGTATGGTGGAGATAATGTAGATTTAAATCGAGTAGAGTTTTTAAAAGAATCTTTATTAAAACACTTTGATATTAAAATATGGATGTTAGTTCCAGCTCTAATTGTCATTGTACTATTAGCAATGAAGAAGCCTTCTATGCCGACAATTGCAATGGGAGCTTTACTTGGTGCAATTTGGGCTACTCTTTTCCAAGGAATGCACTTTGGGGAAGCAATTGGAACAGCATATAACGGATTCTCAATTCAATCAGGAGTGGAGTTCATCGATAAGTTATTAAACCGTGGTGGGATTAACGGTATGCTCGGTTCCGTAGCCGTAATTATCTTCGGTTTAGGGTTTGGTGGATTACTTGAAAAACTAGGTGTATTAAAAGTAATCGTATCGAAATTTGAAAAGAAATTACATTCTGCAGGTAATGTAACGTTATCTACTTTAATCGTTGCGTTTTTAGCGAACGTATTTGGTTGTGCGATGTATGTATCATTAATTTTAACACCAAAAATTATGGAAGATAGTTATGATAAACTAAAAATAGACCGTCGTGTATTAGCACGTAACTCGGAAGTAGGTGGAACGTTAACTTCAGGTATGGTTCCATGGTCTGATAATGGTATTTTTATGGCTGGTATTTTAGGTGTAGCAACGTTATCATACATTCCATTTATGTGGTTAAGCTTCGTATCGTTAATTTTAGCAGTTATTTACGGATATACAGGCAAGTTCATTTGGTATGTAGATGATGCAGATAAAGGAAAGCAAGCATCATAAGTAAAAAAATCACCTTCTACGTAATGTAGAAGGTGATTTTTTTATATGTGAGAAAGGTCTCCCGTATATTAATGTTAAGAGGCGGTTGAAAAATAAGTATAGAATATCCTATATATACGAGTGAGAATACTTATCATTCGAGAGGGAGTCTGTTAATATAAGAAATGTAGGTATTAAATTTTCAAGGGGATGAAAAAATGGAGTATAGAATTGAAAGAGATACATTAGGAGAAATGAAAGTTCCAGCTGATAAATTATGGGCAGCGCAAACACAGCGTAGTAAAGAGAACTTCCCAATTGGAACAGAGCAAATGCCGCTTGAAATTGTAAAAGCATTTGCGATTTTAAAGAAAAGTGCAGCGCTTAGTAATCAAAAGTTAGGAAAGTTATCAGAAGAAAAAACAGCAGCAATTGTGGAAGCTGCTGATGAAGTGATTGCAGGGAAATGGAATGAGCATTTTCCACTTGTCGTATGGCAAACAGGAAGTGGTACACAATCGAATATGAATGTGAATGAAGTAATTGCAAACCGTGGAAATCAAATTTTGAAAGAGAAGGGATCTGATGTACATATTCATCCAAATGATGATGTGAACATGTCCCAAAGTTCAAATGATACATTCCCAACAGCGCTTCATGTAGCGTGTGTAATTGCAGTAGAAAATCACGTATTACCAGCAATTACAAAGTTAAAAGAAACATTAGCAGAAAAAGTAATTGCATTTGAACATATTATAAAAATCGGTCGTACACATTTACAAGATGCAACACCTTTAACGTTAGGGCAAGAAATTAGCGGATGGCACCGTATGCTTGAAAAAACAGAGCGTATGATTGCAGAGAGCAATACATATATGAAAGAGTTAGCAATTGGTGGTACTGCGGTTGGAACAGGTATTAATGCTCATCCTAAATTTGGTGAGATGGTAGCAAAAGAGATTAGTCAGTTTACAGGTAAACAATTTATCTCTGCACCAAATAAGTTCCATGCATTAACGAGTCATGATGAGGTTGTATATACTCATGGTGCATTAAAAGCATTAGCTGCTGATCTAATGAAGATAGCTAATGATGTACGCTGGCTTGCAAGCGGTCCACGTAGTGGTCTTGGAGAAATTATTATTCCTGCTAATGAGCCAGGAAGCTCGATTATGCCAGGGAAAGTCAATCCAACGCAAAGTGAAGCATTAACGATGGTTGTAGCACAAGTTATGGGTAATGACACTACTATTGGATTTGCTGCGAGCCAAGGTAACTTTGAGCTAAACGTATTTAAACCTGTTATTGCTTATAACTTCTTACAATCAGCTCACTTATTAGCCGATGCAATTGTTTCATTTAATGATAAATGTGCAGTTGGTATTGAAGCAGATGAAGAAGTAATTAAAGAGAATGTGAATCGTTCATTAATGCTTGTTACAGCATTAAATCCGCATATTGGATATGAAAATGCAGCAAAAATTGCGAAGCATGCTCATAAAGATGGTTTAACTTTAAAAGAGGCAGCACTGCAATCTGGATTATTAACAGAAGAGCAATTTGACGAAATTGTAGATCCGAAAAAAATGATTGCTCCAAAAGAATAACAGAAGAAGCCCGGATTCGAAATTTCGAATCCGGGCTTTTTTCTCAGATATTTATTTTAATCTTTTTTATGTTTCCCTCAACTGCACCACTGTAATCTCAGAAATATATTACTTGTTAGTGGCCGGATGGAGTACTTTAATATTTGGGCAGTTCTCTTTTAAGAGTGAAATGAATTTTTCTTCTTCTTGTGGTACGAAAGTTGTCACGGATTCAAATAAATTATAATCAATTTCTAATTGCTGTCTAGTCCACTTTTCTGAACGGAGTTTTCTGCCAGAGTATTTAATGTGACGAATGTCTTCAAATGGAATTTCAGCGCGCAGTATGAAACCGTGTTTTACAACAAGAGATGATTCCGTTATATTATAGTGTGAAAAATAGAATGAAGAAAGATTCACGATATTTAACAGCATCATAAGAGTGAAAAAAATAGAGTTTTCATTTTGCAAGAATAAAGAAATGAAAAAAATGATTATAAATAAAGAAATGAAGAAAATGTGAAATGGATTTTTTTTTGCTTTAAATCTCAAGTGAGTCACCTCGGTATACGTGTTCTTTACATAAATTAAATCATAACATCTTAATAAGGCGTGAAAATATGCATGATTGCATATTTTTTTGGTTTGTTATTCGTGTAAAATCTTTTGATAGTATAAATTTAAAGGAAGTTTTTTAATAGTGAAGTGGCATGAAGTGACTTACAAGAATAGAAATGTAGCGCTAGTCATAATTAGTTGTATGATGATTATGAGTGGTTGTTCAAATGAATTTGTTGAAGATGGAAACCGAAAGCATGTATTTATAGAGGCAAGTAAAGTTTTAGTAGAGGTTGTTTATAAAAATATAAAAGGTGAAAGGGTGTTTCCATAAAAGGAAACGCTTTTTTGTAGTTAAAATGGAATATTTGATAGGGATTAAATAGAGGGCTTGTTTCGTTTCGGACTCCACTTTAATTAGATTATTACAGTTTCTCTATGGGATAATAATTTCATTATATTTAGCGATTATTCAAGATGATTATAGATATTTTTAAAAAAGTTTATAAAATAGGCAAACGAAATGTTGAAATGTTTGTTTTTGATGTGTTAAGATGATGGAGTGATAGTAAACGATATTGTGATTTGTTTGTTTTTAAGATAGATATTTTAAAGGAGTGTTTAGTATGAGTGATATTTCAGAGAAGTTTTGGGATGCAACAGTAGAGGAATTGAAGAAAGGTTATGTGTTTGATGAAGAAGCAGAGGAGTATATTTGTTTAGCTTGTGGAGAAATGTTTATGAAAGGGGTTATTTATCAAGATAATCAAGTTTTGTATGAAGCAGAGAAGTTTATACAATTGCATATTCAAAATGAGCATACGTCTATGTTTGATTATTTATTAAATATGGATAAGAAATTTACAGGTTTAACGGATTTGCAAAAGAAAATGGTTCAGTTTTTCAATATGGGACTGAGTGATAAAGAAATCGTAAAAGAAATGGATGGCGGAAGCACATCGACAATTCGTAATCATCGATTTACATTACGAGAGAAGATGAAACAAGCAAAAGTATTTTTAGCGTTAATGGAATTATCAGAAGAAAAATCGAAAGTACAAACGAAATTTGTACCAATTCATAGAACAGCAACGATGGTGGACGATCGATATAATATTACGGAAGAAGAGAATGATGAAGTATTAAAAGCACATTTTACAGATGGATTAGATGGACCGCTTTCTAAATTTCCGAAAAAGCAAAAACGTAAATTAATTATATTGCGTCACTTAGTGAAAAAATTTGATAGTAATCAAAAATATTCCGAAAAAGAAGTAAATACAATTTTAGAAAATGTATATCCAGATTTTGTGACTTTAAGAAGGTATTTAATCGAATATGGATTTATAGATAGAACAGCTGATGGAAGCCAATATTGGGTGAAGTTATAATAGTGCGAAAAAGAAAATGAATAGAAGCACATCATTATAACGAATATACAAAGAGATAGAGGTTGAAAAACAGATTTTTAATAAAAGGAGAAATGAGATTTGAAACCACCTGCAGATAACAATAAAGAAGGTGCAGAGTCACATAAGTTAGACAGTGAGAGCAAACCGATATGGAAATCGATGTCCATGTTTTTAGTCCCGTTATTATTAAGTAACGTACTACAATCAGTTGGACAATTATTTGGTATGGTAGTAGTAGGAAGATGGCTTGGTGTTAATGATTTAGCAGCTATATCCGCATTCTTTCCGTTATTTTTTCTACTTGTTTCATTCGTAATTGGAATTGGTTCAGGTAGTTCTATTTTAATTGGTCAGGCGTTTGGTGCTAAAAATGAAGATCGTTTAAAAGCCATCGTTGGTACGACGCTTACATTCACTTTTATTATTGGAGTTGTGTTAGCAATATTAGGTAGTGTATTTGCGATGGATATTATGCGCCTTATGGGAACGCCAGAAAATATTATTGAAATAAGTGTACATTATGCACGGATTTTATTTATCTCTATGCCAGTTTTGTTTTTATATTTTGCATACACAACATTTATGAGAGGTACAGGAGATTCTAAAACACCATTTTACTTTTTAATTGTAAGTACAGCGCTAAATATGATTTTATTACCAGTTCTTATTTTTGGCTGGTTAGGAGCTCCGAAATTAGATGTGTATGGAGCGGCGTATGCTTCTGTTATATCTACAGTTATTACGTTTATTGTCATGCTAGTATATTTAAAGAAGAAAAATCATCCACTCCAATTAGATAGCACGGTAAGAAAATATCTTCGAATGGATTGGGAGTTATTAAAATTATTGTTACGACTTGGTATTCCAGCGAGTATTAATATGATATTAGTTTCATTATCTGAAATTGCGGTAATCGCGTTTGTAAATCGTTACGGTTCGGATGCAACAGCTGCTTATGGCGTTGTGAATCAAGTTGCAAGTTATGTACAAATGCCAGCCGTTAGTCTTGGTATTACTGTATCTATCTTTGCAGCACAATCAATTGGTGCGAATCAATTTGATCGATTACAGAAAGTTGTAAAGGCCGGAATTATCATGAATTATGTTATCGGTGGTGTGTTAATATCTTTTATTTATTTGTTCTCAAGAGACATTCTGTCACTATTTTTAACGAGCCAAAATACAATTGAAATTGCTCATAGTCTAGTTATGATCACATTATGGAGTTACTTAATTTTCGGTCATGCACAAATTATTAGTGCAACAATGCGAGCAAGTGGCACAGTATTATGGCCAACTGTTATCGGTGTCGTATCAATATGGCTTGTTGAAGTACCAGTAGCTTATTATCTTTCTTACCATACTAGTCTTGGTATAGAAGGGATATGGATCGGATACCCAGCAGCATTCATTGTGAGCTTACTATTACAGTACGCATATTATAAGCTTTCATGGCAGAAGAAAAGAATTACTCGACTAGTTAGTTAAAAGAATGAGAATGCCCCTAAGTTGTTATGCTTAGGGGCATTCTTTATTCGTAAAAGCTTATAAATAACTTTTCAAAGTTATATCGAAATGCTGCCTAATGAGTTTTCCGTTACTCATATAAAACTCCCATGCTTTCTCTGGCGCACCGATAATTTCAAAGGAATCTTTTGTAATATATAAAGCGCAATTATCCTCTAATGCAATGCCTTCTATATTGCCATAATGATTTTGTAAAAAGGAATGGAAGGTATTCATTCTATTTAATTGATTATAATGAGGGCAAAATCGTTTGTTAACAATACCCCATCCGTTACTTTCTATATAGTCAGAACCTTCATAATCTGATCGGATACTAGATGTGAACCAACACATAGCACCAGCACTATAGCCAGCGATAAGTATTCCTTGTTGTAAAGCCAATAGTAATTTTTCATCTATTTTATGTTCTTTCCAGTGTTCAAGCATTTGAATATAGTTCCCGCCTCCGAGGTAAATTAAATCGGCAGAATGAACCATCTCGTCTATTTCATATTTAGAAGGGGGCTCAGTTATAATACGTAGTATTTGTACTTCACAATGCAATTGTTTTTCAAACGTGTCTAAAAATAATTTTATATAGCTTTCATCATCATGACTAGCTGTTGGAATGAATAATACTTTTGGATACTGTTTATTTGTTAATTCTATAAGTCGCTCATTAATATGCAAGTGATTTGAATCTTGTAAATCACCGCCACCAATGACAGCTAATTTCATAGTAAAGCACCACCTAATTATTGTTATTATGTAAAAATTCGCTAGAAGAGAGTTACATTCCTTCTCTAATGTAATGAATAAAGAGAAAATGCAGTTTGAATATATTGGAATAGTAAGAGAGGCGATGACTATATAGAGTAATACATTAGAAACAGCTTATTGATATATAATACTACATACTATTGTTTCAAAATATGGATACAATATGTTTAAATGGATATAACGACACATGAATTAATGTTTATAATTTAAAAAATCATCGGAAATACCAGTGATTTTACAAAAGTTCTTTTTACTTTTTATAGGAACTTATATTACAATATGGTTAAATTATATTAATATATTTATTCGGTGCAGAATGATCAGAGGGAGCGTGAAAAAAGTGGATTTTCGATTTGAATTTACAACGAAGTTGAAAGAATACTTAGATGATGAGAAGGATGAAAAAGTAATAAAAGATGGACATAGAGATATAATTTTTCATTATTTATATGCGTTAGAGGCTGAAATTGGCGTTGTTAAAAATCCTAACTTTACTTTTTTTGCATCAGGAAGACGTTCACATATAGTATTGGAAAACGTTGAATTTAAAACAGAGGTAAACGTAAAAAGTAATATAATTGAAATTACAAAAATAGTTGATAATGTGGCTATTCCGTTAGATACTATCGTAGCGAAAGATCGGGAATTATTTGCACTTGGTCGTAATGAGAAATTTAGTGTGCAAATATTAGAACAGTATCTCTTTGATACATTTGGAGAGAAGTTAGGTTTATAATGAATGGATATTCATAATTAGTGAATAGCAGTTTATATCATTCGTGTTTGACCTTTCATTTAATTTATACTACAATTCGTAGTGCGAAAGGAGCCATACGATGTTTACTCAAAACTATAAGTTAAATGAGCAAGGGCTAAATCACTTCTTTGGACCGCTTGAAGCGAAAATTATGGAGATTGTTTGGTCCACAGAGGGTATTACCATTAAAGAAGTACAGCAGAAATTAAATGAAGAATCACCTGTGAATTTTAATACTGTTATGACAGTTATGAACAGGTTAGTAGAGAAATTACACTTAGAAAAACAGACTGTGAAAAGAAGTGGCATATATCGTACTGTACAAACAAAAGAAGAATTCTTATCTAATCAAACGAAGAAAATGACACAGGAATTAATGGGGGAATTTGGAGATTTAGTTGTAAATCATATGCTAGATGAGTTAGAGCAGGCTGACCCGACTTTACTAAAAAAATTAGAAGATAAATTGAGTCAGTTAAAAAAAGAGGATCGATAAAATGAAATGGCAAATGCGTAAAATCTTTTTGTTCGCAGTAATTGTAAGTACTCTCTTTTTCAGCATGTTAATGTATTATGTTACATATCCATTTCTTTTTCAAAATAAGGTGTTCTTTCTTTCAAAGTTTTGCTTATTTGAGTTAGAAAAACATATGAAAGAATTATCGCTAATTCGTATTATAATAGCTGGGTTATTATTACTTACTGTACTGGTTGTGAGCAAAAGAATTTGGCGGCAATGTTTCTATAGTAAAAAATTGCAAAAAGTACTTTTTCCTTTCATTAGAAAAGGAAAACAAATATATATACTGCCGACCGAGGAAGTTGCAGCATTTACAATTGGATTATTTCGTCCGAAAGTCGTGATGTCAGAAGGGATGCTTCAGACGTTTTCAGAGGAAGAAATTGATGCGATTATTTTTCATGAAGAATATCATCAAAACAATCGGGATCCGCTAAAATTATTTTGTTTTACATTGTTAGCGGAAGGAATGATGTACATCCCGATACTAGAAGGGTTGTTACAGCGATACCATACGTATCAAGAGTTAGCAGCAGATAAATATGCGATGCAAAAAATGAAATCTTCATTCGAGTTAGGCAGTGCGTTATTAAAATTAATTAAAATAAAGACGATGGAAAATCGATGTGTGACAGCTTCATTTGCAAAAACAGCAATCAATTTACGAATCGAGCAAGTGTTAAATGAAAAAGTTGTGAAGCTTACTATACCGTTACACACTAATTCGGTATATGTCACATTAGGTTTATTTTGTATGTCGATTGTACTTATTGTCGGAGAGTGCATATAGCCTCTTTTTTTTAAGAATTAACACTACTCATTGTAGTGTGTTTAGGAGGAATAAAAATGAAGAAACTAATTGCTATTATACTAGTGGGAGCGCTCGTTTGGGCGGGAGTCAACTTTTATAATTCAAAGAAAGAAGAAAAGGAAAGAAAAGCGAAACAAGCCGAATTACAAGAGAAAGAAATATTACCACAAGTAGGATTTAGAGCGCCGGATATAACGTTAAAAGGATTAGATGGGAAGTTGTATTCGTTAAGTGATGCAAAGGGAAAACCATATCTTATTAATTTCTGGGCATCGTGGTGTGGCCCATGTGAAATGGAGGCACCTGACTTAGTTCGTTTGTATGACAAATATAAAAAGGATATTGAAATCTTTGCGGTGAATGCAACGATCGGCGACCCAGTACAAGAAGCGAGCGCATTTGCAGATCGTCACGGATTTAAATTTCCTGTTTTGTTAGATATGGACGGAGTAGCTGGACTAGATTATAAAGTATTCTCATTACCAACGACGTTTTTTGTTAATAAAGATGGAATTATAGTAGATCAAGTGCGAGGCGTATTACCTTCAGATCAATTAGAGGAGAAATTTAAGGAATTAATTGAGAGTTAAGAGGGGATTTCATAGTGATGGAGTGGATCGTGAGGTTACAACCCGTATCGCTTATTATTGGAAGTCTATTTGGATTTGTGCTGATGAAACGAAAGATGGGGCATCAAAATGTATCATATGAGAAAATGATGGATGTTGTAACAAATGCTTTTCTTATCATCGTATTTGTATGGAAATTTGCACCGGCAATTTTAAATCCAGTATGGGCTCTTGGATCGCCATTACAAGCATTATTAGCTGTAGGAAATATGCAGTATATTATAGTAGGGTGCGTAATTGCGAGTATATATATTGTTTGGAAAAATAAAAAGGAGCAATTTTCGCTTCGTATTTTACTTGACGCATTGCCTTTTGGACTATGCATGAGTATTATTTTTTATTTTCTATTTCATCAAAAATTAGGTGTACAAACTACATTGCCTTGGGGTGTGAAAATATATGAATCTAAGTTTTTGTATCATCCTATTTTCATATACGAGATCATCCTCGCTCTTTGTATAATCGGCTTGTTATGGATGAGAAATGAAAGATTAGGAAATGGAAAGAATATAAGTGTTTTTCTAATTTTTGAGGGAAGTGCTCATATATTTATTTCACTAATAAGTGAACAAAATTCAGTTGTAATGGGCTTATCTATACAACAAATACTTAGTTTTTGTGTTATTAGTTTAGGGGTTCTATTGATTCCAAAACATTAAAAAATAGTCATGTGTGGAAAAAATCTATACATGGCTATTTTTAGGTTACAAGGAATGTTACCGTTAAACCCTTATCGTTTTGAGGGGTTAGAACCTACTTTAGCTTTTCATACAGCGATTACGTTTATGACAAATGCTAATTTACAACATTATGGAGGGGAAAGTAGTTTATCTTATTTATCTCAAATGATAGGTGTAACGTTTATGATGTTTGCTGCTCCTGCCACTTCATTAGCAGTTGGTATTACGTTTATTCGTCTATTAGCTGGGAAAAGAATTGGGAACTTTTTTGTTGATTTTGTACAATCTATTACACGTGTACTTCTGCCGATTGCGTTTATAACATCATTATTATTTGTACTATTAGGAGTACCTCAAACACTTGATGCAGGAGTAACGGTGAAAACAATAGAGGGAATTATACAAGGAATTCCTCGTGGGCCAGTAGCATCCTCATTATCAATTAAAGAATTAGGTGACAATGGCGGTGGTTTTTTTGGAACGGTATCTGCACATCCTTTAGAAAACCCTAATATGGTCAGTAATGTGTTACAGATGGTATGACAAATGCTAATTCCAATGGCGTTTCCATTTGTATATGGTAGAATGGTCGGCAATCGAAGACAAGGCCGAATTCTTTTTATATCAATGCTTATTCTTTTTATAATTGGTTTCACGGTCCTTGCTATGACGGAATTGGGGGGGGAATCCACTATTAAATCAATTAGGAGTAGAAAGTTCACAAGGGAATATGGAAGGGAAGGAAACTCGTCTTGGAATTATCTCTTCTGCACTTTATACGAATGTAACAAGTGCGGTGGGGTCAATACGACTCATGATACGCTAACGCCGATTGGAGGAATGGTTCCGCTTGTAAATATGCTTTTAGGAGCAGTGTTTGGTGGTATTGGGGTTGGGTTTATGAATGTAATCATGTATGCGATGATTGCTGTGTTTTTAGCAGGATTAATGATTGGTCGTACACCAGAGTTTTTAAATAAAAAATTAGAAGGAAAAGAAATGAAGTTAATTGCGATTACGATTGTATCTCAGCCATTACTTATTCTTGGAGCGGCGGCAATTGCTTTTTCTACTTATCATGGAACGGACGCCATTTCCAATCCTGGTTTTCACGGTTTAACGCAAGTAATATATGAATATACGTCGTCAGCTGTTAATAATGGATCTGGATTTGAAGGGTTAAAAGATAGTACACCATTTTGGAATCTTTCAACGGGTATTGTCATGTATATTGGTAGGTATTTAGGAATCATTACAATGCTTGCTGTTGCAGTAGGGCTTAAAAAGAAGAAGATTATTCCTGAAACGATAATAGGAACATTTCAAACGGATACTCGTTTATTTGGCGGCATTTTGTTAGGGACAATATGTATAGTAGGCGCATTAACATTTTTACCAGTGCTTGTACTTGGCCCCATTGCTGAATTTTTAATGATACTTTAATTTTTTTTATTAATAAAACAGGTTAATCCATATTTTATAAGGATTAACCTGTTTTTATGTATGTATTAAAAAATCGGTGGAGTAACAGAAAATAAGACAATCGCATTTTTCTCAAAATGATTTACCCATTTATGCTTTAAATAAGCAGGTATTTTTACACTGTCACCAGTTTTTAATATGTATTCTTCCTCGTTTAAATATAATGTGATTTTCCCATCTAAGACAAATGCTAATTCTTCACCTTTATGTTCTAGCACATTTTCTGATGAAGAAGTATTTGGTGGAACAGTCATAATTGCTGTTGCTAAATTGCCTGTGAAATCAGGTGATAGCATTTCATATGATAAATTATCGATAATCATTTTTTTACGTTTATGAGAGCGCACGATTAAATCGTCTGTATTTGTTTCTTCAAGCAAAAAGCTAAACGTTGGCACATCAAGTGCTTTTGCGAGTACTTTTAATGTTTGAATAGAAGGGTTAGCAGACCCGCGCTCAATTTGACTTAACATAGATGGTGTAATATCGGCCATCTTTGCTAGTTCTTTACTAGTTAAACCTTTTTCTTTCCTTTGTTTTTCAATCTTTTTACCAATATCTATATTTTCCATAAAACATTCTCCTTAATAATTATTTAATTATATTTAAATAAATTAAATTAAAATTAACTAAAATTATTTTTTGTGTTAAACTATATTAAAATTAATTTAATTATAATTTATTGTATGGCGAGCTACAAGGATATGAGGAGGAAATGGAATGAAGGAAATAGGGGCATTAAAAGCAGAGTACCCATTAGTTAACAAACTTATTGCAACAGAAGAAGTATTTTGGATAAATCCAAATATGGAAAAGTATGAAACAGCAATAAAAAATTCACCACTTAATGAAGAAGATGTAAAAGACGCGGAAGAGAGATTAAAGCGCTTTGCACCATATATTGCGAAAGTTTTTCCTGAAACGAAAGAAACGAACGGCATTATTGAATCACCTTTAGTGAAAATACCTTCTATGAAACAGTCTTTAGAGAAAAATTACGAGCAACCCATATTAGGAGAATTGCTATTGAAATGTGATAGTCATCTTCCCATATCAGGATCAATTAAAGCTAGGGGCGGCATTTATGAAGTGTTGAAACACGCTGAGCAATTAGCTCTGCAGCATGGAATGTTAACTGAAGAGGATGATTATTCCATTTTAGATAGTGATACATGTAGAGAGTTTTTCGCGAAACACTCAATTGCGGTAGGTTCTACAGGGAATTTAGGACTTAGCATAGGGATTATGAGTGCGAATCTAGGTTTTAATGTAACTGTTCATATGTCGGCAGACGCAAAAGAATGGAAGAAAGATTTATTAAGAAGTAAAGGTGTAAATGTTATTGAATATGAAGATGATTATAGTAAAGCAGTAGAAGAAGGAAGAAGGCAGGCTGATGCTGATCCTAGCTGTTATTTTGTTGATGATGAAAACTCACAGGATTTATTTTTAGGATATGCAGTAGCGGCATCACGTTTGCAAAAGCAATTGGAAGAGTTAGAGATTGTAGTAGACGAAGATCATCCTTTATTCGTTTACTTACCTTGTGGTGTCGGGGGCGGACCTGGCGGAGTAGCGTTTGGCTTAAAGTTATTGTATAAAGACAACGTGCGCTGCTTCTTTGCAGAGCCAACACATTCTCCATGTATGTTACTCGGTTTAATGACAGGGCTTCACGATAAAATTGCCGTTCAAGATATTGGTATTGATAATAGAACAGATGCGGATGGACTTGCGGTAGGAAGGCCATCTGGATTTGTCGGTAAAACGATGGAAGCATTTTTAAGCGGAAATTATACAGTAAACGATGAAGAGTTATATAGATTGTTAAAAGAAATGGCTGATACGGAGAATATTTATTTAGAGCCTTCTGCACTAGCGGGTATGATAGGGCCAGTGAAAGTATGTAAAGAAGATGAGTATTTACAAAAGCAACAATTAACAGAGAAGGTGACAAAGGGTACTCATATTGTGTGGGGAACGGGTGGAAGTATGGTTCCAAAAGATGTAATGAATGAGTATTATAAGAAAGGTTTGGAATTAACGATATAAGAAAAGTGAGGCTAATTGTAGCCTCACTTTTTCATGTACATAAAAATCTTTGTTATTTTCATAATAGTTCTTTATAGTATATATAAAGGATAACTAATATTGAATAAATACAACAAAAAAAGCTTTATTTTACATAATAAGAGGATGTGTATACGATGTCATTACAGACTAAATATATAGCGGGTATTTCGCTTGGGGTTATGGGTGTCGGCTTTGCGGCTTCTATCCCTTTTCAAGGAACGGTAGTAGGAGAGATTATACAAGGTGGATTTGAAGCTGGATTGGTTGGTGGACTTGCGGATTGGTTCGCGGTTACAGCTTTATTCCGTCATCCGATGGGAATCCCAATTCCCCATACAGCGTTATTACCTAAAAATCGTAAACGGGTAACAAAGGGGCTCATTCATACGTTAGAAAATGAGTGGCTGACGAAAGAAAGTATTACGAATAAAGTAAAAGAGATGCAGTTAGCGCAAATGGTGCTACAAATTGCTGAGAGAGAGATGCAGTCTGATGCTGTGAAAAAGGGGATTGTAACAATTGCTGAGAAAGCGATTGTTACAATAGATACGGAAAAGTTAGCTGTTATTATTGAAACAGAATTAAAAACGTATTTACATACAATTAATACAAGTAACATTTTACAAGTGCTTGTTGATCAATTAGTTGTGCAAGAATATGATGAAAAGACACTGGATTACATATTAGTAAAAGTGAAAGATTGGACAACGCAAGAGGAAGCTCGTTACCAGCTTGGAAGCTTAGGCATGAAAGCGATGGAAAATATAAAAGTAGATGGATTCTTGCAGTTTACTTTGAAATCGTTTATGAATATTGTAGATGAAGATAAAATTGGAGGCATCTTGCAGAAGTTTATCATTAGCAATATTAACAGCTTACAAGATGCTGATAATAGTACAAGACAACTTATATTAGCGAAGATTCGTCAAGAAATTATAAATGTAAAAGAAAATGAAGCTTTACTACAGGAATTAGAAAATTGGAAAGAAAAATGGATTGCAAATTGGGATGCTACAGACAAAATAAAAGAGATGCTGGAGCAAGTACAACAAAGAGCAGTTGCCTTTGTAAACAATGAAGAATTTGCTGATAAATATGTTATTCCATTTTTAAAAACACAAGTGAATAAAATAAAAGAAGACGAACAGACTGTTCAAAAAATAGAAGATTGGTTACAAAAACAAGTTGTGAATCTTGTTGAAAATAACCATTCGAAAATCGGAAAACTTGTGCAAGAGAATCTTGATAAGTTAGACGATAAAACTTTAATCGAAATGATTGAAAATAATGTAGGGAAAGATTTGCAATGGATCCGTGTGAACGGTGCTGTTTGTGGTTTTATGATTGGATTAGTTTTAGAAGGAATTAAAGCGATTATTTGAGAAAAACCTTCCACAATTGTGGAAGGTTTTTCTTATTTTTCGATAACGCTCATATTCAAATTATAAGCTTTCTCAATATTTAACTTGTACGTCCCATTTCCAGTTTTAATCGAATTTTTATACCAATGTTCTTGCTCGTTTAATTCCGGATGTTCTTCTGAAGAATTATTTTCTTTTTTCGTTAAATCTTCTACTTGCTCCCAAGGTGTGTTTCCGTGAGTTTCTTTTTGATTTGTTATTGCTGTTAAAGAAACATCACTTTCTTTAGCTAAATGAACAGATACACTTGAGCTGTTTTGTACAAACCAATTATTTTGTAATTGACCAGGATAAAGAGATAGCTCGTTATTTGAAGCACGAATTTCCACATTTTTATTTTGCGGAAGAACAAGCGTTGGTTTCACCTGTGGCGCTGAGTTAAATAACGTATGCTGAACAGGTAATGATTTTAAAGTGATATACATCGTTTCTCCAGCCGTTTGAACTGAAAGGAAATCATCCCGCTTTAAATTGAGTTTTTCATTTGCTTTCGTCGTCATTTCATAAGTTCCAAAAAGATGAATTTGATTTGTATTATTTCCCTCTATCGTTAGAGGCTGATGTCCTGCATCTACTACGATTTTTTTGATAGATTCAGGTATATCAAATTGTCCGTCTGGAATATTACTGGTTTGCCTCGTTGTGTTAATAGAATGACGAACTTCTTCTAGTAATCCAGTTGATAATAAACAGTAAAAAGCAATTCCGACGCTTCCTAAAACGCCGATAAAGAAAATACTAAAAATATCATATTTAATAAATGATTGTTCTTTCTTAGAAAATAGAAGGTATAGTAAAATTTCAGCGCCGAGTATAATAAGTAAAACTGGCCACCACGCTGTTAAGGTATCCAATAATTGGGTACCTTTAATAACTGAAAATAGTAAGAAGCAACCTAATGCAATAATAGAAAGCCCCATTGAGAATGTTCCAACACGCCAAGTCCTCATTCGCTTGTCCCACCTTTGTTTTCTTTATTTCCAAGTAACAGCTTAAAGCCGCCACCAATTAAAAGGAGCGCAACGATAGATGTTTGGAAATAGCGATAATATAGTTCGCTAAGATGAATATTAAATATAGTTACAAAATAATCATTCAAAATAGGAAGGACTGTTTGATCTAATAAATAATAACCACCTAATGCAATTAATCCGATACCGATCCACCTTTGATGATTTATAAAATAATCGATAATTGGTTCGTCTTGAACTCGTTCTTTTCCGTATTTTGCTGTTTGCTGTAAAGCATCAAAAAAGCTATAGAACCAAATGATTGGTACTAAAAATAAAAACGCAGAGAGTCGTAATAAATCGAGTAAATAAATAGATAGTAAAAAGGCTGCCATAAGCTGAAGACCACGGCGTTGTAATCCTAAATACATATGTCCTGCTCCGGGGAACATCGCCAAAATAGAAGCAAATGTTTTACTTTTCTTTCCTTGTTCTCGATGTTCTTCAAAATCTTCGAAAATAGTACGGTCAACTAATTGCTCGCCGCGTTCTTTTTTCTGTAGTTGCTGAACAACGTCAAAGAAATTATAAATCCATAAAACAGGTAACGTAATAAGGAAGATAAGGAAACTTCCTTGAGATGTTAATAATGTTACAAATATAATCATGCTGCCTAAGCCTGCGCAAGCGACTAAAAATGTAAGACCGCGTTGCATAAGTCCTAATTGGAAATGACCAAGTCCAGGGATGATTGATAGGAGAATGATATAAAATCGTTCACTTTCTTTAGAGGGCTCTGTAAATTGTCCCGCTGCTTGTTTTTTCGATTGATTTATAATAGTAATAACTAAATCAAGTAAGTTGATTACCCATAACAATGCTAGTAAAAATAGAGAAAGAAAAGCGATATTACGTTCTCCTAATATTATTGTACAAAATACTGCAAAGGAAAATAGTAATAAACCTCCTCCGCTATATAAAATAAACCGTCCGAATTTCTTTAAATATAAATGTCCAAGCCCAGGGATTAGCCCTAATACAAGTGCTAAAAAGGGATTTTTATTCATGTTTTAAACCTCCGTCCTGTTTTGATGTGTCTACTGCTTTGTTTACAATTTGTTGTGAAATAGAAGTTTCATTTTCTTTGGAAGATTTCTCGAAATTTGATGTCGCTATGAAAATATAATGGAATAAACCACTTGCCATAAAAATAATTGTAGCCGCAGTCGCAATTATGTAGTGAATAATCGTGCGCTTTAGTGAGTTTGTTTTTATATTTTCATTAGACTGTAGTGTTTCAAAATTAATTTGCGTCATAACTTCGTTCGTAAATGAATCATCATTTATCATTGGAAGGTTTTCTTGTTGTTCATCAATACTTTCCATATAAAGTGCCAAACAATGATCGCATTCATAAAGGTGTTCTTCCATAGATTCACGTTCATTACTTTCTATAAAATCTAATGTATAATTGCGCCAATCTTTTTTTGAATAATGCATCATAGAAACTCTTCCTCCTTCCAATGTTTTTTTATCCATTTTCGTGCCCGATACAGTTTCATTTCAACTGTTTTCACTTCGATGTTTTCCTGGAAAGCAATTTCTTGATAACTTTTTTCCTCTAAGTAATGCGCGAGAACGACATCACGGTAATTCTCCGGAAGTTCTCTTAGTTTTTGAGCAATCAATAATTTTTGTTCTTTCGTCAATAGTAAAGCTTCAATGTTATGAGAGGATTTTATATTTTCCTCAGTTTCTTTACATAAGGAGAGTTCTTCGTTTTCTTTAGCTTTCTTCCTCTTATAATCAATAGCGTGATTGGTAGCAATACGTGCCATCCACGTTTTTAATCCGCGAAATTGATAATTTGGGAGAGAGGCGTGAATTTTTACGAATACTTCTTGTGTAACATCTTTAGCATCTTCTTCATGTCTTAAAATAGAAAAGATAACTTGAAAAACATAATGACGATATGTTTGTACAAGGATACGAAAAGCATGTTCGCTTCCTTGCTGTGCTTTTTCAATTAATTGTTTTTCCTCAATCGGTCTCTCCCTCCTTTTTGACGCATTCTATTATATAGACGTAAGAAATGATAAGTCACCCTACACATTTTGTAAAAAAAGAATAATATATTTTTTGCAGGAGAGCTAGATGAAAAAAGGTGTGAAAAAATGGAAGGAAGAAGTATATAATGAGCAAGTAGGAAATGTTACGGGAAGAAAGGATGTGAATGTTAGTAGGAGGAAGGTCCATACTAACAAACATGAAAATTAAAATATTAATAGCGGATGATAACTCTTTTATTAGAGAAGGCATGAAAATTATTTTAAATACATACGAAGAGTTCGAAGTAGTAGATACTGTAAATGATGGGGAAGAAGCTGTAGCATATTGTAAAAAGCATGAAGTTGATATTGCTCTTTTAGATGTTCGTATGCCAAATATGAACGGGGTAGAGGCGACGAAATTAATTTGTGAAGAGACGAAAGCGAAACCGCTTATTTTAACAACGTTTGATGATGATGAATATATTTTGGACGCAGTAAAAAACGGAGCAAAAGGCTATTTATTAAAAAATAATGATCCGGAGCGTATTCGTGATGCAATAAAAGGTGTGTATAACGGTCAAACTGTTATGCAAGATGTAGTACTTGATAAAATTAAGTCTAATTTAATGGAAAGCAAAGAGGAAGAATCTAAAATAGATAAAAGTCTTTTTACAGAAAGAGAGCTTAGTATTATCGCCTTAATTGCGAAAGGATTCTCTAATAAAGAAATTTCGAAACAGCTCTTCATATCTGAAGGAACAATTGCAAATTATATTACATCAGTTTTAGGGAAAACTGGACTTGAACATCGCACACAAATTGCGATTTATTACTTAACAGGGAAAGTAGATTAATGATATGGAATTTTGGTTAATTATAAGTAAATTAATTGTCTTTATATATATTGTGTTCAGTTACATTTATTCAAATGTTACAAACTTACCGTGGGTTATACTTACTTTGCTTTTATATCTCTCTGTAAACGTGTTGACCTCTATATTTAAAAAAGATACGTACAAAAAAATATTAATCTGTGTGTCAATTGGCGTAGTCATGTTATTTACATGGAAGGTTCATCCGTTTTTTATTTTGTTTTTACCTTTGAATTTATACGAAATTACATTTCATTATATAGAGAAGAAATGGCAGCTCTTTATCATTATGATGATTCCTATTATGTTTACAGATGAAAGTATTCGAATGACCTATGGATTAATTGTTGCATTTTCTTTTCTCGTTTTAACTATGGCAGATCGATATATATCGCGTGTATTAAAGTTTGAATCACAAAATGATAAGATGCGAAAAGATATACAACGACTGACGAAAAGCCTAAATGAAAATAAAGAATACATGAGACAATCAGAGTACACATTTAAGTTAGAAGAGAGAAATCGACTATCTCAAGAAATTCATGATAAAATCGGTCACTCGATGACAGGCGCACTTATTCAAATGGAAGCAGCAAAGAGATTGCTTGAAATAGATAAAGAAAAATCTATGGAGTTATTACAAAATGCCATTCATATTTCAAAAGATGGAATTGAAAGCATTCGGATTACATTAAAAAATATAAAGCCACCAACAGAGCAAATGGGCATTCATCGTATGAAATTATTCATAGAGGAATTTGCCGGTAAGCATGATGTAAACATTCCTTTCGTATATAAAGGGAACTTAGATATGATTTCTCCCATTCAGTGGAAAATTATCGGCGAAAATGTTACGGAGGCATTAACAAATACGATGAAATATGCTGATGCGACAGTCATCTCAATAGATATTCATGTACTTAACAAAGTGGTTAAAGTACAAGTGAAGGATAATGGTAAGGGGGCTGCTCTTGTTAAAAAAGGCCTTGGTATTATGGGGATGGAGGAGCGAACAGCGTCTGTAAACGGAAAAATTATTGTAGATGGTGCAAGTGGTTTTTCAGTAACAATGTTGTTGCCGATATAAGGGAATGGGACAAGGATGAACCATCTCATATGAAAAAAGTGAATAATCTCATGTGAAAAGAATGAATTTCTGCACTGAGCAGGTTCATTCTTTTTGTTTATAATAATAGCAGAGAAACCGAAATAGGGGTGAAATGATGAATACATTAGAAATTAAAAATTTAACGAAAAAATTTGGTGATTTCATCGCGGTAGATAATATGTCTTTATCTATTAAAGAAGGAGAAATATTTGGCTTTTTAGGGTCAAATGGTGCTGGTAAGAGTACAACGATAAATATGATTGCTGGGTTGTTAAGAAGTAATGAAGGGGAAATCAGTATACTAGGGAAAAATATAAAGAAACATAATCGATTTGCCAAAATGAATATCGGTATCGTTCCACAAGATATTGCGATTTATGAAGAGTTAACTGCCTATGAAAATGTGAAATTTTTTGCTGGATTGTACGGGTTACGAGGAGCTGAATTAAAAGCGAGAGTAGAGGAAGCACTTCAATTTGTAGGACTAAGTGATAAACAGAAAAGCTATCCAAAGAACTTTTCTGGCGGGATGAAACGAAGACTAAATATCGCTTGTGCAATCGCACATAGACCAAAGTTAATTATTATGGATGAGCCAACAGTTGGAATTGATCCGCAGTCAAGAAACTACATTCTTCAGTCTGTTCGAAAATTAAATGAAATGGGAAGTACAATTATTTACACGAGTCACTACATGGAGGAAGTAGAAGAGATTTGTACGAAAATCGCAATTGTAGATCACGGTAAAGTAATTGCAGAAGGAACGAAAGAACAGTTAAAAGCGATTATTACCGATACGAAAGACATTTGGATTGAAGTGAAGTCAGTAGAAAACCTAGATGTAGAAAAATTAAAAGAGATAAACGGTGTGAAAGCTGTTCAAATCGAAGAGAACGTAATTAAAGTGAATTCTGATGCAGGACTAAACAATTTAAATAAAATTATTCAGCACTGCATTAATCACGATATTGAAATTCGTTCGTTAGAGGAGCAGGCTCCAAACTTAGAAACTGTATTCCTTACGTTGACTGGAAGAAACTTACGAGATAAATAAAGGTAAATGAAGAAAAGGTAAAGGGAGGTTCATCAATTGAACATCTTCAATATTGCAGTTATGCATATTAAAAGAGATTTCAGGGACGTAAGAACTTTAGTTTTTATGTTAGCATTTCCAATTGTGCTTATGCTTGTGTTAGGAACAGCCTTAAGTAACGCATTTAATAGCGACAGTCATTCCATTAAAGATATACAAGTGCTATACAAAGATGAAGCGAGTAGCACATTTTCTCAATCATTTGAAGCATTTACGAAAGAAGTCGATAAATCAGGAATTCACTTTAAGAAAATTTCCGAAGGCATAGATGGGAAAGAAGAAGTGAAGCAAAATAAATATGCTGCTTATGTAGAGTTAAAGAAAGATGGCGCGAAATTTTTTGGAAGCGAAAGAAGCAGTGTAGAGGGAAGTATTGTGGAAGGCGTGCTTACGACATTTGTTGATAAGTACAATGTAGCAGTTGAAGTTGCAAAAGTAGATCCAAGTAAGGTTAGCGCAGTTATTTCAAACGGAAATCATAATGATTATATGAAAGAAACGTCTTTACAGGCTGCTAAAAAACCGGGTTCTATGGATTACTATGCGATTGTAATGACGACGATGATAGCGCTATATGCTGCAATGGGAGCGAGTTCTTTAATTCGAGGAGAACGAATACGTAAAACGGGAGATCGTCTCATTGCTGCGCCTATAAGTAAAGCTGAAATTTTCATTGGGAAAGTGCTGGGTAGTCTTGTAGCGAATGCCCTTTGCATATTACTTGTTATTTTATTTAGTAAATTTGTTTTTCAAGCAAATTGGGGCGACCACCTTGGAATCATATTTCTTATTTTATTAACAGAAGTCTTTCTAGCAATTAGCTTCGGTTTAGGAATCGGATATATTACAAAAACAGGTGAAGCATCTAGAGCGATTATTATAGTTATTATACAATTAGCTTCTATTTTTGGCGGTGCATATTTCGTAGTAGAAGAAAATTTCGTTACAAATTTATCACCATTAACATGGGCAAATACAGCTGTTATGAAAATTATTTATGCAAATGACATAGGAGCGGCATTGCCAGTGATTTTTTTAAATCTCGGAATTTCATTACTCTTTTTATTGATTGCAATTATTGCATTACGTAGACGGGAGGGGCTATAGTATGAAAGATATTTTATGGCTCATACAAAAAACGTTATCTGTACTTTTGAAAAATAAAAAAAGTTTACTCATTATTATTAGCTTGCCGATAATAGGAACGCTCATCTCCTTTTCAGAATACGGAAATGTAGGGCAAGGAACGTTAAATATCGGGATTGTAAATAAAGAAAATCAGCCGATAGCAAATGATACGGTGAAATTTTTAGAAGAATTAAATCATGTAAATGTAAGTAAAATTAAAGAGTCTGAAGTAGAAGATAAACTCACTTCAAAAAAACTTGATGGTGTTATTACATTAGATTCTGGTTTTTCCGAAAGTGTTCGAGAAGGGAAACCGGGTCATATTGAGATTTCATCAATTAAAGGCGATCAAGTAACAGGATTTATAAAATCATATTTATATAACTATATTGATAATATTGCTGCGATTAGTAAAGTGGCAGGGAACGATCAAAATACGTTTAATAGTATGTACGCTAGTTATCAAAAAAGTTCATTTAAAGTAAAGTCTGAGACACTTGAAGATACTTCGAAAAATAAAGATATGACAAATCAAACGATGGGCTATCTTATCATGTTTATGCTATTTTCAGCAATGAACTTATCAGGATTTATTTTAAAAGAAAAAGAGAATAGAACGTATTTTAGATTATTATCAACACCGATAGATGGAAGGAAATTCATATTGTCTAATGTTGCAGTAAATATGATGATATTAACAGTGCAAATTGTCATTGCAGTATTATTTATGACGAATGTTTTTCACACAAATATAAATATGCCTTTCATAGTGATGATTGGTGTGCTTATGATATTCGCTTTAATTGCAGTTGGTTTATCATTAGTCATTGTGTCTTTTTCAAAAAGTTCAACTGCTTCAAATGCGATGCAAAATATAGTGATAGTACCAACATGTTTACTTGCTGGATGTTATTTCCCATATGACATCATGCCAAAAGCAGTACAAAAAGTAGCTGATTTCCTTCCGCAGCGCTGGTTACTAGATACGATATCAAAACTACAGCAAGGAACTCCATTTTCAGAGTTGTATTTAAACATTTTAATCTTATTCGCCTTTGCGATAGCATTTTTCTTAATTGCGATTTATAAGTTTGGAAGAAATAATGATGCGAGGAATTTTGTTTAATGTGAAAAGGTGTGGCTTAATGCCACACCTTTTTTGTAGTTATAATTTAAAGTATCTTTTGTAATATAGGAATGCTTTTGTAGAGAACTTCATTATGTGAAGCATGCACAATATATTTATTACCATCTAGAAGAAAAACGCTATGTAAAACAGTGTTGTCATCACCATGATATGTAAGTATATCAGCAACGCCTTTGCCATCTTTCCATTTCAGTTTGGAATGTGAAGGGCATGCCCATCAAGCTAAAATTTTATAGTACCCCAAAAACGAAAAAATGGGCTATATTCTCATAAATAATTGTAGAGATATAGAACATAACTTTTCAAGAAAAGCATTAACGATATGTAAATTGCATTACTATATCTTTTGCATCTTCTTTATTTAAATGGTAAGAGGTGTCTTTTATAATGTTTTTTTCAATTCAAGATGAACTACAACTGTATTCCCAAGAGTTACAACGTTTAATTTCTAGAAACAGTGCAGTGTTTTATTAAAAATACTGCACTGTTTACTTAATTTGTATCACGTATAATTTTATATTTTATTATAAAAAGAAAAGAGAAAATAGTTATGAGTAAGCCACAATATAGTAGAATGTCAGATATAGAAGTGCCAAATGTTAAGCATATGGATACAAAAGCATAGGATAATGGGACTAAACCATTGGAAGAGGCACTTACGAAGCTCATAACTCTCCCTAGCTTATCTGTGTCACTGTTTTCTTGAATAATAGAAACCAATGGTACATTAATCATAGAAGACATGAAACCCATCATCACAAGTAAAAGGATTCCTTGCCATAGAACATATATTTGACCAAGAAAAGAAAGTGAAATACCAAGAAAAGAAATAAGTATTAGAATAGAAAGCCCTCTTTTTTTTCTAATATTTAAAAGTCCAATTAATAAAGCGCCCACTAGCATACCTCCTTGATAAGAGCTTTGTAAAAAACTTACCTCTATTGCCTTTCCATGTAATACTTCGTTCGCTAATAATGGAATTCCCATAAGTAAAGGACCAAAGAAGAAGACATTAATTGTCATTAAAATGAAAAGTATGGATTTTAAAAAAGGCATATTCCATACATATTGAAAACCTGCTAATAGCTCTTGTTTGGCAGATGCTTGCTCAGAAGAAAGTGAAAGCTTTTTTTCTTTAATACATAATGTGAAAGTGCATGAAATTACTAAGAAACAAGCGACGGAGAAAAATAAAATTGAGAAAGAACTAACGGTAACAATCCAGCCACCTATCATTGGTCCAGTAAACATTGCAATTTGATTGGAAGTTTGAATAAAAGAATTAGATCGAGTTAACATCTCTTTTGGGACTAGAAGAGGAAGAAGTGATTGATTCGCTGGTGAGAAGAAAGAATCCAAAATTCCAAACAGTAGTGCAAAGACTAGTAATGACCATAAATTTAATAGATGTAAATGTAATAAAGTAATCATAATAAAAATTAGTAAGCAACGCGTGAAGCTAGAAACTACCATAATTTTTGAACGTTTAAAACGATCTGCCCACACACCTCCAACAGTCATTAGGAGGACTCGTGGGATCATAGTTACCATCATGACAATCCCAAGTTCTGATTCCCGACCTAAAGCTCGAATAACATACCATTGCTCTGCAAAAAGGTAGGTTGAAAGAGCAAGAAAAGAAGCGGTACTTGATAACCAAAGGAATAAAAATGCACGGTTTTTAAATAATGAAATACTCGTATACTTAGGTTGAGCTTGTTGTGATATGAAAGGTTCACTCAATGAATAGTCCCCCCACTAATAATGAATTATGAGTCTTGGTTAAAGAGCGTTTGATCGATTTCAAAGCCTGTGATTGTAACATAAAAGTTTTTATTGGTATCAGTTTTTGTGGAATCTTTTAAGGTTTCTTTAACAAGGTATCTATACTGGTTTAAAAACTTTATAAATTGCTCTTCTGTTAATGTAAATTCTGTTTGCATCGAGATACTGGGCCAATCTTCAACATGGGAAGATGTTAAATTGAATGATGAATCTGGAGCAGTTAATACTCTTGTTTGTGCACGATGTAATACTTCCAAATAAGATTGTCTCGTTGCCTCTTGTGATTCAGCATAATGAAGTAAGTGATTTGCAGGAATAAAACCACGTGAAACGGCTTGATAGTACTTTAAAATATTTCCTCCCTGTTCTTCTTTTTTTACTAATTGAATGATGTTGTGTTTTTCTAGTTCACGGAGATGATAGAGTATTTTTGCACGAGAAAGATTTAAAAGTTGGGCAAGCTGGTGACCTGTATATGGCTTTTCGACTAAGTATATAAGCATTTTTGTACGCAATGGATCACTTATCACTTTTAATTGTTCGTATGTTTCAATAATGGAAATCGCTTTTTGTTTCATTTTGCACCATCCTTTTTTTAACCAGTTAAATTTATTTAACTCGATTGTATTACAATTTCAGATTAAAAGAAAGTTATTTCTGAAATTTCTAAATTAAAAAATCTCGATACAGTTTCTGAAAGTGGATATTCTTTAGAGTACATGGCAAAGCATGGGATGAAAGAATTATGTGGCGTCAATCATTGAAACAGCGACTCAAACATTAAAGGAGTGAAATCCATATTTGATATGTGCTGCGATGGAGGATGAAACTGATATTCCATTTGTGCGCTAGAATAGACATCTGATTTATAAAAAACTTGCAGCTTATTCATTCGTATTTAAAAAAGGTGGAAGCTTTGCTTTTAGCTGAGAGCATCCCCCTGCCAATCAAGCTAATACGAAATTGTATCTATAAAACGAAAAAAACATTATTCTTTTTGTAGAAATATACAGATAAAAATATTCACAATAAAAACAACTTTGAAGGAACCGAAACCATTATATTTGTTTGTGGTTTTTGGAGAAACATTATAAAAATTTCCAAAATTAAAGGTACCATTGCTGCATTGAACAATAAGGTTAGATAATATAGATAGAATAAGTTGTCACCTATTTCATAAATGATTGTTAAAGATAACTTATAGGAAAAGAGATAAATGATTGAATTTCCCCTCAAAAAAGAGCAGCTAGCAAAAGCTAACTACTCGGTAACCAAATTGTTCTAAAACAGGTTAATTATATTTTGGACAAATTTTTTAAAAATATACAACATAACAGACAACATAAAAAGAGCAGTAATCTATGTTAACTGCTTTAACAAACACCGTAACAAGGGATTAATATTTCTTGTATAATATTTGAAGAGGTTAATATTGAGTAATTACGATATTAAAAACATAAAAAATAACTTCTGTTAATTACAGAAATCATTTTTTTATACCAATTTTGTTTCTTAATTGTTTATTACATTTAATAGCATAAATGATTTTATTAGAATAAACGATGTAGCGCAAATTAATCCAACTGTTGTACATGTTGAAAAGGGGTAAGGAAGATGTTTACTACTGTTTAGAAGAAATATAGGAATAAGTTTATAAGAGTAGGGCTTCATTTCGTTTATGTGAAAATTTTTTAACAAAGAAATAAATGGTAGAAAAAATGAATGGGCAAACAAATTCTCAAAAACTATTATTATCTAGGAGGAAATCTATGGATAAGATAATAAAGTTAACTTAAAAATTTCTTTTTATCTTTAACGTATTATTTATTCTCAGAATAAAATAGTCCCTCCTAAAAAGGAGAAATCAAATATGAAATCATCGTTAGGTAGTATTCAAGAAAGAAAAAAATTAAAAAATCAACAAAAGGAAGAAAAAGAAACGTGGAAATCAATGTCTATGTTTTTAGTTCCCTTGCTTTTAAGTAATATATTACAATCAGTTGGACAATTATTTGGTATGGTGGTAGTAGGGCGGTGGCTTGGTGTAAATGAATTAGCTGCCATTTCAGCCTTTTTTCCATTATTTTTTTTACTTGTTTCATTTGTAATTGGGATTGGTTCAGGTAGTTCGATTTTAATTGGTCAGGCATTTGGTGCCCGTAATGAAGATCGTTTAAAAGCCATTGTTGGTACGACGTTGACATTTACCTTTATAGTAGGAGTTATTTTGGCAATAACGGGAAATGTATTTGCTCTGAACATTATGCGCTTTATGGGTACTCCAGAGAATATAATTGATATGAGTGTGCATTATGCACGTATTTTATTTATTTCTATGCCAGTTTTATTTCTATATTTTTCCTATACAACATTTATACGAGGTACAGGAGATTCTAAAACACCATTTTATTTCTTAATTGTTAGCACAGTCTTAAATATAATTCTATTACCTATTCTAATTTTTGGTTGGCTAGGAATACCCAAACTTGGTGTGTATGGAGCCGCTTATGCTTCTGTTATCTCAACCATTGTAACATTTATTGTTATGCTTATTTATTTAAAGAAGAAGAATCATCCACTGCAATTAGATGAGACAGTACGGAAATATCTTCATATGGATTGGAATTTATTAAAACTATTATTACGCCTTGGAATTCCAGCTAGTATTAATATGATACTTGTTTCATTATCTGAGATTGCAGTAATAGCATTTGTGAATCGTTTCGGCTCGGATGCGACTGCTGCATACGGGGTTGTAAACCAGGTTGCAAGTTATGTTCAGATGCCTGCGGTCAGCCTTGGGATTACAGTATCCATTTTCGCTGCGCAATCCATTGGTGCGAAGCAATTTAATCGATTACAGGAAGTTATTCGCGTTGGAATTGTTATGAACTATATAATTGGTGGTATATTAATTGTTTTTATTTACTTGTTTTCAAGGGAAATCTTATCGTTATTCTTAACGAGCCCAAATACAATCGAAATTGCACATAGTTTGGTGATGATTACACTTTGGAGTTACTTGATTTTTGGTCATGCTCAAATTATTGGTGCAACCATGCGAGCAAGTGGAACGGTATTATGGCCCACTATTATTGGTGTCATATCAATATGGCTTGTAGAAGTCCCAGTTGCTTACTATCTTTCTTATTATACAAACCTTGGTATAAAAGGAATATGGATTGGTTATCCAGTAGCCTTTATTGTGAGTTTACTATTGCAATATGGATATTATAAACTTTCATGGCAGAAGAAACGAATTTCACGACTTGTTAGCTAGAATAGAAGGTGAAAAATGATATTCTCCCATAAGTTGTCGGTTTTAGGGATAGGACTACAGCATCTTCAAGCTAATAAAAACCGAGTGATTCTCAAACGGGAGTATCTTGGTTTTAAACTGTAAAAATTTATGATTACGAACAATAGAGAAATTAAAACATAAAGCAAAAACAGCTACATATTATGTAGCTGTTTTTGCTTACATAAATTTAGTTAATAACCAGAGTCTTCTGAAGTAAGATTATCTATCATTTTATAATCGTATTTTTGTAATGGTTTTTCAGCAGGTCCCTCAATTACTTCACCCGTATACGAAAATCGTGAACCGTGGCACGGACAATCCCAAGAACGTTCTCCATTGTTCCATTCAACTTCACATCCAATGTGTGTACAAGTTGTATCTACAATATGAAGTTTACCTTCCACATCCTTATAAGCTCCTTTTCTATGTCCATCAATGTCCACGACAGCTCCTTCATCGTTAGATAAATCACGGATACATTTTTGAGGAATCTCTAACTTTCCTTTAATTAAGTGACCAACAACATTGGCATTCTCGACTAAGAAGTTTTTTAAACTTGGATTCATGTGGAAACGGGAGGGAGTATATAGTTCTCGATATTTATTCTTTTCTTTTAATATGATATCTCGGAATAAAAGAGCAGCAGCAGTTCCATTAGTCATACCCCATTTTCTGTATCCAGTAGCAATTAGTATATTTTTTTGATCGGAGGTAATTTCACCGATATAAGGGATCTTGTCTAGTGTAATTAAATCTTGTGCTGACCAACGGTATGCAATATTTTCAAGTCCAAAAACTTGTTGCCCGAATATTTCTAGAGCTTCATAATGTTTTAGGGTTTCTCCTCCCTGTCCCGTTTTATGACTTTCTCCAGAGATAAGAATAAATTCTTCTCCATTAATTGTTGTAGAACGGAGAGAGCGTGTCGGTTCATCTACACTAATATACATACCACCTTGATAATCTGTTTTTGTCTTAGCAGCGATTATATAGGATCGATCTGCATGCATTCTTGTAGAGTATAGTCCTGCACCTTCATAAAAAGGGAAATGAGAGCAGGAGAGAATATACTTTCCTGTAATCTGAGCTCCTCCACGGATTAGAACTACAGGTTGTTCGCCTGTTTTAATATTTACTGCTGTGGTATTTTCAAAGATGTATCCACCTTTTTCTGTAATTATATTTGAAAGATGAGCTAAGTATTTAAGTGGATGGAATTGTGCTTGATTTCTCATAACAAGTGCATTATATATTTTTAAATCAATAGGAAGTTTGTTTACAAGTTCGCCTTCAATACGAAGCTCTTTATAGGCGTCTGCTTCTTTTTCTAGCTTAAGTGCATATTCTTCTGTTGTGGCATACAGATAAGCATCTTGATGAGTGAAATCACAATCAATGTGATGTTTATTAATTGTGGATTGAATGAATTTTAATGCATCGATGTTTGCTTCGTAATACAATCTTGCGGTAGTTTTTCCAGTATATCTGATAAGCTCGTCATAAATCATATCATGTTGGGCAGTAATTTTTGCTGTCGTATGCCCAGTCGTTCCATTTAATAATTTGTCTGCCTCTATAACAGCGACTTTTAGACCTTCATTTACTAAAAGATAGGCAGAGGTAATGCCAGTAATTCCACCTCCTACAATAATAACATCGACCTGCATGCCATTTTCTAAGGAAGGGTATTCTGGTAAATGAATACTGCTGGTCCAGTAAGATTCGACATTATGGGGTAATTTTCCACCGTAATTATTGTTATTCGTCACTATAAATCCTCCATCCAATGTTTTATAGGTCTATTATTTCCATTTATTAGAGAGGTAAACTTGAGATTAGAAAACAGCAAATTGTGACTGTATGGCATGTTCAATTGAGGTGTACTTTTGTATAAATAGAGGTACCGCCACATTGCTATCAAGTCAAGAAATACAGTCTTCCCCAAAACGAAAAAATGAGCTTTTTTGTTACAAGTTAGCTCAAAATTTCATTCTTGAGATACTATAAAATCTTAGCTTGATGGCGATGAATGTGAAGGGACGACTTGTAAATATTGAATTGTTTCCTCCCCATCTCCTGCAATGAGTATGGTTTCAATATTTCTTTTTTGTATAATAAATCTATTTTCATTTAATGTATCGAGGAAAGGGTTTTTCGTTTGCATTTTACTATAAGGGAAAAATGTAATGAAAGACCCAGATCTTGTGAATAAATAATTTCCATAATCTTTACAAGGGATAGCGTCTTGTAATCCCGGAAAGTAAAGATGTATCGCTTCAACTTTATTCATTTTGTGTAAAATGCTTAAGTAGTGAATGTATTGTTCCATATAAAAATGAACGATATTTATTTTAGAAGAGGCATGAACAGGGAGACTACCTCCACTCCAATAACTATAATTGGGTGGAGATCCAGCGATTGGTGTACAAAGTATAATAAGCTGATTCACATCATTTTTATATTCTTCACTTTGAACGTAAGAACGCCCAAGAAGTCCGCCCATACTATGATAAATTAGGTTTAGTTTATCGCAACCTGTAAAATTTTTAACATAGGCAATCATTTTTAATAAATATTTTTGGGTAGAAAAAACAATGCGCTGCCGCCAGTCATAAAAACAGATGAACAGGTCTTTATTTCGTTCGTACCCCATACTTTCTAACATCATGATGAATGGCTCGTAAATGAATGCAGAAAGTCCAAAGCCCCAATTACCAGTACCAGGAATAATAATATTATTCATTGAACCGAAAAGACCCAGGATAAAAACAATAAGAGTTCTTCCTCTTTGCATATTTCTCTCTCTTTTAACTGTTTAACATCAATAAAAATAAGAAATACATTTCGTATGAAAATATATTTAAATGAAACACTACGGAGTAGAAAGTAATTTGAGTGGAAGGAAATCAAAATGATTAAAAAGATATTGCGAGTTACTTCTATTATTATTGCTATTTTCGTTTTTATTTTAATTTGGATGCATATTGACGTTACCCTCGGCAGGAAAATGGAAGCCGGGAAAAATATGCCGACAGAGTATGCACCTCATTATAGTGACTTTCAATTATATGTAGAAGGGAAGTCGTTTTATAAACAGTTATTTACTGACATAAGAGAAGCGAAAACTTCCATTTACACGTATTTTTTTATTTTATCGGATGATAAAAGCAGCCATACTTTTTTAAACTTATTAAAAGAGAAGGCGAAAAAGGGAGTAACTGTATATTTATCAGTGGATTTAATTAATGATTTGTCATTCGAAAGAAAGATGAAAAAAGAATTACAGGAAAGTGGTGTTCATTTTACGTATAGTAGAAAACCGGAATTGCCATTCGGATTTTATTCCCTTCATCATCGTAATCATCGCCGTATTACGACGATTGATGGAGAAATTGGTTATACGGGTGGTTTTAATATAGGGGATGAGTACTTAGGGAAAGATAAGCGATTTGGATATTGGCGTGATTACCATGTGAGGATAAGAGGAGAAGGAGCAAAAGATTTAGAAGAACAGTTCGCATTAGACTGGAAACGAGATACGAAAGAAGAGATAAAAAGAAGTACGAATAAAGCTAGTAAAGGGAATACATTATATACGATGGCTAGTTACAATGGGCATTACGTCGCTGAAAAATATATAGAGTTAATAAAACAAGCGAAGCATTCGATTGTCATTACAACGCCATATTTTATAGCGAAAAATAAAGAGTTAATGAATGCTTTAATCGCGGCGCAAAAACGTGGCGTTACAGTGAAGATACTTTGGTCGTATAAACCAGATATTCCTCTTATTAAAGAGGCGGCATATCCGTACATACGTCAAGCTGTTAATAATGGGATTACGGTATATGGTTATAAAAAAGGGATGTTTCATGGAAAGTTAATGCTCATTGATAATGAATTAACTGTTATCGGTACTACAAATTTTACTGCACGTAGCTTCTATATAAATGATGAGATGAATTTGTATATTCATGGTGGTCTTATTATAGGGCAAGTGAATAAGGTGGTAACAGAGGATTTTCATGATTCGAAAGAGATGACGAAAGAGTTTTTTGAGAAGTTATCATTTTGGGAGCGATGTAAGGAGAAATTGGCGGGATTGGTTGATTTTTATTTGTGATGAATTAATGAAATTAAATTAAAAAATATAGTGCGAGCAAAGAAGTATATGACTTTAATAAATAGGAAGCTGTATTATTTATTTATCGAGTAGATAAACAAGAAAGAACCTTCAAAACAGAAGGTTCTTTCTTGTTTATAATTCATTATTGATAGTTAAAAGATAGTCTGGTCTAGCAGGTGCTCCTCCGCCTTCACCTATATTCACAGCTTGACTTTTGAATGAATCATTAACGCCGAGTGCTAAGATACTAATAAGTGACATACCAATAACAGCTAGATAAAATTTCTTTATTATCTTAACGCTCCTTTTTCAGATATATGTCGGATTGCGAGCTTTGATAAATTTTGATTATCTTCTACATTGTTCATTTTACTATCTATTTGTATTTTTAATTCTTTTGCTTTATGTAATTGCTGCTTTAGCATCGTTTGGTACCAATCATTTAATCATTCTCTAATTAAACATTCATAAAATCCTACCCATCCTATATATATTATAATTAATATTTATTATTAGAATAACAAAATAGTGTTGTAGTTAAGAGGAAATTATTATATTTCTCAATAAAATACAGAAAATCAAGAATTTTACTAAAGGTTCTAAGTGAGTTCTATTTGAACACTAAAAAACTGTGGTTTCATAACTGAAGTATTTGATAAATCGAAATATTTAACGCGTTATAGTTTTATTAATGATTTTGAAACTAGAAGGAGTTTAAATGATGAGGAACTTGGTACGCCAATGATTAGTAGAAAAACTAGGGTTAAAGATGTACAAGAAGTATTAAAGGATTATGCTGATAAATAATTCCGATAAGCTTATGACAAAAACTTAAGTCCCCTTATGACATGAATTAGGGGACTATTTATCCCGCAGTAACGAGGAGTAAGATTCCCACCTCAAAATTCGGCTGAAGCAAAGAAGTTAGGTGGGAGATCAACTGCTCATAAAAGCCTGATTGGTTCAACTAATAATCAGTGGAGATGGACAAAACCTCTACTGATTAAAGTTTGTTTTATCAACATAATAGTGAATTAAAGCACTGCGTGAAAGGAGGGGAACTATAAAAGCTCCTTTTGTGATGAAAAAATTATTATTCATGCACAAGCATTGAAACATCATCATTAATCAACGTCCCCACATGTTCCCCTAAACATATTTTCTTCATAACTCCAGGCTCATCAAAGTTAAAGACGTGTGCTGGTAAATTGTAATCCCGAGCAAGCAATAAAGCCGCTTGGTCCATTACTTGAATGTTTTTCCTAACGACATCGTTATAGTTTAGTTTCCGGTACATTTTTGCTGATTTATTTTGTTTTGGATCACTTGTAAAGACACCGTCTACTCCTTGTTTTGCGACTAAAATGGCGTCACTATTCATTTCAATGGCTCTTTGGACACTAGGGTAATCCGTCGTAACGAACGGTTGCCCATTTCCGCCTCCAAAAATGACGATATATCCGTTATCTAGATGATGGACTGCGCGTAGGCGAATGTAAGGTTCTGCTACTGCATTAAATGGGATGGAGGTCATAACGCGTACTTCTCGATCTGTTTTACTTGTTAAAACACCGCGGAGCATTAAGCTATTAATAATTGTACCTAATGTACCGATATTATCAGCTTCTACACGATCAATTCCCCACTCTTCAGCTAGATGACCTCTGAAAATGTTACCGCCACCGATGACGATGGATACCTCAATACCTAAATCAACAATGGATAAAATTTCGTTTGCGATATGTTCTAATCGTTTGGAGTTAAAGCTATTTCCAGATTGATCGGCAAGTGCA
Source organism: Bacillus thuringiensis (assembly GCF_014932895.1). Lineage (GTDB taxonomy): Bacteria > Bacillota > Bacilli > Bacillales > Bacillaceae_G > Bacillus_A > Bacillus_A thuringiensis_AA. The sequence continues at coordinate 429,763 of NZ_JACYOF010000002.1, read as the reverse complement.
CCGCCGCTTAATTTAATTAAGACTCGTTTATATGGTTTCACAACAATCCCCCCTATATAGATCGCAATAAAAAAGGAACAAAGGCGAATGCCCTTGTTCCTTTTTAAGAAAATGAAAAAGAAAAGAAGAAGATAGGACGAATTTCTGTACATAATTTTTCATAACATCCACTCCTTTTCATTTCGATTTGTTGTAAGTGTATATCTTTTTTATTATACAAAAAAATCTGATTTCATATCAAGTATATTTTATCGCTTTTTAATAAAATGGTGTCAATGAAAAAGAAAAGAAAAATTTTCGAATTTTTTGTGACGAACTTGTAGGTTTTTGTATGATTTTGTAGGTTCACTTATAAGATGTGTGAGTAAGCTTTTATAAATACAAATTGAAAGCGTTCGCATGAAGGGGATGAACATATATGAAAAAATTCGGATTGGCAACACAAATTTTTGTCGCGCTTGTTTTAGGGATTGTAGTAGGGGCAATCTTTTATGGCAATAAAACGGCGATTTCTTATATTACACCAATTGGGGATATATTCATTCATTTAATTAAAATGATTGTAGTGCCAATTGTTATTTCAGCATTAATTGTTGCGGTAGCTGGTGTAGGAGATATGAAGAAGCTTGGGAAACTAGGCGGAAAAACAATTCTTTATTTCGAAATTATTACGACGATTGCTATTTTAATGGGATTACTTGCAGCAAATATATTCCAACCAGGTGCTGGCGTTGATATGAACAACTTACAGCAAAGTGATATTTCTTCTTATAAGCAAACGGCAGATGCGACAGCGAAGAAAGGGTTTGCAGAAACGATTGTTCATATTGTACCGAAAAACGTGTTTGAATCAATTGCACAGGGCGACTTATTACCAATCATTTTCTTCTCAGTATTATTTGGTTTAGGTGTTGCAGCGATTGGTGAAAAAGGAAAACCTGTCTTTAACTTCTTTGAAGGTGTGCTCGAAGCGATGTTTTGGGTTACAAATCAAGTAATGAAATTTGCACCATTTGGTGTATTTGCATTAATTGCTGTTACGGTTGCAAAATTCGGTGTAGCAACATTACTTCCGTTAGGAAAATTAGTGCTAGCTGTATACGTAACTGTTATACTATTCGTTGTGATTGTAATGGGTATAAACGCGAGAATGGTTGGAATAAACATTTTCACATTAATAAAGATTTTAAAAGAAGAGCTGATTCTATCATTTACGACAGCAAGTTCAGAAGCAGTTTTACCCAATATAATGAGAAAAATGGAAGAGTTCGGTTGCCCAAAGGCAGTTGCCTCTTTCGTAATTCCGACAGGTTATACATTTAACTTGACTGGATCGGCTATTTATCAAGCGTTAGCGGCATTGTTTGTTGCACAAATGTATGGTATGCACATGTCCTTGACGGAGCAAATAACGTTATTATTCGTTCTCATGTTAACATCCAAAGGTATGGCAGGAGTTCCAGGTGCATCGTTCGTTGTTGTATTAGCGACGTTAGGTTCAATGGGTTTACCGTTAGAAGGTATCGCGTTAATTGCGGGAATTGACCGCATTTTAGATATGATTCGCTCAGCTGTCAATGTATTAGGAAATGCATTAGCGGCCATTGTTATGTCGAAGTGGGAAGGCGAATTCGATAATGAGAAAGCAAAACAATATGTAGAAACAGTCAAACAAACAGAAGCAGCATAAGAAATCGTTAAGGAGTGAATAATCATGGCAACATTAACTGAAGTTAAAAATGATGTGCGAATTGAAAAAGATTTTTTAGGTGAAAAAGAAGTACCGAACTATGCGTACTACGGCGTTCAAACAATGCGTGCGGTAGAAAACTTCCCGATTACAGGGTACAAAATTCATGAAGGTTTAATTAGAGCGTTCGCAATTGTAAAAAAAGCAGCAGCGCTTGCAAATACAGATGTAGGAAGATTGGAATTGAATAAGGGTGGCGCGATCGCAGAAGCAGCCCAAGAAATTCTAGATGGAAAATGGCATGATCATTTCATCGTCGATCCAATCCAAGGCGGAGCAGGTACTTCAATGAATATGAACGCAAATGAAGTCATTGCCAATCGTGCTCTTGAATTATTAGGAATGGAAAAGGGAGAATATCATTATATTAGTCCAAATAGTCATGTGAATATGGCACAATCAACAAACGATGCATTCCCAACAGCGATTCATATTGCAACATTAAATGCATTAGAAGGCTTATTACAAACGATGGGTTATATGCATGATGTATTTGAATTAAAAGCAGAACAGTTCGACCATGTTATTAAAATGGGTCGTACACATTTACAAGATGCTGTTCCAATTCGTCTTGGACAAGAATTTAAAGCATACTCTCGCGTACTTGAACGTGATATGAAACGAATTCAGCAATCACGTCAACATTTATATGAAGTAAATATGGGAGCAACTGCAGTTGGTACAGGGTTAAATGCAGATCCAGAATATATTCAAGCTGTTGTAAAACATCTTGCTACAATTAGCGAATTACCACTTGTTGGTGCGGAAGATTTAGTGGATGCAACACAAAATACGGATGCATACACGGAAGTATCAGCAGCACTTAAAGTATGTATGATGAATATGTCTAAAATTGCGAATGACCTTCGCTTAATGGCATCAGGTCCACGTGTTGGTTTAGCGGAAATTATGTTACCAGCTCGTCAACCAGGTTCTTCTATCATGCCAGGGAAAGTAAACCCTGTTATGCCAGAAGTAATTAATCAAATTGCATTCCAAGTAATTGGTAACGACCATACGATTTGTCTTGCTTCAGAAGCAGGACAATTAGAATTAAATGTTATGGAACCAGTACTTGTTTTCAACTTACTTCAATCTATTAGCATTATGAACAACGGTTTCCGTGCCTTTACAGATAATTGCTTAAAAGGAATTGAAGCGAATGAAGATCGTTTAAAAGAATACGTTGAGAAGAGTGTAGGAATTATTACAGCCGTGAACCCTCATATCGGTTATGAAGCAGCAGCTCGCGTTGCAAAAGAAGCAATTGCAACAGGTCAATCCGTTCGAGAACTTTGTGTGAAAAATGGAGTACTGTCACAAGAAGACTTAGAATTAATTCTAGATCCATTCGAAATGACTCATCCAGGGATTGCAGGAGCAACTCTTTTAAAGAAAAATTAAAAGAAGAGGGGGGGACAATCCCCTCTTTTTTGTTTACAATATAGAAATGCTATATATGAATAGAGGTAGGGATATTATGAGCAAGTTTACAGTGGCTTCTAATGGTTCATTAGAAACAACATTAAGAGGAGCAGAAGTATTATCAACACCACTTTTAAATAAAGGGGTAGCTTTCACACAAAAAGAAAGAGAAGAGTTAGGCTTAAAAGGATTATTACCGCCAGCGGTTTTAACGTTAGAAGAACAAGCACGCCGAGCATATGAACAATTTTGTTCTCAGCCAGATGATTTATTAAAAAATGTATACTTAACAGCGTTACATGATCGAAATGAAGTGTTATTTTATCGTATATTAACAGATCATTTACGTGAAATGTTACCGATTGTATATACACCAACAGTTGGTGTAGCAATTCAAAGATATAGTCATGAATACCGTAAACCACGTGGGATTTATTTATCAATTAACGATCCATCAGGTATCGAAGAAGCATTTGCAAATATCGGTGCAACAGCTGAGAACATTGATTTAGTCGTTGTAACAGATGGAGAAGGTATATTAGGAATTGGTGACTGGGGTGTTGGTGGTATTAACATAGCGATTGGGAAATTAGCTGTTTATACGGCCGCAGTTGGAATCGATCCTAGCCGTGTATTACCGGTAATTTTAGATGTAGGTACAAATCGTGAAGAACTATTAAATAATCCATTTTATATTGGAAATCGTCACCCTCGTATAACAGGTGAAGTTTACGATGAATTTATTGATATATTTGTACAAGCGGTAAATAAACAATTTCCGAAAGCACTTTTACATTGGGAAGACTTCAGTTCTCGAAATGCACGAAAAATTCTAGATAAATATCGTCATGACGTTTGTACATTTAATGATGATATTCAAGGTACAGGTGCAGTTTCACTTGCTGCAGTATTATCGGCAGTAAAAGCTTCTGGCGTACCGTTAAGTGAACACCGTGTCGTTGTGTTTGGTGCGGGTACGGCTGGAATCGGTATCGCAGATCAAGTAAGAGATGCAATGGTCCGCGTCGGCTTATCAGACGAAGAATCGCATAATCGCTTCTGGTGTATTGACCGTAACGGGTTAGTTACAGATAATATGGAAGATCTTCTTGATTTCCAAATTCCATATGCAAGAAAAGAAGCTGAAGTAAGTGAGTGGAAACAAAATGATGTAATTGGACTAGCTGAAGTTGTGAAGCATGTAAAACCGACAATTTTAATTGGTACATCTACTGTTGCGGGCGCATTTAAAGAGGAAATTATTAAAGAAATGGCTTCTCACGTAGAAAGACCAATCATTTTACCAATGTCGAATCCAACACCACTTGCTGAAGCGAAACCAGCAGATTTAATCGAGTGGACAGAAGGAAAAGCGTTAGTTGCAACAGGAAGTCCATTTGATCCGGTTACATACAACGGTGTAACGTATGTGATTGGACAGTCAAATAACGCACTTATTTTTCCTGGACTAGGTCTTGGAACCATCGTTGTCCGTGCAAGCGTCATGACGGATGGAATGTTTGCAGCAGCTGCTGAAGCAGTTGCAAGTATGGTAGATACAAGTCAGCCAGGAGCACCTATTTTGCCAGAAGTTGAAGAGTTACGTAATATTTCTGAAATGGTTGCAATTGAAGTAGCTAAAGTTGCAGTTGCAGAAGGTGTTGCTAGAGAGAACTTAAGTGATAACGACATCAAGATTGCAGTGAAAGAAGCAATGTGGAAGCCTGAGTATCGTCAAATAAAAGCGGTAGAAAAGGTTAGCATATAGAAAAAAGCCCGTTTATAATAATAAGCGGGCTTTACTTGTACATTTTTGAAAAAATACATAGGAAGTGGCAGCTTTGAATTGGAATCAAATATGGAAGAAAGATATGTATCTTTTAATTATATTAATGGTGGTTGTCCCAATTGCTGGAGAGCTAAATTTTCATCCTTTTAATGATACGTTTCGTGTTAGCTTCGGGACACCGCTTTTCTTCTTTTTATTACTATTTTTAAGAAGAATACCAGCAGCTGCTGCGGGGATTCTTGTCGGTATATCTGTAGTCTTATTCCGTGTATGTCTTGACTGGGTATTGCAAGGATCATTTCATATGACAGAATCATTTTATTTGCGCTATCCTGTATTCTTTTATTATTTTATTTATGGGAGTCTTTTTTCGCTTTGTAGGGTGAATAAGTTCCATCAGAAGCCAATTGTTATTGGGTGCCTTGGAATTTCAATTGAAATTATCGCAAGTATGTCTGAACTTGCGTTTTATCATATGTTAGTGCTTGGGACAACAATAACAGTTTCTGAAGTAAATAAACTCATTATAATTGCTATTTTTCGTAGTTTCTTTGCACTTGGTTTTTTAAATATGATGAATTTATATGAAACGAAATTAAAAGAATCCCAAGTTCGAAAAGAAAATGAAAATATGTTAATGCATCTTTCTAATTTATATGTGGAATCTGTTCATTTGAAAAAGACGTTACAAAATGCGGAGTTAATTACACAAGAAGCATATCAACTATATCGAAATTTACAGACAGACGATGATTCCAGCAGTAAAACAGCATTGAAAATAGCAGGAGAAGTGCACGAAATAAAAAAGGATAATCAAAGGATTTTTGCAGGATTATCTAAACTGTTATTAGATAAAAATGTGGCTGAGTATGTAGAAGGTCATGAGCTTACAGAAATGATTGTAAGAATAAATGAGAAATATGCTGAAATGCTAGAGAAAGATATACGTTTTTCTAAACATATAGAAGGTGAGCATGCTGCATATCACGTGTATACAGTTCTATCCATTTTTAATAATTTAGTTGCAAATGCAGTTGAAGCAATTGAGGATAGAGGTCTTATTATTATTAAGCTATATAAACGAGAAAACCATATATTCTTTGAAGTAATTGACGACGGTCCTGGTATTGCACAGAAGTATAAGAAATTAGTATTTAAGCCAGGGTTTACTTCAAAGTATGATCAAATGGGAACACCGTCCACAGGAATTGGACTGTCTTACATAAACGAAATGGTAACAGAGCTCGGCGGAGAAGTGAGATTAGAAGACCGTGAAACTGGAAGAGGGTGCAAGTTTATCGTTTGTTTACCGGAGTGTAGTTTAAAGCGGGAAGGGGAATAGATTTGTTTTATTATATCGTAGATGATGACGAAGTTTTCCGTTCGATGCTTTCGCAAATTATTGAAGATGGAGATCTTGGGGAAGTAATTGGAGAATCGGAAGATGGAGCATGTATTGAAGCAGAGCAGTTAAATTATAAAAAAGTGGATATTTTATTTATTGATTTATTAATGCCGATGAGAGATGGTATTGAAACAGTTCGCCATATAGCGTCTTCTTTCACTGGGAAAATTATTATGATTTCCCAAGTAGAATCGAAACAGCTCATTGGTGAGGCGTATACACTTGGTGTGGAATACTATATTACGAAACCGTTAAATAAAATTGAAGTTGTATCTGTCGTACGAAAAGTGATGGAGCGTATTCGTTTAGAGCGTTCCATATATGACATTCAAAAATCATTGAATAACGTGTTTCAGTCGGAAAAGCCGCAAATGCGTAATGAATTAGTGCAAGAAGGGAAAAAGATAGCGGATTCAGGACGTTTCTTACTAGCAGAACTTGGTATTGCAGGAGAGAATGGAAGTAAGGATTTACTTAGTATACTGGAATATTTATATGGACAAGAAAAGGCACAAACATTTGAATTTGGATTTCCTGCGTTAAAAGATATTTTTCACTATATTACGATAAAAAAGTTAGGGGATGTAGCTTTAGAAACGGATATTGATAAAGAGAAAAAAGCATCTGAACAAAGAGTGCGCAGAGCCATTTATCAGTCGTTAAATCATTTGGCCTCTTTAGGATTAACTGACTTTTCAAATCCGAAATTTGAAAGCTATGCTCCGAAATTTTTTGATTTCACTGTAGTTAGAAAACGGATGACAGAAATGACGAAAGATGAACTAGCCTCTTCTGGTCATACGCGAATTAATACGAAAAAGTTTATTCAAGTATTGTATTTTGAGGCGAAACGGTTGATGGAGATAGAGTGAAGAAGATGCTTATAAATAAGCATCTTTTTTTGTTAATTCAACATTTTATATTTTCTCGTGGAGCATGTAAAATGTTAAGTAAGAGAAAATGGTTTTATATTAAGGAAGTGTCAAAGCAATGAGTTTCACATTAAATAAATCGATTATTAAAGAAGTATGCGGAGAGACCTCATATAAAAGAGGTGAAGCTTATTATAAATCAAATAAAGTGATAATAAATTATTATGATGAAAATAAAGAAATTTGTGAGGCAACGGTAAAAGGGAACGAAGATTTCCATGTTACAGTAGAAAAAGCTAAAAAGGGTGATGTTGTTGCAAAATGTAGTTGTCCTTCATTAGCATCTTTTCAAACGTACTGTCAACATGTTGCGGCAGTATTAATACAAATAAACTATAATCAACAAACGGGTGGAATGAGCTCCGATAGTAGCAGAAATGATCAATTGACAAGTGGTATGTTTCAGCTGTTTGCAGACAAACCACTGAGGCCAAAAAGTAAACAACACCGTTTTGATACACGTGAAATATTAGATGTTGAGTTTATATGTACACCAGTAGCTACGAAAAGTGGTGGGGCTCTTCTTGGAATTCAATTGAAGCTTGCTAAAGTGTATTTCATAAATCATATTAGAGAATTTCTTTCTAAGGTGGAGAAAAGAGAGTCTTTTCATTGTTCAAATGAATTTACATATACACCAGATGTACATAGTTTTAAACAAGAAACAGATGCGATTATTCAGCAGCTCATTAAAATGTATCATAACGAAAAAATGTATGAGGATGCGCTAGAAGTACATGCGAAACAAGATGAAAGTATGATATTCATACCGCCAGCTTCATGGAAAGATATGCTCTCTTCACTTTCTAAAGTTGAATATGTACAGCTGAAACAAAATGAACAACTGTTTCAGGGGTTACAAGTTTCAAAAGGTTTGTTGCCGTTACACTTTGAATTTACGAAGGGAAATAATGGCGGATTTACACTTCATATAGATGGTCTAAATCGTGTACAAGTTATGGATATGTATAACAATGCACTTTACGATGGGAAATTATATCACTTACACATTGAAGATTGTATGCGACTTATTGAATTACAAAAGATGATGAGTCGCTCAAATAGTAATCAGTTTTATATTCCAGAAAGTAAGATGGAACATTTCGTAGCGAAAGTTGTACCAGGATTAATGAAGCTCGGATCTGTACACATTGATGAAGTAATATCGGATCGTGTTGAAACACCTTCGCTAAAAGCGAAATTGTATTTAGACCGCGTGAAAAATCGCTTATTAGCAGGTCTTGAATTTCACTATGGGAACGTCATGATTAATCCGCTAGAAGAGGATGGACAGCCGTCTGTTTTTAATCGTGATGAGAAAAAAGAAAAAGAGATTTTAGACATTATGAGTGAAAGCGCCTTTGCGAAAACGGAAGGCGGTTACTTTATACATAATGAAGAAGCTGAGTATAATTTTTTATATCACGTCGTTCCAACGTTAAAAGGTTTAGTTGATATTTATGCGACGACAGCAATCAAATTGCGAATTAGTAAAGGGGATGCAATTCCTCTTATTAGAGTGAGAAGAAAAGAAAGAATCGATTGGTTGTCATTTCGTTTTGATATAAAAGGAATACCAGAAGCAGAAATTAAAGGTGTATTAGCGGCCCTTGAAGAGAAACGTAAATATTACCGATTGGCGAACGGCTCGTTATTACCGCTAGAGAGTAAAGAGTTTAATGAAATTAATCAGTTTGTAAAAGAATCAGGTATTCGGAAAGAATTTTTACATGGGGAAGAGGTAAATGTTCCGCTTATTCGGAGTGTAAAATGGATGAACGGACTTCACGAAGGCAATGTTTTAAGTTTGGATGATTCTGTTCAAGAGTTAGTAGAAAATATACAAAACCCGAAAAAATTAAAGTTTGCTGTCCCAAATACTTTAAATGCAGAAATGAGAAAGTATCAAGTGTATGGGTTCGAATGGATGAAAACACTTGCTCATTACCGTTTTGGCGGTATTTTAGCAGATGATATGGGACTTGGAAAAACGTTGCAAAGCATTGCTTTTATAGATTCTGTTTTGCCTGAGATTCGAGAAAAGAAACTGCCTATATTAGTCGTTTCACCATCATCCCTTGTTTATAATTGGTTTAGTGAATTGACAAAATTCGCCCCGCATATTAGAGCGGTTATTGCAGATGGAAATCAAGCAGAACGCCGGAAGATTTTGAAAGATATAGCGGAATTTGATGTCGTAATTACGTCATATCCATTAATGAGAAGAGATATAAGATTATATGCAAGACCATTTCATACACTATTTCTTGATGAAGCACAGGCGTTTAAAAACCCTACAACGCAAACGGCAAGAGCTGTGAAAACAATTCAAGCTGAATACCGTTTCGGACTAACGGGGACACCTGTAGAAAATTCATTAGAAGAGCTATGGTCTATCTTCCATGTTGTCTTCCCGGAATTATTACCAGGAAGAAAAGAGTTCGGTGATTTAAGGCGTGAAGATATAGCGAAACGTGTGAAACCATTCGTATTAAGACGGTTAAAAGGGGACGTATTAAATGAGTTGCCAGAGAAAATAGAGCACTTACAATCATCGGAGTTATTACCCGATCAAAAGAGTCTCTATGCTGCTTATTTAGCGAAGTTAAGGGAAGAAACGTTAAAGCATTTAGACAAAGATACGTTACGTAAAAATAAAATTAGAATTTTAGCTGGTTTAACGAGATTGCGACAAATTTGTTGTCATCCCGCTTTATTTGTTGATGATTACAAAGGAAGTTCAGCTAAATTTGAACAACTGTTAGAGATTTTAGAGGAATGTAGAAGTACAGGAAAGAGGATTTTAATCTTTTCTCAATTTACGAAGATGCTTGCCATTATTGGTCGTGAGTTAAATCGACAAGCGATTCCATACTTCTATTTAGACGGGAGTACACCAGCGCAAGAACGTGTAGAGCTGTGCGATCGGTTTAACGAAGGAGAAGGAGATCTATTTCTCATTTCTTTAAAAGCTGGTGGTACTGGACTTAATTTAACTGGTGCAGATACAGTAATATTATACGATTTATGGTGGAATCCGGCTGTCGAACAACAAGCGGCCGATAGAGCATATCGAATGGGGCAAAAAAATACAGTGCAAGTTATAAAGCTAATAGCCCACGGAACAATTGAGGAGAAGATGCATGAACTGCAAGAAAGTAAGAAAAATTTAATTGCTGAAGTGATTGAGCCGGGAGAAGAAAAATTATCATCAATCACAGAGGAAGAAATACGAGATATTTTAATGATTTAATATAAAAAAAGCTATGCCTTCAAATGCATGAGGGCATAGCTTTTTGTTGTAATAATTATATTTTGTTTTGTGCAAAGTAAAGAAATCAAATGCTATTTAGATTACTTCTTTGTGCCTTTACTTTTGTATGGTTTTGCGGCTTTCTTTTTCTTTGCACTTGATTGCCAACGGTTCCATCCTTTACTTCCTGTACCTTGTCCTACACCTTTTTTTGGTTTCGATTTCGTTTTACTCATATGATCACTCCGTTATATAAAAAATCTTATTTGATAATAGCCAATGTTTTAGAAAAATACTCTTGATAAATGACTATGTTTGTTTTAAGTAAAAACAAACTGCTTGAATGCTATAGTATATCATGAAATTGCAAGTAAACTGAAAGGAATTATAAAGAAAATGAAAATAATAAGAAATACTGCGGATTCTATATTCCGAACGATCACATTAATTATTGTGTATATGTTAGTTTCGGTTAGTGAAACATTTTTTGGATTGACGAGGCAGAAAAAGTAAAGATGTTAAATTAACAACAATCAATAAAGCCGTAAAATAAAGAATTGAAAAATATTTTAAAACTTTTTGTTGACTTTCTTTATTTTTTGTATAGAATAATCATTAATAAAATGTTTCAGAGATGTGACAACAAAACGACTATGAAAGGACGAGTAGTAGTAGGACGTAGTCTAAGCGAGTCAGGGGTGGTGTGAGCCTGATACGAAGCCTATTATGAAGAACCTCCTGGAGTTGCTAACCGAAATCCTTTATAGGAAAGTAGACTTAGCCGGAAACTTCGCCGTTACAAGAAGAACAGTATCGAGATATTTCATCTCCGTACTGTATAAGTGAGCAACCTCTGTTGCTAATTTGGGTGGTACCGCGGAACCAAAGCCTTTCGTCCCAGTTTTTTGGGAAAGAAGGGCTTTTTTTGTTGGCTTCTTTTCACAACATCCAAACATTTTAGGAGGAAACCACCATGTATCAATCATTAATGACAGTAAGAGAGACTCAAATCGCAATTAAGGAAGTTAAAACATTTTTCGAGAACCAATTAGCAAAACGTCTTGAACTATTCCGCGTATCTGCACCATTATTCGTAACGAAAAAATCAGGATTAAACGATCACTTAAACGGTGTAGAACGTCCAATTGAATTTGATATGCTGCATTCAGGAGAAGAATTAGAAATTGTTCATTCACTAGCGAAGTGGAAACGCTTTGCATTACACGAATACGGATATGAAGCTGGTGAAGGTTTATATACAAACATGAACGCAATTCGTCGTGATGAAGAACTTGATGCAACACATTCCATTTACGTTGACCAATGGGATTGGGAAAAAATCGTTCAAAAAGAATGGCGCACTGTAGACTATTTGCAAGAAACAGTACGAACAATTTATGGAATATTCAAAGATTTAGAAGATCACTTATTTGAAAAATATCCGTTCCTTGGAAAGTATTTACCAGAAGACGTTGTTTTCATTACTTCCCAAGAGCTAGAAGATAAATATCCAGAATTAACACCGAAAGATCGTGAACATGCAATTGCAAAAGAACACGGTGCTGTCTTCATTATCGGAATTGGTGATGCACTTCGTTCAGGTGAAAAGCACGACGGACGCGCAGCTGATTATGACGATTGGAAATTAAACGGTGACATTTTATTCTGGCACCCAGTACTACAATCTTCATTTGAACTATCATCAATGGGAATTCGTGTTGATAGTAAATCACTTGATGAGCAGTTAACAAAAACGGGTGAAGACTTCAAACGTGATTATGATTTCCATAAAGGTATATTAGAAGACGTACTACCATTAACAATCGGCGGTGGTATTGGACAATCAAGAATGTGCATGTACTTCTTACGTAAAGCACATATCGGTGAAGTTCAATCTTCTGTATGGCCTGATGATTTACGTGCAGCTTGCAAGAAAGAAAACATTCATCTGTTTTAATTAATACAAGTGAGAGGGAGAGTAGCTTGAAAATAGAGTTGCTCTCCCTTTTTATTGTGTAAAGGAGTGGTTTGTAGTGAGTTTTACTAAGAGTTGCATTTATTGATTATGAAGGAATACAAGGGGGATTATTAGGAGTTACGCTATTCATGAGGGTTCTCTATTCTAATATGAAGAAGGTTATTTTGAATGAATATCGATCGTTTTTTCGGGAGAAAGAGTGAAAGGATATATGTGATAAGAAGTGAGTAGAGTTAGTTATATTTCCTAGGAAAGAGTATAATGAATAATTTGATTTATTTATAATGATTTTTAGATATAAATAATATGTTAAAAAGCTGTTTGTATAGAGTGTTGAAATCTATACAAGCAGCTTTTTATTTAAATTAGGAAGGTAGTAGATTAATATGATTATTTGTAAGCGTTATCCCGCTATTTGTGGGCAGTAAGACTCCCACCTCAAAATTTGGCGAATGCGAGGGAGTTAGGTGGGAGATTAACTGCCCATAAAAGCCCGATTGGTGCGGGCTGATAATCAGTGGGGAATGGACAAAACCCCCACTGATTAAAGTTTCACTTTATTGAAAACATTAAATTAGCCCATTTGCACTAAAGGCTCAATTTTCGCCATAAATGATTGATGAAGTGCTTCCACACCTGTCACTAAATGACGTCGGTCAATAACGACAGACACTTTAATTTCTGATGTACTTACCATTTTAATATGAATATCTTCTTCTTTTAAAGTAGTGAACATATTAGCAGCAACCCCCGGATTAGATACCATACCAGATCCTACAATTGATACTTTTGCTAAATGATTTTCATGCTCTACAGACCCATAGTGAAGAGTTTCTTGATTTTGTTCCAACACTTCTAAAGTCTCTCTTAAATCATTAGAGTGAATCGAGAAAGAGAGGTGAACAGTTCCTTCATTTGTAATACTTTGAATAATAATATCTACATTAATATGTGCCCCTGCTAATGTAGAGAAAACTGTTGAAAGTGAACCTTGTTCTAATCCTTTAATTGTGACGCGTGTAATATTATCTTCAAATGCAATACCTTTAACGATTGATTGTTGTTCCATGTTACATTCTCCTTTTACAATTGTTCCATTTTCTTGTTCCATACTTGAGCGAACTTCTAAAACGACATTATGATTTTTAGCAAATTCAACAGCACGTGGATGTAATACACCAGCACCGAGATTTGCAAGCTCTAACATTTCGTCATAAGAAATTTCATCTAATTTGTAAGCATCTTGTACAACTCGTGGGTCTGTCGTATATACACCTGTCACATCTGTATAAATATCACATTTTTTCGCTTTTAATGCTGCGGCTAATGCAACAGCTGTCGTATCAGAACCACCACGGCCAAGCGTTGTAATTTCATTTTCTTCACTGATTCCTTGGAAACCAGCTACGATAACAATCGTACCTTCCGCAAGATAAGACTGAATTCGATCTGTATTAATATCAGTGATCCGTGCACTACTATGTACAGATTCTGTCGTGATACCAGCTTGCCATCCTGTTAATGAAATTGCGTTATAACCTTTTGCTTGTAGTAACATTGTTAATAATGAAATAGTTACTTGTTCTCCTGTCGATAGAAGCATATCCATTTCACGTCTGCTTGGATTTTCCGCAATGGCGTTAGCAAGTGCTACAAGTTCATCCGTACTTTTCCCCATTGCTGAAACGACAGAGACGACGCTATAACCTCGTTCATATTCTTCAATAATTAAATTTGCTACATGTTGAATACGTTCGACGCTTCCGACAGAAGTGCCACCAAATTTTTGAACAATTGTTTCCATTACAAATGCCTTCTTTCATCCATTTTTAAGAATTGATTAGGACATATATAAATCCCAATCTTCCTGTAGTTACCAGAAAGACAAACAAAAAACACCATCTCAAATAAGTGAGGATGGTGCTGTTACAGGAAAAGGGAAACAGAAAACGGAGCTAATAAAAAAACCGCCAAAAAAGGAATATCATAAAAAATGATATCTCTTTTTTGTAGATAGCTCTTCATACGTACACGTCTGTACATATGACAGTTCTGTTTCTATTCGAAAACAGCCCCAATTGATAAATGCAGAGAAATTTATCAATTTCGGCAACACTTCCTTTCATCTAATTTCATAGACATCTCTGTGTCTCCATTAGAATACTCATAAGTATTGCAACCTCTATCTCACGTTTTAGGCGAGAGTGTTTGAATTATGAAGTTGTTGGTAACATTTGTTTTATAATAATTTAAATTTTTCAGGGAATCAAGTGTTTTGTATATATTTTCAAAATTATTTCTTTTCAGAAAAAAAGTTTGTGAAAAATATAGCAAAATAAATTTATTACATGTACATTAAAAATATAGAGTATAGGAGGTGGAAGCATGAAAAGGAAAAGACCTATTTATGTTGCGACAGAGATGAAAACAACAATGGAGAAATTATGGGAATATACATAAGAACCAGGCCTACATACAGAGTGGGATGCCCGTTTTACTGAAATTTCTTATTTAGAGAAGAAAGAGGGAGAACCGCAGAAGTTTTTATATAAAACAAAGATCGATCTTGGACTTGAAATAGCCGGAGAAGGGGAATCGATAGGTGAATTAAGAAAAGAAACTGGTGAACGGATTTCTTCTTTATTTTCATATAGAGGAACATTTGTGGAAAGGGAATAAATAATATGAAAAATATAATCTTTGGACTTGCTTGTTATATTATTTTTCTAATATGTAAGTGGTCGAATGTAAATCCTGTTGAAGCAATTATATTATTATCTATTTTGTTATTTATACCGATGTCTTTTTGTATTATTGATAAAGGAACAAGAAATGGATCATATTTATTATTTTATAAATTCGTATCGTTTTTATATCCAATCGCAGCGGTTAGCGCGATGCTAGCTTTTGTAACAAATCACTTTTTCTTTGCGCTACTTTGGTTTATATATACAGGAATCGTTGCGTCATTTGGTTTAAGTAGATTATTAGAAAGAGGATGGAAACCGTTAGAAGAGACGGCTATCGATAGTGCGTTTATGTATTTGTTTTTAGGTGGTTTTTGGTTTTTTGCTTCTGTAGCAAAACTCTCCATTATGCACTTTAGTTCTGACATTGTTTTGCTTACCGCTGCACACTTTCATTATTCGGCATTTCTATTGCCGTTATCAGCTGGTTTAATTGGGAGAAAAAGAGAAAAGAGAAGTAAAGTATATGATGCTATTATGTTTATCATCGTCATTTCACCCATGACAGTTGCAATAGGAATTACGTACTCAAGGATATTTGAATTTTTTGCAGTGTGCCTATATTTATGCGCTATTTATGGTTATGGGATTTATATTTGGCGCACGAAATTTAATGCTATCAGTGCAAAAGTTCTCCTGATCATATCGTCTAGTACACTCATGGTAACAATTATGTTTTCACTTATATATTCATATGGGAATTTGAAACATGTAATGACAATTACAATTGCTCAAATGGTTTGGATTCACGGTGTTATCAATGGAATTGGAGTAGCGTTACCAGCATTTGTCGGCTGGATGATTGAAAAGAGTGCTCCGAATTATAGATATTACGGGAAACCAATGAGTCAATTAAGAGGAAATGCGACAGTTGGTGAAGCATTTTTACATAACAGAAATTTAATAGATAGTAAGAAATACAAAGGTTTAGTTGATAAAATGAATGATTTTCATAGTGAGGTATTTGATGCGACGAAGATTCCTTTAAGCATTATTTGTTTTTATGAAAATATAAAAGAGTATGAGTTACAATCGTATATTAAATGGACTCGTTGGTTCCGTCCGTTGGCATTTTGTTATGAAAAAATAAGTAAACGTGTGGGACAAATACATTTAGGAATGGGAGGAAAGTACGAAACGATGCATGGCTCTATCGTTGGTGTAATAGATGGGCTTGATGGAAGAAAAAACGTAAGGGCTTGGCTAAGAAAAAATGAAGCAGGAGAATCTATTTTTGTAGCTCTTTACTCAAAACATACGTATGAGAATGAGACATACATGAATATCGCATTACCTTTACCATATTCGAATATGACTGGTATTTTGAAATTATACAATGATAATCATGATTTAATCATTACTAGTAAGTTAAGAGAAAACGGTAAGGGAGATGAGGGTATATATTTACATACCCGTTTTTTAACAATGCGATTACCGTTAGCAGAGACTTTTATCATTAAAGAGAGCGCTGATCACACTTTAACAGCTCAACATAAAATGTGGCTATTCGGAATGGAGTTTTTACATATTCATTATAAGATTAACAGAATTGAGAAGAAATAAGAAAAGCTTGGAGAGATTTCCAAGCTTTTTTAAATGAATAATTGTTAACTCGATATGTGTATACTTTCTGGATAATTTAACAGATTGGGAGATTTCATTTGCAATATATTATTATTACGTTGAATTATACTCTTGAATTTTTTGGTAGTTTTATCCTAACATGAATCATTTCGTATATAATTAAAAGTGTAATAGTTTTAATTTTCTGAATTTTATTTAGGTATTACGGTTATCGGAAAAGAGGAGAGAAAAATGCAAAGGGAAATACAAACAGAAAAAGGTTTGGGGTATGTTGGTAAATTACTGTTGCCAGTTAAAGTGTCACGGCATTTTAAGTTTTTGTGGATTGGACAATTGCTTTCAACATTAGGGAGCTCTATAACAATGGTGATTTTGCCAGTCGTTGTTTACTCATTAACTGGTTCGACAGTTGTAATGGGGATGACGATGGCAATGTATATGCTACCTAATATTCTTGCTTTACCGTTTGCAGGGTTAGTTGTAGATCGAATTGACCGAGTAAAATTAATGTTATTTACAGATATAATCCGCTGTATATTAATGCTATTACTTGCATCGCTTATATTTATGGATTTGTTAACGATTACACTTTTATATGTCCTCGTTGCATTATATGGACTTATGGAAGGGATATTCCAGCCAGCATATTCTGCTGTGAGGGCGAAAGTATTCGTACCTGAAATTCGTAATGCAGCTAATGCACTCACACAAATGAGTAATCAAGGCATACGGTTAATAGGACCAGCACTTGGTGGATTAATCGTTTCAGTTACATCTGCGGGAATTGGATTTGGGCTAGATGCAGCAACGTACTTATTATCATTTATATGTTTATTATTTTTAAAAGAAATTAAGTTCAAAAAAGTAAAATCGATTAAAAGGAATAAGGTCGATTACAAAAAAGATTTTATGGAGGGCGTTTTAGTTCTAAAAAGTCATCCATGGCTGTGGATTACAATTTTAGTTTTTTCTTTCGTGAATATTTGTTATGCCGGCATTATCGTCGTATTAATTCCATGGTTATTTAATGTTCATCATCATTTTGAAGCATACGTGTATGGATTAGGAATGGCATCTTCTGGTGTTGGAGCTGTAATTGCCGCGCTTATTTTTGGTGGGAAGGAGCGGTGGCACAAGAGAGGGTTACTTGCATATGGTGGTGTTTTAATAAGTGGTTGTGCGCTTTTAATAATGCTGTTTATTGCTTGGGCACCTGGTTTAATTGGATTAATGGCAATTGAAGGATTTGGTATGATGGTATTTGGTCTTATTTGGGAAACGAGTTTACAAGAGCTCGTACCGGAAGAAGCTTTCGGAAGAGTAGCAAGTCTAGATATGTTAGGGTCATTTGCATTATTGCCACTAGGGTATGTAGTTGTTGGTTGGTTAGCGAATGTAATAGGCGGAGAGGTAACTATACTAATGCTAGCACTATTAGTAATCTTTACAATTGCAATTGCGGTATCTGTTCCAAGTATTCGTAAGTTTAATTAATAATTTGGATTAAAATGAAAGGAGTCATCTTATTTATATGGTTGTATATTACCTCAACGATTTTTTTAGTATCGGAATTAGAAGGCGTATATGTTGTACAAGAACAGGTATTTGATGCGAAGAATTCCACTGTATATATTGTGACTCCTGTTGATAATGAAATAGAGTATGAACGACTCATATTACTGAAGCATCTTTCTAATGAAGAGTCTTCTGTACATATTTGGGAAATAGTTATTTGTAAGTTAGTGACAAAAATAGAAATTGTAAACGGAGTGACGGAAGTGATCCAATCTGGTTTCATAAACAAAGACTAAGCCATAAAACAAGGCTTAGTCTTCATTAAATACAAATGTTTGTTTCATTTTCTTACCCTCATTTACCGGATGACCGCTATAAGAGAAATTCTTTTCTTCCCAAGTAATAACGACTTTAAAATTATGGCTATTAAAGTCTAATGGAAATACCATGTAGTCAAAGCTTGTATGACTTTTAGAAATGTTTACATCAGATGTAGTAGGTTTAAAGGTAGCTTTGGATGTAGGATTGTTATCAAGTATTTCCACAGATACATTTGATACATCATTACCGATGTTTTTTACGAATAAACTATACGTATCATATACACCTTGTTTTGGCTGGATTGCTTGTTTGTTTGAGTTATGAGATTTATCAATTTCGATATACCATTGTTTAGACTTTGACGCAATTGGTAGCGACTGAAATGTGTAAGCACTAGCTTGCATTGGTAGTACTATAAAGATACATAAAAAGAGAGAGAATAGTATTCGTTTCATCTTTTGAGAACTCCCATTCTGTAATGGATTTATTTGTTATTATCTTCTCTTTATAAGAGGATATACCATATAATGTAAGGTTGAGTGTTAGGAATCATTATATTATTTGTTACGCTTATACTTAGTGTTATTACAATACCAATAGGAGTTGTAATTACATTGTTTTCAATAGTAATCATTGGTTTTACAGTATTTTCTTATTTTTTACCAGAAGGGGGATCCCGTCAATAATTCGATTGTAAAATAGTGTCTGTTTTATATTTACAATGCGAAAATCGGTTTTAATATTCCACTAAACATATCTTATATTGTGGGTACGGTTATTACAGTTATTTAATTGCTATTTTCTTTATGAAAGCTGTGAGGAATAGAACAGAGAATATCGAGGTAGATGTAAAATTAGAGAAAGAAACTGTGTAGAGGTTTTTCAACACAGTTTTTTATAATATGAAAAAATTACCAAACGTATGTTAAAATAGTATTGTCATACAACAAGGGGGGTGTTTTATGGAAAATGGACATCTTGCTAAAGTGGATTTAACGAAAAAAATTGAATCGAAATCGAAGTACAATAAGAAACTCGAAAAATACCAAAGACGTTTATTAGCGCTGCAGCAAATTTTAAAAGAAGAAAAAATTGCGGTTATGCTCGTTATGGAAGGTTGGGATGCGGCAGGTAAAGGGGGAGCGATTAAGCGGGTGACGGAGCACCTGCACCTCATGAAAAACGTTACCGTTATTTGCAACGCTTCTGGAGGGAAATTCCTCAGTATGGGCAAATTACTATTTTTGATCGTTCATGGTACGGCCGTGTGTTAGTTGAACGTGTTGAAGGTTTTGCTACAAAGGAAGAGTGGAAGAGAGCATATGATGAGATTAATGATTTTGAAAAACTATTAACAGATGACCATTACATAATAGGGAAGTTCTTCTATCATATTAGTAAAGATGAACAGTTAAAGAGGTTTAAAGATAGAGAGAAAAATCCTTTGAAGAAATGGAAAATTACAGACGAAGATTGGCGTAATCGTGAAAAGTGGGATGATTATGTCGAAGCGATGGAAGAAATGTTTGAAAAAACAAATAAGCCAAATGCTAAATGGCAAATTATCGCGAGTAATGATAAATTATACGCACGTTTGCAAACATTGAAAGTAATTATTTCATTAATTGAGGAATATTTCTTAGAGCATGGTATAGGATTACCTTCTTATTATTATGAAATAAAAGAAGGTAAGACAGAGGACTTTGAAACTAATCAAGATGTAGTTATAAAATAGTGCAAAGTTTGAAGGAGAATTATTAACTGCTTCCCAAAGTGTTGTCTCGATGTTACGGCAAGTAGGAATTGTATTAGCGGTCGCAATATTTGTATCTAACTTAACCCGCAATTTAACTGTAAATAAAGAGAATGTATATCGTTATGCAGAGGAAAAAGTACGTAATATTCATGTAGGTAGTGCTCAGCAGGCGAAGATATTACAAGTAACAAAAGAAAAAATAGAGAAGCAAAGTATAGAAGCGAATGTAGAAAAGAAACAAAATGAAACATTGATGGGGTTAAGTAAAGAGAAAAAGGATGAATTAATTCACCAAAAAGTGAACGAAGTATTAAGTGGAGTTCCAGTAGAATATAGAGATATAAAAAGAGAAGAAGTTACGAGTCAAGTAATAAAAGAGATTGAAAAACAAGAAGAGGAAATAAAGAAAGAAATACTCGTATTTTCAAATGATGTGAATCATTATGCTCAGAATCAGATGGCGATGAGTTTTACTGATTTATATAAAGCGAGTGTGCCAATTATTTTAGTTTGTGCTTTAGTAAATTTGTTATTTCGGGAAGGAAAAGCTTTCAGTACGAGAAGAGGGAGAAAGAGTGGTAGGAAATTTATAAGGGAATTAGGCTAAATATGAATTGCATTCTAATTATGGAACGTTGGCTATTAATAAAGTAAAGAACTCCGCGGTAACGTGTGAAACGTAAACTGTGGAGTTCTTTACTTTGGACTTATAGGCATATGTATCATTATCATTAAGTATTTGTTTTCATTCATTATCCGTCAAGATCACGTTTTCGAATCTAAGAAAGGTAACTGAATAGTATGAACAAGTTGTATAAGTGTTTTTTACATGCAATGAATGGGCACGTATCAACTTCAAATAAAGGATGCATAATATTGTTTTTATAGAATTCTAAACATGTTTTTCAAAGGGGTGTTATTTATCCCGCTATTTGTGGGCAGTAAGACCCCTACCTCAAATTTCAGCGAAAGCAAAGAAGTTAGGTGGGGGATCAACTGCCCGTAAAAGCCCGATTGGTGCGGGCTGATAATCAGTGAGGGATGAAGAAAACCCCCACTGATTAAAGTTTCACTTTATATGTTTATAAAACATGTAAATTTAGTGATTCGCTTTTTTCTAGAATTATGTGCTCTTGCATCACTATGTTATTGGGGCTTTCAATCAGAGGGAGATGTATTTGTAAAATTTATTTTTGGTATTGGCTTACTATGGGGGATATTTATTGCACCTAAAGCATTATTAAGATTGCCAGAACCATATAGGTTTATGTTGGAAATTATATTGTTTGGAGTTACCTCGGTTGCTCTTTATGTCGTTGATCAAACAATCATAGCTATTATTCTTATAATGGTATTTATAATAAATCGAACTTTAATTATCGTTTGGAAACAATAATTAAAGTGCAGTATCTGTATAAAATTATATACCATTTAGTCTCATACTGTATTTTTAGACTAAGTTTCTTCACGAAAGAAACTTAGCATTATTTAAAGTGGAGAAGTAACGAAATATGAATAAATTTAAGAGTTATAAATTTGGGGATTTTGTTGTTCTATAGTACATTAACAAGAGGTATTAGTTTTATAGAGAGGGTGAGGAAATGATAGATACAGCAGATGTTTCAATAAGTAATCATATGTATACAGAAGAAGAGCAACAAAAATTATATAAACGAACGCTAATAATCGTAAGTATTTCACAAATGTTTGGTGGTGCAGGATTAGCTGCTGGAATTACAGTAGGTGCACTTCTTGCGCAGCAAATGATTGGAACGGATGCATTTGCAGGATTACCGGCTGCTATGTTTACAATGGGATCCGCTGTAGCAGCTTTCATAGTAGGAAAGCTTTCGCAACGATATGGACGCCGAGTAGGACTTGCAACAGGTTTTATGGTAGGTGGACTTGGGGCTATTGGAGTTGTATTGGCAGCTTTAACAAATAGTATTATTCTTTTACTAGTCTCTTTACTCATATATGGTGCAGGTACAGCTACGAATCTACAAGCTCGTTATGCTGGTACGGATTTAGCGGATAAGAAGCAACGAGCAACTGCTGTTAGTATTACGATGGTAATGACGACTTTTGGTGCAGTTGCAGGACCGAATTTAGTAGGTGTAATGGGAGATTTTGCCCATTCAATTGGAATTCCTAACCTTGCAGGTCCGTTCATATTATCAGCAGCAGCATTTATACTTGCGGGTCTTGTCCTTTTTGTTATGCTTCGTCCAGATCCGTTAATTATTGCTAACATAATAGAAACATATAAGCAAGAACATACATATAAAGGGCAACCAGTAACAGAAGAAATGATAGAAAATAAACGTGGTGTTACTGTTGGAGCAATCGTTATGATACTTACTCAAATAGTGATGGTTGCGATTATGACGATGACTCCAGTTCACATGGGACACCACGGTCATGGTTTAAGTGCAGTAGGTCTTGTAATTGGTTTTCATGTAGGCGCAATGTATCTTCCATCTCTCGTTACGGGAATGTTAATTGATAAAATTGGCCGAACTACGATGAGTATAGCTGGTGGGATGATTTTACTAGCAGCTGGTGTAATAGCTGCGATAGCACCGAGTGATTCTTTAATATTATTGATTGTTGCTCTTTCTTTACTTGGATTAGGATGGAACCTCGGATTGATTAGTGGTACAGCACAAATCGTTGATTCCACAACTCCTTCTACACGTGCTAAAACACAAGGGAAAATAGATGTTTTTATTGCGTTAGCCGGAGCTTCAGGTGGAGCGATGTCAGGAATGGTAGTAGCTAACTCCAGTTATGCCGCATTATCATTAACGGGAGGAGTGTTAGCATTATTGCTGATTCCTGTCGTTATATGGTTTCGAAAAGGGGAAAGAAATTAAAAAAGAGGTTCTAGTTATTGACTAGAACCTCTTTTTTATGCGTTTAACTTAAATCCCACTCAACAATAAGCCCTAAATGCGTAAGTCCACCACCAAATCCATACAGCAAAAGCGTATCTCCATTATTTAACTTTCCTTCTTTTCTAGCTAAATCTAAAGCGAGTGGAATAGAGACGGAAGATGTATTTCCCATATATTCCACACTTGTTAATGTTTTTTGAATAGATATTCCTGATTTTTCGCAAATGGATTCAATCATGCGCAAGTTTGCACTATGTGGTACGAACCAGTCAATATCATGTAATTGCATATTAGCGGTATGTAATAGTTGTTTTACCCCGTGTGGTACAGTGCGAACAGCCCATTTATATACTTCACGCCCGTTTTGCACAATCTTTTCATTTGTTTGCAATGATGTGCCATTCATAGTAGTAGATAAATTTGTTCTGTATAAGTGAATGCTGCCTTCACCGTTTGTTCCCATATGAGAAGCGATAAAGCTTCCTTTGTTATCGTCTTTTTCTAATAAAAGAGCTCCAGCACCATCACCGAACAAAATGCAGGTCGTTCTATCTGTGTAATCTGTCACTTTTGATAATGTTTCTGTCGCTACGACAAGTACTCTTTCATGTGATCCAGAAGTGATTAAGCTATTACCGATATGCAATCCATATGTGAAGCCAGCGCAAGTTGCATTTAAATCAAAAGCTAGTGTATGGGGTATGTTGAAGTATTGTTGTATTTGGCAAGCAACACTAGGAAAAGCATAGTCAGCAGTAGTTGTAGCGACGATGATACAGTCGATATCTTCTAAGGTTTTCTTATAAGCTGTACATAAGTTTTCAATTGCTTTAATGGCTAAGTGTGAGGAGTATTCGTCTTCTCTAGCAATTCTTCTTTCCTTCATTCCTGTTCTTTGTACAATCCATTCATCATTCGTATTTACCATTTCTTCCAAATCGTTATTAGACAGTACTTGCTTTGGAACATAAGTGCCTATCGCAGTAATACGAGATTGAGAATTCATAGGAACATCTCCTAACTTATTTTTATAACCTGATACTAATATTAGGTTATAAAAATGTCAATAAAGACTTTTATTGTGTTGAAACGATAATGTTTAATTTACTATGGAGGAATTTGGCGAGTGGCGTAAAAATAATATACGAGAAGTTTCTAAAATTGATAATGAAGGGCGTTGAGCTCCTTGAAAAGAATTTTATACATGTTGCCTGTTGTCATTATTTGTAGCTTTATTCTAATTATTTTTCCAGAGAAATCTTATGCTTGTGATTGTATTAACGTATCAGCAGAAAATGCATTTCAAAAAAATGATGTAGTGTTTGAGGGAAAAGTAATTGAAGTTGGAAGGAAAGAGGGAATTGGAACTGAAGTGTTATTTGAAGTGAAGAACATTTGGAAAGGGACGAGTTCTTCACAAAGTATTATTTATACAAATGGTGGTGATTGTGCCTTTCACTTTTTAGAGGGAGGAGAGTATTTAGTGTTTTCTTCTCAAAGAGGGGAAGAGAAATACTTATACACACATAGTTGCAGTGGAACAAAGAGATTAGATGAAGCAGAGGTGGAGAAAACGGCTTTAAGTCGTATTACAAAAGGGTCTGTTCCGACGAAGAAAGTAGATTTAAAAGGTGAAATGGTGAGAGGTTTAAGTTTGTGGCAAGTCGCGGTTATTGTTATAGGTGTGTTATTCATTGTAGCTGTGGTTATTATTATTGTGAAAAGAATTCGCAAAAAATGACGATTAAAGTAAAAATACAAAAATTTTCTTTCTGTTTCTATAGGTGGTTTAACCTTGTGAAAGCGAAATACTTATGCTACACTTTATGTAACTTAAAATGAACGGAGGGGCTTCCTTTGATCTTAATCAGATTACGTCTCAATACTTTGTGCCGATAATTGAATAGCGCTCAAAGGCTCTGTCTGTGTACAGAGTGAACGGGATTGGTCTGCCTATTTTAAAGGAACCCTTTTATTAAGCTTATATGTGAAAAGAGGGAGGGACGAATACGCCCTCTTTTTGTTTTGCCTTTAAAAATAGAATGGGATCGTATAGGTAAACACTTGTTGTGGATACGTATATTATCTTGGGACTTATTGACTATGAGATAGGATGAAAGTATAATTTTCTTCTATTTCTTTGGTGAACCCTTATCCGTTTACGAAAGCACAGGCAGTGACCTGTGCTTTTTATTTACGTAATCGAAATGGAGGAATAAATATATGGAAGAATTATTACAAAGAGCAGTTTTAGTTGGTGTAAATTTAGGTAATGAAAGTGATTTTGCATATTCAATGGAAGAGTTAGAAAATCTTGCGGAAGCTTGCGATGTAGAGGTAATTGGGCAAGTGGCACAAAATTTACAACGAGTAAACCCATCACATTATATTGGAAAAGGAAAAATTGAAGAAGTAGCAGCCTACGTAAAAGAAATAGATGCGAATATGGTCATCTTTAATGATGAATTATCTCCTTCACAAATTCGAAATTTAGAGGAAGATTTAGATTGTAAAGTTATTGATCGTACCATTTTAATTTTAGATATTTTTGCGCAACGTGCGAAAACGAAAGAAGCGCAGTTGCAAGTAGAAGTAGCGCATCTTCAGTATATGATGCCTCGTTTAATCGGTCTTCGTGAATCTTTAGGAAGACAGAGTGGTGGTGTTGGCACGAAAAATAAAGGTGTCGGTGAGAAAAAATTAGAGTTAGATCGTCGTAAAATCGAAGAGCAAATTTCAGTTTTAAATAAAGATTTAGAAGCACTTGTTGCCCAGCGTCAAACGCAGCGAAAGCAACGTAAGAAAAATGAAATACCTGTTGTAGCATTAGTAGGATATACGAACGCAGGAAAGTCAACAACGATGAATGCAATGCTTGAAATTTATAATGGTACGGAAGAAAAACAAGTATTTGAAAAAGATATGTTATTCGCGACGTTAGAAACATCTGTGCGAAATATTGATTTGCCAGATAATAAATCGTTTTTATTAACAGATACAGTTGGATTTGTAAGTAAATTACCGCATCATCTTGTGAAAGCATTCCGTTCAACATTAGAAGAAGTGGCCGAAGCAGATTTACTTATTCACGTTGTAGATTATGCAAATCCAAATTATGAACAATTAATTGATATTACAAATGAAACATTAAAGAAAATTGGCGTGGAAAATATCCCGACGATTTATGCATATAACAAATCAGATATGGTAGATGTTGAAATTCCAAAAGTACAAGAAGATCGCGTTTATTTATCAGCGAAGAACCATGTTGGAATTGAAGAGCTTGTAGAAATAATCCGTTCACACATTTATAAAGAATATACAAAGTGTGAAATGTTAATTCCGTATGATCAAGGACAGGTAGTTTCGTATTTCAACAATCATGCGCACGTTTTATCTACGAGTTATGAAAACGAAGGTACAAAAATTGAACTAGAATGTAAGACGAGTGATTACGAAAAGTATAAGCGTTTTGCTATTTAATAGAAAAGGCGATCCTACTATATTTTAGGATCGCCTTTTTCTTATTCTTTAATAGAGGCCCATTTATAAGAATAGATTCCTGCAAATGGACGAATAACAACACCTTGTACGGTTGGTCGTTCTAAATATACAAGTCCTGATTGGAAAATTGGGGCAATGGCTGCATCGTCTTCAATTAAAATTTTCTCAGCATCTTGGAACGCTTTCCAGCGTGCTGGTAAATCAGTTGCTAAAGTAGAGCTCGTTTTTTCAATTAACTCGTCGTACTGTTTGTTTGAATAACTCATTTTATTAAAGGGTCCATCTGTGACGAACATATTTAAAAATGTTGAAGGGTCAGGATAGTCTGGCCCCCATGTAGAAAGTGAAATTTCAAAGTCACCGTTTCCTTCACGATCTAGAAATGCTTTTACTGGAAGTGGTTGTAATGTGATTTTTAATCCAGGTAAGTTTTTCTCGAGTTCTCCTTTTAAAAACTCGCTAATTTTTTTATCGTTAGATTCATCCGTTGTTATGATTGAAAGAGAAGCATTTTGTAAATTTGTTTCTTTTTTCGCAGTTTCCCATAGTGTTTTTGCTTCTTTCACATTTGTTTCTACTTTTACATTACTTGTACTGCGAAAATCTTTATTGTTAGGACCTTTTACGAACCCTTTTGGAACGAAGGCATTCGCAGGTATGGAACCGTTATTTAAAATCGTTGCTGCGATTCCTTGTTTATCAAAGGCAAGAGAAATAGCTTTTCGGGCATTTTTGTTTGCTAATAAAGGATTTTTTTGACTAAATCGGAAAAATGTCACGGAAGGACGCTCCATTTTCTTTAGGCTAGGATCCTTCTGGTATTTGTCGACAAATTCTGAATTAATCGTGATACGGTCTACTTGTTTGCTTTCGAATAAATTAACAGCCGTTGAAGTATCCTTCACAATATTTACATTAATTTCATTCAATTTCACATTTTTATTATCCCAGTAGTTCGGGTTTTTCGTCATTTTGTAACTCGTATCATGTTTCCATTCACTTAATTGGAAAGGTCCGTTATACACTACATTTGCAGCTTCAAGTCCATAATTTTTTCCTTGTGCTTCTACGATCTTTTGGTTTTGAGGATAAAATGTCGCAAATCCCATTAAACCTAAAAAGTAAGGTACAGGGTGCTCTAACTGTACTTCTAACGTGTTATCGTCAATTGCTTTTACACCGAATGAATCGATTGGCAATTCTTTTTTATTTATTTTTTCAGCATTTTTAATATCAAACATAATGTGTGCGTATTCAGAAGCGGTTTCCGGATTTACGGCGCGCTTCCATGCGTATTCAAAATCGTGAGCAGTAACTGGATCACCATTTGACCATTTTGAATTGTGTAATTTAAATGTGTATGTTTTTCCGTCTTCACTTATTTTGTATGATTCAGCAGCCGCAGGAACCGGTTTGTTATCAGGTCCAGGCATATATAATCCTTCCATTACGTTGTTTAAAGCAGCGTAAGAAAACCCATCGGTTGCGATAGATGAATCGAGTGTAGAAATTTCCCCAGATTCTACAATGTTTAATACTTTCTTTGAAGATTCCTTTTTCTTTTCTCCGGAAGTTGTTGCCTCTTGTTTTTGACCACATGCTGTTAAAAACATAGATAATGTGATTGAGAGTGCAACGATTCCTTTCGTTTTTTTCTTCATAGTTGTCATCCCTTCCTTCATCTCTGCCTTAGTATAAAAGAAAATATAGAAAATTTCTATAAATAAATCCGATAAAACATATAGAAAAAATATATTTTTATAAGAAGTTGTATTTCTGGAAAAAGAAATGAAACCAGTATAAAATAGAAATGTTTCAAAACTCAGAATTTATTACACTTACTGTAATAAATATATATTTTGTACAGAAAGGAGAAATACAAATATGCAGGCAGTTTCACAAAAAAATATAGTAGAAACACCGACAATATATCGAATTTTATTTGCGATTAGCTTCGGGCATTTTCTAAATGACTCGATGCAAGCAGTTGTGCCAGCGTTGTTTCCTATTTTGGAAAAAACGATGAATTTATCCTATATGCAAGTAGGGTGGATTGCGTTTGCGTTAAATATGACGTCATCGATTATGCAGCCGGTTTTTGGTATGTATTCAGACAAGAAGCCATCGCCATTTTTATTACCGCTCGGTATGTTTTCAAGTATGCTTGGGATGATTGGACTCGCATTTGCACCGAACTTTATTATTGTAATTATTTCTGTTTTATTTATTGGATTAGGTTCCGCGGTCTTCCATCCAGAGGGCGCCCGCGTTGCTTATATGGCGGCGGGTGCAAAACGGGGGTTAGCACAAGCAATTTATCAAGTAGGAGGAAATACAGGGAATTCTCTAGCCCCTATTTTTACAGCATTAATTTTTGTTCCTCTTGGTCAAATTGGTTCTTTAGGTTTTACAGCCTTTGCAGCAGTAGGGATTGTATTACTAATTTTCGTATCAAATTGGTACAAAAATGAATTAGCGACTGGTGCTGTAAGAAGGAAAAAGAGAGCTGCGCTTGAGGCAGAAAATGCAATTGTAAGTAGGCACATTAAATTCGTTATAATACTTCTTGTTTTTCTAACATTTGTACGTTCTTGGTACGGTGCAGGTATCGGGAATTTTTATCAATTTTACTTAATTGAGCATTACGGTTTATCTATAAAAAATGCACAGTATTTCGTATTTGCATTTATGATTGCTGGTGTATTAGGTACTTTCTTCGGTGGACCGTTAGCAGATCGATTTGGTAAGAAGAATATTATCGTATTTTCAATGCTAGGGTCGGCGCCACTCGCACTATTATTACCTCATGTTTCGCTCGTGTGGGTTGTACCGTTATTTTTATGTATCGGTTTTATTAGCTCAAGTAGTTTTAGTGTAATTGTTGTATATGCACAAGAACTTGTACCTGGAAAAGTAGGTATGGTATCAGGACTAATTGTAGGTCTTGCGTTTGGACTTGGAGCCTTAGGGGCTGTAGTTCTTGGGAAATTAGCTGATATATATAGTCTACAATTTATTATGCTATTATGTAGTTGTCTACCATTAATTGGACTTACTTCATGGTTACTACCAAATGATAAGAAAACGATAGAATAGGAGATGCACTATGAAATTGTGTGAGAACGTTACAGAATTAATAGGAGATACACCTGTCGTCCGATTATCTAAATTTGTTCCAGAAGACGCAGCTGATGTGTATGTGAAACTAGAAATGTTTAATCCGTCACGCAGTGTAAAAGACCGTGCTGCTTATAATTTACTTCACGTTGCTGAGGAGAATGGTCTCATAAAACCAGGGGATACAATTATTGAACCGACGAGTGGGAACACAGGAATTGGTCTAGCGATGAATGCAGCTGCTAAAGGCTATAAAGCAATTTTAATAATGCCGGATAATATGTCAAAAGAGCGAATTAATTTATTGAAAGCATACGGAGCAGAAGTAGTTTTGACACCGGCAGAACAAAGAATGCCAGGAGCAATTGCGAAGGCGTTAGAACTGCAAAAGCAAATACCGAATAGTTTCATTCCGCAGCAATTTGAAAACCCAGCGAATCCGAATATCCATCGTTATACGACTGCACTTGAAATTTATGAACAAATGGATGGTGAGCTCGACGCTTTTGTAGCAACGGCTGGAACTGGTGGGACAATTACAGGAACAGGTGAAACGTTAAAAGAAAAACTACCTGACTTATATATTGCAGTAGTAGAACCGAAAGGATCTCCCGTTTTATCTGGTGGTGTTCCAGGTCCGCATAAACTAGTAGGAACAAGTCCAGGATTTATACCGAAAAACTTAAATACAGAAGTGTATAACGAAATTATTAAAATTGCAGATGAAGAGGCATTAACGACGATGAGAAATTTAGCAAGACAAGAAGGTTTATTAGTCGGGCCATCTTCAGGAGCATCTGTTTACGCCGCAATTATGATAGCGAAGCGTTTAGGCGCTGGCAAAAAAGTTTTATGTATTGCACCAGATACAGGTGAACGTTATTTAAGTATGGGGCTATTTGAATAAAAGTGATGGAAACACCTTAATAGTGAAATAGAGCTATTAAGGTGTTTGTTTTAAGTTATTAAGAGGGGAGAAGAATAATGAAACTATTAAAACCAACACGTGAATATAGTGAACAAATTATGGAGTATCAGAAGGTATTTTCATATGCAGGGGAACAACCACATGGTAGTAGTTCTTTACAAAATTTTGCTTCTCTTGATGAATGGTTTGAAAAAGTGAATATACAAGAAGTAGGAGAAAACTTACCATCTAATCGAGTGCCGTCTAGTCAGTTTTTAAGTGTAGAGAAAGGGGGAATAGTAGGCTTTGTTAATATACGCCATCGGTTAACTCCAGAATTATTGCTGGAAAGCGGTCATATCGGTTATAGTGTCCATCCGAATAAACGTCGCCAAGGTTACGCTACGAAGCAACTTCAACTTTCATTGATTGAGGCACAAAAATTAGGGTTGAAGAAAGTTTTAATAACTTGCGATAAATCTAATATTGGTTCTGCTAAAACGATTCAAAAGGCTGGCGGTGTGTTAGAAAATGAAGTGGTTTCTTCGCATACTGGTGAAATTGTTCAGCGTTATTGGGTAGAAATATGATTTAGCGGGAATTTGAAAAGATAATACAATGTGTAATATTGAAATAGATAAATGTAAAAAAGAGAAGGGGATAGTTATAGGGGGGAATGAAATGGGATTAAAAGAGAAAGCGATAGAAATGTCAGAGATTTATAGACAAAACCCGAAAGTCGAGACTGTTATTTTAGCAGGATCTGTAGCAAGAAAGTTAGAAGATAAACATTCAGATATTGAGTTGCATATTTTATGGTCAGCACCACCAGAGGATGAGGATCGTAAAGGGCCTATTCACCATATTGGTGGAACAATTTTGTCATATCATCCTTACGAGGAAGAAGAATGGTCGGAAACATATTTGACGAAAGAAGGAATTAAACTAGAGATTAGTAATTTTTTAACAGTGACAGTAGAAAAGGTTATTTCAGAAGTTGTAGAACAGTATGATATAAATTATGAGAAACAATGTATTGTATCATCCGTTCATGATGGTGCTAGTTTGTATGGAGAAAAGAAAGTGAATGAATTAAAAGATAGAGTGGTGGTGTATCCAGAAGAACTAGCGAAACAAATGATTTCAGAAAACCTTTGGTTAAGCAATCGTTGGCATAATCGAGAGGCTCTTTTGAAACGAAAAGATTGGCTTATGCTATATGATGTTATTTGTGAAGTACAAAGAAATATATTTGGAGTCTTATTTGGTCTGAACCGAATGTACGTGCATCATCCTGCATTTAAATGGATGCCATATAATGTGGAACGAATGAGTATTAAGCCTGAAAATCTATATGAACGTATGGGGAATACGTTGATAGGGAGTCCAGAGTATAGTGTACAGGAGTTAGAAGTGTTAATCAAAGAGATATTACATTTAGTAGAACAGTATAATCCAGAATTAAATATTGCTGAGCAACAAAAACATATTCAATATGCAAAGTAAAAAAACAAGAGATGTAACAACGAGTTACATCTCTTGTTTTTTATTTTACTAATTTTCCTAGTACAGGTAAACGTTGAATACGATCACCGAGAATATGTGAAGCAAGTCCGCTTGTTAATACGAATAAAAGGTAAACAAGTCCTCCTGCCGCACCACATATAAATACAATGAGCAGTGATTCGGTATAAGATTGGCCAGGAATAATCCAGCTTATAATTGCTTTTAATGCAATTACAACAGCAGACATTGCTGCGGAGTAAATCGTAATAAGGAATACTGTTTTTGCTGTTTCGCCAATTTTAAATTTCGCAAACTTAATGATGCAGTACAACATAATAATATTAGAAACGAGATATCCAAGAATTGTTCCAAGTACAGCACCGTGTCCGCCAAATAAATGTAAGAGCGGTGTATTCACTAAAATCTTAACGAGGATACCGACTGAGAATGCAATCATTGTTTTTCTTTGATAATCGATTCCTTGTAATATAGCTGCTGAAACTGTGAAAATCGCACTTAATATAGCAGAAGGCGCAAAGGAAATTAAATATTGTGACCCACCGAGTGCAATTTCAGGGTTCACATAAACCATACGGAACGCATCATAAGCGATACTAGCTAAACCGAATGCAGCTGGGATAGTGAAGAATAGCAATACTTGGAATATCTTTGAAATTTGTTCTTGTAATTCATCTAGTTTCCCGCCTGTGTAAGATTTCGTAATAGCCGGAATGATCGTTAATGAGAATCCAGTTGCAAGTGAAGCTGGAATCATAATTAATTTTTGTGCATAATTCGTTATATAAGCGAAAACTGCATTGGCAGTTTTTAAAGGCTCTCCCATCGCTCTAAGGACATCTGCAACCGTATATTGATCTACTAATGTATAGAGCGGGATTGCAATGCCTACAAATACAATTGGAATTGCGTAACGTAGTAATTCCATATAAATATTTTTTAACGGAATATTGGATGATCTCGTTTTTAGCTCACCTTCAGGAGGTTTTAATCCGTTATATTTTTTCCAGTACATCATTAAAATGGAGACGCTCGCAAGTGCCCCGATAACAGCACCGAATGTAGCAACTGCAACAGAAGAAGCTACGGAACCACCTAATAGTTTTGAGACGATAAAACTCCCGACTAAAATGAAAATGACACGTGCAATTTGTTCTACGACTTGAGATACAGCACTTGGTTTCATATGTTGGAAACCTTGGAAATAACCACGTGTAACACTCATAGCTGGTACGATAATAAGAGCGAAACTTAATGCCCGCATCGTAAGTGTTACGTCGGCAATAAACTTTGGATCTGGCGTTTTAGAACGAATAATAAATTGTGATATGTAAGGGGCTCCAATAAATAAAATTAAAAACCCTGAAAAACCCATAAATAGCATTAATTTTACGCTAGAGTTATATAATTTTTTACTTGTACTATAATCACCGAGCGCATTATGTTTTGCAACAAATTTGGAGACGGCAATAGGAATACCAGCTGTTGAAAAACTTAATAAAATACCGTACCAAGAGTATGCATATCCGTATAAAGCGACTCCTTGCGTTCCAACTAATAATTGAAAAGGGAAGAAGTATATAAAACCTAAAATTCGTGAAATCATTGTTGCACCACTTAATAAAGCAGTGCCTTTTAAAACTTTTGAAGTAGACAAAATCCTTTCCTCCTACTCGTGCTGTCTTGCATTCATCGTATACTACTATAAACCTGCTAGAGAAGTTAATACAGTATAAACCATAAATGTTCTAATACTATTCATACAAAAGTCATATTTTGAATTTTTGAATAGAAAGTAGTACATAAAAATTCAAAATATGAGTTGACACTATTTTTAATGTATGATAAAAATGATAGTAATCAATTCGGAAAAAATATTTGGGCAATGAAAGGGTATAGTAGTGAAAATCTCCCTATTTCAGAGAGCTGATGGTTGGTGTGAATCAGTATATAGATTATTCATGAAGTTCGTCCTGGAGCATCTTTCATAAATCTTACATTGTGAGGAAATGAAAGACGGTAGTGTATACCGTTATCAAATAAAGTGGTGAAGATTTTTTCACAACTAGGGTGGTACCGCGATATATATCGTCCCTACGTATTTACGTAGGGACGTTTTTTATTTAGGTCTTACTTAGTTGTGTTTTCATAACTAGGGTGGTACCGCGATATTTTATCGTCCCTACGTGTTTACGTAGGGGCGTTTTTATTTAGGTCTTACTTTTGGTGTATCTTCATAACTAGGGTGGTACCGCGATATTTTTGTCGTCCCTACGTGTTTACGTAGGGGCGTTTTTTATTAGGAAGGAAGTGAACGTATTAGAAAAGAGTATGGATAGAACAATATAAATACCGAATTGTAAAACAGAAAAAAGATAAAGAGAGGAGACAAACAAATGAATTCACAGCAATGGACATCGAAATTAGGCTTCATATTAGCTGCAGCAGGTTCAGCAATTGGTCTTGGGGCGATTTGGAAATTCCCATATATGGCTGGCATTGGAGGAGGCGGTGCGTTCTTCCTTATTTTCATCGGGTTCACATTATTAATTGGATTACCGCTATTATTAGCTGAATTTGTTATCGGAAGAAGTACACAAAAAGAGGCCGTGGATGCGTACAGAGAAATTGCACCGAAAACGTTATGGCCGTGGTTAGGTAAATTAGGGATTGTAACATGTTTCATATTACTTTCTTTCTACAGTGTTGTCGGAGGTTGGATTTTATTATACTTATGGAATGCAATTACAGGTAGACTATGGGAAGGAAATGGGGCATACGAAGATACGTTCGGCGAAATCATTTCCAATCCGTATTTAGCAGTTGGATCACAGTTATTATTCATCCTTATTACTATTTTTATCGTAAGTAAAGGCGTGCAAAATGGTGTTGAAAAAGTAAATAAATATTTCATGCCGGCACTATTCGTTTTATTCTTTGTATTAATCGTTCGTGCACTTACATTAGACGGTGCTGGAGAAGGGGTGCGTTTCTTCTTACAACCTGATTTCTCAAATGTGACGTCAGAAATTATTTTATATGCGATGGGGCAATCGTTCTTCTCACTATCTGTCGGTGTAGCCGTTATGGTAACGTATAGCTCATACTTACCGAAAGAAGAAAGTTTACCGCGTTCAGCATTTTCTATCGTTGCTTTGACGCTCGTTATTACTTTACTTGCAGGACTTGCAATTTTCCCAGTTGTGTTCGCCTTTGGGATGGAACCATCTCAAGGACCAGGACTATTATTTATCGTATTGCCAGCTATTTTCAGTAAAATGGCGTTCGGAAAATTATTTTTCATCGTTTTCTTATTACTATTCTTCTTTGCTACTATTACATCAGCAATTTCGATGTTAGAAATTAGCGTTGCGTCTTTAACTGCAAAAGGTAAAGGGAAACGTGAAAAAATGGCTTTAATCGTTGGATTATTAATCTTTGTTGTTGGGGTACCATCAGCATTATCATTCGGTATATTAAGTGATCTGAAGATATTTGGAAAGACTGTGTTTGATCTAGCGGACTATGCAGTAAGTAACGTATTAATGCCACTTGGTGTATTATTAGTTTCGATCTTTGTTCCATTAAAAATGAAAAAAGATGTACTAATGAAAGAGCTTGGTGTAAGTAAAAATAAAGGCTATAAACTATTCGTATTATGGCTATTCTTACTTCGCTATATCGCACCAATCGCAATTATTATCGTGTTCCTAAATGTACTTGGGATTATATAAAAGAAAGGTAGTGTATCGTTGTATGATACACTATCTTTTTTATTTTGTCCTTTTTTGCAGTGCATTTACTGTTACGAATTGATAGCCTTTTTTAGATAAAGAATCTAAAATACCTTCAATGGTCTGTAAATTTTCATTCGATTCATCATACATAGAGTGTAATAAAATGATAGAACCTGGTTTTACATTTTTATTAACGTAGTCAATTTTATCAGCCGGAGATTTATAAAAAGTGTCAGGTTCGAGATCCCATGTAATTGTTTCGATATTGTTTTTATTTAAATAATAGGGCAGTCCTATTAGCTTCTTACCATTAGGTGGCCTAAAATCAATTTCGTCGGTAAATCCTGTTTGGCGAATTAATGAATTTGTTTTTTCTATTTCTTCTTTAAAAAAAGAAGGTGTTTTAAAGACCATTCTTTTATGAGAATATGTATGGTTTCCAAGTTGGTGTCCTGATTGAACAATTGCTTTTCCTAATGATAAATTATTTTCTAATTCGTTTCCGATAACAAAGAAAGTAGCTTTCGCATTGTACTTATCTAAAAGTGGTAATATTCGTTCGATATTTTTGGTAGGGCCATCATCAAAAGTTAATGCAATCACCTTTTCATTCGTCTCAACGCGATTGGTTAGATCTCCAAATAATTGAAAACTTCTTGCGTTCATCAATTTGTATGTTCCGAATAAAGCTATAGTAATAATGAATATTGTAACTATTGTAATGATTATTCTCTTCTTCATAACGCAACCTCACTATATTTTTTGGTTCGATTAAAAAATATTATATCAAACTGTGTAACTTGTTGCTTCAAAAATTATGAAGATGCAAGGAAGGGGGATTTGTCATATAATAAAATGCAAAAGGTATATTAGGAGGTGTTTATATGGTGATTACAGTTCAATCGCCAGACACTGCAGCGTCTCATGCAAAGCCAAATATGGAAATGGCGATACTTTGCGTGAGGTAGACAAGTAATATACAATCGCCCAAATGAGCTCGTATCATTTTTTTATTTGGCTTTGCACCTTATTGAAATGAACCATAAAAAATAAGGGGCGAGCGGAAATGAAATACGTAAAAGCTGCGACTGTTTTACCAGAAAGTTTAATTGTTGAAATTCAAAAGTATGTACAAGGTGAAACAATTTACATTCCAAAACAAGAAACGGAACATTATAAATGGGGTACACAATCTGGAGGAAGAAAGCAATTGGATGAACGAAATAAAGCAATTAAGGATGCGTTTAAGAGTGGAATTGCGATTCACCAACTTGCTGAAAAGTATTTTCTGTCCGGAGAAACGATTAAGAAAATCGTGTATTCTAAATAAGGAAGCCGCCTCTAATGGGAAAGTTAGAGGTGGTTTTGTTATGTAAAGTTCTTTTGTAAATTGTCTTTTACATACCGTAAAACATGATTATTGTATACAATGATACTAGATCAACAATTTGTATGGAGTGATAAAGATGGAAGCTTTTATTAGAAGTGATCAATATAATTTTATAAAATCACAAGCTTATATTTTAGCGAACGGGCATGCGACAGCAAATGATAGAGGTGTAATTGCGGCATTAAAATCGCTCGCTATGGAGAAAGTAATCGGTGTTTTTGAAAATTTAAATGAGGAACAAAAAGAACTAATTAATACGGTATTAGAAGTTGAAAATAGAGAAGCTGCAGAATCGTTTTTACTGAAAATAAATCCGTATGTAATACCATTTCAGGAAGTTACAGCACAAACGTTAAAAAAATTATTCCCTAAGGCGAAAAAATTAAAGCTTCCTGATATGGAAGAACTGAATATGAAAGAAATATCTTATTTAAGCTGGATTGATAAGGGATCAAGCAGAAAATTTATTATAGCGAAAAATGATAAAAATAAATTTGTTGGCCTACAAGGAACATTCCAAAGTATAAATAAAAAAAGTATTTGTTCATTATGTCATGGGCATGAAGAAGTAGGAATGTTTTTAGTTGAGATAAAGGGTGATGTACCAGGAACTTTCGTTAAAAAGGGAAATTATATTTGTAAAGATAGTGTAGCTTGTAATCAAAATATGAAATCACTTGATAAGTTGAACGATTTTATTGAGAGATTAAAAAAGTAAATAGAGTTAATAGTAAACCTCTAGTTAATAAACTGGAGGTTTTATTTTTGCACCAGAACCTGTATTAGTGTGTATGTTTGGGGATTTTGGAGACATTAAATATGCAAAACTTTGTAGTTTACATATATTTCACTTTTGTATTTTAGGAACAAGTGTTAGGAGGGGATTTATGATGAAAAGCTGTACAGCACTTCTTATAATTGATGTACAAGTAGGTTCATTTGAAGAGAAAAAAGTTCTATATAATGAAATGGAATTATTAAGAGTTATTCGATTATTGATTTCTAAAGCCCGTTCTGCTTCAGCACCTATTTTTTATATGAAATTTAACGGGAAGTCTGGTTCTACACTTAAACAAGGGACACCTGGGTGGGAAATTCATAAATCTATTGCTCCGGCAATAGGAGATGTCGTTCTTGAGAAGAATCACCCGGATTCTTTTCATAAAATGGGTCTTCAACAAGCTCTGGAAATGAGGAATATAAAACGAATTGTTATAGCAGGAATTCAATCTGAAATTTGCGTAGATGCAACATGCAGGCGCGCGTACAGCTTAGGATATGACGTTACTCTTGTAGGGAATGGACATAGTACATATAATTCTACAGTATTATCAGCTTCTCAAATTATTAAGCATCATAACGAGATAATCGGTCAATGGTTTGCTTGTGTGAAAAGTGCGGAAAATATAGAATTTTAATAAAGATTTGGTTATAGAGCCATTCCCACAACTATTATTTTTATCCCGCTATTTCCGGGCAGTAAGACATCCACCTCAAAATTAGGCTAGAGTAAAGAAGTTAAGTGGGAGATCAACTGCCCGTAAACGCCCGATTGGTGCGGGCTGATAATCAGTGGGGGGGGGGGGAACACCCCCTACTGATTAAAGTTTCACTTTATCAAGGTGAACTGGACAGCATGGAGTATTGGTATTTTAAATGAGGTTAATGTCAAGAAGCATTAGAAAAAGCAGAACAATACTATTAAATTGGTTGCCATTCGTAGGAATGTAAGCCTTGCACTTATGACTATTTGGTTGAGCGATCGATACGTTGTGCTGAAACGTCAATATATCTTAAACAGGAGCTCTCTTTATCAAGAGAGCTCCTGTTCTTATTTCTTCTTCTTTTCTGTCGGTTGGCTTTGTTTAGCGAAATTAGATGAATCATCGAAATTCGGTTGCTTTTTACCAGCATTATTACTTCTACCTTTTCCCATATGTAATGCACCTCCCCTCACCTTTACTATTCCCAATAAAAAAATCCTCTTGCATCCAAAAGAATTTTTTATCCCGCTATTTACGGGCAGTAAGACCCCTACCTCAAAATTCAGCGAAAGCAAAAAAGTTAGGTGGGGGATCAACTGCCCGTAAAAGCCCGATTGGTGCGGGGTGATAATCAGTGGGGGATGAACAAAACCCTCACTGATTAAAGTTTCACTTTATTTGGCTCTTATGAATAATGTCCAACGGTTCCCGTAGTACTTCCAGCCCTCTGCCATACCATAGTGCATGCTTTTGACTATGGTGTTGATGTTGGCCATGAATTAGTCATGTATAATATGTATCATCCCTTATTTTTTATGATTTTTTATGATTTAGGTCTTGATAATATAAAAACAGTGTAACTTTAATTCAAAGCTACACTTGTTATAAAAGTATGTGCGGATAAATTTTAATTTTTAAAATGGGTCAATAAAACAAAGGAAAGCTTGAAAATGCATTGTTGCATATCAGAATAGATTGGAGTTGACATGGCTAATAAAAATAATAGAGTAAAAATGAAATGATACTTTGGGCATTAACAACAATTGTGCTTTTAATCGTATGCTATTTATTCGAAAGGTAAAAGCGCATCGTACCTTTAAAAGCACGATGCGCTTTTATTATTTTTTTTGCCAATTTTCTTTAATAAAGCCTTCACGACCAGATTCTTTTTGCTCGGTAGCATACTTCTCAGGATTTTTTTTATAGAAATATTGATGGTATTCCTCTGCCTCATAAAAAGGTGCAGATGGACGAATTTCAGTTACGATTGGATCTGTAAACATACCGCTTTCTACAAGAGTTTGCCTTGATTTTTCAGCAAGCTCTTTTTGTGTTTCGTTATGATAAAAGATTGCAGTGCGATAAGATGGACCACGGTCGAAAAATTGTCCGTCATCATCAGTTGGATCGATTTGTGGCCAATATAAATCTAATAATTTTTGATAAGGAAAAATAGAAGGATCGAATGTAATTTGTACAACTTCTAAATGGCCAGATGTTCCAGCCTTTACTTGTTCGTATGTTGGATTTTCTATATGACCTCCCGCATAACCAGAAATAACTTTTTGAATACCAGGAAGCTCATCAAATGGTTTTACCATGCACCAAAAGCAACCACCTGCGAAGGTTGCGAGTTCGTATGTTTTTTCGGACATTACTGTAATCCTCCTAAATTTATATGTTTTATATAGTATTATATAAATTATTTTATTCCGCAATAAAAAAGATTTGAAAATATATGGTTTTTATAAACAAGATCCTCCGCTCACATCAATCAATTGTCCGGTAACCCAGCGACTATCAGGGGAAGCAAGAAATGCAGCAGTATCGGCAATGTCTTCTACTTCACCTAAGCGATTGAAAGCGGAAATATTAGTAGCGTACTGTTTCATCATTGGATCACTCAAGAGTTCCGCATTCATATCTGTTTTGATAAAGCCTGGAAGTATTGCATTCACCGTTATCCCTCGTGCTCCAAGCTGTTTTGCTAACGTGAAAGTCATTGTATTAATAGCGCCTTTCGTCATACTATATGCAACGAAATCAGGTAAAGAAATACGGGTTGCAGCTGATGAAATATTAATAATTCGGCTATTGTCACGTAAACGAGATAGAGCTTGTTGAATGATGAAGAATGGTGCTTTTGCATTTACTGAAACCATTCTATCAAAAAAATATTCAGTCGTTTCTTCAATAAAAGCGCCAGGGCCGATTCCAGCGTTGTTTATTAAAATATCAAATTTTGTTCCACCAGTTCGTTTTTGTAATTCAGTATCTAAAGTGCTATAAAGATTTTCTACACCGTGTAAAGATTCAAGGTTTGCACCGATAGAAAAAGCTTGACCACCATTTAATTGAATTTCATGAACAGTTTCTTCAGCATCTTCTTTTCGATTACCGTAATGAACAGCGACTAATGCGCCGTCGTTTGCTAAACGTTTTGCGATAGCACGTCCAATTCCTCGGCTTGCTCCTGTAACTAATGCTATTTTATCTTTTAACATAGTCTTCTCATCTCCTCATAAGTTTTATATGTTTTTCTTTATGTAGTAACGCGAACGTACTTAAGTAATATATGAGTATGTGTAAGAAATTCATTCCGATTTTGTTTTGAGAAAAAATAAATAGTTTTCTAATAAAAGAATTGAATTTTTAATTTTT
Source organism: Bacillus thuringiensis (assembly GCF_014932895.1). GTDB lineage: Bacteria > Bacillota > Bacilli > Bacillales > Bacillaceae_G > Bacillus_A > Bacillus_A thuringiensis_AA. The sequence goes on along the minus strand of NZ_JACYOF010000002.1, from coordinate 388,087 downwards.
TTTGAAAAACGTGTTGACAATGAAAAGAACAACGTCCTATAATACGTTTAACAAATAAAAGTTAATTAAGAATTTTCTAACTTTATATTTTGCATATGCAAAGAAGAGGAAAGTAGATGATTATGATCGTTTCAGAGAGCTGCTCCTAGGCTGTGAGAGTAGTAACTATCGATTCATTGAAGATCACCTCGGAGCATCGCTTGCGAAAGGGAAACTGAGTAGAGGGCGGCGGCATCGTCTCCGGTAAAAGGACGGGGGTCTGATTGGACCTACAGAGCTTATATTTCGCGAGAAGTATAAGGAAGCTGAGTGGTAACGCGAAACTCTCGCCTCAGCAATCAAAGCTACTAAGTTGTAGTAGTTGATTGCTGAGGCGAGAGTTTTTATTTTAAAAAAATAAAATAAAAGAATGCGTGGAAGAGGAGAGTAGATGATAGGGATTGTTTCAGAGAGCTGCCCCAAGGCTGAGAGGGTAGTAACAATTCGATCATTGAAGATCACCTCGGAGCACTACTTTTGAAAACTAGTAAAAAGTAGCGGAATTGTTTCCGATAGAAAAACAAAAGTCTAATTGGACTTGCAGAGCTTATATTTCGTGAGAAGTGTAAGGAAGCTGAGTGGTACCACGATTCCCTCGTCTCAGCAATAGATTGCTACAAGTATGTAAGTAATCGATTGTTGAGACGAGTATATTTTTAAGGTTTATATACTGAATATTCTGTTAAAAATACTCATCTCAGCAATCGATATAGAAATAGATTGCAAAATAGAGATAAAAAAAGAGGAGCGATGTGAGATGGGAAATCAGTACATTTATATGAATGGGGAATTTGTAGAAAAAGAAAAGGCAGTTGTTTCAGTATATGATCACGGCTTTTTATACGGGGACGGTGTATTTGAAGGGATTCGTAGTTACGGAGGAAATGTATTTTGCTTAAAAGAACATGTGAAACGATTATATGAATCGGCGAAATCTATTTTACTTACAATCCCGATGACGGTTGAGGAAATGGAAGAAGCAGTTTTACAAACACTGCAAAAAAATGAATACGCGGATGCCTATATTCGATTAATTGTTTCAAGAGGAAAAGGTGACTTAGGGCTCGATCCGAGAAGCTGTGTGAAACCGGGCGTAATTATCATTGCAGAACAATTAAAGTTATTCCCTCAGGAATTTTATGATAATGGACTAAGTGTTGTATCTGTAGCATCAAGACGTAATACGCCAGACGCATTAGATCCACGCATTAAGTCAATGAACTACTTAAATAACGTGCTTGTAAAAATTGAAGCTGCACAAGCAGGCGTACTCGAGGCATTGATGCTTAACCAACAAGGATATGTTTGTGAAGGGTCTGGAGATAATGTTTTCATTGTGAAAGATGGAAAAGTGTTAACACCTCCTTCGTACTTAGGAGCGCTAGAAGGTATTACGAGAAATAGTGTTATCGAGTTATGTGAGCGTCTTAATATTCCGTGTGAGGAAAGGCCATTTACTCGTCATGACGTATATGTAGCAGATGAAGTGTTTTTAACAGGAACGGCAGCAGAGTTAATCCCAGTTGTAAAAGTTGATTCAAGAGAAATTGGTGATGGGAAACCAGGAAGTGTAACGAAACAATTAACGGAAGAATTTAAAAAGTTAACGAGAGAAAGAGGAGTACGTGTTCCAGGACTGGCGGAAAGCTTAGCGTAGAAAGGGAGAGGAGTTAATCGAAATGAAGGAACAGTATACAACATGTGAGAACTTGCAGTGTGAAGAAGTGACAGGTGCCGGACACGTTATTCAATGTTTGAAAAAATTAGGTGTAACGACTGTTTTCGGTTATCCAGGCGGAGCGATTTTGCCAGTATACGATGCGTTATACGAAAGTGGTTTGGAGCACGTTTTAACTCGTCATGAACAAGCTGCCATTCATGCGGCTGAAGGATATGCAAGGGCTTCTGGAAAGGTCGGGGTAGTCTTTGCTACCTCTGGCCCAGGGGCGACGAATTTAGTTACGGGCTTAGCAGATGCATATATGGATTCGATTCCTTTAGTTGTTATTACGGGGCAAGTTGCAACGCCTCTAATCGGTAAAGACGGATTTCAAGAAGCAGATGTTGTCGGAATTACAGTACCTGTTACGAAGCATAATTACCAAGTTCGTAATGTAAATCATTTATCACGTATTGTGCAAGAAGCTTTTTACATCGCCGAAAGCGGACGACCAGGACCGGTATTAATTGATATTCCAAAGGATGTTCAAAATGCAAATGTAACAAGTTTCTTTAATGAAGAAGTTGACATTCCAGGATATAAACCAGAAGTTGTACCAGACAGTATGAAACTTAGAGAAGTAGCAAAAGCAATTTCAAAAGCAAAACGTCCTCTTCTTTATATTGGAGGAGGTGTCATTCATTCAGGTGGATCCGATGAACTCATCGAATTCGCAAGGGAGAATCGTATTCCAGTCGTTTCAACCTTAATGGGACTTGGTGCATATCCGCCGGGAGATCCATTGTTTTTAGGGATGCTCGGAATGCACGGGACATATGCTGCGAACATAGCGGTAACAGAATGTGATTTACTACTTGCTTTAGGTGTTCGCTTTGATGATCGTGTAACAGGAAAGTTAGAACTGTTTTCTCCGTATTCAAAAAAGGTACATATTGATATTGATCCATCTGAACTTCATAAAAATATAACAGTCGAATATCCAATTGTTGGAGATGTGAAAAGGGCATTACGTATGCTAAATAAATGGCCTATTTATTTAGAAACAACTACATGGCTTGCGAAAGTAAAGGAGTGGCAAGCAGAACATCCGCTGTCATATAAGCAAATAGAATCAGAGCTAAAACCACAACATGTTATCAACTTAGTAAGTGCATTAACGAATGGTGAAGCGATAGTCACGACAGAAGTAGGGCAGCACCAGATGTGGGCCGCACATTTTTATAAAGCGAAAAAACCACGAACTTTTCTTACATCAGGTGGATTAGGAACAATGGGATTCGGTTTCCCGGCAGCTATTGGTGCTCAGCTTGCTAAAGAAAAAGAACTTGTCATATGTATTGCGGGTGATGCTTCTTTCCAAATGAACATTCAAGAACTACAAACAATTGCCGAACATAATATCCCTGTAAAAGTATTTATTATAAATAACAAATTTTTAGGGATGGTAAGGCAATGGCAAGAGATGTTTTATGAAAATCGTTTATCGGAATCAAAAATCGGATCTCCAGATTTTGTAAAGGTAGCAGAGGCATACGGTGTAAAGGGGCTAAGAGCAACAAATGCATCCGAGGCGAAAAAGGTGATGTTAGAAGCCTTCGCACACGAAGGTCCTGTCGTAGTTGACTTTTGTGTAGAAGAAGGAGAAAACGTATTTCCGATGGTGCCACCCAATAAAGGGAATAACGAAATGATTATGAAGAGGTGGGAAGAATGACTCATACTTTTTCACTAGTTATTCATAACGACCCGAGCGTGTTATTACGTATAAGTGGCATTTTTGCTCGGCGTGGTTATTATATTTCTTCATTAAATTTAAGTGAAAATGAAATGAAGTTAACAGCAATTTGTACAGAACAGGAAGCGACATTACTCGTCAGTCAGTTAAAAAAATTAATCAATGTATTACAAGTAAACAAATTATAAGGAGTGTATGGAATATGAAAACTTATTATGAGCAAGATGCAAATTTAGAACTATTAAAAGGGAAAACTGTAGCGGTAATCGGTTATGGATCGCAAGGTCATGCGCAAGCACAAAATTTACGTGATTCTACTGTGGAAGTTGTAGTTGGTGTTCGACCTGGTAAGTCGTATGAAGTAGCAAAAGCAGATGGGTTTGAAGTAATGTCTGTTTCAGAAGCGGTTCGAACCGCGCAAGTTGTACAAATGTTATTACCGGATGAACAACAAGCGTATGTTTATAAAACGGAGGTAGAAGAAAATCTTCGTGAAGGACAAATGTTACTTTTCTCACATGGTTTTAATATTCACTTCGGACAAATTAATCCGCCAAGTTACGTAGACGTAGCGATGGTTGCACCAAAAAGTCCAGGTCATCTCGTTCGCCGTGTATTCCAAGAAGGGAATGGTGTTCCGGCATTAGTCGCAGTGCATCAAGATGCAACAGGAACAGCGTTACATGTAGCACTTTCGTATGCAAAGGGAGTAGGTTGTACACGTGCAGGTGTAATTGAAACGACATTCCAAGAAGAAACGGAGACAGACTTATTCGGTGAGCAAGCGGTACTTTGCGGCGGGGTAACCGCACTTGTAAAAGCTGGTTTTGAAACATTAACGGAAGGTGGATACCGCCCTGAAATTGCATACTTTGAATGTTTGCATGAATTAAAGTTAATCGTCGATTTAATGTACGAAGGTGGATTAACAAATATGCGTCATTCTATTTCGGATACGGCAGAGTTTGGGGATTATGTAACAGGATCGAGAATTGTTACAGATGAAACGAAGAAGGAAATGAAGCGTGTTCTTGCAGAAATTCAGCAAGGTGAATTTGCGAAGAAATGGATTTTAGAAAATCAAGCAGGGCGTCCAACATATAATGCGATGAAAAAAGCAGAACAAAATCATCAGTTAGAAAAGGTAGGAGCTGAGCTTCGTGAAATGATGAGCTGGATTAACGAGCCAGAAAAGAAAACGTTAGTAAAGAAATAGATTGAGAGATTATAAGTGAAAAATACGTAAGAGGGGATTTGACAAGATGAGAAGTGACATGATTAAAAAAGGTTTTGATAAGGCTCCACATCGTAGTTTATTAAAAGCAACGGGTTTAAAAGATGAAGATTTTGATAAACCTTTCGTAGCGATTTGTAATTCTTTTATCGAAATTATTCCAGGGCATAAGCATTTGAATGAGTTTGGAAAACTTGTAAAAGAAGCAGTACGTGCAGCTGGCATGGTGCCATTCGAATTCAATACAATTGGTGTAGACGATGGGATCGCAATGGGGCATATTGGTATGCGCTATTCGCTTCCGAGTCGTGAAATTATTGCAGATTCAGTAGAAACAGTTGTAAATGCACATTGGTTTGACGGCATGATTTGTATTCCAAACTGTGACAAAATTACACCCGGTATGATGATGGCATCTCTTCGTATCAACATTCCAACTGTATTTGTTTCAGGTGGCCCGATGGCAGCAGGAAAAACGTCAAAAGGAGATATCGTTGATTTAAGTTCGGTATTTGAAGGGGTAGGAGCTTATCAATCTGGGAAAATTTCAGAAGAAGAATTAAAGGATATTGAAGATCATGGCTGCCCATCTTGTGGTTCTTGTTCGGGTATGTTTACAGCGAATTCTATGAATTGTTTATGTGAAGTGTTAGGTTTAGCCCTTCCAGGTAACGGGAGTATTTTAGCAATTGATCCAAGGCGTGAGGAGTTAATTAAACAAGCAGCAGAGAAATTGAAAATTTTAATTGAGAGAGATATTAAGCCACGCGATATCGTTACAGAAGAAGCAATTGATGATGCTTTTGCACTTGATATGGCGATGGGAGGTTCAACGAATACGGTATTACATACGTTAGCACTCGCACAAGAAGCAGGGCTAGATTATGATATGAATCGTATTGATGCTGTTTCAAGACGAGTACCTCATTTATGTAAAGTAAGCCCAGCTTCTAACTGGCATATGGAAGATATAGATCGAGCGGGCGGGATTAGTGCTATTTTAAAAGAGTTAAGCCGAAAAGAAGGGGTACTTCATCTTGATCGTATTACTGCTACTGGACAGACGTTAAGAGAAAACATTGCTGGGGCTGAGATTCAAGATAAAGAAGTCATTCATTCACTCGAAAATCCTCATAGTGAAGAAGGTGGATTACGTATATTAAAAGGAAACCTTGCGAAAGATGGGGCAGTTATTAAAAGCGGAGCAACAGAGGTAAAACGATTTGAAGGACCTTGTGTTATTTTTAATTCACAAGATGAGGCGCTTGCGGGCATTATGCTCGGGAAAGTGAAAAAAGGAGATGTAGTTGTTATTCGTTATGAAGGACCAAGGGGCGGCCCTGGTATGCCGGAAATGTTAGCCCCGACGTCAGCAATCGCCGGTATGGGATTAGGTGCTGATGTTGCACTATTAACGGATGGACGTTTCTCTGGTGCTTCGCGTGGTATATCGGTAGGGCATATTTCACCAGAAGCAGCTGCGGGCGGAACGATTGCTCTTCTTGAGCAAGGAGATATAGTTTGTATTGATGTTGAAGAGCGTTTGTTAGAAGTAAGAGTGAGTGAAGAAGAATTAGAGAAACGTAGAAAAGAATGGAAGCGACCAGAACCGAAAGTGAAAACCGGATGGCTTGGACGTTACGCACAAATGGTAACGTCAGCGAATACAGGTGCAGTTCTAAAAGTCCCGAATTTTGAGTGAGTTAATATAAAAGAGATAAGGATGATAGAAAATGGTGCAAAAGGTAAAGGAGAGAGTGAAAATTGAAGATATCTTAATGGCTCATAATTGCATGAAAGATATCGTTATTAAAACACCGTTACAACGAGATGCAGTTTTATCTGAGAAATATGATTGTGACGTTTATGTGAAACGAGAAGACTTACAATTGATTCGTTCTTTCAAAATCCGTGGTGCGTACAATTTGATTCAAAGTTTACCGAAGGAAAAATTACAAAATGGTGTTGTTTGTGCAAGTGCCGGTAATCATGCACAAGGAGTTGCTTACACGTGTAATTTATTGAAGATTTCGTCAAAAATATTCATGCCTACAACGACACCTAAACAAAAAGTATCGCAAGTTCAATTTTTCGGTGGTGATTTTGCGGAGATTGTATTAGTTGGTGATACATTTGATAGCTCTTTCCAAGAAGCACAGCGCTATTGTGAAGAAAATAGAATGACGTTTGTTCATCCGTTTGATGATCCGTATGTCATTGCTGGTCAAGGAACCGTCGCAGTTGAAATTATGCATGATATGGAGAAGTCGGTTGATTATATTTTTACAGCAATTGGCGGTGGTGGATTAGCATCAGGTGTTGGTACATATGTAAAAGGTGTTAGTCCGACTACAAAGGTTATTGGTGTAGAACCAATGGGGGCTGCATCTATGAAAGAGGCTTTTCTTCAAAATGAAAATGTCGCATTAGAGAAAATAGATAGTTTCGTTGATGGAGCAGCTGTTAAAAAGGTAGGAAAGTTAACATTTGAGACTTGTAAAGATGTAATTGATGATATTATTTTAGTACCAGAGGGGAAAGTTTGTACGACGATTTTAGAACTGTATAAGAAAAATGCAATTGTAGCTGAACCAGCTGGTGCGCTTTCTATTGCAGCACTTGATCTATACAGAGATGAAATAAAAGGAAAAACAGTTGTATGTACGTTAAGTGGTGGGAATAATGATATTGATAGAATGCAAGAAATGAAAGAACGTTCCCTTATCTATGAAGGATTAAAGCATTACTTTATCATTGAATTTCCGCAGCGTTCTGGAGCGCTAAGAGAATTTCTTGATAAGGGATTAGGTCCAGAAGATGATATTACTCGATTTGAGTACATTAAGAAACATAATAAAGAAAATGGTCCAGCGCTAGTTGGTGTAGAATTAAAACATAAAGAAGATTATGAGCAATTAATTACTCGTTTTAAAGAAAATAATATTCAATTTATGGAGCTTAATAAAAATCCTGTTTTGTTTGATTTGCTTATTTAATAGAAGAAAAGAATTAATCTACAATTGTACTTAAAATAAAAAAGATAGATACAAGCAAGGGAAATGCTGCTTGTTCTATCTTTTTATTGTTAAACTAAATACTCTTTATATTCAAGAAGGATAAAGCTAGTTAACCAAAAAATATCGCAATACGAATGATTACGTACATAGTAAATCCAAAAGGAGAAAGTTTTCTTTCTCGCCTTATTTTTTTAGTAGTCTAACAGAAAAAAAGGAACATAAAAGCAGAACTGCTATAGATATTTTATATACGTTTTCTATCAGAAGTATATTTTCTAATAAGTTTTTCAGCATATTCATCACCTATTCTGTAATGTATGTTACAGAGAAATAGATATCGTATTGTTTAGTTGCGTTTGTTTATTATTTTCCCAGCAGCATTAATTTCTACATCAGTTGAAATCGTTTGTAAATATTGTAGAGCTTTTTTCTTCTCCTCTTCATTTACAGGGGAAACTTGGTTGTTACGAATGATGTAAGGATTGAATGACATTTGGACATCTTTTCCTTTAAAGGTTAAAGTTAAGACGCCAGTTTCGGCGCTTTTACCATTTACATAATTCGGAAACAAAAAGTTGCCTAATGAGTAAGCGATAGGAACTTTATTATAATACTCAAATCCTTGTAACCAATGTGGATGGCTTCCGACGATAGCGTCAGCCCCTGCTTCGACCATTTTAGGTACATATTGTTTTTGATATTCTACTGGACGATTTGATTTTTCAACGCCCCAATGCATATAGACGATTAAATAGTCTGTATCTTGTTTTTGTTCTTTAATTGTTTTTGTTACAAGATTTAAATCATATCCGTTCGCAACGCCAGGTTTATTGTCACCAGCTACCCAATTAGAATCAGGCATAAATCGAACGAAAGAAAGAAATTTGAACTTTTTCCCTTTTACGGTCATTTCCCGTGCTGTATATGCATCTTTTGCATTTTTTCCGGCTCCAATGTAAGGGAACTTTAATTTTTCTACATGAGAGATAGTGTCTAATAATCCATCCTGCCCATAATCAAGTGTATGATTATTCCCAATATTTACGATGTCATATCCGGTGTTTTTAATGGCTTGTAGTGTGGATGGATCACTTTTAATCCAAAACAGTTGTCCGGGTGCTTTTTTTTCTCTCATTGTAAATGCCGACTCTAAATTAACAAAAGAAATATCAGCTTTTGTTATTTCTTCTTTTACATGTTGGAATGGATAATCAGCCCCATTTTTTTCAATTATAGGACGTAATTGCCAATCGAACATTGTATCACCAGAGAAGGTGAGTGTGATTTCCGGGTCTTCTATTTTCTTTTCGCTTTTGGAAGCAGTTTGACTAGATTTGTTTTGTATATCGGGTTTGTCTTGCGCTTTTGAAATAAAAGAGTAATTGATTAATAAAACAATAGGTGTAATAAAGATGGCTATTAACAGAAATCGTTTTAATAAAGTTTTCATAAATACCTTCCCTTTTGAGTTTATCCCGCAATTGAAAGCCTCCACAATTAGGTTGACAATGAATCCACTAAAGGGGAGTTCTTAAAATATGTATAGTTACAAAAAAACGGGTTATAGCAGTGGAAATCATTTGTCAATATTCACAATATTAAGTTAACATATAGATAACCTGTAAATCAATGTATAAACCAAAATATAGAAATAAGGAATTTGAAGGGTGAAGAATGAGAAATGGTTATATTAGGAGCAGTTGTAAATGGGATTTGTATTATATTTGGTACTTTACTTGGTAAATTATTTAGTACGATTCCAGAGAGTATGAAAGGGACGATAATGCATGCAATTGGTTTAGCGGTTACTGTACTTGGGCTTCAAATGGCATTGAAAAGTGAAAACTTTCTTGTTGTGATACTAAGTTTAGTTATTGGTACGGTAATCGGGGAATGGCTGCAATTAGAAGAAAAGTTAAAACGTTTAGGGGATTGGTTAGAAAATAAAGTTGGATCGAAAGGGAAAGGAAGCATATCAGAAGGATTTGTAACAGCTACTCTTATTTTTGCAATTGGCGCAATGGGGATACTTGGTGCATTGGACAGTGGGATTCGCGGAAATCATAATATTTTATTCACAAAGGCGATTATCGATGGATTCATTTCTATTATATTAACGACAACTCTAGGAATTGGCGTAGTATTTTCAGCGATTCCAGTTATTTTATATGAGGGAGGTATTTCAGTCTTTGCGACACAAATTAATAGTTTTATCCCGAAAGAACTAATGAATCAATTTATAGTGGAAATGACGGCTACGGGCGGTATTATGATATTCGCAATCGGATTAAACTTACTTGGATTTATTAAAATTAAAGTGGCAAATTTACTTCCAGGTATATTGTTAGTTGGAATGATTGTTTCAATTATTTATGGTTACGGTTTGTTAGTAAAGTAGCAGAGAATGGAGATACATATGGAGGAATTTCAATTTACAAAACGTGTTCATAAAATATTTGAGATTGCAGCAGAAGAGACTAATTATAATATAATTCAACCAATTCATCTTTTTATCGGCATGTGTAAAGCAGGTACAGGAGTGTGCGCCGAGTTATATATGTATTTGTTTCGCAAAGTGGGTACGGATTTTTTAGAAGAACTTTCTTTGCAAAAACAATGTGATTTAAATGATTTAGAGTATATAAAAATAGAACAATATAAATTATCTAATAGGACGTTAGAAATTTTACAATTAGCGAAAAAACGTATGGAACGCTTTCAGCAAATATTAATAAATGAAGGACATGTTATATATGCATTATTTCGTTTAGATACAGTTATTGAAAAAGTTATAAACACAGACATGCAAAAAGATGTGTTACGTATTATAGCTGAACCAAGAGATTTAGCGGTTGATTTAAAATACTTTAATCCTATTTATAATAAATTATCTTGTAATGTTAGAAGCGCTAGCTCTTCTGATTTTGAAAAATTAGCGCGTTTTGTTAGGGATGAATTTGGTGAACGTTGGTTACATTCAATAGATTATGGATTTCGCACATATAAAGAAAATTTACCTATTTATATAGCTGAACAAGAAGAAGCGATAGTAGGTTTCGCTTGTTACGATGTAGTGAGAGGAAAGAAAGGATTGTTTGGTCCGATGGGCACAGCGAAACAAAATCGTGTGAAAGGTGTAGGGAAAGAATTGTTGCAGCATTGTTTATATAATATGAAGCAAGATGGATATGAATATGCAATTATTGGACAAGCAGGTCCGATTGAATTTTATGAGAAAAGTTGCAATGCACGTTTAATACCGATAGAAAATAATTGACCAACCCCATATAAAGGAGTTGGTTTTATTATGAAAAAAATGTGGAATGTAAGTGGTTTTTGCTAGGAAATATCAGGTTTTGTAATTAATATTACGTATAAATCAAATTACTAAACTTTTTACAAAAAAAGGTGTAGAATGGGTATCGAATGAAAGAAGGTGTGAAAATGGCCAGCTGGAAACGAAATTTAATGATTTGTTGGCTAGGTTGTTTTACCACTGCAGCCGGTATGAGTTTAGTAATTCCTTTTTTATCTTTTTATATTGAGGAATTAGGAGTGACTGGCACTTCGAGTATTGCACAGTGGTCGGGACTTGCATTTGGTGTAACATTTTTAATGGGTGCGATCGTATCACCAATATGGGGAAAACTTGGTGATATACATGGACGGAAATTGATGCTTATTCGTGCTAGCCTTGGTATGGCGATTATTATGACGCTTATGGGGTTTGTAAAGGACGTGTATCAACTAGTCGCACTAAGATTTTTGATGGGAGCGGTATCTGGTTTCCTTTCAACAGCGATGACATTTATTGCGGCAGAAACCCCGAAAGAGCATTCAGGTTGGGCAATTTCCACAATTTCAACTGGTGGCGTGAGTGGCTCTTTACTTGGGCCATTACTTGGAGGATATTTGTCTGAGTTAATTGGAATGCGCCATGTCTTTCTTGTTACAGGAGCTTTTTTATTCCTTTCCTTTCTCATCGTCTTTTTCTTTTTACACGAAGAGAATCACTCTGCTCAAGCAAAAAAAGCACAGCCGAAAAAAGTATGGACGATGGTCCCAGCAAAACATTTAATTATTAGTTTATTTGTAACAACATTTATTATTCAACTTGCGAATATGTCTGTTCAGCCAATTGTTACATTGTACGTGAAAAATTTAGTTGGCCCTCATACAGCACATATTGAAACAATTGCGGGCGCAGTTATGTCAGCGACAGGATTAGCAGTTATTTTAGCAGCGCCTAAATTAGGAAGATTATCAGATCATATAGGTCCTCAAAAAACGTTAGTAGTAGCATTGTTTGCTGCAGGAATTATTTTTATCCCGCAAGCATTTGTAACCTCAGCTTGGCAACTATTAATTCTTCGCTTTTTATTAGGAATCGCACAAGCAGGATTATTACCTTCCGTACAAACTCTACTAAAACAACATACACCAACCTATGTTACAGGACGAATATTTGGATATAATCAGTCGTTCCAGTTTTTGGGTAATATGATTGGTCCGGTGCTTGGTGGACAAATTGCAGCTCATGCAGGCTTCCAATATGTTTTCTTCTCTACATCATCATTATTGTTTATTGCGTGTATTTGGGTTTATTTTCATAATAAGAACGAAGAGGTATCAGAGAAACAACATTTGGAAGTTAGTTAACTAAGTGAATGAAAAAGAAAAAGGATGAAGCAACGATTGCTTCATCCTTTTTCTTTAAAATTGAAGGCAAAGATAACTTAATGTGCCAAGCTCATAACTACGATGAATGACTTCACCTTTGTTCACACCACTTCCCATAGCGATAAATAAAGGAACAAAATGCTCTGCTCTTGGTACTGCTAATTGTGCATGAGGCGCATTGTTCTCCCAATTAAACAATGCATCTTTATCGTTAGTCTGCATATGTTTTATAATCCATTCATCAAATTCAATTGCCCATTTTTCAGGTGTAGTTTGATTCCATTTCAATGCTCGTAAATTATGAACGGTAACGCCGCTACCTATTACTAAAATATCTTCTTGCCCAAGTCCTTTTATTGCTTCTCCAATTTCAAATTGTTCTTTTGCAGGAAGGAATGGATTTACTGATATTTGTACGACAGGAATATTTGCTTCTGGATACATGCGATGCAGGAGTGTCCATGAGCCATGATCTAAGCCTCTCGTCATATTATGATGGACGGGAATGCCTTTATTTTTAAATTTTGTTTCTAGCATAGACGCAATGCTAGAAGAGCCTTTCGCCCGATATTTAATTTCGTATAATTCAGGAGGAAAACCTCCAAAATCATAAATTGTCTCATATTCGGCATCTGATGAGGAGATTGTTAATACTTCACTTTCCCAGTGAGCGGTAAAAATAACAATTGCTTTCGGTTTATATGTTTCTCCGAGTGTTTTTAAAAAACGTGTATAATCTGTATCTTGAATAGCGAGCATTGGTGAACCATGTGCTAAAAATAGTGATGGCATCATAATAGAAACCTCCTAAAAACATAATAGTTACTTTATGTAAGCAACTATATAATTTTATTGATAATCCGTCAAGATAATAGTTGGAAAGATAAGAAAAAATAAGGCATTTGTCATAATGGAAGCAATTGCATATAATACATAATAAGAATAATGAATCCATATTCATTTTTTAGAGATACATAATAGATTTGGGGGCTGACGAAATGAACGTACAGGAAAGTTTCGTTACGGCATTGGATGGATCGGAAATTTATTTACGCAAGTGGTTACCAGAAGGTGAATCAAAAGGGATTATTCAAATTGCACATGGTATGACAGAGCATGCAGGTGTGTATGCAGAATCTATTGATGCTTTATTGGAAGCAGGGTATGGTGTTTATGCACATGATCATAAAGGGCACGGGAAAACAGTAAAAAAAGAAGAAGACTATGGTCATTTTGAACCAAATGTAGGTTGGAATGAGGCTGTGTCTGATGTTATCTTTGTATCGGAAATGATAAAAGAAGAGCAGATGTGTCCATTGTTTTTACTTGGGCATAGTATGGGCTCTTTTTTAGCAAGACGCGCTGTACAACTTAAAGGCGAACTATATGATGGATTTCTTATTTCAGGAACTGGCGGAAACCCAGGGTTTTTAGGAGTCATTGGTCATAAAGTAGCGACAATTGAGATGAAACTACGCGGAGTGAAAACGAAAAGTCCGATGCTAAACTTTTTATCTTTCGGAAACTTTAACTCGCACTTTAAACCAAATCGTACAAAATTTGATTGGTTATCTTCAGATACAAATCAAGTTGATAAATATATTGCGGATCCGTTATGTGGATTCATTTGTACGACAAGTTTTTATCGAGAATTATTTTCTGGTGTATTAGAAGTAAATAAACTAGAAGAATACAAGAAGACACCAAAAAATCTTCCAATACATATATTCTCTGGTGATCGTGATCCAGTTGGGGATATGGGGAAAGGTGTAAAAGAAGTTTATGAAAACTATAAAAAATGTGGTGTGAAAGACGTGACACTACGTTTATATGAAAATGGAAGACATGAAATGTTCCATGAAGTGAATAGAGATGAAGTGTTTAAAGATTTGATTTTTTGGTTAGATGGACATATTGTATGAGAAGAAACCTCACTTTTTTTGAAGTGAGGTTTTTTGGGGAAACGGAGCAATAAAATAGGAAAACCAATTTTGGGGGCTACACAAAGCCGAAATTCATTTCCCTCCTACCGTTGGATTATCGTCTTTCACACGCTTGAGGAAAGAGACTTCTTTCGGATAATACGTTAAAAGTTTTGATTTAAAAAATGTGAAATGGGACATAGCGCAGAAGGTTGCAGTTGCAAGATGTTAAGAATAATTTCTAATCAAACTTTTTATAAAGCAACAGATGCATGTTAATAATAGTAGTATAATAGTGAATGAGGTGTTAATAGTATGGAAGATAAAACATTAGGCTTACTACTTGATGTTGTTGGTGAATTATTTTCAGATGAAATTTCAATTGCCGTTTCGAATACGAAAGAATATATTTACTATCGGCCAAGTAAACGAATTGATTTAAAGATTAGTGTCGGGGATCCTATAAAGGAAGGAACAATTGCCCATAAAGCAATGGTGACGAAGCAAAAAGCTTCTGAGTTTATTAATCGGGATGTTTTTGGTATTCCTTATCATGGAATGGCCGTACCATTTTCAAATAATGGAAAGCTCGAAGGCTGCGTGACGGCAATTTATCCAGCTTTAACGGATGGAAAGTCAGTCGTTACATTAAAAACAACAGACGGCTGGATTCCGGTTCCTTTTTCAAAGGTCATGTATTTAGAGGCGAAAGATAAAAAGACGTATGTGAATTCAGAAGAGTTATCAGGAACACATAAATACTCTCTACAAGAGTTCGAATACTTGCTTCCGAAGGATTCATTTATTAGATGTCATCGTTCATTTATTGTAAATGTTAATCATATTAAAGCGATTTATCCTGATACCCATTCTACTTTTTTACTTTCGATGGATAATGGGGAGAGGGTACCAGTTAGTCAATCATACGCCAGTTATTTTCGCAAACTTTTAGGATTCTAGATTTTTCTGCTTTAGAACCTAGATTCGCTGTTTTATCTGAATTTTCGGCATTGTATACTAAAATCCCTATTTTGATAGTGTTAATGTGTAAAATAATTATGAATATTTATTAGGAGAGGGATTACATATGGAGAATAATTTGGATAGAATCAGGGATCAACGTCTGAAAGATCGGATAGTTACACCGGAAGAAGCAGCTTCATGGATTCAAAGTGGAATGACTTTAGGTTTAAGTGGGTTTACACGTGCAGGGGATGTGAAAGCAGTCCCATTTGCGCTAGTCAACCAAGTTAAGAATGATAAATCTTTTAAAGTAAATGTTTATACTGGAGCTTCCTTAGGTTCGGATGTAGATAAATTATTTGCTGAAGCAGGAATTTTAGGGAAAAGATTACCTTTCCAAGCCGATGCGACTATGCGAAAAGGGATTAATAACGGAGACTTTTTATTTGTGGATCAGCACTTGTCTCATACAGCAGAGTTACTCCGCGCTGACGTTATGGATGTAGATTTCGCTATTTTGGAAGCGGTTGCGATTACTGAGGACGGAATGATTATTCCAACCACTTCAATTGGAAATTCCTTAGCATTTTCCCTAAATGCTAAGTCTATTATTATTGAAATGAATATGGCTCAATCTACACAACTAGAGGGGCTACATGATTTATATGAACCAGGTAAACAAGGGGAAAGGCTTCCAATTCCACTCGTGAAAACGGATGATCGAATTGGAACGATTGGTATTCCGATTGATGTTGAAAAAGTGAAGGGGATTGTGTTTACGAACCAACTGGATTCACCATCGACAATTGTTCCTCCAGATGAAGAAACTGTTATTATGGCACAGCATTTAATAGAGTTCCTTCGAAAAGAAGTAAAAGTAGGCCGATTAACAAATAGTTTAGCACCGTTACAATCGGGAATTGGTTCAGTGGCCAATGCAGTCCTGCATGGAATGTTAGATTCGGAATTTGAAGATTTAGAAGTGTATTCCGAGGTTTTACAGGATGCGGTCTTTGATCTTATGGATGCTGGGAAAGTACATTTTGCTTCCTGCTGCTCCATCACGCTTTCTGAAGAGAAAATGCAACAAGTATTTTCCAACTTTGAAAAATATCGTGACAAATTAATGATGCGCCCGCAAGAGATTTCCAATCATCCTGAAATCATTCGCCGCCTTGGTCTAATCTCGATTAATACTGCTTTAGAATTAGATATATACGGAAATGTCAACTCTACTCACGTTTTAGGTACAAAAATGATGAACGGTATTGGTGGTTCTGGTGATTTTGCGAGAAATGCACGCCTAGCTATCTTTGTTACTAAATCCATCGCGAAAGGTGGTAACATTTCAAGTATCGTTCCTTTCGTCTCTCATGTAGACCATACTGAACACGATGTAGATGTTATCGTCACTGAACAGGGGTATGCTGACCTAAGAGGACTGGCACCAAGAGAAAGAGTGGAACTGATTATTGAGAATTGCGCACATCCAATGTATCGTGACCAGCTACGAGCTTATTACGAAGAAGCACAAACAAGGGGTGGACAAACTCCTCATATTTTAGAAAAAGCTTTTTCTTGGCATACGAATTATGCTAAAAATGGAACAATGCTTGAAGCTGTAGTAGAAACTGTATAGGTGTGTAGCATAAGAAAGAGTAAAACGAATGATGGAGTTTGAAGTTCACTACAACATGTTATAAATATAAAGTGTCTTATAGGGTTGAATTTAAAAAAGAACGCCAATTTTCAGAAATGGCGTTCTTTTTCTTTAAATAAATTGTTAAAAAACGTACTTACCCATATTACGATGAACCGTTGCAACTTTATATAGGAATTTATAAAAATCATCTCTATATTTTTACCTCTAGTCTATGAAAATAAAAGGTTTTTTGAATTAATTTCCGAATCATTTTAGTAGTTTACATATCGAAGGTGAGGAGAAAGAATCATGAAGATGAGAGAAGCATTATTAAGTGAAGCAAATGAATTAAGTGAACTCGCCCTACATTCAAAAGCAACTTGGGATTATAGTGAAGAATTTATTTTAGCTTGTAAGGAAGATTTAACAATTACAGAAGAGTACATAAAAAATAATTTTGTATATGTTTTCGAAAATGATAATACGAGGATTGGATTTTTCTCATTTTTACGTAATGATAATGCTCTCGATTTCCTATACATTCATCCTCATTTTAAAGGGAAAGGCTACGGGAAAATACTTTGGAAGTTTGTAATAGGGCAAGCAAAAGAACTAGGCTTAAAAAGTTTTACGATTGATAGTGATCCGAATGCAAAAGGGTATTACTTAAAAATGGGAGCAAAGCTGATCGGGGAGACACCATCAACGGTTTTTAAAAATCGTCTTTTACCTCTTTTACGATATGATGTGTAAAACTACCAATGTCAGGGGAAGCTAAGAATGGATAATGTGAAGGAAAAACAAATATACGAGGCTTTAATAAAATCGTGGTCGATTAAACCCAGTTCAAAGTGGACAATTGAAAATCCAGCAAAGGGACAATGTAGCGTAACGGCCCTTATTGTTCAAGAATTATGCGGGGGAGAGATTAAAAAGACGAAAGTAGGAGAAGTGTGGCACTTTTATAAACATATAGATGAACAGAGGCATGATTTTACAAAGACACAATTTAATGAAGAATTGAACTATATTGATGTGGAATCAAATCGAGAAGAAGCATTTGCGGATACAAATAAAGTGAAACTTTAATCAGTGGGGGGTTTGTTCATCTCCCACTGATTATCAGCCCGCACCAATCGGGCTTTTACGGGCAGTTGATCCCCCACCTAACTTCTTTGCTTTCGCTGAATTTTGAGGTAGGGGTCTTACTGCCCACAAATAGCGGGATAAAAAACAATATAGCATTTTGAAGGAAAAGGTAACGAAAGAATTAAAATTATCTTTTGACTCTTAATCTTTAATAAGTTACTATAATGGTGGTAACTTATTAAAGGGAACTTCATAGAGTTGAAAGGGGAACTACTTTTGAAAACAACTTATGTAAACGCTACAATTATAACGATGGATGAACAAAATGAAGTGATAGAAAATGGATATATCATTGTAGAAAATGATCAAATTATAGATGTTAATAGCGGAGAATTCGCCAACGATTTTGAAGTGGATGAAGTAATTGACATGAAAGGAAAGTGGGTTTTACCAGGGCTTGTAAATACACATACACATGTTGTTATGAGTCTTTTGAGAGGTATTGGCGATGATATGTTATTACAGCCGTGGCTTGAGACGAGAATTTGGCCACTTGAAAGTCAGTTTACTCCAGAGCTTGCGGTCGCTAGTACGGAATTAGGATTACTTGAAATGGTGAAAAGTGGTACGACAACATTCTCTGATATGTTTAATCCAATTGGAGTAGATCAAGATGCAATTATGGAAACGGTATCGAATAGTGGAATGCGAGCTGCTGTTTCAAGAACTTTATTTAGCTTCGGAACGAAAGAAGATGAAAAGAAAGCGATTGAAGAAGCTGAGAAATATGTGAAGCGTTATTATAAGGAAAGTGGTATGTTAACTACGATGGTTGCACCACATAGTCCATATACATGTTCCACAGAATTGTTAGAAGAGTGCGCGCGTATTGCAGTAGAAAATCAAACGATGGTTCATATTCATCTTTCTGAAACAGAGCGTGAAGTGCGTGATATTGAAGCACAGTATGGGAAACGTCCAGTAGAATATGCAGCAAGTTGCGGATTGTTTAAACGACCAACAGTTATTGCACACGGTGTAGTATTAAATGACAATGAGCGTGTATTCTTAGCAGAACATGATGTTCGAGTGGCTCATAATCCGAATAGTAATTTAAAACTAGGGTCTGGTATAGCAAATGTAAAAGCGATGCTAGAAGCAGGGATTAAAGTAGGAATTGCAACAGATAGTGTTGCGTCTAATAATAATTTAGATATGTTTGAAGAAATGCGCATTGCAACTTTATTACAAAAAGGTATTCATCAGGATGCAACAGCAGTACCAGTTGAAACAACTCTTTCTCTTGCTACAAAAGGAGCTGCGGAAGTAATTGGTATGAAACAAACTGGATCAATTGAGGTTGGAAAGTGTGCCGATTTTATTACGATTGATCCGTCTAATAAACCGCATTTACAACCAGCTGATGAAGTGTTATCACACCTTGTATATGCAGCTAGTGGAAAAGATATAAGTGATGTAATTATTAACGGTAAACACGTTGTTTGGAATGGTGAATGTAAAACATTAGATGAAGAGCGTATTATATTTGAAGCGAGTCGTTATAAACGAGGTTTACAAAGATAGGTGTTTACATGTTGGGTGAAAAAGCTGTCCTTTATTAAAGGGTAGCTTTTTTCTTTAACGAATAAATATTCAATATAATGTCGCATCTTTCTGTTAATATTTCTGTTATAATATATAACGTTTATAATATTTTATATTTAAGGAGAACAATTCATGAAACGAAAAAAGAGCCATTTAATGGTAATGGCACTTGTTACATCTTTATTATTAACAGCTTGTAATAATAAAGCGAATCAAAGTGATACAGAGGCTCAAAAACAAGTGTTAAATGTAACAGTGTCAGAAGAAATTCCTTCACTTGATACTGCAAAAGCGATGGATGGTACGTCAGCACACGTTATGCAAAACATATTTGAAGGGTTGTATGTGTTAGATAATCAGGATCATCCTATTCCAGCAGTAGCAAAATCGTTTAAAAGAAGTGAAGATGGTAAAAAATATACATTTGATTTGCGTAAAGATGCAAAGTGGTCAAATGGAGACAGTGTAACAGCAAATGATTTTATGTTTGCATGGAAACGTGCAGTTAACCCACAAACGGCATCTCAATATGCATTCATGCTCTTTCATGTGAAAAATGCGAAAGAAATAAATAAGGGAACAATGCCACTTGATGAACTTGGGGTTAAAGTAATAAATGATTATAAATTAGAAGTTGAATTAGAGCAGCCAATTCCGTATTTTTTACAGTTGTTAGCGTTACCTATATTCTTGCCACAGCATGAATCATTTTTGAAAGAACAAGGAAACAAATATGGCTTGGAACCTAGTAATCTCATATATAACGGCCCATTTGTATTAGAAAAATGGAAACATGAACAAGAGTTCCAATTAAAGAAGAATGCTACCTATTGGGATCAAAAGAAAGTGAAATTAGACGAAATAAACTTTCATATCGTAAAGGATACAATGACGGCTGTAAATTTATATGAGGCTGGTGATTTGGATCGAGTACCTATTAATTCTCAAGTTGTAGACAAGTATAAAGGGAATAAGGAATTACATATGTCAAGTGATCCTGTAATCGCTATGCTACGTTTTAACGAAAAAAATAATGCGTTAGCAAATAAGAAAGTACGTCAATCTATCTCATTAGCATTAAATAAAGATGATTTCGTCGCTCACTTTTTAAATAACGGGGCAAAACTTGCAAGTGGACTTGTACCAGCTGGTCACATAAATGAAGAAACTGGAAAAGATTTTAGAAAAGAAAACGGAGATCTTTCTTCATATGATTTGCAAAATGCGAAAAGGCTTTGGGAAGAAGCGAAAAAAGAACTTGGAGTAGAACAAGTGAAACTCGAGTTTTTAACGTTTGAACAAGATAACGCAAAGCGTATGACAGAATATATAAAAGGTGACTTAGAAAAGAATTTGCATGGATTAACGTTACAAATTAAACAGCAGCCATTTAAGCAAAAATTACAATTAGAACAAACAGGCGATTACGATATATCTATGTCAAATTGGGGACCTGACTATAAAGATCCAATTAGTTATTTAGAGCCATTTACGACGGGTAATCCAAACAATAAAATGAGTTACTCCAATTCTCGTTATGATGATTTAATAAAGAAAGCGAAAAATGATTTTGTACTTGATCCGAAGAAACGATGGGAAGCGTTGCGAGAGGCTGAGCAAGTTTTATTAGAAGACGCTGCTGTGGCACCGCTTTATCATATGGGTTCAGCTTATGTACAAAAGGATTATGTAAAAGGAATTGAAAAGCATCAATTTGGTGGCGTGTATACTTATAAGAATGCTTATATTGAAGATAAATAGAGGTATTTATTATAAAAAAGAAACCTTACTTTTGAGAGTGAGGTTTCTTTTTTACATATGAGTTCTATTAAACCGATTTTAATAAAGAATAAAAATTCGTATCATAGGGAATATCATCTTGATACATATAATTTTTTAGAACTCCTTCTTTTTCAAAACCTAATTTTAATAACACTTTATTTGAAGCTTCATTTTCAAGAAAGACAATTGCACCAATACGTTTTAAGTGAAGTGTATGGAAACCGTAGGATATAACTTCAGAAATTGCTTCGGTGGCATATCCTTTTCCCCAGTATTCAGGGAGAAAGGCATAACTTATGTTTGCTCGTTTATGCTCAGAAGACCAATCGTGAAAACCAATTGTTCCAATGAGTTCTTTCTTATCTTTTAATTTGATTCCCCATTTTATACCGTTTCTTGCATCGTAACTCAACTTAAAATTATGAATGATTTGTTTTACTTGATCAACATTCTGTAATGGTTTTTGGCCATAATAGCGTAATACATCGGTATTAGAAAAGCATTGTAGTATACCCGGTGCATCTTCTTCGGTAAGTTCTCGCAAAATGAGTCGGTCAGTTTTTAATATAGGAAACATGCTTTCACTCCATTTCTTCTGAAACTAGAATGTGTTGTTATAATATAATTTAATCTGAAAATAAAGATTATTCAAGGCGTAAGGTTTCTTAAAAAGAGTTTATAGGGTTAATACCAATAATGAATTGAAAAAGGGTATTCCAAATTGAAATTGGAATACCCTTTTTCATTAACCTACAAATGTTTGATACAGTAAGAAAATATTTAAAACGATAACGAGTGCAGCGATTATCCACGCGATGAATGTTGTAATGCGATGGTTAACGAGTGCACCCATAATCTTTTTATTACTTGTAAACATAATAAGTGGTACTAGTGCAAAGGCGATACCGAACGATAATACAACTTGGCTCATTACGAGAGCGTAAGTTGGATTTACACCTAAAGCAATTATAACTAGAGGTGGAATCATTGTAATAAATCGGCGTAAGTATAACGGAATATGCATGCGAATGAACCCTTGCATAATAATATCACCTGACATTGTACCGACCGAAGAACTAGATAATCCGGCTGATAAGAGTCCGATTCCAAATAAAGCAGCGGATGTAGGACCGACTAAATGACTAAATTGATTAAATGCAACATCTAAATCTTCAACGTGTAGACCATTTTTAAAGAATAGTGCAGCAGCAACAATTAGCATACTTGCATTAATAGCTCCCGCGATAACCATTGCAATAATGATATCAATGAATTCGAAACGGAAAATCTTTTTCTTTTGTTCATCATTTGTTCCAACTACGCGGCGCTGTGTTAAGGCGGAATGTAAATATATTGCGTGTGGCATAACTGTCGCACCTAAAATTCCAGCTGCTAAAAGTATGCTATCCACGCCTTGGAATTTTGGAATAAATAGTCCTGAAAGAAGAGGGCTTAATTCCGGTTTTGCATAAAAAACTTGGACACCAAAAGCGATAACAACGATAAAAATCATCCCTGTTATGATAGCTTCTAATGGACGAAAGCCTCTGCGTTGAAATTCAAGAATAATAAACGATCCAGCTGCTGTAATTAAAGCGGCTGGTAACATTGGAATTCCAAATAATAAGTACAATCCGAGTGCTGCTCCAATAAATTCAGCTAAATCAGTCGCCATAATAACGAGTTCTCCTTGAATCCATAAACCGATGGAAACAGGTTTCGGGAAGTTTTCACGAGCTATCTCAGGAAGATTTCTCCCAGTAGCGATCCCTAATTTAGCTGATAAAGTTTGAATTAATACAGCCATTAAATTAGAAGCGAGAATTACCCAAAGTAATAAATAACCATATTGTGACCCGGCAGCAATATTCGTTGCAAAATTCCCGGGATCAATGTAAGCGACTGAGGCGATGAAAGCAGGCCCTAAGAATGGTAATAGTCTTTTTAAGCCTTTCGTTTGTCCACTTAACGCTAAATGTGCTGATTGAACAGTTGTACTTTGAGAAGGGACTTGTGCGTCTTTTGACATATCTTTATTCATAGTGTTGTTCCCCTTTGAAATCTTAACTTGATGAAATTATTGTATTTATTCTTACTCATTATTTCAATACATTTAAATATATTATGTGTCAATTTCATTTGAACATAAAAGTTTCCTTAATGCAAATTATATGACTTTGTGCAATCGATGGTGTGAAAATGTAAAATTATTTTGGGAGTTTATGGATACTAAATGAAGGGGAAGATAATAAATTAAAGGGCTGTTTTTGAAATTTATGTGAACATAAAGCTTATAATATAGCATATTAATTGATGGAAATGAATTTGTATGATATATAATATATTGGGATTACAACATAACCATAGTGTTTTGATGTGTAATCTTGTTTTTATTTTTGTTAACTTATAGAAAAAATTGTAAATAGAAGAAAATAGGCTAAGTACAATTTCGCATATATTTTCTTATTATATATGTTTTGATATGAACGTTAACTTATACATGATTTTAAAATTTAGATAGGTGGTAGAAATACATTGGCAACTACAAAACCATATAGAGTATTACTATATTACATGTACACAACAATTGAAAACCCTGAAGAATTCGCTGCAGAACATTTAGCATTTTGTAATTCACTTGAGTTAAAAGGAAGAATTCTTGTAGCTAAAGAAGGAATTAACGGAACTTGTTCTGGAACTGTAGAGCAAACAGAGAAATACATGGAAGCAATGAACAATGATCCACGCTTTGATGGCATCGTGTTTAAAGTGGATGAAGAAGAAGGGCATGCATTCAAGAAAATGCATGTACGTCCTCGTCCAGAGTTAGTTACACTTCGTCTAGAAGACGACATTAACCCAAAAGAAATTACTGGGAAGTATTTAGAACCAAAAGATTTTTATGAGGCGATGAAACAAGAAGATACAGTTATCATTGATGCACGAAATGATTATGAATTTGATTTAGGTCACTTTAAAGGTGCAATTAAACCAGATATTGAATCATTCCGCGAATTGCCAGATTGGATTAGAGAAAATAAAGAAACACTTGAAGGCAAAAAGATTTTAACGTACTGTACAGGCGGAATTCGTTGTGAGAAGTTCTCTGGTTGGTTAGTTCGTGAAGGTTACGAAGATGTAAGCCAGCTTCACGGCGGAATTGTAACGTACGGAAAAGATCCAGAAGTACAAGGTGAACTTTGGGATGGTCAATGTTACGTGTTTGATGAGCGTATCTCTGTACCAGTAAACCGAAAAGAGCACGTTATCGTAGGGAAAGACCACTTTACAGGTGAACCATGTGAGCGCTATGTAAACTGTGCAAACCCAGAATGTAATAAGAAGATTTTATGTTCTGAAGAAAATGAAGCGAAATATTTACGTGCATGTTCTCATGAATGTCGTGTACACCCACGTAACCGTTACGTAGCACAACATGAATTAACTGAAGAGCAAGTAGCTGCTGCATTAGAGAAAATCGAAGCAGGAAAGTAAGCGGAATTAGTGTAATAAAAAGAGAAGAGGCTACTCCAAATTTCATTTTGGAATAGCCTTTTTTATTATTCGGTTCTTTATTTTATCAGTTTTTGTCGGTAAGTCGATATGTTTTAAAAATCGCTGATAAAAACTTTACTTACTAACGTACGACGCGCATTACTAGATTAAAAATAATCTTCTGGAGTCAAAAGTCTTTAATTCTTATCTTCTTTCTCTTTCACAGCAGAAAGTACAGTTTGTTTTACCCACGCTTTTCTTCTTCTATGCTGAATACCCCATTGGTATAAACTTTTCGCACCTAAAATAAAGGAAATGACTATGCCGCTGATCGCTATTAACAGCGCGAAAAATTCAAGAGGCGATGATATTTTGTTTGAATCGGTGTTTCTTAGAAGGTCAATCATAGTAAAACCTAACATTTGTCCTACTACAGAGTAGAGCGTTAAAATTAATAGTAAAAGGCTATCTTTTTTAGAGGCGACATTTTCTTGGTATTTAAATAAGCTATCAAGGTTTTGCTTCGCGTTTGCGTATAGAACCTCAATGTTTAACAGCTTTCTTAAGCGGAAGAAAATATCTTCACTTTGTGATTGGGATACTAACTCTAAAGAAAAGTAGTTAGCTGTAAACGAATTGATTGAATAAATTAATTTCTCTATTTCATTTGTATCTTGTTCAATATTTAGCTCAGCATAGGCGTTTGCCATTTTTAATAAAACAATTTTATGAAATAGATTTAATAATAAAGCGTAATAAAACTCCCCGTACATTTGACTAGCAAGTTTCGTGACTTCTTGTTCATCTTCATTTGTTATACATGTGAAAATGTGTTCTTCCATTATGAAATAGCGGTTAGGAGCCCATCTTTGGTAAGAATGTTTTGTTAAATAATCGTGAATATAAGGAACATTATTTGCGCTAATATACGGTTTACCATCTTCTGTTAATCCGGAAAGACTGGAAGTACGATATATATCAACTACATGAAGGTCTGACTCTTTCTTTATGGATAATAAAGTTTGTACATACATTCGTTGGTCTTCAAAGAATGGGAATGTTTGAAAGTAAGAACTCCGCAATCTCTTTTTCTCAAAGAAGTCTGTTAAGCCATGAAATAAATCGCCAAATATAAGTTTTTCCACTTGTGAATATTTTTTTTCATCACATTCAATACAAATAGTCTCAGTTGTATCATTTCTAGTTTCAAGTACACGGAAGCGGGCAGCGAATTCAATTGCTTCTGATAATGTCATGTTTGGAGCGGTTTTTACTTCTGTTCGAATTGTTAAGAAGCCAAGCTCATAGGGACAAAGTGTTACATCAATGGAGTGTACGGTAAATGGGACTGAAATAAGGTTTGTTGTTAAACGTCCATTTAAGTTAAGGTCCTTAGAATAACGTTGCAATCCTTTTTGATGTTCTGAATGAGGAAAAAGAATTTTATTTGTAAATGAAAGATAGTACGCTTCCATATTTTGATGTGAAACTTTAAATTGCCCATAATATGTATTTTCATCATCGAGATGATCGAGTCGAAAAGGACGGAAATTATTTTTTTGTAAGAAAGGGAACATATTTTGTTCATATCCACTTTTAAACGAAAATGGGAAAATAAATTGAAATATAGCTGTTGTTACATCTTTTTCCTCGATTGATTGTATTGCCTTCATTTACATTGTTTCCTTTCCATTTAAGCTATAGAAACAACATGCCCAATTTTTCTTGAAAATAACCTCTCATTTTCAGTAGATTAGGAATGGAAATTCAGCTAATTAAGTAGGGGACATGTATAATATTATGTATACTAAAGTTAGTATAATTATGTTGTGAAAAGGGGGATATAGTATGCGTATTTTAGTTTTAGGGGCTGGAGGCGTTGGTGGATTTTTTGGTGGTCGATTAGTAGAAAAGGGAGAGGATGTTACATTTCTCGTTCGTAGTAGACGAAAGCAGCAATTAGAGGGAAAAGGACTTATTATTCGTAGTGTTAACGGGGATTTTTCATTTCAACCGAAATTAATAACGAAAGAAGATCGAACTGTTCCATTTGATGTGATTTTATTTTCAACAAAGGCGTATCACTTAAACGACGCAATTGAAGATTTAAAGCCATTTGTAGATGAAAATACTGTGATAATCCCATTATTAAATGGCATCGCTCATTTATCACGATTACAAAAGGAATTCGGTGAAGAAAAAGTAATTGGCGGTTTATGCTTTATCGAGACGACGTTAAATGATCAAGGAGAAATTGTACAGACTAGTGCTGCCAACAGACTTGTATTCGGGGAAATAAAGCCCCAAGATTCAGCTAGAATAAAGCGTATTTCTAAAGTCTTTGCAGGTACGAAATCCAGTTTTGTTTTAAGTGAAAATATTATGCAAGACATGTGGCACAAATATTTATTTATAACCGTAATGTCAGGAGTGACAACATTAATGCGTGCGCCAATAGGGCCGATTCGTGAAAGTGAAGGTGGACGTGAATTTATCCGAAATGTATTTGAGGAATCTATGCGAATTATGAGGGCATTTGGAGCTCCAGTTAAGGATAATATTGTTGAGGAACATATGAAAACAATTGATAAAATTTCTTATGATATGAAGTCCTCTATGCAGCGTGATATGGAAAAAGGTTCGCTCGTTGAAGGGAAACATTTGCAAGGATACTTACTGGGATTAGCGAAGCAATTTTCTATAGATGTGCCTTTATTAGGCGTTGTATATCAAAATTTAAAGGTATATGAAGAAACGATCTTAAGTGAAAAAAAAGTACAATTTTAATAGTATGAAAAAAGGGAAAGGATAGCAAA
The DNA here is from genome assembly GCF_014932895.1 of Bacillus thuringiensis. GTDB lineage: Bacteria > Bacillota > Bacilli > Bacillales > Bacillaceae_G > Bacillus_A > Bacillus_A thuringiensis_AA. Next base: position 360,387 of record NZ_JACYOF010000002.1, on the reverse strand, counting down.
ATATAAATACGTTGCTATCCTTTTTTATCCCGCTATTTGTGGGCAGTAAGACTTCTACCTCAAAATTCGGCAAATGCGAGGAAGTTAGGTGGGAGATAACTGTCCGTAAAATCCCGATTGGTGCGGGCTGATAATCAGTGGGGGACGGACAAAACCCCCACTGATTAAAGTTTCACTTTATGTGTATTTTTGACAATCTACTCGTTTCTTTCAGTTCTTTTTGTCGTGTTTCTCTCTTTTTCACAGTTACCATATAATTGATTAATTTCATTTGCTACTGCATTTAAATATGAATCGGAAAAAAGTGGTTTCTTTTCTTTAGACATATGGGTCTCCTTTTTGGATTTTTAGTATTCATTATGCATGTTTATTGGTGGATTATGCGCAATCATTTTAAATTTTTTTCGTTTTTAAAATTTTTGTTTACTTTTTGAAAATAAAGGAGTATTATAATCCACAGTTTCAATTTTCTAAATCGCTTAAACCGCATGGTGCGGGGGACCCGTTTTAATGGATTAGTGCATAATTCGATGGGGTGAATCCTTGAAAAAGGTAGGGCTACTCATAGGCCCGAATCCGACAGCTAACCTCGTAAGCGTTATATTGAGAAGGAAGGTGGAGCTTGTGCGACAAAAAAAATAATGTCTACAAGTCTATTCGTTATGGCTTGTAGACATTTTTATTTTCTGAAGAAATAGTCTATTGGTTGTGACTACCAGAAGGTTTCGTACAAAATTATTGGAGAGTGGACAGCAGTGGTTTCATCTATAAAAAAATTTTTAATTGGAAGACCGTTAAAATCAACTGAGTTAGGAGAACAAAAGCTTAATAAAACGAAAGCGTTAGCTATTTTATCTTCTGACGCTTTATCATCAGTTGCTTACGGTCCAGAGCAAATTTTGATTGCTTTAACAGGTCTTGGAGCAATAGCTTATTGGTATTCCATTCCGATAGCTGTTGGAGTATTGGTATTATTGACAGCTCTTATTTTATCGTATCGTCAAATTATTTTCTCTTATCCTCATGGCGGGGGCGCATATGTTGTATCAAAAGAAAATTTAGGGATGAATCCAGGTTTAATAGCAGGCGGATCTTTATTAGTCGATTATATTTTAACTGTTGCGGTAAGTGTGTCTGCAGGTACAGATGCAATTACGTCTGCTTTTCCTAGCTTACATGCGCATAATGTAATCATTGCGGTTATATTTGTTATATTGATTACAATTTTAAATTTAAGAGGGGTAACGGAATCAGCTTCCATTTTAGCATATCCTGTTTATTTATTTGTTCTAGCACTATTTATATTAATTGGTGTAGGGATATACAATATTTTAACTGGTCACGTTTCACCGACTTTACATTCGCCAATTGGAACACCAGTTGCCGGAATTAGCTTATTTTTACTGTTACGAGCGTTTGCATCAGGAAGTTCTGCTTTAACAGGTGTTGAAGCAATCTCTAATGCAATCCCGAATTTTAAAGATCCTTCTCCTAACAATGCGGCAAAAACATTGCTTGCGATGGGGGCTTTACTTGCCGTTTTATTTTCGGGAATCGTCTTTTTAGCTTACTATTATGGCATTACTCCAAGTAAACAAGTAACGGTTGTTTCACAAATCGCTGAACAAACATTTGGACGTAATTTTATGTACTTTTTCATACAAGGTACAACAGCTTTAATATTAATTCTTGCTGCTAATACAGGATATTCTGCATTTCCATTATTGGCGGTTAATCTTGCGAAAGATAAGTTCATACCAAGAATGTTTATGATTAGAGGAGACCGTCTAGGGTATTCAAACGGTATTATTATACTTGGGATTGCTTCGATTGTTTTAATTGTAGCTTTCCAAGGGAAAACAGAACACTTGATTCCGTTATATGCGGTAGGGGTATTTATTCCATTTACACTTTCTCAAACTGGAATGGTATTAAAATGGCTTCGTGAAAAGCCTGAAGGATGGATGTTACGATTATCAATTAATTTAACTGGTGCAGTTATTAGTTTTATCGTAATGAGTATGTTCTTTTTAACTAAGTTCGCACAAGTTTGGTCAATCCTTGTTTTCTTACCTTTCATTATCTTCTTGTTCCATCGAATTAAGAAGCATTATGATGCAGTGGGTGATCAATTAAGTTTAAAAACTTGTGAGCCGCTTATTCCAATTGAGGGGAATGTAATTGTTGTCCCTGTAGCTGGTATGACTCATGTAGTAGAAAATTCATTGAATTATGCCAAAGCTCTTTCGCCAGATCAAGTAATTGCTGTATATGTTGCTTTTGATAGAGAAGAGGAAAAGATATTTGAAGAGAAGTGGAAGAAGTGGCAACCTGACGTAAGGCTTGTTACATTGCATTCTCATTATAGAAGTATCATTCAGCCATTAACAAAGTTTATTGATACAGTGCAGTATAAAGCGAGTGAATCAAATTACAGGGTTACGGTCGTTATACCACAGTTTATTCCGAAAAAGGGTTGGCATAACATTCTTCATAATCAGTCTAGTTTATTAATTCGTGCGTATTTACTGTATCGAAGAAATGTTGTTATTACGACAGTTCCATATCATTTAAAAAAATAAGAAAAATTAATGTTAAGGATAGCTTCACTTTTGTGAAGCTATCCTTTTGTATGTATATGCCATGCATAATTGCATATAGGCTCAAAAGGTATATTGATATAATTTTATTGATTATGAGTAAATAGTGTTTTCTGCTGTGGTATATAGATATTCTAATCGAGAAAGTAAATCGAATTTTATTTTGGAATAAAGACATGAGAGGTTGAAAATAAAGGGAATGAAAATACTTCTTTACGGTGGATAAATAGCTGTGTTTAAATGACCTTACAGTACAAAACTTACATGAAAACAAAACGAGATTTCATATTTTCGTACGTTAATTAGTTTAAAATGAATAATATTTTTATGTAATATATTCACTGTGTGAATGTGAGAATTACGATGAAACAGAAATTTCATACAACTTTATTCATACTAAACACATATGAAAAGTTATAAAGTGTTTTATAACAATAAGTAAGTACTGTAGCAAGGAAATTTGAGAGATGGTTAGTACATGAATCACGATGAGAACACTCTCTATTTTTAATCATCTCAATATATGTAAGAAAATAATACAATGCGATATTAATAGTTGCTAATACATAGGAGGAGTTAAAGTGAAAAAGACTTTAATTACAGGGTTATTGGTTACAGCAGTATCTACAAGTTGCTTCGTTCCTGTAAGCGCTTACGCTAAGGAGGGGCAAGCAGAAGTGAAAACAGTATATGCGCAAAATGTAATTGCTCCAAATACATTATCCAATTCAATTAGAATGTTAGGATCACAGTCACCGCTTATACAAGCATATGGATTAGTTATTTTGCAACAACCAGACATTAAAGTGAATGCTATGAGTAGCTTGACGAATCATCAAAAGTTTGCAAAGGCGAATGTACGAGAGTGGATTGATGAATATAATCCGAAATTAATCGACTTAAATCAAGAGATGATGAGGTATAGCACTAGATTTAATAGCTATTATAGTAAGCTCTATGAGCTAGCAGGAAAAGTAAATGAAGATGAACAGGCAAAAGCAGATTTTACAAGTGCATATGGAAAATTACAATTGCAAGTACAAAGCATCCAAGAGAGTATGGAGCAAGATTTATTAGAGTTAAATCGATTTAAAACGGTATTAGACAAAGATAGTAACAACTTATCAATTAAAGCTGATGAAGCAATAAAAACACTGCAAGGATCAAGTGGAGATATTGTGAAATTAAGAGAAGATATCAAAAGAATTCAAGGGGAAATTCAAGCTGAACTAACTAATATTTTGAATAGACCTCAAGAAATTATTAAAGGTTCTATTAATATCGGTAAACAAGTATTTACAATTACAAGTCAAACTGCACAAACGAAAACAATCGATTTTGTTTCTATCGGTACTTTAAGCAATGAAATTGTAAATGCTGCAGATAGTCAAACGAGGGAAGCAGCCCTTCGTATTCAGCAAAAGCAAAAAGAGCTACTACCACTTATTCAAAAGTTATCACAAACTGAAGCAGAGGCGACTCAAATTACATTCGTTGAAGATCAAGTAAGTAGCTTTACAGAACTAATTGATCGCCAAATCTCAACTTTAGAAACGTTATTAACGGATTGGAAAGTTTTAAATAATAATATGATCCAAATTCAAACAAATATTGAAGAAGGCACGTATACAGACAGTAGTTTACTTCAAAAACATTTCAATCAGCTCAAAAAAATAAGCGATGAAATGAATAAGCAAACGAATCAATTTGAAGATTACGTTACAAACGTCGAAGTACATTAAACAGAAAAATATTTAACGATATAGGGAGAGAAGAAAAATGACAAAAAAACCTTATAAAGTAATGGCTCTATCAGCACTTATGGCAGTATTTGCAGCAGGGAATATTATGCCAGCACATACGTATGCAGCTGAAAGTACAGTGAAACAAGCTCCAGTTCATGCGGTAGCAAAAGCTTATAATGACTACGAAGAATATTCATTAGGACCAGAAGGCCTGAAAGATGCGATGGAAAGAACAGGTTCTAACGCTTTAGTAATGGATCTGTACGCTTTAACAATTATTAAACAAGGTAATGTTAGTTTTGGAAATGTAACGTCAGTTGATGCCTCTTTAAAAGGAAAAGTGATTCAGCACCAAGATACAGCTAGAGGGAATGCAAAACAATGGCTAGATGTGTTAAAGCCACAGCTTATTTCGACGAATCAAAATATTATTAATTACAATACGAAATTCCAAAACTATTATGATACTTTAGTTAAGGCTGTAGATGAGAAGGATAAAGCTACACTTACGAAAGGTCTAACTAGATTATCAAGTAGTATTACTGAAAATAAAGCACAAGTAGATCAGTTAGTAGAAGACTTGAAGAAATTCCGAAATAAAATGACAGGGGATACTCAAAACTTCAAAAGCGATGCGAATCAAATTACATCTATGTTAGCTAGTCAAGATGCTGGAATTCCGCTCTTACAAAATCAAATTACAACGTATAACGAGGCAATTAGTAAATATAATGCAATTATTATCGGTTCATCTGTTGCGACAGCATTAGGACCAATTGCGATTATCGGTGGCGCGGTTGTTATTGCTACGGGAGCAGGAACTCCGCTAGGAATCGCATTAATTGCAGGCGGAACAGCAGCTGTAGGCGGTGGAACAGCTGGAATTGTACTAGCTAAAAAAGAACTTGATAATGCACAAGCTGAAATTCAAAAAATAACCGGACAAATTACAACTGCTCAATTAGAAGTGGCTGGATTAACAAATATTAAAACACAAACAGAATATTTAACAAATACGATTGACACTGCAATTACAGCATTGCAAAATATTTCAAATCAATGGTACACAATGGGATCAAAATACAATTCTTTACTTCAAAATGTAGATTCAATTAGTCCAAACGACCTTGTTTTCATTAAAGAAGATCTAAATATTGCGAAAGATAGCTGGAAAAACATTAAAGACTATGCAGAAAAAATTTATGCTGAAGATATTAAAGTAGTGGATACGAAAAAAGCTTAATCAAATATGAATCTTTAGAAAGTTAAGTAATGATGAATAAATTGAAGCTCCTGTTCAATTGTGAGCAGGAGCTTTTTACACCTTTATAAAAAGAAACAGGTGAAAAGTATGCAGAACAGATTTTATAAAAAATATCTTTTAACGCTAATGATTGCTGGGGTGGCAACGAGTAATGCTTTTCCTTTACATCCCTTTGCAGCAGAACAAAATGTAAAGGTGCTACAAGAAAATGTGAAAAACTATTCTCTTGGACCAGCTGGATTTCAAGATGTAATGGCGCAAACGACATCGAGCATATTCGCAATGGACTCATATGCAAAATTAATTCAAAGTCAGCAAGAGACGGATTTAAGTAAAATAAGCTTGATTAATGATGAATTAAGAGGGAATATGATTCAGCATCAAAAAGATGCAAAAATTAATGCGGCGTATTGGTTAAATAGTATGAAGCCTCAAATTATGAAAACGGATCAAAATATTATTGATTACAATAATATTTTTCAAGCGTATTATAATGACATGCTATTAGCGATTGATCAAAAGGATAGCGGTAAATTAAAAGCGGATTTAGAAAAGTTGTATGCGGATATTTTAAAGAATCAAAATGAGGTAGATGTATTATTAGGGAATTTAAAAGCATTTCGCGATAGAATGGCGAAAGATACAAATAGTTTTAAAGAGGATACGAATCAATTAACAGCAATTTTGGCGAGTACGAATGCTGGTATTCCAGCTTTAGAGCAACAAATAAATACATATAATGATTCGATCAAAAAGAGCAATGATATGGTCATTGCTGGTGGTGTACTTTGCGTAGCATTAATAACATGTCTTGCTGGTGGACCGATGATTGCGGTTGCGAAAAAAGATATCGCAAATGCAGAAAGAGAAATAGCCAATTTAAAAAATAGAATTTCTGGAGCACAAGCAGAAGTCGCAATTTTGACAGATGTGAAAAATAAAACAACAAACATGACAGAAACAATTGATGCAGCAATTACAGCGCTGCAAAATATATCAAATCAGTGGTATACAGTAGGTGCGAAATATAATAATTTACTACAAAATGTAAAAGGAATTAGTCCTGAAGAATTTACGTTTATAAAAGAAGATTTAAATACGGCGAAAGATAGCTGGAAGGATGTAAAGGTTTATACAGAAAAATTACATGAAGGCGTGACGAAATAAACAGTAGACTAGTTCTGCTGTTTATTTTTCTATTTGTGGCACATAATCCGTATGTAGGAGGGAAAACACCAATGATTAAAGGTTCACTATATATACTAATTGGGATGAAAATTTGTGCAGAGATATTTAAGGAGTCGAAATTTCTTGCATAAAGCTGTATAATGCTTGTAATGAAAAGGAAATACAGGAAAGGATATGTAATGAGTTACTATGGATAAAGATAAACAACAATTAAGCGTTGAAGTTGCAAGATTATATTATCAATCAGATTATAGTCAGCAAGAAATTGCTAACAAATTAAATATTTCAAGACCGACTATCTCTAGATTATTAAAATACGCGAAAGAAAAAGGATTTGTTCAAATTAGTATAGCTGATCCATTTGCTGATTTAGATAACGTTGGAAATTTACTGAAAGAAAAGTACAACTTGTTAGAGGCACATGTCGTATTTTCACCAGTGCCAGAATATGCAACGATTACAGAGTATATTAGCAAATATGCAGCTGAGTATATGGAAAAGACGGTTAAAAATGGTGATATCGTTGGTGTAAGCTGGGGAATGACGATGTATGAAATCGCGAGAAAAATTGTACCGCAACATGTAAAAGGTGTAGAAGTTGTTCAGTTAAAAGGCGGTATTAGTCATTCGAGTGTAAATACATATGCGAATGAGACAATCGCTTTATTTGCAGATGCTTTTCAAACGACGCCAAGAAATCTACCCCTTCCAGTTATATTTGATAATGCAGTGACAAAAGAATTAGTAGAGCAGGATCGACATATTCATCACATTATCGAAATGGGGAAACAAGCGAATATTGCAATTTTCACTGTAGGAACAGTGCGAGACGAAGCGCTATTATTCCGATTAGGTTATTTTGATAAGGATGAAACGAGTTTACTCAAAAAACAATCGGTCGGTGACATTTGTTCACGATTCTTTGATGGGGACGGAAATATTAGTAGTGAAGAAATTAATAAGCGGACCATTGGAATTGAGTTAGAGGAACTGAAATTAAAGAAACGCTCTATTTTAGTTGCAGGTGGTAATAGAAAAATAAAGGCAATTGATGGTGCGTTACGTGGCGGGTATGCAAATGTATTAATTATAGATCAGCATACAGCAAAAGAATTGTTACATTACCAAAAAGATTAGAAATAAAAGGCTTTCTCAAGATATTAATTTTGAGAAAGCCTTTTATTTTGTTATGTATGAATTATGGGAGTGTTTTTTGAATACAAATTGCCTTTTTAAAAATAATTATGGATATTGAGATACATACTACCATTGTTAATATAAAAGTTTTGATTTTAAATAGGAAGTGTTTCTTAGTTAGAATGAGCTTTATTTACTACAGGAAAATTCTTTTTTAAAAAGAGTGAACAAAATTTCAAAAGTGTATTTACATTTGTTCAACTAAGAGTTAGAATGAAGTTGTTAAAAGATATGAGGAGTGAAGATAATGAACATTGCAAAGTTAATTGACCATACAATTTTAAAAGCTAATTCTACTAAAGAAGATGTTATGAAAGTAATCGAAGAAGCAAAGGAATATAAATTCGCTTCTGTTTGTATTAATCCTACATGGGTAAAGCTAGCTGCTGAAGAATTAGCTGGACATGATGTAGATGTTTGTACTGTAATCGGTTTCCCATTAGGAGCAAGCACTACTGAAACAAAAGCATTTGAAACAAAAGATGCTATTGCAAAAGGTGCAACTGAAGTTGATATGGTAATCAACGTAGGCGCTTTAAAAGATGGCGACAACGAACTTGTTGAAAAAGACATTTATGAAGTAGTACAAGCAGCAAAAGGAAAAGCTCTTGTAAAAGTAATCATTGAAACTTGCCTATTAACAGACGAAGAGAAAGTACGCGCTTGTGAATTATCAGTAAAAGCTGGTGCTGACTTCGTAAAAACTTCAACTGGATTCTCAACTGGCGGAGCAACTGCTGAAGATATCGCATTAATGCGTAAAACAGTTGGACCAAACGTTGGTGTAAAAGCATCTGGTGGAGTTCGTACACGTGAAGATGCAGATAAAATGGTAGCTGCTGGAGCTTCTCGCGTTGGAGCGAGTGCTAGTGTTGCAATCGTATTAAACGATGCAAAAGGTGCTACAGATAACTACTAATCGATAAATTGTGAAGAGCAATAGATACACGTTTAAAGTACAGTGTATCTATTGCTTTAACAATTGAAAAATATGTAAGCGGATACGAATGGGAGGAGACGGCTTATGAAATACTTAATCGGTGTTTTAGGCCTCGTATTGATTTTAGGTATCGCTTGGCTTGCTAGTAATGATAGAAAGAAAGTCAAATATCGCCCAATCATAACGATGGTTATATTACAATTCATTTTGGGTTTTTTACTATTAAATACAAGTGTAGGGAATATATTAATTAGCGGAATAGCAGATGGGTTTGGAGAGTTATTAAAATATGCCGCTGATGGTGTGAATTTCGTATTTGGTGGATTAGTAAATCAAAAAGAGTTTTCATTCTTTTTAGGCGTATTAATGCCAATCGTATTTATATCAGCTTTAATAGGTATTTTGCAACATATTAAAGTGTTACCTATTATTGTGAAATCTATCGGTCTAGCATTAAGTAAAGTAAATGGAATGGGGAAACTAGAATCATATAACGCGGTAGCTTCTGCTATTTTAGGACAATCTGAAGTGTTTATTTCAGTTAAGAAGCAACTAGGATTATTGCCAGAGAAAAGAATGTATACATTATGTGCATCTGCAATGTCTACAGTATCTATGTCTATCGTTGGATCATATATGGTGTTATTAAAACCGCAATATGTTGTAACCGCTTTAGTGCTTAACTTATTCGGTGGTTTCATCATTGCTTCTATTATTAACCCGTATGAAGTTACTGAAGAAGAGGATATGTTAGAAGTACAAGAAGAAGAGAAAAAGACTTTCTTTGAAGTATTAGGGGAATATATTATAGATGGATTTAAAGTTGCGATTACAGTAGCAGCTATGTTAATTGGTTTCGTTGCTCTTATCGCATTCATTAATGCAGTGTTTAAAGGTGTAATCGGTATTTCATTCCAGGAAATTCTTGGTTATGTATTTGCACCATTTGCATTTATTATGGGTGTACCTTGGCATGAAGCAGTTAATGCCGGAAATATTATGGCAACAAAATTAGTATCAAATGAATTTGTCGCTATGACAGATTTAGCACAAGGAAACTTTAATTTCTCGGATAGAACGACAGCGATTATATCTGTATTCTTAGTTTCATTTGCAAACTTCTCTTCAATTGGAATTATTGCAGGGGCAGTTAAGAGTTTAAATGAAAAGCAAGGGAATGTAGTCGCAAGATTCGGCTTGAAATTACTTTTCGGTGCAACGTTAGTAAGTTTCTTATCAGCAACAATCGTAGGCTTATTATTTTAACAGATTCATATCATATAAAAAGGAATGGTGATTGTAATGAGAATGGTAGATATTATTGCAAAAAAACGTGACGGCAAAGAATTAACGACTGAAGAAATCAAATTCTTTATTAATGGATATACGGATGGAAGTATTCCTGATTATCAAGTGAGTGCACTTGCAATGGCAATCTTCTTTAAAGATATGACAGATCGTGAACGTGCAGATTTAACGATGGCGATGGTTGAGTCTGGAGAAACGATCGACTTATCAGCAATTGAAGGAATTAAAGTAGACAAACATTCAACTGGCGGTGTTGGTGATACGACAACATTAGTATTAGGACCATTAGTAGCTGCTTTAGATGTACCAGTAGCAAAAATGTCTGGTCGTGGTTTAGGACATACGGGCGGAACAATTGATAAACTAGAAGCGGTAGAAGGATTCCACGTTGAAATTACGAAAGAGCAGTTCATTGATATTGTAAACCGTGACAAAGTAGCTGTTATTGGCCAAACAGGAAACTTAACACCTGCAGATAAAAAGATTTATGCGCTACGTGATGTAACAGGAACTGTTAACTCAATTCCCCTAATTGCAAGTTCAATTATGAGTAAAAAAATTGCAGCTGGTGCTGACGCGATCGTTCTTGATGTAAAAACAGGTGCTGGCGCATTTATGAAAACAGAAGAAGATGCAAAAGAATTAGCACATGCAATGGTACGTATCGGAAATAATGTAGGACGTCAAACAATGGCTGTTATTTCAGACATGTCACAACCGCTTGGATTTGCGATTGGTAATGCTTTAGAAGTGAAAGAAGCGATTGATACGTTAAAAGGTGAAGGTCCAGAAGATTTAACAGAATTAGTACTTGTATTAGGAAGTCAAATGGTCGTACTTGCGAAAAAGGCAAATACGTTAGAAGAAGCTCGTGAAATGTTAATTGAAGTTATGAAAAATGGAAAAGCAACTGAGAAGTTTAAAGAGTTCTTAAGCAATCAAGGTGGAGATAGCTCAATTGTAGATCATCCAGAAAAAATGCCACAAGCGAAGTATGTAATTGATGTACCTGCTAAAACTTCAGGTGTTATTTCTAACATTGTTGCAGATGAAATCGGTATCGCAGCTATGCTACTTGGTGCAGGTCGTGCAACAAAAGAAGATGAAATCGATTTAGCAGTTGGACTAATGTTACGTAAAAAAGTTGGCGATGCAGTAAAAGAAGGCGAGCCATTCGTAACGATTTACGCAAATCGTGAAAATGTAGAAGATGTAAAAGCAAAAATTTATGAAAATATTTCTATTGCTGAAACAGCAGTGGCTCCTAAATTAGTTCATACAGTTATTACTGATTAATCATAATTACAGTTACTTTGAGGAGGAAATAATATGGATAAGAAAAAATATATTGAAGAAGCAAATAAGATGTTATCAAAAGCATATATTCCGTATTCAAAATTTCCTGTTGGTGCAGCGTTAGTTACGAAAGAAGGTAAAATCTATACTGGTTGTAATATAGAAAATGCTTCTTACGGATTATGTAACTGTGCAGAAAGAACAGCAATATTTAAAGCCGTATCAGAAGGCGAGCGCGACTTTAGTTACTTAGTCATTACAGGAGAAACTGACGGACCTATTTCACCATGTGGTGCATGTAGACAAGTTATTGCTGAGTTTTGTGATCCGAAAATGCCTGTATTACTAACGAATGTAAAAGGTGATGAAAAAGAAGTGACGGTTGAACAGTTGTTGCCGGGTGCTTTTACAATTGAAGATTTAAAATAATGTTAAAAGACCTTCCGCGGCATTCGTTGCAGAAGGTCTTTTTTTATGTATAAAAAGAACAATGTAACATTCTGTTCATATTCCGTTCATAAACTTTACGTAAAATAATTGCAGCGAATATGGAAAACGACGATATGAGTCGTCGTTCTACAGCAGGAGGAATATAATGAGAAAATTATATAATGCAGCATTTATTTACTTAATCATTGGTTTATTATCAGGTGTATTTGCAAGAGAGTATACAAAAGCACAAGGAATTAAAGGATCCACTATGTTGCAATTAGTGCATACACACGTATTGGTGCTCGGATTCGTATTCTTTTTAGTCGCTTTCGCTTTATTTAAAGTGTTTCATATACAAGAAACAAAAAGCTTTCGCGCATGGTTTATTATATATAATGTAGGATTAATTTTTACTATCGCTACAATGGTATTTAGAGGGATTTTACAAGTGAATGGAACAGACTTTAACGGTTTAAGCCATATGGCTGGATTAGCTCATGTTATTATAAGTGTCGGGCTCGTTTGGTTTATGATTTTGCTTAAAAAGTCTTTTAAATAGGTAGGAGTGGAGAATATGAATGTAGCACTTTTATCAAGTATCGTAGCAGTTTGTATGGCTGTTGGGGTAATGTTTCTACGTTTTAAAGCAGCAAAAAAACCGGTAACGAAAAAGAAAATTATATTACCACCATTTTTTATGAGTACTGGTGCAATGATGTACTTCATACCAGAGTTTCGGTTAACATCTTTGGAGATAGTAGAAGCAATTACCATAGGACTTATTTTCTCTATATTTCTTATTAAAACAACGAAGTTTGAAATAAGAAATGAACAAATATATATGAAACCGTCAAAAGCATTTATATTTATTTTAGTTGGGTTATTAGCTGTACGAGTAGCATTAAAATCATATTTAAGTCAATCGCTTGATTTAGCACAATTAAGTGGAATGTTTTTCTTACTCGCTTTTGCGATGATCGTATCGTGGAGAATTGCTATGTATCGCTCGTATGTTAAACTGCAACAACAATATTAAATAAAAAAAGAGCTGGAATTTCATTCTGAAAAGGCCAGCTCTTTTTATGTTTTATTGAAATTCTTTAGCGCGAAGCTCATTTACTAAATTTCAAACGATCTTGAGCATCTTGTAATGCAAGTGGTGTAACATTAATGCCCTTTGGATCAACAATTTTTGTATTTAATAAAATGGAATCTAAGCTTCCACGAAATACTTTCGTATAGTTTGTTCTTAACATTTGTTGTTCTTGTTTTTCTTCATTACTTAACCCTAAAGTTTTTTCTTTTTTTGCTAATTCATTAATGCGGAATAAAATGTTATTCATCTTGTTCACCTCTTGTTTTAAATTAAATTAGTTACTTACTAATTTATAGTTATTTTAACGCGTAAATTTTATTATGTCAACATGATCTAAAAAGATTGAAAATTGACGAAAAATTATAACAATAATAAAATAAATAACAAAGGACAATTAGCTTTAAATGCATACATAGAACGCTAGGGGGATCATTATGAAATCAACATTTTTTGCTCAAAATAGAGAACGATTAACGAAAACATTACCTGATGAATCTATTACTATTTTATTTGCTGGGCAGGCACCTCATATGTCAGCTGATGCACATTATAAATTTGTGCCGAATCGAAACTTTTACTACTTAACGGGAATCGATGAACCAAATGTTATTTTCATGTTGAAAAAGTTTGGAAATAGTGTAGAAGAAACTCTTTTTATTGAAAAATCAGATCCAATGCTTGAAAAGTGGGTTGGAAAAACAGTTTCTAAAGAAGAAGCTGAGAAACTATCAGGTATAAGGAAAATTGTATATATAGATAGTTTTGAAAAGACAATGGCAAATACACTTTTCGTAGAAAATGTGAAGCATGTGAATTTAGACTTGGAACTTCGTGAGTGGAAGGGTACAGAGACGAAAACTTTAGCGTTTGCTAAACATGTAAGAGAACAATATCCTCACATTACAATTGGAAATGTTTATCCGAACATTTGTGAATTAAGAGTGTTTAAAACAGAAGAAGAAATTGAAATCATAAAAGAAGCTATTGCTGTAACTAAAGAGGGTATTTATAATGTGTTGAAGCATGCGAAAGCGGATATGATGGAATATGAATTAGAGGCTCATTTTGATTTCACGCTGAAATCATATGGCATTAAACATCATGCGTTTCATACAATTTTGGCGAGTGGCAAAAATGCTACAGTCCTTCATTATGAAGATAATGATGCACAAATTCAAAATGGTGATTTAGTACTGCTCGATTTAGGTGCTCAAAAAGACTACTATAATGCTGATATTAGTTATACATTCCCAGTAAGCGGAACATTCTCTAGTCGTCAAAAACTAATATATAATATCGTGTTAAAAGCATTGAAAGAAACAACGGAACTTATTAAGCCAGGTTTAAAATTCGCTGCATTAAATGAGCATACAAAAAAAGTACTAGCAGAAGAGTGTAAAGCAATTGGTTTAATTCAAGAAGACGAGGAACTATCTAAATATTATTATCATGGTGTAAGCCATTTCCTTGGTTTAGATACGCATGATGTAGGAACATACAAAGATAGAGTATTAGAAGAAGGTATGGTTATTACGATTGAACCAGGTCTTTATATTGAAGAAGAATCAATTGGAATTCGTATAGAAGATGATATTCTTGTAACGAAAGAAGGATATGAAAACTTGTCAAAAGATATCATTAGAGAAGTTGAAGAGATTGAAGAGTTTATGAGTGAAAATAATGTAAATGTAAAAGAAGATGAAGTTGTTACGAAATAATAATTAGAAGAGGCGCTCAATTTTGAACGTCTTTTTATTTAGCTCATTTTACACCTCCATATTTTCTTGAAAATCATCTTTTATAATGATTTTGAAAAAGGAGGGATTTTCCATGAAGAGATTTGTATTAACAGTAGTTACATTCGCTGCAATATCTTTAATTGCTGCATGTTCTGCGACTACAAATGCAACAAATGATCATAAAAATATGAATGATAAAAAAACAGCACAGACTGAAACGGCTATAAAACCATTGAAAGTTGTAAAAGGACCAGAAATTACTTTAGTAGCGAAAGAAGAGAAGCAAAAGCTAAGTAATGGTGTTATTGTTCCGGTCTGGACATTTAATGGTTCATCCCCGGGTCCAGAAATTCGGGTGGAAAAAGGTGAAAAGGTTAAAGTGACATTAAAAAATGAACTATCTGCACCAGTATCTATTCATTGGCATGGGTATCCTGTTCCAAATAACATGGATGGAATTCCAGGCGTGACACAAGATGCGGTGGAATCAGGAAAAAGTTTTACCTATGAATTTGAAGCGAACGTACCAGGAACATATTGGTATCATTCGCATCAAGATTCTGTAAATCAACTAGATAGAGGTTTATATGGTGCTCTTATTGTAGAAGATGAAAATGAAAAGTATGATAAAGATTACACATTAATGTTAGATGAATGGATAACAGATAAAGAAGAAATTAATAAGCAGTTAAAAGAAATGACAAAAGGGCCAACAGGTAATAAATCTAAGGGTAATGAAAATACGAAAAAGAATGATGATATGAAAGGCATGGATCATTCCAGTATGGAAATGAGCAGTGATAAAAAAGACTCTGGCAACATGGCAGGAATGGATCATGGAAATATGAAGATGGAAGGTCATGATATGAGTATGTATGACTTATTCACAATCAATGGTAAAAGCGGTCATTTAGTAGAGCCATTAAAAGTGAATAAGGGAGATAAAGTTCGTCTTCGACTCGTTAATGCTGGATACCTATCACATGATATACATGTTCACGGTCATGATATAAAAGTCATTACGACAGATGGCCAACCAATTAATGATCCAAAAGTTATTAAGGACAAAGTAATTTCAATTGCACCGGGTGAACGTTATGATGTTGAATTTACAGCAAACAATCCTGGGAAATGGTATGTTGAAGACCATTCGGCAGATAAAGGTGCAAAAGGAATGAAAGCTATGATTGAATATGAAGGTAGTAAAGAGATGCAAGATAAAGCAAATGAAAAAGAAAAACTACCAAAATTAGATATGACGAAATATGGTGCGAAAAATTTAGGTGGTTTCACGTTAAACCAACAGTATACTGCCACATATAATATGGATTTGGATACGCAAATGAATGGAAATGAAATGGTATATACAATTAACGGAAAAGTATTTCCGGATATTGATCCAATTCCAGTGAAAAAGGGTGACTTAGTAAAAGTCAAATTAGTAAATCGTTCGAAAGCAGACGATCACCCGATGCATTTGCACGGTCATTTCTTCCAAGTATTAAGTAAAGATGGAAAACCGATAGAAGGTTCTCCAATTGTTAAAGATACATTGAATTTGAAACCAGGAGAAGAATATGAAGTAGCCTTTGTAGCAGACAATCCAGGTGAGTGGATGTTCCACTGTCATGATTTACACCACGCTTCAGCAGGGATGGTAACAGAAGTAAAATATACAGATTACAAATCTGATTATGTTCCAAACTCTAATATTCCTAATAAGCCAGAATAAAATAAAGTTCATCTAGTTTATTATGATATAAAGCAGTTATCTTATTAGATAGCTGCTTTATTGATTTTGGTTGCAAGTGTTAATGCATATGCTGATCATGCTCGGATGAAGGTGGAGGAGTATGATCTGGGAATGTTATGAACACTGAAATAATGATTGCTATACTAATTGAAAGTAATAATAAAAAACGACGGTGGATCCAAGTAGAAAAGGTTTCTGATAAAAGCTGAATCATACATGACATAGTTATCGTTATCGTAAGTAAGAGGCTAATGAACAGTATACTATGAGCTTGTTGAGCGTTTAGCATTTCTGTAATCATTGCTCCCATCATACTTGCCATTAATCCAGAGAACATTCCCTCTAAAGCAGTATATAGATGAAAACGTAGACCGACTAAAAAACCGATAAAACCACTAATCAAAATAGCAAGCAAAGTAGAATATAGTAATTCTCCTTTAAAGAGAATACCTAAATAAAAACCGATACTTAAACCGAGACTCATACTGAAAGACATAATAAATACCATATACTCCATTAGGGTACCCTTACGTTTAGAAATATATGATGTAATAAAAATCGAGATACAACAAAGTGTTAAGGTGGTTAATGTGTAAGTAAATATTATGATACCTCCCTGTCCTATTGTTTATTTCATCATATGTTCAAATGGAGAATACTTATGCTTATTTATATCTGCAAATTATCTGCACAATTTCATGAATGTAAGCAAGGAGGCGCTTGATTTTTTTGGGCGTCTTTTTTAATTGTGAGCATGTGAAAGAAAGTGTTAAATAATGAGTTTCTATTGTGAAGCCATAAAGAATAAGCGTATAATATTATAGGTCTCACATTTGTGAGACAAACCGCGAATGATAAATAAGATTGTTGTTTTGTCATCGCTTCTAAACATATAGACAATGAAAGTAACACTGGAATACAGATAGGGAGTTATAAAATGAAATTAATTATTGCCGAGAAACCAGATCAAGGTTTGGCTCTTGTTTCACAATTTAAATATCGCCGGAAAGATGGATATTTAGAAGTAGAAGCGAATGAGTTATTTCCAAATGGAGCGTACTGTACATGGGCAATTGGTCATTTGACGCAGTTATGTAATCCAGAGCATTATCATGCAGAGTGGAAAAAATGGTCACTTAATACGTTACCTATGATTCCTGAACGTTTTCAATTTGAAGTAACAAAGTCCAAGTATAAGCAATTTAACGTTGTGAAACAGCTGTTACATAATCCTCAGGTAACAGAAATTATTCACGCGGGCGATGCCGGGCGTGAAGGGGAATTAATCGTAAGAAACATTATTAATCTTTGTAACGTGCAAAAGCCGATGAAACGTCTTTGGATCTCATCTTTAACGAAACAAGCTATATACCAAGGATTTAAAAACTTGCTTGATGAATCAGATACAATTAATACGTACTATGAGGCGTATACAAGGTCATGTGCGGACTGGGTCGTTGGTATGAATGCATCGCGTGTGTTTAGTATTTTGCTAAAGAAAAAGGGAATGAACGATGTATTTTCCGCCGGTCGTGTACAAACACCAACATTAGCATTGATCGTAAAGCGTGAGAAAGAAATTGAAAACTTTAAGTCAGAGCCGTTTTGGGAAGTGTTCGCAACCTTTAATATAGAAGGAAAGAAGTATGAAGGAAAATGGGAGAAGGATAGTGAATCTCGTTTAAAAGACCCTGATATGGCAAATAAAATTGCGGCATTTTGTCAAGGGAAACCGGCTGAAGTGAAGGAAATGAAAACGGAGCGAAAAGAGTTTCAGCCACCGCTTTTATTTAACTTATCGTCACTGCAAGCAACGGCAAATAAAGCATTCAAATTTTCACCGAAAAAGACGCTTGATATAACGCAAGCATTATATCAAAAAGGAATTGTCTCTTATCCTCGTTCAGATTCAAACTATGTTACACAAGGAGAGGCAGCGACGTTCCCTGATATTTTACAGAAGTTAAGTCAGTTTGATGAATATAAAGGTTTATTACCAGCTCCAGTTGAATCGATTATGAACAATAAGCGTTATGTGAATGAAAAGAAAGTAACAGACCACTACGCAATTATTCCGACAGAGCAAGTTACAAACCCAAGCAGATTATCAGGTGATGAAAAGAAAATTTACGATATGATCGTAAGAAGACTCATTGCGGCTCACTATGAAGTTGCAATCTTTGATTATACAACGATTGTAACGCTTGTAGATGAACGTGCTGAATTCATTTCAAAAGGAAAACAGCAAATTCAAGAAGGATGGCGTAAAGTAATTTTCCAAGATGATAAAGATGATGAAACCATTCTTCCAATTGTAGCTGAAGGTGAACAAGGGAAAGTTGTAAAGGTGAAAGTGAAAGCAGGAAAAACACAGCCACCGAAGCGCTATACAGAAGGACAACTTATTACGTTAATGAAAACGGCAGGTAAGTATTTAGAGAACGAAGAGCTGGAGAAAGTATTAAAGAAAACAGAAGGTTTAGGGACTGAGGCAACGCGTGCTGGAATTATTACGATGCTGAAAGACCGTAAATATATTGATGTGAAGAAAAACCAAGTGTATGCGACCGATAAAGGGAAAGTATTAATTACAGCAATCGGTGATAAAATACTAGCTTCACCGGAAATGACTGCAAAATGGGAACAACGTCTTGCGGAAATTGGAGAAGGTACAGCATCACCAGCTACATTTATGGAACAAACGAAAAAGTTATCAGCTAAAATTATTGAAGACGCGGTGGAAATGTCTGAGAAGTGGGATTTCACTGGATTACATGTTGAATCGATTGAACGAAAAGGATCGAAATTTACAACAGGTAAAAAGGTTGGTAGCTGTAAAAAATGTGATGGCGATGTAATTGATAAATCTACGTTTTACGGCTGTTCAAACTACAATACAACACAATGTGACTTTACCATCTCGAAGAAGATATTAAGTAAAACAATTTCGCAAAAGAATATGACGAAGCTGTTAAAAGGTGAGAAGACTGATTTAATTAAAGGATTTAAAAAGGGCGAGAAGACGTTTGATGCGAAGTTAGAGTGGAAAGATAATAAGATTAATTTTGTGTTTGAGAATTAAGTGGTGTCAATAAATAAAAAAGTTCTTTACTGAATAAAAAAGTCCTTTACTATATAAAAAAGTTCTTTCCCAAGTGAAAGGTTCTGTAACAGGTTAGGTTTGAAAAAATTATTTATAGAAAAGAAAAAGCATGACAATGTTATGTCATGCTTTTTTATTTTATAATTACAGACTTTTGTGTACTAATATTAAAAATTATTTAAAATAATTGTTTGAAAAGATGGTATAAAATAGGACGTTTATATCATTTCTTTTATATAATAGAAGGAAATGTAGTTATTCCTTTAGTTAACAAATGAGTAATTTTTTTGTTCATAAGTATTCTATATAGTTGAGGAGCGTATATAATGAGAAAAATCATATATTTTGATGAAGCGTCTGCTTTAGACTTAATAGATATTAAGAATAAAGGTAGATCTGAAGAAATTTTGCAAAGTATGGTTGATAAGGCAAGTAAGTTTGGTGGGGAAGGTGCTTTTGGTACAGGATGGTTAGATAATTTAACTACAGGTATTACAGGGAGTTTAAAAGCAGGTTTATCTAGAAATAAAAGAAATATTATCTTTACCAATATTACTAATACCATTTTAACTAGCTTTTTAGAACTGTTGGATAATCCCAAACCGAAAAAAGGAGATAAAGAAATTCAATTAGAAACAATTAAAGTGAAAAATTTATCAATTTTAGCAGAGTCTGCAACGTATTTGAAATCAATCACGCCTTTTATAAAAATTTTAAAAGAGGACTTTGGTAAAAACACATTACAAAGTGATATTGAAAATCTTAACTTTCATAAAATGGACGAGATATTAGAAAGTGCAAAAGGATATTACGAGCTAGTGGCAGTAGATGGGGATTCCAAAAAATCTATTGTTAGATTCAACTTAGATGGATTTAGAAATAATTATAGATTACAAGATTTACAATTGATGTCTTTAACACTTTATGGAGTAAAGGTAGGAGAAGCAACGGAAGCTTCCTTGAACTTCATGTATGAAATACAGCCGAAGAAGGATGTGAACAGTGAAAGTTTAGGGTTCGATGCTTTTGAAAATGAAAAAAATGAAAAGCCTTCTAGCGAAAAGGAAAATTTAGATATTATAGATATTATTTTAGCGGGGGTTGAATAAAGAATGACCGATTTTTTTGTTTTCGAAGGACCAGATACAGCTTTCAACACATTTACTGAAGAACATAAGATATATGAAGGTTTTAAAAAATTTCATCTTAAAGAGTTAGCTAAAAATATAGATAAAGTTTCTCTAGATACTATACTTGTGTCAATTAAAGAACAAAATGGAGATGAAGAAATAGTATTAGTAGCTAAGACAGAAGACTTCTTTTCTTTTCGAGATCACTTTATAGACAACTTACCTTATCTCATATACAGCTGGATTCAACTAGGTTATATATCACATGCAGTTATTCAAAACCCTCCTAAAAATTTTATTAAAGGTTTAGAAAGTCTAGAGCATTCAGAACAATATGTAGGAGTTATGAAGGAAAAATACAAGAGAGAACCTTTGACGAAAAATGATTTAAGGAAAGTTGCTTTAACTTTTAATGAGAAAATTTTAGGGCAAGATAGTGTATTAAAACAAATGATAGCAGCCTTATACCCTTTAATAAATAAACAATCCAGTAAGCCAATCGTATTAATGTTTTATGGACCCCCGGGTGTTGGGAAAACAGAAAGTGCTAAGATTATTAATAATTGTATAAGCTCAGCACCTTTGTGTAGGCAGCAATTATCCATGTTTAAAGCGAATGAATTTTATAACTACCTTTTTGGGGGAGAAATGGGAGGGAAAGCGCTGACAAAAGATTTAATAAGAAATGAAGGCAATGTAATCTTATTAGATGAATTTAGTCAATGCCCACCTGATTTTTATTCGGCGTTTTTCCAAATATTCGATGAAGGAATTTATGAAGATAACAACTATAAAGTAGATCTTACAAACACAATCATAATCTGTACATCTAATTTTGATTCAGTAAAAGAAATACATGATACAATCGGTTCAGCTCTTTACTCTAGGTTTACGCATTTTATAAAGTTTAATCATTTAGATACTGCTAGTAAAACTAGGCTTGTAAGTAAATTCTATGAAGAAGTTCTTATGGAGTTCAGTACAGAAGATGTTGAATATCTACATAAAAAGGATTTAAAATCCTATTTGTTAGCAAATGTAGATCGATTTACTAATGTCCGTAATATTGAGAACGGTGTTAAAATATTTGTTTATAAGGAATTAACAGAAAATTTTTTAGAAGAAATATTTTGTTCAACGATTGATCAAAAGTATTGAGAAGTTATTCTTTTGAACCGTTTTTCCTTAGAAGTTATTGTAAATGATTCATTCTTCGAAAATTAAATATTTTATTATTTTAAAAATTGTACAATGAAAGAAAATGTCTGTCTTTAAACAGCTTTAGTAACCATCTATCTAGCTGTTATGCATGATAGATGGTTACTTTATTTACAAGCACATAATTAAAACACTTAGTATCTTTGGACAATTTTAGGCGATTTGTTCAAAACATCTTTTTATTATTTTCTAAACAGTTATCAATTATAACATAGCTTGATATATAGATTTACACAAAATATCGATTAATAACTTCTTTTCCACAATCGGGCCAGATTGTGGAGTACAAGAAAGGAATTTAATAAGTAACCGAAGCTCTTTATATCGTAGACACAGAATTCGATTCGGTGTAATAATTACTTTAATGAGGGTTGGTGAATGCAGAGAACATTATCGGAAATCAATATAAATCAGCTATGGAACAAGTTGGACTAGATTTATGTAGGGTCTCTTTACTTATGGGGACTTTTCAGCAGGGAAAAATACTATAACTTAGGTGATGAGGTTGGAAATGGATGCTAAAACTTTTTGGAAAAATTTCAGTTTGGGGAAGGAATTGGATGTTGCTGGGTGTTTCATATTTAATGGTTTAAAAGCTTTTGATTCCCTGGAAAATTTCAAGCAAGAGGATGAAATTTTTGAGTTCTTTTATAATATCTCTGTAGGTATAGAAAGGTTATTAAAAGTAGTAGTTATATTAATAGAACATAGTGATACAATCGATCAAGAGGAGTTTGAAAAAAGTTTAATAACACATAATCATTTGGAACTTTTAAGAAGAATTTTGAAGAAACACAATTGTGGCCTTAGTAATCTGCATAATGAATTCCTTGAACTGCTAAGTAATTTTTACAAAACGATGAGGTATGATAGGTACACTTTGAATAGTATTGAATATCATGATAAGGAGAGAGTAAGTCTAGTTACTTTTCTTGAAAAACATTTAGGAACCAAGATTGATTATAAGGATATGTTCGTAACACCCAATGAATGGAGATTTAAGAAATTTATCGGAAAAGTTGTAGGGAAGATTAGCGAAGTATTATACGATCTTGTAGAGAGTGAAGCTAGAGCGCAAAATATTTATACATATGAATTACCAAACGGGTCTAAGGCAAGCATAATATTCCTTAGTAAGAAATACAATTTTTTTGATTATGATATCGTTTGGAAGGAATTAATAATATATCTAATAAATACAAATGATCGTTCTGGTATTTTGGATTTCATCAGGGAAATAGAACCTCTTAATTTTGAACCAGCGTTAGTGAACGAATATCTTAATGTTTTCAAATCTGATTTAAAGAAACACAGCTATATTTATGAGGTTGAGGAGTATTATCAAGATATTGATGATAAGAAAGAACGTTTTGAGATGCTAGAATTGTTAAGCAATCCTAATGTGCTTTTTAATTATGATGAAGATGATTTCGAAGAAGATATTGAAGAAGATTATCAAGGTGAGGAAAATTAAGATGCAGTCAGTGAGAATTAATGAAGTGAGATGATAGTACTGTTCAAAGATGGCATTGACAGCCGATAACACTGCTTGCATATTTAAAACAATACTGCAATCGGGCGCGATTGTGGAACAACATGGGTAGAAATAATCAAATTTTTTTATAAAAACTAAACTTAAATCTGCAGAAAAAGAATATGGTTTTGTGAGGTGTTTTTCATCAAACTTTATTACAAAGTTACATTATATTAAAATTTGATGAAAAGTAATTTTATATTTATATATAATCATAAATTGTTTTCTATTGCTAATTCATATACAATAGAATAATCAACAATTCTATTGTTAAATGTTGGTGAATTTAAAACGTGTTCATTAAGAAAATATTTTGAATTTGTATATGCAAAATAAGATTTAAGAAATTAAATTTATGTTTGGAGTGGTTATATGGATTCGAACCTATGCATGGTTCCTATTACAAACCTTGTTATAGAGTCTGTTTTTAAATTAGGGAATATTTATTTTAGTCCACCGTATACGCAAGCAGAAAATAGCGATTTATCCTTCACAGATTCAATAACTAAAGCAGAATTTGAGAAAATACAAGGTTATATAAATATATTTAATGAATCTAATCAAATTGTAATGACTAATACTACTATTGCTATTATGAATTATGAAAACCTTAATTATCAAGACATTAAAGAGGCATCTATATTAATTGATAGAATATGCGAAAAAGTTGATAGAACATTAGATTATTTCCGATTAACTGATTGTCAAATAGGAAATTTCGATACTTTGCCAGGTCTTCCAGGTTTTGTACCAGATGGATTTAAAACAATATATAAATGGGATAACGAATCAAATAGTTTTAAAATAGTACCCGGAGAAGTAACGCTTATGTTTCAAAAAGGTATAGGTCTTATGCCATCTAATGAACCAAGTGCCAGCAATTCAAAAGACATTGATTGGAAATGTGTATTCAGCGAAAGAACAGATGAAGTTTATTTAAATTGTAGAGCGGCTCTAACTAGGATTAATGAAGCAATGTATATGACTAATTTAAATGCAGCTTTTATATATTTAATGACAACTATAGAAATGCTTGCAGATAAAGATAAAATGTTAACTTATGGTAAAGTTAAGCCTAAGATATTACCATTTATAGCAAGAGACAAAACGCACTATAATGAGTTGTCGGAATATATAAGGGATTTGTCCCAATGTAAACGAACAGAGATTGTACATAACGGAAAAAATATATATGAACTGTATGCGGATAAATCACAAGTACTAAAAGAACTGTTTAAAGTAACAGGTTTAATAATTAGATATGTAGAGGTTGTTGTTGCGTTAGAAATTTATACATATGATGAATTGGAAAATAAAAGAAATGAATTAAAGAAACATTTGAGAGTTTGAAAATTAATATTTTAATATTACGTTTTAGTCAATCGTTTTTATAAAAATTAAATTAATAATATAAATAGAGAAATCCTTTGGAACACAATTTGTTCCAAAGGATTTCTTTTTATTTACTGTATTATAATCCTTCTTGTGCTACTTTGAATCAAACTATATTCTAAAGCTAAATTAGAGCGATTTGAGATCTACTGTTCAGCATTAATGAGTTGAGTGTTCTTTCATTTTAGAGTTAAATGTTTCAATATTTAGTATATTGTTAATCCTAGTAATAACTTTTACTACGAGAGGGCGATTAAGTCGTGAAGAGAGGAAGAATATGGACGTGGAAAAAGATGGAAAAATGGATTGATGAAGGGAGAGGACTAGGAGAACGTTCTGAATATCTCCCTTGGATAACGGTAAATGACTTTCCTTCAAACGGTACTGTGTGTAGGGAGTTAGGAGTTAAAACCAAAAGAATGCATCATTTCTTATCTCATCTTGAGTACAACTATTTTTTGCTGTTAGATTACTCAAAGCATGTTATTGATATTCGGGAGCAATATCCACTACTTGATTTAGAATTAGCAATGGAGATTGCAAAGGAAAAGAATATTAAATATCCAACAGATAGTAGAAGTGATACACCTTATATCATGAGTACAGATTTTATAATCACTATAAATCAAAGAAATTGTGAAAAAATAATTGCAAGAACAGTAAAACCATCAATTGAATTAGAAAAAAAGCGTGTTCAGGAAAAATTTGAAATTGAACGTTGTTATTGGAAACAAAAAAATATAGATTGGGGAATTATAACTGAGCGAGACGTACCTCTTCCTCTTGTTAATAATTTAAAAAGAATTAGAAGTGCAAATATAGTTATGAGTTATTCTATGTTAACCAAAGAAATGATTCACTTACTAGAAAAATTTATTATTTATCTAAACGAATCTACTTTATGTCTTGAACAATCTTTAGAAGTCTTTACAAGAGAAAACCTTTTAAAGAATGGAACAGCACTAACATTCTTTAACTTTTTAGTTTTTCACCATGTTATAAAGATTGACTTACAACAAGATTTTAAAATGCACATGTTAGATAGGGATGATTTTTATGTAGATAAGGAGGCCTTCTATGACCATTTTATACCATAATATGATTTTGGAAGAATATACAGATAAAGATAAAATCTACTATAGAGTTTTATGGATAGATTCTAAACAAGAAGTCATGTATATTTTTTCTTTAAATGATAGCAATGCTCTTCCTATCAAGGTAAATGTACTTGATATTATAAGTGATATTCAAAATGACATGATTAGAGTAAGTCTGTCAGATCCTTATTATAAGTTATATATGGAGGAGGAGTTAAATGCGTCACAAAGGGTACGAATAGAAAAAAGTTGGAACTTAATTCAACGGTTACTATCAGAAGAGAATATTCCAGCTATATTTGACAGCAAGGCAAGAGGAAGAATTTTAAAACCATATATTGAGCAAGGACACACAAAACCAACTCTATATAAGTTATTAAGAATGTATTGGAAAAATGGTCAAAATAAAGGAGCAATAGTTGCTAATTATAAAAATTGTGGTGGAAAAGGAAAAGAAAAGATTCTTGGACATATAAAAGTTGGTAGACCAAAAAAAGATAAAGAAATTCATGGAGAAGGTATTAATA
This sequence comes from Bacillus thuringiensis, assembly GCF_014932895.1. GTDB lineage: Bacteria > Bacillota > Bacilli > Bacillales > Bacillaceae_G > Bacillus_A > Bacillus_A thuringiensis_AA. Next base: position 333,828 of record NZ_JACYOF010000002.1, on the reverse strand, counting down.
TAACTCAGCAGGTAAAAAAACTTATCGTTAATGCGTTTCAAAAATACTATATGAATCAAAAAGAAAATTCACTTCGCTATACATACGAGAGATTTTTAGCGGAAAATTTTATGATTAAGGAAAATTTTGGTGGGGAAATTATATTAAAGTTTAAAAAAGATGCAAATCCACCTTCGTATGCTCAATTTGTTTATTGGGCCAAAAAATTAACCAGTTCACATAAGGTATCAATAAAACGTTTAGGGGAAAAAGAACATAATTTAACTCAAAGAGCTATCCTAGGGAAATCAAACGATTATGTTTATGGACCAGGTAGTTTATATCAAATTGATTCTACAATTGCAGACGTCTATGTTGTATCTTCGAATAATTTTAACGCAATCATAGGCCGACCAACTTTATATCTTGTAGTTGATGTATTTAGCAGAATGATAGTTGGTTTTCATGTAGATACTAGATCTGCGTCACTAGAGATGGCCAGATTAGCGCTTTATTGTGCCGTTAGTGATAAAGAAGAATATTGCAAAAATCTGGGGGTCTCAATTGAACCGGGTGAATGGATAGCATCTAATTTGCCAGCAGCACTATTAGCCGATCGAGGAGAATTAATGGGAAAAGAAGCCCAAAAGCTAGCAAATAGAATTAATATTCGTCTTGAAAATACCCCTCCATATAGAGCTGATTTGAAAGGCATTGTAGAGCGTGCATTGGGGCTTCTCCAACAGAATGCTAAACCATTATTACCAGGATACGTTGAAAAAAACTTTGGGAAACGAGGGGCGCCAGATTACCGTCTAAAGGCAGTTCTTACAATTCAAGATATTCGCAAAATCATTATTGAATATATAAGAATGCATAATCAAAAAATCCTTAAACACTATGAATTAAGTGAAGCAATGTTAAGAGATCAAGTAATTCCTACTCCAAATAATATTTGGAATTGGGGAATTGAAAAATGCTCAGGTGTCTTAGGAGAATTTCCAAAGGAAGAATTAAAATTTGCTTTTATGTCAGTAGATGTAGGAAGGGTTTCTGGTTCAGGGATTAGATATAAAAACATGAGATATACGTGTACAAAAGCAATACAAGAACATTGGTTTGAAAAAGCTAGAAATAAAGGATGGAAAATTAGGTTACTTTTTGATCCGAGGAATATGACGTTTATTTATATTAAAGATGAAAACGAGGGCGACTACATAGCTTGTGAAATGGACAGGACTAGCGCGTATTATGGCAAAAGTTTAAGTGAAATAGAATATCTACAAAACACAGAAAGAGAATTAAAGCAGGTTAAGATAAAAGAGGATTTAGAAAGAAAATTAACTTATCAGTCTAGGGTGGAAGAGGTTGTTGCTGATGCAGAGCAACGAACAAAAAGTATTATACCGATATTTGAAGAAAGTAATACGGAAAAAATAAAAAATATTAGAGAAAGAAGAACAGAAGATAACTATGAGCGTCAACCACAAGAGGCGTTTTTAATTGAGGATAAAGAAGAAAAGGGTGAGAAGTTATGTAATAGGAAACTTGCCTTAGGATGTGAACAAGAAGATATGGAATTAAATGAATATGAGATAGAGCAACTATCACTATATGAGAGACTAATGGAGGAGGGAAACTATGGAGAAGAAAATGGTTAGTTATAACTACATAGAAGAAGCTTGTTTTCATCCCGGGGCAGTGTACTTACCTCAACAAATTAAAGAGTATGAAGGAAATCCGTTCCTGGAGACTTTACCTCCGATACTAAGTACTGAAAATCTATACAAAGCCTTAGTGGTTTATCCACACTTTAATAAAGATGAAAGATCGCATTCAAAAGAGTTACGTTATCATTATGTAATGCGCTTAAACAGTTTTTTTCAACCATATGGCAGACAGATGGCTCTTTACAATTTGTTTGATAGAGCTCTTAGACAAGGGTATTTATATAGAAATCCTATGAATAAAGAAGAAAAATTATTGCTCAGGCAAATATACGATAATTTACAAAAAGGTGAAATGCCTTTAACAAATAGTGATGAAGTGTCTGGAGAAGGCTTTATGATAATTGGAACTTCAGGTATTGGAAAATCAAGAAGTTTAAGTAGATTGCTCTCTACTTATCCCCAGGTAATTCAACATACAGAATATAAAAATCGACCGTTTATTAGAAAGCAAGTTGTTTATTTAAAAATAGATTGTCCTCATGATGGTACACTGAAAGGTTTAATAGGAGCATTTTTTAAAAAACTCGACAGTGTGTTAGGAACGCAATATACACAAGAAATATTTAAGTCGCGTGTTACTGTTTCTAGACTTATTGTAGCTATGCAAAGTCATATAGTAAAACATGGCATTGGAGTATTGATTGTGGATGAAATTCAACATCTAAGTATAGCCAAAAGTCAAGGTGAAGAAATAATGCTGAATTTCTTTGTTACTTTAAATAATACATGCAAAATCCCGATCATATTTATTGGGACACCAAAAACAGAAGTGTTGTATAAAAGAGCATTGAGACAGATCCGAAGAATGTGTGGCCAAGGGGATTTAATTTGGATGCATCATAGAGAAACGGATAGAGAATGGGTGTTGTTGTTAAAAGGGTTATGGCGCTATCAATGGAATCGAGAGTATACAGAGTTGACTCCTGAATTAAGTAAAGTAATGTATGAGTACAGCCAAGGAATTATTGCAATTGCAGTCAAGTTATTTATGCTTGTACAAATGGAAACCATGAAAAAGAAAAAGGAAGTCATAACACCTACTATCATTAAACGAGTTTCTGAAAATTATTTAAAGTCACTTCAACCGGTTCTTAAGGCAATGAAAACAGGAAAAAAATCTAATATGGCAAGGTATGAAGATATAGTATTGAGTACACTAGATGATACATTAGATTCTGGATTGAACGAAGTAACTAACATAGTCAATGTGAACTATTTTTTAGAGCAGCAAGAAGCCCCGTGTAGTCAAAATTCTAAAGATGACTTAGATATAAGGATTATTCAAAAGTTGCAAAATATGGAAATAGACTACGAAGTTGCTAAAGTTTCTGTTGAAAAAGTATTAGAGGAATATGGAGAAAAGAAAAGCTTTAAATTTTTATTGCAGCAATCAGCATCGCTGGCTTTAACATATGGATTAGAAGAAAACATACAGAATGAAAAAGTTTAATTAAAGCAAAAAATTAATTTTGGATCAAAGTTAAAACTTATGTATTGAATAATTTTTAAAGAATTGAACATAAATTCTCAATTATTAAGTGTAGGATACAACTAATTTGTAAATAAGTTAACAAGAAAAAGTTTGAAAGTGCTATTAGAAAGGAGTTATTATGATTTGTTATTTTCCAACTCCATACGAAAATGAGTTATTTTATAGTATTATAGCTCGTTATCATTATCACTCTGGACATAAATCTAAACGTGAAACGCTACTAAGATTATTGGGAAGTAATGCAAAAAAATTTGATGTTGATGTTCCTAATGGAATTGATTTAATCGTAGAAAAACTAAAAGATGTATCTAAGGGTCTAACTGCAGACTATTTTATAGAAAAACATTCTATATTACCTTTCTTTCGCCAATTTATGGAAGTGGATAATTATCATAATGTTCTACTTAAGGTCAAGGGACAGGATAAATCTTTATATTCAACGCGTGTAATTCGAGAACTTGCTGACGATGTAAAGAGAAAAGAGCACTTATATTATTGTAAAAAATGTTTGAAAGATCAATTTGAAACGTATGGAGAAGGTTTCTGGAATAGATTTCATCAGGTGTCAGGGGTGTTAGTTTGCACAAAGCATAAGGTTTGTTTAACCAAGCTCCCTAGAAATAATCTCAAAAAGGAATTTAATAAATTTATTATGCCTAATATCAATGATGTGGATTCAAATGTAGAAGAAATACAGGTCAGTGACAAATCATTTGAAATTTTACTAGATATTGCTAAGGATATTGAGTATTTGTTTAGTGAGAATTTAACAGTTCACCCACATCAGTATTATTATGATAAATATATGGAACTTTTAAAAATTCATGGGATTGGTCATCCAATAGTTAAGAGAAAATATTTGTTAGCAGAAAAGATATTAGATTTTTATCCCAAAGAAATTTTAGATTTATTTAATTCATATTTAAGTCCTGATAATCCTTTATCTTGGGTGCGATATATTACAGAGAAGCATAGGATTAGATATTTACATCCAGTAAGGCACATATTGATAATGCGTTTGTTATGCGGTAGTGTAAGAGAATTTTATGAAAATGATTACATTTATCAACCGTTTGGTTCAGGTCCGTGGATTTGTATGAATCCTTTGGCAGACCATTATTTAGAAGAGTGTGTAGAAACTTTAGAAACTGATACGCACATGGCTTATAGGAGATTACAAGGTGATTTTACATGTAATTGCGGATTTAAATATAGATTGATTTTGCCTGAACAAACACCTCTAGAGATTACTAAATTCTCTTTACGTATAATTGAAAGAGGGAATATATGGAACAATGGATTCCAAAAATTATTATCTCGAAATTTATCTGTCAGAGAAATTAGTCGCATTACAAAGATGAGCTGTCCGACAGTGAGGAGTATAAAAAAACAAATGTTTAGTGGTAAACAAAATATAAATAATCGACCCACGGGAAGAATTAAGGAACTTTCCAATGAAGAAAAAACCAAAAAGTATAAAGAAGAGTGGGAAATTATTTTTACCGAGAATCCTAACCTTAAGCGTACTCAACTAAAAGCTTTAAACCGAGCAGCATTCTCTTGGATACAAAAGCATGATAAGTCATGGTTGGAGAAACATTTGCCACCTATAAGATGGAAGCAGAGAAATAGTAATCAGTACTATATAAAAATGGACAATAAATTATTGCAGGCCGCTCAAGGGGTTATCTCAGACTGGGCTGTATTTGAGAGCGAAAAGGGGGCATTACAGAAAATCACAAAAAGCGCTCTTTTAACTCAAATAGGAATATCTATTGATTTATTAATAAGAAAAGGGGATAATTATCCGTTATTTAGAGAATATGTAGATTCTGTTATAGAAACCAAGGAGGACTTTCAGAAAAGAAGGATTAAACATTTATTAGATAATAAATTCAGTGCCCAAATGGTTACTGTTCCTAAGATAAAAGAATTAGCGAGTCTTTATTGTAGAGTGAAACCAGAAGTTGAAAATTATCTAGAAGAAGAAGTCGAATCTCATAATAAGCTACATCAAGGTTTTTAATAAACATGATATAAGGTTGTCAACAAATAAAAAAATTCTTTACTGGGTAAAAGGTTCTGTAACAAGTTAGGGCGGAAAAAGTATAAATTTTAAACTTTTGTAAAAAAGCATGGTAATTTGATGCCCTGCTTTTTTATTTTATGTTTTTATATTGATGTTTGATTTAAAAAATGTTTTAGACTGAACAGCGTTAGTTTAATTAAGTTTCTCTATTGTTACATTTCTAATGTAATAAAATAGAGATTTAGACTAGTGAGTAGTCTTCGTTTCATGAAAGAGTTGTGATTAAAATAAAATATTAGATTAGATAGTCAATATACGACTTATAAGGCGGACCTTCTTGGCAAATTGAAAATACTCATATGTTAACTTGGCGTGTATAGAATTTACGTCAAGAAACAACCATCATTGTTATTATCTAAATGGTATAATTGTAAGGGGAAAAATTGGTTGGAAAAATATTAGCAAAACTAAATGTAATTATTTCTCCTACAAACGAGCTGGTGAAATTGCAACAAGAGCTTATTTCTAAGAAAAATAAGCAGCAGGTACCGTTTATTATTGAGATAGAAGAAAAACAACCAGCTATTGTGGAGGATAAAATTAGTATATTGAATCAAGATAACCCCAATAGGATTGAGTTCTATATTGAAAAGATGAACATGTATAAAGAGAAAAATAATAAAAGTATACGTGAGTTGGCAAAAGAAATTGAGATTTCCTATTCTGCACTTTCTAGGATGTTATCAGGAAAGCGAAAAAGGTTGAATGAAGAAACAAAAGGTAAGTTGGATAAATGGATAGAGAGACAGGGAATAGTAAATTTAGTATGAAAATTAAAGATAGAGGGGAATTTTATGGATCGATTAGAAGTAATTGCTTTATCAAAAATTGCTACAGTAATAACTAACCAAAGTATCATAAAAACAAATGATAATTCTAAATGGGACAGAGTACTTTCAAATGCTGGTCAATCGTCAATCTATAGAAATTATAGCTCATCGCTAGAGCCATATTATTTTAATGCTGGTTTTAAAAATGAGAATCCGTATTTTGAACAATTTTATTCAGCTATAAAAACAATCCTACATGAAGTGTATCAAAACGGAGATAATGCAGAAGAATTTATCCTATTAATGGGAAACATAGTTGAAGAAATCAAAATAGAAGATTTATTTGATGATGCCTGTGTAGTATTTTTACCGAAAAAGTATCAAAGAAGCTATAATCCTATAGGGGATTTATTTAAAGAAAGAACTTATGAAGAATGCGAGAAGTTTATCATAAAAAATGCAATAAGTGATTTTCACCTATTGAAAAATAATTTAAATGTATTAAATCTGGATATCTATTATAAAGAGGGTAGGCTATATTTAAAACCTTTTACAGAGCAATCGAATCAAGTTTTAAGAAATACATCGATACTAGTAGAATGGTTAGATAATAACTATCCAGCTGTTGCAAAGCTTTATCAAGAAGCTATTGAAAATTATATTGCTGGTAACTCTATTTCTTGTATATCTAATTGCAGAAATATTATTACAGGATTTTTTAGCCACTATAAGAATGATGGTAATAGATCATGGACTAAAGGACTACAAAAAATAAGTACAGATACAAACATTCAAAATGTACCTGCACCCAATAATATTGTGCAAGGTAGTGCCAATAATAAAATTGTTTTTGAAGGATCTAATGAATTTAAATATCCTAGATTTAGTCTTATATACAGCTTATATACACTTACGTCAGATTTAGGAGCACACACTGCAGAAGCACCTAAAATCGGCGGCGTATTATATCCGGAAAAAACCACATTAAGCGATGCATTATTATGTTTAAGGGTGACAGAGGATGTACTAATCTGGAGTAAAGAACAGTTAAAGAATTAAAAATTTTGATAACAAATATTAATATTCATGGGAAGGAGAGTTAAAATGAAGTATAGATTTATAACCCCACTTTTTAATTTGAAATTAGATACGGTATTTAATAGAGGTATAGGACTATTTCCAGGAGCAAGAATTTCCAATGGTTCAGAAGAGAAAAAAAAATACTAGATACTAAGTTAATGCTGGATACTGCTGGAATTATTTCATTAAATGAATATGATAACAAAACGTACTTATACATAGATAGAGAATTTGAACAAATCCATACAAAAGCTGAAATGGATAAAATAGGAGTGAAGTACACTTTTTATTATCTAAGACTAGCTCAAAGTTTTATTTATGACTTATGGAAAATAAAAGATAATAATATCTATGTAAGAGATGGTTTTTTACTTGCATATCATAATAATTATGAAGATGGCTTTGTTTATAAAGCCTCGTTGTCAGAGATGATGAGTTATTCTACGTGTGAAGAGAAAGAATCTACTTTTTCAAAAAATGAAATCCTATCAGCGGCTCGTGATTTTACACCATATTCTATTGATGAATATGGAGAGAAGAGTTTTGGAGGCAAGCACCCTGATGCAGATATACTATTCAAAAATAAAGGTTCAAAACGATTAGATAGGGCACATTATTTTACACTTAATGCAAGAACAAGTTCAATATTACCAATGAAAATAGTTGCTTATTGTAACGCATTAGAATGCCTGTTTACTACCGATAAATCTGAAGTTAACCACAAAATTGCAGAACGAGTTGCATTGATGTTAGGTACTTCAGATAAATCAAAGAAAGAGTTTTTCGACCTTATTAAAAAGGCTTATGGCTGTCGTTCTTCTGTGGTACATGGTCAACATCTTAAAGGTGAAGAACGTGCTCTCATTGGAATTTCAGAAAAATTAGATGGTATTCTAAGACAACTACTTGTTGCAGAGCATGAGATATTTTCTAAAAAAGATGAAGAGATAGAAGCATTCTTTACAGATTTGCTTTTTACAACTAACTAAGAGTTTCAATTCATTTTTATCAAAACAAAAGAACTTAGCCAAAAAAGTTGGTTAAGTTCTTTTGTTTGTGCGACCTTTGTAAGAAACTTGTTTCAATAATCGAAAACGAAATAAAGAAATAATGAAAAACGAATAATATTAAGAAGATAAAATTGAGAATATATAAATTTAAGAGAAGTAGTATAAATTATTCTGCTTCATACATCTTTATTGGCTCAAAAATAACAGGCTATTTGCATTGTATTAAAAAAAGAAGATTCTCATTTTTAGAAAAGAACAAACAAAGAATATGTGATATTCTATAATTAGTAAATATTTAACAGTAAGGGAGTTAGTTAAATAATGTTGAGGGATATGGAAGAAATTGTAGTGAAAATTAAAGAGGAGCATATAAGAGAATATATGCAAGAAGCGTTGAACTGCTATAATGCAAAATCCTATAGAGGATGTGTAATTATGTCCACTATCGCAGCTATGCATGATTTATATGAAAAAATAGATGGGCTTGCGAATTCTGTTACTGAAGCAAGAACGCTAATTGAAGCAATTAATATTCGGAAATCAAACGAAAGTATTTATGAAAAATATATGGTTGAACAAGCAGCGGCTATGTCAATTCTAACACCTGCAGAAAAAACTAAAATCCTTTCCTATTTAGATATTAGAAACCAGTGTGCTCATCCTAATGAGCACGTATCTACTGCTGAAGAGGCAAGAGCTGTATTCACCGGGTATATAGATACAATAATTAGTCAACCCGCACTATTAGGCCCTTCTTATATTGCTAACTTTGTTAGTAGGTTGGAAAGTAGTAGTTTTTTTCCGAAATATAAAAAAGAAGTTATTATTGATACAGTAAATGAAGAACTAAAGAAATTACATGATAAAACGAAAAAGCCTTTAGCTAAAAAATTAATAGCTATAATTGAAACCGCAGAGGTTAATGGAGTTAAATGGAAAAATGCTACTTGTTTTATCGCAGGTATGTTAGTTGTAATAGAAGATGAGCAACAGCTAAGAAATATCTGTAGAGGATTTAGTAATTTAATTGAAAGAGAAAATCTATTTGGTAGCATTCTATATATGACAAAAATGGCCCCTGAAATGGTAAATTTATTAGAGGTCATTGATAGAGATCGTTATATTGCAAACTTAATTAAATCTATTAATAAAGAGCCTGCGATTACTGAGAATGAAATTGTACAATTATTGTTGGAAAGAGGAATTTTATCAAGGCATGAAGTTAGTGAATTAGTAGAGAAATATAAATCCGGAATACAAAATTCAGTGCAAAAGACATTAATAGGTGAAACTTTACGTTCATCAGTAAATAACTTGAAAAAGTGGACAAAACCAGTTTCTACTTTAAACATATCTACTTTAGATAATATGTACTTTGAGAAATTGCTGGAACTTATTAGAGATGCTGACTACAATAATGTAAATGATGCTCTTGATATGTTATTGGAGTTAGACGAAGCTTTTATAAAAAGAATGAATTCAAAGTATCATACAGATGTTGTTATTCAAATTGTGAGACAAGCGCATGGCCCAGGTAGGGGATCAGATACAGCAAACAAAATATTGAAATCCAAATTTGAAGGAATCAGTTTTCTAGTTGATTACTTTTTAGAATATACTGCTCAAAATTATGAACAACTTTCTTATGTTCTAGTAGAACAGCGATTAGATATTGAACATTTCTTAATGATTATAGACAATACTAATAATCATGATTTTCTCAAAAAAGTAGTAGAACTTATTATAGCATCCTATGATGAGGATGAACTCGAAAATGAATATATTTTACATCGCATAAGCGGGTTGATTAAACGTAAATACAATATAGAAAACTGGACTAATCTGTCAAAGAATATTGACCAGTTTATAGAAGGAAATAAGGTTAGTTGAATTCACCAAGAATTAAAAATATTAATTAGGAATGAGTGACTATCCAAAAACCATCCTTTTTGGATAGTCACTTTGCTTAAAAGAAGTATTCTTATCATAAATAGAGAAAATTTGAAGTTTAAAAAATGAATAAAAAAGTTTTTTACTAAAGTCACATTTTAAATTGGACGTTGATTTGTAATAAGTGATAAAAAAGTTCTTTACTAATTAGAAAACATGGAGATAATGCTATTTATAAGTAAAGAACTTTTTTATGTAACGACAAGTGGTTTCAATAAATAAAAGGTTAGGTTTGAAAAAATATGGATAGAAAAGAGAAAGCATGACAATTTTATGTCATGCTTTTTAATTTTCACTTGAAACAAAACAAACAACAAAAATATTGTATGAAATAATAATTTTTTATTGTAAAACGATAAAAATCGTATTAAAATCAATATCATAATAAATAAGTGAGGTACTTTTTATGGAAAAGGAAACAACGTTATTTTTAAAATGAGAGGAGGTATAACTATGGACATTAACAATTTAATTATTGAAAATATTAATAACCCTCATGAATTGGAGAGAATGTATAGAAAAGACCCGAAAGCTTTTAAAAAGTCATTTTCACAAGCATGGGAGAAAAACCCTGAATCTCAAGTTCTTGGTGCTTGGTATGAAAGATTGCATTTCAAGGAGACGGCAAATCCAGAAAAAACATCTTTGTTTCAAAAAGGTTTCTTATTCATGGGCATTTTAGCTATTCTGTCTGGGATAAGTACTAGGATCATTTTCCATTTCGTCGAACAGGGAGTAATTGCTCCAATTAACTTGGCTTTTGGTATAATTCCGTTTCTTGCTGCTTATTTTGTTTACAATAATACTCCGAAAAAAAGTATTATTTATTCCCTTGCAGCGTTGTTCCTAATTTCCGGGTTGTACCTTAATATGCTACCATTAAATTATAAAGACAGTATTATCCTTGCTAATTTACACCTTCCTATATTTTTATGGGTATTGGTGGGGCTTGCGTTTACAGGAAATGAATATTCAAAAGGTAGTACAAGATTAGCCTATATAAAGTTTAATTTGGAATATTGTATTCTCTACGCTTGCATGGCAGTTAGCGGAATGGTACTAGCAGTATTCACCATGAGATTATTTAGTTTTGTTGACTTGGATATAGGAGAATTCTATTTTAGTAATGTTGTTTTATTTGGTGCTGCCGCTCTCGCTATTGTGGCTGCATACTTGGTATCAATGAATCTTAAACTTGCTAAAAATATTACACCATACATATCTAAAATTTTTAGTCCTCTCGTCCTGATTACATTATTGATCTATCTTATAACAGTTTTATGGGTTGGAAAAAATCCATTCTTGGACCGCAATTTCTTGATGGCCTTCAACGGAATACTTCTTGGTGTATTGGCCGTTACCATATTTTCCATAGTTGAGAGCGACTCAGACGAGAAAAAGAATATTTCTGATTATATAAATTTTGCCTTAATTGTTCTTGCGCTTATTATTGACAGTGTGGCTTTGTCAGCCATCGTGTTCAGACTTTCTTCTTATGGAATTACACCTAATAGACTTGCTGTTTTAGGAGTAAACATACTTATCTGGGCAAATCTAATTTGGATTATGCTCTCTTATATGCGTTTTCTACAAAATAAATCCGGACCTTCAGCTATTCAAGATGCCGTTACGAAGTATTTGCCAATCTACGGACTTTGGGCAGCTTTCGTTATATTTACTTTTCCTATAATTTTTAATTAGAAAGGACTTGCTAATGTAACGAAAAGTTAATCTTATATAACGTATAAAGTCCTTAGAGCCGATAATTCAATTGTGCATTTATATAATTTTTTGATATTAAAAAAACGTCCCGTAGGAGGACGTTTTTTATTATGTGTATTGACGTTTTTTCTTAATAAGCAACAACACTTGTGAAACACAAGTAAGTACAGGTAGTTCAATTAATGGCCCAATAACGAGTGCAAGAGCAATAAGAGGTTCGTCTGGAAAAGCAGTCACAGCAATAGCGAGCGCAACAGGCGAGTTTCTCGCTAATGTTGTTAAGTTTAAACTTACTGTATCTTTATAAGATAAATGCAGGATGCGCCCGATAAATTGTCCTAGTAAAAAATTAATGATGAAGAACAATAGGACAGGAATCAGTAATAATAAAACAACATTCATATTTTGTAGTAAATATTTACCTTGTGATGCAAACATCGCTACAATTGCTAAACATAAAAATACAATTTGAGCAGAGCTAAAAAACGGAATGAGTTTATTCTCGAGTGTTTCAGCTTTTTTTATTTTATGCATCATGAATTTTGTAGCGTGCGCAAGTAAAAATGGTAAAACAAGTACAATAACGATACTTTCTACTAAAACAGAGATTTCCACCGTTTTCATTACACCGGCAAATAAAAATAAATAAATTGGTAGTAGTAATACTTGTAAAATTAAATTTACAGGTAAAATCGCAGCGGAAAGCGCTACATTTCCTTTCGCTATTTCAGTAAAGATTAAGTACCAATCTGTACATGGAGTAACCATTAGCATAATAAATCCAACCCAAAGTGCTGGATGATCTGAAAGAAATAACGCACCTAATCCCCAAGCGAGGAAAGGTGCCCATAAAAAGTTAATGGTAAGGCTTGTTCCAGCAAACTTTAAATTACGAAACCCGTTTTTTATTTCTTTCAATGGGATGCTGAGGAATAATCCATATAGCATGAAAAATAAGAAGGGGACAATAAATTTGTCTGAATACATATGTATCATATTAAATTGTCCGAGTGCAATGCCGCATATAACAGCAAAAAGAATAATAAAAGTTTGAATTTTTTCTATAGTGCTCATGAATAAATCCTTTCTAAATATGAATTTCCCTCCCTAAGTTCATTATACAAATAATAAAGTTATATTTGGTGCTTAATTGTATTTTGATTATTATTTTTGATTCGAGATTTTATTTTTTATTAAAAGTTACTTGACTAAAGTAAGTGACTATATTATACTCACTTGCGTAAGGTAATTAAATAACAAAAAGTTCTGGGTATCTTAACTAAAGGTATCTATTGGAATTTTTTATTAGAATAAGAATTTTTCTGATGATGAATAATGAATATGAAAAGAAAGCTTAGGTGAAGAAAATGGGATTATTTAGCTCGTTATTTGGTAAAAAAGAAGAGAATACGAAAGTAGAGGAGAATAAAGTTATGTCAAAAGTATTATTTGTAAAAGCAAACGATCGTCCAGCGGAGCAAGCAATTAGTTCAAAAATGTATGAAACATTTGTAAGTACTTATAAAGAAGCGAATCCAAATACAGAAATTACGGAGTTAGATTTATTTGCATTAGATCTTCCTTATTACGGAAATATCGCTATTTCAGGTGGATATAAACGTAGTCAAGGAATGGAGTTAACAGCTGAAGAAGAGAAGGCCGTTGCTACAGTAGATCAATATTTAAATCAGTTTTTAGAAGCTGATAAAGTCGTATTTGCGTTCCCATTATGGAACTTCACAGTGCCAGCGCCTTTAGTTACTTATATTTCATATCTTTCTCAAGCTGGAAAAACATTTAAATATACAGCAAATGGTCCAGAAGGTTTAGCTGGTGATAAGAAGGTAGTTGTATTAGGTGCTCGCGGTTCAGATTACTCTTCAGAACAAATGGCTCCTATGGAAATGGCGGTTAATTATGTAACAACTGTGCTTGGATTCTGGGGAATTACAAATCCAGAGACAGTTGTAATTGAAGGACACAATCAATATCCAGATCGCTCACAACAAATTGTTGAAGAAGGTTTAGAAAAGGTTAAAAAAGTAGCTGCAAAATTTTAATTCATGATAGTAAATGAAAAAACCAACATGGATGACCATGTTGGTTTTTTAGTCTATTTTCTATATTGAAAAATGTATATTTATAAAATAAATGAAAAGTTTGAAAATAGTATTGCAAAATATTATATATCAAACTATAATGAGTTCAAGAATAGTTGATACTTAAATTAAATATTCAGAAAATTCAATTAGTTAAAATTGGAAAATGAGATAAGGAAATTTGAATGGGGGTTATATTATGGCGAATAAAGTACCGTTTTCGTTCATAGTAGTTATTGGATTAATGTTATTTGCACTATTTTTTGGAGCAGGAAATTTAATTTTTCCAGCGATGCTTGGTCAATCGGCAGGAGAAAATGTATGGATTGCTAACGCTGGATTTTTAGTAACAGGAGTAGGATTGCCGCTACTTGGTGTATTAGCATTTGGGATTTCGGGTAAAGACGATTTACAGTCATTAGCAAGTCGTGCTCACCCAGTATTCGGAATTGTGTTTACAACAGTTTTATACTTAGCGATCGGTCCGCTATTTGCAATACCAAGAACAGGAAATGTTTCTTATGAAATTGGTCTTAAGCCGTTTATGCCAGAGGGATTAGGTTCTACACCGTTAATTCTTTTTACAATTATATTCTTTAGCATCACTTGTTTTTTTTCGCTAAATCCTGCGAAAATTGTCGATATTGTTGGGAAAATATTAACGCCAATTAAGTTAACATTCATCGGTATTTTAGTAATCGTTGCTTTTATTCATCCGATTGGAGATATGCAAGCACCAGTTGAAGCTTATACATCACATGCATTCTTTAAAGGATTCCAAGAAGGATACTTAACAATGGACACGCTTGCGTCATTCGTATTCGGGATCATCATCATTAATGCAATTAAAGAAAAAGGTGCGAAAACGAAATCACAAATTATGGTCGTTTGTGCAAAAGCGACAATCATCGCAGCATCTATTTTAGCAATTATTTATACAGCACTTTCTTATATGGGAGCTTCAAGTGTTGCGAAGCTTGGACATTTAGAAAACGGCGGAGAAGTATTAGCGAAAGTTTCTAACTACTATTTCGGATCATATGGTGGAGTATTATTAGGGTTAATGATTACAGTTGCTTGTTTAACAACTAGTGTGGGACTTGTATCAGCGTGTTCTTCATTCTTCCATAAGTTATTCCCGAAAGTTCCTTACAAAGCAATCGCAATTACGTTATGTGTGTTTAGTGCTATTGTTGCAAATGTGGGATTAACGCAATTAATCGCAGTTTCTGTTCCAGTATTAACAGCAATTTATCCACTAGCAATCGTGTTGATTTTCTTAACATTCTTCCACTCGTTATTCAAGGGAAGAGCTGAAGTTTATCAAGTGAGTTTAATCGTAACGTTTATCATCAGCTTATTTGATGGATTAAGTGCAGCTGGAGTTAACATTGAAGTAGTAAACCAAGTGTTCACGAAATTCCTTCCGATGCAGGAAGTAGGGTTAGGGTGGATCTTCCCAGCAATTATCGGTGGAGTTATCGGATATGGCATTAGCGTTTTAAAAGTGAAAAATCAGGTTCAACCAGCAACTAGAGCGGATAAGAAAATAGGTTAAATAAAAAAGTTATAGAACTTGTTTCTATAACTTTTTTTGTTACTATTAATAATGAGCAAAAATAAAGTATTAGGGGAAATAAAATGAAAAAAACAATTGATCATATCGGAATCGCAGTTCGTGATATAGATAGTACGATACGTTTTTATAAACAAGTTCTATCAGGAAAATTAATAGATCGTTACGTAAGTGAAGCGCCAGGTGTTGAAAGCGAAGTCGCTATTATGGAAGTAGATGGTGATAGAATTGAACTACTTGCACCGACGAATAATACAACATCACCAATTGCCCGATTTATAAAACAAAAAGGGAAAGGCGTTCATCACGTTGCGTACCGTGTTGATGATTTAGATGTAGCTTTAGAAGAGTTAAAAGAGCAGGGTATTCGAACGTTAGAACATACACTTCGAATGAATAAGCATGGTAGAAGATTAATTTATCTTAACCCAGCAGATACAGAAGGAACGATTATTGAGTATTGTGATTATCCGGAAGAGAAATAAAAGAAGGATATTTTTTTAAAAGGTGTTACGTAATAACGTAACGTCTTTTTATTTATGCATTTGCTATTTCACATTTTCTTCACAAATGATTCACGAGAACTTTTCTTCTTTGGAAACTTACATAAATATATTTTGTGTTATAATAACAATTAGCTTTAAAAATATAAGTTGTATATATGAAGGTAGTTACTATCATATTGGAAGTGTAGAGGTGAGAGAGAAATAAAGAGTCATATTGTATAAAAACTTATACTTAATCAGGTTAATATTTTTCTGGAGAATCAAAATTGGAAAGTTAAAGTAATGAAAGTGTAGCGATGAAGAAAGAAGTGAAATGAGTGTGAAAGTAATGAGAATGTTAGGGGCATGGTTGCTAATTGTGTGTGTGTTTATCATATTAATACCAAAAAGCACATCTGCTCATGCGTATGTTGTAAAATCAAACCCTGCTGAAAATGAAACGTTGAAGAGAGCACCAACTGTTGTGAAAATTGAATTCGATGAGGATATACAAGTTTCACATTTTAATACATTATTTGTACGAGATACCTCAGGTAAAAGAGTAGATTTAAAAGATGCTCACATTGATAAAAGAAATAAAAAATTATTAGAAGCGGGGTTAAAAGAGAATCTTAAAAACGGTCTCTACTCTATTCAGTGGAAAGCTATTTCAGCTGATGGACATCCAATTCAAGGAGTTATTCCATTCCGTATTGGGTCAGCAGAAGCGGGAACAGCCGATATACAAGTAGAAGAAATGGGTTATGTTCCGCAAATCGATATGATTATGGGACGCGGGATTCTATATACAAGTTTCTCGCTATTTTTAGGCGTTTTATTCTTTAATCTTATTATATATAAAGGGAATGCAATTGCTGTGCAATCAAGGAGTAAGAAAATAATATGGATATCATTATTTGGTATATTCATTAGTTTACTATTCAATCTACCATTGCAAGCGAAAATAAATGCTGATGTTTCATGGTTAGAAGCATTTGATCCTTTATTATTAAAAGAAACATTACAGCTATCTGTTTTTGGTTATGTATGGATCACTCAAATGGCTCTTATTAGTATGCTTATAATTGTTATATATTTTGCGGTGAAACGTGAGGAGTTTTCTTCGTTTAAAGTATGGGGCATTCCAATACTATTGTTTACTGGATTACTTGCTATGAAAGCCTTCAATAGTCATGCATATGGTTTAAAGTTTAAAGAAATTGCTGTTGTTATGGACTTTCTACATTTATTCGCAGCTTCATTATGGATTGGAGGTCTATCATCAATTATTCTTCTTTTACATAAAGAGGATGACAAGTGGACTATGTATTGGGATGCGATTAAGCGTTTTTCACCATGGGCAACAGGTACTGTCATAGTGATTTTAATAACGGGCCTTTTTAACAGTACATTTTTTATTCCTACAATCCATGCCCTATTTGATACGAAGTATGGATTGGCCTTATTAGCAAAGATACTTTTATTCGTTAGCATGGGGATATTAGGAATTCTTCATTATGTGAAAGGGAGAATGCGAGCGCAAAAAAGGTTAGGAGGTACGTTGAAAGTAGAGTTTATCATTGGAATGATCGTTTTCGTAATCGTAGCCTTTATGACAAACGTACAAACACCGCCGATGCCTCCTACTGGACCTTTTACAGAGAGTAAACAATTAGATAATGGATATGAAATTACTTTACATGTAAGCCCTAATAAGGTAGGACAGAATACATTTCATATTACTTTGAAGGATGAGAATGGACAGCCTGTTACTGATATGGAACAAATTGTATTGACCACTCAATCGTTAGATATGAATATGGGAAAAGGTTCATTTAAAGTTTCGGCAGTTTCGGCGGGAGAATATGAAGCGGAAGGAATGTATATTAACATGACAGGAAACTGGAATATACATGTTCATGGATTAACAAAATCTCTTGATAGCTTCGATACAGATTATAAATTTATTGTAGGTGGCAGATAAAGTGAAACTTTAATCAGTGGAGGTTTTGTTCATCCCCCACAAATAGCGGGATAAAGAGACGTTACAGATGAAAAGGAGTTAATAGAAAATGAAACGTATAAAAAAATTAGGAACAACAATGATCGCAACAATAATTGCAATGGGAATTTTTTCGTTACCTGTTAGTGCTCATGTAACTGTAAAACCAGCAACTTCTGACGTTAGCTCTTGGGAGACGTATACGATAAAGGTACCTGTTGAAAAGAATATGGCAACAACAAAAGTCACACTAAAAATACCGTCTGGAGTTGAGTTTCAACAGTATGAACCAGTGCCAGGATGGAAAGTAGAAGAGCAAAAAGATACAGCTGGAAAAGTTAAAACTGTAGTATGGGAAGCAACAGGAGAAGGGATTTTACCTGGACAGTTTCAGCGATTTACTTTCGTCGCTAAAAACCCGGATAAAGAACAAAAAATAGCTTGGGATGCATATCAACAATATAAAGACGGAGAAATTGTTGAATGGACAGGCGATGAGAAAGCCGAGAAACCACATTCCCTTACTACAATTGCAAAAGGTACATCACTTATAGGAGAACATGGAGAAGTATCTAGTGTGGAAAAGAATGAGGGCACAAGTAATATGCAAACAATAGCAATTGTTTTATCTATTTTGGCGATTGCATCGTCGGTGGGTACGTGTGTTTTTGTAGTACGTCGTAAAAAGTAAGGTATGGGAAAGAGCCTACAAATAGTAGGCTCTTTTTCACGTTTATTTATTTCACTTCAACTTGCTGCCTTACAGCAAGTGCTTTCGGCTTTATATTTACAAAACAAATGCTCACAACAATAAATAAAAGCCCAATAAATAAGCTAATTGTAATTGCTTCATGTAAAAAAATAGAGCTTACAATAATTGCGATAAGAGGGATAAGGAATGTATAAGCTCCAACTTTGCTCGCTTCACCGGCTCCAACAAGTGTAAAGTAAGCGAGCCAACCCATTGCAATAACAAAGAATGAAATAAAGAGTAGCACGCTAACAAATGGCATACTCCAAGCGATACGAGACCAGCTTTCAAACTCTGATCCAAATCCGACTAAGCAAAGACCTCCAATAATAAGCTGAAGTGTTACCATCCAAATGGCATTAACGCGGTGTCCAGTTTTCTTAATAAATACGGTGCCAAGTGCCCAGCCAATAGCGCAGCCTAATGCAAGAAGGATTCCAATGACGGAAATATGTCCAGTTAAACTGCTGGAGCTAATAATCCCTACACCGATAAATCCGAGAACAAGCCCGAAAATTTTTAAACCGTACATTGATTCTTCAAGCCATATCCATGAGAAAATGCCGAGTAAAACTGGCTGTAGAAATACAATAGCAGAAAATAACCCAGCAGGCATATATTGAAGGCCAACTGTTTGTAACCCGTAAAATATAATGATATTAAGTAAAGAAGAAATTACGTATAAATGCCAAGTTTCTTTTAAATGTAGCTCTTTGTATTTTGGTAAAGCGAAAAGGAGTAAAATGAATCCTCCAATTAAAGTTCTAACGCCTGCAAATAAAACGGGTGGTGTATAATGCAGGGCAAATTTAGATAAAGGCCAATTGATTCCCCACATTAAAACGAGAAAGGTAAGAATTATGGCCGTCTTAGTTCGAGAAAGCTGTGTCACTGTAAGACCTCCTTGGTTTTATTCATTTCACTATGATATGATATCGATTGTGATAAATAAAATGAATCTTTTTTATAAGGAGTATAAGTGATTAGTTATGACCATTACACAGCTTCAAGTATTAATAAAAACTGTTGAGTTAGGTAGTTTTACGAAGGCTGCTGGGGCGTTAAATATGACACAGCCGGCCGTTAGTCATGCGATTTCAAGTATTGAGTCAGAGTTGGGGGTGACTATTCTTATACGTGATAAACGAAAAGGGTTAATCGTTACGGATGTTGGAAACAGAATTCTTGTACATATTAGAGAAATCTTGAATGGTGTCGAGAAGATTGAACAAGAGGTGGCGATGGAGAAAGGGCATGAAGTTGGAACGATTCGTATAGGAAGTTTTCCAAGTGCCTCGGCGTATTTCTTACCGAAAATGATTAATATCTTTCGTGAAAAGTATCCCAATTTACAATTAGTTCTTTGTGAGGGAGCGCTAAAAGAAGTTGAAGATTGGTTATTATCACGAGTTATCGATATTGGAATTGTCATTTTACCGAATAAAGATATGGAAATAGTCCCAGTAACGAAAGGAAAGATGGTTGTAGTTTTAAGGGACGATCATCCCCTTTGTAAGAAAAGTTCTATTACGATAAGTGATTTAGAGAACGAACCGATTATACTATTTAAAGGTGGATATGAACCGCCGATTATTGATATGTTCAAACAAGCAAACGTGCCACTTCGAGTTGAATATGCGGTTTCGACTGTAACTACATCTTTAAATATGATTCAAGAAGGGTTAGGCATTGCAATATTAGCTGAATTATCTTTAACGAATTTACCAAAGAACGTGCAAACGCGAGAATTAGAGCCACAAGTGTGGAGAGAGATTGCTTTGGCTGTTCCTTCATTAAAGGAAGCTTCACTTGCAGTTCAATTATTTATTGAAGAATTTCAAGAGTTGTTTGCAGAATAAGCAGGAGGTCTCTCATATATCATGATGAGACCCTTTTTTATTTTATTCTATAAAAAGGATTGACTTATCTTTTTGTTGTAACTATAATGATTACATCGAGGTGGTGATTACGATGAAAATTAGTAGCCGCTTTTCTATAGCTGTTCATATTTTATCTATTTTGAAAAATAATCCATCTTCAGTTTGTACGTCGGACTATATGGCCGAAAGTGTAAATACAAATCCGGTAGTAATTCGTAAAATAATGTCTTACTTGAAACAAGCTGGATTTGTTTACGTAAATCGCGGACCAGGTGGCGCGGGATTATTAAAGGATTTATATGAAATCACATTGCTAGATGTGTATCATGCAGTAAATGTAGTAGAAGAAGACAAACTATTTCATATTCACGAGCAACCAAATCCAGATTGTCCAATTGGAGCAAATATTCAAGCGGTGTTAGAAGTTATATTAATTCAAGCGCAATCCGCGATGGAAGAAGTTTTGAGAAATATTACGATGGGGCAGTTGTTTGAATCTTTGCAAGAGAAAATGAATGCGTAAAATAATATGTATATTTTTTAGTTTAAATGTAACCATTTTGATTACAACCATAAAGGCAAGGTGAAAAAAATATGACTATAAAAATGAAAGTATACTCAGATTTTATATGCCCGTTTTGTTTTTTAGCAAAAGGTCCATTAGACGAAGTAGCGAAAGAGAAAGATGTAGAAATCGAATGGATGCCATTTGAATTGCGTCCAAGTCCATATTCAAAAATAGATCCATGGAATGAGCCGGATAAGTTAGGTTCATGGGATGCTTTCATTCTTCCAACTGCGAAGAAATTAGGAATTGAAATGCGTCTGCCGCGTGTTTCACCGCATCCTTATACACATTTAGCTTTTGAAGGATGTCAATTTGCGAAAGAGCATGGACTTGGAAATGAATATCATCACCGCGTATTTACTGCGTTTTTCCAAGAAGAACAAAACATTGAAGATATTGATGTGTTAACAAAATTAGCGGTAGAAGTAGGGCTTCCTAAAGCGGAATTTAAAGATGTATTAGTAACTCGTAAATATAAAGAAAAGCATCAAGAAGCAATTCAGCACGCGTATGATGAAGCGAATATTATGGCAGTGCCAACTGTCATGATAGGTGATGAAGTCATTCAAGGGCTTGCTAGTAAAAAAACGCTAGAAAGAGTAATTGATAAAGAAATTGGAAAGGATAAAACAAATTCATTTGAAGGAATGCAATGTAATACGGATGGATATTGCTAATTCATCTTGCATGAAAGAACCAAATTGATTTGTTTAAATATAATAAAACTACTTTTGGAGGAATTAAAATGTCAGCAACTACAACAAACTTAAAAGAAGCAATTGTGAACCGTCGTTCAATTCGTAAAGTAACAAAAAATGATGCAATTACGAAAGAAAGAATTGAAGAAGTTTTAAAAACAGCTTTACATGCACCAACGTCTTTTAATATGCAAAGTGGCCGTATGGTCGTATTAATGGATGGAGAGCATGAAAAGTTTTGGGATATCGTAAAAGAAACATTAAGAGCTCGCGTACCGGCAGAAAACTTTGAAGCAACAGCAGAAAGACTAAAAGGTTTCCATGCAGGTGTAGGGACAGTATTATTCTTTGAAGATCAAGCGACAGTCGAAAAAATGCAAGAAAATGCACCATTATATAAAGAGCAGTTCCCATTCTGGTCTCATCAAGGAAATGCAATGTTACAACATACTGTATGGATGTTATTATCGGCTGAAGGAATCGGAGCATCATTACAACATTACAATCCAATCGTAGATGCTGAAGTGAAAGAAACTTGGAACATTCCAGCAGAGTGGAGCTTAGTCGGACAAATGCCATTTGGTGAACCAAATGAACAGCCAGGAGAAAGAACATTCTTACCTACTGAAGATGTAGTGAGATTTTATTAAGAAATAGAATATGTAATGAGAAGGAAGTTGTGCTGAGAAGCCGCTTCCTTTTTCTATTTGTATTAATTTACGTGAGTTTAGGGAAGAAATATAAGAAATAATCCGGTGAAAAAGGAAGTGAAAATATGAGTGATGACAAAAAATATACAGTGGTAGGTACTGATGTTGAGGAAGTAAAACGTTTAAATAAAAATTCAGGGTTAACGTATAATCAAGTGAAAGAAATGTTAGCAAAGCAAATGCAAAAAAGAAGTAATTAGATTGAAATTATTCATTCTTTATATAGCATTTTGATTAGAGAGGGTTAAGAAGATAACTCTCTCTTTTTCATTATAATTGGGTAACTTTTAGAGTGGAGGAAACAACATGAAAAAGTGTATAAAGATAACGCTGTTTATCGCTGGAGGAATTGTTTTATCCCACTATTTGCGGGCAGTAAGACTCCGGCCTTAAAATTCGGCGAATGCGAGGGAGTTAGGTGGGAGATCAACTGCCCGTAAAAGCCCGATTGGTGCGGGCTGATAATCAGTGGGGGATGAAGAAACCCCCTACTGATTAAAGTTTCACTTTATATAAAGATTATTTTCCAAAAAACAGAGCGCATTGTATAAGATAAAGAAAGAGTGTTAAAACCGATACATAACCAGTTAAAAGGAATTAACATAGATAATATAAAGAGAAAAGAAAAAGAAGTTGTAAATGCAACAGTGGATGAACTTCAAAAAATGGTCAATGATGGGCAATTATCATATGAAGAGTTAACAAGTATTTATCTTTTTAGAATACAAGAACATGATCAAAATGGAGAGCCAGTAGGTGCATTGTTTTTAGGATGAAGTTATAAAGAAATCTAACATTAAAAAACAAAAAAGAGGATTATTCTGAATTAGTAAGAAAGATTGTCTATAGCGGTTCATAAAATGTAATAGTAAATATATTAAATTTCCATCCATTGAAGGGGGAGATTATATTTAAATGATGACGGTAAAGAATTTTTTTCAAAGTAGAGGGTTTCAAAGATTTCTTGTGTTACTTATCGTAGCACTTGTATTATATGGCTTGAAAAGCATGATGAATTTAATTTTAATTACTTTTATACTGACATTTTTAATGGATCGATTTCAACGCTTTATTTCAAAAAAATTGAAAGTGAATAGGAAGGTCGTTATTGCTTGTTTGTATATAATATTAGTGACCTTTATTGTCACAACATTGTATAAGTATTTACCGGTACTAACAATACAAATTTCACAATTAATTTATCAATTTAAATTGTTTTTTCAACATCCACCTGATAATGAGATGATTAGATACGTACTTTCAGCAATTAATGAAATGGAAGTATCAAAATATATTGAACAAGGTGTGGATGTCATTTATCAATCAATAGCAAACATAGGAAAGGTAAGTTTGCAAATACTATTGTCTCTTATTCTAAGTTTATTTTTCTTATTAGAAAAAGAGCGGATTATTACATTTACTTCCAAGTTTAAAGATAGTAAGCTAAAGATTTTTTATGAGGAACTTGCATATTTTGGTGAAAGGTTTGCAAGATCGTTTGGTAAAGTGATTGAAGCGCAGTTTTTAATTGCAGTTGTAAATGGTATTCTTACTGTAATTGTATTAATCGTTTTAGGTTTTCCACAGCTTCTCGTATTAGCTGTCATGATTTTTTTACTAGGATTGATTCCTGTTGCTGGTGTAATCATTTCCTTGTTTCCTCTTTGTATCATTGCTTATAACGTAGGCGGGGTTATGTACGTTGTATACATACTAGTGTTCATTACAGTAATCCATGCTCTTGAAAGTTATTTTTTAAATCCAAAATTTATGTCTGCAAAAACGAATTTGCCAGTCTTTTATACATTTATGATTCTTATCTTTTCAGAGCATTTCCTCGGAATATGGGGGCTTATTATAGGGATACCAATCTTTATCTTCTTATTAGATGTACTGGATGTAAATAATGAAGAACCGATTGGGAGATAGGAAAATAACTGGTGTTTTCGCTTCTTGATAACATCGGTTATTTTTATTCCGAAAAAACCTAATTGGTAAAGGATAATCATTGGAATGAAGGGGCGAACAATCTAAATAAAAAAGCAATCCAAAATGAATTGGATTGCTTTTTTGATTAAAGTATACGATTAAACAACGGGAGCCATTGTTTCTTTCAATACTTGAACAGAGTGATCGAACTTTAATTCTTCTTCTTCACTTAATTCAACCTCTAAAATTTCACGAACACCGCCGCGATTTAAAACAGCAGGTACGCCAATATAAACATCTTTTTGACCGTATTGACCTTCTAAGTATGCTGAAACCGTTAATACGCTATTTTCATCGTTTAAAATCGCTTTTGTGACACGTAGAAGTGACATGCCAATACCATAATAAGTTGCACCTTTTCGTTCAATAATATGGTAAGCTGCATCACGAACGTTTATGAAAATGTTATCTAAATCTTCTTGAGTATATTGGTTGTCTTTGTCAAGAAGCGTTTGTAGCTTTTGAATACCAACTGAAACGTGACTCCAAACTGGAAGTTCTGTGTCGCCGTGTTCTCCGATAATATAAGCATGAATGTTGTGTGGGCCAATATTGAAGTACTCACCTAACATATAGCGGAAACGAGCAGAATCAAGCGTTGTACCAGAACCGATTACTCGCTCCTTCGGTAAACCAGATTCTTTCCAAGTTACGTAAGTTAAAATATCTACAGGGTTTGTTGCGATTAAGAAAATACCATCAAATCCGCTATCCATAATACTGCGAACAATTTGTTTAAAGATTTTAGCGTTTTTCTCAACTAAATCTAAACGTGTTTCGCCTGGTTTTTGTGGTAATCCAGCCGTAATGACAACAAGATCAGCATCTTTGCAATCTTCGTAGCTGCCTTTCCATACCCTAGTTGGCGCTGGTGCAAATGGAACAGCATGACTTAAATCCATTGCCTCTCCTTCAGCTTTTGCCTCATTTACATCGACTAATACAAACTCTTCAGCTACAGCTTGGTTAATCATGCAGTAAGCATAACTACATCCAACTGCTCCGGTTCCTACTAATACAACACGGTTAATACCTTTTTTCATTTTAAAATTCCTCGCAATTTCATTGGTTTTATTATGTAAGATAATACGTCTTACTTCTATAGATTCATATCTAGTTTATTACATTTTATAAAAGATATTCAAGTAGTTGAAAATATATCCGTTTAAAAACTTGAACGAAACATAGGAATCCAGCAAATCGAATATAATTCAGTAAAATCCTTTGTAAAAGGGGAAATGGTATGGGGAATCCATTATCAGTAGAAAAAATGCTACATATAATTCATGCAGGTCTTACTAAAACGAATACCCCAAAACGAATTACGATTGCTGGCGCAGGAATATCTGGGTTAGTTGCAGGATCATTATTAAAAGAGGCTGGGCATGAAGTAACGATTATAGAAGCAAATAACAGAATAGGTGGCAGGGTATATACAATTCGCGAACCATTTAGTACGGGGTTATATTTTAATGCAGGACCAATGCGTATTCCAGAGAACCATGATTTAACATTAGCGTATATTCATAAATTTAAATTATCTTTAAATCTTTTTATTAATAAAACTTCTTCAGACATAATTTATACGAATAACATTAGAACGAGATTGAATGTGTTTGAAAATGATCCAAGTGTACTTGGATATCCGGTTTTAGATAAAGAAAAAGGGAAAACGGCAGAAGAATTAATGCTGGCCGTATTAGAACCAATACTTAATTATATTAAGAAAAATCCTAATAAAAATTGGATTATTGTGGAGAGAAAATATAAAACTTATTCGCTCGGTTCATTTTTAACCGAATACTATTCAGATGGAGTAATAGATATGATTGGAGTACTACTTGATATGGAAGCATACATGGGAATGTCTTTAATTGAAGTATTACGAGAAATGATCTTTTTCACCTCAACGACAAAATATTATGAGATAACAGGCGGGATGGATGTATTCCCAAATTCATTTTTACCACAGCTAAAGGATAATATTTTCATTTCATATAAAGTAGAGAAAATAATACAAGAAGATAATAAAGTGATGCTGCAAGTAAACCATGAACAAACGTTAGAGCAATTTACAATAATAAGTGATATTGCCATTATCACAATTCCATTTTCAGCGTTACGCTTTGTAGAAGTTCAACCATATGATTTATTTTCTTATTTTAAAAGACGAGCAATACGTGAATTGAATTATATTGCTGCAACAAAAATTGCGATAGAGTTTAAAAGTAGATTTTGGGAGAGAATGGGGCAGTGTGGCGGTAAATCTATTACAGATTTACCTATTCGTTTTACGTATTATCCGAGCTATGGCATCCATACACCAGGGGCAGCTATCGTTTTAGCAAGTTATACATGGGCAGATGAGGCTTTAACGTGGGATAGTCTACCGAATAGGGATCGTATTCAGTACGCATTGAAAAATTTAGCACAAATATATGGGAATGTGGTTTATAGTGAATTTATTACAGGGGAATCTTTTAGCTGGAGTAAGAATACGTATTCGTGCGGAGCATTTACAGCTTTTGAACCCGGTCAAGAGCTTGAATTATTTCCATATATTGCGCCGCCAGCTGGAAATATACACTTTGCAGGAGAACATACGACATTGACACATGGTTGGATGCAAGGAGCGATTGAGTCTGGAATTAGAGTTGCTTATGAAGTAAATGAAAAGTGAATCTAGTAGTTATGTTTACAAATTGTTATTCTTTTAATAAAATGATAAATATAAATCGTAATAATTACGCTTTGAAGAAATTTGAAGTAAAGAAATGGATGGTCAGTCAAATGAATAAAGTAGAAATTCATATATTAGGTGGTTTTTTAGGTAGCGGAAAATCAACGTTACTGCAAAATTTATTATTAGCAGAAAAGAAGAAGGATCGAAAAGTTGCAGTATTAATGAATGAGATTGGTGAATACTCAGTAGATACAGATATTATTGGAAAAGAAAATGTGTTAAGGGAACTTCTAAAAGGCTGTATTTGCTGTACGTTAAAAGAAGAACTTGAAATACAATTACATTCGCTCTATCAACAAGAAAGACCAGATGTAATTTACATAGAAACAACAGGTGTCGCACATCCAATTGAAGTATTAGATGCATGTGTATCACCTATTTTAGCACCTTTCCTTGAAGTGAAATCTATAGTAGTCGTATTAGATGCAGTTAGATGGTTAAATCGAAGTATATTAAGTGCAAATGTACAACGGCTATTACATGAGCAACTGAAATATGGCAGTCATATTCTCATTAATAAATCAGATTTATTAACAGATGAAGAGAAGAACAAAGTATTGGAAGATGTAAAAGCAATAAATAATCATGCGAAATTGTATAAAACAAAGTATTGCAATATATCTTTAAGTGATATAGAAGATGCTCAATTTGGAAGTAACGAAGATCATGAAACGTTACATGTACAACAACATTTACATATACAAACGATGACGTATCAATTTACGAAATCAATCGATCAAGATAAATTATATGAATGGCTTTCAAATTTACCTGATGGCATTTATCGTGTGAAAGGTTTCGTGAGATTCCATGGAGATAAATATCCACACCTATTACAATATTCATTTGGAGTACCAACGTTATTAGAACAAGATTTCGGTTTCCCGACAAACTTAGTGATAATAGGAGAAGGGCTAGATAAGAAGCAATTGGTTGAGGGATTAGAGAAAGTCGAAAATAATTAATCAGTTTTCCTATTCATGTTTTTTATGTAAGCTGCAAATAATTGACTTAATGAATTAAGTTAATTATTTGCAGCTTTTTGCACGATGATTAATGAAATGAAACAGTAATTTCATTTGAACAACGGAATATATATTGATTGTATGTCCGTTTCCATTTAATAGGAAGGTGATTATAGATTTATGCCGAATGTAGAGGGTACTACAAGAGTTTTCCGTTACCAATTTTAAAGTCATGATTACGGACAGGGAAGTTGGCGTATTTGATTCTATCAGAAAGAAAAGTATGGGGAGGATCACGATGTCGATGAAAAAACGTAAATGGCTAAAAACGGTGGTTACTGGTTGTGTTTTAGGATCGTTATTAGTAACAGCGGCTTGTTCGGGAAAGAAGACAAGTACAGAAGATGAAAAAACGATTAAGGTAGGGGTTCTTGCTTCATTAACAGGTCCACTAGAATCTTATGGAAAACAAACGGTGAACGGGTTTGAATTAGGGTTAGATTATGCAACTGGCGGAACAGGGAAAGTGGAAGGGAAAAAGATTAAGTTTGTTGTAGAAGATACGGAAACGAAAGCAGATGTAGCGGTTAAGAAAGCTACGAAATTATTAGAAGAAGAGAAAGTTGATTTCTTAGTCGGATCATCTAGTTCAAGTGATACGCTAGCAGTTTTACCACTAGCAGAGGAATATGAAAAAATTATGGTTGTAGAACCGGCAGTTGCTGATAGTATAACCGGGAAGAACTGGAATAAATATATTTTTAGAACTGGAAGGAACTCTTCGCAAGATGCGATTGCAGGAGCAGCAGCAATTGCAAAAAAAGATGTAAAGATTGCGACGTTTGCCCCAGATAATGCATTTGGACGCGAAGGAATTGCTGCATTTAAAGCTGGAGCGAAAAAGCTAGGTGCGAACATTGTAAACGAGCAATACGCGGATACGAATTCAACGGATTTTACTGCAAATATTCAAAATATCATTAGCTCAAAACCAGATTATTTATTTATCGTTTGGGCAGGTGCGAATTCACCTTGGAAACAGTTGAAAGATATGAATGTAGAAGCACAAGGTATTAAAATTTCTACTGGTGCGCCAGATATACCAGCATTAAAAACGATGGATGCGTTAGTAGGAATGCAAGGTTTTTCTGTTTATTATCATACACTTCCTAAAAATAAGGTAAATGATTGGTTAGTTGAAGAACATAAAAAACGATTTAATGGTGCGGTGCCAGATTTGTTTACAGCAGGGGGAATGTCAGCGGCAATTTCTATCGTTGAAGCATTAAAGAAAACGAATGGTGATACGGATGTAGATACTCTAATTAAGAAAATGGAAGGGATGGAATTTGATACACCGAAAGGAAAGATGAAGTTTAGAGAGAAGGATCATCAAGCATTACAAACCCTATATTCTATTACGCTCAAAAAGCAAGACAGTGTTGAATATCCAGTACCAGTGTTGGAGCGAGAATTAACGATGAAAGAGACAGAACCACCAGTTCAAAATAAATAGACAGAATTTTCTGTTGTTTTTGTATAAAGAGGGTATACCCTCTTTATACTTGTTTTTTCATACTCATGGCTTTAAAGGGAGGGATTTCGTGACACATTTGCTAGAGACGAAAAATCTTAGTGTATCTTTTGGTGAACATCATGTTATTAAGGAGATTAATTTAACGGTACAAAAAGGAAAACTCATTTCAATTATTGGACCAAATGGTGCAGGAAAGACAACGTTATTTAATTTACTAAGTGGACAAATTTCTCCGACGAAAGGTGAAGTGTATTTTAAAGGCCAAGATATTACAAAACTATCAATTTCAGATCGAACTCGCTTAGGAATTGGTCGTTCTTTTCAGCTGACGAATATTTTTCCGGAGCTAACAGTACTTGAAAATGTACGTCTAAGTGTTCAATCATTCGTTCAAGATTATTACAGCTTCTTTCCGAATGCAGCTAAGTTAAAGCAACAAACTGCAGAGGCGAGACGTCTTTTAAAAACCGTACTACTTTACGAGAAAGAGGATGTACTAGCAAAAGATTTAGCTCACGGAGAAAAAAGAAAGTTAGAGCTTGCTATGTTATTAGCTTTAAAAACGGATGTGTTACTACTTGATGAGCCGACGGCAGGTATTTCGGTTGAGGAAATACCTGCTATTTTACAAGTGATTGAAAATATTAAAAAGCATCCAGAGAGCACAATCGTACTTATTGAACACAAAATGGATATGGTGCTAGGTTTATCAGATCACTTAATCGTTTTATTTCATGGAGAGCTATTGGCTGAAGGATTGCCGGGAGAGATTATGAAAGATGAGCGTGTACAAAGTGCTTATTTAGGGGGATTATACAATGGCACTATTACAAGTAAATAATATAGAGACGTATTTAGATCAGTTTCATATTTTACAAGGGGTATCTCTTTCTGTTGAGAAAGGGACGATTACTGTACTGTTTGGAAGAAATGGGGCCGGGAAGACAACGACATTGCGCTCAGTTATGGGGTTTCACCGGATTGCGCATGGTGAAATTTACTATGATAGTACACAAGTAAATGGATTATCTACACATTTGATTTCCAGGAAAGGTATAGGTTACGTACCAGAAAATCAAGGGATTTTTCATGATTTAACAATAGAAGAGACATTCGCTCTTGCGAGGGGGAAAGGAGAAGAAGCAGAAGAGAAAATAGATTGGATGCTCGAATTATTTCCAGATTTAAAGCAATTTTGGCATAAAAAAAGTGGCTTATTAAGCGGAGGACAAAAACAAATGTTGGCGATTTCAAGAGCATTTATTAATAGTGATGGTTTATTACTTATTGATGAGCCGAGTAAAGGGTTATCTCCAATTATGATAGAAAAATTAATGATGGCTATTTTGAAAATGAAGGAGAAAACAACGGTTTTACTTGTTGAACAAAATTTTATGATGGCTAGCCAAATCGGTGATTATTTTTATATTATGGATAATGGGAAAATTGTGCATAACGGTCTCATGAATGAACTGCGCGAGGATAAGGAAACATGTCATAAATATTTAGGTATTTCTTAACATTGATACGGGGGGATAGAACGTGGATGTGTTAATTAACTTATTTGTAAACGGCGTTTCGACAGGGATGCTGATTTTTTTATTAGCTTCCGGCTTATCACTTATTTTCGGTTTAATGAGCGTACTGAACTTTGCGCATGGTGGTTTATTTGCATGGGGAGCCTTTACAGGTGTTTGGTTATTTAATATGACAGGTAGTTATATATTAGCTTTAGTTGGAGCGGTTGCTATGGGGATGTTTCTTGGGTTTATTTTAGAAAGATTCCTTATTCGGCCTGTATATGGAAATCATGTTCGTCAGCTTTTAGTTACGCTCGGAGGAATGCTTGTACTTAGTGAATGCATCAAAATATTTTGGGGACCTAATCCAATTGGTGCAAAGTTACCGTTATGGTTACAAGGTAGTTATACATTTGGAGGAGTTATATTAATAAAATACCGGCTATTTGTTATTTTAGTTGGGTTACTAATTTACATTGCTTTACTATTACTACTCAAAAAAACAAAGATTGGACTTATGATTCGCGCTGGTGTAATGGATAAAGAGATGGTTCAAGCACTAGGTATTAACGTAAAAGCGATATTTTCGTTCGTCTTTTTATTAGGAGCAGGGATGGCAGCGTTAGGTGGATTCCTACTCGCACCATATTCAGGCGTTATTTTCGCGGAAATGGGTATGCAATATGCAATTTTAGCTTTTATTGTAGTAATAATTGGAGGGTTAGGAAGCGTACAAGGTTCGGCTATCGCTTCTTTAATTGTCGGATTAGCCGGTGCTTTTACAGCGTATTTTATCCCAGATTTATCACTTGCAATCAATATGTTAATGTTACTATTTTTTTTAATAGTGAAGCCAACTGGCCTTGTTGGTGAGAAGGGGTGAAATGGTGAACAGTACATCTGATCGAATTAAAGTATACTTTGGAGTATGTATGTTAATTTGTTTAAGTGTATTTCCATTCGTAAATGATTCACGGAGTTTGTTAATTTTGTTCACTCAAATATTCATCTTTGCTATTTTTGCCATGAGTTTTGATATTTTACTTGGGTATACAGGCATTGTTTCATTTGGGCATTGTATGTTTTTTGGTATAGGGGCGTATGGAGTGGCACTTTTATTTGATCGGCAAGGGGTATCTATAACAAACTTTTTTATAGGAATAGCAGCAGCAATTATTATATCAGCCATCGTTAGTTATATAATTGGTATACTTTCATTACGTTTGAAAAGTCATTTTTATGCAATGTTAACGCTGGCTATTTCTCAATTGTTTTTTGTACTTGCTGAAAAATGGCGTGGGCTCACTCACGGAGGAGATGGGTTTACCTTTGGTGTACCAGATATATTCCGTGATCGTTTTACGTTTTATTATGTAACATTTATATGTCTAATCCTTATTTTTATTTTGTTACGCCTTTTCACAAAATCTTCTATTGGAAAAGTATTAAAGGCAATTTCACAAAATGAACAGCGCGTTGAGGCGCTTGGGTATAAAGTACTTCATTATAAAATTATCGCAAGTGTAGTGGCAGGAGTAGTAGCAGCAATTAGCGGTGGTTTATTTGTTATCACATTGCGTTTTGTAAATACGACTGTATTTTCAATTGAAATGACATTAAATGCATTATTGATAACAATGATTGGAGGAGTTGGCACACTAATTGGAGCCATTGCTGGAGCAGGAATTATTGAATCATTAAAATATTATTTATCAGAACTAGCGACACAGTATCCGATTTTTGAAAGATGGACGATTATTTTAGGTTTATTGTATATTATCGTGCTACTAGTTTTTCCAAAAGGATTAGTTGGGACGATTAAGGGGTTAAAGAGTTTTAAAAGGAGCAAGAAGGAGAAAAGCGCAGGAGTAGGGCAGAACGTGTGAAAATGGATTGTATACAATATGAAAATCCCTCTTTTAGATTAGTTAAGGAGGGATTTTTATATTTTACAGAACCTTGGTGCATGTAATCTGTAAACAGGTTATTTTACAAAGCGATTCATTGGATTAATTAAATAATTCATATGGAATATCTTTTTGTATGTCTCGATTTGTAAAGAAATGAATAGATAGTTTCTCTATTAGTGCATCCTCAATTGGTGTTAGTTTATCATTTTTAACCGGTAAAAAAGCAATCCCGTTTCCTTCGCAAATAAATTCTTCAATAAGTGAATAAGAGTCTAACTGTTGAAGTTGATTTTGCGACAGATTGTTTTCCTTTAGGAATTGTATTGTTCGAACTCTAAAGGGGCATTTTGTATCATTACTAACGAAAAAAATCTCTTTTGAATAATCAACAGTACATTTTTCTTTTGCTTTTAATAAGCCGATAGAGATTACGGCACAGAATACTTTTTTAAATTTGGAATCTAGATTATCATCATAAGTTATGACCAAATCAACCTTTTCTTTTTGTAGTAGTTTAGGCAAATGACCACTATTTTCAATGTATACTTGATAATTCCGGAAATTTTCTTTAATACGTACACTTAGATAACTGGCTAAAATAGATTGTGATGTTGCTATTCGGTATGAAGTACCACTCGTTTTAATTTCATCTTTAGCTTCCTCTAGTAGATTTAATATTTTATTTGCGTAATTTAATAAAATGTCACCAGAAGGTAATAGTGAAACCCCTTTGTTATCTCTATGTAGTAAAGGAGTTTCTAATTCTTGTTCTAATTTTTTGATTCGCTCAGTTACATTCGGTTGAACATATCCCAGCTCCTTAGCAGCTTTACTAATAGAACCTTCACTTGCTACAGTTTTGAATATGATAAGATCATTTATTTCCATTCATTTCAACCCCTTATACGATATCATTATAAATGATACCAAACATAATTTATACCTATTTTACGTTAGCCAGTCAACGATTTATCATTATGTATATAATATCGAAAGTGAGTGATAAACATGATTGGAATGCAATATAAGATCATTTTTCCAAAGGATTATGATATGGAGATTATTAGGGAAAGGGTAAAGGATAATGGGTATAAAACTGATGGTTTTCAAGAATTGAATTTTAAAGCTTATTTAATGACTGAGATAGGTAAAGAGCGAAATTTATATAACTGTTATGCTCCTTTATATATTTGGAATAGTCATGAAGGGATGAATAAATTTATATTTGAAGGTTATTATGACAATATTTTACAATCATTTGGATGGCAACAAATTAATATTGGTGTCCCTTCGGTTGTTAATCTAAGGGATGATTTTAGAAAAAGTAAATATGCTGTTGAATATGTAGGGAGCATTTCTCAAAGTAAATCGCTGATTGGAACTCAATTAAAAACTAGGAATGAAAATGTACAAAACATAGAAAAGTGTTTAGGAAATGTAATAGTTTATAATCCGGATAAATGGGGATATAGTCAATTCAGTTTTTATAATGAAAAGCCTGAAATAGATGTAATGAACAATGTTACTATTTATGAGGTTTTACACATTTCACGATGAAATCTTGTTGAATGCTACATTAAGAAAAAAGGAATGAGAATGTATGCCTTTTGTGAACGTTTATTATCATGAAAATATATTAAATAAAGAAGAGTTGAAAAAGATAGGTGAATGTATCCATCTTTCGTTAATTGAACATTTTAATATCCCTGAAAATGATTATTTTCAAATGTTTTTATCTTATCAACGAACTCAATTTTTGTATAATCCATACTATTTGTTGGAAAGAGGAGAAAAGAGAAGCGAGAATATGATCCATGTTTCTATTACATGTGGACCTGGGAGAACAATACAGCAGAAAAAAGATTTGTATCAATCAATATCCTTGGAAATTTCCAGATGTTCTAGCATAAAAAGTTCGGACATTTTGATTACACTAAATGAGACGGCTGCTGAAAACTGGTCGTTTGGTCAAGGAATAGCACAAATGTTAAAAATGAAGGGAGAACGAAATGAAGAATGATCCAATTGAATTACATATTCAACAGAAAATGAGAGAAGTGGCACCTAGTTTGGTTCACTATAGTGAAGAAATATTGTTTGAAGAAGTGTGGCGAGATTCCACTTTATCATTAAGAGAAAGAAGTTTTTGTACAGTGTCGGCACTAATCAGTCTCGGTAATACAGAACAATTACCATTTCATTTGAAGCTAGCTAAACAAAATGGGATTATGGAAAATGAACTGATTGCATTAATAACACATATGGCTTTTTACGTTGGTTGGCCAAAAGCTATGGTATCTTTAAATATAGTGATGAATGAAATGGAAAGTTAAGTTTAGGCTATACTCTGGTGAGACACTTTTTTTAACTGTTTCTCTTGCATTACTATCACTTGAGTGGTAAAGTGATAGTAAGATTAACGCTAGGAAGTGATGAAACATGCGAGATAATACGATAGGATCGTTAATATGGTTACGTTTAATACGATTTACGAACCAAAGTAATCAGATGTCAAATGAGTTTTTAAAGCGTTTTGATTTAACGACAGCTCAATTTGATGTGCTTTTGCAAATACGGACTTATCAGCCATTAACGCAAATGGAGTTAGCAGAAAAGGTTACTGTTACACAAGGCGGTATTTCTCGAATGTTAACACGTCTTGAAAAAGAAGGATATATTATTCGAAAACAAGATTGGAAAACGAAAACGATTAGTCTTACAGAGCAAGGGGAAGCGGCCTTAGAAAGAGCATTGCCAGAGCAACTTGCATTCCAATCATCATTTTTTGATGACGTATTAAATGAAGAAGAACAGAAAATACTATACGAGTTGATGACAAAAGTTCATAAGCATAGTGAAAAAAAAGAATTACCGCATGAGTAATTTTTTTTACTTATTCAATTGACTAATCAAGTGATAAAAAGGAGGAAGTTTTATGTATACAATTCCAGGACACCACCACATTTCTATGGTGACAAAAAATGCGAAAACGAATAATGATTTTTATCGAAATATTTTAGGGCTACGACGAGTGAAAAAGACTGTAAATCAAGATAATCCTTTTATGTATCATTTATTTTATGGTGATGTAACAGGTAGTGCAGGAACTGAATTATCGTTTTTTGAAATGCCGAATGTTGGAAGAACAATTCGTGGTACGAATGCGATAACGCAAATAGGATTACTTGTACCGTCACTAGAGAGCCTTACTTTCTGGGAAAAACGTTTTGAATCATTCGGGGTGACACATGGAGAACTTACAACATATGCCGGACGAGATGCTCTGCATTTTGAAGATCCAGACGGTCTCCGCTTAGTGTTATTAAACAATAACGGAGAAGAAGTACCAGAATTTTGGGCTACATGGGATGAATCTTCTGTAGAACAGGACAATCGGATTTTAGGTATGGGTACAGTTGAAATGACAGTACAAAGCTTAAATAAATTATCAAAAACATTAACTGAATTGTTTGGTTATAAAGAAGTATCTCGCTCTGATAATGCAGGACTATATCAATCTGTTTCAGGTCAGTCTTTCGGAGAAATTTTAGTAAAAGAGCAAGAGGGAGAAAGAGAGAGACCAGGAAAAGGAAGTATTCACCATTTAGCAATTCGTGTAAAAAATGATGAAGAACTAAACTATTGGAATAAAGCAGTGAAAGAAAGAGGTTTTCAGACAACTGGAGTTATTGATCGTTTTTACTTTAAAAGTTTATATTTCCGTGAATCACATGGAATTTTATTTGAGATTGCGACTGATGGACCAGGATTTACAGTAGACTCAGTAGTTGAAGAATTAGGAAAAGGACTAGATTTACCACCGTTTTTAGAAGAGCGGAGAAAAGAGATAGAAGAGAAGCTAATACCACTTGATTAAAGGAGAGAGTAACTATGGAAAAATACCGCATGGATACAAGTAAAGGAATTGAGTTTGGATTATATTCAATTGGGGATCATATTTTAAATCCACATAATGGGGGAAAATTAAGTGCAGGGGAGCGAATTCATGAACTTATTGAAACGGCTAAGTTGGCTGATGAAGCCGGACTTGATGTATTTGCGGTTGGTGAAAGTCATCAAACACATTTTACAACACAAGCCCATACAGTTATTTTAGGGGCTGTTGCACAAGCTACGAAAAATATTAAAATTGCGAGTTCTGCAACGATATTAAGTACATCAGATCCAGTCCGAGTATATGAAGATTTTGCAACAATTGATTTAATTTCTAATGGACGTGCTGAAATCGTAGCTGGTCGTGGTTCTCGTATTGGAGGATATAGTTTACTTGGTTATGATGTAAATGATTATGAAGAGCTATTTGAAGAGAAGATGAATCTTTTATTAAAGATTAATAAAGAAGAGAGTGTGACATGGAATGGGCAGTTCAGAGCACCACTGGAACACGCTTCGATTATTCCAAGAGCTAAAAATAATAACTTACCAATTTGGCGTGCTGTAGGTGGCCCGCCAGCCAGTGCGATTAAAGCAGGACACGCAGGTGTGCCAATGATGATAACAACACTTGGTGGTCCAGCTATTAACTTTAAAGTATCAGTAGATGCTTACCGTGAGGCTGCTGAGCAAAGTGGATTTGATCCAGCGAGTTTACCGATTGCAACAACGAGTTTATTTTATACAGCAGACAATTCAGAAGATGCGCTTAGTGAATATTATCCTCACATTAATGCTGGAATGATTGCATTACGTGGTAGCGGGTATCCGAAGCAGCAATTTACAAATGCATTAGATTACCGTGACGCCTTAATGATTGGTAGCCCGCAACAAATCATTGAAAAAATGCTTTACCAATATGAATTATTTGGACAGCAACGTTTTATGGCACAAATTGATTTTGGTGGTGTACCATTTGATAAAATTGAAAAAAATATTGAATTAATTGCTACTGAAATTTTACCAGTTGTTAGAAAACATACAGCAAAATAATTAAAAAAATACCGAGAATCTAGCTGATTCTCGGTATTTTTTTGTCATTTATTTAGTTTGAAAAAATGACAAAAAAATGAATTTTTAGTCTAGAAAGGATCGAGTGGTTTTTTATTTTTGAATAACAATATAATAGGTTTGAATTTTGGAAATATATTTTTCTCTTGACAAAATCCAAGCGTTTTTTTCAGTTGGTTCTAAGGACATTTTTTTGAAGAAAAGTCAAGTGTATAAAGAGAATAACTATACTTTTATAGATATAAAAGCAAGTTTCATATTCGAAAAATGCATTTTAATAATATGAAAAATATAATTCAAAAAAATTCCAAAAGACATATTTCAGACAAAATGATGTCAATAATACGTCAAAAATCATCTGAATTTATTATGTAAGTATATTATACAATTCGATTAACGAATCAAAACACTACGGAAATAGTGAAAAGGTAAATAATAGCAGCGAAATAGTTTGAAAAACTGAATTTTCATATTTTTCAACAATACATACACGATGTTTTAGTCTTTTCGTATTTCTTAATAATTGAGTTTTTTAAGATTGCTCAATTAATTTTTATTATAAAAACTATGAAAGAAGTGAGTTTAGCATGGAAACGCTCGAATTGGCACGAATACAATTCGCATCAACAACGATATTTCATTACTTTTTTGTTCCGCTGTCCATTGGTTTAGCTTTTATTATTGCGTTAATGCAAACGTTGTATGTGATAAAAGGACAAGAAGTGTATAAGAAGATGGCGAAGTTTTGGACACAAATATTCCTAGTAAACTTTGCGGTAGGTGTAGTAACAGGTATTTTACAAGAGTTTCAGTTTGGTATGAACTGGTCAACATATTCACGTTTCGTAGGTGATGTATTTGGTCCGTCACTTGCAATTGAAGGATTATTAGCATTTTTCATTGAGTCTACATTCCTAGGTCTATGGGTATTCGGTGAGGATAAACTACCGAAGCGAATTCACCTTTTATGTATTTGGCTTCTTTCAATTGGAACTATGCTATCAGCGTTTTGGATTTTAACTGCAAGTGCATTTATGCAGTCACCTGTAGGATATGAAATGGCAGCAGATGGACGCGCGCAGATGAATGATTTCTTAGCGATTATTCAAAATCCGCAACTATGGGTACAATTTCCGCATACAATTACAGCTGCAATTGCAACAGGTGCATTCTTTATTGCAGGTGTAAGTGCATGGAAAATTACAAAAGGTCAAGAAATTGTAGTATTTAAAAAATCTTTCCGAATTTCTATCATTGTTGGAACAATTACAACAGCGCTTGTATTATTCTTTGGTCATGCGCAAGCACAACAGTTAATTAAGACGCATCCAATGAAAATGGCGGCAGCTGAAGCGCTATGGAATACGAGTGAGGATCCAGCGCCATTTACAGTATTTGCGAAAATTGATACAGAGAAGAAAGAAAATTCGTTTGAAATTCAAATTCCTTATATGCTAAGTCTATTATCATTTGATAAATTTAGCGGTCAAGTAGAAGGGATGAATCAAATTCAAAAGCAATATGAAGAAAAGTATGGGCCTGGAGATTATATTCCACCAGTACATACAATGTTTTGGAGCTTTAGAGCGATGGTAATGAGTGGAACATTCATGCTTCTTCTAGGAGCTTACGGATGGTTCTTATCAAGAAAAGATCGTTTAGCTGAAAAAACGTGGTATTTAAAATTAATGGTATATGCCATTTCACTACCGTTCATCGGTAATACGGTTGGGTGGATTATGACTGAAATGGGTCGTCAACCTTGGGTAGTATTTGGTGTAATGAAAACTAAAGATGCTGTATCGCCAAATGTAACATTCGGTGAAGTATTATTCTCACTTATTTCATTCACATCAATGTATTTAATTATGGGTGGAATTTGTGTTTACTTATTCGTTCGTATCATTAAGGGACATACGAATAAGAAAACGAAAAGGGATTATCAAAGCCATGATCCATTTGATAAGGAGGAAGAGTATGTTATCTCTTAATGAGTTGTGGTTTTTACTTATTTCAATCTTATTTGTAGGATTCTTTGTTCTTGAAGGTTTCGATTTTGGTGTGGGAATGGTTTCGAGGTTTTTAGGAAAGAATGATTTTGAAAAACGAGTTTATTTAAATACAATTGGACCGTTCTGGCACGCGAATGAAGTATGGCTTGTTTGTGCTGGTGGCGCTATGTTTGCGGCATTTCCGCACTGGTATGCAACTTTATTTAGTGGTTTTTATGTTCCGTTTGTATTTATGCTGCTTGCTTTAATTTTAAGAGGCGTTTCCTTTAAATTCCGTGCGAAAATAGATAATCATAAATGGAAGAGTGCATGGGATTGGGGTATGTTTATTGGAAGTATGCTACCTCCTATCCTTTGGGGAGTTGCGATTGCAAACTTTATGGTAGGTGTACCTATTGATGAGAGCAAAAATGTTGTAGGTGGATTCCTGCAATTACTTCATCCATTTGCGTTACTTGGAGGAGTAATGTTCCTTCTGCTATGTATGGTTCATGGACTACAATTCCTTACAATACGTACAACTGGTAAATTGAGAGAACGTGCACGAATTGCTGCAATAAAAATTGCACCATTTTCATTAATAACATTACTTATTTTTGCGGGTGTAGGGTTATGGAAAACTGATATTTTTACTGCCCATGGCACAGAATGGATTATGGTACCAATTGGAGCTTTTGTAGCATTAGTAGTGTCCACTTTATTAAATAAAAGAAGAAGAGATGGTTGGGCTTTCTTTATGACGAGTTTAACAATCATTTTATTAAGTGCAAGTGTATTTATCGGTATGTTCCCACGTGTTATGATTAGCACTTTAGGGGCAGTGAACGATTTGACAATTTACAATGCAGCATCAGGAGCGTATGCATTAAAACTTATGACTTACTTTGCGATTGCAATATTGCCTTTCGTTATCGGAAGTCAAATATGGAGTTTTTATGTATTTAGACAACCTGTTAAGTCAGACAACGATTTGGAGTACTAATGAAAAGAAAAAGAGGACTTCCGTCTTACCCAGGTAGCCGTGTTTTATATGTAGTGTTAACGATTATTAGTATTTTAGAAGCTTTTAGTATTATCGCACAAACAATGTTTTTAGCGCGAGCTATTACGTTTTTATTTCATGGAGAAACAGTACAAGCAGTATTAAATGAAATTGTTTATTTTGGTATCTCGTTTGCAGTGCGTCATATATTGGTTCGAATTTCACAAATATTAGTGGAACGTTTCGCTGAAAAAACAGGGTCGTTACTAAGAAAACAATTAATAGAGGCATATTTCACATTAGGTCCACGGTATGTTCAAACTGTTGGAACAGGTCATCTGGTTACCTTATCGATTGAAGGGATTGAGAAATTTAAAACATATATTGAATTGACAATTCCTAAAATGATTAGAAGTAGTATCGTTCCATTCTTAATTGTACTATATGTTTTTACGCTAGATATTGAGTCTGGAATTATTTTAGTTGTAACGATTCCTATCGTAATTATATTTATGATCCTTCTAGGATTAGCAGCGCAGAAAATGGCGGATAGTCAATATGAGACATATCGTGTGCTTTCTAATCATTTTGTAGATACGTTAAAAGGATTAGAAACATTAAAGTATTTAGGTAAAAGTAAACAGCACGAAGGAAAGATTGAAAAAGTAAGTAAAAGATATAGAAAAGCAACGATGCGAACTTTGCGAGTTGCTTTTCTTTCTTCTTTTGCATTAGATTTTTTTACAAGTTTATCAATCGCGTTTGTGGCAGTCGGATTAGGAATTCGGTTAATAGACGGAACGATTCTTTTATTGCCTGCTCTTACCATTTTAATTTTAGCTCCGGAATATTTTCTTCCGATTAAGCAAGTTGGAGCGAATTATCATGCCACATTAGATGGACAACTTGCTATGGAGCAAATTGAAGGGATTTTACAGCAACAAAAGGCACTGGAATTAAAAGAGTCAAATGTAGAGATTACGTGGGGTTTTTCTAGCAGCATAAAGTTACAAGATATAAAAATAAATAACGATGAATCTGAAAAGGCTATATTAGAAAGAATTGACTTTACCTGGAAAGGTAACGGTGCCATTGGAATCATTGGTGAAAGTGGAGCTGGAAAATCAACGTTAATCGATGTGTTGGCAGGATTCTTAACTCCGTCTAATGGACAACTGTTAGTAAACGGCGTGGAAATTGACGGATCTATTCGTAAAGAGTGGCAAAAAAATATTGCTTATATTCCGCAGCAACCATATATTTTCCCACTTTCATTAAAAGATAATATTTGTTTCTACGAAACAAATACAACTGATGCAGAAATTGAGAAGGTTATT
Source organism: Bacillus thuringiensis (assembly GCF_014932895.1). Classification (GTDB taxonomy): domain Bacteria; phylum Bacillota; class Bacilli; order Bacillales; family Bacillaceae_G; genus Bacillus_A; species Bacillus_A thuringiensis_AA. The sequence goes on along the minus strand of NZ_JACYOF010000002.1, from coordinate 291,277 downwards.
CATGATGTTGGTCTTAGTTCACTCGTTGCATCCCTTCCAAATGGGATATATGAAAGAATTGGAGAAGGTGGACGCATGCTTAGTGGCGGACAAGAACAACGTGTTGCCATGGCACGTGCACTTTTAAGTAAAAAGCCAATTATTTTATTAGACGAGCCTACGGCGCATCTTGATATTGAAACTGAATTTGAAATAAAGCAAGCAATGTTACAACTGTTTAAAGGGAAATTAGTATTTTTAGCAACACATCGTCTGCATTGGATGAAACAGATGGATCATGTTCTTATTTTAAATAAAGGGAAAATCAAAGAAAGTGGAACATATGAAGAACTTTTAGAGAATGAGACATTACATTTTCATAGAAAAGAGAGGAATAGGGATGAGTAGCTGGATTAAACCTTATATAAAGCAAAATAAAGGTAGAATGACTTTGACTATATTCCTTGGGCTTCTTGGAGTTAGTTCAGGTGCGATGTTACTTTTCATTTCAGGTTATTTAATCTCTAAATCTGCTCTCAGACCAGAAAATGTAATGGCTGTATATGTACCTATTGTTGCAACACGTGCGTTTAGTATAGGGCAAGCTGTTTTTCATTATATAGAGCGTTTAGTTGGACATGATGTCGTACTACGCATATTAGAAAAAATGAGAACGAAATTATATAGAAGAGTAGAACCACAGGCGTTATTTTTCCGCTCTCGATTTCAAACAGGCGATATGTTAGGCGTATTATCCGAAGATATAGAGCATTTGCAAAACCTATATTTGCGTACAATATTCCCTAGTATATTAGCGCTAGTTGTATATAGCATCTTCGTACTTGTTATTGGTGCATTTGATTTCGTGTTTGCACTTATTGCAGGGTGTATGTTGGCTATTATCGTTTTTCTACTTCCATTTGTATCATTGCTTTTAATGAAGCGACATCATGTTACTTTGAAACAAGGAAGAAACCGTTTGTATCAACAACTAACAGATGCTGTTTTTGGATTATCTGATTGGCAGGCAAGTGGTCGAAAAGATGAATTTATTAATAAGTATGTAGAGCAAAATGCTCAGTTGTTAAAAACGGAAAAGAGAGTGAAACGCTGGTATCATATTCGAGACAGTCTCATTCATTTAGTAGTAGGTATTGTAGTTATTTCAATGATTATATGGACTGGGAATGAAGCGGCAAGCGAACAGATTGCACCTACAGTTATCGCTGCTTTCGTATTAATGACTTTATCTGTAACAAATGCGCTTATTCCTATTTCAGATGCAATCGATCAAATCCCATCATATGTAGAATCTGCTCATCGTCTTAATCACGTAGAAAGTGATAGTGTTTTACATGATGAAATAGATTTGCATGGAGATACAGATAAAGATTATGTTACACCAAAGCATATAGATATTGAACTGAATCAGGTATCGTATAGTTACCCTAATAGTAATGATAGTGTATTAAAAGATGTATCATTACGAATAAAAGCAGGAAAGAAAATTGCTATTTTAGGTAGAAGTGGGACAGGAAAATCTACTTTACTAAAATTGTTAACAGGTGCGTTAAGTCCGGTAAATGGCCAAGTTTTATTGAATGATGAACAAGCTCATACGAATCTTTTATCTAAATATATTTCTGTGTTAAATCAAAAGCCACATTTGTTCGATACGACAATTGGAAATAATGTGCGAATTGGTAAACCGCAGGCGACTGATGAAGAGATATGGAAAGCTTTAGAGAAAGCACAATTAGCTTCGCATATTATTTCTCTTCCAGATGGATTACAAACGAAAATGGATGAAATGGGGAAGCGTTTTTCTGGTGGAGAAAGACAAAGGGTTGCTTTTGCTAGAACGCTTATGCAAGAAGCACCAATTATTGTACTTGATGAACCGACTATCGGGTTAGATCCAAAGACAGAGTTATCTTTAATAGAAACAATGTTTTCTGCAACGGAAGAAAAGACAGTTATATGGATTACGCATCATCTTGTAGGAATTGAACATGTAGATGAGGTTATATTCCTTGATCGTGGTCAAATTGTAATGCAAGGGAGTCATAAGCAATTGCTTAAAGAAAATGAGAGATATCGTATGCTTTATGAGTTAGATAAAGGAATATAATTTGATTAAGTACTTATTGTTAAAATAGCTGCACCTTATGGTGTAGCTATTTTTTATTATGAAATAATTATGCTATTTCTATTTTAAATTATGGATTTCAGATGTAAGTTGTCGTTACAAACTGTAAATGAAGTTCATATTATACATATAACGGAGGGGATATGTATGATAGAGCAGTGTAATATCATTGTTTTAAGTGATAAATTATCAGAGGAATTGATTCGAAATGTATTAGACAAAAATAAATGTAAAACAATAGTACATGTTGTAGACCTTGCAGATATCGTCGGTTTAAGTGATTCTTTTCAATATATAATCATTTGGAGAGCGGACGCAGAAAAATTTACGAATAACTTGATACACATGGGTGTGCAAAGTTCAAAAATTATTAATTTAACAAAATACATGTATGAATGGAAGGAGCGATTAATTTCCATATACAAAATAAATCCAGATCTTATGTCTTTATATATTTCTATGAAAAAAGCAAAGAGTGATCCAACGTACGAATTGTTTGTAACAGGTTTGTCTTATCCTCATTGTGGTATGAGTACTGAGCTTATATCAAAAAAGTCGATCAAATTAACACTTCCATCACAAGATCTATACTATGACTACTTAATAGCGTCACAACTTCTATCGAACAATCATTCATTTCAATATTGTTTGATAGGAATAGCCTATTTCTCGTTTTACTTTGATATGTCATTATCATCTGAAGCGTATCGAATTCACAATGTATATTATCCATTGTTTCAAGATGGTCACCATACTGTAGTTCATTCTCCTTTATCCACTGATGGCTTCGCACACTTATATACCCCAATGCCACTTTCTTCTATTTTTAATTCGCATTTTGAATATGTTTTATTAGATAAACTAAGAGATGAATCATTGATACTACCGTGGATAAATGCTGAATGGAATACCGCGCCTCTTCAAGTCTCTTTTGAAGAACATGGGAAAATAAGAGCAGCTTCACATGCTAAATTGTCGTATCCTCATACTTTAGTTGAAAATAAATCAATTTTTAAAAATTATTTAGAATTACTGTTGGAAAATAATATAAAGCCAATAATAGTTGTATTCCCTGTTACATCACATTATTTCAATTGTAGTAGTAAGAAATTAAAAGAAGATTTTTATAAAGTTATAAATGATTTTCAAGCTCAATATGCGTTCCAAATATTAGATCTATTTCATTCTCCATTATTTTGTGACAACGATTTTTATGATAGTGATCATATGAATAAAAAAGGTGCGAATAAAATGTCCGCATTATTAAATATGCTTATTAAGGAGTGAAAAGTATGATATTTTGTTTCATGGTTGCATAAAAGTATATAGGTTCCATACAGTTAAAGTAATGTGATTTTTGTGTCGCGTATATAAAAAATATACGAAGAGGTGGGGGGAGTAAAATGAGAAATCGTTTTGAAAAAAATGAAAAGGCGATAGATCAAATTCCATTGGTTAGTATATTAATTCCTACGTATAATCGTCCGCGTTACTTTGAAAAAGCATTATGTAGTGTGTTAGAACAAACGTATCCTAATATAGAAATTATTATTGGGGATGATAGTACGAATGACGAAACAGAAAAGGTGTTACAAAAATATTTATCTGATCATTCAAATATTATTTATATAAAAAACAGGTCAACTCTCGGGCAATTTGAAAATGCGCTTATGTTATTGAATAAAGCGAATGGTGAGTATATAAATTTTTTAATGGATGATGATATATTTCATGTGAATAAAATTGAAAAAATGATGAAGTATTTTTTCAATGATTTAGATAATGAAATTAAGCTTGTAACATCTCATCGTCAAGTAATTGATGATGAAGGGAAGGAACTACCACATATTTATTCAACTGTCCGTTTATTTGAAGAGGATACGATTATAGAGGGAACAGAATTAGGAAATATGGTAATTGTGAATCAAAAAAATTATATAGGAGAACCGACAACGGTGTTATTTCGTAAAAACGATTTACAAGAACCGTATGGGATTTTTGATAAAAGGCGGTATCTATGTAACGTAGATATAGCCACATGGTTATCCTTATTAAGTAAAGGAAAAGCAGTATATATAGCGGATACACTTAGTTACTTCCGATTACATTCAGGTCAACAATTGAATGAATCTAATAAACTTATGGATGGATTGGAAGATTTTTCACATAGTATTATAGCTGGAGAAAAATATGGTTTTCTATCTACCGAAAAAGAGTTGGATAAAGCGATAACTAATTTTCTAGATTATGCAAGAAGGATAGTTCCATCATCGATATTATATACATTAGACTATTATCAAAAAATTAAGCGAAACAAAATAAACATAGAAAAGAAAAAACAGCATATAAATAATAATTCTCCTTTACCGAAAGTAAGTATACTTATTCCTGCTTACAATAGACCTTATTACTTAGAATTAGCTCTCAACAGCGCTCTGAATCAAACATATGAAAATATTGAAATTATTATTTCTGATGACAGTACAAATAATGAAGTCAATGCTATGATCCAACCGTATTTACGTGAATACGAATATATTACATATGTTAAAAATGAAACCCCATTAGTCGCTGAAAACTTTAATAAATGTATAGAACTTGCGAATGGGGATTATATAAACTTTTTATTAGATGATGACTTATTTCATCATGAAAAGATCGAAAGAATGATGAAATACTTTTTAACGTTAGAAAACATTTCATTTGTGACTTCATATCGTGAACTGATTGATGAGAATGGAGAGATATTACCACCCTCAACACTGAATATGAAAATTGCCAAAGAAACTACACTTTTTGAAGGGAAAGAGTTAGGGGATTATATATTAAAAAACTTAAAAAATGTAGTTGGTGAGCCGACAACTGTTCTGTTTAATCGGAAGTTGTTTGAAGGGAAGTTTGGCTATTTTCAGGGGAAAGCTTATTCTGCTATTAATGACATTGCAACATGGCTAGATATGATGAAGAAAGGAAAAGTAGTTTATATACAAGAACCTCTTAGTTATTTTAGACAGCATAGTGGACAGAATCAAAAACAAATGCATTTTATTTTAATGACAATTGAAGAATGGATTGAATTAATTACAGATGCATATAATAGTGGATTTTTAAATTCTGAACAAGATTATAAAGAGAGTTTATCTTATTGTTTAGAAAATGCGGGATTTATAATTAAGGATGCAGTAAGAATTGGGGAACTAGATCAAATTTATAATGAAAAGATAAAACAGGGGTTAAACAAGCTAATTGCTCAAATGTTTGAGAAAGAATCTTGTTATTGCCAATATTGCAATCAACAATTTGAAGATTTTTCTCCTTGGCCAGCACATTACGATTTTCCGAAATATAAATTTGAGATGTGGAATAAAGATACGGGGATATGTCCAGTTTGTAATTCGATGGATCGTGAAAGGTTATATCGTGCATATATTGAAACAGAAACGGATTTGTTAAGTGGAAATTATACTATGCTTCATATTGCACCTGAAGCAAATGTAAGAGAATGGTTTAGCCAGTATAAAAACATTACTTATGTATGTGGCGATATAGAACCAAAGGACCCATTAATGCAGGAAATAGATGTTACGAGAATTACATACGCAAGTAATACATTTGATGTAATTTTTTGTAGCCATGTATTAGAACACGTTATTGACGATGAAAAAGCAATGCGGGAATTATATAGGATATTAAAGCCAAATGGATGGGGAATTATTCAAGTACCAATCGTAATGAATGTAGATTTTATTATAGAGAATGAATTAATTGTAACACCAAAATTGAGAAAATTAGCTTTTGGTCAAGAAGATCATGTGAGAATTTATAATCAATCTGGGTTCATTCAACGATTAATGAATGTAGGATTTAAGGTGGAATTATATAACATAGCTGAAAAACAAGGAATGAAAAGTGCTAGGAAACTTGGATTATCTGAAACAGATATGCTCTATATTGTCCGAAAATGATAGGAAGGAATAGATGAATATGGATAATATCCCCTTTTTACGCGCTTCAACTGTACCTGTAATTGAGTATTTGGACGAATTGAAGGAAATTGATATATCACACATATATACGAATTATGGACCTATAAATCAACGTTTTGAAGAAACAATTATGTTGGAATTTTTTCAGAACAGGGGGGCTGTTACAACAGTAGCGAACGCAACGTTAGGGTTAATGGTGGCTATTCAACTTAAGAAAAGAAGAAAAGGAAAGTATGCTCTCATGCCTAGTTTTACATTCCCTGCGACTCCATTGGCGGCTATTTGGTGTGGATTGGAACCTTATTTTATTGATATTTCAATAGATGATTGGTATATGGATAAAACAGTACTTTTAGATAAGATTGAAGAATTACAAGAAGAGGTTGCAATTGTTGTCCCGTATGCAACTTTTGGATCATGGATGAACTTAAAAGAATATGAAGAATTAGAGAAGAAGGGGGTGCCGGTTGTTGTAGATGCGGCACCGGGATTTGGATTAATGAATGGAGGTATGCATTACGGTCAGGATTTTAGTGGAATGATCGTATATAGTTTTCATGCAACAAAGCCTTTCGGAATCGGTGAAGGTGGACTAATATATAGTAAAAATGAAGAAGATATACAACGCATTAAAAGAATGGGTAATTTTGGATTTGATAAAAATCGTGAATGTACGATGATGGGGTTTAATTGTAAACTGTCTGAATACGCAGCAGCTATTGGGATTGCGACTATGAAAAAATGGGATCGAAAATTAAAAGAGCGCACCCGTATTTCTGAATGGTATAAACAATTCTTACAAAGTACTGGATTAATGAAAAAAGGGTGGAAAGTCCAAAAGACAGAAGCAGTTATTCAACAATTTATGCCTATTCTATGTCCAGAAGAAGTTCACAACATACAAGTAATAGAAGAACTGAAAAAACAGAAAATAGAAGCTAGATTATACTTTTCACCATCTTGCCACCAACAAGTTTTTTTTAGAAACTATAAGTCTACAGATTTAACAAAAACAAATAAAATAGCAAACCGAATAGTAAGTCTACCTTTATGGGAAGGAATGACGAAAGAAATAGTAGAACAAATTGTAACCTGTTTAGAGCAGAAGGTGGTGTCGACAGATGAATAGTTTTTATAGTCAAGAAGAACTAAAGAAAATTGGATTTTTAGCTGTTGGGAAAAATGTATTGATTAGTAAAAAAGCAAGTATATATAATCCAGGTGCTATATCAGTTGGTAATAATGTAAGAATTGATGATTTTTGCATTTTAAGTGGGAAAATCACAATTGGAAGTTATTCGCATATATCAGCATATACAGCGTTATATGGAGGGGAAATTGGGATTGACATGCATAACTTTGCAAATATCTCAGCTAAAACAATAGTATACGCAGTACTTGATGATTTCAGTGGAAATACATTAATGGGCCCAACCGTCCCAAATCAATATAGGAATGTGAAAACAGAAAAGGTTATTTTAAAAAAACATACAATTATTGGCGCGAACTCTATTATTTTTCCAAATGTAATTGTAGGAGAAGGTACGGCAGTCGGCGCGATGAGTATGGTAAAAGAGAGTTTAGATGATTGGTATATTTATGCTGGAGTTCCCGTAAGAAAAATAAAACCTCGCCAAAAAAAGATATTAGAGTTAGAAATTGATTTTTTAGGAAGCATTAATTCTTAATAAAACAAGAATTAATGTTTTTTGTTTTAAATATAGCTGCCCAAGGCAATACTGAGCCATAGTGAATGTAAAGTTGGAGGGCGAGAGTATATGTTTGATGAGGATGGGATTGTTTTAATTATGGAACCTGCTGATGAAAGGAACTTGAGGAGATTTATTTTTACAGTGCCAAAGTCAGTTTACGAAAAGAAGGGGCTTTCATTACATTACGGAACAGCTATAGGACAAGGATATATAGATATTATTGAAGATATTATTAGTGTACATATAGAAATAGATGTTGTAACGATAATAGGACATGTAAGAGTGTAGATAGTTATTTGAAAAAAGGTTAAAGGCAATTTAACTAGAAGTTATGAAGTGAAGTGAACAGGCAATTATAAGGACGAAGGGAATCTAAAATGAAAATAAAATACATTTTATTAGCATTTATAGTTTCAATTGGTTTAATGGGGTGTTCAATAGTAGAGGAAGGAAAGAATTCTTTAAATTATGCTCAAAAAGCAACAGACTATGTGAATGAAATAAGTGCATTTGCAAATGAAGCTCCAGCTTTAGCAGAAAAGGCTGTTAATGATAAAGAAGCTCGTAAAGAATTGGAAACGAAGCTAAATGAAATCAAACAAGATATACCAGCTTTTAACGAATTAACACCACCAGATGTTGCGAAGGATCTTCATCAACAAATTATCGGATACAATGAAAAGTTAAATACATTAATTGATACGTCTATGAAGAAGATAGAGGAAGGGAAAATTGATGTAGAACAATTTAAAAACTCTGAGCTTATGCAGACGATAAATCAAGTGCGCGATTTGCAAGATAAGATACAAAATTTAGGTCAATAATGAAAAGCTCCGTTTGTGATAAACGGAACTTTTCATTGTTTTTTAACGGGAAAGTTCATTATACTTTCTTCCTATAATATAAGTGTGTTTAGACCTTCCATTTTTCTAAAATATGTATCGTTTTATTGGTTGCATCCATCTTAACTTGAATACCTATAGGCATAGTGATCATTGGATGTGTATGACAACAATCAAAGTCAGCTAGAAAAGGAATTTTTTGATTTTGTAGTACTTCTAATAGTATTTCATAAGGTTTTCGATTTGTACCGCCATCATCAAATTGCTCATGTTTTCCAAGAATGATACCTGAAACTTTATCAAATACTCCGTTAATCTTAAGTAATGAAAAGCTTCTTTCAATAGTAGCTGCATCTTTTGAGCTATCTTCAATAAATAGAATATCACCTTCTTGAATATGTGGCATATAAGGGCTACCCCAAATTCCTTGCATTGTATTTAAGTTCCCACCAATAATACGCCCAGTAGTTTGTCCATTCGTTACAGAAATCCAATTATTCGGCCTAAGCTCTTTTTCTTTTGTCTTCTCCTCCCAATTAATAAATTCATCTGACCAGAATAACGGTTGATTTATGTGATAAGGAAGAGGTGGATCAGTCAGTAATGCTTCTGCAAAATATTTGTACGTGTAATCTACAAAAGGTTCAAACTCCCCAAAGGAAGGAACGAGCGCAGGACCATAAAATGTAGGAATTCCTGTTTTTGCATAGATTCCTAGTAATAAAGCTGTTGCGTCTGAATAGCCAATCATTATTTTAGGGTTGTTTTGAAAAGCATCATAATCAATATAAGGTAATAATGAATTGGAATTCATTCCGCCAATTGTTGACATAATGCAAGAAATAGTAGGATTTCTTATTAGGTCATTTAGTTCCTCAGCACGCTCTTGTATACTGCCAGAACGATAATAATCATATCGACGTGTAAGTGAACCTTCTAATATATGAAATCCTTTCTTTTGTAAGTATGATTTTGCACGATTAAATCTTTTTGGAGAAGTATAGGTTACTGGTGAAGAGGGGGAGTATATCCCAATTGTATCTCCATGTTTTAATCTTTTTGGTAATATCATTTGTATGGATCCTTTCTAGATAGAATTATTGTCTATAGTTATCGTTGAATATTCTTACTTTTTTTGTTATTTTTCAGTGTAGCACATATGTAAAAATACTTGTATGGAAATGATAATTGCTATAAATGAATAAATATGCTTTTTACCTTGACGATATGCAGGAATTGTTGTTATGGTTAACTGTGAGTGTATAAAAGGCTTGCAAAAGGAGTTTTGAAATGAAGCAGTTAAAATGGGAAAGAGTAACAATCCTATTAGTCATTATTTTAGGGATATGTTGGTTCTTATTCCAAGGAACTCAAAAGAGTGCAACAAATGTAGAGGGACCACCTTTACAAGTGGCGGAGCTACCTAAAACAGGGATAACTGAAAAGATAGTCCCACAAAAGTACATACCACCAAAAATTGATGCAAAAGCGGCTATGATTATCGATGCGAGTGATGGAGATATTATTTATCAATATAATGAAAATGAAGCTTTTGCGCCAGCAAGTATGTCTAAGATGATGACAGCATATCTTTTATTAGAGAGTGTACATAATGGGAAAGTTCATTGGGAAGATTCAGTGAAAATGAGTGCGAAAGCGGCACAAACAGAGGGTGCGAGAATCCCAGTACAAGTTAATGACACATTAACTGTAAAAGACTTATACCATGCATTAATGATTGAGTCGGCTAATAATTCGGCTGTGGCTTTAGCGGAGCATATGGCAAAGACAGAGAAAGATTTTGTTCAGCTTATGAATGCAAAAGCGAAGCAGTTAAAAATGTCGGATTATGCTAAGTTTGCAAATGCTTCAGGATTACAAGAGCCTGATGGAAGTGAGACGAAGATGACAGCTGCTGATGTAGCAACATTGGCGTATCATCTTATAAAAGATTATCCAGAGATATTAGAAGTGACTCACTTACGTCAAAGTCAGCTAGCATTTAATAATATTAATGTCATAAGTACAAATGACATGTTAAACAAAAATAATAAAGCTTTATATATAGAAGGGATAGACGGGCTAAAAACAGGATTTACAGATAGTGCAGGATATTGTTTTACGGGTACTGCAAAACAAGGTGATGCTCGAATTATTACAGTTGTCATGGGGACTTCAAGTAAAACAAAACGTTTTACAGAGACGAATAAGTTAATGTCTTATGCATTTGGATTAGTTAATTAAGTAAAGCAGTTTATTGTTACTTATTTTTGGTAACAATAAACTGCTTTTTTATTTAAAACATAGGAAGTAAAAAGGTAAAAAATGTGAGTGTTATTATTTGAGTTTATTATTATTTGTTGATATTATAAAGTTATGAACTTATTAATAATAAGTTAACGGGGCGTAATATGATGTATACATATGAAATAGCCTCAAATGAATATTGGAGGGAATTATGATGGCAAAAGATTTTTACTCAGCAATTGAAGACAGAAGATCTATTTATGCAATTAGTAAAGAGCAAGTAGTTTCTGATGAAAGAATTCAAGAAGTGATTTATCATGCTGTAAAACATACACCTTCAGCTTTTAATTCTCAAAGTGCTCGTGTTGTGGTTTTGTTAGGAGAACAACATGATAAATTATGGGATATTACGAAAGAAACGTTACGAAAAATTGTACCTGAAAATAACTTTGCACCTACAGAAGAAAAAATGAATGCATTTAAAAGTGGTTATGGAACCGTTTTATACTTCGAAGACAGTGAAGTGGTGGAAGGGCTTCAAGAAAAATTTGCATTATATAAAGAGAATTTCCCAACTTGGTCTCAGCAATCCTCAGGGATGTTACAATTTGCAATTTGGACAGCTTTAGAAATTGAAGGATTTGGTGCTACATTGCAGCATTACAATCCGTTAATTGATGAAAAAGCGAGAAAAGAATGGGATGTTCCGGAAAGCTGGAAACTCACTGCGCAAATGCCATTTGGTAAACCAGTAGTACTTGCTGGCGAAAAAGAGTTTCAACCGTTAGAAACTCGTGTGAAAATTTATAAATAATGTAGAATCGTTAAAAAGGTGAACAGGAATATAACATGTTCACCTTTTATAAATAGTATGGATTTTTTTGATGGACATTTTTTATCTGACTTTTTAATTCTTTTTTATGTGTTTCAATGGTGGATACTTTTTGTAATGTTATAAATGAAACGAACTGAATAAAAGCGTAGTATAGTTCTATATTTTTATTTACATGATCATCTACAATGTTTTTCACAAATATACCTCCTTTTTTATTCCGGTAAGGCCCTCACCTAAAATTTGACGCTAGGTTGAGATCGTTGGCCTGTAAAAGTCCGATTGTTTTCAGTGAGGGATGAATAAAACTTACGTTGATTAAGGTTTCGTTATATATAATAATATTAATCCCCTGAAAACTCCATAGTTAGTAAAAATAAATGGTCAATAGAGTGTGTATTTTAACTAAATTAGAATGGGATTCTTTGAACTAAATCTTACAATTCGTCAAATTGTTTAAAAAACATAGATAGTATAGAAAATTAGTTTTCTAAAAATATTATACTATTGATAAATTAAGTAATTTTTGCCATGATAAGAGTACACTTCATGTAATCGATTTTATCAAGGACACACATACTTTGTTTTGTATTAGATTAATAGAATTTTTTATATTGGACAGAAAATGAAGAGTCTATATTGAGATAATGAATAGAATGTCGAATTTTAATGAAATACATAAGAAATTTGAAAAAATCGTTGCAAAAACACTCTGTTTAATGGTAAAGTTCACATGAAGTTCACACGGAATTCACTTCGTTCATTTAAAATGAACTACGTGTGAAAAATAAAACTCTTGTTAAAAAATGGAACTTAATGAATATTTTACTTTGATAATATTGTAAAGTATTAAGTTTATAAGTTTTTTTAAGAGGATAGTAGGGAAAGGAAGTAAAGACAACTTATGAAAAAAGTAATTGCAGGTTTAGCAGCAGCTTCAGTAGCAGGTGTTGCAGTTCCAGGTATGGATTCTGCTCATGCACAAGTTTCAAACGAAGCGCTAAAAGAAATTAATGGACAAACTCAAACTCAAACTCAAACTCAAACGACTGTAACTGAAACGAAAAATGTAGAAACAACTTCTGAATTAAAATACACAGTAACTGCTGATGTATTAAATGTTCGTTCAGGTGCTGGTACAGGACATAACGTTATTTCTAAAGTGAAACAAGGTCAAGTACTACAAGTAATTGGACAAGAAAATGGTTGGTTCAAAGTAAATGTTAATGGCCAAACTGGTTATGTAAGTGGTGACTTCGTAACAACTGGTGGCAATAAAGGAACTACTGTTCAACAAGGAACAGGTACTTATACAGTAAACGTTTCTTCACTAAACGTACGTACAGGCCCAAGCGCGTCTCATACTGTTTTAGGTTCTGTAAATAAAGGGAAAACAGTACAAGTTGTAGATGAAGTTCAAGATTGGTTTAAAATTAATTTCAATGGTGGAACTGGATACGTAAGTAAAGACTTCGTAACAAAAGGTGGTTCAGCTGTATCTAACGAAACACAGCAACCAACTACAAACAACAATACTACTACAGTTCAAACTGGTGGTTCATATGTTGTTAACACAGGTGCTTTAAAAGTACGTACAGGTCCAGCTACATATAATGCTGTAATTGGTGGAGTAACAAACGGTACAGTATTAAACGTTACTGGTGCAGAAAACGGTTGGTACAAAGTTAACCATAATGGCCGCACAGGTTATGTAAGCGCTGATTATGTTAAGTTTGTAAAAGGCGGAGTGAACAATGTAGTTACTGGTGGTAACGAAGGTACTAATAACCAAGGTACTAATAACCAAGGTACTAATAATCAAGTACAAAAACCAACAGCGCCAACAGGTGGAGATACATCTTCAATCGCTGGATTCGCTAGATCTCTAAATGGTTCACCATATGTATTTGGTGGTCAAACTACTGCTGGTTTCGACTGCAGTGGATTCATTCACTACGTATTAAATAAAACTGGTCATTCAGGCGCTCGTCAAACAGTTGCTGGATACTGGAGCTCTAAAACAAAAACTAGCAATCCACAACCAGGTGATTTAGTATACTTCTCTAACACTTACAAATCAGGTCTTTCTCACATGGGTGTTTACTTAGGAAACGGCCAGTTCATTAGTGCAGAGAATGAAAGTGTTGGTGTAAGAATTAGTTCAATTAATAACTCTTACTGGTCTAAACACCTAACAGGTTACACAAAAGCATACTAAGAAAAAGTAGTTTATAAACTACTTTTCGTATAGAGAAAAGGCTTTCCAGGGAAACTTGGGAAGCCTTTTTCATAGTTATATAAACTAGAAATATAGAGTAGCCTTTATTTCAAGTTTCCATGCAAAAATTTAGCATATAAATCATGGAAATAGTTTGGACGAAACAAATTTGCTGCATGTCCAGCCAATGGAATTTCTTTATATAAAACATTTGGAAGAATAGACTTTAAATCAAAAAGACAAGATTTATAGAGATGATCATGTTCACCCATTACCCATAATATAGGGTGAGGAAGTCCTTTTAATTTTGATTTTAAGTCGAATTCTAAGCGATGACGTAATGATTGAGCAATTATAGACGAGTGTAATTGTAACCCAAAGCGATAATAAATATTTCGTGAAATAACAGCGAACGGATTTGCCTTTAATATTCCGCTTGGGAAAATTGTATTTGCATATTGAGAAAGCCAAGTGGAATATTCATCTCCTCGCTTTTCCCAAAATTTTTGAAACACGTTATATAAAAGGGAAGGATTATTATAATGCCCACCAATATGACAAATGCTTAATACTTTTTCTGGGTGCATTTGAGCAAAAATTGTAGAAATATAACAGCCATAGCTTAAAGCGCAAATATGAGCCTTTTTAATTCCCTCTTTTTCATACAAGTTTAATAATTGATCTACGAGCCGCTGCAATGAAAATTCAATATCTTCTCCCTTATCTTCGCCGTGACCTAATAAGTCATAAGTTATAATGTTGTAGGAAGCAGAAAATCGTTTATGCTCTTTTTTGAAGGCGCGGCGATTTCCAACTAATCCATGAATAAAAATGATTGTTTCCTTTTCGGAATGTTTATTTGTTTGCAAAAAGGATACTCCTTTCAATGCTGGAGATTTATATAGTGTTTTAAAGTAGCTAATTGATAAAATTCGTTATATATTTTCTACGCGTAGTTTATAATTCACATAGAATAATATAAGTACCAGGTAATAATATCAGATGTTTATATCTGTTGTAAAGATGAGTTTGTATGTATATTTTGTAAAAATAGAAAAAGTGTGTTTACATTCAGTTTACATTTGTATTGTATTCTAATTTTAGAAAGAACAGTTTGGCTTAACATGAGGAGATGAACATGAATGGCAGTTAGAAATGAAATGAAGAAAAAAGGGAATTGGAGGCAGTTTTTACGCCTTATTCAATATACAAATCCTCCGAAAGGGATTCTTGTTTTTGCGTTATTAATGAGTTTGCTTTCTACGGGAGCGAGTTTATTTATTCCGATGTTAACAAAAGGGTTAGTGGATAATTTTTCGCTTTCGTCAATTAGTACAGGACAAATTGTTGGGCTAGTTGCCTTCTTTATTATGCAAACTATTGCTGCAGGATTGTCTATATATTTATTAAATTATATTGGACAGAAGATTGTTGCGGGGCTAAGGGAACGTTTATGGAAAAAGGTGCTTATTCTACCGGTATCTTATTACGATCAAAATAGAACAGGTGATACAATTAGTCGTATGACAAATGATACAGGTGTTGTGAAAACATTAATTTCTGAGCACTTGTCAAACTTATTAACTGGCGGTATTTCAATAATTGGATCATTAATTGTATTATTTGTTTTAGATTGGAAAATGACTGCTTTACTTTTAACGGTTATTCCACTATCTGTACTAATTTTAGTTCCGCTTGGACGAAAAATGTATAAGATTTCAAAAGCGCTTCAAGATGAAACAGCTTCTTTTACAAGTGTGTTAACACAAGTATTATCAGAAATTCGCTTAGTGAAATCTTCAAATACAGAAAAAAGAGAATATGAAACAGGTAATACAGGTATCCAAAAGTTATTGCAATTTGGTTTGAAAGAAGGAAAAGTGCAAGCTTTAATTTCACCAGTTATGTCGTTTGTATTAATGGCATTACTTGTTATTATCGTAGGCTACGGTGGAATGCGAGTTTCTAGTGGTGCATTAACAACAGGTGAACTTGTAGCGTTTATTTTGTATTTAGTTCAAATTATTATGCCGATGAGTCAATTGTCTATGTTCTTTACTCAGTTCCAAAAGGCGATTGGCGCAACTGAAAGAATTAATACGATTTTAGAGTATGAAGTAGAAGACCATGAAACTGGTTTGAAGGTTTCAAATGCTAAGCAGCCGATAGTGATTGAAAATGTACATTTTGAGTATAACGAAGATGAGAAAGTATTAAAAAATATTGATTTCACAATTGAATCAGGAAAGGTAACAGCGATTGTAGGTCCAAGTGGTAGCGGGAAAACGACGTTATTCTCATTGTTAGAACGTTTTTACGAGCCGACTAGTGGTGACATTAAATTAGGTGAAGAATCAATTACGAGCTATTCATTACAGGCATGGCGACGTCAAATTGGTTACGTTTCACAAGATAGTCCGTTAATTGATGGGACGATTCGTGATAATATTTGTTACGGTGTTGAAGGTGAAGTGACTGATGAAGAAATCGAAAGAGTAGCAGCGATGGCATATGTTGATGCATTTATTCATGATTTACCAAATGGGTATGCGACAGAAGTTGGAGAGCGTGGTGTGAAGCTTTCTGGTGGACAAAGACAACGAATAGCGATTGCTCGAGCGTTACTTCGAAATCCACAAATTCTTATGTTAGATGAAGCGACTTCAAGTCTGGATAGTAAATCAGAGTCTGTCGTTCAAAAGGCGTTAAATAACTTAATGAAAGGTAGAACAACTTTAGTTATTGCACATAGGCTTTCTACTGTTGTAGATGCAGATAAAATTATCTTTATTGAAAAAGGGAATCTTACAGGAAGTGGTACACATGATGAATTATTACGTACACATGATATGTATCGTGAATTTGCAACGCAACAATTGAAAATTAAAGAAGGCGCATTATAAGATGAATAATCAGTGGGGATTGTACTCCGCTGATTATTCATTTTTATAAATTATATAAAGGATGCTAAGTAGAAAGGAAATGGTTCCTTTGATACCTAAAATTTTACTAGTAGACGACGATCCGAACATTAGAGAACTCGTTTCTGTATTTTTAGAACGAGAAGGTTTTCAAACATATGAGGCAATTGATGGTCTAGATGCACTTCAGAAAATAGACGAAGTGAAAGTTGATATGGTTATTCTTGATATTATGATGCCAAATATGGATGGGTTTGATTTGTGTTTTGAATTAAGAAAATACTATGATATTCCGATTTTGATGCTAACTGCTAAAGGGGAAACATCTCAAAAAGTAAAAGGGTTTCACCTTGGAACAGATGACTATCTTGTAAAACCATTTGATCCTATAGAACTAGTAGTGAGAGTAAAGGCGTTATTGAAACGTTATCAAATTACA
Organism: Bacillus thuringiensis; assembly: GCF_014932895.1. Lineage (GTDB taxonomy): Bacteria > Bacillota > Bacilli > Bacillales > Bacillaceae_G > Bacillus_A > Bacillus_A thuringiensis_AA. The sequence continues at coordinate 273,952 of NZ_JACYOF010000002.1, read as the reverse complement.
GTATCGCAATCGATTCAAGTTGGAAATGTATTATTAAATCGTAAAACATTTGAAGTTAACGTTGGAGAACAAACGGTTACGTTACCGTTAAAAGAATTTGAGTTACTCTTTACATTAGGTTCTAAAGCGGGGAGAACTTGTTCGAGAGAGCAGTTAATTGAAGATGTATGGGGATATGACTTTGAAGGGAATGAACGTACACTAGACGTTCATATTAATCGGTTACGTGAAAAGTTTCAAGAAGAGAAGTCGAAGTTTAAAATTAAAACGATAAGAGGTTTAGGGTATCGCTTAGAGGTAAGTAAATGAGAAAAAGAGAACGAATGAGTAAGTTGAAGACTCTGAAAGTAATTGGAGCTATAATAGCGCTCTTTTCTTTTCTTATTATAATTTGGTCTACAGCATTTTATGTATCATCTAGTATATTGAATGCCCTTGCAATAAACGTATCGCCTTTTGTTACTTTTCTAATTAGTGATATAGTCAGTTTTATATTTATTGTTCTTATATGGATATTGATTGGAGTACTAATGAGACCGAAGCGGGAAGCAATGATTTGGACTATTATTGAACCGATACAAAAAATTGCAAAAGGAGACTTCTCTGTAAAAATACGAAATGAAGAAAAGTATGATGGTGAAATTGGTGTACTCGTTAAAAGTATAAATGATATGACCGATGAGCTTAATACGATGGAGAAAATGAGACAAGAATTTGTATCGAATGTTTCTCACGAAATACAGTCACCGTTAACATCTATAAAAGGCTTTGCCAGAGCGCTACAAGATACTAGCCTTTCCGAGGAAAAAAGAAAGCATTATCTTACAATTATTGAAACTGAAACAACGAGATTATCTAAACTGAGTCAAAATTTACTGAAGTTAACCCTTTTAGAGTCGGAAGAGTACACACCAGAAAGAGTGACTTATCGATTAGATCAACAGTTAAAGCAGATTGTATTAAATAGTGAACCACTCTGGGCTGAAAAAGAAATTGAGTTAGGCCTTGATTTAGAGAAAGTGCATATTACTGCTGAACAAGAAGGTATGAGTCAAGTGTGGATTAATTTAATTCATAATAGCATTAAATTTACTCCAAGTGGTGGTACGATTACAATTCAATTAAAAGAACATGAGGGATTCGTAGAGGTACGTATTCATGATACAGGGATTGGTATATCAGAAGAACAGAAGCAACATGTTTTTGAGCGTTTTTATAAAGCGGATTCTTCACGGAATCGTGTTCATGGAGGAAGCGGATTAGGATTGGCAATTGTAAAAAAAGTAGTAGATCTTCATCAGGGGGAAATAAAGGTTGAGAGTAGGGAAAGAATGGGCACAGAATTTATTGTGCGTATTCCTAATCATGAAGAAAAATAGTGTTAGGGGGGAGCCCCCTCATGCCTATCAAGCAAGCTAAGATTATATAATTTTACGCTGGATGTCAAAAGTTTTTAAAACAAAAAAACAATAACCCTTTTATATTTTAAATCAAAAAGACTGCCGTTTTATCCTCTTATCTAAAGAAGGAACTATTATTATGGTTTATGGTGGTAGTTGTGGCTACTTGCTTCTGCTAAACAACTATCGGAAAAGACGCTCATATATGAGTGTCTTTTCTTTGGTATAAAATGATTACTGGCGATATCCAACTGTTTATAATGTTACGTTACGTCAACCTGACGTGAATAAAATATACAGTATGCTTTTGCCTAATTAGACATATAAAATGGTGATAAAAATATATTGGAGGGGCATTTAAGATTTCTCATTCTCTTTCTGCTTACTTTGAGCGCATTCGCATCCTTGATTATACGACTTTTCAAGTTCCAGATCGATTCACATCTACTTATCCTGGTGCCGGAGGATGTAATCATAAAGCGAGTATAAAAATTCAATTAGAGATGGTTACCTTACAAAAATGTAAGATTATTTTAATTGACACTCATATATATAAGTAACTATACTAGTTACACGATGTTGGTGAATATATTTAATAGTCTCTATCTATAAGTGTATGGCTGAGGATTCTTTTCGGAATAATAGTTCGATTTTGAATTTGTTATCTGTGATATAGTGGTACAACCAACTTAACCTATTCTTTATTCTAGGTCGTATTATTTAAAGATTAACTATAGGTGATATATTTACCAACTTGTAATAACTTGTTAGAGGTGTTACATTTTGAAATACAAATTAATTGCTACAGGAATTCTTGCTGAAAGTCTACTATCCTATTCATCTAGTACATTTGCAAATACTCATAAGTTCCCAGATGTTCCTGCATGGGCTGAAAAATCCGTTAATTATTTAGTGGATAAACAAGTATTAATTGGTTACCCAGATGGAACTTTTGGTTCAAATGATTCATTAGACAGAGCTTCTGCTACAAAAATTATGACAAAAGTTCTAGGGATACAAATTGACTCCGATGCAAAACCATCCTTTACAGATTCACAAAACCATTGGGCTACTCCTTATATCGCTACTGCTGAAAAAGCTGGCATTGTTAAAGGTGAAGGTAATGGAATCTTCAATCCATCCGGAAAAGTAACACGTGCTGAGGCCGCTCAACTTACTGCAAAAACAGATATGATGCAACATCATCCAAAAAAATCATTAGAAAGCAAAACAATCATTATTGATCCCGGACATGGTGGCGAAGATCCTGGAAAAGCCACAAAGGGATTATCTGAAAGTAAAATCGTACTAGACACTTCTTTACGTCTACAACAATTACTTGAAAAACATACACCATTTACAGTTTTACTAACTCGTCAATCTGATAATAGACCAGGACATGATCAAAAAAGTTCTTTACAGGAACGTGTTAAATTTGCTAAGCAAAATCAGGGTGATATCTTTATAAGCGTTCATGCAAATGCTTTTAATGGTAATGCAAAAGGGACAGAAACATACTACTATAAATCTTCTGAATTCGAAAAAACAAATCCTCATGTGGAAGAAAGTCGTGTTTTAGCGGAAAAAATTCAAACACGTTTAGTAGAGGCCCTTCAAACACATGATAGGGGCGTTAAACATGAAGATCTTCATGTTATAAGAGAAAATGACATGCCAGCTGTGTTAACGGAACTGGCTTTTATAGATAATGGTATCGATTACAGTAAATTATCTACGGCAAACGGCAGACAGATTGCAGCAGAAGCTATTTATGAAGGAATTTTAGATTATTATGAATGGAAAGGAAATAATATATCTGAATATAGGTTGCAATAAGTAAAAGAAAATATAGTAATTCTAGGAATAAAGAATTTCTATAATTTTTTTGTACTTTTTTAAACAACAATTTTAAATATATATTTAAAATTGTTGTTTAAACTGTTATTCTGTGTTTTAATGATATTGATAATAGTTATCAATAAAAGAGAGATGAAGATTAATGAAACATGAGTTGATAGTTAGTGTCATGAAGATTAATAAAATTCTACTTTGTATCGTTATGAATCTATCTCTATTATTGTGAACCAAAAATAATATGTTTATATCTTTTAAATGTTTAAGAAGGAGTGGCTGTCTGTATGAAAAAAGCAAAAGGAATAGCTAAATGTGTTGCGGTAGCATCCGTTATTATGTCTGGATCACTTGGTTTACAAGCAACATCTGCATTTGCAGATTCTAAAGGAACTGTAGAAAATCTTCAAAACGGTGGGAAGGTCTATAATAGTTTTAAAACTACTTATGACATGACGCAGAATATCAAAAATTCAATAAAGGTTTCTTTTATTGAGGATCCTTACGCAGATAAAAAGATTGCAATTGTTACCACTGATGGTAGTAATATAGATGCTAAATATACCATTAATGGCGGATACTATAACGCAGGTTTAAAATGGCCATCGGCTTATCATACTGAAGCAGAAATAACAAGTGGTGATAGTGCCCAATTCCATAAAGCTGCCCCAGTTAATACAATGACTTCAGCAAAGGTTACTTCTGAGGTAGGGTATACACTTGGTGGAAGTGTTAAAGTTGGGGTAAATGATAAAGGGCCAAATGCCGATGCGAGTATTACAGGTAGCTTTGCTTGGAAAGAAAGTGTATCTTACGATCAAGTAGACTATAAAACGGTATTAGAGACTCACACAGATAAAAAATTAAATTGGAAAGTAGGATTCCAATCATTTAATTTCCCAGAATGGGGAATTTATAATCGTGATTCATTCAATACTTTCTATGGTAATCAACTATTTATGAAATCACGTAGTTATAATGAAGGAATGAATAACTTTGTTTCAAAAGATACAGTACCAGCTTTAACAGGATATGGTTTTTCTCCAAACGTAGTAGCGGTTATTACTGCTGATAAAACAGAATCTACATCAGATTTAAAAATAACAAATCGTAGAATTTCAGATCAGTACAATATTGAATGGGTAAGTTCAAAATGGTGGGGAACAAATAATAAGGATACATATAATGAGTTCTTTACAAACCACTATAAATTAGACTGGAAAAACCATCAAGTTACTCTTGATAACCCAAAAGCCCTTGAAGAACAAATGAATGGTATCAACAACGTGAATAACAAACTTAACAAAGGAAAAGGGAAATTATCTTTTTCAATGAATGGAAATCAGCTCAAAGCTACATCTAGCAATGCTGGTTATGGTATCAGTTACGAAGATAAAAATTGGGTTATCTTTGTAAATGGTGAAAGGGTCTATACTTTTAATGAAAAAACAACTGTAGGCAATATCTCAAATGATATTAACAAATTAAACATCAAAGGACCTTATATCGAGATTAAACAGATCTAGTCAGTAAATGAGGTACGATTGATGGATAATTACCCCATCAAGATATGAGTATATTTTAAATCTGTATAATGTAACGAAAGGACCAGATTTTATCTATAAAAACAGATAAGCTCTGGTCCTTATTATTTTTTTGTTCGCACAGGAAATTAAGATAAAATTAGGTGTTTTTTGCCCATTCTTTCACTCAATTAGAAAAGAGCGTGAAATATTTAAAATCTATTGATGATACACAGGGGGGCATTCAGGAGATGTTTCTTTTTTTAGACGTGTGTTGTGTAGCGAATTGTTTGAAGTAATCGAGACTCCATCGGTTGTTAAGTTACCACTTTAAATATATAATTAAATTTCATTAAAAAGATACTCTATTCAAAGTCCTTATTGGATTTTTTGAAGTGAAATATATACTATTTGAGGTGTGTGAAATGGGGAAATCTCGAGAGCGGACGATGGAAAATATTTTAAAGGCTGCTAAGAAAAAATTTGGAGAGCGTGGCTATGAAGGTACGAGCATACAAGAAATTGCAAAAGAAGCGAAAGTGAATGTTGCTATGGCTTCTTACTATTTTAATGGGAAAGAAAATCTATATTATGAGGTATTTAAGAAATATGGACTTGCTAATGAGCTACCTAATTTTCTTGAGAAGAATCAATGTAATCCTATCAATGCCCTTAGAGAATATTTAACTGTTTTTACTACACATATAAAAGAAAACCCTGAAATTGGATCATTGGCATATGAGGAGATTATTAAGGAAAGTGCACGATTAGAAAAGATTAAACCGTATTTTATAGGTAATTTTGAACAGTTAAAAGAGATATTGCAGGAGGGTGAAAAGCAAGGGGTTTTTCATTTCTTCTCCATAAATCATACGATACATTGGATCACTTCTATTGTTTTATTTCCAAAGTTTAAAAAATTTATTGATTCTTTAGGACCAAATGAAACAAATGATACAAATCATGAATGGATGCCAGAAGACTTAGTGAGCAGGATTGTTACTGCTTTAACAGATAAACCTAACATGTAAATTACTCATTGTTTATGAATCCTACTTTTCCTATTAAAAAGCCTAATTTCTCAATGTTTTGTAGAGAAATTAGGCTTTTTTCATCACTTCATTAAAGTGTTTTATAGTTTAATGACTCGATTTACTGATTATATTTTCAAGTGTTCGCTTTGAGCTACATAGATATAGTTTTCGTTGCAACTGTTTGTTGAAATGCCTTATCGTGCTCAACAATAACCATTGTGGGATTAAATTGTTGAATAAGCTCTTCAATTTGCATACGGGAATAGATATCTATAAAATTTAGTGGTTCGTCCCATATATATAAATGAGCTTTTTCACATAAACTTTTAGCGATAAGCAGTTTTTTCTTTTGTCCACCAGAATAATGAGATATATCTTTTTCAAATTGAATTCGGTCAAAGTCCATCTTACGTAGGATGGATTTAAATAACGTCTCATCAATCTTGTGCTCTTCAATAAAGTCTGATAGCGACCCCTTCAAATGAGAAGTATCTTGTTGGACATAGGAAATGATGAGTCCTGTACCTAAAGTAACTAAGCCTGTATGCTGTATCGGATGTCCTAGAATTAGTTTTAGGATACTACTTTTCCCGCTCCCATTCGTTCCATCAAGTACAATTCGGTTACCTTGTTCAACTATGAAGCTAATCGACTCATTCACAATTTGGTCATCATACTTAACGGACACATCAACCAAAGTAACTAATTCATTTGATTTAAATTTCAATTGTTCTAATTTTAATGACTCAGTTTTCTCAACATTTTTTAGTAATTTTGACTTTTCTTCAATAGCTTTTTGTTGCCTTGATTCAAGGTTTTTTGCTCTTTTCATCATCTTGGCTGCTTTATGTCCTACAAACCCCTTATCTAACTTAGAACCTGAATTCCTCGTTCCATTTTTTGAAGCTTCCACATCATGAGACCAACTTGCTGAACGCTTGGAAGACTGTTTTAATCTCCCTATGTCTTTTTGTAGACGCTCATTTGTAGCCTCTTCGTGCTCTTGCTGTCTATCAAAATTTAATTTCCAAGAAGAATAGTTCCCACTTTGAACTTCAATATTTGCTCTATTTATAGATAAAATATGGTCAACACACCCATCTAAAAAGATTCTGTCATGTGAAATTAAAATAAATCCTTTTTTCTTCCTTAGATAATCAGAGACTATCTTTCGTGCAACAGTGTCTAGGTGATTTGTCGGTTCATCAATTAATAGAAATTGGCCCTCGTTTAAAAATAGTGCAGCAAGCAATACCTTTGTTTGTTCTCCATTTGATAATGTTTTAAACGGTCTGTACATGACCTCGGTATCAACATTTAAATAGGATATTTCACGTAGAAATTCCCAATCTTCTGCTTGGGGACAAATTTCCTCAAGGATTTCATGAGTAAATTTGTTCTTATCTGCAACAGGGTAGGGGAAGTAATTGAATTCTACCGAAGCAAGGATTTTCCCGCTATACTCATAATTCCCTAACAATAAATTAAAGAATGTCGTTTTACCTCGTCCATTTCTACCAATGAATCCTAGCTTCCAATCCGTATCTATTTGGAAGTTTACACTTTCAAAAATATTATCAAAGCTACCTGGGTATGAAAAAGTTAAGTCTTGGACTTTTATCATCGACATAATAATTCCTCCTTTATATATCGAAACGTTTCATATAAAGTCGGAACATCCATCCATTTTTTAATTCCTCTATATAAGTTTGATGGATATTAACGACTTATATAGAGCATTACATGTGTAACAATAGTGTCTGAAGTACTCATTTTTCTCGCTCCTTTATTTGTGAAGTACATTTAACAATTAGTAAGTTTCAACTAACATAAACGAGAATAAAAAAATCCCCCAATTTGTAATCGGAAGGATTAGTCTTTCGTCTATACTTAATAAGTACTTATTAATCATTTGAATCATGACAAATAAAGTATGAACTGAATTTTAAAAATGGATAGACTAACCCTATATTTTGTAGTTTGAAGTTATAAAATTCAACTTAAAATATAAATTAGTTAATCATTATTCATCCATCATTCCTTTCATAATTCTATTTTTAGAGTAACATTCTTTTTAGGGAGATGCAATATCAGAATCATCTTCACCTCATCCTAACTCATTTATAATTCTTTTATTAAGTAGATATAACATTACATCTTTTTTATAAAAATCGTATTTTTGTTTGATATGTCATGTCTTTTGTCCATTAAAAGGGGAGCTATTTGAAATTGACATCACCCTTAGGTGTAACATAAAAAGAAGTTCCTTTTTTCTGAAAATGTATATTAATGCGAAATTAATCATAAATATCCGAAAGTGATTTTATAAATGATTAATGTATACCTTTTCATCTACATTAATCATTTATTGCAACAGCTTTCACGTCTAAAATAAGATGTTTCAATAAAGGAAAGTATAAGTATCTTTATAATGATTTTCCAATATAATCAATGTGTTAATAAAAGGAATTCTGTGTTATTTTTGCTGTTCTACTAACTAATACAGCTTCAAACAATGGACACAATTGCTACATGCCAAGTGTAATTTATTATCCATTCAAAATTCTGTTTATTCAAACTTTCTAAAAATATAAAAATATTAAACTCATAAATATACAAGTTATAATAAGGGCGTCTAGAGATAATCCAGTACCTCTAGAGAAAATATCAAACATAGTTCGGGTGTGAAAATTCTAAAGACCTTGCAAGAAACCTTCTAAAGTTGGACATACTGATACGATTACTCTAAGAAAGGTGTGTGATCAGAAGGGAAATTTATTCAACATGAAAACGAAAGCGTTATCAACTAGATTTTATTTTGAATTGATCATTTTAATAACTTAGATTCAACTGCAATTAAAAATAATAAATTATGGGGGTGCTCATATGAACATGAATGTAGCATCTATTAAAGAAAAAAAGATTGTTAAATACAAAAGTTGTTTTGATGTGATTGGGCCGGTAATGATAGGTCCTTCAAGTTCACATACTGCAGGTGCTTTGGCTATTGGAACAGTTGCCAATAAATTATTTCAAGGTCTTCCAAAAAAAGTCGTGATAAGGTATTATGAATCATTTGCTGAAACTCATAAAGGACACGGAACTGATTTTGCAATTATTGCTGGGATATTAGGATTTGCTGCCGATGACAGCAAAGTGCCAGATGCTATTAAAATAGCAGAATCTAATGGAATTGACATTACCTTTATTGAAAAAGCGGGTGATAGTCCTGCTGGTCATCCAAATACAGCAGATGTATATTTAGAGGATGAAAGCCGAAGTATTAGAACGATGGGTATTTCGGTCGGCGGTGGATTAATTGAAATCAAACATGTTGAAATTGAAGGATTTAGCTTAGATCTGCAGGGGCCATTACCAGTTATTATTGCGATTTCCGAAAGAGCTGACTTTGAATTTGTCCTACGCAGGATTTTTAAACAATATGATGTGGAAATTAACAACTTTCATAATTTGAAAAAAAACGGAAAATATTTATATGCATTTGCTTTGGATTCGCTATTGCCTGGTAATGTTCAGACGGAATTAGGAAATTTAAGCAATATAGCTAATCTTATTATTCTTTAGTTACTTTAAGGGGTGAAAAAATATGTATATGACCATAAAGGAAATTGTGGATGCAGCTAATAAAAGCCAAAAGCCAATTTATGAATTAGCAATCGAACAGGAAATCGAACAGACTAAAACTTCTTATGAAGAAGTTTGGAGTAAAATGGAAAGAAATTTAGCGACTATGGAAAATGCCATAAATAAAAGTATCGAGGGCGACGGGGTATTTTCTCCGACCGGTTTAACCGGAGGTGATGCTGTTAAAATTAAAAACTATCGAGAAAGTAGGAAAACTCTTTCTGGAGATTTGATGGTGCTAGGGATTCAAAGTGCTATCGGTGTTAATGAAGTAAATGCTGCATTAGGGGCTATTTGTGCTACTCCAACAGCAGGTGCGAGTGGGACGATCCCGGGAGTCCTATTTAGTATTAAAGATACGTTGCAGTTAAGTCATGAAGATATGATTCATTTTCTATTCACTTCAGCGTTATTTGGAACGATAGTCGCAAACAACGCTTGTATTTCAGGAGCGTACGGAGGGTGTCAAGCTGAAGTAGGCAGTGCCTCAGCGATGGCGGCTGCAGCGGCGGTAGAAGCTGCAGCTGGAACGCCAGAGCAATCTTCTGAAGCTTTCTCAACCGCATTACAAAATTTACTCGGTTTAGTTTGTGATCCGGTCGCTGGTTTGGTAGAAATTCCTTGTGTAAAGAGAAACGCCATTGGAATGGCAAATGCTTTAGCAGCGGCGGACATCGCATTAGCCGGTGTAAACAATATCATCAATGCTGATGAAGTTATTGAAGCGATGTATAGAGTTGGAAGACAGATGCCTCGTGAATTAAGAGAGACAGGTTTAGGCGGAATTGCGGCTACACCTACAGGGATTACCATTAAAAATAAAATCTTTGGAGAGAAACAATCAAATTAATAAACAGTTATCGAAAATATTGTGAAATAGTTAACAATTCTATTCTCTATGTATCACTAAAATATACTACTATATAATTAAAATGTTTTGTAAGCGTCAACAAACTTATCGGGTTGATGCCTCGTGAATTTTTCGCTTTTGATCAACTTAAAAGAAGAATACACGATGTGGCGCACTTTGTAAGTAATTCATTTTTCAAGAACGATCTATATTCCTAAGCCTTAAAAAGAGACGTAAGAATAGGACACAAGGAGGAATTATTATATGAATGGGAATACTGCAAAAAACATAGAATTTCAAGCTGAAAATACTGCAGTCAAAAATGAGAACTATCCAGACCCTAAAAAGTGGCATAAACAGGATACTACTTGGGCATTGAGCCTTTTTGGAACAGCCATTGGAGCAGGAGTACTCTTCTTACCAATTAATGCAGGTTCAGGTGGTTTATTATCATTACTACTAATTACATTACTTGCATATCCCGTTATGTATTACTCACATAGGGCACTTGCTAAAATGATATACGCTTCAAATTCTGCTGATGAGGGGATTACAGGGACAATAAGAGAATATTTTGGAAATAAGGCAAGTATCATTTTTAACATAGTATATTTCGTCTCAATTTATACGATCGTGCTGATGTATTCGGTTGCACTTACAAATACTGCAAGTAGCTTTATTGTGCATCAATTGCACATGCAGGAGCCTCCAAGGGCCATTTTATCGCTTGTATTAGTACTCGGTCTTATCGCTATACTAAATTTTGGTCAAGATATCACTGTAAAGGTCATGAGCATGCTAGTATATCCTTTCATAGCTTCTCTACTTTTTATCGCAATATCTTTGATTCCACAGTGGAATACGTCAATGCTTAGCTTTTCAAGTGTTTCTACTGCTTCAACAGGAACAGGATATTTGGGAACGATATGGATGATACTACCAATCATAGTATTCTCGTTTAATCATTCTCCTATGATTTCGTCATTTGTTATGAAACAGAGAGCTACCTATGGAATAGAAGCTACTGATGCCAAATGTGCTCAAATACAAAAAGTTTGTTATATCATGACATTCGCTGTTGTTATGTTCTTTGTTTGGAGCAGTACTTTGAGTTTGACTCCAAATGATCTTATGATAGCAAAAGAACAGAACTTGTCAATCCTATCCTATCTTGCTAATGAACTTAATTCGCCTGTAATTACTATTGCAGCTCCTATCATTGCTTTTGTGGCTATTACAAAGTCTTTCCTTGGCCATTATATAGGAGCATATGAGGTAATGCGTGACATGATTATCAAGTCCAGTAAAACACGTGGGAAAGATATAGGAGAAAAAACAGTTAAAACAATGATCCTTACTTTTGTCGTATTAACATGCTGGTATGTTGCTTATACAAACCCAAGCATTCTTGGACTTATTGATTCTCTTAGCGGTCCGTTAGTTGCTGCTATCTTATGTCTATTACCGATGTATGCGATCAGTAAAGTACCGGTACTAGCTAAATACAAAGGAAAAATGAGCAATGTATTTGTTATTGTTGTAGGTATACTTACTGTCTTAGCAAGTATTAAGTCATTATTCTAATTCACTATTGTTAAACCAAAGAGATCATGGTTTTGGACAAACTTCTCATCTTGGAGAGTTTGTCCTTTTTTGATTATATGCATAACTTCTATTCCAGCAATCACTTTTTTAGCTGTTAGCAATGATTTTAATCCAAGCATATTAGGGTGCCGTCCCATGTCCATCGAGCTTATATTTTGAAGTATTCCTAAAACGAAAATTTTATCCCGCTATTTGCGGGCAGTAAGACACCTACCTCAAAATTCAGCGAAAGCAAAGAAGTTAGGTGGGGGACCAACTGCCCGTAAAAGCCCGATTGGTGCGGGCTGATAATCAGTGGGGGATGAAGAAAACCCCACTTATAAATAGCATTGCTCCACCTGCTTAACCCGAACCAACATTTAATTTCTAGAAACACTGCACTGTTTAGTTAATTTGTATCACGTACAATTTTATATTTTGTTATAAAAAGAATGGATAAGATAGTTATGAGTAAGCCACAACATAGTAGAATGTTAGATATAGAAGTGCCAAATGTTCATTTCGATCTTTTGAATTCGTTCAACTGGATGTGTTCTGAGTGAAAACCAATTTTTAAATTTCTTCATTTCTTCATTTCTTCTTCCCGAAATATATCATTTCAAATTGTATTTTGTACGCCGCGATATCTATGTAGAGCTTTCCGCATTGTGTTTGCTAACAGGTAAGATATGCGCTGTCAAAGTGACCCTTTAACAATCCTCTATTCTATATATTACGTCGTATATAAATTACTTTAAAGTTGGTATATTCAGACTAAAAAGTATCTAAACTAAACTTTAAAAATCTTCTGCAAAAATATTATCAAATTTCAGATTGTATTTGGCACTATTGTTTTTTTAATGTAAAGATTGTGTTTACACATCAAGGTTATGATAATAAAGCTTGTATCATCTCTTTCCTCGTGGTGAAGGGGGAAAACAGAATGCATCTGGGAATTCCTTTTCTCATAATGGATTTTCTTTATCATCCCTATGTGCAATGTGTGTAACAATCCGATTATGCCTATATAAACTATATATTGATAAAATTTTACAAATATATAAAAATATGAAAAGTGATTATACAATGGATTCGAAACATATACTAATTAGGGAGTGGATGATTTTGAAACGAATTTTTGGTGTACTTTCTACGAGTTTATTAGCTGGTGTAATGGTATTTGGTGTATCAAACGTCGAGGCGAAAGCGGCAGAAACTACAGATAAACCATACAAAGTGGTGGAACCTGGGTTTAACGGAGAACTTACAATAATTGGATTTGATACAAAAGCAGATTTCGAAAATCACATTAAAACACACCCTGTACCAAAGAATAGCAGTATTAAGCCACTTGCAGCAATTTATTCTACTTTTTATCACGATATTAATGCAAGTGGACCAAACTTCACTGTAAACGCGAGTAGAAACCCAGTTGTGGTTACAAACTTCGCAGGTTGGAGTAACGATGCTGTATCCAGTGTGCGTACTCATTCTTATGGGGATCATACATTTATTTATGAGCATGAAAATGCGCAGGGACGTGCACTTGGACTCGCGAATACTGGTGCCGTATATAATTTGACGAATTATAGTATGGGAGACGGAGCTAGAACGTGGAATGATGAAGCGTCCTCTACAATTGTAAAATCAAATTAATTGTTATACAAAAAACGGTGCTCCTGAGTGTGTCAGGATCATCGTTTTTTTAATTGAAGCACTGTAATAAAGTTTGATGAAATCAATTTAACAAACCTTGCTCATAGAGCAAGTAGTATGCAAGCAAAGAACTAAATGACGTGAGGATATAATGATTTTGATTAAGTGTATAGCAATTCTCGTAGGCACTATCGTAATCAGGGTAGCGTCTTGTTTGTTGTTAAGGACAGATAAAAAACAAACGAACAAAACCAGCATTAATTAACCAATGTGTAAGGGATGTAGCGAATGAAGCGAATGAAGCAGATTTAAAATGTTATGTTGAGCAAATAGAATTGTTAAAAAGAGAATATCTATTTGAAGAGTTTGGCAAAATACTGTAAGAATAAAGCATTTTTGTACAGATACGAAAACGATCTAAACTAATCGATGAAGTTTATTATGAAGGGGCAAACAAATATATGAGTGAAACATTACATAAAAGAACACCACCATATTTAATGCTTGTAATTCTTTTTATTGGGGCATTTGTTTCATTTCTAAATAACTCGCTTTTAAATGTAGCCTTGCCATCAATTATGAAAGATTTAAACATTAAAGATTATTCAACAATCCAGTGGCTTTCTACAGGCTATATGCTTGTTAGTGGTATATTAATTCCGGCATCAGCGTTTTTAATAACCCGCTTCTCAAATAGAAGCTTATTTATTACATCCATGGCGATTTTCACTTTTGGTACTGCCTTATCAGCTTTAGCACCGAGCTTTGGCTTATTACTTACCGGCAGAATGGTTCAAGCAGCAGGCTCTTCAGTCATGGGGCCATTGTTAATGAATATTATGCTAGTAAGCTTCCCGAGAGAAAAACGGGGAACAGCAATGGGGATTTTTGGATTAGTTATGATTACAGCTCCAGCAATTGGACCGACACTATCAGGTTATATTGTAGAATATTATGACTGGCGTTTGCTTTTTGAAATGATTTTACCGCTAGCGATCATTAGCTTACTATTAGGGATTTGGAAATCTGAGAATGTCATGAAACAAAACAAAAATGCAAAACTTGATTATCTCTCAGTACTATTATCTTCTATCGGTTTTGGCGGTTTGTTATATGGGTTCAGTTCTGCAAGTTCAAATGGTTGGACAGATAAAATTGTCTTAACAACCTTAATCATAGGCGCTATTACCCTAAGTGCATTCATTTTCCGTCAATTAAAAATGAATGAGCCATTATTAAATCTACGTGTTTACAAGTACCCAATGTTCGCACTTGCGTCTGTAATTGCAATTGTCAACGCGGTGGCTATGTTTTCGGGTATGATTCTAACACCAGCTTATGTACAAAACGTCCGCGGTATTTCACCGCTAAACTCAGGGCTAATGATGCTTCCGGGTGCGATAATCATGGGAGTTATGTCCCCAATTACAGGTAAACTATTTGATAAATATGGCCCCCGGACTCTTGGTATAGTAGGACTTGCCATTACAGCCGTTTCAACTTACATGTTGGCAAACCTGCAACTCGACTCTAGTCACACACATATTATTCTTATTTATACTCTGCGTATGTTTGGGATGGCAATGGTGATGATGCCACTTATGACAAATGGCCTTAATCAATTGCCAACTCGCTTAAATCCGCACGGTACAGCTATTAACAATACTGCCCAACAAGTGTCTGGTTCGATTGGTACGGCTATTCTTGTTACGATTATGAACTCTGTGACAAAAACAAAAGCTGAAATTTTAATGACTAGTGTAGATCCAACAACCTTTACAGCAGCTACGAAGGCATTATTAACCCAGAAAGCTCTATTAGCCGGAATTCAATATTCATTTTATGTTGCGCTTGGCATGAATATTGTTGCACTACTATTAGCTTTTTTCGTTAAACGTGTGGATACAAGCGCGGAAGCTGTCGAGAAATTAAATCGGTAGGGCAAAACCAAAAAAGATTCATGCCTTTTATTCCATTAAAATGCCCGATTGAGGAAAATTTCTGGCTACTATTAGCTGGTTAATTGAAGAAGAATCTGTTTCATAACCCTTAAGTTATAATACATAAAAATTAAATTCTTCTCCTACAATCCCTTCAAATCCGTCAATCTCCGTCTTTTGAATTCCCTAATAATTGCTAAACCTATGCCAAATAACTATACGATAGGTAGCAAAATAATTAACATATCATATTCAAGAAAGTTTAGTTAGGTAATAGCATATGTTTTATTGAAAGGGTGTGATTGAATTATGGATCGACCGAACTGGGGGATTGGAGGATTAGTATTCATTGGCTGCATGTTTCTTGGTGGAGGATTGGGATCTTTGTTAGGAAGTTCCCAAATTGGATGGCTGATAGGAATGGGTGTTGGATTTCTTGGAATGGCTTTAACGAGACTAATTAGAAAGTAATGGAACAAGGATTCTTCTTCCATTAAATAAGGAAATATGCATGTAAGTAATTACTTACATACGATCTCTATAACATGTAGTAATCGTACTTATACAAAGCCACTCTCTAACAGAAAGTGGTTCTTTTGGTTTTCAGCTTTTTTAAATTTCATTGTTGGTTTTTATTTTTTTCTGACTTTTTACTTTTTCAGTTTTAGAGCTAACTCCACTTTTAAATCAATCCCCAAAATCACAACCACCCAACGAAAAAACAAATACACATAATAAACCTATTACCGATTTTATAATTCAATTTATATCATTCTTTGAAGCATCTATAAACTCCACATTAAATAATTAAACTACTTGGTGATGTGGTGGTATCCCATCGCTATCAAGCTAATCTCATACAACAGCAATTATAGTGGAGGTCGTTTCTTTTTTCTAAAGGCCACGTGTAGAGAATTTAAAGAATCCCCCAGGGATTAAAGAATTCCTGAGGGGTTTCCCACTAATACTATTTTTTTAAAAGACACATTTACCATTACTATAGTTACCTATAAGTAACCTACGCACATGAAAGTGCATCATTGCCTTTTTACATAAACATAGATACACTTTTAATATAATAAACAACTGAGAAGATTAAGGAGTGTTATACTTGGCAGAATTATTACAAGGTAAAAATGCTTTAATTACAGGAGCAGGTAGAGGGATTGGTCGTGCTGTAGCGATCGCATTAGCGAAAGAAGGCGTAAATGTAGGTCTATTAGCTCGTTCAGAAGAAAACTTAAAAGCTGTAGCGAAAGAAGTAGAAGCAGAAGGTGTAAAAGCTGTTATTGCGACTGCTGATGTATCTTCATATGAAGAGGTAACGGCTGCAATTGAAGCGTTAAAAAATGGTTTAGGATCTATCGATATTTTAATTAATAATGCTGGTATTTCTAAGTTTGGTAAGTTTTTAGAACTAGAAGTTGCTGATTGGGAAAAAATTATTCAAGTAAACTTAATGGGTGTATACTATGCAACTCGTGCCGCTTTACCGAGCATGATTGAACAACAATCTGGTGATATTATTAATATTTCATCTACAGCAGGACAAAAAGGTGCGCCTGTAACGAGTGCATACAGCGCTTCTAAATTTGGTGTTCTTGGTTTAACAGAATCGTTAGCGATGGAAGTTCGTAAACATAACATTCGTGTAACTGCTTTAACACCAAGTACAGTAGCAACTGATATGGCTGTAGATTTAGGGTTAACTGATGGAAATCCTGATAAAGTAATGCAAGCAGAAGATATTGCAGAGTTTATCGTAGCGCAGCTGAAATTAAATAAACGTACATTTATTAAATCTGCTGGCCTTTGGTCTACTAATCCGTAAGGGCTAAATTTATAAGCAAAGAAGGGATATCTATTCTGTAATGGAGTGGGTGTCCCTTCTTTATTTTTTTGTGTATAAAACAGAATTTTCGGTATAATTAAATATGAATGGTAGAAAAGTATTAAAAACGTGAAGGGATGGTATTTCTATGAGTACGATTGAGAAATGGACGGCTGTTGATCAATATATGAGTGATGTATTAATACCAAAAGATTCTACGTTAGAAGAAGTTCTTCAAGCGAACGCTAAAGCTAACTTGCCGGCACATGATGTATCGCAAACACAAGGTATGTTTTTACAACTATTAGCAAAGATTCAAGGTGCTCACCATATTTTAGAGATTGGTACTTTAGGTGGATATAGCACAATATGGCTTGCAAGGGCATTGCCATCAGGAGGACGAATTGTTACATTAGAAGCAAGTGAAAAACATGCTGAAATTGCTCGTAGTAATATTGAGTGTGCCAATTTGAGTGATAGTATTGAAATACGAGTAGGATTAGCTTTAGATTCTTTAAAGCAAATAGAAAATGAGAAGTATGAACCGTTTGATTTTATTTTCATAGATGCTGATAAACAAAATAACCCTGCTTATTTTGAATGGGCACTGAAACTATCACGCCCTGGTACTGTAATTATTGGAGATAACGTAGTACGTGAAGGAGAAGTGATTGACAATACTAGTAGTGATCCCCGTGTACAAGGGATACGTCGTTTCTATGAGCTAATAGCTGCTGAGCCACGTGTAAGTGCTACAGCGCTTCAAACTGTAGGAAGTAAAGGGTACGATGGATTTGTAATGGCAGTCGTAAAAGAATGATGTAAGGAGGCAAAAGGGATGAAAAAGAAGTTTCAAAAATTATAACGTGTATCGTGTGTAGCTTATTTAGCTCGTGGACCTCCAACATACATAGCACCATATATATATTAAAAAAATGGAGGTTATAAGTAGATGAGAACTGAACGAGAAATGCTAGACTTAATTATAAATACAGCAATAGAGGATGAAAGAATTCGAGCTGTCATCATGAATGGATCACGTGTAAATCCACATGTGAAAAGAGACTGTTTTCAAGACTATGATATTATTTATGTTGTAAAAGATATCTACTCTTTTACGTCTAATCATAATTGGATTCATAGGTTTGGAGAAATAATGATCGTACAAATGCCGGAAGAAATGTCATTAGTTCCAGCAGATGAAGACGGGAAATTTCCGTATTTAATGCAGTTCATGGATGGGAATCGTATTGATTTAACGCTAGTTCCAGTTAATTTAATAAATAAGTTCGTTGGACAAGATAGTTTAAGTAAACTGCTTCTTGATAAGGATGATTGTATTGAAGAATTTCAATCAGCAAGCGATAAGGATTACTTAATAAAAAAGCCCACTGAAAAAGAGTTTTTGGATTGTTGTAATGAATTTTGGTGGTGTAGTACAAACGTAGGGAAAGGACTATGGAGAGAAGAACTTTCTTATGTGAAAGGGATGCTTGAAGGTCCAGTACGAGATATGTTAATCGTAATGCTAGAATGGCATATTGGTATGAAAACAGACTTTACAGTTAATGCAGGGAAGTTTGGTAAGCATTTCGAGCAATATGTTGACAAGGGTATGTGGGAGCAATTTAAAAGGACATTTTCAAATGCAGAATATGAAAACATTTGGCAGTCATTCTTTGTAATGGGAGATCTGTTTAGGAAAGTTGCGAACGAATTTGCTAACACTTATGGTTATCAATATCCGCAAGATGATGATGACAAAGTGACGAGCTATTTAAAACATGTGAAGGCTTTGCCGAAAGAGAGTACAACGATATATTAATTTTATAAAGTAATAAGACTGTCCTAATAATGGACAGTCTTATTTTTGTTCAGGAATAAGAATTTCTCTAACAAAGTGCATATAAACGACATATGAAATTTTAGGGAGGTTATTATCATGTATTATTTTTATTCACCAGAAATTTTCGTTCCATTCCAATGGGGACTAGAACGAGATGTTCCGTATGCTTATATGCCATATAGCGCATTTTACTATGGAGACTATATAAGCACATTGCCATACGCATTAAATATCCCTCAAAATTATGAAGTCCAAATGCAAGAAGAGGAGCGGGGATCGTGGACACCGTTTTCGTGGGTAGAAAAATATGCGTACGCATTTTCAGGACCATACAATAAAGCGGAAGTAGCTCTTACATTTGATGATGGACCAGATTTAGTATTTACACCAAAAATATTAGATAAGTTAAAAAAACATAATGTGAAAGCTACTTTTTTCCTTCTCGGCGAAAATGCAGAAAGGTACCCGGATGTA
Source organism: Bacillus thuringiensis (assembly GCF_014932895.1). Taxonomy (GTDB): domain Bacteria; phylum Bacillota; class Bacilli; order Bacillales; family Bacillaceae_G; genus Bacillus_A; species Bacillus_A thuringiensis_AA. Next base: position 254,318 of record NZ_JACYOF010000002.1, on the reverse strand, counting down.
GTAAAGCGTATAGTGAATGAAGGACATGTAATTGGTAATCATACGTATAATCATCCGAATTTAGCGAAAGTAAATGAGGCTGAGTACCGTAATCAAATTATAAAAACAGAAGAAATATTAAATCGTTTAGCTGGTTATGCACCGAAGTTTATACGTCCACCGTACGGTGAAATACTTGAAAATCAATTAAAGTGGGCAACGGAGCAAAATTTTATGATTGTACAGTGGAGTGTTGATACAGTTGATTGGAAAGGGGTAAGTGCTGATAACATTACAAATAATGTTTTAGGGAATTCATTCCCAGGTAGTGTCATACTTCAGCATTCAACTCCGGGCGGACATTTACAAGGATCTGTAGATGCGCTAGACAAATTTATTCCGCAGTTAAAAACGAAAGGAGCACGTTTTGTAACACTTCCAAGTATGTTCCAAACATCGAAGGAAAGAAAATGAATGTGTTATCAATTGGGAAATACAGGATTATACCGTATAATGAAGGTGTAGGTAAGGAGGGGATATAATTGATGTATGCACTAATAAACATAGGAATGAGTATATTGATTGGTATTATATTTATACTTGCGGCACTTATTCTTCAAAAAAATCTACCGACAGATATTAACGCAGCATATGGTTACCGTACGAAACGATCTATGAAAAATAAGGAATTATGGGATGCGGGTAACAGGTATAGTGCGGAAGTGATGAAACAAAATGGATACATTATGATGTTAATTGGAAGTGTGATTAGTATACTGTTTAGATATCCCCATACAACTTTAGTAATTATGATTGTTATGCTGTTGTTAATCATTCACTTATTTATGCGAGTAGAGAAAAAATTGAAGATACTTGAACAGTAATAAAATATGACTCCGAGTAATAGAAACTGGGAGTCATATTTCATTTGCAAACTATTATTTTTTTAGCAATTCTGTTCCTTGTTCTACAACAAATTTATAGTATTCAAGATCATAAGGATAAATATCTTCAAATGTTATCGTTATCGGCCTACTGTTTAAAACAGAAATAGTCGTTAAAGATGAAATATTTCTTTTTAGTAGTTGCAAAAAAGAAGTTGCATGTACTTTCATCACATCGTCTACTTCTTCACCTGGTGCAAATGAAAGTGGTTTTATTACGTTGTGAAAATACATATGGCAAAACTCACGATCAATAAGATTTGAAATTTCATAATCTATTTTAAAGATACCTTTGTATGCTAAATCAGTAGTTTGAAAAGAAAGCCCCAATTCTTCTTCAATTTCACGTAGACCACCCATTTGTACATCTTCATCATGCATAATGTGTCCAGCGGATGTAATATCCCATATACTCGGAGCTTCTTTTTTATTTTTAGAGCGTAATTGGAAATATAAGAACATATCCTCTTCATCTTTTTCTACAAACCAGCAATGAAATGTTTCGTGCCAATCACCGTCACGATGCACTTCATCACGCAATTTCTTTCCTAGTGTATTTCTTTCACGGTCAAATATTGTTAACCACTCTGTCATTTTAATTCCCCTTTCTGCAAATTTTATTATACAATATTTGTATTGAATTTTGGGAAAATAAAGAAAAAAGGAGTGGTTATAAGTGGAGATTGAGGGTAAGGAAATAAAATCAATAATTTCAACGGAGGAAGAATTACGACAAATATTGGGGCAACCGAGTGAACGTGCTTTGAAAAAAGTTATTTCATCACTTGATCATCATTGCGTAGATTTTCTGTCCAAATCTCCTTTTCTAGTATTGTCAACTGCAAATAAATTAGGAGAGTGTGATGCTTCACCGAGGGGAGACGCACCTGGATTTGTATATGTATTAAATCAAAATAAAATTGTGATTCCAGAAAGGCCTGGTAATCGGCGTATAGACTCTATTTTAAATATTATTTCGAATCCAAATGTAGGGTTACTCTTTCTTATTCCTGGTCTTGGGGAGACACTCCGAATAAACGGCCGAGCATACATTACAAACGATGAAGAATTTTTGAAAGAAATGCAGGCGAATGGACGCAATCCGTTACTTGGAATTGTTGTTGAAATAGAAGAATGCTATATTCATTGTGCAAAAGCTTTTATTCGTTCTAAAATGTGGGAACCAGAATCGTGGTTAAATAAAAAAGAGTTACCTTCAGCAGCAAAAATGTTACTGGAGCATGCGAAAGTGAATACTTCAGAAGAGGATGTTGCACGCTCTTTAGAAGAAAGTTATACGAAAAGATTGTATTAGGAAATCTTTATTAATATAGTTTTAGAAGGTGGATATCTACTTGTTTTAGAATGGAGTATTTATAAAAGAAAAGTTGTTTTATAAGTTTAGAAATTACGGAATTGGTAAGTGGAGCGGTTATTATAAAATGTTATTCTGAAATACAATAAAAAATCATCTTAAAAATAGTTAGTAAAAATAGGCTTGCTTTTTAAAAAATTGAAAACTATAATAAGTTAACAAATAGACATGAACGAAAAAGTAACGATAAGGACACGAAATCATTTTTACGGTTTACAGAGAGGGAAGCCAAGGGTGTGAGCTTCCTAACACGAGAAATGATTTTACCACCTTTGAACTTCAATAGTGAACGAGTAATCTAGTAATTATTGACGGTATCAGCCGTTATCTGAACTTGAGCAATCTAGAAGGAAATAAGTTTAGGTTGGAACAAGGGTGGAACCACGAAAACACATTCGTCCCTTTCCTAGGGATGAGTGTGTTTTTTTACGACTTTATAGATCGAAAATTTAAAATAATTAAAAAATATATTGATTTTCTTTTTTATACGAGTATAATGAATTAACAAATAAACATGAACGAAAAAGTAACGATAAGGACATGAGATCATTTTTACGGTTTACAGAGAGGGAAGCCAAGGGTGTGAGCTTCCTAACACGAGAAATGATTTTACCACCTTTGAACTTCAATAGTGAACGAGTAATCTAGTAATTATTGACGGTATCAGCCGTTATCTGAACTTGAGCAATCTAGAAGGGAATAAGTCTAGGTTGGAACAAGGGTGGAACCACGAAAACACATTCGTCCCTTTCCTAGGGATGAGTGTGTTTTTTATTACTTTGAAAGGAGGTGCTGTAACATGAAACGATTAGCATGTACGGAAATAACCACCACCTGCATGGGAAAATGGCAGAGTAAGGTGATTGATAGAGACGAAAAATAAAATTTTAGGAGGAGATTAGAAGATGAATAATGTAATTAATGTTGGGGTAATAGGTTTAGGTACTGTCGGAAGTGGTGTCGTCCATATTTTGAAAGAACATTACCAAAAAATCGCACTTGATACAGGGTGTGAAGTGAAAGTAAAGACAGTCGTTGTACGTGATTTGGATAAAGAACGTGATGTTTGCATTGATGGAATCGGAGTAACAAGTAATGTCGATGAAGTTCTAAATGATTCAAATATTGATATTGTAGTAGAGGTAATGGGCGGAATTGAAGAAGCAAAACAGCATATTGTTAAGGCCTTACAAAATAAGAAGCATGTCGTAACAGCAAATAAAGATTTAATGGCTGTATACGGTGCAGAGTTACTGCAGTTGGCGAATGAAAATAATTGTGATTTATGTTATGAAGCGAGTGTAGCGGGTGGGATTCCGGTGTTAAGAGGATTAACTGATGGGCTAGCTTCTGATCAAATTGAAAAAATAATGGGAATCGTAAATGGAACAACAAATTACATGTTAACAAAGATGAGTCAAAATGGATGGTCGTATGAAGAGGCTTTACAGGAAGCGCAAAAATTAGGGTTTGCGGAATCGGATCCGACAGCAGATGTAGATGGACTGGATGCGGCGCGAAAAGTAGCGATTCTTGCAAACTTAGGTTTTTCGATGAATGTTTCATTAGATGATGTGCAAGTAAGAGGGATTCGAAAGGTCGAAAAAGAAGATTTAGAAATGGCCGAAAAGTTAGGATTTACTATGAAATTAATTGGTAAAGCGGAAAAGCAAGGATCAGCCATTCATTTAAGTGTAGAACCGACTTTATTACCAAGTCATCATCCATTATCGAATGTAAATAATGAATTCAATGCAGTGTATGTTCACGGTCAAGCGGTAGGGGAAGTGATGTTTTACGGACCAGGGGCTGGGAAGTTACCAACTGGTTCTGCTGTCGTAAGTGATATTATTTCAATCGTTAAAAGCATGAATCAAGTTCCGAAAAATAAAAGTGTGTTAAAAGAACCAGAGCCTTATGAATTACAAGGAGATGAAGAAGTAGTTTCGAAATATTTCTTACGTATCTCATTACGAGATGAGCCAGGGATGTTACAAAAAATAACAGAATGTTTCGTTAATTATTCTGTAAGTTTAAAAGAGGTTATCCAATTACCTTTAAATCGAGAACTTGCAGAAGTCGTTGTTGTGACACATCAAACTTCAAAATATCAATTCGAACGAGTTTTAGGAGCGATAGAAGTTGTCGCAAGTGAAATAAACAGTTACTACATTATTGAGGAGGAAAAACAATATGTATAAAGGACTATTAAAACAATATGCTTCTTATTTACCAGTGAATGAAAATACACCTGATGTAAGCTTAATGGAAGGGAATACACCCCTTATTCCATTATTAAATATATCACAGCAATTAGGGATTCAGTTATACGGGAAGTATGAAGGAGCGAACCCGACAGGGTCTTTTAAAGATCGTGGCATGGTAATGGCCGTTGCTAAGGCGAAAGAAGAAGGTTCGGAGGCAATCATTTGTGCATCGACAGGTAATACATCGGCATCGGCTGCAGCATACGCGGCACGACTCGGAATGAAATGTATTATCGTAATCCCGGAAGGAAAGATTGCGCATGGGAAATTAGCGCAAGCAGTCGCTTATGGAGCTGAAATCATTTCAATAGAAGGAAATTTCGATGATGCACTTAAGGCTGTAAGAAATATTGCTACAGAAGAGCCAATTACATTAGTTAACTCGGTGAATCCTTACCGAATTGAAGGGCAAAAAACAGCAGCATTTGAAATTTGTGACCAGTTGCAAAGCGCACCGGATGTTTTAGCTATTCCTGTTGGGAATGCAGGAAATATTACAGCATACTGGAAAGGATTCTGTGAATATGAGAAAGAAAAAGGCTATAAGAAGCCAAGAATTCACGGCTTTGAAGCGGAAGGAGCAGCTGCAATTGTAAAAGGACATGTAATTGAAGCACCTGAAACAATTGCAACAGCGATTCGTATCGGCAACCCGGCAAGTTGGTCATATGCAGTAGAAGCTGCTGAACAGTCTCATGGTGAAATAGATATGGTATCAGATGAAGAAATATTACATGCATATAGATTGTTAGCAAAAACGGAAGGAGTTTTCGCAGAACCAGGATCCAATGCTTCATTAGCAGGCGTAATTAAACATGTTCAATCTGGAAAAATCAAAAAGGGAGAAACAGTTGTTGCAGTATTAACTGGAAATGGTTTGAAAGATCCTGATATGGCACTTTCTTCTAATAAATTAGACATTGTAAGTGTTGCAAATGATATAGAACAAATTAAAGATCATATTAAAGGGGTGATTATGTCGTGATACCATTAAGCGTTCGTGTTCCTGCTAGTACAGCGAATGTTGGACCTGGATTTGATTCGGTTGGAATAGCTTTGTCATTGTATTTAGATGTGGTAGTAAAAGAAAAAGCTGATAAATGGCAAGTAATTCATTCCTTTGAAGATTCAATTCCGACAGATGATAAAAATCTAATCGTTAGCACGGCATGTAAAGTATGTCCTTCTTTATCACCCTATATAATAGAAGTTACTAGTAATATTCCTCTAACAAGGGGGTTAGGAAGTAGCGCATCGGCGATTGTAGCAGGAATAGAGCTTGCAAATCAACTTGGTAATTTAAACTTAACAACTGATCAAAAAGTTCAAATTGCAACAAATTTTGAAGGGCATCCAGATAATGTTGCAGCTTCTATTTTAGGCGGAACTGTAATCGGAGCACTTGATGGAAAGAATGTTTCGGTTGTAAGGATTGAAAGTAAGGAATTAGGCGTAATTTCTCTTATTCCGAATGAGGAGCTAAATACGGATGAAAGTCGATCTGTATTACCAGAGGTGTTTCCGTTTCATGAAGCAGTTAAGGCTAGTGCGATAAGTAACGTATTAGTAGCTGCGTTATGTCAAAAGCGGTGGGAAGTTGTAGGTGAAATGATGGAAAGAGATCATTTTCACGAGCCGTATCGTTTAGAACTCGTACCGTTATTACCATCAATTCGGAAATGTGCAAAAGAATTCGGAGCATATGGCACAGCGCTTAGCGGTGCGGGACCATCTATATTTATTTTAACGCCTTATGAGAAACGTCAAGAAATTGCTGAGCAATTAGAGAAAGTATTTACAGCTATGAAAGTTTGTGAGCTTGAAATCGACCATAAAGGGATTGCTGTAAATAAGGAAGAACATATTGAATTATAAAGGAAGCTAGCAGCGCTAGCTTTTTTAGTTATTGAGAATCTATTTTTAACTGGAATTTTTTAGGGGGGGTAATCTTTTGAAAAGAGAATATTAATTTTGTTTAATTGAGTAAAGAGCGATTTTGGAGGTGATTATATGGGTTCAAAAGAGTCACCAGAAGAAAAAAGAGAACGTATAAGACAAAGTGAACTGAAAAATAATCATACCGGTTCTTTGAATGATGGACTCAACAGGGTAGAATCAGGTAGTCCCGTTGATATGGCAGGTGGTATGAGTTGGAAAAGCACAGGAGTAATAATTTTAATACTAATTTTAGGATATGTTATATACACTTACTTTTTCAGTTAAGAAAAGTTTGTTAAAGATTTGATTTGTTTGGTCTGAAAATTAGTGAGAATGAAAAAAGTACGTATTGTATTACATATTTTTTCTAAAGTAGATTTTGTTATGTTCATGAACTAATATTTTGCCATATTCCTGTAACAAAGCACCTGTATATTCAGTGATGGAGGTGCAGGAGATGAAAAAAATGATAGCGATATGTCTTCTTACAACTATGTCATTTTCGACTTTAGTCGGGTGTGATGTAAAAGGTAATAATGCTGTACAAGAGTCTAAAATAAAGAAAGCGACGTATAAAGATTTTACGTATGATGTAAATCCTGAGACTTTCACGTTAACTTTAGAACATGATGGTGTAAAGGAACAGGCATCACAACCGTTACCGAAAATGAAGGTGTCGAATGTAAAAAAAGACAAAGATCACACATCGTGGGAATATCCAGATGAAAAAGTGAAAGTAAACTTAGAAAAGAAAAAAGATCACTTAAATATTGAAGTGGAATCGACTGGTGCAGAAAGCTTTACATGGCCGAAAGTACAAGCTGAGAATTATACACTTCCGTTATGGGAAGGTAAGCAAATTCCAAGTAATGATGAGAATTGGAAGAAGTTTTTAAAGGATGATGCATATTCATTTGCTGAATCATTTTCTATGAAGTTTTTTGCATTGAATGGTTCAAAATATTCAATTGTATATTTGGCGAACAATATGTTTAATAATGAATTGAAATTTCATTCGGATCCGAAAATAGGGTTTGATTTTATACATGAATTCCCGAGTATAAATAAAAATAAAACATATGGATTTCAGTTATATGTGACAAATAATGATGCAGTCAGTATTGCTAAACTGTATAAGGATAATATTGTTGAAAAAGGTGAGTTTAAAACATTACAAGAAAAGGCTAGAAAAAATAAAGAGATAGAAAAGCTATACGGAGCGGCTCATTTTTATTTTTGGAATCAAAATGGTTTATCAGAAAGTAACGTGAATTGGCCGAAGTTAAGAGAGCAAATAAATAGCCCTGTGTTTAGCCATATAAAAGAGCTTATTCAAAAGTATAGTTCAGAACCTGGAGAACTGAATGTATTTGAACAAGCAAGTAAACAAGATTTCATTGATAAGTATCAAAAAAATGTTATTTTACGTTATATAAACGAAGTATTATCTATGAAGGAATTGTATAAAGAGGATATTTTCCCGAAAGTTGACCAGGAAGCTAGTACGCTATTAAAGAAAGGTGTAGATCACTTATCGAAGGCGGAGTTGTATAGCCTAAATAAGCATGTATTAAAGTCAGTACTTGGTGATGCAGTTGCGGAAGTAAGTAAATGGGGTAACGCAGATGGCACGGATATTATAAAGGAAATGAAAGAAGCAGGTATAGAAAAAGCATGGATTGGTTTACCGAACTGGGAACAAGGATATATGCAACCTAATTTTGTGACAGAAGCTAAGAAAATGGGGTATTTAGTTGGTCCGTATGATTCTTATCATTCTATTCATGAGAAAGGTGATAAAAATTGGAATACAGCTTCATTTAATGATCCATCGTTATATGAAGAGGCAACTGTAACGAAGAAAAATGGAGAAAAAGTGCAAGGATTTTTAGGTAGAGGGCGAAAACTAAATCCGACATTATCACTTCCTAGTGTAAAAGAGCGTATGAACGATATATTCCAAAATGGTCCTCAATATAATTCATGGTTTATCGATTGTGATGCGACGGGTGAAATTTATGATGACTATTCAACGAAACATGTAACGACACAAGAACAAGATTTAAAAGCAAGATTACAACGAATGGATTATATTGCGCAAGAAAAAGGTATGGTAGTTGGTTCTGAGGGCGGAAATGATTTTGCAAGTAGTACGATTGCATTTGCCCATGGAATTGAAACACCAGTTATTAAATGGGACGATGAAGATATGAGGAAAAATAAAACAAGTCCGTATTATGTAGGTGGATATTGGTCACTAAATCAAAATGTTCCAGAAAAATATGCGAAACAAGTACCGTTAAAAGAAGAATATAAACAAGTGTATTTAAATCCTATATATTCAGTACCATTATATAAATTGGTATACAACGATTCTGTAATTACAACACACCATTGGGAATGGGGAAGTTTGAAAGTAAAAGATGAGGTAGGAAACCGTATGTTATATGAGTTATTGTATAATGTTCCTCCGTTGTACCATTTAGATGAAGTAGAGTGGAATAAGCATAAAAAAGAAATAACCCAGCACCTGAAAGTTTGGAATGAAGTTCATAAAAAGGCAGTGAAAGAAGAAATGACGAACTTTGCATATTTGTCAGAAGATAAGCTAGTACAATCTGCTTCATATGGAAAAGATATTAAAATTATTGTGAATTTCTCAAATGAAGATGTGGGAATAGAAAACACAAAATTAAAAGCAAAGACAGCTTTCATTTATAGTAATGGGAAGAAAATTATGTATACGCCATTTGAGAAATAATAATGTGAAATATAGTATATGAATAGAGATGTCATAACTAACTTGATTCTTTATTTTAGTCGGCTTGTTAGGTGAAAGCTAGAATATTTGAAATGAACAGGTTGATAAATCTGTAATTTCGGATGTTGCGAAGTGCTAAATTTTTGAAGTTGATAAATAGTGACTTGCCAAAAATAAGTACGAGAGTATAATGTGAAATGGAATACATATTGGATTCATTATATAACCTTACAAAATTGTAAGGTAATTGAAAGGAAATTCAATATGAAGATTTATAGACTTACATTATACTAGGGAAAGAGAAAGAGAGGCGAATGGGTATGAGCTCTGAATTAGAACAAAATACGAGAAGTAATAAAAAACGTTCTAAAAGAAAGTCAATAAAATGGTTCATTATAATTCCATTTTTCCTACTTATTTTTGGAGGAGTAGGATATGGATCGTTAATATATAACAAAGCAAAAGCAGTAGTAAGTGATGCATATGCAAAAATTGATAAATCATCAAAACGTGATAAGGAAGTTGAACCTTTAAAGGATAACATCTCAATTTTAATTATGGGTGTAGACGGAAGTGAAATGAGAAAAAGTCAATACGGTGAAGCTGTTCGAACAGATGCACTTTTATTAGCAACAATTAATAAAGATGATAAGTCTGTTAAGTTAGTAAGTATTCCGCGTGATTCACGTGTTTATATTCCATCTAGAAAGAAATTAGATAAAATTACTCATGCGCACGTATTTGGTGGTGTTGAAAGTACAAGAGATACTGTGGAAAGATTTTTAAATGTACCAGTTGATTATTATGTGAAGTTTAACTTTGAATCATTCGTACAAATTGTTGATTCACTTGGTGGTATTGATATTGATGTACCAGTTACTTTTACAGAGCAAGATAGTAAAGACCAAGCAGGTATGATTCATTTAGAAAAAGGATACCAACATTTAAATGGAGAGCAAGCACTTGCACTTGCAAGAACGCGTAAAATTGATAGTGATGCAATGCGCGGTCAAAGACAACAACTTGTAATTGAAGCAATTGCAAAAAAAGCAATGTCTGTTCAATCAATTAGCAAAATGGGCTCTTTACTTGATGCGGTTGATAAAAATATGAAAACAAACTTAACATTTGATGATATGCTTGCTATTACAAAAAATATGGCAGGATCTAATTTGGAAATGGAAAAAATGCAAGTAGAAGGTACGGATAAACGTATTGGTGGTATTTATTATTACATTCCAAATGAAAAAAATGTGAAAGAGATTTCAAATAAGTTGAATCAGCATTTAGGTGTAACGCCAAAACCAGTTCGAAACGAATAATAAAAAAAGATTGGCCTTTGCCAATCTTTTTTTATCGGAATGGATTTGTAACTTTTCTGTAACGATTTTTTATTTTAGAAAAATTATACTCATATGTATGAGAAGATTGGAGACGCAAAAAATAAAGAGAAATAATTAAAATCTGTAATAAGGAAAGATATCAAATGCAGAAATGGATAAGCATTATGGGAATCATCTTTATGTTGACTGGATGTAAAATGTCTGAAGCTCCAACAAGTTTAATGGGAGCTCCTGCCAATGAAAAGTGGATCAATGAACTAAAAGAGCAAATAGATAAAGATTTGCCTGTTAATTATCGGTTGCTTACTCCTATGTCTAATAAAGATAAACAGATGATTTGGTCAATGGATTTTAAACAAGATAATAAGAAAGAGGCCATCTTATTTTATAAATTGCCTAATGAAGATTATAGCGTATATTTAGCTGTATATGAGGAAATCGGAAATGGATGGAAAATAAAGTCCACGCATAAATTTGATGGTGGAGATGTAGATATCGTTGAAGTTGGTGATTTTACAGGGAACGGGAAGCGAGAGTTATTAATTGGAATCTCTGTAAGTCGTGAATCGTTAGAACATGTTATGTATGTTTTTTCAGAAGCAAATGCAGATATGAAGGAGATTTATAATCGGCGTTATACGAAGTTATTTATAGAGGATCTAAATAGAAATGGTCTTAATGATATAAGTCTTGTTACTTATGAAAAAGATGAGAAGTTGACAGTTGAGTTTATTGAACAGTTTAAGACAATATCAGAAGTTACATTTGATCCTTTTATAAATAGTATTCAAAGAATACAAATGGGGGATATTTCCGAATCGTTAAAGGCAATTGTAATTGATGCGGGAATTGGGGCTCATTCAGGTATAACTTATGTAGCAAAATTTGATAAGGATCACTATGAAGTACTACCTATAGATGGAAAAGAAGATTTATTCAATGAATATGTTGTGGAAAGTAAAGATGTTAATGAAGACGGCATTATTGAATTTGTTCAAACTGTACGTCCAAAAGGTTGGGAAAATAAGTCATATGGTGATAGTCCGCTCTTTGAGCGTTACATACAGTGGAGTGAAGATGGAACTAAACCTATAGAAGAAAGATATATCAATATAGAAAAAGGATATTTTGTGAAAATTCCTGAAGAGTTAATAGGGAAAATTACTATCCCAGATCAGCATAAGGAATCAAATGTTCAAAAGTTTTTGGATGCAAGTACAAATGAAATATGGCTTGAAGTCCATATTTTTAAGCGGAAAGAATGGCCCAAAATAAAAGGATTCGAGGGAGCAGTGAAAACGGCTTCTCACGTATATGCAGTACCGAAGCAATCAAAGTTTGAAAAAGTGAAAGCATATATAAAACCGCTAGCGGATTATCAACAAGAGTAGGGAGGTGGGAATTATGACAACAATTTTAGTTTTAGAAGATGAAATACCAATCCGTAGTTTTATTGTATTAAATTTGAAACGTGCTGGATTTTATGTATTAGAAGCTAGTACTGGTGAAGAAGCATTACAGATTTTATGTGATCATACTGTTGATATAGCGTTACTTGATGTAATGTTACCAGGGATTGATGGTTTTGAAGTTTGTAAAGCTATCCGGGAAGAAAATAAAAAAATGGGCATTATTATGTTAACCGCACGTGTACAAGATGGGGATATGGTACAAGGACTTGGAATTGGTGCAGATGATTATATTACAAAACCGTTTAGTCCAGTAGAATTAACTGCACGTATACAATCTTTATTAAGAAGAATAGAAGTACATGAAGAAAAAACGAATACAATCACGTCTGGTCCGTTTTCGTTAAATATCATAGAAGAAAGATTATATAAAGGTGGGCAGTTAGTTGATTTAACCCCTACAGAGTATATGATATTACAGTATTTAATGAGTCAGGCTTCAAAGCCAGTTTCGCGTGATGAAATTTTAAATATGATTTGGGGAACCCATTACGTAGGCGAGACGAAAGTAGTAGATGTAAATATGAGACGATTACGTCAAAAGATAGAATGTAATCCATCAGAACCTCAATTTATCCTTACTGTGTGGGGAAAAGGATATGTGTGGAAGGAAAGTATAAGATGAAACGGAAAGTGACTTTATATTTTATGACAGTTATTACACTTATGCTCATATTATTTGAAGTAGTATTTTCAGTTTCAATTTATCGTTATTATTATAATGGTATTGTGCAATATATAGAATCTCATGCGAGGACGAGTACACGATTTTTCTCGGAATACAATTCACTATATTTTATTCGGTTGCAAGAATATAGTGGTGACATAATTAGTAGTTTTCAATTAGAAGGAACAGAATTACAGTTAATTGATCGTCATGGTTCGCTTATACAATCTTCAAGTGGTGAAAAGGTAGAAGGTAAAGTGAATATTCCACAATCTTTATTGGAAGGGGAAATGTATAATCAAGTTACTACTACGAAAGATAATGAAAAACAACTAGAAGTGTTAAGCCCACTTGTACATCAAGGACAAACTATCGGTGTTTTAAAATATACGACCGTTTTAAAACATGTGAATACAAAAATTATTGAAATCATTATGTTTACTATTTTCGTAGGTGTTGTTATTTCAGGGATTGTCTTCTTGATTAGTAGACGCTTGGCAAATTCATTTGTTGAGCCAATTGAATCGATTATTCATGCTTCTTCACAAATCGCAGAAGGTACGCTGAAAAATAAAATTAAAGAAGATTACCCTGGTGAATTAGGTGAATTAGCACACAGTCTAAACTATATGTCTGATAAAATAGAAAAAGCGGAACGGATGAAAAATGAATTTATTGCTTCAATTTCTCATGAAATACGAACGCCTTTAACCGGAATTAAAGGGTGGAGTGATACGTTAAAAACGGTAGATCATTTAACCGAAGAAGAAATAAAGCAAGGCATGGGAATTATTTCAGGTGAGACAGACCGATTGATTCATTTAGTAGAAGAATTGCTAGATTTTTCAAGATTACAATCAAATCATTTTAATTTATATAAACAAAAGGTGCAATTGTACGATATACTAGAGGAGACGATTTGGCAATTAACTCCTAACGCTGAAAAGAAGCAAATTCAATTTATCAATACTATAGAACGAATTGAATTGATGGGAGACCGAAATAGGCTAAAGCAAATTTTCTTGAATATTGTTCAAAATGCTATTAAATATTCACATGAAAAAGGTATAGTACACATTGAAGCGTCTAAAAATGAAGGACAAGCAGTGATTAAGGTGAAAGACGAAGGAATTGGAATTGCTAAAGAGCATTTGCCATATATAGAACAGTCGTTTTACCAGATTAATAATCATGCTGCAGGTGCAGGTATTGGTTTAGCCATCGTTAAAAAAATGGTGGAGCTTCATGGAGGTACGCTTAGTATTATGAGTAAAGAAGGAATAGGAACAATAATTTTGATAAAACTCCCATTATAATACATATAAAGTCTTTTTATATAGTGTAATAAAATAAATAGATGTATAATTATATTGGGTGATTTATATATGAGATTAATAGGGAGAGGAATTCGATAGAATGGAAAAAGCTTTTAATATTAAACGAGTAGTAGTCGTTTTAATAGCGATTGCAGCAGTAGCTATTGGGTATTTTATGTTTCAATCAATTACTTCACCAGCAAAGGCTGTTGCGAAACAAGAAAATGTAGTACAGCTTGCAAGTGAACAAACGAAAGTGGAATTGAATAAAACGGCACCAAGTCGTTTTAACGGAGTGGAAAGAAAAGTTGCTTATCTTACATTTGATGATGGGCCAGGAAAATATACGGCTGAATTATTAAATATGTTAAAACAGCATGATGCGAAGGCGACATTCTTTTTAATTGGAGCGAATGTAAAAGAGTTTCCGGATTTAGTGAAACGTGAAAATGCAGAGGGTCATTATGTAGGCATGCATAGTATGACACATAATTTTGCAAAGTTATATAAAAATGGCGAGTATGTAAATGAGATGAAAGAAGACCAAGGCTTAATCGCTAATATTATTGGAAAATCACCTAAATTAACACGTCCTCCATACGGTTCGATGCCTGGATTAAATGAAGGTCTTCGAAATAAAGTAGTAGAGGGCGGATTTAAAGTATGGGATTGGACAATTGATTCTTTAGACTGGAAATATAATAAAATGCAAGTTGATGCGGCTGCAGCACAAATTGCTCAAAATGTAGTAACAAATGCAACAAAACCACAGGAAGTAATTTTAATGCATGATATTCATCCGCAATCAGTCGCTGCTGTGCCAGCAATTTTAAAGGGGTTAAAAGAAAAGGGTTATGAGTTTGAAGCTTATCATGAAGAGAGTCACTTCCCAGTGAACTTCTGGCATGATAACCGTATGTAATGGAGGAATGAACGTTGAAGTATGGAAAAGTAGCAGTAGTTGGAGCAATATCAGTAGGGTTATTAACAGGTTGTTTCGGTGAAAAGCCAGAAGAAAATTTATATACAGCTTTTGAAACAGCAGCGACACAAGAAAAGTCTTTAGTTGATGAAGCGAAAAAATTAGAGAACTTAGAGAAGCAAGGTCAAGAACTATATTCTCAAATTTTGCAAGAAGGTAAGGATCATAATGAAGCAGTTATGAAGAAGATAGATCAAGCTACTGCAAATGTAAATGATCGTGAAAAAGTATTGAAAAACGAGAAAGAAATGTTAGAAAAAGCGCAGAAGGAAACGAAATCCGTTCAAGGTAATATAGAGAAGCTTGAAGATAAGAAGTTACAAAAACAAGCGAAAGTAGTAGAAGAGTCGTATAAAAAGCGTTATGATGCATTCCAAAAGATGAATGAAAATTATATAAAGGCGTTAGCGACTGAAAAAGAACTGTATGAAAAATTAAAAGTAAAAGAAACGAAATTAAAAGAGATTGGCGAAAAAGTTAAAGCTGTTAATGAATTAAATGGAGAAGCACAAAAGTCGAAAGAGCAGTTTAATAATTATACAAAAGAGTATAATGACAACAAATTAGCATTTTACAAAGACGCACAGATTAAGATTAAAGAACAGAAATAAAGAAAGGTCTTAATCGTAATAGAGAGCCGAAAAAACATTCAAAAATGTTTTTTCGGCTTTTGTCGTTAAATGAATAGAAAAGACTGGAATTGATATCGCAAAAGAGTTATAGTGAATTATTCGAAGGGAAACATTGTAAAGTAAGGAGAATGAAATATGTCATATGAATTTTTGCTCAAATTAGGTTTAGCACTTTTTTTAGGATTATTCATCGGGATAGATAGGCAGTTAAAGAATAAACCGCTTGGTGTGAAAACAAGTATGGTTATTTCTGTAGCAAGTTGTTTAATAACGATAGTTTCAATTGAATCAGTGCATGTATATTCTGTTCCAGGACATACAAACATGGATCCAATGCGTCTTGCTGCTCAAATTGTGAGTGGGATCGGTTTTCTTGGTGCTGGTGTCATTTTACGGAGAAGTAATGATGTTATTTCTGGTTTAACGACAGCTTCAATGGTGTGGGCTGCTTCAGCTTTAGGTATTGCAATTGGAGCAGGATTTTATATACAAGCGACCGTTGCTATGATTTTAATTATTTTAGCGATTAATGTACTTCCTCAACTTGTGAAAATTGCAGGACCGTACTCATTGAGACAAAAGGACTTATCTATAAAAATCACTGTAAAAGAGCATCAAGAATTAGATGGTATATTTAAGCAAATTAAAAATTTAGGCATGCATGTGAAACGAGTGAAAATTAAAGATATTGATAGTGGCGCGTTTCAGCAATTGGAGATGGTTATTTTAGTTCCAGAAGATTTATATACAACTGAGTTATATAGCTCTCTTAAAGAGATTGATCGAGTTGTTTCAGTTGAAGTTGAAAGTAGATAACTGTAATAAAAAAAGAGTGAAGTGAATTCACTCTTTTTTTATTTGGATTTTTAAGGAAATGAATTGATATAATGATGAGTAAACAGGAGGGAGAAAATGATGGAGATACATATTAGAAGAGCGATAAAAGATGATATATCAGGTATAGCAAAAGTACACGCTGATAGCTGGAAAACAACGTATAAAGGGATATTCGCTAACGAAATTTTAGAAAATGTAACATTTGAACAAAGAAAAAAACAATGGGAAAATATTTTTCAAAAAGAAGAAAGTCCACAATACAGATTTGTAGCAGAGACGTTAACTGGAGAGATAGTTGGATTTATCGATGGGGGAACGGAAAGAACAGGTACATATAATTGTGATTTGGAATTATATGCAATTTACATTTTACAAGAGTATCAAGGATTGAAGGTTGGAAAAAGGCTATTTCAAGCATTGCTATCGGAATGTGAAAAAACTAATATGCGATCGCTATTAGTTTGGGTGGTTACGAATAATCCTTCTAAAAGGTTTTATGAAAAATATAATCCTGAAAAAATTGGCACGAAATTTTTAGAGAGATTAAATGTTGAAGAAACAGCGTATTGTTGGAGAGGTATAAATCAAATATATAATTTGATGTAAATAATAGTATTATGTAAACATTGTATTTGAAAAAGATATATCCGTTTGTTTGAATTATTTTGGATGGATAAATAATGAAATTGGCGTGATCAGGTGGAAGATATTGCACAAGGATTTATAAATGTACAGTATCGTGTAATCAAAAGGAAAATGACGAACAATAAAGATATGTTAATATCAATTGTTGAAAATCTGCATGAAATAACTGCAATTGAACTGCAAATTAAGGATGAATTAGAGAGACAGTTTCCATCGACTAAGGACGTGGATACAATATTATCATTTTAAGAATATATTGTCAGCAGATTATTTACATGTGTTTGAACCTAATAATGTATATGCGTAGCGGGAAGTCGTATTGGTAGGGTTGAAGGTATCTTAAATTATGATGAGATTATCCGGGAAGTGAAAGATATCGAATTTTTTGCTTCGCTAGAATGGTTTGGGCATATTACGAAAGCTATAGTAAAAGAAGAAATAAAAGTATTAACAAATAGAAACTTAGAAGTAGTAAATTCGTAATGTAACATGATGTAAGAGTCTCGTTTTTGAGGCTCTTTTTTTATGATATAAATAACCAAAAATTACCATGTATTTTAATTTGAATTTAACACAATTTATATATATATCAAGGAGGTGATCGGTAATGGCTAGAAATCGTAATTCTAATCAATTAGCATCACATGGAGCACAAGCAGCTCTAGATCAAATGAAATATGAAATTGCACAAGAGTTCGGTGTACAACTTGGAGCTGACACTTCTTCACGTGCAAACGGTTCTGTAGGTGGTGAAATTACAAAACGTCTTGTAGCGATGGCAGAACAACAGCTTGGTGGCGGATACACTCGCTAAATGTAGAAGGTTATAGGAGAAAGGAAGGATTCTTCCTTTCTTTTTTGTTTTTTCAATTAATTGGTAAGGATATATTGTGAACGGGATTCAAAGAATAGAAATAATACTATATTTTACCCAATTTCTTTTGTTGTGAATGGGAAGTAGTAAAGGTGTAATAGCCCTGGTGGAATGAACAATTACGTTCCAGCAGGGCTATTATATGGTAAGAAATATATGATGAAAGGTTTCGAAATCAACATGTTAAAAAAAGAAAACTGTTGTTTAATTGCGCTTGCATCGGTTCCATTAGTTATGACATTAGGGAATTCAATGCTCATTCCAATCTTGCCGACTATCGAAAAGAAATTACATATTTCATCATTTCAAGTATCCATGATTATTACAATTTACTCCATCATTGCGATTTTACTTATACCGATTGCTGGTTATTTATCAGATAGATGGGGACGAAAGATGATAATGGTTCCAAGCTTACTGATTGCAGCTATTGGAGGAGCGATAACAGGTTGGGTATCTTGGAAAATTGATAATCCATACAATTGGATACTGATCGGTAGAGCGATTCAAGGTATTGGTGCTGCTGGAGCAATGCCAGTTGTAATACCGTGTGTCGGTGATTTATACAAAGATGAAAAACAGGTTAGTACAGGCTTAGGAATCATTGAAACATCAAATACATTTGGAAAAGTGCTCAGCCCCATTTTAGGGTCTGCTCTTGCTGCCATTGTATGGTTCTTACCATTTTGGGCGATTCCAGTTTTATGTGTAGTATCAATTGTTTTATTACTAGTACTAGTAAAGGCAAAAAAACAAGAAGGAGAAGTACCACCATTAAAGGAGTTTATTCAATCTATTATCGCTACGTTTCGAGAAAAGGGAAGATGGTTATTTGCCATTTTTGTACTAGGTGCAATTATTATGCTTATTTTATTCGGAATTCTCTTTTATTTGTCGACTATACTGGAGTCTAAGTATGATATTCATGGTATATGGAAAGGATGTGTACTTGCGATTCCTTTGCTTATTCTATCACTTAGTTCATATATGGCCGGTAAAAAAATTGGAGATAATCAAAATGTTATGAAGAAGTGTATTTATATTGGTTTTTTACTGGCTGCTGCATCAGTCATAATACCTCTATTTATAAAAGGGATTTATTTACTACTTCTTTGTCTTGTTATTATGGGAATAGGAATTGGTATGGCACTCCCGTGTTTAGATGCTCTAATTACACAAGGGATTGAAAAAGAGCAGAGGGGAACGGTTACGTCATTTTATAGTTCCATGCGATTTATCGGTGTAGCAGCCGGACCACCGCTATATTCTTTTTTCATGAAAGGGGCGGACCATGAAGTGTTTTATTTAACAAGTATTTTCGCTGCTATTGGTGCTGTTATAGCAATGATTTGGATTAAACCAGCAAAAGATGAAAAGGGAATAAAACAGAAGCCAGAACCGACTGCATAATTTGAAAGAGGATTGCATGGCGTGTAATTAGCGTGCAATCCTCTTAATTTAGTTAGGGGAAATAACTTGTTTTAACATATAAAGTGCGACACCCCATATGATGAGGCCTGAAAATTTATTTAATAATACGATCGCCTTTCCGGTTGAGTCTAGCCTCTTTAAAAGCTTTCCAGCTAAAGCTAAGCTAATAAACCAAATCCAAGAAACGATAATAGTTGCAGAAGTGAAAGCCCATTTTTCATTTCCTATATATTGTATAGAGTTTGTTCCGATTACACCGATTGTATCTAAAATTGCATGTGGATTTAATAACGAAACCGATGCAGCGAAAATGATTTGTTTTTTTAAAGGCATGCTTTTTTCTTGTTTTACATCATTGGAAGGGTTACTTCTCCAAATAACGAAGCCCATATATATGAGAAAGATAAATCCAATCATATATAATGTCGTTGTTAACCAAGAAAAAGTAAGGAGTACAAGGGATACACCTTGTACTGCAATTAATATTAGTAACGTATCACATATAGAAGCAGTTAATACTACAGGGGCTACCCTCCAAATATTTGGTTGGCTTGCACCTTGGTTAAAGACGAAAACATTTTGGACACCTAATGGAATGATAAGGCCAAATGCAAGGATGATACCGTGAATAATTGCTCCACTCATCATATTACCTCCTACTTTAATTCATTATGATAGTGTATATTGTATAGAAGAAATGAAAATTTGTATCCATCCATATGGTTGGAGAGGTTACCAACCAAAAAGAATGTAAGGTGATATGATGGAAAGATTAGTTTGGAAACCTAGTATGTCTTCAGTGATTCCTTTGTATAAGCAAATAGAAACGTATATAAAAGAAAGAATCGTTAATGGAGAATGGACCGTTGGAACAAAATTACCTTCACAAAGGGATTTGGCTCATACATTTGGTGTGAATCGAAGTACAATTGTAATGGCTTTCGATGAACTAGCAACAAAAGGGTACATTGAGGGAAATGGTCGGAAGGGAACGATTGTTGTAAATAATAATGAGAATACTTCAACATATGCCCCGCCTCCTAATTGGCAGTCTTATGTAGAAACAGGACTTCATTATCCGAACCTTCCTGCTATTCAAGAAATTAATCAAGCTGAATTTTATCCGCATGTAATTCGTTTAGGCACAGGAGAACTTTCACTAAGTCTCTTACCTGAAAAAAAGATGAAAATAATAATGAGTAAGCTGTTGAAATCAAATGTGACACTTGGGTATGAAGAGCCGAAAGGAAATCTCTATTTAAGGGAGAAAATTGCGGACTATTTAAAAGGGCATGGTGTATATGTATCTCCTGACTCTATTTTAATTGTTTCAGGAGCAATTCAAGCGTTGCAACTTATTTCTATGGGGCTTCTTCCAAAAGGGACATCAATCTTATTAGAAAAACCATCATATTTATATTCGCTTAATGTTTTTCAATCAGCAGGAATGCGTTTAATTGGAATACCGATGGATGAGAATGGCTTAAATGCATCATATATCGCGAAATATAAGAAGCAATTTAATGCATCTATTTTATATACAATCCCGTCTTTTCAAAATCCGACGAACTTTAGTATGAATGCTGAGAAGCGGAAAGAAGTGATGGAGATATGTAATGAAATTGGATTGCCTATTATAGAGGACGCAGTGTATCAAGACTTATGGTTTGATGAGCCTGTTTCAAAGCCTTTAAAAGCATATGATAAAAACGGAATCGTACTACATATCGGGAGTATGTCTAAAGTGATTAGTCCAGGTTTAAGAATTGGATGGATTGTTGGATCTGAGCCAGTCATTCAAAGATTGGCAGACATAAAAATGCAAACAGATTATGGTTCAAGTTCTATATCCCAGCAAATTGCAGCGGAGTGGTTTGCAAATGGATTATATGATGAACATTTACAGTTTGTAAGAACTGAATTGAAGAAACGCAGAGGATTTATGATAAAAATGTTAGAGAAATATTGTCGTGAAATAGCAACATGGTATGAACCGACAGGTGGTTTTTATATTTGGTTACATATGAATGTACCCGTTTCGAATCGTAGCTTATTTGACAAAGCTTTACAAGAAAAGATTTTATTAAACCCGGGTACTCTGTATGATAGAAGTGCAAACCAATTTTTACGCCTATCGTATTCGTATGCAACGTTAGAAGAAATTGAAATAGGTATAAAAAAACTTGCAAAACTAATTAAATTGTAAAAGGGGAAAGTAATGAAACAATATGTAATTTGCCAAATTATCGATGGGGATAAATATTTAGCTGCTTATGCGGAGACAAAGCAGGATGCAATTGAAAAGGCCGAATTGTTAGGATTAAGAACGGGAAATCGTTACATAGTAATTACTGCGGAGGAAGCTGAAGGGTTAACTTATCCATAAGCAATGTGTGTGGTTACGTATGAGGTAAATAAGCCTAGTAATATACATAATTACTAAGCTTATTTATGATTAAAAAATCAAGCATTCTCTTATGCAAAATAATGTTATTATGAGTCAAGTTGGCGGAAAAATCGATTTGTTTTTCGATCCTGATTTCCGCTTCTATATGCATCAATGTATTGTCTGAAGTTCCAAGATTGTAAAAACTTATTAGCAGAGTTATAACCAGAATTATAAAGCCACTCTTTTTCTTCTTTTGTTAGCTCAAAATTGGTACTTGTAATTGTTCCTGTTGGAATTGTAATTGTTCTTGCTTTTGATTCCTTATCTAGGTGACGTAAATCATGAGCTTGCAACATTGTTTTAAATAGACCTTTAAACATGGAAATAGGTTCTTTATAATGCGCAGGATCAGCTTGGATTTCATCTTTTATAAAATGAAACCCAAAAGTTGGCCAGCGAGGAGAGGTAGGTGAGTCGAAAATCCAAATCGGATAATTGCTTAAAATTCCTCCATCCACCATAAAACAAGGTTGCTTCCATTTTGGAGTCCTCCATTTTACTGGTTCAAAGAAGAAAGGGATTGTACTACTCATTCTTACTGCTTTAGCGATAGAGAAGCGATAGTTTAAAAATCCGTAGTTTGGTAAGTCATCAGGGAAGACAACCATTTTACCATTGCTTATATCAGAAGTGATAATTTTGAGTTTGTTTAAGTCAGGTAAATCTGTAAATAAGTGAACTCCTTTTTTTCGCAGTAATTCTTCAATCCATTCTTCTATAAATACATTGGAATAAATACCTAGAGTAGACCATGCACTTAGTCCTTTACCGATAAAAGGGATTCTATCAAGAAAAGTTTTCTTCATAAATTTGTTATAATCAATGTCGGTTATGATTGTTTTTAATTCGGAACAAGAATATCCAGCTGCTAGGAGCGCTGCGATAATAGCACCAGCTGATGTTCCAGCTACACGCTCCCATTCATATCCTTTTTCGGCTAACGCGCAAATTGCCCCTACATGAGCAATTCCGCGCACACCGCCTCCTTCAAAAACACCATCAATCTTCATAAAACATGCTTCCTTTCGAAGGGAAGATTTGAAAATTGCAAAAAAGCACGTATTGTACGTGCTTTTTTGCAATAGTTTTTAAGTTTACTAGCAGCCTACAAAGCCGCCCCAACAGCTAGCTCCGATGATGATTAGAAGGATAAATAAAACGATTAATAAAGCGAAGCCTCCATAACCACAGCCACCACAACTACCGCCGTAGCCGAAGCCACCACAACTACCGCCGTAGCCGAAACCACCACAACTATATCCGTAACCCATGTGGAATTCCTCCTTATATTAAAAATGAAAATGAACGATGGGAAAATGTACTGGAAGAAATAATGAACTATCGTGTTTGTAGGAACAATGTATACTATGCTTTTTTTAACTTGTTCGCGTACGAAGGATAAGCCCGTTTTTTTTGAAGGCTTGTTGATTTTACGATGAATGAAGTATAATCTTTGTACTATGATACAAATAAGTATGTAAATGTAAGGAGAATTTATGGATAAAAAAATTGAAGTGTTAATTGATAAATATGGCCTGACACATTTAAAAGAGGAGCTTATTAATACTGTATTTCCTTGTATAAAAGTTGTGCCAAAACAACAGGAAACGATTGCGATAGGTAGTTCGAAAATGGGGGGAGTTCCTGATTTACCGGATTCATTTGAATATCCAATGTATAATGGAAATCGGTTGCATTTTATCGCACAATTTAATTTAAGTGATTTACAAAACGTTGGTATGGATCACAATCTTCCTAAGACAGGGATATTATATTTCTTTAGTATTGAAAATTACTTTGAAGAAGATGCGACTCCAACCGAAGCTGGACGTGTACTTTATTATGATATCCCTGTAGAGCAATTACGGAGAGCAGATGAATCGCAAGCAAGATATAACCAATGCGCAACTACATTTGAACTGACATATAAATTGCCAGAACTTTTCATTGAAGATGAGGCAGATTCAGATCGTTTCTTGCAATTACTTGAAGAGCTAATTCCAGATAACTATGATAACCACCAAATGTTTGGTGAGCCATTTTCTGTACAAGAGGAAGTGTTATACGAGACAGGAGAATATATGGGGATAAATCCACAGCAAATGACGCTTTTATTCCAAATTGATTCAGATCATAAAAATTGTAATATGGTTTGGGGAGAATTAGGTATGCTATATTTCTGTATTAGTAATGAAGATTTGAAAAATCGACATTTTGAGAATACATGCTGTGTGCTACAAACTTGTTAATGAAGGAGGTTGTTCTTTTAAAAAGAACAACCTTTTTTATGTGAATTAATTAATATGCATAATCTCATATGACCTAGTTTGAAAAGTATTGTATACTTTGAAACTATACGATACTTTTTCGTATAGTTATAGAATATAAGGAGTGACAAGATGGGAAAGACAAGTAAGTATGTGACAGCTGCCGCACTTTGTTCTACTATTGTAATGGGAGGCTTACACGCATCAACTGTATCTTATGCAGCGACGAATCCAACTGTAGTGACAACACCATCAGACGCAAAGTTGTTAGAGGATTTCAGAAAAGAATTAAAAAAGCATATTGATAATCGTGAAGAAAATATTACAATCGCATATAAAACAAAAGATAGAGATATTAAAAAGATTATGAACCAATTGTACGGCGAGTTTAATAAAATCGTAGATGCTGATGAGTATGTAAAATATAATGTAGCCTCTACTAGTTATTCTATAAAAGGGATGTCAGGGAACTATACGTTTACACTACAAGTGAAATACCGTGAATCAAAAGAACAAACACAATATGTGAAATCTCAGGCAAAAGCAATTATAGGTTCAATTGTAAAACCAGGGATGGATGCGCATGAAAAAGTAAAAGCTATTCACGATTACGTTGTCAAACATGTATCATATGACACTTCATATCAAGCATATACAGCATATGAAGCGTTAGCGAATCGTTCTGCAGTTTGCCAAGGGTATACATTGTTAACATATCAATTACTAAAAGAAGCAGGTATTCAATCTCATATTGTAACTGGAAAAGGAAATGGACAAGCTCACGCATGGAATTTAGTGAACATTGAAAACAAGTGGTATCATCTTGATACTACATTTGATGATCCAGTACCAGATAAAGCTGGTCGCGTAACATATTCATATTTTAATATGTCTGATGAGCAATTAAGTAAAGATCACGAATGGGATCGTAGTAAATACCCAGCGGCAACTACAAGTTACTACAATGAATTAACAAACAAAATAAAAGCTGGTAGCTCAAAAACTGTCGTATATGAGCAAATGTTAAAAGAAACAAATTTAAAATACTTATCTGCACAATACGGAGCAGAAAATTATAATGAATTTAAGAAAAAGTTACAGCAACAATTTGCTAGTAAGCCAGAAAAAGTAGAAGTACGATATAAGCAGTCCATGGATGGAGCGATGCAAGATATAAAGAAAGTATTAAATGAAATAAGTTGGCCAAAAGGTGCAAAACGTGTATCTTATCAAGTAGCACCATATAGTGCAATGGCGGGTTATTCATTAGCGACAATTACATTTACGTATTAAGCAATGAAAAAAGGGCATCTGTAAAAGATGCTCTTTTTTTATGCTTGTGCATGATCGGAAGTGTTTAGAATTTTATGGTAATATAAAGGGGAGAGGATGTGAAGGCTGAATGAACTTGTTTGAAAGTAATATATTTACATTGATATATACTTGTTTAGTAATCGGACTTATCGTTTTGTTTTTCATATCATTTACTTTGTTTGTTAAAAAATTATTGCAAAACACCTCTGTAAAAAAGCAACATGTGATCAATATGAATCAGAAGCTAGATCGAATTATTGAATTGCTTGAAAAAGATAAGAAACAGCGATAGAAGAAGTATGAAAAGGGGAAAGAGAATGGCCAATTATATAAAAGAATTACGTGAAAAAGTAGGGCATGATTATGTTTTCTTAAACTTTTCCGGTGGTTGTGTATTTAATAAAGAGGGAGAAGTATTACTACAAAAAAGAGGAGACTTTAACGTTTGGGGCTTTCCAGGTGGCGCAATGGAGATAGGAGAGTCGGCTGCGGAAACTGCGATTCGAGAAATAAAAGAGGAAACCGGGTATGATGTAGAAATAAATGAGCTTATTGGAGTGTATACAAAATATTTTCAAACATATCCAAATGGAGACAAGGCGCAGTCAATTACGATGTTCTTTTCATTCTCAATAGTTGGGGGCGACAAAAAAGTAGATGGTGATGAAACGTTAGATTTGAAGTTTTTCCCGTTAGACGACATGCCACCGTTATTTTGTAAACAACATGAAGATTGCCTGCAAGATTTATTGGAGAAAAGAGTAGGGGTATATCGTTAACATATAAAAAAGAAGCTAAATGAGATTAGCTTCTTTTTTATGTTTTATTTATTTCCACCAATCATCAAACATTGACGCTGGTACTTGTCTTTTATGTTCACTCACTGTGTAACGTTTTTCAATTTTCTCTGCAACGTCAGCTGGAACTGCTTTACCTTCTAAATAATCATCTAATTGATCATAAGTAATACCTAATTCTGTTTCATCAGCTTGACCTGGTTTTTCATCTAATAAATCAGCTGTTGGCATTTTTAAGTAAAGTCGCTCGTCTGCACCTAATTCTTGTAACAGAGCGCGTCCCTGGCGCTTCGTTAATCCTGTTAATGGTAATAAATCTGCACCACCATCTCCGAACTTTGTAAAGAATCCTGTTACAGCTTCTGCGGCGTGATCTGTTCCGATAACAAGTAGCCCTTTTTGTCCACCAATTGCATATTGAGTAACCATGCGGATACGTGCTTTCACGTTACCTTTATTGAAATCTGTTAATGATTCACCTAATAAGTTTTCGTATTGATTTGAAAAAGCATCAACTGTTGAAGCGATATCAAATGCAACAGATTGATCAGCTTGAATAAATTGTAATGCTAATTGTGCATCATCTTCATCTTTTTGTACTTTATAAGGAAGACGTACAGCGAAAAATGTCGCGTTCCCACCTTCGTTACGAAGTTCTTCAACTGCAAGCTGAGCTAAACGTCCAGCTAATGTAGAATCTTGTCCGCCACTAATTCCAAGTACAAATCCTTTCGCGCCTGTTTTTCTTACATAATTTTTTAAGAAATCAATTCGTTTACGAATTTCTACTTTCGGATCGATTACAGGTTGAACATGTAATGCTTTCATAATCTGTTCTTGTAATGTCATTATGTTTTCCTCCTATTCATATTAAAGCTGTAAAAAATTTTATGTATATATTGGTACATACTTCTATCCTTTATTATTTCGCAAAACTAACGAATATACAATAGGATGTGTGTATGAATATGAATGTAGTCATTATAATGAAACTGCTTCGTTTAAGCAATTTTTTTAACCTTTCAAAAATGTAAGGTTTTTGTCATTTGAATCGATGGAAGGTATTTCCGCACTTTACTAATATAAGAACATAGTTAGTAGAAGGGCGGAGAAGTAATATGAACATTAGAGAACTTGCATATCGGAATGTAACACGAAATAGACGGACATACTCAGCATATTTTTTGAGTAGTGCATTTGCTATTATGGCCTTTTTTGTGTATTCATTTTTTGCGTTTCATCCGGCATTAAGTGCTGGAGAATTGGGTCAGTACGTATTTGTAAGTATGTCTTTTGCACAGTCTATTATTTACTTGTTTACATTCTTCTTTATTTTATATTCAATGGGAATGTTTTTAAAAACGAGAAAGCGTGAACTAGGAATTTTAATGATGTTAGGTATGACGAAATATCAATTAAAGCGTCTTATTTTCTTTGAAAATATCATGATTGGAATAGGAGCAATTATTTTCGGTATTCTTTCAGGTATGTTGTTTTCAGGAATATTAATATTTGTAGCCCCAATGATATTAAAACTCGATATTTCCTTATCCTATTACATACCGATGAAAGCGATTGTTGTAACGAGTATTATGTTTTTCATATTATTTATGATTATTTCATTGTTCAGTGCAGGAATGGTTCGTAAAAATAAAATTATGAAATTGTTTAGAGGATCAGCAGAAGCGAAGCCGGAACCGAAAGCATCTATTATTTCTTCTGTAGTAGCAATAGTATTATTAAGCACTGGATATATAGGAGCACTCCTATCACATGGCGCAATGGTATTTATTATGATGATTCCTGTTACAACAGTAGTCACTATTGGTACGTATTTGCTGTACAAGCAGTTGAGCGTTTTTATTATTCGACTATGTAAAAAAAGTAAACGTTTCTATTGGACACAGACAAATATTATCACTTTGTCAGATTTAGCATACCGTATGCGAGATAACGCAAGAATGTTCTTTATTGTAACGATTATTTCAACTGTAGCATTTTCAGCAATAGGTACATTAGTTGGCTTCGCATCAATGACGAAAGGAATTATGGAGAGGCCGATTGCTTTTCACTATCAGTCTAAGCAAGGAAATAGTAGTGAATTACAGCATATACAGATCATTGATGAAGGGCTAAAGAAACATAGTATATCAGCTTCAAAAATAAATATTTCATCCAAAAAAACGGAAGAGCAGTCGTTAAGAAGCGCCACTTTTATAAAAGAATCAGATTATGAAGAATATGCAAAATTAACAGGAGAACCATTTAATGCTGTATCAAATAAAGAGGCTTTATTTTTGTCAGCCGAAATTCCAGGACCACCGATGAAAGAAAGAAAAGAAATTACTTTACCAAATATGAATGAACCTTTAAAAGTGAAAAAAGTTAATACTTCTTCACTGAGTAAAATACTAAGAGGTAATGTTTATGTAATCTCTAAAAATCAATATGATTTATTACAAGATGGATTTAAAGAAGAAAAAGATTATATGTATAAAACGAAAGGAACGAAAGATGAAATTAAGGTTGGTAAAGAGCTTACGCATCAGATTAAGCCTTATCAAGAACATTCAACGTTTAGTGCAGAAGAGTACGATCAAAATCAAAGTTTACAAATCGCAGGACCTATTTTATTTGTAGGTTTCTTTATCGGAATTGTATTTTTCGTTTGTGCGGGAAGTTTTCTTTACTTCCGTTTATTCTCCGATTTAGAGGATGATACTCGCTTGTTCGCAATGATTCGAAAAGTAGGGTTAACGGGCGGTGAACTAGCGAAAGTAGTGACAATCCGTTTAGCACTTTTATTCTTCGTACCAATTGGTGTTGCAACATTACATGGGGCAGTAGCGTTAACTGCGCTAGGCCAGATGTTTGAGTACTCACTGCTTAAAGAAAATGCGATAGTATTAAGTGTTTTCATAGGAATCCAAGTCGCATACTTCTTACTGATACGATCGCGTTACTTAAAACAACTGAAAGAGAGATTACGTATTCGGTAAATGTGTTTTTTTAACTTGAGTACAAAAACTTTTAAAAAGAGGCAAGTATTACCAAAAAGTGATAAAATGGAAAGAGCGAGGTGGGAAATTAAAAGAGAGTAAGGGGGGAATAATATGAAAGCAACAGGAGTTATTCGAAAAGTAGACGAATTAGGACGAATTGTTATTCCTAAAGAATTACGAGATGTATTAGGGATACAAATTAAATCGCCACTAGAAATTTTTGTAGAAGAAGACAAAGTCATTTTACAAAAATATCAACCTTACAATGCTTGTCAAATAACAGGTGATGTTTCAGACCAGAACATATCATTAGCAAATGGAAACATTACTGTTAGTATAGATGGAGCGAAATATTTAATAAAAGAAATAGAAAAATTTTTAAACAAGAGTGAGGTGTAGTCTTAATTTATATTATTTTTTAAATTATATATCATTCTTTTAAAAAACTATAAAAGGATCATTTAATTGGTCCTTTTATTTTAGTTATAATTTGAACCAATTGGGTTGTAACTGCTTTCAAATTACGGAATAAATAAAAAGAGTAGTATAGAGCTAGTAAGCTTTATTGAGAAATATTTATAAAGAAGGAAAACGAAACGTATAAAACGAATGTTACATTTAAACGTCTTCAAAAGTGGTCTGAAATGAAAATAATATATTTTCAGGAGGGATTACGATGAACAGTAGTACAGCGAATAAACAAAAAGGCATACAATTGATTCCGTTTACCGTAAATAAGGTGGTTAAAGAAGTAAACGAAATTCCACCAGGTGTACAGCTGATTCACGCTCCACAAGTATGGGAGAAGAGTGCGAAAGGAAAAGATGTTGTCGTTGCCATATTAGATACAGGGTGTGATATAAATCATATAGATTTAAAAGATCGTATAGTCGGTGGAAGAAATTTCACGAAAGATTATGAAGGGGATCCGAATATTTATCTTGATAATAACGGACATGGTACTCATGTAGCCGGGACGATTGCAGCAACAGAAAATGGTGTAGGTGTATTAGGAGTCGCACCACTTGCTAAAATGTTAGTATTAAAAGTTTTAGCAGGAGATGGTTCTGGAAGTTATGAGCAAATCATTGAAGCAATAAATTATGCTGTAAATTGGAGTGGGCCAAATAAAGAGAAAGTGAGAATCATTTCAATGTCACTTGGTGGTCCGCAAGACGTTCCCGAATTGCATGAAGCAATTCAAAATGCGGTAAGGCAAGATGTTCTCGTTGTATGTGCTGCCGGAAATAATGGGGATTGCAATGATGACACAGAGGAACTAGACTTCCCGGGTGCTTACAATGAGGTAATTGAAGTTGGTGCTGTCAATTTAGAGCGGAAAATTGCTTGTTTTAGTAATTCAAATCAAGAAATTGATTTGGTAGCGCCAGGTGATGAAATATTATCTACGTATCCAGAGGGGAAATATGCTGTATTAAGTGGAACTTCAATGGCGACACCGCATGTCGCTGGTGCATTAGCACTTCTCATTAAGCAGTGCGAAAGAGAATATGGCAGAAAGTTATCAGAGCCGGAAATATATGAGCAACTAATAAAAAGAACGGTACCTTTAGGGTATGAACGTACATCTGAAGGGAACGGATTAATAGATTTGTTAAAAGAATAACATTTACTAAAAAACATCTCATATTTATATGAGATGTTTTTTAGTATGGCTCTGTCGCATGTAATACAACATTTAATAAACCAGGGAATCTAGCATTTAAGTCATCTTCACGAATTGAAATGAAACGTTGTGTTCCTTCAAGGCGTGTATACATAACACCTGATTCACGTAAAACTTTGAAATGGTGAGATAAAGTCGATTTCGCGATAGGAATGTTTAACGAGCCACAAGATTGTTCATTTTTCTCTAGTAACATATTTACAATTTGTAAACGAATTTGATCGCTAAGTGCATATAAGACAGAAGAAAATTGAATTTCTTCTTGATTTGGATGATAGAGTGTACGCATTTTTTTCACCTGCTTGTATAAGTTAAGATAATTGCACTATAACATATAAAATGGTATATTTCTATTGTTCGAATATAATCGAACAATAGAAATATAGGGGGAGAAAAAATGAAGTATACAAAATTGCAAAAGGCAGGACTAAATATTTCAAAGTTGGGGTTAGGAACAAATGCTGTAGGGGGCATAATTTATACGCTAATGTGAATGAGGGAGAAGGAAAAAGATTAATAGAAGAAGCGATTCAGCAAGGAATTACATTTTTTGATACAGCGGATTCATATGGTTTCGGTAGATCTGAAGAATTGGTAGGAGAGGTATTAAAAGAGAAACGCCACGGGTTTGTACTTGCTACAAAAGGTGGAATTCAGCCGTTATTAAATGGGGAAACTTATATTAATAATGAACCAAGTTATTTAAGAAATGCTGTGGAAAATAGTCTAAGAAGATTACAGACTGATTATATTGATTTATATTATTTACACTTTACAAATCCTGCAACAAGTTACATAGATTCAATCGGAGAGCTTACGCGCTTGAAAGAAGAAGGGAAAATCCGTTCAATTGGAATATCTAACGTAAACGTGGAGCAATTAAAAGTAGCAAATCAACATGATCATATTGATGTTGTACAATCACCTTACAATATGTTAGATCGTACCACTGAGGAAGAACTATTGCCGTATTGTATTGAAGCAGGTATTTCATTTATTCCATATGGACCTCTTGCCTTTGGAATACTAGGTGGTAAATATACAGAAGATTTCGAGTTAAGTAAAGGGGATTGGCGTCAAAGTGTAAATTTATTTGAAGAAAATACATATAAGAATAACTTTAAGAAAGTGGAAAAGTTAAAAGCTTTAGCTAAAGAAAAAAATAGTGAAGTATCGCATTTAGCTTTAGCGTGGTTACTAAACAAAAAAGGAATTGATACTGTTATTCCTGGTGGGAAGCGGTCAGAGCAAATAAGAGAAAGTGTAAGAGCAGTGGATGTTTCATTGAATGAGAAGGCTATGAAAGAAATCCAATCTATATTAGAAGATTAATTGAAAAGAGGGATAGTACCCTCTTTTTATCCCGCTATTTGCGGGCAGTAAGACTCTCATCTCAAAATTTGGCGAATGCGAGGGGGTTAGGTGGGAGATCAACTGCTCGTAAAAGCTCGATTGATTCAACTAATAATCAGTGGGGGGACAAAACCCCCACTGATTAAAGTTTCACTTTATATAAAAGGGGAAGGTTTAAATGAAAAGAGTACTAGCATTTACTTAGAGATTCAAAGGTTTCACTTTCTTATTTTGCATATTTTGTTTTTCAAACTGGTAATTTTGCAGCATTTTCATTTTTTGGTGTGTGGCTTTCCATTCAATTTGGTTTACAGGTTCATGAAGTAGGTACAGCAATGCTTGTATTAGGATTAGGAAATTTAACTGGTAATATTTTGGGTCCTAGAATCGTAAATAAAATTGGCTACAACTTTTCTTTCTATGGTGGAATTGTATTTTCGGCAGTGCTATATGTAATACTTCCCCATTTAAAGAACATTATATTTGTCGAGTTATTTTTCTTTGTTTTATTTTTTGTGACAGGAATATTATTTGTATTAATGATGGGATATTTGCAAAATATGTCAAGCGTAGCACGGGGGACGGGTGCCGCACTTGCTAATGCTTCTATGTATATTGGCCAGATGATTGGAGCGGCAATAGCAGGAATGCTATTTGCAGCATCTAATAATTTTATACTTGTAGGTAGTTTTACTGCGTTACTATATGTTGCAGCTTTATTTCTGTTTAGAAAAAGTGAAAAGCTTAATGAAGATAATGAAAAAGGAATTACATCTTAAAGCCTTTACAAACAAAAAGCACTTTTTTAGACTTATCCTAAAAAAGTGCTTTTCTCTTTGATTGAACAGTTGCTGCATTTTCATCATGTATACCTGCATCTTTAATAATTCGTTGTTTTGCTTTATTTAATAGATGGTTTACTGCTTCACCAAAATAGTTAGCTTCGCTTTTTGTGCGGGCTTCTCGTAAACATTTATAGTTTTCTAGCAGTTCCTCTTTTTCGGTGTTTGTTAAGAAATCTTCTATTTTCTTTTTTGTCATACGAAACACCCTTTCTTCTGACAAACGACGCAATAGAAAATATTTATTTTTCATTATAACAATAATTTTAAAAGAAAGTATAGACTAACGTCGCAATAATTTGTCAATTTCTTGAATCTTCTCATCAGCTTTTCCAATTTGCGTATTTTTAGCCTGCTCACCACCTAAAGCTTGGTGAAGTAAAAAAGTCTGACCGGAAATAGCGGTCACAATGGATACTTTTATAATTTCTTTTATTGAGGTGACATCGAATAAAACGAGTCCAAGAAGCGCGGCTAGGCTACCAGTGAAAATATCAGTTAAAAACCCAAA
Organism: Bacillus thuringiensis; assembly: GCF_014932895.1. Lineage (GTDB taxonomy): Bacteria > Bacillota > Bacilli > Bacillales > Bacillaceae_G > Bacillus_A > Bacillus_A thuringiensis_AA. The sequence continues at coordinate 220,636 of NZ_JACYOF010000002.1, read as the reverse complement.
ATGAAAAAAAGTTTTCAAACGGCGTGGAAGCAATAACTTACCTTGGTTATTGATTAGATGGGAAACGAAGCCAGTAATGCCACCAACAAGAACAGCGGTTAGCCATTGATACATTTCCATCGAATCCACTCCTTTTAGTGAATAAGATTCGATTTTTTCATATTGATTCCTTTTAATATTTCATATAGGCATATTGAGAAAGTTTGTTTGGGTATATTCCTTATTCAATTTAATTATAACAGAAAATTTCGATGTATTTCAGTCTATTATATGAATCACTTTTACAATAATATGAATATAGATTATCGAGTAAGAAGTGTAGATGGTTATACAAAAAATATAGGGGAATTAGTAAGTATGCTGGAGCATACGAGGGCGGTAACATTACAGGAAATAGAAAATTTATCAATTGAGCAATTAGATTTAATTATGCCGAGTGATGGGAATTCAATTGGTGCCTTATTAAAACATATAGCAGCTATAGAAAAAGTCCATCAGCTTATTTCATTTCAAGATCGTGACTTTACGAAGGAAGAATTAGAAATATGGGAAGGTACACTGTATTTAGGGGAAGCAGAGAAAACGATTCATGGTCATGAAATACAGTATTATGTACAACTTTTGCAAAGTGTTCGAGAAGATTCGCTGAAGTATTTGAGTAAACAAGATGATACATGGCTAATGTCAGAAAAGCAGTGGCCTAACGGAGTAGTGTATAATCAGTACTATCTTTGGTTCCATGTACTAGAAGATGAAATTAGTCATCGTGGACAAATTAGAATGTTAAAAAGAAAGTTATTCGAAAATTACGTCAAATGAGGTAGCTTTTTATATCGATATTCCATATAATGAGAGTAATTAAAATAAGAACGGGGTGATGTATTATGGCGATAATAACTTATATGAATAATAAACCAAATACAAAGGTGGACGGAAAGGGCGATATTATATAAGGTAGCTCGTAATCCTTCCACTTAGTACAAACTAGGGAGGATATTTATTTGAATCAAAATATTTTAGAATCGTTCGGCTGGGATTCATTTTTTGAAGAGCAAGCTGTAGAGAACAATTATGAAGTAGGTCGTATTTTACTTGAGCATAAGCATATATATCGTATTATTTGTAATGACGGTGAATATAAGGCAGAACTGTCTGGGAAGTTTCGGCATGAAGCAGTAACGAAAGGGGATTATCCAGCAGTTGGTGATTGGGTGTATATAAAGAAAATAGAAAAAGAGAAAAAGGCAATTATTCACCGTATTTTTCCGAGAAGAAGCTCTTTTTCAAGACAAGAGGCTGGAACCAGAACTGAAGAACAAATTATTGCAGCAAATGTAGATTATCTATTTTTAGTAAATGCACTTAATCATGATTTTAACGTAAGAAGGATGGAACGCTATTTATTATTAGCGTATGAAAGCGGCGCAATGCCAGTTATTGTTTTAACAAAGAGTAGTATATGTAATGATGTGGAACAGAAAATTGTAGAAACGGAAGCTATAGCAATTGGTGTTCCTATTTTCGTCGTTGATAGTTTAGAGCATGCAGGTATTGATTCGTTGAAACAGTTTGTGTCTCCAGGAAAAACAATTGCTTTAGTAGGATCATCAGGGGTAGGAAAATCTACTTTGTTAAATGCACTGATAGGGATTGAGGTAGCGAAAACGGGAGACATCCGTGAAGAAGATAGTAAAGGAAGGCATACGACAACTCATCGTGAGTTATTTCAATTGCCAAGTGGTGCTCTCGTAATCGATACTCCGGGCATGAGGGAGTTGCAGCTCTGGGAAGGAAGCGATGCAATCCAAACAACATTTTCTGATATTGAAGAACGAGCAAAAACATGCCGTTTCCGGGATTGTAAACATGAAAATGAACCAGGGTGCGCAGTGCATAATGCAATTGATAACGGACTTATTACGATAGATCGTTTGCAAAGCTATAAAAAGTTACAAAGGGAACTGGCGTATTTTATGAGAAAACAAGATGCTATTCTTGCAAGAGCAGAGCGTGATAAATGGAAAAAGATTTCTAAACAGCATAAAAAAATATAAAAAACCAAAGGGAGTTCCCTTTGGTTTTTTATATTTATAAATTTTATAATAATATTATTCATATATATGGACAAAAGGAATTTAATTGTTTAAACTTTACAAAGTATTCATCATAATAGGTTATGAAAATAATAATTTGGGGATGGAAATATTCACAATTAATTCAATTTAACTTTTGATATTAAAAAGTAGGAGGTTCGTAATGGGTAAACTATTAAATTGGTTTCGTAATATGAAAGTAGCAAAAAAGCTATTAATTTCATTTTTTGTAATTTTAATTGCGGCTGTCTCTATTATCGGAGGCATGTCTTATCAAACAGCTAAAAAGAATTTTGAATCACAAATTACGGGTAGTGCGCAAGACAATATAAAAATATTAGATAATTTAATTAATCAAATGATTGAGGCGAAATTTAACGAAGTAAATAACTTTGCACGAGTGATCCATAGTAATATGTACCAAGGAGATAATCAAGACGAATTAAGAAAGATATTATCCCAATATATCAATTTGAATAAAGATGTTGAACAAGTATATGTTGCCGGCAATGATAAGAAGTTTGTGCAAGAACCCAATATACAAATGGCAGCAGATTATGATCCAACAACCCGCTCTTGGTATAAGGATGCAGTGAGTAAGCAAGGTGGAATCGTGGTCACTGAACCGTATAAGGCAAAAGGAAATGGACATATTGTTGTAACGATTGCAAAACAAACAGAAGATAAAAATGGTGTTGTTGCGGTAGATTTAAGCTTAGAGAATTTATTGAAAACAACAAAGTTAATTAATATTGGTAAAAAAGGATATACTTTCATTTTAGATGGAAAACAAAAAATAATTGCTCACCCTCAAGAAAAATCAGGAGATAAAGCAGCTGATTCTTGGGCAAAGAAAATTTACGAAGATAATCACGGTACTTTTTCATACAAGTATGACGATAGTGAAAAGAGAATGGTATTTGCTACAAACTTAAAAACAGGTTGGAAAATTGGTGGAACGATGTACTCAAATGAAGTAATTGAAGCAGCCCAACCCGTATTTTATAATATGTTAATTGTTATGCTTATTTCACTAGTTGCAGGAGGGGCACTTATTTATTTCGTGACACTTTCTATTACAAAACCTTTAAAAAGATTAGTTGACACTTCTAAAGAAATAAGTGAAGGGGATTTAACGCAAACAATTGAAATCCATTCTAATGATGAAATTGGTCAACTTGCAAAAGGTTTTAATGAAATGACAGATTCGTTACGAACGCTAATTGGAAGAATTAATGATTCGGCTGGGCATGTTGCAGGAGCATCAGAAGAGCTAACTGCAAGTGTAAGACAGGCGAGCGAAGCGACTGAACAAATTACAATGGCAATGGATGAAATATCAAGTGGGGCAACGACGCAAACAACAAGCGTAGAAAATGGTGCGATGTTACTGTTTGATGTAACAGAAGGGATTCAGCATGTAGCTAATAGTTCATCATCTATTAATATGGCTTCTGCCCATACTCGTGAAAAAGCAGAAGATGGCGGAAAACTAGTAGGGAAAACAGTAAATCAAATGCAATCTATTGCAGAATCTGTTTCACAATCAGATGCAGTTATACAGTTATTAAATAATAAATCAAAGCAAATTGGTGACATTTTAGAAGTAATCCAAAATATTGCAGATCAAACAAATCTTCTTGCTTTAAATGCAGCAATTGAAGCTGCAAGAGCTGGTGAGCACGGAAGGGGATTTGCAATCGTTGCAGATGAAGTACGTAAGTTGGCAGAGCAATCTAGCGTATCTTCCAGCGAAATTAGTAAATTAATAGGTGAAATACAAGATGATATGGGTAAGACAGTAAAATCTATGAATCATGTAAATGAAGAAGTTCAATCTGGACTAGTTATTGCAAATGAAACGAAGCAAAACTTTGCAGAGATTTTACAATCCACAAATGAAATAGCTAATCAAATAAAGACGATGGTTGAAACGGCTAACGGAATGTCAAAAGGTGCAAATGAAGTATCTATTTCAGTAGGACAAATTGCAATGACAGCACAAAATAATGCGACTAGTACACAAAATGTAGCAGCGTCAGCTGAAGAGCAATTAGCTTCGATGGAGGAGATAGGCTCTGCAGCTGGTACATTATCTCAAATGGCTGAAGAGTTACAAGTATTAATTGAAAGATTTAAAGTTTAAAAGAGAACAGACTGTCGCACGCATAGCAGTATGCTAGTGAGGCAGTCTTTTTTATTAAGTAAGACCAGATTGATGTAGGTTAAATATTAATGAGACTGGAGATTCCCCTTAGGATGTTTAAAACTGTATTTCACATAAAGTGAAACTTTAATCAGTGGGGGGTGTGTCCATCCCCCACTGATTATCAGCCCGACTCCCACCTGACTTCCTCGCATTCGCCGAATTTTGAGGTGGGAGTCTTATTGCCCGTTAATGCTGGATAAAATTTGTCGAAAAATAGAGGTATTTGTGAACTTTGTGTATAATTATTATCATATAGAATACAAATAAAAGGAGATTAATATGGGAGTGTATTGGGGTACAAAAAGACATTCTTGGCTTAGTTATGTCTCATTTTGGCTAAGTATTTCATTTTTTGTTGTTTTTCTAATTGAAGTGTTTGTATTAAAAACACTTTCGAATAGCTCGGTGCAAATTGTTAAATATTTTTATTTTATACTTGTACCAGTAAACATCTTTCTTAGTTTAAGATTACTATTTAAGAAGAATGAAAAGAAAGCATTACCTATATTTAGTTTCATTGTATCATTATTATTTACAGTTTTAATTATAGTATTAGCTTTAGCAGCTACAGGCAAATTCTTTTAAGGAGAGTGATATAAGTCACTCTTCTTTTTTGTTGTGAGCAAATAATAAATAGATATTGGACAGTACTTTTAGCAGAGTATTAAGTAATGAACTAAGATATATAATAATGAAGATAGAATAAAGGGTTTTGTAAGTACTTATGAAGCAAATGAATACGGTAAAAACGGTGATATATGGTACAATAACTATGGATAGTGATAGAGATAAAGGGTATATAAAATACTCATCGTTTTTAGTAAGAGAGGGGTTATCTTATGTTATATGAGGATTTGATGACATTATTTCAAGCAGCTCCGAAAGAAGATAGAGGCGGCTGGAAATATATAATCCAAGAACAAAATGATACATTTGAAATTGTTAATGAAATGTTGAAAAAACAAATGAGTGTTGAATTGTATTTTAATGAATATGATGAGGTGAAGATCACTTTATATAAAGATGGCATTCCCATTTCTACTATGCAAAGAATTGCTATTTCAAAAGTTGAATTAGACGAGGATGAAGAAGGGATTCAATTCGTTTTAGAACGTATGCCTAGTCGAATGATCCGATTGCAATTGAAGCCATATTTGGCATTGGAAATGGGACCGTACTGGGAAATATGTGATGATTGTGAATGAACATAAAAAAGCATCCAATAAAATGGATGCTTTTTTATGTTTTTTGAAGTTGTTTAAAAGCAATGATCGGAAGTAGAACGATACTTACCCATCCGATGATTGGATATAGAATGTGGAGTAGTTCGCTGTAACCGATGTAACTAAAGCAATAACTAATTAGTAAAATGAAGAAAATAATATTGTTACTTTTCCACTCAGTGATAGATTGCATTTGTTTTGTCATCCCGAACACATTACCAACTAAAGTTGTGAACACTTCACCGAAAATAATAAGAACAAAGAAAAAGTGAAAAGTTGCATTAAATCTTCTTATGACTTCAGCCATTGGGATGTTGTATTGATAAAATTGGTCAACTGATAAGATAGCTAAATGGCTGCATAATAAAATTAAAGAAAGCCCTGCACCACCTAAAATTCCACCCCAAAAAATGGCCTTTCGATCCTTTACTTCACTTGCTAATGGGACGAGAACGCTTTGGGCGAGAGAGAGATTTAAGGCGACATATGTAATAGGGCTAGTAATCCACTTCATATTCCAGCTTTCTGCAGGAATAGTATTACTAATAGGTGTTGTACCGTGGAAAAAGGTTGTAATAGCAAGTCCTATAATAAATATCATCATAATAGGTACGACAAGTGTATTTACTTCAAAAACACCTTGTAATCCGCGGCTACCAATGATGAGGCATGCGATAATTGTAATGAGAATACCGAGTTGTCTTGGTAAACGAAGTTGCTCTTCAAATACTGCTCCAGCCCCTGATAACATAACACTCGTTACGCCAAATAAAACGAGTAATAATAATGTGTTTACAACATTTCCGAATACATCCCCAAATAAATATTTGTTAAACTCTTGAGCTGAAAATGCCCCGATTTGTGATGAGAGTAACATCATCTTTGTGCCGAGCCAAATAAAAAAAACCCCACTTACACATATGCCAATTGTTCCATATAATCCGTTCACTGTAAAAAATTCAACAATTTCTCGTCCAGTAGCAAATCCAGCTCCAACGACAGTCCCGATATAAGTAGCAGCAACTTTCTTTGCTACATGCCATTGTTGATTGTCCATGTAATCCCTCTTTCTACTATTATGAGCTTGATTTACTATTATGCATATGTATGAGCTTGGACAATTAGAAGTATGAAATGCTTGAAAAAATACATGAATTAAATGGTATTAGGGAAATATTAAAGGTGTTAAAACTTTGTTACATATGAGCCAAGCGTTCGAAATGATAGGAAATGTATGGTAAAATGTAATTAGGTTATTAAAAGATAAGTATTACAAAATGATAAGAGGAGTGGATTGGATGAGTACGAAAACAAATGTTGTTGAAGTATTAAACAAGCAGGTAGCAAACTGGAATGTGTTATATGTGAAACTACATAATTATCACTGGTATGTGACAGGACCACACTTCTTTACATTACATGAGAAATTTGAAGAGTTCTATAATGAAGCCGGAACGTATATTGATGAGTTAGCAGAACGTATTTTAGCGTTAGAAGGTAAACCATTAGCGACAATGAAAGAATATCTTACTACATCTAGTGTCAACGAAGGTACAAGCAAAGAATCTGCAGAAGAAATGGTGCAAACATTAGTGAATGATTACTCTGCACTTATTCAAGAATTAAAAGAAGGTATGGAAGTTGCTGGTGAAGCTGGCGATGAAACATCTGCTGACATGTTGTTAGCAATTCATACAACATTAGAACAGCATGTATGGATGCTAAGTGCGTTCTTAAAATAACGATAAATATAAAAAGAAATCCATTGAAAAATTCTTTCAATGGATTTCTTTTTGTGATTTTTCAGTTTTCTTTTATGCTATAATATAGTAAAAAGGAGGCGATGCGATGTTTCGCTTTTTCAAAACTGGAAAAGAAGAGCGGGAAATTACGAAAGATGAATTAGAACAAGCGATGGCTAAGTTTCTCGAAACGAATGCTAATATTGTTTATACAGTACTAGTAAATGATGATTATACAGTAAATTATGATTTGTTAAAGCCGTATTTACCTGCATTTCCAACAAATGTTTTTCTCATAACGAAGGAAACGCTTGAGGTATTTGAACATACAGAAGAAAATTTAAATCTAGTTAAAGAAATTGATAGTGTACAAAAGGCAGTAGATCAATATGTAACAGAAAAAGAAATGTTCCCGATTGTTGAAGGTAGCGAAGATCGCCTCATATGCGGAATGAAACTAGGGCCTTACTTAAATCGTCTATTAAAAAGAAACTTATATATTTCAGAAAAACATTATTTAGTTTCAAGTAAACCGGATAGAAAAAAACAAAAAAGCGGGTAGATGTAAAAAACAACAATAAATATATTGTTGTTTTTTTTGTTTGTGAAAATATTGATTTTTCAGTTTATTAAACTTTATAATAAACTTATTGGACTGGGAGAAGTAATTATTAAGTATCATTCTAAAATAAAGTATTATAGCATGAGTTATATAACGTGACCACAGAATAGTAATAAGTTCGAGAAGTAAATATTATAAAAGGTTCCGGGGGAATTACAATATGAAAAATAGTATGAGTTACATTCAGTTATTAAATGAAACGTTACATTGTTATGCAAATAAAGGAAGTTTTGAAGCGTACACTTATATAATGGAGCATGCTAAAGGTGTAGTGGGGAATGAGGCACAAATATTTAATTTTAAATATGCATTAGCAAGTGCAGCAGGACTTGAAGAAGAAGCGTTACATTTAATGAAGGAAGCCATTATAGAAAATGGGTTTTGGTATGGAAATGAGTATTTAATTTCTGACGACGATTTAAAACCGCTACATAAATTTGAAGAGTTTTATAAAATGGTTCAATTATGTAAAGAAAGAGAAGAATTAGCAAAGAAAACAGAACGAGCAGATGTGAAATATATTTACAGCAAGAAAAAGGGAAATCTACTACTTACAATGCATGGTGATCAAGAAAATATACAAATAATAGAACCATATTGGAAATCAGTTTTGACACAAGATTATACGTTAGCTTTACCACAGTCTTCGCAAATTCAATTTTCAGATGGGTTTGTCTGGGATGATATACATAGAGGAAGAGAAGAATTAAAAGAGCATTACGCTAAGTTTATAGAAAATCATACAGTAGAAAATGTAATAATAGGTGGTTTTTCTGCTGGAGCAAGAGTGGCGTTACACACTATTTTACAAAAAGATATAGATGTAAAAGGTTTTATTTTTATGGCACCGTGGCTTCCAGAGGTTGAAGAATGGAATGAGTTGCTGGGGATGTTACAGGATAAAGATATAAAGGGATATATAGTATGTGGAGAGCAAGATGAAGATTGTTTCGAATGTACACAGCAATTTGTACAATTATTAAGAGATAAGAATATAGAACATGAGTATAAAGTTGTGCCTAACTTAAATCATGATTATCCTAATCATTTTGATGAGTTATTAAAAGAAGCTATTGAATATATAGAAGGAAAAAATAATAAATAGTAAGAAAGGGAGATGCATCGCAGTTGATGTATCTCCCTTTTACACTTATAAAGTGAAACTTTAATCAGTGGGGGGGGCGATCCCCACTGATTATTAGTCCACACCAATCGGGCTTTTACGGACAGTTAATCTCCCACCTAACTTCCTCGCCTGCGCCTAATTTTGGGGTGGGAGTCTTACTGACCGTTAATGCGGGATAAATTAAAAGCATTTGCTAGTAAGCGATAAGAATTTAATTTATCTTCAAATCGATGAGTAATCGTGACAATCATAAATTCTTCAGTATTGTATGCTTTGCTTAAGTTTACTATTTTTTCTTTCACAGATGAGGGATCACCCACAATCATACGTTGACGATTTTCTTTTATACGGAATAAATCATAAGCACTATATGAATAATTTTGAGCAGTTTCGATAGAAGGAGTACCAGTAGTTCGTTTTCCTTGTTCTAGTAATAAGATTGATAAATCTAAACTAGAAGCAATTTTTTCCGCTTCTTTATTTGTTTCTCCACAAATAACAAAAATAGCGACGATTGATTTTGGTTTTTCTCCTAAAAATGAAGGTTGGAAATGTTCCTGATAAGCCCTCATAACTTCTGGGCCTCCGAAGCCATTAATAAATTGTGCAAATGCAAAAGAAGCTCCATTGTTTGCGGCAATTTTAGCACTTTCTCCGCTAGAACCGAGCATCCACATTTCAGGAGATGTTGGAATAACTGGAGTAGCCTTTAATTTTGCATAATGATGATTTTCTGGTACTTGATCATGTAAGTACATTGCAACATCCGTGATTTGCTCTGGGTATTGATCAAGTGAGACCATTTTTCCTTCTTGAAGTGCGCGAGTTGCTATTGGCATACCACCAGGTGCTCTACCAACACCGAGGTCGATGCGGTTTGGATAAAGCGCTTCTAAAACACGGAAGTTTTCGGCAACTTTATATGGACTATAATGCGGCAACATAACACCACCTGAACCGACTCTGATATGATCCGTTTTCGCTGCAATATGAGAAATAAGTATTTCTGGACTTGAGCCAGCTAAGCTTACGGAATTATGGTGTTCGGATACCCAAAAACGTGTGAATCCGAGTTTTTCAACTTCTTGTGCAAGCGTAACTGTATGTGAAAAAGCTTCAACTGCTGTGCTACCATCTGAAATAGGGGATTGGTCTAATACACTTAATTTGATCATAGAATATACCTCTCAATCTTAATGTACATCCTATTATATATTTACTTACGAATAATGCGTAATGAAATGCTCAAAATGAAAAGTGGATAATCTTATCCCGCATTAACGAGAAAATCCTCGTTCATAATGATTCATTTCGACTAGGTTTAAAATATATTCGTAGTTATCAATCTCACGTTTTATCTGTTCACGTTCTTTTTCAGATAGTTTCATATTGCTAAGTTTTTGACATAGGTGTTGTTTCTTTAATTCTAAATGCTTTTTTGTAGCGTGGTAATCATAAGTATGTTTCATTTTCAACCACTCCTTCTTTGCAGTTGTTATAGTATACGAAGTATGAAGAGATGTGAGAGCTATCCCTTATGTACGTTTAATGAACATTCCAATTGCTATGGTGTTATGTTTAAGGGGATTTATGAATAAAATGCACTAAACCACTAATGCCCATAAAAGCCCGATTGGTTCAACTAATAATCAGTGGGGGAAGAACACCCCCCACTGATTATAGTTTCACTTTATGAAGTAAGGGGTGGAATTGTGCAGAAAGATATAATGTATAACACTGAGATGGAAGAAACGTTACAAGTTATAAATAAGGGATTAAAGAAGACGACACGTCCGAAACAAATTATTGTAGTAGGGGCTGGCATGGCTGGATTAGTTTCGGCATCTTTATTAAAGGCTGCAGGACACGAAGTGAAGATTTTTGAAGCGAACAACCGTGTAGGTGGCCGTATAGAGACAGTTAGGATGGAAGATACCGGATTATATTTAGATGTTGGAGCGATGAGAATTCCGTATTCACACACATTAACGATGGCATATATAAGAAAGTTTGGGCTACAAGTGAGCCCTTTTATGAATAGGAATGAGACAGATATCATATACGTAAATGGCCGGAAAACAACATTAAAACAATACGAAAAAAATCCAAGTATTTTAAAGTATCCCGTAGAAATGAATGAAGTCGGGAAAACGTCTGAGGAACTATTAATGTTAGCGGTACAGCCCATTATAAATTTTATAAAAAAGAACCCAGAGAAAAATTGGGATATTGTAGTAAAGGATTTTGGGAGATATTCTACAGGACAATTTTTAAAGTATCATCCTTATCAATATAATACGTATTTTTCGCCAGTAACGATTGAGATGATTGGTGTTCTATTAGATTTAGAGGGCTTTTTAGAAAGGTCATTTATTGAGACGTTACGTTTTTTATACATTATGCAAGAGGAAAGCGGATTTTGCGAAATAATAGGTGGAAATGATAGATTACCAAAGTCTTTTTTACCACAATTAGAAGAAAATATTATATATAATCAAAAATTAATGAAGCTTCATCAACATGCTAATGGTGTGACAGCTTACTACCGGAATGAGGAAACTTTTGATTATAGTAGTATTACAGGGGATTTAGTTATTGTTACAATTCCGTTTTCGACAATGCGTTTTGTGGAAGTAGATCCATTTGATTCTATATCTCACGAAAAATGGAAAGCAATTCGTGAATTGCATTATATGCCTGCGACGAAAATAGGAATTCAATTTAAAAGCCGGTTTTGGGAGGTACAAGGGCAATTAGGCGGCAGAATTATAACAGATTTGCCAATTCGTTACGCCTATTATCCAAGTCATGGAATTGGAGAAAAAGGGCCTGCCATAATGTTAGGCAGCTATACATGGTCTTATGATGCGTTGTTATGGGATGGGTTATCAAAGGGTGATCGTATTTATTACGCATTACACAACTTAGCAACGATATTAGGTGGTCAAGTATATAATGAGTTCTTATCTGGAATATCGAAAAGTTGGACATTGGATCCATATGCGCTTGGAGGATTCGCACTATTTCAGGCAGGGCAAGAATCTGAGCTACAACCAGCAATTGTAAAACCAGAGGGGAGAATATTCTTTTCCGGAGATCATACAACGTTATATCACGGATGGATTCAGGGGGCAATTGAATCGGGAGTTCGTGTAGCGATAGAAGTGAATGAATAAAATGTATAAAATTCAGAAATTTCTTTACTGTATAACTTGAGATGGATATTATTATATATAAAAGAATTATAGGGAGTGTTAACAGTGAATCCATTATTATTCGATTTTCCTTCCGAATTTTATACTGAAAGGCTTTTTATTCGAATGCCAAAACCGGGGGATGGTAAAGTTGTATATGAGGCAATTCAAGCTTCTATGCAAGAATTAAAACCATGGATGGTGTTTGCCCAAAAAGAGCAAACGGAGGAAGAAATAGAAGAGAGTATTAGGAAATCGTATATTCAATTTTTGCAGCGTGAGGATTTAAGATTACTAGTATTCTCGAAAGAAACAGGTGAATTTATCGCTTCTAGCGGATTACATCGTATTAATTGGGATATCCCTCAATTTGAAATTGGGTACTGGATTGATACAAGGTTTAGTGGAAAAGGCTATATGGTAGAGGCAGCAAAAGGTATAACGGATTACGCATTTTCCGAACTAAAAGCAAACCGCGTAGAAATTCGTTGTGATTCTCTAAATAAGAAAAGTAGAGCGATACCTGAGAAATTGGGATTTAAATTAGAGGGTACTTTAGAAAGTGCTAGTGTTGCTGGAGATGGAAATGGATTAAGGGATATGTGTGTATTTGCAATGACGAGAAATACATATGAAAAAGAAGAGCTGTAAGAAACGGCTCTTCTTTTTGTACATTATGGTACAGGATGTCCATTAGAGCTTTCGAAAATTGTAAACCATTGTTGACGATCTAAGTTAACTTTTGTAGCAAGTGCGGCCGTTTTTACACGATCTACTTTACCAGATCCAACGATTGGCATCATGTTAGCTGGATGGGAGAGTAGCCAAGCATACATAATGATATCTATACTATCAACACCTAGCTCAGTGGCAACTTTTTGTAAAGTTTCACGTACACGTACAGCACGTTCAGTTTGACTAGTAAAGATTTCACCACCAGCAAGAGGTGACCAAATCATTGGATTGATTCTTTTTTCCTGACATAAATCAATTGTACCTTTTTCAAAATGTTCAAGTTGCATTGCAGATACTTCAATTTGATTTGTGACCAGTGGGAAATCTAAATAAGAACTTAACATATTAAATTGAGAAGGTAAAAAGTTAGATACACCGAAATGACGAACTTTTCCTTCTTGTTTTAAGTGTGAAAATGCTTTTGCAACTTCATTTGGATCCATAAAAGGATCAGGACGATGAATGAGTAATACATCGATATAATCTGTGTGTAAATTTCTAAGTGATAATTCCGCACTTTGTATAATATGTTCTGCACTTGTATTATAGTGGGCGACATATCGCTTCGGGAATTTTTGTGATGGGGGAGCGATTCCACACTTTGTAATAATTTGCATGTTTTCACGTAAGGAAGGCTTGAGTTGTAATGCTTCTCCAAACAACCCTTCACACGTATATCCTCCATAAATATCAGCGTGATCAAAAGTAGTAATCTCCATATCCATACATTCTTCAATGAAAGAAAGTAATTCTTGTTTCGTCATATTCCATTCTGCTAAACGCCAAAAACCTTGAATAATACGAGAAAATTCTAGTGTTTCGGCCATTTGAACACGTTCCATTATAAGTACCCCCTTGATGAATGAATAATATTTTTGAAAAGGCTTTCTTGCTACATATTATTATATAGTTAGAGGGGTGTACATACAATAAATATGTTTTGCTACAAAAACGATTTTCTCTATATGCTATAATGTAGAAACATATAGCTATAAGGAGAGGGCGAAATGATTCCAGTAACAATATTAACTGGTTTTCTTGGATCCGGGAAAACGACTTTATTAAATCGTATTTTATCAGAAAATCACGGTAAGAAATTAGCGGTGATTGTAAATGAAATAGGGCAAATTGGCATTGATAATCAGTTGATTATGAATGTGGAAGAAGAAATTATGGAAATGACAAATGGCTGTTTATGCTGTACAGTACGTGAAGATTTGCTCGTTGCGTTAAAACAATTACTGGACGTAAAAGCAGAGGGGAAAATGGAATTTGATGGTTTAGTAATTGAAACGACTGGACTTGCAAATCCAGGGCCGATTATTCAAACATTCTTTTTAGATCCAGTTATTCAATCTGCATACCAAATTAACGGTGTTGTAACGTTGGTAGATAGTTATCATATACATAAACATTTTGAAAAAGGGTTAGAAGCAAAAGAGCAAATTGCGTTTGCTGATGTCGTTTTAGTAAATAAATTAGACTTAATTGAAGAGAGTGAGAAAGAAAATCTCTTGCATGAAATTCAAGGAATTAACCCGACTGCAAAGTTAATCGAGGCGACTAACTGTGAGGTAGATATACCATCTTTATTACAAATTCAAACGTTTAAAACGAAAGATACGTTGCAAATTTACCCTCATAAAGAACATAACCACTTAGAAGGTGTGAAATCATTTGTATTACGTGAAGAACGTCCGCTGGATTTACAAAAGCTTAATGAGTGGATGTCAGCTGTCGTTCAAGAGCTAGGGGAATATTTATATCGTTACAAAGGAATTTTATCGATAGACGGAGTAGATAAACGTATCGTTTTCCAAGGCGTACATACGTTATTTGCTGCTTCGTACGACAGAGAGTGGCAAGAGGGCGAAGAGCGAGTAAGTGAAGTAGTTTTCATCGGAAGAGATATTAATAAAGAGTGGTTCCAAGAACATTTTGAAGAGTGTGTGAAATAAGCCTGCGTAAATTGTAGGTTTATTTTTTTATGAGCATTCTATTAGATTGCAAAACAGAATTATATAAGAAGAAACTGAAAAATAGAAAATATAATATTGATAAATGTATAATAAAAAGCCTGTTTTCACAGGCTTTTGTTTTCGTCTATTAGTAACTCCATTACAACACCTACAACTGGACCTTCATCATCAATATCACCATTTAAGTGGAAACCAAATGATTCATATAGTCCCATTGCAAGTTTGTTGTCTGGATGTAAACTTAAGTAAATTATTTTACATTCAAATTTTTCTTGTAAGAATTGAATGAGTAAGCGAAGGAAACGTTTTGCGTATCCTTTTCCTTGATATTGTTGGTCAATCATAAAGCGATCGAGCCATACGCTTTTATGTTTTTCTGAATACCATCCATACATTGCGTATCCTAGAAGTGTTTCTCCATCATATAAACCTACTGACGTTCCGTTTCCTTCATATAATGATTCTGCTAAAGAAAACGCGTTACTTTCAATAAATTGTTGCTGATCTTTTGCGACGTCTAAAGCAACTACTGAACGCCAATTTTTTGCTGTTACTTCACAAATGTGAAGATTCATAATTCCAACTCACCTTCTAAATTAATATAGCTTTAAAGCTAATATGGATAATTTTACTTGTTATTTTGGTCAAGTCAAGGATAAATACATAAAAAGGCAGCTGAATAACAGATTCAGCTGCCTAGAAAATATAATGGATTAGTTTGTTGCTTCTTTCAATGCGTTTACGTTTTCTTCCATTAAAGTGAAGTAATCTTTATTATTTTTCGCATCATCTTCAGAAATAGTAGCAAGATGATTTAAGCGTAAAACTGTTGTACCAGTTTCTTTTTGAATAACTGATGCTACTTTTGGAGTAGAGAACGTTTCGAATAAAATGTATTTTAGACCGTGTTCTTTAACTGTTTTTGTAATATCAGCAAGCTGTTTTTGAGATGGTTCATCAGATGCTGAAATTCCAGCGATAGGAATCTGTTTTAAACCATATCGTTGTTCCCAGTAGCCATAAGCTGCATGAGAAACTAAAATTTCTTTCGTTTTGGCATTCGCTACAGCTGCTTTAAACTGATCGTCTAAATCAGTAAATTTTGTTTGAAGTGCTGCGAAGTTTTTTTCGAACTCTTGTTTATGTTCAGGTTGTAATTCCACAAGTGCATTTTTAATTTTTTCTGCCTGTTTCATTGCTAGAGTAGGATCTAACCAAACGTGCGGGTCTTTATCGTGATGATGTTCATCTTCTTTATGTTCATCTCCATGATCGTGATGCTCTTCTTCAGTAGAAGCACGCAGTTCAATCCCTTTAGATGCATTTACAATTTTAACATTTTCTTTTTGTAATGTTTTTTCCATTTTTTCAGCAAATGGTTCTAATTCAGCACCGTTGTAAACGAATAAATCTGCTTTTGCAACTTGTACTGTTTGTTTTTGACTTGGCTCGAATGTATGTGAATCAGCACCAGGTGGGTAGATTGCTTCAACATTTACATAGTCTCCACCGATTTTTTTTGCGAAATCGGCAAGTGGGAAAATGGTTGTATAAACAGTTAGCTTTCCATCTTTCTTGGCAGTATCTTCTTTTTTATTTGAGCAGCCAGCAAAAATTAAAGTGAAAATCAGTAAGAATGAAAATATAGTCAATCTTTTAGGCATGAAGTTCTCCTCTTTTCTTTTTTTACGGATATATCTTCCCCAATTATAGAAGAAAAATATCATTTTAATACAAAACGGAATAATTACGTTTTAGTTTGCGAACTTAGTATAATACATCTTTAATAAAGTTGCAATAAATAATAATCATTCCGATTTGTTTTTGTTATAAAGTTGTCAAATATAGATGTATTATTTTTGCAAATGCATGCATATGTGACAACACTGTTTTCATATGTTTAAAAGGAGGATAAAGAGGGGGATGAGCGCTTGGGTTATTTAATGGAAGCTATTTTATTGATATTAGCAGTAGTATTGCCATTATCTTTCGTATTAATTTTTTTAAGAAGATTAATAAGTAATTTAGGGGACGCTACAACAATAACGAAATTACGAGAGAAAGATGAGAAAAAAGAGTGAGTAAAGCACTATGCGTACGCATAGTGCTTTACTTGTGGTAAAATAAGAACAGGAAACTCCTAAAAGTTTTATTTTACTGAAGGAGAGAAAAGTAAAATAAGAGGTATATGCATATATGAATAAGCGAACAGCGTTAGTACTTGGTGCAAGTGGTTTAGTTGGACAAGAGATAACGCGTCTATTACTTGAATCAGATTACTACGATTCGGTTACTATTTTTGTAAGAGAACCAATGCAATGGCAACATGAGAAGTTACAGCAGAAGCAAGTAGATTATTCGGTATTAGAGGAATATAAAGAGTTTTTTGCTGTGGATGATGTTTTTAGTTGCTTAGGAACAACAATAAAAAAAGCAAAAACAAAGACGAATTTTAAAAAAGTAGATTATGAATATACGTTACGAGCTGCTTGTTTAGCTGAAAAACAAGGGGTGCAAAATTTCCTTGTTGTGTCTTCTATGGGAGCAAATCCTAAATCATTTTTCTTTTATTCTCAAGTAAAAGGAAAAATGGAAGAGGAGTTGCAAAAGTTAGTGATCGGTGGTGTTCACATTTTTAGGCCATCATTATTAGTAGGAAACCGACAAGAATTTCGTTTTGGTGAACGAATGGCTGAAAAGTTATCTCGTATTATTCCTTTTATATTTAAAGGTGCTTTCAAAAAGTATAAACCAATTTCAGCTAAAGATGTGGCGAAAGGGATGTATATAACTGCACTACGAGAAGAATCAGGTATCCATATTTATAATTCAAATGAAATTACAACGATAGAATAAATGAAACCGAGAAGAATGACTTCTCGGTTTCATTTATTCATATTGATTTTCCCAGGTGCTCGCTTATATTGATATGGTTCTTGCAATTCAAGGCCAAGTTCATTGGCTGCTATTCTTGGGAAGTACGGATTACGAAGTAATTCACGTCCGATAAAAATTAAATCTGCTTCGTTATTATTTAAAATTTGCTCCGCTTGTGACCCAGTCGTAATCAACCCAACTGCACCAGTCGCAATTTTAGTATGTTCTTTAATATGTTTGGCATATTGTACTTGGTAACCAGGATACACATCAATATGTGCCGGTACAACTGCACCAGAACTACAATCGATTAAATCTACCCCTTGTTCTTTCATCCAACCTGTATACTGCACATAATTTTGAACCGTTAACCCATCAGGATGATAATCATTTGCTGAAATACGAACAAATAACGGTCCGTTCCAAATTTCATTTACAGAGTCAATGATTTCGCGTAAGAAGCGATAGCGATTTTCAGGTGAGCCCCCATATTCATCAGTCCGCTTATTGGAAAGCGGGGAAAGAAATTCATTAATAAGATAACCGTGAGCGCCGTGTATTTCAATAACGTCAAACCCAGCTTGTTTTGATCGTAACGCAGCTTTTTGAAAAGCTAATACAGTATCTTTAATTTGTTGTTTACTCATTTCCATTGGTATTTTCATTGTGTCACTAAATGGAACTGCTGAAGGAGCTAAAGCGTCCGTTTCTAATTCAGCCTTTCTTCCGGCGTGAGCAAGTTGAATGGCTGCTTTTGCACCGTTATCATGAATAAAAGTTGTCGTTTTATGTAAGCCTTCAATTAGGTTATCATCCCAAATGCCTAAGTCTTTGTTAGAAATTCGTCCTTCAGGTAACACGGCTGTTGCTTCAATCATAACTAAACCTACTTGACCGGCAGCTCGAGTTCCGTAATGGACGAGATGAAAATTCGTTACTTGGCCATTCTCATTCTCTGATGAATACATGCACATAGGCGACATAACGATACGGTTTTTTAATGTAACATCCTTAATTGTATAGGGTGAAAAAAGTTGAGAATTCATCAAATAGCCCCCTTGATTGAATTTTCTTATATTTTATCATTCTCTTTTTTGTTTCTCTAATAAAACGCTTATACAAAAAATTTTGTCTATTCGTGTTACAATGACTAATATGAAATGAATTGGAGGATGACTTATGTACCAGGCTTATTATGAAAGTGAATTAGGTTTGCTGGAAATTACAGCGAACGAAGAAGGAATTATGTCTGTTATATTTGTTGATGAACGACAAGAAGAAACTACAAATGAAATGATAGATCAATGTATAAATGAGCTGGATGAATATTTTAAAGGAAAAAGAAAAGAGTTTACGGTACCATTGTCCGCTGAGGGAACAGCATTTCAAAAAAATGTATGGGATGCCCTTTATACTATTCCGTATGGCGTAAGTGCTTCATATTTAGATATTGCAGAGAAGGTTGGAAATACGAAAGCTGTACGAGCGATAGGAGGAGCAAATAGCCGTAATCCAATTTCAATAATTGTTCCGTGTCACCGGGTAATAGGAAAGAGTGGAAAGCTTGTTGGGTATGCGGGTGGTTTATGGAGGAAAGAGTGGTTGTTAAAACACGAAGGTATTTTGAAATGAAGTATGGATGGAAAGAGGGATTGTTTTGGAATGTATAAATTGTGGGCAACCTTGTGCGAATGACCGGTTAAATTGTGCAAGTTGTCAGCGTAACTTGTTTAATGAACAAGGTGAAGGAAGCTCGCTAATAGACAAAGAATTAGAAGAATATGTAGGGAGACAATATCCGTATTACAAAAGAAAATGGGAACTTGAGAATAAGCGAATTGCAAGGTGGAGTTGGAATGGTTGGGCTGCTCTTTTCAATGTAGGTTGGCTTGGATATCGTAAGTATTATTTACCTGCTGCTTTATTTTTGCTGCTATTAGTGGCATGTGATGCGTTTTCATATTATATGGGGTTCAACGTAGCATTACCCATTATTAATATGGTACCTCTTACGTTTTTATTACTCATTTTTATTCTATTTGGAATAGGGATTTTTGCAAATGGATTGTATTATCAATTTGCAGAAAGGCGTATATACCGTATAAAAGCACGGGGAATTAAAGATAAATCGGTTGAAAGTTATCTCGTTCGTGATAGTGGCGGAACGAGTAAAATGGGAGCGACAATCGTTACTATTTTAGCAGTTGCTTGTATTTTATTAAGCCATTTCTTTTTTCCGACTGATCGGGATATTATACAAAAAGTTCGTACAAGCTCACTTTATGAATATCCTTTCTTTTCAATTGGTGAATCGTTTGAAAATTATTTTCAAAATTCAGGATGGATATATTATCGTGGAACGGAAGGGTTAGAATTAGTAGAATTCCAAGGGTATAGTCCTGAGATGCCGAGGAAAAAGGTGACAATGCAATTTATTGTTGATTATAAATTGGGTGAAGTTGAGCCATATTCACTTACGATTAACGGTGAATCTAAAAATGAAGAAGAGTTTTTAAAGATAATGGAGGAAATATTTAAAGTTCAAAATCCATTCGAAATAGAGGATGGATTACAAGTAAATGCTATTCAACAAAGCGGGGGGAAAGTAATTTCTGACCGCTTTTTTCTTTTTTTATTAAAATAAATATTTAAAATAATCAGAATCTTTTGTATAATGATATGTATTATACAGGCTTTAACTTATACATATAGATTGGGGGAAGGAAGAATGAAGAGAAAGGCAACAACAATTGCTGCACTTGCGTTATCGACTAGTGTATTAGTTGCGGGATGTGGGAATGGGGAAAAGGCTTCGACAACGAAGAAAGAATCAAGTAAGGGAATGGCAGATAAACAAGTTTTAAATTTGCTAGAAACAGCTGAAATTCCTTCAATGGATACATCTAAATCAACAGATTCTGTATCTTTCCGTGTATTTGTAAATGCAATGGAAGGATTATATCGTCTAGATAAAGATAATAAACCAACTCCAGGTATGGCCAAAGACGTGAAGATTAGTGAAGATAAAAAGACATATACTTTTGAATTACGTGATGCAAAGTGGTCAAATGGTGATCCAGTTCGAGCGCAAGATTTTGTATATGCATGGCAACGTACATTAGATAAAGCGACAGCAGCAGAATATGCATTCATTTTATTTGATGTGAAAAATGCACAAAAAGTAAATAAAGGGGAGTTACCGTTAGATCAATTAGGGGTTAAGGCAAAGGATGATAAAACGTTGGTAGTAGAATTAGAACAACCAGCACCGTATTTCCTTGAACTTACTTCGTTCCCTTCATTTTTCCCATTAAATGAAAAGTATGTGAAAGAACAAGGAGATAAATACGCATTAGAAGCGGATAAATTATTATACAATGGTCCGTTTACATTAAGTGAATGGAAGCATGAGCAAAGCTATCAATTAAAGAAGAACCCGAATTATTGGGATAAAGATGCTGTAAAGTTACAAGAAATTAATGTAAGTGTTGTAAAAGAAACGAGTACAGGGGTAAATTTATATGATAGTGATCAAGCAGATCGTGTTATTTTAAGTTCTGAGTTTGTTGATAAATATAAAAAGAATAAACCAAATGAATTTAAAACGAAGCTAGATCCGCGTATGTATTTCTTACGCTTTAATCAACAAAATGCAACATTTAAAAATCAAAAGGTTCGTGAAGCAATTGATCTAGCATATGATAAAAAAGGAATTGCGGATGTTATTTTAAATGACGGTTCTCTGCCAGCATATTTCTTAGTACCTGAAAAATTTACGACAGGACCAGATGGGAAAGATTTTCGCTCTGTAAATAAAAATTTCCGTGAAAGTAAAGATAATGCAGCGAAAGCAAAAAAACTATGGGAAGAAGCGAAGAAAGAACTTGGGCAAGATACGATTACAGTAGAATTATTAAATGATGATAACGGTAGTCGTAAAAAAGTAGGAGACTTTATTAAAGAAGAGTTAGAGAAAAACTTACCGGGTATTAAAGTGAACCTGAAACAACAACCATATAAACAAAAACTAGATTTAGAGAAGAAGTTACAATACGAATTCTCGTTATCTGCATGGAGTCCAGATTATCCGGATCCAATGACTTATATTGATATGTTCATAACAGGAAGCACATTTAATGAAATGGCGTATTCTAATCCGAAGTATGATGATTTAGTAGAGAAATCAAAAGGAGAACTACTAAAAGATGATACAGCCCGTTGGAAGGCACTTGCAGAAGCTGAAAAGATTTTAATTGGTCAAGATGCTGCTATCTCTCCTACGTATCAACAAAGTACAGCGTATTTAGAGAAGCCATATGTTAAAGGGATTGCTAACCATACGTTTGGTGGGGACTTTAGTTATAAATGGGCATATATTACAAAAAAATAGTATAATAAAAGATGAGTGAATTTTCGCTCATCTTTTATTTGTCTAAGGAGGAGCTACAGTTGTTAAAGGGAATCAATCATCTTTGTTTTTCAGTGTCTAATTTAGAAGATTCTATTAAGTTTTATGGGAAAGTACTAGAAGGGGAATTATTGGTTAAGGGGAGAAAATTGGCGTATTTTAACATATGCGGAGTGTGGATAGCGCTTAATGAAGAGGCGCATATTCCGAGAAATGAGATTCATCAATCGTATACGCACCTCGCATTTTCTGTAGAACGAGAAGATTTTGAACGTCTGTTAAAACGATTAGAAGAAAATGATGTTCATATTTTACAAGGAAGGGAACGTGATGTGAGAGATTGTGAGTCTATATATTTTATTGATCCTGATGGTCACAAATTTGAGTTTCATTCAGGGACGCTACAAGATCGTCTAAATTATTATAGGGATGAGAAACCTCATATGACATTTTTCTAAGGAGGGAGAACATTTGCATGCACTTGTAATTGGTGGAACAGGGATGTTAAAGAAAGTTTCTATGTGGCTTTGTGATCAAGGGTTCCATGTCTCTATTATTGGGAGAGATGAAGTGAAATTAGAAAACGTTAAACGAGCGAGTTCTGCACCAGAAAATATTACATGCCTTCCTTTAGATTATCATAATGATGACGATTTAAAACAATCTATTAAAAGTGCAATTGAGAGAATGGGTCCAATCATACTAATTGTCGCATGGGTACACTCAAGTGCAAAGTATGCGTTATCACTCATTTGTAAAGAGTTAGAATTGTCGTCTGGAACATACAGTTTATTTCATATTTTAGGCAGTAAAGCATCGCGTATGACCGCACAAAAATAGGTGGTACGCTTTGTAATTATCATAGAATTATATTAGGTTTTATGTTAGAAGGTACATACGGAAGATGGCTTACCCATGATGAGATAGCTGATGGGGTAATAAAAGGAATTGAAAATAAACGCGCGGAATGGGTTGTAGGGAGCGTAGAGCCGTGGGAATTACACCCAAACTGGTAAGGGGGAATAGAAGATGAAAACAACTGTATATGTAACAAGGCACGGTGAAACGGAATGGAATGTAGCGAAGCGAATGCAAGGTCGGAAAAATTCAGCTTTAACTGAAAATGGTATGTTACAAGCGAAACAATTAGGGGATCGAATGAAAGATTTATCGATTCATGCGATCTATAGTAGTCCGAGTGAGAGGACTCTTCATACTGCGGAGTTAATAAAGGGTGAACGTGATATACCCATTATAGCGGATGAGCATTTCTATGAAATCAATATGGGTATATGGGAAGGACAAACAATCGCTGACATAGAAAAGGAGTATCCAGAAGAAGTACATTTATTTTGGAATGAGCCACATCTTTTTCAGTCAACATCAGGAGAAAATTTTGAGGCCGTTCATAAAAGGGTTATTGAAGGGATACAGCTGCTTTTAGAAAAACATAAAGGAGAAAGTATATTAATTGTTTCGCACGCTGCAGCAGCGAAATTACTTGTAGGACATTTTGCGGGTATTGAAATTGTAAATGTATGGGATGATCCGTTTATGCATAGCGCTAGTCTTAGTGTGATTGAGTTTGATGACGATTGTAGTGAAGTAAAACAATTTGCAGATATAAGTCATTTTCAATAAACATAAAAAAGACCGCAAAACGGCCTTTTTTTGTCGGTATAAAAACTAGCAATTACGTTTTTTAAACCAGAAGTGATCGAATTTCTTGTTTTTGCAAGATGGGAATTTATGTCTGCTATCGTGACAGTCCTTACAATGATCACATGAATCATCGCAAGAGTGACCGTGTCCGTTAGGGAAAAATTCACACTTTTTACAGAAACATCGTTTTGTCCAGAAACATTTCTTTTCAAAGCGTATGCATTTTGTAACGAACGTACAATGTTTCACGCGAGTACGTTTTGTAACTAAAACGCATTCTTTTCTACGCGTCACTTTCGTAACGAATGTCCATTTTTGAACGCGTACACGAGTACATTTTGTCACAAATGTCCATTTTTTTACATGAGTACATTTTGTAACGAACGTACAATGTTTCACCCGAGTACATCTTGTTCTTGGACATTTATGCTCTGTTGTACATTTACATTCTGCTGTACATTTTTGATGAGAGAATTTATCATCATCGCATTCAAAAGTACTTGGATCTTGATGTAAGAAATCTTCCATCCCCGCACTTTTGATTTCCTCAACAGCTTTTCTAATATCACGTTTCATAGAAATCCTCCTTATCATGTATTAAAGTGAAAAGGTATTCTTTTTCCTTAACAGGATATGTATGTAGGCATCTTTCTGAACAGGACAAGAGTGTAATTTTATATAAATAGATGATAGCGGATGTATGGACAAGACAAGGCGCATACATTGAATGAAGAGAACTGAGAAGGGATGAGAAAATATGCTACCTTCATATGATTTTTTTATTCATCCAATGTACTTAGTGGAATTGAAAAAAGACATTTGGTCAGATAGTCCAGTGCCAGCAAAACTAACATATGGAAAAAAGAAGTATGACATTGATATTGTCTACCGTGGTGCTCATATTCGTGAATTTGAGAAAAAATCTTATCATGTTATGTTTTATAAACCGAAAAAATTTCAAGGTGCGAAAGAGTTTCATTTAAATTCTGAATTTATGGATCCATCTATCATACGAAATAAATTATCTCTCGATTTCTTTCATGATATTGGTGTACTTTCACCAAAGTCACAACATGTATTTATAAAAATTAATGGTCAAATTCAAGGGGTATATTTACAGTTAGAATCTGTTGATGAAAACTTTTTAAAAAGTAGAGGATTGCCGAGTGGTTCTATTTATTATGCAATCGATGATGATGCGAATTTTTCTTTAATGAGTGAGCGAGATAAAGATGTTAAAACAGAGCTTTTTGCGGGATATGAATTTAAATATTCGAATGAAAATAGTGAAGAACAACTGAGTGAATTTGTATTTCAAGCGAATACTTTGTCGAGGGAAGATTATGAAAGAGAAATTGGAAAGTTTCTAAATGTAGATAAATATTTACGTTGGTTAGCTGGAGTTATTTTTACGCAAAACTTTGATGGTTTCGTTCATAACTATGCACTATATCATAACGATGAAACAAATTTATTTGAAGTCATACCTTGGGATTATGATGCGACTTGGGGGCGAGATGTACAAGGGAGACCGCTTAATCATGAATATATTCGCATCCAAGGGTATAACACGTTAAGTGCAAGATTGTTAGATATACCTGTATTTAGAAAGCAATATCGAAGTATTTTAGAAGAAATATTAGAAGAACAATTCACAGTTTCGTTTATGAGACCAAAAGTAGAAGGAATGTGTGAATTGATTCGTCCGTATTTACTACAAGATCCATATATGAAAGGAAAATTAGAAACATTTGATCAAGAGGCTGATATGATTTATGAATATATAAATAAAAGAAGACAGTATATACAAGACCACTTACATGAATTGGATTAATTTTGAAAGAGATTGAAACATTATCAATCTCTTTTTTGTATAATAAAGATGCAACAATAAAAAGTGAAGTAGTATTCATTTGATAAAGAATGGAGTTGTGTAGAGATGACGGTTAAATGGATTGATTGGGCAAAGCAAATACAATCTATAGCTCAAGCGGGTTTAACGTATTCTAAGGATGTGTATGATATAGAGCGGTTCCAACAGTTAAGGGATATTTCAATTTCAATGATGTCACATTACACAAAAACAGATTGGGAAGTCGTGGAGAAATTATTTGCAAGTGAGACAGGCTATCAAACACCAAAAGTTGATATACGAGCAGTTATTTTTCAAAATGAAAAACTATTATTTGTGAAAGAAAAAAGTGATGGAAAATGGGCGTTGCCAGGTGGATGGGCTGATGTCGGTTATACGCCAACAGAAGTCGCGGCGAAAGAGGTTTTAGAAGAGACAGGTTATGAAGTAGATGATTTTAAGTTACTAGCTATATTTGATAAAGAAAAACATCAACCATCTCCTTCAGCAACACATGTATATAAGATTTTTATTGGATGTGAAATTGTGGGTGGAGAAAAGAAAACTAGCATTGAAACAGAAGAAATAGAATTTTTTGGTGAGAATGAATTGCCGGATTTATCAATTGCTAGAAATACAGAGGTGCAAATTAAAGAAATGTTTGCCTACATGAAAGATCCACAAAAAGAAAAACGAATAGATTAGTAATGCTTATACTATACATATTGTTAAAATGAAGATATTGGCAGATTGCAACCTTTATGTAATAATGGTGTGGTATGTGAAGAAAAAAAGGAGATAGAAAAGAATATGTTAGCAAATATAATAGAGCAGTTATTGCAATTTTTTGCAAGCTTAGGATACTTTGGGGTAGCACTAGGTTTAATGATTGAAATTATCCCAAGTGAAATTGTACTTTCATATGCCGGTTTTTTAGTGGCAGAAGGGAAAATTAGTTTTGTAGGTGCTGTTATTGCGGGAACAATCGGTGGTACGCTAGCACAGATCTTTTTATACTGGCTTGGATACTACGGAGGGCGTCCGGTTGTCGAGAAATACGGGAAATATCTGCTTATTAATAAACACCATTTAGACATAGCAGAAAATTGGTTTAAGCGTTATGGAGCTGGGGTTATATTTTCTGCGCGCTTTATCCCAGTAGTACGTCATGCTATTTCTATTCCAGCGGGGTTAGCTAAGATGCCATTAAAACTTTTTACACTGTATACAGTTGTAGCGATCATTCCATGGTCAATCCTATTTATTTACTTAGGTGAAAAGCTTGGCGGAAATTGGCGACATATTAAAGAGTATGCATCTGATTACACACATTACATAATTATAGGAGCTGTTTTCTTTATTGCCCTATACTTCGGTTTAAAGTATTTGAAAAAGAAAAAAACAACGCGTTAAAGTCAATGGTTTTCATTGGCTTTTTTTATTGTTTCGGTTCTAAATAAAGGGAGTTGTCCATAATTTGTAATAATAAAGCGTAGCGGAGGAATGTGATGAAAGGGTCACCGTTTATACGTGGAACGATATTTCTAACGATGGCAACGATGATATCTAAAATGTTAGGGTTTATATATGTTATACCATTTACAGCAATGGTCGGTACAAGTGGGTACGTGCTATACACATATGCATACCGTCCTTATACCATTATGCTTAGCATAGCAACGATGGGATTACCACTTGCTGTTTCAAAGATGGTATCAAAATATGATCAACTAAATGATTATCATACGGTTAAGAGAGTACTAAAGAGTGGTATCGTTTTTATGTTAATAATGGGAGTTATATCGTGTTTTACACTATATATATTAGCACCGCATTTAGCTGAACTTGTAATCGATGGAACTGATCAGACTGGGAATAGTGTAACGGCAGTCACTACTAACATTCAAATTGTAAGTTTTGCGTTAATACTTGTACCAGTAATGAGTTTATTAAGAGGGTTCTTTCAAGGGTTTCAGTCGATGGGACCTTCTGCGCTAAGTGTAGTTGTGGAACAGTTTTTTCGGGTATTAACCATTTTGATAGGGAGTTTTGTCGTTTTATATATTTTAAAAGCTTCCGTGTCTTTAGCAGTTGGTATTTCAACGTTTGGTGCATTTATGGGAGCTATAGGTGGGTTAAGTGTTTTAAGTGCGTATTATATAAGAAGGAGAAGGCATTTAAAGAAAAAAGAGATGGCAAGTATACCACAAACAACGAAATCTTTTTTCTCATTGTATAAGGAGCTCTTTACATATTCAATACCGTTTGTTGTGGTTGGTTTAGCGATACCGTTGTATCAGACAATTGATACTTTTACAATTAATAAACTACTTATACAAATTGGATATATGCAAGGGGAAGCGGAAAAAATCAATGCGATAATTGGTCTTGTCCAAATGGTTGTGCTTATCCCAGTCTCCGTTGCGACCGCTTTCAGTATGTCCCTTGTTCCAGAGATGACAAAAGCTTATACAGCAGGAAATGCAAAGTTGCTGTACAAACATTTTACGAGGACGAATGTATTAGTAGTAGGAATTACGGTACCGGCGGCAATTGGGATGATGTTATTAGCAAAGCCAGTTTATACACTTTTATTTGGTGCTGGAAATGATCCAGAGATGGGAAGGGTCATTTTACAGTATTATGCTCCTGCTTGTATACTATTTTCTCTTTTTACAGTAACAGCTGCTATGTTACAAGGAATCAATCAACAGCAAAAGACAGTGTTAGGGTTAGTAATTGGAATTATTGTGAAGATAGTTTTAAATATTGTATTGCTTCCTTATTTTGATTACGTAAGTTTTATCATTTCAACATATGCTGGCTATACGATTTCAGTCGGGTTTAACTTGTGGATGCTTTCTAAATATGTTATAAAGGCAACATAAGCTTTTTAAGGCAGAGAGCACTCTGTCTTTTTCTTTGTTTATAATATTTTTTTTATAAAAACGTTTTCAAAATAATTTTTCTATTGAAATTTAAACGTATGTTTCATATGCTGAGAATGGCGGTTCAAAAACTGTTATTTAAGAGAGGTAGATTCCTACATGTAAAAAGAATCGGGGTGATAGTATGTTAAATATTTATTTAACAGACCGAAACGGAAAACTACAAGAGATTGAGGAAATGCAAAAGGGTTGCTGGATTAATGTACTTCATCCAACGGAAGAAGAAATTCAATATCTAGTACAAACTTTAAATGTAGATTTAGATTTCATTAAAGACCCTTTGGATGATGAAGAACGCTCTCGTATTGAAAAAGAAGACAATAATACTTTAATAATCGTGGATATTCCGACAGTTAGACATGATGAAGAAGGAAATTCGATTTATGACACGATTCCAATAGGTATGATTGTAATGCCAGATTGTTTCGTTACAATTTGCTTAGAAGAGAATCCAATTTTTGAACGTTTTATTAATCAACGTATTAAAGAATTTTATACGTTTAAAAAGACACGCTTTGCACTGCAGCTCTTATATACGATTTCTACTTATTATTTAAGATACTTAAAGCAAATAAATCGAAAAACAATCGATTTAGAGCATCAATTAAATCAATCAATGAAAAACAAAGAAATTTTCACATTGCTAGGCCTTGAAAAAAGTTTAGTATACTTTACAACATCGTTAAAGGCTAATAAAATTGTAATTCAAAAATTAATGCGTAATAGTACATTTTTAAAAATGTATGAAGACGATCAAGATTTATTAGAAGATGTATTAATTGAAAATAAGCAGGCTATTGAAATGGCGGAAATATATAGTCACATTTTAAGTGGAATGATGAATACTTTTAGCTCCGTTATATCAAATAATTTAAATAGTGTTATGAAACTTTTGACGTCTATTACAATCATCTTATCTTTACCTACGATGGTTTCAAGTTTCTTTGGAATGAATGTTAAGGTTCCGTTTGAAGGTGAGGCTCATGGTTTTGTAATTGTATTAATAATATGTGTAACATTATCTTTCACTTTAGCATTTGTTTTTTGGAAGAAACGTTACTTTTAACGTTAAGAAAGCTGCTCTAGCATAGTTGTAAAACTGCGCTAGAACAGCTTTTTTGCAATGAAATCTCAATTTTGAAATAGAATATAACTTATAAAATGTAAAGTGTATAGAGGTAATGAATTCTCTATAAGTCTTGTTCAATTAATAAAATGGAGTTAAAATTACATATTGTTAATGAAAAGTTGGAGGAAATACATCATGGAATTGTTTCAATTACCGAAAGCATTCCTGCAAATGAATACAATCTTTATCTCAATACTAATCGAAGCACTTCCCTTTGTGCTAATTGGTGTATTTATTTCAGGGTTCATTCAAATGTTTGTGACAGAAGATATGGTGGCAAAATGGATGCCGAAGAACCGGTTTCTGTCTGTTTTACTAGCTACTTTTTTAGGTATGATGTTTCCGGGGTGTGAATGTGGAATTGTTCCGATTGTAAGAAGGTTAATCGGAAAAGGGGTTCCGCCATATGCAGGAATTGCATTCATGTTAACTGGACCGATTATTAATCCAGTTGTATTATTTGCAACATATGTTGCCTTTGGAAGTAGTATGCACATGGTATGGTATCGTTCTATTGTAGCGATTGTTGTAGCAATTATTGTTGGGGTTATATTATCATTTATGTTTAAAGAACACCAATTAAGAGATGATCACTTTCCTGAAGTGAATCATAAACGTCCATTGCGTAAAAAAATGTGGGATGTATGTACACATGCTGTTGAGGAATTCTTCTCAATGGGAAAATATTTAGTATTAGGTGCGTTAATTGCAGCAGCGGTTCAAACGTTTGTACAAACTTCAACACTTCTTGCTATTGGACAAGGGCCGTTTTCTTCATCAGCTGTTATGATGGGGCTTGCTTATATTTTATCGCTTTGTTCAGAGGCAGATGCATTTATTGCTTCTTCGTTCCAAAGCACATTTTCAACAGCATCACTTGTCGCGTTCCTCGTTTATGGACCGATGGTGGATATTAAAAATATGTTTATGATGCTTGCGACATTTAAAACAAAATTTGTAATTATTGTTATAGTTACAGTTACACTTGTTGTTTATGCAAGCTCACTACTCATTTATGCGATGGGGTGGTAGGTTATGTTTCGGGCATATATATTACTAGGCTTCACAATTTTAATAGGCCAGCTTCATATTTCTGGTAACATTACGAAGTATATCAATATGAAGTATGCTTATTTATCAAAAACTGCAGCTATTATTTTAGGTTTCTTAACAATTGTACAAATTATTATCGTTTTCCAGAAAGAGCATCAAAAGGAAAAAGAACAGTACAATTGTGGATGTGATCATAGTCATTGTGGGCACGACCATTCAAAAGATGAAAATACATGGTGGAAAAAAGCATTTTCGTACACTTTGTTCTGTTTCCCAATTGTTTCAGGATTATTCTTCCCAATTGCAACACTAGATTCGGATATTGTTAAAGCGAAGGGATTTCATTTTCCCGTAGCACAAGCAGAAAGTAAAGATCCGTTTATGACAAGGCAATTCTTAAGACCTGATACGAGTATTTATTACGGAAAAGAAGGCTATCGTGGTGTAATGGAAAAGGGGAAGAAAGAGTTTGTTACGAAAGACAATATAGCTTTAAAAGATGAAGATTTCTTAAAAGGTATGGAGACTATTTATAATTATCCTGGTGAGTTTAATGGAAAGACTTTATCATTTAAAGGGTTTGTTTTCCGAGATGATTCTTCTAAAAAAGAACAATACTTCTTATTCCGCTTTGGTATTATACACTGTGTAGCAGATTCTGGCGTATACGGTATGTTAGTGAAAAAGCCAGAAGGGGTAGAATGGAAAAATGATGATTGGATTCAAGTAGAGGGAGAAATTTCAACTGAGTTTTATCAGCCATTCCATGCAAATATTCCTGTTTTAGAAGTAACGAAATGGAATAAAGTTGAACAGCCGAAAGAACAATATGTATTTAGAGGAGCCGATTGATAACATCGGTTCTTTTTTATGGACTAAAAGTTCTGAATGTTGTTAATATTAAACGTGTAATTCAATTAGTGTATTGATTATTGAGATATTAATGGAACCAATAGGGTGTATACGGACAGCCCGCCTCCCGCCTAGCTGTTTTGTTACAGCCGAATTTAAAGCTGGGAGTATTGCTACTCGCAAATCGCGTGATTAATAATTAAAGGGGCGATAACAATGACTGAAGTAAAGGGAAAAACTGCTAATGAGTCAAGAGTGTTTAAAACGAGCCGAGTATTTCCAACAGATTTGAATGATCATAATACATTATTTGGTGGGAAGATATTAGCCGAGATGGATATGGTTGCTTCTATTTCAGCAACACGACATGCAAGAAAAGAATGTGTAACAGCATCTATGGATTGGGTCGATTTCTTACACCCTATTCGCTCTTCAGATTGTGTTAGTTATGAATCTTTCGTAATTTGGACGGGAAGAACTTCAATGGAAGTGTTTGTGAAGGTAGTGGCTGAAGACTTAATTTCAGGTGAGAAGCGTATAGCAGCAACGTCATTTGTTACTTTTGTTGCACTGAGTAAGGAAAATAATCCAGTTCCTGTGCCGCGTGTAATCCCTGAAACAGAAGAAGAGAAAGAATTACATCGCATTGCTGTATTACGTGCAGAACAACGTCATATTCGCAAGGCGGAGAGTAAGAAAGTAGCTACATTGCTAACTTTTTGAGTTGAATATTTAGTCGTTAAAGGTATTATAACGGACTGAAATGTTTTTCATATGAAAAGCGGACACCTAAAAATAGGTGTCCGCTTTTATAGTTTTTTCATCCACATATCATATGATGATAACTACTTAGCAGAAGCAAGCAGCACCGACGATGATTAAGAGGATAAATAATACGACTAATAGCGCGAATCCATTACCATGTGCGAAGCCCATTGTTATTTCCTCCTTTTATTTTAAGATACAACATACAATATGCAAATGAGCTATCGTTTGATATGGACATATATCATGTAAGGACATATTTTCTTGAATGATATTGTATTAAAAAAGGGAAGATATAGAAATAACAGTAAGTGGAGAAAGGAAAATATCCATGAAACACTTTTTCGTTGTAATCCTTTGTTTAATAGGTGTATTCATTTGGATGAACATCGATGTGGAAATGGGGAAAAAAATGGCTAGTGAATATGAAGTGGGACAAGTTCGATTAGGCGAATTTCAACTATATACGAACGGAGAAGAGTTATATAGGAATTTATTTGCGGATATAAAGCATGCAGAAAAGTATATATATATGCATTTTTATATTGTAGGTAAAGATGAAATAAGCCAAGAATTTCTACAGTTATTAGAGCAAAAAGCATCTAGTGGAGTAGAGGTGAAACTATCAGTCGATCGAATAGGTGGATTTAAGCTGAAGAAAAAGATAATCAACCAATTAAAAAGTAAAGGTGTTAAGTTTACATTTAGTAAAAAACCAAAACTGAAAAATGTATTCTATTCTTTGCATCAGCGGAATCATAGACGCATTGTTACGATAGATGGAAAGGTATCATACATCGGTGGCTTTAATATTGGAAAAGAGTATCTTGGACAAGATCCGAAATTTGGTCCATGGCGTGATTATCATGTACGCATCGATGGGAATGGTGCAACGGATATGGAAAGAAAATTTGCTAAAGATTGGCAAGAAGATACTGGAGAAAAAATGCCTGTACATGAAAGCTTACCTGCACAAGGAAATGTAAAGTATCAATATTTATTTTCAGATGGAAAAGGTTTATGGCAGAAATATGGGGCGCTTTTAAAACAGGCTAAAAAGTCTTTAATCATCGCCACACCATATTTTGTACCAAGTAAAGAAATGATAAAAGAGTTAAAAGATGCATTAAATCGTGGTGTCAATGTGAAAATTCTCGTGCCATTTAAAAGTGATGCCGTATTATTAAAACAAGCCGCTTATCCGTATTTGAAAGATATGTTAGATAATGGTGCGGAGATTTATCAATATCGAAATGGATTTTTTCATGGGAAAGTAACGATCATTGATGGAGAAATTGTGGATATTGGCACAGCGAATTTTGATAATAGAAGCTTTTATTTAAATTGCGAATCTGACTGTATCGTATATGACAAAAAAGTCGTTGCTGACGTATGGAGTCGATTAAAAGAAGATTTTCATAAATCAAAACGATTTTTTGAAGAAGATTTTGAGAAAATTAGTAGATGGGATTGGTTTTTAGCAAGAATAGCAAATGTTATTGCATCATATTTATAGCATATAGACAAAAGAAAAGAGAAGGGAGACTCTTGAATGGATTGTATGAAAGAATTAATGAGATATAGTTACATGCTTATATATAAGGTTGGAGAATACACTGGAAAAGTCAGAGATGAAGAATTAAAGAATCTATTACAGCAGCATTTACCGTATATGTTACAAGCGTATAATGAACAAGTGAATTTTCAAGAAGGAGAGAATATACAACATATAGCTTGTGAACCCATATCGTTTCATTTGCCTGAAATGGAGAAGGAAACAGATAGTACAAATACAGGAGATATCCAAATTGCAATCTGTTATATTTCACATTTGAAACGATTAGCATTAAAGTTTGCTCAAGTTGCGGTGGAAGTTGCAAATCCAGAATTTCGCTCGTTTTTGGAAAATTGTTTCCTGAAAATGAACCGTTACGCTTATAGTGTGTGGCAATATGTTGTGAAGAAGGAATATAAAATTACACATGTATATGAAAATGAGAAGTTTGCATAAGAAACTAAGGCGGAATGATATACGCCTTAGTTTTTTTTGCTTCATGTAGAGAGAAAAATTAAGTGTATCTATCATCAGAAAATTTACAAATATTTACCGTATATTTACTATTTTTCAATCTCTCCTTTAAAAATAGAGAGTAATATGGGATTGTACATATTCTATCAAAAGGAGGAAACGCAAATGAACAAATGGGTTAAATCATTAACTGCTATGGCACTTGCAAGTTCTTTATTAATGGTAGGTTGTAGTAAAGGTGAGGACAAGAAGAAAGAAGACGATACAACAACACAACAAGAGGACAAAAAGGATAAAGAAACAAGTGGAACTGAGAAGTCTACGGATTCAAAAGAAAAGAAATAAAGTAATAATAGAGCTTCCTCTTATATATGAGGAAGCTTTTTTGTTGTATATTGATTGAAATTGTTGAAAAATAGAGAAAGAGTGAAAGAGGGGGGAAACAAATGAAAGTATGTATATTGGGAGCAACAGGTCGAGTAGGTTCGAAAATAATAAAATTGGCATTAAAAGATTCAGCTGAAGTGACTGCATTAGTTCGTGACTTGAATAGAATGGAAATAGAACATGAAAGGTTACAAGTTATAGAAGGAAGTGTATTAAACGAAAAGGATATAAAGAAAGCAATAAAAGGATGTAATATAGTAATTAGCGCTCTGGGAACTGATGGGAATGGAACATTAGCGAAGAGTATGCCACAAATTATAAAGCATATGGAAGAAGAAGGCGTTAAGAAAATTATTACAATAGGAACAGCTGGTATTTTACAGGCAAGAATAAATCCAAGTATATATCGTTTCCAATCAACGGAATCAAAAAGGAAAACGACAACGGCAGCAGAAGATCACTTGGCTGCGTATGAAGCGCTTAATCATAGTAAATTATGTTGGACAGTTGTTTGCCCGACACATTTAATAGACGGTGATATGACAGAGGTATATCGAACTGAAAAAGATATATTGCCAGAAGGTGGAGTGAAAATTACAGTTGGTGATACAGCACATTTTACATGGGATTTGTGTAATAAAAACATATACGAAAATAGTCGAGTAGGTATTTCATATTAAAAAACCATCCCGAAATTGGGATGGTTAAAAGATGATATAACATACGAAGATGATAATCATAATGATTTGGAGAAATGCTTTCGCTACTGTACTGCTTAAAAAACCAACTACAGTAGCGACTCCCACTAGAAAGGCGTCTTTTGGCGTCTTTTTATGCATGAGCTCTGTTATAAATACCGATAGGAACGGTATAATAACTAAACCAAATGGCGGGAAGAAGAACGATCCGACAATGATAGAAATCATACCGACACGTTCGCTCCACTTAGAACTCCCATATTTTTTTAAAAAATATCCATTTGCAATAAAATCAGCAACGAAAATGAATAATGTGAAAATGGCCTGAATGATCCAAAAAGAAGTTGTTAGTTCCCCGCCATTTATACCAAAATGGTAAATGAGATATCCAGCCCATACAGCTAGGATGCCTGGAATAATAGGATAAATAAAGGCGAGAAATGAAACAATGAAACAGGCAATGATACCAATTGTTAATAAAACTGTCACTTTATAACTCCTTTTTCGTATCTAATTTATATACAGCAATTTTCTTGATTTGATGTCCATCAAGTTCTATTGCTTTAAATTGAAAACCGGCATATTCGATGGAATAACCAACTTCAATATTTAAGTCAATCGCTTGAGAAAGAAGCCAGCCTCCAATTGTATCTAAGTCGCTATCATCAATATGCAGGCCAAACATATCATTTACTTCAGAAATGAGTACTTTGCCATCTAAAACAGTAAGCTTAGGGGTACGCTTTTCAATCATTGGTGATTCATCCTCATCAAATTCATCTTGAATCTCTCCAATGATTTCTTCAAGAATATCCTCCATTGTTAAAAGTCCAGCAGTACCACCATATTCATCCATAACAATTGCCATCTGAACGCGATTCTTTTGAAGATGTACTAACGTTTTACGAATTGGAACTGTTTCAAACACAGTTAGAACGGGATGTATATAGGATTCAAGTGGCTTATAAACCCTTTTAGTTTGATCGTGAAATACTTCTTTCGTATTTATCATGCCGATAATGTCATCTTTATCTTTTTCAATTATAGGATAGCGTGTATACTTTTCAGTTGCGACGATAGTCATATTTTCTTCTAACGTATTTTCGATAGATAAGCAAATCATTTCAGTACGAGGAACCATGATTTCCTTCGCAACTCGATCATCAAATTCAAAAATATTATTTACATATTTATATTCTGTTTGATTGATTTCGCCGCTTTTAAAACTTTCACCTAAAATGAGTCGTAATTCTTCTTCAGAATGAGCAAGTTCATTTTCTTTCGCAGGCTCTAAACCGAGTAATTTTGTGAAGAATACAGCTGTACTATTAAGTAACCAAATGAATGGATACATGATTTTATCAAACAAAATAAGCGGTTTAGCAAACTTAAGTGTAATTGCTTCTGCTTTTTGAATCGCGAAAGACTTTGGAACTAATTCACCTAATACGACATGGAAAAAAGTAATAACACTAAAAGCAAT
Source organism: Bacillus thuringiensis (assembly GCF_014932895.1). Taxonomy (GTDB): domain Bacteria; phylum Bacillota; class Bacilli; order Bacillales; family Bacillaceae_G; genus Bacillus_A; species Bacillus_A thuringiensis_AA. Next base: position 183,570 of record NZ_JACYOF010000002.1, on the reverse strand, counting down.
AATAAATGATAACGTGTTCGCCATTGCTCCAGTAATATTAATTTTTTCAAAAAGCGGTCGTAATAAATGCTCCACTGTTGGTTCACCAAGCCAACCAAGCCCTAAAGATGTAATAGTAATCCCAAGCTGACAAGCTGATAAATAAACATCTAAATTAGATAAGACACTTCTTGCAGCTAAAGCTTGTTTATCACCTTCATTTGCAAGTTGGTCAATTCGACTTTTTCGTACTTTTACAACAGCGAATTCTGATGCAACGAAAAAGCCGGAAATAAGGATAAGTACAAAGATGAGAAAAATATTTAATATGTCCAAGTGTGTTCTCTATTCCGAAGTTTGGAATAAAGATGTCACCTCCTGCAATTATGTTATACTTTTATAATAAATCCAAATGAAAAGAATAGTCAAAGAAAAAGGGCAAATATTGGTATGTTTCTATGGTAGTTTTTGAATTTGCTGTTATTTTGTCCGCTATACAAAAGGAATAACCCCCTACTTTCGGAATATAGAGGGTTATTTTAAATTACGGTTTTGAAATACTTCTCGTTAAAGTATATGTTTGCTGTTTGAAATAGTTTGTCGTCCATAATGTTTGAAGAAAAGAGAGTATACTGTAAGGGATGTACAATAGTAATAAACCAATTGTAACAATTACAGGTGTACTTCCGCCATATTGAACGATAAATTGTAATAGTCCATTCGCATGAAAAACGCATTCCATAAAAACGAATGAAAGAATAACGGAACCTAAAATAGATTTATGATTCGAAGTAAGCGCCAAAAATAATGTATCCACAAGGAAAGAAGAGTTTTTTATTTCATATTCATTTGTGTTGTTTAAGAAAGGAATCCATTTTTTTATTGCTTGCATAACGATAATCATGGAAGTACTACATATGATGATAAAAGATGAGTAGTAAGGAATTTTGATGAATTTTGCGATGTATAGGAGTAGTAATAAGACTGAGCATTGTAATAACACAGTGCAAAAAGAATAAGGAATCCAGCTTAAAAAAGAAGCAAACCTTTTAAACCAATTAGGAGCTTTAATAAATAAATGGCCGACACCTAAACTTATGAAGAATCCAATCGCAAGAGTAAAGGTAAAACGAACAGTCGATAAAAAATATATTTCCCAAATGTAAGGGAATAACGGTGATACATGGTTAGAAGTATGTATCATCTGATTTGCTGAGAAAAAAATAGATTCGTGCATCCAATCAATTTTTGGAATAGATATAGAAGAAAAGTGTGAGAAATTCTGAAATATACTTATGAATCCAGTTAAGTATGAGTATTTATGTGCAATGAATAATGCTGGAATAGGGCTAATAATAAAAATAATGAGAACACCTATGAAAAATTTATATATGTGTGAGCGCAATAAAGTCATATAACCACCTACTCTTAGAATATTCAGAAAATTCTTATTCTTATTTTAGCTTTTTTCAGAGTAAGTTACAATATATTTTTCTTAAAGAAACTCAGAGAGTGTTTGAATATATGGGTTATAGAAGTGAATGAATCGTGAATAAATTATGACAAGAAAACGAAAATTTTCAGAAAAATAAAATAAATTATTTATTTTTTTCTGAAAATATAATATAGTTATGGCACAGAAAGTATTTTAACATAAGGAGGCTTTTTATGAGGATTAAAGGGAATTATGTGCCGAAAAGGGAAGTTTTACTGTGCTCAAGTTCAATTACGATAGGGGAAGCGCTGGAGCATTTGAATAAAACGGGGTATCGTTGTGTACCAGTTTTAGATGAAAAAAAAGAGAAATATTTAGGGAATATATATAAAGTAGATATTTTAGAATATAAAGGTTCACTAGACGAGAGTGTATTACAATTATTGAACGATAAAGATGGATATGTGAGAGAAGATTCTTCCTTCTTCAAAGTATTTTTTACAATAAAAAAATTACCTTATTTATCAGTAGTTGACGAAAAAGGAATTTTCCTTGGAATCTTAACGCATAAAAAAGTATTTGAGTTATTAGAGGATGCTTGGGGAGTTCATTCTAGTAAATACTCTGTTATGATTGGAACACAAGACTATAATGGCGCAATTCAAAAGTTATCGACAGTTTTAAAGAAATATACTGGTATTCAAAGTTTAATGACTTTTGATAATGATGCTCTACTAGTTCGTAGAATTATGTTTACATTAGGAGAAGAGTTTGAAGATATTGAATTAGAAACGTTATTAAAGGATTTAGAAGATCATGGATTTAGGGTTGTGTATGTAGAAGAGATGAATAATCCACGTGAAGTTGAAACGATAGAGTAACATGCAAAAGCCGTCTAATTATGTTGGATGGCTTTTGCTATGTCATCTATATAAAATTATTGTTGGATAACAATATAGAAAGGGTGTAGTACCTGAATAAAATTTGTGTAAAAGAATAAAAAAGTAGATAATTTTGATTTTCAAAAAAATCAATTTGAAAATATGTTTTTATTTTTCAAGTAAATATGTTACTATATGTGTGATAAAAACAAAGAGGTCTGACAACTATACTCCATGTAATAACACTCTAATGATTTGAAAATTCAAAAAAATCAAAATTTAATTTTTAGAGTAATAAAAAGGGGAATGGAGAAATTATGGAGAAAGACGCTGCTTTGTAAGGGGCATATTTTATCCCGCTATTTGCGGGCAGTAAGACTCCCACCCCAAAATTCGGCGAATGCGAGGGAGTTAGGTGAGAGATCAACTACCCGTAAAAGCCCGATTGGTGCGGGCTAATAATCAGTGGGGAATGGACAAAACCCCCACTGATTAAAGTTTCACTTTATCATCTTGAGCAGAGAGGAGGATGCATAGCATATTGTGAAAATAGAGATAAACAATGAAAAAGTGCTATGCAATGAAAAGTATGAAGGGACGTTTAAGGCCAGGTGATACGATAGCAATTGGTTTAATGTTATTTGCATTATTTTTAGGAGCAGGTAATTTAATTTTTCCACCAGTTTTAGGTCAACAAGCAGGAGAGAATGTATGGATTGCTACAATTGGATTCCTCGTAACAGGAGTCGGTTTACCCCTATTAGCTGTAACAGCTGTCGCGTTTGTAGAGGGGGACTTGAAAGCGTTATCTTCTAGAGTTCATCCTTTATTCGCGTTTATTTTTCCGCTAGTTAGTTACTTAGCAATTGGGCCATTCTTCGCGATTCCGCGTACTGGAGCTGTTTCGTTTGAAATGGGAATGAAGCCGTTTTTATCAGAAGCAATGGTTTCAGAATGGTACATGCTATTCCTTTACACTGTAGTCTTCTTCGGAATTACGTGGTATTTATCATTAAATCCATCTAAATTAGTCGATTGGTTCGGGAAGTTTCTTACCCCATTATTAGTATTAATTGTTGCTGTTATTGTTGGAAAGGCAATCATTGATCCGATTGGAGCACCAGCTGCGCCGTTAGCTGCTTACAAAGAAAATGCTTTCTTTGGTGGATTTATTCAAGGGTATTTAACGATGGATGCGATTAGTGCACTTGTATTTGGAATTGTTGTTGTGCAAGTTATTCGCTCTAAAGGCATAAAAGAGAGTGGACAAATTGCAAAAATAACGGTCGTATCAGGTATTATTGCTGTATTAGGTTTAACGTTAATTTATTTATCACTTGCTTATCTTGGCTCTACAAGTACATCACTTGGTGTCTCAGAAAACGGTGGTCTTATTTTAACGAATGTTGTAAATGAGTTATATGGGACGAGCGGTAAAATTTTATTAGGACTTGTAATTACACTTGCATGTTTAACAACTTCTGTTGGATTAACATCTGCGTGTGCAGGGTTCTTTTCAAATTTATTCCCGAAATTTTCGCATAAAACGATTGTAACGTTAGTATGTGGATTTAGTTTAATTGTATCAAATCTAGGATTAACACAATTAATCACAGTAACTTTGCCAGTATTAATGATTATTTATCCAGTTGCAATTGTATTAATCGTTCTTTCATATTTCCATAAGTGGATAGGAAAGCGTAATACAATTTATATTGGGGCTATTTTAGGTGCGTTGTTAATTAGTTTCTTTAATGGTTTAGAAAGTGCGAACATTAGAATTGATGCGATTTCTAACATTTTACAAATGTTACCGTTGTATGAAGAAGGAATAGGATGGTTAATCCCGTCATGTATTGGAGGAGTTCTCGGTTTCTTCTTCTATAAATCAAATGAATCAAGTGAATTACAAAAGAAAGGTGCTTAGGTACCTTTCTTTTTTTGAAGGGGATTTTTATATTTTGTCTAAGTAATAATTGGGAGGAAGGATAAAATGGCTAATTTTGAAGATTTTTTAAATGTGGATTTACGGATTGGAACTGTAACACATGCAGAGGAATTTAAAGAAGCGAGAGTCCCAGCAATTAAACTAGAAATTGATTTTGGAGAACTTGGAATAAAGCAGTCAAGTGCTCAAATTACGAAGAGATACAATCCTGAATATTTAGTCGGTCAACAAATCGTTGCGATTGTAAACTTTCCGCCGAAGCGCGTAGCTGGATTTAAATCAGAAGTGCTTGTATTAGGCGGAGTCCCTGAAGCGGGTGATGTGGTTTTACTTCAACCCCATATGGAACTGCCAAATGGAACGAAAATTAGTTAGTGGAAAGGTGGGGGATAATTTGGATATCGGACGAGAATATTTACAATGTGCAATTTCGAATTTTAAAGCAACACAAAAACAAGGAGAACGAGTACTTTCTCAATTAACTTATGAACAAATTATATGGTCTTCTCATGAAGAATCAAATAGCATTGCGATTATTATTAAGCATTTACATGGTAATATGCGTTCGAGATGGACAGATTTTTTAACATCTGATGGCGAAAAAATAGATCGTAACCGAGATAGTGAATTCGAAGGTGGCTATAGTTCAAAACAGGAAGCTTTACATGCGTGGCAAGAAGGATGGGAATATGTTTTTAAAACAATGAATACTATAACGCCGGACCACTTATTGAAGCCAGTATACATTCGCGGTGAAGCACTTACTGTCATGCAAGCGATTGAAAGACAAATTTCTCATTATGCTTTACATATTGGACAAATTATTTACATTGGTAAAATGTTAAAAGAAAATGATTGGGAATGTTTAAGCATTCCTAGAGGCCAGTCTGCAAGTTATTTAGAGAAATAACGTTCAACATAATAATATGAAAGAAAGCGATAGAAGGTAGGAAGTAAAAAAACAAACAAAATGATAGATGGCTCTGTAATCATAAGAATGCTCCCAACAATAAGTCCATATATAATAAGAAAGAAGCCAAAAAGAGTATTTATAGGGATAAATCGCGAGATGAGCAGTTGCTGCTGTCTAAAACAATTGGTGTGAAATAAATAAAAGCGGAAGTACCATGTCGCCGTAATAAGATCTTTCTTGCAATTCTTTTTTTGCATGCATGACAGATGTAAGCTGATTGCATTTTATTACGCTCCATTTTTTATAGTAGTTAGTTTTGTAATAATGTGAGACAACAGTAGGTACAAAGTGAATATTCCTATATAAGCTCCTGATATAAGGAAAAATGGATTTAGCAAAATTCCATGAATGCTTGTCATGAAAACTAAATCTTGTATTAAAACATCATATATATTAATAGAAATAATTGTACCAAGTACATATAGTGCCAAGTACGCAGAAATATGTAACACAATATAGATTTTAGGATGCTTAGCAACGAAATGAAAAATGAATGATAGAACGATTGGTAATGCCCCTATTAGTAGCTTCAATTCAATTCACCTCGTTAACAATATAGCCGAAATTTAAGCGGTCTATTCTCTAGAGCTTGTACATAACTTGAAATAGAGAGGGTGATAGTATGAATCGAGGCTTTTTTTATGTGAAGTTCACAAGTATGCGTAAGTTGATTTTATTTGTCGTTACTACGGTATTAGCGACTTTCTTTCTTATTAGTATGATGGTAACTTCTTTGAAAGAGACGAAGTCAACGTATTTATATAACTGGCTAAATGAGTTATCGATGAATGGATATATGTACGTTCTTGGGAAAGAAAATCATTATTTTACACAGGAGTATCGGAATTTGAATCAAGACTTTTCAATCTCTTCGTTCCTCTTTTCTATGGCTACAAATATTCGTTTTGATGATGTGCGTAGTTTTGTAGGGAAAGAACTTCCTGGGTTTGGTAAGTATGATACAGAAATCGTTATAGCAGGTGAGGGAACAAATTACTCCAACTTACCGATAGAGTCAAGTGTTCCTCTTGAAGAAGTTGTGAAAGAGCGGACTGGAGAAACTGGACAAGTTCCAAAACCCGATACGAACAAAGAGAAGAAACAACCAGCTCAAACAACGGGGAAGAGGCAAGTTGCATTTATTTATCATACACATAGTTGGGAATCTTATTTGCCGTTACTTAACTTAACGAATGATCCAGATCCGAATAAAGCAACGAGTTCTGCAACGAACATTTCGATAGTCGGCGATCGATTTCGTGAACAGTTAGAAAACGAAGGTATAGGGGCTACTAATGATAAGACTGATGTCGGTCAAAAGTTGATAAGTAAAGGATTAAATAGTAATAGTTCTTATAAAATGTCACGAGAAATTGTACAACAAGCTATGACTGGTAATAAAGAACTCCAATACTTTTTTGACTTGCATCGTGATAGTGCACGGAAGAATGTTACAACAAAAACAATTGAAGATAAATCATACGCGAAACTTGCATTTGTGATTGGAAAAGGTAACAAAAACTATGAAAAGAACTTACAATTAGCAACGGCTTTACATGAGACGATTAATAAGAAATATCCAGGAGTGAGTCGTGGTGTAATTCAAAAAGGATTCCAAACAGGAAATGGAGTCTATAATCAAGACTTATCAGGACAAGCGATATTAATTGAAGTTGGCGGAGTAGATAATACGGAAGAAGAATTAAATCGATCGATTGATGTTCTTGCTAAAGCATTTGGTGAATATTTTTGGCAGGCAGAAAAGGTGAATGGGTAAACGTAAGTGTAAAGCTTACGTTTTTTGTTTTGGAATGATACGACGTCACAAAATAGACATAATTTGTCATTGTTATAGCGATATCGAAATTTGTCAATTTATACTGGTAGATTTAGAAAGGAATTTTCGAAATAGTAGAGAAAATCTTTTTACAAGGAAAATTTTTAAAATATGAAATTGGCAGGGTGATTCAGGTGATTAGGGAGATCGGAATAGAAGATGCAGCATCATTTTTGCAATTAAGTAAGCAATTAGATGAAGAAACGAAATTTATGTTATATGAACCAGGAGAAAGAAAAATTACAGTCAAGCAACAAGAACAAATGATTCATCGATTTATAGAGAATGAAACTGCAACGATATTTGTAGCAACTGAAGATGAGAGAATAGTAGGGTTTATTTTAGTGAATGGAAATAACATTCAAAGAAAGAGGCATGTGGCAGCCATTGTAATTGGAATTTTGCAAGAGTGTAGTGGGCGAGGTATTGGGACGAGATTGTTTAAAGAGGTTGAGAAGTGGGCAAGATTACATGATATATGGCGTTTAGAATTGACGGTAATGGCCCACAATACAAGAGCTCAGGCACTATATGAAAAAATTGGATTTGAGAAAGAAGGTGTCAAAAGAGCTGCTCTTATTATCGATGGAAAGGACATCGATGAGTATGAAATGGCCAAATTATTAAAATAAGAGGTCGTTATATGAAAAAAAGATGGATACTACTTGGTATCGTAGCGGCGATACTCATTGTTGGAGTAGCAGGAATCAATTATAAAATGTATAAGGATAAGCGGGCGCGGGAAGTGAATGTGAATAACATATTTCCGAAAGCAAAAGAAACGATTGCTAATATGGATGGGGATATCGCAGTAATTAGTAATTCGAATTCGATGCTTGTACTTGTAAATAAAAGTAGGCGTTTACCTGATGGGTATAGACCGCCAGATTTAGTTGTTCCGAAAGTGCGTTACTCTAGTGAGGGTGATCAAGAAAAGAAAAAAATGAGGAAAGAAGCAGCCGGGGCGCTTGAGGAAATGTTTCAGCAAGCTGATAAGGAGCGTATTTTCCTTTTTGCAGTCTCTGGATTTAGATCCTTTGATCGACAAAAAGCATTAAATGCGATGTATAAAAAACAAGATGGAGAAGCGAAAACAGCGATGTCTAGCGCGGTACCTGGTACGAGTGAACATCAAACTGGACTCGCTATGGATATTACATCTCAATCTGCTAAGTTTCAGCTAGAGACTGTTTTTGGAGAAACGAAAGAAGGTCAGTGGCTTTCTGAAAATGCTCATAAATTTGGTTTTGTGATTCGATATACAAAAGAGAAAGAATCAATTACTGGCTATCGGTATGAGCCTTGGCACGTAAGGTATGTGGGTAATCCACAAGCTACATATTTATATGAAAATCAACTGACGCTTGAAGAAGTAACAGAGTGAACAACTAAGGGGAGTGAAGTACAATGACGATGTTATATAAGAAAAAAGTACATGCGTATGTGACGAGAGAAAAAGAAGGGGTTATGCAATTACTTGTTTTTAAACATCGTGATATACCTGAAGCTGGTGTTCAAGTACCAGGTGGAACAGTTGATGAGGGAGAAACGTTAGAAGCTGCGGTATTGCGTGAAATACAAGAAGAATCTGGATTACGTCATTTATGCATAGAGCGTTTACTAGCAGATTACATCATACATGTGAAGGAAAAAAAGGAGTATCAAAAACGCCACTTTTTCCACGTAACTTTACCTACGGATGTAAAAGATACTTGGGAACATATAGTAAGTGCTGGTGAGGAAGATCAAGGGTTAGTGTTTTGCTACGCATGGGTTGATATTGTAAAATGTCCAGAGTTAGCAGGGAAACAAGGAGAGTTTTTACATTTATTAGATGGGGTATATGTACAGTAATAAAAAGAGTCTGAAGTGAAGGTTAATTCATTTCAGATTCTTTTTATTTTTCGGGAAATTAAAGGTATTTTAATAAGCAAATTGAATTTCTTTAAAGCGATATTAATTTTGGATAGGCTGAAGTGAAAAAATGAAAAAGTAAGGCGTATACGCAAACGAATAAGGTTATATAAAGGGGAATATAAATGGAAATTCAGTTTAATTCATTATTAAAAAAAGAATTAACAATTCATGATATACAAACAGCGATGGAAGCTGGGCAGTTAACTTCAAAAGAATTAGTTATGTATTATCTTCATAGAATTGCACAATATGATCAAGATGGACCGAAAATTAACTCTATTTTAGAAATAAACGCGGATGCTATTTTTATTGCAGAAGCGTTAGATTATGAAAGAAAGATAAAAGGTGTAAGGGGACCATTGCATGGTATACCTGTTTTGCTAAAGGACAATATTGAAACGAATGACTCCATGCATACAAGTGCAGGTACAATTGCTTTAGAACAAAATATAAGTAGTGAGGATGCATTTCTCGTTACTAAACTGCGAGAAGCAGGAGCGGTGATAATAGGGAAAACAAATATGACAGAATTAGCAAATGCAATGTCTTTTGAAATGTGGGCCGGATATAGTGCAAGAGGTGGTCAAACAATTAATCCATATGGAACGGGCAAGGATGATATGTTTGTTGGGGGCTCAAGTACAGGATCTGCGATAGCAGTTGCCGCTAATTTTACAGTAGTATCTATTGGTACAGAAACGGATGCATCTATTTTGAGTCCGGCTGTTCAAAACTCTGTAGTAGGTATTAAACCGACTGTTGGTCTAATTAGTCGTAGAGGCATTATTCCGTTCACTTATTCACAAGATACAGCGGGATCATTTGCTAGAACGGTGACAGATGCTGCTATTTTGTTAGGGAGCTTAACGGGAGTGGATGAGATGGATGCAGCTACTCATAAAAGTGAAGGTATGGCAGAGCAGGATTATACAAAATATCTTGATGTTAATGGTTTAAATGGAGCGAAGATTGGTGTATTTAGCAATGCACGAAAAGAATATTATGAATCTGGTGAGTACGATGAAAAATTGTTTGAGGAAACGATTCAAGTATTACGTAGTGAGGGGGCGACAGTAGTAGAAAATATTGATATTCCTTCTTTTCATAGAGAGTGGAGTTGGGGAGTATCGCTTTATGAACTCAAGCATAGTTTAGATAACTATCTTTCAAAATTACCTTCTACTATACCAGTACATTCTATTTCGGAGTTAATGGAGTTTAATAAAAATATAGCGGAAAGAGCTTTGAAATATGGACAAACAAAGTTAGAAAGAAGAAAAGATTATCCTAATACGTTAAGAAATCCGGAATATTTAAATGCAAGATTAGAAGATATATATTTTTCTCAAGAACAAGGCATTGATTTTGCATTGGAAAAATATAATCTTGCCGCGATACTGTTCCCTTCCTATATAGGTTCTACTATATGTGCGAAAGCAGGGTATCCGTCTATAGCAATACCTGCGGGATATATGGAAAGCGGGAGACCTTTTGGAATTACCATAGCAAGTACTGCCTTTAGTGAAGGGATATTAATTAAACTAGCATACGCTTATGAACAAGCGACAAGACATAGAAAAATACCAAACTTATCATGAGTGGAATATACAAAAAGGATAGGAGAGGTTCCTGTCCTTTTTGTTATATAGATTAAAAAGAAATATCTTTCTTTTTCATATTTTGATGTTTTAACAAACTAAAGGATAGACAAGCAGAACATAAAATAAGAAAAGAAGCAATGATATAAATAGTACGAACACCCAAAGTATCTGTAATAATTCCAACGCTTAGCATAGATAGTCCAGAGGCTGTTGAAAGAAGGGCGCCATGTGCTGTATACATTTTTGATAATAAAGAAGGAGCGACACTTGACTGTAGAACTGTCGTTTGAGAAATATCTCTAATTTGATAACATGGTCCCATTAGAGCACATAGGAATAGCGCAATAAATCCGCTGCTCGTCATACCATATAAAAATGTAAGAATGCTAAACATAAGAGAGCCTATCGCCATGGAGCGTATTAAATTATTTTGAATATATGAACTCATTCTCCATGCTAATAGACCACCAATTAATGTACCGACATAATAACTTGTATTAATGTATCCCCACCATTCTTCTCCTTTATGGAGAACAGTTGTAACATATGCCATCGTAATAGCACCGATCCATATTGTCCCTGCGAAAGTTTCAATTAAGTCCATAAATGTAACGGTACGGAGAGAAGGATTTTGAAATAAGAGTTTCCATCCTTCTAATAAAGCAGTCCTTTTTGAGAAGGAGGACTCTATTGCTCGTTCAGTATGTATGAAACGTAATGAAAAGTGTAATGCAACACATCCAAAAATCATCAAAATGTTATTAATCATGAGTGTGGTAGTAGTGCCGATGAGAAGAACAACAATACTTGTAAATGAATAAGCAGCGGCTTGCACAATTTGTGTTGAGAAGGAAAAGATACTATTTACTTTTACTAATTTTTCTCGTGGTGTAAGACGCGGAAGAATGCCGTATAATAATGGGGCGCTCCAGCCACTACATAATGAAATGAAAAAAATAAAAATTATTAGTGCTACAATATTTGTGGAAAGGACCGGAAATAATAGCATTAATAAAATCAATAGAGCAGTTTTTGTCCATTGTAGTATAAAAAGTAATGAATAAGATGGAAAACGATTCATTATAAGTGGTGCAGATGTATTTGCTATAAGATTTGTAATGACTTGTAATAATGGAAAAAGAGCAGTTAATGTAGCTGATTGAGTTGTGAGATAAATGTGAGTTGTAATAATCATTATGTATACGATATCAGCGAGAGTAATGCACATTTTGGATCCTAAATAGTAAGCTATTGAACGATTCTGCAATAAGAATACCACCTTTCAAAAAATAATCCTTTTTTAGTTAGAATTATTATAATCTATAAAATTTGCTATTAAAAGAATTTAATTTTTTGTCACTTTTTGAAAGGGATTTTCATGTATAATGAGGAATATATCAATATAGTATTTTAAAAATACTCATTTGTAATAGCGAATAGGTACAATAGCTTGTAGCAAACGCCCAAGTATGAGAAAGGGCGGATAAACCATTTTTTTCTTCATATACATATAGAAAATGAGAAAGAAAGTGAGGGTTGCATATGGCTGGTTGGGTAATTTGGTTTATAATAGCTGGTATTTTATTTATCGTGGAAATGTTGTCGATTACATTTTATATGCTTTGGCTTGGAATTGGAGCTGTTGTCGGAGGTCTTATTGCTTTATTTGCTCCTGACGCACTATTTTTACAGGTCGTGGCTGGTGCAATTGTAAGTTTAATATTGACATTCTTTACGAAAAGAATTTCAAAAAACTTTCGAGAAGCAAAAGGTTTTACTGATACAGTAGATATGCTTGCTGGTAAAAAAGGAACTGTTATGCAAGCGATTACAAAAGAAGCGAACGGTATTGTGAAAGTGGATGGAGATACTTGGACAGCTATTGCAGATGCTCCAATTGATGTTGGCGAAAAAGTCGTTGTTATAAAGAGGCATAGTACTATATTACAAGTGAAAAAGGAGAGTGAATAAATATGGTAGTAGCATTAACATTAACAATTATATTCGCACTAATTGTAGTTACGTTTATCGCATTAACAATTAAAATTGTTCCTCAGCAAAAAGTTGGGGTCGTTGAAAGGTTTGGTAAGTTTCAACGTATTATGCACCCAGGATTAAATATTTTAATCCCGATTGTAGATCGCGTTCGTGTATATCATGACTTACGTATTCAACAAACGAATGTACCACCACAAAAGGTAATTACGAAAGATAACGTACAAGTAGAAATTGATACAATTATTTTCTATCAAATTGTTGAACCAGAACTTGCGACATATGGTATTTCAAATTATGAATATGGTGTTCGTAACATTACTTCTGCAACGATGCGTCAAATTATTGGTAAAATGGAACTGGATGAAACGTTATCTGGTCGTGAAAAAATTTCAACAGAAATCCGCTTAGCGCTTGATGAAGCAACAGAAAAATGGGGCGTTCGTATTGAACGTGTTGAAGTTGTCGATATTAACCCGCCGAAAGACGTGCAAGCATCGATGGAAAAACAAATGAAAGCAGAACGTAATAAACGTGCGATCATTTTAGAAGCAGAGGCAGCAAAACAAGATAAAGTCCTTCGTGCGGAAGGGGAAAAACAAAGTAAAATTTTAATGGCTGAAGGTGATAAAGAAGCGCGTATTCGTGAAGCTGAAGGTATAAAAGAAGCAAAAGAATTGGAAGCAAAAGGGGAAGCAAGAGCGATTGAGGAAATTGCAAAAGCAGAACAAAACCGTATTGAATTACTTCGTGCAGCGAATTTGGATGAGCGTGTACTTGCTTACAAATCATTTGAATCATTAGCTGAAGTTGCAAAAGGGCCAGCAAATAAAGTCTTTATACCGTCTAATGCGATTGAAACGCTTGGTACACTTGGAGCAATCGGAGAAATTTTTAAAGAAAAACAAACGAAGAAATTACCTTCAAATGATGCAGGAAAAGAACAATAAGAATGATGAAGAGAAATGGGATGCCATTTCTCTTTTTTGTACGTATATTAAGAAAGGCTTGTACATATCCATGTATAAAGAAGGTGATACAGTGAAAAAGTATGCAACTCGTATACATGGGAAGAAGCTAGTCTCGTTACTCTTTTTATATGCACTAGTAGTAATTATGATTGCGTCAATTTTGACGTCTCTTTTACATACAATGAAATCGAATTATGCGAATCAATGGTTTGGAAAAGTATCGATGCAAGGGTTTGTTCAAATGATAGAAAGTGAGAATCATTATTACGGATTTGATTATTTTAAGCAAAATAAACGGGAGTCAGTTGGAAATTTAATGTTCTCTATTGCGACGGATTTGAAAATAAAAGATTTAAGAACATTTGTCGGTAAAGAAGTACCTGGTATGTCAAAGTATTACTCTAATATTATCGTAGCTGGAGAAGGGACAAACTTTACGAATATCCCAAATGAATCTAGTGTACCGATTGAAGAAGTAACGAAAGAGCGAGAAGTAGCAAAAGACAAAGTTACAGAAGCGGAAAAGAATAACCCAGTGCAAAAAAAGAATGGGGCAAAAAAGGGGGAAAGCGCGGTGTATATTTACCATACACATAGTTGGGAATCCTTCTTTCCGTTATTACCAGGGGCTACTGATCCATCGAGTCCAGATGTAAATGTGTCTTTACTAGGAGATCGTTTAAAAGAACAGCTAGAAGGGCAGGGAATACCAGTAATTCATGATAAAACGAATATGGGAGATTTATTAGCGAGTAAAAAGTGGAAATGGTATCAAGCATATAAAGCGTCTCATGGATATGTAAAAGAAACATTGACTCAGAATAATAAAATTGCGTTTCCAATTGATATACATCGTGATGATCAGCGAAAGAAGGTAACAACAAAAGTAATTAATGGGAAGTCGTATGCAAGATTATATTTTATTATTGGAATGGAAAATGGAAATCATACAGAGAATGAAAAAATTGCAAGGGCAATCAATAGTTATATAGATGAAAACTATTACGGATTAAGTAGGGGGATATTCCCAAAATATAAAAAGGACGGCGATGGTGTTTATAATCAAGACTTATCTAAAAATGCAATGCTAATTGAGGTTGGTGGTATCGATAATACGTTAGATGAATTATATAACACGATTGATGTGTTAACGGAAGCGTTTAGTAAGTATTACTGGAGTGATGCGGAAAAAGTGAATGGATGAGGGACGGGAAACCGTTCCTTTTTTATGTTCACTAAAAAAAATTAAGATTTCATAATGTGAAATAAAGAAGAAACTGCAAGAATTAAAATTGATATAATGATTGAAAATTCAGTCATCTAATAGAGTTTCTAAACTTTTTAGTATATTATTTTGGGAAATTGGAGGGGGAAGAATGGCAATTAGAACAGGGGAACAGTATATTGAGGGATTACGAAAAAGAAATCCAGAAATTTGGATTGGCGGGAGAAAAGTAACGGATGTAGTAAATGAAGATGTTTTTCGTGAACCTATTTTACAAATTGCGAACTTATATGATATGCAGCACAATCCAGAATATCAAGATAAGATTACTCATATATGCGAAGAGACTGGAGAAAGAGTTTCAAATGCATTTTTAGTTCCAAAAAATTATGAGGACTTAAAAGTACGTCGTGAATTGTTTGAAATATGGGCGAAAGCTACCTTTGGTTTAATGGGAAGAACACCTGATTTTTTAAATGTAACAGTTACTTCAATGGCGAGTAATGCGTGGTTCTTCGAGAAGTTCAACCCAGAATGGGGATCGAATATAAAAAATTATTATAAACATATACGGGATAATGATTTATTTTTAACACATGCAATTATTAATCCGCAAAATGATCGGAGTAAGGCTTCTCATCAACAAGAAGATGAAACGATGCATTTAGGTGTAGTAAGTGAAACAGCGGAGGGGATGTATGTTAGCGGTGCTAAAATGTTAGCGACACTTGCTCCGATTACAGACGAAGTAATTATATATTCCTATCCAAGCTTCAAACCAGGTGATGAACGTCATGCAATTTCTTTTGCAGTTCCAATTGACGCACCAGGTCTAAGAATTCTATGTCGTGAGCCAATGCAAGATGGAAAACGTTCTCTATTTGATCATCCACTGGCATCAAGGTTTGAGGAAATGGATGCATTACTAGTATTTCATAATGTGTTTATCCCATGGGATAAAGTATTTATTTATCAAAGTGTAGAAGCTGGAAATCAATTGTATCCTAAAACGGGAATTGGTCATCAGCCAGCACATCAATCTGGGGTAAGAGGGTTAGTAAAACTATCATTCGCTGCTGAAGTAGCTATGAAATTAGCAGATTCGATAGGGGTAGATGGATTTTTAAATGTACAAAACCAGTTAGCAGAGCTTATGCAAGATGTCGAAACGATACGTGCGCTCTTACAAGTAGCTGAGTATGAATATGAAACGAATCCATATGGAGAAGTTGTTCCTGCGCGATTGCCGCTTGATACGATACGCAGTTTATTACCTAAAATGTATCCACGTGCTATTGAAATCATTCAAACCATTGGCGCTGGCGGGTTATTGATGTCACCGACAGGTGCTGATTTTATGAATCCTGAAATTCAAGATGATATGAATAAATATTATATTGGGCGTGAAGGTGTCTCTTCTGAGGAACGTGTTCGCTTGTTTAAATTAGCTTGGGATTTATGTGGTGAAGCTTTTGGACAACGATTATTACAATATGAGCGTTATTATTCTGGAGATCCAGTGCGTAAAATGGGAATGTTTTATAATGCGTACAAAAAACAACAAACTTTTTCCCTAGTGAACAATGCGTTGCAATCGAGTTCATCTGAAGGTGCTTTAAGCTAAAAAAATGTTTACGCTTACATTCTTCCTTAGAAAAGGAAGGAGCAACAGATGATAACAAGAATTTTACTGTTAGGATGTAAATCTTCTATAAATTTTAACCACTTTAAAAATAGAGAATTGTGACTGAAATAGGGGAGGTAAGTGATTTGATCGCTTCTATCGGTAAAATTTGTAAAATTCTAAATTGTTTTACGAGTGATGAGCCTGTACTAGGTAATTCTGAAATAGCCGAAAAACTAAATATGAATGCAAGTACGGTTCATCACCTTGTTCGTACGTTGTGCACAGAAGGAATGCTCATACAAGATGAGCAAAGAAAATATAGATTAGGTTGGAAATTGTTAGAGTGGGGAAATCAAGTCATGTTTCAGCAAGAGATTTATAGTGGAGCAATTCCGCTTGTAGAAGAACTTGTAAGAAATTTTAATGGAACTGTGCATATTGGCATGTTTGATCGTGGTGATGTTGTATTTATTTTGAAAGTTTCATCAAAAGAGTCCGTTCAAATTTCAACACATGTCGGATCTAGAGAACCTGCATATTGCACAAGTACAGGGAAAGTACTGCTTTCATTTCATTCATCTCCCTTAGAATATACTTCAGAAAAAGGGCTTTTACCACGAGCGCCCAATACAATTACTTGCATAAAACAATTTCAGACAGAGTTGCAGAAGATTCGTAAGCAAGGTTATTCAATTAGTGATAATGAAAATGAGCATGGACTATATGGGATTGCAGCTCCTATTCGATCTTATACTGGGAGAACCATTGCGGCACTTAATATTGTTGGACCTATATCGTATATGCAGGGAAGTAATCGTGAAATCATAATTCAAAGTGTGATGAATACGGCAAATTTGATTTCAAAGGAATTTGGTTATTTAGAAATTTAACTCTAGAAGAAGAGAGATGAGGATCATTTATATACATGAGCAGTGTATACCTGAATTAACGAAATCCATTGTTTCAATTGGTGCTTTTGATGGTGTATGTACATAGAGGCCATCAAGCTGTTATTAAAAATGCAGTTGAGAAGGCAAAGGAATTAAAGATAACAAATGTTGTGTATACATTTGATCCATCACCACGCTCTTATTTTCAAGGGGCGCAAGTATTAACCTCTATTGATGAGAAGGTGAAACGTCTTCAAAATCTCGGTGTGGAACATGTAATTGTAATTCGGTTTGATAAGTCATATGTAACAAAAAGTGCAAGTTGTTTTGTTCAAGATTTAAAAAGGCTAAGCCCTGTAGAAATTTATATTGGTCAAGATTTTAAGTTCGGAAAAAATCGAGAGGGCAATATAGAGTTGCTAAGAGAACACTTCAATATTTCTATAGTGAAAGATGTTTGCTGTGAAGAAGGGGAGCGAATATCTTCAACAAGAATTAGAAATTATGTATGCCATGGAGAGTTGCAAAAGTCTAGCGCTTTACTTGGTTGGTCTATGAAAACAATTTAAATAGAAGGAAAAATGAGGAGGAAATAATATGTCTAAAACATTACAATCTTTTAATTTAATAAAATGGATTGATGAGAATAAGGAGTTATTGAAGCCACCAGTAAATAACAAGGTTATTTGGCAAGATTCGGAATTTATCGCCATGATTTTAGGTGGTCCAAATAGAAGACGTGATTTCCACGTAGATCCTTCAGATGAATTTTTCTACCAAATTAAAGGTGACTGTTATGTGGAATGTATTACAGAGGAAGGTAAACGGGAAGTCGTCACAGTAAAAGAAGGGGATGTATTTATGCTACCAGCTATGGTACCACATTCACCACATCGTGTTGCTAACACATTTGGGCTAGTAATTGAAAGAAAACGTAGCCAAGGAGAACTTGAGGATTTCGTTTGGTTCTGTGACGAGTGTAATCATGAAATGCATCGTGTACGTGTTCAATTAAATGATATTGAAAAACAAGTAAAAGAAGCAATTCATAGTTTTAATTCCAATAAGGAAATTCGAGCATGTAAAAATTGCGGTTACATTATGCCAGAAGAAGTGGAGGAATGGAAGTGCGAATAGATTTCCATACACATATTATTCCTGAAACTTTTCCGGATTTTGAAGAGAAGTTTGGTGGCGGTCGTTGGCCAATATTGAATCGAACTTGTACATGTGGTGCAAGTATTATGGTTGGAGGTAAAAACTTTCGTGACGTTACAGACCAAGTATGGTGTCCTGAGAAAAGAATTGAAGATATGAACCGTGAAGGTGTTGATATTCAAGTTTTATCGCCAATCCCTGTTACATTTTCGTATTGGGCAAAACCAGAGGAAGCCGAAAGTATGGCACGTATTCAAAATGATTTTATTGCAGAAACAGTTTTAGCATATCCAGATCGTTTTGTTGGATTAGGAACGGTTCCGATGCAAGATGGAGAAACTGCGGTTCGTGAAATGGAGCGTTGTATTACGGAATTAAATTTACATGGTATTGAAATTGGTACAAACGTAAATGGTAAAAATTTAGATGACCCATCGTTTATTGAATTTTTTCGAATGGCTGAAAAGTGGCAAGTTCCAATATTTATTCATCCATGGGAAACATTAGGGCGCGATAGAATGCCTCACCATAATTTTATGTACACAGTCGGGATGCCAAGTGAAACGGCACTTGCGGCAGCTACACTAGTATGGAGTGGAATAATGGAAAAGTTTCCACGGTTGAAGGTTTGTTTTGCGCATGGCGGCGGATCTTTTCCATATATTTTGCCAAGATTAGATCAAGGGTGGAAAGTATGGCCGCATTTACGGTTGACTACACACCCTCCTAGTTATTATGCAAAGAAATTTTATTTTGATTCTTTAAATTATGATCCTATTAATTTGAAATATATGATTGAAAGATTTGGACATGAAAAGATTTTTATGGGTTCGGATTATCCATTTTTATTGCGAGAAATTAATCCCGGAAAAGTGATTGATGAAACAGTCGGTTTATCGGAGGAACAAATAGCAGCAATGCTTGGGGGAAATGCAGCAGAATTTTTAAATATTGATATAAAAAAACGAGGTGTAACATATGCAGAGAGTACAAACACCTGAGGAAAAATTAAGTGAGTTAGGTATTACACTACCAGCTATTCGCCCAGCAGTTGGGAACTATGTTAGTTGTGTAAAAGTAGGTAATTTATTATTTACTGCTGGACAAGGTGTAGATGAGTACCATGGGAAATTAGGAGAAGATATACCAATTGATGAGGGATATAAAGCAGCAAGACAATCAATGTTGAATTTGTTAAGTGTTGTAAGAAACGAACTAGGTGATTTAAATAAGGTGAAAAGGATTGTAAAGTTGCTTGGTTTTGTAAACTGTACAGAAGATTTTATCGATCAACCAAAAGTAATGAATGGAGCATCGGATGTATTAGTAGATATATTTGGAGAAAAAGGGAAGCACGCCCGCTCTGCGGTCGGAATGGCTCAATTACCTAATAACACAACAATTGAAATTGAGATGGTTTTAGAAGTTGAGGAATAGGAGGTAAGGAAGGTGAATAAAGAATTATTAGCTGAAAAATTGAAAATAAAAGATGCGAAATTGTTTATTGATGGGCAATATGTAGATTCCGTGTCTGGTGAAACGTTTGATACGTTCAATCCAGCGACAAATAGAAAGCTAGCTTCTATAGCAAAGGCAAATGAAGAGGACACAAAAAGAGCAATTGATGTGGCAGAACGAACCTTTAAAAGTGGGATATGGAGCAAAATGCCTGTTGAAGAGCGATCAAATATTTTATGTAAAATGTCTGATTTAATTATGGAAAGAGTGGACGAACTAGCGTATATAGAAACTCTCGATGTTGGGAAACCAATTAAAGAAAGTAAAGGATTCGATATACCACGCTCGGCTCATAATTTTCGCTTCTTTGCTGAAATGGCTAAATATTTGGTACATGAGCATTATGACAAACATAATTTTATGTCATATGCAAAGTATGCTCCGGCGGGAGTAACTAGTTTAATCATTCCTTGGAATTTGCCATTTATGCAAATGACATGGAAAGTATCAGCTGCACTCGCTTCTGGTAATACCGTTGTTGTCAAACCAGCCTCCTATACGCCTTTAAGTGCAGTTATGCTTGGTGCAATTGCAAATGATGCAGGATTACCTCCAGGTGTACTCAATATTATTACAGGTCCAGGGAATACTGTTGGGACAACAATGACAACACATCCAGCTGTAAGAAGAATTTCATTTGTTGGAGAAAGTAATACAGGAAAAACAATTATGCGTAATGCAGCAGAAAATTTAATCCCTGTGTCATTAGAATTAGGTGGAAAATCAGCAAATATCGTATTTGAAGATGCAGATTTAGATGAAGCGGTACAAGGATCGATTGAAGCGATTTATCGGAACCAAGGAGAAATTTGTTTAGCTGGTTCAAGATTACTTGTACAAGAAAGTGTATATGAACAGTTTTTAGAGAAATTTGTAGCGGCTGTCCAAAGAATAAAAGTTGGTGATCCACTTTCTGAAGATACCGATATGGGAGCGCTTGTATCAAAATCCCATTTAGAAACAGTTGATCGTTATGTAGAAATAGGCATTTCGGAAGGTGCAAAATTAGCCTATGGTGGAAAAAGAGTTGAAAGTTTAGTAGAAGGAAATTTTTATGAACCTACTATTCTATATGATGTTGATAATAGTATGCGTGTAGCGCAAGAAGAGATATTTGGTCCAGTTCTAGTAGTTATTCCATTTAAAACGGAGGAGGATGCAATTCGCATTGCGAATGATTCCATTTATGGACTAGCCGGAGTTGTTTGGACAAATGATCTTAGACGAGCACAACGAGTAGTTGCACAAATTGATTCAGGCTTACTTTGGATTAATTGTTGGTATGTTCGGGATTTACGTACTCCATTTGGAGGTTCGAAGGCAAGTGGGATTGGTAGAGAAGGTGGGCGTCATAGTTTCGAGTTTTATACGGAAGCTAAGACGGTTACGATGAAATTATAAAGGTGATGTTTTAACTTAAAGTACAAAGGGCTCCCATCTGACATTTATGGAAATAAAGTGAAACTTTAATCAGTGGGGGTTTTCTTCATCCCCCACTGATTATCAGCCCGCACTAATCGGGCTTTTACGGGCAGTTGATCCTCCACCTAACTTCTTTGCTTTCGCTGAATTTTGAGGTAGGGGTCTTACTGCCCACAAATAGCGAGATAAAGTAGATAGGTGGGGGCTAGTTACAATGTAAATGATTAGAGACATATAATTTTGAAAAATGAGGTGAGAGCAATTGTTAATTAAAGAATTAGCTGATGAACTAATACAAGCTGAAAATTCACGTGTAGGGATCCCTCCTTTTACTGAGCGATATGCTAACTTAACTGTTGAGGATGCTTATAATATTCAACTTGAAGTTGTAGGGAGAAAGTTAGAAGGCGGACGTAGTGTAATTGGGAAGAAAGTTGGTCTTACGAGTGTTGCAATGCAACAAATGCTCGGGGTAAATGAGCCAGATTATGGACATTTGCTAGATGATATGAGGATAGCAAATGGTAGTGAAGTTTCAATAACATCCTTTGTAGCGCCAAAGATAGAAGCGGAAATAGGGTTTATTTTAGCAGAAGACTTAAGTGGGCCTAATGTTACATATGTTGACGTACTAATGGCGACAAAATATGTCGTGCCTACACTTGAAATTATTGATAGCCGAATTGCCGATTGGAATATTAAGCTTGCTGATACAGTGGCGGATAACGGATCGTCGGCAAAAGTTGTAATTGGTGATACATTCTCTAGCGTTGATAAAGTAGATTTACGTACAACTGGAATGACGCTTTATAAAAATAATAGTTTAATTGCAACGGGTGCTGGTGCAGCTGCATTAGGGCATCCTGCACAAGCTATTGCTTGGTTAGCTAATAAACTACATGAATTTAATATTGGATTAAAAGCAGGAGAGTTAATTTTACCAGGTGCGTTATCTGGTGCAGTCTCAGTAAATAGTAAAGATAGTATTCAAGCTGACTTCGGTTCACTCGGATCGGTTTCTGTTACATTCATATAAATTAAAGTGTTGGGAAAAGGGGGGATAGATGTGAAGAAAGTAAAGGCGGCTATAATTGGATCAGGTAATATTGGTACGGATTTAATGTATAAATTAAGAAAAAGTGAAGTCATAGAGCTAAATGCCATGATTGGAATAGATTCCGAATCGGATGGTTTAAAGAGAGCGAAAGAAGTCGGGTACGAGGTTTTTGATAATGGAATACAAGCACTTATTGATAATCCGAGTTTAGCTGATATTGTATTTGATGCAACTTCAGCTAAAGCACATAGTTATCATGCGAAAATATTAGGAGAGATTGGGAAAATAGTAATTGACTTAACTCCGGCTGCATATGGGCCATTTGTTTGTCCTGCTATTCGAAATAATGATTTTTTAGATAAGCAAAACGTTAATATGATTACGTGCGGAGGACAAGCAACGATTCCGATTGTTCATGCTATAAATGAAGTAGCAAATGTTACATATGCAGAGATCGTTGCTACAATTTCCAGTTTAAGTGCAGGGCCAGGTACGAGGGCGAATATTGATGAATTTACAATTACGACAAAGCATGGAATTGAAGAAATTGGTGGGGCTGACAAAGGAAAGGCGATAATTATTTTAAACCCTGCAGAGCCACCTATATTAATGAGAGATACAGTATATTGTGAAGTTAAGGATATGGATGAAGTTTCTATCCATGAAGCAATCCATAAGATGGTTGAACGGGTTAGGGCGTATGTTCCTGGTTACTCTTTGAAACAAGAGCCAATGTTTGATGGGAATCGTGTAACTGTATTTTTAGAAGTTGAAGGAGCTGGAGATTATTTTCCTCCTTATGCTGGTAATTTAGATATTATGACAGCGGCGGCATTAAAAGTAGGTGAAGAGTTTGCAGCGCAAATCATTTCGGAGAAGAAAAGAGGTGTAGTGAATGAGGCGAAATAGCGAAAAAACAGTGAAAATAACGGAAGTTTGTTTACGTGATGGAAGTCATGTAATGAAACATCAATTTACAGAAGAGCAAGTTCGATCTGTAACAAGGGCATTAGACGATGCTGGTATGCATTATATCGAAGTGAGTCATGGAGACGGTTTAGGAGGTTCGACATTACAGTATGGAAAATCTTTGATTAACGAGATGAAACTAATTGAGGCAGCGGTAGATGAGTGTAAGCAAGCTAAAGTAGCTGTTCTGTTAATTCCTGGCATTGGAACGATCCATGAATTAAAGCAAGCTGCAAATATCGGTGCGAAACTTGTTCGTGTAGCAACACATGTAACAGAAGCGGATGTTTCAGCTCAACATATTCAATTTGCACGTGAGTTAGGCATGGAGGTGTGCGGTTTTTTAATGATGGCACATTCTGCATCCGTTGAAAAGTTAGTAGAGCAAGCAAAGCTTATGGAAAGTTATGGTGCAGAAGCAGTTTATGTAACAGATTCTGCGGGAGCTTTATTGCCTCATGAAGTACGTGAACGTATCCGTGCTTTGCGTCAATCTTTAAATATTGAAATTGGTTTCCATGGTCATAATAATCTTTCGGTTGCAGTAGCGAATACAGTCATTGCAATTGAGGAAGGCGCGACACGTATTGATGGAAGTGTACGATGTCTTGGGGCAGGAGCTGGGAATGCCCAAACGGAAGTATTGCTCGCTGTTTTGGATCGTATGGGATATAAGCTAGATATAGATTTATATAAGATGATGGACGTAGCAGAGGAGGTTGTTGCCCCTTTATTACCAGTACCACAAGAAATCCAAAAAGGCAGTCTAGTAATGGGATATGCAGGGGTATACTCTAGCTTTTTATTACATGCTGAAAGAGCAGCGAAACGTTTTGGCGTAGATGCTCGTGATATTTTAATAGAACTTGGGAAAAGAAAAGTAGTTGGTGGACAAGAGGATATGATTTTAGATGTAGGGGCAGAATTAGCAAAGATAAAAATGGGGGTGTAAAATATGGCTTTAGTGAAAGGAGCAGATTTAGAAATTGTGGAGTATTTACTTCAGGCTGAAAAGGAAAGGAAAGAAGTAGTAAAAGTGACGGATAAGCATCCTGAGTTAACGGTGGATGACGCATATAGATTGCAAAAATGTTTAATTGAACAAAAGATGAGTGAAGGTTCTAAAAGAGTGGGTGTAAAACTTGGATTAACGAGTAAGGCAAAACAACAAATGATGGGGATTGATGAAGCGATTTACGGGTATTTGTTACATGATATGCTAGCGTTTGAATGGGAGCCATTACGATATGCAACATTAATTCATCCAAAAGTAGAACCAGAGGTTGCTTTTTTAATAGGAGAAGATTTACAAGGTACAAACGTTACAGCCGATGATGTATTAAGGGCAACAAAATATGTCGCTCCAGCTTTAGAGATTATTGATAGCAGGTATTTAAATTTTAAATTTACATTACCTGATGTAATAGCAGATAATTGTTCCTCTTCAAAGTTTTTATTAGGAAGTAGATGGATTGATACTAAAGAAATAGATTTAGCTAGTGTAGGGATGGTTATGTCGAAAAACGGTAAGGTTGCTACAACTGGAACGGGGGCAGCTGTACTGGGACATCCAGCAGAGGCGATTGCTTGGGCGGTAAATAAACTTGGTTTACAAAATGAAGGATTGAAAAAGGGTGATATCGTATTAAGTGGAGCATTATCAGAAGCGATTGCTTTTAAAACAGGTGATGCTATTATTGCGCAATTTGATGACTTAGGAAGCGTATCAATGTTTTGTGAATAAATAGAAAAGAGAGAGCGAAATGCCAATCATACAAATTCAAATTATAGAAGGTAGAAGACAAGAACAAATTCAAAACCTGATCTTGGATGTTACAGAGACAGTAGCAAAGAATTTAGATGTAGATGTTGGGCGTGTACGTGTTTTAGTAAATGAGATACCTAGTTCGCATTGGGGAGTTGGAGGAAAGTCGAAAGCTAGTTTAGGAGAAAGTTAGTTGGTAATAAAAGCAATTTTCATTCTTTTAGGAATGGAGATTGCTTTTATTATTTTGAAAAATTTTAATAGTATGTTAAAATTTAGTTTTGGTTTAAAGGAGATAAGGGGGAAGAAACATGCAAATACTACTAATACGCCACGGAGAATCAGAAGCTGACATTTTAAATGTACATGAAGGACGAGCTGACTTTGAATTAACAGAAAAGGGAAGACAGCAAGTGCAAAAACTTGTACAGAAAGTAAAAAAAGATTTTCCGCCAGATCTTATTTGGGCAAGTACATTAAAACGTGCTCGCGAGACTGCTGAAACATTAGCTGAGGCAATCGGGTGCTCAATTCAACTGGAAGAAGAATTAATGGAGTTCAATAATGGGGTACAAGCAGGTTTATCATTTGAAGAAGCGAAAAAATATCCAGAGCCAAAATTTCTTCATGACCGTTTTGAAAACGGAGAATCCTTTATTGAATTTAGAATGAGAATAGAAGGAATCTTTTCTAAAATTGTGACAGAGAATACATATGATCGGATTGCAATCGTTGCACACGGTGGTGTAATAAACAGTATATTACGTGCATTTTTCAAAATGCCAATCTCAATGGATTATTATTTTAAAATGGGAGATACGGGAATAAGTTTAATTGAAATTGAGGATGAACAAAAAACGGTACATTTCATTAATGATATGAATCATTTGGACGAGGTGTAAAAACCCATGTACAAAGTTGTATTTTTCGATGTGGACGGTACGTTGCTGAGTGAGATTGATAGAAGTATGCATGAGAGTACAAAAGAAGCGATACAAAGGTTAATAGAGACAGGGATTCAAGTAGTTGTTACAACAGGGAGACCGTATAGTTTATGCTCACAATTTAAAGAACTGGGCATAAACACATTTATTTCTGCAAATGGTGCACATATCAAGTGTGAGGAAACAGTTATACATAAATCAGTACTTTCTAGTGAAATCGTTCATGATATTTCGAGGTTTGCTAAATTACATGGTCATGGTGTTTCTTATTTCACAGAGGATTTTGTAATGAATGGTATTGCCTCAAAAGATGAACGTGTAATACGAGCATTAAACGAAACTTTAAATTTAGAGCGGTATCCTGATAAAGTTAGAGACTTATCAGAAGAGATTTATTGTATATGTCTGTATGCTGATGAAACAGAAGCTCAAAAATTCTTTGAAAGGTATCCAGCACTTACGTTTGAACGTTTTCATGGTTACGTTATAAATGTGTTGGAAGATAATAAAGTTTCGAAGCTAACTGCAATTCAAAAGGTATTGGAGCATCTAAATATTTGTAAGTCAGATGCATTGGCATTCGGAGATGGTGGAAATGATATTGAGATGTTACAGTATGTAGGTTTAGGAATTGCGATGGGGAATGGTGGAGAAGAGTTAAAAACAAAAGCTGATTTTGTTACAAAGAAATCAAGTGAAGGTGGCATTTCTTTTGCTTTAAAAGAGTTTGGGATTATTTGAAA
Source organism: Bacillus thuringiensis (assembly GCF_014932895.1). GTDB lineage: Bacteria > Bacillota > Bacilli > Bacillales > Bacillaceae_G > Bacillus_A > Bacillus_A thuringiensis_AA. The sequence continues at coordinate 156,715 of NZ_JACYOF010000002.1, read as the reverse complement.
AAATAATTAGTCAGTATAAAAAATCCTGTTTTAATAACAGGATTTTTTTGTCTAACAATATTCTTGCAATAAAAGGAAGGATGTGAGTATAATGAAAAATAATTAGGTAAGCTAATTAAAATAAAGGAGAGTGAAAATGAATGGATTCAAAAAAAGGTGCTATTCCTTTAGGGATTGAGCCTTATGCAGAGTTAATAAAAAAGACAGCATCAGCGGATACAGATCCAATCGCAGCAAAACTTGGTTTGTTAATGTTATGGACGTCTGATAATGTTCTAGATGCTGTTGACGTAGATTTAGCTCCACTTGGTATTTCGGAAAGTAAATTAGATTTTTTACTGTTGTTTATTTTGCATGAAATGGAATCGAATGGGGAAGAAGTGAACATGAGTCCTTCGGATATTGCGAGCCGATTAGGGATTACACGTGCTTCTGTCACTGGCTTATTAGATTGGATGGAGAAACGAGAGTTAATCGTAAGATTCCATCATTCTGAAGATCGAAGAAGATTAAAGGTGAAAATTACTCCAAAAGGAAAGGAACTAGTTGCGCATTCTTTACCGACTTTTTGGTCATCTTGCGCTTCATTAATTGATGAGTTTAGTCAAGAAGAACGTCAAGTGTTAGAGAAGCTATTAAATAAAATGCAAGTAACTATGCAGATGAAATTAGGAGAAGGTAGGTAAAAAAGTTGATTGTGAGAGTCAACTTTTTTCTTCAAGCATATAATTAGATTACCTTATTATATGCTTAGCTAATTTAAGGGAGGCGGTGATATGTCTTTTAACGTAAACAAATTAAGTGAGTGTTGAAGGAATGTCATTTTGAATCATTTGCTTTAGATGTTTTAAACCGATGGAGAAAATTATTGTAAGGGAGAGATTTTATGATGGAAATATCAAAAGAAGTAAATAGTGAAAGGAATTATACAGTAATGACAGCGGTGTTATGCTGGTCAGGTATGGTAGTTATGTCCAGCCTATATGTGACGATTCCTTTAATCGCTCTATTTTCAGACCTTTTTAAGGTTTCATTAGCGCAATCTGCGGCTACAGGCAGTATATTTTCTGTAGGCTTTGCTATAGGTTGTTTGTTATTTGGGGCAATCTCTGATAAATATGGGCGAAAAAAAGTGATCTTTATTGGATTGCTTGCACTGTCGATTGTTTCTTTTTTCTTAGGGTTTGTGGATCGTTTATTTTGGCTTGTTATTCTTCGAGGGTTACAGGGGATAGCAGCAGCTACATTTTCTCCAGTAGCGTTAGCTTACGTTGTAGAAATGTTTCCAGTAGAAAAAAAGGTTACAACAATAGGGTTTGTTAGTACCGGTTTTTTAGTAGCTGGAATTGCAGGGCAAGTAATAAGTACTGCTGTAAGTCAGCATTTTGGATGGCATATGGTGTTCTTTCTTCTTAGCATTGTCTACATCATTACTGCAATATGGGTTCATTATTCTCTTCCGAAAGGGGAAATGTCTCAATCCTATACGGATATTTTGGGGGCAATTAAACAGATGGGTAAAGTTTTTACACATAAAAGCTTAGTATTGAGTTATACGATTGCGTTTGTTTTATTAATGGCTTTTGTTAATCTGTATACTGTTTTAGGGAATTATTTGAGCTCTCCTACTTACAATTTAACTGTAGAACAAATTCTTTATTTTCGCTTAGCAGGGTTATTTGGTATGTTACTGTCACCACTTGCAGGTCGTTTAACAAAGAGGTTCGAAGTAAAGCAAGTTCTTCAAGGAGGATTGTTGGTCGCTATTTTTAGTCTAAGTTCAATGGGATTTATTTCGAACCTACCGTTACTTGTAATGATGAGCATCTGTTTCGTAATAGGTATTGCTATATCGGTTCCATCTTTAGTTTCTCTTGTTGGCCAATTAGGAGGGAAGGCAAGGGGAATAGCAGTTTCTATTTATACTTTCGTTTTATTTTTAGGAACTAGTATAGGACCTATTATTTCTATTTATCTTATGAAAATAGGGGATTATGCTCAGACGTTTATTTTATTAGGATTGATACTCTTTATTGGCTTTGTTTCCACTCTTTTTATTCGAATAAAGGAATGCAAGGATCTTTAATATGGTCAACTAATAAACTATGAATTTGACCGCGATGATGATAAAAGTGTGCAACGATTTCAAGCAACCATTCAAATCGAGAATAAGAAATACCCCAATAAGCAGTCATAATTTCTGCTAATTCTTCATTGGAATAGGATAAAAAAGTTTTAGAAAGTAAATCGTACCCTTTTATCATCATTTGTTGTATTTGAGTAATTGTTTCTGGTGTTTGTTCTATATAAAAGGTATGTAACTCTTTTTCCGTAATACCATTTAATATGAGTAAATCAGCATGGCAAATAAGGGAAAGATGTGTACACATTTCAAATAATGACCGCTTTGACTCAATCGGTTTTATTTTCAAATCACTTTCAGTATATTGATTCAGTATTTGGATAGAAGTATCTACAGCAACTTTAAGTTGGTGCAACGCAGATTGTACAAACATTGTAATTCTCCTCATTTCCGTATATAATAGTTTCTTAAGGGTATTATATCATACTCAAAATTCCGAAAATTCTAGTAGTTTGACTAGCAAATTGAAAAGTATTATATTGTAAAAGGTCATATGAAACGTGAAATAGAATGGAATGTAATTATTGAGTTAGGAGTTAGACCAATGAGCTTGAAATATGGAAGAGATACAATTGTTGAAGTTGACTTAAATGCTGTAAAACATAATGTAAAAGAATTTAAAGAACGTGTGAACGATGATAATATCACGATGATGGCTGCTGTAAAAGCAAATGGGTATGGCCATGGGGCGGTTGAAGTTGCGAAATCTGCTATCGAAGCAGGAATAAACCAGCTTGCAGTTGCATTTGTAGATGAAGCAATAGAATTAAGAGAAGCTGGAATTACCGTTCCAATTTTAATTTTAGGCTATACATCAGTAGCAGTTGCGGAAGATGCGATTCAATATGATGTTATGATGACTGTTTATAGAATTGAAGATTTACAAAGTATAAATGAAATTGCAAAATGTCTTCAAAAGAAAGCGCGAATTCAAGTGAAGATTGATACAGGAATGAGTCGTATCGGTTTACAAGAAGAAGAAGTTAAACCGTTTTTAGAAGAATTAAACCGTATGGAGTATATAGAGGTAGTAGGAATGTTTACACATTACTCTACGGCAGATGAAATTGATAAATCATATACGAATATGCAAACAAGTTTATTTGAGAAAGCTGTAAAGACAGCAAATGAATTAGGAATTCAAATACCATATATTCATAGTTCAAATAGTGCAGGATCAATGGAACTTAGCAACACATTTCAAAATATGGTTCGTGTCGGTATTGGAATCTATGGAATGTATCCATCGAAAGAAGTTGATCATACTGTTGTAGCTTTAAAGCCAGCGTTGTCATTAAAATCAAAAGTAGCTCATGTTAAACATGCGAAGAAAAATCGTGGTGTTAGTTATGGAAATACGTATGTAACAACGGGTGAAGAATGGATTGCAACTGTACCGATTGGTTATGCTGATGGTTATAATCGTCAGTTGTCTAATAAAGGGTATGCATTAATAAACGGAGTTCGAGTACCTGTTATTGGTCGGGTTTGTATGGATCAGCTTATGCTAGATGTTACAAAAGCGATGCCAGTACGAGTAGGAGACGAAGTTGTATTCTATGGTAAACAAGGTGAAGAAGAGATTGCAGTAGAAGAAATAGCAGACATATTAGGTACAATTAACTATGAAGTTACATGTATGTTAGACAGAAGAATTCCTCGTGTTTATAAAGAAAATAATGAAATGACTGCGGTTGTAAATATATTAAGAAAAAACTGAATCGATATGATTCAGTTTTTTTCTTTACTTTTCGCAAATGAAAAGTGGGCTATTGGTGTTTTTTGAACAAGTCATAATAATTATGCTTCATAATAATTTCAAAGCCACAATGTGTATATAACTTTAAAGCATTGTTATTTTTCGTTTCGACGTCTAATTCAATTGTTGAAACTCCTTCTGTAATAAGTGTATGTACCATATAACTTAGAATATCTTTACCATATCCTTTACCTTGATAAGAAGGGTGAACTGCGAATCCTGAAAGTGTAGTAAATCGCTCTTGGTGAGTAACTGTAATCGTTCCAATTGATTTTTCATTAATAAGAGCAACGTAAACTTGATGAGAAGGTGACTTCATCATTTTTTGTAACCATGTGGATGTATTTGTTACAGAATCTTCGAAAGCTTTACTAGAGATTTCTATAAGGTCAGGAAGTAATTCTGAAGATGCGATGGAAAGCTTAATATTATTCTTCATTGTTTTTTGTGTTTCATTTGATTTGTACATCATACTATACTCGCTGTATAGATAAGGTAATTTCATTTGATTTGCAAATGCTTTCCCAGATGAGGAATCTCCGTTAATGATGAGAAGGGCTTCGTCTGTTTCTCTTTTTTGTATTTCGTTCATTGCAGTTTGTAAAAGGGTAGTGCCTATATGTTGTTTTCTATAGTTTGGATGCACGAATCCTATTAACTCCAGTTTAGTCGGCCTTTCAAAGTCATACATACTTAATGCACCGATTAATTGGGTATCATCATAAAATAGAAAATCATTTATCTCTTCTTTATTACGAGCAGTTAAAAAGTTTACATGTAAATCTGATGAGTAATCAATTTGATCGTATTGTCCGCAAATATGAGCTAAATCTTTCATTTGCTGAATTTCGTTTACTGTTAAAGACCTCTTTTTTTCAATATTCATTTTATATTCCCTCACAATCGTTTTTAAAAATAGGATGGATGACGTAACCACTTTTCTAATTCCACACTACCTTGAACAGATAGTAACCGATATAAATATCGATAAGGCTGTCTACATTCTTCAAGACGAGGAATGGGCATAATGGTCTCATAACCTTGTTTAAACGCACGAGCTTCTTTTTCTGTAAGTACATATTCTAATCCGATGAAATCAAATTCTCGTGGAGCAATTGCGTAAGCTTCTGTATCTACTAAACCTGTAATAGTCATACCATCTGATAAAAACTGAGTAGGGTCCATATCAATTAAAACGAGTGTAGATTCCTTCTGTGTTGGTAAGGAAGAAAGCTGTGACTTAAAAGTATGAAATGCGGTATGTATGCTTGCATTATCGGAATAAAACATATTTACAAGGTCTTTACTTACTTTTAAAATGTGAGACTTAAATTCTTCTAGTGGAACTTGGAAAGTCCTTGATGGATTTCCTATAAAATCTGCTTGAAACGAATGAATTTCTGCTAGTCCTTTTCCAAGGCTGAATAAAATAGAATCAGGTTGTCCGAGAAATGATTGAAGTGTGTCCCTTTTTAATTTCTCGGCAACGATGTATTCTCGACCATTTAAAATATGTTTCTGTAAAATAGTTGGAATAGGAAGATTTGTAAGCTTTTGTAGCGATGTATGTACCGTTTCCAAATGATGTACGTTCCTTGGATTAATGCCAAAAAGATTTTTGCATCCCCACCAAAAATCATTATTCGGTTCTTCATTCATTTTAGAAGAACGAACGATAACTTCTTTATCTTCTGTTTGAACGAGAAAAACGTCACTTGCATGATCTTCATAGCCTGGGTGTAGGGCCCGGATGGATAGAATAGGTGAAGTGAATAGTTGTTGTAACATAAAAAGCCCTCTTTTTCTGTAAATTCTATAAATTTATTATATAACAGAATATGTACCAAGTGGATAATGATAGGGGGATAAAATAGAACATATATAAATTTATAATGAGAAAACAGCATAAAAATTATATTTTTCCACTATTATGTGAATTGTCAAAATATTTTTAGGGTGATAAACGTGTAAAAACGTTCAAATGTAAAGTTTGTATCATACAAGATTTGAAGAGTAAAAGGGGAATTAAGCATTGATTTGTAAGCTTGTGTATTCGTAATAGTGCGGGCTATAGAAAATATTTCTCAATAATAAAATGAAGAGAAAAATATGAAGAAGTAGAATAGATTCCTTTATAATAGGTTTAAATTAATTAATATGATTAATTATTAATTTTATTATATTAACTGGATAGGAGAGAATATTATGGCGAACGTACTCGTAATAAATTTCCCTGGGGAGGGTCATATTAACCCGACGCTAGCAGTTGTTAGTGAGCTAATTCGGCGCGGGGAAACAGTTGTGTCATATTGTATTGAAGATTACAGAAAAAAGGTTGAAGCAACAGGTGCTGAATTTCGATCGTTTGAAAATTTTCTTTCGCAAATTAATATTATGGAACGAGTAAATGAGGGTGGTAGTCCTTTGACAATGCTATCGCATATGATTGAAGCAACAGAACGTATTGTTACGCAAATTGTAGAAGAAACAAAAGAAGAAAAGTATGATTACTTGATATATGATAATCATTTTCCGGTAGGACGTATTATAGCGAATATTTTACAATTAAGAAGCGTTTCTTCTTGTACAACTTTTGCTTTTAATCAGTACATTACTTTTAATGATGAGCAAGGATCGAGACAAATAGATGAAACTGATCCACTATACCAATCTTGTTTAGCTGGTATGGAAAGATGGAAAGAGCGGTATGGAATGAAATGTAATAGTCTGTATGATATTATGAATCATCCAGGTGATATTACTATTGTATATACTTCAAAAGAATATCAGCCGCATTCGGATGTATTTGATGAATCTTATAAATTTGTCGGTCCATCAATTACTACTCGTAAAGAAGCGGGCAGTTTTCCTATTGAAGATGTGAAACATGAAAAAGTGATTTTCATTTCTATGGGAACAGTTTTTAATGAGCAACCTGCCCTGTATGAAAAGTGTTTTGAAGCGTTTAAAGATGTAGAAGCGACGGTCGTATTAGTTGTTGGTAAGAAGATAAATATAAGTCAATTTGAAAATATTCCGAATAACTTTAAGTTGTATAATTATGTGCCGCAACTAGAAGTATTACAGCATACTAATGTATTCGTAACACATGGTGGTATGAATAGTTCGAGTGAAGCGTTATATTACGGTGTCCCATTAGTTGTAATTCCCGTAACGGGGGATCAGCCTTTAGTTGCGAAACGAGTAACCGAAGTAGGGGCTGGAATAAGGCTTAATCGTAAAGAATTAACTTCTGAATTGTTACGTGAGACTGTAAAGAAAGTATTGGATGATGTGACGTTTAAGGAAAATAGTTGTAAAGTTGGAGAGTCGCTTCGAAATGCCGGTGGGTATAATAGGGCAGTTGATGAAATATTTAAAATGAAAATGAAGTCGTATTTAAAGCTTAAATAAACGTTTGAAGCGCACTTACTGTAATATGTAAGTGTGTTTTTTCTATTAGGCTATAAATAAATTACATAAAAATCATCGTAAAGGTGAAGCTTTTGTTTATATAAATCGATATCTTTGTGTTAGTAGTAAGATTACGTTAAAATAATACTAAGAAAATATATAAGTTTTGGGGGTAATGAATGAAAAAAGTATTCGAATATGTATTGTTAACTATTGGGTCAATTATTGTAGCTGGTTCACTAGAACTTATTTTAGCGCCTAATGGACTAGTAGATGGTGGGGTAACTGCAATTGCTATTATGGCAAATAAAGTTGCAGGATTACCGCTTTACGGAGTGTTTTTAGGACTTAATATTCCTATTTTATTATTTACAGCAAAAGTAATGGGAAAGAAGTTCTTTATCCGTACATCCTATGCAAACGTTGTTACAACACTTGGATTGATTTATTTAAAACCATTCCCAGCAATTACGACTTCTGAATTATTAATTGTACTTTATGGAGGAGTTCTATTTGGTGTTGGTGTTGGAATCGTTGTAAAAATGGGCGGGGCAATTGATGGATCAGAAATGTTAGCTGTATGGATGAACAAGCATTTTAAAGTACCAATTAGCACATTTTTACTTGCTGTAAATGCAGTTATTTTCATTTTTGTTGCCATTTTATTTTCAATCGAACAAGCGATGTTCTCATTAGCTATTTTCTATATTGTTACGAAGATGATTGATTTCATATTAGATGGTATTAATCAAGGAAAGAGCGTCATGATTATTTCTGGGAAAAATAAAGAAATAGGCGATCTGCTTATGAAAGAATTGCAATTATCCGTTACGTATCTACATGGAGAAGGTGGTTTTTTAGGAGAGCACAAGAAAATCATTTATTGTATTACAAACCGTTTCATTTATCCAAAAATGAAAGATCTCGTTCTCTCTGTAGATCCAACTGCTATAATTGAAGCTTCCTATTCAACAGAAACAACTGGTGTAAAGCGTCCGGGAAGGGCCGCTCGATCAGGTAAAGTATCAGGTGAATAACTAGAAGAAGGCTGCCTGTAAAAACAGCCTTTTTTTATGTTTTAGCGAAGAATCGCTATAGCTGAAAAAACACTGATTTAAATTTCACTTACTAGTCTAGTGTATTACGGGTTACACTCAACGCTAGGAAATGTTATTTAAATTAGGAAACCAAGCTTCCTTCAATAATTTAACCACTGTTTCAATTTCATTTTCCGGAATACTACCAAAACCGATTAATACGTATGAGTCCTTACGTAAATCATTTACAAAATCATATGGGGAAAGTGGATATAATTGAATACTTTGTTTCTTAGCTGATTCAATAAGCTCTTGTTCATTCATATTGTTATGGATACGTAGAACAATATGAAGACCGGATTGTTCACCAAGAATTTGAACATTAGTACCCATTTCTTTCACAATGGATTTTATTAATGTATGATGTTTTCTTTTATATAACGTACGACTGCGGTTAATATGACGTTCCCAATTTCCGCTTTGTATAAAGTTAGCAAAAGCAAGTTGTTGTATCGTAGAGACTGTCTGTTTAAAAATACCTTGCAAATCTTGATGTGTTTTTAAAAGATGTGGTGGCAAAACAATATATCCCATTCGTAAAGAAGGTAAAAAGGATTTTGAGAAGGTCCCCATATAAATAACACGTTCATTTGAGTCAAGGCTTTGTAAAGAAGGAATTGGTTTACCAGTGTAGCGAAACTCTCCATCATAGTCATCTTCAATAATGTATCCATCACAATCATTAGCCCATTTTAGCAATTCCAATCTTCTAGATAAGGGCATAATCATTCCAAGCGGAAATTGGTGTGATGGTGTAACGTATGCGACATTGGAGCTTGTATTGTATAGGCTTGAAATATGAATCCCTTTTTTATCTAATGGAATGGGATGAATTTGTCGATTACAGCTTTTAACGATTGCATGTATACGGTGAAAGCCAGGGTTTTCAATCCCGTACTCTTTTGTAGGACCAAGTAGTTGAAGTAGTAGCCAAAGAAGGGGCTGGGTACCAGCTCCGATAACAATTTGATCAGGTGAAGAATGAACTCCGCGCGCATGATATAAATATGTTGAAATATGCTCTCGAAGAATAAATTCGCCTTGTGGGTCTTCTTTGGCAAATAAAGTATTTTCGTATTTTAGTAGTGCTTCTTGTAATGCTCTTTTCCAGTTTGTAATTGGAAAAGCATTTTGATCAATAAGTCCTTGGCTGCAATCATATTCATATTGCTCATTTAATAAATTGTTAGCTTCCTTTGCTACATTTAATTTTTTATTTGGAATAACGTCAATATCAACATCTGCAACAAAAATACCACGCTTCGGTTTGCTTTCTACATAACCTTCAGCTAATAATTGTTGATAAGCTGATTCGACCGTAATACGACTAATATTAAGTTGTGATGCTAAATTTCTGTGTGAGGGGAGACGCATGCCAACAGAAATAGTCCCTTGTATAATTTCATGTTTTATATATTCGTAAATTTGTAAGTAAATAGGTGTGTTACTTTCTATTTGCAATGGGATAGTAAAATCCATGTTAAGAACTCTCCTTTTAATCTGTCCTTATAAAAAATAATTAAACTGTCACTTAAGAAAAGGGCAGATGTTTCTTATAATAATGATATAACATTTAGAAAATTATATAAATAGTTAGGGGAGAGTTATAATGAATGTTAAAGAAGTAGTAACAGAAAAGCAATTACATGAAGTATTACCTGTTTTACAGCAATTGCGAACGAAGCTTTCCAAGGAGGAAGTAAGTACTTTATTTCAGAAAATGAAGGAAGAAAATTACAAATTATTCTCTTTATACAATGAAACTGGAGAAGTTATTAGCCTTGCAGGTGTAGCAATTTGTACAAATTTTTATAATAAAAAACATGTATTTGTTTATGATCTAGTAACAGCGGAAGCACATCGTTCAAAAGGATATGGGAATGTATTACTTTCATATATAGAGAACTGGGGAACGGAAAATGGGTGTGAGTCTATCGCTCTTACATCAGCGTTTCCTAGATTGGATGCCCACCGTTTTTATGAAAGAGAAGGGTATGATAAGGTGAGTTATTCTTTTCATAAAAAATTATAAAGAAGGATAGGTTCTATATGACATAATATATAGAACCTATTTCATTTAGAAAGGTTTATAATTTGTTTTGTTGAATTGTTTCTATAAATTATAAAGAAAAGTTAGGGGTGCTTATACTTGGAAAAAATAAAGAAACTATCAATCCCTAATGATGTTAGAATTATCGTAATATCTGATATTCATGGAGAATTACCACTTTTAAAAGAATTACTACATAAAGTTAGCTTTAAAGATGAAGATTATTTAATTATTAATGGGGACCTTTGTGAGAAAGGAAGAGATAGCATCGGCGTAGTAAACTATGTCATGGATCTTGTAAAAAGCAATTCGAATGTGCATGTTGTTGAAGGGAATTGCGAAGTTTTAGTTGATGCTCTTATTAATGAAAACCCGCGTCTCATTAATTATTTATGTACGAGAAAGCATTCGATTTTTAATGAATGGTTAGAGCAATTGCATTTTTCTATTCATGAAGATACTTCTATTCGTGAAGTGAAGGAAATGTTAATGAGTCAATTTTCAAAAGAAATAAATTGGCTAACAGAGCTGCCAACAGCGATTGAAACAGAAGATTATATTTTTGTGCATGCTGGACTTGAAGATAGAGTAGATTGGAAAGAAACAGAGCGCAAAAATGCGATAGCAATGCCAGAGTTTTTTAATCAATCACATAGAGCAAATAAGTATGTAGTAGTTGGTCATTGGCCTGTTGTGAACTATTCAGATGAGGCGCCGTCTAACAATCCAGTTATTGATGAGGAGAAAAAAATTATTGCAATTGACGGCGGAAATGCAATTAAAGAGGCAGGGCAATTAAATGCATTTATTATTCAGAGGATAACTGCAGGTGATACATTTTCTTATACATATGTAGACTATTTTCCGGAGTATGAAGTAATAATGGATTTTAATGCGGATTCAACAATGCAGGGCGGTGTTACATATCCGGATTATTACATAGAGCCGGGCGAGAGAATGAAAGATTACACTGTATGCAAGCAAAAGGAAACGAATAAGTTACTCTATGTGAAAAATGAGTATATAAGAAAACTTGAGTCAGGTGAATACACAGTGAAAACCGATATTTCTTGTGCACAAATAAGCGTTAGAAAAGGAGAAATTGTTTCACTTATTGATGGCAGCTGCGCAGGCTACGACTTAATAAAAAAAGATGGGGTAGAAGGCTGGATAGAGAAAGGGATTCTACTTGAGATGAATAAGAAGGAAAGTAAAATATTGAGCTGAAATAGGAGGGGTGTAACCTCCTATTTTTATTAACTGTGTTACGAGTTCGTACCTCATCTAATTTTTTCTGAAGTTCTGTTTCTAAATTAAATTTGAAAAAATTGGCTAACTTACATAAATAAGCTAAACAATCTGCAAGTTCTTTTCCTAGATTTTCGCATATTTCATATTTAGCTATTATGTAAGCTTCGTCTTCTGATATTCAGTTTTGTTTTAGTTATTCAGTTTTGTAAACGCTTCAGCTATTTCCGCCACTTCCGTTGTTAATAACATATGAGTGAATAGAAGAAACTCTTTACTATGCTGAAAGTCATTTCGTTTAGCGTTAGAATTTCAGTTCATTTCTTCTTGAAAGAGTTGATCCATTTTTTGAACTCGTTCCATAATAGTTGCCTCCTTAAATATGTTGGAATTACAGGTTATAAGACTACTTTCTTCATAAATAATAGGTGCCAAATAACAAAATAATACAATGTATTATGGAGTTTTGTTTTGAATTTTCAGAAAAAACATTATAATTATATATGAAATAAAGAGGAATGTAGGAGGAATTTATGCAAACAGTTATATTAAAGGGGAATAAAGTTACAATTCGTACAATTGAAGAATCGGATATAAAGACATTATGGAGCCTCGTATTTAAAGAAGAAAATCCAGAATGGAAGAAATGGGACGCACCGTATTTTCCGTTTACAATGCAAGAATACTCGTCCTATAAAGAGATGATGCAAACTCGTTTACAAAAAGAACCGCTATCAAATTTAATTATAGAAAATAACGGTCAAATTATAGGGACAGTCGGGTTTTATTGGGAATATAAACCGTCGCGTTGGTTGGAGATGGGGCTTGTTATTTATAATCCAACACACTGGAATGGTGGTTACGGTACAGAAGCGTTAGCGTTATATAGAGATTTACTATTTAAAAGTATGGAGATTGGTAGAGTAGGAATCACAACGTGGTCTGGTAATGAACGAATGATGAAAGTAGCGGAGAAAATAGGAATGAGCTTAGAAGGTAGAATGCGAAAATGCCGATACTATAACGGAACATACTACGATTCTATTCGAATGGGAATGATTCGTGAGGAATGGGAAGCGCTATATGTAACGAAGGGGTGAGGAAGCGTGTACGCTATTATTGCTACATTTGATAGTGTGTTTACTAATAAAATTAGAGAATTGCAAAATGAACTAACAGATATAATAGGATCAAATCAATTAGCTGGAGTAGAACCCCATATTACAATTGCTGATTATAATGAGTTAGATGTTAGTTTATATACTGAAAAATTAAAGGATTTTGTAGTTGCTCAAGAGAATTTTATTGCTGTAACTTTTCCTTCAGTTGGAACTTTTCCTACTAATGGAACGATCTTTCTAGCACCGACCATTACCGATGAATTATTAAGACTTCATCATTCTTATCATAATTATTTTAAAACGTTTCATGATAATCCAATGTCATATTACGTACCGGGAAAATGGGTTCCACATTGCACGATTGCTAATGGGTTAAATGCAAATCAGTTTGTAAGTGTAATGGAATATATATATGAAAAGGTTAATGTTACAGCAGCTTCGATTGAGAAGTTAAAATTAATTAGAGTAAATTATAGAAATGGTCCTGCTATTTCTTCTAGTATATTAGCAGAATATAATTTAAAGAGAATGGAGACAACGAGATGACATATGTAATTAGAGAAATGAAGCAAGAAGATATACATGCTGTACAATCAGTAGCGAAAATAGCTTGGCATGATACATACGAAGGAATTATTCCGAGAGAGATTCAAGATAGCTTTTTAGATGAAGCATATTCTGATGAGAAAATGAAATATCGTCTTAAAAATACATATTTATTCGTTGCGGAAGAAGAGGGAGAAGTAATAGGATTTGCGAATTTTTCACCTGTTAGACTGCAGAACGAAGCAGAATTAGGTGCGATTTATTTGTTACCAGATCAGCAAGGGAAAGGAATAGGAAGTGCTTTATTACAAAGAGGGATTAAGGCATTAAAAGGGATCCGGAAACTGTACATACATGTAGAAGCAGCAAATGAAAAAGGAAAACGTTTTTATGAAGCGAAAGGTTTTGCGGCTCTAGAGCAATTTGAAGAAGACTTTGAAGGACATATGATGCAGACAGTAAGGATGGTTTTATACATTTAGGGAGGACTGGAAATGAAAATTTTTGATTTTAGTGAAAAAGTGGGAAAGAACATATTAGCATTTCAATCTAACTTCATAATGTCAAAAATATTAAATCATCAAGGGAATGTACATATCGGTGCTATGCATTTACAAGTGAATGGAATGATCGGATATCATGAAGCAGTTGTATCACAACTGCTTCTTATTGTGGACGGCGAGGGGTATGTATGTGGGGCAGATAAAGAAAAAGTGAAAGTAGAAGCTGGACAATCTGTGTTATGGGAGAAGGGAGAGCCTCATGAAACGAGTACAGAAAATGGATTAGTGGCCATTGTTATGGAAGGGGAGAATCTTGAACAATCGATATTAATGCCTATTAAGGATGGGAGTTATGAAAAATGATAGAAAAGGCGAATCAAGAAGATACAAATAAAATATTAAAATATGCAGCTCAATCGCTTTTTGAAGGGACAAGAGGAAATTGTCAGTTAAGTACAGAGAAAGCGATTGAAATTACAAAGCCAATCATAGAAAAAGGAGCATATTATTTAGTCGTGAAAGAAGAAAATAAAGTAATGGGGTGGATATTAATAGGGGAAAATACAGACTATTTTTCTCGTGGAAAACTTGGATTTATATATGAGCTATACGTTTTCCCGGAATATCGCGGGAAAGGATTATCACGAGAACTGATGGAAGCTGGGATTAAGGAATTGAAGGAGAAGTATTCAGAAATTCGTTTAAATGTATTTGCTGGGAATTTTGCAAAAGAGATGTACGAAGACTTTGGGTTTGTTGAAAGACAGGTAATTATGACTTTGAAGTGAGAAAATAGTGCAAGCTGGAATAGCACAATATGTATAAAAGCCGATTTCAAATCGGCTTTTTATTATCGATACATCGTCCACATCCCTATATCTTTAAACCCTAATCGTTTATAAATTCGTCCAGCAGCTGGATTGTTATAAAATAAGCAAAGCGTTCGGTCTTCTTTCGTAAAGTCTTGAATCATTTTTTGTAATATGAGCGAAGCATATCCATTCCCGCGATGATTTGGATGTGTACATACGCCAACAACCATAGTGGATAATGAGTTTTCAGCAGAAGTAGAGGCAGATGCGATAATGGCACCGTCTTTTTCAATATAGTAAGTGCGCCCTGTATTTGTTTCGATAGCTTGCCTTAACATTTTCTCTGATTCATTAACTGTTGGGAATTCCGCTATGTTACTTCGTAATTGCATAATTCGTTCTATATCATCTAGTGAGGCAAGTTTAATTGTTTCATGAATTGGTGTGCAAGGTAAGTTATTATCATTTAGACATTCACAAAAGTACATTTCATTTTTGGCACCTAGTTGTACACTTGGAGCAGTTTCAAATCTTTGTACAATAGTTGACTTACCCGAGAGTTTAAGCGGCTTATATGCTGAAAGAAGCGCCTCATAGTCAGAGGTCACAAACTCTTCTTTACTATACGGTATAAATGAATCGTGAAAGCGAAGTAAAATCGATTTTAATGTTTCATTCTCTTTAAATGCTCCCCATAATTCTTGAAAATCTGTGTCATAACCGAAAGCTTCAATATCTCCAATAATAAACAAGTTAAGGGCTGCTTCTTCTTTTAGAAAAGCGAATACTTGTTCATGATCTTCCCTTGTTAATTTTCGTATCATAACGAATCGACCTCTATTTTATTTTTTCTAAATATTACAACTTATATTTTTTGAAATCAATATAAAATTTTATGTTTAGTTCACAAACTTTCGGAAAAACTAGGAAAGATATGACAAAGGAGGTTATGAACGGTGGATCATCCAATTCAAGGGTTAATGAAAGCAGCAATGGAAAATTTAAAAGAAATGGTCGATGTAAATACGATTGTTGGAGAGCCTGTTCAAACGGCTGACGGTGGTGTAGTGTTAACGGTTTCTAAAGTAGCGTTCGGTTTTGGAGCAGGAGGTTCTGATTTCCAGACGAATGATGGACAAAGAGCGAACGGTAACCCTGCATTTGGTGGCGGTAGCGCGGGTGGTGTTTCCATTACACCAGTAGCATTTCTTGTGGTGAATAAAGATGGGGTAAATATTCTTCATTTACAAAATGCGACACATTTAGCGGAAAAAATGATTGAATTAGCTCCACAAACAATTGATAAAATTCAATCGATGTTCCAAAAAGATGAAAAGAAAGAGGGAAATCATCACCCTCAAAACCCAGATGAAATCCTTTAAAAACGCCTGCTTATGAGCAGGTGTTTTTTCTTGTAATCAGTATGTAATAAAACACATGAAATTGTAAATAGTTTTTGAAGTTTTTTCTATGTTTCTAAAATTTTTCATGTTAAAATATGCTATAGAATTGAAACATACAAAACGAAGGTGGCTAGGTGCTTTGTCTGGAGGATCTGACCAAGTAAAGAATATGATATATATTAATGGTAATCGTCGGGGTCATTGTTTTATTACATCAGGAATTACATTTAAAGAGTTTGCAAGTAACATCCCTTCACCGCTTCATCAAGTGTTGCTTTTGAAGCATAACTTTGAATGGACAGATTTTCACTATCATACTTTATTTGAATATGTTGAGGAAGAAAATATACATAAGTTAATTCAAGCAGAGATTGATGAATTTGATGAATTTTGTTGGGTAGATTTTGATGATGCAAGCGATTTAGATGAATTAGAGTCAAAAGAAATTGCAGAGCTTTTATATTTGGCTCACAAAAAAGAACCACTTGCAAGAACATTCTT
Source organism: Bacillus thuringiensis (assembly GCF_014932895.1). GTDB lineage: Bacteria > Bacillota > Bacilli > Bacillales > Bacillaceae_G > Bacillus_A > Bacillus_A thuringiensis_AA. The sequence continues at coordinate 140,118 of NZ_JACYOF010000002.1, read as the reverse complement.
TCCGTTATTGAAAAATAGATTTGTTTATTTTTCACATGATGACGGGTGGTACAACAAAGTGTATTACCGTAGAATTGCTGATTTTGTAGGAATGTTAAGTAAAGTCATTCCTTATAAACTCGGTGCTTTCGGTAAGAAACGTTTTTCTTTCTTCCAAAAATCAAAAATTTTCCCAGCAATTTCAAAAGAAGTGATTATGGGGCTTGTTCCATTAATGGAAGATGGTCTTTATATTGATTTAGCAGGGAAAATTGAGTCAAGAAGAGGTCTTGAAATTCCGGTATATGTAGTTGGTTCGTATGAAAGTACGGATGAGGTGCTAGATAATATTGATGAATTGAAAGAAGAAGCAACAGAAACAGGTTGGCTCATTTTTGATAAGAAAGAACAAGAGTGGCAATGGGTTGTTGACTAAGAAAACTTGGCGCATGAAGTCAAGTTTTCTTGTCATTTGAAAGGAGAACAAATGAAGAAATATTATACAATTGTGGGTATTGTAAGTATTATTCTCGTGGCAATATTACTTATTACTTGTCCGAAAGAATCAGATTTTAATTTGTATGTAGAGGATAAGTATGCGTTGAAATGCGATGAGAGTAGTTTTGCATGCACGCAAAATGTAGATGGTAAAACAGAAAAGCTACAATTTGAAAGTACAGATGCACGAGATGGTGTATTCTTTATGACTGTAAAGCACACATTTAAAACAGAAGCTGGTATTAAGAAAGAATATAGCGGAGTAGGAATGTTTGGTACATTTCTTTTTGTTTCAGAGAAGACTTTCTAGTAATAGAAGGTCTTTTTTTTATGCTTACGTTCATATAGATGAAGTAAGACAAGCATAGGAGGGATAGTAATGAAGAATACATGTATTGTTTGTGGCGGTGAGGAATTTTTTTCCTCGACGTTATATGCACGTACGAAACAAGATTGGGCATATGCACCAAACATGTATCGATTTGAAAAAGTGTTTATTGAGCATAGGGATGAAGAAAATTATCCAGTTTTTCAAGAAATTACAGCGAAACATTGTTGTGGATGTGGTCATATTATGCTGTATCATGAATGAACACACCAAGTATAACTTGGTGTGTTTTTTTAAAACGCTGACAAAGCAAGCGGATAAAGTAAAGTAAATAACACAGAAAAACCACCAAAACCAATTGCTGTATATCCGAGGGTTCTCGCTCCAAAATTAACAGCTAATAGGCCAACTAAAATCGCAAGAGAGCCGAGTGTAACTGGATAAAAAGCAATTGAGAATAACGAAAGAAATAATGCGACATAGCCTATCATTGAACCGGTGTTTGCACCTTCTATTTTATTTGCAATTTCTTTACGCTCATGTCTAATTGGAATGCCAGCTGGTGATATTTCAGCTGCATACTCTTCGTTTTTTTCACCACTTTTAAAATGATGATTTCTCTTTCTTCGCATGTACATCCCTCTCTTTCAATTGGGTGTATCTATAGTATCTTTCATAAAGAGAAGAACATGAGTATGAGTTAAACCCAAGTAAAGCAAAAATTGGAGAAAATAGATGCCGTTGTTATCCTGTTGATCACCTTGTAAAGATAAACAGGAATTTTGGAAAATGATGTAGAATGAAATGAATGATAATACGTGAAGGTAGGGGAATGTATGACGAAATTTAATTGGCATGAATCAGCAGAGAAAAAATGGGATAGTAGCGCAGAGTTCTGGAATCAAAATAGTCAGGAAATGTGGGACAGTGGAAGTAGGAGTACAATTATTCCATTTTTTGAACAGTACGTGGAGAAAGAAGCTCAAGTGCTTGATGTTGGCTGTGGTGATGGATACGGTACATATAAATTAAGTCGTGCGGGCTATAAGGCAGTTGGAGTAGATTTATCGGAAGTTATGATTCAAAAAGGTAAGGACCGTGGTGAAGGTCCAAATTTATCTTTTGTGAAAGGAGATCTTTCTTCATTACCGTTTGAAAATGAACAATTTGAAGCGGTTATGGCGATCAACTCTCTAGAATGGACTGAGAGCCCGTTACAAGCATTAAATGAAATGAAACGTGTTTTAAAGAAAAATGGATATGCATGCATCGCCATTTTAGGACCGACAGCAAAGCCTCGAGAGAACAGCTATCCTCGTTTATATGGAAAAGACGTTGTATGCAATACGATGATGTCTTGGGAATTTGAACAGTTAGCGAAAGAACAAGGGTTTGACATTGTGGATGGTACTGGCGTATATAAGCGTGGAGTAAATGAAAAGATGATCGGTCAATTACCGACAGAGTTACAACAAGCATTAACATTTTTATGGGTATTTATGTTAAAAAACATAAAATAAAATCGTCGGATTTTAGGAGGTAAATAAGTGCAGAAAATACAAAAAACTGATACAATATCATCAGAACCAATTAAAGGGGGACTAGGGTATATGACAATTACTACAACAGTTAAATCCGATATTGAAATCGCACAAGAAGCAAGTATGAAGAAGATTCAAGAAATTGCAGCTGATTTAAACATTTTAGAAGATGAATTAGAACCATACGGGCATTATAAAGGTAAGTTATCTCTTGATATTTTTAAGCGCTTACAAGATGAGAAAGACGGTAAAGTTGTTTTAGTAACAGCGATTAACCCAACTCCAGCTGGAGAAGGTAAATCAACAGTAACAGTTGGTTTAGGCCAAGCTTTTAATAAAATTGGTAAGAAAACAGTAATTGCGCTTCGCGAACCATCTCTTGGACCAACAATGGGATTAAAAGGCGGAGCAGCAGGTGGTGGTTTTTCACAAGTAGTACCAATGGAAGATATTAACCTGCATTTTACTGGAGATATTCATGCGATTACAACTGCCAATAACGCATTAGCTGCGTTTATTGATAATCATATCCAACAAGGAAACACACTTGGAATTGATACGCGTAAAATCGTTTGGAAACGCTGTGTTGACTTAAATGATCGTGCTCTTCGTAACGTAGTAATTGGTCTTGGTGGACCAGTTCAAGGTGTACCACGTGAAGACGGTTTTGATATTACAGTAGCATCTGAAATTATGGCCGTATTCTGCCTTGCAACAGATATTCAAGATTTAAAAGCTCGTCTATCGCGCATTGTTGTCGCTTATAACTTTGCGAATCAACCTGTAACGGTTAAAGATTTAGGCGTAGAGGGTGCGTTAACACTTCTATTAAAAGACGCATTAAAACCGAACTTAGTACAAACGTTAGAAAATACACCAGCTATCATTCATGGCGGACCATTTGCGAATATCGCTCACGGTTGTAATAGTGTTATCGCTACAACAATGGCAGCAAAATTAGGTGATTATGTTATTACAGAAGCTGGATTTGGTGCAGATTTAGGCGCAGAGAAGTTTTTAGATATTAAAGCTCGTGCAGCTGGCATTAAACCAGAAGCAGTTGTTATTGTTGCGACTATTCGTGCGCTTAAAATGCACGGTGGTGTGGCAAAAGATCAATTGAAAGAAGAAAATGTAGATGCATTAGCAAAAGGTATGGAGAACTTACAGAAGCATGTTGAAACAATCCAAAGCTTCGGTGTTCCTTTCGTAATTGCAATTAATAAATTCATTACAGATACAGATGCAGAAGTTACATACTTACAAGAATGGTGCAACGAGCGTGGCTATGCAGTATCCTTAACAGAAGTTTGGGAGAAAGGTGGTCAAGGTGGTGTAGATCTTGCCGAAAAAGTACTAAAAGAAATCGAAAAAGGTGAGAATAGCTACGCACCACTTTATGAATTAGAATTACCATTAGAAGAAAAAATTCGTACTATTGCTCAAAAAGTGTACGGTGCAAAAGATATCGAATTTGCTCCGAAAGCACGTAAGCAATTAGCTCAATTTGAAGGCGAAGGCTGGAATAACCTACCGATTTGTATGGCAAAAACACAATATTCTCTTTCTGACGATGCAACAAAATTAGGTCGTCCATCTGACTTTATCGTTACAATTCGTGAATTAAAACCATCAATAGGTGCAGGGTTTATCGTTGCGTTAACAGGAACAATGTTAACTATGCCAGGTCTTCCAAAACAACCAGCAGCACTACAAATGGATGTAAATGAAGATGGAAAAGCAGTAGGTTTATTCTAAAAGGTTGTAATTCATCTCGTTTATCTGTAAACTATATATACATCAAGTGGCGCCTTTCCATCGAAAGGCGCCTGTTTTTTGGAGGAAATTATGTTTGATCCAACTGCTTTTGACAATTTAAAAGTAATCGTAGAAGGTGCTGTTTATGATTTTGACTTACATGGAGATATTCTTGTAACAGATCGAAAGGATATGATGGACCTTGCCTCATTAAGTCGTATATATCATATTTCATTTCAATTAACAGAACCGTTCGAACCATTAGTAGAAGCAACATTTTCATTATCTGTGGATGCAAAGAACTTGTCTGGTGAAATATTAGAGGTACCACAGTTTACACCAGGTTGTGAAATGAAGTTAGCATTTTCATTCCCAATAGAACAGCCAGAGATAGGATGCGAAGAAATTGAAACTTTAATGCGTTCTATATGGGGAAAAGAAAGAATGATTATGCAGAAAGTTTCATACGAATATAATAAGCAAGCGATTTCATATCATAATAAGGTAGAGGTTCTATTTCAAAAAGCGATTACAGAAGACCATGTTGATGATTTAATAGCTGTTATTTCTCACATGATAGAAACAGTGCGAGCAATACAGCATTTTCTTCAAAAATAGAGATAAAGGAGAAAAACGAATGATAAAAGATATGCAACCATTTTTACAACAAGCTTGGGAGAAGGCTGGTTTTAAAGAATTAACTGAAATTCAAAAACAAGCGATTCCAACTATTTTAGAAGGACAAGACGTTATAGCTGAATCTCCAACTGGAACAGGAAAAACATTAGCGTACTTATTACCCCTTTTACATAAAATTAATCCTGAAGTAAAACAGCCACAAGTTGTTGTTTTAGCGCCAACACGTGAACTTGTAATGCAAATTCATGAAGAGGTTCAAAAGTTTACAGCAGGAACTGATATTTCAGGTGCATCTTTAATTGGTGGTGCAGATATTAAGCGCCAAGTAGAAAAGTTAAAGAAACACCCGAGGGTAATTGTCGGTTCACCAGGCCGTATTTTAGAATTAATTCGTATGAAAAAGCTAAAGATGCATGAAGTGAAAACAATTGTATTTGATGAGTTTGATCAAATTGTAAAACAAAAGATGATGGGCGCTGTACAGGATGTAATTAAATCAACGATGCGAGATCGTCAATTAGTATTTTTCTCGGCGACAATGACAAAAGCAGCAGAAGACGCGGCACGTGATTTAGCAGTTGAACCACAATTAGTACGTGTAACACGTGCAGAGTCAAAAAGTTTAGTTGAGCATACGTATATCATTTGTGAGCGACGCGAAAAAAATGATTACGTAAGAAGAATTATGCATATGGGCGATGTAAAAGCAGTTGCTTTCTTAAATGACCCATTCCGTTTAGATGAAATTACTGAGAAACTGAAATTCCGTAAAATGAAGGCAGCTGCTCTTCATGCTGAAGCAAGTAAGCAAGAGCGTGAAGCAACGATGCGTGCGTTCCGCGGCGGAAAATTAGAAATTTTACTTGCTACTGATATTGCAGCACGTGGAATAGATATTGATGATTTAACACATGTAATTCACTTAGAGTTACCAGACACAGTAGACCAATATATTCACCGCTCAGGACGTACTGGACGTATGGGGAAAGAAGGAACTGTCGTGTCTCTTGTAACACCACAGGAGGAGCGTAAATTACTGCAATTTGCGAAAAAACTAGGCATCGTATTTACGAAGCAAGAAATGTTCAAAGGATCATTTGTAGAAACGAAACCGAAAGCACCAAAGAAAAAGAAACCAGCATTTACTGGGAAGAAAAAGCCTAGATAAATAATGGGGAAGGCGTAACTATTTGTAGTTACGTCTTTTTTGTTTATGAGCCAGTCGATAAACTTCGTAAAGAAGTACATATGAATGAAAAAGGATTAATAATAGAATTTGTAGAAAGCTACATAGAACATAAAAACCATTAGGGGGAAAACCAATGATTCATAAAGTTGGACAAATTATGTTATATGTAAATAATCAAGATGAGGCAGTAAACTTTTGGACGGAAAAGGTCGGGTTTCATGTAGTTGCAGAGGAAGATAACAAACAAGGAATGAGATGGATTGAAATCGCTCCAACTAACGATGCAGAAACGAGCATTATACTACATAATAAAGAAGTTATTTCGAAAATGAGCCCAGAATTGAATCTTGGTACACCGTCTTTAATGTTCTTCTCAGAAAATCTTGATCAATTATATACAGATTTAAAAAATAAAAATGTTACAGTTGGCGAAATGGTAACTATGCCTTCTGGTAAAGTGTTTAACTTTGCGGATAGTGAAGGTAATTATTTTGCGGTTATGGAAAAGAATAAATAATGATGTTATGGCAAAATCCCCCTCTTATAAAATGAGGGGGATTAAATATTTAAAGTGGATTTTTTATTCGACAGTTGTTCGATATAAAAAGCGCCTTTCTCAATAGCAGTTTCAATATAACCGATAATTTGATTAAACGTAAACACCTGTAAGTCTTCATGCAGATGTTGCTCGGGATACAGCATATCTTCAAAAAGATACTTTCGAAAAGCTAAAACATTTTCTTTAGAAACCTCTTCAATATCCACAATGTGAGCCTCTTGATTGAGAAGAGAGAAGAACTGTTGTTCTTTATCGTAATGATGAAGTAACTTTGCATTTAACAATTTAAAATCGTTATAGTACATAGGAGCGATAGTTTCATCGTTCTCAATTCTATTTTTTAGCCAAGGTAGAAAAAATCCGCTTAGCCAATTATCATCGGCGATGAGGTGGGTGTAATAGCCTAGAAGAAAAGGGGAATCCATATGAGCGTCATATTTATGAATAAATGCATCATAATCTATTCTTCTCGTATAGTTCTTCGTTGTACCAGCATAAAAATGTGAAATTCCTTTTTCTGCTTTTGAATGAACAGCATCAGGAGCTACACCTCCAAGTAGGAAAGAAGTTTTATCTTGAATGGATAATTTCTCAGCAATCCCGTTAGCAATAATAACATGCATAATTCGTGATCCCATATATAGCCCCCTTTTTAAGTATTCATTTTAGGGAGCGGACTGAACGTTTAGTATGACTTTCCCTGTACTTTGTCTACTTTCGACCCATTCATGTGCTTTCCCTGCATCTTGAAGTGGAAAAGATTTCGTAGCCTTAATTTGCAAACTTCCATCGCGTAAATAACGGAAAACTTGATTTGCAGTTTCTTGGAGTGACTCGGGACGTTTTTTCCGTGTAGTGCTGAAGCTAAAGCCGAGTATAGAACGGCAACTTGCATGTAAATCTTTCGTTCGGAAATTGCCAATTTCACCGCTCGCATTACCGAAATGAACGAGGCGACCATAATAAGCAAGGCAGTTTAAACTTCTTTCAGAAACAGTTCCAGAAATAGAGTCTAAAATTACATGAACTCCTTCTCCGTTTGTCAGCTCATTGACTTTCTCTACAAAATCTTCATCTTGATGACAAATAACGTAATCAGCGCCAGCATCTAAAGCAATTTTTCTTTTCGCTTCACTTCCAATAGTGCCGATAACTATTCTAGCTCCTAACAGTTTTGCGAGTTGAATCGCTGTAGTGCCAATTCCACCAGCAGCTGCATGAATTAGAACAGATTCACCTTGTTGAATTCTTGCAGCAGTTACGAGTAAATTATGGCTTGTAAAAGATACGATAGGACAAGCGGCTGCAGTTTGAAAGTCGACTTCATCAGGTAAAACGAAAGTTAGGTTTTCGTTTGCGACAACGTATTCTGCGTAAGATCCATTTTGAGGAAAAGCGATGACACGCTGTCCAGGGTGAATGTTTTTTACATGAGAACCTACATGTGCTACGATACCAGCTGCATCTATCCCGGGAATAAAGGGGAATGATTTATTTCCTTTTTTGCCATAACGTGATTTAATATCAGCAAAATTAACACTTGTGGCAACAACACGAATTAATACTTGATTTTCTGAAATAGTCGGCATATCTACATCAGTATATTTCATCACTTCTGGACCACCGAACGAAGTTACAACGATAGCTTTCATCATATATCCTCCTAAATTTGACTATATAAATTATTTTAAATCTTTATTAGAAATTGGAAAATTATATAATTGTTATGCACGGTTATAAGTGAAGCTTATGAAGTCATTGCATCATTATATTAATTTATATAAAAACCTTTGAAAAAAATCGAACGAAATATTGTTTACTTGCCAATATAAAGTGTAAGACAAAGGAGGGATGGTATATGAAGGATCAAACAGATTACACAGATTTAATTCGATTAACTTTATCAGGAAATAAAGAAGCGTATAGCGAATTGTATGATAAAACGATTCAAGAAGTATATAAGACAGCACATTTTTTAATAGAAGACAAAGCAGATGTAGATGATGTCGTGCAAGAAATATACATACAGGTATATGAATCACTTCGTAAATACGATAGCGAGAAACCATTTCGTCCTTGGTTAATTGGACTTACGATTAAACAAATTCATTCTTATAGAAGAAAGAGGTGGATGCGGCTAAGAACTGTAAAGAAAGCAGAAGTGCAAAGAAAACCAGTACAACTTGATTTTTCTAACGATGTTGTAAGTAAAATATCAAATCAAAAACTAACCGAATTCATTCATAAATTACCGTATAAATTGAAACAAGTTATTATTTTGAGGTATTTACACGATTACTCACAAGAGGAAGTAGCACAAATATTACATATTCCTATTGGTACCGTTAAATCTAGAATACATGCTGCCTTAAAGAAGCTACGTCAAAAAGAACAAGTAGAAGAAATCTTTTTAGGAGAGGTAGGGAATGCGAAATGAGTTTAGATTGTAGAGTTAGAGAATCTATACAAGAAGAAGCGAAGGGGATTATTGCCCCACCAGATTTAAAAGAAAAAGTAATCGTTCAAATAAAAATGAAACGCGGAGGGAGTAAAAGGAAGAAACGCCTTATCGCAGGAGTGCTTGCAGCAGCGTTTTTAATCCCGACGACTGGTTTTGCTTATCAATCTATTATGGCAGATGGTATATACGGATCTTTTGAGAATTTAAAAAAACATGCCGGAACGATGACATTAGAAGCGTATATGCGTTTTAGTGCAAAATTATCACAAGCGAAAGATGAAATGGGTGCGAAGGAATATGAAGAGTTTACAAAAGAACTAAAGAAATTAACAAATGCAAAGCTTGAGTATGGAAATTCGAATGGTAATATTGATTATGATCAATTATCATCAGCTAAAAGGGAAGAAATGAAAAAGGTAAATATGGACCTTCAACCATACTTTGATAAGTTAAACGGTCATAAATCTAGTAAAGAAGTATTAACACCAGAAGAGTTTGATGGTTATGTGGAAGCTTTAATGACATATGAAATAGTACAAGTAAAAACAAAATCAACTGGTGGAATGGAAGTAGAAGAAGTACCTGAGGCATACAAAGAAAGATTTATTAAAGCACAGCAGTTTATGGAATATGTAAACGAAAAGGTGCGATAAGTAGAAAAGCTCATAGCTTTAGCTTTGAGCTTTCATTATTGAAACGTAAATATATTAACCACCTATTCCTTTTGCTAGCAATAGGAAATATACAGCTACTAATATTACCCCATTTAGTGTAGTACCAATTATTCCGAATAACCAATTTTTTGATGCTATCGCAAAAATAATGCCGAGTAATGAAAGGATACTGAGAATCACAATAATTAACGTTAAATTCGCATTAGGTCCTCTTAAAATAAAGAAAGAACATACACTTGCGATAAACGTTAGAAATGAGAAAGCCCCTAATTTATACATAGTAAGTCTCCCTTGGTTAAAATGCATTTTGATTTACTGTACGATTTTCTTTCGTTTAACATAAATTCCCTATTACATATTAAATATATGAATAATAAAAAACGAGTATAAAATCTAAGTGATTTCATACTTGTTTTTGCTATTAATTAAATTTTCTTACCGCATGTATAGCAACTTTTACAAGTCATATCGCACTAATAAATAAAGCGCCGTAACCAATGACATTTAAAAATTGGTCATCAGTTATATATTTTTTTATTTGCATTGCTTTTTTGTATAAAACAATCTAATAGTGAGTAACCAGCTATTAAACTAATTATCGTAACAAACGTTGTATTTATAAGAATAATATTAGCTAAGTAAGGAAGGAATTCGCCAAGAGGGGAGAAGAGTAGCGCTGGAGAAAGAGAAATTAATATGGTAGGTAGTGCTATAACTACGAATTTATCTGGCTGAAAGCTCCAGTTTTGTTTATTTGTTTCGCGATTCATGAATTGTAGGAAGCGTAATAAAATGCCGACAAAAAGAGGAAAGAAGGTAAGGTAAAATAATTTTGGATAAAAGTTATAGTTCAATTCTGCAATTGTATCTAAGTAAAATTGAATCTTAACTCCAACAAATAGTAATAAGGTGATAAAAATTGTAAAGCAGAGGTATTGAATCACTTTTTGCATACCATTACACCATCCTTTACTAAAATATATTCAAAGAAAGAAGAGATATACAATAACTACTGTTGTATATCTCTTCTTTTACTGTTAAAGAGTGGGGTTTGTTTTCTCTTGCTTCGTGAAATAATCAATAATACCCATTGCGCTAATTTCTATATCTAGATGTAAAATGTTATAAACGGAATGATTTGATGGAACGTTTAACTTTGTAAGGTGAGAAGAGATTTTATTCATTAATAAAGTTTGTAATGCCTTAGTCGCCTCATCGAAATCATTATATTTTTCAAAGACATCTTTACCAGTATGAACGAAAATAGGTAACCAATGTTCCAGTTGGTTATATACTTCTGTAACATGAGATGATGCACCGTAATGGCCGAAATAAATAGTATCTATATCCATATTTTGAATATGATTTTTAGAAGCGATCATCGCATCTGGCTGGAATTGTGAAGGGGACGTTGACGGTAGATATAACTCTACATCAAGGTCTGCGAGCTCTCTATAATAAATTCCAATTGTATCGCCAGTAAAAATGCCATTTGTTAATGAATCATGAATGCTAATATGGTGCTTCGCATGCCCCGGTGTATCATAAAATGTAAGGATGCGGTCTTCTGCAATTTTTAATGTATCACCATGTTGTACAATATGAACACGTTCTTCTTCAATTGGAAGAATTGGATCGAAAAGTTTATCGAAATCTTCTTTGTACACAGCTTTTGCACCTAGAATGAGTTTTGTTGGATCAATCATATGACGAGCCCCACGGGAATGCACATATAAAGTAGCATTTGGACACTTTTCCATCATTAAACCAGCTGCCCCAGCGTGGTCTAAATGAACATGTGTAACGATAATGTTTTTTACATCGTTTAAATCAATATGTAATTGTTGTAGGCCATCTAAAATATAGGGAAGAGAAGGGGCTGCACAAGTTTCAATTAAAGTAATATCATCACCTAATAAAACGTACGTACCAGTTCGTTCATTATGTTGTAAGTCGTAATCATCAATAAGATATAGGTGAGAAGATAATTGCTCTACTTTTTTCATACTTACCACTCCTTATATACTGCATGTTTCTATTATACGCTAAAAGTACAAAAAGGCAGAAAACGAAAGCTCGTCTTCTGCCTTTTTGTAATCTAGTTATTTCGTTTGTTCTTTATTGATAGACATAACGAACAGTCCAACAATGCCCCCAACAATCGGAAGCATAATTTCTCCTGCTAAATTAAAGTAGGAGCTTAAGAATAAACCATTTACATCGATTACCCAACCAGTAACATACAATAACATCATATATAGTACGAAATAAAACTCGCGATTTGAAATCGTTTCACGTTGTGCAGTTTTCATAATGAACACCATCCTTTTCTTTTATAATGGAATATAAACTGTCACATTTTGTTCACAATTTAATTGTAAAACTTTCCATCATAAAAGTCTAGTAGTTTGTGTCGAATTTTTTAACAAAAATAAAGCGTTTTCATTTGTGGGGAAGAAATATGTAATAGGAGCTGTATATTCACGAATGTAGTATAGTATAAACATAGAATGATAGTGTAGAGAGGGGCAGGAACAATGACAGTTTATGATTTTTCAGCTAAAACAATAACAGGAGAAGATAAATCGTTAAAAGATTACGAAGGAAAAGTACTGCTTATTGTAAATGTAGCTAGTAAATGTGGATTTACACCACAGTATAAAGGATTACAAGAAGTATATGATAAATATAAAGACAAAGGACTAGAAATACTTGGTTTCCCTTGTAATCAATTTGGAGGACAAGAACCAGGCACAGAAACAGATATTACAAGTTTTTGTGAATTAAACTACGGTGTAAACTTCCCGATGTTTGCAAAGATTGATGTAAAAGGTGATAAAGCTCATCCTCTGTATACATACATGACAGAACAAGCACCAGGTTTACTCGGGATGAAGGCAGTAAAATGGAACTTTACTAAGTTTCTAATTGGAAAAGACGGAAAAGTAGTAGGGCGTTTTGCACCGCAGACGAAGCCGGTGGATTTAGAGGTGGAGATTGAAAAGGTACTTAGCTAATAATTAGTAGTTAGCTATCTTTGATTATGTTGATTAAAAAACACCTCAAAGAACAAAGTAGCTCTTTGTCTTTGAGGTGTTTTCTTTAAACTCGCATTATCAAGATTAAATCACTGTATCGAAGCCATTTGATTTGGGTAGAGAAGCTGCTTGTTTCATAAGCACTTCCCATAAGTGTACAGATTTCTTCCATTCGGCTGCGGCCTGTTCCTTTTGATACATAGCGTTCTCATAACTGAAAGTAAGTTGTTGCATATCGGCCGAGTTGTAAAGTGTATCGATATGAAGAGCGTATTCTCGGAATGTTTGACTTTCACCCCGTGGTATGCCGATTCTCGCAAATTGTTTTAAAAGTGCATCGTAAGCTTTTGGATAAACAGCACCATCTTTTCGGTATTTATAGAAATGAATAATAAGAAATATCATCCATTTCATTCTAGTGGTGAAGAGAATGTATCCCATAATACTAATCGGTATCGTAGATAGGAATACGTACCACCAAGAAAAACTAGTTTTAGAATTTGTGGCCTTTTGAGTAGAGGCTTCTTCTGTATTTTCTATTAAACTTTTGAGTTTTGCTTCATTATTCCGTTGGTGTGTTTGCTCGCTATTAGAATTATTTGCTTCGCTATTTTGTGAAATAGGAGCAGGCGTATTATTTATAAAATTATAGGGATTGGTAAATCCTTTTGTTGGCTCGAATGGAATCCATCCGTATCCTGGAAAATATACTTCGACCCAAGAGTGTGCGTTATTGTTCGCGATTGTATAAACATTTTCACCTTCAGTATCTGCAATTGTATTCTCAAGAGTTCCTTCTGTATAGCCTTTTACCCAGCGAGCGGGGATCCCAGCAGAACGAAGTAGTACAATCATAGACGTCGAAAAATTATTACAGTAACCGCTTTTTGTATCGAAAAGGAATTGATCTACATAATCTTGTTTTTTTGCAGGGAATAAGACATTTGTTGTTTCGTATGTAAAAGAGTTGTCTGTGAAGTAATTTTCAATAGCTAATACTTTATCATATCGGTTGTCTTTATCATTTGTAAGATTGATAGCTAAGTCCTTTACTCGCTGTGGTAATGACTCGGGAAGTTGTGTGTACTTTGTCATGAAATAAGGATTTGTTTCATGACTTTCATTCGCTTTTACAGCTTTCAAATTTTCTATGGAAAACTCCGGGATCTCATATGTTACGTTATATGAATTTAAAGTAGTAGAAGAGTCTCCATTCATCGTATAAATTTTTTCTGAAAATGGATCAACGCTGTATGATACATCAGACGAGGCCTCAACTGATACTAATCCCGCTGGATAGGCAAGGTGGGGGTAACTTTTTTGCATGGTGATTGTTGCCTCGGTAGTCTCCGTTTTTGTATTTTGTTCGTACCAGCTTACGACGTCGTTTTTATTTTTAAAAGAAACCTTTTTCGGATTTTCAGAAACCTCCCAGCCTTTTCCTGTATAAAAATCTTTTGTTTCTACTCTCCAATATTGTTTGTTTTGCGTTTGTGCTGTGAAAACAATTGTAGGATCCGCCTTAAAAGGGCCGCCTAATCGCGAGTCATCTAAACCATACCCAATTGTAGAAACTTTTTGTTCTTTACTTGCTTCGGATGTGTTGAATTTTAAAAAATCCATTGGGTTTGGCCATTGAGGGCCAAATTTTGGAGCAAAGTATGCGATTGTTGCTGATAATACAATAAACATTGTAAGTGGTCTAAGTAATTTTGAGATTTCCCTAGTATAATTTTGTAAGTGTTCACGCTCTTTTATTCGTTCTACTTGAAGAAGACTAAGCATAAAAAAGCCGATGACAACAGTACGAATAATAGCGTAGTTTGCATTGTATAAATGTAAGTTATGAAAAGTTACGATATAAATAATAGTCAATACAAGAAATAGAAACCCACGTTTTTTATGAATTATCCAAAATGAAGTGAAAGAACTCAAAAACCAAAATGATAGAAAAAATAAAACTGTCGGAAAAACTGGAGAAATATCTAGTAAATTCCCTTGGAAAAACAGGAAGGAATTTCGTAACATATCAGAAAAGAATGTTGTTAGCCAAGATGGATTTATAAAAGCATGTTTATAATACAGGGAATGAATGATAAATAAGATTGTGACAATTTTTATAGGAATCTGCCACCTCGTTTGAAAAAAAGAGAGAGCGAAGCAAATTCCTATAAATGTTACGAAAATATCTAATCTACCTACATTTGTAATACCTATAAGAGGTCTTAGCCATTCTAGTAAAAGAAGAAATACACATGCATACATGAAGAATCTGTTCGTATCCCACTTGTATTTTGCTTGTAATGTTATCATTTGCTCACCTCAAAAAACACGTTTGTATACCGGTTTTCATAAACCGCTTTTACAAATATTTTTCGTTTTTGTAGAGTTTCTAGAATACTGAGTTCTCGATGTGAGAGTTGATTTGCTTTTTCTTTCACGACAAACACCATACATTTTCTATTTTTTATAGCAGTACAATCAGCCGCCTTTTGAATATCGGGAGAAAGATTACTTGTCACGAGTATAATCGTTACGGGCTCATAAATTTTTCTTAGTTCCATTTCTACACTCTGGGAGAGCGGGAATACACCGTCTGCTTGTACTTTTGCTAAATGACAAAGGATTTGTTGTAACTGCGTATCTCCATTGTCTAAAGGGAAAATAGTTTGTTCTTTTCCGACAGACACGAATGATGCTGGTGAATTTTGTTTCAAGATAGCCCTCACAATAGAGGCGGTAAATGTTACGACTGATTCGAATAGAGGGGACTCGGTTCTGTCCATGAATATCATGATATTATTGCTGCGCTGTTGTTCAAACTCTTTTGTCATAATATTGTTTGTTCGTGCAGTTGCTTTCCAATCAATCCATGAAAAGCGGTCACCAGGTTTATATTCTCTGACACCGACAGAGACTGTAGAGTCTTTTGCTGAATTTATATTTGCTGAAAGTGCTCCTTGTTCGAAATGATTTTCCAATTGTCGATACGTTATATCTACATACTGGGGATAGACTAAAAATGTATCTGGAACTGAAAAAGTTACTTCTTTCTCCATCATGCCGAATAAATCGCCAGTTTTGACACGTACGCTTGAAAAAGTGTGCTCGCCTCTAGAGATTGTGTCAATAACATATTGAAACGAAATATTTCGTTTCAATCCTGGGAAGAGTACTATCTTATTCATCTTTGTTTGTTTACAACTTATAAATTGTGGTGGCAGTTCATCTTCTATAACTAAATAAAGTAAGGGAAAAGGAAATTCTCTTTTTATTGTAATCGTGCTTACAAATTGTTCTCCTACTACATATCCATTTTGGTTTGTTATTCGTTGTACTTCAGCGTCCCGTAAAGCGTAGAAGGGAAGTAGTAGTGAATAAAGACCGATGGGAATCGTACTGTAAAACAAAAACCAACTTACAAACCCTCCTTGAAGCATAGCGTACACAAATGTTAAGGCTAGGCATAAAGGGAGTAGCAATAACTTCGTAACGTGATATAGCGCTCGCAGTATTCGTTTCATCAAGGGTTCATCGTCCTTTGAGTCGGCACGGTTGTTCGTGCAACGATTTTTACGATAACTTGTTCTCCTGTTATTCCTTCAAATTTTGCTTCCATTTTTAGAATGAGTCTATGCGCTAAAACGTAAGGAGCTAAAAATTTGACATCATCTGGAATAACATAATTTCTGCCATGGATGAATGCATAAGCCAGTGAAGCTTTCATTAAAGCAATTGAGCCGCGTGGACTTGCACCTAGCTGTATAGAACTATACGTACGAGTCTGATTAACAAGCTTTACAATGTAATGCTTAATTGCTTTGTCCATACTTACTTCCCGTACGCTTTGTTGTAAATAAAGTAATTCTTCTATTGTAGTAATAGCTTGTAAATGGGAAAGTGGACTTGTTTTTTCCATCCGGTTCAAAATTTCAAATTCTTCTTCTGGTGTAGGATATCCCATTTTTAGTTTCAACAAGAAACGATCGAGCTGAGCTTCTGGTAAAGAGTATGTTCCCTCATATTCGACCGGATTTTGTGTAGCCATTACAAAGAACGGTTTTGGTAAAGGTCTTGTAATGCCATCTATTGTGATATTGCCTTCTTCCATACATTCAAGTAAAGCAGATTGTGTCTTTGGAGATGTACGATTAATTTCATCAGCAAGTACAAAATTCCCCATAATTGGTCCAGGCTTGAACTCAAATTGGAGCTCTTTCGGATTATAAATAGAAACACCTGTTACATCTGACGGCAGTAAATCAGGTGTGAATTGAATTCGCTTGTAATCAGCATCAATGGATTTAGAAAGAGCACGGACTAGCATTGTTTTCCCGACACCAGGAACATCTTCTAATAGTACATGACCTTCAGCTAAGAGAGCTGTCAAAGCTAAGATTGTTTCTTTTCGTTTTCCGACCATTACTTTTTCAATATTATTGATTATTTTTTCTACAGTGGGATGTAATGAATCAAGCTGGGGCATCGTAATCCTCCTAATTTTATTATCGTTTTCTAATCTATTTAGTGGACAATAGAATTTATAATTCTATTTGTGGGTAGTAAAATTTCTATCTTAAATTCTAAGAATATTCAGATTATTTACTTCAATTACATCTAGTATAATTGTTTCCGTAACTAAGGGCAATACGGTAAATAATGATTTGTAGTTTTATGTAAAATATGTCTGGATATAAAATAGTATTGTTAAAGAAAAACGTAGGAACTTCTCCTACGTTTTTTCTTTTGCAAAATAGTCGATACCTCAAAAAACATTCTCCTAATAATCACGATTAACCATAACTCTTCACAAAGGAACAAAAGATTTTCTCACAAACTTATTTTCTACTGAATTTTTGACAATCTCTTGAACTGTGCGAAATGTCACATCTGTATTTTCCAACCTCTCTTATAGTAAGGGTATGTAAGAGAGACGTATTAAAGGAGTGAACAGTATGAAGAAGAAACCTTCAGCACTAATGAGACGTTTAAAATATTTTTCACCAATAGATCGTTATAACGATAATCATACACAAGAAACATATGAAGATCGTGAATGGGAAAATGTGTATAGAAAGCGTTGGCAACATGATAAAGTAATCCGTTCTACACATGGTGTGAACTGTACTGGTTCATGTAGCTGGAATATATATGTGAAAGATGGGATTGTAACGTGGGAAGGGCAAGAGCTTAACTATCCAACGACAGGTCCTGATATGCCAGATTTTGAACCACGAGGTTGTCCACGTGGAGCAAGTTTTTCTTGGTACATTTATAGCCCACTTCGTGTGAAATATCCGTATGTACGTGGTGTTCTTTGGAGTATGTGGCAAGAGGAATTACAAAATAACGAGTCACCATTAGACGCTTGGAAAAGCATTGTGGAAAACCCTGAAAAAGCACGTAAGTATAAGCAGGCGCGTGGTAAAGGGGGATTCATTCGTGCGAATTGGGATGAAGTGTTACAACTCGTTTCAGCTTCTTTACTTTATACAGTAATTAAATACGGTCCAGACCGAAATGTTGGTTTTTCACCAATTCCAGCTATGTCGATGTTAAGTCATGCAGCTGGTAGTCGTTTTATGCAACTTATGGGTGGGCCGATGCTTAGCTTCTATGATTGGTACGCAGATTTACCGCCAGCTTCTCCGCAAATTTGGGGTGATCAAACAGATGTACCAGAGAGTAGTGATTGGTATAACTCCGGTTACATTATGACATGGGGTTCAAATGTGCCGATGACGAGAACACCAGATGCGCACTTTTTAGCAGAGGTTCGATATAAAGGAACGAAAGTCGTTTCTGTAAGTCCTGATTTCGCTGAGTCTACTAAGTTTGCGGATGATTGGATTAGTGTGAAACAAGGTACAGATGGTGCACTTGCGATGGCAATGGGGCATGTGATCTTACAAGAATTTTACGTAGATAATCAAGTGGAATATTTCACAAAGTATGCGAAGCAATATACTGATTTTCCTTTCTTTGTCACATTGAAACAAAAAGGAGATCAATTCGTTGCTGATCGTTTCTTAAACGCTTCTGATATTGGACGCGAAACGAAGTTAGGAGAATGGAAACCTGTTCTTTGGAACGAAAACACGAATGATTTTGCAACACCTCACGGCACAATGGGGTCACGTTGGGATAATGAAAAGAAATGGAACTTGCGTTTAGAAGATGAACAAACAGGTGAAAAGATTGATCCACGTCTTTCTTTACTTGGAATGGAAGAAGCGATTGGAACCGTACGAATTCCGTACTTCTCTGATGATGGAAATACAATATTAGAACGTACAATTCCAGTAAAAAAGGTTATGACAGAAGAAGGCGAAGTGTTCGTTACAACTGTATACGACTTAACGTTAGCAAATTACGGTGTGAACCGAGGGCTTGGCGGACAAGAGCCGAAAGACTTCAATGATGAAGTACCGTTTACACCTGCATGGCAAGAGAAAATGACAGGAGTGAAACGAGAACTAATTATTCAAATCGCTCGTGAGTTCGCACAAAATGCTGTTGATACAAATGGTCGCTCGATGATCATTGTCGGAGCTGGTATTAATCATTGGTTTAATTCAGATACGATTTATCGCGCAGTTTTAAATCTTGTTCTTCTCGTTGGAGCGCAAGGTGTAAACGGCGGCGGTTGGGCGCATTATGTTGGGCAAGAAAAATTACGACCAGCAGAAGGATGGCAAACAATCGCGATGGCAAAAGATTGGCAAGGGCCACCGAAATTACAAAATGGTACTTCATTCTTCTATTTTGTAACAGATCAATGGCGCTATGAAGATACACCTGTTGGACACTTAGCATCACCAGTTGAGGGCAACTCCCGTTATCAACATCATGGTGATTACAACGTATTAGCAGCACGACTTGGTTGGTTACCTTCATATCCAACATTCGAGAAAAATGGAATTGAATTATATAAAGAAGCTGTTGCTTCTGGTGCAACAACGCAAGAAGAAATCGGAAAATACGTTGCACAAAAATTAAAAGAAAAAGAACTGAAATTTGCAATTGAAGATCCAGATAACAAAAACAACTTCCCGCGCAATTTATTTGTATGGCGTGCAAACTTAATTTCAAGTTCTGGTAAAGGTCACGAATATTTTTTAAAACATTTATTAGGTACAACAAACGGATTAATGAATGACGATAGTGATTCATTACGACCAGAAGAAATTAAGTGGCATGAAGAAGCACCTGAAGGGAAGTTAGATTTACTCATTAATTTAGATTTCCGTATGGCTGGAACAGCACTTTATTCTGATATCGTCTTACCAGCTTCAACTTGGTATGAAAAACATGATTTAAGCAGTACAGATATGCATCCATTTGTACATCCATTTAATCCAGCCATCGGTTCACCGTGGGAAGCACGCTCTGACTGGGATATTTTCACCTCTCTTTCTAAAGCTGTGTCAGATTTAGCGAAGAAAATCGATCTTGAACCAATGAAAGAAGTCGTTGCAACGCCACTTCTTCACGATACACCACAAGAATTAGCGCAACCGCTTGGCAAGATTAAAGATTGGAGCAAAGGTGAGTGTGAACCAATCCCAGGTAAAACGATGCCGCAAATTCATGTTGTCGAAAGGGATTATAAAACGATTTATGACAAAATGACAGCGCTTGGACCAAATGCTGGAAAACAACCG
The DNA here is from genome assembly GCF_014932895.1 of Bacillus thuringiensis. Taxonomy (GTDB): domain Bacteria; phylum Bacillota; class Bacilli; order Bacillales; family Bacillaceae_G; genus Bacillus_A; species Bacillus_A thuringiensis_AA. The sequence continues at coordinate 119,790 of NZ_JACYOF010000002.1, read as the reverse complement.
ATTGGTACGAAAGGGATTTCTTGGTCTGCAGAAAAAGAATATGAGCAATTAAAGAGTCGATTAGGAGTTATTCGAACTGATTCTATTGCGAAAGGTTGCCCAGACATAAAAGAAGCAATTAATGCTGCTGAGGCGGTATTAACTCTTTCTTCTACAACAAACGGTCATATGGCTGTAAAAGCATGGGAAGCACTTGAAAAACAAACGGATTTAAAACTACGTGATTTAGCAGAAGAACGTGAAGAAGAATGCTTCACATTTGAACAAATTACAGCACAGCCGAAAACAGTTATTACTTCTCCAGCCTTCACAGGTTCAGAAAAAGGTGGACGTCGTTACTCACCGTTTACAACAAATGTGGAACGTCTTATCCCTTGGAGAACGATAACGGGTCGACAATCTTTCTACTTAGATCATGACATGATGAAAGAATTTGGTGAAACGATGGCAACATTTAAACCAATTCTGCAACATAAACCGTTCCGTAAATCACGGCCTGAAGTAGAAGGAAAAGAGATTACACTAAACTATTTAACACCGCATAATAAGTGGTCGATTCATAGTATGTACTTCGATTCATTGCCGATGTTAACGCTGTTTAGAGGTGGACCAACCGTTTGGATGAATAAAGAAGATGCTACTGAAGCTGGCGTTGCAGATAATGATTGGATTGAGTGCTTTAACCGTAACGGTGTTGTTGTAGCACGTGCTGTTGTAACGCACCGTATACCGAGAGGAATGGCATTTATGCACCATGCGCAAGATCGCCACATTAACGTACCTGGTACGAAATTAACAAGTAACCGCGGAGGAACGCATAATAGTCCAACTCGAATTCACGTCAAACCAACACATATGATTGGTGGATACGGTCAATTAAGTTATGGATTTAACTACTATGGTCCAACTGGGAACCAGCGCGACTTAAACGTTGTAATTCGCAAACTGAAGGAGGTAGATTGGCTTGAAGATTAAAGCACAAGTCGGAATGGTAATGAACCTAGATAAATGCATCGGCTGCCATACTTGTAGCGTAACATGCAAAAACACCTGGACAAATCGTCCAGGTGCTGAATATATGTACTTCAATAACGTAGAAACGAAACCTGGAATTGGTTATCCTAAACAATGGGAAGATCAGGAGAAATACAAAGGTGGCTGGGAATTGAAAAATGGTGAAATTCAGCTGAAATCCGGTTCGAAAATGAAACGTCTTATGAATATTTTCCACAATCCAGATCAGCCAACAATTGATGATTACTTTGAACCTTGGAACTATGATTATGAAACATTAACAAATAGTCCGCAACGTAAGCATCAACCAGTTGCTCGTCCGAAATCAGCAATTACAGGCGAATTTATCGACAAAATTGAATGGGGTCCGAACTGGGAAGATGATTTAGCAGGCGGACATATAACAGGATTACAAGATCCGAACGTAAAGAAAATGGAAGAAGAAATTAAAACAGATTTTGAAAACGTCTTTATGATGTATTTACCACGCATATGCGAACATTGTATGAATCCATCTTGTGTATCTTCTTGTCCATCTGGTGCGATGTATAAACGTGAAGAAGATGGGATTGTTCTTGTAGATCAAAATGCATGTCGTGCATGGAGATTTTGCGTATCTTCTTGTCCATATAAAAAAGTGTATTTTAATTGGCAAACGAATAAAGCTGAAAAATGCACAATGTGTTTCCCTCGTATTGAAGCAGGTATGCCAACAATTTGTTCGGAAACATGTGTAGGACGTATTCGGTATATTGGGGTAATGCTATATGACGCTGACAAAGTAAAAGAAGCAGCTTCTGTTGAAGATGAAAAAGATTTATATGAATCTCAGCTTACTGTTTTCCTAGATCCCAATGATCCAGAAGTAGCAGCTGAGGCGAAAAAACAAGGGATTCCTGAAGAATGGATTAAAGCAGCACAAGAGTCACCGATCTATAAAATGATTATCGATTGGAAAATTGCTCTGCCTCTTCATCCAGAGTATCGTACAATGCCGATGGTTTGGTATATTCCGCCACTTAGCCCAATTATGAATATGGTGGAAGGGAAAGGTAGTAACTGGCAAGCAGAAGAGATTTTCCCTGCTATCGATAATATGCGTATTCCAATTCAATATTTAGCGAATTTACTTACTGCAGGGGATGAGTCACACATTCGTCTTACATTGAAAAAAATGGCTGTTATGCGAACGCATATGAGAGCACTGCAAATTAATAAAGAGCCAAATGAAGCTGTATTAAAAGAACTTGGTTTAACGAAACAGGATGTAGAAGATATGTATCGTCTTCTTGCTATTGCGAAATATAAAGATCGCTTCGTCATCCCGACATCTCACCGTGAACAAGTGGCAGATTTATATAGCGAACAAGGAAGTTGTGGTTTATCCTTCACAGGTGGTCCAGGCTCTTGTATGACAATTTCTTAAATAAAGGGGCGGAAAATTATGAAACAAAGTTTACAAACTGCTTTTTCTTGTTCTTCTTTTCTTCTCTCCTATCCTGAACTAGGGTGGAGAGAAGCTTTAACTGAATTGCAAGAAGAGATTGAAACAATAGAACAGGAAGACGTTAAAGCATCACTTACAGCCTTTATAAAGCAAGCGCTAGATAAAACGCATGATCAATTAATCGATTGTTACGTATATACATTCGACTTTGGTAAGAAAACAAATATGTATCTTACTTATATGAACACTGGTGAACAAAGAGAAAGAGGTATTGAATTATTAGAGTTAAAACAGCATTATAAAAAATCTGGTTTGGAAGTAACAGATAAAGAACTACCGGATTATTTACCGCTTTTGCTTGAGTTCTTTGCAAATGCAGATGAACAAGACAGTGAACCGATTAGGAGTAAATACAAGGAGAATATACAAGCATTGCACGTGCAGTTAAAAGAAGCAGACAGTATGTATGAACCAATTCTTGCAGCTATTCTCCTCGCTATCGATACATGGGGTGTACAGACAAATTAGAAAGGAGAGTTGTCAAAATGATGGATCAATTTCTATGGGTGTTGTTTCCCTATATCATTTTTGCAATCTTTATCGGTGGACATATTTTCAGATACAACTATGATCAATTTGGATGGACATCAAAATCTAGTGAACTATTAGAGAAGAAAATGCTCCGGGTCGGAAGTCTATTATTCCACTTTGGGATCATGTTCGTAATTAGCGGTCATGTTATGGGGATTTTAATTCCAGAGTCCGTATACCGTTCAATAGGTATTTCTGAGCATATGTATCATGTAGTAGCAATTAGTTTCGGACTTCCGGCAGGTGTTGCTTCTATAGTCGGTTTAATTATACTAACGTATCGCCGTGTAACAGTAAAACGCATCATTGCAACGAGTACAAAGGGAGATTATATTGCGCTTATTTTATTATTTATCGTCATGCTAGCAGGACTTTCCTCAACATTTTTAAATATCGACTCAAAGGGGTTTGATTATCGTACAACGATCGGTCCATGGTTCCGAAGTCTCTTTATTTTCCAACCGAAAGTTGAATATATGACGGAAGTACCTGTATGGTTTAAAATTCATATTATTGCAGGGATGGGGCTTTTCGCAGTATGGCCGTTTACAAGACTTGTACATGTTTTTAGTGCCCCGATTAAATACTTAAGCCGTAGTTATGTAATTTACAGAAGACGTATTCCTAATGAATTGAAAAAATAATACCGCTGTAAACGGATAGGAGCTAATGGCTAAAACGAAACGAGGTCTAATATGGAAGGCCTCGTTTTGTTTATATAGGGAAAAACCGTTAATAAGTAGCTTGAATTGAAAAAAGATTAGCATCTAAATAAGATGCTAATCTATGCTGCAAATAGAGGCAGAACAATCTTCACAAGCAATTTCACATTTTAAAAATTGTAAATCGTGGATTGTAATCTTTCCTTTATGAATAGAAATTGTACCTTGCTTTTTTAATTCATTTAACATCCGATTTACACTTTCACGTGAAGTTGCACAGAAATTAGCAAGTTCTTGATTCGTTAATGGTAAATCGATGAGAATCCCATTCTCTTTTAACACACCGTAACTATTTGTCATTCGAATGAGAGTAGAATACAGGGCCCCTTTTTTGCCGTGTAATACTAAGTCTCGGAACTTCGTTTGCATTCTTCTTAAATGTTCACTAATCCATTTCATAAATTCAAATACAAGTGCGGGCTTTTGGAGTAATTCTTTTTCTAACGCTTCACGCTTTATAACTCCTACTTCAACATCTTCAAGGCATTTTGAATTTAATAAATACTTTGCATTGTCCGTGAACAATGTTAATTCTCCAATAATGTCGTATTCCGAACAAATACGGAGTGTCAATTCCTGCCCATCAGCACTTAGTTTACTAATTTGTACTTTTCCAGAGTGGATGATATAGAGTTCAGTTGCTTCCATGCCTTCTTGAAAAATAAAACTACCTTTTTTAATTTGCATTTTATATTCAACAGATGCAAGTAATTCTTTTAAATCTTGAGATAATGTCATACTGTTTGCCACAGTGATCACCTTTCTTCTTATAAGCAATACATTTCCTATTTTGAGTGTAAGTATGATGAAAATGCAAGAGCTATTTAAAAAATAATGTAAAATTTCAATGACCGTAAGGATCAGGGGCTAAAGATGTGAACAAAATGCGAACAGATTTGTGAAGAATTTTTGAATGGGGAAAGTAATGTGAGAAAAGTCACATTGAATATGTCGCTTCTTTTTTATAATGAAGGCAAATAAAAAATTGAAAGCTTACTAAGGATTTGAGCAGAAAAGAAGGGATATAGATGCACGAGAAAATGAAAGATTCTTTAGAACGGCCACTTCAAGATTTACGTATTTCAATTATTGATCGTTGTAATTTTAGGTGCACATACTGTATGCCTGCTGAAGTGTTCGGATCTGATTACGCTTTTTTACAGGAAGAGTTTTTATTAACGTTCGATGAAATAGAAAGATTGGCAAAATTATTTATAAGTATGGGAGTCAATAAAATTAGGCTTACTGGCGGTGAACCGTTATTGCGTAAAGATTTACCGAAGCTAATTGCAAGGCTTGCAAAGCTAGAAGGCTTAAAAGATATTGGACTCACAACAAATGGTATTCATTTAGCAAAACAAGCTAAGGCGCTAAAAGACGCAGGATTAAAGCGTGTAAATATTAGCTTAGATGCGATAGAGGATCATGTCTTCCAAAAAATTAATGGAAGAAATGTAAGTACAAAACCTGTACTGAAAGGAATTGAAGCAGCAAAGGCAGCTGGATTGGAAGTAAAGGTAAATATGGTCGTAAAAAAAGGGATGAATGATAGTCAAATTCTTCTTATGGCTCGTTATTTTAAAGAACAAGAAATTCAGCTCCGTTTTATCGAGTTTATGGATGTGGGCAGTACGAACGGATGGAACTTTGAACAAGTCATTACGAAGGAACAATTAATAGAGAAAATTAATCGTGTATATCCTATTGAGCCCGTAAAGCCTCGTTACTTTGGAGAAGTAGCAAAATTGTATCGATATGTAGGGAGCGATGCAGAAGTTGGATTTATTACTTCTGTTTCTGAGTCATTTTGTTCTTCTTGTACGAGAGCCCGTATTTCGGCAGATGGTAAGTTTTTTACATGTTTATTTGGCACAAAAGGAACGGATTTGCGAATGCTTCTTCGAGAAAATATTTCTGATGCATCACTATTAAAAATTTTACAACATACATGGCGATATAGAACAGATCGATATTCAGATGAAAGAACGGCGGAAAGTACAAATAAACGTCCAAAAGTTGAAATGTCTTACATTGGCGGATAGTGAAAGGAGGATTCCCTATGCAGGAGCGTTATTCAAGGCAAGTATTATTTTCTGGAATTGGTGAAATGGGACAAAGAAAAATAAGAGAAAAACATGTGCTCCTAATTGGTGCGGGTGCACTAGGAGCTGCAAATGCGGAAGCTCTCGTTAGGATGGGAATTGGGAAATTGACAATTGCTGACCGTGACTACGTCGAATGGAGTAATTTACAACGGCAACAGTTATATACAGAAGAAGATGCACAGCAGTGCAAACCGAAAGCAATTGCAGCGGCAGAACACTTAAGAAAGATTAATTCTGAGGTGGAAATTGAACCAGTTGTAACGGATGTCACAATGCAAGAAATAGAAGAGTTAACAAAAGAAGTGGACCTCATAATAGATGCGACTGACAATTTCGATACGCGCCTACTTATAAATGACATTTCACAAAAAGAGAGTATACCTTGGATATACGGCGGATGCATCGGAAGTTACGGTGTAACGTATACAATTCTTCCTGGGAAAACACCATGTTTTCGCTGTCTGATGGATCATCCTATGGGCGGTGCAACATGCGATACAGCCGGAATCATTCAGCCAGCTGTACAGATAGTTGTTGCTCACCAAGTAACAGAGGCGATGAAAATATTGGTGGATGATTATGAGTCGTTAAGAGGGACGATGTTATCATTTGATATTTGGAACAATCAATATCTCTCAGTAAAAGTAAATAGACAGAAAAAAAGTACATGTCCATCTTGTGGGAAATCACGAACGTATCCAAGTTTAACATTTGAAGCGCAGATGAAAACTGAAGTGTTATGCGGACGGAATACAGTTCAAATCCGTTCAGGAATAAAGAGAGATCTTAATTTAACCGAAATTCAAAAACGATTACAAAAAAGTGTACATGTCCAAAAAACGCCGTACTTACTATCATTTCTAATTGATGAATATCGTTTCGTTTTATTCGCAGACGGTAGGGCATTTATTCATGGAACAAATGATATGAAAATGGCAAAACGATTATACGCAAAATATATAGGATGAATAGAAAGTGAGTTTCTCTTTCTCAAAACGAGGTGAAAAAAGAATGTTATTAAAACGTAATCCAATTCCAGTAGAAGAAGCAGTTGCACGTGTAATGGAATATGCTTACCAGGGTGAAATAGAAAAGGTTTCTTTTATAGAAAGCTACGGTAGAACGCTTGGAGAAGATGTTATTGCAGATCATGATGTCCCGCATTTTGATCGCTCTCCGTACGACGGATTTGCGATTCGAGCAGAAGATACAAAAGAAGCAAGTAGCAGTAATCCCATTCAGTTTGAAGTGATTGGCGAAATTGGAGCAGGTTTTGTTTTTACAGAAGAGGTGAAAGCATTTCAAGCTGTCCGTATTATGACAGGAGCCGCAATTCCGGTAGGGTGTAATGCGGTTGTTATGTTAGAGCTAACGGAAGAGTTTGAAGAAAACGAAAAGACTTATATGGTATTAAAACGCTCTTTCTCTTCTGGTGATAACATTTCTTTTAAAGGAGAAGATGTAAAACAAAATGCGATCCTTGTGAAAAAAGGGACTGTTATTAACCCTGGAGTAGCGGCGCTTCTTGCTACGTTTGGTTATAGTTCCGTAAGTATTGTAAAACAGCCGGTTATTGGAATTGTAACGACAGGTAGTGAACTTCTCGAAGTGCATGAACAACTGAAACGTGGGAAGATTCGAAATAGTAATTCCTATATGATAGCTGCTCAAATTGAACGAGCAGGTGGAATTGTACAGTATTATGGACAATTCGCTGACGATTTTGAGACGTGTTATAACACTATAAAAAAAGCGATAAAAGAAGTTGACATATTAATTACAACTGGTGGCGTTTCAGTAGGAGACTATGACTATTTACCTGCTATTTATGAGAAATTAGAAGCTAATGTACTTTTTAATAAAATTGCGATGCGACCAGGAAGTGTAACAACTGTAGCTGAACTAGAAGGAAAACTATTATTTGGCCTATCTGGTAATCCTTCTGCTTGTTATGTCGGTTGTGAATTATATGTTCGACCAGTCATTGGAACATACTTGCATAAGAAAAATCCCCACGTATATCGTGCGGAAGCAATTTTACAGAAAGACTTTCCAAAAGCAAACCCATTTACCCGTTTTGTAAGAGGGAGAGTAGAAATTGTAGATGGCCAATTACAAGTTATACCAGTTGGTTTAGATAAATCTAGTGCAATTTCTTCACTTGCAGAAGCGAATGCATTTATCGTTTTACCAGGGGGAACGAGAGGATTTGAAGAAGGGATAACTGTTTCGGTATTATTATTGGAATCGAACATGGGAAGTGAGTGGCCATGGAAAGAACCAATTCGATCATACAAGTAATAGAAAAATAGGTTGCTAACTTATACAAAGATAAGAGGTGCAAAATGACACATACGTATTATGAAGTAATTGATACACCTATTTCAATTGAAAGTGTTACTAGCAAAGTAATTCGGCGTGAGTGTGGTGCGGTTACTATTTTTATTGGTACTGTCAGAGAATTTACGAAAGGACGTCGCACAATATATTTAGAGTATGTTGCTTATAAAACGATGGCGGAAAAACAACTTGAGAAGATTGGTACCGAAATAGGAGAGAAATGGCCTGGAACATATGTAGCAATTACACATCGTATTGGTACGTTACAAATTTCTGATCTTGCGGTTGTTGTCGCTGTTTCTACACCACATCGGAAAGCGGCCTATGAGGCAAATGAATATATTATGGAGCGTATAAAGCAAATGGTGCCAATTTGGAAGAAAGAGTTTTGGGAAGATGGTGAGTCGTGGATAGGTGATCAGTTAGAGAAAATAGCATATGTAAATGGCGAGCCTAGTAAGGAGATGAGAACATGATTGAAGTACTATTATTTGCGCATTTGCAAGAAGAAGTAAGTAAGCCAGCTTTGCATATAGATTGTGAAAATATTACGGTTGCGAAATTAAAGGAAGTACTGACTAAGAACTACAACGTAGCAATTTCAAACGAGATTATGGTCGCCATAAATGAAGAGTATGCAAACGAGGATGACATCATTCAAACTGGCGATATTGTAGCGATGATTCCGCCAGTAAGTGGTGGTTGATTCTTTTCAGCCTAATCATGTTAGGACGTGATTAGGCTGGAGAGAATGAATATAACTATGCATACATAGGAGGGAACAGGATGAAAAGTCCTAATTTTCAATTAAGTCTACAAACTTCTAATCTAGTTATCGGTTTTATGGTATGGGTCATTTTATCATCATTAATGCCTTATATTAAAGCGGATATTCCATTAACTGCGGGACAAATTTCTATGGTCACAGCAGTACCTGTTATTTTGGGCTCTATTCTTCGCATTCCAATTGGTTATTGGACGAATCGTTACGGAGCAAGAAAATTATTTTTTATTAGTTTTATTTTATTATTATTCCCTGTTTTTTATATTAGTGTTGCCAATTCTATGATGGATTTAATTATTGGTGGATTATTTGTAGGGATTGGTGGAGCCATATTCTCAGTAGGGGTAACTTCTTTACCAAAATACTTTCCAAAAGAGAGCCATGGTTTTGTAAATGGTATTTACGGTGTCGGTAACGCCGGAACAGCAATTACTTCGTTTTTAGCACCTGTCATTGCAACTTCAGTTGGCTGGAGAACGACAGTACAATGTTATTTAGTTTTACTTGCAGCATTTGCACTTATGAACTTTTTATTAGGTGATCGTAAGGAGAAAAAGGTGAATACACCATTAATGGAACAAATAAAAGGTGTATATAAAAATGAAAAACTTTGGTTTCTATGTATCTTTTACTTTTTAACATTCGGATCATTTGTCGCATTTACCGTATACTTACCAAACTTTTTAGTATCTCACTTCGGTTTAGAGAAAGTAGATGCCGGTATGCGAACTGCAGGATTCATCGTATTAGCAACAATCATGCGCCCGATTGGCGGTTGGCTCGGTGATAAATTCAATCCATTTAAAATATTAATCTTCGTATTTATCGGTTTAACACTTTCAGGTATTATTTTATCATTTATGCCTAGTATGAACGTGTATACATTTGGTTGTTTACTAGTCGCATTTTGTGCAGGTATTGGAAATGGTACAATCTTTAAACTTGTTCCAATGTACTTCTCTGAACAAGCTGGTATTGTAAATGGACTCGTTTCAGCTTTAGGCGGACTAGGAGGATTCTTCCCGCCGCTAATTTTAACATTACTATTCCAACTAACAGGTCATTATGCAATTGGATTTATGGCATTATCAGAAGTCGCACTTGCTTGTTTAATCATTACAGTGTGGATGTATAGCCAAGAGAAGCTGTTAGTGATGTTAAAGAATAATTAATAAGAAAAAAGGATGTCTAGTAGAGGCATCCTTTTTTGAATAAAAGAGAATGAATTGTTTTGTTACATAAGAATTTTATACTTATTGATTTAATGAGATTTTTACGCATAATTGTAGCTAAGGGAGATGATTCCAAGTTGAGTAAAAAGAATATCAGCACAATAGTTTCAGGAGATATGATTGTTACCCATCTAATTGGTCAGATTAAAACAGATGATGTGTATGAATGGTTTAATGGCTTTGAGCAGGTTTGTCAGCAATTTATTTCCGAGGGGCGGAAATACAAATTATTGGTAGATAGAAAAGGATACAAGCCAAATCATTTTTCTGTTCAAAAAGTATGGAAAGATAAGTTCTTCAATGAAACCATTTTGAATCATAGTAAGGCAATTGCATTTCTCCTTGAAGAAGGGGAGATACTGAATTATTTACAACAATCCAATACAAAAGAATCTGTGGAATTTTTTGATGATTATGAACAAACACTAATTTGGTTGAATGAATATCCAATATAAAACCTGTATTGAAGCAGTTGCCCTCAAGCAACTGTTTTTTTATCTCCTTAATTGTTTCCGTTGTTTACAGGCTTCCAACACAGTTATTTTTCTTCACAGATTCTTGTCCAATTGCTTGTCTGAGCCTAAAAAACGAAACTAAAACCAAAAGAACAAACGCCTCTAAAAAACGTTTGTCCAAAGTTAATTACTATTTTAGCTAAGTGATAGATTACAATTTGTGAGTACGAGAAAGTCTTTTTATAAGTTTAGGAAGGATAGAAGTTAATTCTTGTTTCATACGCTTCGTAAACGATGGATCCTTACCTGAAGTTGAAAGAGTGACAACATATTCATCATTTCGAATGACGCCAGGTGTGTGAAAAGATGATGCTGTACCATCACTTACAACGTTCACCCACTGGAAATCATGTGCGGCCTGTTTGACCATCATATTTACAGCATGTTGATTTGTAGCTGCATAAATAAGATGAGCATCTTTAATATCATCATTAGTAAAAGCTTTTTGCTTCCAAGTAATATAAGGAAGTTCCTTCATTTCCTCGCAAATTTCTGGGCTGATAACGGTGACAAAAGCGCCTGTATCTTTTAATCCAGACGCTTTTCGATATGCAATTTTACCCCCACCAATGATAACGACCACTTTATTATGTAGATTAAACATAAGAGGGTACATGTTATACATACACAGATTCCTCCATTCGTTCTAATAATGTTAATTTCATATATGTATCAAACTGAAGGCAATTGCAAGTTGTAACGTGATCATATTTTTTTGTATGCAATTTAATTTTTTGAAGTAATAATCCGGTAAAGAGAAGGTACGGCATGACATATACATGGGACGCAGTCGATGTTATAGTCTTGAGCTCAGCAGTAAAAGAGGGTGTTCCTTTCGTTAAAAAGGAGCACGATACTGGCATACCGAGTTTTCGTTCGACGGCTGCTCCGATTTGTTGTAATTCATAAATAGGCTGAGGATCACTGCTACCTCGTCCTACGAGTAAAACGCTACTACCTTGTGTTGGCATAGTTTCACGTATTCTTTTCACTACAAGTTCCACCATATGTGGATGCGTACTAAAAGGTGGTGCAACTGAAAATGTTATATGTGGATATTTCTTTTTCAGTTGCTCTATCTCAAAAGGAATATCACGTTTATAGTGAACTGCCGCAAATAATAAAACAGGTACAATCATTATTTCAGTTGTTCCCTCTAGTATTGCTTCAGTAACTGCATCCGAAATGGTAGGTGTTGTTAGTTCTAGAAAAGCTATTTTTTGAATCCGTTCGTTACGTTCTTTCATAACAGATTGAATAAAGTGAATGAATTGTTCATTACCTTCTTGTAGTCGGCTACCGTGTCCAACATATACGATTCCTTTCATTGTCTCACCATGTCTTTCTTCATAATAATTTCTTGTAATTGATGATCTACGTTATGAAACCCGACTTTATTTGCATAGTGTAAAGTTGGAACATCGGTATACGAGAATGGGAGAGTAAGAATATCGACAAAGCCAAGGCGTTTTATTTCTGCTAGAAACGTATCAATAGAAGCACGACCTTCAAATACAATGCTGTCCCATGAGAATTCAGATAGCATACGAGAATGAATTTCATCGAAGCGATGATCAATTGTGTACTCATGAGTCATCGTATAAGAACCAGCGCCAATTTTTTCTTGAATGAAAGCAATGCGATTAATGTTTCGACCTAAATAAATAGTAGAATGAGAAGAAAACTGTGCAGGATTACTTAATAATCCATATTGCATAAGCTTTTCTTGAACAGAAAGGTTCATATATTGAAGTTCTGCTTGTAAGGTACGAATATCTTTATGATATTTACTGCATGATCGCATTAAGATTTCTACACTTTCAGCGGAACAAAATAAAAGGCGATCAACGCTAAAAATCTCATCGATTTTTTCAGAGGTTAATGTATATTCTTTCTTTTTGAAATTTGGAATTTGATATATTTCTGCACCGGATTCTTGTAATAGTTGTTTTATTGGGCTTTTTTTATTTGTTGCAGATGCAAATAAAACTTTCTTGCCATGCAATGGTTTACGTTCTTTCCAAGCGATTTGATTTCGCAAAGTAACAACATCACCAACAATTGTCATAGAAGGGTTAGAAATATTTTCGTTTTTGACGATAGGAACAATGGTTGAAAGTGTCCCTGTGACAACGCGCTGTTGGCCAGTTGTACCCCATTCAATAACTGCTACTGGCGTATCTTCTTTTTTTCCTGCTTGTAGTAGGTTTTCACAAATGGTAGGTAAGTTTTTTATACCCATGTAGTAGGCGATCGTGTCGCTATTGTGGGATGAATTATATTTTCCATGATCGGCTAAAGGACCTTTTGCATGTCCAGTTAGTAAGGTAACGCTATTACTATAGTTACGATGGGTGAGGGGGATACCCGCATAGCTACTAGCGGCGATGCTAGATGTAATACCTGGTACAATTTCATATGGAATGTTCGCAGATGCTAAAGTTTCTGCTTCTTCACCAACACGACCAAAAATAGAGGGATCTCCGCCTTTTAAGCGGACAACGGTTTTTCCTTCTTTCGCAAATTGAAGGAGGTGGGCGTTAATCATTTCTTGTCGCATAGTATGATTCTTTGGCATTTTTCCGCAATAAATAAGCTCACATGTTTCTTTTGTATAATTAAGAAAGGTAGGATTTAATAAGCGGTCATATAAGACGATATCTGCACGCTTTAAGCACTCTACCGCCTTTTTTGTAATAAGCCCTTCATCACCTGGTCCTGCACCAACTAAATATACATATCCGTTCATATTCGCACCTCGTCTATTTTTATTTAAAAGGAAGCCAGTGGAGGCTTCCTTTTATAAATTACATGTATAGATAAATATCTCCGTCAATTACTTCTACTTCGTACGTTTGAATACAGCCATCATCAGGTTTTTGCACTTCACCTGTTAGTAATGAAATTTTCCAATCATGTAGCGGACAAAAGACGAATTCACCAGATACAATTCCTTCTGCTAATGGCCCATTTTTATGAGGACAACGATTTTCTACAGCTCGAATATCGCTATTTGAAAGACGAAATAGAGCGATAGACATATCCTTGATTTGAACCTCTTTACCAATTTGAATAGGAAGGTCTTCTGCACGCATAACTTTTATTTTTTCTTTCGTTTGTACCATATGGATCACGGCTCCTTATTTTACATTCTCTATTTCATACATCGCTTTTAATGACTGCGTTTCTAGTGCTTGTCCCCATGCTTCTTTATATGTGCTACGAGCTGTTTGGAAACGCTCATTTAGCATAGTGACCATACTTGTATTTTGTAATATTTCTTTTATGTGATCGAAGCCTAATCGTTCTGTCCAGTAGGCAGTACGCTCCCCATAAATACCAGTTTCACGATAATACTGCATGTAAGCTGTTGCGATGCGAAGGACATCGTCTTCAGTAGGGACAATCATTACAAAATCAGCTTCACGTACTTCCGTACCACCATTTCCACCGATATATAGTTGATACCCATTTTCGACACAAACGACGCCAAAATCTTTTGTAAGTACTTCCGCACAGTTACGTGGACAACCCGTTACACCCATTTTCATTTTATGAGGTGTATCTACCATTTCTAATGATTGTTCCAGGAGCATACCCAGTCCTAATGAATCTTTCGTACCGAAACGACAGAAGCGAGAACCAACACATGATTTTACATTACGAAGAGATTTTGAATACGCATATCCAGAAGTCATATTTAAGTCAGCCCATACGTTTGGTAAATCTTGTTTCTTAACACCATATAAGCCGATTCGGCTCGCGCCTGTAATTTTCACAAGAGGGACGTCATACTTTTTCGCAACTTCAGCAATTTTCATTAAATCATCTGCTGTTGTAACGCCTCCGTACATACGTGGAATAACAGAGAATGTACCATCGTGCTGGATGTTACCGTTCATTCTTTCATTAACGAAACGGGACGATTTATCATCTTCATATTCTTCTGGAATCGCCATACGTAAATAGTAGTTTAAAGCAGGACGACATTTCGAACAGCCGTCTTCATGTGCAAAACCAAGTACATTTCGTACTTCTTTTGGAGATTTTAAACCTTTCTCATGAATTGCCGCTACGACTTCATCACGTGATAAAGTTGTACATCCACACATACCGGCAGATTGCGCTGAGGCATCAAAAGCATCTCCAAGTGTATGAGATAAAATTTGTTCAACAAGTGGACGACATTTACCACAAGATCCTGCGGCTTTCGTGCATCCTTTTACTTCTTCAAAAGTAGTTAATTCTTGTTCTAAAATGGCATGAACGATTGTGCCTTTCGTAACACCATTACATCCGCAAATCGTGTCATCAGCACTCATAGTAGCAACGTTAAGTTCACTTTCTTCACCAGCTTTGTGAAGAAGGGAAGCTGCTGTATATTCTTGTATATCTTCTTCTTTCTTTAACATGCTAAAGAGGCGTGTACCATCAGCTGTATCGCCGTATAAAACGATACCGACGACTTTATTGTCACGAATCAATACTTTTTTATAGAAACGTTTACATTCATCAAAGATTGATATAGCTTTCGTTTGATCATCTTCATAAATTTGGCCAGCAGAGAATAAATCACAACCTGCAACTTTTAATTGTGTACCGACGATACTGCCTGTATATCCATCAGTTTGTAAATTCGTTATATGTTTTGCTAATATTGCGCCTTGTTCATAAAGAGGAGCAACAAGTCCATAGGCGATACCATCATGTTCTGCGCATTCTCCAACTGCATAAATGGATTCATCATTTGTTAGCATATAGTCATTGACTACGATACCGCGATTTACAAGTAAACCAGCATCTTTTGCTATTTGAGTATTTGAGCGTATTCCGACAGCCATTACGATTAAATCACAATCTACAACTTCACCATCTTCAAATTGAATGCCCTCAACATGGTCTGTACCAAGAATCTTTACGGTTTTCTTTTCCATGAGAAATTTCATTCCTTGCGTTTCTAAATCTTCACGCAGAAGAGAAGCTGCTTTGGTATCTAGTTGTTGCTCCATTAAGCTCGGCATTAAATGAACAACATGTACGTCCATTCCTAAGTCAATGAGGCCTCTTGCGGCTTCTAAACCAAGTAATCCACCACCGATGACAACGGCCTTTTTCTTATTTTTAGCAGTGTTTATCATAAATTGTGTATCTTCAATTGTTCGAAATCCTGTCACACCAGGAAGGGTAGAGCCTTCAATAGGCAAAATAAAAGCACTTGAACCTGTTGCGATAATGAGTTTGTCGTATGTAAGAGTACGATTCATTTCTGTGACAATGACTTTTTCTTCTCGGTCAATACTTTGAACTCTCTCGTTTGTATATAAAGTGATTTCATTTTCCTCGTACCAACTATATTCATTCATAATGATATCTTGCATATTTGTTTTGCCTTGCAGAACATGAGAGAGCATAATGCGATTGTAGTTTGGATGCGGTTCATCTCCAAAAATAGTAATCTCATATGAATCACTATCATGTTTTAATATTTCTTCCATACAGCGTATACCAGCCATACCATTTCCGATCATAATTAAACGTTTTTTCATTTTCATTTCCCCTTTTTCTGTGAAATGTTGAACAAAGGATTATATTTCTATTATAGAAAATCCAAAAAAGGGGAAATGTGATATTTATCACATTTTTATAATGATTCACAAATTGTTAAAATTCGGATTTATGTGAAGGGATAGGTGAAAGGGAAATTTGTTTATGTGGCTAGATAGGTGAGGTGGGGGAAGTGTAAATGTTTTTCACACAATGAAAAAGCAGGACATAAGCATGTATACTCATGTCCTGCACTTGATTTATGCTCTCTTAATTGCACGTGGAAATAAAATGTTATTTTCTAAATGAATGTGCTCAAATAAATCGGACTCTAGGGCTTCAAGACGTTGGTAAACAAGTCGATAAGTGCCGCAAGCTCCTTCTGGAGGAGTAAAGTCATTTGTCACTTTGCGAAGTTCTTTCATAATATTTCCAGCGTGGCTATGCTCATTTTCCAACTCATCTACTACTTTACGCAATTTTGCATAGTTTTCATCAGTTGGGTTTTGTTCGAAGTCTAAAATTAATGGGAAATCTTCCGTTTCTTCTTTAATTAAATGCTGTTCTAGTTCAATCTTTAGTTCATGAAATAGCTTATGAGTTTGAGCTAAATGGGGCTGACTTGCTCCATGAACGCGTAATACTTTTGTTACATAGGGACTTAACTGTGGTAACTCTTCATTTAAATAGCGATGATGCTTATTTATAACATAATCAATCAATTCGCGATAAGGAGCATTTTTCCAATCAATTTCCGATTTGTTTAATAGTTTCGTATTATGATAAAGCGTATTTAACTCTGTAATTACTTCTGTTGCTGATAAATTTCTTTCATGAATTGCATCAATAAGAGGTCTATTACCACCACAACAAAAATCTATCCTATATGATTTAAAAAGATCACTAGCTTTCGGAAATTGTGTGACAATCTCACCGACAATAGAAGTTTCAGTAAATGTATGTTCCATACGAATGCCTCCATAAAGTTTAATGTGATAACTAAACCAAGAATAGCAATAAATAAAAATTGGTGTGGTGATATAAATCACTTATTATGTGTCATTTTTGAGAATAATAATATGAAATTTATTTAAGAACTCATCTAAAAAGAGAAAGAAATATTAAATGTAAGACGTTATAGTAATAAAAAAGAAGCTCATTAGGAGCTTCTTTTTTATTACTATTTTTCGCATGCAACTCCATCGCCGTCTCTATCTAGTTTACGACTATATCCTGGTTGATCTTTATATAAAGGAGCTTTACCGGCAGCTCTAACTGCGTCACAATTTGCGTAAGATACATTACTAGTATTTCCTGCAACAGGTTGTGTTTGAGCTTGCTGTGGTTTTTGCTGTTCTTCTTGTTGTTTACGAGCTAGTTCATCAGCCTGACGTTTTTGCTCCTCTTGTTGTTTATGAGCTAGTTCATCGGCTTGCCATTTTTGCTCCTCTTGTTGTTTACGAGCTAGTTCATCAGCCTGACGTTTTTGCTCTTCTTGTTGTTTACGAGCTAGTTCATCGGCTTGCCGTTTTTGTTCTTCTTGCTGTTTACGAGCTAGTTCATCAGCTTGGCGTTTCTCATCTTCTTGCTTACGAGCCTGTTCATCAGCTTGGCGTTTCTCATCTTCTTGCTTACGAGCTTCTTCTGCTTGACGTTTTTCATCTTCTTGTTTACGAGTTTTTTCATCCGCTTCTTTCTTTTCTGCTTCTTTTTTCTTTTCGTTATCTTTTTGTTCTGCATTGTTAGAGGCAATTTGTTTACTAGTTGCAGTCGTTTTTTCAGAAGCAGGGCTTGAAATACCTGATAATACAGCAAAAAGGACAAATAAAACAGCTGTAATAATAAATTGTTTTTTTGCAATACCTGTCTTTTTAATTACAGATAAGATTGCTAGTACGAGGAAGAAAATAAATAAAATGAAACTTAAAACAGCAAAAAATTCGATGACTGGGTGTTCAGATTTTGTTGTACCGGTCACTACTAATACACTTGAAATCATAAAAAGAATAACGGCAGGACGACCATATTTTATTGCCTTACCATTTTTCTTAAAGAATGAGATGATGCATAGAATTAAAAGAATGATAGCAATTAAAAATAAAGCTACACCAATATTACTCAAAATCGCCATTTTGATACCTCCATTTGTAAGATTTTCTCTATTGATTATATAGGGATTTATTGGATAATACACGCTTTATATTAATTTTGAAAATTAATATTTTTAATAGATTGTTAAATATTTATTTTGTATATAAGGAAAAATAGATATATTCCTATTACTTTTTTAAAGAGATTTCATAAATTATAGTATATCGATTGAAAGGAGGAGATTTAAATGGAATTTCAATTGTTAGTAAATTGTATATTACAAGAAGGTAATGATTACTTTTTAGTAACGAAGGTAGACGATGTTATTACGTTAAAAGTACCGATTACAGCAGGAGTAGCAGGTTTATTTTTAGCTTTAGGTGTACCAAGATGTTCTTAATTTAAATCTCTATAGTAGAAGGGGAAGGGACAAGCCTAGCTTCTTCTACTATTACATAATTTAATTATGCAAACTTAAATATTATTTTTGTAATAGCACGTTTAAAAGGGACATGCATATACTATAATGTTTCATTGGCTGTTAGTGTTGAAAGGTAGTTTTAATAAGTGCATCCAGTGATGTTTTTTAAGCTATGAAAATAAAAGAGGTGCTATTATATATGAAAAGACGAACATTTGATATTCAAGTTACATTACGAAGAGAGTGGTTTTTAATAGAGTTAGCTCATTTAACAAAAAAATATGGAATTGAAATTGCAACTAGCAAAATGGAAGCTGCACCGTTCTTAAGAGATCAAGTTACGGAATCAATAATAGGGGTAGGACTACAATACGATAAATATGATGATGAGTATATAATTGAAATTTAAGTAATACATGGTACAAAAAGAAATGCATATAATAATATTAGTCTGTTAAAAGATTAACACTGAAAAGGAATTACGTTATAAAAAACTATAAAATAAAGCAGGTTCTATATATAGAATCTGCTTTATTATGAAATACTTCTGATCGGCTAGCCTCTTTCTAGTGTTTTTCCTACATATTTCTCTTGAGTTATTCCAAAAGATTCACGAAGAATGCGAGCATATTCTTTAGATTCTATTGGTCGTTTATTTTTTGTGCCTTTAAAGGTTTCTGTATAATTTTTTTTCGTTAATGATATGTGGCCGTAATCAGTTAATTTACAAGTAATAGCTCCTTTATTAAAAGGCGATTCGTTATGCTCTACAATCACTTTTTGAATGTTATTCACTTTTTTTTCATCTATTGGATCTACAGTGAAAGCATAGCCTATTTTCCATTCATTTGAAGGTTCAGAATACAAAAAACTTGTAGATTCTCCATTAGCCCCTTTTCTCATTTCTAGAATATGTGTACCTTTTCGGGTATTTCGTTTGCGAATTCGATATTCTCCCGTTTGAGAAGATATGACTTCTCCGTTAAAAGGGACTGGATGTAAAGGGAGATGAGATGCAAAACCTGCATCCACAATATAATCTGTATTATCATGAATTAATATGATGATGACATGACCATCATCGGGTTTCCATTTATTATCGTAAAGATCGTAAACTGTACCAGCTACTTTGTATACTTGAAATCCACAATCAATTAAAAAGTAATACAGTAAGGAATTTAATTCATAACAAAGACCTCCTCGTTTTTGAATAAGTAACTTTTCTACTAAGTTATCTTTTGAGACGTTTTTAATAGTACCATTCATAATATCAAGATTTTCATAGGGGAGAACCATTCCCATTTTTAAGAGAATTTCACTTAAATCATCAAATGTTATTTCTTTTGCGGGAATTTTTAATCGTTTAAAAAACTCCTTTTGTAAATTGGTCATCATAAAGCATGCTCCTTTCTTTTTACAGAATTTTCTTCTACTCACCGATAGGTTAGTACTTCTAAAAGTTTAATTCAAGTCTGCGGAAATTATCATAATATATGTTTCTGGAAATATGATTATCTATTTTGAAATTTCAGTTTAAATTTTAATCATAGGAAAGTCTTACAATATAAGCTCCTTTTAATTTAGTTTGTATTTAATTAAAAGAAAGTAGATATCTTTATTATGTTTTTAAATAAGCAACTAGTAATAAAATGTTTTTTTACTAAAATTTTTTCAAGATTTGTATGCTTTATATAAACAATAATGATTTGAAAAATATTTGGATTTAGCGAGGTTAACAATTATTGAGAAATTTTTTTGTCATGTTCTCTCAAAAGGAAGAGATTGAAACAAAGAGAATAACGTGTGTTAAGGAAGAGGGTGTATTAGTGATCTCGTGAAAATAGGACTAAGATCTTTTTCAAGTAAAAAGATTAGTTATTATTAAGGGAGAAAAGATACAAAATATTACAAAGAGCACCTTCTTTCAAAAAAATGGGGGGGAGTAACATGCGATTGATGAGAAGATGTGTTACCTTACTAACTATATTTTTTATCATAGCTCCAATGATTAGCACAAATGTACGGGCAGAAGTTGTAAAAGAGCTTGGAAAGGGGTTTCCTGATACAGAGGTATTTACACCTGGAGAATGGTTTTTAGGTCAAAAACCTGCTAATTATGATGAGAATAAACCTCCAATTCTTTTTGTACAAGGAAGGAATGGAAATGCAGATAGTTGGTATGGAAAGACAGTTTATCACGATATAAATGATATGTACGATTATGCTTTGAAAGCAGGTTATCAAACTGTATTTATACAATTATATGATGCTGCGGGGAAAGGATCGGCTAGTCAGTGGGACAACGGAAAATTATTAGCACAAAAACTTGAAGAAATATATAATCATTTTGGTAAAAAAGTTAATATTGTAGCTCATAGTAAAGGTGGTATCGATACGCAAGCAGCATTAGTAGGATATGGTGCAAATCGTTTTGTTGGAAATGTTATTACACTTGCTACACCGCATCATGGATCAAATTTAGCGGATTTATCATATAGTTGGTGGGCAGGATGGCTTGCTTCTATATTAGGACAAAAAGATGATGGTACGTATTCATTACAAATAGGGGAAATGGCAAAATTTCGTTCAACGATAGATAATAATCCAGCAGCTAAATTAAACCGTTATTATACTGCTACTGGGACTAGTTGGGGTCCAGTATTTTCTGCGTTATCTATGGGCGGGTTGTATTTGTCATCATACGGTTCAAATGATGGATTAGTAAATGAGTGGAGTACTAAGTTGCCGTATGGTACACATTTATTTACAGATTCCAGATTTGATCATGACAATATAAGAAAAGGATCAGCTGTTTTCGCGCGAATTGAACCATATTTACGTTCTGCAAATGTAGGCGTGCCAGCTTTAGTAGCATCAAGTAATATTTTAGATGAGAATATGGAACAATTAAACACAACTTCAAATCAAAATATTTTAGGGGGAGAATTGCCACAAAATCAGTGGATAGAGCAAACTGTTGCGGTTGATAAAAAGGCAGAAGGAATAATTTCTGTATTAACGGCTTCTTCTGATGTAGAAATACAATTGATATCTCCAAAAGGAAAAAATTATACAAATAAAGATAGCGCTATAACTACTGGTGAAGGTGAATCTTTCTTTAATGGGGCGACAATTAGAACATTTAAATTCGATAAAATGGATGTAGGGGAATGGAAAGTTAAAATGATGGCGAGGCAGTCGAAAGATGCATATTTAATTGTAAACGATTACAAAAATGATGCGCCATTCGTTCTTCAAATGCCAACAAAGGTTAAAGTAAATAAACCAGAGTATAAACTGAAAAAATCACCTGCGGCACCTGAAATGAAAGGTGATCTTTCCATAACAGTAAGAGTCGTTAATAAAGAAGGGAAGCTAGTCTCTGAATTTAATGAAATACAAAATGTTAATACAAATACATTTACAGGTGCTTTGAAGGACATAAAGCAACCAGGGGTATATAACGTTACGATGGATATAAAAGGGGTGAATAAAGAAGGAAACCCTTATAATCGTACGATTGTTAAGTCGGTTTATGTGGAGCAGTAAGAAAGAATGATTAAGTTTTGATATAAAAAGTACCGAACTTTTGTGGTAGAAGGGTTTGGTACTTTTTTTGTTTATTAGATTAATAGAAAAGTACAATGAAAATTTATGCTCTATAAGAGAGACGATAGGAATCGAAAAAACGTTATGCAATAAAAAAGGATGCTGAAATAGCATCTGAATGTAATGGAATAGTATTAACTTAGTTTTGTAACTGTTAATTCAACTGAATTTATACCATTATCACAAGTTACAATGCTTTGTTTATTAAAAACACTATTATTTCTAAGCTGAAGAGTCGAATTAGCTGGTATTGTAACAATAGTTTCGCCAACTAGTTGAAGGCATTCGTTATTTGATGAAGTATTCATTTGAAAAGCGAAATCACCTTGACTATTAGCAAGTGGATTGTTATTTAAGAATATAGTTATGACTGGAATATGTGGAAATACAGGATTTAAAGTAGTATTAATACTTGAAATGAAAGAAACTCTATAATCACCGGCTTGACTAAATTGTATGGTAGTAGGATTTAGTAAAGAAACCCCTCCTGCCAAAGGTCCAACGTGATTAAATGGAAAAGGATTGCCAAAAGGAACAGTTATAAATCCAGTTTGCCAGAAAGTGCCGTAAGCTGGCTTAGATGATTTATGTGAATCGTGACATGAACATTTTTTATGTGAACTAGAAGAAGAGTGACATGAACATTTTTTTAATGAGCTGGAAGAAGAGCGGCATGAACATCTTTTATTCGAGTTTGAAGAATGATAATATGAACCCAATGTATGACCTCCTATTATTAATAAAGTTTATATTCATAGTAGTTTATGCTTGTTTTATATAAAAGGTGATAGATTGGAATATAAAGTGCTCAAATGATGAAATATAGTATTAGAATAGCATCTGTAACAATTTTTGAAGACGAAAAGGTTAATAAACTTGGTAGAAAAATCAGTTAAAGTTTTTAAAATATTGAAGTATAGCGGAAACACTTTTTATATTAATTCCACCTGCAAAAGCAAAATTATTATCTTCAGCTGTATTAATATTAACGTTTAAGCGAATCTCTATAATTTGAAAGTTTGTATATTGGGATGTTTAGTCGCCACTCTTTATTTATGTAGTTGGGCAGGAAGAACATAAAAGGTATCGAATGAATGTACATATGTAGCATTGTTTGCTTTTTGTGTGAATAGTAATTAAGGATACGATAAAATATTTAAAACCGTAACGAAAGAGTGAATAAATAATAGAGGGAGCAACTTACATGGAAAATATATTAAAGGTATCTTCAAAATCAAAACCAAATTCAGTTGCAGGTGCAATAGCAGGTGTGCTAAGAACAAGTGGTAATGTTGAAATTCAAGCCATTGGAGCTGGTTCTTTAAATCAAGCGATTAAAGCAATTGCAATTGCAAGAGGATTTGTTGCTCCAAGTGGTATTGATTTAGCTTTTGTTCCAGCATTTCAAGAGGTTTCTATCAATGATCAAGAAAGAACAGCAATCAAATTAATTGTAGGTCCTAGAAAGAAAAGGTCTTAATAGAGAGTGTTAATATAAGGAATTTAAAAAGGCAGATATATAAAGCGATAAAAAGACCACTCTCACTAGAGGTGGTCTTTTGTGTTTTCGTATTTCATAATATTGATACTCCCCACATACTGAATTCGTAGTGGTATTCAGTACGCTCAATAACGACTGCAAATTCTAAATCTTCACCAACTAATACAAAAGCCGCATACTCAGTTAGAAATATCGATATGGTTGATAACTCTTCTAAATTATCAAATACTTCAGCAATGTTCAGCTTAACTGACCCCCCTTATAGCAAAATAGTCTCCCTTAATTGACTGGAAATTTAATAGTTTGAGCTGTTTCTTTTAACAGTGCTATTGATAGTCTCCCGATATTGAAAGTTCTAGTTATCATGACAGCTATCGACTATATCACAGGAGTATTCGCAGCAGGATACAACGGAGAATTAAAAAGTAAAGTTAGTTTCAAAGGCACCGCTAAAAAGTGGTGCTTTTTTTATTGGTCGCAGCAGCCACTCAAGCTGATGAAATTATGGGGACAAATAGCGCAATTCGTGAAGCGACGATCTTTTTCTTTATCAGAAATGAGTTGCTATCACTTTTAGAAAATGCAGGACGTATGGGAATCCCACTCCCACAAGCTTTGACAAATGCGGTTGAAATTTTAGGGAGTAAGAGCAATAAGACAGGCTCTGAATATACTAATAAAAAAGGAGATGTTGAGTAATGACACGTTATAGTTTACATGGAGGACACAACAGTATTGTACAAGGGGCTAATTACGGAAATCGAAAAGAGCATATTATGGATCGTCAGGTGAAAGATGTGGTGGCAGCTAAGTTAAGAGCTTTAGGACACACAGTTTATGATGATACGGACGAAGTAGGAAGCACTCAAGCGCAAAACCTAAATAACATTGTAGCAAAAGCTAACTCGCATGATGTAGATTTAGTAATTTCATTTCACTTAAACTCGTATGATACTAATGCTAATGGTGTTGAAGTACTTTACTATGACCAACAGGATTTATCAGCAAAAATAGCAGCACAACTTTCAAAAGATATTGGATGGGCAAACCGAGGTGCAAAGGAACGAAAAGACCTTTATGTTTTATCAAAAACGAAAGCGCCAGCAATTTTAATTGAACTTGGATTTATTGATAACGAATCGGATATGGCAAAATGGAATGTTGATAAAATCGCTAATTCAATCGTTTTTGCCTTAACTGGACAATCTGGTGGAGGTAGCCAACCACCTAATCAAAAACGTAATGTTGTAGAGGTAGGAGGAATCGGTAAAGAAAATTTAGCTGATGTAGTAGGTGCTTTAAATTCACTTAAGATGACTGGAAACTTAATTCTTAAAAGTGATGGGTACGTTTATCCTATAACTGATCCAACTAGCGATGTTCAATTAAAAGGATTCACTGATTATCTAGATAAACGTAATTGGGTGTATGACATTAAGTAAAACATACTATGTAACAGCGAATGTATCCTATGTGTATGTGAAGCGATTTCTTACAAAAGAATAGTTTGATTAACAAAAACAAGAGCCGTCCTGTGGGCGGCTTTTTTTATTTCTATGTAATTAAAATTTACTTTTAGATAATGCCTTTAATATAGGATTCATAATTTTACTAAGTAAACGAAACGCGTTAAAAATAGACCTTATAACCTTCATAGTATTGTCTCTTAATTTCATATTTTATATTTCAAAGTCTGATATTCCCGGCTATATTTGAAAAAAATGTATGTTTTTTATCTCAAATCAATTATATCTTTAAAATTAAGAAAAATTCTGTTATAAGATGCATCAGTGCAAGTTATTAAATTCTTTATCGGATTTATGTCAGTTACAGTCATATATCTAGTAAGCAAATGACCATCTTTATAATAAGTAATCAATATCTTCTCTTCAGAAAGAAATGAACATAATAACTTGTTTTCAATAATTTCTTGTTCGTCTTGGGTTAATGTAGGGCGCTCCACTTTTGTTTGTTTTTTTACAATCTTACCAATACCGATGAATTTCTTCGGTATCGAAGCCGTTTGAGTCCGCTTAACCATTTCTATTTCTTTTGGCATATTTGTATAGTTCATGCTGTATATCTCCCTAATTGCTATTAATAACTGTATGATTATATCAAACTTTGGAGATGTTGGTATTGTTTATAAAAAATATAGTGTATCTCTATAGAAGAAATTAAAAAATCCCTCTTTTTTCATCACCATGTTAGCGTCAACCTGTATTGTCCATTTTGTCTAAAATATGGATAGACAAAACCACGCGTTTCACTTGAATTGTAGTTTTAATAAAAACAGCCACGAATTAATAACAAGTAGTGATATCACAGAAAAACGTTATTAAACAAACTTAGATTTAATGAACGGTATGAAATAAGATGAAACTGTATTAAAATAAAAGTATATCTTCCGCACACAAGTTCAGCGTTGGGAACAATAATATCAATTTATTGAAGTAGTTGTTAAGTAGATTTGGTGTGGAAATTAATGTTAAATTTATAATTTTTAAAGCAAAAATTAAATAATATAATTTAATAAAATCGCTACATTTTGCTCACGAATGATATGAAAACACGTGAGAAAATATGAAATTCACTTTTGAAATAAAACATAATATAACAAACAAGAAGTGTCACAAATGCTTGTATAACAGGCATTCGTGACACTTTTGTAGTTTTGTTAAAAACAAAATAAACAACCCTAAAACTGTTCATTCTTCTCCCAAGATTCTACGATGTAATGAGCAATTGTTGGGTTATACCCTTTTCCAACTAAAAACATAATCGCAGCGACTTCTGTTAAAGCATGTTTATGTGATGTATGTTTCGCTTCATTTAAACCGTAATCTACCCAAGGTTTTACGAAATCTAATACAGGTTTCTTTAAAGGTAAAAATTGTGTACCGACAACTTGTTGAATTTGTTGTTGTGTCGGTTCTGTAATAGGTCCAGGTGGTAAGATTTGTGGCTGTGTAACATCTAATGTTGGACCAGGGGGTAAAATTTGTGGTTGCGTCGAATCAATTGTTGGTGGTGCAGGTGGTGAGACACGTGCGTCGTAGTTTGGTCGATACATTTGTTGTTGGTATTGCGGTTGTTGTGGCTGAGTTGCGTATGGATTTTGCTGATATTGTTGTTCTTGATTTTGCGGTGCTACATATGGATTTTGCTGATATTGTTGTTCTTGATTTTGCGGTGCTACATATGGATTTTGCTGATATTGTTGCTCTTGATTTTGCGGTGCTGCATATGGACTTTGCTGATATCGTTGCTCTTGATTTTGCGGTGCTGCATATGGACTTTGCTGATATTGTTGCTCTTGATTTTGTGTTGCTACATATGGATTTTGAGGATTTTCATAATTTGGACGTGTTTCATATGGATCTTGTTGATATTCCGTTTCTTGATTTTGCGGTGTTACGTATGGATTTTGTTCGTATTGTTGTTCTTGTTGTTGCATATCTTGTTCCTCATATTGTTCTGTGTATCTTTGTTCCTGTTGCTGAGGGTAAAATGGTTGTTGTGGATAAGGCGGTTGATTATTATAGAACATGTTTATTCCTCCTTCATGATGATGCCTACCACCCAGTGTATGGGCGGACAAGAAAATATGTGATGAAAAAATGCGGGCGTGTTACAATAAGAAACTGGGTGAAGATAAAATGACAAAACAAGAAAAGATTCAAAAAACAATTACTTTTGTAAAACATATTTTAGAAAAAGATGCGAGTGGGCATGATTGGTATCATATTGAGCGCGTACATAAACTGGCGATTTCTTTATTTGAGCAAGAAGGTGGAGATCGTTTTATAATTGAAATGGCAGCATTACTTCACGATGTGGCAGATGAAAAGTTAAATGTAAGTGAAGAAACAGGAATGAAAAAAGTTTCTGATTGGTTAGAAGAGTTACATGTAGATGAGGAAGAAAGTAAACATATTCTTCATATCATCGCCAACATGTCTTATAAGGGTGGCCATGGCGGCGTAGTTGAGTCACTTGAAGGGAAAATTGTTCAAGATGCGGACCGTTTAGATGCCCTTGGAGCAATTGGAATTGCACGTACATTTGCATATGGCGGAGCGAAAGGGAGATTAATGTATGATCCAACTATTCCGCCGCGTGAAGTAATGACGAAAGAAGAGTATAGAAAAAATAATGATCCATCTTTAAATCATTTTTACGAAAAACTTTTAAAATTAAAAGGCTTAATGAATACGAACGCGGCAAAACAAGAGGCTGAAGTTCGACATCGTTATATGGAACAGTTTATTGAACAATTTATGAAAGAGTGGAATGCACAAATATGAAAATGTTAACAGTGGAGAACTTATCGAAATCATATGGAGAAAAACCGTTATTTGATGGATTATCATTTAGCATTGCAGAAGGACAGCGTGCCGGAATCATTGGTGTAAACGGTACTGGTAAATCGACGTTATTAAAAATTATTGCAGGAGTTGAAATTCCTGATACTGGCGATATGACACATACACGTGGATATACAATTAGTTATTTATCGCAGCAACCAGATTTTGATGAGAATTTAACGGTACTAGAGCAAGTATTTCATGGTGATACACCGTTAATTCGTTTGCTTCGCGAATATGAAGAAGCATTATTACATATTGAAAAAGATCCAAGTAATGAAAAAGTACAAGAACAATTATTTGCAGTGCAACAACGTATGGATGCAATGAATGCATGGGAAGCAAATGCGAATGCAAAATCGCTATTAACGAAATTAGGAATTACTGATTTCACAGCAACTGTTGGAAATTTATCTGGTGGACAGAAAAAGCGTATCGCGATGGCGCAATGCTTTATTGAAACACCCGATCTATTAATTTTAGATGAGCCTACGAACCATCTTGATCATGAGACTGTTGAATGGTTAGAAGAATATTTAGCAAGATATACAGGTGCGGTATTACTTGTAACCCATGATCGTTATTTCTTAGATCGCGTGACGAATCGTATTTTCGAATTAGACAACGGAAAACTGTATAGTTATGAAGGGAATTACAGTACGTTTTTAGAAGCGAAAGCATTGCGTGAAGAGCAAGAAATTGCCCAAGAATCAAAACGTCAAAACTTATATCGCCGAGAATTAGCATGGATTCGCCGCGGTGCAAAAGCTCGTTCGACAAAGCAAAAAGCACGTATTCAGCGTTTCGAAGAGCTAAAAGGACAAGAAGGACCAGCTGCAAAACAGTCAGTTGATATTGCACTTAGTGGCAGCCGGCTAGGGAAAAAAGTACTTGAGTTAAAAGATGTAACGAAAAAATTTGGTAATAAAACGGTATTACACAACTTTAATCATATTGTGAAACCGGGCGATCGTATCGGGATTATTGGAGCGAATGGAAGCGGGAAATCTTCTCTATTAAATATGCTTGCAGGTAAGTTATCTCCTGATAGTGGTGAAATTGAAGTTGGGCAAACAGTAAAAATTGCTTATTATACACAAGAAAATGAAGAGATGAATTTAAATCAACGTATGATTGAATACATTAAAGAAATTGCGGAAGTTATTCATACGACAGACGGAAAAGTAATTGGTGCGTCTCAAATGTTAGAACGTTTCTTATTCCCACCACATTCACATGGTACACCACTTGGTAAACTATCTGGTGGTGAAAGAAGACGTTTATATTTATTACGTATATTAATGGGAGAACCGAACGTATTATTGCTTGATGAACCGACGAATGATTTAGATACACAAACATTAACAGTGTTAGAAGATTACTTGGAAGATTTCCCAGGTGTCGTTTTAACTGTATCGCATGACCGTTACTTCTTAGATAAAGTGGTAGATGAATTATTTATCTTTGCTGGTGGAGGCGAAGTGCGTGAATTTCTAGGTAGCTATACTGATTATTTAGAAATGGAAAAAACGAGAGAACTTATTGAGAAAGCTGAAATGCAGAAAGAGAAAAAAGTAGTAGAAGAAGCACCGAAACAACAACGTAAACGTAAACTTTCATATAACGAGCAGCGTGAATGGGAAACGATTGAAGATAAAATTGTGGAGCTGGAAGAAAAACTTGAATCGATTGGAGAAGAACTTGCGAATGTTGGTTCTGATTTTACGAAAGCTCAAGAATTGTCTGAAACACAACAAAAAACAGAAGAAGAGTTAGAAAAAACGATGGAAAGATGGAGCGAACTATCAGACATCGTTGAAGGTTTAAAATAAAAACAAGCTGCATATATTGAAAAGTAAAGAGAAAAACTTTACACTATTAGTAGAACCTATTTTAGGAGGGAAAAAATGAGAACATCTAATCCAATGTTGAAAAAAGAGGCATTCCGTAAAGAGGGAGCAAGCGCTTCTGCGATGACTATTGGCGGAACAGTAGGCAAAACGTTTATTATGCTTATCTTGCTCCTTGCAACGTCTGTCTATTCATACATACAGATGATGCAGGGTACAATGAAAATGCCAGTATTAATTGGTGCATTAGTAGTTGCGGCAATCATCGCATTTGCATCTATCTTCTTCCCGCGAATGGCACCAATTGGGGCGCCAATCTATGCGGCGGTAGAAGGAGTTGTATTAGGAAGTATTTCAGCGGTTTATACAATGAAATTTGGCGATTCTATTGTTTTAAACGCGGTATTACTTACAATTTCAATTCTATTTGCAATGTTAGTGTTATATGCAACACGCGTAGTAAAAGTGACGGATAAATTCCGTACAGGTGTTATGGCAGCAACAATGGGAATTGCGATTATGTATTTAATCGTATTCTTACTAAATATGTTTGGTGTTACTGTCCCATACATTCACCAAGGTGGAACAATCGGTATGATCATTAGTGCGGTTGTTATTGTAGTTGCTGCATTAAACTTATTACTAGATTTCGATTTAATTGAAAGTGGTGCACGTAGCCAAGCTCCAAAATATATGGAATGGTACAGTGCAATGGGTCTAATGATGACTCTAGTATGGTTATACTTAGAAATTCTTCGTTTCGTTTCTTACTTTACGAAAAATGACTAGTAAAAAATCCTGCATGAAAAATGCAGGATTTTTTATTTTCAAAGATAAATTGAAAATATAGTATAATATGGATGGTGACAACTTAAATTGAAGGGGATGGAATATTATGAAAGAGAAGAAAGGGATTATGAAAAAATTATTTTCTAAAAGTTTTTTCATAGAACTAGATGAAGCTTTAACGTATCCATCAGCAGAATTCATTTGTTCAGCTATCGAAAGATATGCGGCTGAATGTAATGAACAACTAAAATTTGAGAGTAAAATTAAACCGATTGCTTTCTATTTAGAAAATGTATTGTACCATGCTGAAATAAAGATGGCTCGTGGAGGATATTACATATCTTGCAGTGAAGTATAATATTTTTTGAAACCTTACATGTTTAAAATATGTAGGGTTTCTTTTTTACTTTTGTAAGGTATAAAAGAATAATATTTACTTACAGACATATCATTTTGCACTTTTTACCCAGCACACATTTTTCTTTACAATGAAGAAAAATAGGTGAGGTGGTATAACTTATGATGAATCGAGTTGTATTAATCGGTAGATTGACAAAGGAGCCAGAATTATACTACACAAAACAAGGAGTCGCTTATGCACGAATATGTGTTGCAGTGAATAGAGGATTTCGAAATAGTTTAGGTGAACAACAAGTCGATTTTATAAATTGTCAGATATGGCGAAGATCCGCTGAAAATGTAACAGAATATTGTACGAAGGGATCACTTGTTGGGATTACCGGGCGTATTCATACGAGTAATTACGATGATGAACAAGGAAAGAGAATATATAGAACTGAAGTTGTGATTGAGAGTATTACATTTTTGGAGAGAAGGAGGGAAGGTGCATCCCGATAAAATGAGAATTGAAACAGTAGCTTCGGAAGAATTTAGTGAAAAGTGTTTTGATAAACTTGTGGAAAGAAATGAGCAAAATAAAGCATCCGAGTAGGAGTATAGAGGGAGAACATGTTACAATACAGCTAAGAACATGCAATAAAGGAGAGTTATTTTACGTGAAGATTAAAGCAATTGAACCGACGCCAAGTCCAAATACAATGAAAGTTATTTTGAATGAAGTATTACCATCAGGAGCACGTAATAATTATACAAATGAAAATGCAGCACAAGCACCAGTGCAAGTACAAGAAATTTTGAAAATTGAAGGCATTAAAGGTGTGTATCATGTAGCAGACTTTTTAGCAGTGGAGCGAAATGCGAAGTATGACTGGAAATTTTTATTACAACAAGTTCGTGCCGTTTTCGGTGAAGAAATAGTAGAAGAAAGCGAAGAACAACAACTGTCTCATTTTGGGGAAGTGAAAGTGTTTATTCAAATGTTCTTTACTATCCCGATGCAAGTGAAGCTAACTGATGGAATGACAGAAGAACGTGTTGGTTTACCTGATCGTTTTAAAGAAGCGATTATGAAAGTACAAATGTCTGCACCTAACGTTGTGAAAGAGCGCAAATGGGTAGAGCAAAGTACACGTTACGGTAATTTTGAAGAAATCGGGAAAGAAGTAGTAGAAGAAATTGTTGCTGCTTATTCAGAAGAACGTGTGAATCAAACGGTTAAAGAACTATTAGATCAAGCAGGTGCTGTTGAAGTAACGATTCAAAAGCGTGAGCCATATAAAGTAACAGAAGAGATGATGAAAGATTCTGACTGGAAAAAACGTTTTGCTGCTTTAGAACAAATGGATCCAGCGGAAGAGGATATTCCCGTATTGAAAATAGCGTTAGATGATGAAAAAGTATCAATCCGCCGTTTAGCAACAGCTTATTTAGGTATGGTAAAAGGTGAAGAAGTATTGCCGTTATTATATAAGGCGTTATTAGATCGTTCTGTAAGTGTTCGTCGTACTGCAGGAGATTGCTTATCAGACGTAGGTGATCCAGCAGCGATGTTCGTTATGATTAAATCTCTGAAAGATTCAAGTAAATTAGTACGCTGGCGTGCAGCTATGTTCTTATTTGAACTTGGAGATGAAAGTGCTATTCCAGCACTAAAAGTAGCACAAGATGATCCAGAGTTTGAAGTAGCGATGCAAGCTCGTCTTGCATTAGAGCGTATTGAAGGCGGCGAAGAAGCAAAAGGTTCTGTATGGAAACAAATGACGGAGTCTCGTAAAGGGGAATAATATATGATCGTTTTCTATGATAGCTGGTGTCCGATGTGTACTGTAGTTGCAGAGCGTACGAAAAAATTAGATAAAAAGGGTAAGATGAAATTTGTTTCATTTCGAGATGAAGATGTAGTCAAGAAGTATGAACTTTCTCAAGCACTACAAAGTAAGATGGAACAAAGATTGTATATTTTAAAAAATAATAAATGGTATGACGGAATTCATAGCATAAATGTATTAGCAAAGGTTGTTCCATCTTATTGGTTTGCAGTGCCTTTTATAAAACTATCTATCGTACTCGGATTTGGAAGTAAAGTATACGATTATATCGCTAACAATAGAAAACTTGTCCCAGTCGGACATTGCCGTGAAGGGGTTTGTGAAATCCTTACAAAAAAATGAAATCATCGTTATCTTTCTTTTGCACCTATTATTAGAGCGTGATATGATGAAATTGGAATGAAAGTTGAAGGAGAGATTACAAGATGTCAAATGCTTATGAAGAATACATGCGCCAAATGGTAATTCCAATGCGTCAAGAATTAGTGCGTTCTGGATTTGAAGAGTTAACTACAGAAGAAGCTGTTACAGAATTTATGGAAAACACAACAGGTACAACTTTAGTAGTTGTAAACTCTGTATGCGGTTGTGCAGCTGGTTTAGCACGCCCATCAGCAGGTCAAGCGGTTGTTCGTGCTGAAAAACAACCCGATCATCTTGTAACTGTATTTGCAGGTCAAGATAAAGATGCTACTGCAAAAATGCGTGAATACTTCGGAGAAATTCCTCCATCTTCACCATCTATGGCATTACTAAAAGGAAAAGAAGTGGTTCACTTCATTCACCGTCATGAAATTGAAGGTGCAACTATGGACGATATTATTACGAACTTAGAACAAGCTTTCGAAAAGAATTGCTAAAGAAGGGGGAGAGTAAATCTCCCTCTTTTCTTTATATAGAGGTGAAACAATGATAGTAACAACCGCAGGAAGAACAAATAAAGAAATGTCAACTTATGCCAAAAAGGTAGCGGGAGAATTAAATAGTTCTTTTGTTATACGTAATGATATACCTGTGCATAAACTGCATGAGCAACACGAACAAGATGTACTTGTCGTAGGGAAGAACCGATTAGCTATTTATCCAAAAGGTACGGAAGAGTCGTTTTTCTTTCATCCAAACTCAGCAATGTTTCGCGTGAAAAGGTTAATGCGCGGAGAACATGATCCGTTTGTACAAGCTGCCAAATTAGAGAGCGGAATGACAGTGTTAGATTGTACGCTCGGTATGGCATCAGATAGTATTGTAGCTAGTTATGTTGTGGGTGAAAGTGGAAAAGTAACAGGACTTGAAGGAAACGAATATATGGCTTACATAATGGAAAAAGGTTTGCAAACGTGGTCTTCCTCCGTTTCTGAAATTGATGAGGCAATGAAAAGAATCGATGTAAAACAAACAGAGCATTTCACATTTTTAAAACAATGTGAAGACAATAGTTATGACATTGTTTACCTTGATCCAATGTTTGAAGAAACTGTCATAGAATCAGATGGAATAAAAGGGTTAAAACATTTCGCTTTGTATCATGATATTACTGATGAAACAATTATGGAAGCGAAGCGTGTGGCGAGAAAGTGTGTCGTTCTGAAAGATCATTTTCGTAGTTCTAGATTTGAAAAACACAATTTTCACGTATACAAAAGAAAAAGTGCAAAGTTTCATTTTGGTGTAATTGCCCCTTGCTAATTGTTTGAAAAGATGTATAATAAGCAATAATTAATTAAATATACTGTCTGTGATGAAGAGAGTAGTCTTTTTCAGAAGGAAAGCGAGCTAGGGATGGTGTGAGCCTAGTGCAGAAGAAAAAGATGAAGCGCACTTCGGAGACGCTTCTTGAACGAATAGTAGAGTAAGCCGAGGCCCCCTGTCCTCGTTATAAATGGGAAAGTGGTTCGTAATGAACAACAAGGGTGGTACCACGGGTTAAAACTCGTCTCTTATATAGAGACGGTTTTTTTTTGTTTAAAAAAATAAGGAGGTTGTAGTATGGAGTATAAAACAAAGTTTGCGAAAAGTTTATCCAATATTCTTGCGAATGAATTAACACAAAGTCAAATTTTAGATTTAATCGAAACACCAAAACAAGATGACTTCGGAGATGCAGCGTTCCCATGCTTTTCACTAGCGAAGCAATACAAAAAATCACCAGCTATTATTGCAAAGGAAGTTGCGGAGAAATTAAATGATCCGTTCTTTACGAAAGTAGAGGCTGTTGGTCCTTATGTAAATGTATTTTTTAATCGTGAAACGGTAAGTGATGCAGTATTAAAAACGATTTTAGCTAAGAAAGAAGGATACGGTCAAAATCACTTTGGATATGAAAAAACGGTAGTTATTGATTACTCATCTCCAAATATTGCAAAACCTTTCTCGATGGGGCATTTACGTTCTACAATGATAGGAAATTCGCTGAAACATATCGCCGAAAAATGTGGCTATGAAGTTGTAGGAATTAATTATATTGGCGATTGGGGAACACAGTTTGGAAAGTTAATTACCGCATATAAAAAATGGGGAAATGAAGCAGTAGTTAAAGAGGATCCAATACGTGAATTATTTAAGTTATATGTTCAATTCCATGAAGAAGTAAAAGAGAACGAAGAACTAGAGGAACAAGGTCGTGCTTGGTTTAAAAAATTAGAAGAAGGTGATGAAGAAGCAGTCGAGCTTTGGAATTGGTTCCGTCACGAATCCTTAAAAGAATTTTCTCGCATATACGAACTTCTCGGTGTAGAATTTACTAATTTTCAAGGAGAAGCTTTTTATAATAATTTAATGGAAGATTTTATTGGGATTTTAGAGGAACATGATCTGCTTGAAGAATCCGAAGGTGCATTAGTCGTTAATTTAGAAGAAGAAGGTATGCCCCCTTGCTTAATTAGAAAATCAGATGGTGCGACGATTTATGCAACACGTGACTTAACGGCAGCTTTATATCGTCAAAACACATATGAATTTGATAAAGCGCTATATGTAGTTGGCCCAGAACAAAGTTTACACTTTAATCAATTTTTCACCGTATTAAAAAAACTCGGATACAACTGGGTTGATGGTATGGAACATGTACCGTTTGGATTCATTTTAAAAGATGGTAAGAAAATGTCGACACGTAAAGGAAGAGTTATTTTACTAGAAGAAGTATTAGAAGAAGCAGTTGAACTTGCAAAACAAAATATTGAAGAGAAAAATCCAAACTTAAAACAAAAAGAAGAAGTAGCAAAGCAAGTCGGTGTTGGAGCAGTCATCTTCCACGATTTAAAAAATGAGCGTATGCATAATATTGAATTTTCATTAGAAAATATGTTGAAATTTGAAGGGGAAACAGGACCGTATGTACAGTACACACACGCACGTGCGTGCTCTATTTTAAGAAAAGAAAGTGTAGAATTTGAAACGTGTACTTTTGCATTAAATGATGATTATAGCTGGAACGTCGTAAAATTACTCAATAAATTCCCGCAAGTAATTGAAGCAGCCTTCAATAAAAATGAGCCATCCATTATTTCAAAATACGTATTAGAAGTAGCACAAGCGTTTAATAAATATTACGGCAATGTTCGTATATTAGAAGAGAACGAAGAGAAAGACAGTAGACTTGCATTAGTTTATGCTGTGACGGTTGTATTAAAAGAGGGATTACGTTTACTTGGGGTGGAGGCACCTGAGGAGATGTAAAATAAATAGGTATATGTATCATTACAGATACGTATGCCTTTTTTATTTTTTATAGGAAAGGTGTAAGCAGTAGTTTCACTTTATTAAAACTAAATTTTTCTGGAATTGTTTAAAGTATAGGAATGTCTTTATTAAATGGAGAATTGTAATGTTATATATATAAGGAGGCGTTAGACTTGGAAACGTATGATTGGAACAGTAAACTCACATATTTAAAAAACACGAGAGAATTATATTATAATGACGATTATTTAAGATTTCTAGTGAACTCAGTTTGGAAGATTTCTGAGCCAGTACATATTGTTGATTATGGCTGTGGATATGGTTATTTAGGCTTAGTTTTGTTGCCTTTACTTCCAGGTGGATCAAAGTATACAGGTATTGATAGCGGAGAAACATTAATAGCTGAAGCGAGAGAATTGTTTCGTTCACTTCCATATGAATCAGAATTTATTGAAGGAGATGCTGTAGAAATTGAATTGAAAAATAAATACGATATAGCAATCTGTCATGCCTTCTTATTACATATGAATACTCCAAAAATGATGCTACAAAAAATGATACATTCAATTAAAGACGGTGGCAAAATAATCTGTTTTGAACCACATTGGATTTCTAACATGTCTTCAAACGTACTAGATGGAGAGAATCAATCGGAAATT
The DNA here is from genome assembly GCF_014932895.1 of Bacillus thuringiensis. GTDB lineage: Bacteria > Bacillota > Bacilli > Bacillales > Bacillaceae_G > Bacillus_A > Bacillus_A thuringiensis_AA. The sequence goes on along the minus strand of NZ_JACYOF010000002.1, from coordinate 82,342 downwards.
ATCCAGCTAGGTGCTTTGCAGAAATTATTTGAAAGTGACACGCAAAGAAACGGTAAGGATGGTAATATCGGCATGAAAATACCGATGTATTTAAGTGAATTAGGTGTGAAAAATATTGAGTGTAGGGTGAGTGATAAAGTGAACTTTTTAGATTCAAATATGCATCACAGTGATAAAAAAGATTTGTATCATTCATTAAAAGAAGAGGGGATTGCGGACAATCCAGGTGATAAACAGCAATTTATAGAGCGTTTAATAGCCAGAGGATTAACATATGATGATGCGTTAGCTCAATTTGAAGCAGAACTACGATTTTTTAAAGCGTTTCATATACATTCATCTTTAATATATGCTCCGAATATGAAAATTACATTTGGTGAAATAGCATGTTAAAAAGAAGCGATATGATGAAGTTTATCATTTTTTGTCGTTAAATCGATATCCAATGTCTAATCGCTAATATATTTGAATTATCGCTGATATAATTCCATATACTAATTTTGGTTTCAAAAAGGTAAGGTCCTCATTATACGTTATTTCATACAATCAAACAAAATACGGAGAAAAACAATTGTTTTTACTATATTCTGTTATAAAATTCAATAATATTAATTCATACCATTCATTATAAGAGATTATAGTTGAATACATACTATATGATGTGTAAAATCTAAGCAAGTAGCAGTATAAAGTGAAACTTTAATCATTGGGGGTTTTGTTCATCCCCCAATGATTATTAGTTGAACCAATCGGGCATTTACGGGCAGTTGGTCTCCCACCTAACTTCTTTGCTCCAGCGGAATTTTGAGATTGAAGTTTTACTGCCCGTTAATGCGGGATAAATAAATATTCGAGGTGAATGCATGCTAGATTTTAAGCAGTTAGAAGCTTGTTTGAAAGACAAGAGATTTGTAGATGGATTACAGGAAATAAATAATGAAATTTCATATATAAAAGAAACGAATACTTTATCCTATGTGAAGACTTGGCTTGCTAATATACCTTCGCATAAGGAGTTTGACTTATTAATTCGCCTTACTGATGAAGGGCTTATGCACCAATACAGTTCATTCCTCATTCGCTACGCTTATAAAAAATTTCCAAATATGAGAACGCTCTCTTTATATTGTGATGAGTTAATTGATGAGCGGAAAATCCTTGAAGCAGAACAGTTGTTAAAAGACTCTTTAGAAGAGGCAGATAAAGAAGAAATAGATGACGATTTTTTAGCGAAAACATATTTTACTTTAGTACGATGTTTATTAGAAATGAAACGAAATGAAGAAGCGCTCATTTATATGCAAAAAGCAGAGGAGTACAGTACACGTGCGGTCTTTGATAAATGGGGCTACGTCTATATGCATACAGGTGAATGGGAGAAAGCAGAAGAACAATTTTTAGCTGGAAAGCAGCATAAAGATTGTGAAGAACTATCTACCTACTTATTATCACAGTTATATGCGAATAAAGGGGAACAAAAACGTGCATTACAGTTAATCGATGATGCGATTGTAAAGTTTCCACAAGTACCATATTTTCATTTTGAAAAGGTAAAGTATTTATTAGATTTAGCGAAATATGAAGAGATGTTAGCGGTAATAAATAATATTAATAGTAAGCTTCCTTATCACGCTTATGAAACTTACTTTGTACATTTACGTGCAGAAGCGTTGTACAAAATGAATAAACTTGTAGATTTACAACAGTTATTAAAAGAAGAAAAAAGTTTAAAAGGCTCTTTATATCATAATTTAGAAAAAAATCCAGATGGAAAAAAGGTTCACCTGCCGATAGTTCCAATTGTACAAAAGGATAATTATTGTGTTCCGACAAGTTTAGAAATGATGTTGCAGCTATGGGGAGAAAAACGTACACAAGATGAAATAGCAGAGTTTATTTTTGATATGACAGGCTCAAAGTTTTCCGATACGGTCTCTTATATTGAAGAATTAGGCTATGAATATCGTTATTTTAAAGGGAATGAGGAAATTTATAAGATATTACTCGACCGAAAGATCCCCGTTTTATTAAGTATAGACATCGAACATGCTTCACATGTGCAAGTGCTATCAGGATATGATGATACGTTACAAGCTTTTTATGTTCAAGATCCAAACTTTATAGAACCAGTTCTTGTGGAATATAGTAAATTGCAAGAGAAATATCGTTATACAGGTTGTTTGGCGATCACGTTTGTTCCGAAAGAAAAGAAGGAACAACTAGCATTTTTAAGTGAAGAAGAGAATCAGTATTTTAAATCCATTTTCTCTCTTACAGATCATTTAGATGAACAAGATAAAGATGGAATTAATAACTTAGTACAATTTTTAAAAGAGACGAGTGATAATCCGAATACGTGGTTATATACGATGAAACATTTAGATGTTGAAGTAGATAAAGAATTTATTTTATATTGTATAGAAAAGTTAATGGAAAAGTTTCCGAACTCGGATTTTGTTAAATTGCATGGTGCACAGTGCTTTATTCGTCTTCAAGAAATGGAGAAAGCTGAGCAAATGCTGGCAAGTGTTGAGAAGAAAAATAATCGTGCTTTATATCATTTGATAAATGGAAGATATTCATTTGAACAGGAAAGTTATATAGAAGCGATTTCGAGTTTTCGTTCCTCATTACAATTGGACGCAGATCAGCCAATCGCCTGGAGTTTCCTTGCGTTATCTTATATGTATATCGATCAATCTGAAAATGCGTTGCAGTTTTCTCAAGTAGCTGTAGAACGTAGTCCAGAAAGGTTCACTTTAACGAATCACGGTTTAATATTAATAGATTTAGAAAGATATGAAGAAGCATATGAAATCTTTAATGATTTGTTAAGAGAATATAAAAATGAGGCGCATGTATGGTATGAACGAGCGAGATGTGCGCATCAATTAGGGAAATTACATTTAGCGATAAAAGGACTTAAAGTGGCGATTCAGTTAGATAGTAATGCGCCTTACATTTATACGAAACTCTCAGAGATATATGAATCTGATTTGAAGGATGAGAAAAGCACGAAAGAAATTTTATTAAAAGGTATTGAGAATTGTGATGATAAGGCATCCCTATACGTAAGATTAGGTGATTATCATTTTCAAAATGATAGTCTGGAAGAAGCAGAAGTATTGTATAAACGTGCTTTAGAAGAAGATAATGAAGATGTTTATTCTCATTTCGGACTTACGCAAGTATACATGGCAAAAGAGCGATATGATGAAGCAAAACAATATATTCTTGGTCTCGAAACACAAATTGAAAAGAGCCAAGATTTCCTTATGAATGCAGGAATGGTTTTATGGGATGCAGAGGTTGAACTTGGTGGAAATGAAGATGGGTTTAAAGTAGCATTGTCTAAGTTAGAGAGTGGTATAAAGCAGAGTGAATATAATGTAGCAAGTGCGTTAGATGAATATGTGAATCGAATTAAAGGAACGGTATTTGTACAACGAGGAATAGCATTCTTAAGAACGTTACACAAAGAAAGAAATGACGTAAGTGAATTTGGCTGTTATACAGGTATTTTATATGAATCGATTGGACAGTACGGCCAGGCGATGAAAAGATATAATAAGGCGATAGAACAAAAAGAAACGGCATTACCGTATTACCGAATTGGTGAAACACTTATGGCATTAGGACAATTGACGGAAGCAAAACAAGCGTATGAAACATGTTTAGAGCTTGATGGGAATTTCGTCGGTGTACATTTACAGCTTGCGGAAATATATGAAAAAGAAGAGAATCGTTCAAAAGAACACAATCACATGATTCTAGCGATGAAAGAAGAACCGTTGCATATTAATATGGAATATTTGGCACAGCTTTCGGTAGATTTGAAACTTCATGAAGAATTATTATCCGAGTTAGAACTTTTAGCGGGAGAAGCATCTGAAATATGGCGATTAGATGCGATTGCATACGTGTATGGAGCAATGAATGAAACAGATAAAGAGAAGGCACGAATTGAAGAAGCACTACAATTAGACGAGGGAAATACAGAAGTTCTATATCATTATGCGAAGGTATTAGTGAAAAAAAGAGATGCGAATGCAATTGAAGTTGCAATGAAAGTAATACAAAAAGATTTAGATAATGAACGTATATTTGATGTTTATGTAAAAGCGGTAGAACAACATAAGAAATTGTCTAACATACGGGATTTTCTTCATACATTAACGGTGAAAAAAGCGGAAAGAAGTACAGCATTCATGTATGCAGCAGCAGCTGTTACGGAAAGATGGATTGAACGTCAACAAAATGAACAACCGAAAAGATCTATATTTATAAGAACTTTTTATCGTATGAAAAACCGTGCGAAGGAAATTTCAATAATTACAACAATCATTGATTTATATGGAGTATCGCTAAAGTTAAATCCAAAAAATAGTATGGCAGCGCAGCGATTTGCACTATTTTACGAGAATGTAGCGATGAATAAAGAAGCGATAGATGTATTGCAAACATCGCTAGAAAATAAATGGGATTGTGATGTAGCGAAGCAACTTGTAAATCTTTTCATTGAGTGTGAGGAAGAAGACGGGTTACAAGATGCTATAGAATTAACGAAGCAAATGGTTCGAGAGCTACCGGATGATTATGATACTTTGCTTTTACAAGCAAAAGTATTCTTTAAGGCTGGAGAAGAAAGAAAAGCAGAAAAGATTTGCATACAATTAACGGAGAAAACGCCGTTTGTAAGTAGAGGATTTCTTACTTTAGGAGAAATGTACCAAAGTCAAGGAAGGTTTGAAGAAGCGATTCATTTATTAGAAGATGCTTCTACACATCATCCAAATGAAGCGGCAATTCTTCTTGCGTTAGCATCATCTTATCATGGTGCTGGACAAACGACAAAGGCAGAAAAAATAACAAGTGAAGTATTAAAAATTGATGCGAGTGATTTGTTAGCAAGATATGATCATGCTTGTTATTTAGTGTTATTAAACAGAAAAGAAGAGGCGAAAGAAGAGCTTGAGATTGTACTTCGTGAGGATGAAACCGGATTTTTTGCTGAGCTAATCGAGGAAGATGGAGATTTAGCAAGATTGAGAGAATTTGAAAAGTAATTGTATATGTATATAAATGGTGAAAAAGGATATAAATAAAATATATTTCGAATAAGTTGACAATTTGTTGTTGATTGTCATAAAATAGCTTTTAACAAAGTATACAAATCTGAAGACGAGAAAGAGTAAAATAATGAACTGTTCCCCAGAGAGCCGGTATATTGCTGAAAGCCGGTGTTCAGACGTTATTTGAAAATCATCTCCGAGGAGCCGAGGCTGAAAGTAAGTAAGCCCGGACGGATGTCTACCGTTACAAAGAACACGTATGATAGTACGTTGCTAAGCGCTATTAGTGAAAAGCTAATAGAATTAGGGTGGTAACGCGGGTAAACCCGTCCCTACTTTATAGGGACGGGTTTTTTGTGTGCTTTAAAACATTCAAAGGAGTGATTGTACATGAAGAAAGTAGATGTAAAAGAGTCAGCTGTAGGGAGAGAAACACGTATTCGTAAGCAGTGGAACGAACAACGTATTTTCGAGCAATCAATTCAAAATCGAGAAGGTGCACAATCTTTCGTATTTTATGAAGGGCCACCGACAGCGAACGGATTACCACACGTCGGTCATGCACTCGGGCGGGCGATTAAAGATTTAGTAGCAAGATATAAAACGATGGCTGGCTATAAAGTATTAAGAAAAGCCGGATGGGATACACACGGTTTACCTGTAGAACTAGGTGTTGAGAAGCAACTCGGTATTTCTGGTAAACATGAAATCGAAGAGTACGGAATTGAGCCGTTTATTAAGAAGTGTAAAGAGAGTGTATTCACATATGAAAAGCAGTGGCGTGAGTTCACTGAAAGTATCGGTTATTGGGTAGATATGGATGATCCATACGTTACTTTAGAAAATCCATATATCGAAAGTGTATGGCATATTTTAGGAACGATTCATGAAAAAGGCTTGTTATATAAAGGGCATAGAGTTTCACCGTACTGCCCAAGTTGTCAAACCTCTCTCAGTTCACATGAAGTTGCACAAGGGTATAAAACAGTAAAAGATTTAAGTGCAACTGTGAAGTTTAAAGTGGAAAATAGTGAAAATGAGTATTTCTTAGGCTGGACGACAACACCTTGGACACTTCCAGCAAACGTTGCGCTCGCTGTCCATCCAAATATGGAATACATTAAAGCGAAACAAGAAGGTCATGTATACATTGTTGCGAAAGAACGTGTACAAGAAGTATTAAAAGAAAACTATGAAGTATTATCTGTTCATAAAGGTGAAGAATTAGTAAATACATCTTACACAGCACCATTTCCAATGAAAGAAGTGACAAATGGTTACCGTGTTATCGCAGCGGATTTTGTAACAGCGGATAGCGGTACTGGACTCGTTCATATTGCTCCAGCATATGGGGAAGATGATTATAGAGTTGTTCAAAGTGAAGGATTGTCGTTCCTACATGTTGTAGATGGAAAAGGTGAGTATACAGAAGTAGTACCATTTTTGAAAGGTAAATTTGTAAAAGATTGTGACGTTGATATCGTTCGTTATTTGGCGAAGGAAGGTTTACTATATCATAAAGAAAAATATGAACATAGTTACCCGCATTGCTGGCGTTGTGATTCACCACTTCTTTATTATGCAGGAGAGAGTTGGTTAATCCGAACGACTGCAATTAAGGAAACATTTTTACAAAATAACGATTCTGTTACTTGGTATCCAGATCACATGAAACATGGACGCTTTGGTAAGTTTTTAGAAAACATGGTGGACTGGAATATTAGCCGAAATAGATATTGGGGAACACCATTAAACGTTTGGGAATGTGAAAGTTGCGATCATCAATTCGCACCGAAAAGCATTGCTGAATTAAGAAAGCATAGTACGAAAGAAACACCTGAAGATTTAGAATTGCATAAGCCGTATGTAGATGAAGTACAAGTTTGCTGCGGGAAATGCGGTAGTACAATGAACCGTACACCAGAAGTAATCGATGTTTGGTTTGATAGTGGTTCCATGCCGTTTGCACAATATCATTACCCGTTTGAAAATAAAGAGTTATTTGAAGAACAGTTTCCAGCAGATGTAATTGCAGAAGGAATTGATCAAACACGCGGTTGGTTCTATAGTTTATTAGCAGTATCAGCGCTATATACTGGGAAAGTACCGTATAAACGAGTGTTATCACTAGGGCATGTGTTAGATGAAGAAGGACAAAAAATGTCTAAAAGTAAAGGCAATGCACTAGATCCAGTTGATTTAGTAGAGAAGTTTGGTGCAGATGCGCTAAGATGGGCTTTACTCGTTGATAGTGCTCCGTGGAATGCGAAGCGTTTTTCTGAAAGAACAGTACTAGAAGCAAAATCTAAATTTGTGGATACGTTAGTCAATGTGTATAGCTTCTACGTTTTATATGCAAATTTAGATGAGTATAATCCGAAAGAAACGTATGACGTAAAGCGGACGAAATTAGATGAATGGGTATTATCAAGGTTGCATAGTACAACGAAAAAGGTAAGAACAGCACTTGATGATTATCAATTTACGAATGCAGCTCGTGAAATTGCTACGCTTGTAGATGAAGTGAGTAATTGGTATGTAAGACGATCACGTAATCGTTTTTGGGAATCTGGCATGAATGCTGAAAAGGCATCTGCGTATGAGACACTTCATGAAGTACTTGTAACAATTAGCAAATTAATTGCGCCATTTACACCGTTTGTTGCTGAAGATATTCATCTAAATTTAGAAGGTAGAAGCGTTCATTTAGAAGATTATCCAGTTGTAAACGAATCACTAATTCAGCCGAGATTAGAAGCGGAAATGGATGCAGTTTTACAAGTCGTTGAACTTGGAAGAAGTAACCGTAATCAGCATTCTTTAAAAGTAAAACAGCCGTTAGCAGAGCTTGTATTACTTGAGCATAAAGAGAATGATATCGATTGGGAATCTTATCGTGATATCGTAATGGATGAGTTAAATGTGAAAGCATTCCATGTTGAGCTGGATGAAACGAAGTATACATCATATCAATTAAAGTTGAATTTTAAAACAGCAGGGCCGAAGTTCGGTAAAAATGTGAATGCAGTAAACGGCTGGTTAAAACAATTATCACAAGAAGAAGTACAGAACTTTGTTGCAACTGAAAAAGCGGTATATGAAGCTGTATCAGGAGAAGAGGTAGTCGTAACGGCTGAAGATGTATTAGTAGAGAAAGTCGCAAAATCAGGATTCTCTAATACAACTAACGGACAATATACGGTTATGTTAGATACGAATGTAACAGAAGAGTTGTTACAAGAAGGAGTAGCACGTGAATTCATTCGTGCGGTTCAAGAATATCGTAAGCAGTTGAATTTACCAGTTAACTTACGAGTGGATGTTGTCCTTGATACAGAGGAAGAACTACAGAGAACGTTAACGAACCATAAAGATTTATTGGAAGAAAACTTACTCGTTAAGCATTTTACATTTGATCACTTAACAAGTGAAGATGATGAATTTTCTTTAGGTGAGACAAAAGTCCGAATTAAATTAAGCGCGGTTAATTAAAGAAAAAAGGAAGTTGGAATCATTCCAATTTCCTTTTTGTATGCTGTGAAATTATTCCGCCCGTAAAAGCCTGATTGGTTCACCTAATAATCAGTGGGGGATAGACAAAACTCCCACTGATTAAAGCTTCACTTTATCCGGCCAATTTCCTCATAATCCATTCGATAGGTCCTCTAGCAAATTTCTTCCTCCATAGCACACTAAATAAAATGCTGAAAATGAAAAATCCAGTAGCAAATAATAAAACGAAAAGTAATGTTTGATGTTCCATTCGATTTAATAGAATCAATGCTCCAATACCGATAAATACATGACTTACATAATGAGTTAATGTTAATTGTCCTGTTTGTACAATGGAAGTAACAAACCAATTATTTTCATATTTTTCAGCGATATAGAAGCAAATTATTAATATAGCAAAAGCGGATCCTGTAGCAGATAAAATATATAATATATTTGGTAATATGGGTCCTGTATTAAACAAAAATGTAGCTGCCTCTTTGCCGATGTGTGGAATAAAGAAGTGAGTAAGTCCTTTTGATACAAGTTCTGTCAGTATTGTGATTGTAATACCGAGTAAGAGTAATCTTTTTCTAATTTTCTTATTATGAAGATCTAACCTGCCAATTATCATACCGATTAAGAAGAATGTAAACCATGGGAAAATAGGGTGATAGCCGTTAAAGAATAGATTGCGAAGAAAACCGTTTATTGTCCAAAAATCTACATAGTTTATAAACGGAGTAGGACCTCCCCAGCCTTCGAAAGTATTGAAAGTAAGCTGAAGATATTGCGCGGTGAATAGGATAATGATAGAAAGTAAAAGTAATAGTTTTTTGCGTACTGTAATGAGAAATGCAGCAACGAAAAGATAAACACCATAGTAGTGTAATATATCCCCAGTCCACTCCATTACATATAATAGTAATCCTAAAATAAATAAAAATAGTGACCGTTTCCATATCATCTTTCGGCTATTGGAAATTTGAAGTTTTTCATCGCTAGCAACAGATGATCTAGTCATGAAAGAGATGCCAATTCCAGCAAGTATGACAAATAAGGCAGAAGCTCTACCTTCAATAAGTGACATAAAGGTTTTCAACAGTGGGGGGCCATTTCCTTCCGCCCCCGTTATCACCATAAAATTAACAAGTAACATCCCAAACATTGCCCAAGCCCTAGTGAAATCTAAGCCGATAATACGTTTTTTAGTATTCATTTGAACCTCTTCTTTCAAAAATGCTGTTGACGGACTCAATCCATATTTGTTTATAATCCATATTTATATCAAACATCATGAAATTCCCAATGTTATCAAGCACTAATGCTAACATATGAGCTTTTGAAACTAGATTTTTATTTTCAATTAATTGAAGTTCATTTGCTTTTGTAAGGAGTACTTCAAATCCATGTAAATATTCTGTTTGCACAGTTAGTAATCGTTCTTTGTACAAATCGTTTCTTGAAGATAGTAATACATATTCCTGCAACACACGATTAAAATAGGGATCGCCCTGCTGATCATCAATCATTTTGAATCCAATTTCAATACATTTTTCCTTAAAATTTGCTTTCGTAAATTCTTCTGACTGGAAGAACGAAGAGAACTGTATAGCTTTACATAATTCAGTAAAGATACCTTCAATTAAAGCATCTTTAGACTTAAAGTAGTAATATATAGATGGTTTTGCGATACCAACTTCCTCAGCAATCATCGTATAAGTTGTTTTTGCAATACCGTACTTAGCAAATAGGCGATAACTTGCTTCCATTATTGAAGAGAGTGTTTCTTCACTTTTGCTCATATTAAATCCTCCTAAAAAAAAGTTACATAGATCGTATCACTCATTAATAATATTTCCAACCTACCGTTAGGTAAAAAAGTAAACTATTTTTACACATGAATTTAAAAAGTATAAGTCTTAAGGAATTGATGTAGAAATATATTTCTAAAATGTTGTTTTCATTTTACGCATAAATATTGAGAAAATTTCACTCACCCTAAATGGAAAGGTAATAGAATTACTCGTATAGAATTACTCGTAGATTCACTTTATTTCGTTACTTGTGGACAGTAAAAGCCTTATAGGAATGGGGTAAAGGTTTCAATTTATTAGGGGGAGTGATTTTATGTTAAACAAAAAAATGGTGGCAATGGCAATGACTGTACCACTAGTAATGGGGACGATTTCTACAGTTTCAGCATTGGAAAAGCAGCAAGTAAAGGTAGAAGCTTATTCACCACAGAAAAAAGCAGTTGAATATTTAAAAGGGAATGCCGATCAGTATGGATTAAAGCCAGACCTTTCAGACTTGCAATATATTTCTACAACAGAAACGTCAGTAGCTTCGTATGTTAGGTTCCAACAAGTAGTCAATGGTGCTCCTGTATTTTCAAAACAAATTACAGTTACTCTTAACGGAGAGGGAAAAGGAGTACTTGCTGTTTCTGATTATCAGCCTGTTAAAAGTGTGAAGGAAGTAACGACAAAAATTAGTGAAAATGATGCAGAACAAAAATCAATGGCGTATATTGGAGAAGCAAGTGAACAAAACTTATGGGCTCCTACAGAGAAAGAATTCGGATATATAATTGAAGATGGAATCGCTCGTCCAGTATATAAAGTTGTAGTCCATTCTAATAATCCATTTGGGGCATGGGAAACATTTATTGATGCGGAAAATGGAAAGCTAATTAAAAAGGTAGATATAAACCGAAAAGTAGAAGGAACAGGAAAAGTATTTTTACCTAACCCTGTCGTATCTAGTGGTAGTAAAACAGGATTAAAAGATAATAACGATGCAGATTCAACAGCACTAACGAATCAATTGAAAACTGTTACGTTAAAAGGTTTAGATGGTACAGGATTTTTAATTGGTGAGTATGTTACGATTTCTTCAAAAGCGAAGACGCAATCTACAAACTTACAATTTAACTATACACGTGCAAATGATAGCTTTGAAGATGTTATGTCGTATTATCATATTGATACATTACAACGGTACATTCAAGGATTAGGCTTTAAAAATATTAATAACCGTTCGATTAAAGTGAATGTTAATGGTACAACTGATGATAACTCATTCTATTCTCCATCAACGAAAGCATTAACTTTCGGTACTGGTGGAGTAGATGATGCAGAAGATGCTGGTATTATCGCGCATGAATACGGCCATTCAATTCAAGATAATCAAGTGCCTGGATTCGGTAGTTCACCAGAAGGTGGAGCAATGGGAGAAGGATTTGGTGACTTCTTAGGCGCTACTTATGAAGATGCAGTATCGACTACAGGCTACGGGAAAGCATGTGTTGGAGAATGGGATGCGACTGCTTACTCTAGTTCAGATCCAACATGCTTACGCCGATTAGATAATAATAAAGTATATCCGAAAGATATTACGAATGAAGTACATGATGATGGGGAAATTTGGGCTCAAGGCCAATACGAAATGGCACAAGCTTTTGGCCGTGATGTAGCAACAAAAATTATTTTACAATCACATTGGTCATTAACGCCAAATGCAAAATTCCGTGATGGAGCAAAGGCGATTAAGCAAGCTGATGCTCTTTTGTATGGCGGGCAACATGCGGCTGATATCGATCGCATTTGGGCAGCGAGAGGAATTAGTACGAATTAATATTAAAAGTCGTGGCGTTCATAAGCCACGATTTTTTAATTTACATAAGAACCGGTACTAGTAAATAAAGTTATATCAATGATAGGGGAAATATATCCGCATCCCATTTACTTTTTAGTTTCTTTAAAAACAAAATGCTCTTTAAATTTTCTAGACTCAACTTTTTGACCGTTTCTCATCGAGCGGAAAGGGTGTTCTTGCCACGTAATAATCACATCAACCTCATCTGCTTTTGTAGCAACAGGGAAGTTAGCATGTCTAAATCCAGTTTTTCCACTTGCTAAACGACTTTCTTTTAGGGAAAAGAGTTCATATTTCGTTTTCGTATTTGGCTCGTTGCGGAATACTTCGACTTGTACGTTATATACTTCACTGTTTCCAACGTTTTTTACTGAAAAATGATATGTTTGAAATTTATCTATTTTTGCTTGAAGCGTATTTTTACTTATGTTCTTCGGTTCATCAATATTCACTTGCCATTGATCAGAATTTTGAGAGATTGGTAAAGATTTTGGTGAATATGCGTACGTTTCATTTACTACAATTAGACATAACAAAAGGAGAAAGAAACTTATTACTTTTTTCATATACACACCTCGTTGTAAAATTTTTATTAATATGCGTAAATGATATGGGAAATATGTAATAAAATGGTTATTTTGTGTTGGGAATTTGAGTATAAGTTTTAATTAGGTATATAAGAATACACACTAAATTTACTTTTCTCGCTTTAAAGGGATTTATGAGTTTAAAAATCAGAATGTTTATAAAAAAGGCTTGCGTTTTATAAAACAAAGAGATAGAATACTCTGTAAATATAAAAAGTGATGATCAGGAAAAGTACATGATGCAAAGGTCTACAGAGAGCAATCGGTTGCTGGGAAGATTGCGATACCGCATGATGGAAAGACACCTGTGAGTGTTGCTTTGAACGTGATTATTAGTAAAAGCAAACGGTACCTACCGTTATCAGGGCTAAGATGGTCATTATGACAATTTGGGTGGTACCGCGGTAAAAATCCGTCCCTATTTATAGGGACGGATTTTTGTATTCTTTGAAAGGGGGTGAGTGACCGTGGATGATGACGATGACAACAATAATGTAAATAAAAATAAAACTATTGGAGGGAAATATAATGGATCAAATAATGAAGCGTTCACTCACACGGGAATGTAAGAAGCATGGCGGAAAGGTTGTATTACTACAAGGATGGGTAAAAAAGATTCGTCATCTAGGTAATGTTAGTTTTTTATTATTACGGGACCGAACGGGAGTTATTCAATGTGTATTAGAAAACGAGTTAGCTGGATATAAAGTTGATGTTGAAAGTGTAATCCAAGTAATTGGTGAAATAGTAGAGACAACGAAAACAGAAGTAGGTGTTGAAGTACTTGCGCATGAAGTGAAAGTATTAAATGTAGCCGAACCACTTCCGTTTGAAATAAATAAAAAGAAGTTACAAGTTGGCTTAGATCAACTATTGAATGAGCGCGTATTATCATTAAGACATGAGCGAACCGCGGCAATATTTAAAGTGAAATCTACACTCGTTCAAAGTTTTAGTGAATTTCTAATAGAGAACGATTTCACACGTATATTTACTCCGAAAATTGTTTCGCAAGGGGCAGAAGGAGGAGCGAATGTTTTTAAGCTTCCATATTTCCAAAAAGAAGCCTATTTAGCTCAATCACCACAGTTTTATAAACAAATGATGGTAGCTGGAGGACTTGAACGTGTTTTTGAAATTGCTCCTGTGTACCGGGCAGAACATCACAACTCTTCTCGTCATTTAAATGAATATATATCGTTAGACGTAGAACTTGGGTTTATTCATGATTTTCATGAAGTGATGCAATTAGAAACAGATGTTTTACGATATATGTTTCAACAAGTAGGAAAAATATGTGAAAAAGAACTACAACTATTACAAATAGAAGTACCTGTCATTACTGAAATACCTAAAATCACATTGTTAGAAGCACAAGAAATTTTAAAAAGGAAGTATCGGAAAGAATCTCCTATAGGGGATTTAGATACAGAAGGTGAAAAGTTACTGGGGAAATATGTGAAAGAAACATTTAATAGCGAATTTGTTTTTATTACACACTATCCGAAAGACGCGCGACCAATGTATACGATGCCGAATAAAGAAAATTCATCTATTACTGATTCATTCGATTTATTATATAAAGGATTAGAAATAACATCAGGGGCACAGAGAATTCATCATTATGATATGTTACTCGCTTCTTTTAAAGAAAAAGGGTTACATCCAGAGAAATTCCAATCTTATTTAAATACATTCCGGTATGGTTGTCCACCGCATGGCGGTTTTGGAATTGGATTAGAACGAGTTGTGTATAAGCTTTTACAATTATCGAATGTGAGAGAAGCAAGTGCTTTTCCGAGAGATTGTACTCGTCTTATACCGTAAAAAGAATCTTCGCGATTATCGCGAAGATTCTTTTTTAATGTTCTTTTATTTTTACACTTGGTTTAAAAAAGGAAAAATGTTGACTCTTTCTTTCTCTTTTTTCTTTTGCTAATACACTTAATAAAAGTGAGTTATCAATTTGATCTATATCACTTTTTAGTGCATTTTGCATTCCAGATAACATCATGTATACAGCTAAAATAACAATAGTGAAAAATAAAACGGGGCCGAATGCTACCCAAGGTAAAACATTTAAAAACTGATGATTACGACCAAGTAAAACAAGTGTACCAGCAATGTTAAATGAAATAGCTTGAAATAGTGCTAAATGTAATAATAAAACTAAAGTTTGTAGCATTTGTTGATTAATCCAAATGAAAATTTTTGGCGTAAGAAAGGGTTTCAAATGTAATTTACAAATGTGAAAAAAATCACCTCCTAATGTTTTAGAACTTGCTACAAATTCATTTTGTAGTAATAAACGAATTTCATTGCTGAAAAGTTGTATTAAATTAGGTACACTAATAAAAATTAAAACCGAAAGCGTATAAGTGAGCCAAAGATGTTCATCCTCTGGAGATACAAATAATACTGGTGATAATAAAAAAATTGCTAATAAGGTAGTAGGGACATATTGGAATGTTTCGAATAGAACATCTAAAAAGCGAACGTATCGATAAAAGTATGCATGAAGAATACCGAATATAAGTGAAAAGGCTATACGGAAAAAGCTAATAATCACTGCATAAAAAATTGGTGTTTTTGCATCATAGAGAGTCCAAATTAAAACATCATTCCCTTCTTTATCAACACCGAGAGGATGAGAAAAAGATGGCGGTGCTGGGGCAGTACTAGTTATTTTACCATCGACATATTGATAAGCAGGGACAGGTTTGATTTTTCCTGCGTCTACTTTCTCTTTCGTAATATAACTTGAAATAATTATGGTTACTAAAATAAAAAGACCGATTAAAAATCGTATATTAAAAACTACCTTTTTAAGCATGTAAACCCCTTCTTCCTGGTAAAATGCGTTTTAATAGTTCAAAGGAGAGATAGAATGGAATTGTTAAAAGTAATATACTTACCGTAATAATTTCCGGTGTTTGGTGCATAATTAAAAATTTAAATAAGCCGTATGAATTAAATAAATACTCCAGTACGATCATATTGGAAATCATAAATAAAAAAATAGATTTTGCATTATAAAAGAGGGAGAGTAAGGCGTTGATAAGCACGTGTTTATATAAAATGTAAAACGGTTTTAATCCTTTTGCGACCGCAACGTTTATATAATCCTTTTGCAGTTCATCATTATAATTTAACAGACTAATTTTGTATAAGAAAATAATCGGTAAAATACTTAGTGTTAATATCGGTAACAAATATGTTTTTTCTTGCATAGTAGAAAAAGGTACTGTAACGAGTAAATTCGTATTTTTATAAATCCAAATGACAAATAACTGTATACAGACGACAAAAAATAAGTCTGGCAATGATTCTAGTACATGTAAAGTTTTAAGAATAAGAGATTGAATGCGTTTAGGAAAGTAAAATGTAAGTATGGTAAAAGTAGTAGAAAGGAGTACGGCGATAAGGAAAGCACGAATCATAATAGTTAATGTATGCGTATATGATTCTAGTAAATATGGAAAAAGGTCACGGTCTGGCGATTGAGTGCCAGCGTTGCTAATTTTATAAGTGATACTTGTAGGGTGAAACAAAGAAGAAATAACATTTGATATCGAATCTAAATAGTTACTAAAATTGAATTGTAAAGTTGGTGTAGGCGGGATTGCTAGCGATTTTGCCGAACTTGGAGGTGTACCGAAAAACAATTGTGGTAAGGAACAAATCGCAATAATACCAAGAATGATGAAAAATGAGCGGATAACAAAAAAACAACCATTCTTTAATAGTGACATAACGTTTGAATCTCCTTTTATTTTTATTGTAAATATTTTCTATACGTCTATATAAAAATCCTTTTCGACAAAAAATTTAATATATACCTTGACAGTTACAAATATAACCGATATACTTCATAGTAATTTCAAAAGAAACTAAATTCAGAATATTGAATTGCGTTGAATAGGAGTAGTAAGGTCATGTATTTGTACAGAGAGCTATGGGTTGGTGCGACATAGTCAAATGACATCCTGAACTCGCCTAGGAGCAGTAAGGTGGAACGGAATCACATTCTTAGTAAATCTTAACGGTTAACCTTCGATATTAGGTTTGTAATCAAACGATTACTACTAAGGTGGATTCATAATGGAATCAATAAGGGTGGTACCGCGTTAAGTAAATGGCTTAGCGTCTCTTTATATAAAGAGATGCTGGGCCATTTTTTATTATATAGAGAAAGAAATGGAGGGTTTATTTGGATAGGTTTATAAAATTCGTTTATCTGTATAAAAAGATTTAATTGGGAGGAAAATAAGATGAAACAGACGGAGCAATGGACTTCGAAATTAGGATTTATAATGGCTGCAGCAGGATCAGCAATTGGACTTGGCGCAATATGGAAGTTTCCTTATATCGCAGGGAAGAGCGGGGGAGGAGCATTCTTTTTAATCTTTATATTATTTACTGTATTAATTGGTCTCCCGCTATTAATAGCTGAATTTATGATTGGACGCAGCACACAGAAACAAGCGATTGGAGCATTTAAAAGTATCGCACCAAATACAGGATGGCACTGGATTGGACGTCTTGGCGTTGGAACTTGTTTTATATTACTGTCATTTTATAGTGTTGTAGGAGGATGGGTATTAATTTATTTATTTAGGGGAGTAACTGGACAACTTATTACTTCGGGACAAAATTACGGTGTACTATTTACTGAAACAATTGGAAATCCCGTTTGGGCTATTATGGGACATTTCGCTTTTATGTTTATTACGATATGGGTTGTATCAAAAGGTGTTCAAAACGGAATTGAAAAAGCAAGTAAATATATGCTACCGGCGTTGTTCGTATTGTTTGTCGCTCTTATTATTCGTTCCTTAACACTGGATGATGCGATGAAAGGTGTGAAGTTTTTTTTACAACCAGATTTCTCAAAGATTACTTCAGAAAGTATTTTGTTCGCAATGGGGCAATCATTCTTTGCGATTAGTATCGGAATTTCGATTATGGTTACGTATAGTTCATATTTAAATAAAAAAGAAAGTTTACCAAAATCAGCAATAACAATTGTTGGATTGAATTTATTCGTCTCTTTATTTGCAGGTCTTGCTATTTTTCCAGCAGTATTTTCATTAGGGATGGAGCCGGCAGAAGGGCCTGGGCTACTATTTATTGTATTACCATCTGTATTTAGTCAAATTCCATTCGGCGGATTGTTCTTAACAGTATTTCTTGCGCTATTTACATTTGCGACATTAACATCAGCGTTCTCTTTACTTGAAACAGTTGTTTCAGCATTGGCGAACGGTAAGCAAGAAAGAAGAAATAAACTATCTTGGGTTATTGGTTTTTGTATTTTTCTAGTAGGTATTCCATCAGCGCTTTCATTTGGTGTATGGAGTGATATTACGATTTTCGGAAAGAATATTTTTGATGCAGTAGATTTTTTATCTAGTAATATATTAATGCCACTTGGAGCGCTATTTATTAGTATTTTCGTATCATTCAAAATGGAAAAAAAAGTGTTAGAAGCAGAATTTTTTGTAGGTGGAAATTACGGAAAGAAAGTATTTACTTGTTGGGCATTTTTACTTCGATTTATAGCTCCACTTGCAATAATCATCGTCTTTTTAAATGTAATAGGGATTATCTAAGTCGAAGTGTTATAATATTCAGTAAAAAGAGAGGTGATGACCATAAAGACGAATTTGATTGAAGCAGGGAAATACATGAATATTAGAGGTAAGAAGCTATACGTTGAAACACATGGAAATCCTAAAAATAACCCAGTATTATATTTACACGGTGGCCCAGGTGAGAGCTGTTATGATTTTTCATTTCATCAAGCGGAAAAATTAAAAGGTTCCTTATATGTTATTATGTTAGACCAAAGAGGAGTTTGTCGATCAGAAATAATTACTGAGGAAGAATCTTTTGGATTAAATGATTTAGTTGAAGACTGTGAGGAAATAAGAAAACTATTGCAAATTGAAAAATGGTCTGTAATTGGGCACTCTTTCGGTGGATATTTAGCATTGTTATATGCGTCGATATATCCAAATTCAATAGAGAAAATAATATTTGAAGGGCCGACTTTTGATTTTGCATTAACAAGTAAAGCCCTATTAAAAAAGACAGGGAGTTTATTAAAGAAGTATGGAAAAGAAGTAGCGGCAGAGGAGTGCCTAGCTTATTCATCTAGTAATGCCAGTTCAGAAGATTTATTAGAAGCGTATATAAGGTTAAGCGATGAATTAGAAGAAAAAAGAATGGAGATTTACAATTATAAGGAAGATGAAACGGACGATAGTTTATATAGTGATGAAGAGTGGGAAGTATTTTCAAATCGTTCAAAAATCCATTTTGATAGATTAAAATTAGAAGGAGCATGTCATACGCCATTATTATCAAAAATAAAAGATGTACAGAATCCGATGTTATTAGTTGTAGGAAAACATGATGTAATAACTTGTGAAAAGCAAATTGAAATATTTAATCGAGATTCTCTAAATGGAAAGAATATCATATTTGAAGAGAGTGGTCATTCACCACATTATGAAGAAGCGGATCGGTTTGCGGAAACAGTCATTCATTTTTTGAAATAAAAAGAAGGGGTGCTTCGTATTATGCGAAGCACCTTTTTTAAATTTCAGGATAAGTGATTGTAATGTTAGGCCATTTACTTTGCCAATTCTTTTTCATAACTCTATTTTTGTACATATGTATTCGTTCTTTCGTTTCAAGAAAATGAGCTGTCGGTTTCACTTGTAATGAAAGTACATCTTCAATTCCGTACGGAGACGTTAATATGACATCGTTTTTTTCGTTTAATGTAACGCCTAAAGCGGTTGCTGTTTCAGGAAATCTAGAAATAGCATCAACAGAAGAAGAATATGGTGGCATGTTATTCACCACATGCATACGAGCCTGATTCTTTACTGACCAAGGGATAGTAGCATCAATATTTATTAGTTTCATTTCTAATGATTGTTCGTATGCCTCATCTTTATGAAAAGGGTCAAAATAAATGACATCAACATCCGGTGTAGCTGTTCTTACTTCATAGTTATGTAAAGTATCCCAAATTTTAGAACGAACAAACCCGGCGCAAATCCACCAATCAGGTAGCTTGAGAGATTTAGCTGTATGTAGTACGTCCATCATCCACGTATCATTTTGTATTATTTGAATAATGTCTTGCTCTGTTTTTATAGTCATTTGATATTTCACCTTCTTTTTTGAGAGTGAATTAATGCATCAGTTCAATAATCCATAAAATCCAGTAAGCACCTGGTACAAATAGTAGTTGTGCTAATAATGTGCCAAAAAGTCTAGAAATCATTAGCCATCCATACATTTTACTCATAGATTCAGCACCATTTTCTGATTGTAAAGCTCGCTCTGTTAATAGGGCAATGCGTGGATCAAGTAACACTGTTAATAAAATAGTGGCGAAACCATTCACGAGCCCAGAAGCTGTACTTGCATTTGTCGCATAATCTGGATTTAGAAAAGAAGCGTAAAGGGCGGAAAGAACGCCTGCTGTATATATTGCAGTAGCAAACATGTTAATAAGCATAATACGTTTTGGGATACCACCAATACGCAGTCTATGAATCATTTCTACCTTTGGAAAGCGTACATATTTTTTTGTGTACTTTAATTTTTGTATGTTATTTGTTCTCATCATTCGAATGAAAGAACCGTCTGTTTCAAAGTTTTGAATGACATATCCAAATAATTTTGTCAAAGTCGGATAAAGTATAATCGCAAGTAATGTACCGATAGAAGCAGATAATAGAACGAGTCGTATAATATGCTCTAAATTAATAGAAGAATCTAGTTTTGCTTCATCGACAATACCACCAATTAAAAAGGCTTGTAGTAAGTTTGATGTTCTTGAAATAAGCAATACCATCCCTACAACAGATAGAGCAACGACAATCTTTTTCAAACGAACCCCTGCTAATCGAATACTATAAGAACTTGTTTCGACTGCGTGAATAATAATTGTGAAAGCCATAATAAATAGTAATGTAATTGACATTTGTTTCACCAGTTTCTATTAAAATAATTGTAACTTTTTTACTTTATCATATCTATCGTATTTTGTAACTGAAAGTATGCGACATGTAAAAAGTAATTTTTCAAAAAGATAGATAATGATAGTATAGTAGAGGGGAAGCCGGAAAAAGCCTTAAGTAGGTTACATATAAAGTAAAATGAGTGAGGGAATGAAACAATGTATACAACATTTCTATTTGATTTAGATGGAACTTTAACGGATCCGAAAGAAGGGATTGTAAATTCAGTTTTGTATGCATTAAAAAAGATAGGAATTGAAGAATTACATGTAAGCGAGTTAGATTCATTTATTGGTCCACCAATTCAACAATCGTTTGCAAATAGATATAATATGAGTGAAATAGAAGTTGAGAAGGCTGTCTATTACTTTCGCGAATATTTAAAGCAAAGTGGCTTATTCGAAAATGAAATATATGACGGGATTCCCAATCTTTTGCAAGAATTAAAAGATAGGGACAATCGTTTATTTGTAGCAACGTCAAAACCTACTGTATTTGCGAAACAAGTAATAGAGCATTTTCAATTAACGAATTATTTTGAGGATATCATTGGAAGTAATTTAGATGGTACGAGAATAAAAAAAGAAGAAATAATTGCTCATATTTTACAAACAAATGGAGAACTAAAAAAAGAAGAAATTGTCATGATTGGAGATAGAAAGCACGATATAATAGGTGCGAATCATAATGGAATAGCTTCAATAGGCGTTTTATATGGCTATGGGAGTGAAAAAGAATTGACTGAAGTTGGTGCGATTCATATAGTGAATGATGTAGAAGAACTACATCATTTTTGTGTAGAAGATAGTTTGATAAAGCAGTACATATAGAGGCTAGTAATCCCTTTATAACGTATGATGATGAATTCGTTTATGTTTAAAGGGATTTTTTATATGTAATCGAATATGTATAATTAGACATTTTTAGCATGAAAAATTTGTATGAATAAGAGGAGGGATGTCAGAATTAAGAGATTAGTAGATGTTTATTAATAATAGTTTGAATTTTCTGTTTAGTGGAGGGGTATAATTGGAGCTAGTTATTATATTATTAGCACTTAGCTTACTTATGTTTGTAGCATATAGAGGGTTTTCTGTTATTTTATTTGCACCGATATTTGCATTATTTGCAGTATTTTTGACAGAACCTAGTTATGTATTACCTTTCTTTTCTAATATCTTTATGGAGAAAATGGTAGGGTTTATAAAGTTATATTTCCCTGTGTTTTTACTAGGAGCAATATTTGGGAAAGTAGTAGAAATGTCAGGAATTGCGGACTCTATTGCAAAGACGATTATAGAGTTAGTTGGTGAAAAACGTACGATATTAGCGATTGTATTAATGGGTGCTATTTTAACGTATAGTGGTGTGAGTGTTTATGTAGTAGTGTTTGCTGTATATCCATTTGCAGCTAAATTGTTTCGACAAGCAAATATTCCAAAGCGTTTAATTCCCGGAACAATTGTTCTTGGGGCAGTAACATTTACAATGGATGCTCTCCCTGGAACACCTCAAATTCAAAATGTAATACCTACAACATTTTTTAAAACGGATATTTATGCTGCACCGATACTCGGAATTGTAGGAGCAATTTTTGTTTTAACGTTAGGATTACTTTATTTAGAAAGTAGACGTAAAAAAGCTAAGGTGGCGGGAGAAGGTTATTTCGGATTTCATGATGGGAATCATGAAATGGCTGCATCATTGGAATTAGAGCAGAAAGAAATGCTACTGTTAAAAAGCGTGGGTATTACGAGGGCGCAACAATTTATTGCTTTTATACCACTTATTTTAGTAGGTGTAATGAATAAAGTTTTTACTATTATGATACCGAAGTGGTATCCGAACGGTTTTGATTTTTCAGCAATTGGCATGAAAGCATTTGGAAAAGTAGAATTAAGTGCGGTAGTTGGAATTTGGTCTGTAGAATTGGCACTTATTATAGGTATTGTAACAACGCTTATATTGTATTGGAAACGAGTAGTAACAGGGTTTCAAGCTGGATTGAATACAAGTATTGGTGGAGCACTACTTGCAACAATGAATACAGGAGCTGAGTTTGGATTTGGTGGTGTAATTGCAGCACTTCCAGGCTTTGCAATTATGAGAGATAGTATTTCTGCCACATTTACTAACCCTTTAGTGAATGGAGCAGTAACGACGAATATTTTAGCAGGTATTACAGGATCTGCATCAGGAGGTATGGGGATAGTTTTAAGTGCGATGGGGGATAAATTTATTGCAGCAGCCAACCAATTTGATATTCCATTAGAAGTAATGCACCGAATCGTATCAATGGCATCAGGAGGAATGGATACATTACCACATAACGGGGCTATTATAACTATCCTTACAGTAACAGGGTTAACACATAAACAATCATATAAAGATATATTCGCTATCACAGTTTTGAAAACGGTTGCTGTATTTTTAGTTATCGCATTCTATACTTTAACAGGAATCTATTAATAATAGATAAAATATGAATTGTAAAGATTTATCAAATCGATATTTTATATAATAAAATATTAATTAAGGTAAGAAGGGGTGGAGTACTTGCAAGAAGTTGCTGAGTTTCGTATGCCGAAGTCTGTATTATATGGAAGAAATTCGCTTGAAAAACTGGGGGAACAATCAAAGAAATTGGGGAAAAGAGCTTTTATAGTTACTGATACAATTATGGAGAAATTAGGGTATGTTGAGAGTTGTATAAAACAACTAAATAAGAAAGGTATTACTGTTATTACATATAATAAAGTGAATGTTGAGCCTACAAATATACACGTATTAGAAGCGTTAACTATTTGTAAAGAAGGAAAGTGCGATTTTATTATCGGTATTGGTGGTGGAAGTTGTATTGATGCAGCGAAAGCGGTAGCAGTTTTATATACAAATGGGGGAGAAGTTGAAGATTACGTCCAAAAGGATATCGAAATAGAAAATGACCCGTTACCACTTATTGCAATTCCAACAACTTCTGGTACTGGATCAGAAGTAACAAGTGTAGCAGTAATTACGAATAAAAAAACAGATGTAAAAATGATGATAAAACATCCGAGTTTTACCCCGCAAGTAGCAATTATAGACCCGATTTTAACATGTTCGGTACCACCTCATATTACGGCAGCGACAGGAATAGATGCATTATGTCATGCAATCGAAGCGTATATTTCTAAAGTTTCACAACCACTTACAGATGTACTTGCTCTTTCAGCTATTGAAAGTATTATGAAATATTTACGTATTGCATATGAAGACGGAGATAATATGGAGGCGAGAGAAGCGCTGATGATTGCTTCATTACAAGCTGGAATCGCATTTTCTAATGCATCAGTTACATTAGTTCATGGAATGTCTCGGCCAGTGGGTGCATTATTTCATGTACCACATGGTATATCGAATGCCATACTATTACCTACAGTTTTAGAGTTTACAAAAACAAGTGCAGTGAAAAGATTAGCAGAGATTGGACGCAGTTTAAACAAAGATTGGTACTCATATTCTAATGCAGAAGTAGCGAACTACACGCTTGCTGAAATAAAAAAACTTTGCTTTGACCTTCGTATTCCAAACTTAAAAGAATATGGAATTGATGAAATTGAATTTGAAAATGCTATTTCTAAAATGGCTTCAGATGCAATTGAAAGTGGTAGCCCAGGAAATAATCCACGAGTTCCTTCTTATGATGAAATCAAACAATTGTATCGAGAGTGTTTTAATTATCAATATGAATATCTTCCCGAAAAATCCAATAATAATTTCTGAAAATTCAATAAAAATTTCCTTGGAAATGAAATAGGGGATAAATCAATAAGTAGTGGGATGGATCCACTATAGAAACAAGACTTTGTATTCATTATAAAGTCTTGTTTTATTGTATGAAAAATATATAATAATTTATAGCTTTTATGTCCGTGAAATATTGTTGAAGAGGTGTTATATTCTATGAAAACGATAGGTCTTATAGGCGGTATGAGTTGGGAATCAACCTCTGAATATCATCGAATTATTAATGAAGAATTAAAAGAGAGATTAGGAGGGTTACATTCAGCGAAATGTATGATCAATAACGTTGACTTCCAAGAGATTGAACGATTCCAGTCTAACGGAGATTGGAATAGAGCAGGAGAAGTATTAGGGAATGCGGCATATTTATTACAAAAGGGGAGAGCAGACTTTATAATCATTTGTACGAATACAATGCATAAAGTGATCGAGAAAATAGAAAAGAATATTGATATTCCGGTATTACATATTGCTGATGCCACTGCAAAAGAAATTAAAAGAAAAGGTATTCAAACGGTTGGTCTGCTTGGAACTAAATATACAATGAAGCAAGATTTCTATAAGTCACGTATAGAAGAGTATGATATAAAAGTCATGGTACCATCAGAGAAAAATAGAGAAAAGATAAATGGAATAATATATACAGAATTATGTTTAGGAAAAATAACATCTCAATCAAGAGAGTATTATAAAAGAGTTATAGAAGAGCTAGTGTAAAAAGGGACGCAGGGAATAATTTTAGGCTGCACAGAAATAGGGTTATTAATAAAGCAGGAAGACGTATCAGTTCCGATATTTGATACTACGTATATACATGCGATTGAAGCGGTAAATTTCGCTTTAGGAAATAGATTATAATTATGTTATGTAAACTTAATTCGTGAGTCTGGAAAACAGTCAGAAAATATTTTATAATGTAAGTGGTTACATTTAAGGGGGAATGCGTATGTTTTCAGTTCAACCAATCGCATTTGTACATAATGAAAGAAAGGAAATAAAAGATGATGAGTGGGGAGAAGTTTCATCCTGTATTACTTTAACGGATATATATACAGAGGAAAGTATACAAGGAGTGGAAGACTTTTCTCATATTGAAGTTGTTTTTTATTTTCATAAAGTAACTGATAAGCAAATTCAATATTTTGCTAGACATCCTAGAAATAATAATGATTATCCTAAAGTAGGTATTTTTGCACAGCGTGGGAAAAATCGACCGAATCGCATAGGTGTGACAATTGTAAAGGTGATAAAAAGAGAAGGCAAATCAATTATTGTTGAGGGGTTAGATGCTATTGATGGAACCCCTATATTGGATATAAAGCCAATAATGAAAGAGTTTATGCCAAAAGAAGAAATACAACAGCCTAAATGGGCAACGGATATAATGAGACGGTATTGGAAGGGGAATGGAGTAAAATGAGAATATATGAGGCAACAATTGCAGATTTAGATGGACTAGCAACAGTTTTTAATAATTATCGCATGTTTTACCGACAAGATTCCGATTTAGAAGGAGCTAAAGTATTTTTACGAAATCGAATGGAGAGAAAAGAATCCGTTATTTTCGTGGCAGTTGAAGACGGTGAATATATTGGGTTCACGCAACTATATCCATCATTTTCTTCCATTTCAATGAAAGAATTATGGATTTTAAACGATCTGTTTGTACAAGCGGCGAAGCGCGGAGCCGGAACAGGTAAAAAATTATTAGAAGCAGCTAAAAAATTCGCATTAGAAAATGGCGCAAAAGGTGTAAAATTACAAACAGAGATTGATAATTTATCAGCGCAGCGATTATACGCTGAAAATGGTTATTTGAGAGATAATCGTTATTTCCATTATGAATTAACTTTTTAAAAATTTAAGATTAAAAGAGACGTTTTCAAGTAAAAGAATTTCTTTGTAATGAGAAATTCTTTTTATTTTTGTCAAAAAAGAATCCGTAATAATAAAATGAAACACGATATATATTTATTGTAAAACAATAAATTATGTGATAAAATCATATTGTCATTGAATAAGTGAGGTATTGTAAATGAATGTAAAACGAAGTTCAACCACTTTCTTAAAAGTAATTATTTTTCTGGTTGGAATTGCAGTGTTTGCTTTGTGTATATTTTTAGTGCCCCATATAGCGAATTTTGCAGCAAAATTGTATCCAAATATTGCTCCAATGAAATATCTTGTTTTCATTGTGATGTATGGAGCGGCTATACCTTTTTATGTTGCTCTCTATCAGGCTTTCAATCTTTTACAGTACATTGACGAGAACACAGCGTTCTCGGAATTATCTGTAAAGGCGTTAAAGAATATAAAGGGCTGTGCAATTACAATTAGTGGTTTGTATGTATTAGGTTTGCCACTTTTTCATTTTATAGCGAAGAAAGTTGACCCTCCTATTGGATTAATGGGACTCATCATCATTTTTGCTTCGCTCGTTATCGCAGTTTTTGCTGCTATCCTCCAACGCCTTCTACAAGAAGTGATTAACATAAAATCAGAAAATGATTTGACGGTCTGAGGTGGAGGATATGACAATTATTATTAATATTGATGTTATGTTAGCAAAACGAAAGATGAGCGTAACAGAGCTTTCGGAGAAGGTTGGAATTACTATGGCGAATCTTTCTATTCTGAAAAATGGGAAAGCAAAAGCGGTTCGTTTTTCAACATTAGAAGCAATATGTAAGGCTTTAGATTGTCAACCAGGTGATGTTTTGGAGTACAAAAGCGACGAAGATACTCAATAAAAACAAATAACAAATGTAATTAACAGGAGTCAATAAAGAAGGGATAGCTACTAAGCTATCCCTTCTTTACGTTTATTGATGTTATTTAATCAGAGAATTTCATAGATATTAGTGACAAAAATATGATGTCATTTGCAATGTTTGTACCTCAAAAGGAAATTTGTTACCTGTTGAGGCGATCTCTTCTTTGTTTTGGCAGACAAGTATCTGCCAAAACAGCTATTTTAACCATGCTTTAAATGAGATCGAGTGAATCAAAATCTTTAATTGCATTATAGTTGATTTAAAACCCAGTTTGTTGCATCTTCAAAGTTATCTGCAATGTAGTTTGGCTCAATATGTGCCCATTTGTCTCGGTACGTATGTAAAGCATCATATCCAGCGCCTGTTCGTACTAATATCGTTGTTGCATTCACTTTTGCTCCTGCAACAATATCAGTCCAACGATCACCAACTACAGCACATTGTGTTAAATCAAGCCCATGTTTTTCCGCTGCTTTAAGAAGCATACCTATACTTGGTTTACGGCATTCACAAGCATCACCGTGTTTGTGAGGACAAACGTAAATATCATCAAAACCGAAACCTTCTAATTCTTGTACAAAATCAGCTACAGTCGCTATCCCATCCGCGATACCTGGTTGGTTTGTAAAAGAGAAAATTTTTATATTTTGAGCTTTTAGTTTTTGCAAGGCTGCTTTTGTAAAAGGAAATAATGTAAAAGATCCTGGATAATGTATTGTAGTGTCGCCACCAATTGTACCGTCACGATCAATGAATATTGCTTTAATGTTTGCCATAGTTATAGTCCTTTCAATTTATAAGTAGTTTAAAAATGTTTTACAAATCGATATCCATTTACTTCATAACCTAATTTTTTGTAAAAAGGATGTGCTTCTACTCTTTTTGTTCCGCTAACTAGCCATGTGCCAATGCAATTCTGCTTCTTTGCTAATTGTTCTGCATAATCCATTAACACGTGTCCAATGCCTTTCCGTCGTATCGTAGAATCAACACTAATAATTGAAATCTCTCCATAGCGTGTTACATCTTCTAAATTTTCGCGTATACGAAACCCAAGTAATCCATATATAGTTTCTTCTTCCTCATAAACATATAAAAAATCAAAAGGACTCATTTGTACGAATTGCAATCGGTTGTTCATATCTTCATAGGAAATAGAGGAACCTTTTAATTCTTTTGTTAAAGAACAAAGTGCATCTATATCATCTATCGTCGCTTTACGAATTTGAAAAGACATATTATCCACTCCAATAAAATGTAATCAAACATTTAATATTCTGTTAAAAAATGTTTTTTCCTGCTATGAAAATGAATATTTTAAACATGATATAATGATATATAGTTAGGGAGATAATGTGAATGCCTTTGATTATAATGCGAGGGAAAGAAGGGGAATGTATGTTAGAAGTGAATATCCGTTCTGCTGGATATGAAATAGGAGAAGAGACAATTCATGATATTGAATTTTCTATTGAAAAGGGTGAACTAGTGGCTCTTATTGGCGCAAATGGAGCTGGGAAAAGTACGACGATTAAAACGATACTCGGTTTACTTGCAAATATAAATGGTGAAATTTCATTTGGTGAAAAGAAAAATCCGTATGCATACGTGCCGGAACACCCAACGTATTATGATTACTTGACGCTCTGGGAGCATATTGATTTATTAATGGCTGCTCGAGAGGATGAAGTAGGAAGCTGGGAAGGAAAAGCTGAAGAATTATTGCATATGTTTCGAATGGATAAGCATAAGCATGAGTATTTATCAAAGTTTTCAAAAGGTATGAAACAAAAATCGATGCTTATATTGGCATTTTTAACAGAGCCAGATTTCTATATAATTGACGAACCTTTTATCGGATTAGATCCAGTAGCTACGAAGGAATTTTTAAACTATTTATATAAAGAAAAAGAACGTGGAGCAGGAATTTTACTATGTACGCATGTATTGGATACTGCTGAAAGGATTTGTGAGAGATTTTTGCTCATTTCGCAAGGAACGTTAGTAGCAGATGGGAATTTACATACGATTCAAATGTTAGCTGAAATGCCGGATAGTCCATTATTAGACTGCTTTGATGCAATTGTAAGGCGTGAACAGCATGATTAAACAACAATTTTATAAAAGAGTGCGCTATGAACTTCGGCGAAAATGGAAGTCCATACGTTCTATAACAGATTGGACAGTCGCGTTATATATTATTATTCCAGCACTTATATTTATGGGAATCTATTATCGTTCACTATGGATAAATGAATTATCGATGGAAGAAACGGTTTGTTTCGGATTAGGTCTACTCGCATTTTATTTTGTTACATATTCAAGAGGAGTTCGCTCATTTTTTGAACAAGGGGATAGTTTATTTTTAATTTCGTATCCAACTCATATGCGAAAATTAATCCAGTATGGCATGATATATACATTTGTTCGAATAGCGATAACGAATGTAATGGTAGTAATTGTTATGTTACCGGTGTTAATGAAAAGTAACGGAGTGACAAAGATACAAATCGTATTATTTTGGGCATTCTTTACTGTATTTCGATTTATGTTATCGTTGTTGACGAGATTTATTCATGTACGTGTGGGGAAACGATGGGTTTTATGGACTATAAAAAATGTAATATTTTCTATGAGTTTATCCTTTTTTGGAATGAGTCTATTTTTTATTTATAAAAATCCATTTTATTCAATACTATTTATCGGTCTAGCAGTTTTCCTAACTATAATATTAGTAAAAGAAAAGATGAATTATAAGAATTACTTTTTTAAAGAAGTTGAGAAAGAAAAAGAAGAAAGTATGCGTTGGACGAGCGGTATTATGCAAGTTGGTGGTCATGCTGCTAAGCCGAGTAGTTCGAATAAAAAACCATGGATGTTTCCACGTTCTAAAAAATTTTTAGCGGAAAAAGCTGATTCACGTATTGTAGAATCTTTTTTGAAAGAATTTTTCCGTACAAGTAGTGCACGAATATTTTATATTCAAATTGTATGTATAAGCACGGTAAGTATTATCATGAGTCCGAGGTGGATTTCAGCTATTATTCTTGCATTTGCTTTAGTTGCAATTTCTCGTTATGCGCACGATTATTGGAATGAATTTACGAAAAAAATGTTTCTTCATTTATATTGTGATGAAGGGAAATTACTATTGTTAAGATGGAAGGTGGATCGTTATTTACTACTTCCAGCTATCCTTTTATATGGAATAGTTATATTTTCTCACTTTTATTTATTACCAGCTTTGATTGTAGGGATTGTTTTTATATTATTGATTGGTTGGATTTTATTTTTACCATAGAAAAGAGCCAGAAAATGGCTCTTTTCTAATCTGTAACACATTGATAAATAAAATATACTAAAACGAGTACGCTTGCGGCGGAATACATGACATCTAAAGTCATTCGATCGCCTCCTCATTGTTGTTGTATTTATATTGTATGAAATCTTACAATTTCATATTCAAGTGAAAAATATGTGAACGTTAACAAAATTGTAAAGTGCAAAAATTACAATCATTTTGTATAATAGAAGAAACAATCGTTATATAAAATATAATGAGTGAAAGGGGAGGGAACATAAATGCCAAATTGGTTTAGAAAAACCTTAGTCGCATTAATTACCGTATTTACATTTGGTTTAGTGACGCCTCCTTCCATATTGCTTGATAATGCCAAAGCTGCGGACAAGCCTACGAGCGCAGCTGGGCAACAAAATTTGGAGAGTACGTCCTATACATATGAAGAAACGAATGACAGGTTAACTACCGATACTTTTATTACGTATGCAATGCAAGAAGCAGAGAAACAGTCGATGCAAAAGTTTGGTACTAAAATTGGTCCAGTAATTGAAGATGAGTTTAAAGATGTAATATTACCGAAAATTGAAGAGGCAATTGCTGAGCTTGCCAATGATGTACCGGAGGATTCGTTACAATCATTAGCGATTTCTCAAAAACCAGCTGGTGGAAATAATGAAAAGATTTTTCATGTTTACGATACGAAATCAGGAAATGACTTACTGCGATTTCATGTAAGAAGGGATCATCCGCCGCAAGATGGTTATTATTTTAATTTCCACTATCATCGTTTTGATGATGGATACTCTGGACATCATGAATTAGGAAATATTTATTGGAATACGAATGTACCGCCAAAATGGCTTTCTTAAAAAGAACAAGAGAAAATCTTGTTCTTTTTTATGTTGATAAAAGGGTAAGGCAACTATGTTGTTGAATATCATATGCTTAGGAAAAAAGAAGAAAAAGGAGTATGGGGATGCAAAAATATATTGTTTTTGATTTTGACGGCACATTAGTAGATTCACAAAATATATTTGTACCGATTTATAATCAACTTGCTGAAAAGCATGGCTATAAGACAGTTAGTGAGGAAGAAATTGAGCCTTTACGAAAATTGACTATGTCTGAGAGATGTAAAAAGCTTGATGTACCACTTTATAAGCTTCCTATTTTAGCGTTAGAGTTTTATAAATTATATCAACCCGCTATAAAAGATCTCGTTTTGTTCCATGGGATGAAGGACGTATTAGATGAATTACATAAAAAAGGCTACGGGATTGCAGTCATATCATCGAACTCAGAAGAGCATATTCGGGCGTTTTTACACAATAATGGAATAGGAAATATTCAAGAAGTGTATTGTTCTAAAAATTTGTTTGGTAAAGATAAAATGATAAAAAGGTTTTTAAAGTCAAAAAAGATAACGGAGCAAGATATGTTATACGTTGGTGATGAACAGAGAGACGTAGTAGCATGTAAAAAGGCTGGGGTGAATGTAATTTGGGTATCTTGGGGATATGATGTCATTGAAGCGGTAAAAGAGGATGCTCCAGATTATATGGTTAACACTCCAGGAGAAATTGTGCAAGTAGTACAGGCGGCGCATTCTTAATATGAATACACTTCGAGCTGGAATTCATCATATTGAGTTTTGGGTAGCAAATTTGGAAGAATCCATTTTATTTTACAATAAGTTGTTTTCGATAATTGGATGGAGAAAGTTAAGTGAAATAGCATATAGTACGGGAGAAAGTGAAATATATTTTAAAGAAGTAGATGAGGAAATTGTAAGGACTTTAGGACCTAGACATATTTGTTACCAAGCTATTCATAGAGAAACAGTTGATGAGGTAGCAGAGTTTCTTTCTAGTACGAAAGTGAAGGTTATACGTGGTCCTATCGAAATGAATCATTATTCAGACAGATACTATACAATCGATTTTTACGACCCGAATGGATTTATTATAGAGGTTGCCTATACACCGAATGCAGAAATGTAAGGGGAAAATGTATGAAGAAAATTACAGCATGGAAAAACAATATACAAATAGTAAAAGATGCAGTGAATATGGAAGAAATCATTAAAGGTTTCTCGCTTGATAAAAAATATATCATTACGACTATTGAAGATGAAAAGTATTTGTTACGGACGGGCGATATAAAAGAGTACGAAAGAAAATAGAGTTTCAAATTTTAAATGAAATGTAAAAACGTAATGTACAAGCACAAAAGCCAATTGAAATAGGTTTGTTGGAAGAAGAAGGTTTATGCTATAGTATTTTTTCATATTTAGAAGGGGAAGAGGCGAAAAAGTTGTTGCCTACATATTCGCAAAAAGAACAATATGATATTGGTGTAGAAGCAGGAAAAGATTTAGCGAAAATGCATACATATGAAGCTCCAAAAGGTTTACTGCCTTGGCAGGAAAGAGCAATGAGAAAACATAGAAAATATTTAGAAGCGTATAAAACATGCGGAATTAAAATTAAAAATGATGATAAAATTATGAAGTTTATAGATGAAAATGAAATGTATGTACAGAATCGTCCGAATCGATTTCAATACGATGATTTTCATCTGGAAAACCTAATCGTACGGGATAGGAAATATGTAGGTGTTGTTGATATTAACGGCTACGATTGGGGCGATCCACTTCATGATTTTGTGAAAATTGCACTATTTGCAAGGGACATTAGTATCACGTATTCCATCGGACAAATTACTGGATATTATAATGGGAAAATACCAGAGGAGTTTTGGAGATTATATGCAGTATACGTTGGCATGACAGTTTTCTCATCAGTTGTCTGGTGCTTACGAGCAACGCCGCATATGTTAGATGATATGTTAGTACGTCTTTCTATTGTATTAGAGGATCATGATAACTTTGAGTTAGCGAAGCCGATTTGGCTTCAACCAGAAATGATAAATATGAAAAAATAAAGATAGGTGTGATTCACACCTATCTTTATTTTTTTACCATTATCTATACAGCCTGAATAATAGTGATGAGTAATCGAAACAACTTCTTTAAAAATTTCTGTGTACACAGCTTTTCCTCCTAATAATTTAATTAGTTGAATAAGAGAATTCTGTATCCTTCACATATTATCCTTTATTTGGATGGGGGTTTAAATAAAAAATAGAGGGAAGTGTTATCAACCCTCTAATAAAAAATTATTTGATTTTCTTAAATGTAAGCGGCTGAGTACTTAACATAGCTGGTACATGTAACTGAAGGGATGGGAATTCACCACTCACATTCATTTCATATGCAAATAATAGATTCATTTTCGTTCGGAACAAGTCAACTGGTGCGGAGAATATGTCGTAATGATGATGCTGTAATTGAATTTCCATCTCCATAAATTGTACATTTAATGAATCATTCCGTTTATATACTTGTAATACTCCATAAGCAGGATGTTCAAAAGTACCAATGTAGTCCTCTAATTTGTGAGAAGGTGTAGTCCCTTTAATTTGTTCAGGAAGGGATTCAGTTGCTTCTTTCATCATTTCCTTCATTTTTTCAGTATCTTCTACAGCACGTTTATGCCAATCAATGGATTCTAATTCAAGTAGTTCGTCATAAATTTGGTTAGCAAGATAAGTAGGAAGTAATGTGCCTCCAGCATTTGTTAAAATAACAATGCCTATATTTTCTTTTGGCATAAATGAAACAAGCGCCGAAAATCCATCGATATTACCGCCATGATGAATCACTTTATTATTACGATAAGCGCTAATAAACCAACCAAGTCCGTAACTATTTAATGGAGATTCAGGAAGTGATAATACTGGTTGATCTGGAATTGAATTGTGTGGTGTATACATTTGTTGTAATAATTCAGGAGAGATTAATTCATGATCTCCAAACTTCCCTTCATTTAAGTGAAGAAGTACCCAATTTGTCATATCTTCAATTGTAGAATTAATACATCCAGCAGCGCCAACTGTATCGATGTTCCGGAATGGAACTTCTTTTATTTCACCGTCATTTTCAATGTAAGGTAAAGCGTGATCATTCGTATTTTTTGAGTCTGTAACAGAGAAGTTTGTATGGCTCATATTTAAAGGTTCTAAAATATGTTCTGTAGCGTATTGCTCCCACGTTTGATTTGTAATGTTTTCAACAATGTAGCTAATGGTTGCATACATTAAGTTGTTATATAGGAATGCTGTGCGGAACGGTGCATCAAGTGATAAATGTTTTATTTTTTCAACGAGATCTTTTCGAGTTAAGGAAGAGCTGTACCAGAGAGCCTCATGACGACTTACACCAGTGCGATGAGATGCTAAATCGCGTCCTGTAACTTGTGAGCTAGCAAGTAGTTCAGATAAAGAGAAGTTAGGTATATAAGATTGGACAGGAGTATCCCAATTAAACTTTTTTTGCTGTGCTAATACGCTTAATGAAAATGTACCAAAAGCTTTCGTTGCAGAACCAATGGCAAAGCGTGTTTTCGGTGTAACAGCCTCTTTTGTCTCGATATTACGATAGCCAAAACCTTCTGAAATAATAACTTCACCATCTTTTATAACAGCGACAGCAGCACCAGGAACTTTTAAATCCTTCATCATTTTTTCAACTGTTGTTTGTAAAGAAGTCATAACAGGAGTTTCAATTTTAGACATACTTCTAACCTCCAAGTTTAAATTTTGTCCTACCGCACTATACTTTCGGTAATAGAAAATGAAAACCTTTTTAAATATGGAAAGTTAATGATTTTGTAAGAATTACTGAAAAAATTTTTATTTATCAAGATTATTAAATTTACTGTTTTTCATGTTATGATAAACTGCATATAAGATTGAAAGAAGGTTTTCCTACATATGAAACATGCTGAAAATGAATACTTAAATTTATGCCGCCATGTAATGGAGCACGGTACGAAGAAAGAAGATCGTACAGGGACAGGGACTGTATCTGTATTTGGATACCAAATGCGTTTTGATCTTAATAAAGGATTTCCTTTATTAACGACAAAGAGAGTACCATTTCGCCTTGTAGCAAGTGAATTGCTTTGGTTTATGAAAGGTGATACAAATATTCGTTATTTATTGCAGCATAATAATAACATTTGGAATGAATGGGCATTTAAAAGTTGGGTAGAAAGTGACGAATATACTGGACCTGATATGACAGATTTCGGTCTTCGCTCACAACAAGATGAGGAATTTAAAGTGCAATACGATGAGCAAATGGAATTGTTTAAAAAGAGCGTTTTAGAAGACGATGAATTCTCGAAGAAATATGGATATTTGGGAGACGTATACGGGAAACAATGGCGTGCTTGGAAAACGACTGCCGGTGAGACGCTTGATCAGTTAAAAGATGTAATTGAAATGATTAAGAAAACGCCAGATTCTCGCCGATTAATTGTTTCGGCATGGAATCCTGAAGATGTACCAAGTATGGCATTACCGCCTTGTCATACGTTATTCCAATTTTACGTAGCGGACGGAAAGCTTTCTTGTCAGCTATATCAAAGAAGTGGAGACATATTCCTTGGAATTCCATTTAACATCGCAAGCTACTCACTTCTAACACATTTAATTGCACATGAATGTGGTCTTGAAGTAGGAGAATTTGTTCATACG
Source organism: Bacillus thuringiensis (assembly GCF_014932895.1). Classification (GTDB taxonomy): domain Bacteria; phylum Bacillota; class Bacilli; order Bacillales; family Bacillaceae_G; genus Bacillus_A; species Bacillus_A thuringiensis_AA. Next base: position 46,027 of record NZ_JACYOF010000002.1, on the reverse strand, counting down.
ATTGGAGATGCACATATTTATACGAATCATTTTGAACAAGTAGAAAAGCAATTAGCACGTGAACCACGTCCGTTCCCGAAACTTACATTAAATCCAGATGTGAAATCTGTATTTGATTTTGAAATGGAAGATTTAACGATTGAAGGATATGATCCACACCCAGCAATTAAAGCACCGGTTGCAGTGTAATTGTAGAGGAGATGAAAAGATGATTGTTTCATTTATGGTCGCAATGGACGAAAATAGAGTAATTGGTAAAGATAATAACTTACCTTGGCATTTACCGAGTGAATTACAGTACGTGAAGAAAACAACGATGGGTCACCCGCTTATTATGGGACGAAAGAACTATGAAGCAATCGGTAGACCACTTCCAGGAAGACGTAATATTATCGTAACGCGTAACGGTCATTACCATGTAGAAGGTTGTGAAGTTGCTCATACTGTGGAAGAAGTGTTTGAGCTATGTAAAAACGAAGAGGAGATTTTTGTTTTTGGTGGAGCGCAAATTTATGATCTCTTTTTACCTTATGTAGACAAGTTGTATATAACAAAAATCCACCATGCATTTGAAGGAGATACATTCTTCCCAGAAATGGATATGACAAATTGGAAAGAAATTTTTGTGGAAAAAGGCTTAACGGATGAAAAAAATCCGTATACGTATTATTACCATATATATGAGAAGCAACAATAATAAAAAAGATTGATGTGAATATTCGCATCAATCTTTTTTATTTGTATTTATAAATGTAAGTTTATAGATGATATTTGATAGTGTTATAATGTAAGGTAGCATGTAAAAAATGCTAAAATTTTCAAAAGTATTAATATAGAAAGAGGAGGAGAATCAATTGAGAAAGATATGGGGGATTCTTTTTCTTTGCTTAACATTCATGTTAGTCGGATGCGGTAAAGAAGAAAAACCACAAGAAGCGTTTGATGCATATGTAAAATCTTGGAATAAACAAAAATTTGCAGATATGTATGATCAATTATCAGAAAATGCAAAAAAAGATATTTCTAAGAAAGAGTTTACTGAGAAATATGAAAAGATTTATTCTGGTATTGAAGTGAAAGATTTAAAGGTAGAAACAGGGGAAGTAAAAGAAGATAAAAAAGATAAAGGCCCTGTTCCTTTTAAAGTAAGCATGGATACAGTTGGTGGTAAAATCACTTTTGGCCATGAAGCAAAAATGGTGAAAGAAAAAGATGGAGATAAAGAATCTTGGAAAATAGATTGGACTCCAGACTTCATTTTCCCTGGCATGACAAAAGATAGTAAAGTGCGTATGCAAACAACACAACCAAAACGTGGTGAAATATACGATCGTAATGGAAAAGGTCTTGCGACGAATGGGAAAGCTTCTGAAATTGGAATCGTTCCAGAAAAATTAGACGATACTGCTCCGCAAACGAAAGAAACAGTAGCGAAGTTGTTAAATATGTCTGTAGAAGAAATTGATCAAAAACTAGCTGCTAAATGGGTAAAACCAGGGTATCTCGTACCAATTGGAATTTTACCTGAAGGGGCAACGCAAAATACGTACATTGATTTACCAGGTGTTTCAACAAAACCAGTAAATGTTCGTACATATCCGTTAGGGGAAGCGGCAGCTCATCTAACTGGTTATATCGGAAAGGTAAATGCTGAAGATTTAAAAACGCTTCAAAAGAAGGGCTATCAAGCCGATGATCCAGTTGGTAAGGCTGGATTAGAGCAAGTATTGGAAGAAAAGCTGCGCGGTAAAAAAGGTGGCCGTGTCTTTGTAGAAGATGCACAAGGAAAAGAAATTAAAAATTTAGCAAAAACAGATGCTGTTGATGGAGAAAACGTAACTTTAACTATTGATAGTGCTGTTCAAGAAAAAACGTATAATGAAATGAAGGGTGAAGCTGGTTCAAGTGCAGCAATTAATCCGAAAAGTGGAGAAACAATTGCACTAGTAAGTAGTCCAGCATATGATCCTAATTTAATTGCACGAGGAACATCGAAAGCACAACGCGAAGCATGGAATAATGATCCGAAAAAACCGATGACGAATCGATTTACACAATTATCGGTACCAGGTTCTGTATTTAAGCCAATTACAGCTGCAATCGGCCTTGAAACGAAAACGATTGATCCAAAAGAAGAATTGAAAATTGAAGGATTGCAATGGACAAAGGATTCTTCTTGGGGTAATTATTATGTAACACGTGTGAAAGATGCAAATCCGATTGATTTTGATAAGGCAATGAAATACTCGGATAATATTTACTTCGCACAAGAAGCTTTGAAAATCGGAAAAGACAAATTTATGAGTGAAGCGAAAAAATTCGGATTCGATGAGAAACTACCAATTGAATATGGGTTCCCTGCTTCTAAAATTGCAAATGACGGCATTAAAAATGATATTCAAATGGCAGATACAGGATATGGACAAGGACAAGTCTTAATGACTCCTCTTCATTTAGCATTAACGTATGCGCCAATTGTAAATGACGGAACGATTCCGTCGCCGTATATCATTAAAACAGATAAACAACCAAAGGCTTGGAAAGAAAATGTGATTTCTAAAGGAAATCAAGAGATATTAAAAACAGCTTTAACGAAAGTAATTAATGATCCGGATGGTACAGGGAAAATTGCTAAAATTGACGGCATGACTCTTGCTGGAAAAACAGGTACAGCAGAGTTAAAAGTATCAAAAGAGGCAGAAGGCAAAGAACTAGGCTGGTTTGCTGCATTTGATTTAAATGCGCCGGATATGGTCGTTACAATGATGATTGAAGATGTAAAAGGTAGAGGCGGAAGTAATATTCCTGCTGAAAAAGTAAAACATATTTTTCAAAAATAATATGTAATAAAAGGCTATTTCTATAATCTATAGAGATAGCCTTTTTGTATTAAGAGTCCTTGATATTTGCATACCGGATTATAAAGAAGCAAAATAAATCATTAACTTACGAAAAAAAAGTAGCTATTTTTTATTGACATTACACATAACTTTTTGTATTATACTTACATAAGGTAAGTTATTTACTTTCGAAATATAAATCTCAAATTAAAGATAAAATGTAAAAGGGAGAGAATACAATGACAAAAGTACTATTTATTACAGCAAATCCAAATTCAGCAGAAGGTTCTTTCGGAATGGCAGTAGGGGAAGCTTTCATCGAAGCATATAAAAATGAACATCCACAAGACGAAGTTGTAACAATTGATTTATTTAACACAACTGTACCAGCAATTGATGCTGATGTATTTGCTGCTTGGGGTAAATTTGCGGCAGGTGAAGGTTTTGAAACTTTAACTGAAGTTCAACAACAAAAAGTTGCAGCAATGAACACAAACCTAGAGACATTTATGCACGCAGATCGTTATGTATTCGTAACTCCAATGTGGAACTTTAGCTATCCACCAGTAGTGAAAGCATACTTAGATAACTTAGCAATCGCAGGTAAAACATTCAAATATACTGAAAATGGTCCAGTTGGCTTATTAGAAGGCAAAAAAGCACTTCACATTCAAGCTACAGGCGGCGTTTATTCTGAAGGAGCATATGCAGCTGTGGACTTCGGTCGCAATCACTTGAAAACAGTATTAGGATTTATCGGTGTAAATGATACTGAATATATTGCAGTTGAGGGAATGAATGCAAACCCTGAAAAAGCACAAGAAATTAAAGAAGCAGCAATTGCTAATGCACGTGAATTAGCAAAACGTTTCTAATATAGAATACTTAAAAATGTCCAAACACTTGTTGTTTGGACATTTTTTCTTCTTTTTCCTTCGTTTGTCTAGTATAATGAAGGTCGGAATGATAATAGGTGGGGGTTCTGTATGATTCAAACGTTTTTTAAAATCTTTTATTTAATTTTAATCGTAATTGCGATTACACCGAGAATGTGGCGTCTTAAAAAACAAGTAAGTACGATGTCACCGCAAGAAAAAGATAATGCTGTGTATAAAACGACAAATTGGTTTGGTAAGAAAATGGTACGTGTAGCTGGAGGGGCAGTAGAAGTAAAAGGGCTTGAAAATGTTCCGAAAGACAAGCCGGTACTAGTTGTAAGTAATCATCAAAGTAATATGGATATCCCTGTTTTACTAGGTTACTTAAATAAACCAATTGGATTCGTTTCAAAGGCAGAGATTAAGAAGTTTCCAGTTGTACCAACTTGGATGGAACTTATGAATTGTGTATTTATGGATCGTAATGATCGTCGTCAATCTCTTCAAGCGATTAAAGATGGAATTGAACTATTAAAGAATGGACATTCTATCGTTATTTTCCCTGAAGGAACGAGAAGTAAGGGTGGCGAAATTGGAGAGTTTAAAGCTGGTAGTTTTCACCTGGCTGTAAAATCTGGTGTAGCAATCTTACCTGTAACGTTAGATGGTACATATAAAATGTTTGAAGCGAATGGAAATCGCATGAAACCAGCTCATGCAACAGTAATAATTTCTAAGCCGATTACACCTGAAGAGTATGCAAATATGGATATTAAAGAATTAACAAAGCATACACAGGATGTTATTGCATCTCAATTACATAAGTAATAAAAAAAGTTTCAGCTTACATCAAGCTGAAACTTTTTTTATTAAACTGCAGGTAAGACATAAAAGAGTACACAGAAGAACATCATTGTACTGCCACCTAAAACGAAAAGATGCCAAATGGCATGGTTGAAAGGTAGCTTTTCCCAAAGGAAAAAGATTGCCCCAACTGAATATAAAATGCCACCTGCTAAGAGTAGGGAAAAACCATGTCCAGTTAGATTTTCATAAAGTGGTTTAATGGCAACGATTATGAGCCATCCCATAATGATATAGCATAAAGTTGATGCTTTTATAAAGCGACGTACAAAGAAAATTTTGAAAACAATACCGCCAATTGCAAGTGTCCATATAATAGCGAGTAACGTCCAACCTAAAGGTCCACGAAGTGTAATAAGTAGAAAAGGAGTATATGTGCCAGCGATCAATAAATAAATGGCTGAGTGATCTAAAATAGTAAATAATTTTTCTACTTTAGGATGGTGAATGCTATGTAGCAACGTTGAAAACAAGTACAGTAAGAACATGCTTACACCATAAACCGTAAATGCAACTACAGCAGATGCGGTGCCATGCTTAGAAGCATGAATAATTAATATAATTAAGGCAGGGATGCTTAAAATGGCACCGATACCATGTGTAATTGCATTTGCAATTTCTTCTTTCACAAAATGTGTCATTCGTGTCATTTTTTCAGTCATAATGTAAATCCTTTCTACTATTATAAAATAATATGTCGTTTCCCTTACCATATCATACACAAGGACAATAGAAAATGAAATTTGTATAATTGATTATATTTTTGAATTTTTTTGACAAAAGGCGATGGATTTGTTGACGTTTTCAAACTTTTTTGACAAAATAAAATTATGTAATAGTAGGACAAGGAATCTACTAATAAAGGGGATGGGGAAATGTTTTCAAATATTGGCTTTCCAGGATTAATTTTAATTTTAGTAGCTGTACTGATTTTATTTGGACCAAAAAAATTACCTGAGATCGGAAAGGCTTTAGGGGAAACGTTAAAAGAATTTAAAAAATCAACGAAAGAATTGACTGATGACGCATTTCAAGAGAAGGAAAAGAAGTAAACAAAATATGATGAGTTTTCCTTGGAATGGATAAATAAAGTGTGGTGAACGAGATGGAAGATCGGGAAATGAGTGTAGTAGAACATATTGTTGAGCTTCGCAAACGAGTAATATATACAGTGTTATCCTTTGTACTATTTTTAATTATTGGATTTACTTTTACGAAGGATATATATTTTTGGCTTGTCAAAGATTTACCAATGAAATTAACTGTTCTCGGTCCAAGTGATGTATTATGGATTTTTTTCTCGATTGCTACAGTATTTGCTATTGTTTGTACAATTCCTTTTGCTGCTATACAAATTTGGTTATTTGTAAAACCAGGTTTACATCCAAATGAACAAAAGATGACAGTAATGTATATACCAGTGTTGTCTATATTATTTATTGCAGGTTTATGTTTTGGATATTTCATTGTAATGCCGTTTCTATTTCATTTTTTAACTACGATAGGTAATGAAATGTTTAATACAATGTTTACGACAGAAAAGTATTTTCATTTTGTACTTAATTTAACAGTTCCATTTGCTGTGATTTTTGAATTACCTGTAGTTGTAATGTTTTTAACGAGTATTGGCATACTTACGGCAGAATTTCTAATAAAAATAAGAAGGTATGCTTACGTAGCATTGATTATTATTGCATCTTGTATATCACCGCCTGATTTTTTATCTCATAGTTTAGTTGCGGTACCGCTTATTTGTATTTATGAAATTAGTATCGCTTTATCAAAAATTGTAAGTAAACGCAAACAAAAAAGAGAAGAAACACATTCGAAAAGTGCCTCGTTATAAAGGCACTTTTTAAATTATTTGTTATACTATTGATAATATCGTATACAATATATAAAAGAAAAAAATTATAGAATATCCGAAATTTAGACAAACTTTTTACCTCTATAAGTTTATACTTAAGTTAATTAGCTATATACTGGCAACAAGACTACCGTCTCAAAGGAATGATTAGATCGGGATGAATCCTGCCAATACTAACTGTAGGAAAAACGTGTATTTTCAGTAGTAGGAGAAAACCTATATTTTACACAATGTGTCAAAACGTTAAGTGGAGGCAGTTCAAAAATCCAATGAAAAAGAGGATTGATATTGTGATTACGAAAAGTTTTTATTTCACTCATGCAACAGGGAATTGTATTAAAATATTTGAAATCCCTGTCCTACAAGCGCAGCATCCATTATCGTTTCTAATTCAGTCTCGTCTTCAATTGTTTATTGCGAAAATTCAAAAACAAAAGCACCCAAGATTTTCGTATTCTTTCCGTGAATATTTACAAAATTGTTTGAAGTGGAATGATTATTCAAATGTATATAAAACAAATACCCTTGAAAAGAACGCATAATTTAGAGTAGGACAGAGTCAGGAATACTCTGTCTTTTTTATTTTAGGTATAAAAATATAATTAATTTGATGGAATTTCGTTCGAAATTGTTGAAAGCATTAGGAATGCTAGTATAATAACAAGGAGAGCGTATTGGAAAGGGAAGAAGGATAGTATGCAAAAAATTAAAATTGTAACAGATTCAACGGCAGATTTATCACAAGATGTAATCGAACAGTATGACATTCATGTTCTACCATTATCAATCTCTGTAAATGGACAAACATATTTAGATCGCGTTGATTTACAACCTGATGAATTTATTGAAGAAATGATTAAATCAGAGGAACTACCAAAGACATCACAACCAGCTATGGGTACATTTGTAGAAATGTATGACAAGCTAGGCGAAGATGGAAGTGAAGTACTTTCTATCCATATGACTAGTGGAATGAGTGGTACTGTTGCAACTGCAAATAGTGCTGCATCGATGACTGATACAAAAGTAACAGTTGTTGATTCTCAATTTATTACACATGCTTTAGCATACCAAGTAATAGAAGCTGCAAAAATGGCAAATGAAGGACGCTCACTAGAAGAAATTTTAAAACGTGTAGATGAAGTGAGAAAGAATACTCGTTTATATGTAGTAGTAGATACATTAGAAAACTTAGTGAAGGGTGGACGTATCGGTAAAGGAAAAGCGTTTATCGGTTCGCTACTTAATATAAAGCCAATTGCTAGCCTTGAAGATGGTGTTTATAACCCTGTAACGAAAGTGCGCAGCCAAGGACAAATTGTAAAAACGTTAGCTAAGTTATTTGAGCAAGATACAGCTGGGAAAGTTGTAAAAGCTGTTGCAATTCCACATGCGAAAGCAATTCCTTTAGCTGAAAGTGTAAAAGCAGCGGTTGAAAAAGTGAGTGAATTTACTCAATCAGAAATTTTCTATACAACTCCAATTATTAGTACTCATACAGGTCCGGGTGCAATCGGATTTATGTATTTAGCAGAGTAATAAAAAAGCTACTTGAAATATATTTTCAAGTAGCTTTTTTATCCCGCATTAACGGACAGTAAGACTCCCTACCTCAAAATTCAGCGAAAGCAAAGGAGGTAGGGAGTCTTACTGTCCGATTGGTTCAACTAATAATCAGTGGGGGATGAAGAGCTCCCCACTGATTAAAGTTTCACTTTATGTGAATAGAAAGTAAGAAATGAGAAGGGCTATACAGGCACTCCCGCTAATGATATAGCGAGTCTGTAAATATTCATTCATAGAAAACACCCTTTATGATTTTCTATATTATATGATGGATATATCAAATAAGTAGTTACATTAAACTTGTAAAGTTTCGATTTTTTCATTGACTTGTTTTTCATTTGTGGCGCTATTATAAGTAAAAGTTTGGCCTAAAAAGAGTACATGCAGTTGTTCCCACGGTAACATGCGTAAATTCCAATTACTTCGAAGTCTTGTTATTGCCTCGCGAGGTGTTTCATCGGCGAGTGCAAAAGCTCCGTAATGCATTGGTATAAAATGCGTAGCATTTAAATCTAAATAAGCTTGCACTGACTCTTCAGGTGAAACATGAGATACTTTCATGAACCATTCTGGTTCATAAGCGCCAATTGGCATAAGAGCAATATCAATTAAAAAGCGTTTGCCAATTTCTTTGAAACCTTGGAAATAGCCACTGTCGCCACAAAAATAAATGGTTTCCATAGTCGTTTCATTATCAATAATCCATCCACCCCAGTGAGACGTATTCATATCAAATAAGGATCTTCTCGTCCAGTGCTGAGCAGGTACAAAGTGAAAAGAAACTTCGTTAATTGTCGTATTTTCCCACCACTTATACTCTTCTACATGAGTAAATTTCTTACGAGTAAATAATTTTTTTAATCCAATAGGTACAAGATATAGAACATCATCATTTAACTGACGAAGAGTTGAAAAATCTAAATGATCATAATGACCGTGTGAAATAAGGACTATATCAATTTTAGGTAGTTCTTGTATAGTAAAACCTGGTTCAGTAAGCCTTGGAACCAATTTTAATTTATTTGCCCATACTGGATCTGTTAATATATTAAGCCCATTCGTTTGGATAAGAAAAGTGGAATGGCCAATCCATGTGACTGTCGTTTTTTCAACATTACTTTGCAAAAATGAACTTTGTTTAACAGGTGATTGTTCTACTAAGAAAGAAAAGTCTTTTTTGTTCTGCTTTCGTTCTTTACGCCATCGTAAAAAAGAACGAATTGATTTTTTTGTACTAACATTATCCATATTTTCATAGCGCTTTGCCATGAACATCACCTCATTTAAAATCATTGTAGTTGTATTGTACCGAAATGTTGTTAAGGAATACAGTGTATAAAATGGATTAATGTTTAAGTAATTGTTAAAAAATAGGGGAAGGTATTTACAAATTTAACAATGAACTTTGTTTTGCAAATACTATTTAGAGAAAAAATATATTTTGTCTAGTAATTCGCCTGAAATTAAGAGGTAACATACGTAAATTCGTACGATTTCGTGAACAAATGTAGTAAACAATTTTCTCGTAGTGTTAACTTTTGTTATGATGAACATAACCTATTTAAATTTAGGATAGAGAAAAGAGGTTTATAAATGAAGCGTTATCAAAAAATAATTGGTCTTATGGTTATATTTTGTCTCTTTGTACTTGCTGGATGTAGTGGATCAGGCTCAAAGCTTCGTAAACCATTAAATTGGGATTTAGAAACTTTCCAATTCACAAATCAAGATGGAAAACAATTTGGTACGAAAGACTTAAAAGGGAAAGTATGGGTTGCAGATTTTATGTTCACAAACTGTCAAACAGTTTGTCCGCCAATGACCGCTAATATGGCAAAATTACAGAAGATGGCAAAGGAAGAGAAATTAGACGTTCAATTTGTTTCGTTTAGTGTAGATCCAGACCTTGATAAGCCAGAAAATCTGAAAGCTTTCATTCAAAAGTTTACAGAAGATACTAGTAATTGGAATCTATTGACGGGTTATTCGTTAGAAGATATTACAAAGTTTTCAAAAGAGAATTTCCAATCACTTGTAGATAAGCCGGAGAACGGTCAAGTAATACATGGTACATCATTTTATTTAATTGATCAAAATGGAAAAGTAATGAAAAAGTATAATGGTATTAGTAATACGCCATACGAAGACATCATACGTGATATGAAGAGATTAGTGGATTAAAAATAAGGGTGCATAGCACCCTTATTTTTTTTACATTAGTCTATGGATAAAATGTCATGCTGCTGCGGAAGTTTCGGAGCACGAATTTCTAATACGCCATTTTCATAAGAGGCTTTAGCTGCTTTTTTATTTATTAAATATGGCAACTTAATAATCCTGGATGCTTCTGAAATGGAGCGCTCTCGGCGATAATAATTATGAGATGTTTGATCTTCTGTCTCTTCAAGTATGTCTTCTTTGACAGAAACTTTTAAGTATTCACTTTGCATTTCAATTTGAATTTGTTCTTTTTGTATACCTGGTAATTCTGCTGTAACGACAAGTTCATCATCTACTTCATATAAATCGACAGGGAATGTTAATAAACGATTTCCTTTTTGGAAAAAATGATTTAAATCAGCGATTACATTGCGAAGAGGCGTTTGTTCAAAAAAATCATCAATTTGCTTTAAATAATTTCGAACTGGTGGGCGAGAAGAATCTTTTTTTTCCTCACTCATGGTATTCCCTCCTAGAAATCAATTTGCAATATCATATGACAAAAGCGGAGAAAGGTGAGTGCCTAGTTTTCATGTTTTCATAAAAAAATGTTAAAAATGTGAAATGGAGTGATTTTTTTATAGTTTTTGGTCGCCATATTCAGTTGATTATGCTAGTATAAATAGGGTTGATATAGTAGTATAGAGACAGAATGAAAACTGAAAGAGGGTAAGAAGTATGTGTGGTTTTGTAGGATGTTTATGTGAAAACCCTAGAGAGTTTTCAGAAACAGAAAAACATCAATTTGAAAATATGAACACGATGATTTTCCACCGTGGTCCAGATGACGAAGGATATTTTCGTGATGAACATGTACAATTTGGCTTCCGCCGTTTAAGCATCATTGACTTAGAGGCAGGACATCAGCCGCTAACTTATGAAAATGATCGATATGTAATTATTTTTAATGGTGAAATTTACAATTATGTAGAATTACGTGAAATGTTACTTGAAAAAGGTGCAACGTTTGCAACGCAATCTGATACAGAAGTTATCATTGCATTGTATGCACATATGAAAGAAAAATGTGTAGATTACCTTCGTGGTATGTTTGCGTTTATGATTTGGGATCGTGAAGAAAAGAAACTTTTCGGTGCACGTGACCATTTCGGTATTAAACCATTATATATCGCGCAACAAGGTGATACTACATTCTTCGCATCTGAGAAGAAAAGTATTATGCATGTAATGAAAGACAAAGGAGTTAATCCAACGTCACTACAACATTACTTTACGTACCAATATGGTCCAGAACCAGAAACATTAACAATTGATGTTAATAAAATCGAGCCTGGTCATTATTTCGTAAAAGAAATCGGAAAAGAGATGGAAATTCATCGTTACTGGAAACCTTATTTCAATGCTTCAAGCGCAACGAAAGAAGAGCATATCCAAGCAATTCGTGATGTGCTATACGATTCAGTAAAAGTGCATATGCGCAGTGATGTACCAGTAGGTTCCTTCCTTTCCGGTGGTATTGATTCATCTATTATTGCTTCTATCGCAAGAGAAATGAATCCAAATCTTTTAACATTCTCTGTTGGCTTTGAGCAACGCGGTTTCAGTGAAGTTGATGTTGCGAAAGAAACTGCTGAGAAATTAGGCGTTAAAAACCATAACGTATTCATTTCAGCGAAAGAGTTTATGGATGAGTTCCCAAAAATCATTTGGCATATGGACGATCCTTTAGCAGATCCAGCAGCTGTACCGTTGTATTTCGTTGCAAAAGAAGCACGTAAACATGTAACAGTTGTTCTTTCAGGTGAAGGTGCAGACGAGCTATTTGGTGGTTATAACATTTATCGTGAGCCAAACTCATTAAAAATGTTCTCTTATATTCCTAGCCCAGGTAAGAGCGTGTTAAAAGCATTAAGCGGTGCTCTTAAAGAAGGATTTAAAGGAAAGAGCTTCCTAGAGCGTGGATGTACACCAATCGAAGAGCGTTACTATGGAAATGCGAAAATCTTCCGTGAAGAAGAAAAAGCTGAATTAATGAAGTATTACAATGAAAGTGTTAACTATATGGATATCACGAAACCATTGTATAACGAAATTAAAGATTATGATGATGTAAGCAAAATGCAATACATCGACATGTTCACATGGTTACGTGGCGACATCTTATTAAAAGCTGATAAAATGACAATGGCAAACTCATTAGAACTTCGTGTACCGTTCTTAGATAAAGAAGTATTTGATGTAGCATCTAAAATTCCGACAGAATTTAAAATTGCTAACGGAACTACGAAAGCTATTTTACGTGAAGCAGCACGCGGAATCGTTCCAGATCACGTGTTAGACCGTAAAAAACTTGGATTCCCAGTACCAATTCGTCACTGGTTAAAAGACGAAATGCATGACTGGGCTGTAAATATTATAAACGAAAGTAAAACAGAGCATTTAATCGACAAACAGTATGTATTAAACCTACTGGAAGCACATTGTGCAGATAAAGGCGATTATAGCCGTAAAATTTGGACTGTACTTGCGTTTATGGTATGGCATCAAATTTATGTTGAACATAAATACGATACGAATAAGTTCCATGAAGAAACAAAACGTGCGTATAGCTTAGTTTAATAAGAAAAACCTTAAGATCGCATATGGTCTTAAGGTTTTTTTCATAAATAGAACATATTATTGATACAATAATAGTAAAAGGATGGACAACATATGATTACGTTTGAGAAAGTAACTGTAGAAAATGAAAGCGTTGTTAAAGAAATGTTCCGCTCACACAGTTTAAATGAGAAAAAAATACAGTATTGTGTAAAAGTTGATGATACATATATTGGTGTGATAGATTATAGTGTTCAAGGAGAGCGTGCTGTTTTATCTCAGTTAATTATTCATTTTGATTATCAAAGTTATGGTTATGGAACAAATACGTATTTTACATTTGAAGAGATGATGAAACAAAGAAATGTGAAAGAGATAAAAATACTACAAAAGGAATTAACAGAACAAGCGAAAGCTTTCATAGAAAGTTTTGGTTTTAGTGAGGAAGAGGGAACGTATGTGAAGAAAATATAACGATGATTAGTTATGCGGTAAAATAAATATAAGGCAGGTGGATGTATGACGATGACTTCTGGTCTTGTATTAATTGGAGGGTGTTTTATAGTAGCAGAGATAAGCCATATTTTCATCCGGAAAAGAATGAATAAAAAAAGAAAGCCATATGAATTACAATATGTCCCTGTGTTTTTTATTTTATTTTGTATGCTTACCATATTACAAAACATGGCTCACTTCCCACCACTTTTAAACATTTTTTTAAAATTTGGCCTGCTATATAGCGGTGCCGGAATAGCTCTTTTATTTATTTTATTTTGCATACGTTATATTCACTATCAATCGTATATATTTATTTTAAATTGGTTAAAGCAAACTGATAGAAACCGCCTTACATAAGGTGGTTTTTTATTTGCAATTGTAACGAAAGTTGTATATTTTACATAAAATAGGACGAGTAGCAATGTGAATTTTATAAACGAAAGAAAGGAATGAAACGGGGATATGAAACTTGTTATAGACGCAGGGCACGGTGGATATGATTCTGGTGCTGTTGGTAATGGTTTAGTAGAAAAAAACTTAACACTTCAAATCGCTAGACGTGTTCGAGACATTTTATCTGCAAACTACCCAATTACTATTAAAATGACACGTGATAGTGATGTGTTTATCTCTTTATCGGAACGTGCTAATATTGCTAATTCTTTTGATGCAGATTACTTTATCTCATTTCATATAAATAGTGGCGGGGGGACTGGTTTTGAAAGTTATATTTATAATGGGTTATCTAACAGTAGCTCCGCATATGCAAAGCAACAAACAATGCATGCAGCAGTCAATCCTCTATTAATAAAATTCGGTCTTCGTGATCGAGGGACAAAAAAAGCAAATTATGCGGTATTAAGAGAGACTGCAATGGATGCGATTTTAACTGAGACTGCTTTTATTGATACAACGTTTGATGCTAATTTATTGAAAAATCCACAATTTATTGAAGATCTAAGTCAAGCGTATGCAAACGGAATAGCTGCTATTTTGGGAGTAACTCCAACTCCAAATCCTCCGAATCCACAACCTCCCAACCCTCAGCCAACACCACAAACGAAGGGGATTGCTTATATACGAGGAACAAATGTAAATTTAAGAAGTGGTCCATCAACGTCTTCTTCAGTTCTTCGTCAACTAAATTCTCCAGAATCGTATGTCGTATATCAGGAAAGTAATGGATGGTTAGATTTAGGGAACGGACAATGGGTGTATAATGATTCTTCGTACATTAATTTTGTAAAGACGAGCAATAGTGATGGAAGCCCAATTGGTGTCGCTTATATACGAGGAACAAATGTAAATTTAAGAAGTGGTCCATCAACGTCTTCCTCAGTTCTTGGTAAATTAAATTCTCCAGAATCTTATGTAGTATTTATAAATCAAAATAGTTGGTTAAATCTTGGTGGAAATCAATGGATATATAATGATCCTTCATATATTAAATATACTCAATATTAGGAATTAATTTTATGGTGTAATATGGATGCGTATCTATGAACAACATAGATACGCATTTTAAGAACGTCCATAATTATTATACTCATACACTTATCATGCATTCTATTTTAAAAGAAAACACATTAGCAAAAAATGGACAGAAGATCCACTATTTAAATAGCTACAGGCTTATAAAAATATAAAGTATTCTAAGGAGATGGAGTAATTTGAAATATAGCAGGTGCTATTAAAGCTGTGAATTTAATGTTAGATGATATTGAAAAATATTTTCGTAAATAAATGATAGAGTACATTATTTTTACGAACTGATGTGATTTTTAAGTGCGAAAATACAGAGAATTCCTTCTTTTTAAGCGTTATAAGTTGTACAATAAAATTAAATATGAAATAAAGAGGTGGGAAAGAATGAAAGCTGCTCATAAAGATTGGATCTTGTTTAATGGGGAAATTGTTAATACAAAGGAAGAACAGCCGATGGTCGCATTAGAAGAGCGAGGCTTCCAATTTGGTGATGGTATATATGAGGTATTCAGACTATATGGTGGTAAGCCTCATTTATTAGATTTACATTTGGAGCGTTTTTTTAAATCAATGGAAGAAATTAAACTAATTCCACCATTTACAAAGGAAGAGTTAGTGGAAGAGCTGCATCAAATGATTGAAAAAAATCAATTTCAAGAAGATGGGAACGTATATCTACAAATCTCAAGAGGCGCTCAACCACGTAATCATGTATATGAACGAGATATACAGCCCACATATTTTGCAAATTTAGTTTCGTTCCCAAGACCAGTTGCTTCGATGGAAGCAGGGATAAAGGTAACAGTGGAAGAAGATATACGGTGGAAGTTTTGTCATATAAAATCTTTAAATCTGCTTCCAAATATTATGATTAAAAATAAAATAAATGAACAAGGATATCAAGAAGCGATATTAATAAGAGATGGAATTGTAACGGAAGGTTGTCATTCGAATTTCTTTATCGTGAAAAATAATAAATTGATTACACATCCAGCAGATCATTTTATTTTACATGGTATTACTCGACATTTTGTAATTACGTTAGCGAAAGAGATACATATTGAAGTAGAAGAACGGGAATTTTCCTTACAAGAAGTGTATGAAGCTGATGAGTGCTTCTTTACAGCAACACCACTTGAAATATTCCCAGTCGTCCAAATTGGAGATGAACAGTTTGGAACCGGTGAAAGAGGGACAATTACGAAAAAATTGCAAGCTGCTTATGAAGAAAGTATTAGTTTGTTTAAAGTTACAAATTAATAATGATGAAAAAAAGCTGGTATTCTTCCAGCTTTTTTTCATGATATAATTCAACCATAGGACAAATTTTGAAAACGTTGTAAAAAGGGGATTTAATGTATGAATTATGAAGATTTTAAAGAAGTAATTCACGGAAGACGAAGTGTTAGAAAGTTTACAGAACAAGAAGTATCTACTAGTGATATAAAAGAAATTATTGATTGCGCTCGTTATGCACCGAGTGATACGAACTCACAAACGTGGGAGTTCTTGATCATTATGAATCGAGAGAAAATTAAAGAAATTGAACGAATGACATGGGATGCATTACATAAACTTGCTGCAAAAGCAGCAGAAAACGGAGAAGAGAAAGCAGGGAAATTACTTACACGTTCTTTCGGGCCATATGCGACAGCTTTCTCTGAGGCACCAGTGTTAATTGTATGCGTGGCAACACCATATGAATCAAAGTTTCGTGAAAAGATATTTGATCCAATTGCCTTCGTTCCTGATTCAGTTTGGGAAGAAGAAGGAATTAAAAGCAGCTGTTTAGCGGCACAAAACTTAATGTTGGCTGCACATGCGAAAGGGCTTGGTACTTGTCCGATGACAGGACCAGTACTGTTAGCTCAAGATGAACTGCGTCAATATTTACAAATTGAGCCTGAAAAACAAATAAATATGGTAATTTCACTCGGGTTTCCGAAAGATAAGCCGAAGAAATTATCTCGAAAAGAAGTAGATGAGATTACAACGTTTATTTATTAAATAATAGATAAAAAGACATTGGAAAAACAATGTCTTTTTATTTTTATGGATATTTTGTTTTAATTTTGGGCTAAAATGATGAACAAGAAAGAATTTCTATTTATTGCTTAAAAAAAGTTAATGTTCTATTAAGGAAAGTATGATACATTAATCGTGAGCAATCTTGTATTTGTTCATGAAAGTGTTAAAACTAGTTTTAATACCATAAAATTATTTTTATATAATAAATTATAAAGAAATTACAGGGGGGATGAATTTTGAAGAAATTCATAATCGCTGGATTGTCTGTATTGCTATTAGTAGGTTGTGGTGCTCCAACGGAAAAAGAGGACGCACAATCTAATCAGAAAGAACAGGTTGTAAATGCAAGTGATGAGAACATGGTTGTATTTCCAGAAGGAGCAATGCCAATTGGTGAGGGGAAAGTGAAAGTAATAACACCAGATGGTACTACTGAAAATGGTAATATACCGACTGTATTCATAAAAAAGGATACTTTAATTCAGCAAGTTGAGTTAGAACTATCTAATTTTCAAAACGATAGAGACACATTCGTATTTGTAGATCAAGTGTATGCAGATAAACATCAATTAACTAGTACAACACAGACAACAGTACAATTAAAAGATAAGACTCTTGAGACAGGTAGTCATACGATTACTGCAGTTCAGTATGAAAACAATGACCCGAAAGGAAAAGTCATGAGCTTTAATCAAGCGACGTTTGAAACAAAACCTGCGTCTTAAGAGGAATAAAAAGTACATTACTCTAAAAAGTAGTGTGCTTTTTTGTTTGAATGGTGTAATAGAGAATAATATGTTTCACTCCCAAGTACGAATAAATAGAAAGAAATTATTTTTTACTATTACGTAAAGGGACGGAAGTGAGAGTTTTAAGCTAATAATTCGTATTTTTTTACTTATTATAATGGTCTCGGTAATTTACTTTACAAGAGGCAATTGAAGTAACGCTCAATTATCAAATTCATGACTTGTTAATTGGAACTGTATGTTTTGTCATTGTGTACCTGTTCTATGATAAACTTGGATTAAGGTAAGTTTTGCAAGAAAAATGTAGGTGTTTCATGTAAAATGTCGAATAGTACATATGATGTCGTAATAACTAATTTTCTATTGTTTACTGTGAAACAGAAGAAGGAGAGATAGTAGTAATGAAGCGAGCTCTTATAAATATTGATTATACATATGATTTTGTAGCTGAAAAAGGCGCTTTAACTTGCGGGAAACCAGGACAAGAAATTGAGAAGGAAATTGTACATATAACGAAGCAATGCATTGAAAGTGGAGACTATGTAGTGTTTGCAATTGATAAACATGAAAAAAACGATGTATATCATCCAGAAGCAAAATTATTTCCTCCCCATAATATTGCAGGTACAAATGGAAGAGACTTATTTGGTGAATTACAAAATGTATACGAAACATATAAAAATGCAGAGAATGTATATTACATGGACAAAACACGCTACAGTGCTTTTGCTGGAACAGATCTAGAGATGAAGCTTAGAGAAAGAGGAATAGAAGAAGTTCATCTTGTAGGTGTATGTACTGATATTTGTGTTCTTCATACGGCGGTAGATGCTTATAATAAAGGATTTAAAATTGTTATTTATGAAAAGGCAGTTGCGTCTTTTAATGCGCAAGGACATGAATATGCACTTGGGCATTTTAAATCTTGTTTACATGCAGAAGTGAAGTAAAAAAGAGGCCCTCAAAAAGGCCTCTTTTTTACGTTTAAATGGAGATGATTTGTTGCTCAATTAGTTTTTTTATGAAGGGGCTAATGTTTTCTGGTAGTTGGTTTAAATCGAAAAATTGCACATGTAATGATTCAACTCCGTCTGCTTTTAACAAGCCACCTGTAATGTCTTTGCAAAGATAAGTGATTGTAATAGGGTAAAATTCATCACCATTTGGTAATTGTACAAAAAACTCTTTACCTGAAAATACACTTACTAATTGAAGTGTACCAATTTCAATACCTGTTTCTTCAAGCACTTCTCGTTTTCCAGCTTCTTCAGTTGATTCACCAAGCTCTACAATACCTCCAGGAACACCCCAAACGCCATTTCGTCTTTGTTGTAGTAATATTTGTCCTTGTTCATTTAAAACAGCTACAGCAACTCCTGCTAAATTGAGTGGTCTTGATCCAACAACTTCTCTTAGTTCTTCAATATATCCCATTGGTTGTGACCTCTGCGAGTAAAAATATTTTTAAAGGAACTATTCGGTGTTATGTGCATATTTTCCTTTGAGCGTGGTGAGTGTTGCAAACTTAAAATAAAGTCGTTTATAAAAAATGCTATTGTAATCTCTCTTTAGGTTATGAAAAAGGGTATATTTATAGTAAATAGAAAAGGTCATCTAAAGTTGTAAGATTGATCGAAAGATTATATTGTTGAAGATGAATTAGGAATACATAATTAAGAAAGTGATATTAAAAGTCAGGGAAAAAGGTGTTCCGAAAAAAGTGTTGAGATGATAAATGCTTATTTACAATAAAGTAGCTTTGCATGAAATTTTACATTAGTAAGGAAGTGGATAGATGAGTTTATTAACGTATACTGAGGAATTTTTTAATTACGTAAGGGAGTTTTTACTTTTAAGGTTTTTACTGTTTGCTTTAGTTCTTATCATTATTTCATTTGTCATAAACCGCATTATTGATTGGTTTTTTAGAAAGTCCAGTTTTTTTGATGAAGAGGTAGAACAGACGATTCAAAGTGTAATTCGATCTATTATAAGATATATCATTATCATAAGTCTTATCATATATTTAATTAGTCAATTCGTAGATATAAAAAGTATTATTGCAGGTGCAGGGATAGCGGGGGTTGTTATCGGTTTTGCGGCACAACAGATGCTGAAAGATGTTATATTAGGCTTCGCAAGATTAGCGGATAAAGAGTTTCGTGTTGGCGATTTTGTAACTTTTAACGGAACGAATTCAGGAACTATTGAGGAAATTAGTATTCGTTTTATGCAAATTCGTGAATGGTCAGGGAAACTACTTACCATACCACACGGAGAGATTAGAACGATACAAAATTTTAATAAAGGATGGATGCGAGTTATTGAACGTATCACGGTAAGTTATCAGGAAGATCCTACAAGAGTGAAGGAATTGTTAGAAGAAGTATGTGTTATTTGTAATGAAAAATTGGACCAAAGTCTTTATAGAGTTGAGAATGATGCTGTTGAGCCATTTAAATATGTTGGTGTTACGGACTTAAATCCTAACCTTAAATATGTTGGATATGAATTTTGTATTACAGGTTTGATTAAACCAGAAGATTATTTTGAAACTTCTAGACAAGTAAGATTTGAATTAATGTCTATGTTCCATAAAAATCAAGTACAAATGCCAGCAGCGAATATGTTCGTTACTACTGAAAGTTTACAGAATATCCATGGGGAACAATCTTTATTGGATAATTAAAGAAGACTAGCTAATTTCTCTTTTCATTTAGAATTTGGATTGTAGATCAGCAGATTTGAATGAACTGAATGGGATACTTACTAAAAAAGTAATTTTAACATTTGGCACGGTTCAGTAACAAGAATGATGCTGCTAAAAATTGATACAGAAAAAAGAGCTAAAGGAATTCAGCTCTTTTTTTATTTGTAGAATTTAGAAATTTCTTAATGTTATAATGATAGTTGGTGATGAGAATGAAATTTGAAGAAAAAGAGATGCATCGTTTAGAAGCATTAAAAGAAATTGCGGAATTGTTAAATGAAGCAACAAACTTACAGAACATGTTAGAAAAAGTTTTACATACATTGTTACAAGTTATGAATTTACAAACAGGGTGGATATTCTTTATTGATGAAAGTGGAAAGCACCGTATGCTTGTAGACCAAAACTTACCACCAGCTCTTGCGTGGCAGGAGAAGAAGCCGATGTGTGAAGGAGATTGTTGGTGTGTAGAGCGTTTTGTGAATGGCAGATTGGAAAAAGCGACAAACATTATTGAATGTAAACGTATTGAAGATGCGATTGAATGTAATTGGGGTGAAACAGAAGATGTTACACATCATGCAACAATTCCGCTAAGGTCTGGATCAGATAAATTTGGTCTGTTAAATGTGGCCGCGCCTCATAAGACGCATTTTTCTGAGGAAGAGTTAGCGTTATTAGAATCGATTGCATTTCAAATTGGAACGACAATACAACGTATTCAGTTAGTGGAGAAAGAACGTAAATACGTAGTTGTAGCTGAAAGAAATCGATTGGCTCGTGATTTACATGATTCAGTTAAACAATTGTTATTTTCTATTATGCTAACAGCGAAAGGTACTCTGAATATGACGCAAAATAGAGAGCTGCAAGAGATGTTAAGTTATATTGGAGAATTATCACAAGAAGCATTACAAGAGATGACGCTATTAATTTGGCAATTAAGACCTGAGGGATTAGAAAAAGGTTTAGCAGAAGCGATTCAAAATTACGGGAAGCTATTAGGAATTCAAGTGGAAGTTCGAATTGATGGGATGGTTTCAATTGGGGATGAAATAGAGGAAGTTTTATGGCGTATTAGTCAAGAAGCACTACATAATTGCAAAAAACATGCTTCGTGTGAAAAGGTAAATGTTCTTTTAAGAATAGAAAATAACCAGTTACATTTTTACATAGAAGATAACGGAATAGGATTTATACAAGGGCAAGTAAGAGAGTCCGCACTTGGTTTGAAAAGTATGAAGGAACGTATTCAGTTAATGAGGGGATCATTTCAAATTACAACAGAGCTGAAACAGGGTACAAAAATAGAAATTCAATTGCCAGTTTGAAGGGGAGAAGATAGGTGAAGATTAAATTGCTGCTAGTTGAGGACCATCATATCGTTCGAAGAGGACTTGTATTCTTTTTGAAAACGAGAGAAGAGTTTGAAATTATTGGGGAAGCAGAAAATGGTGAAGAGGCACTATGTTTTGTACAAAAAGAAAAACCGGATGTCGTACTAATGGATGTATCAATGCCGAAAATGGATGGAATTGAGGCGACAAAACGTATAAAACAATACGATGAAACGATAAAGATACTTATGTTAAGTAGTTTTTCAGAGCAAGATTATGTTTTACCAGCACTTGAAGCTGGAGCAGATGGTTATCAATTAAAAGAAGTACAACCTGAGCAACTTGTCGCTTCTATCATTGCAGTACATCAAGGAAATGCGAATTTTCATCCGAAAGTAACACCCGCATTAATAGGACGTTCTGCAGAAAAGAAGGAAAAAGAAAATCCTTTTTCTATGCTAACCAAAAGGGAGCAAGAGGTACTTCGTGAAATTGCAAAAGGAAGAAGTAATAAGGAAATTGCAGTAGAGCTTTATATTACGGAACAAACTGTGAAAACACACGTTTCAAACGTTTTGGCTAAATTGGAAGTGGATGATCGTACACAAGCTGCATTATATGCGGTGAAACATGGGGCTATTTAGGAGGGACATATGAAAGAAAAGGCTCTGTTACAGAGGTATATGTCAAGTTTAGCTGAGGCCAGTTATTTTAATGGTACGGTACTTATTGCAAAGAATGATGAAATATTATTAAGCGAAGCATTTGGAACAGCGAATTTTACATATAATATTCCTCATACTATTGATACAAAGTTTCGAATTGGATCATTAACGAAAGCTTTTACTTGTACTGCGATTTTTCAATTAGAAGAACGTGGATTGCTCTTGGTGGAGGATTCAATTACAAAATATATAGATGAGCTTTCGTATGGGGAAGAAGTTACAATTCATCACCTTTTAAATCATACATCTGGTATCTCCAATTTCACAAGTTGGCCTAATTATTGGCTGGACATGATGAGAAAGCCTATAACTAAACAGGACATGGTGCAATTATTTAAGCGGTATCCGCTAGAATTTAAGCCAGGTGAGCAGTATAGTTATACAAACTCAGGATATATTTTATTAGCAATAATAATCGAGAGGATTACAGGATTATCATATAAAGAGTATATACATAAATATATATGTCAACCGCTACAAATGTGTAATACTGGATGTGAGGATGAAAGTAGAGAAATAATAGAAGCATTGTCGACAGGATATACGATATGTGGCGATGTAACCCCAACTGAATATATAGATATGTCTATTCCGTCAGGGGCATACGGAATGTATTCGACAGTTATAGATTTATTTAAATGGCATAAAGAGTTGCAAAGTAATGAGATAATTTCAGAGGTTTCACGTCAAAAAATGTTTACAGCATATTTAAATGATTATGGATATGGATGGGCCATTGAACGAGAACGATATATTTCCACTAGTCATTTTGGTGATATCAATGGTTTTGTGAATTATATAGTTCGATACGAAAAAGATAATGTTTGTATTATTGTACTAAGTAATATAAATATTACACCAGTCATAGAGATTGCAAATAATATAGCTAAAATTGTAAATGGAGAAGAGGTTCAGGTACTCTTACCTATAAAGACGTATGAGCGGAATTTTGTAAACAAATTAGAATGTGTGGGGAAATATATAACAGAAAATAATGAAGTAATTCAAATTATAGAAATGCAAAATCAACTCTATGTTATAGTTCCGAAACGTTATGGTGTATTGTATAAACTAGAGCTTCGCCTCTGTTCTTTACGAGATGAAGTTGCAACATTCCGAACGACATACGTAGATGAAAAGATAGAAATAAATACAAAAACAGGATTATTACGTTACAAAGATGTTATGGGGAAATATATAAAAGCTAATAAAATAAGTAGTGATGCCGAATAAAGGTTTTTCTTCTTTCGATCGGGCAGTAATAAAGGATTACTTGAAGCGTTAGAAGTAGCAAAAACAAAAGGAGCACGTATTATTGCGATTACGAGCTATCAAAAGTCGGCATTAAGTCAACTTGCTGACAAAACGTTATATACTTCGCATTTAAGATCAAAAGAATAGCCTGCTAAATTCTAATGTGGATATGATAAAATTCTGAATGGAAATTTCAGTTTTTTTCTTTAAATACGTCAAAAAACGATTTATATAATAATTCAAATATTGTTCAATATTTCAAAATGTGTTTGTAAAATTACATGTTATGATGAACATGTAATGATGATTGAACACTTAAATTTGGTACAATAATTAGCCAAAACAGTGAAGACAGAAGTTGTGAGACGAACTCATTAAAATTCTAAAACACTAAAGGGGAGATCACATATGAAAGCAGTAGTGGTTAATAAAAATAGCAAAGCAAACATTGAAGTTATTGAAAAAGAATTACGCCCGTTACGCTCAGGCGAAGCGCTAGTAGATGTAGAGTATTGTGGGGTTTGCCACACTGACTTACACGTTGCGAATCATGATTTTGGTAATACAGATGGCCGCATCCTTGGCCATGAGGGTGTAGGTATTGTTACTAAAATTGCTGATGATGTTACTTCACTTAAGATTGGTGATCGTGTAAGTATTGCATGGATGTTCCAATCTTGTGGACGTTGTGAATATTGCATAACTGGTAGAGAGACATTCTGTCGTGAAGTTAAGAATGCTGGTTATACAGTAGATGGTGGTATGGCTGAACAATGTATTGTTACAGCTGATTATGCGGTGAAAGTACCAGAAGGATTAGATCCTGCTCAAGCATCATCAATTACATGTGCAGGTGTAACTACATATAAAGCTATTAAAGTATCAGACATTAAACCTGGTCAACCTATCGTAATCTATGGTTGTGGTGGATTAGGTAACCTAGCTATCCAATATGCTAAAAATGTATTTGGTGCAAAGGTAATTGCAGTAGATATCAATGACGACAAATTAGCCTTAGCAAAAGAAGTTGGTGCCGATATGACTATCAATCCAATTACTCAAGGTCCTGCTGATAAAATTGTTCAAGAGGTGTTTGGTGGCGCTTATGCTGCTGTAGTAACAGCAGTTTCTAAAGTAGCCTTCAATTCAGCAGTTGATGCAGTACGTGCTTGCGGTAAAGTAGTTGCGGTAGGTTTACCAGTAGAAACTATGGACTTAAACATTCCGCGACTTGTATTAGATGGAATTGAAGTAGTTGGTTCTCTAGTTGGTACTCGTAAGGATCTAGAGGAGGCATTTATGTTCGGCGCAGAAGGAAAAGTAGTGCCAGTTGTTCAAACTTGTCCTCTAGATGAAGTACAAGATGTATTCGAAGAAATGGAACAGGGTAGAATCCAGGGCCGTATGGTAATCGATTTTAAACAGCATAAGTGTAATTGCGATAGTAAATAATTCACTTTGTTTAAATCATCGTCGGTGTGAAATTCTTTAAATATATAAAAGATAGATTTTGAGGCATAAGTCTGGTTCAATACTGGAGGACTTATGCCTTTTAATTTTGTTTTAATCGATTTGTAGTAGTAGTGAATAAATTCTTCAGCTCTTGATTAATACCTGATAAATAAAGTATTGAAGGACTGTGTTTATGTATGTGTTGAACTACAAGCAGCGGCACCAGTAATCGCGATGTCATTATTTATGCGCTACCGTTCTCAAGAAGATTATACATTCCATGGAAAAGTAGTTTCAGCACTTCGTAATCAATTCGGTGGACATGAGGTTGTAAAAAAATAAAAGGTGTTTTGAAAAGAGGCTCGTGCTTATGTACAAGCTTCTTTTTTGTTACTCATTTCTTATACTAATTTTCAAATTAATTACCATGTGTTCATTTGTCCTAAAGTAAACCAGTAAATAGTGTCTCATTATAAAAATAAGAATAAATAAAATGATGTTTTCATAAATAGTAAAAGGGTGATTATGTCATCAGTGTAGCTATGAAATGGTGTTACATATGAGAAGAGCGTGTTAATAAAATATGAGGTGGTTAAATGGGAAATGAGCAGGTGAAGAATGTAAAGGAAGAAAAAAAGTTATGTCTTTGTATGATTGTAAAAAACGAGTCTAGAATTATGGAAAGGTGTTTAAATGCAACAAAATCAATTGTAGATTTTGTTTCTATTTGTGATACCGGATCGACAGATAATACACCAGAAATTATTGAAAAATGGTGTGAAGAAAATAATATACAAGGAACGGTTCATCATGAGCCATTTAAAAACTTTGGTTATAACAGAAGTTTAGCTGTGTCATTAGCCCAAAAGACGTATCCAGAAGCAGATTATTTATTAATACTTGATGCGGACATGATTTTAGAAGTTGAGCCGGATTTTGATAAAAGCAGCTTAACTGAAGATCATTACCTTACATTGCAATATGATATTCATATTAAATATTGGCTTACACGTCTTTTGAAAGCTTCTTTACCATGGAAATCAGTCGGTGTTACTCATGAGTATTGGGATATTGATCGTTCCAAAGTTGGAGCGAATTACAATACGAGAGTAGCTAGGTTAGATACTCTTGTCGTTAATGATCCTGGGGATGGTGGAAGTAAGGGCGATAAATTTGAAAGAGATGAAAGGTTGTTGTTACGAGGGATAAATGATCCAGAAACTACACCAGATTTGTATATAAGGTATTTATTTTATTTAGCTCAAACTTATTATCATTTAAATCAATTTGAAGATTCGATTAAATGGTACAAAAAACGAGTGGAAGCTGGAGGATGGGTTGAAGAGGTATTCTATTCGTTATTACGAATAGGATTTTGTTATGAGCATTTAGCAAATCGTTCAGCAAATAAACTACATGAAGTAATAGATAAGGATGAAAAAGAACAAGTTAAGATACAAGAAGAGCAATATTTATCATTAGCTGTTTTTTATTTTCAAAAAGCATGGGAATATAGACCAACTCGAGCAGAACCATTATACCAACTTGCAAGATTGTATCGACTACGATCTCAAAATAATATTGCGTTGATGTATGCCCTGCAAGGGAAGGAAGTTCCTTTTCCAAAAGAGGATCTTCTATTTGTAGATTATCATGTGTATGATTACTTATTTGACTATGAAATTTCTATAAGTGCTTTCTATATACCTCATAAAAAACATTTAGGTGCAAGGTCACAAAAGTATTTGGAATCGAAAAAAGAAGAGATACCGTTGCATATAGCAAACATGGTAGAGAATAATGCGAAATTTTATTAAATACATTTTCGGTTAAAGGAGTAGTGGAGTAATCATGGAATTAATACGATGGGCGGTTGAACTAGGGGAATCGGTGCATGGAAATACGTATGAAGAATTGATGCCACTACTAGATTATTATTATGATCGTGATCATTTAAAAGCGTATTGTATTGCAAGTCTCCTTTTGGATATGAATGTATTAGATGAGGATCGACAAAGAATCGAATTAAGAAGGTGCATTGCTGCTTATTATGCTGGATTATATAAAGTAGCAAAAAAACATGCAAATGAGTTGTTAGTTCAATATCCTGATGTGGATTTATATAAAAATAATTTAAGGTTAATGGAAGCTTATTTGAATAAAGAATATGATTATTGTCTTTTTATATGCCCGAATACGTATGGTAGTTTCATAGATGTTGCGCGAGCTTTAAAATGGCGATTGGAGCAGGAGGGAAATACAGTAATTATATCAGAAACAATACTAGAAAATGTGGAAAATACAATAGTTTTTGGAGCACATACATATGCATATAACCCGAACCTCCTTCCGGAAAATGCAATTATTTATAATTTAGAACAGCTATACGAAGGAAGTCCATATGCGCACCCGCTTTATTTAATATTATTAAAAGATAGAGTGATTTGGGATTATAGTAAACAAAATATAGAATGGTTAAAACAAAAAGGAGTAGGGAAAGAAATAAAACATGTAGGAATGAACTATGCTCCAACTTTGGAAATAAAAAAAGATGCATTTGAAGGTGAGCTTTCTGAAGATATCGATATCCTGTTCATAGGTGCTCTTAATCCGAGACGGCAGGCTATTTTCGATCAATTAAAAGCAGTTGCACCGAATTTAAATATAGTTTTTAAAAATAATGCGTGGGGAATTGTTAGAAATGAGTTGATTGCTAGGTCTAAAATTATATTAAATATTCACTTTTACTTATCAGGAATTCTTGAAACACCTCGAGTTTCTTATGCAGTCGCAAATAAGAAATTTATTATTTCGGAAAATAGTAATCCAGAAGATGAGATAGAGTGGCCAGGAATTGTATTTACTCCGTATGAAAAAATAATAGAAAACGTAATGAAATATATAGAATTACCAGAAGAACGAAAAGAATTAGCAGAAAAAGCGTATAAACATTTTGAAGCAATTGAAAGTATAGGTACACTGAGTCAGAAAGGTGAAACAAAGTAATTGTGCGAAACTCATACGAAAGTATGAGTTCTTTTTTTGTTTATCATACTATTTTATGAAGATAGTTCACTCTTTATATTGTGTTTTGTATAGAAGTTTCTGATAATATATAAGTAGAACTTGAAAACAAAGGGGAGAAATAATCATGAAACTAGTTGTTATTAACGGTACACCAAGAAAATTCGGTAGAACTCGCGTGGTAGCAAAATATATTGCAGATCAATTTGAAGGGGAGTTATATGATTTAGCAATTGAGGAGTTACCTTTATACAACGGAGAAGAGTCACAACGTGATTTAGAGGCAGTAAAAAAATTAAAAGCGTTAGTTAAAGCTGCGGATGGGGTTGTATTATGTACACCAGAATATCATAATGCGATGAGCGGAGCGCTGAAAAACTCTTTAGATTACTTAAGTAGTAGTGAATTTATTCATAAACCAGTTGCGTTGTTAGCGGTTGCTGGAGGCGGTAAAGGAGGAATAAATGCATTAAACAGCATGCGAACTGTTGCTAGAGGTGTTTATGCAAATGCAATTCCAAAACAAGTTGTACTTGATGGATTACATGTGCAGGATGGTGAACTTGGAGAAGATGCAAAACCATTAATTCATGATTTAGTTAAAGAATTAAAAGCATATATGAGCGTATATAAAGAGGTGAAAAAACAACTAGGAGTGGAGTGATATGTCCTCACTTTATCATGATTCACGCTTGTATTTCATACTAGGGGCCAATAGTCTATCAGCTATTGGTTCCGGTATTGTAATGATAACGATTCCATGGCTGTTAATTAAAGAGAGTGGAGGAGAGACAACGTTTGGTTATGTTTCTATCATTGCAACCCTCATTATGTTTTTATTAACACCATTCATTGGGCAAAGTATTGATCGTTTTTCGAGAAAATCTTTATTGCTATGTAACGAAGGAATCGGAATAGCTGTAATTGGAATAATGGTTATATGGGGATTTGCTGGGCAACCTTATCATTCTATTCACTATATTCTTATATATGTAGCAGGATCATTCTACTATTTATTATTTTATCCTACAATATTTGCGTTCAACCAAGAGATATTTCAAGCAGAACATTATAAAAGTTTAAGTGGAACGATGGAAATACAAGGACAGTTAACACAAGTTATTTCTGGAGCGGCCGCGAGCTTCTTAATTGAAATTGTATCTTTGAAGTGGATTTTGTTAGTAGACATGTTAACTTTTGCAGGAGCATTTTTTCTTTTCTTATGTATACCGTACGTAAAGAAAAAAGAAGTGAAAAGGAAAATAACATTTAAGAAGCAATTGTTCGAAGGGATTCACTTCATGCAAAAGCGTCCGAAATTCTTTTGGTTTTTACTTGCGACTTATATGCCGTTTATTGGTGTCATGATGGCAAATTATTTAATCCCGGTATATATTTCAGATATATTAAAAGCCAGTGCCTCTGTATACGCAATAGAAGGTATGATGTACGGTGTTGGAGCGGTTCTTGCAGGAATAAGTATTCCAATTATGATGAAATATATAAAGACAGAAGTTTCAATCGTTATGACGATGTTCATATATGTAATTTCAATTACCGCAATAATTATTGAACCTTCCGTAATGTTGTTATATGGACTTGCGGTTTTTCATGCAATTGGAAATGCGGGTACAAGAGTGGCGAGAAATGTATTGATGATGGAGGAAATTCCAAACGAAGTGATGGGACGTGTAGACAGCCTATTTCGATTAATTGGTACAGGAATAAGAATTGTATTATTAATGCTGTTTACAGCTGGTGTATCTAAAGCTGGGGTAATGATTCCTTTTTACGTATTAAGTTGCATATTAATTTTTTCATTAGGAATCGCTATTTATTATGTACTTTCACAACGTAAAGTAAGGACGAACGTTTCTAATAAATTACACGTTTAAAAAATACTTCTGCCTCCCTTTCTTTTTCTATATAATAAAAAGAAAGGGAGTGTTAACTTATTAATGAACAAATGGATATTACTTATAATCTTATTACTACCTCCACTATACATTATTTATATGACGTTTCGAATGAATAAAGTTGCTCGTGAAAAATTGAGTAATCACTCTCCATACGTTCTTATATTAGGAGCAAAGTTATTTGGAGATAGACCGTCTTTATCACTTCAAAACCGTTTGGATGTAGCGTTGGAATATTTATATTCTCATCCTGAGGTAAAAGTAATTGTTTCAGGTGGTCAAGGGGAAGATGAAGATATACCGGAAGCTCACAGTATGAGAAACTATTTAATGGTACATGGTATAGATGAGAGTCGTATTTTAATGGAAGACCGTTCTACAAATACATATGAGAATTTAAAGTTTAGTATGGATTTATTTGATGTAACACATGCGGTAGTTGTAAGTAATACGTATCATTTATATCGAACGAAAATAATTGCAAAGCGTTTAGGAATGAAGATGGAGGCATTAGCTGCTGAAACACCGAGTCGTTCTAAGAAAAAAATGTATGTGCGTGAATATGCGGCAATAATGAAAACAATATTGTTCGACCGTTAGAGCTCAAATGTGAGCTCTTTTTTTATAGAATAATGCGTATCATTTGAAATGAGTTCTATATTCCATCAAAATAAAGGAAACAACAATAAAGGAGTTGTGTTTGTGATTCAGTTTAATCATGTGTCAAAATCGTATGAAGATGACACAAAAGCAGTGGATTCATTGCATTTAGAAATAGAAAAAGGAGAATTTTTTGTTCTCATTGGTCCGAGTGGTTGCGGGAAAACAACGACAATGAAGATGATTAATCGTTTAATTGAAACGACTGAAGGATCGATTTTAATCGATGGAAAAAATATTCAACAATATAATATAAATGAATTACGTTGGAATATAGGGTATGTGTTGCAGCAAATCGCTTTATTTCCACATATGACAATTGCTGAAAATATTGCAGTTGTTCCTGAAATGAGAAAATGGAGCAAAAAGAAAATACAAGAGCGTGTGGATGAATTACTACAGATGGTTGGGCTAGACCCAGACGTATATCGTGATCGTATGCCCGATGAATTGTCAGGAGGGCAAAAGCAGCGTGTTGGTGTTGTTAGGGCATTAGCTGCTAATCCAAAAATCGTTCTTATGGACGAACCATTTAGTGCGTTAGATCCGTTAAGTAGGGAGCAGCTTCAGAAGGATATCGTACAACTGCAAAAAAAGATTCAAAAAACAATCGTGTTCGTAACGCATGATATGCAAGAAGCGTTATCACTTGGAGATCGCATTTGTATTATGAAAGAAGGAAAAGTTGTTCAATTAGATACACCAGAAGGAATTATACATAATCCGAAAAATGAATTTGTAGAGGAGTTCATTGGAAATCGTGGACGAACTTGGTACGAGGGGACAAGTGTAGAAGATGTATTGCCACTTGACGAGAGTGTGCGAGTAGAAGGGGATGCACTATCATTACATTCTTCTTTACAAGAAGCGCTAGTTCGCCTACAAGCTGAGGAGGTCGTTCCGGTTGAAGAAAATGGTCAATATGTTGGAGCGTTAACAAGTCGTCATATTGTCAATTATATTGTTGAACAAATGAAGGAGAGAGGCTAAACAGTGACTAATTTTATTCAAACGTTCCAAGAACGAAAAATAGAATTGCTAAGTGCATTAAGTGAGCATTTACAAATATCACTTATTTCACTATTTTTTGCAGTAATTATTGCGGTGCCGCTTGGTATTTTATTAACGAGAAAAGAACGAATGGCTGAATTTATAATAGGAACTTCTGCAGTTATGCAGACAGTGCCATCACTTGCATTACTCGGACTATTAATTCCAATAGTAGGGATTGGAAAACTTCCAGCCATAATTGCATTAGTTGTGTATGCACTATTACCTATTTTACGAAATACATATACAGGAATACGGGAATTAGATGATTCTCTAATAGAAGCAGCGAGAGCTATGGGAATGAATAGCTGGAGAAGGTTGTGGAAGGTAGAACTTCCTCTTGCATTGCCAATTATTATGGCTGGTATTCGTACGGCGATGGTATTAATTGTTGGAACGGCTACATTAGCAGCTCTCATAGGTGCCGGTGGTCTAGGTAAACTCATATTATTAGGTATAGATCGAAATGATCATGCACTTATCATTTTAGGGGCCGTACCAGCCGCGTTACTCGCTTTATTCTTTGATATAGTACTTCGCATACTTGAGCGGCCAAAACGCTCTTCTAAGCGCATTATATTGCCGATATGTATTGCTTTCGTAATGATCGCTTCTTCATTTCTTTGGAATACACAAAAGAAAGATATTGTTATTGCTGGCAAACTTGGATCTGAGCCAGAAATTTTAATTCAAATGTATAAGCAGCTTATTGAACAAGATACAGATTTACACGTAGAATTAAAACCAGGCCTGGGAAAAACAGCATTTGTATTTGAAGCGTTGAAATCAGGTGAAGTAGATATATACCCTGAATTTTCGGGAACAGCTTTATCTACTTTCGTGAAAGAAGAGCCGAAGAGTACAAATCGTGATGAAGTATATGAGCAGGCTCGCATTGGAATGAAAAAGAAATATAATATGGTTATGTTGAAGCCAATGGAGTATAACAATACATACGCATTAGCCATGCCGGAAAAAATAGCAAATCAAAATAATATAAATACAATTTCTGATTTAGGAAATATTGCACAGGAAGCTAAAGCAGGATTTACATTAGAATTTGCTGATCGTGAAGATGGTTATAAAGGAATGCAAAAATTATATAACTATAAGTTTTCAAATGTTAAAACGATGGAACCGAAACTGCGCTATAGCGCAATTCAATCCGGGGATGTTAACGTAATCGATGCATATTCAACAGATAGTGAATTGGAGCAATACGGACTTAAAGTGCTAAAAGATGATAAAGGACTATTCCCACCATATCAAGGTGCACCATTACTAAGAAAAGAGACGTTACAGAAATATCCCGAACTTGAAAAAGTATTAAATAAATTATCTGGAAAGATTACAGATGAAGAAATGCGAAAAATGAATTATGAAGTAAATGTAAATGGCAAAAGTAGCGAAGAAGTCGCAAAACAATTTTTACAAAAAGGGAAGTTACTTCGCTAATTTTACAATAAATATACAATTTTATATGTATGGAATGACCGTTCATTACAAAATGAACGGTTTTTTGTGCATACTTATACATTTTTTCAAAAAAGTATTCCATTTTTCTTCATTTTCTTTTAGAATAAGTAATGTTTTCCTGAAAAAATATAAGAGAAACGTCTATTAGAGAAAAAGGTGACTTTAATAGTTGAACGAACATAACACCTAGAATGACAGATGGGGTGGTACAAATAGAAAAGAAGTTAGGATTTTTTCCGTTAATCGCATTAGTAGTTGGAACGATGGTTGGTGGTGGTGTTTTCAGTTTACCGCATGATTTAGCAGTAGGAGCAAATAGTGGTGCAACAATAATTGGTTGGTGTATTACAGCGATGGGAATGATTCCGCTTGCGCTCGTATATCAAACGTTAGCAAGACAAAAGCCGGAGCTTGAGGGCGGAATTTATAGTTATGCACGAGCTGGATTCGGTGAATATATTGGTTTTAACAGTGCGTGGGGCTATTGGCTAGCAGGAATTTTAGGAAATGTCGCAACAATTATGTTATTGTTTAGCACATTAGGTTATTTCTTCCCAATTTTTAAAGGAGGAAATAATATTGCTTCCATCGTTGGTGCCTCCCTTTTATTATGGACACTTCATTTTCTTATTTTATTTGGAATTCGTGAAGCTTCTATTATGAATGTTATTGCAACAATTGGAAAATTAGTTCCGATCTTATTATTTATTGTTGTAATGGTAACAGCATTTCGTTGGGATACATTTACACATGACTTTTGGGGAGAAGGAACCATCTCAGTTTCCTCTGTACTTGGTCAAGTGAAAAATACAATGCTTGTAACGCTTTGGGTATTCATTGGTGTTGAAGGAGCGGTTGTATTATCAGGAAGAGCTAAAAATAGCAGAGACGTTGGTAAAGCGACAGTACTTGGATTAATCTTAGTTATGTCTATTTATATTTTAATTTCTGTACTATCAATGGGAGCCATGACGAGAAATGAACTTTCTGTTTTAGAAACTCCTTCAATGGGACATGTATTAGAACATGTTGTTGGACCATGGGGGGCAGTTGCGATTAACATCGGATTAGTTGCTTCACTTGTAGGCACATTAATTGGTTGGCTTTTACTTGTTTCTGAAATTTCTCACGTAGCAGGAAAAGACGGAGTGTTTCCGAAAGTCTTTACGAAAACAAATAAGAAGCAAACGCCGCATATGGCATTATGGATTTCAAATGTCGTTGCCCAAATTATATTTATAATCGTTCTGTTTTCAGAATCGACATATCAAATTATGTATTTTATTGCATCAACATCAATTTTATTACCATATTTATTATCAGCGTTATTCCAATTCAAATTAGTCATTACAAATGAACTAAAAGATGCAAAAGTAAAAAACGGCTTGTTAGCTTTAATAGCCTCTATTTACTCTGTATGGCTTATTTATGCAGCTGGTTTAAAGAATTTACTACTTGTTTCAATCGTATATGGAATTGGGATTATTGTTTACATGTTTGCGCGAAAAGAAAAAGGGAATCGTTGTTTTGCTGGTGTAGAGAGATATGTAATGTGGGCAATTGTTATTGCAGCTATCACATCCATTTATATGTTATTGACTGGAAATATAAAAATGTAAAAAGTCCTTTTCATTTAAAGGGCTTTTTTCTTTGTTTAGAGAATATTTAATACATAAGATATTCAGGAGGGATGAAAATGGAAGAAAAAGAACAGTTGTCTAGAATAATTGATTTAGCTAGTGAGTTAAGGAAAGTATTAGTACAAGAATCTTTTTTTAATCATCATCCTGAACTTCGAGGAGTGATTGAAAATTTAGCTAGTTCTGTTGAGAATTTGGCGGGATTACAGAAAAATAAAGATGAAAACGCTGAAGATCGATTACGATATGTACTTGCTAAAATGAAAATTGCTCATAATGCTATTTTACAAGAGAAAAAAGCATTTCCTTCTCATTAATATACGTGTTATTTTTAACCTGGCGGATAACGCCAGGTTTTTTATTTCTAGTTTTGCTTTTCTTTCATACACTAAGAATAGTATGAAAAAAGAAGGTGACTAAGGTGAAATTACATAAAGCTCTTCAGCCAAGTTTTATAAAACGAATGTACTATATGAGGTTTATAGGGAAATTTATAAAAGTGGAGAGAGAAAAGAATGGAGAGAACTTCTTTGTACAATGTCTATCACCAATACCGTTCACTTTACAAGAGCAATTTACAAATGAGCATTATATATTTGAAGGACTATGTAGCAATAAAAAGAATGAAAAAATCTTTTCGGAATTAAAGAATAAAAAATTAGAAAAACAATTGGTCATGTTTCGTCTCTATTATGAAAGAGGAAATATATACGTGGAGTTAATATGTACGGAAGAACCGCGAGAAATAGCAACTAGCTATAAAATGATTCCAGCACCTAAAGTTTCAGATAATAATAAAAGAGAGTCTTTAGAGCGAAAACTTAGTAATGGCTATTTATCATTTCTTATACCGAAGTTCCCAAAAGACTTTGAGCCTCCTGAATTCTTGTGGCATGCTGGAAGGTTATATGGAAATATATCATTAAAATCATCAATTAGTTCAATTGCATACTTTGAACAGAATCGGGAATGTAAATATATAGACTTTAATGACTGGATAAAGCATGTAGAAATAGCGGTAGAAGATCAAGTTTATTTTGTAAGTGATTATGTGTATGAGCAATTAAAAAAAAGGATGAATGAAGAAGGTAAGTTAGTTGAAGTAGAGGATATAAAAGTACAAAAGGATGAATGGGAATGGGATGAGCGTGAATCCTCTTTTTTACAGTATGTACGAAGTGTAGTGCGTAGTAAAGGGTTATATTTGGATGAAACGGATATTTATAATTTCCATATAAGTGTAAAAACAAATATGTTAACGATTCTTGCTGGAATACCGGGTGTTGGGAAATCACGTTTTGTGCAAGCATACGCAGAAGCACTTGGATTACAGTATGGAGAAGAATTGGTTTGGATTCCAATTTCTCCATCGTATCAAGAACCACATGATCTACTTGGTTATCTTCATCCAAATGGTACTTTTATTGAAAGTGAAACAAAATTAGTTAGAACATTAATGAAGGCAAAAGAAAATCAAAATCAATTGTATATAATTGTTTTTGATGAAATGAACATGTCACATATTGAGCATTGGTTTACTCCATTTCTATCTGTACTTCAACTTGAAAAGAAAAATCGTATTTTAAATTTATATGAAGGTGTACATGAAGCAGAAAATCCAATTCCATCGACAATTGAAATTGGAGAAAATATCATTTTTGTAGGTACTGTGAATTTTGATGAAACAACGAAAGAACTCTCCGATCGAATATTAGATCGAACAAATTTAATAGCATTACAAAAAATTCCATTTTGTGAGATGTGTATGGAACAAGAGAAAGTTGTATTACAACCACCTTTGAAAGTAACAGCGGGAGAATTTCGGATAAATTGGGTCAGAAATAAAACGATGACTGAGGTGTTTTCTGAAGAAGAGTTAGAGTTATTAGATAAGTTGCATGTTGTATTGTCATCACATGATGTTTCAAAGGGAATTTCTTTTCGGTGTGCAAAGGCAATTGCTACTTACTTGCAAAATATACCGTTCCAAAATAATCATTCTTATATGATCAGCAGAGAAGAGGGCTTTGATTTACAAATAAAACAACGTGTACTGACGAAATTAAGAGGAACTGAAATGATGGTTGGTTCTTTACTTTCTGAAGAAGTAAAACGGGGAGCGACTTTAATACCTCTTTTGCAATCTCCACTTGCAAATAGGGTATCTACATTTGAACACTCTTTAGCATATTTAAGAGAAAAGCGTAGAGAACTGGAGTTGTATGGATATGCAAAATGAAGAGCGTTACGAAACGGAAATTGTTGATACGAAAGAAACACTCCCTTTTGTTTTAAAGGTAATCATTGGTACAGAGGGAAAAGGGGATTATATTTTTTTAAATCGTCTTTGCACATCTACTACAGCATTAGTTCAATGTATTTATAAAGTACAAGAATTAAAACCGATAAGATTGCACTACTACTATGAAATTCCAATGAATATTACTTTTATATGGAATAAAGTGTATGAGGGGCAGAAAAATATAAAAGAGTCACAATATGAAATTAATGAAAAAAAACAAAAGGTATTAATATATGAACATGGAAAAACGGAATTCTTTTATCCATGGCGCTGTGGTTTATATCATTTTGAAGTACGTATAGAAGAGAAAACGTATTATGGTGCATTTCAAATTGTTCCAAAAAATTTTTTTGATGACCAATTTGAAATGATTCAAAACTATGTAAAGTCAATTTTAAATGAGTTGATTTTAGATAGGGGGTATTATAAAAAGACTTTCTCTGCACTTAGTGATATTGAGGATTCTTCTTATCTAGTGTTACTTAGAAAGTTGCCGCAAAAAATGAAAAATATAAAGCAAATTTTTAAAAAAATAGAATCAAGTTCAAAATTTATACATGTATATAAATGGGAAGCGAAGGAGCGGAAGACAACGAGAAAAGGGGCCATAATGGCAGAAAGAAAACCTTATACAAAATATTATAATCGTAAGGTTATAGAACAAAAAAATAGTAAGGAAAACGCATTTCTTAAATTTAAAACGATGCAATTTTATCATTATTTACTGGAAGCCGAAAGTTTTTTGCGTCAAACAATTGAAATATTAGAAAGAGCAAAAAAGAAAAAATCGGAAGAATTTCAAGCTGTAAAAACAATTATGCAAACAATTGAACGAAACGGATCAGTGACTGATAGAGAGAAGCAAAAATATAAAAATATACATTTACTAAAAGAAGCAGATTTACGGAAAAGTTCTGTAAAAATACAAGAATATAAAATACTAGCGCATATTGTACAAGAAAGTGTACAATACTTTCAAACTTTAATGTATTCTCCATTTTGGAGTGAAGTTTCTGAAACAGGTAACATGAACTCACACGATTTACCGATACCACATCAACAATTACTACATCATTTAGAATTACTTCCACAATATAAGGATCAATCTCCATCTTTATTATTTGTTTATAAACCAACGTTTTTAGTGTATGAATATTACGCTTTTTTTATTGTTATTTCAATTTTAGAGCAAATTGGTTTTGAAGTTAGAAATTCCATTCGTGA
Source organism: Bacillus thuringiensis (assembly GCF_014932895.1). Lineage (GTDB taxonomy): Bacteria > Bacillota > Bacilli > Bacillales > Bacillaceae_G > Bacillus_A > Bacillus_A thuringiensis_AA. The sequence goes on along the minus strand of NZ_JACYOF010000002.1, from coordinate 7,703 downwards.
ACAAATACAAGAACATTTTTATGTAGATGGGTTACAAGACGGGACGACAGTAGTTTTACATCGAGATGATATAAAGGTACATGTCGCGTTTAACGACTTAATTGAAACACATCCCCTTATTGCATTAAGTAAAGGGAGTAACTTTTATAATGGAGAGGATACGAAGAAGCCAGATATTCGTTTAGACTGTTTTGTAAAGGAAGATGGGATATACACTTATAAATCTTCTATTATTATTGAAGTGAAGTATAGTCCAATGTACAATATTTTTCAGCATGTAGGTAATACGAAAGCAACTGAACAAATGTATAAGTACTGGTCTATAAAGTATGTAGAAGAACAGAATGGAAAGCGAGTTTTTCATCGAAGGGCAATTTATGAAGTTATTTGTGTATATCCAGGAAGCCATATGCATAGTAAAAAGATTGAGTCTGGATGCGGTGTTTTTCTACAATTATACCCATATAAGACAAAACAAGGGGAAGAGAAATTAGCTGGAAAACATGGGATGGTACAAATTTTTGAGAAGTGGTTAAAAAGCATTAAGAGGTAAAAGAAATCCTTTTTCATAAAGGATTTCTTTAGATTAAGAAGAATTATATGCTGTATGGAAGGAAGCATGAAGTAATTTACACATATGTTGTTAGAAGAACTGAACATGTGAGATATAAGACAATTAAGTAGGAATTTAATTCGTTTTGCAGAATATAATAAGTCATAAATATTTTTAGTTGCATACGAAGATTTGTTCTTATATGATAGATAGTGAAAGCGTTATCAAAAACAGAGCGGCGATGGGAAAGGCGGTTAAATATGTTCCAGCGTGTTCAAACAAAGGAAGAACATTTTTGGTTCGAGCAACTATGGGGAGATTTTTGTGAAGAAAGAAACTTAATGTTCGTAGAACGTAATTTAAATCCATCACGATTTTTATTAATAGAAGATGAGCATCATATAGGTACAGTAGAATGTATTAAGTATACGGTACCCGAACAATCGAATTCTGAGTTTTTCTATCCGTTTTCTAAAAATGATTTAGTGAAAGATTTGAAAAATGTGTATGAAATAGGCAAGTTAAGTATTGCGAAAACGTCTCGTGGGAGAGGGCATTTCAAAAGGCTAACAGCTATTTTATTTATGCATGCTTTAGAAACGAAAGCTGAATGGTATATTGCAGCAGTTACAAAAAGAATGTATATGTATTTACTAACACTCGGTTTTCCAATTGAACCGATAGATAATCCATTTCATTTTCATGATAATTTACAAGGTGTACCAGTGCGAATTCATGCTCGAAAAGGAGTTACGCATTTGTATTCTTTAAAAGAATTTCGCGATGTGATTCAAGGGAATGCTCATGCACAGGCATTAATTGCTGAGTACAGTAAAAATATTATGTTAACAAAATGAAATGAATATGTATAGTTTAAATAATGATATTTTCATAACGTTATACTTAATGAAAAAGCCCCTTATTGTTTTAATAAGGGGCTAAAATTCATAATCCAAATATACTAAAAATCATTTTACGTCGCTTCGGTTTCTTTTCTCTTTCATATGTTGGTTTTGAATCAGGTGTAATATATATTGGTTCTTCTTTCTTGAGGGTAGCTTCTAGCTTTTGAATTCGGTCTAACATTTCCTCCATTTCGCGGCGGTGTTGTAAAAGTTGGTACGTAACGACATCGTTTGCCTTATCTTGCATTTGCTCTTCTATTCGATCGAGTCTTCTCGTAATTGTGTTTAATTGATCAGTTAATTGCTCAAAATCATTCGATGATATGTTTTGAACAATTGTATTTACTTGAGTTTTTAATTCTTCAACATCATTTGATGATGTTTTTTGCGTAGCTTGATAGTTTTGAGACTGCTTCATTTGAGAACGATGGTATTCTAACATTTGATCTACATCATCTTGTGTGAAAATAAAGTGACCATATTTATTTTTTTCTATCGTAAGATTTAATTGTTGTGCAATCCGGACAACAGCCTTTGGGCTAACACCTAATTTTTTTGCGATAAATGGTGTTTTATATTCCAAAATAATCCCTCCTATATATATCCTGTTGAATGATTTCGATCTATGAAGTAAGTTCCCTTCAGGTATGACAAAAGAAGTGTGGAATCGGCAAAGAAAGTGTTTTTTCACGAAATTTAGTTATGAAGAATATATCGTTTATATAAAAAGTTTTCGTCTTAATATTTAGAATGATTAAATTTGACTAGGGTAAATGAATTAGATTATCATAATGATAATTATCTTTTTTATGTATGCATATAATATATATAAAGGTGGTTGCTAATGTAGAGTTATGTTAGAGTATCAGAATGCTTACTTCACTTGAATAAAATTAAGTAGGAGGTGGCTTCCTTGCTTACATTGTAAGTAAGGAAAAGTATTTGGACATATATAGTATAAGTATAGTGATTGTTTTAATTACCTTAACGGCATTTTTCGTTGCAGCAGAATTTGCAATTGTTAAAGTGAGAAGTTCACGAATTGACTATTTAATTGCAGAGGGAAATAATCGCGCAACATCTGTCAAAACAGTCATTACAAACTTAGACGAATATTTATCTGCTTGTCAGCTAGGAATAACAGTCACAGCTCTTGGAATTGGGTGGTTTGGTAAACCGGCGCTAAAGCATATGTTTGACATGCTTTTTGCAAAATTGAACATTGCTACTCAACTAGCAGACATTTTTGCTGTAATTTTAGTATTTTTGTTTATTACTTTTTTACATGTTGTAGTAGGTGAATTAGCCCCAAAAACATTTGCAATTCAAAAAGCTGAACAAGTGAGTTTGTTTGCTGCTAAGCCGTTAATTTTCTTTTATCGTTTTGCATTCCCATTTATTTGGCTCCTAAATGGATCAGCTCGAATTATTACGAAATTGCTAGGGCTGAAACCGCCGAAAGGGCATGATGGGGTTCATTCAGAAGAAGAATTACGGTTGTTAGTTTCAGAAAGTTATAAAAATGGTGAGATTAATCAGTCTGAATATAAATATGTAAATAAAATCTTTGAATTTGACGATCGGATTGCGAAAGAAATAATGGTACCTCGAACGGAAATGCAGATTATAAGTAAAGAAATGCCTGCTGAAGAAGCTTTGCAAAAAATGTCTCGAGAAAAATATACGAGATATCCGGTTGTCGATGGTGATAAAGACCACGTGATAGGTTTTGTGAATTTTAAAGATATTTTTACAGATTTTGTGCAACATAAAGCTGTAAGTAAAAATAAGGTGCAGCAATATATAAGACCAATTATTTTGGTTATCGATTCTATCCCAATTCATGATTTGTTTGTAAAAATGCAAAAAGAAAGAACACATATCGCTATATTAATAGATGAATATGGCGGTACATCTGGACTTGTTACTGTTGAAGATATTTTAGAAGAAATTGTTGGGGATATTCAAGATGAGTTTGATACGGATGAACAGCCAGAAATTCAACAAGTTAGTGAAACGAAAACGATACTAGAGGGAAAAGTACTTGTTAGTGAAGTTAATACATTATTAGGCTTAACGATTAATGATAATGGCGTTGATACAATCGGTGGTTGGATTTTAACGAAGAATATAGAGATTGCTGAAGAGGATTCCATTGAAATCGAAAATTATAAGTTTTGTGTGAAAGAATTAGATGGACGCTATATTAAGAGGTTAGAAGTTACAAAAACAGCAGAAACAATTGTTATTTTAGAAGATGAAAAACAACTTTCGTTACAAGAGCAAATTAGTTCGTAAACTCTGCTATATGGCAGAGTTTTTTTGAGCATAATGTTTTTGGAGGAATAAGGGCTATGATACAATTACATAAGTCAGACCTTTCACTAGGTGAAGTATTATTCTATACATATATTTGGAAGGGGAAGAAATATGAAAAAGCATTTATATATAAATGGAAATTGGAAATCGGTAAACACATATAAACCATTATATGCACCATATTCTGAAGAAACGTTAGCGGAAATTGCACAAGGAACGGAAGAAGATGTTCAAGAGGCTGTTACTTCTGCAAAAAATGCAGTGAAAAAAATGAATAAATTATCTGCATACGACCGTGCGACTATTTTAGAGAAGGTTGCGCAAAAAATGAATGAAAGAAGAGAGGAATTTGCAGAGATTATTGCAAAAGAGGCTGCAAAACCAATACGTGCTGCAAGGGGGGAAGTAGATCGTACCGTTCAAACATACAAATTTGCAGCTGAAGAAGCGAAACGTATATATGGTGAGACGTTACCACTCGACGCAGCACCTGGTGCAGATGGGCGTATTGCATATACAATCCGAAAACCAATAGGGGTTATAGGAGCTATTACGCCATTTAACTTTCCATTAAATTTAGTAGCGCATAAAGTCGGCCCTGCAATTGCTGCCGGAAATACAGTTGTGTTAAAACCAGCTGACCAAACGCCATTATCGTCTTATGCATTAGTTGAGTTATTTGAAGAGGCAGGATTGCCAAAAGGAGCTTTGAATATTATTTCTGGTCCCGGTTCAACTGTTGGTGAAGCAATCGTTAAAAATAATGATGTTGCTTCCATTACTTTTACTGGAAGTCCGAACGTTGGAATCGGAATTAAAGAAAAGGCTGGATTAAAACGGGTTACGTTAGAATTAGGGTCAAATGCTGCTGTTATTATTGATGAAGACGTAGAGTTAACAGATGAGATAATTGAACGTGTAAAATGGGGAGCATTTGTTAATAATGGACAAGTTTGTATTTCGGTACAACGTGTTTTTGTACACGAAGAGAGAATGGATGAATTTCTTTCGAAGCTAAAGAAAGCGATGGAAACAGTTGTTGTTGGTGATCCAATGATTGAGGAAACGGATGTATCAGCTTTAATTTCGAAAAAAGATGTAGAGCGAATTGAAATGTGGGTGCAAGAAGCTATTAAGGAAGGAGCAACTGTTTTATATGGTGGTAAGAAGCGTGATGAAAGGATTTTTGAACCAACCGTATTAATAAATGTTCCGGAGCATGTATCTGTACAGTGCCAAGAAGTATTTGGTCCATTAATGACAGTAAATACATTTAAAGAATATGATGAGGCTATCGAGCGAGTAAATCATTCACGTTACGGTCTACAAGCAGGAGTATTTACAAATAATTTGTTTAAAGCAATGCGTGCAATTGACGAGTTAGAAGTTGGTGGTGTCATGATAAATGATATCCCAACCTTCAGAGTAGACCATATGCCTTACGGTGGTGTGAAAGAAAGTGGCACGGGGCGTGAAGGCATTAAATATGCAATTGAAGAAATGACAGAAATGAAATTAGTATGTATAAAACAATAAAATAAACGAAAAGGTACACTTGTTTAATTCAGTGTACCTTTTCGTTTACTTCATTTCTTGTTTGAAAATATCATCTTCGACATAAATTTGTTCTTTATCTACGGCAGTGCTATGAGATAGTACTAAGCCGATTGGTGTTTCAGTTCCTTTATTTTGAACAATCGTAAAAGGAACATTTTTTTCATTTGCCAATTTAATGTATTTTGATAAATGTGGGTAAGCAATGCTACCGTTTAGGAATATTTGTAATGATTGAGAAGGGCGCATGCCACCTGCTACTTCTGAATACACATTACTTTGCATTACTTGACCGATAGTCAAAGCGATTTCTACGCGTTCACGTAATGTAGTTAAGTACATATTACGTTCTTCTGGTTTGTTTTGCTTTTGGCCGTAAATGCCTTCTTGGAGATAGTCTTCCACATTTTTATTTACCATATTTTTCACACCTTTCATTTCTTATTGTACGCAAGAATTGAAAATGATGCAAAAAAAGTCATTTTGATTACGAAAAAATAAAAAGTAAGAACGTAATAGAGGTATATGAATACAAGCTATTAAAGTAGGAATAGAAAAATAATTTTATCAACAGATATTAACAAAATGTGACAATAATCTATTAACGAAACGCATTTTTTGTGTTAATATTCAAAATATAAAGGGTATTCGTCGTATGGAAATGGAGGGAATGGGGGTTTTTCCAATCGATAAGGATATTAAAGAAGTATTTTGTTCGCACTTGAAAAACAACAGGCACCAATTCGTAGAGAACTGGAAAAACAAAATGATAATTTCCGCAAAAGATCCATTTAAACAAGAAGTAATTCAAAATGGAGAGGATTTATTAGAGTTAATTATTGAACTTACTTTGGAAGAGAAAGACATTACATATCTTCAGCCATTATGTGAAAAAATTGCTATTGAGCGTGCAGGAGCAGATGCGAATATTGGGGATTTTGTCTATAATGCAAATGTGGGAAGAAATGAGCTTTTCGAAGCGATGTGTGAACTAGATGTTAGTGCTCGTGAATTGAAACCAATTATGGCCAAAATACATACTTGTTTTGACAAATTAATTTATTATACCGTTTTAAAATACTCGGAAATTATAACGAGGAATTTAGAGGAAAAACAGCAATATATTAACGAAACACATAAAGAGAGGCTAACAATTTTAGGACAAATGTCAGCTAGTTTTGTACATGAGTTTCGTAATCCGCTTACTTCAATCATGGGATTTGTCAAGTTATTAAAGACAGACCATCCTAGTTTATCGTATTTAGATATTATTTCGCATGAATTAGATCAATTAAATTTTCGGATTTCACAATTTTTACTCGTATCAAAAAAAGAAATGTGGAATGAATCGGAACGATTTTGGCTTAATGATTTGTTTCAAGATATTATCCAGTTCTTATATCCGAGTTTGGTCAATGCAAATGTTTCGATTGAAAAGAATTTGCCGTATCCAATTCCGCTCGTTGGTTATCGGAGTGAAGTGAGACAAGTATTTTTAAATATTTTAATGAACTCCATTGACGCTCTTGAATCTATGAAAGAAGAACGGAAAATTATTATTGATGTGTTCGAAGAAGAGCAAGCTATCCGTATTGTGATAAAAAATAATGGACCAATGATTCCGGCAGAAAATGTAGAAACTATTTTTGAACCATTTGTAACTACTAAAAAGTTAGGAACTGGTATCGGATTGTTTGTATGTAAACAAATTGTAGAAAAGCATAATGGGTCTATTATGTGTCGTTCAGATAGTGGTTGGACAGAATTTCAAATTGCATTTCAAAAATAAACAGTCTACACCAAATGAATGGTGTAGACTGTTTTAATTAGTAAGTATAACAGCTTCTAATTTAGGATCTTTAGTTGAATAACCTACTATTGAAATGGTATAAATTATATTCGGTTCAACATCGAATTTAGGTAAAGTTAACAGAACTTTTTTATTATCTGCGAGTGAAACTTCAATATCTGCTGTACCAGGGCTAACTTGTATGAAATCTGTAATTTGTTTAAAGAGCACATTTTCAAATAAATGATCTCCGCCCTTTAAATCTACATTTACAACAGGGGTATCTGGAGAAAAATGTGTAAAGCGGATTTTTGCTTGACCAGATGGTATATGTGTATTATCAAGTATAGGTTGTAATTGCAGGTGATTATCGCTATTCATTGCAGCAAGAGTATAGGCATGATTGCCCATTATGGGTACTAAAGCTGAAAAGATGGGCGTTTCATTCCCGACAAGGACAATATCTATACGATATTTACCTTGTACTAATGATAAGTAGGGGCTAAATTGCTTAAAAGAAATATTTTTAATTACTTTTTGCCCGTTTACTAAAATATCAACCGGTGGTGTGTTGGGAGCAGAA
>NZ_JACYOF010000019.1 GCF_014932895.1 Bacillus thuringiensis | reverse complement strand
TTCAGTCCCCTCTAAATATCGTCTTATCGCTCGTATTTTTTCTTCCGAAGAAAATTTAACCATAAAAAAGTGCACCTCCGATTGTTAGACTGTATCTAACAATCGGGGTGCACTTCAGAGGTACTTAACGGCTTTTCTTATTAAGTTAAATCTCGTTTTAAAAACACAGTATAGGAAACACCTAAAAATACGAATAAATAAAGTAGTAACATACATGAAGCAAACGGGAATGTTACTCCATCAATAAAGCTTCCACTCTTTGAAATATCGTATAAATTTGTGTTTGCCGGCAATAAATATTTCACCCAGTTATATCTAGTTGCTGCTAATAACACAATATTTCCTGACAAAGCAAGAAATAGTGAAATACCGATTGCGCCTCCACTAGATCTTGTTAAAACAGAAATCATAAATGCAAACGCTGCGTACACAAGGGTTGGCAACCACGATAAAACGTAATATTTACTTGCTTCCACAAAAATATTTTGTTTTATAATATTTCCATCTTGGAAAATAAATTCACTCCACGCAGGCTGTTGGAATTTATAAATAACAAGCCCACATAAAGCGGAGAAAATCATATTAAATATAAATAATAAAGCTGCAAATATAACGATTGCTAAAAACTTTGCTGTTAAAATTTTAAATCGACTCGCCGGACGAATCGTTAAAAATTTATATGTTCCCCAACTATATTCATTCGCAAAAATTGTACTTGCATACACAAGTATAAATGGAAGTAAAATAGGAAATATGATAACACCTGTATCTCTCATGAAAGAAAGTGGAGAACTGCTTGCCGGTGCTATATCCGTATCTAAATGCTTCGTTTTTAGCTGATATTCCTTTACAAGCTCGTCCCCTGATCTTTCTGCTAAAATAGCTTCTTTTTTCATGCCAAGCTTTTTCTCAATTTCTACTGTACGTTCTGTATAATCTGCTTTCCACCCTTTTGTTTCTGGTTCTAAATACTTTACCGTAACCCATCCTAATCCAATTATTAATACTGCAATAACTGCAAAAGGAATAATTGTTCTTTTACGCTTAAATATTTTATACAGCTCATTATACACTAAATTAAACAATATCTTTTCCCCCTGTTAATTCTAAAAATTGCTCTTCTAACGTTTTTCTTTCTTCATATACACGATAAACTTGAATATCTTTCTCAAGCAATGTACGAATAACATTTGGGATTTCTTCATCTTTTACATTGATAAGTAGATCATTATCTTTTATTAAAACGTCCTGTTCTAACATTTCAGCTGCTTTATTCGCATCATCTACACGTATACGGATTGTCTCCATCTCTTCGTTTTGACTCTGCTGAATATTTTGCGTCGCCACATATTCTCCGTGTTGAATAATGATAACTCTGTCACACATTAATTCAACTTCTGAAAGTAAGTGACTAGATACAAGTACCGCTTTTCCTTGTTCATGTGCAATTTTCTTTATGTACATTCTCATTTCATGTATTCCACTAGGATCTAGTCCGTTCGTTGGTTCATCTAGTATCAATACATCTGGATCATGAATAAGTGCCTGAGCGATTCCTAAACGTTGTCTCATACCAAGTGAATATGCTTTTACTTTGCGGTCAATTACTTGTCCCATCCCTAACAATTTCACTACCTCATCGATACGTTCTTCTGTCACATTACCATTCATTCGTCCGAAATATGTTAAATTTTCATAACCGCTCAAAAAAGGATAAAATTCCGGTGTCTCAATTACTGCACCAATTTTCGAAGCAGTGCTTTCAAATTGCTGTTTTACAGATTGACCATCAATCCAAACTTCTCCCTCTGTCATACGAATCATGCCAACCATCATTCTCATTAAAGTCGTTTTTCCCGCACCATTTGGTCCTAGCAAGCCAACAACTTCACCTTTTTTCACTTCGAAACTAATATTTTCTACAAGTGTCTTTGAACCAATTCGCTTCGTTAACCGCTCAACTTTTACAATTGATTGCTCATTTATCATTCTATACAACCTTTCCTCCCCATTATTTGTCAGGTCTTTTCACTCTAACATGATTATTTTCATGTGTAAAATAGGAAAAGGCATGATTTCTCATGCCTTTTTCTCAAACTGAAACAAATTTTCGCCTTTTAAACTTCGAACAAATTGACAACACTGTACCATCGATAATAAGACGACGCCCATCATAATTATACTAACAACTACTATCGCATACATTGTAATCGGTGCACTATTTATCCCTTGTACCCCTGCTATTTTCATAAAGATAATCGTAAATAATTTCAAAAATAACATCCCATGAACTAAGCCGAAAACAACCGCCGCTCCATAAATGAATAATTGCTCCTGACATAATAAACATAGCATTTCATTTCTTTTCATATGCTCTACTTCATAAAATTTAAACTCTTCTCTCCTCATTTGCAAAAGGGAATATGTCATTTTATATGTAATAAAAAGACATATAAAAATCAAAAAAATAAACATAACATAAAAACACATTTCAAATATACGTATATCCCCTACTTTATCCATTACTACATCATTAAATTGTAGCGATATCATGAAAAACAAAATCATAGTACTCATGGCAATCCACATGAATTGCTTCACCCTTTTGGCAGCAAATGTTCTTATATTTTTTCTTGCTATCCGACATAAAGACATAAATATCTTCCCCTACCTTATTACATACGCATTCTATACTACTAGTGTATAAAAATATGACATTACAAACATCGCACTTCAATCGGAATCTCTTCTAGGCCTTTAGTCTTAGAAAAACAAATGGAAATTAATTCATATCCAAATTATAATCTGTAAAAAAAGGGGGGATAATATGCGTATAAAAGTATTCTTCATCTTATTTTTACTTTTCTTTACTAGTTGTAGCCCACTAAAAAATAATAAAGTCGCTTCTGTAGAACCGTACAAGCTAACAAAAGAACAATCTTCTATTTTACAAATGACCCCTATTCAAGAAGGAAATAGCATGTTATATCACGTTACCCTTAAAAATAATAAAGATGAAATAAAGTGAAACTTTAATCAGTGGGGGTTTTGTCCATCCCCTACTGATTATCAGCCCTCACCAATCGGGCTTTTACGGGCTGTTGATCTCCCACCTAACTCCCTCGTATTCACCGAATTTTGAGGTGGGAGTCTTACCGCCCGCAAATAGCGGGATAAATGCTGTAGCTGAATATTATCAAAATGGTACAAAAGTGAAAGAGACTGCTAACATAGCCTCATCACATTTTTCAAAAAAGAAAATAAAACTCTCTTTCATACCACCACATTTCCATTTTGATAAAGATGTAAAAGAGGAAAAAATATTGGTATGTTAATATTGAAGGTAGTTCAATGCTTGCTCCTGAAGAATCAGGTATTGATCTACTCTTAAAAGAAAACGAACACGTTTATCTATTTAGTACCGAACCAAAAAACAATAAAGCAGAAATGCAATTCAAGTGCATTTCCGCTTTATTGTTTAATAAGGTGTACTTTTAAACATCTTAATTACATCCATATCCCGCCACGATTACTACTCGTCCTTCTCATCTCCTACTTCTATTCGTTTCTTTTCCCTTGCAATCTTTAAAAACTCTAAAAGCTCTGGATTACTATTCATTTTTTTATAAGCTACCGACATTTCTGCAACAAAATTAGAATCACATAGCTCTTTATACACGACTTCTGTTTTATATAATTTATTTGCCGATACGGGGATAACTGTAATTCCAATCCCTGCTGCTACAAGTCCCATAACTGTTTGATACTCCGTTGCTTCTTGTACAATGCGTGGACTAAATCCAACATCTCGGCAAAGGGATAAAATTGTATCATACAACGCCGGCCATACTGGTCTCGTAATAAATACAAACGGTTCATCTCGTAAATCTTCTATATGTATTTCATCTTTCTCTGCAAGTGGATGTGCCTTTGGCAAACATAAAGTACAAGATAGCTTTTGAATTGGTTCTAACTCTAATAATTGTGTTGAAATTGGTGGACGTAAAAAACCAACATCAATACGGTTATCATGAAGTGCGTGAACTTGATCTGGTGTAGATAATTCATGTAATGCAACAGACACTCTCGGAAATTTCTTTCTATACTCCCTGACGATAGACGGTAAAATATCATATATCGCCGCACCTACAAAACCAATTGAGAGTGACCCAACTTCTCCCCTTTGCGCACTTTGTGCAACTTCTACTGCTTTTTCGATTTGCTCAAACGCTTTTTTTACTTCTTTTAAAAACATTTCTCCTGCTTCTGTTAATTCAACCTTTCTCTTCGTTCTTGAAAATAACATAACTCCCATTTCTTTTTCTAATTGCTGAATTTGTTGACTAAGCGGTGGTTGTGTCATTTGTAAACGAGCGGCCGCTCGTCCAAAGTGCAACTCTTCTGCCACTACAACAAAATATTGCAAATGCCGTAATTCCATTTTGGACACCCTTTTCACTTTCAATTAATACGTATAATATATTAATAACATATAATTTATATATTAGACAAATTTTTTGAATGAACGTATAGTAGAAATTGTTAATTCTTTTTTACAATTTTTATGTAAAAAAAGAAAGAGGTGGTTACTGTATGAAATGGTGGAAGTTAAGCGGACAAATTTTATTATTATTTTGTTTCGCTTGGACAGGTGAATGGATTGCAAAACAGGCACACCTCCCAGTTCCAGGAAGTATAATCGGTATTTTTTTATTATTAATTTCATTAAAATTTAACCTAGTTAAAAAAGAGTGGGTACAGGACGGAGCAGACTTTTTATTAAAAGAACTTATTTTATTTTTCATACCTTCTGCAGTCGCTGTCATACGTTACAAAGATACATTATCACAGTATGGAATCGATCTCATTTTAATTATTATGATTAGTACGCTTTGTGTCACTCTCGTTACAGGACTTTTAACAGAATTGCTACTAAAGCGGAAAGGATCAACGCAATGATCGGCTTTCTTTGTTTATTATTAACACTATTGACATATTGGATATCTAAAAAAATGTATCAACGCTGGAATTGGAGCTTGCTTTCTCCTCTTCTCGTCTGTCCTATTATTTTAATTGCTTTATTGCTCGGACTAGACACGCCTTATGAAACATATGAATCGGGTGGGCAATGGCTAACAGAATTATTAAAACCTGCAACAGTTGCTTTTGCATGGCCAATCTATAAATACTTTGATTTATTGAAAAAACACGGAATGGCCATCTTACTAAATGTCATTGTTGGTTCATTTTTGTCAGTTATTACTTCAGCACTACTAGCAAATTATTTTCAAATTGATTCATCGTTAGAACATAGTTTAGCACCCCATATTGTTACGACACCAATTGCAATGGCTATTTCAGAAATGATTGGTGGTATGTCACAATTAACAGCTGTATTTGTCGTTTTAACTGCGTTAACAGGTGCATTACTCGGACCTTCTCTCATACGTATTTGCCGTATTAAAACAGCAATTGCAAAAGGCATTATGTTAGGAACTAGCGCAAATGGAACCGGTACATCAAAAGCATTCGAAATCGGTCCTGTTGAAGGAACAATTGCCAGCTTATCCATGCTTTTAACAGCAGGCGCTAGTTTAGTTATCGTCCCGCTTTTCTTGTCTTGGATACATTAAAAAAGCAAGTATTTAAATACTTGCTTTTTCATTTATATATCGGCACATTAACTCGTAATCCTCCGGAAAAGCTAACGATAATTTTTCAACCTCATGTATCCCTTTCCAAGCAATTTCATGTATTAACTCATCAGGGTCTTGGATTTTCATATCACCGCCTATTTTTTTAACAAAGTAATAATGAACATACACCGGAATTCCATATGTAATACCTTCTTTTTCGTATATTTTATTTACAACCTCCACATTGTAACCTGTTTCCTCCCAAACCTCCCGGATACAACATTCTTCTAGTGTTTCTCCCTTTTCAAGTCCTCCACTTGGGACAGACCACCTTTTTTCTTCCCTTTTTTTTCCTTGCAATACCATTAAAATTTCATTTCTGTCATTGATGCAAATAGCTGCCGTACCTATCCATCTTTCCATAAACATCCCTCCCCTACTAAAATTCGCCTTCTTTATTATTTCCCCCTTGAAAAAAGAGGAAAATAATAAAACGGTGACGAAAGAATACATCAACTTCATAGGCAGTCCCTTCTTAGAAATTAAAAACGGAAGGATGAAATTATGATTTCTAAATATGTTGTGGAATGTGTCTTTTGTGAAGAAAATCGAAACCCTCGCCAAGCTATCGTCACAGTTCCCGCCACTTCACAGCTACTAGCCATTCAAAAAATACGGGCTGAATGTAAACGTCGCTTCGGAAAAACTTTATTATTGCAAACAGAAATTAAAGAAGAAATAGTTTTTGAACAAAAAGAAAGCTGACCATCAATTGGCCAGCTTTCTTATCCGATCATATTTTCACATGAAGATTAGGGGCATCCTCTTTAAGGATCGGGATTTTCCCATTATGTACGTTCCATAATGGTCATCGAACAATATATTTCTATGCAATTAAGTATTGAATAGAATAGGGCAAAACTTGTTCGCATTTTTAGAAAAGGGATAGGGATATAATTCAAGTAGTACTTCGAATACTCGAACTTTACACTCATAATATTAAAGCAAATACTTTTATATGGGAAATATGAATTACTTACATAATTCATTCGTAAAATATATTAATAGTTTGCTATATTAGTTTTATTCCACCAATAACATACATCCAGCTAAAACCGGCGTCATAATCATTGAAAATCTCAGAAGCATGCGTGGTGCATAATTTGTAAACTTCGCACCGATATATGCCCCTAGCATCGTCCCAATTAATACTTGCAATAACAATATATAGTCTAAATACCCTTCCGAACTATATCCAAGCCCACCTCCAATCGCAATCGGCAATATAACGAGCATAGTCGTTCCTACAGATTGTTGTATCGTTAATCCTAAAAGAACCATTAGTCCAAGTTGTATAAAGGGGGCTGAACCAATCCCGAATGAACCAGCCAAAATTCCAGTAACTAATCCTAGACATATACATTTCATCAAGTTGTTTTTTGAAAGTTCTTTCTGTCCACATAAGGACGGCTGTTGCTTATTTCGAGACATAATCAATTTAATAAACATAAAAATTGCTGATAAAAATAACATCCCAGCTGTAAACCAATGAAGAAGATGTGCTGGTATAAGCGAACCAAACTTTGAACCGATATAAGAACCAAGCGCTCCAAATCCACCAACAACCCCGCCTATAATAAGTACGACATTTCCTTCACGATAATGACTTATAACTCCAGATAACGTCGTAAATGCCATAGCAGTTAAAGATGTTGCAAGCGCAACGTGAATAGGAATATGAAATACTAAAGTGAGTATCGCGATAATAAATCCAGCTCCCCCAGCCCCAACAAATCCTAATAAAATACCCATTATTAACATCGTTATAATAATTGCCACATACTCTCCCTCCAGTACCCCAATTATCTACTATACGCCCTCTTTTATACAAATAAAAAGCACCTAACCGATAAAAACATATAAAAATTAGGAGTACAGATAGTAAGGGCTGATTATCCCTACTATCTTTTTTTATCTTAAATAACAAATAAAAAATACATTGTAATGTTTGATAATTTATAATAAAGATTGATAAAAAGGTCTATTTTGTAGGGTAATTGCTTATGCATAAAATAACACTATTTTTTTGTATACTGTTGCTATAAATTCTCGCGCGAGTTGGAAAATAGATTCGTAAATCAACCAGGGTTCTAACCTAATGTGGCGATGAGGTGTGAATCTATTATAAGTGTAGTGACATAACTAGGAGGTTTCCACTATGACAGCTTTCTTTGAACCTATGGCGTTCAAGCTGAAATCCGAACGACTTGACCTGAGTATGTGGGAGGAATCCGATGTAGCCTGGTTTAGAAAACTAGTTGGCGAACGTGGTGTGGACATGCCGACTCTTGACTCCTTTCGTAGCGATATTATTGAGATGCGCAAGAAGGCAGTTGAAAATGGCATTTCCCTTCTTACTATTCGCCGCCGAGACGGAGGGGATATCATCGGATACTGTGGCTTGATTATTGGTCGTTCCACACTTGAAGAGCCGGAGATCGCATACGAGTTGTTCCGCAGTGTTCATGGAAAAGGCTATGCGACTGAGGCAGCATCCGTTGTGCTGAACGCTGCGATTGCTACCGGGCGCCACAGACTTTGGTCGACTGTAGGCGCTTGGAATGTTACGCCCTTCAGGGTGCTAGAAAAAATAGGATTTGAGTGGCATCACAGTACGTGGGACAAGCGCGGGGAGATTGTTTGGGACGTACGCAATCTTTAGAGATCCCGACCTAATCCGAAACTATAGAAAAGGAGAAAAGGTCATTCATTTAAGGGAGAATCCAACTAAAGATAAAAGGATGATTCAATTGAATATAGAAAAAGGGTGTTTTGAACAATTTTTTTCAAAACACCCTTTTTTAATTTACCTTTTTTACCAAGGTTTATTAAGTTAATTTAATCAAACTTTGTTCCAAAGCTATAAAAAGACCCTTTATCAATAATTACTTAGTAATCCAAGATAAAGGCTTTTAATTTCAATGTTTAGTTATTGTTATATACATTCAACATTTTGGATACTTTACCACTTTTCTATATTGAAAATATGTACTCAATCTTGATTAATCAAAATAACAGCAGGACCAGCAACGACTACTCCAGCTACTTCTATCTTTTCAAATTCCTTTACTGTAATTGATATAACGCCTTCTCTTTCCATCAATTCTTTACTCAGGACATCAGTCGGTATCGCTTTCACCGTCTTACCTCCTTTTCATTTATACAATATGATAAAAACAACCCAATGCATCTATATATATGCATCACCTCCGCTTTCATTCCTTATTCCATTCAAAAATTATATCTTCCTTCTATAACATATTGAAAAATAAAAAGAAGTTATACAATATATAACTTCTTCTCCTCTCTATATTAATCTCGCTGCACTTTATACTCTATATAATTCATCTGGCTAATCATTTCTCGAATCTTGTCTAATTCTTGTTCTGTATATATTACTTTTCCTGTTAAGATTTCATTTCTGAAGAACATTACAATTTGCTCCCTATCTTTTAATCTAGGTGTTTCTCCATTAGAAAGATCCAGTACTTCTTTGCCACTCTCATTATAAAAATATACAATCGGCTTTACGCTTTCCTTTACAATGTCAACTTGCATTTCTTTCAGACAATTGTATAAAATGTGTGATAATCCCCTCGCTCTATAGGCTGGATTTCCTTCATTTTTCACTTGTATCGTTAATGAATCTTCACCTGTAATACATTCAAACGTCTCTTCTTTTTCAACTTCTTGTTGATATTTACCAATTTCATCAATCATAAATGAATATACACTAGCATTTTCTTTCGTTACACCATGAATTAATTTTCCTGTCCATTCTTTCGTCTCAAGTAAATAAATACCAGTTTTGCACAAGATGAGGTGATGGATTCGATTATCATTTATTTCACGGTTATTTCTAATAAAAACATTCGGCATAATATGAAATTCATTATCTAGTATTATTCCTTGCTCTACGAAGCCTTGTTTCATATAATGTAATGCTTCTTGCGTATTCACTTCAGCGCTATTTTTAGTATACTCTCGTAAATCTGCAATTAATTTTTGAAACATATGTATTTCATTACTATGTTTATCTTGCATTTCACTACGTTCTTTACTATGCTGTACCGCTAATTGATTTTTCATCATACGCATATTTTCAATCTCTCTAGCTGCGCTCACTTGTAAATCATTATATTTTTTCTGTTCTATATTCTTTAAAGTTTCTTGTCGCTCTTTATGCTCTGTAATCGTAGCGGCGATTTCACCTTCATACGTTTCAATTGCTTGTTTCTTTTCAAACTCTACTTGCTGACTCTCCGATTCTAACTGTTTATTTTTATAAAACAGTACGAACACTGCAGCTAATAATATTAAAATTATACCTATTAGCACATAATCCATATTTCTTCTCCTTCGTTTCTATATCTTTTTTAAAGTATAGCCATTACATTATACTATGCTATCGACGTACACTTTGTAAAAATTATATATATATTTATTAAAAAGGTACCTCATCCGAAATACCTTTTTAAAGTGTCATGCCACCTTAAATTACTACGATAGGATCGTATATCATACTTTATTGTACACCATACTGAATATAACTTGAATCATAGTATATCCATTCATTTCCACCTAAACCGAGCCACCCATCTTGCTTACACCATACTCGATATGCCTCACCATGATGTAACTGTCTTATAACATTCCCACTTAATGATGGAGCATCCCGTAGATTCACATTATCTCCAGTAATAGTCGCCACATAATGTTTATACTGAATATAACTCGAATCATAATATATCCATTCACTTCCACCTAAAGCAAGCCATCCATTTTGTTCGCTCAAAACTTCATATGATTCACCTCGATTTAGCTGGCGGATTACACTAGATTGTAAAGATGGTCCACTCCGTAAATTTACATTATCCCCATTAATTACAGCAACACCGTAGACTGCAGTAGCATTAGTAGGTGGGGAAACATTTCCACCACCACTTGCTCCATGTCCTTGTAAAGCTTCTAATGAAACAGCTGCTGATACATCACAATTTCCTCCTACACCCGAAATTTGACCCGAATCTGTGTATTGCCATGCTGTCCACTCTGTCCATCCACCAACATCAGCAGGCGGCGTACTAGAGTATCTAGCAATCCAAAGTGGAATATCACTTAACCCGTTAATTCCAAACTCATTTATATACCAAACTCCTGTATATAACATTACATCTTTTCCAGTGGCCTGTTTTACATAATTTATAAAACTTCTTGCCCAATTGGATATAGTCGCACCTGTTAAACTACTATTACTGGGATCTGTTGGTGATTCTAAATCTAAAACAGGAATTAAGTCTGTTTTATTACTTTGTAATACACTCACAAAATACTTCGCCTCTGCAACCGCGTCATTTTGTTCAGGATGAGCAAAATGGTATGCACCAATTAATACATTTGCATTTCGCGCTGCTTGTACATTTTGAACAAAAGTAGGATCAATAAAATTTACACCTTCTGTTGCTTTGGCATATGCTGCTTGAATTCCGGATGCCTTCACTGCATTCCAATCAATATTTCCTTCCCAATGAGACACATCGATAAACGTAACATTTGAATTCGATCTGTTTTGCATATAAAATCTCCTATTCAATTTTTTTATTCCGTATACATACAATATGTACAATTTTAATAAAAGGACACGACATTTATGCTATAGAAGCAAAGAGTACATATATTTTATATACAAAGTACAAAAAGACCTTGTATATTACAAGGCCTTTTGCAAACTCCCTCTGTTTTGTAGCAAGTACATATTATAATACAGCCCTTGTTCACTCAGTAATTCTTGATGTGTTCCTCTTTCCACAATCTCTCCATCATGCATTACGAATATTTGATCAGCATCTTGAATTGTAGATAATCTGTGCGCAATCGCTATCGTTGTCCGCCCTTTTCTCATTTGCTGTAATGCTGTTTGGATAGCCTCTTCTGTCTCTGTATCGATATTAGCTGTTGCCTCATCTAATACTAATACTTTCGGATTTGTTGCTATCGTTCTAGCAAAAGCAATTAATTGCCGCTGTCCACTAGAAAATGCTGCTCCTCTTTCCACTACTTCTGTTTCATACTGTTCTGGTAATTTTTCAATAAACGTATTGGCTTGCACAAATTGTGCAGCCTCTTTTACTTCTTCATCTGTAATTTCTTCATTGTACATACGAATATTTTGCTTTACATCTCCCGCAAATAAAAATGCGTCTTGCAACACAAGCCCTATTTTCTTTCTAATTTCTCGTTCTGAAAATCCCTCTAAATCCACACCATCTATTACAATATTTCCTGACCTAATATTATAAAATCGCATTAACAAATTCATAATGGTACTTTTTCCGCTACCAGTATGCCCAACAAAAGCAACCGTTTGCCCTTGTTTCACGTGAAAAGATACATTTTTTAAAACATCACGCTTTCCATCATACGAAAAAGTAACATTTTTAAATTCAATATCTCCATCAACTACTTGAGGATTCCCATCCCCTTTTTGAACTGGCGCTAAATCTTTCTCATCCATTAAATGAAATACACGTGATGATGAAACAAGTGCCTGTTGGAAAAATGATAATTTCATCATCATCTCATTTACAGGCTGGAAGAAGCGATGAATATAGTTAACAAACGCATATAAAACCCCTACTTCAACAGGACTCTTTAAAGCATCAATTCCAAATAAACCAATCACTAACGCAATTGCTACAATATGAACTAAATCCGTTGCTGGACGTAAAAGTAATGCGTCTAACTTTAACGTGCGTCGCCCTGCACTATAATGTTTATCATTCACTTCTTCAAACTCTTTTCTCATCCGCTTTTCTTGCCTGAACACTTGAACAATATTCATTCCTTGAATGGACTCGTTCAACTTTGCGTTTAAAACACTCAGTTGATTACGTACTTCTAAATAAAAAACGGCACTTTTTCGGCGATATAGCACCATAATTGCAAACATTATCGGAATTAATACGAGAGAAAATAGCGCTAATTTTACATCTAATAAAAACATCGCTATTAAAATCCCTACTAAAAAGACTATATTTTTCACAAATGTTGATAATACACTAACATAAAAATCTTTAATAGCTTCCGTATCATTCGTTATACGAGATACAAGTGTACCGATCGGCGTACGATCAAAGAAACTTAATGACAACTTTTGAACGTGTTCATACACTTCAACTCGCATATCTTGGACAATCTTAAAAGCGATATTTTGAAAGTACAATAGGTCTAAATACGTAAATAATACTTTTAATAAGTGAGCAATCATATACACTACAAATAGAGTAACAAGTGCTGATTGTTCAAAATTGCGTGGTACTAAGTGTTCATCAAGAAATTGTTTAATTAAAAACGGCCCCATCATTTCAGTTACAGTTGCACCAACTAGAAATATAAACGCTAGTACCAATAACCCTTTATATGGCCTCATATAAGAAAGCAATCGTCTTAAATCACTCCGCTTTTTCTCAGCCATCATACGCCTCCTTTCTCTACTAACGCCTCTAACTGCTGGCTTTCGTACATTTCTTTATACCAACCCTTTTCTTTCATTAGTTGCTCATGTGTTCCTCGCTGCACAATCATACCTTCATCAATGACAAGAATAAGATTTGCATGCTGAATCGCACTTAAACGGTGGGCAGTAATAATCGTCGTTTTTTCTGCTCTTTCTCGTTTCAATGCAGTTAAAATAGTCTCTTCTGTTTTTGCATCTACGGCGGATAAACAATCGTCTAAAATTAAAATTTCAGCATTCGTTAATAACGCACGTGCAATGGAGATTCGCTGTTTTTGGCCTCCTGATAATGAAACTCCCCTTTCACCTACTACCGTGTCATACCCTTCTGGAAATTGAATAATATCATTATGAATACAAGCAATCTCAGCAGCACGAGTAATTTCTTTATATGTAGCATCAGCCTTTCCAAACGCAATGTTCTCCCCAATACTCGCTGAAAATAAAAAATGATCTTGCGGCACGTATGAAATTGCAGAACGTACACCGTGAAGTGTTAAATCTCGAATATCCTGCTCACCAATTTTTAATTCACCATTAAAATGGTCATACTCTCGAATTAAACATTTTAACAACGTCGTCTTCCCTGCACCAGTACGTCCCACAATTCCTAGCGTTTCACCTTTTCTTAAGTTAAAATAAATATCTTTTAAATTTAATAGTTCATTTTTCTTATAAGAAAACGAATCAATCGCAAATGAAACATCACCACTTGCTATAGTATGTATAGCATTTTCCCTATTCACTACATCTGAAGTTTGTAAGAGTATTTTCTCCACACGATCATATGAAGCGCGTCCACGCTCCATAATATTAAACAACCACCCAAAGGCTAACATTGGCCATACAAGAGTCCCTAAGTATGTTGTAAATGTTACTAATTCACCTACAGTTAATTCGCCCCGTACTACTAATAGTGATCCATAACAAACTGCGATTAAAAATGAAAATCCGACAATAAGTGCAATCGTTGGATCGAATAACGAGTCAATACGTGCGACTAACATATTTTTATGTACGACGTCTTCCGATTTCTTCCGAAACGCTTGTAAATCCTCTTTCTCTTGTCCAAGCGAGCGAATCACCTTCATCCCACTCATACTCTCTTGTACTTTATCATTGATTTCAGAAAACGATTGTTGCGCTTTATGGAATCTTCTATGCAATAAAGTTCCATAATAATTTGTAGAGATCGCTACAATCGGCATTGGAATTAAACTTAATAACGTCAACTTCCAGCTAATTGTAAAACCCATCGCTACGAGGACACATCCTCCAACCGCTAATGAGTCAACAAGTGTTAAAACACCCGATCCAGCAGTTTGCTGAATCGCCTGAATGTCATTGGTTGCATGTGCCATCAAATCACCCGTACGACGTGATTGATAGAAAGTTGGGCTCATCTTTGTAAAATGTTCATATAAATTCTTTCGTAATTGACGGGCTAGTTTTAAAGAAGATCCAAAAATCATAATACGCCATAAATAACGTAATGTGTACATAGTAATTCCTACAACTACTAACAGAATGACCCATTTCAACAATTTTTCAGACGTTAATGTTCCATTATTAATTTCATCTACTACAATCCCTAGCACTTTGGGAGCTACAAGTTCAAGAAGCGCGACACCAAATAACATAATAATTCCGATTATGTACGCTCGTTTTTCTTGTTTAAAAAACCAAGCTAAATTAAAAAATACTTTCATATTTATCCTCCTCCCTTAAAATGAGCGATGTTTTCAGTTTAACAAAAATACAGAATTTTTAAAAGTTTTAAATACTTGAAAAACCCAAAAGGAAAGGGCACTCTTACCGAGTGCCCTTTAGCGCTTATTTCGTTTGTTGCTTGTTCATCGCGCTCATCATTTGATTGATTTTCTTTTGGGAAGGTTTTTGTCCCATTTGCATCATCATCATTTTTAACATTTGTTCGTTAATTGGTGGATTTTTTTGTAAGTAATTCATCATGTATTTGCGGGCAATGAAAAATCCTAACGCCACGCCTGCTACTAGTGCTACTACGCCCACTAGAACACCTAACCAAATTGACATATATTTTCCTCCTTCATGTTGTCTACCTTACAGTGTACTAAAACCATTTCAATAAGACAAGATAGTATTCGACATTTTTTACACATATGTCCGTACTTGTTTTAGAGGATTTAACCATCCGTACTTTGTATTTTCATAATCCATCGCTAAAAATGTTAACTCACATTTTCTTAACACCTCAAAGAAAGTAGTTTCCATAGATACATTTCCAGAAGTATTCATGCGAATATATTGTGATTTCACCATTATTTCGCCATATTCTGCTCCTGTATAAAGCGTATGCGTATGCTGTGTTCTATCATATTTACCAAGAACCCTCAAAGCTTGTTCTAATTTATGGTGGATTTTCATTACTTGTAATGGCATCGTAATATACATCATTTGTTTATATAGCACTTTTTTCTCCGAAAGGGACCCAGATTCTGAAAATCGAGCAAATAAGTCAAAAAACAAATATTCACGACCAAAGTAAGCTTTCGCAATATCCTCTTGAATTAAATACAATTCATACGTTTTCATTTTTCGCCTCCCAATCTGGACAACCTTTTCTCTTCATTATATATAAGAAAATTTGCAATGATTGTCTGACTGCGGAGAGATAAAAAACTTTTTCTGTCGAAAAAACTCATTTACATAGAAAAATCTCCCCATGCTGGAGAGATTTTTCTAAAATCATTAAAGCATTTCTTTTACTTTACGAACAACGTTCTCTACAGTAAATCCATACTCTTCCATAATCTTCTCACCAGGAGCAGAAGCACCGAATGTATCGATACCTAGTACATCTCCATCAAGACCTACGTAACGGTGCCATCCGATTGTAGCACCCATTTCGATTGCGAAACGTTTTGTTACTGCTTTTGGTAATACAGATTCTTTGTACTCAGCAGTTTGAGCTTCAAAGCGATCCATAGATGGCATGCTGACAACAGCTGCATCAACACCGTCTACTGCTAACGCTTTTTGTGCTTCAACAGCTAGACTTACTTCAGATCCAGTTGCAAGTAAGATTACATCAGCCGTTTCTTTCTTGCTTGCAGAAACTACATATGCGCCTTTTGCTACTTTTTCATACGTATCGTCTTTTGCGCCCTCTAATGTTGGAAGGTCTTGACGAGTTAATACTAAAGCAGTTGGTGTTTTTGTAGATTCTAGAGCTAGTCTCCAAGCTGCAACAGATTCGTTACCGTCAGCTGGACGGATAACAGAAACGTTTGGCATTGCACGAAGCGCTGCTAATTGTTCGATTGGTTCATGTGTTGGACCATCTTCTCCAACAGCAATACTGTCATGTGTGAATACATACGTTACTGGCAATTGCATTAATGCTGCAAGGCGAATTGCTGGACGTAAGTAGTCAGAGAATACGAAGAACGTACCACCGTAAGTTTTTAAACCACCATGTAGTGCAATACCGTTCATTGCTGCGCCCATTGCGAACTCACGTACACCGTACCAAATGTTTTTACCGCTGTAATCATCTCTTGTGAAGTCTTTTTCGTTATTCATGTATGTTTTGTTAGAACCAGCAAGGTCAGCAGATCCACCGAAGAATGATGGTACAGACTCTGCAATTGCATTAATTACAGCACCAGAAGAATTACGAGTTGCTGCTTTTGATCCTAATTCATAAGTTGGTAAGTTTTGCTCCCAACCTTCTGGAAGAAGACCATTCATTGCCACTTGCAATTCGTTTGCTAATTCTGGGTATGCTTGTGCATATTCACCTAACATTGTGTTCCACGCTGCTTGTGCAGTTTCACCAGCATCTTGTACTGTTTTACGGAAGTTGTCATATACTTCTTCTGCTACATGGAAGTCTTGCTCAGCAG
Source organism: Bacillus thuringiensis (assembly GCF_014932895.1). Lineage (GTDB taxonomy): Bacteria > Bacillota > Bacilli > Bacillales > Bacillaceae_G > Bacillus_A > Bacillus_A thuringiensis_AA. The sequence continues at coordinate 45,405 of NZ_JACYOF010000019.1, read as the reverse complement.
TCCAAGCGTATGCTTCTTTCGTTAATTTTGTTTCTTCTACACCAAGTGGAGAACCATGTGAAGCTGATTTTCCTGATTTGTTTGGAGAACCGAAACCAATTGTCGTTCTTACTTCAATTAGCGTTGGGCGTTTTTCGTCAGCTTTCGCTTCTTCAATTGCTTTCGCGATTGCCTCAATATCGTTTCCATCCTCAACACGGATTACTTGCCATCCGTATGCTTTGTAACGATCTTCTACACTTTCAGAGAATGAACGATTTAAATCGCCATCTAATGAAATATCGTTTGAATCGTAAAGCACAACAAGACGACCTAATTGTAAATGAGCAGCTAATGAAGATGCTTCAGCAGAAACGCCTTCCATTAAATCTCCATCACCACAAATAGCGTATGTATAATGATCTACTACATTATACGCATCACGGTTATATTTAGCCGCTAAATGTCTTTCAGCCATTGCCATACCTACAGCAGTTGCAATACCTTGTCCAAGTGGACCAGTAGTTGCGTCTACACCTGGAGTATGACCGTACTCAGGATGTCCTGGAGTTTTGCTTCCCCATTGACGGAAGTTCTTTAAGTCATCCATTGTTACATCATAACCAGATAGGTGAAGTAGGCTGTATAATAACATTGAACCATGACCTGCAGATAATACGAAACGATCACGGTTAAACCACGTTGGGTTATTTGGATTATGTTTCATAAATTGAGTCCATAATGTATAAGCCATTGGTGCTGCACCCATTGGCATTCCTGGGTGACCAGAGTTTGCTTTTTCAATCGCATCGATGGATAATGTGCGAATCGTGTTGATAGAAAGTTGTTCGATTGAATGTGACATGCTATTCTTCCCTTCGCTTATATTAGTAAACGTTTTATACATTTATATGATAGCTTCCCACGCAAGATTATACAACATGTATCGACAAATATGTTGATATTTTTTTGATTTCCCATAAAAAATCCAATGATTCCGGGAATGTATGGGCATTCAATATGACATACTCTTTCATTATTTTTATTTTAAAAAGAAAGGGAATTATCTGTATATTTATACAAGTATACTAACTGCTTATATACCTTCTTTGTTTGGATAAACCTTTATAAATACAAAAAAGCATCTAACTTCGATGCTTTTTAAAATAAGTTAAACAATCCGTTTACGAATCGAACTTGAAATAAAATCAATTATAATTACCATTAAAATGATGCCTAATAAAATAATTCCTACACGGGACCAATTCCGTGAACTTAACGCAAAAATTAGCGGCGTACCAATGCCTCCTGCTCCAATTACACCTAAAATCGCAGCGGACCGCACATTAATTTCGAACCTGTATAACGTATACGATAGAAAATCCGGTAACACTTGTGGTAATACTGCATACCAAAGTATTTGAAACCGATTTGCACCAGTTGCTATTAACGCTTCCGTCGGTCCCTTATCTATATTTTCAATTCCTTCTGAATATAGTTTTCCTAACATTCCAATAGAGTGTAACCCTAAAGCTAGAACTCCGGCAAAAGAGCCTGGACCAACAGCTTTTATAAATAAAAGAGCCATAACTAATTCAGGAAATGTACGAACAAAACTAAGTACAAATTTCCCAGTTCCTGAAGTTAATTTTCCACTACTCATATTCGTTGCCGCCCAAAAGGCAAATGGAACAGATAAAAAAGCAGAAATAAATGTACCTAATATCGCAATTGCCAACGTATCAATTAATCCATGTAATAAATCTTCACCATCTGGCAAAGATACATATGCCCGATCCGGGTTCAATACACCTGTCATAATTGCTTTTGTAATTTCTCCCGCTGTATCTTTTATTCCCTCTAACGGGACTCCTGAAAAGGCCCATACATATATAACTGTAAGTGCTATAAAAATAATCCAGCGATATACACTTGGTTTCTTCCGTTTTGGCACAATCATCGTCGTTTTACTCATTATAATTTCTCCCGCAACAATGTACTTATATAATCAATTAACAATACAACAACAAGGGTATAAATAATAATAGAAGCAGTTTGTTGATATTGTAAAAATCCAAGTGTACGATCATAATATAATCCAATGCCTCCTGCTCCTACTAAACCTAGAACAGCTGCTGCACGTACATTCACCTCAAATGTATAAAGTACATAGGAGACAAAGTGCGCTCTCACTTGCGGAATTACCCCATAAACAATCCATTGCACTTTATTCGCTCCTACAGCTGTCATCGCTTCTAATGGACCTGGGTCAATGGATTCAATAGACTCATACAATAATTTCGCTACGAGTCCAACCGAAAAAAATGTAAGGGCCAAAATACCTGGTAGTGGTCCTATCCCAAAAATCGCTACAAAAATGGCCGCTAATAATAAATCCGGTATCGTGCGGATAAGATTTAAAATCAATCGAGCTGGACTGTACAAAAATGCGCTAGTAAACACATTACTTGCCGCAAATAGTGCAAGTGGAATGGCTAAAATCGCTCCTAAAGTCGTCCCAATAATCGCCATACGGATTGTATCTAACATTGCTGTTGTAATAACTTGAAAATAACTCCAATCTGGCGGTACCATTTCTTTCAATAAATCCATCATATTAGGAAAACCAACTACTAGTTTTGAAAATGATGCATCTACCTGTACACTACTGCCCCACAACATTAAAATAACTAAAATAAACGTTAACATATGTTTCAACTTACTCGGTGGCTTCGGTATCGATTTCGAATATATCGTCACATCATTCATTTAGCTGCCACCTCTAATAATTCGCTTTTCTGAGCTACGTTTCCATAAATTTCAGCAAATTTTTCATCCGTTGCCTCTTCTACTAAACCATCAAAAACAATTTCTCCTGCATGTAACCCGATAATGCGTGTAGCATATTGTCTAGCTAAATCAATAGAATGTAAGTTTACAATTGTCGTAATTCCAAAATCCTCATTAATTTTTTTCAAATCATCCAGTACTTGCTTTGTTGTGAGCGGATCTAAAGATGCAACAGGTTCATCAGCCAATATGATTTTCGCTTCTTGCGCCAATGCTCTCGCTATCGATACACGTTGCTGTTGTCCTCCTGATAACTCATCAGCCCGTACATATGCTTTTTCTAAAATATTCACCCTTTTCAACGCCTGAAAGGCAAGCTCTAAATCCTCTTTCGGAAACAATCCTAACGTTGTACGCAATGTCGAATGATATCCAACACGACCAGCTAGTACATTCTTCAGTACCGTTGAACGCTTTACAAGGTTAAAACTTTGAAAAATCATACCAATATCTCTCCGCATGCGTCGTAACCCTTTTCCTTTTGCAGCAGTAATCGACTCACCTTCAATAATAATTTCTCCTTCTGTGATCTCATGAAGGCGATTTACCGATCTGAGAAGTGTAGATTTTCCCGCCCCTGATAGACCGACCATTACAACAAACTCACCCTTTTGAATTTTCAAGTTTATATCATTCAATCCTTTTGTACCATTCGGATACACTTTGGAGACATTTCGAAACTCTATCACACCTCTTACCTACCTTCTATATATTCTCAATAACCGAAAAACGGCAAACTAACCGAAACCATATACTTTCCAGTTAGCTGCCATTGCCATATGTATTATTGTGTTTTCACTTTCTTTCCATATTCACGAACGATATCAAATTTACTATCATCAGATTTAACGTATCCTTCGTGTGAGTATACTTCTTTAATGATTTTGCGACCTTCCTCATTCTTTCCAATTTCAATGAAAGCATCTTGTAATTTCTTGCTCCACTCTGCATCTAAATCAGAGCGTACAGAAATCGTATCGTTTGGAATTTTTTCTGTAAATTTCACTATTTTCGTTTGGTCAAATATATTCGGATAATCTTTTTTTACAATATTACGAGCATCTTGGAATACAACAGCTGCATCTACATCACCATTTAAAAGAGCAATAAGTGACTGATCATGACCCTTTAATGTAACAGGTTTCACATCTTTTAACGGATCAATTCCCTCTTTTAACAATACAGCTGCAGGCCATACATACCCCGCTGATGACGTTACATCTTGATAGCCAATTTTTTTACCTTTTAAATCTTTTACACTATTAATATTAGAATCTTTCTTAACAACAAACTCAGATTTATAAAAATCTACTAATTCTTTTGTGGGAGCTCCTGTTTCATCCTCTACCCCAAAACGTTGTGCCTGTAAAATTACATTTGCGGCCTTTTTCTCATGTGCTAACACATACGCTGTTGGAGGTAAAAAACCTACATCTACTTGCTTAGAGGCCATCGCTTCTACAATTGTATTGTAATTCGTTGAAATACTAACCTTTACTGGAATGTTTAATTTATCACTTAATAGCTTTTCCAATGGTTTTGCCTTCGCCTCTAACGTATCTGCATTTTGAGAAGGAACGAATTGAACATTTAACGTCTTCGGTACATAGCCTTTTTTCGTATCTTCATTTTTACTTGCACTTGATTCCTTCGTTCCACAGCCACTTAATAATCCCGCTGCTAGTACAGCTGTTGTGCTCATTGCAAAAACTTTTTTCAACATGTTAATGCCTCCATTTTTTGTTATTATAAAATAACCTTCCATAAACATGAAAAAATATATCACACATTTTTACAAATAATTGCTTATTTACAGAATCTTTACACATTCTATACATTCACATTAAAATTCTCTCCACATATTTGATATGATTAATTGAAAGATAACAATAGAAAAGGTGAATGGTGTTGAATCAAAATCAAATTGTAACTTTAAATATTTTATTAACAAGTGATGTACATGGTACTGTGTATCCAATTCACTACCAAGATAACTCCAAAGCAGAAATTGGTTTAGCTAAAATTTCTACTCTTATAAAAAAAGAACGTTCTCAAAATGCAAACGTTCTTTTAATTGATAACGGTGACTTTATACAAGGAACACCATTTACTTATCATTACGCTACATACGAAAAAGATAAGAAAAATCCAATGTCCTTATTAGCCAACTACTTAGAGTATGACACTGCAATTATCGGCAATCATGAATTTAATTATGGAATGGATATATTAAATCGTGCTGTAGATACTACAAACTTCCCGTACCTATCAGCAAATATTTTGGATAAAAACATAAAAGAGCCTTATTTCGGAAAACCTTATATAATAAAACATATCGAATCAAATATAAAAATTGCTATTTTAGGGGTAACAACGCATTACATCCCAAATTGGGAACAAGCCCACCATATTAAAAATTTACTATTTGAAGATGCATTAAAAACTACAAAAAAGTGGGTTTCTTGCATCCGCGAACACGAGAAACCAGATTTACTAGTCGTAGCCTATCACGGAGGATTTGAACGCGATTTACAAACTGGGGTACCGACTGAAGCTTTAACAGGCGAAAACCAAGGATATGCAATGTGTCATGAAATTGAAGGCATAGATATTTTACTAACAGGCCACCAACACCGAGAAATCGCTCAAACTTTGGATAATGGTGTAACACTTTTACAGACTGGGTGTAATGGACATTCAGTTGGAAAAGTAACAGTAACATTTGAAAAAACAGGACAAGAGTGGATAAAAAAAGAGAGTTATTCAGAACTTTTGACTGTGCAAGGAATTGAGGCAGATCCAAATGTTCTTTCCTTGGTAGCCGATTATGAAGAGAAAACACAAAAATGGCTTGATCAACCTATCGGAATCATCCACGGGGACATGCAAATTTCAGATGCTATGCAAACTCGTTTGCAAGACCATCCTTTTATTGAATTCATAAATAAAATACAGATGGAGATAGCTAACGTTTCAATTTCTTGTACAAGTTTGTTTCATAATACATCTACAGGATTCCCGAAACATGTCACAATGCGAAATATCGTTTCCAATTATATTTACCCAAACACATTAAAAGTTATTCGAGTGACTGGAGCAGATATAAAAGATGCTCTCGAACTCTCTGCTACTTATTTCACATTAAATGAGGATGGGGATATAATTGTTAATCCTGCATTCATAGAACCAAAGCCTGCACACTATAATTACGATATGTGGGAAGGGGTTTCGTATGTATTAAACATTTCAAAACCAATTGGTGAGAGAGTAGAGTCTTTACAGTATAAAGGCGCTCCTCTTAATATGAATGAAGAATATGACGTTGTTATGAATAATTATCGTGCAAGCGGTGGCGGGAACTTTTTTATGTTTCAAAATAAGCCTGTAGTAAAAGACATACCAACAGATATTTCTGAACTTATCGCTAATTATATATTGGAACATAAAACGATAAAAGCAACAGTGAATAACAACTGGAGAGTTATTACATAATGATTTTAACAAATAAAAAAAGATGGGCTTCGCCCATCTTTTAATTTAATTTTGCATTATCTTGCTTTTTTAAAGCTTTTAATTTCGCCGGCGTAACATCTGCGCCTTTTTCGTTAACGACTTTTATTCCTTTAAGTTCGTTTAACATATTTTGACGAAATCCTTTTAAATATTGTTCACGTAGCGATTGACGCTCACGTTGTTCTTCTTCAGTTAAACCTTCAGCTTTTGCTTTTTTCGCTAAGAAGTTAATACGTTCAACGAGTTCGTGACTAAGCATCTCGAATCCCCCTTCTAATCAAAACTGATTATTATCATACAATAGTTACTCTTCTTTATCAAGCAATTGCTTTGTATACTCTACATATCTACGATGTACAGTCGCTTTCGAAACATTGTGACCAAAACCACGAAGCGTTGCTGCAATTTCTTCGAAAGTAAGTTCACTCCTACGTAAACGTACAATTTCCTCAATTGGCACTTCTTTTTTCTCTCTTCCTATGCTTAAATGACGATTTTTTAAATTATTTTCTGGACGATAACCTTTTTCTACTGCGCGTTGCATGCCACGTTTAATTTTTAAGTTATGAATCTTTCTTTGATATTCTTCAACAATACCAATAATATCTAATACCATCGAATCAGAATCCGACAATTGTAATTCACCATTATGCGTATGCGTATACACTTTTATTCCTTCTTTATGTAAACAGTGCATTAATGCAATCTTCGCATTTCCCCTACCAAGGCGCGTTTCATCTTGTATAAGTAGCACATCAATTTGTTCGTCTCGAATTGTATCTAATACTTCTAATATGCCATCACGTTCAATTGTATAGCCACTAGCCTGCTCCTCAATCACCTTTGTAACATTCATTTGATAGCGCTCAGCTAAATGCAATAATTCATCTTTTTGACGTAATAATGATGTTTCCTGCGCTTCTTTTGTTGTACTCACACGTGCATAAATAATTGCATTCATTTTGAACCCCTCTTTCTCGCTATATTTTCTCTCTAGTGTAACATAAATTTACCTTTTGTTCGAACTTATGTTTGTAGAATGTTTTTTCACATGTTATACTTATTAATAAGAAAAATGAAAGAAAACGAGGTGTTAGAAAACATGGAAAAGTTAACGAAACGCCAGCAAGACATTCTCGACTTTATTAAGCTAAAAGTACAAGAAAAAGGATATCCACCTTCCGTACGTGAAATCGGTCAAGCAGTCGGCCTCGCTTCTAGTTCTACAGTGCACGGACATTTATCACGACTAGAAGAAAAGGGCTATATCCGACGCGATCCAACAAAACCACGAGCAATCGAAATTTTAGGTGATGACCGAATGGATACAGAAACACAATCTGTTATTCAAGTTCCAATCGTCGGAAAAGTTACTGCTGGATTACCAATTACAGCGGTTGAAAGTGTAGAGGAGCACTTCCCACTTCCTGCTAGTATTGTTGCTGGAGCAGACCAAGTGTTTATGTTACGTATTTCTGGAGATAGTATGATTGAAGCGGGTATCTTTGATGGTGACTTAGTTGTAGTTCGCCAACAACAATCTGCATACAATGGTGAAATTGTAGTTGCATTAACAGAAGACAACGAAGCAACGGTTAAACGCTTCTATAAAGAAAAAGACCATTTCCGTCTACAACCGGAAAACTCTTCATTAGAACCTATCATTCTAAAGCAAGTGTCAGTTATCGGAAAAGTAATTGGTGTCTATCGTGATTTGCATTAAAGAATAATAAAAAGAAGATAATTACCTTATTTATATAGGTAATTATCTTCTTTTTATATTTTGATAGAATTCCGTTCATTCAAAAGAATGCATTTCATTAATTATTAACGCGTTTCTGTTAAGTAACAATATAATTGTTTAGTTTACAATAAAGCCCTTAAAAAAATAATACAGTTGTTTAAAAATCTTTCTTTAACTAAACGGCAGGTTAGTATAATACGATGTTTGTTTTATCATTTAACCAAAGTGATAGATGGTCGAAAAAAGGCAGTAATAAAGAAGTACCCTTCCTAATGTGGACTGACACTTTGTAAGATACAAAATTCATTGTTTGATTTCCGCTGAGGAATTTGATGCATCTATTTTTTGTTTACTAATAAATGTGTTAATAATGGAGCACTTTATATAACGCACAAATAAAAGCCCGAATAAGATCTATTGTAACTGACCATTATTCGGGCTTTTACTCGATTCGAATTACATTCATACAAGACTTCATTCACTCTTTCTCCTCTAAGAGCCAACTTCCATTTGTGACCCTAATAAATTACGAAACACACCTTTCCTCTCTTTAGCTAATTGATTAAATTCACCTTTTTGAACAATTTCACCTTTTCCTAAAACAATAACTTGATCTGCATTGCGTATCGTAGATAAACGATGCGCAATAACAATAATTGTCATCGTTCCTTTCAACCTTTCTAATGCTGATTGGATTTTCACCTCATTTTCAGTATCTAACGCACTGGTAGCCTCATCTAATACTAAAATGGTCGGTTGTCTTAAAATGGCCCGAGCTAATACAAGTCGCTGGCGTTCACCACCTGAAAGTCTCACCCCACGATCTCCAATCAGTGTATCAAGCCCATTTGGAAGCATTCGTACAAATTCAGCTGCCGCCGCAAATTCTAATGCAGCCCAAATTTCTTCTTCACTTGCATTCGGATCAATCATCAATAAATTTTCTCTTATACTAGCATTAAATAAGAATGGGTCTTGTGGTACATAGCTAATAGCCCGTCTTAATGACAATAAATTATCAGTTGTAAGAGGAATACCATCTATTAATACTTGACCTTTTTCTGGTTGGATTAATCCCATTAAAACATCAATTAATGTACTTTTCCCAGCACCAGAATGTCCTACAATTGCCGTCATACTATTTATTGGAATTTGCACATTAATATTTTGAAGTGCATATAAAGATTCTTGTTTATTATAACGAAAGTAAACATCCTTGCATTCAATACCTTGTTCTATACAAATCGGCTTTATATGTTTTTGCTGATATATATCCTGCATTTCAATTGCTTCATTACACTCCTCTTGTAATTTCCATAAAGATTTAAAAGCTGGAATACTTGCAGCCAGCTGTTCTAAATTAGATTGAATCGCCGTAAAACGCGGCCATATTCTGGAGAATATGAGAATGATTAATAGTAATTGGGCAGGTTGCGCTTGAAACATACTTACTGATAAAAATATGAAAAATGCAATTAAAATAGCCATTGAAACTTTATAAAACAATTGAGAATTCGACCTAATTCTCATATACTCTATTTGTTCGTTACTCATCTTTTCTGTTATAGATTGGAACCAATCCAAACGTGATACTTCCAAAACATTACTCTTTATATCTTTAATTCCATTGAAATGATCTGTTATACCAGAAAGATAGCCTTTTGCCAATTCTGAAGTCTTACCACCTAGTATTCGTGCTTTTTTTATAAAAACACGAGAAACTACCAAGAACAATAATCCAAAGCCCAAAACAAATATAGTTATTTTGGGAGATAATAAAAACGCAAACCCCACCTGTATGAATGTAAAAAGAACAGAAGCTAACAATTGTAAAATTAAATTAACCCCATAACTAACACGAGCTAATTCTGTTGTTAATATATTTATTAGATTTGTTTTCCTTTTCTCTAAAAAAAAACTCCACTTTGCTTTTAAAATCATACTATATGTGTCTATTCTTAATTTCCTGATAAAAGCTTGTTGAGTTTTTGCATCCCGTAGCGTTATGTTTCTTTGTAGTAGATTTTGACCTAACACTATTAATACATATATACCTAAAATAGAGGTTAGACTTATGGTTTTAGGGGAATTCTGTAAAAGATTATAGACAGGCGCAATAAAAGAAGTCTCCTCGCCTATATTGATTATCCCAGTCATACTTATCATTGGAATTAATAAAATAATACCTATCCCTTCAAGTAAACTTATTAATACCATACCAAACAAATTCACATACAGAATTTTCCCTGCAGAAGAGTATAATTTCTTCATAAAATATATAATATGATTCATCGATGTTCCCCCTATAACACAGCAAGCTTCTTTGTTTTCCTCCAAAGACATAGAAATGGACGTAAAGGAAAATATAAAAAATGAAGGGATTTAGGTAACGGTAATGTTTTTGCATCAATCGGATAAGGATAAAGCTGGCTCATAATAAATAAAATCTTTTGTTGATTAGACATCAGTGAAAATAAATGCCTACTATGATAAGCAAGTACTTCTTCAGGAACAGGATCGGTATGCAAGTTTATCATTTGCTTGAAATAAAACAGCGCTTCTTGTGCTAACTGTTTTGAATGTTTTTCAGCCACTAATCCCGTCATTTTTTCATCTAATCGCGCCTCCAGCAATTGAGCTGCCAAAATTAATGCTTGTCCTCCTAATTGAAGTATTTGATATTTTCTCATTAATTTATGAATCTCACTCCAATTAAGATCTTGATCGACAATTTTTTTTATATCTACTAACCAGCGTAATCTGGACCAACCATGTCTAGCACCATGAGATACGAGAAATAAAAATAAGTCTTCCTTTCCTAACATATATATCGAATTACTCGTAAGTGTACTTTTTCTCTTTCGCTTCCAAAGCTCTTCAAACCCAGGTTCCTTGCTAGGTCCGGGATTTAACCTCCAATGAATTTCAAGCTTAATCTGCTTTGTTGGATGGAAAAATGTTATATGGTGATGCCTCCATTTCCAATCATTTAATATCGTTTGAATATAATCATCTTTCACATATCCCTGCTCTAAAAGTAGTTTTTCTACTTTTTCTAAATTTTGAATAGGAATAAGAACGTCCAAATCACAGGATGTTCGGAAAGAAATATCTCCATATAAGTCCTGAGATAGTACAGGCCCTTTTAGAAAAATCGTACGAATCTCATTTTCATTACATAGTTTATTTATTCGTTCCATCTCAGCACTTAAATAAAGCATTTGAAATGTATTTCTTTTATATTTTCTATTCAAGGTTTGTACAATATGTGGAGGAATCAGTTCCTCATTCACCTGTTTAAGTTTTTGATATATCACCGGATAAACGCGATGATGCACGGCTTGCTCAAGAAACACCTCCCAATCAATATCCGAAAACCATTCATTACTGTAAATTTGCATTGTTGCGTCATCTTGTAACTTCAAAATTGCACAAAGAAGTTTCAATTCCTTAGACATGAACTCTACATTAAGACCAAAATCTTTCTTCATTTTACTCTCCTTTAATAGTGTTCTCACTTAGCCTCTTTGCAAATGATCCAACAACAGTGAATTTCTCCATTCCTTCCGATCCAGTAACATAAAAAGAACCACTACGTAACCATGCATGTGCAATTAATTCCCCATGACTATCCTTAGCAGTTCCTAAATAAAGAGTACTCTCAATGTGACGTTTTTCGAGCATTTTCATCCCAGCTATAGCTTTAACAAGACATTGACTCTCCCAAAAAGTATAACGACTCATAATAGAAATAGCTTCTGACACCTTTTTTAGTGTATCTCCGTGCGGTTGAATATGAGCACTTGACGTTTCACTCATGTAATCTCCTAAAGAAGGTGCAACTTTGGAAAATGTAATACTTTTTAGTACACGTGCCCACCCTAAAAAAATAAAAGCCTCTAAAAGTAAAAGCTTTGTTTTCATGTTCATTGATAAAAATATCCTTAACCTTTTCACAATATTCATAAATCCCTTCCTAACAGTTCTTTCGAAATTATGAATCTATCTTAGGCCGATCTTTTATTTGAATTAAACCTTCTTGAAACAAACATTCTAAAAAGGAAAGAACTTGCTCTTCACAATCTTTTCGTTCAATATCATAGTTAGATACTAGCATAGTAACAAGCTGATTAATTATTATTGGTTTTTCAATGAGTTCCCATATTTCTCCGCCTATTTCACCTAAGTTATAGTAATTTCCTTTCTGGACATTTAACATAACTTTTTCGCCATCCATATCACTTACTATATTACCTTTACTTTGGACAACGTTATGTTCTAATGATATTTTTCTCGTGTGAACAACCATCAATCATACTCCCCTTCTGTATAGTATTTAAAATAACTTTCACTAGCTCATGAGCTGTAAATCTTGAAGCCGGTCGGCTTACTTGAAACATTTCCATTCCACTTGCAATATGAGATGAAGTTTCAAAATGCCATTCCATCAATCCTAATTTAGAAACCAAAGAATTTCTAAAAGTATGGCGGTATAATTTATACAAACGTGTGAGCCCTTCTATACGGGTCATCTCAATATCTTCTTCCTGCGTTTTTACTAATTCAATAACACCTGCAAGAGGTAATGGGTCGGGAAAGAATTGAGAATTTACAGGAACAGCATACTTCGTTTCCCTTTCAAACAAAGGGCTATATTGCGCTATTTCCATTCCAAACTCGTTTAAACTTTCTTGCCATAATTTTTGTTGCGCGTATGACGGATGTACTATTGCATTATTTTTATTTAAAAGAGACACGGCAACTACATCATCACTTAAAAGCTGATATCCTTTACCCAAAAAAGCCGAGGCTAACGTTGATTTTCCGGCTCCTGAATCACCAATTAAAGCATATGCTTTCCCATCTATAGCAATTACACTTCCATGCAACGGGAGTATTTTGCGCTGCATTAAAAGCGCTCCCATACAAGTTCCCAAAATATAGAGTCGTATTTTATTTTCATCTGCCTCTGGCATAGGTGAAAAAGTAATTTTTTCGCCCGCTTGGATAGAAAATATTGCAGTTTGAGGAACATGAAACATCACTACCTCATCTTCCACTACAATTGTTTTTTGCTGTTCTTCGTTATATTTATTCCATCGTTCAGATAAATCAGTTATTTCAATTTGGATATCTGCCATCTCTTTCTTTTCATTCAACTGAGACAATTCGGGTAATGGAATTTCACTTACTATTTTTAACCCAAAGGCCTGATATAGCACATTCTCCATAAAATCATTCACCCCACATTGTCAATTTTTTTGAAAGCTCTTATATAATAAAGTATATAAGAGCTTTATTTTTTCATAACTTAACTAAACTTCACCGGATCATCTGGATCAGGTTGAACTGCGTCAGGGGTTTTATGTCCTGGCCCCGCCATAGTCATATTAATAGTAAGCACTTCTAATACAGGCTGTTTCCATTCCTTTTTCATACGTATCACCTCCTTTCATATTGATTTTTTTATAAATCGATAGAAGATTAAGCTACGCATTAAAATTCTAAAATCTAAATCAAATGCATATTCAGGTCGAGGCTCTTTACAAATTTTTGAGATAGCTTTCCTAATTACCTTCACATTTAGAAATTCAGAAATTACTGGATCTACACTAAGTTCTTCAACTTCCTCAATAAATTCATTCCAAAAAGGAGCCATACGGTAAACACCATCTGCACCTTGAACACCTCGAACCCGCTGATTTAATCTTACCTTATCAGGAAGCAAATTTTTTGTAGCTCTCCGGATAAGAGATCGATCTAAACCATTTTGAACATATTGTTCTTCCGGGACTGACAAACAAAATTGAATAACGCGTAAGTCATTTGTAGGATCACGATCCCATAAAGCATAACGTAACGATAATTTTGTTTCATACGTTCCGTTTATACTCCAATAATACGTTTTTTCGAACTGCTCTCTTTTCATGTCGTATGCATTTAAGATTGACATTCCCGTTATATCAATATCCTGTTCTTTGAGTCTATTAATAACATTCATTTTTTTAGCAAATTCCTGATTAATTATTTTTGGAAAAGCATCTTGTTCCTCTGAAGAAAGTAACTGAAACAAATACGGAAAAGCCTTTCTTCTTACCACTTCAAAAACACGGGATTTTTTCACTCCTATATTTCTACTATATAAATGTAGTTCACGATAAAAACGAATCCAATGGAACTTTTTTAACAACATTGCCTGGTAATCTAAAATAGGTCCCCATGATACTGTCCAATTACCTCTTTGACCACTAAGAAGTACTCCTATTCCATTCTGAGATGCTTTTTCATAAACTCCACTTAGCCAAAAAGTATTCTCAAAAAATTTATATGGCATCTCCATTGTTTCCAGCCAATCATCAATTTCCGATAATGGGCTTCTCTCTGGCAATTCTAAATAATTATCCTGTATATTCCCTACATGCTCTACAGTCGATTGAATAAATGGTCTTTCGTCGGCTACCCTACCTTTGTGTGTCCAATCTTCAAATCCTTCTACTGGAACATAACTATACGTATGTAATTTTTTATTTTCAGTCCGTAAATCCCTTGCAGCAAAGCTAACGACAGAACCCGAGTCTAGCCCTCCACTCAAATGAGCTCCTACTTGATGATGTGTTCGCAAACGTGCCTGCACCGCACTTTGATACACCTCTCGAAACGCCTCTTCATACTCTTCATTTGATTTTAAATTAAGTATTTTCCCGGCAGTTGGTGTATAGTATCGCGAAAACTTCACTTCGCCTTCCTTTACCAAAATAGTGTGTGATGGAGGCACCTGTTCTATATATTTATAAACTGTTAACTTTGAATCTACTGATTCGAAATTTACAGGTATAGCTAAAAATTCAGCAAGCCACTGCTCGTTCAAATTTTTCTCGACATATGGTAGAGAAAATAACGGATTTATTATAGTACAAAAAGCAAACTTTTCCTCACCACGATAAAAATAGAGTGTCCGGCTTCCCGAAAAATCTCTGGCACCAAAAAGAATTTGTTTTTTCTCATCCCAAATCATAAAGGCAAAATCGCCTACCAAATATTTTGGAGCTGCTTCTCCCCATTTTTGATAGGAGAGTAAAATCAATTCACTATCTGTCATGCTCTTTCTATCCGCATACTCTACTTGTAATTTTTCAAATAACTCATGACGATTATCAATAATAGCATCCGCTGTAATTGCCAGTTTCTTTTCATAATTATAAAAGGGTAATTGTTCACCAACTGACTCTGGTGTAATCCATTGTGCATGGCATCCTAGAAAAGCATTTTCTTTGTGCCATATTTGAATATCATCAGCAGGGTATTTGTATAAACGACTCATTACTTCTCTTCCGTGCTCAATTGATACAGGCTCATTAGTAAAGTGAATAATGCCAGTTATAGCGCTCATTTCTTCCTCCTAATATATGAAAAGTTTCTACAAATACTATTTACATATTAAATTCGTTGAACATACCTCTTTCTCATTCTTTTTAACGAACAAAATTATTTTTTTATTACTTTCTCAATTACACGCTTTAATTTACTTTCAGACTAAGACATAGATATTCAAAACCTAGAATCATCCCTTTTCTATGTAAATTGAAACTGAACGCTCCAAAAAAATTCATTATAAAGAACAATTCGTGGTACGTATACAAATCTAATTCCACTTTTACTTACTTTTCTTTTCTTTTATTTCTTCCATTCTATAGCTTTTAAAATACCTTGAATTACCCTTTGTTGATCTTCAGCTAACATATTAGATCCTGAAGGCAAACAAATTCCACTTTGAAATAGGTACTGCGACACATCTTCATTTTTGCTATGCGGATAATACTTCTTCCCTTTAAAGAGTGACTGTATATGAAGTGGCTTCCACATAGGACGCGCTTCAATATTCTCTTCTGCTAAAGTTCTCAATAATTTCCCAATAGAGATCCCGGATTCCTTTTCATCAATTGTTAATGTAGTAAGCCAACGATTTGAGCGAGTATTTTCTAATTCAGGCATAAAATAAAATCCTGGCATGTGAGATAGCGCTTCGTAATACCGTATATATATAGTTCTTCTAGCTCTCACCCTATCTTCTAACACTTCTAATTGTCCTCTACCAATACCAGCTAAAATATTACTCATTCGATAATTATATCCTATCTCACTATGCTCATAATGTGGCGCTGGATCCTTTGCTTGTGTCGCTAAAAACCTCGCTCTTTCTAATGCTTCTACATCATCAGAAACAAGCATTCCACCACCTGAAGTGGTAATGATTTTATTTCCATTAAATGAATACACACCAAATTTCCCAAATGTGCCGCTTGCTTTTCCTTTATATGTAGATCCAAGAGATTCTGCTGCATCCTCAACTATAGGAACATTATATTGATTACAAAGTGAAAGAATTTCATCTAGTTTAGCACTCTGACCGTATAAATGGACAAGAATGATAGCCTTCGGTAATTTCCCCGCTTTATCAGCTTCATACAATGCATGTGCCAATGCATTCGGTGACATATTCCACGTTTCCGGTTCTGAGTCAATAAATACCGGCTCAGCTCCCAAATAAACAATCGGATTTGCACTCGCTACAAAAGTAAAACTGGAACAAAATACCGTATCTCCCTTTTGAATACCTAATAATTGCAAAGCTAAATGTATAGCAGCAGTACCTGAACTGACTGCAGCCCCGCCTTTAACTCCTACAAAAGATGCAAGTTCCCTTTCAAATCCATCTACATTTGGGCCAAGAGGAGCAACCCAGTTGGTATCGAATGCATTTTGAATATATTTTTGTTCATTCCCACTCATGTGCGGAGAGGAAAGGTAGATTCGCTTTTTATGCTGAACTATTTGCATGTAAACACATCCTTTATACATATTTAAATACTATGTATCTAGAAACATATGCTTTAATACTGGTATATCAGGTAATCTTCTTAAATTATCAATTGTATAATGTGCTTGATAAGGTTGCTCAACTTTAAGATTATGGTAAATTCCATCTTCTCTATTAATATGAATCGTTAACCATTTCAGTTTCTTAGCAGTTATAAAATCCTTACTTAAATTATCTCCTATATAGACACATTGTTGATGAGGCACCTGTAATTCCTTACTTATTTTTTCATAAGGAATTTCGCTCGGCTTCCAACATTCTTTTCCAAATTTATCAGTAAGAATTATTGAATGCACTCTCTCTTTTAACTTTAATGCATTTATTTTCCTTTCTTGGGTAACTAAATATCCATCTGAAATTAGTCCTATTTTTACCGAATTAATTAAATTATTTAGTACCCAATCCGCTTCATCAAATAATTGAATATCTGGTTTATGAAACCTATACCGTTCTATCAATTTACTAATGAATTTTTCATCATAATTAATGTTTAGCTTTTCAAGTGTTTTATTAAACACAAACTTTCTTTCCCCTGAATTGAATAATTGAATTGCAATATTATAAAACTCCGTTTCCTTATAATTCTCTTTAATCCAATCATCCACTGCTTTAAAACCACTTACGACATAATCCTTCTCTTTATATAAAGTATCATCCATATCAAAAACAATTGCTTTAATCACCATATTAAATACTCTCCATAAAAACTGCTTCATCATATCTAAGCATTGTTAAATTTTCTCTCCAATTAAAGTCTCTATCTGTAAAAACTTCTCCCTGACACATTTTAATTGTCCAAAGTGGAAAATTTGCTCCTGCTTCTATGGATAATGGAATTCCCCCACCAAAACGTGGATTTATTTCAATAAACGTAATTTGTCCATCCTCCTTTTTAAAACATTGTAAAGTAATACAGCCAATGGGATTAGGGAGAGCTTTTGTTACAATTTCTGCTGCTTTGATTATATCAATATCCTTCTTGGTCATACCTTTACTTACCTCACCTGCCCTTGTCTCTATACGTAATCTAGGAACAATCGTTTTTATATTTCCATAGAAATCTACCATAATATCTATAGTATATTCTTCTCCTGAAATGTACTCTTGTATCATAGCGTTAGGTATATACTCCTTAAAAAATTCCAATTCCTTTTCATTCATTATTTTTGTTACACCTTTACTAGAACTGCCATCATAAGGTTTAATTAATAATGGAAATTGATATTCTTTTCTTTCGATTTCTTCATCACTATATACTCTGGGGGTGGGTATATTATTAGAAACAAAGAAGTTATACGTGTATTTTTTGTTATTAGCTATTTTATTTAATTCCATACTAGAAACTAGTACTTTTACACCGATACCTTCAAAAACCTTTGCATTATTAGCCAAAAGCATTAATTCTGTATCAATTAACGGAATTATTAGATTTATCATTTCAGATCTACATATTTTTAATAATTCATTTATATAGCCTTCTTCATTTACATGCGGAACAATAAAATGCTTATCGCTAAAGTAAATCGTAGGTGCAGTTTCTTTTAAGTCTGCAGTAAAAATCTTGCCTCTGATTCCTTTTTGTTTAAGTGCTTCCTTAAATTTTTCAATTAAGGCGACCCTCCTACCTGAGCTAGTAAACAAAATATTCATTTCATTCTCCCCCATGCTCGATTCCCCCCTTAAAAACTGGCATAGTCACATGCTTATTATTTGTTATCCCTTCCGACTTTAAAACCTTACTAAAAGTTAGATATAAAATTTTTAAGTCTAAAAGAAAATTTTGATTCTCAACATACCATACATCTAATTTAAATTTCTCATCCCATGAGATACTATTTCTTCCATTAATTTGAGCCCACCCAGTGATTCCTGGTCTAACATTATGTCTTCTAGCTTGCTCTTGCGAATATAAAGGCAAATATTCCATTAATAATGGTCGAGGGCCCACCAAACTTAATTGACCTTTTAGTACATTTATTAATTGTGGTAATTCATCTAAACTATATTTTCTAAGAAATTTTCCAACTTTAGTTAATCTAGCGTGATCTGGTAAGAGCTCCCCATTACTATCACGCTCATTAGTCATCGTGCGAAATTTATAAAGATAAAAAGGTTTTCCATGTAACCCTGGACGTTGTTGTCTAAATAAAATAGGTGATCCTATCTGGGTTTTAACTATAATCGCTACTAAAAGAATAACGAAAAAAAAGCAAAATAATAATAATAAAGAAATAAAGATATCAAACAGTCTCTTCATTACCACTCATTCCCCCATCTTAAATTATTACAAATGCTTTTCCAAAGTTAAATAATCTACAAAGTATTCATTACAGATTGAAATCAAGTGTTCTCAAGTTGCAATTAGAGAATTGTATTCAATTTCTTTTTACTTATCACCTGTAATCATTTTTAATAATACACAATTTTATAAACAACGCTTAGTAGTATATAAAAAAATCCATTTATTATTAAAAAATTCTCCTACACACTATTTTTTAATATGCAGTTAACGTAATAACAAAAAGCTATTATGTTTATAAAAAACATAATAGCTTTTCTATGGTAGTAACTAAAAGCCAATAAGCATACTATCTATTAGGAATTAAACTATTTCGAATGATTACATTGGACCAAATCCTCCCATGTAACATTATTATCAGCAAAAGTACTACCTGAAACTATTAAAAAAGCGGATGAAATTGTATACGATGTACCATTATATAATACTTTATAGACATATTTATTAAGATTCATTCTACTTCCTTTCTCATAATTTTTTTGCAACTATTCAAATTTAATTATCACCATGCATTAATTTTGATCCATTACACCATTAACAATATTTCCTTGCAAAAATTCTCTCCCTGTAATTGTAATTTTCGCATTATTCAACACATTATTTTGAATTACTACTTGGGGTGTACTACTCGATGTTCTATTATCTATCCCAACTTGCATCAAATTTGTGGAATTTATATTATTATTTTGGATTACCACTTGCTTACCAGTAAATACTGTATCCAAAACAATAATAGCTCTCTGAAGAGTATCATTTGTAACTTTTATAGTATTTCCCCTTAACACTATATCATCAGATACATTTTGAATATTCAAGACTGTGCCATTTGGTTTTTCTATATGACAATCAATCATCTTGAATGCTTTGAAGTTATTCACTGTAAATAACGTGTTATTTTTATCTATACTAAAGAACTTGCAATCTATTAATTCTAAAGTGCTTCCTGTACTTGTTATCCCCAAAAAAGTTATTTCCTTAAAAAAGCAATTCGTATATGTCCCTGCAACTAAGGTTGGGGTTTTAACATTATTAAATATAATATTTTCAAATATCCATCCTGATTTAACTGTTCCTACTGGTACATAAATTAAATACAAAACGTCTTGTCCTTCAAATATACAATTTGAGATAGTTTGCGGCTCATTTTTCATCTCTAATGTCCACTGATACAATGATGATAAGGAATTTAACTTATCTGCATCGTTTATAAAACGACAGGAATCAACTTTAACCGCATATGGAAAGGGGGTATCAATAACCATTTTACTATTAGAAAAAACATTATCTAGTATATTAATAGATCGATTTGCATATACACCTTGAACATTTATTTGCGCTCCGTATACATAATTATTAGAAAAAATAACATCTCCTAACAAAGAGACCTTAGTTAATCGGATATTATTCCCTGTTACGATTACCCTATCTGCACCACCATTAATAGCTAGACCAACATAAGCATTTGAAATGGTATTCATAATAGAATTATCTGATATATAGATAAACTTTCCATTTACAACAATAATATTATAATTTTTATTATCATGAAAATTATTTCTTTCAATATATATATATTGATTTAAATCATATCCATCTTCAATATCTATCCCACTTTGTGGATCGGTACCTGCGATGTGATGTATATCATTATCTCGAATATATACATTCTTTGCCCCACATACACTAATTCCTTGTCTACGGCAATCATGTAAATTACATTTTTCTATATAAGTATATTGTGGAAAAGAAGGCACCCGAACATTTATTAAACAATTTGCAGGAGCGGGAACATTCCCTTGATACAAAACAATTTTAGCATAACTTGCTCCTTTAGGGACTTCCACTTCATCAAAGAATTGAACATTGGTTTTTGAAGATAAAAACATATTATTTGAAGCGTAAAAAACGACATCATAATAATCGCATTTTATATCAGAACCCAATGCTCCAAATCCATTTCCATATAAACCGAAGTAACCATACTTTACAATAGCCACTTGGGTCATATCAATTTGCAAATTGGAACGTATCTTCGTTGTACTACTTACCAATGAACCATCCGTTGTATTAATTGCTCCCTGTTCAAATGAACTTGCTAATGATGTAGGAAAAGGTGAAATCTGCCCAAAAGTACTGTTTAGTGTAATGGCATCTCCTGTACAATCTAAAATATCTAGATTATCTAAAGATACAAACCTTGTATTGTTCCCCCCATCAGCAGGCGGAGTAAAACTCCCCACTTCAATTCCGTACCCTCCCCCATGTGTTCCCCCACTAGAATAATCATGTGTATATCTATCTCCTTGGATAATACCATTTGTAACCCTTGAATATACTTGATTTCTACGAAAACTTATAATTGCATATCCAGTCAAATTATTTGTTTCCATTTTTAATGTTGAACCGTTTAGATTCAAAATTAAATGACTTTGTGGTTCGACGGGTGTTTGTTTATCAATCAAATATATTCCTCTAGGTAACACAACTTCCGTACATCCTTGTTGTGCCGCCCAAACTAAAGCATTATTAATACCTTGGGAAGTATTGATAGCATCAGTCCCGTCATTCTTAACATCCCATCTATCTAATTCTAATACATATATACTTGTAGAACTTGTAGCTTCTAATGATTTCGGAATCCATTTTAATTGCGTACTATCATAAGTTAAAATGTCATTATGAAAAGGAGGCTTGGATACCAAATCTAAATCTTTTAAATTCCTAAGATTATCCTTTCTTCTCCACATCAATTCACACCTCTTTTTGCTTTTCTATATCTTATGTTTCATAAGGTAAATTGATTGGATATAATAGAAGTAATATCACTTCTATTGTTCTTCAGAAATTCATTATTTAAAAAGCCTTTTTACCATTCCTTTCTCCTTCTCTAAAAAGCTCTTTTCCTACTAGCTGTTTTTATTTCAATACCCCTTTATTTACACTATTTAAACATACAATAATCAAGATGTTTAACTTCTAGGTATATAATTAAAAAGACACTATGCTCTTTATACATAACGCCTCTATTATTACCTGCTATTATTTTTAGAACAACCTAAAATCTCTTCCGTAAATAAAGAATTCCTTACTGTGATATAGTAAAAACATAATAATGTTTTATAGATAATTATCATTCGAAACTTTCCGAGTTAATATTTTCGACTTTATTTTTTTTATTAATATTCGGGTTAAATTAAGGAAATACCTATACTCTTCTGCCTCTTTAAATACCACCCAAAAGATAAAATTCGGAATAATCAGGCACAAGATACTACGTATTACTATATCCGTAAATATATTTATACGAAAAATATAACCAATCACATCCGTTACTATAACAGAAAATAATACAAGCACCACAAACAAAATATATCTAAAAAAATATATTTTTACAGATTTCCCAAAAATAATTTTAAATATAATATAAGGGTCATACCAAAAGTAAGTACATAATCTACTAATAACAGTACCTAAAAACACACCGGCTATTCCTATTTGTTTCGCAAGAATTATAGAAACTACAATATTTATAATTGCTGCTACAATAGGTCTATATTTTCCTTTTTTGAACAAACCTGTGGTCTCTCTAAAAATTGTAGTTGTATTTTGCATTCCTGAAGTAAAAAAATTAAGTAATATGGAAAATAATACATATTTATTAAACACATATTCCTCACCTAACCAGAGCGTTATAAATGGATTTATTAAATTCCAAAGGCAAACTGTACAAAATCCATATATCCAAAAATTAAAAAAGTTAATTACACGAAAAATAAAATATTTTTTTTCTGCATTTTCTTTCACATTCAAATTTCCAACACTAGCAGTGATAGAATAAAACAAATAGCCTAATAAGGTATTTAATGTATTTAAGATCAGCAGATAATTTGAATACACACCAACCCAAATAACTCCAATAAATTTCGATATAATTATATTATCGGTTGCATTAATTACTACACCACTAATTTTATATAGTAACAAGGAATACAAATTCTCGAAAAACTCTCTTCTGTCTACCTTAGATAATTTCGCATTATTTTTTTCTTTTAAGTATGGATATAATTTATTTGCCTTATTTGCAATATATATATTCTCAATTACTTTTAATGTTAATTGAGTTATTAGTACTACAATGTAATCACTAATAATTAATAATAAAACAATTTGTAATGTGTTAGATATAATCATGAACAAACTGTGTATTTTAGAAATGATATAGTTACTTTGATCAGCGATAATAATAGATTGCTTATATACAAAGTAATATGATGAAACAGAACTTGTTAAAAATAAGAGATAGATAATGTTAATATCTTTTATTGCGGTATCTGTATTTATTAAATTTTGGATGAAAGGCAATAGAAATAAACCTATCAATAAAACTACTACTCCTATAATTCTATATGCTTTTTGATATAAGTTCATTAATGCCTGTATTTTATAAATATCCTTCTCAGCTAATGGCCTATATAAACTATAAATTATAGCTGTATCAAATCCTAAATTAGCTAAGGAAAACATCAATAGTATACTTGTAAAAAGTCCATCCACACCTAAATATTCTATACCGAGTATATAGATAAAAACAGTTCGAACAATAAATCCCATGCCAATACTAATTATTTGTCCAGACAAACCGAATAAAATATTTTTTAAGGAGTTTTGTATTCTCATCGAAATACCTTCTATATTTTAGTTGTTTTGCGTACCCACTCTACTAAATTTAGCACTAATCTTCCTCTTTAAAATAGGGAAAAACTTTGTTATCCTGTATTTTAATAATGCTTTCCTTCGTTGCGCCTTGAAATCATAATCTAGAAACCAATTTAGTAAATTTTTATCTGCAATACAATCACGATTTTGTTTCATTCGCACTTGGATTAAATTCCAATACATTTCAATGAATGTATTGGTAAAAAACTTCACCTCGCTATTTAAAGAAGTTTTAACGTACTGAAAAAGATTACTTGGAATATTAAAACCATACTCACGAGGATCTCTCCCTTCAGCAATAATTCCCATAATCGTTCTTAAGCATTTTTCACATTTACAACAATTTTCTTCATTTTTAAAACATACCCTGATATTAACAGGTTCTTTATTAGCTGAATAATGGTCTACAACCACTTTAATCTTTTCTTGCCTAGTAAGTTCGTATCCATCATGAAAGACTGTGCCAGATGCATATTTTATTTCATTATCCACAGTTGGATCAGATGCACAAGTAACTTGATATAATGGAGAATTAGAGCTTGCAATGTATATACATTTTATCTTAAGTTTAAAAGCTATTGGAATAGCTGCCGATATTATTGCTAAACCATGATGCAATCCATGCCACCATGTATCGTTTAACTTTTCTCTAAAATCACGGTCAATGTTTCCTGCAATTATAAAGGTCCCATAGTTAGATTGTATAAAAATATTTTCTAATCCATTAGCCTTTACAAAATTTATAGCATTTTCTCTATCTGCATCCCATACTTTACTACCCTCTATTTCATTTTCATGCCATCCATATTCAGTAACTAACAAGGGGTTTTTATCTTTTATTCTTATAAATGTAGTAAGTGCATCTAATCCCCCACTAAATAAAGATGCCGCTTCAAGTTCCGGAATGTAAACATTATCAATAATTTCTCCTACAACTATGGATCCTTTAAATTTCACACCAGGAAACATGTTTTGATATGCATTTTTTATATTATTTAAACAAATATAAAAAGATTTATCTAATTCGTTTATCACTATGGTTGAATTAGTAATCCATACAAGAGGAACTACATTTGCAACAAATGGAATAGCTAAAATACTTAAGGGGATATCAGATACATCATAGTTATATTCAAGAAACATATGATTACTTTTCTTAAAATACTTTTGTAAATCTCCCTTAATACTAAAAAAATAATCAACCCTATTATTTTTCACGACAATTTTATCGAGAATTATACTATTCATTTGAGCCTCCTAATAAATCGCCATTTTTAACATAGTACGTTTTTTAATTTGAGAACTGTTTTAACCATTGATTTACTACATCAAAATTCACCTGAACATCCGTTATAAATTCTGAATGTATCATTTTTTCAAGATTATTTAAATCCTCTCTATCAATCAGATTTAAATTGTACGTTTCCCCCATTCCCTTAGCTCTTTCATCTATGGAGATAATTATTGTACGTTTTTTATGACGCATAGCAAATATACCGCCATGTAAACGTGTTCCAATATAATCAACAGCTGTATTTAGGACTTTTTCATACGCCTCTAAAGTAGGAGGTATAATTTTAATACCTTGTATACCTCTAAAGTTTTTTAAATATCCTAAATCATCGGCATCTTGTATCCAGAAGTAGACATTTTCATAACTTTTGTTAAGTATATCTATCAATAATTGATCTTTTTCACGACTTTTAGAATGATGGGTTAGTGTAAAAACAACTGAGTCTGATTTAGCACTTGGAATTCCCCTACAAAAATCATGCGTAAAAGACCACAAAGTTGCACAACCAGTATTTATAGCTTTAAACCCCATTTCTTCTAAAAACTTTTTTGTTCTTTCATCTCTAACGCTATGTATATATTCATGTGATAAAACTTTTCTATATAACATTTTTGTATAGGTATTTATTTTATTCCCTTTTCCTGCACCAACTCCAACCAGAATACTCCCTTTTAAAGGACCATAATTAAATATATTAATATTCCACTGCGGGAAATGAGTAAACATATCCATTGCTAGCAAATTCGAACCACCTACAAACTTATATTTTGCATCACTATAAATCTTTACCCTATTTGATTTTCTCGCTACTTGGTACCAATGAAAAGGTGAAACATGAGTGGGTAATGTTAAAACATATGCATTTTTAGTTATATCAGATAGATGATGCTTTACACACTTCATTATTATATCGTCACCCTTGTTAAGAGAGCCTACTGATGTATCTAATACTAAAACATTATCCATAAAAATAATTCCCCCAAGTATCTTTTATAAATAGTAAAAGATTTTTTAGTTTTATAACTTAATCTATTCTAATTCAATTAACCTATATATCTTTTCCACTTCTATTTCATTACCATAATTTTTTCGACTTACATTATTTACAATTTCATTTTTGAATTCAACATCATCAATCATTCTTTTTATTCCTTCGACAATCCCCTTTATACCCATTGGACAAATATATCCATCTACCCCGTTCTCTAGCTGACTTTTGGCAGTTGAAAAATTAGTTATTAATACTGGTTTCTTAAGAATTTGCGCTTCCCGAACTGTTACTGCCTTCCCTTCGTATCTAGATGGTTGCACATAAATATCACATGCTTTTATGTACGGGTACGGATTCATCTTCTTACCTAGTAAAACAAATTTATCTTGAAGTCCTAGTTTATCTATCAACAATTTAAGTTCCGTTTCTTGAGGCCCGTATCCAACTATGTACCACTCGATATCATACCCTTGATCTAATAGTTTTCTAAGCGCATATATAGCGTTATCAATTCCCTTAGCATGCGAAAGTCTAGCAACAGTAACTAACTTGATTCGCTCGCTATTTACTGGTATTTCTTGAGTAATATCTCCTTGATTAGATTGCTCACGAACAAATTCAGGATCTATTATATTTTCTATTATTTGAACCTTTTTATTAATATAAGGCAGACTATTAAGGAATGTATCTCTACAACTTTCAGAAACCGCCACGATATCATCTATTTCCCTCCACATTTTACATTCCATCCCTTTGTTAAGTTGTATATTCGAATAATCAGTATGAATCCAACCAATTTTTCTTTTCGCTCGAACTTTATCCCCTATAAAATAGTGTGGCCATAAAAAACTTATAGCAACATCATACTCTTCCCTCAACTTTGGAAGAAATGGAAGAGATATTCTCCATCCATATTGAATAACAAAGTATCCAGGTTCTTTACTATTTACATATTTTCCATGCATAACACCCATAACTTTTCCTAGCATCCTAGTAATTCCAATTGAGAAATGGCCTTCTTGTAATATCTGCTTAATTGATTTTCTAAAAGTAGTATATTGTTGCAATTCTTCTAATAAATTCGGCTCTTTAGGTAATAAAGAGAAAAATCCACCTTCATGCTTAAATAACATTAAATCTATATCATACTTACTGTAATCAATTGTATTTAATAAACCAATCAAACTTCTTTCTACTCCACCAATTTCCATATCAAAAGATGCAATTAATATTCTTTTCTTTTTCATCATAGGATACCTCACAAAATCTATTATTGATTTCTTTTCTTCATTTCATATTAGTATTTTGCTGTTCTGCACAACAAATCCCCTTATACATCAGATGTATAAAATGAAAACAAATTAGATTACCCTATTTCTTCCTTGCGCACAATTCCATATAACGATAGCCATTCGTGAATATTATTGTTAATATCAAAGCCTAATTTCGAAATATTGTTAATTATAAATTCCCTGTCAGGTCTTTCTTTTAACAAAGCTTTATGAATTTCTTTACACCATATTTCAATTTCTTCATCTAAACTAATAAATGACATTATTCCTAACCCCATATCAGTATTATTAGGTAACGTATCTGCTACAACACATGGTACACCTGCAGATTGTGCTTCTAAAGTCACAATACCAAATCCCTCAAATAAAGAAGGAAAAATAAAAACATCAAAACTCTTCATGAGGCGTGGAATATCCTTCCTAACTCCCAAAAATCTAATATTTTCAAAAATCCCTAATTGCTTTGCTTTTAATTCAATAGAATTCCTTAACGGGCCCTCCCCTACCAAAATAGCAACAAAATTTGAATCTCTTTTTAAAATTTGCTTTAAAACTTTTAAGATAAAAATATGATTCTTTGACTCTGAAAAACTTCCTATATGCCCTATTAATTTTGCTGCATTTGGTATACTAAGTTCCTTTCTTACGCTGACACTACTTCCAATATCTATATCAGTAAATTGATTAATATCTATACCGTTTTTAATCAGTTCTATTCTCTCACTATGGAGCATCCTTTCCCCAAATAAAAAACGTGCCGCTTCAACGCTACACGCACAATAATTAGTTCCGGCATATTTAATAATAGATTGCAAAACCTTTAGAATAACTCTTGCTTTTATTCCAGAGTCTTGTGGCCAATTATTACTATGCGAATGACAAATTCTCTTTTTTATACCAGCTATTTTTGCCGCTACAGCAACGAAACCACCTTGATAATCCGTATGTGCATGTACAGCTTCATATTGATTATGTGACATAATTTTTACAAGTTCTTTAACATAGGCAAAAGGTCCTATTTGTCCTAAACTAGGTACCTTATATATTCTCCCACCTAACGCCATTATTTCATCTTCATAATCATTTTTCTCATTTCGATGAGATACAAAATCAAACTGAAGTTGCCCCCTATCTATTTTCCTATATATATTCATTAATAACGTTTCAGCTCCCCCGCGATTCAGAGCGCTGACAATGTGTAAAACCTTTTTTGTATTTTTAGGTCTAAGCTTAGAATCTATCCCCATTTCACAATCCTCTCCCAGCATTTTACACTTTATTATCAAAGTAGGTTGCTCTTATAGATAATTCCCAGAGTAATTACATGTTCATATACAAAATAAATAAAATAGCACACTAGAACTGCATAATAAATCAACTTTTGATCTTTATCTGTAAATGACTTCACAACCCAAGAAATTAATATTAACTGATACAACCCAAAATATATGGAGAATCTAGCAAATATCCAATTTTGTGTTGAAATAATCATAAAAACAAGACCTAATATAGACATGTTTACAATATAATCACTTTTAGGGAATAACGCCCTCATTTTATCTTTCCCAAGGTAAGCCAGTATAATTGGCACTATATTCACTGCAACCCTAAGTATATTGGCACCACCTTCATGGAATTCCTTATATTGACCATATTGAGTATTTCCAATAGCCGAAAATAAAACTTCCGAAAACTGATTAAAACCTATAACTACACATACTGCTAAAAAAAGAAGCAAATATGTCGTTCCTGACCAGGCTTTTTTTCTTACAAAAAAGTAGATTGGCATAAGAACTAATGCACTTGCATGAAATGTTGATGCGCATAATACAATTGCCATATATTTTTTCCATTTTCCTTCAAAAATATATTTTGTGGCAGCAAAAATAATTGCAGCGGCTAAATATTGCCTAATCCCATTCATTGATGTTAAATACATACCCGATGTAATATAAACATATAAACTCAATTCAATTAGTCTTGAATATTTATATAGTGTTGCTACAATGAGTACATTTGTTATCAATGCTGTAGTAAAAACCATCGCTTGAGGATCATCCGTATATTTTTTCAAAACCATTTGAAAAATATTAAAGCCCATGTCTTTGTTAGTTTGAACATATTCCCAATTAAACTCCGTTATTTTATATGCATGCATATAAAAATAAGTATCTCCAATATTATTCCGAAGTCCCGCTACCAATACAAGTGATAGAGCCGCCATTAAAACCAACAATCTATTTGGCTTTATCATTGCAAAATTATTAGTTACAGGTATAGCAAAATACCTTGCAAAAAATGCGAGTATGAATACTATAGCAAGATTCATCCAAAGTATAGTCATTGTTATTTCCTCTCATTTAATTACTAATTAAACCCCTATATGTTTACTTTTTATTTTTGTTTTCATTGTAATGTAACTATAAAGGATAATCCCAAATGGCAGTGCACAAAGTGTCAGTCCTTTACATGGCGATTCTTGTATAAACCTTCTATTTCTCGATATGAAACTACTAGATACATAATGTATAGCTTGCCTATACTTAAATAGTCGATTAGTAAATGGTAATTTCATAAGTTCCTTGCGATAAAAAGCAAAACCTTTTGGATTTCTACGATATTGATTTAGCATATTCATTGATGATCCATCAGACATGTATTCCACATAACAAAGCGCTTCGTTCATAAGTAACATCTCATACTGTTGATCTAACATATAGTATTTATATGCTAACCCTACATATTTTTCATTTTTAAAAATTGGGTACGGATATCTCTTAGTCAATTCTGTTCGATAGACCAATTTTTTATCACCTGTGACACCATGTTTGTTGTAAAGATCAAAAAGCGTGGAGTGTTTAAGGTTCTCTGGTAACTTCGAGCCAATTATTTGCCCATTTGTATACAAGTCCAGTCCAATCATTCCACTAACCTCATCATTCCCATAGCTACTCCAAAAAGACAGGATTTTTTCTACAGCATCATCTGGCATATAATCATCAGAATCAATACAAACATTTAATTCCGTATCAATCATTTCATATGCTGTATTATGAGCACCATGCATCCCTTGATTTTTTTGCCAATGATACATAATTTTGATATATTTTTCAGCAATCCAGCTATCCACCAATTCTTTTGTGTTATCACTAGATCCATCATCTATTATTAACCATACAAAATTCTTACATGTTTGACGTTTTAAGCTCTCATAACAATTTGCAAGACAATACGCTCTATTATAAGTAGGGGTGAAAATCGTTAAATTCTCCAAATTACTCACCTCAAAATTACGGAATAATAGTCTTGGGTTAATTCTGCCGTATGTTTTATATCGTAGCCTTTTTCTAAAAATACTTGAGCTGATATTTCCCTCGAAAAATTATTAATTTCTATATTGTTTATTTTTTCTATCCAAGCCATTTTATCTGTTAGAGGAACATGTTCAACTAGATTCATTCCCAAATCCACTTCTTTCGTAATAGCATCCGATATAATACAAGGCAAACCAACTCCTTGCGCCTCTATGAGGGTAAGTGGCAATCCCTCATGTATGGATGGAAAAACAAATACATCAAATGCTTGAAGTATCCTTTCTATATCGGCTCGTATCCCAAGAAACCTTATATGCTTCTCCAAATTCAATTCCCTTACTTGATTTTCAATTTCCACGCGAAGCGGCCCTTCGCCAACTAATAAAAGCATTGAATTCGGCCTAAATCGGGTTAACTGCGCGAATAGCTCTATAAGATAGGTCTGATTTTTTTGATGAGCGAACCTTCCAACATGGCCAATAACAAGAGCTTCTTGCTCAATTTGTAATTCTTCTCTTACTTCTTTTCGCATTTCTGGACAGAACAAAAATCTATCACAATCAATTCCATTTTTTAAAATTCTAGCTATATCGGCTTTATCCGCAAATAGCCACCTGGCAGCAGCATTTGAACATGCTAACAAATGTGTTGCACATGCGGATATAGATTTTCCTGCATACCATTTATAGATTTTTGCAGCTGTACCACCTTCACTACTAGTATTATGACTATGTGCAATCCTAACTGGCACCTTCGCTTTCTTAGCTGAACGAAGCACAAATCCACTCATTTTATCCATATGTGAATGAACGATTTTATATTGTGGATAAGAGTTAAAAAAGGTATCTAATGCTTTTATATAGCCCCTATGACCGACATCTGTAACATATGGAATTCTATGAACTTTTCCGCCTAACTTTACTACTTCTTCATCAAACACACCCTCTTTACAAGTTAAAAAATCAAATTGTACTTTTGAGCGGTCTATATTACGATACAAATTCATAATTAAAGTTTCGGCTCCGCCTCTATTCATATTTACGACTACATGTAATACTCTTAATGGAGCGCGCAATTTAAATCCTCCATTTCATCCATATATGTTGTATAAATTTCTTGTTTCTCTTTTAACACTTCATTAACTGAATATTTATTTTTAATAATAGTATATCCATACTGCCCAAACTGAGCTTTCAATTTATTATTTTTAGAAATAGAAATTATCCTTTCAGACATCGTCTTTATGTCATCACGATCTATAATCCAACCATTTTTATTATTAATAATTAGCTCCCTATGCCCCCGATTGTCAGTAGCGATAACTGGAAGTCCACAAGCCATAGCTTCCATAATATTAACTGGTAAACCTTCCCGATAACTTGATGCAACGGCTAGGTCACACATTTGCAGCAAAGAGGCTATATCGTTTCTATAACCAAGAAAGTGAACCATATTACTTACTCCTAGTTGAGTCGCTATTTTTTTGCACTCTTCCATTAACGAGCCTTCACCAGCAAGTAGTAGCTTCGCATGCGGAATTTCATTTTTCAACTGTGCTAATGATCGAATTAAGAAGCTTTGGTTTTTGTTCTTATTAAATTCGGCTGCATAGAACATTAAAAAATCTTTAGACTTGTAACCATTTTTAAGTCTTAATTGCCTCTTTTCACTTTCAGTAGCAGGAATATATTGTTCTATATCCACTCCTACACCATGAACGAGTTTAATATTTCCCACCTGAAATCGATGTCTTACCGCCAAATTGTAGTCTTCTTGATTAATTGTTATAAGACAATCCGTAGTAGTGGCTAAACTTCTTTCGATTGGATAGTATAAAAGCCAATTTATGAATGGGGATCCTTTACAAAAGTGAAATCCATGCGCCGTATATATAACCTTCGTACCTTCCCTCCTTGCTTTCCGAGTAGCTAGACGAGCAATTACTCCTCCCATAGGCGTATGACAATGAATGATATTATATTTATTTTGATGAATAATTGATTTTAGTTTTTTATATGCATGAAGGTTTTGTATGCTAAGTGGGGATCTTTGAAGAGGAATATTATATTTTTGAGTTACATACGGAAGATGTATATTCCCATTCGCCGCAACATGTACTTCCCAACCTTGGTCTGCAAACCATTTCAAATATGGTAAATGAAAAGCCTTAAAATGATAATCCACAGTTGCACAAAACAGAACTTTTTTAGACACCATCCCACGCACCCGTCTTATAATAAATTTTTGCCATTAACCTGATACCGGTATTAATAGTTTTAAAGTTTTACGCTGATTCACTAAATTTAACAATCGTTTTCTTAATTCTACTTCGTTTAAATCTGTATAATTTGAAATAAGCTCGTCTATTTCTTCTATACGAACATTCATTTCTTGCCCTACATGAATTCTCGGATGAACTTGTTTTTCATTCATTTCCTCTTCTTTTAGTAACTCTTCAAAAAGTTTCTCCCCTGGACGTATACCAGTAAATTCTATTCCTATTTCATCCAAAGAGTTTCCTGATAATCGAATGAGATTTTTAGCAAGATCAACTATTTTTACCGGTTCTCCCATATCCAGTACAAAAATTTCTCCTCCTTTAGCTAACGCCCCAGCTTGCACTACGAGTCTAGATGCCTCCGGAATTGTCATAAAGTAACGAACCATATCAGGATGAGTAACTGTAACTGGTCCGCCATTTTGTATTTGTTTCTTAAATAAAGGTATGACGCTCCCGCGGCTACCTAATACATTTCCAAAACGTACTGTAACAAACTTTGTATGACTTATTTTATCTTTGTGCTGAATGACCATCTCAGCTAATTTCTTTGTTGCTCCCATAACACTCGTCGGGTTCACCGCTTTATCGGAAGAAATCATGACAAACGTTCCTACTCCATGTGTTCTCGCGGCCTCTGCTATATTTATAGTCCCAATCAAATTATTTTTAACAGCCTCTTCAGGATTGTTC
The DNA here is from genome assembly GCF_014932895.1 of Bacillus thuringiensis. GTDB lineage: Bacteria > Bacillota > Bacilli > Bacillales > Bacillaceae_G > Bacillus_A > Bacillus_A thuringiensis_AA. Next base: position 11,564 of record NZ_JACYOF010000019.1, on the reverse strand, counting down.
TCCATTAATGGTACATGTTTATGTGCGGCTGCATGATATACAACATTGGGAAGATGTTTATTCATTATTAAATGCATCTTCTTTTCATCTTGTATATCTGCGATTTCTGGAATAAACACGCCTTTCATATCGTTATATTTTTCATTTAATTCCATTTCAATGGAATAAATACTGTTTTCTCCATGCCCTAATAAAATCAATTTTTTCGGCTTAAATTGCGCAACTTGTCTACAAATTTCCGAACCAATCGATCCACCTGCACCAGTAACTAAAATGACTTTATCAGTTATATAATCTGAAATAATATCCACATCTAACTCTACAGGATCTCGCCCTAATAAATCTTCTACTTGAACATCCCTAAATTCATTCACTGAAACCTTACCTGTTACTAAGTCTTCTAGCATTGGAAGAATTTGAGTTTTCACTTTTGTTTTTAAACAATCTTTTAAAATAACATTTCTCTCTCTCTTGTTTAACGAAGGAATTGCTAATATTATTATCTCAATATTCAGTTTTTTAATAACGTAATCAATTTGATTCATACCACCTATTACCGGAATTCCCCAAATATCAAGATTATGTTTTTTGACATTATCATCAATAAACGCGACTGGCATTAATTCAGCAGCGGTATTCTTCAACAACTGTCTTGCAACCATCGTCCCAGCTGATCCAGCACCAACAATTAACGTTCTTTTTTTATCACCCTGTTTTACATAATAAATATCCCTATACATTCTCCAAATAAAGCGGGAACCACCAATTAATAAAATATGAATCATCCAAGTTACAACTAACAATCGAAAATACATTTTTTGCATGAATAGTTGCTGCACAACTGCTGTAGTAAGTATAGAAAATGTAACGACCTTGCATATAATTAGCAACTCACCTATGCTTGCATATTCCAAAGCTTTTTTATACAACTTATAAACAAAAGCAAACAAATGATGACTGACTAATAAAGTGATAGAGCTAATAACTGATGATAGAGTGATCACACTAAAGCTAGCATTTACAAAGAAATAGCTAAAAAAAATAGCACTTAATACAATCAGTGAATCCATTAAAAGCAATAACGATATCCTCCGGCGATACGTCATATAACTTCCTCCTTTAATCAATTCCTTACATAACGCTTTCAAATTTAAAGTTTCTAATTATATTCTCTTTATTAAAAGCCTATAATTAGAAACTTTAATAAAACATGGGCATCTAACCCTCCCTCACATTACACTTTTGATGACTCGCATCTAAGGTTGTTTTCACAACCCACAGCATAATCGAGTGCCTCCATTGATAGCGGTCAGGAGACATCACCACACCACAGTTCTATTAATTCTTCTTTATTACGAACATTTTTATGTACAAAGGTTAAATTTAATATTCTAAATACCCTTTATACTTTTCCATTCAAAACTGCACCCAACACTCTACTTTTTGTAAAACTTAGCGCTCTTTTCGTTTCAAGCGCATCTTCGCTCACAGTACGATTATATCGGATTACCAATAGTACTCCTTCACACTTATCAACTAATACACTCGTATCTGTTACTTCTAACACAGGGGAAGAATCAAATAATATGAGGTCATACCGTTCCATTGCCTTTTGAATTAACATATCCATCTCATCTGAACCAAGTACTTCAGATGGATTGAATGGTACTTGACCACTAGTTAATACATCAAGACGTTCCATCTCTGTTTTTTTTACAACGTCTTCTAAATTTGTTTTTCCGTTCAATATATCAGTTAATCCAACTGTATTTTCTACTCCAAACATTTCATGAATCGTGGGTGTTCGTAAATTTGCATCTATTATCAATACTTTTTCACCTTTTTGTGCTATTGAGACTGCTAAATTAACTGTAATTGTTGATTTTCCTTCACCATACCTCGGAGAAGTAATAACTATCGTTCTGCTTTTATGAATAGACGAAGATAATTGAAGGTTTGTTCGAAGCGAACGATACTGCTCCGAAATTTTCGATCTTGGAGCTGTATAAGCAATTATACTTTCTCCTTTAACTTTATTGGTTTTTCGTCTATTTTTGTAGGCCACTCCGTTTCATCCCCCAGTACCACTGTATTTTTTTCACTGAATTTGTCTTTCATATTTTTTCTATTCATTTTAGAAATCCCGCCCAAAACAGGAACATCTAACAATTGTTCAATTCGTCGTTCTGATTTTATTCTCTCATCAAGTGAATCCAATAAAAAAATAAAACCGATACTAAGCACCATACCTATAGAGAATGCAATTAATATCGTCTTAAAGTGATTTATATTTATAGGCACCGAATATTTTTGGACTGGGTCTTCCGGTAGTATACTCACATTATTAAAATTCAGTATATTCGCTACTTCTTTCTTATAAACAGCAGCTGTAGCATTTGCAATTTTATGCGCAAGCACAGGATCCTTGTCCACTACATTTATTCTCATAATCTGGGATCCCTGTACACTTTCTGCACTTATTTGTCCACTTAATACTCCTGCAGATCTGTTAATATTTAATTCAGCAGCTACTTTTTCTAATATTACAGGCTCATTTACCATCGCTTTCAATGTATTCATCGTTTCAGCATTAGCTTGAACAATAACTCTTGCTGAGGAGGCATACAACGGCGTTTTCATATACACACTATACATCACTCCTCCTACCGTTGTGAGAGTCGTAAACAACAGTAGTATCCACACCCTTTTCCATATAACAGTAAATAGATTTTTCAAATTTATTTCCTTATTCATTATTTCTCCCCCTCATTTAATACCAATGAGATTCCAGTTGAAATTCCCATAAAAAACAGAAATAAAAGTCATATTTTTTATTTTTTAAATATACAAAAATTACTAATTAATGCCATTTTAGTTCTTTATATAGAACGAGTCAATACAAATTATTCTTGTTAAATCTCTTCTTAATTACACCTCAAAAATTACGACAACATTCACTGTAGTTCGCTGTAGATAAATGACGAAAAAGCGCTGATACCGTAGTATCAGCGCTTTTTTTCTTAGTATAGAGACATATATTGATTGTGTTCCCATTGGTGAACTTGCGTGCGAAATATCCCCTCTGAATTCATCAAGTTTTAAATCGTGCCAAAAACGCTGATTTATCAAGGTTTTATAAAAGTGATGTCTCATAGTGATTCATCACTTTTTTGTTTTTGTGGGTGTTTTGTGGGTGAATTACTCTTCTTTCAAATAACAGTGTTTTACCCACAAAATAAAAAAACCCTCAACACGTTGTGTGTCAAGGGTTTAAGTCTCTTAGTATAGAGACATGTATTGATCGCGTTCCCATTGGTGAACTTGCGTGCGGAAGATATCCCACTCAATCTCTTTTGCTTCGATGAAGTGCTCAAGTAAATGTTCTCCTAGTGCACTGCATACTACTTCATTAGATTGTAATGTAACTAACGCTTGCGCTAATGTTGCTGGTAAGTCAACGATACCTGCTTCTTCGCGCTCTTCTTTTGTCATTACATAGATGTTACGGTCTACTGCAGCTGGTGGAGTTAATTTGTTTTTAATTCCATCAAGACCTGCTGCTAATAATGTAGCCATTACTAAATATGGGTTTGCAGCTGGGTCAACACTACGTACTTCTACGCGTGTACTAATACCACGAGATGCAGGGATACGTACTAATGGACTACGGTTTTGTGCAGACCATGCTACGTAACAAGGAGCTTCATATCCAGGTACTAAACGTTTGTAAGAGTTTACAGTTGGGTTTGCTACCGCTGTAAATGCTGGTGCATGTTTTAAAATACCTGCGATGAAGTGACGAGCATCATCACTTAATTGTAAATCACCGTTTTGATCGAAGAATACGTTCTCACCATTTTTAAATAATGATAAGTTACAGTGCATACCTGAACCGTTTACACCGTATAATGGTTTCGGCATAAATGTTGCATGTAAACCATGCTTACGAGCAATTGTTTTTACAACAAGTTTGAATGTTTGAATGTCATCACATGAGCGAATTGCATTTGCATATTTAAAATCAATTTCATGTTGCCCCGGAGCAACCTCATGGTGAGATGCTTCAATTTCAAAGCCCATCTCTTCAAGTTCAAGAACGATATCACGACGACAGTTTTCCCCTAGATCCATCGGCGCAAGGTCGAAGTATCCACCGTTATCGTTTAATTCTAATGTTGGATTTCCTTTTTCATCTACTTTAAATAGGAAGAATTCCGGCTCTGGTCCAAGATTGAAATCTGAGAATCCTAAAGCTTCCATTTCTTTTAATACACGTTTTAAATTGTTACGTGGATCTCCTTCAAATGGAGTGCCATCTGCATTGTAAATATCACAGATTAATCGAGCTACTTTACCTTTTTCAGCTGTCCAAGGGAAAATTACCCAAGTATCTAAATCCGGATATAAATACATATCAGATTCTTCAATACGTACGAAACCTTCAATAGAAGATCCATCAAACATCATTTTGTTATCAAGAGCTTTTGTTAATTGGCTCACTGGAATTTCTACGTTTTTAATTACTCCTAAAAGGTCCGTAAATTGTAAGCGGATATACTTTACATTCTCTTCTTTCGCCAAACGGAAAATATCTTCTTTTGTGTACCTAGCCATTATAAATTCCTCCTTAGTCCCTCTAAACACCTTCAGAATCAGTTATCTTTAGTGAAAAAACCTTGAAATATCACCTTGGCGCAATGAAGTTCGATTAAATCTACCTGTATGTTGTAGTTCATCTCGAAGTATTTTGCGAAGTTCAGTTTTTGAAATTTCTTTCGTTTCTTCTTTTACTTTCACTGCTTCTGTTTGATTTTCTTTCATTAGTAACACTTGCTTAATACCAGCCATATTCAAGCCTTGATCTAATAAATCTTTAATCTCTAACAACTTATCTACATCGTTAAATGAAAATAACCTACGATTCCCCTTTGTACGGGTTGGAGAAACAAGATTATGCTCTTCATAGTAGCGAATTTGACGTGCAGACAATTGTGTTAAATCCATAACAATACCAATAGGAAACAGCGGGGCAGAACGTCTATCTTCTTTCATTGTTTCAGTTCCTCCTTCGCCTTAACTGCTTCTCATTTTATATTATGTTATGTTTTATGTCAATAGATGTTAGCTTTTCTTACATGATTTTTTTTAAAATTTTTCATTCTTTTTTCTAATGGCACAAATCATTACTTTGATACGAAAAAAAGCTGTCGAAATCGACAGCTTTCCTTTAAGAAATTGTTAACAAATTCTTTTCAATCAATTCATCAATTGCAGAACAAATCGCAATTTTAACATGCGAATACGTTAATCCACCTTGCACGTATGCAACATACGGTGGTCGAATCGGACCATCAGCAGACAATTCAATACTTGCGCCTTGAATAAACGTTCCCGCAGCCATAATTACATCATCTTCATAACCCGGCATATAGTTTGCATATGGAGTGAAATGCGAATTAATTGGAGATGCATATTGAATCGCTTGGCAGAAGGCAATCATACGATCTTTATCATCAAATTGAACAGATTGAATCAAATCCGTTCTTGGCTCATTCCATGCTGGTGACGTGTTCATTCCTAGCTTCTCTAAAAATGCCGCTGTAAATATCGCTCCTTTTAATGCTTGTCCCGCAACATGAGGTGCTAAGAAGAAACCTTGATACATCTCTTGTAAGCTGTATAAGGATGCTCCCGCTTCTGCACCAATCCCTGGAGATGTTAAACGGTATGCACAAGCTTCAACATACTGTTCTTTCCCGACAATATAACCACCCGTTTTAACAATTCCCCCACCTGGATTTTTAATAAGAGAACCCGCCATTAAATCCGCACCTACATGACACGGCTCTTGCTCTTCAATAAATTCACCATAACAGTTATCAACAAATACAACAACATCAGGTTTAATCTCTTTAACAAACGCAATCATCTCTTTAATTTGAGAAATAGTAAACGACGGACGCGTAGCATACCCTTTTGAACGCTGAATACCAATCATCTTCGTGTTACTACGGATTGCAGCTGCAACAGCTTCAAAATCAACAGCCCCCTCTTCAGTCAGCGGAACTGCATTATACCCAATATTATATTCTTTAAATGAACCTACACCTTTCCCGCGCACACCAACAATTTCCTCTAACGTATCATACGGCTTGCCAGTAATGTACAACAACTCATCTCCCGGGCGTAAAATACCAAATAACGCTGTAGAGATAGCGTGCGTACCTGAAATAATTTGCGGACGAACAAGACCAGCTTCCGCTCCAAATACATCAGCATACACTTTTTCTAACGTATCACGACCAATATCATCATAACCATAACCTGTGGTCGGAATAAAATGCGAATCGCTAATTTTATGTTTACGAAAACTTTCTAATACACGAAATTGATTACTTTCAATTACTTCCTCCACACGTTTATGTACTTCCGTAATTCGGCTCTCTACTGCTTTTACGATAGGAGCAATTTTTTCTCCATTTTTTAAACGATCAAACATTATTATTTTCTCCTTCTTCCACTAAAAATCTCTTTAACTGCCCATTAAGCGACGAATGAGCAAATATATACCCTATACAATTATATACAAATTTATCTTCCAGAAACTCCATCTTTGTTAATAGCGTTTCCGTCTTTAATAGCGTTAGCAGCTTACCTTCACTCGGAGGAATTTCCACTTGATAACAAACCATTTCTTCCTTCATCTTCGTTTCTATCGCTTCTTTTATATGTAATAAATCACTTTGTTCAAAAGCACTAGTCATTAAAAAGTCATTTTTCGGAAACGGAATAAAGTTTTGATGTAATTCATCTTTCTTGTTATATAACGTAATAACAGGAATATAATTAATTTCAAGTTCTGACAACAATTTCTTTACCGTTTGCTCATGCCCTACATAGTTAGGATCTGCGGAATCAACAACATGTAAAATAACATCCGCTTCACCAGCTTCTTCTAATGTTGAACGAAAAGCAGCGATTAATGACGTAGGTAAATCTTGTATAAAACCAACCGTATCGGTCAGTAATACTGTATAACCAGAAGGTAACGGCATCTTCCTTGTCGTCGGATCTAATGTTGCAAACAGAAGGTTTTCTTCAAACGTATTAGCTTCCGTTAATCTATTAAACAATGTGGATTTCCCTGCATTTGTATATCCTATTAATGAAACTTGAAATACTTTATTATCTTTTCTTCTCTCACGATATCTTTTCCGGTGTTCCACAACAACCGCAAGTTGTTTCTTTATTTCATCAATACGTGATCGAATATGACGGCGATCCGTCTCAAGTTTCGTCTCACCCGGCCCTCTTGTTCCAATACCACCACCAAGACGTGATAAAGACAACCCTTGTCCCATAAGACGCGGCATTGTATATTGCAACTGAGCTAACTCCACTTGAAGCTTACCCTCTCTCGATTTCGCACGTTGCGCAAAAATATCTAATATTAGTTGCGTTCGATCGATTACTCTTGCATCTAGTACTGAGGATAAATTCCGAATTTGACTCGGCGTTAACTCGTTATTAAATATAATAACATCCGGCTCTAATTCTTCAGTTAACATTGTAAGCTCTTCTAGTTTACCTTTACCTATATAAGTCGCCGGGTGAAACTTCGGTCGTTTTTGTGTTGTTGACACTAACACTTCTGCTCGCGCAGTCTTCGCTAGCGAGGCAAGCTCTTTCATGGAATGCATAAACTTTTCATCATCATCTTGTGGCAATTGGCAGCCTACTAATATGACTTTTTCTTTTTCTTCCATCAAATATGTTCACTCATCCTTTTCGAAATTTAAACCTTCTAATATAATAGCAGAGGAAGCACATTTCATCTAGTTAGCGGGGGAGAAAATTCATGGCATGGGAGATTTTTAGCATCATAGGCACAATCGCTTTCGCACTAAGCGGAGCCATCGTTGCAATGGAAGAGGATTATGATATTTTCGGGGTGTATATTTTAGGAATGGCGACCGCATTTGGGGGAGGCGCCCTTCGTAATTTACTAATCGGTTATCCGATTGTCGCGTTTTGGCAACAAGACATGTTATTCCAAATCGCACTTTTATCAATGACGATTATTTTTCTTTTTCCAAATAAATTAATTAGACATTGGAAAAAATGGGAAAACATCACTGATGCTATCGGCTTATCAGCATTCGCCGTACAAGGGGCATTATATGCCCAAAAACTAGATTTACCAATTAGCGCTACAATCGTAGCAGCCGTTTTAACTGGTATTGGCGGTGGTATTATTCGTGATCTTTTGGCCCGTAGAAAGCCTCTCGTCCTTCGAGCTGAAGTATATGCTTTTTGGACAATTCTAGCAGGCTTCTTAATTGGAGCTAAAATTATCGTTAGCGATTGGGCTCTTTACACCTTATTCATTTTAATTGTTTGCTTCCGTATGGTTTCTATTCATTACAAATGGCATTTACCGCATAGACGTATCGATACAAAAGAACGTTCAGTGCATAAATAGCAATCCAACCTCTTTACATATTGTAAAGAGGTTTTTCTTTTCTAATGAGTTTTTCTTTACATAATGTTTATACTAATTTTTAAAGCGAGGTGAATGCAAATGACAAACCATGTTAATAAGGGAGCTCAAAAAAGCTCAGTAAACCAATTCGGACACGATCCAAATTCAGCACACGAAAAGAGCGCTAAAATGGAACGCTTTCATAAAGCTTACCAAGAAAAAGCAAAAAAAGAGTAAACGAAGTTATGTACAAAAAAACAGACGCACAGCTTACGTACTGTGCGTCTCCTCTTCAAGCATCAAATCCACACTTGATATTCCAATTAAATCATATTTATCATACGTATCTTCTTGTAACAATCGCATAGCTTGTGTTCGAATTGATTTTTCAACAATATTCCGTACGTATCGTCCATTACTAAACGATGTAATTTGCGACGAATACTTTACTGCATGTAAATGATCTCGAAATTTCCACTCCGCCTCTTTAGATAACTGATATTCACGCTCTTCATACATTCTCTTCCCAATTTCCAACAACTGATTTACTGAGTAATCTGCGAATTCAATAATAAACGGAAAGCGAGATTGCAGTCCTGGATTTAACGAAAGGAAATGATTCATCTCTCTTGAATATCCAGCCAAAATCAATACAAAACCGTGTTGTTTATCTTCCATATGCTTTACGAGCGTATCAATTGCTTCCTTTCCAAAATCCTTCTCTCCCCCTCGAGCTAATGAATACGCCTCATCAATAAATAAAATACCTCCCATTGCTTTTTTTATTAAATCTCTTGTTTTTTGAGCTGTATGTCCGATGTACTCCCCTACAAGATCAGCACGTTCAGCTTCAACTAAATGCCCTTTCGATAGAATATTCATCTCAAACAACAATTTCCCTATCATTCTAGCAACAGTTGTCTTCCCTGTACCTGGATTCCCTTTAAACAACATATGGAGCACTTGCTTCTCAGACTTCAATCCCATTTCTTGTCTTTTTTTATTTACATAAATCCAAGCATATATTTCTTTTATTATCTTTTTTATATCATCCATCCCGACAAGCTTCCCCATCTCTTCTTCAATTCTCTGAAGCATCTCATGTTTAGTAGTAGTTTCACTTGAAATTACCGTTTTATTTTCTGACGCCGGTAAAGAAATTTTCTTTCGATGATTTAACACAATATTAATTTGATTGTTATTTTTCTTTCGCATCGATTGTTCCATACAATCACCTCATTTTATCCACTCACCAAATATTATTATTCCCGTCCCCCTTGTAAATGCCTATTTTCAGAAAAGTTTGCTATAATATAAGAAATAATTAAGGTGGTGGGACTATGGAGACAACGGAATTCCATGATACAATACAAGCCTTTTCTATTTTTTTATTGAATAAAGGCCGAAAGTCTTCAACTATTAAACGCTATGTCTATGACATTGAAGATTTCGGACATTGGTTAGAAAAAAACAAAAAGCTCCCTTCCAGTAATATATGGGCTACACTTTGTACAAAAGACTACGAAGATTATTTTTCCGACTTAAAAAAGAAGCGACATTACTCAGAGAAAACAATGCATCGTGTATTTATTGTACTAAATAGAATGTACCATTTTCTAAATATCCCCAATCCGATGAAGGACATGGAAATTGTTATCCAACCAAATCGCGCATTACGTAGCGAAGATTTCATTTCATCCGACGAAGAGAAGAGATTAAAACATATAGCCACTTCATTAGAAGGGCTTTCAGAAAAACAACGTCCTGTGCGACCGTTATTAATGGATCGTAATATTGTTATTTTAAATTTGTTAATTGACTACGGACTATCCTTACAAGAACTAACAGCACTAAATATGCATCACGTTCACTTCGAAACCAATACTTTATCTATCCCAGCAACTGCAGGAGTAGAAAGAACAATCGCATTAACAAGTGAAGACAAAAAACAACTGTACACGTATTACAAAAGTATCCCAGAACCAGTTCGCCCTAAATACCATAGCAATGATCCATTGTTTGTCGCATTCGATTTTAACCGCGGAACATACAGGTGGGTATATGAAAATGATGCGCCGAAGGGATTAACAGAAATCGCAATTCAAAAGATGATTCGACTTGAAGTTGCTAGAGCTAATTTACGCAAAGGAATCTCAGGACAACACTTTCGTAACACCTATATTTTAAACTTAATAAAAAAAGAAACTCCAGAGTCAGAAATCATAAAATTAGCTGGATTCAAATCAAAAATTTCACTAAAACGATATTATCAATACGCAGAAAATAGAAAAAACGCCTTACAATAAGGCGTTTTTTCTATTTTTTCTTTAAACAAATCATTTTACTATGACCATTTAACTAATTTCTGCATCTACTATGATGAGTTGCGTTCACATTCTCATGAGAAAGGAGAGATTTAATGTCTCGTTATAACGACAATCAAAATAAATTCTCCAAGCCATGCTTTCCAAGTAGCGCTGGACGAATCCCAAATATCCCATCCATCCCAATTTCTAAAGGACAAATTAGAACCTTCCGAGCAATCATTAACGATTTAATAAAAATAATTCCAAAACTTTTCGCAAATCCTTCCCCCAAAAACATTGAAAACCTAATCGACACATTGAACCTACTTAGCAAATTTATCTGTTCGCTAGACGCTGCTTCCTCCCTGAAAGCACAAGGGTTAGCTATTATAAAAAACTTAATAACTATATTAAAAAATCCAACCTTCGTACCAGGTGCTGTATTTGTTGAACTCCAAATTTTAATTAATTATTTACTTTATATTACAAAGTTATTCCGAATTGATCCTTGTACACTCCAAGAACTACTTAAATTAATTGCAGAATTACAAACTACTCTAGTTAATTCAGCTTCGTTTGGCAGAGGACCTACTGGACCTACTGGACCTACTGGACCTCGAGGTGTTACGGGCGCTACCGGACCTCAAGGACCTCGGGGTATTACGGGCGCTACTGGACCTCAAGGACCTCGGGGTATTACGGGCGCTACCGGTGCCACTGGACCTCAAGGACCTCGGGGTATTACGGGCGCTACTGGTGCCACTGGACCTCAGGGA
>NZ_JACYOF010000018.1 GCF_014932895.1 Bacillus thuringiensis | reverse complement strand
AATTAGGTTTTTTTTTTATATAGGCAAATACACATACAAAGTGATAATTGTCCTACATAATTTATAAAGGAAAGGTAGTTTTACTTTGAGGGAAGGAGTGCAACTTGGGATGGGGATATCCCGACAATGATCGAATGAAGTTATGAAGGTTGATGTGCTAAAGGTTGTAGTATACATTATGAATCTGTACTATGTTTTTCATAATGGTAATTACCGATAAAAGAGCGTCTTGCCGAACTGATTAATGTGGTTAATCGGTTCTTTTTTTATGTTTACAATTAAAGGTACTATATGTTAAATATCAGTTGTTTTAAGAAGGAATGTTATCCGTTTATCACGATGGATTGTCGAAATTTGTTTAAAAATATGCAATATAAAGTAGGACAATAGGAAGGAGTTTAACGGGAGTTCCGTCGAAGTTTACACAATGTCAGCATTCGAGAGGAGCTGGCATTATGTTAGGAAACCATTTAGTGATGTATTTATTTTATATAAGGGAGGGTTATTTGAGCGTATAGATAAGGATGGGTCTTCGTTTTAAGTTCTGAATTTTCTGTTTTAAAAAATATTTATTAGCACTCATTTGTATATTTTATAATAGTTTTTTGATAAATTCACTGCTTGTGCAGAGGATTCTTTTTTATGAAAGAAACGTCAATTTTCTTCATATATATATACAAATTGGAGAAATGGGGGAGCGCTATGCGCGATTACTTAATTAAACCACTTGTTGGTCAGCCGTATCCAATGATTTCACATGGAAAAGGTGTGTATTTGTATGATCAAAACGGTAATAAATATTTTGATGGCTCGTCAGGAGCAATTACGGCAGGTATTGGGCATGGCGTAAAGGAGATTGCGGAAGTTATTAAAAAGCAGGCAGAGGAGATTGCTTTCGTATATAGATCACAGTTCACAAGTGAACCAGCTGAAAAACTAGCCAAGAAGTTAAGTGATTTAAGTGTTGGAGATTTGAACTGGAGCTTTTTTGTAAATAGTGGTACAGAAGCAAATGAAACAGCGATGAAAATTGCAATTCAGCATTTTCAGGAGCGCGGTATTCAAGGGAAACATAAAATTTTATCGCGATGGATGAGCTATCACGGTATTACGATGGGTGCTTTATCAATGTCTGGGCATCCGCTGCGCAGACAACGTTTCGTATCTATTTTGGAAGATTATCCGACTATTCCAGCTCCATACTGTTTCAGATGTCCTGTACAAAAGGTATATCCAACTTGTCAGCTTGCTTGTGCGACTGAACTAGAAAGATCAATTGATCGAATTGGTGCAGAGCATATTGCAGCTTTTATTGCTGAACCTATTATTGGAGCAGCTGGCGGCGCGGTTGTTCCGCCGAAAGAATATTATAAAGTCATTAAAGATATTTGTAGTCATTACGATATTTTATTTATTGCAGATGAAGTAATGACTGGGCTTGGTCGTACTGGTGCATGGTTTGCAATGGAGCATTGGGGTGTAGAACCGGATATTATGACGCTTGGTAAGGGATTAGGAGCGGGATATACACCGATGGCAGCGACGATTGTAAGTGACCGTGTTATGGAGCCAATTTTACGCGGATCACGTTCTGTTATGAGTGGGCATACATTAAGTGCAAATCCATTGTCCGCAGCAACTGCCCTAGCTGTTATTGAATATATGGAGAAACATAATCTACCTGAAAAAACAGCAGAAAAGGGAGAGTATTTAATTAAGGGTCTACAGAAAGTTCAGCAACAATCGACAATCATTGCAGATGTGCGAGGAAAAGGATTGCTGATCGGAGTAGAATTGCAACCGTTTACAAAGGCGTCGGAACTTATTTCGGTTGCAGCTAAAAATGGTCTTCTTTTATACCAAGCTGTTTCAGGGCAAGCAGGAAAAGAAGATAGTGCCCTGCTTGTGGCACCGCCAATGACAACTACATATTCCGAGTTAGATGAATTACTTTCAATTTTTGCAAAAAGTGTAGAAGAGATGATGCAAAAAGGAGGGCATAGTATCGCATGACAACAATTACAAATACATTCAATAAATTAAAAGGGGTAGAGGAAGTAATTTCTTTGTTCCATGATGATATGACATTAATGTTTGGGGGATTTGGAGGGATTGGATCCCCTCCAACTTTAATACAGGCTATTTTAGAAAAAGGAGTTACAAATTTAAAGTTAATAGGAAATGACACTGGATTTCCTGATGTAGGAATCGGTCGTCTTGTTACAAATGAAAGAGTTAAATCATTAATTACTTCTCATATTGGCTCAAATCCAAATGCAGGAAGACAGTTAAATGAAGGACGATTACAAATTGAGTTTTCTCCGCAAGGAACATTAGCAGAGCGTATCCGCGCTGGAGGCGTTGGGCTTGGTGGTGTTTTAGTTGATGTTGGTGTTGATACGATTGTAGAAGAAGGAAAACGAACAGTTGAAATGAATGGTAAGACATACTTAGTTGAACCGGCGTTAACTGCTGAAGTTGCGATTGTATATGCGAAAAAGGCGGATCCGTTTGGTAATCTTGTATTTGATAAAAGTGCACGGAATATGAATCCTCACGTAGCTATGGCTGGGGATATAACAATTGTAGAAGCAGAAGAAATAGTTCCACTTGGAAGTTTAGATCCAGAGGAAATTGTCGTACCAGGTGTTTTCGTAAATTATATCGTACCGTCGGAAGGAGTGAATTGGAAATGGGTATGGGCGTAGAAGTGAGGGATAAGATTGCACGACGTGCGGCGAAAGAAATTCAAAATGGAATGATTGTAAATTTAGGTATTGGTATACCATCGCTTGTGCCGAATCATTTGCCTGATGACATGAATGTTATGTTTCATGCGGAAAATGGAATTGTCGGTATGGGACCAACGCCAAGTAAAGGGACTGAAGATGAAAATTTATGTAATGCAGCAGGTTTACCAACTTCTCTTATTACAGGAGCAAGTTATTTCGATAGCTGCACGGCGTTTGGGATGATTCGAAAAGGTTTACTAGATATAACGATTCTTGGTTCATTACAGGTAAGTAAAAATGGTGATTTAGCAAATTGGATTGTACCAGGGAAACGCGTTCCAGGTATTGGGGGAGCGATGGATTTAGCTCAAAAAGCGAAGCGGGTCGTTGTTGTGATGAATCATGTTGATAAATACGGAAATGCAAAAATTGTTTCGGAGTGTACATTGCCATTAACTTCAAAAAAATGTGTAGATTTAATTATTACAGATATGGCAGTCATGGAAGTGACTCCGAGTGGTCTCGTTTTACAAGAATTAATGAGCCCATACTCTGTGGAAGATATAAAACGACATACAGAAGCTGATTTTCAAATTGGCTCTAACTTACTAGTTATTGAATGAGGGGAGATGTAATATATGGAGCAATTAAAAAAGCAGGTTTGTGATTATATTGAGAGTCATGAAGAGGAAAGTGTGAAATTTTTAAAAAGATTAATTCAAGAAAAGAGCGTATCTGGTGACGAAAGTGGTGCGCAGGCAATTGTAATTGAAAAATTACGTGAGCTAGGCTTAGATCTCGATATTTGGGAGCCTTCTTTTTCTAAAATGAAGGATCATCCTTATTTTGTATCGCCGCGTACAAGCTTTTCAGATAGCCCGAACATTGTGGCAACCCTTAAAGGGAGTGGCGATGGAAAATCTATGATATTAAATGGGCATATTGATGTAGTACCAGAAGGAGATGTAAATCAGTGGGACCATCATCCTTATAGTGGTGAGAAAATAGGGAATCGTATATATGGCCGTGGAACGACGGATATGAAAGGCGGCAATGTCGCACTTATGCTTGCGATGGAAGCGATTATTGCATCTGGTATTGAATTAAAAGGGGACATCTATTTTCAAAGTGTAATAGAAGAAGAAAGTGGTGGAGCAGGAACATTAGCGACTATATTACGAGGATATAAGGCAGATGGTGTTATTATTCCGGAGCCGACTAATATGAAGTTTTTCCCGAAACAACAAGGGTCTATGTGGTTTCGTCTACATGTGAAAGGAAAAGCAGCACACGGTGGAACACGCTATGAAGGAATTAGTGCAATTGAAAAAAGTATGTTTGTTGTAGAGCATGTAAGAAAGCTAGAAGAGAAAAGAAATAGCAGAATTACAGATCCTTTATATAAAGGTATTCCAATTCCAATCCCAATTAATATTGGGAAAATTGAAGGTGGAAGTTGGCCAAGTTCTGTTCCAGATTCGTTATTTTTAGAAGGAAGATGTGGTGTTGCGCCGAATGAGACTATAGAAGCGGCAAAAAAAGAATTTGAAAGTTGGATTGGTGAATTAAATGATGTGGACAATTGGTTTGTTGAACATCCAGTAGAAGTAGAATGGTTTGGAGCGAGATGGGTTCCTGGTGAACTAGAAAAAAATCATGAACTCATTACAACACTTCATCATAACTTTGTTGAAATCGAAGGGAACGAACCGATTATTGAAGCATCTCCATGGGGGACTGATGGAGGTTTATTTACACAAATCGCAAACGTACCAACGATAGTATTTGGTCCAGGAGAGACGAAAGTAGCACATTATCCAAACGAATATATAGAAGTTGATAAAATGATTGCTTCTGCAAAAATTATTGCATGTACATTATTAGATTGGTGTGAGGTGAAAAAATGAAATACTACGAATCTTTTAGAGAACAGTCAAATTGCTATACAGTAGAAGGGGTTTTAGATTATTTTAATAAACGTATTCGAGTAGACCACTATACAGGAAATGTTGAAAGTATTATACAGACAATTGACGCACTAGCCGAGAAACATTCTTTCACTAAATGCATTATAAAAGGAAAGGGAGAGCATGTTTCAACATGGCTCTCTTTCGGTTTCTTATTGGAAGCAACGATCCCGTATTATTTTCAAGGACACGATGCATACTTTCTCGTGAAATATAATAGTGATGAAAGACGAAATAGTATTCATTGGACTGAGGAGGATACGATTTTAAGCGGTGTAAAAGAAAAAAAAGTAAAGGGAAAAGTAGTCCCGGAGAAATTTCTGTTAAGAAAAGCGACTGAAGAAGATGCAGAAGAATTAGCAACTGTCTTTGGAAAAGTATTTGAAGTGTATCCGACACCTTTAAATGAAGCGAGTTATGTATTACAGACGATGAAAGAAGACGATACAATATACTACGTGTATGAATTTGAGGGGAAAATCATTAGTACAGCGTCTGCAGAGATGAATATAAAGGAAGGTAACGCAGAATTAACGAATTGTGCGACTTTACCTGAATATCGTAAACACGGGTTTATGAAAAGCTTACTAATAAAGTTAGAAGAAGAGCTTCAAGAAAAATCTATTTTCTGTTCCTATACAATTGCTCGTTCGCTATCTTTCGGTATGAATGCAGCCTTTTATCAGTTAGGCTATACATACACAGGAAGACTTGCGAATAATTGTTACATTTTTGATAAGTTGGAAGATATGAATATATGGGTAAAAGATTTATCCCGCATGAGCGGGAAGTAAGATTCTGACTTTAAAATTCTGACTTTAAAATTCGGCTGTAAAGTAAGGGGGGGAGGTGGGAGTCGGGTTGCTCGTAAAAGCCCGATTGCTGAAGGCAAATAATCAGTGAGACAGAACAACGCCCCGCTGATTAAAGTTTCACTTTAGTTAATTAAAAATAAAATCTATTAAAATTATAGAATGGAATCGTCATGCTTATAATCGCACATAGGCATGCCGGAAATTCGGCATAGTATTTGCTGGATTTTCGGCAAGAGGGGGGATGACATTGCTAGCAGTTTCGACACAAGAAGTCATTGAAGCGATTTTGGGCAGTATTGATGAGGCTATACACGCAGTAGATGAAAATGGTATTACAATTTTTTATAATACAGTTGCTGCGAAACACGATGGATCTAAAATTGAAAAAGTGTTAGGAAAACACTTGTTAGAGGCATTCCCATCTTTAACTAGGGAAACAAGCACATTGATGAAAGTATTAGATACAAAAAAACCAATCATACATCAAGTGCAGCACTATCAAAATTTAAATGGAGAAGATGTTTGTACAGTAAATACGACGTTACCTATTTTTATAGATGGGAATATTGCTGGGGCTGTTGAAATTGCGAAAGATTATTCTACAGTTCAAAAGCTTACTGATACAATTGTTGATTTGCAGTCGAAAATGAAGCGATCATCCAGAAAAAAATCGATCAAAAAGCATGTTGCATTTGAGACAATAGTGACAAATGATATTAGGTTTAAACAAACGAAAGACTTAGCTCAAAAAGTAGCACCAACTGATGCAAATGTTTTAATATATGGTGAAACAGGAACAGGAAAAGAACTGTTCGTGCAAGCAATTCATGAAGCTTCTAAAAGAAAAAATAAGCCATTTATTGCACAAAACTGTGCAGCTTTACCAGAGTCACTGTTAGAAAGTTTACTGTTTGGAACGACAAAAGGTAGCTATACAGGGGCTATTGAAAGGGCAGGATTATTTGAACTTGTTGATGGTGGTACATTATTTTTAGATGAATTAAATTCAATGCCACTGGACTTACAAGCAAAAATGCTACGTGTATTAGAAGATGGGGTCATAAGGCGGATTGGTGATAATAAGACGAGAAAAGTAGATGTCCGCGTTATTACCGCAATGAACCAGCCGCCAGAAGTATGTTTACGAGAGAATAAAATTCGCACTGATTTATATTATCGTTTAAATGTGTTTTCATTATATATCCCGCCGCTCCGTGAAAGAACTGAAGATGTATTACTATTAGCATCTTATTTTTTGAAAGAATATAATAAAAGTTATAAAAAAGGTGTACTTCAAATTGAAAAGGAAGCGAAAGATAGACTACAAGCTTATCAATGGCCTGGAAATGTACGGGAGTTAAAACATACCATTGAACATGCTGTCATTATTGCAGAAGGAAATACATTAACAGCCAATTGTTTACCGCGTATATTTCGGAGAGAGAAGCTTACAAAGAAGAAGAGTATATTACCGCTTAGAGAAGCACTTCATCAAACAGAAAAAGAATTAATAGATCAAGCGTTAATTGAAACTGAAGGGAATATATTACAAGCCGCAAAAATGTTAGGTATTCCTCGTCAAACGCTTCAATATAAACTGAGCAAGTACGACAAAACCGCCGAATAATCGGCGGTTTTTGTGTGTTTGCACCAATAAAAGAGCGTTTACATATATAAAAAGTAATGAATATGATAAAATGTATGGATTTCATACAGCGCTTAAAAATATTTTTTTGCTTATGTAATAGGATTCTCCGCACATTTACTTATCAACAATATAAAGTTGGCATAATTATTGCTTATATAAAGGATGAGCGTATAAAAAGGGGGAATAGCAATGTTACATGATGTATACAAACCAAATCGTCACTGGAAGGATATCGAATTATGGAAAGATGTTACTGAAGAACAATGGAATGATTGGGTTTGGCAATTAACGAATACGATCAAAACGTTAGATGATTTAAAGAAAGTAATTAACTTAACACCTGAAGAAGAAGAGGGCGTTAAAATTTCAACGAAAACGATCCCGTTAAACATTACACCGTACTATGCTTGGCTAATGAATCCTGATGACCCACGCTGTCCGATTCGGATGCAATCAGTACCGATCTCGGAAGAGTTATATAAAACAAAATACGATTTAGAAGATCCGCTTCATGAAGATGAAGATTCACCAGTTCCAGGGCTAACACATCGTTATCCTGACCGCGTACTATTCTTAGTAACAAATCAATGCTCTATGTATTGTCGTTACTGTACACGCCGTCGCTTTAGTGGACAAATAGGAATGGGTGTACCGAAAAAACAATTAGATGATGCGATTGCTTACATTCGTGAAACACCACAAGTACGAGATGTATTAATCTCCGGTGGTGACGGTCTTCTAATTAACGATAAAATTTTAGAATATGTATTAAAAAATTTACGCGAGATTCCGCATGTTGAGATTATTCGTATCGGAACGAGAGCGCCAGTAGTATTCCCGCAGCGTATTACAGAAAACTTATGTAATATTATTAAAAAATACCATCCAGTATGGTTAAATACACATTTCAACACTTCTATTGAAATTACAGAGGAATCGAAAAAAGCATGTGAAATGCTAGCGAACGCTGGTGTTCCAATTGGAAACCAAGCAGTAATTTTAGCAGGTATTAACGACAGCGTTCCAATTATGAAAAAGCTTATGCATGACTTAGTAAAAATCCGTGTACGTCCATACTACATTTATCAATGTGATTTATCTGAAGGTATCGGCCATTTCCGTGCACCAGTATCTAAAGGTCTTGAGATTATTGAAGGCTTACGCGGGCATACATCTGGTTATGCAGTACCAACATTCGTTGTTGATGCACCGGGCGGAGGCGGAAAAATTGCGCTACAGCCGAACTATTTAATTTCACAAAGTGCGGACAAAGTTGTACTTCGTAACTTCGAAGGTGTTATTACGACGTATCCAGAGCCAGAGAGCTACATTCCAGGAAGAGCTGAAGGTTACTTTAAAGAAATTTATCCGAACTATGAAGAAAAACGTTCAGATGTTGGTATTGCAGGTCTAATGAGCGATAAGAAATTTAACCTTGTGCCAGATGATTTACAGCGTATGAATCGTCGTAAAGACTATGAAGATAATGAAACCCATGCATCTTTAAAAGATAAACGTGATAAGCGTGACCAACTTAAAGATAAAAAGTATCAAGCGCAAATGGCTAAATTGGAAGAAAGTGAAAATGAAACTGAGGGTGATGCAGTATGAATTGTATGTGGTGTGACAGTACAGAAGCGAAAGAAAGCTTGAATACTGTATATTGGGAATTACCAGATGGTACGAAAGCCATTGAAATTCAAGAGACACCATGTATTTCTTGTTCCTCATGTGGGATGGACTATCAATCAGATCAAACTGTAAAAGAAATTGAAGATCAATTGTTTTTAATTTATACGAAAGATTTGCCAAAGCAATTAACATATGAAGAGTTGATGGGAAGACCACGACTATTAAAAAGGAATTATTTTGACTTTTAACCAGCTTTTATGCTGGTTTTTTTCTTTTTTGCCTTGTATAATGTATCCAAGTTAGAAAGGTAGGGAATATTTTTGAAAAAGACATTTTACCACTATATGATGAAGCATCGTGCAGCTTTATTAAAAAATGAAATATCAGATTTAGCAGAGGCAATGTATGATGATTTAAGTTTTCCGAAGCAATCTGAAGACTATGATGAAATTAGTTCATACTTAGAGTTAAGTGGAATGCTAGAAAGTATGTCTATATTTGATGAAGCATGGGATTTATACATACAAGAGAGATAAAAATGATATGAAGAAGTAAATGTATACGCGAAGAAGTGAAGTATTCCGTATGTTTTTTATTGAAATTTTCTTGACGTAAAGCTAGTTTACATGCACTAGCTTTTTTTGCGTTTTACATAAATTCTATGTGGTTATATTTTTTATTGAAAAAATTTATGAATATAAGCTTCTGTGATAAGCGTTTTTATGTAGGTTGCATATACTGTTATCAAAATCACGACGTCAAAAAAAGGAGAGATAGAGATGGCAAGAAAAAAACAACCTAAATATAACGTAGGAGACATAGTCGTGATTACGCTATATGGAACCGTTGGGAAAATTACAAATATGAAGTTATTAGATGGGGTTTACGTATACGAAGTAAATAATCACGATGGATTTTACGTAGAACAAACACTGCAGCACGTTACTGAGCAAGATATGAAAAAAGGTGAAACTGAGTGGATTGAATTAAATTATAATTTTACATTTGGTGATCTCGTGCAAGTAACTGGATATGATAAAGATGTTTTCCGTATTGTTGGTTTTCGTACAGAAGTATGGAGATATAAAAATGACGCATGGGAAGATACTATATATGAATTGTCACGAATTACGGATGGTGAATGGTTAGAAGCGGATGAATCAGATTTAACGTTACTTGCCAATGCTCAGACGGCAAATGCAATTTTGAAGAAAATGAAACAAGATAAAGCTGGTATGAATAAATTGGATCTAGGAAAATTAAAGTCAATTAACAACTCGAAAAAAGTGAGTGTTAAAACGAATCGTCAAGAAATCATTGACGGATTACTTGATATTTATAACGATTATCAATTATTATTTGATACATTTAAAGATGAAGAATATAAAATTGTTATGGATGTTGTTCATAATTATTTAGTTAAATTGACAGAGAAAAAATAGTTAACTAGAAAGAGAGAATAAATTGAACAACGACATATGCAGTATAAGGTATGCCTACAATTATTAAAAAAATAAAAAGCCATTTAATAAGAGAGTCTGCCCATTGATCTTCATGCATGAACTCTTCTTTTGTTTGTTCTACTTCATATTGATATTCCATCCTTATTTCCCCCTTTGAATAGCTTGTACTACCATCGTATGCATCTTGTCCAAATGATATGACTTATAAAAAAGAAAAACTATTTTTCTAATCTCATATACATAATTTTGAGATTTTTTCATAAAACAGAAATAAAGGAGTGATGCTCATGAAGGAAATTGAAGTCGTAATTGATACGGAAGAGATTGCGGAGTTTTTTTATGAGCAACTAATTGAAAGAGGATACGTCCCAAAACGAGAAGAAATTGAAGATCTCGCAGATATTACATTCGAGTATTTATTAGAGAAATGCATGATTGATGAAGTTTTTGATGAAGAGGAAGATTGAAAGTAACGACGGGCTTAACTCGTCGTTTTTTACTCTTTACAAACTTGTCACAAACAAAGTTGAATATTATTGGTATAATTAAAAAAATTTTACTCAAGAGGTGAAGGGATGTTCAAAAAAATTATTGATTCTATATTAGGAAAGAAAAAATATCGTTCGTATTCGAGTAGTGATTATCGCCATAGAGGGCGTTCTTATTCAAGTAGTGATTATAAGCGACGTTCATCTGGTTATGGACATCAGCATTATAAAAGAAAACGTAAAAGCCGTAGCTTCTTTTCAAGTAGCTGATGAAATGGCGTCGTGTACTAGCTTTCTTTGATAGACCACTGCGAAAAAACACAATAGTTGCAGAACGTTATAAAATTGAATCAGTAATTGGAATGGGCAGTTATGGGGTTACATATGTCGTTAATGATTTACAAATAAATAGAAATAAAGTCTTAAAACAATTAAGACAAAGTAAACAAAGATATGAGTCTGGTAGAAAATCATTTGAACAAGAGAAAATGATTTTACAAACATTAAATCATCACGCAATTCCTAGTCTATATGATCATTTTGTATGGGAGAAAAAGAGCTTTTTTGTGATGGAGTATATGCCTGGTAAAAATTTCGAAGATTATATTTTCTTAGATGGGCATGTATATAAAGAGCGGGAAGTTTTTGAAATTTTATATGAATTGTTAGGAATTATCTCGTATTTTCATAGTAAAGGTATTATTCACCGAGATTTGCGTATTCCGAATATATTAATAAAAGAAAAGAAAATTAGTATTATTGATTTTGGATTAGCAAAATTTAACACTGAAGTAGATGAGCGAGCGACTATTTTTGAAGGTGAACAAGCTTTGATGCGAGAAGTTCACTTTCGTAGTGATTTTTATGCGCTTGGTCATTTTGCTTTATTTTTGTTGTATGCTGGCTATGAATCTTCTGAAAAAAAAGAGAGACCATGGTATGAAGAGCTAGTGCTAGCAGAATATAATCGCGAAATGCTGATGAAAATGTTACAAATGAAAACGCCGTACTATGAGAATGTACAAGACTTAAAAAAAGATGTAGCTTACGCTTTAGAAAGGATGGATACCCCATGTTTCAAAAGTTTTTAGCAAGCGTTGGTATTGGTAATGCAAAAGTAGATACTGTTCTTGAAAAAGATGAGTATCTAGTTGGAGAAGAGATAGTAGGAAAGGTTCACATAACTGGAGGTTCAGTTAGCCAACAAATTGAAAGCATCTACTTAACGTTATCGACATCGTATGTACGAGAAGTGGATGATAAAAAAATAACAACAACGTATGATTTAGAGCGAGTTCGTTTAACGGATCCATTTTCTGTAGAACCAAATGAAAAAATTGAAATTCCATTTTCTTTTTCAATGCCAATTGAAGCACCGCTAACACTTGGAATGAAAACGGTTTGGATTCATACAGGTCTTGATATTAAACGTAGTATTGATCCAAGTGACCGTGATTACATTCAAGTGTTGCCGAATGCACTATTAAATAGTGTATTAGAAAGTGTAAATCAATTAGGTTTTAAAGCACGTCATATAGAATGTGAGGAATTGCCGCATCGTTTACGCAATCATGTTCCGTTCGCGCAAGAATTTGAATTTATTCCTGTTTCAGGACAGTACTATGGCAAATTAGATGAATTAGAATTATTAATCTTGCCACATGCTCACGACCGACTAGAAATTATTATGGAAGTAGATAGGAAATCACGTGGGTTAGCTGGTTTATTTGCTGAGGCGCTTGATCTTGATGAGAAGGTTATTCGCTTTACTGTAACGAGAGAAGATATCCCTGAGATGAAGCAAAAAATTAACAATTATATTTTTTAATAAACTATGCATAAAAAAGAAATGGAGAGGAAAACTAAAACAACCGCTCCATTTTTTTGTATAGTGAGGTTATGTATGTGAAACGATATCGACATTTATACTTGTTAAGCTTTACTCTACTTATTTGTTTTGTCGCACTATCACTTTCGTATCATACCGCTTGTATTGAAAAATTTGATAATGTAGTTACACACTTTATTCAAAGTTTCCGAAACGATTATTTGACTGCATATTTTACTTGGGTGTCTTTTATCGGTTCCAAAAGAATATATTTTCCGTTACTCATTATCCTTGTAATGTATTTTCTCGTTAGAAAAAAGTTGCTTAGTGCGTTACTTCTAACAATTAATTACTACGGATCTCGTTATTTAAACAGTATGCTTAAACTATGGTACGAACGAGCAAGACCTGATGTCACGCAGCTTGTTACTGCAACTGGATATAGTTTTCCGAGCGGTCATACGATGAATGCTACTGCTTTTTTAGGATTTATTGCATACGTCACAATTACTGAAGAGCGTATTTCATTGCATAAAAAATTGTTGATTATTCTTATAGCAAGCTTTGTTGTATTATCTATTTCAGTTAGCCGAATATATCTTGGCGTGCACTATCCAACTGACATATTAGCAGGATGGGCAGCTGGCGGTAGCTGGCTCGTTTTATGTGTTATATTTCATAAAGCGTTCATTAAAAAAGAACCTATGTCATAATAGGTTCTTTTTCCATTGGTTCAACATGAATGTGCGCATGGTAAATTCCAAACTTTTTTCGAAGCATAGCTTCGATGTTGTCAGTAATACAGTGACTTTCTCCAACATCCATACGAGCATCTACCTCAATTGTAATATCAACGTACGTTTGATTCCCATACATACGGGCTCGAATATCTACAATATTTTCTACACCTAAAATATGTTCAATTGCATCAGCATATTCTTCCATTTTATCAGGGTCAATGCCATCCGTTAGCATATGAGAAGTTTCTACGAAAATATCCCATGCAGTTTTACAAATTATAAGGCCGACAATTAAAGCGGCAATAGGGTCTAAAATAGGCATTTGGAACTGAGAACCGACAATACCTACTACAGTACCAATACTTACGAGTGCATCTGATAAATTATCTTTTGCAGCGGCTTCCAATGACTTACTCTTTGTTTGAATTGCAATCTTTTTCGTATATTTATAAACACCGTACATAACGACAGCAGAAAATAAGGCAACCCAAGCTGCAAGTATATTAGGCGCTACTTGCTTAGGGTTTAAAAAAGATTGAACGGCACTAATAACAACTTCTAATCCGACTGTTGCCATAATAAAGGAGGCAACTAGCGATGCGATTTGTTCTGCACGCGAATGTCCATATGGATGATCCGGATCTCGAGGTTTACGAGAAATTTTTAACCCGATTAATATAGCTAAAGAAGCACCAATATCAGTTAAGTTATTTAAACCGTCAGCACGTAATGCGCTAGAGAGGGTAATATAACTAATGATGATTTTCATAGAGGATAAAAATATGTAGGCCATAATGCTGACAATAGCACCTTTATCAGCTTCTTTATGAGAAAGAGTATCCATTGTAATCACTCACCTTTCTTTAAAGGAATTTCTTTCTATAAATAGAGTATCAAACGAAACTCGTGTGGGTCTATACAAACATTGTTGACGTTTTATAGCTTTTTAAGTAGAGGATAACAAAGTTTCGTGAAGGAAAAATATGTTGTAAAGTGCAAAGTAATAATTGGCAAAATACGCATCATTATTTTACAAGAAGGGTTGGGGTTAAGGAAGTACCGAATCATATCAAATGAAGATACGAATGGTATGCATCTATACCTTGGAGAAGAGGGGGAAAAGTATCATTATGTCTATTGGCTATGAAGAAGCCACATACTATACGAACGAAGAATTTACAAAACTATTACGAAAAATCATTTTGTAAATAAATAAAAAACCTCTGAAGCTTCTTTCAGAGGTTTTTTTCGTTTCTTAGTATGCTTCTAAAAACTCAGTAACTTGCTCTTCAGTTTTTGCGTTAGCACTATGTAAGTGACCTAGTTTTTCGCCATTTTGATATACAAGTAAGCTTGGAATACCCATAACTTGATACTCTTCAGCAATACTTGGGAACTCATCTTTATTAATAGAATACCATTCAAACTTATTGAACTCTTCCATTACATCTCCAATGAAGTTGTCCATACGCACACAATCTGGACACCATGTAGTAAAGAACTTAACAACTACTGGCTCCTCGCTTGCGATGATGTCTTTGAATTCTTGTTCAGATTTGATTTCTTTCATGTTTTGTTTCTCCTTTTTTACTTTTAATATTTGGAATAATTTAGGTGGTATTATTGCGTGGAAATGAAAACTTATAACGAGAGTTTTTCTTTCTAAATAATTCGTTTGTAAATTAATCCACCACAATCTTTTGAGGTCCTGGTACAACATGTGAGTAGGTGTCCAGTGTGTTACCTACTCTTTTATGTCCTAATCGTTTACTTACAATCTTCGGATGTATACCCTGCTTTAACATGATTGTTGCATGGGTATATTTTAGAGCATGGAACCGAATATCAGGAACCTCACTTTTCTTTATAAGCTTTTTCTAGGGATGTGTCAAACTTCTGAATTGTAAGGGTTACCATATCGAAAGTAAATATAATTAGCGCCACTGGAACAACGTAAGTAGATTTAGCCAATAGAAATCCTTGTAGGCGCTGCCGTTATCGGTTTAGCGTCTTACTTGTTGTTTTGGAAAGAAAAAGGATAATATCTTTTGTAATTTTCAGAAAAAACGATTATTAGTTTTTATATGGTATTATTTTCTTGATATTGGTATTAAAAAGAAAATATATACAAATAAAGGGATGGATTGGTTCGGATGAGGGATTCTGGTCGTAGAGAAACAAAGGCAATATTAAAGATATGGTTCATATATATACCACGTGCATTTGGAGAATTCATTTTTTCAAATATTAAAGGTTACTTTAAAAAATAAAAATTAAAATTTTGCATTAGAAAAAACAATAAATCAATTAAAGAACAAAAAAAGATTTTAAAGTTCTTCGTAATCAAATGGTTAAAACCTAGGAAATAAAGTACCCTTTAATTGACAAGAAAATATAGGGGATTCAAGTTGAAATCATTTAAAGTAGCGAATACGCTGCTTTTTTATTTTATAAAATAAATTAATTTGAATAGATGTTTTCCTCAAACATTTATTATAGTTAAGAATATGTATAAGGATATGAGTATGGAAACAGGTCTGATTTTATAATAGCGGAGGGAATTGATATGGACATAACTCAAAGTATGGCAAGAATAGTTGTTAATGGGAAAGACCTTCCGTTTATTTCAGTTAGAACTTCTGTATGGAATCATGGACCTGTAAATGATTTAATTGTTGTGGCAAAGCAGAGAGTGGAGCAGTTTTATCAATTTATGTGGTCGCAAGTGCCAGTTACGCTCGCAATGTATTTTCTTCAGGGAGCAGACTTGATGAGATTTGCTAGGATTACTGGAATAAATGAAAGTGTAACGGGAGAATATATATACCATTTTTATTGGGGATAAAATGAATTTAAAGTAGCCTAACAGCTGCTTTTTTATTTTGTAAAGGAATTACCGGGAGCTGGTGAATATGGATGACTAGGAAAATAATCTCAGATTGTGATATAGATGGTTTGTAGTTACTTTTTGAATTTTAAGAAATACATAGGGTTATAAAGGTGTAATCATGAAAAGAGACGCATTTTTATCCCGCATTAACGGGCAGTAAGACTCCTACCTCAAAATTCGGCTGTAAAGCAAAGGAGTTAGGTGAGAGATCAACTGCCCGTAAAAGCCCGATTGGTGCGGGCTGATAATCAGTGGGGATGAACAAAACCCCACTGATTAAAGTTTCGCTTTATCATGACTGATATCCACAATATGTATATTTTAATTTACATTTACATGAAATACATAGAGAGGAGAGATTATGAAAAGGAAAATCGGTACAAGTCGTAGGTTTATCTGTTTTAGGGTTTGGAATTTTTGGTGTTGCTGACGGAAATGACGGAGGGGATGTTCAAATTTAGTAAAAAAAGAATATAGCATACTATTTCGATACTCATAAAAAATGTCCTATATTTAAAAATTTTAACATTATTCCTTTTGGATATAAGTTACTCTTTTTATTGGGATTATATAAATTCTAATAAATCTGTTACTTGTGTTCAGTTATGTGTTTAAAGTGTTTAAGGAGCTCAATAAAGAAAGAACAGAGAGACATGTTTCATGCCTCTCTGTTCTTTATATCATTCACAAATAGTTCCGGTTGCTATACCAGTTGGGGCAACACCTACTGGGACAGTAGCGATAACTGTATTGGTAGCAATATCAATAACGGAAACAGTATTGCTAGCTTGATTTGTAACATAGGCACGAGTGCCATCTGGTATGATGGTTACTTGATCAGGGGATAGAGAAACAGGGATGGTATCAATTACAGTATTTGTCGCCACGTTTATTACCGATACATTATCGCTAACTTTATTTACAACATAAATACGGCTGCCATCTGGTGTAATAGCTATACCAACAGGTTCTGCGCCTACATTAATAGTATTAATAACTGTATCAGTACCAGTATCAATAACGGAAACAGTATTACTAGCTTGATTTGTGACGTAAGCACGAGTGCCATCTGGTGTAAAGACAATTATTCTAGGGCGGATGCCGACAGGGATAGTAGCGATAACTGTATTGGTAGCAGTATTAATAACTGAAATCGTATTACTTAATTCATTTGCAACATAAGCAAGAGTACCATTTGGGGTAAATGTGATTCCTTGTGGATTGATTCCAACAGGAATAGTAGCAGTAACTGTATTGGTAGCAGCATTAATGACAGAAACATTATTACTCGCGTGGTTTCCAACATAAACAGTTGTATTATCTGGAGAAACAGCTACACCAATTGGATTGATTCCAACAGGAATGGTAGCAATAACCGTGTTAGTTGCGGTATCAATAACAGAAACTGTATTAGAAAAAATGTTTGAAACATAAGCACGAGTACCGTTAGGCGATACTGCTACTTCAAGTGGAGCATTTCCTACAGTAATTGTAGCAACAACTGTATTTGTGCCAGAATTAATAACAGAAACTGTATCATTTGTTGGATCATCAATCGCTCCTGCATTTGTAGCATAAACAAGGAAATTACATGAAGGGATGACGGTAGGTCCGGTAGGTCCAGTTGGCCCAGTAGGTCCGGTAGGTCCAGTTGGGCACTCACATTCTCCAGATGGCCCAGGTGGTCCAGGTGGTCCTTGAATTCCTTGGACACCTTCAGGTCCCTGAATCCCTTGCACGCCTTGAGGCCCGATTGGCCCTTCAGGCCCTTCAGGTCCTTGAATCCCTTGCACACCTTGAGGTCCGATTGGCCCTTCAGGTCCTTCGAGTCCTTGAATCCCTTGCGCACCTTGAGGTCCAGCCGGCCCTTCAGGTCCTTCAGGCCCCTGAATTCCTTGCACACCCTGAGGTCCGGTAGGTCCAGGTGGTCCGGGAACTCCCATTCCTGTCCCTGAACCAGTAGGTCCAGGCGGTCCAGGTGGTCCTTGGATACCTTGCACACCTTGAGGTCCGGTTGGCCCTTCAGGTCCTTCAGGCCCTTGAATTCCTTCCACACCCTGAGGTCCAGTCGGTCCTTCAGGTCCCTCAGGCCCTTGGATTCCTTGGACACCTTGAGGCCCTTGCGTTCCTTCAGGTCCCTCAGGTCCTTGAATTCCTTGGACACCTTGAGGCCCCTGTGGTCCTTTAGGTCCTTGAATTCCTTGCGGTCCAGTCGGCCCTGGAATCCCAGTTCCCGTTCCAGAAGGGCCTGTAGGTCCAGTCGCCCCTGTAGGACCTGTCGGTCCAATAGTACTTAATAGTGAACTATTAAGTACTCCTTGTAAAATTAAATTGAATGTCTGTTGTAACAAAGGATCCGATATATTTGAACAACTAATAAGTGAAGACAAGCTTTGGAATAGAAATTGAAATAGTGCCGAGATCTGAGTAAGAGATGCGGTAGGTAAGGAATTGATTAATTGATTTATAGTTCGTATAACTAAATTTCTATTTGGAGTATTTGGTTGTACTGCTGTTAATAAATCAAGTAACGCCTGTAATGCTGATTGGAGTGATTGTATAGTTATTGGATTTGGTGTTGTGAAGAAAGAAAGGATAGCTTGGTTTAATTGGTTTATAATTTGCAATAATTCTTGTTGCTGAGAAATTGAGAAAAAAACAGGTGTACAACAATTAGTTTGATTACAAGGGGAAACAGGAATAAAACAAGGGAATTGGAATTTTTCACATGAATTTGTTGAGTTTGATTTTTGATTATATTTCATAAATACCTCCTTTTAAAAAATTTAATGTTAAGTACGTCTTGATAACTAATATTCGCTTCTGGATTTAAAGTGTTTTTGAGTATAAGTTTAATGTAAACTATTCAAGAATGTTGTTTCTTTTAAGTATATGTCGACAAAATGGAGATGTTCGTTTGGGCCATACAATCAATACTGGGTTATGAATAGGATACCGCAATCATAGGCAGTGGATTAGCTTTCAGCACCCACTGAAATAAAGAATCCTAACATACTTTGTAATAACTTATATGGAAGTGAGTTGAAAATAATGTTTTATTCATGTTTTGATTTTCAAGCTGGCATGCGACCAGCGTATGGTACAGCGGCTATCACATATGGCGGGGCACAAAGTACAGTTCAAGCTGTTCAACAAGCATTACAAATGCAACAGCAAATGCAGCAAGGTATGCAACCGTATTATTCATCCATGGAGTATTTTTACCCGATGCATCATATTACACCGTACGGAAGTTCTTATTCAACAATTCCATATGGAACGGTATACAATTTATAAATTCAGAGGAATTAAATTGTATATAAATAAGGGTGCAAGCAAAGGGCACCCTTATTAAAAATAATAATAGCTTGGCCAAGCTTTTTCTAATCTAACTTACATAGCGTATAGCAATAATTTTGAAAGGAGAACCAGTATGAAAAAGAAACATTTTGAAGCTGCAAGATTCCCTTCTCCTATTGAATAAAGTAGGTAAACAAAAATTTACTGAAGGTTAAATGTAGATCCTCACCAAATGGTGGTTTTTTTATTGTTTTTCTAAAAGATTAAACAAATAGATTAAACATATTTTAATTTGTGAGGGGTTTCTTACTTTGGGATATAATATTTAATGTGAAGGTAAAGATGGTAAGGAGGTACAACATAGGGTATGAAAGGTAAGATTTCAAAATTATTATCTGCAGTTTTGGGATCATTAGGTGCTATCTTGTTTTTAGTAATATTGCCTGTAATGTATTTGCTAGGGCTGCGATCTTCTACGGATAATAAAAAGAGTAATACAAATAAATAATATAGTTGTGAAAGCCCTTTGGCAGTAATTTTGCTAGTTGTTTAATGAAAACGAAAAGACGTTTAAATTCATGAATACATAAAGGTCCGTATTATTACGGGCTTTTTTCTTTACTATATCGAAATTATATATTTAACATATGTTTATGCAGGGTTGCTAATATGTTGATAAGAAAAACATTAGGGCGATTACACTATATAAAAACAAAATAAAACCTAAGATGAGTAGTGCTGGATGCAATTTGAATATGTTTGATCTCCTTGGGTATATAAAGAATTTAAAAATATTGTTGGTCCATTGATGGATTTACAGACATAAAACAGTGAAATTGAATAAGTGCACAAATGTAACAGAGGTCAGTTTAAACGAAAAAGAGCCTGATATGGATATCAAGCTCTTTTCTCAATGACAAAGAATAAGTCTTTTTATTACTCTTACTTAACGTGAAAAATTTTAAAAAGTGCTATTTAATTGGAGGGGGTGGAACTAAATAGATTTTATGAAACCATTCAGAAAGATAGTTTTTATGAGTGGATAATCTCCATACGATAATATATGATCGTTTAATGAAAACGTGTAAAGAATCAATAAATTATCAATGGAATATCATTAGATGAGTAATTTTAGTTTAATAATGTAGGCGTTTCCTTTCTAAATTATTGAGGTTTCTAAGTTGTAAAAAATCGTGAACTATGTGGATTAACAACGGGATAATGATCGCACTTCAGTTTCGTATTTCTTATAGTTTGGATATTGAGTGATAGTTTGGCATTTAGGGGTGAGAAGTTGATTGATTATAGAAATATTTGTAATTACTTCGTCGCAAGGACCGAAAAATGTAACTTTTAACTTTGAATTTGGTGGAACTTTGAACACGATAGGTCTTTTGTTCATGAAATCAGCTCCTAATATTGAGTATTATATACTTCACTTTTTGATTCGTATGATTATAAAGACGTATAAATATAATATGAAATTTTAGTGAACTTGATAATTATATAGAATTTCATAGTGGTATAAGTACTTAAAGATATGTAGAAAAAACTGAGAACGCCAAAGATAGTTAATTAACATAATTAATATATCTAATGTATTTTTTATTTTGTTTCATATTGTGGTAATAAGAATTGCATGAGGGGGTAGTATAAAAGAATGCAAGAAAATGTACAAGCTCAGCTTTCACCACCGTGGATCACATATTTTAATGAATTAAAAAATTCAATAGGTGCTGATCCAACTGTTACAGTTGGTCCACTTATTCCAGTTGGCGGGAATTTTATTATTTTAGTGCATGCGTTAAGTAATGAAAAAGCGATAGCGTTAGCAACGCTTCTAAAATCTTCTGTACAATTTGGGAATGTAAGTGTGACAGTTATTGTAACTAATAATGAAAATGAAATTGTAAATCCAATTTCTTGTCCACTAGATGCATTTGAAATTGCACATTTATTTCTAGTAGCACTAGAAAATAATCCTTATTTTGATCAAGTTGTGGTACAGCCTTAGTTCCCTGGTGGACCAAATGTTGTCTTTCCGGTTTTTAAAGCGGAAGTGATTCAATTTTTTAACGACGATATTTCAAATCTATGTCAAACGTTTACAGATGTTGCTGCAAACGTATTTCGTGATGTAATACAGGATGAGATCTGTGATATCCCAATTCTATTTTCCAAAAGTTGCGTTATGAGCAGTGAAAATCAACAATTACAAAATACAGATTTAGCACCAAAGTTGTTTTATTAAGGTAAAAAAGACATTTTCAATAATCGAAAATGTCTTTTTTCTATGTATTAATATTATTTTGTACCAAAATGTATCGGCTAGCAATCAGTGGTAAAACTTTCAATGAATATAGTTTTACTGAATGTTAAATAGACTAGATGACATATGAAACCGTGGATTACGGATAGAAATTAAATAAAGAACAAGTGATGGAATGTTCCGAAAATATAGTTCGTATATATATGTGTTTTCTACGTACAGGGAAATGAACATAGGAAATATAGAAGATTTTTTCTATTGTCACCAATCACCAGAAAAATCGTTTTTAAACAAATTAATATGTTTACACCTGAATACTTATATGAATTAGAGATGAAATTGAAAGAAGTATTTAAAAAATGATTATATATTTCAAAAAAATAAAGATTTCTTCTTATTTATATTATAGATAGTTAGTATTAAGCAGGGGAGGCTTACTCTAAAACGATCCTTGAATATGATAATAAAAAAGGAGTTGAATTGTAATGGGTTATATAGTTGATATTTCAAAGTGGAATGGAACTATTAATTGGAAAGTTGCAGCACCTCAACTAGATTTAGTTATCGCTAGAGTTCAAGATGGCTCAAATACGGTGGATTTTATGTATCAAAATTATGTGAATGAAATGAAGAAGCACAGTATTCCATTTGGTAATTATGCATTTTGCCGTTTTATTTCTATTGCAGATGCAAAGAAAGAGGCACAAGACTTTTGGAATCGTGGCGATAAATCTGCTAAGTTTTGGGTGGCGGATGTTGAAGTCAAAACGATGGTAGATATGCAGGGTGGGACACAAGTGTTTATAGATGAATTGCGTCGTTTAGGTGCGAAAAAAGTAGGTTTATATGTAGGGCATCATACGTATGTATCGTTTGGAGCGCGTAATATTGATGCTGATTTTGTATGGATCCCTCGTTATGGAGGGAATAAGCCAGCATATCTGTGTGATATTTGGCAATATACGGATTCGGGTAATGTTCCTGGGATCGGCAAATGTGATTTAAATCAATTAATTGGAAATAAGTCACTTTCCTGGTTTATAGGTTCGAATCAAGAAAATCAATCTCATGTAGTGGATATACAGCAATCAATTGGTATTGCAGTTTCAAAATATCCTGATGGATATGGTATAAATTTATATGAAAATCCTGAAAATCCTCAGTTTACAGGTGCAATCACTAAGAAAATCCCGTATTTAATCTTAAATGGCTATTGGGGAGGGGGCAATAAAGATATGATTTGCTTAGGGAATGATAAGCAGTGGGCATATTTAAAACATTTTGATGTGAAATGGTATTATGCTTCTTCAAAATATCCTGTCGGGTACGGAGTGAATTATTACGAAGAGCCTGAATGTATTAATTATAAAGGAAATATAGATGGCTCACAATCTTTCCGTGTGTGGGGAAGACTAAAAAATGCAGTAGATATCGGACAAAGTAGTTGGATACCGGAAAAATATTTAATCATTAAATAACCATATTACTTAAATGTTTTTGAGGAATTCGTAAAGATTTTTCTCATTAATAAATAGTGAGAAGACTTTTAATATTGGTAGATAAAAAATATGGTACATACTCGATTCAAATGAAATGAATTACATGTGGAAAACACACTGTTTTCACAATAACGGTGTATAGTTACTTTGCATAATGATAAAAGTGAGGTATTTGAATTGAAAAAGAAAAAGCTATTTTTGGGAATAATTATTTCATGTGTGGTACTGGCATTATCTGCATGTGGTTCCTCAGAAAACGTAGTAACATCAAAAGTAGGAAACGTTACAGAGAAAGAGTTAAGTAAAGAATTAAGACAAAAATATGGAGAAAGTACTTTATACCAAATGGTGTTAAGTAAGGCGTTGCTAGATAAATATAAAGTTTCAGATGAGGAAGCAACAAAACAAGTAAAAGAAGCAAAAGATAAAATGGGTGATAATTTTAAAGCGACTTTAGAGCAAGTTGGATTGAAAAATGAAGATGAATTGAAAGAAAAAATGAAACCAGAAATTGCATTTGAGAAAGCGATTAAAGCGACTGTCACAGAAAAAGATGTAAAAGATAACTATAAACCAGAAATGAAGGTAAGTCACATTTTAGTAAAAGATGAAAAAACCGCTAAAGAAGTAAAAGAGAAAGTGAATAATGGTGAAGATTTTGCAGCTTTAGCGAAGCAATACTCAGAAGATACTAGTTCAAAGGAACAAGGAGGAGAAATAGCAGGTTTTGCTCCTGGACAAACTGTGAAAGAATTTGAGGAAGCTGCGTATAAATTAGATGTAGGGCAAGTAAGTGAGCCAGTTAAAACATCTTACGGTTACCATATTATTAAAGTGACCGATAAAAAAGAATTGAAGCCATTTGATGAAGTGAAGGATAAGATTCGTAAAGATTTAGAACAACAAAGACTACAAGATACGACAGGTAAATGGAAACAGCAAGTAGTTAATGATTTATTGAAAGATGCTGATATTAAGGTGAACGATAAAGAATTTAAAGATACATTTGAATTTTTAGATAAGAAATAATACGTAAAGAGGAAAACAGAAATTTAGCATTTTGCTAGATTTCTGTTTTTGCTTTCATTTGAAAAAGATGTGATTTTTGCATATAAAAGAATGCGGATTTTTTCAGTAAATGTAATTAAAGCTAGAATGATTCGTATGTATAGAAAACATAGAAATAAATGAACGAATATATAATATGAAGGATTTACATCATCGTATAAAGAGGCTGTGTTAAAACTTCTGAAGGGCTGATTAAAGTTTCACTATATTCAAGGCAACTGAAACAACATGCAAATAGATTACTTGGAAAAAGTTGTGCAACCTAAATTAGAAAAGGGAACTCCTATAGAGTTCCCTTTTCTAATTAGTGTGTGAGTTATAAATAGATAGTAAGACAACATAATATTACATTTAAATATTAAGAATTACAATGTAAAATTATGGATGTGATTAAAAAGAAATAATAATTATTTCAAAGAAAGTTAATATTATAATGCTTTAAGTATGTAATTTTATTAAATATATTTGTTCTTTTGAAGTGGATATTGAACATAAGTTGAAGAATAATACATATATTATTTTTGAATAAATATTTGACATGATAGGAAGTAAAAAGCTGAGCATTCGATTGAAAAGAATGTTCTTTTTGCTGTGAAAATTTTAGGGGAAGAATGAATAGTTTATACGCATGATTTACTAGATAAATAAATTAAGGTGGGGAGAATATATGAAAGTTATTTTTCAAAGAGAAGGCGGAGGGGAAATTTTTGAATTATTTAGTTGTTGGGTTGGTGATGAAAATAAGGAACGAGTAGGAGTACTAAAATTAAAAATAAATCATTTTAATATAGATGGAATTTGTATTCCGGGAAGAACATTAGTCAGGATAGTAAAATAAACTTGATAATTTTAGAAAAAAGCGACTTCACTCTGCTTGAAGTCGCTTTTTTAGTTGTTACATGTACTTAATTTATATAGGGATGAAAATACTTGTTTGAAAAAGGAAAAATAAGCTACAGGTATAAATAAAATTCAATGATTATACTTATATTTTGTTAAAAAATATAAGTATAACTCTTCTCAAAAGAACATAAGTTCGTGTATAATTAGAACGAACGTTCTTTTTAGTGTAGACATTATATAAATTAGAAATACATACGAGCTTAGTAATTATTAAGGAATGATTGAGGAAAAGTATGCGTGAAATAGAATGGATAAATGATCAAGGAGATAAAGAAATGAATTATGTAAAGGTGCAGAAAGTAGATAGAGAATGGGTTCCATTTACAGTAATGTCGGAACAATTGTTAAGTATGCGCAAGAGTATTGGAGAGAAATTAAAAGTGAAAAGGCCAATATTAACAAACGAAGCAAAAGAGAAGATTTCTGATAAATTGTTAACCTCGCTATTTTCTGAGAAAGAAATATTGGTGACTTATTTTGAAGGTGGCTACATACTCACAAGCTATATGACGGTCGTGAATATAAATCCGGTAAAACAGATTATAATGTGTACAGACGCATTTTATAAAACTTACGTATTTAATGTTACAGATATTATTGAAATAACGTAAAAGAAGCTGAAGTTTAATGGTTAGCTTCTTTTTCTTTATGATAAACGGAATCATAAAGAAAAAATTATAAGAATAAATAAGCAGCTAGCTTTATGCTAGCTGCTTAGCCCCAGGGAAAGGGAGAAAAAGATAGGGTACTCCAAAAATCAACAATAGCTGTGTAACAGCCTGATTATAGTATAGACAAATTTGAAATTCCTAAACAGAACGATGGAAAAATAGGATTAAGCCGTACCCACTTGGTTTTGATCTGCAAGGTCAGAGTCAAACGTATTAGTCGCACTAACGCCGTTAAAAGTATTAACAACAAAACCAACGTTTGAAGCGCCAGATCCATTATAAGCTTTCGTATTTTCTTTTGGAGAAACGTTGTAGAAATCACCTAAGTTAAATGAACCGTTACTATTTTGTACAACTAAATTCCCTACAACTGAGGGCATAATTTTCACCTGCTTTACAATAAATTGTTAAGATTACTATATGGCGCTATAGTCCAAATGGTTCATGTAACAAAAATTGCGGAATAGTAAAACGTTTGAAGGGTAGCTTTTAATAAAAGTGTGTTAAAATTAATGTAAGGCTGAGTAATTAAAAAGAAAAAATTTGTATAATTAATATATATGAAAATAAAGGAGGCAAAATGTTATGAATAATGTTATAAAAAAAGTAGATTTAACAGATGCAAAATCAAGTAATCTTGTTGCGCTTATTTATAGCAATGAAGTTATATTGGTTGAAGACGCATTTTGTCCAAATGAAATAAAATTAAAGTTTAATGAAATTGCAATTTTATCGGCAATTAAAACAGCCCATATTGCGAAAGTGCACATCAGGAAAGAACTTGAAGCGCTTTTTCATGATACTGGTGTTTTATTGGTGAAACAAAATGTTGATTATGGAAGTAGTCAATCTATCACCATGCACTTTGAGCAATTCAAAAAATTACAATATGAGATTGAGCATTTAAATAAAAGTATGTAATAAGGTTAGATGAAGATTCTTTCATAAAGGTGGACTGTGTTATGTTGAAAAAGTGGCTTGGAAATTATTTAGATGAATCGCACTGTCAACATAAATATAGTCTTACTGCCCGTAAAAGCCCGATTGGTTCAACTAATAATCAGTGAGGGATGGACAAAACCCCCCACTGATTAAAGTTTCACTTTATTAAGATGCAGGATAATGAGGATTTTAAAAAAAGTAAATTAGGTGTAGCTTATATTTATCGGTGTGAGAAATGTGGGAAAGAGAAGCTGGAATTTAAAAGTAATAATGAAATAAACAATGAATTTTTAGATATATAAACAGGAGTAACCATTATGGTTACTCTTTTTGTTTGTGTATGCAATATCAAAAATACTTCTGAAGTATGAAGTGAGTTGATACTTTAGTAAATTGCTGAATGAAAGTGAAGAGAGTAAAATATGGAAAAGGGGGACAAGAGAAATGAAGCGAAACGACATTAGAAAACTTGTAATTATTACAGGAGTGACGCAAGGATTAGGACGTGCGATGGTTGATCGGTTTCATGAATTGGGATGGAACATATGTGGCTGTGGACGCTCAAAAGATAAAATTGAAGAATTAAAAGAACATTACGGTAATACACATGATTTTCAAATAATAGATGTTTCAGATTCGCAGCAAGTTAGTAGTTGGGCAACGTATATACTTAATAGATATAGAGCTCCCGACTTGCTAATAAATAATGCATCAATTGTGAATCAAAATGCACCAATTTGGAAAGTTACCGCTAGGGAGTTTGAAAATGTAATGAATGTAAACGTGAATGGTGTAGTAAATGTAATAAGAGCATTTGTCCCAGCAATGGTAGTTAAAAAAGAAGGAATTATTATTAATATGAGTTCTAGTTGGGGGCGAGAAGGTGAAGCTGAGCTTGCACCCTACTGTGCCTCGAAATTTGCAATTGAGGGTATCACGAAATCTATGGCACTGGAATTGCCCTATGGTATGGCTGTTGTTGCTTTAGATCCGGGCGGAAGTATTAGCACCCCAATGCTGGATTCATGTGCGCCACAGTATGTAAATGAATCACCTACACCTGAAATATGGTCACATAAAGCAATTCAATATATATTAAATATAACAATAGATGAAAATGGAGATTCATTGACATGCCCAGCATGTTTTTAAAAAAATATATATTGAATGATAAAAATGTTTTTTACTAATTATATTTTCAGTGAGAAAATCTTCTTTTAAAAAAAGTACCGTAGAGGTACTTTTTTTATTATTAGCACATTATACAATGCACAAAAGTACATATGGAAAATAAAATAGGAGATTAAGGGTGAAAGTTGTTTGAGAAGCATTAGAAAATATTTAAATAGGTGATAAAAATGAATCCAAGCGGTTTAAAAGTGACAGGAGCATGGTTTCAAGTAGGAGGGAATCTTACAGCTGCTATTGGAACGACAAGAGGATTTATTGGGGAAGAGAAAATTGAATCGGACCTTGTTATTGTAGGAAGTTCATTACAAGCCCTCGGGTATATTTTACAAATTATAGCGAGTAATTATACCGAAGATGAAGATGAAGACGAAAGAGAAAATCAAAATATATGTTTGGAGAATGAAAGTAAAACACTTGATAAAATGGGGATTGAATTATTAGCACTAGGGAATATATCAAATGTAATAGGAACGTATTTTAATAAAAATGAACAATTAAAAGAGAATGATTATCTTTTAATTGTCGGGAGCAGTTTACAATCAATTGGTGCTTTTTTAGGAGTAGAAGCAGCTTTGATCGAGATAAATGCATTACAGAGAATCATTATACTAGGCAATTCTATGCAAAGTTTAGGAGCCGGACTACAAGCGTATCAAGGTGTTTTAAATTTATTGGAGGATGAAATAGAAAATGAAGATAGTATTCTTGATAAGAAGATAATTGAACTTATTGGTATTTGGATACAAGCAATAGGAACGGTAATTTCTGCGATTGGATTAACTGCAATAGAGAAAGAAAAGAGATTGGAAAACAATAAAAATGTTGAAATGCTCATTTAAAGGGAGGATATAAAATTTAATTTAATAGGCAGGACGAGATTCACGTAGTAGGTTTTTTTGCATATGGATAGAATATATATTATAGAAGAGATGTTATAATTGTTTAATTGAAATTTGTGTAACTCCAAATTATAGAGTTTGCTTGTATATGAAAAGAAGTGATATACAAAATACAAAACAAGGAGTTTTCAAGAGATGATGTACTTATTAGCAATTCTTCTTCCACCTGTAGCTGTATTATTTTGCGGAAAGCCATTTCAGGCAATAATTAATTTCATATTAACTTTAATCTTTTGGGTTCCAGGTGCCATACACGCGATTTTAGTCGTACATGATAAAAAGGCTGATCGGCGATTGAAAAAACAAATTCAAGCATATGATGAAATTAATAAGAGAAATCGAAGGTAATTCGTTTGTGAAAATATTTTTAAAAGAAAGGAGGATTAACCTCCTTTCTTTTTATTTAGGGTCTAAGTTTAAATTTTAGTGTAGCGGAAAGAATTTTTAATGTAAGTTTTATGGTAGTAACTTTTAGATTGTGCATGTAATAAGCCAGTGTAAATGCTTTCAGGTACATCAAAGAAATCATACATACCATTCTTTAATTGGATGCGTAAAATCATAGAAAAGGGATTATAACCAACAGCAATCAAATTTTTGGATATCACAGGAGATAATTTCATTAGCATACAACTCCTTAATTTTATTAATAAATTCCTGTAGAAATGATGATTAAGTTGTTGAGATATTAATATGTAAAACAGCAGTTATGCGGATAGCCAATATATTAAATCTTTGTTATACCTATTTATGAGGAAGTTCACACGAAGTTCATATCGATATGCTATTTTTATCTCACCTTTGATTTAATTAATAAGAAAATATTGACCATTTGAAAAAAAGGTATATTATTTATACGAGGTATTAAAATTTTATCTCTTCCATTCTATGCGTAATGGGGCTGCTTTATTAGAAGGAATAGAGATAAAAAATAATTTGTTCAAGAGGCATTCTAAAGTTTATAATCTGTGAATTAGGAAAATATTGAATGCTTCCGATGAACACTCTTTCTAAATGTAAAGATATTTGGAAAGGGGCCTCAATGTTTTTAGTAAATCAACGGGAGAATTGAAAGGCAGGAGAAAGTAACATGTCAGAAAATTATCGTTCTCGAGAGGAGCGACGACAAGTTAAAAAGAAAAATCAGCCAGCTTCTAAAAAACAAAAACCAAAAGGTAAAACATCATTTTTTCGTAAGTTTTTAATTAGTTGTTTATTACTTGGTATTGTAGGTTTAGTGGCGGGGGTTGCTACCTTTTTTGTAATGATTAAGGACGCACCGAAACTTGAAAAAGCAAAGCTTGTTAATCCGTTATCCTCAAAAATTTATGATAAAAATGGGGATTTGATATATGAATACGGACAAGAAAAGCGAACGAATGTTACGTATGATCAAATTCCGAAATTAGTAGAAAATGCCTTTTTAGCTACGGAAGATGCACGTTTTTATGAGCATAGTGGTGTGGATTTTAAAGGTACTACTCGTGCAGTTTTAGTTAGTCTTAAAGGAGATTACGGTTCACAAGGTGGAAGTACAATAACGCAGCAAGTTATTAAAAACTACTTCTTATCAATGGATAAAACACCAAAGCGTAAGGCGCAAGAAGTGTATTTAGCTTATAAGCTAGAACAGCAGTATTCAAAACATGAAATATTAGAGATGTACTTAAACAAAATTAATTTAGGAAACCGTTCATACGGAATCGCAGCAGCAGCAAAAAACTACTATAATAAAGAATTAAAAGATTTAACATTACCAGAGGTTGCGATGCTTGCAGGTTTACCGAAAGCACCAAATAATTACGATCCAACGAAACCGCAAAATGTTCAAAAGGCGACAGAAAGAAGAGATGTTGTACTAGGGTTAATGAATCGACATGGTTATATTACAAAGAAAGAGATGGAAGAAGCATCAAAAGTTCCGGTAACAGAGGGGCTTCAACCGGCAACTGAACAACAAGCAATGCCATATCCTGCATTTATGGATGCGGTTGTGAAAGAAGTAGAAAAAGAAATGCCAGATGTTAATATTGGTTCCGACGGTTTAGAGATTTATACAACATTAGATCGAAAAGCACAGGAATTGGCTGATAATATTATAAATACAAATATTATTGATTATCCAAACGATAAATTCCAGGCTGCTTTCACATTTATGGATACGAAAACAGGGGAAGTTCGTGCTATAGGTAGTGGCCGCGGTGAAAATAAAGCTGTATTTAAAGGTCATAATATGGCAACTGAATTAGATCGCTCAGCAGGTTCAACAATGAAACCAATCTTTGATTACGCTCCTGCAATTGAATATTTAAAATGGTCTACTTATCATCAAGTCGATGACTCGCCATTTAAGTATTCTGGTGGTCAAGAAGTTAGAAACTCAGATAGAAATTATTTAGGGCAAATTACAATGCGTGACGCATTAAAATTATCACGTAATGTTCCAGCAATCAAAACTGCAAAAGAAGTAGGAATTAATAAATCAAAAGCTTTCTCTGAAAAGTTAGGTATTACATTTAATGTACCACCGACAGAATCAACAGCGATTGGTACAAATGAAGTATCACCAACTGAAATGGCAGGTGCGTATGCTGCATTTGGTAATGACGGCAAATATACGAAGCCACATTTTGTTAAAAAAGTAGTTTATCCAGATGGTAAGTCAAAAAGTTTTGAGCAAAAGCCAAAACGAGTGATGGAAGATTATACAGCTTATATGATTACAGATATGCTTCGCTCCGTTGTGACATCTGGTACTGGTACAGCTGCTAATATAAGTTCTTTAGATGTAGCTGGTAAAACAGGAACAACGAACTATTCTTCG
The DNA here is from genome assembly GCF_014932895.1 of Bacillus thuringiensis. Classification (GTDB taxonomy): domain Bacteria; phylum Bacillota; class Bacilli; order Bacillales; family Bacillaceae_G; genus Bacillus_A; species Bacillus_A thuringiensis_AA. The sequence continues at coordinate 40,594 of NZ_JACYOF010000018.1, read as the reverse complement.
GATAAAATAGCGCAGTATAACTTACCAGAAAGTGCGACTCGTGATAGCTGGTTTTCAGGATATACGCCGCAGTACACGATGGCAGTATGGACTGGATATATGAAAGATGGTAAAGACGACTATATTAGTAGTAAAAATACGAAAATTGCACAGTTGATCTTTAAAGAAATGATGAACGAGATGGCTACTGACAAATCACGATTTAAAATGCCAAGTAGTGTTATTCAAGAAGGTAGTGAGTTACGTATAAAAGGTGAAAAACGTGATTCGTCTCCAAATACGAGCGTACCGGATACAACGGAACAACCAAAACAAGACCAACAGCCAAAAACTGAAGAAGAGAAAAAGCAAGATGAACAAAAGAAACTAGATGAACAAAAGAAACTAGATGAACAGAAGAAACTAGATGAACAGAAGAAACTAGATGAACAGAAGAAACTAGATGAACAAAAGAAACTAGATGAACAAAAGAAACTAGATGAACAAAAGAAACAGAATGAACAAAACAACGGAAATGGTCAAGGAAACACAACTCCGCCGAATAACGGAGGAGGCCAAGGAAACACAACTCCGCCGAATAACGGGGGAGGTCAAGGAAATACAACTCCGCCGGATAATGGAGGAGGTCAAGGGAACACAACTCCGCCGAATAACGGGGGAGGTCAAGGAAATACAACTCCGCCGGATAATGGAGGAGGTCAAGGGAATACAACTCCACCAGCGACTACACCACCAAATAATGGCGGAAATGCAGGAGAGGCTCCTGCTAATAATGGATAATAATAAAAGGTAATTAAAAAAGCACTTAAGATTTGTAAAAAATTACGATCTTAAGTGCTTTTTATTATTTAAGTTAGGAAATCAAGCTAATAATTATTTATCACTTTCCTACAAAAAACTTTATATTAAGGAGTGTATGGAACAAAAGGAATGGATGGAGGTTAGTTGGAAATGTTAAATATTCTTCTATGGGAAAGTTTCTAAATTGTTGTTGTTCTATTAGTTGACGAGTTGTATATGTTATTTTACACTTGGATATGTGAATTTTAGCGGGAAGAATAGTCTACTTACATAAATGTTGAGTAAGAAAGAATGGGAATTATTGAATAATTTGCAAAATGTAGAGGGGGTTTCATGGTGACAATTAACCAAATGAATCCTAAAGTTGATGAATTTTTACATAACGCCAAAAAATGGAGAGAAGAATATGAGAAGTTGAGAACTTTTATTCTTGACTGTGAACTAGTGGAAGATTTTAAATGGATGCATCCTTGTTATACGTTTGAGAAAAAAAACATAGTTTTAATTCATGGATTTAAAGAATATTGTGCGCTTCAGTTTCATAAAGGTGCATTGTTGCAGGATACTCACGGAATTTTAGTTCAACAAACGGAAAATACACAGTCGGCACGTCAGATTCGATTCACTAATATTCAAGAGATAATTGAAATGGAAACCATTTTAAAGAAATATATAAATGAAGCTATTGAAGTTGAAAAGAATGGTTTGAAATTGGAAGTAAAAGAGCGTAAAGAAATTGGAATTCCTGAAGAACTTCAAACTAAATTTGATGAAATGCCTACTTTTAAAAACGCTTTTGAGTCACTCACGCCAGGGCGACAAAGGGCATACATTCTTTATTTTTCTCAAGCTAAACAATCTAAAACGCGAGTATCAAGAATAGAAAAATATATTGAAAAGATCCTTGATGGAAAAGGATTAAATGATTGTACGTGTGGGTTGTCTCAAAAAGGGACTAACTGTGATGGATCACATAAAGCATTGAATAAATAAAAATTGTCGTCAACCTTTCGTTAAAGTCTTTCTTTAACGGTTACTTTAGTTGAAAAAGCAATTAAAAAAGTCGAATTTCTTAATAGAAGGAATTCGACTTTTTTTATGTTGAAAATTGATTGAAGTTAAATGTAGGAACTATGCAGTGATGCTTTTTAAATATTAAAAGTACCATAGAAATTTTGAAAATAAATTGATGGAAAGTGATAAAAGACTTGAGTGGGAGGTAATGGAGCATAACTGGGATTATAAAAGGTAGTACTACTTGGATGTGTGCCATGATACCAAAATGAAGGGGTGGATTGCCCAGGAATTTGATATTGCTGCCAAGTTGCGGGAAGCTCAATACCAACATCGGAACTTGCTGTATGGACGGCGGGAACGTGTATTCCAGGAGTCGAAGGAACCGCGACAGTTACTCTTGATGATACCCACATAAAAATAATCACTCCTAAGTTGTGATAATAAATTAGTATATTCTTTTAACACGTATAAAGGTACATATAAATAGGACTTTCGGTTAAAACATACGTACAAAGTCGTAAGATCGATTAAAGCTGATCGTGGACTATTTAATATGAACAGATACGTCTTATTGCTGATGGAAAAGAGATAGAGAAAATGTGAAATGGAGGTGTTAATCGTAATATTTTACATATTTATGGAGTTTTTTTATGGACCGATTATGGACGAAATCATTTATTCAATGGACGAAATTCAATTTAATTATGTAAAATAATAATTTTATTAAAAATGAATAAGTTTTATATAAGAATTATATTTAGGAGATAGTGAAATAAGTATCGTATAGAAACGAGCTGTATATGTGTGAAGCTCGTTTTTTCTATTTCGTAAAGAAAATTGGAGTAAATATATATTTGGTGGCATTATATGGAATATCTTTATATTTTGTTTTAAGGAGACGTATAAAGAAGTCTGTCCTTCTTTATAAAATATGAAAATTATTTTTGAAAAATTGTATTGTTACAGTGAGAAAAGTATAGGAAACTTATCATTATAAAATAAATTGAAATCTTCTAAAAACTCTGATACATTGAAATAGAAATGTAGTTTCACAGTATTGTAAAGGCTTACAGTTGTGTGCACGAAGATCTATTAGGATTGGAGGAAATAATGATGAAAGCTGAAGAGAAATTTTCCCCGGGATTAGATGGTGTAGTAGCAGCAGAGACGAAGATTTCGTTTCTTGACACAGTAAAAGGTGAAATTGTAATTCAAGGGTATGATTTAATCGAACTCTCAAAAACAAAAGGGTATTTAGACATTGTGCACCTTTTATTGGAAGAACATCTACCAAATGAGGATGAAAAGGAAACACTTGAAAAGAAATTAAAAGAAGAATATGAAGTACCAGAAGGCGTATTCAACGTACTAAAGGCATTGCCTAAAGAAACGCACCCTATGGATGGGTTACGTACAGGTGTGTCTGCATTAGCTGGTTACGATAATGATATCGAAAATCGTTCGTTAGAAGTGAATAAAAGCCGAGGGTACAAGCTGTTAAGTAAAGTACCAAACATTGTGGCGAATAGCTACCATATTTTAAATAATGAAGAGCCGATTGAGCCAATTAAGGAATTGTCTTATAGTGCGAATTTCTTCTATATGTTAACTGGTAAAAAACCGTCTGAATTAGAAGAGAAAATCTTTGATCGCTCTTTAGTTTTATATAGCGAACATGAAATGCCAAACTCTACATTTACAGCTCGTGTAATTGCATCAACACAATCAGATTTATACGGTGCATTAACAGGGGCAGTTGCATCGCTTAAAGGAAGCTTACATGGCGGTGCGAATGAAGCGGTGATGTACATGCTATTAGAGGCCGGTAATGTTGAGAAATTTGAAGAGTTATTACAGAAGAAACTATATAACAAAGAAAAAATTATGGGCTTTGGACACCGTGTTTATATGAAGAAGATGGATCCAAGAGCACTGATGATGAAGGAAGCTTTAAAACAGCTATGTGATGTAAAAGGTGATTATACACTATATGAAATGTGTGAAGCTGGAGAAAAGATTATGGAGAAGGAAAAAGGAATATATCCGAACCTTGATTATTATGCTGCTCCAGTATATTGGATGCTCGGTATTCCAATTCAACTATATACACCAATCTTCTTTAGCTCTAGAACTGTAGGACTATGTGCACACGTTATTGAGCAACATGCAAATAATCGTTTATTCCGTCCGCGTGTAAATTATATTGGCGAGCGACATGTACTTAGTAAATAAGAACAACTGGGGAGTTGTTAGCGCCGCCCGCCAGATGGGTGTTTGACCGACACCCATCATTAATAATAACGAATTTTCGACAGAAAGGGAAGAATAGCATGATTAAAACAAATGAAATTAAGCAAAAAGATGCACTATTAGAAGAAATTACCGATTATGTATTAAATAAAGAGGTTACTAGTGCAGAAGCATTTAGTACTGCTCGCTACGTATTACTTGATACACTTGGATGTGGAATATTAGCATTGCAATATCCAGAGTGTACAAAATTACTAGGACCAGTTGTACCAGGAACGATTGTGCCAAACGGTACACGTGTACCAGGTACGTCTTACGTACTAGATCCAGTAAAAGGTGCGTTTAATATCGGCTGTATGATCCGTTGGTTAGACTATAACGATACTTGGCTTGCAGCAGAATGGGGACATCCATCTGATAACTTAGGCGGAATTTTAGCAGTTGCAGATTATATTAGCCGTGTTCGTATTGCAGAAGGAAAAGAACCATTAAAAGTACGTGAAGTATTAGAAATGATGATTAAAGCACATGAAATTCAAGGTGTACTTGCTTTAGAAAACAGCTTAAACCGTGTCGGTCTTGACCACGTATTATATGTAAAAGTAGCAACAACTGCTGTAGTTGCGAAAATGCTTGGTGGAACACGTGAAGAAATCTTTAATGCACTATCACATGCGTGGATTGATAATTCTAGTCTTCGTACATATCGTCATGCTCCAAATACTGGATCACGTAAATCATGGGCAGCAGGGGATGCGACGAGCCGCGGTGTTCATCTTGCAATGACTGCTCTAAAAGGTGAAATGGGTTATCCAACAGCATTATCTGCACCAGGATGGGGATTCCAAGATGTATTATTCAATAAACAAGAGTTAAAATTAGCAAGACCACTAGAGTCGTATGTAATGGAAAATGTATTATTTAAAGTTTCATATCCAGCAGAATTCCATGCACAAACAGCTGCAGAATGTGCTGTGAAATTACATCCAGAAATTATTGAAAGATTAGATGAAATTGATCGTATTACTATTACAACTCATGAATCAGCAATTCGAATTATTGATAAAGAGGGACCGCTAAACAACCCAGCTGATCGTGACCATTGTTTACAATACATTACTGCAATCGGTTTATTAAAAGGGGATATCGTTGCAGATGATTATGAAGATGAAGCAGCAAATGATCCACGTGTAGATGAATTACGTAATAAGATGGTTGTTGTTGAAAACAAACAGTACAGTTTAGATTACCTTGACCCGAACAAGCGCTCAATCGCCAACGCTGTTCAAGTTCATTTTAAAGATGGTACTGTAACAGAAACTGTAGAATGTGAATATCCACTTGGACACCGTTTCCGTAGAGACGAAGCGATTCCAAAAGTTGTTCAAAAATTCACTGCAAATATGGCAGGTCATTATTCTAGTAAGCAACAAGAAAAAATTCATGAAGCTTGTCTAAATGAAGAAAAACTAGAAAATATGAACGTAAACGAATTTGTAGATCTATTCTTAATTTAATAGTAGGGGGAATTTAGAATGGCTTGGGTTGTGAATAAACAGTCAACACAGGAGGAGCTTGCGAATCGCTTCCGAGCTTTAGTAGAGGAAAATGAAATTTTACAAATTCCAGGTGCACATGATGCAATGGCAGCCTTAGTTGCAAAAAATACAGGTTTTTCAGCTCTTTATTTATCGGGAGCTGCTTATACTGCAAGTAAAGGTCTACCTGATTTAGGTATCGTGACGTCTACTGAAGTGGCTGAGAGAGCAAGAGATTTAGTAAGAGCTACAGATTTACCGGTTCTTGTTGACATAGATACAGGATTTGGTGGAGTACTGAACGTAGCGAGAACCGCTGTAGAAATGGTGGAAGCGAAAGTAGCATCTGTTCAAATTGAAGATCAACAATTACCAAAGAAATGTGGACATTTAAATGGTAAGAAACTTGTTACTACAGAAGAATTAGTTCAAAAAATTAAAGCGATTAAAGAGGTTGCACCAAGCTTATACATTGTAGCGCGCACAGATGCTCGCGGCGTAGAAGGCTTAGATGAAGCGATTGAAAGAGCGAACGCATACGTAAAAGCAGGTGCAGATGCTATATTCCCTGAAGCGCTTCAATCAGAAGAGGAGTTCCGCCTATTTAATAGTAAGGTAAATGCACCTTTACTTGCGAATATGACAGAATTCGGAAAAACTCCATATTATAGTGCAGAGGAATTTGCGAATATGGGCTTCCAGATGGTTATTTACCCTGTAACATCACTTCGCGTTGCAGCGAAAGCGTATGAGAATGTGTTTACTTTAATTAAGGAAACGGGTTCTCAAAAAGATGCACTTTCCAATATGCAAACGAGAAGTGAGTTATATGAAACTATTTCATACCATGATTTTGAAGAATTAGATACTGGTATTGCGAAAACCGTATTATCTGAAGATCAATAGGTAGAACAACTAAGGCGATGAGAATACATCTTTGGCAAAAGGAACTGCTTGATGTGGAAATTCATCGCCTTCTGTTTTCAATAATAAGATATTCCACTCATCGTAGACGAGCATATGTAGTAGCAAGTAAAGCCGAAATGATAGGGGGATTCAGATGGAGAAAACGAAGTTACCATGGGATGAATTTTTTTCACTTAATAAAGATGTAAATCATACTTTCTTTACACCTGAAGATTTTTCAGGGGATGAAGATTTAATCGCAAAGACAACGGAACAATTCGTTAAACAAGAAATTGTTCCACAATTGGAGAATATTGAACAACATAACTATAAAGTTTCTCGTCAATTATTTGAGAAAGCTGGTGAGCTTGGATTATTAAGTATTGAGGTACCAGAAGAATATGGCGGTTTCGAATTAGGTAAGGCAGTCTCAGGGCTTGTAGCAGAGAAAATGGGATATGCTGGTGCATTTAGCGTTTCTTTTAATATACACGCTGGTGTAGGTACATTGCCTTACATATATTACGGAACGAAAGAACAAAAAGAAAAATATTTGCCGAAAATTGCATCAGGAGAATGGATTGGTGCTTATGCGTTAACTGAGCCAAATGCTGGTTCTGATGCATTAAGTGCAAAAACGAGTGCGGTATTAAATGAAGATGGAACAGCTTGGAAGTTAAACGGTGAGAAGCAATGGATTACAAATGCTCATATGGCAGATGTATACGTTGTTTTTGCGAAAACAAATAAAGGAATGACAGCATTTATTGTCGAAAGAACATGTGAAGGTGTATCCATTGGATTAGAAGAAAAGAAAATGGGTATTAAAGGTTCTTCAACGGCGACGCTTATTTTAGAAGATGTTGTCATCCCAGCCGAAAATGTTTTAGGGGAAGTTGGAAAGGGACATCACGTAGCTCTTAATATTCTTAACTTCGCTAGACTAAAACTTGCCTTTGGGAATATCGGAACGGCAAAACAAGCAATCGGCTTGTCAGTTCAATATGGAAAAGAACGAAAGCAGTTCCAAACAGAATTAGTAGACTTTACGATGATTCAAGAGAAAATTGCAAATATGATCATCGCTACATATGGAGCAGAAAGTGCAGCCTACCGTACGGCAGGTGTAATTGATGAAGCAATTCATCAGAGTGATGAGGATCTTATGAAAAAAATGTCTCGATTTGCAATTGAATGTGCACTTAATAAAGTGAACGCTTCTGAAACACTTGGTCATATTGTAGACGAGGCTGTACAAATTCATGGTGGATATGGCTATATGCAAGAATACGAGGTAGAACGATTATATCGTGATGCTAGAATTAGCCGGATATTTGAAGGAACGAATGAAATTAACAGATTAACAGTAGCAAAAATGTTAATGAAACAAATTGAACAAATAGAAGATACTGAATTGGAAATTGATGTAGCAAATGTAGAAAGAAACCATCGTTACATTTTATTAGCGAAAAAATTGTTGAAACAATCTTTGAAAACGCTCTCTAAAACTCCAGGGTTAAAAATTGATCAAGAGCAAGAATATTCACGTGTATTATCAAATATGTTGACAGACGTGTACGTTATGGAATCAGCGCTTTTACGTACGAGAAAAGCGGTCAGTAAAAATGGTGAAGAAAAAGAACGTACGAAACAACTAATAACGGATGTTATTTGTGAAGAAGGATATCGCAAAGTAGAAGAAGCGGCGATTTCTATACTTTCAGCGGCTGTCACAGAAGAACAACATAGACACGTAATTTTAGCTGAGATCCGTCAAGTATTAGTGCCTTTATACACGAACGTATTTACGAAAAAGAGAGATATTGCGAAAGTCATTATTAATCGCGGGAAATATATTGTGTAAATAGGAGGAAAGCGATATGAAAAAGATTGGTTTTATAGGTTTAGGTAACATGGGTCTTCCGATGTCTAAAAATTTAGTTAAATCAAGTTATACAGTATACGGAGTGGACTTGAATAAAGAGGCGGAAGCTTCTTTTGAAAAAGAAGGCGGAATTATCGGTTTATCAATCTCAAAACTAGCAGAGACATGTGATGTGATTTTTACAAGTTTACCATCACCTCGTGCGGTTGAAGCGGTATATTTCGGAGCAGAAGGATTATTTGAAAATAGCCACCCTAATGTAGTTTTCATTGATACTAGTACAGTGTCTCCACAATTAAACAAACAGTTAGAAGAGGCTGCAAAGGAAAAGAAAGTAGACTTTTTAGCAGCGCCTGTTAGTGGAGGGGTAATTGGAGCAGAAAACCGTACATTAACGTTTATGGTTGGTGGATCAAAAGAGGTATATGAGAAAACTGAATCTGTCATGGAAGTGTTAGGAGCGAATATCTTCCACGTTAGTGAACAAATTGATAGTGGTACAACTGTTAAATTAATTAACAATCTATTAATTGGTTTTTATACAGCTGGTGTGAGTGAAGCTTTAACATTAGCGAAAAAGAGCAATATGGACTTAGATAAAATGTTTGATATTTTAAATGTAAGTTACGGTCAAAGTAGAATTTATGAGCGCAATTATAAAAGTTTCATTGCAACAGAAAACTACGAGCCAGGATTTACTGTAAACTTATTAAAGAAAGACTTAGGATTTGCAGTTGATTTAGCTAAAGAAAGTGATCTTAATTTACCAGTAAGTGAGATGCTATTAAGCATATATGAAGAAGCGAGTGAGGCAGGATATGGTGAAAACGATATGGCTGCTTTATATAAGAAAGTTAGCGAGCAATTAATTTCTAATCAAAAATAAATTATAAAAAGGAGAGAATATTATGATTACAACTGAAATTAAACGAGTAAAAAATCATATTAATGGCGAGTGGGTAGAATCTACTGGTACGGAAGTAGAAGCAGTTCCGAATCCAGCGACTGGGAAAATTATTGCTTACGTTCCACTATCTCCGAAAGAAGACGTTGAAAAAGCTGTTGAAGCGGCAAAAGCGGCATTCGAAACATGGTCTAAAGTACCAGTTCCGAATCGTTCAAGAAATTTATATAAATATTTACAGCTGTTACAAGAAAACAAAGATGAGCTTGCAAAAATCATTACACTAGAAAACGGTAAAACGCTAACGGATGCAACTGGTGAAGTACAGCGTGGTATTGAAGCGGTAGAACTTGCAACATCAGCACCAAATTTAATGATGGGACAGGCTCTTCCAAATATTGCTAGCGGAATTGATGGATCAATTTGGCGCTATCCAATCGGTGTTGTTGCTGGTATTACACCGTTTAACTTCCCAATGATGATTCCATTATGGATGTTCCCGCTTGCAATTGCTTGCGGTAATACGTTCGTATTAAAAACATCTGAAAGAACGCCACTTTTAGCAGAGCGACTTGTAGAGTTATTCTATGAAGCTGGTTTTCCAAAAGGGGTATTAAATTTAGTACAAGGCGGAAAAGATGTTGTAAATAGCATTTTAGAAAATAAAGATATTCAAGCTGTTTCGTTCGTTGGATCTGAGCCGGTAGCTCGTTACGTATATGAAACAGGTACGAAACACGGAAAACGTGTACAAGCGTTAGCAGGTGCGAAAAACCATGCGATTGTAATGCCAGATTGCAATCTTGAAAAAACAGTACAAGGTGTAATTGGATCTGCATTCGCAAGTAGTGGAGAGCGCTGCATGGCATGTTCAGTAGTAGCAGTAGTAGATGAAATTGCTGATGAATTCATCGATGTACTAGTAGCAGAGACGAAAAAACTAAAAGTAGGTGACGGTTTCAACGAAGATAATTATGTTGGACCATTAATCCGTGAATCTCATAAAGAACGTGTTTTAGGCTACATTAATAGCGGTGTAGCAGATGGAGCTACTTTATTAGTAGATGGTCGTAAAATTAACGAAGAAGTTGGAGAAGGTTACTTTGTAGGTGCGACAATCTTCGATGGTGTCAATCAAGAAATGAAAATTTGGCAAGATGAAATTTTCGCTCCAGTATTAAGCATTGTAAGAGTGAAAGATTTAGAAGAAGGTATTAAACTAACAAATCAATCTAAATTTGCAAATGGAGCGGTTATTTATACATCAAATGGTAAACATGCACAAACGTTCCGTGATAATATCGATGCTGGTATGATCGGTGTAAACGTAAACGTTCCAGCACCAATGGCATTCTTCGCATTTGCAGGGAATAAAGCTTCATTCTTTGGAGATCTTGGCACAAATGGTACAGATGGCGTTCAATTCTATACACGCAAAAAGGTTGTAACGGAGCGCTGGTTTTAATAAAGAGTAGAGGAATTGTTCCTCATAACTGATTGCTAGCTAAAATTAACCAAATGATTTGTTAAATGAAAAACACCACTCTTAAGATGTGGTGTTTTTCGCCTTTATTAATTATTTTTTTCAAAAGCCAGTTTAATACCAAATCCAATTAGGACGACTCCTGTTAATCCTTGAATATAACGTTGCGTCTTCGGTTTCTTCATAAAAGCACTAATTTTATCAATTAAAAAAATATAAAAGGCAAACCAAATAACTGTTAAAACGAGATAAGTAAGGCCCATTACGAGAAGCTGAATAAAAGTATTATGATTTGGATTTAAAAACTGTGGTAAAAAAGTTAAAAAGAAGACCGCAACCTTTGGGTTTAATAAATTAGTAAGAAACCCTTGGCGAAAGCAAGAAGTATGTTCGTTATCATTACCCATAGATATATCATTTGTATTTACGCCTTCTTTGTTTCTTACTGCTAAAAGGGCTTTAATACCGATATAAATTAAATATAGAGCTCCAACATACTTGAAAATAGAAAATAAAAGAGCTGACTTTACAATAAGTGCGGAAAGACCAATTACCGCTGCTAAAGTATGAATTAAAAGTGCAACACATGTGCCGAGCACTGTTTTTACTCCACCCACTTTACCAGCAACTAATGTGTTTTTCGTAGCCATTGCCGTATCTGGACCGGGTAAAATGATAAGGCAAATAGACATAATGATGAAAAGAAGATAATTTTCGATCATAGTTGCTCCTCCTGTTTATTTTTAGAATATTTGATTAAAAACAGTGTAGCACATATTTCGGTTTAATAAAATTAAATTTTATTAAAGAATATTAAATAACAAAGAGGTTAAAGTAGCTGTGAATACACACTACTTTAACCTCTTTATTATGCATTAAGTAAGTTGAAAAAACGATTTACGTCTTCTTCTGAAACATCGCTTAACTGTTTATATTTATAATTTGGATTTTGATCTTTATCAACGACAACGGAGCGTACTCCTTCGAAGAAATCTTCATGTCTCATGAAATTTTTAGCAAGTATAAGGTCTGTAGCGAAACATTCTTCAACAGATTTTCCTTCACCATCCAAAAGTTGTTTTAATGTTACTTTTAGCGAAATAGGTGATTTTGATAATAATATTTGTTTCGTTTGTAAGGCGAATTCGCTATCTTCTTTTTCTAATGAGTCGATAATTTCTTCAATTGTTTGTAAGGCAAAGTGTGAATTAATTTCCTCTAATGAAGTAGCAAGTTCGCTTTCTAAGTTAGGAGTGGATGTAAATGTTTGAATAACTGCTTTTAAACGAGTATGTACATCTTCAGCATGCCAATTTACATGTTCCAGTTCCGTTAGAAAAGTTGGTAATGAATCAGATGTCATAAAGTAATCAGCAGCATGAATAAATAATACGTCAGAAGCTTTTAAAATAGATGCTGTTAAAGCAACGTAACGACCTGTATATCCAGGTGCTTTATTTAAGAAATATGCAGCGCCGACATCTGGGAAGAAGCCGATGTTCATCTCGGGCATTGCCCACTTTGTACGTTCTGTTACAATTCTATACTTTGCACCATTCGTAAGACCGACACCACCGCCCATTACAATTCCATCTAAACAAGCGATAATCGGTTTTTTATATTGATAAATATATGTATCAATCTCATACTCTTCCTCAAAAAAACGTTCAGCATGCTGCAATGCAACTTCGTTTGAACGTGCTTCATAAAGAGTCTTTATGTCACCGCCTGCACAAAATCCTTTTGTGCCAGCCCCTTTTAATACGATAACCGCAATACGTTCATCGTGCTCCCACTCTTTTAGTTTTTGCCCAATTGGTTGTAACATGTCATAGGATAAAGAATTAAGTGCTTTTGGACGGTTTAAAGTAATTGATGCAACGCCGTTTTCACTAACAGAAAATAAAACGTGTTCAGTCATGATTCATCCTCCTTTACATATCTTCTTATTCTTAATTCTTGATATGTACTGAAATGTCCTTTATAAATTTTGTCTAAAGTTGACGGTAAGTGCTAATTTATCCCGCTATTTGTGGGAGTCATACTGCCCCTAAAAGCCCGATTAGTGTGGACTAATAATCAGTGGGGGGTGTCCATCCGCCACTGATTAAAGTTTTACTTTATTAACCGCATATTTTGACGAGTTATATTTGCAGGATTTCAGAGACTGAAGATGAATAATACAATATTACTGTAAGTTTAAATGTTTGAAGTCATGGTGATAAAAGCGCTATTATATATTTGTATTATGTGCATGTAATCAGAAATAGAGAAAGGAGAAATCGGAATGCCAGGACCGTTACTATTGTCGGTTATTATTTTGTCTTCTTTAATGATAGGGATAACTCGGTATTTTCACCATACAGATACGACAGAAGAAGTGAAGGATAAAGTACGTCTCGTATTTCCGATTTTTATAATATCTATTTCCTTTTGCATTTTATTAAATAAAGATGGGTACATTGTCGCAGTGTTTTCATTTTTTGTAGCAATCGTTTTAATTACAATTCTATATTATATAATGAAAGACTTTATACAAAAATAAAGATGTCACAACAGGCATTTTTATTTGGAAAGATTTAAAATTTCACATACCGTATTTTATATAAAAATATAAAACATTTAACAGTAGAAAAGTATGTACTTTACCTTGTATTTACTTGTCAATCTTGCATAGCCACTATACTATTAAAATGTAGAGATTATAAAAAGGGGTTGTATCTATCATGAAGTTTGAGATGCACACAAAAATTGTTTCAAATGAAAAAGAAGTAAGATTACATATTGAAGAAAATATATTTCAATTAAAATTGGATGGTTATCACTTATTTACAGTTCAAGAAATAATGCCTTTATATAAATCAAATGAAGAAAGAATTGGTAGTGCAATGATACTGAAGTTAGAGTGGGAGAACGGAAAAACTACAGTAAACTATCAACTTGTTTCATTAAAATCAGTAAATTAAAAGGAGGAGGAACATATGAAGTTATTTCATACAGCGGATTGGCATTTAGGTAAGCTTGTTCATGGCGTGTATATGACGGAAGATCAAAAGATTGTGTTAGATCAGTTTGTACAAGCTGTTGAAGAAGAAAAACCAGATGCCGTAATTATTGCGGGGGATTTATATGACCGTGCAATTCCACCTACGGAAGCAGTAGACTTATTAAATGATGTTTTACAAAAAATAATTATTGATTTACAAACACCAGTTATTGCGGTTGCAGGGAACCATGATAGTCCGGATCGTATCCATTTTGGAAGTAGTTTAATGAAAAAACAGGGATTACATATTGTGGGACAATTTCAATTCCCATATGAACCTGTTGTATTAAATGACGAATATGGAGAGGTTCACTTCCATCTAGTACCGTATGCAGATCCAAGTATAGTTAGACATGTATTGAAAAATGAAGATGTTCGTTCTCATGATGATGCGATGCGTATTTTTATGAATGAACTTTCTGAAACGATGGATAAAGAAGCTAGACATGTATTTGTTGGACATGCATTTGTAACTTCTTCAGGAGAAGCAGAGGAGAATACAAGTGATGCAGAACGACCACTTTCAATTGGTGGTGCTGAATATGTAAATAGTCATTATTTTGATAAGTTTCATTACACAGCGCTTGGACATTTACATCAAGCGCATTTCGTACGTAATGAGACCATTCGATATTCAGGTTCGCCACTGGCCTATTCTATTTCTGAAGAGAAACATAAAAAAGGGTATTATATTGTGGAACTGAATGAAACGGGTGAAGTAACAATTGAAAAAAGGTTACTTTCACCACGTCGTAAAATGCGAACAGTAGAAGCGAAAATAGATGAATTATTACAGCATCCAATCAGTGAAGATTACGTATTTGTAAAATTATTAGATGAAAATCCTGTCTTGCAGCCAATGGAGAAAATACGCTCTGTATATCCAAATGCAATGCACGTTGAAAGAGCGATACAAAGGCGAGAATTTACAGATACAAATGAAGTAACTGTTTCAAGACATAAAACGGATGATTTATCTCTATTAAAGGCTTTTTATAAAGAAATGAAAGGCTTAGATTTATCAGAAGAGAAAGAGCGTCTATTTATAGATGTATTACAAACAGTGCAAGAACGGGATGGTGAACGAGGATGAGACCGATTCAGCTTATTATGACAGCGTTTGGGCCATATAAACAGAAAGAAGTAATCGATTTTAACGATCTTGGTGAACATCGTATTTTCGCCATTTCTGGGAATACGGGAGCCGGAAAGACAACGATTTTTGATGCGATTTGTTATGTGTTATATGGTGAAGCTAGTGGAGAAGAACGTAGTGATACGAGCATGCTTCGAAGTCAATTTGCTGATGATAATATTTATACAAGTGTAGAACTAACATTCCAGTTAAAAGGGAAACGCTATGAAATAAAACGACAACTTGGTCATAAAAAACAAGGGAACAAAACGATTACAGGACATGCAGTAGAATTATACGAAGTTATTGATGGAGAAAAGGTTCCAGCTGTTGATCGTTTTCATGTAACGGATGTAAACAAAAAAGTGGAAGATTTAATTGGATTAAGTAAACATCAATTTAGCCAAATTGTTATGTTACCACAAGGAGAATTCCGTAAGTTGTTAACATCTGAGACAGAAAACAAAGAAGAGATTTTACGTCGTATTTTTAAAACAGATCGTTATAAATTAATGCGTGAGTTACTCGATCAAAAACGTAAACAATGGAAAGACGTTTTACAAGAGAAACAAAAAGAACGGGAACTATATTTCCGAAATGTATTTAAATTACCAATTCGTGATGGAGCTTTGTTAGAAACTTTAATAGAGCAGGAGCATGTGAATACACATCAAGTAGTAGAGGCACTAGAGCAAGAGACAACTTGGTACAAAGTGGAAGTTGAGCAATTACAAGTAGAACAAAATGTTCAAATGAAGCAATTAAAAGAAGTAGAAACGCGTTTTCATGCAGCAAAATCTGTAAATGAAAAATTCAATGATTTAGAACAAAAGAACGAGAAATACAATACTTTACTAGATAACCGTACAGCCATTGAAATGAAAGAAACATCCTTTAAACGTGCGGAACAAGCAAAGCGTTTATTACCATTTGAGCAATGGTATGAGGAGGCAATGCAAAATGAGCAGAAGGCTGAAAGTTTATTAAAACAGATAATCGTCAAAAAAGAACAAATAATGAACAGTTTTAAACTTGCTCAGGAGAAGTATGAAGCAGTAAAAAATAAAGAAGCAGATCGAGAAGATGCAAAAAAACTTGTTCAAAGATTAGAAGAGTTACAACCAATTATTTCATCATTAGCTGAAAAAAAGTTGAATTTACAAAATGCTGAAATTCAAATAGGGAAATTGAAAGAAAGTATGCAGAAGTTTGATCAACAACTAGAAGAGCATACATATCAAAAACAGAGAATGTCTGGTGAATTACAGCAATTAGAGCAAGCACTTGAGCAATATGTAGCTAAAGTAGAAGAACTAACGAATATGCGAGAAGATGCAAAAGTTTTAAAGCAAGCATATGATGTTTGGCAAGAAAAACAAAAATTCGAGCAAGAAAAAGAAGCAGCAAATAATAAGATGCAAGTGGTAGTTCGTGCATATGAAAATATGGAACGCCGCTGGTTAAATGAACAAGCAGGTATATTAGCTCTT
Source organism: Bacillus thuringiensis (assembly GCF_014932895.1). Lineage (GTDB taxonomy): Bacteria > Bacillota > Bacilli > Bacillales > Bacillaceae_G > Bacillus_A > Bacillus_A thuringiensis_AA. Next base: position 24,139 of record NZ_JACYOF010000018.1, on the reverse strand, counting down.
CATTTACATGATGGTGAATCTTGTCCAGTATGTGGTAGTACGAACCACCCGAAAAAAGCTACAGAGCAAAGTGATGCGATCAATGAAAAAGAGTTAAACGATTTAAGAGACAAGAAAAACGTTGCTGAAAAATTACATGTTCAACTAGAAGAAAAATGGAATTTCTATCGACTACAATATGAACAGGTGATAGAAGAAGTCATGAAGCGAGGGTACCATTCAGAACAATTAGTTGAAACATACAGTGAGCTCGTTCAAAAAGGAAAACAATTAGCAGCAGAAGTTAATGTGTTAAAAGCAAGTGAAGAAACCCGTAAGCAGATCGCTGTGAATATAAAAAGAGTAGAAGAAAAAGTAGAAGAACTTCAGGAACAAAAGCGTGAAGTAGAAACAATGCAGCACCGTACAGAAATGGAGTGCGTGCAGCTTCGTACGTCATATGAATATGATAAGCAAAATATTCCAGAAAGCTTACAAACAGTACAAGCTTGGAAAGTACAGTTTGATCAAGCTATACAACAACTTCGATTAATGGAAGATGAATGGAAGAAAGCGCAAGAAGCGTATCAACAATGGCAAAATGAAAATATACGTATTCATGCTGAACATGAAAGTGCTTCTAATCAATATGAAAGTACAAAAGAGAAGAAAGAAGAGACTTTCACACGCTATATGAACGAGTTAGAACAGAGCGGATTTACAGATCAATTAACGTATAAAGAAGCTAAATTAAATGATGCTGAGATGGAGATACTACAAAAAGAAATTCAAAGTTATTATTCATCTCTTGAAGTGCTTGCAAAACAAATCGAAGAGTTACACGTTGAATTAAAAGATAAAGAGTATATGGATATCACATCGTTAGGTGAACACATAAAAGAATTAGAAATCAATCTCGATATAATTAAAGAAAAACGTCAACGTGCGCAAAATGCTGTAGCATATATTTCTGACTTACATGAAAATATTAGACGTATTGATGAACAAATTCATGAGGAAGAAAAAGCATTCCAAGAACTTGTTGATTTATATGAAGTAATGAAAGGTGATAATGAAAGTCGTATATCCTTTGAACGTTACATCTTAATTGAGTATTTAGAACAAATTGTCCAAATTGCAAACGAACGCCTACGTAAATTATCAAATGGACAATTCTATTTAAAACGCAGTGAACGAGTTGAAAAGAGAAATCGTCAAAGTGGATTAGGCTTAGATGTATACGATGCATACACCGGCCAAACACGTGATGTGAAAACATTGTCTGGTGGTGAGAAATTTAACGCATCACTTTGCTTAGCGCTTGGAATGGCAGATGTTATTCAAGCGTATGAAGGTGGTATTTCCATCGAAACGATGTTCATTGATGAAGGTTTCGGTTCATTAGATGAGGAGTCATTAACGAAAGCAGTTGACACCTTAATTGACTTACAAAAATCAGGCCGATTTATCGGTGTCATTTCACACGTCCAAGAGCTGAAAAACGCAATGCCAGCTGTATTAGAAGTAACAAAGCAGAAGGATGGATGTAGTCAGACTAGGTTTGTGGTGAAGTAAGTTTAGAAAATGGAGTAGGGAATCTACCGATACCTTTAGTGTCGTATGTATGACTAATAAAACGTCGTCTCTTCATTGGAGACGACGTTTTATTTTACTAAATATCTATGAATTATCGGAAGAAGGTGGTGTATTCTCCAAACGATTAAAAGTTTTAAAAGCTGAAATTGCCGAAATAACACCACCTACTAAAAATAATGCTGATCCGCCAACTAAAATGATACGACTTACATATGTTTCACGGGCTTCTTCAACTTCTTCTTGTAACGCTGTAGGCATATGAAATCCTCCTTTACCAAATTGTTTTGTAAATAGTATATACAGACGCCTAAAATATGTTAAAATTACTGGATAGTTTTATGCAGAAGAAAAAAGGTGTATTATGAATTTAGGATGCAAGTGGTTTAATAAATCTTCATCATAAATATATGCTAACTTCACATAGAGCACATACTAACATTGTATTATGTATATGTGTCAAATAAATAAAGTAAATAATTGTAAGCTCTATTTTTAGAAATTTGAAATCCTATTATTTCTATATAAAGGTCTTGAACAGGAGTATTGAATTTTGTAGAAATGGATCTTAATAAAAAGGAATTTATATAAAAGGGGAATGTCTTATGACAACATATACGAGTGAAATGAAAAAAAGTGTAGTTTCAGAAGAAGATGTAGATATTTTAAAAATTATGGCGCATCCAATCCGATTACAAATTGTAAATGAATTAAGTACAAGAAAAACTTGTAATGTAACACAATTAACAGAATTGTTGAATATTCCACAATCGACTGTCTCGCAACATTTATCAAAAATGAAAGGTAAAGTGTTACGAGCTGAGAGAAAGGGTTTAGAAATTTATTATCACATTAATAATTTAAAAGCGAGTAAAATTGTTAGTGTTTTAGGATATATAAACTAGCGAAGTATTTTCATATAAAATAGCCTCTGCTCACCAGCAGGGGCTATTTTATATTGTTTTATGTATTTGTATTTAAAATTTTATAGTTTTTATGATTTACAATTGTTCGATCAAATTCAAAAGTACCACCGCTTACATTTGTAATTTCAACTAAGACCGATTCAGTATATAGTTTTAGTACAGATCCTGTAATCTTTAAATTATTTCTTTGAAAAAGTATAGTATCTCCTACGTTTGCTTTCATAGTACCTCCTTATTTTAGAAAAAATTTTTATATTATATATATTAAACCACGTATAGATATATTAGTGAATGTTTAGTTTTATTTATAAATGAAATATTTTTAATTTTATAAAAAATAAAGTGCGATATTATATGAAAAATTGTATTTTTGCTGTTTTTAAGTAGAGAATGACAAAATATACGAAAATAGAAATGTAAATAAGGTGGGATTTTTGAGTATAGGTATTGTAACGAAAAGCTAGATTACAGGACTATTAAATGACTTGTATCAAGAAATATGGGTACAACATGTTACAAAATTTGAAGAGTAAAAAAGAATAGGTGTTTTTATGTATAGGAAAATCAGGATTTTGAAAACCAGCAATGGTATAACTCAACACATAACTTTTTATAAAAGAAGATGCGAAACCAGCTATAAGTCGTATTGATGTACAACTTGACAAAAGCTACTACGTATTTAATAAGCAGTTTTTTGTATTTCACCCTTCGTTTTCTGTAACTGATTCTATATTTTTGACGCTCTGTATTGTAAGTGCTTACATATACAGAAACATCTTATAAAATGAAGTTGTTAAATCAATAGAGGTGGCCAAAATGAACATGAAAAAAATAAATTTAGAGAATAGCATTGAAATAGAAAGAGGAGGCGGGATGATATGAAAAAATCAACTATTAATCCATGGCTTGTTGTCCTTGGTACAGTTATAGTACAAATGGGGCTTGGAACGATATATACATGGAGCTTATTCAATCAGCCTTTAGTTAGTAAATACGGTTGGAGTCTTAACTCTGTTGCTATAACTTTCTCAATAACAAGCCTTTCTTTAGCGTTTTCGACTTTGTTTGCGAGTAAATTGCAAGAAAAATGGGGACTTCGTAAACTCATTATGATAGCTGGACTAGCATTAGGAGTAGGATTAATACTTAGTTCACAAGCTTCCTCATTAATATTGCTTTATGTACTAGCAGGAGTTGTCGTAGGTTACGCAGATGGTACAGCATATATCACTTCACTATCCAATTTAATAAAGTGGTTTCCAGAGCGTAAAGGTTTAATCGCTGGCATTTCTGTCTCTGCATATGGGTCGGGTAGCCTAATCTTTAAATACATTAACGCACAGTTGATTGAATCAGTTGGTGTATCACAAGCGTTTATATACTGGGGTTTAATTGTTACAGCTATGATTGTGATTGGCGCTTGTTTAATCCATCAAGCTGCTGACCAAGGTGCAGTTCATGAAACAAAAACTAAGGAATATACAACGAAAGAAATGCTAGGTACAAAAGAAGTATACTTATTATTTATTATGTTATTTACATCGTGTATGAGTGGCTTATACTTAATTGGCATGGTAAAAGACATCGGTGTTCAACTTGTAGGGCTTAGCGCAACAACAGCAGCTAATGCGGTGGCTATGGTTGCAATCTTCAATACATTAGGTCGTATTATTCTGGGACCGTTATCAGATAAAATCGGCCGTTTAAAAATCGTTACTGGTACTTTTGTTGCTATGGCGACTTCAGTCTTGGTTCTAAGTTTCGTAGATTTAAATTATGGTATCTACTTCGTCTGTGTAGCAAGTGTAGCGTTTTGTTTTGGTGGAAATATCACTATTTTCCCCGCTATTGTTGGTGATTTCTTTGGCATGAAAAACCATAGTAAAAACTACGGAATTGTGTATCAAGGATTCGGATTTGGAGCGCTTGCAGGTTCCTTTATTGGTGCAATTCTAGGTGGGTTCAAACCAACTTTCATGGTGATTGGCGTATTATGTGTCGTGTCATTTATTATCGCAATTTTAATTCAAGCACCTAATGAGAAAAAGGAAAAAGAAGAAGAGTATCGCAGCGTAGCGTAACTATTTAAATTTTCTATAGCACTATGATAAGAAAAAAGTACCCTATGAAAAGGGTGCTTTTTTCTTTATGAACTATTTTTAATTGTTTTTCTCTACCAAGTTTTTATAATTTACAGAATGTTACTGATAAAAGAGCCAGTAAAACATTTTATTGGATTATATTGGAATATTATTAAATGATGCATAATGTGTGAAACTATTACAAAATCTTAAATTATACATAGGATATTCATTAAGAAATGAAAGAGGTAAAATAAAATATTTTCAGAAAAATATTGAGAAAAGAAAAATGAATTTTTGGTAAAGCATTGTAGGCGAAGAAATCTACAGGTTCTCTTTTTGAATTTCAAAAAGATGATAAGGAATTATGTATTAAGTTTTTATCCTGCATTAACGGGCAGCAATACTCCACACTCCTACCTCAAAATTCGATGAATGCGAGGAATTTAGGTGGGAGATAACTGCCCGTAAAATCCTCAATGAATAAAGTTTCACTTTATTTAAAGTACTTTTTAATGCTTATAGATGTAGCCTTACATAGAAACGTAAAAAATATTTTATCTGAAAAATAAAAAAAGATTGACAAGGTTATTGAGAAACATTATCATTTAGGTGTGCGGACGGTAAATGAAAAACATTATCAATATGTTTCATTTCGATGAAAAGTACACTTGACCAATAAGTTTAGTAAGGGTATTATTTTTTACATCGCTATTGATAATGAAAATCGTTATCGTTAATGAAGTTTAATTAGATTAATTTTTATATGAAAGGATAGAGGAGATGAACTTAGGGGAATTTAATGGGAAAACCGTATTAGTAACAGGTGCGGCCCAAGGTATAGGTAGTGTTGTTGCCAAAATGTTTTTAGATAGAGGAGCTAAAGTTATTGCGGTTGATCAAAATGAAGAAGGGCTAAATATGTTATTACATCATTATGCATCATATGAAACACGTATTAAGACATTTCATTTAGATGTAAGTGATAGCATTGCTGTTGAAGAGGTAATAAAACGAATTGAAAATGACATAGCATCTATAGATATATTAGTAAATATCGCAGGAGTTTTACGAATGGGAGCGATTCACTCTTTAAGTGATGAAGATTGGCATAAAACATTCTCTGTAAATACTACAGGAGTTTTCTATATATCCCGAGCAGTAAGTAAACGTATGATGGTAAGAAATTCAGGGGCAATTGTAACAGTCGGTTCAAATGCGGCAAATACGCCGAGAATGGAAATGGCTGCGTATGCTGCATCAAAAGCTGCAACGACAATGTTTATGAAATGTTTAGGATTAGAGCTTGCAGCATACAATATTCGCTGCAACTTAGTTTCTCCTGGTTCTACTGAAACTGAAATGCAAAGGTTACTATGGGCTGATGAGAATGGAGCTAAAAATATAATTGCTGGTTCTCAAAGTACATATAGACTTGGAATCCCACTACAAAAAATTGCACAACCTTCAGAAATTGCTGAAGCGGTATTATTTTTAGCTTCTAATAAAGCAAGTCATATTACAATGCACAATCTATGTGTCGATGGAGGAGCTACATTAGGAGTTTAATAAAAATTCAGGAGGCTTTTATACTATGAATGAACTTACAGCCGTAAAGGAGCTACCAGAAAAACTTTTAGAAGATTATAAGACTGGATCTTCGTTCTTTTTCGCTTCACCAACTCGAACGATATTGACAGAAGGAGAGTTTACTACAGTAAAACATCGTGAAATTGAAAGTTTTCCAGAACTTGTACAAGCGGTATTAAGTAATTCTAAACAAGCCGGAAATCCGAATCCTATCGTTGTTGGTGCTTTGCCTTTTGATCGTAGAAAAGAAGTTCAACTTATCGTACCAGAATATTGCAGAGTTACTGAGCGTTTACAGTTAGAGACAACAAATGAGATAAAACGAAATGAGAAACTGACATTTGAAATGACACCGGTTCCAGCTCCTGAAGTTTATACGGATGGTGTGAAGCAAGGGATTGAAAAAATTCAGGACGGAGATTTAAAGAAAATTGTTATATCCAGATCATTGGATGTTAAGTCTTCCGAGAAGATTGATAAACAAAAACTACTTCGTGAATTAGCAGAGCATAATAAGCACGGTTATACATTTGCAGTTAATTTACCAAAAGATGCAAACGAGAAAAATAAGACATTAATTGGAGCAAGCCCTGAATTGCTCGTTTCACGTAGTGGTATGCAAGTCGTTTCTAATCCATTAGCTGGTTCAAGACCACGTAGTGACGATCCAGTGGAAGATATAAGAAGAGCAGAAGAATTACTTTCGTCTCCAAAAGATTTACATGAACATGCGGTAGTAGTTGATGCGGTTGCCGCTGCACTTCGTCCGTATTGTCATACATTACATGTTCCGGAAAAACCATCTGTTATTCATAGTGAAGCGATGTGGCATTTGTCTACAGAAGTGAAAGGTGAACTAAGGGACCCAAATACGTCTTCTTTACAATTAGCAATTGCTCTTCATCCCACGCCAGCAGTTTGCGGAACTCCAATGGAAGATGCGAGAGAGGCTATTCAAAAAATTGAGCCATTTGACCGTGAATTCTTTACAGGAATGTTAGGGTGGAACGATTTAAATGGAGACGGTGAATGGATTGTTACAATTCGTTGTGCTGAAGTGCAAGAAAATACACTTCGATTATTTGCAGGAGCTGGAGTTGTTGCTGAATCAAAGCCAGAAGATGAGTTAGCAGAAACGTCAGCTAAATTCCAAACGATGCTGAGAGCTTTAGGGTTAAGTGATAGTTCATTGAATGTAAAATAGGGGGCAGAAAGAATGTTAGCAGGTTATACGGAATGGCCAAAAGAATTTGCAGATCGTTATAGAGAAGAAGAATGTTGGCTTGGAGAGACATTTGGTGCAATGTTAAAAGAACGTGCTGAAAAATATGGAGAGCAAATTGCGATTGTAAGTGGCAATTCACATATTTCGTATAGTGAACTTGATAAAAAGGTAGATCGCTTAGCTGCTGGTTTACTGAATTTAGGAATAAAGCAAGAAGATCGAGTTGTTCTTCAGTTACCAAACATTATAGAGTTTTTTGAAACATGTTTCGCGCTATTTCGAATTGGAGCGCTTCCTGTTTTTGCACTACCTTCACATCGTAGTAGTGAAATTAGTTATTTTTGTGAGTTTGGTGAGGCGAGTGCTTACGTTATTTCAGATAAGGCTCTCGGCTTTGATTACCGAAAATTAGCAAGAGAAGTGAAGGAGAAAGTGCCAACTTTACAACATGTAATTGTAGTGGGAGAAGAAGAAGAATTCGTGAACATAAGTGATCTGTATATAGATTCTGTTACATTACCAGAAGTTCATTCGAGTGATGTTGCGTTTCTCCAATTATCAGGAGGGACCACAGGACTTTCAAAATTAATTCCTAGAACACATGATGACTATATTTATAGTTTACGTGTTAGCGCTAAAATTTGTAATTTGAATGCAGAAAGCGTCTATATGGCGGTTCTTCCAGTAGCACACAATTATCCGATGAGTTCTCCAGGGACATTTGGAACTTTCTACGCGGGTGGGAAAGTAGTGTTGGCAAATGGAGGTAGCCCAGATGAGGCATTTGCTCTTATAGAAAAAGAAAAAGTTACGATTACGGCTCTCGTTCCACCATTAGCGATGATTTGGCTTGATGCTGCATCTTCCCGTAATAACGATTTATCGAGCCTGCAAGTACTTCAAGTAGGTGGAGCGAAATTTAGTGCTGAAGTTGCAAAGCGTATTCGTCCTACATTCGGATGCACGTTGCAACAGGTATTTGGTATGGCGGAAGGTTTAGTAAATTACACAAGATTAGATGATCCTGAAGAAATCATTATTCATACACAAGGTAGACCGATGTCTACATTCGATGAAGTCCGAGTTGTTGATGAAAATGATAACGATGTAAAACCTGGGGAAGTGGGTAGTTTATTAACACGGGGGCCATATACAATTCGTGGTTATTATAAAGCGGAAGAGCATAATGTACGATCATTTACAAAGGATGGCTTTTATCGCACAGGTGATCTTGTAAAAGTAAATGAACAAGGTTACATCATTGTAGAAGGAAGAGATAAAGATCAAATTAACCGTGGTGGTGAGAAGGTTGCTGCGGAAGAAGTTGAAAATCATCTATTAGCACATGATGCAGTCCATGATGTAGCAATTGTATCTATGCCTGACGATTATTTAGGAGAACGTACTTGCGCTTTTGTTATAGCTCGCGGACAAGCTCCAACAGTAAGTGAATTAAAAATGTTTTTAAGAGAACGTGGTATAGCAGCTTATAAGATTCCAGACCGAATTGAATTTATTGAATCATTCCCGCAAACAGGTGTTGGAAAAGTAAGCAAAAAAGAATTACGTAAAGTCATTGCTGAAAAACTTATTACAGTAAAATGATAAAAAACTATAAAAATCGGAAGGAAGTGATTAGATGGCTATCCCATCTATTTCAGTATATAAAATGCCAGTTGAATCAGAACTACCAAAAAATAAAGTGAACTGGACGCCAGATCCGAAACGTGCGGTTCTTTTAATCCATGACATGCAAGAATATTTTCTTGATGCATATAGCGATAAAGAATCACCAAAAGTAGAACTCATTTCAAATATTAAGGTGATAAGAGAAAAATGTAAGGAACTTGGTATACCAGTTGTTTATACAGCACAACCTGGTGGACAAACGTTAGAACAACGAGGGTTATTACAAGACTTTTGGGGTGACGGTATTCCTGCTGGACCAGATAAAAAGAAAATTGTTGATGAACTTACTCCTGATGAAGATGATATATTCTTAACAAAATGGAGATATAGTGCATTTAAAAAGACAAATCTATTAGAAATTTTAAATGAACAAGGACGAGATCAACTTATTATTTGCGGTATTTATGCGCATATTGGCTGCCTTTTAACAGCTTGTGAAGCATTTATGGATGGTATAGAGCCATTTTTTGTAGCAGATGCAGTTGCTGATTTTTCACTAGAGCATCATAAACAAGCGTTAGAGTATGCATCTAATAGATGTGCAGTAACGACATCAACAAACTTACTGTTAAAAGATTTACAAAGTGTAAAAGGTGATGAGAGTGAAGAAATCACTTTACAGGAAGTGCATGAACTAGTTGCACAACTACTCCGTGAGTCTGTAGAGAGTATTGAAGTTGATGAAGATTTATTAAATAGAGGACTTGATTCGGTCAGAATTATGAGTTTAGTAGAGAAGTGGCGTCGCGAAGGGAAGGAAATCACTTTTGCAGATTTAGCAGAAAGTCCAACTGTTGCCGATTGGTACCGTTTACTATCTTCACAAGCAGCACAGGTGCTGTAACAAATAGACTACATAATAAAGGGGTAGTAAAGAATGCCTAACAGTCAAAAGATCCGTCATTCGTTATCATCTGCGCAGTCTGGTATGTGGTTTGCGCAGCAATTAGATCCACTTAATCCGATTTATAATACTGGGGAATATGTAGAAATAAACGGAACGATTAATCAAGAAATTTTCGAATTAGCTGTACGTAAAGTTGTAACAGAAGCAGAAGCAATTCATGTTCGTTTCGAAGAGGATGAAATTGGCCCATGGCAAGTTATGGAGGAACCGTCAAAGTTTCATATGCATTTTATTGATGTTCGTAAAGAAGAAAATCCTGAAGAATCTGCTAAAGTATGGATGAAAAATGATTTATCTGTGCCAGTGGATTTAAAAGAGGATAAATTATTTACTGAAGCACTTATTCAAGTTGAAAATAGTCGTTTCTTTTGGTATCAGCGCATCCATCACATTGTGATGGATGGCTATGGATTTTCACTTCTTAGCCAAAAGGTAGCGAATGAGTATACATCACTTATAGAAGAAACAAACAAGACTGAGAAACCATTTGGCTCCCTTGCAAAAATTGTACAAGAAGATAATGAGTATCGTAAATCTAAACAATTTCAGGAAGATCGTACTTTTTGGTTAGAGAAGTTTGTAGATGAACCGGAAGTTGTAAGTTTGGCAGAACGAGCGCCGAGAACATCAAATGGATTTTTACGAGAAACTGCTTATTTATCTAGTTCTAGTACGAAAGCTTTACTAGAAAATACAAAAGTGTCGATGACGAGCTGGCCAGAATTCATTGTCGCTGTAACAAGTATTTATATGCATAAGTTAACAGGTGCAAATGATATTGTTTTAGGTGTACCGGTGATGGGGCGTCTAGGTTCTGTATCTATTCATACACCAAGCATGGTAATGAATTTAGTGCCACTTCGTCTCACTGTGACTCCAAATATAACTCTTGCGGAATTAATACAGCAAGTTTCTGAAGAAATTCGAGACGTACGTCGTCATCATAAATATCGTCATGAAGAATTGAGAAGAGACTTGAAGTTACTAGGTGAAAATCAAAGGTTATTTGGGCCGTTAGTGAATGTTATGCCTTTTGATTACGGGCTTAATTTTGCTGGAAATCGCGGTATTACACATAATTTATCAGCAGGACCTGTAGATGATTTATCGATAAATGTATATAAACGTTTCGATGAAAATGAGTTAATGATTCATTTTGATGCGAATCCGGAAGTATATAATGACACGGAACTAGCATTGCATAAAGAAAGATTTATGAATCTATTAGAATTTGTGATAAATACTTATCACAAAGACGAGTCGATTGGAAAAATAAACATTACTCTTTCTGAAGAAAGTCATAAAGTTTTATTGGAATGGAATGAAACGAAGGTAGCTGGAGAGTTAATTCCTTTGCCTATATTATTTGAAAAACAAGTACAAAAAAATCCAAATAAAATCGCGGTTACTTGTAACGGAATAAAACTTACGTATAAAGAGCTAAATGAAAGAGCGAATGAATTAGCACATTATTTAGTAGAAGAAGGAATACAAGTAAATCAGTTTGTAGCATTAGTATTTCCAAGGTCAATAGAAATGGTAATTAGTATGCTAGCAGTTTTAAAGGCTGGTGCAGCGTATTTACCGATAGATCCAGAATACCCAGCCGAGCGAATTCATTATATAGTAAATGATGCAAAACCAGTTTGTATCATAACACATTCAGCTGTTTCACCCGCTTTAGTTATAGAAAATGATATTAAAAAAATCGTATTCGATAGCGAAGAAACGAAACTAGCGTTAAAAACATATTCTCATATGAATATACCAGTTAAAAATGATGAATCACTTTTAAATCCAGCTTATACAATTTACACTTCAGGATCAACCGGAAATCCAAAAGGTGTAATTGTTCCTATGAAAGGTTTAAGTAACTTCTTATTAGCTATGCAAGATATGTTTTCATTAAATGAAAACGATCATTTATTAGCAGTTACAACGTTTGCATTTGATATTTCTGCTTTAGAAATTTATTTACCTCTTATTAGTGGTGCAAGTATAACAATTGCTCAAAAAGAGGTAATCCAAGAACCTTCTGCGTTAACGACATTTTTACAAGAAGAAAGAGCGACAATTATGCAAGCTACACCGACGTTATGGCAGGCGTTAGCAACTGAATATCCAGAGAGGCTACAAGGACTAAATGTGCTCGTTGGTGGTGAAGCTCTTCCAGCACATTTAGCAAGTAAATTAAAAGAATTAGGTTGCTCTATTACAAATTTATATGGGCCAACTGAGACGACTATTTGGTCTACTTTCATAAAAATTGATAAGAGTGAAAGTGGTATACCTCCTATTGGAAAGCCAATTTGGAATACGGAAGTGTATGTATTAGATGCAGGGTTACAACCAGTTCCACCTGGAGTTATCGGTGAATTATATATTGCAGGGAAAGGGCTTGCGAACGGATATTTAGGCAAACCTGAGTTAACAGCTGAACGGTTTGTTGCAAATCCTTATGAGAAATCTGGTGCACGTATGTACCGCACAGGTGATCTTGTAAAATGGCGTAACGATGGTGTGCTAGAATACATGAGTCGCGCAGATCATCAAATTAAAATTCGTGGTTTCCGAATTGAATTAGCTGAAATTGAAACGGTATTACAACGACATGAAAATATTCAACAAGCGGTAGTAATGGTACGAGAAGATCGCCAAAATGATAAACGAATCATTGCGTATATCGTTGCCGAAGAGAAGGAACCAATTAATCTTTCAGAAATTCGTTCTTATGTTTCAGAAAGTTTAGCGAATTACATGGTACCATCGGCGTTTGTTGTGCTAGAAGAATTACCATTAACGCCAAATGGTAAGATTGATAGAAAGAAATTACCTGCTCCTGATTTTAATAGAATGAACAATGAGAGAGTTGCTAGAAATCCGAAAGAAGAAATATTATGTGATTTATTTGCAGAGGTACTTGGTGTTTCGCGAATTAGCATTGATGATAATTTCTTTGAAATGGGTGGTCATTCGCTTCTTGCATCACGTTTAATGGTAAGAATTCGTGAAACGTTAAGTGTCGAATTAGGAATTGGAAAGCTATTTGAATCACCAACTGTTGCTGAATTAGTGAAACAATTGGATCGTGCAAAAAGCGCAAGACCAGTTATTAAGAAAGTAAGTAGACCAAATGAAGTTCCGCTTTCATTTGCACAGCGCAGGTTATGGTTCTTAAATTGTTTAGAAGGTCCAAGTCCTACTTATAATATTCCGTTAGTCATTCGTATGTTTGGAAAATTGTATGAGGAAGCACTGCAAGGTGCCTTTTATGATGTAGTGAAGAAACATGAAACACTTAGAACAATTTTCCCTAACGTATTAGGTAGTTCATATCAGAAAATTTTAGATATGGAAAACTTAAATCTAGAAATGATTATAACAAAAACATGTAAAGATGAATTAGAAAGTGTACTTTCAGAGGCGGTAAGATATAGCTTTAACCTCGATGTTGAGCCAGCAGTTCGTTTACAACTTTTTAAAGTGAGTGAAAATGAGCATGTATTATTAATTCTTTTACATCATATTGTAGGAGATGGTTGGTCATTACAACCGTTAACGAGGGACTTTACAGTAGCTTATAAGGCTCGGTGTCAAGGTGACAGAGTCCAGCTGGAGACACTTCCAGTTCAATACGCAGATTGTTCACTTTGGCAACAGCAACTACTAGGTGATGAAACTACACCAGAGAGTCTTATTTCAACACAATTAGATTTTTGGAAAGAGGAACTAAAAGGTTTACCAGATCAATTGGAGTTACCTACAGATTATCAGCGTCCAATGGAAACGAGTTATCGCGGGGAAACCATTCATTTTCATATAGATGAAGGTATGCATAGTAGGTTAGTAGAGCTTGGTCGTAAAAATGGAGTTAGTTTGTTTATGGTGTTACAAGCAGGACTAAGTGCGCTATTTACAAGATTAGGTGCTGGAACTGATATACCAATTGGCAGTCCAATTGCCGGAAGAAATGATGATGCGCTATCAAATATAGTTGGTTTATTTGTAAATACATTAGTGTTACGTACAAATACATTAGGAGATCCAAGTTTTAAAGAATTATTAAATAGAGTGAAACAGGTAAATCTTGCAGCTTATGAAAATCAAGATGTTCCATTTGAACGACTCGTTGAAGTGTTAAACCCAGTACGTACCCGAAATAGTCATCCGCTGTTTCAAGTTATGTTAGCTTTCCAAAATACGCCTGAAGCGACGTTTGATGTCCCAGGTTTAGAAGCGAGCCTTGAAATTCAAAGTGTTGGCGCTGCAAAATTTGATTTAACATTTGAAATTAGCGAGAGTAACGGAGTTGATGGTACTCCAAACGGCTTACATGGATTGTTAGAGTTTAGCACCGATTTATATAAACGTGAAACGGTTCAAAAACTAATAGAACGATTCATTCTGTTATTAGATGATGCAGCGAAACATCCGGATCAATCAATTGGTAGATTAGAAATATTAACTTTAGCAGAGCGAAATACAGTTTTAGAAAAGTGGAATGGCGGTTTTCAAATTGTACCTGAAATGACATTGCCACAACTATTTGAAAAGCAGGCTCATGTAAGTCCAAATTCTATTGCTGTCGTCTTTGAAGATGAAAAGCTAACTTATGAAGAGTTAAATAGAAAAGCAAATAAAATAGCCCGTTCGTTAATAGCAAAAGGAATCGGTCCTGATCAACTCGTTGCTTTAGCGATGCCGAGATCTTTAAATATGGTTGTAAGCTTACTTGCTGTTCTTAAAGCAGGTGCCGGATACCTTCCGTTAGATCCGGATTATCCGTCAGATCGTATTTCATTTATGCTACACGATGCGAAACCATCATGCGTTTTAACAAATTCAAGTGTAGAAATTGAATGTGATGAGGCACTAAAGATTTTAGTTGATGATGTGAACATAATAGAGGAAATTGAGAAATATAGTGAAGACAATATTGATGAAATGGAGCGCATGAAGCCGTTATCTCCTTCACATATTGCTTACGTTATTTATACGTCAGGCTCAACAGGTAGACCGAAAGGGGTTATGATACCTCATCAAAATGTAGTAAGACTTTTAGGAGCAACTGATCATTGGTTCCAATTTGACGCAGACGATGTGTGGACGATGTTCCATTCATATGCTTTTGATTTCTCGGTTTGGGAAATTTGGGGACCTTTATTATATGGAGGGCGTTTAGTTGTAGTACCACATACTGTAAGTCGCTCGCCGAAAGAATTTTTACAGCTTCTTGTTAAGGAAAAGGTTACTGTTTTAAACCAAACTCCATCAGCGTTCTATCAATTGATGCAAGCAGATCGTGAAAATGAAGAGGTTGGTCAAAAATTATCTTTACGATATGTTGTGTTTGGAGGAGAAGCACTTGAACTAAGTCGATTAGAGGATTGGTATAGTCGTCATCCTCATAACGCACCGAAGCTTATTAATATGTATGGTATTACGGAGACGACGGTACATGTTAGCTATATTGAGTTAGATGAAAATATCGTCGCTTTACGAGCAAATAGTTTAATTGGGTGCAGTATACCAGATCTTAAAGTATACGTATTAGATAACTATTTACAACCAGTGCCACCAGGAGTAGTTGGAGAAATGTATGTTGCAGGTGCAGGGCTCGCTCGTGGATATTTAGGAAGAGCAGGATTAACTGCTGAACGCTTTATCGCAGATCCATTTGGTAAACCTGGTACAAGAATGTATCGTACAGGAGACTTAGCGCGCTGGCGTCAAGAGGGGACGTTAGATTATATAGGACGTGCAGATCATCAAATTAAAATTCGTGGATTCCGAATTGAATTAGGTGAAATAGAAGCGGTCATAATGAAACACGATAAAGTTGAACAAGTAGCCGTTATTGTCCGGGAAGATCAACCAGGAGATAAACGATTAGTTGCTTATATCGTCGCATCAAATAATGAAACGATTGATACGAATGAAATGCGTCAGCATGCTGGCGGTAGTTTGCCAGATTATATGGTTCCATACGCTTTTGTAGTAGTAAATGAGTTACCTTTAACTCCAAACGGTAAATTAGATAGAAAGGCATTGCCAGCTCCAGAATTTATTGTATCATCTTCTAGCCGCGGACCGAGAACACCGCAAGAAGAAATGTTATGTGACTTGTTTACAGAAGTTTTAAGTGTGTCTCATATTGGAATTGATGACGGATTCTTTGATCTTGGTGGCCATTCACTTCTTGCAGTGCAGCTTATGAGTCGCGTTAAAGAGGCACTTGGAGTTGAACTGAATATTGGAACTTTATTTGCAGCACCTACTGTTGCAGGGCTTGCTGAAAGACTTGAAATGGGGAATGGTCAAAGTGCACTTGATGTGTTGCTTCCATTACGAGCAAGCGGAGATCAATTACCACTATTTTGTGTACATCCAGCAGGCGGATTAAGTTGGTGCTATGCAGGACTTATGAAATCTTTAGGTACAGATTATCCAATCTATGGTGTACAAGCACGTGGTATCGCTAAAAATGAAAAACTTCCAAAAAGTTTAGAGGAGATGGCGTCGGATTATTTGAAACATGTTCGTGAAATACAGCCTCACGGACCATATCGTTTACTCGGTTGGTCGCTCGGAGGAAATGTTGTTCATGCAATGGCGGCGCAACTACAAAGTGAAGGAGAAGAAGTAGAATTACTCGTTATGCTTGATTCTTATCCTGGTCACTTCTTACCGAATACGGAAGCACCTACAGAAGAAGAAGCGTTAATCGCATTACTCGCTTTAGGTGGATATGATCCAGATAACATGGATGGTAAACCACTTAGCATGGAAAGTGCAGTTGAAATACTTCGAAAAGATGGAAGTGCGTTAGCGAGTCTTGAAGAAGAGACTATTTTGAACTTGAAAGAAACATATGTAAATTCGGTAGGATTGTTAGGGAAATACGTACCGAAAGTTTACAACGGGGATATTTTATTCTTTAGATCTACTATTATACCAGACTGGTTTAATCCTATTTCTCCAAATACATGGCTAAATTATTTAGACGGGGAAATCATACAGCACGATATTGATTGTAGACATAAAGATTTATGTCAGCCAGGTCCGCTTACAGAAATTGGACAAGTACTAGCGGAATATTTGCAGAATAAGAAAGGGGTAAGTAGAGTATGACGAATCCATTTGAAAATGATAATTACACATATAAAGTATTAAAAAATGAGGAGGGCCAGTATTCGCTCTGGCCTGCCTTTCTCGATGTACCTATTGGGTGGAATGTCGTACATGAAGAAGCTAGCAGACAAGTTTGCTTAGAATACGTTGAAGTTAACTGGAACGATTTAGAACCGAAAAAAAATGAAATTAGCGAAAAAGTATTAGTAGGAAAACAATAATGGAAGCAAAAATAAATCCAAAAGTAGTTGTAAGCATCGTTTATATAACAGCGATGTTTATGGCTGCGATGGATGCAACAATTGTGAATGTAGCATTGCAAACGATAAGTAAAGAACTACAAGTGCCCCCATCTGCAATGGGGACAGTAAATGTTGGCTATTTAGTTAGCTTAGCTATTTTTCTACCGATTTCTGGTTGGTTAGGAGATCGCTTTGGTACGAAAAGAGTATTTTTAACTGCCCTCTTTGTATTTACAATAGCATCGGCCTTATGTGGAATTGCGAATGATATTACTTCATTGAACATTTTTCGCATCATTCAAGGTGCTGGTGGCGGACTTTTAACACCAGTCGGGATGGCGATGTTATTCCGAACATTTTCACCAGAGGAAAGACCAAAAATTTCTCGATTTATTGTACTTCCAATTGCTGTTGCACCAGCGATTGGACCAATTATTGGTGGTTACTTTGTAGATCAAATGTCTTGGCGCTGGGCATTATATATTAATTTACCGTTTGGAATTGTAGCGTTACTATTCGGTCTTCTATTTTTAAAAGAGCATATTGAAAAATCGGCTGGACGCTTTGATTCTCTCGGTTTTGTACTATCAGCACCAGGGTTTGCGATGCTCATCTATGCACTTAGTCAAGGCCCGTCTAAAGGTTGGATTTCTCCAGAAATAATATGTACTGGAATAGTTGGGACTGTATTTATTGCATTGTTTATTATTGTAGAACTTAAAGTAAAGCAACCGATGTTAGATTTACGTTTATTAAAAGAACCGGTCTTTAGAAAAATGAGTCTTATTTCATTATTTTCATCAGCTGGTTTACTAGGAATGTTATTTGTTTTTCCGCTTATGTATCAAAATGTAATAGGAGTTTCCGCGTTGGAATCAGGTCTTACGACATTCCCAGAGGCGATTGGACTAATGATTTCTTCACAGATTGTACCATGGTCATATAAGAAATTAGGAGCTCGAAAGGTAATCTCGATTGGATTAATATGTACGGCGATTATCTTTGTTTTATTAAGTTTCGTAAATCACGATACGAATCCATGGCAAATACGGGCATTATTGTTTGGCATAGGTATTTTCTTAGGTCAATCTGTCGGTGCAGTCCAATTTTCTGCTTTTAACAATATTGCACCACCTTCTATGGGGAGAGCGACTACTATATTCAATGTGCAAAACCGATTAGGATCTGCAATAGGAGTTGCTGTTTTAGCTAGTATACTAACTGGTTTTGGAAGTAATAACGTACAGAATAATGCACAATCAGATTTCTTGCCATATCAGGCGGCATTAATTGGATCATCACTATTTTTACTTGTAGCATTACTATTTTCTTTACGCATTTCCGATAAAGAGGCAATGTCAAGGAAGAATAAAAAGCCGTTATCTGTATTACAAAAAGAGAAAGAGGTTGTAAATGAATGAGTTGCAGCATGCTAATACTCTTTTGAAATAAAGTGATATTAGTATTTAAAAGGAGAGAGTTTACATGATAGAGAGTAAAGTTGTAGATTCTGTACCAACTCTTAATGAGAATAGTTGTCAAATATGGTGGGCGAGAATTTCAGATTTACAATCAGGACATTACAATTTACTAAATGATGTAGAGCAAGAGAAAGCAAATTCATATCATCATTCGGCAGATCGTGCACGTTTTATAATAGGGTGCGTAATTAGTAGATTAGTACTCGGAAAGATACTTTCCATGTCGCCAGTTCAAGTACCAATTGATCGAATGTGCCCAGTATGTAAGTTGCAACATGGTAGACCGCAATTACCAGAAGGTATGCCACAACTATCCGTTTCACATTCGGGTGAGTGGGTTGTTGTTGCATTTACAAAATCTGCACTTGTTGGCGTTGATGTTGAACAAATGAACCCAAATGTAGATGTTATGAAAATGGCAGAGGGCGTATTAACAGACATTGAAATAGCACAAGTTATGAAATTACCTGATGAGCAGAAACTAGAAGGATTTTTAACATATTGGACTCGAAAAGAAGCAGTGCTGAAAGCGACAGGTGAAGGACTATTGATTCCACCAGTAGAAATTACAGTATCAGCTCCAAATGATCCTCCTAAATTGTTAATTTTTAAGGATAGACAAGAGTTAGCAGAAAATACAATGATGGAAGATGTAAGACCTAGTTTAGATTATATGGCTGCCATTGCAATATTTAGTAAAGAAGTAATTGAAATTACGCAGTTAGACGCGGTATCGCTTTTAAATTATAAATAAGTTGAATAAAATATTTTATAGAAGGGGTGTTCCTCATGTTAGTGGCGGAAAATAGAACAAATGAATTAATTTATCATGTACAAGCAATTAAAAATATTTTATTTTCTGGAGATACAGCATCTATTCTTGCTTTAGAAAAGATTTTGAATGATACAGTTCAATTTGATGTTCTCGAACAAGAGGGAATTGATAGACAGTACATTCCGAAAGAAGCAAAGAATTTTTTTGATAAAAACGGAACATTTCTTTACCGCGTATCTAATGTTAGTTATAAAGGTAGGGTGTTATCTGAAAATCTAATTTTTGCGGATACCTCATTCTTACCAGATACTATAAAGCAAGAGCTAGAGGATGGGATTATTCCAGTTGAAAAGCTTATAGAAAAGATGGAAGTAAGAAGAAACGTATTATACGAAGGTTATCAGCCATCTGGAAATATTATTGAATTGTTTGATGGATGTTCTGTTTCAACGAATATATATCCTACTAGAAAATATCAAATTGTAAGTAACTGCAAATGTATATTTTATATTTGTGAAGTATATCATGCTGAGAATATAAAGGAATTGCTTAAATAAAATAAGAAACCAGCCTTTTTATAGGCTGGTTTCTTATTTTATTTTACAGCTTCTTTTAACTCTTTACCTGCTTTAAATGCAGGAACTTTACCAGCAGCAATTTGAATTTCTTCTCCAGTTTGAGGATTACGTCCTGTACGAGCAGATCTTTCACGCACTTCAAAAGTTCCAAAGCCGATCAGTTGAACTTTATCGCCAGATTGTAATGCATTAGCAATTGTGTCAAATACGGATTGTACAGCCGCAGAAGCATCTTTTTGAGAAATATCAGCTGATTGTGCCACATTTTTAATTAATTCTGTTTTATTCATGTTTTCACCTCATAAAAAATTTTTAGAATGAATGTTTTAGTATAATGGTTAGTAAAGATAAAGCTATCTCTATGATTAGAAAGAATGCTGTATAGTTATGTTAATTTCGTTGTAAGTGACTGAATCCCTGCAAATAATCAGGGATTTATGAAGAATTGATGCATACAAAAAGCAATAGTATGAGGATGAGGGGGAATATACAAATGATTTTTCGTGAAAAGAATGAGAAAGAGAGTATATTAATTCGTCAACATGATCATGGTTTTTTAGCTGGAGAGATTGCAAGGTATATAAAAGAGGGTTTTTTTGAAGATAAAACATACTTAAAAGAGACAATTGATGCAATATATGAGCATGATAGAGGATGGATAGGGCTCGATAAAGTACCAATTTTAAATGATGCTAAAAATATCCCATATACATTTATGGATTGTCCAAGTTCATTACGCTTTGTTTTTTATACGATTGGTTTGAATGAAATAGAAGATTCTAATCCATACGGTGCATTACTTTGTAGTAAACACTTTTTATCATTTCCACTAAATGAGGAAGATAAAGAAATGATGTCATTTTATAGACATGAGCTGGAACGACAAAAAAGAATTTTGAAAACGTTAACAAAAGAACAATACGCTATGTTCGATAAACATTATAGATTATTAAAGTTTTGTGATGAACTTTCTTTATATATATGTATGAATAAACCTGGTGTAAAAAAGAAAGATGAAATTGATTTATTTAAAGATGGTTTTGAAGGAACAGAAATGTTTAATAGTAAGGAGAAGAAACTTATTCAAGCTGAATGGGTGGATGAAGAAACAATTCGAATTACACCGTTTCCATTTAAAACAGAATTTCATACGTATGTAAAATATAAAACTATAAATAAACATGAAATTGAAGAAAAAGGGATCGCAAAGGCTGATAGAGAATTGGAAATGAAGAAACAAAACATTCGTTTTATACAATAAAGAAAACCATTAAGGCTGAAGGATTACATATTTAAACGAATTGGTGTCTTGTGAGTAACATAGTTTGACAGAAGCAGAGACTTTATTATAAAAGTCTCTGCTTCTGTTTTAGTCCTATTATTTTTTTATGAAGCTTTATTTTCTTGTAATTGCTTAGCGTATTGTACAGCCTTATATGCATTTACTCTACCGTTTTTCCAATACGTACCTGTACCACTAATTTTATCAGAAGTTGACTCAATAATTTGGCGGATTTGTGTATTGCTATATCCTTGATTTGCTAAAAGAGCAGCTACTCCTGCAACGTGAGGTGTTGCCATAGATGTACCACTTAATGATTGATATGTGCTTCCTTTATATGTGGAATATATATTTGAACCTGGAGCTGCAACATCTACCCAGCTACCATAAGTAGAAAATGAAGATTTTTTATCTGATTGATCTGTAGAAGCAACTGCAATCACTTCGCTGTAATAAGCAGGGTAATTAGCTTTTGTATTTCCAGCATTTCCAGCAGCTGCAACAATAATAGAGCCTTTATTCCATGCATATTGAACTGCTTGTTGTAAAGCAGTTCCACCATTTGGAGCGCCTAAGCTTAAACTAATTACTTTTGCACCTGAATCAGCAGCCTCTCTAATACCTTGAGCAACAGCATCAAGGGTACCACTTCCTTGGTTATCTAATACACGAACAGCGTAAATTGAAGTTTGAGGTGCAACACCAGCAATGCCGACGCCATTATTAGTAAGTGCTCCAGTAATTCCAGCACAATGAGTACCGTGTCCATTACCGTCATCAGAGATATTATCATTGTCAACATAATCATGTCCGTAAGTAACCTTGGAAGTTAAATCGGGATGTGATCCTTGAACCCCAGTATCAATAATGGCTACTTTTACACTAGAGTCGCTTCTTTGACTATCCCAAGCCTGTGGAGCTTGAATTTTTTGTAATCCATATTGACTATTAAAATACGGATCGTTCGGAGTCCAAAAGGCATGAACGTAATAGTTAGGCTCCGCATATTCCACATCTGGATTATTTTTATAACTCTTTATTTTTTCTTTTACAGTACCTTTCGAAAATTGAACGACTTCAAAACCTAATTTATCATCTTTAGATAAAACATTAGCACCGACAGATTTGTGAAAAGATTGCACATTACTTAAAGATGCATTTTGTTTGAACTTAACGATTAATTGGTTAGGGACGTAATCAGTAGATGATGTTTCAGCACTTGAAGTATTTGTGTTAAAGAAGAAGCCTCCGATAATAAAAAGTAAAACAGATAGGAAAACAATGATTTTGTTTTTCAAAAGATTTTTCCTCCCTTTTCTTGGATGAGTTTTTCGGCGACACTTTAATGTCGCATTCCTTTTCAACTATATAGTTAGACCATACGATTTATGACTTTTATGTGAAAAACTTTTAGTGGAATAAAAAGGAGTAAACATTGATATAAATATATTTTTAATGATATTGATTGAGTAAGAAAAAGAAAAAAGGAATGCTCATTATGTATGAGTCATTCCTTTTTTGATAGATTAACTTACCTGTTTTTTATTACTTTCTTTCAATTTCTCTGCTTGTAAAAAGCGATTTGTTTCAGCGACAACGATACCACTTAATCCAATTAGACCAATTAAATTTGGAATCGCCATAAGTCCATTTGCAATATCAGCAAATGTCCATACGATGCCTAGTTTTAAATTGGCACCAATCGCAATCATGACGATAAAGAATGCTTTATAATAACGTACGGCACCTTGTCCAAATAAATACGCTACACATTTCTCACCGTAATATGACCAGCCTAAAATAGTAGAGTAGGCGAATAAAATAATTGCGATACCGAGAATCATACTACCAGCGGTACCGAATACCGATTGGAATGCAAGTGTCGTAGCTTCGACACCAGTCTTTCCTGATTTCCATGCACCTGTTGTAATTAAAACAAGTCCCGTAATTGTACATACGATAAATGTATCAAGAAAAGTACCAGTCATAGAAACTAAAGCTTGTTTTGCAGGTGAATCTGTTTTTGCCGCAGCGGCCGCAATAGGAGCACTTCCTAAACCAGCTTCGTTCGCAAATACACCGCGAGCCATTCCGATTTGAATAGCTGATACAACTGTTGCACCGATAAAACCACCAGCCGCAGCTGTACCTTGGAATGCGCCAGAAAAAATAAGTGAAAATGCCTCTGGAATTTGATCAAAGTGATAGAAAATAATAATAAGACCAGCAATTATATAAAAGAAAGCTTTAATAGGAACGACATACCCAGTCACTTTCCCGATTTTTTTAACGCCACCTAAAATTACAATTGCGATTAAAAATGACATTAATATACCAGTTAAAGCAGGGGGAAAAGAGAAATTAATTCGCATCGCCTCTGCAACTGAATTAGATTGCACCATATTTCCGATACCGAAAGAAGCAGTTGTACCGAATATGGCGAATAAAACAGCAAGCCATTTTTTACCTAAACCACGTTCTAAATAATACATCGGTCCACCTGAGTATTCACCATTTTCGTTATTAACACGGTATTTCACCGCAAGGATTGCTTCAGCATACTTTGTTGCCATTCCGAATAAGGCGGTAATCCACATCCAAAAGATGGCGCCGGGTCCACCGATTGTTACAGCAGTTGCAACACCGGCTATATTTCCCAT
>NZ_JACYOF010000017.1 GCF_014932895.1 Bacillus thuringiensis | reverse complement strand
AAACTCTCCAATAAAGTTAGTTTGTCTAGCATCTAAAATAAAAATTGACGTTTCACGTTGTTTGTTTCGTTCAGTTTTCAAAGAACTACTTGGTCGCTCATTTGCGACTTCCTTATGTTAACATCTTCGTTTTTCGATGTCAACTAAGTTTTTCAATTTCTTTTTTGTCGTTTTCTGCGTTTTCGCATCAGCGACGTTTATTAATATATCACGCAGTATATATAGGGTCAATACTTTTCACAAAAAAATTTCACATCCCGTTAAAAACTTATTAATACTTACTCCTACATTGATTATCACCCTATTCATCCTTCATAAATAGCCGCCTCCTTTCTATTTTAGATCTTATCACTTTATTAAACTTACAGACGAGTGAAAATTCTAAATTTTATGTTATATTATTGTTATAGGAGTGTGGTGAGAATGAGCATTAAGTATTCAAACAAAATCAATAAAATTCGGACCTTTGCATTAAGTTTAGTATTTATCGGCCTCTTCATTGCATACTTAGGAGTCTTTTTCCGTGACAACATTATTATTATGACAACATTTATGATGGTTGGCTTTTTAGCTGTTATTGCTAGTACTGTCGTTTACTTTTGGATTGGTATGTTATCAACAAAGACTGTCCAAATTATTTGTCCAAGCTGCAATAAACCAACAAAAATGCTCGGTCGTGTCGACGCATGCATGCATTGTAATCAACCTTTAACACTTGATCGAAATCTAGAAGGAAAAGAATTTGATGAGAAATATAATAAGAAGAGCTATAAATTGTAGGTATATAGGGGTACAGTGAGAACCGTGCAGGCTTACAACACTAAGGAAGTTTCAACTCATTAAAAAAGACGATTTCTTAACCAAGAAATCGTCTTTTTTTATTTGTTTTTATTCAACTAAAGCTCCCGTTAGCTTAATAAAATTTATTATGTCTATTTTTTCGATATTACAGTAAACATCCCTGTCATATTGGGCGAGTAATCTTTAAAATCATATCTTTCATAGAATGAAGTTTTACCTTGTGACGCAAACAAACCAATAAATGCTTTATCTGGTGCATTCTGATTTAAGTATTCAACTAAAGTATTCATTATTTTCTTTCCAATACCATTCTTTTGATAATCTGGATGAACCATTATATCTTGAATATAGAAATAGATAGCCCCATCGCCAACAATTCTCCCCATACCCACAATTCGATTATTATCATTGACTGTTATGCAGTAAATAGAATTTTGAAGTGATGTTTCCACCACTTCAAAATTCATATAATTAGTCCATCCCACAGAATCACATAAATATTTGTATTCTTCCAATGTTGGAATGTTATTTTTAATCTCATATTTCTTCAAAATGTATCCTCCAAGACTTTATTTTCACTAATATAAAATCTATTCGACACATTTTTATCTAACCCTCTTACTAACTTAACGCGCCCCATTAGCTTTTCCACTTAACGTTGTAAATCCGGATGAACATAACGATACCCTTATATAATAAAGAAAGAGGCTGACGTAGCCGTCAGCCTCTTTCTTTATTATATATTACGCCTTATGACACTCTGGACAAACGCCATAAATTTCTAAGCGATGACTATTAATAACGAAGCCTGTCGTTTTCGCAGCTTCCTCTTCAAGCTGTTCCAATCCTTCATAAGGAAAATCAACAATCTTACCACATTTTTCGCAAATCACATGATAATGTTGACTTGTAACATAATCAAATCTACTTGAAGCGTCGCCATAAGTTAATTCCTTTACAAGTCCAACTTCTTTAAACACACGTAAGTTATTATAGACAGTTGCAACACTCATATTTGGAAACTTACCTTCTAATGCTTTATAAATGTCATCCGCTGTTGGGTGCGTCATAGATTCCACAAGGTACTCTAAAATAGCATGACGCTGTGGAGTAATGCGTACACCCGTATTTTTCAGCATTTCTAGCGCTTCTTTTAATTCTTCTTTGACCACCGTCATGCACCCCGATTCTATACGGATTATTATTTTATAATTCTTATAAAGAGTGTACTCCTTTTCTTATAAATCGTCAATATTTCTACTATAACTATGTGGTTTATTTTTATATTCAGGACTTGTTCTTATGTATCTTTCCCCTTTTTACGTATATTTACATAGAAAAAAGTGCGACATAATCGCACTTGGAATACTATCATCTGAGGAGGTATGCCCTACACTGTCACTTTATGTATCACAGAAAAATATGTATAGACACATGCCTTACATGTTTATTTTTTCTACTCATTTATAGATTTATTTTATATAAGAAAGAACATCCTCAATATGCCCTTTCACTTTCACTTTACGCCACTCTTTTACAAGTTCACCGTCTTTATTAATAAGGAATGTAGAACGCTCGATTCCCATATACTCTTTCCCAAAGTTCTTTTTCAATTTCCAAACATCGTATAACTCTGCTACTTTATGATCTTCGTCTACTAAAAGTACAAATGGAAGTTCATGCTTCTCAATGAATTTCAAATGTCTATTCGCTGAATCAGGACTTACTCCAAGGATAACCGTATCCTTCTCTTGAAATAACCCATAAGCATCACGAAAATCACACGCTTCAGTTGTACACCCTGGAGTCATATCTTTCGGATAAAAATAGAGAACTACATTTTTCCCACGAAAGTCAGTTAAGTGAACTTGTTCCCCGTTACTTCCCTCTAATGTGAATTCCGGTGCCATTTCTCCTACTGTAATCATTGTTATCACTCCTTCTCTTTTCCTTTACTATAACAAACGCTGTCTTATTTTTCATTGACTATTACAGATCTCATCACAAAAGCAAACGGCAGTGTATATCCAATTAGCGCTTCTCCAATTGCAATCCATCTTCCGATTCCAATTGGAGCTATATCACCATATCCAACGGACAATAAAGTGACTGCACTAAAATATAAACAAATTTCAACAAGCTGAAAAGAATGAACAGTCAACCTTTCACCATCTTCTTTCAAAACTGTAAAACCCATTTCCTCTAATACAACATAACTTAATCCAAACGCAATCAGTACTGTTGTATAAATCAAAAATAATGTAGCTAAATTATACAGCGAAAAGAAACGTGTTGAATCTGAATATGAACTCCATAACAATTGGACACTTCTCAAAATAGCGATTGCTGCAATTAATAGAATAAATCCCCATAACATGTCCTCCACCTCATTCTATATGTATGAAATAGACGGCAGATTTATCCCTTAGAAACGAACAAGCTTCTATAATTAATTCCCAGCACCACGATATCGTTTTACCCCTTGATTCCAAAGGGTAATTGCAATAGTAAAACAAATAACACCAACAATCGGCGTTGCGAATGCATAGCTATTCCACTCTGTTTTTCTTAAAAAGTACGCTGCTGGATATACTCCAACAAATGCAAATGGTAAAACAAACGTTAAAATGAAACGAATTACACGGTTATAAATATTAACAGGATAGCGGCCGTAATTACCTATGTTATACATAAGCGGCATAATGGAACTTTTTGCATCCGACCAAAAACCAAGACTTGCAAGTGTAACAAATATCCCGCCATATACAAGTGCTCCTCCCCCTACCATTAGTAAAAATAAGAAGAAATCATACCAGTAAAAAGATAATTGTAACTCTACTGCTGCATATCCCATTACAATAATTCCTGTAATCGCTCCAATTAAAGATTCAAGTTCCATTCTTTCTAATATAATTTGA
Organism: Bacillus thuringiensis; assembly: GCF_014932895.1. Classification (GTDB taxonomy): domain Bacteria; phylum Bacillota; class Bacilli; order Bacillales; family Bacillaceae_G; genus Bacillus_A; species Bacillus_A thuringiensis_AA. The sequence continues at coordinate 76,874 of NZ_JACYOF010000017.1, read as the reverse complement.
AATAAACTATGAATTGGTCTCGTTAATACACGATCCATTTCTCCTTTAATAATGTAACGATCATTAAAGTCCCATATGTTAAAGAATGCTGAAAAAATGGCAAACGGTACTAAAAAGAAACCATAAATAAAGATGACTTCTTCTCGGCTCCATCCTTTTAATGCTTGTGTATGCCCAAACACAACGAGAATAAAAATTAAATTAACCGCTTGTAGCGATAAATCCGAAAGTAATCCGACGATAAAATCGCCCCGATACTCTAATTTTGTTTTTATATATTGGCTTGCATATTGCAAAAATAATTTTATATATAGCATCTCGTCATCCCCCTTGTACAATTAGACGTTTTCTCGCCGTTTTCCACATCAGTACAATTGGAATAATAAGTATAATTGCCCAAATCACTTGAAATAACAAAGCTTCATATAACTTATTTCCTTGTATTCCTTCAGAGAAAATCATACTCGGAATATAACTAATTGCTTGAAACGGTAAAAACACCATTGCTTTTTGAGCCCATAACGGATAAAAACTAATCGGTAATAATAACCCTGAAAACAAATCAATAACAACACGTTTTGCATACATAATTCCACTATTGTTAAATAAGAAAAATGTAAGCATTCCTGTCATTAAATTTATTTGTGTATTAATGATGAAACTAAATATTAAAGATAAGAAGAAATATAACCACGTTTGAAAATTCGTTGTAATTTGTAATGAAAATAATAATGTAACGATGACCATACCTGGGATTGAAAAGAACGCAAAACGAAATATTCCTTCGCCAAGACCTTGCATAACTTTCATTCCTAAATAGTTATATGGACGAATCAGTTCTATGGCCACACGTCCTTCTTGAATCTCCATCGCAATTTCCCTATCTATATTATTAAAATAAAAGGCACGTGCCATCCACGCAATTGCGATATACGTAGTCATTTGCGAAATAGATAAACTTTCAATGTTCTCTTTTCCGCTATAAATTGCTTGCCATAAAAAATAATACGCACCGATATTAATTGTATAAATTAAAATCCCACTATAATAGTTTGTACGATACGCAAGCATCATTAAAAAGCGAATGCGAATCATTTCAATATACTTACCCATGCATAATACCTTCTTCATAGATGTTACGAATAATTTCTTCTGTAGACACTTCATTAATTTTTAAATCTTTAATTTGGAAAGCTTGTACTACTTTAGAAATAAGCATTGAAACAATAACTTCTTCATTCGGAATTTTTGCAACCCACGCATTTTCCTCTTTCGCTTTTGACCAAACGACTTGACTATCTGGCATAACCATCGATAATTCCTGATATGAAACCGGGGCCACGAATTGAAAATGTATTTCCTTCTCCGCCCCCCACTGCGCACGAAGATTATTTAAAGAACCATCATACATAATATTTCCTTCATCAAGCATGATAACGCGCTCACATAAAGCTTCAATATCAGTAATATCATGTGTTGTTAATAAAATTGTTGTTTTATAACGTTCATTCATCTCTTTTAAGAATTCACGTATTTTCAATTTCACAAGAACATCTAGCCCAATTGTTGGCTCATCTAAAAATAATAACGGCGGATTATGAATTAATGCTGCCGCTAATTCACAACGCATTCTTTGACCAAGAGATAACTTTCGGACCGGCTTATCTAATAAAGGACCAATATCTAACGTTTCGATTACGTGCTCCATATGTTCCTTATACTGAGCGTCTGATACACCGTACACTTTCTTCAATAAACGAAACGATTCTTGTACCGCAATATCCCACCAAAGCTGAGAGCGCTGACCAAAAACAACACCAATTGTTCTTACAAATTCTTCCCTTTGTTTATGTGGATTCATTCCATTTACTATGATTTTCCCTGATGTCGGAGTCAAAATCCCCGTAAGCATTTTAATTGTTGTTGATTTACCAGCACCGTTCTCACCAATATAACCAACCATTTCACCTTGTTTGACAGTAAAAGACACATCATTTACTGCTGGTACTATTTTATAATTACGATTTAATAAATCGCGAAATGCACCCTTTAATCCCGGACGACTTGAATAGGCTGTAAACTCTTTACGTAACCCTTGTACCTCAATTACCGACTTCATAATCGGACCCCCTTCCTAAATGTCACAACGAATAGTTTACCCAACTGCCCTCTCTATCACAAACAATACGTCTTTTCGAAAAACATGTTAGAATAATACATAGATTTTTGTAAGGAGATGAATTGTAGTGAAATTCACGAAATCAGAAGCATTACATAAAGAAGCTTTAGAGCATATCGTTGGTGGCGTTAATAGCCCTTCTCGCTCTTTCAAAGCAGTTGGCGGTGGCGCTCCTGTTGCTATGGAACGCGGGAAAGGTGCTTATTTCTGGGATGTAGACGGAAATAAATATATCGATTATTTAGCTGCATACGGTCCTATTATTACTGGACACGCTCACCCTCATATAACTAAAGCGATTACAACAGCAGCTGAAAATGGGGTACTATACGGAACGCCGACAGCACTAGAAGTAAAATTTGCGAAAATGTTAAAAGAAGCAATGCCTGCATTAGATAAAGTCCGCTTTGTAAACTCTGGTACAGAAGCAGTAATGACAACAATTCGTGTTGCCCGTGCGTACACAGGCCGCACAAAAATTATGAAATTTGCCGGTTGTTACCATGGCCATTCTGATTTAGTACTTGTAGCAGCTGGATCTGGTCCTTCTACTCTCGGAACTCCTGATTCAGCTGGTGTGCCACAAAGTATCGCACAAGAAGTGATTACTGTTCCGTTTAATAATGTAGAAACTTTAAAAGAAGCATTAGATAAATGGGGTCACGAAGTAGCAGCTATCCTTGTAGAACCGATCGTTGGAAACTTCGGTATTGTAGAACCAAAACCAGGATTCCTTGAAAAAGTTAATGAACTTGTTCACGAAGCTGGTGCACTAGTAATTTACGATGAAGTTATTACCGCTTTCCGCTTTATGTACGGTGGTGCACAAGACTTACTTGGAGTGACACCAGACTTAACAGCGCTTGGTAAAGTTATTGGCGGCGGACTTCCAATCGGTGCTTACGGTGGTAAGAAAGAGATTATGGAACAAGTTGCTCCACTCGGACCTGCATACCAAGCTGGTACAATGGCAGGAAACCCTGCTTCTATGGCATCCGGTATTGCTTGTCTAGAAGTTCTTCAACAAGAAGGTCTTTATGAGAAATTAGATGAACTTGGCGCAATGCTTGAAAAAGGAATTTTAGAGCAAGCGGCAAAACATAATATCGACATTACATTAAACCGTCTAAAAGGTGCATTAACTGTATACTTCACAACAAATACAATCGAAGATTACGATGCAGCTCAAAATACAGATGGCGAAATGTTCGGTAGATTCTTCAAACTTATGCTTCAAGAAGGAATTAATTTAGCACCTTCTAAATATGAGGCATGGTTCTTAACGACAGAACATACAAAAGAAGATATTGAATATACAATTGAAGCTGTTGGCAGAGCATTTGCTGCCTTAGCAGACAATAAATAATCCCGTCATTAAAAGGAAAAAAGAAAGCTCACCTTTCTTTTTTCCTTTTTTCTATTTCATAAATCCCGCATTAATAGTATAATTATTCATAATTATCTGTTTTATTTTCTTTTAAATCGTTATTATCTTTGTGTATAAGGTGATTTACACCTTAAATAGTAAGATTATTCAAACTTTTACAAGAGGGGGGATTGACGGATGCTCAATAAAAAAAATACATGGACACCGTCTTTATTTCGAGATTATAGAAATGCAGAACATGATGCGTGTGGAATCGTTTCCGTTATGGAAAAACGAAAAGTTCCTACAAAAGAAAATATCGATCTTTGTATACAATCACTAGTCAAAATGAACCATAGAGCCGGTTTCATTAATGGCGAAGGAGATGGTATCGGAATCCATATTGATGTACCAAAAGCACTTTGGAACGAAAAACTGAAAAGTAGCGGATATAATCCAACGATTGTGGATCATCCCCACTTTATCGTTGGACATTTTTTTCTAAACAAAAAAGAAAATATTACTGTTTTAAAAAATTATATTCGTACACAATTAAACAAAGAAAACTTTACTATTATTTTCGAAAGTGATGATGTAATAAATTCTGATGCACTCGGTCCACTTGGCAAACAGGAAGAGCCTTTATTTTGGCAAGTTGCCCTTATCGCTGAAAATGAAGTTACAAATATTGAGCAAACATTATTTTCAGTAACGATAAACATAGAGAAAAACGAAGCGATTCATGTCGCTTCATTAAGTCGTGATCATGTTGTATATAAAGTTCTAGGTGCTGGCGATACACTTGTCGCCTATTACAATGATTTACAACACCCACTTATTGCTTCAACTATGACACTAGGACATAACCGCTATTCTACTAATACATTATCTAATTTTTTTCGTGTACAACCATTTAGCATTCTCGGACATAATGGTGAAATTAACACAATCGCAAAATTACGCGATCAGGCTGAAATGATTGATGTATCACTTACTGCTGGGGGCAGTGACTCCCAAGATTTAAATCGCACCTTAGAAACCCTTCTCGTTCAGTATAACTACAGCTTATTTGAAGCGATGGACATATTATTTCCGCCAATTATTAATGAGATAAAACTATACGAAACAAATTTACAAAACTTATACACTTATATACGCGAGGCGTGGGGGCACTTTGCACAAGGTCCAGCTGGTATTATTTCACGTTATAAAGATGAAGCTGTTTTCAGCGTTGATTCCCTTGGCCTACGACCAGTATGGAAAGTAGAGACAGAAAGCTCTTATATTTTCTCTTCTGAACCTGGAGTTGTATCACCAACTGAATATGTAGCAGAACCAAAACCACTCGCTCCTGGAGAAAAAGTCGGATTAAAATGGAATGAACAAGATGACCTTGTTCTTTATGAGTACGACAAATACCAAATTGAAGTATATAACCGTTTCAAAAAACGAATCGATGTTAGCAATTACCATTTAAACTTATCTATCCCTAAAACAAAAGAAACCCAGGGATTATGTGATTCTGTTCAAGTTGAAACGAAGCAGTACGTTTCTTTCGGGTGGGATCGAGAGCATATTCAGCTCCTTGAACAGATGGCAACAAAAGGGGTTGAGCCAATTCGCTCACTTGGGCATGATTCACCACTTGCCGCACTCGATACGGATAGACGAAATATTGCTGATTTTATTAAAGAAAGTGTAGCTGTTGTTACAAACCCAGCAATTGACCGCGACCGTGAAATTGAACATTTCTCTACACGTACTGTACTTGGAGAGCGCCCAAGTTTATCAAGCAGTGCGAAACAGCCATTTGTAGTTGAGATGCTTTCACCAATTATTTTAGAAGGAAGTGTTGCACAATCTGTTGCAGAGGAATTGCACACAATTACGTACGAACAACTTATGCAGTTGTTCATTACTCATAGCTCTATCGCTACAATCTCTGCTACATTCAGTTCGCCAGAAACTTTACAATGCGCATTAAATCGAATTAGTTCTGAAGCGATAACTGCCGTTAACAATGGAGCTTCCCTACTATTATTAGATGACGCGGAAGCTCATCAAAATGAACAGTTATGGATTGATCCCCATTTAGTTACCGCTAAAGTGCATCAAGTATTAAGTGAAAATAAATTACGCCGAAACTGTTCTCTCGTTATACGTTCTGGTGCCCTTCGTTCCTTACATGATATCGTTACCCTTTACGGATTAGGTGCAGATGGTATTAATCCATATTTACTGTTCGCAACTGTAAACGACGGAACAAAAGCACCTATTACGAATTTATATACTGCCCTTAATAAAGGACTAGAGAAAGTCATTTCAACAATCGGAATTCATGAGTTACGCGGTTATGGACGCCTCTTCTCCTCTATTGGATTACACGAGGAAATCGCAAATATATTACAAATTACAAACTTCTTCGGTTCAAATGATTTAGCATTTTCGCTTGAATCACTTGCTGAAGATGCAAAAATGCGAGCAGATGATTATAACAATCCAAAAGTTAGAATGCGAAAATCATTTCATATATTCCCGCGGATTTGGAAAGCAATCGGCGATGTTGCAAAAGGAAATCCTTATGATGATTACCGCGAAAAGTTAAATGAATTAGAAGACAATAATCCACTCGCAATCAGACACCTTGTTCAAACCAAACAAACAAAGCATGTCGTTCCAGCTGAAGAAGTGTCTATTAGCATTCAAAATCATGATCTACCGTTTATTATTAGTTCCATGTCATTCGGTTCTCAAAACGAAATCGCCTTTCGTGCATATGCAGAAGCTGCCGATCAGCTAAATATGATTAGTTTGAACGGTGAAGGCGGCGAAATTAAAGATATGATTGGCAAATACCCACATACACGTGGACAACAAGTTGCATCTGGCCGATTTGGAGTAAACGCTGAACTACTAAATTCATCAAATTTAATTGAAATAAAAATCGGGCAAGGTGCAAAACCTGGTGAAGGCGGACATTTACCAGGTTCCAAAGTAACCGCAAAAATTGCTGAGGCACGTAACGCTACAATTGGATCAGATTTAATTTCACCTTCTAACAACCATGATATTTATTCAATTGAAGATTTAGCTCAAATGATTACAGAAATTAAAACGGCCAATCAGCTTGCAAAAGTAGCCGTGAAAGTCCCTGTCGTTCCTAACATTGGAACAATTGCTGTTGGTATCGCAAAAGCTGGTGCTGATTTTATTAACATTAGCGGATTTGACGGCGGAACAGGTGCTGCACGTATTCATGCATTACAACATGTAGGTCTTCCAGTAGAAATTGGTGTTAAAGCTGCTCACAACGCTCTACTAGAAGCAGGTATGAGACATAAAGTAGAAATTTGGGCAGATGGTGGTATTCGAAGTGTAAATGACGCCTTAAAAATCATGCTTCTTGGAGCAAACCGAATTGGATTTGGGACATTATCAATGATTGCAATCGGCTGTACAACTTGCCGTGGTTGTCATCTAGATACTTGCCATGTTGGAATTGCGACACAAATTGAATCTGAAGCGCAAGCGAAAGAACATGGATTACGCCGCTTCGTTCCGCGCGAATTAGAAAGCGCAGTGGCTGGTTTATTAAATTTATTCACCACTTTCGGTGTAGAACTAAAACGGTTAACAGGACAACTCGGTTATACAAATTTACAAGAAATTATCGGGCGTTCCGATTTATTAGAACAAGTTCGAGGCGAAGATTTATTAGACTTATGTAATTTACTGCAAACGATAGAAAACTCAACTGTTACAACAACAGTATCTGTACAAGAAAAACAATTTGAAACAGTTCATTCTACTCACTCAAAAGAGTTAGTAGGAGTTGGCGTAGAACAACGCGTTATGGGCGGTTTAGAATCTTGTTATCGCGTTCGTAGTAAATTATATGAAGACACTCAACTTGAACCACTTACATTAAAGTACACAAATGGCTCTGTTCCTGGAAATGGTTTAGGGGCTTACAATAGCGAAAACTTATTTATACACGTAAATGGCGGTGCGCAAGATGGTATCGGCAAAACTTCCCTTGGTGGTGGTATTTATATAACGAAAGCAAAAGGAAAGGATGGAGGCTATTATAACGGTTCTGTCGGAAAAGGATTTGGATACGGTGCACAAAAAGGGGCATTATACGTGCAAGGTAACGCCGACGCCCGCGCTGGTATTCGCCTTTCTGGAGCAGACATGATAATTGGAGGTAGAATTACAAAACCACTTCGTGAAAAAGAGCAAGGAAATATAGGTGCATACTCTAATATTAAAGGTTTCGCTTTTGAATATATGACAAATGGGCGTGCACTTGTTTTAGGGGATCCTGGTCCATGGATTTGTGCTGGTATGACTGGCGGCGTTGTTTATTTACGCCATGATTCAAACTTAGGTTTAACAGAACAGGCCTTCAAAAGAAGAATCGCAAAAGGGGCAAATGTTATATTACAACCAATTAGTAAAAATGGCATACAAGATGTGACTGAGTTATTGCTAGACTATATTCGTGTATTAAACGAGCATGAGCAATACGAGGAAGTGGCTTTGTTAACACCGTTATTAGATGATATACAGCACCAGTTTTTTGAAATTATCCCGAAAAAAGAACAGGCTGATCCATCTATCTCAACAGAGTGATATGCCTAATTCTCATTTTTAAGAAAAAATTGACGAAGCGCATTTCTCATAGTAATCTATAGTAACAATTTGAAACCTGCTGAAATTCAGCAGGTTTTTTTACTAAAAATTGATGTTTAAAAAGAATTAGGAAAAATTATAAGGTGAAACTTTAATCAGTGGGGGTTTTGTTCATCCCCACTGATTATTAGCCTATACCAATAGGGCTTTTACTGGCAGCCCTATTCCCACCTAACTTCTTTACTTTAGCCGAATTTTGAGATGGGATTCTTACCGTCCGCAAATAGTGGGATAAATGAAGCTTAATTTCTTTTTAACGTCACTAAAATATCACTTGCTAACATATTGTAATGAATGTATAGTATCATGTTGTACATTCATTATGACAAGAGAAAGGATCTTATTAAGGGTATGAAACTTGGTGCTCGCATTTTAAAAACGGGTATTGCCATCACATTAGCTTTATTTGCTTGTATTTTACTTCAATTACCGAGTCCGGTATTTGCGGGAATCTCAGCTATCTTCGCTGTGCAACCGTCTATATATCGCTCATATTTAACTGCTCTTGAGCAAATTCAAGCAAACGTCATTGGTGCGGTATTCGCTATCGTATTTGCTACTGCTTTTGGACATAATCCTTTTATTATCGGATTAACATGTATATTAGTAATTGCTCTTACATTACAATTACGACTAGAAAACACAATATCAATCGCATTAGTAACCGTTATCGCCATTATGGAGTATCAAGGCGAAGATTTCTTTAGTTTTGCCTTACTTCGATTTGCGACGATTATGATCGGAATTATTGCGGCTTCACTTGTAAACTTAGTATTTATGCCGCCAAAATACGAAACAAAACTTTATCATCGTATCGTTGATAATACAGAAGAAATTGTAAAATGGATTCGAATGAATAGCAGGCAAGCTTCTGATTTTACAACTCTAAAAACTGATATTGATCGTATGAAAGAAAAAATGATCAAACTAAATCATTACTATTTGCTGTATAAAGAAGAAAGAAGCTACACGAAAAAAGTAAAGTTCGCAAAAATTCGTAAGCTCGTTTTATTCAGACAAATGTTAGCGACAACAAGCCGTGCTTTAAGTACGTTAAAATCATTACATCGTACTGAAAATGAACTGCGCTATATGCCAGAAGAATTTCAGGAATCTATTCAAAACGAACTTGACTCATTAACGCATTATCATGAACAAGTTTTATTAAAATTTATTGGTAAAGCAAAGAAACAACAATCCGTTGAAATGCTGGATGAAGTTGAAACAGGTAAACAAGAATTAATTGATATCTTTATGGATTATCAAAACAAGGATGATGAGGAAGCATATAAAACATGGCTACATCTCTTCCCTCTTATTTCTTCCATTATTAACTATAGTGAAGAAGTAGAGCATTTAGATTTACTTGTGGATAGCTTCTACACATACCATAAACCAAAAACAGAACTCCAAATCGACGACAAAAAAGAAGACGAATAAAAAACAGCTCCTTTTACGCTAAAGGAGCTGTTTCTGTTATATGTTGAAGTTGATATAAATTGTAATAGAATCCTCTTTTTTTCATTAACTCTTCATGAGAACCTGTTTCTTTAATTTCACCCTCTTCAATGTAAATAATCGTATCAACATGCGTAATCGTCGCTAATCGATGTGCAATTATAATCGTCGTTCGATCAGCAGCTAACGTTTGAAGCGCCTCTTGAATATAACGTTCATTTTCTAAATCTAAAGCGGAAGTTGCTTCATCTAATATAAGTAATGATGGATTCTTTAGAAACACTCGCGCAATTGCTACACGTTGCCTTTGCCCGCCAGATAACTTCACACCACGTTCTCCAACAACAGTATTATAACCATCTGGTAACTCGATAATAAAATCATGAATTTGCGCAGCTTTGGCAGCCGCAACCACTTCTTCCTCTGTAGCTGTCGGATTTCCGTATAAAATATTAGCCCCGATTGTATCGCTAAATAACAAATTATCTTGCAGTACAATTCCAATATGACTACGTAAATTCCTCATATCATACTTTCTTACATCTATCCCATCTACATAAACTGCACCGTCAGAGACATCATAAAAGCGTGGAATTAAACTGGCAAGAGATGACTTTCCTCCCCCACTCGCTCCTACAAGTGCTACCTTCTCTCCTGGCCGCATAGTTAATGATAGATTATGCAATATCTCTTTTTCATCCGCATTATAACGAAAAGAAACATTATCAAATATAACTTCTCCATCTAACCTTTTAGCTTGTACTGCATTTGGCACATTAACAATATCGTATTTTTCATCTAACAATTCAAACACTCGATCCATTGATGCGAAAGACTGCGTTAATGTTGTAGATGAATTAACGAGGCGACGAAGTGGACTATATAAACTATCCATATATCCGACGAAAGCAACCATAGTCCCTAGCGTTAACTGACCTTGAATTACCTCATATGCTGCAAAACCAATAACAAGTAGCGGGCCTAAATCCGTTAACGTATTCACTACTGAAAATGTTTTTGCTGTCCAACTTGTATGCGTTAATGCTTTTGTTAAAAATTCATTATTTCTTTTTTCAAACTGCTTTCCCTCATACTCTTCTAATGCAAAACTACGTGTCACTTGCATCCCTTGAATACGTTCGTGTAAATATCCTTGCATCGTTGCTAACGCTTGTGAACGTTCTTTCGTCAATTTTCGAAGATGCCCGAAAAAATATTTCACTGCAACGACATAAATAGGTAAAATTAATAACGCAACAAACGTTAACTTTATATTCATAGAAAACATAACAATAATAGCAATCGTAATTGTTGCAGTGTCTAACCAGACGTTCATCAAACCCGTAATGACAAAATCTTTCGTTTGTTCTACATCATGTATTACACGTGAAATAATCTCCCCTGTTTTTGTATTCGAATAATAACGTAAACTCAACTTTTGCAAGTGACCAAATATATGTTTCCGCAAATCATATAGTACTGTATTTGAGATACGCTGCGCGAAATATTGACGATAATATTCAATCGGTGGTCTTAATACCGCAAAAATAAAAAAAGCAATCCCAATCGCTGTTATTAATTGAGACGTTTTGTCTTGAAGTGATCCCCCACCTTGAATAACATCATCAATAATATACTTTAATAGCCATGGCATAATAAGCGGGATACCAAACTTAACTAGACCGATAACAATTGTAATAGCAATAAGCCATCGATATGGTTTAACAAATTGTAAATATCTTTTGATGCCCTGCACATAATCCCCCCTCTAATAGGACAAACCTGCTGGGAAATCCCCTGCAGGTTTGTTTTAATTTCTGTACATTAAATATCTCTCATACCACATATCTACAAAATCTGGTGCGAATGGACCTTTTCTCTGATGAATCCACTGTGTTAAATGTGCTACATTTCGTTTTAAAATTGTATCAATAACAGGTGGGTACTGCATAATTTGACTATGTTTTTCATACTCATCTTCATCTAAAAGCGTATATGTCATATCTGGATACACTTTAATATCTAAATCATAATCAATATACTTTAATGCTTCAGAATCATATGCAAAAGGTGAGCTTAAATTACAATAATAGTATACTCCCTCTTCCCTTAGCATCCCAATCACATTAAACCAATAGTTGGCATGAAAATAACAAATTGCCGGTTCACGAGTAATCCATGTTCGGCCATCTGATTCTGTCACTACTGTCCGATCATTCGCCCCAATCACAAGACTCTGCGTCCCTTTTAAGATTGTTGTCTCTTCCCACATTCTATGAATGGAGCCATTATGTTTATAACTATGTATTTGTACTTTTTCTCCTTCTTTGGGAAATCCCATATATGCTCCCTTCTTTCAACTGCAAATGCCCTTCTTAAATTACCTTAACTATCCTTTGAACTGCATTCACTTTTTTTCCATTATAACTTTTTTGTCGAAATTTTAAAACTAAAGGGGCAAGACTCTATTTTTCACACTGAATAGGATGAAGGTTTATTGTTGAATACCTTACCCCCAATCTTCTTAGAAAAAAAGGACTGCGCTGCATTATTTAGAAACGAGGACATGTAATAGAAAAAGCCCTTCCCTATTTCCATGTACAGAAGGACTTTTCACCTGAAGTAACAATATGTCTTATCCTAAATTTGAAATCATTTTTTCAGTTTCAAAAGATTTAATCACACTATTCGTTTGCTCTTCAAATTTCTCATGTAACAGTTTCAACGCTACTTCTGTTCTATATATTTCTTGGCGGATAAAATGTAGTTCTTTTTTATCGCACGTATCCTTTTCGTTCATTTCTATTTGCTGATACTTCTCTAGATGCGCTTGCAACTTTAACAACTCATCCATCGTTTCCAATTGCTCTCCTACCAACTTATCAAAATCGTTCATTACTTACCCCCTTTGGACTTATTCAGTATTTATTATTCCTAATTACATATTTCTAATTGTTAACTTCCTTCTCCTTTGACTACATTTGTTGACTTATTAGAAGTTATGTCGTTCACTTTCTTTTCATTACAACGACTCGCGCATAAAGAAAACACTTCTCCTGAATTAGAGAAGTGTTTTTCTTTCATTACTGATTTGAGCTAGAAGATTGTGATTTCTTTGCAGCTGATTGTGCATTTTGTTTTTTCACAGCATGCACGTCTGTTTCAGTTGCAAATTCTGTACCATAACTAGCATTTGCACTTTGCGCACCAGAAGCTTGTGCTTTCTTCGCTTCTGATTGTGCGTTTGCTTGTTTTACTGATTGTACATTTGTTTCAGTTGCAAACTCTGTACCATAACTAGCATTTGCACTTTGAATGCTAGCGCCAGAAGTTGCCTTGTTATAACCTTGTTGTTTTTTACTCATCTTTCTCACCTCCACAATTAATAATGTAACCAATTCACTTAGAAGCTATCCGTAATTTTCTTTTTTTAATTCCTGCATATATCTCTTATTACTCATTCAAACTACAGATGATGGAGGTGGAAACATGTACACTGGACGTGACATAACTGAACTAACAATGATTTCAAAAAATGAATGGAGAAAAAATGAATTAGCTCATTTTCATCACTCATTTCAGCAAATTATGCCTTATCTAAATGTAGAAGGACAAACGATTTATAAAGAAATTGTGAAAGAAATCGAATCACGGGGCGGATTATAAAGTGAAACTTTAATCAGTGGAGGTTTTTGTTCATCCTCCACTGATTATTAGTTGAACCAATCGGACGTTTACGGGCAGTTGATCTCCCACCTCACTTCTTTGCTCCAGCCGAATTTTGAGGTAGGAGTCTTACTGTCCGCAAATAGCGGGATAAAATAAAACTGTAATCAGTATAACTACTAGGCTCTTTAAACTCAGCGTACAAATAAAAAAACGTGTTCCAAAATTTTAGAACACGTTTTTATCTTTTATTGCATTGTGATCTTCTCAACACAATTTTCGTAAATAGTGCGATGCGACTTCGAGAAAGGTAACTGTTCAAATGCTTCTTTCGATACAAATTTCACTGTATCTGTTTCCTCAATATCACCCGATACTTTTCCGTAAAATACAAATATATCCCAGGTGCGATGTGTAAACGTATGTTGTACATTCATTGCATATTCATCAATGGAAACCGAGAGCTCAAATTTTTCTTTCATATAATCTAAAAGCTGTTCCTTCTGATTCCGTATTCCTCCGCCAAGTTCAATATTCGGAAACTCCCACATATTAGCTAGTAATCCTGTACTTGGACGTTTATTAATGACGTAACGACCATCTTCAGTTTGAAGTACTCCCGCAACAAGTGGTACCATTTTAGGAGCCTTCGCTTTACTTTTTACTGGCAATTCTTTTTGAACACCCTCAGCATACCCCCTGCAATGCTCACGTACAGGACAAAGTAAGCACGATGGATTTTTAGGAATACAAATTAGGGCACCTAATTCCATCAATCCTTGATTAAAATAAGATGGATTTTCTGTTGAAATGATTTCACGCACAATCTCTTCAAATACTTTTCTAGTCTTTGGTTTTGCAATGTCATCCCACACTGATAAAATACGAGATAATACACGCATAACATTTCCGTCAACTGCTGGTTCTGGTATACCATATGCAATACTTAAAATGGCACCTTTTGTATATGGTCCGACTCCTTTTAATTTTTCAATTTTCTTTACATCATTCGGTACTAGCCCGCCGTATACTTCTTTTACCTCTTTTACTGCCGCATGTAAATTGCGTGCTCTAGAATAATATCCTAAACCTTCCCATGCTTTTAATACTTCTTCATCATCGGCATTTGCTAATGCTTCAAGCGTAGGAAACTTCCCCATAAAATTTGCGTAATATGGTTTTACAGCTTCTACCCTTGTTTGCTGTAACATAATTTCAGAAACCCAAACGCGGTATGGATCTTTATTTTTTCGCCATGGTAAGTCACGTTGCTCTTTTTCAAACCAACCAATTAAATCATTCTGAAACTGCTTTATGTTAAAATTATCTAATATTTCAAGTGTCAAACTTGATCCTCCTCATTTTTTTGCATATACGTACTATTATAAAGATTTTAGGAAAAAATTTAAGTAAGATGATATAGGAAATAGAAGGCAAAGGACTTGAGGTATCGAATAAAAAGAGTTACATTAATAAAAAAACGGAGGTGGATTTCTATGGACACAGCCACTCACCTTGTTATGGGTGTCACTTTAGGTAGTTTAGCAACATTAGACCCAGCTATAGCGCAAAGTGATATTGGGCCACAAGCAGTTATGCTTGCTACAATTGCTGGTTCCAATATTCCTGATATTGATACAGTTTTAAAATTGCGTAATAACGCTAAATATATAAGAAATCATCGCGGAATTACTCATTCCATTCCTGCAGTAATCCTTTGGTCATTCCTTATAAGCGGCATCTCTTTTGCCTTCTTTTTAGATGCTCCATATCTTCATCTACTACTTTGGTCATTTATCGCTGTCTTTCTTCACGTCTTTGTAGATATTTTCAACGCCTACGGTACACAGGCATTACGGCCTTTTACAAAAAAATGGGTCGCACTCGGCATAATTAATACGTTTGATACCGTAATTTTCTTTATCCATATACTTGCAATTGCTTGTATGCTCGTAGGTTCCCATAAAGGGTATACAGCCTTAGCAGCTTATATATTAATGATTGTTTACTATATCGGACGAATTATGATGCATAGAAATATAAGAAGCGTTGTACACAAACGTTTCAAAAATGTTGAGAGGATAATCATTTCTCCTTCTTACCGATTTTATCATTATCATTTAGCAGTTGTTACAAGTGATTATTACTACGTTGCGAGATGGCATCGTGGTAACATTATGATATACGATAAGTTCGATCGGGTACCGTTCCCAGATAACGCTATTATGCGAGCAGCTAAGCAAGATGAAAACATCTCGGCCTTCTTATCTTTTTCTCCTGTATATCGCTGGGATATTTTTGATTATGATAACTATTATGAAATTCGATTCATCGATTTGCGATATCGAAGTAAAGATTATTATCCATTCGTCGCAATCGTTCAACTCGATCACAATTTAAATATTATTAGCTCCTATACAGGATGGATTTTTAGTGAAGAAAAACTTCGAAAGAAACTGGAATTGCTCCCACATTAAAAAAAGCGACTTAAGTCGCTTTTTTTAATGTTTTAAATGGTCTTCTTGATTAATTAAATGGCTATATTTCGGATTATTTGTACGCATTTCATGAAGACGTGCTCCATGATTATTAATCCATGTTCGTACTACTTGCTCAGTCATTTCATCACCTTGGTAACGACCTGATTTCGCATAAGTTGTTTGAAAGTCTTCCCACAGTAATTCAACCCACGCACGAGCTTGCGCGTAAGAAAGTTTGTCATTTTTGTCTAATAGTTCTTTCGTTAATGTTTCGTAAATATCATTCATATTCTAATCTCCTTTTATCTATTTATCCCACTATTTTTGGGCAGCCTGATTGGTGCGGGCTAATAATCAATGGGGGATGAAAAAACAACTGGTTAAAGTTTCACTTTATTCCCTTCATTTCTAAAGGATAGTTTCTTCTATTTTGCACATTCTATAATTGATACTTCTTAAAGAGGTATCAACTGATGATGAGGAGGGCGTTCGCAATGGGTAAACAAGCCGAATTTTGGTCTGAGTCAAAAAACAACAGCAAAATCGACGGTCAGCCGAAGGCGAAATCACGCTTCGCTTCGAAACGACCTAACGGCACAATTAACACGCACCCACAAGAACGTATGCGTGCTGCAAATCAGCAGGAAGAGTAGTACAAAATAAATTAACTTCCTACACGAGGTGATAAAGATGAGCTACCGTGATCGTTTAGATAGTCGTTCTGAATTATTTAACCATACGTGGACTCGTCCGAAACATGCGAAAGCGCAAGTTAACGGACAGACGCAACAAACCCAGTCTCTCATTATATTGGCCAACGAATGTAAAAAACGCCAATTTTAGAATCTCCTATCTCCTTTAACGCCTACCAAAGATGAAAACCAGAGAGATATTAGCTCTCTGGTTTTCATTTTTCTTGTAACAAGGAAATTGGTATCCCAATCTCTTCCTTATCATTTTGCTTATATCCCCAAGCAAATACCCCATTGAAGTACGTAATTTTAAATACTACACCAGGTTCCTCTACTAATTCATAGGTTTCACCAATATGGAATTTGTTTATATCAGTCATGTAAGCACGAGCCATAGCCATCTTTCTCATTAATACATCAAATTCATTTACAATTCCAAGTTGCTCAGCCTTTACTGCTTGCTCCTTCAAAGCTCCAATTTCTTCCCTAAGCTCATGCTGTGTCATTTCACTGTAGCGTTTTGGCATATTCATCTTATTATTCCCCTCATCCCTCTTCACGTTTCATTTGTAAAAATATCTCTATCTCATCAATAGAGAATCCTTTACGGTATAACGCTTGTTTCATCTTATTTTCGAAAGTCCATCCATCATACTTCTTATATTTCTCATAATATTTATTCCCATGATAGTGTAACGCTTCTTGTTGCTGTTCGTCATCTTTTTCGTCTTTCAATTCTTCCAAACAAATTTGAATCACATCTCTAGAATATCCTTTACGAACAAGCATTTCGTCTAACTTTAGCTTCATTTGTAAAAATGAATGCTTTTGATAAGATTTTTTCTTCTTCTCTATAAGAACCGAAGCATTTTCAATTTGCTTCTCCTTTGGATACTCTTGTAAACTATGTGTAATGATTAGATCCTGAACACCTTTATTTAACAGCTCTCTTTTTATAACAGTTGGACCCTTTCGATTCACATTACTTTGCGTTCGCGTATATAAAATGGCGTACTCTTTATCATTAATATATCGATCATGTAATAATTTCGAAACGACTTCAGAGATGATGGCCTGTCCCACTTCTTTTTTTCGTAAAAAATCTTCTATTTCTTGTTTCGTTCTCATTTGATAGGATAAATAGGAAATTGCTTGTAAATATGCTTTCTGCACCTCTTCATTGTACAAAATATTTCCTAACTCTATTTCATCAATTTCTAAGCCTTTTTGTAATCCGTGTTTTATTAAGATTACTTGATTTACACTAAATCCGTACTCTTCACCTTGACCTTTATCAATATAAATATTAAATCGTTCTTTCGATCGTTTTTGCACTTCTATTTTTGTAATGACAGCCATACTCTCACCTCTCTATTATTTTAACATAGTCGAGGAACATTTTTGTTTTTCAAGAATATATATAATGAGGAGGAAATGATTGTGAAAATCGCAATTTCCGGTGGCACCGGTTTTATCGGTAAATACCTTTCTACTTTTTTTATTCAAAAAGGATATACTGTTTACATTCTGACTCGAAAAAAAGATGCTGAAACTTCACTCCCTAACCTTCAATACGTACAATGGACACCAGATTTACAGACCTTCCCTCTCTCCTCTATTGATGTAGTTATTAATCTAGCTGGAGAATCTATTAATAGTAGATGGACAAAAAAACAAAAAGAAGCAATTTTAAACAGTAGAATTCAAACAACAAAAGGACTCATTAAACAATTGCAAGCACTCAACACAAAACCACATACATTTATTAACGCAAGTGCTATTGGATACTATGGAACATCTGAATCCGAGTCTTTTACCGAAGGACAAACGAACCCTGGAGATGACTTTTTAGCGAATACAGTATATTTATGGGAACAAGAAGCATCTAAAGCTCACTCACTTGGAATAAGGACTGTCTACGCAAGATTTGGAGTCGTATTAGGGACAGATGGAGGCGCTTTTTCAAAAATGCTACTCCCTTATCAATTATATATCGGGGGGACAATTGGATCTGGAAACCAATGGTTATCATGGATTCATTTAGATGATGCTGTTCGCATGATTGACTTTGTTATACACAAAAAAGAAATAGTTGGCCCCCTTAATATTACAGCTCCCACACCAATAAGAATGAAGGCATTCGGAGAAACTATTGCCTCCATAACAGGAAAACCTCATTGGCTACCCGTTCCTTCATTTATACTTCAAGCTTTACTTGGCGAAATGAGCGTACTCGTATTAGAAGGTCAACATGTATTACCAAATAAAGCTATTGTACATGGATATCAATTCATATTTCCAACAGTAAACCATGCATTACGAAATATACTCTCGCATACAATGTAGTACTTCTAAAATACAGTTTTACGAGGAGGTTATCCCGCTACTTGCGGCCGTAAATTCTTAATTGATGGGGCTAATAATCAGCTGAGGCTGTCCCCATTGATTAAAGTTTCACTTTATCCCCTCCAAAACTTTCATTTTCTAGGATCAGGAGCATTACTACACGAATAACCTTTCAGTTACTTTGTATTAGTTTCCATTAACATTTCAAAGTAATAGAAATGAGGTACCTATGAAAATATTGCTCAAACAAGCCATTGTGTATCCTATTACATCTCCAAAACTCCAAGGGGATGTACTCGTTACTGGAGAACAAATCACCGAGGTTAAACCTTTTATTCAGCCTACTCAAGATATGACAGTTATAGATGCACGGGCTCTTCATCTCTTACCTGGATTTATTGATGTTCATACACACCTCGGCCTCTATGATGAAGGGACTGGTTGGGCTGGTAATGATGCAAATGAAACATCTGAAGTTTCAACACCTCATATCCGTTCTCTAGATGGTATCCATCCTTTCGATATTGCATTTCAAGACGCTGTACAAAATGGGATCACAACTGTTCACGTTATGCCTGGGAGTCAAAATATTATCGGGGGTACTACTTGTGTAATAAAAACTGCTGGAACTTGTATTGATCGTATGATTATTCAAGAACCCGCTGGTTTAAAAATTGCCTTTGGAGAAAACCCTAAAAAGGTCCATAGTAACGGTACAAAAGAATCCATAACACGTATGGGCATTATGGGATTGCTTCGTGAATCATTCTATGATGCACAGCACTATGGACATGAAGCTGATTTTCGAATGCTCCCTATTTTAAAGGCATTACGCCGCGAAATACCGGTACGTATCCACGCTCACCGCGCAGATGATATTAGCTCCGCTCTTCGCTTTGCAACAGAATTCAATCTTGATTTACGTATTGAACATTGTACAGAGGGACACTTTATTGTCGATGAGCTTTCAAAACATAATTTAAAAGTTTCAGTTGGTCCTACTCTTACACGACGTTCAAAAATCGAACTTAAACATAAAACATGGGATACTTACCATATATTATCAAAAAATGGCATAGAAGTTTCGATTACAACAGATCACCCGTATACCCCGATTCAATATTTAAATGTTTGTGCTGCTATGGCCGTACGAGAAGGATTAGATGAGAAAACAGCTTTAGAAGGAATCACCATACTTCCAGCACGAAACTTGCGCTTAGAGGATAGAATTGGAAGTATTGAAGTTGGAAAAGACGCTGATCTTGTGTTATGGACCCATCATCCTTTCCATTATTTAGCCAAGCCTGTACTCACAATGATTGACGGAAAAATAATTTACAAAAAAAATAAAAAAAACTAGTTTATTTTTTTGACTAGATAAAGTATTATACGATTATAAACTGAATGAAACCATAATCAATTTGTGTCGTGATTATCATTTTCAAATTGATGAATGGGGAAGGCAAATGGTGCGCCACCAGCGTTATAAACTGGTTCTAGTGGGTTCGATTCCCACCCCGAAATTTTTTTAAGATTGATATAAAAATTTCGAGGGTGGGGTGTTTTTTCGTCATGCTACCCTCGTGTGAGGAGGAGTTAGTATGTTGAAAAAACGCGACTTACACGACAGCCACGTTCTATACGAGTTAATGGTGGATCCAGCTGTCTTCCCTTTTGTGCGTCAAAAGGCTTATTCTTATGAGGAATATTTATTTTTAACGAAACAAACCATTGAAGCCGAAGAGCGTGGAGAATTGATTTCACGCACAATTTTAGATGAATGGGGTAACCCTATCGGAACAATTACTTTATTTGATGTGCAAGAAAAAGCCGGATTTCTTGGAACATGGCTTGGAAAACCGTATCATGGTAAAGGATATAATAAATTAGCGAAAGATTCATTTTTCAGCGAACTTTTCTATGAATTAGATATCGAAACAATCTTTATGCGTATTCGTAAAATAAATATTCGTTCTATTAAAGCTGCCGAAAAACTACAATATGTAAATCTAGCAAACGAAACAAGAAAAGCCGTTTATGATGAAATTAATGCGAATGAAGAAGTATATAACTTATATGAAATTCCAAAAGATCAATATACACTTGCAACAATGCGAGATACAACATTCCAAGATGCCCATCACTTAAAAGAAGCTTAATCTAAATTTTCAGAAATAACAATCAATCATTATACTTTTGATATATACGTATATCACCCCATGTCTTTGGAAACGATAGATAGTGACTTTAGGACACGAGGTGATTTGTAATGGATAAAAAGAAACGCGACAAAGCAAAAAACACATTATCTAGTACACAAGAAGTTCTCTATCAACGAGAATTTCGAAAAGCAGATCGTGCAGCGGGATATCGCTCAAAAGGCATTTAAAGTGAAAATGAATAATTAGAAGTTCCCCCCTAATTATTCATTTTCATTACATAATTTTCCTAACTAATAAGAATAGACAAAAAAGTTCCCTTATACATAAGGGAACTTTTTTGTTGTGGACAACTTTATCCACAGAATTAATAGAATTGTGATTAATTTTCAAAAACCTTTAATATATTTATATATTTAAGCACATGTCAACTGTTAGAATTGTGGATATTTTTCTAAAAATTGTGGACTATGTGGATATAGTTGTTAATATTCCGACTTTACTGTCTAATGAAAGCGCAACCTTTTTGTGGATAAGTTGCTGTTTTTTCTTTTTAAATAATAAAGAACCCTCTTTAAACATCCAAAAGAGGGTTTCATATTAAGTAAACGATTCTGCAAGAGCAGGTGATTTCATAGGTATACGATTGGGCTCTGCATGATTTTCTGCCAAAATTGCATCCACAATATGACCAGCTGGCTCCGGACGATAAATGCTTTTCATGGCCTCTTTCATTTGAAGAAGCTTCATCTCATCTAGTAATACCGCCTCTGTTTTTGCAAAAACCTCACTATCATCACGAATTACAACTGCAGCTCCTTTTCTTTCAAAGTACATCGCATTTTCATTTTCTTGTCCTGGAACAGGCTTATATAAAATGACTGGTACTTGCAACGCTGCTGCTTCACTTAACGTAATACCGCCTGGCTTCGTAATCATACAGGAAGTAACACGGAATAGTTCATCAATGTTTTCAACATAACCAAATACTTTTAGTGCATCAGAATTTTGTTTCTGTAACCCTACTAAATCCTGTTTTAAAGCTTCATTTTTCCCACAAACGACAACTACTTGTAAATTAGGTACTGACATAAATGACTGGCATAGTTCTTTTACACTTCCTAGTACCCCATGAGCACCTGCTACAATTAGTAAAATCTTTTTGTTCTTACATAACTGATATTTATTATATATAATATCTGGATTTATCTTTAACTCAAAACTACTGCGAATCGGAATTCCAGTTTCAACAATTTTCTCCGCAGGCACACCGATATCAACCATCACTTTTTTCACGTGATCAGTTGCTACGAAATAACGATCTACTTCTCGATGAATCCATATTTTATGCACGCAAAAATCCGTTAATACGTTATAAACAGGAATTGAAATACCTGTTTGCTTTTTCAATTCTGGTACAGCTATGATTGGAAAGGTATTAATGACAATGTCCGGTTTCTCTACTTGTAAAAGTGATTTCAAACGTTTCCTGCCAAAATTTGCGTACCAAGATGCTATTTTCTTATCATAAATTTTTTCTACCCCGTAATAAAACAAACGATATAATTCTTTTCCTATTGTATAACTTTTTAAATATAAATATTTTGTAATGTCGGTTATAAATGGATGTGATTCTCCAAACAAGTCGCACACAATTACATCTTCGATTCCTTTTTGGCGAAATGTTTGTTCTAATGTTTTCGCTACTTGCACATGACCATTACCGTAATGTGCAGTTAATATTAAAACCTTGGGGTTTTTTATCAAACAAATCCACTCCTAGCTTTTTGTTTCTCCATATTGCATATACGACAATAGGAAAAACATTTTCCTTAAAAATTACATAAACAGATTCCGATATTTCCCTTTCAGCTATGTATCTGTCGTGGATATGCAAAGCATATAAGATTGACCCCTTAATCCTATCTGTGCTCATATCTTTACATTATACTTTCCTATAAGAGCTTTCGCAATAACTTACAAATGTTCTCTATTCCATGATACTCGCTCTTTTACTTCTTAATTCTTTTTACTATTTTGATTTCCCTTTACAATTATGTAAATTTCTCTACTTATTCCTTACAAAAATATGGATATTCTATTTTCAGTATACTCTTTTCTATATATATACTCTAGGTTTTATTGTAAAGAAAGCAAAAAGTCTAATCCAATATTTGGATTAGACTGCTTGTAAAATATGTTTCGCTTGTTCTACATTTTTTTCTGTAGGTGGTTCTACATTTGCAAGTGGGTATTTATGTCCAAGCGCCTCCCATTTATATACACCAAGCTTATGATATGGTAACACTTCAACTTTTTGAACATTAGATAAGCTTTGAATAAAGCTAGATAAATTTTGCAGATCTTCTTCATTATCAGTAATACCTGGAACTAATACGTGTCGTACCCAAATCGGTTTATTTTTATCCGATAAATAACGAGCAAATTGTAAAATATGTTCATTTGGTTTTCCTGTTAATTTACGATGCTTTTTGGAATCGATATGTTTCAAATCCAATAAAACTAAATCTGTATACTCCATTAATATATCTAGCTTTCGCTGGAATTCTGGTTTCTCAGAATAGCAACCACCTGAAGAATCAATTGTTGTATGAATTCCAACTTCCTTACATTTTTTAAATAATTCAATTAAGAAGTCTAACTGTAGTAATGGTTCTCCACCACTAACTGTTATCCCGCCTCCGGAAGCTTCAATAAAAGGAAGGTAACATGTCACATCCTGCATTACTTCTTCAACTGTTATTTCTTTTCCTTTACCGATCTCCCATGTATCAGCATTATGACAATATTGACAACGTAATAAACACCCTTGTGTAAATATGACATAACGAATCCCTGGGCCATCAACAGTACCACAAGACTCTACAGAATGTATTCTTCCTTTTACCATATTACTTCCTCCTTTATTGAAACAGCCCCCCTCTACTATTTATAAATAGCAGAGGGACACTTTTTTACTTACATGCTTTCATGCATTGTACGATTAATTACATCGATTTGTTGTTCACGAGTTAATTTAATAAAGTTTACAGCGTAACCAGATACGCGAATTGTTAATTGTGGATATTTCTCAGGATGTTCCATTGCATCCATTAATGTTTCACGATTAAATACGTTAATATTTAAGTGATGTCCTTCTTTTACTGCATAACCATCAAGCATAGATACTAAGTTACGTACTTGTACATCATCTTCTTTGCCAAGTGCTTTCGGAATAATAGAGAATGTATTAGAAATGCCATCTTGTGCATCTTCATATGGTAATTTAGCTACAGATAGTAATGAAGCTAATGCACCTTTTGTATCACGGCCATGCATTGGGTTTGCACCTGGTGCGAACGGCTCTCCAGTACGGCGACCATCTGGAGTATTACCAGTTTTCTTACCATACACAACGTTAGAAGTAATAGTTAAGATAGACATTGTATGAACAGAATTACGATATGTTTTATGTTTACGAAGTTTATTCATAAATGTTTTCACAAGATTTACTGCGATTTCATCTACACGATCATCATTGTTACCGTATTTAGGGAAATCACCTTCGATTTCAAAGTCAACTGCAATACCATTTTCATCACGAATTGGTTTTACTTTTGCGTATTTAATTGCGCTTAATGAGTCTGCTACTACAGATAGGCCCGCGATACCTGTTGCCATTGTACGAAGAACATTCGTATCATGAAGTGCCATTTCAATACGTTCATAGCTATATTTATCATGCATGTAGTGGATAACATTTAATGTGTTTAAATATAGACCCGCTAACCATTCCATTGTCATATCAAACTTATGCATAACTTCTTCATAATCTAATACTTCAGAAGTAATTGGTGCGTACTCAGGACCAACTTGTGCTTTTGATTTTTCATCTTTACCACCGTTGATCGCATATAATAATGCTTTTGCTAAGTTTGCACGAGCTCCGAAGAACTGCATTTGCTTACCGATTCTCATTGCAGATACACAACATGCAATACCGTAGTCATCTCCATATTCAGGACGCATGATGTCATCATTTTCGTATTGAATTGCAGATGTTTTAATGGACATTTTCGCACAATAGTTTTTAAAGTTCTGTGGTAATTGTTTAGACCAAAGAACTGTTAAGTTTGGTTCTGGCGCTGGTCCTAAATTATCTAATGTATGCAAGAAACGGAATGAGTTCTTTGTTACTAAAGGACGACCATCTAATGCAATACCACCGATAGATTCAGTTACCCAAGTTGGATCACCAGAGAATAGTTCATTATAATCAGGTGTTCTTGCGAATTTCACAAGACGTAATTTCATAATGAAGTGGTCCACAATTTCTTGTACTTCTTCTTCTGTTAAAGTACCATTTGCTAAATCTCTTTCAATGTAAATATCTAAGAATGTAGAAGTACGTCCAAGACTCATTGCAGCCCCATTTTGCTCTTTAATTGCAGCAAGATATGCGAAGTATAACCATTGGAATGCTTCTTGTGCATTTGTTGCTGGTTTAGAAATATCAAAGCCATGAGAAGCAGCCATTTGTTTTAATTCTTGAAGTGCACGCATTTGCTCAGATAACTCTTCGCGTAAACGCATTGTATCTTCGCTCATTACACCACCAGTTAAATTTAAATCAGCTTTTTTCGCTTCAATTAAATGATCAATACCATATAACGCTACTCGACGGTAGTCACCGATAATACGTCCACGGCCGTATGCATCTGGAAGCCCAGTAATAACGCCTGATTTACGTGCATTTCTCATTTCTGGTGTATAAGCATCGAATACACCTTGGTTATGAGTTTTTCTCCAATCTCTAAAAATACGACTAAGTTCTTTATCCATTTCGTATCCATAAGATTCACATGCTTGTTCCGCCATACGAATACCACCATATGGTTGTAAAGAACGTTTAAATGGTTTATCAGTTTGGAAACCGACTACTTTTTCAATATCTTTATTTAAATATCCTGGTTCATGTGATGTAATAGAAGAAACAATTTTTGTATCCATATCAAGAACGCCACCGTTTTCACGTTCTTTTGTTGTTAAATCCATTACTTGATTCCAAAGTTCTTTCGTTGCTTCAGTTGCTCCCGCTAAGAAAGATTCGTCTCCCTCGAAAACGGTTACATTATTTAAAATGAAATCGCGAACATCAATCTCCGCTTTCCATTTTTCACCTTTAAAGTTTTCCCATGCGTTTTTAACATTTTCTAATACTTGAGTCATCCTAATCTCCTCCATTTTTGATTAGTACAGGACTAAGAATTTTTATATAACAGCTTACACACTTAGAATACTACTTTTTTGCGAAAGTGAACGAAATAGTTGTGACATGTTTGTGAAATATTGAGCAAACTACTATGCGCATAGTGTTAAATTCACTTAAAAGTCTTTATAATTAACCCTTTCTTTAATTGTATTTTTTTAGTATCCTCATATACGAGTCCTATTTTGTAATATAAGAACAATACCCACTGTAGAGCTGTAATACTCTTACCTCCTAATCTGTTATAGTTTTTATAACAAAAAAAGTGTACATATGTTGTACACTTTTTTTGTTACCACTATAAAGTGAAACTTTAATCAGTGGAGGGCCATCCCCCCACTGATTATTAGTTGAACCAATCGGGCTTTTACGGCAGTTATCTCCCACCTAACTTCCTCGCATTCGCCGAATTTTGAGGCGGGAGTCTTACTTCCCGTTAAAGCGGGATAAAACATCTCTTTTTCTATTTCCATCATAGAATCTACCACGACTGTTTGTTAATGCAATTAATTGCTCTAATCCTTCTATATGATCACCAATAATTCGAAGCACAGCTGGAGGATGTCCTATTTTTGCGAAATGTTCACTGGGACGAATACGGTTCATCTTATCGACCTCAACACGACTTACACATGCAATTTCAAACCCTGAAAGAACAGCTTTCACTTGCGCTACACAAGGTGACAGTAAAGATCTATATCCTATTGCTTTCAAACACTCCCGACTAAACGCATTAGGTACAGCAATAAGAGAACCTACCCCTAAGTCTTTTCTATCACAAGCTAAATTTAGCGCATATTTAAATGCAGTTACGAGATGAAGTGGTACTCTTAGATCTAAATAGTGATTTAGATCATTTAAGGCGACATCCTTTCCATCTGCAATAGCTTTTGCAAAAGGATATAGCTCACTAGCTGGAATAACAAAATCACCGTCTATAAATAACACAATATCCCCTTTTGCAAAATAAGTTCCAAGCGAACGCCCTACATCGTTTCCAAGTGCTTCTTTATATACAATCGTTGTTGCTCCCTTGTCTTTTGCAATTGTTGCTGTTTTATCTGACGAACCATTTACAACAATGATGATTTCAAAAGGTTCAATTTTACGAAGCTCTTCTATAACGTTTCCAATTGTTTTCTCTTCATCTTGTACAGGAATAATTACCGATAATTGCTTTCCTTTATATAGCTTAGATGTAACGCCCCATCCTTGATAAAAATCTTCAAAATTTAAAGTATGATAAACACTCTCTCTTTTCCTATTTCCATCATAATATCCTCCGCGCTCATCGCTGCCTACTATCCGCTCCGCTACAGCTTCTATATGATCACCTATCATTCTTTTTTCAGATTGAGAAAGATCCGTTCCATATGCAGCATGCTCGGTCGGTCGAAATTTGTTCGGGGTAATCACGTCAATTGCACAATGACGACTAATTCTCCATTTACTTTGCGCTAGGCGTAGATGAGCCACAATAGGATTAACAAAACACTCGTATCCAATACTTTGTACAACTTCTTTCGTCAACGCATGAGGTACAGATAATAAAGAATCAATTTTTAATTCTTCGCGCTCTAACATTGCATTTAATATTTGGCGCCATACTGTAATGGAATGTGGTTTTTGTTTCTTTAAAAACAATACGTCCAAATTATTTAAAACGATGTCAGCCTGGTCATGTAAAATTGGATTAAGGAATAATTGTAATTTTGAAGTTGGAATAGTAAAATCTCCATCTATAAATAATAATACATCACCTATCGCATGTTTTGCGCCAACTGCACGTCCAACGTCGTTACCAAGTGAATCTTTATGCTCGATTACTTTACACCCTAAACTCTCAGCGACCTCTTCTGTACCATCATTACAACCATTTGCTACTACAATAATTTCTACTGGATTTAATGGTTTTACCGATTGAATAACGTCTGAAATTGTCTCCCCTTCATTACATACAGGTATAATAACCGATAGCGACTTAGCCATTGTTTTCTTCACGAAACCATTTAATAGTTTCTTTTAATCCTTGTTCCCACGTTACTTCCGCTTGAAATTGAACAAGTTCTCTTAATTTTGTTACGTCTGGTCTTCTATTTGGAATTTCCTCAAAACCATGTGGGTATACTTCTTCAAAAGGAACTTGTACAATTTTTGAAGAAGAATTTGTTAGTTTTTTGATTACTTCTGCTACTTCTTTTATATTCTTTTCATTCTCAGAACCTATATTAATAATCTCACCATTTACCTTTTCATCCATTGCCCGAATCGTTGCCTCCACCGCATCACTTACATACGTAAAGCAACGTGTCTGCTTTCCGTCTCCATATACGAGAATGTCTTCCCCTTGCAAGGCTGCACGAATAAATCGTGGGATTACCCCTGCATACGGACCATCTTTCGCTCTTGGACCATAAATATTAAAATAACGAACAATCGTTACCTGTAAACCTTCCAATGCGTATCCTAAACATAATGTCTCTTCTAACGTTTTACAAACTGCATAACTCCAGCGTATTTTAGATGTTGCCCCATATAATCGGTCCCCTTCTTCAGAGAAAGGTGGCTGGCCCTTACCATATACTTCTGAAGTAGACGCAAAGACTACTTTTTTCTTACCTTTTAATGCTGCTTGTAAAATATTTCTCGTTCCATCAAAATTCGTTTCAATGAGTTCTACACTTTTTTCCATTGTCGTTTTAACACCTAATATTGCCGCCAAATGGCATACTACATCATGTTGATTTACCAATTCATCGATTGCCTTTTTATCTAAAACACTGATTGGAATAACTGGAATCTCTTTTATTAACTCATTATGATATTTATTTTTCCCTTTATAAAAATTATCCACAATCGTGACCTCATAACCTCTTTTCACCAACTCTTCAGCTAGATGTGATCCAATAAATCCTGCTCCACCTGTAATTAAACATTTCTTACTCATACACTCACCTTCTTTACGATTCCACGTGTATCTATTACTCGTTTTATTCCTTTAAAAAGCTTCCAATCAATATTAGAGTGATCAGTTAAAATTAAAATACAATCGGCCTCTTTCACTGTTTGTTCATCCAAAGAAACAGATTGATACACCTTATCTCCAATTTCCGCAATGGCTATATATGGATCATGATACTCTATCTCGTATCCTTCTTTTATTAATAATTGAATAATTGGCAATGCTGGTGATTCTCTCAAATCATTTACATCTTTCTTATACGCAATGCCTACAATTAAAACCGTTGCGGGTGATTGCACCATCCCTTTTACTTTTCCGACTATTTTCTCTGGCATTTCTTCATTAATTACATGTGCTGCCTCAATTAATTGACTAATTGCTCCATTTTTCTTTATTCTCCATTGAAAATATAAAGGGTCTACTGGAATACAATGCCCCCCTATTCCTGGTCCTGGCCAATATGGGGTAAACCCAAACGGTTTTGTAGACGCTGCTTCAAGCGCCTCATAAAAATTAATATTCAAACCTTCACACAGTATATTTAACTCATTTACTAATGAAATGTTAACTAGGCGCTGAATATTTTCAAATAGCTTACACATCTCCGCCACTTTTGGGGAACTAACAGGAACAACTACGTCAAATATAGTACTATACAAATCCTGTACTTTTTGTTTACACTCTTCTGTTTGTCCACTAATAACCTTTGGAATCGCTTGAATGGAATATTGACTATTTGCTGGATCAATTCGCTCAGGAGAATATCCGATATAATAATCTTCTCCTACCTTTTTACCTGTTTGAGAAATAATAGGAATGATAACTTCTTCAAGTGTGCCTGGATATGTGGAGCTTTCAAAAATGAAGGTTTGTCCTTTTTGAAGGTTTTGTTGTATATAATGCGAAGCTGAAATGAGGGCACTTAAATCTGGTTCTCTTTTCTCATTAATTGGCGTCGGGACAGTGACAATAACATAATCACTATTTTGAAACTCAGCACCCCCTTTATCTGGTGTATTTACTATTAAGCTTTTTTTATTTAATAAACTTTGTAACGCTTTAGAAGAAACATCCGGAATATAACTTTCTCCTTTTATAATCGATTCTATTTTTCTAGTATCCTTATCTAGTCCAAGTACTATATGTCCTCTTTCCGCAAAATGGACCGCTAAAGGAAGACCAACATATCCTAATCCAATAATAGCTACTTTACTACTAGCATTCATCTGTATTCTTTTCTTCCTTTCTCAATTGTTGAATAATATCTCTATCCCGCTCTCCATCTGTAAAACTCCCGCGTTCGTCTGTATATTGTAATAGATAAGCAATTGCCTCAAGTTGATCACCGAAAATACGTTCAAATGCTGGAATACGTCCATTTACAAATCCATGTTGCTCTGGGCGTACTCGATTTGTTTTTATAACATCTACAAATTCTACTGCTGTAATAGAGAATCCCCCAAAAATAGCTTTCATTTGAGCTAATGGCGGGATAATGAGCGAGTCATATCCAATTTTCTCTATTACCTTCTTATGCATAGCATGTGGCACTGCCGTTAATGAGTTGTTCCATAAATCCGGTCGTTTCGCCACCAAATTCACAAAATATTTTCCCATACTAATTGGATCTGCGGGATGAAACATATCTAATAAACATTGCAAATCATTTAACGCCATATCACTTCCATCTTCAATAGCACGCAAAAAGGGAATTAGTTTTTTTGCCGGAATAGCAAAATCACCATCAACAAATAAACAAATATCTGCCGTAGCATGCATGGCCCCTATCGCTCGTGCTACATTATGTCCAAGCGCCTTCGCGAATTCAACAATAATAACACTCTCTAGCTTTGCTTGTTTAATAGTTTCAGCATCTGCTCCATTCGCAACAACTATAATTTCATCTACTCCTGCTTTTTTTACTTCTTGTATAACGGATCTTATGGTCATTTTTTCTTCTGATACTGGTATAATCGCACTATATTTCGCTTTTTCTTTTTGTGATACAACCGGTTTATACTTCCCTATAAACTCTCTATCCCTGTTTCCCTCCGAAAAACCGCCGCGTTTACCATATGTTTCGATTACATATTGCAATGCACGTAAATGATCACCCATAATACGGCTAGTCGCTTTCGGATAAGGAGAATTAGGTGATGTACCCGTATGCACAGGACGAACTTTATTTGTGTGAATTACATCGACCGAAGCCATATCGACAATATCTACTCCTCTAGACATCGCTACCGCTTGAAATAGTGCTGGATCTGCTAAATTCCACCATCCAAGTTTCTCAATAACTTCTCTGCTCATCGCATGTGGAATTGCGATTAAAGATCCAACAACAAGCTCTTTTTTATTCAAATAACGATTCAACATGAATTTTCCAACTGTCGTATAATGTGGTCTCATCTTTAAATAAACAGACCATGTTAAATTATTCACAACAATTTGATGCCCTTGCTTAATTCCTTTCACAAAACATTGTAACTCTTTACTCTCAATAACAATGTCACCATCTAAAAACAATACAATTTCACCTTTTGCTTCTCTTGCTCCAATTGCCCGTCCAACATCATTGCCGAGAGAATGTTTATAATAAATCACACGGCAATGATGTTGTAATGCTATTTCTTTTGTCCCATCTGTCGATCCATTATCTACTACGATAATTTCATATGGTTTCAATTTCTCCACTTCAACTAAAACTTGTGACAAAGTACTTGCTTCATTATGCACTGGGATAACAACTGATACTCTCATACTTGTATCACGCTTATCCTTCCAAGCGAACATAGGCAATAATAGGAATACGTACAAGTACATCCTCAGGTGGTCCATAAGAAGGAGAAGTACGAACACTTACTGCCCCATCCGTCACAGATAAAAGAATGCCTGCAACAATTTCAACAGCTGTCACAACTTGCACTAGTTCACCAACATGGTTACGCAATTCATCAGTAAATAACATATATAAGTCTCCTTTCTTACGCTTCTTTAATTGATATAATACTTGTAAATGGTAATAAAACTTCAGCTCCTATTCCTTCTTGCAGTGTTAAGAAATCATCACCAACTGCTACAATAACACCTGTTAACTGCCCAACCGTCACAGTAATTTCAACGTTTTTACCTAGATATTGCTTTGCGATTTCTTTAAACGGTGATGTATTACATTCTTTTAAAATATTACAAATAATAGATTGAAATTGACTTGATTCAATAAATTCCTCCGTAGCTTGCTTAGAATTTCTTTGAATAAACCTTGCAAAGTTTTGAGAAAATAAAAGTCTTTCCACAGCAGGCAGTAACTTGTTATCTAAAAAATAATCTAATTGTCTATTAAACAATCTGGATAATTTATGCCAATATTTTCTGAACAGACACATACGCTTCTCCTCCTATTATTTTTAAAATATAAAAAATACATCCATACATCTTAATGTATACAAAGCAGGCTTTTTTTGTGATAGGTAAGGCATACATTTTCCAAAAGAAATACTTGTTTCAGAACATAAAAAAAGATAGATGGTGTTCCATCTATCTTTTTTACCTTTTAATTTTTAATTGTAATTATGGCAGCTTCTAATGGAATACTATCTTCTTTCACATCAATATGCGATCCATCCCGCCAATCTATTTCAAATAGGGATGCCTTTTACACTTCAATATTTCGTAACATCGTATAAATGTCGTTATTCACTTTACCAAATGACTTAATGTTGTTTTGAATGTTAGACAATAAAACAACATATACACTACCATTTTTACTAAATCCATTTAAACAATTCCACCCTGGCATTACACCGTGATTCGAATAGCTTCCTGGGTCTACATACCATCCAAATCCGTAATCCTTTTTCACAGCTGTAAACATTTGATTGTAACTCTCTTTTGAAATTAATTTTCCAGAAAATAGCGCTTCATTAAATAAATATAAATCATGCGCACTTGTATATATATCACCACAACCATATAGTTGTGACATGCTCGGAATATTAGGGGTTGTCATATTGTTATTTACTATTTTATAGCCCGTTGATGGGAATCGTGTTTGTTCTAACGCTTTACCAAAACCAGAATGTTCCATGCCCGCAGTAGCAAAAATATGTTGTTTAATATACTCTTCTAACGGTTGGCCGCTTACCTTTTCGGCAATGTAGGCAAGTATAGAGTAGTTTGAATCAGAATACTTCCATTTCCCTCCTGGACTCCCAATACGCTTTTGGTTTCCTATTCGTTTAATCAATTCTTCATGAGAAATATCCTCTGTTCCCTGCTCATATTCTGGAATTCCTGATGTATGTGTTAATAGATGCTTTAGCTGAATACTATTACCTTGAGGAAAGTCTGGAATATACTTTGCGACCGTATCCTCTACTTGTAACTTATTTTGATCTTTTAATTGCATAATAGCAGTTGCTACAAACGCTTTTGAAATAGAACCAATATAAAAAGTCGTCTCTGAATTATTCGGTACTTTCTTCTCTTTATTTGCCATACCGTATCCTTTATTCAAAAGAACTTTCCCATTCTTGGCAATAACAGCTGTCCCACTAAATCCTATGCTCTGTAAATATTGATCCAATTGAGCGTTTTCATTAATTTCTTGAGGTGGTCCTTCAGGCGGCTCTATAACTCGGGCCTGCTTCGCTTGTTCTTCCTGCTCTTTTTGTTTTTGTGCTTCTTGCTTCTTTTTTTCTTCTTTCTTTTTTAGCTCTTCTTGTTTTTTCATTTCTGCTGCCGCTTTTAAAGTTTCCTCTTTCTTATTATGCGCAACAATTTTGGTATACATGAAATATACAAGTGAAACTAGTAAGACGAGAATGATTGTTCTTTTTATGTATACAATCGGCCGACGTGATTTTCCATTCGCATTATTTTTTTCCTGATCCATAATTGCCTTTTTCCCCTTATTCACCAATAATTTACTTCCTCTACTCGAGATTTAATTTAAATCTTTGCCGTAGATTATGGACATTCCATTCTATGTCATCCCTACTTTATCACGCACTAAACATATTACCAACCTATATGTATGAAAAAGAAAAAGAAAATTTACAAAAGTAAGATTCCCGTTAAATTTTCAACATAAAAAAAAGAGGATATCCTTTAAAAAACTGATGTTATCAATTTTTTCGGATATCCTCTTATCTAATTATTTACACGTGTTTTTTCATATCATCGGCAACAGATTCAACATTTGTACCTACGATAACTTGTACACTTGTGTCACTTAATTTCATAACACCTTTTGCACCAGCACGTTTTAATGCTGCTTCGTTCACTTGACCAGCATCTTTAACTTGTAAGCGTAGACGTGTTGCACAGTTATCAATAACTGTTAAGTTGTCTTTCCCGCCTAAAGCCGCTACGTAAGTTTCACCAATCGAACCTGCAACTGGTGCATCACCCTCTTCAGTTAACTCATCGTCATCTTCACGGCCTGGAGTTTTCAAGTCAAACTTCTTAATTAAGAAGTAGAATACTACAAAGTAAATTGCTGCGTAAATTAAACCGATTGCTGCTAGTAACACTGGTTTTGTTGCAATACCAAAGTTTAAGACGTAATCAATTGCACCGGCACTAAATGTGAAACCATCGTGAATGCCAAGTGATGTTGTTACGAACAAAGAAATACCTGTTAACACGGCATGAATACCATATAATAATGGTGATAAGAACATGAATGAGAATTCAATAGGTTCTGTAATACCAGTTAAGAATGAAGTTAATGCTAGACCACCTAACATACCTGTAACCATTTTACGTTTTTCTGGTTTAGCAGCTGCAATCATTGCGAAACATGCTGCCGGTAGACCGAACATCATAACTGGGAAGAAACCAGTCATAAACATACCTGCTGTTTTATCCCCTGCAAGGAAACGAGCGATATCACCATTTACAACATTACCTGCTGCATTTGTGAAGTCACCAAATACGAACCAGAAGTATGTGTTCATTACGTGGTGTAAGCCAATTGGGATTAATAGACGGTTTAATAGACCGAATAGACCTGAACCAATTGCACCTAAATTAACAATTCCATGAGCTAATGCATCGATGCCATTTTGAATTGCTGGCCAAATTTGTGCAAATAGAATTCCTAATATTAGCATCACAACCGATGTAACAATCGGAACGAAACGTTTTCCAGCAAAGAACCCTAACCATTCTGGAAGTTTAATTTTATGGAATTTATTATAAAGGAACCCTGCTATAACACCGACAATAATACCACCTAAAACTTTCATATCCACTTTAGTCGATAATTCAGCTGCCTTAGATACTTGTGTCATTGTATCGGCAAGCTTAGATGGATCTACATTTGCGCTATTACCTATTAAATCTTGAACTTTACCTAATTTATCTTGTAATTCTACAGTAGAGTATCCCTTACTAAGTGCATCAATACTGTTTTTCATAACCAGATAACCAATTGCACCGGCAAGACCTGCGGCACCACTACCATCAACTGAAAGACCGATTGCAATACCAATTGCAAAAATAAGTGCTAAATTATCAAAAACAGCTGCACCGGCCTGTGCCATAACAGGAATATCGAATACATCTGGTTGCCCTAAACGAAGCAATAATCCTGCTGCTGGTAGCACGGCGATTGGAAGCATTAACGCTTTACCAATACGTTGTAAAAACTGCAACATTTTAATTCCCCCTATCAAATTTGTGAAATCGTTATCATTATAATCATGCTTTAGAAAACGCTTTCTATTACATAACCATAATAACATATAGTTGTATAGATGTGTAGTTTTTATTTCCAAACTTTTTATGTATAAGTTTTCCATTTCCAAACTGTTATATAAAAGGAAAATTCTCCTTACTAACTACAAAATATACAAGCAAAAAAACTTATTATAGCACAGATAACTTTCGTTTTATCATTCCACTTTTTCATGTTATTATTTATTTCCGAGCATATCGGGAAAAGTAAACTTAGTTAATTCGAAATAGGAGCGTTGGTACTATGCAGTGCATTGAAACAAACAACTTACAACAGTTGTTAGAACAAGTAAAACCATATACGAAAAAAGGAAAACTTGCTACTTATATCCCCGAACTAGGAAATGCAAATCCAGATGATTTAGGGATTGCCATTTTCCATAAAGAAACTGAATATATCCATGCTGGCAACTCACAAACACTATTTACTCTTCAAAGTATTTCCAAAGTAATCACACTTGCACTTGCACTTTTAGATCGTGGTGAAGAATATGTATTTTCTAAAGTTGGAATGGAACCAACTGGTGATCCATTTAATTCTATTATTAAGTTAGAAACGACAAGTCCTTCCAAACCGCTTAATCCAATGATTAATGCAGGAGCACTAGCTATTACAAGCATGTTAGCAGGAAAAGATAATGAAGAAAAAATGGAGCGTATTCTTCATTTTGTACGTGAAATAACAGATAATCCTACTATTAATTATTCTTCAAAAGTTGCCAATTCAGAATTAGAGACAGCTTACTTAAACCGTTCACTTTGTTACTATATGAAACAAAACGGAATTATCGATTGTGACATTGAGGAACTTATGGATTTATACACTCGTCAATGTGCAGTTGAAGTAAACTGTATCGATTTAGCACGTATTGGCTTAATTTTTGCAATGGATGGATATGATCCATATAAGAAAAAACAAATTATCCCTAAACATATTACGAAAATTTGTAAAACGTTTATGGTTACGTGCGGTATGTATAACGAATCTGGTGAATTTGCAATTCGTGTTGGAATCCCTGCAAAAAGTGGTGTAGCGGGTGGCATTTTCGGCTGCGTAAAAGGCGAAATGGGAATCGGCATTTTCGGACCGGCTTTAGATGCAAATGGAAATAGTATCGCTGGTTTTAAAATTCTTGAACTCCTTTCTGCTCAAGAAGGTTGGAGTATATTTTAATTAGGAAGTTATCCTGCTATATTAGCAGGATTTTTTATGTCACGAAAAATCTAGTTCCGTCAGGCATCAATACAGTACAAAAAAACAGTGATGAAAGTTTCTCTTTATTATGCATATTTGCTCCCCCCTCCTGAATAATATAGTACAACCTAGCGCTATATGTGGAGGTGTAAAGGATGAAACTTATATTTCAAATGGCGAAACAACCTGTTCTTGAAAAAACAATTCTTCTTTTTATATTGAGTATTGTAGAAAGTTTGAAGCTAAAGGTTGTTTCACTCGATGAAGCACACCGATACATATTCAATTTAGAAGTGCTTGAACTATTAATGGATCGGAACATCGATGATCAAGTATTAGAACTTATTCATTTCGGAATGGGACTTGAAGACATTCACCAAGTGCTTCCTGAAGAACTTGAGCATAGTATTGAAGAGCTAAAATGGCTTTGTATTCAAGTGTTAAGTGAATACAGCATGCACGAAGAATCTGAACAACTAATTGAAGATATACGCTAAAAAGCACCTATGTAGGTGCTTTTAATGTTTTTTCAAGCTATTTTTATACGTTTCAATATTAACAGGTAGCTCTTCTTCTTCTAAAGTATGTTCATTTACATCTTTATGAATGAAAGCACCTTTAGGAGGCTTATGATCATGCCCTTTTTTCTTATGATCAAATGCTTTTCCACGTCCCATATAGATTCTCCTTTCATTAAAACGTTCAATAATTAGTATGCAAAAACTACTGTCGATATATGCAGCCCTTTGATGTATTTCCAAGGAAATACTCGAATATTGCTTTTTACTTTTCTTATAATAGTTGATCTATTCCAATAAGAATTAATAACACCCCTGCAATAACTGTCGCCCATTTTCCTAAGTATTCAGCTAAAAATCTTTTACCAACATACGCAAAGCCTCTAACACAAATGAAACTAAAGATACCAGAAATAATTGCTGTAAGCCAAAGGTTTAAATTTGTTACTCCCGCATCAAATCCACCCGCAATGTTATTGATTGACAATGCAACTCCCAATACAAGAGCCTCTGAAAAACTAATTGTTTTAGAACCATCAAAATCCGCTTTTTCTGGATCGCGTAAAATCCCCATAAGTACACCATCATCTTTATTTTCTACTGTTTCTTTTTTACTGAAAAATGGCTGACATAAAATAAACACACCAATTATCCCCAACACAGCTGCTCCGATAAGATTTGCCGTAAAATCTGAAATAAACAATGCAATCCAATTCCCAAAAAATCCAGCTAATAAAGTAAATAAAAAACCAAAAAATGCAATGACAAAGTTATTAAACCATGAAATCCGGATTTTACGAATACCGTAAGCAATTCCTACACCCGCATTATCTAAATTAGAAGCAATTCCGATTAATAAAATTGATAATAAACCTGCTGTACTCATTGCACAGTCACTCCTTTTCTCACTTTTCCATGCATATTATGAAAATGTTGAGCAACTGTGCCTGTCCGTTTCATATACTTGTAATAAACACTCAACATTTTTTCAACAATAAAATTCGAAAAAGGAGTGCCTATACTATGTCTAATGAAACTCCAAATGATCGACTTGGTACATTAATAAAAAAATTATTAAAAGAACGCGCCTTATCTATGAGACAATTAGGAACACTTACAAATATTGATCCTGCGACAATTTCAAGAATTATTAATGGAAAACAACAACCGAAACAGAAACACCTACAGAAATTTGCAGAATGCCTGCAAGTTCCGCCCCAATTGTTATTTGATGAAATGTATCCTGATTCTCCGCACATAAACAAAGAAAGAACAGATATGTACACATCTCTTGATACAATTCAACAAACATTACAGTCCTCTAACTTATTTGACTTCGATTACACGACAACTCGCGTCAAGCAAGAGCTTGAAAATTACGAACGCTACGCAAAAACAACCGAAGGTGAAAAACGTATCCATGAAAGTTTTGCAAGTAAACTAGAACAAATTGATAGCGCTGGTCCTTTCATTGAACAATTAACAGATATGTATCAACAGTTTTGCAAGGAAAACATCTCAGAAGAAGAACGGGCAATTCTTGGCGGCGCCTTACTATATTTCATTTTATCAACAGACATTATCCCCGATTATCTTTTTCCAATTGGCTACTTAGATGATGCGATTGCTGTTGAATTAGCTAAAGAAAAATTGGCTAAAGTCCAACGAAAAACATAGGAAAGCATAAAGAACTATTTCAGATGTTGTGTACATTTACCTCTGGAATAGTTCAATCAAAAAATGTATGATTCTCTTATTTTTTCGTATGACATCATTCATACATGAAAGCAATAATTACTTTTGTAAACTCAACTAACTGCGAGACCTATGGATTCATCGCTAATTCCCCTTTGCATACGTAGTATGTTTCCAGCTTTATTTTCACAAAAAAAAGAGACTGTTTACAATTTTACAGTCTCTAAATACAGTACTTGTTTAAAATATGATTATAAACTTTCTAACTCTGTTGTATTCGTCTTCTCAATACGTTCTATTTTAATCTTCTTATTTCTTGTAGCACGATAAAACAGTAAACAAACTATCATAAATGGGATACCACAATATAACGCCATTCTTTGTTCTGGAATAAAAGCCATAGCTACAATTACTGTTAAATTTAATACTAAAGCAAGAAGTGGAACAAATGGATACAATGGTGTTTTAAATTTCAAGTCCTTAACATCTCCACCTTGCTTAATGTATGACCTTCTAGCTAATAAGTTAGATAGAGCAATAGATGCCCAAACTAATATTGCTCCGAACCCAGCAATAGAAAGAAGCCATAAATAAACTGTATCTTCCGCATAAATACCTGATAGTAATGAGAGACAACTTACAATTGTACTTACAATCAATGCATAAATAGGAACACCATTTTTAGATAACTTACTAAAAATCGGGCTAATCATTCCTTGATTAGACATAGACCATAGCATACGAGAAGTTGCATATAGCCCTGAATTCGCAACTGATAGTACCGCTGTAATAATAACAAAATTTATAATATCTGCTGCATAAGGAATACCAATTTTATCGAATACAACTACGAATGGACTTTCTATCACTCCCGCTTGCTGCCACGGAAATAATCCCGCAAGGATAAAAATAGATAGTACAAAGAAAACAAGTATGCGCCAAACTGTATTATTAATTGCCTTTGGGATAGTTTTCTCTGGATTTTCACTCTCCCCCGCTGCAATACCAACTAGCTCTGTTCCTTGGAAGGAGAAGTTAACCGCAATCATCGTAACTAAAATAGCTGTTAATCCATTTGGAAACAATCCACCATAATCAGTAAAACTAGAAAGCATCGGTGCTGGTTCATTTCCTTTCATATCTAAAAAACCAAACATCGCTGCCCCGCCCAAAATAATAAATGCTATAATTGTAATTACTTTAATGCTTGCAAACCAAAATTCCACTTCCGCAAAACTTCTTGAAGATAGTGCATTAATAGCAAAGAGCAGCACTGCAAACACTACGCACCAAATCCACGAAGGTACATCTGGAAACCAACGTTTCATTAAAATACTAACTGCAATTAATTCAATGGCTATCGTAGCAGACCAGTTTAACCAAGACATCCATCCCACTACAAAACCCGCTGCGGGAGAAATGTGTTTTGTAGCATACGTTTGATAAGATCCTGCATCGGGCATCGCAACTGCTAACTCCCCAAGACAAAGCATCGTTAAATACATAACAAATCCACCAGCAAGATACGCTACAATTGCTCCTCCAGGACCAGCTTCATGAATTGTATAACCGGATCCTAAAAATAGTCCTGTACCAATAACTCCTCCGAGTGCAATCATAAATATGTGCCGACTTTTTAATTCTTTTTTTAATCCTTGGTTTTGATCCATCATATAAATCCCCCCTTTTCACTCTACAAACCCGCCTGATGTAAACGCTTTAAAACAAAAAGACAATAGTGCAAATTTTTATTAAAAATCTTCATAATGAAAATAATTATTTAAAAGAGCACTAAATGCACACAACTTGTATTAATCACTACCTGTTATTAAAAGGTCATCCCTTACTGTTATTAATAGTTTTTGATCAGCGATAGCTTGTCCTTCTACCACTTCTAATGATTCGATATAACCACTGATTCCCACTTTAATTTCCACTTTCTGTTTATCTACTGTTTCAATTAACGCTAATTTCTCCCACTCATATACGTAAGAACTTTCAGTAACAAATAATTTTTCTACTTTCCCATAACAAGGACTATACACACCTTCTAAAACCGTCTTCACTTTATAAACTCCCCCTCTTATTAATTTGCA
Source organism: Bacillus thuringiensis (assembly GCF_014932895.1). Lineage (GTDB taxonomy): Bacteria > Bacillota > Bacilli > Bacillales > Bacillaceae_G > Bacillus_A > Bacillus_A thuringiensis_AA. The sequence goes on along the minus strand of NZ_JACYOF010000017.1, from coordinate 35,354 downwards.
CTGAAATGTCGCATACCCTGTGAAAAGTTCTAATCCCTCCACTCCTTAAATTTAGAGATTTCAATTACTATTTATGCAAGATGTGTACCAACCTCAATATCTATGCGAAAATTAAGATTTCTCACAAAAAAATCTGCATAACCGCAAATTTTTTTTACCATTTGAAAAGTTTTATGAGAAAAATAGCAAAAAAATTTTGCGATTTTATGAGAATTTTAATAAAATTATAAAAAGTCAGTCTTCATAGGGTGTAACAAGGAGAAGATAATACATGCATACAGAAGAAATCAATTTTAAAAAGATTATTGAAATGAATATGCTATATGAAACTTTACTTAATGAACTAGATATCGGGATTCATATTATTAATGAGGAGAGTAAAACGATTATCTATAACCGCAAAATGATGGAAATTGAATCAATGGATCGCTCAGATGTGCTATATAAAAATCCTTTAGACGTATTTGCATTTGAAGAAAATAAAAATAGCACTCTTATAGAGGCATTAAAATTTGGAAAAACAAACAAAAATATAAAACAAACTTATTTTAACAATAAAGGGCAAGAAATTACGACGATTAACGATACTTTCCCCATAATAGAAAATGGAAAAATTAAAGGTGCTATTGAAATTTCAAAAGAGATTAGTCACTTAAAACAAACAATGAAAACGAACCTTTCTCGAAAACAAAATACTAAGTTTACCTTTAATCACATAATCGGTGATTCTAGAGCTATTCAATCGGTCATCGCAGAAGCAAAGAGAGTAATTCGTACCCCCTCATCCATACTTCTCGTAGGAGAAACAGGGACTGGCAAAGAGCTATTTGCACAAAGCATCCATAATGAAAGTCAACGTTCAACCAAACCGTTTATTTCACAAAACTGTGCTGCTATACCAGAAACCTTAATGGAAAGCCTATTATTTGGTACGAATCGAGGTGCTTTTACAGGGGCAATAGATAAACCTGGGTTATTTGAAGAAGCACATGGAGGAACTTTGTTATTAGATGAAATCAATTCATTAAGCCCAGCACTTCAAGCTAAATTATTGCGTGCTATACAAGAGAAAACAATACGAAGAATCGGAGGCACACAAGAAAAAGAAATCGACGTTCGTATTATAGCAACTATTAATGAAGATCCTCTTGAAGCTATTACGCACAATCGATTAAGGGAAGACTTATATTACCGATTAAGCGTCGTTACTTTATGCCTTCCACCTTTACGGGAACGAAAAGAAGATATTTCAGCTCTTGTTCAGCACTTTATCGAAAAGTATAACATTCAATTTGAGCTCAGCGTAACGGATGTAGATGTAACTGTGAGAGAATTCTTTTATGCATACGATTGGCCCGGAAACGTACGAGAATTGGAACATATCATTGAAGGTTCAATGAACTTAATAGAAGATGAAAATATCATTACAGCTTTTCATATACCAACTCGCTTTCGCGAACTAATAAAAAAAGAATTCAATATACAACCTTCCCTAACTAATTACAACACTGATACACCTAAAACTTTAAAGCACACGATAGAAGAAATGGAGAAGAACTACATCAATCAAATTCTTAAAGAGAATAATGGTAATATCTCACAAGCCGCGAAATTTTTAGGATTGAGTAGACAAAATTTACAATATCGAATTAAAAAACTGCATTTACACATATGAAATAAATCTTTCTCTAAGGGTAAATAACAATTGGTAAAATATGTTACAATAACATATAACATGCTAGGAAGGGGCGATATATATGAGTAATAATAACAAGTTAAAGCTATTACAATACTTATACTTTTTCCCTGCCATGCTATGTATGATGTTATTCATTAATACTGATATGAGTAACTTTCCTTACGCGAAACTTTTAGGAACAATTAGCGGCTCCTTTGCAGCTATTATGCTTGCTGCTTTTTGGAATTTGAAGCTACGTATGAAGAAGGAAAAATCTTCTTAGTTCCAAAAAGTTTAAAAAAATCGAGCCTAATCAGCTCGATTTTTTACTTATTATTAAAATTCAACATTCTCCAAATACAACCCGCTCGCCTCAGCAAGACAATTAATTTGATTACGTTGTTTCGCCTCTAAAATTTGCGGAATTGCTTCTGCATCTAATTGTCCTAATCCAACTTCAATTAATGCCCCAACAATTTTTCGCACCATGTTATGAAGGAATCCGTTACCACTTACTCTAATTTGTACAAATCCTGCCTCTTCTATCACATCAAGTGTATACACTTCTCGAACCATAGATTTTTTCTTTGATTTCGCATTTGAAAAAGCAGTAAAGTCATGTGAACCAATTAAATATTTCGCAGCTTGTTTCATGCTTTTTACGTTTAATTTTTTATTCACATGCATACTGTATTTACGCATAAATGGATTCGTATACTCTTCATTCCAAATCTTATAAAGATATGTTTTCGCCTTAGAGTTGTAACGGGCATGGAAACGATCTGAAACTTCTTCTACATTCGTAATACTAATATCATTTGGTAAATATTGATTTAAATACTTTTTCACTTTATGTTCCACTAACTTCTCGTCACTCTTAAAGTTCGCCACTTGATTCAAAGCATGTACACCAGCATCCGTTCTACTACAACCGACAATTTCAGTTTCTTTCCCGACCATTTCAGATATGACACTTTCGATTTTTCCTTGAATCGTATTATCGTTATTCCCGAGACGTTGCCACCCTTTAAAACGTGCACCATCGTACTGAATCGTTAATTTATAATTGTTCATTGTATTCTCCTTCATAGAAAATATTCCCTCAATTCGTGAGGGAATATGAATAAACTTTACTTTCTAACAAGCTTCACTACATTTTCTACATGAGCTGTATGTGGGAACATATCAACCGGCTGTACATATTCTACCTCATAACTCTTCATTAGCGCTTGTACATCACGTGCTAATGAAGAAGGATTACAAGACACGTAAACAACTTGTTTCGGTTTCACTTTTAAAATTGTTTCCAATAATTTATCATCGCAACCTGTACGTGGTGGATCGACAACAATTACATCTGGACGCCATCCTTCTTTTACCCATTTTGGTAACCATTGTTCAGCTTTACCTGCTTCATATTTTGTATTTGTAAACCCATGGCGCTTCGCATTTTTTCTTGCATCTGCAATCGCTTCTGGAATTACATCCATACCACGTACTTCCGCTGCATCATTCGCAAGCCAAAGACCGATTGTACCGACACCACAATACGCATCCACAATCTTCTCGCTTCCTGTTAAAGCAGCTGCTTTTTTCGCTTCATCATATAAAACAACCGTTTGTTCTGGATTTAGCTGGAAGAATGCACGTGCTGATAATTCAAATGATAAATCACCAAGTGTTTCTTGAATTACTTCTTTTCCAGCTAATTTAAATGTTTTATCGCCAAAAATAACAGATGTTTTACGCCAGTTCACGTTTTGCATAATTGATTTAACACTTGGCATTTGCTTTTGTACTTCTGCGATAAACTGGTCTTTATTCGGTAATTCTTCTTTTGTTGTAATAAGTGTAACTTGTACTTCCCCTGTTTGAACTGCAGTACGTGTCACAATTGTTCGTACTAAACCTTTTTGTTTTTTCTCATTGTAAATAGAAACATTTAATTTTTCTAATATACGTCTTACAACTTTTGTAGCTTCATTCGTTGCTTTATGTTGAATCATACAATGAGCGATATCAATTAGCTGATGTGAGTTTTGCTTATACAGCCCTGTAATAACCTTTTCGTCTTTACGTCCTACTTGTAATTGACTCTTATTACGATAATGCCATGGATTTTCCATACCAAGTGTTGGACGAATTTTCTCTTCCAAACTGTTATTCATGTACTTCTGGAATGCTTGTACAACGATATCACGTTTTTGATTTAATTGTTCTTTATAATCTAAATGTTGCAGCTGACAGCCACCACACTCCTCATATACTGGACACGGTGCTTTCACACGATGTGGTGAAGCTTTACGAACTTTTTTCACTTTCGCTTCAGCGAAGCCGCGCTGAATTTTCGTTGTTTCAGCAACAACTTCTTCTCCTGGTAATGCCCCTGGAATGAAAACAACTTGTCTTTTAAAATAACCAACGCCTTCTCCGTTAATCCCAAGACGTTTAATTGTCACTGGAAACGTATGACCAACTTCCAACTTACTCTCGTGTTGCTTTTGTATCATTATTACACCTCTACTCTATACTTTTCCATAAATATAACGCTGCATAACTGCAGTATGGTTCACACTCTTGTTTCACTTTTTCTAAAAATGCATCATCCGGTTTATCATCTAATTGAAATACACCTTGTACTGCACGCTGAATACCGATGTCCGCTTTCGGAAACATATTTTTCCGTCCAAGGCCAAACATTAAAAAGTTTTGCACTGTCCATGCACCAATCCCCCTAATTGGTAACAGTTGTGCCGAAACCTCTTCTTCTGTTTCGTTTTCTATACTCGCTAAATCTAATGTACCGCGGGCAATACTTTTTCCTAATCCTACTATATATTCAGCCTTCCTCTGACTAAACTTCTGCTCTCTCAATTCTTCTATTGAAATATTCGCCACTCTTTCTGGTGTTGGGAAAAAGAAAACACCGTTCTTTTCTGTCCCATATCGTTTTACAAATTGTTCTGTTAACACCGTAGCAAATTTCAAATTTATTTGTTGATGAATAATACAGCGAAGAAGACAAGCGAAATAGTCGAATTCTAAAATAATTGGAGTATAAGCATACCTTTCAAATAGTGGACGTAATGATGTGTTTAAAAAATGATTTTGTATATCTTGAAACGGATCATCCCAATGAAAAATGGCCCTCATTCGTTTCATTACCTTCTTCGAATCTCCTGTCTGACTAGAAATCCAAAACTGTGGATTTTGAACAGTCCCAATTCCCTGCAAGCGAACAACAATCTGTTCCTCTTCTATACAAATCGGGACATAAATAACTTTCTCTTCTAATTGAATGACGTTTAGAGGATCAAAAGATAAACGTTTTAATACTTCTTCAAAATGATACGGATACTCTAACGTAACATGTTCGCTCCACATACGTTTCCCCATCCTTTTTACACATCATTATAGCATGAGAAAACCGCAAGCATACATGCTTACGGTTGATTGCTTTTTACTAAGTCATCTAGACTTTTAAAATGATACCCTTTCTCGCGCAAATCATCAATGATTTTCGCAAGTGCTTCTGCATTATCTTTTGATATTGCATGAAGTAATAAAACAGATCCTGGATGAATCATCGTCATTACATTATTATGCGCATATTGCCATCCTCTTTGCTGATCCACTTTCCAATCAAGAAATGCAAGTGACCAAAATACATTATAGTAGCCCATTTCTTTCGTAAGAGCTAACGTTCTTTCACTAAATACCCCGCGCGGAGGACGTACATATTTCACTTCTTTTTGTCCTGTTACTTTTTTTATTTCCTCTGTTACACTCGTTAATTCTTCACGAAGTTTCGCATCGTTTACTGCTGTAAAATCAGGGTGGCTCCAAGAATGATTCCCAATAATATGCCCTTCATTTTTCATTCGTAATAACAAATCTTTTTGGGTTTTAATATAATGCCCTGTTACAAAGAAAGTTGCCGGTACTTTTTTCTCTTTTAATACATCTAAGATTTTCCCAGTGTATCCATTCTCATATCCATTATCAAACGTTAAATAAATATCCTTTTTCTCTGTATCCCCTAAATAAAACCCACCATTTTTTTGTAATAGTTCTGTATATAATTTTCCTGCGTCTGGCGCCGTTTCATTTTTAGGTCGCGGAATTCCCCAGTTATGTGGTGTATTCGTATAAGCAAATGTTGAAACCGGAACAAGTGCCATCATAAGTGAAAAAACGAGACCTATATATAACCATTTATATTTCATAAACAGTCTCCTTTCCATATATAATCGTACCTGTAGTTTCTGTTGCTGTGCATTCTTTCATGCTGAACATGTTTTTCTATATATACCAAAAAAATGCACCTCGAATGATTCGAGGTGCATTTTTGTTTACTTAAATACTGGCTCTTTAAAGCTCGCTAATTTTTCAAGTGATGTTTTATCAACATCAGCATGCAAACTATTACCATGAGAGTCCATCGTTACAACTGCTTTAAATCCTTCAATACGTAAGTGCCACATTGCTTCTGGAATACCAAATTGTAAGAAGTCAACATCCTGCACTTCTTTAATACATTCCGCATAATATTGCGCTGCACCACCAATAGCATTTAAGTACACACCACCGTGTTCTTCTAAAGCAGCTAATGTTTTCGCGCCCATTCCGCCTTTACCAATTACAGCTCGAATACCGAACTTCTTCATAATATCGCCTTGGTATGGTTCTTCACGAATACTTGTCGTTGGACCTGCCGCTTTAATTTGCCAATTGTCATTTTCATCTTTTACTACAACTGGACCACAGTGATAAATAATTTGTCCGTTTAAATCTACCGGGCAATCGTTATCCATTAAATGCTTATGGATTGCGTCACGACCTGTATACATCATGCCATTAATTGTTACAACATCACCAACGCGAAGTTCACGAATTTGCTCTTCTGTAATTGGTGCTTGCAATACAATCTCACGTTGCTCTGTTTTTTCTTGCGCTTCTTGTTGAAGTGTATCGTCACCTTCTTGATATAACCAATCCATAATTTCACCTGTTTCAGGATGGATTGTTACGCCAAGGCGGCGATATGCCCAGCAATTATACGCCACAGATACGTAGAAGCTAGCTGGCAAACGATTATATACGCCAATTTTACAGCCAAGTAAAGTTGTTTCTCCGCCAAATCCCATCGTACCAATACCAAGCTTATTCGCATTTTCTAATACGTACTCTTCAAGTTTTTGTAACTCTGGTACTGGATTAACATCATCTAATGTACGGAATAATTGATTTTTTGCTAATTCGTAACCTGATGTGCGGTCTCCCCCGATACCAACACCAATTACACCTGCACTACATCCTTGACCTTGTGCTTGATATACTGCATGAAGAAGGCATTTACGAATCCCTTCTAAATCACGGCCAGCTCGTCCAAGTCCTTCTAATTCACATGGTAAGCTATACTGAATATTTTTATTCTCACAGCCACCACCCTTTAGAATTAAACGTGCATCAATATAATCTTTTTCCCATTGTTCAAACTTAATAACCGGCGTACCTGGTCCTAAGTTATTTCCACTATTGTCTCCAAAAAGAGAATCAACAGAATTTGGACGAAGTTTACCATCTTTTGTCGCCCGCTCAAGCGCATTATAGATAGCTTCCTTCAACTTTAATTGATTCACACCAACTGGTGTATAAATTTTAAACGTTGGCATCCCTGTATCTTGGCAAATTGGCGAGATATTATCATCAGCCATTTTAATATTATTTGTAATTGTGCCAAGTGCCATCGCAGAACGAGTCCCTGCATTTTCTCGCTCTTTCGCTTGTTGAATCGCACGACGAACATCTTTCGGTAAGTTCGTTGACGTTTCAACAATTAGTTGATACATGCTTTCTTGAAGCTTTTCCATTGTTACTTCCCCCTCAATTGTGAACGCTACCAAAACGTTATGAGCTGAAATTTCCATTGTTATGCTCTACAGTTTTTTATTTGTTTCACGCTATTAAAGCATAAATGAAATTTTTCACAACTTGATTATACCTCTTTTTCTATCGTCCTTCTATTATCCGCACAGAAAAAGGCTACCAAATTGGAATTGGCAGCCTTTTTAATATATTATTCGTCTTTTTTAAATTGCTCACATTTTAATTCTAATTCATCTAGCATTGCAAGAAGACGATCTACATCTTCTAATTCTACTTCTTCAGGTTCAATTGTATCAATTACTTCAATGAACATATTTAAACGTTCTTTTAAATATACTAATTGTGTATCTTTATCTTGAATTGCTTTTCCCATGAAGGCACTCTCCTTTTAATTCGAGTTGCTTTTATTATACCGCAAAAATGATTGCTATGGGCATGAAATTTCATCAATTTTGTCACGGTCATTCATTCAAATGTAAGCCCTCTCTCTTTTTTTACAAAAAAGTTTCACTTTATAAAAAGCGCATATTCTTCTATTATAGAGAATGGACAAATTGTTATTTCAATAGTCAAAGGAGTATTTCATATGACGATATCACAAAAAATGAAGCCGATTACTCCTTCTTACGATCCATGGGAAGCGTATATGGACCTTGAAGAGTACGGCAAACTACTATTAACAAATGTTGAGTTTACAACGACGACGTTATGCAATATGCGCTGCGAGCATTGCGCTGTTGGTTACACGTTACAGCCGAAAGACCCAAATCCGCTTCCGATGGATCTTTTATTAAAACGATTAGATGAGATTCCTCATTTACGTTCTTTAAGTATTACTGGCGGAGAACCTATGCTTTCAAAAAAATCCGTCGACAACTATGTAACACCACTCTTAAAATACGCCCATGAACGAGGCGTTCGCACTCAAATCAATTCAAACTTAACTATAGATTTAGCACGCTACGAACAAATTATTCCCTACTTAGATGTATTGCATATATCTCATAACTGGGGAACAATTGACGACTTCGTTGAAGGCGGATTTGCAATGATGGAGCGTAAACCTACGTATGAACAACGTGCAAAATTATTTGAACGCATGATTACCAATAGTAAAGCTCTATCTGATGCAGGTGTACTCGTATCAGCCGAAACGATGTTAAACAAAAGAACCCTACCACATATTGAACATATTCATCGTCAAATTGTCGAAGAGATGGGATGTAAGCGTCATGAGGTTCATCCGATGTATCCGAGTGACTTCGCGAGCAATTTAGAAATTTTAACGAAAGCTGAAATTCGTGATGCAATTGAGCATTTACTAGAAATTCGCGATGAAAATGTATGGATGTTATTCGGAACACTACCTTTCTATGCTTGTAGCGATGACGAGCGAGACATCGCCACATTTAAGAAATTACAAGAGAGCAAAAATGTCACTGTTCGTAACGACCCAGATGGCCGTTCTCGTTTAAATGTAAATATTTTTGATGGAAATATTATTGTGACGGACTTTGGTGATGTTCCACTTCTAGGAAACATACAAACAAATACGTTACAAGAAGCGTATGAAAAATGGAGTGCTTCAAAAACAGCAAAATCATTAAGCTGTCACTGTCCTGCTGTAAAATGTCTTGGACCAAATGTTCTTGTAAAAAACAGCTACTATCCAACCGAAGATTTCTTATCAAAAACAGCAAACATTACATTATAAAAAAACGTCAGCTTATAAGCTGACGTTTTTTCATGTTATTGCGAATGAGAAGAAGAAATGAATTTAAAATATAAATGATCATGAATTGGAATAGCAGCTCCAATTCCTTGGGAAGTAATATTTTTTACGACAAGTCTTTTTTGATTTCCTTTTAAAACAAGGTACACTTCTCCAAACGTTACTTTTCCTTTTTCATTTACTGCTGGCGTATAAGCGTATAAATATCCTAGTTGACTTGGACTAATATTATATACACGCTCATGTCCAGTACCATAACCAATGGTTGTTTTAAATGAGAGTGGCAATTGTACTTTTTCAAGCGCTTTTAGAAGCATCATTTTTTTCACATCTGTAGCATCTTTCATATCCGCTGTTAAATCGCCTTCAATTGTCTTTTGCGTTTCTTGCTTATAACGAAGTGGATATAAGCGATCTCCCCCACGATTATCGTACACGTTGCGATTCACTTGTTTATATTCCCAATTAATCGATGTGTCTACCGATTCATAATTTAAAGCCCATTGACCTAAATAGATTTTCGCTCGGTATCCTACCGCAAGCGGTGCATTTGAAATTGTCGTTTCATTAAACATCCGAATTAAGTCCGGATTTTCAATTTTAATATTTGCTGTTTTCAATAGTTCTTGAGCAAACTTACTTGGCTGCAAACGCGGCAAATCTTGCGCATCGTTTGGAAACGTATTGTCTTTTGAAATATTTAAAACAGATGAAGGCATTTTTGTTTCTACCGTTGTCTTTGCAAAACTAATGTTAGGAAATAATAAAATAAACGAGACCATAGTTGAAAAACATATGCTGTATACTCGTTTCACCTGTCTGGCTCCTTCCTACATAAAGGTATATATACTACTTTGTTTATTGTTTTCTCTGGGCACAATTGTTATGCCTATTTTTCATAATAAATAAAAACCAATTCCCATAATGACATACGCCGCTAATAAAGTGCCTCCTTCAAACCAGTTTGTATCCCCATCATTTGAAATCGCAATCGTTAAGAAAACGGCTGTAATCATGGACACAAGTTCTGGTATTGTAAATACTAAAGGCATCCTTTGTGCAAAGAACATGGATAGCAATACTAATACAGGAGCAACAAACATCGCAATTTGTAATGTAGAACCTACTGCAATTTCTACTGCGATATTCACTTTATTTTTATACGCCATAATAATTGCAGATGCATGTTCCGCTGCATTCCCAACAATTGCAACGATAATAACCCCTATAAATAGCTCTGACCAACCAAATGATTTTGCGACCGTTTCAAAAGTATGTACAAGAGCCTCTGATACATAGGCTACTGCAAGTGTTGCTATGGCTAAAATGAGTAGCGCTTTACCTTTCGACCACTCAGGCTCTTCCTCATGTGCTACTTCATCACTTTTATGTTGATATACCCCACGATGCGTAACTAACTTAAATAGCAACGCAGCAAGATATATAATAATCATAATAATAGAAACACCGATACTTAATTGATATGTCTTTCCAACATCCATCTTCATTGAAAAAATCTCTGGAATAACAAAGGCTACTACTACAGCAAATATTAATAAAGCTGAATTATGCCTTGCATCATACACATTAAAACTTTGTCTTTTGTATTTAAGCCCTCCTATAAAGAAGGATAGCCCTCCTACTAGTAATAAATTTCCAAGTACAGAACCCGTTAAAGAGGCTAACACCACTTCAATTAACCCTGCCTGAAGTGCAAAAATTGAAATGATCAGTTCAACGGCATTACCAAAAGTAGCATTTAATAATCCGCCTATTCTCGGACCAGAAACAATTGCCAAACTTTCTGTTGCTCTCCCCATAAAACCCGCTAATGCGATAATCGTAATACAATATACAGCGAACATAATCGTTTGGGGCCAATGCAATGTTTTTCCGAGTACAGAAAGTGGTACCCCTATAAGCGCTACTATAAGAAATATTTTATTAAACATGCTTTCCATCCTTCCATGGTATGTATTTCTCCTCATCCTTATTATTATTCTTCTCCTAACTTGTCCGATTTCATCACAATTACGTTTAAAAAATCGAATTGAAGAAAACAGTATGAAAGATATTTAAAATCATCTTGTTTGAGCAGAGAGAATTATAAATTATGAAAAGAGGTTAAAAGTATGCACTTAAAAGAAAAAATCGCAACGATTATTCAAGGACAAAGAACTGGTGTGTTATCAACTGTACGTAACGAGAAACCACATAGTGCCTTTATGATGTTTTTCCACGAAGATTTTGTACTATATGTTGCAACAGATCGAAAATCAAAAAAGATAACAGATATTGAAAACAATCCAAATGTACACGTACTTCTCGGACGAGAAGGAAAAAAGTTAGATGAAAATTATATTGAAGTTGAAGGCTTAGCTTCAATTGAAGAAGACTCAACATTAAAAAACAAGTTTTGGAATAATAGCTTAAAACGCTGGTTACTTGGTGCCGAAGACCCTAATTACGTACTGATAAAAATCAATCCCGACACAATTTATTACATCGATGGTGCCGGTACGATCGAGCCCGAGTTTTTACGACTGTAAAATAAAGTGAAACTTTAATCAGTGGGGTTTCTTCATCCCCCACTGATTATTAGCCCTCACCAATCGGGCTTTTACGGGCAGCCCGACCTCCACCTAACTTCTTTGCTTTCGCTGAACTTTGAGGTAGGGATCTTACTGCCCGTAAATAGCAGAATAAAAACAAGCCCTCTTAGGTGGGCTTGTTTTGTCGAAAAATTCTTCTGAAAAAAACAATAAAATAGGTGGAACTTTCTAAAGTTTCTGTTATATAATAGCATTAACTTAAATAAACTGTATTAAAACAGATTGGGAGGAGAAATTAAATTGATGAAGAGAGAAGAGCGCAAAAACATGATTGAGTTTATTGAAAAGAAAAAAGGGATTGAGCGTGACGAATTATTGTTTATGACAGACGATGAAGTAGAACACATTTATAATGTAACGTACTTTTTATATGAAGAAATTGCAGAGTAGTATAATAATCCCCACCTTATTAAAAATATAAGGTGGGGATTATTTCGTTATTTATACATGAGAATCATTTTCATGTATAATAATGTAAGATTGGAGGAATTTTACTATGAGTTCATGGCTCTTATTCGCACTATTATCAGCAATTGCTGCTGCCCTTGTATCTATTTTCGGAAAAATTGGTTTAGACGGAATCGATGCCAACGTTGCAACAACAATTCGATCTATTATTATGGCATTATTTATGGTAGGCGTTATTATTATACAAGGTAAATTTCAAAATATCGGTGATGTCCTCCTAAATAAAAAAGCACTGCTATTTATCACATTAAGTGGGATCGCAGGTGCTTCGTCATGGCTATTTTATTTTCTTGCCTTAAAAACAGGCAAAGTTTCACAAGTGGCTCCTGTCGATAAATTAAGCGTCGTATTTTCTATCATTCTCGCCATGATTATACTTGGTGAGAAGTTAAACTTTATGACTGGCGTCGGTGTAGTCTTTATTACAGCTGGTGTATTATTTATTGCTTTCAGCTAAAAAAACCGCTATTATTAGCGGTTTTTTCTTTTCCTTATGTAAACCCACACAACCAATGTTACAATTGCTGAAATGAATAAAATCCATATTCCATAATGATGTAAACTATACTCAACAAAGCGCCACTTCTCTCCTAACTTCCAGCCAAGTCCAATAAAAACACTTATCCAAATGAGCGCACCACCGTAAGCATACAAACAAAAACGCCACCATGTTAAATTCGAAACCCCCGCAAAATATGCTGTTAGGTGACGTACTCCCGGTATAAAGTAACCAATTATTAAGAGAAACGGACCGTATTTTTCAAATAAAATATGTGTTTTTTCAATATGATGTTCTTTAATTCTAATTTTTGGCCCATATTTTTTTAAAACAGGGAGTCCTAGTTTTAAACCTAATATGTAACTTAACGTAATACCAATCATTGCACCTGCCATCCCACTTGAAAAAGCAGCTGCTCCTGACATAACTCCTTTTGAAATATTATAACCAATAAAAGTAAGTAAAAACTCATCTGGTATCGGTAATCCGACGATTCCACCAGCTAAAGCTATAATAATTCCAAAATACCCATAGTGTGAGATTAACTCGCCAATATGTTGTTCCATTCGGAAGACACATCCTATGCACGATCGTTATTCCATATTGTGCCCTTTCTATCTTTAAGACAAACATGGTATACATATTCACTATACATTGTTTTTATAATGAACTCTACTTCTATTCATTCCTTTAGCAGAGATAAAGAGAAACTTTAATCAGTGGGTATTTTGTCCATCCCCACTGATTATTAGCCCACACCAACTGAGATGAAAAAATAAAAATTCATATGCTTGTTTTTTTGTTACAATAAAGGAAAGTTACTTTTCGCGACGGTTTAACTCTCAAGAAAAATGATATATCTAGCAAAAACATAGTTTGTTCTATATAATGCAACTTCTACCTATTAAAAGAACATGCACCCTTTTACATACAACATCATTTTTCTAAATTATACAGGGGGGAACGAACATGACCATTGAAAATCAATTTATACAAAAAATTTACTATAAAACATTTTTAAACGAAGAAACTTCTACTTCGGTATCGGAAATACTCGGTGAAGCATATATAAATGAACCTAAAAATGAATTCTCCAACATTTCTAATATCCGCTTTGCTCAAGGTGAATTTTATTACCAAAATAAAGATTTTGAAGCAGCCATATTTAAGTGGGAGAAAGTAAATAACGACCTTGAGCTTTGGGCAACCAAAAATATTGCTGATGCTTATTTTGAACTAGGATTCTTACCAAAAGCAGAAGAAATTTATCAATCTATTCAAACAGAAGATACAACTCTTACGATGGAAGTTTCCTTACAACTTCTTTCTCTTTATATCGAACAAGATCGTTTAGGGCTAGCCTTTAAGACGATTAGTGAAGCTGTTGCATTTCAACCGGACTATCCGAATATTACTGCAATCGCTCGTTCTTTCTATGAAAAACAAGAAGATTGGAACAACGCTATAGAACTAGCAGTTCAAGAAGGAATTCGAACGAAATCTCTACACTGGTTTGATACTTTAATCAATTATGTGAACCGAGGATTTACTAAAAAGATTAAACCGGAATACTTCTATGAATCTTTAAAAGCTCTATATACTGTTGATCAAGCCCAATTTAAAGACTTTGTTATCGCTCTTTGGAACAGCTATCAAAATGAACCATTATACCTTTCGTGGATCCAAAGTATGAATCATCTATTCTTACATATTGAAACGGATAATAATGATAATTGGAATGAAATTTCCATCCGATACCAAGAAACATACTTTGCATTAATTACTGGCGATCATTTTATGCATGAATTAAACGGTCTCGTGCCTGATTTATTAACAAATTGGTTTAGTTTAACAAAAGCAGAAAATTCCTTACTTGTCTCTGCCGCAGTATTAGCATGGAATGAAGTTTCACCTACAACTTTAGAATCATTACTCGTTAAAAGTGCAGGAGCGTTACTTTCTAATTCATCTGCTGAAACAAATGTAGATTTGGAAACCGTTTCTCATTTATTCGAAACAATTGCTATTTGGGCCGAGAAAAATGATGTAGATTTAAGTCATCATTTTACACTACTCGTCCATGAACTATGTGATTTAAATGTTACACAACTACTAATAGCTGGAACTAGTGACCATGATAAAGCGTCATTCGTCAATTCAATATTAGGAGAGAACATCTTAACTGAGACTTTAACAACTCCTATTCTATTTAAAGACAATAGTCAAACTGAAATAACAGAATTCACCGAGTTAGATATACGAAATATCCCGAACCTTGATGAATTCCATCAAATAATGGCTACATCTTCCCAGTTAGAACTTGAGAAAAAATGTATAGAAATCAAGCTACCAAGTAGATTTTTAAGAAAAAATAAGTTTGCATTTCTTGTCACACCATCTGTTCAAGGACAACTGGATAAAAACAGCTCATATTTTCAATACTTACAAGCAGCAGATAGCCTTGTTTACGTGTTAAATTCTTCTTCACCATTGCATGGCGAAGAACTTGATACATTACTTTATTTACGTGAACAAGTGCCAAACTTACAAATTCATTTCGTATTACACACAAATAATACGACTACTAATGAAAAATTAATTAGTAAACTTAAAGTTCATTTCCAAAATGCACAATTCTTCCCATACTCTCCTTCCCAAGAGAGTAGCCAGCAACTTGGAGATGTAACAGAATCCATTCTCTCTAATCTTGCAGAACGTGATATAGAAAAGGAGCGTATAGAAAAGTTAATATGGTTTACGCAAAAGACAATCGCGTATCTTGTGAATGAACGTGTGGAATTAGAAAATACATTAGTGAAATCAGTACGCTGGAATAAACATATATCTGTAAAACTTAATGGATTTATTAACAATCTTACTGCTCTTGAAAAAGATAAAATTCGTTCTATTACAGAATCTTATCTTTTAACGAAAGAAGAAATTACACGAGATATACATTCTCAAATTCCTGAATTATTACAGAGCTGCTCTGACCTTGTTCAAGAAGATAGTGATTTCAAATTAGTTCATGAAGAATTAAATTCTGCAATGAACGGACGAATTCAAAAACATGTACAACAAGTGCTTCTTCCTAAATTTACGCAGTCTATTCAAGAGTGGATTGAAACAGCACATAATGAATTTATTCAAGCACAAGCTTATTTAGATGAAATGAGTGAAACTTTCAATAAACTATATAAAGAAGAACGTATGCAACTTCCTTGTGATTTCAAATTACTAGATGATTGGCATCGGGATGTTGTACGAATGACAAATAGAATTACAGTAACAAACATCAATATTTTATTACGCTTTACACCGACACAATTTTTCTTAAAGAGTGCCGGGAAATTATTTGGTAATATGCAAAAAAATCAATCTATGCTCGCAAACAAGTATAAACAATATATTGAAACGGAAGACTATACAGAAATTGCTCAAACAATTTCAAAACAATTCTTCCTTCAATTTGAAGTATTTGAAGGTGCATTAGAACGTGATATCATGATGTTCTTCAAAGATCCACTTAGCGTGTTGAAACAAAATGTAGAAGCAGCTCAGCTTGAAATACAGGAAGACGAACAAACATTAACGAAACTAAGAACAAATCCAGAAACTTATCACGATCCTTTAGCATTATTTAAACTGCAACTACTGCAGCACAAATTCGTTTTAAGTACTAACAACAATAATGAAGACATCTTTGTATCTAATGAATCTCCTACTGTTTAACATAAAAAACCAAGCAAACTAAAATTTGCTTGGTTTTTTACTTTAATTCATTATTTTCACATGTTCAAATGGGTAATAAATTGCTGTTAATTTTCCTAATACATCCGCTTTGTCAATGAATCCTAAACCATTCCTACTATCCCTGCTGACTAAACGATTATCTCCCATAACAAAAATCTTATTTTTAGGAATTGTAATTGGCCCAAAGTCTTCTGTTAAATTGATAAGTAATTTTTCTGCCTGTTTTTTATTATTCTGTAAGTACTCTTCATTTTTCACTTCATGATTCACATATAATTGGTCATTTCTCATCTCAATTACATCACCCGGTAATCCAATTATTCTCTTTACATAAAAATTATCCGTCTTCACAACAATAATATCTTCTCTCTCATAACTTTCAAATCTTTTTGCGAGTTTATTAATAATCACCTTATCTCCATCTTGCAACGTTGGCCTCATAGATGCTCCCTTTACCGTCGTAGGGAAAAACAAAAAAATTTTCGCTAAAAACACCAATACACATGCAATTGCAATTATTTCAAAGAATTCACGCAAACGTTTTTTCTTTTGCATCATTCCACCATCTCATCATCTTTTTATTTTTATTATAAGTACTCTAACTAGTTATTTTCCACAAAATCCTGAATCATAAAATTTTTATATCACAAATATAAAATGGTAATTCTTATAAATTTATTATTCTTATATACTATATTTTTCATTTATTAAGTTTCTATGAGAATTATGCTTAAAAATAAAAATACTGACAAAATTAAATAAGAAAAAATCGGCTTTAGTTGGACTGTATTTTTTTATCCCGCATTAACGGACAGTAAGACTCCCACCTCAAAATTCGGCTGGAACAAAGAAGTTAGGTGGGAGATCAACTGCCCGTAAAAGCCCGATTGATTCAACTAATAATCAGTGGGGGATGAACAACCCCCCCACTGATTAAAGTTTCACTTTATTCTTTCTCTGTTATACTCTGCGGAAACTAGAAATGGGTTTTAATTATCTTCATTGCTAGTATGTTTACATTGGGAGTCTCTAACCTAGTATTACTTTATTTACAACAAAAATATAGTAGCATAGTAATAAAAAAAGATACTCTCAAAATAGTCTATCTACTATTTTGAGAGTATCTTTTTATAATCCTACATATACAATACACATCTGAGCAGCGACATATGTAAACCATATCCAAAGTGGTTCATACTTCAATTTACGTCCTCCGATATCTGTCACACCAATAATAAAATCGGAAATCACAAACAGTAAACCACCAAACGCTGGTATCCACCATATTCCTGTATTCTCGTAGTATAAGGCGAATGCAAAACAAGCCATTCCCCCAACCCACAATCCGTAAATTAGAGCCCCTATCGTAAACAATTTATCCTGTTTTTCATTTCGGATAAAAAAGAACCACCCTATAATTAGAAAGAGTCCGTATACAAGTAAACCAATCCAAAAACCATTCCATGAAATACCTGTTTGCAAAAATGCTTTTACATAAAAACAATGAGCAAGAGCGAAAGTAACCATTCCTCCAATTAATCGATGGCCAAAGGGAATCAAACCTGCCATAAATAAATCTCCTACAGTCGATAAAGTCATTCCTAGTGCAACCCAGCTGCTATACTCTATCGATGGATCTTGTAACCATATCCAAATTGCACTACCTGTTAAAGAAAAACTAAGAATAAGGCGAACCGCTAAAGGTAACGGCATATTTTCTCTTGTTCTTTTTGTCTGTCCTATTGCATAAATTGCTCCTGTTAAAAAAACAATTATTTGTCCGATTAACACCATGTAAAGTACATTCATAACCTGTTCTCCTCGATAAATACTTTATTGTATCTTCTTTCGTTATATGTAGTCTGTTCTCCTTTTTCTACCTAAAAAAAGAAGAACAATACTGTTCTTCGATTTTAATCACTTTTTTGGTCTCTACGCTACTTGTTTTTTTTGCTCCATTTTCTGCTTAGCCGGGGTACGATTTACGACAATAATGCCCGCTGCAACACATGCTAAACCGAATAATACAAAGGAATGAATTGCTTCTCCTAAAATTATGCTCGATAATAACACACCAAATACAGGTATAAAAAACATATACATTGATACTTTTCCAACCTTATTGTACTTCATAATTGTATTCCAAATGCAAAAACCCGCTGCGGATAAGAAAGATAAATAGATCAGCATAAATATTGCATGCAGACTGAATGTAAATGGCATGACTCCAGCTTGTAAAGTACCTATACATAATAGTCCTATAGAACCAAAAATCATTTGATATGCTGTCATATAGCCAACATCTAGTGTTTTGCTCCCTTCTTTTGCCAATATGTTTCCATATGAATACATCATTGCTGCACCAAGAAGTAATACGCTACCGATTCCAAAATGAAATGATAAGCTACCGTCACTCGGTACATTTACTAAAATTACACCACAAAAACCGATAAATACTCCAATTATTTTTCTTATATTGAGAGCATCATCTTTATATAAAAAGTGTGCGAGTAAAATTTGAAAGAATGACGATGTTCCTGAAATAATAGCTCCTTCAATCCCCGAACTATAACTCATTCCAATATAAAAACATATATATTGAAGAAATGTTTGAAATAAACCAATTTGTACTAACTGTTTCCCCGTTCCTTTTTTGAAGTTCATCTCTTTTCCTAACACTTTAAAAAATAGTAAGAGCATTACTCCAGATAAGAAGAAACGATAACCAGCAAATAGTATTTGCTCTCCAACTTCTTGTGGCTGAATTCCAAGTTCAGCATAACTTAATTTAATAAAAGGGAATGCGCTCCCCCATAAAAAAGTTGCTACTATTGCAGCAATAAACACGCCAATCGGATGGGTAAAAAATTTCTCTGTCTTCACTTGTTGCCTTCCTTTCCGATCTTTTTACGAACAATATTCATATATACCAAAGGAATTGCGAAAACACAAGTTTTCAGTTTATACTTAAAACAAAAGCATATCATCTCATAAAAACATATGATACAATATAGAATAATTACAACATAATAACTATTAAAATCAGATTCAACAGAAATGCTGCTATCCATTATGGATGGCAGCTTTCGTCGTTTTATAGGGGTTTCGATTTTGATTATTTTTCTCAATAAGAATTCGGAAGGAGCGAGTAGTAATGAACTCAGAAGCAAAAACGTTACAAGCAAAAAAAACGATTTCTCGTCCCTCTTTATGGGATACATTAAAAAAACATTATGAACTTATATTTGCAGTCGCATCTGGTATTTTCATTTTAGCTGGGTGGTTGTTCACAAAGAACGATGCAATGAATGTGGGTATTATTTTCTATATCCTTGCTTATATAATTGGTGGATATGCAAAAGCGAAAGAAGGCATTGAAGATACAATTGAAGAAAAAGAACTAAATGTCGAAATGCTCATGCTCTTTGCTGCTATCGGTGCCGCAATAATTGGCTACTGGGCAGAAGGTGCAATTTTAATCTTCATCTTCGCACTGAGTGGTGCAATGGAATCTTATACGTTAAGCAAAAGTCAAAAAGAAATTTCAGCGCTTCTTGATTTACAGCCTGAAGAAGCATTGCGTATTTCAAATGGAACTGAGGAACGTGTTCCCGTTGGACAATTACAAATTAACGACATTATTTTGATTAAACCAGGAGAACGTGTTCCTGCTGACGGTACCATTCATAACGGTGAAACAAATATCGATGAAGCAGCGATAACTGGAGAGCCTATTCCTAATGAAAAAAAATATGGTGATGAAGTATTTGCTGGTACTGTAAATTTACGTGGTGCTATCGAAGTTAAAATTACAAAACCGAGCGATCAAACACTATTTCAAAAGATTATTCGTCTCGTTCAAAGTGCACAAAGTGAAAAATCACCATCACAACTATTCATCGAAAAATTTGAAGGAACTTATGTAAAAGGGGTACTAATCGTTGTTGCACTAATGATGTTCGTCCCTCATTTTTTACTTGACTGGAGCTGGAATGAAACGTTTTATCGTGCAATGATTTTACTTGTAGTCGCATCCCCTTGCGCACTCGTTGCTGCCATTACACCAGCAACGTTATCTGCAATTTCTAACGGAGCAAGAAACGGAATTCTCTTTAAAGGCGGTATACATTTAGAGCGTCTCGCTTCAGTAAAAGCAATCGCGTTTGATAAAACAGGAACATTAACACAAGGAAGACCTACCGTAACAGACGTATATGTTCGAGATACTATATCAGAAAAAGAAGTACTCTCTATTACAGCATCGATTGAAAGTCACTCTACCCATCCTTTAGCCGAAGCAATTGTTAAATATGCAAAACATGCTTATGACATTACATTACAAAAACCAGAAAACGTTGAAGATGTAACTGGTTTTGGCTTAAAGGGAATATTGGAAAACAAAGCTTATAAAATCGGTAAGGCTGATTTTATCGGTGAAGAAACAAAAACATTTCATAGTGGTATTTCTGCCTCACTTGAAAAAGAAGGTAAAACTGTCGTTTATATAAGTGATGCAGATGGTATTCTTGGACTTATCGCTTTAAAAGATACACTTCGCCAAGAAACGATAGCTGCCATTCGAGACTTACAAAGCATTGGTGTCGAAGCAATTATGATTACCGGTGATAATGAGGAAACAGCAAAAGCAATTGCCTCTGAAAGTAATATAAAAGAATATTACGCATCATGTTTACCAGAAACAAAAGTTGAAACGATTAAAAAACTAAAAGAAAAATACGGTACAGTAGCAATGGTTGGAGATGGTATAAACGATGCGCCAGCACTCGCTACCGCTAGTATAGGTGTCGCGATGGGTGAAGGAACAGACGTAGCTCTAGAAACTGCAGACGTTGTTCTTATGAAAAACGAATTATCTCGCCTTTCTCAAGCAATTCGACTATCCAAGCGAATGAATCGCATTGTTAAGCAAAACGTTGTCTTCTCTTTAGCTGTCATTGCAATGTTAATTTGTTCAAACTTTCTACAGTTTTTGGCTCTTCCATTCGGTGTAATTGGGCATGAAGGAAGTACCATTCTTGTCATTTTAAATGGCTTACGATTATTAAAAGGAAACAAATAACGGGTCCCTGATAAAGGACCCGTTTTTTTAATGGTAGCTATTATGACCGTTCGCACTGCTGCTTGTTTTATGCTTTGGATGCGAACTGCTCTTTTTCTTACTATTATTTTTATTATTGTGGTTCTTTTTATTATTACTCATGAAATATCCCCCCTGTTCCTTTTTATTATGGAACAAGAGCTTATTTTTCATTACGGGAATTATTGTCACTCGTTCGATAAAAATGGAGTAATCCATTAATCTCTCCTCCAAGTAAAATAACCCAAGCGGTCAAATAAAACCATAACATTAAAATAATGATACCACCAAGACCACCATATGTATTAGCGTAATTTGCAAATTTATCTACATAATAGGCAAATGAGTACGATACCACAATCCATCCTACAGTAGCAAATAAAGCTCCCGATACGACTTCTCTTCTCTTTAATTTCCGATCAGGCGCAAACGTATATAAAAAGCTAAATAAAGCGAACAAAACAAAGAAACTCGCTACTAAACGCATAATACTCCAAACGTAAGAAAAACTATCCGATAAACCGATTGCTTTAAACACAGCTGCCCCAATAACCTGCCCAAATACCGGGACAATCAGCGCAAATACAATCATAAAAATGATAGCTAATGTAAACACAATTGATAACGCTCTTGTTTTAATAAAAGAACGTGTTTCAGTTACATCATAAGCACGGTTAAAAGCATTCATAACCGCGTTTACTCCATTTGAAGCAAACCATAACATCGATAGTAAACCAAATGATAATAAACCACCATTTTGCTCATTTACAACTTTATCTACGTTTACTTCAATTAAGTTCATCGCATCTTCCGGTACGTACGGTTCTAATAAATTGAGCACACTTTCTGTTTGAAGGTCAATGAATCCAAGAAGCGTAATTAAGAAAACAAGCCCAGGAAAAATAGCAAGCAAGAAGAAATAAGCGAGCTGTGCTGCCAAGCCCGCTACATCATCGCGCATCGTGCGATCATACAAATCTTTACCGAACGAATAAGTGCGATTTCTTCTCACCTTTTCTAAAATTTTTCTCATATATGTTTAAACGCTTTTCTTCTCTTCTTTATCTTGCTTTAACTCAATGTACGCTTCAGTTTTTTTTTCCTCTGCATGTGAATCTTTCATAAATAATTCACGTGCTTCTTTCATACCACCATCTTCAGCGACTACTGGCTCTTCTTCCGCTTTAAGCTCATCTACCTTTGGAGATACAGCTTGAATTTCAATCGTTTCTGGCTTCTCTTCTCGCTCAACTTTTTTCTTGCTAAAAATTTCTTTCGTTTCTTTTAGTGTTTCTACAACGGACGGCGTCAGTTTTTTAATTTCTGCTACTTTTGCTTTCACTACATTGAAATCAGCAAGCTCGCGTCCTTTATCTGTAACAGTTTGTACTTTTTCTTTAATCTTTGCATTTTCACCAATTTCAATCATCTTAGTTTTTGCTTTTTCCGCAGTATTTTTTACTTTTTCACGGTTTTCTTTCTTCAACATAGATACAGCGACACCTGCCGCTACACCAATCGCAATGTTTCGAGCAATATTATTTTTCTTTGCCATATTCCTTCACCCTTTCATTTCTTATGTTAGAAAGTATTTCTTTCTAAGCTTCCTCATATTCCTTGTTCATTTCGAATGAAAGCTAATAGCTTTGCACACCCTTCTGTTACAAGATCATACACTTCTTGGAAATTCCCTGTAAAATAAGGGTCAGGAACGTCTGTCCAGCCACCGTCTGGAACAAAATCGGACAGCCTACCAATATAGCTTCCAGTTTTACCTAAACTTTTTAAATCTGCTATATTCTTGTTGTCCATGGCAATAATATAATCAAACTTTGTTAAGTCTTCCTTTTCTACTTGACGTGCTTTAATTCCTTCAAAAGAGACTTCATTTTCTTTTAAAATTTTTTGTGTTCCTTTATGTGGTGGATGGCCAATATGCCAATCTCCAGTTCCTGCAGAATCAATGACAATTTTCTCTTCGAGTCCTTCTTTTACGACAAGATTTCGAAAAATTGCTTCTGCCATTGGAGAACGACATATGTTCCCAAGACAAACAAACAATACTTGAACCATATTTTTGTTTCTTCCCTTCTTGGTGCATTTCTTAATATATACTTATAGTATAAACAACCAATAATTAATTATAAAGGAAATCCCTACTAATTTAATAGGATTGAAAAGTTTCATTAACGAAAATAATAAAAAATGTTAAGATAACCTTATGTTATTTTAAAGGGGGACACTTCGGTGGATTTATCCGTAAAGTCAGAAGCAAACGTTGAATATATGGTCGAAGCTATTAAAGAAAAATTACGCATGGTTAACGCTGGAGCAATGAGAGCTGCTAGCTTTAATGAAGAAATGTACGAAGATTTACGTGACATTTATGAGCATGTTATGAAACGTGAAACATTCAGCATTAGTGAAATGCAAGCTATTACAGAAGAATTAGGTACATTAATTAAAAAATAAAGTGAAGCTATAATCGGTGGGGGTTTACGGGCAGTAAAACTCCCACCTAACTTCTTTGCTCCAGCCGAATTTTGAGGTGGGAGTTTTACTGCCCACAAATAGCGAGATAACAAAGAGCCTCGTTTATATGGGGCTCTTTATTATTTCCAACAAATTCATGACAACTCTTCTCTTTCCCTCATTCCACTCTAAAATACTGTACAATGAAAATAGAACCTCATCTTAGATTTTTTCTCCATACATACTACTCACAAATAATAGCAACACTACCATTGCTAACTGTTTTTACTGGGGGTGCTTACTTATGAGCAATTGGTACAGTAAGACGAAAGATCAAACATTAACCGATTTAGGAACAAATGAACAATACGGTTTAACCGATGAAATCGTAAATGAACGTTTAAAGCAATACGGTCTTAATGAATTAGCTACAAAACAAAAACGTACTTTATGGCAGCGAGTTTTCGCCCAAATTAATGATGTTCTCGTATATGTCCTTATCATAGCTGCCCTTATTTCCGCCTTTGTAGGTGAATGGGCCGATGCAAGTATTATCGCACTCGTTGTGATTTTAAACGCTGTTATCGGTGTAATCCAAGAATCTAAAGCAGAACAAGCTTTAGAAGCATTAAAAAAGATGGCCACGCCAAAAGCTATCGTAAAACGAGATGGTGAACTAAAAGAGATCCCATCTGAGCACGTCGTTCCAGGTGATATCGTTATGCTTGATGCTGGACGCTATATACCATGTGATTTACGGCTTATTGAAACTGCGAACTTAAAAGTTGAAGAATCTGCTCTAACTGGGGAATCTGTCCCTGTCGATAAAGATGCAATCTATCACCCTTCCATGCAAAGTGATGAGCAAGTACCACTAGGCGATCAAAAAAACATGGCCTTTATGTCAACGCTAGTAACATACGGGCGCGGCGTCGGTGTTGCTGTTGAAACTGGAATGAAATCACAAATCGGGAAAATTGCAACTCTTTTGCATGAAGCTGAAGATGATATGACACCACTTCAAAAAAGCTTAGCGCAAGTAGGAAAATATTTAGGCTTTGTCGCTGTAGCTATTTGTGTCATTATGTTTCTCATCGGTTTTTTACAAGGACGAGATACTTTAGAAATGTTTATGACCGCTATTAGTTTAGCTGTTGCAGCCATTCCAGAAGGCTTACCAGCTATCGTTTCTATCGTTCTTGCCATCGGGGTTCAACGTATGATTAAACAAAACGTTATCATTCGTAAACTACCAGCTGTTGAAGCTCTTGGTTCCGTTACAATTATTTGCTCAGATAAGACAGGAACATTAACTCAAAATAAAATGACCGTTACTCATTTTTATAGTGATCAAACATACAATCAGCTAGAAAAGTTGAACGTAAATAACGATGTACACCGTCTATTATTAGAAAATATGGTTTTATGCAACGATGCCTCTTATAGTAACGAATCACAAACAGGGGACCCTACAGAAATTGCCCTTCTTGTTGCCGGAAGCTCTTTTAACATTCGAAAAGATAATTTAGAAAATAAACATGAACGTGTTAACGAACTACCTTTCGATTCTAATCGTAAAATGATGTCAACAGTACATACATACGATGAACGCTACTATAGCATGACTAAAGGTGCCATTGATAAACTCTTACCTCACTGTACCCATATCTTTATAAATAGCAAAGTTGAGATCCTAACAGATTCTCATAAAACACAAATATTAGAAGCTGCACAAGCGATGTCACAAGAAGCTTTAAGAGTACTTTCGTTCGCATTTAAACAATATGAGACGGACCATGTGGATATAGATCATCTCGAAGAAAACCTTATATTTATCGGCCTTGTCGGTATGATTGATCCTCCACGCACAGAAGTAAAAGATTCTATTACAGAATGTAAAAAAGCTGGTATACGCACTGTCATGATTACTGGCGATCATAAAGATACCGCTTTTGCAATCGCCAAAGAACTGGGTATTGCTGAAAAAAAATCTGAAGTTATGATTGGAACTGAATTAGATAACATTTCAGATACAGAACTAGCAAGTAAAATTAATCATTTAAATGTCTTTGCTAGAGTCTCTCCAGAACATAAGGTGAAGATTGTAAAAGCATTACGTGCGAAAGAGAATATCGTTTCTATGACTGGTGATGGTGTCAATGATGCTCCATCTTTAAAGCAAGCAGATGTTGGGGTAGCAATGGGAATCACAGGAACAGATGTCGCAAAAGGCGCAGCTGATGTAGTTTTAACAGATGATAACTTCTCATCTATCGTGAAAGCTGTTGAAGAGGGTAGAAATATTTACCGTAATATTAAAAAGTCTATTCTCTTCCTACTTTCCTGTAACTTTGGAGAAATTATCACTTTATTTTTAGCTATTTTACTCGGCTGGGCAACACCACTACGCCCTATTCACATTCTATGGGTAAATTTAATTACAGATACACTGCCTGCATTATCACTCGGTGTTGATCCCGAAGACCCTGATGTAATGAAGGAAAAACCACGTCATGCAAAAGAAAGCTTATTTAGCGGTAGCGTCCCTTTTCTTATTTTCAATGGGGTTGTAATTGGGCTTTTAACATTATCAGCCTTTATCGTCGGGGCAAAACTCTATGCTGGAGATACAAACTTATTTCCGCTTTTTCCAAAGCAAATTGATGAAGATGCTCTATTACATGCCCAAACGATGGCATTTGTTGTTCTTAGTTTTTCTCAGCTCGTTCATTCATTTAACTTGCGTTCAAGAACAAAATCGATTTTTTCAATTGGGGTATTTACAAATAAATATTTAGTCTTCTCACTTTTTATCGGTCTTCTTATGCAAGTTTGTATCATCTCCATCCCACCTCTTGCAAATATATTCGGTGTCCATGCATTAACAATGCTCGATTGGGGATTCGTTCTTTTACTAAGTATCGTTCCTCTTGTTCTGAATGAAATCATTAAATTGGTTAAGAGAAACTAAAAGGCAATGAGGACTCCTCATTGCCTTTTCATTTATCCCGCATTAACGCCCGATTGGTGAGGGCTAATAATCAGTGGGGGATGAACAAAATCCCCACTGATTAAAGTTTCACTTTATCCTTGTAATTCTTTTTTGATGTTCTCTGTTAATGCAGCCATACGCTTACGGCTTTCTTCACGCTCACGTTTATTTTGCTCTTCAATTTGTTGCGTTTCTTGCATACCCCTTGAAATAATATTCCAAGTTTCCTCAAGCGTTTCCATCTTAATACTTGAAGAACCTGATAACCTTGCTACTTCCACACTTTGTGTTGCGATATTTTGTGCATTTTTCTTAAGTAGTTCATTTGTACGGCGATCAAGCTCAGCCATAGAGTCTGCAACAAGCTTTTGACGTTTCGCATTTACCGCTTGAATGATACCATTTTTAAAGATAGGAATCGTTGTAATAAATGCTGTATTGATCTTACCGATTAATTTATTGTTACCACGTTGAATCATACGAATTTGTGGTGCTGTAAGTAGAGCAACCATACGCGCTTTTTCTAAGTCATCAATACGTTGTTCTAAAATTTCAACAGAGTTTTTAAGCGACTCCAATTCAATACCTGCTAATTGATCATTATTACGCACGCGCTCTTCGTACATCGGAACTAACTCTGTATTTAAACGCTCTAATAACATTTCTCCTGCCACTACATATTTCTCTAAATCTAAATAATATTTTAAGTTTTGTTCATATAAACCATCTAACGTACCAATTGATTTTTTCATTTCATCTTGATACTTCGTAATTTCCACATAAACTTTATCAATTTCGCGCCCCATTGTTTGATATTTACTAAAGATTTGTTCAATCATTTTATCTGCTTTTTTGAACATACGAGAGAAGAAACCACTTTTCTCTTCCGCAAAGTCTTTACTATCAAATCGGTCCATAATTTTACCAAGTTGTTTTAATAATTCACCAGAGTCTTCAATTTTTGATAATGACATTGTATGTAAAATTTGATCTGCGAAACGTGAAATCTCCATAGAGGGTTCTTTTCCAAGCTCAATTAATTCTAATTGGTCTTTAATATCTACTGCGTTATAAATACGTTGCACTTCCGCATCTTGTCTAAGTTGCAAGCGAACATCTTGTGCGGTTTGCTCATTCAATTCTGTTTTCGAATCTAGTACGACTGGATTATTCATATGGTATTCTCCCTTTCCTTATAAAAATGGACGAAACAGTCCTTTTATTGTTTGTGATAAATTTTTATAGGCTGATGAACCATGAAACTCAAGATCGAAATTAACTTCTTCAAGCCAATGTGAATCAAATGCTCCTGCTTCAATATACGGTTCGATATCATTTCTCCCCGTTGGATTGAAATGGAATACATCTATTCCAATTTGATTTAAAAATAGTAATAAAACAGCATCAGAACGAGTTAATTCTCCGCTCTTCTCATTATTAAATATAACAATTTTCGGTACATCTTGTGAATAATCAAATTTCTCAAGTTGTTCTAAAATATTCGGTGGTATTTGAGAGAGTTGTGCGAAAACATATAGCGCTACTTCTTGTTTCGTCTCTTTCCCAATTGGTTTACACATTTCACTTTCACACGTATGAATAATTGCCTCTGCAATGCCATGTTGTAATCCTTCTGGTAAACGTTTATGTGGCCACCAATGGCTGTTCATAATTAAATCAGGGTGTAATTTCCCCCCTCGATCCAACGCATCACGGTAATGGTATTGAAAATTCGCTTTTTGTTCTTTCGTAAAAGGAAATGTATTAATTAATAAACTGTTATCAAATGAGGTCACAGCTTTTAATCGCTGAAAATACTCTTTATCATTCTTTGAAACACCTGATATTTTGGCAAATAATGAAGGAATATATATATGCTTATTTTCCACAAAGAATGTTGGGCGCACAAAAGCCTTTTCTTTCGTAATTAAAAAGAGCTCATCATACGTCGTTTTTAATGTACGTGCTACAGGTGTATATGAACGGAATTGCCACGGCTTGTACAATAACGAATTATCATGGTGGAGCACTTGTTCAATTTCTTTCGAAGCTTGATACGCTACTGTTGCAACACGCTCGCGACGGCGATCTGGGAATGGTTCAAGAGAAATACGACTTGGATGAAACACAACAAAAGTTCTTCCCTCTTCATCAATATTCTCAAAATCATCTTTTCCTTCTGGATGATAGTAAAGTACATCGCAACCGAGCATAATAAGAAAGTATAAGAAGTATATGCGACTTTCCTTCGCATCCCCGTACCAAACGATACGCGGCATTTGTTTCTTATAATTAATCGTAGAGAACCACTTCGCTACGTAATTTTCGCTTAGCTTAATCATATCAATTAAGAAGCGGCGAAACCCTTCTGTTTTTAATGATTGATTATGTTGTTTTTCATATAATTTCAATACAGAAATAAACGTCGTATGTATATAATGTTGTAAATCAGGATTATCTACTTGCGGTAAAAGTTGCTTTCCGGACAAATGAGCTACAAGCCTATTCACCGTAAGTCCGTTCGGAGCTTCTTGATGTAGTGCAAAAACTTCCTGAATATGGCGCAGTTTTTCAGAATCAATTACCTTATTTAAATTTTGCTCATGTAAAACTTCGATTCCTTTCGCTTCACTATAATCAAACAATTCATTAAAATATTCATCTACATCATTAGGAACACCGAGAATACGACATGCTATATAACTAAATTTCATCTCATTCTCTGTCAATTCATATTGTGGGCGTTTTTCTAAAAGCGTTTCAAATTGTTTTAAATCGGATTCATCTTTTAATGCATATGGTTGAAGTGTAAAACGTGAAAACACAACAGTTCACCTCCAAAAACATTTACGTTTTTTCTAAGACCTTCTTCTATTATAAACTATTTTTAGTTATAAAAAATGGGCGCCCGTAAAACGAGCAAACCCATTTCAATTATTTATGATTATCTTTAGTAGCTGCAACTTCTTCTCTAGCTTGTCCAGAATTCTTCATGTAGTGAATTATAAATGTTACTCCGAATGCTACAACTAAAATAATAAAGAACAGTGTATGACTAATTTCAAATCCGATTAGAGATAGTAGCATTTTCGAAGCGATAATTAAGATTAAAATATATGCTGTCGTTTCAAGCTCTGGAATACGTTCTAACAATTTTAAGAATACGCCAGCGATACCACGCATCATTAAAATACCAAGCATTCCGCCTAATAGCAGAATCCAAACTTCATTCGATACACCAAACGCAGCAAGTACGCTATCTACAGAGAACGCGATATCCATTAATTCAACCATCGCAACCGTTCCCCAGAAAACACCGAACATTCTAAAGAGAATACTATTTTGATTCATGCCATGAGCTTCTTCTTCTTCACTTGCACCTTTACGCTTATCAATAAAGTATTTCACTGATAACCAAGCAAGGTAAAGTGCACCAAGAAGTTTTACCCACCATAATTTAATTAAGAACATTCCGATTCCAATTGCAATAAAGCGGAATACATAAGCTCCAATAAGTCCATAGAATAATGCTTTTTTGCGCTTTTCTTCCGGAAGATGTTTTACCATTACCGCTAACACAAGTGCGTTATCAGCAGATAACAACCCTTCAAGTACAACAAGTGTACCAATTAATCCCCAAGATACTGGATCTTGCAATACTTTAATCCACATGTCCAAGTCGAAAAACTGAGCATATGTATCAAGGATTCCTTGCAAAATACTCATCTTACCTTTATCCCCTATTCTTTGCTAGATTTATAGAAAGGTTAAAAAAAGGAAACGCATGTCGTTTCCCTTCTTATGCATCCAAGCCGTACGCTCTTACAAGCGCACCTAAGCCACCTTGGAAACCGCTTCCTACTGCATTAAACTTCCATTGTCCATTATGACGGTATAATTCACAAAAGACAACTGCTGTTTCGATGGAGAAATCTTCCCCTAAATCAAAACGAAGAACTTCTTCATTTGTTTCTTCATTCGCTAAACGAACGAACGCATTTCCTAATTGTCCAAAGTTTTGATTACGACCTTCTGCATCATAAATCGTAACTGTAATAGCAATTTTATGCACGTCAGCAGGAACTTTCTTCAAATCTACAACAAGTTGCTCATCGTCGCCTTCGCCTTCACCTGTTCGGTTATCCCCTGTATGCAGAACAGATCCACAAGGAGACTGTAAATTATTGTAGAAAATAAAATCCGTTTCCTTCGTACATTTCCCGTTTGCATCTAATAAGAAGGCAGATGCATCTAAATCGAAATCAGATCCACCATCATAAGATTTAATATCCCAACCAAGACCAATTACCGCTTTTGATAACCCCGGGCTTGTCTTACCTAAATCAATTTTCTGTCCTTTTTGTAATTGAATAACCATGTATATTCACCTCTATATTTTAATCTTTAAAAATATATCCATCAGTAAACATGCATTTCACCGATGGATATATAAAGTGAAACTTTAATCAGTGGGGGGGTTTCTTCATCTCCCACTGATTATCAGCCCGCACCAATCAGGATTTTACGGGCAGTTGATCCCCCACCTAACTTCTTTGCTTTCGCTGAATTTTGAGGTAGGGGTCTTACTGCCCGCAAATAGCGGGATAAAACTATTACTCTACATCTAAACCAAAGTTATTACATAGAGATGCTAATCCGCCCTGGAATCCACTTCCAATTGCATTGAATTTCCATTCACCTGCATGACGATATAATTCACCTACTACTACAGCTGTTTCAATAGAGAAATCTTCCCCTAAATCGTAACGAATTAATTCTGCATTCTTCTCTTCATCTAGAATACGTACGAACGAGTTAGAAACTTGTCCAAAGTTTTGGCTACGGCCTTCTCCATCATAAATTGTAATTGTAAAACAAATACGCTCAATGTGAGCAGGAACATTTTTTAAATCGATTTTAATTGCTTCATCGTCGCCTTCACCTTCACCTGTACGGTTATCTCCTAAGTGCTCTACAGCGCCGTTCGCACCTTTGGGGTTATTATAGAAAACGAAATCCTCTGCCCCTGAAACTTTACCGTTCGCACCTACTAAGAAAATACTAACATCTAAATCGAAATCATTTTGTCCGTCATAACGATTCGTATCCCAACCGAGTCCTACAAGAACTTTTGAAAGACCTGGATTCGTTTTTGTTAAGTCTACCTTTTGTCCCTTTTTCAATGAAATTGATGCCATATGCAATTCCTCCTCGGTTTATTTTATTGATAACGTGATACAATCTCGCTTAAATTTTTATCTTGTGTTCCTTCTCCAACTGCTGAAAACTTCCACTCACTTCCGTGTCGATACATTTCTCCTGCAATTAGAGTCGTTTTGCCAGCATAGTTATCTGACAAGTTATAACGTGCTAATTCTTCACCTGTTTGTGGGTTTTGAATACGAATATATGCATTACGAATCATCCCAAAATCTTGACGACGATTTACACAATCATAAATATTTACAACGAATACTAAACGGTTAATACGACTTGGGACTTTATGTAATTCCACAAAGATTGTTTCATCGTCACCGTCGCCTTCACCTGTTAAATTATCTCCTGA
Organism: Bacillus thuringiensis; assembly: GCF_014932895.1. GTDB lineage: Bacteria > Bacillota > Bacilli > Bacillales > Bacillaceae_G > Bacillus_A > Bacillus_A thuringiensis_AA. Next base: position 2,595 of record NZ_JACYOF010000017.1, on the reverse strand, counting down.
ATGAATAATACTACCACAAGTAGAAAGTTTGTTTCCGAAGTAAACTAAATCATTTTTGTTTAAAAAACGATCCCCTTCTAACATAACAACAGATGCATCACAATCTACATTCGGTTTACTTCCAAATAACGAAGACAGAAACCCACCTGATTGCCCAATTGGATCCCAGCCTAAGCCAACCTGTAGTTTCGCTATTCTCGGTTGTCCCTTTGTTAAATCGATCTTTTGTCCTTTTTCTAAAATAATAGGCATGAAGTTTCTTCCTTTCTACAAAGTATTTTCCGAATCGGAAAATATTGTATTCTTCTCTTATATTGTAGCATTATTTATCTAGTGAAAAAAAGAATAAATTCTCAATTATATGAAAACACCTATAGTATTTATTTATATCGATGTAAGAAGTGGTAAATCAATCCAACCATTCCTGCTTGATTACGATTTTGTGCGAGTTTAATCTCGCAATTATTTTCATTCCTTCCAACGCCTTGCCACAGCTCTCCAAGCAAAGCACAGTTGAAGTCATTTTCAAATGATGATGTTTTCCTTTAATAAGAGTTTACAAGTTTTACAGACCCAGTTTTTACGTAGACACTGTTGTATTCTTTATTATCTGAAACAATTTCATAATACGACCCTTGTGGTGTATTAACTGTTCTCTTAATGGCTACCATAATGTTCCGAGATGTAGTTCCAGTCTTACCTTCAGCCAAACTTTTGAATATCGGAGAACCTGTTGTTAACGTTCCAAGTCGATATTTATTTAAATCTTTACTTCCATTCATTGCATCAATTCTATACATAAGCGAGGCAATTTGCTGTCCCCAGTTTTCGTCACTTGCATACATGACGTTCATTCCTTGTGCCTTATCCCCTAAGTTTCCACCATTATATGTATTTCCACTTGGATTTAAGTAATGCTTATCTATATATGCCGCACAAAAATCAATACCTTCTTCCCATGTCTTAAATCCAGTTGCACCATTGTATGGATCTGAATCTACCGCTCTAAAGCCAAATAAATTTTTCTTATCTTGCGCGATACGACTTGTTCCCCATCCAGATTCTAAAATTGCATGTGACACTAAGTAGCCGGCATTCATCTTATATTTCTCTGCTGCACTTACAAAATATTTTCCTAATCCAATAAGTGGACTATTTGCATTCGATTTACGTAAGAAATTATCAATTTCATCTCCTGTATAAGTAGATGTTGCACGAAGTGGCATATATTCAAAGTATTGATAACTATCTTGTCCACCAATTTGTTTCTTATCGAAAGCTTCGTAACGCTCCCCTTCTTTTAAATGCTTCGGGGCATTACCAATTTGATACGTTGCGTATTTACCATTTGCAGGATTGTATACATAATGATATAGCTTGCCATTTTTAGTTGCATAATACGACGTTTTCTCACCAGTCATTGTCGGATGTAATGTAACATCGTTTATATTCACATAACCTGTCATGCCATCAATTTGGACATAAATACGATCACCAACAGCTTTTACAAATTTCAGATCGGCTCCACCCTTTACATATGTGAGTTTTTTACCCGTCGTAATATCATAAATATTAATAACTCCATTCGCACGAACGAAACCTTGCTTCATATTTACAACTTTACCGTCACTTTTAATGTAAGCATCTTCTTTCATGTTTTGCATAATTTGTGTTGCTTCCACTTCATTTGGTTTTTGAACCTTTTGTGATGAGGTAACAATTTCATAGGAAGACGAGCCCTGTTTAATTTTTAAGAATTGTAATGAAACATAACCCTCACCATCGTTAAAACGGATTTTTGCCCAACCATTTTCTTTTCCTATAATTGTAACAGTCTCTCCATTTTTCAAATGACCAACAGCCGCCGCACCTGTCGATGGACCTTTACGCACATTTAATAAAGACGCATTTACAACAGCTCGTTCTTCTGTTACTTGTTCAGGGTTTTTTGGACTTGTTGGATCTATTGCATCTTTACCGATTGTTATAAATTCTAAAGATACATAACCTTCCTTTCCTTGATAATTAATTTTCGCCCAGCCATTTGCTTTTCCTAGTACTGTTACTTTTTCTCCATTTTTTAAGTTTCCGAGGATCGAGCTACTTGTATTCGCTGCACTTCTTACTCGTAGACTTGTCGCATTGATTGTTCCTACTTCTTGCGTCCCATTTGTAATGTTTTCCGCTGGCTTTTCTTCTTGTTTCCCTGCTTCCAGCTTCACAAATTCTAGCGATACGTAACCTTCTTTTCCTTGATAATTAATTTTCGCCCAGCCATTTGCTTTTCCTAAAACCGTTACTTTTTCTCCATTTTTTAAGTTTCCGAGGATTGAGCTACTTGTATTCGCTGCACTTCTTACTCGTAGACTTGTCGCATTGATTGTTCCTACTTCTTGCGTTCCATTTGTAATGTTTTCCGCTGGTTTTTCTTCTTGTTTTCCTGCTTCTAGCTTCACAAATTCTAGCGATACATAACCTTCTTTTCCTTGATAATTAATTTTCGCCCAGCCATTTGCTTTTCCTAGAACCGTTACTTTTTCTCCATTTTTTAAGTTTCCGAGGATTGAGCTACTTGTATTTGCTGCACTTCTTACT
>NZ_JACYOF010000016.1 GCF_014932895.1 Bacillus thuringiensis | reverse complement strand
GATCAAACTCTCCAATAAAGTTAGTTTGTCTAGCATCTAAAATAAAAATTGACGTTTCACGTTGTTTGTTTCGTTCAGTTTTCAAAGAACTAAAAGCGGGTGAAGAGAATCGAACTCTCGACCAGAGCTTGGAAGGCTCTTGTTTTACCACTAAACTACACCCGCGTGGTCGGGAAGACAGGATTTGAACCTGCGACCCCCTGGTCCCAAACCAGGTGCTCTACCAAGCTGAGCCACTTCCCGTAATGGCGCGCCCGAGAGGAGTCGAACCCCTAACCTCTTGATCCGTAGTCAAACGCTCTATCCAATTGAGCTACGGGCGCTTATTCATGATGTTTTATCGTCGTTGTAACTTGGCGACTCAATTATCTTACCATACTACATTTTCAAATGCAAGTACTTTTTTAAGATTTTTTGATGCGGCCGAGAGGACTTGAACCTCCACGGGGTTTCCCCCACTAGGCCCTCAACCTAGCGCGTCTGCCGTTCCGCCACGACCGCGGAATAATAAAAGTGAGCCATGAAGGACTCGAACCTTCGACCCTCTGATTAAAAGTCAGATGCTCTACCAACTGAGCTAATGGCTCGCAAATGGCTGGGCTAGCTGGATTCGAACCAGCGCATGACGGAGTCAAAGTCCGTTGCCTTACCGCTTGGCTATAGCCCATCGAAAAACTTATCTTCTTTTCAAAGACAAATATTATTGTACCATAATGTCCAATAAAAAACAACTGCCATATAGCAGAAGTTAAAATGGCGGTCCCGACCGGGGTCGAACCGGCGATCTCCTGCGTGACAGGCAGGCATGTTAACCACTACACCACGGGACCATTTAATCTTTAAATTAATGTCATTTTACTTTTCATTATAATATTATGGTGGAGGATGACGGGATCGAACCGCCGACCCCCTGCTTGTAAGGCAGGTGCTCTCCCAGCTGAGCTAATCCTCCGAAGTGGTGACCCGTACGGGATTCGAACCCGTGTTACCGCCGTGAAAGGGCGGTGTCTTAACCACTTGACCAACGGGCCAATATGTATGGCAGAGAAGAAGGGATTCGAACCCTCGCACCGCGTTAGCGATCTACTCCCTTAGCAGGGGAGCCCCTTGAGCCACTTGGGTACTTCTCTGTATGGCTCCGCAGGTAGGACTCGAACCTACGACCGATCGGTTAACAGCCGATAGCTCTACCACTGAGCTACTGCGGAATAATGAAGACAATTTGTATCTTATAAAATTTATGTTTGTAAGTCAAGAAGTTTTTTACAACACCTTGCATAAACGTGACATGTTTATAATATACTGGATTGCTTTTTTACTGTCAAGGTGTTTTTAAAATCTGTTTTAGTTTCCCTTTACACTTCCCGCAAACATATTTCCCTGTATTTATTTGACGCTTTCTTACATATTGAAGTGAACATCCCATACACTCATATATGTAAACCTTCACTCTCTTCTTCTCATCAACCATTCGTTTACAAAAGCGCGGCGCATTCACTTGCTTGAGTAGTTCACGGAAGTCTTTATCGCGATGTTTATACCCTTTACCGGTGATATGTAAATGATAGTGACAAAGCTCATGTTTAATAATCCCTATTAACTCTTCCTTGCCGTACATCTTGTAATAATGATAATTCAGTTCTATATTATGACTTTTTAATAAATAGCGCCCACCCGTTGTTCGTAATCGCTTATTAAATATCGCCTTATGTAAGAATCTAGCTTCAAAGTATTGTAGTGATATGTCTTCCACTAACTGTTGAACTTCTCTATCATCCATATATCGTTCCTCCTAACAAAAATAAACGTACACTTTTTTTCCCGCTTACACATATATTAAATAGTACATATACCCATCCTCATTCAAACAGCGTGACTTCTAAACATATTTTTTGTTAAAAAGTCCGCTCACCAACTTCTCATACAAAGAAGTCTTTTATGAGAATAGGATTAAACAAGGAGGGATCCCTATGCCCACGTGGCTAAAAAAACAGATGCAACGTGCATATTTTGAAAAAAACCGGTATCAAATTAAATTGCTAAATGAATGCTGGTTTTATTATAGCAAAATACATCAAAGCTCATAATCCATTACACTTTTTAATCCATAAAAAAAGAGCAGTTTCATCTGCTCTCTTCTCTTATTATTCAATTGGCAACATGGATAATGCAACACGACCTTTTTTTGTATCAATATCATCGACCCATACCTTTACAATTTGTCCGACAGATACAATATCTAACGGGTGCTTCACATACTGTTTGCTTAGTTTAGAAATATGCACTAAGCCATCTTGTTTTACACCAACGTCAACAAAAGCCCCGAAGTCAACAACGTTACGAACTGTTCCTTCCAGTTCCATACCGCGTTTTAAATCTTCTAATTTCAAAATCCCTTTTTTCAGAAGTGGTTTAGGCAACTCATCCCTCATGTCTCGCTCTGGACTAATGAGTGCATCTATAATATCAACTAATGTCGGCTCCCCAATTCCCGTTTCTTGGGACAACTTAGAAATCTCCACTTCTTCTAAGCTCTTTTGTAATTGCGGCTGACCTACATCATTTATCGATAATCCTAAGCTTTTCAATAACAATTCAACATTTTTATATTGCTCCGGATGAATGCTCGTACGATCTAACGGATTCGCTCCTTCTAATATACGTAAGAAACCTATACATTGTTCGTATGTCTTTGCACCTAAACGTGGGATTTTCTTTAATTCCGTGCGCTTCTTGAATTTCCCATCCTCTTCTCTCTTAGCTACGATATTTTTCGCAACCGTTTTTGATAAACCTGAAACATACTGTAATAATGCAACTGAAGCTGTATTTACATTAACACCAACTTGGTTAACCGCGGTCTCTACTACAAATGTTAATGATTCGTTCAATCTCTTTTGAGATACATCATGTTGATATTGTCCAACCCCAACTGATTTAGGATCAATTTTCACAAGTTCGGCAAGTGGATCTTGTAGGCGTCTTCCAATTGAAACTGCGCTTCTTTCTTCAACTTGGAAATCTGGGAATTCCTCACGAGCTAAATCAGAAGCTGAATACACACTAGCACCTGCTTCGTTTACAATAATATAAAAGACATCCTGTTTCACACTTTGTAATACATCTACTATAAACTCTTCCGTTTCTCTAGAAGCTGTACCATTGCCAATCGCAATCATTTCAACTTGATATTTATCTATAATAGAAAGAACTTTCGTTTTTGCATCGTCATATTTACGCACAGGTGGATGCGGATAAATAACATCGATATGCATAACTTTCCCAGTATCATCTACTACAGCTAATTTACAACCTGTCCTATATGCAGGGTCTACAGCTAGTACTACCTTCCCTTTCATAGGGGGCTGTAATAATAAGTTACGTAAGTTCTCAGAGAAAATATGTATCGCTTGTTCCTCCGCTGTTTCTGTTAGTTCTTTTCGAATCTCTCTTTCAATCGAGGATTGAATTAATCGTTTATAACTATCTTCAATCGCTAATTGTACATAATGCGCACTTTTAGATCCTTCATCACGAATTACTTTTTTATATAAGAAACTTAATACCTCATCTACTGGCGGAACAACAGAAACTCTCAATATATCTTCTTTCTCGCCACGATTCATTGCTAATACACGATGCGGTACTACTTTTTGCAACGGTTCTTCATAGCTGTAATACATTTCATATATATTCTTTTCATCTTTTTCTTCATCTTTTACAGTTGAAGACATAATACCTTTTCTAAACGTAACATTCCGAATCCAACTACGATACGCAGCTTCATCTGAAACGATTTCTGCGATAATGTCTTGAGCACCTTGTAATGCTTCTTCCGCAGATTGCACTTCTTTCTCTGCACTAATAAATTCCACTGCCTTTTTATTTGGATCTTCTTTCTTATATAACAATAACCATTCAGCTAATGGTTCTAACCCTTTTTCTTTTGCAATTGTCGCTTTCGTTCTTCTTTTCTCTTTATATGGACGATATAAATCTTCTACCTCTTGCAACTTTATAGCTTTAACAATTTGCTGTCGTAGCTCTCCTGTCAGTTTCCCCTTCTCATCAATAAGACGAAGAACCTCTTCCTTCCTATCTTCAAGTTGCATCATATATTGCCATCTCTCTAAAATTGCGCGAATTTGCACCTCATCTAAAGAGCCTGTCCATTCTTTTCGGTAACGAGCAATAAATGGGACTGTGTTACCTTCTTCTGTTAATTGAATAACATGACGAACTTGCTTTTCGGTAAAGCCTAATTCTTTCACTAACATTTTCATTAACGCTTGTCGATTATCTACCATCTCCATATACAACCGTAACCTCCTCTATAATAAAAAAAGTTGCCCTTCAAAGAGAGCAACTTAAACTGCCGATTTAAAAATCTATTAGTCCTAAACTAATTTGTAACGCTTCATCTACACGACTCATCATCACTTCATCTAAATGAGTGATTTTGTCCGTTAAGCGCTGCTTATCGATTGTTCGAATCTGCTCAAGCAAAATAACAGAATCTCTCTCAAAACCGTACTTTTTCGCGTCAATTTCCACATGAGTGGGTAATTTCGCTTTTTGAATCTGTGCAGTAATAGCCGCTACAATCACCGTTGGACTAAAACGATTTCCGATGTCATTTTGAATGACAAGAACCGGACGAACGCCTCCTTGCTCAGAACCAACAACTGGGGAAAGGTCTGCAAAATACACGTCGCCGCGTTTTACAATCAAAATATTACCCCCCGCTAACTAAGCGTTCTACCGTATGAGCTGCTTCATACTCTGCTAAGAAAGCTTCAGATGCAATACCAAGATTAATTTTTCCCATTTCAATGTACCCACGTCGCATTGATTCATGTTGGTAGCGTTTTTTCGTCTTATGTTGACGCAATAACAGTTGTGTTGCCTGGCAAATTAGTTCATGGCGATTCTTATTCTCTTGTTTTCCAATTCCGTCCAATTCCGTTACCATTTGCTTTGGCAACCGAACCACGATTTCAGTAGTTACACTTGATTCGGACACAAAAATACACCTCCACCGTCAACTACACACCCAAATATATATGACACCTATTGTAATAATACCATTGTATGGAGCCTGTTGCAAAGACTTCCTTATCCCTTGCTTATGTTTTCCAATTCACAAACAAAACATTCATCTTCTTTTATTTTTTATCTCCTTACAAATAAGAAGCAAAAGAATTTCTCTTCAAAATTTACGTTCAACTTATATGAAAAATGACTATAAGTAAAAAGCTTCTCATCAAAAAGAGCTTATTCTCCATCAATGAAAAGTCCCCTTAAATGACAAGAAGCAAATTATACCGCCTTCTATATATTGTTCAAGTAATTAATTACCTCCACAACCTTACCATTCCGTATAAATATTCTCGGCACCCGGAAACTGATCGTTGCAATAACTTCATAATTAATAGTCCCGGAATATTCCGCAACCTCTGTAGCGCTAATATACTCATCGCCTTGCCTTCCAATGAGTGTAACTTTCGTACCAAGCGGCACTTCACAAGGAAGATGAATCATAAATTGATCCATCGTTACTCGCCCTACAATCGGTACCCTTTTACCATTTACAAGCACTTCAAATCCTTGTAATCTTCTAAGCCAGCCATCTGCATATCCAATCGCAACAGTTGCAATCCACTCTTCAGTTTTCGTTCGGTAAGTGACGTTATAACTGATCCCATCCCCTTTAATCACCTGTTTAATATGAGCAACTTTCGTATGCAGTGATAGCGCTGGTTCTAATTTAATTGGCAAAAAAGGGCGTATTTCTACAGACGGAGATAATCCATACATCGCAATGCCAATTCGTACTGCATTAAATGTAATCCCATGAAAACGTAACGTTGCAGCGCTGTTAGCTGTATGAACAAATTTAGGATCCACGCCGAATTCTTTCAACCAACTTAACTGTTGTAAGAACGTGTTATATTGCTTATCAAAGTACGAAGTCTCAACCTCATCTGCTGTTGCAAAATGTGTGTATACCCCTTCTAACTCTAAAAATGATGCACCTTCTAAACTCTTTAAGAATTCTTTTAACTCTTTACGTTCACGTATTCCAATTCTCCCCATACCACTATCAAAGTTAATATGGAATTTCATTATAGATGAACCATCCCAAAGTTTAATCGCTTCTTCCACCCATTCTTTTTGAAAAACAGTTAGCGCTACATCATTTTCAGCAGCTACATTTACATCACGAGGCGGCGAGGGACCTAACACTAAAATTGGTGCAGTAATGCCAGCCCTCCGAAGCACTAAAGCTTCATCTAAAAAAGCAACCGCTAACCTTGTTGCACCTGCTTCTAATGCCGTTTTAGCCACCGGTACATAATCGTGTCCATATGCATTCCCTTTAACTACAGCAAAAATTTCCACATCACTTGGGATGAACTCTTTAATGTGTGTAATATTGTTATAGATTGCATCTAAATCCACTTCCACCCAAGTGTCACGGTAAAATGGTGCTTCTTCCATAAATACACTTCCTTATACACGATATGCGAAGCTTATTCTTTTATATGCTTCTTTTATAAAATCCACCCTTCAAACTAAGAAAAGACGTGGCGCACATATATCACCACGTCTAAGAAGTTCACTTCACCTGCTTCGCTGTAACCGAACGAGCAACCATTAATAGCTCCTTCGGCTCTAAACCTTTAGACACGAGCATATATTCCACTCCGTTATGCGACCACGTTAAAGAGTCTTTCGTCAATGCTCCAATTGTGAAACCAAGATCAACCAATTCCCCACTTACACTAATCGCTGATGAAGCCTCTGCAACTTTTGCCTTTTCTTGTATTAAAGTAAAGGATTTCTTATTTCCAGTGTATGTGAGTATCGCACGCTTGCCACTGTCTGTCTTCAACTCTTGTTCATCTTTCAGCGTCATACCTTGCGGCGTATCACTTGGATACAAAATAGCAAACGGTTTGTCTTCTTTCGCTGTTGTTTGAACATCTACTTGTGCTCTAGACATATTCTGTTTCGTATCAAATGCGCCTTTATCAAATTTTGCATCGAATTTCACCTTAGAGAAATCTACTTTCACAAGAACATTTTGATCATTATCCATTAGCTTCACCGAAACTGGCGTTAAATCACTTTTCTTCAATGTAATCTCTTGTTTCGGCAACATATTTTGATGTTGATAGTTTGTTTTTGTTTTAAAAATATAATACTTATCTGTTTTCTTGAAAGTAAGGTTTTTCTTGTCCTGCAAAATATCCCTTACAAGTGATTCATATAAATAAGCCTGGCTACTATTTTGCGGCCAATCGCTTTGAAAACGGAAACTCTTATTAAGCGCTGGCGTTAATACAAATACACCTTCTTCATTTCTTAAAATAATTTGGCTCTGATCTTTTTTTGCATTCTGTAAATTCACACGATAAAAAGAAGGTTCCTTATGCCAAATTTCTACGTTATACTCCTGAGGCTCATTTCCTGTTTTAATAGATAATTTCGCTTCAGCTTGATAACTTTTCATTCCTTTCACTTTCGCTTCTAAATCTCTCACGATATCATCTTGTTTTTTTTCCACACAACCCGCCAACACAAAAACGGTCAATAAACCGACAAGAACTAAAAACAGACGCCTTTTCATCACTTCAGCCCCTTTGCCCCTATAAATAAATGGAAGATGTGCCTTCCTTATCGCTACCTCAAATATATGAGACAAAGATATAAAATATGCAGACTAGCGTGACGAGCTTTCTAAAACAACTTGAGCAACAGCAAATTCCTTACTATGGCTAATTGATAAATGAACAATATGCTCTGTATTTGCAATAAGAATCGGCTTACCTCTATCATCGTTTTTCACTTCAATATCTAAAAAACTTACTTCTTTCCCGATACCAGTACCTACAGCCTTTGAATACGCCTCTTTCGCTGCAAATCTTCCAGCTACAAACTCTGTCAGGCGACTTCCTTTCAACTCTTTAGCAACATTACATTCATTTTCAGTTAATATACGCTCCATAAATTTAAGCTTTCCATCTAGCATTTTTTCAATTCGACTCAATTCAATAATATCGATTCCAATCCCTACAATCATTTCGAAATCCCCTTCTTCTATTTAGCTTTCTTTTTTCATATTGTAAGAATAACAGAGAATCTTTCTGATGCAAAAGGAGTGATACTAACAACATGCTAATACGGCCTACTCGCATTTCCTTACAACCGATCATTCTCTCCTTACTCCTTATTCACTTAATCACGATTATGTTAGGCGACTTTTTTCTTTTCCCAATGGCTGCCTATAACGAATATATCGCTAAAGGAGAATGGTGGCGTCTCATAACTTCATTACTTGTACACGTAGACTTACAACACTTTCTTTCTAATAGTATTTGCTTATTCGTGCTTGGTTCTTCTATCGAAAAACAACTCGGACACTTTTCTTTCATCTTAATATTTTTTCTTTCCGGAATTTCTGGAAATATCTCTTCTTATATTATTATGCCCCTTGAATATATTCACGCAGGAGCATCTGGTAGTGTTTTCGGACTACTAGGCGCACAATTATTTTTATTGTATAGTCGATACCGCTCATCAAGACCAAAAGAAATTGCTATTTTTTCAATCATGATACTTATATTACTGCTATTTACGTTCTTTAATCCTTCCGCCAACCCTATAAGTCATTTAACAGGCTTAATAATCGGCGGCGTTTTGACTCCTTTTTTAACAAAAGAAAACGATGGTGCAAAGCTCATTTAATATAGAAGCTCGCACCATCGATAATTTCCACGTCTGTTTGTTGACTTAAATCTCTCATTAATTGAAATAACGACTCATCCTTCTTCTTCGCCTCAATCATACAATCAATTTGCCCAACACTTCCCTTTATCCTTCTTAAAAAAGATAAAAATGTATCCACATCAATGAAATCCGCATGCGCTCTTGGGTCTTTTCCTTCTCTAGGGCTAGATATATGCATTTTAACTGGCAGCAAAGATGTTTTCCACGTATGGACAACCCGCGCCCAATCTTCATGCCAATCTTCTTGTTCGTTATTCATCATATGGTGATGCAAATCAAAAACGATTGGAATGTCTAATTTTTCTCCTAAATACAATGTTTCCTCTAGCGTAAAGGTTGTATCATCATTTTCCAACATAATCATCTCTTGAATACCCCTTGGAACGTTAGACCAATTTTCTATAAAACGCTCTAATGCGAGCTCTTTATCTTTATATCCGCCACCAACATGCAATACACATCGTTGCTTATGTTCAACTCCCATGCCCTTCAATATTTTTTTATGCATCTGCAATGTCTTTACAGATTGCTTAAAAATACTTTCCTCAGGTGAATTTAGTACAACGAAATGATCTGGATGGAAATCAATTCGCATATTCATACGAATTGCATATTCACCTAACTCTTTCAAATTTTCTTTTAAAGGACGAATATAGTTCCACTCTAGCAACTCCTCATGATTTGCTAAAGGGATTAACTTGGAACTAAGTCGAAAAAAAGAGATATTATGCCCTTTATTATGTTTTAATAGTCGTAAACAATTTTCCAAATTGGAATTAGCAATTCTTTCAAGTTTACGAATTGCAGCATCACGATCATCTATTTTCTGAAACTGTGCGTACGTCATCGTTTGAGATGGGGATGCATTCTTCAAATGTACACTCATCGCGACATACCCAAGTCTTACAAGCATATAGCACCTCTTTTCTACACAAGTTATTATGTAGTATACACAATTACAGAAATAAAAAAAGAGAATGCCAGCAAAGGGCATTCTCTTTTTTATTAAGCTTGTGGACGGCTATGATGTTTTCTTTCGCCGCGTCCATTTGAAGATCCTGGGCGACCTTGACCTTCACCTCTACGACCGCGACTACCACCATCACGATTACGATCACGGTTTCCATCACGATTACGTCCATCACGGTTACGGTCACGGTTACGACCATCGCCACCGCCGCGTCCATCACGACTACGATTACGGTTTCCATCACGGTATCCGCCTCCGTTACCGCCGCGTTTTTTAGAACCGCCGCCTCTTGCAACAACTGGTGGTTCTGATGTTAAAGCGATTGGAGTTGTATCCGGTTCTTTAGTCATCATTTTTAAAGCAGCAGCTACTACTGTTACAGAGTCATTTTCTTCTAACATTTCTTCTGCAATACGCTTGTAGTATGCTAAGTTTTCATTTTCAATTGTGCTTTGAAGCTTTTCAGCAATTAAACGTTGTTGACCTTCTAATGCCTCGTCAAGTGTCGGTGCATCCATACGGTCCATTTTACGTTTTGTTGTACGCTCGATATTTTTTAATTGTCCTGATTCACGTGGTGTTACAAATAGCATTGCAATACCTTTTTTACCTGCACGACCAGTACGACCGATACGGTGAACATATGATTCTGGATCTTGTGGAATATCGAAGTTATACACGTGCGTTACGCCTGAAATATCAAGACCACGTGCAGCAACGTCTGTTGCAACAAGAACTTCAATAGAACCTTCTTTAAATTTACGTAATACAGACATACGTTTCGCCTGAGTTAAATCACCATGAATACCTTCTGCTGCATATCCACGTAAGTTTAATGCTTCTGATAATTCATCAACACGACGCTTTGTACGACCGAATACAATCGCAAGCTCTGGAGATTGAATATCTAGTAAGCGTGTTAACACGTCAAACTTTTTCTTTTCTTGCACTTCTAAATAGAACTGCTGAATGTTTGGCATTGTTACTTCTTTTGCTTTTACTTTAATATGTTGAGGCTCAGTCATGAAACGCTCAGCAATGCGACGGATTGGGTCTGGCATTGTTGCTGAGAATAGTAATGTTTGGTGTGTTTCTGGCACATCTGTTAAAATCGCTTCAATATCTTCAATGAAGCCCATGTTTAACATTTCATCCGCTTCGTCAAGAACAACAGTCTCTACGTTTTGTAAGCGAAGTGTTTTACGGTTAATATGATCTAAAATACGACCCGGCGTACCAACAATAATGTGTGGGTGTTTTTTTAGAGCACGAATTTGGCGGTTAATATCTTGACCACCGTAAATTGGTAAAATACGAACACGTTTATGTTTACCAATTTTGTATAGTTCTTCTCCAACCTGAATTGCTAATTCACGCGTTGGCGCGATAACAATACCTTGAACTGTTTCTTTACGAGTATCTACTTTATCTAATAGCGGTAATCCAAATGCTGCTGTTTTCCCTGTACCTGTTTGCGCTTGCCCAATAATATCTTTACCTTGCAATGCATGTGGAATTGTTTCAGCTTGAATCGGCGTAGCCTCTTCAAAGCCCATACTTTCAACAGATTGCAGTAAAGACTCACTTAATCCTAATTCTCGAAATGTTGTCAATGTTACTTCTCCTTTTCTATCCTATACTTATCATTTAAAAAAAGGCATTTTCCGAATTGGCGGAAAAGCCCTTTTCCTGAATGCTCACGTATATAAACGGGCGTATATTCTACACGAAAATACTTCTAAACGTTATTACACTTTATCAATTATAAGTTTTGTATGTGTAAAAAGCAAACCCAACTGTTACCTTATTTTCATATTCAGAGCTTTTTTCTTCACTTTTATTTTTTAATATTTACTGTAAGCGCTTATTATAAGTTTTCACTATTTTCGTGACTATCATCCCTATTTATATACACCAATTATTTCAACATCGTAATAACTTCTTCTAATTTCATACCGCGAGATGCTTTAACTAATACAACATCTTTTTTATCAACTACTTCTTGTAAATCTTTTACAAGTTCTTCTTTATTATCATACGCCTTTACACGTTCATTAGGGAAATTAATTTTCGCTCCTTCAGCAATTTGAGCCCCTAATCTACCGTATGTGAATACATGTGAGATTTTTGCTGGATCGATTAATTTACCGACCTCATAATGGAACTGCACTTCTTGATCTCCAAGTTCTAACATATCACCGAGCACAACGATTTTTTTAGCAAATCCATCTAAACCGTTCATTAAATGGAATGCCGCCTCCATAGCTGTTGGACTTGCATTGTAAGCATCATTGATAATTGTTAATCCACTATCTGTTTTTACAATTTCCATACGCATACCTGTCATTTGAAGTGTTACTAAACCTTGTTTCATCTCTTCCCATGTTACACCAAAATGTTTCGCAATTGCCATTGAAGCTAGGGTATTATACACATTATGTTTCCCTAACACTGGTAAGTAGAATGAAATATTTTCATCTCTATTCATTTTAAAATGTGTACCAGCCGCCTGTAATGTTACAGCAGTTGGATAATAATCATTTGCTCTCGCATCACCAAATGTAACTGTTTCAGCTACTAAATCCATTCCAGGAACACGATTCGTTAATAACGGCTCATCTCCGTTATATACAAACACTCCACCTTCTTGTAATCCGGTAACAATTTCTAATTTCGCCTCAGCGATTGCCTCACGAGAACCTAAATCCATTAAATGCGCCTCACCAATATTCGTAATGATAGCTGCATTAGGACGAGCTAACTTAGATAAGAATTCAATTTCTCCTCGGCTTGACATACCCATTTCTAACACAGCAACTTCTGTATTTTCTTCTAGGTTTAAAATAGTAAGGGGTAAACCAATATGATTGTTGAAATTTCCCTCTGTTTTTTGAACTTTAAATTTAGTTGCAAGAAGACTTGTTACAATATCTTTCGTAGATGTTTTACCATTACTTCCCGTTACACCTACAACTTTAACATCCAGTTGATCACGATAGTTTTTCGATAACATTTGTAACGCTGATAACGTATCTTCTACAAAAATAATAGGAAGATTCTCAGGCGGATTTGCTACGTCTTTCATCCATAATGTAGCAACAGCTCCATTTTCAATAGCTTTATCTACAAAAGCATGTCCATCGAAACGGTCACCTTGAATCGGAACATATAAATTTCCCTTTTCGATTTTTCTCGTATCAATAGACACTCCTTGTATAGTAATGCCCTCATACTGCTCTGCTAATCCAGTACCATTTACCATCTGTTCTACTTGTTTTAACGTTCGCTTTATCATACAAACACTCCTTACATAGCGGAAGCACTATTCCTTCGAATAGTGCTCCCTCCTTTTTTGTTAGATTGTATATTTAATTTTTTGTTTTTCTTCGTGACGCTCAATCGCTAAGCTAATTAGCTCTTCAATTAATTCCGGATACGGTAATCCAGTATGTTGCCATAATAGAGGGAACATACTAAACGGTGTAAACCCTGGCATTGTGTTTACTTCGTTAATATATACTTCTCCATCTTTCGTTAAGAAGAAATCTGCTCGTGTTAAACCCGCACCATCTAAAGATTGGAATGCAATAATTGCATCCCGCTTAATTACATTAGATTCTTCTTCTGTCATTTCAGCTGGAATAATTAACGCTGTGTCACCATCAATATATTTCGACTTGTAGTCATAGAAATCTTTTTTCGGTACAATTTCACCTACAACTGAACATTTCGGCTCATCATTACCTAATACACCAACTTCAACTTCACGACCTACGATATTTTCTTCTACAATAATTTTGCGGTCGAATTGGAATGCCTCTTCAAAAGCACTCTCAAGTTCTTCACGATTTTTACACTTATTAATACCAACACTTGAACCAAGGTTTGCTGGTTTTACGAAGCAAGGATATCCTAGCTTCTCTTCTACTTTGTCATAAGCTTCTTCGCGATTTTTTTCCCATGCACTACGTATGAAAGATGCATATTTCGCTTGTTTTAAACCAGCTTCTGCAAAGATATTTTTCATAACAACTTTATCCATACCGGCAGATGATGCTAAAACACCATTCCCTACATAAGGAATGTTCATTAATTCTAATAACCCTTGAACTGTTCCATCTTCACCATTTGGTCCATGTAGTAATGGGAAAATAACGTCGATAACATCTTCCTCAGAAGCTGCAGATGGAATAATTTCCGTGCTTAATGATAACGGAGAAATTGCATTTTCTGCACCACTCATTTTTAAAGCTTCAACACCTGTCACTTCACCTTCGATACGCTCACCGCGTACCCATTGACCTTGTTCTGTAATATAAATCGGATGAATCTCGAATTTATCTTGATTTAACGCTTTAATAGCAGCAAGAGCCGTCTGTAACGAAACTTGATGCTCAGCTGATTTTCCACCATATAATAAACCTAATTTAATTTTCGTCAATGAAATCACCCTAACCAATTGTTTTCATTTTTCTATTTTAGCACTTTTTATAAAAATAGGTAGTTCCTATTTGAAATAAAATGTAACTTCCACAAATAATTAAATGACACCACTTATTGGTTTTCTACACTTTTTATTTCATTTTCTTCATAACTACACAAAATGAAATTGCAATCTAATCTAGTTATGTACCTAAAATATGTAGAAATCTCCTTTTTGTGTATGTCATCTATTATTAAGAAGATTGTTTGGTTAAAGTATCTTTTTGTCTTTGTTCCACAAGACGGTCTAAAGAAACATATACAAGCCCTGCCACTACACACCCTACACTTAAAATTGTAAATAGAAGATGCCCAAGCAATCGATCCAATAAAAAACCACCAAGAAGTGGACCGAACGCACTTCCTGTAATCCATTGCAAACTTGCCGCCCCCATGTAAGTTCCTCTTAAGTGTTCTGGAGCTAAATTTGCTACAAACGTCATCTGTACAGGCGACATAATCATCTCACCTAACGTATATATGGCATAAACGAACAGTAACGTCATTAAAATAATCGTAGCATTTGCATCAAATTCTCCAAACCACTTCGGTAGCCATCCTATAAAAAACAAACCAATCCCGAACAAACACGCACCGTATAACATTGTCTTTCCGACAGGTTTATCTGTCGCCCATTTTGAAATTTGAAATTGAAATAAAACAACTAATAGTCCATTTAACGCCATTAAATACGGATATGGATTGTTAGTTCCAAAAATACCTTTCATTTCGTTATCAAAGTGGAGCGGCAACATTCCTTCCGTCTGAGAAAAGCCCATAGAAATAACGATTCCTGCTAATAAATAAATCATCAGTGCCTTATCTCGCATTACAATTTTCCAAACCGCGCCAGATTCTTTTTCTTTATTCTCTTCTTTATTAATTCCCTTTGGCATTGTCTCTTGAATAAGCATTAATACGAGTAATGCATAAAACAACATCGTAGACGAGGCAATAATAAATACAAGGTTCTTTGACAAAACAACTACCGACGCCCCCATTATTGGACCAATCGCGGCACCTATATTGTG
Source organism: Bacillus thuringiensis (assembly GCF_014932895.1). Classification (GTDB taxonomy): domain Bacteria; phylum Bacillota; class Bacilli; order Bacillales; family Bacillaceae_G; genus Bacillus_A; species Bacillus_A thuringiensis_AA. The sequence continues at coordinate 68,340 of NZ_JACYOF010000016.1, read as the reverse complement.
TCCCATTCGCAATAAACCATATGCTTCTGTTCTTTTTTCTGGTGCCGTTACATCCGCGACCATTGCTGATGCCGCGGGATGAAATAGAGAATTACTTAATCCTAAAAAAGTTGATAAAATGGCGTATGGAATAAACCCTTCTATAAACAAAAAGCCAAGCATCAATACAGCATTACTCGCCATCGAAAATATCATAATCGGCTTTCTTCCATATATATCAGCAATTCTTCCTCCTATAAGCGAGCCAAAGCTTGCGGCAATTGGAGAAAGTGCCATAATAACACCAACTTGCAGTAAAGAATCTACCTTATCTTTTAAATATAATGCAAAAAACGGCATCAACATCATCATCGCAATTCCATTCAATGTCTCACCGATAAATCGAATCCATACGTTGCGATCCATCTCCCTTAGCTCACGCCATGTATTTTTCATATTTCCACCCCTTTAGTTCGCCAACAATTATCTTATAACACATTCAGAAAAATGTAAATTTTCAAAATAAAAAATCCATTCTTATAGAATTAGAATGGATTTTTCCACTTATAAATTTGCTACATCTTCTTCTTTATTATTATCATTTAAAGCGCTATGCTTTCGGCTATATAAAAAGTAAACCGCAATGCCGATAACCATCCATACTCCAAAACTAATCCACGCTGTCCCTGATAATTGAAGCATTAAATATAAACAAAAAATTACTGTTAACGCTGGTAAAACTGGTACAAGGGGCGCCTTAAATGCTCTTGGTAAATCCGGATGAGTCTTTCTCATTACAATTACCGCAACAGCTACGAGCGCAAACGCTGATAATGTCCCCATATTTACGAGGTGCGCTAAAACATTTAAATCTATTAATCCTGAAATCAGTGCCGCAATAATCCCAGTTGTCCATGTATTTAAAAATGGTGTTTTAAATTTAGGGTGGACTTTAGCCAGACGCTTTGGCAACAAACCATCACGGCTCATCGCATATGAAACACGAACTTGCCCATACATCATAACTAGCATTACTGTTGTAATTCCTGTAATTGCTCCTACTGAAATTACCCCCGCTAAACTATCTTGTCCAATAAATTGAAGTGCGAAAGCAACCGGATCTGATATATTTAGCTGTCCATATGGAACAATTCCTGTCAAAATAAGCGAAACAACGATATAAAGTATAGTACAAATTAATAAAGATGCAATAATGCCGATTGGTAAATCACGTTGCGGACGTTTCACTTCTTCTGCAGCTGTCGAAACTGCATCAAACCCTATAAAGGCGAAGAATACTGTAGCAGCTCCAGCCATTACACCATCTAAACCAAATGGCATAAAAGGCGTCCAGTTTTCAGGTTTCACATAATTAAAACCAGCAAAGATAAAAATAAGAACGACTGCTAGCTTAATAAATACCATAATATTATTTACACGTGCACTCTCACGAACGCCCCTAGATAAAAGAACTGTCATCACTAAAATAATTAAAACTGCAGGTAAATCAATTATCCCACCTTTCCCTGTACCAGGGGCCGAAGAGAGAATCGTCGGAATATGAATTCCAAATCCCTTTAATAAAGATTGAAAATAAGCGGACCAACCGTTTGCTACAGCAGATGTAGCGAGTAAATACTCAAGCATTAAGTCCCATCCAATTAAAAATGCGAATACCTCTCCCATCGTCGCATATGTGTACGTATACACACTGCCTGAGACAGGAACTGAAGAAGCAAATTCAGCATAACAAAATGCAGCAAAGGCACAAGCTAACGCGGCTATCGCAAATGATAATATAATAGCTGGCCCAGAATGTTTTGCTGCTACCACACCCGTTAGAACAAAAATACCCGTTCCAACAATTGCCCCAATTCCAAGCATTGTTAAATCCAGTGCGCCCAACGTCCTTGCTAACGTCTTTTGCTTACTTTCTTGCATTAACTTTGCAATAGGCTTCTTTTGAAAAATTTGCTTCATGCCCACTCCTCCAAGTTTTAAATTTTCTGAAAATTTTTAATTCGCATTTTCATTTTACTCATAACATTTTTTACAGTCAATACTTTTGTCGAAATAAGTAGAAATCTTTCGGAATATACAATATCCTAATCATTCTTTCCGTGAGTTTTCCTATCATCTCTTTTGAAATTATTATACATATTAAAGAGGCATGCCTCATAAAGGAGCATGCCTCTTTTTACTTATTTTGCAGTGTATGAACCTTCTTCAATCCAACTATACATATATTTTTCATCTTCCGTTTCATGTGCTTGTTTTACAATACGAAGCGGACGGAATGTATCTATCATAACCGCTAATTCAAGAGTTTCTTTCTTTCCGATACTTGCCTCTGTTTTCCCAGGATGCGGCCCATGAGGAATACCGCTCGGATGAAGTGTAATAGAACCTTCTTCCACACCTTTTCGGCTCATAAAGTTTCCTTCTACATAGTAAAGAACTTCATCACTATTTACATTACTATGATAATACGGTGCTGGGATTGATTCTGGATGATAATCGTATAAACGTGGTACGAAGGAGCAAATAACAAAATTATGTCCTTCGAATGTTTGATGTACTGGTGGTGGCTGATGAATGCGCCCTGTAATTGGTTCAAAGTCTTCTACATTAAAGACCCATGGATATAAGTAACCATCCCATCCAACAACATCTAACGGATGGTGCCCTAAAACATGTTTATGCATATAGCCTCTTGATTTTGTCATTACGACAAATTCGCCTTTTTCATCATATGTCTCCAATTTTTCCGGGCCACGAATGTCTCTCTCACAAAACGGACTATGCTCTAACAATTGCCCATATTCATTGCGATAGCGACGCGGTGTTGTAATTTGGCTATTCGCCTCTACAACAAGAAACTTAGTTTCTCCCTCATCTGGAATAACACGATAAATTGTTCCAATTGGAATCGTTACATAGTCACCTTTTCTATAGTGAATCGTTCCAAACATCGTTTCAATTTTTCCTGTTCCATAATGAACAAATAACATTTCATCGCCATCACCATTACGGTAGAAATACTCCATTTTTTCTGTTGGAGTCACTACTCCAATTAATAAATCCTCATTCCCAAGCATAAAGTTTCTTCCACTTACTGCATCACCAGTTTTTTTATTTTCTTTCGTACGAAAGTGGCGATGAGAAAGAGCAACATCCTCTTCATACTGTAACTGACAAGAATGAGACAATGCTGCATGCCCTACTTCCGTTGGCATATAATGATGATACAAAATAGACTGCGTACCGGAAAAACCTTTCGTTCCCATTACCTGTTCACGATAAAGCGATCCATCCTTTTTACGGAATTGTACATGTCGTTTATGAGGTAGTTCCCCCATGTGACGATAAAACATGCCCATCACCTGCTTTCATTTCTTTTTTGACCGTATTACGTAATGTACCTAAACCAGTAATCGCCAGCTCTACAACATCTCCATCTTGCAACCATTCTTCCGTACCAAGCTCTAAAATACACCCCGTTCCTACTGTTCCAGAACCAATCACATCTCCTGGATATAAGGTCACGTCTTGTGAAGCACGTTCAATCATTTCAGCGAATGTATAGTAAATATCTTGAAAATTTCCCTTTGATAATAGTTTTCCATTTACATGAGCAGTCATCTCTAAATCATATCGATTACCACTACAATAAACGTCTAAGTCCTCTTTCATAACGAGATACGCTCCTAATGAAGTTGCAAAGTCTTTTCCTTTTGCTGGACCGAGTCCTACTTTCATTTCTGTTGCTTGTAAGTCCCTTGCACTCCAGTCGTTCATAATACAATAACCAAAAATGTATTCCTCTGCTTGCTCACGAGAAATATTTCGTCCTTCTTTTCCAATTACACAAGCAATCTCTAACTCATAATCAAGCTTTTTAGATTTCTTCGGACCAATTACAAAATCATCTGGACCAATTACAGCACGGTGGTTAGTAAAATAAAAAACCGGGATATCATACCATTCAGGTACAACATCTAGCCCTCTTCGTCCGCGAGCTGTTTTTACATGCTGTTCAAATGCGTAAAAGTCTCGAATGCTACTCGGATTAGGAAGAGCAGCTGTCAATTGTACTTCTTCTAAAGAATATATACCCTTGTTTGGATTCTTAATATTACGCAGCAATTTTACATACTCATCCGCTTTCTCTAAAAAGGCGAGCATAGAGGAAGGTACTTTTCCTTCACTAGCAAGATTCATATCGATTACTTTGTCACCTTCAAGCCACCCAGCTCGCATTTCTTTCGATGGGAGACGAAATGTAACAAATTTCATCATAATTCCTCCCTATGAAAATGAAATTTCCACCAGCAAAAGAATTCCTGCTGGTGGATACAAATCTTATAAGTTTCCGCGACGCTCCTGTTCTCTTTCAATTGATTCAAACAACGCTTTAAAGTTCCCTTCCCCAAATCCACGAGAACCTTTACGTTGAATGATTTCAATAAATAAAGTTGGGCGATCTACGATTGGTTTCGTAAAGATTTGCAGTAAATAGCCTTCATCATCACGATCTACTAAAATCTTTAATTCTTTTAACTTATCAATTTCCTCATCAATTTTTCCAACTCGCGCAGTTAACTCATCGTAATAAGTATCAGGTGTATCTAAGAACTCCACACCATTTGCACGAAGCGCTTCAACTGTTTTAACAATATCACTCGTTAATAAAGCAAGATGTTGTACACCTGCTCCATTATAGAACTCTAGATATTCTTGAATTTGTGACTTTCTCTTTCCATCTGCTGGTTCGTTAATAGGGAACTTAATACGACTTCCATTCGTCATAACTTTTGACATTAACGCTGAATACTCTGTACTAATATCATCATCATCGAAATGGATCATTTGTTTAAAGCCCATAACATTCTCGTAATAACTAACCCAATCTTCCATTTTCTCAACGTTACCAACTACATGGTCTACAGCAATTAAACCAGACTCTTCAAATGGAATATTAAACTCCACCTTTTGGAATCCTGGCATAAATGTTCCTTTATAATTTTTACGCTCTACAAGCGTGTGAATTGTATCACCATACGTACCAATAACTGCTTTTTTCAATGTACCGTCCTCATCTGTTAACTCCTCAGGTGGAGCAATTGCGACGGCACCACGTTTCACTGCTTCCGAGTATGCTTTATCAACATCGTCAACAAGTAATGCCACATCTTTCACGCCATCACCATGAGTCTTTACAAACTCTGCAATACGGTTATCGCTACTTAAAGCCCCAGACACAACGAAACGCATATTTTTTTGCACAAGAACATAAGATACCTTTTCACGGTTTCCAGTTTCTAATCCAGAGTAAGCCACAATTTTGAATCCGAACGCTCTCGCAAGGTAATAACTCGATTGTTTTGCATTCCCTACGTAAAACTCCAAATGATCTACATCACGTACCGGAAAAAAGTCCTCCATTTGTGCAGCTAGCGTATCCATAGATTTTTGTTTCATAATATTTTCATCCCCCTGTAAATAGATTAAGTGGTTCGTACTTAAGCCTAACCGAAAACGCTTCCAACATAGATTAATAGAAATTAGTTAGCAAGCTAACAAATTCTGACTTTTAAAATTTTCTATCTTTTCTGTCAAATTCCTCTTTTTTTCTTACATATAAAATTCGACTTTTTTCTCTTTGAAGTAAAGTGAAACTTTAATCAACTGAGGTTTTGTTGAGGCGGGAGTCTACTGCCCGCAAATAGCGGGATAAGGAGATAATATTAACACTTGAGGGTATATAGGAAGAAAATAAAAAAGACCCCAACATATTAACCACTTACTAATATGTTAGAGTCTTTATTTTTTTTGAATGATTGTATTTATATTTCTCATACTAATACATTTGCAAGGAATAGAATAAATGATGTTAATACTACTGCTCCGCCTAATGATCCTAATAAATCTGTTTTGGTTACTTGTAACACTTGTTCACTGTTCATATTCCTCATTCTCCTTTCATTATTTGTATGATTTAAAACTTCTATTACACTAATACGCTTGATAGAAACACGATTAATGCTGTTAATACTACTGCTCCACTTGCTGATCCTACGAAGTCACCTTTTGTTACTTGTAATACTTGCTCTTTCATATCTTTCGTTCTCCCTTCTTTTTCTTTTGTTACAAAACTTTTATTATACTAATACACTTGATAGAAATACGATTAACGCTGTTAATACTACTGCTCCACTTGCTGATCCTACGAAGTCACCTTTTGTTACTTGTAATACTTGTTCTTTCATATCTTTTATTCTCCCTTCTTTTTCTTTTGTTACAAAACTTTTATTATACTAATACACTTGATAGAAATACGATTAACGCTGTTAATACTACTGCTCCACTTGCTGATCCTACGAAGTCACCTTTTGTTACTTGTAATACTTGCTCTTTCATATCTTTCGTTCTCCCTTCTTTTTCTTTTGTTACAAAACTTTTATTATACTAATACACTTGATAGAAATACGATTAACGCTGTTAATACTACTGCTCCACTTGCTGATCCTACGAAGTCACCTTTTGTTACTTGTAATACTTGCTCTTTCATATCTTTCGTTCTCCCTTCTTTTTCTTTTGTTACAAAACTTTTATTATACTAATACACTTGATAGAAATACGATTAACGCTGTTAATACTACTGCTCCACTTGCTGATCCTACGAAGTCACCTTTTGTTACTTGTAATACTTGCTCTTTCATATCTTTCGTTCTCCCTTCTTTTTCTTTTGTTACAAAACTTTTATTATACTAATACACTTGATAGAAATACGATTAACGCTGTTAATACTACTGCTCCACTTGCTGATCCTACGAAGTCACCTTTTGTTACTTGTAATACTTGCTCTTTCATATCTTTCGTTCTCCCTTCTTTTTCTTTTGTTACAAAACTTTTATTATACTAATACACTTGATAGAAATACGATTAACGCTGTTAATACTACTGCTCCACTTGCTGATCCTACGAAGTCACCTTTTGTTACTTGTAATACTTGCTCTTTCATATCTTTCGTTCTCCCTTCTTTTTCTTTTGTTATAAAACTTTTATTATACTAATACACTTGATAGAAATACGATTAATGCTGTTAATACTACTGCTCCGCTTGCTGATCCTACAAAATCACCTTTTGTTACTTGTAATACTTGCTCTTTCATATCATTTATCCTCCCTTTGAATAAGTTATCTATATGTAATTTCTAAGAAATGTTTATTTCATAGTTTTTATTTTATCGTTACATTGATTTTAATAACGTAACGTTTGTAACATTAATGTAACATAACTACTATTACGTTGCAATATAATTACGTAAATTTTATTACACTTTTTTTACGTTTTTTTATAAACACCTCAAAAGACCTTGTTTTAATACGTTTTTACCAGATTCACGTTTGTAACATTTATGTAATATTACAGACACAAAGTGAAATGTAATCATATCCCTCTCTGTTTTTGTTACAAATCAAAGTAAATCTTTATGTGGTAAGGATAAATCTACCAAACTTTTAATGAAGATTAATGAGCGATAAAGTGAAACTTTAATCAGCCCGCATCAATCGGGCTCTTACAGGCAGCTGCCCCCCCCAACTTCTTTGCTTTCGCTGAATTTTTAGGTAGCGGTCTTACTGCCCGCAAATAGCGGGATAAAATACTATCTTTCCAAGATAAGTTTATATGTTTCCTCTATATAACTATGTATAATAAAAACAAAGAGGTGGTCATTTTGAAATTAATCGCATTAGATATGGATGGTACACTACTATCATCTAATCTTGAAATCTCCAAAGAGAACTTACAAGCAATCCAAACTGCGCAAGAAGCTGGGCATATTGTAATGATTTGTTCTGGCCGTGCGAAAGAGGATGCTTTAAAACTGTTGGACGAATATCAATTATCTCTTCCAGTTGGAGCAAGCAATGGGGCAATTGTTTATGTGGATGGAAAAGTAATTAACTCGCGTTGTTTACAAAACGATAAAGTATACAAACTTGCAAAATTACTAGAAGCTGAAGGTTTTCCATATAAGCTATATACAAATAAGGGGGTTTACTCTCCTTGTACATGGCAAGATCAAGTTATGCAGGCATTCGAAGAAAACAAGCATGCGCTAGATGTTACATTAGAGGAACTTGAAAGAATTACAGAAAAACAAAAGAAATCAAACTTAATTACTGATTTCCAAAAAATCGAAGATGTTGTAAACAATCAAGAACTAGAAATATCTAAATTCTTCATTTTAACGTTCAATGCAGGTCATCGCGCACAGCTATTAAGCATGTTACAAGAAGACGCTGATATTATGGTTACAGCATCTGCTCCCACTAATTTAGAAATTATGGATAAGAATGGGCATAAAGGAAATGGGCTACAGCAGATGGCAGCCTATTTTAATATCCCAATTGAAGATACAGTTGCTATTGGTGATAATTTTAATGATGTACCCATGTTAGAAGTTGCCGGTTTATCTATTGCAATGGGAAATGCTGAAGAAGATGTAAAAAAACTATGTGACGTTATAACATTAACAAACAATGAACATGGTGTTGCTCATGCAATCGAGCAATTTGTATTAAAACAAACTTCATCTAGTAAATAAAAAAGGACCCTTTCAATTTGAAAGGGTCCTTTTCTTTTATACATGATGACAAGCAACAAAATGATCTTCACCAACATTTCGAAATTCTGGTACCGTTTTTTTACAAACATCTGTTGCAAACGGACAGCGTGTATGAAAACGACAACCTGAAGGTGGATCCGCTGGACTTGGAATATCCCCCTCTAGTATAATTCGCTCTCGCTTCACTGTTGGATCTGGTATTGGCACAGCTGATAACAATGCTTTTGTATACGGATGAAGCGGGTTCGTAAATAACTCATCACGCGGTGCCGTCTCTACAATCGTTCCTAAATACATAATCCCGATTTTCGTACATAAATGCTCCACTACACTTAAATCATGTGAAATGAATAAATAAGATAATCCCTTTTTCTCCTGTAATTCACTAAATAAATTAATGATTTGTGCTTGAATAGATACATCTAACGCTGCCACAGGTTCATCAGCTACAATAAATTCTGGATTTAATACCATAGCTCTTGCGATAACGATACGCTGACGTTGCCCACCAGAAAACTCATGGGGATACCGGTCAATATGATATGGAGCTAAGCCACATAACTCCAACACTTCTATCACTTTTTCACGAACATTTTCTTTTGTCGCTAATCCGTGGGCCAACATCGGCTCACCAAGTGCCTCACCAATTCTCATTCTTGGATTTAATGAACTAAATGGATCTTGGAAGACGAGCTGCATATTAGGGCGATACTTTCTCAATTCCTCCTTAGATAAAGAATGAACATCGTGCCCTTTAAACTTCACTTCCCCCTCTGTTTTTTGGACGAGACGTAAAATCGTTTTTCCTATCGTTGTTTTTCCACTTCCTGATTCCCCAACGAGGCCAAACACCTCACCTTTATTAATAGTAAAACTTACTCCATCAACTGCTTTTACATGTCCAATCGTTCTACTAAATATGCCGCCTTTAATCGGAAAATACGTCTTTAAGTTTTTTACTTCTAATAATGGTTCACTCATTGTTCCGCACGCTCCTCGTATAACCAGCAAGCTACTTTATGATTCTCATCATGCACATTCAGATTTGGTGCTTCTTTTTTACATATTTCCATACAGTGCTCACAACGACCACTAAAGTAGCAAAATTCACCTAAGTCAACTAAATTAGGAACTTGCCCTGGAATAGAATAAAGTTTATCTATTCGTTTTCCCATTACCGGTTTTGATTTCAACAAACCTTTCGTATACGGATGTTTCGGATTTTGGAATATCTCTAGTACTGGCGCTTCCTCAATAACTTTTCCACCATACATAACGACAACGTAATCTGCCATTTCTGCTACAACGCCTAAATCATGCGTAATTAATAAAATAGATGTTTTAAATTCCTCTTTTACTTGTCTTAGTAAGTCTAATATTTGAGCTTGAATCGTAACATCAAGGGCTGTTGTCGGTTCATCTGCAATTAATAACTTAGGATTACAACTAAGTGCAACAGCAATCATAATGCGTTGTAACATGCCTCCACTCAGTTCATGCGGATAAGAATGGACGATTTCATCAGCACGAGCTATACCAACCTTACGAATTAATTCGATTGCCTTCTCATATGCCTCATTTTTACTAAGTAATTCATGCTCCCTTAACGTTTCTACAATTTGCTCCCCTACAGTGAAAACAGGATTCAGCGATGTCATCGGTTCTTGGAAGATCATCGCGATATCGTTGCCTCGTAAACTACGAAGTTCTCTCTCTTTCATCCTCAAAAGGCTCTTTCCTTCATATAAAATATCGCCACCTACTACACTGCCAGATTCAGCAATAAGCCCCATAATAGATAGTGCCGTTACACTCTTCCCACAGCCCGATTCACCTACTACACAAACTGTTTCACCTTCTCGAACCGCAAAGCTAACATGGTTCACAGCCTTTACTGTCCCTTCCTCCGTTTGGAAGTGTGTTTGTAAATCTTTCAGCTCTACTACCGCTTTACTCATATTTCCTCACCTACCGTCTCATCTTTGGATCTAACGCATCACGAAGTGCATCACCAAGTAAATTAATTGATACAACTGTTATAAAAATTGCAAAACCGGGCGGAATCCATAGCCACGGACGCTTTTGGAAATCAATTAATGAATTAGCTGCACTAATCATATTTCCCCATGATGGTGTAGGTGGGACGACACCAAGACCTAGATAACTTAGTGCAGACTCTCCTAAAATGGAACCCGCAACACCTAATGTTGATACAACAATTAATATTGGCAAAACATTTGGGATTAAATGATATACGATTTTCCGGTAATCTTTTATCCCGAGCACATCAGCAGCTTGCATAAACGATTGTTCTCGAAGCGATAAAATTTGACCTCGTACGAGACGGGCAAGTCCTGGCCATCCTACTAAACTTAAAATAATCATAATGACATAAAGGCGATAATCAGATGGTACTTTCCATTCTGATAAAATAGCTCCCATTATAATAAGCAACGGTAATCCCGGCATCGACATTAAAATATCTGCAAGGCGCATAATAATATTGTCGACGATACCACGGTAAAAACCTGCAATAGCTCCTAATAAAGCACCCAGTATAACTGATAAAACCATTGAAGCTAAGCCAATTGTTAACGAAATCCGCCCCGCTTGCATAAGCCTCGTTAAAATATCTCTTCCTAATTGATCCGTACCAAGCCAGTGAGAAAAACTAGGTGGTTTGTTAATTAGCGTAACTTGTATTTTTCCTGATGCATACGGTGAAAAGAATGGACCGATAAAACAAAATAAAAACATAAAAACTAATGCATAAAACCCTATAAGTGCCATTTTATTTTTCCTGATCCTTTTAAAAGCTTGCCTCCACGGTGATGATTCATTTCTTCTTTTCTTTTTTGCTTTTTTCTCTGTAATTGCAGTAACAGTTTCCATCTCTTTCCCCCCTTACTTCAACCGAATACGTGGATCAACAACTGCATATACAACATCCGCTAAAAAGTTTGAAACAATTGTCAAACAAGAAAGAAACATCGTAAATGCCATTAATACTGTATAATCACGGAAATTAAGTGCTTCCAATTGAATATTACCGATACCTGGCCAATTGAAAATTTGTTCTATAATAATTGCCCCTGAAAACAATCCTGGTAATTCAAATGCAAGCAATGTAATAGCCGGTAAAATTGCATTTTTTAATGCATGTTTATAAATAACGGTTTTCTCCTTTAAACCTTTTGCTCTAGCCGTTCGAATGTAATCTTGCCTCACAACCTCTAACATACTCGTTCTAAAATAACGAGTTAATGAGCCTACTCCAAGAAGAGTTAAAATAAACACTGGTAAAACCATATGCTTGGCAACTTCTATTACATAAGAAAGCCCAGTCGAATTACTCCCAACATCAATCATCCCGCCTATTGGTAATAACTTAAAGTCGACCGCAAACACTTTAATTAAAAACAAACCGATAAAGAATGAAGGGAATGACATTGCTGCAAAGACACCAATTGTTACAAGCTTATCAAATAAGGAATGTTGCTTTGTCGCTGAAAATACACCGATAATAAGTGCAATTAACCAAATAAAGAACAATGCGATAACCGCCACAATAAAAGAATTCCAAATAAATTTATTTAATAATGACGTTACAGGTTCTTGATATTGAAGCGAAAAACCAAAATCCCCTTGCAATGCATTACCTAACCAATGAAAATAACGCTCAACGATTGGCTTATTTAATCCATATAATTCCCTAAGTTCAGCCGCCCTTTCTGGTGTAATCTTTGGATTTGAATCAATATAATCCCCTGGAAGAAGCGCGAACAGGAAAAAAATAATAATTGATGTTCCAAATAGTGTAGGAATCATTTGTAACAACCTACGAACGATATATGTTTTCACCCTTTTTCTCTCCAATCTTATGCCTAAAATAGAAGAACATTTTTTCAAAGCGGTACATTACTAACCGAATGAAAAAATGTCTTCTACTTATACATTCTTATCGTTATTTTTCAATGGATAATACTGGTAAGTTCGCACTAATACTATTGTATTTTTCAGGGTCAATTCCTTTTATATTCCCGTTGTATCCAGTAATTGTTCTACGATAGTTTAATAGAATTACCGGTGGATCATCACTTAACTCTTTATATAATTCTTTATAAATCGGTTTACGTTTTTCAATATCAACTGTCTCAATACCTTTTTTAATTAACTCATCTACTTTCGCATTTTTATAACCAAGATTCTTCTCATTAACACCAGATAAATATTCACCAGCTGTTTCACTTGGATCACTTGTAATCGGTGTCGAAACAGAAGCCAAATCATAATCACCTTTGTTTACCTTCGAAAGCATAGTATTAAAGTCCATAAATTCAGGATTAAATTCTACTCCTATCTCTTTATAATTCTCTTTCGCAATCGGAATTAATAAATCACTATCTTTAGCCGAACTTGGGCCGAAATAAGAAAGCTTTAATTTTTGACCATCTTTTTCACGCACTCCATCCGAACCAACTTTCCATCCTGCTTCATCTAATAATTTTTTCGCTTTTTCTTTGTCGTATTCATATTTATTAACCCCTTCTTCCGTATAAGCCCAAGAAGTTGGATGAATTGGTACATTAGCTACCGTACCGTATCCTTTTAATGCTGTATCAACATACTTTTTACGATCTAATCCGTAAATAAGTGCTTGGCGAACCTTTTTATCCTTTAAGTATGGCTTATTATTATTCATATAAATATAACTAAATGATGCCGCCGTTTCGATTTGAATGTTCGCGAATTGTAAACCTTTCGCCTGTTCAAGAATTTCATCACCAGTACCTAGGCCAGTATAGTCAACTTCGCCTGTTTGAAACAATTGTAGTTTCGTATCACCAGCAGTAATTTTATAAATGAAGTTTGGAATTTTCGGTTTACCTGCATAATAATTTTCATTTGCTACAAATCGAACTTCTTGACCTGGAATATACTTTTCGAATTTATATGGGCCCGCAGCTATCGGTTTTCCATATAACTCTTTTAAATAGTCTAAACTTGTATTTTGTTTATAGTCTTTTCCATAATAAGCTTTTGATAACACTGGACCACCTAAAGCAGTTAGTGTTTGAGAATTAACTTTTTCAGTCGTAATTTTAATTGTCTGTGGATCAACAACTTGAATACCTTCAATAGAAGTTGCCTTTCCTTCTTTATATTCTTTACCACCTTTAACCGCATATTGAGAGATATCTATTTCACCTTCATATGCTTTATCATGTAAAAGCGTCAATGTGAACGCTACATCATCTGCTGTTAATGGCGATCCATCGCTAAATTTCAAGTCTTTACGTAAATGGAATGTATATGTTAACTGATCAGAAGAAACGTCCCACTTCTCCGCTAATTCCGGAATTGGTTTCCCTTGTTTATCGGTTGATACAAGAGATGCAAAAATCACTGAAGTCACGTTTCCATCCCAACCATTTTGTTGGAAATATGGTAAAAATACGCCGCCAGGTTTACTAATACCAACTACTAACGTATCTTTTCTATTCTTCGCTTTATCTGGTACTTTCGTTTTATCCGTCGCAGCAATCCTTTCAATTTTTATATTTTTTAAATCTTGCTGTTTAACCGGTTCTGTAGAAGCCGTATCCTCCTGTCCCCCACAAGCAGATAACACAAGCGAACTACTCATTAATACTGAAAATACACCAGCCCATCTCTTTGTCTTTTTCTTCATTGTCCCCACCCTAACTTTTTTTAATAATTACACCTTATGAACTGCTTGCCTTATGTATGCCTCCCACAGCAACATTTTATAGCCAATCGGAAAAGTCGGTTTTAACCGTAAAAAAATAGATGTTTTTGAGGGGTAACAATCTTATTCCGACCTTTCCGGTAGACTTTATGGTTAATAGCTTATAACTTTCAATATATTTTGTCAATTCTTTCTAAATAAATAATTTTAGGAATTTTCTCAAAATTATTGTTATATCTTTAATTTAGGCACACTCAGCTACATATCGTTATAGTTATCTTCGCTCAACTTCTGATATAGCTTTTTATAAATCTCTTTTCGTTTCTAATGTTCACTGAGTTAATGCATCCACATTCGTATTAAAAAACATAAAAACTACTTCTATTTGTTCATCATGAAACATAGAATACTAATAATCAATTACCAAAAAGGGGGCGAAAACATGGACAACCTATTCCAATATGTCCTGCACTACGTATTATTAACAATTATGATAGTCGGGGCGCTATTACTATTCCCGTTCTTCCCAAAATTCGTCCTCTTTTTAACCTTTTTTATTATGTTCGGGATCGCGATTATAATTTCAACAAGGGAAGATACCACACAAAAAGAAAGCAGGGTTCAGCGCGTAAAGCTGTAACTCTGCTTTCTTTTTTCAGTCGTAACGTATTCTTGTTAAACCAATTACGAAAAATACTCCTGCAAATAAAATGAGTATACCAATATATCCTCCTATATCTGCTAATGTACCTCCCCTTACAATTAACTCCGTAAAGCCACGCATCGCCCACGTTTGCGGAACAAAGTTTGCTGCCGTTTGCATCCATGCCGGTTCAATTTCAATCGGCCAATAAAGACCACCAATCATGCATGTTGAAATCACAACGATATTACCTAATGCAGACTGTTGTTCTGTTGTTTTTACGATACTTGCTAATAATAAAGCTAAACCAATGACAGCTAATAACAATACCGAAACGAGTATAATAACCCCTAATAAATTCCCCCACTGCACATCAAATAATGAATGCGTTAATATCATTAGAACACCAAATTGAATCCATCCTATTAAAAAGAAGGAAAGGATATATCCTGCCAGTATTTGAACTTTTGAAACTGGCGCTCCTAATAAACGAGACCAAACACCAAGTTGCCTAGCTTTCAAAATAGTTCCCGTCGCACTTAACATGACAATCATGACGAATAGAATTGAAAAACCTGCCGCTCGCCCTGTAACGTTATTTAACTTTTGACCATCCTGTAAAATTGATTCTTTTTGAATCGAAATAGGATCTACTTTTGTATAGATTTCTTTATATATCGGTTCCCACGAAGTGTTACTTTTCTTCTCAAAATCTCTTGCTGCACTAACTTCTATCTCCATCTTTTTTAACGCACTTGCCAATACCTGCTCTACAGAAGTTCCACCAGTAAAATCAGCACTGGCTTGAAACTGGACATTTTCTACCTTTCTATCGAGCATACTCCTTTGAAAGTCTTTCGGGATGATAACTATACCGGATGATTTTTTGTTATCAATCTTCTGTTTCCCTTCCTTATACGTTACCTTCTCTATAGAAATTAAATCACTTTTCTTTATTTCCTCATAATACTGACTAGATAATACGGAACCATCTTCATCTACTAAGCTAACATTTATTTTCTCATTCCCACTTCCACCTAAAATTCCGCCGAAAATGAGTGTGAAAATAATAGGCATTCCAAACATGAGTATATAACTTTGTGGCTTTATTAAAATTTGTTTTAACTCTAGCCAACAAAGCGACCAAACCTTCTTCATCATTTCCCCCCCTATCTCGTACGTAAACGTAATGTGCCAATCATAACGGAGACAATTCCTGCGCTACATAAACTTAAAATAACAGGGAGTAGCACATCCCAAGATGTTCCCGACATAATATTTAAGAAGCTTGTAAGTGCCCATTTATTCGGAGCAATATTCGCAACTGTTTGAAGTGTATCGGGGAATACGTAAATCGGTAACATAGATCCCCCTAATATAGCTAGTATTTGAATACCGATTCCCCCCATTAAATCTGCCGTTTTTTCCTCACGGATAAAGGCCGCAATTAACATGGATAAACCAGAAACACAAATTGCATACGAAATTCCCAATACTACTATTTGAGACACATCTTCGCCCCATTCCACATGAAACATAAAGTGTGTAGCAACTATAAAAACTCCAAATTGTATACAGACAAATAGTAATGTGCCTAAAAACTTCCCGAATAAAATTGAAAATGAGCTCGTCGGTGTACTGAACAAACGTGCCAATGTTTCAGTTCGTTGCTCTGTTACAACTGACTTTGCACCTACTGTTATGTTATATAGTAAAAACATGACTAACATCGCTGCTGCATAATATTGCATCGCTGCAACCGTTTTTTTACCTATTGTTCCCCTTTCGATGTTATCCGCACTTGTAGTTGCTATCGCCTGTAGACTTCCACTTACCTCTTTTGCAACTTGTGTTACATCACCCCGCTGAGATTTTGCTAATTCTGTTACAACACTTTTAGTAGATACTGTGACTGTTTGAACACGTTCTGAAAAGGATCGGATCATTGATTCAGCAATTTTTGCTTGTATATCTTTTGATGGATCTATAAACACCTTTGGTTCTTTTAATTTCCCATCTTGTACTTGTTCGCTCCATTTATTTGGTATGACGATTCCTACATCGATTTTCTTTTCCTTTAACATATCTTCAAGCTCTTCCTGAGAGTTAACGATCTTTACTTTCACATCATCTTTTATTTCTTTAGCTTGCAATACGTCTTTTTGAAAGACATCTGCAAACTCATCCGTTCCCACTTGATAATAGCCAATTACTGTTTTCGGTAGTCCACCATTATCAAATACATTACTTAGCGCTGAACCTAAAATCGCTGTTAATAAAAGCGGCATAATTAACATCATCATAAATCCACGCCGATCAATTAAACGTATTTTTAAATCTTTCCATGCAATAATGAAACTTCTCATCTCGCACTAACCTCCTTAATCACGAAGTGAACGTCCTGTTAATTGTAAAAAGAGTGCCTCTAAATTCGGTTCTTGCACTTCAAGTTTTAAAATTTGAGCGTTGTTCTCAACAACTACTGACACAACTGTGCCAATGGCCTCGCCACCATTTAGTCCAATATCAATCGTGCTAGTATCTTCGTCAAAAATAATCCGTTCAACAACAGATAGTGCTTTCAACTTTTGTAGCAGTTCCGTACTATAGCGATTTAATTGCAATTTCACCATAAACCCATCTGTCAGGCGATTGCATAGCTCTCTTTTCGTTCCTAATGCAATTACCTTTCCGTGATCAATGATGGCAATTCGCTCACATAAATACTCTACTTCTTCCATGTAATGACTCGTATAAATAACTGTCATACCTTTTTCATTTAATTTTTTAACAGTCTCTAAAATATGATTTCTCGATTGTGGATCAATCCCGACTGTCGGTTCATCCATAATTAGTAACTCTGGTTCGTGCATAAGTGCTGCACCAATATTAATACGCCTTTTCATTCCACCTGAAAATGTTTCAATTTTATCTTTTCCACGGTCCTGTAAACCGACGTAAGCTAACACTTCTTCTGCCCGCCCTTTTGCAACTTTCCCATTTAAACCATACATCTTTCCCCAGAAAATTAAGTTTTCCTTTGCTGAAAGCGTCGGATACAGTGCAATGTCTTGGGGGACAATACCGATTTTCTTTTTCGCTTCTAATGGATACTCTTTTACAGATTTCCCACCAACTTTTATATCACCACTATCGTATGGAATTAAACCACAAATCATTGATATCGTCGTTGATTTTCCCGCCCCATTCGGTCCTAGTAATCCGAATGTTTCACCTTTTTTCACTTCCAAAGAAACGTTCTTTACCACTTCCTTCTTACCAAAAGATTTCGTAATATGATCTATGACTAACATATCGATTCAACCCCTTTGTATTCATCTACACTTTCATTGTAGAAAAATTTCTTTTCTTCTCCATCATCCTTAAGATAGAAATACAAAATAAAAAAGCAGCAAATTCTGCTGCTTTTTCACACTTATATATGCCAAAAGTCATGTGTACATTGTGACGCCATACCTTACTGCGTATATTGCTGCTTGCGTTCGATCTCTCAGTTCTAGCTTACTAATTAAATTAGAAACATGATTCTTAACAGTTCCCTCTGTAATAAATAGCTTTTCCGCAATCTCTTTATTATTTAACCCAAGTCCAATTTCTCTTAAAACATCTACTTCTCGCTCAGTTAATTGTTCTAATTGTTCTGGCGGAGGGCACTCTACTGCTACTTTTGTCTTTTTTAATTCCTTTACAATTTGCGCTGTTATATCTTGAGGAAGCACGGCACCTCCACCGTGTACTGTTAAAATAGCTTGAACGATTGCATCCGTCTCCATGTCCTTCAATAAATATCCGCTCGCACCTTGCTCTAATGCTTCAAAAATAAGCTCACTATCACTAAAAGTCGTTAACATAAGAACCTTTATATGAGGGAACTGTTCTCTAACTAAACGTGTTCCTTCAACACCATTCATACGAGGCATCCGAATATCCATCAAAATAATTTCAGGATGTAGCTCTTTCACTTTTTGTATCACTTCGTCTCCATCAGTAGCCGTTCCCACCACTTCAAGTTCCGGATGTAAATTTAATAACATCGCTAAACCATCACGAATGAGTGATTGATCATCAACAATCATAATGCGAATCATACCGTTCCCCCTATTATCCACGTTTTCTCCTGAAGTGGAAATTCAATTTGTAACCGAAAGCCTTTTTCTATCTCACTCTCAAATTGAATAGTCCCACCATGTTCTTCTACACGTTCTTTCATATTAAGTAAACCAAAACCTGGGCTTACCTCGTTGACGCCCACACCATTATCTGAAATACAGAGTTTAACTTGTTTCGTTGAACAAGTTAAACTCACTTCACACAAACTTGCTCTCCCGTGACGTTTTGCATTTGTTAAAGATTCTTGCATAATACGAAGTAATGTAGGATGTAGTGACAACGGAATTGTAACGGGATCTCCTTGCAATCGAAAAGATACTTGTACTTTCGTCGCTTTAGAATATTCATGTAACATTTCACGCATATTTTCTATTATATTTCCTAATTTACTTTCCTCTTTTAGTGCGTGAACAGAAGCCCTTACTTCTTGAAGTGACTTTCTAGCTAGTTCATAACATGTATGTAAAACCGATTCTGTCGTATCTGATTTTTGCTTCCATAGTGCTTCCGCTAGCTGCAATTGCACAAGCAAAGCTGTCATATTATGACCGACGGTATCATGAATTTCTCGGGCAATATCATTTCGCTCTCGAACAGCAGTTAATTCCTCCACTTCTTTCGCATATAGCTGCAATTGTTCATGTGCTTCTTTTAAGGCTGAGTGCGATAGTGCTAATTCTTCATATTGCTCATCTACCATTTTCCGAGCGGCTGTAAGTTTTTTTATTAAACTTCCAGCTAAAGCACTGAAAACGATGAACATAAAGTTAATTGCATTTTCCTCCAATTCCAGACTCCCTGTATGTTGGTACGTATGCATTATATTTATAAACCAGCAAAGAAAGAAAAAAGCGATAAAAAAATAAGTCATGCTTTTACGCCAATCATGGATAAATAATCCTACCGCATCAATCCCAAATATAATCAAATATAAACATGTCTCGGGAAATAAAAATCCTAATAACGCTGTGACAACTCCATTCGCTAATAGTGTATAAAAAACAAGTTTTTTACTCCCATTTACTTTTACGAGCAAAATATGATTCACAATATAAATAAAAAGTGCAGTACCTACAAAAAATTGTAAATGTGCTGTTTCACGTGAAACATGGTTTGCATAAACGAAACAAATTATGACGATTGTAGCAATACGCGCGTATCCTAACATAAAATTCTCCTCACGTTTTTATAAACTAAAGTTCGTCTCTTTATTGTATGAATAAGAAAATTATACCAATTTTTCCTCTTTCCTTATACAAAAAAAAGAGCAAGCCCTCCCTCAAAATATGAGAAAACAACTTGCTCTTCCATTCTATTTTCTTTACCCTGCAATATTCTCTAATTCATTATATAACTCTACTCGTAACAACTCTTTTTTCGTTTTTTCTTCGTACAATTTCTCAAGCTGTTCAACATCAACTACACGTTCCATTTCACATTCTATTGCATATATATCCTCTTCTACATTCATTAACTCGTTTTCAATTTCCTCAAAACTTCTAGATTCTTTCTTTTTTACAGAAGTGACCTCAACACTTTTTCTTACTTGTCGTTTCTGCTTTATTACTTGTTTCTCAACCTTTTCTTCCCACTTTTGACGAGCCCATGCATAGTTCCCTGCAAACTCGAATAATTTGCGTTCATCGATCCAATACGTCTTTTCAAATAACTTATTTAAAAAATAACGATCATGTGAAACAGCTAAAATCGTCCCATTATATCGTTCAAGAGCTTCCTCTAAAACTTCTCTCGATTCAATATCAAGATGGTTTGTCGGCTCATCTAGTATTAAAAAATTGATGTCTTGATACATAAGTTGTGCGAGTCTTAACCTCATTTTTTCTCCACCACTCAGTTGCGCCATTTTCTTAAACACCGCTGGACCATAAAATAAAAACTTAGCTAATATATGCCTTGCTTCTCCCTCTGTTACAGCTACACACTCTCTGAAAGCTTCCAATACATTACTCTTCATATTTCCATATGCATGCTGCGATAAATAACCTATTTTGACGCTACTACCAATCCGGATTTCACCAGCATCTGGCTCTATTTCTTTTAATAGTAATTTTAGTAACGTAGTCTTCCCTGTACCATTACGACCAACGATAGCCGCACGCTCCTGAAAACGAACATGTAAATTCGCTTCCTCAAATAAAGGTTGATCAGCAAAACCTTTACTCACTTCTTTCATTACAACAACATCTTTCCCGCTTCTCTCTTGTCCTTCAAACTGAAGTCCCATCTGTTTTCTTTCTAAAATAGGTTTCTTTAATTTCTCCATACGTTCTAGCGCACGTTCCATATTTCTCGCTCTCTTATGCAATCCTTCATTCGGAGGATTCGCTTGATTTGCCCATTCACGTAGACGCTTAATTGCTTCTTTCATTTTCTTTATTTTCTTTTGCTGTTCTTGATAAGCCTGGAACTCCTGAAGCAATCTTTCTTCTTTTTCCTCAACAAACTGAGAATAGTTCGTATGATACACGTGAGTTTCTCCATCTTCTAAATCAAAAATTTTCGTTACAACTTCATCAAGAAAATAGCGATCATGCGAAATAACTATAACTGTTCCTGTATATTCTTTTAAAAATTGCTCTAGCCACTCTACGGCAAATAAATCTAGATGATTGGTCGGTTCATCTAATAGAAGTAAATCTGGTTTCTGCAATAACATGTAAGCAAGGCTTACTTTCGTCTGTTCTCCTCCACTTAATTTCGTAAATACTCTTGCAAATAAGTCTGTCACTTGTAAGCCGTTTGCTACCTTCATAATATTCGCCTCTATTTCATAACCACCGAGAAACGCAAATTTTTCTTGAATTACTCCGTACCTCTCCATCAATTTTTGCAAAGCAGACGGTTCCCGTTCCTCCGCCATATTTTTTTCTAAAGCATGCATTTCTTTTTCTAATTCCTTTTCTGTTTTAAAAGCAGAACTCAATACATCATATACAGTCATCTCCTCATCAAATTTTGGAATTTGTGCGACATGACCAATACGTGTACCTTTCTTCATATGAATGGCTCCTGCATCCAAACTCTCCATTCCTGTTAGAAGCTGAAAGATTGTTGTTTTCCCACTACCGTTACGACCAACTAACCCAACACGTTCACCATTCTTTATTTCAAGCGATATATTTTCAAATATGATGTTTCCACCAAAAGATTTCGTTACATTATTTACACTACAAATTGTCATTTTCCGTACTCCTTTCAATATAAAAAAACCATGGGAAAGAAACATTCCCCATGGTTTTCGGCATAGAAAAAGGAAGCCAAATAGCTCCCCTTTCACGCGTTTATTAAAAATGGGTGAAGAGATTTCTATCGTTCAATAGCCACTATGCAATTGTTAAAAAAGGGCATACGTATCCCGTTAACAACCACATCATGAAAAATCGCACGACAAAAATAGATAAAATCTAAAAATTTGGCACGCGCAGCTAAAGAACGTTTCATCTCATTCACCCCTTTCGTACGGAATTTAATACTTACTTCTTTATTATACTTCCCTCTTTCATGTTTGAATAGTCATTTTTCTGAAAATAATGAAGATAGACTAAACATTTCAATAAGTGACACCAAATCTTACAAAACTGTTATGTTCACGTAATGGAAAGCGATAGTACGAAAAGATGCCTCCCTATACAATAAAGATGTAAACAAGAGAGACAAACAGAAGGAGGAAACAATCATGATGAAAGAAATCATAAAAGCAATCTTTGAGGTATTAGTGAATGGACAAGCAGTTGTAAAAGAACTAAATGGACTATAAAAAGGAGTGAAGAAATATGATGAACATGGTGAAAATGATTTTACACGCTTTAGTCGATGCAAAAGCAGTTAGCCAAGAATTAAACCAACAATAAAAGGGGTCCATGAATATGAAGAAAGCCATTATTGTAATCGCAAGTACGGAAATTGCCTTATACACAATGAAAAATAGAAAAAAGAAACATAATAAAAATACTCAATATTATCCATACACATTATTACAGAAAAAATAAAAGACAAGGTACCCTATCATAATGAGGATATCTTGTCTTTTATTTTTTCCTATTCCCTTTAAAGGATTTCCTTCTCCTTTTCCCGAATGTATTAAGCGGGATTTTTATACATACTTTAAAGGGGCATATATATAAATGGATACACAACAACTTTATTTTTTAAACGATATCGGTAAACAAAAACCAGAAAGTATTCGGAATAGGAACACTGCATGTCCTTTTTGTAATAGAGAAAATTTAATGGATATTTTAGCAACTGAGGGCTCTATTATTTGGTTGAAAAATAAATTCCCTACATTAAAAGATACGTTTCAAACGGTGTTAATCGAAACAGATAATTGCGAAGATCATATCGCAACATATACAGAAGAACATATGAGAAAACTAATGCATTTTTCCATTCAACATTGGTTACACTTACAAAACAACGAAGAGTTTGCATCTGTGATTTTATACAAAAATCATGGTCCATTTTCAGGTGGAAGTTTGCACCATGCACACATGCAAATTATCGGAATGAAACATGTAGATTATCTCGAAAACATTGAAGAAGAAAATTTCCAAGGGGTAATTGTTCAAAAAAATGAACGCATTGAGCTTAATATTTCAGAGCGTCCTATTATCGGCTTTACTGAATTCAACATAATCATTGGTGATATTACATATGTAGATGAAATGGCAAATTACATTCAGCAAACTGTACGTTACATACTAACAGATTTCCATAAAGGGTGTAGTAGTTATAATTTATTCTTCTATCATTTAAATGGAAAAATCATTTGTAAAGTTGTTCCCCGTTTTGTAGTTTCACCATTGTATGTAGGATATAAAATACCGCAAGTTTCTACAAAATTAGAAGATGTGAAAATACAACTCACGCAGTACTTCACGAAACAAGATGATGCAATTGCTCATAAAAAAATAGAGTAGGTACTGAAAACCTACTCTTTCCCCCCGCATTAACGGGCAGTAAAACTCCCTCGCTGATTAAAGTTTCACTTTATTACGCCTTTATTTCGATAGTATACATCCTCTAATCCGACGTTATACTTCATATTGTTATCCGTCCACTCTGGTCCTAAATTTCCTGGCCATCCAGATGTATTCGCTATATATTTTAGTAATGCAAAATCAGTCAAACCTTTTTGCACTCCACGTTTGTACCCTTTCACTAAATGCGTCATTGCAATTTGTGCATTTGTACGTGGATCTTTCAACTCTTCATCTGTTAAATGATCTGGTGCAAGCCCACCACCGCGATGTAATTGAAACAACCCGAATGAAGTCCCGTTATCTCCAACGCTTCTTGGATTTAACCTACTTTCATGTTCGGCAATTGTAAGAGGTATCCATTCTGGAAGATTTACTTTCTTTGCTTCCTCTATAATGATCTGTTTCATCTGTTTTGCTTCTTCTGAATCAACATAGCTTGTCTCATTCATTAGCTTACCCATTCCTTCAGACTTACCTTGGAAATATAAATATACTCCAAGAACAACTAAAAATCCTACAAAGAATTTCTTCACTACCTCTACCTCTTTCTCCGCTGAAATTTGTCCCCTTTCAGCCTTCCCTCTACAATTACCCACATCCTATCATTCTCTTACTCTTTCATCATAGCAAATAACTATACATACTATCATCATGCTTTAGACCGATTTTGTGAAAAAAACAATGGTAAATACATACAAAAATGTAACTTAAATAGACTACAGCTTATTTCTTGTATATAATTGTAAATTGAATTCTATATATAGAATAGGAGCACACAAAATGAAAAAATGCCTACTACTCTTGTTCAGCATTACACTACTCATCCCGATACATGCCTCTGCACAAACATCATCAAAACCAAAAGTACTTGTTCTATATAGTACAACAGACAATAAGGTTTCAAATAATGTCCAAATCCTTAATACTCAGTTAGGACATTTTACAAATAATATAACTGTGAAAAGCTTAAAAGAAGCAACTAAAATTACTAGCGCATCTTCTTATACACATATTGTTTATATCGGTGAAAAAAAAGATGAGTTTTCTGATGAAACAAAACAATTTCTAGAAAACTTCTCAGGCCCCATACTAGTGTTAGGACAAAATGTTGAACAATTATCTAACCGTTTTTCTTTCATTACATTGAAGAGCGATGATATAAGAGTTAACAAGATTGAATATCCAAGTAAAAAGCTAAAAAACATCTTAGAAGAGGAACGATTAATTCAATCGTTTGATACGAATGGAACCATTCTCGCTAATGCTTTAAGCTCCAATAACGCGAATCCATTAATTGTTCAGCACGAAACATCTTATTACGTTGCAACTCCAAATCTCTTTGATTGGATGTCTCATTATGTAGGTGAAATGTTATTCTCTTATTTCGGACAAAAGCCTACGACAAATAAAACTAAAGCTTATTTACGTCTTGAGGACGTTCATCCAGCTGCAGATATAAACCAATTACAAGACATTGCTGAATTATTAAAGGAAAAAAAGATTCCTTATATGATCACTGTTATTCCGGTATATACAGATCCAGAGACGGGTAAAACGCTACATTTAAAAGATAAACCCGAACTAGTCGACCTTTTACGCTCTATGCAAGATGATGGTGCAGCGATTATTATGCATGGCTATACCCACCAATTTTATGACAGTGAAACTGGTGAAGGCTTTGAATTTTGGGACGTAAAAACAGATCAACCCATCCGCCAACCAAAGCATGAAAAACCCAAAACGAAGGATGACTTTCCCAATACAGAAGCATATAACCAGTACATAACAAAAGGGGAAGAGTTTGAAGAAAAATATACAACAGATCATATCGAAAAAGGGATTAAAGAACTTGTAGATGCTAAACTTTACCCTGTCGCGTTTGAAGCACCTCATTACACGATGTCTCAAAAGGGATATGAAATATTATCACGATATTTTTCAACTTATGTAGGACAACTACAGTTAAGCGATACAACTTGGAAATCCATGCACTCTCCAGCATATAGAAGTACACCATCATTTCTACATGGAATGAAATTAATGCCTGAAACAGTTGGATTTATTGAAGAAGATAAACCACAAGCTATTGCCCAAATGAAAGAACGTGCTTTATCTGTCGCTAAATTATCCGATGGAGTTATTGGTGCATTCTATCATCCTTACTTAGGAGTGAAACCATTAAAAGAAGTATTAAAGGATCTAGAAAGGATTCCAAACATAGAATGGATTGATTTACAAAAGGAAACGAACGAAGTAAAAATGAAAGATATTCATATTACTACTAATAAAGACGGCATTCACATTGAAAAACCAACAAGTACAGATGACCTAATTGATTACATAAAACAATATGGATTTTTTCTTATACTTGGCTTCGTTATCATTGTCTTTCTTTTATTATTAAGACGTGCGAAAAAATTAGAATCATAATAAAAAACACCAAGCGAGATGCCTGGTGTTTTTTTTACCTAAATCAAAACGTGGCATTTTATTAACGACTCATTGATCATTTCATTTCCACCCCACCATTAACTTTCTTCTTATACACTCCATTCTTTTTTTAATAATAGAAAGGATAAGAACAACCCACCTATTCCTTCAAATAAAATCGAATGGTATTTTCATATATTGTTTCTGTAACCTTATCAACAGCTATATTTTTTATGATACTAATTTCTTTTAATACCTCTCGAATCATTCTAGGATGCGTCATAACACCCTCTTGAAATTCCCACGGCCCATCTGTTTCTACCATCATATATTCAAGCGAATAATACGAAACGATTTTTCTAATTTTCTCCTTATGCAAAACATCCGGTGTGATAGAAATATAGTAACCGTTCCTCATCATCCGTTTCATTGTCTCTTCACTTCCTTTAAACCAATGAAAGTGTGCGCGTGAAACTTTATATTCTTCCAGTAAATCACATACAATATCCGCCTCTTCATACACTGCGTGTAATACAATTGGTAAATCATATTTACTAGCTAGTTCAACAAATTTTTTTAAAACCGATATGTATGGATTGATAGCAATATTTTCGTCTTCTTTCCTTAAATAATACGGCAAGCCCACTTCACCAATCGCAACAATTTCCTCAACATGAGCTTCAATTAATTTAAATATGCGCTCACACTCTTCCTTATGAATCGGTTGTTCCGGATGAAATCCTATCGCTGGGTGTATAAAGGGATATTTCCTTGCTAAAGATAAAGTTTCCTTACATGATTGATAATTCATAGATACTGCAACAAGCCCCTGTATCTCCTTACTATTCTCCATATCTTTAAGTAATCTGCTTTTCTCTTCATCCTTGTATTGATCAACATGTATATGGCTATCAATCCATTTCATCTTTATGCCCCCATAAAAAAAACAAGAAAGGGTCTCCCTTCTTGTTTTATCATCTATATTATTTAACAATTAAATTTGTTATGATATCAAATAATCCAATACACACTACGGCAACAGTAAAGTAGCTACAGAAATCTTTAATTGGAAACTTCACTACTTCTTCTTTATGCATCCCATTTTTCTCCCTTCTTATTATCTCCCTAATTATTTTCCCTATTTATATCTATTATGCAAAAAATATGACAAATTTACTATCGAATTAACTTACGTAAACCTTACAATGTTGTAAGGTTAAAAAAAGAGCCTCATCTAAATAAAGATGAGGACTATTAAAAATTAGTTGGTTTTTCATTCTTCATTCACATTACAAACAGAAAGTAATATATTGAGACTTTCTAATTACACTATATGAAATTTACTATCTTTTAACCATCGAATTATATTACAGAAGGCTTACATGTTTGTAAGCTATGTGTAATGTAATTCGATAGTTCCCCTTACCTATATTTCGTACAATAATGTTAGAAAGTAAGCCAAATAAGAAGAATAATCACATAACCAAATTACATTGCTAGTAGCCTACTCTTCTTATACCTTTCACTCATGCTACTACAATGTGTCCCCTTCCCCTTTATATAATAAAAAATGCCTTCGTCTATATGGACTAAGGCATTTTTTATGCACAATATTATACCCCCACCTAGTATTTTCTGTTTCGACAAAAAATAGATGGGGGTATATTTTACTATCTCATCGCTAAAAGTTTACTCTTCGCATTTATAGGAATACTTGCAGCCTCAATTTCTTCAATCGACTCACCATAACGCCCTTTCGCGAACACCTTTAACGCTTCGTCCCTCTTTAACATATGTTTAACCGTTTTCTTTATTTTTTGCTCTCTTCCACGTTCATCAAATGCAATAAATTCATATTCGTACCATTCATCACCAACATGCTGACCAATCGTATTCACGATCGTATAATATTCTTTCGTCTTATAAAGCGGATTATATTTATCAATAACCGGTCCAAGTTTCGTAGGCAATAACACTACTACTATCGCTATCATCACTATTACAGTAGCAATCATTTTTTTCTTCATAATCAACCTTCCTCCTTTGCAGGATATCTATACATCCATTTTAAAAAGTAGGCATGAAATCTACTATTGAATCCCATTACATTACCCTTACATTTTTGTAAGAATAAAAAAAGATGAACGAATTTACCCGTTCATCTTTTAGCTTGCTTTAAAGCCACCGCCGAGTACATCACGTACATCATGGATAACAACGAAGGCAGCTTCGTCTACTCGGCTAATAACTTGTTTTAACTTAACAAGCTCTTGTTTATTAATAACAACATATAAAACTTCTTTATTTTTACCAGTATATCCGCCGCGTCCTTCTAATACAGTAACACCGCGTGTCATGTTTTTCGTAATAGCCTCACGAATTAAATCTGGTTGATTCGAAATAATCGTAACAGCCGTTTTTGTATCCATTCCTTCTACAATAAAATCAATCACTTTCGCCCCGATGAATACAGCAACAAGTGTATACATTGCTTTTTCTTGCCCTATTATAAATACAGAACCAGCAATTACAACAATATCAATAATAAGTACACCTTTACCTACGCTCCAACCTAAATATTGATTTGCTAACCGAGCTAAAATTGCTGATCCCCCTGATGTACCTCCAGCTTTGAACATACAGCCTAATCCAACACCTACAAATACACCAGCAAATAAAGCCGCTAATAATGTATCACTATTTACATGATACTCAATGTGTTCTGTAACATATAAAAACAAAGATGTTTCTACAATCCCTAAAATTGTATAAACCATCGTTTTCTTATCAAAAAATTTATAACCAATAGCCAGTAAAACTGCGTTTAAAGCAAAGTTCACAACCCCCGGCGACCAATCAAATAAATAATAAGTAACAACCGTTAAACCAATAATTCCACCTTCTGACAAACGGTTTGGAATTGCAAAATAATTAATACCGATTGCGAATAATAATGAACCAAGTGTAATTAGTGTTATTTCCTTTATACGTTGATTAACCATAGTTCATCCCTCCCCCCATTTGACATTGTATCACTATCTCTGAGAGGTTTAGAAGTGGTTTTTATTCCGCACTTTTTCTCATACCGACCATGACATTATGTTTAAACAAAGGGTTGATTAATTATTCATATTCGCTCTAATCGTACGAACAAACTGCTCCACATTCCCTTTCTGAATATACTTAGCTCTAACGGTTTCATGATTACAAGTAAACTCGAAACAGGGACGGAAATCTATGTTATCTATATGCAAATACGAGTAATCTTTAAATATTGCGGGATAGCACGGAAATTCCCCATAAAAAAGGAGACGTCTAGTAGTAGCAGTAAAAATTCCATGTTGATAACAGAACGTAAAATTATCCTTCTCAAATATCCCTACCACAAAGGCTAAAATCTTTTCGTCATCCTCTACATATTTTTTCATGCTCGATAAAAGTTCATTCATGCATATTCCTCCAAATTCTATTCATTGTTTTAACACTTGAAAAGAATCCATGGATTATTACAGACCGGTGTAACTCCTTTATAAAGTATGAAACGCATTTCCTGTCAAAGATATTTCAAAAAAATAATCCGTTATGCGATCATACGCATAACGGATTAAGGCTAAACTGTAGAGCGTTCCACAAGTTTATAAGGGACCTCCACCCTTTCTTCTTTAGAGCTCTCGTTAGTTACTTTTCGATAAAACATTTCAAAAGCCGTTTTACCTATCCCTTTTAAATCTTGGTCAATAGTTGTCAGTTGTAACACTTGTGAAATAGGTTGATTATCAAAGCCAATAATCGCTAAATCCTCAGGAACTTGAATACCTAATTTTTCAACTTCTGTCATAATCCCAATCGCAACTTCATCTCCCGCTACCATTAACGCTTCAGGGCGACTCCGCATCTCCTTTAACCTATGAGCCACTCTCAAACCATCTTCTAACGTGAAACATTCTGTAAAAATCCATTCTTTATTAACTTCTTCATCTATGGATTGCAAATGCTGTTTATAAACATCAAAACGCTTTTGACTACTCGGCCCTAACTTTCTTCCCGTACAATAACCAATTTTTTTATAGCCTTTTTCAATAAGATAATTCATTCCTAATTGGAAAGCTGCCGAATGATTTGTATATACACTTGAGATATTTGAAATATCATTATCTTCACAAGCAATTATTGTGCCATAGGAAGCATATGGCCCTATCGTTTCCCAATCATTTGCACGTGAACAAATAATAAGACCATCTAATTGTTTTGTCTTTAGCATATGCAGGCTCTTCATTTCTTCTTTTTTACTATAATTCGTTTGGCAAAGTAGCACTCTGTAATTATGAGCTAACGCCCCCTCCATCATCCCTCCTACCATTGCATCGAAGCTCGGATGATTAATATAAGGTAGAATTACACCAACAATATTCGTCTTCCCTTTCGATAAATGAACAGCATTTGCATTTTGTGAGTAATTCAACTTCTCAACTATTTCTAAAACGACCTTCCTTTTGTCTTCACTTACATACGGATGATCATTCAATACCCTGGAAACCGTCGTAACCGAAACTCCAGCCATCTTTGCGATATCTTTAATATTAGCCATACACTCACCTCTCCTTTTAACTTAATGAATCCCATGAACATATGTCAAATCTTCTTATCATTACACCTGCATTCGTTTTTCTTACGAAAGTGTAATTTTCCTGTAAGCTAATTCGATAGTGAACTTCCGCAACATTTCATACAATTAAGTCAGAAACAGGGCAACAACTATTCGAAAAGGAGCGGATCTATATGATGAACAAAATGAAAACGAACAAATTTATGAATACAATGGGCATGGTATTATCTGCTCTTATCGATGCAAAATCTGTTGCTTCTACATTAAACAAGTAAGAGAAATGCATTATGAATAACATCACTTTTAACAAATTAGACTTTTTAGGATTAGCTAGCGCCTCTCTTCTTACTGCTTTCATTTACGCCGCCACACTTGTATAAACTTTGTGTCCCCTTTATATAGAAAAAGACGACCGTCTATGCCCGGTCGTCTTTTCTTACTTTTGATTTGATTGAAGAGCTTTCTTTAGCTCTTCAAACTTTTCATTTAATTGATCTGTCATCATTTTCATAGCCGTTTTTCGATCTATTTGTTCTCCAGCATCAATTTGAATTGGGTCTCCAAAAACTAATTGCGCTTTTTTTCCTTTTATTAATTCTTTTACACTTGATGGACCAATATAAGCTGCCGGCACTAACGGAACATTAGAACGCAGTGCAATCGTAACAGCCCCAGCTTTTAACGAAACATCTTCTGTTGATCTCGTTCCACTTGGGAAAATACCTACTACTTTTCCCTCTTTTAATAAGCGTGATGGAATTTTAAGTGTACTCGGTCCCGGATTCGCACGATCTACGGGGAATGCATTTACATTTTTAAAAAACCAATTTTTAAATTTACCTTCAAACAATTCTTTTTTTGCCATGTAATGAATTTGGGTTGGATACATCCCAGTCGCTAACATTAAAACATCCATAAAACTTGTATGTGTACACGCAACAACGTAAGGGCCACCTTCCGGTAATTTCTCTCTTCCTTGCACTTCTACTTTCCCAGCTGTTTTAAATATATATTTCAACAAAAATGTAATTGGTTTATACATTTGTTTCGTTCCTTTCTGAACTTCCGAAGTATAATCATTTTCTTAAAACAATTATAACACTAAGTTTTAGGAGTTGGTAATAAAAATAAGTATTTATTGTTAAATTTCAATCCTTACAAAAATGTAATTTTCTTGTAAGCTAATTCGATAGTTACTTCTTGCTATATTTCATACAATTAAGTCAGAAAGAAACAACAACTACTCGAAAAGGAGCGGATTATTATGATAAATGAAGTGAAAATGAACAATTTCTTAACTACAATGAGCATGGTATTTTCCGCTCTTATCGATGCAAAATCTGTTGCTTCTACATTAAACAAGTAAGGAGAATATATTATGAATAACATCACTTTTAACAAATTAGATTTTTTAGGATTAGCTAGCGGCTCTCTTCTTCTTACTGCTTTCATTTACGCTGCTACGCTTGTATAAACTTTGTGTCCCCTTTCCCCTTTATATAGAAAAAGACGACCGTCTATGCCCGGTCGTCTTTTTAAATTCTTTTTTCTTTTAACTCTTTTAAAAGCTGTATCAGCTCAGCTTGTTGCTTTATCTTCTTACGACCATTTCGATTAATTGCTGCAAGCTCGCAAGCAACTCCGACGGCGAAGAAAAACAATAAACTTTCTAACATGTAAAATCCTCCCATCGGCTATTAAACAGCTTGGCGTAATTGCTCTTCTTGTAAAACTTGCTTACTTATATTTTCTTCTTTTCTCTGACAAATGTTATTGCGAATAAGCGCTACAATAACAAATAATGTTCCTACAATATCAAACATTGTTATTTGATATCCTTGCATCATCATAATAACTAACGTCGTAATCGGTACAAAATTAATAAATAAAATACCATTAATAGATGATAAAATTTTCACACCATAATTCCAAGCGAGTAGCGCTACAATACCTGGTAATGTCATCATAAATAACAAATCATATTTCACAATAGAGATCGTTCCCATACTCGGTACCGATACATACCCAAACGATGTGATGATTACAGTTATAACCCCTGTAACAGCAGTGCCAAATACACATGTCAACGTAGAATAACGTAACGTTGACCAATCGCTACACGTTTGACCACCCATCGTATAAATAACCCATCCTACAACACCAATAAATATAAATGCTAGCGAAAACATGTTATCTTTCAATGTTAAAAAGAAACTCATGTCACCTTTCGTAATAACAAATACAGCTCCTACAAAAGCGATAATCATGCTCGTTATCATATACTTTTTCGGTTTTATATGCTTATATCCCCATAAAATACAAATGGAAATCATCGGCATAAGCGCTTCCATAATAGAGGCTACCATTACACCTGATTTTCCCATTAACATTTGCCCTAAAAATACGAGTACATTATATACAGTAAACGCCATCGTTCCAAAAAAGACGAGTAACTTTCCTCTTCCTTCTAAACGAAATGCCTGTTTTCCTTCTTTCATTAGCAATAATACAATCAGTGCTATCGCCACTGCTCCATATCGAATAAGTGAAAAATAAAATGGATCTATGTATTCCAACGCATGATCAGCAACCGGAAACATCGCTCCCCATGACATACTTGCGATTAAGCATGCCAAAGCTCCTATTATCATTTGACCTCTTCTCACCACAATCCCCCGCTTCTTTCTATTTGCACAAAGAGAATTGTAAAAGAAAAAATATATCACGTAAAATGATTCAAAATGATGTTAACTATCATTTATAATGATAGTTAACATCAAGGGGGAGCATAAAATGGAATTACGAGACTTACAAATCTTTCAAAGCGTTGCCGACAGCGGTAGTGTAAGTGGCGCAGCAAAGGAATTAAATTATGTACAATCTAATGTAACAGCACGTATTAAGCACCTAGAAAACGAGTTGAAAACACCGCTCTTTTACCGTCATAAACGAGGGATGACTTTAACGGCTGAAGGAAGAAAAATGCTCGTTTATGTTAAAAAAATTTTGCAAGATGTTGAAGAGTTAAAACAAGTGTTTTTAGATAGTGAAACACCATCTGGTATATTAAAAATCGGCACAGTCGAAACAGTAAGTACATTGCCTACCATTTTGTCTTCCTACTATAAAAGCTATCCAAACGTTGATTTATCATTACAAGCAGGACTAACAGAAGAACTTATTAGAGAAGTACTCGACCATCAATTAGATGGTGCTTTTATATCAGGCCCAATAAAACATCCAATTATTGAACAATATGATGTCAGTACAGAAAAGCTTGTACTCGTTACACACAACAAAGCCTTTCATATAGAAGAATTCACCACAACTCCTCTTCTCGTTTTCAATCAAGGATGCGGGTATCGTTCTAAACTCGAACGTTGGCTCAAAGATGAAGGATTACTTCCAAAAAGAATTATGGAGTTTAACATATTAGAAACAATATTAAACAGTGTTGCACTTGGCCTTGGAATTACACTCGTACCACAATCCGCTGTTCAACATCTTTCTAAAGCTGGCAAGGTACATTGTCATGCAATTCCTGAAAAATATGGTAGTATTTCAACAGTTTTCATACGCCGTAAAGATAGCTACATGACGAATTCAATGCGTAGCTTTTTAAAAACAATTGAAGAGCATCACCATATCAATATGCTTTAAAAGACATTCTTACACGAATGTCTTTTTTTCTTACAAAAGTGTAAGTCTTCCGTAAGCTAATTCGATAGTTACAGGTGGCCATTTTTCCTATAATTAAGACATAAAGCAGGGCAACAACTATTCGAAAAGGAGCGGATACGCATGATGAACAAAATGAAATCAAACAAATTTTTTAACACAATGGGCATGGTGCTATCCGCACTTGTCGATGCAAAAGCAGTTGCAACTACATTAAACAAATAAGGAGAGATTATAATGAACAACATTACTTTCAACAAATCAGACTTTATCGGGCTTGCAAGTGGAGCAACTCTTCTTACAGCTTTCATTTACACACTTGCTCAAAGTCTTGTTTAACAATTCGTTTCCCTCCCCCCTTTATATATAGAAAAAGCTGCTCGTCTTATAGACAAGCAGCTTTTTAGTTTGTTTCATATATAATTTGGCCTGTTTTAGTCATATCATATCCGCCAATCGCTTTTAATTCATTATGAAAATCTTCCGATTGCAGTATTTCTTTTATAACCTCAATAAGTTTCTCGTTTTCTTTATTCTTTAGAAGCACTAAATCATACTGTTCTTCCATTATGGGAATAAAGTCTACATTTACAATTTGTGAAACCTTTTCTGATCCTACTCCAACATCTGCTTTCCCGTTCGCAACTTGCGTGGCAACGCCGAGATGATTCGATTCTTCCCATTCATATCCGCTAATATCATCTTTATTTAATTTTTGGATTCGTAATTGCTCATCCACTAACACCCTAATACCAGAACCTTTTTCTCGATTTACAAATCTTATAGAGGATTGGGATATGTCAGCCCACCTCTTTATTTTTTTGGGATTTCCTTTTTGGACATAAAACCCTACATTTCTTGCCAATAAATTAATCATAATACATGGCTGTCCCACCAAAATGCGTTTTACGTAAGGAACATTATATGTACCCGTTTCCCCATCAAACAAATGCAAACTAACAATGCTTCCTTCTCCTTGATACATTTTCACTAAACTCGTTAAGCTACCTTGATACGCTCTTAAAATATTAGAACTTGGCAAACGATTTTCTATACGTTTTGCCAACATATCTAACGTTAGTTCTTGCCCACTAATAATACACGTATTCAAGATACTACGACCATCGTTTTTTACAGGAGTAACTTGTACCTTCCCTGTTTTCATTTGTTTTATATATTGTTCTAAATCAGCTGCATCAATGCGCATCTGTCTACCAACTCTATAAGAAGGAAGTTCCCCTTTTTTAATTAAGTCATATACAGTTAATTTTGATACTTTTAATCGCTTCGCTACTTCTTCCGTTGTGTAGGAATGATGATCCATAGACGATTCCTCACTTTCCTCCTTCATTGTAACAAAGAAAAGAATATTTCTCCTATTTTTTAAAAACAACTATATCGTTCAAATTATATTCAATTATAACTAGTTATATTTAATTATATTTAGTTATAATTAAATATGTCAAAACGAAAGGGGATTTTTTTATGAACAAATTCACATTACGCTCCATCGGGGTACTTATACTTTCTTTTCTTCTTATATTTAGTGCCGCTTGTACAAGCGGGGACAAGAAAGAAAAGTCAGCTGCTAAAGAGAGAAAAACAGTAGAACTTACTATATCAGCTGCTGCAAGCTTACAAGATGCACTAAAAGAAATTGAAAAACAATATAAAGAAAAAGAACCTACTATTAAACTTTCTTTTAACTTCGGTGCTTCTGGTGCACTTCAACAACAAATCGAACAAGGTGCGCCTACTGATTTATTTTTCTCTGCAGCCGAAGATAAATTCCAAACTCTTGTTAAAAAAGGATACATTAATGAAAAAGAAGGGAAAAATCTTCTTGGAAATGAACTAGTTTTAGTCGTCCCAAAAGATGGTTCTCTTACAAAAATTCAAGATTTAAAAGATGAGAAAATCAAGAAAATCGCACTTGGTACACCTGAATCTGTACCTGCGGGGAAATATGCAAAAGCTTCTCTCACACATGAAAATCTTTGGAATGACATTCAAAATAAAATTGTATTTACAAAAGATGTTCGCCAAGTGTTAACATATGTAGAAACAGGTAATGTCGATGCTGGTATTGTATACAAAACAGATGCTCTCATTTCAGACAAAGTAAAAATTGGCGAGACGGCAGCAACTACTTCTCATGAGCCAATCCACTATCCTTTAGGCGTTATAAAAGAATCGAAGCATAAGAAAGAGGCGACTTCATTTTATGAATATTTGCAGTCAAAAGATGCACAATCTATCTTTAAGAAATATGGATTTACAGTCCTATCATAATTACCATGAGCTTTGATGCTATTTTGTCACCTGTCTTTCTATCTTTACGAGTAGCTGCATGCGCCACCATTATCGTCACAATTTTAGGAACGATTATCGGTCGGTCGCTAGCACGCTCCTCATGGAGATATAAAGTAATACTAGAAACTATTTTCTTATTACCAATGGTACTTCCACCAACTGTTATTGGCTTTTTTCTCATTATCATTTTTGGAAAAAACAGCCCGATTGGAACGTGGATTGAATCATTATTTCAGCATTCCATTATGTTCACATCTACTGCTGCTATCATCGCTTCTACCGTTGTTGCATTTCCGCTTATGTATCAATCAGCGAAAACAGGATTTTCTGTCGCAAATATACAAATTGAAGAGGGTGCTCGCGATCTTGGAGCAAGTGAATATCAAGTTTTTCTACACGTTACACTTCCGCTTGCATTTCCCGCACTACTAAGCGGTATGATTTTAAGCTTTGTTCGTGCACTAGGAGAATTTGGTGCTACGCTCATGTTTGCTGGGAACATTCCTGGAAAAACACAGACAATCCCAACAGCAATTTACATGGCCATTGATGCAAGTAATATGCAGCTCGCTTGGACACTTGTAATGATCACGATTAGTATGTCACTCCTATTTCTGCTATGTATTCAGCTTATTAATAAAAGAATTACTAATCCTTAAAACAGCTTTTGTCGAAAGCTGTTTTTTTATTTCTTAGGAAATAAAAACTACCACCTGAAAATGACTGAATTTTACTTTTTATTTAAATATACATTCTATTTGAATTTACTTTCTAAAATGGGTGGTTTCCTGTTATTATATGGAGGTGTTTGAAAAGATGAAGAAATGAAAACGCATTTATAACGTGAAATTCTTCATTCGGTTTTAGCGATCGGTAATCTTCTACTCTATTAGTGGGAAATTACCGATCGTTAGAACGAAATGTAATTATATTGGTATAGCAAAATGAAGGGAGTCTTGTAATGGACATTTTATTAGCGCTTCTTCCTGCAATTGCATGGGGAAACATCTTATTAGTAAGCGTAAAAATGGGCGGTGGTGCATATAGCCAAACGGTAGGTATGACAATCGGTGCTCTATTCTTCGCAACAATTATGTATGTATTTACTCAACCAGCTTTAACAATGACAATCCTAATTGTCGGTTTTATTTCAGGTTTATTCTGGGCTTTAGGACAAGTAAACCAATTAAAAACAGTTGAAAAACTAGGTGTTTCAACGACTGTAACAATTTCTACTGGTATGCAACTTGTTGCAACTTCTATCTTTGGAGTTATTGCTTTCCGTGAGTGGACTACTACTACAACGATCATTCTGGGAACGATTGCAATCCTATTAAT
The DNA here is from genome assembly GCF_014932895.1 of Bacillus thuringiensis. Lineage (GTDB taxonomy): Bacteria > Bacillota > Bacilli > Bacillales > Bacillaceae_G > Bacillus_A > Bacillus_A thuringiensis_AA. The sequence continues at coordinate 29,873 of NZ_JACYOF010000016.1, read as the reverse complement.
TGTAGTTGGTGTTGTATTCACATCATTAGATGATAAAGAAAATGCACAGCCACCAGGACAATTGAAAAAGGGACTTCTTACTTTAATTGTTTCTACTTTCGGCTATCTTGTATATGTAATTATTATTCGTTGGTATAATATCGATGGTTGGTCTGCTATTTTACCACAAGCAGTTGGTATGTTTGTTGGGGCAGTTGTACTGACATCTAAACATAAACCGTTTAACAAATACGCAATTCGTAATGCTTTATCTGGTTTGCTATGGGGGACAGGAAACTTATTCTTACTTCTTTCATTACCGCGTGTCGGAGTAGCGACAAGCTTCCCATTATCTCAAACTGGAATCGTTATCTCAACATTCGGTGCGATTGTCTTCTTAGGTGAAAAGAAAACAAAGCGTCAAATGATCTTTATTGCACTAGGTAGTGTTTTAATTATCGGCGGCGCCGTATTACTTGGTATGACGAAATCATAGACTTATATTCTATTAATCCCTGAAGTATAACTACTTCGGGGATTTTTAATTACAACTATTTTTAAAATATAATAATCTTTATAACCTTTTTGTATCAATCCTCCTCCCTCCAATTTCATTCTTTTCGCTATAAGTCTTTTCTTTTTACAAAATTCTCTTAAAAGTGGTATCGTTTTTTATAACATATCTCTACTAGAAAGGAATAAAGGATATGCTTAATAAACATCGAATTTTATTTATTGGTGCCGGTCGTATGGCAGAAGCTATATTTTCTGGATTACTTAAAACAAGCAAAGAATACATCGAGGAAATTATCGTTTCCAACCGAAGTAACGCAGAAAAGCTAGAACAATTACAACAACGATATAATGTGTCCATCACTACAGATTGGAAGCAGCATATTGCATCTGTTGATACGATTGTTTTAGCAATGCCACCTGCTGCACATGAACAGCTATTAAAGGAGTTATCTCCTCTTTTAACTGATCAATTCGTCGTGACAGTAGCTGCTGGAATCGGACCATCTTATTTAGAAGAAAGGCTTCCTCAAGGGACACCTGTTGCTTGGATTATGCCAAATACAGCTGCTGAAATCGGAAAGTCTATCTCCTTATACACAATGGGACAATCCGTAAATGAGATGCATCAAGAAACTTTACAACTGCTTTTAAGAGGAATTGGTACTTCACAACTGTGCACCGAAGAGGAAGTTCATCAACTTACTGCAGTTACTGGAAGTGCGCCAGCCTTCCTTTATTACTTTGCTGAAAGCTTAATTGAAGCAACCAAAAGTTATGGAGTCGATGAAGCAACCGCAAAACACCTTGTCATTCAAATGATTTCTGGCTCTGCTTCTATGCTTGAACAAACACCAGATCCAGCTAACCTCCGTGAACAAGTAACAACACCGGGTGGTTCCACAGCTGAAGGTCTCAAAACTTTATATGAATATAATTTTCCAGAAGCAATTCAGCAAGCGGTAGAAGCAACAAATAAAAAAGCTAGGGGGAAATAATATGAGTTTAACAAGTTTACAAGACTATACAACATTACATAATGGCGTGAAAATGCCTTGGTTCGGTTTAGGCGTTTTTAAAGTAGAAGATGGATCAGAAGTAATTGATTCTGTAAAAGCAGCAATTAAAAATGGATACCGTAGCATCGATACTGCAGCAATATATCAAAACGAAGAAGGCGTTGGTCAAGCAATTCGCGAATCTGGTATTCCTCGCGAAGAGTTATTCATCACTTCAAAAGTATGGAATAGCGATCAAGGTTACGAATCAACACTTCAAGCATTTGAAACTACATTAGAAAAATTAGGTCTAGAACATTTAGATCTATACCTAGTACATTGGCCTGTAAAAGGAAAGTATACTGAATCATGGAAAGCACTAGAGAAACTCTATAAAGATGGTCGTGTTCGCGCTATCGGTGTAAGCAATTTCCATATTCACCATTTGCAAGATGTATTTGAAATCGCTGAAATTAAACCAATGGTCAACCAAGTAGAATACCATCCACGTTTAGCACAAGAAGAATTACACACTTTCTGTAAAGAGAATAGTATTCAGCTTGAGGCTTGGTCACCATTAATGCAAGGGCAACTACTGGATAACCCAACATTACAAGAAATTGCAACAAAATATAATAAATCAACTGCACAAGTTATTTTACGCTGGGATCTACAAAATGAGGTTGTAACAATCCCTAAATCTATTAAAGAACATCGCATTATTGAAAATGCAAATATATTCGATTTTGAATTAAGTGCTGATGATATGAGCACAATTCAAACTTTAAATGAAAATCATCGTGTTGGTCCAGATCCAGATAACTTTAACTTCTAGTAGGAAAACCACTGCCATATGCAGTGGTTTTTTCTTTTTAAAAAACTGAAAATTTAAACTATATTTCATTCGATTGACACTTCATTCTTCAAGGTGTAAGATTTTGAATTATCAAAGAAACACAAAAATTAATAAAATTTATTCGTTTACTCATTGTATCAAGAGAGGTGGAGGGACTGGCCCTTTGAAACCTCGGCAGCAGGTTCATTTTGAATACTGTGCCACTTCCTGCAAGCTTTATGCTTGAAAGATAGAATGAGGGACTTCGTTTATATACGGGTGCATAACTTGTACGTAAAAATCCCTCTTTCTCAATACGAAAAGAGGGATTTTTTATTTTTCATTTCCCTCATCATCATCCAATCTTATTAATTATTTAGGAGGAAAATCAAATGAAAAAGAAGTTTGTACCCGGTATTGCATCAGTTATAGGAGTAAGTATTTTATTAACTGGTTGCAGTAGTTATAAAAACGAAGCTAGCGGAGCAAATGCAAAAGACGAGGCACCTAGTAAACAGGTTTTAAACTTATCTTCACCTACTGAAATACGAACAATGGATACAGCTCGTGCGACAGATACTGATTCTGGTCAAGTAATGAGAAACGTATTTGAAGGCTTGTATAATCTTGGTGAAGGTAACAAACCTGTTCCTGGCGTTGCAAAATCTCATGAAGTAAGTGGTGATAAAACGAAATACACATTCCATTTACGAGATTCAAAATGGTCAAACGGTACTCCTGTTACAGCGAAAGATTTTGTCTTTGCTTGGCAAAGAGCTGTCGATCCAGCAACAGCCTCTGAATATGCATTTCTATTCTTTGATATTAAAAACGCAACAAAAATTAACAACAAAGAACTTCCAGCCGATCAACTTGGTGTAAAAGCAGTCGATGACCATACGTTTGAGGTAGAATTAGAGCGTCCTGTTCCGTACTTTATTAGTTTAACAGCGTTCCCAACATTTCTGCCAATTAACGAAGAATTCTTTAAAGCACAAGGTGATAAATACGCTTTAGAAGATAATACAATTTTATACAACGGCGCTTTTACACTAAGCGATTGGAAGCACGAACAAAGCTTTAAATTCAAGAAAAACCCTATCTATTGGGATAAAGATAATGTCAAACTGGAAGAAATCAATTTTAACGTCGTAAAAGAAAAATCAACAGAAGTAAATTTATTCGAGTCAAAACAATTAGACCGTATAAAACTAACATCTGACTTCGTTGATAAATATAAAAAGGATGCTAACTTTAAAGAACGTCCGAACGTAGGGGTACAATTTTTACGTATGAATCAACAAAATAAAGTACTCCAAAACGTTTCTGCACGCCAAGCTATTGATCGAACAATTGATCGAAAATCTTTTGTAAATACGTTATTAAATGACGGCTCTACACCAACCTTTGGTCTCGTCCCAAAAAACTTTGCAAAAGGGCCTGACGGAAAAGATTTCCGTACTGCAAATGGCGATTTAACAAAGGTTGATACAAAATCTGCACAAGAATTATGGAAAAAAGCAAAAAAAGAACTTGGTTCTGAAAAGATCACATTAGAATTATTAACAAGTGATGGTGACCTTGAGAAGAAAACTGGTGAGTTCTTAAAAGGACAACTAGAAAAGAATTTAGATGGCTTAACAGTAAATATAAAACCACAACCACGTAAACAACAAGTTTCACTCTTATTAAAAGGTGACTACGAAATTGGAATTGATGGTTGGAGCCCTGACTTTGCTGATCCAATTACATTCCTTGAATTGTTTACAACGAATAACCCTTACAACTTAGATCATTACTCTAATAAGGAGTTCGATGAAACAATTGAAAAGGTGAAAACGACTTTAGCTGGTGATGACAAAGCGCGCTTTGAAGCTTTACTAACATCAGAGAAAATATTATTTAAAGACTCTGTTATCACTCCTCTTTACCAAAAAGGAGAATCTTATTTAGAGCGTTCTTATGTGAAAGGCATTGTGCAAGTGGACTTTGCAGGTCAATTAAACTTCAAGTGGGCAAAAATTGAAAAATAAAATACAATTTTAATCATTGTGTTTCCACCCACACCTATTGTTTTTTTAGCAAAATATATTAAAAGTAGATTCCTTAATATGAGGGAATCTACTTTTTTGATATATTATTTCAATAAATTAACACTCCATGTTTATTATTGACATATAGTTATTTTCAGCGTTAACATTCTAAATAATCAAATAAGCGAAATATTTCACCATCAGAATATAATGTCCACTAAGTTGGAACATATAACGATAGATTATAGTTCTATATGTATATACATATAGAACACCTAATTACCTATATACACATATTCATAATAGGTTTTCTCTCCTTCTATAGCTACTTCCAGACATGGACATTATGACATTACGAACAACACATTTAGGGAGGAAAGAACAATGAGGAAAAAAGTTGTACCTGTTGTTGCATCTGTTTTAGGGACAAGTCTACTACTGACTGCTTGTGGGGGAAATAAAGATAATGCAAGCGGAGCGAAAGCAACCGATAAAACACCTGATAAACAGGCAATTAACTTATCATACGCTTCAGAAATTCCAACAATGGATGTTGCAAAAGCAACGGATGGGGAATCCATGAACGTAATGCGAAATGTTTTTGAAGGTTTATATGCAATTGGAGAAGATAATAAGCCTATTCCTGGGGTCGCTGAATCAGTTGACATTAGTCCCGATAAAACAAAATATACATTCCATCTTCGTGATTCAAAATGGTCAAACGGTACTCCTGTTACAGCAAAAGACTTTGTCTTCGCTTGGCAACGTACCGTAAATCCTGAAACAGCTGCCGAATATGCATTCTTATTCTTCGATATAAAGAATGCGAAACAAATAAATCAAAAACAATTACCAATTGATCAATTAGGCGTCAAAGCTCCTGATGACAAAACTTTAGAAGTACAACTAGACCGTCCTGTTCCCTACTTCTTAAGCTTAACAACATTTGCAACATTCTTACCAATTAATGAAGAGTACTTAAAATCTCAAGGTGAGAAATACGGTTTAGAAACAAATCATTTAATTTACAATGGGGCTTTCACATTAGATAACTGGAAACACGAACAAAGCTTCCAATTGAAGAAGAACCCTAACTATTGGGATGCTAAAACTGTAAAATTAGAAGAAATCAACTTCAATGTCGTGAAAGATAAGTCTACAGAAGTTAACTTATATGACTCAGGACAAATTGATCGTGTTGCGTTAACTGCGGAATTTGTTGATAAATATAAGAGCGATCCAAACTTCAAGGAACGTGCTGAAGTCGGTATTCAATTCTTACGACTAAATCAAAAAAATGCAGTATTAAAAAATCAACATGCACGCCTTGCTATTAACGGAGCAATGAATAAAAAAGCGTACGTAGAAACAATTTTAAATAACGGTGCTGTTCCAGCTGAAGGAATGGTTCCTGCGAAATTCGCAAAAAGTCCAGAAGGCAACAACGACTTCCGTAAGGAAAATGGAAACCTAGTCAAAGATGATGTGAAATTAGCGAAAGAAAACTGGAAAAAAGCGAAACAAGAACTTGGTACTGACAAAATAACAATTGAGCTATTAACAAGCGATAATGCTTTGGCTAAAAAGACTGGTGAATATTTAAAAGGTGAACTAGAGAAAAATCTAGATGGATTAACAGTGAATTTAAAACCACAACCACGTAAACAACAGTTGAAATTACTATTAAGTGGTGACTATGAAATCGGAATTGACGGCTGGGGTCCTGACTTCGCAGATCCTATTACATTCTTAGATTTATTTACAACAGATAGTGCCTATAACTTCGATAAATACTCTAACAAAGAGTATGACGAACTAATTCATAAAGTGAAAACAGATTTAGCCGGTGATGAAAAAGAACGCTGGGAAGCAATGAAGCAAGCTGAAAAAATCCTATTACAAGATGGTGCTGTCGCTCCTTTATACCAACAAGGTCGCTCTTACCTAAAACGCGGATTTATTAAGGGGCTTGTAACAACTGATTTCGGTGGTGAATTTAACTACAAGTGGACAGAAGTTGCAAAATAATAAACGCTAGTAAAAAAGGTATTCCACGAAGGATACCTTTTTTATTTTATACTTCTTTAACTACAGAATTTCTTCCCTTTACCATTCCTTTTATAACTACAGTGATTCCTGCTACTAATTGTGTAACTAGTATAATAAGTAATAATGAAATAATATTATTCTCCAAACCAGTTCCGCCAAATATTATTGTATAATAACCATTCGTTGCATATGTTGCGGGAAATAATTCGCCGATTGTTTGATATGTTTTAGAAAGCATCTCGTGTGGTACCATGACTCCCAAACTCACAAGTTGTAATGAGAGTGAGATAATATTAAAAATCATACCTGCACTTCCAAAGACCGTTATACACATCAAATTGCTTTTTTAATCATCCCTTTATATTCTTCATGCATTTCAGTACCTCCTCACAAATTAAATTTACCATATACATACAAATTATTTTTGATTTAAATTGCGGATTAACCCTTGAAGGTCTAAGAAAATATTTTATTTTTAACACATACATAATTACATGAAATTGGGAAAAACTTGTATAGAACGAAGTTACATTAAGGAGGAATTTATGATGAGAATTTTACTATCAGCTTTATTAGCTCTTATGCTAGTACCTGCATTAACAGGATGTAAAGCCCCTGCAAAACAAGATACAACTTCTAATAAGAAGACGACGGAAGAGGCAAAGAATGAAGCTCCTGCAGATTTAAAACTAAACTTTAATGAATTTGATTTAAAGGCAGACTATCAAGATACGAAGAAAGACTACGAGGCTGATTATAAAAATGTAGCAGCGGATAAAAAAATGGAAGCAAAAATTGAAGACCATAAAACAGATGTAAAGTTCACAGGCGACGAGGCTATTACAAAATTAAGCCCTCTTCTACAAGAATTAAAATTTGATAAAAACACACCAGATCAAGAAGTAATTGATCAAGTAGTAAATGTATTCAAACTTGATAAAGACTATCAAAAATTCGATTTGGAAGTTGTCTTCTCTGATGGAACGAAAAAAGAATATAAAAGAGAAATAAAATAAAGAAGTAGGCGGTTGCCTACTTCTTTATTTTTGCATATCTTAAATCTGGATTAAATCCCAGCATAATATTAAAACCCCGATATTGATCCTTTTTGTAAGTAGGAATCCGAAGGAAGTATAATTGGGATTAACGGTGAATCTGTAAACATGATATCTTCTGCTTTGTGCAATAAATCAAAGCGTTTATCTTCATTTTGTTCAACTTCTTCTTTTACTAAAGCGTCAAATTCTTTATTATGCCATTTTGCATAGTTATTCGGGCCATCACCTGCATATAAATCTAGTTTAGTGATTGGATCTAAAAGAGAACCGACCAAACAATTTTAGAATTTCACAAAGAGTAGAAAGTATTAGTATGCGAGGATAAAGACAGAGATGATAAGAAGAAAAAATAACCTTGCTCATGCAAGGTTATTTTTTCGTTTCTGTTTGAAAACGTTTATAGTATGTCGATGCTGTTGAAAAATTAACTTCTATATCACGAATCAACGATGAGTCTTCTTTTTCTGCTAACTTCTGCAATTTTTTCATTGCTTGTTCTGATTCATTTAAGAAGCCAATATATAATTCGTGTTCTTGTTCTTTCGACTTCGGTACACGAATTTCTTTACGTATATGATCAATATCTTCTAACATGCCCGTTGTCACCTTTTGCACGTCTTCTTTATATTTAGCAGTAGTTATTTCCTTACCGCCCTTTTCTTTTGCCACTTCAAATAACTGTAACGCTTTATTAATTTCTTTGTTCATCTTCACATCATACTTTTCATGTACCTCGTGATACACTTTCATATCTTCTGTCTGCTCAGTAGATTGCTCTACCTTTTCTTTTGGTTCTTTCGCTTCTTTATTCCCATTACATCCTGCTAGAAGGAGCATACCTCCCATTACAGCAATACCCAAAACCTTCTTCATCTCTTCTTCTCCTTTTATCTACAGTTACTACTAATTATAGTTTCTTTTATCTCCACTTGTTTTATTATACCGAGAACATCCTAAATTTTGCACTTCAGATGATTTCTTACTATATATACCAACATTTTTGTCACAGTATCGTCACTTTATTCAAGTAACTTTTGCACCACTTTACTATGCCACCTTACAAAACTGTAAGCACACATAGAGAACAAACCATGCTAGACTTACATATGCATATAGCAAGCGTAGTTAAGTTTTTAAGGAGAATCATCTATGTACAATACAATGTCTTTTATGGGAGAAGATATTCGCGTCCTTATTCGCGAAAGGTCACTTCATATCGAAAATACAGAAAGCCTTCGCCGCGTATTAAAAAAGAAGCACGCCCCATTTAAGTTGGCCCAATATTTAAAAACACAACATACAAATCAATTTCATACTGTACTCAATATATCTGATAAATCATTAACAATCGAAATTATCGGTCATGTATATATCGGAAACTTTGCAGATGCTTTAAAAGAAATTCCACGTATACCGAAGATTGCTCCTATTATCGTTGAGAAGGCATATAGAATTACAGATCATACTGATATTATTGACTGCGGAGAGAAAGAAGTCGATAGTAATCGCTGGGTGTGGGATAAACTCGCTATCTTATATGATGCAATCATGAATAATATGTATGAGTTATTTCAAAAAAATGAAAAAAAGAGCTGATTCAAAGGAAAGATTTGAATCAGCTCTTTTTATTAAGCCTCTAAATTTTTGTTTTGTTGCAGTTCAAACTGCTTTTCACTTCTCTTTGCCATGAATAAATAGCATAACACAGCACCGATTTCACAAAGAGCTATAACAACACCCATAGGCAATGCTGTATTACTTCCACCAATACCTACTAACGGTGCAACAAGTGCCCCTGAAATGAACTGTAATAAACCTAGTAAAGCTGATGCTGTTCCTGCTGCTTGTTTTTGATTTCTCATCGCTAACGAGAAGCCAGTTGTTGATACAACCCCAACACTTGATACGACAAGGAATAACGAGCATAAAACACCAATTAGACCTATTCCTAATACGATTGTAAGTAGTAACGATAGACCGCCAACTGCTGCAATAACAATACCGAAAACAAATAAAGTTTTCTCATTAACTTTCCCTGCTAAGCGGCCAGTAATTTGGCTAGCAATAATAATACCAATACCATTAATCGCAAAGAACAAACTAAACTCTTGTGGTGATGCCCCGTATATATTTTGCAACACAAATGGTGAACCAGAAATATAAGCAAACATTGCGGCCGTTACTAATCCTTGCGACAATGCATATCCCATAAACAAGCGGTCTTTCAGAAGCTTTCCGTATGTCGCCAACGTTCCTGACAATCCACCTGTCTCTCTTTCTTCAGGAGGTAATGTTTCACGTAATACGAAAGTAGCTGATATTAACATGAATACACTAATTGCTCCAAGAACGATAAAAACGCCGCGCCATGATGTAAACTGTAATAATTGTCCCCCAATAATTGGCGCTAAAATAGGTGCTGCTCCATTTACTAACATAAGCAGTGAGAAAAACTTCGTCATTTCAGAACCTGAATACATATCTCTTACCATTGCACGGGATATAACGATACCAGCAGAGCCCGAAGCCCCTTGTAAGAAACGTAAAAGTACTAAAGTCCATATAGACGGTGCTACAGCACAAAGTAATGAAGAAGCAACATAAATAATAAGAGCAATAATAAGAGGTTTGCGTCTTCCGTAAATATCACTAATTGAACCAACAAATAATTGTCCTACTGAAAGCCCAAGCAAACATGCAGTTAATGTCAGCTGCGCGAGAGATGCTCCCGTTTGTAAATCATCCGTTAACTTTGGTAAAGAGGGCAAGTACATATCAATAGATAATGGCCCAATTGCCGTAAGTGTCCCTAATACAAGAATCATCCATAACCTGTTTGTCTTTACAGGTTTATATACTTCGTGATTAACTCCATTCACTTTTTCCATTCACCCTTTCATATAAATGTCGAATCGTAACAATTATAGTTACAACATAAATATACGTCAAGTATCCCGTATTTTCCTGTTTAATAATGTAAAAAAAGCGATAGAATCTCTATCGCTTTACTTTTTCAAATTGCTATTTGTAAATTTAGATACTGAAGACATCGCCTCTCCTGTATCTAAATATGTAATTTGAATTGGATCTCCCACTTCCGTAAACATAGCATACGGGAATTTTTTCACAGGTATCATAAATACTTTTGGTTCATTTTCTAACAGTACATACACAATTGTATTTTCACCTGATTTTTCTTTATATACACGTTGTACAGTACCTTCTTTTTGCGCCTCTTTCCCATTTGAAGTCGGTCTAAATGAATCTCCACTTCCACTTAGCGCATTTTTATAATTCTCAAGTGCTTCTTTTTGCGTCGAACCTGTTGCAAACACTTTTGCATTGGAAGCATATATAACAGTATGAGCACGTACTAACCCTCCGTCATCAATAACCGGTACAATCCACGAAGGTTTACCGTATACGTTATAAATAACCGGCATCGTCCCATGCCATTTCTCTCTCTTAAAGGAATTATCCACTACTTCCGAAGCAGCTGAACCATCCATAATTCCTTTTACTTCTTTTCCGTTATAGTAATACAACTTACCTGTACGCGCATCAATGAGTGAGTAACCTAACGCAGAATCTACTCCTTCTTTCGGAGAAGTGAAATCAGTAAAGTAATATAGCGTTCCATCCTTACCAAAGATTGGTGTAACGCCTTCTTTCGTTCCCCACTCAGTCGGAATCTTCATATCAGTTTGCGAGAATTTCGTATTCCAAAACCCGTGAATGTATTTACCGAAGTACGTATTTAACGTAGATGCAGTCTCATGATTTAATACACCATCAACAAATTTAGGTGCCTCTCCTTTATCGTATCTTTTCACTTCACCTGTTTGTGCATCTACAACAACAACACCCTCTACCTCAAATCCAGATCTTCCTGAAATAAATTCACCATACGTCATTGTATAATACGGTTTCCCTTTATCATCAACCTCAAATTTAGGTTTCCCTTTAAAGATTAAATTTGGTTCTGCTTTTCGTACGACACGCTCTAAATTATTCCCCAAAAACATGCTTGGTACATATTTCATCTTATAACCGAGGTGCAGTTTCGCTTCTGCGTCAGGATTCGTACCTGACATCGTTACATAACCTGGAATTGTCCCAGCTTTTCGGGCTTTAAAAAAGCCTGAAACTTCAATCGGTGCTACATATAAAGCCTCACCGTTTACCATTTGTGGCGTTAGTTCACCTAGCTCAAAATAAGCTACTTTCGGAATATCTCCAAATACTTTTTTCATCTTATTCTCTGCTGTCTTTGGCGGCACTGTAAACGGCTGATCCTTTTCAGTAAATGGCTCTGAAATATCTTTCTCTACCTTCACGACAGAATCATATTTCTTTTGTGAGATTACTATGTCGTGCAAATAGCCAAAATAACCATAACTTGCAAGTAAGACAAACATTAAAAGTCCTTTTAATGTCCCTTCTAATTTTCCTATCTTCTCTTGTGAAAATAAAACAAGCCCAATTAAAATTGCTACTGCAACAGAATAATGAGTAAGAATTGAATCTGCTCGATCATCAATTAGCCAAAAATATTCATAGATTGCAATACCAATCCAAAATAAAATAGGAATAACTAAAGCAGATGATTTCTTACCCTTTACAACCTTCTCATCCCCTTTCTTATCCACCGCTCGAAGCTTACTACTACTGCTTCTTGTCCATGGAATCAAAAACAAAGTGAGAATAGCTAAAACTAAAAATTTCATCAAAGGCAATGTCCCCTTTTCTTTCGTCTTCCCCATAAGTATAACAAATAAAGGGGAATCAGGTAAAAATGGGAATGATTATATTTTTTTACCACTTAACACAAATCCGCTCACCATATACAACACTGAGGCAATATAAAAAATTGTGCCAATCGTAAAGAAATCCACTAAATAGCCAGTTGCGATAATTGCTACTGCCCCCCCAATTGATGTCCATACATGGTACTTTCCAATTTCATAACCAGCTTCCTTATGCGCTACCTTCCGTGCCAACGACGTCTTCTCGGTATTACGCTGCACAGCACCTAAAACACCCATTAAAATTTGGAGAATATATACATGCCAAACTTCTGTTGCAATTGGGAAACAAAGCATTAATATAGCCATAGACCAAGCGTATACAATTAATAGCTTTCTATCACCTAATCTATCAGAGATTCTCCCAACTAATGGATATACTAGTGCTGCAGTCAAAGCAAATAAGCCGTATGCCCAGCCAAACTGCGAGAAACTATTTCCAACATTCCGAAGCAATAGTATATAAAAAGGAAATACCATACTACCAGCCATCATAATAATACTTTGTGAGGCTACAAATCTTCTATATGTCATTTGCTATACTCCTTATAAAATAAATTCACAAATCTTTCTTCCGGGTCTACTTCTTTCTTTTTCTGAAGAAATTCATCCATGCGAGGATACGCTTTCTTTAGCTGCTCCTTTGCCGGATAAGAATAATACGGTAAATAATAACTTCCATTATGCTTTAAAGTAACGTCAATCATCTTCTGAATAATCACTTTTGTTTTCTTTATTTCATCCTCAGAACGTCCTTGATTAATTAGAAGCACAAGCGCAAACATATCGTCTTTCGCATAAGATAGCACTGCATTCTCATTCTTTTCTACGTAGCGAATTGTAATGTTAAGAAGATTTAATTCCTCTTCATTTAAAACACTTCGTAAATCATCTATATACCCTTCAAAACCATCTATTGGTACAAAGTACTCTTGTAAAACTTCGGTCAAGTTTGGATTATCGTATTCCATAAAAGCACTATCAGATCTCATTACATTATTCCGCGTTTCGTACTTACCATCTATACGTTCAAAATAGCTTCTTTGTATATCCCAAAATGCATTCTTTCCCCAATCACTATAACGTGATAACCCAAGCAAAAATTTTGGTGCAGCTATAATATTTTCCTCTTTTAATTTACTGTACTCCTTCAACTTTTGTTGATCTTCTGCCAACACATAATCTGTCACATACATTTCTTTCAAGAACGAATTCGAGGCCACAGAAATACGTCCTAAATGCATCCGTATATTCTCGTCCTTTTTCACCTTCTCCTTAAAATAGGAAGAGTACTCCTTATAATCTATTACCTTCGTATGCATTTCATATAATTCATCATTCGTTAACTTGAGCGTCACTTCTAAAATCACGCCAAATAACCCATATCCCCCAATTACATACGGAAACAAGTCAGCATTTTCTTCTCTACTTACATTACATACTGTACCATCTGCCATTAACAATCTGAACGACTCTACTGTATCAATCAGTGCTTCATGACGAATATCACGCCCATGTACATTTACACTTAACGAACCGCCAACAGTAAAAATATTTTGAGATTGCATCACCTGAACTGCAAGGCCATATGGATTTATTTTCTTCTGAATGTCATTCCATGTGACACCGCTTTGTACCCTAATCCTCTTCTTCTCCGGATCAAACTCTAATATTTTGTTATATCCTTTCATATCAAGCATCGTACCGTTCGGATAATACGTCTGTCCGCCCTGGCTATGTTGCATACCTGCAATGGAAATCTTCTCTCCAGAAACATTTGCATCTTGCACCAGCTTTTTTAACGAACTCTCATCCTCAGCATTTTCAACACGTTTAATCTTTGTTGGAAGCAACTTCCCTACATCGCTTATAATAGGATGGTCCAATTGCTCTTTATATGTATGTATAGATGTCGCGAGCAACGCTGTATACGCTACAATTACAACTGCTATCTTTCTTTTTTTCAAATGGCACTCTCCTCGTTTGAAATTCTAATCTCACTATTACTTCTCTCTATTCTTATTGTACCTACTTTCTTAAAAGGAAAATACTACACTGTAAAAAGAACTATCTTTCTTTTACTCCTTATGAAGTGAAACTATAAGCATGATTTAAAAAACATTTAAATATGATATAGAGGAAAATAACTTAATTCAGGAGGTCGCTATGAAAGCAATTATTTGCACCAAATACGGGCCACCTAACGTTCTCAAACTTCAAGACGTAAAGAAACCTACTCCTAAAAGAAATGAAGTATTAATTAAGATTCACGCAACAAGTGTAACAACTGGAGATTGTAGAATGCGAAGCTTTACTAGCCCCCTTTTATTTTGGATTCCTATGCGAATTGTATTAGGTTTTAGAAAACCGAGAAAGCCTATACTCGGTGTAGAGTTATCTGGTGAAGTTGAGGAAGTAGGAACGGATGTAACTCAATTCAAAAAGGGAGATCACATCTTTGCATTAACAGGGCTTAACGTTGGTGGTTATGCCGAATACACATGTGTACATGAAAGCGGATTGATAGCATTAAAACCTACCAATGTGACGTATGAAGAAGCGACAGTTCTTCCTTTCGGCGGAACTTCAGCATTACATTTTCTGAGAAAAGGACACATAAAAAAAGGGCAACAAGTACTTATATATGGCGCCTCCGGATCAGTAGGTACCGCTGCTGTCCAACTTGCTAAACATTTCGGCGCGACTGTTACAGCTGTTTGTAGTAATTCAAATTTTGAGTTAGTAAAATCTTTAGGGGCTAATAACGCAATCGATTATACGAAAGAGGATTTTACTGAACGAGGCGAACGCTATGACATTATATTTGATGCCGTTGGAAAGCATAAAAAACAACATTGTAAGAAGGCACTAGCTCCTAACGGTAAATACGTATCCGTCAATAGAACGATGGCAAAAGTGAGCAAAGAAGATATGCTTCTACTAAAAATGCTAACCGAAGTAGAAAAACTAAAGCCAGTTATTGATAAAACGTACCCATTAGAAAAAATTTCAGAGGCTCATACGTATGTGGAAACAGGACGTAAGAAGGGAAATGTCGTGATCACTATAGGAATATAAAAAGTTTTCGAGCTAGATTCCATCTTTATCCCGCTATTTGTGGGCAGTAAGACTCCCACCTCAAAATTCGGCCGGAGCAAAGAAGTTAGGTAGGAGGTTAACTGCTTGTAAACGTCCGATTGGTTCAACTAATAATCAGTGGGGGATGAACAAAACCCCCACTGATTAAAATTTCACTTTATAAAATACCCCTTTAGATCTACCTAAAGGGGTAAAAAACTTATCTTTTAAATCCACCCTCTGAATGAATAACTTGCCCTGTAATCCACTCTGCTTCTTCACTTACTAAAAACTTAATTAGCCTTGCTGCATCCTTTGGCTCACCCATTCTACCAAAAGGAAACATCGGTCTTAATCCCTGCTTTATCTCTTCAGTCATCCATCCTGTATCGGTTGGACCTGGATTAATTGCATTAACAGTTATACCTAAATGGGCTACTTCTGCTGATAAAGTACTAGTTAGAGCATCAATAGCTCCCTTCGTTGTTGCATACGCTAATTCCCCAGCCATAGGCCCTTTAAATTGTCCCGAGGTAATATTAACTATCCTACCCCCAGACTCCTTCTTAAATCCTCGAGCAAATTGACTACTTAACAATGTAGTTGCACGGACATTTACCATATAATGCTTATCCAACTCTTCGGCAGTCAAATTAGAGAAATCATTATTTGTAGAATACGCTGCATTATTAATTAATATATAAGGGTACCCTAGTTGTTCAGTAACTTTATTTATAAGCTGCTTTGGTGCATCGTTCTGAGTTAAATCTAACTCCATACTTGATACTTCCACACTGTGTTGTATAAGTTCTTCTTTTAATTGTATTTGTTCATTTTGATTAACGCCCCAAAGCATCTCTTTATCATAATTCGTCCAATACGTAAAAAATATATCGTATCCTGCTTCAGCTAATTCTTTACAAATAGCTGCTCCTATACCATCTAGACGACTTACACCTGTAACAACTGCTACTTTATTTTTTAATTGATTCATCATATACTCCTCCAAATTTAAAGGCCGCATATTTTATATAAGAGATATAAACTTTCCCACAAAAAAAGACAGATACATAAAATAGGCATCTATCCTCACAAAAGGGATGTACAAGCCAAATATGTAGCCCTTGAATGATTTATAGATAGCTAAATAAACCCTCACTAATGAGAGAGAAAAATTCATCTATCCAGTTTCTAATCATTACAAGTTCATCCACATATCAAGTCTTTATCCCCTTTCCATATATCTCTATTATTAGTCTATCAAAAGAAATGAAATGTTACAAAAAATAAAACAATTACCCATAATCTATCTTCGTTCACATTTCCTCCATTGTGAATCTTTTCACAATGGATATATAATAAACATGTAAATAGAATACTGGAGGGATTTCAATGGTTATCAATTTTTTAAGAACTGATAAACGTGCTACTTTCATATTATTATTTTTACGACTTTACATAGGATATACATGGCTCGCTGCTGGAATAGGCAAAGTCTTCGGACAATCTTTTGACGCAAGTGGTTTTCTAAAGGGTGCTATTGCTCAAGCATCAGGTGACCACCCTGCCGTACAAAGTTGGTGGGCAGATTTTCTTCAACATTTTGTTCTTCCAAACGCAGATCTATTTAGCTTTTTAGTTCAATGGGGAGAAATTTTAGTAGGTCTAGGTTTGATTTTAGGCGGATTAACAAAAACAGCTGCATTTTTCGGAATCATAATGAATCTTTCATTTTTATTAAGCGGAACTGTTAGTGTAAACCCAAACCTGCTTATTTTGACTATGTTCATTTTAGTTGCAGGGCAGAACGCTGGACGTATTGGATTAGATGGCTATATTTCACCTAAAATTTTCCACAAAAACAACCACGGAACATATAAATTAAGTAAAACTGCGTAGTAACAGTTTACTCTTAAAATATAAACAAGAAAAAGAGCCTGAGTATAGGCTCTTTTTCTTGTTTATCCAAATTTAAACTTTTAACGAGCCACGAAAACCTCTGGCAGCATAATAAGAGTCTGCTCCATTGTGGTACACGAAAACGTGTCCGAAGCGATAATCGCAAAATAGGGCACCACCGAGTTCTCGAATATCTGAAGGTGTTTGTACCCAGCTTGATGATTTCATATCGAAATTCCCAAGCTGTTGTAACTCTCGATATTGTTCTTCAGTTAATAATTCAATACCCATAGCAGTTGCCACATCAATAACGTTATTTTCTGGTTTATGTTTTTTTCTTGACTCTAACGCTTCAAGGTCATAACAAAGACTTCTGCGGCCTTTAGGACTCTCCTTTGAACAATCATAGAAAGTATATTCGTCCTTCTCTTCATCATAACCAACAACATCCGGCTCACCGCCAGTTACTTCCATTTCATTAATGGACCACAATTTTTCATTGTTAGTAGTCAGCTTCGCTTCAACTTTAGCCCATTCAAGACCTTCATGGCGGTTCATATTTTTCTCAAAACGAGCTTGTAATACTTTTAATAGTTCTTCACGTTGTTCTACAGATAACTCATTTTTATTGTCTTTCATATTAGTCCTCCGAATTACGTTTCCTTATAATCATAATGGTTTGCATGCAGTTTACAACAAATTATATAATTTGTTGTATCTCTTTTTCAACAATCTGACCTGGTTGCACAACGAAAAAACTCTGTGTGGATATTGATTATATAGTACTAAAATCTTTCATGCTTTCTCCAAGAATATAGTGTGAAAACCACATCAAATTCTGTTTCATAATAGCTACATTCATTCCCGGCTGATTAGGACTATATGCCATTCCTTTAAATATAATTAATTCTGTATCAACTTCCATATCTCTTAATCCTTCATATAGCTCATATGCATTTGTAATTGGAATTCTCGCATCCTTTTCCCCATGTTGAATTAAGGTAGGCGTACATGCTGATTTAATATATGTCATTGGTGATGTTCTCTTATATATATCTGGATCATTCCATGGGGTATTTCCTAAATGCATTCTAATAAAGTAAGGGATATCTGTATTTACATAATGGGTACTCCAGTTAGTAATTCCGCCTCCAACTGAGATAGCTTTAAACCTACTACTAAATGTAGAACAGAAAGCTGATATATATCCTCCGTTACTCCATCCCATAACCCCTACTCTATCTTTATCTACAATCCCTTTTTCAACTAGTTCATCCACTCCAGATATAATATCATCATAATCAGCAATTCCCTGTTTCCTATAGTTTGCTTTTAAAAACTCATTACCATAACCAGAACTTCCCCTATAGTTTGGCTCTAAAACGATAAAGCCTTTTTCGATAAACTGTTCAACGGGATATTTCTCATTAAAACAGTCTGAAAATATCGGAAAGGATGCCCAAGCTGGACCACCATGGATTACTACTAATAAGGGATATTTTTTATTTGTATCAAACTCTACTGGAGTTGATAGAACACCCTCTATTTCAAGGCCATCACTACTTTGCCATGAGATGATTTTCCTGTTACTTTTAAGCTTGTCTTCGAAAAAGCTATTTTCATTTGTTATTTTTTTATCATCCAAATAGATTTCAAAGGTTTCATTTGTTATAGCCTTATTATAGGTTATATGATTTCCATCCCTTGTTATAGAGGCATCCATTATAAAGCCATCTACTTTTTCGCTTAACATTTCCACAGTACCATCCTCACATAGCAAGCCAATGAGGTAATTCGTTTTATCCTGCCATCTAATTAGAATTCCTTTAGCTGTCCACTGTAATGGCATAACTGTACTATCAAAATTTGTTAAAGGATGAATTACCTCTCCAGTATTCATATCATATATCTCTAATGTACTATCTTGTATGTGGTTTTTATAGCAATCCTTCTCTCTTATGCTTGCTGAGTAACATATTTTATTGCCCTCAGGAGAAAAGCAAACGCTCCCTCCTAACAACTTATCTACATTCACCTTTTGTAGTTCCCCGGCTTCAACATCTAATATATATAGATCACCATTCATATAATCATTTAGGCTTGGTGTAGCCATACATACAACCTTTTTCCCATCATTTGAAATATCAAAGTTATGTATATAAAAACCCTTGCCATTCGTTAGTTGATAAACACCGCCAATTTCGCGTTCCTCTTTATCATTTTTTATCACTTTTTCTATTTCAATGTAATATAAACAATTATTCTGATGTTCCTTACCTACATGTTGGAAATCTCCATATAGTTCCTTACGTTTCTTTATTTCCTCACATTCTTTTGATTGTGCAACATAATAAGCACCTTTACCAGTAGGCTCCCATTTGAATGTACTAACTCCTTCCTTCTCATCAGTAATTTGAACCTCACTACAACCGTCTATTGACTTAACAAAGATCTGATTTTTATTATCCCCGTCACCACCTGGGCTAAGATATGCAATATTCTTAGAATCTGGAGACCATAATGGGTGTGTACTATCTATATCCCCATTTGATAATGGGTAACTCTGCTCCTTATCTTTTTCATATATCCATACATGATTCCTATATGTATTGTCTTTCCAATCAGCCGTCTTCTTTACAAATGCTACATTATTTCCATCATCACTTATGTTTGTATCGGATAAAGTTGGTAATGAAATAATCTCTTCTATACTTAGATATGTTTTTTCATTCATTTTCATTAATACCTCCTCGTAATGTCTATTAATCTCTTGTCGTAATAAAGGAAATTGTTCACGAATACCTAAGATGATAACGGAAAATTCAGATAAATAAAAGTAGCTTTATTTTAAATCCAATAAAATAAAACTTTAATTAGTAGGATTCTGCCCACTTACCAATTTTAGATGTTCCTTTTCAACACAAAAGTACCCCTTTAGATAAAATATCTAAAGGGGTACAGATTCATAGATTTATTTTAAAGCTATAACTATATTTATTAACCTACTAATCTCCTACTCAACCGTAACAGACTTAGCTAAGTTACGTGGCTTATCAACGTCACACTCGCGGTGAAGTGCTGCGTAGTATGAGATAAGTTGTAATGGAATAACTGCTACTAGCGGCGCTAGCGCTTCGTGTACAGCTGGTAATACGAAGCTGTCACCTTCCATTTCTAAGCCTTTCATTGAGATGATACATGGGTTAGCTCCGCGTGCTACTACTTCTTTCACGTTACCACGAATTCCAAGGTTTACGTGCTCTTGTGTAGCAAGGGCGATAACTGGTGTACCGTTTTCGATTAAGGCGATTGTACCGTGTTTTAATTCTCCTCCAGCAAATCCTTCTGCTTGGATGTAAGAGATTTCTTTTAGTTTTAACGCACCTTCTAATCCAACGTAGAAGTCTACGCCACGTCCGATGAAGAAACAGTTACGCGTTGTTGCTAAAAATTGTTTTGCTAGTGCATCCATCTCTTCTTTTTGATCACAAAGTACTACCATTGCATTTGCTACAAGTCCTAATTCGTGTGTTAAATCAAAATCAAGAACTTCACCTTTCGCTTTAGCAATGTCAGCTGCTAAGATTGAAAGTACTGCAAGCTGTGCGGTGTAAGCTTTCGTTGATGCAACTGCGATTTCTGGTCCCGCGTATAACGGAAGTGTGTAATCAGCTTCACGAGAAAGCGTAGAACCAGGTACGTTTGTAATCGTTAATGCTTTATGACCCATTTCATTTGTTTGTACAAGTACTGCACGGCTATCAGCTGTTTCACCACTTTGTGAAATGTAAATGAAGAATGGTCTTTCTGTTAATAATGGCATGTTATAAGAGAACTCACTTGCTACATGCACTTCAACTGGCATTTTTGCAAACTTCTCAATAAATTGTTTTCCAACAAGACCTGCATGATAACTTGTTCCACATGCAATGATGTAAATACGATCGCTATCTAAAATCGCATTGCGGATGTCTTGATCTAATTCAATCTCACCATTTTCATCTTGATACTTTTGAATTATATTACGGATTACAAGTGGTTGCTCATCGATTTCTTTAAGCATGAAATGAGGGTATGTTCCTTTTTCAATATCACTTGCGTCTAATTCCGCTGTAAACGGTGCACGTTCAATCGTTTCACCTTGTAAGTTTTTAATTGTAATACTTTCTTTCGTTACAATTACGATTTCTTTATCCATTAATTCAATAAATTGATCTGTAACTTGTAACATCGCCATAGCGTCGCTCGCCACAACATTAAAGTTGTCACCAACACCTACTAATAGCGGGCTTTTGTTTTTAGCAACATAAATCATGTTTGGATTTTCAGCATCAAGTAATCCGATTGCATATGAGCCATGTAAAAGAGATAGCGTATTACGGAACGCTTCTTCTACACTTAGTCCTGTGCTCACTTGTTGTTCCATAAGCTGTACGATAACCTCTGTATCCGTTTCACTTACGAACGTTACATCCTGTAAATATTCCTTTTTCACTAACTCATAGTTTTCAATTACACCGTTATGAACTAGTGTAAAACGTTTTGATGTACTTTGATGCGGATGCGCGTTTACCTTGCTTGGAACACCATGTGTAGCCCAGCGTGTATGACCGATTCCCACGCTTGCTGCTACGTTCTCATCTACGATTTCGCGAAGTTTTGCAATACGGCCTTTTTCTTTGCATACAACAACACCGTTCTCTGCTTGTACTGCAATACCTGCTGAATCATATCCACGATATTCTAGCTTTTCTAAACCTTTTAATAAAATTTCCTTTGCATCTTGCTCTCCAATAAATCCTACGATTCCACACATGTTTAGTCGCCGTTACAAATGCTTACACTGCTCTGCGAACATGTAACGACATAGTCCGATACCATTTTTATTTATACTAAAAAACGGATTACATATTGCTAGCCCTGTAAGCTTGTAACGGCTTTCACCTTCCTCTCGATTCTGGTTTAAGTCCGTATATACTTATACAGCTAGTTTTCATCCGTTCCTTTTCTCTCATCACGCTTTCACCTTTGTCCACTAAGTCACCTTAATGATTTAAGTAAAAGTTTGCGGTTGTGATGAACAACCGGGAGTCATCCGCCGAAATCTCGATAAAACTCCACCTCGTCAACTACACTACTTGTAGTTCTGGCGCTTTTATAATTTACAATATTTACTTTGAGAAAAAGAACAAGACCATCTTATAACAAACATTATAAACCGTCAATGAATTTTTTTCATCGTCTTTAAAACATATGAAAAAGGAGCACTTCTTGTGCCCCTTTTAAAATAAATTCAACAAATTATTCAGCGCCAACTTCAGCTTTCACAACTTCTACAATACGGTGTACATAAGCGTCACAAACTTCTTGTGTTGGTGCTTCTGCCATTACACGAATAAGTGGCTCTGTTCCAGATGGACGAACAAGAATACGACCGTCCCCGTTCATTTCTTCCTCTACAACACGAATAATTTCTTTAATTTTTTCGTTTTCTAATGCTAATTTTTTATCTGTTACACGAACGTTTACTAGTAATTGTGGGAATTTCGTCATCTCACCTGCAAGCACAGATAATGGCTTTTTCGTCATTTTCATGATGTTTACAAGTTGAAGTGCACTTAACATTCCATCACCAGTTGTAATGTAATCAAGTAAGATAATATGACCTGATTGTTCTCCGCCTAAGTTGTAACCACCGCGTTTCATCTCTTCCATTACGTAGCGATCACCCACTGCTGTTTTATCACTTGTAATACCGTTTGCTTCAAGTGCTTTGTAGAAACCTAAGTTACTCATAACAGTTGAAACAACTGTATTGTGCTTTAGTTGACCAGTTTCTTTCATATACTTCGCACAAATAAACATAATTTGATCGCCATCAACGATGTTTCCTTTTTCATCTACAGCGATTAAACGGTCACCATCACCATCAAAAGCAAGACCGATGTCAGCGCCTTTTTCTTTCACTAATTGAGCTAAACCTTCTGGATGCGTAGAACCTACTCCATCGTTAATGTTCATACCGTTCGGTGAAGTTCCCATTGTTGAAATATCAGCTTCTAAATCTGCAAATAAGTATGGAGCTAAAGAAGACGTAGCACCGTGTGCACAATCTAAAGCGATATGTAAACCAGAGAAATCTTCCTCTACAGTTTGTTTAATATATTGTAAATATTTTTGTCCACCTTCAAAGTAATCGCTCACTTGTCCAAGGTTAGTACCTGTTGGACGTGGTAGCTCATCCACTTCTTTGTCTAATAAAGCTTCGATTTCTGCTTCTTGCTCATCTGTTAATTTAAAGCCATCTGAACCGAAGAACTTGATTCCGTTATCTTGTACTGGATTATGAGATGCAGAAATCATAACACCTGCTTGTGCTCCTAACGCTTTTGTTAAATAGGCAACACCTGGTGTAGAAATAACACCTAGACGCATTACTTCTGCTCCAGTTGATAATAGACCTGCTACTAAAGCTCCTTCTAACATATGGCCAGATACACGTGTATCACGACCGATAATTACCTTTGGACGATCTGTATCTTTTGTTAATACATAACCACCAAAACGTCCGATTTTGAAAGCTAACTCAGGTGTTAACTCCTTGTTCGCAACTCCGCGTACTCCATCTGTACCAAAATACTTACCCATTATGATTCGCTCCTTTTTCTTGCTCTTTTTGATTATCTACTGTTGGTTCTTGACTAGTTTCTTTATCTTTTTCTTTATCTTTTTCCTTATCTTTTTCTTTATCTTTTTCCTGCTCCTTTTCTGGATCAGGTTCAGGATTTTTTGGTTTCTCAGTTTGATTTTCTTGATTGTTGTTTGAATCCGGTTGTTGACCGTTACCCTGTACTTCTTTATCTGGATTTTCTTTCTTCACAATTGTAACTTTAGCACTTTTTTGTTTTGGCGCTATCGAAATATTACCAGGGCCACTCACTTGAATAGAAATATCCTTTGTCCCTGGGGATGCATTTTGCAAATTAATTACCGCTGTTATTTGAGCAGCGGTTATTTTATCTACTACACTTTCTTCTCCCGAAATATCAACACTTATTTTTCCATCCTGCGGCGAAAGTAATTGGGCAGTAACATCATTTGGAATTCCATTTTTTTGAATCGTGATACCATCAATCGTTCTTGTTTTCGTTTGTTTTACTTTCTGTATCCCTACGGAAACCTTCACTTGATTTGGCTTTGCGCTTGTTACACCTTTGGGCAATAAAACAGAGGTATCGAATGCTGTAGACTCCGTCAATTGACTAAGATCTACTTCGACCCCCTCTATAGATTGTATATTATCCAAGATATCTTTTGGACCAGCTATCGTTACTTCTCTCGGCTCAATACCGATATTTGTAACAGCAAATCCTTCTGGTAAACTTCCCTTTTTCGTATATGTTATAGGAACAGTTTTTTCAGTGTTGTTTGCTGTAGCTTGCGTCGCTACATTCAACGTTACATTAATTTTAGATGGATTTGTTCTTACATTTAAAGGTTTTCCTTCTTTATTGTATAATGTAACTTCTGCTGTTTTTGTAACAGTTTTATTAACACCTTTTAAATCGATATGTGCCTTAGCAGAAGAAATACTTTCTATTTCTTCTTTCGTCCCAACTACTTCAACAGTATCCGGCTGAATACTCGATTTCTCAAGAGTAGCACCTTCTGGCATCTGATCTTCATTTGATAATTTCAGATCTACATGAACATATTTTTTCGCTTTTTCATGAAGAGTGACTTTAATTGTTGATGGCTGAACTGTTCCTTTCACATCATCTGGAAGCCCGTTCGCTTTTAAAGAAACCTCATAAGTTCCTTCTGGACGGCCTTGTAAGTCAACTGGTATATCAAATTGTTTTTTTGCTTTCGTTGCAGCAACTGATGCTTTTGGCCCCTCTAGTTTCACCTTAACGCCCTCTGATGGAATACCACTTACAATATATTTATCTTCATCATACTTAAGGTTAATAGCATAATTAGTTAACGTTTCTTTCGCTTCATTTACGAAAGGTAATATGCCCGATGTCGTATTTTTGTCAGTTAAAGTCGCTGACATAAAAAGCATACACGCCAATAGTAATGAGATTCCTTTTAAAAACCAATGATTCTCCATTAACTTATCCATGACGCTTCCTCCTCCAATTCCATAAAGACGAAGAAGTTGTTTTTTCGTTCCCACTAAACTCTGCTAACAACATATCCTTCAGCTGTTCTGCCTTCAAATCACGGTGCAATTTACCGTTTTTCGTTAAAGAAATTTGCCCCGTTTCTTCCGACACAACTACTGTAATACTATCAGTGACTTCACTAACTCCCATTGCAGCACGATGCCTAGTTCCTAATTCCTTAGAAATAAACGGGCTTTCTGATAATGGGAGATAACATGCTGCTGCTTTAATCGTACTTCCTTGCATAATCACTGCTCCGTCATGAAGAGGCGTATTTGGAATGAAAATATTAATGAGTAATTCCGATGATACATTTGCATTTAGCGGAATCCCCGTTTCTACGTAATCACCCATCCCGGTCTCTTTTGACAAAGTAATTAACGCACCAATCCTACGTTTCCCCATATATTCTGTTGCTTTTGCTATCGCTGTTGCAACCATTTCAGGTTCAGCATCCTCATGAGTTCCAGTACGCGAAAATAAACTCCCACGTCCTAGCTGCTCAAGTGCTCTTCTCAATTCTGGCTGAAAGATAATAATAACGGCTAAAAATCCCCACGTTAATACTTGTTCAGTTAGCCAATATAGCGTATGCAATTCAAGGAAAATACTGATCATCCGAACAACAATAATAACTGTAATCCCTTTTAAAAGTTGAACAGCTTTCGTCCCCCGGATTATAAGAATTAGCTTATATATAATAAACCATACAACGGCAATATCTAATGCCGTACTAAGATATTTCAAAATGGTCGTATCTTCAAAAGGCATGCTAACCCTTCCTCCTACTTACGAGCAATTCTATCCATATATTGAAATATTGTTTTATGCTCTATCTGTATATCTTTCCAACAACTAGTTAATTATACCATACTTGAAACAAACAACAATTACAAACCCCCCCCTGTAGCTTAAATTGGTAAGATGTCAAACATTCTTATCGTATAGTATAATATAAATCATTATTATACGCTTATTTTCAAATAAAAAAAGCAACTTCTCAGTTGCTTTTCTTACATTTATTTTAGTTTTTCACCGAATAAAGAACCCATTAAAGCAACCGCTGTTGTTGCCGTTCTATTTCTCTCATCTAATATCGTATTTACTTCAACAAACTCAGCAGATGTAACAATATCAGCTTCCGCTAACATTTCCATCGCTAAATGGCTTTCACGATAAGATAGCCCACCAATTACAGGTGTTCCCACCCCTGGTGCATCATGGGGATCAAGACCATCTAAATCCAATGATAAGTGAACACCATCAGTATGAGATAAATACGCAATTGTTTCTTCCATAACAGCAGTCATACCCATACGATCAATTTCATGCATGGAGAATACTTTAATACCCTCATTACGAATAAAGTCCTTTTCTCCTTCATCTAATGCACGTGCACCGATAATTACAACGTTCTCTTTTTTCACCTTTGGGTATGCCCCATATAAGTCTACAAGTGAAGAATGTCCGTAACCTAAACTTGCTGCAAGTGACATTCCATGAATATTTCCAGATGGTGAAGTTTCTTCTGTATTCAAATCACCATGTGCATCATACCAAATAACACCTAAATTTTTATAATGTTTCGCCACACCAGCTAGTGTACCAATAGCAATACTATGGTCACCACCTAATACTAGTGGGAAACGACCTTCTTCTATAATATGATCCACCTTACTTGCCAATTCATTACATACAGTCGCAACTTGTGTAAGGTTTCTTAATTTTGTATTTTCATCTACTTCTTTTTCTCTCTCTATACATATATCTCCCATATCTTTAACGTCATATCCAATTCCTTCAATTCTTTCAATTACCCCTGCATAACGGATTGCGCTCGGTCCCATATCAACCCCACGACGCATCTGTCCTAAATCCATTGGAACTCCAATAACTGAGATTTCTTTTTTCATAGATAGTATCCCCCTTTTATGCCTTCACTAAATATTTTAAATCTTTTATATAGTCTGACTCAACTCGACATTTTTCTGCATGGATATACAATTTATTCACTAATATTTGCGTTAAAATCCAAATTTTAAGACTATTCCATGTATAAAATTCACTTAATGAAACAACTGGTAACACTATGAGCTAACAATAAAAAAAACGCCTCTACATTTAAAGGCGTTTTTTCGATGCTATTTTCCACACCGCTGCAATATTTTTCGCTGTCATTTCGATATTTTCTTTTGCTGCTTTATAAGCTTCTTCTAATGTCATTGGCGCCGTTACAGTACTAAACACCGCATCAATTCCTCTTTCATAGACTACCGTATAATTCGGCAATACAGAACCACCAATCGCAATTACAGGGATATGATGCCTTTTCGCACGCTCCGCAACACCAACAGGGGCCTTTCCATAAGCTGTTTGTTCATCTATCTTTCCTTCACCCGTCACAACAAGATCTGCACCCACTATATGCTTATCAAAGTTTATATAATCTAATACAATTTCAATCCCTTTACGTAATTCCCCTCGTAAAACTGCAACAACAGCTGCTCCCATTCCACCAGCAGCACCTGCACCTGCAAGCTCAGCTACATCTATATGTAGAAATTGCTTTAGTATTTTAGCATAATGTTGTAAATTGTTATCTAACTCTCTCATCATTAACTCATCAGCACCTTTTTGCTCTCCAAATACAAAAGATGCTCCCTTTACACCAATTAGCGGATTATCTACATCACAAGCCGCTTCTAACTTTATGTCCTTTAAACGTAAATCCAGCCGAGAAAAATCAATAGAAGTAATCGAATGTAATGTTCCTCCAGATGGATCTATTACTTCACCTTTTTCATTTATAAACCTTACTCCTAAAGCTGACAACATACCTGCTCCACCATCATTCGTTGCACTTCCACCAAGCCCTAAGATTATATGCTGAACCCCTTTATTAAGCGCATGTAATATAAGTTCTCCCGTTCCTCTTGTTGTTGTAACAAGTGGGTTCCTCTGTTCCATTGGAACGTGCTGTAAACCCGATGCTGCTGCCATTTCAATAAATGCTGTCCTCTTATCATTAGATATGCCGTAAAAAGCCTGTATAGGCTTGCCAAGCGGTCCTGTTACACTTAGTCGGATCATCTCTCCATCAGTCGCATCAACAAGAGATTCGGCAGTTCCCTCTCCTCCATCTCCAATCGGTACTTTCATGTACTCTCCTTTAGGAAAAACTTTTAAAAACCCTTTCTCAATCGCCTCACATACTTCTATTGCTCGTAAACTTTCTTTATATGAATCCGACGCAATAACCACTTTCATGCTTAACTTCTCCCCCTTTACGCTCTTTCCCTTTTATTTTAATCTTCATCAGTACAATTATA
Organism: Bacillus thuringiensis; assembly: GCF_014932895.1. Classification (GTDB taxonomy): domain Bacteria; phylum Bacillota; class Bacilli; order Bacillales; family Bacillaceae_G; genus Bacillus_A; species Bacillus_A thuringiensis_AA. The sequence goes on along the minus strand of NZ_JACYOF010000016.1, from coordinate 1,126 downwards.
TACAAAAAAAGCTTACATCAAATGATGTAAGCTTTTTTATTCGTATGGAGCCTAGCGGGATCGAACCGCTGACCTCCTGCGTGCAAGGCAGGCGCTCTCCCAGCTGAGCTAAGGCCCCTTAGTAATTAAGCGGAAGACGGGATTCGAACCCGCGACCCCAACCTTGGCAAGGTTGTATTCTACCACTGAACTACTTCCGCGAAAATGGTGAGCCATGAAGGACTCGAACCTTCGACCCTCTGATTAAAAGTCAGATGCTCTACCAACTGAGCTAATGGCTCGTAAATGGCTGGGCTAGCTGGATTCGAACCAGCGCATGACGGAGTCAAAGTCCGTTGCCTTACCGCTTGGCTATAGCCCATTAATATTTACTAGTATGGTTATCTTTTCAAAAAAATAAACCCTCTCAGGTTATTTTAAAGAAAATGGTGGAGGGGGGCAGATTCGAACTGCCGAACCCGAAGGAGCGGATTTACAGTCCGCCGCGTTTAGCCACTTCGCTACCCCTCCGACATTTTAAAATATATGGTGGAGGATGACGGGATCGAACCGCCGACCCCCTGCTTGTAAGGCAGGTGCTCTCCCAGCTGAGCTAATCCTCCAAAAGTGGTGACCCGTACGGGATTCGAACCCGTGTTACCGCCGTGAAAGGGCGGTGTCTTAACCACTTGACCAACGGGCCAAAAGTTTTAAACCTATTCCCAAGCTTCCAACCGGGCTTGAACCGGTGACCTCTTCCTTACCATGGAAGTGCTCTACCAGCTGAGCTATGGAAGCATAATGGCTCCGCAGGTAGGACTCGAACCTACGACCGATCGGTTAACAGCCGATAGCTCTACCACTGAGCTACTGCGGAATAATATCAGCCTGGCAACGTCCTACTCTCACAGGGACAAGGTCCCAACTACCATTGGCGCTAGAGAGCTTAACTTCCGTGTTCGGTATGGGAACGGGTGTGACCTCTCTGCCATCATTACCAGACTTTTATCATTATAAACATTTCTTTCGAAATGTCAAGAAGAAATCTAAACATATATTCCTTCAAAACTAGATAACATTTGCTACATATTATATGGTTAAGTCCTCGATCTATTAGTATTCGTCAGCTCCACATGTCACCATGCTT
>NZ_JACYOF010000015.1:1758-85609 GCF_014932895.1 Bacillus thuringiensis | reverse complement strand
TCCGGTTGGTCCTGTATCTCCGGTTGGTCCCGTAATTCCGGTTGGTCCCGTATCTCCGGTTGGTCCCGTAATTCCGGTTGGTCCCGTAACTCCAGTAGGTCCGGTAACTCCGGTAACTCCAGTAGGTCCGGTAACTCCGGTAACTCCAGTAGCTCCAGTAACTCCAGTAACTCCAGTAGGTCCCGTAATTCCAGTAGAACCTGTAGCTCCCGTAGGTCCTGTAACTCCAGTGGAACCCGTATCTCCGGTTGGTCCCGTAACTCCAGTAGCTCCCGTAGGACCTGTATCTCCGGTTGGTCCCGTAATTCCGGTTGGTCCCGTATCTCCAGTAGGTCCGGTAACTCCGGTAACTCCGGTAACTCCAGTAGAACCAGTAACTCCAGTAGAACCAGTAACTCCAGTAGAACCAGTAACTCCCGTAGGTCCCGTAATTCCAGTAGAACCAGTATCTCCGGTTGGTCCTGTATCTCCGGTTGGTCCCGTAATTCCGGTTGGTCCCGTATCTCCAGTAGGTCCGGTAACTCCGGTAACTCCAGTAGCTCCCGTAGGACCTGTAATTCCAGTAGCTCCGGTTGGTCCCGTAACTCCAGTAGCTCCAGTAACTCCAGTAACTCCAGTAACTCCAGTAGGTCCCGTAATTCCAGTAGAACCTGTAGCTCCAGTAGGTCCTGTAACTCCAGTGGAACCCGTATCTCCGGTTGGTCCCGTAACTCCAGTAGCTCCCGTAGGACCTGTAATTCCAGTAGCTCCAGTAGGTCCCGTAATTCCTGTATCTCCGGTTGGTCCTGTAACTCCGGTAGGTCCCGTAACTCCAGTGGTTCCTGTTGGTGGTGGAACTGATGAAAATGTAGGACCTACAAGATTAGGATCAAGCGCTCCAGCAGATATAAACTCATCTAGATCCAATCCTTTTGAATAAATTTCATCTTCGTTTGGAATAAATACCGCTCCCTTCTCTAAAGAAATTATTCACTTTATGGCTTGTACATACTAGAAAATAATAAATTAATAGCATTTTATACACGAGATATATTACCAAAAACCAATATTTTTGTAACATTTCTTATGCTGCTTATATTTCTATATTTATAAGGTTTTTGAGGTTACAAAAAATAGTTACCAAAAATATTACCAAATACCTTTACAATAAATGAACCTTCCGTACAATGAAAATATATGATTGTACAGGAGGAAACAAATGATTATTGGTTATGCACGTGTATCTACTTTTGATCAAAATTTAGATCGTCAAATTCATTCTCTTACTGAATACGGATGTGAAAAAATCATCAAAGAAAAATTTACTGGAACAATTCGAGAAAGACAGAGCCTTGTAAAGTTGTTTGATGTGATAAGAAAAGGAGATAGTGTTGTAGTTGAAAGCATTTCACGTTTAGGACGAAAAACATTAGATATCTTAAGTATTATTCAACAGTTTGAAGAAATAGGAATTCAATTTGTATCATTGAAAGAGAATATGGATACAAGAACGCCGACAGGTAAGGCTATGCTACAGATGATGTGTGTTATCGCTGAATTAGAAAGGAATTTGATTGCAGAACGAGTGAAAGAAGGATTAGAAGCGAGTAAGAAGCGTGGTAAAAAATTAGGTAGGCCAAAATTAGAAAAAGAAAGGCTCTCAATTGCATTACGTATGTATGATAGTAAAGAATATTCCATAAAAGAAATTGTAGAAGGAACTGGAATATCACAAGGCTCTCTTTATCGAGCAATTAATCAACGAAAACTTGAGGAAATACAGAAATAAAAAACTCTGTGTTTCTTCTTTTGATGAATCTATAAAAAACACCTTACACTTCCTGACACAACACGGATACTCTCTCCTAATTAAGCCTTTCAACATAAATGCCATAAACAATTATTTATAATAGAAGAAACTAAACTTTAAAATATAAAAACCAATTCCTTAACGTACAGGGGATCGATTAATTTGTGTCTAAAATGTGTCTAAACGTACAATTTTCTTTTTTTGATATGGTGACCCCATCGCCATCAAGCTAAAATTTTATAGTACCCCCAGAACGAAATTTTGTGCTAACTTGTAACAAAAAGCTCAACTTTTTGTTTTGAGGCAATTATGAATTCTTAAGTTGATGGGCATGTGGCGGTACCTCTTATAGAACAACATAAAAAAAGGACTGTAAGCCTCTCCTCTTACAATCCACTATTAATCACAATTAAAGGATAAAGAGTTCATCTAATACAATATACCCATATAAAATTATACTCTAACTCCACATTGTTTATAACTAAAAGGAGTTGGATATCGACTCCTTTGTTACCTATTCATTTTCTTCATCATATTTCAAATCTATCCACCTATCTTTTAACCTCTGCCCATTTATAGTTAAATTCTCCACCAAAATCATTCGTCAGAATACTCTGCATTTCTCTTTGCTAATGCATTGTCACTAGTTAGCAATTCTAATGTTACTTCTTCTTTCTCTTGCTTGGCTTTTTTCCAGTCTTCCTTCGCTGCATCGACATCATATTTCGCTAAGTTCCCATTCTCTTTTCCAAGCAAATACGAAGTCTTCAGCTGTTACAGGTGTTCCAATTGACCATTTCGATTCTCTCAAGTGAAATGTGTACGTCTTTTTATCTTCACTCACATCATAAGTTTTCGCCACACCAGAAATTAATTTGTTGTCTTTCCCTAGTATATACAGACCTTCAAACACATTACGCATTACATTCATTGATTCACTATCAGTTGCTTTTGTTACATCCATTGTTGGGATCTTCGCTATATACGGTAAATTAATGGATTGTTTTGTTTCATTCTTGTCAGTTGCCTTTGCTGTATTTTTAGTATTTTTAGTATTTTTAGTCTCTTTCTCTCCACTACAAGCTGTTAGTAGAAAACTAGCACATAAAACAGAAGCAACAACCGATGTAACCTTTTTAAACATCTTACTTTCTTCCTCTCTACATGTACGGTTCAATTTATTGCATTATCTATATATCGGATTTTACGGAATATCAGAAGGAAGTTTTTCATTCTCTAAACGTATTCCAGCACCTTTTCTCCTATATGTAGCATCTAAATAATAAACCTCTTATTACTTTAACACTAAAAACGTAGCACTCTAGAGATTATTGTGTCAATCATTAAAATTTATTTCTAGTAAGGTATGTGAAATTATTAAAGCAAAAATAAAAAAGGGGCAGCAAATGAATGCTACTCTTTCATCTTAATTGATAATTATATTTCATTACAACTTGAGTATCCCCACTCATTTAGTGAAATCAACTCATTTGAAAATGGCGGATCAAGTTTGTCATTTGAGCCAAAATATATAGTGATCAAGCCTATCTCATCATGAGATAGGCTCTTACCAGGAATCATAATTATTGGTTTTTTATTGGGAGTAATGAACCTTTTTATTAGATTCCTCCACCTGGTTCAGTCATGTACTGTACAACAGGTGTTTTTTCTGAAGCATCTTGATGTATTGCAGGGCTATTTAGACCAAATGATAATAAAGCGACTGTTACTATACTTAGGGCCAAGACTTTAATTTTTTTCATTTTAAATACCCCTTTTCTTTTAATGAAATTTTAGCTTCATAACTCATGCGATAATAGTCAGCTGCTTTCCCCTTCATTCCCATATTATAACATTCGTTAGCTAACAATTCGGAATAATTCTGAATTTCTTTTGAAATACTTTGTTCTCCGAAATAAGAAATCGAATCTAAAATAATAGATTCCAATTTTTCAATAGGCACTTTATCAACTAAAGCTCTTAAGATGTTATAACGGTAGCGATACTCTTCTGTACAATCTTTTAGTCCTTCATCAATAAAGATTTTTGCCTTTTCCAAATTACCTAAATTATAGTGAACTTCCGCTAGAGTATGTATACCTTTTTTCTGATATGGCAATCTTGGCAGACTAAATTTTTCATATACATCTTCTAAATGGCGTAGAGCTAATTCCCAAAGCTTTTGACTAGCATAGAAAACACCTAAATTATAACGAACTGTTAAAGCCGCTTTTGAATCCTTTTCATTTTCTAAAATACTTAAAGCTGATATAAGATATTCTTCTGCCATGTCATGTTGACCAAGTGTAATAAAGGACATACCTAATGTATTTTTACACGCTCCAACTTTCGCATAAAACGGATGAAATTCTTCATCTTTTGCAAAATAATTAAGAGCATTGGACGTGTGCCTCACCGCTAAAGCAGGTTGTGACAGGTAATAATAATACAAACCTAATCTGTATTGAAACTCTGCGCTTTCTAATGCATCATCAAGAATTGGAAGTAAACTTTCTGCAAGTTCTAAATGATACTCAGCTCTTGGATACTCCCCCATTTCTGTTGCGTATATGAATTTAAAGAAATGAAAGTAATATTGTAGTCTTGAATCAGGTTGCTCCTGAAGATGCAAAAGACCTTCTAAATCATGTTCGAAATTACCCATTAGCATTTGGAAACGGAAATTAAATAAGGTGTAATAATCTAAAAGATCGTCATTTTCTTTCAGATTATCCATTTTTTTATCTATAACTTGTTTTAATTTGATAGTTTTTTCAGTATGTTGAGAAACCATTTGATGATACCATTCTTGCAATAATGCATACCCAGTATGCGTGAAATCCCTTGTCTCCATCTATAATCCCCCTTTTCCCCTTGTATATTACCTGAATTTTACCATACTTTTGAATATAACATTATCTTGTGGAGTTGAATATAACTTTAGAAAATAAAGATTGAATATTCTGAATAAAAATCAACTTTAAGGGAGTTACCGTCATTTCACGGGTATTATATATTAAGATAGATATTGTAAATAAATAAAACCAAAAACATTATAATATTACTGGTTCAACAAATTAAACAATTGTAACCCAAATAAGGTAAGTGAAAAAAATCATAGTCAACTCCTACAAAAATAAGTACACCCAGCGACGAATGTACTCATTTCCAAAACTTCCACCAGGATTTCTTTTTCGCCGCCGCTATTTCTTCCTGGGCTGATACAATAGTACGTTTAGCATCTTGAATTTCCCTGACCATCTTCATAAGATTATCATCTCTTAGCTCTAACCTCTTTTCTATCCTTTCTTCACGTTCCCTCCGATCTTTCATATCTTCCTTTATTAATTTATTTTTTTCTTTAATATCCTCTTCGATTAATTTGTTCCGTTGATCTATACGATCACCAAGTCTCTTTTCCATTTCTAATAGGTTTGCTTGCTGCACCTTATTAATTTCTTCTATCATAGCGCTATATTGTTGTTGAAATTGATATTGCATTTGATAGGGAACTGGATCTGCTCCCTGGGATTCCTCTTTCTTATTATCGATTCCAAACTGCTTCGCAATCATTTTCGCAGCCTTTTCTAAAGTCATACCATCTTGCTTACTCAACTCTACTAACTGTTCAATAACTACAACATCAAACTCTGTATATTCCCTTCTCCCTCGACTGTTCTTTCTTACATCATATCCTTCACGTTCAAGAACATCGGAATATTTTCTAAGTGTACTACCACTTACTCCTAAACGACCATATACCTCATTGCTGGTATATACTATCTCTGCTTCTGACATAGCGCTACGTCACCTCCTATAAGGAAAATTCCATATCAAAGGTCTAATACCTCTTAAAATCCATCGACGAAGCTCGCGCAGTCTTTGCTATGTTTTGTCGGAATAAAGGGATTTAAAAATAAATAAACTTTTTTTGATTTTTACTTAAAATCTATTATCGGAATGAGTATAATGCAAAACATGCAATAAAAAAGGAGGAAATACTATGAAAAAGAAAAGAGCAAATAAGAAAAAGACCAAATTAAACTTAAAGGTTCGTTTTTGGGGATTTGAATTCTTCTTTAAACATACGTCTTAACTAAATATTTATATTTAAATTTAATAGTCAACAAATAGTTTACGAGATATTGGCAAAAGAAGATTTACGTGGATTTTACGCTTCAATAAATGACAGCGAAATGTAGTTAGATCCTCTACATACAAAATCGGCTTTAAATCTTAACTATATATTTCTTGTACAGGATCTTCAAAAAAGATGGAGTGAAATCCCAATTCACTCCATCTTTAGCAACAACTATTTTAAAAATTCGCGCCTTTATTATAAACATCGTGACTTTATTTTCAATATGTTTTATCGGCTAAACTTTTTCGTATCACAATATCAGTTTTAAGGCATTAATTCTGCCATTGTAATACTCCCTGGTTTCTTATAATAAAAAGAAGGAACTAAAGAGGAATATACAGGTCTTCCCTTCTTCTTATTTTTATCATGATAGACTTTAAACCAATACATAATCGGATATTCTCTTGGTTGTATTTTCTCCCCAAAAAGTTCCGATTCCAACATATCATTGACCCTCGTATCAGAGAACTCTATTTCAGGTGTTTGTAGCGCATTAGCATGTTCACTAGGAATATGCTCACAAATTTCTTCTCCACCACTAGCAAGCATGAGAGAATATGAATCGTGTGTAGTACCAAAAACTCTACAGACCATCGGTCTTTTGTTATACACCATGCAACTGCCCTCTGTAATATCTAACAAAGGACAAGGAAATGGAAGTCTCACTGTTTCTGAATATAGATTACTATCCTTCAACATTGCATCTTGTTGAAAACTAGCATCCTCTTCTAATCTATTATATAAGTCTGGATACCTTTTTTTTAATAACTCTAAGTCTTCTAAAGATTTTTCGAATATTTTTAAAGAAAATTCCAATCCAATGTTACGCAATTCTTCTAACACCACTTCAAATTCCAACATAGATATAGAAAACACATCGTAACAGCAGTTATAACATCCTTTTCCACATGGATGATTTTCAAATTCCTTATGATGTTCTCTATATTCTGAAATGATGTTATCTATCTTTAAATACCTCTTATATAGATTAGCCACACAACTATCCTGCTCTACATTTGAATGGCACTTCTTTTGCTTTTTACCACTCCCACAAAAGCATGCATCATTTCTACCCAACTTATATTCCCCCTTTTTCCCTTGACCCTATTCCCTTATAATTCCAAACAAATCAATTATACACCTTTTTCAAAATCAAGAAAAAGAAAGAAAAAATTACAATTAAAGTGCCGTTTTTGGAGATTTAAGCTCTTTTTCAAATATACTTCTTAACCAAACATTTATATTTAATTTATATTTTTAAAACCACTTTATAAAAGAACGCAAGTTCGTATATAACGAGAACAAACGTTCTTTTATTTTAGGGAGGCATCACGATGTATGACTATTCAATCCTACCGAATAGGATCATCTTATGTGTTGATTTACGAAGTTTTTACGCTTCAGTAAGCTGCATCAAAATGGGATTAGACCCAATGCATACAAAATTAGCTGTAGTAGGTGATGTGAATAGAAATGGTTCAATCGTTCTAGCTGCAACCCCACCATTAAAAGAGTTGAGTTTAAAGAAGATGGCAAGATTATACGAGATTCCTCGCAGAAAAGACATTCTTGTGGTAAATCCGATTATGAGTACTTACATTAAATGCTCCAATTACATAACAAAATTAGCTTTGCAATACGTTCCTATTGAGGATTTTCACCAATACAGTATCGATGAATTTTTTATGGATATTACTGATAGCATCCATTTATTCGCCCAAGATCCCTACGAATTCGCTATGAAATTTAAACGTGAAATCTACGATCATACACGAGTTGAATGTACCATTGGAATTGCTCCTAATCCATTAATGAGTAAGGTTGCTTTAGACATTGAAGCCAAGGAGAACAAAGACGGAATTGCTTTTTGGAAGTACGAGGATGTACCTACCAAACTATGGAGCATACGACCCCTTAATAAATTTTGGGGCATATCATATAAAACAGAAGAAAAGTTAAATCGAAAGGGAATACACTCTATTGGAGATTTAGCCAATTATCCCCTTAAATACTTAAAACAAAGCTTCGGCAAGATTGGCGAAGAATTACACTTACATAGCCACGGAATTGACTTTAGTCGCATTTCAGAAAAATATGTTCCTGCCACAACTTCTATTGGAAAAAGCCAAATTCTAATGCGTGACTACACAATAGAAGAGTTTCCGATTATTCTACTGGAACATATTGAAGAAGTTTGTTATCAGCTTAGAAGACAAAATAAACTTGCTCAAACCGTTCATTTTTCTGTCGGTTATAGCAAGAGTTATAACGGTGGCATTAGAAAAACACATACTTTAAGCCGCCCAACAAATTTAACAATGGATATATATAATATCTGTACATACTTTTTACATCAACAATATACTGGAGAACCCATTCGCAGCATAAACATATCCTTAACAAACCTACTTCGAGAAGGGGAAGAACAAATTTCTCTTTTTGATAATGTCACGAAACGAGAACAAGAAGTGAAGTTAACAAAAGTAATGGATGAAATACGCACAAAGTTTGGGAAGAACAGTATTTTACGTGGGATTTCCTACACGCATAGCGCTACAGCTAGACACAGAAACACACTAATAGGGGGACATAAATCATGAGTAACGCCAATATGCCAAAAGGAAGAGGAATGGTCAAATGGTCTCCATTCGCTATAATGCCTGAACAGTTTGCTGGTATTCGTGAAATCATCAAGGAGAAAAACAAAGTAACTCGGCCAATCTTAACCGCTGAAGAAAAAGAACTAATTGAGAACATGTTGTTATGTTCCTTATTATCTGAAGAAGAAATACTAATTACATATTACGAAGATGGTTATTTACTCTCTAGCTATATGACTGTTGTTGGTATTGACCAGCAAAATAGTACTGTCATATGCAATGATGCTTTTTATAATAAAATGAAACTACAATTTTCTAATATAATAGATGTAAAATAGAATAGATTTAAATGATAACGTTTGGATTCTTATAAAGGAGTATATAAAATGCGAGGGAATCAGATAAGAAAGAATACAGCTGGAACAGTTATTCATAATGATATAAATAACTATCCCTATTTAAATATAGCCATGATTGTTAATGAGAAAGATGGAATGATTTATGAGGTTTTAAGCGCTGGTCTTCATACTAACGATGCAGCAGCAATAGTAACAACGGACGATTTTGCTACAATTAGGGTAAATGCACCGATGGTATCAATAAAAAACAATGATGGTAGCATTCAATTATACCGCTTATCTTTAAAACTTGAATATTGGTATTTTCTTGTATGCGTGCTGCTTCAACAGGGAAAAATCCATTTCCATGTAAAGTTGATTTCGGGATCATTGATGCTAAATTCCATATGAAATTCAGGTGAAAGTCGTCTTTATCGATAATCTAGTTTAATTCATATAATTTCGAATGGATAACTTCTGCATCTATATTGAATTTTCCTAAAACAACTTTTACTACGTTCAATTAATTCAGTAAAATCCACTCGAAAGTTAATTCCAGGCGTATCTTCATATTGTTTTATACCCTGCCAGAACGAAAATTTCTTCTTCTCATATGGGTCCAAAGGAATTTAGTTTATTTTTTCGTTTTGGGGAACAATAAATTTCTTAATTCGATGAGCATGGGGTGCTAGCCTTTATTCACGAAGCAGTTAGCTTTTACTAGCTACTCTTTTATATTTCAAATGGATAAAACCCCGAAATGTATTAAAAAGGGGCTTTTTTGAATTTCAATGGTTTATGTAAATAATCATAATCAAAGTAGTATAATTCATATTTTGACTTTCGATTGCAATATTTACATTTAATAGATTTATTCGTTTTTTTTATATGTGGTGCTAAATTAAGATCATGAATTCCCATTAAAATATGTTCTTCACAGGCAAACAATGAAATCTCCTCTTTTCAATGAATAGTTGTGATATACATACATTATATAAGTGTAAAATTATGAAATTCCAATATCAAAATATCATACGTTATATAATATTTTGATATTGAACTAAACACTCCGATTACATATACTTACATGTGTTGAATTTTTATACAAATATACATATGTATGTTATGGGGGAGCTTTATGGAATTTTATCAATTAGAATACTTTCAAGTAATAGCAGAAGAAAGGAGTTTTTCTAAAGCATCTGAAGTATTACACATATCTCAGCCTGCCTTAAGTAGACAAATTAAGGCATTAGAAGAGGAACTTAAACAGCAACTTTTTATTAGAAATGGTAAAAAGTTAACTTTGACAAAGCATGGGCAAAAATTATTTATTGAATCGCAAAGGATAATCAGTAATGTTAATTCATTAAAAATGAGATTCATGTTTAATATTAATGAACAAGATTACATCAAAATTTGTACCACTCCCACAATTAGTGAATGTTTCTTACCTGAATTCACCAAAAGTATAGTAAATATCTTTCCTAAAATTAAAATTAAATTTGACATTCGGAATACATATGATGAGGTAATTAATGAGATTGCGAGTAAGAATTGTGAATTAGCAATAGTACCTGACTTTCAAAACATGGATACAGTTGAATTTTTCCCACTCTTACATGAGAAGTTTGTGTTAGTTAGCCCCTATAAATTAGCTAATGATAATCAAGAAATAGTAGTTAAAGATTTAAAAGATGAGCCTTTTATTTTGACTAAATATCCCTGTGTATTACGAAAACAAATTGATAACAGGTGTAAAAAAGAAGGATTTTATCCATATACAGTATCAGAAGTTGAGGATATTCATTTAATTCCTTGTGAGATTGCTGCAGGGACAGGTATTAGTATTTTACCTGGATTGTTTGTACATAATAACGCTACATTTAAAAATCTACATACATATGAATTGGATCGAGGATTTGGAAGGAATTTTTTTCTAGCCTGGAATACATCTAACGAATTATCTATACATACTCAACAAATAATAGATTTATTATCTAAAAATAAAATGTAATTTTAAAATAAAAAAAGAAAAAGAAACAAATATGTTTCTTTTTCTTTGAAAGTTATAATCATTTGCGAGTTTTTACATACATATTATTAAATATCTTAATCATTCAAAATTATTTTATTCTAATTAAAATTACACTGGTCATTTAATTATTTTAAAGTTTCTGATTCCCTATCCGAAACTAAAATACCTGAGCTTCCCCAATTCTCAGGGTTTACTTCATTAATCACAATCATCGTCCTATCTGGACTTTTCCCCAAAACTTCTTGCAATATATGTGTAAAACCATAAACTATCTCAGCCTTTTGTTGCTTTGTGATATTATTCTTAGTTAAAGATATATTTACGAAAGGCATAACAATATTAGTCCCCTTACTATCTAACAAATAAAATTATTTGTTTTTATTAATTTCATTCCATAGTCCATCATAAAACACAACACGTGCATCAAGAATACTTTTTGCCCCGTTTAATACTGCAATACAGTCATCTTTAGTTTCAATGACTTCTTGTAAAGACTCAAACCATTGTTCACCGTGTACTACATCAATTTCTACATGCGTATCAAAGAATTCAAGAGCACTGCTATCTAAACCAATTTGTCTAAAACCATTAGCAATTTTAGATTGTTGTAAAGGTACAGCAGTTTCTAAAGCTCCCATAGCCCCTAATCCATAAAGATAATTAGAAAATGCTGTTAATGAAACCATGTTATTTAGAGTAGCGATAGACTCTGGTAAAAACGCAAAATGGTCAGGTACTTCTAATGCCGCTAATAGCTTTTTAAAGATAGTTGGATGAGCTTTTTTAATATCTCCTTGTCCTAACTCATCATTTAAATTTTCATACATTGTACCTCTAAATTCTAAAGGTGAGAAGTAGCTTAAGATAGCGATATGAAGATGGAAGAATTCGTTAATTACTCTGTAATTCCCAATAAATAATCTAGCTTCTTCTTTTGTCATTTGTCCCGAATTAATATAGTCCAAAAATGGATGAGTGTTTGCAGGGTGTTCCTTAACCAATTTTAATAGGTATTCTAAGAATGCTTTTTTTTCAGTTACAGGTGGTACAACTGTTTCAGTAGCTTCTTTTTCTACATTCATAATAGTTCCTCGCACTAGGTAACTTGCTACATTCTCATTTTTTGTAGGATCAAATCCTTTTTCAAACATGTTCATATTGAGCTTAAATACTATTTTTTGAATCGTATTCCATGCCTCTTTGTCTTTATTTAGAAAAGCTTTTTTAGATAAATCCTTAATGTGTGGTAGCGTATTTTCTAAGACATTTGTTAATTCAATTTGCTTTTCATCTTGTAAAAAATCAAAATGTAATACTTTGCTTGTTTCAATTGTACTTAAACTCATTTTTATTAACCCCTTTTTGTATGTGTTTTGTGTTCGAGTTAATGTTACCAAGAAAATTAATTGAAATCGAAGACCAAAAAGTTATACAAAGTATAATAAATTTTCATACATAATTTTTCCAAATTAATCTTTCTATTTTAATAACCAGCTTATAAAATGTACTAATATTACATAACTACTTTGTAATATTGTTCTATTCTTAAAAGGGGGAACTATATATGAGTATAATTATTACAATGAAAAATCGAAGAACTATAGGCTTAATGGAGGAAAAAGAAGTACCTATCGAATTGATTAATCAAATGTTGGATGCTGCTACATGGGCTCCTAATCATAAGAGAACTGAACCCTGGAAATTTCGAGTGATAACGGGTAATACACGAGTTAAGTTAGGTGAAGAAATAAGTAATATAATGTCTAAAAAATTATTGGATACTGTAAATCGTGAAAAAGAACTAAAAAAGCTTAAAGATAGACCATTAACAGCACCGGTTATTATAGCGGTTGCTGTAAGTCCATCTGGAAAAGTCCCTGTAATAGAAGAAATAGCTGCTGTTTCATGTGCTATACAGAATATGTTACTTGTAGCCGAAGAAAATACCCTAGCAACTATTTGGAGAACTGGAAAAGCTGTTTTTCAAACAGAATTAAATAACTTTCTTTCTTTAGAAAAAGACGATTTCTTATTAGGACTAATATACGTGGGTTATCCCAAGAAAAAAATTGGCAAAGGAACGCGAACAAATTTTCAAGAAAAAACAATTTGGATTAAATAATAAGAGATATTTAAGTCCCATCCTTGATATTTATCTATATATTTCCTTATAATAATTATGTTTGAAATGCTTAAATTTTAACGAAAGAAGATGGGATTAGTGAATTCTGTTAGACATGAAAAAGCAATTGGTGTATTAGATTCTGGAGTTGGAGGATTAACTGTAGCAAAGGAAATAATGCGACAGTTACCAAAAGAATCTATTTATTATTTTGGCGACACTAAACGATGCCCTTATGGATCTAGAACAACTGATGAAGTATATAAATTCACATTAGAAATGATTAATTTCTTAAAACAATTTCCATTAAAAGCTATAGTAATAGCATGTAATACTGCAACATCGGTGGTTTTACCTCATATTCAGCATGAAATTGATATACCAATAATAGGAGTAATAAATGCTGGAGCTAGGGCAGCAATAAAAAATACCAAAAATAATAATATAGGAATCATAGGAACTAATGTAACTATCAATTCTAATGCTTATAAACATAAAATGTGCGAGTTAAACCCTAATATAAAAGTTTTAAGTTTAGCATGTCCTACATTAGCACCATTAGTAGAGAAGGAGCTAAATAATAAGAGTCTACTAAAAACAGAAGTTAGAAATGCATTACAACCAATACTAAATACAAACATCGATACTTTAGTTCTAGGGTGTACACATTATCCTCACCTTACCGAATATATACAAGAAATACTTGAAGATAATGTTTCAATTATAAGTTCTTCTGAAGAAACAGCAAGAGAATTAAGTGCTATTCTTGAACATAACAATTTATTATCCTTAGGCACTAGTAAAAAAGATAATTTTTATGTAACAGGATCTGTTGAAAAATTTAATGAAATTGCAGAAAAATGGTTGCAAACAAAAATAGATGCACATCTTGTTAATTTAGAAAGTACTATATCTATTTAAATCATTGTTTCAAAAAACTTTTATAGTCTTTGAGAGGGAACTTAATCCACCACATCCGTAAATAAGGCAGATAATAGTTGGCATATCACTTTTAGAGGCAATCGCAATTGCGACAAGATACACAATTAATCACAAAGAATAAAGTACCTATGAAAGTAGGTACTTTATTCTTTGTTATATAAAAATTACACATTAGTTTATATTTGAAAATCTTTAAAAAGAAAAGATGAAGACGATGAGGATGGATATCCTTATGGTTAATAGTTACATATAACTATATGTACATTCCAAACGTCTATATTATTTTTAAATATAGATATATATCTTTCAGTAAGAATCCTACATTCTTCTCTATTTACCTATCCTCATATATTCACTAATTTATTATGATACAGATATTAATTTAAAGTGTTTTGTTCAAAATAAACAATTAGAATTTTTAGGAATAATGAGTAGTATTTTTATTTTACCCTTCTTAATTAACATAATTTTCAAACTTTAAAAACTCAAGATGTTAAGATTTGGTATATAATGAAATCAACCCGTAGTTAGAGTGTTTTCTCTGATTCAAATTATGAGATAGTTTGTTTCACCTTTTTACATTATCTAAAAAAGAACTTGTAGGGATTCATACAAGTTCTTTTTGCGTTTCTTATTGTATTAGAAAAAAGCCTTTTAAATATAGCAGAAACAATAATGAAGTGTTTAATATTAAAGATAGAATATTTTATAGAAATGAGATGAAGTCGAATGAGTGAAGCAAGTATGCATATTGAACTTGAACAAAAACCTGAAACCAAGGAGGAGACTTCTTATATCAGACCATTACAAAGTGCAAATAAAGACATTTAACAAGAGATTATACATAAAAGAAAAGATATTCGCCTTAAAATCGCAATCTTGGCAACATTCTTTTCTCTTTTCTGAATTCATTACTCTTCTGTTTGAAAGCAACCCTTTTCACATTTATTATTTTCTCTCTCCAGTATTAGTACTAGTATTCACGTCGCACCAAATCAGCATCAATTTAATATTTAAAAATTTCCTTATTATAACATAAAATTACAAACTTTTACACGCTTATTTTTACAGTAAAAGGGAAAAAACATTTACCACATCCATCTTTCTCCATATTATTATAAATATTGTAAATAATATCTATATATTAGGAGGGATAGCTGATGAAAAAAAGAAGAAAACAGTTTCTTATTTCGGCAGCATTATCGGTAATGTTTTTATCATTAATTCCAGGTAATATTTCACATGCAGAAAAAGTAGATTCTACGGATTCTACAGATATTACTGTATTATTTAGACAAACTTATAAAGTAGATTGGAGTTTAATCTCTGAAAATGAAAAACAAAAAACAATAGAATCAACTTCTGTAAATGGTTGGAAGTATAACCAAGAAGAAGAGATTTTTGAGCGCTTTGTACCTTATGAAAATGTTGAAGTATCATTAGAAAATAGTAATGAATCTATAAAAACAGACGCAAATGGTACAGTAAAATTAAATCACGATAACGATACAGATAAAGAAGTAGTAAATATATCTGTAGATGGTGTAGACGAAAATTTAGAACAAGTAGTTGATCTTTCAAAAAAAGAAGTAACTATTGTTAAAGATTTAGATATTTCACAAATGTTAAGTGACTCAGAAAAGGATTTATATAATGAAGCACCAAAAAATATTAATACAAGAGCTTCTTCTACTGATCCTTATTGGAGTGTAGGAGAATCAGGGGTTTACGGAAAAAGACTACATTGTAACCGCTTTAACGGACCTGGTGGTAATCGTAAATACTATCCAAATCATTATCCTCAAGCATGGGCGAATTTTGCTGGAAGTGATTGCGACTATGCTTTAGGAAGAAGTACAAATTGCTTAGCTGATTATGGTTCTAATCCATACTGTGCAGCTGCACCTGCAACTAAACAAGCTAAGTGTTCAACTATGATTGGTCACTACAACAGATATCATAACCACTAAAAAAGAGGAATTACTATGAAAAAATATATTACTCCAATATTAATTGGTGTATTAGTCATTAGTTTATGTTTTAATTTTATATCAATTATAAAACTTTTTAAACCTGTATTAACAATAGACAATGAATCTGTTCTTAACAGAAAGGAATTGTTAAATGCTTTAGAAAAAAAATATAAAGTTAATGAGTTAAATACTCAAACCAATTCATATTTAATAAAAAAAGAAGCTGAGAAAAAAAACATTTCAGCACCTAACCAAAAAGATTTAAAAGACTTAAAAGCAAAGTTTCCAGAAATGAGTAACAATGCTGCTGAAACACAAAATTACTATTTATACCAGTTATTTAATAAAACCAAAAATGCTGATACTATAAACAAATACTACCGAACTAAATATAAAATGGATTCACCAGAATTATATCAGCTAATGATTTATCAAACAGTCGATCATAACCTAGCTACAAAAATACAAAACGATCTGCAATCAGGAAAAAGTGCTGAAACTGTTGAAAAAGAAAATAAAATTAAGTTTGATAAATCCTATACAATAGATCTAGATTTTTTAAACGAACATGATGATAAACAACAAAATGATCATGATTCACATATTGAAAAAATTGATACTTCTAATATCGGGAAAGTTTCTCACCAAATGGATGAAAAGGGTATGACTATAATTTATGTGTCAAAAGTTGTTCAATTCAAAGAGAATCCAGAAGTATTTTATGACATGTATTTTTCAAACAACTATCAAACTGTTAAAACAAACATACTAAATAAAATTAGATCTACTTATAATATTAAATCTTAAATTAAAAAAACCTCATATTTTTTTATGAGGTTTTTTTAATTTAAGATTTAGTTGAACTAATTTCCAACCAAACTAATTCTTTTGATACATCACTGTATATTATCTTTAAGATTATCTTTCTATTTTTGTCATAATAACTGTGATACTTAAGTCGTTGCTCTCGATCTTCCCATGACTCTTTGAAGTTATTACCAAGTAATTTAGTAACACTATTAATGTCTTTCAATCCAGATTTCTCATTTATTATTATTTCATTTTCACTAAAAAATCCAAACAAATAATTTACCAATTGTTTGTCATTAACATCTAATACCATATTTTCAAATTGATATTTTTTTTTCCCATATGAAAATCTATCACTCTTAACATATTTACTTAAATCTAAATCATTAATGTTATCATAAATTCTTATATTATTTATACTAATTGAATCTAATGATGTACTTTTTAAATTCGTTTCACTTTGACACCCTAATAAAATAAATGTAATTAAGATAAGTAAAGTATAAATTTTCCCCATATTTTCCTCCTTTTTTCGCCTAATATAGTTATATCATATACATTAATTATTATAAAAAGTAAAATTCCGAAGAAAGAGACTAGCGATCAACGACATGTTTCTTCAAAACTTCTTTATTTAAATGAATTTCCTTATTGATTATTTAATCCGATTTAATAGCTATTTTTATCCATCTCCACAACTCCATTATTTTCCTTTCTAACTTTTCAATTCTGATTAAATACATTTTATGTTTTCTATTCTCATTTATAAGATGTCTTGAATATCCTCGTTTTTACTACCAAACACTTTTCTCACTCCTTTAATTTGTATTCACTTAAAAGTATAATACATTTCAAAAATATGGATTGTTAGAATTTTGCGTTAAAAGAAGAATATTTTTATCATTTCAAAAAAAGACAGAATGCACAAAAAATCTATACTGGAAAATAACCATACCAAAAGGTACACCTTTTTTAACAACGTAAACCCTACTGATTCCAGCACTTCAAAAGGTTTAAAAACTAATTTTTGAAGTACTAAATAATTAAAGATACCTTTTGAAGTGTTTTTTGTTATAATTTCATTAGAAACACTTTTGAAGGGAGGTCTATTTATTTTGAATACAAGAAAATTTGGGTATATAAGGGTTAGCAGTAGAGATCAAAATGAAGATCGGCAGCTTGAAGCAATGAAACAACTCATCACTGACGAACGAGATATTTTTATCGACAAACAAAGCGGAAAAGATTTTAACCGTGATCAATATCAACTCGTAAAACGCATGTTAAGAAAAGATGATATTTTATATATTCATTCCTTAGATCGTTTCGGCAGAAATAAAGAATCTATCCTCCAAGAGTGGAAAGATATTACACAAAATATACAAGCCCATATTGTCGTATTAGATATGCCACTTCTAGATACAACTCAATATAAAGATAGTTTAGGAAATCTTATTACTGATTTGGTACTCCAAATCTTGTCCTGGCTTGCTGAAGAAGAACGAACAAAAATAAAAACTCGCCAACGTGAAGGTATTGAATCTGCAAAGAAAAAAGGAAAACATTTGGGAAGACCCAAAACTGAAATAACTCGGGAATTTATCGATGCATATAACGATTGGAAACATGGAAAGATCACAGCGCTATATGCTATGAAGAAGTGCAATATGACAAGTCCTACATTTTACAGAGTAGTCAAAAGGTATGAGGGTAAGGAGTGAAAAATAAAGCATGACTACAAAAGAAACCCCAAATACAATAGAAGGCTTCTCTTCTTATTTATTAAATAAGGGAAGAAAACCTTCAACAATTAAACGCTATATATATGATGTAGAAAGTTTTATTCAATGGCTGCATCTATCAAAAAAGTTTAACGAGAATAATGTTTGGGAATCACTACACAAAAAAGATTTCGAAGCTTTTTTTACTTATTTAAAAAATGATCGTAAGTACTCCGACAAAACTATACACCGCATATACATTGTTTTAAATAGGGTGTACGAATACTTAGATTTACCAACCCCTATTGAAGGAGCTATTCAAATAGATCCACCTGATCGGGCATTACGTAAGGAGGATTTCGTTTCTTTCCAGGAAGAGAAACGCTTAAAAGAAGTCATTTCTTCATTAGAAGGCCTTACAGAAAAACAACGATCAACACGCCCAATAATCTTAGAGCGGAACGTTTCTATCGTTACACTGCTCCTGGATTATGGATTATCTTTAAAAGAACTCGTTTCTTTACGAATGACACATGTTCATTTCGAAAATAACACTTTATCGATTCCTGAAGACTCAAAAGTAAATAGAACCATTCATTTGATGGAAGAAGATAAATTACACCTATACAATTATTATAAAACTATCCCTGAACCTGTACGCCCTAAATATCACAGCAATGACCCACTATTTATTGCTTTTGATTTTACACGCGGGACATATCATTGGAGTTATGATGATGATGCACCAAAATTTCTAACTGAAATCTCAATACAAAAAATGATTCGTTTAGAAGTGAAACGTGCTAATCTCCGAAAGGGGATTTCTGCTCAACATTTTCGGAACACCTTTATTTTAAGGAATATTCAAGGGAATACTACATCTGAACAAATCATGCAGCAAATAGGGTTTAAGTCTAACTTATCCTTAAAAAGATATTACGATTACTATAAACGATTCATAGAAAATACAGAATCACACCCATCACTTAATATATAATTTGTACACTCCTATGGAACCTTAGTAACACTTATATATGTCAAACAATTAAGATGGCTTCCTGCCATCCCTTGTCCGAAGCCAATTCATCTCCCTCCTACTCACTTCGCGTTCCTTGAGGAAAGAGCCTTCTTGGCAAAATGATAAAAATAGATCCAAACTAAAAGTAACATAGCGCTATAAGGTGTTTCGCTCCCACATGATAAGCCAGCACTCTAGCCAAAACGCAAGTTTTCAACAAAAAAATAAAACCAAAAAAATTATTTAATAAGGAACTAAACTGAAATTTTTGCATACTATGTAATTAGGAAAAACAGTTTTGGAAACAAAACGACCTTTCCATCGGGGCAACCCGAAGGGAAGACCGATGTCTTCCCGCCCTACATAAAAAGTTCACCTTAGGGTGGGCTTTTTTAATTTTAGGTAATTTTCAGGTATGATGAATTTCTCTTATTCAAATAAGTGAAGTAAAAAACTGCAAACTCAACTTTTATTGTATATTTGGAGTTTTTTACTTCATATTAGAACAGAAGGGAAACAGAAAACACTTATTAGCTCTTAATATATATTACTTATCTATTGTACGTAGAATGTTAGGAAATTTCTTAAAGGGGATCCCTGTATGCCGTATCCAAAACACATTGTATGCGCCTCAACAGTCGTGTTAAATGATAAAAACGAAATTTTACTTTTGAAAAGTCCGAGGTGAGGCTGGGAAATTCCTGGTGATCAAGTGAGGGAGGGGGAATCAATTCCAACAGGTGCTATTCGAGAGACGAAAGAAGAAACTGGAATTGACATGGAAATTATAAAGTACTGCGGATTGTATTGTTTTAGCTAACTACAACCCTTTAATCAATTTTTCAGTTTTTGAAACTGTGGCAAACTCATCATCTAAAGTTGCTAGCAATACATTATGTATTTGTTCAGACACAAAAATAGGCTGTGGAGAAGACTTTTTCCACAGCCTGAGAAAACACTTCTCTTAAGATAGAGACGGGGATTTTCCTTCATTCTTAAGTGATAGAAACACACACATTCATTGCTTCCACTGTTAGAATCTATTCTCCCCTTTGTTTATCTTCAGGTTTGTAAATTTATCGCACCCTAAGTGCAATATAAGGCTTCATTCCCCAAGTAGTAGATACTGTATTTCCACAAACCATATTTCTACCAGAATATCTTATTACCCCTGCTTTAAAATCAAATGTATCAAATTGTTTAAAGGTCTCTAATGGACTTTTCTCTTGAATTGCTCGTCTAATAACATCTGCAGCTATTTCATTAGCTACTCTCCTCATCTCAACTGTGAACTTTTGTTGTGCATCAGTTTTTAATGATGAAATAGTACGATTTACTAATTCATTTATCCAGTACAAAAAAGCAGTTGGATTAGCGCTAAATACAGATACCCTTGCAGCTACTACTCCCTGTAATACATCTTTTTCTGCAATATCATCAGACCAAGCTGTAACCCAACCACCATCTTCGATTTTAAGCTCTAAGTCATACTTATTTGTCAGGTATCCAGTATGACCTATACACACGTGCTGTCCTACATGTCCTACTTGATGAACTGCATCGCTCATCCAATTCATTTGCTCCGATTCAGAATTATGAATATCGTATATTGACGTTCCAGTGTATTCATTATTCCATCCTCCATAATCCCCCTTACCATAATAATTAAAATGATACCCTGGATAATATAATGAATACAAAGGGGGGAATCTAGATAAATATTGTGGAGAGTATTTACTAAATTGACTATATTGAATTTTATATAAATCATATGGATGAATTAACATCATAATTCCTCCTATAATCCTTTATTTGAAAGCAATATATGGTAAACAAAGTTAGTTAGGTACTTGTCTAGTTTAAAATGGAGATAAAATGGGATAAGTTACTATACGGGAGGATTGATAATAATGGATAACACCCAAAATAAGAGACGTTTTTTATTTGTTCACACCTATAATATACCGGCAGCCTCTTCTTAGCATAACTATTTATCTAGTAAATTTAATTCAGGCAGGAAAGGAGAAAATTTCTCTTTTTGATAATGTCATACAGCGAAAATAAGAAATGAAGTTAATAAAAGTTATGGATAACATACGTACAAGGTTTGAGAGGGACATTATTTTGCATAGGATTTCATAAATGCATAGCGCCATAGCTAGATACGGACCACTCCTTATCAAATAAATGTATCTATTTCAGTAACCGGTGTGTCTATGGAACCTGATAAGGAACGCCATGGCGCAGTAAATGTAATAGGCATTACAAGAGATCATATTGTGGAAACAGTTGATATCTTATGATTAAACGCTGGGGATATAGTTGAAGTAATTGCTATATCTAGTTTAGCTGGTAATGACACCCGTTTTGCAGCATCTAGAATTCCATTTAACCCAACTGTCAAATGCAGTAATTCAAATTGTGGAAGGCATCTTAGGATGTCTATTTTTAAAAAGGACCTGCTCAATTACTCTATAAAAACATAAGGTAAAATGAACCCGGTGAACTACTCGCCACTTAGCAAAACTTGAAGTGGGAGCTTCTCAGTTCCAAGACGAAAGCAACCTTTCGTCTCCCTGAGCGTTACTTCGGGGTGTTCCACCCCTAGATGTCCAACGATTGGATGCTCTCTGGGTACGGTTGATATTTTACGCAGGAACCGAATGGCTTGGTTTTCGCACTCTATTTTCTCCCTGCAACCTTCTATATCAAGTTATCAAAGAACTTCATATTGCTAGTTTATCAAACGTTTTTGGCTATGCCAAACCGAAATTCATCTCCCACCTACCGTTGGGCTAGCACCCTTCACACGCTCGAGGAAGGAGAATTCTTTCGGTAAATTCGTTAAAAACACTTAAGTAACCCCTTTTTTTATCCACTTACCAAAAGGAGGAACTATTATGGGATTTGGTGGTAGTTGTGGCTGTGGCTTTTCTGGTGGCTTTGCTTTATTAGTCGTATTATTTATTTTATTAATTATAGTTGGAGCTGCTTGTTTCTGCTAAAAAACTATCAGAAAAGACACTCTTATATGGGTGTCTTTTCTTTATATATAAAATCGATTCGTATCCCCAGCACTAATAAGTATCTAGTTATTCCCTTCCCGAAAAAGAAACAAGCCTTTTAGTAGGATTCAGGCCTATCGACAATTTTAAAAATCCACACTTAACTAGACTCATATACTCACACCATCCTTTCTAGACGAGCATAAGATGTACTAACGAACGAAGGGGGGTAATTTTTATGGGTTTTGGTTTTGGTGGAGGTTGTGATTTCGACAGATGTGATGATCGGAGAGATCATCATAGAGAGCATCACAGAAAAGAAGAAAGAGAAGAAAATAGACAGGTGAATAATCCACAGTTATTACAATTCTTAAGAACATTAACTCCTGGTACTTGTATTGTTATTCAATACGATTGTCAACCACCTACAAGTGCAACATTCCAAGGTTTTCAAGGAAACAACGTAATCATTTTATCTGACTTTGATTGTTTCCCAGGATTAGCACGTATTGCGATTAATAAAATCAACGTAATCTCTATAAATTCACCTGATTGTGATCGTTTCTGCTGTAAACGTCGCAGACATTGCAGAGAACGTGATGAGCATAAACATGAACGCAGACACGATCATAGAGATGATTTTTAAAAAATAAGTGAAAGAAAAATCTTTCCCTTAATTTATAAGCCAATTTGCAGGAAAAACACCTATTAAAAAATAGGTGTTTTTCTTTTCTAAATTTTACTGAACTGAACGTAAATAACAAACCATTCCATATAGCGGACATATACTATTGTAAGGTCGGCATCCAAATGACCCAAATAAATACCCACGCCAAGAAATAAAACTACAAAGTATTTCTTGGCACCTTTTACATAAAACAAATAAATTTATTAAAAATGTACAAGTTAATTACCAAGTTATTCATATTATATAAATAAAATATTCTAAATGCCATTTATCCTTTAACCGCTTATATTTATCGTTTTCCGACAGAAGACTCCTTCCTCAAAAATGAGAAGGTGTGAAGCACCAATTTTAGGTGGGAGATGAATGTCGGTTGGCATAAGCCAACATGTTTGCTATCATTTACTTGTACAGATTGCTCTTTGAAAACTGAAGATATGAGGTTGGTTGCAGAAAAACGTTGCAACCGTAAAATCTTCAACGTTCTATCGCCCCACGCTTGCCGAAGTTGCGAAAACCAAGCTAAAGTAGGTAGTGTGGTGAGTCAACGTACAAGATACTTATGTTTTCACCGTAGGGACTACGGGTAGAGCCTGTTAAGATAACCGGTGGATACATCGGTGTTCGCAGGAATCTCCCACTTCAAACAGTCCGTAAGGACGTTAAGTGGTGAGTAGTTCAAAACAATGTGATGGTACCTCATTTAGTCGTTTGATAACATTACATAGTTAGATGATTTTCGTTATCGGAAGTTATCAATGATTCATATATGATAAGGCAATTTTTACAGCCCATACAAAGACAAGGGTCCAGAGAGTAATGATAATAATGCCTGTTATCCAATTCTTGGGTTTGCTTGTTGTCTGTCTTTCCTCTACCTTTCTTTTACAATCCTCCAACACTTCTTTAGGAATAAGTTTTAATGCCAAGTATACACCTAATGGTACAAGAATCAAATCATCAAGATACCCCAAGATTGGAATGAAGTCTGGGATTAAATCTATAGGACTAAAAGCATACGCAACAACAAGCATTGTAAATAATTTAGCATACCAAGAGACTCTTTCATCCCGATATGCCAAATAAAGTGCAAGAAGTTGTTTTTTTAAGTTTCTAGCCCATTTTTTCATTTTTTGTATTATAGATATTTTTTCTTCTGTTTCTATCAGTTTATTTTGATTCAAATTATCCCTCTCCCATTTTATTACTACGTACATCTTCTCAGAATTGTTCTTATTAACTGTATAATAATTGCATAGCTACTATTGAGTCTAATACTTTATTTTAATAAAAACTATTTATAATATAAAACCTCATGATCAGTCTATATTTTAATAATCAATAAATTAGAAAGATAAGGGATAAGAAACACGTTTAAATCAACTAGGTTTAATCTAATCCATTTTTCAAATTGAGGGATCCCCAAAAAGATAAGATTTTCGTTCTGGGGTATTCTTTAATTTTAATCTGATAGACATAGGAGAAAACTTCTAATTTAGTAATTTGTGTAGTACAAGCTGTAACTAAATCTATTAATCTGACATACCATATAAAGGCAACTTTAAATCGATAAAAAGTTGCAAAGGAGGCGAATATAAAATGGCATCATTTGAAATTGGAGCAAGATCTCTTTTTAATTTTCGAAACGAACGCTTTTTCTTATTAGTTGAAGATGAAATTACAATTCCAGATAAAGGTGTAGAAATTGATCCAGTTAATATCTACGAAATTGACGAGCAAACTTTCGATTTTATCAGAGATGAAGGAGATACACCTGTAATTGAACCAGTTGATACACTTCCAACAGTACCACCTGGATTTAAATTAGAACGAAAATGTATTTTTACAGTCGATAATTCGTACTTTGCAATTTATGATTTAGAAGATGGAACCGATAACAACGTCATATTAAGAATCAACGCAGCTTTATTTAATTCATTAAAAAATTCCGGTGTTCGTGAATGTGTACCTCAAAATTTCATTTGAGAACATAAATTGATTAAACCTCAAATGGAATACTCTTTGAACAATTTAACCCCTCGTAGTTTTCTACAAAGGGTTAAATTGTTATGTAAAAAGTTTTTTAATTATTAGCAGTTTTTGGCGGTTCGACAGGTACAATTGCTAGTCCAAGTCGAGCAACCTAAGAAAAGCAAATACCCCAAAACGATAAAATTAGCATCTCCAGGTGAAAATGTACAATTTTTTGTTTTGGGGCTTTATAAAATTCTTAAGTTGATGGCTGTGTGGCAATATTCCTTCTATAAAGATAACCAAAATTTAGAAATCATATTTTTAGTAGAAAATAGCTATTCTAAATAGTGAATTCATAATTATAAGGAGGAATTTAATTATGACAGTAATTACTAAGCTTAAACAAACTATTTCTGGATTAAAAAGTGCTCAAGCATGTTTAGAAGGATTTGTTCTTGATACTGACAATCAGCAAGCAAAACAACTGTATCAAAATGCAGCTCAGCAAGCGCAGGAAATTATTGACTCTTTAGAACCACGTGTTCAAGAGATTCAACAAGATGAGCCCCAGTATAATCAATAAAACGTAGTAACCTTCAGATTTTTGTAGAGGTCTTATCACAGTTAGATTTATATATCTGGGTCTCTGTCGTATGCCCATCAAATTAAGAAATTGGTTGTTCCTCAAAACGAAAAAATCGAGCTAAATTCTCATAAATAACTGGAAAATAATAAAATTGTCGTTTTGGGGAAACTTCAAAATACTGGCTTGATGGATATGTTTTGGGACCACTTAATTAAAAATTCTATATGATTGTTTATTTAAGGTCCTCGCACCGATGCTTTGTCCTCCCCATAAAACCAAACGAACGTTTCTAATTATATATCCATATTATACTAATTAAAATGTGTTATAGACCTGTTCACAAGTTGCGGCTGTTGGTTGAAAAAAACAGTGTTTTTTGAAACGCCCGACAAGAGGTTGATTATACCATTGTTGAGGACAATCACCTGGTGGCCTAAAATACCATAAACTAAATTTCGCAGGCCAGTTCCTCTCTCCATTGATTACTCGACGAGCTAAGCGTTTTTCACTTTCTCTTGCTCTTTGATAGAAATAACCGTGAGTAACAGCTTCAAATGCGTGTTCTTGGAAAATCATTTGTCTAATGGTACGAAGATTTTTAAAATCAGAACAATTGGCTCTTATTCGGTTAATTCCTACATTTCCGACGAGCAACATACCCTGAATTCCTTCTCCTTCTGCTTCTGCCCTCAGTAATCTTGCTAAAAGTGCAATATCTGCTTCGGTAGCGTTAACAACCCCCATGACTTCACCTCCATTATATTTTCTTCTTATAGTATTGCTTATTAGTCAAGATAATGACTTTTTCACATAAAATAGATTATTATGTCTACGAAGTATGAAAAATAATTACTCTCGAATAGGAAGGATTTGTACTATCATTGGTATGGGCCTTAATGATGGACGACAGGCGAAGAGTAATTGCTAAATAAACCCATTAATAGAGATATTTATAAGGATTATGTAGTTTCAATAATTTGGGTTACTTATTTACATTTACTTTTGAGAAATATGATTCAAGTAAGTATTTTATCTTTTTCCTACATACGTCTCCTCAAAATAAATAGAGAGACACTTGTCTCTCTTCAAAAAGCACTCTTGAGAATTTTAAATTGCCACTTTTAGTATCAAACCTAGAACGGCCATAATTATCGTACTGATAATAATCCGTAAAATCCAAGAGGTATTCGTGCTGATTTTTTCTAATTGCTTATTAATTGTAGAAATGTCTTTCTCGTTAATTATTGTTCGAGTTTCTAAATTACGAATATCACGCATGATCTCTTTTTGTTCTGACTTTATACTGTCAATTTTCATATTTAAGTCTTCCATATGCTCACATCCTCCGAACATCTTAATAGGACAATCTATATATGTTATGAGACAACCTTTTTCGATGTGAATATATAAGAATTATTTCCATGTTGAATCCTTATTTTATGTATTCTTCGCGATCGTATTTATCATTTCTAAACTAGTACAAGCATTTGTTAATTGAATAATAGCGGTAGCAACAGGCCATCAACTTAAGAAAAGTAATCACCCCAAAAAACGAAAAAAAGAGAGCATCCGGGATGGTAGGTGCTCTTAATACGATTAGAGTTTTAACTGAATAAATGGAATAGGTGCGGTTAAGCTCGTCCTATACTATAATGTATGCTTGCTCTTCTCGAAAGGTGAAAAGTAAAAAGACACCTTGGCTAGGTGTCTTTTTGGTATATAAGAGGTAGCTACCTTGGAAAAGACCTTTCTGTATCATTATATGATTATCAATTTTCGTTATACCCAAAATAGCTTTTAAATACGTTTATTGTGTATTTTGATAGTAATTGATTTTTTCGCGAATAGCGGACGCAATAAATTCGTCAATAGTGCTGTTTGTTTCTTCGACTATTTTATTAAGTACTTGATATTCTTTACTGGACATCGTAACTGGTTTTGTCACACTGCTGCTATCTAAATAGATGCTATTATTAACACGTTTCACTAATTTTCCTTCAATTAAATATGGTGAGAGGCTCTCAATCCACTCCATTTGCATACCCATAGGCAATTCAATAAGTGATTGTCGTACATCTAAATACCAAAAACCCCCCTCTTCTGAAATCTTTATATTTCTTGGTGAGACATATTGGAGTATTAAGTCAACTTTTTGGAAAGAACTACTACGTAATTGATCAGACTTAGGTAAACGGAACTTAATAAACCTTTGATGATGGCTCCGAGGCTTATCAGTCAACTGATAAGCTGGTTCATACCCTAATTTTTTTGCTTCTTTTAAGGTAAGTTCATTCCCGAACTCATCAATTAACATAATATCCCCACGCTTTGGAATAGAAATGACTCTTGCTATCGTATTCCCCTGCATGTATCTATGGAATAATACAGTATTATACTTTTGAGAGTATGTATAGAGTGCATTTGCCTGATCTAATTGATTTACAAGCTTGAGTAACTCTTCCTCTCGTATGAATTTAGTATCACGGTTACGGTATTCTTGTATAGTGGCTGTTAATTCCCCATCTTCTAGCCATCTTTCTAATTGATATGTACTTACATCATATTTTTTGCTAGCCTGGTATAGAGTAAGACCTTCAGGTTCTCTTACTTTTTTTATTGCTTCTACATCCTCTCTTCTGAAAAGAAAACTCCCATCTAATCGCCATGTATCTTTGTTAATTGGAACTAATTGCCCTTTCTTTACAAGTTTGTTTACAATAAAATTACTAGTCTCCAAAAACTCCCTTACTTCTGTTGTATTCATATTGAGTTGCTGATTTTCATCCATATTATTTCTCCTCATATATTTAATTTTTAATTAATTTATTGATTAAATTTAATTTTTATTTTATAAATATATACTTGGATTTATTATAACATAGGAAATGTTTATTTTTTTATACAGATGAATAAGTTCGTGTTTTGTTTACTAATTAAATTAATTTTTACGTGCAATTAAATCTTTTTACCATCTATTTATAAGTTAAAGTTTATTACGAACATAGAAAATGGGAATTTTTCTATAGTTATAATAAATTTTCTATTTTATAAAATTAAATCTTATTCTGTTAATAATTTTGAATGTAATTCATTTATAATATACATATAAAAGAAATGAATACGGAGTTGAATGACATTGAAATTTGAATTGAATACAATTCATAGTGAAACTTCTTTAGAAAATATAGAAAATCAGAAACAAAATTTTACAAACGTAATTGCAGTATGGAATCGTGATTATATAGATGAAGCTGAACTTAAAAAGGAAAATAACGAAAGAAAAGATACATATACATATGAGGGATTTTCAGATGAAGAGATATTATATTACTACTTGAATCGGCAAACACATTTTGACCAAGAGAAACGAATCAAAGATGCTTCTAGAACTCTATATGCACGTGATTTAAGTCAGTTTTATTTCTTTATCAAACAAAGTACAGATTTTCTGCAGCAAGATGTAAAAGATTATGAAGTTGGACAAGTCTGGAGGAATTTAAGAAAACGGCATATTCGTAATTATCAAAAGTGGTTATCCCAAGAGGCGATCTCCTATCAATCAAAAGAAAAATACAAAGTATCTACGATTAGTAGGAAACTTGGCGTAATCCGTTCCTATTTGAAATGGTTATATGAAGTTCAATATATACAAGAGCCTCTTCATGTAGAAATCTTAAGCACAACGGTGAACAAACAACATAAGCCCAAGCGCGAGTTATCATATGAAGAAGTGAAGCAACTGCTAAACTACTACAAGGATAATGAAATTAATTATGCTTTATTATCGTTCCTTGCTACTACAGGGTTACGTGTTGCAGAGGTGGCCCATGCAATGTGGGAAGATCTTGAATATGACGATATACGTGGACGTTACTATTTAACAGTGGATACAAAAGGAGATAATGAACGGATTGTTTCTATTAATAAGGAGATTTTTAATCGGATTGTTTCATTTCGGATCCGTAGGAGATTACCTATAGATGTAGGAAATAAAAATGGTGGGACTATTTTTCAAACGAAAAAACATACTGCTTATAGGGAAAATTATTTATCACAATATATTTCTAAGATTATAAAGGATACCAAGTTATCCTTTACGGAGAATATACGAATTACCCCCCACTTCTTTAGACATTTTTATGTACAGTACTTGTATGATTACAAAGGATTGCCACCACATGTAATAGCAGCGGCAGTTGGTCATAAAAATGATCGGACTACGAAAGAAAATTATCTGAAGCAGAGATTAACAAAAGATAACGATGCTGGAAATCTAATTATGGAAGATGAATTCTAATTTTAACGCTTTTAATAAATTAATTAGTATTACATGTTTTTAAAATTTTCGTTTGTAATTATGTTTTTTTTACACAATTAAATCGCCTAATCTCCTATTTGTTTTTGTATCCCCTTATATTAACATTAATTCGTCGTCAATATTGTCTAAAATAAAACTCACGCTGAATCGATAGATTCATACAAAAACGCATCCTTTCTGTATATTTCTACAAAAAGAATAGCGTTTTTTTTTCTTTTTATGGATACACTTTTTAAGCTTGGTGGTGATATATGGTGCCCCACACATGTTTAATTCCAAAGGCATCCATAATCTCTTTATTTTTTGAATCCTTGATGTTTCATTTCAATTACTTTTCACTTTATTTCAGCGGGATAATGCTTCTTTTTCCATATACGAAAAACACCTCTATTAAAATCATAACTGATACTTACGATTTAGGGAGGTGTTTTTTATCGTCTCATTCTTATGGTTCACTCTAGCGCTTTTCTATTACAAGGTTTTATGCACTTTTTACTTTTTTCATTTCACTTCGAGCGGCAAGGAAAGCCACAAGTCCAGCAGACCCAAACAGTATCGATTTCCATGAGAAGTCATGTTCAAATATTAATATTCGAGCAAAATTAACAAAATTTCCAATGAAACAAAGGGCATATAACCAAAGCCAAAATTCTGAACTGAAGTCTTTAAATTTCATAATAATCCACCTTATTTTAATCTATTAGATATATATATGATATTTTCGAAACTCTTCCTAATATTAGGATAGTATTGATATAGAAATTTATCAATTAAATCAAAATGATATGTAATATTGCATATGGAGTTTGGATCCTTATTTGTATTTTTTTATACTTCCCTCATAGTATGCTGTAATTGAAAACATTATAAAATAAACATACATTCGATAGGTAGTGAAGTAACATTTTATGTATGTCGAACAATTAAGATGCCTTCCTGCCATCCCTTGTCCGAAGCCAATTCATCTCCCACCTCCTCACTTCGCGTTCATTGAGGAAGGAGTCTTCTTGGCTAAAATGATAAAACTATTTCAGGGCTTATTTAACATTCTTTATTGGAATGTTTGTAGATTTAGGTGGGATAATTGCAGGTATATTTGTTCTGGATACGAAAGTTCACGGGAACAGTATGCAATGTTTTTATATAATGCAATTTCACATGAGCGGTCTCATCAATAATAAGAAAATAAAGTTAAGTGTCATATTATACAGTTATAGTACTACCCGTAAAAAATTAATTGTTACTCCCCCTAATTGACAAATAGATTAAAAAAAAGAACCCAATTAATAGGTTCTTTTTTTGTTACTGTTTATTTTTGTTTTAAAATACGTTCAACTTCATCTATGCCTAATTTACTGGCTTTAGCAATTGTTTCAAGTGGTACACCAAGTTCATGCATACCTTTAATCATCTGTATTTTTCCTTGCTGAATTCCTTCTTTTTTCCCCTCATTACGAGCATGAGCAAACTTTGCAGCCTCATCCATTAAGGCCTTTTCTCTTGCTTCATATGCTTGACGGAAAGAAGAGTCTTGACTCATACGTTCCCACTTATTCATTGCTTTTTGTAAAATCGGATCTTGGTTCATGGCAATGTCCTCCAATGTTTGTGTGAGATACTCATCTTCATTCGCTGGTAATAATAATAACCAACGAACAAACGAATCTTCCCACGGATTAACTTTCTCTTCGCGCCATTGCTGCAGTAACTTTGGAATTTCTACAATATGAACTTCTATATCGTCACTTAATAGCTTTTGTTGTTGCTGATTCCAAAGGATTCCTGTTGTATGAAACGCTTCATATTCTGGAAACATCACAAAATTTAACAAGTTAATGGTAATTGTTTTATGAAGTGAGCTATAAGGCATTCCTTTTTGCAATTGAGAGGTATATAACCTCCCCCAATAATACAAGCTTCGTTTGATCATATCGTGATTGTTATTTAATTGTATTTCTACATTTACCTTTGTTCCTGTATTTAATGTAGCCGCAATATCTAAAATCGATAATTTATCTTCTTCATATTCTCGATGCAAATGTGGGTCTTCTAATTGCAGGGAAACAATAGGTGATTCTAAAGAATTCTTTAATATGGCATTTAAAAA
The DNA here is from genome assembly GCF_014932895.1 of Bacillus thuringiensis. Lineage (GTDB taxonomy): Bacteria > Bacillota > Bacilli > Bacillales > Bacillaceae_G > Bacillus_A > Bacillus_A thuringiensis_AA. The sequence goes on along the minus strand of NZ_JACYOF010000015.1, from coordinate 53,442 downwards.
GGCAACTAAAATATCTTCATTCCCATTTGTACCAAATAACTGCTTAAATGCAAAATCGATACGTAAATTTACTAATGAATTGGACATGGTTTTCCTCTTCCTGTTTCAAGCTATATCTTTACCCTTATTGTACATAAAACCAAAGTCAACATGCAAACATTCCCTATGATTTATTAGAGGATGCATACAGATATACATGATAGATTATCGAAGACGATTTGGGGTCACCATACATGCCCGTCAACTTAAGCATTTTATAACACCCCCAAAACGAAAAAACGGTATTCTTTCTATTCAAGATGTAGAAGGATTATCGTTTTTAACTCTCAAAAATATTAGTGGTTTTTGTTGCATTAAAATAATGTTTGATTAATTTGATACCAATAACCTTAACTATAGATCATAGAAAAAAGCGTGTTTTGTATAAAATTTGACCAAAACACGCTCTTAATATTTTTAATTGACTCGTTCTTTTATAAAAAAATTTAATCATTCCCTAACTATGTTGCTCCATAATCGAGCCCTTTTATAAGCAACTAAGAAATGACTTACTTAAAATCGATTAAATGTTCTTCTACTAAATATCTTTTGATTTTTGTAGGCTTTCTAATAAGGAAATCCCTATTTTTTCATCATCATTTATACCTAATCTATAATTAGCTAAAACTACGGTGGCAACTTTCTTTTCTTTATCTATCCCTAAAAATGAACTAAAGCATCCTGTTCCACCGCCATGCAAAATAACATTATTATTTTTCTTTAAAAGCATCCATCCAAGACCCATATCATACTTCTTTGTTCCATTCCCATGTTTTTTATGACAAAGGGACAAATATGGTTTATCTTCGTAAATATTTATTTTAGCATACTTAAGTAAATCATCAGCAGTTGAACTTATTGCACCCGCGGGTGATATAAAATTTTCTTTACCCCATTTCCAGTTGCCGCAATCATTATTTTTTCTGTCATAACCATGTAAATTATTATTTGATGTTCCTAAATATGTATCGCTTAGTCCAAGCTCATTATGAAGAAAATTATTCATAGTGTCCCAGTATCCCATGCCCGATACATTTCCTAATACATACCCAATAAGTGACATACCGAAGTTTGAATATTTCCACGAGTAATCAGATTCTTTTAATTTATTTTTTTCAATTAGTATTTTCATTTTGTTAAAATCCATATCTAATGGATTATTCTTATTCATATCACTACTGCCAATAATCAAACTTAACATTATTTTAAAATATTCACGTTTTTTTAATGGCAGTCTTGTTGAATATCCAGATGAGTGTGTAGCAAGACGAAGCAATGTTGGATAATACTCGTTTTCCTTAAGCCCTTCTATATATTTATGTATTGAATCGTTTATTGACATTTTGTTCTCAAATATGTATTTTGATAGCAAAGATACAGTAAAAGTCTTTGTAATAGAGCCAATTTCATAATGATATTTTTTGGATGAATTAAGTTCACCATTCTCATTATACATTTTTATTACAGCATTATCGTCTATTAAATAGCCAATAGTTAATCTTAAATGTTCCTTTCCTTTACATGTCTTTTTAATTAATCTTAACGTTTTATCACTAATTTCAAACATAATGATTACTCTCCCTTATCTTTCATTTTGAAAATATTTCAAAAGATTGATATATGCTCTTCAACGTAAAATTACCGACCCGATTTATTTTTTATATCCCCTGTTAATTGTTTAATTTCTTCTTCTCTTAAACTCTTTCATTATTCTCAATTGTAATTCATTGTTATCTTCATCCATTTTTATGTTTCCCTCTTCTTCAAATCCATCCTGTTCTTCGCCGTCAAAACTATACAGTTTCTTTAAAAGATCCCACATTGTTTCCAATTCTTCAGTTGAGAACTTATTAAAAAGTTTTTCTAAAAAGAAGATTCCTTTTTCTGAAACAATAAGCGATACCTCTTCCCCTTTTTTTGTGAATTTCACATTGTTTGCACGTTTATCTATTTTACTAGGGACTACGCTAACATAGCCCTTATTTTCTATAATTGTAATTAACTGTTTTGTACTCTGTTTTGTAATACCTAATTTTCTAGCAATATTATTCAAAGTCGTTTTATCTTCAGGTAAATGCGCAATTGCCACCATTGCCATATACTGTCTTGATGTTAAAGGCTCAAAGAACTTATCACCCTTTACTTGAATTTTATTTGCGAGAGAAAATAAAATTGCATAAGTTTGCTGCATTAAAAAAGTTCTCTGTAAATATCCATATCCGACCTCCACTTTAGTCAATATACTGTCTATTTTATTCTTGAAATACACAGTCATTAAGTTCAATAAGAAAAAGGTTTCAAGAAACAACTCTTAATAGACTATTTAAAAGCGGAAAAAATGCTATCCTTTCTGTATTTTTCCACAAATAGAATAACGCTTTCTATAAATTATAGGTATAAATTCATCTTAGGTTGATAGTAATGTAACGTGACCCTTATAGGAGTTGTGTTACAATTGAATAAATTAAGAGAAGTCAATTTTTTAAGGTGTGACTGCATTTTATAATGAAAAAGTGTGGCTTTTTGACTTTTGGTGTACGGAGCATTATTATAATTTTCCACCAATAAAAGTTTATGTCAGAGCTACCAAGGAGAGATCATACGATGTCCGAGAAGATGCATGCTGACGAATTGGAAATTGAAGAGCGACTTGTGCGTCGTTTACTTGTCGATCAGTTCCCCCGCTGGGCAGAGTTGCCCCTTCGTAAGGTAGAGCCAGTTGGAACGGTAAATGCCGTTTTCCGACTTGGCGACGAATATTCCATTCGGCTAGCGAGAAGGGAAGGACCGACGACACCAGGAGGACGCGAGTTCTTATGGCTACCAAAACTTGCACCATTAGTTCCGCTTGAAATCCCTGTACCTATCGCTCAGGGGCGCCCCAATAACGAATACCCATGGTTTTGGGAGATACATTCGTGGCTGAGGGGTGAAACGGTGCCGATAGAGGCGATTGACGAGATTCAGGCAGCACGCGATCTCGCAGGGTTTGTCCTAGCACTTCAACAAGTCGATCCAACGGGAGGGCCGTTAGGACGCGGCATTCCTTTGGCCCAACGGGACAAGGACTTCCGATATTGGCTAGCACGATTTAATGGCGATCCCGCGGTGTCTGCTGTATGGGAGTCGGCTCTTTCTGCACCTCCATGGAACGGTCCTCCTGTTTGGCATCACGGCGATCTAGATGTACGTAACTGGCTCGTACGTGATAAGCGTATCAGCGGTGTGATTGATTGGGAGACAATGGGCATAGGTGACCCTGCATGTGATGTAATGGTCGCGTGGAAGTTGCACTCGCCAGAGGCGCGCGATGTGTTCCTTGATGCTATCCGTACGGACGATGCTACATTGTCAAGGGCCCGCGGATGGGTCGTATCACAGGCAGTTGCAATCCTTGCCTACTACACGCCGCAAAACAATCCAATTTTGTACAATGAGGCGAAATCCTGGCTAGACCTAGTGCTAGTTCAAAAGTAATTCAGTGATTTTAAGAGTGAAACCTATCTCAGTTATTCATATTCAACGGGCTTATTCAGAAAGCGAGAGAACCATAAAAAACGTTATCCTTTCAAGTATTTTACTGAAAGAATAACGTTTTTTTCATTTTTGGGGAAATTCGTCTCCTTAACTTGATGGGCATGTATGGTGATCCCTACTTGGACACATTTACCAATTTATTTACCTCGAAATTCATGTTAAAATCCCTTGTGAGTATGACATAACTCAACCTTGTAAAGCCCTATAACATTTTCTATAGGGCTTCTTTTTTCAACAACCAGTTAGTTTATTACGCTGACTACCTTGTTGTGCAAAATAACGATTTTGTTCAATAAAAAGAGAGCATCCGGGGCAGTAGATGCTCTTAATACGATTGAAATTTCAACTGAATAAACGGAATAAGTGCTGTTAAGCTTGTCCTATACTTTAATATATGTGAAAGATGAAAAGACACCTTAATTAGGTGTCTTTTCAGGGTGTCAGAGGTAACTTATATGTTGGATATAACTTTCTATATCATTGTATGACCATCATTTCTTGTTATGCCTAAAAAAGCTTTTAAATACGTGATTGTGTAGTTTCAATATAACAAAGAATAAGAACCTGTTATGGACACTTTTTATAAGAACAAGATTTGAACTACTCACCACTTAACGTCCTTACGGACTGTTTGAAGTGGGAGATTCCTGCGAACACCGATGTATCCACCGGTTATCTTAGCAGGCTCTACCCGTAGTCCCTACGGTGAAAACATAAGTATCTTGTACGTTGACTCACCACACTACCTACTTTAGCTTGGTTTTCGCAACTTCGGCAAACGTGGGGCGATAGAACGTTGAAGATTTTACGGTTGCAACGTTTTTCTGCAACCAACCTCATATCTCCAGCTTTCGAAGAGCAATCTGTACAAGTAAATGATAGCAAACATGTTGGCTTATGCCAACCGACATTCATCTCCCACCTAAAATTGGTGCTTCACACCTTCTCATTTTTGAGGAAGGAGTCTTCTGTCGGAAAACGATAAATTCTAGTGAAGAAATATTATTAGGCTTAATCATTACATCATTGATACGAACCAACTTGTTTTTTAAATTATTTGGAATGCATGTTAAATTTATACTCTTCCCCATCGTTCATAAACATTTTCACTCCACTCCGTAATTGTTAATTGGTTTGCACAATTCAACTCAAATTTACATACGCTACTGTGTGCTACACATGAGATCGCCTATGGGCAGGCATGATCTGAAATCCACCTTTTAAAGTGCGCTATATAAGCGCTTTTTTTCATGCGCAAATAATCTCTACAAAATGAAATTATTATTATATTCCCTTCCGAATAACATTTCCAATCCGGTTTATACTATAACTGTAACTTTAAAGTTACACAGCCTAACTTGTAGGGCCTAAATTTCTTTTGTACAGCAAGTGGTTAGCTAATCAAGCTGGCTGCTTTGTTGTGCAAAAGAAGTTTTTACTCAACACGTCGCCATGATACGATATTAAAATCATTAGCTTCACACCTTAAGGATGTTCTGTTCAAAAAACACTCCTTTTTAGAGTAATAGTATCAGTACGTCCAAGTTTTATAGATTTTTTGCACCAGAACCAAAAATAATATTATTAAACCACTTTCATATTTAAATAAAAATTCCACACTTAACTGGACTCATATACTCACACCACCCTTTCTAGACGAGCATAAGATGTACTAACGAACGAAAGGGGGTAATTTTTATGGGTTTTGGTTTTGGTGGATGTTGTGATTTCAATAGATGTGATGATCGGAGAGACCATCATAGAGAGCATCACAGAAAAGAAGAAAGAGAAGACAATAGAAGACAAATGAATAATAATCCAGAGTTATTACAATTCTTACACACATTAACTCCTGGTACTTGTATTGTTCTTCAATATGATTGTCAACCACCTACAAGTGCAACATTCCAAGGTTTTCAAGGAAACAACGTAATCATTTTATCTGACTTTGATTGTTTCCCGGGATTAGCACGTATTGCAATTAACAAAATTAACGTAGTCTCTATAAATTCACCTGATTGTAATCGTTTCTGTTGTAAACGTCGCAGACATTGCAGAGAATGTGATGAGCATAAACATGAACGCGAACACGATCATAGAGATGACTTTTAAAAAATAAGTGAAAGAAAAATCTTTCCCTTAATTTATAAGCCACTTTGCAAGAAAAACACCTATTAAAAATAGGTGTTTTTCTTTTCTAAATTTTACTGAACTGAACGTAAATAACAAACCATTCCATATAGCGGACATATACTATTGTAAGGTCGGCATCCAAATGACCCAAATAAATACCCACGCCAAGAAATAAAACTACAAAGTATTTCTTGGCACCTTTTACATAAAACAAATAAATGTATTAAAAATGTACAAACCTAATTAAAAACCCATGCATATAATGTATTCTACCTTTCTATTAAATTATTAAAGGTATTTACTTTATATAAATCCCTTCTTTTTTTGTATTTAAATACTTAATTTAATCTACATAACATAATAATTCCTAAAAAAATAAGATAAGAGCCCTCTCCTCTTATCTTTTACTTATATTTATTTAGATCGTTATTAACCTATGCGTCGAACACTAATAACATCTAGGCTTGTTACGTTAATGTTTGCAGCAGCATCCACCCAAATAAGAAATCCATCCTCTATACGAATAAAGACTCCTGTTCCATCGATCTGATCTCCGCCTGAAAAAACGTTAATTCTGTCGCCTTCTCGTATACCATCTAGTCTTCTTCGACTTTCAAAATTCCCCATTTCTCTCACCTCCTTACTGTCCGTTCTTCATCGGCTTCTATTACGTTCAACATATTCACATTATTAAAATGCTATTAACCTATCCGTCGAACACTAATAACATCTAGGCTTGTCACGTTAATATTTGCAGCATTATCCACCCAGATAAGAAATCCATCCTCTATACGAATAAAGACTCCTGTTCCATCGATCTGATCTCCACCTGAAAAAACGTTAATTCTGTCACCTTCTCGTATACCATCTAATCTTCTTCGTCGTTCAAAATTACCCAATTCTCTCACCTCCTCACAGTCTCTTCTCTTTCTTCAGTTTCTATTACATTCAACACATTCACATTATTTAAAATACTATTAACGTACTCGTCGAACACTAATAACATCTAGGCTTGTCACGTTAATATTTGCAGCAGCATCTACCCAAATAAGAAATCCATCCTCTATACGAATAAAGACTCCTGTTCCATCGATCTGATCTCCGCCTGAAAAAACGTTAATTCTGTCGCCTTCTCGTATACCGTTTAATCTTCTTCGTCCTTCAAAATCCTCCAATTCTCTTACTTCATCACGTTCTCTTCTTCTGCGGTTTCTATTACATTCATCACATTCACATCTACGTCCAAAAGACATATAATATTCCCCCTTTTTCCTAAAAATTTTATTTGCATTATATATTATGAAAGAAGTAAACTAATTGATTAGACTTTCTTCCTCTATCAAACATCCAATTAACTAATTTATCAAAAAAAAAGTACTAATTTTAACAATTGTACAAGCCATTTTGTATTACTTACATACATTAACAATGAGATGATAATCATCTTACTATACTCCAAATCCCAAATTACCCGTTCGTTAACTATCTTTAAAAGATAGAAAAAAGGACAGTTTTTAACTGTCCTTTTTTCTTATTTACAAAGATATATATTTAGGAAATTAAACACCTCTTATTAATAAATACATATATTATATAGTGCTCCAACACAAGGCTAAATAAAACTCCACTAACAAAGGAAGAACTTATTTTCTATCTGTCAAGAATTTAAGTTCTTTTTTAACTACTTTACATCCATTTACATTAATAATCAGATGTTATTTCCTTTTCTTATAATCGATTCTACGCTTTTTGGCCTACGTTCCTTAGTCATGAAAGTTTCTCTTACCCTCAAAGAACTTTTGCAGTATGAAAGTTAGGACTCAGCTATTTCACATGTGGTATCACCACAATTCCTTTTTACTCATTTACTGGTCCGTTGCAAGAAACCAACATTTCTAGCAAGATCTCGTAAGATATTTGGAGAGAAGAAACTTTGAACTTCTTGAACAAATAATTGTAATTCATCAGATACAGAAATAGACATACAAAAACGCCATCCTTTCCTATGATACTGCAGGAAGAATAGCGTTTTTGTATTTTAGGAGGTATTTTGTTTTAATAGCTTGATAGTGATGGGGTAGCGTCAGGGAAATGTGCGTTTATAACGCTAAGTACATTTTCCTGATGCTACCCTAATTTGCTGTAATTAAATAAGTCTAACACGCGGGTACTACCTATAGTGGTACTAAATGCAAAAATTTCTACTGTGTCGCCTTCATCTAACCTAACTGTTTCGCTAATATCTACAATGTTATCGTAAAAAGCATTAGACTTTGTATAATCTATATCTAAATCTGTAAACACCCCATTAACTCCTAAGTTCATCCCAAATTCATAATCAAAGGTATCATCATCAGGGGAAAAAGCAAGTGTAGCAGTAATGTGGTGCTTTTAATATGCAAAGCTGACGAATCTATATTAGCCCAATCCTAAATGCTACGATAGATTTCCTTATGATAGAAATCTATCGTAAGGAAATTCATAATCTTTTCTTATTCTGTTAAAGGGCCAAATGGTGAAGTAACTCAAGTTCAACCTAAATGTATGATTATGTTAAATTTTAAAAGGGATATTATAAAGAGATTTACTTAAATTAAAGCACAGGTTCGGTTAAGATCCATGCTGTTCAGATCGTAGTTAGAACCAATTTACTCATTTTTCAACCAGGAACTTGCTACTTTAGAATTTTTAATGAGAAAGCCAATAAAATATCTACAAAAAATAAAAAAATTTTTAAACCTATTATACAAGCTTATACATCAATAAAAAAAAACGAATATATTGCCATTGAACAGTTTTAAAAATTTAAAGTAATTTCAAAAGGAGATTAGATAATATGAGCGAACAATGTCCAATCAATGTGCCTTGTCAAACAGCAGGACAAACTCAAACACCATTAAGCGATGAAACTGCAACCCCAATTCTTACTCCAGGAGCACCAATTGTAAAAATCCCAGTTGTATTAGCTGAAAGAACAATTCAAATTGTTGTAGAAACTGATATTACATTGGAACCTGCAGCAACTGAAATTAAACGTGTCCTAAAAAACGTATTTTTAACACAATGTAAGTTAGTTCCTGTAGCATTTACTCCAGTACCAGGTACAGTTTACCGCCGAGTTACAAGAGCAAAATTATTTGTACAAGGGTTTATTCGTAAAAATATTGAATATGCAGGTGATGGATGTAATTCAGTGCTATTTGATCGCATTGCAAATGTTCCATTCTCTGGTTTTGCAGATTTGACAGAGGGTGATTTTCTAACACTACCTTTAATAGCAGCTTCCTCAGACACAACATCTCACTTTATTAACCCACAAAACGGTGATTTACCACGTTTAGACAAATACTTCTTCGAAAATGCAGTTGTTTATAATGAACAACCATATTGCGAATTAGTCAGCGCTAACTTCTTTGAATTAGACTTTTCCCCTTGTCCAACAGAATTAAACGAAACATTTGATGCACTTCGTGAAAAAATTGTACTTGATCTTACTTTAAAAGTCTTACAAGTACAACAAGTACAAATATAAAACAAAGAAGCACTCAAAATGAGTGCTTCTTTGTTTTATATTTGTACATAAGAGAACTTCTTATTGTTCAAACCAACCTATTTAAAAAGAAGACTATAAAATAATATGAAATAAGTGAGTGAAATCTATTCCAATACTATAATATATGCTTAACCAATATTTATAGTGTTAAAAATTAAATATTTTCATTAATAATAGATGAAGAACTCACTTTTTATCTTTTTTATTTGTAATGAGCTAATTTCATATTCAAGATAAGAGAATGTGAATTACTAAGTACTACTTTTTATAGAAACTTTTACAGCATCTTTCTCTATAAAATTGAAAGCAATGGGAGATTTGTATCCTTGGAATTCCTTTGAATTTTCAAAATTAGCTTCATGTGTAAGCGCATTGCCGATTATTCTTTCTTCGATGATGCTAAATTGATGCTCCTCTTTAATATCTTTTGATTCTATAAGACCTTGAAAGGGAACATCACCTTGGATCCTATAGTTTGGAATTACCTTGTTATAAGCTAATGCTGTATAAGTAACAGTCTTACGGATAAATCCCGAAATAGTGACTACTTCTGAACACACCTTTTCAATCGTAGTAAATATCTGTCTGTCAACTTTGATGGTTCCTTTTTTTGCAGGAGGGACTAACTGGATTTTATGCTCTATAACTTGCCTAAAGCACAATGTTTTTGATTTGGGGGATTTTGGTGTTTTTTTCGTTTTTAGAGTTTCAGGAAAGCATGAAGATATTCTTGTTACTTCAGGAAGGCCTGATAAATTAATATGTGGGAAATAAGGCGTGCTTATTATAATGAAATTTTTCTTGTAAGGTAAATCCATATACGTTTCCTCACCTTTCCAATGGAATATAGTTTAAAATATGTCTTCCTCATCATATATGCTTCTTTTTGAAAAGGAATTTTTCAAAATGAGCTCATGTCATATAGCAATAGGATTTTTTTGTAATAGGGGTGGCAACCACATTGCTACCAAGCTAAAATTTTGCACTACCTATAAAGCGAAAAAGACGTTGTCCTTTCACAAGCTTAGTTTGCTTTCACTGTTAAGTTGATGGGCATGGGACGTTACCCCAATTTTTAAAAATTGAGTGTGCTCTCTTTTTATTAAATTTACAATTAAAAAGCATAAACATAAAAGGCCTAGTCATAAATGAACTAGGCCATAGATACAAAAACACCCTCCATTATTTGAACTACATCTATGTAAAACAAAAGGGATTTTATTCCCCTTTGTTTTTAAATGTAGAAAAAGATCCCTTAAACCAACTGATAGATCTTTTTAAAACTAAAATTATTTTATTTGCATTTCTATTTTATCAAATATATACCATAATTTTATTCATATATCATGCTTAAACTCATTTATATAAAATGATACAGTAAGATCCACTATCCCCAGCAGCTACTGTAACAGTAAATCCTGTAGGTTGATTTGCTGATTGTGATCTAGTATTCCCTGGAATAACACTTAAATCTATTGCCGGACTCGATATTCCTTTTGCTGTTATGTTAGTAAGACTAGCAGCTGAATTAAAGAGCTCAAAAGTACCCGAAAAGTAAGTACCCGGGGGTGCAGACCACACCTCAGCATCTGTTAAAGGTCCATTAATATTACCACAAATTATTTCTTGAATGACTTGTGCAGTAGGAGCACAATCTCCATTATGACGCATTTAACCTTCCTCCTTTTGAATAATCTATACAAATATCGAAGCTTGTACAATATTAGTAAATGCATTTTTAAGAGATTTGGTTAATAAAAAAAACACAATTAAAGTTTTAAAATACTTTGTATTATAAATAAGATTAAACCAAAGTGAGGAATAACAAGTGTCTATTAAAAACAGATGTAAATCACAAATCCCCTGTTTAGCTATACCAATTCCTGATTCCCCACCATTTACTTCTGCATTCAATATTATATGTAATAGCTTATGCGGGAATATTTTACAGATATTGTTATTCCCCTTAAAACGAACCAATGTAGACCTTTGAATAGAAGTTTATTTTCAAGTTTCATCAATAAGAAAAACCACAGCAATTGCTGTGGTTTTTCTTATTGATAGACTAAAAATGTAATATACATGCTCATAGCATCATATGCTGAATTTCAAAAAAGTGCTAAAATGTAAACTCTCAGATATTAGTTTACTTTCATTTATTGAACTGATGGAGTGACGTTTATTTTCGTTCATTGTGTTAACATAGGTTAAAATCCATCAATCCCATTAAATAGCACTCGGAATTCCAATTTGTTCTTTAATTAACCGATTCCGGTTCGAAAGAGGGGCTCCAGTGCTCTTTTTTTATTTATCCTTATCTTCCCTTAATAAATAAGGCCAGAAAATTCTTGACTAAAAAGGTGCTTTTCCTCAAAGCACCTTTCCAAAGGGATTTACCAATCCCGACGATCATCACGACCGTGGTTACGTCTTCGACGGCATTCATCACAATCGCAGTCACGGTCATGGTTACGTCTTCGACGACATTCATCACAATCGCAGTCACGGTCATGGTTACGTCTCCGACGACATTCATCACGATCACGGTCATGGTCATGGTTACGTCTTCGACGACATTCATCACAATCGCAATCACGGTCACGTCTACAGAACACTATATCATCCCAAAATCTATCACAATCTCTGAAGTGCTCAAAACGAAAATCATCTCTCATGAATATAAATCCCTCCTCTCATATTAAATAGGATTCATTATATTCTATGTTTAAAAGTAGAAAACAGCTTGTTTACTAGTCTATCTTCTTTATCTATTTTCAGCTTGTTTTAAATTGATAGTATTTGTCATAACTTTTCTCCTCATTCCTAGTATTTACAACTAGTACAGCGACGATCTTCGGCTTCGCTGAGCCATGCCCAGCATGGCCAAAAGACATCGGACTTTGTCCGAACCTACAAGGGCAGTTCTTCTCCTTGCCCCCCCTCTATCCTTGAGGGACCCCCTCGCCGGTTGGCAAGAACAAACGGTAGTTTGTTCAGTGCCAAGAGGGTTCGAGTATAGTATGGTAGGTCAAGTCAAATACTCCCTTTGCATGTGTAGGTCCGTTTTGATTGACCTACACATGCAAAACCCCTTAACTAAATTAGGCCTTTGTACATAAACTAAATAAATTTATACTTAATCAAAATTAGGGAGCGACTGAATATGAACACTTTAGCATATGGAAAGTTATTATCGGATATAGGTAAAAAAATATGTGACATGAGTAATAATTCAGAAAAAAACATAATACAAACTTTAAATAACAACATCAATATATGCAAAGATATATTACAACAATTAAAAAATGTTGAACCACCTTCAATTTTTAACCATGAGCATACAGAGTTGACACGCATTTTTACACAATTAATATTTTCTTATTCATTACAAATAAACAACATTAATGATGAAGGAGAAATTATTAATAAAGAATTATTACAAAAAGAAAAGAGAATTGAAAATGATAAAACAGAAAAAATAGTATCAATTTTAATTTCGCTACTTACTAAGAATGGTAATTTAATAATTCAATCAAATCTACAACATTAATTGGGGTGAAATTTCCCTTGTTTTTGGGTACTGCTCAAAATAAGAGCAAGTCTTCTTAAAAAGACTTGCTCGTTTATTTCTAAAAAACATACAATAATGTAAATCCATTAAAATATATGTGCACCCAAAATGTTTTATCCTTCTTTAAAAAGGAGAGATTAATATGAGTTATGGTGGTAGCTGTGGTAGTTGTTTTGGAGGAGGATTTGCTTTACTCATAGTGTTATTTATTTTACTCATCATTATCGGATGTAGCTGCTTTGGTGGCGGATTCGATTGTTAAAAAAAAGGCATTCATTTTGAATGTCTTTTTTTTAGTCTAATTAATACTAATAAGTACCAAATATTGCATTACTTTGTAATAATATGGTTTCCCCTAGATAGATACAACTACCCAGTCATATTAGATAAATTACTCATAATCTATAATTTGAATGACCATCTAAACCCTTAACTTACACTTAAATTAATATACGAATTAAAGGGAGAGAAAAAACTATGCAGTATTTACAATACTTTTTAATACCCCGTTGTGATCCTTATGGAAATTGCTATTATGAACAACAATGTATCTCAATACCTTGCACAACCCAGCCAGTATCTCCGATACCAATACCAGAACCAGAACGGGTAGACATGTCCTCAATTTATCCTTTACACCCAACGTTAGCTGGCCCTATCTGTTTTACCTATTGCATGCAAATAACGGGAGGTAATTACCACCTCTGTCAGAATATGTGTGGTAAACCCCATTACCAGTAATTTAAAGCGTTGTTATAATAAGTGTTTTTTTCAAGGATCAGCAAAAACCGCTGCACCATTCCGGTTCGCTTACCATTGACACTTACCGTTCGTTTATTCTCCTCCCAATAGTCATTTTGCAAGTTACCCAAACATACGTGTTTTCCATTCGAATGAATATAAGAGTGAAATTCATAATAAATAATAAGTATGAAGTATAGGTTCATCCTTCAACTGTTCCCCCAGAAAAGAACCCTACTATTTAATAGGGTTCTTTTCATATGTTAAGCCAAAAATAAAAAAGGCTTATCTAGTTATATACACAATTTTGTCCCCTGCATACACTGACAATATATAACAGCCTACCTAAAAAGATTCCCCTACAATAAAGCCATCAAAAGGAGACCTCATGAATTATTCATTTAATAAATCCGATGGACTAATACGCTTAAAAAAAAGCTACGAGTGTTCAAAAATAGCCTGTAGGGATCCTTGTAGTTTAATATTGATAGAAAAGCCAAAATTCACTAGATAGGGTTTTGGCTTTTTTTGTTCGATTTGACAACACGCCATTATCAGTTGAATATTTGAAAGTAAACTTTTGAATATTTCTTTACATAAAATACCATTATCAGTTTCCCAAATTTAGTTATAAACGAATTGTAAAATAAGCGAATTAATTTTTTAGCTTTGTAATTAAAGAATGTTAATTATCATATAAGTAAAATTGGTATTACATGTATTAAAAAAATATAGAAGTCATATATTATTATATGGATATTTAAGGGGGTATTATATATGATAAACCTTTTAGCAATCATCCCTTTCCTTATTTATATAGGAATTATTACTTTTGTAATCTGTACCATTATTACCTGTATAAAAATAATGCGTGAAAAGAATGAATATATCAGAGACATTCGTGATGAGATAAGAAAACTAAACGACGATAAGCTTACCAAATAAAATATATTGAAATGCCACCTCGTTTGGGTGGTTTTTCAATATATCACTTTAATAGAGCCAATTTTTAAAAAACGAAAGTAAACTCTTAAATATTAGTTTACTTTCACCCCCCCTCTAAACGTTGGCTTCGCACCAATTCCCCCAATATCCTCGAAATAGATGAAAAAGTATACATTCAAAAGACTCTAAATAAAGAAATTATAATTCCTTTTATATTTAATCATTCATTTTCTCTTCCAACTAAGACCTACTCAAAAAAATTTCAAATAAACTATTTTAGTCTATCTACTTATAGTGAAATGTTATAATGGAATAACCAAATCTAAAACCTCTATGAAGGGAACTAAACAAAATGATTTTAGCTACAATAACAGGAACAGATTGGGCTTTCATAATCACATTTTTTTTCGCAGCGATTTCCGGAATAATAGCGCAATATGCTTCGCATAACCTCTCTAAAAAAAGGGAAGAAGAAAAAGATTTAAAAGAGTCCTATCAGAATCTCTATTCCCCCCCTATTATATGAAGTCACAAAATACATCGATATTGAAACAAC
Source organism: Bacillus thuringiensis (assembly GCF_014932895.1). Lineage (GTDB taxonomy): Bacteria > Bacillota > Bacilli > Bacillales > Bacillaceae_G > Bacillus_A > Bacillus_A thuringiensis_AA. Next base: position 38,367 of record NZ_JACYOF010000015.1, on the reverse strand, counting down.
TTTTAGGGGAGATGCATTAAAAGATACATTTAATAAAGAAGATGTTTTTAATGAAATTAAAAGATCCATTAAACTAAATTTAAAATACGCACCCTTTGAATTAATTCGTGCATATGAAGAAGTTAGAAAAAGTGAAATATACGAAGATTTCAGGGGAGATACAGATACACTTGCTAAAGCAAAGTTATGTTTTATCTTCTTAGAAGAATTAAATCATTTAAATTTGAAACTTAATAAACAGTATAGTTATGATCTAATTCTAAAATATAGATTTTACTATAGTCTTTGGATTTTGATATACGAATACAGTGATCACATTTTAGCCAATAATGTCCTGAGATACAAATGGCAGTTTAATGAGGAAAAATTAACTGAAGAACTAATAGCTGAAATTGTTCAATTAACTAAAACACCTAGAAACTTTTCAAGAGAAAACCTACAAAATAAAATTAAAAATATTTTGGTCACCACTGTAAATGAAGAAGATATAGAACATTTCCAGCCTATAAAAGATTTGAAAGACTATCAATAGAAAATACATATTAATAACAAGGGAATGCTTGTAGACTGATCTATACTGCATTTCCTTATTGTATGTATGCTATATTTCTATTCTTCTTTTTCCGACATTAGAAACCTACATAAAATACCGGCCAAATTTACTTTTTAAACAAACCGAAAAAACCTTTCCGTTTTTGTTTCTGATTTTGTGCCTGCATATCTCTAATGTTTTCAAGCAATAACTGATCTCGTTTCTCTAGCTTCTTCTCTATAAAAACTTCTAATTCACTATTTTTACCTTCTACTTCAGTTAACTTTTTCTCTGTATTCGCTAAATGCTCTTTTGTCGTAACCAATTCATTCGTAATTTCTTGCAATTTTTGAACGAGTGCTTGATTAAATTGATTTTGTAACTGTTGATTTTCTAATACTTCATTCAATTTCTTTTCTAATTCTGATTTTTCTTCTTTTGAAACAAACGAATCAAGTTCTCCGTTTCTCCATGACCGAACTTGATCGTAAGACCATTTTTGAACCTGTATTTTTTCTTTTATTGCTTTTAATTCTTCTATATTTTCCTTCGAGTATCTGCGATGCCCTCCCTGGCTTCGCTCCGTTTGTATGTTAAATTCGTTTGACCATACCTTTAACAAATCGGGTGTGATCCCCAAAAGATCTGCAACAATTTTCGGTGTGTGCATTTCCGATTTTAGTTCCAATTTTTATTCCTCCCCAAAAAACGGAATACGTTTTTCACTTAAAAAACACGATTAAATCAACATTCCAATCAAAATCGGAATGTATTTGCAACCGATATGAAAACCGATTTTAAAAACGATTTAATTTCCGAAATACATTCCGATTTTACCACCGATATGTATTACTTCTCGATAATAACATCAAAATCTTTTTTCTATATACAAGATTTTATACAAAAAAAAGAAGAGCTCGGATCCCTAGAATCCCCGCTACATCAACGATGTATAAAATCCTGTATACGAGATAACCAGACAAAAAAAGAAGAATTCCTGCCAATACAAGGATTCTATGAAAATCTTGCTACCGATAATAAGACGTTATGTAGACTAACAATATTTAAAGGGGGACTCAAAAAGTCCCCTCTTTCTTGATATTTTTTGTTTTTACATTAATAACTGCTAGGATATCCATGGTGATGATGGTGATGATGATATGGATAATAACCCACATGCTGGTATGGATAATAATGATGGTGATGATACGGATAATAACCTACGTGCTGGTATGAATGATAAGGATTATGACTTCCGTAATACGGAGATGCCCCATAAATAGGTGTTTGTCTTTCCATGTGTATGCCCCCCCTATCCTCTAGAATTCTTAATTAAGATATGCGTCCAGTATCTAAAAGTAAATAAGGTAAATACCCATCTGAGATAATCAAATTGTATCAAAACAAAAATCACGTTATCCAAAGACAATTCCACCTTGTCCTTGCTGCCAATAACGAATTTTAAAACAACTAGCACCCCTTACTGGGCTAGTTGTTTTTTGCCCTCATTCATAATTGAGATAACACCCTTGATTTTTGCCCTTTTCTCGGGTCCCGTCCTACACTTTTTATTCCACGGTTCACTTGACCACGAGCCTCTACACCCTCATGGTCAAGTAACTTTCGCGGCATAAACGCATAGGACTCAGCTATACAAGACCAGTTTATTTATCATTTTCCTTGTGTAAAGTCTTAGATGTAATTTTAATTAGAATGCATTCCAAACATAAACAAATAAAACATTATCTATCAATCCATTTACATCTCTCAAGCTCATAGGGTAATTCTTAAGAGCCTTTTTATCTTTTTATACTCTCTTTCAGAATAAAAGCCTTCAGGGGCTTTTTAGGACCCCTCAATAGCCAACCCTCGGTCGGACCGTTTTCACTAACGCTCAAACGGACATGATCCACCTTATGGTGCGCGGCAAATACGCCGCACCCCATAAGGTGTCAATCCGCTACTCCATATGTATCTGTAGAACTTCAATTTAAGCCTACGCCTATCGCTCCATATTTAGCGTGGAGAGCAACTGTTATATCCACGTTTTCCTTAGCAAATCCACTTGTCTTCGCAACGGCATGGCTATAGCCATGCTTCTTTTGTACCTTCCGGTCCTCACTCCTTTTTTATATTGTTTAATCCCAAAACACATTTGTTCATTTTCATGATCTCATTAAAAACAAATAATTATATATAAAAAGAACCGTTCCGGAATCAGAGTCATAGACACAAAATAAGTGTCTGAATCTGAACCGCGAAACGGCTCTTGAATGTTTAAAAGAAATAAAAAAAAAAGAAAAGTAAATCTATATTTAATCTAACATAAATTGGATATGGATTCCAAGAGTTTTCGTTGACTTTTGGAGTAGAGGCTGGTTCATAGTGTGGTGGACGAACCCCCACGTATTATGTATCTATCCCTATGATAAGTGAAATTATGATTCGAATGCACTAGCGGTTCGGCTCGTATAATAGCAAATTCAAGCCGATGAACCTAGATAGTTGCTTTTGGATGTGTCGGCTTGGTGCCGCCAAAACCCGAGCCGAGAAAAGTTCCGTAAGGATGTAGCAAAGCGAAAGAAAATACAACCCGTTCCTTGCGGAGCTTTTAGCTCCCTATATAGAGAGTGAGAAGGGACAAGCATACAAAGGTAGAAAAAACCCAGTAATATCAAGGGATTTTGGGTTTTTTATAGTTATCGAATTCGATAACTACAAAAGTATAAAAAAACCTGTATGAGATTCACACAGGTTACACTAATTTTATTAGTAAATTCTTTTAATCTTTATAGAGATTCAGGTAAACAACATGGTCCCACTTTATTTTAAAACCTAGTATCTTTTCTTTCTTCTATTCTTTTTAATGTATTCATAAATTTTATCCATGACAAACGTTTCATGTTCTATCCAAATGGCTTCAGCTTCTTCTAATGTAACTACCCTCACTAGTTTCTCAATTGCTGTATCTTTAACTAAAAATGTAGCTACAGCACCTGTAGATGTTGAATATTTACTGATAACTAAATTTATAATGTTATCAATCTCTAATACTCCATTTTTGTGAGGCCTATCCTCAATTTGACTACTTTGGTTTGATATTTCTTTGTCAGACATTTCTTGTAATCGGGAATTTAAAATGAATTCTACATAGCCTATTGGAGAATCAATATCTGAACGGAATCGTATATCCTCAATTATTTCTAATACAATTTCTTTATGAGCTTCCCACTTTTTTAAAACTTTAGGAAACACTTTTTCTTTACAGCGTTCTTCAAATCCTTTAATTTTTTGTTCAAATGTATTGGGCTGTTGAAATTTATCTAAATTTTTTTCAAAATGAACTAAATTGTTATCTTTCTTTTTTTGGCCACGGATAATAAATTTGATTTTTTGTACTTTCCTGCCTAATTTGATTTCCTCAAATTCAAAAGAAATATCTGTTTTTTGGTACAATTCTTTTTGAGAAGGTTTTAATACGCGTTGCTTAAAATTTGCATAGTTAGGGTATATATCCATTGCATCTAAGTAATACCTTAAATTTTCAAGACTAATTGTACGTTCCTTTAAATCTTCATATTGTTTAAGTAGTTCATAAATACGGATGGCGTATGTACTTTTCAATTTAACAACATTAGCTAATCTATAGCTTGTAAACTTACTGCTTAATTCTAATAGAAATGGTTTTAATAACGGATCGAAACGCATATCAATTGTTCCTTTATTTCTGTTGTAAATTGCTGAGGAAAGCCAAGATACCTGTATCAGCTCTTCCCCCGCCCGAATTTCAATTACTTTTGATAATAATTCCTTTGTAATTTTACTTAACTCCGAATATTTAGTGGATCCATTTAGACCAAGCAGATCATGAAAATGTCTAATGGGGAATGTGTAAGTTTTAAAATCTCGATCATTGGGTTCAATATTACTAGCCAAACAAAGTAATATTTTTTGTTCTACTAAATTTAAACGTGAATTTGCTTCAATTAAAGTATTTGATTTTGAAACAATATTATTTTCTTTAATCTGCAAATCTCGATTTTCAGACATATCTATATACGTCCCTTCTTTCTTCCCTCTACTGTTCTATTAACTATAACAAATATATTCCCTTTGTTATAGTTAATTTTTTATTAATTCAGAAAATTTTTCCGCTATTAAAGTGGAAAAGAACTTTATTCTATATAAAAGTATTCCGAAAATCATTTAAATAGTAAAAATGATTTCGAAAATATTTAAAGTTGTGAAGTAAATAACCAAATTTGTTATATTTAGAAGCACTTTTGTTTTAGTTAAAACTAAAATCATTATCTTTACAACTATTTTTGCTAGAGTTAAGCAACCAAATTTGTTACCTTTAAAACTATTTTTGCTAGAGTTAAGCAACCAAATTTGTTACCTTTAAAACCATTTTTGCTAGAGTTAAGCAACCAAATTTGTTACCTTTAAAACCATTTTTGTTTTAGTTAAAACCATTTTTGTTACCCCTAAAACCATCTTTGTTATAGCTAAGTAACCAAATTTGTTACCTTTAAAACCATTTTTGTTTTAGTTAAAACCAAGTTTGTTATATTTATAACCAAATTTGTTATAATTAAGAGTCATAATCCCTTATATATCAAGGCATTTCATGCTCTTAAAACATATAAACATATAAAACATGTAAAACAATTAACATATAAAACAAACAAAACATACAGTGTTGAATGCATATACTTATTATCATTTTTTATATAATATTCCCGTGTCATACAACCAAATTTGTTATATTTGATATAAATAGACGTGTAAACGTCAATTAATCGCAAAAATTCTTGGAAATATTTATATGTAAATTAAGATATATATCTGATTAAAAAATCATACAATAAAAAAGCCCTAAAAAAGGGCCTTATCAGTTCATTAGAAAGGAACGTCTCCTATATAATATATGCTTGTTGCAATAGTATGTGTAAAAAATACATAAAAGTTTAATTTGGTGGAGCAGTGAAGTAGCTTAATCGGGATGGGGGGCATAGTTGAAGGTGTCCGTTGTGTGAAGATACTGTTTTATGAAGGTAAAGATTCAGTATCACGAGTTTTTTCAGAAACGTACTCAAAAGCAAAAAATATCAGAATAATCCAAATTTATAATCCCATGACAAAAGTTACGAGCTCTAATTCTAACGGATTAATGAACCGGACTCTTGAAAGACTGAGTTATCCAATCTTATTTCTGTTTTCACTAGAATGAGTTAACAAGGACTCTAACAAACACAATGATGTTTTTTCCTAAGAAAATTATGCCATCTTTTAAAATGTACGGTATGATACTATACATTCCAAGGATATATTTGTGAAATAAAGAGATGTTAGGTTAGTTTCTGAGGGGAAAGAAGTTTGGAGAAAATAATTGAATATAAGGGGTATTGGAGAAATAGCTATAAGAGGATTAGAAAATCTATTATACAAAGTAATGGTAGCTGGTATCATTAAAAGACATAATGATTTTATATACATGATGATTATAAGTACAAATCGGAAAGGGAATATTTTGTTGAGGTGTCTATGCTACGGATCTATCCCTTCGACCTAATTCACTAAAAGAATAATTTTCCCATACCAATTAGACTATTAATCATTCCTATTCCATTCATGGTGCTCTTTCCCATTGTAAGTAAGTTTCCAAACATTCCCGGCTGTCCGTTTCCTCCGTTATTCCCCCACCCCATTGGAGACCATGGAACACCCCATCCCATAACATTTCCCTGTCCTCCCCAGTTCATCGGCTGTCCGTTTCCCCCGTTATTCCCCCACCCCATTGGAGACCATGTAACACCCCACCCCATAGCATTTCCCTGTCCCCCCCAACCTACAGGATTTCCAAAAACTCCCCAGTTCATCGGCTGCCCATTGGCGTTAAAACTAAATGGATTGGCGGACGGCTGTACAGTAGGAAGATGTCCTTGTGGGAACATCCCCGCATGATGTAAGGATTGGTCCCATGGAAAGGGTTGTTTTGGTGAATTGAAACCTGCATGGCCGACTGATGAATCCCAACCAACTGGATAGATTCGACAACTCCAATCTTCGGGAATCCCAAGACCATTTATTTTTTCAAATTTGGATATTTGGGGCTGTGAATATAATAGTGGTATTGCAATAGAGTTATTATATAGCTCCCCGTTCCTCTTTGAATTCACATACCAATACTGGTGCATATGCTTATTCCCCTCACTTTAAAAATGTAATGTTAGACTTAGCCTATGTAATATTCCTTTTTGTGGTTGGTTAAATAACTAGATCTATAAGCCCATATTTAAAAGAATGGGTGAGTGGTTTTGTTGATTTATTATTAAGGACAGCAAAAAACACTAAACCTATAGGAGGTTACCATTAGTTAGAGTGAATTCGGGTCTACTGTGATAATACGAGGCTTAGAAATATGAAAAGACCGCAAAGCTTTTTTGAAAAAAACTCTGCAGCTATATGATTTCTATACCTGTTTAAATAATAGTCGATTGTATGCCCTTCTGACCCAAAGTTACGATGTAAATATACCTAATTCCCCCTAACTTTTACATAGGTTTCATCAAATCTTCAGGAATCGTTTATAGATCTCAATTGTATATTGGTTGAATCCTTTTCCACAAATTAATTCTTACCTGTTTTTTTTTGTCCATATATAAGATTAAGAAGTTGCATATATTCATCTTCTTGTCCGATATCAAATCTTTTCCCAGAAATCATTTTTCCATATACTTTTTTAGTCATAATTAAAGAATGAATCGCATCTGTTAATTGATATTCTCCCCCAACACCAGGTTGAATATTTTTTAATAAAGGAAAGATATCAGGCGTGAAAACATATCTACCAATTACTGCGAGATTAGATGGAGGATTTACTTTTGGTTTTTCAATAATATTTGTAATATCCATGTAATCATCTTTTACAAAATTCCCTTCAATAATACCATACTTCTCTAGGCATTCATCTGGAACTGTATGAATACCTATTACACTATTTTTCGTCTCTTTATAAATACTAATTAACTGATTTAAAGCGGTTTCTTTATCCGAAACGACAATATCATCTGGCAACAGTACCGCAAAAGGTTCATTACCAATAAATGTTTCACCTAATTTTATCGCCTCACCAAGTCCTCTCGCATATGGCTGCCTTATATAGTGGATTTGAATATTAGGGATAGCAAGCCCTTTTAACAGATGGGCTTTTTTTTCTTTTTCTAAAAAAGCCTCCAATTCTAATGAATAATCAAAGTAATCCACTATTAAATCCTTTCTGCTAGAAAGTACAATTAATATTTGCTCAATACCTGATTTTACAGCCTCTTCCACAATATAATGAATCGCAGGTTTATTACCTATTGGAAACATTTCTTTTGGAATTACCTTTGTAATTGGAAGGCTCCTTGTGCCGTAGCCAGCGGCTGGAATGATTGCTTTTTTAATCACTAATCTCTCGCTCCCTCGAGTGTTTACAATATTAATATTCAGTACCCTACTTACCTGCGCATGACGAATTCAAAAGGGGCGTTTACCTTCTCATTGCTTTCATTTCTTATATGAATAGGCCTTTTCATTTGTCACCAATCCATCTTGTCCATCAATATACTGTAACAACTAGTACTATAGTACTAAGTTCAGAGAGGTGATTATCATATGGATATATGTATTATAGGCTCTGGTTATGTTGGAATCACATCAGCAGCAGTATTAGCAGACTTAGGTCATGATGTTATATGTGTAGATAAAGATCAGGATAAAATCCATTCTCTTCAAAAAGGTGAATGTCCCATTTATGAGCCGCACTTAAAAGAACTAATTAATAAAAATAGAAAACGATTACAATTCAGTTGTGATATCGATAATGCTATTCGACAATCACCTGTTATTCTTATAGCTGTAGGAACCCCCTCTACATCAAGTGGAAAGACGGATTTACAATATATATACTCCGTTATTGATCTACTAGTTCCAGCTATAACATCGTATAAAACTATTATTACGAAAAGTACAGTTCCACCAGGTACAAATCAACAATTATATGAAACACTCATTAAACGTGGGGTTTCATCAGCCCTATTCAATATTGTTTCCAACCCTGAATTTCTTCGTGAGGGTTCTGCTGTTCAGGATATGTTCCTTCCAGATAGAACTATTATAGGTATCCAAAAAGGTGACACAAAGTCGTTAAAAATTATGCAGGATATATATAAAGAGATTAGCGCCCCTTTCCTTTGTACAGGTTTAAATGAAGCAGAGATGATTAAATATACATCTAATGTATTTTTGGCTACCAAAATATCTTTTATAAATGAAATTTCTCGAATTTGTGATGCATATAACATTGATATTGTTGAAGTGGCAAAAGGTATTGGCTATGACTTTCGAATTAACCCTCATTTTCTTCAGGCGGGAATGGGGTATGGCGGATCATGCTTTCCAAAAGATTTACATTCCCTCATCTATACAGCAAATGATAGGCAAGTAGCAGTTCCTATTTTACAGGCTGTACAATCTATTAACTCCACACAGATAGATCTTTATGTTGAAAAAGTCAAAAAAGCTATAAAGGAGCCCTCTTCAAAAAAAATAACGGTTTTAGGAATTGCTTTTAAACCAGATACTGACGATATTCGTAGCTCCCTTGCTGTAATACTTCTTGAAAAGTTAATCCCTCTCGGCTACGATCTACATGCTTACGACCCAAAAGCTTTTCTCCCTCCACATTTAAAAAGACAAGTTACACAACATGATAACCTAGAATCTTCAATTACAAATTCTGATTGCATTATTATCGCCACGGAATGGAATGAATTCAAAACACTTAATTGGAAACAAATCAAACAAGTTATGAAGGGATGCACAATCGTGGATGGACGCAATTGCATTGAAAAAGATGAAATAGAAAAATACGGATTACAATATATTGGAGTGGGTCGGTCATGAAAATACTTGTAACAGGAGCCGCTGGTTTCATTGGCTCACATTTGTGTCAAGCGTTACTCAAAAATAGTGCATATCATGTAGTTGGAATTGATCAGTTCATCGGTCCTACTCCAGCCACTTTAAAAACAGGTAATATCCAATCTCTCGAATTGAATTCACGTTTTCAATTCATACGAGAAGACATTTTAACTACAGATCTATCAAAGCTATTAAAGGATGTAGATGTTGTTTATCATTTAGCGGCTATTCCCGGTGTAAGAACAAGCTGGGGGAAAGATTTTCAGCCTTATGTTACAAATAATATACTGGCTACACAACAGTTACTTGAAGCCTGTAAACACATAAAATTAAATAAATTTATTCATATATCAACATCTTCCGTTTATGGTGAAAAATCTGGTGCGGTTTCTGAAGATCTATTACCTACCCCTCTATCTCCATATGGTGTTACAAAGTTAAGTGGTGAACATTTATGCCATATTTATCACAAAAATTTTCATATACCAATTGTGATTTTAAGATATTTTACTGTTTACGGCCCCAGACAACGACCGGACATGGCATTCCACAGATTAATTAAACAAATGCTAGAAAATAAACCTCTCACAATATTTGGTGACGGAACACAAACACGTGATTTTACCTATATCGATGACTGTATTCGAGGAACCATAGCTGCCTTAGAGACAAGCGAACCTATAGTAGGAGAAGTTATCAATATCGGTGGCACGGAACGATCTTCCGTTCTGAATATCATTACTACACTAGAAAAAATATTAGGTAAATCAGCAAATAAAATTTTTCTGGAATCAATTCCTGGCGAACCAAAACAAACATGGGCAGATATATCTAAGGCTAATAAATTATTGCAATATCGTCCTGTTGTTTCTTTAACTAATGGATTGGAAGCAGAATATAAGTATATAAAACAAATCTATAAAGGAGACTAGTTCATGAAAATCGCATATATATGTACTGAAAGATTACCTTCTCCAGCAATTAGAGGTGGTGCAATTCAAATGATGATTGATGGAATATCCCCCTATATATCACAAGAATTCGAACTTACTATTTTCTCCATTTCAGACCCTAGTCTTCCAAAACAATCAACACAGGATAATATTCATTACGTATATTTCCCTCAAATAAATTATGAACAGCATGTTATAGAAGCACTTCAATCCAACACCTTTGACATTATACACGTTTTTAATCGTCCAAAAAATATTCCCTTATATAAACAAGCCTCTCCAGACAGTAAATTTGTATTAGGCCTTCATAACGATATGTTTGCTGAACACAAAATATCCATACCTGAAGGCAACGTCATTATTGAAATGGTTACAGCTATTGTTACGGTCAGTAACTATATAAGAGAAACGGTAATTGCAAGATTCCCACAAGCTGAACATAAAATTTCAATCGTTTACTCTGGTGTAAATATAAAAACATCTCCTCCAGTTTGGACACGCAAAGGACAAGAAATTAGAAATGAATTTCGGAAAAAATATGCTATCCAAGATAAAAAGGTGATTCTATTTGTTGGGAGATTGACCAAAAATAAGGGAGCAGATATACTCATCCATGCTATGAAAGAGATTGTTAAAGTCCGTAAAGATACGGTACTCGTTATAGTTGGAGGTAAATGGTTTAGTGATAACAGAGTAAATAAATATATAAAAAAATTGCATAGACTCGCTAAACCTATTAAAGAACACGTAATTTTCACTAAATTCATACCAGCAGATCAGATTCATAATATTTTTTTAATGGGAGATATATTTGTTTGTAGCTCACAATGGCATGAGCCATTAGCACGTGTTCATTACGAAGCAATGGCTGCTGGAACTCCCATTATTACAACAAACCGTGGTGGAAATGCAGAAGTAATAACGGATGAACATAACGGCTGTTTAATTAAAGAATATAATAACCCAAAAGAGTTTTCTAGACTTATCCAGGCTTTGCTATCTCAGCCAGAATTCGCAAAATTGATGGCTCAAAATGGCAGGCAGATCGTTGAAAAAAGCTTTACATTTATGCATACAGCTAATAAGTTAAAACAAGTATATAATCAATTAACAATACCAACAGACCAACCTGTAAAAAATCTCCTGCGGCCACTTAAAATTCAATATATATGAAATGAGACTTTAAACAGTGTTTTTCCCCACTTATTTTCAATTGTATCACTCGAGCTTTTACAGGATGTGGGATGAAATTGAACTTATTTACAAATACATTTATCTTTTACGGAACCCCAGCAACTAAATTCCCTATTTACCTCACCCCCTAATTTAGGTGTTTTAACTTCATAAAATAAACAAAAATCCCCCCTTTACCTTAGGGGGGATTTTTCTTATGCATCGTCTTCTTCGTCTTCTTCGTCCTCATCTTCATCTTCGTCTTCGTCTTCGTCTTCATCTTCATCTTCGTCTTCATCTTCATCTTCATCTTCATCTTCATCTTCATCTTCATCTTCGTCTTCATCTTCGTCTTCATCTTCGTCTTCATCTTCGTCTTCTTCGTCTTCTTCGTCCTCATCTTCATCTTCGTCTTCGTCTTCGTCTTCATCCTCGTCTTCATCTTCGTCTTCATCTTCATCTTCGTCTTCATCTTCATCTTCATCTTCGTCTTCATCTTCATCTTCATCTTCATCTTCGTCTTCATCTTCATCTTCGTCTTCGTCTTCATCTTCGTCTTCATCTTCGTCTTCATCTTCGTCTTCATCTTCGTCTTCTTCGTCTTCGTCTTCGTCTTCGTCCTCTTCGTCTTCGTCCTCTTCTTCGTCTTCGTCCTCTTCTTCGTCTTCGTCCTCGTCTTCGTCTTCGTCCTCTTCTTCGTCTTCGTCCTCTTCTTCGTCTTCGTCTTCGTCCTCGTCTTCGTCTTCGTCCTCTTCTTCGTCTTCGTCTTCGTCCTCTTCTTCGTCTTCGTCCTCTTCTTCGTCTTCGTCTTCGTCCTCTTCTTCGTCTTCTTCTTCGCCTTCGTCTTCGTCCTCTTCTTCGTCTTCTTCTTCGTCTGTAAAGATAACTTCTGTTTCATCAGCATATTGAATTTCAACCTCTACACCATCATGTGTACCAGATTGAATTATTTCAGCTAGAGCTTTTAGAACTTCCTGTAAATCATCATCTGAGTTAACACTAAAGCCATTCTCAACATCTAGTTTTATTTTTGCTCTTTTCACATCAGCCATTTACCTAACTCCTTCAATATAGATTTATATATACTATGTTGAAAAAATATGAAAAGATTAATATATTTGCGGAAATTTCATTATTCATTTTCCTTAGCGTTCTTTACTAATTTTGCTATCCACGGGCTTTTTAATGGATGATCAGTAATAATTTTGACTTTTACTTTCGGCTTTTCTATTTGAGTTGGAACGATCTCATTTTGTTCGGGGTTTTGTTCTTCTATTGCATCTTGAATCTCTTCATCTTTTATTTCATCAATTATTGTAGTTTTTTTCTTCTTCTTCTTCTTCGTTTTCGTCTTTGTCTTCTTCGCCTTCTTCGTCTTCGTCTTCTTCTTTCTCGTCTTCTGAACCTCTTCATCTTTTACTTCGTCTATTACTTCATTTGTTACTTCATTTGTTACTTCATCTGTTACTTCATCTGTTACTTCATCTGTTACTTCATCTATTACTTCATCTATTACTTCATCTATTACTTCATCTATTATTGTAGTTTGTTGTGAAGGTTTCTCTTCTAAATCTATCAATCCGATTTTGGGTAACTCCTCTAATTCTACTTCCTTAATAATCGCTAAATTCTCTAACACAGAAGATTCATTTAGTACAATGTTTTTTTGTTGCTCATACTCTGCCAATTCCCATCCCATTGGTCCCGGTGGAGAAAATACAAATTTCTCTAAATCTAAAATAGGGATTACTAACTCTTCCTGTTCTGGATTCATTTTATTCCCCCCCCACTATTATTCTTGATTTCGCTATAAATATCAGAGAAACCTTGCAAAAATTCTTCCTTAGAATTTTCAAGCGCGATGATATTTTGCAATGCCCAAATATACTTTTCGTCAGACCAAGAACGCTTTTGTCCTAAATAATATTTATGTGCAATTGAACAGAATAAGTGAGGAAACGATAAATCAGTCCAAAGAACACGAAATTGTTTTTCTGATAAGGGATTTTCCGAATTATATGCACTCAACATATGAATTGCTAAATTAGTATCCCAAACTGACATTTTTTTCATTACTTTATTTAAAATAATACGCAGATCCCTCACGGGTAAATCACTTGTAATAGAATGTAGCTCTTTCATAAACATAGCATCATCAATCTCTGCAAACCTTGCTAAAGTAAAATCTTGCTGACAAAAACTGTTTGATGTAATAACTTCTTTTGTCCATTGCTCAAAATATGGATCATTTATTTCTTGTAATGCTCTCTGACCACGTGCTAACATTTTGTCGACGTACTCTAAAAACATAGTTGAAAATACATCATCTGGAAAGGAGAGTGCAATCCTTTTGTTTCCTTCTAATTCTTGTAATTTCCATCTGTATAATTTATGCCATTTTCCTAATCGACTCCGAAGTTTACTTTCTTGTATCGGAATATATCCTTCTGATGCTTGATGAAATTTACCTGCATATATTAGTACCTTCTCTAATTGTTCTTTATTATAATAAATAACTTCTTTCCCTTGATGCTTATCGTATAGTACATACGCATACTCATCAGATCCAATACAAAAGCCTCCTCTTTTTGTTTTGTGAATTTTTGTAATTGGCAATCCATTTTGAAGGAGATGTAAATGTGCTCCAGCAATAAAAAGCATCCTTTTTGGTTGCATATGTGCTTGTTTTAATATTTTTAATCCTTCTTCTGTTTCAACTTCCCAAATTGTTCTCCCACTTCTGCTTGACTGTAAAATGATATTACTTACTTCAAATGGATAAAGGCTAAGGACCTTTTTTAAATGTTCATTCTCTAATCCCGTTGTTTCTTCCAAATTTCATCATCCTCCTCTTATGTTTTATAAAATTTCCCCATACACCTTCATTAAATCCAGGGCAACCCGGTTCCAACTAAATTCTTTTTCAACCTTTTCACGTCCATATTTACCCATCTGTTTTCTTTTATTTTCGTTGTTTAATAGATTAATTATTTTTTCTGCATATACGTCGGGATTCTCAAAATCATTGACAATATATCCATTTTTTCCTTCTTCAATAACTTCAGGGTTCCCCCCTCGATTACTTGTAATAATTGGTAATCCCGCTGCCATTGCTTCGTAATGCACCCTAGCAAGAGGCTCTTGCCACTGTGAAGAGCAAACAAAAATATCTGACATAGCGTAAAGGGTTGAAATATCCTTCGGCTTAACAAATTTAATAAAGACTACATTTTCCGGAAACATTGCGCCCAAGGTATATAAATGTTTTACATAATTATTGACATTGTTATCTCCAAACCATTTTGAACCAATAAAAACCATTACAACGTCTGGATTTTTCTCGATAATTTGAGGGAGAGCTTGTAGCAGAATATGAGGACCCTTTACTTTACTCAAGCGTCCAACAAACAAAACTATTTTTTTATTTTGTAGATTCAAATGTTTTTGCACATGATTTTTAACCTTGGTACCATTCACGGTCCACGAGGGGTAATATTCATTTACATCTACACCAGAATATACTGTTCTTGTCTTTGATTTTGCAGTTTGAAAGCGTGAAGTAATTGTTTTTCCTATATAATCACTAACCGTTACAATTTTGGAAACAGCCGCAATACATGCTTCGCCCTCTTTATCACTTATCTTTTCATATGCAAACATTTCATTATGCACACTTAACACAAATTTAGTCTGTGGTGCGGCCTCACGTAAAATTGTGATCCAATTGGGACGATTACATAAATGAACCACATCATACTTTTCCTGTTTCAAATGTTTAATAATATAAGGCAGATATTCCTCTTCTGGAAAACGTATATACCTTACACCTTTATTTGTTTCTTCCGGTTTTAAATTTGGGTCTGTTATAGAAATAACTGTCACATTTTTTCCATTTGAAGCAATAATGGAAGCAACAGAATCTATATAAATTTGAATAGCCCCACCTCGTACAGCTGGTACAGGTAGCTTTTCAGTGGATATTATCGCAATTTTCATTAAATCGCCTCCTGTTTTATAAAAAATACAACTTTCTTCATATGTTACGAAGAAACCCTTATGTTTGTGAGTTATCAGCCACTTTTTCATTTTTTCATCTTTTATAATTGAATTTGGTAATTAGTACTTTTTCTTCTTAAAGGCAAATGGCTAGAGCAAAAATGGTCATGTACCATACAGTAATAAGAGAGTATAAAAGGATGGTGATATATGTGGAGAATCAGAATGAAGAAGCGGTGTATACATTATCGCCCGAAGAGGAGCAAAAATTAGTAGCATTGGCAGAAACAATGATTCAACATTGGGATATTCAAGCGACTTCAATCGAATTAATACAAGGTGGACAACTGGCCTTAGTATGGAAAATTCATACTGCAGATGGACCATTTTGCTTAAAGAGAATTCATCGCCCTGAAAAAAAGGCTTTGTTTTCCATTCACGCTCAAGATTATCTCGCCAAAAAAGGCATGCGTGTTCCAAGCATAATTCCAAGCAAAATAAATCAGTTATATACAAAACACGGACCATTTTTATTTGTTGTTTATGATTGGATTGAGGGGAGACCTTTTGAGCTTACAATGCAAGAGGATCTTGAAATGATTATGAAAGGGTTAGCAGATTTTCATGTAGCTTCTATTGGCTACAAACCGCCACCGGGCATACCTATCTTTACAAAACTGGGACGTTGGCCCAATCATTACATTAAAAGATTTCAACAGATGGAGATTTGGAAAACTTTATCAGAAACTATGCCGGATGACCCATTTTCACAATTGTACTTGGCTGAAATTGATGCTTTTATTTTAGAAGCAAAACAGACACACCAAAGACTATTGGAATCTGAATATACAAAATGGACTGATGAATTAAAAACATTCCCCAATTTATGTCATCAAGATTATGGAACAGGAAATTCCTTATTAGATCCAAGTAATCAAATTTGGGTAATTGATTTAGATACAGTTTCTTACGATCTCCCTATTCGAGACTTGCGTAAAATGATTATTCCTTTACTAGATACAACTGGTGTTTGGAATGAAAACCAATTTCAAATTATGATTAACGCATATGAGTCAGTTTCTCCTTTAACAGCAGAGCAGAAGAAAATTATGTTTATTGATATGCTATTTCCGTACGAATTGTATGATGTGATTCGTGAAAAATACGTCAGAAAATCACCATTACTTGCTGAAGAACTTGCTGGAGCTATGGAATATGAAAGGATAAAGTCAAAAGCTTTAAATATATTAATAGAAGAATTTTAATGCGCAATATAAACAATTCTGGTGCAAAGGTTACTGTTATCTTTTTCCCACAGAAGACTCTTTCCTCAAAATTGTATTTACCAAAATAAAGACGTTAAAAATCTTAATCTTCGTAGGTGTGATTGCCCTTCCTATAGTACACATAACGATAGGGATGTTAACGCAAAACTAAATCTTAGAAACGAAGCTATCCCTCTTTTAAATACAGGGATAGCTTAATCGATTAGAACCGTTAAGAGGTTAAGTGGCGGTTAGTTCCGCAAAGTTATATTATGAGGATCATTTAATAGAGGCATAGAACTTATACGGACTGTTCAATTCCAAATTATGATACACTTCCAAACAAAATATGTACAAGCCGATTTTATTTTTGGTAGAGTAGCCATTCCTAATTATGAAAGGTATATTCAAAAAAACTTAAGTGTTCTTGAAAGATGATGAAAATAAAATAAATAGCAATGCTTTTCCCTTTCACATGACACAGCTCTATTTGGAAATAGATGCCCCTCTAAAAAGGTGCTTGTAGAATAGCCCCTTCAATTTAATATATTTAACAATTCTTTGTGTGCAAATAAAAAGAGCATCCACAATTGTTAGATGCTCTTATATATAAAGTGGTTGCCCCCACAATCCAGTGTATGCTTGTCATTTTCAAAAGGTGTAAACAAAAAGACACCCTATTTAAGCGCCTTCTCAATATATAGAGGATAACTCTAACGTATAAATTAACATTTCTAGATGTTACGGCTATTCTATCCTTGGAATCATCTAATATGCATGGATTTGATACTCCCATCCCTAAAGGAGCAAGGAGTCTCAATTGAAAATATATTGGAATTAACAAAGAAGAAAATGATAATACTCTTGATACATTTTCGATTTAGATTTACCATATAATATAAGTAAACATTAAAAATCACTCGTTACCCTATTGTTTTTAATATTTTAACGAGAAAACTATTTTACATCACCAATTGCTTGAATAGACTCAAGTCTAACATTAATTTTGTCCGGAAAACCTATAATATTACCAGTCGAATTACTTGTTACTTCTACATTCGGTCCAATAACCGTAACCAAATTTTGACTCATATTCATTATAATTCCTTTAATATGAATTCCCTCTAAAAACAATACAGTACGTAAATGAAGTAACTGATAGGCATATAAAAGTTCTCTAATCTCATTTGTTACCCTTGCAAAATTATTGCTAGAACTATTCACTACTGAATGATAAGAAGAAGATCCCTTTAATTCTGAAGAGGTGTTAGGAGGCATTTTTGATTTTAATAAAACATCAGAAGATTTTTCTGATTCTAATAAAGTATTAAAACTCCTTCTTGATTTACATGGAGCGATAAGAGGAATTGGATTTACCTCAAACAATCTAAATTTACGTTTGCTATTATCAGAGTTCAAACAAAACTGACACATCTATGCTCCCCCTGTAATAAGTATGTATTATATAGTAAGCAGATTATATAAAAATGTACTGGGTATTTATAATACCCAGTACATTTTTAATTTATTATGCTCCTCGATCATCACTAACCGATAAAATGCTACTAATCATAACACTAATTTGGTTTGGATTTTCAAGAGTCACACCACTATCATTACTTTCTACTTCAACGCCTTCTCCATTACCACGACGAAGAGTAACAAAATTGTCTCCAATTCGTGTAATTAAGCCTTCTACGTGAAATGAAGGTAAAAATAATACAACTCTCGCCCCTACCAATTGAAATGCTTGCAACAGAGTTACAATTTCAGTATTATCTTGAAGTTCAGCCATTCCCTATCACCTTCCTTTACTTTTAATTTTGACACCTAACAATATAATTCTATTAATTAATTTATTATTAGTTATCAAAATAGAATATGTTCGAGCATAAGAATTGAAATAGACAAGTTGGCAATTTTTTTTTAGTTATACATTATTAGGATATGGTATTTAAAGAACAATTCATAAAAAATCCTTATTAAACAAATTTCATAATTAAATAAAAATCCACACTTAACTAGACTCATATACCCACACCATCCTTTCTAGACGAGCATAAGATGTACTGACGAACGAAAGGGGGTAATTTTATGGGTTTTGGTTTTGGTGGATGTTGTGATTTTAACAGATGTGATCATCATAGACGAGAACATCATAGAGAGCATCACAGAAAAGACGAAAGAGAAGACAATAGAAGACAAATGAATAACAATCCAGAGTTATTACCATTCTTACACACATTAACTCCTGGTACTTGTATTGTTATTCAATATGATTGTCAACCACCTACAAGTGCAACATTCCAAGGTTTTCAAGGAAACAATGTAATCATTTTATCTGACTTTGATTGTTTTCCGGGATTAGCACGTATTGCGATTAACAAAATTAACGTAGTCTCTATAAATTCACCTGATTGTGATCGTTTCTGCTGTAAGCGTCGCAGACATTGCAGAGAATGTGATGAGCATAAACATGAACGCGAACACGATCATAGAGATGATTTTTAAAAAATAAGTAAAAGAAAAAAACTTCCCTTAATTTATAAGCCAATTTGCAGGAAAAACACCTATTAAAAAATAGGTGTTTTTCTTTTCTAAATCTCACTGAACTGAACGTAAATAACAAACCATTCCATATAGCGGACATATACTATTGTAAGGTCGGCATCCAAATGACCCAAATAAATACCCATGCCAAGAAATAAAACTACAAAGTATTTCTTGGCACCTTTTACATAAAATAAATAAATGTATTAAAAATGTACAAACCTGATTAAAAACCTATGCATATAATGTATTCTACCTTTCTATTAAATTATTAAAGGAATTTATTTTATATAAATCCCTTCTTTTTTTGGTATTTAAATACTTAATTTAATCTACATAATATAATAATTCCTAAAAACAAAATAAGATAAGAGCTTTCCCTTATCTTTTACTTATATTTATTTAAGGCGCTATTAAATTACTCGTTGAATACTAATAGCATCTAGGCTTGTCATATTAATATTCACGGTAGCATCTACCCAAATAAGAAATCCATCCTCTATACGAATAAAGACTCCTATTCCATCAATCGGATCTCCACCTGAAAAAACTCTAATTTTGTCGCCTTCCCGTAAACCATTTAATCTTCTTCGTCCTTCACCTCCCCCAAATTCCCTTACTTCCTCACGGCCCCTTTTTCTTCGATTTCTATTACATTCATCACATTCACATCTACGTTCAAAAGACATTTAATATACCCCTTTTTCCTAAAAAACTTATTTGTACTATATATTATGAAAGAAATAAATTAATGGATTAGATGTTCTTCCTCTATCAATTGCCCAATTAGCTAATTTATATAAAATAAAAATTACTAATTTCAACAATTGTACAAGCCATTTTGTATTACTTACATACACTATCAATGAGATGTTAATCATCTTATACCCCAAAACCCTAAATTACCTGTTCGGTAACTATCTTTAAAAGATAGAAAAAAGGACAGTTTTTAACTGTCCTTTTTTATTACTTACAATTTGTACAAAATTCAAATTTTAGCACTTATCAAAAACTCTGGATATATGAATGTTATGTAAAAAACTTGTAAAGGTTACTGTCCATTTCCCCACCCCTTTGCCAATTAATACTATAGCCTAATTTCTTCACCATTAGGCTATAATTTAACGGCTATTATTTAGTCCAAATGCCCGTGTTCTATCGCACAGTTAGCACAAATTTCATAGTTATATGCACCTTTCATAAACCCAACTCCACAATATTCACAAGAATATTGCTCTTCTTATCCAACTTCATATTATTCCACGTTACTTCCTCCATTTGTGTAAATGTGAACATTTACACGAGTTCACATTTACACATGTGCACAAAATAGAAGTTAAATAAAAAGGACTCCATAAGTAGTTATGAAGTCCTTTTATTTAACTAATTGCTATAGCGCCATGTTAATTAACTAAAAAGCTTGTTGCCAAAAATACAAATGCATTATATGAGATATGAGCTAAAATTGGTACTTTCAAATCTTTCATCTTTTCGTAACTCCATGCATATAAACAACCATTTACAAAGTAAGGGAAGAAAAACCAATCAAAATGCACCGCTGCAAAGATACAGTTAGCAATAATAATTGCAGTTGTTCGATTAATCCGTTCTAACAATCCTTCTAATCCAAGCGGCAAAACCTTCCTAAATATAACCTCTTCAATGATAGGGGCAATCAATACAGGTATAACTACATATAACAAATTTATTTCTATCCTTTGATTTACATTTGCTACATTTCCTGTTCCAATTGATAGACTCGCCTTTATAGTAAGAGAAAAGCAAACTGGACAAAATCGCTAGTCCAGTTGCTATTAACCCCCATTTACCTTTTTGCAAAACAGCTTTCAGATTCACTTTTTCTTCTCCCCTTACCTACTATGATTCCTGGTTATTTTTTTGTAGCAAATTCAAGTTCTAGCCTACCCGATTGTGATAATTTCAAATAACCGTCGAACTCCTTCTCCGATGTACCTTTCATTTTCTTAATTACACCTGTTTTCTTGCCTTCTAATAATTTCTTTGCATTTGCTTCCGAAATTTTCTTAGTCAAATATTCTCCTGGAATTGAGAATTTACATCCTTCCTTATAACCGCTGCACCCATAGAATGTTTTACGGTTCACAACATCTTCCCCACATTTCGGGCATTTACCGACCGTATCTTTCGATTTCATTTTTTGAATTTTAGTATCTATTTCCAGCTTACCAATAGACTTTGTAGCTCCTTCAATTAGATCCTTTGTAAACTTGCTAGTTTGACTCACAAATACATCCTTAGAGCCTTGATTTTTACCGATTTTACGCAAATACCCTTACCACTTCGCTGTCATTTCAGGTTTCGCTAGCAACGTTCCCTGAACTGATTCACAAAGGATTTCTCCTTTTGGTGTAACACTCACTTTATCGTTTTCCGACAGAAGACTCCTTCCTCAAAAATGTGAAGGTGTGAAGCACCAATTTTAGGTGGGAGATGAATGTCGGTTGGCATAAGCCAACATGTTTGCTATCATTTACTTGTACAGATTGCTCTTTGAAAACTGAAGATATGAGGTTGGTTGCAGAAAAATGTTGCAACCGTAAAATCTTCAACGTTCTTTCGCCCCACGCTTGCCGAAGTTGCGAAAACCAAGCTAAAGTAGGGAGTGTGGTGAGTCAACGTACAAGATACTTATGTTTTCACCGTAGGGACTACGGGTAGAGCCTGCTAAGATAACCGGTGGATACATCGGTGTTCACAGGAATCTCCCACTTCAAACAGTCCGTAAGGACGTTAAGTGGTGAGTAGTTCAATCCGTTTCACTTCTATGTACCCTTGTTTTTTCAGCGTTTCTATAATGCCAGCATGAGTTGATTCCGTCCCCAATCCCTCTACTTCTTTAAGAATATCTCTACTTTCCTCATCTTCTACTGAAGAACCACACGTTTTCATCATGGTAATCAATTGACCTTCTGTATATGGTTTGGGTGGCGTAGTCACACCCTCTTTTGATTTTACTAAGCCCTGGACAAATTCACCTTGTTTAACTACAGGTAAAATAGATACTTTCTTTTGATTGTCCTCTTCCTCAATTTTATCCGTCACATACAACTCTTTCCATCCTAAGGACTTTTCTGCCTTTCCTTTTGTGGTGAACAACAGACCGTTCATATCACTTGTTATAACTGTTTCTTCATATATATAAGGCGCATGGAACATGCCTAATACACTCTTTAACACTTCCATATATAAATTTCTTTGTTTATCAGATAATTTTGCAATCGTTTCTTTTGAAGGAACATTTTTAGTTAATACAATTGCATAGTGTTCCTGGACTTTTTTGTTATCGACATAGCGCTTATTTGCAGTTAATGAATGCGGTTGGAAATTCACACCTGCAATAGATTGATAACCCTTCAAATTCTTTTTTAAATACTCAAATTCACATTCTGTAATGTAATTACAGTCTGTACGGGGATATGTTACTAATCTCGCTTCATATAACTCCTGAATCCCTTTTAAAACGTCAGCTGGTGAATACTTATATTTTTTGTTGGCCAAAGCTTGTATAGAAGAAAGAGAGAATAATTTTGGCGCTTCTTGTTGTTTTGGTTTTACTTCTACAGATTTAATCATGCCTTGTTGACTGTTATTTTCAGAAAGACTATGTTGCTGCAGCAAGTTTATTAATTCTCCTTTAGTAGCAAATCTCTCTTTATAACGCCCCATATATACACCATTTGGAGAAGTAAATTGTGCTTCTAATTCAAAGAATGGCATTGGCTTAAAGTTTTTAATTTCCTGTTGTCGCTTATTTATTAAGCATAATGCTGGCGTTTGGCATCTGCCCACACTGTAGACCCCTTGAACGCCTTTCTGACGTAAAAGGAGGGTATATAGCCTACTGGCATTCATACCAACAATCCAATCACTAAGTTGACGAGCTTGCGCTTCCTCAAACATACTTTCAAAATCTTCTCCTGGTTTTAAGTTTTGGAAACCTTTTTTTATTTCATCTACTTCTAAGCTATTGATCCATAGGCGTTTAATCTTTTTATGTGTACATCCAGCTTCCTGGATTATCAATCCTTGCAATTGCTTCCCCTTCTCTGTCAATATCTGTTGAAATTTGTATTATTTCAGCTTCCTTCATTAATTTCTTAATAATATTAAATTGTTTTTTCTTATCAACCGACACTTTATATTCATAGCGTAAAGGTAAAATTGGTAATTGTGACAAATCCCATTTTACCCATTCCTTTTTATAATCTTGAGGGGATTTCAATTCTACTAGATGCCCATAAGCCCAAGTGATATTCCCTCCACTTGGTAATAAAGAACAAGGTGGAACATAAAAGTGCCCCTCCCTCTTTTCAACTTTCGGGAATGCTTCAGCATACGCTTTCGCTTGATTCGGTTTCTCTGCTAGGATTAATACGGACATGTTTTTAACTTCCTCTCATTATTAAAATTTGTATACAAAAAAGGAGCAGCATGGACTTGTGCCCCTAAAAACAAAAAAAGTAGGAAGAAAACTCTCCCTACTTTTAAAATTCTTTTCTTGTGCCTACTAAGGTAAGGCTACACCCATTTTTTCGCGCCTACTAAAGCAAGGCTACTCTAATTTTGTACTCTTATTATATGAAATTTACTACTAAAAATCAGCAGTTTCGATTTTTATAAAAGTATACTTTTATACTTTTATACTTTTATACTTTTATACTTTTATACTTTTATACCTCGTTGCTGCACATAAGAATCGCCTTCACTTATAGCTTTTAAGAGTTGTTCTAATTCAGGGCGTTCTTTTTTTGTTCCTGTTATTTTTTCTTTATAAATAACAGCTGCGCCTGCTTTCTTTAAAGAGTCAATTTGAAGATCTAAATTTTGGTCTTGAGTAGAAACCCTAGCATATCCAAAGATTTTCCCCATTTTAATTCACTCCCTCCAAAATAATTATTCCCTAATTCAGATTTGGAGTCAATTTTTGGGAAGATGTTAAAGGGAAGCTTTTAGGGAATGAAAAACATTAAAATCCAATGAATTATAGATGAGTAAAAATTCTTCCCTAAAACGTTCGTTTAAGGGAGGTCGTTATACTTTTTATGGTAATTTCCTTTATGATAAGATATAGGTAAATCTAAATAAACATGGTGGTGATCATGTGACTAATAAAAAGATACTTATTGAACGTTCAACAGGAGCCCTACTTTCTACCAATGATAAAAAGAAAGAGAGCATCTGGCGCTATGATAATTGTTATAAAATGATCTTTTCAATAAACGGAACTATGAATTACCAAATGAAAAGAAATGACTTTTCTCTTTCAAAGGAACAATTCATGATTTTTAATCCATACGATGAACATAAGCAGCTTACCGTAGAAGACCAAAAATTTCTTATAGAACTAGATCCTTTGTTCTTAAATGAAATAGCAAATTCGATTAACTCTAATAATTAGGATATTCAATTCGCAAATTCTATTCAAAAGAATCCCCAGATAACCCAGTGGGCTCTTTTTGTAAGTGAATATGTATCTATGTACAATGAAAATATAGATAATTCAGTGGCTCTTTTTTTGGACCATAGCTTGGCCCAATTAGCCATCCTGTTGATTAAAAACACAGTTGGAAATCATGTTCAAACATGGAATGTAAATAGTTATAAAACCGTCAGTCCCTTGATATATAAATCTATGGAAGCGATGATGGAAGACTATCAACGCCAATGGACTTTAGATGAAATGGCGCTCATCTCTAATCTTAGTAAATATCAATTTGCTCACTTATTTAAAGAAATTACGGGTTTGTCACCATATTCCTGGCTACAGGTTTATCGCATAATACGTAGCCAAGAAGATTTGAAAAAAACGAATAAAAGCATATTAGATATTGCACTTAATTGCGGTTTTTCATCTGTTTCCGTATATAATCAGCTATTCAAACGTCTGTATGGAGATACTCCTGGAACTTTTCGTAAAAAACTAACATGGTAAACCAATGTAAAAAAGAGCATTAATCCACCACAAACTTTAAATAGTGCATGTGTAGAGACAAAGGAAGAAAAATATCCAAATAAACCTAGAGATACGACATTAGAAAAATATAAAAGTACCGCGTTAAAACTAAATCCACGTCCTAATTTATCTTTAGGAAGGAGCTTTTGTAGTAAATATACTCTCGAAAGACTTGCTATAGGTAAACCTACGGCAGTTATAAAAACTCCAAGAAAGTATAAAGGCAGCTGGTATGAAACACCCAAAATAACGATACCCACACTCCAGATAATGAAACCTAAGAAATAAATCTTAATCGTTAGTTCCTTCCAGATAAATGGAATCAGTATATTTGTTATCACAACAGCAGCACCATACCATCCCAAGAGAATGCTATACCAATGTTCACCATTAGGAACATTTTCTATAATTTGTAACAATAAGCCAACCTGCCATACCCAGGTATTACAGAAAACCATGATGAAGGTGACTAAAAACAACTTTTTAAGTGTAACTTCAGATTTTAGCCATATACCAAATTCTTTAATAGAGTAAAATATGTGAAATGGTTTATTACGTTCAGTAAGGGAAGGGCTATCTTCCTTAACTTGAATTTTACCTATAAAAAAAGCACTGATAAGATAGGTAATCGCATCTAATGTAAAGAAGTGGATTTCTCCAATGGTATGTATAAATCCTACAACAACTAGAGGAGATAATACTTGAACACCTCTGGTTACTGTATCTAACAAGCTATTGGTGGTTGTTCTTTCTTCCTCTTTTGTGATTATTGGTAAGATAGCACGATGTGACGGGTTAAAGAAACAACCTAAGGTCTGAATAACAAAGCTAACCACGATTAAGTACCAATAGTTCAACAATCCAAATTGATAAATTAAAACTAAGGAAAAAATGATAGGAACTCGAATAAGATCAATGAGGATCAATAAAGATTTTTTATTTACCCAATCCGCAAACACTCCCCCAATCAGTCCAAACAAAAGATAGGGTAGAGCTTGTGAAATGGCTATACCTGTTGTATGGAGACCTGATCCCGTTAATTCATAAGCCAGGAAGAGGAAAGCTAAACCTGAAACAACATCACCTAAACTAGAAGCCCCTGCGCCGGCTATATAAAAGACAATATTTCTGTTCCTTAATACTTTTAGATTCATATAAGTCACCTCATATAAAGGTTACGATAATAAGAGGACCTCTTTCGTTATTAATATTGCTATTTTTTATAGCAACATCCGTGTTACAAGTAGGAAAAATCAATTGATAAAATAGTGATTATAAAGTTGAGGTGTAAGAAACGAGGAGGAGAAGATATTGATTACTGTAAAAAAGGCGAATCTTAAACACGTAGAAGGTATTGCTGAAGTATGTACAAATGGATATAAAGCGACTTATAACGATAGTCACTCTAATGAGTACATAGAAAGAATTATTAAAGAGTTCTATAATTATGAGAGAATTAGCATGGAAATTACAAATCCAGGTAAAGACTGGGACGGATGGTTTGTTGCTGTTGAAGATAATAAAGTCCTAGGAGCAATTGGAGGAGGAATGATTGGTAAAAATAAAGGAGAAGTATTTGTTCTTTATTTAGATCCAAACCGAAGAGGTGAAGGAATTGGTACTCTTTTATTAAACACTTTAACACAGGTTCAAATACAAAATGGAGCATCAGAGCAATGGGTATCAGTAGCCAAAGGAAATCAAAAAGGGATACCATTCTATGAAGCAAGAGGATTTGTCTTTCAAAATGAACAAAAGAGCTATTCAAATAAAGTAGATGAACAATTTATTTCTAATAGATATTATAGAAAAGTTTAAATATCTCCTTCTACAAGTAGGGTTATTTAAACAAGTAAAAAGACGATTTCCCCTTAGAATGGGAAATCGTCTTTTTACTTCCAGAAAATGTATTAATGTGGGTTTTATGTCAAAATGTTGGCGGTACCCCGTTAAGTAATATTACTTTTTTTGATTTGAAATTTTTTCTAATAAACTTTCAATAGATTGTAGTTTCCATTTAATTTGAAGGCCTATTGTGATGATGGTCAGCATAATTCCTCCTAGCATTCCGAATAATAAAGAATCCATCCAATAATCCCTCCTCTTATTATTGAATCTATCTTTAGATCACTTCATAATTTTCTGAATTAAAAGAAAATTCTAACTATTTTAAAATCCTTTCCTTTTCACATGTATGAGATATTCATAGATAGTTAACATAACGTCTCATTATTGGAACTTATTTCAATCCTCTTTGTTTGGAGAGAGGTTTTTTTAGGAAAACGTAAAATTATTGTAATGGATACTTATACTTTTTGAAAGAGGGGATTCAAAATGGGGAAAGTTATTGGATTTGAATTAAGTAGTCAGGAACCAGAAAAGGCAACAAAATTTTACTCTAAGGTATTTGGATGGAAATTTTCAGAACCACAATGGGACTATTGGTCTGTTTTAACGGAAAAAGGTGCGGATAGAACTGGAATTGACGGTGGAATAAGTAAAGGATCTCATGATTATCCACATGGAACACGAATTCAAATAGAAGTTGATTCTATAGATGATTCAATCTCTAAAGCAAAAGATAATGGCGCAATAGTGGTAAGGGAGAAAATGGAGTTTGATGAATTTTATCTTGCATACTTAACAGATCCTACAGGTATTGGGTTTGGTCTTATTCAAAAAAAATAAAAGTATAAGAAAGAGACGCAAAATAGCGAATCGTAGGGAATCATGTATAAGATATTCATAGATAGTTAACATAAGGTCCTATTATCGGTAGCAAGAAAAAGGCGGATCTTTATTCTCACAAGGAATCGGCCTTTTTCCTTTTCTATAACTCTATTCATTTTTTTATACATTTCTATCATGGCATGAGTTTCAGGCTTCCCGTTTGTTACTGAATTAGCTAAAAAACTGTATAAAATCTTGCATACCCTTAGCGTGGGGGTTTTCTGAAATCCTATCGGTACTAATCACCAAATAAAATCCTACTTCCTCAATTCCTTTTTTAACCGCTTATTAGCCTGGTACAAGAACGGCTTATTCTCATAGCTTTGATGCTTGAAATAAGAATAACTACCCTTTAAAACAGTAAGTTGAAGCTTCTCAGACTGTAGTAACACCCAATACTTACTTTCATCAAGAACTGCACCGGTCACACTCTTACCGTTAGCAAAAAACACTGTAATTTGATCCCCAACAGAAAAAACGTACTCCGTTGGTTTAATATAACCAGCTGCTTTCATTTCCTCTGTATAAAAATCATTTGTCTCTAATAATACAGTATGTTTACCATGTGCAATATAAGATAAAGCACTTTTCATAATCGTACAGAAATTGCCCTTCTCTGTTTTGATATACAGATAATAAGCTCCCTCAGATAATACAAATCCTTTCATACGCTTACCATCTTTAAATGCACAAGCTATCTTTTCCCCTATCTCAAACACAAATGAAGTTTTCTTATCTTCAGGCCTATAATTAGGCGATCTTTCCTCAACTGACACAAACTCTTCATGCCTTATATATTTTACTTCAGCAAAGTTAACAGTTACCTGATAAGAATCACCATCCCCCTCCACATCTAAAACACAATAATATTCCTCAATTGTTGTAACTTTCCCTTTTAACAAACCTTCATGACCGAGTAACTTGATCTCTATATCAGCCCCCCTCATGAATACATAAGAATGTCTATAACGTCCCTTTTTATCACGATCTACAGAATAATTTTTACCCATATAACACACCATCAATAGAATAAATTTCTAAAACAGTCTAGATAATTTCATATACCATAAGGAGTATATAACCCTAAATAACGTAAAGCATCCCCCTAGCAATAAATAAATCTGTAATTAGTAATCGTATAACGCTATAGCTATCTGTCCGAAAGATGTATCGTAGATATAATTATGTATTGGCACAGTGGACAATTAAAAATTAACCAGCTGGTAGCCCTTCGATTAGGCTGTATGACACGGTTTCTTCTGCCATAGCGCTATCGTTCTTTGCTTGTAGTAAGATATTACCCATTTGAGGAAATATCTCGTTTAAATAGCTTAAATAACTCTCTCTTTTTTGCCCTTTTTCACATAATGCATATGAAATTAACATTCCAATCGTTGAAAAACCTGTTTTCGCCATTTTCCCTTTACCTTCAACAGTCTTATATATTTTATTACTCTTCTTCAAGACAGTATTTAGGGTACTTCTAGGGATATTAATCGCTTCACATAGTTCTTTTTGTGTAAAGTATAGCACAGGTTTGTTTTTAGAATTCATTGACAGGAAAGCCATAATATCCGCTTCCCACTCATGCCAATGAGAACGTACTCGATCCTCACGTTGCTTTTTGTGTTTTCTCCAAAATGCAGCTGGTGATCTAAACGAATTAACTTGTCCAGGTGTTGCATATGTTTGAAGTAGACGATCAATGTAATCTTTATGTGCAGCCTGGTACTTTCCTGAATATGCAGACATGACAATCCCTCTAACCTCAGCATGCTCTAAAGGTTGTTCCAGGTTACTATTAAACTGATCCATCATATCTAGTGTTTCTTTAATTGACACTTCACTTTGGAAACATGCTAATGAAAGAGTGAAAATTGCATTATTACGCCCTGCTTTTGTTTGGCGTGGCGCTATATTCGTGCAATTTATAACTTGCTTAAACCATGCTTCTTCTACCTGTTTTGGTTGCTCTACAGGTTTGTTTTTAGAAAATGGCGTTTCAATTACGTTATTTTTGCCTGGAATTGCGAAAAATTCTTTACCTTTGTTATCATCCTGTCTCTTACTCCATTCCTGCAGCTCCTTGAAAGAATATACATTTTCCTCAAAGAACATAATGATATTCTCTTCTGAAGGCATTCTGAAGAATCCAAAGTGATTACATGTTAAATCTACTTGTGGTAGGCTTTCCGCAAACATTTCTCTCAAGTTTTGAGAGATTCTTTTCGCTGATTTAATAGCGATATAGTTCTTTTTATTTGTTACATATACAGCTTTATCTAGAACATAATATACTTGGTAACCCTTTGTAGTTTGAAGGATCATAGTCGGCACACCAAAACCAGCATTTAACGCAACATCATTAATCGCTGTCATTGGGAATGACTTCGAATCAATATCAATTACGAAACAATTAATTTGCTGTAAGTTCTTTTCCGTATGTCCAACGATTGTACGAAGACCATTTTCGCTATATGTACCAAAATTATATACATTAGGTGTCCAGTGAGAAGCTTGTCCAACATGATCTAGTGTAGCTTCCTCAGATGATAACACTACCCCTCTTGTACCAAAAGGTGCGCTTAAATCAGCTTTTTTACGAGTAATAAATATAGACCCTTTTTTATTTTTTTTACCATTCAGCATTTTGTCTTCAAATTTCTCTTGTTTTGTAATAGATACTAAAGCAGCTTTTGAGTTTCTAGATTTATATTTTCGTAAACCTTTATGAAGTATAAGATTAATAGCTTTCTGTACTGTATTCATGTTGGATCTCCTTTCTACTAGATTTAAGACAACAAAAAAGGTGAGCAGTTATATCACTGCTCACCTAAATAAATAGACTTCCCGAATTGTATACAAAGGTAGAAAAATCCATAATTAAATACGCTTATAGATGCACTTAAATAAGGGTTTCTATCTTTACAAATCTACAC
Organism: Bacillus thuringiensis; assembly: GCF_014932895.1. Lineage (GTDB taxonomy): Bacteria > Bacillota > Bacilli > Bacillales > Bacillaceae_G > Bacillus_A > Bacillus_A thuringiensis_AA. Next base: position 7,264 of record NZ_JACYOF010000015.1, on the reverse strand, counting down.
TAATTAACTATACTAATAGGAGATATTTCATATCTCAATAGCATAGTTAATTAGAACGGTTTGGGAAGTTTACTCACTGGTTCGTGCAGTGACGTAAATCGAATACAAGATGTGTCCAGCAAATTGTATTCACCAAGAAGTAGAAATGTGTCCAGCAGATCTACTTCCTCTGTCTGGTTTGAGATCTTCCAAATCTCAAGTAGACAGCCGTTCTTTTTTTATTTGTTTTTTGTGTTTATGTGTCTTATATATATCCTACAAATTCTTACGAATTTTTTATGTATATTATCAAACTAAATCGAATTGCGTTGAGAAAACTTGTTGTCTATAACGTTACAACAAGTTTTTTTGTTTGTAAATAACTATCTGACTTGCAACATTTCACTCTTTCCAAAAACGAAGATTTTGTTTTATACTTTTATACTTTTATAATTTTATAAAAGTACTGTTTTTGAAATGAAAAGAGTCTATTTTTTTATAAATTTATATTTTTATAATTTTATAAATTAAATTTCAGGATTTTAAAACATTAATAAAGCTTGATTTAAAAGCATTTTACTAATCTAAATATCTAAACTTCATATATTAATAGAAATCGCTCTGTTTTTTTATAAAAGTATAAATTTATACTTTTATACTTTACTATCGGTTGTTTGTGTTATAAAATGAAATTATAAAATTATAAAAGTATAAAAAACTTTTTTTACGAGGTGACGGAAAATGTGCAAGGTTATCACAACAGGAAACTTTAAGGGTGGAGTTGGAAAAACTACTAACGCTGTAATGCTAGCTTATACATTTGCAAAACAAGGTAAAAAGACATTATTAGTAGATTTAGATCCTCAAGCAAATGCTACAGATCTACTTTTCAATACGATGAAGAAAGTACATTCGATAGAACCTGAATTCAAAAAAACATTAGCTATGGCACTTATAGATGGAAATCTACAAAGCGCTTTAATTAACGTATTACCAAATTTAGACTTACTTCCTTCCTATGAAGATTTGCAAACATACGAAAAGTTCCTCTTCAGAAATTTTGAAGATGACTATTCACAAGATACTTATTTCGCAAAACAATTAAGTACAATTAAAGAAAATTACGACTTTATTTTAATTGATGTTCCACCACAATTAAATAAATTTGCGGATAGCGCACTGGTTTCAAGTGATTATGTTATGGTTATATTACAAACACAGGAAAGATCCTTAAAAGGCGCTCAGAAATATATTGAACATGTTTTTTCACTAGCAGATGATTATGAATTACCATTAGAGATCATTGGAGCGTTACCTGTATTAATGCAAAACGGTAATGAAATTGATAAGGACATCCTCCAAGAAGCAGAAGAAATTTTTGGTAAACCAAATGTATTCAAAAATATTATTAAACAAATGGCCCGTTTAAAAAGGTTTGACAGAACAGGAATCACTTATAACCTGAAAGATGTGCATGATAAAAACGTTCATAATGTATATCGAAATATTGCAGATGAAGTTGAAAAAAGAATCGAAATTTTGGAAGGAATGAGATAAACAAATGGATAACAAATTGGATATAGACAAACAACAACTTGGTATGAGAAGAAAGAAAACTGAAGGTTCGGTAACAATTACACCAGAAAGTCAAAAAAAGCAGGAACGTAGTTTTCCTGAAGATGGTAAGCTCTTTGAAAAACCTAAGAGAAAACTTACTACAAAAGAATTACCAAAATCATTCCGAGTTTCATTAGAGACACATACAGCCATATCTACACTCGCTACAATTGAAGATATGAAGATCTACGAAGTGATAAATATGTTGATTGAAGAAAAGGTTGCTGCTTTACCTACTGCAAAGCAAAAATTAGTAAAAAATGCAGTTAAACAAGTGTTGGAATTGAAGAAAAATCAGGAATAGGTATAAAATATAATTTATACCTTTCTAAATAACACTGTTTATAATTTTATAAAAATATAAATTTATAAAATTATAAATCAATCATCTAACTATACCATTTAAGTTGTTTGTTAGTCATTATGTCCATTTTGTTGTGAACTACTCGCCACTTAGCAAAACTTGAAGTGGGAGCTTCTCAGTTCCAAGACGAAAGCAACCTTTCGTCTCCCTGAGCGTTACTTCGGGGTTTTCCACCCCTAGATGTCCAACGATTGGATGCTCTCTGGGTACGGTTGATATTTTACGCAGGAACCGAATGGCTTGGTTTTCGCACTCTATTTTCTTCCTGCAACCTCCTATATCAAGTTATCAAAGAACTTCATATAGCTAGTTTATCAAAAGTTTTTGGCTATGCCAAACCGAAATTCATCTCCCACCTACCGTTGGGCTAGCACCCTTCACACGCTCGAGGAAGGAGAATTCTTTCGGTAAATTCGATAAAAATATTCATTCATAAAAACTAAAATCAAACAAATAAAATATACATGTTTATAATTTTATAAAATTATAAATCTATAAAATTATAAATCCAAAAATGAAAAGAGCGATAACCATGCGAAACCTCAGCATTATAGGTTTAGTAGTCATAGCTTTAGTACTTTTAAATGTAATTTCTCTACATACAATTGGAACATTATCTCTCATAGTTGGGCTTTTAATAGCAATTATCATTGGCGCTTACTTCTTATATTATATTGTTCTTAGCTTCCTGGCACTAATCACTACTATCGTTGGAGCTATCATGGTTATCTGCTTAGTTTCTTATACCTTTCTAATCTGATTTAACTAACCCCTGAAGGATCTATATGAATCTTAATGAAGAATTGAAGACCATTCTTAGATGTAAAAAGTTATTATCTGAAGCCTATTCAGTTGGAGGAGATGAGGAAATTGAGTTTATCATTTTAGCCAAGAAGACTCCTTCCTCAAGGAACGCGAAGTGAGTAGGTGGGAGATGAATTGGCTTTGGACAAGGGATGGCAGGAAGCCATCTTAATTGTTCGACATACATAAGTGTTACTTCACTACCAACCGAATGTATGTTTGTTGTACAATAGAAGCATATCGAAATGGAGGTGAAATGAATGATCATTAATAAAGCATATAAATTTCGTATCTATCCAAATAAAGTACAAGCGACACTAATCAATAAAACGATTGGTTGTTCTCGTTTTGTATTCAATCATTTCCTCTCTCTATGGGATCATGTATACAAAGAAACTGGAAAAGGTTTGACATATGGTACATGCTCTGCCAAACTTCCTGCCATGAAGAAAGAGTTTGCTTGGCTAAAAGAAGTGGATAGTATTGCGATTCAGTCGTCTGTTCGCAACCTTGCGGATGCTTATACTCGCTTTTTCAAAAAACAAAACGGTGCCCCGCGTTTTAAATCTAAGAAGAACAATGTACAATCTTACACCACAAAACAAACAAATGAAAACATTGCCGTCGTAGGAAACAAAATAAAATTGCCAAAACTAGGTCTTGTTCGATTTGCCAAAAGTCGTGAAGTACAGGGACGTATTTTAAATGCTACGGTTAGACGCAACCCTTCTGGTAGATACTTTGTGTCATTGTTAGTTGAAACAGAGGTGCAAGAACTTCCGAAAACAAATTCTTACATTGGGATGGATGTGGGACTAAAAGATTTCGCTGTTTTGTCAGAGGGACCACCCTATGAAAATCCGAAATTTTTTCGATCGTTAGAAGAGAAGTTAGCAAAAGCACAGCGTGTTCTTTCTAGAAGAATAAAAGGATCTTCTCGCCGGAATAAACAACGAGTAAAAGTAGCTAGAATTCATGAATACATAGCAAATGCTAGAAAAGATTACTTGGACAAAATCTCAACTGAAATCATCAAAAACCACGATGTTATTGGTATAGAGGATTTGCAAGTATCGAATATGTTAAAGAATCATAAGTTAGCAAAAGCGATTAGTGAGGTATCATGGTCACAATTTCGAACCATGTTGGAATATAAAGCAAAATGGTATGGCAAACAAGTCATTGCCGTATCGAAAACATTTGCTTCAAGCCAATTATGTTCTTGTTGTGGATATCGAAACAAAGACGTTAAAAATCTCAACCTACGTAAATGGGACTGTCCTTCTTGTCATACACATCATGATAGGGATATTAACGCAAGTATCAATCTAAAGAATGAAGCGATAAGGCTTCTAACCGCAAGGACTGCGGGGCTAGCCTAATAAATTAGAGTTCGATAGAACTCTTTACTTAGGAATCCCCCACTTCTAAACGAAGTGAAAGTGGGGGTAGTTCAATACTGATTCTCTTAAAAATTCACATTTAAAGTATTTTTTCTTAAATCGAAATAAACATATACTGGTTACATATTATGTTAAGAATTAATAAGAAAAATTGATTATTTTATCCTATCTGAAAGATACTTACACTAGCAGATACCGCCGTTAATGATCCACCTTCACTATTTGAAAGTGTTACCGTTGCAAGCGTAGAAGCGTCATTCACCAAAGTTAATATAGAGGGAACTGTCGTAACTGTAAAAGCAACGTTACCCGTATTTTGAGTTCTGTCTACTCCCGTTCCATAGCGTCCTCCCGGAATTGATATGCCATTTAGTTCAAAAGAAAACTGATTTGCATGTAAGGCTGTTAGTGAAAATTCTGCTGCATATGTTCCAATTGTATTAATTATAATATTTGCAGTACCTGCTACATGCGTAAATGCCGTTCCTACTATAGGCCCATTTGTATTGAAAGTAATAGCACTTCCTACCACAACTGATTGATTAGTAGTATCATAAGTATATAGGTAGTTTGTTATCCCTGATCCAGTAGAACCCGTAGGACCTGTAGACCCAGTAACTCCGGTTGGTCCCGTAACTCCAGTCGGACCGGTAACTCCAGTTGGACCGGTAACTCCAGTTGGACCGGTAACTCCAGTTGGTCCTGTAACTCCAGTTGGACCGGTAGCCCCGGTTGGTCCCGTAACTCCGGTTGGTCCCGTAACTCCGGTTGATCCGGTAACTCCGGTTGGTCCGGTAACTCCAGTTGGTCCCGTAACTCCAGTTGGTCCCGTAACTCCGGTTGATCCGGTAACTCCAGTTGGTCCCGTAACTCCAGTTGGTCCCGTAACCCCAGTTGGTCCCGTAACTCCAGTTGGACCGGTAACTCCAGTTGGACCGGTAGCCCCGGTTGGTCCCGTAACTCCGGTTGATCCGGTAACTCCGGTTGGTCCCGTAACTCCAGTTGGTCCCGTAACTCCGGTTGGTCCCGTAACTCCAGTTGGTCCTGTAACTCCAGTAGAACCAGTAACTCCAGTAGAACCGGTAACTCCGGTTGATCCGGTAACTCCAGTTGGTCCCGTAACTCCAGTTGGACCGGTAACCCCAGTTGGTCCCGTAACTCCAGTTGGTCCCGTAACTCCAGTTGGACCGGTAACTCCAGTTGGACCGGTAACTCCAGTTGGTCCCGTAACTCCAGTTGGTCCCGTAACCCCAGTTGGACCGGTAACCCCAGTTGGTCCCGTAACTCCAGTTGGACCGGTAGCCCCGGTTGGTCCCGTAACTCCAGTTGGTCCTGTAAC
>NZ_JACYOF010000015.1:0-1736 GCF_014932895.1 Bacillus thuringiensis | reverse complement strand
GTTGATCCGGTAACTCCAGTTGGTCCCGTAACTCCAGTTGGTCCCGTAACTCCGGTTGATCCGGTAACTCCAGTTGGTCCCGTAACTCCAGTTGGTCCTGTAACTCCAGTAGAACCAGTAACTCCAGTAACTCCAGTAACTCCAGTAACTCCAGTAATTCCCGTAGAACCAGTAGCTCCGGTTGATCCGGTAACTCCAGTTGAGCCTGTAGCTCCGGTTGATCCGGTAACTCCAGTTGAGCCTGTAGCTCCCGTAGGTCCTGTAACTCCAGTGGAACCTGTAGCTCCCGTAGGTCCAGTAACTCCCGTAGGTCCCGTAATTCCAGTAGAACCAGTAGCTCCCGTAGGTCCCGTATCTCCGGTTAGTCCCGTAACTCCGGTTGGTCCCGTAATTCCAGTAGAACCAGTAGCTCCCGTAGGTCCCGTAATTCCAGTAGAACCTGTAGCTCCGGTTGGTCCCGTATCTCCGGTTGGTCCCGTATCTCCAGTAGGACCCGTATCTCCGGTTGGTCCCGTAATTCCGGTAACTCCAGTGGAACCAGTAGAACCAGTAACTCCCGTAGGTCCGGTAACCCCAGTAGGTCCCGTAATTCCAGTAGAACCTGTAGCTCCCGTAGGTCCCGTAATTCCAGTAGAACCTGTAGCTCCGGTTGGTCCCGTATCTCCGGTTGGTCCAGTATTTCCAGTAGAACCAGTAACTCCGGTAGGTCCGGTAACTCCAGTAACTCCGGTAACTCCAGTAGCTCCAGTAACTCCGGTAGGTCCTGTAATTCCCGTAGGTCCGGTAACTCCAGTAACTCCCGTAGGTCCCGTATCTCCGGTTGGTCCCGTATCTCCGGTTGGTCCCGTAATTCCGGTTGGTCCCGTATCTCCGGTTGGTCCCGTAATTCCGGTTGGTCCCGTATCTCCAGTAGGACCCGTATCTCCGGTTGGTCCCATAACTCCCGTAGGACCTGTAACTCCAGTGGAACCAGTATCTCCGGTTGGTCCGGTAACTCCAGTAGCTCCAGTAACTCCAGTAACTCCAGTAGGACCCGTATCTCCGGTTGGTCCCGTAACTCCCGTAGGACCTGTAACTCCCGTAGGACCTGTAACTCCAGTAGAACCAGTAACTCCAGTGGAACCAGTATCTCCGGTTGGTCCGGTAACTCCAGTAACTCCAGTGGAACCAGTATCTCCGGTTGGTCCGGTAACTCCAGTAGCTCCAGTAACTCCAGTAACTCCAGTAGGACCCGTATCTCCCGTAGGACCTGTAACTCCAGTAGAACCAGTAACTCCAGTGGAACCCGTATCTCCGGTTGGTCCGGTAACTCCAGTAACTCCAGTAGGACCCGTATCTCCGGTTGGTCCCGTAACTCCCGTAGGACCTGTAACTCCAGTAGAACCAGTAACTCCGGTAGGTCCGGTAACCCCAGTAGGTCCGGTAACTCCAGTAGCTCCAGTAACTCCGGTAGGTCCGGTAACCCCAGTAGGTCCGGTAACTCCAGTAGCTCCAGTAACTCCCGTAGGTCCCGTAATTCCAGTAGAACCTGTAGCTCCAGTAACTCCCGTAGGTCCCGTAATTCCAGTAGAACCTGTAGCTCCCGTAGGTCCCGTATCTCCGGTTGGTCCCGTAATTCCGGTTGGTCCGGTAACTCCAGTAACTCCCGTAACTCCCGTAGGTCCCGTAATTCCAGTAGAACCAGTATCTCCGGTTGGTCCTGTATCTCCGGTTGGTCCCGTAATTCCGGTTGGTCC
>NZ_JACYOF010000014.1 GCF_014932895.1 Bacillus thuringiensis | reverse complement strand
AAAAAGAATAAGAAATCGATTTCACAAACATTTCATTTGAAAAATATTATTAAACCCCCTACAATCACTTTATACTCACTCTTACAAGTTGCTATTTTAGGAGGACTAATCATGACAACTAGCAATACGTATAAATTTTATTTAAACGGAGAATGGAGAGAAAGCTCTTCAGGAGAAACAATCGAAATTCCATCTCCATACTTACACGAAGTAATTGGACAGGTACAAGCAATTACTCGCGGTGAAGTAGATGAAGCAATTGCATCTGCAAAAGAAGCTCAAAAATCATGGGCTGAAGCTTCCCTACAAGATCGCGCAAAATATTTATATAAATGGGCTGATGAGCTTGTAAATATGCAAGATGAAATTGCCGACATCATTATGAAGGAAGTCGGTAAAGGATATAAAGATGCGAAAAAAGAAGTTGTTCGTACAGCTGACTTCATTCGTTACACGATTGAAGAAGCTCTTCATATGCACGGAGAAAGCATGATGGGTGATAGCTTCCCTGGCGGAACGAAATCTAAACTTGCGATTATCCAACGCGCACCACTTGGTGTTGTATTAGCAATCGCGCCATTTAACTACCCAGTAAACTTATCTGCTGCAAAACTTGCACCAGCACTAATTATGGGTAACGCTGTTATTTTCAAACCAGCAACTCAAGGTGCAATTAGCGGTATTAAAATGGTTGAAGCACTTCATAAAGCTGGCCTTCCAAAAGGTCTTGTAAACGTAGCTACAGGACGCGGTTCTGTCATTGGTGACTACTTAGTAGAGCACGAAGGCATCAATATGGTATCGTTCACAGGTGGTACAAACACAGGTAAACATTTAGCGAAAAAAGCTGCAATGATTCCACTTGTATTAGAACTTGGTGGGAAAGACCCTGGTATCGTTCGTGAAGATGCTGACTTACAAGATGCTGCAAACCATATCGTAAGCGGTGCATTCTCTTACTCTGGTCAACGTTGTACAGCTATTAAACGTGTACTTGTACACGAAAACGTAGCGGACGAGCTTGTTGGCTTATTAAAAGAGCAAGTAGCTAAATTATCAGTTGGATCTCCAGAACAAGACAGCACAATCGTCCCATTAATCGACGATAAATCTGCTGACTTTGTTCAAGGTTTAGTTGACGATGCTACTGAAAAAGGTGCAACAATCGTTATCGGTAACAAACGTGAGCGTAACTTAATTTACCCAACATTAATCGACCACGTAACAGAAGAAATGAAAGTTGCTTGGGAAGAGCCATTCGGCCCAATCCTTCCAATCATCCGTGTTTCTTCAGATGAACAAGCAATTGAAATTGCGAACAAATCAGAGTTCGGTCTGCAAGCAAGTGTCTTCACAAAAGACATTAACAAAGCATTTGCAATTGCGAACAAAATCGAAACTGGTTCTGTTCAAATTAACGGACGCACAGAGCGCGGCCCTGACCACTTCCCATTCATCGGTGTAAAAGGTTCAGGTATGGGCGCACAAGGTATTCGTAAGAGCCTTGAGTCTATGACACGTGAAAAAGTAACGGTATTAAACTTAGTTTAATCTTATATGTAGAAGCTGATCTAATTGTAGGTCAGCTTCTTTTTATATACATGCTTCCAAAAATAATGGAGTATTTATTTCGATTTTCGATTTGGTTTTCCAAATCGAACTAAAACATGCCATAATAATTTTAATTCCTGAAGCACTTCTTGATAAGTTCCACGATCACTCCAAGATAGTGGATTGCATTTCAAGTCCACTACAGCTGAGCCAATTATATTTGCATCGATACAATTATTTCGTGCAATACGTCTTGCCAAAGATGGCATTTTCGAACCCCTAAAATTCATTGGAACTTCGTCTACCATAAGTACAAAACCCATGTGCCAATACAAATTAATAGAATACTTAAGGCACATTTTTTCTAAAGTTCTCCCTACATCCGTACCCTTAAATGAAGGGTCTACAACAAGCGCTTCCACGTCTTCTTTAAGAGAAATATCTCCATGAACTTGCGCTTCAATATAATGGTTAAGATTACGGGCTGGCTCTTTTTCTGCTGGATCTGTAAACGGCCTTTCCAGATTAACCAGTACATGATTAATTAATCTTGTTGGCGTCAAATTTCCTTCACCAATTGCAAAGTCTCTTACGAATACCTCCTCCAAGAGAGCAGCCAAAATAGTATCAAACTCTTCATAAGTCCCCTTTTCTTTTGGATCTTGATGCGAATCTAAATACGTATATGTAGAACGATAAGAAACCTTTGGAGATAAGAGCAAATAACATGATCCAAAACGCGGAGCAGGCCCATCTGGATGTAACATCAAATTTAGTGCTCCATACTTTGGTCGTTGGCTATTCGTTACTCCCTCCAATTGATATGCTCCTCTAAATATTCTCTTTTCCCAAAGGTCACGCTCACCACCAGGATAAGCAGATACACTTCCATTAGATAGCAATGTTTCAAACTGACTTTTATAGATTCCTTGCTCAAACAATGCTTCAGCAACATTTTTCATATTCGAATCTAGTCTGTCTGGATGAAAGTGTAAAGCAATCCTCGCATGGGATTTTAAATTAGCGACAGCTTCTTCAAACATTTTATCTGTAATATTAGACATTTTAAGTATATGATTAATTGTTGCTTTAGCCCCACGTTTTTCATTCTCTGCATATTTTGAAATATACTCTAAAGCAAATAATTGAGACCTTGATAATTCCATAATCAAATCTCTCCTTTAATTGAAATAACCTTAATCCTTTCAATTAAAAACTCATTCTTTCCTTCTTATAAAACTAACCTGGTTTATTAAACAAAAAGTAATTTAATAAGTCCTAATTATATATACGCGCATTTTTTATAGGCAAATGTACACATTCTACAGAAATTTGATACCCTAGCCAGCGCTCAGCAATATGTTCAAATGATGAAACAGAGCCTGTTGTAAAAAATCGATGCTTCGGATTCAGATTCTCAGATAAAATTCCTTTATGTTGTAAAATCGTGCTTAACTCTATCGCGGTTTCTTCTGCAGAACTAATAATCGTCACATCTTCTCCTAATTCATTTTTTATGTAGGACTCTAAAAGTGGATAATGGGTACAACCAAGAATTAACGTATCTATTTCCTCTTTCGTTAATGGTAATAAAGCTTGTTTCACTTGCTTCGTTACATATGCTTTATCTTCTAATTGATTTTCTACAACTGTAGCTAAAGTTGGGCAAGCATGGCTATGCACTTCTAAATATGTATGGAGCTCGTGCAACGCTTTTTCGTACATATTAGACTGTATCGTACCTACAGTTCCAATTACTCCAATTTTCCCTTTCTTTGTCACTTTAATTGCCGCTCTTGCTCCCGGATGTATAACACCAATAACTGGGATGGATAGTGCTTCTTGCAGCGCGGTCAATGCAGCAGCTGCACCAGTATTACAAGCTACCACTAGAGCTTTTAACGGAAACTGTTTGAGGAACTCAACCATTTCAAATATGAAAGATTGTACCTCTGCTACACCTCTTGGCCCATACGGACAACGCTCATTATCACCGATATAGTAAATGCTCTCTTTAGGCAATTGACGCATAATCTCACTCGCAACTGTTAACCCTCCAACCCCTGAATCTAGTACACCTATTACGGAATTTTTATTACATGCAGACATATACTTCATCCCCTTCTCAATCTTCTAGCGCCAATAACATTTATTATATTACGAAAATTCAAATATTGTATAATAATCCTTCTCCCTTTTAATCACAAATTCTTCTCTATAATCTGATTATTACTATATCCATTGACGTATAAAAATTCATTTGTTACTCTTAAATACGTTAATTTAATATTTAAATCCTCATTCGTATCTCGGTGAGGTAGAGGTTGCAGTCATTAAGAGTATCATTTCAGGAGATGTAGTGGCATTGATGAATGAATGAGAAAGGAATGGTTGCCGAAGTAAGCCGTGTCCACCATGCACGCTTGCTGGGTCTGTACTTAATAAGTGCAGAACTGTCACAAACGTTTCGTTTGTGGAGAGCTATCGAGAGATATGTCGTGGGTTTCTTATAAGATAGAAAGCATGTAGCGGCAGATTACGTGCTTTTTTTGTTTTGTTTGGAACTTCTCTTCCTTACACGGAAGACATACATATCTCCTCGCTTGACTTGGTTATACTAACTTTGGAGGTATTTTCTATGCAACAAAAAAAATGGGGCTTTTGGGTACTAACAGCTTTCGTTGTCGGTAACATGGTTGGCGCTGGAATTTTCATGGTGCCAAGTACGTTGGCACAAACAGCAAGCCCTCTCGGTGTCACCTTAGCTTGGTTAACAACAGGGTTTGGTGTTTTAATGCTAGCTCTTGTTTTCGGTAATTTAGCAATTCGTCGTCCTGATTTAACGACAGGACCACAAAGTCATGCATATGCTTTATTCTCATCACCAAAAAAGAAAAAAATGGCTGGTTTCAGTATGGTATGGGGATATTGGGTTGCAAACTGGGCAAGTAACGTTGCCATCATTACATCATTTGCGGGATATTTATCACTCTTCTTCCCGATCATGAAAGATACACGACTACTGTTTTCAATCGGTTCTTTTAACGTAGAAGTCGGTAAACTTATTACATTTACGATTTGTTCCATCTTACTATGGGGAACTCATGTTATATTAACAAACGGTGTAAGCGGAGCTGGAAAACTAAACTTCTTAGCAACAACAACGAAAGTAACTGGATTCCTTTTATTCATCGTCGTTACTTTATTTGCATTCGAAGCTTCTAAGTTTGGACAATGGTACACACCGATGATCGATAAATCAGGAGTATCACACGGTCTCCTTTCACAAGTAAATTTAGCTGCTCTTACAACGCTTTGGGCATTTATCGGAATTGAATCAGCTGTTTTATTATCAAACAGAGCTGTTTCTCCAAAAACGGTAAAACGTGCAACGGTTGCAGGATTACTAATTACAGTTGCCATTTATTTAGGAATTACTATTTTAACAATGGGTGTACTTCACGTTGATAAATTACAAACTTCTGAACGTCCATTAGCAGATGCATTAAACGCTGCGATGGGTCATGGCGGCGGGAAACTTATGGCATTACTTGCTCTTACTTCCCTATTCGGTTCCATCTTAGGCTGGATTTTATTAAGCTCGGAAGTACCTTATCAAGCAGCAAAAGAAGGTTTCTTCCCTTCCTTCTTCACAAAAACAAATAAAAACGGAAGTCCAATTTACTCATTACGATTAACAAACATTATGTCACAAGTGTTCTTATTCTCAACATTATCAGGGACAATTGCGGAGGCTTATACATTCGTTATTACCGTATCAACCCTGGCCTACCTCATTCCATATCTCGTTTCACCAATCTTCCAGTTAAAACTAGTCGCAACTGGTGAAACATATAAAAATGAAATGCGGGCAAGAGTTACGGATGGCATAGTCGCCGTTATCGCGCTTTGCTATGCACTATGGGTTATTAAAACAGGCGCATCCGATATAAAAACGTTCCTTCTCGGAATTGGTTTATTCATAATCGGCTTTGCTTTCTATCCGTTAATGAATCGTGACCAGAAAAAAAATAACGAAAAGAAAAACGAGCAAATTGCATAACGCAATTTGCTCGTTTTTTCTTTTGTAAAACATATATAATAGAACAAAGAGGTGAAAAACATGTCAATCGAATCGCTATGGAGCAGTCGCTTCCAACAACATATTCAAAATATCATTACATACTTTGCACGTATGATTAACGGTTTATTATATAGCTTTATCTTTATTTCATGCGTCGGTGCATATTATTATGCTCAGTTTCTAAAAACATCTCCTTCTAAAGGAATATCTTTTATACTCATAACGGCCGTACTTACATTCATTATAACGAGATGCCCAATTCGTACATTTATTCAAAAGCCTGATGCTGTCTATTTACTTGCACTAGAAGAGAAATTAACATTTTATTTTAAAAAATCTCTTCTATATAATTACTTCATTCAGCTTTTCCCACTCATATTTACGTTCCTTATTCTCGTACCACTTGCCATGCAATCATTACAATTAACTGTACCTTTCTTATGTACAATCTTTATCGTTTTAATGATTATAAAAGCTTGGAACATGTACATACATTGGATGTGGCGTGATAGTCATGAAAAAAACATATGGCTGATCATTCGTATTGCTTGTAACGCACTCATTATTTACATGCTGTTTTATACAGCAAATGTGATCGTATTAGGTGGATTACTCTTACTTCTTGCTTTCCTGCTTCTATATACGAAAAAACAACCTACAAAACGAATACCGTGGGAATACATAATCGAACAAGAAGAGAAATTGGACATACGCTTTTATCAATTCGCCAGCATCTTCACCGATGTTCCGCAGCTCAAGAAACAAGTAAACAAAAGAAAATGGCTTACAAATTGGATTGAACCTTTATTACATAAAAAACGAGCAACTTTCTTCTATTTACATACACTATCGTTTTTACGCGGCAATGATTATTTCGGTATATATATTCGCTTGGGGTTGATCGGTGCTTTCATCCTATATTTTGTACCAAATATATACGCACAAGGCGCTATCGCTTACATCGTCCTATATATGATTTCTATGCAACTTCGTTCTCTGTGGAAATATTTTTCGGGAAATATTATTGTAGCATTGTATCCAATTAATACTGAAGAAAGAATGAAGCAATTTCTTAGCTTAATTTTCATATTAATAAGCATTCAATTAGTTGTATTTTCAGTTGTTATACTTATTGCTACACTCCAATTACTACATAGTTTAACCATTGCAGTAATTGGAGTGCTATGGATCAAATTTATTATCATACCGAAAACAAAGAATAGGATTTCTTCTTTATAGCACACTTATCTGTTCACTAAGACGTGTTTTCGTCTTTGCCATGTAGTGCCCGTTGATTTTTCATATCTGCTTGTTATACTATAAGTATAGAAATTGCTTAAAAGTATTATATCGCTTTATTTCGTATAAAATAAAAGAAGAGATGCGCTAACATCTCTTCCAGTAACTGTTACCACAAGGTGGTCGGTTGCTAAAATTTATTTCTTTCGTTTAGAACCGCCCTTACGCTTGCCGGCCTTAGGGGCGGTTCTTTTGTTAGATTTATTGCTAATTTTTTGACTAACTCGTTTGCACAAGCAGTCGCTAACACCGTAAAAAATACTTTTACAGCATCGTGCAATAAAAGAAGTAAAGAATCCATTCGGTCACCACCTTTCTCTCTAAAATTAGAGAAAGGATTGCAACCTCCCGCCCTCACAATATACAGTTACCTTTATTTTATCATGTCCATATAATCCTACCAATAGAAAAGACTTTACTATTAAAATGTTAATATTTAATTATAAATACCCCCTTTTACATGTATTTAAACGCACAAGTAATCCCCTTAGAATATCGCTACAATTTAGAAATAACTTAATAATCCACATCAAAAAGAGGCTGCACACAACAGCCTCTTTTTTCGTTCTAAAATTTCTAATCACTATTCATGGGCAATTCTCATATAGTGAAAATGACTATACAATTCCAATCCATAAGTTAAATAATGATTTCGCACATACAAATAGCCCTATTATGAACAACAATCCACCTTTGCCGCCCCAAGATACCTTCGAAAACAATAGCCGTGATATTACACTGCACTCATTACGTGTCATCGGACTCATCGTCCTCATTAGTGATTATATCCTCGTCGCTCTCTCTGAAGTAGGTGGACTGAAAACCTTATTAACAAATCCTAACGCCAATCCAAATTTAGCTGAAGTTGATCCGTTTTAAGACTATGTAAAAAGCGAATCCCAGTGTAACTGGTTCGCTTTTCATATAGTTTTACCCAATCTGAGAAATTTCTCCCTCATATCTCTCTTTCCCTATCGCCTTCATAAATAATACAATACTGCTCATACCAACAATAAAATACAACACACTCATTCCCCAAGATGCAAGAAATGAACCTAGCATAACTCCTAATGCCCCGTTCATTTTCGCCATTTGAAAGACCATCCCGTTAATCGCCATATATGAACCTCTTGCCTCATTTGGCACCATATCAGCCATAATAGATTGGCGAACTGGCACATACATCATCTCTCCTACAGTTTGAAAAAGCCCTGCGATTAATAAGATCCATAAACTATTGCTCGTTCCGAATATTGTAAATCCAATTGTATAAATGAATAACCCTACATATAAAATTTTTAAATCATTGAAGCTTTTCAGCATTTTAATAACAAGCGCCGAACATAACACAATTAAAATTGTATTCTCTGCTGAAATCCAGCTCAACATGCGAATACCTGTTAAATCAAACGTAAAACCATTCCCAAAGAAAAAGTGCACTGTTTCAAATTCCTTCTGTAAACGTACTCCTAAATAATTATTAATTTGAAACTCTAACGATAGTGTACATACACTCGCTACACAAAAAATTAAAAAAGCTCTATCTTTCATTACAACTTTATAACTATCTGCCATATCCTTTAATACATTTTTCTTCTCTACTGTTTTTCGTGCTATATACACTTCTTCCATATATACAGCCATCACATATAAAGTAATGACCGCGACCACCGTTAATATGATAAACAATTGTAACCTATAGTTTTCGAATAATAGTCCGCCAAATATTGCTCCAATGGCAATTGATAAGTTAATAGCCCAGTAGTTTATGCTGTACATCACTTTTCGATTTTCAGGTGTACTCACATCGATTAACATCGCTTCAGTCGCTGGATTCATAAGTCCAGACCCTAAGCTGTTCACTAACATAAACACAAATGTTAGCCATGGTGAATCTACATAATCTGAGTTCGCAATTCCCATACAAGCAATGGAAATGACTTGTATACTTTGGCCGATAATCATTACCTTTTTACGACCGAGCCGATCTCCAACATACCCACCATATAAACCGATAATTAATGAAGCTAGCACATTGATGAGTAATAAAGCACCAGCAATCGCACTACCTAACTTTATTGAAAAATAAATTGCCATAAATGGAAAAATCATTGTGGACACAGTGCGTGTTAAAAACGAAGTTATAATTCTAATTTTTATATTTCGATGCATACTCCAAAATCCCATTGTTTCCCCCTCCTTATGCTTATTTATTTTACTTTGAAAAAGAGGAAGAAAAAGGTTAGAATATTCTAAAGAGTTTCCCCTTTTATAAAGTGAAACTTTAATCAGTGGAAGTTTCTTCATCCCCCACTGATTATCAGCCCTCACCAATCGGGCTTTTATGGGCAGTTAATCCCCCACCTAACTTCTTTACTTCCGCTAAGTTTTTAGGTGGGGGTCTTACTGCCCGTTAATGCGGGATACAGAAGGAAGTGTACACATATGAAAATTATGGACTATTACATTAGACTAAGACTACATGCACAAGATCAACAACGTATGCGAAATAGCTTACAAGAATTAGCTGATATTTTATATTGCAGTACGAAAAACGTAAAAATTTTATTAAAGAAAATGAATGAGGAACAATTAATTCGCTGGACTCCAGGGCGAGGCCGCGGAAATAAAACGGAAATTATATTTGTACATAGTTTCATAGAAGCGATTGAATCCTATGCAGATGAACTGTTAGCGCAAGAAAAATTAAAGGATGTCTTTCTTCTTTTAAAAGAACCATTTCCTCTTGCACTGCAAAAGAAACTAGAAAATAAACTGCACCATCATTTTGGATACAAGCCTTCAAGTAACATGTACGATATATTAAAAATCCCCATATCCCGAAAAGTAATGCCACTAGATCCAGCATTTGCGGCTGTCACAACAGAGAGCCATCTTATTGGTCAAATTTTTGATACGTTAGTCGTTTATAACGATGTTACCGAAAAAATGGAGCCACACGTTGCGCATACGTGGGAATTAAGTGAAGACGGGCTCACGTGGACGTTTCATTTACGAAAAGATATATATTTTCATAACGAAACGGTTTTAACTTCTAAAGATGTTCAATTTTCATTTGAAAGATTAAAACAAATTCACTCTCCTTTCAAATGGTTAACAGAAGAAATTATTCAAATTGAAACGCCATCACCACTGCAAATACGATTTCATTTAGCAAAACCAAATTTATTTTTCTTACATTATGTAAGTTCCATACAACTAGCAATTTTACCGCGTGATGCAGTCATTCACAATCATCACTACATTGGAACGGGACCTTTTAAACTTGCTCATTACTCTGAAGATAATATCGTGCTCGAAGCTTTCACCCATTATTTTAAAGAGCGCGCGTTGTTAGACCGTATTGAATTTTGGGGTATTCCTGATCATGTGCAAATAGATGCTGATTATGAACTACCAAATGAAGAGGAAAATGAAAGACATGACATACAAATAGAAGAAATAGGTTGTATTTATGCTAGCTTCAACTTTACAAAACCTGGTCCCCACCACGACATTTACTTTCGTAAAGCTTGGAGAGAAATATATGACGTTGAAACGATACTTCGTAACATAGAAGGCAGACGAACAATTGCTGCTTCAAGCTTTTTCCCTGAAAGAAGCCGCCAAGCGCCTAAAAGATCTTACTCTCTAGAAAAAGCAAAAGAGTATTTAAAAAAGAGCACATATAATGGAGAAACGATACATATTTACTTCTTCGCATTTAAAGATAGTGCAAATGACGCAGACTTCCTAAAAGAACAGTGCGAAAGTTTAGGTATACAAGTAGAACTTCACCCGTTTCTCGTTTCAGATTATATGGATCATTCTATCGATAAACATGCCGATATTATTTTCATGGGAGAAGTGTTTGCTACCGATCATGAAATTGCATTCTTAAATGTATTTAAAAATAAAAGCTGCTTCGTAAATCGGTTCATGAACCCACACTATGAAAAACAAATTAATTGTTTGTTAGATACCTTTTTATTAGAAGAAAATAAAGAAAAACGCTATGAGCTTATGTATGAAATTGAAGAGTTTTTACAAGCAGAACACATCATTTTATTTAACTATCACGTTTTAAAAAGAAAAACATATCCTTCTTCTTTAAAAAACGTAACAATTGATTCATTCGGTTGGGCAAATTTCAGGAAATTATGGATACAGCCATCTCGTATTAAAATGTGAAGTTTGTTATAAAAGGAGCAGAACCATGAAACGCAACCTAGAAAAAAGGCTTTCCTATCTATACACAGGTGAATTATTTTCAGTCATTACTTTTATATTCACAAGTTACTTACTTAATTATGCTTATCCTACATTACATTTATATTCCCTATATTCTTTTTGGGTCTCATTTCTTCTTTTAGAGTTTCTCTTATTACAAGGAACGGTTTACTGGTACATAAAGTGGAAACGATTAAAAAAAGAGAAAACATCTATTACACCTATTGGGATTATTCAATATTTAAAAATGCTAAAAAAGATAAATATCGGATTGATTCTCACAGGACTTAGTATGTTTATTATCGATTTTTTAAATTGGTATCCCCACTTCCCTTTAGGTGGGCTATTATTGGCCCTATTCATTTATGTTTTTGCATTATTTGAGTATATTAACTATTATCATATTCAGCTTTCATATGATAACACCCCTGATATTAAATATTTGATAAAAGCAAAAAAATTAAAACAGTCCTGTATGTGTAAAGATTTCCAACATATTTCATAAAACATTAGATTTCACTTATGAAGACTTTAAGCCAATAAGAATTAAGTAATTTTTATGAATGTAAGAGAAGGTACTACATCCTTAGTAGTACCTTCTTCACATACAGATGCAAACTATTATTTAATTGCTTCATCCAAATGATTTTTCAAGTTGAATAAATACTGCTCTATATCTGGATTCTTCACCACATCATAACAAGCAAAACTCTTTAACGGACTCATACCGAGAAACTTCTGCACACGGTGTAAATGACTAAGCGTTGATTCTAAACTTTCTCCTTCAAAGAATTTCGTCTTATCTCCAAATGATTTTTCAGGCGCATTCCACGTTGTAGAAAACATATACTGTTTCTCTTTTAATAAGCCACCTGTTCCATATTCATCTGCACCTTTAAAGAACAAGCCGTATTCATATACTTCATCCATATACGTTTTAAATAATCCCGGAACACTAAACCAGTAAATTGGTGTTTGATAAATCACAACATCGGCCCATAAAAACTTATCTTGTTCTTCTTTAATATTGTAGCCATCTTGAATCGTTGTTGTTTTCACATGATGATTCTCGCTTAATACAGTTACCATATAATCAACTAACGTTCTATTTAATCGTCCTTCTTTCATACCGTATTTTTCATGTCCATTTATAATGAATATATTTTTCATCGCTTTTCTCTCCCTTATTTTTATTCCTCAGCTATTAACCCAAGTTGCTGTTTCAGCGTAAGATTATCTTCTAAATGCCAATCTTCCGTTATCTTTCCATCTTTCACATGTAAAATATCAATTGCAAAAAAACGAATGTTTTTACCATTATGAGTTCCTGTAAAAGAAAGACGGGCTGTTACTTTATCTCCAACAACTAATAAATCTTCAATCTCACAATGTATATCAGGCACAACTTTACGAAAATTTTGTGCTGCAAACTTTAATCCTTCAGTGCCTTGTGGTCGCCCTTTCGGCAATGTATTATCGAAGAAATTCTCAGTAACAGTCTGCGGAATGAGTTCCTCCTTACCTGTATCCCAAAATGCGTAAAAACGCTGAGCTGCATGAACAATTTCTGTCGCTTCCTTTTTACTTAATGAAGAATCAATTGTCATTGCTTTTGGCTGTGGCATTTCTTTTAATAACTGGACTTCAGTTTTTTGTTCACTACTGCATGCTATAAGCACAATACAAATGACAACAAAACTAAGGAACGCAAACAATTTTTTTATACCCATGGAAATCACCTCCTCATACAAACCCTTTGTATTTCGTATTGCTATTGTATATGCACTAACTTCCTTTATGGAAGTAGTGATATTTTTTTCATATAGTTACCAAAAGGATAGTTTTGTGATACGATAAAGCAAATTCATTCAAAAAATTTTTATGGAGGCTAGTTCCATGACCAATATAGATCCGGTTGTATTAACGAAAGGTCTACCTGGCATACCTTGTCCTATCGCCAAAACACTTGAAGTAATTAGTACAAAATGGACATTTTTAATCATTCGCGACCTTCTTATCGAAGGGACATTACGATTTAGTAATCTACAAAAATCAATGGACGGGATTAGTCCGAAAACATTATCACTTCGCCTAAAAGAATTAGAAGCACAAGGTATTATAACGAGAAAAGTATATCCAGAAGTTCCACCTCGTGTAGAATACACATTAACGGATAAAGGAAAGCAATTAGAAGGGATTTTTATTGAATTAAAGCGGTTTGGATTAAGTTTATAAAGTAAAACTTTAATCAGCCCGCAAATAGCGGGATAAAACAAAAACCCCTTACCGTCGTAAGGGGTTTTATTACTTCGCTAAACTTTCAGCTAACTGTTTCTCTCTCCACACAAATGTAATGCCGAGACCAACTATTAAAACAACTCCTGAGAAAGCATATGGATAATGAATATTCATATCAAATAATATTCCGCCCATCGCTGGTCCTGCGATATTTCCTAAACTCGTATAAGTCGAGTTCATACCAGCAACGAATCCTTGCTCTTTTCCAGCTGCTTTTGATAAAAACGTCGTTAAAGCTGGACGAAGTAAATCAAATGCTAAGAAAATAAAACAAGTAACGAGAAGTACAATCCAATAATTAAAGACTACAGTTGAAACGAATGCTAACACTGCTCCTACAATTAAACATATTTGAATTAACACTTTCTCACCGAACATGTCTACTAATTTGCCAAACATAAATACTTGCACAACTACCCCAAAGATTGAGCTAATCGTAATAATGGCCGCAATATCTTTCGGTGTAAAACCAAATTTATGATCAGAGAACAGGCTAAACACAGTTTCATATGCTGATAATCCAAATGCAAGTACAAATACAATAATAAATGCGATTGCATACATTGGATGTAATGATTTCTTTAAATCCCCTAGAAAACTTGATTCTTTCGTATTAGCAGAAATCTCTGCAAGTTCTTCTTTCGTTAACGGCTCTTTCAAAATAAAAATGGAAATTACACATGCTAAAAAGGCAATCACTGCTGCAACGAAAAACGGCACACGTATTCCGTACTCTGCAATAAATCCACCGATTCCAGGCCCTATAATAAATCCGGTACTAATTGCTGCAGATAGATACCCCATCGCCTTTGGACGTTCCTGAATAGATGTAATATCAGCAACATATGCGGTAACGCCAGGCATAATAAACGCAGCACTAATTCCGCCTAAAACCCTTGCTACATAAAGCATCCACACATCTTTTCCTAATCCAAAAAGAAGCTCTGAAACACCAAAAATAAATAATCCAATGATAATCATTTTCTTCCTACCATAAAGGTCGACCCAGCGCCCCGTAATAGGTGAAGTAATAAGCTGAGCCGTTGCAAATACAGCAACGAGATAGCCCATCGTCTTCCCTGTTAAATTCATATCATTCATAAAGGACGGCATAACCGGAATGATTAAACCAATCCCTAAAAAAGCGATAAATATATTACTCAAAAGAATGATTAATACCATCTTTTGTTCTTTTATCGGTTTTTTCACTTTTTAACACCTCTTCCCGTAAGTTCCTCTCGAAAATAATGCCCAAGAAACTTTCTCTTTATCCCGCTATTTGTAGGCTAATAATGAGTGGAGATGCCTCCACTCATTAGAATTTCACTTTACCTTTCAACACATGCATAAATACGAACTGAATGATTATCATTCATTTTTCCACAGAAATGAACCTACCTTTTTAAGATAGGTTCACCTAAAAGCTTTATCCCGATTAGTGCGGGCTCATAATCAGCGGGGAATGCCCCCAACGACTATAGTTTCCCTTTATTTCTTTATATGTAGTGCATGTGTTAAAAAATCTAGTACTTCTTTCTTTTGTAGATCGACTTGCTCATCATCTTTATGATCATATAAATAAACTTGTTCCGCTGCTGATTCAACAAGAGCGATAAATAACTTCGCTGTTCGCTCTGCGTGAACCGAATCACGAATTTCACCAGCTTCTTTTGCCTCACTTAAAAATTCACTTAGCCACATATAAAGAGGCTCATACACAGCTTCCCATTCTTTTATATGTTCAGTAGATGCAAGGCCTGCATACATTAATGCTTGTATTTCACGATATTCAGCTATAAAGTTAAACACTGCATCTATTACTTGCTCAACTTTACTTGAAAAAGGTGCATCGTTCTGTACTTTTTCTTTCACTGCAAGTATCATCTTCTCAACCATCACTTCTGCTATTGCAGGCATAACAGATAACTTAGAAGGAAAATATAAATAGAAAGTTCCTTGTGCAATGCCAGCCAATTTTACGATATCAGAAATCTTCGTCTTTTCAACGCCCTTTTCCTGAAACACTTCAATAGCTGCATAGACAATTTTCTCTTTTTTATTCATCATCTAAACCCTTTCACACGCGTATTGAATGACTGTCACTCATTTTATAAAATAACTAGCTGTACTGTCAATTATAGTGCACTTTTCATAATAAAAATCTCCCAACAAATCGTTAGGAGATTCAACTTTACTATCAATTTCTTATGAAAGAGCCTTTAATCCCGTAACTCCACATACGATAAGAGCTACGCTAATAATACGTGCCTTACTTTTCGATTCACCAAACAGGAACATATTTAATAAAACGGCACCTGCTGTTCCAATACCAATCCAAACCGCATAAGCTACACTTACTTGTAAGAACAAGAAAGATGTGTATAAGAATGCGAAGGAAGTTGCAAATCCACCTATATAAATCGCTCCATTTGCTAGCGTCTTGTCTTTACTATACATTTTAAGGCCTATCACACCGACTATTTCACTAATTGCAGCACAAAATACGAAAATCCAACCCATTTTTAAGCAGCTCCTTTCACAGCTTCTTCAACAGTTTCTTCCTTATTATCAGCCAATTTTAAGCCGATAACGCCAGCTACCACCATCAAGATAAAGAATAGTTTCCCTACACTGAAACTGCCGCCGAAAAAGAATACATCCATTAGGAAAGTACCTACCGTACCAGCTCCGGCAAACACAGCATATACAGTCCCTGTTGCAATATGTTCGCACGCTTTAGAAAGAAAGTGAAAATCAACAGCGATAACTCCTACAATAATGACCCAATGCCACCAAGTATAGGCTGTATTAAAACCAAACACCCAAAAAACTTCAAAAATACATGTTAATATGACATATAACCAAGCTTTATTCTCCATATCTCTCACCTTTTGTTATTAACTGACCGTCAGTCATTTTTAATTTAAAAAATATAATCTTACACTAACTACTATTTAAAAAAACAAATATCATCCTCATTTATCATTATATTTGTTCCGTTATTAAAAATTGCTTATCTACACCCTTTCATAAAAATGACTGAATGTCATTCATAATTATTCTACATGAATAATTTATAAAATGTCAATACCAACATTCCATAAACAGTTTAACTGCTTGTAACACTTTACATTTTTAGGAACAGTAAATTTCTTAACTTGATGGCAATAATGTCTCGTCCTCCATCAATTAACTTAATAAGAATCGGTACTCATTATTGTTAAAAATGTTATTCTTTCTTTATTAATAGGGAGTAACGAAAAAAAGACACCCGCGCAGGTGTCCTTTTCATTATAGAAATCTTTTGTTACATCATAATACCGTTATCTTTGAATGTATACCATTTTCCATTAATGAAATGTTTTCCAACTGCCATGTCACCGTTAGATTGTAAATAATACCAGTTTTTATTTTCTTGTAACCAGCCTGTTTTCATTGCGCCATCTTCATTCATATAGTACCATTTATTCTTATCTTTAACCCATCCTGTTAGCATTGGGCCATCATAAAAGTAATACCATTTCCCTTTATTGCTAAACCAACCTTGTTCACTTGCACCAGACTGATCATTAAAGTAATACCATCCTTCATCTAGCTGTTTCCATCCTGTTAGCATTGAACCATCTTCATTAAAGTACCAAACCGTACCACCTTCAGCTAGTTTCCCTTTCCACATAGCACCATTGTCATCAAAAACATAACGCTTTCCACCTTCTTCTAACCAGCCCTCGTTCCAGTTATTTGCTGTGCTTTTCATTGATCCATCTGCATTTAAGTAATACCATATGTTATTATTTTTTAACCAGCCTATTTGCATCTCACCAGATGCATCAAAATAATACCATTTTCCTTTCACTTGTGCCCAACCTGTTGCCATAGCGCCATCTTCATTATAGTAAAACCATTTTCCTGTATAAGGTCCACTTTTAATCTCTTGCCAACCTGTAACCATAGTTCCATCTGCATTAAAAGTGTATGTTTTTCCTCCTATAGTCCTACGGCCATCAGACATGTAACCATTTTCGTCAAAGTGATACCATGAACCATTGATTTTTGCCCAACCTTTAGCCATAGAGCCATCTTCGTTAAAATAATGCCATACTCGAACTTGCTTCCATCCTATTTGCATAGTCCCATCTTCATTAAAATAATATGTTTTTCCTTGAATATTTGTCAGATATGTAGCCATCAAGCCTGTTTCATTAAAGTGATACCATTTTCCGCCAATATTTTTCCAGCCTGTAGCCAGAGAACCATTTTCATTATAGTAATACCAATATCCCTTATCTTGAACCCAACCACGCTTTTCTTGAACTTGCTCAATTGTATTCGCTTTCTTTTGAGAAACTACATTTTCTTCTGCATGAGACACTGCTGGAATGATAAACATTGAAGACATTAAAATCGGCAAAATAACTTTCTTCATTTTCCAATTCCCCCAAATAATGAATATTTTTAGTTTTTATTTCCACAAATAGAATTGTATTACGATAGTTAAATATAATCAATAGTTTTTTGTAATGTAATTGTAATATTTTTTAATTAATAGAAATATATAATTTTTAAATGTAACTTTTATTACGAATTTGTTATAATTTAATATCCATTTTTTTCAAATGATCCATTCGTTTCAGATATCAAAAAGATGAAAAGTATGGATTTTATAGTAGTCAAAACCTTGAATGTATACATGGATTTTTTAATACTGTTATAATTTTTAGTTAACAAAATAATTTTTGAAATTTTTTAATCCAGTTGAATAAAATTAAATATTCTGTCAATAATGTTGATAATACGATACTTTCTCCATTCCCCCTTGGAGATCCCTTGAATGGAGCAGTTAGCTTTTGCTAGCCGCTCTTTTTAATTTGTCGGCACATTTTCATGAAATATTTATACATCAATTCCAAATCAAAAACCGAAATTCACTTTTCATCATGGAACAAGGAACAGCGTATTTTTAATCTATTTGCTTTCCAACGAATCCTTATATGCAATAATTTTATTTTCAAGCATCTTCTCTGTAATTACCAAGTTTTCTCTTTGTATTTGAATAGATTTCCTGTGATCTTCTAACAGTTGTAACCGAGCTTTTGTTGTGTGTTCTCCTTCTGTATATAATCTAGCGTATTCTCTTATTTTCGCTATCGGCATTTGCGTTTGTTTTAACTTCATTACAAATTGCAGCCACTTTATATGTGACTCTTCATACAATCGATTCCCATTTATATCACGATTTGCAATTAATATATTCTCCTTTTCATAATAACGTAATGTATGTGCGCTCACTCCTAATAATTTTACTACCTCGCTAATTGTGTACATACTCATACTCCCTTCGCATGCTCTTTATCATCATATATTTGACTGCTTTATCAAATTTATAAAGTGAAACTTTAATCCGTGGGGGTTTTGTTCCCCCCCACAGATTATTAGCCCCCACCAATCGGGCGTTTACGGGCAGTTGATCTCCCACCTAACCTCTTTGCTCCAGCCGAATTTTGAGGTGGGAGTTTTACTGCCCGTTAATGCGGGATAAAAAACATTTGACTTAGAGTATACTCTAACAAATAAAATCTAACCATAATAAATTTATTTGAACTTAGGGGGATTTTATATGAAATATACTGTTATTACTGGCGCTAGTTCAGGAATTGGCTATGAATCAGCTTTAGCCTTTTCATCTCGCGGAAAAAATTTAATACTTGTAGCTCGAAGACAAGAAGAATTAGACGGATTAAAATTAAAAATTAACGAAATGAATCCGGACTTAGATGTTGTCATTCGAAGAACTGATTTATCCGTCACTGAAAATGTTTATAAACTTTATGAAAGTCTCCACAGTTTTCAAATTGAAACTTGGATTAACAACGCAGGTTTTGGTAATTTCGCCTCAGTTGCTGAACAAAACTTAAACAAGATAGAAACAATGCTGCATGTAAATATAGAAGCACTAACAATACTGTCTTCCCTTTTCGTTCGAGATTATTCAATGGTTGATGGAACACAACTTATTAACGTTTCATCGGGCGGCGGATACACGATTGTTGCCAATGCAGTTACGTATTGCGCTACGAAATTCTATGTAAGTGCATTTACAGAAGGACTATCCCACGAACTGAAGGAACAAGGTGCAAAATTACAAGCAAAAGTTTTAGCTCCTGGTGCAACTGAAACAGAGTTCGCGAAACGCTCATTTGATATTGATGAATTCCAATACGATAATGTTGTACCAAAATTCCACACTGCAAAACAAATGGCACAATTTATGCTCGACCTTTATGATAGCGATAAAATTGTAGGGCTTGTCGATGGTTCTACTTATAACTATGAGCTTAAAAATCCTATTTTTAATTTTGCAGTAAGAAAAACGAATTCAAATTCTTAACAACATCTCATTTCTAACTAAAATATAGATGCCCACTATTTCTTAAATAATAGTGGGACTTTTTTCTCTCTAAAAATTTCACCCAACATACCGTATCATCGCCACTTCATCACAATAATCGACTTTTGGACAATATCTACAATCAATCCACACTTTCTCTGGCAGCGCTTCTTTATTCACAAAATCAAACCCGCACTTTTGAAAAAATTCCGTTTCATATGTTAAAGAAATTACCCTATTCACTTTTATCTTTGCCGCCTCATTCATGACATGATTTACTAACATGCGCCCTATCCCTTTTCCTGCATATGTATGCGAAACGACTAACGATCGTATCTCTGCAAGATCCTCCCCTAACACATGTAAACCAGCAACTCCAACAATTTCCTCTTCTTCTTTCATAACATATAAACATTGCAAATATTGATAGAGAGACAAAAG
Source organism: Bacillus thuringiensis (assembly GCF_014932895.1). Taxonomy (GTDB): domain Bacteria; phylum Bacillota; class Bacilli; order Bacillales; family Bacillaceae_G; genus Bacillus_A; species Bacillus_A thuringiensis_AA. Next base: position 82,697 of record NZ_JACYOF010000014.1, on the reverse strand, counting down.
AGAACGCGGCAAAACAACTCCTTCTTTTGCATAAACTTCAATGAGATTGTAAATTTCTTTCACATCACTCGTAACCGCATTACAGATTTTCATAATATATCCCCTTGCCCCCAATATTTATATTTATAAACCCAAGTGAATTTTAATTCATAATTTTATATAATAATACAGCTCTCTTTTCTCCCCGTCAATCACTTTATACAAACAAAAAACCAAGCAATCTAATCGATGCTTGGTTCCTCATTTCGTATCGGCAATACCGTCGAATATTTAATTTCACGCAGTGCTAAACTTGTCTGTATACGTGTAATACCTAGCTTATTTAACTTCCTAATAAACTGCTCCAGTTCCTTACGATCACGATTCGCAACTTTTAATAAATAATCATACTCTCCTGTTAAACAGTGACATTCTAACACTTCCGGCATCGCTTCTAATTTTTTTTCTAACACTTCAAGCTTATCCGATTGATGAATATTCGTACTCATAAAAATGAAGCATAATAAATCAAACCCAAGCTTTTCTTGATTTAAAATCGCTACTTGCTTATCAATAAAACCTTCCCCATCTAACCTTTTTATTCGTGCATGCATCGCAGCTGGAGATAAATTAACACGGCGCGCCAGCTCTGCATTACTTACTTGTGATTCTTTCTGCAATATATCTAAAATTTGTACATCCAAACCATCTAATACTTTAATAACAGATGACTCCATTATAACTCCCCCTTTTTTCTTACCGATGATTATTCGAAGAAACATAAGATACCTCAAATAAAACTGAATATATCACTATAATTCGCACATATAACAAAATAATTTATTGTTTTTTAATCATTATACAAAAGAATATATTACACATCAAAGAAAAATGCTAAAATTATTTACAGTTCATATTGATTACAACAAAGGGGATTTTAGTATGCCTTATTTTTACGTCTTTTTACTATTATTAACGAGCTTATTATGGGGAGGAAATTTTGTCGTTGGAAAATCACTCATCGACCATGCATCACCGATGACACTGACAAGTTTAAGATGGATCATTGCGATTGTTTGCTTATTACCAATGGTGTGGTTTAAAGAAAAGAAAATCATTCCACCGCGCGCTGCTATTCTTCCGTTAATACTGATGGGCATTACAGGCGTCGCTCTTTTTAATATTTTTCAGTTTTTAGCATTAGAAAAAACATCCGCAACAAATGTAGGTCTTATTTCTACATTAAACGCGATTTCCATCGCATTATTTTCTGTTTTATTCCTAAAAGAAAGAATAAATACACTTCAAATTTTATCCATGATTCTTTCATTCTTCGGGGTTATCCTCGTCCTATTAAAAGGTGATTTCTCACTTTTATTTTCACTACATTTTAATAGCGGAGATTTATGGATGATTGCGGCAGTTTGTATTTGGGGAATATATTCTGTTTGTAGTAAATGGGCAACAAAAACAACTACGCCACTTATGGCGACGTTATATTCTGGGATTTTCGGCGTTATTTTATTACTGCCATTTAACATAGGTAACTTCACTGTTTCCAATATAAACACTTCTTTCATTACATCCCTTTTATATACAGGATTGATTTCCACAGTTCTTTGTATGGTATTTTGGAATATTGGCGTACAAAAATTAGGAGCTACAACATCGGGGATTTTTCTAAACTTCAATCCGATTTTCACAGCTATTTTAGCATTCCTTTTACTAGGAGAAGAATTAACGTGGATTCAAATTCTCGGAACAGTTATCGTCGTAACAGGATGTTATTTATTTTCTCATTTCAAAACTGTTGCTGTTCAGCCAACTAAAGCTTTAATTCGAAAACATTCTTAATGAAAAAACATCGTCATCTGAGTGGCGATGTTTTTATTTACGCTTCATCTCTTTTATATACTGCTTTTCCTCTTCTGGCGATAAACGTTCTGTTGCTTTGCCAGTATCTCCACCTTGAAGACTCCATAAAAAGTTATGGTCTTCAACAGTTTGAGAAAAATCTCCTTTTTCCCATCTATTTATAATGGAAAGTAACCTCGTCTTATATTGAAAACCTGTACTATTTTCAATACCTTTCTTTATACTATCAATTTCTTTTGTTGTCATTTCTACAAATCCCCATTTTTCAGAGGATTTTACCTTTTGGTGTACCATTTTGTGCATAGTAGAAATAATTTCACCTTCACTAATTTGTGGAGCTTCTTCTGCAGCTTTCTTCTCTTTTTGACTTGGTACTTGTTGGATTTGAATATTTTTATTTTCTTTTTCTACATATACAAGTAGCTGCTTTCCTCCAACTATAGAAGCGATAATTATTACTACTGTAATACATATACCTACGAGCCATTTAAAAAACATTAATCCATCATCGCTTCCCTAACAATATGACTATCTACATACTGCTTAAACTTCACAATTTTTCCGTTCTCAAGTTGCCATACATGAACGAAATCTGCTTCAAATGATTTTCCCGTTTCTTTATAAACTCCTGAATAAACACCTTCAGCAATAATTACATCTTTTCCATTTACTTCATGGTACATATTTACACTCGCTTTATAATCATTCCATTCGGATTCTAATCGGCTAAATACATGCTCCATTATTGCTTCTACACCTATATAAGTTCCGCCGTATGGGAACCCTACTGCCTCTGTCCATTCCACTTTTTCAGAGAAGGCTTCTGCTAAATGTTTGGCATTCGAAGAAGCTGATCCTTCATATGTGCTTCGAATAATTTCTAAATTTGATTTAGGCATAGTACTTCCTCCCTCGTTTATTTATTCTTTACACAAGATGTAACTTAATTAGTTACATCTTGTGTAAAAAAATATTCAAATTATTTTATTCTTAATTTAGTTATCGTAACCATTGTAGTTACAATAACTCTTTAAGTCAACAATTTATAAATAAACTTTACTTCGTTTTCATTACTTTCTCTTTTAAGAAACGATCTACATATCCTTCTGCTTTTACAACGAATAAATACGCACCCATTGATAATAATGCAAGATCTAACTCATATCCTGGATTCTTTCCATCTCCTAATAATCCTGCTGCTCCATTTACCTTTACGATAGCTCCAGCTAAAATAAGAGCGAATAACAATCCTACATATCGAACACCTAAACCGATAATTAATAATATACCACCAACTAATTCAACTGTTGCTACGCCATACGCAAGACCACCTGGTAAACCGATGCTTGTAAACCATCCTGCTACATTATCGATTCCTGATTGAAACTTTGCTAAACCGTGTGCAAAGAACGTCACTCCTAACACGATACGAATAATTAAATTCCCAATATATTGATTCATTTTGAACTCTCCTTTTTGTTTTGTTATGGTGAACATTTATTCACAAGACAAAACAATACGGTATTTCTTTTCATTCGTCAAATGCTTTTTTAAAGAAAACAAAAAAACATTATCCGTTTTACGAATAATGTCTTTTACAAAATAGCGCTAATTCAAGCTTTTACTCTATCGCACAGAAAAAGTTGAAACTTTTTTCCAGCATCAATATACGGTAATAAAGACACGTCCTCTTCCACAACCATTCCAACAACATTCACCTTCTCATCTTTAGGCAAACCAGTTATAACAATTTGCATCTCTCCAGCATATCTACCATACAATTCATTATCAATTGTAATGCTGCCTTTCTTTCTTGAAATTGTATTCATCGGCTGTAACACAACTTTATTGTTTTCCCTTGATTCTACAGAGCGAATAACATCACGTGCCGGATCTAATCTATTTGTATGCACTTGCTCTACCGCTTTTAATGCTGCACGATCAGTTATAAACGATTGATAGCGTAACGGAATAATTCCTCTACTCGCACTCGCTATTTCTTGTACACTTTCTAGACTCGCACTTATATCTCCGATTAATACTTTATCCACATAACAACCTTGAACAAGTTCTAAATATGCCTCAAGCGGGCGCATATTGCGGTGTTTTTCTAACGTCGGTAAACCTTCATATAACGGACCACGTTTTTCATCATCACCTGAAATAAATGCCATCGTTTTTATTCCGCACTCGTGTAAATACTTATTTTGTTTTTTCAAAAATGATTTAGCTAGTCCTGTTTCAGGACGCGGGTAAAAATTATGCCATGCTTCTACATGCTCTACTCTAATATTTTCAGCAATTAACTCTTTCCAAAACGAATCTGTAATCGTACTCGCATTTAAAGCCACTTTCACCTTATGGGATACGCGCGCAATTTCTTTTGGCGCAATGCCATAATCCATTCGTAAACCAGTAATGCCCCATCCGACTAACTCTTCCACATTTTCATATGTTATTCCTAAATGATGTAACGATTTCGGAGAGACATCAACCATTAATTCCATTTCATATTTGAGAGCTTGCTCCCCTAATATTTGAATTAATTCTTTATACGTACCCGGATCATCTTCTGGTATATGAAGTGATGTAAAAACAGATGAAAACCCGTTTTCCTTCGCTACTTTTAGCCACTCTTCTTGTTTCTCTACTCGCTCTTTTGAAAGATAAATTGAAACTCCTATCATATGAATCTCCCTTTCTATTCATAGAAAAAGAGAAAGGAATCCCTTTCTCTATATGTTTTCTGCCATTTCTTCTTTAAATCCGAAGAAGTACGTAAAGATAAATCCGAAAGTATATGCAATGACTAAACCTAAGAAATATAGTAAATATTTATTATCAGCAATTAATGGGATTAAAGATAATCCCGATACACCAATCCCGAGTGAAGCCGTTTTCATAACTGCCTGGAACGCCCCGCCGACAGCCGCTCCTAAACAAGCAGTAATAAACGGTTTCCCCAGTGGTAATGTAACCCCGTATAATAACGGTTCACCAATTCCTAAAAATCCAACTGGTAATCCACCTTTAATAATATTACGAAGTCGTTTGTTTTTTGTTTTTACATAAATCGCAATTGCTGCCCCTACTTGCCCAGCACCTGCCATTGCTAATACAGGTAATAAAGGCGTTACGTGAGTTTGATTAATAAATTCCATATGAATTGGTGTTAAACCGTGATGTAATCCGACCATAACGAGAGGTAAAAATGTTCCAGCAAGTACCGCTCCCGCAAATGCTCCGCCAATATTTAAAATGGCATTAATTCCGCTTGTGATACCATCCGATAAAAAGCCTGCTACTGGCTGAATTGCTAACATCGTTACGATACTTACAGCTAATACAGTAATAAGTGGTGTTACAATAATATCAACTGCATTTGGCACAGCTTTTCGAACTTGTCTTTCCACTACAACCATAAGCCATGCTGCAAAAATAACTGCAAACAATCCGCCCCGTCCAGGTACCATTGCTTCACCAAATAATTTCACATTTGCCATCGCCGGATTAAAAATTAAAATACCAGCAATTGCCCCAAGAACCGGTGTCCCACCAAATTCTTTCGCTGTATTCCAGCCGACTAAAATTCCTAAGAATGTAAAGATACCGCCGCCAATTAAAAGTAGCATTTGTAGCCATGTAGCATTCGGATCAGCACCTGCATTTTTCGCAAAGTTAGCAACCCCATTTATAATTCCTGATGCAACAAGACCGGGTATTAACGGAATAAAAATGCTACCTATTTTTCGTAAAAAGTTTTTCACTGGTGTATTATTTTTCTTCTTAATCTCTGACTTAATCTCCTGCCCAATATCTTCAAGGTGATGATCTGCTACTTCGCCAATTCGCAGTCCTGTTAAACCTTCCATTTCAGCTGCTACTTTATTTACCGTTCCTGGACCAACGACAACTTGAAGCGTTTCATCTTCAATAACCCCCATAACGCCTTCAACCTTTTTCAAAAGGTCCATATTCACTTTACTTTCATCATGAAGTGTTAACCTCAGTCTCGTCATGCAATGAGCAATGCCACGAATATTTTTTACTCCCCCAAGTTGCTCCGTAATCTCACTTGCCATTCTCTCTTCTTTCTTCATAATAGAATCCCCCTCCCTATTATTTATAGTGCCCTCTTCACAAATCCTTTCGCTTCTTTTAGCTTCTCTAGTGCTTCCCCATACTCACACTGTAGCAACACCATAACAATTGCAGCTTTCACGTTACGTTCTGCTTTTTCGTAATACTCTGCCGCTACTTCATAACTAACGCCTGTTGCTTCCACAATAATTCGTTTTGAGCGCTCTACTAATTTTTCATTTGTAGATTGAACATCTACCATTAAGTTTTTATATACTTTCCCTATACCAATCATCGAGGCTGTTGAAATCATATTGAGCACTAACTTTTGTGCTGTACCAGCCTTCAAACGCGTTGAGCCTGTTAATATTTCTGCTCCTGTTTCCACTTCTACATTTAGTTTTGCATATTTACTTATTTCAGCATTTTTATTACAAGAAATACTCGCTGTACTCGCTCCTACGCTATTAGCGTATTTCAAGCCGCCAATTACGTAAGGTGTTCTACCACTTGCTGCAATTCCAATCACCGTATCTTTCTCGTTTAACCCAATGCTTTTTAAATCTTCTTCTGCTAACTCTTCACGATCTTCGGCACCTTCCACCGCCTTAGTAAACGCTTTCAATCCACCTGCTATAAATCCTTGCACCATTTTGTCATCTGTACCGAATGTCGGCGGGCATTCCACTGCATCTAAAATGCCTAAACGGCCACTCGTACCAGCCCCAATATAAATTAAACGCCCCTCTTCTTCAAAAGACTTAATAACAGTCTGTACAACCTTTTCAATTTGTTCTATTTCATTTTCAACTGCTAACGCAACAGTGCGATCTTCTTGATTCATACTTTGTAACACTTCTTTTATACTCATCTCATCTAAATTCATCGTCTTCTCATTACGATGTTCTGTCGATAAATTTTCTAACATACTATCACCTTCTTTGAAATTTAATTTCACACTTTTATTATAACTTTAAGAAACTAAAAATCAATAACTCTTTCTTATTTTATGAAATAAAATTTCACAACATGACATATTTGTGTCAAAGATAATAAAGTGAAACTTTAATCAGTGAGGGTTTTGTTCATCCCCCACTGATTATTAGTTGAACCAATCGGGCTTTTACGGGCAGTTGATCTCCCACCTAACTTCCTCGCATTCGCCGAATTTTGAGGTGGGAGTCTTACTGCCCGTTAATGCGGGATAAAAAAAGATGAGTCTCCTCATCTTTTCTTCTACTTTAACTTCCGTAACCGGACTGCCTCTTCTCTCGTCTCCATAAATTGACCCAATACTTTATTACCAATTCGGTTGAATGTAATCACATATAAAGCATCAATCATATTCAGTTGCGTCATACGTGACGCAATACTCGCAATGCGATGATCTTGCTCTACATCTGGCATACAAAGGCGAATATCTGCCTCTTTATATAAAGGTGATGATTGATCAAGCTTCGTAATTCCGATAACCGTTGCACCTTGTCTCTTCGCATATTGCGCCATTTCAAGAACATCTTTCGTTCTTCCCGAAGTAGAAATAGCGACAAACACATCGCCTTCTTTTAAATTTGTCACAAGCGGCAACATCATATGAAAATCAGATAGCATCATCGCTGTAAATCCAAGACGCGTAAATTTATAAGCGCCGTCCATCGCTGGTGTCGCTGATCCACCTACGCCGTAAAATATGATTTTGCCCGCCTTTACAATACTATCTGCAGCTTTCTCAAGTTCCTTCTTATCTATCGCAGTAACGCTCGCCTCAATTGCAGCCTTATTCACATAAGTAACTTTATTAAACAAATCGTACGGTCCATCTTCCGTATTCATCACTGAAAAATCGTTAATATTATAATCTGCAATCGTTAATTCGCGAACGAGCGCTATCTTAAATGCTTTAAAGCTCCCGATCCCAATCGATTTACAAAAGCGAACAACACTCGCCTCACTTGCGCCTGCATTCGTTGACACTTCTTTCGTTGTTAGATTCGGAACAATCTCTGCATTCTCCATAATGTACATGGCAACCTTCTTTTCAGCTGGTGAAAATTGATCCATATTATTTTCAATTTTAAATAGTAATGTTGAAGCTTTCACTATTTAACCTCCACTTCTCGCGGCTACTTTTTATTTCGCATATTCTCCTTCTTCATGAATGTAATAGCCATCATTACCAGGCGGATGGTGAACAATTACAGTTCGTTCCCCTTTTTTATATACAGTTATTTCGCCTTCAGATCTCTGTTTTTCCCATCCATTTATCCAAATTGCAAAGCCAGGTACAAAAGCAGTGTACTTATAGTCTTTCGGATTATCATCTTCCACATAGGAAGAGAAAGTAGAAACAGGAAAATCTTTCACTTTTGATTCTTTCCCTATAATAAATGGTATACACAATAAAAAGAGTATAACTACACCTATAACTTCCCCCTTCGTAATCTTCACACATCCCTCTCCTCGTCATATCACATACATAGATTTTACCATAATTACAAACCCTCCATGCTACATGACCGTTGCATTTTGTAATAAAGTGAAACTTTAATCAGTGGGGGTTTTGTCCATCCCTCACTGATTATCAGCTCTCACCAATCGGGCGTTTACGGGCAGTTGATCTCCCATCTAACTCCCTCGCATTCGCCGAATTTTGAGGTAGGAGTCTTACTGCCCGCAAATAGCGGGATAAAAAAAGAGCTTATCTACGTCAGATAAGCTCTTCCCCTCTATACAAAATACTTCTTTAAAAGTGGCGGTGTGATGATCGTCGTCAATATAACTACAATAACAATCGCTGTAAAATTTTCTTTCGCTAATAAATTCGCCGTAAGTCCATTTGCTGCGATAATAAGCGCTACTTCTCCACGCGACACCATCCCTGCCCCAATACTAATAGAAGATTGTAAATTGAACCCTGTTATTTTTGCTCCTAAACCTGACCCGATTAACTTTGTGAATATTGCAATGAGCGTCATAATGATAATGAACCAAAGTTGGCTTCCAATACCTTGAAATGTAATTTCCATTCCGATACTTACGAAGAACACTGGTACAAATATCGCATAAGCAATTGGTTCAATTTTATGTTCTACTTCATGCTTATATTCTGTTTGGGAAATTGCAATTCCCGCTGCAAACGCTCCAATAATACCTGCAATTCCCATCATTTCACTGTAATACGAAAAGGAGAAACAAATAATAAGAGCTGCACTAATTAATGCTTCCGATACACGAAGTGGGACAAGCATTTTCATAATCCACGGTACAACTTTCCATGCGATAAAAACAATACTTACAAAGAAAATAAGTTTCTTTACGATAACAAGTGTTAAATTCACATCTTGTGTTCCTAAAAAGCTCATAACAAACGCTAATAAAATAACGACTATAACATCATCAAATACGGCAGCGCCTAAAATCGTTGTACTTTCTCTCGTATTCATCTTTCCTAAATCACGCAACGTTTGCACCGTAATACTAACCGATGTCGCGCAAAGTAATAATCCTAAGAAAATCGCATGGGATTGTATGAATCCAAACAGTAATCCCGTTACATATCCACCGATGAAAGGAAAAATAATTCCACCGGCCGCTACTGCAAATGATGACTGTAAATTCCTATTTAATTCTTCTAAATCTGTTTCGAGTCCCGCCATAAACATAAGTAACAAAACACCAATCTCACTCAATTCATCAATCAGTTCAGAACTATTAATAATTCCTAGCACTGCGGGACCGATAATAATACCAACAATTAATTTACCGAGTACAGAAGGCTGACCAAGTCTTACGCTAATGTCACCAGCTAATTTCGTACAAAGTAAAATGACGACAAGTTCAAAATAAAATAACATAGCATCTTCTCCTACTTTAAAAAGTAAAACTTTAATCAATGGGTTTTCTTCATCCAAATCTGATTGTTAACCCGCATCCATTTCTGCACATAGTTTCCCCTAATAATTAGCATTTTATTTGTCATATTTTCATTTGACAAAATATTCTGAATTATATTAAAATTAATCCAGAAATTTTAAAAAACTTCATACCATAATTGCACCTTCATTTACTTACATTCTCCTTTTCAATGGGCTCATACTATATTCGCAGTTATGGTAATAAAAAACGGGGGGAGAGTCCAAAGTGAAGTCATTACTACGAAAAAAAGCACTTAGTACTGAATCACCACGGCAGTTGCAAAGAACATTAACCGCACTTGATTTAACTTTTTTAGGAATCGGTGCCGTAATTGGGACAGGCATTTTTGTATTAACGGGTATTGTAGCAGCAAAACATTCTGGTCCTGGTATTATGCTATCATTCCTTATTGCGGCCTTTACTTGTGCTTGTGTTGCCTTTTGTTATGCTGAATTTGCTTCTTCTATACCTGTCTCAGGAAGTGTGTATACTTACGCATACATGACAGTCGGAGAAATCGTTGCCTTCATTGTTGGTTGGTGTTTAATGCTCGAATATTTACTTGCAGTCGCAGCAGTAGCTGTTGGTTGGTCTGGTTATTTACAATCTTTACTACAAGGTTTTAACATACACCTTCCTGCCATAATTGCCTCGGCCCCTGGTGTAGGCAAAGGTGGTCTCATCGATTTACCAGCCGTTTGTATTTTACTACTCATTACTGGCCTTTTAAGTTTTGGTATACGCGAAAGCGCACGCATTAATAATATTATGGTTCTTATAAAATTGGCGGTTATTATCGCCTTTATCGTAGCAGGTGCGAAATATGTAAAGCCTGAAAATTGGACACCTTTCATTCCATTCGGGTACGACGGCATTATTACTGGGGCTGCTACTGTCTTCTTCGCATTTTTAGGTTTTGATGCAATCGCAACCGCTGCAGAAGAAACAAAAAAACCACAACGCGACTTACCAATTGGAATTATTGGCTCCCTTCTTATTTGTACTGTTTTATACATGGTCGTATCTTTCGTTTTAACAGGTATGGTTCCGTACACACAATTAGACGTTTCTGATCCAGTTGCATTTGCACTGCATTTCGTCGGTGAAGATACAATTGCAGGGTTACTGGCTGTTGGGGCAATGACAGGAATGACAACCGTTCTTTTAGTCGTTATGTATGGACAAGTTCGGGTTTCGTATGCGATGAGCCGCGATGGTTTACTTCCAAAAGCACTAGCACGCGTAAACAAAAAAGTAAAAATCCCTTTATTAAATACATGGATTACTGGCGTTTTTGCCGCTTTATTAGCAGGACTTTTAGACTTACATTTACTAGCTAACTTAGTAAATATCGGTACGTTAACTGCATTCACGTTCGTTTGCTGCGCTGTCCTTATTTTACGAAAAACACATCCTGATTTAAAACGCGGGTTCCGTACACCTTTCGTACCTGTATTACCAATTGTCGCTATTCTTTGTTGCTTATATTTAATGATCAATTTGTCTAAAACGACATGGATTAGCTTTGCAGTTTGGATTATAGTCGGCTTGTGCGTCTATTTCTTCTACTCTAGACAACATAGCCATTTAGCCACTGAAAAAACAAATGATGAGAAGAAAGAAGCATAGCAAAATAGCTCGCCGATGAAACGGCGAGCTATCTTCATGTTTTATCCCCCTATTTGCGGTCAGTAAGACTCCCATCTCAAAATTTGGCTGGGGGGAGATCAAACTGCCCGTAAACGCCCGATTGGTGAGGGCTGATAATCAGTGGGGAATGAACAAAACCCCCACTGATTAAAGTTTCACTTTATTATGTTTTTTCGTTAACGATTGTAAAATGAAGAATATGCCGATGCCCACATAGACTTCAACCTTTGCATACTTATCCCCTTACTTCGTTCCCTTCTTTTTCTTCTTCCATGCATTCACACTATCAAAGAAAAAGTTAATAAATAACGTTCCTAATCCTGCTAATAAAAATGTCATTAAAAATAGAACCCAAATACTTTTATCTTTTAATAAATAATATCCTACAAGGAGCACAACCGCGATCCATACATATTCAAGAATTCTTTTTAGCTTTTTCTGTTCCAAATTATTCGCTCCCTTTTTCTATGCTATTTTTAGTATAACAAAAAAGAAGCCTATCATGATAAGCTTCTTTTTCTTCCGTTTTATTTGTTCATGCTTTTTTCAACGAATGAAATCGCATATTCTATCGTACGATTCATGGATTCTACATACTCAGTTTTTACTTTCGCATCTTTTAATACAGCTTCTGCAACAGGTAGCTTTTGACTTAATGATTTCACTGCACCGTCCGTCACATTTGCATCTTGCGCTTTCTTCACTACTGCTTTTGCAGATTCAATATTATTTTGCAATTTTTCTTTCGCTGTTTTCAGCTGTTCTTCTGCCACTTTTGATTGTACAAATGTTACATTAGCTGTTTTTAATTCGTTATACATTTGAACAATTTTCTCACCATTACTTCCTACATTTTCAAATACTTGCTTTGCATTAGTATAACTTTTCTCTAGTTCTTGAAATGCTTCCTTTGAATATTGACCTGGCTTGTCACCAAATTCATACGTACCAGCTAACACTTCTTTTACTTTTCCAAGCTCTTCATATAATGCGTTTAGTTGCTCTAACTTCGTACGATTAGAAAACTCATTGTACGCTGCTAATACTTCTGAAGAACTTAATGCTTTACTATATAATTTTGCAAGCGCAATTTGGCCATTTAACGGAATACCACCATTTCCATTGCTATCAGGGTCAGCACCAAATGCAAATGGTACATTTGGATGATATACTTTCCCTTGAGCTGGCTGACTATTTACCTTTTTACCATCTACATAAATGGCTACTTCACTTCCGTTATAAGTTCCTGTTAAGTGATACGTTTTATTTGCCTCTAACTGAACTCCGACACGCTTATAACTCCCACCAATATGAGCCCATAATTCAACATATCCACTTCCTGTAGATTCAAAACCAATACCACCGCTCTCTGTATTTTGCAAAATGCCTTGTCCACGAACTTCATTCATTGAAAATACAGTTTCTAATGTAAATGAATTAGCTACTTTTTCTTTTTGTGCTGCTGAAAATGGAAGGTATCCAAATGTATTAGCTTGTCCATCCAATGTCATTACATTTGTTTTTAGAGACTTATCATATGCAATCGATACATTCCCTTTCACATCACCTTTCGCTCCAAACGGTGAGTTATCTTTAAATGTACCATCTAAGAAATTCACATCAAAAACGTCTGCCTTTGGTACTTTCACATTCGGATCAATATTATCTTTTTTCGTAGTAATTTCTGCCGTTAACGGCTGCACACTTTCATTGCCAAACGAATCAATCGCAACTACTTCAAGCGTATATGTTTTCCCGCCATCTAATCCTGCCAATGTAAATGTCAGCTCTTTCGGAACTGGATCACGATAAAACTCTGAGAATGCTAACAATTTATTTTTTATTTCACCCGTTTGCCTATCTCTAGCTTGTACACGATAAGAGTGAACAAGAAGGTTGTCCAGTGCTTGCGGGAACGTTACTGTTGCCGCATTTTCTGTTACATTTGATACGGACAGTTTTGCATCTTTTGCAAAGTATGGTTTTTCTTTATCACGATCTTCTACATAGTTAAATCCTTCTTTTTTCGTTGGTAATTTAATTTTCCAGGGCTCGCCTGTCCAAGAGTTTGTATGGAAATCACGGCGATTAATTGTTACTTCTTTATCATCCACTTCTACTAATAAACCTTGACTTAATGTACTAGCTCCTGGCGGGATATTTCCTTGTACTTTACCACCTTCAACTTCCATATAACTTACTGAAGATGTACCAACTGATGTAAAGTCTTTTTGATGAATCGATCTTGGATCATCTAATGGATAATGTGAATGACCTGAAAACGTAATAACTTGTGGGTATTCCTTTAATACCGCATTAATTTTCGCGCTATCTTGCGTTCCCCACTCTTGGCTGCCGTATACTGTATCTTTAATATGTTGATGTAAAAATACGAAAATCGGGTTTTCCGGATTATCTTTTTGTGCCTTTTCCATCTCTGCTTTTAACCAATTAATTTGCTTGTCTGAATAGTATCCATGAGTCGTTCCATCTTCCGGAGACATCACAATGAAATGATAACCTTTTACTACCTTATGATAATAAATAGATTCCATCCCTGTTTTTTCTAAAAATCTCTTTTGTGCTCCTTCTATAGATAATCCATTCCAATAATCATGGTTACCAAGAGCGTTCATTCGTACCGCATCTTTATTTGCATTCTCATTATACACTTGCATGAAACGGTCATACTGTTGTACAGATCCGGAATCTGTGAAATCTCCTACAATAACAAATGCATCTTGCTTTGGCGCTAGCGTATTAAACTGTTCAATCGCTCTTTTCCAGCGAAACGTATCATCTGTTCCACTATTTTTAATATGTACATCACTTACAACTGGAAAAACTAACTTCTTCTCACTCGGTGCCTTTTCTTGTTTCTTCTCTTCCGCTTTGACTGATGTACTCCACGGAAATGATACAAACGCTAATACAAAAACCATTAATAATCCAACAAGGCCTTTTACTTTTCGTAAAGCAGTTCTTTCCACGTGAATCCTCCTCATATAATGAATTAATTACAATGGTTATTGTACTGAACGCATATTAAATTCGTTTAAATTAAAAACAAAATTTATTTTACTTTTGTAAATATACAGTCAATTTTATATAAAATCCCACATTAATATGAAACAACCACATATTGTCTAATAGATTTTTATGCGATGTAAGCCTAGTACACAAACTTACTTAAAAATTTTTGTCCTTTATTAACACAACTATCGTCCTCTAACATTTAATAGTAATAAAGAAACACTAGGAAGGGAGGCTCTACGAATGGCTTGTAAAAAAATATCGGCTGCTATGCCCCTTTATCTATCATCTGCCCTCCCTACGATCCGCCCAATCCCCCAACCCCACCAACTTGTGAATTAGTCACAAATGAATTTGCTGGTAATTTTTTTATAACAAAAGAAATTCCTCCACCTTCTGAAAATTCCACACTAATTTTATGGGAGGGAGATGGTGTACTCAAAATCTCGGGTACCATTTCTATATATAATAGCACTAGTAGTACTGGGAGGATTACCGTTCAAATTATTGGCCAGGTGACAAATACTTTCACCGTCTATCCTGGCAATACAATGTCATATACAGGTCAATTATTACAATCTGTGACAATTATTAATATTCCAAATAACCCAACTCAATATATACAAGGAAAATATTGTTGTCAATTTTCATTTTGCTTATAAAATTCTTCACTACCTTAACTTACAAACTATACAAAAAAGCATACCATTACGGTATGCTTTTCCTTATGAGATTGGATAACGTACTGTCAGACATAATTGTCCTTGGCTTGTTCCCGTTCCTGTTGTAACGATTTGAATTGTAGTAAAATATCTTACTGTAAACGATCCACTACTTTGTGGTTGTATAGTAATTGTATTCACTACTGTTGCTCCTACTAAAAAATTCACTGTAATTGGTGCTGTACCTACATCCTACTTCACATAACCTGATGCATATAAATCTTGCGTAATATTATTCGTATACACCGTTTCCGTTACCGCACCAGTAGCGGACCAATCTATGCATACTTGGTCTTGAACAAGCGTACTATTGGAGCAACACGATAAACTAGAATTTCCCATTTTAGCCCTCTCCTATTCTTCTATGTAAGTGGATAACGCGTCGTGATACAAAACTCCCCTTGATATGTTCCAGATGTTCCACCCGGTAAAGTTACCTCAATTGTTTCAAAACGGCGATACGTAAAAGCAATACTAGTTCCCGGATTTAATGTTTGAGTATCAACTGTATTACCAGCTGAATCAAGAACTGTTAACGTTATTGCTACCGGCCCTACATCATATCGAACAAATCCTGTTCCAATTACATTTTGATTAATATTATTGTTATACAGCACATTCGTAATAGCAGTCGCTACTACAGTTCCTGACCACGGACTACAAACTTTATCTTGTACATAATTTTTATCTGGGCAACAAGTTAAGGCTGCTCCTGAGCACTCACAAGACATAAAATTTTCCCCTCTCTCTTTTTATTCCCTATATGTGTATGTCCCTCAGAGTCCTTAGCCTGTATTATTCATCTATAATCAGAAAAAATTATGCTGCTTTTTCACTAAATAGATTCCGTTCTGTTTCTTTTTTTCATAAATTTATAGATTAATATACCACCTACAACAATAACCACGCCTCCTAATATTGGTAACATATATTGTCCAACAACATCCGCCGCTTTTTCCCAATGCGGTCCTAACTTCATTCCAAAATAAATATACAAAGTCGTTAGCGGGAACATTGCTACAAATGTATATATGCTAAATTTCCATATGTTCATTTTTGCCATACCACACGGTACAGAAATAAGCGTTCGAACCCCTGGAACGAAGCGTCCAACAAATGCCACAACTGGACCATATTTCTCAAAGAAATCATCTGCTTTTTGAATTTGTTCTTCTTTAATGAAGAAGTATTTTCCGTATTTCACTAATAGAGGACGGCCACCGTAATAACCGAGGGCATATAACGTTAATGGTCCAGTCGTTCCACCAATTGTTCCAGCTAATACAGCTAGCCAAAAGTTCATATCCCCTTCGTACACCCAATACCCAACAAGAGGTAAAACCACCTCTGCTGGGATAAATTCAAAAGTTAAAGCTAAGACAACTCCAAAATAAGAAAATTGCTTTAAATACTCGATTATATCTAAAATAATTTGCTCCATACTTTTAACTCCTATCCTACATTCACATTATGCTTTTCTTGTAATTGCACTGGTGCCATTTTTACAATTCGGTTCAAAATGAATAAAACAATTCCAATATCATCTAAAATACCGATAAACGGTAAGAAGTCTGGAATTAAATCGAGCGGCATCGCAACATAAACAACTAAAAAAGCAATAGATAAGATTTTCTTCTTTATGGAAACCTCTTTTGAAGTAAAAAAGTCAAATAGGAATGGAACAAACTGACGAACGTGAAATACAACTCTTAATCTACTTATAAATTTTTTCATTTTCTATCTCCTCTCTTTGTATACAAAAAGGACCCTACCAAATATGGTAAAGGTCCTAAAAAGACAGAAAGGGGCCTTTACCATTGCTGGTAAAGGTCTCACTAACAACGAAACGTTGCCAATAAAGCCGAGGGTTTCTCCCTGTAATGACGACTTTACTGTAATAAGTTACTCCCCTTTATACACACAATTTTATACAATCACATTAAAATATTTTGGGGGGCTTGTCAATATATTTTCTGACTCGAACTCTCCAGCTTACTCTTGACTAAAAACAAAAAACGTATATGAAATTTCTTACTATCTCATAATATACATACTCATTTTTTTAAATGAAAGGAGAAATTTCATATGCATACCGTATGGAAAGGCGCACTTTCACTTGGACTATTAAATATAGGAATCAAACTATATAGTGCCGTAGAAGAAAACGATATAAAATTTTTAAGTCTCCATAAAGAATGCTTAACACCTATTAAATATAAAAAATTTGCTCCCGATTGTACCGATGAAGAAGTCGATGATAAAGATATTGTAAAAGCCTATGAATACGCACCGCATAAATACATCATTATGGATGAAAAAGAATTAGCTGATTTGCAAAAAGTTCATGAGCCACGATCTATTCGTATTATATCTTTTGTCCAAAATAACGAAATCGATTCCATTCTCTATGATCGCTCTTATTTTATAGGCCCTACCCCGGGACATGAAAAATCGTATTTATTATTAAAAGAAGCACTCGAACGTACGAATAAACTTGGGCTTATTCACATTTCTATCAGAAAAAAACAACACTTAGCTATTATCCGTGGCTTTGAAGGTGGACTTATGTTACAAACTATTCACTACCCTAATGAAATTCGTGATATAACAAATACACCTAACTTGCCAAATAACGAAAATTATCCTATCCAAAAACAAGAACTCACCGCGGCAATCAATTTAATCCATCACCTTACGAACCCTTTCGAACAAGGGTTATATACAGATGAGTATAAAGAAGCACTTACCGAATTAATTGAAAATAAAATTGAACAACAAGAAAAAACTGAAACAATCTCTCCAGCTCCAAACATCATCAATATTATGGAGACATTACAGGCAAGTATTGAACAAGCAAAAATAAAAAGAGAAAATAAAAAAGAACAAGAGGCCAAATAAAGTGAAACTATAACCAACCCTCACCAATCGGGCGTTTACGGGCAGCCCGACTCCCACCTAACCTCTCTGCTCCAGCCAAATTTTGAGGTGGGAGTTTTTCTGTCCGCAAATAGCGGGATGAAATTGACCTCTTGTTCTTTAAAGCGGATTACATTTTGGCATTTCAAGTCCAGATGATTGAGCTAACTTTAATAAATAATAACATTCTTCTCTTGCCATATGATCTGCCATTCGCGCTGATAATGCACTTAATATTTCATTCGATAATTCTAGCTCTTCTACTTCATGAAGAAAATGTGAAAATAATTTTAACTCAAGTGAAACATCTTTTGTAAACTTCTTTAACGCAGGAAAGTGGTGAAGTTCTGCTCGTAAATACCCGGTCATTTCAACCGCTTTTAAGTAAAATTGTTCAAAGTGCTTCGTGAATTCTTCACTTTTCTCTTTCAATCTTTTTTCAACAAGATCTAACCCACCAGAAATAGAGCCCGCATGACCAGCCGCATCCGTTAACCAAACGAGATGGTAATGCAGTTCATGAAAAACAGGCGGAACTTCCCCTTTCTTTAAAAACTCTAACACTGTTATATACTCTTCTACTTCGTTTACCATATGGTTGATAAAAGTTGGCGTAAAATGAATGGTAATTTTCCCTTCTAATTGTTTTTGTATGATATTCAGTTTAAATATTCGTATCTCCTTAGCAGCTTGTTCTGCCTCTTTTGAAAATGCCAGAAGATTGACAGTATGAATTTTATTTAGAAAGTCCGTAAACATCTCAACAAAATAAGTAGCCTTCTTTATATCTTCCTTCTCCTTTGGAGCTAGCGCATCAAGCAAAAATTGCGAATGATCACTAAGCACCTTTAGCCAAAATTGATGCTCAAACAACGCACTCTCTTCGTAATTTCTTTCCATCATATCCCCTCCCTATATTCATCCTTTTCTATCATTTGAAGTTTATAGCCATCTGGGTCTTGTATTACAATACCCCTCTTATTGGCATACTCATTTTCTGTATACACAATTCCATAAAACGCTAACTTCTTCTTTAACTTCTCTATGCTAGAAATTGAAAATGTTAGAACATCGCATGAATCCATAACACTCTTCTCCCGTCCGCCTAAACTTCGGTTCATAACAAAACTAATTCTCATTGAATCAGCATCATACCAAACCCCTGTTATATCTAATTGCGGCCTTTCTAAACTGGGTCTTATTCCTAAAATTCCTTCATAAAAATACAAAGTTTCTTTTAAATTCTTAACTTCTAATACAATGAATTGTTTCACAGTCTCCACATTCATTCCCCCTGTACCTATTACTTTTCTATATGTGTCATAAATGCCTATTATGTCTGAATACAATACGTAGTAATGAACATTTAAGGAGGTTTATTTATGAATAAATATATGAGATCATTCGTGCCCTATCATAGTCCTCTCGATCCTTGTCCTCCTATTGGAAAAAAATATTATTCTACTCCTCCTAATTTATTTTTAGGCTTTCAACCGCCAAACTTACCACAATTCACGCCAAAAGAAGCGCTACAAAAAGGGACTTTATGGCCAGTTTTTTATGACTATTATGAAAATCCTTATAAAAAAGGGCGGTGACTACTGACGTGACTCAATCGCTACCAGAAGAATACTATCAGCTTTTACTGGAGCTTCAAGAACTGGACTTTGTACTAGTTGAACTCACTCTTTATTTAGATACACATCCAGATGACACTGCCGCGATTAATCAATTTAATGACTTCTCCTATAAACGAAGGGTATTAAAACAAAAGATGGAAGAAAAATACGGACCACTCCAACAGTTTGGAAATAGTTATTCTAACGCTCCATGGGAATGGAGCAAAGGACCTTGGCCATGGCAAATATAAAGGAGAGAAACTATGTGGATTTATGAAAAGAAATTACAATACCCCGTTAAAGTGGGAACTTGCAATCCAGCACTTGCAAAATTATTAATTGAGCAATACGGCGGTGCAGATGGAGAATTAGCTGCTGCACTACGTTACTTAAATCAGCGTTATACAATTCCTGATAAAGTCATTGGCCTACTTACTGATATCGGTACTGAAGAATTTGCGCATCTTGAAATGATTGCTACGATGGTTTATAAACTGACGAAAGATGCGACTCCTGAACAGATGAAAGCTGCCGGCCTTGATCCTCATTACGCTGATCATGATAGTGCACTCCACTACCATAACGCAGCTGGTGTACCATTTACTACAACTTATATACAAGCGAAGGGCGATCCAATCGCTGATCTTTACGAAGATATCGCAGCCGAGGAAAAAGCACGCGCAACATATCAATGGCTCATTAATTTATCTGATGATCCAGATATAAATGACAGCCTACGCTTCTTACGTGAACGAGAAATTGTCCATTCACAACGTTTCCGGGAAGCAGTTGAAATATTAAAAGAAGAACGTGATAAAAAAATTTATTTTTAACACACATGTCTTAGCGATATGTGTTTTTTTACGTTAAAAGTTAAATCCTTCCTAATTAACATATAAATAGTATATTTATTCACTTTAATGCATCATTTTTTAATATTTATAAAATTCCCTCTTGCTTTCTAGTCATCAGACCTTTAAAATAATAACAGTTACTCGACAAATTGTTTGAATTTTCGACAAAAACACTCATTAGGAGGATTTTCTTTATATGCGTACAACTTTAAAACCAGCGCAAATACTTTCGATTAGTTTATTGCTATTCGCAGTTTTCTTCGGTGCTGGTAATATGATTTTCCCGCCCCTTCTCGGTCTCTCTTCCGGAGAAAATATGTGGGTTTCCATTACAGGGTTTATTATTACAGACGTCGGCTTATCTTTACTGGCTATCGTCGCAGTTGCCCTTGCCGGCGGTAGTTTCAACACTTTAGCGAGCCGTGTTCATCCAAAATTCGCAGTAGTATTCGCTATCATTATTTATCTTTCAATCGGCCCACTATTTGTTATTCCACGAACTGGATCTGTATCTTACGAAATTGGGATCGCACCACTTTTCCCAGATCAATGGTATTCTATGTTAGTTTTTAGCGCTATTTTCTTTACAGTCGTTTACTTCCTATCATTAAATCCATCCAAATTAGTAGATCATATCGGTAAAATATTAACACCAATTTTACTTGTAATTATTGCAATTATGGCAACAAAAGCAATTCTTTCACCGGGATCATTCGCTGAGCCTATCGGTGACTATAAAGACATCCCATTTTTCAAAGGGTTTCTTGAAGGATTTTTAACTTTAGATGCAATTGGAGCACTCGTATTATCAACGATTGTTGTAAATGCAATTCGTCAAAACGGTATACAAGAGAAGAAATCAATTGCGAAATATACAATTATTTGCGGAAGTATTGCTGCCCTATTCTTAACAATTGTTTATTTCTTACTCGGTTATATCGGTGCTTCAAACGGAAACTTAGGACAATTCGAAAACGGTGGTCAACTATTAGCTACTGTTATGTATCAATTCTTTGGGGCAAGCGGTAATATTTTATTAAGTATCGCAATTATCTTCGCTTGTTTAACGACAGCAATCGGTGTTGTAAGTGCATTCGCAAACTATTTCACAACAGTACTAACAAATGTTTCATACAAGAAACTTGTACTATACGTTTGTATCTTTAGCTTCGTTATTTCAAACTTAGGTTTAAGTTTATTAATCAAAATTACATTACCTGTATTAATTATTTTATATCCAATTACAATCATTTTAATTTTCGTATCATTTATTGATAAATATACGAAACGCAAACCTTCTGTCTATATTGGAGCGATGATCGCGGCATTCATTATTAGCTGTATTCATGCACTTGATAATGTGGGAATGATACCAAGTTTTATCGCTAACATCGTGCACACCATTCCTTTTTATAGTTTAGGAATCGGCTGGATTATTCCAGCAATCATCGGTGGTATAATCGGATACTGCATTCCGCAAACAGAAGCTGAAGGTGAAGTTTCCGCAAAGTAAAAAGAAGCAAGCATTGATTATGCTTGCTTCTTTTCTATTTTTACATCGTATGTTTAAAGGTAAACAACTCTTCTTTTGACTGCACAGCAGGCTGTTCCTCTTCTACAACGGTTTTCTTTCTCTCTCCCCCTAACCGAACTTTCATCATCGCTTCTTCTATACTTTTTACAATCATATTCCCTGAAAAAATAGTAAGCCCGAAAAATGTAATTGGAACGAGAGGAATCCATGGATGCACTGTTAATGATCTAAAATAGACTCCAATTAAACCTGACCATTCATGTGTGTAAGAATCTATTTCTGCTATCCCTTGAATTGGCCCACCAAGCTGGACTGTTCCACCAAAAAATACCTCAAGTAACCCTAAATGAAGTAAAACGGTCAGAGTCTGAGTAAACTGCTGAAGAAATACGAGTATAAACGTCATATAGAGATGCGGAAAAAGATGCTTTATAACAATATGTCTTTTCGATCCGCCTAATATGCGCGCGGCATCAATAAATTCTTCCGTTTGTAATTTACGAACTTCCTTCGCAACATACAGTGCAATAACTGGCATCACAAGCATTACAAGTAATACAACTTGGAACGAAGCCCTTTCAAAAAAAGTTGTTGTTTCTTCTCCACTTCCAAATCTATTCACAGATTGAAGAAAGAAATACGCAATCATAACTGTGGGAATAACTGTGAAACTATCAAAAAAAGCCTCAATCTTTGAAAAACCTCTTTTTATATATGTTCCAAGTACAACACCGAAAAACACACCTATTACCATTCTAAGTGCCGCAATTACAATAGATATACCAATCGTCCACTTCGCGCCTTCAATGACTAAATGTAAAAGGTCATATCCTTTCCGGTCTGTCCCGAGTAAAAATTGTAATGAAGGTGAAAACGGTGGCACTTCTGGGTTTCCGGCCGCATCATATTGCAGTGTAACTTTTTTAATCTGTCCATCATTCCATATCGTATTTCCGATGCTCAGAAGAACTAATATGAGAAGAAACCCAATGCTTATCCAAAACCTTTTATCGCGTTTTATATACGTCCACATATTATAATCTCTCCTTCATCGCAGCTGGAATGAGGTAATGAAACAATTTAAATAAAATAAAAATCGGAATATAAATAAGCAGCACACTAACTATGAAAACCTCAACCCTAATACCCTCATACGATTTCAAAAACATAAAAATACCACTCGTATTAAAAATCCATTCTATAATATATAAATTAGATAACATAAAAAAAATATTCGTTTTTGCAAAGAAAAGTGTACTAAGCAACACATTTCGTAAAATATGACGATTTAAAATATGAAAGCGATTCAGCCCTTTCGCTTTAGCAAATAGTACATACTCTTTTTCTAGCTCATTTTCAAAACGAAGCACTAACATTTTTACAAACATAATCGTAGTCGGTATACTCAAACAAAATATTGGCAATCCTCTAATCGACTCGCCTCCAATTGACGCAATTTGAAAAGGTAAAAAACCTGTTTGTTTAAAAAACCATATAACTAAAATTTGTGATCCTAAAATAAGAAGAATGTCTGGAATGGACTCTAGAAAGATGAGAAACGATTTAATTCGATGTTGTATACGCGGTGAACTACTCATAATCATATAGACGATACAAAATGCTACCAATAATGAAATGCAAAATGCAGCCCCAAAAATAACCATTGTTTCTTTATAATGGACAAACAACTGTGGAAATAAAAATTTATCTCTTGCATATTGCATATTGGAAATATCCATTAATTTCACAAATATTTCTTTTAGACTCTTTATGTACTCTGATGCATTTAACTCAAATCCATAAAATAATTTTGGTAAAGCCCCCAAACAAATAATACCCAAAATTGAAATGATAAATTGAATCGTCATTTCCATCCCATTCAAAAAAACTTTTCTGACCATTTTCTCCCTTCTCTCTCTATAATTTACTCTTTAATTTTATTCTTAATTTTCTGAATTGTAAATATTTACAATAAAAAAACCGCCAGATTATGATCCTAGCGATTCTTTATGCACATGTTTTTCACTTTTTAAAAACGGCATATACAAAATGAAACACCCAATAAGCGCTGCAATTTCTAATGAAATAATATAGTAAGGATGTGGCCCTAACATATCGAGTAATGAAGCAGTTTCTGGCTTATGGGCTAAAAACATATAATTACCACCCGTTTTAAAATTCACAAACGAAACGATAGGAATTAATACGTTTAAAAATAGCATCGTACGCTTAATAGATTGTAATGTCGGACGATATCCCTCCACCCATGTCATAAAGAGCGGTGCCCAAATGAGTAGTATATGTGCGATAAAATATTCAATGAAACGAAAATGAGGGAAAGTATATTGCAAGTTTGGCGTTAAAATGGCCTGTGATGCACCAATAATTCCTGTGAAAAACACAATCTCATATATTCGATAACTTTTCGTTACAATCATAATCGACGCTAACAACAAACTAATCGTACATAACTCAAATGGTAATGAAGTGCCTAGTTCAAAAATCCCTGCTTTCCATTCCCACGTATGAAGTCCAATCTCACTTCCTATAAATAGAAATGCAATCGCATATCGAACCGTTATATTCCACTCACTTTGACGTAATACATCTTGGTATTGATATAGAAAAAATATCCCCACCAACATAATAAATAATATAATGGCATGTTGCCTTGAGTACGGAATAAATGGTTTTAATGGATGCGCACTAAAATAAGCTTCCATCTTCCTTCCTCCTCTCCTTCATACAATATTATTGTAAGAAAGAAACAAAGCGTCAATTCATTTGCTTAAACTAGGACAACCTCTACCTTACATCTACATATTCATACCTTACAAAACTGTAAGGTTATTGTAAGCTAAAACGATTTGTCAGATTCGTCACCCCTTCTATACTTAATGTAGATACTAAAACGAACGAAAAGGTGATAAATAGATGAAGAAGAAAAATAAAGTGTTAATTACTAGTGTAGTAGCAATCGGAATTGCAGCTGGATCATATTTCGCTTTTGCTGGCGGTGGCTCAGATGTAGCAATGGCATATAGCGGTTATAAAGTAACAGAAAAACAAATTGAAAACGCACAAAAATTTGGCGGTGAAGTTATTCCAAACGGAATCGAAACAATTTCATTTGATCCAACAAAAGGCACGTATGAATTAGCTGTTCAAAAAGGTGATGAAGTAAAAAAAGGTCAGCTTCTGTTTAAATATAATGACCCTACTGCTAAACAAGGTGTAACGGAAGCAGAAATGCAAAAGAAAATCGCACAAAAAGAAGTAACATTGTTCCAAAAACAAATTGATACAGCGAAACAAAAATTACAAAAAGATAAAAATGCAGGCCTTCCCCAGGAAGCATTAAAAGCATCAGAAATCGAAGTGCAACAATTAGAATCGCAACTTGAAATGAAAAAGTTTGAAGTAGAAAAAGCAGACGAAATGATTAAAGCTGCAAAAGAGAAGTTAACTACACTTTCTGTAACGAGCCCTGCTGATGGCGTAATTGATGATATCGTGAAAACTGCGGATGAAAAAACAGGTATGAGCGGCATTACTCTTCGTCACGCTGGTCCATTTAAAGTAAAAGGTCAACTTTCTGAATATGAACTTGCTAACGTAAAAGTTGGGCAAGAAGTAACAGTTTCCTCAAAAACGGTTGCCGGTAAGACTTGGACAGGAAAAGTAACAGAAATTAGCTCTACGCCATTAAAGAGCATGGACGAAAATAAAACAGTTTCTAACTATCAATTCACTGTTACATTAGACAATAGTGAAGAATTACAAAACGGTTTCCACGTTTACGTAACAAGTAAATCAGGCGAAGCAACTGGTACGATTGTTCCGAAAAGCAGCATCGTGAAAAAAGGTGACAAAAATGTTGTATTCGTTGTGAAAGACGGAAAAGCGAAAGAACAAGCCGTTACGGTTGAATTCGAAACAGATAGTGAAGCAAAAGTTTCTGGCGTGAAAAAAGGAGAGCAAATTATCTCTAAACCTGAAAAAGACTTAAAAGATGGTATGGAGGTTGTCGCCCGATGATTAACTTAAAAGGCATCACGAAATCCTTCCAAAACGGTGCAGAGTCCGTTCAAATCTTACACGGGATTGACGTAACACTAAACCAAGGAGAATTTACTTCTATTATGGGACCTTCTGGTTCTGGTAAATCCACCTTGATGAATATTATCGGTTGCTTAGATAAACCAACGACAGGTACGTATGAACTAGCTGGTCAAAACATTTCAAACATGTCTGAAACAGAACTTGCACGCGTTCGTAATAAAGAGATCGGGTTCGTATTTCAAAACTTCATGTTATTACCGAGACTTACAGCACTTCAAAATGTAGAACTACCTCTTATTTACGCTGGAATCGATAAAAAAGAAAGACGTGAGCGCTCATTAGCCGCTTTAACGAAAGTCGGTTTAGCTGATCGCGCTACTCACTTACCAAACGAATTATCAGGTGGTCAAAAGCAGCGTGTTGCCGTTGCCCGTGCAATCGTAAATAACCCGAAATTTATCTTAGCCGATGAACCAACGGGTGCACTTGATACGAAAACGAGTACACAAATTATGGACCTCTTTTACGAATTAAACAAACAAGGCTCAACAATCATTATGATTACCCATGATCGTGAAATCGGGGAAGCTGCAGCACGTCAAATTGTAATTCGTGACGGAAATATCGTCCAAGATTGGAGAGGTTAATTTTGAACACGAGTGAAAATATACGCATGGCCCTTTCCTCTATCTTTGCTCATAAGATGCGTTCTATATTAACAATGCTAGGTATTATTATCGGTATTAGCGCCATTATTACTATCATTTCAATGGGTGATGGTACAAACGCAAAGTTTAAAAAAGAGTTAGGCCAAGGAAAAGATACTGAAGTAACGATTTACTACAACAACCCTGATTACGGAACTGATAGTGCCAAAATTACAGCTGATATGTTAAAACGTCTTCAAACTGTGCCAGGCGTTAAAGATGTTTATCCAGATGCGAGTATGAAAGTAAAAGCATCTTCTGGTTCAAAAGATGTCTCTCTTGACTTAAAAGGTGGAACAGGCGCCTTCATGACAGATGCGAAAATAAAACTAGTTCACGGTCGTGAATTAAATGATAGTGAATTAAAACAAGCAATCCCTGCTGTTATTTTAAATGAAGAAGCTTTCAACAAATTATTTAACGGCTGGGAGTCAAATTTATATACAGACATAAAAGGGAAACCGTATAAAGTAGTCGGTGTATATGAAACGAAAAATGATTTCGGAATGGCTATGTCAGAAGGTTATACATCTCTTGAAAACGCCCCTGTAATCTCAGGAGTAACTGAGTATGACTCTGTAAGATTAATATTAACTTCGCCAGCAGAACGTAAAAGTGTAGAAAAACAAGCCGCTTCTGTTTTAAACGAAATGAAAGCTCCTAAATTTGAGCATAAATTTGAGGCTCAAGATATGGGTGAATTTACGAAGCAACTAGACGAATCAATCGGTATGATGAAAATGGTATTCGGTGGTATCGCTGCTATTTCATTACTTGTTGGTGGTATCGGTGTAATGAACATCATGCTTGTATCTGTAACAGAACGTACACGTGAAATTGGTATTCGTAAAGCACTTGGTGCAACACGCGGTAAAGTATTGATGCAATTCTTAATCGAATCTTGTATTTTAACAGGACTCGGAGGTTTCATCGGATTCATGCTTGGTATCTTCTTCGCTTGGATCGTCTCAATCTTTGCCGGATGGCCACTTGTTATCTCAAAAGAACTTGGACTTCTTTCAGTAGGTATTTCAATGCTAATCGGTATTGCATTCGGTCTACTACCAGCTAACAAAGCTGCAAAACTTGATCCGATTGAATGTTTACGATATGAGTAAATAAAAAACGTAGGAGTGTACACTCCTACGTTTTTTATTTACCTACTAAATTGAGTTTCTTCTATTATATATGTTTCACGTTACAACTATCTTTCGGATACGCTTCATTATTTATAGGCACTAAAGCTATTATCGAATCCTATTATTGCAAAAATAATATATGAGAGCCAAATGCAAGGCGTAATTTTTTCCATACTTCGACTGATTTTGTAATAATTCTATTGATATTTTATTAAATTTCACCTCATTTATATATTTTTAAAGCCATAAACATTATCATTTTATAACTATTTTTTCATTTTAACAGTAAAATACACCATTTTTGTAACACTACAGAAAATATTTTGTAATACTATGGTTATATTATTAATCTAATAGAAATTGAAATACTACTCATTTTATGATTCATATGCTCTCACCCCTCAAAAAAACAATAAGGAAGCGCTATCAGGATATTTATGGAATTATTACAGAATATTAATGCCCCGTTACGAAAGCTTTGTAATTTTATGTTTTTCGCAAATAAGAAAATAATGGTTGCTATAATGAGGTCAACGAAAACAAATGCAATGGAGGCTATTATGAAAAAATTTATGGGTATAGCAACAGCAGCGGTTTTTGGTCTTGGGATTTTCACAACATCTGCTAAAGCAGAAACAATCGTAACGACTGACGTACTAAATGTACGAGAAAACCCAACTACTGAATCAAAAGTTGTCGGAAAGTTATTAGATGGATATAAAGTAAATGTTCTACATACAGAAAATGGATGGTCAAAAGTTAAATTAAATAGTGGTAAAGAAGCTTTCATCAGCGCTGACTACACAAAAGACACTTACTACGTAACAGCAAATGTATTAAACGTACGTGCTGGTGCAAACACAGACTCAGAAATTCTTGGTAAATTGAAAAAAGATGATGTAATCGAAACAACACACCAAGTACAAAATGATTGGATCCAATTTGAATATAACGGAAAAACAGCTTATGTTCATGTTCCTTACTTAACAGGTACTGCTCCAGTTAAAGTTCAACCAGCAGTTAAAGTTGAAAAAGCAACTAAAGTTCAAGATACAGCTAAAGTTCGTGAAGCAGTTAAAGCTCAAGAGGTAGCTGAAGTTCAAGCAAAAGCTAAGGCTCAAGAAGCGGCTAAAGCTCGTGAAGAAGCCGAAGCTCAGGCAGAAGCTAAAGCTCAAGAAGCAGCTAAAGCTCGTGAAGCGGCTAAGGCTCAAGCAGAAGCT
The DNA here is from genome assembly GCF_014932895.1 of Bacillus thuringiensis. Classification (GTDB taxonomy): domain Bacteria; phylum Bacillota; class Bacilli; order Bacillales; family Bacillaceae_G; genus Bacillus_A; species Bacillus_A thuringiensis_AA. The sequence continues at coordinate 53,392 of NZ_JACYOF010000014.1, read as the reverse complement.
AAAGCTCAGGCAGAAGCTGAAGCTCAAGCAGCGGCTAAAGCCCAAGAAGCAGCTAAAGCTCGTGAAGAAGCTAAAGCTCAAGCAGAAGCTGAAGCTCAAGCAGCGGCTAAAGCTCAAGAAGCAGCTAAAGCTCGTGAAGAAGCTAAAGCTCAGGCAGAAGCTGAAGCTCAAGCAGCGGCTAAAGCTCAAGAGGCAGCTAAAGCTCAAGAGGCAGCTAAAGCTCGTGAAGCGGCTAAAACTCAAAAACCAGCTACACAACAACCTGTTGCAAAAGAAACTGAAACAAGTGCGCCATCATCTTCTCGTGAGTTAAAAGTTGTAGCAACAGCTTACACAGCAGATCCACTTGAAAATGGTTACAACGCAGGAGATCACGTAAAATCAGCTATGGGTCATAACTTAACAGCTAATCCAAACATGAAACTTATTGCAGTTGATCCAAGTGTCATTCCATTAGGTTCAAAAGTATGGGTTGAAGGTTACGGAGTAGCAATCGCTGGTGATACTGGTGGAGCGATTAAAGGAAATAAAATTGACGTTCTAATGCCAGATAAAGGCTCATCAAGTAACTGGGGACGCCAAACAGTTACAGTGAAAATTTTAAACTAATTATTATATAAAAAAGAGTCCGTCTCATTGTTGAGGCTGACTCTTTTTTATGATTCTTACATTCTTTCTCCTTCTCTCCCTTCCAAATTAAATCTATCTCTTTATGATTCAATTTCTACTCCGTTTTCTCTCAATATATCATTTAATAATTTTATATTTTTTCGAATCGTCTTCGTTGATACATGTAAACGGCTCGCTAAAAAAGCTCGATTTAACATCAATTTCTCTTCTAAAATAGAAATTAATCGCTGATGCACTTTTGTCATAGCTCTTTATATATAAAAAGGAAAAAGCTGCTGCAGTCAGTAGTTTTTTCCTTCTATTCCCTCTATTTCTTTAATGTAAATCCGAATTTATCCCATGCTTGTAAATAGTCTAGTAAGAAAATCTCTTCTTCTACAATTCGACCAACTACATTTGTTTTTCCTGTATTCACCATATTTTTTAAAGCAATTTGTAATTCACCTTTATATTGGCCATATTGCTCATTATCAATTAAAAGATCGCCACGCTTAATTTGGCGTGTATTATGAGGTTTAAACTCCTCTTTTTTATATTTCACACGACTTTGTGTAGAACGAATCATATATTCAGAAACATCCCCGCGATAAAAATGAGGCTCGTCTAACACGATAATTCTTTCTAGTTCTGTTGTTGTATCAGATAGTTCTATATCAAATGTTTGTTTCTCTTTATTTAATGCACCTAGTGTTTGTAATTCTTTTTCTGATGCATACGCATTCGCAATAATAACATCATCAATTAATTCTGTTGCAAACAAATGCTTCGCCTGTGTTGTCATTGGTAATTCACGATGCTGCTCTAGCGTACATAATCCTTCTGTTACTGGCCAAGGTCCATATGTTGCATCAAATGATGAAATAAAAGCAGCTGTTCTCATGCCGTAATCTTTAAATTGTTTCGAGCATTTAATGAAATGATCGTATGATAATCCGGAATAGCGGTGTGGATAAAAATTATGACAGCCAATTAAATTTTCGCGATTTGGTCTATGACTCATAATATTATCTACATATTTTGTACCGTTACTCATATTAATCTCAATTTTCAAACCGTACGGATTGTACGTCATAATCGATTCTTCTAATCCTGAGAAACCAACATCTAAACGGATACCGTACGCACCTAGTTCATGGAAGAACGATAAATCATTATATGAAATACCTAATTGCGTAAAAACAGACGGACTAATATCAACTAATACTTGGAGCCCTAATGCGTTCGCATGAGAGATTGTTTCCTTAAACTCTTCTATAATTTTCTCTTTTTCCCCATCCACAGATAGTAAACATGTGAACACACGTGTGAATCCGTATTTACTTGCTAATGTTAAATACTCCTTATCTTTCTCTACTGTTGAATGTTCTGGATAAATAGAAATACCTAATCGTCTCATATGTACACGCCTCTTTCTTCGTCATATTGTAAACCTTTTCAAATATATGTAGTGAAAAAGTATATATCCCCTTCTCATTCACTACTTTTTGAATCCGCTTTCTTTAAAGAACAAACAATTTCTATCATTCACAACAACTACAAGTCTATACATCTATACTTTACATCTTTTTTTCATAGTTGTGTAGCTTTTACACAAATTTGTCAGTTTTTTCACCTTAAAAATTGTTATCCGTTTTCAAGACACCTTCCTTGACTGTTACATTGGCCAATACATATACTCGAAAGAAAAGAGAAAACTTTATATAGGGGATGAATATATGGGAGAAGCAATACTCGTAAAACGAGAACCGTTATGGACAAAAGAGTTTGTTGCTTTAATTTTTGCAAACTTATGTATGTTTTTAGGGTTTCAAATGTTAATTCCGACTTTACCTGTTTATGTGAAAGAAATTGGTGGCACAAGTTCCAATATCGGATTTGTTGTCGGTATGTTTACCGTGGCGGCACTTTTTGTTAGACCGCTAACTGGAAATGCCTTGCAGAAATTTAATAAAAAAATCATTTTAATGATCGGTACTGCTATTTGTTTGCTCGCTATGGGCAGTTACCTTTTCGCCTCAACCATCTTTCTCTTGCTTGCCGTTCGTATTTTACACGGAGCTGGTTTCGGTATTACAACGACTACATATGGAACTGTCGTTTCTGATTTAATTCCAACAGCTCGCCGCGGAGAGGGCATGGGATATTTCGGACTTTCTGGAACCATTGCAATGGCCCTCGGTCCACTCATTGGACTATGGCTTATGCAAACATATAATTTCAATGTTCTTTTTTTATGTGCACTTTCATGCACAATTGTTTCATTAATATTAACGAAACTTCTCCAAATCAAAAAAACAAAACAACCACCGAAGCAATCATCTAGTACTTTTCTCGATGGATTTATTGAGCGCAAAGCTTTACTTCCTTCATTATTAATATTATGTATTACATTAATGTACGGAGGAATCGGAAGCTTTATCACACTATTCGCTACCGAAGTCGGCATTGCTGATATTAGCCTCTTCTTTTTATGTAATGCACTGGCAATCGCTGTGACTCGTCCATTTTCCGGGAGGCTATATGATGCGAAAGGTCATACATTCGTCATCATTCCAGGAGTTATTATAACATTTACAGGTATTATTTTATTGTCGTATACGACGACAATTCCGAGCTTAATTATTGCCGCAGCGTGTTACGGAAGTGGTTTTGGGGCGATTCAACCAGCACTACAAGCATGGATGATTGACCGAGTAGCACCGCACCGACGAGGAGTTGCAACAGCTACATTCTTCTCAGCATTTGATCTTGGAATTGGTGCTGGAGCGATTATTTTTGGATTCATTGCACATTTTACAAACTATGCAACTGTATATCGTTATTCCTCTCTATTACTTATTGCTTTCCTCTTTATTTACATTACAAGTATAAGAAAACAAAAGCACGGAGATAAAAATACAGAAAAAGCTGCTGGATAATTTAGCAGCTTTTTTATCCCGCTATTTGCGGGCAGTAAGACTCCCACCTCAAAATTCGGCGAATGCGAGGGAGTTAGGTGGGAGTCGGGCTGCCCGTTAAAGCCCGATTGGTTCAACAAATAACCTGATCCTAATCAATACATGTTAGACACTCCCAACTTTTTGACGGTATAAAACTACATTCATTTTTCCACATATTTTTTTAGCTTTTATCAAAAAATATACGATGAACTCACAGACACTTTCCTTCATATGAAGTCGAATAATATTATTCTAAAAAGTGTGACTCCTTCACAAAAATACCATTTACAAAAGTTGAAAACCAATAAAATATAGCTATTTCTTTAAAAAAATGTAAACTTTTCATCTCTTTGTAAATTTAGTGTAAATTTTACTGATAAACCGTTTACAGTGACTCAAGGTTCAGTTAATAATTACATCGTACATGAAATTTAAGGAGTGGAATGCGTGGAATATAATGTTCAAGAAATGATCTTCCAATTCATTGGTGGATTAGGTATTTTCTTATTCGGGATTAAATACATGGGCGATGGACTGCAACAAGCAGCTGGAGATCGTCTTCGCGATATTCTAGATCGCTTTACAACAAACCCACTTATGGGTGTACTAGCAGGTATGTTAGTTACTGTATTAATCCAATCAAGTTCAGGAACAACTGCTTTAACAGTCGGACTTGTAAGTGCTGGATTTATGACATTAAGACAAGCAATCGGTGTTATTATGGGTGCAAACATCGGTACGACAGTTACTGCATTTATTATCGGAATTAAAATCGGAGAATACGCTCTCCCAGTTATGGCAGTTGGAGCGATCTTACTATTCTTCTTTAAAAATAAAAAAGTACATTCTGTAGGTCAAGTTGTATTCGGTTTTGGTATGCTATTCTTCGGTTTAGAATTAATGAGCGCAGGTATGAAACCCCTTCGTTCTTTAGAGTCCTTCCAAGATTTAATGGTTAGCATGAGTGATAATCCAATTTTAGGAATTATTGTCGGTACAATTTTCACTTTAATTGTACAAAGCTCAAGCGCAACAATCGGTATTTTACAAGAATTATTCGGTCAAGGTGCAATCGACTTACAAGCTGCTCTTCCTGTATTATTCGGTGATAACATCGGTACGACAATTACAGCGGTATTAGCAGCAATCGGTACTTCAATTGCAGCAAGACGTGCAGCATTAGTTCACGTTATTTTTAATATTATCGGTACCATTATCTTTACGATTTTATTAGTACCTTTTACAAGTTTAATTCAATATTTCCAAACGTCATTAAACTTAAATCCAGAAATGACAATTGCATTTGCACACGGAACATTTAACGTAACGAATACGATCATTCAGTTCCCATTCATTGCAGTATTGGCATGGATTGTAACAAAAATCATTCGTGGCGAAGATGCATCTATTAACTTTAAACCGCAACATTTAAATCCAATCTTTATTGAGCAATCTCCAGCCATTGCTTTAACAGAAGCTCAAAAAGAAATTATTCGTATGGCTGAGTTTTCATTACATGGACTAAAAGAAGCTAATCAATTTTTAAATACACAAGACAAAAAACACGCAAACATGGCTACTCAATTAGAAGGCGCTATTAACAATTTAGATAAAAAAATTACCGAGTATTTAGTTTTACTATCAGAAAAACCACTTTCATCAGCAGATTCTGAAAAACATTCTGTTTTAGCTGGTGTTGTTGGAGATATTGAACGTGTCGGTGATCATGTAGAAAACCTTGTAGAGCTTGTAGATTTCCAAATTTCAAACCGCGTTTCACTATCAGGCGAAGCGCTAGCTGAATTAAACGAAATGCTAGAATTAACGATTTCAACGTTACAAGACGCAGTTGAAGCTTTAACAAACTTCGACACAGAACTTGCTCAAACAGTTATTGCAAAAGAACGTAAAATCGATCAAATGGAACGTGTTCTTCGCAAACGTCATGTATTACGTCTAAACGAACGTAGCTGTTCAGGTGATGCAAGTATCATCTTCGTTGATATGGTAAGTAACTTAGAGCGTATCGGTGATCACGCTGTAAATATCGCTGACGGTGTTTTAGGTGAACAAGGAAAAATCAATTTAAGACAATCATTATAATTAAGAAAAGAGACGCTATTACGCGTCTCTTTTTTCATTTCATTTTTACAACTGTTCTTCCTTTTAGCTTTCCTTGCAATATAAATATAAACTTCTCATCTAACTCTTCTAATGTACATTCTTCTGTATAAGATAGTAACTCTTTGTTTTCCCACTCATTCGCTAACAATGCCCAAACTTCTTTTCTCACATCTACTGGGCATTGTACGGAATCTATCCCTAAAAGGCTAATACCTCGCAAAATAAACGGATATACCGTGGTGTATAATTCGTGTCCTGCCACATTACCACATGTCGTTACACAACCGCCATACTTTACCGATTTTAACGCTGCTTCTAACATATTTCCACCTACAGTATCGATAACTCCGGCGTATATTCCTTTAAGCATTGGCCTTCCTGATTCATCACTCAATTCTTCACGATGAATCACTTTTTTCGCTCCTAGACGTAGTAGCATCTCTTCCTCTTCCATTTTCCCTGTCGCTCCTACTACGTTAAATCCTAACTTACTTAAAATACTAACCGCTACACTACCTACGCCGCCTGTAGCACCCGTTACTAAAACATCTCCCATACTAGGCGTAATTCCCGTTTTCAAGAGTTTATACACCGATAATGCAGCTGTAAAACCTGCTGTCCCATACATCATACTTTCCTTTAAAGACATTCCTTCTGGCAAAGGAATGATCCAAGATGATGGCACACGAATATATTCACCGAAACCACCAGAAGTATTCATACCTAAATCATATCCCGTTACAATAACATGATCCCCTTCCTTAAAGGCATCATTTCTACTACTCACAACTTCTCCTGCGGCATCAATTCCTGGTGTATGAGGATATGTTCTCGTAACACCTTTATTACCAGTAGCTGAAAGGGCGTCTTTATAATTCAATGAAGAATAATGAACCCGTATTAGCACATCTCCTTCAGGCAAACTACTTACTTCTCTCTCAACAACATTTCTTTCAAACTGATTATTTTCCATTTCGTTCACAACGATTGCTCGGAATGATGTACGATCCATGATGCTCTTTCTCCTTTGTCTGTATAATTCTTCTTTATTATATAAAAAATATAAGTAAGACTATCCGTTTCTTCTTGGCTATATTCCAACAAATCTTACTTCTCTATCACTTTCTCACAAGACATATTTTCATTTCTACTAAAAAAACATATACTTATCCTACATCTAAAAAATAACATATAGAAAATCTGACTTTTTATAAATAAATTGAATTTTTACGAAATGTAAATGTTTTGTAATGTTTTTTTTCGATAAATTTCATTATAATAAGTGGATATGAGTGTCGTATTTCAATCCAAATGAAGGAGTACAGGAAATGGAGCAAAACCCATCTTTGCAAGAAAATACACGCAGTAAACCAAAAAAAGGTAATAAAAAAACAAAAATTATTATAAGCGCTATTCTATTCTTTTTACTAGTAGGTGGCGGTTATACATGGTTTTTAGTAAATAAAGCATCTTCTGCTGTTCGAAATGCCGCACACGGTTTAGCGCGCGGTGATAAATCTGATTTACGTGATAAGGCTGTAAAACCCATTACGAATAACGTCTCTGTCTTAATAATGGGTGTTGATGAAAGTGATGTTCGAGGAAAAGAATATGGTGAGGCTATAAGAACAGATGCACTGTTACTCGCAACGTTTAATAAAGATAGCAAAACTGTAAAGCTATTAAGTATTCCACGAGACACATATACTTATATTCCAGTTGAAAAGAAAAAAGATAAAATAACACACGCTCATGCATACGGTTCTACTAAAAACGGAAAAAAAGGTGGACCACAAGCAAGTATTGATGCAGTTGAAAAATTACTAAATGTTCCTGTTGATTACTTTGTAAAGTTTAACTTCAAATCATTTATAAAAATTGTCGATGATTTAGGCGGCATTGAAGTCGATGTTCCTGTTGAATTTACAGAACAAGATAGTAATGATAATGCCGATGCAATTCACCTGAAAAAAGGTGTTCAAAAGTTAAATGGTGAAGAAGCTCTTGCTCTTGCTAGAACACGACACATCGATAGTGATGCAATGCGCGGACAACGTCAACAACTCGTTATTGAAGCAATTTTAAAGAAACTAACAAACGTTGGATCTGTAACAAAAGTTGGCAACATCATTGATGATATTAACGGACAATTCGTTACAAACTTAACATTCGATGATATGCTTTCATTCTATAAATATGGATCGGATTCTTCAATTGAGAAATTACAAATTCAAGGTGATGACTGCTATATGGAAAAAGGTGATGATACATGTAGCAAATCTGCTGGTGGCGGCCGAACATATTACTACAATCCAGATCAAAAAGAATTAGCAAATGTTACAAACGAACTTCGTACTCACCTTGGACTACCTGCATATACAAAAACTGACTCTGATTCGAAAAAAACAAGTTCAGAGAAAACAAAAGAATCTAAGTCTGAAAATACAAGTGAACGCGAATCAAGTAACAATGAAACTAAAAATAAGAATAAAAATAACAGTGAAGATACAGAAACATCGTCTAACGACAATGAATAAAAAAGAAGCAGTGCTATATGGGGGTAGAGCACTGCTTCTTTTTATTTCTTTAATGTTAAAAATCAGAACTTTCTAACTATCTTTTTTAATATTTTTAAATTATAATAAATGATAGTAATCTATTCCAATTACCAGGGGGCTCATACATATGAAAGCTGCAGTAAAACATAACATTTCAGATTTTAAAGACTACTTAAAATCCAATGATATATACATGGAAGAAAATATAGATGAAAATGATGGTTCTGTACATTTTTCAGTAGGATTAGAGACAGAAGCTGGCGCAAAAATTCAGCTTATCGCTGCTTTCCAAAACGAACATCCTACTGTGGATATATACTGCTTCAATGTTGCTCACGTACCTGATTCAACATCAACAAATGACGTTTTACACGTAATCAATGAATTAAACACAGCTTATCGATTTGCAAAATTCACACTAAACAAGCAAAATGCAATTGATATTTCAACATCTCTTGCATTCTCAGAACCAAACTTTAATCCAGCACTTGTCTTTGAACATACAAGAATGCTATATAAATTAGCAAATGATGAATATAAAAACTTAATGAAAGTGATTTGGGCATAAAGTGAAACTATAATCAGTGGGGTTTTGTTCATCCCCCACTGATTATTAGCCCACACCAATCGGGCGTTTACGGGCAGCCCGACTCCCACCTAACTTCTTTGCTCCAGTCGAATTTTGAGGTGGAGTTTTACTGCCCACAAATAGCGGGATAAGTAAAAGGATGGGCTGCAAGCAGCACCATCCTTTTACTTCGATATCATATCAATCCACATCTTAACAGCAGTTCCTACAATTAAAATCGATAACATATATTGCAGTACTTTTTGATTTATCCTCTTACCAATTCTTGCTCCAAGCGGCGCAGCAAATATACTCGCAATCGCAATAATTAGAGCTGGAATCATAACTACTTGCCCAGTAATCACTTTTCCAGTCGTAATCCCTACTGAGGAAATAAACGTAATAGCAATAGATGTTGCTATCGTCATGCGCAGTGGTAATTTTAAAATAACTAGCATAATGGGAACTAAAAGAAATGCACCACCAGCCCCAATAATGCCGGAGACACCTCCTACAATAAACGCTAACATACTTGCTAACCACTTATTATAATTAACTGCTCCACTATTATTTTTCTTCGGCACAAACATCATCATAGCTGCAATAGTCGCTAATACGGTATAAACAACATTTACAGCATGTTCATTTAATAGATTTGCACTAAAGCTTCCTATAAAACTTCCTATTAGTATACTAACTCCCATATACACAACTAACGTTTTATCCATATCATTACTTTTCCGATATGCCCATGCGCCTGCAAAAGTTGCAAAGAATACTTGCACCGCTGTAATACCGCTCACTTCATGTGATGTATACCCCGCAAACCCTAATAATACCGGTATATATAAAATCATGGGGTAATTAATAATAGCCCCGCCGATCCCTACCATTCCCGATATAAACGAGCCGATAAATCCGATAACAAACAGCAAAAAGAATAAATTCATATCATTTCTTTCCTCCCTTCTTATAAACAGAAGGCTATCTTTTCATTAAATAAATAAATTTACATTCCCTTCAGAAGCATCTGCCAAATAAGCTGCAACTCCAGCAAACTCTACCCCTTCCATAATCTCTTCCTCTTTTAACCCTAATAAATCTACTGTCATTTGACAAGCTACAAGTTTAACTCCTTGTTCTTTCGCCAAATCAATTAAATCCGGCAAAGGCATTGCGTTATGTTTTTTCATAATGCCTTTAATCATCTTTGGCCCCATACCAGCAAAATTCATTTTGGATAATCCCATCTTATCCGCACCACGCGGCATCATTTTTCCAAAGACTTTCTCCATAAAAGTCTTCTTCACTTTCACATGTTCATCTTTCCTAAGCGCATTTAAACCCCAAAAAGTATGAAAAATTGTTACTTCTTGATCATACGCTGCTGCGCCATTTGCAATAATATAAGCAGCCATGGCTTTATCATAATCTCCGCTAAATAACACAATTGTTGTTTTCTTCTGTTGTTCCATGTTGTCCTCCTCTTAATTACCTATAGGGGTATTTTTGAAAGTGTAAAAAAAACTCTACTCTACTTTACCTTCCCAAGCTAACATACCGCCCGCCATATTTATCACTTGAAAACCGTAACTTTCTAAAAATTGAACTGCTCTTGCACTTCTCCCGCCAGAGCGACAAACGATAATATATTCTTTATTTTTATCTAACTCATGCATACGAAACTCCAATAATCCTAATGGAATATTACATGCTTCTGGAATTTTCCCTTCGGCTACTTCTTCTACTTCACGTACATCTACGATATTTACTGCTTCTTTACGTAACAATTTTTCTTCTAATTCTTTTGCAGTCATTTCTTTCATTTTTCCCGCTCCTTTTAGTTACACGCATTCATACCGCCTGAAACATTTGTAATCTTTTGAAATCCTAGTTTTTTTAACACTTTTGCTGCTTGTTTACTTCTCATTCCACTTTGGCAAAGTACCACAACTTCTTTATTTTTATCTAATTGTTTCGCTTTATGAGCTAGTTCATTTAAAGGGATATTCCGAAACCCTTTCATATTATTTCCTCTATATTCACCAGGTGTACGTACATCAATAAATTGTTTATTATTTTGCCCTATCATACGTTTCAGTTCTTTTCCAGAAATATTTCTCACGCCTCTAACTGGCGAGAAACGAGAAATGATAAACCACGCTACAAGTACAATTAAGATTATATTCAATATTGTCTTTCCATCCATAAAACTATTCGACCTCCTTCTGTTCTTTTTTCCGATCCGTATATACACTATAACTTTGAATATGGAACCCTTTCTTCCTTAAAAAACGAGTACTTAAGTTTCGATCCACTTTATTATGAACAATAAGATGCAAAGGCTTATTGGGTATTTCATGATAATACCGCTTTAAATACGCATACGGTATGCACATAATTTCAGAAGTGTTATCACCATTACTCTCTGTGTAATCGCGCACATCTAAAACAATAACATCTTCCATCTGCCTTACTTGTTCTAACGAAATATATGCAACATGTAAAACAGGAACGTAACGTTTTAATATATTTCCCGTCATCAATACTATTAGGGGTATAACTATATAGAACATATATGACGATCCTCTTATTATTGAAATACTATGCTTTCTTAATCCAGAACTTTAATTCGCCTTCTTCTTCTGTATGTTTTAATACTTCATGACCGCCTTTTTGTGACCATGCTGGGATATCTTTAATCGCACCTTTATCTGTTAAGTGTACTTCTAGCACTTCGCCTGATTGTAATGCTTCCATTGCCTTCTTTGTTTTTACAATTGGCATGGGACATGCTAATCCTTTTACGTCTAATACTTCTTTCGCCTTCATCTTATATACCTCCAATTTTTATCATTAAGCCTTCTTAATCCAGAACTTTAATTCGCCTTCTTCTTCTGTATGCTTTAACACTTCATGCCCACCTGTTTTTGACCATGCTGGAATATCTTTAATCGCACCTTTATCTGTTAAGTGTACTTCTAACACGTCGCCTGATTGTAATGCTTCCATCGCCTTTTTTGTTTTTACAATTGGCATGGGACATGCTAATCCTTTTACATCTAATACTTGCTTTGCATTCATCTTATATACCTCCAATTTTTATTTCATTTGAAATCGAATTAATCATGAACTGCACAACGGTTTGGACCAATCTCCATTTCACGCTCTTCTTCTTGACTTGGGTTCAATTGTCCCATATTTGTTTGACGAATTTCTTGATATGCATTCGGTTGAGGTGGTAAATTCTCTGTTACAACTTTACGAAACTCTCCCTCATCCTCAATATTTAATCCTGCATTATACTCAAATAAATCTTTTAATTTTGCGCTAACAATACCACTCTCGTTCATTTCACTTATTTTTGAATAATGAGCCGGCAACACAACTAAATTTTGAGATAGTTCTTTATATCGACTATACAAAGTATTACGTAAATCACTTACCCAATCTTCAGCTTTCCCAGCAAGATCCGGACGCCCAATCGAATCTACGAATAAAATGTCCCCTGATAATAAATACTCATCATCTACAATAAATGAAGTACTACCAATTGTATGTCCCGGCGAATAGATTGCTTCAATATCAATCTTTGTTTCCCCAACAGTAATTACAGCACCTTCTACAAGTGGCTCGTAAGAAAATACAACTTCTTCCGCATCTTTCGGCGGTAGCCAATACGTCCCATTTACTTTCTCAGCTAACTTACGACCTCCTGAAATATGATCGGCATGCAAATGCGTATCCATTACATTTGTAATGACAGCACCTTGTTCTTTTGCAAATTCCTCATATGCCTCAACTGTTCGTACTGCATCAATAACAGCTGCTTCTCCTTTAGAAATAACCATATATGATAAGCAACCTTTTCCAAGACGATTAAACTGATACATACTTCCACCATCTTTTAAATCCCCAACTTTTATCGGCTTTACATATTCACTCCACGCCTTCATACCACCAGCTAAATAATAAACATTTTCTAATCCAACCTCTGTTAATTGCTCTGCCACAAATATAGAAGACCCTTCTTTCGCACATACTACTAAAACATCTTTATCTTTAGGTAATTCACTTACAATATGATCTACCCCCTCTAATAAATCAAAGTACGGCACATTTATTGAAGTAACTTCTTTCCCTTCAATTTTCCAATCTTCATAATCCGCTTTATTACGTACATCTAAAATAAATAACTCCTCAAACATAACCTTTTCTGCAACATCTTTTGCTTCTAAATGTTTAACCTTCATTCCATTACCCCCAGTGGTATATTTATATTTAAAATTTTTTCCTTATCTTTTTTCTATCTTTCCATTCCAATGCAACATGCCAGGAATAACATTATTAACATTGTTAAACCCTTGCTTCTCCAATAGTTGACAAGCAAGATCACTGCGATTCCCTGTCCGACAAACAACATATATTGGTTTTGTTTGACTTAACACACTTTGTTTTTCTTCTAACTCACCTAACGGAATTGAAATTGCAGATGGGATGTGTCCAAATGTATATTCAGCTTCTTCCCTTACATCTAAAACGATGCATTCTTCGCCAGCTAGTAACTTTTCTTGTAATTCCTCATTTGTTACTGTATGAGCGTATTTTACTAATTCGTTTATTTCTTGCGCACTCGCTTTTCTTACATAATGTTTTAAAGTATCTCCTTCTTGCTTTGTACCTATATATTGATGACCAACATTATTGGCCCAACTTTGTAAATCTACTGTAGATCCTTTATCTGTTGCTTCTATTTCAATCACTTGCCCAGATTGTAGTGCCTCCATCGCCTTCTTCGTCTTTACAATAGGCATCGGACAAGCCAAACCTTTACAATCTAAACTCATATCCACTTTTATACTCATAATCGATTCCTCCGCAATTTATATACATATACCTGTAGGGGTATATTAAAACGTTTTTGAAAATCTGTCAACACTTATGTTTGACAGATTATCGGCTTTTTACAAGCAATTGAACAGCTTCTTTAATTATCTCTTCATTTGAACCATTGCCACTTTCAAACTGTTCACGTAAACATTGCTCTAAATTTGTTCCAACAACTAATCCAATTGTACGATCTAGTGCAGAACGAGATGCCGTTAACTGTGTAATAACCTCTCGGCAATCTTTTCCTTCTTCCATCATACGAAGCACGCCACGAACTTGACCTTCAATACGTTTTAATCTATTTTTCATATCTTGATTGTATTCCATTCTATAATCACCTCATTACCATTATGTCACTATTTATATCTTATAACAATATATTATACCCTATAGGGTATCCTGTAAACCCCTTATTTAAATTTTTTAACATAAATGTGAAAAAAGCATACCGTGAAAATTCTATTCTTACTTTTTGTAGCCTATACGAACCTGAATTTTACGAGCAGCAATCTCCCACCTAACTCCTTTGCTTTACAGCCGATTTTTGAGGTGGGAGTCTTACTGCCCACAAATAGCGGGATAAACTTCAATATACAATACGGTCTGGTAATACTGTCCCGTATAGTTTAAAGCCACCATCTACATTCTTTACCTTATATCCTTTTTCCATTAACATGCGCGCTGCAACATACCCCCTCATACCAAGTTGACAAGTAATATATACTTCTTTGGCAACTGGCACTTCATCCAAACGATCACGTAATTCATCTAACGGAATATTAATAGAGCCTTTAATCATTCCCTGTTTTAGTTCATTAGGCTCTCGAACATCAATAAGATATCCACCATTTTCAACAATACGATCTATTTCATGCCATTGTACCGTGTCCACAAAACCATCTACTATATTACTTGCCGCATACCCTACCATGTTTACTGGGTCTTTTGCAGAAGAATATGGTGGGGCATATGATAATTCTAAATCTGGTAAATCGATTACAGTTAAATTTGCCTTCATTGCTGTTGCGATAACATCGATACGCTTATCTACCCCGTCACGTCCTAAAGCCTGTGACCCATAAATCTTCCCACTTTCTTTATTAAAAATTAATTTTATTAGCACTGGCGTAGCATTGGGATAGTACCCAGCATGAGAATTTGCCTGTACATGCACTACCTCATATGGTATATTTAATCGTTTTAATATTTTCTCATTTACTCCCGTCGAAGCAACTGTTAAATCAAAAACTTTAGCCACAGAAGTTCCCATCGTACCTTTATATAAAGAATCTGTATGACCATGAATAATATCTGCTAACATGCGACCTTGACGATTAGCCGGCCACGCTAAAGGAATCATTGTTTCTGTTTCTGTAACAAAATCTTTCACTTCAATCGCATCACCAATTGCATATATATGTGGGTCCGATGTTTGAAATTTCTCATTTACTTTTATCGTTCCTCTAACTCCTAGTTCTAATCCTGCATCCTTCGCTAAACTACTCTCTGGTTGTACACCAATTGCTAAAATAATCATATCTGTCTTTATTACTGAACCACTTTTTAAACGTACAACAGTCCCGTCCTCTTCTAATGCATCTACACCATCTTCAAAAACAAGCTCAACATTGTGATTTTTCATATGCTCATGTACATATGCCGCCATTTCATAATCGATCGGTGGCATCACTTGATTTGCCATCTCTACAAGGGTAACATCAATTCCTCGTTCTCTTAAGTTTTCCACCATTTCCACTCCAATAAATCCGCCACCAATAACAGTCGCATGACGTGGTTTCTTCTCATCCATATACGCTTTAATACGATCTGTATCAGGTACATTTCGTAATGTAAACAAAGCCTTTGCTTCTTCAATACCCGGAATAGGTGGAACAATTGGTTTCGCCCCTGGGGAAAGAATTAAAACATCATATTCCTCGTTATATGTTTCATTTGTAGTTACATTCTTTATAGTAATTGTTTTCTCTTCTTTATTAATCTTTACCACTTCACTTAATACACGTATATCTAAATTAAAGCGCTTTGACATCTTTTCAACTGTCTGCACTAATAATTTTTGTCTTTCTGTAATTACACCGCCAATATAGTATGGTAATCCACAATTTGCAAATGAAATATATTCACCGCGCTCAACCATAATAATTTCATCTTCTTCACTTAAACGACGAAGTCTTGCAGCTACTGATGCTCCACCAGCAACTCCACCTACTACAACGATTTTTCTAGACATATTTCAAACCTCCATGTTGTTTATTATTCTCATATATCTATACAAATAACTTATACCCGTATGGGTATATAATAAAATATACAAAAATTATTTTCAATATATATATCTTCCGTTCACAAATTCGAAACAAAAAAGAACCTAGATATCTCCAAGTTCTTTTACATATAGTTCTATAACTTTCTGCACAATTAAATCTGCCGCGTTCTCCTCAGGTGGCATCAATAAATTCGTAGCTGGCCCATACACAATAGGGTTCAACTCTACTTCATATCCACCATATGCATACTCGTCTTTTGTCGGTAAATAACCAATATATCCATTCGTATATCCACCAAAGAAAGCTAGTTCATTTTGAAGAATCTCTTTCATTTCTAAAGCAGTTTCTGAAAAAGGTTCCATCGGTATACCAGAGAACATCCCATTATTAAGTTGAAACAATTGAACTTCTAAATCGGTACTTAACTGTCGCATATTTTGCTTATATTTCTCTAAAACGATAGTAAGCCATTCATCCGTATTCACACCCCACTGCTTTTCAGCTAATCGAGCCATTCTTCGTATTTCGTCAATTTCAGGAATATCCTTCAATTTCATTTGCATCGTACCCGAAATCGTTCTTAAATTTAAAATTGGACCATATATAACTGTTGGTAACATCGTTAATACATGTCCACTAAGTATGTAAGCCATTTGTTTTAATGCTTCCCTTGAACCTCGATATTTCGCATTCACATTTCCAGCAGCCCCTTGAACAATAATAACAGGGCAGTTTACGATTTTCTCAAGAATCTCTCTCGTCATTCCAGGATAATCCGCTGATAATACATCACTATCACCTTTTAAAACATTCGGATGCGCCGTACAAAATACTACAATCCCAGATAGCTCCTTCGTTTCAGCATCTCTTATTGCTAACATACCAATTCGGTTATCTACAACACCCTCTATATTCGTTCCCATCTTCGCTTTTCCATCAGATGTTCTCTCTCTTCGATTTACTCCAATATCACCTGTCGTAACACCCCATCCAACTTCACATGGCATCATGTTGTTATTCGCAGTAACAGCACCCTGCACTACATTATTTAATAAAATCGTTTTATACGACTGTATTAAAGGATGATCACCGACCGTTTCCGGACCAGAGTGTGTATGTGTATAAACAACTGTTATTCGCTCGAATGGTACATGGAGCCTACTCGCTACTCGTTCACGAATAATATTCGTATCTTCTACTAACATCCCAATATTATCAATGCTTATAAACACCGTCTTCACTTCATCTATTTCAAATACAAAGATTGTCCCGTAAATACGCTCTTCAATATGATTAATCCCTGTTTCTCTATGATATCCGATAAAATCAATACCTAAAGGCGGCGTAATATCCACCCTACATACCCCTATTGTGCTCATTTGAATCGCTCCATTTCTCTATGTAACTCCCTCTCTTCAAGGATAGCATATTTACCATTTTCCAAATAAAAAGAACGGACAAGAAATTCTGTGTCCGTTCTTTTTATTACATCATACATACTTCCGATGCACCATCTTCCCATCATAAGAGAACACAACACCCTTACTTTCCACAATGGACTCCATATGCACTGTTCTTCCCCATAACTGATGAAGATACGGCAATACCTTTTCTAAGTATTTTAAATCGAGTTCGATTCCTTCGTAACTATGTTTAATGTACAATTCCCCGTTCTTTAAGTAGTCTCCATCTTCTACTACTAAGTACGGGAAACCTCCATTTGTCCGCATATTTACGAGCTGATCACGTACATGTTCCCACTCTTTATCTATGACTTTATATTCCTTTCCTTGGCGCTGGAATAAGTACATATCTTCTCGCATGACGAGTTCTTTGTTTAAATAATTTCTTAGGAATGATACGTCCCATTCAATTTCCCGTACTTCAAAGATTTTGTCACGGCCAGATCCTGGCTTCACACCGCGGCGTTTCATTTCTTCTGTCGGGTTGTTGTAGCGCTCTTCAATATCCTCAAACATTTTAATACCGAGGTAGTATGGGTTAATGCTTGTTTTTGACGGCTGAACTACGCCCGCATTTAATTTCGCAAATTCGATTGCTTCATCAGATGTTAAGTCCATTTCACGAAGTATGCGTTGGTGCCAGAAGGACGCCCAGCCTTCGTTCATGATTTTCGTTTCAAGCTGTGGCCAGAAATATAACATTTCCTCACGCATCATCGTTAAAATGTCTCGCTGCCAATCTTCTAGCTCACGGCTATATTCTTCAATAAAGAGGAGTAAATCTTTCTCTGGTTGCGGCGGAATTTTCTTCTTTTTGCGTATATTAGAGCGCCCTTGCTTTTTATTTCGGTTATCTAAATTCCATAAATCATCGTATTGTGATGCTTTTTTCTTTTCAACCTCTTCCTCTTCTAAATCATCAATACTCCACGCGAGTTTTGGACGCATAAGAGATGGATCAATATGTTCTTGAATGGCGAGCACCGCATCTAAAAACGTTTCTACCTCTTCTTTTCCGTACTTATGCTCATATGCTTTCACACGATCCGCCGTTGCCGCCATACTCTCTACCATATCTCGCTTCGTATTTGAAAAACGAATATTATTTTTGAAGAAGTCACAGTGCGCTAAAACGTGCGCAACGATTAGTTTATTTTGAATTAAAGCGTTCGTATCTAATAAAAAGGCGTAACATGGATCTGAGTTAATAACGAGTTCATATATTTTACTAAGTCCTAAATCGTATTGTAATTTCATTCTGAAAAATTGCTTTCCAAAGCTCCAATGTGAAAACCTCGTCGGCATCCCATAGGCACCAAATGTATAAATAATTTCCGCTGGACAGATTTCATAACGCATCGGATAAAAATCAAGCCCAAATCCAGTCGCAATTTCCGTAATTTCCGCAATCGCATATTGCAGTGCTTTATCGTCACTTGCTCTCATTATTTTCCCTCCTTACACTTTCCCTTAAGAAAGTGTATGAACGAAAACAAGCTTTCATGAGGATTGATTGCATAATAAAAAGACACCCCCGTAAAAACGAGAATGCCTTTTTCTTAACCTTCAATAATCTCCATCTTCTCCGTAATCGGTGTACGAGCTTTTCCTTCTGGTGCTTTATCGAAATAGCCGAGGTGAAGAATTCCAACGATGCGTTGGCCTCTTGTTAAACCGATTCCTTCTATAAATAGTGGATTGTAGTTTAATCCACCTGATTTCCAAACACTTCCTAGGCCGTGTTCCCAAGCAAGCAATTGGAAGTTTTGCATAAATGCACATGTTGCAGCATAATCTTCGTCACGTTGAATTTGACGTGGATCTTCATCAATGTAAACAACGATTTGTGCAGGTGTGCTTAAGAAACGGTCAGACAAAATTTTACCGCGTTTCGCTCTTTCTTCTTCTGTGAAAGAGTTTAATACTGCGCCTACTAATTTCTGACGGCCTTCTCCAATGTATAATTTACAATTCCATGGCTCACGATGTTTATGATTTGGTGCCCATGTTGCGTCGTTTAATAGTTCAATTAATAGCTCTTTTTCTACTGCTTTATCTGTAAATGTACGAACAGAACGTCTTTCTTTAATCACATTTGCGATGGAAGTATATGTCGTCATATTTTTCTCTCCCTTATTCTCATCTATATGTATAAGTTTATTATTGATATTGATTTTCAATTTCGATTATACCTTAGTTTTTTACTATTAATCAATGTTTTATGTTGGAAAACTTCCAAAAACATCATTTCATGCTGTGAATAAAAAAACTTAACTTGTTCACAAGTATTTCACATTTTATGGAAATGATATGTGTAAAGTTTTCCACATTATCCATCTAGGAGGAGTTTATATGTACAAAAAAATCGCAGTAAGTATGACTATGGCAGCATTATTATGCGGGGCAACAGTCTTCCCTGCTTCCGCTGCTGCGCCAAAAGAAGTAACGATGCACCATCATAAGCCAATCTCAGAAGAAGAAATGCAGTCACTCGAAAAACTCGGCTATAACAAACATGAAATTTGGAAAGCTGCCCATATTGCAAGAATCAGCAAAAAAGAAATTAAGGACGTTTTAGCTTACTATAAGCAAAATAAATCTTGGGAGAAAACCGCACAACATTTCGGTGTAGATCCAAGTAAATTGAAAAAGCATCATATGAATAAAGAGACGAAAAAAGCACTACTACAAGAATTAGCAAATATACAACAATCCACACCAGATGGACTAAAACAAAAAATGAAGGAGTATAACATCGGCTTACGTCAGCTCACGGTATTAACAATCATCGCTCAAAAAAGTAATACCCCTCTTGATGATGTACTAAAAATGAAAAAAGATGGAATGGGCATTAAGAAAATTGCGGAAAAATTAAATGTTAAAAGAAAAGATATACGAGCAGAGATGATTAAATTAGTGAAGTCTATTAAAGAGCAGAAAACAAATTAACACGCCAAAAAGGAAGAGATATTCAATGCTCTTCCTTTTCTTTATGAACTTTCAATTTTCAAGTATAAATTCCCGTCTTTCCCAAAAACTAACACAAGTAAATGATGTATGTAAGGGGTGAGGAAATGTTCCGTTTATCATCTAAAAAGGAGAAAAAAGCAATCTGTTCTATTCCCGAATTTATTCACACGATGAAAGAATCCAGTGATTTCGTATCTTATAACATAGTAGACGATGGAACATTGTGTTTGTTTTATTATAAATCTACAGCAGAATCACTCCTCATTCATCGATTCATTTTAACACCTATAAAAAGAGAATTAGATCATATTGAAAATATAAGTGACATAGCAAATATCGTCACACTCGAAGAGATCATCACCAATCCTTCTATTGATGATATTCGTGAAAAATTATTAGGTGGGTATGTACTCATACAAATAAAAAATGATTCTCAAACAGCAGAATATGCACTTATTCGTGCTGAAAGTTCAGTTTTAGGTACACGATTATATAACGATACCGAAAATGAATATAGTGTAATCGGCCCAAAAGTCGGATTTGTTGAAAATATTGATACAAATACACACTTACTTCGCCGAAATATTGTAACTGAGCAATTAGTTTTCAAAGAAGTTGTAGTTGGCTCTATATCAAAAACAAAGGTCATAGTTGCTTACATTGAAGGTATTACAAATGAACAACACGTCAATACTGCAATGCAGCGCCTACAAGACATTGACTTTGATGTTCCTTTTGATGCAACTATGATCGAACAGTTTATTAGCGATAACAGTAACTCACCCTTCCCTGTATTATTACCTACCGAGCGCTTAGATCGCTCCGTTTATGCATTACTGAATGGAGGGGTTATCATTTTAACAGACGGTTCACCATATGCATTAGCTGGACCAGCGACATTGCTCGATTTCTTCGTCTCTCCAGAAGATTATTATTTACCCTGGATAGCAGGCTCATTTCTTAGAATAGTTCGTTTTTTCGGAGCAGCATTCTCTTTATTCTCTTCAGCTATTTACACAGCTGTATTAACGTATCACTATCAAATGATCCCAGCTGATTTACTTGGGCCTATTATTTATTCTAGAGCTAACGTACCATTTCCACCTATTTTAGAAGCACTTTTTTTAGAAATTACGATTGAATTGCTTCGCGAAGCTGGGGCACGATTACCGACTAAAGTTGGACAAACGATTGGTATTGTTGGAGGAATCGTAATTGGACAAGCATCTGTTGAGGCTGCTTTAACGAGCACTATTTTATTAATTGCGGTTGCGTTATCTGCGCTTGCGTCTTTTACAACACCAACAGTAAAAATGTCTTCGACTATCCGGATATTAAGATTTCCTCTCATCATTTTAGCTGGAGCATTTGGTGGTCTAGGTCTCATTGTTGGATTCGTATTCATATTAGCTCATTTAATTCGCCTTAAATCACTTGGATCACCTTATTTATTACCTTTATATCCATTTCGTGGTTTAGGTACAGCGGAAGGCTTTCTCCGCTTACCCTTTAGCCAAACTGCACAAAGGCCTTCTTTTCTTAGGCCAAAGTCTAAATGGCGCTATAATCCAAACAACGTAAAGCAAAAACGTGATGGTGATAATGAATGAAAAAACTCTTATTGTACCTTATCATTACCTTTTTCGTTCTACAAACTGGCTGTACACAAATGTATGTTGTGGATACGCAACGTATTATTCATGTCGCTGGATTTGACATCAAAAAAAACAAAAGATTTCAAGGAACTATCTTATTTCCAGAGTATACACATGGGGTAAAGTCTAAACCAGAAACCCAGTCAACATCTGCCCGTTCACTTGAAACAATCGCTTCACGATTAAATGCGAAATCTCCTCACAATGTTGTTGTAGGTCAAATGCGTGTCGTCCTATTTGGAAAAACTCTAGGAGAACAAGGAATGGGAGAAATTATTACTAACTTACAACGTGATCCAAATATCGGTCGTGATGTACAACTAGCAATTGTAGATGGATCTGCTGAAGAGCTTTTAAATTATGGAAAACGAAATGGTTCATTATACATTGCTGATTTACTCGAGCAAAATATACGAAATGAGAATATTCCACAAACCTCATTAAACATTTTTTTATATAATTACTATTCTTCTGTATGTGATGCCTATGTCCCATATATTAAAGCGGACGATAATCATTCCGTTGCTGTCAAAGGACTTGCTTTTTTAAAAGATGATAAAGTGGTCATGTACACAGATAAAAGACATTCTGTTTTAACAAAATTACTTATTAACCCTACGAAAAATGGACGTTACGAAGCAACAATAAAAAAGAGGAAACATAAAGGTATGGTTGTCATACAAGATTTAGCTGGGAAAAGTAAGTATGATATAGATCAAACTGGCGACATACCAAAAGTAAAAATCCATTTAAAATTAGATGGATTAATTAAAAACTCTCCTAGTTGGATTGATTTAAGAAAAAAAACAAATATCAATTATATAAAAAAACAAATTGAACGAAATGTTGAAAAAGACTGTGAAGAGTTAATCAAGCAATTTCAAGAAAAGGAAATTGATCCTTTAGGAATGCGCGATGAAATTAGAAGCCATACGAGAAAATGGAATATAAAACAAATTCGAAATATGTATCAAAATGTAGCTGTGGATGTAAATTTAGATATTAATATTGTACAATCCGGAATCGGGGAATAGTGAGGTGAAATAAGCAATGCATACAATGAATAAAACAAAAACAGTCTCTCCATATTTTGCATTTGTTTTATTACATTCTCTTCAAGTCGGAATAGGAATTCTAGGGTATCAACGTGTAATTTTAAAAAATGCTGGTTATGATGCTTGGATTTCTCTAATCATAGCAGGCATTGCAACTCACATTGTACTGTTTTGTATGTTAAAAATGTTAGACAAAGATGGAGATTTAATTAGCATTCATACAACAAGCTTCGGAAAATGGATCGGCTCTATATTTTCCGTAATTTTTACTCTCTACTGCTTATTATTTTGCCTTACTGTTCTTCGTACATATATTGAAGTAATACAAGTTTGGATTTTTCCGACTATTAAATTTTGGAAACTAAATCTTATGTTTTTATTAGTGACTTACTACATCATAAAGGGTGGATTTCGCTCTGTGACCGGAATATGCTTTTGGGGAGTCATTCTTCCTATTTTCGTTGTATTCTTTTTAATTTATCCAATGAAATATACACATTTCCGTAATATTTTACCTATTTTTACACATTCACCTTTTGACATGCTTATATCCGCAAAAAAATCCGCATTAGAATTTCTCGGTTTTGAAACAATCCTTATCTTCTATCCATTTATCGAAAAAGGAAAATCTTTAAAAAGATGGGCCCATGCAGGAATTATTTTTAGCACCCTAATTTATGTAATTTTAGCTATTGTATCTTTTATGTATTATAGTGAGGGACAATTAAATCGTACTATTTGGCCCACTTTAACAATGTTAAAAATAATTAAAGTCCCTTTCATTCAACGATTTGAATATATTATTATTTTTGTCTGGTTTTTAATTATTTTACCGAATCTTTGTTTAACCATTTGGTCATCATGTCAAACGATAAAGCGTTCATTTCATATTTCATTTAAGTTTACATTACCATTTTTTATTTTCATCGTCTTTACAGCTTCTTTATTTTTTACAAATCGTGAAAGCATCAATACATTGAATACCGTACTATCTCAGGCTGGTTTATACATCGTATACGCCTATATCCCAATTTTATTTCTCATCCATTCACTACGGTGGCGCTTCAAAAATCAGTCGAAAAAATCTTCCCCCGACACACCATGATCTTTGATACAATTTGATTAATACATGTGTAAAGGGGACAAGCGAATGAAAAAGTATGTATTTTCTTTACTTGCAGTATTGAGCTTACTTCTTGCTGGATGCGGCAGCACTGGTACAAACGAAACAAAATCTTCTGATTCAAAAGAAGAGCATGACCACACATCGCATACTCAGCAAGCTGACATTCAAGAAAAAACAAAAGGAGTCGACACACTCCCAACTTTCCTAGACAAGCTTGATCCACAAATGAAAGAGATCTACACTGTCGCTGGACAAAATGCGGAACTATTAGATTGGATTCCATGTTACTGCGGTTGCGGTGAAAGTGTAGGACATAAAAATAATAAAAACTGCTTTATTCGTGAAATTAAAAAGAATGGTGAAGTTGTTTGGGATTCCCACGCGACAACTTGTGTCAATTGCCTAGAAATCGCAGTTGAATCTGCTTCCATGAAACAAAAAGGAAAGTCAACGCTCGAAATTCGCAACTATATTGATAATAAGTACAAAGAAGGATACGCAAAACCGACACCTACACCAATGCCAAAAGCTTAAAAAACGAGGAAACACCTCGTTTTTTTCTTTTCATTCACCTTTTTTCTTAACAAATTCTTTCAAGTGTATTTCTCCTTACTTGTCACACACTATATATAACTCCTCAGTAAGGAGGGTACACAGTGCAAACATATAACGACTATGATAAAGCTCTCTATTACACGTATTGTTGTAATTGGGATAAATTACTCGTTCTCATGGTTCAAACGAACGACCAATTATTTTCTAAGCGTATTGAGCATTTTTTACACGCTTATCAATACAGCAAAGAACTGCCAGAAGTTGATAAACAATTACAACTCCTATTTCAATATATTGACCACGCATCCCAAAAGTCGCATATAGAAGAAGTAGAGCAAATTCAAATGTAAAATATAGCGCTATTCTCTTTAGGAGAATGGCGCTTTTTTGAAATGTTGATATCAATAAAAGTTTCCTCTTATAAAACTTTTATTGATAAACATATTTTTTCTTTCTTTTCTCTACTAGTTCATACTATAATTTAGTATGTAACTATTATAAGAGAGGTATAAAATATGGGACGAGAAAAAAAGCAAGAATATGCTTTACTTACCGCATGGGGAGCTTCTTTTATCGCTACACTAGGAAGTCTATATTTTTCCGAAATCATGAAATTTGAGCCTTGTGTACTTTGTTGGTATCAACGTATTTTTATGTATCCATTCGTTTTATGGCTTGGTATCGCTGTAGCAAAGAAAGACTATCGCATCGCAAGTTATTCTTTACCAATCGCAAGTATTGGTGCTTGTATTTCTTTATATCACTATGCAATTCAAAAAATCGCAGCATTTTCAGCTGCTGGAGCAGCTTGCGGACGCGTACCTTGTACGGGAGAATACATAAACTGGTTCGGCTTTGTGACAATCCCGTTTTTAGCACTTATCGGCTTTATCACAATCGCTGTTTGTAGCTTCATCGTAATCAAAAACAAATAAGGAGATGAAAGAATGAAAAAAATGCTTATATTTGGTGGTATTATTATCGCCTTGTTTGCAGCAATTTTCGCTGTAACACAAATGGAAGAAAAAAACGCATCTACAAGTCAAAAACTTAATAATACTACTAGTAGTCAAACAGATGGTCCTGATTACTACACAAACAAAATCTCTCTTTCAGATCTCCAAAAGAATTTAGCAGAGAAAAAAGAAGAAACAGTATACTTTTATCAAACATCTTGCGTTCATTGCCAAAAGTTATCCCCTATTGTAGTACCAATGGCTAAAGACTTGAATGTTGATATGAAAGTTATGGATATTGAAAAATTAGATGCTCCTTGGGATGAATATAAAATTACAGGAACTCCAACAATCATTCATTTTAAAGATGGCAAAGAAGTGAGCCGTATTAGTGGCGAACAACCGAAAGACAAATTAAAAGAATGGCTTGAGCAAACGAAGAAATAACGAGAAAAGGAAACTCCTTCTATACATGAAATGGGCGTAAAATCTCACACTAATGTATAAGGAGGGGGTTTTTATGCCAGAAGTAAAATGCTCTGTTTCCAATTGCTCATTTTGGGGACAAGGTAACTTTTGTCAAGCAAGTGCGATTGTTGTTCAACCCGATGCACAAGAAGCTGGTCAAAATGCAAATGATTCGTATACAGACGCAGCTTTAACAAACGAGACGCTAGAAAGTTCTGTAACAACGAGTGTAGAGACTTGTTGTCATACGTTTAAGCCAAAATATTAAACATAAAAGCATACGATTCACCGTATGCTTTTTTACATTCCCCTCCATAAATCATGCATCATAAAAAAGTACAAAATAACGAAAATGACCGTCCCGCATAAGGTAATGCGTCGATATATACTCTTCTCTCCTTCCCTTGCTTTAACAAACGCCCAAATAAATCCGAAGAACAATATTAAATCAACATATGGAACATAAAAAGAAAAGACGAGAAATGCGTACAAATACACGATAAATACACAGGTCGTTACTAAGAAAATTTTAAATGCAAATTCACTTTTCATAATGTAACCGGCCCCCAATCTGTACTGTATTATATTCAGCAAAATATAATAGTTGCTGTTTCATTTTTTCATCCTGCTATTTGTGCGCATCCCGACTAATATGTACTAATAATTAATGCGAGATGTAGCTTCACTTAATCACAAATAAGCTACCGTCTATAATACGGTAGCTATTACGGAACATTATATTTCCGTTTATATATATTACTTAAAGTTGAAGAAGGAATTTGCTCATAACGAATTTTTTCTCCTGTTTCATCTACAATATACAAATTGTTTCCTATATAATATATTCCATCTTTTCGTTTGGAATACACGGCATATCTTTCGTTTGGCAATACCGTTTTCACTTTTGTTAACTGCCCATTTGGTTCTTGCCAATATATATTTATACGGTCTACTAACGTAAGGATTCCAATTTGTTCTTCTTCTACTTTACGACCATTCCAGCTCACAACACGATAACCAAGTTTATTTGCTTCATACTCTGGACTTGTATGAAAACGAGAAATAATTACTTTGGTCTGTAATGGTACTCGGTCATATAACCATTGTATATCCCGGTCATGCATGCGAATACACCCATTTGATTCCCTACTTCCAATCGTCCATTCTCGATTTGTCCCGTGAATCGCATATTCATTTTTATCTAGTCCGAGCCACCTCGTACCGAGCGGATTATTCGGTGCACCCCCAGCTATTTTTTTACGATGGTATTCTTTATTTTTATATTTAGTTATAATACAAAAATTACCTTCAGGCGTAGGGGTACGATCTCTTCCAGTCGTTATTGGAAACGTTCTCGTATAGTTGCCATCTTCAAAAAAAGATAGCTGATTTGTCGTAAGATTCACTAAAATCAAATGATCTATAGTAGCAAAAGCGCTAGCTGGTAGGCAGAAAAATAGGATTACGATAAACAATGCTTTCTTCATCTAAATCCTCCCTAGCACTAATATCATAATAAATGCAAGTAACTTTACTTTGCTCTTATAAATGAAAACTATCCATTTACGATAACGCCCCCGTTTACATGTATCATTTGTCCGGTAACATAAGATGAATCGCCAGACGCTAAGTATACGTATGCTGGTGCTAATTCATATGGTTGACCAGGTCTTTGCATCGGAACATTGCTTCCAAACTGTGAGACTTTCTTCTCATCAAAGCTCGATGGAATAAGAGGGGTCCAAATTGGACCTGGTGCAACACCATTTACACGAATTCCTTTTTGTACTAACGATTGAGAAAGAGATCTTGTAAAAGCAACGATAGCTCCTTTCGTTGCAGAATAATCAATTAAAGTTTCATTTCCTTCATATGCAACGATAGACGCCGTATTTATAATGCTATCCCCTTGCTTTAAATGAGAAAGTGCTGCTTTCGTAACGTGAAAATAAGAAAAAATATTAATACGAAATGTTTTTTCTAACTGCTCTGCTGTAATATACTCCAGTCCTTGCTGCGGATACTGCTGTGCGACATTATTTACTAAAATATTTAAACTACCTAGCTTCACAACAGTCTCTTTCACAATATCTTTACAATGCTGTTCATTACTCAAATCACCCGGCAACAATACACACTTTACCCCTTCTTTTTCAACAAGTTGCTTCGTCTCATTTGCATCTTTTTCCTCATCTAAATAGGCAATCGCAATATTTGCTCCCTCTTTCGCAAAAGCGATGGAAACAGCTCGTCCAATCCCGCTATCCCCTCCTGTAATTAACACATTCTTTCCTTTTAATTTTTCACTTCCCTTATAATTGGGGTCTTCAAACTGCGGAAGTGGATTCATTAATGATTCAATACCAGGCTGTTTATTTTGATGTTGCGCTGGCATTGTTAAAAAGTTTTTTTGTTGTGGCATAGCTTCTTTCAACTCCTTTTCCTTATAATGTGCACAATAAAAAGCTGTAATTCACACATAGTTTTACGATTAATATTCGAATTTAAGACACAAAATATGAATTGTTCTAAAGTTTTTATGCAAAACTATTGCAAAATACATAAAAAACGAATATTATATATAACTGTTGTGAAAATTATTCGTAAACAGAAAGGATGTTTATATGTTTAACCTTTCAAAACATAAAACTTCTATTAAAACTGAAATTATGGCAGGTATTATTACCTTCTTAACAATGGCATATATTATTGTCGTAAACCCTGTCATCCTTGGGGATGCAGGTGTTCCGTTTGAACAAGCATTTACAGCAACAATTATCGCTGCTGTTGTCGGAACATTATTTATGGCAATCTTTACAAACTTACCAATCGCAATTGCACCAGGTATGGGATTAAATGCTTACTTTTCTTATTCTGTTGTAAAAGCTCATGAAGGCATGACTTTTGCAATTGCATTCTCTGCTGTATTCGTAGCAGGTATGATTTTAATTTTGTTATCATTTACATCATTCCGCACAAAATTAATGGAAGCAATTCCTGAAAACTTAAGACATGCAATTACTGCTGGTATCGGTCTTTTCATCGCCTTTATCGGTTTACGTTTAACAGGTATCGTTACAAAAAACGATGCAAACTTAGTTGGACTTGGCGATCTTCATTCAGCTCCAGTTCTACTAGCATTAGCTGGCCTTGGAATTACAATTATCCTTATGTCTTTAAATGTAAATGGCGCACTATTTATCGGCATGCTACTAACTGGTATTATCGCGTTCTTCACAGGACAATTAGCATTCTCAAACGGTGTTACATCAATGCCTGGATTACCAGAAGGAATTATCGTTTCAAATCCAATTACTGCTGTATCTGATGTAATTAACTACGGATTATACGGCGTTGTGTTCTCATTCTTCCTTGTTACACTATTCGATACAACAGGTACATTACTTGGTGTCGCACAACAAGGTGGATTTCTGAAAGATGGAAAGCTTCCAAAAGCAGGACGAGCTCTTCTATCTGATTCATTCTCAGCAACAATCGGTTCTATGTTCGGAACAACACCATCAACAGCTTATATTGAATCATCTGCTGGTGTTGCTGCCGGTGGTCGTACTGGTTTAACAACTGTTACAGTAGCTGTTCTATTTGCATTAGCAGCATTCTTTGGACCATTAGTAAGTGCCATTTCTGGTGTATCAGCTATTACTGCACCATCACTAATTATCGTTGGTAGTCTTATGATGGGCTCTGTTCGCCACATTGATTGGGATGCATTTGATGAATCATTCCCAGCATTCTTAGTAATCTTAAGCATGCCACTTACATCAAGTATCTCAACAGGTATCGCACTTGGATTTATTTCATACCCACTTATGAAAGTGGCAAAAGGTAAATTCCGTGCTGTTCACCCACTTGTATATATATTTGGAATATTATTCGCTTATCAATTGATTTTCTTACCACATTAAAATCCCTCGTAAAGAGGGATTTTTTTATAAATAAAAAACCTCTATATAGAGGTTTTTAACTTTGCAAGAACGCCTGCAAATCTGCAAATTGTCTCTTTGCATCTTCATAGCCTTGCTCATATAAATTTTGTAGTTTTGCTGTATCTTTTTCCATACGATCTACTTGAAGCGGCACTTCTGGGCGGATAACAAATAAGTTCCCAGCTTGCTCTTCTTTTTCAATATAGTGAAGTGTTTCATTATACACTTCATAACGCGTTAGCATCGTGTTAACAAGGTTCGGATATTTTTTATAAGCTTTCGCCGCCACCCAGCCAAACTTTGATTTTTTCTTCGCATACCCATGATTTCTCGTTAAAATAACGACTGATTTTTTAAATCCATCTTCCTGTGCTTTACGCACCGGAATCGGATCAGAAATCCCGCCATCTAACAATTGCTTACCGCGGTAATTTACTACTGGTGCAATGAAAGGTAATGAACTAGATGCTTGTAATAAATTTAGCGCATCATCATTCGTCCCCTCTTTTTCAAAATAAACAGACTGTCCTGTTTCACAATCCGTCGTCCCTACAAGAAAGCGCTCTGGACTATTAAAGTATGTTTCAAAATCAAACGGCACATGCTTTTCTGGAATTTCATGAAAAATGAAATCCATATCAAACAGCTGACGTTTTCTCCATAAATTTTTATACGACAAATACTTCGGATGTGACGCATAATCAATATTCACTGTTTTATTTCTATTTCTTTGTCTGGAAAGATACGACGCTGCATGACAAGCACCAGCTGATACACCGATTACATATGGAAAATATAAATCTTGTTCCATAAAGTATTCTAGTATCCCACCAGTATATACACCACGCATACCGCCGCCTTCTAATACTAACCCCGTATTTTCAAGCATGTTATTCTCTCCTCTTTATATATTGACTCTTTAATTATTCACTATGTTAAGTATCTTTTTCTATTATATATGAGTTCTTGCAGAAATTATATTCAAAAGGCTTAAAATAGAGGGATTTTTTCTCACACTTAATTTTCCAAGTGATTCGAAATATCCTTTATAAACCTTTGGATACAATCTAGCTCCTCTTTCGTATATCTTTTTAAAAGGGAAATCCACTTCTCTTCAGCTCTTTTATGTAACTCTTCATGAGCTATATATATTTCTTTTCCTTTTTCCGTAAGGCGAAAGAAAATTTCTTTTTGATTATCTAACATTTTCATCTTCTCAACGCATTGTTTTTGGAACAACTTTGTACAAATTTTAGAGATTGCTCCTTTCGTCATCCCCATTTCTGTCGTAATAGCAGTTACATTCATCAGACCATTTTTTCCAATACACTCGATCACATGTAACTCAGATAAAGACATACCGCTTACACCTGTTTCACGAAGAAACTTCTCATTATTTTCTTTCATATGCTCCTCTTTTTTATGAAAAAGTGTACGAATATCCGAAAGTATTTCCATTTGTTCCACTGTACGTTTCAATCCGTTCGCCTCCTAAGTTTCCAAAGAAACAATTTAACTATATACCATTTTAAAATCATTTTTTCATCTTTACAAGTGAGAAAATCATGTTAAAATAAATTTAATTTCCTAGGAAACTAAATTTCAGGGAGGGTAACAATATGAAACAATCCAAACTAAACTTCATTTTATATGTTGTCTGTATTAGCGCCTTACTCGGTTCCTTCGCTCAAAATATTTACACACCTATCTTACCGATGATTCAAAATTCCTTTCATACTTCTCTTTATCTTGTAAATTTAACCGTTTCACTTTTCACATTCGTTCTTGCGATTATGCAACTCATATACGGACCATTAATTGATACAAAAGGAAGAAAATCTGTCCTTATCCCTAGTTTAATTATTAGTACAATCGGCTCAATTGGGTGTGCTTTCTCACCAAGCATTTACTTATTTCTATTCTTTAGAGCTGTTCAAGCTTTAGGAATATCGGCTATCCCTGTAGTTGCAGCAACGATTATCGGTGATCTATTTGAAGGAAAAGAACGCGGAGAAGCGATGAGCCTTTATCAAATGTTACTTGCTCTCGCACCTGCGATCGGCCCTCTCATAGGTGGTTATCTCGGCAATATAAATGGTCACTTATCCGTCTTTCTGTTTTTATCTACAATTGGCATCATCTTATTAATTATAAACATTTCACTACTTCCAGAAACAAAGCCACATGTAATTCAGCAGCCTAAGGTAAAAAAGAATTACTGGCTTATCTTAAAAAAATAAAACTGGATTTTCTATTACCCTTATTGGCTTTATTCAATTTTGTATGTATTTCTGTTTCCTCGTTTTTTTGCCTAGCATATTAACAAATATATTTCATCTACACGCAAGTGAAATTGGACTTCTTTTTGTACCGATGTCCCTTTCTATTATGCTAGGAAGTTATTGCTACAAATTTTTGCAAAAACCTCTTACAACAAAGCAAGCTTTATTCATTACTAGTTTCTTCAATATTATATGTGTCACTTTATTCTCTTTCACATATAGCACCAATATCCCACTCATCATTATCGTTACATCTTTATACGGTTTTAGTATGGGACTTTCTATGCCAACTCACACTACTTTATTAACAGAAGAATTCGTACAAGAACGTGCAACAGCTATCGGTATGTACAACTTCATTCGCTATCTCGGCATGGGAACAGGACCAATTGTAGGTGGGTTTCTTTTATTTCATCACAATTACTTTTGGATTTTCTTTATAGGGGCAATTACATTCCTACTCGTAATCTTGTACGCAATGAAAATACTACATTTCCCTACTATACAAAAAGCAAAATAGAGACCTACAGATGGTCTCTATTTTAAGCTCGTTGATCCGCAACAATATGAATATCAATATGCTTCGTTTGTCTCATAATTTCATTTACAATAGAACCTTTTCGTATTTCTTCCCATCTCGTTCTCGCCGATTGTCCAAGTAAAATTTGTGTCACCTGTAGTCTCTTTGCTACTTCAATAATAACATCCGCTGGCTTTCTTCCTTTCGCTTCTTCTAATACAAAGCTCGCATCAAATTGATTCGTTAGTGACTTCCATTCTTCAATTGTTTGCTTTTTACCAGCTGAAATAGAATCTATATTTTCCCTCTCTACATTTAACACATACAATTCAGCGTTTAACCGATCAGCCATGCGCCAACCTCTCCGTATTAATTTCTCCGCTGTTGAACTGTATTGCACACAAACGAGAATTTTTTCTTTCACGCCAATCGGCTCTATAACTGTTTGACTAATTTTCTCATCCATATCATCTGCCACTTCACGAAGCGATAATTCCCTTAGTGCCCCTAAATTATTGAGCGTAAAGAAGTTTTGTAAGCTTTGCTGAATTTTTTCTTCCTTATATATTTTTCCATCTATTAATCTCTTCCTTAATACCTCAGGTGTTGCATCAACGAGTTGAATTTCATTTGCTTTTTGCAAAATAAAATCCGGAATACGTTCTCGTACTTTGACATTCGTAATTTGCGCTACAATGTCATGAACGCTTTCTAAATGTTGAATATTAAACGCTGATAATACTGATATACCAGCCTCTAGCAATTCTTGAACATCCATGTACCGTTTTTTATGTTTAGATCCAGGAATATTACTATGCGCGAGTTCATCCACTACAACTACTTGCGGCGCACGCTTTATAATTCCTTCTACATCAAGTTCATAAAATACTTTCCCTTTATAATCTATTTCTTTTAAAGGAACTTTTTCTAAATCAACAATTGCTTCTTCTGTCTCTTTTCTTCCATGTGTTTCAATTAAACCAATTACAATATCAGTTCCATCTTTTTTCATTTCTCTTGCATCAAAGAGCATTTTATAACTTTTCCCTACTCCTGGGGCAGCCCCTACGTATAGCTTTAACTTTCCGCGATTTTGCTGCCGAATGTATTCTAAATATTCCTCTGGCGTTCGTCTTTGAAACGTCGGTTTATAGTCATCTGCATACAAAACACTCACAACCTTTCTTTCGAAACAACACTACCCCAATCCGTTAGATTGAGGTAGGACTATTACTATTTCATTAATTTCTGTAATTCTAAATTTAACTTTAAGACATTCACACGATTTTCTCCAAATAAATCAAGTGCAGCGCCTTCCGTTTGATCCTTAATCAATTGATCCAACTTTTCTTTCGGAATATTCGTTATTTTCGAGATGCGATCTACCTGCACAGCAGCCGCCTTCGGACTAATATCAGGATCAAGCCCTGAACCTGAATTTGTCACTAAATCTATCGGTACTTCTGTAACTGGAACGGTTGGATTTTGTTTCTTCCAGTCTTCAATACTTTTCTCAACTCGTTTTGCTAAATCTGGATTAGACGGTGCATAGTTATTTGAGCCAGATGCTTCTGCTTTATATTCTATACTAGAGACACGCCCATGAAAATAACGTGGATCTGTGAAATTTTGACCGATTAATTTAGAACCAACTAATTCATTTTTATCATTATATATAAGACTTCCATCCGCATTATCCTTCATTACCGCTTGCGCAATACCAGTTACAATTAGCGGGTATACAAGGCCACACAAGACTAGAAATGTAAAAGTAATACGAATAATTGGTGAAAGTATACTAAGTTTTTTCGCCATCTTTTTCCCCTCTTCCTTATATGAACAAGCCGACAAGCATATCAATTACTTTAATTCCAATGAACGGAACGATAACTCCGCCAAGTCCGTAAATGAGTAAGTTACGGCTAAGAAGTGCATTCGAACTCATCGGTTTATATGCAATACCTTTCATCGCTAACGGAATTAATAACGGAATAATAACTGCATTAAATATTAATGCTGATAAAATCGCTGAAATTGGCGATGTTAATTTCATAATGTTTAAGGCTTCCATTTGCGGAATTGCTAATGTAAACATCGCTGGAATGATAGCAAAATATTTCGCAATATCATTTGCAATACTAAACGTCGTTAACGCACCGCGTGTCATTAACAATTGCTTACCGATTCCTACAACCTCAATAATTTTCGTTGGATTCGAATCTAAATCGATCATATTCGCTGCCTCTTTCGCAGCTGTCGTACCACTGTTCATTGCTAATCCAACATCCGCCTGCGCTAACGCCGGAGCATCATTTGTACCATCACCTGTCATCGCTACAAGTTTCCCTTTATCTTGCTCTGCTTTAATAACCGCAATTTTATCTTCTGGTTTACACTCCGCAACGAATTCATCTACCCCTGCTTCTTTTGCAATTGTTGCTGCTGTTAATGGGTTATCCCCTGTACACATAACCGTTTTAATCCCCATTTGGCGCAATTGTTCAAAACGTTCACGCATACCAGGTTTTACTGTATCCTTTAAGTAAATTAAACCGTAAATACGATCATCTACTGCAACTACAAGTGGTGTCCCGCCCTCTTTCGAAATTAAATCTGCTTTTTGATTCACATCTTTTGGAATCGTTCCGCCTTGTGATTGAACCCATTCAATCACGCTACCGACAGCACCTTTTCTCACTTTCGTTCCGTCCTGTAAATCGACACCACTCATTCTCGTTTCTGCTTTAAACGGCACAAACTCACCTTGTTCTGCAAGTTCTCGATTATATGATATAGATTTCGTTTGCACATATTCTATAACAGATCGACCTTCTGGCGTTTCATCTAAAACGGAGCTCATTGCAGCCCATTTTCCAACTTGCTCAATCGTTTCATTTCCTACAGGTAATAGTGTATGAGCCATTCGGTTCCCGAAAGTAATTGTACCTGTTTTATCTAAAATAATTGTATTAATATCACCTGCAGCTTCTACTGCTTTCCCTGACATCGCTAGCACATTAAACTTTGTCACGCGGTCCATCCCGGCAATACCAATCGCCGATAATAACCCACCAATTGTCGTTGGAATTAAACAAACTAACAACGCTACAAGTACAGCTGTATCAATTTGAAACCCTAAATAATTTGTAAAAATCGGCAACGTCACAACAACGATTAAGAAAATTAGAGTTAAACTCGTTAATACTGTATTTAAAGCAATTTCATTCGGCGTTTTTTGACGAGCAGCTCCTTCTACTAAAGAAATCATTTTATCAATAAATGATTCACCAGGATTACTTGTAATTACAATTGTAATCTCATCACTTACGACCATCGTTCCGCCTGTTACGGAACAAAAATCGCCTCCTGCTTCTTTTATAACAGGAGCTGACTCCCCTGTAATTGCAGATTCATCTACAGACGCTAATCCTTTAATTACTTCACCATCATTCGGAATCATTTCTCCTTGTTTTACAATAACAACATCACCTTTTCTCAGATCGGTTGCTGAAACTTGAACGATGTCTCCATTTTCTTTTACAACATTTGCAAACACATCTTTCTTCGATTGTTTTAAAGAATCGGCTTGTGCTTTACCACGCCCTTCTGCTAACGCTTCCGCAAAGTTAGCAAATAAAACTGTAAATAATAGAATGAGAGAAACTGTTATATTAAACCACCCTGGTACGCTACTCGAACTACTTGGAAGAAAGGATAAAAGTAACGTAATTATAAATCCAATTTCTACAATGAACATAATAGGATTCTTTATCATTACTTTCGGATTCAATTTCGCAAAGGATTGTTTCATCGCATGCGTCACGATATCACGATCCAGCGTTTTCGCTTGTCTAACCTCATCTTCTATAACATGTATTTGTGACTCATTCACTCTTTTTTCTTTTACTACTACCGGTCTCATCATGTACCCTCCATTACTTCAATGTAAGAAATTCTGCAATTGGGCCTAATACTAACATCGGGAAGAATGTTAACGCACCGACGATTACAATCGTTCCGATGAAGATACCACCAAATAAGCTATTATCAGTACGGAACGTTCCGACTGTTTCTGGTACGACCGTTTTCTCCTTCAGTGAAGCAGAAACAGCTAGCATCGTAATTAAGCTGAAATAGCGCCCTAAAAACATAACTAAACCAGTCGTAATATTCCAAAACGGTGTATTATCCCCTAAACCTTCAAATCCAGATCCATTATTCGCAGCTGACGATGTATACTCATATACAACTTGCGTTAAACCGTGGAAACCGGAATGAGAAATGGCATCCGTTCCTAAATTTGTTGAAAGAGCTAATGCTGAAAATCCTAAAATGAGCAATGGATGAAATAATATCGTTACTGCAATTAATTTCATTTCCTTACCTTCAATCTTTTTACCTAAAAACTCTGGTGTCCGTCCGACCATTAATCCAGATATAAAGACTGCAATGATTGCATACATAATAATATTAATAAAGCCTGCTCCAACGCCGCCATATACTGTATTCAACATCATATTTACGAGTGGAACTAAACCACCAATTGGTGTTAACGTATCATGCATCGTATTAACCGCCCCTGTTTCAGCAGCTGTCGTTACCGTTGCGTATAGTGAAGAAAATACTGTTCCGAATCGTACTTCTTTTCCTTCCGTGCTTCCCTGCACATGTTGGATACCTATTTCGTTTAATGCTGGATTTCCATGCAATTCGGATGTCGTAATCGTTATAAATCCTAGTAAGAACACCATAAATAGTGATACGAAGAGGATACGACCTTGTTTTTTATTTCCTACCATTCGTCCGTACGTAAATGGAAGTGCAGTTGGCAATAACATCATAAGCATCATTTGCAAAATATTACTCATTTGCCCTGGATTTTCAAAAGGATGTGTAGAGTTTGCTCCGAAAAATCCACCGCCATTATTTCCAAGTTCCTTAATTGAAACAAATGATGCAACTGGACCACGTAATATACTTTGCTTTGCACCTTCAATCGTATGTGCTGTAACTGCCCCGTCTAACGTTTGCGGTACACCAAGTGCGACAAAGACTAACGCCGCAACAAACGCAATTGGGAGAAAAACTCTCGTTAAAGCTCTCGTAAAATCAACGAAAAAGTTACCAAGTTCTTTTCCAGCAAGTCCTCTTATAAATGCCATAACAATCGCTAACGTCGTTGCTGGTGCTGCAAACATTAAAAACGTAATCGCGATTAATTGTGATAAATAAGATAATCCATTTTCACCGCTGTAATGCTGTAAGTTTGTATCAGCCATAAAACTAATTGCTGTATTAAAAGCAAGCGTAGGCTCCATCCCTGCAATATGCGCTGGATTTAGCGGCAATACCCCTTGCAATCTGAAAATGAAATATACAACAACAATCATAAATCCATTTAACAAAACTAGTGATAATGCATATTGCTTCCACGTTTGATTGTATGCTTTGACACCTGTAATTTTAAAAATAAGTTTTTCAAAAGGCCCGAATATTTTATCTAGCGTCTTGTTCCCTTGAAAGGCTTTCTCTAAATAAATCCCCGTTGGCTTTGCTACTAGAATAAACAACAGCATTGTAACGACAACTGCAACCCAAATCATAATGAATGATTCCCCCTAATTAAAACTTCTCTGGATTTAATAATGCATACACTAAATAAACCGTAATTGCTGCAACAATAGCTGATAAGACAATCATCATGATTGCTTCCCTTCTTTCACAACTTTATCTGACCAACTTACCAGACTTGCCATCGATGCAACTAATACAACAAATATCCCGATCATTACAACATCCAACATAGCTATCCCTCACTTCCTTTTTGTTAAAATTTACCATTAAGATATTAAAAAAGAACACTGAGCTCTACTCAGTGTTCAAAAAATGAACAACAAAAAGTAAACCTCCTCTCTAAACGCTTACGAGGTTAGCTGTCGGATTCGGGCCTAAAGAGTAGCCCTACTTTCAAAACTGAAAGATTCACCCCAAGTGACGATGCACAAAATTGGTTCCCCCGCTCCATCTCTGGAACTCAGCGATTTTAGGTTTTTTTGGAAATTTTATGAATGATTTATGAGAGTAAATATACTCCTCTATATTTCACTTGTAAAGAGGTAAATTACTGAAAATAATAATATTTCCATTCGTTTAAACGCTTACATTAGGACATATTAATATTATTTCATCTATTTTCTTTATTTCTCTTCTCTTTTCATAGAAATAGCCTTTTAAATACGAAATAAAAAGAGCGAATGACATGAAGTGCATAGCTTGTTGCACTCAGCATTCGCTCTTTTTTCATTCACTATTTATTCCCCTCGTAAAAAAACACGTAAATTTCTCCCGCGAATATAAACTTGTGACAATTCTACATGTAGTTGCTCATATTCGATAACATCTGTTTTTAAATATAAAGCGTCTTTCGATGGTAATATGATATAGGGACTTGGAAAAATAGGATCCAGCACCACCAATTCTTGAACTCGCTCTACCGATACCGCCCAACGATTCGCTATATCTCCTAATAACAACACCTTCATCTTCTTTTCCCCCACCCTATTCAAAAAATAAAAAAGAAATATTATCACAATTCGTAAACACGACAAATGTAGCTCCAATTGTTTCATAGAGCCTCGCTGGATATCGTTTATTCCTTGTAACAACAGTAATAGGTGCTTGAAAAGAAAAGCGAATGTGTTCTGTGAAAAAACTAACGATTGGAAGCTCATCTCCTAGTAAAATCACCTTCTTAATACACTCACAAATACTAGTAAAATCCTGCTCCTTACTACAACTATACGTCCAATCAAACCCACAATTCCTAACTTCAGCCGCTATCTCTTCATTTGCTGTAAAAATAATTAACTCATGTTGAAATGCTACTAAATCTATTAAACTATTTACCTTGCTTTCTTCTCCAACACAAATAAGTGTTAGTTCCATGTACCTCATCCTCCTTAGCATAAAAGAAATCAAACATAGATTGATATTCCCCTATACTAATCAGATCGATGAAGTGATGTATCCATCATGGCACCGTCCTCTCTCAAGACGCTTACGAAGTTAGCTGTCGGATTCGGACTTTGAGAGTAGCCCTACTTTCAAAATTGAAAGATTCACCCCTAGTGACGACGCACAAATTGGTTCCTCCGCTCCGTATAATTGGACTCAGCGTATTACAAAGATATATTCTGGCTGATATATTACTCCTGTATTTGGAAAAAGTAAACAAAAAAAAGCCAGTTGTAAAACTGACTTTTCCTTTCTTTATGCTTATGTTCTATTCATTTTATATGCAAAATGATTCGTCGGTCCATGACCACTTCCAATATTCAACGGCTCTTCAATTGCTATACTAATAAATCGTTTTGCTTCTTGAACTGCCTCTTCAATTGCGTATCCTTTCGCAAGTCCTGCCGTAACTGCAGACGCAAATGTACAGCCACTTCCATGTGTTTGCTTCGAAGGAATTCGTTCACTTCTAAATTCAATAAACTTTTCTCCATCAAAGAGTAAATCAATTACTTCATTACCTTGATACTCTGCATGTCCGCCCTTCATAAGCACGTATTTAGTACCTAATTCGTACAATACTTTCGCAGCTTCCTTACTCTCTTCAACATTATGAATCTCCATCCCAGTTAACACTTCTGCTTCAGGAATATTCGGTGTTACAACAGTTGCTACTGGTAATAAATATTCTTTTAATGCTTGAACTGCTTCTTGCTGTAATAATGATGCTCCACCTTTTGCAATCATAACAGGATCTAGCACAATATTATTCCAGCCAAATTTCTTAATATGTTCTGCAACAATTTGAATAATTTCACTGCTAAATAACATTCCTAGTTTCACAGCATCTGGTGTTAAATCCATACCAATTGAATTCAGCTGTTCTATAATACCTTCTAACGGAACAGGATATACCCCTTGAACGCCAAGCGTATTTTGCGCTGTAATTGCAGTGATTGCTGTCATTCCATACACACCAAGCTCTTGGAACGTTTTTAAATCTGCTTGAATTCCAGCGCCGCCTCCGCTATCAGATCCTGCAATTGTTAAAGCTTTATTTACTTTCATCCCACTCATCCTTTTCTATCCAAAATAGCGATGGTAAATTGTTTTTGCTTCACTTATATCTTTCGTTCCATGTACGAGTACACGGCCATCTTTAAAGGCGACTAACCTCTTTTCTTCAACAGAAAATGAGAGTAAATATGGATTTATATTCAAATCCTTCACGCGACCTTTCAGCAGCTGCTTATATTGCTCAAAATTCATTTCTTCTTTATAAGGTGGTCTAATTTGAACTGTATTTCTCCCGCATAAAACTGCTGTTTTCGAAGTATTTTCTTTATTTAAATACGGGTATAGCGCATCCTCACCACACGAAGGACAATTATGCTTACGAAGCTTTTGCACATTCATACATGAATATTCATTCTTCCATACATCAAACGACACAAGTCCCTCTCGAAGCGATTCATAATCTTCTACTAGCAGTTTAAGAGCTTCCGTAACTTGATGAGAAACAACAAGAGATACAGCAGGTGATATAATCCCCGCTGTATCACATGTCGCCCCGCCAAGCGGAATCGATTGTAGTAGGCATGATAAACATGGCGTTTTACTAGGAAGAATTGTGTAAGACAGGCCGTAACTTCCTACACATGCCCCGTAAATCCATGGAATAGAATATTTTTGTGCTATATCATTCACAATAAAACGTGTTTCGAAATTATCAGTCGCATCAATCATTACATCAACGTTTGTAACAAGTTCTTCTAGCTCCTCAGCTGTTACATCTTGAACGAGAGCTTCTACTCTTACTTCACTATTAATCTCTTCTAGACGTTTTTTTGCCGCTACAGCCTTCGGAAGATTATTCTCTACATCGCTTTCTGCATACAATTGTTGTCTTTGTAAATTACTCCAATCTACATAATCACGGTCAACAATCGTTACTGTGCCAACACCTGCTCTTACAAACATTTCTGCATTTGCACTACCTAATGCGCCTGCACCGATAATAAGTACATGCTTTTCTTTTATCTTCTGTTGTCCTTCTTCTCCAATTGGAGAAAATAGTTCTTGGCGCGAATACCGATTATTCAACTACACTCATTCCTTCTAAAGGACTGCTTGCAGTTGCACAACGTTTGCGCGCAATACGACCTGCTTCGAAGCCTAAACGTCCTGCTTCAATACTTAATTTCATTGCCTGTGCCATCTTAATAGGATCTTTCGCACCAGAAACAGCTGTATTTAATAAAACACCATCTGCTCCTAATTCCATCGCAAATGCTGCATCAGCTGGGCTACCAATACCAGCATCAACGATAACTGGTACTGTTGCTTGTTCAATAATAAAGCTTAAATTTAATGGATTTACAATTCCCAGTCCAGATCCAATCGGTGATGCGCCTGGCATAATCGCATGCACGCCAAGTTCTTGTAATTTACGTGCTAATACAACATCATCAGATGTGTACGGAAGAACGATAAATCCTTCTTCCAGTAACATTTCAGATGCCTTTAATGTTTCCACTGGATCTGGTAATAACGTTCTATCATCGCCAATAACTTCTACTTTTATCATGTCACAAAGTCCAGAAGCTTTTGCTAATTTTGCAATACGAACAGCTTCTTCAGCATTTTTTGCTCCTGCTGTATTTGGTAATAACGTATATTTTTTCACATCAAGTTTCTCTAATAAATTAGGCTGTTTCGCATCAAATATATCCATACGACGTACTGCAAATGTTAAAACTTCAGCTTCAGAAACATCAATTGCCTTTTGCTGCACATCAAAATCAGGGAATTTCCCTGTTCCTAATAAAAGTCTAGAATGAAATGAAAATGGTCCAATGTTTAACATAATCAACCGCCTCCTACGAAAGTTACAATCTCAATTTGGTCTCCATCAAAAACAGATGTATCTTTATGATCATCTTTTTGTAAAATATCTTTATTACGCTCTACTACAACAATTCTGTTATCTAACTCTAAATGTATAAGTAGCTCAGCTACTGTTTTCACACTCGCTGGCACTTCAATTTGGTTACCATTAATTTTTAAATTCAAACTTCCATCCCCTTTCTAAACCGTTTTAGAAAGCAATGATTCTAGCAAGTGATTCTCCTGCTTTCCTTCTATTAAATCAGCCATATACTGACCAGAAACAGGACTTAATAAAATGCCGTTTCGATAATGGCCCGTACAAGCATATAAACCTTTTATTTCTTCATGCTCTCCCATATAGGGAGCTCCGTGATTTGATTGTGGCCTTAATCCTGCCCATGCGCTTTCCCACTCTGCTTCTTTTAAAGCAGGCAATATTGTATAAGCACGCTCTAATATAGAAGTAATACTTTCTGGCTGCACAGTTTTATTGAACGTATGAGGATGCATCGTTGCCCCTATTACATAACGTCCACCACGTTTCGGAGCGATATAAAATCTTTCTTGGAAAATAGGAGCTTTCAATAGTTGCTTCCTACTTCTAACTGCAACCACTTCACCCTTCACTGGGTATGTCCCCCAATCACGGTGAAAATAACGGAGTAGCTTCGTGCTCCATGAGCCTCCCGCAATAACAACTTTCTCACATGCGATAATACCTTCGCTTGTAACAATTCCAGTCACTTTATTATTTTCAATACGAATATCAAACACTTCTGTCTGTTCATATATATCAGCATCAGAAATCGCTGCTGAATGTGCGAATGCTTTTGTAAGCTCTGGTGCAATAACGTGACCATCTTTCGGATAATATACTGCCCCTATAATTGACTCGGATAGAAACGGTTCTTTTTCTCGTAAATGGTCCCCCGTTAAAAAGTAAGAATCTTCACCTGTTTTTTGTTGCCAATCCATAATGTGAAGAATTCTCTCTTTCTCATCTTCATTTTGAGCGATGCGATATATCCCTTTTTCCTCATATCCAATATCAATACCCGTTTTTTCACGTAAAACTGCTGCAAGTTGTGGAAATATAGCACGGCTTTCTCTAGCAAGCTCAAACAACGGATCATACGCATCCCATTCTGCCTGAACACCGAGTAAACCAGCAGCAGCTTTCGAAGCTTCAGATGCAATTCTTTGCTTCTCTATAATCGCTACTTTATGCCCTCTTTCTGCTAGAAAGTGCGCAACTGAACTACCAATTACACCTCCGCCAATAATCGCTACATCATACTTCTTACACATGTTTTCCCGCCCACTTTCTTATTGATTCCTTATAATATTTCGCCCTTCTATACGGATTACTACTGCTTATAATCCCAGACATAACAGCAATACCACTTACACCGTGAGCAAGAACATCCATTGTGTTTTCTGGAGTGATTCCTCCGATTGCTGTAATTGGTATTGATAAACACCTTGCAATGTCTGCAATTTCTTCAAGCCCTCTCGCTGGCACACCTTTTTTACAATCTGTCGGAAATACATGACCATAAACGAGTGAATCCGCTCCATTTTTAAATGCTACTATCGCTTCCTCTAACGAATGTACGGAATAACCGACATGCAAATAAGAAAACTTTTCTTTCACTAACCTTACATCTGCACTTCGGTATCCTAGTTGAACACGAGGAATATTTAATAAAATAGCGATATCAATTCGATCATTTATAACAACTTTAGAAGCAGGGAAGCCTTTATTTAAAAGACTTTCCACCCCTTCATATAATTCCTTCGTACTTTTCTCACGCTCACGAATATGCAAATAATCAATCTCACTCTCAATTTGCATCGCTACATTCACTAGCTCTTCGAATGGCATATGGCCATTTG
The DNA here is from genome assembly GCF_014932895.1 of Bacillus thuringiensis. Lineage (GTDB taxonomy): Bacteria > Bacillota > Bacilli > Bacillales > Bacillaceae_G > Bacillus_A > Bacillus_A thuringiensis_AA. Next base: position 8,599 of record NZ_JACYOF010000014.1, on the reverse strand, counting down.
AGATTACATGGAGCTCATTTTTCATATTCATTCGCCTACTTTAAAATGTTTTCGAATAGTTCATCAGCTGGAACGATTTCTTTCGTCATTCCTTTTTCTTTCAACCATTTATTTTGTTTCTCCCAAGACTCTTTTGAATCTGACAAGAATGGCTCATCTTTCGTTTCCATCTTCTCTAATAAAATTTTCATACTTTCTTTTTCAACTTCTGGCACAAGTGGGAAGTTTTCTTTTTCTTGATGATTTAATAAAATATTCAATGCTTCATCTGGGTTTTTCTTCATGAAATCATAGCCTTTTTTCGCACCACGTAAAAAGGCTTGTAATGATTCTTTATCTTTTTTCAACGTTTTATCACCTGCTACGAAAACAAGTTCATGATAATTCGGTACTCCGTAATCGGCTGGATTAAAGTAGGCTGGTTCATGTCCTTCATGACGCATAACAGGCACTTCATGGTTAATGTATGCCCCCGTTACAGCATCTACTTTTTTCGTAATTAATGCCGGCACTAAATCAAAGCCAACATCAACTACTTTCACCGTATCAGGATTACCACCAGCTTCTTTTACCATCGTTTTTAAATATGCTTCACTTAAAGGTGTTCCAGAGTATCCAACTGTTTTTCCTTCTAAATCTTTCGGTGAGTGAATGCCTGCTGATTTCAGTGATACGACATGATTTAATGGCGAACGTACAACAGCCCCAATTGATTTCACTGGAATTTGCTCATTTGCCCTTGCCATAACAACATCTGGCTGATAATATAAGCCAACCGTTACTTTCCCTGCAGCTGCTAACGTTAATGGATCAGTCGGATTAGAAGGGAATTTAATATTCACCTTTACTCCTTCCTCTTTAAAATAGCCTTTTTCAATTGCTGCATAAATAAAGCTATGTACCGCATTTGGGTACCAATCTAGCATGACTGTTATTTCTTTTTCTTTTTTACTTTTATCCGCTGCTGAATTACTCGAACATCCCGCAATCATTGCAACTAATAATGTAAACACAAAGATGCGTTTTAATAATGTCATGAATGCTTCCTCCAACTAATGAATTTCTTTTCTAATATAGAAATAAGTATGACGAAGAAAATAGCTAATAATGATAACAATACAATGGGTGCAAATACACCAGCTCCATCTAACTGCGTCATCATTCTCTTACTGAAATATCCAAGCCCAGCTTGTGCACCGAGCCATTCTCCAATTGCTGCACCAATCACACTAAGCGGAACTGCAATTTTTAAAGCCGAGAAAAAATAAGGAAGAGCAGACGGCAACTTTAACTTAAGAAAAACATCTTTTTTCGTTGCTCCATATGTAATTAAGAGCTCCTCCCATTCTTTTTTCGTACTGCGTAGTCCATCATACGTATTGACTGCAATCGGGAAAAATGTAATTAAAACTGTAACAACAACCTTACTCCAGATGGTGTATCCAAACCATAAAACAAATAACGGAGCAAGCGCAGTAATCGGAATGGTTTGTGAAGCAACTAGTAAAGGATAAAATGCTCTTTCCATCCATGTACTCGCATTCATTAGCATTGCTAGCCCTACGCCTAATGCGATAGAAATAACAATACCTATTAAAACGACGTATAATGTTGCTGGCAAATGAACCGTAAATAATATATCTTTTAATTTCCATATCTTTATTACAATTGCAGAAGGTGAAGGTAAAATATACATCTCATCTACAATTCTTGCGCCTATTTCCCACACAGCAAGTAAAATACTAGAAAGTGTAATGGCAGGAACTAATTCTTTCAAACGGTTCATCATACGAGTACCTGCCTTTGTAACATACTAAGAAGCTCATCTTTCAGCACCAACACTTCCGGTTTATATAAATCCTTCCGTGTTCTGTTATGGTCAAGCGGCACAATCCGCTCAGTCAAATTCGTTATCGGCTGCTGCTCCACTACTAAAATTCGATTCGAAAGAAACAGCGCTTCTTCAACATCATGGGTGATAAATAAAATTGTTTTTTCCCACTCTTTCCATTGTTCAAATAACCATTCTTGCAAAGAAGCCTTTGTTAAAGCATCTAACGCGCTAAACGGTTCATCTAATAACAATATCTCCCCGCCTGTTAATAAAGTTCGGATAAAAGATACGCGCTGCCTCATACCTCCAGATAAATCTTTCGGATATTTCTTCTCGTATCCTTGTAGGCCAAATTTATGTAGCAGTTCCTTTGCCTTTACTTTTGCTTCTTTCTTCTGCACACCTTGGCACTCTAGCGGTAAAGCAGCATTCTCAATAATCGTCCTCCACGGCAAGAGCATATCTTTTTGGGGCATATACCCTACAGGATGGTTCTTTGTTTCTGTCAGCTCTATCTGTCCAGTGCTTGCTTCTTCTAAGCCTGTAATAAGGCGAAATAAAGTACTTTTTCCGCAGCCACTCGGTCCGATAATGCTCACAAACTCTTTTTCTTGTATAGAAGCATTTAATTCATTGATGATTGGCTTCTCATCATAATGAAAAGAAACATTATGAAACTGTAGTATGTTCTTGCTCCTCAAATCCCCACATCTCCTTACGATAGGACATATCCCAGAATAAATATTCAAATCGACTGGAATATAAGAAAATCTCCTCTAATCGGTCTAGCTCTTTCTCTGACTTTCCTACTGCCATCTCATTTAATAAATCTATTAACCAAATACAAAGGTTACCGTATTCTTCAGAACTATATCCTTGAATCCACTCACCAAAGAACTCATGATCACTTGCTCCAGGAATATCATTTAAACGCTTTCCAATCTCCCAATAGCTCCACATACACGGAAGAAGTGCCGCTATTAATTCTGCAAGTGTGCCGTTTTGAGATACAGACATCATATAGTTTGTATAAGCTAAATTTTTAGCTGATGGTTTTGCAGATTCCATCTCTCGTGCAGAAATACCTAGTCTTTTTGCATACTGTTTATGGATCGTCATTTCTCCATTTAGTATTCCGTCAATTTGCTCAGCAAACTTTGCCATCACTTGAGGATTCGTTGCTTTTACAACACCAATCGCATATAACTTTGCGTAATCTAACAAATATAAGTAATCTTGGATAATATAATACTGAAATTTATCTTTTTCTAACGTACCATCCCCCATACCTACTACAAACGGATGATTATGACTCATCTCCCAAACTGGTTGTACAGTTTCTAATAATCTATCGCAAAATTTCATTTCTCTTTCCCCTTTCAATATATGTATCTAAATAAAAAACCACTTCTCTATATAAGAAGTGGCTACAGCAAATAAAATGTTAATTTATTTGTTGTTCCACTTCCCTTCGCTAGTATTACCTAGATCAGGTCTGTAAGGGTTAAGGTATATTCCTCTCTCAGCACGAAAAGCACCCCTAGTGGTTTCAATGTGTAATTTTTAAATAAAAAAGCCCCGTTTCTATGCGTAAAGAAACGGGGACTCATTATTAGTGTCCGAAAGTGCTTCCCTACGCTAGCATAATCTAGATCAGGTAATAAAAAGGATCAAAGGCTTACGGCCCACTCTCAGCTGGCAACACCAGCTCTCCTAGCAAACTATAAAATTATCACTGTCAGTATAACACCCTAATAAGACATCATCAACTGTTTTAATTTTCTCAATTGTCAACAAAATAATAAAGTTATACAATACTTATATTCTATTTCAGAAAATAAAACCCCAATTAATTGTATAAAAAGGAATCATTATCCTGAAAAAATTTATTTTTATATTGATTTCATATTACATTTATGTGAATACACCCACTATATTATATCTTTATACTATAATAAAATTACAACTAACTATACAACTAGAGGAGGTCTCTATTATATGAATATGAAAGCTACTGCTCTAACAGCAACTACTGTCGCAATTGCCTCATTACTTCCTTCTATGGGAGAAACAAATGTACAAAAAGCAAACGCTGAACAATTATCTAATGTTAAAACTGGATATGTCAAAGTCGATCAAGTAGCCTTACATAAAAAAGATAACACAAATAGCACATCACTTGATACAATTCGCTTTAATACGAAAGTGAACATACTTGAAACAACAAATGATTGGTATAAAGTATCTGTTAATAATAAAGTAGGTTATGTACAAAAAGATGCTATTCTATTAAAAAACAAACTTCAATCTAATAATCAATACATCGTCAATGCTAATGCATTAAACGTTCGCTCTGAACCTAATTTAGAATCTTCCATTTTAGATGTATTACCAAATGGTAAGTTCGTTACCGTTCAAGGTGAGCAAGGCGAATGGTATAAAATTTTACATAATGGCCAAACAGGTTATGTACAAAAAGCGTTCATATCTAATGGCTCTCAGCCTTTAGTAAAAGGAATCACAGTTCAAAATAATACGAAATACACGGTTGCAACGCCAAAATTGAATGTACGTAGCGATGCTAGCACAAGTAGCGCTCTACTTGGTTCCTTACAAAACGGTACACAGGTACAAGTAGTAGAAACAGTAGGAACTTGGTATAAAATTCGTTTTGGCACAGGATACGGATATGTAGCCAAACACTATGTGGTACAAAATCAACAGCAATCACAAGCTCAAACAGCCCAATCTTCAGCTATTCCAGCAGTTTTCAAATTCCCTACTCAAGGAAAAATCAGCTCAACCTTTGATATACGCTGGGAACAAATGCATTATGGAATAGATATTGCAGCACAAGGTAACGTCTCCGTCCAAGCCGCAGCTGCAGGTAAAGTTGTTAAATCTTATTATTCAGCTAGTTATGGCAATGTCGTGTTCATCGCCCATCAAATAAACGGGAAATTATATACAACAGTTTATGCTCATATGAAAGATCGCACTGTACAAGCTGGTGATCAAGTACAAACTGGACAATTACTAGGTCATATGGGTAACACAGGTCATTCATACGGGCAACACCTCCATTTTGAATTACATAATGGAGAATGGAATTTTGAAAAAACAAATGCAGTAAATCCACTGCTATATTTAGTTAGGTAAATTGTATGCCACGCAATATACCTCTCTTAATTGAATCCTTAGCCTTTTTAGGTTTAATCTGTTGTTTAATAATTTTCAATACAAACACTGTATTTTTATCTATTATCATTGCTTTTGTTGCTTTAGAAATTATGATGGAGTCATTCCAAGTGCAACTAAAACAAAAAATTGCCCATATTTATAATGTTATTTTTCTATTAAGTGCCCTTATAACAAATGTTATTAGTAATGGCTTGTATTTATCTACTATAGTTCCTGTATTCTTTATGGCTGTTTTATTATTCATAGCTAGATACATTAATGTTCCTAATAACAAAAAACATGAACAAGAAGCTTAGAAAGAGGAGACACTGTGTACCAATCTTTCAAAGATAACCCGATGAAATATATATTGAATTTATATGAAAAACTAAATACTTTTTTTGGTATACAAGGAAGTTATAATGCACAACTTCTTCTTTATGGAATGTTATTTCTCGTCTTCATTACTTTCTCCTTGTTTTACTAACAAAAAAGGATCTCAAATAAATTTGAGATCCTTTTTTGTTTATATAGAAAATACTTTTTATCCACAAGCATATTTTTCATAAATAAAACTAAGATTATATTTTTTCTCTAAGCTCACTCTTTGTTCATCGTCACACCAATAGAAAAGAATATCATGAATCGTCGCATAACGCTTGTTTTTAAGAAATAGTTTAAAGAATGATGGTAAACAATCATGTAATTGTATAAATATATAATTACGTAGTATTTCCTCTTTATATTCAATGCCCTTACAAATATACAGTAATTCTTCACAATAATATGCATGCTGTGGAACTTGAATCATTTCGAAAAATGGCACGTATGATAGTAACTTTCCGATAAAATGGTCATATCGATCCATTATCCCTATTGTCATATGTTCCATCATTTCTTTCATCACATATAAATAATCATCTACATGAGTTGTCTTTAATGGGTCTAATCGATCTGAAATTTGAGAAAGTACAGCTCTTTGACAAGCTAAAACTACTCGACTAGGTCCATAATATGATAGGAAATCTGTACACTTACGATATTTACGTAATAAGTCATGTGTATATAAATCATACACAAAAGTATTACAATACATCGCTAGGCTCATCATATCACTATTCAACTGCTCTTTTGATAGCGCTTTAGCTCTCTTACACATATAAAAGAATGTAAATTCCAATACTTCTTTTTGAGATAATAGATATTTACAATCTGTTATACATTTTTCATTAAATTTTACTCTATTCCAAATTTCTACATCCCCATCAGTTAATTCACCAACACGATATTTAATAACTAAATAGTTTAAAGCAACCGCTTGTGTCAAAAGATCCCATGTTTCATATTCCAATGAAGTCTGGACAAATTCATCTAGCCCTTGGGTTACCATAAAAGTATTTGCCTCTTCATACCAACCAATCTCTTGACATAAACGAAGAATACGTACTAAGGTTGGAATTTCATCTTTATGAAACTGCGGTAAATTTTTTACTTTATTCATTCCATAAACGATAAATGCTGCTAAATTTTCTTCTTTATAAAATTCTTTTTCTTTCCATGCTAATATAGTTCGCTCTTTTCCTTCACCTTTTGGTTGGCAAGGTACAAGTAAAGATAATAATTCAGCGAAATTATTTGGTTCTATATATGTATCTGTAACCAAATTCCAATTTGGATCGCCCTGTACAGCCCTCATATAATTCCCCCTCCCCTTTTAACTACGTAGGAAATATTCATTCATAATTACAACACTAACATTTAATATTGTTATATTCAAAATCTATCATAATACTTATATCTATCAGTATATCATTTTTTTTTCTTATTAAAAATTAGGAATGACAAATTTTAATAAACTGTCGAAAATATTAACTATGTACTCATTATATAATGTTTCAGATACATCACGCTAATATATTAGATTAATCCATATATGCTAGAATAATGTATCTGATTTTTATACATAATTTATCCCTCTATTTACGGGTAGTAAAACTCTAACTAATTAAAGTTTCACTTTATTCCGTATGCTCCGAGATTTCACTTAAAGCAAACCCAGCTTGATCATCTGCCGATTCTCTTATCGCTAAATCACCTAGTGCTAGCATCCCAACAAGTTGACTGCCCTCAACTACTGGCAATCGTCTAATTTGATACTGTGCCATTAATTCGGTAGCTTTTTCAATAGAATCATCTGGAGAAACTGAAACAATGTTTGTTGTCATTACATTTGTAATTTTATTAGACCCAGGGTGTTTTTCAGCAATCCCTCGAACAACTAAATCTCGATCAGTAACAAGTCCAACAACTTGTTCATTTTCAACAACAGGAATCAATCCAACCGATTCTTCCTTCATTTTTACAGCAGCCTCATATACATTATCTAACGGTGTACAATGTACAATATGAGTACTCATAAAGTCTCTAACTCGTGTCATTTTTTATCTCCTCCTTTTAATACATACCATAGTTTTTCCTAAATCCCTTTATTTATTTGAGGAAAATAAGGTAATAAAAAAGAGGATTATGCACAATAAAAAAGAGTCAGCAATATGCTGACTCTTTTTTTATGACCCGTACGGGATTCGAACCCGTGTTACCGCCGTGAAAGGGCGGTGTCTTAACCACTTGACCAACGGGCCATGGCTCCGCAGGTAGGACTCGAACCTACGACCGATCGGTTAACAGCCGATAGCTCTACCACTGAGCTACTGCGGAATAAATATATGGTGGGCCTAAATGGACTCGAACCATCGACCTCACGCTTATCAGGCGTGCGCTCTAACCAGCTGAGCTATAGGCCCATATACTTTACAGGGGCAGTAGGAATCGAACCCACACTGGAGGTTTTGGAGACCTCAGTTCTACCTTTAAACTATGCCCCTAAATGATGCCGGCTAGAGGACTTGAACCCCCAACCTACTGATTACAAGTCAGTTGCTCTACCAATTGAGCTAAGCCGGCATAAAAAAATGGTGGCTCGGGACGGAATCGAACCGCCGACACGAGGATTTTCAGTCCTCTGCTCTACCGACTGAGCTACCGAGCCAACATAAATGGCGGTCCCGACCGGGGTCGAACCGGCGATCTCCTGCGTGACAGGCAGGCATGTTAACCACTACACCACGGGACCATTGGTTGCGGGGACAGGATTTGAACCTGCGACCTTCGGGTTATGAGCCCGACGAGCTACCAGACTGCTCCACCCCGCGACGATATTATGATATTAAAAAAATGGAGGAGGTAGAGGGATTCGAACCCCCGCGCGACTCTCGCCGCCTGTCGGTTTTCAAGACCGATCCCTTCAGCCGAACTTGGGTATACCTCCATGAAGGAAAAAACAATATCTTATTTTTATATGTCATCAACCACTTTTTTGAGAAAATGGAGGAGGTAGAGGGATTCGAACCCCCGCGCGATTCTCACCGCCTGTCGGTTTTCAAGACCGATCCCTTCAGCCGAACTTGGGTATACCTCCGACATATAAAAATAAAGTGGAGCCTAGCGGGATCGAACCGCTGACCTCCTGCGTGCAAGGCAGGCGCTCTCCCAGCTGAGCTAAGGCCCCATGTTTTTGGGAATATC
>NZ_JACYOF010000013.1 GCF_014932895.1 Bacillus thuringiensis | reverse complement strand
AAAACTAAAAGGCATGAGCCCGGTACAATACCGGACCCATGCCCAAAAGGTTGCCTAATGAAATAACCTGTCTAACTTTATGGGGTCACTTCATTTATTGGCGACTTCAATCTTTTTATAAGATAAATATGCTAATATATTTTTACTTGAATCATATTTCGGATTGTTTCCTTTTCTCGGTTCTCTCATATGTGTTTTTTCAAAACCAGGAATGTCCGGCATTTGTTTCATAAATTCAAGCATTTCTTCCTCAGTTCCTTCAATACGTACACGAATCATTATAATTATTCCTCAATTCTCATTTTCTCTGTACTAAGTATATCGTACTTCGGAAAGACTGCAACATATTTATCTTTTTAACGTTGTACTTTTTTTGCATTTAAACATAGTCATTTCAGTATAGAACGACTTTACTTTATTATTCTCAAACTGAATATTAAAATATTCCTTCATTTCGTTTGATGTTTTCATCATACATTCTGTTAATTTTTCACGCTTTTGTATAGGAACATCCATCATATCGCACCACCAGTCAAAATCAAATTTTTTATCAAAAGTAAAACATGACTGCATTTGCAAACCGTTCTTTTCTAATAAAGTAATCCATTCTGTTTTTTTCAAAGCTCTTTCATGACTCGGATCTCGCTTTTTTTCTATAAAATTATAAAATGTATCATATTCATTATTTTCTGGCGAAACATTATCTATTAAAATAAATAATCCATTATCTTCTAACGTGCGATTTACTTCATAAATAAATTGTGTAGGATTCGTAAAATGATGTGCTGCAATCCGGCATGTAATCGTATCAAATACTTTATCAGCAAATGGTAAATTTTCAGCGTTTCCAGCGACAAAAGATACATTTTCATGTCCGTTACCTATAATAAATTTCTTAGCATTCTCTAACATTTTCTCAGTTAAGTCTAATGCAACTACTTCTTTAAACATTGGTGCTAATAAATTTGCAACATGTCCGCCACCGGTAGCAATATCAAGAAGACGATTATTATGACGAGATTCAACTTGTTGAACTACGTATTGTAAATCCAGTCCTTTAGCATGAATTTTACTTTTTACATACTTTTCTGCATTACTACCAAATTGATGTTTTACAAGCTCTTCTTTGCTCATGTTATCATCTTCTTTCTATTATTATTTACATATACGAGTCATTTAATTAATTAGTTCTCTTTACATATTTTCAATTCCTCTTTTAGATGTATTACATATTATTCTTCGGAACATAGAAATAAAAAAGACTGCGAGAACGAATCTCACAGCCTCTCAAAGTATTTTAAAATCAGCTTCTAATTTAAATCTTTTCATAAAGTTTCTTTTTCCTCTTTTTCATTTCCAGAAACTAAGCTACCAATAGCATCCGCCGTTACTTCTACCACAAATTCACAAATACCCGCTACAACTTCTCCAATTACTTCATCCATCTTTTTACCCCCTTATTTTATGTAACTTATTTGTAGTATAGAAGACATTGGTTAATGTAAACTATCGGAAAAGGTGACATAAACCTTACAGATTTGTAAGCTCTTTCACATTTTTCACTTATCCCCTTTGAAACTCCAAGTATTTTTAACAGACATATAGGCCATCATAATATGAGGTAAGTAATAATCCTGTTAGAGGAGAGGAGGCGTTAAAAATATACTACGTAAAGTTAATTAAAGGTCAATCATTCTATGCTTTTGATCGTCGTTTTTTAGTATCTCAAGAGGAAGAAGTTTCGGAAAAAATGTATAATTACTTACGCCGTAATGAATTCTTCGAAGTACGTAAAGAAGAATATTCTGCCTAATATAACAAGCATCAAGATAAACACCACCTAATTGTGATGTACTCTTGATGCTTTTATATGATATCCCTCTATTCAAAAATATTTCACAATCCCCTTAAAATATTCTAGTATTTGTCCAAGCTAACTCATCAACATCTTCATATTTTAGTATATGAGGAGGTGACGAACATGACTCATATCATTGATTACCAAGCTACTCAGCCTATAAATAAAACGAATGAAACAACTCTTGCAATTCCAGCTTCTCCAGATAGAGCGATTTTAGCAAACATTAAATTGAAATTTTCAAGAAGAGATTCACGTAATAATCGAGTAGAATTAATTGCTACAGTTGGGGTTGAAGGTATAACTGGTATTTCACAAGTTTTATTCCGAATTTTCCGTGATAACATTGAAATTTTCAATGCACAAGTAGGTATTGAATCTACAGATTCTGAACAATTCTACGTTCAAACATTTCAAGCTATAGATCAAAATGTTAGCTGTGGAACACACGAGTATTCATTAACTGTAGAAAACCTTACTAGCGGTGCAAGTGCAGATGTTGTTGGTCCACTATCTTTTAGCGGCTTAGCTATTGGACAAGAGCGCAAATGTTGCTAAGTGAATCTAATGCTTAATTTTGCACTTGAGAAAAGCGAGACGTAGTATATACATTCTCGCTTTTTTATTTTTCTATATTTATCCTTATTTTCAATTCGTATTTAATCATAAATTTTTACATTTTGATTTGCTTATTTCTTCAATTAAAAGAACAATTTCTTGATAAATCAAAAAGATTGAAATCCAATTATGAAACACGTAATATAGACTCTGACTCTAAAAAAGTTCGTAAAAAATAATACATAAATAAGGAGGTTTTATATACGAATTTTTCATTTTAAAAGACGGAGAGGTTTTACATTATGTGGCGTAATAAAAATGTTTGGATTGTTTTAATTGGGGAGTTTATTGCTGGTCTAGGATTATGGCTTGGTATTCTTGGCAACCTTGAATTTATGCAAAAATATGTCCCTTCTGATTTCATGAAATCAGTTATATTATTTATCGGACTATTAGCAGGTGTTCTAGTTGGTCCTATGGCTGGTCGTGTTATCGATCAGTATGAAAAGAAAAAAGTTCTACTTTATGCTGGGTTTGGTCGGGTTTTAAGTGTTATTTTTATGTTTTTCGCTATTCAATATGAAAGTATCGCCTTTATGATTGCATTTATGGTTGCACTGCAAATTTCAGCAGCATTTTATTTCCCTGCATTACAATCTGTAATTCCACTCATCGTACGTGAGCATGAGTTATTACAGATGAACGGTGTACATATGAACGTTGGTACAATCGCTCGTATTGCAGGTACTTCACTAGGTGGAATTCTTTTAGTTGTGATGAGTTTACAATATATGTATGCCTTCTCGATGGCAGCATACGCTTTATTATTCCTCTCAACTTTCTTCCTACAATTCGAAGATAAAAAATCAACAACACCTAGTAAACAAGCTGCAAAAGATAATAGCTTTATGGAAGTATTTCGTATTTTAAAAGGAATTCCTATTGCTTTTACAGCACTTATATTAAGTATCATCCCTCTATTATTTATAGCTGGATTTAATTTAATGGTTATTAATATTAGTGAAATGCAACATGATCCAACGATTAAAGGGTTCATATATACAATTGAAGGTGTCGCATTTATGTTAGGTGCCTTCGTTATTAAACGTTTATCTGATCATTTCAAACCTGAAAAATTGCTATATTTCTTCGCAGTTTGTACCGCTTTTGCACACCTTTCATTGTTCTTTAGCGATATAAAATGGATGGCTCTTACATCATTTGGTTTGTTTGGCTTTAGTGTCGGCTGTTTCTTCCCTATTATGTCGACAATTTTCCAAACGAAAGTGGAAAAAAGCTATCACGGCCGTCTCTTCTCATTCCGTAATATGTTTGAGAGAGTTATGTTCCAAATCGTCTTACTCGGAACTGGCTTCTTCTTAGATACGATTGGACTGCAATATATGGTTCTCATCTTCGGAGTCGTTTCATTGTTAATTATCTCCATTTCCCTTTCTAAGCAGAAACAATATGAAAAACAACCTTCGCAATCTGCGAACTTATAGCCTAAACATTATTGGGCATGGATTCAGTTTTATACTGGGCCATGCTTTTTTGTTTTATAAACAACTATTTATTACGTTAATCGAAAATATTTAAAGGAGTACCCCTTTTTACTTTCGAATACAGTATATAAATAATATATAAAGTGAAACTTTAATCAGCCCGCACCAATCGGGCTTTTACGGGCAGTTGATCTCCCACCTAACTCCCTCTCATTCGCCGAATTTTGAGGTGGGAGTCTTACTGCCCGCAAATAGCGGGATAAAGGAGTTGTGAAAATGTCTGATGGTATGCAGGTGTTTATTGTCCTTCTTTTTGTAATTGCTATGTTTAGCATCATAAACTTTTTAGCCATTTCCCTTTCTCAACATAGCTTTAAAAGAAGAATTGTGGCAGGTTTCCTATTTTTACTGTTAACTCCCATTGTCTTTTTGATTACCGTATCATTCGCTTCTATATTCGGTAACGCTGTGTTTGGCGCAGGTATGTTAGCCTTTATTATTGCAAGTGTATATATTTTAAATGGAATAGTTATCCTGATTTCCTCTTCATTTATCCTCAACAAGGCATAGCAAAAAATATACTGCTAGGTATGAATACTAGTATTATGCTAGATTCATGCCTTTTATTTTTCGCTCCGCTTTTCCCAATTTTTATGTGAAATTAAGTAATTCTTTAAAAAATTTTAAACTTTATTTATTACAATATCCCTATCGTATTCGCACGTTTATTAACAATAATAAGAAAGGAGCACGAAATGAAAAAATATCTACTTATATTCCCTATACTAGTCGTTCTACTTAGTGGATGCAGCAATAATGATATATATGGTTCATGGGAAGTTGTTGACAATAAAAATAGTGAATGTCCTGTATATTATAAATTTGAAACAGTTGTCAAAAGAGAAAATAAAGAGGAAATTGTTCAAAATTTAGTAGAAATGCACTCAACAAATAAAAAAGAAGATTTATATAAAGGATCATTTGTCAAAAATTCTAATGTATATCACATTGATTATGGTAACTCATTTACATCGGATCAAATTTTAAAAGTTGTCGATGGTAAATTAAATGTATACTTTTTGACAGCTGAAAAATTATGTACATATAAAAATAAATGATTAAATTTCAGATAAGACGCAGAAAATATTTTCTGCGTTATTTCACTTTAGAAATCTTCCTCAAATATATGTTTTTCTTTTAAATTCCATAATTCGAATGTAGTATTATATAATGACACAAATCATTTCACTGCAGGGTGCTTTTTTTGAAAAACTTAAGTTCTTTAATTATATCAACAGTTTGTTCCGTCATCCTAATCCTATGGAATGCACTTTCATTTTATGAAAAATTCACGACAGGAAATTCATACTATTGGATTAGCGGAATATTAGGCTTTGTTTTCGTATTCTTTTTCATTCAAAATATGCGAGATATACTTAACAAGAACTATAAAACATTCTGACACGTATAGAAAGATATAATAGACATTTCAGTTAACCGGTACATCCTATTTACACCGCCCCCTTTCAAAACAGATTAATCCGATCTCTAAATTTGTCAATCGTTTTAATTTTCATAAAAAAATGATAAAATGTAAACATGTGTTTTCAGAATAATTAAAAATGCAAAAAGAAAGCACTGTTTTTAGGAGGGGTTTTGATGACTTACACGTTAGCAACTAGAATGAAAGCATTCCAATCTTCTATATTTAGTGAATTAGGGGCCTATAAAAAAGAAAAAATTGCAGCAGGTCATAAAATGATTGATTTAAGTATCGGGAATCCTGATATGCCTCCTGCTGATTTCGTAAGAGAAGCAATGGTACATACAGCAAGTGAAAAAGAAAGCTACGGATACACATTAACAGGTATTCAAGAATTTCACGAAGCTGTAACTGAATATTATAATCACACTCATAACGTTATATTAAATGCCGAAAAAGAAATTTTATTATTAATGGGTTCACAAGATGGTCTCGTTCATTTACCTATGGTTTATGCAAATCCGGGAGATATTATATTAGTTCCTGATCCAGGATATACAGCTTATGAAACAGGTATTCAAATGGCAGGTGCAACATCTTACTACATGCCATTAAAGAAAGAAAATGATTTTTTACCTAACTTACAAGTTATCCCTGAGGAAATCGCCGATAAAGCAAAGATGATGATTTTGAACTTCCCAGGGAATCCAGTTCCAGCAATGGCTCATGAAGATTTCTTTAAAGAAGTAATCGCATTCGCGAAAAAACATAATATTATCGTTGTCCATGATTTTGCTTATGCTGAATTTTATTTTGATGGACAAAAACCAATTAGCTTCTTATCTGTGCCTGGTGCAAAAGAAGTTGGTGTGGAAATTAACTCTTTATCAAAAAGTTATAGTTTAGCTGGTAGCCGTATTGGTTATATGATTGGTAACGAAGAAATTGTCGGCGCGCTTACGCAATTTAAATCTAATACAGATTACGGAGTATTTTTACCAATTCAAAAAGCAGCATCTGCCGCACTAAGAAATGGCGCTGATTTTTGTGAGAAAAACCGCGGTATTTACCAAGAACGTAGAGATACTTTAGTCGATGGATTCAGAACATTCGGTTGGAATGTCGATAAACCAGCTGGCAGTATGTTCGTCTGGGCTGAAATACCGAAAGGATGGACTTCTTTAGAATTCGCTTATGCATTAATGGATCGCGCGAATGTCGTTGTTACACCAGGTCATGCATTCGGACCTCATGGAGAAGGCTTTGTACGTATTGCACTTGTTCAAGATAGATCAGTACTACAACAAGTCGTTGAAAACATTAAAAATAGCGGTATCTTTTCTCTTGAAAAAGTAAATGAATTAGTTAAAAATTAATTACAACTCCCCTGCTTAATTTTAGCAGGGGTATTATTCATTGGAGGTACTTTCATATGCATATTAAAGAGACTCTTCCCCATCGTTATCCTTTTTTAATGATTGATAAAGTAACAAATGTGAAAAAAAATGAATCCGTTACGGGATACAAACTCATTACAAATAACGAATGGTTTATAAATGCTAATCAAAAACATATGCCTCATATGTTAATTGTAGAAGCACTTGCTCAGCTTAGTGCATTTGTAAATACAAGTGACTCTGAAGGACTAGGCTTTCTCTCCTCGTTAGATGGAGTTGAGTTCCACGAAAAAGCATATCCCGGTGATAAACTTGATTTACATTATGAGCTAACACGCAACCGTCGGGGGTTTATTCTCGGTAAAGGTACTGCGACAGTTAACTGTCAGCCAATTGTGACAGTGGAGAAACTATTAATTTATCAAGCTGATTAAACAACACATAGTTAGGGGTAGAAAAATGCAGCGTGCTATCGGGATTGATGCTGGGGGAACATTAACGAAAATTGTTTATTATAACGTAGAGAATAAAATATCTTTTGAAAAATTTTATTCATATGACCATCAAAAGATTAAAGAATGGCTCCATCAAAACAAATTCATTTCAAAACTATGCATTACAGGTGGTAAAGCGACACAATTACAAGGTCTACTTTCGGATTCGCATGAGACAGTAACAATAAATGAATTTGATGCTACTATAACAGGTGTGCACTATATCCTAAACAAAGAAAAACAAACTATCAATAATTTTGTATTAACAAATATAGGTACAGGTACATCCATTCACTACGTTCATGACAAGGAATATGTTCGTGCCGGTGGAACTGGAGTTGGTGGTGGTACAATTATGGGGCTTTCAAAACTATTAACAAATATAGATCAGTTTGAAGATATAATCCCTTTAGCAAAAGCAGGTTCTAGAAAAGATCTAGATATTACGGTCGGGGATATTTATGGTGGTATTCTCTCCCCCATTGATAATAGCTTAACAGCTAGCAACTTTGGGAAAGCAGCCATTACAAACTCGAATTTTAGTAGTTCAGATATAATCGCAACAGTTCAAGGTCTTGTTGGTGAAGTCGTTACTGCATTAAGTCTTCAATTTGCCGAAGCAAAAAACATTGATCATATCATCTATATCGGCTCGACTCTATGTCATAACTTACACCTTCAAAACATAATAAGTAGTTATTCAAAATATCAAAACAAAATACCAGTCTTCCTACAAGATGATGGTTACAGCGGTGCGATTGGTGCTTTGCTTCATGTTACAAAATAAAAAAGCTGACTTTTGTCAGCTTTTTTGCAGTGGTACTTCCATTTCAATAATTGACTCTTCGTTCTCCCCAATACGTTCTACACTAATTCTATTAATTACACAGTGCAGCTTCTTATGAAAACTAGGAAGATCCCTTGCTATTTCAGCAGCTAATTGAGGACTTTCTTTTCTTCCAACTGTTACATGCGGTATGTACGGAATGTCTTTTCTCATAAATTGTAGTAAAGGCCCTGAATACAATTTATTATGTAGCGCTTCTATTTGTTCCTTGCCTTGCACAATTTCCAAAAACAAATAGTCTCCTATACTAGTTACATGATTTGCAAACTCAATTTCAATTGCCCCTATCCCTATTGATAGATTCAAAATATGTGATTTCAATTCATCATTTGAAATATTACTTTCAAAAGGAAATACAATTGTTATGTGGGGAGAAATTAAGCCAAATAAAGGATCATGTATTTCTCGAATACTCTCTATCTCACTAGTAGACATGTTATTTAGAAAAAGTAAAATTGTACGCATTTTTATATCCTCTACTTCCTCTCATTTTTTATATTTATCATATTGTATGGTAGCTTGCATTTCAACGAATTATTATGCTTACATATAAAAATAAAAAACTCCTCAAATGAGAAGTTTTCATATAGCATGCTTATTATTTTCCCGCCAAACTTTTCTAAATTTTATATAACAAGCAATTCTCCACGGGATAATATACGATACTGCAACGATGTAAAATAATAAACCAATCGTTTGTTGATCTAAGTTAACAATATATTGCCTTGAACCGTATCTTAAAACAACAAGTGCAATAAAGGTAATTAAAAAAGCCGCACTTTTTTTCGTATAAATATTCCCATCATCTCTTCGCTCATAATTTGTTAGAATTATAAGTGGTACGGCGAAAAGAACTCCAATTAATGCCGCTATTACCATTTGTAATATAGCTGGATGTACGGGTCCAAAAAACCATATTATCCCTGGTGTTAAAAATAGTAATGGCCACAAAATACGTTTTCCCGTTCCTCTTATCGGCTTATACATAGAGCGGTAACGACGCCAAAATATTAGCAGTGCAATACATAAAAAGACAGTTATTAGTGAAGATGTGTCTCCCATTTGATTTTCCTTCTCTCCCAAAATATATACTTAATTACTCTTTAAATTGTTTGCTCAAATGATACTTTTCGAATGAATATACCGCTAGTCACGATATAGACGATAGTTAATACAATTGAAATGACAGTAAAGTATGGGAAATCTATTAAAGATAGATTAGATGTAGAATTTAAATCCTGTATTCCTACTTCTGCATAAAGCACACTATTCAATGATATAAAAAGTGTTCCGCCTATCATAAGACCAATCCACTTAAAACGTTTCTTAATTACTACTGCTACTTGAAAGAAAGTTGCTATTGTAACATACAATAATAGTTGTACAATAAACTGTTTAACTGAGTGTTCTCCTAAACTAGTATTTACTGTACTATACAATGTATTTTGTAAAAAAATTACTTGGAGGAATGAAAAAACCGCAGCTTGTAATATAATATAGCAAACTGCTCCAATGAAAAACTGTAATCTCGTTACTCCAAATGAAACTGCTAAACGAAACACATCATCCTGTATAATAAAAGTACTTACTACTATAAACAATATAATTACAATCGAAGGGTTATTTAATATATGTTGTAAAAACCCCTCTCTTATTTCTTTTAAATCCATTGCACTTGTGATTCCTTTTATAAGTAATGCTATAATCCAAAATATTAAAATTGCTTTATAATGAAAATTTATATGTAATTTCAACTGCTTCATTAACATCGTCATTTCACTTCACCACCAGTCATGTGAATAAATAGTTTTTGTAATGTAATTCTATCAACTGCTATTCCTTCTTTTTCGAGAGAGTAATAATCATCATTAGAAAGCTCTTCCCATATAACAGCGATCCCCTTATTTCCATACACTTCTCGGTTTATAACTTTTTTATTATTCGAGAACTCATCCACTTTATCTTTTTGTCCTGATATATTATGACCTTTTTGTAATAAATCTTCCACTGATGATTGAACAACTAGTCTCCCTTCTTTTATAATGATTACATCTTCGATAACATGGGTTACTTCTTCTACTAAATGTGTTGATAATATAATTGTTCGAGGATACTCACCGTAATCTTCTAATAGTAAACTATAAAATAACTCACGATGTGCTGCGTCTAAACCTGTAGTTGGTTCATCAAAAATAGTAATTGGTGCCCTACTTGCTAGTCCTTGAATAATCCCTAAGACTGTTTGCATACCATGTGATAGTTTATGATATTTCTCTGTCATATTCAGCCGAAATTTACCCGCAAGTTCTTCAGCATATTTTCCATCCCAATTTTTATAAAACATGCTACACATCTTAAAGATTTCTTTTACTTTATAACTTAAATGCGCTTCTTCTTTCACTCTAATAAAACAAATATTTTGCATCGCTTTACTATTTTCAAAAACAGTTTCACCAAATACCGATACGCTTCCATTACTTGAAATAATCTGGCCTGCGAGTATATTTAATAATGTCGTTTTCCCCGCTCCGTTTCTACCGAGCAAACCATATATTTTATGTTCTTCCAATGAAATGGTTACTTCATTTACTGCTATTTTCTTTTTATATTTTTTCGTTAAATCTTTCGTTTCAAGTGCAATCATCCCTCTTTCCCCTCCTTCGTAATTTTTCGAATCATTTCCATCAACTGATCTTTTGATATTTCTAGTACTTTTGCTTCTTCCCACACTCTAGGTAAATATTCGGTCATAAAAGTATTTTGTCTTTTTTTTAGTACGACTTCTTTTGCTCCCTTTGTAACAAACATCCCAATCCCTCTCTTTTTATATAAAATCCCCTCATCCACTAATACATTCACACCTTTAGCTGCAGTAGCTGGATTAATTTGTAACATTTTCGCAAATTGATTTGTCGATGGCACTTGTTCTTCTTCAAGTAATATGTCTTTTAAAATATCAGATTCAATGGTTTCCGCAATTTGTATGTATATTAACTTATTTTTCTCTAGAGTAGGTTTCACAATTTCACCACCTTAGGTTCATAGGTTCATTACTTATGTAATTAACCATATCACGTTGAGTTGTTTTTTTCCATAAATTTCTTTAACAAAAAAAGAATCATTCGTTATAGAATGACGCTCTTTCAAAAAACTATTATTTCAACTGTTGCACTGGATATTTATCAAATAAAGACTTTCGAAATTCTTTATCTTTTACAAGTATTTTAATTTTCTCGTTATTATCATTAAGGAATGCTACTACTTTATTTTTGTCCCATATATCTTCTTTTGGAAAATCATCGAATTTTTCATGCAAAATTGTTAGCATTTCTTCCCTCTTTATCGCAAATTTTTTATTTTCCACTTGAAACTCATACCCTTTTGCATTTGGTACTAAAACTGCAAGATAAATAACGTTAAAGAGAAAATTCTTCTTTATCGTATCCTTCCCATCAAACCAATACGTCTCAATCATGTCTTCTGTAAGATTTCCATTCTCCTTTGCACCATATTTCACTTTTATATTTTCATTTTCTAAACTTAAACTTTGAAATGTTTCACCACCAGGTAAGTTTGTAACAATCGCAGCCACATTGGAGTTATTTCCAACGTATGTACCAGTATATTTCTTAAAATCAGCAGGTCCAATATCAGATATTTCTTTTATTCTTTCTCCGTTAGAACAAGCAGCAACAAATAAAAAAATTGTTAGCATAACGATCACATTATATGGCATATATTTCATTTAACATCCCCCATTTTTATCGATATTTCGTTAATTACAATACTTCTTTTCAAATCCCTTTTAAATATACGCATTTTAATCAAAATTAAAAATTTTCATTTTTTACGTTTACAATTATCCATTAATTGTATATAATTACTAACGTAAGAAAAAAATTCTAAAAGGAGGTCGAATAAAATGATGAAATTACAATTACATGCATTAACTTTAGCGTTAGCTGCACCTTTGTTTTTCGGACAATTAAATATAAATTCGACCACCCTAATGGAGAATTGAGAATCGTACATTATTTCTTTTAACTCATAAATTCGCCACAGGAGGTCGTATACTTTCCTGTGGCCTTTTTCACGCCCAGCCATAGGAAAACTGTATCTTCCTGTGGTTTTTTTGTGCGATTTTTTAGTCTCTTACATTATTTTTCAATGAAAGGAGCAACATTCAATGACTATTCGCGTATTGTTTTTAAGTATTACGATTCAAAGAAATACCCTTTCCAATACTGAGATTCTTCATAATGAGCAAATTGCAAAGGCTATGAATGATGTTAAGGAGCGCCAAGTACTTTATTGTGATCACCTGTAATTCTTTCTCGAAAGGAGGAATTCATTTATGACTTTTCATATTTTCTTTTTTACGACTGCACTTAAGAAAAATACTTTATCTGAAGATGAAATTATTCGTAAACAACAGTTAAAACAAACGACTGATAAAATAACTGACATTAAAAGTTCATACTATACACAAATGTATTAAAAATATATTTTAAAGGAGCAATATCTGAATGAAATTTAAAGCATTCTTTTTAACTATTACCATTCAAAAACGTAAGCTTTCACAAAATGAGATTTTACACGATCAACACGTTCAAACTACTATGGACGAAGTAAAAGAGATTCAATCTTCTTATTACAATCGTCTGTTCTAAATAAATACTAAAGGAGCTAAAATCTAATGAAATTTAAAGCATTCTTTTTAACCATTACTATTTAAAAACGTAAACTTTCCCAGGAAGAAATTTCACGTGAGCAACACATTCAAACTATTATGGATGAAGTAAAAGAGCGTCAATCCTCTGTTTACAACCGTCTTTTTTAAATAACTTATAAAGGAGCAATATCTAATGAAATTTAAAGTATTCTTTTTAACCATTACCATTCAAAAAAATAAATTTTCTGAGTCTGAAATACTTCATGAACGACAAATTAAACAGGCTATGGATCATGTAAAAGAAAGACAAAGTCATTACTGTAGTCATCTGTAATTCCGATTTGAAAGGAGGAATTCACTTATGAAGTTTCACCTTTTCTTTTTAACTATTACGATTCAAAAAGAAACGATATCTCAAAATGAGCTAAAGCAAGAGCAACAATACAAAAAGATTATGGACGAAATTCGAGATCGTAGGAGCAAATACTACACTCACCTATAATCGTTTAAATATATAAAATTGAAAGGAGTCGATTATGATGTTGATAGCACGTTGTAAAGAAATGATTTGGATAGTTCAGAGGGATTCCACTTAGTTTTATAGAGTTTATATCACACAAGCTTACTGTCAAATTTGATACATGAAAAATATATAATAACATTGCATTAATAAACTATTTAATACTGATTTAACAAACAAAAGATACACCACATAAAAAGCGGTGTATCTTTCTCAACATATACTATTTCCGATTACTTCGTTTCGTCTTAAACAATCTCACTAAGTTCGAAACAACAGTTTTTGTTACTGCATAAACGGGCACTGCTAAAATCATTCCGATGATTCCTGCGAAGTTACCTACTCCTAAAATTAAGATAATAATTGTTAACGGGTGGATGTTTAATTTCGAGCTCATAATACGCGGTGAAATGATGTTACTTTCAAACTGTTGTACAATTGTTACGATGATAATTACGTACAAAGCTTGCATTGGTGATACGAACAGACCTACAATAACAGCTGGTGCCGCACCAATAAATGGACCTAAGTTAGGAATGATATTTGTAAATGCTGCAATAATTCCTAAAACGAAAGCGTAAGGTAAATCGATAATTAAATAACCGATGAAAGTAAAAGCACCTACAAATATACAAACGAGTGCTTGCCCTTGAATATATGCAGATAATGTTTCGTTCGTCTCTTTAATAATGCGAAGACCCTCTTCACGGTAAGACTCTGGTAATAAGCTAACCGCTTTTCCTGGAAAGGCATGTCCATCTTTAAACATATAAAATAATATGAACGGTACTGTAAATATGACTAACGCAACGTTCGTGATAATACCAAATAAAGCCGTTGCACTCGACGTAATTGTGTTTGGTATATCTTTTAGGTATTCAATCGCATTTTTTTCAATTGTTTCAATGGAAACATAGTTTTGTGTAGATAACCATTCAAACAACCTATGATGAGATAATTCTTGTATGTATACTTTTCCCTCTTTTATATAGGTCGGCATATTTTTCACTAAATCCATTAGCTGTTGTGAGATCGTTGGAACAACTACTCCAATGGCAACTCCAGTTAATGTAATGATAAAAATATACAGTAGTAAAATCGCTAAACCTCTAGGTACTTTTTTATTCTCCAAAAAGACTAACAATGGATTAAATATGAAGTATAAAAATAACGCGATTAAGATTGGGAAAAACAACGTTGATATGAAGATACCAATCGGTTGAAATAGAAACGATATTTTTGTGCAAATAAATATGATCCCTACAACCATCAGCACTTCTAATGTCCAAAAGTGCACTTTCGATTTCAAAAAAACGTCCTCCTTTAAACTAGCACTTCTCTTCATTGTACCAAAATAAACATGAATTTCACATAATATTTTCCTTTACAATATTCCAAAATACCAATAAATACACTACAATGAGATTATATACAAATTTGCAGGTAAAGGTGATAAAAATGACACAATGCATCATTTGCAGAAAAGATACGAAAGAACTGAGTGAACAATATGTCATCCCGGAAATATTATGTGGATATTATTTTACAAACTCAATTTGTGATTCTTGCCATGAACAAATGACAACAAATGTTGATCGTCCTTTAATTAGGCATAAATTAAGTCAATATAAGATTGAGCAAATGAAAAAACAAATCGATTCCCCTCTCTATACGAATGAACATGGTGAGGAACTTGCGGCTGCTGAGACAGATGTTGTTGAAGTAAGTGATGAAATACTTTATTCCAATGCATTAATTATGAAACTATGTAAAAAGCACGATATTTCACTACATAATGAAATTTGGAAAGAAGAAAGAGTAACGAAAGTCGCTAGCTCTATTCAACGTGAATTACTTTTAGATAACCGTAAATACAAAATGAGTGTATTAAAAATGGCTTATACTTTCGCTGTACAAGCAGTTGATGGCTACTTTGAAGATCCAGATGCGATTGATATTTCTAACATTCTATCAAATGCCGATTTCATGGAATTAAAAGAAAAGAGCATTGTTCGAGATTTAAGCAAAAGTTCTTTATGGAATACATTAAATACAAATAGTGAAAACCATTACTTTATTTTATTAAGTGATAAAGATGGCCTGTTCTGTTTCATTCGTCTGTTTGATATCTTTGACGTTGTCGTTCATTTATCAGAAAAGAGATATGAACTTCCATCGCCAATTGTCGGAGTAAATAATATTAATAAGCAGGAATTTTATATCCAAACTTTAAAACAGTATATGGATGGGCTATTTAAAGAAACAGCACCTTCTATTTAATCGGAATTAGAACATACGGTCTCCTTTCTTGATGAAAAGACACTATGTTATAATAAGTATGAAAAGAACAATACAATCACATAAACCAATTATAAATTGTATATAAATAAAAAAGACTAGTGTGCGGCTACACACTAGTCCACGTAACTTAGCAGATTGGATTGTTCATTTATCCTATTTGTTTCTTACAAACAAAACAACCCACATTCTATTGGCATAGGTGGGTTGTTATTTTTTGAGCTTGTCTATTAAAACGACAACGAACGTTAACAATGCAACGAGAAACAGTCCACCTTGCAGTAGCAACGCAATTTCACTCACGTATTATCACCCCCCTCCTACCCGGAGAAGTGATAATTGAACAACCAACCGTACCTTAAGTTACTATTTAATTTTACCATATTTTCTGATAGTTTACGATGAAAACTCACAAGCTCAATACTTGCGGTTTTTTCACATTATTGTTTTAATGCATATGCATCAGCTATCATTTCACCTGATTTTTCTTTCTATAATTTCAATTTTTGATGTACATAATTTATTCATTATTTTGTTTCCCCTTATGTTATTTCTACCCTTAATTATATCCGTTTATATGGTGATAAAGAAGTATATAGCTGTTTATTATGTTTATATAATGTTATCTACAATTACACAATAAAAACTCCTTCTTTTTTAGAAGGAGTTTTTACTACGCGTGATGAAATTTTATTGCATTACTCACGTTTTAACCTCTCTGTAACCGCATCATAAAATTTCCGTTCCTCATCAATATTTAAATGCACACGGCTCACTGTTTTAGAAAATCCATATAACAACTGCGCTTTTATCGGCTCTTTTAACGTTATTTCAAAAGTTGGAGGTTCTTTTATGAACTCTATAACTTTTGCATCAAGTACCTCTTTTTCTTCTTCTTTCGTTAGCGGTTCGCCTTTATAAAATATTATGTTATCAATTTGCGTAAATGGCATAGCAACTTTCTTTCCTAATCCAATTTGAATGATTACTTGTTCTTCTGTTATGACAATTGGATTTTTACGCATCGCTTGAATTTCAGCTAAAAAATAAATTATCGCATATACGTTTAATATGAGTAAAATCCAAGCTATTACTGGATTCCATTGATGAAGTAAATAATGAAAACCGATACTTTCAATTGCTGTCGCGTGAATAATCATGATATAAACACCTATTGCACCGGTCTTTTTGTGATAAGAATATGTGAATTTACCATCTGGTACTTTTACACACCACGATAAAAACGCATAATAGATTAATTTGCACTCAGTCAGTATTACATCTACTACTTTATTTCTTTTCATAGTAGCATCAACCGCTGCATCAATTGCATAAGAAAATGACGAATACTCTCTTATATATTCTTTATATCTATCTACTATTTTAGGAAGCATCCTAACAATTTTATATAGAAGGAGTAATTCTAAACCTACAAATGCAATTTCTCCTGCAACTATTATATAAGAAACGAATGAAAAGGCTTGTAAATAGTCGCTTGGAATAATAAATCTTGCAAATAAATAACCAGCTATTATGACAGGAAAAATGTACGTTAACGAATATCTTTTTCGAATAATAAAGAAATACGTGATAACTGGAATAACGAATAAGAAATCTAATAACGAACCAAGCACTACTTCTTTCGGAGCAGCTGGTACAATAGGAAGGGCATACAATAAATAGTTTGAAAGCATAATGATAGCTACAGTCCCGATCCAAATGCTCTTTCGCCTTCGGGATATGGATACATTCATACGTTCGTTCACTCCTCTATTTAAAAACCTCATTTAAATGGTCTTTATAAAATGAAATCGCACGTTCAAATTCTTTTACTTCGTCTACTTTTACGACTGTTTCAAGCAATAATTTCATTGCTTCTTCGTGATCGTTTACGTTATATTTCGCTAGTGATAAAAATACTTTCATCGGATCGTTCTCCGGGAATGTCTTCACCCCAGCTTCTAATACCACAATCGCCTTTTCATACTCCCCTATACAACGATATGTACTCCCTAAACCAATATAAGCACCGCAGAGGGATTCTCCATCAAGTCCATTTGCAATTGCCTGCTCATAATACGGAATTGCTTCTGTTTCCAGTCCCATGACATCGTGTATCCAAGCACATTGATACAGTACTTCTGCATCCTTTGTAAAGTTTGTTAATCCAATCAATATTTCTTTCGCCTTCGTATATTTTTTTTCATTTCTCAATTTAATAGCTTGCTTTAATAATTGTTCCATAGGATCCACTCCTAACCGATTATTCGATATGAATATCCAATGGCATAATTTATTACATATTATGCGGCTGAATCCTCTTCTACAATCTTTAATTTACAAAACTGTTATTCGGCCGCACAATCGTTCTAACTTACTAACTATTTCTTTTGCTGTTTCATCTTTTCCATTGCATAATTTCACATTACCGTCTTTTCCAATTACGTGATGAACTGCAGCTCTGGAGTATAAAGAATGTGGTGAGTTCGCTATCATAACATTCGCCTTAGCTTCTTTCATTCTTTTATGCGCTCGTTCAAATAACACTTCATCACTTACATCACTTTCTAATTTAAAACCGACAAGAATCGTTTCTGGATCCCACTCTTTTATTTGTTTTAATACTTTCGGTGCCTTTTGAAAATGTATTATCGGTGCAATATCACTAGAAATTTTCCCATTCATATCAAGAACATTACCACCTTGATCACAAATCTTCTCAACAATCCAATCTGATCCAGCTGCTGCCATAATGACTGCATCGACCTTTTCATGTGCGATTATACTTTTCATTTTATCTTGCAAATCAACAATTCCTTCAAATGGATGTAATTCTAATTGATTATTTACATCATCCGGTTTCTCAGCGAAATAACCGTGTAAATATATAACGTGCGCCCCTTTAGCTATAAGTTCTTCCGCGATTATTCTCCCAATTGTTCCTTTCGCCATATTCGTATGTCCACGTACTTGGTCCCATTTTTCTAAGCAACCACCGCTCGTAATTAATACCTTTTTCCCCTTCATTGTAACCATCCCTTACTGATTTTTCTTACGAAACCATTCTGTTCCAAAGTCAACTATATCACGTTGCTTCATAAGACGGCACGTTGCATTCCCTATTTTTCCGTTTGTTACAGTTCCTTTCCGCTCAAATTCGACACCAATTTCTACAAACGTATCAGATTCATAATCCATTTCAACAAACTCTTTCCATACTCTCTCACCGTTTTCTAAAATAGGTGCGCCTACTTTTATTAACTCACATGCACCAGAACGTACTTCAGATAAATGAACAGACGTATTGGAATCATATCCAACACCAATTAATAATATGTATCCGTCTAAATCGTATATTTTTCTTAACGGTGATTCCTCTCCAAAACTCATTGATAGCGAATGATTCATTGTTATTTCCTCTGCATGTTGCCCCCATGCAGCAAAACTTCCTAATGGATGATTACTGCGTACTACATTTGGGTATGTACGAAAACATTCAACTATTTCTCCCATTCCTCTTGTTGGTGTAATGCGTGGATCAAATGCTGGGACGTTATCACGGATAATCTGCCACCATTCTTCAGGTACAGGAGGTCTTGACCAATGTTTCGGATCGGATAAATCTGAAGATTGTGTTGGCATAATAATTGTTCCTTCTTCCGTAACAACTCTCATTAACGCTTCTACTACCGCAACCGCCCCACCAGAGATCCACCCGATAGAACTTAATGACGAATGAACGATAATTGTCATTCCTTTTTCGACTCCTAATGCCTTTAAATCGCTTGTAATCGTTTCAATTGTATTCGGAAATTGTGTACTTGCTACTATTTCATTCATTTTCATATCGGTTCCTCCACTAACCCCATATATTTAATTTTAACCTTATATACAAATATATTATCACATTTTTCTTAATCTTTAACTTAATTATCCACTCTATTGTAAAATGAATAAGTACAATAGTAAAACACAATAAGCAAAGCCCTAGAATAGCTGACTTTACAGCTCTATCCTAGGGCCCTCTATTACGATGTGTGAAATACTATTTGCAGTTTACATTCAACCTCATATTTTTTGCTGTGAAAAAGTCTATTATAAATTAATTTATATAGTTTTTTAATATCTGTAAATTATTTAAGATATCTATTAAGAATTCACTATTTTTTCATCATCTACTTCATATTTTACTAGGCAATCATTCTCAATGATTAGTTCCTTAGCAACTAAGTTACCTGTGGCACGGTCCACTATTTTTTTAACACCCTACGCTGTCTAATCCTAAGAGGAATTAATATAGGAAGCTGCTATGTTAATAGCTTTTTTTCCATTGAAAGTTAATCTCCTTAAAATGTTGTAATCAAATTTATTATTTACTCATTTCAACAATTTTTATATTACCTAATTCCACACCTAGAAGATTCTAAATATTCTTCCTGTAATGAAATAATACTTACCGTTTTACATACACATTACCCTTCAATCGTAACCCCAGTAAACATCGATAAGTTTCCCGTTATTTTCTCACCTACACGTAAAAATAAACCCGCTGCCCTTCCGCTTATACAGTGTGAACCAATTAGTAGTTTACCAGTATACGGACCATCCCATGTGTCAATGGTATAGTCAGGCATTTCTATGTATTGTTGGTATATTTTCCGTTGTTCAAAGTAATAGTCGTTTTTATCTTCAGCTATTAGTTCATCATTTTCGTATATAGATACTCCGCCGCCTTCACGCCCATATAGGGGTTTTGAAACATATGATTCATTTCTTTCTAAAAATGGCTTATTTGTAAAATATGTTGGTAGGAAATATTTATTAATAATGTTTCGCTCTTCTTCTTCAAAGAAAATCGCTTCTTCGTAAAGCTTCCAAATTAATGCGAGTACACTTTTATTTTGCATAACAAACGCGGCTGGTGGGTTAATAATTTTCACTCTTCCTTGCGCAATATGATCTAAAAATTGCAAACCAATCCTTTTTCCATTCTTATCGACGTCCGACACTAAATATTCCATTGGATAAAGTCTATATAAATATTTAATTCTTTCTCCACTCGGTGTATATATGCCATCCTCCGCAACGACGATATCTTGAATTCCTACATACTCCGTGGCGTGATTTAAGCAATAACTTCTTAAAAATTGAACTGTTTGACGGTCTTCATCGTGCCAATCATAACTAGTAAAATATATCGTCTCTTCATTACCTATATTATAGTCATGTTTAATTTGTTCCCACGCCTGTACTATATGCTCTTCAATATGATTTGGGTGATTTACATCGTGAAAACGGCACAACACTTCATTTGCGACAGACGGTTCTAAATAACCTGTTGGAGTGTCACAATTTACTTCTATTAATTTAATATCATCACCATTTACGATAAAATCAAATCTTGTGAAATATGAAAACAAACCAGTATGTTTCATTCTCGCAATTTCCCACGTTTCAGCTGGGAATCCAAGTTTTTGAAAATCTTCTGTCGTATTTACAATATATTGATACGTTCTATATAACACATACATAATTTCTTCTGTCGCTTTCGAGATAGCGGTATAAGTGTTTATCGGCATACGATACATCCCTGTTGCCATATATTGATTCCATTCTTCATTCTCTAATAGACTCGGCCACGTAAACCCATTTCGACCAGCTTCTTCCGCAAGTGAAAACCATACTTTCATATACTCTTTCTGTTCTTGTTCTGTATACATGACTCTATTATCCTTTCGCTTTATGATCCCGCTGGCGCTTTTGCGTTCCCAATGCCACTTGAACCAGAATTTACTTTCGGCGTTTGTGTCGTAGATGATTTTGGTGTATTTGTATCTGGCGTCACTTTATTTGATGGATTTGACTGTTGCTTATTTAAATCAACTTTATTTGAAGAATTGTTGCTACTAGTTCCACCGTAATATCCTCCACCACTGCTGCCGCCAGTTCTCCTCTCATCCTTTTCACGATAAGGAATAACATTGTTTGTGTATGGTTTCTTCATTACATTTTGTTTTACTGTATAATTCATATTTGAGGTTCTATTTGCTAATAAATATCCTGCTACGAATGGAAGTATCGGTAAATGCGAGTTTTCATGATAAGATGAAAATGACGGATTATTCCCCTTACATAACTCATCTTTTTCTACATTTTCCGTTGTTGGGGCTTTATCATCACAATTTAATGTTTCTTCTTCATTTTCTTGCTTCGTACCATCTGTTTTAACAGCGGTACTTTCTTGTTGTGCATTTTCTTCTTCATAATCACCACAGCCCGTTAATAAAAAAGATGACACTCCTATTGAAGTAGCGATTTTTATAAATTTACTTTTATCCATTCTCATGTGTTATACACCTAATTTCTTTCATCTATAATTTTCCAGATACCTTTATTATATAATGTAAATATTACTTTTTTCAAACTATATTCCATATGCACATTTGGATATTTTTATGCTATTTCTCCAAATAACAATGAAATCTTTCTATTCCCGGATATTTTTCTCCTAAACTTTTAATCTCAAAACCACTTTTCTTATAAAATTCTACTGCTTCATCGTCTGTCTCTGCTTCCACATAATTCAATTGATGCATTCTTACTACTTCTCTTATCATTTGCAACGCAATTCCTTGATGACGATATTTTGGCATAACAGCAATGTGGCATATCCTCGCTTTCGTTCCTCCAATTACTTCAAAACCTATACAAGCCATTTCTTCATATTTATATAATGTACCTTTATTACTTTGATAAAATAATACCGCTTTATTTAAACTTATTTTACTTGGACCAACCGCATATTGTAGTACATTTAAAATTGAATCTTTCTCAATTTGATCAACGCATTGCAAGTTCATACTCCAACCCTTTCTATGAAAAAAGACTAGCGCTTTATAAAAAAGAGCTAATCTCATTACGCTGTTATCTTTTCTTCTTTTTTCACAACTACCGCCACATAACTATGTAGTATCATTCCGACAATAACAAGACTCATTCCAATCCAAGATAAAGATGACGGAATTGGAGCAGATAGCCAAATGAGCTCTCCTACTAGCGCAAATAAAACTTCACCAGACTGAGTAGCTTCAACTGTTGCTAGTTTTTGCGGATCATCTTTCACAAGATCTGTCGCAAAGAAAAATAATACTGTCGCAATTAAACCCGAACTAACGGCTACAATAAAACATTGAAAAACTTGGCTACTTGATGGTAATCCGTTTGCAGATACTTCATAACCAGATAGAATAAACCAAAATGGTAAACTTGCTAATGTCATACCGAGAACCCGCTGAAATACATCTAACTCCCCTTTACAAACTTGCATCATTTTTCGATTTCCAAGAGGATACGCAAACGCTGCAATGAGGACAGGAACTACACATAAAACAGTTTCACGGATTCCTAATGAGGAAGCATGTTCTACTTGCATCAGTACAACACCGAATAAAATAATGCTCGACATAACTAATTCCTTCATCGGAAGTTTTTTATGTAGTGGGTCTACCGCAAAAAATGGTGTTAACAAAATCCCTGCAACTATCGTAATTTGCCATGTTGAGGCAACAAGCCAACCTGGCCCGAACGCTCCAGCAAAACTAAGCGGTGCATAAAAGAGACCAAATCCAACAATACTCCATAACAACCATTCTTTTAGATTGTTTTTCATAAACTGAAAGAGTTGCTTTAAGTTCCCTCTATGCATGACAATAAGTAATAGCATTGGAACCATAAAATAATACCGTAATGATGCACTCCAAATCCAACTTCCACCTTCTAAGTCCATCGCACGGTTTAAAACGAAGGTAAAGGCAAAGAAAAATGATGCCAATATCCCTATTGCAATAGCTTTCATTATAAAACCCCTTGTGTAGTTTCTTCTTAATACTATACAGTAAAGTGAATATGATTAAAATTCAAAATTTTCACCTTTGATGTAATCTAGTTCTATATAATTTTCTTAATTGATTAATATGAGCTTGATGATATCGATTATGATCAGCTATATGCCATATCCCCCATCTTATAGTCGCATTTTCTCCCTTTTCATAAAAGACTTCCCGCAATAAGTCATTTTCTGTTAATTTCATACATTCTGCATAAAACATATTTTGTACCGCTTCATAATCTAGCATTAATTCTTGCAATGTGTGCTTTCTTAAACTTGGTAGTTCTCCTACTTCATTCAACATAGGTCCATATTTAATTTCAAGTGTCTGTGGAACTTCTTCTCCCTTTAAACGGAACACCCAATGTAAATCGACAACTGTTAAATGTTGAAGTAGTTGTCCAATGCTATTTTCATTATTTTCAGACCCCTTAAAGGATAGTTCGTTTTCTTCAGTGCCTTCTACTAAATTTTGCAATCTTTTAAAGGTATCAGTAACTGTTGCATACAAAATCGCTACTTGCGGGTTCATATCTTTTTCTAAATAGAAATCTTTCATGATAAGCTCCTCCCCTATTTAAAGGAACAACACCATATGTTCATCGTCACTATACACACCATTCATCTTTATAGCCCTTTTTTCAATTCCATACGTTTTAAAGCCCATTGATTCATACAGTTTTTTTGCTGGTTCGTTTGTGGAAAAAACACCTAAGGTCAATTGCTCCAAGTTCATTTCCCCTGCTCTTTCAATTGCTTTGCGTATTAAATCACGCGCAAGACCATTTCTTCGATTACTTGCATCTACATACATCGCAACGATATGTCCTTTATGCTTATATGCTTCCTTTTCTTCTGTTAGTAAAGTAACAACTCCAACTAAACGATTTTCTTTATTAAAAGCACCAAATGTAAAACTACTGTTAGATGAAAGATTACTAGCAACGTGTTCAAGGGGGGTTTCTTGGCGTACTGCTTCTTCATATGTCGTTATAAACGCTTCTGGATTTACTTGCAGTGCTTGTAAACGTAACTCCCAATATTGCTCTGCATCCACTTTTGTAAGTAATCGAATCATTTTATCTATCCCCTTTTTAATTGACATAATATTTTTATATGCTATTAATTTTCGATTCATACTCTTTTTTTAATATACTGTAACGATAGCGATGGATGAATTTACCATCGCGATAGCGATCATTTCTCATAATTCCTTCACAAACAAATCCAGCCTTTTCGTAACTCCTTCTTGCTTGTGCATTATCTTCATCTACACGTAGCCAAATTTTCTCCAATTTGAACTGAAAGAATCCTATTTGTAACATACTATATAGAGCTGCCATTCCATACCCTTTTCCCCAATACTCTTTCTTCCCAATTGCAATTCCTAGTTCTGCGTTTTTATTTGTTTTATCAAAGTTTTTAAGATCTACCCACCCAATGTGTATAGCTTTCTCTGTAACTATAGCTCTTTGTTCATAACCATTCTCTCGACTAATACATGCTTCAATCCATTTTCTCGTATCGTCACGAGTGAACGGAGGATATTGGTCTGGTACGACTAAATATTTTGTTACTTCCGTATCTAATGACCATTGATAGCGATCTTCTACATCATCTAGTGTCAATTCTCTTAATTGAACGAATGGTACATTCATATTACTATCCCCTTTTTATTTGCCAATAGAAAATCCTTCGAACACTCTTCCTCCATACTGTTTTAACGTCTTTTCTACAAAAGTAATTAATTCACTTTTCTCTCCTGTTTTATAAAAATGATCAAAAGCCGCTACAAATTGGTCTGCATATTGTTCATCATATCTTCTTAACACTCTTATAAACCATTTTGAATTTCCAAGCCATTGACCATTTACCCTTAATACATATTCATGTACGAATTCCGCTAATAAATTGGCAATGAATAATTCTTCTTCTCTCTTAGATGCACCAATAAAATCATCCAAAGTATCCGTAATAAAATACCTTTTCTGCTTCATCGTCTCTTCATTCCATTTTTCTGGACCTTTAATTAATAGATGATTCGCTTCCTTTTTTAACATCTCAACAATTTCATGTTTTCCTTTTAATATAACCCCTTCGGAAACTAATTGAGGTAACGAAGGTCTCCCGCGATCACAATCCATTTTAAAAAAGGTTTTATACGTTTCAAAATTATGTACGAATACTTCAACAGGCCATCCATTACTATAAAAGGACTCCCTATAACAAGATGACAAACTATTATCTACTATTACAATATCAAGATCCGATGTCTTTGTCGCTTCTCCTCGTGCAACGCTTCCTCCCAATAAAGCTACATCACAATTCGAAAATTGTGATGTAATTACGCTTCGTGCCACTTCAATTGGATTCATAGCCTTTCCCCTTTTCTTATTTTACTTTCTTTTTTCAGCTCTTTCCCGTGTCTTTTTAATATAGGCTTCTGCATCTGGTGTTTTGCATGACGTTGTCCCGTGATCAACTTCTACTTTTCCAATTTCACGAGCAATTTCAATTGCTTTTTGTTCCAAACTCTCATTTCGAACACCAATCGCAATTAAAGCCCTATTCATCGCTTCTCTTTTTCGATTTTTTTCATTATGTATATGAACTTTAATCTCTTCTAAATACGATAAGAAGTATTCATCATCTAATGTTTTATTTTTTATAGCGATATTCGCGAATAATGACCAACCTGCTCTTCCAATCCATTCATCATCAGATTTTGTCCATTCTTCCATTCTTTCTATAGCGATTGGTGAAGTACAAATAGCCGTCATAAGAACATCCATTAAACAATAATAATCAACTTCCTGTACCCATCTATTTAACTGTTCTGACGTTAATTTCTTTGGCTCTAAAATCATCGTCGCTAAAGTTCTTGCATCCATATTTTGTGTTTCCCATAATAAGATTGCTAAATCATGATCTTTTTTTATCTTCTTTTTTAACAATTTCAAATTCGCAAAACTAACTCCGAATAACGGCTCTTTCGCCCCATGATTTTTAAACGTTTTACGATTTTGTTCTGTTCCATATTCCTCTAGTTGCTGCATTACTTCTTCAAGTTGCATATGTCCACCTCTTTTATTTATTACGTTGACTTCACATATGTATGTACGATATATTCTACATTATTTTTCGATTTACCTATATTTATTTTTTAAATACGGTATGTGAAATTTTTGACTGTACATGCTAAAACAAACTACATTCTCTTCTTTATTTTTCACACGGTTGTTCATTCACACTCCCTATATGGTACTCTACTAACGCATTCAACGGATTTATTATGTTCCTTCCTATTTATATTTTCTATCCTTGTAGCAGCATCTATCATCGATAATTGTGCAACTGAAAGCATTTCATTTCTATCTTTCATAATTTCATATAAATACTTTTCTAATTTAGCATCATACTCTTCTTTACGACCTTGCATAATTAACTCAAATATCCCCTCTATCACTTCTACTTTTACATGTATGGATTTATTTTTCTGCTGAGTGTATTGTTTTAAACGTTCCACCGTTCCTAAAACTGTACTAGCATTCGTAAAAACTATTGTTTGTGGCTCTTCAACATAACAAAGCATTTCAAAGAATGGCTCATCAATTTTCAGTATAGGTATGTCTATTTCGAAATTCTCATCTAATAGCGTAATATAATTTGTACAAGTTATTAAAAGTGTATCCGCGTCACTTTCGGCTATATACTTTTAAAGATCATACAATTTATTTCGTGCTTGTTCTCTTTCAAAATCGCAATCTTTTTTAGTATGTGTGATAAAATGGGATCTACAAAATGGAGTATTTCTATTTCAAAAGATTGAAACGCTCGATCAATGTATTCAATATTTGAATGGTGGGCGTGTAAACAAGCTAATTTTTTCATACTTATCCTCCCTTTCCAAAACTAAAAACATTTATGAACCGTTATAAATTATAAATGTAGTTCAATACATTCAATTCTTGTTTCATTCTTTTAAACCTGCAAAAACGCTGAAATCTTGCATATTTTTCAAAAAAATTTTTTACGCTTGTAAAAAAGTTTTTTTGCATTTCCCCCTCTAAAATTGCTAATATAGTAGAGTAGAACTTTTATAGAGAGAAGGAAAATTATGCACAATGGAATTCGGATGACAACTTTAGTGAAAAGAGCTCTGTTGATTTGCGCTGGGGTATTATTTACATACGAAGCCGCTTACGGATCAACACATACTGCTCTAGCAAGTACAGAGGATAATGTAAAATCAGTTCAACTTGTAAGTGAGATTCAAACTTCTCTTGCACCGAAAGAAGCTCCAAAACAATATAATGGGCAGGTTAGAAAAGTAGCTTATTTAACCTTTGATGACGGTCCTGGAAAATATACAGCTGAGCTTTTAGATATGTTAAAAAGAGAAAATGCAAAAGCAACATTCTTCCTAATCGGTTCAAACGTGAAAGCTTTCCCTGATCTTGTAAAACGCGAAAATGCTGAAGGCCACTATGTTGGGATGCACAGTATGACTCATAACTACAAGAAACTTTACACAGAAGGTCATTACGTTGATGAAATGAAAGAAGACCAAGGCTTAATCGCTGGCGTCCTAGGAAAATCACCCGTATTAACTCGTCCTGCTTACGGCTCAATGCCAGGCTTAAATGAAGCACTTCGCAACAAAGTTGTTGAAAATGGTTTAAAAGTTTGGGATTGGACAATTGATTCATTAGACTGGAAATACAACAAAATGCCGGTTGACGCTGCATCTGCTAAAATTGTAGAAAACGTTCTAGCTCATGCTACAAATCCAACAGAAGTTATTCTTATGCATGATATTCATCCACAATCAGTTAAAGCAGTACCTGGAATTATTAAGGGACTGAAAGAAAAAGGATATGAATTAGAAGGCTATAATGAGAACGAACATTTCCCATTAAACTTCTGGCATGATAATCGTATGTAATAAAAAGACTTGATTCCCTCTTGTAGGTTATCAAGTCTTTTTTTATCGTTTTGGGAATTTCCGTTGTTGCTCTTCAATAGAACGAATAATATTCTCTCTATCCTCTTGAGTTATACTGATAGAAAATTCATACTCGTCTTCCTTACACCATAAAGGATTAAGTTCCTGTGATAAGCGAATAACAATATGAAACTCTCCTTCTTTTTCTCCAATAAATTCAAACGCTACATTTGGTCCTATGAAATCTAGTTCATTATATGTAGGATTGGGTAATGATTGAAACCATGTTATCATGTACTGTAAATCGGTAGTTTGTAAAAAAGGATCCATCGTTTCAAATACTTTATTTTCCTCTGACAGTCTCGCTTTTACTATTAACCAATTTCTATCACACTCATCTTTTGCATCTTTAAATTGGTATTTCACAACCTCTAAATGTAATGATACTTTTTCATTTTTAAAATTCATGAATCGCACCCTTCTTACTAAAAAACTTTCACTTTATAAAGTTGAAATATATAATCCCTTACTTGCAAGTCAATTACTTTTCTATCCCCCATTAATTTCTATTCTTATATATGAGGATTTTTGTTAATTAATACACATGACTGATTTTAACATATTCATCCTTTATACATTAAATAAATTTGATTTGCAATATAATCTGAACTAAAGTGAAGTCCATTCCTGATCCACCACATGATGATACCTACCAAAGAGGCTGTTTTAATATCAGCTGCAACATAATCGTCTGGTAAATTCTTTTCCGTATTCTCTCTTCTCGTTTCTATTAATTGCTTTAAAAATAAAAATAATTGCTCCTCAAATTGATTCATTTTAAATAATATAAATAAATAACTTCGGTGAATATATAAATAATCAAGCAATTGTGTTAGCTTTTGTTTTTCTGATAAATCTTTTTCATGTATTAAATCAGCAACTTTATTAGAAAGCTCATTTAAAATCTCGCTTGTGATTTGGTCTAGTAAATCTTGAATATCTTGATAATGTAAGTAAAAGGTTGTTCGGTTTAATCCTGCCTTTGTTGCTACTTTCTGAACCGTTAAGCTTGAAATACTAGGATTCTCACATAAGAGAGAAAAAACAGCATTTTTAAACATTTCTCTTGAACGAACTGTACGAGGATCTTCTTTTTTAGTTGTAGACATTTTGAAACTCCTTTATAGATTTTCTCTTTACTTACTCGACAGTTCATACCTTCTATGTCGAGTAGTGAACATTTTCAACAAAACTGTTCATGGTCAAAGAAAATTTATTTTGTTACCATTAATTTTATCGACACGATGTCGATAAATCAAGAAAACAATGAAGGAGTTTACCAATGCAAAAGGAAATATCAGAAAGAAATAAAAAAATTATTTTAGTTGTCCTCATTACCGGTTGTTTTTTATCAACATTAAATCAGACGCTATTAAATGTAGCGATGAGTAATTTAATGGAAGTATTTGATGTTACGGCTGCAACAGTGCAATGGCTATCGACAGGCTTTATGCTCATAAATGGTGTTCTGGTACCAATTACTGCATTTTTAATGAAACGATTTACAACAAGACAGCTATTTATTAGCTCGATGCTCTCTTTGTTTATTGGGACTGTTCTCTGTGCATGCGCCATAAATTTTGGCATTCTGTTAATAGGAAGAATGATTCAAGCAGTTGGGGCAGGAATTATTATGCCACTAATGATGACTGTTATTTTATATTTATACCCTAGTGAAAAGCGTGGAAGTATTATGGGGACCATCGGCTTTGCCATCATTTTTGCGCCAGCCATCGCTCCAACATTATCTGGCTTTATCATTGAATATGTATCTTGGAGATGGCTATTTATTGGATTAGCTCCATTTGTATTTATTGTTATTATTCTCGCACTTAAATACTTGATGAATGTTGCTGATACAACAAAAGCAAAATTAGATATCATAAGTGTCATTTTATCAACGATTGGCTTTGGTTGTGTTATATTCGGATTTAGTAGTGCAGGAAGCAAAGGATGGGATCACCCAGTTGTTATTACAACAATTATTATCGGTATAATCGTTACAGCTTTATTCTGTATACGTCAAATAAAGTCTAACGATCCATTATTGAATTTATCAGTATTTAAGTATAAAGTTTTCACTCTTACATCAGTCATTAACGTACTCATTACGATGATTATGTATGCTGATTTAATTCTATTGCCGATTTACTTACAAAATGGACGAGGTTTTACCGCATTCGAATCCGGTCTACTTTTATTACCTGGAGCTGTCATTAATGCTTTCTTATCACCTATCACAGGGAAAATGTTTGATAAATACGGAGCAAAACCACTCTTTATTACAGGTTTAATATGTATCATTATTTCGATGTGGGGTGTCATTGATTTGACCGAATCCACAACCTATATGTATTTAATGGTTCGTACCATTATTCTACGAATTGGGTTAAGTTTCATTTCGATGCCTTTAAATACAGCAGGGTTAAACGCTTTACCAAGAGAACTTGGTTCACATGGTTCAGCAGTAAATAATACCATTCGCCAATTAGCAGGTGCTATTGGAACAGCGGTTATCATCACAGTTTATACGATTCAGTCAACTTCATATACTTTACAGTTATCTAGTGGGAATAAAAGCATATCAGCTATGCAAGTAACAAAATTATCTTCTATCTTCAGTTCAAGTGATGCATACGTATTTATGTTAGTCTTATCTTTTGTAGCTTTGATTATTGTATGTTTTATGCCTAAAAAAGTAGCACTCGAAAGATACGAAAGTAAATCTTAAAATAAAATAACCTACTCGTTTTTGAACTGTACCATATAAAATTGACAGTTTAATAAAAAAGACCTTTCAAAATTAAGCACTTAAAAGATGGCTCAAGAATTGTACTGGAGTCATCTTTTTGATTGTCCATTGTTAACAATCATAATTATAATCGTGTATATAATCCTCGATTACTATTTGAAAAGGCTGGTTATTTTTAACGCTATTATTCCACTTATTATTCATTTACACCATATACAAGAAGAATATCTTTGGAATTTTTAATACAGCTTAACACATATTACTCTTAAGGAGTGATATGTATATGGATTTTCTTTCACCTGAATATTGGTCTGCCTTACTTGCCATTATTGTAATTGATTTAGTTTTAGCTGGTGATAATGCCATTGTAATTGGATTAGCAGCAAGACGATTACCAAAAAATCAACAAAAGAAAGTTATCATTTGGGGAACTGTTGGAGCAATCGCTATAAGAGCCGCTGCCACCTTAGTTGTTGTTTGGTTATTAAAAATACCAGGATTACTTCTAATTGGCGGTGTATTGCTCATTTGGATCGCTTACAAATTGATTGCTGAGGGCAAAAATCATGATATTAAAGCAGAAGAAGGATTTTGGTCTGCTATTAAAACCATTATTATAGCTGATGCGTTAATGGGAATTGATAATGTACTCGCTGTTGCCGGAGCTGCGCATGGTAATTTTTCTTTAGTAATCATCGGACTATTAGTTTCCATTCCAGTAGTCGTATGGGGAAGTACATTGATTTTAAAATGGGTGGACCGTTTTCCAATCATCATTACGATTGGAGCAGCTGTTTTAGCTTATACTGCTGCAAAAATGATTGTAAGTGAAAAGTGGTTCGCTGGATTTTTCGAAGAAAACCCTTTAATTAAGTGGGGATTCATCATTATTATCATTGTCGGTGTAGTATTCTTTGGCAAGTCGAAACAACAAATAAAAGATGGTTCTATATAATGACGATATAATTATATTTACAAACAAAAGCGCTACTCATATGAGCAGCGCTTTTTAGTATTTATTTAGCTTCCCCGTCTTCAGTTGTCTTTACCTTCGTTTTATTTTTATCACGATGGTTATAGTTATACTTAGAACGATCTACTGGAGTGAATCCTTCTGGTGTGTAGAATCGTAATAAATCCCCGTTAACAACTTGGTCAGAGTATTTAAGTGATTTTTGAACCATTTGTTCATTTTGTTTTATTTCGTCTGTTAATTCTACAGGGTTACCAGTCGCTGTATCATAGTACTTGCCGTTCAGTGCAGTAACCGTTGGGCTTACGTAGTTACCGTTACGGAATGCAACAACTTGTTTATGCTCTGGTGATAATAAATCTGATCCGAATTGGACATAATTCTTTGTATCTGTACCTAGTAAGTGTAATAACGTTGGAAGAACGTCAATTTCTCCGCCGTATTGATGTTGTACGCCGCCCTTCATTCCTGGAACACGAATGATTAATGGTACACGTTGTAATTGGGCATTTTCAAATGAGTTCATTTCTTTACCCATTACTTGAGACATTGCTGTGCCATGATTATCTGAAATACCGTAATGGTCACCGTACATAACGATAATTGAGTTATCGTATAAACCAGATTGTTTCAAGTAATCCATAAAGCCTTTTACAGACTCATCTAAATAACGTGCTGTTTGGAAATACGTATCTACAGACGAGTCACCTGTTTTCGCTGGTTCAATCGTTGCTTCCGCTTTATCAATAGGATAAGGGAAATGATTCGATAACGTAATGAACTTCGTATAGAACGGTTGTTTTAACGTTTGTAATAACGGTATTGACTCATTAAAGAACGGTTTATCTTTTAAGCCATAGTTTACTACATCTTTTTCGTTCATATCATAGTATGACGCATCAAAGAATTTATTAAAACCAAATGATTTATAAATATCATCACGGTTCCAAAACGTTTTGTAGTTACCATGGAACACTGCTGATGTGTATCCTTGTTGACCTAAAATAGCTGGTGCCGATTGATACGTATTATGAGCTTTATTTGTAAAAACAGATCCTTGCGGTAAACCAAACATTGAGTTCTCTAACATGAACTCTGCATCAGATGTTTTACCTTGTCCTGTTTGATGGAAGAAGTTATCAAAGTATAACGTATTCGCATCTTTTGTAAATGAATTTAAGAACGGTGTAACTTCTTGACCATTTAATTTATAATCGATTAAAAAGTTTTGGAATGACTCTAAGTGAATATAAATTACGTTCATTCCTTTTCCTTTACCAAAGTACTCTGGATTTGGACTTGCATATGTTGATGTAAGATAGTTTCTAACCTCTGTCATATTATCTCCATCAGCTAATGCTCGTTCTGTTGATGCTTTCGCACTTTGAATGCCATCATAAATCGTATAGTTGTATGCCCCTAAATATTTCACAATATAATTGCGGTCAAATGTTCTTGTTAATAATTCAGGACGGTCAGATTCTGCAAGACCTAAGTTAACGCTAAAGAATAAAATACCTGCTACAAATACTAGAGATAATTTATGCTTTGCAACACGAATTGGTTTAGGATTTACAAATTTTGTTGCGACTAAAACAATTAAAATGATTGTATCTAAGAAATATAGTGGATCATATAAGTGTAGCAATGCAAAAATACTACCACCTAAATCTCCAAAGTTATTCGTTTGTGTTAATGTCGGGAACGTAATAAAATCGCTGAAAAAGCGGTAATATACTACGTTTGCATATAAAAGTATGGACATTAACAAATTAATAACAATTAACCAAATGTAAGCTCGTTTCCCCTTTGCGAATAATGCGAGCCCTAAAAATAAAACTGCTGAACTAAGCGGGTTGAAAAACAGTAAAAACTTTTGGATAGTGTTTGATATCCCTAAATTAAATTCTGTCACATATGCTGCGTATGTTTTTAACCAGAATAAAATAACTGCAAACACGAAAAATCCAAAGTGATTGCTTAACACTCGCTTACTCTTTAATAGTAATTCTTTCATCTCTCCACCTCTTTTGATCATCCAAGGCTTATTTTGATATAAGTCTGTCTCTCTATTCAATTTTTCTTCTTCAAATAGATTTTTTTATTTAACTATATGAAGAATATTAGTAATTATAATTTGAAGCCTTTATTTATTCAACTATTTCTTTTTAA
This sequence comes from Bacillus thuringiensis, assembly GCF_014932895.1. GTDB lineage: Bacteria > Bacillota > Bacilli > Bacillales > Bacillaceae_G > Bacillus_A > Bacillus_A thuringiensis_AA. The sequence continues at coordinate 95,651 of NZ_JACYOF010000013.1, read as the reverse complement.
ACATTTTGACCTTGGTTTCTATTTAACTAAATTAATTTGTAACATTTCCTGTTTTCTCCCAAGATTCATCCACTAATTATGACTCCACATACTATAAACTTTTATTTATTCATTCGCAAATAAATCTATCTCCAATTTTGGCATATTCATGTAAACAACCCAATTTCATAAAATAAAAAGTGTAATATTTTTTCAGGTACACCCTTACCACCGTAAAAGTTATTTTTGAATAATTATTCGTTTTAGTCATCCTTAATTTATATACAAAAATAGCCTTTCTATTCAACAAAACCCCCGTTCTCATAAAAGAAAGCGAGGGTTTTTATCATGTATTATTGACCTTTATACATTGCATCGACTTGTTTTTGAAGTTCATCATTTTCTAAGAACTCATCGTAAGTTGCCTCTTTATCGATTACACCGTTTGGCGTTACTTCGATAATACGGTTCGCAATTGTTTGTACGAACTGATGGTCATGAGATGTGAATAAGATTGTACCTTTGAATGCAATTAAACCGTTGTTTAATGCAGTGATAGACTCAAGATCTAAGTGGTTCGTTGGATCGTCAAGTGTGATTACGTTCGCACCACTTAACATCATTTTAGATAGCATACAACGAACTTTTTCTCCTCCAGATAATACAGAAACGTTCTTCTTAACTTCTTCACCTGAGAATAACATACGGCCTAAGAAACCACGTAAGAAGCTTTCTGACTCATCTTGTGGAGAGAATTGGCGTAACCATTCAACTAGGTTGTAATCACTGTTCTCAAAGTACTTAGAGTTATCTCTTGGGAAGTATGATTGAGATGTTGTAACGCCCCATTTGAATGAACCGCTATCCGGCTCCATTTCACCCATTAGGATTTTAAATAATGTTGTCATTGCAATATCGTTACGGCCGATAAATGCAACTTTATCACCTTTGTTTAAAGTGAAGTACACATTATCTAACACTTTTTCACCATCAATTGTTTTAGAAAGACCTTCAACAGTTAATAAGTCATTTCCTACTTCACGTTCTGGTGTGAAGCCAACGAATGGGTAACGGCGTGATGATGGCTTAATATCATCTAATGTAATTTTATCTAATAATTTTTTACGAGAAGTCGCTTGCTTCGCTTTAGATGCGTTTGAGCTAAAGCGTGCAATGAAGTTTTGTAACTCTTTTACTTTCTCTTCTTTTTTCTTATTAGCATCTTGTGTTAATTTTAAAGCTAATTGACTTGACTCGTACCAGAAGTCATAGTTACCAACATAAAGTTGAATTTTACCGAAATCAAGGTCAGCCATGTGCGTACATACTTTATTTAAGAAGTGACGGTCATGGGATACAACGATAACTGTATTTTCAAAGTTCATTAAGAAGTTTTCTAACCATTGGATCGCTTTTAAGTCCAAGTGGTTGGTAGGCTCATCTAGTAAAAGAATGTCAGGTTGGCCGAATAATGCTTGCGCAAGTAATACTTTTACTTTCTCTGCACCAGTTAATTCAGACATTTTCTTATCATGAAGATCTTCACCAATACCAAGACCTTTTAGAAGGATTGCAGCTTCTGATTCTGCTTCCCAACCGTTAAGCTCAGCGAACTCACCTTCAAGTTCCGCGGCACGCATACCATCTTCATCACTAAAGTCTTCTTTCATGTAAATTGCATTTTTCTCTTGCATTACTTTGTAAAGTTGCGTGTGACCCATAATTACTGTTTCTAATACTGGGAACTCTTCATATTCGAAGTGGTTCTGTTTTAATACTGCTAGACGCTCACCTGGCGTAATATGTATGTCACCTGTTGATGGTTCGATTTCCCCAGATAAAATCTTTATAAATGTCGATTTCCCGGCACCGTTTGCTCCGATTAAACCGTAGCAATTACCTGGCGTGAATTTTATGTTAACATCTTCAAATAATTTGCGATCCGCAAAACGCAAACTAACGTTACTTACTGTAATCATTTGTGTCCTCCTACTAATACCTAGGGTTTCTCAACCCTTCTCCAATTTTAACAGAAATCCATAATTTACGATTCCTTTATTTTCATCTGTAAACAATTCTACTAGAACATGCTAATCATTACAACTTATAATTATGATATAAGTAGTTTTATTACTTTTTTTAAAGAATTATTTAAAAATCTCCTCTAAAATCCATTAATAATTTAAGACGCTAAACACCTAGCAATATAATCACAAGAATTGCTACTATTAAAGTATCTAACAACGTAATTTCTCGGCGTACATTTCCCGTTGCATACAAAAAAGAGGCGAAGCAATTAAGCCCCGCCCATCTCCGCACTATTTTATATATTTTGATCGCAAACTAAATATATCTTCGCCTTCTCGAATGCCCGCCGATCCCTTCCTCACATTTTTTACGACAGTCCAATTCGGGTTAGTTTCATCGCCGATATTCTGTACTGTAAAGTTTCCGTCGCCATACTTTCGGTGACCCTCTGCCAATTTCTCTGTTAAATCATTCTCTTTTTCTCTCGCCATCTTTGCGCCATCTCCCTTTTTATATAACCTTCTTAAACTGTCTAACCAATCACAGGTCCAGTCAATTGGAGATTCTTGTTTTCCGCTTCGATTAATTGTAACACACTATCGGAGATAAGTTCCGATAACGGCTGCCCAATCGCACTAGAAACGTTATTTTCTTTGAATGCGAATGAACCGACGCCCGTAATGCTGAAAAATGCGATTCCCTGCTGCTGCATTCATCAAACGAATCTTTTTCGCGTCGTGCCAGTCCTCATTCGAGATGACATACGCATCAATATGAGCGTTAGCAGCTTCGATTCTATCTTCGTACCCTCTCATGATTTCGCTTCCTTTATCCAATTATTTGTTTTCGCTTCTCGCTTATCTATCTTCGATTTATCTCGTAAATCGTTCTGCGCAATATAATTCACCCGTGCAATAACGTACGAAATTGCGTGATCTCTCGTAGGTTTCTTGTATGCCTGTGCGTAGAAATAGCGCAATTCCTCGTAGGTTGTTGGCATTTCACCTTTTCGAAGTGGTGTCGGATTCAATTCGATTCCAGCACGTTGCAATATGTCTTCGTCACCCGTTATAGTTACGTGCTGCCCGTGGTATCTGATTTGCATATGTCTCGGCCTCCTTCGATAGTTAAATAAAAAAAAGCGATACCGATAAGGCACCGCCCCGCTTCGTCACTATCCGACTAGATTTCGACTTGTTGCCACGCCTTCGTATTTCATGGCATCTAGTACACACGCCTTTTCCTCTTGTACACGCATGATTGATTCCTGCCAATCCTTTTCGGCCTGTTCCAGCGCTTTCAGTCGGTCTTCTTTCTCCTGGTGCAACTTTTGTTCCTCTAGATAGATTTCGTGTAGTGTTTTCATGTGATCGCTTCCTTTTCTGTATTATTCCAACCCGCCCGCCACTATTTCGTTTTATGGTATGTGTAATTGTTCTACATTAGATTTTTTCCGCCTGACGATAAACTTCGGGCCGTGTTTAATCTTCGTTCGTGTGCCGACAGACCTGCATCGCCCTTCGCCGTGTTATAGACCGCTTTCCAGTGCGGATTGTTGTACGTTTGTGTATTCATTACAAGATAATTCCTGCCAAACCTTACGCGCGCGGCCGCTACTACTTCCGCAACTTTCGGCCCTTCGATCGTTTCGCCGTTGTTTGGATCGTAGTTTGTTTTCATTTTCGATTTCCCCTTTTTAATCACATATTTTAACTTTGTATGTTTTCGTTTATTGTGATCAAGCGCAGCAGCAGCGATAAAAGCCGCCACCGCTAGTACATGACACAAATATATAACCATCATTTAGTGATTGCCGCGCCTTGCATGTCTGGGTTCTGCATTTGTACTCGTAACACTCTTTCGCGATGCACATCGAAATACTTTTCACTATCATTTGCAAATTGTTTCAAGATAGTATCGCCGCTGATCTCCGCGAATACTCGATCGTACTTTGGACCGCTGACAAACTGCGCTTTTTCTGCATCGGAAATAGCCACCAGGATTTCGTTTGCTTCGTCGTAGCCGTCGGCCTTCGTCGCTTTGTTTAGATTGTTATGGCCATTTAGTAATGATTGGCGTAATTTAAAGCCCTGTTCGGTATTGCCGACACGTTGCGCGACCACTGCGCCTAGTTGCAAGTATTCTTCCTGCACTTGTTTCGCTAGGCTCGGATGTACCGACGCCCTTTCCACTAATTTCACCAGGTTTTCCGCAGATCGTTCTGGCGTCGCACCAAACATAATATTCCCGCGAAGTTGGATAAGATCCGCATTAAATAACGCTTGCGTTTGTGCGTCTACTGCTGGAACTTCTCGTAATAATTCCGCCTGGGCTATTTTCTTCGCCTTGCTTAACGCGTCTTTATATTCTTGGTGCCTATCGCCAATCATCTGCATTGCAGCAACTTCCATTTTTCTTTTTAATCCCGCTTCTTCTTCCATAACGCCTTTACTTGATAACAAGCCGTCTTTGTTTAGCTTCGTTTTTGCATCTCGGAAATAGCCCGCCAGACTTAACATTTCCCCGCTTAGTGAATTTTGGATCTCGCGTGCTTGCTTCAATAGTTCTTTTGCGCTGCTCATTTTGTTTGTCATAGTCTTGTTTCCCCCGTATATTTTTATAGTTTGTTATTAACTTTTGTTCGTAGTTCGTCCATCATTTCGACGTTGTCAAGATCGTACAAGATCGCCTCTATACGCTGAAAATTTCGCTCTCCAACGAAGCTGACAACCTTTGCAGCACTTTCCGCAGTCGGGTTGTATCTTCCGTTTTCCCAGGTTGATATTGATCGGCGTTCGATGCCTAACAATTCCGCCAGTTGCTTTTTCGTTATATTTGCGAATACTCTTATCAATCGCAGCTTATCGCCTGTTAGGTGATATTTTTTATCGTGCATTATATCGCTTCCTTTCGTGTGTATCGTTTTATGTGCGTATCTTTACATTTTTGATGTATCGTATTTATAAATAAAAGTTTCGGAGGGTTCCACCCCTCCTAGTTCGCTACCGCTTCACATTGACGTATTACGCGACGTATGCCCGCCGTGTGGCGTCACGGCCGACATACACAAGGAGCCTTGATTGTTCAAAGAATTGTTGTTCAAAGAAATCTCTCTATAACTTCGATATTGCGTAACGTGAAAAAAACTTTTCTATTTTAGTACGGGTTTCCCCGCCAATCGATTTATATTAAAATGATCGGGCCACCTTTCTATAAAATTCATGTCCTATAAAAAGAGATCCAGCAATGCCGATCCATGCAGCGTCGCCAATCCAAAAAAGTATAGGAAATGGAAGAACATAAAAAAACATACGAATTGTATATAACCGTTGACGGCTCGCGAAGTCCGTCACAAATGATTTATGTATTTTTGGGAAGTTGGGAAGGCTGGAAAACCTCCCCTTCAAATGATAAAAGAAATCTGATCCAGAAAAGAAGGACGGCTCCTTCTCTTCACTACATATGTACGGCCGACCCCTATCGAATTTCCACAAAACACGACTTTTTCTATATTTTTTTATGATTTTATTGTATTGGCTGCAATGAGCGCCATTTTTACCGCCCTTGAATTCCGTTTTCTTTCCTTTTTCTCGCGATTTTCACACGGTCCGCAACTTCCACGCCTGAAATATTTGCCGCGGTTTGCTCCATTTGAATGGAATTCATGCAGCGCCTTTACTTTTTCGCAGGTGTTACACTTCTTGCATTCGACTTCCTGGCCATCAATTTCTGCGATGAATACAGATTGTTTGCCGCTATATTTAAGAACGTTGTTACATGGCTTGCAAGCCGATGCCAATCCGTCGTACCTCAATCGGTGTTTGTGGAAATGATCCAGCATTTTGTATTTTTTACATACGTTGCAGCGTTTAAGACCGTCGGTTTCTAGTAACGTGATATTACTTTGGTTTACTTCGCCATTGATTCTCACTTTTAAAACCTCCGATCAATTCCCGAACTCTATCCACGATTCATTTAAACGCGGATCACCTACATATTTTTGTGCCAATTTAACCACTCCACTAGGCGTAATCATTAATGTAGTTTTCATTGCATTGTTGTACTGTTTAACTGGTACGTTAATAAGCCACTGTTCGAAACCTTTTCTAGTTCGATATACTGCGTTTGTATTTCTGTTTTCGTATAAAATTCCGTCCGATTGCAACCACGCAATAAACGATTTCGTTTTTATGCCGTCTAGGTATCGTTTGCAGAATTCTTGCAGCGTCATATTTAGACCACTATCGATATACCGATCAAATAGATCCGATTTTCTACGCGCTTTTTCTAAATCTTTCACTACACTTTCGAGTTTTTCGCCAGTTTCGGTTGCTAACTGCTCGAATAGCTTCGTATTTTCTTCGGCTTTCTTCCGTGCTGCCTTCGCATCTTGCGTTATTTTTCTTTCTTCTTGTAACTCTTGTTCAGCTTTTCGCTCTAGTTCTCTAATCGTAGTTTGATAATGTTCAATCGTAGTTAATAACGATTCTTGCGCCATTTTCGGTACACCGTCGGTCATTTTATCGTACAATTCGGCTTTTTTGCGTAGCTGATCGTCTTTAACTTCGACAATCGTGTTGACATCCGCCCTTTTTAGAATTTCGGTTGCCTGATCGCGGAATTCTCGCGCAACCTCTGAATCCCTCAGCATCATGCCAACGCGAATAATCGAATCTTTTGTGAGCATCGTGTTTCTTCCGTTCGCTATTTTTGCGGATCGTTCGCCGATAGTGATTAATTTATACCCGTTCTTTTGTTCGATTTCTGTTGGTAAATTATTTTTACCGACAGAATTGATAACATCCCTACCTGATACGACTTTAATCCCTGTTTTTTGAAATTCCTTTTTGTTATTTCTAATAAGCATTTTAATTGTGTCTCTAGTTGCATTGTAGAATCTTGCAACCTCGTTAAGAGGTGCCAAACTCTCGTTATCTAGTAACATTAATCCGCCTACTTTATTGATAATATCGAACGCCTTATCTCGGTGTTTTCCGATCTCTTCACGTAGTGACTTCTCGTGGATGATATTTTCATTTACATTTTCTTTTGTATTTGTTTTCATTTTTAGTTATCCCCTTTAAGATTTTGAATTTCTTTTAATGATGTTTCTCGGCGCTGCTGCATATGTTCGGGCATTCGATCAAGATTCGTTTTATCGTATATCTTTAAATCATCCCGCAATTTCTCATATCTCTTTTTCGCAACTGGGAAAAGTTTTAACATTCGTTCGAGTTTCATCGGTACTAGTGGCTTGTACACATTAGCGAATCCCTTGCCGCGACTTTCCGTTTTAAGCAGTCCGACGTTTTCGAGTACACGCAAGTTTTGCTTTATTGCGTTTGGCTTTCGGCCCATTTCGAATGCTAATTGGCTTTGAGTCGGATATGCATATCCGTATAAATCGTTGTACCTATCGACAATTACGAGATATAGCCACAATGTAGACTCTTTCACGCCGTAGTCAGACATAAACATGTAATGCTTTAGATCCGCTGGTGTACGGATGAATCGAACCCCGTCGTTAAAATTTCCCTTGTTATATTCGGGCTGCGGGCCGTACTTCTCGAATACTGCTTTTGCTGAAATTAGTTCCTTTCTTTTTGAATCTTTCTTTTCTTCGTGCTGATTTGTTTCGTTAGTTTGGTTCATCCCTATTCCTCCTGTTTATATATGCGATTGGATGTATCTTTCCGAATGCTACCTAGTATCTTTCCAAATACTACCTAGTAGTTTTCCGATGCTTAGTTTTGTATCTTTCCGATTACGTAATAAAGCATTATATAAATCATTATCTTTAGAACTTTATTTATATATTTGAGTTTCGAGTATAAAAAGAATACTCTCACTCTACGCAGGAAAGGTTCATTGATTAATAGCGAAGATCATCTATATAAGTAATCGTCGTCGCTTTCCCTGTTAATATTGGCGCTCTCACGTATACGTTTTAGGCCGATCTCTTAAAATTTAATTTGCGTTTGTTGCCTTACAAAAACATAGGCGCGGCTTTTTCCGAACCTGGGTTAAAAAACGCCCTGGTTTTCGAAAATATATGCGAAAATTTTTTATGGTTAATGAAAGAACACAAAATGGCCGCCGTGGGTAAACCAATATAATTTCACGTTACTTTTTCGATAGACTGCGAAAACGGCCTACGAGCATACGAAAACACTAGAAACGCGTGAGATTGGCGTCGGAGGCCTTAAAATAGATATACGGATATTTAACGAAGAATAAGCGAAGGGAAGTCGATAGGATTTCGTGTGGATCTTCGATAGTGGCTGACAGTCTGTCCATGACTTCGGAAAGGCTTCGACTGTCTTATGATTATTTCGTAAAACACTTTTCGATAAGACTGCGTCAGGTATTGGGACATGATGCCCTAATACCTCGGCTGCGCCTGCATTCACACCCCGAATTCAAATCTGAAACGTAGTATTTTTATACGCTTGCTGCATAGGATATTGCCAGGCTGGTGGGGGGTTTTGATCAATTTTCGGAATTTAGGAACGGCGTGTGGATCTTCGTTGCTTCGATTCAATGAAAATTATCTGCGACAAAGGACTTCGAACAAGATCGCTTTTTCTATTTCGAATTTTCAGCGCAGAATTTAACAACGAAAATAAATCAGAACGAAATCAAATGCGATTCAATTACGATTAAACAAAACGATCCGATTGATCAACGTTTTATATTTATTTAAGAAGAAAGAAGAATGAACGAAGAAAGATCAACGTAACAATTACGATTCGATTCGATAATATAAATAAGAAGAACGAACAACAATCGAAGAAAGATCAGCAGCAACTAACATCGATAGACAGTCGATACTATTGCAGCAGCCGCCACGTGATACTGTGCAGCATAATGACATAGCATTCACATACGATACACATTGCGATAGACTGTGGCCAGGATTCGCAGCAGCTTCAACAACTCTTTCTATTCGCTTTCTATTGCGGATAGTATTCGCAGTATATACAACGTACTGCACGGCCTATATGGCGCCTTATATAATGGCCTGCTATATGTTCGGGTATAACGTCAGGTAGTGCGGATCTGGTGTCGCCCTTTGGTCGAAGGATATGGCCGTGTGGTCGTGGATCTTATTGCGAATTGGTTGTCGTAGGATATTCGGGAAGGTATGACGGTGTATCACAACAGCGCGATAACGGTGGGAAACTGTATCAATGTATATTCGTTGTAACTGATGACATTACTTCTTATAACATACATTATGTTAACTAGTAAAAAGTAAGCGATAAGCGGAGGGCCTTGATATGATAGGGATCGCAGGACTATGTATATTATCGTGAATAATGTATGGGTTTCGACATGCGTTCGATATGAATAAATATTATATAGATTAACATAAGAACGCGAATCTATGCGAAGGTTTATGCAGTATTCTATGCAGTATCGATCTGTATTAGTGAAGTCATAAAGAGGTGAAGGAAACGGCGCAGACTGTTGCAATATCGGCTGGTTTCGTTCAATTCCATTATACAACTATTGATGTAATATTTCGAGGTTATTGCGTTGATATTCCTTAGACTTCTAAAGGCCTTGGTTTTTGCACATTCCGCATAATTAATTTTATTTATTTTTATCGATAGATTTCCGACCCCTTGAGTTTCGAACAGACTTTCTCTTCGACTCTTTTCAGCTAACGAAACGCACTATCGAAACTCTATCGATTCCATAACGCAATCACATATGATACACTTTGCGACTATCTATCGAAGATACTGGCGCCTTTCCCCTTCGATATACAATGTGGTATTAATCGTATTTTTGTATACTGCCGTAAACATTCGATAACTACGATATATATTGATATGACAACGATGTCGGGACATATAACAGCCATAACGTACGTTTACATTTGTTATCATTGCAGCCGTTATCGTTAACTAGATCCCCTAGATGTCTACGGCCGTATTAAATTCCGTCTTTTCAATAATTCCGCAAAATAAAAAACAAATATAAGGTGGCTCCTTTTCGTCACGTGCGCTTATTTTTGCGCCTATCTTATCAAGGTTGATACCGCAGCCATGTCAGTATAATGTATAAATAAAAAAAGGAGTTGCGATATATCCAGCGTGAGAGAACGCTGGATATATCGCAACTCCATAGCCTATGCAGAATTTCCACAACCACATAGACCGCTTCCATTAGACGTACAAACGCTATTAGAAGTGTTAGAAAACTATTATACCACTTCGTACACTCCGAAGCATAGTAAGTCATGATTACTTTAAACTTATGAATTTTTGCCCGATAGTTCCTTGAGTCTTTGATAAGCATCATCATCTTGCAACATCTTATAATATTCTATATCACGTTCTACAATTAAGGTTTCAACTTCCCACCTTTTTTCTTGCGATGGTGGTGTGTTAGAAGCAATCAATCCATTTACTAGATCAGTCAAAGGCTCTCCAATTGCTCGTTTGAAGTTAAAACCTAGAAGTTGTAAAATATTGAATGTTTCTTTCGAAAGAATCGGTTTCAACATCTCAATTTTTTTCTTATCTTCCTCAGGATTTTGACTCTTATCAAGTAAATTTTCTAATAATGGAAGTATATTATCGGTAATGTAATTAACTTCTTCTTCAGATATCTTTTGTGCAACTAACTGTTCATCATAGGTTTGTGCAATCTGAATTAGCTTGTTTTTCTCTGCAATTAGATCCGTAATAATTTCCTCTAGCGCATTAATGGTCTTCTTGTCGTCTTTAGTTTCCTTCGAAACTCTTATCTTATCCATTACTTTTTGAGTAGTATTTTTAGCTAAATGGGTTGCCAGTTCTGTACTTGCCTTAATTAAATTAGGATCGTCTATCATGGTTACTCCTCCTCCACAAATTAAAATTCGACAAAAGTCTACATACTCCTCTTTTCCTTTAAATCAAATTTAAGTTTGATTAATACATATTTAGAATTCTTTAATTAGAAAGAGAAAGTATTACATCTTTTTAAAAGTGTCGTAACTTTTTTCAAAACTTCGTGATATTCTCCGCATCTTCGATAAGCTGATCTACTTTCTTTCCTCGCAGCATAGTTCCGTATTCCTCGGTTTATACCACCTCTATTCGCTACGTGTCGTTCTCTACTTTAATTCCAATCTTCGCCGACCATTTCGATTTTTGCGTGAATAGGTACAATGTGTAGCTGTCATAAAAAAGACGCTAAGATGATTACGATGTACCCTTTTATACTGCGGCTGGTGATGTCGTCGGGTTCCGTTCGCTAACATTTTCCGACCTTTGCCGCACCGCAGTCATGGCACTGTCATATCAACGTTTATGCGTAGTTAGTAAACGTCGATACTATGCGGTTTATACATCGCTTGCATAATAAAATAATGCATACGATATACGCTACTTGAGGGGTGAGTTTCGGAGGGGTACGTATAACGAGCGTTAGGTTACTGAAAAACACAATAAAGCCCATACGACTTTCTCACAGTTGTAATTACTTTGAAATATGCTCTTTAACTATTTCTAAGCAATCTATTAACTCTAAAACTATACTTTTCTTTAAAGAATCTATAAATACTTCCTCAATTTTACTGCGCAAAGATAAAATGAGATTTTCAATAAATTCTACTTCATGCTTATAAAATTTGTTCGCATTACTTATATCCAAGTATTTTTCTTTTATGAATGTAGAAAACATGTTAATTCCTTTATTCGGAAAATCAAAAATTTCGTTACATAATCTCTCCTGATCCACACTTGCAAAAAAGCTATCTTTATCTTTAATCTGAGAATAATGCATCCGAAACTTATCCATATCCACATCTTTTATTGAGCACATAAATTCCTCAATTAAAAACTGGTCTTTTTCTCTTATTTTCTCAATTTTTTTCTCTTTAATTTTATTTACAAGTTCTGTATGGTACTGGTCTTCAATTGCGTAATAAAAATTCCGCTCAAGTTTATAGTCCTCTACCTCAACTCCATGTAACTCAAAAGATTTCTGTAATCCAATATTAAATTTTTCTTGTAACTGTTCTAAATCTAGTTGAATAATGTTTTCACTCTTAAAGTGAAATAATGATCTATATACTTCAAGATATATTTCAGGTTTATAACTTCCTTTTTCAATTCCTTCGATTACTATTTCTATGTTACTTTGCAATTCATCTAACTCGAATTCAAAATAAAGGGAAATAACCCTTAGGGCTTTTTGTTCTTTATTCTCCTGCTTCAAATATATTTCTTTTATCTCTTCTTCTAACAATTCTGCATTTAAATGCCCTGTTAAAATATATATACCAATCGATTTGTGCATCTTGAATAATTCACTAATCATACTATTTTGCAAATACTTATCTCGAAAAGTTTTTGCGTATTTTTCTTGTTTTGTTTCTTCTTTAGATGAAAAACTTAAAAATCCAAGAGTACTCAAATCATATAATAGTTCTAATTCTTTAGGTTCATTAACTAGCCCAATTTTAAAATCTTCGGAAACTAAAAGTATATTAATAAAAACAGATAACCTGATGCTATTATTTCTTTCTACCAACTCACAACTATTTATTACCTGTAAAAAGCTATCAAAGATAAATCTTAATGTTCTTAAGTTAACACCTTCAGACATAAATTTAATTATCTGCAGTATGATTTGACTATTTTCCTCATAAAAATCGCGAATTTTTTCGCTTTCCTGATAATTATTGTATATAAAATCAGGGAGTACTTCATCAATGACTTTATTATATTGTATTGTCCGTCCAATAATTTTCTCCTTGATTTTATAAAAATAATTTTCTTCTTCTAATTTTTCTTGGTTAGATATAAATATTGTTTTTATATTTTCATGCTCAACATAATTCGAATTAATATAACCCAAAATATGCTGAATAGAAAGCGATTTATCAATTCTTTCTAAATCATCAAAACATAAAACCGTATTCTTTAGATTTGTAAATTTTTTTGCTACATTAGAAAGTTCACCTTCAACACCTTGTCCTACTCCTAAAGACGAGATTTTTGATGCAATCCTTAGTCCCCATTTTGCAGACCTGTATCCTACATTTAGAACTCCATCAATTGAATTTAAAAATAAAATCTCATCGATTTCATCCACACTTTTTATCCCATTTAGTGATATGTAAATAAATTTATATTTCTTATCACTATCTGGAACAGGTAAGTTTTCTATTTCAGGCTTTAATATTTCGGTTACGTAATACGTTTTACCAATTCCCCATGGTCCGTTTAATTGAATAGCATAATTTGTTTTATGTAATCCTAAGTATTCTTTGATTGTTTTAAAAATAGTATCCATTCTCTAGCCCCCCCCATTATAAGCATCTATATATTCATCTTAGTATATAATAGTATTTTGTCACCCAAACATTTCATCAGTCTTATCCGCCACCCCACGTTGTATTGTCGGCAACACATGACTATATGTATTTAGCGTAGTCTGTATATCCCCTAATTTTATTTTCTTTTCTTCGCGTAAAATCTTCACGCGTCCCCCTCTTCTTTCCTCTTGCGTATAAAATCACCAATCATCGCAGTAACAAACGCCAAACCTACCGATAATCCGAATGCAACACCGAAAGCTGCTACGTATAGATTACCGAATGCCTTCGCTGCCGTCATAAATACGAATGCGAATATGATGAATAACGTTGCTTTGCGCTTGTTTTTCATAGTATAACTCCTCCGCCCTCTTTCTTAAATCAAACCTTAATGCGCACCTTCCTTCTCTTCCATTTCTTTTAATTCATCTTGCCACTTATCGCCAATACCACCGCTAGGCGTATTCCATCGTTTTTCTTGACGTAGGATTCTCGCCTTATCTTCTTCGGTCATTTCATCTTGGTATTTTTTCGCTTCCTCGCGTTGTTGTTCTTCATATTCTCTTTCCTGTTGTTCCAGATGTCTTCTATGTGCCTCTTTATCAATAATCTTTTCGCAGTCGTGCGCTGGCTCCTTCGTTTCATCGTGCCCGTGTCCGCAATAATCGTTCGGAATTTTAGTACTAGATTTCGTAGCAGGTTTAGGATTACCTGTTGCATGGTCTTCGTTAGCTTTTGCATCTTTAACCGCAGCATTTCTAAGACCGTCTTGCTCTTTTTTCGTTACACTTCCATCAGGATTAAACGTTATAATCATTGAACCTACTCCATCATAACCTTGATATCCGTAGATAGAGAACGACTTATATTTCTCAAGGTATCTAGGAATACCTGCTATCTCTTTAACTTTATTCGCAGACATTCCGATCTTGATTCGGTCAAACTGTTCTAGTGATACGATTGGTGCGTCGTAATTCTCATCTTTATAATATGGACGTCTGTCGTTAATCTCCGCATCTTCCTTCGTTGATTCCTCCACTTGTTGCAGCTTCGTGTCCTTCGCAGGTTCTTCGTCAACCTTTTCGACCTTAGTCGGGTTGGACGTTTCCTCTTCTCCTTGCGCAGTTTCAACAGAATCGTGTTTCTTATACGGCTCGTAGTTTGCTTGCTCTTTCGTAGAGCAAGCGCTAAAGATTGACGTTGTAGCCACCCCTAATAAAACTATTTTCTTTAATGACTTCATAGTAATTCCCCCAGTGTTGTTTAATGCATATTAATGAGCCTATATTAATTCATTATATATTAATAGCAGGTTTCATAAAGGGCACTTAACTTCACATACGTAACGCACTTCGATATTGCCCTTTATGTATTATTCCGCCACGAATTTTATTAAATCGAACCTTAATACGTCCTCTTCTTCTTTCCTTTTACTAATAAACTCGCCCACCCTAGCAGTAACGATCGATGCAGCTACCGCCATTGCAAACACTACCGCCAGTCCTCCTATAATGACGTTCCCTATTATCTTCGTAACTATCAAAAGTACGAACGCAACTATTAACAGAATTGCGGAAGGTTTCCGCCCCTTTTTTATTTTAATTTTTATCTTCATGCAATATCACCCTTTCTAATATTCCTTTTGCGTATTCTCTGCTTAAATCCTCTCACCGCACCTCTAGCAGAATCAAACGATCTTCCAGTCCTTTCAGATAACAATTGGGAAACCGATCTCTCTGAAACTTTATTGTAATTCTCTGCCGCATAGATCATTGCATCCAATACCAAAATATCTGCTTCTTTCTCACATAACTTTGCGTAAATATCTTCGTATGTACTTATATTATAGATTGCTTTTTCTTCCGTAGTATCTGTACAATCCTCCAGCGTTTCCAATACGTTAATATCCCCGATCAACGTTAACGCATCTCGCCTCTTTCCTCTACTTCCGCAATACTGTCGTACACTCTGATACAATAACCATTTAACTCGACTGTCAAAGTTCCCTCGATCTACATCGAATGTTCTGATCGCATATCCTATCTTGCGAAAGCAATCTTCGAGAAAATGCGTTTCATTGTTTATACGGTACCAATTATCTTTGGCCAGTCGTTCGATCAACGGTATGTAGTGCGCTTTGATCCTCGTTATATATTCATTATCATTATCGCATATTCCAGTGTAATAATCTTCCACTTCTTTTTTAGCTAATATTGTGATTCTATTTAATGTTGTGTCTATGTCTTCGCCGCTATCGGCGTACTGTCTTATAGTAAGTCTGCTTTCCATGCGTAAGTCTTCCACCTTTTATAGCGCCTGTGTCGGCCTTCGATATTCAACTCACTTCCGCTAGTGGTGTTAAAAACTGAATTTATGCTATTGACAATCAGTGGACGGCGACTAGCCGAGGTGAGCGAAGCTAGGTTGAGTTGGGCGCAGTTTTCACCCCTATTCGTATAGATAAAAAAATAACGAAGCGTTTAAACTTCATCATAATTTCGTAGTTTCTATGCAAATAAGAGGTAAGGCGTTTTTACTAGCGTCGGATCGCTTGTAGTTTATCGTAGTAACGCCCCTTCCGTCCCTGCACTTTCGCACATACTATCTCATACCCATACGTCCCAATATGCGCCCAATCTTACGATTAAGCCCGATAATACACCCTGTTCCGCAGAACAACGTATTGCCACTCCTTGCCGTTAATGGTCGCAATCACCTAGCCTATACACATGCGGAAGGGGATACATGTAAATTGCATAGCGCTGATTTATTTGCGTCGGCTCTCGCTCACCTTTTACGTTTTTATAGCGGTACGGCTTCCGCTTTTTCGACTTACTACCGCATCAGCACCTAAAAAAGACAATAAGAAACTAAGCCTTGCACCCTTCGAATTTTTTCGATAGAATGAAGGTACTGAATGACGGTATCATCGGTTATTTAGTTATATGTGAATGTTTTGAGTCTCCAGTTGGCGCTGGGGACTTTTTTCTTTTTAATTAATCCCCTAATTTCCTTAATGGACTGTATTTTTTATGTAATTCTGTTATATCGTCAAACATAAAATGCGTGTATCTCCTTGTCATCGTAATATCGCTATGACCCATTATTTGTTGAAGTGAAAATAAATCTCCACCGTTCCTTAAATATATGGATGCAAATGTATGTCTAAAAATATGAGGACTACACCTAGATTGAATGTTTGCTAATTTGGCATACTTATAAATCATTTGTCTTAATCCACTACTTGTTAAAGCCTTTCCAGATATTCCACAAAACAATCTTTTTGTATACACTTCCCCTCTAATCAGTAACCATCGCTTTAGTGCATTTTTGGTATTATCTGTAATCGGTACTTTCCTTTGATGAAAGGTTTTAGTGTGTTTCACTAATAATAAATCTTGTTCCCATACTACATCTAATACACTAAGATTCAAAATTTCATTTTGCCTTAATCCTGTTTCTATTAAAACTAATAAAATGGCATAATCTCTAATACCATTCCATGTCTTTCTATCCACCTTAGAAAGTAAAGTTTTGAGTTGTTTTGGCGTAAGAACTTCAACTTCTTTTGCACGGGCTTTTAATTTTTTAATATCTTTTATTGGATTTATGGGAATATGTTTGTTCTCAAATAGAAATTTAAAAAATGTTTTATTTGCCCTTATTACAATGTTGATTGTTGATGGCTGCAAATTTCTTTTTACTTTACAGAATACAATAGCATCTTCTATATGTTCTTTCGTTACCTCGTATGGCTTAATTTCAACAGGTAATGCCCTTAAAAGTGATTTCAATTGGGCTTGATAGTGAAATAAAGTCGCTTCCCTCAATCCTTTTAAAATGCCCGCTTTATGAAAAAGTTCAAAAGCCTCCTCCCAACTCTCGATATATTCCTCGGCTGTCTCCAATTCTCCGAGAACATCTAATTCTTCCATAGACAATCTAAAATTTCTTTTCGTTTTACTTTTTTTAGCCATTAAAAAACCCCCAGTTTACGATTCAATAAAGCAGAACCGCAAACTAGAGGTTGTTATAACTGGGTTTATATAGGTTTTATAGAGGAGTCAAATAATTTGCGATCCGCAAAACGCAAACTAACGTTACTTACTGTAATCATTTGTGTCCTCCTACTAATACCGCTGATACCAGCGTTTTCTCACCGATTGTCTTAAAAATCGCATATTACGACTCAATTATTATAGACTATAGCTATTATATAGTAGAAGCTGGATGAATAGCAACGGTTGATTGACTTTCTACAATGAAATCGAATAGTTTTTCATCCAATTCAATAGCCAGTTTATGTATATCATCGACTACTTTCTAATTTATCCATTAGTTCCTCATTCCCTAATACATTTAAACAAGTTTTTAAATACAGAAAAAACTGTAGAGAAAACATTCCCTACAGTTTCTTATTATTTCGTATTCATTATTTTCTCTTTATAATTCTTCAATTTACTAGTCATTCCTATTAAAGCAGATAACAATATTGGCATCACGATTAAAAGTCAAATGTTTCATAAAATACTTTAGGGAACTATTTATAAACAGTGTAAAATTATTTTAACGATTTTCATCAAAGATTATCGTATTAATAATGAAATTAAGCTATCTGTTAGACAGCTCTCTTCATTATTATGTCCTACCTAATTAAAAGAAATCATAAATAAACGGTTCTTGTACCGGTACTAACTTCTCAAATGTTCTTATCTCTTCTTCACTTCCGTTTATTACCTCTAGTTCATGTAATTCTAACGGACGTTTATAACCAAACATTATTGTAGATAGCGCATTTATATCTAGTCTAATTCCTTTATTCAATGCCTCTTCTTTTATTATTGTTATTTCATGATTCGCAAGTCTCACTGTTACGTTATTCCACGAAGCAAATGAATCTGTAATGTGTAAAATTACTTCTTGCTGCGCATCGTTCCAGTTAAACTTATATTGATTAAAGAACTGTTCCACATCTACAATTCTGCCCATAAAATATGGTTTTATTTCTCCCTTCACTCGTGGCTCTTGCAATGTATATAACAATGGTTCTTTTTCACTTAAGGTCATTTCAAATTCTTTCAGCATAGAATCATGCTGGCATATGAAGTTCCATAGACCATTTCTCGCTTCATTATGCAGTGGAACAAATTCTTCTACCGTCATTTTATAATTTTCTATTTTATATAACATGTAACCAGCTGCCGTTTTATTTTCATCATAGTAAACCGCTACTGTTAAGTCATGATAGACCGCTTGTAACCACCATTTTTCTGCGCGAACTAACATGCCTGTAAAACGTTCTGCAAATGTTTCATAAACTTTCTCAACTTCTTCTGGATGATTTTCTTTATTGAAACGTTTCACAGTACCATTCACTTGTTTTTTCATAATTAAATCGCTCTTCTCCATATGGCATACAAGGCGATTCGCACAAAGTTCCCAGCCGTATTTGCGGTAAAATGAAACGGCAAATGGATGTAGCATCGATACAGTGTATCCATCTTTTTTCATCGTTTGAAGTGCGTGTTTAAGTAACTCTTTTACATACCCACTTCTTCTATACTCTGGATACGTCGCTACCCCTGCAATGCCGCCCATTTTAAATTTTTCTTTGCCTATGTAAATATGAAACGGAATAAGATGTAGTTTTGCCGCTAAGTCTTCCCCTTCCATAATGCCGTATATTTCATGACTTTCCTTCATTCGTGTAAGTTGCTGCTGCAATCGCTCCTCATTTACTTTATATTGAAAAGCGTATTCTGATAAACGTAATGCTTCTCTGAACTTATCTTCTGTTAATTGTATGACAGTCATATAATTCTCCTCCATTCCCTATTTGAATTGTACCATAATTCTTACTATTGCAGTTCGGTAAGTGAAATTATACGAATGTTTGAACAAAAGGTATCGATTTAACAGCAACCGAACATAAAAAGCAGATACATTCCGTATCTGCTTCTCATCCTATTATTTAGCTAACTTTTGAAGTTCTTCGAAGAATGTAGGATATGATACACCTACTGCTTCTGCATCTTCAATTGTTGTTTTTCCTTCTGCTAGACAGCCAGCAATCGCAAGCATCATTCCGATGCGGTGATCACCGTAACTATTTACTGTATTACCTTTTAGAGCTGATTTTCCGTAAATGATCATGCCGTCATCAGTTGCTTCTATGCGAGCTCCCAGTTTCGTTAATTCTGCAACGACTGTATCAATACGGTTTGTTTCTTTAACTTTTAATTCGTGTGCATCTTTAATTACTGTAATGCCTTCTGCTTGCGTTGCCGCTAAAGCGATAACTGGAATTTCATCGATTAATCTTGGGATAATATCTCCGCCAATTTCGATTCCTTTTAATGAAGATGTTTCGATTGTAATGTTTGCAGCTGGTTCTGATGAACCTTCGTTAATTGGCTCTACAGTGAACGTAGCACCCATTTTCTCTAAAACATCAATAATACCTGTACGAGTTGGATTCATCCCTACATTTTGTAATACTAGTTTACTATTTGGAATAATTGCACCTGCTACTAAGAAAAATGCTGCTGATGATACGTCACCTGGCACCTGAACGTCTGTTGCTGTTAACTTTTGTCCACCTGCTAGTTTAACTGTTTTTCCTTCACGAGTTACCTTAACACCAAATGCTTCAAGCATTCTTTCCGTATGGTCACGTGAAATATGTGGTTCTGTAACAGCTGTTACACCTTCTGCACGAAGACCTGCAAGTAAAATAGCTGACTTTACTTGTGCACTTGCTACAGGTGAAGTGTACTGAATTGCTTTTAAATCTCCGCCACGTATTGTAAGCGGCGTAAACGTTCCTTCTTCTCGGCCATCAATTTTTGCGCCCATTTGTTTTAATGGATTTGTTACACGTTTCATCGGTCTTTTTGCGATAGACGCATCACCTTCTACGCAAGAGAAAAATGGTGTGTTTGCTAATATTCCTGACATTAATCGTATCGTTGTACCAGAGTTACCGACATCTAATACAGCTTTCGGTTCTTGTAAACCTTCTAATCCTTTACCAACTACAGTGACTTCATCGCCATTTTGCGTAATGTCTACTCCCATTTCTTTAAAGCAAGAAATCGTACTTAAACAATCTGCACCAGGTAGGAAACCTTTAATTGTTGTTTTTCCTTCTGCAATTGCGCCGAACATAACAGCGCGGTGTGAAATGGATTTATCACCTGGGATTGTAATGTTGCCATTCAATCCGCTATTTACAGGTTGTATCGTTCTTTCTTTCACGTTTTCACCTTCTCATTTAAATTGTTTCATAAGTTTGGTATTCTTCTTGTCCAAGCGCTAGCTTTGCTTTCATACGATCTTCTTCTCTTTGGAAGCTAATACGTAATACCCCAAGCAATCCTTCTCGCGCTTCTAATATTTGCAAGTTCGTAATACTAATTTCTTCGCGCGCCAAAATACTCGTAATATGAGCCAATGCCCCTACCTTATCTAAAACATCAACATATAAGTCGTGATAGGCAGGAATTGCACCGCTCTTTCGTACTGGTAAAGAATCACGGTATTCTTTCGCGTCTGCAAAATAGCTTTGAATCACGCCTGCATCTCCAGTAGAAACTGTATGATATAATTCTTCCATTTCAGAGATCCACTCTTTTAATAATACCATTAAATGCTCACGATTTTGCTTTACAATATCACTCCACATTTTCGGACTGCTAGATGCAATACGTGTAATGTCTTTAAACCCACCAGCAGCTAGTTGATGAATGAGCGGATTATCTCCTGCATGTTTCTCAACTTGCTTTACTAATCCTGCCGCGATAAGATGTGGAAAATGACTAACTATCCCTGTTACATAATCATGTTCTTCTGTATTTAAAACAAGAAAATGTGAGCCAGTTCCTTTTAACCAACCTTTTAACTCTTCCACTTGTTCATTTGGTACATGATTCATCGGTGTTAAAATATAAAATGCATTTTCAAATAAATGTGCTTTTGCACTTTCAACGCCAGTTTTATGAGAACCTGCCATTGGATGTCCACCAATAAAAGAAACTTTCTTTGAAAATAAAGTCTCCGCCTCGTTCATAATCGTTCCTTTTGTACTACCAACATCTGTCACTATGACATCTTCTCGTAAACGAAATGACTCTAGTTTGTGCAATAGCTTCTTCGTTTCTTCAACTGGAGAAGCAAAAACAATTAAATGTGCCTCTTCACATGCATGCTGTAAATCTACTGCTACTTCATCTACTACGTGTAATTCTTTTGCACGCTCTACTTGCTCTATAAATATATCATAGCCTGTTATCGTTACATCGTGCTCTTTCTTTATTGCTAATGCGAGAGAGCCTCCTATTAAACCTGTTCCAATTAATACTACCTTTTTACGCATTTGCCTCATCTCGAGACTTACTTTTTTTATTTTCAAAGTGTTGTTTTAACACTGAAATCACTCCTTCATTTTGTTCCCTTGTTCCGACTGTAATACGGACACCATTCGGGAACGGACGAATAATAAATCCTGCGTGTGCACATGCTTCATAAATCTCTCCAGCATGTGCTACTGGTAAAAAAATAAAGTTTGTTTGAGACGGGTAAAACGGAATTTCATTTTCCTTACAGAAACTTTCGTATTGCTGTAATCCTTCTGTATTAACACGAACTATTTCTTTAATAAACTCGTCATCACCAAAAGCAATTGTCGCTGCTTTTTGCGCTAATGAAGATACGTTAAATGGTAAACGTACGACATTTAATTTCTCGATTAACGCTTTCTGTCCAATCGCATATCCAACGCGGAAAGAAGCTAATCCGTACGCTTTAGAAAACGTTCTAAGTATAAGAATATTTTTATGGTTTTCTAAAAGCGGTAATGTCTCCGGGAAATCTTTTGCTGTTACGTATTCATAGTACGCTTCATCAATGACAATTAACGTATTTTCACTAATTCCTTGAATAAATTGAGTCAATTTTTGTTCATTTACATATGTGCCTGTCGGATTGTTCGGATTACAAATCCATACGATTTTCGTATTGTTATCTACTACTTTCGAAATTTCATCTAAGTCGTATTCACCGTTATTTAAGGCAACTTCCTTCACTTCACAACCTTCAATAATTGCATGATGTCGGTACTGTGGGAATGTTGCACCAGCCGTTACAATGTTATCTCCTGCTTTGAGTACTGCACGGCTTATAATTTGAATGACTTCATCTAAACCACTACCGCAAAGAACTTGTTCCATTTGAACATGTAATTTATCTGCAATTGTTTGACGGAGCGTTGTAGCACCTCCGTCAGGATATAAAGCATGTTCCAACCACGATTTTTGCAACTCTTCTACAACACGTGGTGAACAGCCGAATGGATTTTCATTTGATGCTAATTTTACAAATGAATGATCTCCGTACACTTCTTTCATTTGTTCAGGTGATTTACCTGGTTTATACGGTTGTAATGATGATAGTTGATCTTTTACTTGCATGTTAAACCCACCCTTTTATTAAAATTCTTTTGCGTATTTATTATGTTGCATAATATTTTGCTGAATTAGTTCCATACGATCTTTTCCGAATTGTTCGACTAGTGCAAGTGCAAGTTCCCACGCTACAACAGATTCAGCCACTACACCTGCTGCTGGTACTGCGCAACTATCAGACCTTTCAATGCTTGCTTGGAATGCTTCTTTCGTATCAATATCAACACTTGCTAACGGTTTATATAATGTAGGAATTGGCTTCATCACGCCTCTTACAACAATTGGCATTCCCGTTGTCATACCACCTTCTAAACCGCCGGCATTATTCGTTTTTCTCGTGTATCCTTTTTCTTCGTCCCATAAAATTTCATCATGCACTTTACTTCCTGGCTGTCTTGCCGCTTCAAAACCAATGCCAATTTCAGCACCCTTAAATGCATTAATACTCATAATCGCACCAGCAAGTTTTGCATCTAATTTACGATCGTAATGAACGTAACTACCAACGCCAATGGGCATACCTTCTGCAATAACTTCCACAATACCACCGATTGAATCTCCGCTACTTTTTGCGTTATCAATCGCATCCATCATTTCTTGTTCTACTTCTTTATCTAAACATCGAACTGGTGAGTTTTCAGTAATTGTTTGAATCTCTTTAATTGGTAAGTTTGAAATATGTTTTGCTTTTACACCACCAATTTCAAGCACATGACCTGCAATTTCTACACCTAATTCTTTTAAAATTTGTTTTGCAACTGCACCAGCCGCAACCCTTACTGTCGTTTCTCTAGCAGATGAACGCTCTAATACGTTTCTTATATCACGATGGCCGTATTTAATTGCTCCGTTTAAATCCGCATGT
This sequence comes from Bacillus thuringiensis, assembly GCF_014932895.1. Taxonomy (GTDB): domain Bacteria; phylum Bacillota; class Bacilli; order Bacillales; family Bacillaceae_G; genus Bacillus_A; species Bacillus_A thuringiensis_AA. The sequence goes on along the minus strand of NZ_JACYOF010000013.1, from coordinate 72,001 downwards.
CCTGGACGAGGTTTTGTAATTGTACGTTTCATTTCTTTACTTTCTCGTTCTGTAATCGGTTCGGCCCCCATTACTTTCGTCCAATGTTTGAAATCATCGTTTTTTACGATTAACGTAATCGGCGAGCCAAGTGTCATCCCGTGACGAACACCACTTACAATTTCAACAGTATCCGTTTCAATTTGCATACGTCTTCCGCGTCCATGTCCTTTTTGTCTTCTTAATAATTCTTTATTAATATGTTCCGTTGTTAATGTTAAACCTGCCGGTACACCTTCTAAAATAACTGTTAACTGCGGACCATGTGATTCTCCAGCTGTAATGTATCTCATTTCTCTTGCCCCTTTACTATTTTTTTGTACAAAAAAGTCCCTACTGAGCGCTCAGTAGGGACGATGTTTATCGCGGTACCACCCTAGTTGTAGACAACTATCGTCTACCTCTCTTCTTCTTTAACGATCGTTTGACCGTCTTTCCCTCCAATGAGCGGCGGGAAAGATGCTCCAAGGCTGTAATTCATGCTTATCTTTGTACTGATTCACACCGACCATCAGCTCTCTTTAACAGTGAGATAAGCACTACTGTTTCCTCTTCAGCGCATGTATCATATTAAGATAATTTATTTTTGAATCCTTTTAACTCTTCCATGAATCTATGGAATTCTGGAATATCCATTTGTTGTGCAGAATCTGATAATGCAACGGCTGGGTCTGGATGCACTTCAGCCATTACTGCATCAGCTCCAATGGCAAGTGCCGCTTTCGCTGTTGGTAATAATAAATCTCTACGTCCTGTTGAATGCGTTACGTCAACAACAACTGGTAAATGTGTTTCTTTCTTTAAGATCGGTACTGCTGAAATGTCTAATGTGTTACGTGTCGCTCTTTCGTATGTGCGGATACCACGCTCACAAAGAATAATTTGATCGTTACCTTGCGCAATAATGTATTCCGCTGCGTTAATGAACTCATCAATCGTTGCTGCTAATCCACGTTTTAATAATACTGGCTTATTAACTTTACCTACAGCTCGTAGTAAGTCAAAGTTTTGCATGTTACGTGCGCCAACTTGAATTACATCAACGTATTCTAATGCCATTTCAACATCGTTTGGATTTAAAATTTCACTAATAATCGCTAAGTCGAACTCATCTGCTACTTGGCGTAAAATTTGTAATCCTTCTACTCCTAAACCTTGGAAATCGTATGGAGATGTTCTCGGTTTGAATGCACCACCGCGCATTAATTTTAAACCTTGATCTTTCATCGCTTGCCCTACTTGACGAACTTGCTCTAAACTTTCTACCGCACAAGGTCCCATAATGAACGTTTGTGTTCCGTTTCCAATCAATTCACCTTTTACATCAACGATTGTATTTTCTTGTTTCTTTTTACGTGATACAAGTAACGCTTTACGGTTATCATCTTCTTGCAATTCTAAGCTAGCTTTGAAGATTGTTTTGAAAATATGTTGAACTGTTGACGTTTCGAATGGTCCCTCGTTATGCTCTGCAATCATATCAAGCACTTCACGCTCACGTACTGGATCAAAGCGTTTTGTACCTTGTACTTGCTTTTGCTCCCCAATTTTTTGAACGATTTCACCACGTTTGTTTAATAGGTGTAATAGTTGTAAGTTAATTTCATCTACCTGTTTACGTAATTGATCTAATTCATGATTTGCCATTTGGAAATCCTCCTCTAATGTTTTAAAAGTATAGCAAGAGAATGGAAAATTCTCTATTTTCTGAACTGGTTAATTATACAAATTTAAAGTGGAATCGATACCTCTTCTTATTTTAAACTAATAATTACCATAAAGACACTATCTACTAGTTAAAAAGCCACTTTTTTTTGTACAAAAAATCCCTACTGATCCAATCAGTAGGGACGATATTTATCGCGGTACCACCCTAGTTGTAGACTTCTTTCGCCTACCTCTCTTCATTGTTAACGATCAATGTGACCGTCTTTCCCTTCATAAAGATACATATCTTTACTACGAAAAAGATGCTCCAGGACTGTAATTCGCTCTTGTTTTTGTACTGGTTCACACCAACCACCAGCTCTCTGTTACAGGGAAACAACAACTACTGCTTTTCCTTTCAATGCATGACTATTTTATTTTCAAGTTGGACCACTAAAATACAAAAAGTCCCTACTGAATAAATCAGTAGGGACGATATTTATCGCGGTACCACCCTAGTTGTAGACTCAATTTCCGTCTACCTCTCTTCACTGTTAACGATCAATTGACCGCTTTTCCTTCATAAAGATACAAATATCTTTACTACGAAAAAGATGCTCCAAGACTGTAATTCATGATTATCCCTGTACTGGTTCGCACCAACCACCAGCTCTCTGTTACAGTAAGACTAACCACTACTGTGATCTCTTCATTGCACTTTGTTTATTCAAATGTTTTTGAAATTGAATAAGTATGATTCGTATTATAGAACGCATTTCAAAACACTGTCAACAACTTTTTATATATTTTTTTAAATTCCGCTTTTTCCCTATAATTCTTCTTGTACATTCCCCATTACAATTCCGATGCGAATTATCTCATTTTCTATTAAATTTAATACATGTTTTTCTATTCCAAACTGAGCCAACAGATTATTAATTTGTCTGATTTCATTTTCAAGAAAATCTGCTTCCTGCCGTGTTTGTAGTAAAGTAAAAAACACGTTTGCATACATTTCTTTATACGCTTTCATACTTCCTTTCTTTTCAAGCATTTCAATAAATAACTGCTTCATTTCCTCCCCCGTACATTTCCCATTTACATCTACAAATGTACGAGACATAATACATAATCCTTTTTCTATAATCTCATCCATGTATAAAATAATGCGTAAAATCATTACATATTCTCTCGTTGTTATCTCACCCATTTTGGGTCTTTCTCGTAAAAATATACTAAGCCAAGCAATCCAAAATTTTTGTTGTTCTTTTACACTTAATGTTTTGACGTAATAGCATAAATGCTGCATAAATTTAATTTTATTTTCTTCATTTTCTTGTATGAGTAGAGGGTATAACCAATCTGTTTTTTGCTCCCAATACAGTACACATTTAATAAATACAAAACTAAGCCACTTTAAGAAAGCTTCCCTCGTATGCGGATGTAAAACTTCCAAATGTTCTACTGCATACTTAATAAATCTCTTCATTTCTGTAAATAAAGGTAAATTAATTTGCGTATAACATAAACCGGCCCACGCATATTTCATAATCTCATTTTCTTTCTTTAAATCTAAGTACGGTAACAAATATTTTCGACACCATTGCTTCTCAATATGATATAAAAATGTAATATCTGCTATTAAACGCGCAAACATAAAGTTTGTCCGTTCTGAACTACTTCTTACTTGTTCTTCAAATAAAAATAAATATTCATATACATTGCGATCGTATAAATGATCATATGCTAACAATTTTAATAATACAGCTGTCATTTTACCAACAGGATGCTGAATCGATTCATTGTAAAAGTCTTGTTTTCCAAGCTTAAAATCCGTATTACTTTTCATAACTTGAGGGAATACAGAAAAAGCAAAACGTTTTACAACTCGTATACTATTCTCCTCTAACTCTTCTAATCGATTACTAATCTCATATAGAAAACTACTAATTAACCAATGAAAGGCTGTATCTCTAACAAATTTCTGCAATAGCGGAATAATTTTTTGGATTTGCACATTTGTTAGTTCCCGGTTATTTCGCCACTCTCTAATACAAACAAACCATACTTCATTACTTATTTCGTGCACGCCTACTAATTGATATGCAAATGAGATACTCCACTCTGTATTCAATTTACATGCTTTAGATAACATTTCTAAAAAATAGCGTTGTTCAAAAACACCGTCTTGAGAAAATTGCCGAACTTGCTTCATAATTTCATCATCTTTTAACTGTAGTAAGCCATCCGCGGTCACATTACAAGTAATGCTTTGTTCTGAAGTCTCTTTCTTTTGTACACTGAACCGTTCAGAATGAAAGTGAGGATGTTTTTGCTTCATGAATTCATACCCTTTTGCTGTAGATGGACTATTCGAATCACATATGAATAATAAGTCTAAAACGAGACATACATCAAACGCCCTTTCCTCTGTAAGATGCTTCATTACAGTTTGAATGACTTCTTCCTTCGTTTCTTCTAAAGAATGTGTATAATATCTTTTTAAAAGTTGAAAAACTTCGTGTTTATAAGTGAAATCTAAAAGAAGCCCTTCATATAACAACCATTTCATTTTGTCATCTACACTAACGAATATATTTTTATTCATCGCTTCAATTGCGATTTTCTTTTGAAGTACACTATTTGTTTCTATCATTTCTGTAATATAATAATTCACTTTTTTCTCATTATTTTCACATAAATAAGTTAAACACTCTTTTACAATTTGAATTAAAAATGCAAGGTCATTTTGATGAAACTCTTTCTCCTCATTTTCCTTATCTCTTTTTTTCAGTGCTGTTTGTCTTAATGACAACATTCGCATTTTCTCTAATCCCATCATCATAATTGGAACAGCGTAATACGACATATGCGGTTTCATCTTTTCATTCCAAATTTGCTCCACATGAGAAAACGTAGACACTGGTAAACGACTCGATTCTTCGAGTTCTATTGATTCTTGCGTATCATTCCCCCATTTTCTTACACGCTTCAACTTAAGTTTTCCGTCTAAAATAAACGTTAGTAACAATAAAGCAATTTCTTTATGCTCAGGAAAAGAACATTTTTGCAGTAAGTAAGAAATTTTTTCTATAGAGCTACTATCTTTTTCAGCTGTTTCTAACAATAGGAGTGTCCACCTTGCAAACAACACCGGATCCATCTTAATCCTTGTTTCGTTTAAGTAGCTACAAATTGTTCTCCATAATAACGGGGATATTTTAGAGTGATTTTTAAACATCAATTGAAATAATTCTTTTTGATGACTAAACAGAAATTGCTCCACTAGCCATTCCGCAAGTAATTCATCTACTTCATCATAGTTTGGCGTAAGCAAAAATAAATTTCGCAATTTCCCTTCTGCTTCAAGCCATTCTACCCATTCATAATCACGGGCAAATTCAACAAAATATCGGACAGTTTCAATTTTTTTAATTGACTGCTTTATGTATGATAACTGTTCTTGCTCTACTGATGGTGGCACAGTTACAATATCCCGAATGCGCATTCTTTTTGTAATATAATTATCACCCATTAACTCTGCCCAACGCTTCACCGCTTTGACGAGGGATTGATGATTATTTGCCTTATTCGGGTACACAATTGGTCTTATCCCTAAATGCTCCCAATGATATGTATTTTCTCCTTGTGCGACAAAAGCATATCGCCTTGTACTTGGTGGTAAACCAGTTGCTAAATATTTCATTACTGGGTCATTATGGCTATATCCAACGAATAAAACGGTGTAATTCGAGAATAAATCAACTAAAAATCTTCTCGCCCATCCTTCCGTTAAGTAGGCCCTTCCAAAATCACCGTCTGTCAAAATTAAAGCTTCTTTCTCTTGTTCTACATTGCCGTGTATATAAGCAAGTCCTTTAAAAGCCCTCCCAGTCGGTAAAGCTGGAGCGTAATAAACATTCATTTCTCTATTTATTTCTTTAATTGCAGTTGTAAAATGTTGATCAAAGTTTGTTGTTACAATGCGGACATCTGTATCTAAAGGAAATAACCTTGGAATTGCATAATGCAGTGGATTCGGTTTTGATTTTTCTATATGAACAAGATCCCTTGCAACTTGATGTACATCTTTTGTTTTCGCAATTTTACCAAGATAATAATCATGCGGTTCTGTTATTTCACGTTTTTCGACATATAACGTTTTCGCAATTTCATCAACTAAGTCATCAAAATTCGGTAAGTTTGATTTTCCTTGCATAGAAACTCCCGCTCCAACAAATAACACTAACTTTCCTTGCTCAAGGTGATCGATTAACTCATCTGGAATTTCTACTTCTGAAGTAATCCACATTTGGATCCCCCTTACCTAAAAATGTCATATACTCTCATTTTACTATAACATTTTTTCTCTGTTTTTATAATATTTAGACAAAACTTCAAACATGAAAAAGTTTTATCTAAATAAATCCGTTACAATGTATGAACTCCTGAATTTATTGAAAAACTATGTATAAATTGGAGGTGTAAATATTGAATAATTTCACAGTAGTGCTTATCAAGTTTATATCGTGCATTATCGCATTTAGTATTGGACTCGCTTTATTTTTCCCTGCAACGTTCGTCCAAATTATTTCATTCAGTCTCTTCGTTACAATCGTATCTTATATGTTCGTTGATAAAATTATTTTAAATCGAATTGGCAATACTGGTGCCATTATGACAGATTTCTTACTAGCGTATTTAAGCGTTTGGATTTTCGGTAATATTTTATTAGACAACTATATGCAAATTGCATGGGGCAGTATCCTTTCTGCGATTGTCTTCACATTATCAGAAGTAATCGTTCATCGCTTCTCTAGCTCCCACACAAGGCACAACAACGATAATATTCGTATTAATCGCCGCTTCGCATATGGTACGGAGTTTGCTGAAGAACAGAATATATTGGATAAAGATAAGAAAAAATAACATTTTGGTGAAGGAGCTCCTTTTTGATTATGTGGTGCTCCTTTTTCTGTACTACAAATTCGGTACATGAAATTATACAAACGTTTATTTATATATCGATTCACCAACTTATTTAGACAAGAAAGTAAAAATACATGAATTACTTTTGATTCAAAATATAATCACGTTTTAAAGATACTTTTTTTATAACCTACTTTTATTTTCAAATAATCACGCTCTTCTTCATAATTTGCATCCTAACTCCGTTTGCCATTTCCATATTAATTGTACCGCCTTCTATTTAAACGTCTCTATATACTTTTGATATGGTGTTACATTTTTCTCCATAAAAATATCCCCTTCAAGTATAGTGTAACATCCCACATGAAATGTAGTTTTTTTACACTATCTCCTGAAAGGGGATAAGCAACCTTTATGAGTTATTGACTAAATAATACTTCTTATTTATCAACTTGTTCATGCTTTTTTCTGAGCTGAAAACAAAACCATTTCAATTCTTAAGATGCGTCTTCAAACTGACTATTGTATAAATCCGCATAGAATCCTTTTTCGGCAATTAACTCTTCATGATTACCACTTTCAATAATATCTCCGTCTTTCATAACCAAAATCAAATCGGCGTTTCTAATTGTTGAAAGTCTATGTGCAATAACAAATGATGTTTTACCCACCATCAATTTATCCATTGCTTCTTGAATAAGCGCTTCAGTACGAGTGTCAACGGAACTAGTAGCCTCATCTAAAATAAGTAACGGTGCTTTTTTTACCATTGCCCTTGCAATAGTAAGAAGCTGTTTTTGCCCTACAGATAAACTCGCTTTATCATTTAATGCTGTATCATAACCTTTCGGCAAAGTTCTAATAAAATGATCCAGACCTACTGCCTTACAAGCTGCAACTACTTCTTCATCAGTTATATCTTCTTTGTTATAAATGATATTTTCCTTAATCGTACCTTCGAATAACCAAGTATCTTGTAACACCATACAAAATAGGTTGTGAACATTTTTACGGGTAATCGACTTAGTCGGTACATCCTCAATCTTGATTTCTCCGCTATCTACTTCATAGAAACGCATGAGGAGATTAACAAGTGTTGTTTTCCCAGCACCAGTAGGTCCCACAATTGCAACTTTTTGGCCAGCTTTTATATGAGCAGAGAAATCTTTAATAATAAGCTTCTCTTTCGTATATCCAAACTTAACGTTTTTAAATTCCACGTTGCCTTTGACATCATTGGCATCTAAAATAGCTTCTTTATCACTTTCGTCTTCAAGTTCATCTTCGTCTAAAAATTCAAATACACGTTCGCTTGCTGCAGCAGTTGACTGCAAACTTGTAGCTGCCTGTGCTAACTGGGACAATGGCTGCGTAAATAAGCGGATATAAACCATAAATGAAACGATAACACCGAATGTAATGGTACCATTCATCGCTAGTGTAGCACCTACTACACAAACAACAACATAGCCTAAATTGCCAATAAAAATCATAAGGGGCATCATCATCCCCGACATAAACTGTGATCTCCACGCACTTTTAAAAAGACTTTCATTGATTTTATTAAATTGCTGCTTTGCTTCTTTATCACCGTTATAAACCTTTACTACATCATGCCCCGAATAGATTTCTTCAATATGACCGTTCATTCTACCAAGGTCTTTCTGCTGGCGTATGAAATATTTTTGAGATTTGGATATGATGAAAATCATTAATACAAACCCAACGGCTGTTGCAGCAATAGCAGAAAGTGTCATCGTAACATTAATAGAGAACATCATAATTAAAGACCCTAAGAACATAACGACCGCTGTCACTAACGAACCAACACTTTGGTTTAAAGTCTGACCAATCATATCCACATCATTCGTGACACGACTTAACACATCTCCATAGGTTGTCGAGTCAAAGTATTTTAATGGTAATTTATCGATTTTGTCCGCAATATCCGCACGTAACCGTTTGGATACTCGCTGAGTAATAGTAGCCATAATAAACGACTGAATATAGCTGAAAATAAAGCTCAATCCGTACAAAATAGCAAGAAGCAGAGCAATATTTCCTATAGCCGTAATATCAATCTTACCTGCAATACCCTCCGTAATTAAATCGGTTATCTCACTAAGCATATTGGGTCCAATGATAGTGAAAATGGTTCCTACAGCTGCCAATACAAGCGCAAAGATAATCGCTGGTAAATATGGTTTACAATAGGCAATTAACTTTCCCCACGGCTTTTTAAAGTTCTTTGGCTTTTCTCCCGGAGCTGCCATCCCTCCTGGACCACCGGTACTTTTTCGAGGACTATTTGTTTGATTATTACGCATTTCCCAGCTCCTCCTTCGATAGTTGTGAATAGGCAATTTCCTGATAAGTCTTACAAGTTTCTAACAAGTCACTATGTGTTCCCATACCAACGATTTTACCTTCGTCTAGTACGATGATTTTATCAGCATATTTAATCGTTCCAATTCGCTGTGCTACAATCAAAGTGGTCGCACCTTTCGTTTCTTTTTTCAATGTAGAACGAAGCTGACGGTCTGTTTTATAATCTAGGGCAGAGAACGAATCATCAAAAATAAAGATTTCAGGATTTCTGCTTACTGCTCTTGCAATAGAAAGGCGTTGTTTTTGTCCTCCGGAAAGGTTCGTACCGCCCTGGGAAATATCAGCATCATATTCGCCATCCATTTTCTCTACAAATTCTTTTCCTTGGGCAATTTCCACCGCTTTTTTGATATCTTCATCTGTTGGCGAGATCTGGCCGTTATCCCCGTAGGCAACATTAGATTTTACTGTACCTGAAAATAATACGGCTTTTTGAGAAACATAGCCAAACTTATTATGAAGGGCTTCTTGTGTATATTCTTTCACATTGATTCCGTCGACTATAACCTCTCCCTCAGTAGCGTCGTAAAACCTTGGGATTAAATTAATCAGCGTACTTTTACCACTACCAGTAGAGCCAATAAAAGCGACAGTTTCGCCTTTATGTGCCGTAAAGCTAATATCTTCTAAAACATATTCTCCTGCATCAGGATATTTAAAGCTAACATTACGCAGTTCGATTTCACCTTCGATTCCCTTAGGTGACGATTGCATTTCACCATCTGTAATTGTCTGAGGCGTATCTAGTACTTCATTAATACGTGCTGCAGATACTGATGCTCTCGGTAGCATAATGAACGTCATCGCTAATAACATAAACGCCATAACCACCTGCATTGCATAAGATGAAAATACTACCATATCACTGAACAAACCGATTCTATCCATTCCACCTGCTTTCATAATCAAATGAGCCCCAATCCAGTAGATAGAAAGAGTTAAACCTGACATAATTAGACTCATGCCCGGCTGCATAATGGCCATCAGACGGTTCACCAAAAGATTTGTATCTGTTAAATCTTTATTTGCTTTTTCAAATTTCCCCTCCTGATACTTTTGTGCGTTATAGGCATGAACAACACGAATACCAGTTAAACCTTCTCTTGTTACTCGGTTCAGATTATCTGTCATTTTTTGAACTACTTTAAATTTTGGTAGTACAAAAATGATAATGCTGCCTATCATAATAAGCAAAGCAACGACAGCTACTCCTGTTGCCGCTGACCACTCCCAACTTTTCCCTGTGATTTTCAAAATGGCCCAAACTGCAAGGATAGGAGCTTTAATCATAACTTGAAGACCCATTGCAACAGTCTGCTGTATTTGCGTTATATCATTAGTAGAACGAGTAATAAGACTTGCCGTTGAAAAACCATTAATTTCTTCCATAGAGAAAGATAACGTTTTGTCAAATACTCCTTTTCTCAATTCTTTTGAAAGAGATGTTGCTACTCTTGCCGCAAAATAGCCAACAACAACTGACAATATCATACTGCCGAGAGCACATAAAAGCATCTTTCCTCCTGCTGCCCATATCTCGCTCGTTTCGCTACCCTTTGTCTGTACAAGGGTCGTAATTTCAGACATAAAATCCGGAAGCTTCAAATCTAACCAAACTTGGCCTGCAATGAATACGATACTGGCAACAATAAGTATCCATTCTTTTTGTTTTAAGTATTTAAATATTTTTAACATATTTACATTTCTCCTCATTTTTCGTTAATATGCCAATGATCTAGTAAAAAATCACCTTTTCAATCTTTTACTTTTTATAGATATTATTTATCCACCCTTTTATAGAGCCCTTTTTTAAGTAACGAAAGTTCTAAATTATAGTTTTGCACCGACTCATCGAAGGATATTTCCTTCGCGAAATTTTGAATAAGATTGTGAAACGTCACAGCCGTGATAATCTTCATGATATGAAATATTTCTCGTTCATCTGCAATGTTTAATTTTTCTTTATTTATTAAGATCATGATTTCGGACAATCGATTTTTATGATCATCCTCATTCATATTTCTAGTCAATGTATTTTCAACTTTATAATTCATATTCAAAAAGGCATTTCTAAAAAAGTTTCGATTTTCTAAGTTTTGAAACTTTTTTAGAAGGTATTGGTATAGTTCGAAATATGCATCAAATAAATCACCATCATTTTCTTTTAATATCGAAATCAATTTTTCATTGTCCTTTTTAGTGTGATCATTTAATAAAAAGAAGAAAACATCTTCTTTATCCTCAAAGTATTGATAAAAACTTCCTCTAGGTATTCCAGCATCTTTAATAATGTTGGAAATCGACGCTTCGAATAATGGAACTCTTGAAAATTCTTTCATCGCTGCCTGAATTAATACTTCTTTTTTTTCCCTTTCTAAATTAAAAAATGTTTGTTTAGGCACCCTTTTTCCTCCTATCAAATATGTGACAACATGTCATACTTTTTTATAAATATAGCTCTTTTTCATTAGTACTATTCTATAAAAGCAAGAGATGATTTACGTTCTATTAATGGATAATCTTCATTATTCTATTCAAATTTTAATAATTCTATTGCATCCAGCTTTGTAGATAAATTAACAAAATTTGTTTAAGAACATCATTCCCTCTAATCCAACCAACATGTGACAACGTGTCACAAATAGGTATAAATCATTATCACATGACAACGTGTCATACGTCAACGGAAAAATATGACACGTTGTCACACTCATTTAACTATTATTTATTAAGAATCGACCCAGCTTTTTGGGTTTCTTGATACATAGAGTACCGAATGATAAAAAAGTACATCCTAAAAAAAGGAACCTTTAGACGTATTAAACCTAAATCAACAACTTGTCTTTAAATAAAAAAGAGGCCCCTCATATAGAGACAGCCTATTTCCCATTTACGCTTCCACCTTCAAATCTTTTAATGTAACAACATCAGCAAACGCTCCAAACACCACGTTATGATGCTTCACAATGTCTTCAGCACGTAATACTTCTGTATCAAACGTACTATGCGCATCACTCACTAACGTTACTTTATATCCTTCACTAAATGCTCTGCGCGTTGTCGTATCCACACAGTACTCTGTTTGCATTCCTGAAATAATAACGTGTTCAATCCCTTTTTCATGTAACACTTCGTTTAAGTTTGTCTTATGGAATGAATCTGGCGTCGTCTTTTCAACGATACGGTCTCCTTCTTGCGGAGCAATCGTCGCATGGATTTTCCAGCCATCTGTACCTTTTTCTAACGGATGATTTTCCGGCCCGTTATGTTGGACATAAATAACCGGAATATCATTTGAACGGCATTCCCCAATGAGCTCTTGTAATGTTTGTAAAAACTTTTCCCCATTATGTACTGGCATTCCTGCTGTATACATACCTGCTTGCACATCAATAACTATTAATGCTTTTTTCATTTTTCACAGCTCCCTTTGTTTGTATAAGCCCTTACATAAATTATTATATTTGTTTATATTCCATCATCCAACAATCTTCTAAGTTCCCCTCATGTAACTCATGTTCCTTTAAAATCTTCACCTTTTTAAATCCGCATTTTTCATAACATTTTATTGCACGTTCATTATTCACTTTAGGGTCCATCGCAATTGCCTCTGCGCCTATTTTCTTCATAATGTATGTAATCGCTGCTTGAACGAGGTTTGTTCCAATTCCCTTTCCCCAATAAGTTGACTCACCGATAAATTGATCCATTCCCCATATATTTTGTGATTCTTCATATCCATATAATGCTTTCCATTCAGAATCAACTGGATACATTTGTATGTAACCAATCGGCACAGCATCAAATTCTATTAAACATCTTTTTTCATGACCGTTTGGATTATGTATAAAATGATCGAGTACCTTTTCTACAGATTGCGGATTATCTCGTCCTTCGTAATACTGTAAAACTTCTGGATCTGTTAACCATTTTGAAATGATCGGTGCATCGTTTTCTATTACGTACCTAACTGATAAACTTTCTTTTTGAAATAGCATGTCGTACCTCTTATTAATTATTTATATTTTTTCTTAAGATTAAGTCTTTAATTACACCTATTAATGCATATGGTAGTAATGTTATCGCAAAAAACGCTGTAAATACATTAAATTGTGGGATTTTATATGGTGTGAACCATCCTGTGAAAAATTGAGAATTTAATATTCTATTTAAAAATTCTCCGCCAGGTCTAAAGTTTGGTGCCCAGGCAGTAACTTCACAAGTAATAAATAGTACTTGAACAATTAAAAATGCCCCTAGATAGCGGAACCATGTCCGTTTCCATATAGGTTGTGCTTTCTTTAATTTATCTCCCATCTAGCTCCCCCCTTTATATTTCCAACATATTGATTATACACTTTCCTCACATTATTTGTTAAAATTTTCTATATAATAAAATTCAGAATTAAAGAAGTCGGAGGAAATATATTATGTCACATCCTATACTACAATCAACATTAATCATCCTTAGAGGAAACTCCGCAAGTGGCAAGACAACAATCGCAAAGGAATTACAAGAACATTTCGGACAAGGTACACTTTTAGTCTCACAAGATGTTGTGCGTAGAGATATGCTAAAAGTACACGACACGATGGGTAACTTATCTCATGGTTTACTATTTGAAATTACGAAGTACGGAAAAGGAAAATGTGAATTTGTCATTTTAGAAGGTATTTTAAACAGTCGCAGATACGGTGATATGCTGAAAGAATTAATACATTATTTTGAAGGAAATGCTTATACATATTACTTCGATTTATCACTCGAAGAAACAATTCGACGACATAATACAAGAGAAAAACGCCATGAATTTGGTGAGGATGCATTACAGAAATGGTATAATCCGCACGATACAATTATAGTGAATAGAGAAACTGTTTTTACAGATGATTTTACGCAAAAAGATATATTTCATGCAATTCTTAATGATGTTACACAGAATTTTTACTCATAATTTTTTATTTATATGGCAAACTATATTTAAGCCGTTTGAACTAGCGGCTTCACTCTTCTGGTAATGGGAAAGCAATTTTTTGTAATTGACTAACTCATTCCGCCCACTGGCACCGGCAGACGACAAAAATTGTTGTCTGCCGTTTTCATGTATACTTTTCTTACTTCGTTTTAAACCATATAGGAATAGTATGTTTTACTATTTTTAAAAAGAATGGAAATTGTTTTTTGAAAAAGCAGAAATGGATAAGGTTCTGTCTACTTTTGTATAAGACTTTTTCTTTTCACATATACTATTTTTGAACCTGTTTACCAATACGTATCCTATTGGTGTCTTGAATTCCTCCTAAGCATCTTTATTCTTTGGATTTTCACGGGATCTGAAGTTTAAAAAAACAAGCATACTTTCTAGTTATTCGTAGTTTTTATCCAGAATAAATTCCTCCTAAAAAGGGCGGCAGATACGACTGCATGCCCTTTTTATTAATACCGCTGTCCTATATCCAATAAAGTGAAACTTTAATCAGTGGGGCTTTTACGGGCAGTGGATCTCCCACCTAACTTCCTCGCATTCACCGAATTTTGAGGTGGGAGTCTTACTGCCCGCAAATAGCGGGATAAAGTAGATTAAAACTAATAAATGCAATATTACATATTCTTTTTAGTCCATATTATGTTAGAATTTCTTATGTTATTTATTTCATAATCGAATTATGGTTTCGTATCTAATTCAGCAACATGTGAACTGTATACTAAAAGAAAAGACACCTTTCGGGTGTCTTTTCTTTTTTAATCTAATCAAAAATATTTTTATATTTCTCTAATCTATATTTTTTATTAAGGTAATTTGATTAAGGGTCTCAAGAGGTCTCACCTATATCAACATATTAATATTTCAATTTAAAACCAAAATTCTAGTACTATACTTGTTCTCTTTAAACTCTTCTATCTTGTTCTTAAATTTGTCAAAATTCACATAAAGCTATGCAAATAATATATGATATTATGTTTTTAAGAAACTATGCGTTCCCTTAATCCTGTATCCGACCCTGTATTTTTACGGGGTCTTTGTTTATTTCACTCCTTGTTTATTCGGCTTAAAATAGTAAATAAACACCAATTTTGAATTTAACTCATCTTATAAGCATAGATCTTTCGTGACAAGTAAATGAATAATTCCATACGTCTTGCAAATAGTCTTTTTGAGTCAATTTCACTATGATACGTTTTTCAATGAGCTGCACAAACTCAAAAAATAGAAGCCAGTCTCAATCAAGAGAACTGACTTCTATTTGGATAACCATAATTATTATTGAACTTTTACTTTAACAGTTTGTCTTCCCCAATTCATAGCTTTACTTTTCGAACCTACTAAAACATCAATACGATTACCTTTAATTGCACTTCCAGTATCACCAGCGATTGCTTCACCATAATTTTCTACCCATACTTTTGATCCTAATGGAATTACTTTTGGGTCTACTGCAATAATTCTCATATTAGGATTTTTCGTTAAATCATGCCCCATCGCAGTTAAAACGCGTCCACCATACGTACCATTTTCACTTGGATCTGCAGTATACGCTGTCGCTACTACCGTTAATTCACGTTTAGAAAACTGTGTGTTATTTTTAGATACTTCTTGTGTCTTTGCTGCTTCCTTCGCTTTTGCTATTTCCTGTGCTTTCGCTTCTTCCTTCGCTTTTGCTATTTCCTGTGCTTTCGCTTCTTCTTTCACTTTTGCTATTTCTTGTGCTTTCGTTTCTTCTTTCACTTTTGCTATTTCTTGTGCTTTCGTTTCTTCTTTTGCTTTTGCTATCTCCTGTGCTTTCGCTTCTTCTTTCACTTTTGCTATTTCTTGTGCTTTCGTTTCTTCTTTCGCTTTTGCTATCTCCTGTGCTTTCGTTTCTTCTTTCGCTTTTGCTATCTCCTGTACTTTCGTTTCTTCTTTCGTTTTTGCTATCTCCTGTACTTTCGTTTCTTCTTTCGCTTTTACTATCTCCTGTACTTTCGTTTCTTCTTTCGCTTTTACTATCTCCTGTACTTTCGTTTCTTCTTTCGCTTTTGCTATTTCCTTCGATTTCGCTTCTTCCTGTACTTTTACTACTCTCTGCGTTTTTGCTGTTTCCTGAGCTTTTACCGCTTTTTGTACTTTCGCTACTTGCTTCGTTTTCTCTTCAGTTTTCTTTTCGATTGGTGCTGTACTTGATAGGAAAGAAATATTTGCATAAGCTGTTTTTCCTTTATACTCAAATTGTAGCCATCCGTCTTTTACTTGATGCGTTGATTCAATTACATCATCTTTTTTCAGTCTGCCAAGAATTTCTGATTCTGTGTTTGCTTCAGAACGTATATTTAATAAGTTTGCTGTTACATGATAAACATCTTTTGTAAACTCCGAACTTACAAACAATTCTTTACCATTTAAATCAATTTTTGACCATCCTTCTTCAGTATGTATGACTTTTAACTTTTCTCCTTCTTTTACTTTTTCGATAACTTTCGATTCCGTAGTTGGCTTTTCACGTACGTTGAGTACATCCGCTGTTACGATCGTTTCTGCGATAGCAGATGTTGTAAAAGCCCCCAATCCAAAAACTGTTGCTGTTGCTGCGCCAATTATTTTTTTCATATTAGCCTCCATTGCGTTTTTTTGGGTTCTATCAAACGCTTCCATAAAATTAAGTGATTTCACGGAATATCAAAACATTTGTAACAATATATCAATATTGCTTAATATATCGTTATTAAAACCCTTCATTCCAATAGTATCAAATTCTCATTTTTAATTCTATAAATTATAAATCTATTTATCTTATTTTAACGGTTATCCTTCTTCTTTTTACTAAACGGTTGTCGCAATTCCTGCCAGAAATAAACTTACGATTGCTAAAAATTGAGTACCGACTATAGCCCCTTTTAAATGAAACTTGTAATCTTTATATCCCTTCATCCCTTCCGTACAAGGAATAACAACAAATCTCGGAGTAAGCCAGCAAAAAATTAGCCAATCAATTATAAACAAATCTACTAAATTAAAAATCATTAAAATACCAAAAGTATGTAAATAGGCATCAATATACAATAATTTTTCATGCTTATGTAGTATATATGTAGAAATGAAAGGAGTACCGAAAAGAATAGCATTATATACAATATTAAAGTAAATCGTTTGCTTTTTTTCATGAATCGATTTCGGAAAAACTACCTTTTGAATATCTTTCGGATAATCAGTTAATGAAAGACGAGGATTATAATATAAAGACCCCAAAATCATTATGGATAGTACAATAGACATGATGACACCAACGTATATCATTTGCTCAAATTGATTCATAAGCCCCATTCACCCTTTTCTGTAATTACTCCATAGTGTACTCACTTAATTACACATTGTATGTATGCGAACAACTAAAAATTAACAATCATCTTTTAATATCAAATCAAATTTCTTGCAATGTAAATGTAATTTTTATACAGTGAAAGCCTAATTAGTACAGATAGGATTGGTGAGAACTATGAAAATTGAACATATTGCAATTTGGGTAAATGATTTACAATTCATGCGTGACTTTTATGAGAAGTATTTTAACGGCAAAGCAAATTCTTTATATCATAATAAAGCAAAACAATTTGAATCATATTTTATTACATTCGAATCTGGAGCACGGCTTGAACTTATGCGTAAAAAAGGTATAGAAAATGACCCTAATCTTAATATAACTGGCTATGCACATATGGCTTTCTCTGTTGGTAGTGAAGAACGTGTAAATGAATTAACTACAATATTGAAAGATGATGGTTATCCTTTATTAAATGGACCACGTTTCACTGGAGATGGCTATTATGAAAGTGTAATAAGCGATCCGGAAGGCAATCAAATTGAAATTACGATTTAACTATAACTGGCGTCTATCTTTTCTGTAGAACAAATGAAAATTAGTTTGGAGGAATACTATGCAGAAGCTATATTTTGCTAAATTTGAAACAACAGATTTCAATTTATATTTCCAGCTCGTATCAAATGAAGAAGTAATGGCGCAAATTACCGAGCGTGCTATTCCGTTAGATGAGGCGCAAAATGACTTTAATAAATTGTTAAAGTGCAATGAAAAACATCAACTATTCGGCTCCTATAAAGTGTATGACTCTAATACAAATGAATACATTAGCCTAGGGCACGTTACGTTGAGTGAGGAAAATGAAAAAGAAGCTGAAATTGGATATATGATTTTTCCAGAGCACTGGGGAAAAAGATATGGTAGTACAATTGCAAAGGAATTAATGAATATAGCGAAGCAGACAGATGTAAACGTACTAAAAGCAATTATTGATCCGAGCAATATCCCCTCTCGGAACATTTTACTAAACGTCGGTTTTACATCTGAGAAAGTTTGTGAGATTGATGGGTTGCCTGGGGAGATTTTAAGTAACTACATATCATTATAGAATGGTAGTGCTTTATATGAAGCACTACCTTTTTCTTTATTGGAATAATCCCATTCTTTTATTCATTTACTTGTAAAGATGGGTTTAATGAAAAATAGCTAATGGAATATTTCCATCAGCTATTTTTGTTTTTGTAGAGATATTAAAACTTAACAAAGCGTCTCATTTCCAAGCTTCCAGCTAAACCATCTACCATGCCCCTCTGTTTCTCCAACCGTTTCACAATATTCGTTTCCGTTAATATAATAATCAATATGAAGGTCACGATCCCACATGTTGTTATATAGGTGGAATACATCACGTTTTGCGCCGATTTCTTGCATTTGTTTTTCTAACTTATGTTTTACTTGTTCAGGTATTTGATTAGCGACGTGTGTATGGAAAATGCAGATTACAGCATCTTCACTTATTTGTTCAATGATAGATGGCAACAGCTCTACACCGTCTCCTTCTATTAGTTGGACAGATTCATTTTTCACTAAAGATGCAGCTTGATCAAACAGTTTAAGTCTTTCTTTATGTTCTGGCCAAATTAGTGCACGTAGCCATAAATAATCTTCCTCATTATGTAAATCATTCACATGTAAATCAAGCCCGATTCTTTCTATGACAGATGGACTTTCTTTTAGAAAATGCGGCACATTCTCCCCTCTTATTTCAGAAGTTAAATGCACATTTGAATTTATATTTCCATACATTTCATCCGTTCCGTACGAATAACGATATTGGTCCCAAAACAGTTGCAATCCAGAGCTTGTCCCAATTTCAATTAACGCTAACGGTTTTTTCACTTTGTTAAATATATAACAGAAACTTGGATATAAGTATGCACACCGTCTTACTTCATTCGTTTGAACGAGTTTCGTTTGTAACAAAGTAACGATTTCTTCTCGGTTCTCTTTACAAAAATCTTTAAAATGAGTAAAAGCTTTATCTAAATTTGTATCGGCATTTTCAACTAAACTACCATAATACGTTTTTAAATGATGTTCTTTCCCTGCTAACAATAAATAATGTACTGCACCTAATAATAAGTTCGGGACTGGTTGACCTACTTGAGCATAGGAAGATAGTGTAAGTATTTCCTCATCTTCAGATATTTTTATTGATAAGTATTCATATAAATCACTTGATCCTTTACATTCCTTTATTGAAAAGTTTCGGAATAAGTTTGCGATTAGTTCTTGTGTACGCATTAATATCCCCCTTTCATTTTTCAGAATAATCTTACCATTTGTCGGAATAAAATTCCATAAAAAGGTACCCTTCCTACCCACTTAGGGATACGTAAGCTTTTTCGAGATAATTTCAAACTGTAATTTTTTTCTATTTATTAACTTAAAAGAGCTTGATAAATAAGATTTT
The DNA here is from genome assembly GCF_014932895.1 of Bacillus thuringiensis. Lineage (GTDB taxonomy): Bacteria > Bacillota > Bacilli > Bacillales > Bacillaceae_G > Bacillus_A > Bacillus_A thuringiensis_AA. The sequence goes on along the minus strand of NZ_JACYOF010000013.1, from coordinate 52,230 downwards.
TGCTAAATAAAACGTTAAATAGTTTAAAATTATCAGATAACACTAGATATTTTAGTCTATTAATTATTATAATAGAGTATGAGATGGTTATATAATTGAGACAAAAAAGGTATACACCTAGGTGGGGCCTAGGCGGTGTTTCTCTTTTACGGCTTAGACATAGAAAACACCTACTCTTTTTTGCCAATATAGGGGATGGAGAGATTATCATGAGCAACATGCAGCAAAAAACAGACGTTATCTTAATTGGTGCAGGAATTATGAGTGCAACGTTAGGCTCATTACTAAAAGAATTAGCACCAGAATGGGAAATTAAAGTTTTTGAAAAACTCGCAAGTGCCGGGGAAGAAAGCTCTAACGAGTGGAATAATGCAGGTACAGGGCATTCTGCGCTATGCGAACTGAACTATACTTCCGAAAAATCCGACGGATCTATAGATATTAATAAGGCTGTAAAAGTGAATGAGCAATTCCAGCTTTCAAGACAATTTTGGGCATATCTTGTAAAAAGCAAATTAATTCGTAATCCACAAGATTTTATTATGCCACTACCTCATATGAGTTTAGTACAAGGGAAAAAAAATGTAGAGTTTCTAAAAAACCGTTTTGAAGCGCTTTCAAAAAACCCACTGTTTCAAGGAATGGAATTTTCTGACGCTCCTGAAACATTAAAAAAATGGCTTCCTCTTATTATGGAAGGTCGTACATCTAATGAACCGATGGCTGCAACGAAAATTGATTCTGGGACAGATGTTAATTTTGGTGCGTTAACACGCATGTTGTTTGATTACTTACAAACTAAAAATGTCGAGCTAAACTACAAGCATAGTGTCGAAAATATTAAACGCACAAAGAATGGTTTGTGGGAAGTGAAAGTACACGATATGAATAGTGGTAAAATCGAACATCATACTGCAAAATTTGTCTTTATCGGCGGCGGTGGCGGTAGCCTACCTCTACTACAAAAGACAGGTATTCCTGAATCAAAACATATTGGTGGATTCCCAGTAAGTGGACTATTTATGGTATGTAAAAACCAAAAAGTTGTAGAGCAACATCATGCGAAAGTATACGGTAAAGCTAAAGTTGGCGCTCCGCCAATGTCTGTACCTCACCTTGATACGAGATATATAGACAATAAAAAAGCTTTATTGTTCGGACCGTTCGCAGGATTCTCACCTAAATTCTTAAAAACTGGCTCAAACCTTGACTTAATCGGTTCTGTAAAACCAAATAACGTCTTAACAATGTTAGCTGCTGGTGTAAAAGAAATGGGACTAACAAAATACTTAATTCAGCAAGTTATGTTATCACATGAAAAACGTATGGAAGAATTACGTGAATTCATTCCGAATGCGAAAAGTGAAGATTGGGATATTGTAGTTGCTGGACAACGTGTACAAGTAATTAAAGATACTGATGCTGGCGGTAAAGGTACACTTCAGTTCGGTACAGAAGTTGTCAGTGCAGCAGACGGCTCAATCGCTGCATTACTAGGTGCTTCACCAGGTGCTTCTACTGCTGTTCACGTTATGCTTGAAGTATTAGAAAAATGTTTCCCGAGCCGCATGGTAGAATGGGAAGAAAAAATAAAAGAAATGATTCCTTCATATGGCATTTCACTAACTGAAAATCCAAGATTATTCCAAGACCTTCACACTTCGACTGGTCGTACACTTGGATTAAACGAAAAAGAAACGATTCATAATTAATAAAGAAATTAAAAAACGTCCGATATATTCGGACGTTTTTATTTCTCTACTAAAAATTATACTTATCAATATTATCTTTCGTAAATACGACTCGTTCTGGTAATACGATAATTCCGTTTCCTTCTGCTTCATAATCATATCCTTGAATAGAGTTTGGCTCTACTTTCACTTTTCCAATTCCTTTTACTTCGAAGCTATCACCTACTTTTAACTTCTTCCCTTTTACTACTATTTCATTTGCAACATAAGTTGCCAATGCACCTTGTTGTTTTACATCCCATAATCCGAATTGTTGTACTGTTCCTCGTTTTACATAATCACGCATAACGTTAGGTGTTGAAAACCCTGTTACGACTACTTTTTTATCCATTTTTAAATTTTCAGCTGCTTGTGCCATTGCTGGAAGTGCCGTTGCATCTGGACAAATGACTGCGTTAATATCCGGATACGTTTTTAATATGCTCTCCCCTACTGATAAAGATTTTTGCGCATTATTTTCACCGTACTGCGTCGTTACAATTTCCCAGTTCGGATATTTCTTTTTAATAATTCCTTTCGCCTTCGTTACCCATTGGTTTTGATCCGTTACAGTTGGGCTTGAATAAAAGAACGCTACCTTTCCTTTATCTCCAATTTGCTTTGAAGTCATTTCAATTAATAAGTTAGCAAGTTGGTCTGGTGTTCCCTGGCTTATATAAAAAGAACGGTCTTTCGGATTCACATCAGAATCCCATGTTAAAACAGTCATTCCTTTTTTCTTAGCACGTTGTAATGATTGCGATAGACCATCAACTGACGTCGAAGAAACCATAATCGCATCATAGTTTTGGTTAATGAAATTGTTTATATATTTTACTTGCCCAGATACGCTCGCTTCAGACGGTCCATCATATTTCACTTGTACACCTAGCTTATCCCCCATTTCTTTTGCTCCTTCACCGCCTGATGTGAAGAAACCAACTCCCGTTAATTTCGGGATGAATGCAAATTTTACATCATCAGTTTTTTTCTTATCTGCCGTTTGACTAGAGCAAGCTATTAAACCGATTAAACAAATACATACAATTAAAACAATCCCTAGTTTTCTCTTCATGACACTTCCCCCTTATGCAAATTCCTTCTTTTTCCCGTTGTGAATGGATGTAATTTGAAATGTCTCATAATAACTGAAAGAATAAGGATAATACCAATTACTACATTGGATTGTTCATTTGTTAAACCTGTCATTTGCAGACCGTACTGCATTAGCCCTATAAAAATACTCGCCAGTACAGTACCAATAATACTTCCTTTTCCCCCTGTAATAAGTGTCCCGCCTAATACGACTGCTGTAATGATCGGTAAAATCGTTTCACTTCCCATATCCGCACGTGCGGAACCGAAATATGCAGTCAAGAAAGCTCCCCCTACTCCACCTCCTAATCCAGAAAGGACGTAAGCAATGATAACCACTTTCTTCGTTTTAATCCCGGTGTATTTTGCTGTATTTTCGTTCGCACCTGTTAATTTTATGTGACGCCCATATATCGTTCGGTGAAACAGTGTAGTAAATAGAATTGTTAATACGATTAATAGCCATAATAAATTTGGAATACCTATAAAACTACCATTAGCCATTTGTACATAAGCATCAGGTAACCCACTTATCCCTTCGTATCCGGAAGCACCTGAAGCTCCTGAAATAACGAGTGCAATTCCACCGAATAAAAACATCGTTCCGAGTGTAACAACGAGAGGTTCTACATCTGTCATTTTAATAATGAGTCCGTTTAAAGCGCCTGCTAAACAACTTGTTATTAGAGCAAGTATGACAGCGAGCAACATAGGTATTCCGTTCATCCAAAGTACACCAATCAAAATCGAAGTTAATCCCATTATCGAGCCAACCGATACATCAATTCCTCCTGTTACAATAACGAAAGTCATTGGAATTGCAGCGATTGCTATAAATAGAAAATCATTTGTACTAAAAAGGAGATTACTAATGTTTAAGAAATCACTATTTATAAAACTAAAGAGAATGAATTCCATAAGAAGTAATACAATTAGAACTCCTTCCCATCTGTAAAAATACTTCATAGATTCATCCTCCTTTCTACTTTCCACTTTTTCATTACACTATCCAATATGATAATAAGTAATAATAAAAAACCTGAAATAGCATTATTCCAAAATGCTGGTATTTTTAGAAAGATAAGTGAACTACTTATCGCTTCTAAAAATAACGCTCCTAAAGCGGCTCCAAATATAGAACCTGTTCCCCCTTTTAAATGAATCCCCCCAAGTACAGCAGCTGCAATTACTTGTAATTCTAATCCTGTACCTGTTTGATTTGGAATGAACCCAATATTCATAACAAATATGCAACCAGCGAGTGCTGCACTTATGCCCGATATAATAAACGCATATATCTTCACTTTATTAACAGGTATCCCAATGAGTCTCGCACCATCTTCATTGTCACCTACCGCATAGAAGTACCTTCCGTATGGTACTTTCATTAAAAAGAAATATAGTAGTAATAAAATAATAAGAACACTCCATACAGTTATCGGCAGACCAATTATGACGATAGATGACAGCTGTTTAAAATCGTTTGGAATATCTTCAATCCACTTCCCGCCTGTGAAGATTAACATTGCACCCCTAACAATTCCTAGCATCCCTAATGTCATAATAATGGCTGGTACTCGAAACTTCGCAACGCCAATCCCGTTTACAAAACCGATAATAGCACCAAGCATTATAGCAGCGAGAATTGACAAAAATGCATTATACCCGTTCGTTAACAACATCCCGCAAACCGCTGCGCTTAATCCCATAATAGAGCCAACTGATACGTCTATATTTTTCGTAAATAAGACGAAAGATTGACCAATTGCTAGCACAACTAAAATAACGCTTGATTTCATCATTAAAGTTAACGAATTAAACTGAACAAAAGTAGGGTTTATCATTCCGACAATGACTATATAAATTAGTAGTAACAGTATGATAGACGTTTCGTGCATTTTATACATGCGTTTCATTCCGTTACACCTCCGTATGCAAGACGTGTAACTTCTTCTACACTTATTTGTTCTTTCTCCAAATGAGAAACAAATTGACCATTTCGCATGACGTATACACGGTTAGCTAATTGGACAATTTCCTCAACATCTGAAGAAATGAATAATATGGCGAGTCCTTCCCCTTTCATTTTTTCTATCGTCTCATACACTTCAAGCCTTGCCTTCGCATCAATTCCGCGAGTCGGTTCATCGAGAATAATAATTTTAGGATTACATGCGAGATATTTCGCAAGCACGACTTTTTGCTGATTACCTCCCGATAAGGTTGCCAATACTTCGTTCATGTTCGGTACAACAATTCGAAACTGTTCTATAAACGAATTTACTAAAGCGCTTTCTTTTTCTTCGTTAATAAAAAAGTGATTATTTTGCTGTAAACATGCTGCTGTAATATTTTCTTTAACAGATGCAATTGAAAAAATCCCATTTCTCGCCCTATCTTCCGGCACATAAACTAGTCCTTCACCTAGCCTTTTATGCAAAGAGCATCTATCTATTGATTTTCCTTCTAATAAAATAGAACCTGATTTTATAGTTTTCAGTCCAAATATCGCTTCTGCTAATTCAGTTCTACCTGATCCAACAATGCCAGCAATACCTACAATCTCACCAGCATGTACAGTTAGCGATATATTTTCGAATGCTTGACTAGTCATATTCGTTACTTCTAATATTTTTTTCGTCCTTTCTGTCTCTTGAACTATTTCTCTTTTTTCTTCCTGTTTATACCCTTTTGGCAATAGCCCCTCCATCAGCCTGTCATATGTATAGCCACATACATCCCCTTGGCTTACAATCATTCCATCACGCAATATCGCTACTTTGTTGGCTATTTCAAAGATTTCTGGGAAGCGATGCGTAATGTATATCATCCCAATTCCTTTTTCTTGCAAACTTTTCATCAGCACAAAAAGACTCTTCATTTCGTGAGTTGTTAATGTCGATGTTGGCTCATCTAAAATAAGAATCTCCGCTTCTCGTATTAATCCCCTAACGATTTCTACTAATTGTTGCTGCGCAATGGATAACGATGCTCCTAACTCATAAAGGTCAATATCCCATCCTAAACTGTCAATCAATTGCTGAATCTTTACTTTTCGTTCCTTTCTCTTCCCGTTTAGTCCGATACTTATATTTTCTTCAATAGTCATATGCGGAAAAATGAGTGGTTCTTGTGGGATTAAATAAATACCTTCTCGATGTGCTTCTTTTGAATTTAAAAACTGTTTCCTCTTTCCTTTTACATACATTTCTCCACCATCATACGAATATAACCCAGTTAATATTTTCATTAATGTTGATTTTCCAGCACCATTTCCTCCAACTAAAGCGTATAGATCACCACGCTCTAATTGTAAGTTCACTTCTTTTAGCACAAGTTGATTTAAAAACGCCTTACTCATTTTCTTCACTTGTAATAAGGGCTCGTTCTCCACATAATGTCACCTGCCTTTATACAGAACATTTTTTGAGAAAATGATTTTTTGTTCTACTTGTTTTGTAGCATTGTATATTCCTTTTTTCATATCTAGAACACTTTTTTCATCGGACGATTTATCGTTTCAACTGGAATAAACAAAATATGTGGCACATATGTTTAAGCATTGGTCAATTGTTGAAAGGGATGAAGAGTATGTCACAGCTGAACTTTGAAGAAAATTTATTAACAAAAGTAGCTTGGTACTATTATAAAGATCAATTAACACAACAGGAGATTGCTTCCCTTCTTCACATTTCAAGAAATAAAGTAGTTCGGTTATTAGATAAGGCGCGCAGTGAAGGTATCGTTACATTTCACGTAAAAGGGACTGGTTTACACTGTTTGAGCATTGAACGTGACCTAATGAAAAAATTCAACCTACAAGATGCTTTTATTATCCCGACTCCAATAGACAATTATGCCACTTCTCTCGGAAAAGCTACTGCACAATATTTAGAAACTCATCTCCAGCAAGGCGATTTACTCGGTATCGGATGGGGAGAAACGATTAGTAAAATGCTAGAACATATTCATTTTGAAAGTTCTATGAATCTCTCAATCGTAACGTTAACAGGTGGGGTAAACCACTATCTCCCAAGAAAACAAAACTATTTACACTACATGCAAGGTGATCTCCACATTATTCCTACTCCTTTTCTAGCATCTACTACCGAAATGGCACAAAGTATTTTATCAGAACCGAGTGTGAAAGATATGCTTCATGTCGCTTCACTTGCACATACGGCAGTTGTTGGTATTGGTGGGTTATCTCAAGACGCCACCATTGTGAGAGAAGAAAAATTAACACTACGTGAAATGACATATATTCGTAGTCAAAACGGTGCGGGCGATATTTTAGGACAGTTTTATAATACGAATGGCGATTTATTAGAGCTTCCGCATCACAATCGCCTTATTGGCACGCCGCTCTCTATTCTTCGCAATATGAATCATGTCGTTGGTGTTGCTGGGGGCCAAAAAAAAATTGACGCCATTTATGGGGCTTTAAAAGGGAAATTTATTCATACATTAATTACCGATGAAGAAACGGCCCTCTCCTTATTACGAAAGGAAGGTGATTCTTAATGTCTACTCTATTAGCTTTCGATGCTGGTACGGGAAGCATTCGAGCAGTTCTTTTTGATTTACATGGCAATCAAATTGCAGTAAGTCAAAAAGAATGGATTCATAAATCTGATCCTCGTTATCCAGGTTCTATGAATTTTGATGTAAAAGAAAACTGGCAACTTGTACAAGAGTGTACGAAAGAAGTTCTTCAAAAAAGTAATATCCTCCCCGCTTCTATTCAAGCTATTAGTGCAACAAGTATGCGGGAAGGATTTGTTTTATACGATAAAAATGGCCAAGAAATATGGGCGTGCGCAAATGTTGATGGACGTGCATCCACAGAAGTTAGTGAACTAAAGGAAATCCGGTCACATCTTGAAGAAGATTTATATACAAGGTCTGGGCAAACATTTTCACTAGGTGCTTTACCTCGCCTACTTTGGATAAAAAAACATGAACCCGAAGTCTATAGTAATATTCACTCTTTTACGATGTTAAACGATTGGATTTTGTATAAATTAAGCGGCATACTGCAAATCGATCCTTCAAACGGATGTACGTCCGGTATTTTTGATTTACAAAATAGAAATTGGGATAACGAAGTCGCTCAAGAGTGCGGGCTAACTCTGCCATTTTCACCGAAAGTAAATGAAGCTGGTACAGTAATCGGCAATATTACAAAAGATTGTGCAGCATTAACTGGATTACGGGAAGGAATTCCTGTCGTCGCTGGCGGCGGTGATGCTCAAATGGCATCACTCGGAACTGGAGTCGTTATACCAAATCAAACACTAGTATGCGGAGGCAGCTTTTGGCAACAAGAAGTTAACATTACAGAGCCAATAACGGATCCACATGCTGCAATTCGTGTAAATTGCCACGTTGTTCCGAACCTATGGCAATATGAAACGATTGCCTTTTTCCCAGGCCTCGTTATGCGCTGGTTTCGGGATGCTTTTTGCCAAGAAGAAAAGAAACTTGCTGAAAAGCTTGGGATAGATGCATATGAATTGTTAGAAGAACAAGCGAAAGACGTACCTGTCGGTTCACATGGTATTATCCCTACTTTTTCAAACGTCATGAACTACATTTCTTGGCGTCATGCCGCACCTTCTTTTTTAAATTTAAGTTTAGATGCTAGCAAATGCGGGAAGAAAGAAATGTTCCGCGCTATTGAAGAAAATGCCGCCTTCGTTACACTTGGCAACTTAAAACGAATTGAAAATCTCACAGGTACATTCCCTTCTGAAGTCGTTTTTGCTGGCGGCGCTGCCAAAGGAAAACTATGGCCACAAATTCTATCAGACGTACTCGGCATTCCTGTAAAAGTACCAGTTGTGAAAGAAGCAGCTGCGTTAGGAACTGCAATTGCTGCTGGAGTTGGTGCTGGAATATATAATTCGATGGAAGAAACCGCTAAACAGTTTGTACAGTGGGAAAACACATTCGAGCCAGTCACTGAAAATCACGAACTATATAAGGAATTCTATGAAACATGGAGAACAGTGTATGACAGTCAGCTCGCTTTAGCCGATAAAGGGCTCACCTCACATATGTGGATTGCACCTGGTGCTCTGTAACACATTACATAAAGGAGTGAACTATATGTTAAAAGCGAATGAAAATGATTTCGCCTATCGCTTCGGTGATAACGGGCCGAAATATTTAATACAAGGTCCAAATATTGATCTTGGCCTTGTTGTCATTCAGCCTGGGCAAGAGTTTCAAAATCACTATCATACAACATGCGAAGAAGTCTTTTATGCATTAGAAGGCGAGATTGACTTCTATGTAAATAACGAAAGAGTTCCAATTAAACAAGGTGATGTCTTGCAAGTTCGCCCTCATGAATCTCACTATCTTATTAACCATTCTGACAGACCTTTTAAAGCTGTTTTTATTAAGTCACCACATTTACCAAATAAAGATACCGTACAAACGGAAAATCCAAAATTAACGAAGGAGTGATTTCGAATGACTTGGGGATTTAAAAATCGATTAAATACCATTTTACCTGATGGCAGAGCGGTTATGTTAGCAATTGATCACGGTTACTTTTTAGGACCAATTCACGGACTAGAACAACCACTTGAGACAGTTAAAAACTTGCTTCCTTATACAGATTCCCTCTTTTTAACTCGGGGTGTACTTAGCTCCTGCATTCCTGAAAACTGCAGCACACCGATGGTTATGCGTGTATCAGGCGGAGCTACTGTCGTCGGTAAAGACTTAGCGAATGAAACAATTGTTACACCTGTAAAAGAAGCAGTAAAACAAAACGCAATTGGCGTCGGCGTTTCTGTTTTCGTCGGATCTGACTATGAAACACAAACCGTTACGAATCTCGCAAACGTAGTCTCTGAAGCACACGATTACGGACTACCAGTACTCGGCATTACTGCAGTCGCAAAAGAATTGCAAAAACGTGAAGCACGCTTCCTTGCACTCGCTTCCCGCGTATGTGTTGAAATGGGTGCTGACATTATTAAAACGTACTACTGCGAAGGATTCGAAAAAATAACGAGCACATGCCCTGCCCCAGTCGTCATCGCTGGTGGACCAAAACTAGATTCAATCGAAGACGCATTAAACATTACGTACAATGCACTGCAAGAAGGCGCAATCGGAGTAGACATGGGACGAAACATATGGCAATCCGAACATCCAGCTGCGATGATTCAAGCGATACATGGCATTGTTAAGAATGGATTGAATGTGAAAGAGGCTCTGGAGCTTTATGATGATGTAAAAAATTAATATAAAAAGACAGACTATGTTAGTCTGTCTTTTTTGTTAAAATACAGTAAAGGAGGCATGATTATGCAACGAATGAATTTTGAACGCCCTACCGATCATTACGAGGAACGCTTATACTCTATCGATGAAAAAATTTGCGCCCTATTAAGAGCGTAAAGATCTTTCGAATGGGAATTCGGGATTTCCGCCTAATGAGGCTATTTCTAATTGGGCAAAGCAATACGGATTTTATCCGGACTACTTAAATTCATTATTCTCCTCTATGATGGACGAAGAAGAATTTAAACCTCGGGTTGAACCGGCTAAGTTTAAAAAGCATATACCAGTTTTAAAAACTTATGAACGTAATGGAACAGTATATACTGTAACTTTTATTCGTCAATATTCTAATGCTAGTATAATTTATTTATATAAAGAATAGGATTCAAAAGACAAAAAACTTAATGAGAAAAATGCACACAGCCTTATTGAATTATCTATAAAAGATACATACGATTGCTGGGCAGAAGGATGGACTGGAACAGAAGGACATGTGAGCTACCAATTTATTGTTTCTCCTGCTCTTCCTGATCATCTATCTGAAATAAACTTAGGATTTAAAGAGAAAAGTATGCCTTTTATTAATCAAACTGTGCTTGAATTTGAAATTCAGTTAGATTAATAAAAAAGAAGCTGTCTCATAAGTCGAATTTCTAACTAAAAGACGCTTTTTTTATTTTAGTGTTCCATTAAAAAAAGCAAATGAAATGGTAACAAGCCCCTTCCAAAACTGGATAAGGGGTTATATATACACCTTCAAACAATTACTCTTGATGACTGCTATTAGGTTTTGAGACTTTCTTACCTTCTCTATAGTCAAGACAAGAAACTTCAATTAATAAGCCATTAAATACTGTAAAATAAAAACCATAACTACTACCTCTCATCGAATAAGGTTCCTTGTCTATTTCAATACCCCCAGCTACTAAACGAGTATATGCTTGATCAACTTCATTTGAAGTTTCTACTAAAAAACCAATATGAAAAGCTTCCGGATACATAACGTCCTTATTCCCCTTAAATGCTTTTGGATCACTTAATACGAGTATAAATCCACTCTCATCACTCATCACTACAAGTGCCTTTCCCTTTTGCTCCAAAAATTGAAAATCAAAAAATGTTTCAAAGAAATGTCTCGCTTCTGATAAATCATCAACACATAGATTCAAATGATTCAACTTCATTCACTCATCTCCTTTTAAACAGAAATTATATAGACTCATATTGATAACACTTAAATGTTTAAGGAAAGGTATTCAAGTGTTCAGTCTAAGACTATTTTTTAATAGTCTAATACTTTTTCCTATAGCCTAGAACGTTTTTTTAATGCAACATTTGGAATACAATTAACGAAATTATATAAACGATTCGACACGGAATATCGGTTTACCTATATAAGTTGACAATTTTAATAACCATATTATCTATTCTCCAAATTGAGTAAAACCCACTCAATCAAGAAAACTGCTGAAGAGATGCGTTCTGTCGTATCTCCTAAAAACATTTTATTTATTAAGTCATCAAAATTAGTTGATACTTTAGATAGTGTTTGAATATACTTCAAAACAGATCCAGCTGGCGGTACTGGCTTATTATTAATAGCCCATAATCCTTCTATCAATGTCCAAATTGACGTATGGACTATGTATGAAGCTTTTCGCTCGTCGTTTGCTTTCAATGCAGACTGAATTTTAATTAATCAACTATGTAACCAATGAGAAATGCCCTTTACTTTATCATTAGAAACACGGTAGTTTTCAAATTCATATTTAGCTATTTCCTTTAATTTTTTCAACTCACCGCTTTTATCAAGGAATATTTTTCCTTCTAAAAAAGAGTATAGTTCCATCGGATTGTTTTTAAAGTTTACTTGTATTTGATTAACATCTGCATACTTATATTCTACTAAAATTTCTTCTCTCATTTCAGAATGAAAGTCTTTCTTTTGTACGTCCTCTAAAAGAATATAGAAATCTAGATCGGATTCATGATATGCATCGCCTCTTGCGACAGATCCGATAAGCATTAATCCGTTTACTTTATCTATAGATAAACATTCGCTTAAGATTGTTTGCACTAATTTTTTATGTTGCTCATATGTAATGAATGAAAGATTTTCTATCATTTACATCCCCCCAGTACTAAAAAAAGAGGATACATGTTAGCTTCTACAACATGTATCCTCTACTTATATTTTACAACTGCTGATAAGCCGATTTCGATGATTTCACATAATAAACACCATGATCAACGTTAATGATATGATCTGGTTTTGGTTTCCCGCGGCTCGCTCTATGTCCAGCTAAGTGTTCTTCACTTGTTTCCCAGTTTTTCCATGCTTCTTCAGATTCCCAGCGAATCATAACGACTACTTCTTCGTCTCCGCGTCTTACTTTTTTAACGAGAACACTTAAGTCAATAAAGCCTTCAAACTTTTCAATAATCCCTTCTCCAGTGAAACGTTCTACAACTATATTAGATGTACCTTCTTTTACTGTAAATGTCTTAGTTTCAATAAACATAAATTCCACTCCCTCTTTATAATAGAAGAATACTAGTATTCTTCTATTATAGTTGATTATGATAATTATTTTCAATTATAAATTTTTGAATTATGCTGACTTCTCCTCAATCGCCTCATCCAAAAATTTAAAATACGGAAGCAAGATTCCTATTAAAGAAGTGACACATATAATCACACCGATAATAAAGTATAGTACTCTCACTCCCCACATTTCACTCAGTATTCCTCCTAATAACACACCTAATGGCATGGCGGATCGTATGAAAAATAATCGCACTGAAAATACTTTTCCTATCATATGATTTGGCACTGATTGTTGGCATATCGTCGTGTTATGAACATTGAAAAATGCAATACAAATACCTGCGATCACTTCAATTATTACCGCGATTACAATACTATGATTAAATCCTAGCGAAATGTATGTGAGTCCCCCTAAAAACAATCCTCCGAGCATAAGCATACGCCGGCTTTTATATGTTACTTTTCCGACTAGTATGGATCCAACTACATACCCTAGTGGGAAACCTGCCATGAAATAGCCGTACTCCGCATATCCCGCTGACAACTCATCTTTTATATAAGGCAGATTTGTAACCATCGTTACCCCTACTCCAAACTGCACGAAAGTAAGAAAGACACCGAGCCAAACGATAATCGGTTTTGTGAAAAAGTATGTAAACCCATGAAGAAACTGTTCTAGCCACGTTTTCCGAATATCTTGTGTTGTTCTCTTTTCTTTTATATAAAGTAATAAAGCCCCGCTAACAAATAGACTAATACATACGAAAAATAATGTACGTTCTTTTCCAATCAATTTTATAACTATTCCGCCTAATACGGGAGCAAGAAACATCATTAGACGAGTCATCCCATCAATATACCCATTTGCGTCTTGAAGTTGTTCTTTACTTACAATACTCGGTGTAATTGCTTGACTCGCAGGTGTATAAAGCGGCGTAATAAGTCCAACTACAATTTGAACAACGTAAACGTGCCAAACTTCTATACTTCCTGTAACTAGCATCACCAAGGGTAGTAAAAATACAGATGCCCGTATCCATTGTGAAAAAATCATAATCCACTTTCGGCTCCATTTATCAATAAATGGCCCACTTATTAGTTGCAGTATGAGAGACGGGATAAAATATAATAACCACATACTGCTTAATGCCGTTTTCGATCCTGTTAACTCATATACAAGAATTGAATTACAAAACGTCCCGAAAGCCCCGCCTAACTCTGAAATTGCACTACCAATCCACATAAAAAAGAATGAACGATTTTTCAATACATTTTTCACTATGGCTCACCAACTTTTCTATTAAATTCCTCCCTTTATGTACATTCTCGTTGTATATTATCTATTCAAAAACGCTTCTAATTCTTTCGCTAACGACTGCACTACTTTCTTTCTTAATACATATTTTCCGTCATGTATATCAACTAACTTAGCTGAACGTAACAATTTTAAATGATGATGCACTGTCGATTTACCAAGTCGCAGTCTTTCAGTAATTTCCTGCAATGTACGTTCTTTTTCAAACAACATTTTTACAATTCGTAATCTCGCTCCATCCCCAAGCGCCTTATGTCTTTGAACTAAAAAATAATTCGGTTCATACGGATCTTCAGGATGAATACTTTCATTCGCAACTGGATAATGAAACACTTTCGTATCTTCAATATCCGCTTCTATATTCCACGGTCTGTACGTCATTTGCGGAATAAGAAGTACGTGATGAATACTTGGCTCTGGCATGTAGTTCACCCCACCAGTCGCCCACTCAACAAACTCTTCTGGTTTCATCTTTTTATTCATTTCATTCTTTGCTTCATAATCTCGCTCTAATATAGAAAGTAGTTGCTCTTCCTCCTTCTTAATAACACTCTCATACCAACCTGTCATAACGGCGATCAAATGATCCTTTAGTTCTTGCACATCGACATCACTTATAAAGCCAATATACACAGAGAAAAATTGATGATCATGTGTCAGTTCCATTAGTTCATGTATTGCAGATACGTCTCCGCTTGCGGCTAAACGTCTTTTCTCTTGATACTTTTCTCCTAAAAACGGTAAACATATATACTTTAAATCTTCTTCTGAAATTGAAACGACATTTGCAATAAACTGTGATAGATCCTGAAAATCTCCCTCATACAATAACTGAAGTAATGATTTCCACGTATTATGTTCTTCTACAAACTGTAAATGCTCTCTCATCTCTACCGATAATGATTGTCTAATTTCTTCCCATTCACTTTGAGTCTTTTCAAGAGTATCGATTAACCTTTTATGAGTAATTGCCGCAATGCCAAGTGCACATTCGAAAAGTATCGAATACCTCATTTGAACGTTGTAAGTTTCCCTTTTTCTACTCATTACGTGAAAGACTTCCATGCTATCCCCTCCTTGTTTGCTATATATCAAATTCTATTTTTTTAGAATTATACCTTCTATTTTTTTGGAATTCTCTCCTATATTTTATAAGTTCTGTTTTAAATTTAAATTCCCAAATAATTTGTTTCAGAAATAGATTTAAAGTAAAAAAACGCAGTTTGATTGCAAACTGCGTTTTTTTACTATTGAGTATGAACTTTTGACCGTAATTAAGATTCAACAACGAATGTTCAAATGGATAGAAAATTCCTTCCCTTTTCAAAAAAGAAGTTGGTATTTCACTAAGCGAATATATTCAGCGTGCTAAGATCGATGAGTCAAAAAATTTAATGACTTATACGAGACATTCTATATCCGAAATTTCTACACTATTAAATTTCCATGACCAGAGCCATTTTACAAAGGTATTTAAAAAGCATACTGGTGTTTCACCTAAACAATTTAAAAGCGAATGCTATTAATAATTTAGAAAGGTTTATCATACTACGAATAATAGTCTTACCTCGTTCAACCGATAGATTTATTTAGTTGCTTTACATTATTAATAAAAATCCCCTCGACTCATGTTGAGGGGATTTTTATTTCTGTAATAATTTATAAGGGTTTAACGTAATATGCGTTTTTTCTGTTTCCTTTCCATTCTCAATACACGAATGGTAAGGTAAAGAAAACCAAATGGTGCAATAAAAATTGAGCATATAAATAATCCAATAGCAATCAAACATTGTATTAGTATGTGTACAATAAAGTTATTTTTACGAATGGTTTCTTCACGTTTTCTATTTATAATATTTTTTATTTGATAGTATACCATTCGTGAAAATGGATATAGGATTACATTTGCAATAAGTAACAGCATATAACTTATTTTATTAGTTGGAACGATTCCCCAAAACATAAGGAATATTACTGCTGATATCAAATAACTTGTAATTAAAAACTTACTATCAAAAGATTTAAAAACTCTAATTATAATTTTCATTTACTCATACCTTCCTTATTTTCAAAACAAATACTCACAGTAATGATTCATGAAGAATATTGGATTCGTTCAAATATCATAGCTTCAAAAAAAATATTATAATAATTGAATTTAATATTTTGGAATACTTCCCCTTTTTTCAACATGCTATTTCATAGATAGAAAGACTATCGTAAACTAATAAAAGCAAAAAAATATATTCCCTCAAGAAAAATTATTCTGAGAGAATTCCCTTGAATCGAATTTATTCTGTACATCTTTACATCCGTTACCTTATTATTTTGCAACTTAAAAACTAACACATACATATTCACATTATGTATGTGTTAGCTTACGAATTCTTCAGGCAAATGAGACTAATACCAAAGCAAAACTTCTTACATGCATTCTAGCATAGTAAAAACCAAGAAAAATTTATAAAATTTCTCTTATTACGGAAATTTAGTAACGTTTTTTATACAAAAATTATCTTACAGTAAACAACGATTTGATAATGTTTCAAAAGTTCCTTTTATACATGGTAAGAACCCCTTCTGGCTAGGAGAGCAGAAGGAGTTCTTACTTAAGGGTCAGTTTGTCGCAATTTATATAGAGACAAAAAATTATTTACTTACTCATATTATGACACGAATTTCTTTTGTTAGATGTTCTATTTTTTCCTTTATTAAAGAAAAAATAGAAATAATATTATGTTATGCTGTTACTGCAAAGATGGGAAAGCAATATTATATATTTTTGTTATGGTAATTTACTATTTTCATTTCAAACTAAAGAGAACTACCTCCAATCTAATTGAAGGTAGTTCTCAAAGGCACCTGGGAAAGATAATTCCCTCTATCTTATTATTCACAGAGAAGTTTATTAATTATCCCATGAAACTATATTTCGTACACTATTTTCATTCTTCATATTAAGATGAAGTGCTTTTTTAAACAATTGAAAATCTATTTTTCTGTATGTAATAAAGATTTTCCTACTAAAGCAGCAGCAATACCACCTAGAATTGGTGCAATAATAAATACCCATAATTGAGATAACGCTTCTCCACCAGCAAATAATGCTGGTGCCAAACTACGCGCTGGGTTTACAGAAGTGCCTGTTAATGAAATGCCTAATAGGTGAATTAAAACTAAGGTAAAACCAATTACAAGTCCCGCTAAATGTGCATTCCCCTTTTTACCTGTTACTGCGATAATGACTAAAATAAAGACGAATGTTAACACAAATTCTACTAAGAAGGACCCCGATGACCCAAGTTTTCCAAAGCTGTTTTGTCCTAGATTGTTCAAGGTCATATTTGATGATTTTAAAATTGTAATTAGTGTGATAGTACCTAACAGACCACCTAAGATTTGAGCTATTACATAATAAGCTAACTCCACGGCATTCATACGTTTATTTATAAACATGGCGATAGATACTGCTGGATTTACATGGCATCCGGAAATAGTGCCAATGCTATATGCCATCGCAACAATCGATAACCCAAAGGCCATCGCAATTCCTAAAATACCAATTCCTTCAATTCCCCCACCTATTACAGCAGTTCCAGTTCCAAATAACACCAATACAAATGTACCAATACATTCAGCAATTGCTTTTTTTATCATTGTTTTCCTCCTCTAAACATGTATAAAAGTTAACCTATCAAATTTCAACTTGTTCCATGTTAATTATTTTTTCTTTCAAAAACATTATTGTATTTTTTCCTCCAATTTCCATTACTCGCCTACAATGTATAATTGATTCATAATAAATAATGCCTTTAAAGGTTCACAAGTTAAAAAGCACTCACTTTTATTACAAGTGAATGCTTTTTAACAACAAAGTGAATAGATACTGAGCTAGAAATATTATTCCTTAATTCATGAATAACTCAAATTAATTATAACAAACACTACAATTGATTTACGTTGTATTTCTTCCGGTTAAGCGGTAAAAATATAGATTAATTCATTTCCAGGGATATTGATCTTTGTGAAATAGAACCTTGGTTCATAGTACTATCCTTCACTGTATGAGTTAAACGTCCGTCCTTATTTCACAATTTTTTGTCTAATCGCCATTACAGCTGCTTGTGTACGATCTGTTACACCTAATTTTTGAAGAATTTTATGAATATGCGTTTTAACTGTTCCTTCCGAGACACAAAGAATTTTTGCTATTTCATGATTTTGTTTACCATAAGCCAATAATTGTAAAACATCAATTTCTCGCTTAGTTAAAGCTTCGGCGTATTCATTCTCTTCCCCATCCATCTCAGGATTGTTATTATGTTTTAAAAATTGTGCAAAAGCATGATTTGCTGTCGTACTATTGTAAATCATTGCTCCTCGATTCATCGCACGAATACTATCTAACATTTCCTCTGTTTCCGTATCTTTTAGTATATAGCCAACTGCACCAGCACGAATACCGTCTAGGACATATTGTTGTACATCAAAGGTAGTTAATAGAACAACCTTAGTGTTCGGTAATATATCCATAATAGTTTTAGTAGCCACAATACCTGATATATCAGGCATTTGAATATCCATAATGACCACATCGGGAACTGACTCTAAAACTGCATGGATTGCTTCCTTACCATTTTCGCACTCTCCTATTATCTCCATATCATCTTGCATTCCAATAATATAACATAGGCCCTTTCGGACAAACGGTTCATCATCAGCTAATACAATACGAATTTTTTCTGTCATAATTCTCCTCCATTCTTTTTAATTGGAATCAAAGCTTCCACACGAAGTCCTTTCGGTTCATTTAAGGTAAAGGAACAAGCGCCTCCAACCGATTGACAACGTTTTATCATACCATTCAAACCAAATCCAAATTCTAATTCCATATCTCCCGTAAACATACCATTATCAGCAACTGAGAGTTTTACTACTCCTCCTGTTTCTGTTACACTCACAATTACAGAATCTGCATGTGAATGTCTTAAAATATTTGTTAAAGATTCTTGTAAAACGCGATATAATATTGTACTTTCTTCCACCGTCCACTCTGATATTTCTTCATCATGAATACATTCAATTTGTAATAACGAGTTTGCTTGAACCTGTGAAATCAATCCTTTTAATGAGGTAAGCCCAAGATTTTTTTCATCATTTGTCCACTCCCTAACAGCAGTTCGTATCTCCTCCATTCCCTTACGTGCTACTTTTAATAGGTCGTCAACAGAATCATGCGCAGCAGATGGATTTTTCTTTAACATAATTTTAAGAGCCTGTAATTGAATGATAAGTGAGGTCATTTGATGCCCAAGTCCATCGTGAATTTCTCTTGCTAATTTTGTTCTCTCTGCAAAAGCCGCATATCTCATTGAAAGTAACGTTGTTTCTTGTAATTCAGCGTGAGCTTCATCTAATTCTTTTAACTGTTTTTGATTTTTTTGATACGCTTCCCTTAGTTTAGAAGTACTTCGAATCGAAACATAGATGCCTACTATCATTAATATTTCTTGATAAGGAAACATACTAGAATGTACAAACAATATTAATAACAAGCCAGTTATAACAGATAAAACAATTGTAGTTTGTGCCCACTTTGGCTCGGCTGCAGCAAGAAAAATTAGAAGCGGTAATAGTACATAGTTAGGATAACTCGGATAAAAAAAACGTACTATACAAGATAAAATTATTAATACAGAGAAAAATAATACATACTTAATTTCATTCCACCAGTATTTAGGTGAATTGAGCATCCATAGATAAATTGCTACAAATATACTACATACCCCTATTGCGAATGTTCCATAAGGTGCAAAACTCTTAAAGAAAAACAGACACAATAAAATACTTCCAATTGTATTTCCTACATGACTACCAATAAATTTATAAAATGTTTTTTCCATGCTTATACTACCCCACAACCCTATTTTTTAAATAATCATATTTAGCCTAACGCTAGAATTAAGAAAAGGACCTGTACAATATGTAGGGTCCTTTTCTTTATTTAACTATTGTTTTACATCTTCTTTTTCCAACATTGAAAGCATGCACTTTTGATTCTACAATTTGCATTTCTTCACCTGTTCGTGGATTTCGCTCTATATGAGCAATATATTTATGAGATTCAAGTGTTACAACCCCAATAAGTTGTACTTTCTCTCGCTATTTTAGCATCATATTCGCTCTTAAACAAATGAAATACAATCCATCTCTATAACTATTTGTTTGTATATGCATTTAGCTTATTATAATTCCCATGCTTTACTACTTGTCGAAGTTCTATCTCTTCAAAGCCTTTACTTATAATATCTTCTGAAATATCTACAACGATCGTATTATTTAGTACACTTACTACATATCCTTTACATTTTAATGTGGCATCACCTCGATATGTAAAAGTAACAAAATCTCCTTTATTAATGGTAGATAACTCTTTCATATAAACCTCCTGTTTTAAGAACCTGAACTATCTTTGTAGTTGGTAATGTAACATAGATCACGCTACGATATTTGTATAATGGTTAAGATATGTTGTCTCTTTACATTAAAGAAATCTAATTACTTTTTTGATCAAACTGTATTCGAAGCCAATACTTTACTCTCATTTTTATAGAAGTATTTTTTTAAGTTAACCATGTAGGATATAAGATGGATTTTTTTATGTATTAGAAAAGCCCCTTCTGACTAAGGGAGCGGAAAAGATTTAAGTGTAAAGATCATTTCGGCACAAATTATGTTCGGTAGGAGCCCTAAAATTTCCTTTAATAAAGTGAAAATGAACAAAAGAGCTATTATAATAATTTATTTAAAATAACAAGATTAATTGTTTTGTTATTAGCCCTATAATAATTAGAAAAACAAAAGGATTACTAAAAACTACAAAAATACAAAATAAAATTGGTTTTCGAATGCTTTTCGGAACTAGAATAACTACATCTATCATGACAGCTAAAACCAAACTGAAAAAACTATGTATACAGTAAAAATGAATTAATGCGAGTATAGTTAATATACATGCATTAATATACAGAACAGCTTTCATTTTATATCCTTTCTAAAGTGGGAAGATGAACTATAAGATTACCAACCTCCACTATTAACTCAAATAGAATTACACAAATAGTAAATAAAATAAGAACGCTGTTTTATTAAATATTTAATTTAATAAAGAAATTTTGAATAAAGAAAAAAGAGAATGATTTTACTACAAATTAAAAAACACTCACTACTATTACAAGTGAATGCTTTTTAAAACACATGAAATGGATTCTGAACTTGGTCATAAAGAATGTAAGTAAATTATAGCAAACACAAAACGGTATTTAAGTTGCATTTTTTCCGGATTAGAAGAAAAATACTGCTTATATCATATAAAAAGCGCAACATCCCCTATCCTTAATCTCAGTTTAGTTTTTAATCATGATCGACAGCAAAATGATTTCTAGATCAAAAAAATTCGAATAAAATGAATCATTTTGACTAAAATTTAATCAAAACGGTTCCTTTTCTTTTCGTATAGAACATGAATTTTTAAAATCTGTAAAATTTAATTTAAATGATAAATACAACTTTTAATTGAATTAATATCACTTTCCGTTAACTTACCTGAAAAATATATAATAGGGGTTTGTGGATTTGGTGGTTGATAGTTCGTAATAATAAAATCGTATTTTATTCCGTCACTAATTGAATCATAAATTTTCACATTTTTCCCAATGCTATAAGTTAATGTGGAATGTATAACCTGCTTTTCCACCTCTGTACCATTAAATAAAAATAAAATATTAATTTCATCAGCGAAGGAATTTAAATGGAGCGTCGCATAGGTAGTGAAAAATTTAATTTCATCATTGTACATTCTTTTTTCATTATATGTTTTATTCCATCCAGAAACTAGGGATTTATATTTTTTTTGATTTTGTAACAACTCATTTTCTAATTTATCTAATGGACTGAAATAGAATCCTAATGATAAATTATATTGACTGTACATAAGGCAATTGTAAAAAGTAGAACTTAAACTCACTACTATTTTTTCTTTTTTGCCATTTTGTATATTATGATTCTCCATAAGAATATCAATAAGCTTTATATAATTATAATACTCATCAATTTTAAACTCCTTTAAATATTCAATTGTCGCTTCACTTTGTTTGCTTGTCGTAGTAAATGCTAAAATTAAATACACCTGTAATGCTTTCATTTCATTTTCAGGTAATGTAATGGCATAATATCTTTCAAAAGTTTGTATAATCTCAGTCATACATGTTTCTTGAAAGCTATCATATACAGGTACATCAATGGTTTCATTTTTCAAATAAAACTTATTAGAAATTCTATTTATACAAACATAAAGAATAACATACAACATTTCAAAATCAACCATAACTTTATGCTTTTGTACAATATTTAAAATTTCTTCCCTTAATATATTTGGCAATACGAAATTCTTTGTATACTTTTGTGTATTATAAAAAAAAGCGTGATAATAATGCCTAATATTAAGTTCTTCCCCCTCTAATTGAATTTCCCTAAATTTAATTTCTAGCTGACTCTTTTTAATCGTTTTTTTATATTCTTTTATATGCTTTCTTAGTGTTAATTTACTCACAAATAAATTTTGGGACCATTTTTCTAATGTGTAGCATTTGTTATGAAATAAACCTAGCATCATTTTATATATTACACTTTCAATTAAATATGAATTAATAATAGGTAATATAGAATCAGTTATAGGTTTAATTAATATATATCCTTTTGATTTCACGCTAATAATTTCCCAATGTTCAGGCAGGAAGCTCTTCAATTGAGAAATATCACTTGTAACCGTCCGGATAGAACATTGAAGTTGTTCCGCAATATCCTTTGAAGATACTAAATCCTGTCCATTATCTAAAATTTCAAGAATTTGAACCATTCTTTTTACAGGTTTATCATGAATTAAGCTACGTGTAAACTCAAGCATTAATATTTCCTCTCTTTTAAAACGATTTATGATGTAGTATAGAACATGGTTTCGAAAGACTCTTTATAATGAAAGTAACCTTACTACACACATATACAATTTAGGACAACACTAATACTCTTTCTGTGTTACGAACGTGATATATTGTTTATTCCATTCTTAATTTATCCCGCTATTTGCGGGCTGATAATCAGTCGGGGATGAACAAAACCCCCACTGATTAAAGTTTCACTTTATATATTATTTACTCTATGAATACTGACTTATGATAAACTGTAAAATTTCAAGTCAATCGAAGCTCTTTTACATCTACTAATTTGATTGACAAGTAAATTATTTTTTTAAAATAAATAGACATATTGATAAATTAAACATAAAAAACTTTTCATTTAAAATGAATGTCACCCATTTTTAGGGTGCAATTGATTCTTTAAATTAAGCAGAAATTAGTTTTTCTACCTCATATAAGTTTTTTGTTACTCTCGCATAAATAATATATGAATGATATTCATTCATATTGTGTTACTGTCTATTACCATAATTATGATTGTATCATCCCTATTATTTTAGAACATCTATCTTAAGGTTGATTTTTCCAAACCATCTCTATCTCTAGATAGAGATGGTTTGGAAAATACTTACGCTGTTATTTATTACAAACTAGTATGCCTTTATTAAAAATTTATAGAAACCTCCCCCAGAATATACGAATCCAGGGGAACATGACGGTAAATGAGAAAAATTGTAGTATAGGGCTCCTAAAATTGAAATATATATTATCACAAACTCCTACTATGTAAACGACAAAATATCCTTTATAAAGCAAAAAAACATGAATTTTTAGTACTTAAAATTATGATATTGTTCCATATGTAATCTAGTAAAAATATTTTCAAAGGAGACGATGCAATGAAGAAAACATTCTATAAAAGATTGTTTTTTTGGCTTATCTCATTATTTATTGTAATTTTCATTGCTACTATTGCAAGTAATGAGGTTGAAGTAGTTACTAATGTTAAAGAACAGACACAAGACAAAAAACAAGCTTCTAGCAACAATCCGAAAGATATGATTAAAAACGAAGCTGAATCAATTGCAAAAGAACTAATGAGCACATCTATTAATAAGATTGAAGTTAATAAAAATGTAAGTACTAATAATCCAAATGATTATGATCTTGTACTTCACCTTTCATTTGATGCTAAAAACACGAAAAAGACCACAAAAAAACTACTTGAAACGTATAACAATGAAATTGGTGCTAGGGTCGGTAAAGTATTAAATAAGGTACAAGAATTAACGATTTTCTGGGAAGTGCCTTTCATACAAAAAGGTAATAATATTGTAAAAGCTAATTTAAAACGCTCTGAGGATAACATGATATTCAAAGATACCTGGGTTGCTTCTGTTCTAAAATAAAAGAACAGATATTTATCTATTCAAAAACGCTTCTAATTCTTTTGCTAACGACTGCACTACTTTCTCAATACATATTTTCCATCGTGTATATCAACTACCTTCGCTGAACGTAACAATTTTATATGCTGAGGTACTGTCGATTTACCAAGTTACAATCTTTCCGTTATTTCCTGCAATGTACGTTTGAGTAATTGCTTCAATGCTTAGTGCGCATTCGAAAAGTATCGAATACCTCATTTGAGCGCTGTAAGTCTCCCTTTTTCTACTCGTTACGTGAAAGACTTCCATTCTATCCCCTCCTTGTTTGCTATGCGTTAAATTCTGTTTTTTTAGAACAAAAAATGAATTTGAATTGAAATCGATTCATTCCAAACATAATTTACATTCATCATAACTTCTTGTCATGATCCAAATTAGGAAGAATAAGAGCTTTTTTATATACAAATAATAAACCTCAAGGAGTTGTTGACATGTATTTCATATTAAATTTGTTAGGGATTTTCGTTGTAATATTAATCGTTTTCCTATGTTCGCCTAATAAAAGAAAAATAAAATGGAGACCAATCGTTATTCTAATAATATTGGAGCTTTTTATTACGTGGTTTATGTTAGGCACGAAATTGGGTAGTATTATCATTAATAAAATTGCGTCATTTTTCAGTTGGCTACTATCATGTGCGAATGAAGGTATTCGATTTGCATTTCCTTCAGCTATGGAAAATCAAACAGTTGATTTCTTCTTTAGCGCATTACTTCCTATCATTTTTGTTATCACTTTCTTTGATATTCTTTCTTATTTTGGAATCTTAACTTGGATTATTGATAAAGTAGGTGCAATTATTTCAAAGATTTCTCGTTTGCCAAAGTTAGAAAGCTTCTTTTCCATTCAAATGATGTTTTTAGGAAATACGGAAGCACTTGCAGTTGTTCGTGATCAATTATCTGTGTTAAAAGAAAATCGTTTGTTGACTTTTGGAATTATGAGTATGAGTAGCGTCAGCGGATCCATTCTTGGTGCTTATCTTTCAATGGTTCCAGCAACATATATTTTCAGTGCCATACCTTTAAACTGTATTAACGCATTAATCTTAGCCAATGTTCTAAATCCTGTAGAAGTGACGAAAGAAGAAGATGTTGTATATTCACCCTCAAAACATGAAAAAAAAGATTTCTTTTCTACCATTTCAAACAGTATGTTAGTTGGAATGAATATGGTGATCGTTATTTTAGCCATGGTAATTGGATATGTAGCTTTAACAGCATGCTTAAATGGGATTTTAAGCTTTTTTGTAACAGGCTTAACAATTCAAAAAATCTTCTCCATTATCTTTAGTCCTTTTGCATTTTTACTCGGTTTATCAGGAAAAGATGCTATGTATGTGGCTGAATTAATGGGGATCAAAATAACAACGAATGAATTTGTTGCAATGATGGATTTAAAATCAAACTTAAAGTCTTTACAACCTCATACAATTGCGGTTGCAACAACATTTCTAGCCTCTTTTGCAAACTTTAGTACAGTAGGTATGATTTATGGAACTTACAATTCATTATTTGGTGGAGAAAAATCATCAATAATCGGTAAAAATGTTTGGAAACTTCTTGTTAGCGGCATGGCCGTTTCTTTATTAAGCGCTATGCTCGTGGGGCTTTTTGTATGGTAAATGAATATTGTAATAAGATGAAGACACTTAAACTGAATTGGGTGTCTTCATCTTATTACTTGTTCTTTTATAATTTTTATCTTCGAATCTGTCCATTACCACGAATCACATATTTTGTAGAAGTCAATGCAGGTAGCCCCATTGGTCCCCTTACGTGTAGCTTTTGTGTACTGATACCAATTTCTGCTCCGAATCCGAATTCAGATCCATCTGTAAAACGAGTTGATGCATTATGATAAAGTGCCGCCGCATCAACAGATGTGAAAAATTTACTGACATTTTCCTCGTTTTCTGAAATAATCGCTTCGGAATGCATGGATCCGTACGTATTTATGTGATGGATTGCTTCTTCTACAGAGGAAACTACTTTGACTGCTAGCGTGAGAGATAAAAATTCTGTTTCCCAGTCTTCTTCTGAAGCTAATGCAATGGTGGAATCAATTGCTACTACTTTATTATCCCCACGTAGCTTCACGCCCTTTTCCTTCAAGGAAGAAAATAATTCGCTACCAAATTGCTGCGCCCAATTTTCATGAAGTATAATCGTTTCAATTGCATTACATACAGATGGACGTTGCGTTTTTGCGTTTATAATAATATTAAATGCCATTTGTTTATCCGCTGTTTCATCAATATAAACATGACAATTTCCCGCACCTGTTTCCAGTACTGGAACAGACGCTTCTCTTACTACAGTATCTATTAACTGCTTGCCACCTCTTGGGATAAGAACATCCAAATAGTCATTTAATGTAAACAACTGCTTCGCGCTATCTCGCGTTGTATCTTCTATGAGCTGTACACTTTCTGGAGGCAAGCTCGTTTGTTTGAGCGCTCGGTGAATTACAGCAACGATGGCTTTGTTAGAATGAACAGCAGAAGAACTACCACGTAATATTACTGCGTTTCCTGTTTTTAAACAAATTGTAGCAGCATCCACTGTCACATTTGGCCTTGCCTCGTAAATCATCCCGACAACACCAAGTGGTACACGCATCTCCTGAATAGATAATCCATTTGGTCGTTCCCATGCACTTACACATTCTCCAACAGGATCACGTAAATCAATTAGCTGCTTAATACCCTGTGTCATATCAACAATCCGCTGTTCATTCAACATAAGGCGATCAAGAAGAGAATCAGAAAATCCTTTCGCTTTACCTTCTTCGATATCTCGTTTGTTTTCCTCTAAAATATATGCTGTTTCTACTATCAACTGATCCGCAATCGCGGCAAGTGCTTCATTTTTTTGCTCTGTAGATTTAAGCACAAGTTCTCTAGCAACCTCTTTCGCTTTTTGTCCCTTTGCTAACACTTCATTCATTTTCATTTCCCCCTTTTAAAAGTTAATCAGTATAAAATTTGAGATCCTTTTAACACAAATAAGACATTATCAATCTTTCCTACCTATTAAAATTAGAACTCTATCTATTGTTAAAGTGAAACCCAATGATCCCTATGGATGACTTCATAACTTTGTCTCTCGCCTCTTGCTTGAATATCATGGCTCTGCATACCTTTTAAATCCCTTAGTTCCTCTGCACTATATGTGCATTGTCCTTTTCCTATTACGCGCCCTTGTTGCGTGATTACCTCTACAACTTCGCCCACTTGGAAAAATCCTGACACATTCGTAACACCTGCAGGAAGAAGGCTCTTCCCATGCTGAATGATGGCAGTAGCTGCACCAGCATCTACTTCAATTTGTCCGCTAACAAGCGAATGCAAGGCGATCCATTGCTTGTTCATCTTAATTACTTTTTGAGGATCATTCCCGATATACGTACCATCACCCTTGCCCTTCAAAACATCTAAAAACTTCTCCTGTCCACGTCCCGTTCCGATAAATACACTTACCCCAAGAGATAGTGCCGTCTTTGCAGCATCGATTTTTGATTTCATGCCGCCGGTCCCAAGTTTTGAGCCAGCATCTCCTGCAAGAGAAGCAATTTCTTCCGTTACCTCAGGAAGGAAATAATATTTTTTCGCATCCGAATTTTTCTGAGGATTTTTATCATATAAACCGTTCACATCGGTAAAGATCATAAGCATATCTGCCGAAACAAGTCCGCTTACTAAAGCTGACAGCATATCATTATCACCAAACGTCAGCTCCTCTAAAGAAATAGAATCATTTTCATTGATTATAGGAAGAGCGGAACGGTTTAGTAACTCTCCTAAAGTGGCGTAAGCGTTACTGTATTGTTCTTTTCTAGAAAAATCACTTCTCGTTAGCAAAAGTTGTGCAGTAACGATACCATATTTACGGAATTCCTCCGTGTACGCCTGCATTAATAAACTTTGTCCGACAGCCGCAGCGGCCTGCTTTCCTTTAATTGTTACAGGTCTGCTAGGATACCCTAGCGCAGAAAAACCTGCAGCGACGGCACCAGATGTAATCAACAAAACTTCATGCCCTTCCTCTTTCAATCGAGCTAATGCGGCAACGTGATCTGAAAGTTGTTCTTTAGAGATGCCTCCATGACTAGCTGCCAAGGAACTGCTCCCAATCTTTACAACAATTCGTTGTTTTTTCATTTTTGTACCCCCAAGTTTTTCATAAATTACACTTTTATCCATACAGTTTGCAGCTATGTCAGTTCTCATCAATGCTGCGCCTATCGTATGAAAGGGCAAAATAAAAATGACCGCTCCGCCCTTAATAAAATAAAAAGGACGAAACGGTCATTGTTCCGCGGTACCACCTTAATTGATATACATAGATATCCACTTGGCGCCTATAACGCAGGCGTACGCCTAAACTTTCATTTAAGACTCAGGGATAGGTTCGATACATTCTATACGAGGAATCTTTCAGCCGGTGAATTCCACTCTCTTTCGCAAGAAGACATATGTACTATTTCCCTTCAACGATTTTCGATCTAATTTTTTTATATTATGCGATATAGTTTAATTTTGTGTCAAGAGGTATTTTGAAAAATGAATAGAATGACAAGTTTCAAGTATAAAATGATGTACACACTGTATGAACATCACCACATTTAGAAAAAATTAATATAACTATCCCTGTTCACTTATTCATAAACATAAAATCTTTTAAAAATCTCCAAATAAAATGTATTACGATTCTCCAACATGCCTTTACATGTTACCAAGTATATAACACGAACCCTTAAATTATAGTGCATATACTTATATAATGTCGAATATTATTGATTTTTATCTTTTTGTATTGCAAAAAGGAATGCATTCTCTTACAATGTTTCTTTATATTGCATGGAAAAGATATTATTATTTCAAAATAACAATATCCAACTGATATAATTTATTATAAAAGGAGCAAGATCGAGTTATTATGGACAAACAAATTGGATTCATCGGATGCGGAAATATGGGAATGGCTATGATTGGCGGGATGCTAAACAAAAATATAGTGTCTTCAAATAAAATCATTTGTTCAGATTTAAACGTTACGAATTTAAAAAATGTTAGTGAAAAATATGGAATAGCTACAACTACTGCCAACGATAAAGTAGCTAAAAATGCCGATATTTTAATCTTATCAATCAAACCAGACTTATACTCATCAGTAATTAACGAAATAAAAGAAGAAATACAAAACGACGTTATCGTCGTAACGATCGCTGCTGGGAAAAGTATTAAGAGTACTGAAGATGCCTTTCATAAAAAGTTAAAGGTTGTACGAGTAATGCCTAATACACCTGCCCTTGTTGGAGAAGGAATGTCTGCGTTATGTCCTAACGAAATGGTTACAGAAAAAGATTTAGAGGATGTACTAAACATTTTCAATAGTTTTGGTCAAACAGAGATAGTAAGCGAAAAATTAATGGACGTTGTAACATCTGTAAGCGGTTCTTCACCAGCATATGTATATATGATTATAGAAGCGATGGCAGATGCTGCTGTACTAGATGGTATGCCAAGAAATCAAGCATATAAATTCGCAGCTCAAGCTGTATTAGGTTCTGCAAAAATGGTACTGGAAACAGGAATGCATCCAGGTGCATTGAAAGATATGGTTTGTTCTCCAGGCGGAACAACAATAGAAGCTGTAGCAACATTAGAGGAAAAAGGCTTACGAACAGCCATCATTTCAGCTATGCAGCGTTGTACACAAAAGTCTGTTGAACTATCTAATCAAACTAAAAAGTAATACATGTAAAGGAGGCCACTTTAACTAAATTCACATGTCTTTAAATAGTGGTTTACATACTCCTCTGTTTTTGCAAAAAGATGAACGGACAAATTCATAGGTAATGGAGTTTGTCCGTTTCATATTTTTATATCCTAAAATAACTTTATACCTTTCTATTTTTACAATCCCCCTAGTTTCTAATATTTATATGTGTTAAGAAACTTTGCAACAGAGCGTTATAGTTTCTAACCTTTTCTTCATTCAAATTAAAATTTCAATTTATATTTCTTTCATGACTGTGTAATTTTATTAGAAACAAGTAATTTTTCAATGCATATCGGTAACATATCTAATAGCGTTTCAAATGCGTAATTAACGTCCAGACGTTCTGTCCATTGATGTGCATCTTTTCCTACCGGCCCCATATTTAATACCGGAACGTCAAACTCTTCTAATTCCTGAAGTGGTATCGAATAACCTTTATCCCATAGTGGCATATTGTCTACAAGAGAACTCATTGAATCCAATGGGTTCTGCAAGCCTACATAACTTAAATCTGAAATTCCTCCAAAATAATTTTGATTTTCAAATGTAATTTTATGATTGTAATGGGCATACTTTTCCATTTCTACAACTACCTCTTTAATTAAAGGATTGTTGCGTGAACTCACAGCTGGATAGTACGGCGGGGCGAAGAACAGTACAATCATCGGTGCCTTTTCTTTACATAAGATAGCTAATTTATCAACTAAATCAATTGTTACTGCACGATCATCTTTATCTGCTCTATTTTTTATAATGCTAGATTGAATATCATCTATTTTTTCTTCTCCATGTTGTTCAATTGCATAAGCGATAAGCTCTTCATACGTTAATATATTTACTTTGAGATTAGGTGGTATGAATGGATTATATTTAGAAAAACGATATGCTTGCTTCTCATAAGACTCTTCAATTTTCTCTGCTACTTTCGTTACTTTTTGACGTAACAACGAAACGACATCTGTCATCGTTTTTTCTAGTAAAAACAAATTAAATAATGTGACTGCACGATGAGGAATTTGTACAGAATAATCCTCCTTTAAGTCCCTTTGAAGTAAGTTAGTTGGTGGAGGGCTGGCTTCTCCTTCTACAATATCACAAAGGTCCGTATTCAACTCTAATTCAGCTGTTAATAATGCCGCCATATAACTCCCATTTAAACCTGCAAAAGGTTCGCCTACATGTGTCTCTTTTCCATAGCAAAGAAAACCCGGTAATACCTTACCAATAGAACCAGTATAAATATACTTATTTTGGTCACCAGGATGTCGTGAAAACATAGGCTCTGAATTTAGTACCGTTTTATAATCTAAGTCATGTTCTCTTGCTAAATCTAATAATCTCGGAACAGCAGCCCTCATCCCTACAGAGTTCACTTCTTCATCGGGAACAGCTAATAAAAGAACATTCCCATCAAATCTTCCTTCACAAGCCTGCTCAACCATTGCCATTTGTAAAGCTAGGCCACATTTCATATCCATTGTTCCTCTACCAAATAGCCATTCTCCCTGTTCTATATCTTCACGTACATGATCTGGTAGTTCATCTTTATGAGAATAAAACATTGATGTTAACTTTTTAGGATTAAATGCATCTGCTTTCCACACTCCGTAATCTTGTACATCTACAACATCAAAATGACTAACCAGAATTACGGTATTTTTCGTACTATCACTTTTCTTTACTAGGGCTGTAACAAAATATCGTCCATCCCCCGTCGGATTTTTTTGTAAATGATGCGGATTTTGTTTGAAGTAATGTAAATCAGATAATTGTTCTACAACAAAGTCTGGCAAAATAACTTCAGCTTCTGAACCTGTAATACTAGGAATTTCAACAAGATTGCTTAATAATTGAATCAATTGTTCTTTTGATTGCCACTTTGACATATAAATCCCCCTATTTTTCCGCATTATGAAAATGAATTCCAATATATGAATAAAAAATGACGACAGCTATCAAAATTATAATTCTGATGTACTGCCGATTTTTATTGATATTTCATGAGCTGCTTGTTTTACCTTACTAATAAGAAAAGATAGTCGATCATCATTAATGCGATGACTAATTAACCCAACACTTAATGCTCCTACTACTTTATGATTAAATCCGATAATAGGTGCAGCTATTGAAGCTGTCCCTTCTGTTTTTTCACCATAACTCACAGCATATCCTTCATTTTTTATCTGCTTTATTTGATCCAGAAGAATTTGCTTTTGTTCTGGTAAAGAAGAAAGTAAATGTTCTACAATGGATTCCATTTCACTCGTTTTCATATTGGCGAGCATCGTTTTATTTGCGGCGCCAATTGAAAGTGGAATCTGTTCCCCTAAGTTATCGATAACTCGAATTTTTAATGGACTATCCATTCTTTCAATGATGATAGAATGTGTTCCATTTGGAATGTTCAAATAAACACTTTCTTCAACTTCAAAGGCCAAACGCTTCATCACTTCTCTTGCAACAGATCTGTAGTCTATCTTCTCCAACTGACGTAATCCTATTTCCATCCACATTGGCCCAATCTTGTACTGTTTTGTTTCTGAAATTTGCGTAACTAACCCATGCTCTATCAAAGAATTAAGTAACCTATGTACTGTACTAACCGGAAGATGTGTTCTATCAGCTATAACAGAAATAGCCCAGTACTCTTTTTCATTTGTAGAATTTAATAACTTAATAATACTTATCGCTCGATCAATGGACTGTACCATAACTCGCCTCAACTTTACTTGTAATATGTTAGTACGCTTAATTAACTATCAATTTATCAAAAATCCAAGCTGAAATCAATTAATTTATTTAATTTTCTAAAAATAAAGATATAACACTATCAAAAAATGAAAACGCGAACAAAAAAATGTTGACTTTTCTTTTGAATTATCTGAAAATTATAACAGGATTTCACATCACGGAATACATTCCACAATACGGAAAAACATCAATTTTCATACTACCAATTATGAAAGTGAGGAAAACAATGACGCAAGTAAACAATACAAACAATGAATTAAAACGCACGATGAAAAGTAGACATTTATTCATGATTGCACTCGGTGGTGTGATTGGAACGGGCTTATTTAACGGATCTGGCTTTATTATAAGACAAGCTGGGCCTGGTGGATCCGTACTTGCCTTTATTGCTGGTGGATTATTAATGTATTTCGTTATGCTATGTCTTGGTGAACTTGCTGTAGCAATGCCTGTTTCAGGTTCTTTCCAGGAATATGCCACCAAGTTCATTAATCCTGCAACTGGGTTTACAATCGGATGGTTATATTGGTTAAGCTGGGCGAATACGACCGGTCTTGAATTTACAACCGCCGGCATTACAATGCAGCGCTGGTTTCCTGATATCCCCGTCTGGGTTTGGTGTTTAATATTCGGTGTTACAATTTTCACTATTAACGCATTATCTGCTCGTAGTTATGCAGAAACAGAATTTTGGTTTTCAAGTATTAAAGTATCTGCCATTATCGCTTTTATTATTCTTGGCGGCGCCGCTATGTTCGGCTTTATTGATTTGAAAGGAAACGAACCAGCTCCGCTATTTTCAAATTTCATAAATCATGGTGGTTTATTCCCAAATGGACTTGCGGCTATTTTATTAACAATGGTTACAGTCAATTATTCCTTTCAAGGTACAGAACTTGTCGGAATTGCAGCAGGTGAAAGTGAAGATCCAGCAAAAACTTTACCTCGTTCTATTAGAAATATTATATGGCGCACGATGTTTTTCTTCGTCTTAGCAATCTTTGTTCTCGTAGCTTTAATTCCTTGGGAAGAAGCAGGATTAACAAAGAGCCCATTTGTTGCTGTATTTGATAATATCGGTATTCCATATGCAGCTGATCTTATGAACTTTGTTATTCTTACAGCTGTTCTGTCAGTCGCAAACTCAGGACTTTACGCGGCAACTCGAATGCTTTGGTCATTATCCCAAAATGAAATGGCTCCAGCCTTTTTAAAGAAATTATCATCTCGAGGAATACCTTTAAATGCTTTAATCTTAACGATAGCTATTTCTGCTTTTTCTCTTTTGACAAGCGTTATAGCTGCTGAAACTGTTTACTTATGGCTCATTTCAATTTCTGGAGTTATTACAATCATTGTTTGGATGTCAATTTGTGTTTCTCAATTCTTTTTCCGTAAACGTTATTTAGCCGAAGGTGGAAAACTAGAAGACTTAAAATTCAAAACTCCACTTTATCCTCTTGTACCAATTCTTGGTTTTGGATTGTATGGCATTATACTAATAAGTCTTATCTTTATCCCAGATCAAAGACTGGGAATCTATTGCACTGTACCATTTATCATTTTTTGCTACACCTACTATCACTTAAAGATAAAGAAAAGAATTTCTACTAACACTCATACCGAAACCAAAATTAGTGAAACTTCGTAATACTGTAAGACACATAAAAGACCGCACATGGATTTTGCTTCATGTGCGGTCTTTTGTCATTGCTTTATTTATTTTCCAAGTCCCCTAATTTCCCATTACTATTACTCTTTTGTTTTGATATATTAAATACATACTATGTCACATTAAAAATCAAAAGACAGACAGGAGTTAAATACAATGATAAAAGGTTTCGGAGGAATATTTTGGAGAACTAAAAATCTTGATGTTATAAAAAAATGGTACAGCGAAGCGTTGAAAATTGAAATAGAAAATTGGAATGGGACAGTGATTAAACCCGAATTAGGAACTGAGACTATCTTTTCTTTCTTCACGGAAAATGACAATTATTTTCCTACAGAACAGCAAGTAATGTTAAATTTTCAAGTACATAATTTAAACGAGACCATTCAGCATCTTGAGAATATTGGTGTACCTCTTGAAAAGAAAGAAGAGATTAGTGAATTTGGAAAGTTTATTTGGATTAAAGATCCTGAAGGGCGACTGATTGAGCTTTGGGAGAAATAGCGGGTTTTAATCATTTGTTTTTGAATTAACAGATGCTTTCATTCAATAAGGGAAATAAAAACTTCTTAGCTTTGTGAATCTTCATTTTTCAGGTTCTATCCCCTGCCCATCAACTTAAAAACATTAACAAAAACGCTATTCTTACAAAGAGAATAGCGTTTTTTCATAATTTTAATATTATTTCATCTGAATTTAATCGCTATTTCTCCTACAAAAGTATTAGAATTTACACTTAAAATTGCCACCTCAGTTGGATTTAACATATTTCAATTTCGATATAATAGTAAATAAGTATATCGGATATAGATGTACATTACTAGGATTATACATATTTCAAATTTAGAATTACAGAAACTCCTCAACCGATAGTTACCAATAAAGAAAGGAATAAGCATAATGATACAGAACATATACGAGACCCATTTACATGTAAAAAATTTAGAAAAAGCGATAGATTTCTATCAAAACAAGCTAGGATTAGCGTTAGCAAGAAAACTATCCAAAAGAAGAGTGGCTTTCTTTTGGATAGGAGAAAATAAAAAACAGATGCTTGGACTATGGGAAGTACATAATATTGAAGACTTTGAGCCGAAACATTTTGCTTTTGGTGTAAATTTGGAGTTTTTAATGACTTCTAAATTGTGGTTAGAGGAACGTGGAATAGAAGTGGTGGGAAGTCAAGGAAAAGGAAATCAAGAGCCAATTGTCCAAAGGTGGATGCCCGCTGCAAGTGTATATTTCCTCGATAGTGATGGAAATAAATTAGAATTCATTGCTATGTTACATGGAAATCCAGATAAATTAGAATATGCATCCTATTTAAGTGAATGGGATGCGGAACAGCAAGAAAAATGAATGAAATTTTATCTATAAAACGAAATAAACGTTATTTTTAGATATAACTCTACAAGTAATTTTATACTATAATCCCCTAGGATATTAATTTTCGGCGGATTTATGAACAGTTACAATAATATATAAAAAATTCATGACGCTTCACATTGTTAACATAATATATTTATTGTCATCTTATATTTATGCCTACGCACAATCATTTCGTAATCTTCCGCAATTACAATTTGAAATGTTTAAGTTTTCTCCTTATCTGGCATCTACTATTTAAACAAAAACTCCCCTTAAATCAAAAATGATTAAGGGGAGTCCATCATATATAGTGAAGTTATAGTTCAGATTTCACTTGAACAGAAACATTGTTTTTAATTAAATTTTTGAGATCTTTAAAACTTACAAAATTGTTACTTTTCTCATCCCAAAGACGGAAACGAATTGAACGCAAACTTGTAGCAAGAGTAATCGTTGGTACATTTTTTAAAGGCAACGTATTATTGTGTGCCTCTTCTAGTTTATAGTTAGGTACTCTTGGACTTAAATGGTGAACATGATGAAATCCAATATTACCAGTTAGAAATTGCAGTATTTTTGGCAATTTATAAAACGAACTTCCTTCCACTGCCGCTTTCACATATTCCCACTCTTTATCTTCTTCAAAATAAGAGTCTTCGAACGTGTGCTGTACGTAAAACAGCCAAATACCTACTGAACCTGCTATTAAGAATATAGTACCATGTACGAAAAGGAACGATTGCCATCCGATTGCCCAGCAAAGTATCCCTACTAAAGCAACAATTAAAACATTCGTCAAATAGGTGTTCATACGTTCTTTCTTTCTAGCACCTTTTCGGTTAAATCTATTTTTTAGCAGGAAAACATAAATCGGACCTAATCCAAACATAACAAATGGGTTGCGATATAAACGATATGCTAAACGAAGTCTAAATGGCGCTGCTACATATTCATTAACTGTAAGCGTCCAAATATCTCCTGTGCCCCTCTTATCCAAGTTACCACTTGTAGCGTGATGAATGGCATGCTCATGCCCCCATTGATCAAACGGGAATAATGTTAAAACCCCCATACACGTCCCAACAATTCTATTTGCATGTCGACTTTTAAAGAATGAATAATGGGTGCAATCATGAAAAATTATAAAAATTCGTGTCATAAATCCAGCGGCTAACAGAGATGGAACTAATGTTAACCAATAAGAAACGGACAAACTTTTATAAGCAAGGTACCATAAAATAATAAATGGAACTATTGTGTTGATAAGTTGCCAAACGCTTTTTTTTATCGTTGATTTTTCAAAAGGAGCAACTTGTTTTTTTAAATTTTTAGTATTTTGTAAGGTCATCTTTTCTAATTCCTTTCCTGTATGTTGCTAATTCATATTATAGCATACTATTAGTATCAGGTGTTATGTGTAGATATAATAAATATTTTATACTATAAAAATCTCTTTTCTCTTACTCAATACTTACAAATTACTTACGTCCAAAATAGCTACTATAATACGATAGAAGGAGCATTTGTGCCGGAAAGTTCGAAGTTCTTCCAACTTTCTAGGGTATATTCCCATCTAGAAAAA
The DNA here is from genome assembly GCF_014932895.1 of Bacillus thuringiensis. GTDB lineage: Bacteria > Bacillota > Bacilli > Bacillales > Bacillaceae_G > Bacillus_A > Bacillus_A thuringiensis_AA. The sequence goes on along the minus strand of NZ_JACYOF010000013.1, from coordinate 14,657 downwards.
TTTGGGTCAAAACAAAAAAATTACCAACCACTAATACTAGCTAGGATGTGGTTGGCAATTTTTTTAACGAGAATGCATTTTGAATAAATGAATTGCCTCTTCTGGTACATAGAACTTTCCATTACTCTCTACAACAACGCTTCCTAATTCATACTCTTTACCATTGATACGAATTATATTTTTATTAACAATTAATTGAGCTTCTACTTTATTATGCTTTACTACGAGAACCGGGCTTGTAGCATCAGTTTTGTCGATCGATACAGTTGCACCGATTTTCTTAAAGGCTTGTTCACTCTCTAAAAATAATTTATTTGTTACTCCATCTAAGTTAAAGCCCATTGCTTTCGCCATCGTCTTCGCAATGTCTGTATTTTGGATTAAGCCCTTTGGTTTTTGAGGTCCATAGGAATATAAGAATACATCCTCACCTGTATGTCCTCCTGTCGTAAAGCCGATATTCGCACGGTTAGCCAATAATGTAGGAAGAATTCGACCTACATCCATTTTCGTTTTTGCAGTTTTTAATTTTTCTTTTTCATCATGAGTTAAATTGTCCAAACCGTATAATTTAGCTACATCTTCTACATTTGACACATCAGATTTCAGTTGATTTGTAGTCCCTTCAAGTGTCATTTTCGCCTTTTTCAATGGATCAATGTATGCAGATACCGGTGTCGTATTATATCCCTTTGTCGTATTCATATTCCCAATAGAAATACCGCTGTTGCCATGGTCAGCTACAGCAATGAGCATCGTGTTACCATCTTTTTTGGCAAATTGTAACGCCTTTGCAACCGCATTATCAAATGCCAATACATCACTTATAATCCCAATTGGGTCATTCGCATGGGCTGCCCAATCTGGTTTACTTCCTTCTACAAATAAAAAAAAGCCATCTTTATCTTTTGATAATGTTTGAATTGCTTTTTCTGTCATTTGAGAAAGTGTTGGTTGCTCCGGGTTTGTTGCTTCACGATCCATATCGAACGCAAGGGCATTATGTGAGAAAGAGCCCCAAATTTTATGAGATTTGGAGTTCAGTAATGCATCTTTTGTTTCAACAAAGTCGTATCCTTTGTTTTGAATTACTTTTACTAAATCTACACCATCTTTTCGAATCCCACTACTTTTCACAGGTAGAAGTGCCGCTTTTCCCCCTCCTAATACAACATCTATATTTTGATACACTTGTTGCTTTGCAAGCACTTCAAAATGCTTACGATCCGCATGATGAGCTGAAAAACCCGCTGGAGTAGCATGCTGAATTTCAGATGTAGCAACAATTCCAGTTGCGCGACCAGAGCGTTTTGCACCTTCTAAAACGTTGGCAACTGGCCGTAACTTGTCCCCTTCTTTTATCGGCTTTAAACTAGGTGAATTCACAATAGATGGTAATACACCTACATATCCTGAATTTGATTTATTTCCTGTCGCTAAAGCTGTCGCTGCTGGGGCTGAGTCTGTAATAGCTGATTCCGCCGAATACGTACGAACACCTCCTGATAAGATTTGATCTATCGCAAGCGGTGAACCTTTATACCAGCGCGCTAATGTTGTTGCTGAAGAACTCGTTCCGTCCATAACCATCATAATTACATTTTTCGGTTGGTGCTCTTCTTTTTTCATCTTAGCTTCTGCCGCATGATAATTCATCATGCTTTCAGTACATAAAATACTTAGTGCTATAGTTCCCACTAATAATAACCTCATCATCTTTACACCCAAATTTGACATTGTGGTTCCTCCATAAGCTTCACATTTATTTGTATACAAAGGCCAAATTTCCTATTACATTTCACCAGCTATATATGTTTTATTAGTTCCCCATTCTTATGAAGCTAACAACAATTACCTTCACTTTCATTAAATAATGGTACAGACTATAGCTCAATATTTTTTAATTTCTAGAGGCTGGACCTTTCTAATAAAGAAAAGTTGTTACTCTCCATCAAATAACAACTTGTTTAACAATAAAAACTCGTTTAAAATTAATAAAAGTTTATTGTTAAACGATAAACTTCATGTTAAGTTAAATAGATATTAAATAAATGAGGTGCTTTTTATGAAACAAGGATCAACACTTTTTTTAAAGACGGCTGTGATTCTTATGGGTATCCCCGTTCTTGCTATGTGTATATTTTTAGTTCCTAAAATAGGAAATTATGCTGCGGATTTATATCCTGATATTGCATATATAAAATATTTAGTTTTTGTCAACTTATACGCAACCGCTATACCTTTTTACTTAGTTCTGTACCAAACATTTAAACTTTTAAACTATATTGACAAAAATAAAGCATTCTCAAAGTTGTCTGTGAACGCTTTAAAAAATATTAAGTACAGTGCATTAACAATTAGTGTATTATATGTATTAGGCTTGCCGCTTTTCTATCTCGTAGCAGAGAGAGATGACGCCCCTGGTATTATGATTATTGGAATGATTATGATTTTTACTTCCATGGTTATCGCGGTCTTTGCTGCCGTTCTCCAAAGACTATTAAAAGATGCTATAGATATAAAATCAGAAAATGATTTAACAGTCTGAGGTGATACATATGGCAATTATAATTAATATTGATGTAATGCTTGCTAAACGGAAAATGAGTGTAACAGAGCTTTCAGAGAAAGTCGGCATTACAATGGCTAATCTTTCTATTCTAAAAAACGGAAAAGCAAAAGCAATTCGCTTTTCAACTTTAGAAGCAATATGTAAAGCACTTGAATGCCAACCTGGAGATATTTTAGAATATCAACCTGAAGATACCGAATAAAAGAGTCCTTCTCGTATGAAGGACTCTTTTTGTTCGTCATTACGGTGCGAAATTAATTTGACCAGTAAGCAATAAGATAATTGCGATAATCCAAAATATAAAGAACGATGAGGACAGTATTAATGAAATAATAGCAATCCCCTTCTTCTCTGTTTTTTTCGTCATTGTGATTATTGAAAGTATGATACCTACACCTGTCAGGGCAATTGTAATGTAATCTCCCACTATATTACCCGTATTCGCTATCCTCGTCGGAGTTATAAAAACAAATAAAAAACACATAATTCCGACGAGTAAAGATATATAACTTATTATACTGTACTTCTTTTTGGGAACTATTTCGATTTTCATAATAACACACCCCTTCTATATAGCTATGAGTTCATACTAGCATGAATAACCATAATTTAGTTGAAATAAAAAACAGATAAAGTGGACACAACCGCTTTATCTGCCTTCTTAAACTACACCCTTTTTATTTTATCGCCTATTGAGCTTTTATTGAGTTAATTTTTTTTAAGTATTTTTTTCAAAAAGTACATTGGACCTACAACCAAATATGCTGGATTTGATAAGAAAGTCGGCTTCTTTCCTTCAATTGCATGACCTACAAATTGAAAGATCCATCCTAATATAAATAGTGATAATCCTAATTTCCAATTCACGAATAAAATGAATATAGAAATGATAATTGTAGGAATACCAATAAAGTGAAAAAATTTATTCATTGGATGTTGATGGTCATCTTGATATTTTTTTAACATTTTTTGAAAGTCCATAACTTAACCCCACTCTATTATTAAAAATCTTATTTTAATTTGAAACTAACGACAGTAAAGTTTCTTCTACTAATGTATATGCAGGTGTAATCTGTTCTTCTGGTGTACCATGCATAACCTGTAAAGCCAATACACCTAGCATATATGGAATATAGCGTTTCTTCCAAAAAGCATATAAAAGTGCAACAAGCGGTAAACCAATGCTAATTATTGTTGTAAAAATAAGACCATTCATCTCACTTCACCTCTTACTTGAAGTGTATAAAAATGAGTGAAGAAAGTATGTAGTTATTTCCTATTTGGTTTTATTTTCATCATATATGGTCATTTCATGTCTTTTAAGATGAAAGTTTGGGTGAAATAAGGACTTATATATGTCGTTTCTAACGTCGCATTGTTTGTTTTATTAATGATACGTTTTAATGAAAATAACCCGTATCCTCGGGTTCTGTCTTTACTTGAATGGTTTTTCTCATATATTTTTTGCAAATCAATCGATTCATACTTTGAGCTATTACGCACAATAAAATATTGTCGTGAATTCATTTCAAAGAATGCGATTTGTAATACCTTTTCCTCACTATGTACTGCTTCTTCAATTGCATTGTCTACTAAAAGAATAAATGAAACGATAGGCATCGAAACACTTTCAATTTTCTCTGGTATATCAAGCATTACGTTTATTTGTTGTTGCTGGGCGGTGTCAACTTTCGCTCTTAATACACTTCTCACTTCAAGAATATGTATGCGAGATAATTTCGCAATATCAAGTTCATAATCATTTATTGTTTTTAATGTAGGAGTTATAACATCATAATACACTTGCTCAATTTCTTTCACATTTTTTGTACGTATCCCTTCTTCTAACGCTAATAACACATTCATATAATCATGACGGAAGCTAGCAAGTTCATCATGCATATCCTCCAATTTCTCCACATAATCTAATAACTCTTTGTCCAAACGCTTTTCATGTTCTTCTAGTAACTTCTCTTTCGATAAATGTGAGCTTATTAATACAATGATTACTAATAATAAAAATAAAATAATCGCCGAAATATAACTTAATTCACCGTATTGTTGATTTAACTTCGCTAAAAACTCTGTAGATGGCCTAGTCAAAATTAATTCTATAATAAACCCAATACTCAATAAAATCGTAAGGCAACATATATTTTTCAAAAATTCCCTTAACTAGCCGCTTCATTTGCTGCGCTTGTATGACATCATCTTCTAAAATGAAAATACTCATATGATCACTCGCTTTATAGAAATCTTTTCATCTGCAGATTCATCTATAACTATATAATTCAAACTCTTTTAATAAGCTCCTTCTATATACTTGAAAGTATTAATTCTCTATAGTTTTTTATAAAGCATAGAAAAGAACCTCTATTTTTCAAGTAAATAGAAGAGGTTCTTTTCAAAACATTTATAAAGAAAGCTCTCTATCAATCACTACCTTAAAAAAATCCGAGTAATGCGATAAAGAATAATCCGCTACATTACAATTCCCTTGAAACATACATGTTGAAATACCTAGTTCTTTTGCGGGTAATAAATCTAATTCTCTATCTCCAATAGCTAAATCAATATTGTGCTTTTTATGCAAATGATCATACGCTAGAGAGTGCGGTTTTCGAGGGAAACCGTCGTCAATTGTAACCATATCGACGAAGTATTTGTCCCATCCGTAATATTTTAAAATTTCCATTACCCCTGCCCTATGTTTATGGGTCATAATCACATTTTTATCCGCAAATTTCAAAACTTCTTCAACACCTGCAAAAGGTTTCATATCTTTTGGTGTGAATTTTTTCTTCAAAATTTTAATCTTTTCTTCTTGCACACATGAAATATTATAATAATGAATTGCATGAGAGTATGATATTTTCAATTTTTCGTATATTTCTTGTTTGTCTACTGTATCACCTAATACTTCAGAAAACATCATTGTATATGCAGGATACGTATCAAATAGCGTCCCATCAAAGTCCCACAAAATATTCATTCCATTCACCCTCTATGTTCGAATCATTATATAACTAGATTCGCTCTCTTCTCCGGTGTTTCACTTTCTAAATAATAATCCTCTGCTTTCCAATACCTGTTTTCAAACTTTGAAAGGTTCTTCTGCGTTTCCTCACTCTCGCGAAGAAACCTTGTCTCTCTTGAACAATCCAAATACACCATATAATGAAAGAAATCTCTCCATTCTTTTCGCTGCAGAAAAACTCCTTCAATTACAATTACACCTACTATTGGGATTTGTATTTTTTTCATTTCGCATGTATCTGTTTCATCGTGATAGAAAGGCAATTTCAATTTCGTTTCATTTTGTAACTTTTGAAAGAATTTTTGCCGAAGCCATTCAATATCCCATTGTAAATAATAATACTCATACCATTCTTCATGTCCTGTATGATAGCGTTTATTACGCTCCACTATATGATCATCAATATGGAAAATATGAAACGGAATACCTTCTTGTTTCATATTTTCCTTTAAATTTGTTACGAATGTTGTTTTTCCTGAACGACTTAAACCGTCTATACCTAAAATAAACCTATTTTCTTTATGTTGCTTCATAACATTTATAATTTCACTCGTACTCATCGCTGCTTCCATTCTTCTTTTAATAAAGAGTATAAAATTGTATCATGAGCAACTCCATTTTGAATCATATGATTTCGAAGTAATCCTTCTTCTTGAAACCCTGCTTTTTTCAACAATTTTTGAGAAGCTTTATTTTCTACATATACGACAGCTGCGATTCTTATAAGCTGTAATGTTTCAAATCCGTAAGATAAAATGGCTTGAAGTGCTTCGGATGCATATCCCTGTCCCCAATATGTATCATCTAATTCATAACCAATTTCAGCTCGTTTATGATGATTGTTAATTAAATGAAATCCACAAGTTCCGATTAATTGGTCGGTCCCTTTTTTTTCAATTCCCCAGCGAAATACACTTCCCTCTTCATAACGATTTTTAAACGTTTGAATCGTCGCTTTCGCTTGCTCAATATGTTCGAAAGAATCCATTCCGAAATAACGTATAACAGATTCTTTCGAGAAATAACGGAACATTGTTTCTGCATCTAATAATGTAAGTTCTCTTAATACTAAACGTTCTGTTTCTAATTTTGGAAATTTCATCTCTTTTTCCCCTTCTATTCTAATGAACTGCAAATTTCAATATAATTTCCATCTGGATCAGCAATGTATGCAATTGTTTGTCCCCACGGTTTTACAATTGGTTCAACTAAAATCTTAATACCTTGCTCTCTAAATTGCTCAATCGTTTCTTGTACATCTTCAACAACGAATCCTAATTCAAAATGAGAAGACTGTAATTCACCTTCTGTAAGCGGTAGTCCTGTTAATTCCTTCACGTCTTCTCGCGTATTTATCGCTAAAATTGTCGATCCAGTATTAAATTCAATATATGTACCGTGCTCTGCTTTTATTGGTAACTGTAAAATATCTTTATAGAACCTTAAACATTCCTCAAACTTTTCTACATATAAAATAATGTATTTCATTTTCAAATCCATTTTAAATCCCCCTTTATCTATATCCCTAAAAATTCGACAAATGTTTCAAATAACCTTGTTACATAAGTACAAAAAAATGAGGCCGATTTCTCGGCCCCCCAGCACATTGGCATAAAACAGGAGATTTGGTTTGGACATAACCAGTTCGTACTTTTATTATATTTTATTTTTTCTGAATTTTAAATACATTAAGCATCTATTTATATTGAGAAAGTTTTTTTACTTGCATAAAATCATTCCGTTTAAGAAATGCTACAAATGGAGGTGTATACTTATGGAACCAATGCTTTGTCCAAGCTGTAAAACAAATCGTACTCGCTTTAATATTCTTGAGCAACAAGTAAAACCAGTAAAGTTAAATCCACAAACTGGTCAAGTAGAAGAAGAATACACAAATGAAACGATGAACGCTTTTCATATGGTTTATCAAGGACCTACATACCGAGTTCAATGCGCTGTATGCGGACTTGTTGAAAATCCAGAACAATTTATTAAACCTGCTCAAAATCAGTCTTTCTCATAAAATTGTTACGATCCCTTATAGAAGTAGATTTGTCTCTATAAGGGATTTTTCCGTTTAATACGGTAATAAAAAACGGATTTCTTCCTTATTATATGTTAAACTCCACACTCTTTTGGTAATATTTATATAAGAGAGGTGAAACAAATGATTTTAAATAAAAAGGTAATGATTCCATCTACATTTCTACTATTAACTTGTCACATACTCATCTTTTATTTTTGGATCTTTGATTGGAAAAAAATCACGACTACTTACGGTCTAGCTATATGGATTATTTCTACTGTTTGCGGCTTTTTAGTTTATTACCACTTTAAACAACAAAACTCTAATAAAATAGTATTAATCGGTAGTTCATTATTATTAATCGTTTCTTCATCATTTATGATTTTTTTAGGAATTATTACTGGTATTATCTTTGTAACTGTTAGTTCTATGCCTTAAGTATATAATTTTTTATTGTGTAAAAAAGAATGAACAAAATAGAATTACATGAAAATTAAAGAAGATGATTCTGGTAGAATCCTCTTCTTTTAGTATCCATTCTTTATTATAATATTTCGTTTTTTAACCCCTTAATTTTCCAACAGAGTCTCGTAAAGCAATAAACATACATACAACCAACAAGACCTGTCAGAACTTTCGCCCAAATCGGCACTCTTGATTCTGTTGAACCTAAAAATACGCTATACATTGAGGGTAATATAGTTATTGAAACAACTGCAAAAAATTGTAATAACTCCTTCATTTTTTGCACTTTCGTGTCCTTTTCTGAATATATGTCAGGCAACTCATTTTCTTCTTCTACTTCTTTACAAAAATAATTCCATTTTGCAAAACTCGTTACATGTTTCCATCCGCACATTTCATATATTTCAATATATTCTTTTTGTTTTTCTTTCGAATCTTTATAATCCAATCTAAAATCTGCTTTATATATTACGTCTTTCGGCTCAGTTTTCTTAAACGTATACATTACGTTATACTTTTGTAAGGCCCAACCTTTTTGATGCATCTTCCGTAAAAAAGCTTCTTCTTTTTCTAAACTCCATGCCGCGAAAAATTTTAATACTTTCTTTGTCTCCATCTTCTACTCACTCCCCTAATATACTGTTTCCGTTTTTAACCGAACGCTGTAATCTATTGTACTCCAGTTCCAATACTTCTCTCCCAAACGTCGTTAACTCATAACACTTCTTTCTGTCTGTAGAGGCAACTTCAACAATTAATTTCTCTTTTAATAACTTCGTCGTATTCCCGTATAAAGTACCAGGACCGAGCTTTACTTCCCCATTTGTCATCTCTTCTACCATTTGCATAATTCCGTAACCGTGCAATGGCTTTACTAGTGACAACAATATGTAATATGTCGCCTCTGTTAATGGAATATATTTTTGTGCTTTCGCATTCATTATAACTACCCCCGATACATCGTTTGATGATATATCGACTTACGATACATCGTATACCGATATTGTATATTCATATCCAAAAATATACAAGTGTAATTTAATAATTGAATATCTATTTCTTTGAATTTAAAAATCATACCAACATTCAGAATAATTTGTTAAAATATAGAAATATTAACTCTTTTATTATGAAAGGAATGTTACATATGATAAATAAATTAAAAGAAAATATAGGGTCTGTTTTTGTCGGTAAGGAAAATGTTATTGATCTACTCCTCGTTTCACTACTTGCCGATGGACATGTACTGCTTGAGGACGTGCCTGGTACTGGGAAAACGTTACTTGCGAAAACAATTTCAAAAAGTATTGGTGGTAATTTTTCTCGCGTTCAATTTACCCCTGATGTACTTCCGAGTGATGTAACAGGAATTGAATATTTTAACCCAAAAACAAGCGAATTCGAGTTAAGGCTTGGACCAGTCGTGGCAAACATTTTACTTGCAGATGAAATTAACCGTGCAATGCCGAGAACACAGTCTAGTTTGTTAGAAGCGATGGAAGAACGACAAGTGACGCTTGAAAAGCAGTCAACTCCTCTTCCAAAACCGTTTTTCGTTATTGCGACGCAAAACCCAATTGAATCACAAGGAACTTTCCCTCTTCCAGATGCACAGCTTGATCGCTTTTTAATGACGATTTCAATTGGTTATCCGGCTCCAGAAGATGAGCTACAAATGATGCGACGTTTTCATAACGATACACCATTAGAAAGTGTCACATCTGTCATCTCTTTAGAAGACATTTTAGAAGCACAGAAACGAGTAAAAGAAATATTCGTTTCTGAACCGTTAGAACATTACATTATTAAACTTGCTCACGCTACAAGAAATCACGATTATATCGCTAACGGTGTAAGCCCGCGCGCCACTTTAGCTTTAGTACGCGCTGTTCAAGCGTTAGCCTTCTTACGTGGGAGAGAATATTGTACACCGGAAGATATTCAATTTTTAGTTCCTTCTGTTTGGAATCACCGTATCGTCTTATCAATGGAAGGGGCATTACGCACGACAAAAAATGGAATCATGCAAAGGATTTTAAAAGAAGTTGACGTACCTGTGGAGATTGAGCAAACATGAATGGACAGCGCGTTGTAACTGTACCTTTATTTTTTCAACTCCATATTATTCAATTAACTGTGCCAGGCGCTATACTATTTACGTTTTTTCTGCCGCAACGAATTCTTATGTTTCTCTTTTTCTTCTACTATTTATTTGCGATTTTTATTTATAAATATGTTGCTTACATAGAGAAAAAATTTCAAGTTATAAATGAGAAGCAAACGACTCGGCTTTTCCCAGATGAATCTGGACAGTTTTATATCCATTTAAAAAATGGAGCAAATATACCACTCGTTAACGGTGTTTGTTATTTTCATTTAAATTCGTCCCTTATACCGCATACAGATCAAGGAATTGAACAAATATCAAAAACGTTATTCTCTTTCCCATTTTCACAACCTGCACATTCAGCTCAAAAATGGGATTTAACTTTAACTGCAACGAAGCGTGGCGTGTTTCAAATTGAACAATTTGAATGTGTATTAAAAGATCCTTTTCATTTATTAACTGTACATTTACCTGTTTTTGATAAATTAAGGACAGAAATTATTGTGTATCCTTCTCCTAAAGAAATAGCAGGTTTGCAAGAACTTCAGCAACTATTAAATGGTTCTTATCGAACGAATTTTTCTTTTTACAATGATGAAACATCTATTATCGGAGTAAAGCGATACGAGCGTGAATCTTTCCGCTCTATTCATTGGAAAGCATCTGCTAAAATGCAGGCGTTACAGGCGAAACAATATGAACCTGTAAAAAATTATAGTTGGACGATTTGTCTTTCTTTAGCTGCTGATCGTGGGTTTGGTTGGAAAGAGAATGTAGAAGACCTTATTTCATTTACAACGTACATTTGTCAATTCGCAACGAAGCATCAAATTCCATTTGAATTATTTATTAGTATTTTAGCAGAAGGTGGACCATTGCACTTACCTTTAAACGACGGACAAACGCATTACGCAAAGACGTTAGAGGAATTAGCACGTATTTCAGATGATAGTACGTTACTTCCGAAACAAGGATTCCTTCATTATGTCACGAGAAAAAGAGAGCGATCATCTACATTGATTTACATTGGCTTGCAGAAAAATGAACTCCCTCTTCTATCGCAAACTACGTTTCTCATTAATAACGAAGGGATGGTGGAAAAGCTTGAAAACTTGGCTCTATCACGTTAATGACTTTATTCTGCTCCTCCTCCTTTCGTTATTAACAGAAAGGGATGAATTAGTTGGTATTGCTATATTTTTAGCGACCGGTTATGTAGGAATACTTCTTATTAATAAATTTATGAAGAAAAAAACAACAGCATTTATAATACTGTTAGTTGCTCAAATAGTCGGTTGTTCTTTAATACTACCATTTTCTCTTTTTGGTACAATTATGTTACCGCTTTTCTTCTTTATCGTACACGCGGTCGGACCTGGATATCCAGTTCAGAAATCGTTAGGCGGCATTGTATGGTTTGCCGTTTCAGCTATATTTTATGCACCATTTCCTCCATTATGGAAATTGTTATTATTAGCTTTGCACATTATGATTACATTTTGGCTAACAGGTTCAAATCGTAATCAACAGCTATTACGTTTTACTTCTATCATTGCTATTGGAACACTTAGTGCTTTACTTATTCCTGTATTCCCTTATATTCGTCTTATTTTTTCTTATATCGTTCAAGTAGTTGCATTAGGGTTGGGTTATGCTATAAACCCATTTCTAATAGCAGCTGAAATGAAAGATACAGAAGGCGTTTGGGCAAATAAAGGGCATCTATTAAAACCTAACATTGAAGATGGGAAAAAACTTCCTGACTTTGACCCAATACTCATAAATATCATTACAATAATAGTCTGTACAGTCATTGCTATTTATGTCGTTTGGAAAATAGTAAAAAAGCGAAAATATTTGAACTTAGCAAACATGCCAGCCTTCGAACCTACAATCATTACTGATAAAGAAGGTATGAGTCAAAAACGAATGAAGCGAAACAAACCACCACATAACGAGATTCGGAAAGAAATTTTCAAGTTGGAGAGTAAGTTAACCCCTCCTTTAAATAGAAAACGGGGAGAAACTGTTGAGGCTTGGCTAGAAAGAATAAACGATGAAGAAGATGTAAATATTCAAAGTGATATTATTATAGATGCTTATAATACAGTGCGTTATTCAAATGATGAAAACACTATACTTCTGCATGAATTTAAGGAAGAGACTCATAAGCTTTACGCATATCAGAAAAGTTTGAAGAAACGAAAAAAATAACGTAACAAAAAGACTCCTATTTTCATAGGAGTCTTTTTATACTTCTACGTTGCTTTTTAAATTGAAGCATTCTTCCCTGCTTCAATTTCTAAAGATTCTTCATGCCACCAAAGTGTTTCTTCAGGGTCTTTTTTAGCGATTAGGTGTGCTTCTTTTTTCGTTTCTACTGTAGGATATGAACCTTTTAGCGCACGTCCTGATGTTGTGACGAAAAGTACACTAAATACAACTAATCCAATAATACTTACACCTGTTAAATAAAATGCCGGTGCTAGCGGGTTACCAGTTGCATGAACTAAATATGAGCATACAAGCGGCGTTGTTCCACCGAATATCGATACGGAAATGTTAAAGGAGATCGAAAGTGCTCGATAACGTACATCGGTGAAAAAGAGTGATGGTAATAAAGAAGGTAATGTTCCTTCATATACACTTAGGAAGAAACCTAATACGAAAATACCTGCAAATATAGCGGCAATATGTCCGTTACCTATTAATAAAAATGCTGGAATAGAACATACTGTTAAACCAAGTAAACCAATTTGCACTACGCGTTTATTACCAACTTTATCACTTAATTTACCGAAATAAAGTGCCAGTGGAATCATAAGTGCCATCGTAATGGAAATAATTAATAAGCCAGTTGTTTCTTTGACTTTTAGTACTTGAGTTAGATAAGAAGGAATATACGAAAGAATCATATAATTCGTAATATTAAAGAAGGCGACAATTACTGTGCTTAATAAGAAGTCTTTTTTGTGATATTTAATAATATCCATAAATGAAAATTGTTCATTGTCTTCAGATTCCTCTTGTGCTTTTTCCATCTCTTCAAAGATTGGAGATTCATCTAAATGACGGCGTAAATATAAACCGACCAAACCAATTGGTGCAGCTATTAAGAACGGAATACGCCATCCCCAGCTGAGCATTTGCTCATCTGTTAACAATAACGTCAAAATGGTAACAATTACCGAAGCAGCAATGTAACCTGAGAGTGTTCCAATTTCAAGACCACTACCGAGTATACCACGCTTTTTATCTGGAGAAGATTCTGCGATATAAACCATTGCTCCTGAATATTCGCCGCCTGTAGAGAAGCCTTGAATCATTCGGGCAACTAAAAGTAGTATTGGTGCCCATACACCAATTTGTTCATAGGTTGGTAGTAATGCGATGAATAATGTAGAAAGTGCCATTAAAATAATAGTAGTACTTAAAACAATTTTTCGGCCATACTTATCTCCAATTCTACCAAAGAATACACCTCCGATTGGTCGAACGAGAAAGGCCGCTGCAAATGTACCAAATGTAAGTACAAGTTGCAAACCACTATTATCCACACCTGAGAAGAATAATTGACTTAAGATAACCGCTAAATACGCGTATAATCCGAAGTCAAACCACTCCATTGCATTCCCTATACCAGTAGCAACGACTGCTTTCCTGGCTTGTTTAGGATTGACAATATTAACGTCTTGAGGTTCAAAATTTAAATCATTATTTTGTTGCATATAGTAAAACAGCTCCTTATTTAATTTAACTTCTTTAAGCACACCTTCTCTTATTGAATAAAATTAATTCGAAGCACTTAAGGAAAAGCAACGTCTCCTTATCTATTATTATTATTTCACATAATTAATCATTTGTCCAATGAGATGCTTTTCACTTGAAATCACTGCCCTCTTACTATAAAAATAAAGTGAAACTTTAATCAGTGGGGTTTTGTTCATCCCCCACTGATTATTAGCCCTCACCAATCGGACGTTTACGGGCAGTTGATCTCCCACCTAATTTCTTTGCTCCAGCCGAATTTTGAGGTGGGAGTCTTACCGCTCGTTAATGCGGGATAAACAAAGTTCAGCCATGTTGATTTGTATGACCGAACTTTCATTTTATAAATTATTTGCAATTGCAATTACCCTTCTTACAAATGTTTAAACTTTATAAATAAACAATAAAATACAATTTGTTTTTACACCTATAATTCGCACATTAAAAAACCCCTCTTTTCGAATCTGCTTACTTTTTTGTATAAACAACAATTGAATATATATTATTTAATTGTGCCCATCGCACCAATTTCAACATTTACCTTAACATTTACATCTCCCTTTGCTAATTCACTATTCCATTTATTTTTTACTTTCTTCCATTCTGGATATGTATAAGCTCTTGCATATCGCCCATACCCAATAGGATCGATATTGGCAGCCTGTATTTTCTTTATTAATTG
>NZ_JACYOF010000012.1 GCF_014932895.1 Bacillus thuringiensis | reverse complement strand
GTCCCTGTGAGAGTAGGACGTCGCCAAGCAAAAACCTAAGTCGTTTCGACTTAGGTTTTTTTGTGTTTATTTTTATGTACCGAATGTCATAATCCATAAATTTAATAACCCTAAAGAAGAAAAAGGAATGGAAATGAGGCTATTCAAAGGAATCAATATGAAAAGAGCGTAGTTATTTTTTCATTATTGTCTTCATTATAAATAAAATGAATGTAAACAGTATGCTTTATATTAAAGCATACCAAATTAGTATATAAACCATTATGTGTATGATAGATCTTTAGAAATATATATTCTAATTTCTTATCCTTCTTGCATATAGTTACAATTATTCTTTTGAATATAAGTAAAACACGAACGTTATTGATGAGTAATAAAAAAACATTCGATTATTTATTGACATTGTTTATGAAATATTGTTAATATAGCCATAGAAAGAATAATATATAAGACCTCATATAATCGCGGGGATATGGCCTGCAAGTCTCTACCTAACGACCGTTATTCGTTAGACTATGAGGGAAAGTCACTCGGTATTTTTCTATTCACAAGGGATACGTATGCCTGAGTAGAGCGCTTTCTCTCATAGTAAAAGAGAAACTGTTCTATTTCAGGCTTTTTTTATTTAAATCGGGGGGATTCTAATATGAAATCACTAGTTGGAGTCATAATGGGAAGCACGTCAGACTGGGAAACAATGAAATATGCTTGTGACATTTTAGATGAATTAAATATACCGTATGAGAAAAAAGTTGTATCCGCTCATCGGACTCCGGATTATATGTTTGAATATGCAGAGACGGCTCGTGAACGTGGATTGAAAGTTATTATTGCTGGAGCTGGTGGAGCAGCGCATTTACCAGGAATGGTTGCAGCGAAGACGAATCTTCCTGTAATCGGAGTTCCAGTTCAATCAAAAGCGTTAAACGGCTTAGATTCATTATTATCTATCGTCCAAATGCCAGGAGGGGTTCCAGTTGCAACTGTTGCAATTGGTAAGGCTGGTTCAACAAATGCTGGTTTACTTGCTGCACAAATACTTGGATCATTCCATGATGACATACACGATGCATTAGAATTGAGAAGAGAAGCAATTGAAAAAGATGTGCGCGAAGGTAGTGAGCTAGTATGACGAGAATCATTTTACCTGGAAAAACAATCGGCATTATTGGAGGCGGCCAGCTAGGAAGAATGATGGCATTGGCAGCTAAGGAGATGGGATATAAAATTGCTGTTTTAGATCCTACAAAAAATTCACCATGTGCACAAGTTGCTGATATTGAAATTGTTGCATCATATGACGATTTAAAAGCAATTCAGCATTTAGCGGAGATCAGTGATGTTGTCACATATGAATTTGAGAATATTGATTATAGATGTTTACAATGGCTTGAAAAACATGCTTACTTACCGCAAGGCAGTCAGTTGTTAAGTAAAACGCAAAATCGTTTCACAGAAAAGAATGCGATTGAGAAAGCTGGGCTACCAGTAGCAACGTATAGATTAGTTCAAAATCAAGAGCAGCTTACTGAAGCAATCACTGAGTTATCATATCCTTCCGTCTTAAAAACGACGACAGGCGGATATGATGGAAAAGGTCAAGTTGTTCTAAGAAGTGAGGCTGACGTTGATAAAGCGCGAGAGCTTGCGAATGCAGCAGAGTGTATTTTAGAGAAATGGGTGCCTTTCGAAAAAGAGGTATCAGTTATTGTCATTCGTAGTGTAAGTGGTGAAACGAAAGTATTTCCGGTAGCGGAAAATATTCATGTAAATAACATTTTGCATGAATCTATCGTTCCAGCTCGCATTACAGAAGAACTTTCTCAAAAAGCAATTGCTTATGCAAAAGTGCTCGCGGATGAACTAGAACTTGTGGGAACACTAGCGGTAGAGATGTTTGCTACAGCTGATGGTGAGATTTACATTAATGAATTAGCGCCAAGACCTCACAATTCAGGCCACTATACACAGGATGCATGCGAAACGAGTCAATTCAGTCAACATATTCGAGCGATCTGTAATTTACCTCTTGGAGAAACAAATTTGTTAAAACCAGTTGTCATGGTAAACATTTTAGGCGAACATATAGAAGGGGTCCTAAGACAAGTGAATAGATTAACCGGGTGCTATTTACACTTGTATGGAAAAGAAGAAGCAAAAGCGCAGCGAAAAATGGGGCATGTTAATATTTTAAATGATAATATTGAAGTCGCTCTTGAAAAAGCGAAGAGTTTGCATATTTGGGACCATCAAGAACAACTGTTGGAGGGAAAAAGATGATTAGTCGTTATACACGCCCAGAAATGGGTGCAATTTGGACGGAAGAGAACAAATTTAAAGCGTGGTTAGAAGTTGAGATTTTAGCTTGTGAAGCATGGGCTGAACTTGGCGATATTCCAAAAGAAGA
Source organism: Bacillus thuringiensis (assembly GCF_014932895.1). Taxonomy (GTDB): domain Bacteria; phylum Bacillota; class Bacilli; order Bacillales; family Bacillaceae_G; genus Bacillus_A; species Bacillus_A thuringiensis_AA. The sequence continues at coordinate 130,900 of NZ_JACYOF010000012.1, read as the reverse complement.
TGTTAAGAAAATTCGTGAGCATGCATCATTTGATATTGATCGTATTTATGAAATCGAAAAAGAAACACGTCATGATGTAGTTGCATTCACTCGTGCTGTATCAGAAACACCAGCATTAGGTGAAGAACGTAAATGGGTTCATTACGGTTTAACATCTACAGACGTAGTAGATACAGCTTTATCTTACATCTTAAAACAAGCGAATGAGATCTTATTAAAAGACTTGGAAAACTTTGTAAGCATTTTAGCTAACAAAGCGAAAGAGCATAAATACACGATCATGATGGGAAGAACACACGGTGTTCATGCAGAACCAACAACATTTGGTTTAAAACTTGGTCTTTGGTATGAAGAAATGAAACGTAACGTAGAGCGTTTCAAACAAGCTGCTAATACAGTTCGTGTTGGTAAATTATCTGGTGCGGTTGGTACATATGCAAATATCGATCCATTCGTAGAAAAGTATGTTTGTGAAAACTTAGGATTAGAAGCAGCACCAATTTCAACACAAACATTGCAACGTGATCGTCATGCTCATTACATGTCAACACTTGCACTAATCGCAACATCTATTGAAAAGATGGCAGTTGAGATTCGTGGTTTACAAAAGAGTGAAACACGTGAGGTTGAAGAGGCTTTCGCAAAAGGCCAAAAAGGTTCTTCTGCAATGCCACATAAACGTAATCCAATTGGATCTGAAAATATGACTGGTTTAGCTCGTGTTATCCGTGGTTATATGATGACGGCTTACGAGAATGTTCCATTATGGCATGAACGCGATATCTCTCACTCTTCTGCAGAACGCGTAATTTTACCAGATGCTACAATCGCGTTAAATTACATGTTAAATCGCTTTGGTAATATCGTTAAAAATTTAACTGTATATCCAGAGAATATGAAACGTAATATGACAAGAACATACGGCTTAATTTATTCTCAGCGCGTAATGCTTACACTAATCGACAAAGGTATGGTACGTGAAGAAGCTTATGATATCGTACAGCCTAAAGCGATGGAAGCTTGGGAAACACAAGTACAATTTAAAGAGCTTGTAGAAGCTGATGAGCGTATTACGAGCAAATTAACGCAAGAAGAAATTAATGAATGCTTCAATTATGAGCATCATATGCAACACGTTGATACAATCTTTGAACGTCTTGGATTAAACGAAGCGTAAAATTTTATATGGCACAGAATAGAGTCATTCTGTGCCATTCTTTATAAAAATATTATTCACATTTTTCAAACTACAGGGGGCTTGCGAAATGCAAAAGCTAGAATTGCTGTATGAAGGTAAGGCAAAAAGAATTTATCGTACAGAATCAGCAGATATGGTTTGGGTAGAGTACAAAGATAGTGCGACTGCTTTCAATGGGGAGAAAAAAGAGACGATTACAGGAAAAGGTCGTTTGAACAATGAAATTACAACTTTATTGTTCAGAAAGTTACAAGAAGTGGGAATTAAAACACATTTTGTCGAGAAGTTGTCTGAAACAGAGCAACTTGTTAAAAAAGTGAGTATTATTCCTTTAGAAGTTGTCACAAGAAATGTAATTGCAGGAAGTCTTTCAAAACGATTAGGAATGGAAGAGGGAACTGTACTTGCAGAACCAATCGTAGAATTTTACTTCAAAGATGATGATTTAGGAGATCCGCTTGTAACGGAAGATCATATTCGTGTATTAAACGTTGCGTCGCCAGAGCAAGTAAGCGTATTACGAGAGATGGCTCTACAAATCAATCAAGTGTTGATTGATCATTTCGCAAGCTGTCGTGTAAGATTAGTAGATTTCAAATTAGAGTTTGGTGTAACGGAAGAAGGAGAAATTATTTTAGCGGATGAAATTTCACCAGATACTTGCCGTTTATGGGATGAAACGAGCAATGAAAAGTTCGATAAAGACGTATTCCGTCGCGATCTTGGAAATTTAACAGATGCTTATGAAGAAATTTTAAAACGTTTAGGGGGAATTTCACATGTATAAAGTTAAGGTATATGTAACATTAAGAGAAAGCGTATTAGATCCACAAGGAACAGCAGTAAAAGGAGCGCTTCATAGCCTTTCATTCACAGAAGTGCAAGATGTTCGAATCGGAAAGTATATGGAACTAACAATTGATAAATCGGTAACTGACCTTGACGCAAAGGTAAAGGAAATGTGTGAAAAACTATTAGCAAACGTTGTAATGGAAGATTTCCGTTATGAAGTTGAGGAGGTTGTCGCACAGTGAAATTTGCCGTAATAGTATTTCCAGGTTCGAACTGTGATGTCGATATGTTCCATGCAATTAAAGATGAGCTTGGCGAAGAAGTAGATTACGTTTGGCACGATACAGAGAATTTAGATGAGTACGATGCAATTTTACTACCAGGTGGATTCTCTTACGGTGACTACTTACGCTGCGGTGCTATTTCTCGCTTTGCGAATGCAATGAAAGCAGTGCAAAAAGCTGCTGAGCAAGGAAAGCCAATTTTAGGTGTATGTAATGGATTCCAGATTCTTGTTGAATCAGGATTACTACCAGGAGCATTAATGAGAAACGAAAACTTAAAATTTATGTGCCGCACTGTTCAGTTGCGTGTTGAAAATAACGAAACGATGTTTACATCACAATATGAAAAAGATGAAGTTATCAATATTCCAATCGCGCACGGTGAGGGGAATTACTATTGTGATGAAGAGACTCTTAAAAGATTAGAAGAGAACAATCAAATTGCATTCCGTTACGTAGAAAATCCGAACGGTAGTGTTTCAGATATTGCTGGTATTGTAAATGAAAAAGGAAATGTACTTGGTATGATGCCACACCCAGAGCGTGCTGTAGATGAATTACTTGGCGGTGCTGAAGGGTTAAAAGTCTTTCAATCTATCTTAAAACAGTGGAGGGAAACATATGTCGTTAATGCTTGAACCAAATCCAACACAAATTAAAGAAGAGCGTATATATGCGGAAATGGGGCTAACAGACGAAGAGTTTGCCATGGTTGAAAAGATTTTAGGCCGTTTGCCGAATTATACAGAAACAGGATTATTCTCTGTAATGTGGTCTGAACATTGTAGTTATAAAAATTCAAAACCAGTTCTTCGTAAATTCCCAACGACAGGTGAGCGTGTCCTGCAAGGGCCTGGAGAAGGCGCTGGAATTGTAGATATCGGTGATAATCAAGCGGTTGTATTTAAAATGGAAAGTCATAACCATCCGTCTGCAATTGAACCATATCAAGGGGCAGCAACAGGCGTTGGTGGTATTATTCGTGACGTATTCTCTATGGGAGCACGTCCAGTAGCACTATTAAACTCACTTCGCTTCGGTGAATTACAATCACCACGCGTGAAATATTTATTTGAAGAAGTAGTAGCAGGAATTGCAGGATACGGTAACTGCATCGGCATTCCTACTGTTGGCGGCGAAGTACAATTTGATCCATGTTACGAAGGAAATCCACTTGTAAATGCAATGTGCGTAGGTTTAATTAACCACGAAGATATTAAAAAAGGGCAAGCGCACGGTGCTGGTAATACAGTAATGTACGTAGGAGCATCAACTGGTCGTGATGGTATTCACGGTGCAACATTCGCATCTGAAGAGCTATCTGAAAGCTCAGAAGCGAAGCGCCCAGCAGTTCAAGTAGGGGATCCATTTATGGAAAAACTTCTTATTGAAGCGTGTTTAGAATTGATTCAGTCTGATGCACTTGTTGGAATTCAAGATATGGGAGCAGCTGGTTTAACATCATCTTCTGCAGAAATGGCAAGTAAAGCAGGAATGGGTATTGAAATGTACTTAGATGATGTACCACAGCGTGAAACTGGAATGACTCCATATGAAATGATGCTATCTGAATCACAAGAGCGTATGCTAATTGTTGTGAAAAAAGGTAGAGAGCAAGAAATAGTAGATTTATTTGAGAAGTATGGTCTTGCAGCAGTTACGATGGGGAAAGTAACGGAAGACAAAATGCTTCGTTTATTCCATAAAGGTGAAATGGTAGCCGAAGTGCCAGCAGATGCTCTTGCAGAAGAAGCGCCAATTTACCATAAACCATCAAAAGAAGCAGCATACTTTGCTGAATTCCAGCAGATGGAAATGGAAACGCCGCAAGTAGAAAATTATAAAGAAACGTTATTAGCTTTACTACAACAACCGACGATTGCAAGTAAAGAGTGGGTATATGATCAATATGATTATCAAGTACGCACAAGCACAGTTGTTACACCAGGTTCAGATGCAGCGGTTGTACGTGTACGCGGTACAGAAAAAGGATTAGCAATGACGACAGATTGTAATTCTCGTTACATTTATCTAGATCCAGAAATGGGTGGGAAAATTGCAGTAGCAGAGGCAGCACGTAATATCGTATGCTCTGGTGGAGAGCCACTCGCAATTACAGATTGCTTAAACTTTGGTAACCCAGAAAAACCAGAGATCTTCTGGCAAATTGAAAAATCAGTAGACGGTATGAGTGAAGCTTGTCGCACATTACAAACGCCAGTTATCGGTGGAAACGTATCGATGTATAACGAGCGTAGTGGTGAAGCCGTATACCCAACACCAACTGTTGGTATGGTCGGCCTTGTACATGATTTAAAGCATGTAACAACACAAGAATTTAAGCAAGCTGGCGATTTAGTTTATGTAATCGGAGAGACGAAAGCTGAGTTTGGTGGAAGTGAATTACAGAAAATGGTCCACGGTAAAATTTTCGGTCAATCACCAAGTATCAATCTAGATGTAGAATTAAAACGCCAAAAACAAGTATTAGAAGCAATTCAAGCTGGCCTTGTTCAATCTGCACATGATGTTGCTGAAGGTGGTTTAGCAGTTGCAATGTCAGAAAGTGCAATTGGTGCTAACGGTTTAGGTGCTACTGTGAAATTAGACGGTGAAGCAACGGCGGCATTATTTGCGGAATCACAATCTCGCTTCATTATAACTGTAAAACGTGAAAATAAAGAAGCGTTCGAGAAAACGGTAGAAGCAATTCAAGTTGGAGAAGTAACAAATACAAATGAAGTAACAATTCATAATGAAGAAAATGAAGTATTACTTACAGCAAATGTAGATGAAATGAGAAAGGCTTGGAAAGGGGCAATCCCATGCTTGCTGAAATAAAGGGGTTAAACGAAGAATGTGGCGTGTTCGGAATTTGGGGGCATGAAAATGCAGCACAAGTTGCGTACTACGGATTGCATAGTTTGCAGCACCGTGGACAAGAAGGCGCAGGCATCGTCGTAAATAATGGTGAGAAAATTATCGGTCACAAGGGGTTAGGTTTAATATCAGAAGTGTTTTCAAGAGGTGAGCTAGAAGGATTAGACGGAAAATCTGCAATCGGGCACGTACGATATGCTACGGCTGGTGGAAGTGAGGTTGCTAATGTTCAACCATTATTATTCCGTTTTTCTGATCATAGTATGGCGCTAGCTCATAACGGAAATTTAATTAACGCAAAAATGCTTCGCCGTGAATTAGAGGCAGAGGGAAGCATTTTTCAAACAAGTTCAGATACAGAGGTACTTTTACATCTCATTAAACGTAGTACGAAAGATTCTTTAATTGAAAGTGTAAAAGAGGCCCTAAATAAAGTGAAAGGTGCGTTTGCATATCTTTTACTAACTGGAAATGAAATGATCGTTGCGTTAGATCCGAATGGGTTCCGTCCGCTTTCAATTGGAAAGATGGGTGATGCTTACGTTGTAGCATCAGAAACATGTGCTTTCGATGTAGTAGGTGCAACGTACATTCGTGATGTAGAACCTGGTGAATTACTTATCATTAATGATGAAGGAATTCACGTAGATCGTTTCACAAACGATGTAGAACATGCAATTTGTAGCATGGAATACATTTACTTTGCACGCCCAGATTCTAATATTGCTGGTATTAACGTTCATGCAGCACGTAAAAACATGGGGAAACGTTTAGCGGCAGAAGCTCCTATTGAAGCTGATGTTGTTACTGGTGTGCCAGACTCTAGTATTTCAGCAGCAATCGGTTATGCTGAGGCGACAGGTATTCCGTATGAGTTAGGGTTAATTAAAAATCGTTACGTTGGACGTACATTTATTCAACCTTCTCAAGAACTGCGCGAGCAAGGGGTAAAGATGAAGCTTTCTGCAGTAAGAGGTGTAGTGGAAGGGAAACGAGTTGTTATGATTGATGACTCTATTGTAAGAGGGACGACAAGTAAACGAATTGTTCGTATGCTTCGTGAGGCTGGAGCGACAGAAGTTCATGTAAGAATTGCTTCACCACCCCTGAAGTATCCATGCTTCTATGGCATTGATATTCAAACGAGAAAAGAATTAATTGCAGCAAATCATACAGTAGAGGAAATTCGCGAAATGATCGGTGCAGATTCACTAACATTTTTAAGTGAAGATGGATTAGTAGATGCAATTGGACGTCCATATGAAGGGAAATATGGCGGCCTATGTATGGCTTACTTTAATGGGGACTATCCAACAGCTCTTTATGATTATGAGCAAGAGCTTTTAGAAAGTATAAAATAAGAAGAAAAAAGCTTCTACTCCTTTGGATGTAGAAGCTAGCTTCTTTCTTAAAACGGCCGCCCTGGATGGGGAGAAATTAAAAGACGAGGTGTAAATAACGATGGCGAATGCATATAAGCAAGCAGGAGTAGATATTGAAGCTGGATATGAAGCGGTATCTCGCATGAAAAAACACGTACAAACAACAATGAGAAAAGAAGTACTAGGCGGTTTAGGCGGTTTTGGAGGTATGTTTGATCTATCAAAATTTGCATTAGAAGAACCTGTATTAGTATCTGGAACAGATGGCGTGGGAACGAAATTGATGCTCGCTTTTATGGCAGATAAACATGACACAATTGGTATTGATGCAGTAGCAATGTGTGTAAATGATATTGTTGTCCAAGGAGCAGAACCGCTTTTCTTCCTTGATTATATTGCTTGTGGTAAAGCTGAACCTAGTAAAATTGAAAACATCGTCAAAGGGATATCAGAGGGCTGTCGCCAAGCTGGTTGTGCATTAATTGGTGGGGAAACAGCTGAAATGCCAGGAATGTATTCTACGGAAGAATACGATTTAGCTGGTTTTACAGTTGGAATTGTTGATAAAAAGAAAATTGTAACAGGTGGAAAGATTGAAGCTGGTCAAGTATTAATTGGCTTAGCATCTAGTGGTATTCATAGTAACGGTTATTCATTAGTACGAAAGGTGTTACTAGAAGATGGGCAGTTATCTTTAGACCGTATTTATGGGCGTTTAGAACTACCTCTTGGTGAAGAATTATTAAAACCAACGAAAATTTATGTCAAACCTATTTTAGAACTATTGAAGAAACATGAAGTATACGGTATGGCGCATATTACAGGTGGCGGATTCATTGAAAATATTCCACGTATGTTGCCAGAAGGAATCGGTGCAGAAATTGAACTAGGGTCTTGGGAAATTCAGCCGATCTTCAGTTTACTTCAAGAAGTTGGAAAACTAGAAGAGAAAGAAATGTTCAATATTTTTAACATGGGTATTGGTATGGTAGTAGCGGTGAAAGAAGAAGATGCAAAAGATGTTGTTCGTCTTCTTGAAGAGCAAGGAGAAACAGCTCGTATTATTGGACGTACTGTACAAGGGGCTGGCGTTACCTTTAATGGGGGAACAGCACTATGAGTAGATTAGCAGTTTTTGCTTCTGGAAGCGGATCTAACTTTCAATCTCTCGTTAATGCGGTGGAAGGAAAGAGATTGGATGCGGATATTAGTTTATTAGTATGTGATAAACCAGAGGCACGCGTTATTGGGCGGGCACATTATCATCATATTCCGTGTTTCGCCTTTTCAGCAAGGGCATATGAGTCAAAAGAAGCATTTGAAAAAGAGATATTAAAGAAGCTAGAAGAGTATGAAATTGATTATGTTATTTTAGCTGGATATATGCGTTTAATTGGACCAACTTTACTAGAAGCGTACGGCGGGAAGATTATTAATATTCATCCCTCGCTACTACCGAGTTTTCCGGGTAAAGATGCTATCGGTCAAGCGTTAGAAGCAGGTGTGAAAGTAACTGGAGTAACAATTCATTATGTTGATGCAGGTATGGATACAGGTCCGATTATTGCGCAAGAAGCAGTAGTTGTTTCTGAAGGGGATACGAGAGAAAGCTTACAAAAGAAAATTCAACAAGTTGAACATAAATTATACGTAAATACAGTGAATCAAATTGTTCAGTCTGTGAAAGAACCAACTGTTAACTAACATACAACCAGGGGTGAAGGATAAATGAAAAAGCGTGCATTAGTAAGTGTTTCAGATAAAACAGGAGTAGTAGAATTTGTTAAAGGTTTACTTGAACAAGGGATTGAAGTTATTTCAACAGGTGGTACGAAAAAGTTACTAGAAGAAAACGGCTTACAAGTAATTGGTATTTCTGAAGTAACTGGTTTCCCTGAAATTATGGATGGCCGTGTGAAAACATTACATCCAAATATTCATGGTGGTCTATTAGCAGTTCGTGATAATGAAACACATGTAACGCAAATGAATGAATTAGGTATTCAAGCAATTGACTTTGTTGTTGTTAACTTATACCCATTTAAAGAAACAATCGCTAAGCCTGATGTAGCATTTGCTGATGCAATTGAAAATATTGATATCGGTGGCCCAACAATGATTCGCTCTGCTGCGAAAAATCATAAATTTGTATCGGTAATTGTAGATCCGGTAGATTATGATGTTGTATTAGCAGAACTGAAAGAGAACGGTGAAGTAACAGATGAAACGAAACGTAAATTAGCAGCGAAAGTATTCCGGCATACAGCGGCATATGATGCGTTAATTTCAAATTATTTAACAGAGCAAATGGGTGAAGAAAGCCCAGAAACATTAACTGTGACGTTTGAGAAAAAGCAAGACTTACGTTATGGAGAGAACCCGCATCAGAAGGCCACTTTCTATAAAGCGCCATTTGCTGCAACTTCTTCTGTTGCATATGCAGAACAATTACATGGTAAAGAATTATCTTATAACAATATTAATGACGCAGACGCAGCACTTAGTATGGTAAAAGAATTTACAGAACCAGCAGTAGTAGCGGTAAAACATATGAACCCATGTGGTGTTGGAGTAGGAATTGATATTCACGAAGCATATACACGTGCTTATGAAGCGGATCCAGTATCAATCTTTGGCGGTATTATTGCAGCAAATCGTGAAATTGATAAAGCTACAGCAGAAAAGTTACACGAAATTTTCTTAGAAATTATTATCGCACCTTCTTTCTCACAAGAAGCTTTAGAAGTTCTGCAAAGTAAGAAAAACTTGCGTTTACTAACTGTAAATATTGAAAAAGCAACTAGTGCAAGTAAAAAACTAACTTCTGTACAAGGTGGACTTCTTGTTCAAGAGGAAGATACATTATCATTAGATGAGGACGCAATTTCAATTCCAACGAAACGTGAACCATCAGAGCAAGAGTGGAAAGATTTAAAACTAGCTTGGAAAGTTGTAAAACATGTGAAATCAAATGCAATTGTTTTAGCAAAAGATGATATGACAATTGGTGTTGGTGCTGGACAAATGAACCGTGTAGGTTCTGCAAAAATTGCAATTACACAAGCTAGTGAAAAAGCGCAAGGCAGCGCACTTGCATCTGATGCTTACTTCCCAATGCCAGATACAGTAGAAGAGGCAGCAAAAGCTGGTATTACAGCAATCATCCAACCAGGTGGATCAATTCGTGATGAGGATTCTATTAAAATGGCAGATAAGTATGGGATTGCTATGGTGTTCACTGGCGTACGTCATTTCAAACACTAATAGAGGATGTTTAAAAGGTCCGGTCGAGATAACCTTCGCATGTCGTCGTTGCATTGCCAGTGCGGTACTCATGTAGGAAAGCTACACTCCGTGTCCTCCTGACAAATGCGCCTCGACCTGCTCGATTCTCTCGATCCTCCCTTTTAAACTTTGATTGATATGGATGTTTAAAAGGTTCGGTCAAGATAACTGTCGCATGTCGTCGTTGCATTGCCAGTGCGGTACTCATGTAGGAAAGCTACACTCCGTGTCCTCCTGACAAATGCGCCTCGACCTGCTCGGTTCTCTTGATCCTCCTTTTTAAACTTACATTGATATGAAAACAAACTAGGGGCATAGCTTCTAGTTTGTACTTATTTAAGTATTGGGGGATGAAATATGAATGTTTTAGTAATTGGCCGCGGTGGGCGTGAGCATGCTTTAGCTTGGAAATTTGCACAATCTGAAAAGGTAGAAAAGGTGTATGTAGCACCAGGTAATGAAGGTATGCGAGATGTTGCAATACCAGTTGATATTGATGAAAATGATTTTGATGCATTAGTTTCATTTGCCAAAGAGAATAATGTTGAATTAACTTTCGTTGGACCAGAAATTCCGCTTATGAATGGAATTGTTGATCGTTTTAAAGAAGAGGGACTTCGCGTATTTGGTCCGAACAAAGCGGCTGCTGTTATTGAAGGTAGTAAAGCTTTTACGAAAGAATTGATGAAAAAGTATAATATACCAACTGCTGCATATGAAACTTTTACAGACTATGAAGATGCAGTAAAATACATTGAAAAAGTCGGTGCACCAATTGTTATTAAAGCTGACGGATTAGCTGCTGGTAAAGGTGTAACGGTAGCAATGACGCTTGAAGAGGCATTACAAGCTGTGAAAGAAATGCTACAAGATGTGAAATTCGGCGAAGCAAGCAAGAAGGTCGTTATTGAAGAGTTTTTAGATGGACAAGAATTTTCATTAATGGCATTTGTAAATGGAACAACTGTATATCCAATGGTAATTGCTCAAGATCATAAACGAGCTTTTGATGGCGATAAAGGTCCTAATACGGGCGGAATGGGTGCATATTCTCCAGTACCACAAATTCCAGAATCAGCAGTTCAAGAAGCGATTGAAACAGTATTACAGCCAACTGCTAAAGCGATGATTGAAGAAAATCGTTCATTTACAGGTATTTTATATGCAGGGCTTATTTTAACAAATGACGGTCCAAAGGTAATTGAATTTAATGCACGCTTTGGCGATCCTGAAACAGAAGTTGTATTACCGCGCTTAGAAAACGATTTAGTAGATGTATGTAACGCTGTATTAGATGAGAGTGAGCTAACGTTACAATGGTCAGAAGATGCAGTAATTGGTGTCGTACTTGCTTCTAAAGGATATCCAGAAGCGTATAAAAAAGGTGAAATTATTAATGGATTAGACGCAATGCAAGATGTAATTGTTTTCCATGCGGGAACAGTGATGAAACACGGTGACTTTGTAACAAACGGTGGGCGTGTCTTATTTGTTGCTTGCAAGGCAAAAAATTTACAAGAGGCCAAAGATAAAGTATATAAAGAAATTGGTAAAATTGAGAGTGATGGTCTATTTTATCGAAGTGATATAGGGTATCGTGCAATTGGACATGAGATGACGAGAAGCTAATATAAAAATCCCGCTGATTTCTCAGCGGGATTTTTATGCATCTTTATCTTTTTTCAATTTTCCTTTTTGCTTTGCCATTTCTCGAAGTAAATACTCGATGTGTGCATTGACGCTACGAAACTCATCATTCGCCCATTTTTCGATGACAGCGTGTAATTCAGGATCAATACGTAATGGAAAGCTTTTCTTTTTAGCCATAATTATTTACAACCTTTTAGTATAGGCTTCCTGTATTAATAACTGGTTGCGCACCTTTATCTGAAACGATGGCAACTAATAAGTTGTTTACCATATTTGCTTTACGCTCGTCATCTAATTCAAGCACGCCTTCTTCATCTAACATATGGATTGAATCTTTGGCCATCTTCACAGCACCTTCAACAATCTCTTTTCTAGCAGCTAATACCGCTTTTGCTTGTTGACGTTGTAGCATTGCATGGGCAATTTCTGTTGCGTAAGCTAAATGCGTTAAACGAGTTTCTAATACTTCTACACCGGCAATTTCAAGACGTGCTTCTAGTTCACGTTTTAGCTCTTCTGAAATTTCCTCAGTATTTCCACGTAACGTAATACAAGTTTCATCTTGGAAATTATCATAAGGATATTTTGTTGCAACGTGACGGATTGCTGTTTCGCTTTGGATTTCTACGAATCGATCGTAATGTTCAACACCAAACATTGCTTTTGCAGAATCAACCACTTTATATACGATAACAGCTGCAATTTCAATTGGATTTCCCTCAACATCATTTACTTTTAATTTCTTACTATTAAAGTTTTCAACACGTAAAGATACGGTTTGACGGAATGCAAATGGAATTGTTAAAAATAAACCGTTTTGACGAATTGTTCCTAAATAATTACCGAAAAACGTAATAACTTTCGCTTGATTTGGTTGAACGATACCGATACCTGTAGCTAAAACAGATGCTATTATGAGAACTAAAATAGCTATTACAAACATTTCTTGTACAAGGCAAAATGCACCGATAGCAGCTAAAATGAGAATCCCGATAATCCCGAGAAATCCGTTAACATAAAATACTTGTTTTTCTTTCATATGATCGCCTCCTGATATAAAAATGATATCACTTTTATATCATTTGAAGCAAGAGGTTTTTACCTAATTTTCTAAAGATTGTTAATGGTATTGTTTATGTAAAATTCAATAGCAGTGAAGATTTCTATGGAAAAAAGAACATAAGTTCTGTTTTGTGGTAAAATAAAGAGACTTAGCCGCCCACTGCAGCAGCTAAGTCTCTTTGAGAGCATCTTACATTGTGACAAATGATTCAAAGCGGTTTTGCCAGGATTATTTCTTCAATCGCTGACTCAATCTCTTTGTCTGAAGCGTCGTAACTTCCATTTGACTTTGGTTTGTCATGGTTGGAAGTTTGATTCACTTCTTCTTTAGCATGTCCTTTTTCGGCAAAATTCATGCTAGGCATTTTAAATGCACCCATACTCATGTATTTTCCAAATTTACATACTTCAGCAATAGGACAGAAACGAACAATCCCCTCTGCAATTTTCATGGCACCAATCCATAGTAAAACTTTAGACCAAGTGCACCGCGGTTTACGTACGAGTTTAGCTGTACTACAACCGAAGAGGATAAGTCCGAGTGTAATTCGAATTAGAGCGTTTATTGTACCGATGTTTTGCTTCATTTGAAAAACACTCCTTTTTATGAAAGTTGAAATAGCAAATGCTATTTCTCTTATTAGTATCCCGTATGATTTTGGTGATATGTAATCCAACATTTGACGTTGAAAAAGATGTTGGATTGGGCGTGTGTGTAAGTAGCTTTTTTTGTTATAATGAAAGAATGCATAAAAGGAAGTTTAAAACTAGATCTTCTTATTTGGATAAATATAGAAGAGGGATTTTTAAAAAAATTGATAAAAATGAACTGTTATTTTGAACAGAAATATAGATATGACTAGAAAAAAGGAAGGGTGTTTTCATGTACGATATTTCCGGATGGAAACATGTATTTAAACTTGATCCAAATAAGGAGTTAAGCGATGAACATTTAGAAATGATTTGTGAATCTGGAACGGATGCTGTGATTGTAGGCGGAAGTGATGGAGTTACAATTGATAACGTATTACACATGCTAGTTAGCATTCGTAGATATGCAGTTCCGTGCGTGTTAGAGGTTTCCGATGTGGAAGCAATTACACCAGGGTTTGATTTTTATTATATACCAAGTGTTTTAAATAGCCGAAAAGTAGAATGGGTAACGGGTGTTCATCATGAGGCATTGAAAGAATTTGGGGATATTATGGACTGGGACGAAATTTTTATGGAAGGGTATTGTGTTTTAAACCCAGAAGCGAAAGTAGCCCAGCTTACAGAAGCGAAATGTGATTTAACAGAAGATGATGTTATTGCATACGCGCGTTTAGCAGACAAGCTATTACATTTACCGATATTCTATTTAGAATATAGCGGTACGTATGGAGATATTGAACTTGTTAAAAATGTAAAAGCAGAATTGAAACAAGCTAAGCTATATTATGGCGGTGGTATTTCTAATGCAGAACAAGCAAAAGAAATGGCACAGTATGCTGATACAGTAGTTGTTGGAAATGTTATTTATGATGATATAAAAGCTGCGTTAAAAACAGTGAAAGCAGTAAGAGGAGAGTAGGTGCAGGCACATATGAGTATGACAGATAGGTTATTAAATGGTTTAAATCCACAGCAACAAAAAGCAGTACAAACAACGAATGGACCACTTCTACTAATGGCAGGTGCAGGTAGTGGTAAAACACGTGTGCTAACACATCGTATTGCGTATTTACTTGGTGAAAAAGGTGTAGCGCCATGGAATGTACTAGCAATTACCTTTACAAATAAAGCTGCTCGTGAAATGCGCGAACGTATTGATACACTTGTTGGACCAGAAGCAGAAGATATTTGGATTTCTACGTTCCACTCTATGTGCGTACGTATTTTACGACGTGATATTGACCGCATTGGGATTAATCGTAACTTTACGATTTTAGATGCAGGTGATCAGTTAACTGTAGTAAAAAAGATTATGAAAGAGCGCAATATTGATCCGAAGAAGTTTGAGCCACGCTCTATTTTAGCGGGTATTAGTAATGCGAAAAATGAACTGTTATCTGCAGATAAATATGCAAAAAAAATTACAATCGCTGATCCATATGAAAAATTAACGAGCGATGTATATACAGAATATCAAAAACGCCTTTTGAAAAATAACTCATTAGACTTTGATGATTTAATTATGACGACGATTCAGCTATTTGAGCGTGTTCCAGAAGTACTAGAGTTCTATCAGCGTAAGTTCCAATATATTCATGTTGATGAGTATCAAGATACGAACAAAGCTCAGTACCTTCTTGTTAAGCATTTGGCAGCGCGTTTTAAAAATCTTTGCGTTGTAGGTGACTCAGATCAGTCTATTTACCGCTGGCGTGGTGCAGATATTTCTAACATTTTGTCATTCGAAAAAGACTATGAGAATGCACAAGTTATTTTGTTAGAACAAAACTATCGTTCATCACAAAATATTTTGAATGCAGCTAATGCGGTAATTGAAAAGAATTCAAACCGTAAACCGAAGAAATTATGGACGGACAATCAAGTTGGGAGCAAGATTTCGTATTATCGTGCTGCAACTGAAAAGGACGAAGCGTATTTTGTTGCGAAAAAAATTCGTGATGACATTCAAATGGGGAACCGAAAATATACTGATTTTGCAGTATTATATCGTACGAATGCCCAGTCTCGTATGGTCGAGGAAATTTTCCTGAAATCTAATATTCCTTACAAAATTGTCGGCGGTACTAAGTTCTACGACCGTAAAGAGATTAAAGACATTTTGGCGTACTTACGTTTAATTGGGAATCCAGATGATGAGATTAGTTTTGCGCGCATTATTAACATGCCAAAACGTGGAATAGGTGCTACTTCTATTGATAAAATTATTAATTACGGTGTACAAAATGGAATTTCATTAACTGCTGTATTAGATGAGATTGAGCATGTTGGTGTAAGTGCAAAAATAACAAAGGCAGTAAAAGAATTCGCAGGTTTATTACACAACTGGGTAAATATGCAAGAGTATTTATCTGTTACAGAATTAGTAGAAGAAGTTATTGAAAAAACAGGCTATCGCGAGATGCTGAAAAATGAGCGCTCCTTAGAAGCAGAAGGCCGTTTAGAAAACTTAGATGAGTTTTTATCTGTTACGCAAACATTCGAATCTCAAAGTGAAGATAAGAGCCTTGTTGCATTTTTAACAGACTTAGCTCTTGTTGCTGATATTGATCGTGTAGATGAAGATCCAACTGCTGGTGAGGAAGTTATTTTAATGACGATGCACTCGGCGAAGGGATTAGAGTTCCCGGTTGTCTTTATTGTTGGTTTAGAGGAAGGGATATTCCCGCATACGCGTTCTCTTATGGAAGAAGATGAAATGCAAGAAGAGCGTCGTCTTGCTTATGTAGGTATTACTCGTGCAGAAGAAGAATTATACTTATCGAATGCGCAAATGCGTACTTTATTTGGTAGAACAAGTATGAATGCAGCATCTCGATTTATTACAGAAATTCCGACAGAATTAGTGGAATCATTAAATGAAACAGCGCCGAAGCGTGAAACTTCGTTTGGTGCAAAAGGAAGAACAACAGGCGCAACGGTAGGGACAACGACGACACGTTCTCGTTCAGCTTTCGTACGACCGGCTGTTAAGACAACAGGTGGCGAGCAAATTGGCTGGGCAGTAGGCGATAAAGCTTCCCATCAGAAATGGGGAGTCGGTACAGTTGTAAGTGTAAAAGGTGAAGGTGATGCAAAAGAATTAGATATTGCATTCCCAAGCCCAATTGGTATTAAACGTTTATTAGCAAAATTTGCACCTGTGACGAAACAATAGGAAAGGAATGAGGATATGTCAAAAGAAATAACAAAAAAACGTATAGAAGAACTACGTGATTTGTTAAATACATTTAACTATCAATATCACGTATTAGACAATCCTTCTGTTTCTGATGCGGAATATGACCGTAATATGCAGGAGCTTATAAAACTAGAAGCAGAGAACCCAGAGTTTATGAGTGAAGACTCTCCCTCCGTGCGCGTTGGGGGAACGGTTCTTGATATATTTGAAAAAGTAACACATAAGTCACCGATGTTAAGTTTAGGAAATGCATTTAACGAAGGAGACTTGCGTGATTTTGATCGAAGAGTACGTCAAGGAATTGATGATGCGGATGTAAGATATATATGCGAATTAAAAATTGACGGACTGGCTGTTTCGCTTCATTATGAAAAAGGGCGCTTTATTCAGGGAGCAACACGTGGTGATGGTGTAACTGGTGAAGATATTACTCAAAACTTAAAAACGATTAAAGCTATTCCACTCCGTTTAAATGAAGAAGTAACCTTAGAAGCAAGAGGCGAGGCTTATATGCCGAAGCGTTCATTCGTTAAACTAAATGAAGAAAAAGAGCAAAACGGTGAAGATGTATTTGCGAATCCGCGTAATGCGGCAGCAGGTTCAATACGTCAACTGGATACGAAAATTGCAGCAAAGCGTAACCTATCTATGTTTGTGTATGGTCTTGCGAATGTAGAAGAAAAAATAATTCTATCGCATAGTGAATCGCTTGATTTCTTAGGTGAACTTGGATTTAAAACAAATCCAAATCGCCGTACATGTGAAACAATTGAAGAGGTTATAGCTTATGTAGAAGAATGGCAGGAAAAACGTCCGAATCTTGATTATGAGATTGATGGGATCGTTATAAAAGTAGATGATGTCGCTCTTCAAGAAAGCCTAGGAACTACTGCAAAGAGTCCAAGATGGGCGATTGCTTATAAATTCCCGGCTGAAGAAGTTGTAACGAAATTAACGGGCATTGAATTAAGTGTTGGCCGCACAGGGGTCGTAACACCGACTGCAGAGTTAGAGCCAGTGCGAGTGGCCGGTACTATCGTTCGTCGTGCTTCGTTACATAACGAGGATTTAATTCGTGAAAAAGACATTCGAATTGGTGACTACGTTGTTGTGAAAAAGGCTGGAGATATTATTCCTGAAGTTGTGAACGTTATTTTTGATAAGCGTACTGGTGAGGAAGAAGAATACCGCATGCCAACGCATTGTCCAGCATGTGAGAGTGAACTAGTTCGTTTAGAAGAAGAGGTTGCACTTCGTTGTATAAATCCAACTTGTCCTGCTCAAATTCGTGAAGGATTGATTCATTTCGTTTCAAGAAATGCAATGAATATTGATGGGCTTGGAGAGCGTGTAATTACGCAACTTTTTGATGCAGATTATATCCGTACGTTTGCAGATTTATATGCATTGACGAAAGAACAATTACTACAATTAGAGCGTTTTGGTGAGAAATCTGCAACTAATTTAGTACAAGCAATTGAGAATTCGAAGGAAAACTCATTAGAGCGATTATTATTCGGTCTTGGTATCCGTCACGTTGGAGCGAAAGCGGCTCGTACATTTGCTGAGCATTTCGTAACGATGGACGCGCTTGTGAAAGCAACGGAAGAAGAACTTAAGGCAATTAATGAAATTGGTGAAAAAATGGCTCAATCCGTTGTAACGTATTTTGATAATGAAGATGTATTAGAGCTATTACAACAGTTTAAAGAGTATGGCGTAAACATGACATACAAAGGTATAAAAAGTGCAGACTTACAAAATGTTGAATCTTACTTTGCAGGGAAAACGGTTGTCTTAACAGGTAAGCTAGAAGTTATGGGACGAAGTGAAGCGAAGAAAAAGATTGAAGCACTAGGTGGAAAAGTAACAGGAAGTGTTAGTAAGAGTACGGATTTAGTTGTTGCAGGTGAAGCGGCTGGTTCGAAATTGGCACAAGCGGAGAAACATAATATTGAGGTTTGGAATGAAGAGAGGTTCTTACAAGAGCTAAATAAGTAAGAGGTGCAAACTTACCATGAAAAAAATAGCATTAGCGGTATTAAGCCTTGGCCTACTAGTAAGTGGGTGTAGCGCAGGTGCCGACAAAGATGAAAAAGTGGCTGAGAAATCGGGGAAAGCAAAAGAGCAAGCAATCGTCCCGAAGTACTCTATTTCGGATGAATATTATAAGACGACTGTTCCATTTGACGCAGGAGCTGCACGTGGTTTAGTTGTGCAAGGGTTAAATAGTCGCCTTGATATAGATGAATTTGAAACAGGATTAATGCGTATTGCGAAAGAATCATTTAGTACGAAAGATTATTTCTTTAAAGGCGGAAATGTTCTAGATACTCAAACTGTACAAATGCTTGTCAAAAGAAAGCGTACAGATGCTGAACAAAAAGAGCTAGAGAACGAATTAAAAAAAGGTGCGGTTAAGTTTCCGAACATAGGGCTAAATCCAGCAGATGAAGGATCCGGATCGCTAGAAGTAAAAAATAAAAAAAATCCAATGTATATTTCCAATATTTTAGAGCATGATTATTATGTGAAAAAGGGCGAGAAAGATGTTGAACGTGGTGGCATCGTAGTTGGGTTAGCGATGAATTCAGTTCATTATTTTAATGAAGAGCATGGTTATCCGCGTGAGGTTAAAATTGAGGACGAAAAAATGTTAGCTGAAGGGAAAAAAATGGCACAAGAAATCTTGAAAGTCATGCATCAAAAAGACGCTAGCACAAAAAATGTTCCGATAACATTTGCGATTTATCGCCAATCTCCAAAGTCTTCACTCGTGCCAGGAAATTTTGTTTCTTATGCTAATGTAGAAAAAGGTAGTGAAACGGTTGAGGATTGGAAACAAATTAATGAGAAATATTATTTGTTCCCATCTGAACAAGCGAAAACAGATAATAAACGTGAAGATCTTGCGAGGGTATCAAACTTTAAAGCGAAACTAAGCGATTATTTCCAAGGCGACTATACGGCTGTCATCGGTACTGGTATGTATAAAGACGATGAATTAAAAGAAATGAAGCTTGATATTCCTGTCCAGTTTAATGGGAAAGCGGAAATAATTGGTTTTACACAATATGTAGCAGGACTTGTTACGGAATACTTCCCGAATTACATGAAAGTACAAGTAACGATTAAATCTGTAGAACGTCCAGAAGCTATTATTATACGTGAAGCGAAGCAAGATGAACCGCTTGTGAAAATTTTAGATTAAAGATGAGAGCTGTTCCTTTCTGGAACAGCTTTTTTTTGGGGGAAATTTTGTTATAATTTAAAATGTTATAAATAAAGGGGTAAGGGGAAAAGTCATGGAAGAACTAAGTTTTCAAGTCATTATTTTATTAATTGCATTCGGTTTTTTAGCGGCTTTCATTGATTCAGTTGTTGGAGGTGGAGGGTTAATTTCGCTTCCTGCACTTATGTTCGTTGGGTTACCACCAGCTTCGGCAATCGCAACGAATAAATTAGCTGCAACGATGGGGACATTCACGAGTGCAATTTATTTTATTCGATCAGGAAAGGTCGATTTTCGGATTGTAGGAAAGTTAATCCCGTTAACTATTGTTGGGGCAGTCGCAGGTGCCTTAGTAGTAAAGTTTATTCCGCCTGATATTTTGCGTCCATTAGTGCTTGTAATGTTGGTTTTTATTGCTATTTATATTATTGCAAAAAAAGATTGGGGAAGTGTATCTACCTATAAAAAGATGACAAGAGGGAAAACATTAATGTTTTTCTTTGTTATTTTAATGATAGGATTCTATGATGGTTTTTTTGGTCCAGGAACAGGCTCCTTTTTAATTTTTGCATTTTTATTAATTGGTTTGGATTTTATTCAAGCGGCAGCATCTGGAAAACTTTTGAACTTCGTTAGTAATATCGTATCTTTAATTACTTTTTTATTTTTAGATGTAATTCATTTTGAATACGGTATAATTATGGGATTATCAATGATTTTAGGTGCTTATTTTGGATCGAAGTTTGCAGTTCGAAAAGGCGTTGGATATGTAAGGACTTTATTTTTATTAGTTACTATTTTATTAATTGGGAAAAATGTTTTGGAATATACTCATATTTTGTAGATTCATACGTATGTATGAATCTCTTTTTTTTATTATATTTTAAAAATTTATTAATTTTTAAAATATAAGTCTAGGAATATTTGAATAAATCTAAATTATCGTGTAGAATAATGTTGTAAAATGTAAACGTTTTTCTAAGGGGAGGCTAAAAAAATGGTAGTAGCATACAAACATGAGCCATTTACAGATTTTTCAGTAGAGGCTAACAAATTAGCGTTTGAAGAAGGTTTAAAGAAAGTAGAATCTTATCTTGGACAAGACTATCCATTAATTATCGGGGGAGAAAAAATCACTACAGAAGACAAAATTGTTTCTGTAAACCCTGCAAATAAAGAGGAACTTGTTGGTCGCGTTTCAAAAGCAAGCCGTGAATTAGCTGAAAAAGCAATGCAAGTAGCGGATGAAACATTCCAAACTTGGAGAAAGTCAAAACCAGAAATGCGTGCAGACATTTTATTCCGTGCTGCAGCAATCGTTCGTCGTAGAAAACATGAGTTCTCTGCTATCCTTGTAAAAGAAGCAGGTAAACCATGGAATGAGGCAGATGCTGATACAGCAGAAGCAATCGACTTTATGGAATATTATGGTCGTCAAATGTTAAAATTAAAAGACGGTATCCCAGTAGAAAGCCGTCCAATTGAATATAATCGTTTCTCTTACATTCCATTAGGAGTAGGTGTTATCATTTCTCCTTGGAACTTCCCATTCGCAATTATGGCGGGTATGACAACAGCTGCTGTAGTTTCTGGTAACACAGTATTACTAAAACCAGCTAGTACAACTCCTGTTGTAGCAGCGAAATTTATGGAAGTATTAGAAGAAGCAGGTTTACCAGCTGGCGTAGTAAACTTCGTTCCAGGTAATGGTTCTGAAGTTGGTGACTACTTAGTAGATCACCCTCGTACACGTTTCGTTAGCTTCACTGGATCACGCGATGTAGGTATCCGTATTTATGAGCGTGCAGCAAAAGTAAACCCAGGACAAATTTGGTTAAAACGTGTTATCGCTGAAATGGGCGGTAAAGATACAATCGTTGTTGATAAAGAAGCAGATCTTGAGTTAGCAGCTAAATCTATCGTTGCATCAGCATTCGGATTCTCAGGACAAAAATGTTCTGCATGTTCTCGTGCAGTAATCCATGAAGATGTATACGATCATGTATTAAATCGTGCTGTTGAATTAACAAAAGAATTAACAGTTGCTAACCCAGCTGAATTAGGTACAAACATGGGTCCTGTTAATGACCAAGCTGCATTCGATAAAGTAATGAGCTATGTTGCAATTGGTAAAGAAGAAGGTAGAATTCTAGCAGGTGGCGAAGGAGACGATTCTAAAGGCTGGTTCATCCAACCAACAATCGTTGCTGACGTTGCAGAAGATGCTCGCTTAATGAAAGAAGAAATCTTCGGACCAGTAGTAGCATTCTGTAAAGCAAAAGACTTTGATCATGCACTTGCAATTGCAAACAATACAGAATACGGTTTAACAGGAGCAGTTGTTTCTAACAACCGTGACCATATTGAAAAAGCACGTGAAGACTTCCACGTTGGTAACTTATACTTCAACCGTGGATGTACTGGTGCAATCGTAGGTTACCAACCATTCGGTGGCTTTAACATGTCTGGTACAGACTCTAAAGCTGGTGGCCCTGATTACTTAGCACTTCACATGCAAGCAAAAACTACTTCTGAAACTTTATAAGAAATAGTAGAAGAGCTCTTCACAGAATGTGAAGAGCTCTTTTTAAAATTAGAATCCCATATATTACTATTATTCGA
Organism: Bacillus thuringiensis; assembly: GCF_014932895.1. Classification (GTDB taxonomy): domain Bacteria; phylum Bacillota; class Bacilli; order Bacillales; family Bacillaceae_G; genus Bacillus_A; species Bacillus_A thuringiensis_AA. The sequence goes on along the minus strand of NZ_JACYOF010000012.1, from coordinate 108,660 downwards.
AGGGGATGAGCTAAACCCTATTAATAGTGGGATAAACATGTAAATAGAAATAAAATGACGAGAAAAATTGATTTATTAGTCACATTTTTTAGTATTCATTTTAAGAATTTCCTGTATAATACAATTTGAAAGAAAATCTATGGTTTGACAAGAAACACCCCTTTCGGTTTTGCTCACTGAAGGGAGTGTTTTTTTGTAGTTAAAAACTCTTCCGTGCTCAGCACATTTGCATACACTCCATTTAAACTTGCCAAAATTGTGTTATGAATATAAACGGCTGGTATAGTAGCATTTTTAAAAGTAAGATCTTTTGTAGCACAGGCATCGTGTATAACGGTACAATGAAAGCCAAAATCAAATGCAGCTCTAACTGTAGCATCAATACACATATGAGTCATCATCCCGCATATAACGACGTGCTCAATATCTAAACGTTGTAATTGCTCTAGAAGATCAGTTTCTCGGAAGCTATTTGGATAATGTTTGAGTATAACGGTTTCCTCTCTAAGTGGACGGACATTTTCATGAATATGGACACCTTCTGTATTTGGTAGGAAAAAAGTAGCATCATCTTGTATGGCTACATGTTGGATATGAAAAATAGGTTCGTTTCTTATTCTAAAATGTTGCAGTAGTTGAATAGCATATTCGCTTGCCTCTACTGGATTACGTAATGCCATCTTTCCACTTGGAAAATAATCATTTTGAATATCGACGAGCAAAAGAGCTGTTTTCATATATTTATCTTCCTCCGATTTCATATTCAAATTATGTTATTCAATGAATAGAGGGGATTTCCCTTTATAAAAGTATGAGTGATAAGAATTTTACATAACTATAAAAATCGCTATTGTATTGTGATTTCTGATTAGAAAATTCGAATAGGTGAATGATTAAAATTTTTCTAAAAAATGTATTGACTCTTATTATTCTGAGTTCTATAATGAGAATTAATTAAATGACAACTATATCGATACACTCTTATCCAGAGAGGTGGAGGGACTGGCCCTACGATACCTCAGCAACGGGTTTTTTAATACCGTGCTAATTCCAGCAAGCCTAAAATGGCTTGGAAGATAAGAAGATGTGAACGAGTACATATTAGTGCTCTCCTTCTTATCTTTTATTACTGATAAGAAGGAGAGCACTTTTTATTTTACCTCGAAAGCTTCACTTTAAGTTTTTACAGCATATAGGAGGGAAGAAAATGATTTTTTTTAACAATGTAAGTAAAGTATATGAATCAGGCGGACAATCAGTTCATGCTGTGGAGGATGTAACGTTGTCAGTTGAAAAGGGGGAAATTTTTGGCATTATCGGATTTAGTGGTGCTGGAAAGAGTACGTTATTACGTCTAGTAAATATGTTAGAAAGACCTACTGCAGGAACGATTTCAATAGATGATAAAGATATTACATCATTACCGACGAAAGAGTTACGGAAGCTAAGACAAAGGATTGGAATGATTTTTCAAAGTTTTAATCTATTTAATTCAAGAACAGTATTTGGGAACATTGCTTATCCATTAAAGTTAGCAAAATTGCCAAAGAACGAAATAAAAGAAAGAGTGAATGAACTACTAAAATTTGTTGGTTTAGAAGATAAAGCAAACTATTATCCAGAGCAGCTATCAGGTGGTCAAAAGCAACGTGTTGGAATTGCCAGGGCACTTGCCACATCACCGGATATTCTCATATGCGATGAGGCAACATCAGCTTTAGATCCGGAAACAACGACAGAAATTTTGAACCTATTAAAGAAAGTAAATCGAGAATACAATTTAACGATTTTACTTATTACACATGAAATGCACGTTGTGAAAGAAATCTGTCGCCGCGTAGCCGTTATGGAAAAAGGAAAAGTAATTGAAGAAGGAAAACTGTTTGACGTTTTCACACAACCAAAAACAAAAACGACTCAAAATTTTGTACGCTCTGTTATTAATGATCACTTACCAGAAAGTGTACTAGCGAAAATTCAAAACGGAGGTCAAATTTATCGCTTAACTTTTACTGGGGAAGAAACAGGGCAGCCTGTACTATCATATATTGCGAAAAACTATAATGTCGATGTAAATGTACTGTACGGGAATATTATTGAACTCCAAAATGTTTTATTTGGAAACCTTCTTGTAGAACTACAAGGTGAACAAGGAGAAATTCAAAAGGCACTACAACATCTAAGACTGCAAGTGCAGCTGAAGGAGGTAGAAGCTCATGCGAGTTGATTGGAGTATATTTTGGCCTCGCATATTAGATGCGACGGGGGATACCTTCTTAATGGTAATTGTAACCCTTATATTTGCTACAATTCTCGGTATACCCCTAGGTTTACTTTTATATGTAACAAGAAAAGGAAACTTTTTAGAAAATAAATGGGTCTTTTCTATTCTTAATATCATTATTAATACAATTCGTCCGATTCCGTTCATTATCTTTTTAGTAGCTTTAAGTCCGATAACAAGAAGTGTTATTGGAACTACAATCGGAACGGCAGCAGCAATCTTTCCAATGACGTTAGTTGCTTCGATTGGTATTGCTAGGATGGTTGAAACAAACCTTGTTTCTGTTCCGAAAGGTGTAATCGAAGCTGCACAAGCAATGGGGGCTTCACCACTTAGAATTGTTTTTGAAATTCTCGTGCCTGAAGCGTTAGCGCCATTGATTTTGGGAGTTACGTTTATGACAGTTGGTTTAATTGAATTCTCTGCAGTCGCAGGACTTGTCGGTGGTGGAGGTCTTGGTGATTTAGCAATGACATATGGTTATCAACGCTTTGATACATCAGTTATGTTCGTAACGGTTGTTTTACTTATTATTCTCGTACAGTTAGCTCAAAATTTAGGGAACTACTTTGCGAAAGTCTTTTTACGCAGATCATAAAAAGGAAGAGGGGAAAAGGAAATGAAGAAAATTTTAGCATTTGCATTATCAGCGATTGTAGGGATTTCAGCATTAAGCGGCTGCTCAGGTGGAGACACGGGTGCAGGAGCGAAAGAGAAAGTAGTTCGCGTCGGTGTAACTGGAACAGATGGAGACGCTTGGGAGATTTTAAAGAAAAAAGCTGAAAAAGAAGGGATTAAAATTAAATTGGTTGAGTTCTCTGACTACACAACGCCAAATAAAGCGTTAGCTGATGGAGATATTGAACTAAACTCATTCCAGCATATTGCTTTCTTAGAGCAATTTAAGAAGGAGCATAAGTTAGATATTACAGCTGTTGGGACAACACAAATTGCACCAATGGGCTTATACTCTGAAAAATATAAGAAGGCAAATGAAATTCCAGATGGTTCAGAAATTGCTATTCCAAATGATCCAACGAACCAAGCGCGTGCATTAAAACTTCTTGATGCAGCTGGATTATTAAAGCTTAAGAAAGATTTCGGTCTATTTGGGGATCCAGGTGGTATCGCTGAAAATCCGAAGAAATTAAAAATTACACCGGTTATCGCGCAGCAAACACCTCGCGTATTAAAAGATGTAGCAGCTTCAGTTATTAATAATGGTGTTGCTGGTCAAGCTGGATTAAATCCAGCGAAGGATCCGATTTTCTTAGAAGATCCAAAGAATGAAAGTGCGAAACCATATATTAATATTTTCGCAGCTCGTACGAAAGATAAAGATGATCCAACATTGAAAAAAGTAATTGAATTATACCATTCAAAAGAAGTAACAGATGCAATCAAGAAAGAAACAAATGATGGTTCAATTTCAGTAAATCTTTCACTTGAGGAGCTTGCAAAAATCGTAAAATAATCATTGGGTTTAACGACTAACAGTTTCGAACCCCTCCGCTGATAGTTCGTTCAACATATAATCTACTTAACAAACAAACCCTAATTCTGGACCTTCCAATTTTGTATAGCGTAGAATCCAATGTTTGTTAAGTAGAGTGATGGACCAGGAATTTTCCTGGTCTTTTTTTATTACTAAAAGCAGCTAGCGAATAGTAAAGTGATCCAAATTATAATTGGATAAGAAAGTAAACCGAAAATGAGTGTAATTGCTAAATTTTTTTTATGGATTAAGCATTTTTCTGATGAAAAGAAGAGAATAGAAAACAGGACAATGGAAGCTGCTGATATTACGCCTGGATTATAAGAATGATAAATGAAATACAAGATAACATGTTGAACGGCGTTAAAGAAGATACAGCCCTGTATAAAAATAATCCAGTAAATAGAAGATATGATGCTTAATTGATATAGAATGACTATGAGTAAGACCAGTGTTGTTAATATGGAAATTGCAATAAAAAATTGTTTATTAGTTATAAAGTGGATCGAAAATTGATTAGCAAGATATTGTGGCATCTGGAAAGCTTCTTCAAGGTTATGAATGAAAAATAATAAAGGAATAATCCAGGGCATAATAGTGGAATGTTTTTTCATCAACTTACATCACTCCAATAAAGATATAGAAAGCCTAAAAAGGCTCTCTATACGAATATGATTATTCAATTATGATACTTTTTAAATTATCTTCAGGACGCGTTTGTTCTGTCGGATGAGCAGCGAGCTCTTCTTGCAAAATATTTAGTATGTGTTTAGCTGATTGCTGAATCGGACTCGGTAGCTCTTCTAATACTCGCATACCGACATTTATTTTTGTACGAATTATTCTCCGGAGTAGTTCATCATGCATGTACTACACCTCCAAACCGAATGTTTAGTACATCATCTTCAAACTTAGCTCCTTGAATAGAAAGGTGCGTTAATGTTTTTGGCAAAGTGATATTTCGCTTCACAGAACCAGCACGGATAATAAGTTCATCACCTTTTTGATTTAATGAAAGTTCACTTTTGTTTGAGAAGGGAATGGACAGAACGAAAATATATTCATCGCCATCTTTTTTTACATATTGCGTGCGACCATTAAATTTTACTTCCGTAGGAGAAGAGTCAGATTTAAATAAAGCATCTCCTACACGCTCTAACATAGACAACCCGACAACTTCTTGTTCAAACATCGGAGCCTCGTAAATAGGAAGGGGTTGAAAGCTATCTTGAATTAATGTTTTATATTTCTTTTGTGTATCTTTCCATGCTTGAAAATAAGGATCGGTGACAGTGTTAGGGATGACGCGGTTAATCATAATGGCATCTACGTTATAATCATATAAATTTAAATAAGTAAAGCTACGCTGAGCTTCTTTAATAACCATTTTTTCAGGATTTACAACAACGCGAATACTTGTTACTTCTCGGTTTGATAAGATATCTCTCATTTCTCCAAGTTGTTCAAGCGTATTCGTTAATTCGTCCATAATATCGTCTGTTGGGAGGGGGACGCCAAGAAGTGGTTGCGCTACAGGACGAACAACTTTTAAAACTTTCCTTTTAATAGGAAATAGTTTTTCCATCCACCAGCCGAGCATGTCTGGGAAGCTAAGCATTGCTAAAGTTTCTCCTGTTGGAGCGCAATCAATGATGATAACATCGTATGCATTTTGTTTATAGTAATCGAGCACGCGAAGCAAGCTAATTAAATCTTCCATACCAGGAAACATCGTTAATTCTTCTGTTGTAATATCATCAGCCGCTTTGGAAGTGAAGAGGAGTGTAATATATTTTTGCAATTTTCCCCAGCCTTTTTCCATTTCATAAATCGTATTAATCTCTTGAGCCCATAAGTTCTCGCGAATTTCTAATGGTTCAGAAGATAGTTTTATACCAAGTGAATCTCCTAAACTATGAGCAGGGTCTGTGCTCATTACTAATGTTTTTAGCCCTTGTTTTGCACTTTGAAGTGCTGTTGCTGCTGAAATGCTAGTTTTTCCTACGCCGCCTTTACCTGTATACAAAATAATTCTCATCACTATATCCCCTTTGTTTCGAATATCGAATATTACGAGTGTCGAAATACTTAATTGAATAAAAACCCAGCTAGGGCTTTATTCAATCGGAATGTTTTTCATTTTAGGTGTAGAAACCTTTTCTTCTGTTTTTTGCTGTGACGTAGCGATGTGATTCATGATCTTTTGGAAAATCTGTAGTAAGAATGCTTTTTCTTCTTCTGATAAGGCTTCTGTCACTAGGCTAAAGTAATGGGCCGCATTTTGTTTTACTTCTTGGACGAGTAAGGTGCCGTTTTCTGTTAAACGAATTAATACAATACGTCGATCGTTTTCATCTCGATAACGTTCAATATACCCCTTTTTTACAAGGCGATTTACAACGCCTGTCGTTGTACTCATCGGTATATCAAGAAGGTCAGCAATTTTTGTCATTGTAATATCTGTATTTCGCTCCATCCAAAGTAAACAAAATACTTCTGTTTTAGAAAGTGTTAGATCCAGGCTTACCCATTCTTCAGGATAGAAAAGTTTCTTGGCGTTATCTAGCAGTAAATCTAAAAAATGTTCATATTGCAACAATTATTTCCACTCCCGTATATTTCGAGGTTCGTAATATTTGTTTTTATTTTATGTGGGATTGGAATAAATGTCAATGATTTTAATTATTTTTTCTGATTAGACAGAAAATTACCTTTAAAGTAGAATTTTTTTGTGCTAGATTAATAAATAGAAAGAGAGAATTTACATAAAAATCCATCATGGCAAATATATTTATCTATAATGGATGTGCATCTAACAAGGGGGAGAATGATGAGAAGACGAAATACGCAAGCGTTCACGTTTTTAGCATGGACTTCATTTGTTTGTGCGCTTTCAGGGATGCTAATTGGGATTTATACGTTAGATGAAACGCTTAGTGTAAAAGGGTACTATTTACTTGGAACATTATTTTTAACGATGTCTTGTTTTGTATTACAAAAAACAATTCGTGATAATGAAGAAGATAACGAGAGATTTCCAAAAAATGAACCGTTAGATAAAGAGTAAATTGTAAAGAAAGGTATTCGCCTTTCTTTTTTTTATGTAAAAATGCAGTAAGTGCCGTGTGTTGACTTGCTTGAAGTACTGAAAATTTGGTATCATCAATAGTATTGTAGATTGAACGATATATTATGGAGGTGGCCTAGCCGTGTCAAGAATTTCCGTTGAGAATGTAAAGCACGTAGCACATTTAGCACGTCTTGCAATTACTGATCAAGAAGCAGAAAAATTTCAAAAACAACTAGATGCAATCGTTACTTTTGCAGAACAGTTAAATGAATTAGATACAACAAACGTAAAACCAACAACTCATGTATTAACTATGAAAAATGTTATGCGTGAAGATGTACCAGAAAAAGGTTTACCAGTAGAAGAAGTATTAAAAAATGCACCGGATCACAAAGATAATCAAATCCGTGTTCCAGCAGTATTAGAATAGAGGAGGGGAATTTCGATGTCATTATTTGATCATTCAGTATCAGAGTTACATAAGAAGTTAAACAACAAAGAAATTTCCGTTACGGATTTAGTAGAAGAATCTTACAAACGTATTGCGGATGTTGAAGATAACGTAAAAGCTTTTCTTACATTAGATGAAGAAAATGCACGCGCGAAAGCGAAAGAATTAGATGCTAAGATTGGCGCTGAAGATAATGGTTTACTATTTGGTATGCCTATTGGTGTAAAGGATAACATTGTAACTAACGGACTTCGTACAACTTGTGCGAGCAAAATATTAGCAAACTTCGATCCAATTTATGATGCGACAGTTGTGCAAAAGCTAAAAGCTGCTGACACAATTACAATTGGTAAATTAAACATGGACGAGTTCGCAATGGGTTCTTCAAATGAAAACTCAGGTTTCTATGCTACGAAAAACCCATGGAACTTAGACTATGTTCCAGGTGGATCTAGTGGTGGTTCTGCGGCAGCTGTAGCAGCAGGAGAAGTATTATTCTCTCTAGGTTCTGATACGGGTGGTTCTATCCGTCAACCAGCTGCATATTGCGGTGTGGTAGGTTTAAAACCAACTTACGGACGCGTATCTCGTTACGGATTAGTAGCATTCGCATCTTCACTTGACCAAATCGGACCGATTACACGTACAGTAGAAGACAATGCATACTTATTACAAGCTATTTCAGGTATTGACCGTATGGATGCAACTTCTGCAAATGTTGAAGTTGGAAACTACTTAGCTGGTTTAACAGGCGACGTTAAAGGTTTACGCATCGCTGTACCGAAAGAATACTTAGGTGAAGGTGTTGGCGAAGAAGCTCGTGAGTCAGTACTAGCTGCTTTAAAAGTATTAGAAGGTATGGGTGCAACTTGGGAGGAAGTATCTCTTCCGCACTCTAAATACGCTTTAGCAACATATTACTTACTATCTTCTTCTGAAGCATCAGCTAACCTTTCACGCTTCGATGGCGTACGTTACGGTGTTCGTTCTGATAATGTAAATAATTTATTAGATCTTTACAAAAACACACGTAGCGAAGGTTTCGGTGATGAAGTAAAACGTCGTATTATGCTTGGTACATTTGCCCTTAGCTCTGGTTACTATGATGCATATTACAAAAAAGCACAACAAGTACGTACATTAATTAAAAACGACTTTGAAAATGTATTTGCTAATTATGATGTTATTATTGGACCAACAACGCCAACTCCAGCATTTAAAGTGGGTGAAAAAGTTGATGATCCGATGACAATGTATGCAAACGACATTTTAACAATTCCAGTAAACTTAGCGGGTGTTCCAGCGATTTCTGTTCCATGTGGATTCGGTGCTAACAACATGCCACTTGGTTTACAAATCATCGGTAAACACTTCGATGAAGCGACAATTTACCGCGTTGCACATGCGTTTGAGCAAGCAACAGACTATCATACAAAAAAAGCAAGTCTGTAAGGAGGCGAGCATAGATGAATTTAGAAACAATTATTGGTTTAGAGGTTCACGTTGAGTTAAAAACAAATTCGAAAATTTTCTCTGCGAGTCCAACAGAATTCGGAGCAGAGCCAAATACACAAACAAGTGTAATTGACTTAGGATACCCAGGGGTACTTCCTACTTTAAATAAAGAAGCAGTTAACTTTGCAATGAAAGCTGCAATGGCATTAAACTGTGAAATCGCAACGGAAACGAAGTTCGACCGTAAAAACTATTTCTATCCAGATAATCCGAAAGCTTACCAAATCTCTCAATTTGATAAGCCGATTGGAGAAAATGGTTGGATTGAAATCGAAGTAGACGGTAAAAAGAAACGTATCGGTATTACACGTCTTCACTTAGAAGAAGATGCTGGTAAATCAACGCATACAGCTGATGGGTCATTAGTAGACTATAACCGTCAAGGTATGCCTTTAATCGAAATCGTATCTGAGCCAGATATGCGTACGCCAGAAGAAGCATACGCATACTTAGAGAAGTTAAAATCAATCATTCAATACACTGGCGTATCTGATTGTAAGATGGAAGAAGGTTCTCTACGTTGTGATGCGAATATTTCCCTTCGCCCAGTTGGACAAGAGAAGTTCGGTACAAAAGCAGAACTGAAAAACTTAAACTCTTTCACTTACGTGCAAAAAGGTCTTGAGCATGAGCAAGTGCGCCAAGAAAAAGAATTATTATCTGGTGGTATCATCCAACAAGAAACACGTCGTTATGATGAAGCAACGAAGAAAACAATCTTAATGCGTGTGAAAGAAGGATCTGATGATTACCGTTACTTCCCAGAGCCAGACTTAGTTGAACTTTACATCGATGATGAGTGGAAAGAAGAAGTTCGTGCTTCTATTCCAGAACTTCCGGATGCACGTAAAGCTCGCTACGTTGCAGAACTTGGCTTACCAGCTTATGATGCACACGTATTAACATTAACGAAAGAGATGTCAGATTTCTTTGAAGCAACTGTTGCAGACGGTGCGGATGCGAAATTAACATCAAACTGGTTAATGGGTGAAGTGCTTGCGTACCTAAACAAACAACAAAAAGAATTAAAAGACGTTGCATTAACGCCTGCTGGTTTATCTAAAATGGTTCAATTAATTGAAAAAGGTACAATTTCTTCTAAAATCGCGAAGAAAGTATTTAACGAATTAATTGAAAAAGGTGGAGACCCAGAAGAAATCGTTAAAGCGAAAGGTCTTGTTCAAATTTCTGACGAAGGCACACTTCGTAAGGTTGTAACAGAAATCCTTGATAATAATGAGCAATCTATTGAAGACTTTAAAAACGGCAAAGATCGTGCAATTGGCTTCTTAGTTGGTCAAATTATGAAAGCGACAAAAGGACAAGCAAATCCACCGCTTGTTAACAAAATCTTGCTTGAAGAGATTAATAAGCGATAAAAAATAGTAGTAACTATTAAAGATTAAACAGAAAAGCACCCGTACATGGGTGTTTTTCTAGGTTAATCAAACGTTTGTTTAAATGAGGCAAAATCGTTTGAACAAACGTTTGATTAACTGTCAAAAGTGGAAAAATGTTTGTATAGCAACTATGGTATGATAGTTGCAAAAAGGTGGGAATAATGATAAATCTAAACATAGAGGTTTTTTTCATCTCATGAAATAATAGATAGTTGTTATTCGTTATATGTAAATTTTTATGGAAGAATGGATAGACATAAATTTCTTGGTCAAATAAAGCAACACGCCATTACGAGAGAATATTGCTTTTGATGGACTACACGAATCGGGTTCTTACTGCCTGTTTGAGCGGGATAAAAGAAGGATAGGAAGATGAGAGGAGGTAGGCATAGGAATACTGAATAGAATTTCGGTATGTTCTTTTTCAATGAATAAGGAAATGTCCTGTGCTAATAAATGATGAAGCGAGCAAGAATTATTTATAATCCTACTTCTGGGCGTGAGCTGTTTAAGAAGAGCTTACCAGAAGTATTACAAAAGTTAGAAAAAGCTGGATATGAAGCATCTTGTCATGCGACAACTGGTCCTGGAGACGCAACTGTGGCAGCGAGGCAAGCTGTAGAGCGTAAATTTGATGTCGTTATTGCGGCTGGCGGTGACGGTACATTAAATGAAGTAGTAAACGGTTTAGTTGGACATGAATTCCGTCCTAAATTTGGAATTATTCCAGTTGGAACGACAAATGACTTTGCACGTGCAATCGGTGTGCCTCGTTCTATCGAAGAGGCAGCGGATATTATTTGTGAAGGTAAGACCGTACCATTAGACCTTGGTAGAGCGAACGATACATATTTTATTAATATCGCTGGTGGAGGTCGTATTACGGAATTAACGTATGAAGTACCGAGTAAGTTAAAGACAGTATTAGGACAACTTGCTTATTATTTAAAAGGAATCGAAATGTTACCGTCATTACATCCAACATATGTTGAAATTGAGTATGATGGAAAATTACTACAAGAAGAAATTACGATGTTTTTAATTACAAATACTCGTTCAGTTGGTGGATTTGAAAAGGTAGCACCATATGCATCTATTAACGACGGGCTATTTGATTTATTAGTACTGAAAAAAGGTTCTATTGCGGATTTAATTAAAGCAGCAACGCAAGCGCAACGCGGTGAACATATTAATAATCCGAAAGTATTATATACACAAGCGAATCGAATTAAAGTCCATTCACCAGATAAATTGATGATTAACTTAGACGGTGAATATGGTGGAGATGCACCGATGGAATTTGAAAATATGTACCATTGTCTCGAACTATTCGTTCCTGAACATCAAGAGGATGCCCTGTAAAGGCATCCTTTTTGTTTTTATAGAGGAATTGTAAATTGGAAGTTAGTTTGATTTTTATGGTATTTTTACAATTCATTTATTTTACATCCATATTTTATTGATACACTGAAGGGGATAAGAAATGGGAGGTAAGGTGCTATGGAGAAATTAAAAGCAATACTATTTGATAAAGATGGTACATTAATGGATTTTCATTCAATTTGGATAAAAGTAGCTGAAGAGCTTGTAGCGGAATGTATAAAATTATATCAACTCCCAGAGTCGATGCAGCCAACTCTATTAAAAGAAATCGGTGTGGATGGGGTATTTGTTCATCCACGTAGCGCACTGGCGGCTGGAACAAGCCTTGATATAGCAAAGGGGCTTTGTAAGTATATTACGTTATCTAAGGAAGAGGAAATGCATGAGTGGGTAAGTGAAAAATTATTTGCACTTATGTACGAGCACCGTTCCTATATGAGAATGACGGCGGATTTACCGAAAATCTTACAAAGTTTAAAAGATAGAGGATTTATTTTAGGTGTTGTTACAGCTGATGATTTCGCGCCGACAGAATTATTTTTAAAACAATATCAATTAGAGTCCTTTTTTGATTATGTTGTAACTTCTGATACGTTTCCGGCACAGAAACCGGATAAAAGAATTGTAGAATCCTTTTGTGAAAGGTTTCATTTAGATGCATGTGAAGTGGCAGTCGTTGGAGATACGCCAACTGATTTATATTTAGCTAAAAACGGTGGCAATTGCTATGCAATTGGAGTACTATCTGGTACGGGAGACCGCCAAACTTTAGAACCACTTGCGGATTTAGTAGTACAATCTGTTGGAGATCTTATTTCGTATTCAGGTGAGTTTATTTGGGAACAAGGGAAGTCTAGTGTGTAAGGGAAATAAGTCTATAAAGACTCTTGACGAGTCTTTATAGACTTATTTTTATGTCGAAATACAAAGAATATAGGATGAATACAGGAAAGGAAAGTTGGCATACATTTTGCAATAAAAAGAGAAAACAATGTAAAGAAAAGGATGGGGTACGCGATGAACACAAAAAAATTTGCTAAAGTAAATGAACAAATTCCAGGACCAAAAGCAGCAGCTTTATTAGAACGCCGCCAAAACATAGTGCCAAAAGGAGTAAGTAACGGCATCCCAACGTTTGTACATTCTGCAAATGGGGCTCTTGTAACAGATGTTGATGGTAATCAGTACATTGATTTCGCAGGAGCAATAGGGACAATTAACGTAGGACATTGTCATCCAGATGTGAAAGAAGCGCTTCATAAACAAGTAGATCAATACATTCATACTGGATTTAATGTCATGATGTATGAGCCGTATATTGAATTAGCGGAAAAGCTTGCTGCATTAGCACCAGGAAGTTTTGATAAACAAGTGTTATTTTTAAACAGTGGCGCTGAGGCAGTAGAGAACGCGGTGAAAATCGCCCGTAAATATACGAAAAGACCAGGTATTATCGCATTTTCTAAAGGTTTCCATGGGCGTACATTGATGACAATGACGATGACAAGTAAAGTAAAGCCATATAAATTTGGATTTGGTCCATTTGCTCCAGAAGTATATAAAGCGCCATTCCCATATGAATACCGTCGTCCAGAGGGGTTAACGGAAGAGCAGTACGATGATTTTATTATTGAAGAGTTTAAGAACTTCTTCATATCGGAAGTAGCACCAGAAACAATTGCAGCTGTTGTTATGGAACCTGTTCAAGGGGAAGGCGGATTTATCGTCCCAAGTAAAAAGTTTGTTCAAGAAGTACGCAGCATTTGTTTAGAGCACGGTATCTTATTTGTAGCGGATGAAATCCAAACTGGCTTTAGCCGTACAGGAAAATACTTTGCAATTGATCATTATGATGTCGTTCCAGATTTAATTACAGTGTCCAAATCACTAGGAGCTGGTGTACCGATAAGCGGTGTTATTGGACGTAAGGAAATTATGAACGAGTCTGCACCTGGAGAGCTTGGCGGAACGTATGCAGGAAGTCCACTAGGGTGTGCGGCTGCATTAGCTGTACTTGATGTAATAGAAAAAGAGAAATTAAATGATAGAGCGATAGAACTAGGGAAAGTTGTAATGGACCGATTCCAAGAGATGAAAAATAAATATAATTGCATCGGTGATGTGCGCGGATTAGGGGCGATGTGTGCATTTGAACTTGTTACAGATCGCAAGACGAAAGTACCAGATAAAGCATTAACAGCTAATTTATGTACAGAAGCAAATAAACGTGGTTTACTTTTATTATCAGCTGGAACATATGGAAATGTTATACGTGTGTTAATGCCATTAGTTATTACAGACGAGCAACTTGAGGAAGGGCTAACGATAATTGAAGAGTCATTACAAACTTGTTATGAACAAGCAAACATCGCTCGTGTTTAAAAAATGAATGATAAATCGCAAACATTCTAGCTGACTCTATATAAAATGCAGAAAATTCTCTTTATAATGAAGGTAGTGAAGTGAATCGATGGATTTGAAGTTAGGGGTGGCTAGGATGGTTGCAGAAAAGGAACGAGTGTTAATGGATTTAAAAGATGTATTTGAATATGCGTTTGACGAAATTTTTGTTACAGATGAGCAGGGGATCGTTGTGCGTGTAAATAGTACATGTGAAAGGCACTATCAACTAGCTGCTGAAGAGTTAGTAGGTAAGCATGTAAAAGAACTACAAAAGGATGGAATCTTTTATCCATCAGCAACATTAGAAGTGATCGAAAAAAAGAGACCGATTGAACTCGTTCAAACGACAAAATCAGGAGAGTATTTACATGTTCGTACAAGGCCTGTTTTTGATGATGAGGGAAATTTAAGAAGAGTGATTAGTTATTCACGGGATCTTACGGAACTCTATCAATTGCGTCAAAAGGTAGAGGAAATGGATAATCAGTTAAAAACATATAAAAAAGAATTAAGAGAAACCTATGAGCATGAAGGACTTATTTTTAAAAGCATTGCTATGCAAAAAATAGTCGAAACAATCAAAAAAGTATCTGTGGTAGATAGTACTGTTCTCGTTTTAGGTGAGACTGGGGTGGGAAAAAGCCGCTTGGTGCGTCATCTACATGAAGTAAGTCATCGGAAGAATGAGAGTTTCTATGAAATTAATTGTGCGGCATTGCCAACAAATTTAATTGAATCGGAGCTTTTTGGATATTCAGGTGGGTCTTTTACAGGTGCAAATCGTGAAGGGAAAAAGGGATTATTGGAGTCGGCGCATAAGGGGACTCTTTTCTTAGATGAGATTGGTGAAATGCCGCTTGAAATTCAAGCAAAGCTTTTACAAGTATTGCAAGAAAAAACGTTTCGCCCTGTAGGCGGAAGAGAATTAAAAAAGGTGGACGTTCGAATTGTGGCGGCAACAAATAGAGATTTAAGCGAGATGGTGAAACAAGGATCATTTCGGAAAGATTTATACTATCGTTTGAATGTCATTCCAATTTCAATTCCGCCACTTCGGGAAAGAACAGAAGACATTTTGCCGCTCATTTATCATTATTTACAGCACTTTAATAAAAAGTACGGACGTGATGTAAAGTTAGCACCTAGTACGTTACAAATGTTTGTCGGATATCCGTGGGAAGGAAACAATAGAGAAATAGAGAATGTAATTGAAAGAATTGTTATCACTGCAGATGATTTTGTAACGGTAGAAGATCTGCCACTATCTATGCAAGAGGCCACAGTTGAACAATCTGGGGAAAGTCTTTATAGAATGCTGGAAGAGGTAGAGAGAAATATTATTCTTAAGGCGTATAAAACGTACGGATCAAGTTATAAAGTGGCTGAGTTTTTGCAAATAAGTCAATCTGCTGCTACTAGGAAGATTAAGAAGTTCATAGAGGAGGAAGAAAGCATTGGATAAAAAAGCGACTTTCGTAAATGTGGATAAAAAAGCGATGTATATAAATGGTGAGTGGATTACACTGCAAGAACAAATCGAAGTAAATAATCCAGCGACGCAAGAAATATTTGCAACTGTACCAAAGGGCGGAGTAACAGAGGCAAAGCAAGCTGTTGATGCTGCACATGAGGCATTTAAAACATGGTCTAAGTTAACAGCAGCAGATCGTGCAGTGAAGTTAAAACGATGGTTTACGCTTATTGATGAAAATAAAGAAGAGATTGCAGCAATCATGACGAGAGAACAAGGAAAGCCATTTGCAGAAGCACTTGGTGAAGTGAATTATGCAAATAGCTTCGTTGAATGGTATGCGGAAGAAGGGAAACGCGTATATGGTGAAATGATTCCTGCTTCCCATCCGAATAAACGTATTTTAGTTATGAAGCAACCAGTTGGGATTATGGCCGCTATTACACCTTGGAACTTCCCAGCTGCGATGATTACGAGAAAGGTAGCTCCAGCGCTTGCAGCGGGCTGTACAGCGGTTGTGAAACCAGCGAGTCAAACACCGTTAACTGCATTGAAATTAGCTGAATTAGCACATGAGGCAGACATTCCAAAGGGTGTAATAAATATTGTAACAGGTAGTGCAAAAGCAATTGCTGATACGTGGATGGAAGATGATCGCGTTCGAAAAGTATCCTTTACAGGATCAACGGAAATAGGGAAAGAATTAATGGCTAGTGCGGCACAAACGATGAAAAAAGTTTCATTGGAATTAGGTGGCCACGCTCCATTTATCGTAATGAATGATGCAGATTTGGATAAAGCGGTAGAAGCGGTGATTGGTTCGAAATTCCGTAATGCAGGACAAACGTGTATATGTACAAATCGAGTATTCGTTCAAGAAGAAGTATACGAAGTATTTGTAGAGAAGTTTCAAAAGGCAGTAGGGCAACTGAAAGTAGGAGACGGCTTCGGTGACGGAACTACTGTAGGACCACTTATTGATGAGAATGCAGTTTCAAAAGTACAAGAACATATCGAAGATGCAGTTCAAAAAGGTGGAGAACTCTTATATGGAGGCCAACAGATCGCAGAGCTAGATGGGCACTTCATTCAACCAACTGTAATTGGGTTGGCGAATGATACGATGCTTTGTATGACTGAAGAAACTTTTGGTCCAGTTGCACCAGTTGCGAAGTTTAAAACAGTTGAGGAAGTAATTGAACGTGCAAACAATACACCATACGGTTTAGCTGCGTATATTTTCACGAAGGATATTAGTCAAGCATTCCAAATTAGTGAAGCGCTAGAGTACGGTATTATCGGTTTAAATGATGGTCTTCCGTCAGTTGCACAAGCACCGTTCGGTGGATTTAAAGAAAGTGGCATCGGGCGTGAAGGAGGCCATTTCGGTATCGAGGAATATTTAGAAATTAAATATATTTCATTAGGACTATAAGTAGTGTACTAGAATCTCTATAAGATTACAGATAAGGAGATTCTAGTAGTTATTATTACTTGTTACAATTATTTTTGAAGTGGCTGGAACAATTACGATAAAGCTAGCAAATGGTTTAACAAGGCTCGCTCCAAGCGTACTTATTTTCGTGTTCTATGGTATTTGTTTTAGCTTATTTGCTACCGTTGTTAAAAAGATTCATTTAAGCATTGCTTATGCAATTTGGTCTGGTGTGGGAACATTACTTATTACAATCATTAGTGCATACTTCTTTAAGGAGCACATTAGCTTATTCCAAGCGTTTTGTATTCTCTTTATTGTTTTAGGAGTAATTGAACTTAAGGTTTCATCGGCATCATGAAAGCTATCTTTTGTAGAAGATAGCTTTTTTCTATTTGTGCAGTTAGCAATTACTACGACAAAATATGACAAGAAAACGTAAAGAGCTTTGTTATGATACATATGAAATATTGTCTTATGTGGAGGAAGGGTATGTTGGGAAAAGTGAGTCAAATTGTTTTGATTTGTGGCATAGCTTTTAGTTTAAGTGCTTGTACTGAGACTAAAAATAGTAATGAAAGTAAACAAGAGAACGTTCAAGAAAAAATTTATAAAATAGGTGAGACAGTAGATATAGATGGTTTGCAAGTAACTCTCGATTCAGTTCAATTAGGATATCCAGATTACACTACTGACAAAAAGAAAGATGATATTTTAGGGATTGTTTTCACAGTGAAAAATAATAGTAAAAAAGAAATACTCTTTGCATTTTACGAATTTGAGGTTACTGATAAGAAAGGTACAAGGTTTAAAGAATATAAATATGATAGCTTCACTAGTAAAAAGGTAGCACCGGATGAGAAAATTCAAGATGTCATGCGATTTGATGTAACGAAAGAAAATACGTATATCGCTACGTATAGGCCTGAGTTTACGCATGAGAGTAGAATGATAAAATTTGAATTGAAGCCAAACAAATAAAAAACACATTGGATGATCCAATGTGTTTTTTTATGTTGGTTAATTTAAAACGCCCAGTTACCTTTACGGAAGATAGGCTCATGTCTTCCATCAGCTGTAATACCGTCGATATCAAGTTCAGCTGAGCCAATCATAAAGTCTTCGTGTGTGATACTAGCATTTGCGCCATTTTCAGCAAGTTCTTCTTTAGACATTGTTTTTCCACCAACTAAGTTAAATGCATAAGCATTTCCGATTGCAAGGTGGCAAGATGCATTTTCGTCAAATAGTGTATTGTAGAATAAAATATTTGTGTTTGAAATTGGTGAATCATGAGGTACTAACGCTACCTCTCCTAAGAAGTGAGAACCTTCATCTGTTTCTACTAAATGTTTTAAAGCTTCTTCACCAGCTTCAGCTTTATAGTCTACGATACGTCCGTTTTCAAATGTTAATGTGAAGTTATCGATAATGTTACCTGCAAATGCTAACGGTTTTGTGCTAGACACTTGACCGTTTACACCTGTTTTAAGTGGCATTGTAAATACTTCTTCAGTTGGGATGTTAGCCATAAATGGTACGTTCTTTTCATTTAAGCTACCAGCACCAGCCCATACATGCTTCTCTGGAAGTTCAATTGTTAAATCTGTTCCAGGTCCTGTATAGTGAAGAGCCTTATAATGTTTTTCGTTTAAGTAATCAACTTTTTTATGTAGTGTTTCATCATGTTCTTTCCATGCTTCCACAGGATTTTCTAAATCAGCACGAGTTGCTTTGAAGATAGCATCCCAGAGTTTTGCTTCTTGTTCTTCTGGTGCTACGTCAGGGAATACTTTCGCAGCCCATTCCTTTGTTGGAACAGAAATTACACACCAGCTTACTTTATCCGCTTGTACGTAATCACGGTATACTTTCATCGCTTCACCAGCTACTTTATGAGCCGTTGCGATACGTGTTGGTTCTACACCTTTTAATAAGTCAGGATTTTCTGCATAAATAGACATAAATGCAGCGCCTTCTTTTGCTAATTCTTCACGAGCATGTGCTTTCCAAGATGGGAACTCAGCAAATGCTTCTTCAGGAGCTAGATCGAACTTTAAGCGTGTTAACGTCTCATCATTCCAATCCACATATACGTGTTTTGCACCAGATTTATATGCTTTTTCTGTAACGAGGCGTACAAATTGTACAGCTTCAAGAGGTGCACTAATTGATAAAGTTTGTCCAGGTTGAATATTAACACCAACATTGACTGCAAGGGCAGCATACTTCTCTAACGTTTGTTCAAATGACATATGTATAATCTCCTTTAATTTGAAAGATTTCTTACTATATATAATACAAGAAAATTCTAAAAATATATATAAATATAAAGTAAAAAGAGAGCTCAAAATGTATTGAGCTCTCACATTTATTTAATGGAAGAAGCAAACTGTCCAACTGTAGTTGTGTGGTGTATACGAACACGTTTCATCTTTAGCAGCTCATCCGTTTCACCTTTCGTAATGAATTGTCCAGGCTTCGTTGTCGTTGCAAATTGATAGTATTTCTTCGTTTCTGCGACAACTTTATTGTCTACATGACCAAATGGATAAGCAATTGCGATAACAGGCTTACCTGTTATTTTTTCTAATTTTTCTTTCGAGCCTTTTAATTCTTCTTCATAGTTTGTAATTTTCGGTAAGTCTGCATGTGTTGCTGTATGAGATTGTACAGAGAAAATGCCGGAATCAACCATTTCTTTTATTTCAGATGTAGAAAGAGATGCTTCTGCATCAACGTTATCTACAATCATATATTCCGTTGCCGCTGGTTTGAAAGTATCATCTTTTAGCTTTTGTAAAATATGAAATGCATTCATATTATTCTTCATACCATCATCAAATGTAACGAAGATTGGCTTATTCACTTTATTAATATCGCCCCAGCGTTCGAACGTTAGTAATGTAAAGCCACTGTCCTTTAAGTATTTCATTTGGGCTTCAAAGTTAGCTGGTGATACGAATAAATCTTTAATGCCTTGTCCATGATAATCATCGATTGCATGGTACATAAGAACAGGGACTTTTTGCTCGAAAGTCATAGTAGATTTTGTGAGCGGGATCGTTTTCCCATCTTCCTTAATTCCTGTTGCTTCAATTTGGAACTCACCGCGTTTTCCTTCAAATTCTTTTATATCAAAGGGAAGTGTAAATTGTTTTTCCTTTTCTTTGGAAGAAAAAGATTTAGCATGTTCCTTTCCATCAGCAGTGCGCCAAATTTTATATTGCACTTCGGTTAAAGTATCTTTTATATCTGTTATATGAATAATTATGTTTGTAGATTCGTTTGTAATTGGGTTATAAGAAATTTTACCTTGTTCTTGCGCTGTTTCTTCTTGTTTTTTAATTTCTTGAACCTTTTTCTCTTTTTTAGGTTCTGGACTTACGTTGCTAGTAGTACAACCTGCTAAAATGGCAGACGTACATAAAGCAATCGCTGCGTATTTTCTCATAAAATCACCTTCTATTGTGTAGTATGTTGCATACTTATATTTAAAATCCCCACCGCTATAAGAGAGGTGGGGACATACCCTTGTTCATCATATCATTTTTAGGTGTGAGATAGGTTACTGACTTTAAGTAGATCTATTCTTTCGTTTTTTAGTAAGCTTTAAAATATCTTAAAGTTTATTTTATAAGAGATGCGAATTTTTCCATTGACATATTAGGTCCTATAAAATGGCGTTTAATTAAGTATTGCTCGTTTGGAATGCCTTTTGTAATGTGATTGCCGTGATCAGTAGTTACTGCGAACTCATAAAGTTTTTTTGTTTCTTCGACAGCGGGATCATTATAAGAGCCTACTGGATAGGCGAGAGCGATGACCTTCTTACCGGTAAGAGTTTCAATTTTTTCTTTAGAACCACGTAATTCCTCATCATAATTACCCGAATGAGCCATCATTGTATGATTCGCGGTATGAGATTGAATAGAAAAAATACCTGAATCTATCATTTGTTTTATATCATCTGTTGATAGACGGTTTGGTTTGTCTACTTCATTTGAAGTAAGGAATTCAGTTGCAGCAGGTTGGAATTTATCATCTTTTAATTTTTGTAAAATATGAAGAGCATTCATATTATTTTTTCGGCCATCATCCATTGTTATAAAAATAGGTTTATTAACACGGTTTATATCGTTCCAACGTTCAAATGTGAGCATCGTATAACCGTTATCTTTTAAATACTGCATATGTTTTTCAAATTGTTCAGGCGGTACGTATAAGCCGAAATCACCATCACCCGGCCCAGGGTATTTTTCAATTGCATGATACATCAAAAATGGTACATGTTGTTGGAATGTAATTTTAGATGTTACTAGATTTGTTTCAGTATTATCTTCTTTGATTCCTACAGTTTCAATTTGAAATTCGCCACGTTTTAAATGAAATGTTTTTAAATGAAGTGGGAGGGCAAAATCACGATTTTTTTCTTGTGAAGTAAAAGTCTGTTTGCTTGCAGGACCATCAGCGGTACGCCAAATGTTGTAACGTACTTGTTTAAAGGAATCCCTTAAATCTTTTGTATAGAGCGTGGTATTTTGTGCGTTATATTCATACGGATCCCACGTAATAACCCCTTGTGTTAAAGGGATTTCAACTGCTTTTGCTTTTTTCTGTTCAACTGCTTGTTTCGCGGTGGTTTCTTTTATTTGTTTAACACTAGTATTACTAGTGTTACAACCTACGAGAATAGCAGAAGAAAGTAAAGCGATATATGTATATTTCTTCATTATATCATCCTTCTATTGTGTTTTAATTATAGTCACTTATGTCATGAAATCGTCATTCGTATAAGTGACTATAACTCAAATTTTCGGTTCTAAAAAATCTGAGCTATACCCTTGTCCATCATAACACTATAGAATATATAGGGGAATACATTTTTGGAATAATTCGGAAAAAGGTCTTGATTTTTTCTGGAGTAGTTTACATGTAGAAGACAGTAAAAAAACTCCACTCAAACTTCCTTTAGAAAAAGAGAAGTAAGATGGAGTTTTTTATTAGATAAACAATCCAGCGATTGTCGCAGATAAAATAGAGGCAAGTGTGGATGCGAATAGCATTTTCCAACCAAATTTAGATACGACGCTTCCTTGTTTTTCAGAAAGGGCACGGATTGTACCGACGATCGCACCAATTTGGCTAATACTTGCGAAGCTAATTAAGAATACGGTAACGATTCCAACTGTACGTGGAGATAATGTTGCAGCAACACCTTTTAAATCAAGGATGGCTACAAACTCGTTTAAAACAATTTTTGTACCCATAATACCACCAGCTGGGATAATATCGTGAGCTGGAATACCCATTAAGAATGCGAATGGAGCAAGCACGTAACCGAAGATTTGTTGTAACGTAACAGCATGTCCCATTGCACCTGAAGCTGCGCTAATTACGTAGTTTATAACTTCCATCACACCAATGAAGGCGATCATTAATGCAGCGACGATACCAGCTACTTTTAAACCGTCAAGCGCACCGTTAATCATTGCCCCGATAAAGCTGTCTCCGAATAGGCTTCTATCAAATTTTTGAACCACTTCGTCTTCTTTTTTCGTATCAACTGGTGTTAATAACGAACAAACGATTAAGCTTGAGAATAAGTTTAGCGGAAGAGCTGCTAGTACGTATTTTGCATCTAACATCATAACGTATGATGCTGTAACAGAAGCAGAAACTGAGCTCATCGCAGAACAACAAATGATAAACATACGGTTTTTATTAAAATGTTGTAAATCATTTTTAATAACGATTAACGCCTCACTTGAACCGAAGAACACAGAGTTTACTGCGTGGAATGATTCAACGCGTGGTAAACCAGTAATTTTTGAAATTGCACCGCCGACAACGCGAACGATAAATGGTAAAACACCTAAATAACTAAAGATTGAAAGTAGTGCTGAGAAAAATACGATAATTAATAATACGTTTAAGAAAAAGACAAAATCTCTTTGAATTCCATTAAAGAGAAAATCGACACCTGTCGTACCAAGTTTAATTAGTTTGTTGAAAACTTTACCAATGAAAATAATGATTTGTTGACCAATCTTTGTGCCAAACATAAACCAACCGATTAAAATTTGAAAACCAATCATAATAGCAATTGCACGGAAGTTGATTTTACTTTTGTTGTTTGACAAAGCAAAACATAAACCTAAAACGACAAGAATACCGATAATGCTCATTACATATTGCATGTAGTTGCTCCTTTCAGAAGTTCGTATAAAGTTTGTACATAAAACGCTCGTTATATTACTAAAAATAAAAGAACGAGGTTTTATGTCATACGTAAGATGTCTGACCTTTTAGAAAAATAAAAAATAAAAAAAGACCCATATGGATTCACTTTCATCTATGAGAGAAAGCTAATCAATATGAGTCCTTTTTTGCGCATAGGCTAATATTCATTAGTTTTCCCCATAGTCCAGCAATTTAAGGTTGCCGGGTAGAAACTCTCGATCCATATTATCAAGTATATATGAGGTAACATCGTCCGTATTAAATTAGTAGTAGCGTAACATTAACAGAGAAGTATCGTCAATAGCTTTTTTTCTTCCAATAGAAATAGACCATATAAGTATGATAAAATGTAACGCAGTGTTATGAAAAAGAGAGGTCGGAAAATGAGTAATAAAATGACGCCACCAGTTGAGAAAAACGAGTTTATAGATGTAGTATTTGAAGATTTGACGCACGATGGTGCAGGTGTTGCGAAAGTAAAAGGCTATCCTATTTTCGTCAAAAACGGATTACCAGGTGAGGAAGCGCAAATTAAAATTATTAAAGTGAAGAAAAACTTCGCATTTGGTCGTTTAATGAAGATTCATACAGAAAGCCCATATCGTAAAGATGCAGAATGCCCAGTATATAACCAGTGCGGCGGTTGTCAGCTTCAGCACTTAACATATGAAGGACAATTACAAGCGAAAGAAAAACAAGTACGTGACGTTATGCAGCGCATCGGTGGACTAAGCGATGTTCCTGTTCATCCTGTACTTGGCATGAAAAACCCATGGGTATACCGTAATAAAGCACAAGTACCAATCGGAGAACAGGAAGGCGGACTTGTAGCTGGTTTCTATCGTCAAGGAACACATGACATCATCAATATGGAATCATGTTTAATTCAGGCGGAAGAAAACGATGCACTTATTCAAGAAGTAAAACGTATTTGCGAAAAGCACGGTATCTCGGCGTACAACGAAGAGCGTAACAAAGGAACACTTCGCCACGTAATGGCTCGTTACGGACAAGTAACAGGGGAAATTATGCTTGTCTTCATTACACGTACGGCAGAATTGCCAAACAAAAAAGCAATCATCGAAGAGATTGCAGCGAAATTCCCAGAAGTGAAATCAATCGTTCAAAACGTAAATACGAAGCGTACAAACGTAATCTTCGGAGACACAACGACAGTACTGTACGGATCAGAATATATTTATGACTTTATCGGTGATATTAAATTTGCGATTTCAGCACGTTCATTCTATCAAGTAAACCCAGAACAAACGAAAGTGCTATACGACAAAACGTTAGAATACGCGAAATTAAATGGTAACGAAACAGTAATTGACGCATATTGCGGAATCGGATCAATCTCTTTATTCCTAGCGCAAAAAGCGAAGAAAGTATACGGCGTTGAAATCGTTCCAGAAGCAATCGAAGACGCAAACCGAAATGCAGCGTTAAACAACATGACAAACGCTGAATTCGCAGTAGGAGAAGCTGAAGTAGTCATTCCAAAATGGTACAAAGAAGGCGTAATCGCTGACACAATGGTCGTAGACCCGCCACGTAAAGGCTGTGACGAAGCATTACTAAACACAATCATCGACATGAAGCCAAAGCGCGTCGTATACGTATCATGTAACCCAGCAACATTAGCACGCGACTTAAAAGTACTAGAAGAAGGCGGATATAAAACACAGGAAGTACAACCTGTTGATATGTTCCCGCATACTACTCATGTGGAGTGTGTAGCTTGGCTTAAGTTGGTATAATAGGAAAGCAGTTGATATAGAAAAATCTATACCACCTGCTTTTTGGTTTACAAAAATACCATTCAACAACGATTTTAGTTAAAATAAATATTGCTGATTTTCACAAATTATAAATTGAGAGCTTGAAATTGTATTCATAGTGAGAGGATTTGAATTTGAAATGATAGATAATTTTTGGCGTGATTTACCACGACCATTTTTTGTACTTGCACCAATGGAAGATGTGACAGATGTTGTTTTTCGTCACGTAGTAAGTGAAGCTGGTCGCCCAGACGTATTCTTCACAGAGTTTACAAACTCGGATAGCTATTGTCATCCAGAAGGTATGAAAAGTGTACGTGGCCGTTTAATTTTTACAGAAGATGAACAACCAATAGTGGCACATATTTGGGGAGACAATCCTGAATATTTCCGTCAAATGAGTATTGGTATGGCAGAGCTAGGATTTAAAGGTATCGATATTAATATGGGCTGTCCTGTACCGAATGTAGCATCAAGAGGAAAAGGTAGTGGCCTTATTCTACGTCCAGACGTTGCAGCAGAACTAATTCAAGCCGCAAAAGCGGGCGGTCTACCTGTTAGCGTGAAAACACGACTTGGCTTTAAAGAGTTAAGTGAGTGGGAAGATTGGTTAACGCACATTTTCAAACAAGATATCGCAAACCTTTCTATTCACTTACGTACAAGAGAAGAAATGAGCCAAGTAGATGCGCACTGGGAACTCATTCCGGAGATCAAAAAATTACGTGACCGCATCGCACCAAATACACTCATAACAATCAACGGAGATATTCCTGACCGTAAAACCGGGATGGAACTTGCTGAAAAATACGGTATTGATGGCGTTATGATCGGGCGAGGCATCTTTAAAAATCCATTTGCTTTTGAAAAAGAGCCGAGAGAGCATAGCAGTAAAGAACACCTTGACCTTCTAAGACTACAGCTTGATCTTCAAGATCAATATGCAGAAGTACTACCACGCTCAATCACAGGACTTCATCGCTTCTTCAAAATTTATGTAAAAGGCTTCCCTGGAGCTGCTGAATTGAGAAATCAATTGATGAGCACGAAGTCGACTGATGAGGTGCGTGGGTTGTTGGATAAGTTTGAGGCGAGTGTTGGTGTGGCTCAGGATAGTGAGACGGTTTAAAGCTCTGAAGATAGAGAGAAATGGATTGTATTAATTTGTCGGTAGTTGTTTTATTTAGTTTTGAGGTTTTTTGTGAATGTAACTTTTTGTGTTGATACAGTCTGCTTGCTGAAAGAAGAAGTCTTTGAGAATATAATGAACTAACGAATACTCGTAAGGGGAAAATTGACAAGAGCTGGAGTAGGGTACAATAGGCTCTATCGAGATATGAAATATAATCTGAATAATAGACAGAAATAAAAAATCCCTTTATTTGAGCATGGCCATCAAGTTAAGAAAATGTATGATTTTTATCCAAATAGGACCCCCTTCCATGCATTCTGCATGGAAGGGGGTCCTATTTTATGTTCAAATTAAATAATTTAACAGCGGAAGAATTAAATTTAAATTTCCGATTATAAAAATATTGTTTTTCGACTTCTTTCGACATAATTTATAAGGTTAATTATTTAGTATTGGTATGAAGATCTTTTGAATAATAGTTATTTTTAAATATTCGAGAATAATTTTAGAGTACTGTGGAACTTTCTTCTGAATTGAAGATGTTTTCTTATAGGAGCTACCAGAATTTTTTTATTTTAAGTGGAGGGAAATTATGAAGAAAGTATTAATAGCTTTACTTACAGCAGGATTAATTACATCGGGTTGTCAAAAATCAACAGAATCAGTACCAACAAAAGAAGTAAGCCAAAATGTTAAACAAGATGAGAAGAAAATTATGACGAATGAGAGCAATGATATTTCGACTTCAAATTTAAGTGGAATAGCAATGTACCTAAAAAAAACTTATCGACTTGAAGATTTAGAGAAAACGCTTTTATCTCCAAAAACAAAAGAGGAAACTAGATGGTTATATGTAGATAATTATGCTAAATATACATTTGAAAGTGATGGGAAAATTATTAATCATATTAAGGTTGAATTATTAGAGCCAAAAGATTTGAAGTATAAGGATGCCTTCAAATTATTAGGTCTTGATATTATGTTAGGTACTAAAATTGAATCAGAAGGAACTGAGGCGGAAGGGTATGCAAAATATGATGTTAGAGGAAGTGATGCGGAAAGTGTGCAGATTGAGAAGTTTTCAGGAACTGGGGGCGGTAGCATATCTATAAGTGTGGATGGAGCTTTCAAAAGTAAAGAAGGTACTGTTTGGTTGGATTGTGATAGGGATGGCAATGTGAAATTCATTGAAATGAATTATAAGGGTAAGGCGGTAGGAAATGAAACAAGCGTTGCTAACGAGAAATTAGAACCCTTTGATGCAGAGGCAGGATCGGAAGTAGGAAAGAATATTGCAAATATAAAAGTTTATGATACGAAGGATTTACTTATTGAACAAACCGGATTAGCCCCATTTTTATTTCAAGCAACGCTGTATGATAATCCAAATATGTATTATACAGCTGATTTTCCGATAAAAGTTCGAGTTGATAATAAGTCTACGGTAGAAGAAGCTGTGAAAATTGGAAATGAAATTAACAATTTAGTGGTAAGTGCTGTAAATAAAAAGTTTCCACATAAAAATTTTAGAGTCAAAACGTACATTTATCATACAGAATTGGATTCATCAGGTAATTTTAATGCTACTACATCAAAAAAATTGAAAATAATAGAAAATTAATATGTGAAACTTTGGGGATTTGATTTTAATAATAGGGCAGGGAGAAATAAAATAATGAATTGTACTACATGTAATAAGAAATTATTGAAAACAGATAAATACTGTACTAATTGTGGTACAGAGAGAATAAATTTGGATGAATCAGAAGAACTATTTGACAATGGAGAATTCCATAACGATATTACGCCCCAAAATAGAAATGATAAAAACATAAAATTAATAAGAATTGCAAAAAAATCTCCTTGGTACGTGTGGATAATTGGGATTGTGTTTATAGTTATATTAGTTAACGTTCTAATTCAAAATAATACTCCACAAGAAACAGTGAAAGGCTTTTTTAAAGCTCTTGAATCAAGAGATTTAAATAAAGCAGGTGAGTATATACATCCGAGCCTTCCGTGGGATGTAGAGACTGGAAAAAGGATCGGAATTTCCAAAAATGCTTCAATAGATATATTGAATATAGAAGAAAGAAAAGTTGGAGATAGAGCAAAATTAAAAGTTACGATAGATATCTCTCCAAAACCTTCATACGGCCCCAATCCTGACAATATTACTATTGATTTGAAGAAAGTTGACGGAAAGTGGCTAATATATGATATGCAATAGTCTTCTATATAGATAAAATTTATCGAAAACCATAAACTCTAGTTTGTCTAGTTTGACAGAAGAAATATAACAATGTAAGAGACGAGCAGTGTATTTGAGAAATCAAAGCACTGCTTTTTTAGTTAACAAATCTAAACTAGAATGTAGATCTAATGAACTAAGAAAAAATGAACCGAAAAGTTATTGTAACTCTTCTATAGAATCTATAGCCTCTATAATCATTAATTTGGTTAAGACTACAAAACCTACCTCTAAAATGTTAAAGTAGTAACTTGACGACATTAATTTATACATGCTAAAAGCATTACTATAATCAACATTTCAGGAGGAAAAACAATGGCAATGAGCAACAACGATATATTAAAAAGAGTAAGATATGCTATGGATATAAAAGATATAGATATGGTGGAAATCTTTAAACTTGGTGGCATGGAAGTAACGAAAGAAGACGTAGTTGATATGCTTACAAAAATAAAGAGAGCTCCTCAGCATGAAGCTGAAAATTCTGATGTAGTCGAAGATGAGTACGTATTAACGTGCGATATGATGATGTTAGAGTCATTTTTAAATGGATTTATTACTTTAAAAAGAGGAAAGCAAGATCCGAAACCAGGGCAACCAGCACCTGTACAGAGCAAAGAGAGTGCTAATAACCTCCTTCTAAAGAAAATGAAAATTGCACTTTCATTAACGAGTGAAGATGTACTTGATATATTAGATAGCGTAGGCGTTAAGGTGACAAAGGGAGAACTAGGCGCCCTATTAAGAAAGAAAGGCCATAAAAATTACAAAGAATGCGGCGATAGATACGCAAGGAACTTCATTAAGGGATTAGCTGTAAAGTATAGAGGATAATGAGTTCGTTAAAGCAGTAAATGATATAATAGGTAGAGTAGGACTTTCGTATCCTACTCTTTTTTATTTGTAAAATAATACGCTAGGTGATGAAATGGTACATACATATTTAGGTGAGACAATTAATTTTCATATAACTTATAAGAAGAAAAAGTCGGTGCGTCTTTTTGTAGATTCGTATGGAAATGTGGAAGTGCAGGCTCCAAAAGGGACACCTGTTGAATACTTAGTCCAGTTGTTAGAGGAAAAGTGGGATTGGATTCAGACAACACGTAAGGAAATGCAAGAGCGAGTGCTTGGACCACAGGAAAAGGATTATGATCAAGGAGAGGGCTTTCTATATTTAGGAAACACGTATCCGATACAGATTTCTCAAGATGTAAGTATCACGCAAGACAATGCAGTGTTTGAAGGGGATAAGCTACATATTTATGTGAAAGAGCTTAAAGATGAGAAAATACAACAAGCTTTAAAACGATTTTACTATAAGCAGTGTAAAGCGTTAGTAGAGAAGAGTATTAAAGCGCATCAAAGTAACTTTAAAACAAAACCGCGTTCTATTCGTATTACAGATAGTAGTCGTACGTGGGGAACTTGTGATTCAAATCTACAGTTAACGTTTAATTGGAAGTTAGCAATGGCACCACAGCGAGTAATTGACTATGTAGTTGTTCATGAGATGTGCCATATGGTTCATTTAAATCACGATCGCTCCTTTTGGCGTCTTGTCGGGAAGATAATGCCTGATTATAAGGAAATGGAGAACTGGTTAGCATTATCTAGTTGGAAGATGACGGTTTAGGAGTGATTATTATTTTTAAAGGGGTGACAGTGATATGTTAGACAGATACTTCTGTTTATATCACAATAACAGTATGTAACATGAAAGAGGGGGGAGTATGAAATGAAGGGGCTAAAAGCAGCTTTTGATGAAAATAATTATACGTTCATAAGAGAAACTAGCAAGGCTATAGAATTTGAGAATAGCCAAAGTAAAGAAGTAGTATATTTGTTACATAATGTCGAAATTAGCATTGTGTTAAATCCTAAAACTGTAGAAAATAATGATAGTTTAATGAATAGAAGTAGTGGTAAATACCATAATACGACGTTAAGACAGTTCCCTAAGAGAAAGAATAAAGGGGAAAGTCTTATACATTATGGTTATTCGTTTAAATTTCAGTCAGAGAATGAATTAAGTACTTTTTTAACTAATTTAAATGGACGTTAAGATCTATTAAAATGTATTTTTTTAAGAAAGATGAAACCTAATTATTGTTAAGGTTTCATCTTTCTTGGTTTCTAAAAAGTAAAAGGTGGATCTTTACTTTTTAAATTGAACAGAATACGTTTCATTGTGTTTTTCCATCTTATAGCCCCGATAGCCTTCAGCAAGCAATTTCTTTTGCCTACTAAAATCACTCATCGCAACATTCCTCACATCTTCCAAATCCACCTCTTTATCCCCACGCAACTCCTTCACAAAAACATACCGCATACTACCACCATACTTCTCCTTCAGCGCAGCAATTTCCATCCCTTGCGCGAACTTATCTTTTAAACTCGGAATGTTAAAAGGTGCAACGGTGCAGCAAACATAATCGTATTTGCTGTCTTCTTTTTGTAATTCATCCATAATGACTGTTGCTAATATTTTTTGCATGCCATTTCCGCGACAGTTTGGATGAACGTTTGAGATTTCTTGATAGATTACGCAGTGCAGGTCGCTTTCTGACAGGCCGATATCAAGTCCTAAATGTTCATCGTCGATAGGAGGGACGAGTAGAGCGCGGAATGCGATGAGTTTGTTTTCGATAAAAGCACCAATCATCATGCCGTTTCCTTCTAGAATGTATTGAAATTCTTCTTGTGAGAGTGGTTGTAAACGACCTTTATCCTCTAATGCCCCAACTACGACGTTTTGTAGTGATAAAATTTGTTCGATGTGCTCTTTTGATAGTAATGTAACGTGAAATGGTACGTTATTTTGTTTTAATGTGCCTTCGTATAGTACCGTCATGCGTGAGTCCTCCTTTAGCGTACAACGTCTTGAAAGACGGTTAGTTCTTGTAATGTATCTTCGTTTATTTCAATGCCTAATCCTGGCTTTTCGTTTAAGCGAATGAATGGTACGTCGTAATGTAAGTCCCCAATGTCTTTCGTGAATTTTAATGGTCCTGTTAGTTCGACGCTAGTAATGATTTTTTTTGAGAAAGCGACATGGAATCCTGCAGAAGAGGCAACGGATGATTCAACCATAGATCCAACCTGGCATTCAATGCCGGCCATTTCAGCTTGATGAGCGAGTTTTACTGCTGGATATATGCCGCCGCATTTCATTAATTTTATATTTACTTTATCGGCAGCTTCTAATTTAATAATTTGGCGCATTTCACGAGAGCTTTTTAATCCTTCATCAATCATAAGCGGAAGGTCTGTTTTAGAACGAATATGAGCCATTGCGTCAATATCATCTGCGGCAACAGGCTGTTCAATCCAGTCGATGTTTAAATGTTTTAATGAACGAAGTGCTGTTAAAGTGTTCGCGCTATTTTTCCATCCTTGGTTTACATCAACGCGAATAGCGATATCATTTCCTACACGCTCACGGACAGCTTCAATTCTTTTTACATCTTCTTTTACATTCGTCCCGACTTTCATTTTGAAAGATTGGTAACCTTTTTTAATCATAGAAGCAGCTTCTTCGGCCATATCTTCTGGGGGAGCGATACTTAAGACATGAGTGACAGGAAATTCTTCATGGTATCGTCCACCAATTAACTGATATACAGGTTGGTTTAATTTTTTTCCCGTTATATCAAAACAAGCAATATCAATCGCAGCTTTCGCTGTAGGAACACCGTAAATTGTATTGTTCATCATATCGTGTATTTTTTCGATATTCATCGGATTTTTCCCGATTAGAGCAGGAGCTAGCGTATGTTTTAAAGTATGGAAAGTACTTTCCCATGATTCACCTGTAACATGATCATCAGCAACGCCTTCACCGTAACCGATAATGCCTTCGTCTGTTTCCATTTTGACGATAATAGAAGGCATATCAGGGTAAGAGCCATAACTAATAACAAATGGATTGCGAAGCGGTAAACGAATTGCGTAAATATGAATAGCTGTAATTTTCATTGTATAGTTCCCGTCCTTTTTATTATCTGTAGATTTGAAGTTACATATATTAATAAGAGGCTGAAGGTAATTAAGATTATAATTCATAAAAAGAATTTTCTGAATTATAATCTTAATTACCTTATTATATTTCAAAAGAAATGTAGGGACAATCTCTTGACATTTGAGTGAATGTTCAATATATTCTTCAAAATGGGATTTTTTATGAATGATTAAACTGCTTCGAATTTAGGAAGGAGAATGGAAGTTGAAAACATTAGAACTACAAGAGCGTTTAACGGAAATTTTTCAGCATTTACATGAAAACCCGGAAGTGAGTTGGAAAGAGTATGAGACGACGGTGTATATTACTAACTTTTTAAAAGAAGAAGGAATTTCATATAAAACATTTGACGATTGCCCAGGCATAATCGCTGAAATCGGAAGCGGTCATCCAGTTATCGCGGTTCGTGCTGATATGGATGCACTCTGGCAAGAGGTGGACGGAGAGTTCAAAGCGAACCATTCGTGTGGTCATGATGCTCATATGACAATTGTGATGGGACTTGTTTTACAATTGAAGAATATGAGATGGGATAGCGGTACGGTTAGATTTATTTTTCAGCCGGCTGAAGAAAAAGGAAATGGTGCTTTAAAGATGGTGGAGAAAGGTGCTGTGGATGATGCTGACTTCCTATTTGGTGTTCATTTACGACCGATTGAGGAATTGCCTTTGAAACAAGCGGCACCATCTATTCGTCACGGAGCAGCAGGTTTTTTAGAAGGTGCGATTCATGGAGAGGATGCACATGGAGCGAGACCTCATCAAGGTATAAACGCAATTGACGTTATTTCGATGATCAATATTGGATTGAAAAATATATGGTTACCACCGCAAACATCGCATTCTGTTAAGATGACGAGATGCCAGGCTGGTGGTGATAATTTAAATATCATTCCAGGAAACGGTCATTTTAGTTTAGATGTAAGGGCAGAAAATAATGTCTTACTAGATGAGTTGAAACAAAAAATTGAGCACGTAATTACGTCTACTGAATCAATGGGATCCGAAATTTCTTATGAGTGGATTGATCTTGCGCCAGGAGCAGAAGTATCGGAAGAAGCGGAGCGCTTTATGCGTAAAGGTATTCTTGAAGTGTATGGGGAAGAGGGATGCACGGGACCGCTGTACACTACAGGAAGCGATGATTTTCATTACTATACAGTGAAAAGACCTCATTTAAAAGCAGTTATGCTTGGACTAGGGGCCAACTTACAACCTGGATTACACCATCCGTATATGAAGTTCGATCATAGCTGTATCATGGATGGAGTAGAGATATTAAAACAAACTGTGTTGAAAGTATTAGAAAACAGGGGCTAGAAAGTTCCTATTTTGTCGATAAGTCGATATATTTCAATTGCTGAAAGCCTGATGGAAAATCAGGCTTTTTCTGTGGTGTATAGGTGTATAATAGTAAATATAATTTCTTAGTAGGAGAAAACAAATGAACGAACAATATTACGACGCTGTATTACATATAAAAACTGTCGGTGAGCAAAAAGGATTTAATAAGTCTATGCATTATCACCGTTATGAGCCGACACCATATAGTGGATTAGAGGAACTGTTGAATCAATACGAGATTAAAAGTAGCGATCGAGTTGTAGACTTTGGGTGCGGAAAAGGAAGATTAAACTTTTACATGCATCATAAGTGCGGTGCTTCAGCAGTTGGAATTGAGATGAATGAAGAATTTTATAAAGAAGCGATGGATAATAGTGATCGTTATGCACGAAAAGTGAGAAACAGTAAAGATAAAATTCAATTCCAGTGTTGTTTAGCACAGGAATATGAGATTGATCCGCGTGATAATCGGTTTTATTTCTTTAATCCGTTTTCAGTACAAGTGTTTATGAATGTGGTAAATAACATTTTACGTTCGGTAGAAGAAGCAGAGAGAGAAGTGGATATTATTCTATACTATCCTTCGGAGGATTATATTTTCTTCTTAGAAAATCAGACTACGTTTGAACTGAAGAAAGAAATTAGGTTGCCAGGAGCTTATGAGAAGAATGGGAATGAGAGATTTTTAGTTTATACATTAGGATTATAAAAAAAGCAGGTGCCAAGGCACCTGCTTTTTAAAACTCGCGTCTCTATAATTAGTTACGGATTAAGTAATCAAATGCACCTAAAGCTGCGTTTGCACCTGAACCCATAGAGATGATGATTTGTTTGTACGGATTATTTGTACAGTCACCTGCAGCAAACACTCCTGGTACGTTTGTAGCGCCGTGCTTATCTGTTACGATTTCACCGCGAACGCGTTCAACAGTTTCGCCTAACCAGTCTGTGTTTGGCACAAGACCGATTTGTACGAATACACCTTGTAATTCAACGTGATGAACTTCTTCAGTTTCACGATCGATGTAAGAAATACCGTTTACTTTGTCAGTACCAGTGATTTCTTTCGTTTGAACGTTTTTCAGAACAGTTACGTTTGGTAGGCTGTTAAGACGTTCTTGTAATACAGCGTCAGCTTTTAATTCTGGCATGAATTCAAGAACAGTTACGTGCTTAACAATACCTGCTAAGTCGATAGCTGCTTCAATACCAGAGTTACCTCCGCCGATAACTGCTACGTCTTTTCCAGTGAATAATGGACCGTCACAGTGTGGGCAGTATGCTACACCTTTATTTTTGAACTCAGCTTCACCTGGTACGCCAACGTTACGCCAGCGAGCACCTGTAGAAACGATTACGCTCTTACTTTTCAGAATAGCGCCGTTTTCAAGTTCCACTTCAATAAGTTCTTTTTTCTCTAAACGTTTCGCACGTTGTAGATTCATTACATCGATGTCGTATTCTTTTACGTGCTCTTCAAGGCTTGCTACTAGCTTAGGACCTTCAGTGCGTTTTACACTGATGAAGTTCTCAATGCCCATAGTATCCATTACTTGACCACCGAAGCGCTCAGCAACGATACCAGTACGGATGCCTTTACGTGCTGCATAAATTGCTGCACTTGCACCAGCAGGGCCGCCACCAACAACAAGAACATCGTAAGGATCTTTATCAGAAAGCTCTGATGCATCTGGACCGTTACCCATTTTAGCTAAAATTTCTTCAAGTGTCATACGACCGCTTCCGAAAGATTCACCATTTAGGTAAACAGTTGGTACTGCCATGATGTCTTTGCTTTCTACTTCCTCTTTGAATGCAGCGCCATCAATCATAGTATGTGTAATACCAGAGTTTAGAACGCTCATTACGTTAAGAGCTTGTACAACATCAGGACAGTTATGACAACTTAGGCTGATATAAGATTCAAAATGATATTCGCCTTGAATGTTTTTGATTTGATCGATTAATTTTTGTTCAACTTTTGGAGCACGTCCACTCACTTGTAGTAAAGCTAACACTAATGAAGTAAACTCGTGTCCTAATGGAATACCAGCAAATACGACACCAGTGTCTTCGCCAGGGCGATTTACGCTAAAGCTTGGTGTTCTCTCTAGTTCAGCTTTTTCTACTGTAATCTTAGATGACATAGTAGCTAATTCATCTACTAGAGCTAACATATCTTTAGATACGTTATCGTCTCCTGCGCTAACTTTAAGTAAAATATCGTTCTCCATTAATTGAAGGTATTGGGATAGTTGTGTTTTTATATCTGCATCTAGTATCATTTTGATCGAACTCCTTAGATTTTGCCTACAAGGTCAAGGCTTGGTTTAAGTGTTGCAGAACCCTCTTGCCATTTAGCTGGGCAAACTTCACCTGGGTTGTTACGTACGTATTGAGCTGCTTTAACTTTGTTAACAAGAATACTTGCGTCACGGCCGATACCGTCAGCATTGATTTCCATAGATTGGATAACGCCGTCTGGATCGATGATAAATGTACCACGAGCAGCAAGACCTTCTTCTTCCATTAAAACGTTGAAGTTTGTAGTGATTGTGCGAGTTGGGTCACCAATCATAATGTATTCGATTTTGCCGATAGTTTCTGAGCTATCGTGCCATGCTTTGTGAGTGAAGTGAGTATCTGTAGATACAGAGTATACTTCAACGCCTAACTCTTTAAGAGTTGCATATTGGTTTTGTAAGTCTTCAAGTTCAGTTGGGCAAACGAATGTGAAGTCTGCTGGGTAGAAACAAACTACGCTCCATTTTCCTTTTAAGCTTTCGTCAGTAACTTGGATAAATTCTCCATTATGGTAAGCATTAGCTTTAAACGGTTTTACTTCTGTGCCGATTAATAACATATTAAAGTTCCTCCTAAATGTTGGTTTTGAGCATCAAAAAATAGTTTGCTCATAAAATATATTTTTTAATTAACTATAATAATTCTAATTCGATATTAATTATCATATAGAAGTGGTTATTTTGTCAAGAGAATAAAGCAACTTTATTCCAATTTAATTAATATTTATTCTCAATTAAAGCTACTAGGGAATTGAGCGGTAATTTTTAGGGTATTCATTTTAAAAGAGTAGATGAAAGATTAGTATGTAGTTTAGAGATATAGTGTAAGTATAAATTCTTAGGAAGGAAATATTTCTTAGAAGTTGTGTATTTAAAAAGGAACTGCTTACTTCTATTTTACAAAGAATTCTGCAATAAATAAAATAAAATGAATCGGAATCTTTTTGGACAATTTTTGTTATCTTAAATATATAATTAGGCAGTATAGTGCAAGGATAATGAGAAACATTGACTCAAGGTATGAACGAGATATAATAAAACCTAGATATATCTTTCAAAAAGAAGAATATATATAATAGGATAAAAATTTTTACCCGATTATTTTTTTATAGCTCTTAGAAAACGCTTACAATTAGTGTGGAGGGGAAACCATGTCTAAGTTCACGAAGTATTTTTTAATGGAAGCTAAAGATGTGATTGCATATGTGAAAGAGAAAGTATCTAAGTTTGAATATGCAAAGGGGTTACAGTGTAAAGAAATAGGTGATGGAAATTTAAATTATGTGTTTCGTGTTTGGGATGAAAAGGAGAATATTTCTGTCATCGTAAAGCAGGCTGGGGATACAGCTCGTATTTCAGATGAATTTAAATTATCGACAAATCGTATTCGTATTGAATCTAATGTTTTGCAGCTGGAGGGGAAATTAGCACCTGGACTTGTTCCAACGGTGTATTTGTTTGATAGTGTGATGAATTGCTGTGTGATGGAAGATTTATCAGATCACACAATATTACGTACAGCACTTATAAATCACCAAATATTTCCGAGGCTTGCTGACGATTTAACTACCTTTATGGTAAATACACTTTTATTAACATCGGATGTTGTAATGAATCATAAAGAGAAGAAGGAGCTTGTGAAGAATTATATAAATCCTGAGTTATGCGAGATTACAGAAGACCTCGTATACTCTGAGCCATTTACAAATCATAATAAGCGTAATGAGTTATTCCCATTAAATGAAGGATGGATTAGAGAGTATATTTATAGTGATAAAGAACTTCGTATGGAAGTAGCAAAGCTTAAATTTTCTTTTATGACGAATGCACAGGCATTGCTTCATGGTGATTTACATACTGGTTCTGTTTTTGTGAAAAGTGATTCCACAAAGATTATTGATCCTGAGTTTTCCTTTTATGGACCTATGGGATATGACGTTGGGAATGTAATGGCGAATTTAATGTTTGCTTGGGTGAATGCAGATGCGACCATGTCGTCTGGAGCTGAGAAAGATACGTATATGGATTGGTTACAATCTACAATGATAGAGGTAATTGATTTATTTAAGAAGAAGTTTTTAGATGCTTGGAATATTCATGTGACAGATATTATGGCGAAGGAAGAAGGATTTAACGAAGTTTATTTACACTCTGTATTAGAGGATACGGCTGCAGTGACGGGCCTTGAGTTAATTCGTCGTATTGTTGGGCTAGCGAAAGTAAAAGATATTACTTGTATCGAGAATGAGGAAGCACGTGCTAGAGCAGAACGCATTTGTCTTCAAGTAGCGAGGGAGTTTATTTTACGAGCGAATCAATATAAAACAGGTACAAGCTTTGTAGAAACGCTAAAAGAACAGTCAATGCACTATGCGAAGTAAGGGGAGAAAATGATGGAAGAGCAATTAATACCAATTCAGTGGAAAGATGGTTCTTTAGTTTTATTAGATCAAACGTTATTACCGAATGAGGTTGTCTATGAATCTTTTAAGACAGCTGAAAGTGTGTGGGATGCTATTCAAGTAATGAAAGTACGAGGAGCGCCAGCGATTGGTGTTTCAGCAGCTTATGGTGTGTATTTAGGAGCCAAGGAAGTTACTCAAAGTACGGTAGAAGAATTTGTAGAGGAAGTAAAAAAGGTATGTGCGTATTTGGCAACATCAAGACCGACAGCCGTAAACTTATTTTGGGCACTTGAAAGAATGGAGGCAGTCGCGACAGAGAATGCGCACTTATCAATCGCCCAATTGAAAGATAGATTATTAGAAGAAGCAAAAGATATTCATAGAGAAGATGAAGAGATTAACCGTCAAATTGGAGAACATGCATTAACATTATTCCATGATGGCATGGGAGTATTAACACATTGTAATGCTGGTGCGTTAGCGACGACTAAGTATGGTACTGCGACAGCTCCAATGTACTTGGCGAAAGAAAAAGGATGGGACTTAAAAATTTATTCAGATGAAACACGTCCTAGGTTACAAGGTTCAACGTTAACAGCATTAGAACTACAGCGAGCGGGAATTGATGTTACTGTCATTACGGATAATATGGCGGCCATGGTCATGTCACAAGGGAAGATTGATGCGGTAATTGTTGGATGTGACCGCGTGGCAGCAAACGGTGATATAGCGAATAAAATTGGGACATTAGGCGTATCTATCTTAGCTAAATACTACAACATTCCGTTCTATGTAGCAGCACCAACGCCAACAATTGATTTGAAAACACCGACAGGAAAAGAAATTCCGATCGAAGAAAGAGATGCTTCTGAAGTGATTAATCGTTTCGGACAATATTCGGCTCCGAAAGAAAGTAAAGTATATAATCCGGCATTTGATGTCACGCCACATGAAAATGTAACAGCGATTATTACGGAAAAAGGGATTGTGAAAGCACCGTTTACGGAGAACTTAAAACAGCTATTTCAATAAGTAGATAGATTTAAAAGGTCAGTCATCATAAGCTTCATACTTAGGGGGATGTATATGTTATTACAAAAGGAAAGAGAAGAAATTGTAGCGTACGGAAAGAAAATGATTTCTAGTGGTTTAACTAAGGGGACTGGCGGTAATATTAGTATTTTTAATCGTGAACAAGGTCTTGTTGCAATTAGCCCAAGTGGTTTAGATTATTATGAAACAAAGCCTGAAGATGTAGTTGTCTTAAACTTAGATGGTGAAGTGGTAGAAGGATTGAGAAAACCATCAAGTGAACTAGATATGCACCTTATTTATTATAGAAAACGTGAAGACATCAATGCGCTTGTGCATACACATTCTCCTTATGCAAAGACGATTGCATCGTTAGGATGGGAGCTTCCTGCCGTGTCATACTTAATTGCTTTTGCAGGCCCGAATGTCCGCTGTGCGCCATATGAAACATTCGGTACAAAGCAATTAGCAGATGCTGCTTTTGAAGGCATGATTGATCGTCGTGCCGTGTTACTCGCAAATCACGGTTTAATTGCTGGTGCAAATAATATAAAAATGGCGTTTACTGTTGCAGAAGAAATTGAGTTTTGTGCCCAAATTTATTATCAAACGAAAAGCGTCGGAGAACCGAAGCTACTGCCAGAAGATGAGATGGAGAATTTGGCGAAGAAGTTTGAAGGGTATGGACAGTAGTAGGAAATTATTAATTATTTTCCCTTTTGTAATAGTATACCAAAAGGATCTATTACAGGAGAGAGGTCCACTGGAAAATACTATTCAATACTAATAAATGCGTATGAAAATAGCCGTGAAAGAGTATATACTCTTTCACGGCTATTTTAGGGTTTAAATTATTTCGATATATTTTTGAGTTGCGCATCTAATTTCCAAAAACCGATTCCTGAGAATAAGGCTGCTAATGAACCAATAATTGCAGCAATACCGATATCTCCGAACATCATTCCGCCCATAAAGATACCGAGAACTCCAATTAAGATAAGGATAATAGAAATAGCTTTCATTTTGTGAGGCTCCTTTAAATGTAAAATTTATACATAATAATATAACATTAAAGGGATTTTTAATCAAAAATATTTTAATCAGGATTTGTAGTGGTGTAGAAAAATAGGAATGCCGAATAAAGGATTAGAGGAACGAAGTAAAAGATAAAAACACCCTCAAGATGAGAGTGTTTTTTTAGGCTTTCTTAAGCAACAAATACATAAAGTAAGGGGCGCCAATTAAAGCAACGACAATACCTGCTGGGATGCCATTAGGTTCAACGATGTTTCGTCCAATTGTGTCTGCTAATAGTAATAGCCATCCGCCGATTAAAACGGCGATTGGTATGAAGATTTGGTGCCTTGGTCCGACTAAAGATTTTGCGATGTGAGGAGCCATCAGTCCAATAAAGCTAATTCCTCCTGTTACGGAAACAGCTGCAGCTGCAAGTGCAACGGCTGCAATTAATAAGTATCTACGTTCTTTTTCAATTTCAATTCCGACACCAATTGCAACGGGTTCGTTTAATGCTAGAATGTTTAATCGATTTGCTTTATAGAAAACAAACGGGATTAATACGATTAACCATGGGAGCATTGCTAAAACGAAGATCCAGTCATCTCCCCAAATGTTTCCAGCAATCCATTTTGAAATAAAGTCTACTTTCATACGATCCGCGGATGAAATAAGTACAATCATCGCTCCAGATAGTGCAAATGAAAAACCGATACCGGTTAATGTTAATCGTATTGGCTGAAGTCCTGTTGATTTGCCATATGAAAATACGTAAATTAGAACGGCTGTAAGGAAAGCACCGATAAATCCAACGACTGGCAGTAAGTAAAGAAACGAACCTACGTCTATTGGGAAGTATAAAAAGAAAATAGAAACAGCAACACCTGCCCCAGAGTTGATTCCGAGTATACCAGGTTCAGCTAAATCATTTCGGGTAATTCCTTGTAAAATAGCACCTGATAAAGCGAGTGCCATACCAGCTAATAATGTAATAACAATTCTAGGTAATCTTAAAGAGTATAAAACAAATTCCTCTTTAAAAGTCCCTTGTCCTATTAGTGTTGGAAGGAGGCGGTCATAAGATAAAGATGCTGAACCGAGCCCCATTCCAACTATAATGGTTGTAACGGTTAATATAAGTAAAGCGAGTATGATAAGACGTTGTTTTCTTAAAATAGATGGCATCATGAGAATGTTTTTCCTCCTTTACGTACAATGAATAGGAAGAATGGTAATCCTACAATTGCGACGATAGCTGCAACTGGCGTTTCGTACGGAGCGTTAATGGTACGTCCGATTGTATCTGCAAGCAGCATAAAGGAAGCGCCAGCAATTGCTGACATCGGTATAACAAATCGGTAATCTGGACCGACAATAGGGCGCACCATATGAGGCACCATTAAACCGATAAATGCCATATTTCCGACAAGCGCTACAGACGCACCTGCAAGTAAGATAATAATGATAAATAGAATGGTTTTAATAACAATAATTTTTTGACCGAGTCCAATAGCCACTTCTTCACTGAAACTAAGAACTGTCAATTTTTTTGCTAGTAAGATAGCGATAAAGATACTAATTGAAATGACTGGAATAATAATCTTTAATTGGCTCCAAGTTGTTCCGATTACGCCCCCAGCAGTCCAAAGTGATACATCTTGTGAAATTTTGAAGTAAATGCCGATTCCTTCTGAAATTGCGAGTAGGAATGCTGAAACGGCAGCACCCGCTAATACAATTCGAAGAGGAGAAAGTCCCCCCTTTTTCGCTAAACCAATTCCGAATACCATAATCGCGCCAATTGCAGCACCAATAAAGCAAGCTAATGTTAAGTAAAGATAGCTTATAGAAGGGTTGAAAGCAAGTGTGAGTGCAAGCGCAGCATTTGCTCCACCAGTTAGCCCTAGTAATCCAGGATCTGCAAGTGGATTTCGTGTTAATCCTTGCATAATTGCTCCAGAAACAGCAAGTCCCGCTCCTACAAAAATAGCAGCAACTTCACGTGGCAAACGTATTTCGCGAATAATAGATATTTTGTCCCCTTTAGCGGAGGAAGTGAGTGCTAACCATACGTCTTTTATTGAAGTATCTGCAGCACCTAACACCATTGCCACCATAAAAATAAGAAAGAATGCAATAATACTTAAAATTAGTTTGTATGTAAAAGCTATAGAACGTGGATTATCGTGATCTTTTGTCATTCGTTTCACATCTTTTCTTTTCATAGAATAAAGGAAGAGGAATTCTTAAATTAAGAATTCCTCATGTTTGTATTATTGACCAAGAAAGCTCTTCTTGAAGAAGTCCAGTTGGAAA
Organism: Bacillus thuringiensis; assembly: GCF_014932895.1. Classification (GTDB taxonomy): domain Bacteria; phylum Bacillota; class Bacilli; order Bacillales; family Bacillaceae_G; genus Bacillus_A; species Bacillus_A thuringiensis_AA. The sequence goes on along the minus strand of NZ_JACYOF010000012.1, from coordinate 65,908 downwards.
TCTAATGTAAGTGGATCATTGAAATAGAATTCCATCATATTTGCTTCATATACACGATTATTTTTTACTGCTGGGATGTCTTTATATGATTTTGTCTCTTGGAATGAGTTATCAGTATCTTTGTTTTTACTTACGATTAAGTAATCACCAGCAAACTCAGGTAATACCTCAGTTGATAGTGCGTAATAACCTTCTTTTAATGCTTTTTCTTTTACTTTTTCAGGCATTTTTAATTTCATTTCTTGGTATAGAATTTCTGTCCCACGGCCCCAGTTATCGCCGTAAACATAAAGCTGTTTGTTAAAGTTTTCAACAACAGAAACTGTCGCATCTTCACCGATTTTTGCTTTAATTTCTTTACCAGCAGTTTGTGCACGCTTCTTGAAATCATCAACCCAAGCTTTTGCTTCTTTTTCTTTATTTAATAATTTACCGATTTCAATATGCTGTGTTAAGTAATCAACTTTTCCGTAAGTATATGTTACAGTAGGAGCGATTTTCTTTAATTTATCAACATTTTTGATATTTGATAAACCGATGATTAAATCAGGGTTTAGTTCAGCAATTTTTTCAACATTTTCATCTGATACTTCAGCAACACCTTTAAGCTTGCTATCAAAACGTGGGTTTTGTTTAGACCATGAATCTACCCCAACAAGATTTACACCTAATGACATTACGTTACCAGCGAATGATGATAATACAACAACGCGTTTTGGATGGGCAGGAACTTCTACTTTACCATTTTCAGATTGGTATGTAATCGTTTCTGATTTACTACCTTTTGCATCGTTCTTTTTATCTGTAGAGCCATTGCTACAAGCACTCATAACAAGAACGAAAAGAACTGTTAGTGAAATAAATAATTTTTTCATCGTCTTTCTCCTTTAAATAGATGGTATGTGTATACAATAATTTGTTTAGCTTTGCTTCTTTTGAAAGATTAGTGGTCATGCAAGATACTTATTAAAAATCTTGAATATGAGATTTTAAGATGTAGTATTAACCATATCAATGAGAGAACATGTAATCTCAAAATTTCTAATCATTAACAAGTTGATAATGATTATCAATATTGATTCTTTAAATAATATAATTTTATATAGATGTATTGTCAATAGTAATTTTGATTGTAAAAGTCATAAAAACAAGGTATATTTTATTGAGAATGATAATCAATTATTAATAGCTGAGGAGTGAGCATGAATGAATCAAGAAGAATTATTTGATGTAACCGTGATAGGCGGAGGACCTGCGGGGCTTTATTCAGCTTTTTATAGTGGACTAAGAGAGATGAAAACGAAAATAATAGAATTTCAACCACAGTTAGGTGGTAAAATACATGTTTATCCAGAGAAGATGATTTGGGATGTAGGAGGGCTATTGCCAGTTACAGGTGATAAATTAATTGAGCAACTTGTACAGCAAGGGCTAACATTTAAGCCGGAAGTTGTATTAAATACAAAAGTAGAATCGATTATTCGTAATCAAGATGGAACTTTTACATTGAAAACAAGCACTGGCGAAGAACACTTTTCAAAAACAGTTATCGTCGCAACCGGAAGTGGTATATTGAAACCGCAAAAGTTATCAATTGAAGGTGCTGAGCGATTTGAAGTATCGAATTTAAATTATACAGTTAAATCATTAAAACGTTTCAAAGGTAAAACGGTAATTATTTCTGGTGGAGGAAATTCTGCTGTTGATTGGGCAAATGAGTTGGAATCAATTGCTAAAAAAGTGTATGTAACATGTAGAAAAGAAGAGTTATCTGGTCATGAAGCACAAGTAAAACAACTGTTGAACAGCTCAGTGGAGTGTTTCTTTCATACATCGATTACAAAATTAATTGCTGGTGATAATCATGAGGCGATCGAATATATAGAATTAACGAATCATGAAACAGGTGAAGTTTCTCATTTGTCTATTGATGAAGTTATTATTAATCATGGATATGAACGTGATATTACATTATTAGAAAATAGTGAGTTAGATGTTGCGATTATAGATAATTATTATATTGCAGGTAATGCAAATAGTGAGTCTTCTGTAGATGGATTATATGCTGCTGGAGATATTTTAAAGCATGAAGGTAAATTGCATTTAATTGCAGGAGCATTCCAAGATGCTGGAAATGCTGTAAATAAAGCAAAACAATTTATTCAGCCAGATGCAAGTGAGTACGGAATGGTTTCTTCTCATAATGAAGTATTTAAGAAGAGAAATCGTGAATTAATAAAGCAGATGATGAAATAATAAAGGAACAAGTATACCCCCACTTACTTCTCTATTCGAATGGACGAGAGATGTAAATGGGGGTTTTCCTGTTTACTATATTTTCTATCATTATTATGACACCGGTTTCATCAGTTCATATGACATGAACATTTTATTTGTAAATCATTCTAAAAAACAATGAACCTATGTTTCGCTTACGCTGTCCCTTTAGCTCGTTCGTTAGGAAATGGCATATTTAGTATAGAAGCAATGTATTGTTTGCTGTGTTTTCGAGCTAATGATTCTAATATTTGACGGACGCGTTTTGTAAGATGGCCTTGTTTTTTTATAGCCTCACAATATGCGTCGTAGAAAGCATATTTAGCCCATAGAAAATCATCTTGTTGGAATAAGAAATGATTCTTGTACCATTCACCAATTGTATGATAACAATTGTTTTCGTGTGTTGCTGCGCTCTGGGAAAGAATACGATCAGATAAAGATGCTGTTAAATGGGAAATTGTGTTTTCTGTTTCAACTTGTAATGTTTTTTCTAACATTGTAATGATGTGACGAGTAGCCATATGTTAACTCTCCTTTGTGTAAATGGGTGATACCATTCTATATTTAAAAAAATACTTACTATATTATTATACAATATATGGAATGCATCTACCTGCTTTTTAAACTACATTTACAAAATCTTTTTAAGTTGTTTACAAAAATAAAGTAAAGTAAGATACAGTATATATGAAAAAATAATAAAGGAATGAACACATTGTATATAACAGTAGAAGAGGCAGCGGAGTATTTGAATTTACCAAAATCGTATATTGAAGAGTTAATTCAGCAAAAGAAAGTTCGTGCGCTATTCGATGGAGAGCAATATTTATTAAATAAAGAACAATTCAATACACATTTAGAACAAATGGAGAAATATAAGCAATTAGTCGAAGAAATATTAAACGAACCAATTCCAGAAGATATGGATGTTAAAGACGAAGACTAAACTTTGGAAAATGAGGAGATAGATCAGGACGATAGTTTACTCGGTTTTCAGTTTACGGAAAGATATGCGAGGTTTGAGAAGGAGAAAGAAAAATTTACAAACACAAAAGCGATTATAGGTTCAGGTATGAATCCGGGGGTTGTTCAATGGAGGATTGTTGAACTCATGAAAGAATGGCCAAATGAAAAGCCACGGGCATGCTATATTGTAGAACATGATACGTCGTTTTTGAATGATAAAGCACTTATAAAGCCTCATACACTTTATGCTTCAGAGTATAAAGTGAAGTTAGGAGAAAAAGAGTTTTATGGTTGCTTAATGCCACATGAGGAAGTTTTAATTTTAGGGAAAACTTTCAACATGGAAGTTGGTTTTCTTTACCAAATTAATGAGTATACAACCAATTTAATTAGACAAAACTTAGAGCAAGTAGAAGATTTATGCAACTGGAATCGTAAAGTATTTAATCCAGCGGAAGAAGAGGTTACGGGAGAGGATCTAGTCGGTGTATTCCTCGTTTATGAAAATGGCGAGACGTATATGTATAACGTAATGAATAGTAGCCAAGTTTTTCATAAATATAAAACAAATGCAACTTACTTCCAAGTAGGGTGCGGAATTTATGCAGGTTTGTGTAGTTTACTTTTAGATCACTTTGGATAAGGTGCTTATTATGTCGAGGAATTATTATTAAAGACAGAAAGTAAGTACGGTGAATATGTAAATTTATATATGAAGGATTTTGTAATAGGGCATAATGATTTTACAGATGGACTGTTACACGATAGGGTAAGGTGGATATAAGTTGTGACTAAAAAGGAAGGAGATCTCCTTCCTTTTTAGTATGATAAGGTTACATATTGCCCTGAAAGCAATTTCATACTTATAATTTAAGGAGATAACAGCGGAAACTTTTTTTTGTATCAATCAAGGGGAGTTTTTATATGAACAAATACAAGAACTTGATTTATGAAGAAAGAAAAGCTTTAAAGGTATTTATATTATTATTCTATATTATATTCTTTTTATATGACGCTATATATTATTTTGTATACCCCGCTATGAATATTAATGGAACAACGGTAGGTTGGCCAAAAGGTAGCCTTGGAATAGGTTTATATATATTTGTAATAGCATTATTTCCCATTTCGATATATCTTCAAAAAAGAGGCTATGTATATTCTGTAAAATATTTATTTTTATTTGGGTACATGTTTATCAATCTTATTAATAATTTAATGATTTATTTACGAACGGATAGAGCTTTTGAACATGGTAGTATGGTAGAAATGTTATTAATTTTATTTGCACCGGTTTTCGTGAACAGAAAATATTTTTATTTAGTTTCCTTTAGTGTAATTGGAAAGTACGTACTTTTTACATTGTTATTACAAGATTTAAAAGTTGTGATTCCGCTTGTTTTATGTATATTCTATTTCATTATTTCACATTCTTTATTAAAACGATTTCAATCTTATGTAAGAACAGTGGTTGAAATGATGAACAATGTGAAAGAGACGGAAAATTTAGCTGTTATTGGTACAATGTCTACAACAATTGCTCATGAAATTCGAAATCCATTAACAGCTTTAAAAGGATTTACGCAAATACAAAAAGAAAGAAACCCTGCTGATACGATGAGCTATGACATTATGTTACAAGAAATTGAAAGAATTAATGGCTTTGCGAGTGAATTGATGTTACTAGGAAAACCGAAACCAATAAATTATGAATGGTGTAATATACGAGAAATCCTTTTATATGTTGTCCAGCTAATGGAAAGTTATGCAACGCAATATAGAGTGGAATTTCATTTGCAAGTAGATGGAAATTTACCTGTTATAAACGGCGATGATAAACAGTTAAAACAAGTGTTGTTAAATATTATTAAAAACGGAATAGAATCAATGCCGGAAGGTGGAGACATTCATATTCGTGCATATGAAAAAACTGGAGGATATGTGTGTATTTCTGTCGAGGATCAAGGCTTTGGTATAGAGCAGGAGAAATTAGAGAAGATTGGAAAGGCTTTTTACACAACAAAGGAGAATGGTACAGGGCTTGGTTTAATGATTACATATAAAATTATTAAGGAACATCAAGGGAGTATCACGATTCAAAGTAGTATGGGTATGGGAACGAAAGTGGAAATTTATTTACCGACAGTGTAGTGAAGTAGAAGGAATTATTTTTCAGAAAAGTGTTCTTGTTGTGTAAATATAAACATTTTATAAAATGTTTCAAGAAGGGTTTTTTTTATAAAACACTTCGTTTATAATGGAGGAAAATATCGACATGAGATTAGTTACTCGTGTAACGGTTCGGTAGTGTTATGAAAAAAGAGGGGTGCACAGGCATCCTTTTTTCTATGCAGATATTATGAAAGAGGTGGTATGATGGAATTAACATTAAATTCGACTGTATGTTTACACACGATTCAATTTCGAAAAGAGCAAAAGAATTATATCGTAAAAGATACAATGACAGGAGAGAAATATGAAATGCCGCCACTTTGGATTGATGCACTGGCAATGATGCGTGACGGTTTTTTATTAGGAGAAATTGAGGAGAAATTAAAAGAAGAGTATCCGGCCGAAGAAGTAAATATGTTAGCATTCACGAGGCAACTGTTAGAGCTAGAACTTGTCGGAATGGTAGATGGAGAAGAGATAGCTTGTACAAAGAAGAAAGAGAAAGATTATTTAGCTTGGGTACGTCCTCGTGTGGAACAATTATTTCTTAATTTAAATAAAAAATATAGAAGCAAAGGTCAGTAATGATCTTTGCTTTTTCGTTTATAAGTAGATCTTGTTTTAAAAAATAACAGCGAATGCTCTTGCGAAAGCACCATCACTATCTTTAATTTTTAAAGGTGCTGCTGAGAAAAAGAAACGTTTCGCGTTAATGGCATCTAGATTTGTTAAGTTTTCGATTAAATAAATATTATTCCCTAGTAATATGTGATGAATTGGTGATGTTTCTGTCGTTACCTCATCAGGAGAAATAAAATCTAAACCGACAGATTTTATTTTTAATCGAACTAGTTCTTTAGCTAATTCTTCGGAAAGATAAAATGCTTCTTTCTCATAAGCTTCTGTATTCCATTTATTAGATAGGTTGGAATGGAAAATGACAATATTGCCTTCTTTTATGTCGGTACCATGCAATACTTCCTTAGGTAATTTTCGCTCTTGAATATGAGTTACATCGATAAGTACAGCTTCGCCTACAAATTGATCAAGGGGTAATTGATCAATAGTGGTTGCACCTGAAATGAAATGCGCAGGAGCATCACAATGCGTACCCACATGAACGACAGAATGGAAATCTGTAACTTGATAACCTGTCTCTTCAACACTTGTAATTGCTTCGAGTTGGATTTTGGGTGTTCCGGGAAATTGAGACATGTTATTTTCAAACGTTTGTGATAGATCAATTACTTTCACTTTACATACCTCCAATATATGTTTTTCAAATAATAAAAAGCCCATCCTTCATAATCAAGAAAGATGAACTTTACATACTAGTTGAGTTTTATCTTCCAAAATGCAATGCATTCTGCAGGAATTAGCACCTATTCAGTTCTTATAAACTGAGGTTGCTGGGCTTCAAAGGGCCGGTCCCTCTGCCTCTCTTGATAAAGGTATATTCAGTTTTGGTGTTCGGAATATTTATAATATTTAAATTGTAATTCATTTCCTTTTTTTGCGCAACACGAATTAGGTATTCACCCAAATAAAGTTGCTTGCATATTGTAGCTTATGTAAATAGAATGCTGCGAAGGAGTGAGTGCAGTGACAGGGAATGTATTGAATTATTATGCTGGCGGAAATACAGCTAGAGGATTTCATAATTTATACGAAGAGAATTTAAAAGGGCTAGACAGATTATTTATTTTAAAGGGTGGTCCAGGAACGGGGAAATCTTCTTTAATTAAGACAATAGGTCGTGAATGGGTTGAAAAAGGATATGATATTGAACTTTTGCATTGTTCTTCTGATAATAAGTCAGTTGATGGTGTGATTATTCCGAAATTAAAAGTAGGAATTGTTGATGGAACATCACCGCATGTTATTGAGCCAAAAATGCCAGGAGTTATTGAAGAGTATATAAATTTAGGAGTTGCTTGGGACTCAGATAAATTAAGAAAGCAGAAGCTAGAAATTGAACGATTTGTTTCAGAAGCAAGCAAGGCTTTTCAAGCTGCTTACGGTTGCTTTAAAGAGGCGCTTGTTATACATGATGAGTGGGAGAAAATATATATTAATAATATTGATTTTAACAAAGCAAATGAACTAACAAATCAGTTGGTTCAGAAATTATTTACAGATAAAAAGGGGAAACAATCGATTGTGAAACATCGTTTTTTAGGTGCTGCTACTCCAAAAGGAGCAGTTGATTTTGTTCCTAATTTAACAGAAGGATTGCCACATCGTTATTTTATAAAAGGGCGCCCGGGATCTGGAAAATCAACAATGCTCAAAAAGTTAGCGAAGGCAGCAGAAGAAAAAGGGTTTGACGTTGAAGTATATCATTGTGGATTCGATCCGAATAGTCTTGATATGGTTATCGTAAGAGAGTTAGGATTTGCAATTTTTGATAGCACCGCACCACATGAATATTTTCCAAATCGTGAAGGTGATGAAATTATTGATATGTATGCCCTTATTGTTACGCCAGGGACGGATGAGAAGTATGCAAAGGAAATTCGTGATGTTTCCATTCAATATAAAGCAAAAATGAATGAAGCGATGTCTTTCTTAGCGAAAGCGAAATCAGTTCGTGATAAATTAGAACGAATTTATATCGCGGCTATGGATTTTTCAAAAGTGGATGCATATAAAGAGGAAATTCAAAAAGAGTTTGAACGAATTGCCGCTACTGTAATTGAAAAGAAATAATAGGCTTTGTCAAACTGTCAGAAAATTTCTGGCAGTTATTTTAGTATGTAGTAAAATTAGTAGTATATTTGTCGAATTTCCAAGGAAATAATCAAAAAATGGGGATGGTATGAAATGAGAGCGAAAATTGAATTAGAGTTAGAAAGAATTGAAAAAGAGAATGATGTGAAAATTTTATTTGCAGTGGAATCAGGGAGTCGTGCTTGGGGATTTCCATCGAAAGATAGCGATTATGATGTTAGGTTTGTTTATATACATCCAGTAGAATGGTATTTATCAATTCATGATAAACGTGATGTAATTGAATATCCGATTAGTGATGATTTAGATATAAGCGGATGGGATATTAAAAAGGCATTGCAACTATTCGCGAAGTCAAATCCAGCTTTACTTGAGTGGGTTCGATCACCAATTTTTTATTCGAAAAACTCTAATTTTCCAGAGCAGCTTCAGCAAATGAGTGAAAAGAATTTTGATCCAAAAGCAACGATATATCATTACTTACATATGGCGTCGAAAAATTATCGTGAATTTTTGCAAGGTGAGAATGTAAAGTTGAAAAAGTACTTTTATGTATTACGTCCTATTTTAGCATGTAAGTGGCTGGAGGAGAAAAGGACGCTGCCTCCAGTAGAATTTGATCGATTGATTACAGAATTAACATTAGAACGTAGCGTATTAGATGAAATTGAGAAGTTGTTAATAAAGAAAAAAGCAGGTACTGAATTAGATGTTGGATTGCAAATTAAGGTGTTAGATCAATTTTTAGAAGAACAAATTGATTACTATCAGCAATACGTGAAAGGCGTTGAAAAGGGATTAGGGATCGATATTGAGATTTTAAATACACTATTTCGAGACATGTTGTTTGAAATATATCAAAAAGAGCACAAGTAAGTTTGTGCTCTTTTTGATCCCGCTATTTGTGGGCAGTAAGACTCCCACCTCAAAATTCGGCTGGAGTGAAGAAGTTAGGTGGAAGGTCAACTGCCCGTAAACGCCCGATTGGTGTGGGCTATTAATCAGTGGAGGATGAACCTCCCACTGATTAAAGTTTCACTTTATTTTGTAGGAATAAAGAAAACAGATATAGCTGCGATAAGTCCTGCAAAGGCGAATAAGTAAAAATTCCATGCTAAGTCATATTGCATTGTCATAATAATACCGACAAGAATAGGGCCAGCAATCGCACCAACTCGGCCAAGGCCAAGCCCCCATCCTAAGGAAGTAGCGCGGATATGGGATGGGAAGTATTGTGTTACATATGCATTTAATATTTGAGTAATACCGACTGATCCAATTCCAGCAACACCAATTAAAAGATAAATGATTGTAACAGATGGTTTGATTGTTAATAGTCCAATGCAGATGGCTGCCATAAGATAGGAGAAGCTAATAACAATTTTTGCTCCTATACGATCCGCAATTGCTCCAGCAAATAATGCGCCGATAGCTGCGGTAATATTTAGCATAAGTAGAAATGATAAACTGGATCCAAGTGGATATCCTGCTTGGCGCATCATCTGTGGTAACCAAGTATTTAAACCGTATATTAAAAACATTCCCATTATATAAGTGGTCCAAAAAAGTAGCGTTGCTTTTATGTATTCTTTTGAGAATAAAGTAAGAAATCTATTTTTCTTTTGTATACTTGATGACGTTTCAGGAATTTCATCTTTTACATGAAATTCAATTTGAAAGCGACTAAGAATTTGTTTCACTTCTTCTTGTCGATTACGCGATAATAAAAATTGAATGGACTCAGGTAAATAACGAATAATGAAAGGAATGAGGAGTAGTGGAATCATTCCAATGCCAAACATAATTCTCCATCCGAAATCTTCTAACATAAGCATGGACAAAATAGCACCTAACACGATACCTAAAGGATAGCCGGTAAACATAAGAGCATAAATAAAAGATTGTCGCTTTTTTGGTGAATATTCAACAGTAAGTGCTGAAGCTGTTGGGATGACACCGCCTAATCCGATTCCTCCGATAAATCGAGATAGCCCAAACAATTCAGGAGAAGGAGCAATAGCGGCTAAGCCCATTGTGATAGAAAAAAGGCCCAAACACCATATAAGTGTCCATTTACGTCCAATTAAATCTGTAATGGTTCCAACTAGAATAGCGCCAATAAACATCCCGAATAAAGCATAGCTAGCAATTGTTCCAGCGTGGGCTGGTGATAGTGCCCAGCTGTTGTCTTCTAGGAGTTTTGGCAGAACGGCACCGTAAATACCTAAATCATATCCGTCAGCTAGAATGGCTAGCCAACAAATAAAAACAACAAGTTTTGTAATAGAGCTTGAAAAGATGGTTTTTGTAGATTCTAGATGAGGTGGAGCAGAAGGTTGCATAGTATTCACCCCTTTTATTTGTAGATGAATATATTATTTTATTGAGTGTTAAGATTTTCCTTCTTAATGTCGAAATTTATCCCGCTATTTGCGGGCTGATAATCAGTGGGGATGAACAAAACCCCCACTGATTAAAGTTTCACTTTATCTGAAAAGGTGTCATAGAAAATAAAGAAGTTCAACAGGATTCCTGTTGAACTTCTTTATTTTTTACTCGTTATCAACTCTTTTTAATGGTTGATCTGCTGGACCTTCCATAACATCTCCATCAATTGAAAAACGAGAACCGTGGCAAGGACAATCCCAAGTACAATCGCCGTTATTCCATTCAACTTCGCAGCCGAGGTGTGTACAAGTTGTATCGACGATATGTAACTTTCCTTCTTTGTCTTTATAAGCACCTGCTCGTTTACCGTTAACATGTACGACAGATCCTTCACCAACTTCGAGATCTTCTGGTTTACGTAATGCGGTTTCAATTTTCCCTTCAATTAAATGTTTCGCAACATCAATGTTCTGAGAAAGGAATATTTTTATATCTGGATTTGCATGAAATCTTGATGGCGCAAATAGTTCTTTATATGGAATGTGGACTTTTAAAATAGAGTCCTTCAGTAAATGAGCGGCAGCAGTTCCAGTTGTCATTCCCCATTTGCGATATCCAGTTGCAACAAATATATTTGGATTCCTTTCGTTAATATGTCCGATATAAGGAAGCTTATCTAGAGTGATTAAATCTTGCGCTGACCATCTATAAGGAACTTCGTCTATTCCAAAAGTTGCTTCAGCAAAAGAATAGAGTGCTTCATAATGAAGCATCGTATTTATTCCTTGTCCTGTTTTATGACTCTCTCCGCCAATCAAAATTAATTTTTCTCCATTGTTTGTTATATAGCGTAAGGAGCGCTTTGGATCATCAATACTTAAATACATGCCACCGGGATAATCCGTTTTTGCTTTTATTGCAAGAGCGTAGGAACGTTCTGCGTACATTCTCGTAAAGAAAAAGCTATTAGCGTCATAAAAAGGAAAATGTGAACAAGAGACGACATATTCACAAGTGATATGATGGCCATCCTTTGTAATTATTTGTGGATAATCTCCCTTTTCCACATCCATAGCTGTTGTTTGTTCATAAACTTTGCCGCCCATCTCCACAAACTTTTCTAAAAGTGTTTTTAAATAAAGGAGGGGATGGAATTGTGCTTGATTTTTCATGACAAGTGCAGATTGTACTGGAATAGGAATCGCTAAGGATTGAACATAGTCGCAAGGTATATTTAATTTTTGATAAGCTTCATATTCTTTCGATAAATTTCTTAATCCCTGATCAGTAGTTGTATATAAATATGAATCCTCATTTGAGAAATTACAGTCGATTTTATATGTTTGAACAGTTTCATTTATGAATTGTAGAGCATGATTATTTGATTCATAGTAAAGCCCGGCCTTTTCCACACCGAAATGATTTATTAATTCATCATAAATAAGATCATGTTGTGCTGTTACTTTCGCTGTTGTATGCCCAGTCGTCCCGTTTAAAATACGACCAGAATCAATTAAAACGACATCGATGCCTTCTTTTGCAAGTAAATAGGCAGTAGTAATACCTGTAATACCAGCACCGATAATAGCAACTTTCGTCTTTATATTTTCGGATAAACGAGGGAAAGCAGGAAACTGAGTAGATTCAATCCAATAAGATAGTGGCAGTTGTGGAAATGTATCACTTGTCATTGCGGAAACCTCCTGATTTTAGAACAATTTTCCTTTTAATATTTCCATATTATATAAAATTCATGTGTGTTGTTTTAGAAGAAGTCTATTTTTATTAAAAGAGGGTATAAATTATTTTAGTATAATTAATTAGGTGGGGCATTATGAAGAAGTAGGATTTATATAAAGCTAAATTCAAGTGATTCTGTTTGTTGATTACATAGAGAGTTATTGAATGAGATAGAGCCTATGGCGTTTAAGGAAATGTCTATATATAGTGGATAAATCCTTATGAAATCTATACATTTTCTTTAGTGAAATAAAGTATAATTATAAAAGTATAACCAACTTTTATTACTAGGTCATAAAAGTTGTTGACAATATAGAAATTCTATTGTTATGATTCATCATGTGGAAAGGTTGATAGAGAGTAAAAAGAGAAATGTTTTTCATTGATAATAAAAGCGAAAAATAAGTGACGATAGAGTGAGTATATTTTCCTTATAATAAATGCTTTTTGGATCACCTAGTAAAATCAATCTGGAAGCAACAATTAATATATGCAAGTTGCGCAGGACGCGGCATAAGAAAGGGGCAAAAGGATGAAGGAGCTTCATACGTTTGGGTGGTATGCAGCACGTGTATCACCACATTTGCCGAAAAAAGCATTTAAACCAGTGCCTACTCGTTTATTTGGTGGACTGGCTTATTTACTTGTGGCATTAGCGGGGTTAATAGCGATTGGTGTATTTGAATTGAATATGTGGGCAAATCTAGGAATTGCGATTGTTCTTGGATTATGTTTTGCTTCACTTGGGTTTTTAGGGCATGAAATTTTACATGGAACAGTTGTAAGAAAGGCATGGCTTCGTGATTTCTTAGGCGCGATTGCATTTATGCCACTATCAACAGGGCCAAAGCTTTGGAGAAAATGGCATAATGCAACGCACCATGTTCATACGCAGCATGAAGAGAATGATCCAGATGCATGGCCAACACTTGAGAAACTTAAAAAGAGTAAGTTTTTAAGTTGGGTATATCGTATGCCCCTTCATGTACGTTCATTCTTTAGTTTTCTGTCATTAACAATTCAATTTACATTGCATTCGACTCGAATGTTCTTTCATTTTATAAAAGAGTTTAAGTCATCGAATCAAAAATCTGTATGGCTTCAACTTCTTTTGCCTTGGACGGTTTGGATTAGCTTATTGTTTATTATGGGACCTGCAAAATGGTTATTTGCATATGTGATTCCGTTGTTAATTGCTAACTTTATTGTAATGGCATATATCGCAACAAATCACCGCTTAAATCCAATTGTTCCAGTAAATGATCCGTTAGCAAACTGTTTATCAGTAACAGTGCCGCGCTGGGTAGATGTTTTACATTTCAATTTCTCATATCATACAGAACATCATCTGTTTCCTGCTATGAGCTCTAAATACTATCCGTTAGTAAAAGAGAAAATTAAAGAAATGTGGCCGGAACGCTATCATGAGATGCCAATGACAAAAGCTTTGGCGGCGCTATGGAATACACCACGTGTATACTATCAAGGAAGTGAGTTAATTGATCCGCATAAAGAACATTTCTACGGTTCTTTAGGAAATGGATTAGATCCTCATAATATTTCATATCGTGAGGAACATATAGAGGAAAAAGAAAGTATTAAAAAAGTAAATCAGTAAAAGTTGATATATTTTTGCAGCGAAAAAGCAAGCCTAAGATGGCTTGCTTTTTCTTATAAAGAAACTTCTTTTTTATTTTTTGTATGGACTTGGATAGAGTTAGTCTCTTTTCGTTGAAGTCGTTTTTCTAAAAGATTAACAAAATAAGTAAATAGAAGAACAAGTACGAGATAGTATAAACCAACGATTATATATGTATCTAATTGTTGGAAGTTACCTGCGGCAATTGATAGGCCTGATCCCCATAATTCGGATAGCCCTACGTAAGCAACAAGTGAAGAATCTTTTAATCCAATAATAAATTGATTCCCTAGAGGAGGAAGAGACAGACGGAATGCTTGTGGTAATATAATCCGGCGCATAGCTAAAGGGTAAGGCATACCTAAAGAGCGAGCAGCTTCCAATTGTCCCCTGTCGACGGATTGAATGGAGCCACGGAAAATTTCAGTAATATATGCACCATTATGAACTGCTAAAGCAATTGCACCTGCCCAAAAAGGGGTGAAAACAACAACAGATGTAATACCAAAATAGAGAATCGCGATTTGAACAATTAAAGGTGTACCACGAATAATGGCGATATATACATGAGCGATACTATTTAAAACTTTATTGTTAGAGATTCGAAAGAAAGCAAATAATAACCCAATTAATGAACCGAGTAATAGGGAGGTTAATGTTAATTGTAATGTGACAATAGTAGCCTTTAAGAGTGTGGGATAGGTAGAGATAAAAATTTCATACATGCGTTTCACCTCATATTGTATGGATTTTAGTAGGGAATGAAATACCCCACATGAAAAGTGGGGTATGATTTATTGAATCTTTGAATGGCTAGCTTACTTCGCTTTTGCCTCTTCCCCAAGAATATTACGGCCAAACCATTTTTTACTGATTTTTTCATACGTGCCATCTTTAATGATTTCATCTAAAGCTTTATTTACTTTTTCAACCATTTCTTTATCGTCCTTGCGAATAGCGATTCCCATTTCATCAAGATTTAATGGTTTTCCAGCTTCTTTTATGTTGGATTTTCCTTCTTTGATCATACGTAGACCAACCATTTGATCAGTGATTACTGCGTCAACACGTCCAGGCTCTAAGTCCATAAGAGCGGTAATATCACTGTCGTATTCTGTAATTTGATCTGTATATTTTGCAACAAGATTTTTAAAGGTACTAGCTTTTACAACACCAATTTTTTTACCTTTTAAGTCTTCTGGAGAAGAGATCGATGTATTCTTTTTAGCTACAAAAATTTGGGCACCAGAGCGATAATAAGGGTTCGAAAAATTAACCGCTTTTAAGCGATCTTCTGTAATGGCCATACTGCCTAGTATTGCATCATATTTTTTCGCTTGGAGGCCTTGAATTAGCGTTTCCCATGGGTTTGTAATGGGAGTGGGCTTCATATTCATTTTTTTAGCAAGTGCCTCACCTATTTCTATATCAAATCCGACAAGTTTTCCGTCATTTTCTTTATAGTTAAAGGGTTTGTATAATCCGCTCATTGCATAACGAAACTCCTTTTCACTATTTGATGAAGTAGTAGAGCTCTCCTTGCTACAGGCTCCTAGTATGAAGGATGTACATAGCGTAATGCTCGCAACAATGGCTAGTAATTTTTTTTTCATAAAACCCCTCCTATAAATTGATCATACGGATGGTTTTAAGTATGTTATCGAGATATTTTATTTGGACAATTAGTTGTGCACCGTATGAATATATTTCTTTACATGTGAAATGGTAGTTCGCTTATAAAATATTGCGTAAAAATTGTTTTGCCCGTTCATGTGATGGAGCTGAGAAAAATTGTTCGGGCGGAGCATCCTCTACAATTTTTCCATTATCCATAAAGATGACGCGATCAGCTACATCTCTTGCGAAATTCATTTCATGAGTAACAATAACCATCGTCATTCCTTCTTCAGCAAGGTCTTTCATAACTTGTAATACTTCTCCAACAAGTTCAGGGTCTAAGGCTGAGGTAGGTTCGTCAAATAGCATAATTTTAGGGTTCATAGCAAGAGCTCGTGCAATTGCAACGCGTTGTTTTTGACCACCTGAAAGTAGGTGGGGAGTTACATCCGCCTTATCTTGTAGGCCGACTTTTTGGAGAAGTTGATTTCCAATCTCCTTTGCATTTGTTGTCTCCAATTTTTTTACGTGAATAGGTGCTTCTATGATGTTTTCTAATGAGGTCATATGAGGAAAGAGGTTAAAGTGCTGAAAAACCATACCGACATTTTCACGGACCTTGTTTAAATTTGAATGCTTTGGATCAATCCGTTCACCTTGTAAATGAACTTCACCTTCATCGTACATTTCTAAAAAGTTAAGACAGCGAAGTAATGTACTTTTTCCAGAACCACTGGCACCAATTAAAACAACAACTTCTTTTTCTTTTACTTCTAAATCAATTCCTTTTAAAACATCGAGTGAGCCAAATGATTTTACTAGATTTCGAACTTGAATCATACAAAACCCCCAGTCAAAAATATATTTTACAAATTTTGTCCCTTATTTCTGTTATTAGTCATAAATTGTCAGAATCCTTTATTTTTTTGTGGAATTTGATATTCAAAGAAATAGTAGTTTTTAAAATCCCTATATCTTTCTATAACGAAAATATGGATAATAATATATAGGTGGTACTTATATTGCTTATAAGAGAGGGGAAGAAGAGATGGAAAAAGAAAGGAAAACATTTTCCTTTGGTTTACGTATACAGCTTATGTTATTTACTACAATTTTGGCTTTAATTACATACTCAACAAGTTTATTTTTCATCTATGTTATTTACGATTATTTTCAAATTTATGTAAGTCAAACTGTTTATAATATTATCGTTATGTTATTAGGGGTAGTATGGTCTGGAATTTTGGCATATGGGGCCGCCATACTTTTAATTAAACCACTTCGGAAGTTGGAGGAAGCGGCAAGGAAAGCGGCTGAGGGGGATATTCGTGAAGATGTCCTATTGCCAAAGACAGATGATGAAATTAAATCTTTAAGTGTTGCATTTAATAGGATGCTAGGAAACTTAAGGGGTATGGTAAAAAATATTGATACTACATTTTCGTATACAAATAATCAAGTTCAGCAAATTAGAAAACAAACAGGCGAAGCGACCAAGCAAGCACAAGGTGTATCTGAGACCCTTACAGAGATTTCTTCCGGGGCTGAGCAATCGGCAGCATCGATTCAAGCGATTGTTTCTACTGTTGATACAACGATCTCTATTGCGAGGGAGGTAGAGGAAAAAGCAAAACAGTCTGATGAGTTGTCTTCAGAAATGGTTCAAGCTTTAGGTCAAAGTACACGTGTTTTTACATCTTTAATCCAAGGTATTCAAACATTGGCGAGAGAAAATGAAGATTCGATGCAAAATGTACAGAAGTTAGAAGAACGAATGAAACAAGTAGAACATATTGTTTCTGTTGTGAGTGAGATTGCTAGTCAAACGAATTTATTAGCATTAAATGCATCTATTGAAGCAGCTCGTGCAGGAGAGCATGGAAGAGGCTTTGCGGTTGTAGCAGAAGAAGTTCGTAAACTTGCCGATGAAAGCAATCATTCTGCAAGAAACATATCGCAGTTATTACGGAATATGCAAGATGAGGTGCAACAAGTTGCCATGAAGATGACAGAGCAAGTGAAAATAGCTAAAGAAGAGGCAAAGCGCGGAGAAGCTACAGAATTAATTTTAAAAGAAATGTCATCAAGTGTTATAGAAGTAGCCGATGCAACCAAGAAAATTAGTAGCTATATGAATGAACAAGTGAGTCACATCCATCAAACAGGAGCACAAACAAAAGCTGTAGCAGCAATTGCTGAGGAAACGTCAGCTGGTTCACAAGAAGTGGCGCGTGTGACGCTGCAACAGTCTAAAAATATGGTAGCAATTGATCAATTATTAAAAGATTTAGAGAAGCAAGCAATGGACTTGAAACAAACAATTGAACGATTTTCAATGTAAAGAGAAGAACAGAATGCTGTTCTTCTCTTTTTTAGCTAGATTTAATATCTATAGTTAAAAGATATAAACTATGAACGTTTCCGCAACATTCTTTTCTGTCCCTTTCGGATGAAAATTATAGCGAGCTATAATATGAAAAGGGGTGTCTTTTATGAAAAAAGAAAAAAGACAACGATTAATTAAACAATTTGTAAAGGAGTATGAAATAGATAAGCAAGAAAGATTAGTAGAATTGTTAGCAGAAAAAGATGTATTAGTAACACAAGCTACGGTTTCTCGAGATATTCGCGAGTTAAACTTAACGAAGGTACCTTCTCAAGAAGGATTAATGATATATAAAATTTTTTCAAAAGAGCATCTACAAACGGATATAAAGTTAAAGAAAAAATTACGAGAGGTTGTTGTAAAAATTGATTGTGTAGATCAATTAATGGTTATTAAAACATTACCTGGTAATGCACATGTTATTGGTGTTTTGTTTGATGAGTTAGAGTGGAAAGAAAAAATAGGATGTATATGTGGAAATGATACATGCCTTATAATTTCTCAGTCGAAATCAGATAGGGAGATTTTAGAAGAAAGATTAAATTTAATAATTTAAATGCAAAATCCTGTTTTTAATAAAATTAAAAACAGGATTTTTGTTTAAATACGGAAGTTAAATATTCAACATATATGCGTAATATATGTATTTTTTTATTAAAAAAGCGGGATGGAGTGTTATAAAAATACACATTCATATGATTTTAAAAAAATAACTTGTTTAATATTTCACAATGATAATGTGGATGCTTTCACAAAGATAAAAGCGTGCAGCATTTATTATGTATTTGTAAGACATCAAACATATTTAAAAGGAGGTACAACAAATGAAGCATCCGATACATGTTACTTCAGAGATTGGAGAATTACAAACGGTTTTATTAAAACGGCCTGGTAAAGAAGTGGAAAACTTAACGCCAGATTATTTGCAGCAATTATTATTTGATGATATTCCATACTTACCAATTATTCAAAAAGAGCATGATTATTTTGCACAAACATTACGCAATCGGGGTGTTGAAGTTCTTTATTTAGAAAAACTAGCTGCTGAGGCGTTAGTAGATAAAAAACTTCGAGAAGAATTTGTTGATCGTATTTTAAAAGAAGGACAGGCTGACGTAAATGTTGCACATCAAACTTTAAAAGAATATTTACTTTCCTTTTCAAATGAAGAATTAATTCAAAAAATTATGGGTGGTGTACGGAAAAATGAAATTGAAACAAGTAAGAAGACACATTTATACGAATTAATGGAAGATCACTATCCGTTTTACTTAGACCCAATGCCTAATTTATATTTTACTCGTGATCCAGCAGCTACTGTGGGTGATGGCTTAACGATAAATAAGATGAGAGAACCGGCACGTAGACGTGAATCATTATTCATGGAGTACATCATTAAATATCATCCAAGATTTGCAAATCACAATGTGCCAATTTGGCTAGATCGTGATTATAAGTTTCCAATTGAAGGTGGCGACGAGCTAATTTTAAATGAAGAAACAATTGCAATTGGAGTATCTGCCCGTACTTCAGCTAAAGCAATTGAACGTTTAGCTAAAAATCTCTTTAGCCGACAAAATAAAATTAAGAAAGTATTAGCGATAGAAATTCCAAAATGCCGAGCATTTATGCATTTAGATACAGTATTTACAATGGTTGATTATGATAAGTTTACAATTCACCCAGCCATTCAAGGGCCAAAAGGAAATATGAATATTTATATTTTAGAAAAAGGTCCAGATGAGGAAACTCTTAAAATTACACATCGTACGTCTTTAATGGAAGCATTAAAAGAGGTATTAGGTTTAAGTGAATTAGTTCTTATTCCTTGTGGAGGAGGAGATGCAATTGCTTCCGCTCGTGAACAATGGAATGACGGTTCTAATACATTAGCAATTGCGCCAGGTGTAGTTGTTACATATGATCGCAACTATGTATCTAATGCTTTATTACGGGAACATGGTATAGAAGTCATTGAGGTGCTAAGTTCGGAATTATCTCGTGGTCGTGGGGGTCCACGTTGCATGAGTATGCCAATTGTTCGTAAAGATATTTAGTATAAATAACGGAGAAAGTAGGGATGAAGTATGTTAATGACTAGACCAAATTTAAAAGGAAGAAGTTTTCTAGCTGAAAAAGATTTTACACAAGAGGAATTAATATATTTTCTAGATTTAGCAGCAGAATTAAAAGAGAAAAAGAAAAATAGTATCCCACATCGTTATTTAGAAGGTAAAAATGTAGCGCTCTTGTTTGAAAAAACTTCTACTCGTACGCGATGCGCATTTACAGTAGCATGTACAGATTTAGGTGCGAATCCTGAATATTTAGGGAAAGGTGATATTCAGCTTGGGAAAAAAGAATCCGTAGAGGATACAGCAAAAGTGTTGGGACGCATGTTTGACGGAATTGAGTTTCGTGGGTTTAATCATGAAACTGTAGAATCTTTAGCGCAAAATTCTGGTGTACCCGTTTGGAATGGATTAACAGATATGTGGCATCCAACACAAACACTCGCGGATTTATTAACTATTAGAGAACATGTAGGGAAATTAAAAAATGTGAAGCTTGTTTACGTTGGGGATGGTCGAAATAATGTTGCTAATAGCTTACTAGTTGGTGGAGCAATTGTTGGAATGGATGTACGTATTTGTACACCGAAATCTTTATGGCCAGAGCAAGAAGTAATTGATTTAGCAAAAAAATATAATGAACACGTAATGATAACAAGTAATGTGGAAGAAGCTGTTGCGGATGCAGATGTAATCTATACAGATGTATGGGTGTCTATGGGAGAAGAAGAAAAATTTGCTGAACGTGTTGAATTATTGAAACCTTATCAAGTAAATATGCAAATGATTAAAGAAACAGGAAATGAAAACGTGATTTTCTTACATTGTTTACCTGCATTCCATGATGTTGAAACGATGTATGGCGAGGAAGTTTATGAGAAATATGGGTTGAAAGAAATGGAGGTAACTGACGAAGTATTCCGCAGTAAACATTCAAAGGTATTTGATCAGGCTGAAAATAGAATGCATACAATTAAAGCGGTTATGGCAGCTACTTTAGGAAACATGGAGTAAAGAAGAAAGGGAGTCCTCCTTTCTTTTTTCTCCTCCTTTAGACACTATCATTCACTATTGCTTTCGTATTGTTATTGCAATTAAAGAGAGGTGAGTGGAATGGGTGAAGATAAGAAATTAGGATTGTTTACTTTAACGGCTCTTGTAGTTGGTTCGATGATTGGTGGTGGAGCATTTAATTTAGCAAGTGATATGGCAAAAGGTGCTGGTGCCGGAGCCATTATTATTGGTTGGGTCATAACAGGCATTGGGATGATTGCGCTTGGATTATCTTTTCAAAATCTAACTGTAAAACGGCCAGATTTAGATGGTGGTATTTTTAGTTATGCAAAAGCAGGATTTGGTAATTTCATGGGGTTTAATAGTGCGTGGGGATATTGGCTATCTGCTTGGCTTGGTAATGTAGCTTACGGCACATTATTGTTTTCTTCATTAGGGTATTTCTTCCCAATTTTTGAAGGCGGTCAAAATGTAGCCTCCATTATTGGTGCAAGCGTATTATTATGGTGTGTTCACATGTTAATTTTACGTGGAGTTCAATCAGCGGCACTTGTGAATTTAGTAACGACAATCGCGAAATTAGTACCTGTATTTGTATTTATTGTCATAGGAATCTTCGCGTTTCATATTGATACGTTCCTAGATGGATTTTGGGGACAAACTGGTTCTTTTTCATGGGGAGCGGTTGGCAGCCAAGTTAAAAGTACTATGCTTGTAACCCTATGGGTGTTCATTGGGGTAGAAGGGGCTGTTGTTTTATCTAGTCGAGCGAAAAATAGAAGTGATGTAGGAAAAGCGACGGTTATTGGCTTAATTGGTACACTCATCATTTACATTTTAATTACATTATTGTCTCTTGGACTTATGCAGCAAGCAGATATTGCTAATTTAAAAAATCCGGCTATGGCTTATTTATTTGAAAGTGTTGTTGGAAAATGGGGTGCCATCTTTATTAATTTAGGTTTAGTCATCTCTGTATTAGGTGCTTGGTTAGGATGGACTTTGCTCGCTTCTGAAATTCCATACTTAGCGGCTAAAGACGGAGTATTTCCAAAATGGTTTGCAAAAGAAAATAAAAATAAGGCCCCAGTAAATTCATTATGGATAACAAATGGTTTAATTCAAATGTTCTTATTAACATTCGTCGTTTCCGATCAGGCGTATAACTTTGCATTCTCCTTAGCATCTTCTGCTATTTTAATCCCATATGCTTTTTCAGCATTTTATCAACTGAAGCATAGTTTAAAGTCTGAAGAAGCAGATCGAAATAAAAATATAATAATTGGTTTGATCGCGAGTATTTATGGCGTGTGGTTGGTTTATGCAGCTGGTTTAGAGTATTTATTATTAACAATGACTTTATATGCGCCAGGTATTTTTATTTTTTACAATGTTCAAAAGCAAAAGAGTTCGAAGCAAATATTTACTCGAGTGGAATTAGCATCATCAGTAGCAATTGGTGCTTTAGCATTCTTTGCGATTTATGGATTAATTACAGGCAGTATTACTTTATAAAGCGCTGTGAAAGCGAAATCAACTGGAGGGCTGAAATATGGCACGAAGAAAAATTGTAGTTGCACTAGGGGGAAATGCGATACAGTCTGGAAAAGCTACTGCGGGAGCACAGCAAGAAGCGTTGGAAAAAACAGCGGAACAACTCGTGAAAATAATGGAAAATGATGTGGATATAGTAATTGCACATGGAAATGGCCCACAAGTGGGGAATATTTTATTACAGCAAAAAGCTGCAGAAACGGAAAAAACGCCTGCAATGCCATTGGATACTTGTGGGGCAATGAGTCAGGGGATGATTGGATATTGGATGGAAAATGCGATTGAAAAGGCATTGAAAAAACGGAATATAAAAAAAGACGTAGCAACGGTTATAACACGCGTTGTTGTGGATGAAAAAGATGAAGCATTTAAAAATCCAACTAAACCAATTGGGCCTTTTTATACAGAGGAAGAAGCAAGAAGACTAATGGAAGAAACAAAAGCAGTGTTTAAAGAAGATGCCGGTAGAGGGTGGAGACGTGTTGTTCCATCACCGAAGCCTGTAAGTATTCATGAGCATAAAGTGATTAATTCTTTGGTCGAAGATGGAAATATAGTGATAGCTGTTGGCGGTGGGGGAATTCCAGTAATTGATTCCGAAGAAGGGCTAAAAGGAACGGAAGCGGTTATCGATAAAGATTTCGCTGCGCAGAAATTAGCTGAATTAGTAGATGCCGATACGCTCGTAATTTTAACTGCAGTTGATCATGTGTATGTAAATTATAATCAACCGAATCAAAAGAAATTAGAGCATGTCACAGTGAATCAATTAGAAGGATACATTGAAGAACAGCAATTTGCTACGGGAAGTATGCTTCCAAAAATTGAAGCTGCTATTAATTTTGTTAATACAAATCCAAAAAGAAAAACAATTATTACGTCTTTAGAAAAGGTATATGAAGCACTAGAAGAAAAAGCGGGTACTATTATTTCTAAACAGGATGTATGCATATATGTTTAAATAATATGTATTCTACTTATTAGAAAAGAATGAAGTTAGTAACTTCATTCTTTTTATTTATCCCGCTATTTGCGGGCAGTAAGAGCCCTACCTCAAAATTCAGCGAAAGCAAAGAAGTTAGGTGGGGGATAAAAAAACCCCCCACCGATTAAAGTTTCATTTTATTAATATTTGTTGTACTCATTGTTCATAAAATTTTCATGATGAAATCCGAATATGTAAGTTAATTATGATAAAATTCAACTTGAATACGCTTTCTTGATTTTTCGCTCCAACATACAGCAAGAGAGAGGTAATTTTATGAATAGACGAAACGTAGTTAAAGATTTAAAGCAGTTTGAATTATTTGCTCATTTAACAGAAAAGAAATTGAAAGGTTTGACGGAGTTTGTCTATTGGCGAACTTATAAAAAGGGTCAATTTTTATTTTTAGAAGGGGATTCAAGAGAAAGAATTTACTTCATGTTAGATGGATTCGTAAAGTTAGAGCGGGTAAATCAAAGTGGGAATTTATTATATGATGACTATGTAAAGCGGTATTCTATTTTTCCTTATGGTGGTATGTTTACAGACAGAGGATATAACTATACGGCAGAAGCGATGACAGATGTAGAGGTATATTATATTCCGACAGTAATTTTCGAAGATATGGTGAAATCTAGTAGGACGCAATTAATGCATGTAGTTCAGCAATTATCATCGATATTAAAACTAAACGAAAATCGGGTACAAAATATTACAATCCCTAATGCACAAGATCGGGTCATTCAAACATTAAATTATTTAATGCAGGATTTAGGAGAACAGAGTGGCGAAACGATTGTCATTTCATGCCCACTTACAACAATTGAAATATCAAAAATATCTGGGACATCTCGAGAGACGGTTAGCGGCGTATTAAAACAATTAAAAAATGATAGTATTGTTACAATTCTGGATAAAAAAATTACAATACATAATCCAACATATTTTGAGGAAATCTCTATGTGAAAATTGCATATTGATTTTCTAATTCATACTGTATATTAATAAAGTTCTTTATATATTTATAAGGAGCTTTTTTATGTTATCCTCTATAAAAAGATTGTATAGTATGGTAATAATAGCTAAAATCGATAATAAAAAAGAAAAAGGAAGGGGAGAAAGAATGGTCCGGATTGAGTATGATCGATTAGTGGCTATTTGTTACAGTATAGGGGTTTTGTTATTATTAAAAATTCCAAATGATAATGAATTAATTGGAGAAAAACTATTTCATGCCTATAGGGTTCCGGTACATACATATATTTATATGAATTATAAAGTCTCAAATATATTGATTGTTTCTTTCATACTACATATAATCGCATTTTTATTATTTGTAAAGTGGCTAGGAAAAAAGGAATCTAGTACATTTAAAACAATGAATAAGGTAAAAGTAGTAGGCATTAGTATTTTGATTTTAATGATGCCGTTTATTTTAAATAACATCCTCCAGACATTGAATAAAACATGGTACTACGCAGGAAAAAAAGGGGTAGAAGCAATAGAATATAAAAAAGAAGATAGTCAGTGTAGAATGGAGAAAGATGGAGAGGATATCAAACAAAAGTGCATTGTTACTTTAAAAAATTATCGTAATCATTCACAAGCATTAAAAGTTGTTTTATATGATAATGCAAACGAGAATTCCAAAAGTTATCCAGTACCGAAACCAGTCTATTTACAAAAACATGAGACAAAACAATTCGAATTTCAAATTCCTGTTGTTTATAATAATAGTATTGAAAAAAATAAAGTACCAAATATTAAATTACATTCATTGCATGAAAATAATGAGAAATACAATTAATCTATAATTGAAAGTTTATGAGTGGGAGCAAGAATTTGAAACGATATAGAAAATTAACTTGAATCATCCAAAATGTTACGAAGAATCGGGCATAATTGGATGGTTTTTTATTTTATCCTACTATTTTCACCTTATTATATTTTGTATGATTAGAGATTTTGGTGTATTCAGTTTAGAGACATAGCAATTTAAAATAAGGTATTGAAATAAAAGGAAGAACTTATGCTCTTCCTTTTTTATATATGGAAAGGAGGGATGCTTTGTTGAAAACGAAAAACATTACAAGGATCATATATGGTTTTCACTTTACGCAATCTTTGAAAGTTAGAGCCATAATAACTAGTTTGCCAATTCTTAATGTCGATATCGGGCCAATTGACATAGTCACCTAGTGTATAAGGATCTAAGCTTTCTCTTAAACCTTTAACCCAGCGTATATTTTGATTTTCTTCATCGTCACATTTCCAAGAGGTAATGTATTCTTGCGCAATAATTGCTTTACGATGGAAATAAGCTGTTTCAGTAGATGAAATATTTTCAACAGCACCTATGAGCGATTGATGCCAAATACTCGCATCTTTATTTGGTGCATGAGAAAGGAAATGCTGCATGATTTGAATACCTTTAAGGGGAATTGGTTTATATACATAGGAACCAGAGCGCTTGAAATTTTCAGGGATGTTACCGCTGTTAAAAAATTCAACAGCCTTTATATAAGGAACTTCATCTATAAAAAGAGAAGGACTACCAGTTTCAAGTAGAGGAGATAATAAGGACTGGAGTTCAGAGGGAGAGCCAACAAACTCACCTTGTGCTTCGATTTTATTTCGTTGCTTTGCGAATAATTCAATTGATGAAGTGAGACGTTCGTCTATATAAGGCGCCCAGTTTTGCCAAGCTTGAAAGGCAGCAATAAAGTCTTGCCATTCCCATGTAATTGAGAAGATTGATACATTTTTTATAGGATGGACCCGAAAAGTTAAGGAAGTAACAATTCCGAAGTTTCCACCACCACCACCACAGCATGCCCAAAACAAGTTAGGGTTTTCTTGTTTGTTTGCACGAATGAGTTTTGCGCCAAATTTTCCGCACGCTTGTACCATTTCAACTTCTACTAATTGATCACATGTTAATCCAAATAAGCGTGAAAGCATACCGATGCCACCGCCAAGTGTTAATCCAACAATTCCAACACTTGCACTTGTACCAGCCGGTATGGTAACACCGTATTTCCAAAGCTCTTTATAAACAGTGCCAAGATTTGCACCAGCTTCAATTGTTGCTGTTAATTTATCTGTATTAACAGTAATGCGATGCATTTCACTCACATCAATAATAAGTCCTCTATTTAAAAGAGAAAAATTTTCATAGCTATGACGTCCGCTTCTTAAGCGAAACGGTATATGACGTTCACGTGCCCATTTTAAGGCGTTAC
The DNA here is from genome assembly GCF_014932895.1 of Bacillus thuringiensis. Classification (GTDB taxonomy): domain Bacteria; phylum Bacillota; class Bacilli; order Bacillales; family Bacillaceae_G; genus Bacillus_A; species Bacillus_A thuringiensis_AA. The sequence continues at coordinate 39,123 of NZ_JACYOF010000012.1, read as the reverse complement.
AGACATCATTTTTATTTTGGCAAAAAACAATAATACAAGGGAGTTTTGGAATACTTAAATTTAAATTTATTCGGGCTACGTCGTAGTCAGGATCTGAGGGAACAACGATACGACCTGTTAATTTTGTTTGTTTCAATTTATCACTCCTTTCTAAAATAAACCGTGCTTTTTATTAATATATGAAAGGCGTATGTAACGTGTGTGGACAAGAGCAGGTAAGGAATGAGATTTTCCTTTGTGAGACATAAATAAAGCATAAGAATAAGGAATCTACATAGAGTTCAATGAAAACAGTTGCAAACTATTCATATTTTGTTATGATAGTGTTACGAAAACGTTTGCATAAATTTTTCCGATGGGATGCAAAAGGAGAGAATGACTATGAATAAGACATGGTGGAAAGAAGCAGTTGCTTATCAAATTTATCCACGAAGCTTTATGGATTCAAATGGTGATGGTATTGGAGATTTAAAAGGTATTATTGCAAAACTGGATTATTTAAAAGATTTAGGTATAGATGTAATTTGGATTTGTCCAATGTATAAGTCACCTAATGATGATAATGGTTATGATATTAGTGATTATCAAGATATTATGGATGAGTTTGGTACAATGGCAGATTTTGATGCTTTACTAGATGAAGTTCATAAGCGTGATATGAAGCTTATTATTGATTTAGTTATTAATCATACGAGTGATGAACATCCATGGTTTATTGAATCTCGTTCATCTAAAGACAATCCGAAGCGTGATTGGTATATTTGGCGTGACGGTAAAGATGGTTCGGAACCAAACAACTGGGAAAGTATTTTTAATGGTTCGGCATGGGAATATGACGAAGTAACAGGACAGTATTATTTACATTTATTCTCGCGCAAACAACCAGATTTAAACTGGGAGAATAAAGAAGTTCGTGAAGTGTTATACGATACAGTTAATTGGTGGCTTGATAAAGGTATTGATGGTTTCCGTGTTGATGCGATCAGCCATATTAAGAAGGAAGATGGCTTGAAGGATATGCCAAATCCAAAAGAATTAAAATATGTGCCATCTTTTGATAAGCATATGAATGTGAATGGTATTCAGCCTTTACTAGAAGAGTTAAAAGAAAATACATTTTCTAAGTACGATATTATGACTGTTGGCGAAGCAAATGGCGTTAAGATTGAAGATGCTGAGCTTTGGGTTGGAGAAGAGCAAGGTAAATTCAATATGGTATTCCAATTTGAGCATTTAAGCTTATGGGATGCAGAAAAGAAGAAAGAACTTGATGTTGTAGGATTGAAAAAGGTATTAACGAAATGGCAAAAAGGATTAGAAAATAAGGGATGGAATGCTTTATACATTGAGAACCATGATAAGCCACGTATCGTTTCAACTTGGGGAGATGATAAACAATATTGGCGTGAAAGTGCAACAGCTCTAGGAGCGATGTATTTCTTTATGCACGGTACACCGTTTATTTATCAAGGACAAGAAATTGGTATGACAAATGTTCAATTCCCGAATATTGAAGATTATGATGATGTAGCAATTAAAAATTTATATCGTGAGAAAATTGCAGAGGGCGTATCGCATCAAGATATGATGGAAATTATATGGGCTTCTTGCCGTGATAATTCACGTACACCTATGCAGTGGAACGATGAGATGAATGCTGGCTTTACAACAGGCGCACCTTGGTTTGGGATGAATCCAAACTATAAAGAAATTAATGTTGAAAAGCAGAAAAATGAAGAGAACTCTATTTTCAATTTTTACAAAAAAATGATTGCCTTGAAAAAAGGGAATGATGTATTAAATTATGGTACGTATGATTTACTTTTAGAAGACGATCCGCAAATTTATGCTTATACACGTACATTACAGGATGAAAAAGTTATTGTAATTAGTAATATCTCAAAAGAAGAAGCTGTGTATAATGAGCCTTTATTCGCATTAGAATGCAAACGTTTGCTTTTAAATAACTACGAAGTTACGGAACATGAAGAAGTAACAACAATCACGTTAAAACCTTATGAAACAAGGGTTTATCGCATTTCATAATAAAAAAGGATGCTCTTAGAGCATCTTTTTTTATGAAAAAAAATAAATTTCTATTGCAATGTGAAAACGCTTTTATTAAAATAGATTTATGAAAACGTTTGCGCAACAAAAAATAAAGTAATATAAGGAATCGTTTTCAAAAGAGAAACAGAAATTATACTTTCAATCATTATGTTTTTATAAATACAAGGGGAGGAAGAACAGATGAAAATTACGTCTTTTGATTTTTGGCAAAAGTTCGGAAAAGCATTATTAGTTGTTGTAGCTGTTATGCCAGCAGCTGGTTTAATGATTTCCATCGGTAAGCTCATCGGTATGTCTGCTGGGGATATTAACGCAATTCATACCATTGCTCGCGTAATGGAAGACATCGGTTGGGCAATTATTACAAATTTACACATTTTATTCGCAGTAGCAATTGGGGGATCTTGGGCGAAGGACCGCGCAGGTGGTGCGTTTGCAGCACTATTAGCATTCGTCTTAACGAACAGAATTACAGGGGCTATATTTGGCGTAAACGCTCAAATGTTAGCGGATTCAAAATCTGAAGTTTCTTCATTATTAGCAGGAGATTTACTTGTAAAAGATTACTTTACTTCTGTACTTGGTGCACCAGCATTAAACATGGGAGTTTTCGTAGGGATTATCACAGGTTTCTTAGGAGCTACTCTATATAACAAATATTATAACTATAACAAACTGCCACAGGCATTAGCATTCTTTAATGGAAAACGCTTTGTACCATTCGTTGTAATTGTTTGGTCTACAGTCACTGCGATTGTATTATCACTTTTATGGCCATTCATCCAAAGTGGACTAAATGAATTTGGTCGCTGGATTGCAGCCTCTAAAGACAGTGCACCAGTTGTTGCACCGTTTGTATATGGAACATTAGAGCGTTTATTATTACCATTCGGATTACATCATATGTTAACGATTCCGATGAACTACACAGAACTTGGTGGAACATATACGATGTTAACTGGATCAAAAGTTGGTCAAATTGTTGCAGGACAAGATCCATTATGGCTTGCATGGATTACAGATTTAAATAACTTATTAGCAAAAGGTGACACAAAAGCGTATAACGATTTATTAAACAATGTTGTACCAGCTCGTTTCAAAGCAGGACAAGTTATCGGTTCAACAGCATCTTTAATTGGTATCGCATTCGCGATGTTCCGAAATGTTGATAAAGAAAAACGTGCAAAATATAAACCAATGTTCTTATCAGCTGCATTAGCAGTATTCTTAACAGGTGTAACAGAACCAATCGAATTCATGTTCATGTTTATTGCCCCAGTATTATACGTTGTATATGCAATTACAACAGGACTAGCATTCGCATTAGCAGATTTAATTAACTTACGTGTTCATGCATTTGGATTTATTGAGTTAATTACTCGTACACCAATGATGGTTAACGCAGGTTTAACAAGAGATTTAATCAATTTCGTTATCGTTTCACTAGTGTTCTTCGGTCTGAACTTTACATTATTCAATTTCTTAATTAAAAAGTTCAACTTACCAACGCCAGGACGTGCAGGTAACTATATTGATAATGAAGATGAGTCATCAGAAGGAACAGGAAATGTACAAGATGGTTCATTAGCAACAAAGGTTATCGATTTATTAGGTGGGAAAGAAAATATTGCTGACGTAGATGCTTGTATGACGCGTTTACGTGTAACAGTAAAAGATTTAGATGTTGTGGCACCAGAAGCGCAGTGGAAACAAAATGGTGCTTTAGGACTTATTGTAAAAGATAAAGGGGTACAAGCAGTATATGGCCCGAAAGCTGACGTATTAAAGTCAGACATTCAAGATATGTTAGGTGCGTAATAATATGAAATTGCTAACTTTAAACTGTCACTCTTGGCAAGAAGAGAATCAAATGGAAAAGATCAAATATCTTGCTAAAGTAATTCAAGAAGAAGAGTATGATGTAATCGCATTACAAGAAGTCAGTCAGTCGATACAAGCTGAAAATGTATGCGGTAACAAGAAAAAAGATAATTTTGGACTTTTACTATTAGAAGAGTTAAAAGCGTTACATGTAAAAGATTACAATATTACTTGGGATTTCTCTCATATTGGTTATGACGTGTACGAAGAAGGATTAGCGATTATAACAAAGCATAATATTATAAAAAAAGATACGTTCTTTATATCAGAAAATAAAGATACAACGTATTGGAAAACACGTAAAATTGTAAGTGCAACAATTGCTTATAATGGTAAGAATATAACGTTTTATTCTTGCCATCTTGGTTGGTGGAATGATGAAGAAGAGTCATTCCAAGGTCAAGTCGATCGTTTGATGGAGCGTGTAGATAGCAATGAACTTTCCTTCTTAATGGGTGATTTTAATAATAATGCTCGTTTACAAGGAGAGGGTTATGAATATATGATGCAAAAAGGTTTGTATGACACATACGAATTAGCAATAGAGAAGGATGAAGGAACAACTGTCCAAGGCGAGATTGCTGGTTGGGATGAAAATAAACATAATTTGCGAATCGATTTAATATTGTGTAACCAAAGTAAAACAGTTCGTTCTTCAAAAGTTATTTTTGATGGCACAAACCGAAATGTAATTTCAGATCATTTCGGTGTAGAAGTTCAATTAGATATATAATAGAAGAAATCCTCACAGATAATAAAAAGCTGTGAGGATTTTTTTTAGGAATACAAGTATTTCCAAGAGAAAATACTTGTATTTTTTATGACATTTCCTATATATTTGTTATTATTGAATGTAAAACCGATTTGGTCATTTTGTATTCATACTTTTACTCACTTCGTTATATAATGAAGTAAGTAAAGAAATTAATGGGAAAATTAGTGTGATTTCGTTTAATCCACGATGTAGAAAGTGATATAATTACAAAATGTATGTATCATTTTCTAAAGAAGGAAAAATATATAATTAGGTGATAACTTCTATGAAACAAATTTGGCGTATTTATAAGACAGATTTACGGAATGTAGCCAAACATTGGGCTGCAATTGTTATTGTTGTAGGGTTAATGATTTTACCATCGTTATATGCATGGTTTAACATTAAAGCTTCTTGGGATCCGTACGGAAATACAAAAGAGGTTCCCATTGCAGTTTCTAACCAAGATGCAGGCTCTAATTTGAGAGGAAAAGATATTAATATCGGGAAAGAGATTGTAGACTCTCTTAAAGAAAACAAAAATCTTGGTTGGAAATTTGTAGATGAAAAACAGGCAATTTACGGAGTTGAGCGTGGGGATTATTATGCAAGTATTACAATCCCGAAAGACTTCTCTAAAAAGATTGCAACTGTTCTGGATGAAAATCCACAGAAACCAGAACTTGATTATTATGTAAATGAAAAGGTAAATGCGATTGCACCGAAAATTACAGCAAAAGGTGCATCAGGTATTACAGAAGAGATTAGTAAAAACTTTGTAAAAACAGCGAACGGTGAGATCTTTAAAATTTTCAATGACCTTGGAATCGATTTAGAAACAAACTTACCAAGTATCGAGAAGGTAAAAGATCTTGTATTTAAGTTAGAAGCGCAGTTCCCAGAAATGAATACACTTATGGATAAGGCATTAGATGATGCAACTCGAGCAGAAGATGTTGTGAAAGTAGCGCAAAAAGAGTTGCCGGTTGTAGAGAGTGTTATGAATGATGGGCAAGAGGCGTTAGGGAATTTAGATAAGTTCTTTGCGAGAAATGATGAAACATTGAATCGCGCTCCGGGAACTATGAAGAATAATTTAATGGTAATGCAAAAAGGTTTAGATGGTGCGGCGGCAATTACGGATTTCTTAAAGAATCCATCATTGGATTTCAACCTGGCACTTCCAGATCCAGCTAAATTCCCAGTGTTGCCTAATATAACTATTCCGCAAGTACCACAAATACCAGAAATTCCAGCGTTACCGCAAGTGAATGGTGAAGGATATAAAAATATTGCTAAAAATATTGATCAAACAGTAAATAATGTTTTCAATTCTACTCGTGTTGGAACGGCATATGTAAAAAGTGTTATGGATGGTCTTCAAAATAAAGGTGTGGATCCAGCTGTAGCACAGAAAAATGTGCAAGATGCTTCGAAGTTGCTCCAAGAGCGTATCGATAGCGTTTCATATTTGATTGATTTCTTTACAACTTTTAAGGAAGCAGCTTCAACGGATTTCGGTAAACAGTTCTTTGGAAACAGAGTGGAAAGTTTAACGGTGCTTAAAAATTCTATGGTGGATGCTAACAATAGAGTTAAGCATGTAGGAGATTTAATTAGTTCTGGCCAAGAAGTTAAACAAGATGTACGAGATGCTGTAAATCAAAAGTTAGATGCAGTAAATAATTTAGTAAATCAAGCTGAAAAAGACTATAATACAACATTTGTAGCAGATTTCGAAAAAGCAGTAAGCACAGCTGAGCAATTGAAAAACACAGCTGAAAATGTAAAAGAAGATGCTCAGCAACTAAGAGGTAATTTAAATCAAGATATCAAAAAAGCAAATGAGTTAGTAAACCAAACAAATGAAGCATTAGACAATGGTAGAGAAAAATATGATAAGGCTGTAAATGATTACAGTAGATTAAAAACGGAGCTTGAAAAGGCAAGAGAAGACTTAAGTAACAAAGGTGTTAATGGATTAGATTCTACAAAAGTAGCCTTAAATGATTTGAATGGGCAGTTCAAAGCAAGTTGGAATTTAGTTAATGATATGATTCCAGTCCTGGAAAGTACAAATAAAGTGTTAGCTGATGTGAATAGTGATAAAAACCTTAATGGTACAATTTCTAAGTTAAATAAAGCAAAAGATGGTTTGCAAAAAGGAATGGAGTTAACTGATAAAGGAATTGACGCTGTTAATAAAGGTCAAAAACCAGCAGCAGATGTTATTGAAAGCATTAATGAAGTATCTAAAAGCGTTTCAGGCCAAATAGGTGACATTTTAGCTAAGTATGATTCAGAAATCGTTCCAAACTTTAATGAAGCAATTGCTCGTACAAAAGAGATGTCTAAAAACACATCTCAAATTTTAAACGAAGCAAACAAAAAGCTTCCAGATGTTAAAAAATTACTAGAAGATTCATCAAAAGGCTTAGTAGATGGTAAAACGAAATTAGCAGATATTAAAGCTGAAATGCCAGCTACTGAGAAAAAGATTAAAGAATTAGCAGATAAAATTCGTGATTTTGAATCTGAAGAGGATTTAAAAGATATTATACGCTTATTGAAAAACGATGTTGAAAAGCAAAGTGATTACTTTGCGAATCCAGTAAATTTAAAAGAGAATAAATTATTTGCGATGCCGAACTACGGTTCAGCGATGTCACCATTCTATACAGTGCTTGCATTATGGGTGGGCGCATTATTAATGGTTTCGTTATTAACGGTAGAAGTACATGAAGAGGGCGCAAATTATAAGAGTCATGAAATTTACTTCGGACGTTTATTAACATTCTTAACGATAGGTCTTTCACAAGCGTTTATCGTATCGATGGGAGATATATTCTTACTCGGTACGTACGTAGTTGATAAGTTCTGGTTTGTGTTATTTAGTTTATTTATTGGCGGAGTTTTCGTTTGTATCGTATACTCACTCGTTTCTATTTTCGGAAACGTTGGGAAATCGATGGCGATTATTTTACTTGTACTACAAGTAGCAGGATCGGGCGGAACATTCCCAATTCAAATGACACCGGCGTTCTTCCAAGCAATTTATCCGTTCTTACCATTCACATACGCAATTAGTGCAATTCGTGAAACAGTTGGCGGAATGCTTTGGGATATAGTAACAAGAGATTTACTTGTGTTAAGTGCTTTCGTAGTAGTTATGATTGTTGCTGCGTTATTATTGAAAACACCAATTAACAAATCAAGTGAAAAATTTGTTGAGAACGCAAAAGGAAGTAAAATCATTCATTAATAAAAAGGTTCCTACCGAGAGCGGTAGGAACCTTTTATTTTAGTCAAATTTTAATTTCTTTAATGCTTCTGCGAATGGATTATTTAATGGTTCTTCTTCTTTTTTCTGTTGTTTCATATATTTTTGGACGTCACGTTTATCGGCTTTGTTGCCTGATTCCTTCTTACGTCTTTCTTGGAATGTAGAAAGTTTCTCGCGATAGCCACATTTACATGCGAAAATTTGGCCAGCACCTTCACCACGTAATTCTAGTTTTTTCTTACATTGCGGGCAGCGAGCATTTGTTGTACGGGATACATTTTTACGATGACCACATTCGCGGTCTTGGCATACAAGCATTTTCCCTTTTTTCCCGTTTACTTCTAACATTGGTTTACCACAGTCTGGACAAGACTTCGTTGAAATGTTGTCATGTTTATATTTTTTATTGCTCGATTTAATTTCAGAAACAATTTCTTTCGTATAGTTCTTCATTTCAGAAATGAATACTTCTTTTTTCATTTTCCCTTTTGCGATAGCCTCAAGTTTTTGTTCCCATTCACCAGTTAGTGTAGGTGATTTTAACTCTTCTGGTACCAAATCAAGTAACTGACGACCTTTTGATGTGATATGAATATCTTTGCCGCGCTTTTCAATTAAGAATGAATTGAATAGCTTGTCGATAATATCTGCGCGTGTCGCTACAGTACCTAATCCACCAGTCGATTTTAACGTATCAGCAAGTTGTTTATTTTGCGTATCCATGTATTTTGTAGGATTCTCCATTGCTGAAAGTAAAGTTGCTTCGTTAAATCGTGCGGGTGGCTTTGTTTGACCTGATGTTTGCATAATTAACTTTACAGCTAATGTATCGCCTTTTTCAATGCGAGGTAAAAGTTGCTCTTTTACGTCATCAGTTACATCATCATCTTCAAAGCGATTTTCGTATACTTCCTTCCAACCAGCATGTAAAATTGTTTTTCCGCGTGCAATGAACGTTTCGTTACCGACTTTTGTACGTAACGTTAGTTGTTCGTATTCGAATGCTGGGAATAAAACTGCTAAGAAACGTTTTACAACTAAATCATAAATTTTACGTTCTTTATCTGTGAAAGCTGAGAAGTTAACGTATCCTTCTGTTGGAATAATTGCGTGATGATCGCTTACTTTACTATCGTCAACAAATGATTTATTTGGCTTGATAGGCTTTTGTAATACTTTATGTGCTAAAGAACGGTATTCTCCGACGCCACACGCTTTTAGACGTTCTGGAAGTGTTCCAACAATATCCGATGAAATGTAACGTGAATCTGTACGAGGGTACGTTAGCACTTTATGTTGTTCATATAACTTCTGCATAATGTTTAAAGTTTCTTTAGCAGAGTAACCAAATCTTTTATTTGCATCACGTTGTAATTCCGTTAAATCGTAAAGACCAGGAGAGAATGACTTCTTCTGTTTCTTATCAATTTCTACAACAGTCGCATTTTGTTTATCTAGATTTTTTACAATACCATCAATTTTTTCTTTATTAAAGCTACGGCTATTACCATTTGCATCTTGCCAAGTTAGTTTTAACTGATTCGTTGTTTGCGCTTCGATACCGTAGTAAGTTTGCGCTTTGAAGTTCTTTATTTCATCTTCACGACTAGCAATCATAGCGACAGTAGGTGTTTGTACACGGCCGCAATTGAGCTGGGCATTAAAGCGAGTTGTTAAAGCTCGGGTCGCATTCAGACCGATATACCAGTCAGCTTCTGAACGCGCAACTGCTGAAGCATATAAATTGTCATATGCCTTACCTGGTTTTAAATTCGCAAAACCATCTTTAATGGCTTTATCAGTAACAGATGAAATCCATAGACGTTTGATCGGTTTATTCATTCGAACCTTATCAATAATCCAACGAGCGACCAATTCTCCTTCACGCCCAGCATCTGTTGCTACAATGATTTCATTTACATCTTTTCTAAGTAGCTGACTCTTTACAGTATTAAATTGTTTACCAGTTTGTTTAATAACCGTTAATTTCAAACGCTCTGGTAGCATTGGTAAATCTTCTAAATTCCACTTTTTATATTTCACATCATAGCTTTCTGGATCTGCTAATGTAACGAGATGACCTAAAGCCCAAGTTACAATATATTTATTTCCTTCAAGATAACCGTTCCCTTTTTTATCACACTTCAGTACGCGAGCAATATCTCGTGCAACGGAAGGTTTTTCAGCGATTACAACGCTTTTTACCATATTTAAAACATCCTTTCAAATTTCCATACGTTAAATATAGCATACATTTTCTTGAGATTCAGTCGCGCTCAAAGTTTGAATGATTTTTGATGAGATGAACGAGTGTGATTTACAAATACGAATAAAAGATTGATATAAATATCGGATTTTAAAGTGTATGCGTTGACATCGTAAATGAATTTCATTATCATTAAAGGAGGTTACCAAAATATTGCCAAAATAATATGCTAGAAAGTTGAATTATACATATTCAAACTGTTTTTAATTGATAATGAAATTCAATTTTAAGGGTAAAAGGCGAAGAGAGGTTAAACCAAGAGAGTTATGATCTCTATCATTCTATAAATAGACGAGGGGGAAAGATGATAGGATTATAATCTGTTTGAAATCAAATGATGGCGACAGAACATAATCTGCACCATGATGAGACTATGAAAAAAAGATACTTATTTATTATGCTTATTGTTTTATCAGTTGCTTCTATTTTCATTGGTGTAAAAGATGTTAGTTTGAATGATATTTTGCATTGGGATCAAGATAAAATGCAAATCATATTTTTGAGTAGGCTACCTCGTTTAATTAGTATCGTTGTTGCTGGTGTTAGCTTAAGTATAAGCGGGTTAATTATGCAGCAACTAAGTAGAAATAAATTTGTATCGCCGACAACAGCCGGTACGATGGATAGTGCGAAATTAGGAGTACTTGTATCACTAATGTTGTTTACAACAGCAAGTCCTCTTGAAAAAATGTTAATTGCATTCATTTTTGCACTAGCAGGTACATTTTTATTTATGGAAATCTTAAAGCGAATTAAGTTTAAGGATGCCATATTTATCCCGCTTGTTGGGATTATGTTTGGGAATATTATTAGTTCCATTACAACATTCTTTGCTTATAAATATGACTTAATTCAAAATATCAATTCATGGCTACAAGGTGATTTTTCAATGATTATGAAAGGGAGATATGAAATTTTATATTTCAGTATTCCGCTTGTAATCATCGCGTTTTTATATGCGAATCGTTTTACCGTTGCTGGAATGGGAGAAGATTTTGCAGCGAATTTAGGGATGAATTATAAGCGAGTGTTAAATATTGGGCTCGTTATCGTTTCTCTCATCTCTGCATTAGTTGTCTTAACTGTTGGAATGATTCCGTTTTTAGGACTTATTATTCCAAACATTGTTTCCATCTATCGCGGGGACAATTTGAAAAATAGTTTACCTCATACTGCTTTGCTAGGAGCAGTTTTTGTACTAGCTTGCGATATACTCGGCAGAGTCGTCATTTATCCGTACGAGATTTCTATTGGTTTAACAGTAGGAGTAATCGGAAGCGGAATCTTCCTTTATTTATTGATGAGGAGAAATGCATATGCAGCATAGAAAACCGAAGAATTATAAATTAATGTTGGCAATCCTTGCCGTTTTAGCTGTAGTAGCCGTTGGAATCTTTTTGTTCATTAATTTAAATATGAACACATTAGAGTACGCGTTACCACGAAGAGCAAAAAAAGTGCTAGCGATGGTAATAACGGGCGGAGCAATTGCATTTTCGTCTATGATTTTCCAAACAGTTAGTAATAACCGAATTTTAACACCAAGTGTGATCGGTTTAGATTCGCTCTACATGTTTGTACAAACTGTTGTTGTATTTGTATTCGGATCGCAACATTTTGTAATGATGAATACAAATATAAACTTTCTTATATCAGTAAGTGTAATGGTGATTTTTTCACTATTTCTCTATAAATTTCTATTTAAAAGAGAAGGAAGTAATATATATTTCTTACTCTTAATCGGATTAATATTTGGGACATTCTTTCAAAGCTTATCGTCCTTTATGCAAGTACTTATTGATCCAAATGAGTTTCAAATTGTACAAGGAAAGATGTTTGCAAGTGTCAATAACGTAAAAACAGAGTTACTTACAGTGTCTATTATCGGGATTGTATTAGTTATTGCCTACGTATATAAAGAATTGAAATTGCTAGATGTATTATCACTCGGAAGAGAAGAGGCAATTAACCTAGGCGTAGATTATGATAAAGTCGTAAAAAAACTTTTAATTGTAATCGCAATTTTAGTTTCTATTTCTACGGCCTTAGTAGGACCAATTACGTTTTTAGGATTACTGGTAGTCAATGTTGCGCGTGAGTTCTTGTATACATATAAGCACAAATATTTAATTATAGGTTCTATTTTTATTAGTATCATTGCCTTAGTAGGTGGACAATTGATTGTTGAGAGAGTGTTTGAATTTAATACAACTTTAAGTGTCATTGTTAACTTCGTCGGTGGTGTGTACTTCATTTATCTTCTATTAAAGGAGAGCAAGTCATGGTAGAAGTAAGAAATATATCAAAGCAATATGGCAATAAAAATGTTGTTGAAGATGTTTCTATTAAAATTGCAAAAGGAAAGATCACATCTTTTATTGGGCCGAATGGCGCTGGTAAAAGTACAGTTCTTTCTATGATCAGTAGGCTGCTAAAAAAAGATGCTGGTGAAATTTATATCGAAGATAAAGAAATTGGTGAGTGGAATAGTAATGATCTTGCTAAAAAAATCTCTATTTTAAAGCAAACGAATCATATAAATTTAAGACTTACTATTCGAGAGTTAGTTAGCTTCGGTAGATTTCCTTACTCACAAGGTAATTTAACGCCAGAAGATTGGCAACACATTGAAGAAGCTATCCGCTATATGGAGCTAGAGGATATAGAGCATAAATACTTAGATCAACTAAGTGGTGGACAGAGGCAAAGAGCTTATATCGCAATGGTAATTGCTCAAAATACGGAGTACATTTTGTTAGATGAACCACTTAACAACTTGGATATGAAGCACTCTGTACAAATTATGAAAGTGCTGAGACGCCTTGTTGAGGAACTTGGAAAAACGGTTATTATCGTAATTCATGATATAAATTTTGCTTCTTGTTATTCAGACCGTATTGTCGCTTTAAAGGACGGAAAGGTCATGAAAGAAGGTCCAACAAATGAAATTATTGATAAAGCTGTTTTAAAAGATATTTATGATATGGACATCCATATAGAAGAGATATCTGGAAATAACATTTGTATTTACTTTTCATAAGAGGGAGTTATTTTTGATAGTGTAAATGCACTATTGATTTAAATAATTTTAAAAATTTTATTGAGGTGATCGAAGTGAAGAAATTAGCGATGCTACTATTAACTTTCATGCTTGCTATCGTCGCTGTAGCGTGTAGCAATAATGGTTCTGACAAAAAAACAGAAGCTAGTGAAAGTAAGACAAAAGAAATTACAATTAAGCATAAATTAGGTGAAACGAAAGTTAAAACAAACCCGAAAAACGTAGTAGTATTTGACTTCGGTTCATTAGATACGTTAGATAAATTGGGTGTGGAAGTAGCCGGTGTGCCACAAAAAAGTGTTCCTAAGTACCTTTCTAAATACGCAGATAAAAAGTATACAAATGTCGGTGGTTTAAAAGAACCAGACTTTGAAAAGATTAATGAAATGAATCCAGAATTAATCATTATTTCTGGTCGTCAAGCTGATTCATATAAGGAATTTGAAAAAATCGCTCCAACAATTTACGTAGAACAAGACACAAAAGATTACATGAAATCATTTAAAGAAAACACAGAAATGTTAGCAAAAATCTTCGGTAAAGAAGATGCAGCGAAAAAAGAAATTGCAGCAGTTGAAAAAGATGTTAAAGCACTAAATGAGAAAGCTACGAAAAGCGATAAAAAAGGTTTAATCCTTCTTGCGAATGATGGTCAAGTAAGTGCATACGGTCCACAATCTCGCTTCGGTATTATTCATGATGTATTTGGTGTAAAACCTGTTGACACAGAACTTAAAGCAGATACACATGGTAATAAAGTTTCATTCGAATATATTCTTGAGAAAAACCCAGATTACATCTTTGTAGTAGATAGAGGGGCTGTTGTTGGCGGTAAATCTTCTGCAAAACAAGTTGTTGAAAACGAAATCGTTAGCAAAACAAACGCTGCGAAAAACGGTAATGTAGTTTACCTTGATGCAAACTACTGGTACCTATCTGGTGGCGGACTTGAGTCTGTATCAGAAATGGTTAAAGAAGTATCAAAAGGTCTAAAATAATAATTTAAAAGAGTGATAGGGTTAAGTTCCTATCACTCTTTTTTTATGGAAAAGTAAAGAACTTGTTATTTTATTAGAATAAGAGTAGACTTTGAAGTAGATGAATCATAAACACATGGGAGTTTGTGGATGCGAACTGAGAGTATGACTATTAATCCGTCATTGACCATTTGAACCTGTTGGATAATGCCAGCGTAGGGAGAGTGTAAAAGCACATGTTCAGGCACTTTGCATACGCAAAGTGTCTTTTTGTGTATCTCCCATCATAGTTAGGAGATGAAAAGGATGAATATGAAAGAAATTAGTAAAGTAGTGGATTTGGTGAGAGAATCTAATCCGCTCGTTCATAATATTACAAATGTTGTTGTAACAAATTTTACAGCGAACGGTCTGTTAGCATTAGGAGCATCACCTGTAATGGCGTATGCAAAAGAAGAAGTAGCAGAAATGGCTAGCATTGCTGGAGCGTTAGTATTAAATATGGGAACACTTCGTCCTGAAGAAGTAGAAGCGATGTTACTTGCTGGTAAATCAGCAAATACGAACAATGTACCAGTATTGTTTGATCCAGTTGGCGCAGGAGCAACCTCTTACCGAACAGAAGTTGCAAGACATATTCCAGCTGAAATAGACTTAGCGATAATTCGTGGAAATGCAGCTGAAATAGCTAACGTTATTAATGAGAGATGGGAAATTAAAGGGGTAGACGCTGGTACTGGAAATGGTAATGTTGTAAGTATTGCAAAACAGGCTGCAGAAGAATTGAATACAGTTGCGGTGATTACTGGAAAAGAAGATGTTGTTACAGATGGAGAGAAAACGATTCTTATTCGAAATGGTCATCCCATTTTAACGAAGGTTACGGGAACGGGTTGTTTACTAACTTCTGTAATGGGAGCATTTGTAGCAGTGGAAAAAGATTATGTAAAGGCAGCGGTGGCCGCATTAACATTTTATGGTGTAGCTGCGGAACTAGCAGCGGCTAAAACAGTAGAAAAAGGCCCTGGTAGCTTCCAAATTGAATTTTTAAATCAGTTAGCAAGTACCACTTCGGGTGATATTGAGAAGTATGGAAAGATTGAAGAGTTAGGGTAAGAGGGAGTGAAAGAAATGGCACACATTGAAACAGATAAAATGTCAAAGTTATTACAAGTGTATTTTATTATGGGAAGTACTAACTGCACGAAGGATCCATTAGCTGTATTGAAAGAGGCTTTAGATGGTGGGGTGTCGCTTTTTCAATTTCGTGAAAAGGGAAAAGGGGCTTTAATCGGAGAGAAGCGTCTACAGTTTGCAAAAGAAGTGCAAGCGCTCTGCAGGGAGTATAATGTACCGTTTATTGTAAATGACGATGTTGAACTAGCCATTGAATTAGATGCAGATGGTGTTCACGTCGGACAAGATGATGAGGGAATTACATCTGTCCGTGAAAAGATGGGAGATAAAATTATCGGTGTATCTGCCCATACAATCGAAGAAGCGCGTTTTGCGATTAAAAACGGTGCAGATTATTTAGGCGTTGGACCTATTTTCCCAACGAGTACGAAAAAAGATACGAAAGCCGTTCAAGGAACGAAAGGTTTAGCTCATTTTAGAGAACAAGGAATTACGATACCAATCGTTGGTATTGGTGGGATTACGATTGAAAATACTGCTTCCGTTATAGAAGCGGGTGCGGATGGAGTTTCGGTTATTTCTGCAATTAGCTTAGCAGAATCTGCGTATGAAAGTACGAAGCGATTAGCTGAGGAAGTAAATAAGTGTTTGTAGATAAAAGACCATGTAGTATGAAAATACTGCGTGGTCTTTTGTCGTATAAAACAAAATATGCCGCTTAAACTAGTATGTATAAACATATACTGTTTCGGAGGCGAAGGCATGATTGTATTTCAGGATATTATAGCTGCTTATGAGAAAATGAAGGGCATTGTACATATGACACCATTAGATTATTCAAGTACATTTAGTGAGTTATCACAGAATGAAGTGTATTTAAAGCTTGAGAATTTACAAAAGACAGGCTCTTTTAAAGTACGTGGTTCTTATAATAAAATGGTTTCTCTTGAGAAAGGCGATCTAGAAAATGGTGTTGTTGCGGCATCTGCTGGAAATCATGCGCAAGGGGTTGCTTATTCTAGTAATATGCTTAGTATTCCTTGTACGATTGTGATGCCAAAAGGTGCTCCGTTAAGTAAGGTACTTGCAACAAAAAGGTATGGTGCTCATGTAGAATTACAAGGTGATGTATTTGATGATGCATTAGCTTATGCACTAGATTTAAAAGAGAAGACAGGAGCGAAATTTGTACATCCATTTGATGATGAAGCAGTAATTGCTGGTCAAGGTACAGTTGGTCTGGAAATATTACAACAGCTGGAAGATGTAGAGGCTGTTATTTGTCCTATTGGAGGTGGGGGATTAATTGCGGGGGTTGCGATGGCAATTAAAGAACAAAAGCCATCAGTAAAAATATACGGTGTGCAGACACTTGCTTGTCCGGGAATGAAACAATCACTTGAGGAAAAGAAGGTAATAACAGTAGAGTCAGCACCAACTATGGCGGACGGAATCGCGGTTAAAAGGCCAGGTAATTTAACTTTTGAACTTGTACAACGTTATGTGGACGATGTGTTTTGTGTAGATGAAATGGAAATCGCACGAACAATGTTAATGCTTCTTGAACGTAATAAATTGTTGGTCGAAGGATCGGGTGCGAGCTCATTAGCTTCTTTGCTTTATCATAAAATCCCAATAAGGGAAAAAAAGGTTGTATCCGTACTAAGTGGTGGAAATGTCGATGTAAACTTTATTTCTCGTATTATTGAGCATGGAATGGTTGAAGCAGGACGCTTCATTCACATTGCGACAATGATTAAAGATAAGCCAGGATATTTGCAACATTTACTCGAGATTTTAACAAGTTTTGAAGCGAATGTATTAAATATACATTTAGAACGGATTGGTACAAAGGTATTTCCAGGATATGCGCAATTGCACTTATCATTGGAAACGAAAGATAGAAATCATATTGAAGAAATATTGAGTGGTTTAAAAAAGAAAGGGTACGTTGTAGAAGTTATTGATTGAAAAAATTTAAACAAACGTTTGATTAAAAAAGCACAAACCCTTTTAAATTATAGGTTTGTGCTTTTTATTTAAAATATAATTGAAATTAGGAGCATTCCAATGCCGATCGAGGTAAAGGTTGCGATTAGGCCTGGAATCATAAAGCTATGATTTAAAACATATTTACCAATGCCAGTTGTACCAGTACGGTCAAAGTTAATGGCAGCAACGATTGTTCCATAGTTTGGAATGAAGAAATATCCGTTTACTGCAGGGAACATCGCAATCAGTAGTGCTGGTGGAATACCGAGTGATAATCCAAGAGGCATTAAAGCACGTACTGTTGCGGCTTGGCTATATAGTAAAATAGATAGAATGAATAATGCGATGGCAAATAGCCATGGTGCACTTGTTACTAGGTGCTGAATTGATCCTTGAATCATATTTAAGTTTCCGTTAAAGAAAGTATCTCCCATCCAAGCGATACCGAAAATAGCAACAACTGCTGTCGCCCCCGCTTTAAAGACGTTACCAGACACGATGCTTTCTACATTTGGTTTACAGAAAATAATAATAAGAGCTGCGATAGTTAACATAACCATTTCAATTGTGTTTGGCATGGAAAGACGAACTAACTTCCCGTCAACCATCCATCCTGGGCGAAGTGCTTCAAATGAACCAAGAAGTACGACAAGGAAAGTTCCTACTAGGAAAAGGATAACTGATAATTTAGCGCCTTTTATACCTACAAATTCTTTTTTCTCTTCAAGCTTAGGAATCATTCCTTCTTTTAATCGTTTTAAGTATTCAGGGTCTTCATTTAATTCTTTCCCCATTTTGCTAGCAACGAATGCAGCTACCATACAAGCGATGAAAGTAGAAGGGATACTTACTTTTAAAATATCTAATAAAGTGATCTTATAGTCAGCTAGCATTGCCAAAAGGGCAACTGTTGCAGCTGATATTGGACTAGCTGTAATTGCTTGTTGAGAAGCGATTACGGCAATTGACATTGGGCGTTCCGGTCTAATTCCTGATTCACGAGAAACTTCTGCGATAACAGGAAGTACAGAATAAGCAACATGACCAGTTCCTGCGCATAGTGTAAATAAATAAGTAACAATAGGCGCAAAAAATGTAATGCGCTTTGGATTTTTTCGTAGTGCTTTCTCAGCCAGATGAACAAGATAATCCATTCCACCAGCAGCTTGTAGAGCACCAGCAGCTGTAATTACTGCTAAAATCATAAGCATTACATCAATAGGGGGAGCTGTAGGTTGTAAGTGGAAGACAAAAACGAGTATTGCCATTCCTACTCCACCCATTACCCCTAAACCAACTCCGCCTAGGCGTGCGCCAATAAAAATACAGAGTAGTAGGGTAAGAAATTGTAGCCAAAACATAAGAAACTACCTCCGAAATTCATAAGTTAAGATATATTCGAATAGTTTAATTTGAAAGAAAATTAATACAATATCCGAAGGAATCTTTGATTTACATACGTTTTTTATTATATAACATAAAAAAAGTAACATTCATGTATTTTGTTAAATTATTTCGAAAAAATAATAGATTGAAATCTCATATTTATATCTCTAAATAAGTAGACATTTTAATTTATATGTTGTAATCTTGGAAAGAGAATAATTAAATTCTCATAGAACTCCCATATCGTTCAACTCGTTCAGCGAGAAAGGCAAACTGATGGAAACATGAGGACGCAAAACTACAGGAGCTAAGGCCGAAAGGCTACGCTAGCCAGTTACCGGACGGATAGGGTTGGTCTTGACCAATGCTCTTTTCATTGGTCTTTTTTTTATTTGTAAACAATTGAGAACGATTATCACTTATTAAGGTTTATATTTTAATAGTTTTACTTTATATTAAGTTAATTAAGAAAGGTGATGTTAATGAAAAGATATTGGCACAAGTTATCATTTCTTCAAAAAAATGTATTGTTAACTGTGTTAGTTATTTTGACGCTTGTTGGTACTATGGGAGCGTTAAGTTTTAACATGTTTCAAAATAGTATGATGTCTATATTTGAAAGGCATTCTTTTGAAACAGGAGATACGGTATTACATAAATTAGACGCAGAAATATTGAGAGATGTTGCAAAAGACCCAACAGCAGACAGAGAAAAGAGAGAGAAGTTAACAGAGAAATTGGATGAATCAACGGAAGAATTGAATAGTGTTGGACAAACATATATTGTTGGAGCGAAAAAAAATGAAAAAGGTGAGCTACAAATCATTGATTTGTCTACAGGTTTAGCAAATGTTGTTGAAGTAAGGCCAGGAGAATATTATAAACAACCAGATCGCTGGATGAAAGCATATGATAAAGTAATGAGCACGAAAAAAGCAAACATGACAGAAGTATATGAAGACGCATTAGGATCATGGGTAACGATATTAGAGCCAATTAAAGATGGAGAAGATAATATTGTGGCACTTGTTGCAGCTGATGTAGATGCCTCTATTGTTCCTAGTACAAGGGAAAAGTTCATTATACAAGGTTTAATGTTTATTTGTATTTCTGTTTTAATTGCAACTGTTATTCAATTCTTAATTGTACGTAACGCACTTGCTCCATTGCGGGATTTACGTGAAGGATTGCGCAAAGTCGGTGAAGGTGATTTAAGTATTAAATTAGAGGAAAGACCAGATGATATTGGTATTATTAATGCGTATTTTAATACTACCATCGAGAAGTTTAAAGGAATTATAGATAAAGTGAAGCAGACAGCAGAACAGGTTTCCTCATCTTCACAAGAATTGTCAGTGAGTACGAAAGAGAATAGCATAGCAGTCCAAGAAATCGTAAGTTCTATGGTTGAGTTAAGAGCTGGCGCTCAGTCACAAGAAACTTCAGTACCGAAGTATTTAGGGATTGTATATGAAATGGAAGATAAGATGGAAGAGATAACGAATGCTGCAAAACAAATGGCGAAAGAGTCTGAAGGTATGGAGTATCATTCGGTAAAAGGAAATGGTGTTATTGAACAGACGATTAATCAAATGAACATAATACAAAATGCAGTACAAAATTTATCTTCTATCATTTATTCTTTGGAAACAAGATCAAAAGAAATTAGTGATATTGTAACAGCAATTACAGGTATTTCAAATCAAACTAATTCGCTAGCTCTAAATGCTTCTATTGAAGCTTCACGTGCTGAGGAAACCGGAAAGGGATTTGTCGTTGTCGCTGATGAAGTGCGTAAATTAGCAGAGCAGACAGAAGCATCAGCAAAAGATATAGCAAAATTAATAGGGGAAACACAAGCTGGAACGGAAGAAGCTGTTGTTTCAATGCAAAATACTTTAAAAGAAGTAGAATCTGGAATTAAACTTGTTCAAAGTAGTGGTGCTTTCTTTGGGGAAATTTCGAAATCAGCACAATCTGTTACAAATCAAGTTAGAGTTGTTTCTAGCAATTCAAGTGATATATTGCAAAATAGCCAAAATATTGTTTGTGTTGTAAATGAACTATCACTTATCGCAAATACTTATGCGAATAGTAGCAGTAATGTTGAAGAAAGTATGAAAGAACAGGAAATGTCTGTACAAGATATTGCCGAATTAGCTACTTCTTTAAGCTGGCTTTCACAGGAGTTACAAGAGTTAATTGGGGAATTTAAAAGTTAAATGTTAAATGAAATGATTATGCATGATTTTGTTTGTTCAATAAAATAAATCATGCTACAATGAAAACGAATTAAGGACCGGGGAGCCAATTGGCTGAGAGGATGTAAGTAAACATCGACCCTCAACCTGATCTGGATAATGCCAGCGTAGGGAGTTACTTAAAGTGATGTAGCATATGTTATTCTATAATAACTTGCATACAAGGCTTTCCTACGCAGTAGGAAAGCCTTTTCTTGTTTTAAAATTTAATTTCATAAGGGGGATTTTAGTATGTCACAACAAGTTACAATGTCATTTTCAGTAGTACCGCAAGCGAAAACAAAAGATGTATATTCTGTTGTTGATAAAGCAATTGAAGTTGTACAACAATCGGGAGTTCGTTATGAAGTAGGGGCAATGGAAACAACGCTGGAAGGAGAATTAGATGTACTTCTTGATGTCGTTAAACGTGCGCAACAAGCATGCGTCGATGCTGGAGCAGAGGAAGTGATTACTTCTATTAAAATCCATTATCGTCCAAGCACTGGTGTAACGATAGATGAAAAGGTTTGGAAGTACCGTGATGAATATGCAAAACCAGAAGCAATCTAAAATAATTACAACCATTTGGCTTATCCTTCTCATTGCAATATGGGAAGGATCTGTTTCATTATTTAAAATCGAACCGTGGATTTTACCAAAGCCTTCTGCCATTGTTCAAGAATTAATTGGAATGAAAGATTTACTATTACCAAATACGATGCAAACGTTACAGGAAGTTATAATTGGACTGTTCTTTGCGATTTTACTTGGGACGAGCATTGCAATTATTATGGACGTTATACCTTTATTTCGTATTTTAATAAACCCATTGCTCGTTATTTCGCAAACGATTCCGATCGTTGTACTTGCGCCGCTATTTATTATTTGGTTTGGTTATGGGATGTTGCCAAAAGTAATGGTCGTCATACTCGTTTGTTTCTTCCCTATTGCTCTTAGCATTTTAGAAGGTTTTCAAACAGTAGATAAAAACATGTTGAAACTGTTACAAACAATGAAGGCAACGAAATGGCAAGTTTATCAGAAGGTAAAGTTTCCAGCAGTGCTTCCATATTTTTTCTCAGGTTTGAAAATTGCAGTTACATATAGCGTAATGGGGGCAATTATCGGAGAATGGCTCGGTGCAAGTGAAGGGTTAGGGGTTATGCTTACAAGAGCTACAAAATCCTTTTTAACTGCCCGAGTATTTGGTGTTGCAGCAATTATCGTCATGGTGACATTATGCTTGTATTTTATCGTGGAATTTATGGCAAGAATAACAGCACCATGGATATATAGAAAGGACGGCAGAAAATGAAAAAAGGTTTAAAAGTTATGTTAGCTGCCTTATTAGCGGTAGGTGTGGCTGGGTGTAATCCAGTGAAGAAAGAAGAAAGTGCAAGTAAAGATCAAAAAGTAAAAGTAGTATTAGATTGGTTTCCAAATACGAACCATACCGGTTTATATGTAGCAAAGACTAAGGACTATTATAAAAAACAAGGATTAGATGTAGAAATTATTCAGCCTGGTGACAATGTAACAGCAGAGCAGATGATTGCTTCTGGGAAAGCAGACTTTGCAATAAGTGCACAGGAAAATGTAACACTAGCTCGTGTTGAAGGAATCCCAGTTGTGTCTGTAGGAGCGATTATTCAGCATAATACTTCAGCCTTTGCATCGCTTAAAAAAGATAATATGACGTCACCGAAAGATTTTGAGGGTAAACGTTATGGCGGCTGGGGAGGACCAGCAGAAGAAGCGACGCTAAAAACGATTATGGAGAAACATCAAGCTGATTTTAATAAAGTCGAAAAAATTATTCTTGGACAAACAGACTTCTTCAAATCAATCGGTCGTGATGCAGACTTTGAATGGATTTATTATGGATGGGATGGCATTGAAGCGAAGCGTCAAGGTAAAGAGTTAAATACAATTATGGTGAAGGATCTAGATCCAGCGCTTGATTTCTATAGCCCAGTTATTATTACAAGTGAGAAGCATACGAAGCAAGATAAAGACTTTGTAAAAAAATTTATGAATGCAACGACAGAAGGTTATAATTTTGCAATTAAAGAACCGAAAGAAGCTGCTGATATTTTAATTAAAGCTGTTCCAGATGTAAATAAAGAATTAGTACAAGAAAGTCAAAAGTGGTTAAGTACAAAGTATCAAGCTGATGCAAAAGCGTGGGGAGTACAGAAGGAAGAAGTTTGGACGAATTACATGAATTTTTTATATGACAACAAAGTTATTAAAAAGAAAATTGATGTAAAAGATGCTTTTACAAATGAATTCCTTCCAAGTGAAAAATGAGCGGATTACAAATAAAAGATATTGTGAAATCTTTCGATGGAAAGAATGTATTAGAAAATATTAGTGCCTCTATTCAGGAGGGAGAGTTTGTCTCTTTTGTAGGTCCAAGTGGTTGTGGGAAAAGCACATTGTTAAATATGATCGCGAGTGTTGAAGAGCCGACGAGCGGAGAGGTATTTTATAACGAGGAACATGTGAAAAAACAAGATGTGGTAAGCTATATGCCGCAACAAGATTTATTATTACCATGGCGATCGGCTTTACAAAATATTGTTCTTCCATTAGAGATTGAAGGGAAACCTAAAAAACAAAGGTTAACAGAAGGAATGGAAGCATTAAAGCAGTTTGAGTTAGATGAATATGCGGATCATTATCCTGATGCATTATCTGGTGGTATGCGCCAAAGGATTAGCTTTCTTCGTACATATCTATGTGAGAAGCCAATTATGCTACTTGATGAGCCTTTTGGAAAATTAGATGCCTTTACAAAAATGGAAGTACATAGTTGGCTTTTAAACTCTTGGCATCAAGAAAAGCAAACAATCGTTATGGTTACCCATGACTTAGATGAGGCAATCTTGCTTTCTGACCGCGTATTTATTTTATCTCAAAGACCAGCATCAATAGTTGGAGAGGTACAAGTGAAGTTACTTAGGCCGCGAACGATGGATATGTTAACATCAATTGAATTAAAGAAGGATAAGGAAGAAATTTTAAGAGTATTAGCGCCTTATATGAAAAAATAGAAAAAGCTCTTACCAGATTTTAAGATAATTGCTGGTAAGAGCTTTTTTTATAGAACATGAAAAGAATGAGAAGGAACAAAAGAAAAAATAGAGAATAGAATATAACAGAGTAGTTTATACTCTTAATATAATGGATGTTAAAGGAGTGAAAGGATAAAATGACTTTATCAACTGTTCTTCAAATGGTTTTAGCTTAAGACGGGAGAAGTCTGCCCATTTTTAAAGATTAAGCTAAATTGAAGACAGCAGGTAAAGAACCTTAATCCTTTTTTACGATAATATGTAATGGGTAAGGTGTATTCACCTTACCCATTTTTTATATGTATAATTAAATAAGGCCTTATACTGTTGTTCTCTCTATTTAGCTTATGAATTATAAGTAAAGGAGAGAAAAAAATGAGTATATTAACAGTAGAAAATTTAAGTCATTCGTATGGTGAGAAAACCATCTTATATAATGCATGCTTTCGACTATTAAAGGGCGAGCATGTTGGGTTAGTAGGGAAAAATGGAATTGGAAAATCAACATTGTTAAGGATTTTAACAGGAGAACTTATACATGATGACGGGAACATTGAATGGTTTCCACATGTGAAGGTTGGATTTTTACAGCAGCATATAGATTTACAAGAAGGGATAACAATTGAAGGATACTTGCAAAGTGCATTTTCTAATTTGTATGCGATTGAATGTGAAATGTTAAAAATTGCAGAAGAGATGGCTGGAGCAGGAGAAGTAGAAAAACTGTTAGTAAGGTATGGAGAATTACAAACTATATTGGAAAGCTCTAATTTCTATCAAATTCATACAGAAATTGAAGAAGTAGCAATCGGTTTAGGTTTGTTTGAAATAGGTTTGGAAAAAGATGTTTCAAAGTTAAGCGGAGGGCAACGAACAAAGTTATTACTTGGAAAGCTTCTTTTAGAAAAAGCTGATGTTTTATTGCTAGATGAGCCAACAAACTATTTAGATACAGCACATATAGAATGGTTGCAATCGTATTTGAAAATGTATGAAAAAGCTTATATTATCATTTCGCATGACGAAGTATTTTTGAACAATATTACGAATGTTATTTATCATTTAGAAGAACGGAAGGTTAAGCGCTACGTAGGTGGTTATAGTATTTTTGTACGGAATTATGAACTACAAAGGAAGCAATTACAAGCGGCGTATGTGAAACAACAAAAAGAAATTGCGCATTTAGAAACCTTTATTCAAAAAAATAAAATTCGAAAAGCAAAACAAGCAAAAAGTCGAGAGAAAGTATTGGAGAAAATGCAAAAGGTTGAAAAGATTAACAATGTACCTCGGTCCCGTTTTGATTTTAATGTTTATGCTGAGCCAGTGAGTCGTATATTACAGGTTGAAAAATTAAGAATAGGTTATAGTGAAGCGTTACTCCCAGAATTGAATTTTCAAGTGAAAAAAGGAGAAAAAATCGCTATTGTTGGTCATAATGGAATCGGAAAAACGACAATGTTAAAAACATTATTAGGGCAAATAAAACCACTAAGCGGTTCAATTGCTGTTGGAGAGCGAGTAAATCCTGCTTATTTTGCACAGGAAGAGTTCGCTTCAGAAATAACGCCATTAGAGAAAGTTTGGGCAGGACGACCAGATATGAAAAAGAAAGAAGTACGTCAAGCGTTAGCAAAGTGTGGATTGAAAGAAGAACACGTATTAAAACCTATTTGTTTATTAAGCGGTGGGGAACAAACGAAAGTACGTTTATGTGAACTTATCGTAACGAAAAGCAATGTTTTAATTTTAGACGAACCGACTAATCATTTGGATGTAGAAACTAAGAAGGCTTTACAGGAAGCGTTACAGCAATATAAAGGAACTGTTTTAATTGTCTCACATGAGCTTTCTTTCTATGAGCCGTGGATAACGAAAGTATGGAATATAGAAGAGTGGAACGCTGAACAATATGAATAAAGAAAAGGCATTAGCTCATAAAAGCTAATGCCTTTTCTTTGTGATTAACATGATTTTCGAGAACTCTTACATGAGAATTGTATGAAGAAGCACTCTTATGGTGCGCTTATAAGCGTGCTTTTTCTGCGATTATGTTTATATT
The DNA here is from genome assembly GCF_014932895.1 of Bacillus thuringiensis. Classification (GTDB taxonomy): domain Bacteria; phylum Bacillota; class Bacilli; order Bacillales; family Bacillaceae_G; genus Bacillus_A; species Bacillus_A thuringiensis_AA. The sequence continues at coordinate 12,934 of NZ_JACYOF010000012.1, read as the reverse complement.
TATAATAATACTAGACGCCTTTCCCTAATAGGCAGCTATCTTTTTTTGTATATATAGATAGCTTGAAATGGAATAAAAATGATTCCTATATGTAAAGGATAATGTGATTAGTATGGGAAGACAATAGAAATTAAAGGAAATTCATGTAAAATCCAGATGAACTTCACGCGAACTTCATATTAGAAACTAAATATGATTATAATAAGTTATTGTAATATCAATTTGTAATTTTTCATAAAGTTAAAAGTTTGAATTTAGGAAAGATTATTCAAACCTAAATTCAAACTTTAGTGAAACAATTAAAGAATGTTACTTTTAGTTTTCGCTAATGACGGCATTTAAAAGTTCGGCAGGATTACCTGTCCCTGCACCCCCTATTGTAATGGAGCCACCAGGAGGAATTCCACCGTTCCATCCTGCATTCATAATTACATAATGATTATTTGTTTTACTACTAATTTTAGAATCCCAAACTTGTGTTAAATTGCCGTTATAATCAAATTCTAATTTCCAGTTTTTAATAGGAGTCGTGCCATTATTTTTGATTACAATCGAGAAGTTATAACCGCTTCCCCAATTCGAAGTGACTGAAAATGTAGCATTGCCATTTCCGCTAGGAGGTGTCGTATTAACTTCATCCGTTTTGACAGTAAGAGCAGTAGGTTGTGATTTATTGCCAGCGGCATCTTTGGCAATTACTGAAAATGTGTATTCCGTATTAGGTTTCAAGTTTTTGATTGTAATGCTATTTGATGTTGTACTCCATTTCTCTTCTCCAGCAGTAACTTCATATTCAGTAACTCCCACATTATCAGTAGATGCAGTCCAGCTTAATTGGACTGAGTTTGAGGTTTTATTCGTAACCACAATGTTTTTTACGTTCGTTGGTGGTTCAGTATCTTTTTGACTAATAGGTCCACCAAGTAATTCGTTTACTAACGTATCAAGCAATTTTGGACCACTACAGCTATATTTTGGACTTGTGCGACAGTCACCGCTAAGTTCCCAAAACATTGCTCCACTTAAACCTTTCGTTTTTATATAATCTGTTTTATATTTCATAGATTCATTGTCATCGTAGCTAATAAATGTGCCTGTAGTTGCATTGTATAAATAAGGTACTTTAGCTGTGTCATTCCAATAGCGTACAAAACCATTTTTGTTTACGTAATTCGCTGCTAGATCACCGTAATCATACACGCCTGTGTCACCAGTAGAATAATCATCCCAAGTGCCTTTAGATGCTAGTTTGCCATCACTACCTGGTTTGCATGGTTGATATTGCCCATTATTATCCTTTCCACAACTTTTCCAACCACGTCCATAAAATGGTACGCCTAATACGAGTTTATCGGCTGGTACACCTTCATTTTTATAAACTTCGATAGCTCCATCTACGTAAAATTTCGTATCAGCTGTTGGATCATTCGGATCTTTATATAATGCTGCATTATGGTTAGAAGTAGCTTCCCATCCACCGTGGAAATCATATGTCATAATATTAATCCAATCGAGTATTTGAGAGATTTTCTTTAGCTCTGTATGATCAGCGTAACGTTGACTTGCACCTGAAGCAATTGTTAATAAATATTGTTTTTCATCTTCAGCACCTGCTTTATTTAAAGCATTTCGGACGTCTTGAAGAAGGAGAGTGAAATTTTGTTTATCTTCAGGACGGTAACTACCACCAGGAATCGTTTCAACACCTGGATATTCCCAGTCTAAATCGACGCCGTCAAATTCGTATTCACGCAGGAAATCGACTGTGGATTCTGCGAATACCTTTCTAGTTTTTTCGTCAGCTGCCATATCGGAAAAGCGGTTAGACCAAGTCCAGCCTCCGACGGAAATAATGGTTTTTAAATGAGGATATTTAGCTTTTAGTCGTTTTAATTCTCCGAAATTTCCACAACGGGCATATTTATCACAATCTTCCCAAGTTGTACCTGATCCCGGATAAGATTTTGTGACGTCAGCCCATGGTTCACCTAATACGAGAGTACCATTAGGAATTTCTTTATTTTGTAGTGGTACACCAGATTCTTTACAGTTCCACGTTTGTTTATTTGGATTATCAGGATGTGTAGAAGGATTTCCATGTTTTCCATTCCAGCAAATATCAGCAAATGCATAGTTTAAATGAGTGAGCTTTGATGCATCAATGTCTGCAACTTGATAATTACGTCCGTAAATGCCCCATGAAGGAAAGTACCCAACAATTTTTTGTTTCTGCGAATTTGCTGATGCGAGATTTGGAGTAATAAAATTTGCGAGAAAAAGAGGTAAGAAGAGTAGTAGAGAGAGCAATAGCGGTGTGAATTTTTTTGACCTCATAGTCATTTCCCCTTTCAAGGTAAAAGATATATTTAAAGGCATTTGCCAATAAATCAAAGTGAATCTAGGCGTATGAAACGTCTAGATAAAAATGATCAGACATCACGAAGTCTATACAAGGGAGATGGGGTGATTAAATCGTAACAAATGTAAGATTTAGTGTAAACGCTTTATTGTATTAAGAAAGACTTTCTCAATACAAAAAGGCTTTAATACAGACTGAATATGAAAATGAAAGATTGGTGAGGAAGGAAATGGCTCATTATAAATAAATTTGAGAAAAAATTGTATGAAGTCAACTTGTAATGGCGTAGCAAGATGGTGAAATTTCATGTAAAATAATAGTAAAAATATGTAAGGGAGGGGACAGTGTGGATGTGTTTTTAAACATTGCTGAAGAAAAAATTCGACAAGCAATACGGAATGGTGACCTTGATCATATTCCGGGAAAAGGAAAACCACTACAATTAGAAGATCTTTCAATGGTACCTCCAGAGTTAAGGATGAGTTATAAAATTTTAAAAAATGCGGGCATGATTCCACCAGAAATGGAACTACAAAAAGATATATTAAAAATAGAAGACTTAATTGCATGCTGTTATGATGAAGCAGAGAGAAAAAAATTACAAGAAGAGTTAACAGCAAAAACGCTCCGTTTTCAGCAGGTAATGGAAAAAAGGAAAATTAAAGATAGTTCGGCCTTTCGCATGTATCAAGGTAAAGTATTTCGTAAATTACGCTAAGAGGGATAAGATGAATACATTTGAAACGATAGAAGAATTAGCAACATATATTGAAGAACAACAATTAGTACTGCTCTTTATTAAAACGGAAAATTGTGGTGTCTGTGATGTTATGCTAAGAAAAGTAAATGGTGTATTAGAGAATTATGATTACGTAGAGAAAGTAGAAATATTATTGCAAGACATGCAAGAAATTGCAGGGCGATATGCAGTATTTACAGGACCAACAGTTTTATTATTTTATAATGGAAAAGAAATTCTTCGTGAATCACGCTTTATTTCACTTGAAAATCTAGAAAGAACCATTCAATTATTCGAAGATTAAGGGAGGTTTTTATATGGAATTTATTATTTTCATACTATTATTTGTTGTAGTTGGAATAATTGTAACAGCAGTTCGATCAAACAAAAAGAAGGTAAATCTTACGAAACAAAATAATATTCATAATTCATCTAACAACTCATCACCATTATTTTTCTTTGCTGGATCTGATAATGATAGCTCGCATGGAGGTTCACATGATTGTGGAGGATCTTTCGGTGGAGATAGCGGAGGCAGCTGCGATGGTGGTGGAGGTGGCGGTGATTGATGAAAATGCGCCTTATATAGGCGTATTTCTTTTTAAACAAACGTTTGATTAGTTGGCTTACATATGCATAAAAACAGTTAAACAAACGTTTGATTAAATATTTTTAACATACTAAGGGGAATGGAAATGAAAAGGGAACCGAAAGTGAAAAACAAGGGGAAAGTAGTGTTATTTTTATTAGCTGCGGGAGGCGTATTTCTTGTTAAATTAGGATTTAAAATTGGAATAATACATATGATTCGAACGTGGTTTGAAAGTACGTTTTCTTAAATAAGGAATATAGCCTCTTGCGATAGAGGTTTTTTATTTGTTATTATTAGACTGAACGGTCGGTTTAAAGAGGTGTGAGTATGAGAAAAAGCGCAGAAGAAATAAAGAAAGAAATTGCATATAAAGCAGAAAGCCTATTTTCACAAAAAGGCTATGCAGCCACATCTATGGAAGATATTTGTGAGATTACAGGGCGAAGTAAAGGTAGTATTTATTACCACTTTAAAAGTAAAGAAGAATTATTTTTATTTGTAGTGAAACAGCATACGTATGATTGGCTTGAAAAATGGAATGAAAAAGAGAAGTCGTATAGCACTAGTACTGAGAAATTATATGGTCTCGCAGAATATTATGTAGAGGATATACAACAACCTATTTCTAATGCAATAGAAGAGTTTTCTATGAGCCAAGTTGTAAGCAAAGAGATTTTAGATGAAATGCTAGCTTTAACAAGAGAATCATATGGTATTTTTGAGAAATTAATTGAAACAGGTATACGATCTGGAGAGTTCTGTGAAGATAACACTCGCGATCTTATGTATATTGTGAATGGGTTATTATCAGGGCTTGGAGTGCTTTACTACGAGTTAGATTATAAAGAGTTAAAACGTATTTATAAAAAGGCAATAGATGTATTGTTAAAAGGGATGGCAGCTGAATAATAAGTCAGCAGCTTTTCTTATAAAACAAATTAGACTGAACGGTCGGTTTATAAAATGAAACCTTAAACAATTTGGGCTTTGTCCATCTCACTAATTGTTAGTACTGGCCAATTGTGCCGTTCACAAATAGGGGATAAAAGGAGGAATGAAAATGAAAGGTTTATTAAAAAACCGAGCATTTATGATCGTTATGACGTCTGATATTTTACAGCAATTTGCAATTTGGATTAGAAATATGGCTCTGTTATATTTTATTATGGAACGGACGAATAATGATCCAATTTCAGTGTCACTTTTATCAGTCATGGAATATGCACCTATTTTTATTTTTTCGTTCATTGGTGGTGCGTTAGCAGACCGTTGGAATCCGAAAAGGACAATGGTTGCTGGGGATGTGTTAAGTGTACTGTCTATTATAGGAATTGTTTTGTTGTTAAAGATTGATTACTGGCAGGCAATCTTTTTTGCAACACTCATTTCTGCAATTGTAGGCCAGTTTTCTCAGCCGTCATCTTCACGTATATTTAAGCGCTATGTAAAGGGAGAGCAGGTAGCAAGTGCTATTGCGTTTAATCAAACATTACAATCGTTATTTATGATTTTCGGACCAGTTGTAGGATCAATTGTGTACACGCAACTTGGTTTGTTTATATCATTATATAGTTTAATCATTTTATTTTTGTTATCTGCTATTGCCCTTTCGTTTTTACCGAAATGGGTGGAACAAGAGCAGGCAATAAGAGGATCGTTAAAAAATGATATAAAAGAGGGATGGAAATATGTTCTTCATACGCAAAATTTACGTATGATTACAATTACGTTCACTATTATTGGTTTAGCGGTCGGCTTCACAAATCCATTAGAAGTATTCCTTGTGATTGAACGTTTAGATATGGAAAAAGAAGCAGTCCAATATTTGGCTGCGGCAGATGGAATAGGTATGTTAATTGGTGGTATTGTTGCTGCAGTTTTCGCTTCAAAAGTAAATCCGAAAAAGATGTTTGTATTTGGTATGGGTGTGCTAGCTATATCATTTTTTGTAGAAGGATTATCCACATCGTTTTGGATTACTAGTTTTATGAGGTTTGGCACAGGGATTTGTTTAGCTTGTGTCAATATTGTTGTCGGTACACTTATGATTCAACTTGTACCAGAAAATATGATCGGAAGAGTAAATGGAACAATTTTGCCACTGTTTATGGGCGCTATGTTAATTGGCACCTCTCTAGCTGGAGGATTGAAGGAAATGACTTCATTAGTTATTGTATTTTGTATGGCAATGTCGCTTATTTTATTGGCAATTTTGCCAGTGCTACGTATGAGGATAAGCGAGGATATTCTAAATAAAGAAGTGGCAAATCAAAAGGATTTATCCAACTCGGTAGCTTCAAAAGAAGTGTTGTAAGGGAGCATGTTTGCTCCTTTTTTCTATGGGAATCTTTTGACAACTATATAAGCCAATTATATACTGATGTTGTAAAAATGATTTTACAGGTTAGGAGAAATAATGTGAAAAATCAAATCTATGAATTACGCACTGAAAATAATATTTCACAAGGTGTATTAGCTGATAAGTGTAGCGTATCAAGACAGACAATAAATGCAATTGAGAATAATAAATATGACCCAAGCTTAGCATTAGCCTTTCGTTTAGCTGAAGTATTAGGAACAACTGTTGATAAACTATTTTTGTACAAGCAGTAGAGTTTTTAATTGTAAGTTGTTATCGTTAAAAATAAAGAAAAGATCCTCTTCACACAAGAAGGGGATCTTTTTTCTTATATCGTTTTCGTTTTAGGGCTAGGTGGTGTAACAGGGGTATCATTTTCAGGCACTTTTGTTAACAGAATGCCACCAATAACAAACAGTATGATAATACTAAGTACACCAGCGTTTGTTTTGCCGGTCAATTGAGTTGTAACCCCAACTAATACTGGACCCATAATTGCTGCAAATTTACCAAAGATATTATAAAAACCGAAGAATTCATTAGCAGATTCTTTTGGTACTAGCTTTGCAAAATAAGAACGGCTTAGTGCTTGAATACCACCTTGAGATGTGGCAACTAACATTGCTAAAATCCAGAAATCAAGTGTCGTTTTTAAGAAATAAGCATATGTGCAGATGATGATATAAATAATAATACCAACATATAGCATTTTTTTACCGGTAAACGTTTCCGATAGTTTTCCGTACAATAAAGCGAATGGACAAGCGACAATTTGTGTTACAAATAAGATGATTAATAGATTGGTTGCACTAATCCCAAGATCAGTTCCGTAAGCTGTAGACATAGTGATAATCGTATCAACTCCGTCAATGTAGAAGAAGTAAGCTATTAGAAACATAAAAACAGTTTTGTATTCTTTAATATTTTTAAACGTATCAGCAAGGCGCTTGAAGCTCATTGCAATTGGTCTTGGATGACGTTCAATATAGTGTGTTTGCTCTACGTTTTTGAGCATTGGAATTGTAAATAACCCCCACCAAAGAGCTGTTATCGCGAAGGAAATTTGACTAGCAATGCCGACTGATAAAGGGATAGCTCCTTTTTGAGCAAGAATGATAAGAGCAATACAACCGATAAAAGGAATTGTGCTCCCAATATAACCTAAGGCAAATCCTCTTGTAGAAATTCTGTCCATTCTATCTTCAGAGGTGACATCTACTAAAAATGCATCATAAAAAATGTTTGCTCCAGCAAAACCAACTAATGCGAGCATATAGCACCCTAATAATAAGTACCACTGGGATGTTGGAACAACTGCTAGCATACTTGTAAAGACGATACCGAGCCCAAAGAAGAATGTGAAAAAGCGTTTTTTAAATCCTTTATAATCAGCAACCGTGCCGAGAATAGGTGCAAGTATAGAAATTAAAAGTGTAGCGAATGAGTTTGCATATCCCCAATAGGCTGTTGAAGTTGCGCCAGATAGTCCGGCTTCTTTTGCAGCTGCTTTAAAGTAAATTGGAAATAATGCAGTTGTAATGACGAGCGAATATACCGAGTTCGCCCAATCATATAATATCCAGCTTTTTTCTTGTCTGGACATTTTTTTCATATAATGTTCCCCCTTAAATTTGTTCTACTAACAGTGTACAAAAATAAAAATTGTAAAAAGAGAAACAGTGATGATTTTTACATAACTTTTACATATATACACAGTTCTTTACAATTGAAGTAAATCCTCTACAATTGCTCCGTCTGTTTTACCTAAGTGTAGACCGAGTAATCTAGCGATAGTAGGTCCTTCATCAATAAGTCTCATATACGGGATTGTAACGCCGCTTTTTATACCTTTTCCAGCAGCAATAAAAATTGTTTCATAGTTAGGTTTTTTTGGAGAGTATCCATGAGTTCCAAATGTATATTTTTTACTAGGAGTAACATCATTTTGAGTAATTTCTTTTATAAAATCCCCTATATAATTTTCAGTGAAATAATACCCTTCTTGTGCTTCTAACATAAATAAACAATTACCATCTGCACCGCATTCCTTCGCATCTTCATCATGAAGGATAAATTCAATGCCGCTTTGTTTATTCCGAAGCAGTTCTTCAAGGAGTAGTTGCACTTCTCGGATTGTATCTGTATCGTTTTTGTCTTTCACATATACATATGCAGACCCGTCGCAGCTTTGACAATAGGCCCTCCAATCTACTATTTTCCCTTTTGAATTTATAGAGATAAGCCCTTTTTGATGAAATAGCACATTTAATTGAATTGCTTTGTTTTCACTTAAAGCGCTATGATCCCCAAGAGCAATAATTGTACTTTCTTCGTATAGTCCACTTTCTTTTAAAGCTTGAATAATATTTCCTAGCCGTTCATCATGTCTATGAATTGCAGCTCGCGTTTCCTTAGATGAAAACCCATAATAATGCCTTTGTGTATCTAGGTCCGTAAAATGTACGAACATGACATTTGGCTTTTTCGTATGGATTGTATGTACAGCCGAAGCGAGCACGAAATCATCAAGTTCAGGCTGCGATAATCCATTTCGTATATGGCCAAAGCGGCGATTTAAATCTAATTGATAAAGTGGACTACCGCTAAATAATGAAACTAACACTTGATTTTGCCACGGTCTATTTGGGAAAATTTCTGGCAAATTGTAATCGATTTTTGCTCTTCCAGTAACAGGCCATAGAAGGGCAGCGGTCTTTAAATTTGCTTTATGTGCTTCATCATATAACGTTGTTCCTTTTATCGATTTTCGGTACCAATGCCAATCTGGGGATTCACGCCCTGGTTGAAGTAACGTATTGCTAATGACACCATGCTTATTAGGGTAATTACCAGTCACGATTGTTGAGTGGCTTGGATATGTTACAGAAGGATAAATTGGCTCTACTTTTTCCACAACTGCGCCTCTTTTTATTAGAAATTGGAAATTAGGTAATGTTTGTAGTATAGGAAAATCTAAAGCTGATAAACAGTCGAAAGATAAAATAATGACACGATTCGTTAATGCTTTATCCATAAAGTAACCCTCCTAATAATATAAAACCTATTCTTATATATTACTATTAATACCTGGTGATAAAAATATATTTCCAAATAAAATTTATTGTTTATTTTCAGAAAAATTAAACATATAATGAGTATAAGGGAATGTATGGAAGGAGGAAATAGTATGGACTGGTTAGATGGATTTGGTATATTTTACATCATTGGTGGAATCACGATTCTCCTTGTATTTGCTATTTCATATTTACTAAAGAAACGTTTTCCAGACAAACAGTTTGATATTATATTTGCACTTATTTTAATACTTCTTTGTTTAGCATCCTTCCCTGTTACAATGATCGTTATTGGCGGATGGGAAGGAATGGGATATGGATTTATTGGTTTCTTCGTTCTACTTGGTACACTTATCGGTATGATTGCACATCAACTTGTAAAAATCTCTAGAAAACGCTACGTATAAAACTACAAAAAACGAAAAGAATATATAAAAATAAGAAAATTAGCTATTGTTTTAAAAAAGAATTTGTATTATGATAATCAACAAATTTATTTCGTTATAACGATGAAAAAGGATTAGTACATGTCTAACCTTTTTGTACAGAGAGAGAATCCGCTTGGCTGAAAGATTCTTAAAAAGGCGATATGGAACCTACCTTTGCGTTCTGCATATGCAGCGGGGATTTCCCGTTATCAAAAAGAGAGCATGCACAATTTTTGTGTATGAATCAGGGTGGTAACGCCGGCAAAGCTCGGTCCCTATTTAGGGACTCGAGCTTTTTTGTATTTTCAAAAGGAGGAAGACTGAACTATGGCAAAAGAACAAGTGCAAGCCATTACGAAGATGGAAGAAGATTTTGCTCAGTGGTATACCGATATTGTAAAAAAAGCTGAACTTGTTGATTATTCAAGTGTAAAAGGGTGTATGATTTTACGTCCGTACGGTTATGCCTTATGGGAAAATATGCAGAAAGTGATGGATGAAAAGTTAAAAGAAACTGGTCATGAAAATGTGTATATGCCAATGTTTATCCCAGAGAGTTTATTGCAAAAAGAGAAGGATCATGTGGAAGGATTTGCTCCTGAGGTAGCATGGGTTACGCATGGTGGAGATGAAAAATTAGCGGAAAGGCTTTGTGTACGCCCTACATCTGAAACTTTATTTTGTGAGCATTTTTCAAAGATTGTGCAATCATATAATGATTTGCCAAAGCTATATAATCAGTGGTGTTCAGTAGTTCGTTGGGAGAAGACAACGAGACCATTCCTTCGTACAACTGAGTTCTTATGGCAAGAAGGCCATACGATCCATGAAACGGCAGAAGAATCGCAAGCTGAAACGTTAAATATTTTAAATCTATATGCTTCTTTCTGTGAAGATTACTTAGCGATACCAGTAATTAAAGGGCAAAAAACAGAAAAAGAAAAGTTTGCGGGAGCAAAGGCAACTTATACGATTGAAAGTTTAATGCATGATGGAAAAGCACTTCAAACAGGAACCTCTCATAACTTTGGAACGAATTTCTCTGAAGCATTTGATATTAAGTTTTTAGATCGTACCGGTAAGTGGCAATATGTACACCAAACATCTTGGGGGGTATCAACAAGAATGATAGGTGGACTTATTATGGTTCATAGTGATAACAATGGACTTGTAATGCCTCCAAAAGTGGCACCAGTACAAGTTGTTATCGTACCGATTGCTCAGCATAAAGAAGGTGTGTTAGAAAAGGCAACAGAGTTACAAGGCCGTATTCAAAAGGTTGCACGTGTGAAAGTAGATGCTAGTAATAAAACGCCGGGCTGGAAATTCAATGAGTATGAAATGAAGGGGATTCCAGTTCGATTAGAGGTTGGTCCGAAGGATATTGAAAAGAATCAAGTTGTACTCGTAAGGAGAGATACGAAGGAAAAAGAGTTTATATCAATGGATCAATTAGAAGAGCGCATTCCATCATTACTTGAGGAAATTCATCATTCTTTACTTAATAGAGCAAAAGTATTTCGCGATGAGAATACGTATAGTGTGACAAATTTCGAAGAGATGAAAAAGGTAGCTGACGAAAAGCAAGGTTTTATTAAGGCAATGTGGTGCGGAGAACTAGATTGTGAAGAAAAATTAAAAGAAGAAGTTGGAGTATCTTCACGCTGTATGCCTTTTGAACAAGAACATTTAGCTGATGAATGTATTTGCTGTGGTAAAAAAGCTAAGCGTATGGTGTATTGGGGAAAAGCATATTAATACTCTTTCTTATAGAGGAAAAAAGGACTTTGGATTGCATAATAAAATGCAATCCAAAGTCCTTTTTAGTTTTATATTTGTTTCATGTATTTTTTAGATGGAAGAATATTGGTTTTTATTTTGCATTTTTACGGCGAATAAACAATAACATACCAATGTAATATTGCATAGGAAAAAGAGTTTTATGCAAAAAAACTGTATAGAAAAAAGATGTTCACAATTTTTATGGTTGTATTTAGATATTCGGAATATATATTTCGGAATGATATGTTAAGATTAATAGTAAGACGGATAAAAAAAAGGGGGCTGAAGAATATAGGATTTCCTATATTCTTATAAAAATATGAAGCAAACAACAAAACAAATAATAACAGGTACATTTCTAGCGACAGCAGCATCTTTTATTTCGACTCATGCCTTTGCAGAAAGTGATAATTTAGCAACAGTAAATGCAACAAACTTAAATATACGTGAACAACCTACAACCCAAGGTAAAGTTATAGGAACAGTAAAACAAGGAACCAGTGTACAAGTTTTAAGTCAGGAAAAAGAATGGGCAAAAATTTCTCATAATGGAAAAGAAGGGTATGTCGCATTACAATTTTTGGGATTTTCAAGTAAAAATCCAAGCGTTGAACAAAAACAACAATTAACAATTAATAATGGACAAAAAGAAGAGGGAATTGTTACAGCGACTCGTTTGAATGTACGTAATAGTCCGGTTTTAGGTAGTTCAATGATTGGCTACGTTCAAAAAAATGAAAAAGTAACGGTACTAGGAAAAGCAAATGGCTGGGCAAAGATTGAATATAAAGGAAAAGAAGGATATGTATCTTTAGAGTTTTTAAAATTTGGAGATGTAATTCAAACAACTGATACTTCTAGTCAAAAGCAGCAGCAACCAACAATCAAAAATGGAGTACAAGAAGTAGGAACAATCAATACGACAAGTCTACGAGTAAGAAGTGCAGCGAATACAAGTAGCTCGATCCTCGGAAACTTAAAAAATGGAGAAAAAGTAACGGTTCTAGGAAAAGCGAACGGCTGGGCGAAAATAAGCTATCAAGGAAAAGAAGGATATGTGTCGTTAGAGTTTGTGAAAATTGGTGGTAATACAGAAGAAATAAAAACACCAGAACAACCGAAAACACCAGATTCAACGATTAAAAATGGAGTACAAGAAGTAGGAACAATCAATGCGACAAGCTTACGAGTAAGAAGTGCAGCAAATACAAGTAGCTCGATCCTCGGAAACTTAAAAAATGGAGAAAAAGTAACGGTTCTAGGAAAAGCAAATGGTTGGGCGAAAATAAGCTACCAAGGAAAAGAAGGCTATGTATCGCTAGAGTTTGTGAAGCTAGAAANGCAAGAAGTAGGAACAATCAATGCGACAAGTCTACGAGTAAGAAGTGCAGCAAATACAAGTAGCTCAATCCTCGGAAACTTAAAAAATGGAGAAAAAGTAACGGTTCTAGGAAAAGCAAATGGCTGGGCAAAAATTAATTATCAGGGAAAAGAAGGTTACGTATCGATAGAATTTGTGAAGCTGGAAGCAGGGAAACAAGAAGAAAAGCCAGCGGAAAACATTACAAATGGGACGCAAGAAGTAGGAACAATCAATGCGA
>NZ_JACYOF010000011.1 GCF_014932895.1 Bacillus thuringiensis | reverse complement strand
TTGTCTAGCATCTAAAATAAAAATTGACGTTTCACGTTGTTTGTTTCGTTTAGTTTTCAAAGTTCAACATCGCGTTTCAGCGACCTTTATAATATATCACAGTATATTATTTTCGTCAACAAGTTTTTTTGATAACTTGTATCTCTCATTTGCTGACTCTGCCTATTATATAGACTTTCTTATAACTATGCAAGTATTATTATAAAAAAATAAAGAGGGGGGAAAATCCCCACTCTTATTCTTCAGAAGAAACCTCTTCGCTAGTTTCTTCCTCTTCATCTTTTTGTGCTTTTGCTACTGTCGCTACCTCTTGCTCATCCTCTAATCGAATTAGACGCACACCTTGTGTATTACGCCCCATCTGAGAGATTTGATCCACCGGCATACGAATAATAACACCCGCTGCTGTAATTAACATAATATCTTCTTCACCTGTTACAGACTTAACCGCTACTAATTTACCGTTCTTATCTGTAATGTTACAAGTTTTCAGGCCTTTACCACCACGACTTTGTAATCGATACTCTTCAACCGGCGTACGCTTACCATACCCGTTTTTCGTTACAATTAGGACATTTGTATCTTCTTCAACAATTTCCATACCTACTACTTGGTCCTCTTCGCCTAGTGTAATAGCTTTTACACCAGCTGCGTTACGGCCCATAGAACGTACATCTTGCTCATTGAAGCGAATTAACATACCGTTGCTTGTCCCTACAATAATATCTTTATCACCAGATGTTAAACGTACAGAAATCACTTCATCTTCTTCACGAAGCGAAATTGCAATTAAACCGTTCGTACGTATATTTGCAAATGATGAAAGTGGCGTTCTCTTAGAGATACCTTGTTTCGTTGTAAAGAATAAGAACTGGTCGTCGCCAAACTCACGAATTGGAATAATGGCGTTGATCCATTCACCCTTATCTACCCCTAATAGGTTAATAATCGGTAGTCCTTTCGCCGTACGACTATACTCTGGAATTTCATATCCTTTTGTACGGTATACTTTACCCTTGTTTGTGAAGAATAAAATATGATCATGAGTAGACGTTGTTAATAAATGTTCAACAAAGTCATCATCATTCGTACCCATTCCTTGTACACCACGTCCCCCACGGTTCTGTGTTTTGTACGTAGAAGCTGGCAACCTCTTAATATAACCGTTATGGGTTAACGTAATCGCAATGTTTTGCTCTGGGATTAAATCTTCATCTTCAATAGCTTCCATACCACCGATTGTAATTTCTGTTCGTCTCTTATCATTGAAGCGCTCTTTTACTTCCGTTAACTCTTCACGAATAATTTCAAGAACTTTCTCTTCATCTGCTAAGATTGCTTTTAATTCAGCAATTAACTTCATTAAATCTTGATATTCTTGCTCGATTTTTTCACGCTCTAATCCTGTTAAACGTTGCAGGCGCATATCTAAAATTGCTTGCGCTTGTTTCTCGCTTAAACCGAAACGCTCCATTAAGCCTTGCTTTGCAATATCTGCCGTTTTTGAGCTGCGAATTAACGTAATAACTTCATCAAGATGATCTAAAGCAATTCGTAACCCTTCTAAAATATGAGCACGCGCTTCTGCTTTTTCTAGTTCATAAGCAGTACGTCGTCGGATTACTACCTTTTGATGCTCCAAATAATGATATAAGTTTTGTTTTAAATTTAGTACTTGAGGCTCTCCATTTACAAGCGACAACATATTAATACCAAAACTTGTTTGGAGTGCCGTATGTTTATATAGATTATTTAATAGTACATTTGCATTGGCATCACGACGTACTTCCATAACAATACGCATACCATTTCGATCTGATTCATCACGTAAATCTGTAATACCCTCAATTTTCTTATCGCGAACTAATTCTGCAATTTTTTCAATTAATCGCGCCTTATTAACTTGATAAGGTAGTTCGGTTACGATAATAGATTGTTTACCATTTGACTTCTCTTCAATTTCAACTTTAGCACGAAGTATGATAGAGCCTCGTCCCGTTTCATAAGCTCTTCGAATCCCACTTCTTCCTAAGATTAAACCCGCTGTTGGGAAGTCTGGTCCTGGAATACACTCCATTAATTCCGCAATAGTAATATCAGGGTTATGGCTTAGTGCCAATACGCCATCAATCACTTCACCAAGTTGATGTGGCGGAATATTTGTTGCCATACCAACTGCAATACCCGTCGTACCATTTACTAATAAATTAGGGAAACGCGCCGGTAATACAATTGGCTCCCTTTCAGAACCATCGTAGTTATCTTGATAATCAATTGTATTTTTTGAAATATCACGTATTAATTCCATAGAAATCTTAGACATTCTTGCTTCTGTATAACGCATTGCTGCCGCTGAATCTCCATCAACAGAACCAAAGTTACCATGTCCATCAACAAGCATATAACGTTGGCTAAAATCTTGCGCCATACGTACCATTGTTTCATAAACTGCTGAATCTCCATGCGGGTGATACTTACCGATTACTTCGCCGACAATACGCGCCGATTTTTTGTATGCTTTATCCGCAGTAATCCCTAAATCATTCATTGCATATAAAACCCTACGATGCACAGGTTTTAATCCATCACGAACATCTGGTAATGCACGAGATACGATAACACTCATTGCATAATCTAAAAATGAGGTACGCATTTCATGACTAATATTAATTTCTCGAATTCGTGCTTGTTGTTGATTGTCTGACATCAACGAGCACCTCCTCTTACATTTCCGTTACACATACATTGATTTATATGTAGAAGACAGGAATACTTAGATTCCTGTCATTACTCATTTAAATATCAAGGTTTTTCACGTATTTTGCATTCTCTTGGATAAAGTTACGACGTGGCTCTACTTTATCTCCCATTAAAATTTCAAACGTTTCGTCTGCTTCTATTGCATCTTGAAGAGAAACTTGAAGTAACGAACGTACTTCTGGATCCATTGTCGTTTCCCATAGCTGAGTTGGATTCATTTCCCCAAGACCTTTATAACGCTGAATTCCCGGTTTCGGCTGGGCTGGTAGCTCAGCTAATATCTTTTCAAGTTCTTTATCATTATAAGCATATTGAATTTTTTTACCTTGCTGTACTTTAAACAAAGGTGGCTGTGCAATATATATATAACCACACTCAATTATTTGACGCATATAACGATAGAAGAACGTTAATAATAGGGTACGAATATGCGCACCATCAACATCGGCATCGGTCATTATAATAACTTTATGATAGCGTGCTTTCTCAATATCGAAGTCTCCGCCAATATTTGTACCAATCGCCGTAATAATTGTACGAACTTCATCATTTGATAAAATCTTATCTAAGCGTGCCTTTTCAACATTAATAATTTTACCCTTCAGTGGTAAAATCGCTTGGAAATGACGATCGCGTCCTTGTTTTGCAGATCCACCCGCAGAGTCACCCTCTACGATATAAATTTCACTAATTGCTGGATCTTTAGAAGAACAGTCTGCCAATTTCCCTGGTAAACTTGAAACTTCTAAAGCACTCTTTCGGCGAGTTAACTCACGAGCCTTTTTAGCTGCTACACGCGCACGCGCTGCCATTGTCCCCTTATCTACAATTTTACGTGCAACATTGGGATTTTCCAGTAAGAACTTTTCAAACGCCTCTGAGAATACTGACTCTGTAATCGTTCTCGCTTCACTATTTCCAAGTTTCGTCTTCGTTTGTCCTTCGAATTGTGGATTTGGATGTTTGATTGACACAATTGCTGTTAAACCTTCACGAACATCTTCACCAGTTAAATTACTATCTGCATCTTTTAAAATATTATTTTTACGACCATAATCATTGATCACACGTGTCAGGGCAGTTTTAAATCCTACCTCATGTGTACCACCTTCATACGTATGAATGTTATTCGTAAACGAGTAAATATTATTTGTATATCCTTCGTTATACTGCAAGGAAACCTCAACTTGAATCCCATCTTTTGAACCTTCTACATATACAGGCTCTTCATGAATTGGTTGTTTTGAACGATTTAAATGTTCAACATATGATTTAATTCCACCTTCATAGTGAAACTCTTTCTTTTGCTTATGTTCACGCTTATCTTCAATTGTTAATTTAATATTACGATTTAAAAATGCCAACTCACGCATACGAGTCGCTAACGTATCAAATTCATATTCTGTCGTCTCTTTAAAAATCTCTGGGTCTGGCTTAAAGCGAGTTATTGTTCCAGTTTTATCTGTATCACCGATGACTTTTAAATCTGCAACCGGAATACCTCTTTCATATTTTTGATAATGGATTTTACCATCACGATGTACAAATACTTCTAGTTCTGTCGATAAGGCATTTACAACAGATGCACCAACACCGTGCAAACCACCAGAAACCTTATAACCGCCACCGCCAAATTTGCCACCAGCGTGGAGGACAGTCATAATAACCTCTACTGCAGGACGTCCCATTTTTTCTTGTATACCAACTGGAATACCACGTCCATTATCCGTCACAAGAATACTATTATCTTCTTCAATACTAACGTTGATTTCATCGCAATATCCTGCTAACGCTTCATCGATACTATTATCGACAATCTCCCATACAAGGTGGTGAAGTCCTTTCCCACTCGTAGATCCAATATACATACCCGGGCGTTTCCGAACTGCCTCTAGTCCTTCAAGTACCTGTATCTGACTTTCATCATATGCATTTTCTTGCATTTGTTTTTGTTCCATTGACACAAAGATCACCTACTTTTCCATTTAAACAGGGGTTTATGCCCTATCTATTTCACAATCTACAGTGCCGTTCGTTACATGAATTGTTTTCGCGTCTTTCAATGTTTCGTGTTCAATTCCGTCGACACTCGTCGTTGTAACAAATGTTTGCACCTTTCCTTGAATTGTATTTAACAGATGTGATTGACGATAATCGTCTAATTCTGATAAAACATCATCCAGCAAAAGGATTGGATATTCTTTAACCTCTGAATAAATCAATTCAATTTCAGCTAATTTTAGGGATAGTGCGGTCGTTCGTTGTTGTCCTTGCGAACCAAAGACTTGAACATTTTTACTATTAACGAAGAATTGTAAATCATCACGATGAGGACCAATTAAAGTCGTACCACGGAAAATTTCACGTTGTTTCACAGATTGAAAACTTTCATAGTATACTTCTTTTATTTTCGACAAATCCATTGATTCTGATACATCTACACTCGGTTTATAAACAATTTCCAATTCTTCTAATCCACGGCTTATACCACGATGAATTGGAGCTGCCCATTCTTGTAGTAAATGCAAAAATTCAAAACGCTTTTGCAATATTTTTGCACCGTGTTCAATAAGTTGCAGTGTAAATACATCCAACATCGTTTCCTCATTTTTACTATTCCCTTGCATTTTTTTTAGCAAATGGTTTCGTTGCGTGAGCACTTTTTGATATTGACTTAATTCATACAAATAAACGGGAGCTATTTGCCCTAATTCCATATCTAAAAAGCGTCTTCTTACTTGAGGGCTTCCTTTTACAAGATTTAAATCTTCTGGGGCAAACATGACAACATTCATTTCGCCAATATATTGGCTCAATTTTTGTTGTTCAAGTTGATTTAATTTTGCCTTTTTACCTTTTTTCGAAATGTTTAATTCTAAAGACAAAGAACTGTTTCTCTTTTGTAATTTCCCTTTAATTTGACCGAAATCTTCATCCCAACGGATAAGTTCACGATCATTAGAGGTTCTATGAGATTTCGCCATCGCTAAAACATAAATAGCTTCCATCAAATTTGTTTTCCCTTGCGCATTTTCGCCGATAATTACATTCACCTTATCTTCAAAGGAAAGCTCTAATTTTTCATAATTGCGATAGTTTTTTAATTGTATTTCTGAAATAAACAAAGGGCTCCCCCTTTATGCCTGAACTTGGAAAGTTCCGCTTCCTGGAATTTCAATAATATCGTTCGCATATAACTTGCGACCTCTTCTATTTTCAAGTTCTTGATTCACGTACACTTCATATTCTTGTAAAAACCATTTTACAGCGCCACCTGTATCAATTACATCAGCTAACTTTAAAAATTGTCCTAGTGTAATATACTCTGTTGAAATTTTAATACGTTTCATAAAATCGCTCACTTTCTGAAAGTGTTCATTCTTTCATTGTACTAAATAAACTAGCATTAGGAAAGTAATACCCAAAAATCAAATAAGGGTTACTAGCATCTTTAAACTAGCAACCCTTATTTCTTACCTAGTAAGTACGAACTGGTAAAATTAATTGAGTAATCGAATCATCATTTACTGTGCGAATTAAGAATGGTCTCATTGCTCCAGTAAAGCTAATCTTAATTTCTGTACTATCTAAAGCTTTTAATGCATCCATCATATATTTTGCACTAAAAGATATTTTTAATTCTTCCCCATCTACCTTTTCACATTGAACTTCTTCCACCACTTTCCCAATTTCTGGTGAATTCGAAGAAATTTCTAGCATTTCTTGCTCTAACGTTGATAATTTTACAACGTTGTTGCGGCCGTCTCTCGCTAATAGTGAAGCACGATCAATTGCTTGTAAAAACTCTTTTGTATTTACAAAAATATCAGTTTTACTCTCAGCAGGAATTAAACGTGTTGTATCTGGATAATTACCTTCTAACAATCTTGAGAAGAATAAAAGGTGTTTTGTACGGAATAATACTTGATACTCCGTAATGACGATATCCACCATCTCTTCTGATTCATCTAGAATTTTACTTAATTCATTTAAGCTCTTACCAGGGATAACAACATTTGCTTGGAATTCATCAGCAATATTATGTCCCTCGATCTTTGCTTTTCGAAGTGCTAGCCTATGACTATCTGTTGCAATGCAAGTTAATTCGCTGTTATATACCTTCCAGTTTACACCTGTCAAGATCGGTCTTGTTTCAGAAGTTGAAACTGCAAATACAGTTTGTCGAATCATATGTTTAAGTAAATCTGTTGGAATTTTAAAAACATGGTGTTCTTCAATCTGTGGTAATAATGGATATTCAGCAGAATCTAAACCGTTTAAGTTAAACTCTGATTTTCCAGATTTTATTTTTGTCATAAAATGATTTTCAACAGAAATTTCGACAGTATCTTTAGGTAATTTTTTTACAATCTCGCTAAAATATTTTGCTTGTAAAACAATACTTCCTGATTGTGCTACTTCTACAATTTCTTTTCCGTCTTCTTCCACTGGAATAAACGATTCAATAGAAATATCTGCATCGCTCCCTGTTAATGTAACTCCTTCTTCAGTAGCGACAACTTTAATTCCTGTGAGGATCGGAATTGTTGTACGAGAGGAAACAGCTTTCATTACATCTTGTACACTTCTTACAAGATAGTCTTTTTGTATTGTAAAACGCATAACGAAAAACCTCCGGTAAGTATAAGATTTTATTTATTTAATAAAGATAAAAAAGTAGTAGTAATAGTAATAGGGCTTGTGGATATGTGGATAACTCCGTTCAAGGATGTAAAAACAGTCTATCTACATGTGGATAGACTGTGCGTAAAACAAGGAAAGTTATTCACACTATTCAGCTACTACTTTAAAATATCATTAATTTCTTCGACTTGTTTCTGTAATTGCGTATCCGTTTTTAGTAGTTTAGAAATTTTTTCATGTGCGTGGATGACGGTTGTATGATCACGTCCACCAAATTCTTCGCCTATTTTAGGTAAAGAGGAGTCTGTAAGTTCGCGTGATAAATACATTGCAATTTGGCGAGGAAACGCAACTGATTTTGTACGTTTTTTCGCTTTAAAATCTTCTAATTTAACTTGATAAACATCCCCGACAGCCTTTTGAATATCATAAATAGAAATAATTTTTGGTTTAGAATTTGGAATAATATCTTTAAGTGCTTCAGCTGCTAAATCAGCATTAATATCTTTGTTAATTAAAGATGAATAAGCTACAACTCGGATGAGCGCACCTTCTAGTTCACGAATATTTGAATCGATTTGATTTGCGATATAAAGCATAACCTCATTCGGTATATCAAGCCCTTCGGCTTTCGCCTTTTTACGTAAAATCGCAATTCGCGTTTCTAAATCTGGTGGCGTAATATCCGTAATGAGTCCCCATTCAAAGCGAGAACGAAGACGATCTTCTAAAGTTGGAATTTCTTTTGGTGGCCGATCACTTGAAATTACAATTTGCTTACTTTCTTCGTGTAATGCATTAAATGTATGGAAAAACTCTTCTTGTGTTTGTTCTTTTCCAGCAAGAAATTGAATATCATCTATCAATAAAACATCAACATTGCGGTATTTATTACGAAAATCGACCGCTTTATTATCACGAATAGAGTTAATGAATTCATTTGTGAATTTTTCAGATGATAAATATACAACTTTTGCATTTGGATTATGTTCAATTACATAATGACCAATTGCATGCATTAAATGCGTTTTTCCAAGCCCAACTCCCCCGTAAATAAAGAGAGGATTATACGCTTTAGCTGGCGCCTCGGCTACAGCTAATGAAGCAGCATGGGCAAAACGGTTACCTGAGCCAATAACAAATGTATCAAACGTATATTTGGGATTTAGCATGCTCTGTGGTAAATGATTAGAATCATCCTGCGCTGGATTTTTTTTAACAGAAGGAAGATCAATTTCCTCTTCTGCTTGACTTTGGGGAATAATAAAGCGAATAGCTAATTTTGCCCCTGTTAAATCGTAAAGTGTTTCCGAAATGAGTTCTGAATAATGAGATTCTAGCCAATCACGAGCAAATTCATTTGGAGCTGTAATCGTTAATACATCTTTCTTTAAATTATGTGCGGTTGTTGACTTTAACCATGTTTCATAACTAGGTTTACTGACCTTTTTTTCTAGTTCTTTTAAGGCACTATTCCATAAATCAGAAATGTTTTCCAAAGGTGTCCCTCCTTTACTAAGATGGTAAAAGAATAAGGTTGTGCAACAAATGTACAACCTAATAAAAAGTAAATGTATATTTATACGAAACGTATTTTAAAACCTAAAAACGTCGTTTGTATATGAGATAGGGTTTTCGACAAAAAAAGCAAATGTGGACAACTATTTACCCACATGTGATTTAAACTGTCCACATGTTATGCACAAATTGTGGATAAAATAAAAGTGTGGAAAACTTATTCAAAGTGAAAACACAACTATAATATCAAAAAAAAGTAGCTATAGCAATGAATTTAAGAAAGTTATCCACAAAATCAATACCTTGTGGAATAAACTTGTCCACAACACGATATACTGTGTAAAAGTGCGAAAAAAGTTTGTGGATATAAAAAACAAGAAAAAACATTTATCCACAAGGAAATATAGGGACTGTGAAAAAGTATGTGAATAGGTTCAAAATGAATATTTGATGAAAATTTCGAGAACCATTGACATTTTCCTAGTTGATTAACTATAATTTATAAGACTGTCTTTAACAGATATTCCTCAGGGAGGTGTCATATAATGAAAAGAACTTACCAACCAAATAAACGTAAGCGCAGCAAAGTACATGGTTTCCGCAGCCGTATGAGCACAGCGAACGGACGTAAAGTGCTAGCAGCTCGTCGTCGTAAAGGAAGAAAAGTATTATCTGCGTAGACCACTGATCGTTCAGTGGTCTTTTTTTCTAATAATAGTGAATTTCCGCTGATGAAATACAGGAGTGTCAATTGATATGAAGAAAAAAAATCGTATAAAAAAGAATGATGAATTTCAGATGGTTTTTCAAAAAGGAAAATCGAATGCTAATCGTCAATTTGTTGTATACCAACTAGATAAGGAAGAACAACCGAATTTTCGCATCGGCCTTTCTGTTAGCAAGAAAATAGGGAATGCAGTAGTTCGTAACAGAATTAAACGTATGATCCGCCAGTCAATTACAGAATTAAAAGATGAGATAGATTCTGGAAAAGATTTTGTTATAATAGCAAGGAAGCCTTGTGCAGAGATGACATATGAAGAAGTAAAGAAAAGCTTAATTCATGTCTTTAAACGCTCTGGTATGAAAAGAATAAAAAGTAGCGTAAGGAAATGAATTACACTATATACATACCGATACAAGGAGGAGTAGGCTTTGAAAAAGAAACTAGGTTTACTAGCCATGGTGATTGCATTAATGGCAATTGCTACTGGTTGTAGTGAAACGGGTCAGCCGATTACACCAAAAAGTACTGGGATTTGGAATGAATATTTCGTATACCCACTGTCTCAGTTAATCACGTATTTTGCAGAATTATTCGGTAAGAATTATGGTTTAGCAATCGTTGTTACGACCCTTATCATTCGTTTTGCATTATTACCATTAATGATTAAACAAACGAAGAGTACGAAGGCAATGCAAGCGTTACAACCAGAAATGGTGAAATTAAAAGAGAAATATAGTTCTAAAGATCAAGCAACACAGCAAAAACTACAACAAGAAATGATGCAGTTATACCAAAAACATGGTGTAAATCCATTAGCTGGTTGTTTACCAATCTTTATTCAAATGCCAATTCTATTCGCTTTTTATCACGCGATTATGAGAACGGCTGAAATTAAGCAACATAGTTTTTTATGGTTCGATTTAGGACATGCAGATCCGTACTATATCTTACCGGTTGTTGCAGCGATTACGACATTTATTCAGCAAAAGCTTGCAATGGCAGGAACTGCTGGTCAAAATCCACAAATGGCAATGATGGTTTGGCTTATGCCGATTATGATTTTAGTCTTTGCAATTAACTTCCCAGCTGCATTATCACTTTACTGGGTTGTTGGTAATATCTTTGGTATCGCTCAAATGTACTTTATCAAAGGGCCAGAAATTAAGGCTGGTAAGGCTGGAGGATCAGGCAAGTGAGTGTAATTACTGCTAAAGGACAAACAGTCGAGCTGGCAGTAGAAGATGCTTTAGGGCAATTAAACACTTCAAAAGATCGAGTTGATATAAATATTATCGATGAGGGTAAAAGAGGGTTCTTAGGTTTATTTGGGAATCGTCCTGCAGTAGTAGAAGTTGCATTGAAAAAAGATCCAATTCAAGATTGTGAAGAATATTTAAGAAATGTTATTCACGATATGGGTGTTGAGGCTGAGATTAGTAAAATTGTAAAGGGACGCGAAGTTAAATTTACAATTTCTGGGGATGGTGTAGGTGTTTTAATTGGAAAAAGAGGTAATACATTGAACTCCTTGCAGTATTTAACAAAACTTGTCGCAAATCGCAATACGAAGCAGTATATTGGTATTACACTAGATGCTGAAAATTATCGTAGTAAAAGAAAAAGTACGTTAGAATCGCTTTCTTATCGATTAGCAAAACAAGTGTCTAATACGAAAAAAAGAGTTGTTTTAGAACCAATGCCATCTTTTGAACGAAAAATTATTCATCAAGCATTATCTAATCATCAAGATATCAATACAACTTCTGAAGGAAATGAACCACATCGGCATGTTGTAATATCTCCCAAATGACCGGTTACTCAAATGAGTGCCGGTTTTTTTGAGGGGAAAATGAATGTGGATAACTAAAAAACACTAAACTTATCCACTGTGAATAAGTTTAGTGTTTTTTACATGAGGACATAATAAAATGAGTTATTATTCTTTTGTAGATAGGTTCGTTATGGTATCCTAATAATTTAGTGAAGGAAATAATCATGTTGAAATAGAGAGAAATAAGCAAGTGAGGTGAAAGGACATGGAATTTGATACAATTGCCGCGATATCCACAGCTCTTGGAGAGGGTGCAATTGCCATTGTTCGAGTAAGTGGAGATGATGCGGTTGAGAAAGTGAATCGTATTTTTAAAGGGAAGGATTTAACAGAGGTTCCTTCTCACACTATTCATTATGGTCATATTGTTGATTTAGATACAAATCAGGTTATTGAAGAAGTTATGGTGTCTATTATGCGTGCACCAAGGACTTTTACGCGTGAAAATATAGTTGAAATTAACTGTCACGGTGGGCTTGTTTCGGTAAATAAAGTATTGCAGCTTATTTTAGCACAGGGAGTACGATTAGCAGAGCCTGGTGAATTTACAAAACGTGCTTTTTTAAATGGGCGTATTGATTTATCACAAGCAGAAGCTGTTATGGATTTAATTCGTGCAAAAACAGATCGTGCAATGAATGTAGCAATTAACCAAATGGAAGGGCGATTATCTAAATTAATTGGTCGCCTACGTCAAGAAATATTAGAAACATTAGCTCATGTTGAGGTAAATATAGATTACCCAGAATACGACGATGTAGAAGAGATGACACATAATATTTTAATTGAAAAAGCGACACATGTGCGTGCAGAAATTGAAAAAATATTAGAAACATCAAAGCAAGGAAAAATTTTACGTGAAGGTATTGCTACAGCAATTATCGGTAGACCTAACGTTGGTAAATCATCGCTATTAAATAGTCTTGTTCAGGAGAAAAAGGCAATCGTAACTGATATTGCAGGAACAACTCGTGATGTTATTGAAGAGTACGTTAATGTGCGTGGTGTACCACTTAAACTTATAGATACAGCCGGCATTCGTGAGACAGAAGATGTTGTTGAACGAATTGGTGTAGAGCGTTCAAGAGAAATGATGAGCCAAGCAGATTTAGTGTTAGTTGTTGTCAACTATAGCGAGGCTTTAACAAATGAAGATGAAGGTTTGTTCCATGCCGTACAAGGGAAAGATTTCATTGTCATTGTGAATAAGACGGATTTACCGCAAGGAATTGATATGGGACGTGTTGCAGAATTAGCTGCGGGGAACCGTGTTATTACAACATCCTTAATTGAAGAGCAAGGAATAGATGAACTTGAGAAGGCAATTGCTGATTTATTCTTTGAAGGAACAATTGATTCTACAGATATGACATATGTTTCTAATGCAAGGCATATTGGATTATTAACGCAAGCAGGAAAAACAATTGGCGATGCAATTGAGGCGATAGAAAATGGTGTTCCAATTGATATGGTACAAATTGATCTAACAAGAACGTGGGAAATACTTGGTGAAATTACTGGCGATACGGTGCATGAGAGCCTAATTGACCAGTTGTTCTCTCAATTTTGTTTAGGAAAATAGTGGCGTTTTAGAAAGATAGAGATTATTAGGAGGAATAAACAATGGGATACAATGCCGGTTCATACGATGTCATAGTAATCGGTGCAGGTCATGCAGGATGTGAAGCTGGTCTTGCGGCAGCACGAATGGGCTCCAAAACATTAATGTTAACAATTAATTTAGATATGGTAGCGTTCATGCCATGTAACCCTTCTGTTGGTGGACCAGCAAAAGGGATCGTTGTTCGTGAAATTGATGCATTGGGTGGCGAAATGGGGCGCAACATTGATAAAACGCATATTCAAATGCGTATGCTAAATACAGGTAAAGGACCAGCAGTACGTGCGCTTCGAGCACAAGCTGATAAATTCTCTTACCAGCATGAATTAAAGAAAACGATTGAAGAGACACCAAACTTAACGCTGTTCCAAGGAATGGTAGAGCGTTTAATCGTTGAAGATGGTGTATGTAAAGGGGTAATTACACAAGCAGGTGCTGAATATACGGCAAAAACAGTTGTAATTACGACTGGAACATTTTTACGCGGTGAAATTATTATGGGTGACTTAAAATATTCAAGCGGCCCAAATAATCAGCAACCATCTATTACATTATCTGAACATTTAGAGGAGCTTGGTTTTGATCTTGTTAGATTTAAAACAGGTACACCTCCGCGCGTAAACAGCAATACAATTGACTACAGTAAAACAGAAATCCAACCAGGTGATGATAAACCACGTGCGTTCTCTTTTGAAACGACTAAATTTATTATGGATCAAATCCCATGTTGGTTGACATATACAAGTACGGAAACACATCGTTTAATAGATGAAAATTTACATCGCTCAGCTATGTATTCTGGTATGATTAAAGGGACAGGGCCTAGATACTGTCCTTCTATTGAAGATAAAGTAGTAAGATTTAATGATAAACCACGTCATCAAATTTTCTTAGAGCCAGAGGGACGCAATACGCAAGAAGTATATGTGCAAGGTTTATCCACAAGCTTACCAGAAGATGTACAGCGTGACATGCTTAGAACAATCCCAGGTCTAGAAAATGTTGAAATGATGCGTACAGGTTATGCAATTGAGTACGATGCAATTGTGCCAACGCAATTATGGCCAACATTGGAAACGAAAAAAATTAAAAATTTATATACAGCAGGACAAATTAACGGAACTTCTGGTTACGAAGAAGCGGCAGGGCAAGGGCTTATGGCTGGAATTAATGCAGCATGTCGATCTCTAGGTAAAGAAGAAGTGATTTTAGGTCGTGCGGATGCGTATATTGGTGTTTTAATTGATGATCTTGTAACGAAAGGTACAAATGAACCGTATCGTTTATTGACGTCTCGTGCAGAATATCGTCTATTATTACGTCATGATAATGCAGATCTTCGCTTAACAGAAGTTGGTCGTAAAATCGGCTTAATTAAAGAAGATCGTTATGAGAGATTTGCCAATAAAAAACTGCAAATTGATCAAGAAAAGGAACGTTTAGAAAGCATTATTATTAAACCACGTCCTGAAGTTCAAGAACTAATTCGCAGTATTGGTGGAAGTGAATTGAAAGATGGGATACGCGCAAGTGATTTATTACGTCGCCCAGAGATGACATATGAGCATATTCATCTTTTAGTGCCAAGTGAAGTAGAATTAAGTGATGAAATTACAGAACAAGTTGAAATTCAGATTAAGTACGAAGGATATATTGAAAAATCTTTACAGCAAGTAGAGCGTATGAAGAAAATGGAAAACAAAAAGATTCCTGTGGATATTGATTATGATGCGATTTCCGGAATTGCGTCAGAAGCTAGACAGAAATTAAAGGATGTTCGTCCACTTTCGATGGGGCAAGCTTCACGTATTTCTGGCGTAAATCCAGCCGATGTTTCCATTTTACTTGTGTATATTGAACAAGGAAAAATTGCGCGAGTATCGAACCAATAAATAGTAAGGAGCTATTGCTAGATGAACATAGAACAATTTCAATCTATGCTAGAAGAGAAGGGGATTACCCTCTCTTCTAGGCAGTTAGATCAGTTCAAAATCTACTTTGAAACATTAGTAGAGTGGAATGAAAAAATGAATTTAACAGCCATTACAGAAAAAGAAGAGGTATACTTAAAACACTTTTTTGATTCTATTACAGCTGCTTTTTATTATGATTTTTCAAAACCATTCTCAATTTGTGATGTTGGTGCAGGAGCTGGATTCCCAAGTATTCCTTTAAAAATCTGTTTCCCGCACTTAAAAGTAACAATTGTAGATTCATTGCAAAAACGTATTAATTTCTTAAATCATTTGGCACAAAAGCTGGAATTAAGTGATGTTGCATTTTGTCACGATCGTGCTGAAACATTTGGGAAAAAAGAAGGTGTTCGTGAATCATACGATATTGTAATGGCACGAGCGGTTGCTCGTCTTTCCGTATTAAGTGAGTTATGTTTACCGCTTGTAAAAGTTGGAGGAACATTTATTGCAATGAAAGGTGCAGCAGCAAACGAGGAAATCGAAAATGGCAAGTATGCTTTAGAGGTGCTTGGCGGAGAATTAAAAGAAATGTCTACGTTCCAATTACCGTTTGAAGAAAGCGAACGTAATATTTTATTAATCGAGAAAAAACGCAAGACACCAAAGAAATATCCACGCAAACCGGGAACACCCAATAAATTACCTATTGAAAAATAAATCTTATTAGACGTAAGATTAAATTATATAAATGAAAACGTAAATGTTTCATAGGAAACATTTTATGGAGAATAGTCAATAGGCCTAAAAGGTGGTGGAATATGTATGAAAAATACGTTTTCTCGTTTATTTGGCTTTGGAGATAAAGAGAGCGAATTCGAATTACAAGACGAAAGCCATGAAGAAATAGATAAAAAGGTATATGAAGAAATACAAGAAATTCCGATAGTAAACATTACTCCTAACCGTTATCAACCACGAACAGTTTTTGACGATGCGCGTATTGACGAGTTAGCATTAACGATTCGTACACATGGACTTATTCAGCCAATTGTTGTAAGGCAATATGAGGATGATAAGTATGAGATTATTGCTGGAGAAAGACGTTTTCGCGCAGCAACGAAGTTAGGATGGGAAAAGGTTCCTGCAATTATAAAGAACTTAAATGATACAGAGACAGCTTCTGTAGCCTTAATTGAAAATTTGCAACGTGAGGAATTAACAGCAATCGAGGAAGCTGTGGCATATCAAAAGCTGATTGAGTTACATAATTTAACACAAGAAGCATTGGCACAACGACTTGGAAAGGGACAATCCACAATCGCAAATAAATTGCGATTGTTAAAGTTGCCTGAAGAAATAAAAAGTGCATTATTAGAAAAAAGTATTACAGAACGCCATGCTCGCGCTCTCATTCCTTTAAAAAATGAGGAATTACAACTGAAGGTTTTACAAGAAATTGTGGAGAAACAGCTGAATGTGAAGCAAACAGAAGAACGAATTGCAAAATTGCTAGAGGAATCAAAACCGAAGCGTAAGGCAAAGCAAAAAGCAGTAAGTCGAGATACGAGAATTGCCATGAATACAATTAGGCAGTCATTACAAATGGTTGCTGACAGTGGTTTAAATGTTAATTCTGAGGAAGAAGAATTTGATGAGTACTATCAAATTACAATTAAAATTCCGAAGAAAAAATAATAATGGCGTAAAAGAGACCTTATCCTATTGGAGAGGTCTCTTTTACTATATTTTCTTATTCAATGAAGAAGGAGTTTAGAAATAAATTTTGAAGTTTAATAAGGACGTAAAAGAAAAACTTTTATTTCATGTTACAATAAAAGTAATTGTTACTAGAATAAGATAGAAAGGTTGAAAGTAGGTGACATCGTGGGAAAAATCATTGCTATTGCTAATCAAAAGGGCGGTGTTGGAAAAACAACAACATCTGTTAATTTAGGGGCCGGATTAGCACAAGTAGGTAAAAAGGTCCTTCTCGTAGATATTGATGCTCAAGGAAATGCAACGACTGGTGTGGGAATTGAAAAGTCTGAATTAGATCAATGTATTTACAACGTTCTTGTGGAAGATGCAGATGTTCAAGGGGTTATACGAAAAACCGCAACTGAAAACTTAGATGTTCTACCCGCTACAATTCAATTGGCCGGTGCTGAAATTGAATTGGTACCGACTATTTCCCGGGAAGTACGTTTGCAAAGAGCATTACAGCCAGTTCGTGATGAATATGATTATATTATTATCGACTGTCCCCCGTCTTTAGGGCTATTAACGATTAATGCATTAACAGCAGCAGATTCTGTTATTATTCCTGTTCAGTGTGAATATTACGCACTAGAAGGATTAAGTCAGCTATTAAATACAGTTCGACTTGTGCAAAAACATTTAAATAAAAATTTAGCAATTCAAGGTGTATTGTTAACGATGTTGGATGCCCGTACAAATTTAGGGATTCAAGTTATAGATGAAGTGAAAAAGTACTTTAGGGATAAAGTATACCGTTCGATTATTCCTCGTAACGTTCGCTTAAGTGAGGCGCCAAGTCATGGGAAACCAATTATGCAGTATGACGCTAAATCAAGAGGGGCAGAAGTATATATAGATTTAGCAGAGGAAGTGATTGCAGGTGGCTAAAGGATTAGGAAGAGGAATCAATGTGTTTTTTCCTGATTTAGATGTGAAAGAAGAAGAAACAATTCAGGAGATTATCATAACTGAATTAAGGCCAAATCCATATCAGCCTCGTAAACACTTTAATAAAGAGGCGATTCAGGAATTAGCGACTTCAATTAAGGAACATGGCATATTACAACCGTTGATTGCTAGAAAGAGTATCAAAGGCTATGAAATTGTTGCGGGTGAAAGAAGATACCGTGCTGCAAAAGAAGCTGGACTCGAAAAAGTACCTGCTGTCGTAAGGCAATTAAACGAGCAACAAATGATGGAATTTGCCTTGTTAGAAAACTTGCAACGAGAAGATTTAAATCCTATGGAAGAAGCGATGGCATATCAGATGCTAATGAACAAGTTAAATGTAACGCAGGAGCAATTAGCGAAACGTCTTGGTAAAAGCAGGCCTTACATCGCAAATTATACTCGGTTATTAAGCCTCCCTTCGTTTGTGCAAGATATGATTGCAAATGGACAACTTTCAATGGCTCATGGGAGAACTTTACTTACGATAAAAGATGAAGAACAATTGAAGTCCTTATTGAAACGAATTGAAAAAGAAGGATTAAATGTTCGTCAATTAGAAAAAATCGTCCAAGAGATTAATCAACGCGTTTCACGTGAAACAAAACAAGTGAAAAAAGAGCGAAATATATTTTTCGTAGAACGCGAAACGTTCTTAAGAGAAAAGTTTGGCACAGATGTGAAAATTAAAGAAACGAAAAAAGAAAAAGGTAAAATTGAAATTGAATTTTTTAATAAAGAAGATTTAAATCGCATTTTAGAATTATTATCACAGGAAAAATAAAAAGCAAACCATCTTATTATTTATAGATGGTTTGCCTTTTTTAATGCAGATAATTTTTGATCAGTTTCTTTTATGCTTTGTGCGATTACATCAGCCATTTTCATAACTAAACTTAATCTTGTATTTTGAAGAACAAAAAACTCCATAAAACCATTTAAATTTACGATGCCATGTATATGCAAATCACCAACCGCAGGTAAATTCTTATTCATCGCAGCTCCAGGCTTACTAGGTCCCTTTCCGGTAGTAATAGAACCGATACTTTGAGATTTGCCTAAACATGCATCAACAGCAATTATAAATGAAGTAGGATTATTTTTCTGTATATTCTGAATTTTCTCCTCTAAATTGAGTGCGTGTATTGGTTCATCTAGCGTGCCGAATACTTGGAAGTTTTTGGTTTTTACTTGTTCTAGTTTAGTACCAACTAATGGACCGAGTGAGTCACCGGTGGAACGATCTGTTCCGATACAAATGAGAATAAGTGGCATATTATTTTTAATAGGGATATGGGAAAGTAGGAAATTACTGATTATCTCG
Source organism: Bacillus thuringiensis (assembly GCF_014932895.1). GTDB lineage: Bacteria > Bacillota > Bacilli > Bacillales > Bacillaceae_G > Bacillus_A > Bacillus_A thuringiensis_AA. Next base: position 119,199 of record NZ_JACYOF010000011.1, on the reverse strand, counting down.
GAGGCTTCTAATTCTTGGTGCATAACACTTTGAGTTTCTTTTTCAAAAAAAGGTAAGCGAAAACTTCCAATATTCATGAAGCACCCATCCTTTTAATAAATTTTCAAAATATGTTTATGATAAGTAAAATGAAAAATTATAAGTGCATACTTTTTGCAAAATGTGAATGAAAACGGAAATAATAGTACTAGTATATATTTTTTTGGTCCATTTTATACCTGAATGAAAGTAAAGATATGTAATTAAAGTCATAAATTTTTTTCAGAAATTAGAGGGACTTCTGATACAATAAGAAGGATAATTAAAAAGAAAGTTTAGCTAGAGAGGTAGAGGGACATGGATTTAGCATTGAAGTGGTTTGAGTCCATTAATTGGACGAATATAGGTACGAAATCACTAAAAATAGTCGTTATTTTAATACTTGGTGCAATCGTTGTACGAGTTGCAAGGGCAATTGTACGAAATGCGTTTCGCATGGGAAGTCGTTCACCGATTCAAATTTCAGAACGTCGTACAGTTACGGTAGCGAAATTGCTTGAAAATATTGTGGCATATGTTGTTATGTTTATCATGTTAATAGCAATTTTAGGTGTATTTGAAATTAATGCATCAGGATTATTAGCCGGTGCCGGGGTAATTGGTTTAGCGGTCGGATTTGGTGCTCAAAGTTTAGTGAAAGATGTCATTACAGGATTATTTATCTTGCTAGAAGATCAGTTTTCAGTAGGTGACTATGTAAGAATTGGTCAGTTTGAGGGAGTTGTTTTAGAAATTGGACTTCGTACAACAAAAGTAAAGAGTTGGACAGGTGAAATTCACATTTTACCAAATGGAAGTATCGTTCAAGTTACTAATTTCTCGGTGAGTAACAGTGTAGCGTTTGTTGATGTATCTATTTCGTATGAGGCTGACATAGCAAAAGCAGAGCAAGTAATTGAAGAGTTATTAACAGAATTACCTGCAAAGTACGAGGAAATGGTAACAACGCCTCAATTGTTAGGTGTACAAACATTAGCTGCGTCAGAAGTTGTATTACGTGTTATTGCTGAAGTAGAGCCTATGAAACATGCAGTTATTGCAAGAGCTCTTCGTAAAGAGATTAAAAACCGTCTAGATTTACATGGAATTGAAATTCCATATCCACGTATGGTTTTATATAATCGTGAAGAATTGGTTAGTGAAAAAGCAATTTAGTATGGAGAGGGGTTTGGAGAGTGGAGCAAAAACAATATAACTTGTACGATGTTGTGGAAATGAAGAAAGCCCATCCATGTGGGGAGAATCGCTGGAAGATTATTCGTATGGGAATGGATATCCGCATTAAGTGCGAGGGATGTGGCCATTCGGTAATGATTCCTCGAAGAGAGTTTGATCGTAAGGTGAAAAAAATACTCGTGAAGCATGAAGAATAGAGAGAAAGTAACAGTTGCAGTGGGTAGCTGTTACTTTTTTTCGTCTGGAGGAAACTTGTCATTTTTTTCGTTACTATCTATAATGATGAAAGATTGAGACATAGGAGTGAAAAATATGGGATTAACGGCTGGGATTGTTGGATTACCTAACGTAGGGAAATCCACTTTATTTAATGCAATTACACAAGCAGGAGCAGAATCTGCGAACTATCCATTCTGTACAATTGACCCAAACGTGGGGATTGTAGAAGTACCAGATGAGCGTTTAAATAAATTAACGGAATTAGTAGAACCGAAAAAAACTGTTCCGACTGTATTCGAGTTTACTGATATCGCAGGTATCGTAAAAGGTGCGAGTAAAGGTGAAGGTTTAGGAAATAAATTCTTATCTCACATTCGTCAAGTAGATGCAATTTGCCAAGTTGTTCGTTGTTTCGAAGATGAAAATATTACGCACGTTTCAGGAAAAGTAGATCCAATTGATGATATTGAAACAATCAATTTAGAGCTAATCTTAGCGGATTTAGAATCTGTTGATAAGCGTATCGAACGTGTTGCGAAACTAGCAAGACAAAAAGATAAAGAAGCTGTATATGAGCACGAAATTTTAGTTCGTTTAAAAGGAGCCTTTGAAGAGGGAAAACCGGCTCGTACTGTTGAATTTACAGAAGAGCAAATGAAGATTGTTAAAGGCCTTCATTTACTTACAACGAAAGAAATGCTATACGTAGCAAACGTAAGTGAAGACGATATTATCGATCCTTCTGAAAATAAATATGTACAAATGGTACAAGAATTTGCAGCAAATGAAAATTCTCAAGTAATCGTTGTATGTGCGAAAATTGAATCGGAGATTGCTGAGTTAGATGAGGAAGAGAAAAAAGTATTCCTTGAGGAACTGGGTATTGAAGAATCTGGTTTAGATCAATTAATTCGTGCTGCATATGACTTGTTAGGACTTGCTACTTACTTCACAGCTGGTGTACAAGAAGTACGTGCATGGACATTTAAACAAGGTATGAAAGCACCACAATGTGCAGGTGTTATTCATACAGACTTTGAGCGTGGATTTATTCGTGCGGAAACTGTTTCTTACGATGATTTAGTGACAAATGGCTCTATGATAGCTGCAAAAGAAGCTGGTAAAGTACGTTTAGAAGGAAAAGAGTATATTGTAAAAGACGGAGATGTTATGCACTTCCGCTTTAACGTTTAATTTAATATTTCCTAGGAAAAATAAAGATATGGGCTTGGCAAATATATTATATGTTTGCCAAGTTTTTTATGTATTGGTGAGTTGATTCATATAACTTACTATGATATAATCTAAACTCGTGAGTAATTACTATAAATTAATTGCTCCTTGCCCATTATGGGCCGTTTAGACCAAAAGGAGGTGAAAGTGTAATGAGAAAGTACGAAATTATGTACATCATTCGTCCTGGCGTTGAAGAAGAAGCTCAAAAAGCTTTAGTTGAACGTTTTGCAGGTGTTTTAACAAACAATGGTGCAGAAATCATTAACACGAAAGAGTGGGGTAAGCGTCGTTTAGCTTACGAAATCAACGACTTACGTGAAGGTTTCTACATGATCTTAAACGTGAACTCTAACGCAGAAGCGATTAACGAATTCGATCGTTTAGCTAAGATCAACGAAGACATCCTTCGTCATATCGTTGTTAAAGAAGAAGAAAAATAATTATGATATATAGGGAGAGTGGTTCGATTGATGAATCGTGTTATCCTCGTTGGTCGTTTAACTAAGGACCCTGACTTACGTTACACGCCCAATGGTGTTGCAGTAGCTACTTTTACGTTAGCTGTGAATCGCGCATTTGCGAATCAACAAGGTGAGCGTGAAGCTGACTTTATTAATTGTGTAATATGGCGTAAACAAGCAGAAAACGTAGCAAATTATTTGAAAAAAGGTAGTTTAGCAGGCGTAGATGGTCGTCTTCAAACTCGTAATTACGAGGGACAAGATGGTAAACGTGTATATGTAACAGAAGTTCTTGCGGAGAGCGTACAATTTTTAGAGCCGCGTAATGGCGGTGGGGAGCAACGCGGTTCATTCAATCAGCAACCATCAGGAGCTGGTTTCGGTAACCAAGGCTCTAACCCATTTGGTCAATCTAGTAATTCAGGTAACCAAGGTAACTCTGGATTTACGAAGAATGACGATCCATTTTCAAATGTAGGTCAACCGATCGACATTTCCGACGACGATTTACCGTTCTAATACAGTAAATCTGTTAGTTTTAACAAAGAATGGAGGGAAATAGACATGGCAGGACGCAAAGGTGGACGTGCGAAACGTCGTAAGGTGTGTTTCTTCACAGCTAACGGCATCACTCGCATCGACTATAAAGATGTTGATTTATTAAAACGTTTCGTTTCTGAGCGTGGTAAAATTTTACCTCGTCGTGTAACAGGAACAAGCGCAAAATACCAACGCAAACTTACAGTTGCAATTAAACGTGCTCGTCAAATGGCACTTTTACCATATGTTGGTGAATAATAGCGTATGAAATGCACAGTAGAGTCGGACTCTACTGTGCATTTTGCTATGCTTTTCTTTTTTGAAAGAGAGGTTAAATCATGAAACAAACAAGGTTTATTACTGAAGGTGCGGCATTATTAGCTATATATGCAATATTATTGCTCGTGTCTTTATACGTTCCGGTTTTAGGTACGGTTGTAACGTTCGCATTACCATTGCCATTTATATTGCTAACGAAAAAATATGGCTTACCTAATGCTTTTGTAATTTTTACAGCAGCGCTTTTCGTTACTGTTATTGTGAGTCAACCTGTTAGTCTAGTAAGAACGATTATGTTTGGACTGATAGGTATTGTTTTAGGGTACATGTATAAAAAAAGAAAAAAGCCAGTGGAGATCTTGATAGCAGGGACACTTGCATATTTAATTGGTATTATGCTTATTTATGTTGCAAGTATAAAGTTTTTTAACATAGATTTCATGAAGCAAATGCAAAATATGGTTAGTGAAAGTATGGCGCAAAGTGAAAAGATAGTAAGTGCTGCTGGTATGCCGATTAGTAAGGAACAAAAAGAGTTATTTGCGCAAATGAATGATATATTACAAACGCTATTTCCGAGTATACTTGTAATGATTTCTGTGTGTTTGTCTTGGATTACGGTTATGATATCAGGTGTTGTTTTGAGAAAGTTAAAACAAGACGTTATACCTTGGTCTAAATTTAAAGATATACAATTGCCGAAGAGTATTGTCTGGTATTACGTCATATTTATTTTGTTAGCAACTTTTATAAAAGTAGAACCAACATCATATTTACAAATGGTATTTTCTAACCTATATGTAATATTTACTTTGCTACTCGTACTGCAAGGTCTTACATTTATTACCTTTTTAGCGCATAGGAAAGGGTTTACTAAAGGGGTCCCTATTATTAGTTTTATCATCTGCATGTTTATTCCGATGCTGTTTCCTCTTATGACAATCTTAGGTATAATTGATTTAGGGATTTCATTACGTTCTAAAATAGGGGAATAAAATAATATTCCTTATACTATTTTAATCTGTTTAACTAACTGTAAGGTGAGTTAGTTTTACTTTATAGGAGTTGTATACATGCCTGAATTTTATAAGAAACAGTGGTTTTTATATCCTGTTTATGTATTGGCATTTTTTATGCTTGTGCTAATTTCAATCCTCTGTTATTTTCATTTAATTATGGGGCTAGCTGCCTTTTTTGTTTTTTGTATCGTATTTTTTGTCGTTATACGATTTGAACTTACCTTTCAAAGGAAGTTCGAAAAGCATACGACAGATATGATTACAAGGGTAAAGAAAGTGAGTAATGAAGCATTTAACCAAATGCCAATTGGTATTTTGTTATACAATAAGGATTATGGGATTGATTGGGCAAATCCTTATTTATCTTCATGTCTGGGGCAACATGCATTAGCTGGATGGCACCTTTACGATGTATCAGAAACATTACTTCTTTTTATTAAGGGGGAAACTTCCGACGATATAGTCTCTTTAAATAATCGAAAGTTTCGTGTTTTTGTAAGAAAAGAAGAAAAGTTAATTTATTTCTTTGATGTAACGGAGCAAACAGAGATCGAAAAGATGTACGAGGATCAACGCACTGTTTTAGCTGTAATTTATTTAGATAATTATGATGAAGTTACACAAGGATTAGATGATCAATTACGTACGAATATAACAAGCCTTGTGACATCACGACTAAATGAATGGGCGCTTAAGTATGGTGCATATTTAAAACGTGCATCTTCAGAAAGATTCTTCGTTGTACTAAATGAAAGTATTTTGGCGCAGATGGAGAAAGGGAAATTTAGCATTTTAGATCAGGTGCGTGAAGAAACGTCCAAAAGGAACATACCACTTACATTAAGTGTGGGTGTCGGATCAGGTGATTTACCTTTATCAGAGCTTGGGGCAATGGCTCAATCTGGTTTAGACCTTGCGCTTGGCCGTGGTGGAGATCAAGTAGCTATTAAACAAGCGACAGGCAAGGTAAAGTTTTATGGTGGTAAGACAAATCCAGTTGAAAAGCGTACTCGTGTACGTGCTAGAGTTATTTCGCATGCATTAAAGGATTTAGTATTAGAAAGTAGTAATGTCATTATAATGGGGCATAGAGCTCCTGATATGGACGCAATTGGTGCTGCGATTGGTATTTTAAAGGTAGCTCAATTAAATGAGCGAAAAGGATATATTGTGTTAGATGAAAATGATTCCGATAAGGGAATTAAGCGTTTGATGGATAAAGTGAAACAAAATGAAGAACTATGGTCTCATTTTATTACCCCAGATCAAGCAATGGAATTTGCAAATGATGAGTCCTTACTTGTTGTTGTAGATACACATAAGCCTTCCATGGTGATGGAGGAAAAACTGGTACATAAAATTGAAAATGTAGTGGTTATTGACCATCATCGTCGTGGAGAAGATTTTATTGAAGATCCATTACTTGTTTACATGGAACCATATGCTTCTTCGACAGCAGAACTTGTTACAGAATTGCTTGAGTATCAACCGAAAAATTTAAAGATGACAATGTTAGAAGCGACGGCATTATTAGCGGGTATTATTGTTGATACGAAAAGTTTTACATTCCGGACGGGTGCTCGTACATTTGATGCCGCTTCTTATTTACGTTCACATGGTGCAGATACTGTACTTGTACAAGAATTGTTAAAAGAAGATATGGGTCAGTATTTACGAGTTGCAAAAGCTATTAAAAATGCGTACATTTATAAAAATGGAATTGCGATTGCGAAAGTTGATAGTGACGATTATTACGATCAAGTACTTATTGCGCAATCAGCGGACACGTTATTAACAATGACGGGTATTATTGCATCATTTGTTATCGCAAAGCGTGGAGAGAATTTCATTGGAATTAGCGGCAGGTCTTTAGGTGAAGTGAATGTGCAGCTAATTATGGAGAATTTAGGAGGTGGCGGACATTTGACGAATGCAGCCACACAAATGAAAAATGTTACAGTAGATGAAGCTGAGGAGAAGCTTCGATTTGTTATTGATGACTATTTACAGGGAGGCACACAATCATGAAAGTAATTTTTCTAAAAGACGTAAAAGGTAAAGGTAAAAAAGGAGAAGTAAAAAACGTACCAGATGGCTATGCAAATAACTTCTTACTAAAGCAAGGATTAGCTGCAGAAGCGACAAATAGCAGTATGAAAACTTTAGAAGCTCAAAAGCGTAAAGAAGAAAAGGATGCAGCAGCAGAGCTTGAAAGTGCAAAAGAGCTAAAAGAGACTTTAGAGAAATTAACTGTAGAATTAAAGGCGAAATCTGGAGAAGGCGGCCGTCTATTCGGTTCTATCACAAGCAAACAAATCGTAGATGCAATGCAAAAATCTCACAAGATTAAACTCGATAAACGTAAATTTGAAATGAACGATGCAATTCGTGCATTAGGTTATACAAATGTCACTGTGAAATTGCATCCGCAAGTAACAGCAACAGTAAAGGTTCATGTTAGTGAACAATAAAAATAAGTTAAGCAAGGAGGATTGCGTATGAGTGATGTACTTGCTGATCGTACCCCTCCGCATAATATAGAGGCTGAGCAGGCGGTTTTAGGGGCCATATTAATTGATCAAGATGCATTAACTTCAGCATCAGAACTATTGGTACCTGATTCATTCTATCGAACGAAACATCAAAAGATTTTTGAAGTCATGCTTGGACTGTCTGATAAGGGAGAACCAATCGACTTAGTAATGATGACATCAGCAATGGCTGATCAAGGATTACTAGAAGAAGTTGGCGGGGTTTCGTACTTAGCGGAGTTAGCAGAAGTTGTCCCAACTTCTGCTAACGTAGAATATTACGCACGCATCATCGCTGAAAAGGCGCTTTTACGTCGTTTAATTCGCACGGCAACTCATATTGTATCAGATGGATACGAGCGAGAAGATGATGTGGATGGCCTTTTAAATGAGGCTGAGAAAAAAATATTAGAAGTATCTCATCAAACGAATGCAAAGGCATTCCAAAATATTAAAGATGTTCTTGTGGATGCCTATGACAAAATTGAGCTTTTGCATAATCAAAAAGGTGAAGTTACCGGGATACCGACTGGATTTACTGAATTAGATAAAATGACAGCGGGTTTCCAACGAAATGATTTAATCATTGTGGCAGCACGTCCGTCAGTAGGGAAAACGGCATTTTCATTAAATATCGCACAAAACGTAGCGACGAAAACGGATGAAAATGTAGCGATTTTTAGTTTGGAGATGGGTGCGGATCAGCTTGTTATGCGTATGCTTTGTGCGGAAGGAAATATTGATGCGCAAAGACTTCGTACCGGTTCATTAACTTCTGATGATTGGGCGAAATTAACTATGGCAATGGGGAGTCTTTCTAATGCTGGTATATATATTGATGATACGCCGGGGATTAAAGTAAATGAGATTCGAGCAAAATGCCGTAGATTAAAACAAGAACAAGGTCTTGGGATGATCTTGATTGACTACTTGCAGCTTATTCAAGGAAGTGGGAAATCAGGAGAGAACCGTCAGCAGGAAGTATCTGAGATTTCTCGTACACTAAAAGGGATTGCACGTGAATTGCAGGTACCTGTTATTGCCCTTTCACAGTTATCTCGTGGTGTTGAATCTCGTCAAGATAAGCGTCCGATGATGTCTGATATTCGTGAATCAGGAAGTATCGAGCAGGATGCCGATATTGTAGCATTCTTGTATCGTGAAGATTACTATGACCGTGAAACGGAAAATAAAAATACGATTGAAATTATCATTGCGAAACAGCGTAATGGTCCGGTAGGTTCAGTAGAGCTTGCGTTTGTTAAAGAATTTAATAAATTCGTCAACTTAGAGCGGCGCTTTGAGGATGGGCATGCACCACCGGCATAAAGGCAGTATAAAAAAGAAACACGTTTCTTATAATAAGATGTGTTTCTTTTTTTATAGGGTAAAGATAAGGCTTTCATAAGATGAAAACATAATTCTTACGAACGAAAATGATTTTTAATAAAAAAATGTTCGCTTTTTGGTTGACTTCTTTTTCGGTTTTGGTACAATTATATTGTTTGAATAGATCGTTTGAAAATTGCGGAGGTGCTTTAATAATGTCTTCAGTAGTAGTTGTAGGAACACAATGGGGCGACGAAGGAAAAGGTAAAATCACTGATTTTCTTTCTGAGCATGCGGAAGTAGTTGCAAGATATCAAGGTGGAAATAACGCGGGACATACAATTGTTTTCGGCGGAGTTAAATATAAGTTACACTTAATTCCATCTGGTATTTTCTATAAAGAGAAAATTTGTGTAATCGGAAATGGTTTAGTAGTAGATCCGAAAGCATTACTTGAAGAGTTAAAATACTTACACGATCGTGGTGTAAGTACTGATAACTTACGTGTAAGTAACCGTGCACACGTTATTTTACCTTATCACTTAAAACAGGATGAGTTAGAAGAAGCGAGTAAAGGTGATAACAAAATCGGTACAACGAAAAAAGGTATCGGTCCTGCATATATGGATAAAGCTGCTCGTATTGGTATTCGTATGGCTGATCTTTTAGACCGTGAAGCATTTAAGGAAAAGCTTGAGCGCAATTTAGTAGAAAAAAATCGTTTATTTGAAAAAATGTACGATACAGAAGGTTTCAGTGTAGAAGAAATTTTCGAAGAGTACTTCGAATACGGTCAACAAATCGCACAATATGTATGTGATACGTCGGTTGTATTAAATGATGCGCTAGATAACAATAACCGTGTATTATTTGAAGGTGCACAAGGTGTTATGCTTGATATTGACCACGGTACGTACCCATTCGTTACATCTTCTAACCCGATTGCTGGTGGTGTAACAGTTGGAACTGGAGTTGGCCCTGCGAAAGTTACTCGCGTTGTAGGTGTATGTAAAGCATATACAAGCCGTGTAGGTGATGGTCCGTTCCCTACCGAGCTTCATGATGAAATTGGTCATCAAATTCGTGAAGTTGGTCGTGAATACGGAACGACAACTGGTCGTCCACGCCGCGTAGGTTGGTTCGATAGCGTTGTTGTAAGACATGCACGTCGTGTTAGTGGTTTAACAGATCTATCATTAAACTCTATCGACGTTCTAACAGGTATTCCAACTCTTAAAATTTGTGTTGCTTACAAATACAATGGCGACGTTATCGATGAAGTTCCAGCGAACTTAAACATTTTAGCGAAATGTGAGCCTGTATACGAAGAGCTTCCAGGTTGGACAGAAGATATTACTGGTGTAAGAGCATTAGACGAGCTTCCTGAAAATGCACGAAAATACGTAGAACGTGTTTCTGAGTTAACAGGAATTCAATTATCTATGTTCTCAGTTGGACCAGATCGTAACCAAACAAATATCGTTCGTAACGTATACGNTTATAAAAAAAAAAAAGGTATTGCAAAAAATAAATAAAATATGTTATGATACATCTTGTCGTCACGAAAATATGACGTTGGTGAGTATGAGCCATTAGCTCAGTTGGTAGAGCATCTGACTTTTAATCAGAGGGTCGAAGGTTCGAGTCCTTCATGGCTCACCATTTTATTTTTCGTGGCCCGTTGGTCAAGTGGTTAAGACACCGCCCTTTCACGGCGGTAACACGGGTTCGAATCCCGTACGGGTCATGTTTTTTTTGTTTATTTTTGGTCCCGTGGTGTAGTGGTTAACATGCCTGCCTGTCACGCAGGAGATCGCCGGTTCGACCCCGGTCGGGACCGCCACTTTTGTTTAATACCACCATTAGTGGTTTTATATATAGTTTTGGCTCGGTAGCTCAGTCGGTAGAGCAGAGGACTGAAAATCCTCGTGTCGGCGGTTCGATTCCGTCCCGAGCCACTCTCAGGATATTAAGTGGGCCCACTTAATATCCTTTTTATTTATGTAGTTTTACAAATTTGAGTAGTTATTTTAAAATAGAATGAGGAGCCTCTAGCAGTTGAAGCTAGAGGTTTTTCTATAGTTCGTATAGGATTCCGTGTAAAAGTGGATCATACATGAGTCTGTGAGAATAGAGGAGAAAGTACTTAAACAAAGGGTGCGGTTATATAGGGGCATACTATGTAAACATCAATATGTTTAGGGATTATTGACCATATTTTTATAAGGAGGAAATAGACGATGATGGGAAAGAAAATTTTAGTAGTTGATGACGAAAAGCCGATTGCAGATATTTTGAAGTTTAACTTAGAAAAAGAAGGTTTTGAAATTGTAATGGCGCATGATGGTGATGAAGCAATTGAGAAAGCAAATGAAGAACAGCCAGATATGGTTTTATTAGATATTATGTTACCAGGTAAAGATGGATTAGAGGTTTGTCGTGAAATACGTAAAAGCTCAGAAATGCCGATTATTATGCTTACAGCAAAGGACTCTGAAATTGATAAAGTATTAGGGCTTGAGCTTGGGGCAGATGATTATGTAACGAAGCCGTTTAGTACGAGGGAATTACTTGCTCGTGTGAAGGCGAATTTACGCCGTCATCAACAAGGTGGCGCTGCAGAAAAAGAAGAAAATACGGAAATGGTTATTGGACCAATTGTGATTAATCCAAATGCCTATAGTGTCACGAAGCGTGAGGAGAATATCGAGCTTACACATCGTGAATTTGAATTACTACATTATTTAGCAAAACATTTAGGACAAGTTATGACGCGTGAACATTTATTACAAACTGTTTGGGGTTATGACTATTTTGGAGATGTACGTACAGTGGACGTAACAGTACGACGTTTGCGTGAAAAAATTGAAGATAATCCAAGTCACCCTACTTTAATTGTAACTAGACGTGGGGTAGGGTATTACTTGCGTGACCCAGAGCAGGAATAGTATATGAAGAAAGTCGGTTTTTTTCAATCTATTCATTTAAAATTTGTGCTCATATATATGCTATTAATATTAATAGCGATGCAAGTTATCGGTGTATATTTCGTAAGGGAATTAGAAAAAAGCCTTGTACAAGGCTTTAAAGATTCCTTGACGCAACAAACGAATTTACTATCGTATAATTTAAAGCAAGAATTTACAAAAAGTCGTGCAAAAACGGATCCGGAACCATTAGATGATGCCATAAAAAATTCAATTCAAAAGTTTGCATCAGATCGTAGTAAGAAAGATATTCAAGAAGTAAGTGTCTTTGATTCTAATAGAAAATTAATGGCAATATCAGACACATCTAAGCAAAATAAGGTAGGAAGAACGTCAACAGATATAGCTGTCCAACGGGTAATTGTACAAAATAAACCAGAATCAAAAATTGAGAAAGATGGAAACACCGGCCATCGAGTTCAAGTGATGATTACTCCTATTCAAAGTGATAAAGCTGGAGAGGTACTGGGTGTCATTCGCATTGTTGCATCTATGGAAGATGTGTATAAACAAATGAAGGATATAAATCAAATTTTTGCTACTGGGACAGTAATTGCCTTGTTAGTAACAGCTGTACTTGGAATTTTATTGGCTCAAACAATTACAAGGCCAATTTCAGATATGCGAAGACAAGCAATTGAAATGGCAAAAGGAAATTATTCGAGAAAAGTAAAAGTCCATAGCCATGATGAAATTGGGCAATTAGCATTATCTTTCAATAATTTATCAAAAAAATTACAACAAGCTCGTTCTTCAACAGAAAGTGAAAGACGTAAATTATCATCTGTTTTATCACATATGACAGATGGAGTAATTGCTACGGATCGAAAAGGGGATATTATCTTATTAAACGATCCTGCGGAAAAGATGCTAAATGTGTCGCGTGAAACGGCGCTTGATCAATCTGTTTTAGAAGTATTGGGGATACAAGAAGAATTTACACTGGATCATTTATATGAAGAGCCTGATTCCGTTTTATTAGATTTTAGTACGAGAAATGAACCATATATTTTACGCGCTAGTTTCTCTGTAATTCAAAAAGAAACAGGGAAGGCAAATGGTTTAATTGCAGTATTATATGATGTAACGGAGCAGGAGCGTATAGAACGAGAACGACGTGAGTTTGTGGCGAACGTATCTCACGAATTAAGAACGCCGTTAACAACGATGCGCAGTTACTTAGAAGCACTTACGGATGGTGCATGGCAAGATCCGAATATTGCACCGCAATTTTTAACGGTGACACAAGAAGAAACAGAAAGAATGATTAGACTTGTAAATGCGTTGTTGCAACTATCTAAACTTGATAGTACAGAACATCGTTTAATGAAAGAATGGGTCGATTTTACTGATTTCTTTAATAACATTATTGATCGCTTTGAAATGTCTAAAGAACAAAATGTAAGTTTCAAACGATCCTTTTCTAAAAAATCTAGATTTATTGATATGGATACAGACAAAATTACACAAGTGTTGTATAACATTATTTCTAATGCATTAAAGTATTCGCCAGAAGGTGGAACAGTAACATATCGCTTACGTGATCGCGGGGATTTATTAGAGATTAGTGTAAGTGACCAAGGTATGGGTATTCCGAAAGAAAACGTAGATAAAATCTTCGAACGCTTTTATCGTGTGGATAAAGCTCGCTCAAGGCAGATGGGTGGTACAGGTCTTGGGTTAGCTATTGCGAAAGAAATGATTGAGGCACATGGTGGTTCTATTTGGGCGAAGAGTGGGGAAGGAAAAGGGACAACGATTTATTTCACACTGCCAATGGCACCAGATGAAGAGGACGATTGGGAATGAGTATGGAAAACTTTAAAACGATAGTTCTAATTAATTTAGTTGTTATTAGTCTATTTTTAACTTTTAATTTATGGACATATGTTCCTGATTCCACTTCTGTGCAAAATACAAAATTTGTTCAAGGTAATGAAGAGATAAATCCGATAAAGATTTCAGGGGTTGTTCGCCCATCCTCTGTCATTGTTCATAAAGAAAAAAATCATTACGTAAGTGAGAACACGAACAATGTGAACTCACTTTATAAAATTCTTGAAAATGGGGAATTACATGATTTTAGGGAAATAACAGGCACAGTTCCTAAAGGGGATTTTCTTTCTTATGTACACGGGGAAGAAAAAGTTGAATTTGTTTTTCCTGCAAATATACCACTTGATACGATTAAAGATATGTTCAATATAAAAGATAAAAATCTAGATTATAACAGAAGTTTTAATCGTATTATAATTGATCCTTCCCGAAGTAAGGATCAAGAAATCAAAATTAATTTTGTTTCCTATGATAATTCTCGTAAAATATACCAAGCAACATTGAGCGGTGCGGATGTAAAAGATATTATAAATGCCCAAAATCAACTTATTACATTAACAAACTCATATTTTGAATATCAAATAAATGATACGAAAAAGCTGTTTTTACCAGATGGGATTACAGAGTTAAATCAGGTGGAGTATCTTGCATTTGGATTAGAAGTGGAGCCATTTAAAAATGCTTTATTCAGTGATCCGCGTTATTTAAGTCCTATTACTGAGAAATCAAAGGAAACATTTACAGATGGTATTCGATCTATGGAAATTGATAAGTCGAATTTAATGTTGAAATATAAAAATTCCGCAGTATATAGTGATAAAGTTACAGATAATGCGATGCTTTTGAAAAAAAGCTTTGACTTTGTAAGTGGGCACAGTGGTAACCTAAATTCTTATCGTCTTGATTATATTAATAAGGGTAAAACTTCATTCCGTTTATATGAGAGTGGTTTACCTGTATTTAATGCAGCGGGAATGGCTGAATTAAAACAAGCATGGGGTTCAGGTGAAGTTATGCAGTATGAAAGACCCCTTTTTAATTTCACTATCCCTTTACCTAGTACGCCCACTTCTCTTGCATCAGGCCATACAGTGATGACATCATTAGAGAATAACCCGGAAATTAACAAAAATTCAATTCAGGATGTTGGCATTGGTTATAAAATGTCATTGGAATCTTCCACGAACGGAGGGAAAATCGTTATTTTACAGCCAATATGGTATGTAAAATGTGATGAAGAGGGTAAGCAAAAAGTATATGAGTGGAGTGAGGGGGGACTAAATGGATTGGGATCGAATTAAAACAATATTTATTGTGACCTTCTTTGTTTTAGACCTCTTTCTTATCTTCCAGTTCATTCAAAAGCAAGATAGTAATCAGTTGGAACTTGTGACAGAAACAAAAATTGATCAACAATTAAAAGAGTCTAAAATTACTATGGGGAGTTTTCCTAAAGAGCCGAAAAAAGAGTCATTTATTATGGCGAAAAATAAAAAATTTAAAGAAGAAGATGTGCAATCTTTAAAAAATCAAACAGCGCATCTGCAACAAGAAGATAAGATAGAAGGTAAGTTGAAAGAGCCATTTTTAAATACAAAATCATTATCTAAGGATAAATATAATGATTTCTTAAAAAACTACGTCCTTGATGGGCAAAAATACGAATTTGGAGCAATGAAAGACTCCAAAATCTATTTCTTTCAAAAGTATAAGGATAAACCGATTTTCTACAACGAACATGCAATGATTGTTGTAGATTTAAATGAAAAGAATGAGCTTGTTTCGTATACACAAACAATGTTAACAGATCTGAAGGAAATGGGCGAAAGTGAAAAAACGAAAGAACAAGAAATTATCACTGCTCAAACAGCTTTAGAAAATGTATATTTGAAAAATAAAATTGCAGAAAATACGCACGTGAAAGAGGCGCAGATTGGATATGCAACTCTTGCTGAATCCTCTTCTAGTATACAAGTGCTTGCTCCGACGTGGAACTTAAAGACAGAGCAGAAAAAGGACTTTTTTGTGAATGCAATCGAAGGACAAGTTATGGAATTAGGAGGAAGCCCGATGCCGGAAGAATATAATGGAGTGAGAAAGAATGAGTCTGCACTTTAGTGTACTTGCGAGTGGAAGTACAGGGAATATGCTATATGTAGGAACGGATGAAAAAAAACTGCTTGTTGATGCTGGTTTAAGTGGTAAAGCTACAGAGGCTTTATTTAAACAAGCTGAACTGAATATAAATGATGTATCAGGTATTCTTGTAACACATGAGCATAGTGACCATATTAAAGGATTAGGTGTATTAGCACGAAAATATGAACTGCCTGTTTATGCAAACGAGAAGACATGGAATGCAATGGAACATTTAATAGGCAATATCCCAACTGAGCAAAAGTTCATTTTCTCAGTTGGAGATGTGAAAACATTTGGTGACATTGAGGTCGAGTCATTTGGAGTTTCCCATGATGCGGCCGAGCCGATGTTTTATGCTTTTCATAACAATAATAGAAAGTTGGCTCTTATTACAGATACAGGATACGTAAGTGACCGTATGAAAGGTGTTATTAAGGGAGCAAATGCTTTCGTATTTGAAAGTAATCATGATGTGGAAATGCTTCGTATGGGGCGTTATCCATGGAGTATTAAACGACGTATTTTAAGCGATGTTGGCCACGTTTGTAATGAAGATGCTGCATTAGCGATGGCGGATGTAATTACAGATGAGACAAAACATATTTATTTAGCACATTTAAGTTTAGATAATAATATGAAAGAATTAGCACGTATGTCAGTATCACAAGTATTAGAAGAAAAAGGATTTGGAGTAGGAGAATCCTTTGAAATTCACGATACAGACCCAAAAATACCTACGAAAATTCAATACGTATAATTCTTCATTTTAGTAAACAATAAAGGTGAATATAGTTGTTTTTAGGAAGATAGGTGAACAAATATGTCCTTTATTGATGAAGAAAAAAATCGTATGAAACGTGCAGGAAAAAAGAAGCATAAAGGTATTATTATTTCTAGCATAACAGGAACAATTGTAGGGGCTTCATTATTCGCATTTGGAGCCCCTCTATTTTCAAATCATGCAGGTACGCTTCCTCAAGCTGAAGCAAGTGAAAAAAATATGGCTGAAGGTCAAAGTGGAAGTGTTCCTGTTAAACAGATTAGCTTTGTAGACGCTGTTGATCGTGCTTCAGATGCTGTTGTAGGGGTTATTAATATTCAGCGAGACGATTTTTCAGAGGCTGATTCGGAAGCTGGTACAGGCTCGGGTGTAATTTATAAGAGAACAGATGGACATGCTTATATTGTAACAAATAACCACGTTGTTGCTGGGGCGAATCGTATTGAAGTGAGCTTAAGTGATGGTAAGAAAGTTCCAGGTAAAGTATTAGGAACTGATGTAGTCACTGACTTAGCAGTAATAGAAATAGATGCGAAGCATGTGAAGAAAGTGATTGAAATTGGTGATTCTAATACCGTTCGTAGAGGGGAACCAGTCATTGCGATTGGAAACCCACTTGGATTGCAATTTTCTGGGACTGTCACACAAGGTATTATTTCTGCCAATGAACGTATTGTCCCTGTAGATTTGGATCAAGATGGACATTATGATTGGCAAGTAGAAGTATTGCAAACAGATGCAGCGATTAATCCGGGTAATAGTGGTGGTGCGCTTGTAAATGCCGCAGGACAATTAATTGGTATTAACTCAATGAAAATTGCTGCAAAAGAAGTAGAAGGAATCGGACTAGCTATTCCGGTGACTAGAGCTGTTCCGATTATGAATGAACTTGAGGAGCACGGAAAAGTGAGAAGACCTTATGTTGGAATTGAGCTTAGATCACTAAATGAGATTCCGAATTATTATTGGTCCAAAACATTACATTTACCAGGCAATGTAACAGACGGAGTTTGCATTTTAGATGTAAAAAGCCCTTCGCCAGGTGTAGATGCTGGTTTACGAGAACATGATGTTATCGTGGCGGTGGATGGAAAACCGATTCATGATATTATTGGATTCCGCACGGCTTTATATGATAAAAAAATTAATGATAAAATGACTCTTACATTTTATCGTGGTACAAAACGAGCTACAACAACGGTGAAATTAGGCATTCAAAAGTATTAAAAACAGGAGGGCCTACCTCCTGTTTTCTATTGTAGAAAAGTGAGGTGAAGAATATGAATTTACCTTGTTGTTTAGAACATGTTGAATTAGCATTAGATATTATTGTGGATGAGTGTGAAGTTGCGCCGGTTATCAACAGTGTGGATAACTCTGAAAAAGAGAAAAAAACATGTGAATTTTGTCAAAATGAGGCGACATATGTTGTATCGAACACAGATTCCCACACAATATGTGGGTAATATTTGTGGATATGTGGATAAGTTATGTGGATAACATGTTTGTAAGGTGGGGAATACGTGTGAATATCTCGATTATTTCAATTGGGAAATTAAAAGAAAAATATTTGAAACAAGGTATAGCAGAATACTTAAAACGATTATCTGCATACGCAAAAGTAGAAGTAATTGAATTGCCAGATGAAAAGGCACCAGAAAATTTAAGTGAAGCAGAAATGTTAATTGTAAAAGAAAAAGAAGGTATACGTATACTGGATAAAATCTCTGATGATACGCATGTTATCGCGTTAGCTATAGAAGGAAAACAAAAATCATCAGAAGAATTTGCGGTAAGTCTAGATCGTCTTGCTACATATGGAAAGAGTAAAGTTGCATTTGTAATTGGTGGATCACTTGGACTAAGTTCAGAAGTAATGAAGCGCTCGAATGAGTCCCTTTCTTTCTCAAAGATGACATTACCACATCAATTAATGCGATTAGTATTGCTTGAGCAAGTGTATAGAGCGTTTCGGATTAATCGTGGTGAACCGTACCACAAATAATGGATAGTAATCGAAAGTTAACACTGCTTTGTGTATTAACATATTGAATAAAAAATATTAGCAAGAAATTAGCACTTATCTTTACAAGATAGAGTGCTTTTTTATACGCACTTTATGACTTTAGATGTAAACGCTACGTAATGAAAATGTACAATAAATATAGGAATATGCAAGTGTTTGGTAAAATAAGGTATACTCAATAGAGGAGAAAAGAAGTATTAGATGTACTTAGGGGGGCTTCACATATTTAAGGGAGATATGAAAAAAATATTGAAATCATTACTAAAAAATCCATTAGTAATAATCGGATACTGGATTTTTTGTTATGAGTTAGCTTTGTTATGTATGTACGGGAGAATGAATAATAATATTTATATTTTGTTATTATGTATAGCATTTTTAATACTTATCATTATAGTTACTACAATTAAAGTTATAAAAAATAGGGAACGTAAATCGTCCAAATTATTAAATGTAAAGGGATGGAAGTATATTTCCGTTATCACGATTATCTTTATAACGTTTTTTTATGGGATAAAAATTTATAAAAGTGCAACGAATTACGGTGGTAAATTAGCATGGTTTATAGAAAGTATAAAACACGAAAGATCAGTTGAACTTGAGCGTGATAATATATTTAAGTATGGTGTAGAGGGGATTTTTGAAGATATAAATAAGAAATATACTTTGCCAAAGAAGTTATATATGTCAGATGATTTTACATTGAAATTTAACTCAGATGGAACAATTACATCATTTGATACCTTTCTTTATGGAAAAAGTGCTGCTGGAAAAGAAGAAAGTTACTTAATCTCTTATAATAAAAATAAATCAAAAGATATTTTTGTAAGACTAAATGGGTATGTTAACGCTGATTATAATGAAGATAAATTAGTAAAACCTTTAATTAAAACGGTTCAAGCGATTCCATTTAAACAAACTGTTAGTAAGTGGAATGAAAATCAGTATGGACTAGTTTATTATGGGAAAAGGAATTGGGGTTACAATACAGAAGGAATTATTAATATTAATAAAGATGGGAAATTAGAGAAGTTAGAAGAAGCAAAATCTGAAATAATTGGATATACGGTATCTATATTTATCCCTGGAAAAGAGAAAGAGATAGTACCTGCTAGATATAATTTACTAGGTGATCCAAACTGGAGTAAGGAAAGTAGTTCTAAAAAGAAAAAGAAGGATGTAACTAATAATAATGAGCAATTTTATTTTTCTAAGGAATTGGGTTATAAACTAAATGTTACAGATAAAGCATTAGGGAGTACCTTTTATTCACTAAGCAAGACAATTGATGGTGGGGAAACATGGGGAGTTATAAATGAAGATCCGTTCAATGAAGCGGTTGGTAGTGCATCAGGAATCATCTTTTTTAATGAGAAGCTCGGATTTTTAAGGGCAGCCAGACCTTCTGGCAATGAAGGGGGACTATACCGTACAGATGATGGGGGTATAACTTTTAAAAAGGTGAGCTATACGAATCAGGAAGTGAAGCTAGAAGGTGGACAGTTAATACATCCATTTGATTTTCCTAATATGCCTTATGAGAAGGATGGAGTTTTTAACATGCTAGTAGGGCAAGGGGCAGATGGAGACTACAATGGTAATAGTAGTATACTTTATCAATCAAAAAATCAAGGTGAAACATGGGAGTATGTAAAAGAGGTTAAAGGTAATTAATAGTGAGAAAGACCATTGGATAAAAATCATCGATGGTCTTTTGGGCATGAAAAAGGCGGCATTTAGATTTTCTAAAATAAGTATGTTTCTATTTCTAAAAAAGTGTGCTGTAATATGAAGAGGAAAAAATTATAAGTAGTCAGAGAAGTGAGGAATTAAAGGTGAAAAAGTTTAAGAAGTTTTACTTGGAGATTACGAGCGTATGTAATCTTGCGTGCAGCTTTTGTCCGCCGACGGAAAGGCAGAAGCAGTTCATTTCTGTGGAGGATTTTTCTAAAAGATTAGACCAAATTAAACCTCACACAGACTACATTTATTTGCACGTGAAGGGTGAACCTTTGCTTCATCCAAAGATAGATCAATTGCTTGATCTAAGCCATGAAAAAGGGTTTAAAGTGAATATTACAACGAACGGAACGTTAATTAATAAGAGAAGGCATAGACTGTTAAATAAACCTGCGTTAAGACAAATAAATTTTTCACTTCATAGTTTTGATGGGCACCCAGGTTCAGAAGATAAAGAAGGATATGTAAGAAGTATACTCTCTTTCATTAGAGAGGCGACTAGCCAATCGGACTTAATCGTTTCACTAAGGTTATGGAATTTAACTCAGGATAACAAAACAAATATTGAAATCCAGAAAAATAGAGATTTATTATCCATAATTGAAAATGAGTTTGACCTACCTTATCAAATTGAAGAGAAGCTTACACCAGGAAAAGGCATAAAAATTGCGGAACGTGTCTTTATTAATCAAGATTATGAATTCCAGTGGCCAGCATTACATGAAGAAGAGGATGATGGAAAAGGTTTCTGTCATGGTCTCCGTAATCAAGCTGGTATTTTAGCAAACGGAACGGTTATACCTTGTTGTTTAGATGGTGAAGGCATTATTAATCTCGGAAATATTAATAATGACTCATTTTCTAACATTATTGAAGGTGAAAGAGCGCAAAATATTGTGGATGGATTTTCTAAAAGAGTTGCGGTTGAAGAGTTATGCAGAAAATGCGGGTATCGCAAAAGGTTTGGGAAATAAAGAAGGACAAGCATAAAAATGCTTGTCCTTCTTCTGTTTAAAAATTAATATACTTTGTCACCGTTGAAAATAGAGTTTTTCACGACAACATAATCTACAGTACGAATAGCGTCTAATTTTGTTCCACCAGCGTAAGAGATAGACGATTGAAGATCTTGTTCCATTTCGATTAATGTATCTTCTAAAGAACCTTTATGCTCTACGAACATTTTCTTACCTTCAACGTTTTTCTTCTCACCTTTTTGGAATTCAGAAGCTGAACCGAAATATTCTTTATAAAGTTTGCCATCTTTTTCGATTGTTTCCCCTGGAGACTCTTCATGACCAGCGAATAGAGAACCAATCATAACCATAGTCGCCCCAAATCGAATAGATTTAGCTACATCACCGTGCGTACGGATACCGCCGTCAGCAATGATAGGCTTACTTGCAGCTTTTGCACACCAGCGAAGTGCAGCTAGTTGCCAACCGCCAGTTCCAAAGCCTGTTTTAATTTTAGTAATACAAACTTTACCAGGCCCAATACCAACCTTTGTTGCGTCAGCGCCAGCGTTTTCTAATTCTCTCACCGCTTCTGGAGTTCCAACGTTTCCAGCGATAACAAAGCTTTCTGGTAAATGTTTTTTAATGTGCTGAATCATGTTGATTACCGCATTAGAATGACCGTGTGCGATATCAATCGTGATGTATTCAGGTGTAAGTTGCTCAGCGGCTAATTGTTGTACAAATTCATACTCGTCTTCTTTTACACCAACGCTGATAGAAGCGATTAATCCACGTGATTGCATATCTCTAATAAATGAGATTCGTTTCTCTGGTTGGAAACGATGCATGATATAGAAGTAATTATTTTCAGCTAAATAAGTTGCAATTCTTTCATCAATAATCGTTTGCATATTTGCAGGTACGACAGGTAATTTAAATTTATGTTTTCCTAAAGTGACAGTTGTATCACATTCAGATCGGCTATTTACAATACATTTTGCAGGAATTAATTGAATATCTTCATAGTCAAATACGTTTTCCATCATTTACACCCCTAAAATACGAATATTTTATTCGTTTTACTTTAAAATGTTCGTCCAATTGATAATTTACATTATTTTTATTAATAAGTCAAAGGTTTTGATGTTTATATTTGAAAAAATAGATTTCAGCTACTTTTGCTAAGAACTATATAATAAAAATATCTGTTAACTGATTAAAGTTTAATGTAAAATTATGTATAGAAAAAAATAGTTAAATATATTAATTTAGGAGAGATTTTGATGAGGCGTTTGGTATATATGGATTGGTTACGTGTATTAGCGACAATTGCAGTCGTTACAATTCACGTTTCTGCGGGTTATGTTTCCACGTTGGATGAAAATAACGTGTCGCGTTGGATGGCTGGTAACCTTTTTGAATCAATTTCCCGTGCTAGTGTTCCAATCTTTGTGATGATTAGTGGAGCTTTATTATTAAAGGGATCTAAGGATATTTCTGTTGTAGAGTTTTTACAGAAACGTGCAAGTAAGGTAATTATACCTTTTGTAGCATGGAGTGCTTTATTTTACTTATACGGAGCTTATGTAGGATATTTCCCGCGTTCTATCAAGCAAGGGATAAAGTATTTCCTAACAGATAGTATCGGTGGACATTTATGGTTTATGTACATGATTGTAGGGATATATTTAATTACACCTTTACTGAAAATTTTTGTGAAGAATGCCCAGAAGAGGGAGATTGAGTATTTTTTAATTTTGTGGCTATATGCATCTGTTGTGGTCAATTTAGCAAAATATTATTATCCTATAAACTTTAATATTGAATTATTTTACGTTACAAATTATGTAGGATATTTTCTGCTTGGTTATTATTTATCCAATTATGATATTGTCAAAAAGTGGAGGGGTATCGCTTATATTGGAGGAATTGTAGGATTTATTATTACATTCTTTGTTACATATTATTACACAGTTCAGGCAAACGGACAATTGGATCAGTTTTGGTATGGGTACTTTTCTCCAGGTGTTGTACTTATGGCAATTGGATTGTTTGTGTTTTTCAAATATTCTTTTCAAAATTCAGAAAGGAAATTACCATTTGTATTACGCGGTATAAATCAAGCGAGTCTTGGTATTTATATCCTTCACTATTTCTTATTAAATAACTATCTGTATAGAGTATTTCCAAAGGTAAATGAACATGCACATGCAATATTGGCAATACCTATTAATGTAACAATTACAATTGTCCTTAGTATGGTAATCACTTTAGTGTTGCAAAGAATACCGGTTGTAAAAAAATTAGTTCCGTAAAGGTATTTTATCTAAAACATACATATAAATATTTTTTGTTATGTAGGTGGGCAGACTTATTATTAAGACTGCCCTTTTTTATGTTATTTTAAAAAATAACATAAAAAGAGTTATACTTAGGTTGAGTTGATATCTTAGTGAATTACAAATATTAGTTTGATATATCATCTTGGTATAATTAAATGTAGGGGAATAAAAATATAATTATTAAATATAGAATAAAATGAGGTTAGTACATGAGTAAAAAAAGCTTTGCTGATTATGCATTAAGTAAGGAAATTGTGAGAGCACTTACTGGTTTAGGATATGAACATCCAACAGAAGTACAAGGAGAGGTTATTCCAATTGCATTGAAAAAGAAGGACCTTGTCGTAAAATCACAGACCGGAAGTGGAAAAACGGCTTCATTTGGTATACCACTTTGTGAAATGGTAGAGTGGGGGGAGAATAAACCACAAGCATTAGTTTTAACACCAACGAGAGAACTTGCTGTACAAGTAAAAGAAGATATTACGAATATAGGTCGCTTCAAAAGAATTAAGGCTGCTGCAGTTTATGGCAAATCTCCATTTGCACGTCAAAAATTAGAGTTAAAGCAAAAGACGCATGTTGTAGTGGGGACTCCTGGCCGTGTACTGGATCACATTGAAAAAGGTACACTTTCTTTAGAGCGATTGAGCTATTTAGTGATTGATGAAGCAGATGAAATGCTAAATATGGGCTTTATCGATCAAGTAGAGGCAATTATTGATGAATTACCTACGAAACGAATGACAATGCTATTCTCAGCCACACTCCCAGAAGATGTTGAAAAGCTATCTCGTACATATATGAATTCGCCAACTCATATTGAAATTAAGGCCGCTGGGATTACAACAGAAAAAATTGAACATACCCTGTTTGAGGTGGGAGAAGAGGAGAAGCTCTCACTTCTTAAAGACGTAACAACGATTGAGAATCCAGATAGTTGTATTATTTTTTGCCGTACACAAGAAAACGTAGATCATGTATATAGACAGTTAAAACGCGTTAACTATCCCTGTGATAAAATCCATGGTGGTATGGTACAAGAAGATCGTTTCGAAGTTATGGATGATTTTAGAAGAGGAAAATTCCGTTACTTAGTAGCAACAGATGTAGCTGCAAGAGGCATTGATATTGATAATATTACACATGTTATTAATTACGATATCCCATTAGAAAAAGAAAGCTATGTACACCGTACGGGGAGAACTGGCCGAGCTGGGAATAGTGGAAAAGCTATTACATTTATAACACAATATGAGAATAGATTTTTAGAAGAAATTGAGGAGTATATTGGATTTGAAATTCCAAAGGGACATGTGCCTTCAAAAGAGGAGGTTATGAAAGGAAAGGCAGTATTTGAAGAGAAAATACATGCTAAACCAATTATAAAGAGAGATAAAAGCGCAGACTTAAACAAAGGGATTATGAAGCTATACTTTAATGGCGGGAAGAAAAAGAAAATTAGAGCGGTAGATTTTGTCGGCACAATTGCTAAAATTAAAGGTGTTACAGCGGAAGATATAGGA
Organism: Bacillus thuringiensis; assembly: GCF_014932895.1. Lineage (GTDB taxonomy): Bacteria > Bacillota > Bacilli > Bacillales > Bacillaceae_G > Bacillus_A > Bacillus_A thuringiensis_AA. The sequence continues at coordinate 94,034 of NZ_JACYOF010000011.1, read as the reverse complement.
ATTATTACGATACAGGACAATGTTTCTTACGTTGAAATATTAAATGGAAAAGGACCAATCGTTTTAAAGGCCATGAAAACTACAACAATTAAAGGGAAACAATTAAAAGTACATGAAGCAATTAAGTAAATAAAAAAACTATCCACTGTAACAGGTGGATAGTTTTTTTATTTAAGACTCTTTTAAATCGTCCACTAACTTTTCTGCTAAGCGTCTATACATATTACTCATCGTCACGAAGGATGTTAGTAGTAAAAATTTCTCTAAGTTTGAATCTTCTAAGGAAGAGACTTCGCTTACCTCTGAAACACGATTATTTACGTCTTGTGTAAAGCTCTCAACATTGATTTTAGTAAGAGTAAGATAATCCTTATATAGTGTATCTAATTCGAATGTTTCATCGTTTAATAAGGAATGATTTATATTTTCTAAGGAGCTTTTTATGTCGTTAATAGAAAGGGCCCCTTTTAATTGATAAATTAAGCTAATTAAAATCATATGCTCTTTTGAGTATTTTTTATTTTTAATAGGGATGAATAATTTTCCTTTTGCGTAATTGTTAATCATTGTTTTTGTTAATACTTTTTCATCAGCAACTCTCGTTGTATCCGCATACGTATTCTCAAATAGTTGGACAACTTGGTCTACATATAAGTCGACATTAGGAATATCCTCAAGTTTAATATTTTTTTCTAAATGTAATAATTCAAGTAATTTATTTATATTTTCCACGTAGAACCCCTCACTTTTATAACTTAGTGGAACTGAATGTTTGATATATCTTTAAATATGGTATTACGAAACAAATGAATTGTAAATGTTGACCTCTGAAAGTAATGTGTATATAATTACATGTAGTTATTAAAACTACATGTAATTATATGAGGGGTGTTTATATGAATACTTATGTAAGGGAGCCGGTTAATGCATTTACCCACTTAGGAGGGGCTGTGTTATCATTTATTGCTTTATTAGCTATGCTGGTGAAAGTTTCGATTAAGATGCCATCTTTCGCTGCAATTACAGCTGTTATTTTGTTTGGTATTGGAATGATGGTTCTTTATACAGCATCAGCTGTATATCATAGTGTTGTCGCAAGTGCACGTGTTATTTATTTCTTTAGGAAACTCGATCATTCTATGATTTTTATATTAATTGCAGGTACATATGCACCATTTTGTTTAATTACATTACATTCTGCCAATGGCTTGGTATTATTTTGCTTAGTTTATGCTACTGCGATTTGTGGTATTGTTTTTAAAATGTTTTGGTTTAACTGTCCGAGGTGGTTATCAACGGCCATTTATATTACGATGGGATGGTTAATTGTTTTATTCTTTGTACCGCTAGCTGAGAGTTTAAGCACAGGGGGTATCGTATTCTTAGTGCTCGGGGGTATCTTTTATACAATTGGTGGATTCATTTACGGTGCGAAACCAAAATGGTTAGAGTTTAAATATATGGGACATCATGAAATCTTCCACGTTTTCGTGTTGCTAGGAAGTCTTGCCCATTTTTTAAGTGTATATTGTTATGTAATTTAATAAACTGAAACATCCGAACAGCTTTTTATTACAATTCCCAAGTAATAAAAAATGATATAGACAAATATATACGTTGAAGAGCTACATAACTCAAAGGTTATGTAGCTTTTTTTATAAATAAGAATAAAAATTAGAAATATTTAGAATTTTTTACTTCGAAATATGATAGGATAGATGTGTATTGTGATTATAACATTTTATAATTGATGATAAGTGGGGGACTTATATATATGGCGATACTTATAACGGGTGGAGCAGGATATATTGGTAGTCATACGTGTATAGAATTATTAAATAATAATTATAAAATTATAGTCGTAGATAATCTTTCAAATAGTTCAATTGAATCTTTAAACCGAGTAAAAGAAATAACAGGGAAAAAATTTGATTTTTATAAAGAAAATGTTTTAAATCACGAAAAAATGAATGAGATTTTTTTGGAGAATAACATTGAAGCAGTTATTCATTTTGCAGGTTTTAAAGCAGTTGGGGAATCGATTACAATCCCGCTTGCATATTATTATAATAATATAATGAATACAGTCATACTATGTGATGTAATGCAAAAACATAATGTTAAAAAATTTATTTTTAGCTCATCTGCAACTGTATATGGAATTCCAGCAACGTCACCAATCACGGAGGATTTTCCGTTAAGTGCAACGAATCCATATGGGCAAACAAAATTAATGATTGAGCAAATTATGCGTGATATAGCAAAAGCCGATAGTGAATGGAGCATTGCATTACTTCGCTATTTCAATCCGTTTGGGGCGCATCAAAGTGGGCGTATTGGAGAAGACCCAAATGGGATTCCGAATAATTTAATGCCATATGCAACACAAGTGGCGGTTGGAAAGTTAAAGGAATTAAATATATTCGGAAATGACTATCCGACAATAGACGGGACAGGTGTCCGGGATTATATTCATGTTGTTGACCTTGCAAAAGGACATGTAAAGGCACTTGAGAAAATACTTGAGACTACAGGAATTGATGCATATAACCTTGGTACGGGGAAGGGATATAGTGTATTGGAGATGGTTAAGGCTTTTGAGAGGGTTTCGGGTAAGAAAATACCTTATAAAATTATAGGGCGTCGTCCTGGTGATGTAGCCATATGTTTTGCTGATGTATCTAAGGCGAGGCGGGAATTAGGATGGGAAGCAGAATATGGGTTAGAAGAAATGTGCATAGATTCTTGGAGATGGCAGGTAAATAATAAAAATGGCTATCAAATGATTTAGGGTAGCTAATAAAGTATCCTCTTATTATCTTGTAGGGTACTTTATTTTTATTGTATTTATGTATAATAAAGGAACCAAAGGTCAGTTAATAGTTTTCGTTTAGGAAAGTAAAACTATTACTGACCATCGTGATTCAATAGGACTTTGGTCTATTGGGGGTTTTTATAAATTGGTTAATGTAGGAAAGGTAGCTTAATGAATTCGCACAAGTTGTTTATGATACATTGTATTACCTTCTTGGCTTGCGGATGGTGGAAGGCTTCGTCCGAAACAATTTGCAATAATATTAGAGTGGCCAGGATAAGAAATACGAATTTCATACAAATCAATAGAGTCATCTAAATTAGCATGAACAACTGCTAAGTTGTTGCCCTGTAAAAGATATGGGAATGCTACTTCTGTATTTTCACCAATTAGCACAGGTAATTTTACAGGATTAGAATAGTTAGACCAATCCCACACTTCTATAGTTACATAGTGTGCGTGATATGCATCTAAATTTACAATATGTACTACTGCCGAAGCAGTTGCAGGTTCTCTTGTTAACACATCTGTGGAGTGAAAAACAGAGTGATTTGGATAATGAAGAGGCATAAATATCAAACCTTTCTAAATTAATATGATTGTACGATATTCTATACATATAATTAATAGAATGAGATAGGGGAAATGTAACATTATACCAATTTTTTACAGGTATTGAAAGCGCATTATTGAAAAGTATTTCAACACTTGTATCATTGTTAGAGTACGTTTATAATCAAGGAATCCTATTTCGTGTTTTGATAGGACTCCTTGATTATTGAAAACGTTTTAATTTTGTTCTTTTTTAAGGTAGGAGGTCTGACTTATTCAGATAAAAATTATGTATGTAGTTTTAAATAGGAAGAAAAATAATATAGGTATCACTTTATAGTGTGGGGAGGTTAAAGGTGTGAAAGGCAAAGATTTTCACACGAATATATATGGGTTATGTAGGATTATTACTTTCAGGTGCAGCTTTATTTTTAAATAGCCTTGTTATATTAGGCAAAGCAGAGATGAAAAGTGCAGGTGTGTTTAATTTATTTGTGGGTGCATTACAAATTATCATTCCGTTCTATTTGATTATGATTTCTGATCAAAGTAACTGGACAGTGTACTCATATGCAGCAACTTTTTTATTTGGATTAACATATTTATATGTAGGAGTTACTTTTATTAAGGGCATGGATAGTAGTGGCCTAGGATGGTTTTGTATATGGGTGGCGATTATTGCGTTATTCTATATGGTTGTTTCATTCGTTCAATTCCATGATGTTGTTAATGCGTTAACGTGGTTTATGTGGGCATTACTATGGTATTTATTCTTTGTATTAAATACACAAAAAAAGAATATCAATCAATATCTTGGAAGAATTGCTTTCGTACAATCATGGGTAACATTGACGTTACCTTCACTCTTTTATTTTATGGGAGTGTGGGGAGAGGGATTTGTATATGAACTATGGGTTTATGTATCGGTAATTTCTATTTTATATTTCTGTTATTGTATCTTTAAATACCGAGTACGTTAGTGTATCGTATGTAGAAAAACATGGAATCGTTAAACTGATCCCATGTTTTTTTAATTTTAGCGTTTATAATAATGGAGGTAGTATTTTACAATTTATAAAAATGGGGATGATGAAGTTGAAAAAAGTGTTAGTGCTAGGGGGAACAAGGTTTTTTGGTAAACATTTAGTAAAATCACTTTTACAAGATGGGCAAGAGGTAACGATTGCTACAAGGGGAGTCACTGAAGATTCTTTTGGAAATGCAGTAAAAAGACTGATTGTAGATAGAGAAGATGGAAGGCTATTAAGAGAGCGCTTAGAAGGTAAAAGTTATGATATCGTATACGATAATTTATGCTATAGCTCGAATGCAGCGAAGGTAGTATGTGAAGTGTTAAAAGGAAAAACTAAAAAGTATATTATGACATCTTCAATGGCTGTCTATGAGCCGGCGTTAGGCTTGTTAGAAGAGAACTTTAATCCATATGAATATGCAATTACGTACGGAGATAGGAAAGATTTCACTTATAGTGAGGGAAAGAGATTAGCAGAAGCAGTGTTATTTCAACATGCAACATTCCCAGTCGTTGCAGTGCGTTTTCCGGTTGTTATTGGGGAAAATGATTATACAAAAAGATTACACTTTTACGTTGAACATATTGCGAAGCAAGAGGCTATCGTTGTGGATCATATAGATGGAGAATTGTCACTTATACATGAAAAAGAAGCAGGAGAGTTTTTAGCTTGGTGCGGGATGGAAAACATAGAAGGGCCAATTAATGCTTGTAGTAACGGGGTAGTTTCTACCGTAGAAGTTATTCGTTTCATAGAAGAAAACACAGGGATGAAGGCACTTATTCAAGGAGAAGGAGACAATATAGCTCCTTATAATGAGGTGACAAATTGTACGTTACATAATGGAAAGGCCCGTGAATTAGGATTTTCATTCCGAGAGTTGAAACAAGAAACGGAAAAAGTCTTATGTCATTACATAAATACAATGAAGTAATCATAAATCCCCCGGTGGCAATCCGGGGGATTCTGGAGGATTTCGATCATACTGATTTTACATTACCAAATTTACCTTATATGCACGACTAATGTTTTTGTGATTGAATTGCTTGTAAATACTTTTCGTTTACCCGGTCCCAATTTACTGTATGCCACCAGTTGGTAACAAATTCTGGGCGCCGATTTTGATACTTTAAATAATAGGCATGTTCCCATACATCAATGACGAGTAATGGAATTTTTCCTTCTTGCAAAGGTGTATCTTGATTTGGTGTACTCATCACAACAAGTTCTTCCCCATCAAGAACAAGCCACCCATATCCACTTCCAAAGCGACTAATAGCTGCCTTGGACAGTTGATCTTTTAAATTGTCAAAGGTATTGAAATAATAATCAATTACTTTTGCAACGTCCCCATTAGGCTCGCCGCCACCTCGTGGGCTCATCACTTCCCAAAAAAGATTATGACAATAATGACCACCACCGTTATTCCTGACAGCTGTAACAATTTCTTTTGGTAACTCATCTAAATTACATAGTAGCTCTTCTAAAGATTTATTATGTAATTCAGTATAGTTTTCTAAAGTAGCATTTAAATTGTTTACGTATGTCGCATGGTGCTTTCCGTGATGAATGGAAAGTGTATTGCTATCAATATATGGCTCTAGCTCATCATAGTCATATGAAAGCTTTGGCAATTGAAATGAAGACATAACATTCCCTCCTTTCTGTTTAAAAGTTGGTCTAGGTAAAAATAATTTACCTGAGTCAAAAATACACCTATTTTTCATAGAAGTCAATAGTAAGTTTGTTAATTTTCTGAAAAATATCACAATAAAAGTAACACTTTCATTTTCGTTTGTGACAATTATTCTTTTTGCTTATACTGTAAAGTAGTAGTGTCTTGTTGAGATAGAAGGAGATTGTTTATGAGTAAAACGAAACAATTAATAGAGGAAGCAAGTAATTTTATTACCATTTGCTATAAAGAGCTTAATAAAGAGCAATTAATAGAAGAGCGTATGAAAGAAATTCGACTTGAGATAGAGAAGACAGGAACATATGAGCATACATTTGAAGAACTTGTTCATGGATCAAGGATGGCATGGCGTAATAGTAATAGATGTATCGGAAGATTGTTTTGGAATAAAATGCACATATTAGATGCACGTGAAGTAAATGATGAGGAAGGTGTATATAATGCATTAATTCATCATATTAAATATGCAACGAATGAAGGAAAAGTGAAACCGACAATTACGATTTTTAAGCAATATCAAGGTGAAAAGGATAATATTCGGATTTATAATCATCAATTAATTCGATATGCAGGATATAAAACGGAAATGGGAATGCTCGGTGACTCTAACTCTGCTGCATTTACCGATTTATGTCGGGAGCTTGGCTGGCAAGGGGAAGGTACACATTTTGATGTATTACCACTTGTATTTTCTATTGATGGAAAAGAGCCTGTATATAAAGAAATCCCTAAAAAAGAAGTGAAAGAGGTACCAATTGAACATCCAGAGTACCCAATTTCATCTTTAGGAGTGAAATGGTATGGGGTACCGATGATTTCAGATATGCGCTTAGAGATTGGTGGCATTTCTTATACTGCCGCTCCATTCAATGGATGGTATATGGGAACGGAGATTGGGGCTCGTAACTTAGCGGATCAAGATCGTTATAATTTACTCCCAGCAGTTGCAGAACTGATGAATTTAGATACATCGAGAAACGGTACGTTATGGAAAGATAAAGCATTAGTCGAATTAAATGTGGCTGTTTTACACTCCTTTAAAAAACAAGGAGTTAGTATTGTAGATCACCATACTGCTGCACAACAATTTCAACAGTTTGAGAAGCAGGAAGCTGCTTGTGGACGGGTTGTAACAGGGAACTGGGTATGGCTCATTCCACCGTTATCGCCAGCTACCACTCATATTTATCATAAACCTTATCCAAATGATATTCTTACACCGAATTTCTTCCATAAATAAAGGAAAGCATTGAACCGTAGTGGTCCAATGCCTTTTTCTTATTCAAGTACTTTTCCTTTTGTTTCTGGCACACATAATAGCATTGTAACTAAACCGATTGGATAAATAATGAAGATGAGAGATAGTGCCCCCATCAAGTTACCACCTGCGGCGAGTAATCCAATAATAACAGGGCCAAATCCAGCTAATCCACGTCCTGTACCGAAAATGAAGTTTTCTGCCGTAGAGCGAGCTTCAGCAGGATAGTTTTCCGCTAAAATTGCTCCAAATCCTCCCATCATTCCATTGGCAAAAAATCCAAGAAATGCGCTTCCCCATAGTAATAATGTTGAATCTGTGAATAAGAAGAAGTAAATGAGACAGTATATAGTACCACCGATATAATAGATTGCAAAAGTTTTACGACGACCAATTTTATCGGCTAGAATACCGAAGATTGCAATTCCAATTAGCATGCCAATAGTAGAAATGAACATCCAACCGCTTGCTTTTGCTAATGTATAGTTATATTTATTCGCTAAAATAGTTGGCATCCATGTAAAAATTCCGTAATATCCGAAGTTCTGGATAAACGACATAATAATAAGACCAATTGTTGTGATTGTTACTTTTTTATTTGCAAACAACTTTCGAAGTGGGAACTTTTTCATATGTTTTAGTTGTTCTGCTTCAGTAGTCGTCAAATTACCTTCAGCTTCCTTTTGTAACAATTCCTTTTTGTAGCGTTGTTTTTGTTCCCATATTTTCGGTTCACTTAAACTTTTGCGGACATAGACAGCTAATAAAGCGGGAATTAGTCCAAATAAGAAAACCGCCCTCCAACCAAAATGCGGAACAATAAATGCTGGAAGGAGTGAAGCAACGAGAACGCCGAATTGCCAACCAAGTGCAACAACCGATGTTGCCTTAGCACGCATTTCTTTTGACCACGTTTCAGTTACGATGGCCATTCCAATTCCGAATTCACCACCAACTCCCATTCCAACTAAAAAGCGAAGAATTAATAGTTGCCAGTAGTCTGTTGCGAAATAAATGAGTGCTGTTGCTAGTGAAAATAGTAAGATTGTGAAGGACATTGTACGAATACGGCCAAATAAATCAGCAATAAATCCAAATAAATAAGAACCTATTAGCATCCCGATTGTAGTAGCTAATGTTAAGTTTCCACCTTCAACAGGGCTTAGATGGAACTCTTTTAAAATATAGACGAGGACGAACGATAAGAGCAACATATCTAAACCTTCTGCGGCGTATCCTAGTGCAGAACCGAACAAGGTTTTATATCTTTTCTCTTTCGTCTCCTCTGTTGTTGATTGTACATCAGTAGTGATGTTCATTATTACTCCTCCTTACTTTCTTCTACAGTCGCTATGGAAGAATAACAAAAGGCCTTCTCACCTGATATGATGAGAAGGCCCAAAAAGCATACGTATCCCCAAAAAAGGATATACGTATATTATATTCCGACTTCCTTCTCAACCTCACGGGGTTGGGTTAAAGGACTGTATTATATTACTTTATTTTTAGCACTCTTCTATCGTATTGTCAAATAGAAAAGAGAATTTTATGTGTAAAATATTTCAAAAAATATTGTATTATTCTTGACGGCCACTTCATTATTTTCCCATAATAAAACTAACGAACTAAAAAGGAATGAATCACAGATGCTAAATTTAGTACTTATGATGATTGAACGTGTCGGACTTATTGTTATTTTAGGATTTCTACTCTCTCATATTAAGACGTTCAGGCGCCTTCTTCATAGGCAGGACGGATATGTAGATAAGCTTAAGCTTATTTGTATCTTTTCAGTATTTACAATTGTAAGCAATTACACAGGGATTGAAATTGCAGGAAATACGATTATGAATGAAAATTGGCTACAAGGCGTTTCTTCATCAAGTACAATTGCGAATACACGTATTATGGGTGTTGGAATTAGTGGTTTGCTTGGTGGGCCTATCGTAGGGATTGGGGTAGGGGTTATCGCTGGTGTTCACCGTTTTATGCTCGGTGGTACGACAGCGTTAAGTTGCGCCATCTCTTCTATTTTAGCGGGGATTATAACAGGTTACATTGGATACATTTTTAAAAAATATAATCGTACGATTACCCCTAAATTTTCAGCAGTTTTAAGCATTTTTATCGTATCTTTAGAGATGCTTATGATTTTATTAATTATAGAAAATGGTGTTAGCGTTGTGAAAACAATTGCGATACCGATGATCCTTGTAAATAGCTTTGGAAGTTTTATTTTACTTTCTATGATACAAGCTATTTTGCGACAGGAAGAGAATGCAAAAGCACTGCAGACCCATAAAGTATTACGTATTGCTGATAAAACACTACCTTATTTTCGACAAGGTTTAACAGAAGAATCCTGTAAGCATGTGGCACAAATTATTCACCATTTTACAGGGACAGATGCGGTATCTTTAACCGATACAGAGAAAATATTAGCGCACGTTGGATTAGCAGCTGATCACCATATCCCTTCACATAGTTTAATAACTGGTTTATCGAAAGAAGTTTTGCATACAGGGAAAATAATGAAAGCAAAATCACGTGAGGTTATTAATTGCCAACATGAAGGTTGTCCTTTGCAAGCGGCTATTGTTATTCCACTAACTTCACACGGAAATACGATAGGGACATTAAAGTTATATTTCAAAAATCCTAATCAATTAAGCCGTGTGGAAGAAGAGTTAGCAGAAGGGTTAGCAAAAATATTCTCTACGCAGCTTGAATTAGGTGAAGCGGAGTTACAAAGTAAGTTGTTACAGGATGCAGAAATAAAGGCACTACAAGCACAGATCAATCCACATTTTCTATTTAATGCGATTAATACAGTGTCGGCCTTATGTCGAACAGATGTAGAAAAAGCAAGGAAGTTATTATTACAGCTTAGCGTTTATTTCCGTTGTAATTTGCAAGGAGCACGTCAGCTATTGATTCCACTAGAACAAGAATTAAACCATGTACATGCATACTTATCATTAGAACAGGCGAGGTTCCCAAATAAGTATGAAGTAAAGATGTACATTGAGGAAGAGTTAAAAACGACTCTAGTCCCGCCGTTTGTTCTTCAGCTATTGGTTGAAAATGCATTACGACATGCCTTTCCGAAGAAGCAACCAGTATGCCAAGTGGAAGTGCACGTGTTTGAACGAGAGGGAATGGTGCATTTTGAAGTGAAAGACAACGGACAAGGAATTGAGAAAGAACGTCTAGAACAATTAGGAAAAATAGTAGTTTCGTCAAAGAAAGGGACTGGAACAGCTTTATATAATATTAATGAACGTTTAATTGGTCTATTTGGGAAAGAGACGATGCTTCATATTGGAAGTGAATTAAACAAGGGGACGGGGATTACCTTCATAATTCCAAAAAAGGTAGGAGAGGAAGAGCGGGTTGTTAAAAGTATTAGTAGTTGATGATGAGATGTTAGCACGTGATGAACTGAAGTATCTATTAGAAAGAACGAAAGAAGTCGAGATAATTGGTGAGGCTGATTGTGTGGAAGACGCATTAGAAGAACTAATGAACAATAGACCAGATATTGTATTTCTGGATATTCAATTATCTGATGATAATGGATTTGAAATCGCAAATATATTAAAAAAGATGAAAAATCCCCCTGCGATTGTATTTGCAACTGCTTATGATCAATATGCATTGCAAGCATTTGAAGTAGATGCGTTAGATTACGTTTTAAAACCATTCGATGAAGAACGCATTGTACAGACATTGAAGAAATATAAAAAACAAAAACAAGCGAAAATAGAAAAGAAGCAAGAAGTAAAGGGTGGAGATGTAACGGCAGAAATGCATAAATTAGCATTGCCAATTGAGGAATCAATCGTACTTATAAATATTGAAGATATTATATATGTAGGACTGGTAGATGGGAAAGTAACAGTAAAAACAATGAGGGAAACATATGTAACACACGATACACTTGTAATTTTGGAAAAAAAGTTACCACAAGTAAGTTTTATGCGTGTTCATCGTAGTTTTATTGCAAATATTAATCATATTACAGAAGTACAGCCGTGGTTCAATTCTACTTATAATTTAATTATGAAAGAAGGCTCTAAAGTCCCTGTTAGTCGTACATATGCAAAAGAACTTAAAAAGCTGCTTCGTATTTAAGAAGCAGCTTTTGTATTTCATCCTCTTATTTTTGCAACTGATTCTGTATATTTGACGTTCTGTTATGTAAACGCTTACTAAAGCGTTTACATCTTATACAATAAAGGTACCAAATCGAAAGAGGTGGCCAAAATGAGTACGAAAAAAGTATATAGTTTCTTATCACAAGCATTCATATTTTCAGCCATTATGTTAATTTCTAATATTATTGCAACACATTTACCAATTCCAATGCCTTCATCGGTAATCGGATTAGTCATTTTATTTAGTCTATTATGCTTAAAAGTTATTAAATTAGAGCAAGTTGAATCACTGGGAACAGCTTTAACAGGTATTATCGGATTCCTTTTTGTCCCATCAGGTATTTCAGTTATTAATTCTCTTGGTGTAATGGGACAATATTTTGTACAAATATTAACTGTAATTGTTGTCGCAACAGTTATTTTACTCGCTGTAACAGGGTTATTTGCACAATTCATTTTAGGAAAAGATGACAAAGAAACAAAAGATACAAAAGAATTGAAAGTAGTAAATAAAGGACGCAAGCACGGAAAAGTTGCGTAACCATTTTAGCGTATATATTGTTAGGGGGTAATGAAAATGGCAAGCACAATGACTCCATATTTCGGAATCGTCGTTTCACTAATTGCATACGGAATCGGAACATTATTATTCAAGCATTCAAAAGGATTCTTCCTATTTACACCGTTATTTGTAGCTATGGTATTAGGGATTGTCTTTCTAAAAGTAGGTAACTTTACTTTTGAAGAATATAATACTGGTGGAAAAATGATTAGTTTCTTCTTAGAACCAGCCACAATCGCGTTTGCAATTCCATTATATAAACAAGTTGATAAGTTGAAAAAATATTGGTGGCAAATTTTATCGGCTATCGTGGTTGGATCTATCTGTTCAGTAATTGTTGTGTTCATTGTTGCAAAGGCAATTGGTCTAGATACAGCAGTAATGAATTCGATGTTACCACAGGCAGCAACAACAGCAATTGCATTACCAATCTCTGAAAGTATTGGTGGTATTCCAGCAATCACATCGTTTGCAGTTATTTTTAACGCAGTTATCGTTTACGCATTAGGAGCGTTATTCTTAAAAACATTTAGAGTGAAACATCCAATTGCAAAAGGTCTAGCACTTGGAACAGCAGGTCATGCATTAGGAGTTGCAGTAGGGATTGAAATGGGTGAAGTAGAGGCAGCTATGGCAAGTATTGCCGTAACAGTAGTGGGCGTTGTAACAGTAGTTGTCATCCCGATGTTCATGCCATTCATTGGATAGTAAAAGTCACTTGAAAAATAAGAAAAGCAAGCTATTTGTAGGATAGATTTCTACTGATAGCTTGCTTTTTATGTTACAGTAGTGGTAAGACCTAATTTAGTAAAATACAAGTTTCCTTAAATCTTCATTAATACTATGTAGAATACGTTTTGAATTAGGGTATTGTATTGTAAAATAAGAAGTAAGCTACTATATGGTTTGAGAAATCATATGATAGCTCATCTTTACCTTCATCTTCATATGAATTGGATGAATTATAGGTAGAAAATAGAGAAAAATCTACTTATTAACGTTTTACTTTATAGGACAGGAGAGAGTACTCGTCGATTATGCAAATAAAAAACCTGTTTCAAAGCAAAGGATTTCAGAGGTTACTCGTATTAGTAATACTTGCTCTCGTGTTATATGGATTGCAAAGTATGTTGAATTTAATATTAATTACGTTTATTCTTACGTATTTAATGGATCGATTCCAAAAGTTTATTTCTCGCAAGTTAGATCATTTTATGCCCATTAATCGAAAAATTATTATTGCATTTCTATATGTAATGTTAATTGGTGGAATCGCAATTACGCTATTTAAATATTTACCAGTATTAACGATACAAATTTCACAATTGATTTATCAATTTAACGTATTTTTGAGAAACCCACCGGATAGTGAATTAATTAAGTATGTAGTTAATGCTGTTAATCATATGGAACTTTCGAAATATGTCGGACAAGGCGTAGACATTTTGTATAAATCTATTACGAATGTTGGGAAATTTGGCCTTCAAGTTTTACTTTCTTTAATTTTAAGTTTATTTTTCTTATTGGAAAAAGCTCGTATCTTTGCTTTCACTGCAAAGTTTAAAGAAAGCAGGCTTGCAATTTTCTATACTGAAATTGAGTACTTCGGAAAGAAATTTGCACGTTCATTTGGAAAAGTAATTGAAGCACAATTTTTAATTGCAGTTGTTAACTGTGTTTTATCTGTTATTGCATTATGGATATTAGGATTTCCACAATTATTAGGTTTAGCGTTAATGATCTTCTTGCTTGGTTTAATTCCAGTAGCTGGGGTTATCATTTCGTTATTTCCGCTTTGTATGATTGCTTACAATATCGGCGGTATTATGTACGTTGTTTATATTTTAATTATCGTAACAGTCATTCATGCACTTGAAAGTTATGTATTGAATCCGAAATTTATGTCGCAAAAAACAAATTTACCAATTTTCTATACGTTTATGGTATTAATTTTCTCAGAGCACTTCTTAGGTGTATGGGGACTTATTATTGGTATTCCAATCTTCATTTTCTTATTAGACGTTTTAGATGTAACAAGTGATGAAATGGAGAAGGATGTTGGGAAAAATAAATTGAAACTATAATCAGTGGGGGGGGTTCATCCCCCACTGATTATTAGTTGAACCAATCGGGCGTTTACGGGCAGTTAATCTCCCACCTAACTTCTTTGCTCCAGCTAAATTTTGAGGTGAGAGTTTTACTACCCGTTAATGCGGGATAAAGTGAAATAAAGAAAAAGCATCGATATTCGGTGCTTTTTCTTTTATAACATTATGTTTCTTATGCCATACTGTAAGGAGAATATAGAATAGGGAGTGAAATAATGGCTGTAAATGAAAAGGTAGAATTGGCTACATTTGCCGGAGGGTGCTTCTGGTGTATGGTTTCGCCATTTGAAGAGATGGAAGGGATTATAAAGGTTGTTTCTGGCTATACGGGTGGCCATAAAGAGAATCCAACCTATAAAGAAGTTTGTTCAGAAACAACGGGACATTATGAAGCGGTACAAATTACATTTGATACAAACAAAATGCCGTATGAAGAGTTGCTTCATATATATTGGAGACAAATTGATCCAACTGACGTCGGCGGGCAATTTCACGACCGTGGACAGTCTTATGAAACGGTGATTTTTTATCATAATGAAGAACAACATAAAAAGGCAGAGGCTTCAAAAGAAGAACTTGCGAAGAGCGGGCGCTTTTTCAAGCCAATTGCGACAAAAATATTGCCAGCTGCTACGTTCTATCCAGCTGAAGAATATCATCAAGGATATCATAAGAAAAACACATTCCGCTATGAGATATATCGTAAAGGATCAGGGCGTGATGCTTTTATTAAACAACATTGGCAGAAGGATAACGCCCATTTAAAAGAAAAGCTAGACGAGATGCAGTTTTATGTGACACAGGAAAATGGAACTGAACCGCCTTTTCAAAATGAATACTGGAATCATAAAGAGGAAGGTCTTTATGTAGATATCGTTTCAGGTGAACCGTTATTTACTTCTTTGGATAAATTTGATAGTGGATGTGGATGGCCGAGTTTCACGAAACCGGTTATGTCAGCAAGTGTGAAAGAAAAGATGGATGTTAGTCATAATATGACCCGTACAGAAGTAAGAAGTAAAGAAGGAGATTCACACCTTGGACATGTATTTCCTGATGGACCAGGGCCAAATGGCCTTCGTTATTGTATAAATTCAGCAGCTCTTCGATTTATCCCAAAAGGCAAATTAGAGAAAGAAGGATATGGTGATTTCCTCATCTTGTTTGGAGATAAAAAATAACCTCGCAGTTAGCGAGGTTATTTTTTGGTTATTTTGCTTTTTTCTTTTTAAATTTGCTTAATACTTCATAAACGATTGGAACAATAAGAAGTGTTAATAACGTTGAACTCGTTAATCCACCAATTACGGTTACACCAAGCCCTTTAGAAATTAAGCCGCTACCTTCAAATCCCAATGCAAGCGGGATAAGAGCCCCAATTGTTGCAATTGCAGTCATTAAAATAGGTCGCAGGCGTGTTGCGCCAGCTTCTAGCAATGCTTCACGTGTTGATACACCTTCATTTTCTTTATGGATAACACGATCGATAAGTACGATTGCGTTTGTTACAACGATACCGATTAACATAAGCGCACCAATCATTGCAGATACACTTAATGTTTCGCCAGAGATTAATAAGGCAACAAGTGCACCAATGATTGTGAATGGTAGCGAGAATAAGATTGCAAATGGTGCAAGTGCACCGCCAAATGTAACGACAAGAACGAAGTATACAATGGCAATTGCAGCTAACATCGCTAAGCCAAGTTGCTTAAATGATTCTTGAATATCTTTTGTAACACCGCCCATAGAAACATCTACACCAGAAGGAAGGTCCATTTTATCTACTTCTTTTTGAACGGCAGCTGATGCTTTTGAAACATCATCAGATTTTAATTTTGCGCTCACTTCTGCATAAACACGCCCATCGCGGTGTGTTACTGTATTTGAGGTTTCACCTTCTTTGACAGTCATCACATCTTTAACAGCCACTTCATTCCCAAGTGGTGTTGTAATTTTACGATTTGTTAAGTCATCGATTGTTTCGTAATTTTGTTTTTCAGCTTCTACATATACATTGATATCTTTACCATCTTTTTTAATTGTTGTGAGAACAGGGCGATCGTGTTGATTAGAAAGTCCCATTCCAATTTGAGCGGCCGTTAGCCCCATTTTGCTTAGCTTTTCCTGATCTGCGACTAAAGTGTACTCTGCATATGTTTTTGCAATACTAGAGTCTACGTCTTTTAAGTCTTTATTTTTCTTCATGATATTTTGAATGTCTTTCACGACAGGCTTAATGTCTTCCGAACTATCTCCGTAAACGTATAGTTTAATTTCGTTACTACCGCCACTTGCTCCGAAATCTTGGCTTTTCCATTCGCCTTTTCCAGACATTTTCTGTAGGTCTTTAACGACTTGTTCTTTTTCTTTTTCAAAGTTTTTCGTGTCGTTATCATATTGAACGAAGAACATCGCTTGATTTGTTTTACCAGGACTCATTGGGTTTTCTCCCCCTAATGAGAACTGAATTGTTTTGACATTTTTGTTATCTTGGAAATGCTTTTCAGCTTTCGTAGTAATTTTTTCAACGTCTTCTAACGTTTGACCTGGTTCAGGGTTGTATGTTGCGATAATCATTTTTTCTTCTTCAGATGGTAAGAAACTTACACCAATAGTTGGTACAAGTGCGAGACTACCAACTAATAGAAGGACAGCGATACTTGATGTAATAATTTTATGGTTTAAAGCCCATTCAAGTATACGTTTATAGCCGTTTGCTAATTTACTTGGTTTTTCTTCATGATGTACTTCTTTTTCTCTCATGCTCTCTTTCTTAAATAAGGAGTGAGCTAGCATTGGTACGATTGTAATTGCCACTAGTAATGATGCTAATAAAGCAAAGACAATCGTTAAGGCGAATGGTAAGAACATTTCACCAATCATACCTTTTACAAGTCCAAGTGGTAAGAATACAGCAATTGTTACAATGGTAGAAGACATGATCGGGATAAACATTTCTTTCGTAGCTTCACGAATTAAATCTTTCCCACGTAGTTTCTCTTCTGATAATGACATACGTCGGTAAATATTTTCAATAACAACAATTGAGTCATCGACAACGCGTCCGATAGCGACTGTCATTGCTCCAAGTGTCATAATGTTAAGCGTAATATTCATTTGCTTTATGACTAAAACAGCAATTAATAAAGAAAGTGGTATAGAAACGACAGAGATTAACGTTGTTCGGATATTTCGTAGGAACAACATAATAATAACAATTGCAAAGATAGCCCCGAAAATTGCTTTGCTAAGCATTGTTTCAACTGATTTCTCAATCGGTGCACCTTGGTCGAATGTGGAAATGACCTCTAAGTCTTTATATTTTTTCTCAAGGTCTTTTACTTTATCTTTGACTGTATTTACAACATCAACTGTGTTTGCATCAGCAGCTTTCACAATTTGAATTCCAATTGCTTCTTTCCCATTTGTTCGAGAAATAGAGTCTGCTTTCCCAACTTCTTTAATGTCAGCAATTTCTTCCAATGTAACTGTTGGAATTCCATTCATAGCAGCTGGATTCATTTGCGGAGTTTGTGCACCAGCGCCAGCGTTTTGACTACCTTGACCGTTTGGTGATGAGGGGATAGCTGGAATTTTTAATTCTTTTAATGCTTTAATTGTTGTAATATTACCATCTACAACAACTGACTTTTCTGTGTCTTTAAATGTATATAAGCCAAGTGGTAAAGATACGTCCGAACCTTTAATTATATTTTTTACTGTATCTTCACTTAGTCCTAATTCTTTCATCTTATCTTTCTTGAAGACAAGTTGTACCTCATCTACTTGTTGACCCGAAATTTGAACAGATGCGACCCCATCAAGTCCTTTTAATCCTGGAATAACATTTTTCTCTACATTTTCAGTTAAGGTAGCTAAAGATTCATTTTTACTCGCTACACTTAATGAAATAACAGGGAAAGCATTGAAGTTTACTCGAGAAACTTTTGGATCTTTTACACCTTCAGGAAGTTTCACATTTGCTAGAGCTTCTTTAATTTCAGTTTCAGCTTTTTCCATATTTTTATCAAAATCATATTCTACTTGAATAGAAGATGCGTTTTGAAAAGATGATGAACTAACAACGTTTACACCGCTTAAATTTTGCAGTTGCTCTTCCATCGGTTTTGAAATTTTGTCAGCTACTTCTTCTGGTGTAGCACCAGGATAAACCGTCGTTACTGATACAACAGGTGTTGTAATATCAGGAATTGTCTCTAGCTTCATGTTAAGCCCAGAATAAATCCCTGCAATGGTAACAATAATGGTTAGTAGCCAAACTGCGAACTTATTTTTTAACGAGAAATTAATGATTTTGTTCATGTTTGCGCTCCCTTTGTATTATATTGACCAACTGGTCAGTCTAATACATAATATAACTGACTGGTCAGTCAGTCGTCAATGAAAAGGGATGGTATAATAAAGTTCAACTAATCGGGCCTTTACGTGCAATTAATCTCCCACCTAACTTCCTTGCGTTAATCGAACTTTGGGGTGGGAGCCTTACTGCACGTTAATGCGGGATACATTTATAATAAGATGCGAGATCAAATTTAGGAGAGAAGATATGAAAGAAAAAGAGCGCTTAATTATAGAATCGGCTATGAAGTTATTTGCTACTAAGGGTGTAAATGCGACATCAGTGCAGGAAATTGTGACAGCTTGTGGTATATCTAAGGGAGCTTTTTATTTATACTTTAAATCGAAAGATGAGCTTTTGTTAGCAACACTACGATATTACTATGACAAGATTCAAAGTAAAATGATGGATATTGATAAGGAATCATTATTACCACGTGAAAGATTTGTAAAACAATTGTATTGCCAGTTTAATGATATACAGAAGCATAAAGAATTTATTATTATGCATGCAAGGGAAAATGCTATACCGTTTAATAAAGAAGTGGAAGAATTTATGATGCGGATGAAATTAGAGTCTCACGCATTTTATCGGAATAGCTTATTGTCTATTTATGGCGAAAAAGTCATTCCATATTTATTGGATTTAGTGATTATGGTGGAAGGGATATGCCGTGGATATTTAGAATTAATTATTTTACAAGCCCCGGAAATTGATTTGTCCTATGTATCAACTTTTATTTTACAAAGGATAGATCATTTAGTAGATGGACTCATAGAATCTTTGGAAGAACCCGTTTTACATGAAGAAAGGCTTGGAGAGTTTCTTTGTAAATCAGAGCTTATTAAGGAACAGGTTAAAGAGCATTTTTTAAAAGAAATCATTGTGTTTAAACGTACATTAGCTGATCAATTAGAAGATGATGAATTACTTGTTACGCTAGATGTTTTAGAGGCAGAAATGAGGTTCCCAAACCCAAGGATTCCAGTCATTCAAGGAATGTTATCTAACTTAGAGGTATATCCAAATTTAAAGGAATTCCGCTTGCGGCTTATGGGGTATTACAATATAAAAAGGTAACAATGATAGTTTTCATTGTTACCTTTTTTATTATGCATTCACTTTTTCTTTTTTCTGTGCAGCTTCTTCTTGTTCAATATTGATTGTTTCTTTCACGATATAAATCGGACGGTTTTTACTTTCGTCATAAATACGAGCGATATATTGACCAACGATTCCGAGACCAAGTAACTGAATACCGCTAAAGAATGTAATAGCAACCATAATGGATGCCCAGCCTGTTTGAGTACCACTACCGATGATTTTCACAGTAATGGTATATAGCAAGACAATGATGGAAATGAGAACTGATAATAAGCCTAAAGACATAACGATGCGCAACGGTTTTGTCGAAAATGCAATAATGCCATCTGATGCAAATTTAATCATTTTCTTTAATGGATATTTTGTTTCGCCAGCAAAGCGCTCATCACGTTCATATTCAACATACGTTTGGCGGAAGCCAACCCAAGACATCATACCACGAATGAAGCGATTTCTCTCTGTCATTTGATTGAAAACATCAGCTACTTTGCGATCGATGATTCGGAAATCACCAGTATCTTTTGGGATATCGATATCAGACATATAGTTTAAGAATTTATAGAAATATTTAGCTGTTAGAAGTTTAAACCAAGTTTCACCTTTACGCTGTTTACGTTTTGCATAAACAACTTCATATCCTTCTTCCCATTTTGCAATAAGTTCAGGAATAACCTCTGGTGGGTCTTGTAAGTCTGCATCTATAATTACGATAGCGTCACCTTTTGCAGCGGCAATGCCGGCTGTAACAGCTACTTGGTGTCCAAAGTTGCGTGCAAAATTAACAACTTTTGTACGGTAATCATTTGCAGCAATTTCTGATAGGATGTCCATTGTACGATCTGTACTACCATCGTTTACAAAGACAAATTCATAATTAATATTATTTTGAAGCATAACGGACTGTAAACGATTATAACATTCCTGTGCTACTTCTTCCTCGAAGTACATAGGAACTACAACCGAAATTAATTTTTCCATGTTGTATCCTCCGTAGTCTTAATGGGCTATTTCAATTTTAATTAGCAGGGCTTTCAGTTTGATTAAATGTCCAAATTTTATTAAGGACAAAGTTCATAACCATTCCGACACCGATTGCAAAGATTTGTGCAATAAATGTATTGAAGTTCAATTTATCTACTAATATAAATAAACTTAATGTATTAAAAGCTAATACAATTAAATTTACAGTTAGAAATTTGAAAAACACTGACATGCTTTTATTATTAGATTTAAACACCCAATTTTTATTCCAATAGTAGCTATTAGCAACGCCGATTAAATATGAAATAGTATTCGCAACAAGGTAATTCATTCCAAGCTTTACTAATATCATGAAGCTAATAATTGTAATGAGTGTATTAAAGATTCCAACTAAACCAAACTTTAAGAGTTTCTCCATAATATTATCCTCATTTTTATAAAATATATAAATAAAATAGGTGATACAGAGTTATTATTTATATTTACCAATTACCAATTATAACATAGTTTGTATGAGGGTGTTATATGTTTTAAAATGCTATTTCGGGATTATAGGATATATTTTACAATTGTTAAGGGGTTGTTATTTATAATTTGGATACTGTGTAATACAAAACCGAATATGGAAATTATGGTAATATTAATGTATAGTAGCAGGTAGTGTAATTCAAATATATTTTTTGAATGTGCGTCATTAATCAAAGAGTATAGAATGGATAGAGATAGACACTATAAAAATTATATTTTAGGAAAGTATAATTTTTTTTGTATAAATAGTTTAAGGAGTGAATTTTGGTGGAAAGGTTTTCAGCAGGGTTATCAACTTTTTCTACGCGTGCTGTATATGGCATTTATAGTTTTTTCGTTGCCATATTAATTTTTGATTATTTCTCAGATACTCGAAAATATAATTATGTAATGATACTAGTCGGATTTTTACTTTTATGTACGCTTGGAAACTTTATACTTAGAAAGGGATCATTATATCTTGAAAGAGTAAACGAGAAAATATGTCTTTTGGCATTGTTAATTCTTTGTGTAATAGTTAAATCGGCGTGGATTCTTACCTATAAGATTCAACCAATTGGTGATTATGCAACATTTTTCTATACTGCAGAGGCGTTAGGACAAGATTTTGTTATTAGCAGTAGGTATGTAGCGTTATTTCCACATATTTTTGGTTATGCTTCATTCTTAAGTATTTTTCTAAAAATATTTGGATCAAGTTATATGATTCCACCTATTATTAATGTTGTTTTAACTACAATATCGATGGGATTAATATATTTTATAGCTAGAAAAATTGGTGGAGTGAGAACAGCGATAACAGCGAGTGTTTTATGGATTCTCTTGCCGTCACAAACAATTTATAATATGTTTGTAATTTCAGAACCGTTTTATTGTACAATACTGTTATTAACTTGGGCAATTATGCTAGTTGTTCATGAGAAATTCCAAAAGATAACCATTAAAAAGGTTCTTGTGTATTCAATTTTATTAGCTGTATTACTTGCATTAATGAATATGGTAAGACCAATTGCAGCAGTACCAATTATAGCTTTAGCAATATGGATGTTTATTATAGATACAAAGCATATAGGTAATAAAAAGATGCTTATCAACAAGATAACGTATGTAGGTGTTATCGTTATTACATACTTAATGCTCTCTTCGGCGATAAATCATTATATAACAGTACGTTTAGGTGAAGATATAGCATCAGTACCAGGGTACAATATTCATGTAGGGTTTAATAAGGCGGCTTCAGGAGCATGGAACCAAGCTGATTCGGAATTACTATTTTATTATAGTGATAAACCAGGGTGGAGCGCAGACGATGCTCAAAAACAAATGCTTGAAGAAGCTAAAAAGAGAATAAAAAACGATGATATAGATTTCGGGAAACTAATGTATGATAAATTTATTATCTTTTTAGGGAATGATGATCAAGCTGTTAAATATGCAGATCCAGTTATGGATCATAAAGTAAGATATACTATAATTTCTAATGTTTTCTATTACTTTTTACTAGCTACTTCACTGTTCGGGGCGTTAGTAGCTATGAAAAATAAAAATAAATCTTCACTTTTCATTATTTGTTTATACACGATTGGGCTAACAATGGCACAAATGTTAGTAGAAGTGGCACCAAGATATCATTATTCAGCTACAATACCTATGATACTTCTAGCTGCCTTTGGTATTAATTATATTTACAACAAAAAAGCGATATAGATATAGTAAAAGGATAAATAAAAAAGCAATTGTTTCAAAAGGGAGTATATGAAACCTTTTGGAAGCAATTGCTTTTTTATTTTTATAATTTGAAGGATAGGAATTTAAATGTGTTTGGAAGGAAATCTTATCGAGAAAAATAAATCTCCCCTTATAAATGATTTACCATGCAAGGGGAGATTTATTAAGGATTAAGCTTTTTGCTGAGCCCATTCTTCTATATTCCAAACTTTTGTTACCCAATCTTCATAAAAGTCCGGTTCGTGGCATACAAGGAGAATTGTTCCTTTATATGCTTTCATCGCTTTCTTTAATTCATCTTTTGCCGTAACATCAAGGTGGTTTGTCGGCTCGTCAAATAGTAACCAGTTGCTTTCTTCACCCATCAGCTTACACAAACGAACTTTTGCTTGTTCGCCACCACTTAATTGATTTAGTGGGCGAGAGATATGTTCATTTTTCAGGCCACATTTTGCTAACATTGCACGTATTTGATGTTGGTCCATGCTAGGGAATGTGTTCCAAACATCGTCAATTGGTGTTATATTATCTGCTTTTACTTCTTGCTCGAAGTATGATGGGTTTAAGAAGTCACCAAGACTTGTTTTTCCGTTTAATGGTTTAATTTTACCTAAAATTGTCTTTAAAAGTGTGGATTTACCGACACCATTACATCCAACAATTGCAATTTTTTCACCACGTTCAATTGTCATTGTTAATTTTGGTAATAACGGATGTGTATATCCAATCTCTACATTTTCTCCTTCAAAGACGAATCGGCTACTTGCGCGACTCTCTTTAAACGAGAATTCAGGTTTAATCGCTGTTTCAGGACGATCGATACGTTCCATACGATCGAGTTGTTTTTGACGACTCTTTGCACGACCTGTCGTTGAGTAGCGAGCCTTATTCTTCGCAATAAAATCTTCTTGCTTTTTAATAAATTCTCGTTGCTTTTCATAAGCATTTATATGTTGGTTTTTATTGATTTCCGCTAGTTCTAGGAATTTTTCATATGTCGCTGTATAACGCGTCATTTTTGTAAACTCTAGATGGAAAATAATATCGACACATTTATTCATAAATTCCGTATCATGGGAAATTAATAGGAATGCATGTGGATATTCTTTTAAATAATTTGTTAACCAATGAATGTGTTCAACGTCTAAATAGTTGGTAGGCTCATCTAATAGTAATACTTCTGGTTGCTCAAGTAATAACTTTGCAAGTAATACTTTTGTACGTTGTCCACCACTTAGTGCAGCAACATCACGATCTAAACCAATTGCATCAATTCCAAGACCACGTGCGGCTTCTTCAATTTTAATGTCTAATAAGTAGAAACCTCCTGCTTCAAGGGCATCTTGTATTTCCGCCATTTGCTCAAGAAGCTCCTCTAATTCTTCAGGTGTAGCAGTTCCCATTTTTTCTGTAACTTCATTTAAAGCTTTTTCTTTTTCAAATAAAGGTAAAAACGCATCTGCTAATACGTCACGAATTGTGCGACCAGGCGTTAAAATTGTATGTTGATCTAAGTAACCATAATTTGTACCAGGTGTCCACTCTACACGACCTTCATCATGGATAAGTTGACCAGTAATAATATTCATAAATGTGGATTTTCCCACTCCGTTTGCACCGACTAAACCAACGTGCTCTCCTGCTAGTAAACGCATAGATACATCTTTAAATAGTGTACGATCACCAAATGTATGGCCTAATTTTTCAACAGTTAATAAGCTCATAATATCCTCCGTTCAATTCTAAATAGTGTCTTGAATCATGATACTAAATTCTTCGATAGAATGCTATCCTTTCAAAAATGTATATTTTTTCAAATAAGAAGTTGCATTATTTTGGAAAGAATATATAATGTAATTGAACGGTGGTTAATTAAATTGTGAGGTATATAAAATGTCGCCAAGAAGAGCAGTCAAACAAGAATTAACAAGAGAAATGATTATGAATGTAGCAAGGGATTTATTTGTACAGCAAGGATATCAAAACACTTCAATGCGTAAAATTGCGACGGAACTAGGATATAGCCATGGTTCACTTTATTACCATTTTAAAAATAAGGCCGAACTTTTTTATGCGATGGTAGAACAAGACTTTCAATTGTTAAATAAAAAGTTAGATGAAATTAGTAAAAGAAGCTTACCTCAAGAGGAGCAGTTAAAAGCAGTTTTATTTGGTTATATAGAGTTTGGTTTGAAAAATCAAAGTCATTACGAAATTATGTTTTTAATTAAAGATGATGAGCTAAAGGAATGCTTAGCAGACGGTCCAAATGTTAGTTATGAAAAATTTGCGAAGGTTGTTTTTGCTTTATGTAATAAAAAAATAGATGCAATGACAATATGGTCTGTCTTTTTATCATTACATGGGTTTGTAGCGCATTATTGCGGAAGTGGGCAAACATTTGACGAGTTAAAGGGGCTCGCTCAAGCGCATGTAGATTTTATATCAAAATCGCTTCTAATGTAAGTGATTTTCTTTTTGTAATTAATTGAACAACGGTTAATTAAAAGGGGGAATTGTGATGAAAAAAGCGTTAGTACTGGGAGCATCTGGAGCAATGGGATATGCGATTACAAAGGAGTTGTGTAATAGAGGGATTGATGTGATTGCTTTTGCAAGAAATAAGGGGAAGTTGGAGAGTTTATTTCAAGGAGAAGAACATATACAAACAGTAGCAGGAGATGTATTTGTAAAAGCGGATATAATTGGTGCGGCGAAGGGGGTGGATACTATATTCCATGCTGTAAATATCCCATATTCAAATTGGGAAAAGAAGCAACCCAAACTATTAAGGAACATATTGGAAGTAGCAAAAGAGAATGATATTAAGTTAGGGATCGTTGATAATATTTATGCATATGGAAGGCAAGGTCAAAGGCTTGTTAAAGAAGATGCTGAAAAGGATCCTCATACGAAGAAGGGGAAAATACGATTACAACTTGAAATGATGGCAAAGCAGAGTGGTGTCAAAATGTTTATTGCTCATTTTCCTGATTTTTACGGTCCAAATGCGGAAAGCACACTCGTTCATCATACTTTACATGGCGTACTTGCAAATAAAGTGTCTAGCTTTGTTGGAGATAAGAGGATTGCGCGTGAGTATATTTTTACGCCAGATGGTGCAAAAGCGATGGTTGAATTAGCGTTACGTGAGGAGGCTTATGGACAACAGTGGAACATACCAGGTTGTGGTGTCATTACCGGAGAAGAGATGATTCAGTATATACGTGAATTGACGGGATATACAAAACAGGTCATGACAGTAAAAAGAGGTATGATAAAGTTAATTGGTTTATTTGATAAACAGATGAAAGAATATGTAGAAATGCTATATTTGGTAGAGAAACCAGTTGTATTATGTGGAGAGAAATATGAAATGTTTATTGGGAAAGTACCTAAAACATCTTATCGCGAAGGATTAAAGGAAACAATTTTATCTATGCAAAAGAAATAAAATAAAAGGTGTGACCATTTAATAAAAATGGTTACACCTTTTTCATGTTAATAGAGAATGTATAGCTTATTTAAAATATCCACGAACAATTCCTCTTAAGCGGTTTGCATGGAATTTACGTTTATCATTAGAAATATTTTGTGTCATTCGGAATGTAGCGGCAGCAACAGCACGTAAGAAATAAGGGAATCCATAATGTAAGCGAATCACTCTGCCAAAACCGCCAGCGTAAGAAATGGCACGTTTTAATGATTGTTCATTTATAACTTCTTCTTTTACAGGATGGTATACGAACAGATCTTTTCTAAATAAACCAGTGTGACCTTTTTTCATACCGCGTAGTATAAAGTCGGTTTCTTCACCGGCTCCATAAATCGTTCCAGAGCCAACACCTAAATCTTCATCGAATGTACTTACATCTTGTACAAATTGTTTTGTAAAGAATAGTGTAAAAGAGGGCCCCAAAAATCCATATTTATTATTAAGAATAATATCTGTATCAGGTGCATGTATTAAAGAGCCAGTTCCTTCAACATTAGTAGTGTTTGTTGATATAAACTGAACATTGTTATTAGAGTTGAAAGTTTCTAATATACTTTCTAAAACATTTGTTTCATAAATACAATCATCATCTGGAAAAGCGATGATATCGCCATCTGCTACTTTTAAGCCAGTGTTTCGAGCTCTAGATAGCCCTTTAATAGGTGTATAAATGTAGTTAATAGAAAACTTTTCTTTATATCCATCAAAGAGATCCGAGATTGGAGTATCATTTTGATCTACTACAATGAGTTCGAAATTTTGGTAAGTTTGTTTTTCAAGTGATTTTAGTAAGTCAAGAATATCATCACGTCTGCCACAAGTAGCCATGATTAAAGAGAATTTCAATTTTAACAGCTCCTTTAAGAATTTACGTTTAAGCTTTTTTAAATCGTGTTTGTATTTTTTCTATTAGAGTAAAGAGAATTTCATCCTTTGTTAAGAAAAGGATAAGAGCATATGTTAATCCGCACGCTATCATGACTAAGAAGACTTGTAGTATTTGCCCAGACACAAACATACGAATAACGAATGCTATTGGTACAAATGTTAGTGAATAAAATAGATATTTAAGTTTTTGTATATCAAATAATGTATAATTCACTTTTAATTTCTTTTTAACATAAATATATTCAAGTACAATTAATAAACTGTTAGCAATTGTAGTTGTGAAAATTGCTGTCGCTGGTGTAAGCACATGGAAGAATATTAGTGCCATATTGGATGCTAGGTTAATAAACCCGCAAATGAATAAAAAGCGTACTAAAATACCTTCCTTCTTTTTAACATAAATAATTTGATTCGATAAAATAGATTCAATACCAACTGTAATCATATAGAAAGCGAATACAATTAATGTATTACCAGCCCCAGCAAATTCCGATCCACCATAAATGACAACAGCTCCGTGAGCAATGAGCATTAAACCAATTGCAGCGGGAAATAGGGTGATAAAATACACTTTTGAAATTTTGTTTAACAAAGATTCATACTCACTTTCAGATGCATTTCCTGATAAGTAAGAAAGTCGTGGAATCGTTACTTGTACAACACTTAACATAAGTGTATTAATAATGGTCATAATTTGAAAAGCCATAACGTAGTATGCAACCTCTGCCTTTCCAGCATATTCACCTAATACAAGACGATCTAATTGTGTATACAAAATATTAGCATTTGAAAAAATAACGACTAATAGCAACGGTTTTAAATGCGGGATAATGGTTAAGTTAGAAAAGTCAAACTTTACTTGGCGTTTCACATATACAAAGCTAATAGAATGATTTAAAAATGTTGATAGTGCTAATAAGCCTGCAAATGTTTTATAATCATCCACTCCATGAACTAGGCAGAAAAGCAGTACAACATAAATTAATCGAACAATAACTGTTTTTTTAGTAATGAAGTCATAATTTTCATATGCTTCATTGAACCATTCCACATAAAATAGATTTGAAATAAAATTAAAGCCAAAAATAAGGAGAACAGGAAATAAGCTCTCATTTCCATATCCAATATAACTAAAGGTTAAAAAAGCACATAAAGCTAAAAGGCTAGTTGTAACATTAATTACATAGAGACTTGTGAATAATTGAGAAACTTTCTTTTTATCATTTTTAATTAAGCTAACTTCACGTAAGCCATATTGATATACACCAAAAACCGCGAATATGAAAAAGTAATTAAAAATAGTTTCAGCAAAGTTAACAGTTCCCATTGAATTGGCTCCTAGCATTCGGTATGCGTATGGACCAACTAAGATTGGAAGTATAATGTTAAACGTATTGAGTAGTATTTTATAAAAAATATTTGAAACAATAGACTTTTGCATGGTTTCACCTTTCCATTAAAGTAATCCAATTTAATTAAAATAGTTGTTAGATTAAGGTTTTTCTAAGTAGAGCTACTTACCTCAATTTATATTAAATTGTTTTTAATTGGTAAAGCATAATGATAGATCTTGATTGTATTTTGATATAGTGAAATATAAGGTGTTTTCTACACAATTTGCGAACCTTTAAATGAGTTTGCTGACCGCCCGTATAAGTGTACCCTACATAAACTTTGTAAAGCAACTATTCCTCGATTAGAAACGTATTATAAATAGGAGTTTATAAACTAGAAAAAGTGAATGTTGGAATAGTTGAGCCAAGATATGTATAAAAATATTACATAGTATTTGTGAAAAGACGTAGGGATTGTATGAGAGACTAAAACTGTTTATAAAGAAATGAGCGAATACAAGTTAGTTATCCGCTCAGAAGATACTTTCAATATTGAAATTTTATACACTCCAAGGTTTATTTAAAGTTAATACCTCAGCCATTTCTTTGCTTTTTAAGCGTCCCTTTTTTCGGGTCTCAGCACGTTCGGAACCAGTTTGATGCAACCAATGCTCTTCCTCAGTTTCTGGTAATACTTGTGGTACAGAAGAAGGTTTTCCGTCTTTTAATGCCACGAATGTAATAAAGCAAGTAGCAGCGATACGGCGTTCTCCCTCTAATAAATTTTCTGCGATTATTTTCACGAAAACCTCCATAGATGATTTCCCAGTATAGCAAACAAATGCCTCATAACAAACAGAATCAGCTTGATGAATAGGTGTTAAAAAATCAACGGAATCAATGGATGCTGTCACGCAATGCTTACGGCTATGTCTTGCAGCTGCAATAGAGGCGATACTATCAATTTCGGCTAATAATTTGCCACCAAATAATGTTTGATGGTTGTTTAAATCATTTGGAAAAACACGTGTTGTTTTAATTGCTTTCGATTCTCTCATAAATTTCTTTTCCATATAATCAGCCCCTAGTTTACATTTTCAATCAGAGTGACATGTTTTTTATGACATAAAAGGAGGATTAGTTCCTATTTGATTTTACTGGATATTTAAACAAGTAAAATGTATGAGTAGAGGAGTAATAACGCTTCTGCAAGTATATTCATGTAACTGAAAGAAAATTTATTTTGTCTAAAGTGTAGTGTAAAAGAGGATTCGCTTACATTGCAAGTAAAAAGTGAAGACTATACATTTGTCATATAAATTCCCTACCAGCCGTACGCCTATTCATGATAGAATCGTTTTGTTATGAATGGAAATAGAGGTGCAATAGACATATGAATCATATACAAACGAATTTTTCATCTTTCTTCAGTAAAGTAATAATCGGTACGATGCTCGCATTTTTTGTTTATAGTTGTTGGTCAGCATTTGAAACAAGTAAGCAATTTTTTGGAGGAAGTACAACAAGTGTAACAATTGTATTGGCGATTTTTGTCATCCTCATATTGTTAGTGGCATCAATTTTGCAATATCGTTTTACAGATAAACAATTTCTTATTTTTCTTATGAGCATATCTATAGTTGTGAGACTTATTACGGTTCTATTTGTAGATGTTCCGATAGTCGGTGATATGAAAACGATGTATGAATCTGCAAAGCAGATTGCAATTGGCAATAATATAGAGAATGTAATGCAATTACCTTTTATTATTTATGAATCAACTGTTATGCGTATATTTGGTGATACGGTATTTGTTTTGCAGTTATTTAATATTTTATTCTGTACAGGAACTGCATTTTTCATTTATCGTATTGCAGCAATTGTTTTTGGGGAAGAATGTGGTCGTATTGCGTCTATATTTTACGCTTTATATATTCCAAATATATTTATGAGTTCCTTATTAACACAGGAATCGCTCGCAATATTTTTATTTTATTTTGCTTGTTACATACTTTTATATAAAGGGTTAGATCATCCTTATATGTGGGTGTTTTCAGCGAGTCTATTTGCATTTAGTAATATGATTTTCCCAATGGGGTTATTTCTTCCTATTTTTATCTCTGTATATGTATTGTTAATTGAATTATTTCAATCAGCAACGAAACAAAAAGTGCTATTAAAGATGATAGGGATACTTATCCTATTTTATAGTACTCATTTTTGTGTGAATTATGGAATTAAGACAATGGGAATGTCACAATATACAATTTCGAATGAGACGTATGTTCAATCTGTCTTAATTGGAAAAGGTAAAAATGAGGAAAAAATGCAAAAAAATCAAAGTGTAACAGAACATATTGATCAAAAATTAAAAGAAATCGAAGATGAGAGATTTAAACTTTTAAAACCAGTAATGAATCAGTTTTCAGACGAGGGAATAAATTCTATTCTTTTCAAATGTGAAAAACTTATATATATAGCCGTGACATTATTTATGGCTATAGCTTTATTACACTTTCTTATTAAGAAACAACAAAATGAAGGATATATGTTGTTCTTATTGTTAATTAGTGGATATGTCTTGTTAAGACTCTGCCAAGTAGATATGGCATATTACAATATTATTATGCCAGCTTTGTTTATTTTACAAAGTTTTGGTGTTTATATGAGTTATGTGTATTGTCAAAAAATATTTTTCAGAAAATAAAAAGAATCCATTTTGGATTCTTTTTTTGTTAATGGATGATGAGCGTTAGTAGTTAACGGAGATGAAAAATCGCTATTAACCTAATTTTCACCTTATCGGTTTAGTTCTAGTTGTAAACTGTCAGCTGTTAGGGCCATTTTTGAGGAATCGTCTTGAATCCCTTTCATTACTTGTGAAATAGTTTCTAACTCGTTTTCAATTTTTTTATTCTGTTCTTTCGAGTTAGACATATCTTTTACAATTTCTTGGAAGTATTGATCTGTTGCAGACATACTATCCGTTCCTTCAGATACGAGAGCGCTAATTTGTTTCACGGAAGAAGAGACATGATTGATCTGCTCATTTGTTTTTTCAACGAGCTTTGTAACGTTGAATATAGATTCTTTCGTTTGCTCGGATAACTTTCGGATCTCTCCAGCTACAACAGAAAAACCTTTACCAAATTCTCCGGCACGTGCAGACTCAATGGCGGCATTTAGTGCGAGTAAATTGGTTTGTTCTGCAATGGATTTTACAATATCTATGATTTCGTTAATTTTGTTAGAAATATCGAGAAGTTCGTGAGTATCTGTAATAATAGTTTCCATATTCATTTGAATGTATTCCATGCGTTTATTTTGTTGATTTAATTGTTCTTTCCCCTTATTCGCTTTTTCTTCTGATGTTGTAGCTAATGATGTACCTGTTTTCGCAATTTCTACAATAGTTGCAGATTTAGCCGTTAGTTTTTGAATAGAAGAGCTCGTTTTTTCAGATACAGCTGCTAATTCTGTTGCGATATGAGTAATCGTCATGGCTGTTATTTCTTTTTCTTTTTCATGGTCTTTTTGGATTCTTTCATATTCAGATTCATAAGCCGCAAGAACAAGTTCTTGTTCAAGGGTGAATAATTTATTTATTACGTTTATAGAATATGAAAAATCATCGATTATTGTAATTTTTGTTTGTAAAATCTTAATGATAGAGCGAAATAATTCTTGATAGGCAGCAGTATACCATTTTCTATGTAAACCAATTTGTACATGTCTTTTTGCAATTCTGACACGTTGTTCAATAAAATCTTCATGCATATTTCCACTGAATAATTCTTTAATATGTGTTTTTAAAGTTTGTTTTAGTTTTGGAATAGAGCTGTAACGTTCAATAATAGTAATTAAATTAGGTTGTTTTGTAATGTTGGCATAGAATTT
This sequence comes from Bacillus thuringiensis, assembly GCF_014932895.1. GTDB lineage: Bacteria > Bacillota > Bacilli > Bacillales > Bacillaceae_G > Bacillus_A > Bacillus_A thuringiensis_AA. The sequence goes on along the minus strand of NZ_JACYOF010000011.1, from coordinate 61,533 downwards.
TTCTGTAATCCAATCTATTTCTTCATAAATAAAAGGCTGTAGTACTTTTACAATTTGTAAGTCTTCCTTTGAAATATGTAGCATATCCATTTGAATTCTTAATTCAGAATTAGCAGGTACGTTAAAGATTATTTGTTGGTCCTTACTTAATTCAATTATACTGGCGTTTGTTTTATTAGTATGTTTTTTAAAAACCCCAAGCATCGTTTTTCCCCCTGTGTATAAAGCGTTTTCATTTTTGTTTCTTATATAATTATATATTTTTATATACAATTACTCCATATTAGTGTTTAGAATGATATATAAATTAAGAGAATTCTATTTAGAATTCTCTTAATGGCCTTTATTAATTTTGGCATGTGTTTTAAAGAAAACAGGAAAATGTACATTATATATTACAGTAACGACACGGATAATGAATGTTATTAATAAACAAACATAGAAAGCTAATACGTGCGCTCCCATTGCATGTGTGATTAAGAAGCTAATTGCTCCTAAGATAGAAGCGATTGCGTAAATCTCTTTTCGGAATACGTAAGGGATATCTTGAGCACAAATATCACGCAAAATACCGCCTCCAATACCTGTAATGACTCCCATTGAAACAACTAAAAATGAGGCGTCAACATGATGTGACATTGCCGCATTTGCCCCAATAGCTGTAAAAACTCCTAAGCCAACAGCATCAGAAAGCATAATAACGACTTGTAGTTTATTGATACGCTCAAAAAACATACAAGTAAATAATGCTGATAATACGCTTACGAAAAAGTAAATGGGTTTTACAAATGCGACAGGAGGCAGGTTACCGATCATAATATCACGAATAATACCGCCGCCGAGCGCAGTAGCTACAGCTAAACAAAGGACACCGAAAAAATCTAAATCTTTTTTTAAACCAACTAATGTACCGGAAATAGCAGCGGCGATAATGCCAAGAAACGTAAATATATCGATTAATAACATGGCTGTAATCCCTTCCTCTTAAAGATATTCCAGAGAAAAAATATACACTAAAGTTATGTAAATAACAATGCATTTTCGTTACATGTAGAAAAAAAGAAAAAATAAGGAAAGAAAGCGCTTGAAAATACAAATTTGCTTTTTCTATAAGGTAAGGTTGGATAGAAATGTGAGACGTTTAATTAAAAAATATATGTTATAATAAATATTTGAAATAAGAAAAATAATAATAATCGCATAGAGTGAAATTAGGCATTAGTTATGGAGGTTCTAGATGTTAAGGGAGAGTATTAAAAGTAATAAATTTGAAAATTTTCTATTAATCTTTATTTTGTTGCAACCCATTTTAGATTTGCTCACAGCATTCTGTATAATGGTTTTAAAAATTGATACGACTATTGGAGTTATTACCCGCTTATTCGTTATGTTTCTAAGTGGAATATATATTTTAATACAAACAAGGAAAAGAGGGAGTATAAAATATATATCTTATATAATCCTAGTTGGAATAGTTTTCACTATTGGGTTGATGAATAATAAATTTACAAAGAATCCTATGGTGCTTACAGAAGAAATTAAATTTATAGCAAAAGCTTTATATCCGTTTGTGATGCTTACTTGCTATGTGTTTGTTTTTAAATCTTTAAAAGAAAAAGGGCATTCAAAAATGCGTGACTATATTACGTATGCATCGTTAATCATAGGAGTAGTAATGGTAGCTTCGATTGCGACTGGGACAGATTACAATAGTTATGCATGGTTGAAGTTGGGATCACGTGGTTGGTTTTATGCAGGTAACGAACTAGGTTCTATTTTAGCCATCATGTGCCCAATTGTTATTTTGTATTCAATTGAAAAAACAAAGAGTATAGGTAAAGTATACTATTGGATTCCTTCCGTTTTAGTTGTTTATTCACTATTTGCAATTGGGACAAAGGTTGGTGTAGGAGCAATCTTTGCAACAATGGCTATTGCAGTTGTTATGTGCTTTATCCAGGCGTTTACACAACGTAAAGATGGAAAGAAAAATGTCTATTTATTAAATGGTTTTGTTGCAATGACTGTTTTTGTAGGCATATTGGCATATACACCTTTTTCACCATTTATGAAAAATATGGGGGTTCATTTCCAATTAATTGAACAACAACAAAGTGCGAAACAGGAAGAGAAAAAGAAAGAAGAAGCGAAAGAGCATAAACCTCCAGTTACAGAGAAAGAAAAAGAAAGAGAGAAAGAACAGGAAAAAGAAAAAGCAGCGGAGAAAAAGGAAGAAACTCAAGCTATTATTTTCAGTGGGCGTCAATTATTTGAGCAAATGTATAAAGATTTCTATAAGGAAGCTCCAACATCCCAAAAGTTACTAGGGATGGGTTATGCTGGTAACTATAAAGAGCAACCGAAATTAATTGAACGCGATTTCCATGATTGGTTCTACTCTTTCGGAATTATAGGGTTTATTTTACTTATAGTGCCATTCTTATACTTTGGCATTAAATTTATTGTATGTGTGTTTACTAAGTTCAAGCAAATATTTACAGTGAAATATGCAATGGTCGTTGCAGCGATACTTTTAGGATTAGGTATTTCATTTATCGCTGGGCATATTTTAATGGCACCTGGAGTGAGTTTTTATCTAGTGTTACTCATGGCATATTTAATAGTTGACTTGGAAATTGAATGATAGAAAAATAAAAGCTAGCATATGTTAGCTTTTATTTTTGTTATAGTAAATAAAAATAAAATGGAGGATTAAGAAATGAAAGTGTTGCATATTAATGCTGGTGCAGAAGAAGGTGGGGGAAAAACACATATTATTTCACTTTTATCGCAGTTTCCGAAGAAAGAAGTGGAATTAATGGTATTTGAAGAAGGTGCGATCGCTAGAGAAGCGAGGGGCCTTGGTATCCAAGTACATGTTTTTACTCAATCATCTCGGTACGACTTATCAATCCTTTCAAAAATAAAGTCATTTATTAATGAAAGCCAATTTGAAATTGTGCATACACATGGCGCACGAGCGAATTTCTATCTCTCCCTCTTGAAAAAAGGTATAAAAGCGAAATGGATAATGACTGTCCACAGTGATCCAACCTTGGATTTTATGAAGAGCGGATTAAAAGGATGGGTATTTACGAAGTTAAATTTACGTTCTTTCAAGAAAGTAGATTTGTTTTTTGCAATTACGGAGAATTTTAAGGAAAACATAATAAAACTCGGTGTACCAGAAGAAAAGATTTGTACAGTTTATAATGGGATTGAGTATGATAGTATTCCAGCAAAACCTTATGATAAGAGTGAATTTGGCATCGATAAAGGAGTATTTACGGCCATTCAAGTAGCGCGTCTTCATCCTATTAAAGGTCATAGCATTTTATTTGAAGCGTTACAAAAAATAAAAATTCCAAATATAAAGGTACTTTTACTTGGGGATGGACCTATAGAGATAGAATTAAAAGAGATGGTGAAACAAAAAGGCTTAGAGGATAAAGTGATTTTTCTAGGTTTCCGTACAGATTCAAAAGAATTATATGCATCTGCGCACATTAATTTGTTAACCTCTTATAGTGAAAGTTTCCCCCTTGTTTTATTGGAAGCTGCAAATCAACGTTTAACATCTATTGCAACAAATGTGGGTGATATGAAAAAGTTAATAGTTGATGATACGTATGGATGGATTGTACCAATTAGTGATGTAGATTCATTAGCAATTGCATTAGAAAATGCTTATGAAAAATGGTTAAGTGGTGAATTAGAAGCGATGGGAAATCGTTTATACAATCATGCATCTACTCATTTCTCGTTAAAGAATTTGTATGAAGATACTCGTAATGCATATAAGAAACTTTTATTGAAATAGAGAGGATAGTTAATTATGGAAGTACAAACGGTTGATATTCTAGGTGTTCCTTTCTCTACAATGACAATGGATGAAACACTTCAATATTTAAAGGACCAATTAGAATTGGAGCAAGCTCATACTTTTCAGGTAGTAACAGCAAATCCTGAAATTGTTATGTGTGCAAAAAAAGATGAAAAGTTCCATAAAACGTTGTTAAATACGGATTTGATTACACCTGATGGTATTGGGGTTGTAAAGGCAAGCGGTATGCTTGGCACGCCTTTAAAAGAACGGGTAGCAGGGTTTGATTTAATGTGTAATTTATTTGCGAAGTTATCAGAAGAGCATAAACCAGTATCTGTTTTCTTATTAGGTGCAAAACCACATGTTGTACAAGCTGCAGCAGATCATTTAACGAAGACATATTCGGCCGTATCTATTGTAGGTACACAAGATGGATATTTTAAACAAGAAGAAGAGGAAAATATTGTTTCTCGTATTCAAGAAGCAAAACCAGATCTATTACTTGTTGCACTTGGTTTCCCAAGACAAGAGAACTTTATCCAAAACAATAAGCATCGTTTAGAAACAAAAATGGCTGTTGGAGTAGGTGGTAGTTTGGATGTTTGGGCTGGAGAGGTAAAGCGTGCTCCAAAATGGATTCAAGCGATTCATTTAGAGTGGTTTTACAGATTATGTAGTAATCCAACACGCTGGCGTCGTCAGCTAGTGTTAGTGGAATTTTTAAAAGAGGTAATGCGTTCAAAAAAGTAGCGGAACATCGCTACTTTTTTTATTTGTTCATTTTTAATAAATATTTTATTTTTTGGGAATGATGAAGGAGAATTTTTCACACGAAAACATTTTACTTATACAATTCACACATGTAAAATGATGTGTAAAGACACCTGTGTGAGGAGGACTTCTTGTGGGCAAGGTAAAAGAAATTTCGAAGCGAAAGCTACTTGGTATAGCAGGGCTTGGATGGCTATTTGATGCCATGGATGTTGGAATGCTTTCATTTGTAATCGTAGCGCTCCAAAAAGATTGGGGATTAAGTACTCAAGAAATGGGCTGGATAGGTAGCATTAATTCAATTGGTATGGCAGTAGGGGCGCTCCTTTTTGGGATACTATCAGATAAAATAGGACGGAAATCGGTCTTTATTATTACATTATTACTATTTTCTATTGGTAGTGGTTTAACTGCTTTAACGACGACACTCGCGATGTTCCTCGTTTTACGATTTTTAATTGGTATGGGGCTTGGTGGAGAGCTTCCAGTTGCTTCTACGCTAGTATCAGAGAGTGTTGAAGCACATGAACGCGGCAAAATTGTTGTGCTATTAGAAAGTTTTTGGGCAGGTGGCTGGTTAATTGCAGCTCTTATCTCATATTTCGTTATTCCGAAATATGGTTGGGAAATTGCGATGGTATTGAGTGCGGTTCCGGCACTATATGCTTTATATTTAAGATGGAATTTACCAGATTCCCCAAGATTCCAAAAGGTTGAAAAAAGACCCTCTATTATCGAAAATATAAAATCAGTTTGGTCTGGCGAATATCGTAAAGCAACAATTATGCTATGGATTTTATGGTTTTGTGTTGTCTTTTCCTATTATGGAATGTTTCTTTGGTTACCTAGTGTAATGGTATTAAAAGGATTCAGTTTAATAAAAAGTTTTCAGTACGTACTCATTATGACATTAGCTCAACTTCCAGGGTATTTTACAGCTGCTTGGTTTATTGAACGCCTTGGTCGTAAATTTGTTTTGGTTACGTATTTAATCGGTACAGCGTGCAGCGCTTATTTGTTTGGGATTGCGGATTCATTAACAGTTTTAATCGTGGCAGGTATGTTACTATCCTTCTTTAATTTAGGTGCTTGGGGTGCATTATACGCCTATACACCTGAACAGTATCCAACAGCTATTCGTGGTACAGGTGCAGGGATGGCAGCAGCATTCGGCCGTATTGGTGGTATTCTTGGACCACTATTAGTGGGATACTTAGTTGCTTCACAAGCTTCACTATCACTAATATTTACGATTTTTTGTGGATCAATTTTAATTGGAGTATTTGCTGTAATTGTACTTGGGCAAGAAACGAAGCAACGGGAATTAATATAAAAGGATAGGGGAACCGTGGTGGTTTCCTTTTTTCTGTTTTTTTAGATAAATAATGGTATAGTAAGAAAAAGGGATTGTTTCTTATAAAAGCGAATGTATACAACAGGACAGACGGACAAAGGAATTAGGTGGTTGGATAAATGAAAATTTTACTTATCATGGAAGAGACAGAAGAGAGAAGAAAATTAGTTGAGAATTTTACCGAGAATATTCGGAATATAGAATGTTTTGAAGCGAATACAGGAACAGAATCCTTGTTAATAATGAAAAAACATACACCAGATTTTGTTTTTTTAAATTCAAAATTAATAGATGGTACTGGTTTTGAATATGCAAGTTTATTACGAGAAGTAAATGGTTATACGAAATTTATTTTTATGGGGGAAGATATAGAAGAATCCATTACAGCTTTTCGTTTCCAAGCATTTTATTATTTACTACGACCATTTCGTGAAGAAGATTTACAATTTCTCTTATATAGAATGGGTAAAGAGCAAGGTGAGAGAGCAAAGAGTTATTTGCGAAAACTACCGATAGAAGGTCAAGAGGGAATTCGATATATTTTCCCAGAAGATATTGTATATGTAAGTAAAAATAAGGAAAATAAAACAGTTTCAATTTATACAACAAATAATCAGTATATTTCAACATATACACTTCAGGAATTAGAAAATAAACTAAATATATATGATTTTTTACGTGTACATAAAAGCTATTTAATTAATATGTCATATGTGCAAGAACTGAAACCTTATTATAATGGCACGTATAATTTGTATTTAGATAGGTATGATGAGCAACCGATTCCAGTGAGTCGTAATTATGTAAAACGCCTTCGAAATAAAATTGAATTATAGCAGGTAATGAGAGTATTTTAACATGATAAACTAAAAATCCTTCATGATAAGGAGGATTCAACTTAAATATTCAGAAAATTTAGTACAATCACCACTAAGAAGTAGTATTGGGGGGTTGTATGTGAAGACATTGAAGTCAATCTTACTTTGGGGAGTTATTGCAGCAGTAGGAGCAGGTGCTTTTGGAGTAATAGCTTTATCACAAGGTGAAACGATTAATGCTGTATGGCTTTTAGTAGCTGCGGTATGTGTATATGCAGTTGCTTATCGGTTTTATAGTAGATTTATAGCGAGAAAAGTTTTTGGCTTAGATAACAATCGCCAAACACCAGCTCATACATTAAATGATGGGAAAGACTATGTTCCGACAAATAAGTGGGTATTGTTCGGGCATCACTTTGCAGCAATTGCTGGGGCGGGACCCTTAGTAGGACCGATTCTAGCGGCACAAATGGGATATTTACCAGGGACAATTTGGATTATTGTTGGGGTAGTTGTCGCTGGAGCTGTACAAGATTTTGTAATTTTATTTGCTTCGATGAGACGTAATGGTAAATCATTAGGAGAAATGATTAAAGATGAGATTGGTCCTGTTACAGGGTTAATTGCAATGATAGGTATTTTAGGAATTATGATTATTTTATTAGCGGTATTAGCATTAGTAGTAGTAAAGGCACTTATCGGCAGTCCTTGGGGAATGTTTACAATAGCAGCAACGATTCCTATCGCCATTTTAATGGGAGTTTATATGCGTTACATTAGACCTGGAAGGGTCGGTGAAGGATCAGTAATTGGTATTATTCTACTTATTTTATCTCTTGTTGGAGGACAGTATGTAGCTGAAAATCCAACACTTGCAAGTATGTTTACGTTTAGTGGTGAAACGATTGCTATTATGCTCATTGTATACGGATTTATTGCATCGGCATTGCCCGTTTGGATGCTTTTAGCGCCGCGTGATTATTTAAGCACATTTTTAAAGGTGGGAACAATTGTTGGATTGGCTATTGGTATTTTAATTGTAGCACCAGATTTAAAAATGCCAGCAGTTTCACAATTTATCGATGGAACAGGTCCTGTTTTCTCTGGGAACTTATTCCCGTTCTTATTTATTACGATTGCCTGTGGTGCGGTGTCTGGATTCCATGCTCTCGTTTCATCAGGTACGACGCCAAAAATGATTGAACAAGAGGGACATGCAAGGCCGATCGGTTATGGAGCAATGTTAATGGAGTCATTCGTAGCAGCGATGGCTATGATTGCAGCGTGTGTATTAACGCCAGGAACTTATTTTGCAATTAATAGTCCGGCAGCACTTATCGGTACGGATGTATCGCAGGCGGCTCAAGTTATTTCTTCATGGGGATTTGCTATTACACCAAATGAATTAAAAGATCTTGCTGTAAACGTTGGAGAGCAAACGATTTTATCACGTACAGGTGGTGCACCAACGTTAGCGATAGGTATGGCACATATTTTCTCACAAGTAATAGGTGGAACGGCAATGATGGCATTTTGGTATCATTTTGCTATTCTCTTTGAAGCTCTATTTATTTTAACAACGATTGATGCAGGAACGCGTGTAGGACGATTTATGATTCAAGATATTTTAGGGCATGTATATAAACCATTTGCGAAAACGGATTCTACATTAGCGAATGTAATAGCTACAACGTTATGTGTATTAGGATGGGGATATTTCTTATACCAAGGGGTCGTAGATCCGCTTGGTGGAATTAATACATTATGGCCACTTTTCGGTATTGCAAACCAAATGTTAGCAGGTATTGCGTTATTACTTGGAACGACAATTTTGTTCAAAATGGGGAAAAAGGCATATGTTTGGGTGACGCTTATTCCAACTGTCGGATTGCTTATTGTAACAATGACAGCTGGTTATCAAAAGTTGTTTCATGAAAATCCTAAAATAGGATTTTTATCCCACGCAAAGGTGTTTCAGGGAGCGTTAGATGAGGGTAAAGTGTTAGCGCCAGCTAAAAATGTCGCTCAGATGAAGCAAATTATTTTCAATGATTATATTGATGCAGCACTATGCGGGATTTTTATGATAGTTGTAATTGCTGTATTAATTTCTGCACTTCGAATTTGGATTCAAGTATTAAGAAATAAGCCGATGCCGTTAAAAGAGGCGCCATATATTCCTAGAGATGAAAGTGAGTCGAGGAACTATGCTTAAAAGAATGTGGCAAGTATGGGCAAAAAGGAAACAATTTATTAGTTTACTTGTTGGAGTACCAAGCTATGAAACATATGTAGACCATATGAGAAAGCATCATCCGGAAGAAGAGGTGGTATGTCAAAAACAATTCTTTGCTGAGGTGCAAGAAGCTAGATTTAATGCAAAAGACGGAAAGATATCACGTTGCTGTTAATAAAAAGGACGAATTTTCGTCCTTTTTATTTTTTGCTGTTTCACGTGGAACAGCAAAAAATAAATAAAAATCTTTGGGAATTATAGGGATTTTGTATACAATAAAATAAGGAAAGGGATAGATGGAAAAGTAGGGAGATTATTTTATGTTAAGGGATCTATTTGTAAATACAACAATTATTCTTTCCTTTATCTTTATTGGAGGTCAGCTTTTAAGAGATAAACTATTAAAAGAAGGGTTCTCTTTTTAGCAAAAATGTGTAGTAGGTATTTTTACTGGAATATTAAGTATACTGTTGATGCATTTTGGTGTACATATTGAAGATATTATGTTGAATCTACGTTATCTAGCTGTTATTTTGGCAATTATAATTGGAGGTCCGATAGCTAGTAGTATAACAGTTATCGTTATTTTAATCACTCGGCTAGTTTTTACTGAGTACTCTTTAGCTTCTGAATTGGCTTGTTATACTATTGTATTGATAGGTATTGGAATTATCTTTATTTGGCGCATGAAAGTTTCTATATTTATAAAATGGGTATGGTTTAATGTGTATAGTTTATCTATTTTAATAGTACCGCTTTCCGTTTTATTCAAGGATATATCTATAGTGGCATTATACTTAGTTTGTAGTAGTGTTGCAGGATATATCACATTTATAAGCGCAAATTATGTATTGCAATCTAATGAGTTATTTCAAACGATGAAGCAATACGCAACGATAGATGCATTGACAAGTCTAGGAAATGTAAGGCAGTTTGATTTAGAGATGAATCGTCATATTGGTAATAAGACCGTGACAAATGATTCACTTTGTTTACTACTTATAGATATTGATCACTTTAAGTATGTAAATGATACGTATGGGCATCCTGCAGGAGACGAAGTGTTAAAACAAGTAGGGCATATTTTACGAGAAATTTCAACATTTCCAGATTTGGTTTTTCGAAAGGGTGGAGAGGAGTTTGCACTTTTGATACCGAAGGAGAGACTAGCTTATGGAATTAGTATGGGGGAACAAATTCGTACAGCTGTTGAAAAACATTCATTTCAATTGTTAGATGGAACAAAAATAAAAATTACAGTTTCAGTCGGAATCTCAGAGTATAAAGAATCACCGAAGCAGTTTATTCAAGCGGCTGATGACGCGTTATATTATTCAAAAAGAAATGGTAGAAATTAAGTCAGTTCGGCATCTTAAAGGTAAGATGACCAGAAGGTATAAAGGTTATTAAAAAACACCCACAGAGGCAATGTATTAGCTCTGCGGGTGTTTTTATTTATAGGTTAGACAAGCTCTTTCGGTGCAACGAATTTACGATATGCGCCATGATGAGTTGGTCCTACGTATTCGTTAATTTTGAATGAATAACGAATAGCTGCTGTGATAAATTCTTTAGCAGTTTTTACTGCCTCTTTCACAGGTTTTCCCTTTGCAAGTTCTGCTGTAATTGCAGCAGAATATGTACAACCTGCGCCATGTGTATTTGTAGTATCAATTTTTTCTGATTCTAGAAGATCAAATGTGTCTCCATCATATAGGACGTCGATTGCAGTCTCTGTACCAAGCTTACTTCCGCCTTTAATTAGGACGTATTTAGCACCTAAAGCGTGGATTTTCTTCGCTGCTTCTTTCATGTCCTCAAGGGAATTAATTTTCACACCACTTAATTGGTAAGCTTCAAATAAGTTTGGAGTTACAACTAATGCCTTTGGAACAAGAACGTCACGTAAGCAATCGTTCGTTTCAGGATGTAATGCTTCATCGGCACCTTTACATACCATAACAGGGTCAACTACTACATTTTTGAAATTGTGCTTTTCAATTGTTTCCGCAACCATTTCAATAATTTCTACAGATCCAAGCATACCTGTTTTTAAAGCATCCACTCCAACGCCTTCAATTGTGGTTTCTAATTGTGGTTTTAATGTAGAAGCTGGGATTGGGAATACGTTATGTGCCCAACCGTTATGTGGATCCATTGTTACGATAGTCGTAAGAGATGTCATTCCGTATACGCCAAGTTCTTGGAATGTTTTTAAATCTGCTTGTATACCAGCACCGCCACTTGTATCAGAACCAGCGATTGTAAGTGCTTTATTTAATGTCATTATGAAAGCCCCCTCAAGTGATATAATGAAAACTATGTTTTCACCATTATATCAATGTTACGAATAAGTACAAAGTGAAAAGTAGATGATTTATTTTAGAAGCGATTTAAAATCTTGTATGTAGGAGACTGAGTATGTTCCGAGATAATCGTACAAATGAATTAGTTATATTAAAAGAAATTGCGGAAACGCTAAATACATCAAATGATACATATCATGTATTGCAAGCAGTCTTAGAAAAATTGCTAAGTGTCACGGGTTTGACGACAGGATGGATTTTTCTTGCAGATGAAAATGGGAAGTATACGAAGTTGATCGATTACCAGTTACCAGAGGCACTTACATATGAAAACAAACGCCCGATGTGTGAAGGTGAGTGTTGGTGTTTACGCGGTTTTGTAGATGGAAAATTAGAGCGAGCTGTTAATATTATTGAATGTAAAAGAATTAATAATGCAATTGAATACAATTGGGGAGATACAGAGGGCATTCTTCATCATGCTACGGTTCCCTTAAAAGCGGGAGGAGAAAAGTTTGGTGTATTAAATGTGGCGAGCCCAGGTAAAACACATTTTTCAGAAGAAGAATTAGTATTGCTTCAAGCCGTTGCGTTCCAAATTGGGACGGCCTTAAAACGAACAAAATTATATGGAAATGAAAAGCGAAGAGCGCATTATTATGTGAAATTGGAACGTTTTATTCAAGCGTTAAAAACGATTCATAAGTTTAATGTATTACCTGAAAAAGTTGTAAAGCATGTAGGTGAAGTATTTCAATGGAATCAAGTGGCGTTTTTTATTAGGGAAGAAAAAGAATTATCTTTGCGAGCGTCTTATAGTCAGGAAGAGTTACAAGAGGATGTCAAAGAAGCGGCAAAGAAGGCATTAGAAAAAGATGAACCTGTTTTATTAAAACGTCAAGTTGGTCATATCGTACATCCAAATCGAGCTGTTATTGCTATGCCAATACACATCCAAAATCATATATTTGGTGTTTTATGTGTGAGTTCAAATAATGGAGAATTTGATGTGAATACAATCGATGTAATTCAGGCACTATCGAATCATATTTCGTTAATAATAGAGAATTTAAGATTAAATGAGCAGCGCCGTGAACTTGTACGAATGGAAGAAAGAAATCGATTAGCAAGAGATTTACATGACTCTGTTTCACAAAAATTATTTTCATTAACATTCATGACGAAAGGCGCTGAGGCAGTTTTAAAAGGTCAAAATGAGAAGGTAGATCAATCCCTGTATGAGATGCGTGAATTAGCACAAGGCGCTTTAAAAGAAATGAGGACATTAATTTGGCAGCTCCGTCCGGCAGGATTAGAGAAAGGTTTATTACCAGCTTTAAAGCAGTACGGTGAAAACTTAGGATTGAAAATTAGGGAACAAGTTACGGGGGTTCGTGACTTACCCCGTGTAGTAGAAGAAGCATTGTGGCGTATTGGACAAGAAGCGCTAAACAATGTAAGTAAGCATGCAGGTGTAAAGGAAGCGACGATTTATTTTAAAGTGACTGAGAAAAATGTATCATTAGAAATAGTGGATCGAGGCAATGGATTTATAGAAAAGGATATAAAAGAGAAGAAGTCACTCGGCATGACGACGATGCGTGAGAGGGTAGAATTGATCGGTGGAACAATTAAAATTGTAAGTGAAAAAAAACGAACGAGTATAAAGGTAAATGTACCATTATGATGTGAAAATGAGGGAAGTTTGTGAAAATAAAAGTATTGTTAGTTGACGACCATACAGTTGTTTTAAAAGGATTAGCATTTTTCTTAAGTACACAAGAAGACTTAGAGTTAGTCGGAGAAGCAAATAACGGGAAAGAGGCTTTAGAAAAAGTAGGAGAGACAAATCCTGATGTTGTACTCATGGATTTATATATGCCTGAAATGGATGGTGTGGAAGCAACAGCTTGTATAAAACAAGAGTATCCAAATGTGAAAGTAATTGTACTAACTAGCTTTTCTGATCAGGCGCATGTTTTACCTGCATTAAAAGCAGGAGCAAGTGGGTATATTTTAAAAGATGTAGAGCCAGATCAACTTGTTGAAGCGATTCGTAGTGCATATAAAGGTAATATACAATTACACCCAGATATAGCAAATGCGCTTCTTTCTCAGACACTACCGCAAGAAGAGAGAGAAGAGGAACGGTTTGTTCATGTGGATGTATTAACAGCAAGAGAAAACGAAGTGTTACAACTGTTAGCAAAAGGAATGAGCAATAAAGAAATTGCTTCTGTTTTAGTTATTACAGAAAAAACGGTTAAAGCGCATGTAAGTAGTATTTTGAGTAAGTTAAATTTATCCGATCGTACGCAAGCTGCATTATATGCAGTGAAAAATGGGATTGTATAAGACAAAAGTCGTAAGACCTAGTTCGCCTTTAGAAGGTGGACTTTTTTTATGGGAAAATACGTCTATGTGAGGACGAAATTGTCTTGATATAAAGATAAAATATGCTTGTAAGCAACAAAACAACAATTACAAGGGATACTTTTTTAAAAGCATATATAACAACGTAAGAGTGAGTATTAGGAGGAAAACATAATGACAACAGTTTTATTCGTAAAAGCAAACAACCGCCCAGCGGAACAAGCAGTTAGTGTGAAATTATACGAGGCATTTTTAGCAAACTATAAAGAAGCACATCCAAATGATACAGTAGTAGAACTTGATTTATATAAGGAAGAATTACCATATGTAGGCGTAGACATGATTAATGGTACATTCAAAGCAGGTAAAGGATTTGATTTAACGGAAGAAGAGGCAAAAGCAGTAGCAGTTGCTGATAAGTATTTAAATCAATTTCTAGAAGCTGATAAAGTTGTTTTCGGTTTCCCATTATGGAACTTAACGATCCCAGCAGTACTGCACACATATATTGATTATTTAAACCGTGCTGGTAAAACATTTAAGTATACGCCAGAGGGTCCAGTTGGCCTAATCGGAGATAAGAAAATTGCGTTATTAAACGCACGCGGTGGCGTATATTCGGAAGGTCCAGCAGCTGAAGTAGAAATGGCTGTTAAATATGTAGCAAGCATGATGGGCTTCTTCGGTGCAACAAATATGGAAACTGTAGTTATTGAAGGACATAATCAATTCCCAGATAAAGCAGAAGAGATCATTACAGCAGGTCTTGAAGAAGCGGCTAAAGTAGCAAGCAAATTTTAATTAAAATTATAATCGTCACTCGAAAAAACAGCATTAACGTAAACGTTAATGCTGTTTTTTATGTTTTAAGTTCATTAGCAAGTTTTTCTAATTGAATTCGATCTTGTATGTAATAAGCGCGTCCTTCTTTTTTTAAATAATTTTGCTGGCAAAACTGGTTTAATACATATAAAAGATGACGGTAACTGACGTTTAAGTATTCCGAGGCCTCAGTATGTTTTGCCGTATAACAATTATTTTGTTCCGTTAATAGAATAAACGCAGCTAATCGATTTTCGAAAGGGAAACTGTAGTTTTTTGCATAGTTTTCTGTTCGTGTAATCGTCTTTTTACCAATAAACTTGCATAGATGTTGTAAAAAAGTTGCGTCGTGTAATAGGAGTTGATGACAATCTTTAAGAGGAAGTGCCAAGCAAACACAATCTTCTAGCACTTCAATAGCTTTCGTAATACCTTCTACACCTATTAATCCTAACTCCCCGATAAAAGATGGTGCCTGAATAAAGTTAATTAAGGACACTTTCCCATTTTTATGACTCATATATATTTTTGCTTTCCCAGAAATTAAGTAATAGAGATAAGGGAGGTCGGTTCCTTCCTTACATATCATCTCTTTCTTTTGAAAAGAATGCAGTTCTACATATGGCAAGACATGAAAGGAAAAAAGAGTATGAAATTGGTGACTTTGTATGTGTTGGTAAATTTCTTCCTCATTTTTGCTGATTTTCATATTTTCACCCCTGTTTATAGTATGAGATATCTCCTATTATTTTTACAAGAAAGAATGATACGATTTGTTTAAATTTACTTTTGTAGAAAAGAGTGTGTGAGGAGCTTATGAAAAAATATAAAACATTGCTATTTGATGTAGATGATACATTACTAGATTTTCAAAAGGCTGAAAAAATAGCTTTACGGATGCTTTTTGAAGAGAAGGGGATTTTTTTAACAAATGAGATAGAGGCTCGTTATAAAAAAATAAATAAAGATCTTTGGGATGCTTTTGAAAAAGGTGAACTAGCGCGAAATGAAGTCGTAAATACACGATTCTCCATTTTGTTTAAAGAGTATGGGGAAGAAGTAGATGGAATACTATTCGAAAATAATTATCGTAACTACTTAGAAGAAGGGAATCAACTCATACAAGGTGCGTTTGAATTTATAAATCAAATTCAAAATGAGTATGATTTATATATAGTGACAAATGGCGTTTCTAAGACGCAAGATAAACGTTTACGTAATGCAGGGTTACATTCATTGTTTAAAGGTATTTTTGTTTCTGAAGATACAGGTTTTCAAAAGCCGATGAAAGAGTATTTTGATTATGTTTTTGAACGGATTCCTAACTTTGCTTCTGAAGAAGGGCTTATTATTGGAGATTCATTAAGCGCTGATATTAAAGGTGGATATGTAGCGGGAATTGATACTTGTTGGTTTAATCCAGAAAAGAAATTAAATGATAGTGGGATTGTACCGACATATGAAGCGCATAGTTTTGAAGAGTTATACGCTCTATTAAAGCAGCATGTGTAATAAAAATAGGCAGTGTTTTTCCTCTACTGCCTATTTTTATTAATTTGTGGTTTCGTTATGTTTAGGAAGCGGAAAAGCATTACCAATCGCTGCTGCCCCGAGCATTGGTAATAGTAAATTGAGCGGGAAAAACATAAGTAATAGCAATGTTATAGCTATTGGTTTTCTTAGCGCATAGCTTGAAATTGCTGTCGTTACGATGGCCGCAGATGCTATTGGATCTATAGGGAGAATAGAAGCCATAGCGTATCCAATACTTGATCCGGAAAATATGATTGGGAAAATATGGCCGCCACGCCAGCCTGTATTTAAACAAACGGCAGTAATGCATAATTTTAAAATGCCTGAAAAAAGTAATACCCAAAAAGATAAATGGCTCCATTCAACTACTAATTCTTTTAATTGGTGTTCCCCTGAAAATAATGTATACGGGAGAACTGTTCCCGTGATCCCTAATAAAATGCCACCAATAATTCCAAGTGTAATTTTGTATTTCGTAAAAGGGTGAATGAATTTCTCTAATGTGAATTCTAATTTGAAATAAAAGAAACCAACGATAGCACCGATACTAGCAAGTGGGAGAAATGCGATCCATTCATTGAAAGAAAGTGAACCTTCTCCAAAATCAACAATAAAGGATCCGCGATTATCGAGTTTACTCAGTAGTAAATAAACAGAAAAACCTGCAAAAGTAGTAGTTAAGTATACAATTGCTTTTTTTCCTTTAGAAAATTCGTTAATTTGCTCACCCTCATTTTCATTTGGGGCTAAGTAACCGAATAATGGTGCATTAAAAATGACACTTAAGGTAGCGCCAATTCCAACCTCTGTTAGTTCATTCATTCCCTTTAAAGCAAATTTAAAACGATCACCAACCCATGTGCAAAGTCCGCCAATAATTCCAACAAGTGCGGCTTCTGGACCGAGGCTAGCTCCAAACATTAAAACAATAATCGCAGTTAAAGTAGCTTGGTGGACAAAACGGTATTCAATTCTACCTGTTTTTTTATATTCACCCATTACCTCTGGCATAAGACGTGGATATGTACCGAAGTATTTTTGTGATAAACCAACAAGGGTACCGCCGATTATTGTTACACAAAGGGTGTAATAAGGGGGAGAAGAGAAAACGCTAGGTAAGTATCCCCAAATAAAGTGGATTCCGATATTTATCGTCACTAAAAATAGCCAGACTGTAGCACCTACTATGGATCCTAGAAGAATGCCATATAAGACGATTATATAGTGCGTGTCTTTTGTATTTGTCATTTTATACCTCCATTATGTAAGAAAGGATTAAATATGCTAGTGCAAAATGAATGGAATATGTATAGTACTTTTTTGAGTGGGTGGCCTATTCAACATCTAGTATACTTTTGTGAAAATTTGAATCTAGACATTGACTTACTTAATTAATTCTATAGACTAATTTGAGTTTTTTAAAGGTCTTTTTTGAGAGAGAATGGGATATATTTCTTTTGTTATTTTGTATGAAATTATTAATATTTATCCCGCTATTTGCGGGCTAATAATCAGTGGGGGATGGATAAAAACTCAATAATTAAAGTTTTGTTTTATTTTAGAACATTCAGAAAAACCATTTGACATTAGGAAATTATTGCTATAAAATCAACGGTAATTGCATAGTCTTATCAAGAAAAGGTGGAGGGACAGGCCCGATGAAACCTTGGCAACAGCCGTTTAACGGAATTGTGCCAAATCCTGCAGGTAATAATCCTGAAAGATAAGAAAGAGTCTTTAGAGCGTGTTTTCAAACTGCTCCTTTCTTGTTTTCAGGAAAGGGGCAGTTTTTTATTTTGCATAAAGTGACACTTTAATTCGTGGGGATTTTGCCCTTCCCTCACGGATTATTAGTTGAACCAATCGGGCAGTTATCTCCCACCTAACTTCCTCACATTCATCGAATTTTGAGGTGGGAGTCTTACTGCCCGCAAATAGCGGGATAAAAGAAAGGAGAATGAGAGATGGGAGAATCATGGGGAAAAGGAACGATTTGTGTGCAAGGTGGTTATACGCCAAAGAATGGTGAACCGCGTGTTTTGCCACTTTATCAAAGTACAACGTATAAATACGATACTTCAGATGATTTAGCAGCACTATTTAATTTAGAGGCAGAGGGATATATATATACACGTATTGGAAATCCTACTCTAGCTGCATTTGAGCAAAAGCTAGCGGAATTAGAAGGCGGTGTAGGGGCTGTTGCAACGGCTTCTGGGCAGGCAGCTATTATGCTCGCAGTTTTAAATATTTGTAGTAGCGGAGATCATTTACTTTGTTCTTCAACGGTTTACGGGGGAACGTTTAATTTATTTGGAGTAAGTTTGCGTAAGCTTGGCATTGATGTTACGTTCTTTAATCCAAATTTAACGGCAGATGAAATTGCTGCACTTGCCAACGATAAGACGAAGCTCATTTATGCAGAATCGTTAGGAAATCCAGCAATGAACGTTTTAAATTTTAAAGCATTTTCAGCTGCAGCAAAAGAATTAGAGGTACCTTTTATCGTTGATAATACGTTAGCGACTCCTTATTTATGCCAGGCGTTCGAACATGGAGCAAATATTATTGTTCATTCAACGACGAAATATATCGATGGTCATGCAAGTTCTTTAGGGGGCGTTGTAATTGACGGAGGAAACTTTGATTGGACAAATGGAAAATACCCTGAGCTTGTTGAACCGGATCCAAGTTATCATGGTGTAAGTTACATCCAAAACTTTGGAGCAGCAGCTTATATTGTGAAAGCACGTGTTCAGTTATTAAGAGACTATGGAAACTGTATGAGCCCATTCAATGCATATATTAGCAATATTGGCTTAGAAACTTTGCACTTACGAATGGAGCGTCATAGTGAAAATGCTCTTGCGGTTGCTAAGTGGCTTGCTAATCATGAACGTATTGAATGGGTGAATTATCCAGGATTAGATAGTAATGAAAATTACTCATTAGCACAAAAGTATTTGAAAAAAGGTGCTAGTGGCGTTTTAACATTTGGTATTAAAGGAGGATTAGAAGCGGCAAAAGAATTTATCGCAAATGTGAAACTAGCGACTCTCGTAACACATGTAGCTGATGCAAGAACTTGTGTTATACACCCTGCCAGTACGACGCATAGACAATTAAGTGCTGAAGATCAGCGTTTAGCTGGTGTGACATCTGATTTAATTCGTTTATCAGTTGGTATAGAAGATGTTTCTGATATTATTGCAGATTTAGATGCAGCGTTAGTTGGAGGCAAACAACATGCCGATCATAATTGATAAAGATTTACCAGCTCGCAAAGTACTGCAAGAAGAAAATATTTTTGTAATGACGAAGGAGCGAGCAGAAACACAAGATATACGTGCTTTGAAAATTGCTATTTTAAATTTAATGCCCACAAAACAAGAGACGGAAGCTCAATTACTTCGTTTAATTGGAAATACACCGTTGCAACTAGATGTTCATTTACTTCACATGGAATCACATTTATCTCGCAATGTAGCACAGGAACATTTAACGAGTTTCTATAAAACATTCCGTGATATTGAAGATGAGAAATTCGATGGACTCATTATTACTGGAGCGCCAGTAGAGACACTTTCTTTTGAAGAAGTAGATTATTGGGAAGAGCTTAAACGTATTATGGAGTATTCAAAAACGAATGTAACGTCTACGCTTCATATTTGCTGGGGGGCACAGGCCGGCTTGTATCATCATTATGGTGTTCCAAAGTATTCGCTTAAGGAGAAAATGTTCGGTGTATTCGAGCATGAAGTCTGCGAGCAACACGTGAAACTGTTACAAGGATTTGATGAATTGTTTTTTGCTCCGCATTCTCGTCATACAGAAGTACGAGAGAGTGATATTAGAGAGGTGAAAGAATTAACACTATTAGCAAACTCTGAAGAGGCCGGTGTTCATCTTGTTATTGGGCAAGAAGGGAGGCAAGTATTCGCCCTCGGACATAGCGAATATAGTTGTGATACGTTAAAAGAAGAATACGAACGAGATCGTCAAAAAGGGTTAAATATTGATGTGCCAAAAAATTATTTTAAATACAATAATCCAGATGAGAAGCCGCTTGTTAGGTGGAGGAGTCATGGAAATCTATTATTCTCTAATTGGTTGAATTATTACGTGTATCAAGAAACCCCTTATATATTGTAAATGAAATGAAACTTTGATCAGTGGGAGGGTTTCCCTTCCCCACTGATTATTAGCCCACACCAATCGAGCTTTTACGGGCAATTGATCTCCTCACCTAACTTTCTCGCATTCGCCAAATTTTGAGGTGGGGGTCTTACTGCCCGTTAATGCGGGAGAAAGATTGTGTAACGCGTGGTAACGCTTTCCCTGTAAAGATTACCTTTTATTTTTCCGAATGTTCAAAAAACATTGTTTTTTAGGTTTTTTACTCATATAATTTCATCTAAACACAATTTTTGAGGGGTGGACAGTATTATGAAAGAAATTCAAGTTGGATTATTAGGTCTTGGGACAGTTGGTAGTGGGGTAGTTCGTATTATTACAGATCATCAAGAACGACTTATACACCAAGTAGGTTGTCCTGTAAAAGTAACGAAAGTACTAGTACAAAATATTGAGAAAGAGAGGGAGGTCGAGGTGCCTTCTACTCTATTAACACAAAATGCAAATGAAATTTTGGATAATCCAAATATTGATGTTGTCATCGAAGTGATGGGTGGCATTGATGATGCAAAATCATACATTTTACAAGCTTTACAAAGTGGGAAGCACGTTGTGACTGCAAATAAAGATTTAATGGCATTACACGGGGCGGAACTATTAGCGGTAGCAAAGGATAATCAGGCTGATCTGTTTTATGAAGCAAGTGTAGCGGGAGGAATTCCGATTTTACGAAGCATCGTAGAAGGACTTTCTTCAGATCTTATTACGAAAGTAATGGGAATTGTAAATGGAACGACAAATTTTATTTTGACGAAAATGTCAGACGAAGGGAGAGCATATAACGACGTGTTAAAAGAAGCCCAGCAACTTGGATTTGCAGAAGCAGATCCAACATCAGATGTAGAAGGTTTAGATGCGGCAAGAAAAATGACAATTTTAGCTACTCTCGGTTTCTCTACAAATGTAGAGCTTGGAGATGTGAAAGTAAAAGGAATTACTTCTATTACAGAGGAAGATATTGAATATAGTAAGAGCTTAGGCTATACAATTAAATTAATTGGTCTTGCGAAGCGAGATGGCGAGAAATTAGAGGTTACAGTTGAACCAACTTTACTTCCAAATACACATCCTCTTGCGGCAGTGCAAAATGAATATAATGCTGTGTATGTGTATGGTGAAGCGGTAGGAGAAACGATGTTTTATGGCCCGGGAGCAGGAAGCTTACCGACAGCAACGGCTGTTGTTTCGGATCTGGTTGCTGTGATGCAAAATATTAGACTGGGTGTAAACGGAAATAGCGCAGTATCTCCGCAGTATAAAAAAGTATTAAAAGAGCCAGATGAAATTGTGGTGAAGAAGTTTTTAAGGCTTCATGTGAAAGACGAAATTGGTGTGTTTGCAAAAATCACATCATTGTTCTCCGAGCGTGGTGTTAGTTTTGAAAAGATTATTCAAATGCCACTTGAAGAGAAAGGGAAAGCAGAAATTGTAATTGTAACGCATCGTGCTTCTCTTGCGGATTACGAGTACATTCTACATACATTGCAAGGGTATGAAGAAATTGATTGTGTGAAAGCAAATTATCGAATTGAAGGAGATGCTAAGTAGTATCTCTTATCATAAAACAGAAAGAGCTTATTAAGCAGCTTGCTTAATAGGCTCTTTTCTATTTAGAATCTGCGTACCAATTTGAATAAACGCTTGAATGATCCAACCTGTTGTAAAGGATAAGATAATTGTTCCAAAATAGATTGGTCCATCTAATAAGAAGCTTAATGTTAAAAATAAAAAGGCCAATGAAATCTCTGTTCTTCTAAATGTCCATTTTTTCTTCTCGGAAACCGTTAAAACGAAAGCTTCTTGAGGCGCTGCGCAAAGGTTTGTAGAGACATAAATGCCAATGCCAGCTCCGACGAATAGATTTCCGCAAATAAGTGTTATATATTTTGGAAGAGAGCGGATAGTGTCCATAATAGTTGTAATGGAACCAATCCAATCAACAAAAAGAGAAATAAGAATCATCGTTACAATTGTGCCGATTGTAATTTGTTTTTTATTCCAAAAGAGTACGATAAGTGTAAAAACAAAGTTAATCATAAAAATCCAAAAACCAATACTGATCCCGAAATTTTGATATAGTGCAATAAAGAAGGAATCATAAGGGCTAAGTCCAAAGGAAGTAATTGTTGTCATCATATTAATACCGATGGCGAGAATGAGTAAACCGCCAATAAAAAATATATATTCTAATTTGGATCGAAGCATAGTTGTATATCCTTTCTAAATGTATTTGCTAGGAAAGGATATATTGTGGAAAGCTTACCAGGTCAAGTTAGAATTTTAGCGAGAAGGGGAGAATGAAATGACGAATATAAGAAAGATTGCTGAACTCGCTGGGGTATCTGTTTCAACCGTTTCACGTGTACTTAATAATCATCCGTACGTAAATGAACAGAAACGAAAAGAAATTTTAGCGATTATAGAAGAATTAAATTATACACAAAATGTGAATGCGATTCATTTAGTGAAAGGAAAAACGAATGTAATTGGCGTTTTATTGCCGCACGTAAATGATCAATATTATAGCGCCATTATTGAGGGCATATCAAAAGAAACAGCAAAGAAAAATTATAATATGATGCTTTGTCAGACGAACTATAGCGAGGAAAGAGAACTAGAAATTTTGAATATGTTAAAAATGAAAAAGCTTGATGGGGTTATTATATGTTCCCGGGCAAATAGTAAAGAAAAACTTGAAGAATATACGAAGTTTGGTCCAATTGTTATGTGTGAAGAAATAGATTCGAAATTCATTTCAAGTGTACACATCGATTACTATAAAGTTTTTTCACGCGGTATGAAAAGCTTAATAGATGCCGGCCATACACGTATTGGATATTGTATTGGAAGAAGTAATAGTATTAATAGCCAAAGACGAAAAAAAGCGTATGAAGATTCGCTTCAACAGATTAACGTAATATCGTTAGAGGCCTGGAAGTTTAAAGGTTGTTTTACGGTGGAAGATGGACGTAATGTAGTCAGGGAGTGGGCTTGTATGCCTGTAAAACCAACGGCGTTCCTTGTATCTTGTAACCATATTGCAGCGGGCATGGTAACGGAAGCGAAAAGAAAAGGAATTCGAATTCCAGAAGATATTACGATTATAGGATGCGATGATCAAGAGGTGGCAGATATATTAGGTATAACAACGCTTTCGCATCCTAGTAAAAATGTCGGGATAAAAGCGTTTGAATTATTGTATGAAAAGATTAATGAAGAGAAATTAGATGTGAAGCATGAAGAGTTATTAGCAGAGTTAATAGATAGAGAAACGACGTAATTGAGAAGGTGTGAAAATCGCTTTTCAAAATTTCGTTTGGTATAATTATGGACAATCTATGAGGGCTAAAAGGGGTTTTGATATGAGATCAAAAGTGGTAAAAGTAATTCTACTCATTACAATTGCATCTTTTTGTTTATTTGCATATGGCTTTGTTTCAGGTGTAAATGATGTATTAAATCCGAAAGCTTCAAGTTTAATTAAGAAAACGGATGTAGTAGCAAAAGAGAAAAAGAAAACGGGAACGTTACAAGTCGTTAGTTTAGGTGATTCGTTAACGCGTGGCGTTGGTGATAAAGAAGGAATTGGCTACATTGGACGAATGAAAGAAGATTTACAAAAAGATTATAAGCAAAAGGTTGCATTAACAAACTTAGCAGTGAGTGGTGCGAAAATGCCCGACTTATTAAAACAAATTGAAAGTAGCGGTGCTCAATATTCAATTAAGCAAGCAGATATAATCGTTTTAACGATTGGAGGGAATGATTTATTTCCAGGTTGGGAATCGCTTGGGAAAATAGATTTAGAGACGTATCGCCCTGATACGGAAACATTTCAAAATGAAGCGAAGAAAATTATAGAAGAAATTCGTAAATTAAATACGGATAGCCCTATTTTTTGGCTCGGTTTATACAATCCTTTTGAAGACGTAGAAGATTTAAAAGGGTCTTCAAACATTGTTGTAGATTGGAATGCATCTTTAGAGAAATTAGCGCTAAACGATAAAAATGTGTATATTACACCGACATTTGATTTATTCCAAAACCGTGGAAAAGATTTACTATACTCTGATCATTTCCATCCGAATGAAGTAGGGTATACATATATGGCAGAAAGATTAGTTCAAAATGTTGCAAGTAAATTAAAACTAGAACAAGGAGGGGTAAAATGACGACGATACTTTCCGTACGAGACGTGAAGAAGGTAATTGGAAAGAAGACGCTTGTAGAGAATATTTCGTTTGATGTGAAGCAAGGAGAAGTGTTTGGCTTTTTAGGACCAAACGGGGCCGGGAAAACGACAACGATTCGAATGTTAGTCGGGTTGATTAAAGCGACAGAGGGTACCATTTCTATCGGTGATTATTCGATTAAGGAAAATTTCAGAGAAGCGATGCGTCAAATTGGAAGTATCGTTGAAAACCCGGAGCTGTATACATATTTAACGGGGTGGGAAAATTTAAAACAATTCGCTCGTATGCTTGGTGGCATATCAGATGAACGTATTATTGAAATTTCAAAGATGGTTCATTTAGATGAAAGAATTCACGATAAGGTAAAAACGTACTCACTCGGTATGAAGCAGCGCCTCGGAATTGCGCAAGCACTTCTTGGGAATCCTAAATTACTCATATTAGATGAGCCAACAAATGGTTTAGATCCAGCTGGGATTCGTGAACTTAGGGAATTTATACATAAGCTTGTAAAAGAAGAAAATATGAGTGTGTTTATTTCGAGTCACCTACTAAGTGAAGTGCAAATGATATGCGACCGCGTTGCTATTATTCATAAAGGAAAAATGATAACCGTTGCACCGATTGAAGAATTGATTAAAACGGCGAGTGATCGTGTGGAGTGGATTGTTACACCAATTTCCAAAGCGAAAGATATGTTAGATCATGCTGAGGAAGTAAGAGAAGTGAGTATAGAAGGTGAACGGTTGCTATGTCGCATGGATATTGCATCTATAAGTAGTTGGAATAAACACTTTGTAGAAAATAGGGTAGATGTGCATAGCGTTAAGGAACTTGTGTTTACGCTAGAGGATTTATTTATTGAACTCACAAGGAGTGAGCAACATGCGTGAATTTGCGAATCTAGTTGTAAATGAATCGGAAAAAATTTATCGTAAGAAACGTATTTTTGTTGTCATGCTTATTTTAGCAATCTTGATTCCACTTTTTGTGTATGCGCAGTATCGTGAAATAGAAACAACACAAAAAAGGCTGGGTACGACTGATTGGAAAGTATCATTGCAGCAGCAAATTGTTGATTCTCAAAACCGTTTGAACAACTCTAGGTTGCCAGAAGAATGGCGTGATTGGCTCAAAGTACGGGTAGAACAGCAACAATATTATTTAGATCATGATATTAACCCGATGGCACCAGGAGCGCCGACATTTGTAAGGGCATTTATTGAACAAGGAATTACATTGTTTATCCCGCTTCTTGTAATGATTGTCGCCATTGACATTGTTTCGGGTGAGAGAAGTGATGGGACGATGAAAATGTTGCTGACAAGGCCGATAAGACGATGGAAAATACTTCTCAGTAAATATGTGACGATGTTATTTTTTATTTCTCTCATATTACTCCTTGTTGGTGTATTTGCTTACGTATTATCGGGGCTTGTATTTGGGTACTCGGGATGGAATTTACCTGTGTTGACAGGATTCGTCATTGATAAGGAAACGTTAAATACGAATTTTGTACATCTTATTCCGCAGTGGCAATACATCTTAATGGCGTACGGATTAGCTTGGTTTGTTGCTATTGTTGTTGGAACTATATCATTTATGGTTTCTGTTTTAATTCGTAATACACCAGCTGGTATGGGCGTAATGTTAGCCGCGTTAATTGCAGGTGGCATTTTAAGTTCATTCGCAACATCTTGGGAAGGTGCGAAATATATTTTTAGTGTGAACTTATCGTTAACGGATTATTTATCAGGAAAATTACCTGCATTACAAGGTTTATCAATGGGATTTTCTTTAATGAATTTAACGATTTGGGCAGTTGTTTCTCTTATCATTTCATTTGTAGTATTTACAAAGCAGGATATGGTGAATTAATTGGACAGGAAGTGAAGGCATGGAAAATGTTTTAAAGAATGATTGGGGACCGTTATTGGCACCAGAATTTGAGAAAGAATATTATCAATCATTAGCTGTTTTTTTAAAAGAAGAGTATGAGACGCATGTGATTTATCCAAAGAAAGAAGATATATTTAATGCTCTAGAGTATACAAGTTATGAAAATACAAAGGTTGTTATTTTAGGACAAGATCCGTATCATGGACCGAATCAAGCGCATGGCTTAAGCTTTTCTGTGCAACCGGGTGTCAAAACGCCGCCATCGTTGTTAAATATGTATAAAGAACTTCGAGATGAATATGGTTATGAAATTCCGAATAACGGTTATTTAGTAAAATGGGCAGAGCAAGGAGTATTGTTATTAAATACAGTCTTAACAGTTCGACAAGGTGAAGCCAATTCTCATAAAGGAAAGGGATGGGAGCATTTTACGGATCGTGTCATTGAGCTATTAAATGAACGTGAAAAGCCAGTTATTTTCATATTGTGGGGACGTCACGCACAGGCGAAGAAAAAGTTAATTACGAATACGAATCATCATATTATTGAGTCCGTACACCCAAGTCCATTATCAGCAAGACGTGGTTTCTTTGGTAGTAAGCCATACTCTAAAGTAAATACGATTTTAGCTAATATAGGTGAAAGGGAAATTGATTGGGAAATTCCAAATTTGTAAATAGAAAAGGTAGTTAACCATTGTTAACTACCTCTTTATTATTGCTCGTTCTTTAGTTTTGCGTCGAGTACAAAAGTACCAAATGGGATAACGGATGCAACAAGTGCGCCAAGTGACCATAAAATTGATTTACGGTGTACGATTGTTACTTGAATTACCGCGAAGATGAATAGTATAAATAAAACACCATGAGCCATACCTGTAATTTTAACAGCTGTTGCAAACCCCGCGAAATATTTTAACGGCATTGCTACAAATAATAGTATTAGGAAAGAAATCCCCTCAATTAAGCCGATTGCTCTTAATCGTCCGATTGGTGTAGATAACATGAAATAGCCTCCTTTAACGTATGCTTGTATATAGTAAATTTGTATTCTTTTTCAAAATGAAATAGTCTATTTTGTTCCATTATATACAAAAAGAAAGTTTACACTACGAGAATAGTGCAAAGTTCAAAATATGGTCACAAAAGCATGGCAATTTAAACAAAAACCTATTTGAAGTGTTTGACTTCAAATAGGTTTTATGAATGAAAATATTATACAAGCGCTTCGCTTTTTAGTACAAATTTCTCTACAACTTTTGCAACGCCATCGTTCATATTTGTATCTGTAACATAGTTTGCAATTTCTTTAATATCATCTGGTGCATTGCCCATTGCAACACCAAGGCCAGCAAATTCAATCATCGCTTGGTCGTTATAGCTATCGCCCATTGCGATAACTTCTTCACGTTTAATACCAAGTTTTTGGATTAGTTGATTTAGGCTTGTTCCTTTTGTAACACCAGCTTCAGTAAATTCTAAGAAGAATGGTTTAGAGCGCATAACGCTTAATTGACCTTCTAGCTGTTTTTGTAGTTTCTTTTCTACTTCAACAAGGCGTTCAGCTTCTTTATTCATTAATACTTTTACTACAGGCTCTTTAACAGCAGCTTTAAAATCATCTACTACAACAATTGGCATACCAGTAATTTCGCCCTCAATTTCAGTATAAGGATTATTTTCTTCGGTTACGATATCATCACTAATATAAGTATGAATCCATACATTTTCAGTTTTACTAATTTCAAATAGATTGTGAACGATTTCAGGAGATAGTGTACTACTAAAGATCTCTTCATTTGTTTTACAGTTAATAATTTTTGCACCGTTAAAAGACAGAATGAAACTGCCGTATTCTTCTAAACGAAGTTCTTTTGCTACATTGCGCATACCAAATGTTGGACGTCCAGAAGCAAGCACAACTTTTACTCCTTGTTCTTGCGCAGTCATTAAAGCTTCTTTCGTACGAGGTGAAATCGTATGGTCATCACGTAATAAAGTATCATCTAAATCTAAAACAATCATTTTATAAGTCATATTGAAAATTCCCTTCTTTATTTAAATAGAAATACATGTTCATGAAGATGTTAAGGAATAATGGTAAGACATCGAACCTCTTTGAAAATAGATTTATTATTATGGGCGTGTTATCCATAATATCGGTTAATAATCATTGGGGATGGATACCCCAATGATTAAAGCTTTATTTTATCGTAACAACTCTAAAGGTAGAGTGCAATAATGGAAGTTTTCCAATTTACGATAGTTGTTTTTCTTTAGAACGAGAAAATAGTATTTCCAGTAAGATAGTCATTACAGATCCAAGAACGAGACCGTTACTTAAAAATGATGCTAGAAATGGTGGGAGTGTAGAAAATGCTCCTGCTGGAACGAACATAACTCCAATTCCTGTGAAAATGGAAAGACCAGCTACTTTAAATAATC
Source organism: Bacillus thuringiensis (assembly GCF_014932895.1). Lineage (GTDB taxonomy): Bacteria > Bacillota > Bacilli > Bacillales > Bacillaceae_G > Bacillus_A > Bacillus_A thuringiensis_AA. The sequence goes on along the minus strand of NZ_JACYOF010000011.1, from coordinate 32,764 downwards.
GCTCTTTATTTTGTACAGTATCGTATTCACGGAAAGCGAGACCGATCATACTTGCAAATACAGGATAAATGGCAGCATACCCGACTGCAACTGGAATTGCTGCAAAGAATGAAGTGATCTTTGGGAATATACTAACGGCGATAATAAGGGTTGATCCTAATATAAATGGGAGTCGTTTATAAATATTAGTCGTAGCAATAAAACCTGCCGATCCAGAAATGGCAACAGGTCCAATAGCCGAAAATAAACCGCCTAGCAATTGATTGATTCCCGTTATAATACCAGCTTGTTTGAAGCGATCTGGAGCTGCATCATCTTCGTATTTAGAAACAACCTTTTGTACAACACGAATACTTGCTAACATATTTGTTAGAAGTAAGAGTGTAACGAAAACGACTGTAATTACCATGTTCCATTCCACGCGAGGCATTCCAAAAACAAATAGGGATGGAAGACGGATTATGTCCGTTACAGGTGTTACTGGATTAGATAATCCGAAGCATGCGAATAATATCCAGCCACAGACGATACTGAAAAGGACGGAATATTGTCCAATAATAGGTAGCTTCATGATGAAAAAGGATAGTAAAATAACAATAAGTGAAAGAATAAATACGTCAGCTTGAACTTCTGTATGTTTTCCGTCAAGGCCAAACATTCCTTTTAAGAAGGAGCCACTAAGTTGTGCGACAAGAAGAAATAAATATGTTCCAATAACTGTCGGTGTAAAATAGCGAACTAGTTTATCGATAAGTCCAAAAACGCTAAGAATAATGCAAATGATACCACTTAATAGGAAGGCGTATTGAAGGACTTTAAGCGTTTCATTGCTTGATCCAAATAATACGACACCTAAACTTGCATAAAGGGAGAAAATCCCCCACCAAAGGCCTGCAGGACCTTCTTGAATAGGAAGTTTATGTCCAAATATAGCTTGCAATAGGCCAGCAAAGCCAAGAACAAATAATGTTCTTTGTACAAATGCGATAGCTTCAGCACCATCAAGGCCGTAACTAGTTGCAACACTAATTGGTACAATAAGACTTCCAGCTAAAATAAATAGTGCCCATTGTAAGGCGGAAAGAAATGTCTTCATTATATCAACCTCTTTCATAGATTCCGTTTCTAGTATATACGTATTTCATTTCCGCTGGCAAAGATTGTAGATAGAGAAAAGAGTTGAAACACGTTATGAATGCACGTAAGCAATTATGGATAGCAGTTATATGTATGACTTTTGTTGTAATTCTAGGAACACTTGGATTTATGACAATTGAAGAGATTAGTTTGTTTCAAGCATTTTGGATGACGATGATTACTGTATTAACCGTTGGATATGGAGATGCGATTCCTGTAACGCAGGCGGGAAAAGTATTTGCGCTCCTTATTATTCCTGTTGGCGTTGGTATTGTTACGTATGCGATTGGGGTAGTGGCAGCGATGATTATTGAAGGGAATTTATTTCATGCAGTACGGAGGAAGAAGATGGATAAACAAATAGCACAGTTACAAAATCATATTATAGTATGTGGTTGCGGTAGAGTTGGGCTTCAAGTTGTACATGAATTACAGGAAAAGAAAATTCCATTTGTTGTCGTGGATAAAGATGAAAATATATTAGGGCAGGAAAAACTTTTATATGTACATGGAGATGCAACGGAAGACCAAGTATTACTTAACGCTGGGATTTCGAAGGCGGCTGGTCTAGTTGCTATTGTAGCAAATGATGCTGAAAATGTATTTATTACATTAACGGCAAGAGGATTGAACGATGCAATTAAAATTGTAGCAAGAGCTGAAAAGTCAGAAACAGAAGAGAAATTAAGGCGCGCCGGTGCAAATAAAGTGATTAATCCATCTAGTATGGCAGGAATTCATATCGCAAAAGGTATTGCGAATCCGCTAACAGTTCATTATATTGATACAGTATTGTATGGAGTAGAACAGTCATTTGTCATTGAAGAAATTTTAGTTGGTAAGGATTCTATATTAGTCGGTAAATCGTTATTAGAGAGTGATGTGAGGAATCAGTTTGATGTAACAATATTAGCGATTTTAAGGGATGGGAATATTATACATAATCCAACAGGGCAGGAAAAATTGCAAGAACGTGATATGATAATAGTATTTGGTTCCATAGAGAAGCTGGGACAATTTGAAAAAGAAATACAAAGTATGAGGTGATAAGGAATGCAGATATCTAGCGACAAGATTTTAAATAAAATGGCGAATGAAATTGCAAAGGCAAAAAGTAGTGAAGGACAACAATCAAAAGAGCATGTATTAGTTGTGCGTGCATTATGTGATTTATTATTAGATGAACAGGTTGAGTCACATACGTATAGAGAACCACAAGTTCAAACACAAATAATCGGATCTAAGCCTATGACAACAGTTCAACCAGTTATGCCAGTTTCTGGAGAAAAAGTATATATAAAAGAAAATGATGCAAACGGTAATTCTTTATTTGATTTTTAAAAGTAAAATCGTTTGGCTTACATGCAAAAATTGCTTATGATAAAGGTAAAAAAGGGGAATTAAGATGAAAATTTTCTTTTTACTAGGTTGTATTGCAGCGGGACTATCTGTTGCGTTAGGTGCTTTCGGAGCACATGGTTTAGAAAATAAAGTGTCTGCCAAAATGTTAGAGGTTTGGAAGACAGGCGTTACATATCAAATGTTTCATGCAGGTGGCTTATTCGTAGTTGCGTTATTAATGGATAAGATTCAATCATCACTTTTAAGCACTGCGGGTTGGCTTATGGTAGCCGGGATTATTATGTTCTCAGGCAGTCTTTATGCATTAAGTACAACAGGTATTAAATTCTTTGGCCCAATTACTCCTCTTGGTGGCGTAGCATTTATTGTGGCGTGGATTTTAGTAGGAACTGCAGTTGTAAAAGGGTTATAAAAAACAAAAGCTGGCATATGCCAGCTTTTTTATGGTCTTGGAGCATAAGTTGCTTGTTGGCTAGGTAAATACGTAATTTCTCCTGGGAATTCTACATAATCTAAGTAAATCATTAGTAGTAAATAACGCTTTCCAGATTTTGGCTCACTGATAACGATATGATCACGGCCAGCTGCCTCGATAATTCCTGTATAAGATTGTGTACCAAGCGAACTACCACGTTCATAAGTCATTACAATTGTAGCTGGTTTACCTTTGTTTAAACGAAGTATATTTTCGATATACGATTGTTCTAGAGGTAACATGCCTTGAGAAATTGCGTATTGGGCTTGCGCGGCTTGAGCTGTTTGTTGTTGCATCGCTTGCTGCTGCTGTTGTGGGGTCATTTGTTGCGGTTGTACATAAGTTCCAGATGGTTGATAAAAACCTGTTCCGTAATATGGATTTTGTTGCTGTGCCATTCAAAAATCCCTCCTCATTTTCATTCTTCAATATACACTTGGACAGTCTCCAGCAGATGGTTGGAAGAAGCAGTGCTTTTTAAAGCGACCAGAATTTTGCTGGTTATACCAAGTTGACGGACATGCACCTTCAGGTCTAAAGAACCACAAGGCAAAGTTAGCAGGCCAAAAACGTTGCCCTTGAATCGTCCGTCTTGCTAAAGCGATATCTTGCTCACGTGCTCGTTGATAAAAATATCCTTTTTGCGTTGCTTCAAAACCACCGGGATTTTGATAGACCATTTGGCGTAAATTTCGAACTTGTTTAAAGTCTAAACAATTCCCCCGAACACGATTTACACCAACGTTTCCAACCATAAGCATGCCTTGCGGTCCTTCACCTTCTGCTTCGGCACGCATAAGCCTAGCCAATAACTTTACATCTTCTTCTGTATGCGCAATAACACCCATTATGTGTCACCTCTCTTTTGGCATCCTTTTTGGAAAGAGGTTTATTTCTAGATGAAGTGTGGAACAATTACTAGTTCATACGTATGAGAAAAAGGACTCAGATATGACAACCAAACGAAGTTTTACATTGAGAGGAGAAAATAAAAAAAGCTAGCGCGGGCTAGCTTTTTTTATTAAAACATTTTAGACCATAAGCTCGAGAAGAAATCACCAACAGAACGCATTGATAATACGAACCAGTTTGCCTTCTCTACGTCTTCAGTTGCTTTTGCAGCAACTTTCATACTTTTACTTCCGTCTAAGAAACCGTATTTATCAGTTGATTCTAAAACGATGGAACCAACCTTTGCATCTTTTTTAATAGGCGCAACTAAATGTCCATCTTCAGCAAGTGATTTACTTGCTTCAGTCCCAATTTTGTAAGTTGATTCACTACCTTTTTTCGTAATCACCGTTATGTCTTTCTCAGGTGCAACAGTTATGTGATCTTCTGTACCTTGTACTACAGAGATTGTGTTGTTTTTCTCAACTTTTAACTTTTGTTTTTCAAAGTTATTAAACCCGTATTCAATTAATGCACGAGATTCTGTGAAGCGTTCGTCCATTGATTTTGTTTTAATAATAACTGAGATAAGGCGTAAATCACCGCGCTTTGCAGTAATAGTAAATCCATACCCAGCTGTATCAGAACTTCCTGTTTTTAAACCATCTGTACCTTCGTAAGCAAAAGTAGCACCTGGCAACATCCAGTTCCAGTTTTCCATACGAATTGGTTTCGGATGGTTATCTGGGAAGTTTCTAAATCTTTGTTTTGTATCCTCTAGCATTTCTGGATACTTTGTAATAATTTCTTTTGAAAGAATACCCATGTCGCGAGCTGATAAAGAGTTTTCTCCGTTCGGATCAGTTCCTTCAGGATGTTTCCCTTTTAAATCAGCATTATTTAAACCGGTAGAGTTTACAAATTTATATTTCTTTAGCCCTAGTTTTTTCGCAAGATCGTTTGCAAGGTTTAAGAAGTTTTTCTCACTTCCTGCAAGTAGTTCTGCTAAAGCGATACTAGATCCATTCGCGGAGAAGATAACGATAGAATGATATAATTCTCTTACAGTATATTGACGCCCTTTTTCAAATGGTACGTTAGAGAATTCGTTATTACGAGAGACCTCATAAGCGTAATCAGAAATATTTACTTTTGTATCCCAAGTAATTTTACCTTCTTTAATCGCCGCTAAAACAGCATAAACGACAATTAATTTTGACATACTAGCAATAGCTAGCAATTCATCTGGATTTTGCTCATGTAGTATTTTTCCTGTATCTGCGTCAAACAGAAGTGCAGCAGCTGCCTCTATATGTATTTTGTCTTCCGCATGGGATGTTGTTATCCATAAGGAGGAAATTGACAATAAAAGTGCTAGTAAAATAGACAAGATTTTCTTCATATAGTTTATCACCTTCGCATCGTTATTAGCATATAGCTCGTATCATTTTAGCATAATTTTATATATGTAAAGGTTACAATTTACAAGGATTTGAAAAGAATTTATCGATTTTTGTTCAAATTTGCAGAAAGAAGGGTTTTTTGAGGGGAAATATCGAGAATAATAAAAAAAAGGAACGAATTTCGTTCCTTTTTCAATATTTATATGTGTAAAAATTTCTCAACTTTTTCGTTTGGTAAAATGTTACCAACAAAGAATGTTCCAAATTCACCATAACGAGCACTTACTTCATCGAAGCGCATTTCATATATAAGTTTTTTAAATTGAAGAACATCGTCAGCGAATAATGTTACGCCCCATTCGAAATCATCGAATCCAACAGATCCTGAAATAACTTGGCGTACTTTACCTGCGTACTGGCGACCGATCTTGCTATGACTGTACATCATTTTTTTACGCTCTTCCATAGGAAGCATGTACCAGTTGTCATTACCTTGGCGACGCTTATCCATCGGGTAGAAGCAAATATGATTTGCTTTTGGTAGTTCAGGATATAAGCGAGCTAAAATTTGTGGGTTTTGGTATGGATCTTCATCAGCTGGAAGGTAGTTGCTTAATTCAACAACAGATACGTAAGAATATGCAGGAACCATATATTCAGCTAATGTTGTTTTATTCAATTCTGTCTCAATTTCATTTAACTCTTCCATTGTTGGACGTAAAATCATAAGCATAATATCAGCTTTTTGGCCAACAACTGTATACATTGCGTGACTGCCCTTTTTCGCAGTAGCTACTTCGTTCCATTTTTCAACGACATTTAAAAATTCAGATACTGCTTGTCCGCGTTCGTCGCTAGATAATGTTTTCCATGCAGCCCAATCAATAGAACGTAAATCATGTAAACAATACCAGCCATCTAACGTTGTTGTTGCTTCACTCATTCTATTCACCTCAGTTAATGATAGTTTTACACGTTAACTATAGCATATATAGTTTTAAAATCATCTATATAAAACCTCAGCGCATAAAATTGTCACATTTATATGGAATAGAAAAGAGAAGGAGGCTTCTAAATGTGGTGAATTTCATGGCTGAATTTTATGAAAATATAATCATTTTTATTTTATCTATTTTTTGGGAGCTATAAGTTTAAAATATAGAGGAAAAGCAGTATTCTTAAAGATAGAGCTTTTTAACATTTGTAGGAGGGTTTATTCGTGAGCAATTTATTTACAACAGTGAAAGAAAAAGTTCAAGGAAAAGGCATTTCTATCGTACTTCCTGAAGGAACTGATGAAAGAATTTTAGGCGCTGCAGAGCGTTTAGCAAAAGAAGAGTTAGTAAAACCAATCTTAGTTGGTAATAAAGAAGAAATTAGCGCAAAAGCTGCTAGCATGAATTTAACATTAGCAGGCGTTGATATTTACGATCCAGCTACATATGAAGAAATGGATGCAATGGTAGCATCTTTCGTTGAACGCCGTAAAGGTAAAGCAACAGAAGAAGACGCTCGCAAAATCCTTAAAGACGAAAACTATTTTGGTACAATGCTTGTATACATGGGAAAAGCACACGGTTTAGTAAGTGGTGCAGCTCACTCTACAGCTGATACAGTTCGTCCAGCACTTCAAATTATTAAAACAAAACCAGGCGTTACAAAAACTTCTGGCGTATTCATCATGGTACGTGAAGAAGAGAAGTATGTATTCGCTGATTGCGCAATTAACATTGCACCAAACAGCCAAGATTTAGCTGAAATTGGTATCGAAAGTGCGAAAACTGCTGAACTATTCGGTATTGACCCACGCGTTGCTATGTTAAGCTTCTCTACAAAAGGTTCTGCGAAATCTCCAGAAACAGAAAAAGTTGTAGAAGCAACTCGCATTGCAAAAGAAATGGCTCCTGAGTTAGCTTTAGATGGAGAGTTCCAATTCGATGCTGCATTCGTACCATCTGTAGCTGAGAAAAAAGCTCCAGGTTCTACAATCAAAGGTGATGCTAACGTATTCGTATTCCCAAGCTTAGAAGCTGGTAATATTGGTTACAAAATCGCTCAACGCTTAGGTAACTTCGAAGCAGTAGGACCAATCTTACAAGGCTTAAACATGCCTGTAAACGACCTATCTCGTGGATGTAACGAAGAAGAAGTGTACAAGTTAGCTTTAATTACAGCGGCTCAAGCACTTTAATTCTATAACGAATTGCTATGAAAAATGACCACCCTTAGGGTGGTCATTTTTATTTTTCTAAGCCAAGTGCCTTGTTATTACGATCGATAATACGTTGTAAATTCGTCTCATATAAAGGAATTTCATCTACTGTTAATTGAGATGGTGTTAACTTTGGAGCGAATTGCTGTAACGTTTTTAAAAGGCGCATCATTAAATCTTGTACGGTAATTGTTTCACCAAGTAGTTCTGAGAGTGAGGCCATCGTATTCGGTACAATTTCAGGATACGTAAAGCGTGTTTCTTCTCCTTGAATTGCTACATTGTAAAAGTCGCGAACAAGTGCAGCGCGTTCAGATCCGCTCCCTGTAGCGCATAAGTAAATTTGTACAGCAACGCCACCGCGAATACGACGCTGGGAAATACCGGCGAATTTTTGATCGCGAATACTTAAGTCGTAACTACCAGGACAGTAAGAGCCAACAATCTCTTTTGCTTCAATCGTAACGTCGTAATCTTGTAACATTTCCTTAATTAAATGCCACATCGTATCGTATCCAAGATCAATGTCGATACCCTTTTCTGTTTCTTGGAACAAAAGTGATACGTTTAAAACACCTTCATCAAGTACGACTGCAAGTCCACCTGAATTACGAACGATAACATGAAAGTTGTTTTGCTTTAAAAAGGAAATACCTTCTTGTAAATGTGGTAGGCGTGAATCTTGAATGCCAAGAACGATTGTATTGTGATGAACCCAAGAGCGCATTGTTGCGGCTGATTCGCCATTTCCAATACTTGTGCACAATGTATCGTCCATTGCGAAAGACTGAAGTGCATGGAATGTTGGTCCTAAACTAGACTGATCTACAATACGCCACTCTGGCTGAGATAAAATTGAACGGGAATTGCTCATATAACTAACCCCTTATTTATAAAATGACAATCTTTATTATAGCAAAAAATGAAGAAAGGGGGTTTCTCAGATATAAAGATAGGTTTTAAAGTAGAAGAAGTATATATAGTTGAAATAAAAGAATAAAAAGGATGCATGCAATGCATCCTTTTTATTCTGCAATTTTTTCTAAATTACCGTTTCGATCCATTCGAAACGATGTTTGGGAACGTTCTTCATCATCCATTACTGCTAATTTACGAGCTCTGTTCATAATATTCATAAGCGTTTCGTAATCTTCTTGTACAGTATTAGATTGCTTTTCTAATTTTTCTAGTTTCTTTTCTAGTTCTTCGTTTCGAAGGATTTGTGTTTTCATTTCTTGTTTCAATCTCGTATTCTCGTTTTCAAGAGCTGTTACCTTTATATTTGAAGATCCTACTGTTTGTAAGAAGTAAATAACATCTTGCATTGTTATAGAGCTTTTTGAGGTAGGAACAATTGGCTCTTGATACGAAGGAGCTTCTTTATATGATAAAGTTGCTTCATTTGAAACTAAATCTTCATAATCCGTTATCGCTTCTGAAGCAGGTGGCGTATAAAGTAAACGTTTTTTCGCTTGTTCACCACTTGCGGCACGCATTTTGTCTTTACGATGTTTTTTTGCTAGTTGAAGAGCTTGCTCATAGCTATAGCGAACGACAGCATTCCAACGGAAACCACAAGCAGCCGATGTACGATTTAATTTGTCACCTACTTCTTCAAATGCATTTAATTGAGTACTTCCCTCTCGAACGTGACGAAGTACAGTTTCAGCAAGTAATAAATCATCTTCGTCCGTCCAAGCATCTTGTCTTACTTTCATAGATTCAACTCCCTTACTTTTTATGAACTTCCTATTTTTATAATGGGCAAAAAAATGAGCTTTTATACAAAGCTTTTAAAAATATGGTAGATTTCGATGGAAGGTATAAATTTTGCCATGGATGATGGAAACTTCTGAAGGAGAACATAGAAATATATATAGTTACACAGGAAATGAGCTATATAAGGAAACTTGCAACAAGCTTCAAAGAGCGGTAAAATACCATTTAGTGTTTAATTTTAAATGTACTTGAGAAAAGTTTAAAATAGAGGAAGTGTTATATAATGGGAAACGAATTTCGTGTGTGCGATGATTGTCAGGCAACGAACGTTAAAACGTTAATTCCGAAGTTGAAAAAAGTAGATTCATGCGCAACGATTGAAGTTGGATGTCAGTCTTACTGCGGTCCTGGTCGTAAAAAGTCATTTGCATTTGTAAATAATCGTCCAGTTGCGGCGCCAACAGAAGATGAATTAATCATAAAGATTGAAGCGAAATTAAATAAGTAAGAAAAAGAAGAGTGAACAGATTACTCTTCTTTTTTTATGCCCACAAGTTAAATACTTTATGCGAATTCATATTTCAAAATAATGGTTGACAGTCTTTTGAGTCGATAGGTAGAATAGAAAGTGTGATTCTGAGAATCATTATCAAAGTGAGATCAATTCACCTGATTTTTTTTATTACTATTTGAGAATAAATTTCATTTTATTAAATATACGTTGTTGGTTGGGATGGTTGTGGGATGGAAGCGAGCACAAGGAGTATAGAACAACAAGAAGAGAATGTGAAAGAGATTAAGAGCAGACCGCTCATCGCTTCTATTATTTTAGTAGCGGGTACAATTTTGTTAGCTTTAAGTATGGCGGTTTCTATTTCGTTTGGTGCAGCAGATATTAGTTTAAAGACCGTATGGCAAGCTGTGTTTCAGTTTGACGGGTCGTTGACGCATCATAACGTAATTCGAGAACTTCGCATGCCTAGAGCAATAGGAGGCGTAGTTGCAGGTGCCTTCTTAGCGGTATCAGGAGCAATTATGCAAGGTATGACACGAAACCCACTTGCTTCACCATCGCTAATGGGGATTACAGATGGGGCTGTATTTGGAATTGCAATTATGTATGCATTTTTCCCTAATTCACCATATTTAATGTTTGTTATCGCATCTTTTATTGGAGCTGCGTTTGGTGCGAGTATTGTATATGGAATTGGGTCTTCTTCACCAGGTGGATTAACGCCTGTGAAATTAGCTTTAGCTGGTGCAGCAATTAGTGCTTTATTAGGTGCAATTTCATCTGGAATTGCGCTATATTTCAACCTTGCTCAAGAGGTGAGTATGTGGAATGCAGGCGGAGTTGCTGGAGTGAAATGGCAAAGTATTAATATGTTAGTGCCGATTGGTCTTGTTTGTCTCTTTATCGCAATTATGATGTCGAGGTATATTACAATCTTGAGCTTCGGTGAAGAAATTGCGATTGGACTTGGTCAAAATACAACATTAATTAAATTTATCGGAACAGTACTTGTTCTTGTGTTAACAGGTTCTGCGGTTTCTATGGCAGGATCAGTCGGATTTGTTGGTCTTGTTATCCCGCACATGACTCGTTTCCTTGTAGGCTCAGACTATAGATGGGTTATTCCATGTTCTGCAGTTTTAGGTGGATTGTTAATTGAATGTGCAGATATGTTATCTCGCGTTATTAATCCACCGTTTGAAACGCCAATTGGGGCAATTACAGCGCTAATTGGGGTTCCATTCTTCCTCTACTTAGCACGTAATGAAGGGAGAGGAAAGATGTGAGGACGAGTATCTTAACAAAAAAGAACATTTCTATATTAACGATTTTAGCAGGACTAATCGTTTCTATATTTCTTATTAGTTTAAATACAGGAACTTTTAAAATACCGCCAATGGATGTGTTAAAGTCATTGGTTGGACTCGGGGCTGAAGATCAGTCTGTCATTTTATTTGAATTCCGTATGCCGCGTATGGTTATTGCTATATTAGTCGGATCAGCTTTAGCTATGTCAGGTGCGATTTTGCAAGGTTTATCACGAAACCCACTTGCTGATCCAGGGATTATCGGTATTAATGCAGGAGCGGGATTAACCGTTGTTGTATTCGTATACTTCTTCTTTGGAAAAGTTGGGACCGGAACGCTCTTATCAGTATTTATTCTTCCGTTCTTCGCATTAATCGGTGCGATATTGGCGGCGGTTATTATTTATTTATTAGCGTGGAAAGATGGCGTTTCATCAACTCGTTTAATACTTGTTGGTATCGCCGTTGCAGCTGGATGCAGTGCTATTAGTTTAATTTTTTCTATGAAGATGACATCTAACGATTTCCGTTTTGCTACAATTTGGTTGGCGGGAAGCTTGTGGGGTACAGATTGGAAATTCGTACTAAGTATACTTCCATGGATGGTTATTTTCTTACCACTTGCTATTAGCAAAGCACATATATTAAATGTAATGAACCTAGGCGACTCTACAGCAGTCGGCCTTGGTGTAAATGTAGAAAAAGAAAGACGTAAATTATTATTTATTGCAGTTTGTTTAGCTGGTGCATCTGTCGCTGTTGCTGGAGGAATTGGTTTTATCGGTTTAATGGCTCCGCATTTAGCGAGGCGCCTTGTTGGTGGTAAGCATCAAATTATGTTGCCTACAGCTGCGTTAATAGGAACGTTTTTACTTTTATTTGCAGATGTAATTTCAAGAAGTGTGTTAACAACTTCAGAAATACCAGTCGGTCTTGTTATTTCTGTAATTGGTGCACCGTATTTCATTTATTTACTTATGAGGACAAAATAAAGGGAGGCTTTTTGTATGGCAACTTTAGCGGTTGATGCGGTATCTGTTGGCTATAACGAAGGGTTAATTATAGATGGATTAACAGTTGAGATTCCGGAAGGGAAAATTACAACAATTATTGGACCAAATGGTTGTGGGAAATCCACATTATTAAAAACGGCTTCTCGTATTTTGAAGGCGAAACAAGGTACTGTTTATCTTGACGGAAAAGCAATTGAGAAACAGCCAACGAAAGAAATTGCAAAGAAAATGGCGATTTTACCACAAACTGCAGAAGTTCCAACAGGCCTTACTGTATTTGAACTTGTTTCATACGGAAGATTCCCCCATCAAAAAGGGTTTGGAACGTTGAAAGAAGAAGATTATCGCTACATTAACTGGGCACTTGAAGTTACAGGAATGAAAGAATTTGCAAATCGTCCAGCAGAAGCGCTATCAGGTGGTCAACGTCAACGTGTATGGATTGCGATGGCTCTTGCACAAGGGACAGAATTACTTGTATTAGATGAACCAACAACGTACTTAGATATGGCTCATCAATTAGAAGTATTAAACTTATTGAAAAAGCTAAATGAAGAAGAAGGTAGAACGATTGTTATGGTTATCCATGACTTAAACCATGCTTCTCGTTTCTCCGATCATATGATTGCACTAAAAGCGGGTAAGTTAATGAAACAAGGAACGCCAGATGAAGTTATGACAAGTGAAACACTTCGTAACGTATTTGAGATTGAAGCTCAAATCGTTCCATGTCCAGTAAACTGTAAACCGATTTGTTTAACATACGATTTAATGATGATTAATAATCAATTGCGTAAAAAAGCATAAGTAGGACCCCCTCTTAAAGAGGGGGACTTCTAATGGACGTTGAGCTTCTTACTTATGAATGGGAAGTTGAACGCCCGTTAGAATGGGTTATTAACAACGATTAATAAAAATATATTAATTAATTGTTATTCTTGTTTCTTATAGTTCATTGTAACTGATAAGAGAAATACAGCTAGAAGGAGTGGGAACATGAAGAATTTTAAAATGGCACTATTAGCAATGGTACTAGTTGTTACTTCTGTACTATTTGCAGCTTGTTCTAACAAAGAAGAAGAAAAGAAAGCAGATGCGAAGACTGAAGAGCGCACTGTGAAACATGCAAAAGGGGAAATTAAAATCCCTGCAAATCCAAAGAAAATTGCTGACCTTAGTGGTTCAACAGAAGAATTATTAATTTTTGGTATGAAACCAATTATTACTGCTAATACATCTCAAGAAAAAATTGATGCGCATATTGCAAATGAATTAAAAGACGTTAAACCAGTTGGTTCTGCTTGGGGCGATAAAATTAACATCGAAGCAGTAGCTGCTGCAAAACCAGATTTAATTCTTGTAAATAATCGTCAAGAAAAGATTTATGATCAATTATCTAAAATTGCACCAACAGTTATGTTAAACACTCCATTAGATCAATGGCGTCCAAAATTCGAAGAAGTAGGTCAAATCTTCGGTAAAGAAAAAGAAACAAAAGAATGGCTCAAAAAGTATGATGAAAAAGCAAGCAAATTACATGACAAAATCGTCGCTAAAACTGGTGAAGCAACATTCATGAAAATGGCTGCATATCCAAATGCTTTCCGCGTATACGGTGACTACGGTTACGGTAGCGTAATCTTTAATGATTTAAAATTACCAGCAGTTAAAGGTACACCAACTGATAAACCGCTAGTACAAGTACAAAAAGAAGCTTTAATCGATTACAACCCAGATTACTTATTCGTATTTACAACTGGTGACGGTTCTCAGCGCTTAAAAGAATTCCAAGAAGAATCAATTTGGAAAAACATGAACGCTGTTAAAAACAATCACGTATTTACAATTAAAAATGAAGACTTAAACAAAGGTTACTTCCCATTAGGTAAAGAAATGATCTTAGACGAAGTTGCTGGGTTCGTTTTAGGGAAATAATGTATGAAAGAAATCACTTTTGCTTCGGTAAAGGTGATTTTTTCTTTTTATAAAGGGAATTAATACAGTCTTTCATTTCTTTCTGTTTCTCATTTCGTTTATAATATAAAGTAAGAATGTAGTAAAGAAAGGGGGATGTCGGAAGGTGGTATATTTAAACGACAAACTCAGCGAAACAAAAGTGTTTAAAGACCCGGTACATAAATATGTGCACGTGCGCGATCGTGTTATTTGGGATTTAATCGGAACGAAAGAATTTCAACGCTTGCGCCGTATTAAGCAGCTTGGAACGACATTTTTTACATTTCACGGTGCAGAGCATAGTCGCTTTACTCATTCGTTAGGTGTATATGAGATTATTCGTCGTATGATTGATGATGTGTTTGATGGCAGACCAAATTGGAATGCTGAAGATAGATTGTTATGTTTATGCGCGGCATTACTTCATGATGTCGGTCATGGTCCGTTTTCTCACTCGTTTGAAAAAGTATTTTCATTAGATCATGAGAAATTTACGCAAAAGATTATCGTTGGCGATACGGAGATTAATGATGTATTAAGCCGTGTGGATAAAGATTTTCCACAAAAGGTGGCCGATGTAATTGCGAAAACATCTACTAATAAATTAGCGATTAGTATGATTTCAAGCCAAATTGATGCAGATCGTATGGATTATTTATTAAGAGATGCATATTTCACAGGCGTAAAGTACGGAAACTTCGATATGGAACGTATACTGCGCGTAATGCGCCCGTACGGGAATCAAGTAGTCATTAAAAATAGTGGTATGCATGCTGTTGAGCATTATATTATGAGTCGTTACCAAATGTATTGGCAAGTATATTTTCACCCGGTAACGCGCAGTGCGGAAGTGATTTTAACGAAGATTTTACACCGTGCTAAATCGTTACACGAGAAGTATTATACGTTTAAAAATCATCCAGTTCATTTCTATTCTTTATTTGAAGAAGAAGTAACGGTAGAGGACTATTTAAAGTTAGACGAGAACGTTATGTATTATTACTTCCAAGTATGGCAGGATGAAGAAGATCCAATTTTAAGTGACTTATGCCGCCGTTTTATGAATCGAAATCTATTTAAATATGTAGAGTTTACAGATAAGCACGGTTTAGATAATTGGATGGAATTAAGTAGCTTATTTAAAAAGATTGGATTAGATCCAGAGTATTATTTAGTTGTTGATTCAACATCAGACTTACCGTATGACTTTTATCGTGCTGGAGAAGAAGAAGAGCGTCTGCCAATCTTACTTCTTATGCCAAATGGAGAGCTTAGAGAACTTTCACGTGAATCGGATATTGTTGAGGCGATTACTGGTAAGAAGAGAAGGGATCAAAAATTATTCTATCCACATGATTTAATCTATGAAGATGGAAGAAAAGGAAAATATAAAGAGAGAATTATCGAGTTATTAGAAGGAAAGAAATAAGAAGCAGCTAATGGCTGCTTCTTATGAAAAAAATTGAAATTATTTGTCGCTTAAGCGTTTTCCGCCAACTGCATAATGGTTTTTAGACATTTCTTCGATGAAAACAACGATGTTTTCTTCAGGAGCACCAGTTGTTTCGCTTACTGCTGCTGTTACTTTCTCAGCAAGAGCTTTCTTTTGTTCCTCTGTGCGTCCTTCTAGCATTTTCACTGTTACGTATGGCATATATAATCGCTCCTTTTATGTAAGTTACACTCTTATTATAGCGGATTATGGGGAAGAACAATCGAAAAAACAAATATTTTCTTTTTTGACATATTGAAGAGGAGATGAAGTATGGATCAGTTATTTAGATATCCATTGCACCAAATTCCGTTGGTAGCAATGGCGATTATTATTGCGCTATCTGTGCATGAATTTGCACATGCGTATGTCGCATATAAATTTGGAGACGATACAGCGAAAAGACAGGGGCGTTTAACGTTATCACCGATGGCGCACTTAGATCCTATCGGTCTAATTGCAGTATTAATTCTTGGTTTTGGTTGGGCAAGACCGGTTCCCGTTAACCCCTACAACTTTAAAAGACCGCGTCTTGCAGGCATATTAGTTTCTATTGCAGGACCAATTAGTAATTTGATTTTAAGTGCAATCGGTTTAATTATTTGGTATAGCTTATTAACATTTGGAGTGTTAGACTCAATTCCGTTTGCAGTAGCAGATACATTAGGTCAGTTCTTCCAAATTTTTATTATGCTTAATGTCGTTTTACTTGTATTTAACTTACTACCGATTCCGCCACTTGATGGATATCGTGTTGTGGAAGATTTAGCACCGGCAAATATTCGTGCGAAAATGACACAATATGAAAAATATGGATCAATTGCGTTATTAATTCTTGTAATTACACCACTTAGCAATTACACAATTCAGCCTATTTTCAATGTAGTTATTCCGTATGTATTAGTATTTTTACAAAATATCATTGCGCCTATCTTTGGCCTTATATAATCATTAAGTGAGGAGGAGTTTACATATGACAGAGAAAAAGAAAAAAATCGGTTTTAATATCGTGAAAAATGATTCAACAGATGGTCATGGTGGTTTTGGTGTTGGAGCGCTTAGCTTAGAAAATATTTCACCCGTATTTGTTGATGTATTAGAGAAGACTGCATTCGTTGATATCGGTGCAATGCATGCTCGTAGTACAGTCGAAAAAGGTATTAAGTTCTTAACAAATAAAGATGAAGTTCCAAACGGAAAACCATTTTGGCTTGTTTGGGTAACGATTGAAAGAACTGCGACAGGTGCTTATTACGCAGGTGTAACAGCTTGTGAAATGACAGTTGACCGTGAAATTCGCCGCGGATATAAATCACTTCCAGAGCACGTAAACAAAATGGATAAATCAATGAAGCGTCACATTATGGTTGACCATATGGATGAATCATCTAAAAAAGTACTTGGTACATTCTTGAAAGAACATAATGAAGCGATTTGGAACGAATCTAGTGAAGAATTGCGCCGTGCATTATTAAGTGAATAAAAAATAGCTGACGGGTGCCCGTCAGCTATTTTTTTACCAAGGAAGATATTTTTTCCACCAACTTGTTTTTTTCTTTTCTTCAGTTGTCTTTTCAAACTCTTCTTTATCATCGACATGATCCATACAATATTCAGTTGGTTCTGTACCTTTTGCGAAATACATTTTAACTGAAATTGGACAATTTTTTGTAGCGATTTTTCCGTTTTCAGGATTAATATCGACTGCAACGACGTCACTTGGCTGCTTAAACTCTTTTTTAGGTTGTCCATCTAAGCCTTTCTCCATCGTATCAGTCCATATTTTTTTCGCATATCCTTGTTCTGCTACGTTTGAAATCGATTTAGGTTGATCATATCCAACCCATACACCAGTTACGATTTGTGGGGTAAATCCAATCATCCAACTATCTGTTTCGGTAGAACCAGATTTTCCGGCATATGTTCTTGATAGTTTAGATGACATCGATTGACCAGTTACAGCAGCATAACTGCTCAGTTTTTTATTAAACATGCCCGTCATCATTTCTTCCATCACAAACGCTTTGCTCTTATCGAGAACTTGTTTGCTCTCCAAATGAGCATCGTATAATATATTCCCTTCATGATCCATAATGCGGCGAATGAAAATCGGTTTTACTTCTTTTCCACCGTTTGCGAACATGCTATAAGCGTTAACCATTTCAATTGGTTTTACAGGAGATGTACCGAGAGCAAGAGAAGGGACGTCTTTTAATGCACTCTTAATTCCGAATTGCTTCGCTGTTTTCGCGAGTGTATCTTCTCCTAAAAATAAATTTGTTTTCACAGCATATACGTTATCAGAAACTGCAAGGGCCTGAGCCATCGTTACAAAATCATCTGCATAATAATCTTTATAGTTTTTCGGTTTATATTTTGATACACCATCTCCTAAAGTGAATACAGTGTATTCGCTTTTTAAGCGCGTAGCAGGGGTGAATCCACGTTCTAAAGCCGCATAATATAAGAATGGTTTAAATGTAGAACCAGGCTGACGAGCGGCTTGTGTGGCCCTGTTAAATTGACTCGTATTATAATCAGTTCCACCAACAAGGGCAGCTACTTCACCCGTTTTTGGATTCATAGAGACGAGAGCAGTTTGTATGTTTGTCGTTTCAGGTATATGATCTTTTACAGATTGCTCTGCTACAGATTGTAATTTAGGGTCTAGCGTTGTATAAATCCGCAAACCACCTCGTTGTAAAGCTTGCTCGTCCAATCCAATATCACGAAGAAGCGAAGCCTGTACAGCATCTTGGAAATAGGGCGCGACCTCTGCCGCTTTTTTCGTATCTAATGAGGCGAAAGCTAGCGATTCTTTCTTTGCTGAAGCTGCTTGTTGCTTCGTAATATATCCTTGTTCCACCATTTCATCTAATATGAGAGATTGTCGTTCTTTAGCGCGATCTTCTTTCAAAAAGGGAGAGTAGACACTTGGTCCTTTCGGGATGCCTGCGAGCATACTAGCTTCTGCTAATGTTAATTCTTTTGCTGTTTTATCGAAATATAGACGGGATGCAGCTTCGATGCCGTAAGCGCCATGTCCGTAATAAATTGTATTTAAATATCCTTCTAAAATATGATTTTTATTATAATTTACTTCAAGGCGGACTGTGTACATTGCTTCTAATAGTTTCCGTTTCCACGTTTTATCATGATCTAAATATAGATTACGCGCGTATTGTTGTGTAATCGTGCTAGCCCCCTGTACCTTTGCCATTGCCTTTAAATCGGCGACAATTGCACCTGCAATACGTTTCATATCGAAGCCGTGATGTTTATAAAATCTTTGATCTTCGATAGAAAGGGTAGCTTCTTTTACATAAGGAGAAATGTCATTAAGAGAGACGTTGTAACGTTTTTGCATTTCATTGCTTTGACCGATAACGGTATCATCATTAGCATAAAAGACACTTGTTTGCGGAACAGCGACGGGAGGAGGTCCCATAATTTTCGCAACTATAATGACTATAAAAAATGAAAAAACGAAGAAAAGGACGCAAGAAAATATTGCGGTGAAGAAAAGACGTTTATATTTTTTTAGTTTTGGATTCATAGTTTGATCCATCTTTTTTCAGCCCCTCATGAATACAAGCGTTATTGTATTAGTATTGAGGTTTTTTATTTATTTTAAACAATGAAATTGTGAAAATAAAAAGAGCCCTTTCTATTAAGAAAGGAGCTCAAAAGCGCGCGCTGGCCAATCGGTAATGATGACATCTACACCGTAATCAATCATAGTTTTTAAATCGTTATATTCGTTAATTGTATAAGGACGGAAAACATATCCTTGTTTTTGCGCCAGTTGAACAAATTCCTTTGTTAATAGCTGGAAGTTTGGGTGTAATCCAGTTGCTTCTCTAATTTTAGCTTCAGTAATAGGATCAGCAAGCTGTGTATCATATAAAATTGCTCTTGGGATTTCAGGAGCGATTTCTGCTAATAATGAAACAGATTCATGGTTAAATGATGAAAATATAATCTGATTAGAAAGATGATATTCACGCACAAGTGCAACAACTTTCTCTTCAATATTAGGGTAGTGAATCACATCTGTTTTTAACTCAATGTTAAGCTGTAGATTTGTTGTAGATAGCCAAATAAATACTTCACGTAACGTTGGGATCTTTGCTTCATGGAAAGAAGGATCTTTATGGCTACCGGCATCTAGAGCTTGTAATTCCTCTACAGTTTTCTCGGAAACAAGCCCTACGCCATTCGTTGTGCGATCCACTGTTTCATCGTGGATTACGACAAGTTCACCATCTTTTGATAGATGAACATCAAGTTCAATTCCATGAGCGCCAATGCGTTCAGCTTCTTGGAAGGCGATCATCGTATTTTCTGGATGTGTTCCTTTTACCCCGCGGTGAGCGAAAACAAGTGGTTTATTCATGTGAAAATCTCCTTATCGGTTCTTTTCTTTCATTATGAAACTGCTTTAGGAAAAATACAATTGAATAGGATAAACATTTACAAAAGTCTAACAGTTGCACAAAAGTTAACGTTAACGTAAAATGTAATAATAGAGTGAAGGGAGGAATAAACATGTATAAAATTGATGAAGTCACAAAGCAAGTTGGTTTAACAAAACGTACACTTCGTTATTATGAGGAAATTGGTTTAATTCATCCCCCTGAACGTAGTGAGGGGAACATTCGCCTGTATACAGACGAGGACATCGCCAGAATTAAAAAGATTGTAGAAGCGAAGGAAGTGTTAGGGATTACGCTTCAAGAAATGCAACATTTCTTATCGTTAAAAGAAAGAATGGAACAAAGGAGAAATAGCGAGAATCCTCGTGACCGCGAAGTGATTCAAGAAATTAAAGATATGCTTGAAAAACAAGTGCAAACGCTAGACGAGAAAATGGAGCAAATGCAACGTGTGAAGGCAGAGTTACAAGACAGTTTAAATCGAGCAGTTACATTTTTAGAGAATACAAAAGGAGAGTAATCAAAATGGAAAGCAAACAAAAACTAGGGAGATTGATTACAGTGGTGGCTACCTTCCTTGCCTTTTCGGGTATAGGGGTAGTCGACCCAATTTTACCAAGCATTGCTGAGCAAATTGGTGCATCGCATTGGCAAGTAGAGATGTTATTTACAGCATATATTTTAACGATGGCAATTATGATGTTACCAGCTGGAATATTCGCATCGAGATTTGGTGATAAACGAATGATGACGATCGGTCTTGCGATCGTGACTGTATTTGCGTTTATATGCGGTATATCGCAAACGATTGCTCAATTATCTCTTTTCCGCGCGGGATGGGGATTAGGAAATGCGATGTTCTTCGCAACGGCGATGACATTATTGATTGCATTAAGTAAAGAAGTTCATGAAGCAGTAGGATTGTATGAAGCAGCTATCGGTTTAGGGATGGCAGGCGGACCGTTATTAGGTGGGATATTAGGTGGACATTCTTGGCGTTATCCATTTTTTGCGACGAGTATTTTAATTTTATTAGCATTTATTTTAGTTTTCTTTTTTGTAAAAGAACCGGAGCGAAAAGTGAAGCGTAAAGCGGCAGGCGTAGGAGAATTACTTAACCTAGTGAAGTATAAACCTTTTATGCAAGGCGCGATTTCAGGAATGTTATACTACTACGGATTTTTCGTTGTGTTAGCATATTCACCACTTATTATGCATTTATCTGCTATTCAATTAGGATTTGTATTTTGCGGATGGGGATTAGCGTTAGCTTACGGTTCTGCAATTTTAGCGCATAAGCTAGAAGGTAAATATGAGCCGAAAACATTGTTGAAAGGTAGTTTACTCGTATTCGCGCTTTTCTTAATCGCACTATTCTTTGTGAAAGTTATGTGGTTACAAATTGTATTAATTGTTCTATCAGGATTAGCATCTGGATTAAATAATGCATTATTTACAAGCTATGTCATGGATATTTCACCTTATGAAAGATCTGTTACATCAGGTGTTTATAACTTCGTTCGTTGGTTAGGCGGCGCAATTGCTCCAATCTTATCAGGAATCATCGGCCACACTGTTTCACCGCAAAGTCCGTTTTTAGTTGGTGGAATTGTTGTGTTAGTTGGTTGCGTAATGATTTTAATTCCGATTCGAAAACCTGAAGAAGTAGAGACAAAAGCCCTTTCTTAAGAAAGGGTTTTCTTTATACATATATATTAGAACCCCCTGACTAAAATATATTTTCGGTATTTTTGTACTTTTAACTATACTTTTTGGATGTTTTGTTTTATTTTTGTTAGGGGACATTAATGATGTCCCTATTATAAATTTGCATTGAAAGGCGTGATTGTACGATGGAACTATGGTTCACTGAAAAACAAACAAAACATTTTGGGATTACGGCGCGTATTAACCGCACATTACATACGGAGCAAACAGAATTCCAAAAACTTGATATGGTTGAAACGGAAGAGTTCGGAAACATGCTTATTTTAGATGGCATGGTTATGACAACAGAAAAAGATGAGTTCGTTTATCATGAAATGGTAGCGCACGTACCTTTATTTACACATCCAAACCCTGAAAACGTATTAGTTGTTGGCGGCGGTGATGGCGGTGTTATTCGTGAAGTGTTAAAACACCCAAGCGTAAAGAAAGCAACTCTTGTTGAAATCGATGGAAAAGTAATTGAGTACTCTAAACAATACTTACCATCAATTGCAGGCGCATTAGATAATGAGCGTGTAGAAGTAAAAGTAGGAGACGGTTTCCTACACATCGCAGAGAGCGAAAATGAATATGACGTAATTATGGTAGATTCTACTGAGCCAGTAGGCCCAGCAGTAAACCTATTTACAAAAGGATTCTACGCTGGAATTTCAAAAGCGTTAAAAGAAGATGGTATTTTCGTTGCACAAACGGACAACCCTTGGTTTACACCAGAACTAATTACAACTGTGTTTAAAGACGTAAAAGAGATCTTCCCAATTACTCGTTTATACACAGCAAATATTCCAACATACCCAAGTGGCCTTTGGACATTCACAATTGGATCTAAAAAACACGATCCATTAGAAGTAAGTGAAGAGCGTTTCCACGAAATTGAAACGAAATATTACACGAAAGAACTGCATAATGCAGCATTCGCATTACCGAAATTTGTTGGCGATTTAATTAAGTAAGAAAATTAAGTTTTAACAAATAAAGTGTGAGTAGCTCATTTAAGGTGTTTGTCCAGAAGACTTGAACATGCTAGCTACTTACACTTCTATAAATAAAATAGTCTTCTTGTTATGAAACAGAAGACCCCGGTAAATCGAGAAAGAGGAGCGGTGCGCTCCAAATTTGAGAAATAATGAAAGGTTGGGATACCTTAAGTTCCACATAAGGAGGAAAAGAATATGCGTTTTGATGAAGCTTATTCAGGTAAAGTATTTATTAAAAGTCATCCAAGTTTTGAAGAGTCAAAGGTAGTTATTTATGGGATGCCTATGGATTGGACAGTAAGTTACCGTCCAGGATCTCGTTTTGGCCCTGCACGTATTCGTGAAGTATCAATCGGTCTTGAAGAATATAGTCCGTATTTAGATCGTGAACTAGAAGAAGTAAAATATTTTGATGCGGGTGATATCCCATTACCATTCGGGAATGCGCAACGTAGCTTAGACATGATTGAAGAGTATGTATCAAAACTTTTAGATGCCGATAAGTTTCCACTAGGTCTCGGCGGTGAGCACTTAGTGTCTTGGCCAATTTTTAAGGCAATGGCAAAAAAATATCCGGATTTAGCAATCATCCATATGGATGCTCATACTGATTTACGTGAATCGTATGAAGGGGAGCCTTTATCCCACTCTACACCAATTCGTAAAGTGTGTGATTTAATTGGTCCGGAAAACGTATATTCTTTCGGTATTCGTTCTGGAATGAAGGAAGAATTCGAATGGGCAAAAGAAGTAGGTATGAACTTATATAAATTTGACGTATTAGAACCGTTAAAAGAAGTGTTACCGAAACTTGCAGGACGCCCAGTCTATGTCACAATTGACATTGACGTATTAGACCCAGCTCACGCTCCAGGAACAGGAACGTTAGAAGCAGGGGGTATCACATCTAAAGAACTATTAGATTCCATCGTAGCAATTGCAAATTCAAATATAAATGTAGTTGGAGCAGACTTAGTAGAAGTAGCTCCGGTCTACGACCATAGTGATCAAACTCCAGTCGCAGCAAGCAAATTCGTGCGGGAAATGCTGCTCGGTTGGGTGAAATAAAAGTGAGGCCTCCTAGGTTACTAGGAGGCTCTTTTTCTTATGCAACCTTTTCTTCCGAAGTAATTCCGCGGATTTCATCAGCAGAGCGGATTGGATATTTGCGGAACACGATTGATCCGATGTATCCGACAATTGTGGTAACGATTCCGCACAATACGGCAGCAATCGTTACTTTTATAACGTCATTAAATCCGAATAAGACAAGAAGTCCTGGAATTGGTGATGCTGTTCCTGGCGCATTATTAACGAGCTGGAATAGCGATGTAATAATACCGGCAAGTGCACCGCCAACGAAGTTTGTCATATAAATTGGAATTGGATTTGCTGAGACAACATCTGCTTGTGTTAAAGGCTCGATTGCTACAGCAATTGTATCTTTCTTTGAACAAATTTTTAGTCGTTTAAAGAAAATAAAGTTCATTGGGGCTGAGGCTGCTACGGCAAGACTACCAATTGCCATTGGTAAACCGGTTAATCCAAGCATGGCAGTTAGTGCCATAGAACTTAATGGAGAGGTAGAAATAACCGTTATCAATCCACCAAGCATAATACCCATAATGATAGGGCTTTCTGTAGTTGCAACTGAAATCATAGAACCGATTTTACCAAGTGTGGCGTTAACGAGCGGATCCATAAGCATTGCCATTCCACGTGAGATTGGTGCAGCGATAAATAGGATTGCTAAAAATTCTACACCAGCGGGTAATTTCTTTTCGAGAAATTTCACGACGAAGGCACAAACGTATCCAGCGAAAAAACCTGGTAAAATACCGAATCCGCTAGTAGCGATACCGATTAAAACAGCATATACGGGTGAAACACCAATTGCTAATGCTACTAAAATTGCCGCTGCGACCCCGCTCATACTACCAGAAGCTTCTCCTACTGATTGTAAAAAGTCATTATGAAACATTTCTCCACCAATATAACGATGAAATGCTTCAATAAGAAAACTTGCGATTGCTGCATTAGCTAAAGCACCCATTGCTTTCATTCCGTAAGGGGCACGGTAACTGAAAAGTGTAAATAGACAAAGTACAACAAGTAATAGTGCTAAACCTTGCAAGATAGCCATTTGAAAACTGTCTCCTTTGATTTTTGTAATAAAAATTTGTATCATTCAATAATAATATAAAAGTTCATGAAACGGAAAAATTTTTTATTGGGAAATGGCTGTAAAGAAAAAATTCTTACAGTAATGTAAGGAAAGTGTAAGGCATTTCGATAGAGTATAGTATGCTTTTTTTCGTATAATACAGGTATAGACATACGGTTAGTTAGAAAGAAGTGCAAACAGGAGGCGCATGTATGAAATTGGTAATTAAAGTTTTAGCTGTGTTCGCTATCATTTTAGGGGGAACAGCATATTATTTAAACACAAAAACAGAAGGTGTGCATGCTTTTGTAGACAACTTCTTTTCAAATAAAGAAATACAAGATTATTATGCTGTTATAGATAAAGGCGAAAAAAAAGATGATGAATATTTGTATACGTTTAAAGGGTATACAGAAGACGGAAAGCTACAAGTTATTAAAAGAATGGTGAACCGTGAATTACATACGGGTGCTTTTATAAAAATTTATGCAAAAGGTATGCAAGGAAAAGGATGGGCTGAAATCCCGAAAGAATCAATCCCGCAAAAAGCGTTGCAAAAAATAGAAAAACCATAAAAGGAGCGAATCGTTCGCTCCTTTTTTAGTGCGTTAAAATGGTGATAGCTGAATTCTCTTTATTAGAAATGATTTTTGCACGTCCGCCAATTGGGAAAGTAAAGATTGGAGTTGTATGTCCAAAACTTGCATTTGCAATGATAGGGATATGTGCAAGTGCAGAATTTGAAGCAACCATTTCTTGAATGTCTTCTATCATACATTCTGCTCCTTTTTGCATCTTTCCTATAACGATGCCCTTTACGTATTCAAAATCTTGCTGCTGCATAAGAGAATGTAAATATCGATCGAAAGTTTTAAGTGTAGCCTTTCCCGTTAAACTATCTTCTTCAAGAAATAAAATTTTATTTCGTAAATTTGGCATATATGGTGTACCTTGAAGTAAATTTAAAGTGCTCATATTTCCGCCGATAATATCCCCTGTAGCTTCTCCTTCTTGAATCGAAACATATCCTTCATTTTTAATAAATTCTCGATTTTCCTGATCTATATACCAAGAATCATCGCTCCACGTTTCAGAGGGTATGATTTCAATAGAATTATTAGAAGTTAAACATTTTAAAAAGTAATCGGCTGTGTAATCGAGTCCTTTTTCCATTCCAAATGAAGAGAAGTGGGGCCCTGAGTATGTGATGAGTCCTGTTTTTGTATAAATTGCGTTATTTAGAGCGGTAATATCAGAGTAGCCACAGAAAAATTTCGGGTTTGCACGAATTAAATCATAATCGAGATGTTTCAGTAAACCATTAGAATTATATCCGCCAAGTGTTGTCAAAATACCCTTCACATTAGGATCTTTAAATGCCTCGTGAAGGTCTTGGACACGTGAAGAAATAGAAGAAGAAGCAAAGCGATCTATCTCTTCAGCGTGTTTTGAGAATGTAACTTGAAAGCCCATGTCAGTTAATCTTTTTATAGCAAGTTTTCTATTTTCATTTGAAACAATACTTAAACTACAGGATGGTGAAATCACCCTTATTTCATCACCCTTTTTTAATTTTGTTGGTAGCACTAGGTTCACCTCTATAATTAATAGAATATTTGGATTTTAAAAATATTTTATCATATGAAATAAAGTGAAAGTGAATTATTTTTGGAAATAGGGTTTTCCTAATTTTTCAGCAGACAGATAGAGGCTTTTTTTGATATGATAGGAAAAGTGATTTATTATAAGTAATATTTAATATCTATAACATTTGAAAGGTGTGCAAGACGTGGAGAAACAACTTGCAGGCTTGCCGGTGCACGTTCATTTCGTAACAGAAATCCGTGAAGGGGCGCGTAAGGAAACCGTTGCTTTTGAAGCAAATGGTCAATACTATGTAAAAGGTCAAGGTACATACGTAACATTCCAAGAGCCGAACGAACAGGGCGAAGTGAAGACAATTATTAAAATTCAAGATGAACAAGTTCTCATTATGCGTTCAGGTGCTGTTTCGATGCGTCAAACGCATGTGAAAGGCGAATGGACAACAGGTACGTATACGAGTGAACTTGGTACGTTTGCATTGCAAACAAAGACTGATAACGTTCTTTTTAAATGGTCGGATGAAAAGAAAAAAGGACAACTCTTCTTAACGTACGCATTGCTTCTAAGTGAACAAGAAGCTGGCAGATATACAATTACGATTAATTTGAAGGAGGCAAAATAATGAATTCTTTAGAACAAGTAAAAGGATTGATTAAAGAAGAAATTCAAGCTGCTGTATTAAAAGCAGAACTAGCGACAGAAGAACAAATTCCAAACGTTGTATTAGAATCTCCAAAAGATAAAACAAATGGTGACTTCTCTACAAATATGGCAATGCAGCTTGCACGCGTTGCGAAAAAAGCACCTCGTATGATTGCAGAAGAATTAGTTGCAAACTTCGATAAAGCAAAAGCTTCTATCGAAAAAATCGAAATCGCTGGTCCTGGTTTCATTAACTTCTACATGGATAATAGCTATTTAACAGACTTAATCCCAACAATCGTTAACGCTGGTGAGGCTTACGGTGAAACGAATACTGGTAAAGGTGAAAAAGTACAAGTTGAGTTCGTATCTGCGAATCCAACAGGTGACCTTCACTTAGGACATGCACGTGGTGCGGCAGTAGGTGACACTTTATGTAACGTATTAGCAAAAGCAGGATACGATGTATCTCGTGAGTACTACATTAATGATGCTGGTAACCAAATCCATAACTTAGCTCTTTCTGTTGAAGCTCGTTACATGCAAGCTTTAGGCTTAGAGAAGGAAATGCCAGAAGACGGTTACCATGGTGCGGACATCATTGGAATCGGTAAACGTTTAGCAGAAGAATTTGGCGATCGTTACGCAAAAGCTGATGCAGAAGAAAGCTATGAATTCTACCGTGAGTACGGTTTGAAATATGAGTTAGCAAAACTTCAAAAAGACTTAGAAAGCTTCCGTGTTAAATTTGATGTATGGTTCTCAGAAACATCATTATACAAAAACGGAAAAATTGATCAAGCTCTTGCTGTATTAAAAGAGCGTGAAGAAATCTTTGAAGAAGACGGAGCAACTTGGTTCCGTTCAATGACTTACGGTGACGACAAAAACCGTGTATTAATTAAAAACGACGGTTCTTACACATACTTAACGCCAGATATCGCTTACCACCGTGATAAATTAGAGCGTGGTTTCGATAAATTAATCAACATTTGGGGTGCTGATCACCACGGTTACATTCCTCGTATGAAAGCTGCTATTCAAGCGCTTGGTTACGATAAAGAAACGCTTGAAGTAGAAATCATCCAAATGGTACAACTGTACCAAAATGGTGAGAAAATGAAAATGAGTAAGCGTACGGGTAAAGCAGTTACACTTCGTGAGCTTATGGAAGAAGTAGGCGTGGACGCAATGCGTTACTTCTTCGCAATGCGTAGCGGCGATTCTCATTTAGACTTCGATATGGACTTAGCTGTATCAAAATCTAATGAAAACCCAGTATACTATGCACAATATGCTCACGCTCGCGTATGCAGTATCCTTCGTCAAGGTGAAGAGTTAGGATTAGCTACAGGCGGAGACGTGAATTACAAACTTGTTACTTCTGAAAAAGAAGTGGAGTTACTGAAAAAACTTGGTGAATTCCCAGCTGTAGTTGCGGATGCAGCGCAAAAACGTCTGCCACACCGTATTACAAACTATGCATTTGAATTAGCAGCAACATTACACAGCTTCTACAATGCAGAAAAAGTATTAAACCAAGATAACTTAGAACTAAGTAAAGCTCGTTACGAATTAATGAAAGCAGTACGCACTACACTTCAAAATGCACTAGCAATCGTAGGAGTATCTGCACCAGAAAAAATGTAATAGGCAAAAAAAGATGCTTATTTTTGTTTAGAAGTGATATACAAGTTGACATAAAAACATCTAATCAGTCTATAGACTGATTAGATGTCAAAGAAAGAAGACCAACGAAAAGTCGTATGGCTTGATAATAGGAAGTTGAAACAGAAAAAGAGATGGCAAAGCCATCTCTTTTTCTATGCCAATTTTTTAATATAAATACATGTGACAAATATATGCTTATGGTGATGAAGTGAAAATAGTAAAATACCAATTAACTATTGATTTTTAGGAACGATTCTAGAATAATAGACTGTCGGGGGGAAATTATCAAAAATCCATATATGTATTATTAATCGGTGGAATATTACTAGGAAATGGTGTGATTGTTGTAAAAAGCATTGTTACAGCTATGCCAAGTACTAAAATAACAATGCATCTAATCAAGTATCTGATCAATTAGTAATGAATCCTGAAAACTTCCAACTTAGTCAAGAAACTAGGGGTGGTATGTTTAAAATAGTACATATAGTACAATTAAAGTTTTCATGATTTGATAAAAAATAATGAAAGGATATAAATCTCTCGGTTTTGATATTATCATCATATATAAGCTCATTTTAATTCTTCGACATAGCCATGGAACCCATTAGGCAAAGTGTTTTTTCTTGACACCCATTTATATACTCCAAAAATGAAAAGGCTGAATTTCGTATTTATATACGATTTACATGAAATCAGTTGACGATCATACTTTTTTAGTTACCCCCAAATTCGGTCCACTGTATTCAAATTTGGAGAATATGACTTTCATCTTGCATAGGCATGCAATACTTCATCCAGAGTGTTTTTAATTATATAATGCAGGCGGTGGAACGCTTCTTGTTCTACTTGTTTCAGTGTGTAGGTCGGTTATTTAATGAAACACAAACCGTTTTAACATATGGTCAATTTCACTACAGCTCATAGTAATAGAAAACATATCCTCAATGACATCCTTTAGAATATGAGTATCCTAGCACATTTCATGGCCGTAAACTTCTTTGGCTTGTGTGCCAGGTTAGATTATACGCGTTACTTCTTACTATTCTTTAGGGGGATAAGTAAGGAAGTTTGGTGAAGTAACTCTTCCATACCTGCCGGCAATGAAATTTTTGTATTTATAGAGCAAGCGTTTGCGTTGGGTGTGAAGAAATTTCGGAAACTCTACAGCATAATAAGAAGAATGACTGTCATGAGTTTTATCGTGAGTGCTTTTCGAATTGTCTTCCTCTGACTTTGAAGTTATCCTATGATCGGTTCATGTGTATTTATAATTTGAATTTCTTTATCAAAATTTGTCCTGTACCTGTTTTTGTTAAATGGCATAGGCCAGAAATAAAATGTCGGAGAAACTAGATGAATCTATATAAGAGTCGAACTTCAATTTCCTAAATAATAGAAGGGTTGAAAAAAGAGAAAAAGATGATAATAGCTATCAAACATATTTTAGTAAAATAGCTTAATGACATTGAATAATAGAATCTTTGTCATATTACGTTTTTCTAAAATGTATTTAGATTTAATTTTATAGGGAGGCGTAGCATAAAATATGCATTTAAAAAGAATTACTTCAATTTTTTCGATTATAATGATTTTCATGTTTACTATAGGTCAGAGTCTTTTACCTATAGTAGCAAATGCACAAGAATTAAATACATTAGGACTTGTGGATAGTTTTAAGATTGATAAAACAGATCTCTCTATCGGACAACGGACTAAAGTAACTATAAACTTCAGTGAAAAAGATAGCCTTAAGCTGAAGCCTGGAGACACACTGACATTAACACTGCCTCCAGAATTAAAAGGATTAAATACAGAGTTTCTATTAGATGATTATGGTACTTGTAAAGTCACTGCAGGTACTGTGGTATGTACATTTAATGATAAAGTGAGTACACATCAAAATATTAAAGGGTATTTAAACTTTTTTGTGGAAGCTGCTAATGTAGGAACGGATGAAAAGAAAGAGATTGAAACCAATTTCGGTACAAATGTAGATAAGCAATCTGTAACAATTACCGGCCCAAGCGGTGGAGGGGGTACAGATCCTGGAAAGCCACCATTTTTTTATAAAACTGGTGATATGAACTCAGGTAAGAGCGATGAAGTACGTTGGTTCTTGAATATAAACTTGGCTAAAGAAGAGTTAAGTCGTGATATTGTTGTGACTGATAATTTACAGGAAGGTCAAACACTTAATAAGGATAGTTTCTATATAATTGTAGATGATCATATAGGTCGTCGATCTTTAACGCTACAAGAGCTTGAAAAGCAAGGTTACGGAACGATTACCTTTACTGGAGACAAATCATTTAAAGTTGTGCTTAATAAGGATAAAGCGCGTCTTGCCTCCTTTTCGATTGGTTATACATCTACTATAACGGAAGCCGGGAAGAAGCAGGATTTCTTTAAGAATGATTATACGATTGATTACCAAGTTTTAAACGAAGAACCAGTTACTGAATCGGGTACTCATCCAGTCGAAAATATGACAGCTGGCGGTGGTGCTGAAGGTAACGTGACTCCAAGAGGAACACTAAAAATTGTGAAGCATATTGAAGGGGATGAAGAAAAAGTAATCCCAAATGTTTCGTTTAAGTTATATAAAGAGCCTAATGAACAAGTTGGAGATGTATATAAAACAGATGAAAAAGGGATAATTGAAATCCCTAATTTACAACCAGGTAAATATTATGTGAAAGAAGTTTCGGCTCCAGACTATGTTGATTTCGATCCTCAAGCAAAAATAATTTTTGAAGTTAAATCAGATGCTGTAAATGGAGTTAAGTTGCCAATTCCAAATAAGGTGAAAACTACATCTATTGCAGGGACGAAGACGTGGAAAGGCGATAACGAGAAAGATCGTCCAAGTACAATCAAAGTAGAGTTACTACAAAATGAAAAAGTAGTAGACACGAAAGAAGTAACAGCGGCAGATGGTTGGAAGTACAAATTTGACAACCTAGCAGCATATGATGCAAATGGAGTAGCATACAAGTATGAAGTAAAAGAACAACCGATAGATGGATACACAACAGAAGTAAATGGTTATGACATTACAAATACAAAAGTGGTACAAACAACTAAAGTAGAAGGAACGAAAACATGGAAGGACGGAAATGCGCAAGGTCGTCCAACGATGATTAAAGTAGACTTACTACAAAACGGTACAGTGATTGCGACGCAAGAAGTAAGCGAAGCAACAGGCTGGAAATATGAATTTAAAGATTTGGCAATAAACGATGCAGACGGAAAAGCATATAAGTATGAAGTGAAAGAACAACCGGTAGCTGGATATGAATCAAAAGTAAATGGTTATGACATCACGAATACAAAAGTAGGCAAGACATCAGTTGCAGGAACGAAGACGTGGAAAGGTGGCACAGAGGAAGAGCATAAAGCCATCAAAGTAGACTTACTACAAAACGGTACAGTGATTGCGACACAAGAAGTAAGCAAAGAAACAGGTTGGAAGTATGAATTTAAAGATTTAGTAGCGTTCGATGGAAATGGAAAAGCATACAAGTATGAAGTGAAAGAACAACCGGTAGATGGATATGAATCAAAAGTGAATGGTTATGACATCACGAATACAAAAGTAGGCGAAACGAAAGTAGAAGGAACGAAAACATGGAAAGACGATAATGCGAAAGATCGTCCGGAAATGATTAAAGTAGACCTTTTACAAAATGGTACAGTAATTGCGACGCAAGAAGTAAGCAAAGCAACAGGCTGGAAATACGAATTCAAAGATTTAGCAGCATATGATGCAGAAGGTAAGGCATATAAGTATGAAGTGAAAGAACAAGCAGTAGCAGGATATGAATCCAAAGTAAATGGTACTGACATCACAAATACAAAAGTAGGCGAAACAAAAGTAGAAGGAACGAAGACATGGAAAGATGATAACGCAACAGATCGTCCGGAAATGATTAAAGTAGATCTTTTACAAAACGGTAAAGTAGTAGACACAAAAGAAGTAACAGCGGCAACGGAATGGAAGTACACATTTGAAAAGCTCCAAGCATATGATGCAGACGGAGTGGCGTACAAGTATGAAGTG
>NZ_JACYOF010000010.1 GCF_014932895.1 Bacillus thuringiensis | reverse complement strand
AACTACTCCAATTTGTTGCTTTGGCATATTTCATCGTTCCTTTCTATGCATGTTACTCTGTCTATATTATAGTATATATACCTAAAGTAACACTTTAATCAAATAATCCATCTTATTCATTTCAATATGCACCACCAAGATGCGCGCAAAAGGTCATAGGGACACGGCATATCGCCATCAAGTTAAAAAATAAAGTGAAACTTTAATCAGTGGGGGTTTTGTCCATCCCCCACTGATTATCAGCCCACACCAATCGAGCTTTTACGGGCAGTTGATCTCCCACCTAACTCCCTCGCATTCGCCGAATTTTGAGGTGGGAGTCTTACTGCCCACAAATAGCGGGATAAAGTGAAACTTCCATCCTTATCAATCAATTATGAAAAATCACATTAAATAGCTTCCGTATCCCTTTTACTGTCTAGGAAGATTTATACAAATAAGCTTAGTAATAAAGTAAATCCTAATCCAGCTACGGAAACGATAGTCTCAAGTAAGGTCCATGTTGCAAATGTTTCTTTCATGCTTAAACCAAAGTACTCTTTGAACATCCAGAAACCAGCATCGTTCACGTGTGAAGCAATTAAACTACCAGCCCCTGTTGCAAGGACAACTAAAGCAAGGTTAACATCAGATTGACCTAACATCGGAATCACTAAACCGACAGTTGTTAATGAAGCAACCGTAGCAGACCCTAATGAAATACGTAAGATGGCAGCGATAATCCATGCGAGCAAGATTGGTGATAATGAAGTTCCTTTGAATAATTCGGCTACATAGTTACCAACGCCGCCATCAATTAATACTTGTTTGAAGGCTCCGCCTCCACCAATAATTAAGAGCATCATCCCAATATTCGAGATCGCTGTTGTACAAGATTCCATCACGTTTTTGATTGGAATATTTCTTGCCAATCCCATTGTATAGATCGCAACTAGTAAGGATATCAACATGGCAGTATCCGCATTCCCAATAAACTCGATCGTTGCTAGTAAACTATTATCTGTAAATCCCATTGTTTTTTGCAGCAAAGTAATAATTGTAGCGATTGCCATTAAAAGCACAGGCAGTAAAGCGGTAAAAACACTGATTCCAAAGCCAGGAGTTTCTTCAAGTTTAAATACTTTCTGCTCACCTAAAGATTTGATATTACCAGTTTTTGTGAATGCTCCAGGTACTAGTTTTTTTGCAAGTTTAGTAAATACAGGTCCAGCTAACACAACTGTTGGAACCGCTATCATAAAACCGTAAAGTAATACTTCACCGATGTTTGCATGCAATTCACCAGCGATAGCGGTTGGTCCTGGGTGTGGCGGTAAAAATCCGTGTGTTACAGATAAAGCTGCTGCCATCGAAATACCAAGATATAAGATAGAAACTTTTAATTCTCTTGAAATAGCAAATACAATCGGAATTAATAATACTAATCCTACTTCAAAAAATAATGCAATACCGATAATAAATGAGGCAGTCACAACAGCCCATTGAATGTTCTTTTCACCGAATTTTTTCACAAGGGTCATGGCAATGCGTTGTGCGCCCCCAGAATCTGAAAGCAACTTACCTAACATCGCACCAAGTCCAAAAACGAGTGCTAAATGACCAAGAGTTCCGCCTAATCCCGCTTCAATGGTTTTAAAAATTTTTTCTGGCGGCATTCCAAGTGCTAAAGCAACACCGACCGATACAATGATTAATGAAATAAAGGTATTTAATTTAAAGCGCATTATCAGTAAAAGTAATGCTAAAATCCCAATTGCTACAATGACTAATGGCATCGTAGTTCCCCCCTAATATTAGCTGTATTTGTGTTTATCCCACTATTCGTTGGCAGTAAGTCCCCCCACCTCAAGATTTAGAGAAAAGCGAGGATTGGGGGATTACTGATGAAAGTTTTACTTTATTAAATTTCTTTGATAATTTGCAATTCGTGTATAATCGTCTTCTAGCGCCCTCGATAGGTTAATAAATATCGGCAGTAATTGTCTGTATTCTTTTGTTGCTTCTTCTTTCGGTGTATGTTTGTAGGTGCTGCCAACCATTTCGGAAACGATTTCAAAAGAATCAATTCTTCCTGTGGCATAGAGACCTAATATACATGCACCTAGACAGGAGCTTTCGTAGCTCTTTGGAACAACGACTTCAGATGCGAAAATATCGGACATCATTTGTCGCCAAACATCAGACCTTGCGAAGCCGCCTGTTGCTTGAATACGGGTTACAGGGCCATCCATGCATTCGGTTAATGCTAAAAATACAGTGTATAAATTATATATAACGCCTTCTAAAGCTGCACGAATCATATGTTCCTTCTTATGTGACATCGTTAAACCGAAGAAGGAGCCACGTACATCTGGATTCCATAATGGTGCACGTTCACCTGCGAGGTATGGATGGAATAATAATCCGTCTGCACCAGGTCTCACGCGTTCAGCAATTTTAGTTAATACATCGTATGGATCAATTCCTAGTCTTTTCGCAGTTTCTACTTCTGATGAAGCAAGTTCATCACGAATCCAGCGAAGGACCATTCCGCCATTGTTTACCGGTCCACCAATTACCCAATGCTTTTCCGTTAAGGCATAACAGAATATTCTTCCTTTTTTATCTGTTTGCGGCTTGTCAATAATGGTTCGAATAGCACCACTGGTCCCAATTGTGACCGCAATCTCGCCTTTTCGAATTGCATTCACACCTAGATTAGAAAGCACTCCATCACTGGCACCAATGACAAACGGTGTTTGGGGATCGATACCAATCTTTTGGGCTAAATCTGGATTGCAGTTGCTAAATATTTTGGTGGTTGGTACGAGTTCAGATAATTGAGCAGTTGTTACACCAGCAATTGTTAAAGCTTCCTCATCCCAATCTAGTGTTTTTAAATTCATCATGCCCATGCATGAAGCGATGGAATGATCGACAACATATTGATCAAAGAATTGTTTAAAGATATATTCTTTGATTCCGATATACTTTTTCGTTCTAACAGCGATTTCAGGATGGTCATTCACAATCCATGTAATTTTACTTAATGGTGACATCGGGTGAATAGGCGTTCCTGTTCGTCTATAAACTTCATGGCCATTCCGTTCATCTTTGATTTTATGTGCCCATGCCTCACTGCGATTATCTGCCCAAGTAATACAAGCTGTCAGCGGCTGATCTTTTTCATCCATGGCAATGACACTATGCATAGCACTGCTAAATGAAATAAACGATGGGTTTTTATCTGAATGCTGTTTCGTTATATTTGATATCGCTTGCAAAACAGCTTGGAAAATCTCTTCTGGATCTTGTTCTGCTGTGGATATATCCGGTGTGCGAAGTGGGTAACCAATATTCTCGGTTTGGATGACTTCGCCTTTTTCAGTGAATAAAACTGCTTTCGTACTTGTTGTACCGATATCTATACCTAACATATAGCTACTCATGTTCTTGCTCTACTCCTTTAGATAACATTTGTTGTGACATCCAGAGGTCTTCAACTTTCCCTTGAACATCATCAAAGTTTTGATGTAAGGCCTCAATCATGAGGGCTCGATCTTTTGATTCGATTGCTTTTATATAAAGCTCATGATTTTTAATAACCCGTTCAAAGTCTTCGTACTTTTCCTTGAAACGAGTACGCATTGATAAAAGGATTAAGCTTTCCATAACAGGCTTTAAATTATTCCAAATCATCAGGATGTAGGAATGCTCAATGGTGCGAATAATCGTTTCATGGAATAAGAGATCTTGATAAGAAAACTCATCAGCATCATGATATTTAATGGCAATTTTCATCATTTCCATTATTTTATTTAGTTCTCTTACTAAATCATTTGTGTCCATCTTTACAAGTCGCTCAAAGATAAACGTTTCTATAAGTAAACGAACATCATATATTTCTTCGATTTCTTTCTCGGTTAAACCAATGACAACTGCGCCCATTCTTTCTAAGCGAATAATATTTTCTGAAGCTAGTACTTTTAATGCTTCACGAACGGGTGACCGACTTACAGAAAAATCGGCGGCTAATTTATTTTCCGATAGGATGGTACCGCTTTCAATTTCACCTACAATAATGCGCATTCTCAGTTCGCTCGCAACACGATCACCTGCAGAAGCTTTTGAAAGCCATTTTTCAGGATAAAGAAATCCCATTGATTTCGTCATAACTTCACCTCATGTTAATCAAGTATACTTGTATACAAGTATTATAACTCGGATTTTTAATTATGCAAGCGCTTTTACTTTTTGTTTTGATTCTTGTAGAGGGACAGCCCCACACCCATCAACTTAAGAAACACATCTCTCCCCAGAACGATAAACTTTAGTACTATAAAAAATATAAAATTTCCGTTTAAGGGACACTTTAAAATTTTAGCTTGATGGGTATGGGCGATACTCCTAAAAAGAAAAAAACACCAATCCCTTTAACCGTTCCTACTCCATTCCTTCATCCGTCAGGAAACAATAAATATAAATAAAAAAAGCATCCTAATTTACACATTTAGGATGCCTTCTTTTTTGTAAAGCAAATCAATTTCTATTAAGCAATCGCATACGATAACAATTCATCGTCACTTCCCCAAGTCTTTGCAGTAATTGATAGTTCGCATACGCACCGACCGGGGCACCGATTACTGGAACGAGCTGAAGCATTTTTGCTAAATCGATATAGTCTCGGTACTCTGTTTGGAATTTTTCCCAGTCCATATGATTTTCTTTTTCTGTGTCCCACGTTTCAATTGCTTTCCATATCTCTTTTCGATGGTCATCACTTGAAAAAGCAAGTTGAAAAACGTGAAGGATAAAAAGGCGCTCTTCTTGTTTACTCGTATCAAATCCGTACAATGTTGCTGCATCGAATAAAAATTTAATTTTAATACTGAGTAGAAGCGGAAAGTCTGCTAAACCGAGGAGAATACCACCAGCTCCCGTCCCTGCTCCTTCTGCCGCTGCTACTTTTTTATATTCGTCCATCTTTTTACGCACTTCATCATCACGTCTTTGCAGCGACCAGTTCGTCTCTTTTAGCTTCGGCTTTATAAAGTTTGATCCAGCACTAATTGTTTGCACCATCATCCGAATCGTTTCTGTTAATACTTTTTGCACTTTTGCCGGAATAAGCTGTTGTACTTTCAACTGCACTTTTTTGGAGAACCGTGTCATCATAGAAGAATCTTTCATGAATGTAGCTTTCCACTGCTCCAATTCTTTTATAACCTTCTCTTCATATGTAATCATAGGTTCATTCCTTTCAATTTAAACGCTCAATGCGCTTTGCACCATATTGATTAACGAAACCGATACTAAATACTATGCTTACGACTAATAAAATACCTGTCATCATGAAATCTTTCGTCGCAAGTGCAAATACAATTGTAAATAGAATGCTACCAATGATTAGAATCGCATTTAGTAAAGTAAGAAAGTCTTTCTTCTTTTCTTCTCCCCCTACTGGATACAAATCAAGCCAAATCTTCATGCGATGATGTTTCCATAAGGTTAATAGCTGATAACCGATTAAGTATAAGAAAACAAGGCTTACGATAAATCGTCCATATAAAAATGGGATGAAGTAAAGAATGACTCCTCCAAGAACGAGTAAGCGCACATATAATCCAAAATAGTTACCGGATCTTAAAAATGTTCTCGTATATAAATATAAGTATGTACGTTTTTCACCAATCATCGAAAGAATGAAATCAAGCCATTTTCTACGTGATACTCTTTCCTTTAACGCCGGTACATCAACGAACATATTCGCGATGCGGTACAGCAGCATCATTTTTTTACCTTCTTCAGAAATTAAATACTCCCAGTTCAGCGGCTTTCCCTTCACCATTTGATGCATGATAGCGAGGTATAACACCATGAGCAGAACGATTCCGCCAATAAAAAGAACTGAAGTACGTTCTACAAGGAAATATACAAATAAACCGTTTAGGATAAAACGAATAAACCAATCAGCCCTTTGTATATTTTGATCTGTTAAAAAGGACTTTTCCCACGCTACGAATAAATTCCACGCTTTTACAATGACAAACATGAGTACCATCCATATGTAAATTGCACCTGTTTGCTTCATTTGCTGGAAATATAATGGGGCTAGCGCTGCTGCTACAATTGCAATGATGTATAACTGAATCATAAACGTAAAGAGAAATGCCTTTGTAAAGTAAGGCTTTAGCTTCTCTTCAACTGGCAGCAAATAAACGAGATCTGCTTCTTTTAATAACGTTTGTATCGATCCTGCTGTTAATACGAGACCAAGTAAGACCGCCATAACAAGACCCGTTGGAAACGAAGGTGTTAACGTTTGTAACCATTGCTGGTAATAATACGCTCCCGCACCGATGATGAACACAAAAATAAATTTCAAATGATCATTAAATACGTATTTACTATATGTACGAACCTCTTTTAGAAAGTGACGAAATCGCTCTTTCCATAATGCTGTGCTATTCATAATCTTCTTCCTTTGTTAATGCAATGTAAATATCATCCAGCGTTGCACCTGGCATATTGAATTGTAATTGCAGTTCAGATAATGTTCCCTGTGCCCTTACTTCACCTTGATGTAAAATAATGAACGAATCACAATAACGCTCTGCCGTCGCTAAAATATGTGTACTCATTAAAATGCCTGCGCCGCTCTTTTTCATTCGATCCATCATTTGAAGAAGTGATTGAATCGCTAACGGATCCAGTCCTACGAAAGGTTCGTCTACTATGTAAAGAGAGGGCTCAACTAAAAATGCGCTCATAATCATTACTTTTTGTTTCATCCCTTTTGAGAAATGAGACGGAAACCATTTTAAACGATTTTTCATGCGAAACTCTTGTAATAGTTGTCCTACACGTTCTTCATATTGTTTTTCATCGACACCGTACGCCATCGCTGTTAACTTCAAATGTTCTTCTAACGTTAACTCATCATATAATACCGGTGTTTCTGGAATGAATGAAAAGCTAGAACGGTACGCTGTCATATCATCACGAATTGTTTTCCCCTTAATCGTGACAGTTCCTTTTTTCGGTTCCATTAAACCGATAATATGTTTAATCGTCGTACTTTTACCAGCTCCATTTAAACCGATTAAGCCGACAAGTTCGCCTTTATTAACAGAGAACGAAACATCTTTTAGTACAGGCCGTTTCGTATATCCTCCTGTAACATTTTCTACACGCAATAACTCGCTCATACGACACCACTTTCTTCATTAGTATTCATTCTATATTCATCTTACCAAAAATTGCACTGTACTACATAGTTTCGATTGCTTCAAAAATTTTTTTTAATTTCTTTACATATATTTTACGAAAACGGACATCATAATTAGTGAAGAAGGAACACATTGAAAAAGCAACCACCAATTGATGAGTATAACAACATAGTGAAGTCATCATGAAATGGGGTGTCCAAGTTGGACAATGAAATTTACACATAACCAGATCTTTTGTTTCATTTTAGAAACGGGGTGTCTCTGAAAGAGCATATACTGTTTTAAAAAATAAACAAGTTCATTTTATAAAAGATTGCAATTCATTTCACTTGAAAATGGGGTGTCTACGGCAGAAACTTTAGCCGATTTGCCATGCATTTCTTAAATAAATGAGGTGTCTGCGAACCGTAAATTACGATAATGCTTTTTCAATCCCTCTTCAGAAAACAGGAAGCTGAGTCAGCTTCCTGTTTTTCGTGTTTGTTCTCGTATGTAATTATGGTAAAATACGGCTAAGGATATTTGAAAGGATGAGATCGATGAATCACACAGCGGATAATTGTATTTTTTGTAAAATCATTGATGGGCAAATCCCTTGCTCAAAAGTATACGAAGATGAACATGTACTTGCATTTTTAGATATTAGTCAAGTAACAAAAGGACATACTCTTGTTATTCCGAAAGTTCATAAGCAAGACATTTTTGCGTTAACACCAGAAATTGCATCTCACATTTTTGCTGTCGTTCCAAAAATCGCAAATGCAATCAAAGCAGAGTTTAATCCAGTTGGCTTTAACCTACTTAACAATAACGGCGAAAAAGCTGGACAAACTGTGTTCCACTTCCACCTTCATTTAATTCCACGCTACGGTGAAAACGATGGTTTCGGTGCTGTTTGGAAATCACACCAAAATGAATACACCATGGAAAATTTACAAAACATCGCAAGTACAATTGCAAATAGTGTAAAATAGTGACACTATAAGAAGACGTAATACATAACAAGCCGCTTCCCCGAAGTCATCAAGTATCGCACGGCTTGTTTCTTCACTTAAAATGCTCGGGGATGATTGTTTGTGCATCGCACATATAAGAAAGATATGCATACTTTTTCACATCATGAATACGAACAAAAAATAAGGAGGTTTCCTTTTATGTCAAAAGCTAAATCCTTTATTACAGGTGTCATTTGCGGCGGAGCAGTTGCTGGACTAGCCGTTCTTTTCTCAACTCCTTCTTCTGGTAAAGATATGCGCGGTAAGCTAAAAGAAAAAGGAAATGATATTAAAAAGACTTTAGCTGATATTACAGCTGATACAAAATTATTAAAGCGTCAAATCGTTGAAACAGCTTCAGAAGGTAAAGAAGTGTTTCAAGAATTAAAAGATGATATGCAAGACACGCTTTCTAACTGGAAGCAAGATATTTCTCAAAACAAGCGCCATATCGAGAAAGAAATTTTGGACATTCAAAAGTCAATTGAGAAACTACAAGAAGCTGTCCCAGAAAAAGCGTAAACAGATTCCTGCTTAGTTTTTTGCATATAACAAATATTTTTTATATAAATTGACCTTAACACGGCATATCACATAGATATGCCGTGTTTTTATGCATTTACAATATATGTTATCAATTAACATGTAAGGACAACACATGTATTCACGACTCATAAACCGCTTCCATAGTTATGCATGATTTGTATAGAATGTCATTTTTCCAAAAAATTTTCACAATTCTCACAAAAAGACTTTATTAATTTTTATTTTACTGGCATAATAGATAGTAATGAAAAAGAATGTTAAAGTGGGTGAGTAAATGAAAAGTGGAGAAAAAGATTACTCGGTAAAAGAAGCGATGATTTTTAGCCAACGCATTGCTCAATTATCGAAAGCGTTATGGAAATGTGTAGAGAAAGATTGGCAACAGTGGATTAAACCTTACGATTTGAACATTAATGAGCATCATATTTTATCAATCGCTTATCATTTAAAAGGGGCTTCTATTTCTGAGATTGCTAAGTTTGGAGTTATGCACGTATCAACAGCGTTTAACTTCTCTAAAAAACTAGAAGAACGCGGCTATCTTGTATTCTCGAAAAAAGAGGATGATAAACGAAATACGTACATTGAAATTACAGACAAAGGGGAAGAATTACTACTTCGCTTAATGGAGGAGTATGATCCTGAAAATAATTCTGTATTTAATGGGGCTCTTGCACTTCGTAATTTTTATGGGAAGTTCCCAGAAAATATCGAACTGATTGCAATCTTGCGTAATATTTACGGACAAGACTTCATCGATATTTTTGAGAAATCATTAGAAAATATTGAGGAGAACTTTACGGAATCCGATCAGAAGTTAGTTAAGAAATAATCTATTTATTTTTTCGCAATCATGCTTAAGAATTCATTCATAAGCGGCTTAAATAAGCCCTGTTTTGCTAGCGCTTCCGCAGTTTCGTGTACTTCGAGCTGATGTGGAAGCGCTTTTTCAAATTGATCTAACAACGCATCGAACAATAAAAGACCTTCTGCTTTCTCCGCTACATATTGATTGTTCAAATCCTCACAAAGTTTTAGTATACGTTCAATATCTTTTTTACGAGCTTTTTTCTTTATGATCAAAGAATAAAATGGACACTTTTCTTCATCAATCATTTTAAATAATAGGTCTACATAATATTCAGCTTGTTCTAATCTTCTAACTACGTCCATTTTCTCCCTCACTTTCTAACACAAAGTCTTCTATTTCTGAATTTTATAACACGAACAAAATATCGTATGATACAATATATAAAGTATATGTATTTTAGCTAAAAGGAGGTCTCGCCTCATGACTCTTATAACAGTTGTTTTTGTCGCATTCGCACTTCTTGTTATATTTTACACGAATTTCATGACACATACACTGTGTGAACGAAAACAAATATCTGCGAGCCGCCAGCCCGGTGTCTTTCGGGTTATTAATGTATGTATAACAATTTTATTAATTTCTAGTTATATAGAAATTATATTTCATGGAAAGTGAGGAAGGAAAGCCCCTTCCTCACTTTTTTCCTCTATAAGCAAATTATACCTACTATAACCAATAAAATAAACAGTACAAGTAATAAAATAAGTTGAGAATTCATCCCGATCCCCTCCTTTTTTCTGTATATGCGACATTCGCCCAATGTGGTACACTTTCAAAATCTGACACCTGCTGCTTAAAATTTCTTTATCCTGCATGAACGGGCAGTAGGCAAAATGAAGCAAAATCTAATGAAACTGCCCGTAAATGCCCGATTCGTTCAACTAATAATCCTTTGGGGCACTTCACCCAAGGGATTAAAGTTTCACTTTATCAATAGGAAAACGGGTTGAAATATGA
This sequence comes from Bacillus thuringiensis, assembly GCF_014932895.1. GTDB lineage: Bacteria > Bacillota > Bacilli > Bacillales > Bacillaceae_G > Bacillus_A > Bacillus_A thuringiensis_AA. The sequence continues at coordinate 145,032 of NZ_JACYOF010000010.1, read as the reverse complement.
TATATTAAATTCTGTACATATTGCTTATACTATGAAATAAATGACACGCATCTTAACTTTATCCTAAAGCCTCGGTAAGCCCTGTTAAGCGCGCTTTACCAATATAAAAAGCAAAAGTATCAGTGAGACTTAATCGGGCTCTTATGAACAAAAGTTCATCGGTGTAGGATAAATTAAAAATACATAACAGTAGGAGTGTTTATTGAATGAAGAAAGCTATGCTTGCCTTAGCCGCAACAAGTGTAATCGCATTATCAGCATGTGGAACATCATCATCAGACAAAATTGTTACATCTAAAGCTGGTGACATCACTAAAGAAGAGTTCTACACTCAAATGAAGACACAAGCTGGTAAACAAGTACTAAATAACATGGTTATGGAAAAAGTACTTATTAAAAACTACAAAGTTGACGACAAAGAAGTAGACAAGAAGTTCGATGAAATGAAAAAACAATACGGTGATCAATTCGATACACTATTAAAACAACAAGGCATTAAAGAAGAAACGTTAAAAAATAGTGTACGTGCTCAATTAGCGCAAGAAAAGGCTGTCGAGAAAACAATCACTGATAAAGAACTAAAAGAAAACTACAAACCTGAAATTAAAGCAAGCCACATTCTTGTAAAAGATGAAGCTACTGCGAAAAAGGTTAAAGAAGAACTTGGACAAGGTAAATCTTTCGAAGAGTTAGCAAAACAATACTCTGAAGATACTGGTTCAAAAGAAAAAGGCGGAGATCTTGGCTACTTTACTGCTGGTAAAATGGTTAAAGAATTCGAAGATGCTGCTTACAAGCTGAAAAAAGATGAAGTAAGCGAACCTGTAAAATCACAATTCGGTTACCACATCATTAAAGTGACAGACATTAAAGAACAAAAACCATTTGATGAAGTTAAAGGCGACATTAAAAAGGATCTTGTTCAAAAGAAAATGCAAGATGGCGCATTCATGAACGATCTTATGATGAAAGAAATCAAAAAAGCTGACGTAAAAGTTGAAGATAAAGATTTCAAAGATCTTTTCGACGAGAAAAAAGCTGACGCTAAGAAAGACGAAAAGAAATAATGAAAAGCTTGGGCTAAGCCCGAGCTTTTTTGTTTGCCCTCTCTTCGCGATACATTGCGTCTAGATTTGGTAAATGAAATTATATGATTGGTTTTCGTGACTCTAATTTATATCAGCGATTTTTCAATTATCTCGACCGTAACTCCAATTATATCAGCGATTCTCGAAATATATCGACTTACCGAAAAAAAACTGACAATGATTGTGATCCCCTCTTCAAGAAAAACAAAAAACCTCGATTCCACCACACGGAACCAAGGTTTATCTTATTATCATTGATTAAATTAAAAAACTATGTTAAATTAGTACAGAAACACGTTTTCTAAAATACAAAGAACGTATTTATCCGTATCTTAATTTTACACCAAAACACATCTTCAGTCAACCCCTATTTTTCACTTTTAAAGGAGTGCTTACGTATGAACAAAAAACTTGATTTAGAGCAAAAACGATTGGATACCGTAATAGAAACGATTACGGAGCAAATTGATAAACTGGAAAACGAAACTGGCAGACGCCGGGCAGAAGTAATCAATATTCGGAAACACTTCTGGGATGATGTGAAAGTGAATACTGATACTTTTGATGATTATCTTGAAACAGTTATCAACTTAAGACAACAAGCTCAGTCACTAGCCGTCACACAAATTACCCATAAGCACACCTTTAATCGGCTTGCCGCACTAAGACGTATGCATAAAGCACCTTATTTCGGGCGAATTGATTTCAAAGAAGAAGGAGAATCCGGTGCAGAGAAAATTTACATCGGCGTAGCTACACTTACTGATGCAAGCGGAGAAAACTTTCTTATATATGACTGGCGCGCACCCATTTCGAGTGTCTACTACGATTATCCACCAGGACCGGCTGAATATAGTACACCAGGAGGCGTAATCCACGGTAATGTAGAGAAAAAATTACAATATATTATTCAAAATGGCGAGATTGATTCTATGTTCGATACAAGTCTTACAATCGGAGATGAAATCCTGCAACAAGCACTCGGAAAAGGTACAAACAAACATATGCAAAGTATCGTCGCTACGATTCAGCGCGAGCAAAATGAAATTATCCGTCACGATGAAGGACGATTACTTATCGTGCAAGGAGCTGCTGGTAGCGGTAAAACGTCAGCTGCCCTGCAACGAATCGCCTACTTACTATATAAATATCGCGAATGGCTAAAGGCGGATCAAATTATTCTTTTCTCCCCTAACTCTATGTTTAACAGCTACGTTTCTAACGTACTACCTGAACTCGGGGAAGAAAATATGCAGCAAGTTACATTCCAAGAATATTTAAACCATAGACTCAGTAAGTCATTTGACGTTGAAGACCCTTATGAGCAATTAGAATATATGTTAACTGAAACGAATAGCCCTACCTATAAAACGAGAAATGCTAGCATTCGATTTAAAGCATCTACTCAATTTTTCGAGATGATTAGAGTGTACAGACAATCTCTTGAATCTTCAGGCATGCTATTTAGAGGAATGAAATTTAGAGGAAAGTTAATTGTCTCTGCTAAACAAATTACAGAGCAATTTTACAATACCGACTCCTCCCTCCGCTTCCATAATCGAATTGAAAAGTTAACAGATTGGCTAAATAAACAAATAGATGAAATAGAAAAAACAGAACTGAAAAAGCCTTGGATAGAAGAAGAAATTGAATTACTTAGTAAAGATGAATACCAAAAGGCTTATAAATATTTACAGAAAAAAGGCGAGTTTGATGACAACTCCTTTAATGATTTTGAAAAAGAAACGAAAGTACTTGGACGGATGATTGTCCGTAAAAAATTGAAGCCGCTTCGTAAAGGTGTTCAAACATTGCGTTTCATCAATTTCACAGGTATATATAAACAGCTCTTCACAAATGCATCATGGGTTACTGGAGAAAAACCGAAAGAGTGGGATGACATTTGCGTATTAACAGTAAACATGCTCGATGAAGGAAAGCTATATTACGAGGATGCGACTCCATTTTTACTTTTAAAAGAGTTAATTGAAGGCTTCCAAACGAACAGATCCATTAAACATGTACTCGTAGACGAAGCGCAAGATTATTCGCCGTTTCAATTTGAGTTTTTAAAACGTCTCTTCCCTGCTGCAAGAATGACTGTACTCGGGGACTTTAACCAAGCAATATTTGCCCATGCAAGTGAAGCAGTGAATTTCAATACACTTACTAGCTTATACGGACCAGATGAAACGAACGGCATTAACTTAACTCGTAGCTATCGCTCAACAAAACCGATCATTGAATTTACACGTGCTCTCGTACCGGAAGGCAAGAACATTCACGCCTTTGAACGTGATGGCGAGAAACCTACAGTGACGAAAGTATCGAATGACAGCGAACTACACGAGCATATTACTGCCAAAGTTGCTGAACTACAAAAACAACAGCACAATACGATCGCAATTATATGTAAATCTGCAGCTGAAAGCGCCGCTGCCTACGAAGCACTTAGTCATATCAAGAATATTAAACTCGTGAAAAGTAACTCCGCCGAGTATGAGCAAGGCATTGTCGTGATCCCTGCTTACTTAGCAAAAGGTATCGAATTCGATGCTGTTATTATTTATGATGCTTCTAAAAATGTTTACAGTGATGAAAGCGTTCGTAGATTGTTCTACACTGCTTGTACGCGCGCGATGCATGAGTTACAGCTTTATAGCGTTGGCGAGGTTAGTCCTTTTGTGATGGGGGCTGATTTGGAGAGTTTTGAACTTATAACAAAAACACCTTGATAATCATCAAGGTGTTTTTTCATTCTAAATGAAATATCTTTACGTCGATACACACTTAACACGATCCCTATTAAAAGCGCATGGAATACAGTTGGTGTTAATCCATAACTAATAAAAGGCAAGGATATAGCAGCAATCGGCAATAAGCCTAAAATCATGCCCACGTTATACATGAACTGGACTACGAAAAGAGTCATTCCTCCAACGAGAAGCAGTTTACCATACCGATTATTTATTTTATAAGATATGACCATTATCCTTGCTACAAAAAGAGAAAGAATTAAAACAAGGACCAGTGCAAGGAAATACCCATAATAGTAAGTCAAACTTGCAAACACAAAATCAGTATCTGCAGCGGGGATGCATTTTATATCTCCATATGTGCCAAATCAACCTGCTGACGACATTACCTCTTTTAAACGTATATATATATATCCTGCGCCACCTGCATCACGCTCTGGATTTAAATACCCTAAAAATCTATCCAAATGATACCCTTTTACTGAGGACCAGGAAAAGGATACCCTTATAATTAATAAACAAATTGGTACAATTGTAATAATCAATGCCTTTTTCTTTCCTAACTTACTCCACCATAACATAACGAATACCATCATAATATAGATAAAAATTGTTGAAAGAGTTGATACAGTTAAGAATAAATATAAAGAAAATAAATACAAAACCACAAAATGCATAACCTTTAACCTACTATTATTGAAAATAGAAGCCCAGGCTAGAAAAAAGAACGGCACCGCCATTAAACAGTCAATTGCAATGGGACCAATTTTTATTAACAGTTCTCCATTCATCGAAGCGTTTGGAAAACAGTATAGTATTAACAGGATAAGTACTCCGATTGTGTAAAACAGCCAGCCCATTCTCTCTAATTTCCGATAATCCATTATCATCATTCCAAAAGCTGTTACAACACCAAGAATAACAAATATTACCTTATTTATTAGTAAATCATTCGTATATCCAAAAGCTATAACTGGCAAAAACCCTAGCCCCATAGCAGCCACTAATAAAATAATTAAGAACCAATCAACCTTTGGCTTATGCAGTTTGTTAAGTTCTTGGCCAAGCCTGATTGGACTTCCCATTTGTTCCACGGCCTTATTTTCAGCAACTTCCTCACTTAACCCTTTCTCTATCCACGTGTTTTTCGCCTGTTTCAAGTGAAAATCTAATTCAGTTGCCACAAAGCCCTTCGCTTCTTTTGATTTAATATGATTGGTAACTTCTTTTAAAAAACGCCCCCCTTTTTTATTCAATTCCGCCTCACTCCTGTACTAATCCTTTTAATATAAATCGTGCCTTCGTAGCATTTTTTTCTGCCTTGCGTAGCATCTTTCTTCCTTTATCATTTAATTGATAATATTTAGCTCCTGAATGATCCCAACTCGATTGAATAAAACGATTCTGTTCCAGTCGATGTAATAAAGTGTATAAAAAACCTTCATTTCCTTCGAATTTTTGAATCCCTCTCCCCCGCAATAACTGCGCCAATTCATAGCCTGTTTTTTCATTACTGAGAAGTTGTAAAACCGCTAAAGAGATATCTTCTTCATTTCCGCTTGATTGATTGATTTTTTCGCGTACCTGCTTTCGATGCTGATCAGAAAAACTCAAATGTTTAAAAGTTGTGTTCTCCATTGATTTTCGCAAGCCTTTTAATCGATCTTCCATTTGATTATCCCTCCAATCCTTTCTTCAAAAGCTCCTTAGCTTTTTTCAGTCTTGTTTTTATCGTGTTTTCCTTCACTTCTATTACAATCGCAATCTCTTTAATTGATAATTCTTCATAATAAAATAGATAAATTACTTCTCGATATTTTATCGGTAAATTGATTACTGCAGAAGCCAGCCTACTATCCTCAGCATTTTGAATAACCGTTTGTTCGACACTATCATTTTGAACCCCAATATACGTAAATTCATCCTCTGTAACGATTACCTTTTTGTTATACCAACTTTTTAAATAGTCCTTACAATGATTAATAGCAATTCTCCACAACCACGTTTTCACATTAGATTTTCCTTTATATGTATGAAGAGATTTATAGCATTTCACAAATATATCTTGCGTTAAATCCTCAGCAACCTCTTTATTATTCACATATGAATACACAAGCTGTAAGATCTCTTGCCCATACTTGTTCATTATTTCATCGATAAGGAGTTCCTTATCTTCTATTTCAAACGCTTCTACCGTTAATTCATCCACATTATTTCCTCCTTCCCATATATTAGACGACGCACTGTATGGAAAAGTTTTATAAATTCATAAAAAAATACGGATGGCAATGTCCGTACCGTTTTTTCCCTTTATTTTAAATCTAATTTTCTTTACGAAGAACTCTAACTCGTTACCTTCATAAAGAATTAAATGTAGTAGCTAATCGTATAAATATAATACTCGTTCAATTCTTATTGGATTTAATACTAATAAATTATAAAATGAAACCGTATATAAAACTATACGGTACTCAAAAAGATTGCTATCATCCCTCATAATGAAAGGAGTTATTACAATCAAAAACAATAATAATCAGCATCCTCTGGACAAAATCGAAAAGTGGTTGGTTTTTACTGGTTATGCAGCTTTTGTTTGGTCGGCTCTATTCGGGTTAATCCACATTTACTGGGCGGCAGGAGGTACTTTAGGATTTGAAGGCAGGACAATGGGCAAAGTGTTATTCATCATTAATCTGGTCGCAATTGTTCTATGTATAATTGCTGCATTTACTGCACTTGCACTTGTTCAAGCATGGGGACGAAGATTTCCATCCTGGTTGTTGCTCACTGCAGCATGGGGAGCATGTGTGATTTTAGGTTTGCGGGGTGGCGTAGGGATAATTCAAAGCTTGTCGGACTCAGAATCCCTTTCTTTACTATTGATAATTGTTGAACCGTTTTTCTTGTTAGGAGGCATCTTATATGGACTTCTTGCTTTTCTTTATACCTCCAATAATAAGAAAAGGATAAAACAAGACGGGATAAATCTATAACAATACGGCTAGCTATGTCCATACCGTTTTGTTATAGATTTATTTCAAGCTTATTTCTCTTTAGGAAGAGTAAATCTTTTATTATAATACAACACTTTACACACTAACCAACCATTTAAAACTAGGGCTTTTCATCCATATATCTTGTTCCCTATTTTAAAACATAATACAATTAAAATGTAACTTAATAAGCTATAACTAGTAGGTGTGGTAATCATCTCTTCCATTTTGAAAAAAGGGGGGAGGTGATAAAATGATCGCGATGTTTGTAATTAAATTAGTGTACGGTATCCTAACCGGAGCTGGCGTTGTCATCGGTAGAAGATACGTCGGTCCGTGGCTAATTTCTATATACAAAAAAGCGAGAACCACCCTGCTTCGTGGAAAAGGTAAGGGCGGTTCTCGGCTAAAACGTTAATGTAATTGTCTCATAACCGCACCTACTACCACCACAATAGCAAGTTAGGTTACACTAGGCAGAAGTTTCTCAGGCTTCTGTCTTCTTTATTTTATGCAAAATTCATACTACATACTCTATCATTATTGTAACACATTCTATTTATTTTTAGTCAAGATAAAAAACACCTGAAGGGCTCTCCTTCAGGTGTTTCTCTATTTTATGCTAACGCAGCTGCCTGTTCTTGTTGATCTACAGGAATTACAGCGTCTGTTAATGCTTTTTCTAGTTCTGCTGTGTATTTCATTTGCTCTTCTTTGCTCCAGCCTAGTTTCGCAGCCATGTAGTTGATTACTGCTTCTTTCCACTCGTATACCCAGTGGATGTTGAAGAATACAGCGCCTCTGCGACGTACGAAGAAGTCAACTGGTTTTGCTGTCATTTCGTAATCCATTGCGTATACAAGTGGGATTAGAACGTCAAGCGGCATGTTGTATTCTTTTGCTTCATCTTTATGTTTTTTCGCTAAGTCAAACAGTACGTCAACGTTAGAGCCGTAGAATTTCGCAAATTCTTCTGCTTGTGCTGTTGTTAAACCGTATTTCGTACCTTCGCCTGCTTTTTTCGCGATAAATGCTGGTAATCCTTTAGAGCCATCTACATGTCCACCAGAGATTGGCATATGTTTCGTTGTGCTCTTCGGATATGCACTATGACCTTCTTTTTGTAGTAAGTTCGTTACATAGTCTACTACCATTTCAGCCATTTTGCGGTATCCTGTTAATTTACCACCTGCGATTGTAATTAAACCAGATTCAGAAGTCCAAATTTCATCTTTACGAGAAATTTCAGATGCACTCTTACCTTCTTCATAAATTAACGGACGTACACCAGCCCAGCTTGATTCAATGTCTTTTTCCGTAATTTTTACACTTGGGAACATGTAGTTAATCGCATTAATGATGTATGTGCGATCTTCTGTTGTCATTTGTGGTACAGCTGCATCTTTATCATAGAACGTATCTGTTGTACCTACATATGTTTTTCCGCCACGAGGAATCGCGAATACCATACGTTTATCTGGTGTATCGAAGTAAATCGCTTGACCTAATGGGAAACGTTTTTGATCAATTACTAAGTGAACACCTTTTGATAACTGAAGTACTTTTCCTTTTTTCGAGTTATCTTTTTCACGAAGTGTATCTACCCAAGGACCAGCTGCGTTTACAATTTTCTTACCGTAAACTTCGTATACTTCACCGTCTAGTAAATCGATTACACGTACACCACATACTTTTCCATCTTTATATAAGAAACCATCTACTTTTGCGTAGTTAACAGCTTTTGCACCGCGTTCAATCGCTTCTTTCATTACTTCAATTGTAAGACGCGCATCGTCTGTACGATATTCTACGTAGTAACCGCCGCCTTTTAATCCTTCTTGTTTTACAAGAGGCTCTTTCTTCAGCGTTTCTTCACGGTTAAACATTTTTCTGCGCTCGCTTCGTTTTACACCTGCTAAGAAGTCGTATACACGAAGACCAATTGATGTACTAAATGATCCGAACGTACCGCCTGTATGGAACGGAAGTAACATCCACTCTGGTGTTGTTACATGGGGACCGTTCTCATATACGATCGCACGCTCTTTCCCCACCTCTGCTACCATTTTCACTTCAAGTTGTTTTAAATAACGTAGACCACCGTGTACAAGCTTCGTTGAACGACTTGATGTACCTGCTGCAAAGTCCTGCATTTCAAACACAATTGTTGATAACCCGCGTGTTGCTCCATCTAATGCAATACCAGAACCAGTAATACCTCCACCAATTACGATCACATCTAATTCTTGTTTATTTACTCCGTTTAATACGTCTTTACGTTGTTTACTTGAAAATTTCATGGTAATTCCTCCCTTTGATAACGAAAAAAGAGACCACAAACTCCGCTATAGATTTCGCCTCTATAGCGTGTTGTGGTCTCTCCAAATCTCCTACCGAATTATTAACTTGTCACCATTATAACACTGTTTATGATTATTTGAAAGCTTTTGTTGCTTCAATTGCTTTTTTCCATCCAGCATATAGCTCTTCACTTGTTGTCGCTTCCATCGTTGGTTCAAAGCGTTTGTCCATATGCCACTGTTCTTTAATTTCATCTTGGTTTTTCCAATATCCAACCGCAAGACCAGCTAAGTATGCTGCACCTAAAGCTGTTGTTTCGTTAATCACTGGACGCTCTACAGGAACGTCTAATATATCACTTTGGAACTTCATTAAGAAGTTATTCTTAACTGCTCCGCCATCGACGCGTAATGTGTTCAGTTCAATACCTGAATCAGCTTCCATTGCGCACAATACATCTTTCGTTTGGTACGCTAAAGATTCTAACGTTGCACGAATGAAGTGCTCTTTCGTCGTACCGCGCGTTACACCAAACATAGCGCCGCGTACTTCACTATCCCAGTACGGTGTACCTAATCCTACGAATGCTGGTACAACGTATACACCTTCAGTTGATTCAACGCGAGAAGCATATTCTTCACTCTCACTTGCATCTTTAAACATACGCATTCCGTCACGTAACCACTGAATTGCAGAACCTGCTACGAAAATACTTCCTTCTAATGCGTAGTTTACTTTACCATCTATTCCCCATGCGATTGTTGTTAATAGACCATGCTCAGAAGCTACTGCTTTTTCACCTGTGTTCATTAACATGAAGCAACCAGTTCCGTATGTATTTTTCGCCATACCTTCCCCGAAACAAGCTTGTCCAAATAATGCTGCTTGTTGGTCACCAGCTACACCTGCAATCGGTATATTTTGGCTAAAGAAGTGATAATCAATTGTTTCTCCATAAATTTCAGATGATGGACGTACTTCTGGAAGCATGCTCTTTGGTACTGTTAACATGTCTAGAAGCTCATCATCCCACTGTAAGTCATGAATGTTAAACATTAATGTACGTGATGCGTTTGAGTAATCTGTTACGTGTGCTTTACCACCAGATAATTTCCATACAAGCCATGTATCAATCGTTCCGAATAATAGCTCGCCGTTTTCTGCTTTTTCTCTTGCACCTTCAACGTTATCTAAAATCCATTTTACTTTCGTACCAGAGAAGTATGCGTCAATTAAAAGACCTGTTTTTTCGCGAACCATTTCGCTATAACCTTTTTCTTTTAACTCATCACAAATTTCAGCCGTTTGGCGAGATTGCCATACGATTGCGTTGTAAATTGGTTTACCAGTCGCTTTATCCCATACAACCGCTGTTTCACGTTGGTTCGTAATACCGATACCAGCGATTTGTTCTGGTTTTACATCTGCTTCGCTTAAGCAAGTTGCGATAACTGCTAAAATAGATCCCCAAATTTCTTGTGCGTTATGTTCTACCCAACCTGGCTTTGGAAAATGTTGCGTAAACTCTTTTTGAGCTGAATGAACAATTTCACCTTTTTTATTGAAAAGAATTGCGCGTGAACTTGTTGTTCCTTGGTCTAATGAAAGAATATATTTTTTCATATCGGTCTCCCCCTTATGCTACTTTTCTACTATTTGTATTGCTTCCACTTTTTTTACTTGTCATATAAGAGATTGCTAGTACAATCACAGTTGCAATAATCACATAAATAAGTGCTGCATTTTGTTTTCCTTCAAATACAACTTGATGGAATAAACCTGCAAGTGATCCACCTAAAATCGGACCAACTACTGGAATCCATGCATACTTCCAGTTTGAACCGCCCTTTCCTGCAATCGGAAGGAAGAAGTGTGCGATACGCGGACCTAAATCACGAGCCGGGTTGATTGCGTATCCTGTTGTTCCACCTAATGATAAACCAATACTTACAATTAAGAAACCTACGATAAATGGATTTAAACCATCTGCAAATTTATTTGCTCCAATTGCTAATATACCAAATACTAAAACGAATGTTCCAATCATTTCACTTAAAAGGTTTGCAAATGTGTTCGGAATTGCTGGACCTGTTGCAAATACACCTAACTTTGTTCCTGGATCTTCTGTTTCTTTCCAGTGTGGTAAGTAATGTAAATATACGATAACTGCCCCGATAATTGCCCCAATCATTTGTGCTGCAATATACATAGGTACATCGCTCCATGGGAACGCTCCCTTAAATGCTAATCCTATCGTTACAGCTGGATTCAAATGTGCCCCACTAATTGATCCAACCGCATACGCTGCCATAGCAACAGCGAGACCCCAACCCATTGTAATTACAATCCAACCAGAATCTTTCGCAAACGACTTCTTTAAACTTACACCCGCACAAACGCCGCCACCAAGTACGATTAACAACGCAGTCCCTATTAACTCTCCTAAAAATGCTGACATAGTATCCCTCCACAATCAATTTAAACGCTTTTAAATGTGATAGAGGTAAAATGAATGGCCATTCGTTTTTTTCAAAAGAAAAAGACCCACAGCTTGCACGCTTCTATATAAAAGTATATAGAAACAATGAAATGTGGATCTCTTCTTTTCTCCGTCACGTTTATTAACTTGTCTATAATGTTAACTGCAAATGAAAGCGGTGTCAACGAAAATATTCACATTTTCGTCACTTTTTTTGGTAATGTTTCCATAGTTCGCGTTTTGATGTCGTAATTGCTGTCGCACCAGCATTTAAAGCCTTCTCCACATCATCAACTGTACGAATAAAACCACCAGCTAAAATCGGCAAACCAGTACGCTCTTTCACTTCAGCGATGACATCCGTTAACGCTCCAGGGAGCACCTCAATATAATCAGGCTTTGTCTTTTCTAAAAGATTGCAACTCTTCTCCATTGCACTAGAATCGATTAAAAAGATACGCTGAATTGCCACAACACCTTTTTGCTTCGCCTTCATAATCACGCTCGCCTTTGTCGAAAGTAACCCGTACGGTCTAAACTCCTGACATAAATACTCCGTCGCATGCCCATCACTCTGCAAGCCATGAATTAAATCCACATGTAAAAACACCTTTTTACAATATTGCTTCGCAAGTGACACAACACTCTTTAATTGACCGACATGAATATCTAAAATAACGATATACTCATACGAACTATGTAATAACTTTTCCAAATCTTTAATTTGCCTCACTGCCGGCAAAATCTTTTGTTCATGAAATTCCATTCTAAATGTCCCCTTCCTATCTATTCTTTATAGTACACAATTTGTACGAAAAGAACAGCTAGTGTAGGGAATTTCTTTCAATTTTACTCATGCAAACAAAAACGCTATTCTTCCTATAATTCTATAGAAAGAATAGTATTTATATCTATTTTTATCCATCTACTTTCGATTTATATGAAAACCCCGGATATTTCACAACAGGCCATTTTTGCTTACGTAAAGAATCCATCAATTGCGGGCCAACATGTACATTACTTTCTACTATTTCTTTAGGAGTCAGTGCCAACCATTGATTTAACGATACATCTTCAAAACGATTGCTTCTGAATATCTCTAAAAACCACAATGTTTCATTACCTGTGTTTTGAATATAGTGCCCAGTCGCAAACGGTACATATCCGACATCCCCAGCTCTATAATCAAATGTACGAGCTGTACCATTTCCAAGAAACACAGTCATTCTCCCTTGCCCTGTCAAATAATATTGCCACTCATCGTTGTTAGGATGCCAATGAAGTTCCCTCATTCCACCAGGCTCAATCTCAACGAGTGCTGCTGCGATTGTTTTTGAAATCGGAAAATTCGTAGAATCTACAATTCGAGCGCTACCACCAGGAGTCTTAATTGGCTTTTGTTTTAACAGTTCGTGTTTAAACGTTAAAGGAACTTCTCCTTTTCCATCCGATTATTAAGTAAAAAGCCTCCATCATAGTGTATGGATTGGGCTTTGAATGGTTACTAATTTGAATCGTGAAAAAGGAGCTTTTGTCGATAAATCGATATTCCATGCAGAATCGCTGATATATTTCGAGAAATAAAAAAAGTGGATAACAATATGTTATCCACTCTCCCCTACTTATAATAAAACGGAATCTTTATCACTATCCTGATTACGTTTCTCGCGTTCCTCTTCTAAGCGCTTCATATATACTTCGCCTTCTTTTTCAATAAACTCATTGTCCATTTCTTGCTCTTTTCTTGAAGTATATAAAACCATGTAGCCACTCAATACAATCCCAACGATTACAAGATAAATCCACCATGGTAAAGTTTCCACTTTCGTTCATTCCTTTCCTTAGACAAGCCTTATTAGTTTCACTGTATGAGGAAAGAAGTGGATTTATGCTTAAAATTTTATTGTGGATTCTTCGCGAAGAACGCTTGTACATATTCCATAAACTCGATTGGCTCCTGACGGAACGGCGCGTGGTATCCTTTTTCAATAATATGAAACGTACTATTTGTAAATAACTGATGATACAGCTCACCATTTTTCCAAGGAACACTCTTATCATGTCGTCCCCATATAATTAAAGTTGGTACCTTAATTTTATCTGCTTCCATCGCAATGCGGCGCTCTCTCATTTTCGTAAGCTGATCATAATGTTTTTTATCATCACGACTATTTTTCACTTCATTTTTATTATAATCTGTAATCTCTGTTACAGTTTGAAGATCTGTTGATAGCGGCGGGAATTCATAACTTTCTTTTTGCTGGAAAGACTCAATTCCTGTAGAGTCTGCTAAAATGAGATGCGTCACTGCATCCGGATATAAATACGCTAAATTCAGGGACATCTCTCCCCCCATTGAATGACCAAGTACTGCGAATTGATCATATCCAAGCTTCTTCATTAACTTATAATATAAATTCACTTGTGCAGGAAACGAATACTCAAAATCAACTGGCTTAGAAGAACGCCCAAAACCTAAAATATCAACCGCAATAATCGTATGATCCTTCACAAGTTCCGGATAAATATCACTAAATCCATCAGAAGAACCACCAAACCCGTGAAGCATAAGTAAAGGTGGCTTCCCCACACCAATTTGCTTAAAGTAAATCGTCTGCCCATCAATCTGCGCCATACTCTCTTTCGTATTCAGCTTCATCATAACAGTATCTTTCACTTCTTCAACCTTCGCGATCGGCTTATCAACGAAGTTACATACTATTAACAAAACGAGCACAATACCGCTAATCATATAAAACTTAAACCGTTTCAAAATTCCCGTCTCCTTTCTCAAGTTGCTATTTAAAGTTTTTACATTTTTTGGTTATTTTATGTTTCCTTTTTAATTGTAACTACAGCAGTTACAATTAAAACAAAAAAATATAACTTATTCCCATTAGTGATGGTAATTTTGTAATTATTATAGTTACAAAAGAAAAGTAAGTCAATTCTTTTTATGGCTAAAAAGAAAAGAGACCTCGTTGTGAGGTCCCTTTTTTTCCTTTTAGCCACCATAATCCCCATGTTCAGCTTTCATTAGTGTCGGACTTTTTTGATGATCTGTCGAACTATATACACCTAAAGTCAGTGTAAATACTGTTACAATCCCTAACAATTTAATTACCATTCTTTTCATTTTAAAGCCCCCTTATCAAAAAGTTTTTCTCTTGCCTTTTTACTAAGATAAAAATACTTACTTGCCTCTTCCCAAATATTTTCTTCATAAAATTTCACTGCTAATTTTTCCTGGTACTCCTGAGTATAATCATATAACTCTTCTCTTTCAAAATACGAAATCCCTCTAAGAATAATGACCTCTAATTCTTTCGCTTTTACACCTTGATTTAATGCATTTAAAATTTCATAATGGTGTTGATATCCTTCAATTTTCGAATCGCTACAAATCTTCAATCCTTTTTCTATAAGCTTACTTGCACTCTCATGCTCTTTTAACTTATAATGCTCTTTTGCTTTTACATAAAGAGCTTTATAATGTTGGGGAGATTTTTCTACTACTTCAGTAAGATAACGAATTGCCAATGCAGATAAATTTTGCGTAGAATACATCCATCCTAAATTATGACGAACCATAATAATAAATTTTTCTTCACCAATCTTTTGGAATTGATCCATAGCAGCTGTGAAATGCTCTTCAGCTAATTCCCATTCCTTTAAGTTCATACAGGCTAAACCTAAAATATTATCACAAAAAGCTACATTTAATTCATATCCAGCATAATTTGAATACATATCTTTTGCCTTAGTTGCATGTTTAATAGATACCAAAGCTTGTTGTATATCATAATGAAATGTAGCTAACTTATAATAAAATTCAGCCTTTTCTAATTGATCAGGAACATACTTCAGAAAACTTTCAGCCTTGTCGTAATGTTCTTTAGCAAGATGAAAATTTCCTAACTCACTAGAATGTATCGCTTTAAAGAAGTGATAATAATAAGTTAAAAAGTTATCTGCTGGTTGATCAAACGAATCTATCTTGTTAAAACTCTCTTGAGATAAGCCTAGATTATCTATTAAATAGTTATATCGAAATTCTAACAAATAATAATAAAGTAATAAATTTTGGTCCTGCAAACCTTCTTCAGTCTCTTTTTTTAGTTTATTAAATTTAAAATCAATTTCTTGTTTTAGACGTTCTGCATTACTTATACGTCTTGATCTAATCTCTAGATACCATTCATTCAACAGTTGCGTCAGTTTTTCGTTGGTAGTAGATGTAATCATGAAATCCCTCCTAATCATCTGTTATGTACTCTTTTGTAAATAATACCAGAAAATTCAAATAACTATATCGATCCTCTCACAAATAAAAATTTCTCCACAATTGACTGACAATTTATTAATTATTTTATAAAGATTATAAATTTTAATGATTATTCAAATAAAAAAGCAAGCAATTCCAGCGATCCGCTAAAACTACTTGCTCTTCTACATACTATCTCTAAACAAAATCGTACATTTTTACTCTTTAATAAATTCCTTCGTACTTCTCACTGTATCAATTGGGCGAACTAATTTTTCAATTTCTTCACGTTTTGGCTCTAGGAATGGAGGTAAAGATAATTTTTCTCCAAGTGTTTCATATGGCTCATCTCCCATAAAGCCAGGGCCATCTGTTGCAAATTCAAATAAAATTTGTGGTGCAACTCTTGCGTATAATGACTCGAAGAAGTGACGATTTACATAACCAGATGAAGGGAGTCCAACGCTACCTATTCTCTCAATCCATTCTTCTAATACAGCGCGATCTTCTACGCGGAATGCGGCATGGTGCACTGTACCAAAACCTTGTTGTGCTTCAGGAAGAACCGTATTATGTTCTACAATGACAGAGGCACCGTTTCCACCTTCATTCACTTCAAATAAATAGAATTCTCCTTCTTGAGCAATCTCTTTAAATAATAGAACTTTTTCTAACACTTCTTTGAAGAAACTAAAGTTTGCGATACGAATAAATACAGGTCCTAAACCAGTAATTGCGTATTCTAATGGAACTGGTCCGTTTTGCCAAGGTGTACCTGATTCTATCCCTTTATCCAATTCATCTGAGATTAATTGATAGTGTTGATCATCAAAATCAACGAAAGAAAGAGTTTTCTTACCAAATTGCTCTTTAATTCCTGTATGTTCCACTTCAAGACGGTCGAAACGTTTCACCCAATATTCTAATGCCGCATCACTTGGAACGCGGAATGAAGTCTTTGAAATTTCATTTGTACCGTGTACACCTTTTGGAACGCCTGGGAAGTCAAAGAATGTCATATCTGTTCCTGCACTACCTTTATCATCTGCAAAGAATAAATGATACGTTTGAATATCATCTTGGTTTACCGTTTTCTTAACTAAACGCATTCCTAAAACGTAAGTGAAAAATTCATAGTTCTTTTCTGCACTACTTGTAATCGCTGTAACGTGGTGTATTCCTTTTAATTGGTTCATTTTCTATTCCTCCAATGGTTTTCATTTATATGTTAAAGTTATATTTTTTCTTTTATTTCTTTTCGTCGATCGGGGCTAAATTTGCTTCAATTTCTGCTCGCTGTCCCTCTAAGAAGGGCGGTAAATCAAGTTTTTCTCCTAAATGCTCCACATCTCCGTCAACTGTAAATCCTGGTCCATCTGTCGCAATTTCAAAAAGGATTCCGTTTGATTCACGGAAATATAAGCTTTTAAAGTAGAAACGGTCGATAATGCCTGAAGAATGGAAACCTCTTTGTTTCACCTGTTCTTCCCAATAGGCAAGTTCTGCATCATTTTTCACACGAATCGCTAAATGGTGAATGCTACCGCGGCCCGGCTTTTCAGAAGGACCATCCAAATATTTCACAACTATTTCTCCAAAAGCCTCTCCCTTAATGGACTGAAAAATTGCTTCTTCACCGCTGCGGCTAACCTCTGTATAACCAAACATCTCTGTAAGTGTACTCGCCATTTTATCAAGTCTACGCACCGTCATTTCAACAGAACCCATTCCTTGAATTTGATGTTCAGCAGGAACTTCGGATTTCTCCCATGTTTCCCAATGATTCACTTTTTCTCCATTTGAAACGAGTAGCACGAAACGAAGTCCTTCAGAATCCTCAAATTCCAAAGCAGGACGATTTGCATATGTTGTCATTTCACTATGTTTCACACCAAATTCCTCAAATCGTACTTTCCAGTAATGCAAACTGTCCTCTGAAGGAACGAGTAATCCAATTCGAGTAATTGCATTCGTACCACGATATGTTTTTCCTACTAGAGGAATTTCAAAAAATGTTAATTCCGTACCTGGGCTTCCTGTTTTATCTCCGTAAAATAAGTGATACATTGACGGATCATCTTGGTTTACCGTCATTTTCACACGACGTAAACCAAGCACGTGTTTATAAAAATGATTATTTTCACTTGCGTTTTTTGTAATCATTGAAATGTGATGATGCCCTTTAATTTCATACATCGGTGGTTCCTCCGTTTCATTTTACTAGTCAAGTGATGACTAAAAAAATAATATGCTTCTTAACTTTTCACTATATTCTCATTATGTTTTTATAGCTTAATCTTAGTTTTTTACTGCATAAGTTGCATTGATAGAAAACTGTTTTAAACATTCATTCATTACTTTACTGTGTAAACCGAAAGTAACTGAGTGTATGTTTTTCATATGACTCAATCACTTTCGTTACTATCACTTTACATCTCAAGTGATTAAAAAGCAAGTAATTTATCTCAAATTCGAGATATTTTTTTGTACCTCATTATTTACGTCATATAAAAACAGCCTCACTAAGCTTTTTAACACTTAATGAGGCCATTCTATTTACAATTTTAATTATGGAACGTCGGTTTATAGAAAGAACGATTATCAAGAGCAAAGACACGTTCTGTGTATTCACCTGGTTTTGTGCGTCCTAATGCGCGGTCCATCATGTTCATTTTTGCATCTAAGTTGTCGATGTAGTGCAGAATTTCTGCTTCTTTTACTAATGGTGGTTTTGGGCTACCCCATTCTGCTTTTCCATGGTGAGAAAGGACGATGTGTTGAAGAATTAATACTTCTTCTGCATCGATTTGCAATTCGTCTGCTGCTTTCCCAATTTCATTCACCATGATCGAAATGTGACCTAGTAAGTTTCCTTCTAACGTATACGTTGTAGAAATTGGGCCAGATAATTCGATTACTTTACCAAGGTCGTGTAAAATAACGCCTGCATATAGTAAGTCTTTATCTAATGATGGGTATAGAGTTGAAATAGCTTTCGCTAAATCTAGCATCGATACAACGTGATAAGCTAGTCCAGATACGAACTCGTGATGGTTCTTCGTCGCTGCTGGATAGTCTAAAAACTCGTTTTGATGCTTATTTAATAAATGTCTTGTTAGACGCTGAATGTTCGGGTTTCTCATTTCAAATATGTATTGCGTAATTTTCTCAACCATATCTTCTTTTTTCACTGGCGCTTTTTCCACAAAGTCCGAGATGTCCGTTACTTCATTTTCATTCGCAACACGAATTTGTTTCACACGTAATTGAATACGTCCTTTGTAGTTTAAAATATCCCCAGCTACTTTAACGATTGTTTCCGCTACATATTGTTTCTCAACTTCTGGTGATACGTCCCATAGCTTCGCTTCAATATCTCCACTTGGATCTTGTAAGATTACTGTTAAAAATGGCTTCCCATTGCTTGCGATACCTTTTGTCGCTGTTTTAATTAACAAGAAAACATCGACTTGTTCACCAACTTCATATTCTGCAATTTTCTTTTTCATTCGAATTCCTCCACCAAATCAGTTATTTTTAGTATAGCATATTACAACTCATTTTCTTTACGCTTACGCGTTAATTTTATAATCTGTTTTTCCGTAAAGAACGATAGTAAATGCGCATGACATGTAAAGAAGATTACTTGTCTATCTTTCGCAAGTTCCTTTATAAGTTCAATCGTTCGATTCGTCCTTACCGCATCAAAATGTACGAAACTATCATCAATAATAAATGGATAATCATGTTCAAATGTGTTCGCTAGTGCAAATCGTAACGATAAATATAACTGCTCTGCTGTCGCTTGGCTTAGTTCATGACTATAAAAGCGCATACCATCATTACGCTCAACAATGAAAGGTTCCGACTCTGACGGTGAAAAGATTTTACTATATCGTCCGCCTGTTAAATAGACGAAATACTCTTCTGATTTTTGTAAAATACGAGGAAGATGCACTTCATGATAATATTGCTTCGTTTTCGTTAGCACTGTCTTTGCGGCCGCATAGGCAGCCCACTTCTTCACTTGTTCACGTACTTGCGCTTTTTTCATTTCCCATTCGTGCAGTAAATCACCGTACGTACTTCCTTCTTCTAAATTCGCAATTTCCATACGATGTTTCGCAATACGCTCCGTCAGTTCTTTTTCTTTTGCAAGACAGTTTTGCACGGCTGTAATTTCTCGCTTTAATTTCTCCTCATAGCCGTCAGCCTCATAATGTTCAGCTAATGATAAACTCGTTAAACGCTGTTCTAAAAGATCAATTTGCGGTAATAAACGCCCCACTTGCTTCTCAGCATCTTCACGTTTTTCTGCCAGTTTACCTGCTTCTAAAAACATCTCTTCATCTGTAGATTCTGCGATGTGCCATAAACCGTCTCGTTCTACTAACAGTTGTTTCAATTGCTCTTGCATGAACTCATATTCTTCTTGCCATTCCGCCAATTTCTCTTTTAGCTGCTTACATGTTTGGCGCTTCTCTTTCTCATTTTGCATACGACTTTGCGCCTCATGCAGCTTACTGTACTCCGCGCTACCGATAACAGTTTCTAGTTTATGCTCAAAGTGCGAAATCATTTCATATAATGATGATTTCCGCTCACTTTGCTTCTCTAATTCACGATATAATTGCTGCATTTTTTCAATACGTTCAAACGCCGGCAATATATGTGCATACGTATAAAATTCAGGGAACATATAACGTGCTTTATATGCATCTACTTGTTCGCTGGCGCGGAACGTTTCTCTCTCCCATTCCTCATACGATGAAACGACTTTATCATAAGCACGTTCCATTTGCTGTAACTTATAGGACTCGCGCTCAAATAGCTTACGAATCTCTTCATCTTTTTCTAACTGATAGCGAACGGACATCGCCTCTTCACTTTGACGCCCGCCAGCACTTTGCTGAAGAGTAAGAAGCTCTTCTTGTAATCCACTTGACGGATCTTTATATAAAACGAGAGCAAGGACAATCCCTACAAAAACAATGACACTAATAAATAAGAGCACGCGGTTATCTATAAATAAGCTCGTGAATAAAACGCCTGTGTTAATAAGAAGTAACAAAAGGCACACTCTTTGCCACTGTTTTTTCTTTTGCTTAGCTGCTCCTGCCTTCTCTTCATACTTGCGCTTCATTCTCTCTGCGCCCATACCGATAAACGCCGCATCTTGAAATGACTTTTCTTTCTCAACTAACGCATTTCGCTCTGCATCAGCTAACATTTGTTTCTTGATCTGTCTTATATTTTCTTCTTGTTCTTCTAATTGCTCCTGAGCTACTTTGAAACGATCATCAAGCTGTGCTTTTTGCGTTTCTAATTCGCGCGCCTTTTGCACTGTTTGCGTAATTAACTCTTTCGTTGCCAAACTCATATCAAACGAAAGAACCGTTTCTTTTTCAAAAGTAGCACCAATTTGCTGCTCTAGTTCTGCAATTTCTTCTTTTATATTTGCAATATTTCCTGTCATATCACGCAGTTCTTGGCGGGCATTTTCATAAGACAAATGCTGCATGCGAAGTTCTTCTACATAACTTTCTTTTTGTAAAAGCTCTTCATCTATTTGAATCGATTCAATTTCCGATTGCACTGTCTCTATTTTTTTATGGAGCGAATCAACTTGTAATTGGAGCGGCTCCATTTTTGCCTTAATCGCCTCATAACGTGCCGTTCCGTTTACAGGAAACTGTCCCTTTTCATGTTCTAACACTTTCTCATGCGCACGCTTTTCAATTACGAGCGGTTCAAGCGCTGCTAATATTTCATAATCTTGCTTTCTTTTTTCCGCTGACTCTTTCTCCGCACGAACAGAAGCTAGTTTCTCTTCACTTTCTTTTAACTGCTCAACTTGTTTTTCATACGTGCCAATTTTCCCTTGCCACTCTTTCATCTTTTCCTCAAGCTTCTTTATTTCTTGAAGTGACACGTTAATTTCTGGCTTACGACCACTCGGCTTAAAGCGCTGATCCATTTCTTTCTCTAGCTTTTTATCTAGCTGTAATAACGCATCGCTGCCGACTGCACTTGCGGAAAATAAATAATTGCCGATATCCGCTTCGCCAAGCTGATGAATGTTTTGAAGGCCGTGCATATCAAATGAAAAGACAGATTCAAATAAACTTTCATTCATCCCGCTTAATATATCGTTTAAAATATCTTCGCCGCTGGTTTTCCCGTCTTCAAAATAAACAGTCACCTCACCAACTGCCGTTTTTGGCAACCGCTCAATTTTCAAACGGCCGTACTTCTCTGTTTGTACAGTCATCGCCCCGCCATACTTTCCGCCTTCTTTCGGCTCATAACGGCGCTGCCCTCTCGTTGGAAAGCCGAACAAAATACTTTTCATAAACGAGCGAATGGTCGATTTCCCTGCTTCATTTTCACCGTACAACACCGTCAGCAATGAAAGATCCATTTCCACATTTTCTAATTTTCCGTACCCATAAATATGGAGTTTTTCAATTCTCATTTCTTATCCCTCTCTTGCTGGAATAATTGTTCTAAAATAATATTTTCCGCTTCCCTTTGAATCTCTTTCTTCTCTTCTTCTGTAAAAGATTCAATATTATTACGCGCTACAGGAGATGTCCAAATCGTGCGCAACACTCCGTCCATATTTGTGAAAGCCTCTAACTCTTGCAGCACACTACCGACAAAATGATTTTCCGCTTTCAAACGTTCGATTTCCGCAAAAGAAACCGTCTCATTTTTCCACTTCATCGTATATACGAAATCTTTTCGTTCTTCTCCAGCTGCTAAAATATGAAAAATCTCTTCCACACGCTTTTCATCACGCAAATAAGGAGAAAGTGGCCCTTGCCCTGTGAATACGACAGTTAAAAGCGTCCCTTCCTCTTCCCTTCGGCTCTCATTCATCGCGATTGACGCTACTGTCATAAGATCATCAACAGTTTCAATCCCATCGATATGAACTTCTATCTCATCCCATACAACATCCGCAGTATGGAAAAATGAACAATGCGCTCCTTGTTTCGTTAGTTCGATAAGGTACGCACCCTTTTCCCCTGTCTCCTTACGATGACGGCCTTGTATATTGCCCGGATAAATAATGTACGGCTCTTCTGATAAAATTTCACGTTTATGTATATGGCCAAGAGCCCAATAATCAAACTGCTTTTCTTTCAGCTCACGAATTTGAAACGGTGCGTAGCGATTATGCTCTGCATCTCCTTCCACACTTCCGTGAAGCATTCCAATATGAAAAGGCGCATCACTCATTTTCGTATACTGCGCTGTCATATTATCCGTTACCGCTTGCTGTAAATAACTAAAACCATAAATAGAAGCTAACAACTCACCATTTTTATAAAATGATTTTTCTTCTACATAAGGCTCCGTAAACACATGAACATTTTCCGGAAACTCAATTGCTGCCCAGCTTCCTCCCAAATGGTCGTGGTTACCGTGAATAATAAAAACGGGAATTTCGTACTGCGAAAGTCGCTTCATTTGCTCACGCACAAACACTTGCGCTCGCAAACTTCTCGTCTCCGCATCATACAAATCCCCAGCTAGTAATACGAAATCAACGCGCTCTTGAATCGCTTTATCAACAATACGCTCAAATGATTCAAACGTACTTTGCTTCATTCTCTCCCAAACAGACTGTGCTACATTCATTTCCATCCCTTTAAACGGACTATCCAAATGCAAATCAGCCGCATGTATAAACTTCACTTGTTTCACAAATAACGATCCTTTCTATGTTTCAAAAGTTTCATTTTACACCGTATTAACGGGCAGTAGGCAAGGAAGCCAGTCTGAAAGTAGACTGCCCATAAATACCCGATTGGTTCCACTAATAATCGTCGGGGATGAAAAGACTCCCCGATGATTAAAGTTTCACTTTATTGTAACACGCAATGTCATATATTTCTTTGCATATTCTAGTGTTTTATGTCAAAATAATTATAAGATTCTGATTTTAAATATTGGAGGGAATTTTCATGGGAGTATACGTTCTAACAGTCTTTGAAAAAGATGGTTCAAAAGCATTAGACGAATCATTCGAGGCGGCAACTGAAAAAGAAGCGAAAGCAAAAGGTGAATCTATTTTACAAGAAAAAGGATTGCATGAAAAAACACATCGCTGCACATCTTCTGCAGGTAAGCTCGTTTTATTCCAGCGCTAAAAAAAGAAGCGTCATCCGCTTCTTTTTCACTCTACTATATCTTCGTCACACCACGTAAACTCCACATCTAGAATGCGATTACCGATACGTACGCGTTTATTCCATTTACCTGTTTGGATCTGATGTTGCAATTCCGCTTTCATCTTTTCCGTCCAGTCGTGAATCGTTTCACTCCCGTCGTACGGATATACGCTCGGAAACTCTTTCTGCAGAAGATGCAAGCTCTCTGCATCAAAATGAAAATGGAAGAAGTAGTTTGCTGTAAGCGATGGTTCTTGCAGTCGTAAAAAATGATCATCGATTTGCTTTCTATTTCGGTAGAAAGTAAAGATATTCACTTTTCCGCTCGTAATTTGGTCAATTTGAATTTCGTGCTTCTCTATAATCACGTCTTGCCCACCTCGTTATATACTACCTTTAGTATATATGTCTTTTGCAACAAAGTTAACCATTTTCGCGCGAAATTCATTTCCTTCATTATAATTCCCGTACCTCCAAGTACAATCAGGACAAATAAAAAAAGTTGAAGGGGAGCGATCACATGTATTTCGGAAGCAAAGGTTGGTATGTAAAAGAGCTTAAAAAATTAGGTATTCGTACTTATGAAGGCAAAAAACTAGAATCTTATCGTACGCATGTTTTATCTAGTTTACTTGAGAGAATGAAGAGAGCTTCGGCTTAATGGATGTTAGGAAGCGACTACGGTTGCTTCCTTTTTGTTTAGTGGAAAAAACGGAAATAATCCTATCTTAACATTCTACCTTTACCGTTATACTCTCTTGATAAAAACCACCCACTATCAACTGAATCTCTATTACCAAATACTCTTCCAGATAATCATTCGTATATATTTGAAATTCTCCATACTTATTAACCCGTCCGCTTCCAACATACATATCGCCACTCGTTATGACAATTGTTGAATGAGGTTCTGCACGGCCCAATATACAATTATCACTATATTCCACAGAACCTATCATTATTTTTCGATGAATAGTATGAACTGAATCTATACATTTCTTGTTTCGCAAATTAGTATCTCTTTCTTCAGCCTTCGAAAGCGCCCGATTCCTGCTAATCTTTTCTGAAGAGAAAGCAACATTTCCCAGCCAACTAAGCCTATCAAATGTAGTAATAGATAGAAACATCTACGTTAACTCCCCCATTCTTCCAATACTTCCTTCTCATTTTTATCAACTACAATCTTTTAATGAACTCACAGCAATATATTCTATGTTGAGATAAAAGAAAACATCTTTGTTTTCCCATTCAATTTCACACTGTTACCTTGTATTGAACATATATCATACAGTTTTTTAGTCCAGATGCAATGACAACACCACACAAAAGGAACCACACTCCATTACATATAAATCCACCTTCAAATATATGAGTAATAATTATGTTGCCAATTATTAAGAGAATCCATGAAATAGAATACTGTTTTTTATTTGTAATATATAAAGTTCCATCCTCATTACAGACTATAATTCCCCCACCTTGCCAAACACCAATGGCAAAAGAAAAAAGCGTAACTGCCAGTAACTCTGTTTGTAAATCCCAAGTCATTGGTTGTGGCACCGTATAAATAATAATCCCTATCATTATTAGAAACGTTATAATATCTATCCATTTTATTTTTCTTTGTTTGCTTTGCATCCAAATAAAGAAAATTACTACAGGAATTAAAAACAAAGTTGCCATTTAATTATTCTTCTCCCTTTCCTACATTAGAAACGTCTGTAATTGTAATGTAATTAGATCGTTCTAAAATCTCTCATACTTTCTGAAGCATAACATGAGAAGGAAATAAAAAAATCGTACAAAAGGGCAAACCTATAATGTACGATTGGGCATCTATCATGTTTTAAAAATGAATTAACTTCCTTTCAATTGATACAGCTACTGCTTCTGACCGTGAATTTACACCTAGTTTATTGTATATATTTGTTAAATATGCTTTTACCGTTCGCTCAGCTATCCCCATATCGAATGCAATTTCTTTATTCTTATATCCACGCGCAATAGCTTTCAACACAAACAATTCTTTTTCTGTTAAGTTATTTTCTTCAACCTTATCGGCATGTATTTCTTTCCTTTTATAATTCACTATCTTTTCCATAATATTTGGTTGTAGTAAAATCTCACCTCGAATAGCTGCTTCCAATGTTCGGAACAAATTCTCACGATCCGTATCTTTTAGCAAATATCCTTTTGCTCCTAGCTCAATTCCCCTTAACATTAATTCATCTTCGTTATAAGTAGTTAATATGATGATTGGCGTATGGTTTTGTTTTTTATTTAAAGCCTCAATTGTTTCTAGACCACTCATTTTAGGCATATTTAAATCCATTAAAATAACATCAGGTTCCTTTTTCTCTATGAAAGAAAGGGCTTCTTCTCCATTGGCAGCCTCACCTATAATTTGAAATGAATCACTCGTTTCTATTATTAATTTCAGACCTTCTCTTACAACGAAATGATCATCTACAATTAATACGTTATGCTTCATAGCTATCTCCTTCTTTATTTATAGGCACTTGAATATACACTTTCGTACCCTTCATCTTTTCACTCAATATTTGTATTTCTCCCTTAATCAATCGAACACGCTCATTTAGGCCAATTAAACCATAATGTCCAGGATTCTTACCAATATACCCAGTGTCAAACCCAATTCCATTATCTTCAACTTCAATAGTAAGTTTTTCAATTTCATCGATATATTCAACTTTTAAATTAACATCAGTTGCCTGTGAATGCTTTGCGATATTCGTTAAACATTCACTAATTACATATAAACAGTGCTCTTTTACTACGCTTGAAATATACGGGGGACTTTGAGTAATAAATCTCACATGTATAGACGTAGCTTCAGAAAAACGTTGAATTTCTTCCTCCACTGCTTCATTAAATGAATTGGTAGTATGGCGCAAATCATCAATAACCAATCTTGCATCATGTAAAGTTTGTCTCGCCCTTATCATAGTTTGTTTCATAATCTCTTGAGATCGTCCTGTATTCCCTTTTTGCATATGGGCATCTATTGCTTCCAATTGCATAATTAAGCTTGCTAAACCTTGTGCTAACGTATCATGTAAATCTCTTGCCATTCGCTGCCTTTCATTAGCTAATGTCAATTCTTCCACTCTCATATATGTAGACTCTAACTCTTGGATATAGCTCTGTATACGATTACGTGCATCAAATTGCTGCTTATTAATATAAGAAAAAGGAATAATAATTGCTAATACTAAAAGAAACATAGAGATAAGAATAGCTAATTTATTCACACCATAATTGATACTAATTGCAGTACAAAATATTGCATACATGAGAGTAAAAACTGCCATTACTTTAAATATATTGTTATAAACATATAGACTTTGGGCAATTAAAATAGGAGTTAATCCAACAAAAATAGCTATTGAACTATTTGGTACAATAAATGCAGCGAAAAACACAATGAAGAGTTGTAAAAAAAAGAAGTACAACAATTGCCTATTCTTTAATGAACTCGCATACCAATGAAAAATAGTATGAATAACGATAATTATTGTAAAGAAGAAACTATCCATAGAGAACTTATTATTACGAAATTCTAAAAGCATTGAAGCGATATATACGAGTGTAATCCATAAAATAATAAACCTTCTTGGAATAAATACCGCTTCCAATACATTTGTATCCAAATCTATATTTGAATTTATTTTTTTCATATTCGACCTCCACTATTACATTATACAAGATACGACTTATATTTTGATAAAGTGAAACTTTAATTAGTAGAGGTTTTGTCCATCCCCACTCATTATTAGCCCTCATCAATCGGACTTTTACGGGCAAGCTCGACTCTCACAAATAGCGGGATAAGTTACTGATTCCTCCTTATCCTCATTACCGAATATAAATATGAAATATTGCATATCGAAATGCATTGATATTTTTGTAAGCGCTTACTATAATTGGGGTATAAAGATTTATTACATCTTACTATTTAAAAAGGGGGCAATCATATGGAGATCGCAATGGCAGTTTTAAAATTTGTAGGTGGAGTAATTCCATTGGTTCAAGAACTTTTAAAAGCATTTATGTAAGAGTATCACTCAGCAATTATCTATAAGAATTATCATACAAATGATCTGTATATCAAAAACAAATTGATACACAGATCATTTGTGTGAGAAAACTTTAAACAAGAATTATGTATCCTAGCAAAACAATGATGATACATCCATCTCAAGTTGGAAAAAGGCACTCACAAGGGTGTCTTTTTCTTATATTACTATGTACCTTATAACTTATTCAGGAAATTGATTTCACAATCCATACAAAGCTACATAATTCATGTCTCTTTTTAAAATCTGCTCAATAAAAATTCCCTCAAAGCATAAAGTTCAAGGAGTAAGCCTACTTTTCATTAAATTTTATACATACAGCAATACCATTTTATTAAATGTATAAACGGCGATGTTCTGTTCTCTTCTATTTAGCGATAGTGAAGTAATGAATTAAACTAAAAATGCTATAATTAATCCAATCACACTAAGGGGGAACAATTATTTTGCGCGGAACATGCATTCAATTTCATAAGTTTGGCAATCCGAAAGATGTGTTACAGGTTGAATATAGAAATATAGAACCATTAAAAGATAATGAAGTTTTAGTTCGTATGCTCGTCAGACCGATTAATCCATCTGACTTAATTCCAATAACCGGAGCGTATGCACATAGAATTCCTTTACCTAATACACCTGGTTA
Organism: Bacillus thuringiensis; assembly: GCF_014932895.1. Classification (GTDB taxonomy): domain Bacteria; phylum Bacillota; class Bacilli; order Bacillales; family Bacillaceae_G; genus Bacillus_A; species Bacillus_A thuringiensis_AA. The sequence continues at coordinate 116,231 of NZ_JACYOF010000010.1, read as the reverse complement.
TGAAGGTGTTGGTATTGTAGAAGATGTAGGTGCGGGCGTTTCTAGAAGCCTTATCGGCACACGTGTTTTACCTTTACGCGGAGAAGGTACTTGGCAAGAGTTTGTTACAACATCAGCTGACTTTGTGGTCCCTATTCCCGATTCCATTGATGATTTTACAGCGGCACAAATGTACATTAATCCCCTTACAGCTTGGGTTACTTGTACAGAAGTTCTAAATTTAAAACGGAATGACGTTTTATTAGTAAACGCTTGTGGATCCGCTATTGGTCATCTATTTGCTCAGTTATCGCAAATTTTAAACTTCCGATTAATTGCAGTGACAAGAAATGGTAAACATACAGAGGAATTACTTCAGCTTGGTGCTGACTATGTAATAGATACTTCTACTGCTCCACTTCATGAAACAGTTATGGAGTTAACAAACGGGATAGGTGCAGATGCTGCGATTGATTCTATTGGAGGATCTGATGGAAATGAATTAGCATTTTGTTTACGTCCAAATGGACATTTTTTAACTATAGGTCTTCTATCAGGAGTACAAGTAAACTGGGCAGAAATTGTCACGAAAGCAAAAGTGCACGCTAATATATTTCATTTACGACATTGGAATCAAGACGTGTCACCATATAAATGGCAGGAGACGTTTCGTCACTTAATCCGCTTAGTAGAAAATAAACAATTACGTTTCATGACGGTACATTCTACGTATAACTTAGTGGATATGAAAACTGCGGTTGATGTCGTTCAGTCTGCTGAGAAAACAAAAGGAAAAGTGTTTTTGACGAGTTATTAAAAAATCCCCTCGAAGCATATGCTTCGAGGGGTGAGCCTGTTTTTTTATTCTATTATATACGTACAGCTGTACCACTTACAGCAACCATTAACATTCCATCACGAACAACTTCATAATCTACGTCAACACCAACGATAGCGTTCGCACCTTTTTGTCTTGCAAGTTCTTTCATTTCATCCATCGCAATATCACGTGCATCTTTTAATTTACTTTCGTAAGCACCAGCACGACCACCGACAACATCACGAACTGAAGCGAATAAATCACGGACAATGTTTGCACCCATAATAGCTTCACCATTTACAATATCAATATACTCAATAATCTCTTTACCTTGAATTCCAGACGTTGTTGTTACAATCATGACTGACACTCTCCTAATAAGTTGTAGTTTTAATTAGCTTTCTTATGTCTTTATTATGACATGGGAAAAGTATCTAATCTATTGAATTACCTTACATGAATGTGACAATTTTGTAAGAATGAAATATTATTCTACTTTCCCCTTACAATAACTACCTAAATTAACAGAAAATTGTTATAATTAAATTAGAGGAGGGGATAAAATGAAAAAAATCACTTATATATGTGCTCTAAGCGTTCTATCTTTCACTTTAATAGGTTGTACAAGCACCTCGACTACAAATAAAGATTCTCAAGCTAAGCAAGAACATACACAAAATACCTTTCAATTAAACTCCGCAAATATTACAGACATTGAAATATTTAGAACAACCAATAACAATGTTTCAAAATCTCAAACAGATAACGAAGAAATGATAAAATCCATCGCTTCAGCAGTTCAAAATGGAACACCTAAAACAATCACATTAGATCAAAAAAAGAAACAATCTGCGCATTCTACTATAACCGTTACATATAAAGATGACTCAAAAGAAGAGTTTCTTGTGTGGATTGATAATAAGGAGCAAATTACGATCGCTAAAGATGAGAAGAAAGATAAAGTAGAAGGTGTGACAGTGAACATTGAAGGCTCTAAGATGATGAAGAATTTCTTTAAAAATGACAACATGTAAAAAGGATCCTCTTCAACTTAAGGGTTCAAAATTTAGCTTAATAGGTAAGTCGCGAGAACCTATATTATTAAACTTAATATCGTTCCGATCGGAGGAAGACACCTTAGAAGGTGTCTTTTTTTATTTTCAAAAGGACCTGCTCAATTCATTCGTAAATACATAAAGTAAATTGAATCCATTAAAATGCATGAGTGAACCATTGCTTTTCCCTCCTATCTAAAGGAGGAACTGTTATGGGCTTTGGTGGTAGTTGTGGCGGCTGTGGCTTCGCTGGAGGATTTGCTTTATTAGTTGTATTGTTTATTTTATTAATCATCGTTGGAGCTGCTTGCTTCTGCTAAAAAACTATTAGAAAAGACACTCTTATATGAGTGTCTTTTCTTTATACGTTAAAAAGGCCCGCCTATTTCCGTAGGCAGGCCTTATCTTTATTACACAATACCAAAGTATACTCTCTTTTCCCCTTAAATTTTATGTAATTATACATATTCACAAAAACACATGTAGGAAAATATAAATTGCGGACACGCTCTATCATACAGGTGTTTTGTCTCATCCTTAATACGTAAACGTAATCGTCACTAAAGAATACCCTTCTTTCGCATTATAAGGCTCCGCTTTATACGAAACTCGATTTGCCCCTTCCGGATAACCGATTTCTCCAATTGCCTTTTTCACATCTTGCAGTGCGCCGTTCATTGATTGTTTGTAAAGGACTTCCATCTTTTCTGGCTTCGCACTATAACGTTGCTGCATTTTATTTTTTAATTCGTTATAGTTATTTGCGATGTATTCATTTCCTAAATAGTTTAACTTTGTATCTTTTAACATTTGCTGATATACAGGTGTTTTCGTACCGCCTGCCGCAATTTTATTTGTCAATGTACTATAATAGTTTGTTGTAGCTTTCGGATAGTCCCCACGGTTCCACTCATGATTTCTTGCAATTTGATCATCCGATACGTTGAAATATGAATACGTTACGCGGCCTTGTTCATCTGGCACTGGATCATCAAATGTTGTATCAAGGTGATACCATTTGTTTTCGATCTTCACTAAATTCCAAGCATGAGGTTGTCCGTCCCCAGTTCCTGTTACAAAATGATTCTCAATTCCAGCTTCTTTTAATAATTGATAGGTTAATAGCGTATAACCTTGGCAAACGGCAGAACGATTTACAAGTGCTTCATATGCTGTGTAGGCCTTATACGACGTATCATAAGAAACATGTTTTACTACGTAATCATGAATTGCCTTCACTTTTTCATGATCATCCATTCCCGCTTGAATAATAGATGAAACAATCGCTTTCGCTTGTTTCATGACATACTCTGTTTGTTCTTTCGTTTCACGATACGTAATCTTTAACGTAAATGTGTAATTTCCAGGTGATCCCGAAAGTGAATAGGAAACATTTGATCTATTATAATCTGTATACTCATTTTTACTTGCGACTTCTTTATATGCGCTAAAAAGTGTATTCATCACTTCTTTTGTATTACTATTTTTCGTTTTATATGGAAGTGTAATATTCGTTTCGTATGTATTAATACGCTTTTGTACTTCATCTTTAAACGCTGTTAATAATGCTGCATCTCCTGTATCCTTTACATCAGCATTTTTATATTTCAAAGTTTTATATAAAAACTGTGCATATTGTTCACGTGTTACTGTACCATATGGCTCAAATTTTCCGTTGCCTGTACCATCTGCGATTCCGTTTGATTGCACCGCACTAATCGCATTTTCTGCCCAAAATGGACTTGGAACATCATTAAATGTATGTTTTTGTTTAGCAGCAAGATGAAAAGCATTTGTAAGAATTTGTGCCATTTCCGCACGACTCACTGAGGCTTTCGGTCTAAATCGGCCATTTTCATCCCCTTTAAAAACCCCTAAATTTGTTAAAGTTAATACCTCTTCTGGAAACATTGTAGAATCTCGATTAATATCGCCGTAAGGATTTTTAAACGTAGAGCCATCTTTCAATACGTAACGAGTTCCATCATTACTAAACGAACCACCTTGTTTATTCGGTACTAGCACTCGATAAATTAAAGCTGCCACTTGCTCTCTCGTCGCAACATCTCCAAAACCAAATATCCCATTTCCATAACCTGAAATAATATTTTTACTCGCTAAATCTTTAATCGCAGGATATGACCAATGCGATGTAGGCACATCAGAAAAAACGCCCGCTTCAGCCGCTTTCACATCACTTCCATTTGCATATAATAAAGCACCACCTATTAGTGATAACGATGTAATTGATTTTAATAGTTTTGTATACATAATGCCTTCTCCCAATACGTCTTCTATTTTTGTTGTTTTTTGTCGAAAAATCTAAAAAAATATGACAAAAGACATTATACAATTAAAAGTTTTTGAAGGATATACTAAATTTTAAAATATGCAAAAATTCATATTACTATATTTTTTCGTATTGATATTATGCTGTTTTACTTGCGAATATATAAATAAAAAAGAAATAATTAATATAACCCCGTTAATATATATCGCTTTTTGAGCTTTTATTCCGCTAAAATGTAGCCTATAAAGTGAAACTATAATCAGCCCGCGCCAATCAGGCGTTTACGGGCAGTTGATCTCCCATCTAACTTCTTTGCTCCAGCCGAATTTTAAGGTGGGAGTTTTACTGCCCGTTAATGCGGGATAAAAATAGTGCTATCTCCATTAAAATTGCAATATAATCCTGAGAACATACCTTTTAACATAGTTCATTGTATTCATATCTTTTATTTAAAACAGCTTTTATTAATTGAAAGGCTTGTATGTTTATTTGAAAATTTCATCTTCATTGTAATTAACTTAACTTTTTATTTACTCAGGAACATTGCAACAGAACCTAGTAAAGTCACAATAAATAACTTATTATCAATCAATATTTAGTAAAAACATATTAATACTTTAGAATTTCTTTAATTTTCATTATTTTTTATTTAAGGTTATCCTCTATATTTATAATGTGTTTATTTGAATTTACCGTATTAAAACCGATTTTCACATGACAATGAGCAATTCGAAAAATGGAAAAAACAAGGTCCCCATTAAATGAATTATACGGTTCTTTTGCGTCTTTTATCTATTTATGTTAATTATTATGCAGCTAAGAAAAGTACAACTTATCTATAAATACATACACAAGAATATAGTTAAAAAACGAAAAAATGCGACAATTAATATTACAGTTCTGTGCGGGAAAACTTGGATAAATTTAAAGTCATTCATACGACAATTGATTGGAAGCGTAATTACGGAAATGGTAACATATGAAAACGATGGAGAGAGGAAATAAAATGAATTTAGTGAACTTACGTCCTAAACAACGGTCTAAGTATCGTATTCTACTAGGGACATGGTATTACTCTACAAAGAGGTACATTCAGTGGTTAACAGACGGAAAAGCATATGCAAAAACGTTTCAACAAGAAAAGTTACCCTATACAGCGATTCAGCACCGAACGATACTACTTCGTAAGCTCAAAGATGTAGATATGTGGTATCAACAAAATAAAGTTGTTAATTTGAAGATTGCTATTAAACAACTAAATGGTATCATCATTAGACCGGGAGAAACATTCTCTTACTGGCGTTTAATAGGTAAGCCTACTAGAAGAAAAGGGTATGTAGAAGGTATGATACTACACTATGGATCTTTTCAAGCAGGCATTGGAGGAGGGCTTTGTCAGCTTTCAAATTTAATATATTGGATGACTTTACATACGCCACTGACAGTAACAGAGCGATATCGTCATAGTTTTGATGTCTTTCCTGATTCCAAGCGGACCCAACCATTTGGAAGCGGAGCGACTTGTTCTTATAACTATTTGGATTTACAAATCAAAAATGAAACGGACCAACCATATCAACTTCACCTTTATATTACAGATAAGCATTTAGTCGGTGAATGGAGAGTTGCCTATCCGCAGCTTTATCAATATGAAGTTTATGAAAAAGAACATTCAATCCAATCTGCATACTGGGGTGGTTATATACGACATAATGTGATTCAACGTAGAGTATATAATCAACAGAAACAGTTTATAGAAGACCAATATGTAACGGAGAATCACGCTATAATGATGTACGAACCACTATTAGCTTATAATAATGAAGAAAGTAATTGACTTTTCATTGCTTACAATTAAGTCTGATAAGTATTTTGTAATTATATAGTAACATGTGCTCCCCTCTTACTATTTGATAATCTATATATTTTTTAATATAGTCTCTTTCCCTTTAAAAGGATAGGAAATTCTCTAGCAATATCATCTCTCGTCTTCATTGAAAATGTAGTTTACACCTTCCTGTTCCTAAACTAAAATGCCCCGTTTCTACAATAAAAAGAGGAGCTGTCCATAAGTCGGTTTCACCGACTTATGAGACAGCTCCTCTTAGTTACACCTTATTCTATCGATGAATCCAAACTGCACCTGCAGACTTGTCTTCAGCTTGACCTACTACTTCAAACTTTAATCCTAGTTTCGGCAACTTACGTCCTGCATCTGGAATCGCGCTGTTGATGTACTGCTTAGAGTCATCAAATTTTGCAACTCCTGGTAATCCTTTATAGTCAAAGATACCGCGAGTTGGCGAATCTACTCTCCATGCTGGCGTTTGATCAAATGAGAATGCCGCATCGGCGATTTGATAACGCGTACTGCTCTTCACAGTCGGTTGTCCGTTTAATGTCCCTACGATTGCCTCTGGGTGAGAATCTACTACTCCTAAGAATCCTTCACCTGGATGAACACCTACCCAGTTATCTGTAAAGCTTTGATCTGCATACCACACAACCATTCCTGTATTAAATACTGGGCCACGCGCATGTTGTAACGCCGTGTCAGAACCAGCGTAATTTCTCCACTCCACATAGTAGTTATGTTTTTTCTGTTCAAATCCGTTAGACACAGTAAATCCTTTTAATGTCATTGCTGGTTGGCCTTCTGCATCATCTGAGAAAACAACTTTTCCATCTACAGTTAATGCAGCATTATCTAACGCAAATCCTTTATAAGCTACTGCAACATCTGTTAAATACTCAAATTGTAGTTTTACTTTTTTCCCTTTGAATTGGCTTAAATCGTATGATTTATCAACCCACTTACCATCAGTTGTATCCATACCGCCTTTTACATCTGTTTCACCTATTCTATCAATACGTGTCTTCGTTCCATCTTCTGCAATTGCATTTACGTCAAGGAAATCATACTTCGCTTCAAGTTCATAGAATGCCTTATAATCAAATTTAGCATCTTTTGCATTTGTTAAGTCAAATACTGGTGTTTCAAGTGTTGTATGAATGTCATTTCCTTTTGTACTGTAATAAAACTTCTTACCAAATGCCGATTCAATATTTTTTATATCTTTGTCCGGCAAGTTAACGCGAACGATTCCTGGTCGTTTTGATTTTGTAACACTTTGATCTAAATATGTTGCAACACCGATTCCTGTGCGAAGTTTATCATAATCTACCTCAACAATATTCGCCCAGTTACCATTCATATTCTTTTGGAAAAACTCTTTATTTTGTGGTGAGAAACTTGTTGGTTCTGTTCCTGCAATTTTTCCAGCCCAGCTGCCGCCGCTCATAATAGACCATGACTCAATAGGCTCACCTTGTCCGGAGTACTTTGTATCGTACTCATCTGGTAAACCTAAATCATGACCATACTCATGCGCAAACACACCAACCGCTCCATCTTCAGGCTCGATTGTATAATCGTATGCAGCCATCTTTCCGCCCCAATTCGGAACAGAAGATTTTGTGCCATCAATCGCATATGGTTTTGATCCAAGTTTTGAACGATGAGACCAAATCGCATCATCTTTCAATTTACCACCGCCAGCTTCTTGACCCACGCCAGCATGTACAACCATTAAATGATCAATAATGCCATCTGGCTCATTTTTATTTCCATCACCATTTTGATCGTACTGGTCATATTGATCAAAGTCTGCTAAATTGATCCCTTTTGCTACCGCTGCTTTTAATGCTTCTTTCACAAGATCGCGTGGCCCTAAAGGACCTTTGTTATCATGACCAGTGCCTGCATCCGCACCATAATCTGAAGCCTTTCCTGGAACAGTGAGCCATTCTGTTACAGTTCCATCAACTGTGTAGCTGCCACCAGATTGTTCTTCATAATATTGTTTAAATGTGTTAATCTTCGATCCATCAAATAACGTAAATGGTTCATCACCAAATAACATTTTTTGATAATGTTCACGATTAAAGTCCTTAGAATACATATATCCTGGCTCTTGATCAATATTGTTATGTTTAAAATCGCTAAATTCTACAAGTAAAACAAGTACTTTATCTTTTCGAACAGCTCCATTGTAATCAGCTTGCTTCGCTGATGTAGTAGGTACTTTTCCATTTAATTTTCCAGAATTCAATCCTGCATCTTGTCCAGCTACTGGCCCTGCTGTTGGCTGCTGCGCCTGTTCATTTTCCTTCATTTTTGCATCTTTTACTTTTTTCATAAAATCAGAAGCTTCTTGCGTAAGACTATCCCCTGTCAAGATTTCTTTACCAGGGTTTTCCCCTTTCTTTTTCTCAACATATTTTTCGACAGCCTTTGACGTCTCAGCTTGTGATGCAGATTGATCAATTACGCCCCGTTGTTTTAGCGCTTCTGCCAAACGCTCATCCGGTATTAAATGCTCATCTATTGGTAGAGATGATGTTGGTGTTTCAGCATACGCTGCATGACTTCCAAAAGCAAAACTACTACTTAGTACTGCCGCTGTTGCTAAAACTGATAAAGGTTTTAACTTCTTATTCTTTTTCAATGCATTTCCTCCCCAGTGTCTGCAAATTATCGTTTTTTTTGTCGATAGCAACATAATATTCGTTATAATACGAATATTCAATCTTTTTCAACGGATAAAATGTTGAGAAATATTTTTTATGCAGGGTGGGATACATAACCATAAAATGGGATCACTCGTTCTTTTATCTTGATAGCGATGGAGTAGCGCTGGGAAAATACTTATTTACAACACTGAGGAAATACAGCATACAAACAGCCCAAGTTCTCAGTGGAACTTGAGCTGTTTGTTATTTGAATGAATACTTTCCATATGGATTCTTATAAAATTCTGAATCATTTTATGTAGATTCACTTTACAAAAAGGCTGTTATTTATTTTAAGTGCAATAGTCATATTTGCTCAATTCACTTATATTTTGGCAGTAAATAAAGTGAGACTTTAATCAGTGGGGGTTTTCTTGATCCCCCACCTAACTTCTTTGCTTTCGCTGAATTTTGAGGTAGGGCTCTTACTGCCCGCAAATAGCGGGATAAATGAACACCATCTAAGGAATCCTATTAAATTCCTTTTCTATTTATATTCTAATCGTCTTTTAAATTATCAGAAAATTATTGAAAAAGTTTTTTCTTTCAATATATAACTCTATCACATTTCATTTCTTGCTAGTATATACATACCAATATACAAACTACATATAGTAGAAAGCGACACTGTAAAAGCTAGTAAATATTTTTATGTTAGTTATCAGGCTAAAGAAAAAACTTTTTGGAACGATTTTAGGTTTATCACTTTCAGCTGCTTTATCTATAGGGCTAGCATTCCCTTTACAATCAGATTCTAAGGAACAAGTTGATTCGACTAAATCTAGTACAATTATGTACATGCAATCCAGCCACGGTGACTCCTGGTAATACAAGAGTTTTTTATCCGTTACCATCATTCATTACAAAAAGGGCACTCCATTGAGGGAGTGCCCTTTTCGTAATGAATAAACAACATATAGCAGACTACTTATTAACTTCAGCCTATTTACACTTAAATTCTGTACCGAAATCATTTGCAACGAAAGTAATTGGTTTGCTTCTAAGCCACATTAAAATATCATTCAACTAAATTAGAAGAAATCTCCGTAAAGATAACTCCAAGTGCATGCGCACCTGCATCAGGATATCCTAAATTTCTTGCACCGATAAAATGTGCTATATCTTCTTTTTCCTATCTTTGCACCAGAACTTTATTTTTTAATCAATATTATTTAACTGACTCTACTTGTTTTTCTAATTCTATTCCAAGGAATTTAGCAAGCTCGAGCATACCAAATTGATTAGCTACAGACTCTGCGTCAGAATTATAGTTTGTGTTCGTATTAATATCATACGTATAAATTGTTCCATCCGAACTGCGAATAAATTCAATACCAGCAACAGTAATTTCGTTTTCTTTCAAAAATCCCTTGTATTGTTCAATAATTGGCTCATGGAAGTCCGATATAATTTCAAATTTTGTTGAAGCCTCTTTCTTACTCTCTTCTCCTACTGGGCAAAAAGCATCTTGAATAGAGCACGCATCTGCTGGACAAAGTTCAAACCCTTCTGATGTATCTACTTTAACTGCATATACAAACTGACCGCCTACAAACTCACATCGTGTAATATATGATTCAGGTGCTTCAATATACTGCTGGATTAAAGTAATTCCATCAATTGGCTCTTCAAATGCCGGACCATCCAAATACTGTTTTAAAGCCTCAATGGAATGGAAAAGTTGAACACCAAGGCCTTTGCCTGCCCGGTTATGCTTTGTGATGAACGGTATTTCCCCTAACTCCCTTGCTGCTTTTATTATATTATCACGACCAACAGCACCAATTGTTTTCGGCACTTGTATCCCAAAATTCCTTAGTGCTGTATATTGATTCAATTTACTTACTTCAAGTCGTAATGCGCGAGACCCATTAAATACTGTTCGCCCGTATCCCTCTAACCAAGAAAGAACCCCTTCAGTCAACTCAGGTGCATATCGATGCCCTCTTGTATGTGAAGAAGCACTCATGCGGCTATAAAAAACACCTTGAGGAGGTTCTTGTTCTAACGAAATTGTTCCTTCATTTAAAAGCCATTCCTCATACGGTAACTCCAGTTCTTCCAACCTTTTCACTAAATGATCCGTCCATTCCTTATTTTCATGTAATATGTAAATTTTACTCATTTGTAATCAATTCCTTTCTTTTTGCTTCAACTAATGGCATCACTTTTTCAGAAAATCGTTTCATCTCTTCAAGCTGTGGCGAAAATTGTAAAAGTAATAACGTAACACCTACTTTTTCAAAAGCAAGTATCCTTTCTGCAATTTGTTCTGGTGTTCCGATTAGGTTCGGACGTAATCCACGATTAGATACGGAGTAATCATTCAGCTTCACTTGCTGTTCCAACTGTGATTTACTAATAAAGTCTTGGTAACCCGCGTAACCTAAAGCATCGTCTTTCACATCCGTTATGCGTCTCCATTCCTCTAACGCCTCTTCTTCTGTATCACGACAAATGACGTAAGCGGCAAGCCCGAATGACTGCAATGGCTCCTCTTTGACTTTCTTTCTACGATTCTTCATATCTTCTATTTTCACAGATACTTCTTCCACTGTTCCCCCATGCATTACATATGCATCCGCGTGATTTACAATGACCTCTTTTCCTCTCTCACTCTCACCACCTGCATAAAGCTTAATTCCTTGTTTCTGCACAGGTTTTGGACTTAAATGTGTATGATGAAGCTCATAAAAGTTCCCTTTATAAGAAAACTCGTCTTCTTTCCAGAGCTCCTTCAAAACTGTTACAAATTCCTCTGTGCGATCATATCTTTCATCATGTGCAGTAAATACCCCGCCGTACTGTCTCGCTTCTTCTTCCCACCACGCTGAAACTACATTCAATGTAAAACGGCCATTACTTAATTGATCGATATTTGCTGCCATTTTCGCTGTAACTGCTGGATTATGGAAGCCAGGTCTTACAGCTGTCATAATCTCTAATCGATCCGTTACCGCAGCAAGTGCTGCCGCAGTTGTCCATGCTTCTAAACTTGGTGCTGACACACCTTTTATATCATTTAAGTTTAATTCTGCAATAAGAGTTGTTGAAAAACCTAATTGTTCTGCCGCTTGCGCTGTTTGTTTTGCATACTCAAACGTAGGTGGCATAGATTCATCATCTACATTTCGAAGCCATCCCCCAAAAATCGGCAACCAAAAACCATACTCCACTACCTATTCCCCCTTTATCTTTTAGCCATAAAAAAAGCTACTCTTATCGAAATAAGAGTAGCCTTCTTGACTAAGTGAACCGCTCTTATCTTTCAGGTGTTTTTTCACCTGCAGGATTTGGCACCTTTCGTCTAAAACGAGGTTGCCGAAGTTTCATAGGGCCCGTCCCTCCACTTCTCAACATAAGAATTGTTTGATTTCCATTTATTATAATCATCAGAATAATAAAAATCAATACTTTAATACTTATTTATCCGATAAACATTAAATGATATATGAAAAATCATATTGTTATAGAGATTTATGGGGGTATTATGTTGTTTTACTTGCGGATATATAAAGGGGGATGTTGTATCATATCGAAAACATCATGTATAACCAAGTTGCTTTACTTCTATCGTAAAAACACAGCAAAATAAATATCAATCAAATGAGATGTTAGTAACATGAAAAATAAACGATGCGAGAATTGTGGTTCTACTACATTTAAAGAAGGAATTTGTGATGAAGTACTCACATGATGGAATTAATGTTAAAAAACAAAAAAAACCTAACTAATTCGTCATGGCGATTTAGTTAGAGTTTTTTTGTTTGAAGTATTCACGAGTATCTACCCTTATCTTTTCAGGTAAAACAATATCAAGTTCTTTATCTAACCATGCAAGAGTCTTTTTACGAAGAAACTCACGCATGTGTTCTTCTGCTTCAAGCATTACTAAGTTAATTGTACAAGAAGAATTGCTAGGCTCACAAGAATTACAAGCCTCGTCTCGATATAGTAGACCATTCTGTACAATATTTTTACATTGAAAAATAGGTTTTGGGCCTTCGACGGCTTCTATTACATCCCAAAAAGAAATATCTTCTGGAGACTTAGCTAACCTGTATCCTCCTTTTACACCTGGGACAGAATTCACAATGTCAGCTTTAGATAATTTACCGAAAACTTTTGAAAGGAATGTTTCAGAAAGTCCTTGAAACTCTGCCAAATCTTTTATTCCAACACTTTCCTTGGAAGGAGCATTGATTAAATAAACTAGGCAATGCAAGGCATATTCAACCCCAACACTATATTGCATATACAAATCACCTGCTTTTTATTTTAAGGGTTATCAAATTGTATCTTAGGACCATTTAGAATTTTAGTCAAATAAAAAAAAGGCTCTTTTAGAATAGTATGTATTTCATTTGACAAAAATAATTTCAGAGCTTATATTAAAGATCATATTAATCGACGATTAATATAGTCGGCAATTAAAACGTAAAAACTTTTAAAAAGGGGTAATACAAATGAACAAAACACTTATTATAAACGCACATCCGAAAGTGGATGATACATCATCAGTCAGCATTAAGGTTTTTAACCACTTTTTAGTATCTTATAAAGAATTAATTCCTAATAATGAAACGATTGAACAGATTAATTTATACGATGATGTAGTACCAATGATAGATAAAACTGTTTTAAGCGCATGGGAAAAGCAAGGAAATGGACACAAGTTAACTGATGAAGAACAAAAAGTAACAGAGCGTATGTCCGAAATTTTACAACAATTTAAAAGTGCAAATACGTATGTGATTGTATTACCTTTGCACAACTTTAATATTCCATCAAAGTTAAAAGATTACATGGACAATATCATGATTGCACGTGAAACATTTAAATATACTGAAACTGGATCAGTGGGACTACTTAAAGATGGAAGAAGAATGCTTGTTATACAAGCAAGTGGAGGGATCTATACAAATGATGATTGGTATACAGAAGTGGAATACTCTCATAAATATTTAAAAGCAATGTTTAATTTCCTTGGTATTGAAGATTATCAAATCGTTCGTGCACAAGGAACAGCAGTACTAGATCCAAATGAAGTATTACAAAATGCATATAAAGAAGTTAAAGACGTAGCTTCTAGATTAGCTAACAAATAAATTTTTTCACTGGAAGAATGATGGTTATAAATAAAGAACCCCTCCACCATAAGGCAGAGGGGATCTTCTCATTCCTATTTCAAACTACCCGCAATCTCCGTAAAGATAACTCCAAGCGCATGTGCACCTGCATCTGGATAGCCTAAACTTCTTTCACCAACTGTACCAGCGCGGCCCATGCGAGCTACGATTTCTTTCGTATACTCCGCTCCTTTAACCGCTGCTTCTGCTCCTTTTTCAAAGGCAATTTTCATGTCTATTTCATTTGAAGCACTATTAATCCAAGAGTCTACACATGGAGCAAGTGCATCAACAAGCGTTTTATCACCAACTACCGCTCCTCTACCAAATGATCTTTCACCGATAGATTGTATGCCATGAAGTGCCGCTTGTAACATTTCAGCGAACTCTTTCACTGTTAGCTCACGTTTTTCGCCTGTTGCTTTACTAGCTGCGCGGAATGCACCACCCCAAATTGGACCAGAAGCGCCGCCGCAATGTTCCATAATAATCATCGAACAACCGTCAAGGAATGATTCGATCGTTACATTTTCTTGTTCTACAATAGAATGCCACTCACGTTTTAATTGCTTAAATCCTTTCGCGACACTCATTCCGAAGTCGCCGTCACCAGCGTGCGTGTCTAACTCACAGAACGGTACTTCATTTTTAATAATAATGTCACTCATTTTATCAACGAGATAAATCATGTTGTTTAATGTAATGACATTATCTTTAATAACAGCGTGCTCTTCCGCTGTTTCTAGTTCAAAGGAAACTTCCTTTTCTTCAGTCTCTTCAAGTACATTCACGTACTCTACACTCTCAACTGGTCCATCTACTTTAAACGCAGGTGTATTACACTCTTTTGATAATAATGTTTTTAGCTCATCATCTAGCTTCATTACTGTTAAAGACATACCGGCCATATCGATACTCGTCATATAGTTACCGACGAATACTCTATTGATTTTAATGTTTCTAGCAGCTAATTCTCTCGTAACTGCGTTGTTAAATAAGTAAAGTTCTTGCAGTGGTGTTCCGCCAAAACCATTTACAAGAAGCGCAATTTCTTCGCCATCTTTTACTCCTAAGTCTTTTATTAAATCGTTTGTCATACGATTCGCTAGTTCATCTGCTGACATCATTTTTTCACGCTTAATTCCTGGTTCGCCGTGAATACCTACGCCGTATTCCATTTCATCTTCACCAAGTGTAAAAGTAGGTGATCCGCTCGCTGGAACTGTACAAGAAGTTAACGCTAAACCGATTGTGCGCACGTTAGCCGCTGCCTTTTCTGCGACAGCTTTTACTGCTCCTAAATCCATACCTGCTTCCGCTGCTGCACCGGCAATTTTATGAACGAAAATAACTCCCGCAACGCCGCGGCGTCCTACTGTGTACAGACTATCTTCTACCGCAATATCATCGTCTACTTTTACGTAGTCGACTTCGATTCCATCTTCAGTCGCTAAATGCGCCCCATTTTTGAAATTCATAATATCGCCGCTGTAGTTTTTAATAATTAATAACGTACCTTTTTTACTAGCTGTCTCTTTAATCGCTTGATATACCTGAATTTGCGAAGGAGAAGCAAACACATCTCCGCACACTGCCGCATCTAACATTCCTTTTCCGACTAGCCCTGCATGCGCTGGCTCATGACCACTACCGCCGCCGCTAATTAACGTTACTTTATTTTCATTCATTTCTTTCTTCTTAATGACTTTATATTTTTTCAAAAGCTCAAGTTCTGGATGAGCCATAACCATTCCGTTGCACATTTCCATAACTAATGTTTCTGGTTTATTTATAATCTTTTTCATTGTGATTCTCCCTCGTTTCCTTTAATATATTGTGATATATTTGAAATCTTTTTCTTACTATTCATGTTAAAATGAAAGCGTTTTATAGTAAACGGACAAAATGGACAATCTGTCTAAAGACGCCTCTTTCATTTATAGATAGAATTTTTATATTACTAACATTCTAGGGATGATTCAGATGACCTCTTCTATAATTTCTAAAAAGATAATCGCGAACTCATTGAAATATTTAATGGAAACAGAGTCATTTCATAAAATATCAGTGAGCGATATTATGTTACACTGTCAAATGCGTAGACAAACTTTTTATTATCATTTTAAAGATAAATTTGAACTATTAAGCTGGATTTATAGAGAAGAAACGAAGGAAAACATTATAGACTTTCTCGACTATGAAAAATGGGAAAACATTTTCGATTTATTATTTGATTACTTTTATGAAAATCAAAAATTTTACCGTAATGCATTTAAAGTCATTGAGCAAAACTCGTTTAATCACTATTTATTTGAGCATACGAAAAACTTATATATGAAGATTATTGATGAACTATCCATGAGCTGTAAATTAAGTCTTTCTATTGAAACAAAAAATACGATTGCCTCTTTTTATAGTCACGGTTTCGTTGGAACGATAAAAGATTGGATTGAAAGTAAGTGTGAAGTAAATCCATCCATTATGTCTTCTCTCATGAAAAATATGATAAACAATCAATTACTACTTTTACTTGAGCAATCAGCAAAGTAACCATAAGGTGGCAAGAACAATGAAAAAGATTATGAATGATGTAGAACATATTGTTCAAGATATGCTGCATGGCTTTTATTTTGAACATAACGACAAAGTAAATTACGACGAGACACATAACATCATTTATGTAAAAGATATCGAAAAACTGAAGCAAAACGTTGTCATTATAAGCGGTGGCGGTAGCGGACATGAACCAGCTGATATTGGCTATGTAGGAAAAGGAATGCTTACGGCGGCAGTAAACGGAAGTATCTTCACTCCGCCTACAGTGGAACAAATTGTAGCGGCAACTCGCCTTATGCCAAAGGATAAAAGCATTTTATTCATCATAAAAAACTTTAAAAATGACGTAGCAAACTTTCTAGCTGCCGAACAAATCGCCAAAGAAGAAGGAAGACAAGTTGACCACGTCACCGTAAATGACGACGTTTCAATTGAAGATGATGCTTCTTTTAATAAAAGAAGACGCGGCGTAGCTGGCACCATTTTAGTTCAAAAAATATTAGGCGCAGCCGCTCTTGAAGGCCATTCTTTAAAAGAACTAACAACGCTTGGCCAAGCTGTCATCCAAAACTTGCATACATTAGGAGTTGCCCTTTCACCTGCAAACGATCCAGTAAAGGGAAAAGCTTCATTCATATTAAACGACGATGAAGCCTTTTACGGAATCGGCATCCACGGTGAAAAAGGTTACCGTAAAGAAGCACTATCTTCTTCTGAAATATTAGCAATCGAACTTATGAATAAATTAAAAAGCATTTACCGCTGGAGAAAAGGTGACAACTTTGCGATTCTCATTAACGGATTAGGTGCGACACCATTAATGGAACAATACATTTTCGCAAACGACATTCGCCGTTTATGCGAGCTGGAAGGCTTACATGTGAAGTTCGTAAAGGTTGGTACCCTTCTAACTTCTTTAGATATGAAAGGTGTTTCGTTGAGCTTGCTTAAGATAGAGGAGTTGGATTGGGTGAAGTGGTTGAAGGTAGATGTTAATGTGGGGAGTTGGTAACAGTAAATACAGTATGTTTTTTTCCACATTCCCTATAATTTTCATAGAGATATTTCAATGTTTTAATGCGTATATCATTAAAGAAAAATGCTACTAAGGTGAGTAGTTGCGACTAAATATTATTTATTGGATTCAGAAGACTTCCCACGCTTACGAGGCTGACGGGTGGTCTTCTTCTATTTGATTTTAGAAATTAAAAAGGCTAAACCTCCTATCATGCTCAAACAGGCTCACCAATATAAAGTGAAACTTTAATCAGTGGGGGTTTTCTTCATCCCCCGCTGATTATTAGCCCGCACCAATCGGGCTTTTACGGGCAGTTGATCCCCCACCTAACTTCTTTGCTTTTGCTGAATTTTGAGTTAGGGGTCTTACTGCCCGCAAATAGCGGGATAAAATAGCCCACCTATTTCCGTAAGTGGACCACATCTTTATTACACATTACCAAATGTATACTCTCTTTTCCCCTTAAACTTTATGTAATTATACATATTAATAAAAAATACACTTAATGAATATTAAATATAGTAAAATATAAATTGTGGACACATTCTATAAAGCAGATTCTTTTGAAAGGCGTAACATATCAATCATGATAGGGGATGTGGCGTTACTCCGATACTAATCCCAAGTTTCCTGTATTTTAATCTGGGGTATATAAACGATTCTATTTTATAGGGTGTGTTTACATTTATAACAAAGGGGTAATACGGATAGATTCGTATGAAATGAAAGTGGTTCAAGTCGGAGAAAGGCACCTTAGGGTGTCTTTTTACGTAAAATATTTTAGCTTATGAAATTTTCTTTTTCACTCATAAAATGGTAATTAGAAGATTACAAAAGTAAACTTTTTCTGTAGATGTAAAATTTGGTGGAGGAGAATATCATATAAGCTCTATTTCTCATTCCAAAAATTTAGAGCTTAAAAACTAATAACTTTGGCACTTTAAAGTCCCCTTTTTTTATCCCCCACTGCACCATGTTTTGTGGATATAAAATTTAGCAAAGAAGAATATAACGCAATATGAATGAAGTTATTTTTGTTGACTTTACTTTTCTTGGGTACTTTGCATATAGATGGTAAATCCGTTGACCACGGTAGGACTTTATTTCAAACCCACACAAGAAAAATTAGATTACCTGCACACTAAAAGGTATAGCGAACAGGTAATCTAGGTGTTTTGGGATGAATGAAAAACTAATTTATTTTTTGAATTCTCCCATCAATAATAGGCTGAATTGGTTCTTTTGCTTGTTTTATATAATCTACTAATGCTTCAAAATCAGTTGGTCCTGTTTCAGCATCTTTCCCATTTTTAAAGGACACAAATCCATCTCCACCTGAAGCTAGAAATGCGTTCGCAACGACGCTGTAAGTTTTAGAAGGAATAATTTCTTCTCCATTTGTTAAGTGAATACTTGTGACTTTTTCTCCATTTGGCTTGTTCGCATCCCAAGTGTATTGGATCCCTGAAATTTGAAGCATTCTTGTTATGTCTTTTTGCCATTGTTGGTTTAAAATATCACGAATGTCTTGACCCGTTAAATTAACTTTTATTAATTGATTTCCGAATGGTTGAATGCCATATATCTCTCCCCATGTAATATCACCAGCATCTAAGTCATTACGAATACCACCAGGGTTCATAAGAGCAATTTGGGATTGCATTGTTGCACGCTGGGCATCAGCAACTAAATTGCCGAGAGTAGATTCACCAGCCGTATTTTGTTTTCGATCTAGTGGAGCGGTAGATTTACCAACAACTTCATTGACAAGTGGTGCGATTTTTTCTTGATATTTCTCCATCTTCTTCTTTATTTTTTTATCAGGCTCTATGCCATCATGGTAGGTTGTAACAATTTCTGCTTTTTTCTCAACAATATCTTTTGTCTTACGATCAATCTTTACATCAACATCAGCAAAAGCCATTCCA
The DNA here is from genome assembly GCF_014932895.1 of Bacillus thuringiensis. Lineage (GTDB taxonomy): Bacteria > Bacillota > Bacilli > Bacillales > Bacillaceae_G > Bacillus_A > Bacillus_A thuringiensis_AA. The sequence goes on along the minus strand of NZ_JACYOF010000010.1, from coordinate 96,884 downwards.
TAAGAATTTGCTTGTACGACAAGTTTATTATTAACAGTTCCATTTACATAGGTGTGGCTATGCCCGCCAAAAATAACATCGACTTCTGGATCAGTTTCATTTGCTAATCGGACAAGATCACCATTTGTTACGCCGTTCTCATCTGTTGTACCTCCGTTATGCGCAAGAACAACGATAGATTTAACGCCTAGTTCTTTTAATTTCTTTACGGATTTGTTAATGGCTTCAACTTCATCTGTAATTTCTACATTCTTTAGCATAGTAGGCATAACAACGTTAGGAACATCTGTTGTTACGACTCCGATAAAGCCAACAGGAACTCCTTGTACCTTTTTTATAGTAAATGGTGGTAAAAATAGACGACCAGTGGATTTATTATAGAAATTTGCGGCAACATATGGGAATTTTGCCCCTTTAAAATCCCCTGTTTTTTCATGGTATCCCCCATAAATAAGGCGGTGCATTTCTTCAATGCCTTCATCAAATTCATGATTTCCGATGGTTCCAACATCAAATTTTAAATCATTTAGAAATTCAATCGTGGGTTCGTCTTGTAATAATGCTGAAACAGGAGGACTTGCTCCAACGATATCGCCAGCATGAACCTTTAATGTATTCGGATTTTGTTTTTCACGATCACGTAAATAAGCACCTAAGTACTCAATTCCCCCTGCATCTTTATTGTTAATTTTCTTTACAGTGTCTAGTTGCCCATGAAAATCGTTAATACCGAGCATTTGTACATCTATGTAGCGGTTTTGTTCTTTAGGTGCTTGAGCTGGAGGTGCAGCAAATACACTTGAAAAAGTAACTGTACTTAATGCTAAAGCAACTGGAATGATTTTTTTTAACATGAAATTTTCTCTCCCCGTATTAAAATCTGACATCATACGACATAATTTTAATAGATTAAGAGGATTATTTCTATAAAAATTCTACTAATTATAAAAATTAATAAGATTTTATTGTTTTCCGACAAAAGATTCCTTCCTTAAAAATGTGAAGGTGGGAAATAAATATCGGTAGGAGTGGGCCTTCGTTTTGAGGGTCTTCTTTAAATAATACCGTCGGGAAATCTATCCACTTTTACTTGCTATTGTACAAAAAAAGAAGACATCTTAATTGATGTCTTCTTTTTATACTTAAGATTTCAGACTCTCGCCATTCGTCTCAATTACTTCTTTATACCAATCGAAACTTTTCTTCTTCGATCTTTTTAATGAACCTTTTCCTTCATTATCTTTATCAACGTATATATATCCGTAACGTTTCTTCATTTCTCCAGTAGAAGCACTTACGAGGTCAATCGGGCCCCAGCTTGTATATCCGATAATATCTACTCCGTCTTGTATTGCTTCTGACATTTCAATCATATGCTTTTGCAAGTAATCAATACGGTATTCATCGTTCACTTCGTCTTCAGCATTTAATTGATCGATTGCGCCAAGACCATTTTCAACGACAAATAAAGGCTTTTGGTAACGATCGTAAAGTTGGTTTGCTGTAATACGGAAACCTTTCGGATCAATCGTCCATCCCCACTCTGATTTTTCAAGATACGGATTTTCAACAGAACCAAATACATTTCCACTCGTTATACTTTTTAATACTTCTGGATCCGTACTTGTTGCTCTACTTGCATAATAGCTAAAGCCAATATAATCAACTGTATGCTCTTTCAAAATGGATTCGTCTTCTTTCTCCATTTCAATTGTTAAATTGTTATCTGTAAAGAATCGCTTCGCATACCCAGGGTACTCTCCTCTTGCTTGTACATCAATGAAGAAGAATGATTCACGGTCTTGTTCCATCGCGCGTAGCACATCATCTGGATTACATGTATATGGATACGTTGCACCAGCAGCAAGCATGCAGCCAATTTTGGCATCTGGAATAATTTCATGACACGCTTTCACAGCTAACGCACTTGCGACAAGTTGGTGATGCGCCGCTTGATACTGAATTTGTTTTTTATTCTCACCTTCTTTAAAAGCTAGCCCTGCTCCCATGAAAGGTAAATGTAAAAGCATATTAATTTCATTAAATGTCATCCAATATTTCACTTTATCTTTATATCTATTAAAAATCGTTTTTGCATACGTCTCAAAGAAGTTGACGAGTTTTCTACTTCTCCAGCTTCCATATGTTTCTACTAAATGAACAGGAACATCAAAGTGCGCCATCGTAACGACTGGTTCTATGCCATGCTTCAACAGTTCATCAAATAAATTATCATAAAACTGTAACCCTGCTTCATTCACCTTTTCATCATCACCATTTGGGAAAATACGTGTCCAAGCAATAGATACGCGTAACGCTTTAAATCCCATTTCTGCAAACAAAGCAATATCTTCTTTATAACGATGATAAAAATCAATTGCTTCGTGTGATGGATAAAACTCCCCTTCTACCGGTGTAAAGGAATGAATATTTCCTTTCATAATATCCCAACGGTTTTCACCAGTTGGTAATAGATCAACCGTCGTTAATCCTTTTCCATCTTCTAAATATGCTCCTTCAACTTGATTGGCTGCAATCGCTCCACCCCATAAAAATCCTTTCGGAAAAATAACTTTAGACATATAGAAAAACTCCTTTATATAAGAATTAACGAGGAAAGGCACTGCTGGTTTTAAAGAATACCTTTCTTCGTTTGAACCTGTATGAAATGTAACTACTATTTAACTCCTAACTCTAGTAAGGAATCTCCTGCTTGAATCTTTTCTACTTCCGTTTTCTTAATGCTATATTTATTATAATTTGTAACAACAACTGGTGTTGTCACAATATAACCCGCCTTTTGAATTTCAGCTATATTAAATTCAATTAGTAATTGCCCTTTTTCTACTCTCGCTCCTTGCTCAATATGAGAAGAGAAAAATGCGCCATCTAATTTCACCGTATCCATCCCAATATGGATTAAAATTTCAGCACCTGAATCCGCCGTAATTCCTACTGCATGATTCGTCGGAAAAAGTGCAGAAATCGTACCTGAAACTGGTGAAAATAACTTTCCCTCTGAAGGCTCAATCGCAATCCCTTCACCTAACGCACCTGATGCAAATGCAGCATCGTCAATATGTTGGAGCGGCTTAACTACACCATGAAAAGGGCTGAAAATTACTTCATCATGATTTGATGCAGCAATTTTATCAATTGTTTCAGCTGTTTCTGTAGATGTTTGTTTTTTAGTAAAACCGAATAAGTAAGTAAGAATGAAACCTACTATTAAAGAAACAACCATTGAAACAATTGCGCCCCAAAATCCAGCTGTAATCCCATCTTTCGGACTAATAAATGTTGGAAGTGTAAATATACCAAGTCCGCCTGTCATATAACTTTGTGTACCAAATACGCCAAGTATTGCACCGCCAATTCCTCCAGCAATACAGCTCATAATAAACGGCTTTTTAAGAGGAAGTGTAATACCATAAATCGCCGGCTCTGTAACGCCGAAGATACCTGAAATAAAAGCTGGAATACTAAGTGTTTTTAATTTCTGGTCTTTCGTTTTCATCCAAACGCCAAGAACAGCACCGATTTGAGCAAATGAAGCAGCAAATATAAGCGCTAGTATCGGGTCGATACCGTGCACTGCTAAATTGTTATAGCCAATCGGAACAACTCCCCAATGAAGGCCGAATATGACAAGTACTTGCCAGAAAGCACCGAGTAGCATACCGGCTACTAACGGGCTTAAATTATACATCCAAATTGTAACTTGTCCTAAGAACTGTCCTGCCCACGTCGCAATTGGGCCAATAACAAGAAATGTAACTGGTACAACGATTAGTAATGTAAAAAATGGTACTAAAAATGTTTTCACAACATCCGGAATAACTTTCTTTAAAGACCTTTCTACTTTCGCTCCAAAATAAGCAGCGAGAATAATTGGAATAACAGATGATGCATAATTCATTAAAATAACTGGTATTCCTAAAAACGTAATATGAATGGGTGATTCAAACATCGTTCCTGCAAATAGCGTATATAATGGCTCACTTGCTGTTAAACCTGATAAAGCCGGATAAACTAAAGCGCCCCCAATTGCCATACCAATGAATGGTGATCCTCCAAATTTCTTACTTGCTGTATATCCTAAGAAGATCGGGAAGAAATAAAATAACGAATCGCCAACTGCATTTAATATTTGATACGTTCCTGACTCATTACTTAACCAGCCTAATGCTAAAAATAGTGCATTCAATCCTTTAATCATCCCTGTTGCGGCTAGTACTCCTAAAATAGGAGTGAAAATGCTAGAAAGAATATCTATAAGACTACTCTTTTTCTTCTCACTCGTAGCTTCTTCCTCTGTTTCTTGAAACCCTCCAGCAGCAATAACCGCTTTATATACGTCGGATACATGGTTACCAATAACGACTTGATACTGCCCACCGCTTTTCATAACCGTCACAACATCTTCCATATTTTTCAGTATTTCCGTATTTGCTTTCCCTTCATCTTTTAACTGAAATCGTAAACGTGTTATACAGTGTACAACGCTATTTATATTTTCTCTCCCACCAACATTTTTCAGTATGTCTTTTGCCAATTTTTCATACTTCATAGTAGTTCTCCCTCCTTACAATCATCCCATTTATCATTTTTTATAAAAGAAAAAACCTAAACTAACCATAACGGCGTGATACATACGAATCACTCCATTAAAAGTCAATTTAGGTTTTGCCTGCCAAACAGTAACAATCCCGTTTATTCAATTACATAATTCATTACGTTTCGTTACACGATGAATGTGCAACGTTAAATACACTTTTTCATCTTTTGAAAGATGATTATTATGTGCTTTTTGTAAGTATGCTTCAATTTTTTCTGTACAACAATATGCCTCTTGATACTTACTTTTCACTTGCTCATATAAAAAATCATCATCGGCCGAATTTAATTCCTTCTGCATTAAACGCTGGGCGAAATATCGTAAATGCGTTACAAACCGACTATAATTAAACGAATTTTCATCTAAGTTCATCTTATAGTGGTACTTTACAACATTTAAAATATCTTGAACGATTTTCGTCATCGCCACCGTTTGCTGCATCGCCGGCTCTCCTTGCTGTGCATTAACGAAATGTAGTGCAATTGACCCTGCTTCATCTTCAGAAAGTTTAAACCCAGTCTCTTCTTCAATAATGTTCAAAGCTTGTAGACCAATTTCAAACTCTTTCTGATAAAACCTCTTAATTTCCCAAAGCAAATTATTTTTGAGATCCATTCCTTCTTTATGCCGCGTTAAAGCGAAGCTTAAGTGATCTGTTAATGTAAGATAAATATAATCACTTAACGCCCCCGGCAAAATCGTTTTAGCAAACTGAATAATTCTTTCTGTAATTTCTAAATTCTGCACAGGAATTTCAGTTAACAACCTAGCCAGTTTCTCTGATAATTCTTTTGTCTCTAAAACAAAGGTTTTCTCTATCTTAGATTCATCAATTGTATCGCCTACTTTTTTCTGAAATCCCAAACCTCTGCCCATAAGTACGACTTCTGTCTCATTATCCTTCGTCGTACAAACAACATTATTATTTAAGATTTTATGGATTCTCATATTGTTCCGCCTTCTTTTTTTACTAAAGTCACAAAAGGTAATAAAAAAACCTAAACTGATTCCAAAAGCCTCATTACACCCATAGCCTCTAGATCAATTTAGGTTTTGCCTGCCGAACAGTAACAATCCTTTTACTTATTAACTTAACTTTATTATACACAAATAGTAAGCGTTTGCAATAATGAATTATTGAACATTTTTTTACAAGAGAAAACATGACGAATCATTTTTCATTTTTTTCTTAAATTCCATATAGGATAGGACTTTTCCTTCTCACTCCATATACTACACCACATTTTTTATTTCTAAATAATGAAACATAACCACTTAAAAAAATTCCATATAGACCCATTACTGGTTAAAATGTTATAATTAAATCACCCTACATAGTTACTCATAGTCAGACTGAGGAACTAGCGTCTTATTAAGCAATGCGCATAACTTAAATAAAAAAGACACTTTACAGTGTCTTTTTTATTTACATTCTATTCATTATTCTTTCATAAGGATTATCTCTTTTTACACGATATCAAATGATAAAGGAGACTATCAAATGGAACATCCTATTGCAAGAGAACTGCGTTACATACGTGTATGCCTTATCATCTTAATCATTGTCGTTGCATTTTGGAACCGTGAGAAAGTTGTGGAAATCACTGATCATGGTAGCGATCCTACTTCAAACATCAACAATATGACCCAAATTGGTGAGAATACATTTGCGTATAAAGATGAATCTAATCAAATTAAAATATTTAAGTTTAACCCGGATACATATGAAATAAAGCTAATAAGAGAGTTTATTGCTGACGAATATTAATTAAATAAAGTGAAACTTTAATCAGCCCGCACCAATCGGGCTTTTACGGACAGTTGATCCCCCACCTACCTTCTTTGCTTTCGCTGAATTTTGAGGTAGGGGTCTTACTGCCCGCAAATAGCGGGATAAAGTGGATCATTCAAATTGATAGAAGGCACCTTAAGGTGTCTTTTCTTTATTTTCAAAAGGACCTGCTCAATTCATGCGTAAAAACATAAAGTAAATGGAATCCGTTAAAAAACATGAGTGACCCCTTGTTTTCACCTCTTATGTAAAGGAGGAACTATTATGGGCTTTGGTGGTAGTTGTGGCTTTGCTGGAGGCTTCGCTTTATTAGTTGTATTATTCATTTTATTAATCATCGTTGGAGCTGCTTGCTTCTGCTAAAAAAACTATCGGAAAAGACACTCTTATATGGGTGTCTTTTCTTTATAAACGAAAAAGTATGAGAACCCAAGCCTTTAGCCATAATTACAACTAAAGGCTTTTTTGTATATAACTAAACAAGGAGATAACGTTATGGAACATAATAAAAATGGAATACTTGCTTTAATCGTTTTGTTTGTAGGACTAGCATTTTTTGTTATCGGTATGGTTTATCATTTATGGGGATCAGTTTAAAAATAAATAGCGATTCATTTAAGAAAAAGTACTCACATGAGTACTTTTTTCTTAAGATGTAATGTAAAGACGTTCTAAACTTACTTACATGCATACAATTATCAATAACGGTTATATAACCGAGGAGATTATAGATTATCAATTTAGCAATCTACATTTATATGATTAGGAAGGGAGATAAAAGCTGAAAATGTTAGAAATCATTTTTGCTGTTGTATTACTTTTGTCTAGCATCGCCCTCATCTTTATCCAGCGTGGTTTGACGAAAAAGAATGTATTCATTTTAATGATAAATTACGCATTCTTATTGGCCACCATCGTTTTAATTGGTGCAAATTGGCGTATGATATCTGCTTATTTCTTAACACTCGTTTTAACATTACAAGTTTTTTTGAAACCCAAAACTACAGTCGTTTCCAAGAAATTAGCTATAAAAGTTTTAAAAAGTGTAGGAATTATTGTAACTGCTATCGCAATATTTACGTTCCCCTTACTTTTTCCGATCATAACACTCCCAGAGCCTACGGGAAAATATACAGTAGGAATGAAGGCCTTTCATTTAATTGATAAAAGTCGAAAGGAAACCGCTGTACCGAGTAGTCATGGAAATCGTGAGTTAATGATACAAGTGTACTACCCTGCCGAAAAAGGATCAGGGAAACCTTCCGCCTATTTTGAGAACATAGACGCGCTAGCTGAACAATTGGCAGTAACAAAAGGGGCCCCATATATCGTAACGACACATTTAGGACTGACAAAAACACATTCTTATCAAGATGCTAAGCCAATTCAAGCTAAAGAAAAATTCCCCCTCCTTTTATTCGGACACGGAATGGAATTATACGGGCAACAAAATACATTCCAGTTAGAAGAACTAGCCAGTCAAGGTTATGTAGTAATCGCTCTTAATTTTACAGGATATGCAGCAACAACAATTTTCCCTAATGGAAACCGTGTAGACTCCATACCAATTGAATTTACACCTACCTCCTTAAATAACATGGTTCAAATGTGGGAACAGGATACTACTTTTGTTTTAAACAAAGTAATGGAAAATAATTTTGATAAAAACTTTAAAGCTATTGCAAATTTAATTGACTATGACAAAATTGGCATGCTAGGTCACTCTTATGGAGGGGCAACTTCCGCACAAATGTTAGTAAAAGATAATCGGATTAAAGCCGCAATTGATATGGACGGTGGATTGTACGGGGAGCCAATGCCTAAAGATGGTCCTGGGAAACCATTCATGTTGATGAATGCGGAGGCTACGATTCATTATATGAACGAAGCGGAGAACCAAAAGACAGGCGGAATCCAAGATGAATTGTTTGAAATATCCTATTTAAGAAATAAAACCGTTGAAAAACCTGGTGTATACACAGTTGTAATTCCAAAAGCGAATCATAATAGTTTTACAGATTTAGCAGCATTTTCCCCTATTATTAATGAACCCGGCGAAGATATAGCCGCAAATCACAAACTGATTAATAAACTAGTGACTAGCTTTTTTGATCAAACTTTAAAAGGGATAAATGAAAAGCATTTAGAAGAAATTCAGAAGCAACATCCTGAACTTCATCTCATTAAGCACCAATAATCATTTTCCTAGTCGTTTAGCCCCTCATTATGCTTGAGGGGTTTCTAAACAAACGATATTTGTTATGGAAAAGAATAATTATTCTCCTTCACTAGTGTTAGCATATCGAATAGCAAATTATTTTGAAGTTGATATAAACGAAATGTTCTCTTATGTAGGAAAGGAAGATAATAATGATTGATCTATTAAACAAATGGATGTTAGAAAGCACAGACAATTTCAATATCTTTGTAGGATTTATATCAGTTCTACTTGTAGGTTCATGTATTGCACTTATTATCATCTATAAAAAATTAGGAAACCAGATGAAAGAACAAATGCTATTTATTTAAAAATTACTTCTCGTATGTTTACTACTCAAATTCTAATGAATGCTATATTTATTTCTTTAGTTGGTAAAGATATTGAGAATTCCCGTCAAATCTTTATATTATTTGAAGCCTTTGTATTCTTCGTTGGAGCTATTTATTCGTTTAAATTATATAGACAGGAATATAAATAACCCACTTATAAGAAACAATAAAAAACGGCAGTGATTTTATACACCACTGTTTTTTTATTGCTCATTAAAAAGGTAACACCTTCTTTTTTAAATTTAAAGATGAGTTTTCAATTATCTTTTGAAATTAACTGGAGTAAAACACACTAATCTAACTACTTTTTTATACAAGATTTTCTACTAATACAGAACATCCGTAAACCTGAAGAATCCTAAAGCCTCCACAATGTATAAATTCATGCATAGAATGATAGAAAAAGACAACAGACAAACCCAATAATATCAATGGTTTGGCCGTTTTCCTTCTACCGATAATGAGGCGTTATGTTAACCGATCATGAATATCCTATTCATCCAAATTTGCACAAAATTGTTTTTGCTGATGGTACAATTAGGATAACGGAGGAATATTATGGGATATCTTAATCAGCTTTATGTAATACTGTTTTTTATAATCGGCATGGCAATATTCGAATTCTTCAAATCTGATTCACCAAAAACAAAGGATAAAAATCTAATATTCATAATGGGCAGTTTAGGGGTAAATCTATGCACAATTCCAGTGGCTTTTTTTATAGGTGTGATGGCAACAGACTCTCCAGATAGTACTGAACTTGATTTTTGGGGAGGATTTCTCTTTATTCAGGCAATACCGCTCCTCATACTACTTGTAGCTTTGATATGGTGGTTTATCCGTAAAGGCAAAGAAAAAATCGACACATAGAATTTTAAAATGACTTCCGCTAACGATAATTATGTAAATAAGCTGTCCATATGGGCAGCTTATTGTATTTTTTACTTAGCGTAGGGTTTTTCCGAAATGCTGGTAGTACCCATCGCTATCAAGCTAAGGAAAGCAAATACTCCCAAAACAATAAAGTGTACAATTTTTGTTTTGGGGGTACTTTGGAATCTTAAGTTGATGGGCATGTGTAGTGCCGCCTATTATGGACTTTGCGGTATTTGTAGGGCTGTGGTTTTACTGGAGGATTTGCTTTATTAGTCGTATTATTTATTTTATCCCGCATTAACGGGCAGTAAGACCCCTACCTCAAAATTCAGCGAAAGCAAAGAAGTTAGGTGGGGGATCAACTGCCCGTAAAAGCCCGATTGGTTCAACTAATAATCATCGTTGAAGCTGCTTGCCTCTGTTAAAAAAACTGTTAGAAAAGGCACTCTTATATGAGTGTTTTTTCTTTACGAAAAAATCCCTACACAATGTACAGGGATTCAAATACTTCGATGCTATAAAAAACAGAAAATTTTCGTTTGGGTAGGACTTTAAAATCTTAGCTTGATAACAATGTGGTATTACTCCTAAATCTACTAAGTTGTTAGAATTGCTATAAGTATTTTAATATGTTCTGCTGTCTCCTACTTTAAAACAATAAAAAAAGGCCCCATTACTGGGGCGCTCAAAAAATAATATAAGTAAATAAATTAAAACAAATGACAGACTACTAAAATATATACGAAGAAAAATCATATAATCTATATATATGCAACATTACATAAAAAATTCTTATTATTACATGTTATACTAAAACAGGAGTCGATAATTGTTATTTTCTTCTTAGTTTTAAAGCAATATGGATATACCTTCTGATCGCATTTGGATTGTACAAGTAAAAGAGGACATCTTAATTGATGTCTTCTTTTCTTATATATTTATGAATTCTTTTGTGTAGATGCTCTCCAATCACGAAAAGATGTTGGGCGTCCAGAATAAGCTCTCTGCTTTGTAACAGCTGGTTTTTCTTCAAGAATACTCAAAGCTGTTTGCATTTTCTCCAGCTGTTCTCTTAAAGCTTGCTGTTCAATCTTTAAATCCGTAAGTAAACGTAAAATCATTTCAGAATTAGCCATAAAGATCCTCCTTCCCCCAATACACAGAATAAAATACAATATGTAAATGACAAACTACCCGTGACAAAAACAAAGCCGCCTATTCTTTAAAATCCCAAGTTCCTTTATTTTTTCCAAAGGACTTACTCCATTTATCCGTAAAAAACATAAAGTGAAATAAATCCATTCATATATGGTTGTTTTTGGAAGGAGGAATTAGTATGGGCTATGGCTATGGCGGTAGTTGTGGTGGAGGCTGTGGTTTCGGCGGTGGATTCGCCTTACTTGTTGTGCTCTTCATCTTATTAATCATCGTTGGCGCTAGCTGTTGTGGCGGCGGATTCGGCTGCTAATAAAAGGCACTCTTGGGAGTGTCTTTTTTGTTTTTGGATGTACAGCCAATATACATATTACTTCATATGGTAGTTTATCAACATTAAAAGTCACTGTCACAAAAAAACAGTAGGCTTGTATTTTGTTATTTCTAGCCGAGGAGGATAACTATGGCGGGCAATTATTGCAAAAGTGCAAAGAAGAACTTCCAGTCAATCCAATCGATAGCGCCATTCTATATCGCACACTAAAGAAATTAGAAAACGAAGGTGCGATTGAATCTTATATAAGTACAGCTCATCAAGACAAACCGAGAAAGATGTACAAAATTACCCCTGCTGGAAAGGAACAATTGGCAGATTTTCAAATGGATATTGAAGAAAAAATGAAGAACTTATCCTTTTTCTTAGACAAATATAAAATTTGAACAAATTGATACGAATAACTTTGATAAACAATTATAGAAAAGAGCGTGTTTTAAAAGAAATCAATCAAAACACGCTCTTGATATTTTCAGTTGGCCCATTCTTTTATAAAAAGTTTGGTCATTCTCTACTTATGTTGTTTACAGTTGAGTTTTGAGGTGGGAGTCTTGCTGCCCGTTAACACGGGACAAATTATAAATAACGTGGGAATAGAGATGAAACTACAATTAAAAGCTGATTTAATGCTCCTAATGGTTACACTTTTTTTAGGGCGCATCCATCTTACCTACAAAACTTGGACTTGATGACATAGAAGAATACAATTTAATCGCATTACGATTTATTATTGCCTTTCTTTTATCAGGTTTAATATTTTACAAACATTTATTCAAAATCGATTTTAGCACTGTAAAATATGCATTTATATTGGCTTCTGTTTTATTTATCGTTTACATTTTCGCAACATCTACTATCAACCTAATTCATTTTGCCTTATGACCCTTATCATCAACTATTTCAAGTTTCTACAAACTATTACATATGTTTGTACCACGCTTTGTTGATACGTTTAAACTTCACAGGTGTCGAAGTTTTAGACTTATCCCCTGGTGTAACCATATTATTAGAACACCCTGCAATGTTTAGACAAAATGTAGCCAATAAAAACGATAATATTAATTTCTTCAAATAACCCTCCTGCATACACAAAACACCATATTTCAAAAAACAAATATAACATCAATTCTTAATAAAAACAACATAATCCTTGATCTTTAAAATATCTCTTAAAATAGCGGTACCGCTAGCATTTTGAAAAAAATACGCTAAACTAGAAATATAATAAGCTGCCCATATGGACAGCCTATTTACATCATTACCATTATTGGAATTGAAATGAGCTTACACATCTGAGCTGTTGATGATAGCTAATATTTGATGATCTGTCCATTTGCCATTAATCATTATATTTTCTTTAGCTACACCTTCTTTTTTAAACCCTACTTTTTCTAACACACGAATAGATGCTATATTGTCAGGCATCGCTCCTGCTTCAATTCTATGTAGTTTTAATTCTCTAAAAGCAAAGTCTACAACAAGTTGAAGGGCTTCTGTTGTATAGCCCTTTGCATTATGCTCCTTATCTAAAGTAAATCCTGTATAACAACTTTGGACATCTCCCCTAGCAATTTGGGTTAATGAAATGTCTCCGATAAGTTTATCAGTTGCTTTTAAAAAGATTCCAAAAGGATATACTTGCCCTTCATCTGTCTTTTTTAATGCCTGTTCAATGCGTATTTTTTGATGTTCTTCTGTATAAAAGACATCGGGGAGTAATGGGCAAACTCGTTGAAAAAATTCACGATTTCTAATATGTAAATTAGCTAACTCGTTGGCGTCAGAAGTTTTGTAAAGTCGAAGGTAAATTTGTTGCCCTACTAGTTTCATAACACCCCTCCATTATCTTTTATTACCAGTTTATATGTCTAATTAGGCAAAAGTATACTGTATATTTTATTCACGTTAAACAGCTGGATATCGTCAGTAATCATTTTATACAAAAGAAAAGACACCCTAAGGCGCCTTCCTCTGACTTGAGAATCGCATCTATGTATGGAAGAAATTGTGCAAATTCCATCTTCAGAAGTAAGTCATCAATTAGGGAAAAAGTAGCACATTTAATTATTCCTAAAATACAAAAGAAATATTCCATATATTGGGTATCTGATGATAAAGTGCTAAAAAAGGGTGTTGGCATGTTTGTTAGTGAATGAATGACTACACCATCTAGAAATGGTCACACAGTTTTAAGCAGACATCAAGATACTGTATTTACTCGTTTAGGCCAATTAAAGGAAAACGACCAACTTATTGAGAGATCACAGACCATTGTCACGAAAGAAATGTAAAAAGACATCTTTCCCTCAAAAAGATGTCTTTTTGTATGAACTTTAATTTTCGTTCTGTAAAACCCTCGTTGCTTTTATTCCCTTTTTCTCTTCTTTTAAGAACAACGATACGATAAAAGCAACAACGATAAAGATTAATCCAAGTGTAAATGCACCTTGGAATCCTGATGTTAAACCATTTAACTTCTCTACTGGATCCATTGGATTTGCGGAGCTTTCCATATACTGAGTTGTTCCTGAAGACATTTTCGAAATAAATATAGCCGTACCAACTGCGCCAGCTACTTGCTGTAACGTATTAAACAGTGCTGTTCCGTGTGGATATAGATCTGGTGTTAATTGATTTAAACCATATGTTTGTGCCGTCATTACAAACATGAGTCCAACCATTAATACGCTATGCATCATAATAATTTGTAGCATTGATGTGTAAGGAGTAAGGCCTTTAAATAAGAACATTGCAACCCCTACGAACACGATGCCAGGAATGATAATAACTTTCGGACTAAATTTATCAAATAGTTTACCTGCGATTGGCCCCATTATGGCACTAATAATACTTCCTGGAAGCATTATAACTCCTGATTTAAAGGCTGTAACAAGTAAAACTGTTTGCAGAAACATCGGCAATAAAGTCATCGTTGAGAATAGCGACATCATAACAATGACGATTAATCCAACTGATAATGTAAACATCGGAACTTTAAATGCGCGTAGCTCTAAAATTGGATTCTCGATTTTTAATTGGCGAACGACAAAAATGGATAGTGATATAAGCCCAACAATTAAAGCGCCATACACTTTCGCATCTGCCCACCCTAAATCACCTGATGCGCTAAAGCTATACACAACCCCGCCGAAGCCTAATGTCGATAAAAGAATAGATGGATAATCTACTTTTGGCCTTGTTAACTCTGAAACATTTTGAATGTACTTCATGCCAATTACAATGGAAATGATTACGATAGGAATAACAATGTAGAATAACCAGCGCCAATTCAGTGAATCAACGATTACTCCAGATAATGTAGGACCAATTGCTGGAGCTGACATCATAACGAGTGCGATTAACCCCATCGTAGCACCACGTTTTTCAGGCGGACAAATAATTAAAATCGTATTCATTAATAACGGTGAAATTAACCCCGTAGCTACTGCTTGGACGATACGACCGACTAATAAAACAGAAAATGTCGGTGCGAATCCCGCAATTAATGTACCGACTAAAAATGTTACCATAGCAATCAAAAACATTTGTCTCGTTGTGAGCCATTGCTGAAGTAACGCTGTAATCGGTACTAAAACACCAACAACTAACATGTATGCTGTAGAAAGCCATTGGATTGTTGAAGCTGTTACGTCAAATTCTTTCATTAATACAGTTAACGCATTACCAAGTAACGTTTCGTTTAATAATGCAACCATTGCCCCTAAAAGTAATGCAATTAAAATGGGGGTATGTTTCATATTAGAAGTATCAACTTTGCCACTTGTAGGGCTCTTAGTTGTCATATTCATTTAGTAATTCTCCTCCTGTTTTTTACTCAAAAAGCTTTATATACACTAGAACACATGTAATATAATATACATATGTAGATTAAAAAGGGAGAATCAATATTCAGCCATTGTATACTTAATCTACAAAAAAGGAGAATTGTAGATGAACGATAATGAAAAACAACTTGATTTACGCATTAGACGTACACATAAATTACTTTGGGATTCCTTATTTGAATTAATGACGCAATCAAGGCAGAAATATAGTACCATCACGATTAATCAAATTTGTGATCGCGCGATGGTACACCGAACAACATTTTACAAGCATTTTGAAGATAAAGATGCTTTATTAGCATTTGGATTTAAACGATATAGCGAGACGATTGCTGAAATACCGCTTTTAGATCGATTAAGTAAACCATTTCAAGTGATGGAACAATTCCTTCGGCATGAAGAAATCGGTAAAATATTAGAAGCGCAAATGTCTGATGAACAATTTATTAGCCGTACACATTATTTAAGTAATAAAACAAGAAAACAGGAAACAGAAGCGTTAAATCGCCTTTGCAAAAATCATACGATGCCAAATGATTTAATCATTGAATTTTATTCAGGGGTAATCACATCATTAAGCGCATGGTGGTTTCATAATGAAAAAAAAGTTTCTGCAGCAGAAATGGATCAATACTTCCACCAACTCATTAACCAAAACATTTTTCAGTTTGAAAAAGAATAATTTTCCCAACAAAAAAAGCCCATATAAAACGGGCTTTTTTACATACTATTTATTCTCTTTTAACTTCTCTAACTCCCGCTGTACTTCTTCTTGCAAATTTTGATCTAACACTTCTTGCTGATTCGGAGACTTCAAATTGTAAAAATAGTTACTAGCAGCTGTTTCTGCTTCTAGTTTTTGCACATAAGATTCAATGCGCGCAAAGCCTTTCGCTGTACTTTCGGTATGAAACGAATCAATTGCTCTGTTGCTTTCTTTTATCGCTTGCGCCGCATTTAACCGCGAAACAAGAACTAGTTCTTTATATTGCAACTCTCCATATTTCTTTTGCAATTTGTCAATTTGTTCATAAAGCGTCGCTGTTTGCTCTTTTGTTATTTCGTACTGCTTGCGATATAGTTCCGCTTTTTTCTCATTCACGATTTTTTCTTGCAGGGCTAACTGCGCCATTTGATCTTCTTCGCGTGATACGGCAAGTTCAGCTTGGCGAGTTCTCTTCGCAATAAGAGCATCCGTTTCTGAAATTAATGCTTCATATTTTTTTTCTAAATAATATTGATGCGAAAGTGCTTTTTCAGCTTTCGTAATTTGCTGTTCTGTTTCGCGAAGATATTGCTTTAACATGTTAGTAGGTTTTTCTAGCTTATCTAACGTTTGATGCACATCCGCCACTACAATATTTTTAATACGTTTTAAAATACCCATTATTACTTCTCCTCCTTACGAATATTACGTTCCCATTGATCTAAAATATCTACTTGCTGTTGTACTTGAAAGTCGTTGTATAAATCTATATCAGTTGCCATTCTTTTTTCTTTAAACTTTTTATATGCCCAAACAATCGCTGCAACAAATGCAAGCATCGGAAGGACCGGTAATAAACCAATAACTAGGAGCAATATGCCTGTCCACTTTTTAACCATATTCCCTTCAGACTTACGAAGCATGAACCAGCCGAAAACAACAAATCCAAACGCTAACAGGAATGGTATGAAGAATAAACCTTCAAACTCTTTTTCATGGTGTTTTTCATGATGCTGATTTCGCTCAAAGTTATTAAACTTTTCTTTTTGTGTAACGAAAGCTTCTCTTTCTTTATCGTGAGAAACAGTATACGCCGCCTGCTTATGCTTCTCATGATCCCACCTGTCAAACTTCATACTATGTAATCCAAACAATAGTAATGCCAGAAGTAACGGAAGGATCAACATCCATTTTAACCAACGCCATTTTTTACGTTTATTCTTTTTCATCTGTTCACCACCATCTATCATTCGTTTTGAGATAAGTAAAAAATGTATGACCTCCCTTTATCTTTGATACATATGAGTGTACGACTTAGACGTGAGAAGAGAATGAAAGAAACATGATGAATATATGAGAAATATATAAGAAATTTCTCATAATTATTTCAAAACGAAAGAACCCAACTTCTCCATATACAATAGAGAATTTAGGTTCTTTTTCGTTACTTCTATTCACTTTTGAAACTTACATACCGATCTTCTTCAAACCCGAACTTTCAATGATTGAATGGAAATATCCATCTTTCCCAACTCGTATCATCGCTCTTCCTAATTGTTCTAAAGTAATTACGCTTCCGGTTTTCTTCAATAGAGGATCAAAAGGTTTCATCACATCGTACGCCCTTCTTCTGTACTATCTGTTCCACTACCAGATACGTAAATGAATGTCATGTTCAGATTTATGCTAAAAACCAGACTTCGATCCTATAACGACAGTAGCGTCTAGTTCCTCGTCTCTAGCCACTTTCGTGGTAAGCCCAGCACCAGCAAAGATTTCAAAGGTCTGAGTTGCCTGCATTTCGCTCGTCTCTATTAAAAGATGTCCTCCCGGTGCTAGCCAGAGAAATGCTTCTTTTGCTACTTTTCGCTGAATGTCAAGTCCATCCACTCCTCCGTCAAGCGCCACCTTCGGTTCATGTAGACGAGCCTCCTGTGGGAGCAGCTTTATTGCTTCGGTAGGAACATAAGGTACATTCGCAACTAGGGTGTTCACATGGCCTTTAAGTGAATGAGGCAGAGCTTTATACAAGTCCCCTTCAAAAACGTGACCACCGAAATCTGTTACGTTACGGCTTGCACATCGTACTGCGACAGGGTCAATGTCAACAGAATACAATTCAACTCGTCCTAAAGCTGCCGCCAGTGCTACACCCACAGCCCCAGACCCGCAACATAGATCAACGACGATATCACCAAAACATGACAGAGCTTCTGCCTGACGAACAAGAAACTCGGTACGTTGACGAGGCACGAAAACGCCTCGATCCACTTCTATCCGCAACCCGCAGAATTCTGCGTATCCAACAACATATTCAAGTGGTAAACCATCAGCTCGCATTTCCACCATTTTCTTGAGGTCCTCTGGAGTTCGTGCCTCTGAAATAAGTAACCGAGTCTCATCCTCTGCGAAAACACAACCCGCGCTCTGAAGCCTGTTAATTATACATTTTTCCGTTTTATTGTCCAAAAAGAAATTAAATTCTTTTCCCATTTATCTCACCACTTTTGCTTATTTATAACCCTGTATTCTTTAAAAATTGGAGATATCCTTTTTCAACAAAATGGCCCTAAAATGGAAAAAGCACTTTCCCTATTACAGGAAAGCGCCCTTTAATGGAATAACTAGAACGTTCAGTCAACGATTTGATGCAACGAACTCGGTGTCCTAACCTAGATGGCTTTAAGTGTTCTCCTGCTTCAATTAAGTATCCTTTTAGTTTTTCTGTAGTAAATTCACTCATGTTAATGTCCCGAAATAACGTAATAAGAGATTATATTGAAAACAATATGTTTTTTAAGTCAAAGGTGAATATCCTTCAATTTTTTATCTAATTAATACTGTTCCCAGGCCTCAGATAATCACATTATTCTTCACGCTCCCATTCTGTAAATCAATTAATCCAGATTCTATTATGTTTAAGGAGAGTCTCTTTTACACTAGTTATTCAACAATCGTAGAAAACAAAAAAATTACTTAACCATGAGAACACTTGAAATACATGAAAAAGACGCTTTCTCTATAAAAGAATAGCGCCCAATTATTGAAGATCAATTAATTCATTTTTTTAAACTTCCCCTATTAAATTTCAATAAGTATAGGAACAATCATTGGCTTTTTCTTAGTATGTGTATATACATATTGTCGTATTGATTTTTTTATTTGTTTTTTCATTACATTCCATTGGTTTCTATTTGCTTCTTGTAGCTCGTTAACAGTTTTTATAGTAAGTCGATTAACGTCTCTTCGGAGTTGTGAGAAATCTCTATCCACAAATCCACGAGAAATGGTATCGGGGTCAGAAATCAGTTTTCCTTCCGCTTTGCTCATAGTTAAAACAATCATGAGCATCCCATCCTCTGAAAGTTGTTTGCGGTCTCGTAACACAATTTCCCCAATATTATCGACATCCCCCCCGTCTACGTAGGTATTCCCAACCGGTATTTTCCGGGTCTGACGAGCAATGGTATGTTCAATATCGACGACATCGCCATTATCGATGATAAACGTGTTTCCTTGCTCTACTCCAACTGATTCAGCTAACAAACGGTGATGGTGTAACATTCTAAATTCACCGTGAATGGGAATAAAATATTTTGGTTTCATTAATGTAAGCATTAGTTTTAAATCTTCTTGATAACCATGGCCAGAAACATGCATTCCGGATGTACTTCCTGATCCATAAATCACTTTGGCTCCAAGTGCAAATAAGTTGTCTACGATAGTCGTGATATTTCGTTCATTCCCGGGTATCGGACCTGCTGCAAAGATAACCGTATCTCCAGGTAAAATATCGACACCGCGATAGTTTCCAGTGGACAGGCGAGCAAGAGCAGCCATTGGTTCTCCTTGACTTCCCGTGCATAAAATAGCCACCCTTTCAGGAGCCATTTCATTGATTTCATGTGGGTCAATTAACATTCCATCTGGAACTGTTAAATACCCACGTTCCATAGCAACCGCTATAACATTAACCATACTTCGTCCAAGCAATGCAATCTTTCGATTTGTTTTTTGCGCTGCATTCACGACTTGCTGAACGCGACTAATATTTGAAGCAAAGGTAGAAAGAATCACTTTGCGTTCGGCTTTCATGAAGGTTGCTTCCACATGTTCACCTACCATTTGTTCCGATGGAGTCAAGCCAGGACGTTCTGCATTGGTACTCTCAGACAATAGAAGCAAGACCCCTTCTTTGCCGATTGCAGCCATTTTATGAATATCCGAATTCTCATTATTCGCGGGGGTTAAATCGAACTTGAAGTCGCCCGTATGTACAATATTCCCCTCTGGTGTGTGAAAGACTATTCCCAAGCAATCAGGAATACTATGAGTCACTTTGAAAAAGTTGACACCCATTTCTCCGAATGTCAAGTTTGAGTTTGAGTTGATTTCAATAAGTTCACTTTCTCTTAGAAGTTTATGTTCTTTTAATTTGATTTCAATTAATCCTAGTGTGAAGCGTGTGGCATAAACAGGTACATTCAATTTTTTTAAGAAAAACGGGATCCCCCCGATATGATCTTCATGCCCATGTGTGACAATTAAAGCCCTGACTTTATCTTTATTTTCCACTAAGTAAGCTATATCAGGGATAATCAAATCAATTCCTAAAAAACTTTCATCTGGAAACTTATTGCCACAGTCGATAATCACGATATCGTTTAAATATTCGATTGCATACATATTTTTCCCGATTTCATTCAAGCCGCCTAAGGCGAAGATAGATAATGCATTTTCTATTGTACTCAAATTTATATCCTCCCATTTTAAATATATTCTTAGTATGCCCTTTGAGTTTCCTTTTATCAGTGGGTTGAATGCTCGAGCTTCCTATAAAAAAGGGAACTCTAGATGTGATTTTTGTTAACACAAATCTTTTAAGGTATGAGATATTGATGTTCAATAGATCGGATCCAAAAATTAGATATTCTTAAACCCGGAATCCGTAGTAGCAAAATCCATTCATTAAGCTCCCTCCATAGAGATAGTGACAGGGTTGCTGCCATAGACCACAAAGTAAAAACACAGAGATTTGCCACCTCTGTGTTCCTTCAAGTCTCCACTGATAAATTGCTCGATAAAGAAAATCTCCCTATCTATAGATAGAGATCCCCTCAAAAAATCATCTTTAAGATAGATGTTCTAAAATAATTAAGGTGATAGAATCCTCCAGTAAGCAAATAAAAAATGAATTTATATTTGGAGATGTTCAGTTTGAATACTCAAACTTGGATAATGATTGGTGTCTTTTTAGTAATGGTTTTATTAACACAAATGGGAAGGAGTTCACAACTCGCAATGCTGTATTACCGTTTATTCTTTGTGCTATTTCTGCTTTTTTATTCATAGAGAAAATCCCAACTTCTAGTTCTAATATGGTTGCACTCATAACTATGACAGTAGTTGGTATGATTCTCGGAGGGTTAATGCTATTTACAGTAAAAGTAGAATGTGATTCTGACAATAAAGCTTACGTAATTGCTGGTATTCCTTATTTATTTCTATGGATTATTGGATTAGGATGGCGTGTAGTATTAGCTTATTACGCACAAGACTGGTATCCACAACAATTTATAGATTTCATGGTATCAAATCATTTAGATCCTAATGTTATAGCCCCTGCTTTCGTATTATTTACAATTGCAATGATCGTTGTTCGTACCATTGGAATTACAATTAGAATTCGAAAAAATAGACTGAACCTACAAATGAACTAAAGAAAAAGGAGAAGGAGTTTAGCTCCCTCCAAATAGTGATTTACGTTGTAAATGGATATAGTAAGAAATATTAACTAAATACGTAGCTCCACGTGACAAAATTACGTAGCTTATGGGAAACAAAACCATGAAATTGCTAAAATCCTTTGTGTTTCTGAAGGAACGGTAAAGACCCATGTCCACAATATTCTTCAAAAATTAGATGTAGCAGATCGTACACAAGCAGCTGTCATGGCCATTCGCAAAAAAATTGTGAAATGAGATCCATCTTACCTATCGATATATAACATCTAATTAGAAAGGAGTTACAATTATGAAAATCAAATATCGTTTTATAATCTCATCATTTGTATCATGCGCTTATATGATTTGGTGCTTAATATAAGAGGTGTGTAAATAAATGAAATGAAATATAATTAATCAACCGCTAACTATTGGAAAGCACAGCGTATCCTTTCCAGAAAAACGAAAGGTTCTTCGAATTGGAATAAATAATGTATGAACTTACATTTTACGGAAGACTCAAAAAACACATGAAAAAAAGATTGATTCTACAGTTTTAGATACAGAAGGAATTTTCATAAAAATATTTGATTATTTTAGGGTATGTTTTGTTAAACATTAGCCACTCCAAAAATGAGAAGGGATATATTTATTATGCTAAACCATACAACGGGAGAAGATGTTGTTGTTTTACATGCTGAATTGGATGATCATGAGCATATTATAGTAAAAGTTCAAATCAATGATAAAATAGGTATGGTTAGACTTGGGTATTGGGAGCCAAGAATAGTTCCTGAAACATATAGTCCTTACCGATTGGAAATTCTAATTGAACTTAGTAACTACATCGAGATGGAAGAAAAATCATTTCGTAATGAATTTGAATATATGAGGATGAAAATTTTAACATTTGGTTAAGCTGATTATTCATTCTATTACTCTGGTGGAAATATTCCTTCAGGTTGTAAATTGTCTTAAGGAGTCCCTTTCACATAAAGTGAAACTTTAATCAGTGTGGGTTTTGTCCATCCCCCACTGATTATTAGCCCGCACCAATCGGGCTTTTATGGGCAGTTATCTCCCCTCCTAACTTCCTCGCATACGCCGAATTTTGAGGTGGGAGTCTTACTGCCCACAAATAGCGGGATAAATTGTGTAAGCAAAACCAAGAAAATAGCTAGGGCATCGGTAAGTAACCGGTGCCCTAGCTATTTTCAGTTATTAAAACTGCATAGTGGGTATATTCACTTTATCAATGAATTAGTACATCAGCTCTCTATCTATAGATATATCGTATACTTAAAAATCATCCCGCAGATAGATGTTAAAAACTTACATACTGATTATAGTATTTAGTAAATGAGACCAGCTTAAAAAAGAAAGAGCGTAAAGGAGTGTAATTTAAAATGATAAATGAACCAATTAAGAAGCTATCCCCCGAAGAACGCCTTAACCCGTTTCCAAGGTACAGAACAATGCGTCAAAATGGTCCATTGTATTTTAATGAAACACGAAATACATGGGAAGTATTTACTTACAATGAAGCTGTAAAGATTTTACGTGATCATAATACATTCTCGTCCGCTCGTAATTCAGTTGAGAATAAGAGGGTCAGTATACTAAGTATGGATCAGCCGAGACATACTGAATTAAGGGGACTCATTAATCGGGCATTTCTTCCAAAAGTGGTATCAGAATTAGCACCACGTATTAGACAAATTGCTAATGAATTACTTGACCAAGTTGAGGATCATCATTCCATAGATATTGTAAAAGATTATGCGTATCCTTTACCAGTCATTATAATTGCTGAACTATTAGGTATCCCTTCTGAGGATCGCGAACAATTTAAAAAGTGGTCTGATCTTCTCGTAGAAGGACCAGAGGATATGAATCCAATAACAATTCAAAATCTACAACAGCGTAAATTAAAAGGTCGAATAGAATTAGAGGATTATTTTGGCCAAATTATAGAACAACACAGGAAAGAGCCACGTGAAGACCTAATAAGCGCCTTAATAGCTGCAGAAATTGATGGAGAACATTTATCTGTGCAAGAGTTACTAAACTTTTGTGTATTATTATTAGCTGCTGGAAATGAAACAACGACTAATTTAATTACTAACGCTTGCCGTTGCTTCCTTGAAAATCCAGAAACACTTGATGAATTAATGGAAGACTATGATTTTATTCCTCCTGCTATCGAAGAAGTACTTAGATATTACTCACCAGTTCAAGCAACTAATCGAGTCGTGAAACAAGATACTGAGATTAGTGGACATACTTTGCGTAGTGGGGAGAATGTAATTGTTTGGTTCGGATCAGCGAATCGCGATGAACAAGTGTTTACTAACCCAGAGAAATTTGACATTCATCGAAAACATACTCAAAACCTTACATTTGGAACTGGTATTCACTTTTGTCTCGGAGCATCTCTTGCTAAGCTAGAAGCTAAAATTGCGTTTGAAGTCTTATTCGAACGTTTTAAAGATTTCAGGTTGTTACCATGTGAATTAGAACCTATTATTAGTGAATTTGTATATGGTGTAAAATCACTGCCGATCGAAATGTTAAGAAAATAAAAAATCAGCCGATTTCTCACATTAGGAAATCGGCTGATTTTTATTAAAACGTACAAATCCTTTGATATGCTAACTGTCGCTTTTATAGTGAAAAATGAAAAGAAACTCTGAACTGAAAGGCGGATTAAGGAACTGTTGACTAGCAATAAATGTTCCTATTTATATACATCCTTTATCTTAGCAGGTGTCCCCCACTATAAAAACTATCCGTCCTATATTAAGATGGACCATAACCGATAAGATGAGCAATTATAACCGCTATTAAACCGATTGAGTATTCAATGAGAATCAGCGGGAGAATCCATCTTGCCCACTTTGTCCAGGAAATTCCTGCGATTGCCAAACCAGCCATTAACGTACCACCTGTCGGGAAAATAATATTTCCAATACCATCCGCGAATGAAAACGATAATACTGCTGTTTGGCGTGTAATGTGTAATAGATCTGCAAGCGGTGCCATTATAGGCATTGTCAACATCGCATGGCCACTACCTGATGCTAAAATGAAATGAATAGCCACTTGGAAGTTGTACATTCCAACAACACTTAAAAAAGGAGAAATATGTTCCATTCCTTCCGATACTTGGTGAAGTAGTGGGTCTATAATATGTCCTTGATTCAATACGACCAAAATGGCGCGCGATACACCAATGATTAAAGCTCCACTGATTAAAGATGCCGATCCCTGTGTAAAAGATTCTACAGTATCATCAATAGATATCTTGCCAATGATTGCAATTATTATAGTTAAGATAATAAATAAGGCTGCAATTTCTGTTATATACCATTTGTACTTAATAACACCAAATACAAGAATAATATAATTGATTAAAAATGCCGTTAATATCCATTTATGCCTTCTTGTTAACTCTACTTTCGATGTTAATGGGCTGTCCGACTTGTTTGTATCGAATTTTCCGTAAATTCCGCTTGACGGATCCCTCTTTACTTTCATCGCATGACGATAGACAAATGTAACAGCAATTACATATATGACTACGAATAAAACTAGGCGGAATCCCATCCCTGAATACATAGGAAGACCTGCTATCCCTTGCGCAAGCCCCACTGTAAACGGATTCATAATTGCGGTTGTAAATCCGACAGACGCCCCTACCAATACCATCGCTGTTCCCGTTATCGTATCAAATCCAATCGCAAGAGCCAGTGGAATAAACAGAGGTACATAAACCAAAGTTTCCTCAGCCATCCCCATTAATGATCCGCCAAGTGCAAAGAACAGCATGATAAGAGGAATCATTAACTTTTCACGGTTCGCGAGTTTTTTTGCCATCGTTGAAACAAGAGCTTCAACCGTACCTGATTCCTTTAATACACCAAAAAATCCTCCGATAATAAGAATAAAAAAGATAATATTAGCCGCTTCTACCATTCCTGTAGGAATCGTTTTTATCATATCAAAGAATCCAAGTGGCGCTGATGCAATCCATTTGAATGAATTTGGATCTACTGTTGTATACCCATTTTTTTCAACATGTGCATATTCTCCAGCTGGCAATATATGTGTAATCACAGTTGCAATGACTAAGAGGACAAGTAACATTGCAAATACGTTTATTTTCCATTCTCTTTTTTCCTTTTTTTCTTCTGGCTCAAATGAAACTGCTTTTTCTGACACTTGACTCATATACCAATCCCCTTTTCAATAAAGTGAAACTTTAATCAGCCCGCACCAATCGGGCGTTTACGGGCAACAAGGCTCCCACCTAACTTCTTTGCCCCAGCTGAATTTTGAGGTGGGAGTTTTACTGCCCTTAAATAGCGGGATAAATCTTTGGCAACTGACAGTCTGGTTACCTCAACTACCGAGCGTACCAGGCTGTCCTATTATAAATCACTCTTTATATCTTTAAAAGGTAACTGAATGCCATCGATTCTTTTACTTATAACACTTTAAGATGTAACCACCTTTTTACTAATTTCATTCACAAAGTGGTTAAATAAACGCTGCTGTAGAGCATCCCTTTCCGACATCATTTCTGGATGCCATTGAACGGCTGCTACGTAACGATGAGCTTTGGATTCAATGGCCTCTATCACACCATCAAAGGACCGAGCACTCACTTCAAAATCTCTTCCCAGCGTTTTCACTGCTTGATGATGGAAAGAATTAACCATTAAGGATTTTTGGCCAATCGCCTCATAAATTTTTCCCTCTTCAAGAAGATCTATAGAATGAGAGCCTTGCCATTTACGAAACTGTTCCCGGACATGGAAATGTTCGGGGCCCATCTCATGTTCTAAGTCTTGATAAAGCGACCCACCAGCTGCAACATTCAACACCTGTAATCCTCGACATATTCCTAGAATAGGAATATCTCTTTCTAAAGCCTGCCTTGCCAGATTTAATTCAAAGTTATCTCGTTCTTCCTCTACAGTGCCTATATACGATTTTGGAATATCACCGTAATAAAATGGATTGATGTCCGCGCCACCAGCCAATAACAATCCATCTAATTGATTAAGCGTGGAATCGATTTGATCAACTTCTTCGATTGGAAGTAGAACAACCGTTGCACCTGCTCGTTGAAGTGAACGGATGTAGTCATAAGAAAAGATAGCCATATCTTGACCTGGTAGCCCTCGCAAGCCCTCCTTCCCTATTTCACTATGATCAACATAATACCCAGTAACACCAATTAGTGGTTTCATTTCCTCTCACCTCATATTTTAAATGGTTTCGTTGTCTTTCTCTGCTGTGATTATATATTCTTATCCTCCTTTTTCTATGAAGTGGTAAAGAATCTAATATATGAATTACTACTCTACTAATTTCATCATTTCTTTACACACTATTTACATAAGCAAATATCGTGCCAATATTGAAATTCGAATGATTATTTACATAATTTTAAATAATTTGTCGTTTTATCGACACTTGCTATGTTGATATGTATTATAATTGGTTATTGATTGGTTACATAATAACCAATTAACAACCAACTTCAGACCAATTAAATTCAACTCAAGAGGTGCTCTATGAACGAATTTGAAAACAACCACATTGTATTGATTACCGTTTTAAAAGAAACACGAAAAGCCCTACATCAACAACTAGCGGAGATGGTAGGTGATCTCATAGATATTGAAAGTTTTTCTGTAGAAGAAAGTATTCCAAAAGTATTTCATTCAACAGTAATCGTGTTACCTAATACATTTACCATAGAAACGGTCAAAGACTTTATTGGGGAAAACTGCGAAGTAATCATAGCAAAACGAACATTAAATTATGAAAACGTGGACCAACTTTTATTTTTGCCGGAAGGAACACAAGCCCTATATGTGAATGATAATCACCAAACAGTATATGAATCGATTGAAACGATGCGTCAATTGGGGCTGAACCATATTGCATATATCCCCTACTATCCTGGAAAAACGAATACACAAATGATCAAGCTTGCAATCACACCTGGCGAACTTGACATTATCCCCGACTTTGTAGAAAAAGTGATTAATATTGGTCATAGGCTAATAGATATTACTACAATCATGTCCATTTTGGATCGATTTCATTTAATGGAGGAATCCGGTAACCATGTTTCTGAGAGATACTATCGAAAAATAGTAGATTTAACGAAGAATCTAGCTAAAGCTCATCGACAACTTCATCAAGTGATTGATGGTGTTGGTGATGGAATACTAGCTATTGATTCTAAAGGAAAGATTGTTGTCTTTAATGAAATCCTGGAAAACATGCTTAAAATAAAAAGCAAACATGCTATTGGTCATCCTATTGATTCCACTATTGATAATATTGATTTGGTAAATTTTATCCTTTCCAATAAGCAACAAGAAAGCGGTATATTTGTTGTAAACGGCTTGGATGTGATAGTGGAACGTCTGCATATAAATGATCAATCGATTATTGTTACTTTTAGAAATGCCCTTAAGACCATTGGGTTTGAACGTAAATTAAGAAAAGAATTTGTCAAAAAAGGATACATAGCAAAATATAACTTTCATAATATCGTTGGGATTAGCTCTACTATCCAAGAAACGAAACAAATTGCCAAAAGATTAGCTAAGACTGATTTAACTGTTTTAATTGAAGGTGAAAGTGGTACCGGAAAAGAGTTGTTTGCAAGCGCCATTCATAATGCTTCCCTTCGAAATAGCGGCCCTTTTCTTGCCGTTAACTTTAGTGCTTTATCGGATGATTTAGTCGAGAGTGAACTATTCGGTTATGAGGACGGAGCGTTTACCGGAGCAAAAAAGGGCGGAAAAATGGGATTATTTGAGCAAGCAAATGGTGGCACTATTTTTTTAGATGAGATTGGAGATATTAGTCTTAAACTTCAAGCGCGACTACTTCGCGTATTGCAAGAAAAAGAAATCATGCGTGTTGGTGGAAGTCAAATTATCCCCATAGACGTTCGAATTATTGCGGCAACCAATAAGGATCTACTGAAAATGATTCGAGAAAATGTGTTTAGAGAGGACTTATACCATAGGCTTAAGGTACTCTTTATACACCTTCCCGAATTAAGAGCTCGCCGAAATGATATTGAATTATTGGCTAAACATTTTGTTGCACTATCGGACCGTAAAGTCAAAATGGAACAAGAATTAATTGAAGAACTTCAAGGGTATCCATGGTATGGAAATGTAAGAGAACTTAAAAATACGATAGATTATATGCTTGCTGTCCGTACCGGAAACCAAATAACGAAAAATGATTTGCCTAATCAACATTATTTTCAACAACCGCCACATAGGAAAACAGATAGTGACCCAATTGAGAACATACCACCCTTTTATTCGAATTCAACCGCTCTTGATGAAGAATCACTTTTCATCCTTAACCTCATCATGAATTATGAGGAAAAAGGAAAAGCAATCGGAAGAAGAATTATTTCTGAAAAGAGCCAAGAGGTCGAAATGAAATTATCTGAGGCACAAGTTAGACATCGGTTGAATTTCCTGAAAATGAAAGGGTATCTGCAAATAAAAAGAGGCCGGGCAGGAATGAATCTAACAAAAAAAGGTTTGGAGATTCTAACTTCAAGCTTGGAACGTAATCTTTGATAACTTATCACCGACGCATTACATTTTCTAGTAATAGAGTGTGCTTTTATTATATCAAGATACCACATGTTAGATCTTACAATTCCAATGTGCCATTGATTGGTGGATTCGTTAAATCCCCAGGCTCCTCTAAGAGCTTGGGGGGGTTACGTCATAAGGCCCAACCTTGAACTAATTCCGAGGTTGGTAGAGGTACTTTTCAAATGGAAAGAGGCTATTTTATAAACCGATTGAACCGGATTATAAAATAGCCTCTTTCTGATGAAATAAAACGTCGATAAATTTTTATTTAAAATATTCAGAATTAATATTAAAATAAAAAATGGGGATAGGGGTATGGAATTCTAAAGTGAAACTTTAATCAGCGGGGGATTTTGTTCCTTCCCCCACTGATTATTAGCCCGCAAATAGCGGGACAAATTATACATAACGAGGGAATAAAAATGAAACTACAATTAAAAGCTGATTTAATGCTACTCCTGGTTACATTCTTTTGGGGTGCATCCATCTTACTTACAAAGGTTGGACTTGAAGACATAGAAGAATACAACTTAATCGCATTACGATTTATCATTGCCTTTCTTTTATCAGGTTTAATATTTTACAAACATTTATTCAAAATCGATTTTAAAACTGTAAAATATGCATTTATACTCGCTTCTGTCTTATTTATCGTTTACATTTTCGCGACTTTCGGCACCAAATATACGAGTGTTTCTAATGCTGGTTTCTTATTATGTCTCACAGTCATTTTCATTCCGATATTATCAGCTATATTTTTAAAACACATCCCTGAAAAGAAAGTTATATTAGGAATTGTGTTAACGATAATAGGAATTGGCTTATTAACATTAACTAGTGAATTCAAGATCGGTAATGGCGATATATTTTGCATACTGTCTGCCTTATTTTATGCGATTCACGTCATCATTACTGGTTCAGTAACGAAACATGTAAATTCAATTGCTCTTGGAGTCATACAACTCGGTTTTGTCGGCCTATTTAGTCTTATTTTTTCATTCATTATAGAAACACCAAAACTGCCTAGCACGATCGACTCATGGCTAATCACATTAGCCCTAAGCATATTTTGCACCGCAGTCGCATTCATTGTACAAGTAATTGCCCAGCAGTACACGACACCTACACATACCGGACTTATTTTTTCATTAGAACCTGTCTTTTCAGCAGGCTTTGCCTTCTTCTTCACAGGTGAAACGCTCACAGGGAAAGGATACTTAGGAGCGACGCTTATATTAGTAAGTGTGTTGATTGCTGAGGTGGATTTTAAGAGTTTGTTGAAGGTAAATTATAAGAAAAATATGGAATAGGTGTTTCTCCAAGATAGATAAACATACCCCGAAAATATTCTTTTGTATTATTTTCATTCTCTTCACTTAGATTTTCTTTTAAACGAGCTTTTTTTAGATGCTATCTTCGAATAAGATAGCATCTAAAAAATGTTAAAAGGAATTTCCCCTGGTATCTTCTTATATTTTATGTAGTCTTCATATTTGACCTTTTCTACGTTCTTTAAAGTGAAGATGTTCAAAATTACTTATTGAATATAGTCATACAGATTTTTCGCTAACAATACACAAGTCACTGTAATGAAAAGAGCACGAACATACCCGCTTCCTTTTTTTATAGCAAATTTGGAGCCAACAATCCCTCCAGCAATTTGAGCAATTCCCATTATAAAACCATACGCATAGTTTACTTGCCCTACATACATAAACATCAACAATGCACCAACATTACTTCCTAAATTAAGAAGCTTCGCATTACCTGCTGCTTTTAAAAAATCATACCCAATAAATAAAAGAGTAAACATTAAAAACGAACCTGTGCCAGGCCCTAGAAATCCATCATAAAAACCAATAGCAAAAACAAAAAAGGTAAAAATAATGAAGTGTCGACCAGACAATTTCTTATGAGTAGAAATACTACCCCAATCCTTTTTGAATATCGTATAAATAGCGACCGCACCAAGCATGATTAGCATCAATGGCTTGAGTACTTCTGGATTCATTAAATGAACGGTCCATGCCCCTATTATGGAACCTATGAAAGTGAGTGGAACTAATTTAAACGCCGATTTCAAATCAAGATTACCAGAACGATAAAACACAATATTACTAGTTGCACACCCCATTGTCGACGCTAGTTTATTCGTAGCTACTGCACTTGCTGGATTCAGTCCTGTAAATAATAAAGCTGGTAAGGCAATGAGTCCTCCACCACCTACAACTGAATCAATAAATGCAGCTAAAAATCCAAAAGCAATCAAAATAATTAATACGGATGGGTCTAAATAAAAATCCATATTATTAACCTCCCCTTTAGTCACTATCAGAATAGTAACTAATAATTTGCTAAATGTAAACAGTTATTGTAACGTTAAAATATAAAAGCAAACATCGGAGGGCGAAAAAAGTGGACTACATAGTGCAACAGCTTAAGAAAATTGGTTTTAATGAATATGAGGCTAAATCTTATGTATCTCTTGTTAAACAGGGGCCTGTCACAGCCTACCAAGTGAGTAAGGATTCGGGTGTACCAAGAGCGCGAATTTATGAGATTTTGGGTAACCTTGTAGAAAAAGGAATTGTCATGAAGGAAGAAATAAATGACACTACTCGCTATTCACCTCTACCTGTTGAAATCTTTTTACAAAAGGCTCAATCAGAATGGCAGTCTACTTATGAAGGAATCAGTGATTCATTAAAAACACTAGAAACTTCCGAGGAAAAAACGGATAATCGAGTGATTACTTTAAAAGACACTAAAACAATCATTAGCTATTGTCAGGCATTAATAAAAAAAGCAGAACAACGTATTGTCATTTCAATGTGGGATGAGATGTATGAAGCGTTAAAAGAAGATCTATCTGAAGTAGGTGATAAAGTTACAATACAAGGTATTACCCTGCATGTTGAAAATCCCATTAAAAATCTAGAAGCCCATCGTATAACACCTTATACAGAAACCTTGTCTACAGAACATTGGTTTATTTTATCGATAGATTCTAAAGAGATGATTTATGGACCATCACTTGAAGAGCGTAATGTTGCCTTTTATACAGATGATCCGGTTCATATATACCTATTAGAGGATTATGTGTGGCATGATGTTTTAGTAAATCGACTTGTCCGACGTAGCCAAGACGATTTGGAGCAATGGATTACGACAGAGAGAAAATCCTTCTTTATGGAAAAATAAGAAACATATTCAAAGAATCAAAAAATAAAGCATAAGTTAATGAAATGGAACACTTATGCTTTATTTTATTCTGTGTTATTTCCAAAGCGATACTCAAGGCTTTTAACTATTTCCCCTCCACAAACCGCCCAAACTCCTTCAAAAACCGCAGCTTAAAACTACCAACAGGCCCATTCCGACGCTTCGCCACATGAATCTCCGTCATCTCTTTCTGCATCGTTTCCTTATCGTAATAATCTTCGCGATACATAAGCATAATAACATCCGCATCTTGCTCAATTTGTCCCGTCTCTCTTAAATCAGATAAAAGAGGTCGCTTATCTTGACGTGACTCTACGGAACGAGACAATTGCGACAACGCTACTACACAAACATTTAATTCACGCGCTAATAACTTAAGCTTACGAGAAATTTCACTAATCTCTTGAAATCGATTGCCTTTATGCTTCGGATCACCCGTAATAAGCTGCAAGTAATCTACAATAACTAAAATCTTTTTATCACCGTGCTTCCGCTTTAACTTACGAGTTTGCATCCAAATATCTTGCACCGTAACGCCTGCATGATCGTAAATTTCAAGCGGCAACTCACCAATCTCCGCAAACGCCTTACTCACCTTTTCCCAGTCTTCCATCCCAAAACGGTGCTTCGGATTTTTCAGCCTGCCTCCTGACACTTCACCTACGCAAGACGCCATCCTTTTTAACAATTGCTTACTACTCATCTCTAATGAAAACAATCCAACCGCCGCTCCAGACTTCGCCGCATGCAGTCCAACATTAAGCGCAAAAGCAGTCTTCCCCATAGAAGGACGCGCACCAAGAACGACAAAATCACCCTCCTGCAAGCCGCACGTCATTTTATTTAACGATGTATAACCAGTCTCAATACCCGTAATCTCTTTCGTATCTTGATGAAGCTCTTCATACAAACCAACTAACGCATCCTTCAAATCAAACTCACATACACAGTCCTTTCCCTCTAACTCACAAAGTGCCGTAATTGTCTCGCCAATAATTTTCTCATTCTTCTCCGCAATAAGACGCTCTCCCATCTTGTGCCCGAGAACGCCGGCCTGATACATTTTCCACGCACCTCGAACAAGCCCCTCATAATAAGAGAAGTTGGCAGTTGTAGGCACTCCATCCATTAATCCTATAAAATACTCCATTCCCCCGATCCCCTTCAAAAAATTCGGATCTATCCTAGAAATGAACGTCACAAGATCAATCGGTTGCCCCTCTTCTTCCATTTTTCGCATTAACTGAAATATAGACTTATGCACCGGCATAGAAAAATACTGCTCCGTCAAACGGCACTCCTTAATAAGCTCTCCATCAAGTAATAGAGAACCTAACACCGTCTTTTCCGCCTCCACATTTTGAATACTCATGGACGCCACCCACGCTCCGCTAAAAAGCGCTGCAACTCTTCCTCTGACAGCGCATTCTTCTCCCACTCCTCGCACCTCGCCAAAAACTCCTCCGTCTCCCCACTACTAACAAATGAACCCTTCTTCCGAAACTTCGCCGTATCCGCCTCAACCTCAGATACTTTCGTAAATCCTTTCCCGTGCCAATCTCGCAAAATCCCCTTCACATAAGCAATCGTCCGCTTATTATTCTCATACGCAATTTGAAGAGCCTTCAGCACAAGCTCCTCTGACAAATCAACCATCCACTCACTCAGTTCCTCTGCCACATAAGGAGACAAACTACCGAAATGTTGCTCATAAAACGTGTACACCTTACTTCCCGTTTCTTCCTCTATAACCTCTTCTTCTGCCTCGTCACAAATTGGATCAACATCATCCACAGCCAAATCACTCGGCATACCAAAATGCGCTAAAAGCATCGGAACATTCAGCTCCTCCTCCACACACTTCTGAAGAAACATATGTACAAACTCATTATTCTTCACACCCTTAAGCTCACGAAGCACACACTTCTCCACATTCGTATTCGTCACAGGATTATAACGAAGCCAATTCAAAACGAATAACTCCCTCGTCTCCTCATCATACAGAATCTTTCCATACTCAATAAAACGCTGCACCAACTTATCAACCGTCTCCCTGTTATAACCCGTCTCCATCTCAGCTAACCGCTTCGGAAATGGAAAAATACCGCACTGCGTCGTCTTCGAACAAGTTAACAAATAAATATAAAAATACCGCTCCTCCGGCGTCAAATCCAAAACAAAATCATCCTGCCAAAAATTCACCTGCACATTACGATACACCGCCATCAAATTTCCTCCCGTCTCCATTTAAAAATGTAAAGCTCCTTTGTACTATATATAGGGAGGAGGGCTGGGTTTTTGGCGTGTTATTTCAAATTTTTTTGACTACTACTACGATGCTTGTTCTTGTAGTTGTTTTTGTTTTGTTTTTTCTTAGTGATTTATTACTTGGAAGGGGCTTGGTAGGGGCTTATGAGGGGCTAGTTATCGGTTACTTCGATTAAGAAGACTCGATTTGAAAAGCCACCTCGTTCTTTTGCTTTCTTTTTACGGATGTTGTTGATTTCTTCTAGTGTTGTGCCTTCGTATTCGGCTAGGGCGTTTATTAGTTCTAGGAGGTCGGATAGTTCTTCTAGTTTATCGGGTTTTGTTTTTGCTTCGATGTATTCTGTTAGCTCTTCTTATGTTTTTTTGCAGAATTTCATTAATGACCAATCTCCTTTATTACATTAAAACAAATGCCAAGTACATTCCTCTGCACTTGGCAATGCTTTTTAAATATGGACTTCCTCTTTAGCAATGTCTATTAACATTTGAATAACATTTTGACAGTTCGTATCATTGAATAACTCATTCATTGCATTTATGACCACATCTTCGTCCGACCAATTACTTATATTACTTGTATTTGTGTAAATTCTTGTATACGACGCTTCTGGCCTTTTCGCCGCTGCACTTATTTTTCTCCCTTTACTTTCAACTCTTGTTAATAGTGCTAATCTCTTTTGTGATTCTAATGGTCCAATTTCTAGCGTCAGTTTCAATCTATTATCTTTCAAACGTTCAAACCACATAATCGCACAGTTATTTAACCACCAATTCCATTTCGGTGTTCCAAATTGTTCTTCTAATTTGCGGAACTCCGGTATAATGAATGATGGTAGTCGGTGATGAATATTGTAAAAGCCTTCTTGGAACTTTTGTTTATAGACGAATAATTGAAATGCATTAGCTAAAGTGTCCGCATCTGTTTGACTACTTTCTACCGCAACAACTTCCGAAGAAGAATCCTCTTCTCCGTATACAAGCCCTTCTATCGTATCGCCTATAGCTGCCACCACTTGATTAAAATCAGCATTGTTATACATATCATTCATCACACGGAGAATTTCATCTTGATCTGCCCAATCACTTATATTTTCATATCCAGCATAAATTCTTGTATACATGGATCCAGCTTCTTTTGATTTTTCTTTAATAGTAATTCCATTTTCCTCTAACTTGCATAATAACTTTAATCTCTGCTTATATTCCAACGGTCCAACTTCAACGATAAGTTTCATACGCCCATCTGCTTTTCTCTCAAACCAAGTTATAAGAGCATTATTTAGCCACCACTCATGATTTGGAACTCCAACAATCTCATCAAGTTGTTTCCATTCTCCGAAAATGAAAGATGGAATGCGGATGTGTTCATGGCAGCAATCTTCTGGTATTTGATTTTTCTCTACAAATTGTAAAAATGCCTCTCTCATGACGCTATTTCCAGCTCCATGTATAAAGCGAAGCGTTTCAGCATACTTCTTATAAATTTTGCGAAGATCTTCTTTTTCTTCAGCATTCAATTTCTTTACAGCACTTAACAACTCTTTATTGACAAACTTTCCAACTACTTTTCCGTTACCATTTAAGCACAGAAAATCAACAGCGGCCTTATGGCTCTTATACACTGTTAACGCCAATTCAATGTCTTCCTCATCACGAACAAGTTCCCCCTCTAATATATCAATATAGTAGGAAAGAAAATCTTTTATCGTACTAGACGTATACTCACTATAAATCTCCAATTGTCCTTTTAGAATATTTAATATATCCCCATAATCTAAAGTAAGATACGACTTATGACTTGGCGCACTACCATCTAAACTTAAAAAGATTGGAATGATCGTATACCCTTCGTATTTCTCGCTAACAAAGTTTATGTAATTTTGTAATTGTCCATCTGATTCAGATGACTTGTATTTATTTTCAATGAGAATGGCAACCTTTTGTGACTCTGATATGGCCAAAATATCAATTCTTTTATTATAATTCGTCTGTACCTCACGGAAAACTTCCAAATCTTGCAGAGACTGCTTATGTAACTTAATAAAATTATATTGACCAATTAACTCCTCATTCTCTGCTTTTACAAACATTTTAGAAAGTATTTTATTTACAAACATAGAGCTTAAATGATGATTCTCCGTAGGATCAAGTAACCAAGCAATCATATTAGAATGCCTAATCTCAAACTTATCTACCTTCAATATTTTAAAAGGATTAAAACGATTAAATTTACTATGTAACTTCTCAAACTCAATTGAATTATCTAACAGTGATAAAATCTCAAAATTATAATCCATTCCCCACACCCACCGTTTATAAATTTGTGAATCCATTCTCTTGAATAATCATTTTAACAAATCGTTATAAGCGAATTATAACTTATAATGTGGCATTATTTATGTCACATATACTATTTCTTTAAACTGAGCATTCATCAATCACTAAATTTAACCATCCCCTCATACCTTCCATCACTCTCCCCCAAAAACCCCCTCGTTTCCCCACTATCCTTATAAAAACTCTCCCAACCCCGCTCCCTCAAAATCCCCTTCCAAGTATCACTCTCCACCATCCTCTTAATCACATCATCCCAATAAGCAATCTCTTCCTCCGTCATATCTTTCGGACCCATAATCCCCTTCCAGTGCTGGAATATGACGTCGATTCCTTGTTCTTTCCACGTTGGAATGTCTGGTAATCGGTCTAGACGTTTTGGTGCGGATACGGCTAGTATTTTTATTTTGCCGGCTTTGTATTGTTTTTCAGCTTCGGATAGGGTCATGGTTGCGGTGTTGATTTGTTTGTTCGTTAGGGCGTTTATGATTTTTTCTTTGTTTTCGTAGACGAAGAATTGTAGTTCGGCTGGGTTTATGCCGAATGCTTTGCTTACTTGTACGAAGGATAGATGATCGTCGTTTCCTAGGCCAGGGGCAACGCCGATTTTGAAGTTTTCCTTGTCTTGTTTGAGTTGTTCCATTAGTTGGTTTGCATTTTCTATGTTTGAGTCTTTTGATACGACAACGACTTCCCAATCTGAAGCTAATGTTGCGAGCGGTGTAAAGTCTTTATATGTTAGTTTACTGTGGCCTAGTAGGTTGTTCGTTATGAGTAAGCTTGAGTTAATCGCCAGTACGTGACCGCCTTTTTGTTTCGTATATTTCCATCCGACATCACCACTGCCGCCTACTTTGTTTGTGACTGTGATTGGTTTTGTGAAGATTTTTTCTTCTGTCAGCGTTTTTTGCATTGCTCGCGCTGTTAAGTCCCACCCAGCTCCTTGAACGTTTGGCGCAACGATTTCTACTTCTTCTATGTTCACTTTATTCGTGTGCGTTTTTTCTACAGAACAACCAACTATTACTCCTGTCATGATCCATATACATAGTAATAATCGTTTTTTCATAACCCTCGTCCTATTCGATACTTCCGTTCTGGTCGTCCGATAATGCCGTATGTGTACTCTACTGTGCATTCATTTGTCGCTACTAAGTATTCTAAATATCTTCTTGCGGTTGTTCTGGAAGCCCCCATTTGTTCTCCCATTTCTTCTATTGTAATTCCCTCTTCGAATCCTTTTATGATTCCTTTCACTTTTTGCAGTGTTAATGGATCAACACCTGTGGGTAAGTTTTTCATATCCGTTACCTGCGAAGTACCGAAAAAGTTATCGATTAGTGCTTGATTCACTTCATTGTTACTATGTAATAATTGCCTCTTTCTTTTATAGTCTTCAATGGTGCGAACAAATTTATCTAACGTGACCGGTTTTATAAGGTAGTTGCTTACGCCATTCCGAATTGCTTTTTCTAACATATGGTTTTCATTCGCAGCTGTAACCATAATGACGTCAACGTTTGGGAAATCAGCATGGATTTTCAGTAATAAGTCGGTTCCAATTCCATCTGGTAAATAATTATCTAATAGAAGCAAATCGATTTCTTCCCTTTGTAGTAGTTCCATCGTTTCTTTTGCGTTCAAAGCTTTTCCGATAACTTTTACGTCCTTTATTTTTGATAAAAACTCCTCTTGAATTTGCGCGACGCGGAAATCATCTTCTGCAATTGCGACCTTCAACATATGCCCATCCCCCTGTTTGTCATGTACTTTCTCTCAATGTTTTCGGAAGGTAAATTGTAAAAATAGCTCCCCCATTTTTCTCGTTTTGAATCTCAATTGTTCCCCCTAGTAGATTTACCATTTCTTTTACGTTTGCTAGTCCGTAACCACGATCATTTCCTTTCGTTGAAAACCCTTTTTGAAAAATGGTCGTGATTTTTTCTTCTGGTATCCCTATTCCGCTATCTATCACTTCAAACACAATATCGTGCCCAATATCCGTAACAAAGAATGAAACACTCTTCTCCTCTTGCGTACTCACCGCATCAAACGCATTGTCGATCATGTTTCCAAGAATCGTAATGAGGTGTGAAACTTTTATATGATCTGGTAATGGATTAAGTGTGCTATCTCCTTCAATATGAAAATCGATTTTCTTCTCAGACGCTGTTCCAAGTTTCCCTAATAAAATAGCTTGTACTTTCGCATCATGAATTTGATGGAATAAAATATGGTTTTGGCTTTGATGAATATTTGATTCTTGCTGGATAAATTCAATTGCTTCTCTGTAATGCCCTAACTGTAATAAACCAGATAAGACGAAAAGCTTATTTGTAAATTCATGCGTTTGAGCGCGTAAATCCTCTGAATACTTTCTTACCTCAGAAATTGTGTTAACAAGGTTTTGCAATTCTGTTTTATCTCTAAAACTACATACAACGCCTACCGTACTGTTATTTTCGAGTATCGGTGTCATGTTTAAAATAAACACTTTATCTTGAAATGCGATTTCTTGATCGTTTTCTAGCACTCTTTCCATATTAAAGTCCGGTAAAACTTTTGAAATGTGCTGCTGCACATAATCATCATTTACATGTAGCATTTCTTCCGCAGACGTATTCATCATAGTAATAAAACCGTTTTGATCAATAGCAATAATTCCTTCTTTTATAGATAGTAGTATCGCGCTTCGTTCCCGGTATAACGCTGCAATTTCATTCGGTTCCAAACCAAGTGTATCCTTGCGAATGCTACGTGCTAAAAGAATGCCACCAACAATTCCAACTAGTAACACCGCTAAAGAAAAGAGTATAATTTCCTTCGTTCTACTCAATATGTTAGATTCAATACCTTTTATTAAAAACTCTACTGTAACAACACCTACGACTTGATCGTAGTCTCCGTTATGAACAATAATGGGTGCCTTCGCCATTAAAGCCGGACCACTTTCACCATTTCCTTCGAGCGTATAATAGCCACCAAAAGTGAGTGCTTCATAGTTATACGGATTGTTACTCTTTGTACCAATTAACTCCGAATTAGCATGTGCATACATAACCCCATAGCGATCCTCTACAATTATATAATCTGCATCTGCTTGCTCACGAACTTGTTCCGCAATGGATTGGATGGTACTTTTATGCTCGTTATTTTGAAAAGCTTCTTTTATAGCTGGCATAAAAGAAAGAGATTTAGCCGTTTGCAAAGCCAACTGTTCCACTTGACGTTTCGTATCAACGGACTGAATGTAAACAAATATTCCCGCTAACAGGAGAACGACGAATAAAATTAATGTAATAATTAAGCCTAATATTTTCGTTTGTAATGACACTTTACGTGATTTTTTCATACTTCATATCCCTTGATAAAATATTCAAAAATATCAATCTCCTTTTT
This sequence comes from Bacillus thuringiensis, assembly GCF_014932895.1. Classification (GTDB taxonomy): domain Bacteria; phylum Bacillota; class Bacilli; order Bacillales; family Bacillaceae_G; genus Bacillus_A; species Bacillus_A thuringiensis_AA. The sequence continues at coordinate 56,410 of NZ_JACYOF010000010.1, read as the reverse complement.
CTATTATTATGACAAAACTGAATATGAATCAACTATAAAATGAAACTTTAATCAGTGAGGGTTTTGTCCATCCCCCACTGATTATTAGTTGAACCAATCGGGATTTTACGGGCATTTGATCTCCCACCTAACTTCCTCGCATTCGCCAACTTTTGAGTTGGGAGTCTTACTGTCCGTTAATGCGGGATAAAAAATCTTCATGTACATAAAGTACAAAAAGAATAAAATTGTCATAATATTGAGATTTTAAACCAAGAGCAGTACAATTTAGTTAAAATGAACACGCTTTCATACATGTCTTTTATTGATAAGCAAGAGGAGGAATCACTATGGCTCAAACAAAACCTAACCGAGTCGCCGGCAATATCTTTAAAGGTTCCGTCGGTAATTTAATTGAATGGTACGACTGGTACGTTTACTCTGCTTTCGCCGTTTATTTTTCAGCAGAGTTCTTCCCTAAAGGAGATCCAACGAGTCAATTATTGAACACAGCGGCTATTTTCGCAGTTGGGTTTTTAATGCGCCCTATCGGAAGTTTATTAATGGGACGCTATGCAGATCGTCACGGACGCCGGGCAGCATTAACGCTTTCGATTACGGTTATGGCCGGTGGTTCTTTAATTATCGCCTGTACACCGAGTTACGAAAGCATCGGTATTATGGCGCCAATTATTTTAGTTCTTGCCCGTTTACTGCAAGGATTATCACTCGGCGGAGAGTATGGAACTTCCGCAACGTATTTATCTGAAATGGCTAGTAGCGGACGCCGCGGCTTTTATTCAAGTTTCCAATATGTAACGCTCGTTGCTGGACAGATGGTTGCGTTAGGTGTTCAAATTGTTCTTCAGCAATTACTAAGCGAACCAGATATGAAAGCTTGGGGATGGCGTATTCCATTCATTATTGGAGCGATGGGAGCAGTAGCTGTATTATGGCTTCGCCGTACGATGGATGAATCGGAGCAGTTCTCAAACATGGAATCTAAAAATCACGAAAGTGCAGGAACAATTCGCGCGCTTATGAAACACCCGAAAGCAGTATTAACAGTAGTCGGCCTAACACTAGGAGGCACTGTTGCATTCTATACGTACACAACATATTTACAAAAATTCATGGTAAACACAGTCGGCCTTCCGAAAGAAGTTGTAAGCTGGATTAACTTTGTCGCACTACTTATTTTCGTCGTACTTCAACCAATTGCCGGGCTACTATCCGACCGAATTGGACGTCGCCCACTATTAATGGCTTTCGGTATTCTCGGAACGTTACTAACAGCACCACTCTTCTTCTTCCTGGAAAAAACGACAGAACCAATCGTAGCATTTTTACTTATGATGGTCGGTCTCATTATCGTTACTGGTTATACTTCCATTAACGCAATTGTAAAAGCGGAACTCTTCCCAACTGAAATTCGCGCATTAGGCGTAGGCTTCCCATATGCACTAACAGTTGCGATATTCGGTGGAACAGCGGAATTCATCGCATTATGGCTAAAGAGTATCGGATTGGAATCATTATTCTACTTCTATGTAGCTGGATGTATCGCAATAAGCTTTATCACGTATTGGCGTATGGCAGAGTCTTCAAAGACTTCGCAGATTGAGGCGGAGTTGGGTGGTGGAAACACTTTAAAGAATGGTACTAGTTCAAAATAATAAAGTACGAGAGGTCACCTTGAAAGAGGTGGCCTTCTTGTATATAATCCCCTCCACCCACAAAAAAAAGACCACCAAAAGGCAGTCTCTCAAAACTCAATCCTATTCCCTATCCCGCGCTCCACCGCCTTCTCATACAAATATTTCGCAACGATAATATCTACTACTGCTAAACCTACTGATTTGAAAACAGTAATCTCCTCATCGTTCTCCCTACCAACTTTTTCTCCGCTTATAATTTGACCAAGTTCGGCGTGTATGTCGCTAGCTTTAAATAAACCTTCTTTTATTGGCACTTGGAGGTCACCTGTTTCTTCTAGTGCTGCTTCTTTGGATTCGACTACTACTTTGTTTGCGTTCGTGATGGCGTGAGATGGTAGTTCTTGCATGCTAGGTCTAAACGACCCGACGGCGTTTACGTGGACGCCTTTTTGTAGTGTTTCTGAGAAGACTGGTGTGGATGCGTTCGTTGTTGTGACGATGATGTCTGCTTCGCTTATGGCTTCATTTGGGCTTGCATAAACGTAAGCCGGTTTGTTGAATTTCTCTTGTATATGCTGCACGAATGCATACGCTTTTTCTTCCGTTCGGTTATACAGTAGGACTTTTTCGATATCTCTAACCGCGAATACAGCTTCAGCAATTCCTTTCGCCTGTTCACCTGTACCGATAATGCATAAAGTTTTTGCGTTATGGCGAGCTAAATGTTTTGTCGCTACTCCTGATAAGGCGCCTGTTCGGATCATCGTTAAGTACGATCCTTCTAAAAGTGCAAGCGGTTCTCCCGTTTGAAAGTCTGATAGCATTACAATTCCGTTTATCGTTTTCTTTCCTATCTTTTTATTCTGCGGAGCTACCGTTACTACTTTTAAGCCGAGTGCTTCAAGTCCTTCTGCTACTGAAGGCATAATTAGTGCCGTATTTTGTTCGTTCGCAAATGGTAATGAGCCGCGTATTGGTGTGATCGTTCTTTCTGCGGAAAACTCTCTTAAAGCAAGCGCTGCGTATTCAATAACTTCGTTCATACTTACTAAATTTCTTTGTTCGTTCGCGCTTATGACTAGCATATCTTTCCACCTCCTCTTCTTATCCTAACAAAAATCCCCGATTCAAATCATCCCTCGGGTCTACAACGAACTGATGGAATCCTGTAATAAATGCATTCCCTGTTACTTTCGGAACGACAGCTTCGTATGTATCTACCGCTGTTACCGACAATACTTCCCCCTCGAATTTCCCATCAGTGATGCATTCATGAACGAAAGTTTCTCCCCTTTGTAAGGCATCTTTTTCAAAAAGGGTTGCGAGTCTTGCGGAAGTTCCTGTGCCGCAAGGGGAACGATCTACTTGTCCGTCTGCGAAGATCGTTACATTTCGTAAAGTAGCGTCTTTCCCTTTCGGTTCATCTGAGAAAATAACACCGTATATTCCTTTTAAACCTTCTTCAAGTGGATGTTTCACTTCCATTTGGCTCTCAATATAATGTTTAATTTTACCGCCCCACGTTTGAATAGCAGATAAATCTTTAAAATCTACTTTCAAACCAAATTCTTTACTATCTACAACAGCATAAAATGCTCCACCAAACGCGATATCTACTTGAAATTCATCGTTATCTATTTTAATAGGAACGTCTTTCTTATATACGAACGAAGGAACATTTTCAAATGATACGGATTCTACTTCGCTCCCGTTATATTTTGCATATGCAATGACTTCCCCAGCAGGACTATCAATAATGAACTTTTGTTTTTCACCTGTCATTTCAAACATACCTGTTTCAATTCCTACTGTAATAACAACGATAATGCCATGACCGCACATCGTACTCCAGCCTTCATTGTGCATAAATAACACACCAAAATCAGCGTGAGCACTTGCAGGCGGTGTAATGATACATCCATACATGCCGTGATGTCCCCTCGGTTCATACATAAGAATTTCACGAAGATGATCCAAATGTTCCATACAGTATGCGCGTCTTTCTAGCTGCGTTTCCCCCTTGATTTCTGGCACGCCGCCTGTAATAATTCGAAGCGGTTCCCCAGCTACGTGAGCATCAATTGTTCTATATACTTTACTAATCTTCATTTCTATCTCTCCCCTATATGTTGATACTATTTTTATTGCAAATATCATGCCAACGCATTGAGTATAAATCTGTATACATTTTTAAAAAAACACACACGACTGTCTACTTTTTTATACAGTAGACAGTGGGTAATGATTAATCTCCAATCAGCCCCAAAACAAAAAAATCCCCCGACAACTCAGGGGGTGATTTAAGCCATAACTTTGCCATTTGGGCAAGGTTATAATTCCTTTTAAAATCGTTTTGCGGGATTTGAGTTAAAAAATCAAATGTCTTCTTCACTCACCAAGCTTTCCCACTCACTTAAATACATGACATCTTGTTTTACTTTTTTCTTTTCAGGAAGTAAACACAGAAATTCTAAAGAATTGCCATCAGGATCATAAAAATAAAGATTTGCAGTAGGTGTCCAGGTATGAACCATAGGTTCGGAAGGTTCAAGACCAAAAGCGGACCTTGGGTTTATTCCTTTATTAAGAAGCCATTCTCTTGCATGAATTATTTCTTCATAGTTAACCTTGAATGCAAAGTGACTTGTATGGAATGCTTCTTCTGGTACCTCCCAAATGCCCAGCATTTGTTCCTTCTTATTTTCTTTATCAAACCAAAAGAATGCTACACGGCGTTCTTCAATCGTGCGAGCATGAAATAATCCAAGTTTCGTATAAAACTCTTTTGCTACTTCTAAATTTTTTGTTTTAACATGTGTTTCATATAAAGTACCTGGAAACAAAGCATATCCCCCCTTTATATTTCTAGAAATTCTTACTATAAAGCCTATTTGAATAAACTAGAAATAGAAGTGATATCGTATTTTCTTTACATGTTTTTCAATTTTGTAGCCTCCATGCTGAACAAAAAAATTCTCTTCATGATCCACGCTGAGTTCAATAAACGTAGTTCCACAAACGAGCATTTATGGATAATTTATAAGTCCTCCACAATTTGGAAAAATAATATTTCCTATCGTGGCGGACTATCGGTTAATAAAGTGAAACTTTAATCAGTGGGGGTTTTGTCCATCCCCCACTGATTATTAGTTGAACCAATCGGGCTTTTACGGGCAGTTGATCTCCCACCTAACTTCCTCACATTCGCCGAATTTTGAGGTGGGAGTCTTACTGCCCGTTAATGCGGGATAAAAGATTTTTGGTAATATTATGGTTCAAAATGAGGCGAATTTATGGCTCAAATCACACAGGGGACTCATCAAACCCTAACCGCCAACACATCCGGCACTTGCTTAGCAATCTCCTCACCAATCTTTATACTAGCCGTTGCAGCCGGAGATGGCGCATTACAAATATGCAGAGAATTAATGCCAGGGATAATGCAGAAGTCATCTACCATATTTCCGTTTGATAAAATGGCTTGTGCTCTTACACCTGCATGCGTTGGGACGATATCTTTCTCTGTCAGTTCTGGTATGAGGCGCTGTAAGCTTTTTAGAAATGATTGTTTACTAAATGAGCGCATCATTTCTTTTATGCCTTCTTTCATGTTTGGCATCGCCATTTTCCAGAAGCCTGTGTATGTCATTGTTTCCATGAAGTCTTTTATATCGAAGTCTTTTTTCGTGTAGCCTTCGCGCTTGAAGCTTAATACAGCATTCGGTCCTGCATGTACGTCTCCGTTTATCATTCTTGTAAAATGAACACCTAAAAACGGAAATTCCGGATTTGGAACTGGGTAAATTAAATGTTTAACGAGATGACGTTTTTCCGGGACAAGTTCATAATACTCACCGCGGAACGGAACGATTTTCATATCCGTTAATATACCTGTCTTTTTCGCAATGCGATCGCTATGTAGGCCGGCGCAGTTAATGAGAAATTTCGTTTTAAATATCCCTTGATTTGTCTCAATTGTTACAGCGTCTTTCTTCTCAGTAATACGCTCTGCGGCTGTTCCTAAATGTACTTCCCCGCCGCTTTCCTGAATGAAGCGGGCAAATGCATAACTTACGCCTTTATAATCAGCAATACCACAAGAAGGAACACGAATTGCACCAAGCCCTTTTACATGTGGCTCCACTTCTGCTAATTGTTCCTTATCTATTTTCGAAATATGTAAGCCGTTTTGTAACCCTCTCTCGTATAAATTATGTAAAAGAGGAAGTTCTTCTTTTTCTGTCGCGACGATTACTTTTCCGCACATGTCATAAGCGATGCCATTTTCTTTACAAAATTGAACCATAGCTGCATTTCCTTCTTTGGCAAACTTTGCTTTATAACTCCCTGGTTTATAGTAAATGCCGGAATGAATGACACCGCTATTATGTCCAGTTTGATGATGTGCGAGTTCCTTTTCTTTTTCAATGATTGCGATTTTCGCACGAGGGAATTTTTTCGTTAAAGCCATTCCAGTTGAAAGACCAACAATTCCTCCGCCAATAATTATAAAATCATACATCCTACTTCCCCCTTAATAGTATAAAAGGCAGGTCTCTTTGAAAGACCCGCCGTACATATTATTTAGAAAAACAACCGCGTTGACGCATGAGTTCTCTATATAAATCTTTATTTTTCTCAAATGCCGCTCTTCCGTGCATCCAAAATAAATTGTTTAAAAGAACCAAGTCACCAACTGGTAGTTTTAAAGCATGTGTTGCTGGTGAGTTTTCAACTGAATACGATAAATCTTTTAAATAGTTTGCTTGTTCAATATTATCTGGATACGCAAACTGATCGATAAAGCAAATACATGGTGCGTTATTTACATCAAAAAATGTTTCACGATAGACGATTTCTTGCGAATTTTTACTTGGTGGTGCTTTATACGTAATTTTAACAGATGCGAGTGAATGATTTCTAAATTTTTGAAGATCTTCCCAATCGTCTAAATGTAGTAAACGGGATTCCCCTCCTACTGCATTTTGCTCTTCAATTTTCATCATAAGAAGCCAATCTGTCGGTTCATCAACGAATGTTCCGTCTGTATGAAGCGTAAATAACCGGTACGCTTGACGAAGGTAAGAATCACTACTATCTGTATCTTTCACATTAAATCTAGCATAATATGTTCCTGTCATCGCATCAAAGTTTGGTGTTCCAATTAGATGTGTTAATGCTGTCGCAAATTTCACGTATTCTGCTGCATCTGTCGTTTCACCTTGCACCCCAATTGTAAATCCGCCCGTTTCACGGTCATGAATAATACCGCGAATGTTATCCATAAATGATTGCCCAAAAATCTTTCTCATTCCATCAGCAAGATTAAATCGAGAATAAGGAATGTATTGTAATGATTGCTCTGAATGCTCTTTTACCTCTTCAAAAAACTGCTTAAGCAATTGCTGATTTAACGTAATATGATATAAACGTTTATGCTCTGGATGAGGAGCAATTTCATACCCCTCATATTTTTTTGCAAACTTCATCTTTGCATTTTGTTCTGTAATAATCGACATTTCAATTCCTCCCTAAATGAAATATGAAGAACGTATTGACGCTTTTTACAGACAGTTATCCTTATCTTCTTTATGCCGAGATTCGGTCTTACTGCCCTAACAGCAAAAAGCCAGTCATACGCACCACGACAGAAAATCGTAGAAACGTACAACTGGCTTATCATTACGAGTGTCTTTAATCTCTTAAAGTACAATAATAATAGACAGTTCATATGAAAATATGTGTAAAACAGAAAAGCAAGATCGAATTTAGAGAAGGCTAATTTCTCAAATGGATCTTATTAATTAAATAATAATTCAAAATATTCTAACTGTCAATTTATTTTTTCTTATTTTCTCGACATACTTTACACATTTTACAAACCCCTTTACTTTCCGCACACCCACTTTTTTTCGTCCCTCGTTTCACAACTTGCACTTCATTTAACTTTTTCATATTCTGTTCCTCCTCAATATAAAAAGCCAGTCGTATCCCTTTTAAAGAAATACAACTGGCTCTCGTTTATGGCTATATAAAGTGAAACTTTGATCAGTGGGGACGTAGTTTATCCCCACTGATCATTAGTTTCACCAATCGGGCATTTACGGGCAGTTGATCTCCAGCTATGTTTGTGAGCTGGAGGTCTTACTGCGCGTTAATGCGGGATAAACTAGACAGTTTTTATGGTGTTGTTTCCTCGTACTCTTCCTCAGGCTTTTCATCATTTAAATAACTTACATATTGGCGATGCAAATCTTTTACCGCACTGACGATCGCATTTTGCGCTTTTCCTTGATAATGATCCGTAATATCTTGAACGATCTCTTCAATACCATCTTGCAAACTATGCCCTCTCAAAATTTGAGCGACGAAGTCTCTACCGTGTTCTGTCGCAAGCGTACATGACGCTTCAATAATGACGTGATATTTATGATCTGCCTCAATTGTAATTGTTAACGTTTCATACATACTGCGAACAGCCATCCCTTTCGGAAGTCTCGAGTGTCCTGCCATAAAAAATGTCCCTTTGCGCATATTTCATCCTCCGTTACTATGTTTTTGGTTGCTTATACTTGATCTACGTATACTGTCTTTATTCTTGTGTAAAATTCTTTCGCCGCTTTTCCTTGTTCACGCGGTCCAGCACTAGAGTTTTTCATTCCGCCAAATGGAACTTGAGGCTCTGCTCCTGCGGTTTCTGAATTCACATGAACCATTCCAACTTCCATATCATCAATAAACTTTTGCGATAAACTTAAATTATTCGTACAAATGGATGCACTTAGCCCATATTCTGTATCATTTGCTAAAGAAACTGCTTCTTCATAACTATTCACTTTAAATAAACATATAACTGGCCCGAAAATTTCTTCTTTGGCAATGCGTGCATCTTGATCTACATTTTCAAAAATAGTCGGTAACACGTAGCAGCCGTTCTGCAGTTCAGCTTCGTCCGGCACGCTGCCTCCATAAAGTAAAGAAGCCTCTCCTTTCCCTACTTCAATCATCGATAAAACAGATTGTTGCTGTCCCTTTGAAACACATGGCCCCATAAATGTATCTGGTTCTAACGGGTTCCCAACTGTAAGAGCTTCTGTTCGTTGCAACAGTCGATCGCGAAACGCTTCATAAATATCTTCTTCCACGATTACTCTACTTGTTGCGGTACATTTTTGCCCGGTTGACATAAAAGCACCTTTTATCGCAATATTTACCGCCTTTTCAATGTCAGCATCTTTTAATACAACTAACGGATTTTTCCCGCCCATCTCTAATTGCACTTTTTTCCGCGTTTCAACAGCTGCCTTTTGAATGATATTTCCAACGTGATTAGATCCGGTAAAAGATACCGCCTGTATATCCGGATTCCCCGTTAATTCTGCTCCAACTTCCGTACCTTTTCCGAACACACAATTCACAACTCCTGCCGGAATGCCTGCCTCATGAAACGCATTTACAAGATGGTACACCGATTTTGGTGTCACTTCAGCCGGCTTAATGACAACTGTATTGCCGTAAATAAGTGCCGGCGCCATTTTCCAGGCTGGAATCGCAATGGGAAAGTTCCACGGCGTAATTAATCCAACTGGCCCTACTGCTACTCGTTTACTGTAAAGCATCGTACTTTCATTTGCAGACGGGATGAGCTCTCCAATCGGCTGATTTGCTTCTCCTGCATAATATTCAAGAATGCTAATCGCCCGCTTCGTCTCGCCTATTCCTTCCGCAATCGTCTTTCCTTCTTCATTCGTTACATCCCGGCCAATTTCATTTACCTTTTCTTTTAAAATAGCTGCCGCTTTCCATAAATAACTTGCTCTTTCTTGAAACGATAACTTTTGCCATTTATGAAAAGCTTCTTTCGCTGATGCAATTGCGACTCGTGTATCTTCTACTGAACTAAACGGGAATTCACCTAGTACTTCCCCGTTATGCGGATTATAATTTTTAACATATGCATTCGTGGAAGGTTCTCTCCACTCACCGTTTATATAATTGAAAAACTTCATTTCCCTGCCCCCACTACTTTTTTATTTTGATAGTTTCGCAATAGCAGCTTCTAAAATAGTAAGGCCTTCTTCAAGCTGTTCATCTGTTATCACAAGAGGTGGTAAGAAGCGAAGTACATTACTATAAATACCAGCGCTTATCGTAATGACTCCTTTACTATGCGTTTCCTTCATAATCGCTTTCACCTCTTTTGTTGCTGGTTCTTTCGTCTCTTTATCTTTTACAAGCTCAATTGCAGTCATCGCGCCAAGGCCCCTGACATCGCCAACTAGTTCATATTTATCTTTCCAGCTATTAAATACTTCCATCATGCGTGCACCAATTTCTGTAGCACGACCTACTAAATTCTCTTCTTCAATTACATCTAAAACAGCTAATGCAGCCGCGCAAGCAGCCGGACTTCCTGAAAAAGTACCACCTAATTGGCCTGGTCCAGGTGCATCCATCAATTCCGCCCTTCCTGTTATCGCACTCAGTGGCATTCCAGCAGCAATTGATTTTGAAAATGTCATTAAATCAGGAACTACACCGAAATGATCCATTGCAAATAGGCTTCCCGTGCGAGCAAAACCTGTTTGAATTTCATCCGCAATCATAATAATTCCATATTTATCACAAATGTTTCGGACACCTCGCATGAACGTAGTCGTCGGAACGATAAATCCACCTTCTCCTTGAAGCGGTTCTAAAATAATTGCAGCGATATTATCACTTGCTACTTCCTCTAACATAAAGCGTTCGAAATACGCTAAAATTTGCACATCTACTTCTTCTTGCGTCAGTCCTTCGTCAGCACGGTAATAGTACGGATATGGTAATTTGTATACTTCTGATGCAAACGGACCAAATCCATGTTTATACGGTTTCACCTTACTTGTCAGTGACATCGTCAAAAGTGTACGCCCGTGATATGCGCGCTCAAACGAAACAATTGCGCTTCTTCCAGTCGCTTTTCTAGCAATCTTCACCGCATTTTCTACTGCTTCAGCTCCGCTATTCGCAAACATCGTTTTTTTCTTACAATCACCTGGCGTTAACTCATTCAGTCTTTCAGCTAATGTAATATAACTTTCATAAGGCGCTACGTGAAAACAACTATGAATAGAAGATTCCACTTGCTCTTGAATCGCCTTCACTACTTTCGGATGGCAATGCCCAACGTTTTGCATACCAATTCCGCCCGCAAAGTCGATTAGTTCATTGCCATCTACATCTGTAATAATTGCGCCTTTTGCTGATTGCACATACAACTCTGTAATATTGTAAGGCCCTTCTGGTACCGCATTTTTTCTTCTTTCATGTAATATGCTTGATTTTGTAGTTGTAATATCTTTCTTCTCTTTCAACATGGAACATACCCCTTTTCTTATTCTTTCTCTAAACTAACTTCCGAATCTTTTATAATCGTAAAATCATTTAATTTTTGCTTATCTATTTTTTTAACTCTTAGAAAATAGCTTATTATTACTAAGATTGTAGCTAGTAATGTCATGTAAAACTGCATGCGCATATCTTCTATAAACGCCTGCGAAACAAATATCGTTACAATCATTAAAAGCGTTGCATATGTGAGATAAGGGAATAACCACATTTTCACTTTTAGCTTTCCAGCTCCTTCTCTTTCCCTTTCTCGTCTTAACCTGACATGTGAAACGGCAACGAACATATACATAAGCATCGTTACCCCGCCTGAACTATTCGCTAAAAACGCAAACAGTTTATCAGGAGATATAAACTTCAACATCGCGCAAATAAATGCAAATACGATACTTGCATAGATTGCTATAACCGGCGTTCCTCTACTGTTTAACTTTGAAAAAGCGGCCGGAGCGTCACCCTTTTTCGCAAGGGAAAATAACATGCGCGAGCTCGTGTATATACCTGAATTCATAACGGAAAGTAGTGATAAAAATACAACGCCATTCATAATCTCAGCCGCTGCAGGTACCCCTGCCATATTAAATAAACTTGCATACGGTAGTTTTAATAATTCCTTATCCGTCCACGGGATAAACATAACTAAAATTGTTACGGACCCTACGAAAAAAAGCATAAGGCGCCATACTACACTATTAATCGCTCTTATTACATTTTTTTCTGGATTATCAGATTCTCCGGCCGCAATCGCTGCTACTTCGCTTCCGGATAAAGAGAAGGAAATAAACACCACGCTCAGTAAAACAGGGACAATTCCATTTGGAAAGAAACCGCCATTTTCCGTAATAATAGAAAGACTCGGTCCATCCACTCCTGGAACAAATCCAAAAAACATCGAAATTCCTAAAATTAAAAACGCAACAATTGCCACAACCTTAATAAACGCTAACCAATATTCAAATTCACCGTACAATTTTACTGAATATACATTCGTCATCGTCATTAAAAGAACCATACCCAAACTTGCCATCCATGCTGGAATCGAAGGGAACCAATTATTAATCATCACGCCTAAAAGTACCGCTTCAATTGCGATAATAATGACCCAGTTAAACCAATATAACCATCCGATCGTATACCCTGCCCACGGTCCAATTGCCTTATTCGCATACGTTGCGAAAGAACCACTATCAGGATTTTCCGCCGCCATCTCCCCTAACATGCGCATCACAAGTACGACCATTAAAGCCCCGATAATATAAGACAAAATTGCAGCTGGCCCCGAAGACTGAATAATCGTTCCACTTCCTACAAACAAACCTCCGCCAATAACCCCGCCAATTGAAATCATCGTTATATGCCGAGTTTTTAAATCCTTTTGTAACTCCTTTTTTTCTTTGCTCAAACAGCTCACCAACCCCTCCGTTAGCATGAAAACGTGCGCCATACCCCATTGATAATGCTTTCTAAAAATCTCCTCCTACTTTTCAAGAAAAAATAAAAAGAGCCAGAAAAACAACGCATACAGCTGCATTGAATTTTACTGCCCCTATCCTTATGGCTCGTCCTCCCGCTAAGGAAGCTCAAGTGGAAAGAAGTTCCTCTATTTCACTTTCAAACATACATCCGGGCTTACAGGGAGGCTAATCACTGTCATCCGATAATAAGTTAATCATAATATAAATAAACTGAATATTCAATATTAATTTGAAGGGAAATTTCCAAATCACCCCAACATATACTGTTCAAAAGCAAAAGGAAGTGATCTCATGTACTACGGAACAAAAGGCTGGTACGTAGCCGAACTAAAAAAATTAGGCGTTCGTTATTTGGAAGGACGGAAGCTAGAAAGCTACCGCGGACACGTCTTGCGCAATTTACTAATCACAGAACAGGAAAAGTTAAAAGAAAAGTAATTTACTAATAAAGTTCAACTAATCGGGCTTTTACGGGCAGCCCGACTCCCACCTAACTTCCTCGCATTCACCAAATTTTGAGGTGGGAGTCTTACTGCCCGCAAATAGCGGGATAAAACGATTCTCGAAATATATCGGCGATTCGACAAATTCCAGCAAGCACCACCTGTCAATTACCAACCAATCACACATCAAGCCACAATAAAAAGGTCACCCAAACGGGTGACCTTTTTTCTTATTCACAAACAAGAATTTGTCTAGAAAATGTTCCTTTTTTTGTGATACAGCGGTCTGTAATTTCAAATCCTGCTTCATGAATCATGTCGTCCATTGTTTCCATCGTGACAACGACTACTTTTTTAGCGATGCGGCGCGCACTTGACAAAATTGAGAGCTGATCTTCAGGTGTTGCGTGCGTAAATAAATCGTACGGCATATCGATAATTGCGACATCGTAGTTCTCAGTAATTTCTTCAATTGGACCTTTTGTTACTGTTCCTTCAAATCCAAAATGGGCAATATTTTCTCTCGTTCCAATCACCACAAGTGGATTTATGTCCCTACCAACGATATTAATCCCCATAGAAAGAGCTTCTACTACTACTGTTCCAATACCGCAGCACGGGTCAATAGCTCGTACTCCCTCTGGATTTGGCACAGCAATATTTGCAACCGATCTCGCAACACGTGTGCTAAGAGATGTCGAATAGCTACGTGGTTTTTTTATGTGATGGTACCAAACCGGATCACTTTCTACATAATATCCGAAGTACCAACGTCCTCCAAGTGGAACAATCCCGAATACACGCTCTGGGTTGCGAACATCCGCTTCTCCTTCAATATGCATGCCAAGGTCTCGTTCAATAAGACGTCTTTCTCCATATTCAATTTTATTTTCTTTATCAAGGTCATTAATTTTAACGAAGATGACTTTGAATGTCGCTCCTGCCAAGTCAATTTGTTCCACTTGTTTCAAAACGCTTTCCAAATCGTCTCCCTCGTACATAACTTCAATTCGTTCTTTTATAAACGGACTTCTACTCGGGTCAATTTTAATATCACTTTTCAAAATATTCACGTGAGATTCCATTCCAAAAAGCGAGCGCATTTCCATATAACACAAAGAACGCTCCTCCTCACGGAATGCATACGTATATATACATGCAGGTGTTTTACTATGATTACTCAATCTATGATCATCCTTTATCGTCTAAAATTGTTATGATTACAATTACTCGAATACTTTCTTGTATAAAATTAAATGATATCATATGCAAGAAATAAAGAGAAACCTTTATCATTCGTTTCATAAAATGAAACTTTAATCAGTGGGGGTTTTGTCCATCCCCCACTGATTATTAGTTGAACTAATCGGGCTTTTACGGGCAGCCCGACTCCCACCTAACTTCCTCGCATTCGCCAAATTTTGAGGTGGGAGTCTTACTGCCCGCAAATAGCGGGATAAATAAAAGAGACTGCCCATTGGCAATCTCTTTTGATTTCTTAGCGGAAAGAAGATACATCTTTACCCATTTCTTCATAGTAATCTAAAATACCTTGATAAATAGCTTCCGCTGCACTTTGTCTCTGTACTGGTGTAGCTAGTTTATCCGCATCACCCTTATTATCTACAAATGCTAATTCTGCTAATACAGCTGGCATTGTGTTTTCTCTAATTACGTATAAATCACCTTTTTTCACACCACGATCAGTTGTATCCAACGCGTTCACAAGACGTTTTTGAATCTTCTCTGCTAATAAACGACTTTCTTCTACATTTGGATTCGTCGCTCTTGTTGCTGCGCCATAATAGAATGTTTCTGTACCATGTCCGTCTTTATCATCCGTACCGTTACCATGAATACTTACAAAGATATCACCGTTATTTTTCTGTCCAAATTCTACACGTTTCTTTAAAGAATCTGAAGCGCTTGTTCCTGGACGTGTATCATCTGTACGAGTTAACAACACAGTAAATGGTGTCTTCTTCTCAAATATTTTCTGTAATCGCAATGATACATCTAATACAGTTTGACTTTCTTTCTCATAATAACCTGGATTACCTGAATCCATTCCGCCATGCCCTGGATCAATAATAATCGCTTTTCCTTCTAAGAAGTTTTCTTGCTTCACTGGGTTTAATTGATTTTTATCCACCCACTGGAAGCCCGCTCCCATGCGGATACGAATCCAACTACCGCTCTCTTCAATAACAGTTACTTTTTGTGCATTATATGTTCCCATTACTTTTGAAGAATGAGAAGCCTCTGCATATGTAGTAAATCCTCCATTAATCACTTCGGTTTTCTCTACTAAAGGCGTCCATTTATCACCTTTACTTGTTGCAATTTTGATCCATCCATCTCGCTCTTCTTTTACTTCAACCATTTGTGGATCATGCTGATTTGCACTAATCCCAGATGTTAATGATGGTCCGTGATATGTAATGAATTTTCTATCTATGTACATTTTCTTTGTTTCTACTGGACGATTATTCTTCTCAAATTTATCTGTTTGAGCAGTAAGCTGAGCTGCTTGTTCACGTGTAATAGAATTATCTGGTTTCCAACCGTCACCTGTACCTAAAGAAAGTTTTAATTCTACTAAAATATTTACTTCTTCTTTACCCCAATGATTTTCTAAATCAGCGAATTTTGTAGGCACTGGTCCTGTTACTTGGCTTTTCAAATCATATGCCCTTACAAGCATAGCCGCCATTTCAGCACGAGTTACTTTTCCTTCAGGATCAAATACTCCTGTTCCTCGCCCTTTAATAATATCCTTTTTTTCAATCGCCGCAATATATTGGGCTGCCCAATGATTTTTTGAATCATTAAAAGATGGCTTCGCGTTCGGATCTACTTTAACGCCAATTGCTGTTGCGATAATCTTTGCCGCCTGGGCACGTGTTAAATCACCTTGTGGCATAAAGTTACCATCTGGCATACCATTAATTACATTTCTCTCTACTAAATAATAAATTGCGTCTTTCGACCAAGCATTGTCTGAAACATCGGGAAATTTCTTCGTTTCTGCTAAACTACTAATTGGATGTGCTAGTAAATTTGCTGCTAATATACCTGCGGCTATTGCTTTGTACTTCATGAAAAATAAATCTCCTCTCGAAACTACATATTTATACAAATATTCCCATCGGACTAACTATAAAATATTAACTAATAATTAATCCTTTCATAGTTTATAACATTATATATCTATAGTAAATACGTTTTCCTTTCACATAACAAAAACCGCATATATATAACTGATAGTGAATGTATATAAAAAAGTGATTAGCACATATTGCTCTAATCACTTTTCCTAATGTATTATTTGAAATTGTCTTTAACGTATATATTCCCTTCCTCCAAAGGAAGCTTTCTCTGATCAATCCGTTCTGCTTTTCCCGTCTCAAGATTTGTTTGGAAAGTCGAGAAATACCATATTCCTTCTCCATTATCATAATTCCCTATAAGGAACTTCCCTTTATCTAAAGCTTTAAAACAAGTTTCTGTGATCCCAAAATCACCTTTGCCAATTTTGACTTCGATTACTTTCCCTTTATGAATATAAAAAACTTTCGCTGTTGATAGATTAGAAGATTCACGCTGCAATGCTACGAAAAAATCTGGTGTCCCTTTACTAACAAATCCATTTTTTCTAGACGTGTTAAATACAAACTCCCCAATTTGCGCCTCTTGCAAATATAATGTCGTACTTGTGGATTGTAAGGCAAGCTGATATTCACCTTTATATATTTGATCCCCTTCTTGTGCACCGATCCAAGGTTCTTTTTGCGTTTCATGTTGTTCGTTATTCGCAAATACATGCAAAGTATACGTTTCTCCCTCAGTCGAATTCATTGAGACAGTGTAGCGACTTTGCACTTGTGGGTTTATTTGTGACCCCTGTATTTTTCTACTCTCTTTTTTATTTCCTCCAGTATCCTCTACCTTCGTCACTACTTTTTCCCCTGAACTTTCTTTAGAACATCCAATTAACGCTAAACTTACAATGATACTACCCATCAATAGCTTCTTCATCTTGTCCCCCAAATGAAAAGCTGATTAAAAATATTATTTTTAATCAGCTCTCTCTATTTTCTATGAAATTAGTCTTCAATTAAATTAGACATTACATACGCATACACTAATGCTTCTGTATGCGCAATGGAACTCTCGTGTGTACGTTCAAATGCATGAGAAGAATCGATACCCGCTCCAATTAATGCATGTTTCACATCAAATCCTGCGCGAATCGCAGCTGATGCGTCAGATCCGTAGTACGGGTAAATATCTACTTTATATTCAATATTGTTCGCTTTCGCAAGCTCAACTAAATGTTTACGTAATGCATAATGGTATGGACCACTAGAATCTTTCGCACAAATAGATACTGTATATTCATCAGATGCTTGTCCATCACCTAACGCTCCCATATCAACTGCTAAATATTCAACAGTTTCTTCTGGAATGTTAGAGTTACCACCGTATCCAATCTCTTCATTATTAGAAATTAAGAAATGCGTTGTATATGGCAATGTTACCTTTTCATCTTGTAATCTCTTAATTAATTTTAATAAAATCGCGACGCTTACTTTGTCATCTAAATGACGTGATTTTATGTATCCACTCTCTGTAATTTGAACACGCGGATCAAATGAAACGAAGTCTCCTACTTCAATTCCTAATTCGCGTACTTCATTAGCTGAAGAGACACGCTCATCAATACGAACTTCAATGTTTTGCTCATCACGTTTCGCTTCACCTGCATTTTTATATACGTGTACAGATGTTTGATGCATTAAAATCGTTCCTGTATACATCTTACCGCTTGACGTTTCAATTTCGCAATATTCCCCTTCTACAGAGTTCCAGCGAAATCCACCAATCATAGATAAACGAAGACGACCGTCAGACTTAATTTCTTTCACCATCGCACCTAGCGTATCAACATGTGCAGTTAATAAACGATGCTGATCATCATTTTTCCCTTTTACCGTTACAATAAGAGCGCCCTTATTATTGCGCTTCGTTTCTACATTCCACTCGCTTACATAGTTCTCAATAAATTTAATAATCTTCACCGTATTTCCAGATGGACTTGGAATAGAGACAAGCTCCTTAATGAGTTCCATCGTTTCTTTCGTATGATGTGCCATTGTCGTTTCCCCCTCATTTTCTCTACTATTCAGTATACAAAATTTGCTAGAAAACCTCTACTCATATAGCTCAATTTTCTAAATTGTAGTAAAATTCATTTTAATATACGAAAGGCGTCCTACAATATGAATATATCAAAAAAATATATACACATTGCACTCATTTGGTTTTTAGCATCCTTAATTTGTTTACAAGTTTCTTATGCGGTTCATACCACTACTTCTATTACAATCGGCTGGGTATTAACAGCTATCTTCTTCATCATTAGCTTAATTGCAACAAAAAAGCATAGTGTTACTCATTAACACTATGCTTTCCTATGAAACTATTCTTCTGAAACATCTAATAAATAAATTCCTCTTTCAAATCCACCGTGCTCTTCTTTTTTTTGCTTACGAAGGCGTTCTACATCTTCAATTGTTGCTCCTTCTGCACGCGCTAATGAGATAATAACTTCCAGTGCATCTGCAAGAGAATCTAATGCATGCTCACGCTCTTTCATGGAAGCAAATTCTCGAACTTCTTCCGTTCCAATTTTCGCTAAAGCTTGTATGTATGCTTGACCTGTTAATTTTTGTGCTGTATATGTTTTTCCAGACATTAAAATTTTCTCTGGAACACGATCCCTTACTAACTTGTTATAAGTTGACATCACTTTTCCTCCTATTTTTAATAACACCCGAGCTCTGCTGTATAGAAAAACCATTTCTTAGTCACGCAAGCACTTAACATATCAATTCCTGATCCATGTGCTCTTACTGTTGGAAAGAAGTAATGCTCTGGTTCCTCTTCCTTATCGCTGTATAAAGTTGCATATTCAGCAGGAATTGCTTCTTTTTTCATATCCCGCTCTTTCGTCACCTCGCCTGAGAAAGCAACACTAGGATGTCCTTCAAAAGATAAGGCAGTTCGTACCGCCATAGATGGTGTACTGTGCAAAGCATAATATACAAACAAAATTATACCGATAACACCTATAAACTTTTTCATGTATTACTCCTAAAAAAAGTGCTAACACAATTATACTAAAATGTGTTAGCACTTTCTCCCCTTTATCCCGAATGAACGATCTAATAATCAGTGAAGGGGAACAAGATCCCCACTGATTACAATTTCACTTTATTCCCCTTTAAATGATGGTAGACGTTTTTCTAAAAACGCAGCAATACCTTCCTTATGATCAGCTGTTTGTCTCATCGCATATTGACCGCGCTTTTCAAGTTGCAACGTTTGTTCTAAATTAGAGCGATTCACTTCACATAAAATCTGCTTCGTTTGAATCATCGATTTAATCGGTTTTTGTAGCCATTCATTAATTTTTTGCTTCACAGCCGTTTGGAAATCCTCACCGATTACTTCATCAATTAGGCCGATATCTAACGCTTCTGTCGCCGATAATTTCTTTCCTTCCCAAATAATTTGCTTCGTCATATTTTCACCGACGCGCTTTTGAAGGAAGAAATGGCCGCCTCCATCTGGAATTAAAGCGATTCCAATAAAGTTCATCGCAATAATTGATGATATATCTGCCATCACATAATCAGCTGTTAATGCAATACTTAATCCAAGACCAGCAGTTGGTCCATGAATTGCACTAATCACAAGTTTCGGCATCGTATATAAAGTCACAACGACTTCAGAAATGGTATTCATAATACCATCAAACTTGCTTTCATCATTACTTGAAAGCATCGATTTAATATCCCCACCCGCAGAAAAACCACGGCCATTCCCGCATAGCACAACAATATGCGCAGAACTCTCCGCTACTTCTTTCAACTTTTGTAATAGCTCTTTTAATGTTGGCTCATCTAATGCATTTAACACCTCTGGGCGATTGACCATAACCGTTGCTACGCGCCCTTCATATTTCACAACAACAGATTCTGTTTTACTCGTTACTTCCATCATATACCCCTCTTTTCTACATAAAGATTATACTTATATAATTATAGAAAACAGGTAAAAAACCCTTCTTTTTTCTTAATTTTCTGTCTAATAATCTCACAATTTGTATATACCCTGTATAAAACATACAATTTCGTTGAAAAATATAGCAATCAAAGTCGGTTTATCCATACCTTTTATCTATTTACCATTACAATGAAATAATGTATTCTTAAGTTTAATGCTTAAAAACAAATATTGAAATTCATTCGCCTTACTATAAAAAGGTCTTTATCCCCTCACTCGGGTGCTGAAATAAAAGAATGAAGAAATGGAGGAACATATGGTTAATAAGTTGAAACAGACGGATAACTACTTCCCACATTTCCTACTGCTATTCATTGTGTTTCAACCAATTTTAGATTTACTAACATCTTTTTCAATCTATGTATTACACATGAGCGCAACAGTCGGAATCGTAGTCCGTTTCGCCTTTATGCTTCTTGCATTAGGGTATCTACTTCTTCATCACAAACAACAAGGTGCGAAAAAATACATTCTTTACTTATGCCTACTTGGGACTGTACTCACAATTGGCCTTGTAAATAACTTAATGGTCAAATCTCCAGTTTCTTTCGGAGAAGAAGTGAAATTCATTTTAAAGAGTGTATATCCAATTGTACTACTGTTTGGATATATCATCGCACTTAAAGAGTTAAAAAATAACGAATATGCATTTCAAAAAATCATTACCTATTTCTTATATGCAACGTTAATTTTGAGTATCTCAATAATTGCGGCAATGTTGACTGGTACAGATTTCCCAAGCTATCCGAACTCAAAGATCGGTTCAAGAGGATGGTTCTTTGCTGGAAATGATTTAAGTTCCATTTTCGCGATTATGTTCCCAATCGTTGTCTTGTACTCAATTCATAAAACAACTTCTTTCTCGAAAGTCTATTACTGGATTCCAACTGTACTTGCGATGTATGCAAGCATTATGATCGGCACGAAAGTAGGCTATGGTGCCATTGTTATTACACTTAGTATCGCCCTTTTATTCTTATTCATTGAATATATTATTCATCGTAAAAAAGAAGGAAAAGGATTCACATATCTTGTAAATACAATTGTTGCTGCTATCATATTAGGAAGTTTACTCGTACTTACACCACATACTCCTATCGCAAAAAACATGAGTATCCATTTACAAATATATGAATATAAAAAGTCAGTACAAGAAGAAAAGGACCGAAGAGAAGGAAAGGTAATTAAAGAAGAAGAACATAAACAGGGTGAACTAACAGACTCTGAAATGAAAAGTTTAATTTACAGTGATCGTGACAAGTTTTTAAAAGTATACAAACAATACTATAAAGATGCACCAATATCTCAAAAGCTATTTGGAATGGGCTACGCTGGTAACTATACAACTACACCTAAGTTAGTCGAAATGGATTTCTATGACCTATTCTTCGCATTCGGCATTGTTGGGTTCCTTATGTACTTGCTGCCGCTTCTTTATTTCGGTATTAAAATATTCATTGGCATCATCACAAACTTCAAGAAATTATTTAGCGTAAAACACATGCTACTAGCAAGTACACTCGTCCTATCACTCGGCATTGGCTTTATGTCTGGCCACGTATTAACAGCGCCAGCCGTTAGTATTTTCTTCACTGTTACACTTGCTTATATGATTGTTGATTTTGAAATTGAATAATAAAAAGAAGGTGCTTCATAAAGTCACACTGGCTTTTGGAGCACCTTCTTTTATATATTTAATTAGTGTTTTACATATTCTAAATTTTGTTTTTCGATATATGCTTCCTTTACAACAGGATTATCTGAAATAATTTTAATCCACGCTTTTCCATTTATCATTTCTTCACCAGTAACTGTGACAACTGCATTTGTATTTAAACAATACAGTCGCTCATTTGATGTAGTAGGATTCTTTTTCACTTCCACATTATTCATTACACGAGCAAGTTTATACTTATTGTATTCTTTTTTACCTAAATACGAATCAAAACGGTACATATGCCCTGCTACTTTTTTACCCCAGTTCGCATCAGATGCATATTTCGCATTTAAACCGGCAGCTTTATCACCTGTATATGTTGCTGTATAACGCCAATGTCCTGGATTTAAATATCCTTCATTCATGTATACTTTTGCTGCATGCTCAATACAATCTTCTTTTGAATTAAATGATTCCCCGTTACCATATGGACTATCGTCTGTTGCTTTTAAACCAAATAAATTATTTTTGTCTTTTGCAAGAGCGCTTGTTCCATAATAACTCTCATGAACTGCTAATGAATATAGGAATAATGCATTTACATTATACTTGCTTTCTACTTCTTTAAATTTCTTTCCTAAACCAATCAACGGAGAGTCTGGCTTAATCGATTTCACATAACTATCTAGTTGTTCAGCTGTATAATCTGTTTTCGAACGCAATGATACATAATTAAAATATTGATAGAAAGTTTCATTTCCAAACGTCTTTCCATCTACACTATACATTTGCTGTCCTTGCTTCATGAAAGAAGGTGCTGCGCCATATCTAAATTCTGTATATCCAGGTGAACTTGTATTATATGTATAATATCTATGGTATAAATATCCATCTGATTTCACATAATAAGATGAATTCTCCATTTCATTTGTAGGAATTAAAGTGATTTCATTTTTCTTCACATAACCTGTTAAATCAGAAAGTTGAACTTTCACACGATCTTCTCCAACTTCTAACACTTTAAATTCTGTTCCATACTGAACATATGTATATACCGTATTTAAATTTTCATCATACATATTAATAATGTTTTGCCCAGTTATTCTCTTCGCACTTGCAAAACCATCTTTAATCCATACAAACTCGTTCTCGTACTTCACTGCATTCATACCTTTATTTTGCGCAGCTGTAACTGCTTCTTTATATGAATTATAGCGCTCTACTTCTTGCTCTGTCCCATTTTCTCTTACATTTGTCACGACATATTTCTTTGTTTCTACAGGATTGCTATTTCCGTTTTTTTCAATCGTCTGAAGCATGCGATCCAACATAGCTGAAGCCATACCTCTTGTAGCTGATAAATGTGGTCTAAATGTATTATCTTCCGGATACCCTTTAATAATTTGAGTAGCCACCATAACTTGTACATGCTCTTTATAGTTAATACTATCTTTATCTGTAAAGGTAAGCGGACTTACAGCTATTTTAATATTTTTATAGTCTAACGCTCGCTTTACCATTATCGCCATTTCTTCACGTGTAATAATATCATTTGGCGAAAACATCTCGTTAGTACGTCCATTAATAATTTTCGCTCCAAATGCTCTACTTACACCGTCATATAAACCGTAAGATTGCGGTACATCTTTGAAATTCGAATCAGCTTTCGGTAAATTTAAAGCCCTTGCTATTAATGTAGCAAACTCTGCCCTCGTTACTTGTTTGTCAGGAGCATATACATTCTCTCCATACCCCATCAAAATTCCTTTCGTAATGAGCGAACGCATATTACTCTCAAACATATGTCCTGTAATATCATCATTTGCCGCATAGCTTGAAATAGGCGTTAAAAGTAATGATCCCGTTAATGCCACTGCTGTTATACCTTTTGAAAAATTCTTCACTGTTGTCCTCCTCGTAATCTACGAATTTATTATCACAAAGTTGATTATATAATAATTGCAATTAATTTAGCATAATAAACAGAAATTAATATACAGCGTTTTTAAAATTCGAATTTTCATTAAATTCTACACAAAAACAAAAGACACTTTACTTTTTTAGTAAAGTGTCTTTATCTATATGATGAGCGAGTTTCTTTATCGCCTGTTCACCTTGCAACTGAAGCTCATCTATCGTCAATTGTAATTCTTGCTGCAGATCCTCTTGTTGCATCAATTGCTTTTTCGCGATTTCATATAAATCCTCCGCACTCCATTCGCCATTTACACTTCCTATAACCGGCTGATTCACTCGACTTAAAAACGAATCAATTTTTGGATCGTACGAAATCCCAATCATTGGAGTTTTTGCTACAGCAGAAAAAATAAGTGCATGAAGGCGCATACCAATTAAAAGTGAACACTGTGATAAAATGAATATTTTCTCATCAATATCCATTTTATACGGAAGCATATACGTCTCTTCCCCCATTAAATCCACTACATCACGAGAAGCTTTTTGATCGAACGGTCCATGCATTGGAACAAATAAAATTCGGTATCCTTCTTGCTTTAATTTTTTTAGCGCAATAGCTAACTTTTTTATATAATCTTCTTTTGCATTCCAATAACGCACACTAACCGCAATTATTTTTCCATGCAACGAATGCTTTCGTAACCAATCAGATTGTTTTGTTCGTTTCCACGTTAAAACAGGATCAGGAACAATTTCAATATCATTTTTTATGCCAAGTTCTTTTAAATATAAAAACGAATCCTCATCTCGAACTGATACATAGGAAGCTTTTGACAAGCACCATTTTACTAATAGGCGATTATGCCTTTTGGTAATTGGTCCTATTCCTTGTGAATAAATATAATATGGCTTTTTTAATAATCGAGCGATTCCCATAATACCCGTATAATATAAAATACTCTTCATGCTCGTCTGATCTTGAAGAAGACTCCCACCACCGCTAATAAGTCCATCACTGTTTTTAATTGCATCATAAACAGCTTTTATATCCCAGCGATCTATCGATTCTACACCATACATTTCACTTGTATATTTAGAGTCATTTGATAGCACTACAAGTTCTATATTCGGGTTCTCTGTACTTAACGATTCAATAATCGATTGTAGAATAGCTTCGTCTCCAACATTATAAAAACCATAATATCCTGATAAAACTAAACGCACCCTAAATCTCCTCCAAAACTGGATAACCGTTTATTTCATCTAACATAAACTGGCACCCATTCCTTACCTAACACTTTATACCCTACAAAGTTCCCTCTTTATTCGCTCACGCAAATTCCAATACTAAAATTTACAGTTCTATATTTATCTTTTCAAAAATGGTATTTGTTTTTTTGATATCCATTTGAATTTCAAAGCACATACACCATACAACATTGTTGTAATAGTCAATGCTATACCACTGAGTAATAACGTCATAATCCTTGAAGATGTAACATCTATTATAGTAGATAGTTCATACAATCCTACTCCAAAAACACATGCTATTCCGAGCACACCAAAAAAGCTTTTGAAATGAATGGAATAGACAAGAGATTTTCGAATATACAGGTGATTTACAATACAAATTAACACATATGTAATCAACGTACTATACGCTGCTCCATCTATACCAAACTGCTGCACGAACACAATGTTTAACAGTATTTTCACACAACTCGCTCCGATAACAATCCACGCAGCTTGTGCAGAACGATTAATTCCCTGTAAAACACCTATTGTTAATACCATAATCGCAGTAAAATATGAACTGCCAATCATAACCGCTAACATACTACTGCCTTGCGCATCTGTGAACAATCCTACATTTAATGGTACTGTTAATGCCATCAACCATATTGTTAATGGTGCTGTCAAAACATGCGCCAGTCGATTTGTATTTTGAATGGTTCTTTTCACTAAATGTATATCTTTTTTGGCCAATGCGGAAGTTAAGAGTGGTATTAACGGAAATACAATTGCACTTGTAAAAATAACAATGATTTGCGTGAATGCAAAACCACGACTGTATATTCCAAATTGCTCTTGAATTTCTGTCGATGATCCTTGTAACACATGCGGTATTGTAAGGGAATCTGCTAAGTTTAAAAGTGGCATTGATAGAGCTCCTATAGCAATTGGAATCGATACCTGTAGTATCCTTTTCCCGTCTTCTCTTAAATCCCGAAGCGAATAGGAGCTGTTCTTATTGTAGTATGGACTTCTATTATATTTTATACGCAAATATATAAGCGAACTAATGACCCCAAGAAACGACCCAACCATTGCACCACTCGTAATAAAAGTGCTACTCTTCTCCCATGATACTAGTATGTAAGCGATTATTAACATAAAGAACACACGCACAAATTGCTCAATGACTTGTGATATCCCCGTTGGTTTCATATCACCAAACCCTTGAAAATATCCTCTATAAACCGCCATATATGGTGCAACGAGTAACGCTAATGAAGTAACGAGTAAAGGCATTCTAGTTTCTTGTCCACCAAGCATATTTGCAATTTCAGTAGAAAATAATACAATCACAAAACATCCGAAAGCTCCAAATGCCATCCCTATAATTGATGCCGATTTAAATAGTTTCGCAATTTCTTTTTGCTTATTTTTTTCTTGTAACTCTGCAATTAATTTTGAAATCGCTAGTGGAACTCCAGCTACCGATAATGTAAGAGCAATCATATATACTGGAAAAACGAGACGAAAAATACCGAGCACTTCATCTCCTGCAATATTTTGTAATGGAATTTGAAAAAAACTACCAAGCAATTTCGACAAGAACGTTGTAATTGTTAAAATCGCTGCTCCTTTTACAAATCTTTTATTCATATTCCTTCTCTTTTCTTTTATACATTTATTCTCAAACATATTGTTGTAAACGATTGGGACTTCATTTTATCCCATTGGGTTATCATATCAAATTTATTATCTGTTGCATACTTGCTTTTTTTTACAGAACGGAAAATGCTACTAATAAAAAGAACAATTTCACACATCTTTCTTCTGATTTCTTCTAATTCCTTCCATTATATAGCTGTACATATGGTTCGTACAAAAATGACAAAACGAGTACTCCTTCTCTGCTATTGCGATATATATACAAACATACATAATAAGAATATCCCACACTCTATCATATCATTCATATAAGAGTGTGGGATATTCTTATCATACCGTCTAAGCACCTAAAAATTTCAATTTCTCTTTCTGTTCATCATTCGCCATTACTACGATTGTTTTTTCAATACTTGGATGTACTTGCTCAAGCGTTACACTCGCTCCTACTTTATTTGATTGCTCAACAAAATTTAATAACGCCATCGCTCCTGACACATCCATATAGCGCACACCGTTCATACGTAAAACAACCGGCGACTTCACATCTTGCAAAGTAGTAAAAATACGATCTACTGATAGAAAAGAAAGTGGTCCTTGAATCGTATAGGTTGCTTCTCTTTCTTTTACAACAGAAGTTTTACGTTCTTTACATTTCACCATGTATAGAATGAAGGAAAGAATAATCCCAAACGCAACAGCGATCATTAAATCAAACTTCACTGTTACAATCATCGTTACGAGCATAACAATAACATCACCTTTAGGTGCTACATGCATCTTCTTCATGCTTTCCCAATCAAACATTCCAATACCCGTTAAAATTAAAATACCTGATAATACGCCAAGTGGAATGTATTGTACGACTGAACCGAGTCCCATAATAAAAACGAATAAAATAACACTATGCATACATGCCGAAAGCGCCGTTTTACCACCACTTCTTACATTAACAATAGAACGAACAGTCGCACCTGCACCCGCTAATCCGCCGAACAATCCACTCATTATATTACCGATACCTTGTCCAACGAGCTCTTTATTACTTTTATGACGTGTACCTGTCACGTTATCCATTACGACCGATGTTAATAACGAGTCGATTGATCCTAATAAAGCAATGCTAAGCGCTGGTAAAATAAGCTCTACTATCCCCCCGCCGCTTAAAGCCGGAATATGAAGAGAGGGCATCGCTTCTGGAATGGTTCCGATTTTTTCAATTACCTTATTGAGCGAAATATCCCCTATCACCGGAATATTCACTGTAAGTCCTTCTAATACAGAAGAAAATAAAGGGAGCATAGCTGTCACACCTACTAATGCAACTAAGCTAGATGGAATTGCCTTAATCCATTTCCCAGAAACGATCATTACAATGATCGTTAATAATACAAGTAGAAAACTATTTCGCACGTGCTTCATTTCACCTAAAATAATAATTAGTGCAATGCCGTTCATAAACCCCGAAACAACAGGATACGGAATATATCGAACGTAAGAACCGAGCTTACATACACCGAACAAAATTTGAAACAGTCCTGCCATCATAAATGCGATAAAACTCGCTTCTAACCCGTACGTCGCAATAACTCCTGTCGCGATAACCGTAATCGGTCCAGTTGGCCCCGTTACTTGCCCAGGTGTCCCGCCAAATAACGCCGCGAATAAACCAGCAAAAATGGCCCCATATAATCCAACAAGCGCTCCTTCAGATGTTCCAGTTGCCGCGATCCCAAATGCAATGGCAAGTGGCAATGCAACAATCGCAACAGTAAATCCTGCTAAACATTCCTTTGCTATTCTTTGAAACATAAAATAACCACCTTATTTATAAAGTCCACGTTCCATTGTACACCTAAATAGATTCATTCTTTAACATACTTTTTACAGTCTCGTGAAGTAAACGTATTCAATGAAAAGTTTTCCCCTTATCTTTGGAAACAATTGCAACTATGCTATAATGAACAAATTAAATCTTTTACTACATATTTTGGAGGCACTATGCTAACTTTTGAAGAAAAATTATCGATTATTGAATCTTTCCCAGAATTAGAGAGAAAGAACGTATCATTAAAACGTGTAAACTTTCACTTTGCTGAAAGTCGCTTAGATAAAAAGAACGTTGTATATCACTTACATCCAAATGGAAACGGCTTTGTATATGCAAACGGCATTAAAGGTTACAAAACGGACGATAAAGGTATGATTAACATCCGCGAATTTTCAGCAGAAGAATTGCGTTCAGTAATTGAGAAATCAATTGAACTACTATCACAAGAAGAAGTAGTAGTACCTGCGGAGCCTGCGAAAGAAGAAGAATGGCATAACGAAGATGGCCATATCCTTACCCTTATCGCGGAGGATGACATGTGGAACGTTTACGCTGGCGTAAACTTAGACGGCACATTTAACTCTTATCCAGAAGCTGCGGAATACCTTGATGAAGAAGGTTTTTCACGTAAATAATAAAAATGCCTTTCCAAATTGGAAAGGCATTTTTATTATTTTTTCGCACCTCTTAACGACTCCCTCAGCACAAACTTCTGCAATTTTCCACTCGCATTACGAGGAAGTTCATCCACAAATAAATAATGACGCGGACGTTTATAATCTGCTAATTCATCACTCTCTTTACAATATTTTTCTAAATCAGCTTCTGTAATCGTTTCATCTTTCTTTACAACGACAGCCACAACACGTTCTCCCCATAATTCATCTGGCTCACCAAGCACTGCAACATCTAATATACCAGGATGACTATGAAGGAAATCTTCAATTTCACGAGGATAAATATTTACGCCACCGCTAATTACCATATCATCCACACGGTCTGCAACGAATAAATAGCCATCTTTATCAAAGTAACCTAAATCACCAGAATGATACCAGCCTTTATACATCGATTTTACATTCGCTTCTTCCCGGTTATGATAGCCAGCCATCATAGTCGGGCCGCGTAAAATAATTTCTCCCACTTCATAAGGAGGTAATACATCATCTGGTTCTGCCGGTGCATCTTCATTCGGTTTTACAATACGAATTTCATGACTAAAGCATGGTGTTCCTGCTGAACCAGCTTTCGGAATTTGATCCTCTTCTACGAGAAACGCAACAACTGGTCCCATTTCTGTCATTCCGTATATTTGAACGAGATCAATATAAAGACGTTCTTTACATTCCTTCACTAAAGCTGGCGCCATTGCTGCTCCGCCATATATACCAATTTTCATCGAAGTTAAATCATACTGGGTTAAATCTTTTTGCAGTAACATATTCCACATCGTCGGTGCTGCAAAAAACGTTGTAATCTTCTCTTCTTGAATCGTATGTAATACTGTTTCTGTATCAAAATGATGTAATATAACATTCTTTCCGCCAACTTGAATGCGCGGTATGATTCCAGCATTCAACTCACCGCAATGATATAAAGGCGCAACTGCAAGCCCGACACTATCTCGATTATATTTTAGAAAATACGTACAAATCATACTATGCTCAGCCATATCACGATGGCGATGTAGTACGCCTTTCGGATGACCAGTCGTACCGCTCGTATAAAGCATAGAGCAATAATCCGTTTCATCAATTTCAATATCTACTTTTTCAGAAGGTGCTGCATTTACTTTGTCATGATAGGAACTTGCATAGGAAGGTTTATCGTCTTCTACATACCAAAAAGATGCATTTGGAAAATCTCGTTCGATTATAGCAACAGTTGATTCAACTGCTTTTTCAAAGACAACTACTTTCGAGGATGCATCCTGGAGAATATAAGATACTTCTTTCGCTTTTAATCGGAAATTAATCGGATTAAAGATTGCACCGATTTTCGCACAAGCTAAGTAAACGTTTACAAATTCGCGACAGTTATATAAGTAAACAGATACACAATCTCCCTTTCTTACCCCTTCTTCTAATAGAGCGTGCGCCGTTTTATTTATTTGTTCATCCCACTGTTTATATGTCCAACGAATATTTTTTTCCGGTTCCACTAAAGCCTCTTTATTTGGGTACTTACCAACAGCTAAATCAAAAATTCTCCCTATCGTCATGTACATGCCAACAATTTCCCCCTTTTCTCTTTCATAAATCTATCATTTCGTCCATAAGTAGACATTGTCCTCTACAAAATTGACTAATTTTTCTGATTATTATCGACATAGTTTTACAAATGAAGGTAGTTTTTGATTCACTTCTCGGTAAATAAAATTATATCGGCGATTTTTCGAATATATCGACTTACCAACAAAAACTGACAAGATAAAGTGAACCTTTAATCAGTGGGCAGTTGATCTCCCACCTAACCCCCTCGTATTCGCCAAATTTTGAGGTGGGAGTCTTACTGTCCACAAATAGCGGGATAAAAAAGAGACTGTTCCAAATCGGAACAGTCTCCTTATTCTTATACGAATAGCTCTTCTAAAATTTTCAGTTTATCTTCTGTATATTTTACAAAGCCATCGTTATATGATTTTGGATCTTTCGGATTTGCGAAGTGCGTAATTGCGCCTGTCTTCGGATGAACAAACTTACTTGAAGCACCGCAGCCAAGTCCGATAATCGATTGTACTTCTTCCATAATGACAATGTTGTAAATACTTTCTTGCGTCGGCATTGCATAACCAACGTTCTCTAAGTTACCTAAAATATTCTTTTGACGATATAGGTAATATGGTACGTAATTATGCTTTTGCGTCCACTCTTCAGCTTCGTGCATCATCGCTGTAATTTCTTCGCGACCTGCTACTTTATATTTACGTTTGTTTTGCGTCATTTCAGAAGCACGTTTAAATGATAACGTATGAACTGTTAACGACTCTGGCATTAACTTTTCTGTTTCATCTAACGTGTGCTTGAAGATTTCTAAACCTTCACCAGGAAGACCAATAATTAAATCCATATTAATATTGTTCATTCCCATTTCACGAGCTAAATGATACTTCTCAATTGTTTCTTCTACAGTATGATGACGTCCAATTGCTTTTAGTGTTTCTTGGTGGTATGACTGCGGATTAATACTAATACGGTCAATATTCCATTTATTTAACACTTCTAGCTTTGCTGGTGTAATCGTATCTGGGCGACCTGCCTCAACTGTTACTTCACGCACATTTTTTACATCTGGAAACGCTTCATACATTTCTTCATACAGCATATCCATCTCTTCTGCTGTGATACTTGTCGGTGTACCGCCGCCGTAATAAATCGTCGTAACTTTCACACCTTTTTCTTTTAAAAACTTACCAATTTCACGAACTTCATAATGTAAACCGCCTAAGAACGAATCAACTGATCCTTGGCGTCCGTTAATTGCGTAAGCTGGGAATGTACAGTATGCACATTTTGTTGGACAGAATGGAATACCGATATAAATACTTACTTCCTCTTTCAAGCGGTATAAATCTGGAACAACCGCTAATTGACAATCAACAATGCGCTGAAGAAGTTCAATTTTCTCTTCATGAATTAAATAACTTTCACGAAGTTCTTGGTGTGCTTCTTCTTTTGACATACCATTTTGAAGCATTTTATGAAGAAGTTTCGTCGGACGTACTCCCGTTAAAATACCCCAGCTTTGTTCAATACCTGTTAACTGCTGAAGAACAGAAAGATATACATAAGAAACAACGTGTTTCACTTGCTTCATACGCTCTTTTTCATCTGTAAAAGCAGATAAATCTTTCGCGAATGTTTCCTCATACACATTTCCTGTGCTAACATCCGTTAAACGAGCTGATGCTTTCACATTCTCTTCAATGTGTATATCAACGATAAGATTTGCTTCCTCTTGTTCAAATCCAATTGTACTATCTTCAAAAAATAAGCCGCCAATATTTTGTAGCGGACGTAAAAAACGATCATCTTGTAACGTTTTAATTGAAATTAACAACATTATCACCTTTTCATTTGCAAACTCTCTTTAGTTTACTTGAAGGGTGTTTACAGGTCAATACAGAAGGTTTTACCTGTTCCTCTTACATTTTACTATTATTTCGAATAATTCTTTTTACGAATATCATTCAGGTATATAGACATCACGATTTTCTCTTGTTAAAATTTATTAGTACAGAAATCTATACATAGTGAAAATACAATATGAAAAGGAGGAATGTTAACACTAGATTCAATAATCTAATGTGTTAAAAACAAATATGAAAAAGAAATTTTATAGTGCTTTAACTCTCTCTCTTGCATTACAAACTGTTCTTGCACCTACTTATTCATTTGCAGAGAGTGCTGAAAAATCCGCCGAAGTATATACGGAGGATCAAGTTTTTAAAAGTATCGAAGAGCATGTTAAAGAGCATAGTACTCATGAAGAAGATATCGAGGTTACTGGCCAATTCCTACTATACACATCAAAAAAACAGTCATTATATACCGCGAATGATTTAAAAAACAAATCGAATATCGAGATTACAGAACAAGTCGTAACGGCGACAAAGAAAAAAGGAAATGCTTACTACATAACGACGCCAACTGGCGCCGGATGGATAGATAACAATGATAATAGCTTAGAAGTTCAAGAAATTCATAAACTATCTAACCAAAAATTAATCGTAAAAGAAGAAGCTTCCATACATGCACTTCCGTTCCAATCGTTTAAAGAAGAAGGGAAACTACAGCCACAAGTCATTATTCCTACTGAACAAGCGGGAAATTGGTTTAAAGTCCAAATAAATGAAACATCAAAATGGATTTATGCACCTTCTGCTACATTTGAAGGTACAAAAGCTTCATTATTAAAAAACAGTCGTTCTGCTAAAAGTAGTTTATTAAGAGCTCCAGATGCTCTACAAACAAACAATATTTATGGCGTTACATTTAAAGAAATGATTGTCCCAAAAGGAAATGACGATATTCGTCCTGGCTACGCGATGGTACCTAAATATATTACAATTCACGAGACGGATAATCCAGCGAAGGGCGCCAATGCTCTAAATCACGCAAAATACTTAGACAGTCAGGCACGTGGAACAGCTGATCGCGCTGCCTCTTGGCACTTCACAGTAGATGATAAAGAAATTTATCAACATCTTCCTGTAAATGAAGTTGGATGGCATGCCGGAAATAAAACTGGAA
The DNA here is from genome assembly GCF_014932895.1 of Bacillus thuringiensis. Lineage (GTDB taxonomy): Bacteria > Bacillota > Bacilli > Bacillales > Bacillaceae_G > Bacillus_A > Bacillus_A thuringiensis_AA. The sequence goes on along the minus strand of NZ_JACYOF010000010.1, from coordinate 22,782 downwards.
ACTATGAATCTATCGGAATAGAAATTGCCGTTAATCAAGATGGAAATTATGAAAAAGCAGTAGAAAATGCCCGTAAATTAGCGGCTTATTTAATGAATGAGTTAAATATTTCTTTAGATCATGTCCAAAAACATCAATTTTGGTCAGGAAAAAACTGCCCTGCGTATATGATTCAACGCGGACAATGGGATGCTTTCTTAAAAGGAACTGAAACATACTATAAGGAAAACCGAAAAGATCCAGTAACTGATGACATTACAGGTGGATGGTATGAACAAGACATTCGTCAATTAGCAGCTAGAGGCATTATGTTAGGAGAAGGGAATGGCAATTACTACCCAAATCGCCTTGTAACACGTGCTGAATTTGCTACTTTAATTACCCGTGCTTTACAATTACCAAGTGGAAATGCTAGTTTCACAGACCTAGGAACAGTACATCCATCTTTAAGAGATGGTATCAATCGTGCATCAAGCGCAGGCATCATTATCGGACGTGGTAATAATACCTTTGATCCAAATGCCACAATTACACGCGAAGAAGCTGTTATTATGATTGACCGCTCACTAAAATATGCTGGTATTGTTGCAAAGCCAGCTGAACTACCATTCGTAGACAAAGACTCCGTCTATGCTAAAGAAGCACTACAAAGAGTTTATGGTTATGGAATTGTAAAAGGCAATGAACACAATCAATTCGTACCAAAAGGCTCAGCAAAACGCGCTGAAGCAGCTGCGTTTATAAATCGAATGCTTAACGTGATTGAAGCTTAAAAATATTTATAACTAAATATAGATGTTTTTACTTTATCCCTTCTGTATTAACTTAAAAGGCCTAAGAGATCATATTATCTCTTAGGCCTTTTATACATCTATTAACTATTTTTAGTCATAAATCTTAAACGTATTCCTAATAACAGAAGAACAAAACCAACGAATGGAAGATAATTCATATCATGCCCTGTGGCTGGAAGTTGTTGATCCTTAGAAGAACCTTGTCCTTTTTCTGGTAAGCTAGGCTTTTCTGTTCCTTCACCTGGCTTCTCTGTTCCTCCACCTGGTTTTTCTGTTTCTTCACCTGGCTTTTCTGTTTCTTCACCTGGCTTTTCTGTTTCTTCACCTGGCTTCTCTGTTTCTTCACCTGGCTTCTCTGTTTCTTCACCTGGCTTCTCTGTTTCTTCACCTGGCTTCTCTGTTTCTTCACCTGGCTTCTCTGTTTCTTCACCTGGCTTCTCTGTTTCTTCACCTGGCTTCTCTGTTTCTTCACCTGGCTTCTCTGTTTCTTCACCTGGCTTCTCTGTTTCTTCACCTGGCTTCTCTGTTTCTTCACCTGGCTTCTCTGTTTCTTCACCTGGCTTCTCTGTTTCTTCACCTGGCTTCTCTGTTTCTTCACCTGGCTTCTCTGTTTCTTCACCTGGCTTCTCTGTTTCTTCACCTGGCTTCTCTGTTTCTTCACCTGGCTTCTCTGTTTCTTCACCTGGCTTCTCTGTTTCTTCACCTGGCTTCTCTGTTTCTTCACCTGGCTTCTCTGTTTCTTCACCTGGCTTCTCTGTTTCTTCACCTGGCTTCTCTGTTTCTTCACCTGGCTTCTCTGTTTCTTCACCTGGCTTCTCTGTTTCTTCACCTGGCTTCTCTGTTTCTTCACCTGGCTTCTCTGTTTCTTCACCTGGCTTTTCTGTTCCTTCATCTGGCTTTTCTGTTTCTTTTTCATTTGTAATTTGAAGCTTTATAACTTCTATTTTCTCATTAGAAATCGTAAATTTGATTTCCTTATCAGATAAAGTATATCCTTCTGGAGCCTGAACTTCTTTTAAAATGTAATCTCCTGGTTCTAGTTTCTTCGAAGTTGCTTTACCATTTTTATCTGTTGTTAACGTGTCTATTTTCGTTCCATCTTTTAAAATTTCAAACACTGCACCTGCTAATATTTTATCTGTATCATTAGCATCTACTTTTGTAATTTCTACTTGGCCTGTAATTTTTTCTTTCACTTTTTCATTCAATACTTCTTGTTTCACTACTTCATTCGCTACAACGTTTACTTCTACTGTCACTTCTAGCGCTTTATAACCTTCTGGCGCTTTCGTTTCTTCTAACGTGTACTTTCCTGGCACTACGTTTTCGAATGTCACAACACCATCTTTATCTGTTGTTTTCGTCTCGCCAACTACTTGACCATTCTCATTCTTTAATTTAAATTCTGCGCCTGCTAGAACTTTTCCACTCTCCGCATCCTTTTTGATTACTTGTAAGCTTCCTAGTTCTTTCGCATTTTCTACTTGTACTTCTACTACTTTGTTTGCTTCCACAACGATTTCAATTTCTTCTTTTAACAACTTATATCCTTGTGGTGCTTTCGTTTCTTTTAATGTGTATGTTCCTGGTTCTAATTTCTTAGAGATTACTTTACCTGTTTTATCTGTTCGTAACGTATCTACTTTCTTACCATCTTTATACACTTCAAATTCTGCATCTGATAGTAGCTTCGTTTTATCGTTTGCATCTACTTTTACGATTTCAAATTGACCAAGACTCTTACTATTCGTTACTTTTACATCCACAACTTTTTCACCATCAACTGTTACATGAATTACTTGTTTTGTTAACTCATAGCCTTCTGGCGCTTTCGTTTCTTCTAACGTATATTCACCCGGAACTAGCCCGTCTACTTTAACAGTTCCAGACTCATCTGTTGTAATTCCTTCTTTTACAACATTTCCTTTAGCATCTTTTAATGTAAAAACTGCGCCTGCTAAACGTTTCTCTTGATCTTTATCATCCGTTTTAATAATTTGTAGGGAACCTAAGATTTTTTCATTTTCTGCCTCTACTTTTACTACTTCTTTCTCGTTTTGAATGGTTACTTTCCATTCTTTATTAGAAAGTTTATAACCCGCTGGTGCTTTCGTCTCTTTCACTGTGTATTCACCTAATGGTAATTTTGGTGACTTCACTTTTCCACTTTCATCTGTTTTCAGTTCCGCTACCTTTTTACCATCTTTATATACTGTGAATTCTGCACCTGATAATAGTTTCTCTTTATCGTTCGCATCTACTTTCACAATTTCAAATTGACCTGTTACCTTTTCGTTTGTAACTTCTTGTTTCACTACTTCATTCGCTACAACGTTTACTTCTACTGTTACTTCTACTGCTTTGTAACCTTCTGGTGCTTTCGTTTCTTCTAACGTGTACTTTCCTGGCACTAGATTTTCGAATGTAACAACGCCATCTTTATTCGTTGTTTTCGTTTCTCCAACTACTTGACCAGCTTCGTTTTTCAGTCTGAATTCTGCGCCTGCTAGAACTTTTCCACTCTCCGCATCCTTTTTGATTACTTGTAAGCTTCCTAGTTCTTTCGCATTTTCTACTTGTACTTCTACTACTTTGTTTGCTTCCACAACGATTTCAATTTCTTCTTTTAACAACTTATATCCTTGTGGTGCTTTCGTTTCTTTTAATGTGTATGTTCCTGGTTCTAATTTCTTAGAGATTACTTTACCTGTTTTATCTGTTCGTAACGTCTCTACTTTCTTACCATCTTTATACACTTCGAATTCTGCGTCTGATAATACTTTCGTTTTATCGTTCGCATCTACTTTCACAATTTCAAATTGACCTGTTACTTTTTCGTTCGTAACTTCTTGTTTCACTACTTCATTCGCTACAACGTTTACTTCTACTGTTACTTCTACTGCTTTGTAACCTTCTGGTGCTTTCGTTTCTTCTAACGTGTACTTTCCTGGCACTAAATTTTCGAATGTAACAACGCCATCTTTATTCGTTGTTTTCGTTTCTCCAACTACTTGACCAGATTCGTTTTTTAGTCTGAATTCTGCACCTTTTAGAACTTTTCCACTCTCTACATCCTTTTTGATTACTTGTAAGCTTCCTAGTTCTTTTGCATTTTCTACTTGTACTTCTACTACTTTGTTTGCTTCCACAATGACTTCAATTTCTTCTTTTAACAACTTATATCCTTGTGGTGCTTTCGTTTCTTTTAATGTATATGTTCCTGGTTCTAATTTCTTAGAGATTACTTTACCTGTTTCATCTGTTCGTAACGTATCTACTTTCTTACCATCTTTATACACTTCGAATTCTGCGTCTGATAATACTTTCGTTTTATCGTTCGCATCTACTTTTACGATTTCAAATTGACCTGTTACTTTTTCGCTGATCTTTTTATTCAACACATCTACAGTAACTACTTTATTAGCCTCTACATCAACAAGAACTGAACTAGATGATATTTCATATCCTTTCGGGGCTTCTACTTCTTTTAATGTATATGTTCCAACTGGAAGTTGTTTTGATAAAGCTTCACCTTTATCGTCTGTAATAATTGTTTCCACAACATTCCCATCTGTATCTATAACATCAAATTTTGCACCTGGTAGAAGTTGACCAGATTCACTATCCTTTTTCAATAATTTAAATTGGCCATTTTCTACTTTTTTCGTATTCTTCATAACAAGTTCAATTACGTTTGTCTTATCAATTGTTACTTTTACTGGTGTATCAACTTTTATATATCCTTCTGGTGCACTTATTTCTTTTACAAAATAGTCACCAAGTGGTAAATCTTTAACTTCCGCAATACCCTTTTCATTTGTTGTAACAGTAGCCACAACAGTATTATCTTTGTCTATAACATCAAATTTTGCATCTTTTAAAACAATGTTTTCATCGTTTTCATCAACTTTTTTAATTTGTAAATTTCCTTTTTCAGCTGCTGGCTTTTTCCACTTTGGCCAGTTAAATTTAAAGTTATGAACCTCAAATCCATCTCTTTGGTGTAATCCACCAACAAAGGCTTGTCCATTAATAGAACCACCTTTTGTCTCTACAACAGCATTAGGCGCAAACACACTACCTACTACACCATAGCCTTTAGTTGTTATTTTTGTAGCATTTGGAAACACCCAAATGACTTTACTAGCTAACTCAGTAAAAGATGAATTAGGATCATATGCTTGAGATGTATTAATTAAGTCTGTTGCCATCCCAGTATTTCCTGTATCATACAAAATTGCCCCACTAGCAAAATTCACTTCTTTCGCATCTGAATAAATAACAATAAAATCTTTGTTATCTACATTCGGAAGAAAAACATCTTTTACATCGAATGTTTCCTTTCCATTTTGGCCTGAAGAAACATAAATATTAGGGTTGTTTACATCTTCACCGATCCCATAGCTCATATTAGGTTTTGGATTATCAGTATGTAATTGACCCGCATCCCCAATTACACCATCAACGTCTTTTCTAAATTCTTTAAATTTAGCATCAATCTCCGCTTGCTCTTTATAAGAGATACGGTCATACGATGATTTCATTGCACCTTCTGGGTCACCATCTTTTGTCATCGCCACTGTTCCATCTTGGATAATTACTTGTCCTGCTCCCGCTTTCGTAAACTGACCGCCTAGTAATAATGATGGATATCCTTCATCTACCCATGTTGCTCCAGCTAAGTTATGCGCTCCAGTTGCAGCCGCTAAGACTGTATAACTCGATGCGTTCATATTTTTTTGAACAGCCATCGCACCCTCAATATCCGCACTCGTTGCACTATGATCTCCAAAAATGATGGCGTTGTAATAAGATACATCACCTAAACCTTTTAATTCTGTTGTAGCTGCCTCTGCTTTAAATGGTAAATGGATTATAAAATTCATACATACTAGTAATACAACTATAAAACTACTACTTATTTTTTTAAATTTTTGATTAAATGATTTCCTCAAAAAATTCATTCCCCCTTTTCCACTTCCTAAAACCACAAAAGAAGTACATTTCATATATACCAAGTCTTACTCACATTAACTTAAAATAATGCATTTAAATAAAACAAAGACACGCTACAACTAATTATTAAAATTACTACAATTCATTTTTGAGATAATACGTGAACTAAACTATCATGCGGAAATACTTTTGCGTATGGGAGCTCAACAAAATTAACCTGAAGGATATTTTATGTGGTGTAACTATTCTGGCAACATCATCCACTTTACACCAGTTTCCTAGAGTATTCAAGTGAATTGTATGAATTCCATACACAATTCACAAACTAAATCGCTTTCATTCACAAAAATATGTTCAATAAAAAAACGTAGCCAAAAGCTACGTTTTTCTTCATCATTTCGGTGTATTTTTGTGATTCTTTAAAAACGGAAGCGGGAATTGCTTACGGAAATGTTCTTTAATCATATACTCTACACCGTTCTCACTATTTGAACGTGTAATCCAGTCTGCTGCTTGTTTTAATTCAACAGGTGCGTTCCCCATCGCTACCCCAAGTCCTACATTTTCAATGACATCTAAATCTTCCATACTATCTCCTATCGCAACCATTTCACTTAACGAAATATTTAAATGCTCTCCAAGCAATTGTAATCCGCGTAACTTGGATACATTTTGCGGCAAAATTTCTATTCGTTTCGGGTCACATTCAACATACTGTATATCTTGGAACGCTTTTCTTAGCGTATTTAACCCTCTTTCTTTTTCACCTTTACTATGGAAAATAACATCAATTTTTGGCGCCGCTACTGGATGATCACGAAGCGCATCACCTAGCGAATCTACAAATTGAACCGGATAAAATAACGGATCTGCACTTGATAATACAGTACGCGCAATTAAGTTTGGTGTATTTCTCTCACGATTTCCGATTGAAAATCGTTCATGAGAAATGCGTACATTACAATCAAAATGCTCTAACACCTGCACAATATTAAAAGTCTTCTCTTCAGATAATCTCCTTTGAACGTAAGGCTTATCTAACGTTGCTGAAACGAAGGCACCACCGTGTGTCACTAATATAGAATCTAATTTTAACGCCTTTGCTACTTTATGAGCGGATTGAAAATTACGACTCGTAAATAATGTAACGTAGACATCTTTTCTTTTTACAAATTCAATGGTTTCTCGTAATCCTTTTGCGATTTTCCCATTATTGTATAGTAGTGTCCCATCTATATTAAGAGCTAGTAAGCGATAAATCATGTCGCACTCCCCCTCTTCGCTGTTGTACTCTATCCATAATTTATGAAATAAACCCGATAAATAGAACGAGTTAGAATTACTACTGAAAATTTGGTTTACTATATACATATACACTTAGCAAAGGAGATAGTACAATGCAGGCACTTCCTTCTTTTTATGAAGGCGATACGTTAGAAGTCGCAAAAAAATTACTCGGACAGAAACTGGTTCATATTGTAGGCGGAATAAAACGAAGCGGCATCATTGTAGAAGTAGAAGCATATAAAGGTCCAGATGATAAAGCCGCACATAGTTACGGCGGCAGACGAACGGATCGAACAGAAGTCATGTTTGGCGCACCGGGGCATGCTTACGTATATTTAATTTACGGTATGTACCATTGTTTTAACGTCATTACAGCACCAGTCGGCACACCGCAAGGCGTTCTCATTCGAGCACTTGAGCCAATAGATGGAATAGAAGAAATGAAACTAGCGCGCTACAACAAAACAGATATTACAAAGGCGCAGTATAAAAATTTAACAAACGGTCCCGGCAAACTATGCCGTGCACTCGGAATCACTTTAGAAGAACGCGGCGTATCCTTACAAAGTGATACGCTACACATTGAACTCGTTCCAGAAGAAGAACATATGTCATCAAAATATAAAATAACAGCAGGACCTCGTATTAATATCGACTATGCAGAAGAAGCTGTGCATTATCCGTGGCGTTTTTATTATGAGGGGCATCCGTTTGTTTCAAAATAAAAAGGGAAGCTTACATAGCTTCCCTTTCCTCTTATTCCGCACCTTCTGCAGTTGCAATATCATTCTCTAAGTTTTCTCTCGATAATTCAGCCGCCATAAAATCAGCTGTTTCTGGAAGTGCTAAATGCATATGAGCTTTTTGACAAATTTGGATCGTACAATTTTCTACAACAAAGTCAAAAACATGTCCGCCCCCGCTTCTTTCATCATCAATGTAATGTAAGTGGAAACCAGCTACACCAATACCTTGCGCGTAATCTGGCGTCCAAAATCCTGCCAAAGTTCCGTCCGTATCTTTAAATGAAAAGATTGGTTGTGATTTTGTCACTTCAACGAGCGGCGTATACGGTTTTTCTTGTCTTGGAACAGTTCTCGTTCTTACTTCACGGAACGTACCATCCATTCGAATCGCATAAAACAAGTTTTTACTTGGCATTAATTCATGTAATAAGGCTTCCACTTCTTCACGATTCATTGGACGCTCTATCTTATAACTCATTTCCTTTTCAAAAAACGTTACAGTCGCAAACGGCGTTGTCTCTTCTGGTTCTACTTTTTCTGCTGAACCGTCTGAACGTAAATGATAAAATTCATTATCAAATGCAATCATTTCACCATCTAATTGATCAAATGTTCCGATGCCAAAATCGCCACGTTCTTTCAGTTCCTCAAAATTAATCACACCATCATATATACCATCTAATAGCGCAAGCATTGTAGATGTTTGATATACTTCATTATTCATTTTCGTTTTTTTTGCATCAATATCAATTAATTGCGCAACAGTCATCTCACTCATGCCCCCATTAGTTCAATTGGTTTGGTAATAATTTTTCGCTTAATTTAATGTTGTCACGATAGTCAATTGGAATATCAATAATGACAGGACCGTCTGCTGCTAGTGCGGATTTTAATACACCTTCTAATTCATCTGGAGTATGAACGCGAAGACCTTTCGCACCGAAGCTTTCCGCATATTTTACAATATCAACATCCCCGAACTCTGTCGCTGATGTTCTACCGTATTTCATCATTTGCTGGAATGCAACCATATCGTATGTACCGTCTCTCCAAACGAGATGTACAATTGGTGCGTTTAAACGCACTGCTGTTTCTAATTCCATCGCTGAGAATAAGAAACCACCATCACCTGATACGGAAACTACTTTTTTACCTGGTTCTACTAAAGTAGCAGCAATTGCCCAAGGAAGTGCAACACCTAACGTTTGCATACCGTTACTAAATAATAGTCTACGTGGTTCATAAGAACGGAAACATCTCGCCATCCAAATGTAATGGGAGCCGATATCACATGTAACAGTTGTATCGTCATCAATTAAAGAACGAAGTGTACGAATGACTTGAAGGGGATGCGTAACACCTTCTGAAGCACGGTTTGGAACTTCTGCTTGCTCTGATAATTTTGCGCGTAGTCGTTCTAAAACTGCTTCTGATTTTGTAGATAATACAAGTTTAGGTAATTTCTCTGCAATACTATTTACAGTTAAAGCGATATCGCCAATTAATTCACGTTCTGGTTGGTAATCATGATCGATATCTGCTTGATGATCGTCGAGATGAATAATTGTTCTGTCTCCAAGTTTATTCCAGAATTTCGGATCGTACTCAATTGGGTCATAACCGATTGAAATAACGAGATCCGCTTCTTCTAGTAAAATATCACCTGGTTGATTACGGAATAATCCAACGCGGCCGAAGAAATGATCTTCTAACTCACGTGAAATTGCTCCAGCTGCTTGATATGTTTCAACGACAGGAAGTTCTGTATCCGCAATTAACTCACGAACGGCTTTCGTCACTTCATTTGTGCTCGCTCTCATACCGAGTAAAATAACCGGTAATTTTGCTGATTTTATTTTTTCTACTACATATGTAATATCTTGTGTGGGAGCGATTCCAAGCTGTGGCTTAGAAAGCGCACCGATAGACTCGACAGTCGTTTCCGCAGTCATAACGTCTTGCGGAAGACTTACTAAAGTTGCTCCTGGATTTGTGGAAGTCGCACTTCGAAATGCATTTGATAGTGCTTCTGGTACATTATCCGGATGTTCTACTTCTACGCTATATTTTGTGATTGGTTCGAATAGTGCAGCATTATCCATAGATTGATGCGTACGTTTTAATCGATCCGTACGTGGAACCGCACCAGCTAAAGCAACAACGGGATCACTCTCCGCATTCGCAGTAACAAGACCTGTCGCTAAATTTGATGTCCCTGGTCCTGAAGTTACAAGACATACGCCCGGTTTCCCTGTTAATCTACCAATAGCCGCTGCCATAAATGCTGCATTTTGCTCATGACGACAAACAATTAACTCTGGTCCTCTTTCTTGCAGTACATCAAATACAGAGTCAATCTTCGCTCCTGGAATACCGAAAACATGTGTAACACCTTGTTTAATTAAACAATCAACAACAAGATCTGCTCCTTTTGTTTTTGTCTTCACGTCGTTTGCTTTTACACCTGTACTCAAACTAATCATCCCTTTATTTCATAATGTGTGTAATAAAGATTTTTAATTTCACCTAGTTAATTAATGTGGTGAAGTATCATTTATCATTATATTACAAATACATTATTTTTCCAACAATATGAATTTGACGGTATTTTGACCAACACAAAGAAAGCCCTTACATTTTTCTACAATAAAAAAGACGCCCCCATACCAGGAGCGTCTTCTATCATTACGCTTGTTGTTGCGCGCTATATAATTCTTCAAGTGGCTTCATGATAATTTTGTTAACGTCAGTGATAACGATGTTTAAACGTTGCTCAGTTTCCATTAACTTTGTAATTTTAGCATCTTGTTGAATGCGAGCTACAACTTCTTGTGCTTTTTGGTTGTCTTCTTCAGTGATTTCTTGACCTTGCATCATTTTTTGTTGTAGGCCAAGTTGCATTGTACGGAACTCATCGAATAAATTCTTTGAAGCTGCATCACCTTGTACTGCTGCGTAGCTTGCTTTTAATGTTTGGAAGTCTTCGTTTTCAGCGATTGCTTTTTGTAATTCATATGCAACATCATGAATGTTTTTTGTCATTTTATTTTTCCTCCTTTAGAAGGCTAGTGCTTTTCGCTCGCACTGCCTTTTACGTGCATTTACATACGCACCTCTTCTTACCATATCAAACTATGCAAGAGATGTGAAGAAATTTCACTTTTATTTCTATGTACTGATCTTTATTACCTAAGGAACAACAGTAACAACCCTTGCATGAGTCCGATTATTCCGCCTAATAATGCCCCTAAATACGTAATCATTTTCAATTCATTTTTTGTAATGGACAGAACTAGGTCTTCTAGTCTCTCTGTTGAAAATGTAGACACTTCTTGCTGGACAATTTCCGCAAGGTGTAGATTTTTCAATATACTCTCTACGTTTTCTGTTCCCCACTTCAAGCCTTTCTGTACTGCACTTGGAACCACTTTTTCAATGATTGTTTCTCGGACTGGTTCACACACTCGCTGAACAGATTGATTTAAAAATTTACTCACTGTTTCCTCGACTTTAACTGCTGACAGTATGGAGCTTACAATCATTTCTTTCTCTACAAACGTTTCTAATTCTTTTACATCTCTTCCTTTTAACTTTTCCCACTCTTTTTGCAGTACATCAGTTAAAAGCTTTTTCGTGCCATCTTGCCCTAAAAACTTAATGACTTCTGGCTGCACACGATCCACTACACTGACATTCCCTAAAAACATTCCGACTAAGTTAAGCAACGTTCCCCTGGAAGCAAAGAAATCATCAATCATTTTTGAAAGACGCGCTTTTCCTTCTTCACTTTCAAAAAAGCGAATTCCTCGCTCTAAAATAAACGCCGAGACATTTGGGATCGCCTTCTCTACTTTTTCATGTACAGAATGAGGTAAAGCTTGTTCCCATGTATATGTATAGTACTCCGCTAAAAATGCCTGTATTTTTTCCGTAATCACATGTTCGATTTTTTTGGTCGCTTCTTCTTCTACATGTGCTACATTCCATTTTTCTAACATATGTCGTAACGATTGTTCATTCGTCATTACTTTATCCATTTCCACTTGTGCCCAGTGGATTAAACTTTTTTGAAATTCTTCATTTGTTAGCTTTTTTCCAATTCCTTCTGGCGTTAACAAATGCTCTACAACCATTTTCCCTAATTGAACAGCAAGCTCATCGCGGCGCTTCGGAATTAATCCCGGCGTAAATGGAACTTGAAACTTCCCAATATAAATAGGACGATGAGGACGAAATAACATTTTTATCGCTAAATGATTCGTGTACCCTCCAATAATCGCCCCGAGTCCTGTCGTCGTTAGCATATTTAACCATATATTCATTACAACCAACCTTTCGCTTCTCCAAAACTATAGCATATCGTCATACGGACAAAAGTATAATGGTATAAAAACGTATTTGCAATATATAGCTTCGCCTATTATGCCAACATTTTGTTAGTAAAGGAGTGATTTCGTTGGTTCTTGGTCTTTTAACTTCTCGACCTCATTATGAGCAAACATATTACACCGAAATCGCTAAACGCGCTCGGCTTTATCATAATGTCGTTGCCCAGTTTACGCCATTTTGTATTGATTCAAAAACAGACCTTGTTTCTGGCCTTATTTACGATACAGATACAGGAGAATGGAAAGAGCAAACATTCCCTATTCCTTCTTATATATACGATCGTTCTTCTTTTAACGAAGAAACAGACTTTAAAAAAGCAAAATCAATTATTCACTCGTTACACAACCGTCCTACAACTACCTTTCTAAATAACACACTGATTGACTTAAGCGAACTACATGATTTATTTCTTACTAATAAAAAATTATCTCCTTATATACCAAAATTTGAAATAGCAACGATACAAAACATTTTCAAACTATTATTAAAAACAAAGGATATTATTATACGTCCCACTAATACACATTCCAATGAAAGTTTATATCGAGTCACTTACAAAAATAAAACGTTTCATATCGATTCAATACATGAAACGTATCATACTTCTACTCAAATCAAGCGGACAGATGAATTTATATCTTGGTACAAATCTAACATACTTTCAGCACGTTACATAACGCATACGATGCTGCAGCCACCAAATCAATTAACATACCCACTCCATATTCGAACCATTTTCCAAAAAAACAAAGAACAAACTTGGAACGTTATTGGTCAATTTATACAAAAAAGCTCATTTCCGAATCAATTTTTACTTTCAGCAACAGATGATTCCACATTACATTCGTTTTCAAAAATTAAATACGTACTATCTAGTACGGGTGTGCGACTATTGCAAGACGCTTTACACGACATTATAAATGAAGTGTTCCAAACGTTGGATCAATCTTATTGTTCATTATTCGAACTAGAACTTTCCACAATTATGGATCAAAAAGGGGCAATTTGGCTTATGTATGTCAACACGACTCCTTCTTACGAACAATACATTCGTCATAGTGATTCGTTAGCCGAAAAGATCTTTCACGGACCACTTAAATTTAGCCGCTTTACACCATAATGAAAGGAGGTAATCTCATTTTGAAAGAGCACATATATACATTTAACATTTCAGATGAATCTCCAAATAGCATTACTTTACCTTATATTTTTTCTATTACACCACCTATTACATCCCTTTCCTTTGGCATACGTCATGTTGCAAGTGAAGATGTAAAAATTCATTATTCCTTTACTCGCGAAATCATTATTGGAAAACATATTGCCGAAAAACTTTTACTACCTCAATCAACTACTATTCATGCATTCACGCAAAACCAAACCATTATTTTCGGACCATTAATCGGCATTTTCACAACTGGTTTTAACGATGACTCACCTATTCCTTTAGGAAATCGGGCAACATCTCTCAGTGAGTTACTAACCCCACCCTTTACATTACGACCGTTCGTATTTGTCTTTGGCGTTCAACATATAAACTGGGAAGAAGAAACGATTGAAGGGTATTTCTTTCAAGAGGAACAATGGATAAAGAAAAAAGTCCCTTTACCAAATGTCATTTACGATCGATTACCAAATCGCAAGGCCGAAAATTATAAACCAATCGTAAGAGCAAAAAGAAGATTAGAACATGACTACGCCATTCCGTGGTTTAACCCAGGGTTTTTCAATAAATGGGAAGTTCATCAATTTCTTATAAAAGACAAATCAATTAGGCCCTTATTACCAAACACAGAAGCATTTCAACATTTCGAACAAGTAGAACGGTTTCTTGGTACGTATAAATCTGTTTACATGAAACCGATACATGGTAGCTTCGGAAGAAATATTCATCAAATATTTTATTCTCAAACAGAGAATTGCTACTACTGTCGTTATCGCGAAAAGGAAGAAAACAAACTTAGAAAGTATCAATCATTAGAAAGTCTTCTGAACCACGTGTTAAAAGGACATGATTTAAAAAGGTTTATCGTACAGCAAGGTATTTCGTTGCTTCGCTTCGACGGGCAACCTGTCGATTTCCGCATTCATACAAATAAAAATCATTTCGGCAATTGGGTTGTCAGTGCAATCGTCGCAAAAATTGCTGGCAAAGGTAGCTTAACAACTCATGTAAATAGCGGTGGCGATACAAAATTACTGCAAGAACTTTTTCCAGATTCAACGAAACAAGTTCAAATTGAAAATAAATTAAAACAAACAGCCTTGCAAATCAGTTATGCGCTCGATCAACAAGTAACTGGGAACATCGGGGAAATCGGTTTTGATATCGGTTTAGACACGCAAGAAAATCCATGGCTATTTGAAGCGAACTCGAAACCTGGGCGAACTGTATTCCAAGATGAAAAGTTAAAAGAACAAAGTGAACTGACGCGCCAATTATTTTACGAATATGCCATCTATTTAACTGAACATTCTTTGCGTGATTCAAAAGAAAAAATAGCTCAAATGAACTTAGACACTTCATCAAACACCGAACATATCCCTTCTCCTATGACTCATTCACAAATAAGAAAACAAAAACTTCCACCCCACTCATAAGGTGGAAGTTTTCCATTTACACAAGTTCTACTACAACTTCAGTTTCCACGTTACATACTCCGCAATAAAAAATATGATTGCAGTACTTATTTGAATTATTATGTGTTAATCCATCTACTGCACTTAATAATTCCAGATCCATATATGCACTGTAATTATCTATGTAATCTACAGCTTTTCCATAATCTTGGAGTATACCTTGGCAATTTTGACAAGAATATGTTTGTGATTCTAATGCGTTGCAAAGCGGGCAAATTCCCATCATGATTCCTCCATACGTTATCATTTAAAAACCTGTAAAACCTTTTCTTTTTAAGTTAGAAGAGAGTATCTAGCCATGCATAGGAGCGGTCAGTTCCTTTTTCTACCCCATCCTGTTTAAAACAGAACTATGAAGTTGTTGCCGATTTAATTTTCATTTTACTAATCTGCAATTTGTCTCATTTCACACATCATAAGTAAGATAAGCTAATTATTGGCTCCAAAATAGTTGGATACAAAGAGAAAACCATATTGAATATTGCTCTTAGTTTAGCCTTCTTTCTTAAAAATACAACGATTACTCTTATTTCATAATTTACGAAATCACCATGATTTTTTACAAAATTTACAAATTATTATTTTGTATATCTTTCTAGGTAACATCCATACTATGAGTACAAACTTAATTACCGATGGATTAGCGCCAAACGGGGCGGTAATCTGGTTCAACTCCAGCTAGTCCAACCAAAAACTTTTATAACTCTAAGGAGGATATATTCCTATGGCAAACCAAAATTCTTCAAATCAATTAGTAGTACCAGGAGCAACAGCTGCAATCGACCAAATGAAGTACGAAATCGCTCAAGAATTTGGTGTACAATTAGGAGCAGATTCTACAGCTCGTGCTAACGGTTCTGTTGGTGGCGAAATTACAAAACGTCTAGTTGCAATGGCTGAGCAAAGCCTTGGCGGATTCCACAAATAAATATAAATGGCAAAAAGGTCTCAGGGCATATGCCCTGAGACCTTTCTTAATTATTGAAGCATTTGTAAAAACTTCTTTGTTCGTTCTTCTTTTGGATTTGTAAATACCTCTTCTGGTGTACCTTGTTCGACAACGACACCGCCATCCATGAAAATAACACGGTTCGCAATTTGATGAGCAAAACGCATCTCATGCGTTACAATAACCATCGTCATGCCTTCTTTTGCAAGTTCTTTCATTACTTTTAGAACTTCTTGCACAAGTTCAGGATCAAGCGCTGACGTCGGTTCATCAAATAGTAACACTTCAGGTTCCATCGCAAGCGCGCGAGCAATTCCAACACGCTGTTGTTGTCCGCCTGATAATTGGAACGGATATAAATCCACTTTATCCGCTAAACCAACTTTTTCAAGGAAGTAGTTCGCTTTTTTCTTCGCTTCTTCTTTCCCTACTTTTTTCACTGTAACGAGCCCTTCCATTACATTTTGAAGTGCTGTTAAATGCGGGAATAAGTTATGATGTTGGAACACCATTCCTGTTTGCGTACGAAGATTTACAATATCTTTTTTCGTTACTTTTTGAGCGAAATTAAGCTCTTGATTGCCGATACGAATGCTACCAGCGTTCGGCGTTTCTAATACATTGAGGCAACGTAAAAACGTCGTTTTACCAGATCCAGACGGCCCGATAATAACGACAACCTCGCCCTTCTCAACTGATAAATCTATATGCTTTAGTACGGTATTATCTCCGAAACTTTTTTGTAAATGTTGAATTGAAATCATAAAAACAAAAACTCCTTTTGTAAAAGGATTATTTTAACGTGTAGCGTTCTGAACGCTTCTCTAACATCTGTTGTACGATTGATAATAAGAAACAAATAACCCAATAAATAAGACCTGCTTCAAAATAAACAATTAAAAACTCATAGTTCATTGCTGCAATTTCCTGCGCTTTTCGGAACATTTCCGTTACTAAAATTAACGATGCTAATGAAGTATCCTTCACTAAACTAATAAATGTATTCGAAAGCGGCGGGATTGATACACGCGTTGCTTGCGGTAAAATAACACGTTTTAATGCTTGTGGATATGTCATCCCAATTGTGTAAGCTGCTTCCCACTGCCCTTTCGGAATAGAAAGAATAGAAGCACGAATAATTTCAGATGCATATGCACCGACATTTAATGAAAATCCAACAACTGCTGCTGTATATGGCTCAACCTCAATATTAAGAGTTGGAAGACCATAGAAAATAATAAATAATTGTACAAGAAGTGGCGTTCCGCGAATGATAGATACATAGATACGAGCAATCCATTGTAAAATACGACTACCTGAAATACGCGCAAGCGCTGTTAACGTCGCAAGTATAATCCCGATAATAAATGTAATAAGCGTTAATGGAATTGTCGTAAAAACAGCTTCCTTCAACATAGGCATGAAGGAAGTCTGCATAATATCTATCCAAGTAGACAGTCGATCTGAAACCAATGCACTACTTAGATACATTTTCACCGAACCATTTTTTCGTTATTTTGTCATACGTACCGTCTTTTTTCATATCTTCTAACGCTTTATCTACTTCTTGTACAAGCTTATCGCTACCTTTACGGAATAAGAATCCACTTTGTGAAGCCTCTTTTTCTGTATCTACAATTTTAATTTTTGCATCTTTTTTCGTTTCTAAATAGTTTAACACTGATAATTTATCATTGATTGTGAAATCAACGCGTCCAGAACTTAATAATTCTGCAGCTTGGCTAAATCCTTCTACACTAACGATTTCCGCACCGTTTTTCTTAGCGATATCTGCATAGTTACTTGTTAAAGATTGTGCTCCTTTTAATCCTTTCACATCAGCAAATGTAGCAGGCTTATCTTTATCTTTTGCGATAACTAATGCCGCTGAAGATGAAACGTATGGTTTAGAGAAGTCATATTTCTTTTGACGATCTTCACGAATACCAACTTCGTTTGCAACCATATCAAAACGTTTTGCATCTAAACCAGCAAGTAAGCTATCCCATTGCGTTTCTTTAAATACAGGTTTTACCCCTAAACGTTTTGCAACTTCTTCTGATAGTTCAACGTCAAATCCAGTTAATTTATTGCTTGAATCATGGAATGTGAACGGTGCGTATGTACCTTCTGTTCCAATTACAAGTTCACCGCTTTGTTTTATCTTTTGTAACGCGTCTTGACTAGCTGTATCTTTTTTCTCTTCTTTGCCGCAGCCCGCTACAATCCCAATCGCTAATGTAGTTACTGCAAGCACTGAAAATAATTTTTTCATGATGGTAATCCTCCAAGTATTCTGATAGGAATTTAAGAACTATATTGATTGTATGCAATCTTGAACAATTTTTCAATGAAAATGTTCTTATTTAGTTTATCCTTTTTCTTCATAATCAAACAAAATAGAAAAAATCCTTACATACAAAAAATAAGTAACGTTTTTAAATATAGCATTTATAAAGAAAAAGGTAAAACAATACTTCTTATTTGCTTGTTAGGATTTATCGAAGAGTCGCTATCATTCCATTCATCTCGTCAATCAAAAAAGAACTTGCAAAAAATCGCAAGTTCTTCTCCCAATTAAGCGCTCTGATTTCCTTCCATTTGCGTTTTGTACATATCATAATAGCGCCCGTGCTTTTTCATTAGTTCTTCATGAGAACCTTTTTCTAAAATCGTTCCTCTATCGAGCACAATAATTTGATCTGCGCTTTTAATCGTGGAAAGACGATGAGCAATAATAAATGTCGTTCTCCCTTTTTTCACAACTTCTAGCGCTTGTTGAATCATCGCCTCTGTTTCTGTATCAATGCTAGAAGTTGCTTCATCTAAAATTAAAATCGCCGGATCAAAAGCAAGTGCCCTAGCAAACGAAATAAGCTGACGCTCCCCCGTAGAAAGCGTACTTCCCTTTTCTGTAATTTCTTCATTTATATTGCTCGCAAACCTTTCAGCACCAACATCACGCAATGCTTTTACGATACGCTCTTTTGGAATACTTTCATTTTCTAAGCTTACATTAGACGCAACCGTCCCGCTAAATAAAAACGGATCTTGTAAGACAATACCCATATGTTCACGAATCGCTTGTTTCGGCATTTCTTTTATATCGTGTCCATCAATTGTGAGCTTCCCTTTTTCAAACTCATAAAACTGAAAGAGTACATTCATGATGGAACTTTTTCCTGATCCAGTATGACCGACAAGTGCCACTGTCTCGCCTTGTTTCGCTTCAAAAGAAATATTTTTTAACACTTCATCTTTTCCATTATAAGAAAATGACACATTATCGAACTTCACATTTCCTTGTAAGCGAGGCATACGTTCTTCTTCCACTGCCTCTCCCTTTTCCTCTAGCAATTCGAAGACGCGCTCTGATGCAACGCGTGCTTGCTCTAAGTTCGCAAGCTGATTCACCATATTTGTAATTGGTGAGAATAATCGCGTTAAATAATCAACGAACGCATACAGCACTCCAAGTGAAATAATACCTGTAGCACTTAATGATGCACCGCCGAAATACCAAATCACACCTGTGAAAGCGATATTTCTTAATACAGAAACTAAGTTATGCGAAGTTGCTGCATTTAAATTTAAAATTTTATTTTGATACTTAAAATAATCGCCATTCAATTCTTCAAATTCTTTTTTCGTTTCACGCTCTTGACGGAACGCTTGAATAATTGGCATACCTTGAATCGATTCATTCACCGTCCCGTTAATATCAGATAAACGGGAACGCATTTTATGATTGTATACAGACGCATACTTTCTATATAAAATGGCCCAAACAATTAAAATGGGGATGATGAGTAAACAGAGCGATGCCAGTTTTATATCGAGTAAAAATAACGCAGCGAATATCCCGATAATATAAATAATACTAGAAACAAATGTCGCTAACACCGTTACATACAAATCACGAATCGCCTCTGTATCATTCGTTACGCGCGAAACGATTTTCCCTGCTGGTAAATGATCAAAGTATCGAATCGGTAACGTTTGAATATGAGAGAAGACGTCTTCCCTCATAATTTGAATAATTTTGTTCGCCGCCTTCTGCAAGAAGAACTGCTTTCCATATGCAAACAATGATACGACTACTAATAAAGCGAAATAACCACCACCAAGTAATAATAGACGGTTTATTTCTGGTTTATAAAAAGCAAACACTTCTTCCTTCGTTAATGCTTTCGCTTTATACACTTGCACTGCCTTACCATTTTGAACGGTAATCATGTCACCCTTTACAGAACGAGCTCCCTCAATATTCACTTTATTCGGTACAAAGTAATATTGAAAACCGACTTGCATTACGCGCACTTCTTTTCCTTTTGTCTCACCTTGTTCAAAGCGATCACTTCGTTTATAAAAAGCGCCGTTATAAGAAACAGCCTCTTCACTCTTTTCCGTTTCATACCAAGGTTTCTCTATTCCAACGATATGATCGTCAATCATCGTTTTAGCAACGAACGGACCAGCGAGCTCCGCAATAACGAAAATAAACAACATCAGCATCGCTGCAAAAATCGTCCCTTTCACTTTCATCGCGTATTGAAACAATCGTTTTGAAACGCTCATATTTTCACCCCACTATCCGCACTTTCACTTTCGCCTTGCTGTCTTTCAAACTGCTCAGCATACCAGCCTCCGTTTCGAACGAGCTGATCATGCGTGCCTTCTTCAATCACTTCACCGTCATCCATAACGAGAATCCAATCTGCATGTTGCACTGCAGATAAACGGTGCGTCGTAATAATCGTCGTCTTTCCGCTTCTTTCTGTTCTAATGTTTTCAATGATCGCCGCTTCCGTACGAGCATCAACAGCTGATAAAGAATCGTCCAAAATTAATATTTCTGGATTTTGAATAACAGCTCGCGCAATTGAAATCCTTTGTTTTTGCCCGCCTGATAATGAAACACCTTTTTCTCCAACAAGCGTTTCTAACCCTTCTGGTAAAAACTCTAAATCCTTTTTAAACGCAGCAATTTCAATTGCCTTCTCCAGTTCTTCTTCAGTCGCTTCTCTTTTTCCGAATAAAATATTTTCTCTCGCTGTTTTTGAGAATAAAATATGTTCCTGTGGTACATACCCAATCCACCCAAGTACATTTTCATTCGTCATTTTATCTAGTGTCACATCAGAGACGGCAATATCCCCATCTCCAAGCGGGTATTGACGAAGCAGCTGACGTACAAGCGTCGTTTTCCCGCTTCCGGTTTTCCCGACCACTCCAAGCGTTTCTCCTTGTTTTAGTGTAAAAGAAACCTTTTTTAAATTTGTTTCAGTTGATGAAGGATATGAAAAAGAAACTTCATCAAACTGAATATAATTCGGATCTTGTACAACCTTTGGATGTTTCGGATTTTTTACATCTGGTTCATACGCTAACGTTTCATTCACACGGTCTAGCGAAGCATTTCCTCTTTGCATAACATTAATTAATTCTCCAATCGCAAACATCGGCCAAATCATCATCCCTAAATAAACGTTAAAGGAAACAAGCTCGCCGAGTGTTACCTTTGATTGGAATACGAGATACGCACCGTACACTAAACCGATTAAATAACTAAGACCGACAAGCATTTTCACCGTTGGCTGGAATAATGCATCGATTCTTGCCACCTTCATATTTTTTTCGTAGACGTCATCTCCTAAATGATGAAATCTTCCCTCATCTGCTTTCTCTTGTACGTATGCACGAATCACGCGCACACCGGCGATAGATTCAAGTACTTTATCGTTCATATCACCAAACGCATCTTGCGCAACTGTAAATCTTTCATGCAATCTCTTTCCATATATATTCATCGCATATGCCATAATCGGAAGCGGTATAAGTGCCGCAAATGTCAGCTCCCAACTGATTGAAAATCCCATCATACAAACGATTGTAAGCATATATAAACTAGAATCAACGAGCGTTAATATACCAAAACCAGCTGTCATAGCGATTGCTTTTAAATCGTTCGTCGCTCTCGCCATTAAATCGCCAGTACGATTTTTTTGATAAAACGTCGGTGTCATTTTAAGTAAATGGCCCATAAATTTTGAGCGCATCGTCTTCTCAAGTACGAATGCACCTCCAAACAATTGATGTTGCCAAACGAACGTAAGACCATATCCAACTACCGTAACCCCTATTAAAATAAGAATAGACTCTATAATTGCTTCATTCGTTAACGTTCCTGTTTTTATATTATCAATCGTAACCCCTAATACTTTCGGAGGAATGACCTCAACTATATTCACAATTAAAAGAGCTCCAATGGCGATACTATATCTCTTCCAATGCTCTTTAAAAAACCATCTTAACTTTAGTAGTACTGAAAACAATGTAACCTCTCCCTTCTCGTTTTCGTTTAACTCTCATTTCTTTATCCACTATCCAAACCCGTCACATTTACATTTCGTAATCCATACAATCTCATCACATTTTTCCACCTTCCAAAAATTTATATCGTAACCATACAAAGTATGGAAACAAACGAATTGGACAAAAAAAAGCATACCGCCGCTTGACGATATGCACAAAAATGCATAAAAGCGTACGTTACGATATACGCAACGTACGCTTTTTATAAGACAAAAACGCCTTATATGTCCGCACGGGTTGCGTAATGATATGAATGTTTTCCGTTATTTAACAGAGCTAAGCCCATTACATTTACGATTACAATCATTACGCACACCCCTTTCATTTATTTTCCATTTATAATCTTACAACTTTATTGAGTATTCTGTCAATTGTTTTTTTATAGCTAGAATAAAATAGACGACCATCACAAAAATGAAGATGGTTTATGACACGATAAAGTGAAACTTTAATCAGTGGGGGTTTTATTCATCCCCCGCTGATTATTAGCCCACACCAATCGGGCTTTTACGGGCAGTTAATCTCCCACCTAACTCCCTCGCATTCGCCGAATTTTGAGGTTGAAGTCTTACCGCCCACAAATAGCGAGATAAATCAATTTGAAATAAGGGAATCTTCTGTAAGAAAGGGCATACAAAATTAAAAA
>NZ_JACYOF010000001.1 GCF_014932895.1 Bacillus thuringiensis | reverse complement strand
GATATTCCCAAAAACATGGGGCCTTAGCTCAGCTGGGAGAGCGCCTGCCTTGCACGCAGGAGGTCAGCGGTTCGATCCCGCTAGGCTCCACTTATCTTAATATTATTTATGGCGGTGTAGCTCAGCTGGCTAGAGCGTACGGTTCATACCCGTGAGGTCGGGGGTTCGATCCCCTCCGCCGCTACCATAAAGGACCTTTAGCTCAGCTGGTTAGAGCAGACGGCTCATAACCGTCCGGTCGTAGGTTCGAGTCCTACAAGGTCCACCACTAAAGGTTTATATCTCGGAGGTATACCCAAGTTCGGCTGAAGGGATCGGTCTTGAAAACCGACAGGCGGCGAGAGTCGCGCGGGGGTTCGAATCCCTCTACCTCCTCCATTTTTTCTAAATTAAATATTATATCGTCGCGGGGTGGAGCAGTCTGGTAGCTCGTCGGGCTCATAACCCGAAGGTCGCAGGTTCAAATCCTGTCCCCGCAACCAAATGGTCCCGTGGTGTAGTGGTTAACATGCCTGCCTGTCACGCAGGAGATCGCCGGTTCGACCCCGGTCGGGACCGCCATTTTTACATAAAGGCTCGGTAGCTCAGTCGGTAGAGCAGAGGACTGAAAATCCTCGTGTCGGCGGTTCGATTCCGTCCCGAGCCACCATTTTGAAATCGCAAGCCGGCTTAGCTCAATTGGTAGAGCAACTGACTTGTAATCAGTAGGTTGGGGGTTCAAGTCCTCTAGCCGGCACCACTTTCAAAATGAGCCATTAGCTCAGTTGGTAGAGCATCTGACTTTTAATCAGAGGGTCGAAGGTTCGAGTCCTTCATGGCTCACCATTTACAATTTAATGCGGGTGTAGTTTAGTGGTAAAACAAGAGCCTTCCAAGCTCTGGTCGAGAGTTCGATTCTCTTCACCCGCTTTTCAATTATGGGCCTATAGCTCAGCTGGTTAGAGCGCACGCCTGATAAGCGTGAGGTCGATGGTTCGAGTCCATTTAGGCCCACCATAATTGTTCCGCAGTAGCTCAGTGGTAGAGCTATCGGCTGTTAACCGATCGGTCGTAGGTTCGAGTCCTACCTGCGGAGCCATATTATAGAGAAGTACCCAAGTGGCTCAAGGGGCTCCCCTGCTAAGGGAGTAGATCGCGAACGCGGTGCGAGGGTTCGAATCCCTTCTTCTCTGCCAGAATTGGCCCGTTGGTCAAGTGGTTAAGACACCGCCCTTTCACGGCGGTAACACGGGTTCGAATCCCGTACGGGTCATACTAAAAGAGATAGCATAATCTGCTATCTCTTTTTTGTTGTGTAAAAAATGAGTGTATGGCTTTCATGATCTGAATAATCTTGAGAAATGTTTTTAAATGCCTTATCCTCCTGATAGTATAAATGAATAATTGTATGTTTTTATGAAGGTAATCATCTAAAGGTTAGTGAATACTTTCATATAGGGTATCCATGCTAAACAAGAAATAGAGAAAAGAGGTGCTCTGAAGTAATGAAGAAATTTATCAGTAGTACTGTAGGTTTAGTATTCGCTGGGTTTATGTTTTTTACACCTGTATCATCTTCTAATACTCATGGAGAAACATGAAAAAACTTTTAGGTTTTAATAATTAAAACTGAATTTTTTAGTTCTTTGAAAGAATCCTTAAGAATCGATAAGGATTCTTTTTTTATTAGAAGAAATTATGTTTATTGGGATTGATTCCACACCTGCTCTAATAACTTTACACTCTATGTGAAAAAGTTCACAAATAGGTCATAATTTGTGAAGTGATTCACAATAATACATGCTACAATATGAGTGTAAAGAAGTTAAACAACATTAAATTAGTATTTTAATTAATTACTTAAACAATCATAAAAAATATATGTGAACAATAGAGAGGGGAAATTACCATGAAAAAAGGTATCAATCGTGTAGTATTAGTAGGAACAGGAGCTGTAGGTTGTAGTTACGCTTACTCAATGATTAACCAAGGTGTGGCTGAAGAATTTGTACTTGTAGATGTTAATGAAGCAAAAGCAGAAGGGGAAGCAATGGACTTAAGCCATGCGGTACCATTCTCTCCATCACCAACAAAAGTTTGGAGCGGTAGCTATGCAGATTGCAAAGATGCAGATTTAGTTGTTATCACTGCTGGATTACCACAAAAGCCAGGTGAAACTCGTTTAGACTTAGTTGAGAAAAATACAAAGATCTTTAAACAAATTGTTCGCGGTATTATGGATAGCGGATTCGATGGAATCTTCTTAATCGCAACTAACCCAGTTGACATTTTAACTTACGTGACTTGGAAAGAATCTGGCCTACCAAAAGAGCGCGTAATTGGTTCTGGTACAACTTTAGACTCTGCTCGTTTCCGTTACATGTTAGGTGACTACTTAGATGTAGACCCACGTAACGTTCATGCTTATATCGTTGGTGAACACGGTGACACTGAACTTCCAGTATGGAGCCATGCTACTATCGGTGTACAAAAACTAGAAACAATCTTAGCTAACAACGAACAATACAAACAAGAAGACTTAGATAAAATCTTCGAAAACGTACGTGACGCAGCTTACCATATCATCGAGCGTAAAGGTGCAACTTACTACGGAATCGGTATGTCACTACTTCGTGTAACTAAAGCAATCTTAAACAACGAGAACAGCGTATTAACTGTATCTGCATACCTTGAAGGTCAATATGGTGAGCAAGATGCTTACGTAGGTGTTCCAGCTGTTATTAACCGCGAAGGTGTACGTGAAATCGTAGAGCTTGAGCTAAATGAAGAAGAAAAAGCGAAATTCGCTCATTCTGTAAAAGTATTAAAAGAAACAATGGCACCAGTACTATAATAATTGCTAAATCATTCAGAGGTGGGAAACTGCTTCTTACCTCTGAATTTATCCCGCTATTTGCGGGCAGTAAAAACCCCACTGATTATAGTTTCACCTTATATAATTTAATATAAATTCCTTTTCCGGTTTCCCTTGTATATCCCCAATATACCCCTTTTACTGGATAAGGGTCGTTTATAGAAAAGAGCACTCTATTTTGAATAGAGTGCTCTTTATTATTATTTTTTAGGCGTTAATCCTAATTTCTTTAAATAGTCCAACGGTAGGTGGGAGATAACTGCCCGTAAAAGCCTGATTGGTGTGGTCCAATAATCAGTGGGGGGGGAACAAAACCCCCACTGATTAAAATTTCACTTTATTTTGCCTTTAATATAATCAGTCTTATAAGAGCTAAAGTTTGGTATAGCAATGAAATTAGATAATAACGCAGTGGTCATCTTTGGTGGTTGGCTATAGATAAAGTAAAGCAGTCTATGGGACATCAAGGCGTAAAGTGAGATGAACTAATATGACAAAGCATAATAAAGCGTACAAATTTCGTCTGTATCCAACAAAAGAACAAGCCTATCTGATACGTAAAACTTTCGGGTGTGTACGCTTTGTGTATAACAAAATGGTGGCTGAATGGAAAGAAGTATATGAAAAGTACAAAGAGAAGAACGGAACAAACAAACATTCCCTACTCCTGCGAAATACAAAGCAGAGTATGAATTATATTTACGAAATTCAAATGTTCTTTATTGAGAATGAGTGTATACTTACGAATTTTGTATTTCAATAAAAGTGTGACGGAAAATGTTAAGAAACATTTTTTATGATAGATTATTTTGCTACGATTTAAAGTGAAAAATATCGTGAAAAACAGGATAGACCTAATACAATAAAGATTGAGAAATAAATAATAGGAAGAATGATAGAAGGGAAATAAAGCGTTTTCAATGAATATTCGTCAAAATTCGATGTTTTATATAGAAATATGAAGAAAAATAAACATTTTCAAGAAAAAAACGTATATTTTTTATAAATTAACAAGGATATTTCAGTTTTTCACAGAAATGATTAAAGTATAAAAAATTCTGTCATCTTAGTGAGGTGAGCATATTGAGTGTAATAAATTGTGAAGAAGTGAAGCGAGATGAGTTTCATACAGAAAAGTATTATGAGAGTTATAACATCTTTGGGGCACATATTGTGACGGAAGATGAGATGCGAGGTGTACGATTTACAGTATGGGCTCCTCATGCGAAAGCAATGAGTGTTGTTGGGGATTTTAATGAATGGGATTGTGAGCAACATAAGATGCTACAAGTGACAGAAGAGGGGATTTGGTCCTTGTTTATACCGCATATTGAGGAAAGGGAAATATATAAATATGCGATTGAAACAATGGTTGGTGACGTTATTTTAAAGGCGGACCCGTATGCTGTATATGCAGAAGTAAGACCAAATACGGCATCTGTCGTTTTTGATATAGAGGGATATGAATGGGATGATAAAAGCTGGAACCGGAAGAAAAAGAAAAAATCGGTTTATAAAGAAGCGATGACGGTTTATGAATTGCATTTTGGTTCTTGGAAAAAGAAAGAAGATGGAACGCTGTATTCTTACAGGGAAATGGCAGAAGAACTCATTCCGTATGTGGTGGAACATCAATTTACACATATTGAAATTATGCCGCTTGTTGAGCATCCATATGATCGTTCTTGGGGATATCAAGGAACGGGATATTATGCCGCAACGAGTAGATTCGGCACGCCACATGATTTGATGCATTTTGTCGACGAATGTCATAAATATGGAATCGGTGTCATTTTAGATTGGGTGCCGGGGCATTTTTGTAAAGATGCTCACGGTTTATATTTGTTTGATGGTACACCGACCTATGAATATAAAGATAAGGATGTACAAGAAAATCCAGTATGGGGAACTGTCAATTTTGATTTAGGAAAAAGGGAAGTACGTAATTTCTTAATTTCAAATGCGCTATTTTGGATGAGGTATTTCCATATTGATGGTTTCAGGGTGGATGCAGTTGCGAATATGTTGTACTGGAATAAAGAAGGACAAGAGCAAAGTAATGAGCATGCTGTGTCATTTTTACGAGAGTTAAATGAAGCGGTGTTTGCAGAAGATGAAGATTTTCTTATGACAGCAGAAGATTCAACAGCTTGGCCGCTTGTAACAGCTCCAACGTATGAAGGTGGGCTTGGATTCAATTACAAATGGAATATGGGCTGGATGAATGACGTGCTGAAATATATGGAGTGTGCACCTGAGTACAGGAAATATATCCATGAGAAAATGACGTTCTCTTTACTATATGCTTACTCTGAAAATTTCATATTGCCGCTTTCTCATGATGAAGTCGTTCATGGGAAAAAGTCGTTATTAAATAAAATGCCAGGAGATTACTGGGATAAGTTTGCTCAGCTTCGTTTATTATATGGATATTTCTTTACTCACCCAGGAAAGAAATTACTTTTCATGGGAGGAGAATTCGGGCAGTTTGATGAGTGGAAAGACCTTGAAGATTTAGATTGGAATTTACATGATTTTGAAATGCATCGTTATATGCATGATTACTTTAAAGAGCTCATAGCATTGTATAAGCGCTCAAAACCACTTTGGCAGCTTGATCATTCACCTGAAGGATTTCAGTGGATTGATGCTAATAATAATGAGCAAAGTATTTTCTCCTTTATCCGCCAAGGGGATAAGAAAGAAGATGCGTTAGTTATCGTATGTAATTTTACGAAAGCTACATACGTCAACTATAAAGTAGGTGTACCAGATTTCGAGTATTATAACGAGATTTTAAACAGTGATGCTCAGCAATATGGCGGCTCGGGGCAAGTGAATAAGAAACGTCTCAAGACGATTCTAGAACCGTACCATAATCAGGAGGCACATGTAGAAATTACAATTCCACCATTTGGCGTATCCATATTACGACCAGTGAAGACGAGAAAGGGGAGCAAAAAACAAGATGGCTCAAAAACAAAAGTGCGTAGCAATGTTACTAGCAGGGGGAAAAGGTAGTCGTTTAAGTGCATTAACAAAAAATTTAGCCAAGCCAGCTGTTCCATTTGGTGGTAAATATCGCATTATTGATTTTACGTTAAGTAACTGTGCGAATTCTGGGATTGAAACGGTTGGGATTTTGACGCAATATCAACCGTTAGAACTTCATAATTATATCGGAATCGGAAACGCATGGGATTTAGACCGCGTAAACGGCGGAGTCACAGTATTACCTCCTTATGCGGAATCTTCAGGTGTGAAGTGGTACACAGGTACGGCAAGTGCCATTTATCAAAATTTAAACTATTTAAGTCAGTATGAGCCAGAATATGTCCTTATTTTATCAGGCGATCATATTTATAAAATGGATTACAGTAAAATGCTAGATTACCATATTGAAAAAGAAGCTGACGTTTCAATTTCTGTTATTGAAGTGCCTTGGGATGAAGCGAGCCGCTTTGGGATTATGAATACAAATGAAGAAATGGAGATTGTTGAGTTTGAAGAGAAGCCACAATTTCCAAGAAGTAATCTTGCATCAATGGGAATCTATATTTTTAACTGGGCAATTTTGAAAGAGTATTTAGAGATGGATGCAAGAAATCCTGAATCTAGTAATGACTTCGGAAAAGATGTACTTCCGCTTTTATTAGATGAAGGGAAGAAGCTAATGGCGTATCCGTTTGAAGGATATTGGAAAGATGTTGGAACGGTGAAGAGTTTATGGGAAGCGAATATGGATTTACTTCGCGATGAAACATCGTTGAATTTAAACGACCGTAACTGGCGTATTTATTCTGTCAATCCAAATGAGCCACCTCAATATATTGCGGAACAGGCAAAAGTAGAAGAATCACTGATTAACGAAGGGTGCGTCATTGAAGGGGACGTGAAGCATTCTGTGTTATTCCAAGGAGTGACAGTGGAAGAAGGTAGTATGGTTATTGATTCCGTCGTTATGCCAGGAGCAAAGATTGGGAAGAATGTTGTGATCGAAAGAGCGATCGTTGGATCGGAAATGGTTATTGAAGATGGAACAATCATTCGTCCAGAAAAAAATGTTGACGATGTAGTACTTATTGCTGAAGGGAAATAGAAAAGGGGGATGAAATGAATGGGAGAAAAAATGTTAGGAATTATTAATGCAACGGGAAGTTTTCCTTCCTTAAAGAAAGTAACAGGGCATCGTTCACTAGCGGCGTTACCGTTTGGGGGCCGTTATCGACTCATTGATTTCATGCTTTCAAATATGGTGAATTCTAACATTCATAGTGTAGCGGTTTTTACAAGTCATAAAAATCGCTCGTTAATGGACCATGTTGGTTCAGGAAAACAGTGGGATTTAGATAGAAAACGTGACGGACTGTTTTTATTCCCGCCAAATTGCCAATGTGACCAAGATGAATTTGGATCTTTTGCACATTTTAGAAGACATATTGATTATTTTCTAAGAAGTAGAGAAGAGTACGTTGTTATTACGAATAGCCATCTCGTAACAGCATTAAATTTTCAAGCGGTGTTAGAGCGACATATACATACGGCAGCTGATATTACTGAAGTTTGTCATGAAGGAGTTTCGCTTCAAACATACGTGTTAAAGAAACAATTATTGCTATCTTTATTTGAGACATATAAAGATATGGAGCAATATAGTTTATTTGATGTAGTGAGAGAAAAGCGCGGAAAATCACTGCATATTGCTACGTATGAGCAGACTGGATATGTAGCTATTATTGACTCAATTGAAAGTTACTATAAACATAGCTTAGAAATTTTGCGACCTGCTATTTGGAAGCAATTATTTAAGAAAGAAGCACCGATCTTTACGAAAGTAAAAGATGAGCCACCGACTCGTTACTTGAGGGGGGCAGTCGTGAAAAATACAATGATTGCAAACGGCAGTATTATCGAAGGTGAAGTAGAAAATAGTGTTGTTTCCCGCTCTGTTACAATTGGAAAGGGTTCAATTGTTCGTAATAGTATTATTATGCAAAAGAGCCAAATTGGAGATAACTGTATAATAGACGGTGTTATTATTGATAAAGACGTGAAAATTGGTGACGGTGTCGTTTTAAAAGGAAACGCCGATGAGCCGTATGTTGTGGAAAAAGGAAGCGTTCAAGGCAGTACGATTAATAGCTATTCCTAAAGAATCAGTGGGGGGAGTCCCCCACTGATTAAAGTTTTAATTTAAATGAAAACGCGAAGGGAGGAAGCTGCAAGAAGAGTAATATATACTTTTCGTGCAGTGGGACAACAAGTGAATATTTTATTTGCAGTATCAGAATGTGTACCGTTTGTAAAATCAGGAGGATTAGCTGATGTAGCAGGCGCGCTCCCAAAAGAGCTAAAAAAATTAGGTGTGGATGTTCGCATTATACTTCCGAATTATAGTCTTATTCCGCAAAAATTAAGAGATGGATGCACGCTTCATAAAGTAATTAACGTCCCGCTTGGATGGCGAAATCAATACTGCGGAATTTTAAAAGGTGAGCAAGACGGGATTACGTATTACTTAATAGATAATGAATATTATTTTAAGAGAGATTCTCTGTACGGTCATTATGATGACGGGGAGCGTTTTTCTTATTTCTCGAAAGCAGTGTTAGAATGTATTCCGCATCTTGATTTTGAAGTGGATGTTCTTCATAGCCACGATTGGCATACGGCTATGGTCAATTTCTTACTTCGTGAAAAGTACCAAGATAACCCATTATATGAGCGTATTAAAACGGTATATACGATTCATAACTTGCAGTTCCAAGGAGTATTTCCTCCTGAAGTGATGTACGACTTATTAGAGCTTGGTCATGAATATTTTCATAGTGAACAGCTAGAGTTTTATGGAAACGTAAACTTTATGAAAGGCGGTATTATCGCTTCTGATCAAATTACAGCGGTTAGCCCGACATATAAAGAAGAAATACAATATGAATTTTTCGGCGAGAAGTTAGATGGATTATTACGAAAATATAATGATAAGCTTAGCGGCATTGTAAATGGAATTGATACGAGCGTATATAATCCAGAAACGGATCCGTATATTACAGCTCAGTATGATGCAGAGTCATTATATGAAAAAAATGAAAATAAACGCGCCTTGCAGCGTTATTTTGGTTTGCCAGAAAAAGAAGATACACCGATTATTTCAATGGTAACGAGATTAACGAAGCAAAAAGGTCTTGATTTAGTACGTACTGTATTCCGAGAAATAATGGAAGAAGATATACAATGTATTATTTTAGGGTCAGGTGATTCTGAATATGAACAATTCTTTGAGTGGATGGCATATGAGTATCCAGATAAGGTGAAAGTTTATATCGGATTTAATGAAGAATTAGCTCACCAGGTGTATGCAGGAAGCGATTTATTTTTAATGCCATCACTATTTGAACCGTGTGGACTTGGACAACTTATCGCATTAACGTATGGTACGATTCCGATTGTAAGAGAAACAGGCGGATTAAATGATACGGTACATTCTTATGATGAAGAAACAGGAGAAGGAAATGGTTTCAGTTTCACGAACTTTAATGCACATGACATGTTGCATACAGTTCGTCGTGCAATTGAATTTTATCACGATAAACTAGTGTGGGAGCAGCTTGTAAAGCAAGCGATGACTGAAGATTATAGCTGGGAGAAATCAGCTCTTGCCTATAAGGAATTGTATAAAAGTCTCATGGAATAACATGTAGGTGGTGAAAAAATGTTTACTCATGTTGAAAGTTTCAAATCAGCTTTTTTAGAAAAGTTAGAGACGATGTGCGGGAAAAGTTTCAAAGACTCTACAACTCGTGATCAATATAATACGCTTGGGCATATGGTACGTGAGTATATGAATAGTCAATGGATTGCAACGAATGAAAGCTATCGGTCTGGAGAGCAAAAGCAAATGTATTACTTATCTATTGAGTTTTTACTTGGGCGTTTGCTTGGAAGTAACATATTAAATTTAGGTATTCGAGATGTATGTGAGCAGGGGCTGTTTGAGCTTGGGATTTCGTTGCACGAGTTAGAAGAAGTGGAAGCAGATGCTGGTCTTGGGAATGGTGGACTTGGCCGCTTAGCGGCCTGTTTCCTTGATTCACTCGCTTCTTTAAACTTACCGGGACATGGCTGTGGAATTCGCTACAAACATGGCTTATTTGATCAAAAAATTGTGGATGGTTATCAAGTTGAATTTCCAGAACAGTGGCTTCTTCATGAAAATGTATGGGAAGTAAGAAGACATGATCAAGCTGTAGAGGTAAGCTATTTTGGTAACGTTGAACCGCTAGAGATTGATGGGCGTTTGGAGTTCAGGCATACAAATGCAGAAGTGATTATGGCAGTGCCATATGACGTTCCGGTAGTAGGTTATGAGACGAGTACTGTAAATACACTTAGACTTTGGAATGCTGAACCAGTTCCGTTCCCGCAAAACTGCAAAGATATTTTGAAATATAAGCGCGAAACAGAAGCAGTATCGGAGTTTTTATATCCAGATGATACGCATGATGAGGGGAAAATACTCCGCTTAAAACAACAGTACTTCCTCGTATCAGCAAGTTTACAAAATATCGTTCGTATGCATAGAGAAAGATACGGTAGCCTTCGTCAATTACATGAAAAAATTGCGATTCATATTAACGATACACATCCAGTTTTAGCGATTCCGGAACTAATGCGTATTTTATTAGATGAAGAGAAACTAGCATGGGAAGAAGCATGGCACATAACGACGCAGACGATTTCCTATACGAATCATACGACGTTATCAGAAGCGCTTGAGAAGTGGCCAATTCACATTTTTAAACCGTTATTACCGAGAATATATATGATTATTGAAGAGATTAATGAACGTTTCTGCCATGAACTTTGGGAGCGTTATCCTTATGAATGGCATCGTATTGAGGACATGGCGATTATTGCACATGATCTGGTGAAAATGGCTCATTTAGCAATTGTCGGAAGTCACAGCGTAAACGGCGTAGCAAAAATTCATACGGAAATTTTAAAGCAGCGTGAAATGCGATTGTTTTATGAATTTTATCCAGATAAGTTTAATAATAAAACGAATGGAATTGCTCATAGGCGCTGGCTAATGAAGGCGAATCCGCAGCTGACTAACCTTATTTCAGAAGCGATTGGAACAGAGTGGAAGAAAGAACCGATTAAGCTACAAGCGCTGCAAACAGTTCAATATGATGCTAGTTTTCAAGAGAAGCTTGCAGAAGTAAAACAAGAGCGTAAGGAGATTTTAGCGGAGCGTATTCATAATAAAATGGGGATTACGATTGATACAAATTCTATTTTTGATGTGCAAGTGAAAAGACTGCATGCTTACAAACGACAATTATTAAATGTTCTTCATATTTTATATTTGTATAACCGTTTGAAAGAGGATACTAGTTTTTCATTTTATCCGCGTACTTTTATTTTTGGCGCAAAAGCATCACCTGGCTATTATTATGCGAAGAAAATTATTAAATTAATAAATGAACTTGCAAGAAAAGTGAATAATGATCCGTACGTAAGCCAATATATGAAAGTTATCTTTCTAGAAAACTATCGAGTGTCTGTAGCGGAAGATATATTCCCGGCGGCTGATGTAAGTGAACAGATTTCCACTGCGAGTAAAGAAGCATCAGGAACAGGTAATATGAAGTTTATGATGAATGGTGCGATTACACTCGGCACGTTAGACGGAGCTAATATTGAAATAAAAGACAGGGTCGGTGATGATAACTGTTTCATCTTCGGTTTAACGGCCGATGAGGTTCTTCATTACTATCAAAATGGTGGATATCGTGCGAGTGATTATTATCACCACAATATGCATATTAAAAAAGTAGTAGATCAGTTAACGAATGGTTTCTTTGCACAGTCGGGAGCTGAATTTGAAGCGATTTACGATTCTCTCGTTATTCAAAATGATGAATATTTCGTTCTGCGAGATTTTGGTCCATATGCGGAAAGGCAAGAAGCTGTTGGTAGAGCTTATGAAAACCGAACGAAGTGGCTAGAAATGTCGATTTTAAATATTGCACAATCTGGTCATTTTGCGAGCGATCGAACGATTTTGCAGTATAGTAATGAAATTTGGGGTATTGGTAATGCGGTTAAACAGTATTAAGTAAAAGTCCCTTTTGAAGGGACTTTTACTCATTATATTGAAGTGTGGTGAATTGTATATGAGGGTACATTGAGGCAAAGTGTAAAAGTGAATCATACATACAGTGATTCTAAAGTATATTCACTTTTAAAGCAGGAATACCATTGCTTAGAAAAGTAAAACGAGCTTAAGAAGATTAAGCCCGTTTTACTTATTTTGCCCAAGAAAGAAATGGAATAGTGGTATATAGTATACCTGTTCCACCATACTCCCCTGTCGCAAAGTATGAAAATGTAAAGAAACCTGTAAACGTAAAAAGTACAATAAGAAACAGTGCAAAGAGAAATTTTAGCATGTAAGGTCCCCTCATCCAAAAATAACTTCATATATTATTATAGTATATGGATGTTTTATTTCCAATTGTTTACTTTTTAAAAATGAGAGGTTAGATATGTTTTGTATGTTGAAATAGAATGATTATTTGTAATGGATTTTGTATTTTTTGTAAATGTCATATTGTGATGAACGTGTGCGTATTCCCAGTCTTGTTCGTTAAAATGAACATTTCGTGGAGGGAGAAGAGGAACGACGTCAAATAAATTAACAAAGCGAAAGCTACTAGCTACTTGCAGTTTATAATAATTGCGAAATGCAACATCTCCAACTTTTGGAGAGGCAAATGTATAAAGCCCGTATTGTGCGAAAGCGGTGTTTATACGTGCATCAAGTATATGTAGTGTTGCGAGCGCACCACCTAAGCTATGACCTGTTGCAAGAAGTTTTTTATGAGCTGGTAACGATACGAGCATATCCATAATAGAATCGCGGCAAGACTCATAAATAGAAAGAAAGCCGTTATGGACATTCCCGCCATTTAAAGTATACGGATAGGGCCTTTGATTGACGAGTGAATCGATGATCCAGTCTGTATCTGTTTGTGTACCCCGAAACGCTACAATAATGGTATCCTCAGATTCTAATATGAATCCGAACCATTCTGTCGTTTGAATGGCCTTCCCTTGAAACCCTTGTACATATTGAAAACCATCCGGTATTTCAAAAATGCCATTTTGTTTATATTGTTCATACGTTAACTCACAACAAGAAGCTAACAGTATGGCGGTGTCTTTATCAAAGGATAAAGGAGTACGCATCAAGGAAGCCCTCCTTAAGAAAAGGTATAGTTCAATATATGCAGTGAGGGACTTGATTCATTCTTTTGGAGAATTTTGAAAATGAGGACTGAACATTCAGTTATGTGCTGGAAAAAGCCTACTCTATTTCTTATTTGAAAAATAGAGTAGGCTTTTTTATAAAATGTAAGTTATTCTTTCTGACGAATTACAAGAAAGGGTGTTTTTAATGTCTATTAGGGGTTCAGCACATGCCCATCAACTTAAGAAGTTGGCTGTCTCCCAAAACAAAAAATGAGCTGAATTTACATAACTGTTAAGAGATAAAAATTTCGTTTTGGGGGTGACCTGTTTTCTTAGGTTGCTGGCAATGTGGCTATGCCCTATAAAGACACTTTTTACTCTTTCCCATCTAATAAACGACCGAGTCCACCTAATACACTACCTTCACCAGTACCTTGCGCTGCTGGGCTTGTAAGGCGTGCTGCTAAGCGGCTAAGTGTTAAGGACTGGATCCAAACCGTTCCAGGTCCTTCTAACGTTGCAAAGAATAAACCTTCGCCGCCGAATAGAGCTGTTTTTACTTTTCCAACGAATTCAATATCATAGTTTACGTCTTTTGTCATTGCAACGAGACAACCTGTATCAATGCGTAGTTTTTCGCCAGGCTTTAATTCACGTTTATATACAGTTCCGCCTGCATGCATGAAAGCAAGTCCATCACCTTCAAGCTTCTGCATGATGAAACCTTCACCACCGAAGAAGCCTGTTCCTATTTTTTTCGTAAACTCGATTCCGATAGAAACGCCTTTTGCAGCACAAAGAAATGCATCTTTTTGGCAGACTACTTTCCCTTGATATTCCGTTAAATCTACAGGAACAATTTTACCAGGATAAGGAGCAGCGAATGAGACGTGGCGCTTGCCGTGACCTGTATTTGTAAATACAGTCATAAACATGCTTTCACCTGTAACGAGACGTTTACCAGCGCCCATTAATTTCCCGAATAAACCTCCAGATGGTCCGGAACCATCTCCAAAGATTGTTTCCATTTCGATGTAATCTTCCATCATCATCATTGCGCCAGCTTCTGCGATCACGCTTTCTTCTGGGTCTAATTCAATTTCTACGAACTGCATATCATCGCCGTATAACTTATATTCGATTTCATGTGCCCTCATTTTTTCACCTCATATGTAATAGATACTTATATTGTACAGAATTTAATAGCATTAGAATACTTTAGTTTTGGTAATTTTTAAATAAAATATGAAGATGGAAATTCAACATTATATTAAAATTATAAAAAAATGATAAAATGAAAGTGTTCTCATTTGACGTATTTGATATAGCGTGATATAGTGAAATCACTATTGAGCTACATAATGTGGTACGGAAATAAAGCGCGTGGAATTATTAGGCTTTACGCTTGTTATGCATTCATGTCCTTTATATCCACCTTTTCATGTGGATTCATAGTTTCATTTTTATTTAGGAGGTACATGACATGCAAACAGGTAAAGTTAAATGGTTCAACAGCGAAAAAGGTTTCGGTTTCATCGAAGTTGAAGGTGGAGACGATGTATTCGTTCACTTCTCAGCTATCCAAGGTGACGGATTCAAAACTTTAGAAGAAGGTCAAGAAGTTTCTTTCGAAATCGTTGAAGGTAACCGTGGACCACAAGCTGCTAACGTTACAAAAAACTAATTAGCTAGCGATAAAAAGCATTCCGAAATTCGGAATGCTTTTTTTATTCTTTAGAACTGGACTCATTTGAAGATAATTCGCCTTTAAAAGTACGATCTTCAAAGTCATCGAGCATTTGTTCATATTCTTCATGTTCTTCTGTTGCAAAAACTTGCAGGTTTTTTCCATGCATATCCGTACCGATAAAGTTTTCAAAATCCTCTACGTAGCCTACATTTTCTTCACTATTTACATACATGCCATTAAAATTTTTTGAATCTCGTCTTTCTAAATCAGATGGTGTTTCGGACGTTCCGTAATTTGCGACATCTTGCCACGCATCTTCCGCGTCGTATTCAACAGAATGGTCCTCATCGTGTTTGTGGAAAGAAGGCGCCAATACTTCTTCTTCAACTGGGCGCGTATCCATATTTAATTTATTTGTCGTGTGCTGGATGCATGTTGTAGCAGTCGGCATTGCTTCTAATCTTTCAAACGGAATTTCCTCACCAGATACTTCACAAATTCCATACGTACCTGCTTCTATTTTTTGCAGGGCGTGTTTCGTATCTTCTAGCTGTTTATGCCAAAGTTCGATGAGTCCGAAGTCCTTTTCGCGTTCATATAGTTCTGTTGCCATATCAGCTGGATGATTATCGTAGCTCGATAATTCTCCAACAGAATCACGTTCTGATGCACGATTTTCATTTTCATGAGTTTGTATCGTTTGCTCAAGTTCCTGTTTTTGTTTTTCTAAAGTGGATTTAAATTGATTTACTTGTTGTGGAGTTAACATAGTCGTCCACCTTCCTACAATTCAGTTTCTTTACATAGTATGAACGTTGGGAGTGGGAATTATGAGATGAATTTCAGCTAAGAAGTCAGTATATGAAAAAAGAGCTGCGTATGCAGCTCTTTTTTATAGGAAATATCCAAGTAATAATCCGATTCCCATTAGGAAGCCGAAGATTGTATTTGTCTTTGCTGTTGCAATCATCGCAGGTACCATTTCCATTGGAATGCTTTTGCCGATGAAACCTTTTGTCGCTTTAAATGCTTTCGGTGCACTTAAAAATACGATAAGCATCCATGGTGATACGATGTTCACGATAATTAAAGCGATTGTCCAAATATAAGCAACAATGAACATAGAAGCGAGCACACCTACTGCTCTTTCGCGTCCAACGAGAATTGCTAACGTTTTACGACCATTTTCTTTATCGCCATCTAAGTCACGAATGTTGTTAGATAGTAAAATTGCACCAATTAAAATGGAACTTGGAATAGATAATAAAATGACTTCTGATGTTACTGTTCCTATTTGGATAAAGAATGAAATACCAATAATGATCACACCCATAAATAATCCTGCTGTTAACTCTCCAAATGGTGTATACGCAATTGGAATTGGTCCACCTGTATAAAGATAAGCAACGGCCATACAAACAAGACCGATTGCAGCAAGCCACCAGCTAGAATTCATACAAATATAAACACCTAATAGTATTGCGATGCCGAAAAATCCAAATGCTAAGTTAAGCACTGTTTTTGGCTGAATGCCATCGCGAACGATAGCGCCGCCGATACCAACTGAACCTTCGTGATCGAGTCCTCTTTTATAATCAAAGTATTCATTAAACATGTTCGTTGCTGCTTGAATGAGAAGGCAAGCAAGAAGCATCATAAGGAAAAGAGGAAGGTGTATTTGATTTATACCTCCGACCTGCATCGCATATGCTGTTCCGATGAAAACAGGAACGAAAGCTGCTGTTAATGTATGGGGACGTAGTAAACTCCACCAAATGCGCCAGCCTGTTTGTTTATTTGGTTTTGGCGCCGTAGGAGAGGAATTCGTTTCGACGTTCATTTCCATGTTGAATCCTCCTTAAGTCACATATTGTACACAATTAAGTGTAGAAAAAGCATCATTTAGTGTCAACGTTTATTTTCTAGGAAGAGAAGGTGAATTTCTCAGAAATGCTAAACGTTGACAGGCCTTTCGTTTGAGGTGTATCTTAAAATCAAGCGTAATTATGACTATTTTTCGCCCATAGGGGGGAGACAATTGTGATTCAAACGAAACAAAAAGGCTTGCAAGAAGTTCTTAGTGCAGCCATTAAGCGTGTAACAAATGAAAAAACATTAGTTAGTTTTGTAAAACAAATAGACTGGGTGGATCCACTTCTGTTTTATGCAGCAGGAAAAAGGATGTCATTCGAAAATAGATGTTATTTTGCAGACCCAGCCCAGCAAGTAATATTTGCAGGAATTGGCTCTGTTTTCACTATAGCAAATTCTTCTCATAAGCGCTTTCAAACTGCTCGTAACGAGTGGGATAAAGTAAAAGAGCGGGCACTAGTACAAAGAGAAGCATATGAATTTGGCACCGGTCCTCTTTTATTTGGTGGATTTTCATTCGATCAAAAAAAAGAGAAAACGGACTTGTGGAAAGAATTTGAAGATACGACATTTTCACTACCAGCATTTTTATTAACTGTAAAAAATGAAAAAGCATGGTTAACGATGAATACATTTGTTTCAGCGACAGATTGTGCAGAGGCTCTTTATAACGAAATGGTTTCTTTAGAAGAGAAAATTTTACAAGAGAGTAAATGTGCGCTAGAAGGATCGAAATTAACAGTTACTTCTAAAGTAGAAGTGGATCCGAAAGGCTGGATGAAGGCAATTGAGAAAGTACAAGATGAGATGAAGCAGGGTAACGTGCAGAAGGTTGTATTAGCGAGGGAGTTAAAAGTAGAGATGAATCATCATATTGATTCTGCTCTTGTTTTAGAAGCACTTCGCATTGGGCAACCGGATTGTTACGTATTTTCTTTTGATTATAAAGGAGCATGCTTCTTGGGAGCGACGCCAGAACGATTAATTCGCAAAGAAGATGAGAAGTTTACGTCGATGTGTCTTGCTGGTTCAATTGGTCATGGCCACTCTATAGAGGAAAGTAAACGAAATAGTAATGCGCTTCTTCATGATGAAAAGAATTTAGCTGAACACGGTTATGTTGTTAACATGATCCGAGGTGTACTGAATGAGCATTGCGAATCTGTTAATATTCCGGAAAGCCCGGGCTTATTAACAACGAAAAACTTAATTCATTTATATACGCCCGTAGAAGCAAAAGGCGATACTAGTCTTTTAACGATGGTAGAAGAATTACATCCAACACCAGCTCTTGGCGGGACACCTCGTTTGGAAGCGATGAAACTGATTCGTGATGTTGAATTGTTAGACAGAGGGTTGTATGGTGCACCGATCGGCTTTATAGATGATGAAGGAAATGGTGAATTTGCGGTTGCGCTTCGCTGTGGATTATTAAATGGCGAGAAAGCATCCTTATTTGCCGGTTGTGGGATTGTAATTGATTCAGTACCACAACTTGAATATGAAGAAACAAGTTTGAAGTTTAGACCGATGCTTGGTGCTTTGGAGGAATTAATGAAATGAATAATCATATAGAAGCATTATCATATTATTTAGGCGCGTTCGTGGATGAACTGACGCGTCTAGATGTATGTGATGTTGTCATTAGTCCAGGCTCACGATCAACGCCGATCGCTTTACTAATGGAACAGCATGAAGGAATGAAAACATATTTACATGTTGATGAAAGATCAGCAGGATTTTTTGCGCTTGGTATCGCGAAAGCGAAGAAGCGTCCAGTAGCATTATTATGTACGTCAGGAACAGCAGCAGCGAACTATTATCCAGCTGTATGTGAAGCTTTTCATTCACGGGTGCCGCTTATCGTATTAACAGCAGATAGACCGCATGAATTGAGAGATGTGGGTGCACCACAAGCGATGAATCAATTTAATTTATACGGCACTTTTGTGAAGCAATTTACAGAGATGGCACTTCCAGAAGCGAGTGAAGCGATGTATCATTACGCTCGTATGACGACGCAGCGTGCGATAGCAAATGCTTGTTTAGCGCCGCAAGGACCTGTTCATCTCAATTTTCCAGTTCGCGAGCCGCTTATCCCGGATTTCTCATTAGAAAGCTTATGGGATAAAGGGCGTGGTGAATATACAGGAGTAGTTCAGCAAGGAAACGTGACGATGCCGAGTGAATATGTAGATTCTCTTGTAGGGCGCCTTTCAAAAATGGAAAAGGGGCTTATTATTTGTGGAGATGATAGCCATTTTGAAATTGCAGAAGTTGTTGCGAAAGTAGCTGAGAAAACAGGGTATCCGGTTTTAGCAGATCCACTTTCTAATATTCGTAGCGGGTATCATGATAAAACAATGGTAATCGATTGTTACGATACATTTTTACGAAACGAACTGTTGAAAGAAACGTGGAAGCCAGACGTTATTATTCGTTTTGGTGGTATGCCTGTATCTAAAGCATTAACGCAGTTTATAAAAAAACAAACGAAAGCTGTTCATATCGTAGTAGACGATTCAGGCCAATGGAGAGATCCAGCTCTTGTTGCGACAGAAGTTGTACACGCGGGTGATATTGAATTTTGCAAGGCATTAATAGAAAAAATGCCGGTTATGAAAAAGAATGATTGGTTCGGAATGTGGCAACATATAAACGAAAAAACGAAGGAAACACTCTGTGAAATAGAAGGATATGAAACTGCATTTGAAGGAAAAGTCATTACGGATATTGTTCGTGTATTACCAGAAGGGGCAACGTTATTTGCAAGTAATAGTATGCCAATTCGGGATACAGATTCATTTTTCTTCACATCAGATAAAAACATACAAGTTATGGCGAACCGCGGTGTAAATGGTATTGATGGAATCATTTCGACAGCTTTAGGAGCGAGCGTTATTTGCGAGCCGCTCGTATTAGTCATTGGTGATTTATCGTTTTATCATGATTTAAATGGACTGTTAGCAGCGAAATTACATGAATTAAACATAACAATTGTCGTTGTAAATAATGACGGCGGCGGTATTTTCTCATTCTTACCACAATATGAGAAAAAGGAACATTTCGAATCATTATTTGGAACACCAATCGGGCTTGATTATGAATATGTTGTCAAAATGTACGGCGGTTCATTTAGCCGTGTGAATGGTTGGGCGCAATTCCGAGAAGAGGTACAAAAAGGAACGACGACAGAAGGTTTACACGTTGTAGAAATTTGTACGAACCGTGATGAAAACTTAACATTGCACCGTAAATTATGGACAAAAACGATGGACGTGATTACTACATCTTTGCAAGGTGAAGTAAAATGAAAGTAACGCTACAAGGTGTATCGTATGAATATGAAGTAGTCGGAAGCGGGGAACCACTTCTACTTCTTCATGGTTTTACGGGAAGCATGGAAACGTGGCGTTCTTTTATCCCTTCATGGAGTGAAGAGTTTCAAGTCATTCTAGTGGATCTTATTGGGCACGGGAAGACCGAGAGCCCTGAAGATGTTACGCACTATGATATCCGAAATGCGGCGCTACAAATGAAAGAACTACTAGATTCCCTTCATATTGAAAAAGCACATATACTTGGCTATTCAATGGGCGGTAGACTGGCGATTACGATGGCATGCTTATATCCAGAGTATGTACATTCTCTTTTATTAGAAAACTGTACAGCTGGACTTGAAAGTGAAGAGGCTAGAAAAGAGCGTCGTGAAAAAGATGAGCGACTTGCCGATAAAATTGAGCGAGAAGGCATAGAAAACTTCGTATTGATGTGGGAAAATATTCCGCTGTTTGAAACGCAAAAACGTTTAGCACAAAATGTAAAAGAAGCGGTGAGACAAGAAAGACTTGCTAACAATCCAAAAGGACTTGCAAATAGCTTACGCGGCATGGGAACAGGGGCTCAGCCTTCATGGTGGCATAAGTTAGAGGAGTTGAACATGCCTGTTCTTTTAATGAACGGGGAATATGATGAAAAGTTCTTTCGCATATTAAAAAACATCGAAAAATGCGTCTCTGACGCGAAATTTGTCAAAATTGATGGTGCTGGCCATGCAATTCATGTGGAACAACCGGAAAAGTTTGATACAATAGTAAAGGGATTTCTAA
The DNA here is from genome assembly GCF_014932895.1 of Bacillus thuringiensis. Classification (GTDB taxonomy): domain Bacteria; phylum Bacillota; class Bacilli; order Bacillales; family Bacillaceae_G; genus Bacillus_A; species Bacillus_A thuringiensis_AA. Next base: position 1,055,697 of record NZ_JACYOF010000001.1, on the reverse strand, counting down.
AAACTATGCAGTGATGCTTTTTCATCTAAGAAGGAAGCTACACTTATAGAGGAGATCAGAAATATACAAGGAGGTAGTTGTAATGGCTATTGAATGGGTAAAAGAAGGCAATTACGAAGATATTATTTATTCAACATACAATGGTATCGCAAAGATTTCGATTAACCGCCCTGAAGTACATAACGCATTCCGTCCTAAAACGGTAATGGAGTTAATCGATGCATTTGCACAAGCTCGTGATGATGCAAATGTTGGCGTTATCATCTTAACAGGTGAAGGTGGACGTGCATTCTGTTCTGGCGGCGACCAAAAAGTTCGCGGTCATGGTGGATATGTAGGTGACGACCAAATCCCACGTCTAAACGTATTAGACTTACAACGTCTAATTCGCGCAATTCCTAAACCAGTTATCGCAATGGTAGCAGGTTATGCAATCGGTGGTGGACACGTACTTCATATCGTATGTGACTTAACAATCGCTGCAGACAACGCTGTATTCGGACAAACAGGTCCTAAAGTAGGAAGCTTTGACGGTGGATACGGAGCTGGTTACTTAGCTCGTATGGTAGGCCACAAGAAAGCTCGCGAAATTTGGTACCTATGCCGTCAATACAACGCTCAAGAAGCACTTGATATGGGCTTAGTAAACACAGTAGTACCATTAGAAGAGCTTGAAGCAGAAACAGTACAATGGGCACAAGAAATCTTAGCAAACAGCCCAATGGCACTTCGTTTCCTAAAAGCTGCATTCAACGCAGATACAGACGGTCTAGCTGGTATTCAACAACTAGCTGGAGATGCAACGTTATTGTACTATACAACTGACGAAGCAAAAGAAGGTCGCGACGCGTTCAAAGAAAAACGCCGTCCGGACTTCGGTCAATTCCCTCGTTTCCCGTGATGAAAGCGGAGCCGACTGTTTAGCCCCGTCGGCTAAGGTTCTTTCGCACAGAAAGTGTTTTTTACTTTCTCGTGCGGAAGGTTCTTAGACGGAAGGGGCTAGGAGGCGCAGCTGGATAAGATCAAAAGCGGAAACAAAACAACTAAGAGACTTGATGTCATATCAAGTCTCTTTCTTTCATGAAAGGAGAATGAATGATGGAGACGATGCCGAATTGGTTAATGCACCGTGCATTTTTAACACCAGATCGCACTGCAATTGAAATAGAGGAAGAGAAAGTTACTTTTATGCAGCTGCATGAAAAAGTAGTATCTGTTTGTGAACACCTTTCACATGTAGGAGTGAAGCGTGGGCAAAAGGTGGCTGTTCTGATGAAAAATGGTATGGAGATGATTACAGTTATTCACGCCCTATCTTACGTAGGTGCAGTAGCTGTGCTTTTAAATACGCGTCTTTCAAGAGAAGAGCTACTTTGGCAAATGGGTGATGCTGAAGTTATTTGTTTAGTGGCGGATCAAGATTTTGGGGCTAAAGATGTTCCTGTATATTCATTCGCTGAAATGATGAATGGACCGAAGGCGGAAGCCTCTATACAAGAAGAATTCTCTTTAGAAGAAGCGATGACAATTATTTATACGTCTGGGACGACTGGGAAACCGAAAGGCGTTATTTTAACGTACGGCAATCACTGGGCAAGCGCAGTTGGTTCTTCGCTTAATTTAGGGCTTCGTGATGATGATTGCTGGTTAGCTTGTATGCCGATGTTCCACGTTGGCGGATTATCTCTTTTAATGAAAAATATTATGTACGGAATGCGCATTTTACTCGTTCCGAAATATGATGCTAATTTCATTCATGAAGCACTTCAAACGAGAGGCGTTACGATTATTTCTGTCGTTTCTAAAATGTTAACAGATCTTTTAGACCGACTTGGAGAAGGAACATATCCATCTTCTTTACGATGTATTTTACTTGGCGGAGGACCAGCGCCGAAACCGTTATTAGAAACATGTGTAGAAAAAGGAATTCCTGTTTATCAAACGTACGGTATGACAGAAACATCATCGCAAATTTGTACGTTATCAGCAGATTATATGTTAACGAAAGTAGGATCAGCTGGAAAGCCACTATTTCAGTGCCAACTTCGTATTGAAAAAGACGGCGTAGTAGTACCGCCGTTTGCGGAAGGCGAGATTGTAGTAAAAGGACCGAACGTAACAGGCGGTTACTTTAACCGTGAAGATGCGACGCGCGAGACAATTCAAAATGGCTGGCTTCATACTGGTGACCTTGGTTATTTAGATGAAGAAGGATTTTTATACGTATTAGATCGCCGCAGTGATTTAATTATTTCTGGCGGAGAAAATATATATCCAGCTCAAATTGAAGAAGTGTTGCTTTCTCATCCGGCGATAGCGGAAGCGGGTGTTGTTGGTATGGCTGACGATAAGTGGGGGCAAGTACCAGCCGCTTTTGTCGTAAAAACTGGAGAGGTAACAGAAGAAGAAATTCTTCATTTTTGCAAGGCGAAATTAGCAAAATATAAAGTGCCAAAGAAAGCATGTTTTTTAGAGGAATTACCACGAAATGCTTCGAAGAAATTGTTAAGACGAGAGTTAAGACAATTAGTGGAGGAGATTTAGGTGGAGATAAAAAAAGCGACACTTTATATAACGGAAATGCCACTTGTCATCCCATTTGCGGCAAGTTACGGGACTTACGAAAAGCGTGAGAGTATCGTCATTGAATTAGAAGACACGGATGGATATATGGGCTTTGGTGAAGTTGTTGCATTTTCAGAGCCTTGGTATACGGAAGAAACAGTGAAGACCGCGCTACATGTACTTCAGGATTTTTTATTACCTGATTTATTGAAAGCTGAAATTTCTCATCCGAATGAAATGCCGTCTTTGTTCCAGCATATAAAGAGAAACCGGATGGCAAAGGCGGGAATTGAAGGAGCCGTTTGGAATCTATATGCGAAGCGTCAAAAGAGCTCGCTTGCGACATTACTTGGCGGAACGAAGTCTGCAATTGAAGTCGGCGTTGTAATTGGAATCAATACGATTCCGACTATGTTAAAACAAATAGAAAAGTACGCGGATGAAGGATACGAGCGTTTTAAAGTGAAAATAAAGCCAGAGCATGACTACGAGTTGTTGAAAGAGATTCGTAAAGAGTTTCCGCATATCCCATTAATGGCTGATGCGAATTCGGCGTACACATTAGCTGATGTAGAGAAGTTAAAACGGTTAGATGAATTTCAATTGATGATGATTGAACAGCCATTAGCGGATTATGATTTTCTTGATCATGCACAGTTACAAAAGAAAATTGAAACGCCGATTTGTTTAGACGAAAGTATCCATAGTTTAGAAGATGCACGCGTTGCGATTACACTTGGCAGTTGCCAAATCGTTAACATTAAACCAGGACGGGTGGGCGGATTAACAGAATCTATTCAAATCCATAATTATTGTATGGAACATGGCATACCAGTTTGGTGTGGCGGTATGGTAGAGATGGGGATTTCACGTGCACAAAACGTTGCGCTCGCTTCATTACCGAACTTTACGATTCCAGGAGATATATCTGCTTCTAGTAGACATTGGGAGAAGGATATTATTTCACCGGAAGTGACGCTGAAAGGCGGGAAAGTGATTGTGCCGCAAAGCATTGATGCTGAGTATGAAGTAGATCGCGGGAGACTAGAAGAAATTACGAAGCAGCGGATTGTTTTTGGGAGATAAAGTTGTCGCTTAGTGTCGATAAGTCGATATTCCTTGTCGAATCGCTGATAAATTTAAAAAATCGCCGATAAAATTTCGTTTACTAAGGCTACTTTTATATACATTTGTCTTCTTACGAAATCAAGTAAGATAGGATCCAACAATTTGAGGATCTTCATCAAGTTCATTCTTTTTTTGGAATAAGATATGTCTCTGTTCTTCTGTTTTTATATTGATAATATAAAGCATTGTGAACATCGCCGGAACAGGTTCTTCTTTCCATTTAGCCGAGGACCGAGGTATATATTTAGAAAACTTCAGAGATGAATCCGTAGTTGAAGCTGCACCTAGCTTCGTTGCAGAAGCGTTATTCTTATGATGAAGTTGGCGAAGTAATCACATATAGTGAAGGCTACTACAATACGGAAATGCAGCAGTATGTAGTTAATTATGACGTATAAAAAAGAGGGGATTTTCCCTCTTTTTTATGTTTCTTTAAAAGATACCTTAACAGGTATCTTTTTTTATGAAGCCTGTTTCCCGAAACAAGCCCGTTTTTTAGAAAGACAAGCTTCCGATTCGCCCTGAAAACATACTATAAATGGAATCCCCTCATTTAGAACAAGAAGAACTTGTTATGAATGATACTAAAGGAGGAATAGAATAATGGGCGAACATTGTGAACACAGACATGATGATTGCGACCGCAGACGTGGCCACGGAGGCGGCTTTGCGCTTCTAATCGTATTGTTTATTTTATTAATCATTATCGGTGCTAGCTGCTTCGGCGGATGCGGTTATGGTGGCTACGGCGGTTACGGCGGTTCTTGTGGCTATGGCGGCTTTGGTGGATATGGCTGCTAATTATTTAAAAACTATTGAAAATAGCCTTGTGCATACTGCACAAGGCTATTTTATTCATATTTTAACATGCTGTGATAATTTATTAATGTAAAGAGAACGGATTAAGAAGAAGAAAATAATCTCGATAATCCCAAATAAAGTGAGTACGATTAATAACTCTTTTCGTAAAGAGAAAGAAAACATAGCTTGTAAAAATTGGATTGCAAATATTGTATGAATACCAGCAACGATATAAGGTACGAAAAATAAAATTCCTAATTGAATCGTTGCAGAACGAAACATTTCTGATTCTGTTAAGCCAAGCTTTGTAATCGTAATATACTTTTGTTTTTCATTCGTTAAGTCGTTATACATACGGAAGTATAAAACACTAGCTGCACCAATAAAGAAAATAAAGCCGAGAAATGCCCAAATAAATAATTGAGCAATCGCATTTCCTTTACTGTGAATGAGTTCATCGGTAGCTGTATGAATATAAAACGGTTTGATAAAACCTTCTTCATCCTTATGTGCTTCATACAAGTTGTTTGCATCATGATCTAAGCTTTTTAATATATTTTTTGTTGGGACAATTGCATTTTCCCAATTCTCTACGAAGTAGTTATAAACTGTAATGGTTTCAATATGAGGAATCATATTTTCAATCACATTATCTTGCATAACGATTAAATGAGGTAATGCAAAGGATGGTTCGATTCCTTTATTAATAAAGCCTTTAATATGAAATTCCTTTTTATTAGAGCCAAGTGTAATAGTGTCCTGCTTCGCAAATGGGTTTGACACGAGATTTAATAATTCTGGTGAATAGCGAGAAATACTATAAACTTGTGTAGAATCGAGAGTGATTTCTGGTCTATTTAATTGTTTAGCTAATGCGTTATAATCACTCATTTTCATAATGGCAATTGACTCTTCTAAAGCTGTATCTTTTAAAACGGTAAACTTATATTTTTTATATTGAAAATTAGCATTTGTAAGTTCAGTTTCAATAGTAGTAATATGCTTTTGTTCAAATGTATTATCACCTTCTGACGTATAGGTGAATGGGATTGGATATCGTTCTAATATCGATGCTTTCGTATGGTTATTTGCAGCAAATAACCCGATAATGATTGTAAATGCAAGGGCGGATAGCATAGAAACGATAAAGAGTACATTAATATTACTACGGGTACGAGCAACTAAATCTGATATCCATAACATATTTATTTGTTTCAAATAGAACTTTCTTCGCTTTTTTAAAATGTAGATAAAGAGAAGAAATGTTTGTGAAAAGAATAAATATGTCCCAACTACTACGAGCGGTAAAATAGATAACATAATAAAGATGACAGATCCATTTTGTACATTTTCTTCTGTTACGTAGCCTTGTGGATAACCGGCGATATAATAACATAATCCTAAACAAGTTAAAGCAAATATCGAAATGAGTATAGACGGTTTTTTTTCTTTCTTTTCTTTTTTTGTCGCCTTAATGAGCTGCGTTGTTTTACGAGTACGGATGAACAGCGGTGTAAACGTAGAAACGATTAAAAATAAAATGATAAACGTTACGGTTGTAACGATGATTGCTTCTGTTGGCCAATATAAAAAGAGGCCTTTCGCACCTGTTAATTTCGAAGTGACTAATAAGAAGAAATTAGAAAAAACAAGGCCACCTTGAATACCGATAAAGATAGACAATATACCGATTATCATGTTTTCGGTAAATAAAAGTTTTTTTAATTGTCTTTGTGAGATACCAAGAATAGTGAGTACCCCGAATTGTTGCTTCCGTACATTTAAAAAGGTTCCGACTGAATATAAGAGAAAGAAGAACGAGAACAAAACGATAACAAGCTGTGCTGTACTAGCTAAATTCATTAAAGGATCTCGTTCTTGAAAGTTTTGTACACTTTGTAAGCGTGGGTGATACACGTATACAGTAAATGAAAAGAAAACCATTATAGAAAATGCACTACTTACAAAATAAGCGAAATATGCTTTCGAATTACGCGAGACATTTTTAAATGCAAATTGCCAAAATGTCATCCACGTCTTCCTCCTAATAGTGCTAGAACATCTAATATTTCTTGATAAAATTTCTCGCGATATAATCCACGATGTAGTTCATTGTAAAGGCCACCATCTTTAATGAAAATAACGCGATTACAATAACTAGCTGCAAATGGATCGTGCGTAACCATTAAAATGGTCGCATTTTCTTCTTTGTTTAACTTCGTAAATAGCTCCATTACATCAATAGCTGCTTTCGAATCTAAGTTTCCTGTCGGTTCATCAGCGAGTAGAAGTGACGGATGATGAATAACGGCACGTGCTACTGCAGTACGCTGTGCTTGTCCTCCAGAAACTTCAAAAATACGTTTATTTAAAATGTGATCGATTCCTAGCTTTTTTGAGATGCTATCGAGTTTTTGATCCATCTCTTTTAAAGGAACATTATCTAATGTTAAAGGTAGTACGATATTTTCACCGATTGTTAATGTATCTAGTAGGTTAAAGTTTTGGAAAACAAATCCTAATTCTTGGCGACGGAAAATAGCTAACTTTTCTCTACGGAATGTATGCGGTTGTTTTCCGTTTATAATGACTTCACCAGAAGTAGGTGAATCGATGGTGGAAATCACGTTTAGAAATGTAGATTTACCACTTCCAGAAGGGCCCATAATTGCGACGAATTCACCCTTATCTACGTGTAAATTTATATTTTTTAAAGCGGTATGAGGGACTTTCCCCTCATACACTTTTGAGACGTTTTTTATGTGTAATACTTCTTCCATAATAATCACCTTTCTATTTTTTAAAACTTAATATGTTGTGATAATTTTTGCATATAAAAGGAACGAATTAAAAGGAAAAAGAGAATTTCAACCGTTCCAAAGATTACAAGTACAACTGTAATCTCAGCGAATAAAGAGAGATTTAATATTTCTTGTAGCATCTTTGTCGCAAACATCGTATGGATGGACGCCATAATGTAAGGAACAAAGAATAAGATCGCAAGTTGGATTGTCGCGGAACGTTTCATCTCAGTTTCTGTTAAACCAATTTTTGTAACAGTTATATACTTTTCTTGCTCATTTGTTAAGTCCGTATACATACGGAAGTAAAGAACACTACCAGCTCCGATAAAGAAAATAACGCCAAGGAAAGTACCAATTAAGAAAAATGACGCGGCGTTTAGTTTCGTTTTGTATAGAGAATCGCTTGCTTCACTAGCATGGAAAGGTGGATGCTCTGCTTGGATTGCTGCATTGTCATTACCGATTTTTGTTATAAATGCTGAACCAATATTATGTGCTTTTTCCCAATCTGTGACTTTGAAGCTATATACACTCATCTGTTTTGAAATGGTTGATAAGGCTTCTACATTTTCATCAGATAGTACGATTAACTGGGGTATTAGGCTATTTGGGAAAGGGTTATCACTTTTATATTCTTTCACTTTTAAATGTAAAGAGTTTTGATTAAGTGTAAGAGTATTTCTCTTTTCTTGCTCATGAATAGTGCCAATGACTTGATTATCTAGATCTTTAATCAGGATATAAGATTCATTATTATTCACGGTGAGAGTTTCCCAGTTTAATGCTTTAGCAAGTATATTATAGTCACTTTGTTTAATTAAATAATAAGGTTGCGGACTCTCTTCTGTCGAAGACACTTCATATATATCCGTTTTAAATTTTTTATAAGTAAATTGTTCTTCGTTAAACTTTTGCTCCAACCAATTTAAATGTTCATTAGCTAACGTATTTTCAGTATGAGATAAATACGTAAACGGGAAAGGGTTTTGCCTTACTTCATCAAACTTTGTGAATTTCCCAAATCCATATAAGAAAGTAATCATTGTGAAAGCAAGCGTCGATAACATCGCTACAATGAAAAGCATGTTAATGTTTGTCCGAATTCGCGTTGCTAAATCAGAAATCCAAAGCATATTAATACGCTTCATATAAAACTTTCTTCGCGTTTTTAATATACGAATGAGTAAAAAACTAATTTGTGAAAAGAAAAAATATGTTCCAGCTGCAATAAGCGAAGGAATGACAAATATACTAGAGACGGCATACAAAAGGCCAACTATATCTCCAAGTGACATAAAGTATAGCGGATTTGCTGCCAATATATATCCAGATAGTAAACATATCGCACCAAATAGAGAGATGAGTACGGATGCTTTTCTTTCTTTATGTTGTTTACCTTCTTTTAAAAGCCGTACAGCTTTTCTCGTACGGATTAGCATCGGTGTAAAAGATGATACGAGAATGAAGAGTCCAAGAAAGATGATTATAGTTAAAACGATAGCACCTGTAGGCCAATATAAATATAGACCAGGTACATGTGTAATTTTGGCGGTAACTAATAAAAAGAACTGTGAAAAGACAAGTCCAAGTTGAATGCCAAAAAATATAGAAAGAACACCAATTAACATATTTTCTATAAATATGAGTCGTTTTAATTGTTTTTGAGATATACCAAGTACTGTTAAGATCCCAAATTGTTTTCTGCGTACTTTTAAAAACGTACCAATCGAATATAGTAAAAAGAAAAATGAAAAGAACACAATGACAACTTCTGAAATTGTCATTAATATGTTCAGAGCATAATTCACGTCTGTCATATGCAATTTAGGATGAAATAAGTAAACTGCAAACGAGAAAAAAATAGCAATGGAAAACGCACTGCTTACAAAATAGGCGAAATAAGCTCTGGCGTTCCGTGTGACGTTTTTAAATGCAAACTGCCAAAATGTCATTCACCTAGCCCCCCTAATAGAGTTAACGTGAAAGGAGTATGAGGGGAATATTCCTCATACTCTTTTATTTCTATGTGTAATACTTTTTCCATAAAGCTCACCTTTCTATCATTTAAACCTGAATATATTGCGATAACTTCTGCATATAAAGTGAACGAATTAATAGGAAAAAGATAATCTCGACTGTTCCGAAAATGACAAGTACAACCGTAATTTCAGCGAATAAAGATAAACTAATAACATCCTGTAACATCTTTGTTGCAAACATCGTATGAATGGAAGCCATAATATATGGAACGAAAAATAGGATTCCAAGCTGAATGGTCGCAGAACGCTTCATTTCTGACTCTGTTAAGCCAATCTTTGTAATCGTTACGTACTTTTCTTGTTCGTTTGTTAAGTCTGTATACATACGGAAGTAAAGTACACTGCCAGCACCAATAAAGAAAATGATTCCGAGGAACGTTCCGATTAGGAAATAGGAAGCACTTCCCGATTTAATGCTGTATAAGGAATTGCCCGATTCGTAAACACGGACGAGTGGTCCATCGTGCTCAACACTTGCACGATCTGTCTCAATTCGTTTTAAAAATTCACCAGCAATGGCATACGTATTCTCCCAATTTTGTACATTGTAATTATAGGTTGTTACATGTTTCGTATTAGTGGGTAAATTGTGAATGATAGAATCAGGTAATACTAATGTTTGATGTGCGAAATAGGCTGGAATAGCATTAACTGCTTCATACCCTTTTACTTGTAACTTGTAATTCGTACTAGAAAGTGTAATATGCTTTCTAGTGTAACTGTCATCCATTGCATTAAATAGTGGAAAATAGGATGATCCAGCTAAAACATATGCTTCGTTATCGTTCATAAATAGTTGTTTTAGTTGTAAGGAATCGGCAAGCTTATTATAATCACTTTGTTTAATGGCATATATGCTATCGTAATTTATCATGCCTTTGTCTTCTTTTAAAGGTGTAGCATATAAATCTACTTTAATTTTGTCATAAGAGAATTTCCCATCTTGTAATTGTTTCTCTAGCCAATTTAAGTGCTGAGAAGTAAAGGGATTCGCTTCGTACGATACATAAGAGAATGCGAATGGAGAAGTCCTTTCGGCATCTATCTTCATAAACTTTCCAAATCCGTATAAAAAAGTAATCATCGTAAAAGCGATAGTAGATAACATCGCTACAATGAAAAGCATATTAATATTTGTTCGAATACGGCTTGCTAAGTCAGAAATCCAAAGCATATTAATGCGTTTCATATAGAAATTTCGTCTCTTTTTCAAAATATGAATAAGTAAGAAACTAATTTGTGAAAAGAAGAAATACGTTCCAATTGAAACGAGCGTCGGAATAAGAAAAATACTAGAAAACATATATATCATTCCTATTTGCGGGTCTAATGAAACGAAATATTTTGGGTTTCCTGCTAAAGCATAGCCACCTACTAAACATATAGTGCCAACTAGAGAAATAAGTATAGATGGCTTCCTTTCTTTCTGCTGACCGGCATTTGCTTTTAAAAGATAGACTGTTTTTCTTGTCCGAATGAGCATCGGTGTGAATGAAGATACAACGATAAAGAGACTGAGAAAAACAATTGTCGTTAAAATGATTGCGTTAGTAGGCCAGTATAAATATATTCCTGGAACATGCGTAAGTTTGGCTGTTACTAATAAGAAAAATTGCGAAAAGACAAGTCCAAACTGCATACCGAAAAAGATAGATAAAATACCGATTAACATATTTTCCATGAAGACGAGACGGTTTAATTGTTTTCTAGATATTCCTAAAATAGTTAAAATCCCGAATTGTTTTTTACGAACTTTCAAGAAAGTACCGATGGAATATAGTAAAAAGAAGAAAGAGAAGAATACAATTATTACTTCTGAAAATATCATTAATCCTGCAACTTCAGAGGCCATGCTGAAGTTTTGTAATTTCGGATGGAATAAGTAAACGGCAAACGAAAAGAAAACAGCAATGGAAAAGGAACTGCTTACAAAGTAGGCAAAATAAGCTCTTGAGTTGCGCGTTACATTTTTAAATGCAAATTGCCAAAATGTCATAGACTATACCTCCGTCTAGAAGATATAGAAGTAATTTTATTGCAAAAAATGTATGAGAGTGAGTTCTCATACATTTTGCTAGCATATGTTATGATCATGCTTCGGTCACCTTCTCTGCATTCTCTGCTTGATTGCTCGCAGCATGATGGAAGATGATTTTAATCGTCGTTCCTTTACCAACTTCAGAATCTAGTTTGACAGAGTGACCCAAATAATCACAAATTTTACTTACAATATAAAGTCCCATTCCAGTAGACTCTCCGAATGTACGACCGTTTTTTCCCGTGTAAAACGGTTCAAATACTCTTCGAATATCTTCTTGCGGAATACCAACGCCTTCATCGCGAACTTCTAAAATAATATCTTTTCCATTTTTATAAGCAGATAAGAACACTTTCTTTCCACGCTCATCAGAGTAACGAACAGCATTTGTCATTAACTGATAGATAATGAAATTTAGCCATTTCGCATCAGAAGTAACTTTTAAATCAGAATGAACCTCTAAAACAGGGAAGACACCATTACGAATGAATAGTTCTTTTAATCCATTAATATTTTTTGTTACAGTATCTTTTAATGAAATCGTCTCGACATGGAAGTCTTCATGGAAATTATTTAATCGTGCCATGTATAAAGCCATATCAAGTCCTTGATTGAGTCGTTCTAATTCTTTTTTAAACTTTGGAATTAAATGTTCATCTTCCATTTCCAGTACCATAAGCTGCATGACAGAAACGGGCGTTTTCATTTGATGTACCCAGTGATTAATAAACAATTGATGTTCCTGTTGTTTTACTTCGTACGATTGTAGTTCTTTTTGGAAGAGACGGTACTGCGTACGCACGAGTTCATTTACACCGTGAGGCATTGGTGCAGTTGCCCTTTCAATAAACGCGTCCTCCATTTTTTCTGGTTGCTCACTTAATCTATGATACATTCTACGATTGCGAACGTAACGGTAAGCGAGGAAACAAATAAATAAGTATAAACTTAAAACGACGAAGTAAAATTTATTATTTTGGAATCCATCGACCGCATCATATAAAACGAAAATAATACCGAAGTTTAATACGTACAATAGAAAAAATGCAAAATGATCACGTAAAAATAGCTTCATGCTTATTCACTCCAAGTGGCGTTAAAACGATATCCAAGTCCGCGTACTGTTTCGATAGAGTTCTCAATACCAAGCTCATTGAACTTCTTACGAAGACGCGTAATATTTACGTTTAATGTATTTTCTTCAACGAAACTTTCATCATCCCAAAGTGCAGCTAATAAGTCTTCGCGGCTTGCTGTACGAGGGAATTTAGATAATAACATTTCTGCCAAAATTGCCTCTTTCTTTGTTAAAAGAACTTGCTCAGATCCAAAATGAATTTCTGGACGTTCTGGGAATAGTTTTAAACCTTCTACTTCAACGATACGTTCAGAAATATTTGGTGCATAATCCCCATAAATACGGCGTAGTTGCCCTTTAATTTTTGCCATTACAACGTCGTAGTGGAACGGTTTTGTAATATAATCATCTGCACCGCTTTCAATCGCCATAATTTGTTCCATTTCACCTGCACGTGCTGAAATGAAAATAATTGGACAAGTAGATTCATGACGAATTTGACGGCACCAGTAGAAACCATCGAATTTCGGTAAGTTTACATCAAGTAAAACAAGGTGTGGTTTTACGGTGTTAAACGATTCCATAATATCATCAAAATTTTCAGTAACCACAGCGTCGTAACCATATTTTTGAATGTGAGATTGTAGTAATGATGAAATATTTGGATCGTCTTCAACGATTAAAATTTTATACATATGTATATTCCTCCTCAAAAAACAATTGTAGCTATAGTGTATCATGTGTTTCAAGTCTTTTCATTATGTTGAAAGATAAGCTAATAAACAGTATAGGTTAAAAGTGAGAAAAGTAAAAAGGGGCGTATATAATATTGACAATTAACTGAAATCATTTTAACATTTAGATAAGTATCTAAATGTCTAATTAGTGAAAGGAAGAAAGACATTGAATCAAGCGTTCAAAGCATTAGCAGATCCAACAAGACGAAAAATTTTAGATTTATTAAAGGAAGGCGATTTAACCGCTGGGGAAATTGCCGAACATTTCAATATGACGAAACCAAGTATTTCACACCACTTAAATGCACTTAAAAATGCTGAACTTATTCAAGATGAAAAGAAAGGACAATTTGTTGTGTACTCTTTAAACACAACTGTCTTTCAAGATTTATTGACTTGGGTGTTTACGTTTACGAATAAGGGGGAAGAGGGAAAATGAAGAAGCATCTTTTTGCAATTATATTAATTGTTACAACTTGTATAGCATGGGCGTTTGCTTGGCCGCATTTGCCGGATACAATTGCGACACATTGGAGCGGCGGTAAGGTAGATGGATATTCCTCTAAATTGTATGGAATGCTTTCTATGGTTGGAATTATGATTGCATTATATATCTTTTTAAATGTGTTACCGAAGATTGATCCAAAGAAAGCGAATTATGAGAAATTTTCAAAAGCATTTATGATGATAAATAACGGAATACTATTGCTACTATTTGTAGGAAATATAGATGTTATTACAAGTGGACTAGGATATAACTTATTTGTTAATCGAGTTCCAGAATTATTAGTTGGCCTTTTATTTATAGTCATCGGAAACTATTTACCACAGTGCAAACCAAATTACTTTGTAGGCATAAGAACACCGTGGACATTAAGCAATGAAGAAGTATGGAGAAAGACACACCGTTTTAGCGGAAAGGTGTTTGTTGCAGTAGGAATCATTATGATTATAAGTGTCTTTGCACCCGTGGCATGGAAATCTTTCGTAATGGTTGGAATTATTATTGGCGCAGTAGGACTAACGATGGGATATTCTTATGTGGTGTATAAAAAAGAACTGAAAATGTAAATAAAAGCTGCTTTTCCTTTCATGGAAAAGCAGCTTTATTTTTATTTCTTCAAAACCGGTATCCAAATTTCACTTTTAAAGTTTGGAGAAGATATATCTTTCTGTTCATTCCACAATATTTCTGGTCCTTTTGCTAGTTCATAGTTTGAGGAAGGGAACCATTCAGAATAAATACGTCCCCATACATTTTGTAATGCATCAGGAAATGGACCAACAGCTTCAAATATAGCCCACGTTGAAGCAGCAACTTCAAGTTGTTTGAATTGCTCTGGACAATCTTTTGTTGTGGCTACTCCAATATAGTGGTCAAGTTCGCCTTTTTCCTCCATTCTTCTTTCAGAAAAGTTAGTAGAAGCACTAATAAGTCCTGTAGGTTCAATATTTGAAAGTGATTTTAATGTTTGAATAGATTCATGGTCTAAACTTTTCCACATAGAAGCAATTTCTTCATTTACACCGTTAAAAACAATCGGTACTCGTTTTTGTATACCAATGATTCGAAATGGTTCTTTTTCTTCAATTCGATAGTTCATTTCATTTCCTCCTTTAATCGATAACTGGAAGGTCATTGGTGAATATGCTTTCAAAGAACTACGAGTATTTCGAGCTTCTGAAGGTGTTATTCCGTGCAGATTTTGAAATGCACGAGCAAATGAATCGGGTGAATTGTATCCATATTTTATAGCGACATCAATGACTTTCGCATTGTTATTTTTTAGTTCAAAGGCAGCAAGAGTAAGACGTCTATAGCGAATATATTCTGATAGTGATATGCCAGCTAGAAAAGAAAACATTCTTTTGAAATGATATTCGGAGCAGAAAGCTATTTTTGCGACTTTTTTAAAATCAATTTCGTGTGTAAGGTTGTCTTCAATATATTGCATTGCCGCATTCATATTTTTAAGTGAATCCATTATATGACCTCCTCTGTACCTAGAATAGCAGGAATGAAATAGCTACATCCGACATTTCGTGCACAACTTTGTAGGTAGTTTTTTTACCTTACAAAATTGTAATGTTCCTGTAAGGAGAATGAATGGATGGCATGATATCCCAATGCTATAGTAACAAAGTACTTTCATTCACTAGGTTAAATTTTGATGTCTCTGCTTAACAGCCTTACATAACTGTCATGTTTGTGTAAGAAACATCGATAGTGGCAAGAGTAGAGAGTGTATATAGTTGAAAATAGAGAATAGAAGAAATGAGGGATGTCGAGATGAAAACAGTGTTAGAAGCAAAAAATATTGAAAAAGTGTATGACACAGGTGGTAATAAATTTGCAGCGTTAAAAGGTATTAACTTACAAGTAAAAGAAGGTGAGTTCGTTGGAATTATGGGACCTTCTGGTTCGGGTAAGACGACGCTACTAAACGTTCTTTCTACAATTGATAATGCGACGAACGGTGAAATTTTAATTGATGGAAAAGATATCGTAAAGATGAACGATGATAAGCTAGCGTTATTCCGCCGTGATCATTTAGGGTTCATTTTCCAAGACTATAATTTATTAGATACGTTAACGGTGAAAGAGAACATTGCGTTACCTCTTGCGTTATCAAAGGTGAAAGCGAGTGAGATTGATCGCCGCGTTCTTGAAATCTCAAAGAAATTCGGTATTGATCATATTTTAAGTCAGTTCCCATATCAAGTGTCGGGTGGACAGAAGCAGCGCTGCGCAGCATCGCGTGCGATCGTTACGAATCCTAGTATGATTTTCGGGGACGAGCCGACTGGAGCGCTCGATTCTAAATCAGCGACAGATTTATTAGAAAGTATGAAGTCGTTAAATGAATATGATAACTCTACAATTTTAATGGTAACGCACGATGCATTTGCGGCAAGTTACTGTAAACGAGTTATTTTCATTAAAGATGGTGAGTTATATAAAGAATTGCACCGCGGTGAATTAACGCGTAAACAGTTCTTCCAACAAGTCGTTGACGTAATGTCTTCTATTTCTGGAGGTATGGCTGATGACCTTATCTAGCATTGCCCTCCGCAACATACAGCGGAACTTTAAAGACTACTTTGTATATTTTGCATCTATGATTTTTAGTATCGTCATTTACTTTACATTTAAAGTACTGCAGTACAATTCGCAAATGGAAAAAGCCGCGGAAGGTTCTAAAAAAATTAGCGGTGCATTCCAAGTTTCCAGTGTCATGCTTATTATTTTCGTAGCAGTGTTCATTATATATTCGAACGGATTCTTTACACGAAAACGTAAAAAAGAAGTTGGATTATATTCCTTATTAGGTATTCGTAAACGACAGATTGGTAAAATGCTCTTTTATGAAAATATGTTAATGGGATTAATGTCTTTAATTATCGGGATTGCGATTGGTAGCGTCCTTTCAAAACTATTCCTTGAACTACTAGTAAGTATGATGGGATTAAACTTAAATGTTCATTTTGAAGTACCGATGGCTGCAATTATTGATACAGCAATTATTTTCTTTGTGATTATTTTGTATACATCACTTCAAGGGTACCGCCTAATTTACCGCTTTAAGTTGATTGAACTTTTCCGTGCAGAACGTGAAGGAGAAGCAATGCCAAAAGGATCAGTCATTATGGCATTACTTTCCGTTTTCTTAATCGGTTCAGGTTATTTCTTAGCATTAATGTATATGAAGGCACTTAAGTATGCAGACTTTATGGTAGTCGCACTTTATATTTTACTTGCGACAGTATTAGGTACGTACTTACTATTTATGTTCTTTACAGTATTCGTATTGAAACGTGCAAGAAATAATAAATCATCGTTTTATAACGGTATGAATATGGTCACAACGTCACAGTTACTATATCGTATTAAAGGAAATGCAAAGTCACTTGCGACAATTTCTATTTTAAGTGCGGTAACATTAACAGCGGTTGGTACGTCAGTTATGATGTATTACAACACATTTACGCAATCAAAAGCAGTTGCGCCGTACAGTTATTCTTACGAGAAAAAAGATGCAGAGCTAGATAAGAAAGTAAATGCGATTTTTGCCGAAGAGAAAGCAAATCACCCTGTAAAAGATCAGTTTG
Organism: Bacillus thuringiensis; assembly: GCF_014932895.1. Lineage (GTDB taxonomy): Bacteria > Bacillota > Bacilli > Bacillales > Bacillaceae_G > Bacillus_A > Bacillus_A thuringiensis_AA. The sequence continues at coordinate 1,038,397 of NZ_JACYOF010000001.1, read as the reverse complement.
AAATTGAGATGGTTCCGGTAAAAGGGAAGTTTGAAGGAGATAAGGTTGATTTCATTTTTAATATGAACTACAGAATCTCAGAGAAATATCAGTTCATGTCTCAGTCAGAATTTAATAAACTTGCTAAAAAAATCGATGCAGAAACAGTAAATGTAGCCACTGGCGAAGCATTTATCTATGATAGTTCTTATATTGAAGGATATGAATTTAGCCCTCAATATAAAGGAAATAAAGCGGTATTCCAAATTGGAAATGAAACGAAGACATTAACGATTCAAGGTGTAAATAATACTGCAATTACGAACTTAGGTGAACTAGTTGTTGTCGTTTCAGATGAAATGTACGAACAAGCGAAGCAAGCATTTGGAACACGCGTTGTAAAAAATATTGATGTAAAAGATGAAAGAAACAGTAAAGTATTAACAGAAAAATTAACAAAAGTGATGCCAGCTGGTGAATCAGAAATGGTACCACCATTTAGAGACTTCTACACTGGCTTCCACATGGGGCTTGAAGGAACTGGCCTAATGATGTTTATCGGAATGTTCTTAGGACTTGTATTCTTACTAGCAACAGGTTCCATCATTTACTTTAAACAATTAACAGAAGCAAATGCAGATCGTGAACGTTACGTTGTACTTCGCAAAGTCGGTGTAACGAAACAAGAAATGAAAAAAGCAATTGCAAAACAAGTAAGCTTTATCTTTGCGATTCCGTTAGTAATCGGAATTTTACACAGCCTATTTGCACTAAAAGGTTTAGCCAACTTACTACCATTTGAAATTATGATTCCGCTCCTAATTAGTATCGGAGTATACGGTGTCATTTATATCGGATATTATTTCTTAACGGTTCGTTCTTATTTTCGGATTGTGAGTAAATAAAAAAGCGAAAGAGAACATAGTAAAAATGATGTTCTCTTTCGTTTTTTATTAGCTAAAATGAGCTGTGCATAACTAGGGTTTGATAAGGGGAATTTAAAACAGAAAAGAGATGGCAATACCATCTCTTTTCTGTTTCAATGTTCTACGCTATTATCTATTTTCTTTCGATTCACATATAGGAAATGCATCTTGTAGATAAGGAGAAAGATAATCCTTTATTTTAATATTTAAAGTGGAGAAAAGCAGGAGTTAGAGCTTTTGTAAGAAACGCTCGCTACTCTTCATATCATTTTTGCATAATGGACATTTTGGCTCTTCTTCTAGTGAAAAATTTTTACGCATCCATCCAAGGCAGTCTTCTGCCGTGCATTCCCATACAGCTATCGCTTCGGGATCTTCTACAGGCTTATCATTTTTTCTCCAATACATGTGATCGCTCCTCTAAAGTGAAAAGTTTTTTTGAAAAAATAAAAAGGTTGTTAACGTTTTTTGTTAACAACCTTTTACTTATTAATTATACTGTATTTTTCGTAAAAATGCGAAGTTTAGTAATTATTAAAGTATAATGAAGTATTGATTATACAACCGCAGGGTTATAAATCATCGTAAAGTGCCCTTGTAACAATTCAATATGACAAGGGGTATGAAGCGAACTTTCGCCATCTGTATCTACTTCTTTTTCTTCTTCTGTTTCAATATGAATGGATTTCGCTTTTACGTGGAAGATATCATTCTCATTTGTGTCTTCAAATAGTTTCTTTCCGATATAATCTTTAAACGCTTGAATTCCTGTTGATTTTACAACGAAAATATCAAGTGTTCCGTCATCACATTTTACGTTTGGGATAAAGGAAGGGATACCACCAAGATATTCGCCGTTTCCAACCATAACAAGAACAGCTTCGTCTGCATATACTTGTCCGTCGTAAGTGATTTTTACTGGGAATGTTTCAGCGTTTTTTACCGTTCGAATTGTGCTTAAATAGTAACCTATTTTACCAAGTTTTGCTTTTTCCTCGGCATCAATATTGTTTGATACTTCAGAAACAAGCCCAATGCCCCAGAAGTTTAAGAAGTGTTGTCCGTTTGCTTTTGCGACGTCAACAGGTTTTACATGTCCCTTTGTAATGAGTTTTGCTGCTTCTGCGATGTTTTGCGGAACGCCGAGCGTGCGAGAGAAGTCGTTGCAAGTTCCGCCTGGAATGATTGCAAGTGTAGGTCTAATTTCAAGAGGGGCTAAGCCATTTGTGCATTCAAATACAGTTCCGTCACCACCAAAGACGATAATTAAATCTATTTTACTAGCAAACTCCTGACAATAGTTTGTTGCATCGCCTTGTTTTTTCGTATGAAGGATGTGTAAGTCAGGAAAAGCGGCAGCAAGTGGTGGTACGATTTTCGCTAAGTTCGTATGTAAATCGCCTTGTCCTGCTTTTGGATTTACAATGAGGAGTACTTTTTCAAATTTTGTTTTTGTCATTTTTATTCTCTCCCTTTGTCTTTTACGAATCGTGATAGAAAATAAACTTCCATCAGTAATTGATGGAAGTTTATTTTATTATATTATTCCGTTACAACTGAAGCGATAAATGGTAAGTTACGATATTTTTCTGCGCAGTCGATACCGTAGCCAACGATAAATTCGTCTGGAATTTGGAAGCCAACATATTCAGCTTTTAAGTCTACTTTACGGCGCTCAGGCTTATCAAGTAACGTACAGAATTTTAATGCCTTTGGTTTATGCATGAAGAAGTGATCTTTTAAGAAATGAAGTGTTAAACCAGAATCGATAATGTCTTCTACGACAATTACGTTTTTTCCAGTAATATTTACATCGATATCTTTTAATAGTTTTACTTTTCCAGATGTTTCAGTTTGATTTCCGTAGCTAGATGCAGAGATAAAGTCGATTGTTACATCGTTTTTAATGTGACGAATTAAATCAGCAGCGAATACGAAAGATCCTTTTAATACAGCGATTACTACGATTTCTTCTCCTTCAAAATCACGTTCGATTTGAAGAGCTAGTTCTTTTACTTTTTCTTGTAATTGTTTTTCAGAAATTAAAGTGTCTTTTATTTCAATATTCATTGGAGTCCTCCTACAGTGTAAAACTTGTGAACATTTCGACTGTAAAGGAAAGAACGGAAAAAGTCAAAGAAGAATAGAGTTTTTTACAGAAATACCCACAATATAATCAGATGATATGATATACTGATTATATTGAGAAAACGCTTCCATAAAGGGTGATTATGATGAAAAAGAAACAGTATACGAGTGTAACGTTTATAAAAGCATTACTTTTAACAATTGTTCTTGGTATGTTGGCTTACGTAATTGATGTACCTGTAATTCGCATTTCACTAATTGGAATGACTTTAGTATTAGGCGCAATTTCCCATGGCATGATGTCGCAGCTGCAAGAAGCTGGAGTTGATAATATGAAAGATCATATAGATAAAAATTGAGAAACCTTCATGTATATACAATGAAGGTTTTTTCTTTTCTTACAAAAATGTAAGGTGATTTGTAAGACAAATCGATAGTTGCATAGTAGTGTTTTGGATAAACTATAAGTGTAAGGTAAAAGGCAAGCATATTTTAGGTAAATGAAGTTTTAGGCACTCTATATGTGAAGAAGGAGTAGGAGGGCATGGAGAAACGTTGGACAACCTTTTCTTTTTTAGCGACTAGTAACACCGTAATGCTAGCTGGAGAAATGGATTTTTTGCACTTGTTTGATCGAGAAGACGATCATTCTTCTTCTAAATTTACAATGAAATGGTGTAAGTGGAGCGAAAGTTGTAGATTGGAAGAAGAGGCCCCTAACGAAGAGCAAAAAATTATTTTAACAAACCCTATTAAAGCATGGGTTGTTCAACGTCGTAAGTGTAACGTCAAAAATCACTTCAAGAAAACTGAGCCGAGACAATTAGTTATCGCTCCGGCTCTTGCTACTTCTAAATCACGCGAAAGTAACATGTAAATATTGAGACACACACCCGAAAAAACATCGTATATATTACGGTGTTTTTTTATTTTCTACAATGAAATCTTTAAATGAAATATATTTCATCTGCATCTTATATTTACATCTGTTGTTTATTCTAGTGATACATCCGATGCGAAGTGATGTAAAACGTATAAGAGGAGAGAAATAAAATGAAAAAGAAACTATTACCAATTTGTGCAATGGCACTTTTAACAGTAGGTTATTCTTCGGTAGCGAGTGCTTCAACTGGAACACTGACAAAGGAAGAAGCAGCGCAAGTGCAGTCAGATGTAGCTAAAAAGGAAGAAGCAATTCAGGCACAGCAAAAAAATGATGCAGCGAAAAAGCAAGCGGCGCAAGTACAAGAAAAAAGTGATATGGCTAAAAAAGAGGAAGCAATAAAAGCGCAACAGAAGAATGATACGGCTAAAAAAGAAGTAGCGCCACAAGTGCAAGAAAGGGAAGCTATTGCAAAAAAAGAAGCAGCAATTCAGGCACAACAAAAGAATGATGCAGTGAAAAAGGAAGTAGCAAAAGAAGCTGTAAAGGGAGAGAAATTACCAAATACCGCATCAAATAATGTAGCAATGATGGCATTAAGCGCCTGTCTTGTAGCAATAGGCACATTATTTGGATTGAATCGTCGTAATAAAGTGAAAGCATAAAAATAAAGTGTTTATTAGCCTATAAAGAATGGGATAATTTCATATATTAAAAATGGTAGGATGTCCCTACCATTTTTTGCATGGGGGGATGAAATATGAAGCTACTTAATTATATCGGTATTATATTAATGGCTATAGGCCTATGTATGGGATCATATTATGCAGTGGAATGGTATAAAGGAAAAAGCGCCGCTCAAGAATTAACAAAAGAAGAAATAAAGAGCCTTAAAAATATACAAGATAATCAACTTTCTCATGAAACGCCTGTAAATTCTCAAGTGCCTTCTTCTCAAACACAACATAAAGAAGGAGAAAAGGTAGCGATGTTAAGTATACCGAAAATAAAGAAGAAGTTTTCTGTGTATTGGGAGGCGAATGATGCAACTTTGAAAAAAGGAGTTGGTATGTTCGTTAGTGATTTAACGACAACGCCATCTGGAGGGGGACATACTGTACTGAGTGGGCATCGAGATACTGTTTTTACAGATTTAGGAGAGTTAAAAGAAAAGGATACTCTTATTTTAGAGTATGATAATAAAACGTACACATATGAAATTCAAAAGACATGGATTACCGATGCGGATGATCGCACTGTCATTGTGAAAAAAGAAGAACCGACTTTAACACTGACGACTTGCTATCCATTTGATTATATAGGGGATGCACCGGATCGATATATTATCGAGGCAAAATTAATTACGAGCAATTCAAAATAAAATTATAGAGTGATACATGCTAGCTACTTAAAATGAGAGGGGGATACATAAATTATGTCAAAAAACATTTTAATTGTTGAAGATGAAGATATTTTACGTGAAATATTAAAAGATTATTTTTTGAGTGAACAGTATGTCGTGTTTGAAGCGAAGGATGGGAAAGAAGCTTTAGTTTTATTTGAAGAAGAAGAGGTTGATTTAGTTATACTCGATATTATGTTACCAGAACTAGATGGATGGTCTGTTTGCCGGAGAATTCGTAAGACGTCCCAAGTACCTATTATTATGCTAACGGCGCGTGTAGATGAAGATGATACGTTACTTGGATTTGAACTTGGGGCAGATGACTATGTGACGAAGCCGTATAGCCCGCCAATTTTATTGGCAAGAGCGAAAAGGTTGTTAGAAAGTAGAAAAGTAACAAAGCAACTTTTAGAGAATGAAGATGATACGTTATCAATCCACGGTATTCACGTTCATTTTCCGTCACGCACTGTTACTGTAGATCGGATAGACATTAATTTAACGCATACAGAGTTTGAAATATTAGCGTATTTCATGAAAAATCAAGGGATTGTTCTAACGAGAGAGCAATTAATTTCAAGAATTTGGGGATATGAATTTGCTGGTGATGATCGAACAGTTAATAGCCATATTCGTAATTTAAGAAATAAATTAGGAGAAAAAGCAAAGTACATTACAACAGTAGTGAGAACAGGTTATAAATTTGAGGGGAATATATGAGAAAAGGAATTGTACTAAAATTATTTATCCTCACAACAGCGTTATGTATGTTGATTTTAGCGACAATTTTTATTGGACAAACGATATTTTTTAAACAATATTATGCGAATCGAAAAGTGGAAGACATTAAAGTGAATTTAAATTCCTTTGAGAAGAATTATTTAAATCATACAGGAAGTGCAGAAGAAATTCAGAAACTGGAGCAAGACTTTTTAAGAGAAAATAATACGTGGATTACGACATTAGATCAGAATGGGAATTTAAAACATGCGGATGATTTTTATTTTGAGATTGCTTTAGAAAAACGCGAAGAGAAGCAAATTGGACAGAAGACAATCAAAGTTCCTTTGTACTATCTTATGAATATAGATGAGATGGAAAGTGGGACGCTATCTAGTTTTGTAGGGGAGCCAGTTTCTTTTTATGGACTGAAAAGAGGGGATAGTTTCATCGTACATTATTTACAGTTAGTAAATAGGAATTTAAATTGGACGAATAAACCATTGAGCAAGAAGTTAGGTGAAAAAGAATTTAAGTTGAGTGAGGAACAGCCAAAAGTTTCCCAAGATCTTATCGCTGAGGAAAGAAAAAAGCTTGCTGGGGATTTGGGTGATTTGGAAAAGAAAAGGGCCGTCATCAATTCAGATTTCAACACGTTTGGGACGATTACGAAGGCACAGCTCCCTGATGTAAGAGGACCCGTAAATCCAATTTATAAAAATAATTTATTTTTGGATAATATAAAAGAATTTCAAACTGATTTATTACTAAAAGAAAGTAATAAAATACAAGATGCTACACAAATAATGGACTATGAAAAGAATGATATAAAATATAAATTATTAATCAAACCAATAAAAGAAAAAGATGGATCGGTAACATATATTTATGCAATGGCTTCTTTACAGCCTGTAGATGAAGCTGTACAAATGGTGCAAGATTATTACATCTATATTATTGCATTTGTAGTCGTTCTTATTTTCCTAGCTTCGTTCTATTATTCAAAACAAATTGCAAGACCATTACTAATAATAAATGATACAACGAAAAAAATAGCACATTTAGATTTCACAGAAAAAATTCCGGTTACTTCAAAAGATGAAATTGGTGATTTATCGCAAAATATTAATACACTATCTAATAAACTACATTCACATATTGGACAGCTTGAACAAGATATTGAGAAGGAAAGAAAATTAGAAAATACGAGAAAAGAATTTATTTCAGGTGTTTCACATGAATTAAAAACACCGTTAAGTATTATGAAAAGCTGCATTTCTATTTTAAAAGATGGCGTAGCGGAGCATAAAAAAGAGTACTATTTTCAGGCGATGGAGCGAGAAGTAGACAAAATGGATACTTTAATTTTGGATATGCTTGAGTTAGCTAAATTTGAGTCAGGCACCTATAAAATGAAAAAGGATGTATTTTATATTGATACAGTAATTGAGGATATATGTGAACACCTTTCTGTGGAAATAGAGAAAAAAGAACTTCGTGTTCATAAAAATATATGTTCATTTGAAGTGATTGCAAATCAAAGTCGGATTGAACAAGTCATCGTGAACTTCATTACGAATGCAATACGTTATACACCAAATAAAGAGGATATCATTATTTCTACAATAGACGAGAAAAATCGTATAAAAGTGTGTATTGAAAATAAAGGTGCCCACATTGAAGAAGAGCAATTAGATAAAATTTGGGATCGTTTTTATCGCGTGGATGCAGCTCGTCAGCGTTCACAAGGTGGAACGGGGCTTGGGCTTGCAATTTCTAAAAATATTTTAGAACTACACGATGCTGAATATGGAGTAAAGAATACAGAAAATGGTGTGTTATTTTACTTCTACTTACCGAAAAAAGCGTAGACAATGCATGCTACGCTTTTTTAAATTATTTTCATATTATCTTTACCTAATCTTTATTTTTAAGCGATATAATCTGGTTAGAAAACGAGGTTATGTAAGGAGTCGATGAACCGTGCATAGCAATTGGCTAGGTATAATGGTATTTATTTTCTTTTGTGCATTTATTGTATTTATTATTGATATTACTCATTGAGAGCTTTGATAAAAAAAGAGCGCTAATTAAGCGCCCTTTTTTTGTGAATTTATTTGATAAGCACCAATGCTTTTGAATAAGCGTGGTGAAGTAGTAAATAAAAGAATTAGTAATACAGTACATAGTATGAAAGAACCGATCATTGTACTGCCGTTTACAATTAATGAATATAAAACAGCTGATTGTCCTTTCGGAGCGTATTGTCCCCAGAAAATAATACCAGCAATAAAGTGACAGAAATAACGTGCAAAGCTACCGACAAATGTCGCAAGGATAATATATACGAGTGCTTTTTTTCTGTGGTTTTGTTTTGATGCAGGTTTCTCTTTGCGACTGCCAGAACTTGAATGTTCTGCATTACTATTGTTTGAAGCAAGAGCTTTTTGAATTGGACGATAGAATAATCCAGCAAAGCCGATAAATGCAAATGCTATGAAGTATTCAATGAATGCTTGCACTGGCGTTAAAATGTAAGCATCGCCTACGACAATTTGTAAAAGTCCCCAAATTAAGCCTCCTAAGAAAGCCGATTTAAAGCCCCAACGGTATGCGATAATAAAAATAGGAATCATAGCAAATGAGATGGAACCGCCTGTTGGAAGTTTGATTGATAATGGTAAAATATCGACGACCAAGGCGAAGGCTGCAAGAATTGCAGATTCGATCATCGCTTGTAAATTGGTGTTACGCATGTTGTCTCCCCCTAAATCCAAGTTGTACAAAAAAGAACATTATCATAGGAGGATACGAAATACGTAAATAAAAAAGAGGTATGTATTTCGGACGTTTGCACAATCCCTGCGTTAGCATTAACTAACAGGTTCGAAGGGTCGGAACGGAGTGTTCCCTCTCAGCGGCATGGCTCCCCCTGTGATAACGAAATTCTTTATTTGCTATTGTTTATTGTAAGTGAAATGGATGAGAATGGCAAATGAATCTAGTATGACAATTATTGAAATATAATTGTATTAAAATGTTAATAAATATGAAGTAAAAAGATATAGTCCAAATGAAATAGAGTATGATATAATTTGTTTGAAAATAATTATCATTCTCTTCTTAGGGGGGAAGGTTATGAGCTTAGTAGATATTAAAATTGGTGAGAAAGTGTTAGTAAAAAGTATTCAGTCGTTAGATCAGTTATTAAAGCGTAGATTAGCTGCTTTCGGTCTTTCTGAAGGAAGCGAACTTCGCCTGAAACAGAAAGCGATGTTTAAAGGTCCTTGTACATTGGAGTGTCGTGGGCAGTTAATTAGTATTCGTCATTGTGACGCGAAAATGATAAAGGTGGAATTAGCGTGAATAAGGTTGCTTTGCTAGGGAATCCGAATACAGGGAAAACATCATTATTTAATGCGCTCACTGGTTCTTATGAATATGTAGGGAACTGGAGCGGTGTAACAGTAGAAAAGAAGATTGGTAAATTAAAAGATAAGCAAGGAACATTAATTGATTTACCAGGCGTTTATGATTTAAATCCAGTCTCACGTGATGAAGGCGTCGTTACGAATTTTCTACTAACAGACGAATTTCATCATATGTTAAATATAGTGGATTCTTCGCAATTTGAGCGAAATATGCATTTAACATTACAATTACTTGAATTTGGTAAGCCGGTTTCAATTGGTTTAAATATGATTGATGTGGCAAAGCAAAGAGGAATTGTTATTAATGTAAAACGATTATCAGAAATATTAGGTGTAACAGTCGTTCCTGTCGTTGCAAGAAGTGGAAAAGGCTGTGAAGAATTACTTGCTACTCTTCATGAAGAGAAGCAAAAAGAGAAAAAACCATTCGTTATTTCATATGGTATACAAATGGATGAAGGGATCGGAGAGGTAATTGCTCTTTTAGAGACAGCAAATTACGAGCATCCAAGATGGTTAGCTCTTCAATTTTTAAGTAATAACGAAGTAGTAGAAAAAGAAATGAAAGCATTACCAATTTATAAGGAACTTATAGCCATTCGATCTCGTTTAGAAGGGAAACTTGATTGTACGTTGGAGGAGCACATTTACAAAACTCGTGAAGCGTATATTGAAAAGTTAAAAACAGATGTCATTCAGCATGAGAAAGAAGGAAAAATTCCTTTTTCGGAAACAATCGATAAGTTAATTACACATAAAATTTTAGGACTTCCAATCTTTTTAGCAGTTATGTTTTTTATTTTTCAAGTTACGTTTACGTGGATTGGTACACCTTTATCTGATATGCTTGATGGATTTTTTGGCGGGCAGCTTACGGATTGGGTTACAGCTGGTCTCGCAAGTGTTGGGGCTTCTGACTTTATTCAAGCGCTCGTTACAGAAGGGATTATTGCCGGTGTTGGTGCGGTATTAGTATTCGTTCCACAAATCTTTGCACTATTCTTCTTCATTTCATTATTAGAAGACTCAGGATATATGGCGCGAATTGCAGTTGTTATGGATAGAATTATGGAGTTTTTCGGCTTAAACGGAAAAGCATTTATTCCGATGATTATCGGCTTTGGATGTAACGTCCCAGGTATTATGGCAGCGAGAACGATTGAACAGGAGAAAGAACGGTTACTTACCATTTTAGTAACACCATTTATGTCTTGTTCAGCACGTTTACCTGTGTATGCATTATTTGCAGGAGTTTTCTTCCCGCATAGTCAGGCAACTGTTGTATTTTCTTTATATGTGGCGGGCATTGTTCTTGCTTTATTAGTTACAAAAATTATGTCTCTTACGATTTTAAAAGCAGAAAAATCTATTTTCGTAATTGAATTACCGCCATACCGTGTGCCGCAAGCGAAAACGTTATGGCTGAGCACATGGGAGAAAGGGAAAGGATTTGTTCGTAAAGCAGGTACATTCATCTTTGGTGGTTCAGTTGTCATTTGGCTATTAAACTATGCAGGCCCATCAGGATTTGGTGTCGATATGGGAGACAGTTTCTTAGCGATGATTGGTGGATTTATCGCACCACTATTTGCACCACTTGGCTTTGGAACGTGGCAAGCTGCAGCCTCTCTTTTAACAGGATTTTTAGCAAAAGAGGTTGTCGTTTCTACAATGGCAATTATTTATGCAGTGAAAGAAGATGTGCTAGGAAATGTAATGGGAGCACATTATACGGCTTTATCAGCGTATGCATTTATGTTCTTTATTTTATTATATGTTCCGTGCTTAGCGACAGTAGCTGTTATTAAACGCGAAACTGGATCAGTGAAATGGACGATTTTCTCAGTCGTTTATCCGCTCGTTGTTGCTTATGTATTAACGCTCATTATATACCAAGTTGGGTCCTTACTCGGATTCTAGAAGGAGATGTATTACAATGATGGTCAATATTATAATTGGAGCTATCATTTTTGGTTATGCAGCATATACGTTAGTTAATTTTGTAAAGAGAAGTAAAAAAGGAAAATGCGCAGCATGTTCTTTAAATAAATCATGTCAGTCACAGACTTGTAGCCCGGATATGGAACAAGTTGTTCACAAGTAGAAAAAAAGCTTTGCGAATTTCGCAAAGCTTTTTTGTTTTACTTTTTAATTTTTACAAGTTGAGAAGCTTCTACACCATTTTTTCCAGGGAATTCTTTACTAGGGTCTTTATCGAACTTTAGTACACCTACAGATTTTTCTTCACCTTTTACAATCCCGTAAGTTGCATCGTCAACAATTGCGAACATATCTGCATATGCGCGCCCACTTCCGATAATTGTGTTGCCTTCATATTTTAATTTTGCCCCATCAAGTGCAGCATTTTCTACTTTCTCTTTTGCGAATAATACACCTTGTTCTGTTGTTACAGCTGGTAATTTATCAAGTGGTTTCGTGTTGTCTTTTTCATCAACTTTGCTAAGTAACTCTTTTTTCACTAGTTCTTCACCAGTCTTCTTATCCATTACAAGAACTTTTTTACCATCTAATGTTGTCATTTTCATTTTATAGAAGTCTTTTTCTTTTACCTCTTTTTTATTTTTATCTGCAATTTGCCCTACTTGCTCTTCTGATCCATACAGTACAAAGCCGTTCGCTTTTTCTCCTAATAAAGAACAACCTGATAATGCTCCAAATGAAATTGCTGCTGCTAATCCGATTCCTACTAATTTTTTCATGGTGATTTCTCCTTTTTGTCTGTTATATAGTAAATACAGTTTTTGTATTAGTGTTTACATGTGGAGAAGCTTGTTTGTTGCTTCTGGTATTAGTGTATAAGAAATATGGAAACGTAACTATCGAGTTAGCTTACAGTAAAATTACAATTATGTAATTTAGAGAAAGTTCACAAAAGCGAGTTAATTTTAAAGAGAAATAATGAGAATATATTAGGAATACAATGTTATATTTGGAATGTCATATTATATTGTCTATATTTTGGAAATAACATGTAAGGACATCTTAGTTTTGTTATAATAAACACATAGGTTGTAAAAGTGAATATTCTTTACTGTAGAGGGAGATTTTTGGGTTTTCCAAGTAGTGAATTTGAAATATGAGGTATATCATAGGAGGAATTTGAATGTCTGTATTTAAACGATTACGAGATTTAACAATGTCAAATGTGTATTCATTAATTGAAAAAGCGGAAGATCCAGTTAAGATGACAGATCAATATTTACGCGATATGCAAGCTGATGTACAAGAAGCTGAGAAAAGTGTAGCAGCTCAAATCGCACTTGAGAAGAAGTTTAAATTATTATTTGAAGAGCAAGAAGCACTTGTGAAAAAACGTGAAGAGCAAGCACATATGGCCGTTCAAGCTAGTAATTTAGACCTTGCGCGCCGTGCATTAGAAGAGAAACAAAACGCAGAGCAAAAGATGAATGAATATAAAGCGAGCTATGAGCAAAATAAAGCAGCTGCGGATAATCTTCGTGCGAAGCTGGAAGAAATGCGTAAGCAATTAACAGAGCTGAAAAATAAACGTGAAACACTTGTAGCACGTGTAAATGCAGCGAAAGCACAAAAAAATATTAATCAGGCGATGTCTGGATTCGATTCAAATTCAGCAAAAGCTGGTTTAAGCCGTATGGAAGAGAAAGCTCTTCAATTAGAGGCTGAAGCAGAAGCAAGCGGTGAAGTTTACAAGAAAGAAAAGTCATTAGATGATGAATTCGCAAGCTTAAACAAAAATTCTGCTGTTGACGATGAATTAGCTCGTATTATGAAGCAGTATGAGAAATAATATAGAATAGAGACAAATGAACCGACATGTCTAAACAAATTCATGTCGGTTTTCTATTATATTTTAGAGGAGGTTTTGCAATGACATGGATGAATGTGTTAGCTATGCTTGTATGGACAGGGGCGAGTGCGGTACTTTTATTTGCAATTATGTGGGTTGATTCGATTTTTACAAAATACAATGATTTAAAAGAAATAAAAAATGGTAACACAGCTGTGACAACACGTTTTGTTATGAAGCTATTTGCTCAAGGATACATCTTGTCACAATCAATTACGAAAGCGAATGATTTATGGCAAGCGCTTCTTGCCTCAGCAGTTTCATTCGTTATTTTATTAATTGTAGAAATGTTTATTGAATTTGTTTTAAGAAAAATGGTAGGTCTTGATTTAGAAGAAGGTACGAAAGAAGGCAGTGTTGCGCATGCAATGTTAGCTGGTTCATTACATATTGTTGGTGCACTTATTTTAGGTGCTTGTTTATAAAGAGAAAAGGAGGGGTAATTCATGAGTTTATTTAAACGAATCAAAAATATAATGAAAAGTCCAGAGCCACCGAAACCAGAAAAGAGTCTTTTAACGTTAGCTCCTGGCGATATGATTGAAGTTTCGTTAGTCATGTATGAATTAACAGGGAAAACGAGTATGCATTCTCGCAAGGAAATTGTTTTAACATTGCAGGACGGGAAAGATATTCGCTATTTAAAAATTGAAGATCGTGAAAATACGTATTACAAATTATATACACCGATTGATGGTCGTTTAGATTCAATTGATGAAATTCCGACAACAATTGAAATGGATGATATCGAGTACCATATGGAAGAGCAATATAATGGACGTGTTGTTGTGATGGGGAAAACACCGTTCTCTGCTTCAGAGGAACAGTACGTATGGGAATTCCAATCAGATAACCGTAAATTATTACGTATTGAATGGCAAAATGGTCGCACAATGATGTATGAGGGAGAAGCAATTATTCCTGCTGATGTACAAATTATAAGAGCAACATAAGGGGGCGTAATCATGTCAAACCGATTGTTTACCATGATTAAATCGTTCGTGATCCCTATACTTGCTATCGTTACATTACTTGTTATTGCTGGTTATGCCTTATCAGGCTGTCAAGGTGGACAGACGAAGTCGATTCAAGACCGCTATCCATTAGAGTCTGTTGCAAAGGAAGGTAAACAAGAATCTTACGTGTATAGGGCCGCCAATCGGTCTGTTCCTGAGGTAGCAAAGGAACTCATTAATGAAAGAGAACCGAAGCAAGCATCTAAAGAAGACGAAAATCAAATGTTCCTCGTTTATTCTGATAAGATTTATAATCTGCAAAAGGATAAAGAGAAACCATCTGATACGTTAATTGAAATAAGTAATAAAGAATTTGTCCGTCAAAATTACCAACCGTCATTCCTGCAAGGATATATTATGGGGAGTATATTAAACGATATATTCGGTTCAAGGAAATCATCATACGGCGATTATCGCGGATATAATGACAGACAAAATCATAAACCAGTTATTCCAGAAAGACCACCTACGAAAGAAGAAAAGAAAACCCCGCCTCCAATTACGAAGGAAGGAAAAGGGTCTATCATTAAGCGAGGAGATAATGTAGATTCGAAATCATCAGTAGGTGATAAGGGAAGTATTACTGAAAAGGGAAGTAATACGACGCCTCCACCTTCTACTGGAAGCAAAGGAACAATCACGAAAAATCCAGGTGGTTCAAGCGGATCAGATGTGAAGCCAAAATCATCTATTAAAACGCCGCCAAAGAATACATCTCCTCCGAAAACAAGGGTTGGTGGTTCAGGGAAAATTATGAAGAGAAGATAGTATAGAGACCGAAAAGTGGAATTTACTTTTCGGTCTTTTTTTTGTGGAAATAATCCCCTTGTGGTTGATGCAAGTAAGGCATAAGGAGGGGATATTATGACTATGGATACTATGTACATGTACTCTGATTTTGTATATTCCGCCACGCTTTCAACATGAAGTGCCCGCCTTTCAAAAATATGTAGCATGGATTAAAAGCGGGGGAAGATGGGGGGGGGAGTAAAATTATATCAGCGATTATTGAAATATATCGACTTACCGACAAAAATTGACAGCGGTAGCAACCTAATAATAAAACGAGGCTGTTCCAAATTTTCTTTTGGAACAGCCTCGTTTGTTATAACTATTAATGAATATCATGTTTCTTGAAATTACCGCCTTTTACTTCTGCTACGTCATAAACTGTAATAAAGGCATTTGGATCAATTTCCTGAATAAGTTCTTTCATCTTACTTTCTTCTAAACGGTTAATTACACAAGAGATTTCTTTAAATTTCTCTCTTGAATAACCACCGTAAACTTCATTGTATGTTGCGCTTCGGCCTAAACGATCGCGAATGGTTTCTACCATTAATTCAGGCTCTTTTGTAATGATTTTAAATGTTTTCGATCCACTTAAACCAACTTCAACGATATGAATCACTTTTGAAGCGATAAAGTAAGCAATTGCCGAAAGGATGGCTCCTTGAAGGCCGAATACTGTTGATACGAAAATAAATACGAACATGTTTAAGAATAAAATAAGGTCACTCGTTCCAAAAGGTAATTTACGAGAAAGTAATACTGCTAGCATATCGATTCCATCTAATGCGCCACCGTTACGTAATGCTAGTCCCATACCAAAACCGATAATAATACCACCAACAACTGTAACTAGTAATGTATCACCTTCAATAATAGTTGGTATTCCGTGCATGACAACAGTACCTACTGCTAATGAAGCGATCCCGATAATGGAATAAACTGCAAAGCTTTTACCAATTTGCTTATATCCTAACCAAACGAAAGGAATGTTAATAACTGCGATTAGAGCTCCTAATGGCAATCCAAATAATCTTGAACTAACGATACTTAAACCCGTCACACCACCGTCTGATACGTTATTTGGAATTAATACCGCTTCTAATCCGTACGCTGTAATAAATGCCCCAATAATAATCATCAAAGCTTTTGAAGCGATTTTTAGCTTATTGGGCTTGTTTTTGACAATTCTCTTCATGTAATTCCCTCGTTTCAAACTAGTTTCTTATTTGTTACGTAATTCACACTTAAATTTCATTTTAACATTTAATTTGAAAAAATTCTCCTTTAATGGATGTATGCAGGGAATATTATCTTTGAAATATTTTGAAGTGAGTATAAGAAATCCCATCCTTTCAAAGGATGGGAGGTTATTAAGAAAATATAAAACTAAGTACTGACACGAATAAAGCGAACCCTAAAATCGTTCCGCAAACTTTCATATGACGTTTACGTCCCATCACAACAATTGCGACATATTCACGAATCATTGCGTTAGGCCAGTAATAAAATGCAGTTTTTGATCCAATTCCTTGGCTATTCAGACCAGCTTGTCTTGCATATATACCAGCGCGGAAAAGGTGGAAATTATTCGTTGTAAAAATACTTCTATACTTCCCTTCTGGCTTTAAAGAATCCATAATTTCTTTAGAAAATAACATATTTTGATAGGTGTTTACAGATCGATTTTCTTGCACTGTATGCTCAAGGGGAATTCCTTTTTCAACAGCGTACTTTTGCATTGCTTCTGCTTCTGGAAGGCCTTCATCTGGACCTTGTCCACCAGAGAAAATGATTGTTGGTGGTGTATTCACAGCTGCTTGTTTCCAATAGAAGTCGATCGCTTTATTAATACGACTTGCGAGTAAAGGGGGGACTTTATCATTAATTAAGCCACTACCAAGAACGATGATGAAATCTTGATTACGTCTTGGCCTATTGAATTGGTATAGAAAATAAGCGCTTAAGAAGTTAGATAAGTGTATAAAGAAATATACGCTTATAAGAGAAATACCAGCGAAAATAGGTGTTAAATGTGATGAGACCAAACTTGCTGGACTTATAATAGGGAGTAATATAAAGAATAAGATCCCTAAAGCAGCAATGAGTGTTAAACAGTTAGTGAAACGTCTTCCTTCTCGTTTCATTAAAATTCTAGCATTCAGAAATAGCCCAAACATTAAAGCAACAATACCAAAAGGAAGCATAATGATAAGTGCTAAAATAGGTAAAAATATAATGTAGCGTAGAGCATCATTACCTGAGTCAAAAGATGCAATCATACAAAAAAGAAGGAAAAAGCAGAAAAAGGCATTAAATAAAAAGCCGTTCATTATTTTTCGTGGATCTTTTAAATACGAGATAAGAAAAATAATAAACAATATAAGAGGAATAATTCCGAAATACATAAATATAGTACACCCCAATTTGTATAATAATTTGACATATCTTTTATATTACATGATTTTATAATTGAAAATGAAAAAAAAAGGATTTTGAATTTTCTCAATAAAACATATAGATACATATGTTACAATATATTCAAAGCGATATATTAAAAGTAAAATGGTTGAAGGGGCACTCTGTAGAGTGCCTTTTTCTTTTAAGTATGTAATTGTGCATATTGTATTTATTTTTAAAGGAAGAGGATTAAAATATAAAGTGAAACTTTAATCAGTGGGGGATGTTCATCCCCCACTGATTATCATCCCGCACCAATTGGGAGTCTTACTGCCCGCAAATAGCGGGATAAATTGTAGACAGACTTTATAAAGCAGAATTTTGTACAAACACTTCCCTCTACTTTTTTGTATCTAACAATCGTATAACAATAAATAATTCTGTTTTATAGTGTCTGTTTATGAAAAGTGTGAAGGTGTCTTCTTTGAAGGCACCTTTTTGTTGTTTAGTGTAGATGTATTTTCACTGTTAACATAGTGGAAAATATCTATACTAAACATTAGCAATCTTCCGCATAAATATTATCAATTTACTATATATTCCAGTGATGCTAAGCTACATATGAAAGGCTTTCTTTTTCAAAATATTACCCCTAATAAAATTTTGAAGAAGTCAACTGTCTCCAAACTTGCCATTCATGCTTAGAGAAAAAGCACTCATCTGAGTGCTTTTTCTTATTTACACATGCTATTTTTTAGGTGATTTTCATAAAATGAAAGTAATAAAATGAAAGTAGGTGACAAAATGCCAGCAGTTGTTGAAGGTGTTATTGTTGAAAACTGCAATGGAACGATTAATTTAGGGGATAAATATAACGTGCAACCGATTGAAAAGACGAAAGCTTATAATGGATCGGGGTCATCAAATACTGGATTTAATGTGAGAACATTCAGTGGTATTAGTACAGCAGATATAGGAGATAACGATGTGTATGATCAAGTAATTCAATCTACGCTATAATCTTCAGATGCAAAATTGCATGAAGTGGTGTATTTGTTGTGTGATACAATTTAGCTGAGAGCTGTTAGTGATTCTTCTGTATTATAGTTGTTAGATTAGAAATATAACATCTTATCGAAAATCATACGTATAAAAAAGACACTTCAAACGAAGTGTCTTTTTTTATTTTAGTGATATCCTTTAGCAGAGTCTTTATGAATTTTATTTTTAAAGATACTGTAGCTCCAAAGTTGATATCCAATAACGACTGGAACCATAACCATTGCAACGAAGAACATAATTTTTAAGTTTAATTGACTACCAGCTGCGTTGTATAACGTTGTGCTGTATGCATCGTTAATGCGAGATGGTAACATTCTTGGGAACATACCTGCAAAGCCAGTTGTCATAAACATTGCGATTGTTAAGCAAACGAATGTGAACGCAAGGCCGATTTTATGTTTGTACACCATAATAAGTGCGAGTACACTCATTAACATTGCAAGTACTGGAAGAATGAATAGTACCGGATATTCCGTGAAGTTTTGGAATAAGTTTGTACGATTAGCAGTTGCTACATAGAAGATAGCTAAAATGATAGCAGCTGCCATTGAAAATGGTCTTGCGATTTTATAAGCACGATCAGATACTTCACCAGTCGTTTTAATCATAACCCAAAGAGCACCAGATACGACGAATATAGCAGTGAAGAAAAGACCACCTAAAATACCGTAATGGTTTAGTAAGCTAAGTAACGTTCCTTCATAGCCGTCTTTGCCGATTTGCAGCCCGTAATACAGGTTAGCGAATGTAACACCGAATAAGAAGGCGATTAAGAAACTACCGATAGCAAATGCCCATTTACAAGTTTTTTGCCAAATTGGTGAATCATCTTTATGCATGAATTCAAGTCCAGCGGCACGGGCAAATAGTGCAAGTAATACTAAAAATAGTGGTGTATATAAATAACTAAACATATTTGCATATGTGACTGGGAAGGCAGCAAATGTTGCACCACCAGCTGTAATTAACCATACTTCATTACCGCCCCAAAATGGTCCAATTGCTTCTTGTAATTGGTTTCGTTCTTGGCGATCTTTCGTAACGAAAGGAAAAATCATTCCGTTACCAAGTGCATACCCATCAAGAATGAAGTATACTGTCCAAATCACGCCCCATAAACCGAACCAGATGATTGCAAGCATATCATGAGACATGAGCTGCACCTCCCTCAGTAGCATGTTCTTCTAATGCTGCTGGTCCTTTTTTCGCGAACTTCAGCATTAAGTATACGTCTGCGATTAAAAGTAAAGTATAGAACAATACTAAACTAATTAGTGAGAACCAAATTTGTGGAACGGATATTGGTGATACAGATTCAGCTGTACGCATCAATTTATATACTGTCCATGGTTGGCGACCTGCTTCGGCAACGATCCAGCCAGCATTAATCGCGATATACGGAAGTAATACAGACCACATTGTTAATTTCAAATAACGTTTTGAGTTTTCTAGTTTTCCTTTTCGTTTTAAATAGAAGCCGTACCAAGTTAATGCCATAAAGAACATACCAAGTGCAACCATTAAGCGGAAGCTATAATACACGAGGTTAACATTTGGTCGTTCATCTTTCGGAATATCTTTTAAACCAACAATTTCTCCATCAAATGAGTTTGTATAGAAGAAACTTCCGAGTTTCGGAATAGTAAGGAATTCAAAGTTCTTTTCGTTTTTCACATCAGGAATTTGAACAATCGAGAAGCCTTGTCCTTTTCCAGTTTCCCAAACAGCTTCCATCGCAGCACCTTTTGCTGGTTGATATTTAGCTGCTGATACACCAGATTGGTGACCCATAAAAGGTGTAATTGTTGCGGCGAATAAGCCTAACATTAAACCAAACTTAAATGATTTCTTGAAGAAATCAACGTCATTTTTACGTAATAAATGATAGGCACTAATTGCCATAACGAATAAAGCACCAACGATATAACAACTAATAACAGTATGGAAAAACATGTTCCAAGCGTATGGGTTTGTGATAAGTGCCCAGAAATCATTTAATTCAGCACGGCCATTGCGTACTACATACCCAACAGGATTTTGCATAAAGCCGTTTGCTGTAATGATCCAAAGTGCGGAAATATTTGTTCCAAGTGCCACCATCCACATACAGAAAGCGCGGAATTTTGGTGAAATTTTGTCCTTACCAAATAACCATATTCCCATGAAAGTAGATTCTAAGAAAAAGGCAACGAGTGCTTCGATTGCGAGAGGTGATCCGAAAATATCTCCCATATATTTGGAGTACTCAGACCAGTTTGTTCCGAATTGGAACTCCATCGTAATCCCGGTTATAATCCCCATTACGAAGTTAATTGTAAATAATTTACCCCAGAAATTTGCCATTTTGCGGTATGTTGGATTCAATGTGCGGGCGTATTGAGTCTCCATACACGCTACTAAAATAACAAGTCCGATTGTCAAAGGTACAAATAAAAAATGATAAAAAACAGTAATTGCAAATTGAAAACGACTCAGTAACAGAACGTCGGACATAATAAAGATTCACTCCTTTTTTACATTATCTACAGTTAGTTTATAGTGAAAATAGGAATAAAGTATGTGAGACTTGTTACAAAGCTGTGTGTATATTTTGAAAGAATTATGTCGGTTATCTGAAAATATATTGCTTTTATAATAAAACAATATCCTTTTTGAGTTTTTCATATTTTGATACACTATTTATGTAGTGTAAATGAGAGAAAAGAGGGTTCTTTACTATGAAGTCATTAGAAGAGATTTTGCAGTACAATGAAAAATTTGTTGAAGAGAAGAAATATGAAGAGTATGAAACAGGAAAATTTCCAAATAAAAAAATGGTGATTATTTCTTGTATGGATACTCGTCTTGTTGAATTATTACCGAAAGCGATGAATATGCGTAACGGTGATGTGAAAATTATTAAAGTAGCAGGCGCTGTTATTTCACATCCATTCGGAAGTATTATGCGTAGTATTTTAGTTGCTGTATACGAACTTGGTGCCGATGAAGTTTGTGTAGTTGGTCACCATGATTGTGGTATGGCAAAAATTCAAGCAAGCAGTACGATTGAGAAGATGAAAGAGCGCGGTGTAACAGAAGAGAAATTAGATACACTTCGTTATTCTGGAATCGATTTAGAAAGATTCCTACAAGGGTTCTCTAGTGTAGAAGAAAGTGTAGAACATAGCGTATCAATACTTCGCAACCATCCGTTACTTCCAGGAGAAGTACCTGTTCACGGTCTTGTTATAGATCCTGACACAGGAAAATTAGATTTAGTTGTGAATGGTTACGAAGGTTAAGAATTTACTTTGTCATCCTTTTTATCTGGGACAGGATCAAATCCTCCTGGGTGGAAAGGGTGACATTTTAATATACGCTTACAGGTTAGCCAAAAACCTTTGAGTGCACCATGTTTTTGAAACGCCTCTAATCCGTAATGAGAACAAGTCGGATAAAAGCGGCACGTTGGTGGTGTCATCGGAGAAATGAACTTTTGATAAAAGCGTATAATACCGATAAAAATCTGTTTCATAATGGTCTCCTTTTCAGCATAATCTTAAAGTATTATAGCACGACTGTACATAATACTTTACTAATGTGAATTTCCGTTATATCATATTGGATATAACGGAATTAAATTAAAAGCGGGAGAGATGTTGTATGCCATCAGTAGAAAGCTTTGAATTAGACCATACGATTGTAAAGGCACCTTATGTAAGACATTGTGGAGTTCACAATGTAGGTAGCGACGGTATTGTAAATAAATTCGATATTCGTTTTTGCCAACCGAATAAACAAGCAATGAAGCCAGATGTTATTCATACGTTAGAACATTTATTAGCATTTAATTTACGTAAATATATTGATCGTTATCCGCATTTCGATATTATCGATATTTCACCGATGGGCTGCCAAACGGGATACTATCTTGTTGTAAGCGGAACACCGACAGTTCGAGAAATTATTGATTTATTAGAACTAACATTAAAAGATGCGGTTCAAATTACGGAAATCCCAGCTGCAAATGAAACACAGTGTGGCCAAGCGAAGCTTCACGATTTAGAAGGAGCAAAACGCTTAATGAACTTCTGGTTAAGCCAAGATAAAGACGAACTTGAAAAAGTATTTGGATAAAGTGAAAAAACTGCCTGTGAAAGGGCAGTTTTTTTATTGATACATTCCTATTGTTGTTAAATGAACGTGCCTGTAGCCAACATATAATTGGGAAAGAATATTGATGTGAGATTATTGGAAAACGAAATGAAACTAACATTTGACATAACACCTTTAGGTGTTATAATGAAAACGAAACCAAATGGTGTTATTTTTAGTTTCATTAGGAGGTAAAAGGAATGGACAAGCAAGGACAAGAAATGTTTTTAAACTTTATTTTACAAAGAGTTCAAGAAGATAAGCAGAATGAAGCAAAAGCAATACTTACAGAAAACTTTAAGAAACAAAATGAAGGTACGTTCTCAAAAGAGGATATTGAGCAATTTATTCCTAAAATGATTAGTCTACTAAAACCAGAAAAATTAGAGGAAGTAAAAGCTGTAGTAAAACAGTTTTCTGGAAATTACGGTAATTAATTAAGAGGAAACAATCTAAACACAATGTTTTCCACTCTATATTCTTTTAGGCTTTGAAGTCAAAAGGGAGGATGTGAAGCACGTTATATGCTTAAACAAGAACCATTAGTTAATATGCAAAATTGGCTGTACTTTTGGAAGGATAAGCTATTTGCTTTAAAAACATCTATAGAGGAAGATGACAATTAGTTATAAGAGAACCGAATTTGTGTTGTTTAGCACTTATTGGTTCTCTTATTTGTTTTGGTGGTATTCTTTCAACGGCCCTGTTCTTCTTGTTTTATGGAAGTGTATCAGAGATCCAATGAAGAAGGTGATTGTCGCAACAATAAAACAAGAGATAGCTTTCGATTTTTGTTTTCGCTGTATTTCATCAATATTCCAAATGGTAAATGTAATGCTTAAAAGGATAAATACGTATGGGAAAAGAATAGAAATATGTGCAAAGAGGCTAAATAGAGCGAGAATAAAAGCAATAGCAGATAATATGATTCGAATATTTGTTAACATGGAAGCATCCTTATTAGGAAGAGATAGTTATCGAGAGAAAATAATTATAGCGACGATTAAGGTGAACAAGCCAGAAAAGAAAGAGAGTGTACTATTTACTTTCTGGTGTTTCTGTTTTTCTTCTGCGCTCATGATGAAAGTCATAATAGATAAGGCAATAAGCATATAGGGCATCGTAACAAGCGGATTTGTAAACACTCCGGATAGAGCGAGAGCGATGACGATAAGAGCGAATATAATGCGAAATGTTTTTAGCATACTAATCCTCACCTTTTTTGTGTTTTTAAGTTATTCTCCAATTTATTAACAGTTCGTAAAAGGTAATAGTCAGTGGGTACTTAACGCTTTATTCTACATGTAGCGAAAGAGGTAGAAAGTTATTTTGATCTGTATATAGTCCAATTGCCGACATAATTATCACAGTGATTGCGAGTGTGATGCGAAGTATACGAAACATGTTATGAATTCTCTTTATTATTTTTCGCATAAGGATTATCTTCTGGTTTATCAACGGAATGTTTATATGCGTAGCCTTTATTAATCGTCATGACGGAGAGCACTAGGATGACTAGGACGATTATAATACCGATAATTAATATTTTGAACATGAAATCCCTCCTTTTCTTTATTTTACATAATTTTGTAATTGATGAAAACACTAGAAATTAAAAGGATGAAAGAAGGGTGTTACATGGAGAAGAAAAAAACATATTATATATCAATAGGAAATGGTCAAATTTCACAAGTGAAGACGGCGGATACGTATAATTTTGAGATTTATGCAAATGACGAGGAGATTACAGAATTGAGAGAGCATTTTGACCAAGCATATACAGAGGATTTAGGCTCATTCGTACGCTCTCACGTTCCATTCGTCGAGTATCACCATGATTCGAATAATGATCGATATGATGAACAACTACAAAAAGCATATAAAATGATTTACGATTTAGGAAATCATGAGACGAAAGAATTAGTCGCGCAAATGGGAATAATCAATGGATTATAATTGGATAATATTATGCAGAAAAGCGAGAATATGCTACAATTTGTGGTAGGAAAAACTTGTAACCATCAATAGGGGAGTAATGGCATGTACAAATTTAAAGATTATTACCACAACACTGTACAATTATCGTTTGAACGTTATCCATTTTCTCCTGAGCCAAAGCATGTTTGGGTTGTATGCCGGTACGGGGATCAATGGTTATTAACGCATCATTTACGTCGCGGTCTTGAATTTCCAGGTGGTAAAGTAGAACTCGGGGAAACACCGGAAGAAGCGGCGGTTCGAGAAGTTCATGAAGAAACAGGCGGCATAGTTTCTGATTTAACTTACTTAGGACAATATAAAGTGTCTGGAAAAGACAAAATAATCATTAAAAACATTTATTTCGCAACAATTAGTGCGGTAGAAGAACATACGCATTACGAAGAAACGAAAGGGTCTGTTTTATTAAATGACATTCCTGACAACATTAAAACGAATAGAAAATTTAGCTTTATAATGCGCGATGATGTACTAGCGCGTACGATGAAACATATAGAAGAAATCGGCTGTTTTACGAAGTAAAGTGGCCGATTTCTTTTTTGTAACTTTTTGTCGGTAAATCGATATATTGCAAAAATCACTGATATATTTTGAGTTGCGGTCGATATATTCAAAAAGTCGCCGATAGCATTTCATTTACTATGATATTGTTTTTACCTCCGCCTCTAAAAACGCAAGCACTTCTAATAAATCATCCACGACATGTGAATGTTTAAAATCACCCCAAAACGAATCTTTCTTCCAAACGCCACGAATTCCTACATTTTCAGAACCAAGTACATCATTTTCCGGATGATCTCCAACGTAAAGGCATTCTTCTGCTTTTACATTCAGCTTTTGTAAAGCACGTTTGAAAATCTCAGGATGAGGCTTCTTAATTCCTTCCGCTTCTGAAACGAGAATTGTGTTTGTATACGTATGTATGTTTAGTGCACGAAGGTTGTTTATCTGAAATGCAGTAAAGCCGTTTGTAATAATACCAATTTTAATGTTTTGTTGTTTTAATTGTTGAAGTAATTTATGCATGTTTGGGAAAGGGATACAATGATGTTGAAAATTTGTAATGTAGTCATGCAGCAGTTGGTCTACTGTTAAAGTAGTAATGTTGTATTCGCAAATGAGAGTGGCATATACTTTATCTTTCCACGTGTAACCATTATTGTCGAGTTCAAGAAAACGAGAACAATACTCGGCTTTTTCTACGTTCATCAAATGAGGGGCGAAGCGATTATACTGGTCGTGAATAAATTGTTCTAGAGATTGGCGCCGATCTAATAGTGTTCCATCTAAGTCGAATAAGACTGCTCGAATCATGGGAAAACCTCCTTACAGTTTTTGTAATTCATTATCGCATATTTGTTAAAAAATGATTATTATATTTTTGTAGAATGGAATAATGGAGGTTTGTAGGAAGACACTAATGTGAGTTATGTGTTCGATATATTTTAGCCAAGGGAAAACGTGAAGAATTTTAGTTCTTTGCGTTTTTTACGTTTATAAAATTGAAAATTCTGTCCCTTATTAAAAAGAAGAAGGAACTGAAGCTTTAAAGTAGAATTAGTATAAAAATGTCACAAAATAGACACAATTATAATGCGCGTATTTTAGGGACTATAAGTTTACTCTCGAGGAGGTAATGGAACGTATGAAAACGATTCTTGCGGTTGCTGGTCTCATTTGGGTAATGTCTCACGGTTTTCCGATTTTTGAAGGGGAGCAAATTCGTAGTGCATTAAATAAAAAGTTCAATGATTATCATGTGATAGATCGAAAAGATAATGTCGTTACAGTACGTGTGAAAGACTGTTTCCATACAGTTACGGTTGCGAATGGAAACGTTACAAATGAAACAAAGATGTGTGATAAAAAGTAAAAGAAAGAAGCTGACTCTAGCGTATCGGTTTGAGTTAGCTTCTTTTTCGTTTTCCAATTATAAGTTTTTCAAATGCCTCGACAAATACATACATAAGTGTTGCGAGAACACATGTGAGTAGTACACTCAGTAAGACGAGTGTAAAGTTGAAGACTTGGAATCCATAGCTAATTAAGTAGCCAAGTCCTTGTTTAGAAACGAGAAGCTCACCGAAAATAACACCGACCCATGATAATCCAACGTTCACTTTTAACGTAGAAATAATTGCTGGGAAGGATGCCGGGAGAACCACTTGCTTATAACATTGCCATTTATTTGCGCCAAATGTGTCCATCACTTTTATATAGTTAGAATCGATTTCTTGAAATGCGCTGTAAATAACGAGAATGGTAATGATGATGGAAATAATTACGCCCATTGCAATAGACGATGAAATATTTGGACCGAAAATTACAATGATAATAGGGCCAAGTGCCACTTTTGGCATTGCGTTTAGGACGACGAGATACGGATCAAGTACGCGAGCTAGAAGTGGCATCCACCAAAGGAAAGTGGCGATAATAGCTCCGAGTACTGTTCCGAGAATGAAACCTGCTCCTGTTTCCAGCAATGTCGTCCATATGTGGACCCAAAGCGAACCGTCACTCCATTTACTAAGGAAGAGATCCCAAATACTTGAAGGGGAGCTAAAGAGTAAAGGATCAATCCACTCTTTTTTGCTAGCTATTTCCCATAAAGCAAAGAAAAGAACGAGCAGTAAAAGCTGTAAGGAGCGAGCAATCCATGCACGTTGACGTTCTTTCTTTCGAAACTGTTCATGTAGCTGTTTTATATTATCCAAGGCGCTCCAACTCCTTCCATATGTCTTGGAAAAGGGCTGGGAAGTCATAGTGGTGGCGTGCTTCTAACGGTGATAAAGAACGGATACTTTCTGGGACGATAAATGTTTTTGCGATTTTTCCGGGATTCGCTTGCAATAAATAAATACGATCACTCATCGCAATTGCTTCTTCGATATCATGTGTTACAAGTAGTGATGTTTTTTTATAGTTACGTAATAGGTTGAAGACGAGCTCTTCTAGCTTTAATTTCGTTTGATAATCGAGAGCGGAAAATGGTTCATCTAGTAATAAAATTTTCGGATCGGTCGCTAATGTTCGAACGAGGGCAGCACGTTGCCGCATACCGCCGGATAATTCGCGAGGATATTGCTGTTCTACATCAGGTAAACCAACTTGTTTTAAAAGCTTTAAAGTATGCTCTTTCGTCTGTTCATCATAAATCTTGCGAATGTGAAGCCCAAGCATAATATTTTCTTTAATTGTTTTCCAAGGGAATAAGTAATCTTGCTGTAGCATATATCCCATAGATGAAGTTTTCGTTGTAATCGGTTCACCATCTAGAAAGACGCTACCTTCAATTGGATCAAGTAGACCAGTGATAATTGAGAGGAGCGTTGTTTTTCCGCAACCACTTGGACCGAGTATAGAAATAAATTCTCCTTCTTCCACTTGTAAACTCATATCTTCGAGAATCAGTTTGGCATTGTCTTTTGCAAAAAAACAGTGAGAAACGTTACGTATTTGTAAAAAACTCATACACTTCGCCTCTATTTCTTAATAACGCTTTCGGCAATTTTTGTATTGACGAGCGTTTCATGTGGGACTTCTTTTTGTAGTTCGCCAGCTTCTTTCATAATGGTTTGGAGCTGTTTCCATTCTTCAGCATCTAACAGTGGATTTGTCGCATAGGAATGTTGTTTTTTGTAACGTTCAATTACTTTTACTGTAATGTCTTTTGAAGTGTCTTTAAATAGCGGAGAAACTGTATCAGCAATCTCTTCTGGACTATGTGTATCAACCCATTGCTGTGCTTTATAGAGAGCACGTGTGAATTTTTCAGCAGCAGTTTTATTTTTCTTTAAGAAACTTTCTTTTGCCATGAACGTTGTATAAGGAACAGTACCAGATTCATTTCCGAACGAAGCGACGATATAACCTTTTCCTTCTTTTTCGAATATACTTGCAGTTGGTTCAAAGAGTTGCACAAATTCTCCTGTACCAGATGCGAAGGCATTTGCAATGTTAGCAAATTCGATATTTTGAATTAAGTTTGTATCTTTGTGAGGATCAATGCCATTTTTCTTTAAAACATATTCTCCAACCATTTGCGGCATGCCGCCTTTACGCTGTCCTAAAAATGTAACACCTTTTACGTCATTCCAATTAAAAGAGTTTAATTTTTTACGGGAAACTAAAAATGTTCCATCCGTTTGTGTAAGCTGTGCAAAGTTAATGATAGGATTTTTTGCTCCTTGTTGATGAACGTAAATGGATGTTTCAGAACCGACGAGAGCAATATCAATTCCGCCAGATAAAAGAGTCGTCATTGTTTTATCTCCACCAGCTGTTGTTTGTAAGTCAATATTTAATCCTTCATCTTTAAAAAATCCTTTTTCAATTCCAACATATAAAGGAGCATAGAAGAGAGAATGGGTAACTTCACCGACGCGAATGTTTTGAGTTTGTTCTTTTGTACCTTCTTTTTTGCTACTACAAGCAGCAAAAGTGAAAACAGTTAGTAACATGATGCAAAAAACAGCTATTAATTTTTTCACTATATGACACCTCCTAGAAGTCACTCTACAAGCATGATATGTAGGTAAGTGCCCATATGTGAGTATAGATAGCAGGAATTTTTTTGGCGATAAAGAAGTACAAATATAAGGGGTGATAAAATGGAGTACGAATACGATGATAGCGTACATTTACATCTTGATTATTTTGGAACGGAATGTGATATGGAATCGATTGCTTATAAGAGGAAGCATGAAGACGTATGGGACGTGTATTTTAATTTTGGAGCATATGGTATTCAGAAAGGTGATGTAGAGGCAGGAATGTTTATGGATGAATATGCAGGTTATTACGTTTTTTCTGTACATGCTCGTGATTTAAGCTGGGAATTTGGAAGTGCTCAGTTTGAGGAGTGGATTTTGAGAAATCATATAGTAGGAAAAATGCTACAAAAATAAGGAGGAATTTCGTGATCGGATTTCTCATCTTATTATTAATCTGCGTAACTGGGGTTTTCATCATGCAAGTGCTCACTTACCGGTTTGCAAAGGAAAAAATCTACAAATACAAGGAAATAGAGTGGGTTCATATGTGGTTAGATATGAAGATGAAAAAGGCCGAGATTAGATTCTTTTGATTTTGTATTTATAGTACTCGTATGATCATATAGAAAATGTGGATAGTTCCTCTTTTATCCCGCATTAACGGGCAGTAAGACCCCTACCTCAAAATTCAGCGAAAGCAAAGAAGTTAGGTGGGGGATCAACTGCCCGTAAAAGCCCGATTGGTTCAACTAATAATCAGTGGGGGATGAAGAAAACCCCCACTGATTAAAGTTTCACTTTATAGTAGATGTTTCAACGCTTTCTGAAAGATGCCATGATTTTCCTCTTAGTTTGTAAGTAATAAGAAATAGAAATCAAAATGCGAAGAAGGGCCTGCAAGTTTGATCAGGTTCTTCTTCGTATTTTAATTTGTATAATAAATAAACTATATTTTTTCGAAGGAATAGTAAATTCTAACATTTTTTGAAGTGGAATCCTTTCGTAATATAGTATGTATATACAGTATTCTTGCGCTTTTTGGAATCCATTTGGTTGTAAAAAGTACAAAAAAGTGTTATTTTTTAAGGGGTATTTAAGGTTATATATATATAATCAAAATAGATATAAAGATTGAAAGTATAATGTTTTTACTGATGCGGGGTGAAACAGAGAGAAGAAAACAAGAAGAGAAAAGAGGGAATAAGTTGAGTTTTAATTTTGTAGTTCAGAAACAAAGAAGAAATGAATTCCAGTTTGATTTTTCTGTTCAGCAAGCAAGAAAGAGCCCATTACTTTCTTTCATTATTAGCGGAATATGGACCATTTTTTTAGAAACGTTGTTTTTTATAACGTTAGGCTATTTCGGATTAGAGAAGACGAAGCTATTTTTTAATGAAGGAATCACGTTAAGTATAGTTACTATCATTTTATGGGGCATACTATTTTTTATTGATTATTTGAATAAAGGGATAATCAATAAACTTAGACCAGCTATAAGAATTCATATTTTATTGTTTGCAATAGCTCATTTAATAGCTTTTGTTTATATATTCATACAAGAAAATATGAATTTTTTACTTGTGAATAACTGGATTTATTTACAGTACACACAGTACCTACTCAGCTTGGTGCTCATTTATATGGTGTATATTTTAGTTTATAATTTATTTGGGAAAATTTTACTAAGTGTAATGTTAACTAGTTGTTCTTTCATTATTTTAGGGATTGTTAATTACTTCAAGAGTATGTTCAGAGGAGAGCCGCTATATCCATCTGATTTTACACAAATAGGGCATATGCAGTCAGTTATACCGATGGTTATGGAGTATTTTAGTTTGAAAAATATATTAATAGGAATCATTAGTATAGTTGTATTTGTATTTGTAGTTTTTACTATTCGAAAGCATATTAAATCTATAAAAATCCATACCGGTATGCGAATTGTTTTAATATGTATATCCATGTTTATGGTATATGCGTTCAGTAACTACCCTAATACATTTGTGAATAAGTTATTTGCAAAGGGTGGGGTATACTTCCCTTTATGGAATCAAAATATGAACTATGGTCAAAATGGCTTGGTTTTAGGATTTTTAAGTAACTTAGATACGACAGTTATTCAGGAACCAGAAAAATATTCAAAGGAAAATATGGTTCAAATTGCGAAGGATATAAAGAAACAATATGGCGATAATGTGAGTGGAAAAACAAAAGCAGAGAAACCGAATATTATATTTCTGATGAGCGAGGCTTTTTGGGACCCTACAAAACTAACGAATCTTTCATTTAGCGAAGATCCAGTGCCGAATCTACATCATTATATTGAGAATTTTCCAGGTGGACAAACAATAGCTCCTACATTTGGGGGGAATACAGCGAATACAGAATTTGAAGCGCTAACGAGTTATTCAATGAGTTTGTTAATGCCTGGCTCTATACCGTATCAACAAGCTGTTACAGGTCAGAAAGAAATCCCAACTATTGCAAGTGAATTGAAAAAACAAGGATACTATGCGAGTGCAATTCATGCTTTTGATCGAGCGTTTTACAAACGAGACGATGTATATAATGTATTTGGATTTGATAACTTTAATGCAGAAGATACGATGAAGCATAAAGAATTAGCTGGAGACAATGTTAGTGATTTGTCTATGAGTAAAGAAATAATAGATGAATTGAATAAGAGAAAACAGCCTACATTTATTCATGCGGTAACGATGCAAAATCATTTTCCATATAATTCAGGACGATTTGAAGAAAATAAAATAGAAGTTAATGGATTAGCCAAAGACGAATCGAAGGCAGAATTAGAAATATATACGGAAGGTGTAAGGCGTTCCGATGAAGCTCTAAAATATTTAATAGACCAGCTTAATGAGTTAGAAAGACCTACTTTATTAGTCTTTTTTGGAGATCATTTACCAGTGCTAGGAACGAATAAGGCTATTTATACAGAGGCTGGATATATAAATAACGAAGAAACTTTAAGTGAAAGATTATCTATGGCAGAAACACCATTGTTAATGTATGCAAATTTTGATATACCAAATGACAATTTAGGTTTAGTAAGTCCAATTTATTTCTCAAATCTTGTTTTTGATTACGCAGGATTAAATAAATCACCGTTTTATCAATTTTTATCGGAGTTACATGAAGAAATACCCGTACTTAGAGATGAATTAAAAGTTGATAAAAATGGCGAAGAGATTAAAGACTTAACAAAGAAACAAAAAGAAATGTTAGAACAATATAAACTGATTCAATATGATTTACTTGCTGGAAAGCAGTATAGTAAAGATATACTCTTTAAATAGGGGAAAAAAAGAACTTGTATAACAATACAAGTTCTTTTTTTTATAGTATTTAACGGGGTAACCAGACAAGCTGGGTTTAGGGAGTATTACCTGTACATTTAGTATAGATGAAAATGTAATTGTTTTACTTATAGATTTGTGAGAAATGTGTGAATTTTTATTCCCTTTTTAATTACGTATTTTATCCAGTGCGTATTTGAATGCTATGTATCATTAGACAGTTTGTCTAATATGTTGAGAGGAGGTCGATCTCTTCTTATTGATGGGTTGCTAATATTGTCGTATTTTGTTGTTAAGTCGATATACTTTGTCGAAATGTTGATATAATGCGAGCTTAGGAATGCGGCAACCATTATAACGGGACATGTAGCGAATAAAAAGAGCACCGCCGATTGGCCTAAAGTGATTATATGATTCTATGACAAATGAACTTGCTTTATTAAGAAAATGATTATCCATCTTGCGCCAATAAGAAGTAGTCCGTCATAAAGAAGTGTTGAGCCTGTTAAGAAAGTATCATTCACTTCCCAATGATCATTTTCATGTGTAAAGGATTGGAGTTGTTCTGTTTTTTTATTTTTTGACTGTTCATATAAAAAAACTCCCATAATATACGTATTATAGTTTGTTGGTTTTATACTTACATATAGCTTGATGCTACTGCGCCTGTGGGAGGATTTTCCTCAATTGTTCGATTTATCTTTGTTTGTCTATGAAAATCATTTATTATAATAAATGGTATTCTTCGAGATAGTATTTTGAAGGGGTGTTGAAGTGAGAGAAAGTTTTCTAACATATAAAGAAGAAGAAATGAATGCCAAAATCTTTTTATGGGTGCTATATGTCATTGTTGCTGTATACCAAATTTCCTATGCAATCTTATTAGAAAATAAAACAGTAACGGATAATTGGCATAGCATAATATGGCAAGTTATTTGCGGAGTAGCAATACTGTGCGTGAATATATATTTAATAAAAAAAGAGAAGGCAAGTGTTGTTAAATATGCATGTATATTCGCATACATAGGGATAGAAATTGCTAATATTCTTTCATATGTTTTTTATAGTAAGGCGGTATTTGATGGGACGAATGTAATAGAAATTATTTTCATTTTCTTTGTACCTATATTTTTAAATAAAAAATATTTTGTATTTATATTTTCGACTATTATAGGAAAATATTTGATTTATTTATTTGTATTAGAGGAAGCAAAAGCGTTTATGTTCCTTATTATGCATGCCTTGTTATTAATAGCTGCCTATATTATTTTAAATCAGTTTTTACAATACCTTTTCGCAGTAAAGGAAAGTATTAAAGTAGCTGGTGAATCACAAAAATTAGCGGTAATTGGAAAGATGGCAGCGACAGTTGGACATGAAATTAAAAACCCACTCGCTTCATTAAAAGGATTTACGCAATTACAGCGAGAGAAACATGTAGAAGATCCTATTTATAAAAGAATGATTTTTGAAATAGAAAATATGAATAATATGATAAGTGAGTTGATGGAAGTAGCTACATACAAACCTTCTATTTATAAGAAGCATAATGTAGGAGAAATTGTATTACAAGCGGCCACAACTCTTCGTGAAAAAATGAATGAATCAAATGTTCAGCTTATTTCTAATGTGGAAGAACAAATAGTGAAAGTTGAATGTGATGAACGAAAAATAAGAGGAGTCTTTTTACATATCATAAAAAATGCTTTAGAGGCAATGGAGCAAGGTGGCATATTAGATATACGATTAGAAAGTAAGGGGAAAGAGTATGTAATGATCAGCATAATCGATAATGGCCATGGTATTAAGCAAGAAAACTTAGTCCGTGTTATAGAGGCTTTTTATACAACGAAACAAGATAAAATTGGCCTTGGACTTACTGTGGCAAGCCGAATTGTTGCTGAGCATCTTGGTGAGTTACATATTTCAAGTGAAAAAAATACGGGAACGAGAATAGACATTATTCTCCCAAAGAAGTGTGGAAATAATGAAATCCAAGTGGAAGAAAAGCTAGGAGTTACCATATGAATACAGGGTATATATTTAAAAATGAAGAAATAAAGGCGCTCAAAGTATTTTTAAGCTTATTTTTTATTATATTTTTTGTATATGATCTTGCCTATGAATTTATCGTGCCTTTAATAGGGGGAGAACAAGAAGGAGTAGGAGTCTTTGAAGATGGTTTAGGTTTATGGCTCTATTTTTTGATGGTGATCTTATTTTGCACTGGAATATACTTTATGAAATGGAAGAATTCATTTGCGGTAAAGTATATTATTCTAATTGGCTATAACCTGTTAGATTTTATTCATAATTTTATGATTTACTATGGTAGCGATGCTGAATTTGATGGTGGAAATATAGTAGAAGGATTTTTTATTTTATTTGCACCAATTTTTGTGAATAAAAGGTATTTTTGGTTAGTCGCAGGAATACTTGTTGGAAAGTATGCTCTTATGGGAATCATTATTCAATCCTTTATCGTTTTAATCCCAATGGCATTATGTAGCGTATGTGCTATTATATGCTGGATTATATTTTTGAGATTCCGTTCTTATATTCGTACGCTTGAGATGATGGGGAAAGAAATAAAACAAACAGAAAAACTAGCAACTGTTGGGAAAATGGCGACAGTTATTGGTTATAAAATTAGAAGACCTCTAGCGAATTTGAAAAAACTTGTGAATAAGCAAGCGAACAAATATCCAGAAGATAAGATTTATAGTGATATTATGAAACAAGAAGTAGATCGTATTCATACAATTGCTACAGAACTTAGTGGATTTGAGAAATCTAAATCACTAGAATCAGAAAATCATAACATACAAGACGTTATTTCTTATGTTATTCGAGTAATGGAAAAGCCAGCTTTAGAACAAGGAGTACATATACAAGGTATTTACAGTAAAGATATACCGCCAATTACATGCGACGAAAAACGATTAAAGCAAGTGTTTTTTAATTTAATCAAAAATGCGATTGAAGCCATGTCAGTTGGTGGAACAATTACGATTAAAGTTAACGTAGAAGATGGAATCATTGTTCAAGTGAAAGACGAGGGCTGCGGCATTCCGAAAGATAAAATTCCGAAGTTAAATGAAGCGTTTTATACAACGAAAGAAACGGGTACAGGATTAGGATTAGTAGTCACGGAAAAAATTATTAAAGACCACAATGGTAAAATGAGTTTTGAAAGTGAAGTTGGAGTTGGAACGACGGTTAAGATAGTGTTACCAATCTGTTGATTGTAAAAAACATCACTTATTTGGAAGTGATGTTTTTTATTCTGTCTCGCTATTTGCGGGCAGTAAGACTCCCACTTCAAAATTCAGCTGAAGCAAAGAAGTTAGGTGGGAGATCAACTGCTCGTAAACGCCCGATTGGTGCAGGCTGATTAAAGTTTCACTTTATCGATAAAGAAAGTATTATGTGTTTCTAACTTTAAAATATTTTGGTGAAAGTCTTCACTATGAATTTTCTAAATGTTATTTTTAGACTATAAAAATTCATTAGATTTTTTTAAAAAAACTATTTTCTTTTTTGGGTTTTAATGGTATATTCAAAACGTGATAAATAAATACATAGATTTGGCACACTATTCGAAAGGATAGGTCGCAAAGCTAAGAGTCTAAGGTGATGAAAATTACTATGATAGTCTGGTTGCAATTTGGATTTTTACACATAGTTTTATGTATGAAAATTGAAGAGGTAACCAGGCTTTTTGTTGTCTCAAAAAGAAAAAACAAAATAAATTGGCACACTACTTGAAAGAATAGGTCGCAAAGCTAAGAGTCTAAGGTAATGAAAGTTACTA
Organism: Bacillus thuringiensis; assembly: GCF_014932895.1. GTDB lineage: Bacteria > Bacillota > Bacilli > Bacillales > Bacillaceae_G > Bacillus_A > Bacillus_A thuringiensis_AA. The sequence continues at coordinate 1,002,095 of NZ_JACYOF010000001.1, read as the reverse complement.
TGATAGTCTGGTTGCAGTTTGGATTTTTACCCATATTGTTATGGAGGAAAATCCAAGAAGCAACCAGGCTTTTTATTTTCTAAAAAGAAAGATGGTTATATTAAAACAAAATAAATTGGCACACTATTCAAAAGGATAGGTCGCAAAGCTAAGAGTCTAAGGTAATGAAAATTACTATGATAGTCTGGTTGCAATTTGGATTTTCACGCGTACTGTGACGTGTGAAATTTTGAAAAAGCAATCAGGCTTTTTGTTTTTATGAAGATATATATGAGATGAGATTTGTCCCGCTATTTGTGGGCAGTAAGACTCCCACCTCAAAATTCGGCTGGAGCAAAGAAGTTAGGTGGGAGTCGGGCTGCCCGTAAAAGCCCGATTGGTGAGGGCTGATTAAAGTTTCACTTTATACGCTTTTAATATTTGGAATTTTCGGTATTAACTAAGAGAGGAGGAGGCACATTGCAGAAGAAAATAGGGAAATTCGGTCGAATTCTTATTGCTGGAGGAATACTATTTACACAGGTTGGTGTACTAGATTATTCCGCAAAAAAAGTTTATGCAGTTACAAATGATGAGCAAGGAAGATTTGCTATTCATTTGGATAAACAGCAAATACAAGTCGATGAAAGTGTAGTACTAAAGATTACAAATACGAATAAACAAGATACTAACATCGAATTAAAACTATCTGACGAGCAAGTTTTCAATGAAGCAGAAACGAAAAAAATGAACGGAAAAAATAAAGCAATTCATAGCATTTCTATATCAGAAAATCGAATCGTGAAGATTAAAAAAAACGAACAAAGTCAGTACATTGGCGATGTTTATGTAGTAATTCAAGTGAAGAAAATTGGAAATTATAAATTTGAACCGGCAGTGAAGCTTGAAGAAAATGAAAAAAAGATTGAATCTACTTTACTCCATGTCATAGAGAATAAGCAAGATTCAAATGCTGGTATTCCTGAAAGTAATGCAAAAACTTCAGAAGAAACTGCGAAAAAAGAAATAAGTAAAACGGAGAAAGTATTAGAAGAAAATAAAAAACAAGAAATAGAATCGACGAATGCTGAAGTTCCAAAAGAAACGAAGCCTGTAGAGAAAGAAAAGGTTAATGAAGAACTAGTGCCAAAGGAAAATGAATTAAAAGAGGGCAATAAGATAAACGAAAATAATCAAGAATTACCTGCTATTCAACCTGAGAAGCTATTAAAAGGCCAATCGCTACTAGCTGCTAGCCCTGTTACAAGTATTCTTAAATATCCAAATGTAAAGGTAATAAATAATAGAACAGGTGAAGGGCCTTCTATACCAGGTAAATATGCTTTTAGATTTGTTTGGACCCCGCAAGTAACATATGAGGTAAAGGGTAGTAGCAATGATAGAACTGGTCAAAGTCAATATACATTTAGAAATGCAAGTAGAGAGCAGTATGTATTAGTAAAAAAAGCTGGTGAATATCAAGGGAAATGGATTGATGTCCGTATTAACATTCACTCTATGACAGCTTCATCTGTAGAGGTTAAAACACCAACAACTAAAGCTGATGCAAAAAACTTCTTACAATTATATGGAAATGGAAGAAGAGGTCAAACTTATAATGCTGCCTTTGAATTTTATGAGCATGGAACAAGTAAAAAAGTAGCATTAACGGCAATGTGGAATTTCAAAAGGGTAAACAGTTATAAAAATGTTACTTTACGTAATGAGGGTAGTCATTTAACGAATTTATTTGTGTATGATACGAGTTCAATTAGGTATCAAGACCAAGGGAATAATAAAATAGAGTTTTCTGGAACTGCTGGCCCAGTAGCTACTCCAGAAGCTGATATGACAATTACATTTGATAATTTAACAGAATTACCGCTTGAGGTGAAATTAAATGCTGAAGGTGTTAATTTATCATATGATCAATTAGCAATTGCACAAATTGAAATCCCTCCTCCAAGTGTAATAGGGGATGTTGTAGAAGATAATTCTCGGCAATTATCTTATAAGGTATATCAAAACATGCCTGCTCAGTCTAAAAGTATACATTATGCAAAATCTTTCGTATTAGAAAGTGAAGTAAATAAAGACTTTACTGTGAATGATGTTTCTATTCAAGATGTAGAGGATGGAGAAGATGTAAGCGACTACTTTGATATTAACATGAAAGACAATAAAATAATTGCGACAGCGAAAGCAAATGCACTAAAAACAGAAGAATTCAACGGGAAAATTTATGAGATGACAATTACAGGTTCCCCTGTAAAAGATACCAAAGTAATGAAATATTATAAAAATGGTTATCTTGAAATACCAGTGTCAGCTAAAAATTATTTAGATGGTGATAAGAATGGACAAGATAGTAATCGAGATGGAATCGCAAAAATAAGGTATAAAGGTATTCCGACTGGTAAGCCAGTTCCACAAAAAGTAGTGCAAGGGACAGATTTAACGAAAATGGATATTTCCAAATTTGTGACAGATCTATCTGTAGACACGAATTTGGATGTAGATAAACCAATATCAGTAGTGAAATTAATCAATATTCCAGATACAAAAAAAATAGGGAATCATACTGTGACAGTTGTAATTGAAACGAAGCAAGGTGTACAGGCGGAAATTCAAGTTCCTGTTACTGTTGTAGATGGAACTTTAAAGTTAATAGACGTACCAAAAGAAATTACCTTTGGAGATTTAACAATTCCATCGAAACCAACGACATACGCACCGAAAGCGATTTCAAGTCCTTTAAAGGTAGCTGATAATCGAGTTAAAAAGCAAAAATGGAGCGTATATGTAAAAGAAATTACACCATTAACTTCAGCGCAAAATGACACATTAACAGGAGCATTAATTTATAAACGAAATGGAAAGGATACACCTTTAAGTACTTCTAGTATAGAAGCATTCTCGTATACTTCTAAAAATGATGAGGAGGTTGCATTAAATTGGAAGGAAAACGAGGGAATTCATTTACAAGTAAAACCAGGTCCAAATGTCAAAGTAAATACAAAATATGCCGGACAGCTAGAATGGACATTAACCGATGCTCCTCTCTAAAAATATATGAAATATATAAATTTTAGAAAGGGGAGAGGGGAATGAAAAAAATAGTTGGTATGATCGCTTTCACAGTTATATGTGTGTCGTTTCTTATGGTAAATGCAGTGATGGCTACAAGTACGAATTCAAAAGCAAGTATTACATTTTCAAATAGCTATACACCAAATACATCAACTGACCCGACAAAGATAAATACGAAAAAAGAGACAGTTGATAAAAGTGGAGATAAATATTTACCGAAAACAGGAGGCCAGATACGGGACTTCAACCAATATATAGGATTGTATTCGATTGTTTTATCTCTATATGTATTCAAAAGAATTAGGGAAAAGCAAGGGTATTCAAAATAAAAAATAGATAAAAACAGAGAAAAGGGGAAGGTACATATGAAACTAGCAAAATTAGCATTAATCGGAGCAGTATCATTAACATCAGTTACAGCAGTAGGAACGTCTGCATTTGCAGAAGAGAAAGCAAATATGAAATCAAAAACAGATGTAACGTTTATTGAAGATACAAGCACAACAGATCCAAACAATCCAGAAAATCCAAATGAAAAAGTTACACCAGAGAATCCTGGTGAGCATCAACCAGGGACGACTGGTCCATTAAGCATTAACTACGTTTCTAACTTACACTTCGGCGATCAAGTTATTTCTGGTAATGATCAAACGTACTTTGCGAAATTAGATAAAGTAAAACAAGGGAGCAAAACAACTGAAGTACCTAACTTTGTATCTGTAACAGATAACCGTGGTACAAACGCAGGATGGAAATTAAAAGTAAAGCAAAATGCTCAATTTAAAAGCGGTAACAGTGAGTTAACAAATGCAGCTTTAAGCTTAAGTAACTCAGTTGTAAACTCTGTAACTGATGCACAATATGCACCTACAACATTTAAAAATAAAGTAACTTTAGCTCCAGGTGGAGATGCGGTGGAAATTACTACTGCAGCAAAGAATAAAGGTATGGGTGATTGGACAACTGCATTCGGTAAAGGCGCAGAACAAGGTAAACAGAGTGTAAGCCTATTCGTACCAGGTACAACAGCGAAAGAAAAAGGTGCAAAATATTCAGCTGAGCTAACTTGGACTTTAGAAGATACACCAAACTAAGACTATAAAAGATTGAATATTAAGTGTAAATGAATTTTGAAAATAAATTATAAGGGAGTATAAAACTATGAAACTAGCAAAATTAGCATTAATCGGAGCGGTAACTTTATCGTCAGTATCAGTAGGAACGTCTGCATTTGCAGCTGAGAAAGATGGCGGGAAATTAGACTCAAAAGCATTCATTAAATTCGAGAAAAATACAGATAAAATTGATGTTGTTAATCCAGAAAATCCAGATGAAACTGTAGATCCAGTTGATCCAGATAAAAAAGGTACAGATGGCCCACTAAGCATCGATTATGTATCTAACTTCAACTTTAAAACACAAAAGGCATCAGGTAACAGCGAAACATACTATGCGGAATTAGATAAAGTAAAGAAAAAAGCTGATGGCTCTGTAGTTGACGTACCAAACTACATACAAGTAACAGATAACCGTGGTACAAATGCTGGCTGGCACTTAACGGTAAAACAAAATGGTCAATTTAAAACTGCAGATGATAAAACATTAGACGGTGCGGCGTTAACAGTAAAAAATTCAACTTTAAGATCAGCTGCAGATAGCGATGCACCAAAAGCAGCACAATCTATTACATTAAACCCAGATGGTTCAGCATCTGACTTAATTGATGCAAAAGTAGAACAAGGTATGGGTACATGGGTAAATGCATTCGGTAAAGATACAGCAGCAGCTAAACAAAGCGTAGAATTAACTGTACCAGGTAAAACGAAAAAAGAACAAGCACAGTACACAACTTCATTAACTTGGGAACTAACAGACGCTCCTATGTAAGTTGGGGGGGATCGTAAAGCAGGAAATTGAGAAGAGATAAGGAGAACGTATATACCCTTATCTCTTTCTTGTCTAAAATTGAATGTGAAAGGAATTACATACGGGATGGAAAAGAAAATATTTACTAGTTTACTATTAATTGGATTATTTATGATAAACGCCTTTTCAGTATATGCAGCTGAAATGAAATTTGCAGTAACAGCAGTTATACCAGAAAACCAAAGTGATAAAAATCAAACGTATTTTGATCTAAAAATGCAACCAGGACAAAAGCAAACGATCCAAGTACAAATGAAAAATGATACGAATAAAGAAGTTATAGTAGAATCGTTTGCAAACACAGCAATTACAAATAGTAATGGTATTACAGATTATAGTACAGTAGAACCAAAAATGGATTCTACTTTGAAATATCCGTTTTCTAAAATTGCTAAAATGCCAAAAGAAACGAAAGTACCAGCTAATAGCACAGTTACAGTTGATGTAAACTTAGAAATGCCAAGTGAGTCATTTGATGGTGTTATTTTAGGTGGTTTATACTTTAAAGAAAAAGAAGATGAGAATTCAAAGAAAAAAGATGAAGGTGTGCAAATTGAAAATAAATATGCATACGCAATTGGTGTTGTTTTAAGAGAGACAGATACTGAAGTAAAACCAGACATGACATTAAACGAAGTAAAGCCAACACAAATTAATGGGCGTAACGTTGTAACAGCGAATTTACAGAACGTCAAATCAGCAATGTTAAAGAATTTAAGTGTGGATGCAAAAGTATATAAGGAAAAAGGGAAAGACGTTTTATTTGAAACGAAAAAAGAAAATTTAAGAATGGCACCAAACTCAAACTTTGATTATGCTATAAGCTGGGAAAACAAAGCGTTTGATCCAGGTACGTACCGAGTAGAAATGAAAGCTACTGATGGTGATCAAAAATGGGAATGGACGAAGAAATTTACAATTGAAGGAAAGACAGCTGATAAGTTAAATGATACGGCGGTAGAAGCGAAAAAAGATTACACGCTATATTATATTATCGGCGGAGTACTACTGTTAATTGCATTATTAGTTCTTGTATTCATTTTAGGTAGACGTTCTAAAAAAGAGAAAGATAACAAAAAATAATATAGTGGTAGTGTAAATGATATCGAGGAAAAAACGGATATTCTTCCATAAAAGTAATATAATGGTTTTGTCTGTTGTTTTTTTTATGCATTTGTATTTCTATTTGTTGACCCGAATTACGGGTCTTTTTTTGTAAAATGGATGATGTTTTAAGTGTGGATTATATATTGGTGATTAGAAAAATGGAATATACAGCACTTTCGGTAATTCCAGGGTTAATATAAAGAGATATCGCATCTCCCCTCGAAACCGGGTTTCCAGCCGTAATACTAGTCCAAGTTATGGTAGCAGGTCCAGGTGCAGGAGTAGGATTATACACTTGAATTTGTCCAGAACCAGTATCTGTAGGTTTAATCGAAAATGTTATAGTTCCCGTAATTTTGTCTGTAGTAGTGAAAGTAATAGTAGATAGGATGTAACTAGAGGTCGAAGCAGAAAGATTTATGGAGACATTTCTGCAAATATCAATTGTATAAACATCAGCGGGTAAATTATTGATATTTATAGACGCAGCAAAACCAACTATATTTCCAGCACCGGCAGTTACATAAGGAATAACGTTAGAATCAATTCCTGGAGAACCCGCTATACGTTGAAAACCAGCATTCGTTCCTTGAAAAATAATACTTTTTGCTGATGCACTACCAGCAGTTCCGGTAGCTCCGGTAATGCCAGTAGGTCCAGTGGGTCCACTTTCTACTAATACGATATAATCTGGGGATACATCCGGAAACCCTTGAGGTGCATCTTTTTTTACAACATAGCCGCTACTCGTGTAAGTCACAACTTGTCCGGTTTTATAGTTGGGAGCGGCTGCTAGACTAAAGGCGGTAGTACTTTGTAAACCAGCCCCGGTAGGTCCAGTAGCTCCGGTAGGTCCAGTGTTACCGGTAGGTCCAGTGCTTCCAGTAGAACCGCTGTTTCGTCTGCCATCACAGCTAAAGCAATTACGTTGGTGCATTGTACGTTCTCCTTTCTATATTTTTGAAAATCTAGTTTTAAAAATAGAACTACTATATATATATATTGTAGATTCTATATTTTTGTGCGGTCGATAGTATTGTGTGTCTAGATTTTAAAAATAGGAAAGGAGGTTTTGTTTATTAACTGTATCCCGCGTTAACGGATAGTAAGACTTCCACCTCAAAATTCGGCGAATGGAGGGAGTTAGGTGGGAGATCAACTGCCCGTAAAAGCCCGATTGGTGCGGGCTGATTAAAGTTTCACTTTATAACCACCATTTCTCCTGAGGGATTAAAGTAACATCCACATCAAAATTCTCTTTAAACCAATCATATATTAATGTTTCTTTCACTAAATATTCAGAGGCAGAGTGCGACACACCGATGAGTGACATGTTTGTTTCATTAACATAATCCATAATGAGCGAGTATTTATGTCTACCATAATCATTATCGATATGACAATGGATTTCTCCTGCAATATACGCTTCGGCACCTTTTTCTTCTGCCTCGTTCATTAATGATACGACATCGCCACATCCAGCGATGATTGCAATTTTTTTGATGGAATCATGTTGTTTACCTTCGAAGTCTGTGTAAGGAATATGGAAGAGTTTTTTTAGACGTTTTTGGAGTGCTTCTGTTGATGTTTCATCTATTTCACAAATAAGACCGACTGGTTCGTTTGCTGGACCACCGTAAGCAAATCCGTCAATTACATTGGCTTGGAGTGCTTTTGCGATTGAAATGCTTGTTCCATATGTTTGATGAAAATCCATTGGACCGTGACATGTATATATAGAAAGTTGTTTTTCTTTTATGGATTGCAAATGTTTTTCTGCAATTGGGATGAAACCACGACCTGATTTTCCGAGAGGATCACCGCATTCCATTACAAGTGGATGGTGCATAAAGAGTAAATCACCAGGTGCGGATTGTGAAATGAATGTTTCAAGAACACCATCTGTAGGAAATACAGCTAAAAATATGTTGTTTACATTTTCAGCGCCTCGCATCATAAGGCCGTTAAATAGATTTACAAAATTTGCTTCGAAAAATTGTTGCCACGGAAATTCAATAGGATCATATACGGCCGGAATAAACCGACTAAAGGAACTGTCTTTTCCGTATTTTTCAATTTGGAATAAATGATTGAGTGATTGTTCTATTTCTTTTAAAGCTGGCATGTTGGGGTATCCTCCTTAAACTAATTCTTACTCTGTTAGTTGTTTTTGTCTTTCATGGCAAAATAAGAAGCGGACAGGAAACAAATAAAACCTAGAATCCAACTAATAGAAGGAGAATAGGGAAGTATATGTTGTAATATCATTCCGCTAGAAATAAAAAAGCTACCGAATAAACCTAAAAAAAATGGGATATCGCTGTAGTTTGAACATCAGTGAAACCTTCTTTATCACATATATTGTATATTAGTCTTAATTTTCTGTATATAATTTTCGAGAAAAATGGTGGTACAATATACGAATGATACGAGAAGAGAGGATGAAGATTAACATATGTACGTTACTGTAACAGAGGCAGCATATAAAAAGATTATGGATACGATTCCAAGTGAAGCGAAATATATAAAGTTATTTTATGATAATGAAGGTTGTGGTTGTGTTATGAGCGGAATTATCGATTTAGTAGCTGTAGCAGAAAAAGATGAGCGCGATGTGGATATCGAATCAAGCCTACTTTGCTTTATCGCAGACCGTACAAAGCTTGTATTTATGGATGATAAGTTAACGGTCGATTGGCATGAAGGTGGAGGAACTTTTCAATTGAAGAGTCCGAGCCAGTTTTATAATCCGAATATGAAATTACACGTTCGAGTGTAATAAAGAAAAGGCGGTTCCAAAACATTTTTGGACCGCCTTTTTATTGTATAAGGTGCCATTATTGTCGTTTTTTGTTGGTAAGTCGATATTCTTTGTCGAATCGCTGATAAATTTTAAAAATCACCGATAAAATTGGAGTTGCGGTCGATAAATTTTAAAAATCGCTGATAAAATTTCATACATCAAGGTGCTTTGTGTGATAAAAAGTTTTTTCGCATAATGAAATGTACATGTGATTGAATTTTCTGTATAATTTTCTTTGCGGAGGGGATACGCGTGAGAAGATGGGGAATTGAATTATTAATTTTAAGTGTTGTTATTATTTGGGGGATTAACTATACCATTGCAAAATATGGACTTTTAGAATTTACAGCAATTGAGTTTACTGCTGTTCGAATGGCGACAGCGGCACCGTTATTGTTATTCCTTACATTCTTTATTGAAAAGTCGGTTTATATGGAGCGAAAAGATATACCAAGATTAATCATCGTTAGTGTTGTAGGTATTGTACTGTATCAAACGTTATTTATGGAAACTGTAAAATATACATCCGCTACAAATGCTTCTTTACTTATTTCTATTTCACCTATTTTTACAACTCTATTTGCGATTTTCTTGAAGCAAGAGAAGTTTTCTTCTCGAAAGTTAATTGGTTCTATGATTGCCTTTGTTGGTGCGGCGTTAGTTTTAGTAGCAGGACATTCACTCGCTAGTTCTTTTTATGGAAACGGAATTGGACTAATTACATCGATATGCTGGGGGCTGTATCCTGTTTTAGCAGGGCCATTAATTAAAAAATATTCAGCACTACGTGTTACTGCATGGTCGGCATTAGTTGGAGCGATTCCGCTCTTATTGTTAAGTGGTCCACATGTATTTGTAATGCCATTTCACATTACACACGAAATGACATTGTTTGCTTTACTATATTCTATTTTCTTTGTAACAGTATTCGGTTTAGTAATGTGGTATGTTGGCGTCCAAAAAATTGGGGCATCACATACAATGGTATATATGTATATTACACCGCTTGTAGCGGTTTTATTTGCGGCTGTATGGGCGAATGAATATGTTTCATTACAACAAATAATTGGTGGGATCATCATTTTCTTCGGTCTATGGTTTGTGAAATCAGAGAAAGTAGAAGTGCATTCTACTGTGCAAGAATCTATATCAAAATAGGAAAACAGATCACCTATGATCTGCTTTCCTATTTTTTTATTTTTGGTAAGAAGATGAGAAATAAGATCGCAGTAATAAGTGGAATTAAGTTTAAAAATGGAATACGGAAGAGTGTAATAAGAATAATTCCTGGAAGAAGAACACCGAGGACAGCGTAGAAAATACTATGATTTTTCGTGTACCAATACAATGAAAGTCCAATAAGTGCAGGGATAATAAGATGAATGAGAGCCATTAAAAAATAAACCATTAGACGCCCCCTTTATTTGTGTACTTATTACATCATATCCGTATGTTCATAGATTGATATCACTTTTTTCATAAATGGACGAAAAATGTTTGAAAAAACGTCACAATTTATAAGAATATGATGTTTGAAATCTTGTATAATATTATTTTCTAAAAATATTTAAACAACATAAACATTGTGTTTATGTTGTTTTTAATTTGAGTGAAATGGATTTTTAAGTAGTATGAGCTCGGGAAAAATGAGCTATACAGCTTTTGTGGGATAGATAAAAACTATGGAAGAGGAGTACAGCATGATTAGTATGTCATTAAGATCGTTTAAAATTCAATCGTATTATTTACTAGGTATTTTGTTACTAGGCTGGATGTTAACACCGTTTTCGGCACATTTTCTAGGTGCTGGAATTGGACTTATTGTAAGCATGTATTGTGTTTGGCTTTTAGGGAGACGGATTGAGAAGCTGGGAGATAGTATTGTACAGAAGACGAAGGCGCCGACGCTCGGTATGTTTAATCGTTTTGCAGCTGCAATTTTGGGTGCTATTATTATGTACGAAATTGAGCACCATATGGTTATGTGGGCATTTGCAGTAGGAATTATGGGCGGTTATTTCTTAATTGTTGTTAATTTAGGCTACTATAGTATGAAAGATGAGAAAGAGTTAACAAAGAGCTAATAAAGATAAAAAGCTTCTTTTTAGATGGAATCGAGGGTACGGCGAAGGATGGTATAACAGGAAGCATAACTTTGCATAAAATGCAGGTTTATGCTTCCACTAAAGTAACATTAACTCACTTATTAGTACAATTCTTAGGTTCTTTAAAAAAGTTAGATGCAATGCAACAAGCTATTCCAGTAATTAGAATGCTGTATTTTACCACTTCACTTGTATGCTCAAATAAATTAATTCCATTAATTACATTAAGCATTACAAGTCCCCAAAACACTTGAATCGCTCCAAAACCTAATAATATTTTTCCTGTTCGAGAAATTTTTTTCATAGCCTTCCACCTTTCCTATATATGTAAATTTTATCGTGAAAACCTAAAAATGAATGGTTACAAAATAAACTTTCCGTAGGTTTATGGGTTATTTTGAAGGGAAGTTTTGTAATGTTAGACTTTAAAAAAGATATTTTGATGCAAAGTTATGCATTATTGGTATGCAATTTTATCCCGCTATTTGTGGGCAGTAAGACTCCCACCTCAAAATTCGGCTGAAGCAAAGAAGTTAGGTGGGAGATTCACTGCCCGATTGGTTCAACTAATAATCAGTGGGGGGATGGACACCCCCACTGATTAAAGTTTCACTTTATGAGCCAAGTCACAGATAGAAGCGATCAAGACCTTTTTAGCCCTATGCGACGTAAAATTAGAAGAATGTAGTGAGTAGAAAAATAGTTTATGTATTTGAAGCTGTGATTTGTATAAGGTATAGAAAGAAGCTTACGTCAAAACGTAAGCTTCTTTTTATGTAAGTGTGTGTAACCGTTAAGCCGCATTGGGTTTTGTCGGTGAGTACGCGAAACTTTACGGTTACCCGACACTTATTCATATGAGTAAAGGGTAATTCCAACAGAAAAGTTATGTTAAGCGATTGGGCCGCCTAAGTTAATAATGTCTTCAGAAACGCTTTCGAACTTTTTGAAGTTCTCTTTGAATTCATTTGCAAGCTCAACTGCTTTTGCTTTGTAAGCAGCTTTGTCAGCCCAAGTTTGTTCAGGCATTAACACTTCGTCAGGTACACCTGGTACGTGAAGTGGAACTTCAAGACCGAAGATGTCATGTTTCGCTGTTTCAGCTTTTGCAAGTTCACCACTTAGCGCTGCTTGAATCATTGCACGAGTGTAACCTAAGTTCATACGCTTACCAACACCGTATTCGCCACCAGTCCAGCCGGTGTTTACTAAGAATACTTTCGCATCGTGTTTCTCGATTTTCTCACCAAGCATTTCAGCATAGCGAGATGCATCAAGTGGTAAGAATGGTGAACCGAAGCAAGTTGAGAATGTAGCTTGCGGAGATGTAACGCCGCGCTCTGTTCCTGCTAGTTTACTAGTGTAACCACTTAAGAAATGGTACATAGCTTGCTCTTTTGATAACTTACTGATTGGAGGCAATACGCCAGATGCATCAGCAGTTAAGAAAATAATTGTATTTGGATGTCCTGCAACACTTGGCAGTACGATATTATCAATCGCATGCATAGGGTATGCAGCACGTGTATTTTCTGTTAAAGTAGTATCGTTATAGTCTGCGATACGCGTTTGGTCATTAATGACAACGTTTTCTAAAACAGAACCAAATTTGATTGCATCGAAAATTTGTGGCTCTTTCTCGTGAGAAAGGTTTACACATTTTGCATAGCAACCGCCTTCAATATTGAATACACCGTTATCAGACCAACCATGCTCATCATCACCGATTAATTTACGGTTTGGATCAGCAGATAAAGTTGTTTTACCTGTTCCAGATAAACCGAAGAATAGTGCTACGTCCCCTTCTTCACCTACGTTTGCAGAGCAATGCATAGAAAGAATATCTTGTTCAGGTAGTAAGAAGTTCATAATAGAGAAGATTGATTTCTTCATTTCTCCAGCGTATTCTGTACCACCAATTAGTACAATACGTTTTTCGAATGAAACCATAATGAATGCTTCAGAGTTTGTACCGTCAACAGCTGGGTCTGCTTTGAAGTTTGGTGCAGAAACAATCGTAAACTCTGACTCATGAGTTGTTAATTCTTCTTCAGTTGGACGAATGAATAATTGATGCACGAATAAATTGTGCCATGCATATTCGTTAATAACTTGAATTGGTAGGCGATAGTTACGGTCAGCGCCTGCAAATCCTTTGAAGACGAATAACTCTTCTTTTTCTTTTAGGTATTCTAAAACTTTTGTATATAATTTATTAAAATGTTCTTCAGAAATCGGTTGGTTCACAGCTCCCCAAGCAATTTTGTCAGCAACCGATGCTTCTTTCACAATAAATTTATCTTTAGGAGAACGTCCTGTATACTTTCCTGTTGAAGCAGAAACGGCACCAGTAGAAGTTAATTTCCCTTCATTTCGCATTAATACTTTTTCCACTAATTGCGGAACACTTAGTTGAATCTGTGCATTGCTTCCGTTCAATAATTCGTGTAAACCAATTTGGACATTCACAGTACTCATATTTATATACCATCCTTTTCATTTAATGAAATATTTCTCGTAATCCCCAACAAGAGTATAACACAATCATATAAATAATGTATACTATTTATTTCTTTTTGTTTGTGTGAATGTATTATTTCCTTATTAATATTTCATTCTATCCGTATCGAGAAAAACTTTTAGGAAAATGTGAATATTAATTGACAAATGAATATCATTTCTTTAGTATAGGTTGGGACGGATACTCTCTTATCCCGAGCTGGCGGAGGGACAGGCCCGATGAAGCCCAGCAACCTCACTTGTATTGGTAAACACAAGTGAATAGGTGCTAAAACCTGTGCGAGGCTACAGGTCTCGAACGATAAGAGCGAAGGGCAAAAAGCAGTATGCAAGTAGCAAATTAAACCTTTCCTCTATGTAAAGTAGGAAAGGTTTTTCTGTATGCTTGTGTGGGAGAATAAATGTATGTCGCAATCTGTGGCAAATTAAGGATGAGTTCCGTACAATATATACAATTACTGTAGGGAGGTTTACCACATGACAAAAAAACGTCATCTGTTCACATCTGAGTCTGTAACTGAAGGACATCCAGATAAAATTTGTGACCAAATTTCTGATTCAATTTTAGATGCGATCTTATCAAAAGACGCAAATGCACGTGTAGCTTGTGAAACAACTGTAACAACTGGTTTAGTATTGGTAGCGGGGGAAATTACGACTTCTACTTATGTAGATATTCCGAAAATCGTTCGTGAAACAATTCAAGGCATTGGTTACACACGCGCAAAATACGGATTCGATGCAGAAACTTGTGCAGTTTTAACATCTATCGATGAGCAGTCTGCTGACATCGCTATGGGTGTTGACCAAGCGCTAGAAGCACGCGAAGGTCAAATGACTGACGCTGAGATTGAGGCAATTGGTGCAGGAGACCAAGGTTTAATGTTTGGTTTCGCATGTAATGAAACACAGGAGTTAATGCCACTTCCAATCTCGCTTGCTCACAAATTAGCTCGTCGTTTAACTGAAGTACGTAAAGATGACACATTATCATACTTACGTCCGGATGGAAAAACGCAAGTTACAGTTGAGTATGATGAAAATGGTAAACCAGTACGTGTCGATACAATTGTAATTTCTACACAACATCACCCAGATGTTACATGGGAAGAAATTGATCGTGACTTAAAAGAGCACGTAATTAAAGCTGTAGTACCAGCAGAATTAATGGATGGAGAAACAAAATTCTTCATTAACCCAACTGGCCGCTTCGTAATTGGTGGACCACAAGGTGATGCTGGTTTAACAGGACGTAAAATCATCGTTGATACTTACGGTGGATACGCTCGCCACGGCGGCGGTGCATTCTCTGGTAAAGATGCAACAAAAGTTGACCGTTCTGCAGCATATGCAGCTCGTTATGTTGCGAAAAACATCGTAGCAGCTGGTCTTGCTGAAAAAGCAGAAGTACAACTTGCATACGCAATCGGTGTAGCGCAACCAGTATCAATTTCAGTTGATACATTTGGCACTGGTAAAGTATCTGAAGACGTATTAGTAGAACTAGTTCGTAACAACTTCGATCTTCGCCCAGCTGGTATTATCAAAATGCTAGACTTACGTCGCCCAATTTACAAGCAAACAGCAGCTTACGGCCACTTCGGACGTACTGATGTAGATCTTTCATGGGAACGTACAGACAAAGCTGCAGCTTTAAAAGAGCAAGCTGGTCTATAATATATGAAAAAAAGCTTTGCGCGGTGAGCGCAAAGCTTTTTTTATTTGGTTTTATTTACTACTTGAATGCATGAACTACAATACACTTCGCCGTCTAGCTCAATATACTTTTTCATATTTGTCATTCCGCTCGCCGGAAAGGGCATATGAATCCATGCTTTTTCATACGTTTGTATTTCTTTTTCACATGATTTACAAAGGATTGGTTTCTTCTTGAACATATGTAATCAACCTTTCATTTGACGTGCTTTACCTGCGCAAAAGGCACTGCCTAGTAAAACTAGTGTTGCGAATATAATACTTACTAATGTAGCGTATGGAATTGCGCCTTTTAGAGAAAAGCCGACAGTAATGGAGGCGATAAATAAGAGGATAAATGTTGTTGTTAATTTTTTATAAAGTTCCATAATAAGTAGACCTCCGATTTATTTAGTAGTGCAATTTTAAAAACTGAATTCTACTATGTAGAAAATATAAGAAAAGTTAAAGGTTAGCTAAAGATGTGAAGTCTAGGGGGATAAGAAAGGATGTTTTTATTTTCCTTTTTGTGGATTAGTATACTTATATTGTATCATGATGCATCATCGGCTTCATACATAATTGTGTAAAGATATATATGATAAAATGAAGAAAAGCTTTTAGGAAAGGAAAGATATAACATGAGCGTAACAGAACATAAAAAACAAGCACCAAAAGAAGTACGTTGTAAGATCGTGACGATTTCCGATACACGTACGAAAGAGACAGATAAGAGCGGACAACTATTACATGAATTGTTAAAAGAAGCAGGACATACAGTGACCTCTTATGAAATTGTAAAAGATGATAAAGAGAGTATTCAGAAAGCGGTGTTAGCTGGTTATCATCAAGAAGATGTTGATGTTGTGTTAACAAATGGTGGTACTGGTATTACGAAGCGTGATGTAACAATTGAAGCAGTATCAGTGCTGTTAGATAAAGAAATTGTCGGGTTTGGTGAGTTGTTTCGTATGATTAGTTATTTAGAAGATATCGGAAGTAGTGCAATGTTAAGTAGAGCGATCGGCGGTACAATTGGGCGCAAAGTAGTCTTTTCGATGCCAGGGTCTAGTGGAGCGGTGCGCCTTGCAATGAATAAATTAATTTTACCGGAATTAGGTCATATTACATTCGAGCTGCACCGCCAATGAGTAAGCATGCTGGAATTGTATTAGCGGGAGGTATATCGAGTAGATTCGGTGAGCCAAAAGCGTTAGTAAGCTGGAAAGAGAGTACGTTTATTGAGCACATTTTGAAAGTGATGGAAAGTACGTTGCAAGAAGTTGTAGTCATTAGTCATTCCGATATAAAAGAGCGAGTAGAGCAATTAGTACAAGTTTCTGTTATAGAAGATATTCCGCACTATAAAGGAAACGGGCCACTTGCTGGAATTGTATCAGGAATGGAATACATAGAAGCAGATTGGTATGTCATTATGCCTTGCGATGCGCCAAATGTTTCGCATGAATGGTTTATCATTCTATTAGAGTTAACGAGCGATGAATATGATGCGGTTGTGCCTATCATTAATGGAAGAAAACAACCGTTACTTGCAGCCTATCATAACCGTGTGAAAGAAAAGATTTATACTTTACTTCAGGAAGAAAAAAGAAGTATGGGGCAGCTTTTATCACAATGTAATGTGAAATATGTTGCTGGAGAAGATATACAGGCGAATGCAGATTGGTTTATGAATGTGAATACGAAAGAAGAATATGTGCAGGCTCGAAAAGACCTTTCAAATGAATGAAAGGTTTTTTGATATACAAAAATTAGGGAACGATTGCTGTATAAAGGTGTGTGAGTAAGTTGATTTTAAGGGGGATTTCGTGAACCACTCGCCACTTAGTAAAGTTTGAAGTGGGAGCTTCTCAGTTCCACGACGAAAGTAACCTTTCGTCTCCCTGAGCGTTACTTCGGGGTGTTACACCTCTAGATGAGCTCCCTTGGTACGGTTGATATTTTACGCAGGAACCGAATGGCTTAGTTTTCGCACTCTATTTTCTTCCTGCAACCTCATATTAAGCGAGTAATTCTGATGCGGTGTGCTGAATGACTTCTTCATATTGATTAAGTAAGCTATGAAAGATTTCATCCCAGCTTTTTGATTTCGCATAAGACGAAGCCGCTATTCCCATTTGCATAAGTTTCTCTTCATTTTGTAATAAAGAATAAATGGAGGAGAGGAATGAATCCACATCTTTTGGTGTACAAAGAACTCCCGTTTTTCCATCTATAAGAATATTTTTAACCCCGCCACGATTTGCCGCAATAACAGGTGTACCGCATGCAAGTGATTCAAGTACAACATTTCCGAATGTTTCAGTAGCTGATGGAAATACCATCATGTTAGAGCAAGCGTATGCTTCAGCTAAATCTTCACCTTGTAAATAGCCAGTAAAAGTGACATTTGTTTTCGGAACAGCTTCACGCAAATTTGTTGTTAGAGGGCCGTCTCCTGCGATGAGCCAATGAATATCACTTCGGGTATGCATTGTTTTAACGATAAGATTTTGCAGCGTATCAATATCTTTTTCAGGAGCAATTCGTCCAACATAGGAAAGAACATGCTTCGCTGTAATATTATATTTTTTTCGGAATAGGTCTGTATTATAAGTTGGATGGAAGAGTGTACAATCTATACCACGTCCCCAAATAGAGAGGCGTTGAAAGCCTTTATTTTTTAATTGATGTAATGTTTCAGAGGAAGGAACAAAATTCTTTTGCATATGACTATGAAACCATTTTAAATAGTTCCAAAGCATATTGGAGAGGAATTCGATTTTGTAATAGCGTAAATAGGCGTCGAAATCAGTATGATAAGAACCGACAACTTGAATGTTCAACTTTTTTGCGTAATACAATCCACAAAGTCCCATGTTGAAAGGTGTGGCAATGTGAATGATATCAGGTTTAAAGGCAAGAAGTTCCCGTTTAATGCGCGGAGTAGGAAAGGAAAAGCGACATTCTGGATATAATATTGTTAACGGGACACTTCTCATTTTGTTCACATTCGCTACGAAATGATCTTCAGCTGTATGCTGAGGGGCGAAAACAGAATAGGCGATATTTTCTTTCTGAAAATATCGTGTTAATCGTTCTAATGTTTTCGCAACCCCGTTGACTTGTGGTATAAAGGTATCGGTAAATATGGCGACTCTCATCATATCGCTCCTTTATGTGAAAAGTGGGATGAATTGATAAAAAGAGATGATGCCAGAGCAAGTGCCGAGGCACATACCGACGAATACATCTGACGGATAGTGAAGTCCTAAATAAATACGAGAAATACCGACGCATAATGCTAACGGTAATAGAAAAACGAGTAAGCTTGGATTATAGCAAATAAATGGAATGAAGACAGAGAAAACAGCTGTTGTATGACCAGACGGGAAAGAGTGGTCTTGTAATGGATGGACTGGATATTTCGCATCCTGAATTGTTAAATAAGGGCGTTTTCGTGGGTACCACATTTTTAATATTTGCACAGGAATATGGCTAATTGCTAAAGAAATAGCAGTTGCAATTGTAGCTTGGTGCAAAGCCCCTTTTGAGAAAATTAAAAAGAAAAGTGTGAGTGCAATGGAGAAAGTAGCACCACCGATATGGGTAATGTTGCTGAAAAAGATATTTAATGTTTTTTGATCAAAGTAGCGGTTAATACCTTTGAAAATGTAACACTCTATTTTATATAATCCGCTGACCTTCATGAAAATTCTCCTCCCTCATCTACATATATATGGAGATATTAGCTTTATTTTAATAAGATTTTGTTGAGGGAGTAATAATGTTTTGTAAAGAAAAAGTTAGTTTTTTTATAAAAAAAGCTGCCAATGTTATGGCAGCGGTAAAATCATTTTTGTAACGATTTATAATATTGTCCTTTTTCAACGTATTGTGTGCGTATGCGCTCCATGTCTTTACGGTCTTCTTCTGTTAATTCACGAATGACTTT
Organism: Bacillus thuringiensis; assembly: GCF_014932895.1. GTDB lineage: Bacteria > Bacillota > Bacilli > Bacillales > Bacillaceae_G > Bacillus_A > Bacillus_A thuringiensis_AA. Next base: position 982,915 of record NZ_JACYOF010000001.1, on the reverse strand, counting down.
AGCAGGGCGACCGAAAGCTAACGTATTAGGAGGGATTTTCTTTCCTTGTGAAACGAGACTTCCTGCACCGATGAAAGCTCCTTCACCGATTTCAGCACCGTCTAATATAATTGATCCCATCCCAATTAAAGCATCTTTTTGAATATGACAGCTATGTAAAATAACTTGGTGCCCCACGGTAACGTCGTCTTCTAAAATAAGAGGATACTGAGGGCTTTGGTGGAGTGTACATTGATCTTGTACATTTACTCGGTTACCAATGATTGTTGGTGATACATCACCGCGTATGACTGTATTAAACCAAATACTTGATTCCTCGCCAATGGAAACATCGCCTGTAATCGTAACGTAGTCAGCGATAAAAGCACTACTCGCAATTTTCGGATTTTTTTCTTTGTAAGGATATATCATGTAAAGCCTTCCTTTCCTAGAGACTAGTTTAAGTGTATCAAATTATGAAAAAGAGTGAAATGGAGGAGGTCCGTATGTGGAATTATGAAGCAGAGGAAGCGAAAGCTGTAATCGTTATCGTGCACGGCGCAATGGAATATCACGGACGTTACGAAGCCGTTGCGGAAATATGGAATCATATCGGCTACCACGTCGTGATGGGAGACCTTCCGTCACATGGAACGACTTCAAGAAATAGAGGACATATTGATTCATTTGATGAATACATAGAGGAAGTTAAATTATGGGTGAAAGAAGCAAGAAAATATAGATTACCTATTTTTTTATTTGGTCATAGTATGGGCGGTCTTATCGTCATTCGTATGATGCAAGAAACGAAGAGAGAGGATGTAGATGGTATTGTTTTAAGTTCGCCATGTTTAGGTGTATTGGCTGAACCTTCTGCGCCGCTTCGAGCTGCTTCAAAAATATTAAATGTTGTTGCTCCAAAATTGCAATTTGCAACGAATCTTACGGTAGAAATGTCAACACGTAATCATGAAGTAAGAGACGCGATGGAGAATGATTCCTTGTTCTTGCGCAAAGTATCAGTACGTTGGTATAGTGAATTGATTAAGTCTATTGAAATTGCTCATAAAAAAATAGGGGATTTTCCAGACGTTCCACTCTTGCTAATGCAAGCGTGTGAGGATAAACTTGTAGATAAAACATGTGTCCGTACATGGTTTGATAATGTTAAAATAAGTGATAAGGCTTTTAAAGAATGGCCGAATTGTTATCATGAGTTATTAAATGAGTATGAACGTGATGAAATTTTGAATTATATTCAGTCATTTACTGAAATGCATGTCAATAATATAGTAAAAACAAACAAATAAATCATTATTTATACATTGAATAGAGGAGATGAAGGAAGAAGTGAACGTACCGAGTAATCCCATAACGCTCATGGCGAAAGTATACCGTGATGTGTTTCCGGTTGTACACCATGAGCTAGCGATGTGGAAAGAGCGTGCCTACCATATTCCGAATGATGAGCTTCATAGTCAGGCAATTGCAAGTATTGAGCATAAAACGTTTCATTGCGAGGGCGGTGGTATTTTAGCGCTGCTAGCAAATGAACACCGAGAGGAATGTATTCGTTTTATCGTAGCGTATCAAACGATCAGCGACTATTTAGATAATCTATGTGATCGCAGTACATCACTTGATCCGAATGATTTTGCCGCGCTGCATGAATCCATGTTAATGGCCTTATCACCTGAAGTAGAAGGGGGCGGTAATTATTATCGCTATCGTGATGATCAAGATGATGGTGGTTATTTAGATGAACTTGTTGAAACATGCCAAGATGTTTTAAAGAAAACGAAGCACTATGATAAAATTGCTCCTGTTCTTCGTGAACTTGCTTGTTATTATTGTGATTTGCAAATTCATAAACACGTGAAGTTAGAAGAAAGAGAACCACGTTTACAAACATGGTTTGAAGCGCATAAAGAAAATTTACCACCGATGAGTTGGTTTGAGTTTTCAGCATGTGCAGGTTCTACACTTGGAATTTTCTGTCTTGTAGCATACGCATTTCATGATGAACTACATGATGAAGATATTGCGAAAATTAGACAAGGATATTTTCCTTACGTACAAGGACTTCACATTTTACTTGATTATTTCATTGATCAAGAAGAAGACCGGATGGGCGGGGATTTGAATTTCTGTAGTTATTATGAAAACGAGCAAGCGATATTAGATCGTATGAAACATTTTGTAGAAGAAGCAGAGAAGAGCATCGGTGATTTACCTCATGCGAAGTTTCATCGTCTCATAAGCCGAGGATTGCTTGGCATTTATTTATCAGATCAAAAAGTATCAGCACAAAAGAATATGCAAAAAATGGCACGGCGCATTGTAAAATACGGGGGACTCACTTCACGATTCTTCTACTGGAACGGGAAGATGTACCGAAAGAAAATGGCGCAGTGATGAAGAAAACCACTAATTTAGTTAAAGGCACTCTTATGAGTGCCTTTTTTGATTGGTTTTTAGCAGAAGCAAGCAGCTCCGACTATGATTAACAATATTAAGAGGACAACGAGTAAAGCAAAACCTCCAGCGAAACCTTCAGAAAAACCACAACTACCACCAAAGCCCATAATCGTTCCTCACTTAGATAAGAGGGGAAACAAGGGGGCACACATGCTTTTAGCGGATTCACATTATTTTATGCCTTTAAACAATATACGAACAGGTTCTTGCAGAAATAAAGAAAAGACAGCCTAAGGTGCCTTTCTCAGACTGGAGAACCATTTTAAAAAAGAAAAGATGCTCATAAGAATGTCTATCTTTAGTAGGAACATTATTTTTGACCTCTCATACAATAACCCAGAAAATAACTTACTGTTTCTTATAAAAGGGAGTATGACAATTATGACTATAACAGCTTTAATTACCATTTTATTACTTTCATTATCCTCTAGTATAGATAATTTTGGAGTAGGGATATCTTATGGTATTCGTAATATTCGTATAGGTTTTTTAGCTAACTTTATAATTGCGATTATTGCTTTTATTTTTAGTGAAATGGGTATTTTGTTTGGACAATATATTTCAAAAGTTTTTCCTGGTACATTATCTGACGTTATTGGTACATTGTTTTTGTTTGTAATTGGTTTACGAATTATTTTAATGACAATTCCAAGAAAAAAGAAAGTTCATCAAGAAGTACTTGATGAAGATGAATCAGTTTCGAATGTTATTACTGGATATTTAAAATCTCCTGAAAAAGCTGACCTTGATAAATCAGGAAATATTAGTTTTTTTGAAGCTATTGTTCTTGGTATTGCTATATCGATGAATGCCCTAACGAATGGACTGGGTGCAGGGTTATTAAAATTATCTCCATTTGCTATTTCATTATCAGCAGCCATATTCAGTTTTTTAACTGTTTGGTTAGGAGTTAAATTAGGAAAAAAGGTTGCAAATGTAAAAATTGGATCTTGGACATTAGGACAATTTAGCACAGCTTTAAGTGGAGTTATATTATTATTAATCGCTGTACACAATTTGTTTTAAGTACAAATTGTGATGAATACATTGGAGTTTTTTTCAGGTTTACTATCAATTATCATCATTGATTTAGTAATTGCTGGTGATAATGCTATTGTAATCGGTTTGATTGCAAGAAATTTGCCAAAAAAACAACAGAAAAAAGCAATTTTTTTGGGAACAGTTGGGGCGATTATTATTCGTACACTTGCTACTTTAGTTGCTGTTTGGTTATTAAAAATTCCGGGTCTTTTGTTAATCGGAGGGATACTAGTACTTTGGATTGCTTTTAAACTTGTAGCATTAACAGAAAATCCAGAAGGAAAAAATGCTACTCTCCAAAATAGTTTATGGGCAGCAATTCGAGCTATTATCATTGCAGATATTTTAATAAGTCTTGATAATGTATTAGTAGTAGCAGGTGCTTCGCATGGTAACTTTCTATTATTGTTTTTGGGATTAGTAATTAGTATTCCTATTATAATTTTAGGGGGCAGTTTATTTATTAAATTTGTTGATCGTTTCCCTGTTATTATTTACATTGGGGGACTGTAATTTTAATGGTGGGAAGTGTGTTATTGGCTAGAAAGATAAAAAGAAAATGCCATTGAAGATAGATAATAGATAAGCGATTTAGAGAGAAGTAAAAAGCATTTGTACGCGGGAGTACAAATGCTTTTTATTATGATCGTATTTTTGAAAATACGTATAAGAGAAGTTCAATTGCGAAAATAACTAAAACAGATAGTCCGAATAAAGGCATGACAGCGCCTAGTATAACCATCATGATAAAGAAAATGAATATGCTTTTCTTATCCGTTTGTTTTGGAGGTGCGGCTAATTTTCCTTTCGGCTTTCTTGTTAACCACATTTTTACTCCGTAATAAATAAGAAGTAATAAAGATAATGTCGTTAGTAAGCATAATATTTTATTGGGCCATCCAAATAAATGCCCTTCATGAAGCGGAATACCGTAAGTGAACCATTTTGCAAATAATCCATAATCAAGATAGTCCGTTTTTGAAATAAGTTCTCCGCTATATTGATCAAAGTAAGAGGTTATTTCTTCATACGGTGCCACATGCATACCCGTAATACCAGAACCGCTCGATTTAGAAATAGTGAATACACCTTTTGGCTCAGCCGGTAGTGAGATAACATAGGGCTTCTTGATTTCAATTCCTTTTTGTAACTCATCAACTGAAATGGCTTTTGGCTCATTTGAATGAGATTCAGGAGGAGCTTCCTTTCTTGTTGCCCACGGCAATTCTTTTACCTTTGATTCAGGCGGTGCCACATACAATTTTGGATATCCGAGCGATTCATTCGATGTTGCGATTTTATAAATTTGGTTACCCATAAACCCTGACCACGGTAATCCAGTTGCGACTAGCAGAACGAGAGGAATTGTAAATATAATACCGATAATAGAATGACGTCGTTTTGCTCTTTCTCGCTTATTGGATGACGGTGTGTTTTTGAATTGGCGCATACTCATATACAACCCAGTCACAATTAAAAAGATTGTCCAGCACGCCGCGAGTTCTACAGTGTAGTTGACGACAGTACCACCAACTAAAAGGGAACTATGTAATTCCCGCATTATATTGGCAAACGTTTCACTTGCATTTTGATCCCCAACAATTTGATTATTGCCATCTAAATACACATATTTTTGTTGTCCAGTATATTCATTTGCAATTGTAAGTCTCGTATTGTAATCCCCATTAAACTCACTAATTTTCGTCACACTATAATGTGGATATTTTTTCTCTGTTAATGAAATAGAATCAGACATCGGAATAGATTCTGTTTGGGAGCTCTTCCCAAAATATAAATCTTTATAGATGAAATCTTCAACTTCTTCCCGAAATAAATACCCAATTCCGCTCAGTGACAAAGTAATAAGAAGCGGCGTAATAAAAAGCCCAGCATAAAAATGCCAACGCCAAAAAATGTAATGAAGCGAACGATTTCCTTTCATACTTTCTGTTCCCCTAACCTTCCCTATATGAATAAACTACTTATTTAATATAGCGAGATTAAGTGTGATTACTTTGAAAGAATTGTGAAAAGAGTTAAAAGTTTTTTGTGTTTTTATGAAACATAAAAACACATTTCAAAAGGGATGTTTTCTATGCTTAAGAAGATCTCTTTGTATTTGATAAATACATCCTAACAACCGCCTCAGCAAGACATTGAGAGGAGTCGACAAAGTCCTCATCCGCCACCACATTCAAATCAGTACATGCGATAATAGCGGTATCTGCTTCATCTTTTAACTGTAAAACGAGCGTACTCCATAATTCTTTAGCTTCTTCAACTTCCCCGCCTTTAATACAAGTAATAATTTGATTAATCATTTCCTGCCATTTTTCATTATGAATGTACTCTATACTATGTTTTGCAATCCCATCTTGGTAAATACCCGCTTGAACAGTTGCTTCTGTTGCGAGAAGAGCGATTCTTTTTGTATTTTCAGGAATTGCTTTTAACGTCTCATCGACTATATTCAAAATCGGAATAGAAATAGAATACTGTAATTCTTCAAAATAAAGGTGCGCCGTATTGCAAGGCATAGCGATAAAGTCTACGCCAGTGCTTTCAAGTTTTTGTGCCCCTTCTATAATCGCTTTTTTCATCTCCGCATGATCAATAGGACGATCCATGTAAAATGGTGTTGGGCATGAATAAATCATCATATGAGGGAAGTCCATATCATGCTTTGCTCCGTATATTGTTTGGCATTTTGCTACAACTGTATCGACGAATGGTCCAGTTGACTTTGGCCCCATTCCTGCTAGTATTCCGATCATTGTTTCGTCTCCTTTAATATGTAGTCAAAAACGTTTTCTACGAACAAGAAAAAGAAATAAAGTGAGTAATAAAAATGAATATACGATAGCCCAAGCTGTAAGCCATAAAGTGTGAGTAAGTATATTATATTTGTATTGCCCAAGCATTAGAAAGCTTTCGATAGGTGGAAAAAACCATAGTAACTCTTTTTTTAATCGGACTGAAGCGATTGTTATAAGTAATATAAATGTAAGGCTAAGCCAAGCAGTGCTTGTTTTTTGAATAATATTTCTTGTAAATAATGTTGCGATTGAAACTCCTAGTATAGATAAAGATATATGAGCGAGAAATCCGACTAGAAATAAAGAGGCTGTCATTTTTTCGCTGAACATTTGCAAAAGAATTGGATAGATTACGGATATAAAAGATAAAACAGTACCAATAAGAAGAGCCGTAATATATTTACCAACGTATAATGCAGAAATATTATTTGTATGTGAAATAGTGATTTGTTCTTGTACAGGGTCTTCAGTATGAAAAATGGTGACCGTAATCCAGGCAGATAATAAATAAAGGGCGAGTGCTGTTTCTAAATATGTTGGTACAATAGGAGTCGGTTTATATGTATATACAAAAAGTAAGCTTACAAAGTACATCGCAATAGGAGGGACGTACTTATACGATTTTGTGTAGTCGAGAAAATGGTAACGAATAAGCGCAAACATAATAAACCTTCTTTCGATTTAAAAATTAGGTTGTAGCAGTGTGATAGACGCTTTTTTATGTAATAAAAACTGAAGTATGTCGTTTGTATAATCTTTTTCGATTTGTAATTGAATGAGGTTTTGATTTGAATTGTGTGTAACATGTATAAATCCTAATTGTTGTTGGAGTTCTATCGCTGAAAATGTTTCGTGAACGATTGCTTCAATATAAACTTGTTCTGTTGATTTTTGCACAGCGGTATTCTCCGCAATTGTGTGATTAGCTAACGTCACAATTCTATCGGCGAAGTTTTCTAATAGTTGTTTTTCGTGACATGTGAAGAGTATAGATATACCTTGTTGTTTTAATGAAAGTAAAATGTGCTCTAGTTCTTGCTGAGAGTTAGAATCGAGCCCAGAAAGCGGCTCGTCTAAAATTAATAAATGAACGTTCGTAAGTAATGCTTGCATAATGCCTGTTTTTTGTTTCATACCTTTTGAAAAATTTCGTACCACGGAATGCCTTGCATGATGTAAATGAAAAGATTCAAGGAGCATCGGAATTTTATTTCTTAAATATTTTGTTGATAAACCGTGAATGCGGCCGAGATGATATAAATAATCCTCTAATGTAAAACGAATCTCTTCAGGAAAATGTTCAGGTACATAACCGATTTGTATATGTTTTTTTCTTTGAAGTGTCCCTGCTGTAGGTGAAATAAAGCCTGCAATTATTTTGAGCAAAGTACTTTTTCCAGTCCCGTTCCCACCAATGATAGCGAGTGCTTCTCCTTCTGGAATGGATAAATCGATGTTGTCTAATATAAGTAATTTGCCATACTTCTTTTGAATTCCCCTTAGTTCTACAAGCAAAGTTCTATCCTTCTTTCTTTAAATATTGTATACATCCATTATATAGGAGAATAAGAAAAAGACGTGCACTCATTACACGTCTTTTTTTGTTATGTTTTGTCGAAGAATAGATATATCGGTAAAATCGTTGATATATTATCGTTTTTCAATCGCTACAATAAATGGCGGGTTATTTTGCTGGTTAATGAAGCCGTATCGCAAAACGTGGGCTTGTTTTTGATCTAGTTCTTCTGCAAATGTAAGTACAGCGTCACGTTCTACTTGTCCTTCTGGGTGTCCGTGGTAAATGACAAGGACGATGATACCTTCAGGCGCCATTACTTCTAGTAATTGTTCAATCGCCGAGATTGTTGAGTTCGGTTTTGTGACGATATGCTTGTCACCGCCTGGAAGGTAACCTAAGTTGAAGATGGCGCCTGTTACTTTTCCTTTTGCATCTTCTGGTAGTACGGATAAGAGTGTATCATGACTATCGTGAACTAAAACAGTACGTTCGAAAAGTTCTTTTTCTTTTAGGCGAGTTGTTGAACTTTCAATTGCTTCTTTTTGAATATCGAATCCAAATACTTTTCCGTTATCTCCAACGATTTCAGCTAGGAAGCAAGTGTCATGTCCATTTCCAAGTGTCGCATCTACAGCGTAATCGCCTTCTTTTACTGCCGTTTGCAACAGTGTGCGTGCAAACGGTAATACACGTTCTAATTTCATTTTTGTTTCTCCTCATTTGCATATTTTCCTTGCCAGCTTCCGCGGCGTACAAATTCTGCATCGATGGAATTTAATACTTCCCATTTATTTAAGCTCCACATTGGGCCGATCATTAAATCAGGTGGACCGTCACCTGTGATGCGGTGCACAATTATATCTTCTGGAATCATTTCAAGTTGGTCGACAACGAGACTTACGTAATCTTCAAGAGAAAGGAATTCTAATTGACCTTTTTCATATTGCTTCACCATTGGTGTTCCTTTTAATAAATGAAGTAAATGAATTTTAATTCCTTGTACGTCAAGTTTCGCTACTTCACGAGCTGTTTCCATCATCATGTCGTAATCTTCAAGTGGAAGACCGTTAATAATATGAGAGCAAACTCTAATGCCGTGCTTGCGTAATTTATTTACGCCTTCCACGTAAGATGGGTAATCGTGAGCACGATTAATAAGATTTGCAGTACGTTCATGAACAGTTTGTAGTCCGAGTTCAACCCAAAGGTATGTGCGTTTATTTAAGTCCGCTAAATATTCAACGACATCGTCTGGTAAACAATCTGGACGAGTCGCAATAGAAAGACCAACAACGTCTTTTTCTGCTAGAAGCGGTTCGAATTTTTCTTTTAACACTTCAAGTGGTGCATGTGTATTTGTGTATGCTTGGAAATACGCAATACATTTTCCGTCTTTCCATTTTGAGTGCATTTTTTCTTTCATTTCATGATATTGCGTTATTACATCATCGCGGCGATCACCTGCAAAGTCGCCAGATCCAGCCGCGCTGCAAAATGTACAGCCGCCATAAGCAACTGTACCGTCACGATTCGGGCAATCGAAGCCAGCATCTAATGAAACTTTAAAGATTTTTTCACCAAATTCATTTCGTAAGTGGTAATTCCATGTATGATAACGTTTATTGTCGTTTGTATATGGAAAAGGGTTTTGAACCTTCATTACTTTCCCTCCTAAGACGAGTCAAAATAAAGTGAAACTTTAATCATTGGGGGGGTGGCCATCCCCACTGATTATTAGCCCACACCAATCGGGCGTTTAGGGGAAGCTAATCTCCCACCTAACTTTTTCGCTCCAGCTAAATTTTAAGGTGGGAGTCTTACTTCCCATAAATAGCGGGATGAAACAAAATCCATTATAACATACTCATAAGGTTCATATGGAAGGGGCACACTAAAGGGGAATTGAAGCAAGGAGGGACAATTATGGCAGAGCGTCAATCACTTGAATCGTATATTACACAAGCTGAAAAAGCGGTGGAATATGCAAAAGAACAATTAGACCTTGGTATGAGACAAGAGCATTATAATACGATGGAGTATTCGGATGCGCAGTTGCAGTTAGAGCAAGCGTATAACGATTTACAAACAATGCAACAACATGCGAATGATGAGCAACGTGAGCAGTTAAATAGAGCACGTATGGCAATTCGCCAATTGCAACATCAAATGATTATTACACCGCACTAATAAGGAGTGAATGTAATGGCGAAACGTTCAGATCAAAATAACCCAGAGCAAAAAACGCAAAATGGGCATAACGCTGAATTTTCAAATGAACTTGATCCAGTTGTTCAAGTGAAACAGCGTAACAGTAAAAAAGGACAACCTCAAAAATCAAAGCAATCAGAGTAAACCAGGTCGCAATATGACCTGGTTTTATTTTATTACAAAAGTGTAAGGTAAATGTAATGTTAACAAATAGCAGTTCCTCTCCAAAAGGCGCAAAATAGGTAATGGAAAAACAAGCGTAGGAGGATATATATGACGAAACCAGTTGTAGACGTGAAAAACGTTCAAAAAGTGTACGGTAAAAAAGGTGAGAACCAATCACATGCATTAAAAGGTGTTTCATTCTCAATTCAAGAAGGTGAGTTCGTTGGCATTATGGGACCTTCTGGTTCTGGTAAAACGACATTATTAAATGTAATTTCAACGCTTGATAAGGCGACAGGCGGCGTTGTTGAAATTGCAGGAACGGATATTACGAAAATGAAGCAAGGTGAGCTTTCTGATTTCCGTTCACAAAAGTTAGGATTCATTTTCCAAGATTTTAATTTATTAGAGAACTTATCTATTTACGAAAACATCGCACTTCCGCTTTCACTTCAAGGTGTCCCATCACGAAATATTGGGCCGAAAGTAGAAAAAGTAGCGGATATGTTAGGGATTTCGGAAATTCTTCAAAAGTATCCATCTGAAGTATCTGGTGGACAAAAACAGCGTTCAGCAGCAGCGCGCGCTTTAGTACATGAGCCGGCAATTATTTTAGGGGACGAGCCAACAGGAGCTCTTGATTCTAAGAATGCGACGAGTTTACTTGATGCGATGACAAACTTAAATGAAGAACAAGGCGTATCTATTATGATGGTTACTCACGATCCGTATAGTGCAAGTTACTGTCAGCGTATTTTATTCATTCAAGATGGTGAGCTATATAAAGAAATTCACCGAGGCGGTACACGGGAAGAGTTTTATAAAGAAATTTTAGATGTGCTTGCAGACTTAGGCACACAAAAAGCGTAAGAAAGGAGGTTCTAAGGCATGTTATTCAAACTTTCCATGTCAGGGCTAAAAAGTAAGCTGAAAGATTATATCGTCTTACTTGTTGGTCTTGTCATGTCGATTTCAATTTTTTATATGTTCCAAACGTTAGCATTGAATAAAGCATTTTTAGAATCTAATTCAGTTATTAAATCTATTGGATTCGTATTCCAAGCAGGTTCATTTTTATTAGCAATTATAACGTTCTTCTACATTTTATATGCAAACTCTTTCTTATTATCTCTTCGTCAAAAAGAGTTCGGTATGTATATGATGTTAGGTGCGAAAAAACATAAAGTTACATTACTTATGTTTATTGAAACAATCGTATTAGGTGCTGCGTCTCTTGCAATCGGGATTGCAGTTGGAGTAGGACTTGCAGAAGGTATTGGACAGTTATTAATGAAACAGCTTGAATTTGCTGGTGAAGGGTATAAAGCATTTTATCTACCATCTATGACTGTTACTTGCATCTTCTTCTTTGCACTATTTGTATTATCAGCAATTATGAACAGTATTAAATTGTCACGTATTTCTGTATTGCAACTAGTACATGCAGATGCACAAACAGAGCGTGTTGCAGTAAAAGGAAAAAAGACAGTTGTAGTGGCTTTCCTTGCTGTTATTTTATTAGGTATAGGTTATGCATCTATGATCTATATGGAAAAACTAAAAGAGATGGGAATCCTTATTGCATTAATTACAACAACAACTGGTACTTATATGCTATTTGGTTCACTTCTCCCGGTTATTATTAAAAAGTTAAAGAGTAATAAAAAGCGTAGTGAAAAAGGACTTAATGCTTTTACATTTGCACAATTAAACTTCCGAATTAATAGTTTAACGAAAGTACTTGCAACAGTGGCAATGTTAGTTGCGCTTGGAGCTGGCGCAATTTCAGGTGGTATGGCGTTTAAAAATAACGTTATAAAAATGGTAGATGGTTTAGTAATATATGATTCAGTAGTTCATAATCCAACAGCTGAAGAAAAGAAAATTTTAGACGGTATTACATTTAAAGAGAAAAACGAATATCGTTACAAAGTTGATGATAAATACGTTTACTATGTAAAAGAAGATTTAGAGAAAAATCGTCCTTTAGTAAAAGATATGGCAAAGATGAAGTCTATGAAGGATTTAGTAAATACGAAAAAAGCTTCAGAGGAACTACCAGTAGGTGCGGTTTCTAGAGAGATGAATCAAAAAGATGCGAGCGCTAAAGAACTTTCAGCGGAATGGATAGAGGCTTTTAGTACAATCCATCCATATTATTTATACAATGATCATGCTATTAAAATTGTAGACCAAAAAATGTATGATGGGATAAATGGTAAAGAAGGTATAGCATTTATCGGAAAAACAGATGATTTTTTAACATATAAAAAAGAATGGAAAAAACTTGACGAGTTGCAGCTAGATAAATATAAAAATGTAAAAGCTGAACAAATGGATAGTAAATATCAAGCTTATAGTGGGTTCTACGGCGTTGCGAGTGGAACAGTATTTATGGGATTCTTCCTTGGAATTGCATTCTTAGCAATGATGGCAAGTTGTTTAATGTTTAAAATTCTTTCTGGTGCATCAAAAGATATTACGCGTTATCAAATGCTTCGTAAAATCGGTGTGCGCCGTGAATTATTAACGAAATCAATTTATAAAGAGCTGTTCTTAGTATTCTTATTCCCAGCAATTGTGGGTATTGCTCACGTATTAGTTGGTATGAATATTTTCGGATTTATTTTAATTGATCCGTACTTCCGTATTTGGGTACCAATCGTTATTTTCGTAGTTATTTACACGATTTACTATTTCATTACAGTTCAATTGTATAAAGGAATTGTTCTTCCGAAAGAGGACTAATAATAAAAAATACCGAGCAGAGGGTGCTCGGTATTTTTTTGTTATTTTCAGAAAAAAGTACCAAAAACATTGAAATGTTACTTAATTATGTTATAAAATATAATTAAGTAACACAAACTAAGTGTATAAAGTAGCAGGAAATGAAAGGAGGAATCCAATTTGCAGAAAGAAGATGGGTCTTTATCCCGCTATTTGAGGGCAGTAAAACTCCCACCTCAAAATTCGGCTGGAGCAAAGAAGTTAAGTGAGAGATCAACTGCCCGTAAACGCCCGATTGGTGTGGGCTAATAATCAGTGGGGATGAACCAAACCTCCACTGATTATAGTTTCACTTTATTTGAAGTTATAGGCATAGCGCTAAGGTCAAAAGAAGTTTTACTATTTTCATCGTTATCCCTCTTTATTTTCTAACCGCAACGTATTTTTACAATAGTAAGTTTCCAAATCATAAATATCCAGAATTTTTAGGTGTATGAAAGTATATCGCTCCAATTGTATAGCGTAAAAAATTAAAAGGTAATGGATAATACATGGAAATCTCATAGCATGATAAGGTAAAATGGACAACATGATGAGAAAATTACCGTTCATAAGATGAGGAGAATACATGTATGGAAGTTGTAGAGGCATTAAAAGATATAAACCAAATTGAGGCTATGAAAAATTATTTAAAAGAGCACTCACAGCGTGATTATCTTTTATTTGTTACTGGCATTAACACGGGATTAAAAATTACAGAACTACTTAGCATGAAATTTGAAGAGGTATTAAATGAAGATGGGACTGTTAAAGATTTTTACTCTCTTCCTGTGAAAGATGAAAAGTTTAAGCAAGATATTTATTTAAATACAAAAGTAAAAGAAGCACTTTTAGAGTATGTACAATCTATTGATGTTAAAAGAGAAAACTACGTATTTCAATCTAATAAAACGACAAATTCAATTACGCGCCAACAGGCGTATCGTGTGATTCATCGTGCTGCGGAGGCGGTTGGGATTGTTGGGAAGATTGGAACGAACTCAATGAGAAAAACGTTTGGGTTTCACGCGTACAAAAGAGGAATAGCAATTGCGCTGTTGCAAAAACATTTTCATCACGCTACTCCATCAGAAACACTCAAGTATTTAGGAATCTCAAAAGATGAAAAGTTTAAAACGGAAATTGATGTGGATTTGTAAAAAAGGAAGAGCCGTAACTAAAAAATTTTAGGAGGCGGGAATATGAATATTAGAGAAAGTGAACTACCGGGTATTGGATGTAAGTTTGAAGTGATCACAAAAGGTAATGAAAAAATGGTTATTGTTATTCATGATGATGGGCGAAGAGAAATGTATCATTTTGATGCGGATCATGAGGAGAGTGTTTCAAGTATTTCCCTTCGCGATTCTGAAGCGAGGCAAATTGCGGCTATATTAGGTGGAATGGTATATAGACCACAAGCTTTAGACACGATTGAGATGGCTTTTGAAGGATTATCAATTGAATGGTTTAAGGTGGAAAATAACGCACCAGTAGTCCAAAAAACAATTGGTAGTTTACATGTCCGAAAAACATATAACGTAACGATCATTGCCATTTTGAAAAAGAATATGAAGAAGTTCTTTAATCCAGGCCCAGATTCTATCATTGAAGCTGGCGATATGCTCGTATTATCGGGTGAAAGACATGAAGTGAAAAGAATTATTAATGAGTTGCTTTCAGCAGGAGGTGATTCATAATCGATGGATACTTTAATCTTTGAAGTTGGAACTGCGTTAGTATTAGTAGCTTTTGCAGCTATCCTCGCTGCGAAGTTAAAGTTCTCGATTATTCCGTTTCTCATTATACTCGGTATGCTAGTGGGGCCCCACGCCCCGGATTTAGGGCTTATCGATTTAAGGTTTATTGAAAGCGGAGAAGTTATTTCCTTCCTCGGCCGTATTGGTGTCATATTCCTCTTGTTTTATTTAGGGCTAGAATTCTCAATGAAAAAACTTATAAAATCAGGAAAGTCCATTGCCATTGGAGGCACTGTTCATATATCACTTAATTTCACATTAGGTTTACTCTATGGATATTTGATGGGCTTTCCTTTATTAGAAACATTAATTATTGCTGGAATTATTACAATTTCATCAAGTGCAATTGTAGCAAAAGTAATTGTTGATTTAAGAAGAGCTGGTAATAAGGAAACAGAGCTAATTTTAGGAATTATTATGTTCGATGATATTTTCTTAGCGGTATATTTATCTGTCGTTTCAGGTTTAGTTCTTGGAGGTGCAACATCATTTATAGGTGCTCTCACAGCCGTCTTAATCGCATTAGGGTATATGTTATTATTCTTTGTAATTGCTAGAAAAGCTACACCGTTCTTAAATAAAATATTAGATATTTCGTCTAATGAAATTTTTATTATCGTAATATTCGCTATTTTATTCTTCGTAGCTGGATTCTCAGAAACAATTCATGTTGCTGAAGCGATTGGAGCTTTATTACTAGGGCTCGTCTTTTCTGAAACAGAGCATAGTGATCGAATTGAGCAGCTCGTCGTTCCGTTTCGTGATTTCTTTGGTGCTATATTCTTCTTTAGCTTTGGATTAAGTATAGATCCGTTTTCGTTAGGGGGAGCTGTTTGGTTAACATTAGGAGCAGTACTCATAACAATCATCGGTAATTTTACAGCTGGAATGTTTGCGGGGCGTAAAGCCGGGCTATCACATAAGGCTTCTACGAACATCGGTTTAACACTTGTATCACGCGGGGAATTCTCCATTATCGTCGCGAATATTGGAATCGCAGGTGGCTTAATGGCAACGATTAAACCATTCTCAGCTTTGTATGTTTTAATATTGGCATCGTTAGGGCCTTTATTAACGAAAGAGTCTGGGAGGATATACTCTCTACTAGATAAGGTATTTAAATGGAGTACTAAAGAACGTGCGGAGCGAGAAAAAGATGTTGGATAATATAAATAAGAGGAGGCTGTATTAAGTTAATGCAGTCTCCTCTTATTTATATATTGTTACTGGTGTCGTTTTTTATCGGTAAGTCGATATAATTAGAAAATCGCTGATATATTTTCAAGCGGCAATCAATATAATTTCATTTACCAATAAACTATTATCTGAATTTCATCAACTATTAATCAGTTGCCTTCCTATTTAAAAACGACTACAATTTTACTGTTATATATATGAACGAAAAAAATAGAATAGGAGGGGAAACTATGCCAAGGAAAGTATGGCTATTAGTAGCTGGGATGATTATTAATGTCACGGGTGCTTCTTTTTTATGGCCTTTTAATACAATTTATTTGCATGATCATCTAGGGAAATCTTTATCTGTGGCCGGAATGGTATTAATGATCAACTCGCTTACGGGTGTAATCGGAAATTTGCTCGGCGGTGTTTTATTTGATAAATGGGGCGGATATAAATCAACTTTAGTAGGGATTGTTATTACACTCGTATCGATTTTAGGTCTTGTGTTCTTCCATGGATGGCCGTTATATGTTGTGTGGCTAGCATTAATTGGCTTTGGCTCTGGAATGGTCTTCCCATCGATGTATGCGATGGTTGGTACGGTTTGGCCAGAAGGCGGAAGACGAGCATTTAATGCGATGTATGTTGGACAAAACGTTGGGATTGCGATCGGAACAGCGTGCGGTGGATTAGTTGCATCGTATCGTTTTGATTATATTTTCTTAGCGAACTTTATTTTATACTTTGTTTTCTTCTTAATTGCTTTTATTGGATTCCGTGGTATGGAAGACAAAAAAGAGCCAAGAGTGCAAAAAGAAGTCGAAACGAAAAAAGGCTGGTCACTTACACCAGGATTCAAAGCACTTCTTATTGTATGTGTAGCATATGCTTTATGCTGGGTTACATACGTACAGTGGCAAGGGGCGATTGCAACACATATGCAGGAATTAAACATTAGCCTTCGTCATTATAGTTTATTATGGACGATAAACGGAGCAATGATTGTTTGTGCGCAGCCACTCGTTAGTATGCTAATTCGCTGGATGAAGCGTTCTTTAAAACAACAAATTATGATTGGAATTATTATTTTTGCGGCGTCATTCATTGTGTTAAGTCAAGCGCAGCAATTTACAATGTTCCTTGTGGCAATGGTGACATTAACGATCGGTGAATTATTCGTATGGCCAGCAGTGCCGACCATTGCAAATATACTCGCGCCAAAAGATAAATTAGGTTTTTATCAAGGGGTTGTAAATAGCGCGGCGACTGTAGGGAAAATGTTCGGACCGGTCGTTGGCGGAGCAATCGTGGATTTATACAATATGGAAGTATTGTTTATAGCAATCATGGTAATGCTTGTAGTAGCGCTTATTGCAACGAGCATTTATGATAAACGAGTAAAAGTAGAAGAAACAGTAGAAGAAAAAATTGCAGTTTAGTTTGACGGAACATGTAACATGTTTTAGAATATATTTAAATTAACTCATACTTGTAATAACAGTGAGAAGGAGTAGTAGTAATAGAAGCTGGTTTAGAGAGTTGACGGTCGGTGCAAGTCAATCCACGTTTCGTTATGAACTCGCCTTTGAGTTGCAGTTGTGAAACTAATAGTAGCAATTGCCGTTAATCCACGTTACGGATCTAAGCGAATGTATATTTTACATTAATTTAGGGTGGTACCGCGGGAATCTATAACCTCTCGTCCCTTTCTAGGGATGAGAGGTTTTTTGTATTTTGGGCGGTGAAAATAAATAGAATTTCAAGGAGGGTATCTCATGAGCTTTAATCATCAAGAAATTGAGAAGAAGTGGCAAGGGTATTGGGAAGAGAATAAAACATTCCGTACGCCAGATGAGACAGAAAAACCAAAATTTTATGCACTAGATATGTTCCCATATCCATCAGGTGCAGGCTTACACGTAGGACATCCAGAAGGTTATACAGCGACAGATATTTTATCTCGTATGAAGCGTATGCAAGGATATAACGTTCTTCATCCAATGGGATGGGATGCATTCGGTCTTCCAGCAGAGCAATATGCACTTGATACTGGAAACAGCCCAGCTGAATTTACAGAGCATAATATTAATACATTCCGTAATCAAATTAAATCATTAGGTTTCTCTTACGATTGGGATCGTGAAGTAAATACAACAGATCCAAACTACTACAAGTGGACACAATGGATCTTCTTAAAACTATTTGAAAAAGGCTTAGCTTACGTTGATGAAGTACCTGTAAACTGGTGTCCAGCACTTGGTACAGTACTTGCAAATGAAGAAATCATTGACGGTAAGAGTGAGCGTGGTGGGCATCCAGTTGAGCGTCGTCCGATGAGACAGTGGATGTTAAAAATTACAGCTTACGGAGATCGTCTATTAGAAGATCTAGATGAGCTTGATTGGCCAGAAAGCTTAAAAGATATGCAACGTAACTGGATCGGTCGTTCTGAAGGTGCAGAAGTGCACTTCAACATCGATGGCACAGATGAGAAATTCACAGTTTTCACAACGCGCCCTGATACACTATTTGGTGCAACGTACTGTGTACTTGCTCCAGAGCATGCGCTTGTTGCAGAAATTACAACAGCAGAGCAAAAAGAAGCGGTAGAAGCTTACATTAACGCTGTAAAAATGAAGAGTGACCTAGAGCGTACAGAACTTGCGAAAGAGAAAACTGGTGTATTCACTGGTGCTTACGCAGTTAACCCAGTGAACGGTGAGAAATTACCAATCTGGATCGCTGATTATGTTCTTGCAACTTACGGAACAGGTGCTGTAATGGCAGTTCCAGCTCATGATGAGCGTGATTATGAATTCGCATCAGTATTTAATCTTCCAATGAAGGAAGTTGTAAAAGGCGGAGACATTACGAAAGAAGTGTACACAGGTGATGGTGCACACGTAAACTCAGCATTCCTTGATGGTTTAAATAAAGAAGAAGCAATCGTAAAAATGATTGAATGGCTTGAAGTAACGAGCGCAGGAAATCAAAAAGTAACGTACCGTCTACGTGACTGGTTATTTAGCCGTCAACGTTACTGGGGTGAGCCAATTCCAGTAATCCATTGGGAAGATGGCACAATGACAGCTGTGAAAGAAGAAGAATTACCGTTAGTTCTTCCGAAAACAGAAAACATCCGTCCTTCAGGTACAGGTGAATCACCATTAGCTAACATTGACGAGTGGGTAAATGTTGTTGATCCTGAGACTGGTAAAAAAGGTCGTCGTGAAACGAACACAATGCCACAATGGGCTGGTAGCTGTTGGTACTACCTACGCTACATGGATCCAAACAATAACGAGGCACTTGTAGATCCAGAAAAAGTAAAACAATGGCTTCCAGTTGATATTTATATCGGTGGTGCAGAGCACGCTGTACTTCACTTACTATATGCTCGTTTCTGGCATAAAGTATTATATGATATCGGTGTAGTTCCAACGAAAGAGCCATTCCAACAATTATTCAACCAAGGTATGATTCTAGGTGAAAACAACGAGAAAATGAGTAAATCAAAAGGTAACGTTGTAAACCCAGATGATATCGTAGCAAGCCACGGTGCAGATACACTTCGTCTATACGAAATGTTTATGGGACCATTAGATGCTTCAATCGCTTGGTCTGAAAATGGTCTTGATGGAGCTCGTCGTTTCCTAGACCGTGTATGGCGTCTATTCGTTCAAGATAACGGTGAATTAAGTGAGAAAATTACTGATGCACCAAATAAAGAGCTTGAAAAAGCGTACCACCAAACAGTGAAGAAAGTAACAGAAGACTATGCAGAGCTTCGCTTCAACACAGCGATTTCTCAAATGATGGTATTCATCAACGACGCATACAAAGCTGAAACACTTCCGAAAGAATATGTAGAAGGTTTCGTAAAAATGATTGCACCAGTTGCACCTCACATTGGGGAAGAATTATGGAGCAAGCTTGGCTACAATGAAACAATCACATACGCAAGCTGGCCAACATTTGATGAGTCTAAACTTGTAGAAGATGAAGTTGAAATCGTTGTTCAAGTTATGGGTAAAGTTCGCG
The DNA here is from genome assembly GCF_014932895.1 of Bacillus thuringiensis. Lineage (GTDB taxonomy): Bacteria > Bacillota > Bacilli > Bacillales > Bacillaceae_G > Bacillus_A > Bacillus_A thuringiensis_AA. The sequence goes on along the minus strand of NZ_JACYOF010000001.1, from coordinate 962,960 downwards.
CAAAACTAACAATGAAAAAAGACGCATCAAAAGAAGAAATGGAACAACTTGCACTTGAAGCAATTCAAGAACAAATTGAAGGAAAAACAGTTCGTAAAGTAATTGTCGTTCCTGGCAAACTTGTTAACGTTGTTGCAAACTAATTCGTAAAAAAACTCAGAGCATCTACGCTCTGAGTTTTTTTATGTGAAAAATAAATTCTGGATCACCTTCATCTAAGTTTTCAATGATGCCACTTCGTATAAATCCGTTTGCACGAAAAACGTTTTGCATACTTTCATTCGATTCGTTCGTTGAAGAAAAGATTTTATGCGTAGGAGAATGGGTTAGCATATATGAGATTAATGAGCTTGCATGACCTCGTCTTCTTTTAGTTGGCGAAATAATGATTAATGAGATAAAAGTGCAATCAAAGAAATTTGTATCGTATGTCAGAAAACCGGAAATGGAATTGTCTTCTTTTACAATTATGCACCTTTCTTCCTCGATAGCTTGTTTAATGTAATCTCGTCTGCTATTGTCTCCGATTACAGCGGCATCTATATGTACGATGGAATTTAAATCATTAATTGAAGCTTTTTCTACGTTTGTCAATGGAAAGTCCTCCTCTTTGGGGGTGAAGAAAGAATAATCAGTTAATTCATCACGCTATTTGTGGGCAGTAAGACTCCCACCTCAAAACTCGTCTGGAGCAAAGAAGTTGGGTGGGAGTCTTACTGCCCGTAAAAGCCCGATTGGTGTAGGCTAATAATCAGTGGGGGATGGACAAAACCCCACTGATTAAAGTCTCACTTTATTTTATCATGAATGAAGAACGAAGAAAAAGGTGCGGAATTCCTATACAGACAAACACCTATTCTTCTATAGGAAATATGATAAAAAAGGTAGGCTAAATTGAGCAGAAGAGGTGAAAGGAATGAAAGGGATGGACAATAATGCACCACATGGCTTCTTCGGAGGCGAATCGGACAGTTATGCACAAATGATGTTAATGGGGGGAGCAGGGCAACAAGGGTATGGTGGAATTCCGAACTGGATGGGTGGAACAGCTGAAGGATTTCCAACATCAGTGGCTGGCATGCAAACGGGAATGCCAACATTAACAGGAGGATTTCCGACACCAGTGGCTGGTGTACAAACGGGAATGCCGACATTTGTAGGAGGAGTGCCAGTAGGGGCACCTACTACATTCCCGTCTTTTGTAGGAGGAGTGCAGACAGGATTTCCTGTGCCGGGAGTAGGTGTTGTGGCGGGAGGAGTAGGCGGTTATCCGCAAGTTGTGCATGGCCACCATGGTCAACATCACCACCACCATGGTCAACATCACCACCATGGTCAACATCACCACCATGGTCAACATCACCACCATGGTCAACATCACCACCACGGTCAACATCACCACCACGGTCATCAACAACAAGTACATCACCAAGGTCACCACCAAATTCATCCGCAGGGTGTTCTTTATCAAACACATCAAGGTCAACAACATCATCATGGTCAACATCACCACCAAGGTCAACAACATCATCATGGTCATCAACATCATCATGGTCAACATCACCACCAAGGTCAACAACATCATCATGGTCAACATCACCACCAAGGTCAACAACATCACCAAGGTCAACATCACCACCAAGGTCAACAACATCACCAGGGCCACCATCAGCAACAAGTGCATCACCAAGGTCAGCACCAAGCTCATCCGCAGGCTGTTCTTTATCAAATGCACCAAGGTCAGCAGGGCCAACATGGCCATCAAGGTCAACAGGGATATCAGGGTCAGCACAGCCAACATCACCAACAATATCCACATCAGCAAACTTCGCCTTGGACAGGTGGAATTGGAGCAGGGAGAGCTGGCGTTGCTGGAGCAGCAGGACACGAGGGTTATTAATGAATTACAGGGAAAAAGATATAATAAAAAACTGCTAGGATTTCCTAGCAGTTTTTTTCCGCTTCTTGGCGTTGGCGCTCGATTTCAGCGCGAAGTTGTGGTTCTGGTGCTTCCCAGCCTTCTGGTTTTAAAATTTTGCCGTCGCCTTCACGGAATCGAGGTTTTCCATCAGGGAATAGTTTTGCCATGTTAGCGTTGTTTACAATCTCAAAGCCCTTGTCTGGGCGTACACCCATTTCTGCAAACGTTCCGAATGCAAAGTAAATAAGGTCAATAAGTGCATCGTATTGGTCTTCAACAGTTGTTGCTTCTAGAAATTCTTCTAGCTCTTCTTGCATAAAGCTAGCACGAATTTTTGCACGCTCTTCTGTTAGTTTTGTTGGAGTGTTTGTTACAGGATGTCCGAATACTTCATGCATTTTTGCAACAAGTTCGTACCCTTTATCTAAACCTTTTTCGTTTGTCATGTTGTTTCATCCTTTCTTACGTTATGCCGAAGTTTATTGTAACATAAGGTAGTTATTTAATAAAAAGAACATCTTATGAGAAATAAGATGTTCGCTCATTATTCTTCTTTCTTTATTAAAATGGATAAAACAAGATCGATGCCAAACATACCAACCAGTAACATTGGTACAATGACAAGCAAATAACGTGTGAAGGAAACATTTTTTAAGTATGTATGAGCAAATAAAAAGACGCCGAGAAATAAAATACCATTTAAAATAGGCTTTACTAATTTTTTAGACATAAGCTCCCCCATAAATATCTTCTCTCTCTATCTAAAATAAAAACTCCTCTTTCCGTTGTATCATGCTGGAGAGAGGAGTTCAATCATTATCATTCAATTACACCAGAATTTGTAATGTTGACAGTGTATTTCACTTTGATCGGAACATCTTTATACATTCTTCGCCACTCTTCTAATTTGAAGGGACGATAATGCTGTTTATATTTTGCTCCTAGCCCGAGAGGGTCGACGCCTAAAGATTTAAACTGCTTAATTAGTTTGTTACCTTGTGTATCCAATTGTTTTTGGATATCTTTTTCAATGTTTTTTATGTTCTTGACATTTTCTAAGTTAATTTGCTTCGATAGTTCTTGAATACGGGCATCAAGCTTAACGTGAATGAAAAAAGAAGGTTTCCCGTTTTTTATTTTTATATCGCAAGTTGGAACAGAACGAATATTATTAATCATTACGTACGCAGAATCCGTTTTAAATTCATGTGAATCTAATTTATGTTTCTCTAGCAGTCCTTTAAATATAAACATATCTTTTTTCGCAATTTTACCGATATATTTATCCTTTTTAAAAAGACCAATTCCGTTGATTTTTATTTTATCAGCATGTTTCTTTAAAATCGGGATGTAGTAGTCTTGTCCTTCTCGATAATAACGGAATGCTCCTATATGCAGGTTATCCGTTGGTAAAGGACCAGTTTCCATGTTATGTTCAAGCAATTTTTTTATATAAATTGCAACGTTGTATGAAGTCGTATATTTTCCTTTTAAAAGTTCAGTACCATTTCCCTCTATTAAAGAAACATATAAAGCGTTCCCTATATTCACATCTCGAAGTAATGTATCAAATGAAGTGGACATTCCTTTCTTTGCAAGTCTTATAGTATATAGAGCAACACGCATTTGTCCGCTAGCAAATGGTTGAGAAGACTCTAAAGATGTGTCTGCTTTTACTTGTTTTACCGCATTTGCACTGCCTTCAAAAACTTGAACCTTATTTCCTTTTTTCTGAATAGGACAAACGAATGTCACTTTTACTTTATTATCTTTTGCTATATCAAAAACACTTCCTTGAATAAGCTGTACATCATCGACAATATTTTTTTGTAAACATCCAGTTAGACTGAAGAGTGTTATGCAAGAAATAAGTATTAATTTGCTTTTGTTTTTGATTTTTTCCATTTTCTTTTCACCCACACAATGATAAATAAAATCGGGATATATACATAGATAAGCCAAAAACTAACTTTGGATACATTACTAATAAAATTATTAATATTGTGTCTGTTTGTTAAAAGTTGCGAAACGATGAGGGTGATAAGGATAAAAGCGATTAGAATCCCTCTTTGTTTTACGCGAAATATTTCGTGAGTTCCTCTCGTTGCCGCCCATAAAGGAAGGATAAAGCTGGTAATAATAACGAGTGCATAACCTGAAATTGCAATATATTCTAGCCTTTCTATGAATGGTAATTGAATTACTTGGGTCATAGAAAGTTGAGACCATATTGTTTTTAATAATTGTTTTTCACTAAAAAATGCAAAGGCTAAAAGTGTACTAAATAAATATAGAAGATTTGAAAATAGTGCCCCGTATTGAGCGAATTTATGCGATTGCTTCGGACTTTTTACAAATGGATAAATCATAAGATAAATCTCAAACCCTGTCATACTGTAGACTGACAGCTTGGCGGCTTTTAAAATATCTGAAAAAGAATGTGTGAAAATAGGTAGTAAATTAGACCAATGTGAGTACTTAAAAACGAATAGGCTAAGAAATAAATATCCCAATGTACCACCAACTGAGATAACGCAAACGCCAGTAATTACACGAAATCCAGAAGAAATAATGTAATAGCTAACTAAGCATAAAAAGAGTGTTAGCATCCAAGTGGAAGCGGTAGGGAACATCCATACTTGAATAATTTCAACATATGTTCGGATGACGGAAATACTGACGGTTAAAAAATAAGCTGCAAAGATGATATTAATGCCGTTTCCGAGCCATTTTCCGAATGTTTGCCGATGTAAATCAATTAAATTCCCATTTGTTTCTTTTAATAAGAAATACATCATCCATATAAGAATATGGATATAGATTCCTGCGATTACAACCCCCATCCAGCCGTCGTATCCAGCGGCTTTTGCAATAATGCGAGCGAACCCAAGAACGCCAGCACCAAACTGTGCACTGTGAATTAAGAAGAAAACAAAGATAGGAGATATTTGATATCTTTCTTGAACTTTACTCATCGATGCACCTCATTCCTTAATCATCAAAGTCCGATCTATGTTTTGTTGAAATCCCTTTTGCTGATTTTTTTACATGTTGTGGTCTTGCTTGTACATCTCTTGTATCAATCATTGTTAAGGGAAAACGAATCCAAGAGTCTTTAACAGATTGTTGTCTTGTCGGATAAAACAAAGCGTACGGCTTACGTAAGGAAGTAAGTCTAAATAGATGGGTAAATAAAAAGATAAATCCAAGGGAAATCCCGAAAAGTCCTCCAATTTCTGCAAATATGAGAAACGGGAAGCGTAGTAATCGAACTGCATTCCCCATTTTATAAATAGGTGTAATAAAGGAAGCGAGTGCTGATAATGCAACGATAATTAATAAAATATTACTCGTTAAACCAGCTTGTACAGATGCTTGTCCGATTACGATACCGCCTACAATACCGAGTGTTTGACCTACTTTCATCGGTAACCTCGCACCAGCTTCTCTTAATAAGTCGATTGCGAGTTCTAAAAAGAGCGCTTCAATTAGAGGTGGAAAAGGTACTTGTGCCCTTGATAAAATCAAAGTTTCAAGTAAATCACTTGGAATGAGTTCATAATGATAATTCAAAACTGCAACGTATAACGGTGTAGCACAGATTGAAAATAGAACGGCGATAAGGCGTAAAATTCTTGAAAATGTAGCGTATAGCCAAGAGACGTTATAGTCTTCTGGTGAAATGAAAAAGTCGAAATATGATACAGGTGTTAGTAGAACACTTGGAGAACCATCAACAAAAATAGCGATTTTTCCATCAATTAGTGCTTTTGTAACTCTATCAGTGCGTTCTGTATTGATATAGAGAGGGAAAATCGACTTTTCCCCCATCAATTCTTGTATATAAGCACTATCATTAATTTGATCATATTCAATAGCACGTAAAGATTCTTCTAGAAAATCAACATTATCTTTTTCAGCGAGGTTGTCTAAATACATCATGACAACTTTTGTTTTTGAAAACTCGCCAACAATCATTTCTTTTGTTTGTAAATCTAAAACAGGAAGGCGTTTTCGAACTAAATTAATATTTGTATCAATATCCTCTACGAAACCTTCTTGAGGACCAATAACAGTCGATTCATTTAAAGGAGGAGTTGGCGCACGATAATTATCAATTGCAATGTTTGCAAGCATACATTTTTGATCTTGCTGGTTCAATTGAATAATTGCATGTCCCTTTAAAACCATATCCTCAATTTTTTGTAAGTCGTTCGTAATTGTAATACCACTCATCGGAATATGTTCTTTTAATTCTTCTAATGAAGTACAAGGTCGTTCTAACAGAGTAGGCATTAAATATTTCTGTAATTTCTCTCCATCAAGTGAAGGTCGATAGTAAGAAATATAATAAGGCATCGTTTCATCATCAGATGTATGGTAATTAATAAAATCACTAGACTTTTTAAGCTTCTCTATTAAATCTTGTAGAGAATGGATACTGTCTTTTTTTGGTTTTGTAAAATCATAAATACTATTACTTCCAGCGCTTTGTTGCTTCCCTTGAGACGAGTCATCTCGCTTAGAGTTTTGCTGTTTATCTTGGGAAGAATCTTTTTGCTTAGCACCTTGCTGTTTACCTTGAGACGATTCGTCTTGTTTAGAGTTTTGCTGTTTATCTTGAGACGAGTCATCATGCTTAGCATTTTGCTGTTTATCTTGAGACGATTCGTCTTGTTTAGCGCTTTGCTGTTTATCTTGAGACGATTCGTCTTGTTTAGCGCTTTGCTGTTTATCTTGAGACGAATCATCATGCTTAGCATTTTGCTGTTTATCTTGAGACGAGTCATTATGCTTAGCACTTTGCTGTTTATCTTGAGACGAGTCATCCTGCTTAGCATTTTGCTGTTTATCTTGAGACGAGTCATCGTGCTTAGCACTTTGCTGCTTATCCTGAGCAGAATCCTTTTGCTCCTCTTTTTTTTGCTCGTTATTTTTACTTTTATTATGCTTCATACTTCTAGTCTGTTCTTTGTGATTATCCTCTTGGTTGTTAGGTTGCTGTTTTGAGCTATTTGTTTCGTTTGTCTCTGTTGTATTTGATTTTTTTTTCTTACGTAACCAATTCCAAATCATATGTATGCCCTCTTTAATTGTGTAATATAGTGCTATTTTGTGGCTAATTTTGTATATTATTCATTTATTTATGAAAAGAAGAAGGAGATTGGTTTACATAGAAAAAATCCTTAAGTGAGTAGTTCATACTATGACGGGAAGAAGGTGAATCTGTGCAAATTGTAAAAAAGGAGAAGTTTGTTTTAAAAGAGTTTACGTTTAAAAATGGTAGGGAAATTCCTGTTCAAATGGGATATGAGACGTATGGTACTTTAAATAGAGAAAGGTCAAATGCGATTTTGGTTTGTCATTATTTTAGTGCAACAAGTCACGCGGCAGGGAAGTATACAGAACATGATGAGGAATCTGGTTGGTGGGATGGACTCATTGGACCTGGAAAAGCAATTGATACAAATAAATATTTCGTTATATGTACTGATAATCTTTGTAATGTGCAGGTGAAGAACCCGTATGTGATTACAACGGGACCAAAATCAATTAATCCAGAGACTGGAGACGAATATGCAATAGATTTTCCGGTTTTTACATTTCTTGATGTAGCTCGTATGCAATATGAGTTAATAAAAGATATGGGAATCTCAAGATTACATGCTGTAATGGGACCTTCGGCGGGTGGAATGATCGCGCAGCAATGGGCTGTTCACTATGCTCATATGGTAGAGCGGATGATTGGAGTGATTACGAACCCGCAAAATCCAATTATCACGTCAGTAAATGTAGCGCAAAATGCGATTGAAGCAATTCAACTCGATCCAAATTGGAAAGGCGGAAAATATGGAGAGGCGCAGCCAATGGAGGGACTTCATTTAGCAAATAGAATGATGTTTATGAATGCGTTTGATGAACATTTTTATGAAAAGGCATTTCCTCGTAATAGTATAGAGATAGAACCTTATCAAAAAATTTCTGCATTATCATCATTTGAGAAAGAGATAAATAAAGTGGTATATAGAAGTATAGAGTTAGTAGATGCAAATTCGTGGATGTACACTGCGAAGGCAGTCTTATTACATGATATTGTGCATGGGTTTTCTTCTTTAGAAGAAGCTCTTTCTAAGATAGAAGCGAATGTCCTTATGATTCCATGCAAACAAGATTTGCTTCAGCCGTCTCGTTATAATTATAAAATGGTAGACATTTTGCAAAAACAAGGGAAGTATGCGGAAGTGTACGAAATAGAAAGTATAAATGGGCATATGGCGGGAGCGTTAGATGTTCATTTATTTGAAAAGAAGGTTTATGAATTTTTAAATCGGAAAGTATCTAGTTTTGTGTAGCAAATAAATAACGTGAAAAAGGTGCGATATGTGTAGTAGGCACCTTTTTTTACATGATTTGCAGACGGAAAATATATGTAGCGATTGCTATACCGAAGAACGCTATACTAAGCAATAGAAATAAGAATGACATTTCCTGGGGAGATTTTATCTTTTTACTATTTTTCATACTAAGTGCGATGATCGCAGCGATTAAGAAAATAATGCCCATAATGAAAAGAAAAAGTGTCATTTTGATCGACTCCTTTCATAAAACAAGTATATTGAGGATACAATGTGATAGTGATGTTTGTAAAGAATAAGTTTTGCGGGAAAATGGAGAAATAAATTCTCCATTCTTTGCGTTCCTTCTTTCGCATGCTAAAATTGATTAGAAATAGTTGTTTAAAGAAGAAACTAAAGGTTTTATTGTATATAAGGAGGAACGACATATGACAGAAGTAAAAACAATTACAACAGAAGAAGTGCAAGAGCGTTTAGCAAATGGAGAAACGCTATTTTTAGTAGATGTAAGGGAAGATGAAGAGGTAGCAACAGGAAAAATTCCAGAAGCTGTACATATTAAAATGGGAGATATCCCAAATAAAGTGGATTCCTTTGATAAAGAGAATGAGTATATCTTTATTTGTCGTTCGGGAATGCGTAGTGAAAATGTATGCCATTATTTAAATGAGCAAGGATTTAAAACAGTGAACATGGTTGGCGGTATGCTTCAATATGAAGGGGAAACAAAATAGTTAATTGTTAAAAACTTGAAACGAGTCTGTTTCAAGTTTTTTTTCTTTTGCATACAGTATATAAAAGGGGGATAGGTAAAATGGGAATTAACATGCGTAAAGTGAAAATTATAAATAATACAGGAGCTGTCAATGTCGGCGATTGTTATGATCTCTCACCTTTTGCTGTAGCGAAAATATATGCAGGAGCTGGAGGATCGAGTGCGGCTATTTTTTTAAATGGGAAAAGGCAGCCAGAAGCGGTGATTAGAACATCAGTATTTTTGCCACCATTAGCAACGAGTACGCGTACATTAGGTTCGTAAAGGAAAGGTAGAGTGTTAGTATGCCTGCGCATATAAAAGAGTTTATTATCGTTAATAATACTGGGAATATATTTACGGGTGATAATTTGCGTGATACTTCATTTACTGCTTCGAAAACGTATAGTGGTTCAATGGGCTGCACTTGGATTGACGTTGTTACAGTAATAGGGACGGAGACGAAGCTTTGTTTACAACCAGGAGATTCGGTGACGACAACCTATACACGAGGTACTCCTGCTGGTACTGTAACGGGAACAAATATGGGGCAAGGTGCAAATGTGTCGAGTATATCGCAAGCTGTACCTAATACAGATAATATGGATTCAGTAGCTGGACTCCCTTAAGGCATTAGGGGAGTTTTTATTTGGAAGAAGAGCTTGTGCTACATAAAAACAGGAGTAATTGTTTGAAAAGTAGTATTGGAGACGCTTTTGGAAAATACAATTCAAATGGAAGGTGAATTTTTATATGAAACAGATTTTGTAGTTGTGTTTTGCTTTTGAAGGTGGTGAAAGTAGTGGTAGGAAATGATGACAAACAAAAAATACAAAGGTCGTTAAATTCCAATTTTAAGCTATCACCAGATCTAGTTGGTCCTACTTTTCTTCCAGTTCCAACGGGAAGTACGGGAGTAGCAGGAAACACCGGACCAACAGGAGTTAGTACAACTGCAACGTATGCATTTGCAAATAATACTTCAGGAAGTGCTATTGCTGTTGTGTTAGGTGGTACGAATGTACCATTACCGAACAATCAAAATATTGGACCAGGAATAACAGTTAGTGGTGGAAATACTGTATTTACAGTTGCGAATGCAGGGAACTATTATATAGCCTATACGATCAATTTAGCAGCCGCTTTACTTGTAAGTTCCCGCATAACGGTAAATGGAAGTCCACTTGCTGGAACGATAAATGCTCCAGTGGCAAGTGTAGGTTCATTTAGTGCAACAATAATTGCTAGCTTACCAGCTGGAGCCGCTATTAGTTTGCAATTATTTGGAGTAGCTGCACTGGCTACATTATCTACGACAACGCCAGGAGCTACTCTAACGATTATTAGATTAAGTTAATAAGCAGAAAACCTTGAAACTTTTATGTTTCAAGGTTTTTTTATCCCGCTATTTGCGGATAATCCTCACGAATCAAAGGAGGATGGATACGCTCCTACAAATTAAAGTTTTATTTTATTCACTTGAGCAAAAACATCGCAGTTCGAAAATATATTATAATAGAATGAAAAGAGAAAAATTTGGCAGAAAGGGAGGGTGTCGATGCAGGAGAAGGTTAAAGATTTTTTTGGACGCCCACTTCAAGATTTACGCATATCTGTCATTGATCGTTGCAATTTTAGATGTACATATTGTATGCCAGCGGAAGTATTTGGACCAGATTATGCTTTTTTGAAAGATGAATTTTTACTGACGTTTGATGAAATCGAGCGTTTGGCAAAAGTATTTGTTAGCATCGGTGTACGAAAAATTAGACTTACTGGTGGTGAACCACTACTCCGTAAAGATGTAACAAAGCTTATCGCGCGTCTCGTGAAAATTGACGGGTTAGTAGATATAGGATTAACGACAAATGCAATTCATTTAACAAAGCAAGCAAAGGCATTAAAAGAAGCTGGATTACATAGAGTAAATGTTAGTTTAGATGCGATAGATGACGATACATTTCGGAATATTAATGGTCGGAATATTAATACGAAACCTGTGATAAAGGGAATCATGGCAGCGAAAGAGGCAGGACTTGAAGTAAAGGTAAATATGGTAGTAAAAAAAGGAATGAACGATCATCAAGTACTTCCAATGGCTGCGTATTTTAAAGAACAAGGAATTTCGCTTAGATTTATTGAGTTTATGGATGTTGGTAGTACGAATGGGTGGAATTTTGATCAAGTAGTTACAAAGCAGGAATTAATTGAGATAATTCATAGGGTGTATCCGCTTGAGCCAGCTGAAGCACATTATTTCGGTGAAGTTGCGAAAAGATATCGGTACATTGGAACAAATGTAGAGGTCGGTTTTATTACTTCTGTTTCTGAGTCGTTTTGTTCTTCTTGTACGAGAGCGAGAATTTCAGCAGATGGAAAGTTCTATACTTGTTTGTTTGCGACAGAAGGATTGGACATAAGGGAACTTCTTAGAGGAAATCTTTCGGATGAGGAGTTATTAAATGTTATACAAAATGTATGGATGAATAGAAAAGATAGATATTCAGATGAACGGACAGAAGAAAGTGCAAAAAATCGTCCGAAAATTGAAATGTCTTATATAGGGGGATAAGAAAGGGGGCTATCGTATGCAGGAACGTTATTCAAGACAAATATTATTTCCTGGTGTTGGAGAAGAAGGACAGCGGAAAATAAGAGAGAAGCATGTGCTTATTATCGGCGCAGGTGCTCTCGGTGCGGCGAATGCAGAAGCGATTGTTAGAGCAGGTGTTGGCAAAGTAACGATTGCTGATCGTGATTATGTAGAATGGAGCAATTTACAAAGACAACAATTATATACAGAAGAAGATGCTAAGCAGTATAAACCGAAGGCGGTAGCGGCAGCAGAACATTTAAAAGCGATTAATTCTGAGGTGGAGATTCATCCAGTTGTGACGGATGTAACGGTACAAGAAATGGAAGAGCTAGTGAATGATGTAGATTTAATATTAGATGCGACAGATAATTTTGAAACGCGTCTTCTCATTAATGATATTTCACAAAAGTATAATATTCCATGGATATATGGTGGTTGTGTCGGAAGCTACGGGGTAACTTATACAATTTTACCAGGGAAAACGCCGTGTTTCCGCTGTTTAATGGAGCATCCAGCGAGCGGAGCAACATGTGATACTGCAGGGATTATACAGCCAGCGGTACAATTAGTAGTAGCACATCAAATAACGGAAGCGTTGAAAATATTAGTAGAAGACTTTGCGGCGCTTCGTGAAACGATGTTATCGTTTGATCTTTGGAATAATCAACAGATGGCATTTAAAGTGAATAGGCAGAAAAAAGATACGTGTTTATCTTGCGGAAGGTTACGTACATATCCGAGTTTAACATTTGAAGCACAAACGAAAACGGAGGTTTTATGTGGAAGGAATACCGTACAAATTCGTCCAGGTGTGCGGAAAGATTTTAATTTAGAAGAAATTAAAAAGCGCTTACAAAGAAGTGTGGAGGTAAAGGCTACACCTTATTTATTATCATTTCCGGTAGAGGAATTTCGGTTTGTTTTATTTACAGACGGCAGGGCGTTTATTCATGGGACGAATGATATGAATGTAGCAAAAAGCTTATATGCAAGATATATAGGTTGAACCTAAAGGAGATCCTTTAGGTTCAACGGAGAGAGGATTAAGAATTTCTCGTATAATCTCCACTTTTTCCACCTGTTTTTTCAAGTAAGTATGTTTCGCCAATAATCATCCCTTTATCAACAGCTTTACACATATCGTACACGGTAAGAGCAGTAGCAGAAGCAGCTGTTAAAGCTTCCATTTCAACGCCGGTGCTACCTTCTGTTTTAACTTTTACTTCAATGAGTAGTCGATATTGTTCTTCTGATTGTTTCCAATCGAAAGAAACATCAACACCTTTTAATAATAAAGGATGACACATCGGGATAATATCGGAAGTGCGTTTTGCAGCCATAATGCCTGCGATTTGTGCAACCGCTAATACGTCACCTTTCCCAATTTCATTGTGAGAGATTTTATCGTAAATTTCTTTTGTAACGACAATGCTAGAGCACGCAATTGCTGTTCGAACGGTTGCTCTTTTGTCGCTTATATCAACCATCTTCGCGCGTCCTTGGTCATTAAAGTGTGTGAATGAAGACATGGAATTCCTCCTTGAAGTAATTTCTATTTAATATATAAAGTTTAATCGAGATAAAAAAATTTGCAAATATGAGGTGAGAAACGATGGTAGAAAAGCGAATTCCGATTCAAGTTGCTGAGGCGGTAGAACGGGTAATGAAATATGCAAAGTATGGGGAAGTAGAAGAAGTTACTATTACGGAAAGTTATGGGAGAATTCTTGGGGAAGATGTTGTCTCGGACCATGACGTTCCTCATTTCGATCGTTCTCCTTACGATGGTTTTGCAATTCGAGCAGAAGATACGAAAGAAGCCAGTCAAGAAAATCCGGTTGAATTTGAAGTAATAGGAGAAATTGGAGCGGGTTCTGTTTTTACAGAAGAAGTAGGAGCTTTTCAGGCGATTCGTATTATGACAGGAGCTGCTATTCCAGAAGGTTGCAATGCAGTCGTAATGCTAGAGCTGACAGAAGGGTTCGAGAAGAACGGAAAAGCATATATGAAGTTAAAACGTCCTTTCAAAAGTGGTGACAATGTGTCATTTAAAGGAGAAGATATAAAACAAAATCAAGTCCTCGTTAAGAAAGGTGTCGCAATCAATCCAGGTGTTGCCGCGCTATTAGCAACGTTTGGATATAGTGCTGTGAAAGTTGTAAAACAGCCTGTTGTCGGTATTGTAACGACAGGAAGTGAATTACTAGACGTTCATGAGCCGTTAGAGCCAGGGAAAATTAGAAATAGTAACTCTTATATGATTGCAGCTCAAATTATGAAAGTTGGCGGGAAAGTACGTTATTATGGACAACTTGCTGATGAGTTAGATGCATGTTTTACAGCTGTTCAATCGGCGATGGATGAAGTTGATATTTTAATTACAACGGGCGGTGTTTCGGTAGGAGATTATGACTATTTACCAGCTATTTATGAAAGATTACAGGCGAATGTCCTTTTTAATAAAATAGCGATGAGACCAGGAAGTGTAACGACAGTAGCGGAAGTTGATGGAAAGTTACTTTTCGGTTTATCAGGAAATCCTTCAGCTTGTTATGTAGGCTTTGAATTATTTGTACATCCAATTATAAAAACATATTTGTATGCGAAGGAGCCTCACGCATATAGAGCTGATGCTATTTTGCAAAAAGATTTTCCGAAGCCAAATCCATTTACTCGTTTTGTAAGAGCGAACGTGACGATTGTGGATGGGGGATTACAAGCGATGCCAGTCGGTTTAGATAAATCGAGTGCGGTCTCTTCACTTGCGGATGCAAATGCTTTTATCGTACTGCCTGGAGGAACGAGAGGATTTGAGGCAGGGATGAAAGTATCTGTATTATTGTTAGAGCACTCGGAGGGATGTGATTGGCCATGGGAAAAGCCCCTTCAATCTTACAAATAGTAGGTTATCAAAATAGCGGAAAAACAACACTTGTAGAGAAAGTTGTGCATGCATTAGCCAAAAGAAAAATGAAAGTTGCTACAATTAAACATCACGGGCACGGAGGTTTTCCGGAAGTAGCACAAAAAGATAGTGAAAGACACCGCAAAGCTGGTGCTGTTGTAAGTAGTGTAGAAGGTGCTGGATTGCTTTCACTTTCTTCCCTAAGAGAGGAATGGTCCTTACAAGAAATTATTCGCTTATATGAGTTTTTTGAAGTGGATACGATTTTAATAGAGGGCTATAAAAAAGAGAGCTATCCGAAAGTAGTGTTACTTCGTTCTGCGGAAGACACCGAACTTTTGCATAGAGTAGAAAATATAGTAGCGGTTATTACGTGGCATGATGCTCTGGCAAACTTACGAGAAGAATACGAAGTATTTCATATATCAGAAGAAGAGTTGTATATAGATTGGTTTTTACAAACGGTTAGGAGTGCGAAATGACAAATACGTATTATGAAGTAATTGATACAGAAATCTCGATTGAAGAGGTGACAAAGAAAGTAATTCGTCGTGAATGCGGTGCTGTCACAACATTTATCGGAACAGTTAGGGAGTTCACGAAAGGGCGTCGTACACTATACTTAGAGTATGTAGCTTATAAGACGATGGCAGAAAAGATGCTACAGAAAATAGGGACAGAAGTGAAGGGGAAGTGGCCTAGTACACATGTTGCGATTACACATCGCATCGGTACACTGCAAATTTCTGATATCGCGGTTGTTGTTGCTGTTTCAACACCACATCGTAAAGAGGCCTATGAAGCAAATGAGTATATTATGGAACGCATAAAACAAATTGTTCCAATTTGGAAAAAAGAGTTTTGGGAAGATGGTGACTCGTGGATTGGTGATCAATTAGAAAAAACACCATATCCAGCAGGAGAGCCTGGGAAGGAGCTATAAATATGATTCGAGTATTGTTATTTGCGAACTTGCAAGAAGAAGCAGGAGTAAGTGAATTACAAATAGAGGAAGAAAATATTACGGTTGCACAATTAAAAGAAATTGTTGCGAAAGAATATAATGTGCCAGTGTCAGCGCCAATTATGGTTGCAATTAATGAAGAATACGCAAATGAAGATGATAAAATCCAATCTGGTGATATTGTTGCGCTCATACCACCAGTGAGCGGTGGTTAATATTGGATTTATTAAAACGACTTTCCTGAATAGGGGAAGTCGTTTTTTTTATGGCAGTTTTGAGAACACTAACGTATAGGACAAGGAGGGTATTATGAAAAAACTATGTGTAATGATGACGATGATATGTTCTATCTTTTTCTTTTCTCCAAGTTATTCTTGGGCAGAAGAGTCGAAGGAACAACTTTTAGAGAGTGCGTTATTGAATCGGTATTACTCCGTTATAAGGCAAGCGACAGAAGATCAATATGAATGTGATTCAGTTATAAATATAAAGCGTTTAGGTAAGAAAGATGAGTTCGTTCCTAGATTTGAAGTGACGCTACAATTTCTTACGTTTCAAGGTGCACATAATCCGCCGAATGACAAGGTTACACTTACTTTGGAGGATAATTTAGATCACATAAAGATAAAGAAAGTGGAACGAGAAAAAAATGTTTCTGGTGCTACTGCAGATAAGGTTTGTGAACGAACAAAAGAGAAAATAAAAGCTCACTCTAATGATTTAGAGCGGTAACCTATGACATTTTGTAGAGAAAGGTAATGAGCGATGGATATATTTTTAGCGATTTTACCAGCCATATTTTGGGGAAGTATTGTGCTATTTAACGTGAAGCTGGGCGGGGGACCTTATAGTCAAACGCTCGGTACAACGTTCGGAGCGCTTATTTTCTCAATTGTTGTTTATATTTTTGTGAAACCAGTATTAACTCCTACGGTTATCGGGGTTGGAATCGTGTCCGGTTTGTTTTGGGCGCTTGGTCAAGCGAATCAGTTGAAAAGTATTGATTTAATGGGTGTTTCGAGAACGATGCCGATTTCAACAGGGCTTCAATTAGTTGCAACGACTTTATTTGGGGTTATCGTGTTTCATGAATGGTCAACGACGATATCAGTCGTTCTTGGGGTTTTGGCGCTTGTTTGTATTATTATCGGTGTTATTTTAACATCACTCCAAAGTGAAGAAGAAAAGAATGCAGAGCAAGCAGGGAATTTTAAAAAAGGAATTATTATTTTATTAATTTCAACAGTCGGATATTTAGTTTACGTAGTGGTGATTCGATTATTTAACGTGAACGGTTGGTCAGCTTTATTGCCACAAGCGGTCGGTATGGTATTAGGCGGGATTTTACTCACATTTAAACATCATCCATTCAATAAATATGCGATTCGAAATATTCTTCCGGGATTAATTTGGGCAGCTGGAAATATGTTTTTATTCATTTCGCAGCCGCGTGTCGGAGTCGCAACAAGTTTTTCCCTTTCACAAATGGGGATTATTATTTCGACGCTTGGCGGAATTCTTATATTAGGTGAAAGGAAAACGAAGCGTCAATTAATTGGGATTGTTGTTGGTATCGTTTTTATTATTGCAGCTGGAATTATGCTAGGAGTTGCAAAAAGCTAAAGGAGGTATTGAAATGTATAGCGATTTAGAAGGGAAGGTCGTCATTATTACAGGGTCAGCAACTGGTCTTGGAAGAGCGATGGGAGTACGGTTTGCTAAGGAGAAGGCAAAAGTTGTTATTAATTATCGCTCAAGAGAATCAGAAGCGAATGATGTGTTAGAAGAAATTAAAAAAGTGGGCGGAGAAGCAATTGCTGTAAAAGGTGATGTTACGGTTGAATCGGATGTTATAAATTTGATTCAATCTGCTGTTAAAGAATTTGGGACGCTTGACGTTATGATTAATAATGCAGGCATAGAAAATGCTGTACCATCGCATGAAATGCCGTTAGAGGATTGGAATAAAGTAATTCATACAAATTTAACAGGTGCTTTCTTGGGAAGTCGTGAAGCGATTAAATATTTTGTGGAACACGATATTAAAGGATCCGTCATTAATATGTCTAGTGTTCACGAGAAAATTCCGTGGCCACTATTTGTGCACTATGCGGCCAGTAAGGGCGGCATTAAACTTATGACAGAAACGTTAGCGTTAGAATATGCACCAAAAGGTATTCGAGTAAATAATATTGGACCAGGTGCAATTAATACGCCAATTAATGCTGAAAAATTTGCTGATCCGAAAAAACGTGCTGACGTAGAAAGTATGATCCCGATGGGCTACATTGGAAAACCTGAAGAAATCGCAGCAGTAGCAACTTGGCTTGCTTCAGCAGAGGCGAGTTATGTAACTGGTATTACGTTATTTGCAGATGGCGGGATGACTTTATATCCATCGTTTCAAGCTGGGCGTGGGTAATAAAAAGGACAAAGAGTTTTATCTCTTTGTCCTTTTTAGCAAAAAAAATAGCAGTTAGCTATTTTAAAATTAATGATTAATTGTATCTTGAAGAAATTCTGTTGCTTGATGTTCGGAAACGTTTTGTACGAGCGCAACTTCGCTAATCATCATTTTACGTGCGTTATCTAGCATTTGTTTTTCGCTCGCATTTAATGCTCTTTCTTTATTACGGCGAAGTAAATCCCGAACAACTTCTGCACTATCTTGAAGATTGCCGTTTTTCATTTTTTCCATATTCATTGTATATCTTTGTTTCCATGAGAGTGATAGGTCTGATTCCCCATGTTGAAATTCGAGAAGTATATCATTTAACGTACCTTTATCGACGATATAACGAATACCTGATTTTTGTAATTGATCCATCGGAAGCATTACTTGCATATCTTTACTAATGATGCGTATCACACAATATTGACGCGTAGTACCTAATATTTCTTTCTCTTCAATGGCTTCGATGATTCCTGCACCGTGCATTGGATAAACGATTTTATCACCAATTTGAAACAAATCATCCACCTCCATATGTGGTAACCAATTTTAATGATAGCACATATCTATAAAAATGTCAAATTTTATATAATAACATAATGTATATATGAGAGTCAATAAGTAAAAGTTCTTTTTTTATATATTTTTTCTTCTTATTTATTGATGACTTTTTTAGAAAAATAGTACAGGTGGAGAAAGAGGGCATATCCACTTATTTTTAAGCATAAAATGTAAAATCGCTAATACAATATACCTAAATCCGTTCTTTGTAGAGGAGGGAGAGAAGGTGGGGCGCACAATAAGAATTGATATTACAAATAAAGTTGTAGCTAAATTTAGACCAGATTATTTGGAATTATATACGAGTAAGTTTATGATAGGTAAGTTTTATGTCTATACTGAAGATAAACAATATGTGTTAGAAGACGGATATATATATGAAAATGGAAAGTTTTATCGCATCATAGATACGCACCGTGGCAATAATCAAGCGGCGGAGGGCTGCGATCTAGGATGGTGTTAACATGATTCGTGTGAAAGTGTTTGATGAAAGCCACGAAAAAGACTTAGAAGACGCTGTAAATGTGTTTTTGAAAAAGATTGATGACGGTAACTTTGTAGATATTAAGTACCAGGTTGGTGTTTCCATTAACGATGATGAAAATCAAATTTACTGTTTTTCAGCAATGATTGTGTATAAAGCATAAAAAAGAGCTGGGTGAGCCAGCTCTTTTTTATGTTTTATGTTGGGACAACATGAGTTGGTAATACGTTCATAATAGATTGGTTTGTGCCTAATGTCTTTGTCGTTAAAAGAAGTTCTTCTGTTTCATGTTTTTGGGCATCTTTACACATGCCAAGGTGATAACGATCACCTAAAAATGGATCAATATAAAAACCGTTTTTGAATACTTTATCATTCGGATGTTTTTCATGGTGAATGTCAGAACAGTTAATGCAATAGAACATAGCTTTCATCCCCTTTTTATTTTTGTTTAAAAAAGTGAGTGGGTAGTCATTTCGCTCCTAAGGAAATGTTGAGGAGAAGAGAAATAGCTACCTACTCAAATGGTGGGCATATTCCTTCTGATTTTTCATATCTCACGTATTGTCCCCGAGGGAAGGAGGAGAGACGACGTACGCATGATATAAGTAAGGCGCTCCTTTCAATATGAATGATGGAGTTTCATGTTGAGAGAAGTTTTTATTTTTTATTGCCTTTGTGAGTATATTATGAGGAAATGCTGAGAGGGTGTTTGTCCTGTTGAAAAAATGTTGAGAATTTCTCAACAGTGAAAAGAGCCTTTCTTGACGTATAACTAAAAGGTGTTATATTGTTAAAAATGAAACTAAAAGGTGTTGCTTTTGTGCCGGATAAAGGAGAATTAAAATGGAACAACAAAATACATTAAATGATATTAAACAAACAATCGTTTTTAACGCGCCTATTCAAAAAGTATGGAATGTAGTATCAACTGCGGAAGGAATTTCGTCATGGTTTATGCCAAATGATTTTGAATTAAAGGTGGGACATGAATTTCATGTGCAATCACCATTTGGGCCATCACCATGTAAAGTGTTAGAAATTGATGAGCCAAACCATTTATCTTTCTCATGGGATACAGATGGCTGGATTGTTTCATTTGATTTGAAAGATTTAGGAGATAATAAAACAGAATTTACGTTAATTCACGGCGGCTGGAAACATCCTGATGCAATTCTTCCAAAACCAAATGCGAAGAGCTCTATTATTCGCGAAAGAATGAATGGTGGCTGGATAGCGATTGTAAATGAAAAACTGAAAAAGGTTGTCGAGGGATAACATGTCTTCGTCAGCAGCGAAATATGATGTATTTCAAGCGATTGCTGATCCAACCCGCCGAGAAGTGTTACGATTATTAAGTGATAAAGAGTTGCCAATCTCCAAAATAACAGACCATTTCCCAATGAGTCGTACGGCTGTTGTAAAGCATCTGCATATTCTTTCAGAAGCAAATTTAGTAAGCGGCAGAAAGAGTGGAAGAGAGAAGTTATATCGTTTGCAACCAGAGCCGTTAGCTGAATTACAACAGTGGCTCTCATACTATGAACGTTTTTGGGATAATAAATTGTCCATGCTTAAATATATTGTGGAGAATGAAGAGTAGCAGGTTTTATGCAAAGAGGATGACCAAAATGGTCATCCTCTTTATTATTGTTCACCTGTTTGCTTAGCTGGTTTTAACACAAGCCAAGCGATAATTAATGTTAATACTGCTAATGCGAAAGTACTCATATAAATGACGTGGACACTTGCTGCTAATGCTTCTTGTGATTCGGTTGCTACGTTTGCTGTAGCTCCGCCGTGTCCGCTAGAAGATACAAGATCAAGGTTTTTAATACCACGTGCGTGAATCATTGTATTGAAGACTGTTCCGAATACTGCAGCACCTAACGTTTGACTAAATGTATTAATAAATGTGTTTAAGCCTACTGCTGTTCCGCGCGTATGAGCTGGTACGGCTGCTTGAATTGTTACCATGTAAATAGGTGTTACAAGTCCCATTCCTAATCCGAATAATCCGACTGCCACATAAATAAGGAATGATGGTGAGTGTGTTGATAATGTAAATAATAAGAAGGTAGCAACCGATAAAATGCTAGCTCCAAGTAAAATAATTTGTTTCGTTTTTAATTTGCCAACTAAGTTACCAGAGAACATAGCACCGAATGTCCACATAACGGGAATTGGCATTAAAATAAGTCCAGCTTCTGTTGCATTTTTTCCTAAAACCCCTTGGCTCCAAATTGGAAGATACATTGTAATACTAATAATCATTGCGCCAGCAATAAGCGTGAGTATGTTTATCGTAGATAATGTACGGTTAGAGAAAAGTGCTAGCGGAATTAATGGTTCCGGAGATTTTTTCTCGATGAATAAGAATATAATGAATGAAATAGCGGCGAAGATTAATAGGCCGATAATTGTGATGTCTCCCCAGTTTTGCTTACTGCTACCTGTTAATAACGCGTATAGTAAGGCAATTGTACTTAATGAGAAGACTGTTGCACCAAGGTAGTCGATATGTTGCTTAGCCGACTTAACAGATTCCTTATAAGAAACTGCGATCATTAAGCAAGCGATAATTCCAAATGGAACATTTAAGAAGAAAATATAGCGCCAAGAAAGGGAATCAACTAAAAATCCACCTACTAATGGGCCGATAACACCAGATACACCCCAAACGGCACTCATCCAGCCCTGTGCTTTCGCGCGGTCTTTCGCTTCGCTATATAAGTCCCCAATAATTGTCATAGTAATTGGCATGACAGCACCAGCACCTATACCTTGAAGAGCGCGGAAGAAGATTAATTGTTCCATGGATGTAACGACTCCGCAAAGCGCAGAACCGATTAAAAAGATTGTTGCTCCGATGAGCAGAACTTTTTTGCGGCCAAATAAATCAGCTAGCTTTCCGTATATTGGAGTCGAAACAGCTGTTGCAAGCATATAAATTGCATATACCCAGCTAACAAGTTCGACGCCTGACAAATCACTCGTTATACGAGGGATTGCTGTACTAACAATCGTTCCTTCTACAGCAGAAAGAAACGTCATTAACATTAAAGACATCATGACTTTTTTTCTCATTTGTTTTCCCCTTATCCTTTTTCAAATATTCAACAATATAAAATATAAAGGTACTAAGGTATATAAAGCAACAAAAAAGAAAGAGGGAGGTTAGGGAGAGGGGATATTTGCCGTTCTTTGTTGGTAAGGTGATATTCCTTGTCGAATCGCTGATATGTTGAAAAAATCGCCGATATAATTTTATGTACCTATAAAAAAGAAACAGGAATCCCTGTTTCTTTTTAATACTGCATTTTCGCGTTTTGTCCAGCTGTTGTTCCGGCAATTCTACCAGTAACGAGGGCGGATGTAATGTTATAGCCACCAGTATAACCGTGAATATCGAGAACTTCTCCGCAGAAATATAGGCCACTAGTAAATTTAGACGACATTTCTTTCGGGTTAATTTCTTTAACGGATACCCCTCCGCCAGTAACAAATGCTTTTTCAAGTGGCTGCGTACCATTTACATTCACAGTAAATTCTTTAAAGTCTTTCACAAGTGCACGAATCTTTTCGTGAGAAACTTGCCCAGCTTGTTCGCTACCATCAATTTCGTTCTTTTCTAATAAGAATAGGAAGTAACGCTCAGGAACATAACCTTTTAATACGTTCTTAATTCCTTTTTTCGGCTCTTCTTTCATTTGTTTCAGCATGCGCTGGAATAGTTGTTCACTATTTTCTTCTGGCAATGCATCGATACTCATTTGAACTGTATTCGTTTTAAACTTTTTCATCGTTTTTACAACGAATTGGCTACAACGAAGAGCAGCAGGACCAGATAGGCCGAAATGAGTGAAGAGCATGTCCATTTTATGAGAAATGACAACTTTTCCTTTCGGGTTTAATACACTTAAGTTTATATCGCGTAAAGCAAGACCTTGTAATGAGCGGTCACGTATAAATGGCTCTTTTGAAAGGATTGGAACTTCTGTTGGGAATAATTCTGTAATTTTATGTCCAGCTTTTTCAGCCCAAGCGTATCCGTCTCCAGTAGAACCAGTATGAGGCACAGATTTTCCGCCAACAGCAATAACGACATGATTCGTTTCTAATACTTCGCCTGTTTGTAATACAACTGCTTTCGTTTGACCATTTTCATATTCAATCGTTTCAACAGGTGTATTCGTACGGATTTTTACACCTAAGTCTTTTAATCGTGTTAAAAGCGCGTCTACTACAGATTGCGCTTTGTTTGATACAGGGAACATGCGGCCATGGTCTTCTTCTTTCAGTTTTACACCTAGATTTTCGAAGAATGTAATAATATCTTCATTATTAAAAATAGAAAAAGCACTGTATAAAAATCGGCCGTTTCCTGGTATATGTTTAACGATCTCATCAAGTGGTAGACGGTTCGTCACGTTACAGCGACCGCCACCAGAAATCGCAAGTTTACGCCCTAGTTTATTTCCTTTATCAAGAAGTAAGACATTTGCGCCTTCTTCTGCAGCACCGATTGCAGCCATTAGCCCAGAAGGCCCGCCGCCGATGACAATAACATCATAATACATAATATATCGACCTCATTTTCTACATTTCCTGCCTAAAAGAATAGCATGTTTTCCCTTAAAAGAAAAATAGAGTGAAGTACTGCTTAAGGGGAGAATTGTGGTACAATACAAAAGTTAGAGTTCAGCACTATCCTGCTATTTGTGGGCAATAAGGCCAAAACCTTAAGATTTAGGGGAAGTAAAGAGGGAGTCTGGCAGCCTGTAAATGCTCGAATGGTTCAACTAGTAAGGAGTAGGAGATGAGTCTCCCGCTAATTATAGTTTCACTTTATGTAGATGTAGGAGGATTTTTGTATGTCCGATTCGAAATTTCTGCGCGGAACGCTTATTGTTACGTTAGGGACATTTTTAGTAAAGTTCTTAGGCATGATTTACGTCTTTCCGTTTCATGCATTAGTAGGCACAGAAGGCGGAACGCTCTATACATATGGATACATTCCATATACGATCTTTTTAAGTATTGCAACGGCAGGGGTGCCGCTTGCTGTTTCGAAATTTGTTTCCAAATATAATGCGCTTGGCGATTATAAAACGAGCCGGAGAATGTTCCGCTCGGGAATGGTTATGATGATAGTAACAGGAGTTTTATCGTTCCTAGTTCTATACATGACGGCGCCATTGTTTGCAGAAGCGATGCTTGGTAAACAAAGTATACACAATAATGTAGGAGAAGTTACGACGATCATTCGTCTTGTAAGTTTTGCACTTATTGTTGTACCAGCAGCGAGTTTAATTCGTGGTTATTTCCAAGGTCACCAATCTATGGGACCAACTACCGTTTCACAAATTATTGAACAAATTATTCGTATCGTCTTTTTATTAGCAGGTAGTTTTATCGTTATTAAAGTACTTGGCGGTACAGTTGCAACAGCAGTTGGGGTAGCGACATTTGCTGCGTTCGTTTCAGCGGTTGGAGCGCTCGGTGTGTTAATTTGGTACTGGCTGAAACGTAAAAAATATTTGGATCAATACTTAATTGAACAAACTGTACCAGAATCAACAGTGAGTACCGTTCAATTGTTTAAAGAATTATTTGCATATGCAATTCCTTACGTTGTCATTGGGTTAACAATTCCTTTATATCAACAAATTGATACATTGACATTTAACTCAATTATGCAGGCGATTGGTCAAGGCGATATCGCAGAGCGAGCGCTTGGTATTTTCACAATGTGGACGCATAAGTTAATTATGATTCCTGTATCACTTGCAACTGCGTTTAGTTTAACGCTCGTGCCGGCGATTACAAAGTCATTTACTGAAAAACAATACCGCTATTTGAAATTACAAATTACACAAACATTCCAGGCAAATATGTTTTTAACATTGCCAGCAGTTATCGGTATTTCAACACTTGCATATCCAATTTACACTGCTTTCTATGACTCAGATCCATTAGGTGGACAAGTATTAATGTGGTATGCACCAGTTGCGTTGTTATTCGCTTTATTTACAGTAACAGCGGCGATTCTGCAAGGTATTAACCAACAGAAGCATGCGATTGTCGCGCTTGTTATGGGTGTTATTTTGAAATTTGTATGTAACGTAATCTTTATTCGTTATTTCGGTACAGTAGGAGCGATTCTAGCGACCGCAGTTGGTTTCTTAGCTTCTGTTTGGTACACAAATCGACAAATAAAAAAATACGCACACTATTCATTCGGTGTTGTATATAAAAGAACATTCCAAATTGCAATATTGACACTTGTAATGGTCATTGCTGTAAAACTATCACAATGGATTCTATCCTTCATGATTTCGCCTGATGGCCGTATTGGTGCTCTTATAACAGTTGCGATTTGTGCAGGTATTGGTGGTCTTGTTTACGGATTGTTAGCAATTCGCACAGGAGTACTTGAAAGAGTATTTGGCGGAGAAGCATTAGATAAAATTCAACGTAAACTTGGTAGTAGATTTAAAATAAAGTTGAAATCAAGAGGGGCGTAATTACGTCCCCTTTTCTATGATAAATAAAGAAGGTGAAAAACGTGAGATTAGATAAATTATTAGCGAATATGGGATATGGAAGTAGAAAAGAAGTAAAGAAATTATTGAAAGACGGCGTTGTGAAAATTGATGGAACGCCAGTAAAAGATGCGAAGGTTCATGTAAACGTAGAAGAGCAAGAAGTTATGATTCACGGTGAAGTTGTGAAATATAAAGAGTTTGTTTACTTAATGATGCATAAACCACAAGGTGTTATTTCAGCGACGGAAGATGATAATCATGAAACAGTAATAGATTTATTAGAATTAGAAGATGCAATCTTTGATCCGTTCCCAGTTGGAAGACTTGATATCGATACGGAAGGTTTCTTATTAATAACAAATGACGGGAAGTTATCACATCAATTATTATCTCCGAAAAAGCATGTGCCGAAAAAATACTATGCACACGTTGCAGGAGTAGTAACAGAAGAAGATGTAAACGAGTTTGCTAAAGGTGTTATTTTAGACGATGGCTATGAAACAAAGCCAGGTGAACTTACAATATTAAAAAGTGATGCTATTTCCGAAATTGAGCTTGTGATTACAGAAGGGAAATTCCATCAAGTGAAGCGTATGTTTGAAGCGGTAGGGAAAAAAGTAGTCTACCTAAAGAGAACAGAGATGGGACCGTTAGTATTAGATGAAGAACTAGAACTTGGACAATACCGAGAGTTAACAGATGAAGAAGTAGAGATGTTAAAAACATATCAAGTAGATACTGAGAAATAGTGCTGTTTTTAAAGCGCAGAAAAGACCCCTTTCTAATGAGCTAGAAAGGGGTATGTATTTATTTACATACAATTATTTTTCGTTATGAGGTCATTCTCACTTTCTTTCCTGTTGTTGTCCACTTACCGCGGCAAGGGCTATACACGAGTTCATTAAACTGCAACACATTTAGATCACGTTGTATCGTTCGCGGTGTGATCCCGAACTCATCTACAAGGTCTTTCGTCGTTACCGTTCCGTTTTCATTGATGTACATATAAATTGATTTAATGCGTGTTAGCATACGAGTAGTTGTAGGTTTCAAGAGAAAACCACTCCTCTACTAGTTTTTTTGACCCCATTCAGGAAAGAAGGTCGTTACTACCATTGTACTCTACATGAAAAAATTCATGCTTTAATCTACTTAAATTTTACAAAAGTTTAACAAATATTCATATAGAAAAATATTGGTAGTTGACATTGTATATATGGTCAGTCAACTAACACATAAAATTCTACGTAAAACGCCAAATTCCTGCAAATTTTTTTAAAAAATAAAAGAAAAACTAATGGGAAATATCTGAAATGTTACAATTGTTCGGTATTTGATTCTCGTGTATGGCATAAGGGATTTCGGTTTGCTATGATGAAAGAGATACTATAGTGAAGGATGGATGCGTGATGTCAGCGATTAATTGGACAGAAGAAGTTGCAAAACGAAAAGATGATTTAATTCGTGATACACAACAATTTTTACAAATTAAAAGTGTATGGGAAGAAGAATCGGCGAAAGAGGGCGCACCATTCGGTGAAGGTGTAGAAAAAGCTTTATCTTTCATGTTACATAAAGGGAAAGTAGAAGGTTTTGCTTCTAAAAATTTAGAAGGGTATGCAGGTCATCTTGAAATGGGACAAGGAGAGGAATTAGTAGGTATTCTTTGTCACGTTGACGTTGTACCAGAAGGAGATGGCTGGACGACTCCTGCATATAGTGCAGATATTCGCGATGGAAAGATTTTTGCACGGGGTGCAATTGACGATAAAGGGCCAACGATGGCAGCTTATTATGCGATGAAAATTGTGAAAGAATTAGGTTTGCCTCTTTCAAAACGCGTTCGTATGATTTTAGGAACAGATGAGGAAAGTAATTGGAAATGCGTAGATCACTACTTTAAAAATGAAGAAATGCCAACAATCGGTTTTGCGCCAGATGCAGATTTTCCAATTATTAATGCAGAAAAAGGAATTTCTGATATACAAGTTGTGCAAAATGGTAGTGAAGAGAAAAAAGGTGCATATGAACTCGTTTCATTTGAGTCAGGTCGCCGTTTAAATATGGTGCCTGATTTTGCAGAAGCAGTTCTTACAGGAGAAGATGTAAATGCACTTACAGTAGCATATGAAGAGTATTTACAAACTGCTAAAAAAATAGGGGAATCAACTATAGAAGGAAATACAGTGAAGCTGCAAATAGAAGGAATTTCAGCGCACGGATCTACTCCTGAAAAAGGAGAAAATGCAGGTTTATCATTAGTAAACTTCTTACATGCAGTTTCACTTGATGGAAAAGCAAATGCATTTGCAACATTTGTAACAGAAACATTTACTAGTGATATTTTTGGTGAAAAGGCTACTATTGCCTATAAAGATGAAATTAGCGGACCGTTAACAGTGAATGTCGGTCGCCTTTCTTATACGAAAGAAAGAGGTGGTAACTTAGGATTAAATGTACGCTATCCAGTTACGACTAACTTTGAAGAAACAATTGCGAAGTTAAAAAATTATGTTGGTACTCATGGATTTGAAGTAGCGGATTATTCTAACTCTCGCCCTCATCACGTTGATAAAGATCACGTATTAATTCGTACGCTGCAGCGTGTGTATGAAGAACAAACAGGAGAAAAAGCAGAGTTGCTAGCAATCGGTGGAGGTACTTACGCTCGTTCATTAAAAGCCGGTGTTGCATTTGGCCCGCTATTCCCTGGAAAAGAAGAACTTGCGCATCAAAAAGATGAGTACATTGAAATTGAAGACTTATTAAAAGCAACAGCAATTTATGCTCAAGCGATTTATGAATTAGCGAAGTAATGGGTATGTAAATAATGACCGCTCTCTATTTTAGAGAGCGGCTTCTTTTTAATTGAATGAGATAAGCAAGAAAAGCAACAATAAAAGGAAGGAGACGATGTACATGGATTTGCATTATTTTGTCGCGATTACTTTACCAAATCATATAAAAGAAGTGCTGTCTAACTATAAAGAGGACATAAAGGAGGAATTACCATTTCGCTCGTGGGTACATAAGGAAGACTATCATATTACCCTTTGCTTTTTAGGAAGTGCGACAGAGGAACAGTTAGAGGGAATAAAGAATGGATTACAAACACTTACAGAAGAAAAGGAACTATCGTTCACGTTACGAGGGTTTTCAACGTTTGGCAAGGAAGATCAGCCTCGTATTTTTTGGGCGAAGGTAAGTGAGAATCACGATTTGTTTCAGTTACAAAAGCAAGTACATGCTATTTGTGAAGAAAATGGATTTTCTTTAGAAACACGTCCATATCATCCGCACATTACTGTTGCCCGTAAATGGGTAGGAGAAGAAAAGTTTCATTTAGAAAATATAAAAGGAGTGCCTGAAATATCATTTCAAGCGGATGCGATTACTTTATACGAGTCTCACGTGAAGGAAACGCCGAAGTATAAATCGATTGCTGAAATAAAACTACAAAAATAGAATGTATGAAAACGTTTTTTATACAGGTGAATATACTATAGAGAAGAATGGAGTTACTGTATAGAGTCTTGCTGATAAGAAAAGCCTTATCATTTGCTGATCGTAAAGGCCCAATTGGTGGGGGTTAATAATGAGTAGGGGTGAATCCCTTGCTCATTAAGATTTCACTTTATTTTAATTTTGAGGATGATGGTGATTTTTTTATGTTGAAAGTAAAACGTCCATTTGATGCCTATTTAGATGAAATGAATAAAATTACAATTTTGCTCCCACATGCGTATGGAACAAGTCGGACATTTCGTTTGCAGGAAGGAAACAATGTGAAAGATTTACCGATTGCTCATACTATCGCGCTTCCGGATGCAACGAAGTATGAGTGCTTTATAGAAGAGCCGCTAGATGTGGGGAAGTATTATACAGTACGAGATGAACGGAATGAAGAAACAGATTTACAAATAGGTGCTGTGATTCGAACAGCAATTTTCGATGAAAAGTATTATTACGAAGGTACAGATTTAGGTGCTGTGTACCAAAAGGAAGCAACAACATTTAAAGTATGGGCTCCAACTGCAAGACTTGCGAAAGTAAGAATTTATAAAAGTGATAAAGAATATACCGATTATGAAATGTATAGAGAAGAAAATGGAGTTTGGGTTCATGTATTACTAGGGGATCACGATGAAGCTCGATATACATTCCTTGTCTGTATCAATTTAATATGGAATGAAGCGGTGGATCCTTACGCAAAGTCAGTGACTGTAAATGGAAAATACGGCGTTGTAATCGATTTGGAAAAGACGAATGTAACAAAACGAGAGAAATTACCACCATTACAGTCAATGACGGATGCCGTATTGTATGAGCTGCATGTTCGTGATGCGACTATTCATCAAAACAGTGGAGTGAATAAAAAAGGAACATATAAAGGATTGATGGAAGAGGGAACAAAGGGACGAAATGGGACGTTAACGGGATTGTCTCATATAAAGGATTTAGGTATTACACATGTTGAACTTTTACCTTTATATTGTTTTGGTGGTATAGATGAGGCGAATCCTTCTGCCGCATATAATTGGGGGTACAATCCATTATATTACAATACGCCAACAGGATTTTATGCTACAAACATTTCTAACCCGTATAACAGGATCGTAGAGTGTAAACAACTGATTGAAACATTTCATGAGCACGGCATCCGAGTGATTATAGATGTTGTATATAATCATGTTTATGAAAGAGAGTTATCATCATTTGAAAAACTTGTTCCAGGATATTATTTTCGTCATGGGGAAGATGGTATGCCTTCTAATGGGACGGGAGTTGGAAATGATATAGCGTCTGAGCGAAAAATGATGAGGAAATTTATTGTTGAGTCTATTTTATATTGGCTTACTGAGTATAATGTTGATGGCTTCCGATTTGATTTAATGGGAATTTTAGATGTTGAAACGATGAACAAAATAGAAAAAGAAGTGCGAAATATAAAGCGTGATGCATTGTTATTAGG
The DNA here is from genome assembly GCF_014932895.1 of Bacillus thuringiensis. GTDB lineage: Bacteria > Bacillota > Bacilli > Bacillales > Bacillaceae_G > Bacillus_A > Bacillus_A thuringiensis_AA. Next base: position 932,447 of record NZ_JACYOF010000001.1, on the reverse strand, counting down.
GGAGGGCTGGGATCTACAAACACCTCTTCCGCTTGAGGAAAAAGCAACGTTAAATAATGCAACGAAAATGCCATATATCGCGCAGTTTAATGATCAATTTCGTGATGGAGTAAAAGGGAGTACATTTCATATAAATAAACGTGGCTTTGCATTTGGTGGATATGTAGATTGTCATCATTTGCGGTATATAGCATCAGGAAGTCTTTTAAGTATGAAAGAAACAGGGCTGTTTCTAGAGCCAATGCAAAGCATTAACTATGTAGAATGTCATGACAACATGACGATGTGGGATAAACTAGTGCGTAGCAATGAAGAATCAGAAGAGATTTTGAAAAAACGCCACCTGCTAGCAACGGCAATGGTAATTCTTTCACAAGGTATTCCTTTCTTACATGCAGGGCAAGAGTTTTATCGTACGAAGAAAGGAAATGAAAATAGTTATAATGCAAATGATGAGATCAATCAATTAGATTGGGATCAAAAAGAGAAAGAGATGGAGACAGTTAACTATATAAAAGGACTAATTGCGATTCGTAAAGAGCATGGAGCATTCCGATTACAAAACGCAGACCTTATAAAAAAGCATATGACTTTTTTGCAAACATCTACAAAAGTGCTTGCATACCATTTACAAAATGTAGAATCATTTGGACCGTGGAAAGAGCTTGTTGTTTTATTTAATAGTGGCTTGGAAGCTGAAATGGTGCAACTTCCAAAAGAGGAAACATGGCATGTGTTAGTAAACGAAAAGCAAGCGAAAATAGAGCCAATTTCTTCATTTAGAGGAAAGGAACTTCAACTGGCTCCAATTAGCACGAATATATTGACGATAATGTGACAAATCGCTACTTGACGATGAGAATGTAATAAATGTAGAATTGACAAAGGTGACTATTTTGAGAAGTTGTCATTCTATGAGTGGTTTTGTAAAATAAAATAGAGGATTTTTGGCTTAGGTCAAGTTTTCTTTTCATTTACAGTAATATATATGAATCCACAACATGTGTAGAGATGTTGCGGTTTTCTTTTCATAACTATAAAAGATAAGGATTTGTTAACGGGTAATGAATATGGAATGGTTGGAACAATTATTAGGAAAAGAGTGGAGTCTTGTACCGGCTGGTGGAGTAACGGGCGATGCATATATTGCGCAAAACGGACAACAGAAGTTATTTTTAAAGCGGAATACATCGCCCTTTTTAGCGGTATTGTCAGCAGAAGGAATTGTTCCAAAATTACTTTGGACAAGAAGGGTAACGAATGGTGATGTAATTTCTGCTCAAAAATGGCTTCCGGGACAGAAGCTTGAGCCAGAGGATATGAAACTAGAACGTGTTGCGAAACTTTTGAAAAAAATACACTCCTCTAAAGCACTTGTGCAGATGATTCAAAGACTTGGGAAGCAACCGCTTCATGCACAAGAGCTCTTACAGCAACTGCAACTTGTTTTAAGAGGAGATATAAGGATTGATGAAACAATTCAGCAAGGCCTTCAATATTTAACGGATTCGTTAAAAGATATTGAATATAATGAATTCGTTGTATGCCACTGTGATGTAAATCATAACAACTGGATATTGTCGGATGAAGATGAGTTGTTTTTAATTGATTGGGATGGAGCTGTGATTGCTGACCCAGCTCTAGACCTTGGTATGTTATTATACTGGTACATTCCGCGTCATGAATGGAGTGAATGGATCGGATATTATGATATTGAAATGGATGAATCATTGCTTAGGCGTATGAGATGGTATGTAATAGCACAAACGATTTTATCTATTCAATGGCACACAACAAAAAAACAGCAAGCAGAAGCTGAATATTGGCATCAATATTTACAGCAACTACTTGCATCAGAATAATACTTAAGAAAAATTGTCCATTCCAGCAATCCACTGAGTAAGTTGTTCTTGATTATTGGAAATATGGTTGTCCAAATTAGAGGAAGATTTACCCGATTGACTATAAGAATATACATCGTTTAGCATTGCTTTAGCGTCACTACTTATATTATCGTTTGCGAGTAACGATTGAATGAGGCGCTCTAATTGCTCGCATTCAGAAACCGTCCCGCAGCAATCACTTTGGTGATTGACTAAAATATCTTTCAGCACTTCTAATTGATGTTGTTGATTAATTGGCATGAACGGATCATCCTTTCGATTGTTTTTCTCTTCAAATGTAAGAGAAAAAGATGTTTCGTCATGGAATGTTTAATGCTGTATGTAGTTTTTATCAAAATGGTACATCTTATACTTGAAAGAAACGGACCGAGTGCTCGTACGTACTTGGTTTTTTGTTTGGTAGATTGACTAAAACAGAAAGAAGGAATCATTCCTTTAAAAATAGCTTTATAAAGAGAGGGAGACATCTATGCGTTTAAGACATAAACCGTATGCAATGGATCGAATTAATGAGTATTCACATATCGTAATTGGAAATCCAGAGGAGCGCGCTGGTAATTGGAAAGAAGTATTTGGAAACGAACAACCGATTCACATTGAAGTAGGTACAGGCCGTGGCCGCTTTATGTATGACATGGCAAAAGCGAATCCACATATTAATTATATTGGAATTGAAAAATTCACAAGTGTTGTTGTAGATGCACTTGATAAATTAATTGAAGAAGAATTACCGAACTTAAAGTTAATTAATAAAGATGCTGAAGATTTAACAGTTTTCTTTGCAAAAGGTGAAATTGACCGCGTTTATTTAAACTTCTCAGATCCGTGGCCGAAGAAACGTCATACGAAGCGTCGTTTAACGTATAAAACGTTTTTACGCAATTACGAAGAAGTGTTAGTAGAGGGCGGAGAAATCCATTTCAAAACAGATAACCAAGGTTTATTTGAATACTCTCTAATGAGTATGGCTGAGTACGGTATGTTACTAACTTACTTAAGCCTAGATCTTCATAACAGTGACTTTGAAGGTAACATTATGACTGAATACGAAGAGAAATTCTCTAGTAAAGGTCATCGTATTTACCGTGTAGAAGCAAAATATCGTACGGAACCTATGCAGTAATGCATAGGTTTTTTTATGGCTAAAATAATCAGAATTTTATGTTAAAATTAGTGAGAGGGGGGAATTGTTATGGAAGAATTACAAATTGGAGATATAAAAGTGACGTGGCTAAAAGGTGGAAACACACATTTAGATGGTGGTGCAATGTTTGGTGTTGTACCGAAAGTACTATGGTCACGGAAATATAAACATAACGATACAAATCATATTTATTTACGAACGGATCCATTACTTTTGCAAACGAAAGAAGGAAACATGCTTATTGATTCTGGAATAGGGAACGGTAAGTTAAATGAGAAGATGAAACGAAATCAAGGTGTAACGGAAGAATCATCAGTTGATGAATCTTTAGAAAAGCTAGGGTTAAGGCCAGAAGATATTCATTACGTCTTAATGACGCACCTTCATTTTGATCATGCATCTGGTTTAACAAAATGGGAAGGTGATCACCTTGTACCAGCGTTTCCGAATGCGAAAATTTACGTAAGTGAAACAGAGTGGAATGAAATGAGGAGCCCAAATATTAGATCACGTAATACATATTGGAAAGAAAATTGGGAGCCGATTGTTGATCAAGTTGTTACCTTCCAGCAAGAAATAGAAATTACGGATGAAATCAAAATGGCGCATACGGGTGGCCATAGTGATGGACATGCGGTTATCATTCTTGAAAGTAAAGGTGAAACGATGCTTCATTTAGCGGATATTTTACCAACACATGCGCATCAAAATGTATTATGGGTAATGGCCTATGATGATTATCCGATGACATCGATTGAAAATAAGCAAAAGTGGATGAAATATGGCGCTGAAAACGATGCGTGGTTTTCGTTTTATCATGACTCATATTATCGTGCAGTGAAGTGGAATGAGGAAGGACATATCGTAGAAAAGATAGAGAGAAAAACAAGTATAGAAGCTTAAAAAGAGGAGGTTGTCCAAAATGTTTGTTGGAACAGCCTCCTCTTTTTATTGTCAGCTTTTGTTGGTAAATCGATTTTTCAAAAAAAGAGGTTCACCTAATGGGAAACCTCTTGTTAAGCTGCTATAACCTCTAAAACAGTACCTGTTTTAGCATCAACTAAAAATTCGAATCGTTCTTGTATATCATCTAACATTGTTGTAAGACCGCCGCGATAAACTTCATACGCAACATCATATTTTTCAAATGTCTCTGGAACCATATGTACCCAAGAGCCAGTAATTTCACCTTTATGACTTAATGCTTGTTTCACCATTTTCAATGCTTTTTCTGAAGAAATATGGGATTGTTCTTGTACTTTGTTTGCAACGAAATAACCAGCTGCGAATCCAACGCCAAGACCTGCTACTAAACCTTTCCAGCTCATATATTCACCTCAATTCTATAAAATAAAAATAGTGTACCGATAATAATTATAAAGCAAATACAGCTAAAAAAGAAGAAACTAGAAACATTTCGAAAATTTCGTTACAATAAAAGAGGTATTCTACTAAGGTTTGAAAGAAGGGGACTTCGTGAATAAAGAGACATTACAATTATTTCGTACGTTAACAGAATTACAAGGTGCGTCAGGTTTTGAACATGATGTACGCCGTTTTATGAAACAAGAATTAAGCAAATATGCTGATGAAATTGTACAAGACGGTTTAGGTAGCGTATTTGGCTTGAAAAAAGGGGACGAAACTGGCCCACGTGTTCTTGTAGCAGGTCATATGGATGAAGTAGGTTTCATGGTTACGCAAATTACGAAAAACGGAATGCTTCGTTTTCAAACGTTAGGCGGCTGGTGGAGCCAAGTACTATTAGCGCAGCGCGTACAAGTTATGACGAAGAACGGTCCTGTTGTTGGGGTTGTTGGATCTATTCCTCCTCATTTATTAAGTGATGCGCAACGTGCAAAACCGATGGATATAAAAAACATGTTAATTGATATAGGTGCAGATAGCTATGAAGATGCGATTGAAATTGGTGTAAAACCAGGACAACAAATCGTACCAATCTGTCCATTCACGCCGATGGCAAACGAAAAGAAAATTATGGCGAAAGCTTGGGACAACCGTTACGGATGTGGCCTTGCAATCGAGTTATTAAAAGAATTAAAAGATGAAACACTACCAAACACATTATACTCTGGTGCGACTGTCCAAGAAGAAGTAGGGCTTCGCGGAGCGCAAACAGCTGCAAATATGATCCAACCAGACATTTTCTATGCGCTGGATGCAAGCCCAGCAAACGATGCATCTGGTGATAAAACGCAGTTCGGTCAATTAGGAAAAGGTGCTCTTCTTCGTATTTATGATCGCACAATGGTAACACATAGAGGAATGCGCGAATTCATTTTAGATACAGCAGAAACACATAACATTCCGTACCAATACTTTATTTCACAAGGTGGTACAGATGCCGGCCGTGTACATACAAGCAACTCTGGTATCCCATCAGCAGTAATTGGTGTTTGCGCGCGCTATATTCATACACATGCTTCTATTTTACATGTTGATGATTATGCAGCAGCGAAAGAGCTCATTACGAAGCTTGTAAGAGCAACGGACAAAACGACGTTAGAGACAATTAAGAATAACGCGTAGAAGAAAGGGCTAAAAGCTCTTTCTTTTTTTAGGTAGGAGAGATGACCCATCCATGTGTGGGTGCGGTCAGTGCCTAATTGGTGTTCGAATGATGTATTAAGACCCCGAGTATGAAGAGAGAGGAAGGCTGTTTTTGTGTTCGAGGTCGGCAATGTTGTGAGAAAAACCTTTCTTTTTTAGGTTGAAGAGATGACCCGGTGATATGTGGTAGTGCTTAATTTAAGTAGGGCGAAATGATGAACTTTTATAGAGGTGAACGAAATGAAGGTAGTAGTTGGATCGAAGAATAAAACGAAGGTTGGAGCTGTGGAGAAGGTTTGGAAAGAGGTCGAAATTACGTCTCTTTCTGTTCCTTCAGGAGTAGCAAACCAGCCGTTTTCAGATGAAGAGACGATGCAAGGAGCAGTAAATAGAGCGAAGCAGGCATTAAAAGAAGGAGAAGCTCAAATTGGTATTGGGCTAGAAGGCGGCGTAATGAAAACAACGCACGGTTTATTTATGTGTAACTGGGGGGCTTTAGCGACAAGTGAAGGTAAAATATTTGTTGCAGGAGGAGCTCGTATTAAATTACCAGATGACTTTTTAACACCACTTGAAAAGGGTAAAGAGTTAAGTGAAGTGATGGAAGAGTTTGTGCAGCGAAAAGATATTCGTAGCCACGAAGGTGCTATCGGTATCTTTACAAATGATTATGTCGACCGAACGGAATTATTTGTACACGTTGTTAAGTTGTTAGTTGGGCAATATAAGTATGATGAAAAGCAAGCATAAACCTTGCACGGTGCGCGATGTATGGTAGTATAAAAGAAAGATTATAACATGAAAAAATGCACTCGTTAGAGGAGGAAATATAGATGAAATCATTAGAAAGCATGGAGCAATTCCAAGAATTAAAAAATGAAGAGAATGTAGTCTTTATGTTCTCAGCAGAATGGTGCCCAGACTGCCGTTTCGTTGATCCATTTATGCCAGAAGTAGAAGAGAAATATAGTGATTTCTCATTTTACTATGTAGATCGTGATGAGTTTATTGATCTATGCGTAAAATTAGACGTATTTGGCATTCCGAGCTTTGTAGCGTACAATAAAGGTGAAGAAACAGGTCGCTATGTAAACAAAGATCGTAAAACACAAGAACAAATCGAAGAGTTCATTGAAGGTTTAAAATAAGGCAATTTGCCAATTGAATTGTAAAACAACCTCTACCTTCGCGGGGGAGGTTATTTTTTTGGAAGGGAGGAAAAAGAGATGAAGATGACAAGTAAAAAGATGAAAGATGAGTTAATAAAGAAATTATCTCGCCCAGAATGGGACTTTCATTATGATAGCGAGAAAGAAGTTCTACGTATTGAACAGAAAGAATCGAAAAAAGGTATTAACGTATCGCTTCCGGGAGTTGTTGCAAAATGGGAAGTGAACAAAGAAAAGGCGATTGAAGAAGTTGCTTATTACGTACAAGAAGCGCTAATTGCAATGCATAAAGAAGAAAATAGCGAGGCGAAAATTTTACCTGTTATTCGCTCTACTTCTTTCCCGAAACAAGCAGAAGAAGGAAATCCGTTTATTATGACGGATCATACGGCGGAAACACGTATTTACTATGCGCTAGATTCGAATAAAACGTATCGACTCATTGATGAGCGTCTATTACAAAAGTTAGAGCTTACAGAGCAACAAGTACGTGAAATGGCATTATTTAATGCTCGATCATTAGGTTATGAATTTAAACAAGATACAGTAGCAGGTAACACATTCTACTTTTTAAACACAAATGATGGGTATGATGCGACTCGTATTTTAAACGAATCGTTACTACAATCGATGCGTGAAAAGATTTCTGGTGATATGGTTGTTGCTGTTCCTCATCAAGATGTATTAATTATTGCTGATATCGTCAACGAAATCGGTTATGATATTATTGCACAAATGACAATGAAATTTTTTGCCGAAGGGCATGTTCCGATTACATCACTTTCATTCGTATATGAAGATGGGGACTTTGAACCAATCTTTATTTTAGCGAAGAATCGGAAGAAGACAGATGGAAAAGAGAAAGGATGAACGAAGTGAACGTTTTTTACAACCTTGAAGGAATTGGTGACACTTTAATTGTTGCCTTACAGGATATTACTTTAGAGAACCGTACTTTTGATCGTAAAGGAGATGTTGCACGTGTATACGATCGTGAAAGCAATGCAACAGCAGGATTCAACATCTTTAATGCATCTTCTTACTTAGAAGTAAAAGAAACAGGTAACCTTACACTAACGAAAGAACTTGTAGAGAAAATTAACGAAATTATAGCGAAGAACGGCTTTGAAGAAACAGTAGAAGCAGATCTTTCTCCAAAATTTGTTGTAGGCTATGTAGCTGAAAAAGAGAAGCACCCAAATGCTGATAAGTTAAATATTTGTAAAGTAGAAATCGGTACAGAAACATTACAAATCGTATGTGGTGCACCGAACGTTGATGCAGGACAAAAAGTTGTCGTTGCAAAAATCGGCGCTGTAATGCCAAGTGGTATGCTAATTAAACCAGCTGAACTTCGCGGAGTTCCTTCTGCTGGAATGATTTGCTCAGCACGTGAATTAGAGCTTCCAGATGCTCCACAAGAAAAAGGTATTCTAGTATTAGAAGATAGCTTTGAAGTTGGACAAGAGTTCAAATTTTAATTGATATAAGAAAGAGAGGTTGTCCTTTTGGGCAGCCTCTCTTTTTATTATTGTCACTTTGCGCTGGTCAATCGATATTTTCTGTCGAATCGTTGATATATTGCGAGTTGTGATAGATATATTTAGAAAATCGTTCGTATTTATAAGGATGTCATCTTTTTCTTAAAATCTATATTGTATTTTATAAACAATTTAGTTAAAATTTAGAAAAATAGAAGGGATAGATGTATGAAACAACAACTAAAAATCGCAGAACTTCTGAAACGAATCGAAACTTCAAAACAGCAAGATATCGAACTAGGTTCCTATGAAATATATGTATTTAGCGAAAATGAATTAGAAAAAGGCCAAATCGGTTACCGATATGATAAATATAAAAATTCATTAATAAGTGAAGAAAATGGAAAATGGAAAGAGGAATGGATTGTGATTGGATATGAAACAGATATGGGGGATCCGGTTTTCGTAAACGTGGCTGATGGTGCTTATCTAGTTTATACTGCAGAGCGTGGTACAGAAATGTGGCAATCCGTTCATATTGGAAATATGGATGAAATTATAAAACAATTATAAGAAAAACTTTGAGACTGGTGCAAAGTGATGGGAGAAAAGCATGAAGTATATAAAAATAATGAGCATGATTGCATTCATTGGAATATATATGGGAGGTTGTTCGCAAGAAGAGCCGAAAAAAGAAGTAACATCTTCTATGCAGGAAAAAAACAAAGATAACAAGGAAGACCCGCCGGTAGAAAAGCAACAAGAAGAACAAGAAAAGAAAGAAGAACCGCAAGCAGTTCAAACGAATGAGCAAGTGGAGCATAAGCAGGAGGAAGTGCCGGCCGAGGAAAAGAAAGAGGAAGCTACGCCAGTGCAGCCAACGGAACAACCAGTACAAAATAATGAACAAAAAATAGAGAGTAATGAAAAACAAGAAAAGTTTCTTGTCGTTATTGATCCAGGGCATCAACAAAAAGCGAATTTAAATTTAGAGCCGATTGGACCAGGAGCAGCGACGCAAAAATATAAAGTGACAGATGGTACAACTGGTGTTGTGACGAAAAAAAGAGAGGCTGTTCTTGTATTAGAAATGGCTTTCGTATTAAAAGAAAAGTTAGAAGCAAAGGGAATACAAGTATTAATGACGAGAACATCACAAGATGTTGATATAAGCAATAAAGAACGTGCGACATTCGCAAATGATCATAAGGCGAATTTATTTTTACGTCTTCATGCAGATGGTTCTGAAAATCCAAATCAAAGTGGATTTGCTGTATTGACACCAGCAGAAGGAAGCCCGTATACGAAAGAGATTTATGCTGAAAGTCTTCAAATTTCTCAAACGATAGTAAATAAAATGAGAGAAAACAATCAAGTGAAAGTAAATGGTATTAAATTTAGGGACGACCTTTCTGGATTTAATTGGGCAAAAGTTCCTGGTGTACTATTAGAACTTGGGTTTATGTCAAATCCTGAAGAAGATAAAAAATTATCTGACCCGCAGTATGTAAATTCTTTATTACAAAGTGTAACGGATAGTGTAGATGAATATCGGAAGAGTAAAGCTTAAACGCAGTCTTACATGAGAGGCTGCGTTTTTCTATATGAAAATACTCGTAAATTAGAATGATATGGATAAATATGACATGCTTAATTTTACCTGCACTTTTTGCTGAATGCTGATACAATAAAGGATGTTACTATTTAGTAGAAAGAGTGGTAAGCATGTTAGATTGGATGAAAAAGCTGTTTAACAAAGAGGAAGAACAAACAGCGATGAATAAAGAAGTACCGAAACAAATCGAAAGTCAGCCGAAAATTCCTCGTGTAAACCACTATACTGAAGCAAGAGAAGCACAAATGGCGAGTCGGAATGCAGGTAAATGCCGTTTTCCATTAATACCAGATGATGGATTTGATGAGGATGATGTAAGAGAACAACCACGCTTTGAAGAACAACATGTTCAAAGCGGAGTATATGAGGATCAGCCTACTCAAAGAGGAATAAAAGTGGAAAGAAGTAGACGACCGTATGTGGAGAAGGTAGTTGCTACATATGAAGAGCCGGAAGTGCAATATGAACCGGATCCAGAGCCAGTCGTAAAAAAAGTGTCTGTACCGTCGCAAGAAAGTAGCCGTAGACCATTTCGTCCAACAGAAATGATTTCGCCGATTTATGGATATAATCGTCCTTCAGTAGAGAAAAAGGTAGAAAAGCAGGAGGAAGAAAAGGAAAGAGAAGATCTTGAAATATCTGTAGAGGGTAAATCAGTCGTTGATGCATGGTTAGAGAAAAAAGGGTATACATTATCTGCTTTCTCAGAAGGGCAAACAACAACTCCGTCTTCTAGTGGTAGAGCAGGTAATCAGCAAGAAGAGCAAAACCATAGTAAAAAGGAAGAAAAGTCAGTTGTTGATCAATGGCTCGAGAAAAACGGTTATGAAATTGAGCGCCAAGAGCCAGTAGTAGAAGAAAAAGAAGTGGTTCAAGAAATAAATACACCGCAAGAAGTTTCAGCGGATGAATTCCTTCATAAAACGATAGCTGAGCGCACGGAAGATGCAGGGAAAGAAAAAGATGTAGTGGTGTCAAACGAAAACAGTCTACAAGAAGAATTAGTAGATTCTCAAGTAGAGCACGAGGATACAATATTAGCAGAAGAAATGAAATGTAATACAGAAATAGAAAAACAAACTTCAGAAGAATCAGTGATTGTCAAAGCAGAAGAAAAACTTGAAGAGACAATCATTGTGGAAATACCAGAAGAGTTTGCAGAAATTGCAGAAACAGAAGAACCTGAAGTGGAAGTAACTGCAGAAACAGAAGAATCTGAAGAAGTGGAAGTAACTGCAGAAACAGAAGAATCTGAAGAAGTGGAAGTAATTGCGGAAGCAGAAGAGTCTGAAGAAGTGGAAGTAACTGCGGAAACAGAAGAATCTGAAGAAGTGGAAGTAACTGCAGAAACAGAAGAATCTGAAGAAGTGGAAGTAACTGCGGAAGCAGAAGAGTCTGAAGAAGTGGAAGTAACTGCGGAAACAGAAGAATTTGAAGAAGTGAAAGTAATTGCGGAAGCAGAAGAGTCTGAAGAAGCGGAAGTAACTACGGAAACAGAAGAATCTGAAGAAGTGGAAGAAATTGCGGAAACAGAAGAATCTGAAGAAGTGGAAGAAATTGCGGAAGCAGAAGAGTCTGAAGAAGTGGAAGTAATTGCGGAAGCAGAAGAGTCTGAAGAAGTGGAAGTAACTACGGAAACAGAAGAATCTGAAGAAGTGGAAGTAACTGCAGAAACAGAAGAATCTGAAGAAGTGGAAGTAACTGCGGAAGCAGAAGAGTCTGAAGAAGTGGAAGTAACTGCGGAAACAGAAGAATTTGAAGAAGTGAAAGTAATTGCGGAAGCAGAAGAGTCTGAAGAAGCGGAAGTAACTACGGAAACAGAAGAATCTGAAGAAGTGGAAGAAATTGCGGAAACAGAAGAATCTGAAGAAGTGGAAGAAATTGCGGAAGCAGAAGAGTCTGAAGAAGTGGAAGTAATTGCGGAAGCAGAAGAGTCTGAAGAAGTGGAAGTAACTACGGAAACAGAAGAATCTGAAGAAGTGGAAGTAACTGCAGAAACAGAAGAATCTGAAGAAGTGGAAGTAACTGCGGAAGCAGAAGAGTCTGAAGAAGTGGAAGTAACTGCGGAAACAGAAGAATTTGAAGAAGTGAAAGTAATTGCGGAAGCAGAAGAGTCTGAAGAAGTGGAAGAAATTGCAGAAGCAGAAGAGTCTGAAGTAGAGGCATTTGTAGAACTTGAGGAAACTCAGCCGGAAATGGTATTAGATGAAGCAATTGAACAAAAGAGCGAATTCATACATGTTGCTGAGGCTGATGAACAAACGAAGAAAGATGTTCAAAGCTTTGCGAATGTTTTAATTGCAGAAACAGAGGAAAATAAACTAGTTGTGGAAGAAGCGCTAGTCGCAGAAGAACAGCCAGTTGTGGAAGAAGCGCCAATTGCAGAAGGAAAACCAGTTGTAGAGGAAGCGCCAGTCGCGGAAGAACAGCTAGTTGTAGAAGAAGCGCTAGTCGCAGAAGAACAGCCAGTTGTGGAAGAAGCGCCAATTGCAGAAGGAAAATCAGTTGTAGAGGAAGCGCCAGTCGCAGAAGAACAGCTAGTTGTAGAAGAAACAACAATCGCAGAAGAGAAACCAGTTGTACCAAAAGAAGAGCCAAAACGTGAGAAAAAGCGTCATGTACCATTTAATGTTGTTATGTTGAAACAAGACAGAACGCGATTAATGGAAAGACATGCGGCTAGAACGAGTGTAATGCAACCTTCTATGGGTGAACGAGTAGAGAATAAGCCAGTACACCAAGTAGAAGAGTCACCAGTACAACAAGTAGTAGTAGAATCACGAGTGGAAGAACAACCAGTGAAGCAAGTGGTGGTAGATCCGCAAGTGGAAGAACAACCGATGCAACAAGTGGTAGTAGAACCACAAGTGGAAGAGCAACCAATGCAACAAGTAGTAGTAGAACCACAAGTGAAAGAGCAACCAATGCAGCAAGTGGTAGTAGAACCGCAAGTGGAAGTGCAACCAATGCAACAAGTAGTAGTAGAACCACAAGTGAAAGAGCAACCAATGCAGCAAGTGGTAGTAGAACCGCAAGTGAAAGAGCAACCAATGCAGCAAGTGGTAGTAGAACCGCAAGTGGAAGAACAACTAGGGCAACAAATGGTAGTAGAATCACAAGTGGAAGAAAAGCCAATGCAACAAGTAGTGGTAGAGCAAGTACAAAAGCCAATTTCAAGTACGGAAGTACAAGAGAAAGCATATGTTGTAAATCAAAGAGAGAACGATATGCGAAACGTATTACAAACACCACCAACATATACCGTTCCGCCATTAGCACTGTTGTCAATTCCACGGCAAGCAGCGTTAGATAATAAGGAATGGTTAGAAGAGCAGAAAGAATTGTTAGATACTACGTTTAATAATTTCCACGTTGGAGCACATGTTATTAATGTGTCACAAGGGCCAGCAGTAACTCGTTTTGAAGTACAGCCAGACCCAGGTGTAAAAGTAAATAAAATTACAAATTTAAGTGATGATATTAAGTTGAGTTTAGCTGCGAAGGATATTCGTATTGAAGCGCCAATTCCAGGAAAGAGTGCGATTGGAATTGAAGTTCCCAATAAAGAAAGTAAGCCGGTATTTCTTCGTGAAATTTTAAGAAGTCCTGTATTTACAAAGAGTGAATCACCGCTTACTGTTGCACTTGGACTTGATATTTCTGGTGATCCAATTGTAACGGATATTCGAAAAATGCCGCACGGACTTATTGCGGGTGCAACTGGTTCAGGGAAAAGTGTGTGTATTAACGCGATTTTAACGAGTATTTTATATAAGGCGAAGCCACATGAAGTGAAGTTAATGTTAATTGATCCGAAGATGGTTGAGCTTGCACCATACAATTCTGTTCCGCATCTTGTAGCGCCTGTTATTACGGATGTAAAAGCAGCGACAGCTGCGTTAAAGTGGGCAGTTGAAGAGATGGAGCGTCGTTATGAATTGTTTGCGCACGCTGGTGCTCGTGATTTAACTCGCTACAATACGATCGTAAGTGAGAGAGAAATTCCAGGTGAGACATTACCTTATATTGTTATCGTCATTGACGAGTTAGCGGACTTAATGATGGTAGCACCTGGTGATGTTGAGGAAGCGATTTGTCGTATCGCGCAAAAAGCACGTGCTTGTGGTATTCATTTATTAGTTGCGACGCAGCGTCCATCTGTAGACGTTATTACAGGTTTAATTAAATCAAACATTCCAACGCGTATTGCGTTTACTGTATCATCTCAAGTTGATTCGCGTACGATTATCGATATTGGGGGCGCGGAGAAATTACTTGGTCGTGGTGATATGTTATTCTTAGGGAACGGTACATCTAAGCCAGTTCGTGTACAAGGTGTATATGTATCGGATGATGAGATCGAAAAAACAGTTGATCATGTGAAAAAGCAAATGAAGCCGAATTACTTATTTCAGCAAGAGGATTTATTAGCGAAAACAGAACAGAGTGAGTCGGAAGATGAACTGTTCTTTGATGCATGTCAATTTGTTGTAGAACAAGGGGGAGCGTCCACATCTTCTGTACAGAGAAAATTCCGCATCGGCTATAATCGCGCAGCACGTCTCATTGAAGAGATGGAATCGCAAGGGATTATTTCTGAAGCAAGAGGAACGAAACCGAGAGATGTCCTTATTTCCGAGGATGAATTCGCTGCTATGCAGGAAACGAATGTATAGTACACGGTTTTGCTGTATACTAAGAGAAAATGTTGGATAGTAAAGTAGGGAGTAAAGCGACATGAAAGAAATTGAATTAAAATTAAAAGGTGAAATAAATCGACTAACAAATAAAACATTTAAATTTGATGAACGTGTTGGAGAAGGTTGGTTCTCTGCTGTTTACTTTTTAAAGACTAGAGAAATCATTGAAGAATTTCGCCCGAAAAGTATTGTAACAATGCAATTTTTCCAAAAGGAAAATGCAGTTCTTTGCGGAACAGATGAAGTGATTGCATTGCTACAAACATTCGCCAAAAATCCTGAGGAACTTGAGATTCACTCTTTAAAAGATGGCGATAAAATTAGTCCGTTTGAAACAGTGTTAACAATTCATGGTCCTTATGAAAACTTTGGATTTTTAGAAGGTGTTATTGATGGGATTTTAGCTCGTCGTACATCGGTTGCGACAAACGTATATAACGTTGTCCAAGCTGCACGTAGTGTAGATAAAGAAAAACCAGTTATTTTCATGGGAGATCGTGACGATCATTATACGCAACAAGCTGGTGACGGTTATGCAGCATACATCGGAGGTATGAGCGCACAAGCGACGCATGCAATGAATGAATGGTGGGGCAAAAGTGGTATGGGGACAATGCCTCACGCATTAATTCAAATGTTTAATGGTGATGTTGTGGAAGCGGCAAAAGCGTATCATAAGAAATTCCCAGAAGATGAATTAGTTGTACTAATTGATTACAATAATGATGTCATTACAGATGCGCTTCGCGTAGCGCGTGAATTTGGATCAACATTAAAAGGTGTACGCGTAGATACGTCTCGCACAATGATTGATCAATACTTCATTCGCCACCCAGAAGTACTTGGAACATTCGATCCACGTGGTGTAAACCCATCGCTTGTATTCGCACTTCGTAAAGCACTCGATGAAGAGGGATTCCAGCATGTAGACATCGTTGTAACTGGTGGATTTGATGAGAAACGTATTCGTGAATTTGAAGCTCAAAACGTACCTGTTGATATATACGGGGTAGGAAGTAGCTTATTAAAAATGAATATTGGCTTTACTGGTGATAACGTAGAATTAAATGGAAAACCAGAAGCAAAAGCTGGCCGTAAATATCGTCCAAACCCACGTCTAGAGCGTGTTCAATTAGAAACAAGAGAAGATATGTAAAAACGAGAAAAACTGATAGGTGATTGACCCTATCAGTTTTTCTGTTATCATAGTATAGCGGCTTGTTTTTTGCTATAATAAATGTGTTATGGACATAAAAGAAGTACGTACGAGTTTATCCTGATAGGTGAAGGTAAAAAGAAATTCACTGTATCAGAAATGTATGATGATTACCAAAATAAGAAAAGATTCATATACTGTCTTATAGATAGGCCGTTGTATTAGTTCGAAATGTTGGAGGTTCTTTAAGATGACAGTTTACCATTTTGTAGGAATTAAAGGAACAGGAATGAGTTCATTAGCGCAAATTCTTCATGACATGAAGCATACTGTTCAAGGGTCTGATTATGAAAAGCGTTTCTTTACACAAACAGCATTGGAAAAGCGTGGTATTTCCATCCTTCCTTTTGATAAAAATAATATTAAAGAAGGACAAGTGATTATCGCAGGAAATGCATTTCCAGATACGCATGAAGAAATCGTAGCAGCAAAAGAATTAAATATCCCAGTACATCGTTACCATCACTTCTTAGGTGACCTAATGAATCAGTACACAAGTGTTGCTGTAACTGGTGCACATGGAAAAACATCAACAACTGGTTTGTTAGCCCATGTAATGCAAGGTGCACACCCGACATCTTACCTTATTGGAGATGGAACTGGGCATGGGGTAGAAAATAGTAAGTATTTTGCATTTGAAGCTTGTGAGTATCGTCGTCATTTCTTGTCTTACTATCCAGACTATGCAATTATGACAAATATTGATTTCGATCATCCAGATTATTTTGCAGACATCAATGATGTATTTAGTGCATTCCAAGAGATGGCATTGCAAGTGAAAAAAGGCATTATTGCATGTGGAGATGATGAAGAACTTCAAAAAATTCAAGCGAAAGTACCTGTTATTTTCTATGGATTTGGAGAAGATAATGATTTCCAAGCACGTAACATCCAAAAGAGAACAGATGGTACGATATTCGATGTATTCGTTCGTAATACGTATTATGACACGTTCAAAATTACAGGATACGGCAACCACAGCGTGTTAAATGCATTAGCAGTAATCGCGCTTTGCCATTATGAAAACGTTGATGTAGAAGCAGTAAAACATCAATTAACAACTTTTGGAGGCGTAAAACGTCGCTTTAATGAAAAGCCAATGGGAGAGCAAGTTATCATCGATGACTACGCACACCATCCGACAGAAATTAATGCAACGATTGAAGCTGCTCGTCAAAAACATCCAGAGCGTGAAATTGTCGCTGTATTCCAGCCACACACATTCTCACGTACAGAAAAGTTCTTAGATGAGTTCGCAGAAAGCCTAAGTAAAGCTGACCAAGTATACTTATGTGATATTTTCGGATCAGCACGCGAAAACAAAGGTGAATTAACAATCGAAGATCTGCAAAAGCGTATTGACGGTGCAGAACTAATTACAGATACAACAACGGATGTATTAAAGAAACATAAAAACGGCGTTTTAATTTTCATGGGCGCAGGAGACATCCAAAAATTCGAGGCAGCTTACGTAAAAGAAGTTCAAGTTGCAGAGAAGTAATAGAAAAGACGCATAGCTGTGGCTGTGCGTCTTTTTGTTATGTTTGATTTTTATCTTACAATCTAGAGTTAACTCTAGATTGTAAGATAAAAATGTAAAAAGGATGGGGAGAGAACATGTATAAAACCAAAAGAAAGTGTGAATATTTAACATTTTCCATTCAAAGATGTTAGAATAATAAGAAAAAAAGAAGGGGCTAAAAAACATGTTCACACTCAGAGTAGGCGACGAAATTGAACTACAATTATTAGAGAAGCATCATAAAGAGGAATTATATCAATTAATAGATCAAAACCGTAACCATTTAAGAAGATGGCTCCCTTGGGTAGATGGGACAAAATCTGCTGATGCTTATGATGAGATTTTTCCGATGTGGTTAAAGAAATTTGCAGAGGGAGACGGTTTTGAAAGTGGTATACGTTATAAAGGAAAGCTCGTTGGGATGGTAGGCATTCATCCGGTAAGCTGGGGGAAGAAAGCGACGAGTCTTGGATATTACCTTGCAGAAGATGCCGGAGGGAAAGGCATTATGACGCGTAGCGTAAAGGCTGCACTTCACTATGCATTTGAAAATTTAAAACTGAATAAAGTTGAAATTAGGTGCGGTGTTGAAAATGCGAAAAGCCGCGCGATTCCAGAGCGTTTAGGGTTTAAGTTAGATGGTATTTTAAGAGATGAAGAATGGCTATACGATCATTTTCAAGATATCGCTGTATATAGTTTACTGGCTTCAGAATGGAAGGAGATTCGATGAACGAGAAGATTCATATTATTCCGTATGAAAGTATGTTTCAAGAGGAAGTAATAGGTCTCATTGTTCATATTCAGCAAAAAGAATATAATGTCCCAATTACGAAAGAAGAACAGCCGGATTTACTAGAAATTGAAACGTTCTATCAAAGGGATTATGGAAACTTTTGGGTGGCAACTTATGATGGTAAAGTAGTTGGAACAGTTGCTTTATTAGATATTGGGAATAATCAAGTAGCGCTAAGAAAAATGTTCGTGAAGAGAGGGTTTCGCGGAAAAGAATGGGGCGCATCACATATGCTGCTTCAAACAGCAATTTCATGGGCTGAGAATAAAAAGTTGAAAGATATTTATTTAGGAACGACAGTGAAATTTTTAGCGGCGCATCGCTTTTATGAAAAGAATGGTTTCCAAAGTGTGAGTATAGACGAGTTGCCAAAAGGTTTTCCAGTATTACAGNTGGTTTTTTTTTTTTTTTTTTATGGCTAAAATGGAAAAAGTGGTATAATTTAGGGTAGGGGGTGCATGTATGAACTTTCCGATTCAAAGAAGTAAATCGGTGGTAATTTTCGTTTGTCTCACGTTAGCTTTTATGCTTGTATATTCACTTGTCATGATTGTCACAAACAAAGAGCAGTGGATGTCAGCGTTAATTGGAATGGGTTTATGCTTCCTTGTAAATGTACCACTCGTTTGGGAAGTATTTATTAAAAAGCATAAAGTAGAAAATGGTGTATTAAAGTACGGCATTTTAAATGACGATATCGTATTGAAAGAGATAAGAATCATTCGTCAAGTTGGGAAATCTCTTGAAATTACGACGAATGCGTATAAAGTACATATGATTGCGATGCCGCAACATATGGAGCAGTTTTTATCGCTCGTAGAAAAAGAGAATCCACATGTGAAAATAGAAATGGTAGGTAAGAAATGAAAAACGCTCGGATATAATTCCGAGCGTTTTTTTTATTATTTTAAGTTCTCAGGGTTTAAAGCTTCTAGTTCAGGTACAACGAAGCGTCCGTCTTTACGGATTAGTACGTCGTCGAAGTAAATTTCGCCGCCGCCGTATTCAGGGCGTTGGATGCATACTAAATCCCAGTGGATGTTAGAGTTGTTGCCGTTCCATGCATCGTCGTAAGCTTGTCCAGGAGTGAAGTGGAAGCTGCCATCGATTTTTTCATCAAATAGAATGTCTCCCATTGGATGTAAGATGTATGGGTTTACGCCGATTGCGAACTCACCAACGTAGCGTGCGCCTTCGTCTGTATCAAAGATTTTGTTAATGCGCTCTGTATCGTTTGCAGTTGCTTCAACGATTTGGCCGTTCTCAAACTTAAGTTGTACATTTTCAAATGTATAACCATTATAAGGAGATGGCGTATTGTAAGAAACTGTACCGTTAACAGAATCGCGAACTGGTGCAGAGTATACTTCACCATCTGGAATGTTTAAATGGCCTGAGCATTTAATAGCTGGGATGTCTTTAATAGAGAATGTTAAGTCAGTTCCAGGACCAGTTAAGCGAACTTTATCTGTTTTGTTCATTAATGCAACAAGGCTATCCATCGCCTTATCCATTTTACCGTAATCTAAGTTACATACTTCGAAGTAGAAGTCTTCGAAAGCTTCTGTACTCATTTTCGCAAGCTGTGCCATAGAAGCATTTGGGTAGCGAAGAACAACCCAGCGTGTTTTTGGAACGCGGATGTCTCTATGAACTTTTTTACCAACTGTTTGACCGTGAACTTTCATACGTTCACTTGGAACATCAGCTTGTTCGTTGATATTGTCGCCAGAGCGAAGGCCGATATAAGCGTCCATATCTTTCATTACGCTTGCTTCATATGCAGCGATTTGTTCGAAATGTTCTTCAGTAGCACCCATTAATAAAGAGCGATCTACTTGATGATCTTTTAAAGAAACGAATGGGAAACCACCAGCTGCATATGCTTCTTTTACAAGTGCAGTTACAAGTTCTTTTTGTAATCCAAAGTTTTCAATTAATACTTTCTCCCCTTTTTGTAATCGGATAGAGTAGTTAATTAAATTGTATGCTAACTTTTCAATACGTGGATCTTTCATATGTAAAGCCTCCCTACTAATTATGTATCCTCTCTTATTGTAACCTACTTAGTGGAATTTGTTGAATGATTTATGTTACAGTTAACGAATAAGTATGAAAATTCTAATGAAAAGATAGGGATTAGAATGAAACGAAAAATGATTGTATAATAGGGGAAAGTATGAAAAAGATAAAGGAAGTGATGAAATGCAAGTTCTTTTATATGTCAGTGCGGCTATTATTGCGGTAGCTTTTGCTGTATTAGTGGTGTATACATGTAGAACACTACTATCAGTTCAGAAGACGTTAGAAAACGTTGCAAGTACGTTAGAAGGTTTAGAAAAGCAAATGCAAGGAATCAGTGTAGAAACGGAGCAATTATTACATAAAACAAATGCATTAGCTGATGATATTCAACAAAAGTCACAATCGCTAAATAAAGTAGTAGCAGGTGTAGATGGAATTGGAACGACAATCCATTCTTTAAATACGAAACTTCGTAATGTATCAGAGTCTGTTACGGACGAAATTGAAAATAATGCAGATAAAGTGGCACAAGTTGTACAGTGGAGCAGTGCAGCGATTGAAGTATACAATCATTACCGTGCGACGAGACAAGAGAAGAAGGTTGAAAAAGAAGAGCGTAAATTAGAAAGACTTGAGAAGAAGGCTGAAAAGAAAGAGAAGCGATCTAGACTTCGCATGAGAGGTGAATCGTAATGAATATGACAAAACTTGAAACAATTGAAGAGCTTGAAGTCTTAGTAGAAAAGAATGAGCCTTATGTTCTTTTTAAACATAGTACGACATGTCCGATTAGTCACGGTGCATACACAGAATTTCAAGCGTATTGCAGTGAAGAAAGGGAAGTGCCAGCGTATTACTTATACGTACAAGATGCGAGAGATGTTTCGAATTTTGTTGCAGAACAGTACAGCATTAAACACGAATCACCGCAAGTGTTATACATAAAAGATGGGATAGTAGTATGGAATACGTCTCATTGGAACATAAAAAAAGATGCTTTAGAAGAGAATATTAAGTAAAAAGAAGCAAGCTAAACGTGCTTGCTTCTTTTTTTTGTTTTTGTTGAATGGTACACTATTAATAGTTCAAACTAAATAACTAGATTGTTGAAAGTAGGTTTTAAGTAATGAAAAAAATGGCATTATCCTTCGCAGTCGTAAGCTTATTACTAGGAGCTTGTAGTAGTAATAATACGATTAGTAAGAAGGATGAAGTTATACAAAAAGATACAAAAGAAAAAAGTATGATTCCGAGAACTGCTGTTTCTAAAGATTATTATAGAACTGTTATTCCTTTAAAAGAACAAAAGGTTATTAATACAGCTAATATAAAAACAAATTCCAAATTAGATTTAGCAGAGTATGAAAATGGTTTAATGAATATTGCAACACAACAATTTGATACAGAAAGTCATGTATTACAATTAAATCAGTATATTCCAGAGAAGTTAATCGATGAATTAGTCGCGAAAGTGGAAGCGCCAGTTTTGACAAATATTATAGAACAAGACTATTTCGAGAAACAGAATTCAAATGAATTAAGTTTATCTGGTGTTATGATTGGTTTAGCTATGTCGTCAAGTGTATCTAACGAAGAAGCTATTTCTAAAGGGACTGAAGTTGCTAAACAGCTTACAGAAGCTATTAACAAAAATGATAAATATAACAAATCTCCAATTACATTTGCTATCTTTAAGCAAGAAAGTACAAGTTCTTTAAAAAATGGTACGTATATTGCTAGTGCTACCGTTCAAAAGAATGATACGAACCTTGGAAGTTGGAGTACGATCGATGAAAAAGCGTATTCATATCCTTCTGATGAATTTACACAAGCATACGGAGAAGATAATACAAAAATAAATGAATTTGCTAAGGCGATAAAAGAGTTTTCTCCTGGAGATTATATCCCAGTTAATGCTAAAGTTTCTTATAAGAAAAATCAAATGGACACATTAAATATGGATATTGTTATTAAATATAACGGTAAAACAGAATTAATGGCCCTTACTCAAATGGCTGCTCAAGGGATGTTAGAGAAATTGCCTAAAGATGCTAAAGTACAATTACAGATAAAGTCCGAGAGTAAAATCGAGGCTGTTATTATAAAAGAGAAAAACAGCGATAAACCGTTTGTATCCTTCTTATAAAAAAGACAGTGTTTAAACTGTCTTTTTTTTATTGTAAATGAAATGGTACGAAGTTTTTTTGATATTGATTCATTACTGTATATCGTGTGACAATCGTATATGTATCAGCTATAATAAGTTATCTTAAAAAAGTAACATATAGGAATTTGAAAGAGGTGGCTTTCTTATGGCATCACAACAATTAGGTCGTTTACGTTCTGAAATCGATCAACTAAATTTACGAATATTAGAATTACTAAACGAAAGAGGTCGTCTCGTACAAGAAGTTGGTAATTTAAAAGAAGTACAAGGTGTGAAACGTTTTGATCCTGTACGTGAAAGAAATATGCTGGATTTAATTGCAGAGAATAATAACGGTCCATTTGAAACATCGACTTTACAACATATTTTTAAACAAATTTTCCAAGCTGGTTTAGAGTTACAAGAAGATGATCATCGTAAAGCACTACTTGTTTCTCGTAAGAAAAAAACAGAAGATACGATTGTTGAAGTTAATGGTGAAAAAATTGGTGACGGAAATCAGCATTTTATTATGGGACCATGCGCAGTGGAAAGTTATGAACAAGTACGTCAAGTTGCTGAAGCAATGAAGGCACAAGGCTTGAAATTAATGCGTGGTGGTGCATTCAAACCACGTACTTCACCGTATGATTTCCAAGGTCTTGGATTAGAGGGATTACAGATTTTACGTCAAGCGGCAGATGAATATGATTTAGCTGTTATTAGTGAAATTTTAAATCCAAATGATATTGAGATGTCAATAGATTACGTTGATGTTATTCAAATTGGTGCTCGCAATATGCAAAACTTCGATTTGTTAAGAGCAGCTGGTGCTGTAAATAAACCAGTATTATTAAAGCGTGGTTTATCTGCAACAATTGAAGAATTCATTAATGCGGCAGAATATATTATGGCAGAGGGAAATGGGAACATTATTTTATGTGAACGTGGTATTCGCACGTATGAAAGAGCGACGCGTAATACGCTTGATATTTCCGCTGTACCGATTTTAAAGAAAGAAACACATTTACCTGTCGTTGTCGATGTAACGCATTCTACAGGGAGACGTGATCTTCTATTACCAGCTGCAAAAGCAGCGATGGCCATTGGTGCAGATGCGATTATGGCTGAAGTACATCCAGATCCAGCTGTCGCTTTATCAGATGCAGCACAGCAAATGAATATTCCGCAGTTCAATGACTTTATGAAAGAATTAAAAGCATTTGGAAGTAAATTATAAAAACTGTTAAAGAAGCTGTTCCAAAAAGACACTTTGAATCAGCTTCCTCTTAACTATATAGCGACTATAATTGTTTTTTTTGTCGGTAAATCGATATATTTGAAAAATTGCCGATATAAATTTTGGCGGTAAAGGCTCGGTTGGTGAAGGCGACTGATCGGTGGGAGATGAACAAAACCCCCACTGATTAAAATTTCACCTTATTTATTATCGTACTGTTAAAAAATGAGGTTTCTACTTATGGAACATCTATTTTTTACAAAAAATGCCCTTTTTTTCATAAAAAATACGAAAATACAAGAAAAGAAGCGAATTTTTTCGAAACTTTTGCGGGAAAATATTGTATGAGCCTGCGTTTTTATCGTATCATTAGTAAAAGGAAGAACTCGGGACGATTGGTGGCATCTGCAAATAGAGTTGATGTCTTTTTTTCATTCAAGTAACCGATACATAAAAATAGATAACAAAAATAGAAGGAGTGTGCGATGAGATGAACGTAACAATTTATGATGTAGCGCGCGAAGCAAACGTTTCAATGGCTACCGTATCTCGTGTTGTGAACGGTAACCCAAATGTAAAGCCTACAACAAGAAAGAAAGTATTAGAAGCAATTGATCGTTTAGGATACCGCCCAAATGCGGTAGCACGTGGACTAGCAAGTAAGAAGACAACTACAGTAGGTGTTATTATTCCTGATATCTCAAATACGTTTTATGCAGAACTTGCTCGTGGAATTGAAGATATCGCAACAATGTACAAATATAACATCATTTTAAGTAACTCTGACCAAAACAAAGAGAAAGAGTTCCATTTATTAAATACGATGCTTGGAAAACAAGTGGACGGAATTGTTTTCATGGGTGAGGATATTACAGACATTCACATTGAAGAATTTAAAAAATCTCCAGTGCCAATTGTATTAGCAGCGTCATTTGATGAGCAAAATGAAACGCCATCAGTAAATATTGATTATACACAAGCAGCTTACGATGCAATGAAGCACTTTATCGAGCAAGGGCATAAGCGTATCGGTTTCGTTTCTGGTCCTTTCATTGATAAAGCGGGAAGCGCGAAAAAGTTACAAGGTTATAAAAAAGCTTTAGAAGAAGCAGGTATTTCATATGATGAAAATCTTGTAATTGATGGAGATTACACATATGATTCAGGTATCGAAGCATTCGAAAAGCTTTGGAGCATTGATGAAAAGCCAACAGCAATCTTCGTATCTTCTGATGAAATGGCACTAGGTGTAATCCACGCAGCACAAGACGCTGGATTAAACGTACCAACTGATATAGAAGTACTTGGTTTCGATAATACACGCCTTGCATTAATGGTTCGTCCACAGCTTTCAACAGTTGTACAACCAATGTATGATATCGGTGCAGTAGCAATGCGTCTATTAACAAAATATATGAACAAAGAAAAAGTGGAAGATCACACTGTTATCTTACCTCACCGTATCCAATTTAGAGATTCAACGAAGTAAGTATAAAAGAGCTCACAGCATTTGCTGTGAGCTTTTATTCGTATTCAGGATAGTATTTTTTTGCTACTGCATCTACAGTTTCATTTTTCTTAACGTGGAAAAATCTTGCGTACAATTCTTTTCCTGAAATGTGAACCGTTCTTCTAGGCTCTAATATAGAATAGAATTCCTTGTTATATGTCACATAAATGCAAATTTAGCTATTATAGGGCAATGTCATGTATAATAGAAAGAAAAGGCTTGTGAGGGGGGAGAAGAGATGATCATTCTTTGGATAATTACGCTTTGCACGACTGCTTTTTTTGCATATATGACGTTAAAACAAAATGGTTTAAAGCGATTTGTTCCAGGAAGTATTCTTGCAGGAATTGCCCTTATCACATATGTAATTTCTATTTTTACTGAAAGTATTTCGATAAATATAAGTACGAACTTTATGTTTATCGGTATTACGTTATTTGCAGGTAGCATTATGGTACTTATGGTTGCAGGTATTATTTTATTCATTCATATGAATTCGGAAACGTTATAGCATATAGAAAAGGCATGTCCCGAGAGGGACATGCCTTTTATCCGTTCAATTATGCTCTATCTTTAGAAGAATTTTGTTGTTTTAGTAAGTCGCGAATTTCGCTAAGAAGTTCTTCTTCTTTTGTTGGTTCTGGAATTTCTTCCTCTTCTTCTTTTTTAGATGTTAGGGTGTTGAAAACTTTAACAAACATAAAGATCGAAGCTGCAATAATTAAGAAATCAAAAATTGTTTGGATGAAGTTACCATACATAACAGCTGATTTACCATATCCAAATTGTAAATCTGTAAAGTCAACGCCACCAAGTACCATACCAAGTAATGGTGTAATGATATCTTTTACTAAAGAACTAACGATTTTACCGAATGCAGCACCGATTACAACCCCGACAGCTAAATCAACGACATTCCCTTTGAAGGCGAACTTTTTAAACTCGTTCCACATGTGTTATTCCCATCCTTTCCACGATTCAATATGAAATTTATAATTCCTATCAACATATTCTATAGAAATTTTTGATAGAAATAAAGGGGAAATGGGAATGAAAGTAAATTCTGAAAAATGTATCCGTTTTAATTTTTGTTTGCAGCTTGTAGTAGAGATTGGAGCATTTGCTGAGATTTTAATCCTTCTAATCCATCTACTATAGGCTTTGTATCCCCATGTACACATTCGATAAAATGATGAACAGCATCTTCAAAACCGCGTTGTTTTAACGTTGTTTCCCATGATGGTGAACCACTTTGTGAAACGGAGTTTTCCTGCTCAATTTCAAATGTGTTCATATTTTTTACGCGAATGATTTTACCTGTCGTCACAAGTTCAATTTGTTCTAAATTTGTACCAGCGTGGCGGTGCATCGCTGTAGAAAGTAAAAGTCTATTTGCAGTTGTATATGTATGATGGCCGTAAAGAAGTTCATTCTTTTCATTTATTTGCATCATATTGTGAACGACGTTAAGGTCATCATTAGCTAGCCAGCGAGCAGTATCTACAATATGTAAGTAATCATCTAACATAGTAAAGTCATACGTATATGGTCCTACTTTATTTGTGCGGTGCTTTTCAATCCGAATCCATGAAATATCATTAGCCTGCTCTTTTGCAGCGACATACATAGGAACGAAGCGGCGATTAAATCCAACCATTAACTTTCGATTATACTTTTCACTCATTTCGACTAGTTTTTCAGCTTGCTCTACTGTAGCTGCTAACGGCTTATCTACATAAACATCGATTCCTTTTTTTAGAAGTTCAGAAACGATTTCATAATGGGTAGCAGTTGAACTATGAACGAAGATTGCATCACATTCCGAAGCTAACGTTTCAATAGAATGGAAGTCTTGAATACGATATTGCTGGCAAATTTGTTTTCTTTTCTCTGCGTTAGGTGTAAACGCCCCTACAAAATTCCAATTTGTTTCTTTTGTAAGTGTTGGGAGATAGGCTTTCTGTGCAATATTTCCAAGACCAATCATTCCGATTTTAGGTTTGTTCATGTTTATTACCACCTTATTAGCAATATTTTATTGACGGGTTAAATGTAGCATAGGGCGTAGGAGGGAGGCAAAAAGTAGGATTTTTAATTTTTTACTTATCCCCCTCTAACAAAATTTTCTCTATCTCTTCAAAGTTATGAGAACGAGCATGTTGCAGCGGGGTAACACCATTGTTGTATTGAAGCGTATAAAGCAGGCAGAGGTAATCAAGCCTTCCAACTAGATGATGAAAATAAAGATAAAGACGGTAAAAAATATCAAATAATTTCTTCACTTCGTGATAGAAAATTAACAATTACAGCAAGTTCAGGTGAAAAAATTGAAGTTGGATATGTTCCGTTTACACAAGCGTCCGATGGTAGACAAGCGCCTAAATTCCGCTTACCTGCTGGCCAAATATTGAAACCAGGAACGGAGTACACAATTACATCTGATTGGGCAACAGTTAAAAATCCGAAGTTTACTGCTTCGTCTATCGCTCCGTTAGTAATTCAAAGTGCAGAAGCAATAGATAATAAATCTATTCAAGTTACATTAGACAAAGATCCGAACATGGAACTCTTTGCTGGTAGAAAAGTAGAATTACAAAGTGAAGACGGAAATAAAGTAGAAGCACAATATCGTTTCAGCTCTCGAAAAGGTGCAGTAGGAATCTTTGATTTACAAAACGGTGCAACCCTGCAACAGGGGATGAAGTATACAGTTGTACCAATGGGAGGCTGGGCAACTGGCGAACAAGTTACATTTGTAGGGAAATAAAATATGAAAAAAGTAGCAGGTTTAGTACCTGATACTTTTTGGGTGTAACGATTTATAAAATTCTTGAGTAGAAGAAGTGAACTTAGTGACTTCTTCTAAAAAAGGATAATGGTTACTGTCCTCAAATGGAACGAAGATAGAATCACGTATGCCCTTATGCACCTCAATAGAATATTGAATGGGGCACTGTACATCATGTCTGCCGCATATAATAAGCGTCTTTGTTTGAATAGAAGGTAATGACTTTCTTAAATCTAATAACGGATATTCATGTGCGAAAGTGTCCATCCGGCTAGCGGACATTGTTTTTTGGATTGGTTTACAAAAATAAGAGTTATAGTTTTCGGGTTTGTATAAAGATAATTTTGTTCGTTTAATAGATAATTCTTTTCTTTCTTCATTTGTAAGATGGGGGCTTTTTAAATTCTCGATAAGCTCTTGCATATAATGAAACTGTGGGTGTGCTGGGTGATAAATACAAAATGATGTTTCGGTATAGTTACTGGCTGCAGCTCCAACGATAACTAATGATTGTAAGGAATTTGGATATGTAATCGCGTATAGAAGTCCAAGCATACCGCCTGTCGAATGACCAGCGAAATGCCATGTAGGAAATTGCAAAGCTTCACGTACCGCTTCTAAGTCGTGAATCGTTTCGATCATACGTAATTCGTTTTCTGACTGTGCTTTTGCAGAATGACCGGCGTCTCGTAAATTAATGAGGAATACACGATGTGTAGAAGTGAAAACTTCTGCAAAGTAATCGCCAGTTTCATTAAATTGTGAATAGTGATGTGTAATACAAAGCGGTTCACCATTGCCTTTTGTAAAGAGTTCGAATGTGCCACGTTTCGTGTGAACTATTTGTTGTTTCCACATAATATCACTACCCTTTCTTATTAGATTCATGGCTAGTCCATTAGTAACCGAAAAACATCAGCGATTTTTAAAATATATCAGCGATTCGACACGGAATATCGACTTAACAACAAAAAACGACAATGATAGTAAACTATGAATAAAAGGAGGCTGTTAAAAACGAGCCTCCTTTCTGCTTAATATAAAGACTTTGTCATATTATTCCGAATAATTTCGAGGGATTTCGCTACAGTTAATGCATTTTTTTCTTCAATTTCTGGTTTTCGAGGGATAGGTTTATACATGTTGTCTGGATCTTCCCATGTGAGAGGAAGTTCTGTTTCTGCTTGTCCTTTCCAAGCGTCAATCCATTCTGGAGGGAGATAACCTGAGATGTTTTGGATGTTGTTCATTTCGAGCCAAATGAGTGCCCAAGCTCTTGGGACGACGCGCCATAAGTCATAGCCACCGCCGCCGACAGCAATCCAGCGACCGTCGCAATATTCATTAGCAATTTCACGAGCGAGCTTCGGTATTTCGCGGTAAATGTTTATCGTTGCGCAAAGGTGTGTAAGTGGGTCGTAATAATGCGCATCAGCACCATTTTGCGTTAAAATAATATCCGGTTTAAAGTATGCTGCAACTTCTTTTACAACCGTTCGATATGATTCTAGAAAGGATGCATCTTCTGTAAAAGCATCGAGTGGAACGTTAAAAGAATAACTATAACCATTCCCTTGCCCGCGTTCATTTACAGCGCCAGTTCCAGGGAATAAATACCGCCCTGTTTCATGTAACGAAATGGTGCATACGTTAGGATCGTCGTAAAAAGACCATTGAACGCCATCACCGTGATGAGCATCTGTATCAATATATAAAACGCGTAAACCGTATTTCTTTTGAATGTATTTCATTGCGATGGAGCTATCGTTATAAATGCAAAAGCCAGATGCTTTACCGCGAAAGCCGTGATGTAAGCCGCCTCCTAAATTGAGAGCGTGCTTTACTTTCCCGGAAAGAACAGCATCGACAGCTGTTAACGTACCGCCAACGAGTAATGCACTTGCTTCGTGCATATTTGGAAACATCGGTGTATCTTCTGTTCCGAGTCCGTATGTCATCGCAATTGATTTTTCTAACTTTCCTTCTCCAGCACGTTTTACCGCATTTATGTACTCCTCGGTATGAATATAGGCAATCTCTTCATCTGTAGCCATTCGTGGCGAGATGACTTGAGAAGGAGAGATAAAACCGCTTTTTTGCAATAGGTCATACGTAAGTGTGACGCGCAGTTGGTTAAAAGGATGTTCAGGGCTAAAGGAGTAGCCCCGAAAGTCATCCGAATAAATAAATGCGCTACTCATGCTTGCATCCCCATGATGTTCGGCCATAATACGCGGTAGCCTTCTGCTTCAAGTGCGTCAATTACTTTTAGAGGATTCATCGTTTGAATGCGGAAAACGAGTACTTTCTCATTCTCATCTTTTGCTGGGTAGACGAGAACGCTCACGATATTTATTTGTAAATCACTAAAAATAGCAACGACTTTTCCGAGAATACCAGGTTCATTTTTTACTTGGATTTCAATTTGTGAACTTGGTTGATGTGCGCCTGTTAATTTTACTAACGTGTGTAGTACCGTAGACTCAGAAATGATTCCAACTAACTTTCCGGCCTTTGTAACAGGAAGACAGCCAATTTTATTTTCAAAAAATAAAGTCGCAATTTCCTCAACGAAATCGAGAGGATGGCAAGTCATAACGGGATGTTTCATAATGAGTTCGAGCGGTTGTTTCAGCATATCGAGTGAAACTTGTTCATCTAGAATAGATGGACTTGCATCTCTTACATCCCGATCAGAAATAATGCCTACGACATGATTATTTTGATCGACAATTGGAATGTGCCGAATGCCTTTCGTACGTATCGTTCGGATTGCTGTTTCGATTGTATCGTTTGGATGTAGTGTCACTACATTTTGATTCATAATTTCTTCTACAATCATTCCAGTTGCCCCCTTTATTAATACATAAAACGATTGTGAAAACGTAGACGATCAAATGCTTGAATAGAATCCGTATCAACGCGTTTACCGATGCGGACCATTAAACAGTTGGCAGGATGTGAACAAATTTCAGGATCATCTGTAGCCATCCATTGTAAGCCGCCCGCGTTCATCATCTTTTCCATTACTTTTCGGTATTCCCAAACATTTAAGCCTGTTTGTTTCAAATCCCAGTGCCAATAATATTCAGTCGTCAATATAATGTAATCTTCCATATAATCATCCATCATAGACACTTCTAATAAGTTCTTTCCGACAGAGCTCCCGCGGAAGGCTGGGACTACTTCAATTGCCCCGAGTTCAATTAAGTTTTCCATTTTTCCTTCTGACCATCGTTCGAGTGGATCAGGATACAAGTATGTAACATATCCAACGATTATTTGGTCATGTCTAGCAATAATGAGACGAGCTTCTGGTAATTTAGAAATTTCGACAATTGCTTTATATTGCTGCTCGGCAGGACGAAACGCAACTAAATCTGGATGAAATTCATACATTTCAAGATTATGTGTAGAGACAGGACCTTCAATAATTAAAGTTCCTTTCGCTGTTTTTAAGTTTCTAGCATTGTATATTTTTTTATGGATCAATGTATTGCTCACCACCTTGAGGGTTTGTGAATCTATTAATATCGTACTTTATAATATATGCGATGTGAATCGAAATTTGTCATTAAAAATTTGTCTAAAAACCAACAAATATACTGAAAATTTTAAATAATATTATTATAATAGATAATAGAATACATAGGAGGGGGATGTAAAGTATGAAAGTAGAAACGCTTCCTGTCATTAAAGGAGAAAATAATTTGCCGAATTATGAAGAGGCATACGCGAATTTTAACTGGGAAGAGGTTAATAAAAATTTTACTTGGAATGAAACAGGCCGAGTGAATATGGCGTATGAGGCAATTGATAAGCATGCGAAATCCGATCGAAAGAATAAAGTAGCCCTTTATTATCAAGATGGATCGCGAAAAGAGAAATATACATTTAAGGAAATGAAGGATTTTTCTAATAAAGCAGGAAACGTCCTGAAAAATTATGGCGATGTTGAAAAAGGCGATCGCGTTTTTATTTTTATGCCACGTTCTCCAGAATTATATTTCGCACTTCTTGGTGCAGTGAAATTAGGAGCAATTGTTGGACCGCTATTTGAAGCATTTATGGAAGGCGCAGTTCGCGATCGCTTAGAAGATAGCGAAGCAAAGGTGTTAATTACAACTCCTGAATTGTTAGAGCGTGTACCATTAAATGATTTACCTGCTTTAAAAACAGTCTTCCTTGTTGGAGATAATGTAGAAGAAGGCGGTAAAACTGTAGCGTTCAATCCTTTATTTGAACAAGCTTCAAAAGAATTACATATCGAATGGCTAGGCCGTGAAGATGGTTTAATTCTTCACTACACATCTGGTTCTACTGGTAAACCAAAAGGTGTTCTCCATGCGCAAAATGCAATGGTTCAGCATTATCAAACAGCGAAATGGGTATTAGATTTAAAAGAAGATGACGTATATTGGTGCACAGCTGACCCAGGCTGGGTAACTGGAACTGCATACGGTATTTTTGCACCGTGGTTAGTTGGAGCATCAAATGTTATTTTAGGTGGACGCTTTAGTCCAGAAGCGTGGTATGAAGCGTTACAAGATTACGGTGTAACAGTTTGGTATAGCGCACCAACAGCTTTCCGTATGTTAATGGGAGCTGGACAAGACGCAATTAAAAAATACGACTTATCACAAGTACGCCACGTATTAAGCGTTGGTGAGCCATTAAATCCAGAAGTAATTCGCTGGGGTATGAATGCATTTGGACTTCGTATTCATGATACGTGGTGGATGACAGAAACAGGTGGGCAAGTTATTTGTAACTATCCTTGTATGGAAATCCGTCCAGGTTCAATGGGTAAACCAATTCCAGGTGTGAAAGCAGCGATTGTTGATAATGAAGGAAATGAAGTGCCTCCATACACAATGGGGAACTTAGCAATTGCTAAAGGTTGGCCAGCTATGATGCGTGCAATCTGGAATAACCCGCAAAAATATGAGTCTTATTTCATGCCAGGGGATTGGTATGTATCAGGTGACTCAGCTTATATGGATGAAGATGGGTACTTCTGGTTCCAAGGTCGCATTGATGATGTAATTATGACATCAGGAGAGCGCGTTGGTCCGTTTGAAGTAGAAAGTAAACTAATCGAGCATACTGCTGTTGCAGAAGCTGGTGTAATTGGTATTCCAGATCCAGTGCGCGGAGAAATCATTAAAGCATTTATTGCGCTTCGTGCAGGGTACGAACCATCTGAAGACTTAAAAGAAGAAATTCGTCAATTTGTAAAGAAAGGCCTAGCAGCTCATGCAGCGCCACGACAAATTGAATTTAGAGATAAATTACCAAAAACGAGAAGTGGTAAAATTATGCGCCGTGTATTAAAAGCGTGGGAGTTAAACTTACCAACAGGTGACTTATCAACGATGGAAGATTAAGAGAGAAAGGTCTGAACAAGTAATATGTTCAGGCCTTTCTTTTTTATCCCGCATTAACGGACAGTAAAACTCCCACCTCAAAATTCGGTTAGAGCAAAGAAGTTAGGTGGGGGATCAACTGCCCGTAAACGCCCGATTGGTGCGGGCTGATTATAGTTGCATTTTATGTTATGATGTAGTTGTTCAACTTATATATACGAGTTAAAGGGGATAGTAAAATGAAAACAGAAAAAGAAAAAATGATACTAGGAGAAATGTACATACCAGCTGATCCAGTTTTAGTACAAGAGAGAGAGCAAGCGCGTATATTAACGAGAAAATTAAATGATACGCCAGAAGTGAAATTAAAAGAGCGTAGTGAAATTGTTAAAGAACTATTTGGAACGACAGGAGATAATATTCATCTAGAATCTTCTTTTAGATGTGATTACGGCTATAACATTCATGTTGGCGAAAATTTTTACGCGAACTTTGATTGTACGATTTTAGACGTATGTCCAGTAACAATCGGAGTGAACTGTATGTTAGCTCCAGGTGTTCACATTTATACAGCGACGCACCCGCTTGATCCAGTAGAACGCATAAGCGGATCAGAATACGGAAAACCAGTTACAATTGGCGATAACGTATGGATTGGCGGAAGAGCGATTATTAATCCAGGTGTAACAATTGGAGATAATGCGGTCATCGCATCTGGCGCCGTTGTAACGAAAGATGTGCCGGATAATGTTGTAGTTGGTGGGAATCCTGCAAAAATTATTAAAAAAATAAAATAATATTTGAACGAAGTGCCTTCCTCGTCTGTATACATTTATGAAAGAATAGATGAGGGAGGCGTTTTATATGTCTAATAAATTACTTCTTACTTTTGCTTTAGTTGGAATTATAGTTGTCTTTTCTGGTGGTATGTTATTACCTATACCAATTGGATTTAAAGTTTCAATGATTACAGCTGGAGTCATGATGATTGTTATGTTTTCAATCATTATTCCGTTTGATAGAAAACATATTGTACGGAAAAATGGATATAAAATTGATTTTACAAAAACAAAAGTGTATTTTCGTTGGAATGTATTTGATACGATTTCGGCTTGTCTTGCAGTGTACGCATGCATATGTGTGCAAGTATTAAATATTTTAGTTTCAACCAGCCATACAATTCAAAATCCGTATGTTCAATTTTTTACGAATCAATCACAAGTATGGATAATTGTCGCAAGTTGCTATTTAATTTCCCGCATTTCATTAACGTTAAAAGGGATAAAGGAGATCAAAAAGCATGGCGCAGATTGGGATTGAGGAGGAGCTCATGCTTGCATATCAAAGTGGAGATAAGCAGGCTGGGGAAAAACTATATGTTTTAATCAAACCAGCGCTATATACATTTTTGTATCGTTTTAACCGAGATGAACAATTAAGTATTGACCTTGTGCAAGATACATTTTTGACGTTAGAACGCAAGAAACATATGTATGAAATCGAAAAAGGCAAAATAAAAACGTATTTATTTCAAATTGGTTATCGTCTCATGATTAATAAATTAAATAGGAGAAAAAAGTGGCGTACGCTTTTGCCTTTTTTAGTACCAGTGCAAGAGATAGAGTTTTCACATGAAGATCGTCTTACAGTAAGAGAAGCAATTTTGAAAGTGCCCGAAGAACAGCGAGCTGTCCTCATTCTTTCTTATTATCATGATATGCAACAAAAAGAGATTGCAGAGATATTAAACATTCCGATTGGAACAGTGAAATCGAGACTCCATAACGGAATAAAGAAATTGAAACAATTGCTGGAGGTGGATGAAATTGAGCGAAAATCCCTTTAAAAGTGAATATAAATTAAAGCAGCATTTAGACAGTGACCATGTAGAAGTACCGGATTTTCCAAAAACGGTAAGTCGCTTCGATCGATTACTTGAATTTCTTGCTTCTCCAGCGAAAGATCCTGTGGAGGCGACAATTGGAAATGATTTATCGGTTGTGTTTCATGTATCGTTATTAGTTGGGGTTCCAGTTATTTCTCTTATTACGATACTCCTTGCGACGTTGTAAAGGATTGGCAAGGAGAGAAATCCGACCTCTATTTGACACGCCTATATAAATGATGGTATAAAGAAAAGTATATGAATAATTGAGCGTGGAAAGGGAGAAGTAGTGATCATTTCCCTGTTTTAGAGAGCTGATGGTCGGTGGAAATCAGCACATAGATGATCGCGAATTACGCCCCTAGAGCATCTTTTTTCGATTGAATTGTATTCAAAAGGGAAAAGACGGTGTTAAGCCGTTATGTAAATAAGGTGGTAGGCTTTTTTTGCCTGCAACTAGGGTGGTAACGCGATAATCAAAATCGTCCCTTATTTGAAGGGGCGATTTTTTTATGTTTTCAACCTTCACGCCAGTAATGAACTTAAAGGAGAGTATGTAGGATATGGGTATTTTACAAGATCTTGAATTTCGCGGTCTAATTAATCAGCAAACAGATGCTGAAGGCCTTGAGCAATTATTAGAAAAAGAAAGCGTTAAATTGTACTGTGGTTTCGACCCGACAGCGGATAGCTTACACATCGGTCATATGTTACCAGTATTAATGTTACGTCGCTTCCAATTAGCTGGTCACCAACCAATCGCACTTGTTGGCGGCGGTACTGGTATGATCGGTGACCCGAGTGGTAAAAAAGCAGAGCGTACACTAAATACGAAAGATACAGTTGCTTACTACACGGAAAGCATTAAAAACCAACTTTCAAACTTCTTAGAGTTTGAAAATGTGGACAACCCAGCAACAATGGCTAACAACTATGACTGGCTTGGTAACTTAGATGTAATTTCATTCTTACGCGATATCGGTAAAAACTTCGGTTTAAACTATATGTTAGCAAAAGATACAGTAGCATCTCGTTTAGAGACTGGTATTTCATTCACTGAGTTTAGTTACATGATTTTACAATCATATGACTTCTTAAACTTATACCAACACCATAATTGCCGTCTACAAATCGGTGGTAGTGACCAATGGGGGAACATTACAGCTGGTCTTGAATTAATCCGTAAATCAGAAGAAGATGCGAAAGCATTCGGTTTAACAATTCCACTTGTTACAAAATCTGACGGTACGAAGTTTGGTAAAACAGAAGGTGGCGCAATTTGGTTAGACCCAGAAAAAACAACTCCTTACGAGTTCTACCAATTCTGGATCAACACAGATGACCGCGACGTTGTTAAATACTTAAAATACTTCACATTCTTATCTCATGAAGAAATTCTTGAGCTTGAAAAGCAAGTAGCTGAAGCACCAGAAAAACGTGCAGCACAAAAAGCATTAGGTTCTGAAATGACAAAACTTGTTCATGGTGAAGAAGCGTTAGAGCAAGCAATTAAAATTTCAGCTGCATTATTCAGCGGTTCTGTAGCAGAACTTACTGCAAGCGAAATCGAGCAAGGATTCAAAGACGTACCATCTGTAGAACGTACTGCAGAAGATACAGTATTAATCGACTTACTTGTAGAAAGCAAAATCTCTCCATCAAAACGTCAAGCACGTGAAGATGTAACGAACGGCGCAATCTACGTAAACGGTGAGCGTACACAAGCGTTAGATTACGTTGTAACAGAAAACGACCGCATCGAAGGTAAATTCACAATCATTCGCCGCGGTAAGAAGAAATACTTCTTAATTCGTTACTAATCAGAAACGAATGTAAAACAAATAGTACCCCGAATTGTAGGCTGAAAAGTCAATGGTTCGGGGTTTTTTATGTATGGATTTAGATCGCCGGATCTTTTCTTTTAAATAGAATATGAAGAATTAATATGAGCATATAAAGTAAGCTAATTAACATAACAACAAATGCTACGGGATAAAATTTTGCTGCATATATAAAGAAATCGATTTGATAAATATCTTGGTAATTTGAAACGGTGCCTTTAAAGTAATTCGTAAACTTCGCACTATATTTCCATTCATCAGGATAATCTATTAAATTACTCCCCTGATACCAACTCATAAGTGCTGAAGTAATAAACAGCATACAGGCACTGCCTAATTGAACCATTTGGTTTATTGTCAAAAGAAATCAACCTCCTATTTTATGGTTATTATAGCGTGCATTCGTATTCCTGTAACCTTTTTGTTGTAATCTCCTTTTCGAGTTCATACGGAAATCACATGTAAGCGGTATGATAAATGTATAACAACTAGAAAGGAGTGGTAAAACAAAATGTCACTAGAAGCGCTCATTATTTTTTCTTTGCTAAACGCGGGTCAGCTTGCAGAGAACACGAAGGTTGATATACATAAAGAGCAGAAAGATGCTTATGTATATGTTCAAAAAGAGGAAAATAAATAATTTTATTTTATATATAAACGACAAAAAGCCAATCCAGAGGATTGGCTTTTTGTCATTTTGGAGGGTTTTTAGGATTATTCAAAAATTCACTTGGTAGAACTAGCATTAACAAACTGTCAGTTTATTGAAGAAGGTGATACAGTGCTAGAACTCTATAATAAACAAATGAAGTTCAAGGCATATCTTGAAAATGCAGTGGTGTTTGTAAGTTATATTTCAATGTAAAGAGAAGTGAATTTAATAGATACTCTTCTCCGTATCTATTAAATCCATATTCTTAGTTAAATTTACGTACCTGAACTTTAAAATTAGTCATTATCATGTGGTGAATCAGAACTATGGTCATTACTTTCTGAATGATCCTGAGCACTTTTCATAGACGCTGTAATAAATGCTGTTGTCATCACAGCATTCATCCAGCTTGCTTCAGCATCATTAGCATTTGTTCCTGGTTCGTTCTGATTACCGGTTTCTTGTGTTGAGGAATGATTTTTTAATTCTTTTTCAAGAAATTTGTTATGCTTCTTCCTGCCAAAAATCTTCATGAATACTTGTATTATAAAGCATGCAATGAAGACTATTAGAAGAAGGAAAAAGAAAATTAAGGACAGATTAATTATTTCCT
The DNA here is from genome assembly GCF_014932895.1 of Bacillus thuringiensis. Classification (GTDB taxonomy): domain Bacteria; phylum Bacillota; class Bacilli; order Bacillales; family Bacillaceae_G; genus Bacillus_A; species Bacillus_A thuringiensis_AA. Next base: position 894,263 of record NZ_JACYOF010000001.1, on the reverse strand, counting down.
CCATATTTATACCTACTTTCTAATTTAAGAGATAATGAACATCCTTAAATGAATTAGCATTTTAACAGTAGTATACCTGTTCAGTAAGAATACAATATATGTACGATTAAACGATAACAAAAAATACAGTACAATAAAACATTATGAGGAAAATAGATAAAAGTAAAATCATTCTGAACAAAATAAGACTTTGAATACATTTAATTCATGAATCCAAAAGAGGAGTGATTTGCTTCTCTTTTATTGTTGAAATGAGGTGATAATTTGAGTCCTATTACACTTTACAAATTAAAAGTATATCTTGAAAATGCTTTTAAAATACCTTAAGAGCAGCAGTTTAATGCAATTTGGACAGCTGCTTTTTCTTTGTATAAAAACTTTGTTATTAGAGACGCTAGTATGTTTTCAATCGATTTAGATTATTATGTGGTTATGGAAGAAATAGGTACGTTTCCGATTATGAAAGATTTTATAAATGATTTATGGTAATAACATAAGAAATTGACGAAAGGGCAACTGATGTATGGTTGCTCTTTTATAGAATACGTCTTTTTTCAGCTTGTAAGGAAAAATTGTAGATATTCAAGTAACAAAAATATGTAAGAATAAATATGTGGACGCTCATTCCACATTTTAATAGTAACTTCATATACAGGGAAGGTTTTTTCCCTTCCTTTGAGCGTACAGCAAGATTAAAAATATATATAATGTCGTATTCAGCTGTATGTTGAAAGGTGCGGAAGCACCATCCCTAATAAAATATTAGTGTATGAATAGAAAGCTCTGTTTGTTCTTATGAATAAATAGGGTTTTTTATCGTGCAAGAGCAACTATTTGGTTGCTCTTTTTAGTATGCAAAAATTACATAGGTGGTGTTAACAAAAAAATATAAAAAGTAAATAAAAAAAGAAGGATATAAAACATCTTTTAAAATGTATAAGAGCAGTATAAACAATATTATTTTGAAAGAAGATTTTTATTTACGGAAATTTTATTGGATGCTTCATGGATGGTACTGGTAACATTTTTAGCAGTTGGTTTCTTTTCAGCGTTTTATTATTATTTTGGCTTGAACGAATCATATAAAAAGAAACTAAAGAAACGAAATTACGAATGGTGGAGTTTTTCATGAAAACATCTATCCCTCGTATTTTAGAAGAGGAACGTAAAGTGAAAGAGGAGAGAGGGCAGAAAAGGAAAGGAGTAATAAAGGTAAAGTATCATAATTTATTTTCTTATTTTGTTTACACTTATCCATTTCTATACACACGTCAGCCATATGATTTTTTGCTCCAAACTAGCCCCGGATATATTCTTTTTTATAAATAAAAAAAGCCCAGGCTCCTTGATAAACAAGGTTCCTAAGGCTTTTAATACTACTCTTTGCAGAGTACCGAGATTAACGAGAGTAGAACTCTACGATTAATGCTTCGTTGATTTCAGCTGGTAACTCAGCGCGCTCAGCGTGACGAGTGTAAGTAGCTTCTAATTTGTCAGCATCGAAAGTTAAGTATTCTGGTACGAAGTTGTTAACTTCGATCGCTTCTTTAACAACAACAAGGTTGTTAGATTTTTCGCGAACGCTGATAGTTTGACCAGGTTTTACACGGTAAGATGGGATGTCTACGCGAGCTCCATCAACCATGATGTGACCGTGGTTTACTAATTGGCGAGCTGCACGACGAGTGCGAGCTAAGCCCATACGGTAAACTAAGTTGTCAAGACGAGCTTCAAGAAGGATCATGAAGTTTTCGCCGTGCTTACCAGGCATTTTACCTGCTTGGTCAAATGTGCGACGGAATTGACGCTCAGTCATGCCGTACATGTGACGAAGTTTTTGTTTCTCTTGTAATTGTAAACCGTATTCTGAAAGTTTCTTACGTTGGTTAGGACCGTGAGGACCTGGTGCGTAAGGGCGTTTTTCTAATTCTTTTCCTGTGCCGCTTAGAGAGATTCCAAGACGACGAGACAGTTTCCAAGCTGGACCTGTATAACGAGCCATAGTTGACTCCTCCTTTAAAATGTTTTTATTTTCGTAAAATAAAAACAGACGTAATCGATATTTACGGGTATTTTGTTTTCATGTACCTTCGCTCCAGCAGCAGGGAGTTACGAGATACACCTCCGTAGAGGAACAAAATACAAACGATAAACTCACATTACAAGGCTGCCTTTTTATTTTACACAAACGCTATTATATCTTTTACCTACACTTTCGTCAAGCGAGTACATTTTTGTTTTATGCATATAAATTTTGGAAATTAATTAAGAAGGAATTTAAAACAATATAAAAGAAAAGATAGAAACACACATAAAACGCTTACATAAAATGGAGTAAAACGTTCATCAAAGTTTTATTGATGAATATGCAGCAATAAAAACATAAGGGGGATGTTTTTATGAAAAAGAAGCATATGGAGACAGCGTTAATTCATCACGGTTATACATCTGAGGAACATAAAGGAAGTTTAACACCACCTTTATTTCAAACTTCTACATTTACATTTGAGACTGCGCAGCAAGGAGAGGCGAGTTTTGCGGGAGTGGATCCATCTTATATTTACTCAAGACTTGGAAATCCGACTGTGAAATTATTTGAAGAACGTATGGCTGTTTTAGAAGGAGGGGAAGAAGCGCTTGCCTTCGGATCTGGTATGGCAGCTATTTCAGCAACGTTAATTGGTTTTTTAAAGGCTGGAGATCATATTATTTGTTCAAATGGATTATATGGATGTACGTACGGTTTTTTAGAAGTGTTAGAAGAGAAATTTATGATTACGCATTCGTTTTGTGATATGGAAACAGAGGCTGATATTGAAAATAAAATTCGTCCAAATACAAAGCTTATTTTCGTTGAAACGCCGATTAATCCGACGATGAAATTAATCGATTTAAAACAGGTGATCCGGGTTGCGAAGCGAAATGGATTACTGGTAATTGTTGATAATACGTTTTGTTCACCTTATTTACAAAGACCGCTTGAGCTTGGCTGTGACGCTGTTGTGCATAGTGCGACAAAATATATTGGTGGTCACGGTGATGTTGTAGCGGGTGTAACAATTTGTAAAACGAAAGCGTTAGCTGAAAAAATTCGCCCGATGCGCAAAGATATCGGTGGTATTATGGCACCATTTGATGCGTGGTTATTGTTACGCGGATTAAAGACGTTAGCAGTAAGAATGGACCGCCATTGTGATAATGCAGAAAAAATTGTATCGTTTCTGAAAAAACATGAAGCGGTAGAATGTGTTTGGTATCCAGAAGGGGAGTTGGCGTCTCGTCAAATGAAGCGGGGGGGCGGCGTTATTTCTTTTTCAGTAAAAGGCGGAAAAGAAGAGACGCAAGCGTTTATCAATGACCTTCACTTTATTACAATTGCGGTAAGTTTAGGGGATACAGAAACGTTAATTCAGCATCCTGCAACGATGACGCATGCGGCAATTCCAGCTGAACTAAGAAAAGAAATGGGCATTTTCGATAATTTAATACGTTTATCTGTCGGTTTAGAATCGTGGGAGGATATCGTTTCTGATCTAGAGCAAGCGTTAAAGAAAATATCTACTGTGAATCAATAAAAAAAGAGTGAGCTATCGGTTTTGTACACGATGTACTGAATCGATAACTCGCTCTTTTCTTGTTACATATGTTTTAAGAGTGTTCCCACAAACTTTTCTAAATAGTGCTGATCTACTTCGTCAAAACGATTTTTTTCAGGACTATCAATATCAAGTACACCAATGACAGTTCCTTCTTTTATAATCGGTACAACGATTTCCGAATTAGAAGCACTATCGCAAGCGATATGTCCTGGGAATTGGTGAACGTCCGCTACAAGCTGCGTCGTTTTCGTTTCAGCTGCTACGCCGCAAACGCCTCGTCCAAATGGAATACGGACGCAAGCGGGCATTCCTTGGAATGGTCCAAGAACAAGCTGATTTCCTTCTGTTACGTAAAAGCCAACCCAATTCACGCGATCTAAAAATTGGTTTAATAATGCGGACGCATTTGATAAGTTCGCGACTACGTTTGATTCGCCAGTTAATAATGCGTCCAGTTGTTTAATTACTGTCTCATATTGCTTTTCACGAGATCCTGCATAACTTTCTTTTGTAAACATGGAAACAACTCCCTTTTTATCGAGGTGTGTAAAATATTAGCAAAATACGATGTATTTCACATGACTTTGTCGATAGAAAATTAAAGGAATTTGTCTTAAAAGTCAAGAAATTTAAACTATAGCTGTTCAGTGAGGGGAAGTGAGCGCATGAAACAGACGAAACAAAAAGTAATTGATGCGGCAATATCGTTGTTTAATACGAAAGGTTATGACGGAACGTCGGTGCGAGACATTGCAAAGCGAGCGGATGTGAATGTGGCGAATATTTCATATTATTTTGCTGGAAAGCAAGGTTTATTAGAACAGCTTATTACTGATTTTTTAGAAGGATATATTCACGTAATTGAAACGTCATTTGAACAGAGAGAGTATTTGTCGGCTAAAGATGTGATGGTACAAATGGTGCGCGGGATTTTACGGTATCAATTTGATAATAGGGAACTGACACGTTTCTTCTATCGAGAACTTTCGCTTGATACGACATTAATTCGTGAAGTGATGACCGTTTATTTTTCTAAAGAAAGATATTATGTCGAGCAAATTATTAGGCAGGGGCAAATGAAGCAAGAGTTTCGAAAGGTATCTTTCACAATGTTTATGACGCAATTAAAAGGCATGATAAATATGCCGTTTTTATATCCGCAGTATATATCAGAAGTGCTGCATTCTTTTCCATCCGAGACATTTTTCTTAGAAATATATACGAAGGAAATTGAGCAATGGATGGAACAAGCATTATGCAAACAGAATATGTACTATGAATTGCCACGAGCTGTTCATATGTGAAAAATCCCCACCTAACGAACTGAGGTGGGGATTTTTGTAGTTTCTTTTCTTTGCCATAAATTGTTGCATAATAGCGCAATAATTGTTAATGAGGCGCCGACAATCTCGATTTTGTCGACTGTATAACCTCGAAAGATGGAACCGATAAGGGCAAGTATAGGAACTAAATTCATAAATAATATGCCGTTAATAGATGAAATATAGCGATTTCCCATATTCCAGCAAAATACAGCGATAACGCCTGCAATAATAGACATATAAAAGAGTTCAAAACGAACGCTCACAATTGTGCGTAGTGATGGTACAGTAACGATGTTTGTGTAAGTTAATAAAGTGACAATAACGATGAGTGACATCGAGCCGAACAAACAAGTTAACGCTGTATATCGAAGTGGTGACCAAGATTGAAAACGAGCACCGCCATTCGTGTAAATGACCCAGCAAGTAACGCCGCACAACATCAATATATTCGTGGATAAGTGACTTGCAGCTCCAAATAATAAGTGAATATTTCCTTTTGAAATAACAAGCGTAACACCGAGTAATGCAACGAACATACAAAGAAAAGTGTAGTTTTCTGGGCGCTTGTTTTTTGTTAGCCATTGTAATGATAAGGCAATTAGTGGCATGAGAGACTGAATCATAGCTGCATGGATTGCTCCGGAAGGCCCGGCAAGTTGTTGTCCGTAGAAAACGAGAAAACCATATCCAGCGAAACCGACTGTTCCGTAAAAGAATAAAGAAAGTGTTCTTTTTTCTAAGCGGAGCGAATGTCTCCCTTCAGTGATTAATAGCAAAATAAGAAAAATAATAGCTGCTGATCCGTAGCGGATCGTTGTGAAAAAGAACGGATCGATAAATTGTAAGGCATTTGCCATTACAGGAAACATAAATCCCCAGGCCGTTACGGCAAGTAAGCATAGGAGGGATCCGAGTAGCATTTGTTTTTTGTTCAAGAGTATCATTCCCCTTTACATTTCGTTATAGTAAGTTGATGAAATAAGTATAAAGAGTAATGATTTATAGAGGGAAATATCGATTTTTTATAACAGTTATAACTTTTGGTTAGAGGTGTATATGATGGATTTGGAGGCAGTACGATCGTTTATTGAAGTAAAGCATACGCGAAGTTTATCAAAGGCGAGTAAGCTTTTACATATTTCACAACCAGCGCTTAGTAAACAAATTCAAAGATTAGAAGCGGATTTAGAGGTTACTTTACTCAAGCGTTCTGCTCAAGGAGTGGAGTTAACAGTGGCTGGTGAGTTATTTATAGCAAGAATGTTACCAGTTTTGGAACAAATACATGAAGTGAAAACGGAAATGAAGAAATATCAAGAGAAACGGAAAATCTCTATAGGTATATTGCCAAGTTTAGCGGCACATTACATATCGAAATATAAAGATGTATTAGGTGATGGATTCGAAATAGAATGGAAAATTGAGCATACGAAAGTATTAATGGAATTGTTCAAAGAACGGAAAATTGAAGCAATGTTCGTCGATTCAGTAGTAGAAGGCGCTACATGTATAAAAGAAATGCGGGAAGAAAAAATCGTTTGTGTAGTTTCAAAGGATCATTCTTATAAAGAGAAAACAATGATCCGAATGGAAGAGTTGCAAAATGAAAAGTTAATCGTATACCCAGAAATATGTGATGTAAGGAAAATGATTATGAACATGTTTCAAGGGATAGGTGCGAAACCAATCATTGCGTTTGAAACTTCTTATGCAGAACCGATGCTTGCGATGGTCGGAGCTGGACTTGGTATCACTTTACTTCCAGAAATGTCAGTAGAGCAAGCGATAAAGCAGGGGAATGTACATGCGATTTCTGTTGAACCCCCACTCATGCGGAAGATTTACTTTACATCTCATATGAAAGAGTGCTTGTTATTACAATCATTTGAGGATAGGTAGTCAAGTGGATGGAAGATTGAGAAAGATTACAATTACATTTAAAGAAACATGAAATTTTAAAAAAACTAGGTCAAAAAAACACCATTACATGGTATGATTAGTACATTGTTAGTTGTTAAATATAGGGGAATTCCCTTTTTATACATAATGCCTTCCATTTCATAAACGGAACGGACAAAAAAAGAGATATAACTAGGAGGCTTTTTTGCATGGATTCTATCCTGACGATCGTTATCATTGTAGTAAGCTCTATTCTAGTGCTGCTCATGATAGAGCTTGTGATAAGAAATCGTTCATATAAAGATATTGAAGCACTGGAGCAGTGGAAACAAGAAATAAAAGATAAACCTGTGGCAGATGAATTGAAACGGGTGAAAGATTTAAATATGACAGGTCAAACAGAAGAGCTGTTTGGTAAATGGCGTGAAGAGTGGGATGAAATTGTATCAACAACTCTTCCGAAAGCTGAAAAAGATTTAGGGCAAGCGCGAAAATTCGCCTCGCAATTCTCCTTCCGAAAAGCAAAGCATGTGATGAACGAATCCATAAGTGGTTTAGATGACGCTGATAATCGTATTACTAATATTTTAAATGAATTACAGCAACTGTTAGAAAGCCATGAGAAAAATAGCTCGGAAATTGAAGGGTTACGTGATACATATCGTAGTATGAAAAAGAGTGTTCTTGCTCATAGACATATGTATGGAGCAGCTGAGCAGAAAATTGAAGAGATGTTAGATGTTGAATCTGAGAAATTCAAAACTTTTGAAGAGGCAACAAATAATGGTGATTATTTAAAAGCGAGAGAAATTGTTATTAGTTTGGAAGAAGGTTTAGCTAATTTAGAAATCATTATTCACCAAATTCCAGATTTATTGGTAGAGTGCCAAGCAACGTTACCGGTTCAGCTGGAAGATTTATTACACGGCCATAATGATATGGTAAGACAAGGTTATGTATTAGATTACTTGGAAATCCCTAAAGAAGTCCGCGATATGACGAAACAACTACAAACATGTTTAATGGATATACAGGAGCTTCATATAACGGAAGCGGCTGAAAAAGTGGAAAACTTAAAAACTCGTTTAGACGGTTTCTATGACCAACTTGAACAAGAAGTGCATGCGAAACATTATGTAGAGCAAAAAACACTTTCTGTCTATGAAGATTTAGAAGAGCTTCGTGAAGAAACAATTGAAACGAAAACAGAAACGCAACTTGTGAAACAAAGCTATCAGTTACAAGATAAGGATATTGAGTCTCAAAAAGTAATTGAAAAGCAAATGCACATTTTAATGAAACGTTTTGAAGTGATGCAATTACGCGTTGCTGAACAAGATATTGCATTCTCTATTATTCGTGAAGAACTAGAAGAAGTTTATGAGCAATGTGAAACGTTAAAAGTACTTCATGCAGAATATAAAGAAATGTTACAAACGATGCGGAAAGAAGAATTTGAAGCGCGTGAGAAGTTACAGGAAATGCGAAATACAATTTTTGAAACGAAACGATTTATGCAAAAGTCGAATTTGCCAGGTCTTCCAGAGAGTATCATGGAAGATTTACAAAGAGGGCAAATGGCAATGCAAGCTGTATATGAACAATTAGAAGTAAAACCGTTAAATATGAATGCTGTAAATAGCAGTTTAGTAGAAGCATACACAACTGTCAACGGTGTAGCTGAAATGACAGAAGAGTTAATTGGACAAGCGTATTTAGTTGAAAAATTAATTCAATACGGCAACCGTTACCGCAGTCATGATGAAAATCTTGCAGAAAGCTTAAATTATGCAGAGAAACTATTCCGTGAATATCAATACGATGCAGCTTTAGAACAAGCGGCTTCTGTACTAGAGCAACTTGAACCTGGCGTTGTGCAAAAAATAGCTGAATATGTAGACAATGAACAAACCCTTTCATAAAGGGTTTGTTTTTTTGTGTAATTTTGAAGGCGATGTTGCTATAATGAATAACGGAATACAGTAAGGTTATTCGTTTCAAAATAAAGTGAAACTTTAATCAGTGGGGGGAGCCGTCCCCCACTGATTATTAGTTGAACCAATCGGGCATTTACGGGCAGTTGATCTCCCACCTAACTTCTTTGCTACAGCTAAATTTTTGGGTGGGAGTCTTACTGCCCGTTAATGCGGGATAAAACGGAACCTTTGAGTAGTCTTAGCGTAATGACACGTATTTATGATATGATTATATGATGTGATAGCGCTGAAAGGGGAAGAACGATGATCTATTTTGATAATAGTGCGACGACGAAGCCATATCCAGAAGCTCTTCAATCATACGTGACGGTTGCTGGGAAATATTTTGGGAATCCTTCTTCTATTCATTCGCTTGGAGGAGAGGCAGAGCGTCTATTAACACAATCAAGAACGATTGCAGCGCAGCTTCTTCACGTTAAACCTTCTGAAATTATTTTTACATCAGGTGGAACGGAAGGGAATAACCTTGCGATTAAAGGGATAGCGATGAGGAATCGTTCGCGCGGCAAACATATCATTACAACAAATATTGAACACGCGTCTGTGTTTGAGGCATATAAGCAATTAGAAGAACTCGGGTTTGATGTAACATATTTACCGGTTAACGAGCATGGTGTTGTATCGGTAGAAGATGTGAAGCGAGCGCTTCGCGAAGATACGATTCTTGTTTCAATTATTCATGTGAACAACGAAACTGGAGCAATTCAGCCCGTTGCTGAAATTGGAACGTTATTATCGAATTATCCGAAAATAAGATTCCATGTGGATCATGTACAAGGGATAGGAAAAGTACCGCTTGATTTATATGCTTCTCATATTGATCTTTGCTCAATATCTGGACATAAATTCCATAGTGTAAAAGGGACGGGTCTTCTTTACGTACGTGATGGCGTAAGATTAGATCCAATTTTATCAGGTGGTCAACAAGAGCTTAAGTATCGTTCAGGTACAGAAAACTTACCTGGCATTGTAGCAATGGTGAAAGCACTTCGTATGACGATGGAACAAGTGAAAGAAAAGGTAGCTCATTTGCAAAGTTTACAAACAGAGCTTGTCCGTTTCTTTAAAGAGATGGAAGATGTAACGATTAATACGTCGCTTGCATATGCAGCACCACACATTTTAAATGTGTCGTTTGTCGGTTTAAAACCGGAAGTGGTCGTTCATGCTTTAGAAGAACATGGTGTATATGTATCAACGAAGTCTGCTTGTTCTTCAAAAGTAAATGAAGTGAGCAGGGTGTTAGTGTCAATGGGAGTACCGCATGCCGCTGCTGCGAGTGCCATTCGCATTAGTTTGGCACCGGAAAACACGATGGAAGAAGTAAAACAATTTGAAGGTATTGTAAAAGAGACAATGCCAAAATTATATGAAGTGATGAGGTAAAGAAATATGATGACATATGAATATATTTTAGTTCGTTACGGAGAAATGACGACAAAAGGTAAGAACCGTTCTAAATTTGTAAGCACATTAAAAGATAACGTTAAGTTCAAATTGAAAAAATTCCCAAATATTAAAATCGATGCAACACATGACCGTATGTACATCCAGTTAAATGGTGAAGATCATGAAGCGATTTCTGAAAGACTGAAGGATGTATTCGGTATTCATAAGTTTAACTTAGCGATGAAAGTACCATCAGAATTAGAAGACATTAAAAAAGGTGCATTAGCAGCTTTCTTACAAGTAAAAGGCGATGTGAAAACATTTAAAATTACTGTACACCGTTCTTACAAGCATTTCCCGATGAGAACGATGGAATTATTACCTGAGATTGGTGGACATATTCTAGAAAATACAGAAGATATTACAGTAGATGTTCATAATCCAGATGTAAATGTACGTGTCGAAATTCGTAGTGGTTATAGCTACATCATGTGCGATGAGCGTATGGGAGCTGGCGGTTTACCAGTTGGCGTTGGCGGAAAAGTAATGGTCCTTCTGTCTGGTGGTATTGATAGCCCAGTAGCAGCGTACTTAACGATGAAACGCGGTGTATCTGTGGAAGCAGTTCACTTCCATAGTCCACCTTTCACAAGTGAGCGTGCGAAACAAAAAGTAATCGATTTAGCACAAGAATTAACGAAGTACTGTAAACGTGTAACACTTCACCTTGTTCCATTTACAGAAGTGCAAAAAACGATTAATAAAGAAATTCCATCTAGCTATTCAATGACGGTTATGCGCCGTATGATGATGCGTATTACAGAGCGTATTGCAGAAGAGCGTAATGCACTTGCAATTACGACTGGTGAAAGTCTTGGACAAGTAGCGAGCCAAACACTAGATAGTATGCATACGATTAACGAAGTAACAAACTATCCAGTTATTCGTCCCCTTATTACGATGGATAAATTAGAAATTATTAAAATCGCTGAAGAAATCGGCACATATGATATTTCAATTCGTCCATACGAAGATTGCTGTACAGTATTTACACCAGCAAGCCCAGCTACAAAGCCGAAGCGTGAAAAAGCGAATCGTTTTGAAGCGAAATACGATTTCGCGCCGTTAATCGAAGAAGCTGTAGCGAACAAAGAAACAATGGTATTGCAAACCGTTGAAGTAGTGGCGGAAGAAGAAAAATTCGAAGAACTTTTCTAAAACCATAAATTACCATATCTGAAACGTGTATGAAGTCATGTTATTTATCACACTCTATACTCACAAGGAGGTGATATAACATGGCACGTAGCACAAATAAATTAGCGGTTCCTGGTGCTGAATCAGCATTAGACCAAATGAAATACGAAATCGCTCAAGAGTTTGGTGTTCAACTTGGAGCGGATGCAACATCTCGCGCTAACGGTTCTGTTGGTGGCGAAATCACTAAACGTCTAGTTTCACTAGCTGAGCAACAATTAGGCGGTTTCCAAAAATAATCCCATATATGATGGCTTAGAAAGAGCGGGTTCTCCCGCTCTTTCTTTTTGTTGTTTGTATCATTATAAATTCATTTCGACATAAGCATAAAAAAATTGTCAAAAGAAGAGGGTTCAAAATTTACTGAAAATTCTTTATTATATAAGGGAGGCATAAAGAACAAGGAGGATGTTTATGAAGAGAGAGGAATTGTTGGCACCACCATCTTATAATTTAGTTTCAGAAATAGAGAAATATACAGGCGATAAAGAGAAGCTTGCTTTAATTTGGCAAGATGATAAAGGGAATAGACGAGAAGTTACATATTTTGAATTAATGCAAGGTGTAAATAAAATTGGAAACGCTTTTATAAAAAGTGGCTTACAAAAAGGGGACAAGCTCCTTATTATGATGCCGCGTTTAATTGAAGCTTACATGACGTATATCGCTGCGATTAAAGCAGGATTTGTCGTAATTCCGAGTTCAGAAATGTTGCGTAAAAAAGATATCGAATACCGAATTGGACACGGGGAAGTAAAAGCAATTGTAAGTTATGAACCGTATATCGGACAGTTTGATGATATAGAGGCAATGGAATCTCTTCAAAAGTTCGTCCTGAGCGAGCAGTCAGTAGACGGATGGATCAATTTAAAAACAGCATTAGAAACGGAAAGTGACATGTTAGAGATGGCGAAGACAGATAAAGAAGATATGGTCTTTTTATCTTACACGTCAGGGACGACAGGAAACCCGAAAGGTGTCGTTCATACGCATGCATGGGCATACGCTCATTTACGTACGAGCGCTCCAAATTGGCTCGGAATTGAAGAGAATGATGTTGTATGGGCAACAGCTAGTCCTGGCTGGCAAAAATGGATTTGGAGCCCGTTTTTAGCAACTCTCGGTTCAGGTGCAACAGGATTTGTATACCACGGTAAATTTGAACCGAAAACGTATTTGAATTTATTAGACGACAATAAGGTGAATGTGCTTTGTTGTACGCCGACTGAGTATAGATTAATGGCTAAGGTAGAAAACTTAAATGAGTACAATTTAGAAGCGTTACATAGCGCTGTATCAGCAGGTGAACCGTTAAATAGGGAAGTTATTGAAACGTTCCAAAAACATTTTGATATTACAGTAAGAGACGGTTATGGGCAAACGGAAAATACGTTACTTGTTGGTGTAATGAAAGGAATGGACATTAGACCCGGATCAATGGGAAAACCGACGCCAGGCAACCACGTTGATATCGTAAATGAGGAAGGTATTCCAGTTAAGGTAGGAGAAGTTGGTGATATTGCAGTTCACATTGAAACACCAGCCCTCTTTAAACAATATTATAAAGACGATGAGCGCACAGCGATGCAATTCCGTGGTGATTATTATATTACCGGTGATAAAGCAAAGAAAGATGAAGACGGCTATTTCTGGTTTGAAGGGCGCGGTGATGATATCATTATTAGCTCTGGTTATACAATCGGTCCGTTCGAAGTAGAAGATGCTCTTGTAAAACATCCTTACGTAAGAGAATGTGCGGTTGTCGCAAGTCCTGATGAAATTCGCGGGAGTGTCGTGAAGGCATTTATCGTATTAAGAGAGAATATAGAAAAGAACGAAGAAACATTAATCCCAGTGCTCCAACAACACGTCAAAGAACTCACTGCACCATATAAATATCCTCGTAAAATTGAATTTGTAGATGAACTACCAAAAACGATTTCCGGAAAAATTCGCCGTATTGAACTTAGAAAACAAGAGATGGAACTTCCGTCAAAATAATTTTGAAAATAGGGAACTAAATAGTTGAATGAGATGCAAAACGATGATATTATAAAAGCGAACACAAGTTCGATTTTATAAACTTAAAAAAAGAGGTGTCCGTATGATTTTAGGTATTAATCCGTACTTAGTTTTAGATGGTAGTGGGCAAGAAGCTGTACAGTTTTATAAAGAGGCGTTAGAGGCAAAAGTAGAAGTAATGCAAACTTTTGGTGACATGCCTGAAAATCCAGAATACCCGATTCCAGCTGAAGCGAAAGAGCGCGTTTTACATGCTCATTTAAAGGTTGGTAATACGGAACTTATGATTTCTGATACATTCCCAGGTCAAGGGCATGCGATCGGATCTCAAGTAACGATTGCAATTCGAATTAGTAATGCAGAAAAAGCAAAAGAAGTATTTGATAAGTTACAAGAAGGTGGAGAAGTTTTAATGCCACTTCAAGAAACTTTCTGGAGCCCAGCATACGGACAAGTAAAAGATAAATTTAGTATTGAATGGCAAATTACAACGAATCCTACTGAACAAAATTAATTTTTGGAAAAGCACCATTTTTAATCGAAATGGTGCTTTTTTTATACACTTTGATTTCGTAGACTAAAGGAAAAAGGGGATGAGTATATGGGAGAAATTTGGTATGGCGGCACCATTTACACGATGAGAGAAGAAAATGAACAAGCGGAAGCTATTTACGTTGAAAACGGCAGGATCGCTGATGTCGCGAGTAAGGAAGAGTTAGAAAACCGATATATTGCGGTGGAATTGTACGATTTAGAAGGGAAAACAATGATTCCAGGTCTCGTTGATAGCCATATGCATCTTATTGGACATGGAGAGAGATTACTCCGTCTAGACCTATCAAATTGCACATCTTATGAGGAAGTGCTTACTCTTGTTCAGGAGCGAGTAGAAGATGCGCCAAAGGGCTCTTGGATTATCGGAGAAGGATGGAATGAAAATAACTTTATAGATACGAAAGATGTTCATGTAAAAGATTTAGATGCAATTTCGAAAGAGCATCCTATTTTATTAAAGCGAGTTTGCCGCCACGTTACATGGGTGAATTCATACATACTGCAAGAAGCGAACGTAACAGAAGCGACGCAAGACCCAAAAGGCGGGAAAATTGGCCGAGACTCATTAAATAAACTAACAGGGCTTTTATATGAACAAGGACAAGAATTAATTAAACATGTTCAGCCTGAAATTGATGAAGCTTATTTACAAAGAGCGCTGCAAATAGCGATTAAAGATTGCTGGCAATACGGGCTTGTTGGCGGACATACGGAAGATTTAAATTATTATGGTGGTTTTAGAAAAACGCACAATGCGTTTTCTCATGTTATAAAAGAAATGCCATTTAAAGCACATTTGCTTGTTCACCATGAAGTAGCGAATGAGCGAAAAGAATATGAAAATGAGCACTATATTGAATTTGGTGCAATGAAAATTTTTTCTGACGGCTCTTTTGGAGGAAGAACTGCTTTATTAAGTGAACCGTATGAAGATGCGAAGGAAACGAATGGAGTTGCAATTTTCTCACGAGAAGAGCTTGCGGAGTTAGTGAAGAAAGCACGAGACTTACATATGCCAGTTGCCATTCATACGATCGGTGACTTATCGCTTGAATATGTTATTGATGCACTCGAATTATATCCACCAGCAGAAGGATTACGTGACCGCATTATTCATTGTCAGCTTGCTCGTGAAGAGTTGATTGAAAGACTGAAAAACTTGCAAGCCATTATTGATATACAGCCAGTCTTTGTCTCATCAGATTTTCCGTCAGTAATTGAGAAACTAGGGAAGCATCGTCTTCGTTATGCATACGCTTGGAAGACGTTACTGGAAGCGGGATTACATTGCAACGGTGGCTCTGATGCTCCCATTGAACAAGTAAATCCGTTTCTAGGCATATATAGCGCTGTTACACGTAGGAGTTTTATTGATGGTGTATGCTATATGCCAGAAGAAAGATTAACGGTATATGAGGCTGTTTCTTTATTTACAACAGGAAGTGCCTATGCAATCGGAAAAGAAGCGAAGCGAGGGCAAATTATAAAAGGATATGAAGCTGATTTTACGATATTAGACCGCAATGTTTTTGAAATTGAGGCGGAGAAAATAAAAGAAGTACAGGCAGAAATGACCATTATTGATGGGAAGATTGTGTATAGGAAAGACGCGTGAAAATATATCAGCGATAATTGTGGGAAATAAATAACCGCAGAATTATGGATTCCATAATTCTGCGGTTATTTTAATACTATAAAAACGTTCTTTGTACTTTTTCCCAGAAAGAATTGTTTTTTAATTTAACTGTTTTAATTTGTTTATCGCTTAAGCGTACAATAGCTTTTTCCACTTGTTTAATGCTAAGTGCTTCGTTATCCATGCCGATAACAGGATAATCGTTACCGTCTGGTTTAAGTTTTAAAGTTAGTGTACGTTCGTGATTTAAAATGAACGGTGAACCGAGCGTACGGTATGTGTTGTTGTTTAAAGATGCTAATTCACTCACTTGGAAGCAAGGGATAAGCGGATCAACAACCGCACCATGTAATGATTTATTGTAAGCTGTGCTTCCTGTCGGGGTAGAAACAACTAAGCCGTCGCCTTTAAATGTTTCAAAATATAAATCATCAACGTGAACATCTACAACGAATGTTTTAATAATGCTAGAGCGTAATGAGAACTCATTTAAACAATGGAAAGATGTACCGTGATCTACATCTACCTGAATTGTTGGATATTTTCGCACTTCAATTTCATTTTTTGTAATTTCTTGAAGGGCTGTATCAACGTGATCAATATGGAAATCGCAGTAGAACGAAATTTCATCTTTCGTAGAAATCCCTGCGTATAAGCAATCTTCTCTAAAACCAGTTTTACGAACGGCTTGTAAGAAAGTTGCATCATCTCCAATACTGACGATAGCGTTTGCATTTTTTGGATGATCTAATATGGTAAATCCATTCTCTTCTAAAATAAGATAGATTGGTTGCATTTTTTCAACGAGCGTTGCTTTGTCATCACCATAAAAGAAAAATAAATTGCGACGATCTGCCATTATGTATCCCTCCACTGCAGTTAAATTTTCTGTTCTTCGTGCTACATATCAGTAGAATACGTTCTCGATGATATGTTCAAATAATATATTTCGATATAAATTGTCAAAATACCTTTTTATTTTTAGAAAAATTTTTATATTCAATCTTACGAAACTTTGTTTAATGATGAATAAACTTGTCGATAATGGGTACGGAGTGAAAGGATGATACGTATGAAGTGGCTCACAATTGGAATAATAATTCTTCTCCTATTTATTTTGCTTATACTATTGTCGAAAATATCGCTTAAGGTGACATTTTTATATTCAGAAATGGAAAAGCAATGTTTGTTTCAAGTGAAAATATGGATGCTTCGATTTACATTCGATGTGTTGGAAAGAATTGAAAAGCAACAGAAGAAAACAGGACAAAAAATCGAAAAAGCTGAAAAGGACGGCGGAATCGATAATAAAATTATGGCACAACTCGATAGCATAGGGGAACTGATAAAAAAGCTCCAAGAAGTTCATACTATCGTTAAAGATTTTCTCAAACGAGTGAAAATCAATGGTTGGAAATGGCATTCGCAAATTGGAGCAGGCGACGCAGCTAGTACTGGAATTGTCACTGGATATGCATGGGGGACAAAAGGAATGGCTGCTGGAATTGTAGGACAATATATGCATATTGTCGACGTACCAGAATTTGAAATTACCCCTGTTTTTCAAGGGAAAGGATTTGCATCAAGATGTGAGTTAACAGCATCTTTTCGTATATTTCGTACTGTAAAAACAGCGGTGAAATTACTCTTGTTTATGAGAAAGCAAAGATCTGGTATGACAGAAAAATCTGTTCAAGCATAGGGGGGATATAGAGTGGACCATCCAATTCAAGGTTTAATGACAACAGCAATGCAGCATTTAAAACAAATGACTGATGTAAATACAATTGTTGGTGACCCAATTAAAGCGGCAGATGGAAGTGTAATTCTTACCGTTTCAAAAGTTAGTTTCGGATTTGCTGCTGGTGGAAGTGAATTTGGTAAAGTAGAACATTCAGGCCGTCATCCATTTGGTGGAGGTAGTGGTGGAGGAGTTTCTATTAATCCTGTTGCCTTTCTTGTTATAAATGGAGAAGGTGTGAAAGTGTTACACTTAGACAAGCAAACACACGTCATCGATAAAATAATTGAATTAGCACCACAAGCTGTTGATAAAGTGAAAGAAATGATGGATAAAAGAAAAGAAGATGATCCTGAATTTCAAATTTAACGAATAAAGGAGCTAATCAATGGATTAGCTCCTTTAATTTTTTGTAAATAAAGCGATTTTATTTGCATTATTGATAGGGACAAACTATCATTTACAGTGTACATATTTTGTTTAAATAAGGGAGGATTTTCAAGTGGCAAACGTAACTTTTAAAGGTAATCCAATGACTTTAGTTGGAACAGAAGTTAAAGTTGGCGATCAAGCGCCAGATTTCCAAGTATTAGCAAATGACTTATCTCCAGTAAGTTTAGAAACATACAAAGGCGAAGTAAAATTAATTAGTGTTGTACCTTCAATCGACACAGGTGTGTGTGATGCACAAACACGTCGTTTTAACCAAGATGCAGCAGGTATTGAAAACGCGAAAGTATTAACAATTAGCGTTGATTTACCATTCGCTCAAAAACGCTGGTGTGCAGCAAACGGTTTAGAAAATGTTGTAACACTTTCTGACCACCGCGACCTTTCATTCGGTGAAGCTTACGGCTTAGTAATGAAAGAGCTTCGTTTACTTGCTCGTGCAGTATTCGTAGTAGATAGCAATGACAAAGTAGTTTACGTAGAATACGTAAGCGAAGGTACAAGCCATCCAAACTATGAAGCAGCATTAGAAGCAGCAAAAGCTGCAAAATAATGCAAAGGAAATGACCTCTTATAAAGAGGTCGTTTTTTCTCATATATTGTTGCGTAACGATACCAATATATGAGAAAAAACGTTATATCATATATAACTTAAAGGGGAGCTCTTTGCAGGAGGTCGCTTTTTCTTTTTGGAAAAAAACACTTTGTGGTATGATATAAGTTATGTGTAAAAGAGAGAAGGAGGAATGTACGTGAGTCAGACAGTAGAAACATTATTTTCTATTTTTGATTCTTCTGCGGTAGTTTTACGTAAAGAATTAGATGTAACATATTTAGAGGCGCTTGTAGAAACAGGTGATAACTTGTTTGAAGGAGCGATTTTACAAGAGGAATTATCTGAATCAGCAATTGAAAGGCTGAATCGTGAATATAGTACGTTTAATGAAGAAACATATAAAGGTGAAGAAATTCGTAAAGCATTTCAGTTAGCCATCTTAAAAGGAATGAAAGAAGGCGTACAAGCGAATCACGAAATGACGCCTGATGCAGTTGGAATGTTCATGAGCTACTTATTCCATAAATTTATGCAAGATCAAAACGAAATTACTGTGTTAGACCCTGCGATTGGGACAGGGAACTTAATGACTACAGTATTTAATAGCGCCAAAGAAGAACTAACAATGAGTGGATTTGGTGTAGAAGTGGATGAAGTGCTAATTAAACTTGCTTTAGTAAATGCGAATTTACAAAAGCATGCAATCGAATTCTTCCATCAAGATGGACTAGCACCACTTTATATCGATCCGGTTGATGCAGTCGTTTCAGACTTACCGATTGGTTATTATCCAAATGAAATCGGTGCGAGTGAATATAAGTTAAAAGCAGATGAAGGAATGTCATATGCGCATCACTTATTTATTGAACAAAGTGTGAAACATACGAAAGAAGGCGGGTACTTATTCTTCTTAGTACCAAACTTTATTTTTGAAAGTGATCAGGCACCAAAATTACATGCATTTATTAAAGAAACATGCTTTATTCAAGGTTTGTTGCAGCTACCTGTTTCCATGTTTAAAAACGAGAAAAATGCAAAAAGTATATTTGTTCTCCAAAAGAAAGGTCCTAGCGTAACAATGCCAAAACAGGCGTTATTAGTGGAGTTACCTAAATTCTCCAACATGAAGGCGATGGAGGACATAATGGATCAATTAAATACTTGGTTTGCAACCCATAAATAGGGCAAGGTATATGTAACAGGGTCAGTGATTCGTGTAGTACAGTTTTATATGATATGTAATATTTTTAAATATATACAAGATTTAACTGAATTTTTTTGAAATCTGTAATATATTTTTTTTCTTGGTGTTACAATTTTTTCACTTGAAATATATGTCGGACGATGTTTAAATTAAAATCGTGAGTATAAAATTTGCTAATGATGAAACGTTTTCATAGTTAGCGGATTTAATCAGATAAAATCGAGCGGTTTGTGGACATATCCACACAACTACCAAGAGAAAAAGGGGCGAAAGACTAGATGTCAAAAATCATCGCGATTAACGCAGGAAGCTCTTCCTTGAAATTCCAATTATTTGAAATGCCAAGTGAAACAGTATTAACAAAAGGTTTAGTAGAACGTATCGGTTTAGAAGATAGTATCTTCACTATTACTGTAGATGGCGAAAAACAAAAAGAAATTACAAACATTCCAGATCACGCAGTAGCAGTTAATATGCTTCTTAACAAATTAACTGAAAATGGAATCGTTAAGTCTCTAGATGAGATTGGCGGTATCGGTCACCGTGTTGTTCACGGCGGCGAAAAATTTGCTGACTCTGTTTTAATTACTGATGAAGTATTAGCTGATATCGAAGAATTAAGCGATTTAGCACCACTTCATAACCCAGCAAACGTTGTTGGTATTAAAGCATTCCAAGAAGTATTACCAAACGTACCAGCAGTAGCAGTATTCGATACAGCATTCCACCAAACAATGCCGGAATCTGCATTCCTATACAGCTTACCATATGAGTACTATGAAAAATTCGGTATCCGTAAATACGGTTTCCACGGAACTTCTCATAAATACGTAACGGAGCGTGCGGCTGAATTATTAGGTCGTCCACTTGAAAGCTTAAGCTTACTTTCTTGCCACTTAGGTAACGGTGCAAGTATCGCAGCAGTAGAAGGCGGTAAATCTATCGATACTTCTATGGGCTTCACTCCACTTGCTGGTGTAACAATGGGTACACGTTCTGGTAACATTGACCCTGCGTTAATTCCATACATCATGGAAAAAACAGGCCAAACAGTAGAAGAAGTAGTTAATGTATTAAACAAGAAGAGTGGTATGTTAGGTCTTACTGGTTACTCTAGTGACCTACGTGATATCATTGCGAAAGAAGAAGAAGGCGACCACCGTGCGAAAGTAGCACTAGATGTATTCGTAAGCCGTATTCACAAATACATCGGTTCTTACACAGCTCGTATGAAAGGTGTAGACGCAATCATCTTCACAGCTGGTGTTGGTGAAAACAGTGCGATTATTCGTGAACGTGTATTAGAAGGCCTTGAGTACATGGGCGTATACTTCGATGCAAAACGTAATAACGTATTTGGTGAGGAAGCATTCATCAACTTCCCACACTCTCCAGTAAAAATCATTGTAATTCCAACTGACGAAGAAGTTATGATTGCTCGTGACGTACTACGTCTTGGAGACATTGGTTAATATATGAAAAGAAAGACGAGGTCCTTATAGGATTTCGTCTTTTTTCTTTTAGATATATTTTAAAATTCCATTTGGATATAGTATTTTTTCTTTCTGAATGAATGCAGTAAGAGGAATCCATTTTGCATATGACGCTGTTTGTGCATCTTTTATATGCAGTATATCCATTTCATATAGTGATGTGTCTAATAAGCGTAAAGAATATAGTTGAATGATTTCATGACCCACTTCCTCACCTAGATGAAAGATGTTTTCTAAGCAACCTAAATAATTGGTAATTTCTATCTTTGCATGAAGCTCTTCTTTAAATTCTCGAATAACGGTATCTGCTGATGTCTCACCAAGTTCAATTGAACCGCCAAGAGGACGATAATATGTTTCTTCGCCTGTATGATATTCTTGCACGAGAAGTCGATTGTGATGCAAAGCGATACCGAAAGCTTTTGCATGTGGATACATATGTATAATCGCTCCTTATTTGTTTTGTATAAGGATGATTATAATGTAGCTAAGTAGAAATTGATAACATGTATTCGGATAAATTCTTGGACTTAGGTTGTAAATAAAGAACGTGCGATATACAAGCATATTTGCAAATATGTTACAATAGAAAAAAATCGAACGAGGTGGTTGTTACGATGCGATCAAAGCGAGAACAAGCCATTTTAGACAATATAAAGGAATGGGAAGCGCAATTAGTTGAGCAAGAAGCGACTGATTTTCAAAAAATGTTTGATAAATGGTTACATACTACAGTTGCGAAATTGCCTGAGAAAAAACGAAAAGACTTTTTTGCGAAAGCAGATGGATGGCTCTTTCATTTGCATGCGTTTATTCAAAGTTCACAATCACAGTTAGATGCGCGTAATCGTATTTTAGGAACGGCGAGATTATTTGATGAATCAATTGAGCAACTTGAAGATTTGAAAGCATTATCTATTGATCAGTTAACATACATAGCGGAGCAACAAACAGCACGTCATCGTCTATATTCATTCGTACAAGGCGGAGCAACGGGTGCTGGAGGTTTATTATTATTAACGGCTGATTTTCCGGTTATGATTGCGTTAAATGTGAAGGCTGCCCAGCTTATTGCAACATCGTTTGGGCATGATGTGAACAAGCCTTATGAAATGATGCTTGCGCTAAAGGTGTTTCATGCATCATTATTACCAGGAAGACTTCAGCAATACGCATGGTACAATTTGCTGCAAGAGCTGGAGCAAGAAGATTCGTTCTTTTATGAAGGAGACGAAGCGGTGTTACAACCAGCTTCTACTGAAGTTGTGCTAAAACAAATTTTGAAAACATTTTCAATTTATGCGCTTCGTCGTAAATTATTCCAAGGTATCCCAGTAATTGGAATGGCAATCGGATCTACAGTGAATTATCGTTTGACAAGAAATGTTACTGAATTTGCGAATCGATTTTATCAAGTGCGCCACATAGTGGAGAAAGAAAAGAGAGCGTAAAAAAAAGCGAGAGGCCGAAGCCTTTCGCTTTTTTTAATTTGTTGCATGTTTTTTTGACATTGGAATAGATACTGGCTGCTTTTCCTCTGCTTTTTCTGTTTTTGGATAATAAATTAAATCCAAAGTTTTTGCCTGTACGGCAATCGAAAGAATAGTAAAAGCAATTTCTGTCCAATTTAAATAATATAATGAAAGCGCAAGAACAATCGCGTCAAAGACGAAGAAAATTTGCCCAATTGTAAAACGAGTTCGTTTACTTAGTACAATTGTTAAAATATCGTCTCCACCGGTTGCACCGCCAAATCGCAATATAAAACCGAGTCCAATACCAGCTAACGCACCACCAACTATTGCAGCTACAAATAAGTTATTTGATAAATCTACCGTAAATGGAGAATAATTTTCCATAAGAGAATAAAATACTCCGAATGAAATCGAACCTAGGAATGAATAGCCAACCATTTTTCTACCTAAAAATGAAGCACACAGTAAAATAATTGGGATATCCATTATTACAGTTGAAATAGATGGTGAAATATCATAAAAATTTTGGATGAATAGTGCAATCCCTACAAAGCCACCTTCTGTTAAGTGGTTTTGGAAGTGAATGTGATATAGCGCTGCTGCTAAAATAAATGAACCGATTAAAACCATAAAAATTTCTTTAATAATTTGTCGACTTTGGATGTTCCTCATCGTTATTCCTTCTTTCCGTAGTTAGTAGTCCTTTTTGTGTTGTAAACTAACTACGAGCTCACATGTAGCTTTCAGTTAGTTTACGAAAAAACTAACTACGCTATATGTCGCTGAAGAAATAACGAATAATCCTCTCGTCCATCAATTCTCCCTACCTTCGTTTTAGTTTAAGTCTTAAAACGACTAAACAAAACGTGGAGTAGGATTCTTCATTTAGCAATCCTGCTCTTCTTTGTTTTGTTTAGCTAGTAACAATTAAGTCCTAAACAAAACGCTACGTGTAAGAAGAGTCTTTTTTTTGCCAAATTATCCTTCGGGCAATCATAATTTCCCCACTCTCGTATTTTTTTCGCTAGACTAAAGTATCTGAGCTGAAAAATACGCTACGTGTATGATTCGTCAATACGATGCCACATGCTCCTTCGAGCGATCATGATATCAAAATCCCTTCCTTCAAGATTTATATTATTATATCATACTTTCAAAAAATGTATGCGGATGGAAACCGACAATAAACGGAGGAAATCTACAAAAATTGTTATGTTTAAATAATTTTGTAGAAAAGCCTAAGTTATTTTGTAAGATTGGACAGTTTTTTAAGTTTGTCCAATAAGTAGGAAAAGATGGTTTTTTATTCAGTTGTATTGTTTTCCTCACGTTTATCTTTAAAAAAGGCATCCCAGCTAATCACACTTAAAAAAGTTAAAGCGATAATAATGAAAGCTCGCATAAGTTTGAGAACTGCTTTTGTACATAGTATATGAATGGCTTACTTTGTAATGTGTCATTTTTTTACAAAAAATAATTATTATGAGAGTATATTAATAGAGATAGATGAAAGGTGAGGAATGTATGTTCAAAGATATGTTTAAAAGAAAAGAATTAATATGTGCTGCATGTCAGAAGAAAATCGAATATGAAGAAGAGCTTGTTGCTTTTGTAAAGCTGCCGAAAGAAAGAAATATATTAGTTGGTTCGTTCGATGTATGTTTGGCAAAAACAGCACAAGAAATATATTGTAAATCGTGTTACGACAAAAAAGCATGACCCGAAATAAATGAGGGGCATGCTCTTTTCATTGGTGTGCTTTTCCCTCAGATACATTTTGGGTGAGTCGATACCAAAGCCAAAGATCATTAATGATGGAAGCGAGATCGGCAATTTCTGAATTAAGCTTGCAAGAAATTTCGAAGTCCTCTTCGTTATTTAAATGATGTTGTTTTGCATTAATATAGTGTTCCAGTTCTTTTATACGATCAGGGATTTTCCCGCGGACTTGTTCCCATTTGAGCAAAATAGCATGTTGCTTTTTTTCGGGGATGTCTTCCCAGTCTTCTTGTAAATGTGGAATTTCAATTCCTAGATGTTCATCGTATACGAAATATTTTTCCATAAGTTCACCCCTATTTTCCTGCTTATATTGTACATAAAAATAGAAAGAAGTTCGACGAAATTGTTTGAAAAAAATTGAAAATTCCTCTTGATACATTTTGTGAAAGGTGTTAAAGTTTGAATTATTATAAAAGATAATGAATATTTATTCTTTAGGGGGATGCAAAATGGAGAAGAAAAAAGTTGTATTAGCATATTCCGGAGGTCTTGATACTTCCGTTGCAATTAAATGGTTACAAGAGAAGAATTATGATATTATCGCGCTTTGTTTAGATTTAGGGGAAGGTAAAGACTTAGCATTTGTAAAAGAAAAAGCACTTTCAGTAGGTGCAATTAAATCATATATGATTGATGTTCAAGAAGAATTTGCGAATGAATATGCATTGATGGCAATGCAAGCTCATACATTATACGAAGGAAAATACCCTCTTGTCTCTGCATTATCTCGTCCGCTTATCGCGAAAAAATTAGTGGAAATTGCAGAACAAGAAGGGGCAAGTGCAGTTGCGCACGGATGTACAGGGAAAGGAAATGACCAAGTTCGTTTTGAAGTTTCTATTCAAGCATTAAATCCTTACTTAGAAGTGATTGCACCTGTACGTGAATGGAAGTGGTCACGTGAAGAAGAAATTGCATATGCAAAAGAAAACGATGTACCAATTCCAATTAATTTAGATAGCCCATTTTCAATTGATCAAAACTTATGGGGACGCAGCAATGAATGTGGAATTTTAGAAGATCCGTGGGCAGCGCCGCCAGAAGAAGCATACGAAATGACATTAGCATTAGAAGATACACCGAATAAACCAGAGTTTGTAGAAATCGGATTTGAAGCAGGAGTACCGACTACTTTAAACGGCACTGCATATTCACTTTCAGAATTAATTAAAACGTTAAATGCACTTGCTGGAAAACACGGCGTTGGACGTATCGATCACGTAGAAAATCGTCTTGTCGGTATTAAATCTCGTGAAGTATACGAATGCCCGGCAGCAATGACGTTGATCACTGCGCATAAAGAGCTGGAAGATTTAACACACGTAAAAGAAGTAGCGCATTTTAAACCGGTGATTGAACAGAAAATAACAGAACTTATTTATAATGGCTTATGGTTCTCTCCTTTAAAACAAGCGCTTCATGCATTTTTACAAGAAACGCAAAAGCATGTAACAGGTACAGTGCGTGTGAAATTATTTAAAGGTCATGCGATTGTAGAAGGGCGTAAATCTGAATACTCTTTATACGATGAGAAGTTAGCTACGTATACTGCTCATGATGAATTTAATCATGATGCAGCAGTTGGATTCATTTCATTATTCGGTTTACCTACGAAAGTATACAGTCAAGTGAATCAAAAGAAGGTGGAAGCGTGAGCAAACTTTGGGGCGGACGTTTTACAGAAGAAGCGGAAGCATGGGTGGAAGAGTTTGGAGCATCCATCTCCTTTGATCAACAATTAGTCAATCAAGATATAAATGGGAGTATTGCACACGTAACGATGCTAGCAAAGCAAGGCATCGTTACGAAAGAAGAGGCAGAGAAAATAAAGATCGGGCTTCAATATTTATTAGAGGAAGCGAAACAAAATAAGTTGCATTTCTCGGTTGAAGCTGAAGACATTCATTTAAATATCGAAAAGATGTTAATTGAAAAAATCGGTGAAGTAGGAGGGAAACTTCATACAGGTCGAAGTCGTAACGATCAAGTAGCGACAGATATGCATTTATATTTAAAAGAAAAAGTAGAACATATTATAAAAGCTACTAAACAATTGCAAACTGTTCTTGTTCATCAAGCGGAAAATAATATTGAAACCATTATGCCTGGATATACGCACTTACAGCGTGCACAACCTATATCATTTGCGCATCATATTCTCGCTTACTTTTGGATGTTAGAGCGCGATGTGAATCGTTATGAAGATTCATTAAAGCGTATTAACATTTCACCATTAGGAGCAGGAGCGTTAGCTGGGACAACATTCCCGATTGACCGAGAATATAGTGCGGAGCTTCTCGGATTTAATGGAATCTATGAAAATAGTTTAGATGCGGTAAGCGATCGTGATTTCATACTGGAGTTTTTAAGTAACTCATCAATGCTCATGATGCACTTATCACGCTTTTGCGAAGAACTTATTTTATGGAGTAGCCAAGAGTTTCAATTTATTGAAATGAGCGATCAATACGCAACGGGAAGCAGTATTATGCCGCAAAAGAAAAATCCAGATATGGCGGAACTCATCCGTGGTAAAACGGGAAGAGTATACGGTAATTTATTTAGTTTACTTACAGTAATGAAAGGATTACCACTCGCGTACAATAAAGACTTGCAAGAAGATAAAGAAGGAATGTTCGATACAGTAAAAACAGTAGAAGGATGCCTTCATATTATGGCAGGCATGTTAGAAACGATGACTGTAAGCAAAGAAAAAATGGGGCAAGCTGTGACGCAAGATTTCTCTAACGCAACAGAAATTGCGGACTACTTAGCGAACAAAGGACTACCATTCCGTCAAGCTCATGAAATTGTTGGAAAGTTAGTTCTACATTGCACACAAAAAGGCATTTATTTATTAGATGTACCACTTGAAACATATAAAGAAATGAGTTCATTATTTGAAGAAGATTTGTATGAAGTTCTGTCGCCATATGAAGCTGTAAAGCGTCGTAATAGCGCAGGTGGAACGGGGTTTGAACAGATTGAAAAGGCCTTGGAGAAAGCGAAGGGGTTAGTTGCAGAGTCGGTAAAAAATTGAATGATGTATGATATAGAAGGTAAGGTGCTTTTGTAGGAAGCACCTTACCTTTTTGTATACATATTCGCATTTATCCCGCTATTTGTGGGCAGTAAAACTCCCACCTCAAAATTCGGCTGGAGCAAAGAAGTTAGGTGGGAGATCAACAGCCCGTGAAAGCCCGATTGGTGCGGACTGATAATCAGTGGGGGATGAACAAAACCCCCACTGATTAAAGTTTCACTTTATATTTTTAAGTAATTATCTATCGTTTCATGGTTATTTTTCATAATCATAAAGTGATGCCTCTCATGTATCGCTAAAAGCTGGATAGATTGTATAAGGTTAGGATAGTGAGCAATGGGGTCTAAAAATACGATATGTCCTGCGATATTTTCTTCTATATTTTGAACTAGTTTTTTTATTTCTTCTGTTTCATGTGAAAGCAATTTTTCTAATTCTTTCACGTTCATAGAGTGATAGATTTTTTTCGAAGGTATTAAAATCCAAGGGGCTTTCATGCCGTTTCCATGTTTTTCTTTATATTCGGCATAAATATCATGGATTTCGGTTGCAAATGGGGTGTTTCTTCTGAGTTTGGCATAAGGGATAAGAGTGAAAGAGAATTTAATCGCTACTTTTAGCATTCTCGCAATTAAATATAAGTGATAAAAATGCTCTCCAATAGACCATTTTCCATTCTTTTGCCGATACCATAGTTGTTCTTGAGATAGTGAATGGAGATGGGGAAGGAACTCGCTTCTTTGTACATGTAATGTATGAAAATGTTTTGAGATATTTTCAGACTTCATATTTTGGTATCCTCCACACTTGTTTTTACTAATTATAACATTCTT
The DNA here is from genome assembly GCF_014932895.1 of Bacillus thuringiensis. Lineage (GTDB taxonomy): Bacteria > Bacillota > Bacilli > Bacillales > Bacillaceae_G > Bacillus_A > Bacillus_A thuringiensis_AA. The sequence continues at coordinate 866,007 of NZ_JACYOF010000001.1, read as the reverse complement.
CGTGTGGATGTAATTAAGCCTAGAGCAGTCTGTTCTAGGCTTAAAGTTTCATCGATTAATCATACTTATGTCGATCTTCCGTAATTCGAATATACTCAATATCCATCAAGTCTCGCAGTAGTGCACCATTACTTAGTTCTACACCATGTTTTTCTTTAAAATGTGTACGAATCGTATCTAACATTTCGATTTCTTTTCCATTCACATCTAAAATAATACGTTCAGAATCATCCATGTAGCATCCTCCTTTTCTAAACACATATATTTTGTCCGTCTATTTCTAAAAAATGTATGTTGACCTAATGTTAGGAAATAAGAAAGGAATGGAAAATGAGACGTATTTATTTTATCCCGCTATTTGTGGGCAGTAAAACTCCCACCTCAAAATTCAGCTGGGGCAAAGAATTTAGGTGGAGATCAACTGCCCATAAAAGCCCGATTGGTGAGGGCTGATTAAAGTTTCACTTTATAGAGTTAATTTTGTACACACTAATTGTATTACATGTTGCATTCCAAAGTATCTTTTCATTTGAGAATGTAGAAACAGTACACGTTGCTATATTTATCTTTACTCTATTGAGATTGTGAAGTTTCTTACTTAAACTAACGGGGCAGGTTAGTTGAATAAAGTGAGGATTAAGATAGATATAAGTAGAAAAATTAATAACAAGGGGTGATTTTTTTAAACAAGTAGTAAAAAGACTTTGCAACTAATAAAGTAATAAGGTTTACTTCAGTAAAATAAGGTATATTATATTTGTTGAATAGATTCTCTTTAAAGACAAGAAAAGTAGGTGAACAAAGTGGGAAAATATCAATTGGATTACAAAGGTCAGGTAGCTGTGACAAAGTTTCATGAAAAACAGAAGCCTGCCAAATTTGATAAAAAGCAGCAAATTGAAAAATTGCGTGCGGAGTATTTGAAAAAGAAGCAACAACAAACAGCTAAATAATATGTTGTGTTTTTCTTAATTTTCTGTATATGGCGTAAACAAACACAAGAAAATAGGTAAGTTATTCATCGTTCAAATATATACAGGCTATTTTTTCAAACCTCTTACTTAATGAACTAAAAAAGTCGATTCCTTGAGATGAAGTGCACCCCGATAGTTAGACACAGTCTAACTATCGGAGGTGCACTTCAGAGATGGAAATCGGCTTTTTTTATAAGTGACATTTCCTTAGCGTTGTAAATCCACATTTTTCTGACGCTACTCCATAATGTAGTTTTAAGGTGTACCAGCACTTTGCATGATACGCCTATTTTTCATGGTTTTAACCACTAAATGTCGTAATAAAAAACATGTAGTGAAAAAAAGGAGTGAATTCCCCACTCCTTTTTTATTATCATATAATTGTTTAACAACATGCCTTCATTGCTAGATTTAGCATTAAACTTCATTATCCTTGTCTATCAGTAAAACATGTGGACTTGGTGTTTTATCTATAAATTAAAGATCACCTTGCTCCTCGTCACCACGAACAACAAGGACATCGCATTTCGCATAGCGAATAATATGTTCAGAGACGCTACCAATTAGGAAACGTTCAACAGCATTTAAACCAGTTGCACCACACATAATTAAATCTACTTTATGGTTTGGAGCGATTTCTTTTGAAATTTTAGATTTAGGATTACCAAATTCTAATACAGTTTCAATTTTTTCAAGACCAGCTTCAAGCGCAGTTTTTTTGTAGTCTTCTAATAAGTCTTCTGCAAATAGATTTGCACGTTCAGCAATCGCGCGGCTATAAGCCTCTACTGCGGAGTATGCTTTTACATCAACAATATGAGCGATTGTTAATGTTGCATTGTTTCGTTTTGCGACTTGAATTGCTTTTTTAAAGGCTTTTTCTGCTTCTTTAGAACCGTCCACCGCAATTAAAATATTTGTATATGTATTATTCATAGTAGATTCCTCCCAATCATTTTTATAACCGTTTACAACTTAATTATAAAACAAAATTTGGTAATGCGCTTGCCAGAAACGTTACAGAATTTTGAAAACTCTGTTTCAATTCATTTTAGTTGTAATTGGAACAAGAACTTGTTAAATATGAAGTATAGCAATTTAAAAGGAGGCAGTTTTGTGAGACACGCGCTCATTACAGCCGGTACGAAAGGTTTAGGAAAGCAAGTAACAGAAAAGTTATTGGCTAGAGGATATTCAGTAACAGTAACATATCATAGCGATATAGATGCTATGGAAACAATGAAAGAAACATATAAAAATATGGAAGAGCGTCTGCAATTCGTGCAAGCGGATGTCACGAAAAAAGAAGATTTACATAAAATAGTAGAAGAAGCGATGAGCCGTTTTGGCAAAATTGACTTTTTGATTAATAATGCTGGTCCATATGTATTTGAACGAAAAAAGTTAGTCGATTACGAAGAAGATGAATGGAATGAAATGATTCAGGGGAATTTAACGGCGGTATTTCATTTATTAAAACTTGTCGTTCCGATTATGAGAAAACAGAACTTTGGTCGTATTATTAATTACGGATTTCAAGGGGCAGATAGCGCGCCGGGATGGATTTATCGTTCAGCCTTTGCAGCTGCGAAAGTAGGACTTGTTTCGTTAACGAAAACAGTGGCTTATGAAGAAGCAGAATACGGTATTACTGCGAATATGGTTTGTCCTGGTGATATAATTGGCGAAATGAAAGAAGCGACAATTCAAGAAGCACGTCAGCTAAAAGGTCATCAAACACCAATTGGTAGATCTGGAACAGGGGAAGATATCGCAAGAACCATTGCGTTTTTATGTGAGGACGATTCCGATATGATTACCGGTACAATTATTGAAGTAACTGGTGCAGTTGATGTTATTCATAGACATCGATAGAATAAAATAAATCGAAATTTTGAACAATTGGACAGTTTATCCCGCTATTTGTGGGCAGTAAAACTCCCACCTCAAAATTCGGCGAATGCGAGGGAAGATAGGTGGGAGATCAACTGCCCGTAAAAGCCCGATTGGTGAGGGCTGATTAAAGTTTCACTTTATCTTTTATACTGAGAGGTGCGGATTATACGGTCCTTTAATGCGAGATTAAATCTATCGGAAAACTAGTATTATTTTTTGTCAAATATTGAGATATTATGTTAGAATATAAGAGCGTAGAAAGCGCTTTAAAAAATGATTCAGGGGTCATTTCATAACTCAAGGGGGAACTAATAATGCGTATCGGTATTCCAACAGAAATTAAAAACAATGAAAACCGTGTGGCAATGACGCCAGCGGGAGCAGTACATTTAGTACAAAATGGTCATGAAGTTTTTGTTCAAAAAGGAGCAGGTTTAGGATCTGGCTTTACAGATGAAGAATATGTACAAGCTGGTGCGAAACTTGTTGAAACTGCTGAAGAAGCATGGAATCAAGATATGGTTATGAAGGTAAAAGAGCCAGTTGCAAGTGAATACGGCTATTTCCGCGAAGGTTTAATTTTATTCACATACTTACACTTAGCTCCAGAACCAGAATTAACGAAAGCATTAATTGATAACAAAGTTGTATCAATTGCATACGAAACAGTACAATTAGACAATCGTTCTCTACCATTACTTGCACCAATGAGTGAAGTAGCTGGTCGTATGTCTGCACAAATCGGTGCACAATTCCTTGAGAAAAACAAAGGTGGTAAAGGTATTTTACTTGCAGGCGTTCCAGGGGTAAAACGCGGCAAAGTAACAATTATCGGCGGTGGTCAAGCTGGTACGAACGCAGCGAAGATTGCAGTAGGTTTAGGTGCAGATGTAACAATCATCGACTTAAGTGCAGAACGTCTTCGTCAATTAGATGACATTTTCGGTAACCAAGTAAAAACGTTAATGTCTAATCCATACAACATTGCAGAAGCTGTAAAAGAATCTGATCTTGTTATTGGAGCAGTATTAATTCCAGGTGCAAAAGCGCCAAAACTTGTAACAGAAGAAATGATTCAATCAATGGAACCAGGTTCTGTCGTTGTAGATATCGCGATTGACCAAGGTGGTATTTTCGAAACAACTGACCGTATTACAACTCATGACAACCCAACTTACGAAAAACATGGCGTTGTTCATTATGCAGTTGCTAATATGCCAGGTGCGGTTCCGCGTACATCAACTCTTGCACTAACAAACGTAACAGTACCATATGCAGTACAAATTGCGAACAAAGGCTATAAAGATGCTTGCTTAGGCAACGCTGCATTACTAAAAGGTATTAACACATTAGATGGCTATGTAACATTCGAAGCAGTTGCAGAAGCTCATGGCTTACAATACGCTGATGCGAAAGAGCTTCTTGAAAAAGCTCCTGCTTTATCATAATAGAAATACATTCGAGACCTTCCTTTTTATGAGGAGGGTCTTTTTATTGGGAAATAATATGTGGGTAATTGTTAATTATTGGTGTTAACAGCCTTTCGTTGTGATAATTTAGAATTATATAATAAAGAGAGGGAGGGCGATGGGAAGCAAAAAGAGGAAGGAAAAGCAAGCTAGGAGACAAAAATATATAAAGAAAAAACAGGAACAGAACATACCCATTTCCAAAAAAATAGTCCTTATTATAGAAAAAACATTTCGGTATATTTGTATGTTCCTGTATGTGATTTTTTGTGTGTATTTATGTGGGGTGTTTAAAAGTTTTGGGATAACACCCAATATTATTGAAGGTATTTTTGGCTTTATACTTGTCACAATAGAAGGATTCTTATTCTTTATATTATTTGATAAAGTATGGCCTGGTCATAAAAGCGATAAAGATAGAAAAGGAAAAAGGAGCAAAAAATCTTCATACGCTTCAAGCTCATCAAGTGGATTTGGTGACTACAGTAGCAACGATTGTAGTAGCTCAAGTGATGGTGAAGGAGATTGCGGAGGTAGTGGAGACTAAATTGTTTTTTTTAGAAGAAAAAATAATTAAAGGATGGGGCGAAATATGGAAACTGTGAACTTAATAGAATTAACAAAGGATATTCAAGATCAACATAAAAACTTCGTCGTTTCAAATGTAAATAGTCATTGTTTACGAATTGCTGTGTTTACTGGGGAATATGATTGGCACTATCATTCTAATTCGGATGAATTATTTATTGTGTTAGAGGGAGAATTACTTATTGATTTTCAAGATGGAGAAACAGCAGTTTTAAAGCCGAATGATTCGATCTTAATTCCAGCATGTACGATTCATAGAACGAGAGCATTAAAGAGAACGGTAAATCTTTGTTTTGAAAATATAGAGGCTGATACGATTATAGTGGAACAATTATGAAGAAATTATCTGTAGCTGAGTATAGAAAAATCCTTCCGATTTTAGAAGGGAATATAAGAACAACGACTTTTGCTTATGCGGTATGTGATCAAATGATAGATGGTGAGGTTTTTGCAAACGAGAAGTTAACAGCAGGATTAATCATCACAGCTAATGGTATTTATTATTTGTTTGGTGATACTTATGATCAAAATTATAACGAAGATTTATTTTCATATATAAAAACAGCCATTGAAACAACAGAAAAACGATTTACACTGTTCACTTCTAGTGAAGAGTGGGAAATGATGATTGAAGAGCGCTTTAGTAATACGCTTCGGAAAATTCCGCGAATGAAATTTCAAAGGGAAACTTTTGAAAAGAGAAAACGAGATTTCAACCAAAATACATATGAAGTTAAGCGTATTGATAGAAGAGGTATAGAAAGAAGTAATGAATTTACAGAGGAGTATTATAAAGAATATTGGGGATCAAATGAAGCGTTTTTGAAGGATGGTTTTGGATTTTGTATAGAACAAAATGGGATAATTGTAGCTGAATGTGTCTCAATATTTAGCGGAAATGGTTTTGCTGAAATCGATATTGTGACGCATGAAGCGTATCAGGGGAAAGGATTAGCCCAAGCTGTTGCAACATGTTTCATTGAACATTGTATACAAAATGATATTACACCGTGCTGGGATTGTAATGTAGACAATATTTCCTCGCAAAAATTAGCTAGTAAATTAAGTTTTCATAATCCAGTGGAATATAGCTTATTTGTACGTAAGAGAACGGGGGGATAAAAATGAATGTAGAATTAACGAGATTTAAAGTGAAGCCTGGTAAAAGTCAGCGTGTAGATGAATGGATGCAGCTTCTTAATGACAATATGAAAGAAGTGCTTTTGACATTAAACGACGAAAAAATGTATGTTGAGACAATTTTCCGGGAAATAAGAGATGGAGAAGAGTACTTATATTGGTATTCTGTGCAAGGAAAAGGCGGGGCTCTTGTCGAAAACTCTCATCATGAAATTGATAAAAAGCATGTAGCGTTTTGGTATGAATGTATTGATGAAGAAGCACCGTCTGTTGATATGAAAACAGAAGTCGTTATGATTCAAGATGTTGTGAAAGAAGCGATGGAATAATAGAGTAGTATTTTGCAAAAATAAAACCGTCTTCTTTTTTGCTGAAATATATATTATTGGAGATGCTGTAGGATGAGAATTAGTAATAAATATATCACTCTCGATGAAATAGAGATAATAAGAGACTCCTTAGATAAATTACATGAATATCATAACAGTAAATCAAAATATTTTTCTGGTAATTATCCAAGAATGACATTTGAGGAACGTATTGAAGACTATAAAAAGAATTCAAAGTATGGAGAATATAGAATCGAATTATTGGTTGAATCGGAAACAGATGATATATTAGGATTTTGTATAGCATATAGTAAAAGCTTAAGCGGGAAGATTGAGGTTTTATTTGTTGATGAAAAATACCGAAGAAACGGATTTGGTTTGAAGCTAATGAATAGTGCAGTGGAATGGTTTAAAGAAAAGAAGATAGATGAAATTGAATTAACAGTAGTGTACGGAAATGAAGCTGTATCATTTTATCAAAAGTTGGGATTTTATCCACGTTCAATTATTATGACAACTAAGTCATAAAGATATTATAGGGAGAGAGGAGTGGGAGTTTTTTTCAAAAAATCGATTTATATGTTAATAAAGTATATGTGAAGAGCACATCAAAATAGGTGTGCTTTTTATTATGAAAAAATTTTTTAGAAAAGCTGTATACATTTTGCGCTCTCAAACGTTGAGTATTTAGAAAGGAGAGCCGAATGAGTCATGATACGTTTGAATCATTATTAATAGAGAAATCAAAGGCTGTGTTTGGATACCTTTAAGTGAAAATAAAGGAGGATATCAAGAGCATTTTAAGACAAACTATAATGAGGTGAAGAACTTAAAACCAAAAGACCTACCAATATACGGTGTAGTCGTAACAGGAAAAACAGAGGATCTACAAAGTTTACAAGGGTCACCATATATTAAGGCCGCTGTAAGAGGTGTAACAGTTGAGAAATATTGATCACAGTGTATTAATGTGAATAATCAGAAAATTTATGTTATACTATGTGAAAAGGAGGTTTATATGAGGCAAATACATGGAGCAATTTATATTTACATAACAATGTTTTTTGTGGCGATATCCTATGGCTTAAGGCACGTGTATTCGCATCCTATACTAACTTTTTTAAGCGGAGCATGTATGGCGTTTGCGCTTCTTGTCCACCTTTTCTCAGTCTGGATCGTGAAATTTCAATTAAATATTAGTGAGATAGAAGAAGGCACTTTTTAAAGTGCCTTCTTTTTTAATAATATTGGCGAATTCCCTGTAGTAATTTTTCAATTTCGTATTCAGTTTCTTTACATATAGACATTGAGCGTAATCTGAAAAATAGGCTACGTAAGAAAGATTTTATATTTCCGTATAGAAATTCGTACGATTCAATATGTAGTATTGGTTTTTGAGCTTGTAATTGAGCTGCTAAATCACGAAGGGCTAATATGAGTATGTCTTCGTCTAGGCCATTTTGCAGCATTGCGACAATCGGATAAACGATACGCTCATCTTCTTCATATTTGTAATAGATGGAATGGACACAAACTTTGCTTAATAAAGTTTGTAGTATTTCTTCGTAATGTAAAGTTTCCAGTTTAGGATTAGTAACAAGCGCTTCAAATGTATCTGAAACATGAGCGACGCTATGTGCCCAGCCACGTTCTTGGACATAGCCTCGTAAGTCATGCTCTTTGTTTATATATAGAATTAATTGATCTTTTACAGTTAAAATATCAGTCTGTGATAAGAAATTATAATTTGTATCAGCATCAATAATGAGCGCAATTAATAATGTTGTAAATGCACGGGTAAATACAGCATCTTCATCATCTGAATGAATTTTATAAAATAAATATTTTTCACTGATGCTTTCTGATAATAGTTTCTGTAAGTGTGTATGTGAAATGTAGTCCTTTTTGATGAGATGATAAAAAGTAGAGTAAATGAGTTTGTCTCTTAAATAGCTATCGGTGACACCTATATGTTGAAGCATACTGGAACTTAAGGAATCGATATTGAGTGCACCATTGATTATGTAATTATTATTACGAATTTCTTCTAACTGTTGTTGTAACATGTAAACCTCCCATTTTAGAAGATTCTGTATTTTTATAATATAATAAGAGGAAGAAATAGACAATAAATAAGTGCTTTTGAATGGAGGAACATTATGAAGAGAGCATTATTCTTTTTTATTAGTATTTTCTTTTTAGGAAGTTGTTCGATTTTGTATGTTATTTTTTCTAGCGAGAGTAAAAGTTGGACTGGACAATATAAAGGCCATATTAAGGATGACGGTGAAGATGGAATATTTACGTTTCAATATAAGGGCGGAGATGGGAATACAGAATTTAAAAATTTGGAGATTACTATTAATGAAGCGTTTCGTACAATGACACAAACGTCGGAAGTTCATAAAGGAGCAAGGATTGAAATGAAATCTTCTTGTGTAAGTTGTGCACCTCTATCTAAAGATGAACCGATAGAGATTGTGATTAAATGGGATGATAAGTATGAAGAGAAGATGGTTTTAAAACGGAAATAGCGTAGAGTGAGGGATTAAAAATGAATATGAAAATTTCTATGTATATATTTTCAAGTGTATTTCTAATCATATTATCAGCGTGTACTACAAAATCAGTAGAGCGAGTAGCGGTCAAAAAAGTACCTAAAGAAGGGTATATCATATTAAGAAATGATACGGTATTTTTTGTTAGTGATAAAAAGTTTGAAACAAAGGTAGAGTTGAAAAATTATATAGAACAACAAATGAATAAGGATCATCCATCAGATATAGTCCTGAGTTTTAAGGCTAAAGATGCATATAATAAATTAAAAACAGGGGATAAAATAAAAGTGTGGTTTTCTCAAATACTTGAAAGCTATCCAGTAAAAATGATTGTAGAGAAATTTGAAATAGTAGAGGAATAGAAAAAGGCAGCAATCACGCTGCCTTTTTTCTTATTTCACAAATTGTAATTCTTTCGGGAATTTCGTTAAAATTTCTGATCCGTCTTTTGTGATGTAAATATCATCTTCAATACGAACGCCACCTACGTTTGGTACGTAAATACCTGGCTCGATTGTAAAGACCATACCTTCTTTTAATGGAGACTCGTTACCTGCTTTTACATCTGGATATTCGTGGACGCTAATTCCAAGTCCGTGACCAAGGCGGTGCGGGAAGAAGTCGCCGTAACCTGCATCTGCGATAACAGAACGAGCAGCATTATCGATTGCACCAAGTGTAACGCCTGGTTTACATGCTTCAACTGCTTGTAGTTGTCCAGCAAGTACAGTGTTGTAAATGCGAGTTTGTTCTTCAGAAATATCACCAAATGCTACTGTACGTGTAATGTCAGAGCAATAACCGTCAATGATTACACCTAAATCAAATAGTACGAAATCACCGCGTTTCATTTTGTTCGCACCTGGAATACCGTGTGGAAGAGCAGAGTTTGCACCTGCTAATACCATTGTATCAAATGACATTTTATGTATGCCCTTTGTTTTTAATTCGTGTTCAATAATTGCTAATACTTCTAGTTCGCTACGATCTTCTTTAATTGCATTTACACCAACTTCAACAGCGTAGTCTGCCATTTTAGCTGCTTCGCGTAAAATAGAAAGTTCTTTTTCATCTTTAATTAAACGAAGTTCACGAACTTTCTCCTCAGCTGATTTGAAAGTTGCATTTGGGAATAATTTTGTTAATTCTTCGTAGCGCTCTACGTTTAAATGTTCTTTTTCAATTGCAACTGCGTTTGCATTGATGCCGCGGTCTTTAATTGCTTTTGCAATCATATCCCATGGTCTGTCAGTATCAGTAAATCCGATAATTTCATGTGCCCAGCCAGCGTTACGTGCTTGGCCTTCCTCCATTTTAGGGCAAATTAAAATAGGCTCTTTTTCTTGGAATACAAACATACCAAGTAGTCTTTCATGTGGTTCACAGTGGAAGTTTGTCATATAGAAAACGTTTGGTGTAGAAGTTAAGAACGCAGCTTCTACGTTTTTTTCTTTTAGCCATTGCATTAAATTTTCTAATCTAGCATTCATCGATTGGCACCCCCGAGATATTTAATTACAAATATAACTTTACCTCGGATGAAAGCGTTATGACAAGTAAATCGATGTTAGAAAAGACAGGGAATTGAGAAATCATGTAGAATAAAAAGTGAGAATGTGAATAGGGAGGAATGTAATAATGAAAATATCTTATCATGGACATTCAGTTGTGAAAATTGAGGCAAATGGAAAAGTTATTTTAATTGACCCGTTTCTAACAGGAAATCCGAAAACGGATTTAAAGGCTGAAGATGTAAAAGTAGATGCAATTCTTTTGTCGCATGGACATGGTGATCATGTTGGAGATACAGTAGAGCTTGCAAAGAAAAATAATGCAGTTGTTGTAGCACCGTTTGAACTAGCAACATTTTTAAGTTGGCAAGGTATAAATACACATCCGATGCATATTGGTGGTTCTCATGAATTTGACTTCGGAAAAGTGAAGTTTACACAGGCTTTCCACGGCTCTAGTTATATTGATGAAGAAAATAAGACGATTACATATACAGGTATGCCAGCGGGTATTTTATTTACAGCAGAAGAGAAAACTGTTTACCATGCAGGAGATACTGCTCTATTCTCTGATATGAAGTTAATTGGAGAACTGAATGATATAGATGTAGCATTTTTACCAATTGGTGATAATTTCACAATGGGACCAGAAGATGCTGTTTTAGCAGCAAAATGGATTCAGGCGAAAACTGTTGTACCGATGCATTACAATACGTTCCCAGTAATTGAACAAGATCCATATCAATTTGTAGAAAATCTACAAAATTGTACAGGGAAAGTATTAGAAGCTGGAGAAAGTATGACACTATAGAAAAGCAACCCTTCATTTGAAAAGACGAGTGAAGGGTTTTTTACGCGTGTAGGACAGCTTTTAAAGGTTGTACTTGTTTTGATGGTTCTTTTCTTTTTGGAAGTGGCTGTTCAGGTGTTTCATTCAATTCCATTGCAACTTTTTTTCCGTCTACGAAGGCTAAAAATACAGCACCTACAACTTCTAATAATTTTTTCATCATGTATCCGCTCCTTTGTTTCATTTCTTGTCTTCATTGTATATTGAAGCGGCTGGACAAACTATCGAACGAGATGACAATACCATTACATTGTTGTAATAGAAGAAGTGGTGTAATGTAAGGCGTATTTTGTTATAAAAAAAATGGTACAGATATACAAAGAGAGAGTGTAACAGTTTTGAAAATATAGTATACTGAAAATACAACACATGAAGAATTTAGGGAAAAGAAAGTATGGTGAAACCATTTGGCTACCAAACATAATCAAATTTTAGAACATATTAATAGCCTGCCAGTCGGGCATAAAATTTCTGTAAGACAAATTGCGAAAGATTTGAGTGTAAGTGAAGGAACAGCTTACCGTGCCATTAAAGATGCAGAAAATAAAGGATATGTTAGTACAATTGAACGTGTCGGAACAATTCGAATTGAGCAAAAGAAAAAAGAGAATATTGAAAAACTGACATATGCAGAAGTCGTTAACATTGTTGATGGCCAAGTGCTTGGAGGAAGAGAAGGACTACATAAAACATTAAATAAATTCGTAATCGGAGCTATGAAATTAGAGGCGATGATGCGTTATACAGAAGCGGGTAACTTACTTATCATTGGTAACCGTACGAACGCACATCAATTAGCGCTAGAAGCAGGGGCTGCAGTATTGATTACGGGCGGATTTGATACGGAAGATCATGTGAAGAAATTAGCAGACGAATTAAAACTGCCGATTATTTCAAGTAGCTATGACACATTTACAGTTGCAACGTTAATTAATCGTGCTATTTACGATCAGCTTATTAAAAAAGAGATTGTACTCGTTGAAGATATTTTAACGCCAATCGAAGAGACGTTATATTTAAAGCCAGATGACACAGTGCAGCAATGGCATGCGTATAACGAAGAGACAATGCACGGAAGATATCCGATTGTCGATGAAAATAAAAAAGTGCTAGGTATCGTAACTTCAAAAGATATGATCGGTGTGGCGAAAGAAACACCAATTGATAAAGTGATGACAAAACACCCGATTACAGTGAACGGTAAAATGTCTGTCGCAGCTGCGGCACGTATGATGGTGTGGGAAGGCATTGAATTACTTCCTGTTGTTGATGAAGGGAATAAACTGCAAGGTATTATTAGCCGTCAGGATGTACTGCAGGCGCTGCAAATGATTCAGCGTCAACCACAAGTCGGTGAAACGATTGATGATATTGTAACGAATCAATTTATGACGCCGAAAGAAGCGAAAAATGAGCATCTATATCAATTTTCAGTGACACCACAGATGACGAATTCAATCGGAACGTTATCGTACGGTGTATTTGCAACGATTGTGACAGAAGCAACGAACCGCGTCATTCGTGCGCAAAAGAAGAGCGACTTAATTGTTGAGAACTTAACAATTTATTTTGTAAAGCCGGTTCAAATTGATAATGTTGTATCGGTTCATCCGAGAGTATTAGAAATCGGCCGTAAATTTGGTAAGGTTGATGTAGAAGTACATCATGAAGGTAATGTCGTTGGAAAAGCATTACTTATGGTGCAGTTGATCGATAAATAAAAAATGGAACAAACCGCTTTGGTTTGTTCCATTTTTTTTGAAAGGATAGAATCAACAAAATTTTGTTTTATTGGATTTTGAAGCTAGCACGAAAGATATGGAGGAGAAACGGTTATATAATGAAAAGACAGAATATTAATTTATTCTGATTATATACTGTGCTATAATTGTATTGTAAGAAAATGGATTTCGGGAAGGTGGTATGCAATATGTCATCAGAAGTACTCTTTTTTGGTAGTATCGCACTATTTTACTTTCTTGTGATGATACCGATTCAATATTTATATTTACAAGGATTAAATGAAAAAAAGAAAAAGACAGGATTATCTCAGCGAGAACTGTATGAAAAAATGTCTTTTGAAGAAGAACAATTACATTTTCATGTGCAGGGAAATCCATTTAATATACCTTCTGCGTTTGTTGCAAATATGATTTTGAAAGTTAGAGGACGTAAAAAAGCATCACAATGTTGATGCTTTTTTACGTTGCTTCATAAGCTTCTGCTTCTTTAACTGCTAATGGTAAGAAATGTTTATATTGGCGAAATCCATTAAATGCACTCGCACTACCAAATAGAACGAATAAAACACCAACGATAATACGAGCGGTTGAAAGTTCTAAAAAGAATTGGTTTATCCCAAAGAAAAAGACGAATGAACCGAGTGCTATTGCGGATTTTCCTGAGAGCCAACCTTTCTCCATTGGGCGGTTTGTACGAAAATATTTTGTTTTATAGAAGAGATACAACATAAATGAGACGATAATACAGAAGACTAATACTGGCATAATACACGCTCCCATCTTTTTGTGAAAAATAATAGTAAGGAAAAAAGAAAAATCTAAACTTTCTAACTTTTATTATAAAGCAATTGTTCGCATGTATGAAATATTTTCAGTTATAATGTAGGATAAAGTGAAAAGGTTGAATGAATAAAAAGGAGATTATACATATGCATGAGCAAATTTTAGGAGCAATTAAAGAGTTTGATACAATTATTATTCATCGTCATGTGCGTCCGGATCCAGATGCGTTAGGTTCACAGGGCGGTCTTGGTACAATTCTTCAAGAATCGTTTCCAGAGAAAAATATTTATACGGTTGGGTACAATGAGCCTTCTTTATCGTATTTACGAGTAATGGATGATATTGAAGATAGTGTGTACGAAAATGCGCTTGTTATCGTTTGTGATACTGCGAACCAAGAACGTGTTTGTGATCAGCGTTATACAAAAGGGAAGATGTTAATTAAAATTGATCATCATCCAAATGAAGATCCGTACGGAGATATTACGTGGGTCGATACGACAGCGAGTTCTACAAGTGAAATGATTTATGAGTTTTATAACTATGGAAAAGATAAAGGATTAAAAATAACAAAAGAAGCAGCTCGTCTTATTTTAGCGGGAATTGTTGGAGATACAGGTCGTTTCTTATTCCCAAATACGACAGCAAAAACACTTTGTTACGTAAGTGAGCTTGTTGACATGGGTGTGAAATTCACAGATTTATACAATGAAATGTATAAGACGAAAGAAAAAATCGCTCGTTTAAACGGCTATATTTTACAAAACTTTACGATGGTAGAAGAAGGGGCAGCTTACATTAAATTAACGAAAGAAGTATTAGAGGAGTTTGATGTACTTCCTTCTGAAGCATCTGGTGTTGTTGGTGCACTTGGTAATATAGACGGATTAAAGGCGTGGGTTCTATTTTTAGAGGAAGACGATGTAATTCGTGTTCGCCTTCGTTCAAAAGGACCAGTTATAAATAAATTAGCAATGCAATATAACGGCGGAGGACATCCGATGGCTTCTGGTGCAAAAGCATCTTCTTGGGAAGAAGCGGATCGTCTGTTTGCTGATTTACGTGAAATTTGTAAATAAGAGACTATATGTTAAAACGAAAGGAAGGAGGGGCGCTAAAGCTCCTCCTTCCTTATTTTTCTTTCTCAATAGCAATGCTAATTTCAAGCACAGTATCAAAAGAAATTGTATCGACTTTAAAACGATATATGCGATCGTAATGTTTGTACGTTTTATTTTCGATTGCCTTTTTGAGGAGGTCTTTATTTTTCGCGATACTTTGAATGTTTTTCGTTAAAAGATGCTGAAGATCATTATGGATGGAAGTAGTCATGTTTTCGAGCGTAAGGTTGTCTAAATCGTATTTTTCTCGATTTATAATTTTTATTTTAATCTCTTGAATGGTTAAGAGTCGTTTGTTTTCTGTATTCAATTTTTCTTGATCTTCGAGAAGGACGTGTAGTTTTGCTTCTTGTTTTTCTATAATTTCTTTTTGTTCTGCTATTTTACTAGCTTGTTCTTGTTGAAAAACACCGTATATGTACAAAAAAATAAACCAGCTCAACACGCCTCCAACAGCAGCGCCAGCTAAAACTAAGTACCATTTTTTTGCTGTATTGGCACTTGGTACTCTCATACATGTTCCTGCGTCAGCCATTTAATAATAATAAGCCCCGTTTGCATACCACCAGTTGCGAAAAAAATAAGGAGAATTTGTTTTACAATATCTTTCATATCCCCGCCAAAGAAACTTCTTTCAAAGCTATAAAAGGTATCAAATGTTCCGCCGATTGCTGCAACGAGTGCCCAAATTCTTAAATTTTGGGCGAATTGATTAATGTAAGTGAGAGCTGGTTTTCCGATAAGAAATGCACCAAATCCACCAATTAATGAACCACCGAGTATAACCCCAAAGGCAATAAAATAACTAATAATAAGCAGAGAGAAAAAAGTGTGTTCTCTTACATCCATCGTCATTCTCCTTTCTTCTTCATATATATGGACAAAGTATAAGAAGTATGTTTTGATTTCCGCTTTCCTCATCACCTATAATAAAAGTAGTCAAATAGGTAAAGAGAGGGTACAACAGTGAAGTTTGTGCATTTACAATGTCAAACCGTTTTTAGTTTGTTAAAAAGTGCTTGTAAAGTTGATGAGCTTGTAGTCAGGGCGAAAGAACTCGGTTTTTCATCGCTGGCTATTACGGATGAAAATGTTATGTATGGTGTTATTCCGTTTTATAAAGCATGTAAGAAACATGGTATACAGCCTATTATTGGCTTAACAGCTTCTATTTTTAGTGAAGAAGAAGAAAGGTCTTATCCCCTTGTGTTACTTGCTGAGAATGAAATAGGCTATCAAAATTTATTAAAGATTTCTAGTAGCATTATGACGAAGTCAAAAGAAGGAATTCCGAAGAAATGGCTTACGCATTATGCGAAAGGATTAATTGCTATTTCACCAGGTAAAGATGGAGAAATTGAACAATTATTATTAGAAGATAAAGAGAGTCAGGCTGAAGAAGTAGCCCGCATGTATCAAAATATGTTCGGCAATTTTTATATGAGTTCGCAACATCATGCGATTCAAGATGAACTGCTTTTACAAGAAAAATTACCTGCATTTATTAATAAGGTAAATGTTCCAGTCGTTGCAACAAACGATGTACGCTACATCAATCAAAGCGACGCACTTGTTCATGAATGTTTATTATCTGTTGAAAGTGGAACGAAAATGACTGATCCAGATAGGCCGAGGCTGAAAACGGATCAATATTATTTAAAGTCATCGGATGAAATGGAAGCACTATTTTCTCATGCCCCGGAAGCGATTCAAAACACAATAAAAATCGCAGAGCGCTGCCAAGTAGAAATAATGTTCCATGTAAATCAACTACCGAAGTTTCCGGTTCCATCTAACGAAACGAGTGATATGTACTTGCGTCGTGTTTGTGAAGATGGTTTGCGGAAACGGTATGATGCGCCGAACGAAGTGCATATAAAGCGCTTGGATCATGAATTAAAAGTTATTTCTCGTATGGGATTTAGTGATTATTTCCTCATCGTATGGGATTTTATGAAGTATGCACATGAAAATCATATTTTAACAGGACCAGGCCGTGGATCAGCAGCTGGCTCACTCGTTTCTTACGTATTAGAAATTACAGATATTGATCCGATTGAATACGACCTATTATTTGAAAGATTTTTAAATCCTGAACGTGTGACGCTTCCAGATATTGATATCGATTTTCCAGATGTAAGACGTGATGAGATGATTCGATATGTAAAAGATAAATATGGTCAGCTCCGTGTTGCGCAAATTGTAACGTTTGGTACGCTTGCAGCGAAAGCGGCAATTAGAGACATTTCTCGTGTAATGGGGCTGCCGCCAAGAGATATTGATATATTCTCAAAGCTTATCCCATCAAAGCTTGGTATAACACTAAAAGATGCCTATGAAGAATCACAATCACTTCGTGAGTTTATTCAAGGGAATCTGTTACATGAGCGTGTGTTTGACATTGCGAAGCGTGTCGAAGGTTTACCGCGTCATACGTCTATTCATGCTGCTGGCGTTATTATGAGTCAAGAACCGCTAACAGGAAGTGTAGCAATCCAAGAAGGGCATAATGATGTTTATGTTACGCAATATCCTGCCGATGCGTTAGAAGAACTTGGGTTGTTAAAGATGGACTTTTTAGGATTACGTAATTTAACGTTACTTGAAAATATAATAAAGTTTATCGTGAAAAAAACAGGGAAAGAAATTGATATAAGAGATTTACCTCTTCAAGACGAAAAGACGTTCCAATTGTTAGGGAGAGGGGATACAACAGGGGTATTCCAGCTTGAGTCAGGTGGTATGCGAAATGTACTTCGCGGGTTAAAACCAAATGAGTTTGAAGACATCGTCGCTGTCAACTCGTTATACAGACCAGGACCGATGGAACAAATCCCAAGCTTTATTGAATCGAAGCACGGAAAAAGAAAGATTGAATATTTACATCCGGATTTAAAGCCGATTTTAGAAAGAACATACGGTGTAATTGTATACCAAGAACAAATTATGCAAATTGCATCGAAGTTAGCTGGATTTTCGCTTGGAGAAGCGGATCTATTGCGCCGTGCAGTGAGTAAAAAAAATCGTGATATTTTAGATCAGGAACGTAAGCATTTTGTGCAAGGGTGTTTGCAAAATGGTTACAGTGAGACATCTGCTGAGAAAATTTACGATCTAATTGTAAGATTTGCGAATTACGGTTTTAACCGAAGTCACGCTGTAGCCTACAGTATGATCGGGTATCAGCTTGCCTACTTGAAGGCGAATTATACGCTGGAATTTATGACAGCATTATTATCAAGTGCAATTGGAAATGAAGATAAGATTGTGCAGTATATACGAGAAACAAAGCGGAAAGGCTTTCAAGTTTTGCCGCCGTCTCTTCAAAGAAGTGGTTACAACTTCCAAATAGAAGGAAATGCAATACGTTACAGTTTACTTTCCATTCGAAATATTGGAATGGCTACAGTGACGGCATTATTAGAAGAACGAGAGAAAAAAATGTTTGAGGATTTATTTGAATTTTGTCTTCGTATGCCAGCAAAGTTTGTAACAGAGCGAAATTTAGAGGCGTTCGTCTGGTCAGGATGTTTTGACGATTTTGGTGTTTCTAGAACGAATTTATGGAAAAGCCTTAAAGGAGCGTTAGAGTACGCCAACCTTGCACGTGATTTAGGAGATGCTGTTCCAAAATCAAAATACGTACAAGGAGAAGAGCTCTCTTTTATTGAACAGTTAAATAAAGAGAAGGAAGCACTTGGCTTTTATTTATCCAGCTATCCGACAGCGCAGTATGTGAAGTTAGGAAAAGAATTAGAAATTCCATCTCTCGCTCAGGCGATGCGACATAAGAAAAAAGTACAAAGGGCTATTGTATATATAACAAGTGTGAGAGTGATTCGTACGAAAAAGTTGCAAAAGATGGCGTTTATTACATTCTGCGATCAAAATGATGAAATGGAAGCGGTTCTGTTCCCGGAAACGTATATACATTTCTCAGATAAATTACAAGAAGGAGCAATTGTTTTAGTTGACGGTACGATTGAACTAAGAAATCATAAGCTACAATGGATTGTAAATGGACTATATCCGTTAGAAGAAATGGATGTTTATGAAGAAAAGAAAGACGCATCTGTTTACGTGAAATTGCCGTCTCAGTATGAGAAAAAGCTTTTAAATCAGGTTACAAAAGTATTGTTTGACTATTCAGGTTTTGCGAAAGTACTAATTTATTATGAAAAAGAACATAAAATGGTACAATTATCTCGGAGTTTATCGATTCATCCAAGTGAAGACTGTTTAGGAGCACTTCGTGAAATTGTCGGTGAAGAAAATGTCGTTGTGAAAATATAATGGACAATTTCCCTACACTTCGATTATTATAGTAGTAGTGTTCGTGGTCAGACCACTTGGAGAAATTGATATCAGCAAGAATAATTTGAGGAGAGTGGATAGTTTGTCAACACTTCGTGAAGAAGCACTTCACATGCATAAAGTGCATCAAGGAAAATTAGAAACTGTATCAAAAGTAAAAGTAGAAAATGCAAAAGATTTAAGTCTTGCATATTCTCCAGGGGTTGCAGAGCCTTGTAAAGAAATTTATGACGATAAAAGTAAGGTATATGAATATACAATGAAGGGAAATATGGTAGCAGTTGTGACAGATGGAACGGCTGTACTTGGTCTTGGTAACATTGGACCTGAAGCATCTCTTCCAGTAATGGAAGGTAAAGCCGTATTATTCAAGAGCTTTGCTGGTGTAGATGCATTCCCAATTGCCTTAAATACAAACGATGTAGATAAAATTGTTGAAACTGTAAAATTAATGGAGCCAACTTTTGGCGGCGTTAACTTAGAAGATATCGCAGCACCAAACTGCTTCGTTATTGAAGAACGTTTGAAAAAAGAAACAAACATTCCTATCTTCCATGATGATCAACACGGAACAGCTATCGTAACAGTAGCAGGCCTTGTGAATGCGTTGAAATTAGTTGGAAAGAAAATGTCTGACATTAAAGTTGTCGCGAATGGCGCAGGTGCAGCAGGTATTGCAATTATTAAACTTTTATATCGCTATGGTGTACGCGACATTATTATGTGTGACCGTAAAGGTGCGATTTATGATGGTCGTCCTACAGGTATGAATCCGGTGAAAGATGAAGTTGCAAAATATACAAATAAGAATCGTATCGAAGGTTCTTTAGCTGATGTTGTACAAGGTGCGGACGTATTCATTGGTGTATCTGCAGAAGGTGCATTAACAGAAGAGATGGTTCGTACAATGAATGACGATGCGATTATTTTTGCAATGGCGAATCCGGTTCCAGAAATTATGCCAGAATTGGCAAAAGCAGCGGGCGCAGCTGTTGTTGGAACAGGTCGTTCTGACTTCCCGAACCAAGTAAATAATGTACTAGCGTTCCCTGGTATTTTCCGCGGCGCACTTGACGTACATGCGACGCAAATTAACGAAGAAATGAAGATGGCAGCTGTAAAGGCTATTGCTGAGCTTGTAGCAGAAGATGAGTTAAATGCAGACTATATCATTCCGGCACCGTTTGACGCGCGTGTAGCGCCTCAAGTAGCGGCTTACGTTGCGAAAGCAGCAATGGAAACAGGAGTAGCTCGCCGTCAAGTAGATCCAAATGAAGTTGCTGAGAAAACAAAACAATTAGCGCTGATTGGTAAAGAATAAGCGAGGAATTTCCATTGACATCATCAAATACAAAAGTATATCTCGAAATTGTAAAAAAAATCCGTTCCATTATGGAAGAGGATGGATTGGTAGCAGGGGATCGTTTGCCGTCTGAGCGTGAATTAAGTGCACGCTTAAACGTAGGGCGTTCCTCAGTAAGAGAAGCATTGCGTGCTTTAGAACTGGTAGGATTGATTGAAACGAGACGTGGTGAAGGGACGTTTATTCGAAACTTTTACGATAATGGTCTTGTGCAATTAATCGCTCCATTTCTATTGCAAGACGAGAAAACAATTCGTGATTTATTACAAACAAAACGATTGCTTGAGAAAGATATGATTCGTATTGTATGTAATTTACCGCAAGAAACGTTTTCTAAAGTACTAAGTAAATTACAGCAAGTGCTTAAAGAAAATGAAAGCTCAATCCCAATGCTTCACCAAACGTTCTTTAAAACACTTATTGAACAAGTCGATAATTATTTACTATATCGCATTTGGATGATCGTAAATGATTACGTAGCAACTCTTTCTTGTAAAGTTTCAGGAGATTCTATCGAATTGTATAGAGAGCTATATGCTACTTTGGAAGAAAAACAAGAAAATGATGCACTAAAAATTTACGATGAATTAGTAGAGAATATACAGTTTCACTCGTAATGTATAAAATTTGTCGAAATGACCATGACACGTTATGACAAACATTCTACCGCATAGCGGTTAAAGTTAAACGTAAAGAGAGAGGTTATTAGACAGATTGAGAAGATAAGGCTAACATCAAACTTTGGTGTTAGCCCCATTTTCTTCTTACGCTAACCTTAGCTCTCAACGAAGGGGGTCAAATTGTGCTAAGAGATTTATTCGTGAAAAAGAAAAAGTACGCTGCAATACCTTCAGAACAAGTACGAAAAGATGTACCAGATGGCGTT
This sequence comes from Bacillus thuringiensis, assembly GCF_014932895.1. Classification (GTDB taxonomy): domain Bacteria; phylum Bacillota; class Bacilli; order Bacillales; family Bacillaceae_G; genus Bacillus_A; species Bacillus_A thuringiensis_AA. The sequence continues at coordinate 844,483 of NZ_JACYOF010000001.1, read as the reverse complement.
ATGACAAAATGTCCGAAATGTAAAAAGATCATGTATACGAAAGAGCTTCTGAAAAATTTAAAAGTATGTGTGAACTGTGGATACCATCACCCTATGAATGCATGGGAACGCCTTGATAGTATATTGGACGAAGGGTCATTCCGTGAGTATGACAAAGAAATGGTTTCATTAAATCCACTCGAGTTTCCAGGATATGAAGAGAAACTAGAGAGCGATCGTAAGAAGACTGAATTAAACGAAGCGGTTGTAACTGGTGAAGGAACAATTGATGACATGCTTGTTGTTGTTGCAGTAATGGATTCTCGTTTTCGAATGGGGAGCATGGGCTCTGTTGTAGGAGAAAAAATTGCCCGTGCGGTTGAAAAGGCGTACGACTTACAAGTTCCATTTATTATCTTTACAGCTTCGGGTGGTGCCCGTATGCAAGAAGGTATATTAAGTTTAATGCAAATGGCAAAAACAAGCGTAGCTTTGAAAAAGCATAGTAATGCAGGAGGATTATTTATTTCTGTTATGACTCACCCAACGACGGGCGGGGTTTCAGCGAGTTTCGCTTCACTTGGCGATTATAATCTTGCAGAACCAGGTGCGCTTATCGGATTTGCTGGTAGACGTGTAATTGAACAAACAGTGCGTGAGAAACTACCAGAAGATTTCCAAACGGCAGAATTCTTACTAGACCATGGGCAATTAGATGCGGTTGTGCATCGTGATGATATGAGAGAATCGCTTCGCAAGATTTTAGAAGTTCATCAAGGAGGGGAAATGGCTGTATGGCAGAGCTAGAATTTGAAAAACCAGTTGTTGAGCTAAGAAATAAGATTCGTGAACTGAAAGACTATACAAAAAGCAGCCAGATGGACTTCAGTGAGGAGATTCGTATTTTGGAAGAAAAGCTAGAAAATTTAGAGGAAGATATATACGGCAATATGAAAGTATGGGACCGTGTGCAAATTGCTCGTCATGCAGAACGACCGACAACGCTTGATTATATTGAGCACTTATTTACTGATTTTTTCGAATGTCATGGAGATCGCCTATTTGGCGATGATGCAGCGATTGTCGGCGGCATTGCGAAATATAAAGGGATGCCTGTAACTGTAATTGGGCATCAGCGCGGGAAAGACACGAAAGAAAATATTCGCCGGAATTTTGGGATGCCTCATCCAGAAGGATATCGAAAAGCATTACGTTTAATGAAGCAGGCGGAAAAGTTTAATCGTCCCATTATTTGTTTCATTGATACGAAAGGCGCTTATCCTGGTAAAGCAGCTGAAGAACGTGGACAAAGTGAAGCTATCGCCCGCAATCTATTTGAGATGGCTGGTTTAACGGTACCTGTTATTTGTATCGTTATCGGTGAAGGTGGTAGTGGTGGTGCGCTAGGTCTTGGGGTAGGAGATTACATTCATATGCTAGAAAATTCCACTTATTCTGTTATTACACCAGAGGGTGCAGCGGCAATTCTTTGGAAAGATGCAGGAAAAGCAAAGGAAGCTGCAGAAGCAATGAGAATTACAGCAGCAGATTTGAAAGAATTAGGTGTAATTGACGAAATAATTCCAGAAGCTCGCGGCGGAGCTCACCGTAATGTTTTGAAACAATCAGAAAATATAGACTTAATGATTCAAAAAACATTTGAACAATTAAACGGAATTTCGAAAGATGAATTAATCGAAAAACGTTATGAAAAATATATGAAAATTGGGCAAGTTTCGTTTTCAAACGCTTCCATTTGGATAAAATAAGAAAAGCGTGCGTTCCACTTCGCGAATGCACGTTTTTATTATGAAAAGACACATCTTCTCCATTGTATTTTTATATTTTTTCGTGTTATTTTATTATAAGGCAAATAATCTTTATGAGGTGAGTACAAATGAAACGTATTGGTGTATTAACAAGTGGTGGAGATTCACCTGGTATGAATGCTGCCATTCGTGCAGTTGTTCGTAAAGCGATTTTCCATGATATTGAAGTATATGGTATTTACCATGGATACGCTGGATTAATTTCTGGTCACATAGAAAAATTAGAACTAGGTTCTGTTGGCGATATTATCCACCGCGGTGGTACAAAATTATATACAGCAAGATGTCCTGAGTTTAAAGATCCAGAAGTACGACTAAAAGGTATCGAGCAATTAAAGAAACACGGTATCGAAGGACTTGTTGTTATTGGTGGAGATGGTTCTTACCAAGGCGCTAAAAAATTAACTGAACAAGGATTCCCATGTGTTGGTGTACCAGGTACAATCGACAATGATATCCCTGGAACAGACTTCACAATTGGTTTCGATACAGCTTTAAATACTGTTATTGATGCAATTGATAAAATTCGTGACACAGCTACATCTCATGAACGTACATATGTTATCGAAGTAATGGGACGTCACGCTGGTGATATCGCATTATGGGCTGGTTTAGCTGATGGTGCAGAAACAATCTTAATTCCAGAAGAAGAGTATGACATGGATGATGTTATCGCTCGTCTACAACGTGGTAGTGAACGTGGTAAGAAACACAGTATTATCGTTGTAGCTGAAGGTGTTGGAAGTGCAATTGACATCGGTAAGCACATCGAAGAGGCAACAAACTTTGATACTCGTGTAACGGTATTAGGTCACGTGCAACGTGGTGGATCACCAAGTGCACAAGACCGTGTATTAGCAAGTCGTCTTGGCGCAAGAGCAGTTGAATTGTTAATTGCTGGTAGAGGTGGACGTTGTGTAGGTATTCAAGATAACAAACTTGTTGATCATGACATTATCGAAGCGTTAGCTCAAAAGCATACAATCGATAAAGATATGTATCAATTATCTAAAGAATTATCCATCTAATCGGCATAATGTCGGATATTTGGGAACGGTTTCATAATTTTCGGAGGTGCAATATGCGTAAAACTAAAATTGTATGTACTATAGGTCCTGCTAGTGAAAGTATTGAGAAATTAGAGCAATTAATGGAAGCAGGTATGAACGTTGCTCGTTTAAACTTCTCTCATGGTAGTCATGAAGAGCACGGAGCTCGTATTAAAAACATTCGTGAAGCTTCAAAGAAAACTGGTAAAACAGTTGGTATCTTACTTGATACAAAAGGTCCAGAAATTCGTACTCACGACTTCGTAGACGGACAAGCTGAGCTTGTAACAGGTGCAGAAGTAGTTATCTCTACTGAGCAAGTATTAGGAACTGCAGAGAAGTTCTCTGTATCATATGCTGGTCTTTATGACGATGTAGACCCAGGTTCTCGCATTCTAATCGATGACGGTCTTATCGAACTAGAAGTAATCGAAAAAGCTGACGGAAACATCCGTACAAAAGTATTAAACAGCGGAACTGTAAAAAATAAAAAAGGTGTTAACGTACCAAACGTAAGCATTAAGCTTCCTGGTATCACTGAAAAAGACGTAAAAGATATCATCTTCGGTATCGAGCAAAAAGTTGATTTCATCGCAGCTTCATTCGTTCGTAAAGCATCTGACGTATTAGAAATCCGTGAATTATTAGAAGAGCATAACGCTCGATATATCCAAATTGTACCAAAAATCGAAAACCAAGAAGGTATCGACAATATCGATTCAATCTTAGAAGTTTCTGACGGTTTAATGGTAGCTCGTGGTGATATGGGTGTGGAAATTCCACCAGAAGAAGTACCATTAGTGCAAAAACGTCTAATCAAAAAATGTAACGTGTTAGGTAAACCAGTTATTACTGCAACACAAATGTTAGATTCTATGCAACGTAACCCACGTCCAACTCGTGCAGAAGCAAGTGACGTAGCTAATGCAATTTTCGATGGTACAGATGCAATCATGCTTTCAGGTGAAACAGCTGCTGGTCAATACCCAGTAGAAGCAGTAACAATGATGGCTAACATTGCGGTACGCGTTGAAAAATCATTACAGTATGAAGATATGTTCAAGAAACGTATTAAAGAGTTCACTCCAACAATTACAGATGCAATTAGCCAATCTGTTGCGCATACAGCACTTGCTCTTGATGTAGCTGCAATCGTAGCTCCAACAGAAAGTGGATATACTGCGAAAATGATCTCTAAATACCGTCCGAAATCTCCAATCGTAGCTGTAACATCTAACGAGCAAGTAGGACGTCGTCTTGCACTTGTTTGGGGTGTTCAAGCGTTTATGGCTGGAAAACGTGCAGCTTCTACTGACGAAATGTTAGATACTGCAATTCAAACAGGTATGGATGCAGGTCTAATTGGACTTGGAGACACTGTAGTAATCACTGCTGGTGTTCCAGTTGCTGAAACTGGTACAACGAACTTAATGAAAATCCACGTTGTTGGTGAAGAGGTTGCTAAAGGACAAGGAATCGGCCGTAAAGCTGCAAAAGGTAAAGTAGTTGTAGCGAAAACAGCTGCTGAAGCTGTAGCGAACGTAAACAAAGGTGATATCCTTGTTACAACAAGCACTGATAAAGATATGATTCCTGCAATTGAAAAAGCTGCTGCTCTAGTAGTTGAAGAAGGTGGCTTAACAAGCCATGCAGCTGTTGTAGGTGTATCAATTGGTATTCCTGTTATTGTTGGTGTAAACGGAGTAACAACAACTTTAAAAAATGGCCAAGAAGTAACAGTTGATGCAGCACGCGGAATTGTTTATAATGGACATGCGGAAGTGCTATAAGAAGTAATACGGAGAGAAGGAGCGGAGTCCTTCTCTTTTTTTTACACAAAAACGGGATACAATTAGCTTAAAACGTATGGAATTGCCTTTGAAGCTGTTTGTTAGGAAGTTTAATGTTTAGTTTAGATGCCTCGCTTTCTTGGAGCCTATATGGACGTTGTGAGGGTGTTTAAAGTGATGTATGAAAGGAGTATGGGACTATGAAATGGTTGCTATTCTTGCTTATTTTAATACCGGCGATTGAGATTACGGCCTTAATTGGATCAAGTCATGTGATAGGTTTATGGGCTACGTTCGCTATGATTATATTTACGGGTATTGTAGGTGTGTATTTGGCAAAACGACAAGGGTTTAAAGTGCTTAGGGAGATTCAATTTAGATTAAATAGAGGGGAAATGCCGGGGGAAGCTGTCCTGGATGGTATTTTTATTTTTATAGGAGGTATTCTTTTGGTGCTTCCTGGATATGTGACGGATATAATAGGTTTTATCTTTGTTATCCCTTTTACTAGGGCTTTGTTGAAACCGCTTGTTATGAAGTGGATGGAATGGAAGTTTAGAAAGAGATCTACTATTATTGTTCAGAAATAACGCTTAGATTGCTACAATCTAAGCGTTATTTTTTTATCCTGTTATTTGTGTGCAGAAAGACTTCTTCCTCAAAATTCGGCTATAAAGTAAAGGAGTTATGTAGGAGTCGGAGTTCCTGTAAAAACCTGTTTGGTGTGGGCTGGTAATCAGTGGGGGACGCGGAGAGACTCTTGAAAATTAAAAGTTTTGGTTTAGGGTGATATTTCTACCTAAATGGAGGTTCAACTAGTGCGAAGAAATAACCTAGGAAAAAAGGGGGTACTTCTACTTCGTTTTGTATATTTATTCATTTACATAAAAAGTAATAAATGTAAGTAATAATTATAGATAAAAAAGAATAAAAATGTAATTTAAACCTAAAATATGCGTTTTTATGCAAAAAATAAGAGAATTATCCTTTTTTAGGGAAATCCTCTTTTGAAAAATGTAGTTAGTACAAAAAGTTACATTGAATAATCAGTGGGAATTTCCCACTGATTATAGTTGAATTTTTAGTTGTATATGAATTAGAAACAGTTATTTTGAAGGTGAGCCTTTAATATATTTCCATAAGTCATGGAATACATGAGCTTTGTGCAATGTATTAAGTAGTACTAGTGTGACTGGACCGATGATTAATCCTAAAAAACCAAAGAGCTTAAAGCCAACAAATAGAGCGATCAATGTTGCTAATGGATCGAGGCCGATATTTGATGAAAGTACTTTAGGTTCCATAATTTGTCTTTGGACAATCACGACGATGTATAGAATGAGAAGACCGATGGCGAATGCAGTGTCGCCGGTGAAAAATACGTATATAACCCATGGAACGAAGACAGCACCTGTTCCTAGATATGGGAGTAAATCTACAACTCCTGTAATAATCGCGATAGTAATTGCATATGGTACGCGCAATATTAAAAGTCCGATTAGTACAATAACGGTTGTCATCGATACGAGTGTAAGTTGTGCTTTCACAAAACCGAACAAAGCTTTCCTTAAATCGACGAAAATAGTTTTCCCGTAGCCATGTACACGATTCGGTAGAAGTTTTCTTGCTTTTTGAGCGAGAGGGTGCCAATCGTAACTAATGAAGAAAGTGGCTAATAAAACGAATACAAGGACAGTTAAAGTTGTTGGTAATGCGCTAATAAAATTTGTTAATCCGCTTATAATGGCAGTTAAAAGTTCTTTCATTTGTGTCGTTGCTTCGGTTCCTAAGTTTTGGATGTTTTGTGTAATCGTATAGCGCTGTGGTTCTCCCAGATGATTAAATTTAGAGATTAAATCATCATAGAGAGGCATAATATGATTAAGTGCAAATTGCTGAGCGAATGCAACGATATCCGGAAACTTTACTGTAACAAGTTGTAGTAAGTATGTTGTGGCAGATATTGCTTCAGTTACAAGATATGTAACAAGTCCGACGATAGCTCCAAATACGAGAATTAAGCTAACGAGTACTGCTAGCGCGCGAGGAAATTGTAGTTTTTGATTAAGGAAATTGACGACAGGATTAATCAAATAAGCGAATGCAAAAGCGATAATAAAGGGATAGATAAGCCCTGACATGTATAGTAATACATAGAACCCAGCTACCGTTGCTACAATGACAAATATGAGTCGCAATATCATATATAGTAAGTTTCGGTTCAAAGATGTATACCTCCCATTCCGATTTGTATTATCCTAATTCGTTCAACTTATAACGAGTATGATTCACTGATTAAAGTTTCACTTTATCCCGTATTAACGGGCAGTAAACCTCTCCCCCTAAAATTCGGCTGGAGCAAAGAAGTTTTTGGGGAGTCGGACTGCCCGTAAATGCCCGATTGGTTCAACTAATAATCAGTGGGAGATGAACACCCTCTCACTGATTAAAGTTTCGCTTTATGTTATAGTGGAATGATGGATTTAGCTTGCTTTTTCAGTATAGGAATGACTGTAAAAGCCTGTTGATGATGCTTCTGCTATATGGTAAAAACTTCATTTTCTCTTCTTTTTATTTTACCTGTTTCTTATTAGAAAAGAAAGGTGAGACGACCGTTTTCAAAAATGTATACATGCTTAAGTTTTTTTTGTGAAGGTCCCGTTTTGTAATTTTAAAATGTATAAAAAAATGAAGTTATTATCGGTAAATAGGCATCGATATAGCATGTATAACGATAGGTTTAAAGGTATTTTTGTTTGGAAGCGAGTTCATTATTTTCAGAAAGGAAGTGCAAACATGATTAGTCAGTCAACGTTATTTTTATTCATACTACTTATTATAGGACTTATTGCGAAAAACCAATCGCTTACTGTAGCTATTGGTGTGTTATTTTTATTGAAGTTTACATTTTTAGGAGATAAAGTCTTTCCTTATTTACAAACGAAAGGAATTAACCTCGGTGTAACAGTTATTACAATAGCAGTGCTCGTACCGATTGCGACGGGGGAAATAGGTTTTAAACAACTTGGAGAAGCGGCAAAATCGTATTATGCATGGATTGCTTTAGCTTCAGGTGTAGCGGTCGCTTTGTTAGCAAAAGGCGGCGTGCAATTATTGACGACGGATCCTCATATTACAACTGCGCTTGTTTTTGGGACAATTATAGCGGTTGCTTTATTTAATGGGGTGGCTGTAGGTCCATTAATTGGGGCTGGAATTGCCTATGCAGTTATGAGTATTATACAGATGTTTAAATAAGAAATTTTATAGTAATATAAAATTTTTGAATTCTTTCTGTTCACAAAAGTCAGATAATTGTTTATAATAGGATTAGAAACTTTGAAAAGTTACATAACAGCAGAGACTTTACACCAGATAAAATAAAAACAACATAAAACAATTTTATAATGATATTGTTTTATGTTGTTTTTATCATAAAACTCTTCGGAATTTATTTTCCTCACTAACTTGTTGTTCTGAGCGTGAGGATTCGAGGAGGCATTCACGCTCATGCTTTCCATGTAGGCAATGGACAATAAGAGGGGAACATCGCAATAAATTTGCATGATCGTGCATTTTGCTTGCCTAAAGAGTGAACGGGCGTTCATAATTCATAAGGGGAGCAAATAGATATAAGGAGCAAGGTTGGGAGAATTTTTAGGAAAAGGAGAGAATGTCATGACTGTTATTCGAGGTTTAGAAGGGGTAGTAGCAACAACATCATCTGTGAGCTCTATTATTGATGATACATTAACTTATGTTGGGTATAATATTGATGATTTAGCTGAGAATGCTACATTTGAAGAAGTAGTGTACTTATTATGGCACCGCAAGCTTCCTAATGAAAAAGAACTAGCGGAATTTAAAGAAATTGTATCTGAATACTATAAAGTGCCAGGTGAAATTTTAACATATTTGAAACAAGTAGATTTAAAAATCGCACATCCTATGTCTGTTTTACGAACTGCAATTTCCATGCTATCATTATACGATGAGAGCGCTGAAATTATGGATGAAAAGTCCAATTATTTGAAAGCGGTTAAATTACAGGCTCAAGTGGGAACTTTAGTTGCGGCTTATGCAAGAATCCGTAAAGGTTTAGATATTGTTGAGCCAAGAAAAGATTTATCGTTAGCTGCAAACTTCTTGTACATGTTAAATGATCGTGAGCCAAATGAAGTTGAAATTGAAGCTTTTGATAAGGCGCTTGTACTTCATGCAGATCATGAGTTAAACGCTTCTACATTTACTGCACGTGTTTGCGTAGCTACACTTTCAGATGTATATTCTGGTATTACAGCAGCAATCGGTGCATTAAAAGGTCCTCTTCATGGTGGGGCGAATGAAAATGTAATGAAGATGTTAACTGAAATTGGCGAAGAAGAAAATGTAGAATCATATATTCATAATGCTCTTCAAAATAAAGTGAAAATCATGGGCTTTGGTCATCGCGTGTATGAGCATGGTGATCCACGTGCAAAACATTTACGCGAAATGTCTAAGAGATTATGCGTGCTTTTAGGAGAAGAGAAATGGTATAATATGTCTATCAAAATTGAAGACATTGTAACAAAAGAAAAAGGTCTTCCACCAAATGTTGATTTCTATTCAGCTTCTGTATACCATTGTTTAGGAATTGACCATGACTTATTTACACCTATTTTTGCAATTAGCCGTATGTCAGGCTGGTTAGCTCATATTCTAGAACAATATGAAAACAACCGTTTAATCCGTCCGCGTGCTGATTATAATGGACCAACACATCAAGTGTATGTTCCAATCGCACAACGATAAGCGAAAAACACTATTTCGATAGTGAAAATACGCTTTCAAAAGTCTGACTTTTTTGGGAAGATGTAATGATTAGAATATTTTAATTTGACTAACGGTTTGAACTGAGGGGTTATTCCCTCAGTTTCATACATATGAAATTTCAAACATGGGGGTTATCACATTGACAACAGGTGAAAAAATTACTGTAACTAATGGTGTTATGAATGTACCAAACAATCCGATTATTCCATTTATCGAAGGAGATGGAATTGGTCCTGATATTTGGGCAGCTGCATCTCGAGTACTAGAAGCAGCAGTTGAAAAAGCTTATGATGGTGAGAAGAAAATCGTTTGGAAAGAAGTGCTTGCAGGGGAAAAAGCATTCAACCAAACAGGCGAGTGGTTACCAGAAGAAACTTTAAATTTAATCCGCGAATATTTAATCGCAATTAAAGGTCCACTGACAACTCCAGTTGGCGGTGGTATTCGTTCTCTAAACGTAGCACTTCGTCAAGAATTAGATTTATATGTATGTCTACGTCCAGTTCGTTATTTTGAAGGTGTTCCTTCACCTGTAAAACGTCCAGAAGATACTGATATGGTTATTTTCCGTGAAAATACAGAAGACATTTATGCTGGAATTGAATATGCACAAGGATCTCCAGAAGCAGAAAAAGTTCTTGCTTTCTTAAAGGATGCAATGGGTGTTAATAAAATTCGCTTCCCAGAAACATCTGGTATTGGTATTAAGCCAATTTCAGAAGAAGGGACAAAGCGTCTTGTTCGTGCTGCAATTCAATATGCAATTAACGAAAAACGCTCTTCTGTTACATTAGTTCATAAAGGAAACATTATGAAATTTACAGAAGGTGCTTTCAAAAACTGGGGTTACGAAGTAGCGGAACAAGAATTCAGCGATAAAGTATTTACTTGGGCTGAATATGATCGTATCGTTGAAAAAGATGGAAAAGATGCAGCGAATAAAGCGATGGCAGATGCTGAAGCTGCTGGAAAAATCATCGTAAAAGATTCTATTGCAGACATCTTCTTACAACAAATTTTAACTCGCCCACGTGAGTTCGATGTTGTTGCAACAATGAACTTAAATGGGGACTACATTTCTGATGCACTAGCTGCACAAGTAGGTGGAATTGGTATTGCACCTGGTGCTAACATTAACTATGTTACTGGACATGCTATCTTTGAAGCTACACACGGTACAGCTCCAAAATATGCAGGTTTAGATAAAGTAAATCCATCTTCTGTTCTTCTTTCTGGTGTATTATTATTAGAGCACTTAGGATGGAATGAAGCTGCGAAATTAGTAACGGCTTCAGTTGAGAAAACAATTGCTTCAAAAGTAGTAACATATGATTTCGCACGCTTAATGGAAGGTGCAACAGAAGTGAAATGTTCTGAGTTCGCTAATGAACTTATTAAAAACATGGATGTAGCGATAATCAAAAACGCATAATTAAAGCGGGGGGTAAATTATGACAATCAAACGCAAGAAAGTTTCAGTCATCGGTGCAGGATTTACAGGAGCAACAACAGCATTCTTGTTAGCACAAAAAGAACTCGCAGATGTTGTATTAGTGGACATTCCACAGCTGGAGAATCCAACAAAAGGGAAAGCGTTAGATATGTTAGAAGCGAGCCCAGTACAAGGTTTTGATGCTAATATTATTGGTACATCTGATTACGCAGATACTGCTGATTCTGACGTTGTCGTTATTACAGCAGGTATTGCGCGTAAGCCAGGAATGAGCCGTGATGATTTAGTAGCAACAAACTCTAAAATTATGAAAAGTATTACGCGCGACATTGCAAAACATTCGCCAAATGCGATTATTGTTGTATTAACAAATCCAGTTGATGCAATGACATATTCTGTATTTAAAGAGGCAGGATTCCCGAAAGAGCGTGTTATCGGTCAATCGGGCGTATTAGATACAGCTCGTTTCCGTACATTCATTGCACAAGAATTAAATCTTTCGGTGAAAGACATTACAGGATTTGTTCTTGGTGGACACGGTGACGATATGGTACCTCTTGTACGTTACTCCTATGCAGGTGGCATTCCGTTAGAAACATTAATTCCGAAAGAGCGTTTAGAGGCAATTGTAGAACGTACACGTAAAGGTGGCGGTGAGATTGTGGGCTTATTAGGAAACGGTAGTGCATATTACGCACCAGCTGCTTCTTTAGTTGAAATGACAGAAGCAATCTTAAAAGATCAACGCCGTGTATTACCGGCTATTGCGTACCTTGAAGGTGAATATGGTTATAGTGACCTTTACTTAGGGGTACCAGTAATTCTAGGTGGTAACGGAATTGAAAAAATTATTGAACTAGAGCTTCTTGCAGATGAAAAAGAAGCGTTAGATCGATCTGTAGAATCTGTACGTAACGTTATGAAAGTTCTAGTTTAACAATTCAATAGTAGTGAAAAAGATTCGGGATTCCGAATCTTTTTCTACTATTTACCGAATTGTTTTTTTGAAATAATATGAAAACGCTATCATTTGTAGTATCCTATAATGAAACTGTAGATTTATACTATACATTGCCCTCATCATAGTAAATTTCGGATAAGGTATCGCTTTTAGTAGGATAATAAGGTGAAAAAATCGGAGGGGGTTGTAACATGTTAAAGAAAAAAGTTCAGATTGGTCGTAAAATGGATGAAATTACAGTGGGAGAGAAATTATCTATCACTGAAAAAATTGAGGATAAAGATTTGTTATTGTACTTAGGGTTAACGAATGATGCCAATCCATTATATATTCAGCATGATTACGCATCCCAAACTCCGTATGAAAAGCCGATTGTACCAAGCATTATGCTAACTGGAATGATTACAACGGCAATTACGAAATATTTACCAGGTCCAGGTAGTCATATTACTAGGAAGGACCTTACATTCGTGAAGCATGTTCACCATTATGAAACGTTACAAATCCACTTTGAAGTTGTGGCTGTTTCTGAGGAGGAACATACAATTGATATGCTTGTATCTGCTCATGATGAAAAAGGAGAAACTGTTGTTAAAGGCTCATTAACAGTAACGCCACCTTTTAAATCTGTTTCTATTATGGAAAAAGCATTAGATAATTTTTAAAACATGAAACTAAAAATAGCGCTAGCGTATCCTCTATAAAGGATGCTAGCGCTATTTTTAGTTGAAGAATCCTTGTGTGAACCCTTCAGCGAAATCTGAACAACCCGTTTTGATGGTATTCCAGCTTAGAGCGTTAAAAGTAAGGATACATGTTACTACTAAAGTTAGAATAGGTAGTACTAGTCGCATAATAGAATTTTCTTATCATTAACATTTGTATATTGTGATTAACAATATTCAGTATCGCATAATTTATGTTGTTGGAAGGAGTGGTTTTTGAAGATGAAATGGAAGAGAGAAGACGTTATCTTTGAAACGATAAGGGAAGCTGAAGTGTGGGCAGATTCAATTGCGAATGAAATGTATGGGAGAGTATTTGATGGATATGAAACACCTGATTATAAAATAGCGTATGCTCTTTCGTTTTTCTTAGCACAAAATCGAGAACGCAATATTCATACGAAAGTAGAATTTAATAAGAATATAAAAGTGTATAAAGTATGGATAACAACATGTTAATTGAGACAAACGTAATGGTTTTTAGGAATAACGATAGCACAATCTGAATCCATGAATAGACAATTATATTGAGAGGGACTTTGTTTTCTAGTATGATGAGAATAACGGGGAAAATACTAGGATGAAGAAGGTTTCAAGTCTATAACTTGGAGGAAAAGAATGAACAATCGTATTTTAGTAGTTGATGATGAGGAGTTTATCTTAACTTTAATTGAATTTAATTTACAACAAGCTGGTTTTGAAGTTATAACAGCGATGGATGGAGAAATGGCGCTTCAAAAAGCGACAACAGAACGTCCGGATTTAATTATATTAGATTTAATGCTTCCAAAAATGGATGGTATGGAAGTTTGTAAAGAATTACGATTGCAGCGTGTCATGACGCCGATTTTAATGTTAACGGCAAAAGATGATGAGTTTGATAAGGTGTTAGGCCTTGAACTTGGGGCAGATGATTATATGACGAAGCCGTTTAGTCCAAGGGAAGTTGTTGCTCGTGTGAAGGCGATTTTGCGTCGTACGAAATTACAACAAGAAGAACAAGTTGTAGAAGCGCCAGATGAAGACAGCATCACAATTGCAGAACTTAAAATTTTACCGGAGTTTTATGAGGCTTATTTCCAAGGAAGAAAGCTTGAATTAACCCCAAAAGAATTTGAACTACTTGTCTATCTCGCGAAAAATAAAAGTCGCGTGTTGACGCGTGATCAATTATTAAGTGCTGTATGGAATTATGATTTTGCTGGTGATACACGAATTGTTGATGTTCATATTAGCCATTTGCGCGATAAAATTGAACGAAATACGAAAAAACCGGCGTACATTAAAACGATACGTGGTTTAGGATATAAATTAGAGGAGCCAAAAGGGGATGAATAAATTTCGTTCCAGGCTTCTTTTTACATTTGTTTCTCTTATTGTATTTATTTTAGTCGGACTAGGTTTACTGTTAGAAACCGTGTTTGAAAACTACTATATAGATCATGCCAAAGAGAGAATGGTAAAAGAAACAGGATATGTTGCGGAATTAGCAGAAGAACAAGGTTTTGATGATGTGTTAAAAAAGCCGTATGTATTTGAAAAGTTAGAAGAGAAAATACCAGCTTCTATTATATTTGTGGATGAAAAAAAGAAAGTTCAATATAGCGGAGGACAACAATCTGCGTTTAATCAAGGGGTGATTAAAGAACTTTCTACCGAAACAGAGAAACAAAGAAATAAAGTCATTACGAAAGAAACGGATCAGAAGAATGAATTTTATCATGCGGTGTTCGTTCAAGATGTAGCAGGGAAACAAGGGTACATTTTGGTGAAAAGCACAATTGAGCCTTTGAGAGACGTTCATCAAAAAACGTGGGGATTATTAATTATCGGATTTGTCATCGCTTGTCTTGTAGTTGTATTCCTAGGTATGAAAATTACAGGGCAATATATTAGGCCGATTGAATCAGTTACGAAAGTTGCTATTGAATTAGCGAAAGGTAATTATAAAGCGCGCGCTTATGAAAGTCATTCGGATGAAACAGGCATGCTGAGTAAAGCGATTAATATTTTAGCTCGTAATTTACAAGAGATGACACTTGAACAAGAAATGCAACAAGATCGTCTGCATACGTTAATTGAAAATATGGGAAGCGGAATGATTTTAATTGATAGCCGCGGTTATATAAACCTTGTAAACCGTTCTTATAAGGAGACTTTCCACGTAACAGATGAAGAATATTTAGATTGTTTATATTATGAATCGTTTCATCATACAGAAATTATAGAGCTTGTGGAAGAAATCTTTATGACAGAAGTGAAAGTGCGTAAACAAATGTTATTGCCACTTGGAATTGAGCGAAAGCATTTTGAAGTATATGGAGCGCCGATTATCGGGACGAACCATGAATGGAAAGGGATTGTTCTCGTATTCCATGACATTACTGAGTTAAAGAAATTAGAACAAATGAGAAAAGACTTTTTAGCGAATGTTTCTCATGAACTAAAGACACCGATTACTTCTATTAAAGGTTTTTCAGAAACGCTTTTAGATGGAGCGATGGATAATAAAAAATTCTGCGAACATTTCTTACACATTATTTTAAAAGAAAGTGAACGTATGCAAGGATTAATTGAAGATTTATTAGATTTGTCAAAGATCGAGCAACAAGGGTTTAAATTAAATATGGGGACCGTTGATATGAAGGGACTTCTTGAAGATATTCATATGGTGCTTGATAATAAAGCAGGAGAAAAAGAAATCTCTTTACAAGTGGATGTATTAAAACGTGTTTCCGTTATTGGAGATCCTGGTCGTTTGAAACAAATCTTTATTAATTTAATTAATAATGCAATCGTATATACACCGGCTGGAGGCGTTGTTTCTGTTGAATTAGCAGAAGATAAATATAATGCTTATATAAAAGTTTCGGATACTGGAATCGGTATTAGTAAAGATGAAATTCCGCGTATTTTTGAACGCTTTTACCGAGTGGATAAAGCTAGAAGTAGAAATACTGGTGGTACAGGTCTTGGATTATCGATTGTAAAGCATTTAGTTGAGGCGCATCACGGTACAATTACTGTGGATAGTGAAGTTGGGGAAGGGACAACATTTACAGTTGTTTTACCAAAATCAGCAACTGTAAAATAGGACGAAGGATGTTTACAATATATTAACAATGGCTTAATTAAATATTAATAAAGCTCTGTTAATATAATACATGAAAACCCCTTCATCCAAGGAGTAATTTTGGACGAGAGTAGTTATACTATTCTCGTCACTTCCCTTTATGCCAATATAAGTTTGTTTATATATGAAAGAAAAAACCGTTATTTTTCTTCTCTCTATTAGTCATGTTAATATAGAGAGAGGAAAGGAACGGTTTTTTTCTGTGTGAAAATCGTTTCAAATTTGTATGGGGAGGTTTCTATTGTGGAAAAAAAAGTCGTATTAGTAGATGGTAATAATATCGCGTATCGTGCTTTCTTTGCACTACCGCTTTTAAATAACGACAAAGGTATACATACGAACGCAATTTACGGTTTTACAATGATGTTAATGAGAATATTAGAGGAAGAAAAACCGACGCATATGCTTGTTGCGTTTGATGCGGGGAAAACAACGTTCCGTCATAAAACGTATAGTGATTATAAAGGAGGACGTCAAAAGACTCCACCTGAGTTGTCAGAGCAATTCCCGTTTATTCGTGAGATGTTGGATGCATTTAATGTACCGCGTTATGAGCTGGAAAATTACGAAGCGGACGACATTATGGGAACGCTAGCGAAAGAAGCAAGTGAACAAGGAGCTCATGTTAAAGTTATTTCAGGAGATAAAGATTTACTTCAACTTGTTTCTGATAACACACTTGTATGTATTCCTAGAAAAGGCATTACAGAAGTAGATGAATACACGAAAGAAGCTTTGTTTGAGAAATATAGCTTATCACCAAAGCAAATTATCGATATGAAAGGTTTAATGGGAGACCAGTCAGATAATATTCCGGGTGTACCAGGAGTTGGTGAAAAAACTGCGATTAAATTGTTGACACAGTTTGAAACGGTCGAAGCAGTGTATGAAAATATAGATCAAGTAAGCGGGAAAAAATTAAAAGAAAAATTGGAAGCGAATAAAGAACAAGCTTTAATGAGTAAAGACCTTGCAACTATTATTACAGATGCGCCAATTACAGTGCATATGGATGATATGGAGTATAAAGGGTATGAAGCAAGTGATGTGATTCCGATGTTTGAGAATTTAGGATTTACATCTCTTTTAAATAAATTAGGTGTTACGCCAGAAGAAACAGCTCCAGCTGAATTAGATGATATTACATTTGATATTGTGGAAGAAGTTACAGAAGAAATGCTTCAGCAAGATAGTGCGCTTATTGTAGAAGTACAAGAAGATAATTATCACAAAGCGGACATTCAAGGTTTTGGTATTCAAAATGAAAATGGTTGCTACTTTATTCAGACGGACATTGCTTTTGCATCTGATGCATTTAAAGCATGGCTTGCAAATGGGGAAATGAGAAAGCATACATTTGATGCGAAACGAGCTATCGTTGCACTCAATTGGAAAGGTATAGATATTCAAGGAATTGACTTTGATCTATTAATTGCAGCTTATTTACTTGATCCAGCTGATACGGATAAAGATTTCCGTACTGTAGCGAAAATGAAAGAAACGCATGCCGTGAAATCTGATGAAGAAGTTTACGGAAAAGGTGCGAAACGAGCTGTTCCAGAGTTAGAGATAGTAGCGGAACATGTAGCTCGTAAAGTACATGTATTATATGATGTAAAGCAAACATTCGTAGAAGAATTAGAAAAGAACGAGCAATATGAACTATTTACAGAGTTAGAATTACCGCTCGCTCGTGTATTAGCTGATATGGAAGTGAAAGGTGTAAAAGTTGATACGGAGCGTCTTCGTAATATGGGAGAAGAACTTGCAGGTAGATTAAAGGAAATGGAACAGGAAATTTATAAGCTCGCAGGAACAGAATTTAATATTAATTCACCGAAGCAGCTTGGTGTTATTTTGTTTGAAAACTTAAACTTACCAGTGATTAAAAAGACGAAAACAGGTTATTCTACGTCAGCTGATGTACTAGACAAGCTTATGAATCACCATGAAATTATTCCGAACATTTTACATTATCGTCAATTAGGGAAACTAAATTCAACTTACATTGAAGGTTTACTGAAAGTTGTACATGAAGATTCATCTAAAATCCATACTCGTTTCAATCAAGTGTTAACGCAAACAGGTCGATTAAGTTCAACAGATCCGAACTTGCAAAATATCCCGATTCGATTAGAAGAAGGAAGAAAGATTCGTCAGGCGTTTGTTCCATCAGAAGAAGGATGGATTATGTACGCGGCCGACTATTCACAAATCGAACTTCGTGTATTAGCTCATATTGCAAATGATAAAGGGCTAGTTGAAGCGTTCCAACATGATATGGATATTCATACGAAAACAGCTATGGATGTATTCGGCGTTGGAAAAGATGAAGTAACTTCGAATATGAGACGACAAGCAAAAGCGGTTAACTTCGGAATTGTGTATGGTATTAGTGATTATGGCCTTTCGCAAAATTTGGGAATTACAAGAAAAGCAGCAGCGGAATTTATTGAAAAGTATTTAGAAAGTTTCCCTGGTGTACAAGAATACATGGATGACATCGTAAAAGACGCAAAACAAAAAGGATATGTAGCTACATTATTAAATCGTCGTCGTTATATTCCAGAAATTACGAGTCGTAATTTCAATTTACGTAGCTTTGCTGAGCGTACAGCGATGAACACACCAATTCAAGGTACTGCAGCAGATATTATTAAAAAAGCGATGATTATTATGGCAGATCGTCTAGAAGAAGAAGGATTACAAGCGCGTCTTCTTCTGCAAGTACACGATGAATTGATATTTGAAGCACCGAAAGAAGAAGTGGAAAAATTAGAGAAGCTTGTACCTGAAGTGATGGAGCATGCAATTGAACTAGCTGTTCCGCTGAAAGTAGATTATTCTTACGGTCCAACTTGGTACGACGCAAAATAAGGAAGTGATGAAATGCCTGAATTACCAGAGGTTGAAAATGTTAGACGGACGCTTGAAGATCTTGTAACAGGAAAGACGATTGAAGATGTTATTATTACTTATCCGAAAATAGTGAAACGACCGGATGATGCAGAAATCTTTAAAGAAATGCTAAGAGGCGAGACAATTGAAAATATAAAGCGAAGAGGAAAGTTTTTGCTTTTATATGTAACGAATTATGTCATTGTTTCACATTTGCGTATGGAAGGTAAGTTTTTACTACATCAAGAGAATGAGCCGATTGATAAACATACGCACGTACGTTTCTTATTTACAGATGGAACGGAATTACATTATAAAGATGTGAGAAAGTTTGGTACGATGCATCTCTTTAAGAAAGGTGAAGAATTGAATCAAATGCCTCTTGCTGACTTAGGTCCGGAGCCATTTGATGCGGAATTAACACCAAAGTATTTGCAAGAAAGATTGCAAAAGACAAATCGTAAAATAAAAGTCGTATTATTAGACCAGCGTCTTTTAGTAGGGCTTGGAAATATATATGTAGATGAAGTTTTATTCCGTTCCCGCATCCATCCAGAACGAGAAGCTGCGTCTTTAACAGAAGAAGAAATCGAAAGAGTTTACGAAGCGATTGTTACAACGTTAGGTGAAGCAGTGAAACGCGGCGGAAGTACAATTAGAACGTATATCAATTCACAAGGGCAAATTGGCTCGTTCCAAGAACTTCTAAATGTATATGGAAAAAAAGGAGAGCCGTGCGTAACTTGTGGCACGATATTAGAAAAAACAGTTGTTGGAGGCAGAGGAACGCATTACTGCCCGATTTGCCAGCCTAGAATATAGAAAAGAGATAACATCGGATAGGCATTTGTCATATACATACAGCAGAGCTATGTATAAGGGAGGAGCTTACCGATGTACCTTTATTTATCTCTTATTTTATTAGCTTTTACATTAAGCTTAGATAGCTGTAGTGTAGGGCTGACATATGGGCTAAGGAGTGTAAGAATTCCACTAAGATCCATTATGATTATCGGAATCTGTTCAGCGGCTGTCATGCTTGTTTCAATGGGAATTGGACATATGATCGCGAAAGTATTTTCACCTGTTATCGCAACGCGTATCGGTGGGCTTGTTCTTATTGGAATAGGAATTTGGGTATTATACCAATTTTTTCGAAGTGATAAAAAAGAAGAACCGAAGCAAGAGGAGAAGGTTTGGAAATTAGAGATTGCTTCGCTCGGGCTAGTGATTCAAATTTTACGGAAACCGACTGTAGCAGATTTTGATAAATCAGGAACTATCTCTGCAGGAGAAGCGTTACTGCTTGGTATCGCTCTTTCTGTAGATTCGTTTGGTGCTGGAATTGGTGCATCTTTATTAGGGTATACACCTGCTATGATGGCGCTATTAGTTGCAGTTATGAGTTCTTTGTTTTTATTTATTGGAATGAAACTTGGAACGGTGTTATCGAATATGAAGTGGTTACAAAAATTTACATTCCTGCCTGGGGTATTACTCATTATTATTGGAATTTGGAAAATGTAAGCATGGGCGTGGAACATTAGTTTCGCGCCTTTTATTGTGAGGAGGATTATTATGACAGTAGTAATTGGATTAACAGGAGGCATCGCAAGCGGAAAAAGTACAGTGTCCCAAATGTTTCGCGAGCTAAGCATACCAGTTATTGATGCAGATATTATTGCACGAGAAGTTGTAGAAAGAGGAAAACCAGCATATAACAAAATAGTAGCAGTATTTGGAACGGAAGTGTTACAAGAAGATGGAGAACTGGATCGTCCAAAATTAGGGAGTGTCGTTTTCTATAATGAAGAAAAACGATTGCAGTTAAACAAAATTGTTCATCCAGCAGTACGTGAGGAAATGAATGCACAAAAGGAAATGTACATAAAAGAAGGTATGCAAGCGGTTGTGTTAGATATTCCTCTTTTGTTTGAAAGTAAATTAACAAGTCTTGTTGATCGCGTTTTAGTTGTAGCAGTTACGCCTGATACTCAATTAGAACGTTTAATGAAACGAAATAACTTTTCAGAAGAAGAAGCAACAGCGCGTATTCAATCTCAAATGCCGTTAGAAGAAAAAGTGAAGAATGCGGATGAAGTGATAAATAATGATGGCACAATGATTGAAACGAAAACACAATTACAGGTGATTTTAAAAAAGTGGAACATTATTGATTAAAAAATTGTGAAATTAATGAAAATGCTTAGTGACATATCTCCTTTTTGTGTTATACTATTATTGGGATTGGAGATAAATAGTATAACGCATTCAAGGGGGATAACATATTATGACTCGTGTGGCAATTAATGGATTTGGACGTATTGGGAGAATGGTATTTCGTCAGGCAATAAAAGAAAGCGCATTCGAAATTGTAGCAATCAATGCAAGCTATCCATCAGAAACGTTAGCACACTTAATTAAGTATGATACAGTTCACGGCAAGTTTGACGGAACAGTAGAAGCATTTGAAGATCACTTATTAGTTGATGGGAAAATGATTCGCCTTTTAAACAACCGCGATCCAAAGGAATTGCCTTGGAAAGAGCTAGGTGTTGAAGTTGTAATTGAAGCAACTGGTAAATTTAATTCAAAAGAAAAAGCGATTCTTCATGTTGAAGCTGGAGCGAAAAAAGTAATTTTAACAGCACCTGGTAAAAATGAGGACGTAACAATTGTAGTCGGTGTGAACGAAGACCAATTAGATATTACGAAACATACTGTTATTTCAAATGCATCTTGTACAACAAACTGTTTAGCTCCTGTTGTAAAGGTGTTAGATGAGCAGTTCGGAATTGAAAACGGTTTAATGACAACTGTTCACGCTTATACAAATGACCAAAAAAATATTGATAACCCACATAAAGATTTAAGAAGAGCACGTGCTTGTGGACAGTCGATCATTCCGACAACGACAGGTGCTGCGAAAGCGCTAGCAAAAGTTCTTCCGCACTTAAACGGAAAACTTCATGGTATGGCACTTCGTGTACCAACACCAAACGTGTCTCTTGTTGACTTAGTAGTAGATGTAAAACGTGATGTAACAGTTGAAGCAATTAATGAAGCATTCAAAACTGTTGCAAACGGTGCGTTAAAAGGTATTGTAGAATTTAGCGAAGAGCCATTAGTGTCTATCGACTTTAATACAAATACACACTCAGCTATCATTGATGGTTTATCTACAATGGTAATGGGAGATCGTAAAGTGAAAGTACTTGCTTGGTATGATAACGAGTGGGGCTACTCTCGTCGTGTTGTAGATCTTGTAACGTTAGTTGTTGACGAATTAGCAAAACAAGAAAATGTGCAACATATTTAAGTGAGTGAGGGAGAGAGAGGGCAAGTGAATATTTGCCCTCTCTTTTTATTTTTTTCTGAAAAGGAAAAAATTATATGAGTATATTTTACGGAGTGGACATACCACAAAACGTTGGGATTACTGCATTCATGAATCATTTATTTTTTTTAGGGAAAAGTAAAGAGGAAAATATGACAGAAAATCGAAAAAACTGTTGTTGCAAAATGAAAATAAACAAAGTATACTAACACTCGTAAACTTAAGAGCTGAGGTACGTAGTCACTACTTAAAGGGTTAGGACCTCTCTGGACTAACTTTCCCCCGTGGTAGTGGAGCAAGCCAAATTGCAAATTAGTTTTCAATTCGAACAGTTAGATTAAATTTACAAGGGGGAACTGTAGAATGGATACTATGGATACGATGGGTCGTCACGTGATCGCTGAACTTTGGGATTGCGATTTCGACAAGCTTAATGACATGCCGTATATTGAACAATTATTTGTGGATGCAGCACTAAGAGCTGGTGCTGAAGTACGTGAGGTTGCTTTTCATAAATTTGCACCACAAGGTGTAAGTGGAGTAGTAATTATCTCGGAATCACATTTAACAATTCATAGCTTTCCGGAGCACGGTTACGCAAGTATTGATGTTTATACTTGTGGGGATCGTATTGATCCAAATGTTGCTGCAGAATATATTGCAGAAGGTTTAAACGCGAAAACGCGTGAGAGCATCGAGCTTCCTCGAGGCACTGGTAGCTTCGAAATTAAGCAGAGAGAAACAAAAGCTCTTTAAAAAAGAACATAATTGATTTAAAATGTAAAGAGGTGTATAATGCACCTCTTTTTTAGTTTATAAAAAAGAAAAAATCTAAAGTACTCATTAGTTGGATGAAGTGTGCCCTTACAGGTAAGTTAGCGCTTCACCTATCATCTTATTTGAAGATAGGGCAGCTGGATTATGATAAAACGAGCTGGTGTGTGTGAATTTAAAGTGGTAAGAGCGTTAGAATGAGTTATATAATATTGTATATATATTTTTACGTGAAGTGAGTAGAGAAAAATAAAGATTAAATTGTAAAGGAGTGAATGAATTGCGTTGTCCATCCTGTTCTCATAATGGCACAAGAGTGTTAGATTCGCGTCCGGTAGATGAAGGGCGCTCTATTCGAAGAAGGAGAGAGTGTGAAAGTTGTTTAAGTCGCTTTACGACATTTGAAAGAGTAGAAGAGTCACCTCTTATCGTTGTTAAAAAAGAAGGTACACGAGAAGAGTTTAATAAAGAAAAGATTTTACGCGGTTTAATTAAAGCATGTGAAAAAAGACCCGTATCTTTAAGACAATTAGAGGAAGTAACACAAAGTGTGGAACGTGAACTGCGTAATTTAGGTATATCAGAAGTGAAAAGTGATATGATTGGTGAAATTGTTATGGAAGAACTTCGTGATATTGATGATGTTGCTTACGTGCGTTTTGCTTCTGTATATCGTCAATTTAAAGATTTAAATGTATTTATTGAAGAATTAAAAGATATACTGCAAAAAGAAAGAGAGTAGAAGCTATATTTTATTCTCTTTACATACTGTAAATAATGAGATAAGAGAGCTAGAAGCGTAAGCTAATAGCTCTTTTTCACTAATAAATTATATAATGAAGATAGGACGAATGAATTAGAGGATAGATTGGATGAGAGAAAGGAAAAGCAAGAATGGAAAAACAGTCATGGATGGAGCTATTGCCGATTGATCGTTATAAAGTAAGTGCGAAAGGACTACTACATAATTATGACCGAAAAGTGTTAACGATGTTGTATCAACCGTTAATAGGTAGTAGAGCTTTTAGCTTATACATGACACTATGGGGGGAGTTAGAGCAAGATCGTGTCTTTGGAAAAGAAAATACGCATCATTCCCTTATGGTGACCATGCAAATGCAGCTTCCAGAAATATATGAGGAACGAGTAAAGTTAGAAGCAATTGGGCTTTTGAAGGTGTATATTAAGAAAGAAAAAGATATTCGAATGTTTATATACGAATTGCAACCCCCTTTATCTCCAAAGCAGTTTTTTGATGATATTGTTTTAAGTATCTTTTTATACAATCGATTGAGCCGAACAAAATATAATCAAGTAAAGCAATATTTTTTAGAAGAAGAATTTGATTTTGCTTCTTATGAAAATATTACGCGTTCTTTTAATGATGTGTTTGATTCGTTTAATCCAGGCCAGCTTGAACATGCGCAAGAAGACCTTCGTATCCCGAAAACGACAACTATGCCAAATAATGAGAAGGGAGACGTTCCGAAAGTTTGGAACGATTTCTTTGACCTCTCCTTATTTGTAGATGGATTGTCCGCCCTCGTTCCTAAGAAGGCAATTACAGATCAAGTGCGAGAATGTGTCATTACACTCGCTTACGTGTATGGTGTAGATGTGTTATCGATGCAAAATATCGTTCTTGGTGCGGTGACGGAGATGCAAACCATTGATATAGAAAGGCTTAGAAAAGGGGCACGCGATTGGTATCAATTTGAAAACGGTCAAGCGTTACCTGTTTTAAGTGAAAGAGTACAGCCTCACGCTGCACGTACAATGAAAGAGAAAGAGCCTTCAACGCAAGAAGAAATGCTTATAAAGCAGTTAGAGGAAATCTCGCCAAAACAACTATTGAAGGAGATTTCTGGTGGCGCAGAGCCGACGAAAGCGGACTTGCAAATTGTTGAAGATGTAATGATCAATCAAAAATTAACGCCAGGAGTTGTGAATGTACTTATTTATTACGTTATGCTACGCTCAGATATGAAGCTTGCGAAAACGTATGTGGAGAAGATTGCTGGGCATTGGGCGCGTAAAAAGGTCGGTACAGTAGCTGAAGCGATGGCATTAGCGAAAGAAGAGAACCGTCAATATCAAGAGTGGGCGGAGACGAAGAAAAAAGGTCGTACGGCGAAGAAAACAGTGCGTAAAGAAATGGTACCAGATTGGCTGAAAGAAGAACCGAAAGAACAAGCGAAAGAAACTGTGAAAAACGACGTGAGTGTGGAAAGAAATGCAAGTACGTTGGAAGATGAACGAAAACGATTAGAAGAAGTGTTGAAAAAATATAAGCGTGATTAATAGAAGAGAATGAACGCTCTTTGAGGTGAGAAGATGGAGCATATTCAAAATTCATTTGCAAAATTAATGGAAAATGAAAACTTTAAAAATAGATATGAAGTATTAAAAGCGGAAGTGATGGCACATCCGCGTGTGAAAGAATTTATAGACGAGCATAAAGGTGAAGTAACAACTTCTATGATTGAGCGTAGTCTTGTGAAGTTATATGAATATATTGGACAAAGTGTAGGGTGTGTGGATTGTCCGGATCTAGGCTCATGTAAAAACATGCTGCAAGGATATGAGCCAAAGCTTGTTATCCAAGGTAAGATGATTGATATTCAATACGATCGCTGTGTTAGAAAAGTAGCATATGATGAGCGAAAGAAATATGAAAAGCTTGTTCAAAGTGTATATATGCCAACTGATATTTTACAGGCAACTATGGACAACCTAGACCCTTCAGGTTTAGACGCACGTATTGATGCAATCGGCGCAGCGAATGAATTTTTAAGCACATATGAACCGGGTAAAAAAGTACAAGGTTTATATTTATACGGTAAATTTGGTGTGGGGAAAACGTATCTTTTAGGAGCAATTGCGAATGAGCTTGCCCGAAAAAAAATAAGTTCGATGCTCGTATACTTCCCAGAATTTTTACGTGAAATTAAAAGTTCGATTCAAGATAATTCGATTGGTGAAAAGCTTGATGCGGTTAAACGTGTACAAGTGTTAATGTTAGATGATATTGGAGCAGAAGCAATGTCGAGTTTTGTACGTGATGATGTGCTTGGTGCAATCTTACAATTCCGTATGCTAGAAAATTTACCGACGTTCTTTACGTCTAACTTTGATTTCAAGGAGTTGGAACATCATTTAACGTATACACAACGCGGTGAAGCCGAAGAAATGAAAGCAGCCCGTATTATGGAACGAATTAAATATTTAGCGAAACCAATTCCAATTGGCGGCAAGAACCGTCGTCATAAGTAAAGAGCAAGCTGAGAAGCTTGCTCTTTTGTATTATAGTGATATTTTCTTTTCGAATATGAGCTCCAAATATTCGGGGTGGCCGGAACCGCCAATTGGAGGGATGAAAATCTGCACGAACCTCCATCCGTCTCTAGCATGTTCTTGAATAATTTCTTGGTAATCTTCAGCGGGTTTTACGCGAGTGAATCCCCAATGTAATTCGATTTTTACAAACGTATATCCGAATATTTATATACACTCTTTTAATAATGTAAAAATTATACAATAAAAAATTCATAGTAGCTTGTATCATTTTTTTCTCCTCCCCTTAATATATATAAAATTAGCAAGCCATATCGAGTGGATTTTCTAACGATAAGAAATGGAATTCTACTAAGAGTGAACTTCCACAGGTCGGACTCTTATAGGATTTGTAACGTATAGATACAATCCTTTAGAGCGGGGATAAAAGGGGGGACAAAAGTGATTGAAATTTGCTTCGAAGAAAAAAATGATGCTATGCACGTATATAGACAACTACTGAAAAGAGCGGAAATGTCATATAAGGAAATAAGTGTGTATTTACAGGAACAAAAAGTTGTGATTCACATACCAGTACGTGAATCGAATTATATTGAAAAGATTTTATTGCCAGTAATGGTGTATTTCATTGTGAATGTGAAACAGAATGAGTGGATATATACAAGCTTAAAAGAAAAGTTTTTTTATGAAGAACAAGAAGAGTGTCATCAAATATTGCATATGGCACATGAGATTTTAAAGGGAAGAAGAAAAGGAGTAGCTCAGGATTTAACACGTTATACATTTGAATCATATATTAAGTCTTCTTTAAATAATTGGCTTTGTGATCCGCTCTCATTCTCGTTTTCATCATATGTTCGTTTTCGTCTTCGTACATATAGGGAAATGGTAGCTAAGCTTGCTGAAGTGGCAATTGATGAGTATAAGATGGAACAGGAATATCAAATGTTCATTGAGACGCTCCGGCAACAAGTTAGTAGCCGAAAGTCACGTTTGTCCTGTGTGCATCTTATCTTTGATGAAAGTTTTATTTTCTATGATGATAAAGGTAGACGTTTAAAACAGGACAAATTGGTCCAATATATAGATGAAGATTTATTAAAGCAAAAGGATGTATATATTGATACGAAAGTAATTGCACCACTTCTTTCCATTTCGCCGAAAAAAATTTATTTATATACGAAAGAACAAGATCATAACATGATTATTACTTTGCGAAATGTATTTCAAGAACGGGTCCAATTACATGGATTACATGAGTTTGAGCGCAATGTGAAAAATTTAAAAAATAAAGGTAACGCCCTTGATTTTCTAAGTTTTTGAGCATATAATTACCTACATAAATGAAATATATTGAAATGTCATGATGAGGACATGAGTAGTTTTCTACGATTTTCAGAGAGGGAAGCCTTAGGGTGTGAGCTTCCTAGTACGGGATTATTGCTTACCACCTCTAAACTTTAGTAGTGAACGATTTTTCTAGTAATTGCTAACGGACAACACCGTTATGTTGAACTTGAGCAATTGACAATGGTGTTAATTGGAACAAGGGTGGAACCACGAATTCAACACTCGTCCCTTTTTACGGGATGAGTGTTTTTTATTTTGAGAAAAAGAGGAGTGACCAGTGATGGCAGATGTAGTTAAAATTACTTTCCCTGATGGAGCTGTGAAGGAGTTTCCAAAAGGCGTAACAACTGAAGAAATCGCAGCTTCTATTAGCCCAGGCTTAAAGAAAAAAGCTGTGGCTGGAAAATTAAACGATGAGATGATTGATCTTGTTACACCAATTGAAGAAGATGGTGCAGTTTCTATTATTACATTAGATTCTGAAGATGGCTTATACATTTTACGCCACTCAACAGCCCACCTATTAGCGCAAGCATTAAAACGTTTATATAAAGATGTTAAGCTTGAGCTTGGCATTGGTCCAGTAATCGAAAATGGCTTCTACTACGATATCGATATGGAAGAAGCAATTACAGTTGAAGACTTCAAGAAAATCGAAAAAGAAATGCAAAAAATCGTGAACGAGAACTTAGAAATCGTTCGTCATGAAGTACCACGTGCAGAAGCACTTCGTCGTTTTGAAGAAATCGGCGATGAGTTAAAATTAGATTTAATTAACGATCTTCCAGAAGATGCGGTTATTTCAATCTATGAGCAAGGCGAATTCTTCGACCTTTGCCGTGGTGTCCACCTTCCATCTACAGGAAAAATTAAAGTATTTAAATTATTAAGCGTTGCGGGTGCTTACTGGCGCGGCGATAGCAATAATAAAATGCTACAACGTATTTACGGTACTGCATTCGTTAAGAAAGCAGAATTAGATGAGCACTTACGTATGCTTGAAGAAGCGAAAGAGCGCGATCACCGTAAATTAGGTAAAGAATTAAAATTATTTACTAATAGCCAAAAAGTAGGGCAAGGTTTACCACTTTGGTTACCAAAAGGTGCAACAATCCGCCGCATTATCGAGCGTTATATCGTTGATAAAGAAGCAAGCTTAGGCTATGATCACGTATACACTCCAGTATTAGGAAGCAGAGAGCTTTATGAAACTTCTGGTCACTGGAATCACTACCGTGATGGTATGTTCCCATCAATGGAAATGGATAATGAAGAGTTAGTTCTTCGTCCAATGAACTGCCCTCACCATATGATGGTTTATAAAAACGATATTCACAGCTATCGTGAATTACCAATCCGTATTGCGGAACTTGGAACAATGCACCGCTATGAAATGTCAGGTGCGTTATCTGGATTACAACGTGTACGCGGAATGACTTTAAACGATGCGCACATTTTCGTTCGTCCAGATCAAATTAAAGAAGAGTTAAAACGTGTTGTAAACTTAACTCTAGAAGTGTACAAAGATTTCGGTTTAGAGAACTACTCATTCCGTCTATCTTATCGTGACCCTGAAGATACTAAAAAGTACTATGCTGATGATGAGATGTGGGAAAAAGCACAAGGCATGTTAAAAGAAGCGATGGATGAAATGGGTCTTGATTACTATGAAGCTGAAGGTGAAGCGGCATTCTACGGTCCAAAACTTGACGTTCAAGTTCGTACTGCTCTTGGAAAAGACGAAACACTTTCAACTGTACAATTAGACTTCTTACTTCCAGAACGCTTTGAATTAACTTACGTTGGTGAAGACGGTAAACAACATCGTCCAGTTGTAATTCACCGTGGTGTTGTATCAACTATGGAACGTTTCGTAGCCTTCTTAATTGAAGAATACAAAGGTGCATTCCCAACTTGGTTAGCTCCAGTTCAAGTACAAGTAATTCCAGTTTCTCCGCAAGTACATTTAGACTATGCGAAGAAAGTACAAGATGAATTGCGTCGTGCTGGTATCCGTGTTGAATTGGATACTCGTGAAGAGAAAATCGGTTACAAAATCCGTGAAGCACAAATGCAAAAAATTCCGTACATGCTTGTAGTAGGTGACAATGAAGTGACTGAAAACGGCGTAAACGTACGTAAATATGGTGAACAAAAATCAGAAACAATCGCATTAGATGCTTTTGTTGACATGATTAAAGTAGAAGGAAAACGATAAGAAAGAGCCGCGGTATGCCGCGGCTTTTTTATGTAATATGATTGAGATAAATTAGAAAAAATAACCATGTAACACTTATCATAAAAAAGTATTGCAAGTATGTTAGTTGTTTGTTACAATATTTCTTGTTGTTAGTAAAACACATCGCGTCTTCTTGACAGACGTTATGTCCTATGATAAACTCATCAAGGATAATAGAATATTGTTTTGTGGAACAAGTAGAAGCACCCGCTTCTCACCTGATGGACGCATTCGCAGTTAACAGGTAAATGTATTTCTTACTTAAGATTTTACAAGTGTGGGTGTCGTATGCCCGCACTTTTTTTGTTCGGGTTCTATGACTACAAAATATGTTCTGAGAAAACCTTGGAGGTGGCTTACTATTAGCAAGGATATGATGATTAACGAGCAAATTCGTGCACGTGAAGTACGTTTAGTTGGCGCAAATGGCGATCAACTTGGAATCAAGTCTCGTAATGACGCTTTAGACTTAGCTGCAAATCTTAATCTTGATTTAGTATTAGTTGCTCCAAATGCGAAACCGCCAGTATGCCGCATTATGGACTACGGTAAATTCCGCTTTGAGCAACAGAAGAAAGAAAAAGAGCAGCGCAAAAATCAAAAAGTAATTAGCATGAAAGAAGTTCGTTTAAGTCCGACAATTGATGAACACGACTTTAACACAAAACTTCGTAATGCTATAAAGTTTTTAGAGAAAGGCGACAAGGTTAAAGCGTCAATTCGCTTTAAAGGACGTGCCATTACTCATAAAGAAATCGGTCAACGTGTTTTAGATCGCTTCTCAGAAGCTTGTGCTGAAGTTAGTACAGTTGAATCTAAGCCTAAAATGGAAGGACGCAGTATGTTCTTAGTTTTAGCACCGAAAAACGATAAGTAATAGATAGAGGAGGAAATACCTATGCCTAAACAAAAAACTCATCGCGGCGCTGCAAAGCGTTTCAAAAAGACTGGATCAGGTAAACTGAAACGTTCTCACGCTTACACAAGCCATTTATTCGCTAACAAATCTACAAAAGCTAAACGTAAACTACGTAAAGCTGGTGTAGTAAGCGCTGGTGACTTCAAACGCATTCGTCAAATGCTTGACAACTTAAAATAAGTTCGGCTGATATATAGAACAATTAGGAGGTAATATTATGCCAAGAGTAAAAGGTGGTACAGTTACTCGTCAACGTCGTAAAAAAGTAATTAAATTAGCAAAAGGTTACTACGGTTCAAAAAATACATTATTCAAGGTTGCTAACCAACAGGTTATGAA
Source organism: Bacillus thuringiensis (assembly GCF_014932895.1). Lineage (GTDB taxonomy): Bacteria > Bacillota > Bacilli > Bacillales > Bacillaceae_G > Bacillus_A > Bacillus_A thuringiensis_AA. The sequence continues at coordinate 813,599 of NZ_JACYOF010000001.1, read as the reverse complement.
ATCTCTAATGTATGCATTCCGTGACCGCCGTCAAAAGAAACGTGACTTCCGTAAATTATGGATTACACGTATCAACGCAGCAGCTCGTATGAATGGTCTTTCTTACAGCCGCTTAATGCACGGTCTTAAAAATGCTGGCATCGAAGTTAACCGCAAGATGCTTGCTGACTTAGCTGTTCATGACGAAAAAGCTTTCGCTGAATTAGCAACAGTTGCAAAAAACAACATTAACTAATTAATTAGTTGAAACCTTAGAAGAATTTTCTTCTAAGGTTTTTTATTTGTATTCAAAGAGAAATTCTAAAGATTAACGGACGTGTCTTTATCGATATGACAAAATCAATATAAAAGTTATAGCGATATAGAAGAATATATATATGAAGTCAGGGGAATCCTCCTGGCTTTTTTCAATTATGTTCGTTTGGAAAGAAGAGTGGCTTTCCTAGCTGAAACGACACTGCTATAATGGAAAGATGATATGGAACTTTCATCGGGTGAACAATCTATGAGTGATGATTGAAACGTATTTGCAAATTAAGGACAAGCTATTTTATAAAGAGGTAGATAGCTGACTTATTAATAAGAAATGAAAAATAATAATGAACTTTGAGATGAAACAACATTGTTGCATAAAATGCGATGTTGGAGGAGGACAATAGAATGGACTTACTACAACTATTTAAATTACAAAAAGAATTAGATGACCGTATTGCGAAAGAACATGACTTACAACCGAAAAAGCTATTAAAAGAAAAAATGTTAGCTCTTCTTGTAGAAATTGGAGAGCTTGCAAACGAAACACGTTGTTTTAAATATTGGAGCAATAAACCAGCTTCAGAACGTGAAGTAATATTAGAAGAATACGTAGATGGTTTGCATTTTATTTTATCAATCGGAATTGATTTAGGTATTGATAAAAACTTCCTATTCTATAAATGTGCACAAACGAATAAAACACAAGTAGAGATTTTCTTAGACACATATGCGAAAGTGATTCGTTTTACAGATCAACCATCTATTACGAACTATATTGAATTATTTACAAGCTATCTTCGACTTGGACAAGCGCTTGAATTTGAGCAAGAAGAGATTGAAAAGGCGTATTTAGACAAAAATGAAGTAAATCATCAGCGTCAAACACAAGGATATTAAGTTGATTTTTGAATATTTCGATTTACTTATTGTATAATGAAGTGACTGAAGAAAAAGGAGGGTGTTGGCAATGACAAAATTAGACGCGACATTGACAATGCTAAAAGAGTTAACAGATGCACGCGGTATTGCTGGTAACGAGCGTGAACCACGCGAAGTAATGAAGAAATATATTGAGCCGTTTGCGGACGAACTTTCTACTGATAATTTAGGAAGTTTAGTTGCGAAAAAAGTAGGGGAAGAAAACGGCCCAAAAATTATGGTTGCAGGTCATTTAGATGAAGTTGGCTTTATGATTACGCAAATTGATGACAAAGGCTTTCTTCGTTTCCAAACGGTTGGTGGCTGGTGGTCACAAGTTATGCTTGCACAGCGCGTAACGATTGTAACGCGCAAAGGAGATGTAACAGGTGTAATTGGTTCAAAACCACCGCACATTTTACCTCCAGAAGCTCGTAAAAAGCCAGTTGAAATTAAAGACATGTTCATCGATATTGGTGCTTCTAGTCAAGAAGAAGCGATGGAGTGGGGCGTACGACCAGGAGATCAAGTTGTACCTTACTTTGAATTCCAAGTAATGAAGAATGAAAAAATGTTACTTGCAAAAGCATGGGATAACCGAATTGGTTGTGCAATTGCAATTGATGTATTAAAACAATTAAAAGATGAAAAACATCCAAACGTTGTATACGGTGTTGGAACTGTACAAGAAGAAGTTGGACTTCGCGGTGCAAAAACGTCGGCGAATTATATTCAACCAGATATCGCGTTCGCAGTAGATGTTGGTATCGCTGGAGATACACCAGGTGTAACGTCAAAAGAAGCGCAAAGTAAAATGGGCGATGGTCCACAAATCATTTTATATGATGCTTCTGTTATTGGACATACAGGCTTACGTGATTTCGTAGTTGATGTTGCCGATGAATTACAAATTCCATACCAATATGATTCAGTAGCTGGTGGCGGAACGGATGCAGGCGCAATTCACATTGCTGTAAATGGTATTCCATCCATGGCAATTACAATTGCAACGCGCTACATCCATTCACATGCAGCAATGTTACATCGTGATGATTATGAAAATGCAGTGAAGTTAATTGTAGAAGTTATTAAACGTCTTGATAAAGAGGCCGTACATAACATTACATTTAATTAATAGAAAAAAGCGAAGGGGGATTCTCCTTCGCTTTTTTTCTGTTTTAAAAGGGCCTTTCTAAACCTGCAGCAGTATGGGCTCCTAAAATAATTAAACGAGTTAATTGCATGGCCATAAAACGCGGGGTATAAATCATACCTTTTTTTAACCATGACATAATCATCCCAAGGTGGGCGCCAGTAACATAACTAATGAGAATATCACGTGGAACCATTAATTTTTCATCGTTAGGTTGGGAAATGGAAAGGCTTAATGTTAAATGTGTTTGAATTGTTTTCATCATCTTATACGTATAGTTTCCAGCAGATTTATCCCCAAGCATAACGTTATAGAAGTTCGCATTGTCTGCAATATGTTCGAATAAAGCTAAAAAAGTTGGATTTGGTGAATCAAATGTAAGTTGAAACTCTTCCTTGTTTCCCTTTTTTGGTTTGATTACTTCCGTTAATTTTTCTAACATTTCTTCAATGCTTTTCTCCAATAAATCATACTTATCTTGATAATGGCTATAAAATGTAGCGCGATTTACGGGAGCACGTTCTGCGATATGTTGAACAGTTACATTTTCAAAGCCTTTTTCGCCTACTAAAGCGACAAAAGCATCCTGTATGAGTTGTCTCGTCCGCTTTACACGTGGATCATTTGTATTTTTAATAGACATTTTACTTCTCCTCGTTTGATTTTCTATACTTAAACAACATATTGGTGTTATATTGTTGTTTAACCGACATTTCATACGTAAATTGTCGGTTGTAGATTTAAAATAATTATTTATAATTATAAACGATAGTCCTTCAGAAATCAGCACCGCTGGCAGGTAGATAAATTTCGATTTACACCGCAGATGGTGTGATTTTTTTGTTTAAAAGTTAATATAATTAACAATTAAGCAATCTAAACAATAAGGGCGTAAATAGTTTAGAAAAAAATTATATGCGATATAAGGAGAGGAATGCAATGAATCAGTTTCGAAGAATGGTAATTATCAACATTATCACATTAATTGTACTAGTTGGCGGCGGCATTGGCGGTTATTACTATTACAACCAAACGGAAAATTACTTAAAAACAGACAATGCAAAGATTGATGGAAAGGTAATTCCGATTGCTTCACCAGTAGCGGGTAAACTAACTGACTGGAAAGCTGAAGTAGGAAAAAACTACAATGAGAATGATAAATTAGGTGCTGTTACTATAGCGGCAGCAAATGGAGAACAAACAGTAGATGTAACAATTCCGCAAAATGCAACAGTTGTACAATCAAACGCAACAACAAATGCGTTCGTTGGAGCAGGTAGCCCGATTGCTTACGCATTTGATATGAACAATTTATGGGTAACAGCAAACATTGAAGAAACAACTATTGATGATGTTCAAAAAGGTCAAACAGTAGATGTATATGTAGATGCATACCCAGATACAACGTTAACAGGGAAAGTAGAACAAGTTGGATTAACAACAGCAAATACATTCTCGATGTTACCATCAAGTAACGCAACAGCAAACTATACGAAAGTAAAGCAAGTTGTACCAGTTAAAATTTCTCTAGATCATAGTAAATCAGTAAATATTGTTCCTGGAATGAATGTGTCAGTTCGTATTCATAAGTAAGGGGGAGATGAGATGTCCTCAATTGCAATTGTAGGATATGCACTATTTTGTATAATCGTCTTCTTCCTTGTAAATCGTCTTTTACGAAAGAAAAAAACGAACGTGGGAGAAGAACAAGTCCCAGCCGTAAGTAAAATAGAAGTAAGTAAGGTAGAAACAGAAGAGAAAGAAATTGAGCGAAAGCAAGAAACAGAAATTTCTAATGTAGTTGAGTTAGAAACAGGAAAACCAGAAGAAGTAAAACAAGAAAAAGAAATGCCGAAAAAACAAATGTCTATGCCTGTAGAGAATGTGAATGTAAAAGCAGTCGTAGCGGTATTAATTCTCGGTATGTTCGTTTCTATTTTAAACCAAACAATCATTAACGTTGCATTGCCACCGTTAATGAATGAATTTAACGTATCAACTTCAACGGCGCAATGGTTAATTACAGGCTTCATGCTTGTGAATGGTATTTTAGTGCCGGTTAGTGCCTTTTTAGTTTCACGATTTACCTATCGTAAATTATTCGTAGCGGCAATGTTATTCTTCACGGTGGGATCTATCATTTGTGCTACTTCAGGAAACTTTACAATGATGATGACAGGCCGCGTTATTCAAGCGGTAGGTGCAGGTATTTTAATGCCAGTTGGTATGAATATCTTTATGACGTTATTCCCGCCTCATAAGCGCGGAGCAGCAATGGGGTTACTAGGTGTTGCAATGATTTTAGCACCAGCTATCGGACCGACTGTAACAGGTTGGGTAATTGAAAACTATAGCTGGAACTTAATGTTCTATGCGATGTTTGTGATCGGTTTAATTATTACGTTCCTATCTTTAAAATTCTTTACACTAGCTCAGCCAGTGTCTAAAACGAAATTAGATGTATTTGGTGTAATTAGTTCAAGTATTGGACTAGGAAGCTTACTGTATGGATTTAGTGAAGCTGGAAATAATGGTTGGACTAGTGCAGAAGTTGTTATAACGCTTATCATCGGTGTCATTGGTTTAGCGGTATTTATTTGGAGAGAGTTAACAACGGACAATAAAATGCTTGATTTACAAGTATTTAAATATCCAACATTCACTTTCACATTAGTAATTAACGCGATCGTAACGATGGCATTATTCGGAGGTATGTTATTACTTCCAGTATATCTGCAAAACATTCGCGGTTTCACACCGATAGAATCAGGTCTATTATTACTTCCAGGATCATTAATTATGGGGATCATGGGGCCAGTTGCAGGTAAACTATTTGATAAGTATGGCATTCGCCCGTTGGCAATTGTTGGATTAGCCATTACAACGTTTGCGACATATGAATTTACAAAGTTATCAATGGATACGCCATATAGCGTTATTATGACGGATTATATTATACGTTCAATTGGTATGTCATTCATTATGATGCCAATTATGACAGCTGGTATGAACGCGTTGCCTATGAAATTAATTTCTCACGGTACGGCAACGCAAAATACATCAAGACAAGTAGCTGGTTCAATCGGAACGGCAATTTTAATCACACTTATGACGCAACAAACAACTGCTCACGTAGCAGATTACGGTAACATGTTAACAACATCAAACCCAATATTAGTTGATAAAGTACACGGTATGGGGCAAAGCTTAGCAGCCTTAGCCGGATCAGCTCAAGCAGGAGATGCAATGAGCACGCAATTACTATATGGACAAATTTCACAGCTATCTGCAATTAACGGTATTAACGATGCCTTCTTAATTGCAACAATATTAGCGGGTGTTGCTTGGGTGTTATCGTTCTTCTTACCATCAGGCAATAAAGCAAATAGAAAAGCAGGGAATTAATTCCCTGCTTTTTTGTCTTTTTAAAGAGTTAGATATAAAAAATGATAACCAATTACAGAGCATAATCCTGTTATAAACAAAATCGTCCCCATAGAACGAATACTCGATATGTGTCTTCCGCTTATAATAGCTACTAGTCCAGCTAAAGAGAAGAAGCTCCAATATAAAGTTCCTGAAATTGGAACCACCCCCTCTAAGTCTATTCCATAACCTATACAAATGATAGGAACAAAGATAAGCGATACGCTAATCAAACCAGCTATAAGAGTAAGTGATTTCCGATATTTAATACCAGCAATAATTAAAAAAATGCCAATGATAAATTCACATACCATCAAAGTAAGAGCTAAAATCATCCAAGTTAGTATTCCAAACAATGCTGTATTCCCTCCGATTTGTGGGTTTCTAAAAAAATATTAGATATAGAATGAATCACCTACAGACATGAGTTCCCAGAAGATAACCCCTAATATTCCAGCAATAAACATAATGAATCCCATGTTGCGTATACTTTTAATTTTTGCTTGTAATCCACTTAATCCTGCCGATAATCCAGTTAAAGAAAACAGTATCCAGTATAGAGTAGTTGAAATAGGGAAGATTGTATCACTATTCACCCCCATACTCCAAAAAACAAAAGGTAGCGCGACAAAGGAGAGGCTAAGTAGCCCCATTAAACCAACAAATAATTTCCGATGTTTAATGCCAGTAATAATTAAAAAAATACCACCGAAAAATCCGCATAAAACAAGAAGTGGCATATAAACAATCCAAAGTAAGCTCAACATATATAATCTCCTTCTATGTAATGAGTTATATTTTACTACATAAGGTTTATTTTGGGCGTTATTAATAAATATGTATAAATTGATAGAAATGAGAAGTAACGATACGAATTATCGAAAAGCGTTAACCGAAGAAGAGTTTGAAGTTGTGATAAAAGAGTGAAAAGAGGTATCGCGATGATACCTCTTTTTAACTCAAGAATGCCAACATATTATTCATAATATGAAATAACATGGCTGGAATAATGGATTTTGTTTTTTTACATAAAATAGCCATTAATAATCCCATGAAGAAAGTAATTACCATTACTCCAAGTGAGTATGTATGAGCGATACCGAAGAAGAAACTTGTTATGACGGCTGCAATCCAAAATGGAAAGCGCTCTGAGAAGAAGTGAAGTATAAAACCACGGAAAATAAGTTCTTCAAAAATTGGTGTGAATATTGCGAAGCCGAGAAGTAATAATATTTGATACTGCTTAAAAACGTCTAAGTTTAGTGCGGAAGATTGCTGCTTTGTTGCGTCTTGAAACATATAATTTAACAAGATGTAATTGAGTATAATGTTTATAGCGAAGAAAAGAAGTAAATATACGTATGTACGCCATTCTTTAAGTGCTTTAAAGTTAAATGATTTTAGTAGTAATTTTTTTGCGGGTTCGAATTTGAAAATGAAGAATAACAACACGGCTAGTTGTAATACGATACTTGCAGTATTTGCGATAGATTCATACAGGGCAATTTGTTTTTTATCTGTAAGACCGGCTGTATAAATTGTTAAGGGCATTGCGAGGAACACAGTAATAAGTCCGGTTCCGAAAAAAGCGAATAGAACGGAGCTAATAAATTGTCCCCATGACATAGAGTATTTCTGTTCATTAGAAAGTTGTGTAGCAGGTTGCATTTATAAAATCACCTCTTTATATTTATATATTTAATTATAAAGTGTTTTGTTTTCGGATGTAATGTTTAAATATTACATATAAAGGTGTATTTTCCGTAAAATAATAAAAGAGGTATCACCCTATAGTGATGCCTCTTTCTCATTGATAACTATGTTCTGCCTTGTTATTCAATTTTGATTGCTCTATTTGCAATTCACGCTCTACCAATCGATCTAACTGCTGAATAGCTTTTAATGCTTTTTCATAAGAAATCGTTCTATAATGATGCGCTCCGCCCGGTTCTTCATCTGCTTCGTCTGCCCATTTAATAATGTTTTGCAGAGATGTTCTTTCAATTTCTTGTTCCACTAAGAAAGAATCTGTATGAAGAAGAATCGCGATAGAAATTTCTTTTGCTAGTTTCGGATGCTCTCCTAATCTAATAAGCAATTTATGAGCTCTTTCTGCTCCTTTAATTGCATGTATATCATTCTTTTTATATAAATCATAATCCCATTCGCCGCCTGTGTACCACGTATGATGTCCGATATCATGAAGGAAACCGGCTTTTGTTGCAGCATCGACTGAGGCGTGATGCTTTTTAGCTAAGTGAAACGCATGGTAAGCGACAGCAATCGCGTGGACCATCCCAGAACGATTTACGTATTTTTGTGTAATATGGTGTTTGAAAATTTGTTCAAGCGTAATACGGTGCATAAAACATTCACTCCTTTTTATCTAATGGTGTCTATAAAGAAAATCGATCGGTTTAAATGTATTTTGAACATTGTACTCCATCGGAGGAGCGTTAGTAAAGTAGAAATGTTTAGGAGAAGAAAAAAATTTTTCGGAAAAAATCACCTTAGCTTATGCGAAGGTGATTTTCAAATTGCTTATTTTTTTAATCCTTGCTCTAGTGTTTCTAACATTTCGTGCTTTTCATTTTCATCAGCATTTTTCCAAATGACTTCAAATAAAACGCCAAGACCAGGAAGCATTTTTTCTTCACCGCTTTGAATTGCATCGACAATCGTTTCTTGTAATTGGTCTTGTGAATTTCCAGATACATTCGCTAATACAGCGCCGCGTAAATTAAAACTCATTGCTTTCACCTCTTCTTCAGAATTGAAACTGACGTTAGTTTTTGTTCTTTTTTATGTAAATATGTATGAAAAATAGGCTATAATGATAAGACAAGAAGAGAGGGAAATACATATTATGAAAAACATTGATTCAGTACAAAATCCGCGTGTGAAGCAGTGGAAAAAGCTGCAAACGAAAAAAGAACGCGATAAAAAAGGTTTATTTTTTGTAGAAGGATTTCATTTAGTAGAGGAAGCTTTAAAGGCAGGAGTTGTAACAGAACTTATCGTTTCTGATCAGACAGATCTTCCGAAAGATTGGACAGTTAATGATGTGGAAATGTATATCGTGCCTGAAGCAATTGTAAAAGTACTTCGTGAAACAGAAACGACACAAGGTGTATTTGCTGTTTGTGAGAAACACGAGAGTGAAGTAGCTCTTGCAGATGGGAAGTTTCTTTTATTAGATGGTCTTCAAGACCCAGGTAACTTAGGGACAATTATTCGTACAGCTGATGCAGCTGGTATTCAGGCCGTCGTGCTTGGAGAAGGGTGCGTTGATGCATATAATAGTAAAGTACTTCGCTCTACACAAGGATCTATATTCCACTTACCAGTTGTAAAAGGGAACTTAGAAGAATGGGTAGACAAGTTAAAGGAAAATAACGTTCCTGTATATGGAACAGCTCTTGAAAATGGAGTTCCTTACGGTGAAGTAACACCAGTTGGAAGTTTTGCATTAATTGTAGGAAATGAAGGAAGTGGCGTACGCCAAGAAATTCTTGCGAAAACGGATCAAAACTTGTATATTCCGATTTACGGAGGGGCAGAATCATTAAATGTTGCGGTTGCAGCAGGGATTTTAACGTATTATTTACAAAGCCCGGTTGCGAACAAATAAAAAACTTCTTATAATAAGTTGAAGTACATGTTTGTAATGAACATATAATAAAAGTTAAATAACGAAAAACGTTGATAGAGAAGAGTAGCTTACAAAATCGCCATATAGGGAGAGAATGCCGTAGACTGAAAGCATTCTTATGGTAGACGAAAGTGAATTCACCTCTGGAGTTGACGCCAGGACCATGTATATGTAAAGGCGTTCCGGTCAGAATTGATCGTTATAACTAATGAGTGGGCAGACTTGTTCTGTCAATTTAGGGTGGTACCGCGAATTTACCTCGTCCCTTTTTGGGAGCGAGGTTTTTTTATTTTTAAAATTAGGAGGGTTCCAAATGGAAGCACGTTTAAAAGAGCTAAAGCAAAAAGCGTTAGAGCTTATTGAAGAAGCGAAAGAGCTAAAGGGCTTAAACGACGTACGCGTAGCGTATTTAGGGAAAAAAGGCCCAATTACAGAAGTATTACGCGGCATGGGAAAATTATCAGCAGAAGAGCGTCCACGTATGGGAGCATTAGTAAATGAAGTACGTGAAGCGATTCAAACGCGTCTAGATGACAAAATTGGTAACTTAGAAAAAGCAGTAATTGAAGCGAAATTAGCTACTGAAACAATTGATGTTACACTGCCAGGTCGTCCTGTTGAAACAGGTTGTCACCATCCGTTAACAGCTGTTGTTGAACAAATTGAAGATGTATTCATCGGTATGGGTTATGAGGTAGCTGAAGGAACAGAAGTAGAAAAAGACTACTACAACTTCGAGGCATTAAACTTACCGAAAGATCACCCAGCGCGTGATATGCAAGATACATTCTACATTACAGAAGAAACGTTACTACGTACACATACATCTTCTGTGCAAGCACGTACAATGGAAAATAATAAAGAAAAAGGCCCAATCAAAATTATTTGTCCTGGTAAAGTGTATCGCCGAGATGACGATGATGCGACGCATTCACACCAGTTCATGCAAATTGAAGGTCTTGTAATTGATAAAAACATTCGCATGAGTGATTTAAAAGGTACACTACAGGTATTCGTGAAAAAGATGTTCGGTGAAGATCGTGAAATCCGTCTTCGTCCAAGTTTCTTCCCATTCACAGAGCCATCTGTAGAGATGGATATTTCTTGTATGATGTGTCACGGTAAAGGTTGCGGCACTTGTAAAGGAACTGGCTGGATCGAAATTTTAGGCGCAGGTATGGTTCATCCGAACGTACTTGAAATGGCTGGTTATGATTCAAAAGAATATCAAGGTTTCGCATTCGGTATGGGCGCAGAGCGTATCGCAATGTTGAAATACGGCGTTGATGACATTCGTCATTTCTATACAAATGATGTACGTTTCTTACAACAATTCAAACGAGCGTAAGGGAAGGAGAGGATAAATATGTTCGTATCATATCGTTGGTTACAAGAGTATGTAGATATTAAAGATGTAACAGCGCAAGAACTAGCAGACAAAATCACGAAAAGTGGTATTGAAGTAGAAGGTGTTGAAGTATTAAATAAAGGTGTAAAAGGTGTTGTAGTTGGTCACGTATTAGAATGTGAAAAACACCCAGAAGCTGATAAATTAAGCAAATGCTTAATCGATATCGGTGAAGAAGAGCCAGTTCAAATTATTTGTGGCGCTGCTAACATTGCAAAAGGTTTAAAAGTACCAGTTGCAAAAGTTGGTGCTGTACTTCCTGGTAACTTTAAAATTAAAAAAGCAAAACTACGCGGTGAAGCTTCTCACGGTATGGTTTGTGCTCTTCAAGAGCTTGGCATTGATGGAAAATTAGTTTCAAAAGAATACGCAGATGGTATCTTCATCTTCCCAAGCGACGCTGAAGTTGGTGCAGATGCACTTGAAATTTTAAACTTGCATGATGAAGTACTTGAACTTGGTTTAACACCAAACCGTGCAGATTGCTTAAACATGTTAGGTGTTGCATATGAAGTAGCTGCTATTTACGGCCGTGAAGTGAAACTTCCAGCTATCGACTTACAAGAAACAGCAGAAAAAACTTCTGATTACATTTCTGTAAGTGTAGAAGCGAAAGAAGAAAACCCATTATATATTGCAAAAATGGTTAAAAACGTAAAGATTGGTCCATCACCAATGTGGATGCAAACGCGCCTTATGGCAGCTGGCATTCGTCCAATTAGCAATGTAGTTGATATTACAAACTACATTTTAATGGAATACGGTCAACCGTTACATGCATTCGATTACGATAAATTAGGTTCAAAAGAAATTGTTGTTCGTCTTGCAAAAGAAGGCGAAACAATTGAAACGTTAGATGATCAAGAGCGTACATTACAAAGCCACCACCTTGTAATTACAAACGGCACAAAAGCTTTAGCTGTTGCGGGTGTAATGGGCGGAGCTGATTCTGAAGTTACAAATGATACAGTAAACGTTCTAATTGAGTCTGCATACTTTGCAGGTCAAACAGTACGTCGTACATCAAAAGACTTAGGTCTTCGCAGTGAATCAAGTGCACGTTTCGAAAAAGGAATCGATCCAACACGTACATTTGAAGCAATTCAACACGCTGCTGCTTTAATGGCAAAATACGCTGGCGGAGAAGCACTTGAAGGTGTAGTAGAAGCTGATAACTTACAAGTACAAGAACGTACAGTATCTGTTACAGCTGAAAAAGTAAACCGTGTATTAGGTACAAATATTTCTACAAGTGAAATGGGTACAATTTTCACAAACTTAAAATTCCCATTCACAGAAGTAGAAGGAACATTCCATGTGAACGTACCAGCACGTCGTCCTGATATTACAATTTCAGAAGACTTAGTAGAAGAAGTTGGCCGTCTGTATGGTTATGACCACATTCCGGTTACATTACCTGCTGGAACGATGACACGTGGTAAATTAACAGCAGCACAAACGAAACGTCGTAAAGTACGTCGCTTCTTAGAAGGTGCTGGTTTATATGAAGCAATCACATATTCATTAACAAGCGCTGACAAAGCGAAACAATATATGGTTGAGCCGAACGAAAAAGCTCCTGTAAATCTTGCGCTTCCAATGAGTGAAGAGCGTAGCCAACTTCGTTTAAGCTTAGTACCACAATTGTTAGAGGCAGTTTCATACAATGTTGCACGTAAAAACGACAGCGTTGCTTTATACGAAGTAGGTTCTATCTTCTTACCAACAGAAGCAGGAGAACTTCCGAAAGAAGAACAACATCTTGCAGGTGTTATGACAGGTCTTGCTCTTCACCATGCATGGCAAGGTGAGAAGAAAGTAGTAGACTTCTTCGTTATGAAAGGTGTGCTAGAAGGATTATTCGATGTACTTGGCGTTGTAAAACAAATCACATATGCACCAGCAAAACGTGAAGGTATGCACCCAGGTCGTACAGCTGACATCGTATTAGATGGTGAAGTAATTGGGTTCATCGGTCAATTGCACCCTGAAGCGCAAAAACAATTAGATGTGAAAGATACATTCGTATTCGAACTATCTCTTGTAAAAGTATTCGGTGCAGACGTGGAGGAAACTTATTACTCAGCAATTCCACGTTTCCCATCTATGACACGTGATATGGCTGTTGTCGTAACAAAAGAAACAAAAGCTGGTGAAATGAAGCAAGTCATTGCTGAAGCTGGAGGAGAACTTCTGAAAGACGTAACATTATTCGACCTATACGAAGGTGAAAAAATGGAAGAAGGCAAGAAATCACTTGCATTCTCTATGAACTACTTCGATCCAGAACGTACATTAACAGACGAAGAAGTAACAGAAGCACATAACCGTGTATTAACAGCGGTAGAAGAGAAATTTGGTGCGGAGTTACGTAAGTAATGAGAAAATGCCGGATTAAGTCCGGCATTTTTTTATTGGAGTGGTTGTCGATTATTGTTGATAAGTCGATATTTTATGTCGAATCGACGATAAATTATAAAAAATCGCTGATAAAATTGGAGTTGTGGTCGATAAATTGCAAAAATCGCCGATAAATATCAAGGCATCTTGCATCTTTCTCTCGAATGTAGTACATTAATTTTAGTTTAACAAAATGAAAGACGATGATAAGGAAAAGTAGTATATACTATAATCCAAAGCGAGTCAGGGACGGTGAGAGCCTGATGAGGCGGTATATGTGAAGAACACCTTGGAGTTGCTAACCGAAATTGAATCTTGTATTCAAGAGTAGACTTAGACGGGAATCCGGCCTGTTACAAACCGGGAAGTATGTATTACATACGAGTTAAAGTTGGTCTTTATGACAAATTGGGTGGTACCGCGAAGTTTAACCTTTCGTCCCTTTATGGATGAAAGGTTTTTTTGTATTTAAATATATCAGCAAAGGAGAATTTCACTATGGAAAACACATTAGTAAAAAGTCTGTATAGAGATACAGAAAAGTATGCAGATCAAACAGTACAAGTATCAGGGTGGATTCGTAACTTACGTGATTCAAAAGCATTTGGTTTTATCGAATTAAACGACGGTAGCTTCTTCAAAAGCGTTCAAATCGTTTTCGATACAGAATTAGATAACTTCAAAGAAATTGCAAAGCTTCCACTTAGCTCTTCAGTTAAAGTAGAAGGTAAAGTAATTGCAACGCCTGGAGCGAAGCAACCATTTGAAATTAAAGCAGAAAAAATTGATATCGAGGGCTTATCAGATTCTGATTACCCACTTCAAAAGAAGCGTCACACGTTTGAATACTTACGTACAATCGCTCACTTACGCCCAAGAACAAACGCATTCTCTGCAACGTTCCGCGTACGTTCTATCGCAGCATTTGCGATTCATCAGTTCTTCCAAGAACGTGGATTCGTACATGTTCACACACCAATCATCACTGGTAGTGATACAGAAGGTGCTGGCGAAATGTTCCGCGTAACAACGCAGGATTTAAACAACGTATCAAAAGGTGAAGACGGACAAGTTGATGAGTCAAAAGACTTCTTCGGTAAAGAAACAAACTTAACAGTAAGTGGACAGCTGAACGCTGAAGCTTATGCATTAGCATTCCGTGATGTATACACATTCGGACCTACATTCCGTGCAGAAAACTCAAACACAACTCGCCACGCTGCTGAGTTCTGGATGGTCGAGCCTGAGATTGCATTCGCTGAATTAGGTGACGTAATGAACCTTACAGAAGATATGCTGAAATATGCAATGAAATACGTATTAGAGCATGCACCAGAAGAAATGGAATTCTTCAACAGCTTCGTTGATAAAACAGTTCTAGAGCGCATGAACAACGTAATCAACTCTGACTTCGGTCGTATCACATATACAGAAGCAATTAAAGTGCTTCAAGAGTCAGGTGCTGACTTCAAATACCCAGTAGAATGGGGTATTGACTTACAAACAGAGCACGAAAGATACTTGTCAGAAGAAATCTTCAAACGCCCTGTATTCGTAACTGACTATCCGAAAGACATTAAAGCATTCTACATGCGCTTAAATGACGACGGTAAAACAGTAGCTGCTACTGACCTTCTAGTTCCTGGCATCGGCGAATTAATCGGCGGAAGTCAACGTGAAGAAAGAATGGACGTTTTAGTAGACAGAATTAAAGAACTAGGTATGAATGAAGAGGACTACTGGTGGTACTTAGAACTTAGAAAATACGGCGGTACAAAACACGCTGGATTCGGTCTAGGTTTCGAGCGCTTCCTAATGTACATCACTGGCATGGCTAACATCCGTGACGTAATTCCATTCCCAAGAACTCCAGGTTCTTCTGAGTTTTAGGGTATGAAAAAGGCGAGAGCAATTGCTCTCGCCTTTTTTGATTTGATTAGAGAAAATGTTGTTAATCGATGGATTATGAAGAAGGAAGCGATTCCGATAAGGTATTTTTCTAACCGTTTTTTCGTATTTCAGCTATATTCATATCATCCAGTTAAAGTAATCCGTGGTAAAACAGTTAGCGTATACGATTACTTCTGTTTCTGGTATTTTAAATTGTTTAATATATAAAATACAATTCTTTATTAATCTTATTCGAATATTATATAATAGTGCTTGATAGATAAACAGATAAAGAGAAGGGGAATGTAATTTTATGAAAAAGAACATGAAGATTGTAGCGATGACAATTGGTCTAACAATTATGGGATCAACGACAGCGGCTTATGCGAGTCCAGGTGGATTGGATAAAAATGGTGGTCATCATTGTTGGACAAACTGCGGAAAATTTGGGCTTGAAACAGGAGAATACCATTATCATGACAATTGGAAACAAGATAATGGAAAGTGGTATTTCTATGATCAAAATGGAACGAAAGCGAAAGGATGGAAGCAAATTAAGGGTACATGGTACTATTTTTATAGTAATGGCCAAATGGCAGCGAATACAACGATTGACGGTTATAGACTTGGTGCAAACGGTGCAATGCAACAAGGTAACACAGTGCAAACGGGCTGGAAACAAAATGGAGCTGTATGGAATTACTACAATGCAAATGGCGTGAAGCAAACAGGCTGGAAACAAATAGGAGGCGTATGGTACTACTTCAACGGAAGTGGAGCAATGCAAACAGGCTGGCAACAAGTAGGAGGCGTATGGTACTACTTTAATGGAAGTGGAGCAATGCAAACAGGTTGGCAACAAGTAGGGGGCGTATGGTACTACTTCAACGGAAGTGGAGCGATGCAAACAGGCTGGCAACAAGTAGGGGGCGTATGGTACTACTTCAACGGAAGTGGAGCAATGCAAACAGGCTGGCAACAAGTAGGAGGCGTATGGTATTACTTCAACGGAAGTGGAGCAATGCAAACAGGCTGGCAACAAGTAGGAGGCGTATGGTACTACTTTAATGGAAGTGGTGCAATGCAAAAAGACTGGCAACAAGTAGGAGGCGTATGGTACTACTTCAACGGAAGTGGAGCAATGCAAACAGGTTGGGTGAAAATAGGTAATGTGTGGTACTATTTCGGAAGTAACGGCGCTTGGGACTCAAGTGCTGCAAGATAGTAAAGTGAATAAAGGCTAACATATATAAGTAAACGTCAAGTGACTCCAAAATATGTAATAGTAGGTTGATTTTAGAGTTACTTTATGTTCGCTTCGTCTTTTTTCTTCTATGAGTCAGGTAAAGCCTTTAAGGCGTTAGCGAACTTACGTCTAGCATGCGCTTAAATGACGACGGTAAAAAAGTAGCTGCTACTGACCTTCTAGTTCCTGGAATCGGCGAATTAATCGGCGGAAGTCAACGTGAAGAAAGAATGGACGTTTTAGTAGACAGAATTAAAGAATTAGGTATGAATGAAGAGGACTACTGGTGGTACTTAGAACTTAGAAAATACGACGGTACAAAACACGCTGGATTCGGTCTAGGTTTCGAGCGCTTCCTAATGTACATCACTACTGGTATGGCTAATATTCGTGACGTAATTCCATTCCCAAGAACTCCAGGTTCTTCTGAATTCTAAAATATAAAAAAAGCGAGAGGATTTTCTCTCGCTTTTTATTTTGCATAGTTTATTACCCCGTAGCAAAAAGTAACGCGAAGGGGTGAATATAAATGAGTAAAAAAGTGAAAAAAGATCATTCAAGATCAAGCCTAGGTTCTCCAGAGGTAGAAGGACAAGGAACGACGACACATGAAACCGGTTCTCATAAAGTATCTTCATCAAATAAGAAGCAGAAACAAAGCTAATATAAAAAGGGAGAGTCTTGGTGGCTCTCCCTTTTTATAGGGGAATTACGAAAAATGAGTTGATTTAGCGATATAGTTAGGAGAGGGAAGAGGAAAATAGTAAATGCAATTATATTGAATTGAGGTAATATGAAACAAAAAACAGGAGTTTGCAGGCTCCTGTTTTTGTCGATACTATTTTAATAAGCGAAATGCCTTCTCTGTATTAGCAAAATGTAGTTTCACAAACTCAGGCAATTTTTCTTTACCGAGCTTTTGAATTAATTTAGCAGCGGCAATATCAACTTGTTTACCAGCACCTTTTGGAAGTGACATACCAGCTTTTTTGCTTAGTTCGTCAAACTGTTTTACAAATGAGTAACGAGCTAAAATAGAAGCAGCAGCTACTGCTAAATGGACACTTTCGCCTTTCGTAGCGAAATAAACATTTTCACGTTGTACCTGTTTTTGTTTAGCTAAATATTTATAGTATGTATCAGGTTGTGTGAATTGGTCGATTAGGACGCCGTCTGGTTTTATAGGCGCTATTTTCGCTAGTAAGTTTGTAATAGCTTTATTATGTAGTAAAGCTTTTAGCTTACCTTGGTTGTTTCCTTTATCAAATAGCTCGTTATATTTTTCATTATGAAGAACGAGAGAGCTATAAGGAACAACGTGAAGAAGTTGTTTGGCAATGGCAGTAATTTGATCATCATTTAAGTTTTTAGAGTCTTTTACACCAAGTTCTTTTAAAAGTGGAATTTGTTTTGCATCCACATATACAGCAACTACTGTCATCGGTCCGAAGTAATCACCAGTACCTACTTCATCAGACCCTACAATAGACATTGTGCTGATAGAAGCGGGCGGAGCATAACGGTGTGAATCGACCGATTTTTTTACAGCTGTTTTTGGTGTTTGAGAGACAGTTTGCCAACGAGCAGCTTCAGCTTCAGCACGGCCTCCTTGGAACATTACTTTTCCAGATTTATACGCTGTAATTGTGCAAGATGGCACCTTAGCCATAAAGATACCGCCTTGCGGAATTTTCGGGCTAAGCGCTTGTTTATATTGTTGTTTCATGTCTTCAATTACTGTAGAACTTGTTTGTATTACGATAGAATTTGACAAAATGGTCGCTCCTTTTTTATATTGGTATTTTTATCATATCGGATTGTTCTTTCTGTTTCCATATTATGAAGGTTCATGGTATGATAAACTTTAGGATTCTGTACGTGATTGGAGGCCGGTGAGTTGTCACAACAAAAGGGAAAGAAAAGTCGAATTAATGTAGAAATCTATGGTCAACAATATTCAGTTGTTGGCGATGAAAGTACAAGTCATATCCGCATGGTAGCAGCGATTGTGGATGATAAAATGCGCGAACTCAATGCCAAGAATCCTTCGCTTGATACGAGTAGACTAGCGGTATTGACGGCGGTAAACGTCATACACGATTACATAAAATTAAAAGAAGAACATGAAAAGTTGAAAGAAAGTATGACAAAAAAAGGAATGGAATAACATGATTGATATTATTATCATTTTACTGCTTGTTATGGGATTTTTCCTCGGCTTACGCAGAGGGTTTATTTTACAACTTGTAAAGTTAACAAGCTTTATTATCGCATACCTTGTTGCATACTGGTACTGTAAAGATTTAGCGCCAGCACTTGCGAAATTTATTCCGTATCCATTTGATAAAAATGTATCTGTTCCAGAATGGATTGATGCAAATAATATTGAAACTGTATTCTATCAAGCGATTGCGTTTATCGTATTATTTATTATTACAAAAATCGCGCTTTCATTACTTGGTAATTTGTTAAATATGTTTGCAGAAATACCGGTTTTAAAGCAAGTAAATGCGTTTGCGGGGGCAATCCTCGGGTTTTTAGAAGTTTATATTATTTTGTTTGTCTTAATTATTATTGGAAACATTCTTCCGATTGAACAAGTACAAACACAATTACAAACATCATCAATTAGCAAAATAATTGTAGACGATACACCGATTCTTTCTGAAAAGGTGAAGGAACTATGGCAGACAGGTAGCAGAGTATAACTTCTCTTTTTTCGGAAAGAGGAGTTTTTTTCTATGAAAGAAAGGCGGGGGCAATGATGAAAGTAAATAAAAAACAAGTTATTAAATTACTGGAGACAATCGGGCTGTTTATGGAACTGAAGGGCGCGAATCCATTTAAAATATCTGCATTCCGTAAAGCGGCAGCGGCACTAGAAAGTGATGATCGTAGTCTTTCTGAAATTGAAGATTTCACAAAGATTCCAGGCATCGGAAAAGGAACAGCAGCCGTTATTCAAGAATATATAGAATCGGGAACATCCGAAGTATTACAAGAACTTGAAAAAGAAGTACCGAGTAGTTTATTACCGTTATTAAAACTTCCAGGCCTTGGTGGTAAGAAGGTAGCTAAGTTATACAAAGAACTTGGTATTGTTGATGTGGAAACGCTAAAAGCTGCTTGTGAAGAAAATAAAGTACAAGCTTTAGCTGGTTTCGGTAAAAAAACAGAAGAGAAAATATTAGAAGCGATTGATCAAGTAGGCTCTCGTCCAGAGCGTTTACCAATTGCGATGGTATTGCCTATTGCCGGGGAAATAGAGGAGAAATTGTCGAATGTTGCTGAAGTAATTCGTTTCTCACGCGCAGGTAGCTTACGCCGTGTTCGCGAGACAGTGAAGGATTTAGACTTCATTATCGCAACGACAGAACCAGCAGCAGTACGTGAACATTTATTACAATTCGATAATATGATTGAAGTAATCGCAAGTGGAGATACGAAAGTGTCTGTTCGTCTTCAGTATGAATATGATATTTCGATTGATTTCCGCCTTGTAAAACCAGAAGAATTTATTACAACTCTTCACCATTTCACAGGATCAAAAGACCATAACGTAAAAATGCGCCAAATTGCAAAAGATAAAGGTGAAAAAATTAGTGAGTACGGTGTAGAGAATCTGGAAACAGGTGAAGTGAAGACATTTGAAACAGAAGAGGAGTTCTTTGCTCATTTCGGTCTTCCATTCATCCCACCAGAAGTGCGTGAAGATGGGAAAGAAATTGAATTAATTAAAGAGTATCCGAACTTAATTCAGTTCTCTGATATACAAGGTGATTTACATATGCATACAACATGGAGTGACGGCGCTTTTTCAATTGAAGAAATGGTACAAGCATGTCGTGCTCGTGGATATAAATTCATGGCAATTACCGATCATTCACAATACTTGAAAGTAGCAAACGGTCTGACGAAAGAGCGTCTTCGTGAACAAGGAAAAGAAATTGAGCGCATGAATGAAAAGTATCCAGACATTACAATTTTACGCGGAATTGAAATGGACATTTTACCAGATGCCTCGCTTGATTTTGATGATGAAGTATTAGCAGAATTAGATTATGTTATTGGAGCTATTCACTCTAGCTTCTCACAAGACCGGGAAACGATTATGAAACGTCTTCGCACGGCACTTGAGAATAAGCATGTCACAATGATTGCCCATCCGACAGGACGTCTTCTTGGACGCCGTGAGGGTTATGATGTAGATACAGATTTATTAATCGAACTCGCAAAAGAAACAAATACAGTTTTAGAATTAAATGCAAATCCAAACCGTTTAGATTTAAGCGCGAAATTATTAAAACAAGCACAAGATGCTGGTGTAAAAGTAGCGATTAATACGGATGCTCATACACTTGAAATGTTAGAAGATATGGAAACAGGTGTAGCAGCAGCACGTAAAGGGTGGATTCAAAAAGATACCGTGATTAACACGTGGGATATTGAACGTTTATTAGACTATATTAAACGTAATAAGTAACACAAGGGGGACCTGCAACATGTTAGAAAGAACGTTGCGTGTATTAGAATACAATAAAGTAAAAGAACAATTACTTGAACATACAGCCTCTTCACTTGGTCGTGATAAAGTGAAGAATTTAGTGCCGAGCACTGATTTTGAAGAAATTGTAGAAATGCAAGATACAACGGATGAAGCGGCGAAAGTCATTCGTTTAAAAGGGAGTGCGCCATTAGGTGGTATTTCTGATGTACGCTCAAATGTGAAGCGTGCAAAGATCGGAAGTATGTTAAGTCCAAACGAACTACTTGATATTGCAAATACGATGTACGGTAGTCGCCAAATGAAGCGTTTCATCGAAGATATGGTTGATAACGGTGTGGAACTTCCAATTTTAGAAAGACATGTCGCTCAAATTGTATCTTTATATGACTTAGAAAAGAAAATTACAAATTGCATCGGTGATGGCGGTGAGGTAGTTGATAGCGCAAGTGATAAACTGCGTGGTATTCGTAACCAAATTCGTACTGCGGAAAGCCGTATTCGTGAAAAGTTAGAGAATATGACGCGTTCTTCAAACGCACAAAAGATGTTATCAGATGCGATTGTAACGATTCGTAACGAACGTTACGTCATCCCGGTAAAACAAGAATACCGCGGTGTATATGGCGGTATTGTTCACGATCAATCTGCTTCTGGACAAACGTTATTTATTGAACCACAAGTAATTGTAGAATTAAATAACGCACTTCAAGAAGCACGTGTGAAAGAAAAACAAGAAATTGAACGCATTTTAATGATGTTAACAGAAGAAGTGGCAGTAGAAGCTGATATCGTTTTATCTAACGTAGAAGTAGTTGCAAATCTTGACTTTATTTTTGCGAAAGCTTTTTATGCGAAGCGAATGAAAGCAACGAAGCCAATCGTAAACAACGAACGTTATATGGATTTAAGACAAGCACGTCATCCGCTTATTGATCCGGAAGTTATCGTGCCGAATAACATTATGCTTGGTAAAGATTTCACGACCATTGTTATTACAGGACCGAATACAGGTGGTAAAACAGTTACGCTGAAAACAGTTGGTATTTGTGTATTAATGGCGCAATCTGGTCTTCACATTCCAGTAATGGACGAATCAGAGATTTGTGTATTTAAAAATATCTTTGCTGATATCGGTGATGAGCAATCAATTGAACAAAGTTTAAGTACGTTCTCCTCACATATGGTGAACATTGTTGATATTTTAGAAAAAGCTGATTTTGAAAGCTTAGTTTTATTTGATGAATTAGGTGCTGGAACAGACCCGCAAGAAGGGGCTGCACTAGCAATTTCAATTTTAGATGAAGTATGTAATCGCGGTGCTCGTGTTGTTGCAACGACGCATTATCCAGAATTAAAAGCATACGGATATAACCGTGAGCAGGTTATTAATGCGAGTGTTGAGTTTGATGTAAATACATTAAGCCCAACGTATAAATTATTAATCGGTGTACCAGGACGTAGTAACGCCTTTGAAATCTCGAAGCGCCTTGGATTATCTGATCGCGTTATTGATCGAGCTCGTAACCATATAAGTACAGATACGAATAAAATTGAAAATATGATTGCGAAGTTAGAAGAAAGTCAAAAGAACGCGGAACGTGACTGGAACGAAGCAGAGGCACTGCGAAAGCAATCTGAAAAACTTCATCGCGAATTACAACGTCAAATTGTTGAATTTAACGAAGAGCGTGATGAACGATTATTAAAAGTGCAAAAAGAAGGGGAAGAAAAAGTCGAAGCTGCAAAGAAAGAAGCAGAAGGCATTATTCAAGAACTTCGTCAATTGCGTAAAGCACAGCTTGCAAACGTAAAAGATCACGAGCTAATTGAAGCGAAGAGCCGTCTAGAAGGCGCAGCGCCAGAACTTGTGAAGAAACAAAAGGTAAACGTGAAAAACACAGCGCCGAAACAACAATTACAAGCAGGCGATGAAGTAAAAGTATTAACGTTCGGTCAAAAAGGTCAACTACTTGAAAAAGTAAGTGATACAGAGTGGAGCGTACAAATCGGTATTCTGAAAATGAAAGTAAAAGAGTCTAATATGGAATACATTAATACACCGAAGCAAACAGAGAAAAAAGCAGTTGCAACGGTAAAAGGTAGAGACTATCACGTTTCATTAGAACTTGATCTTCGTGGTGAACGTTTTGAAAATGCAATGGTGCGCGTTGAGAAATATTTAGACGATGCCCAGCTTGCAAGTTATCCTCGTGTATCAATCATTCACGGTAAAGGAACAGGAGCGCTTCGCCAAGGTGTACAAGATTACTTGAAGAAGCACCGCGGTGTAAAAAGCTTCCGTTACGGTGACATGGGCGAGGGAGGCCTAGGCGTAACGGTTGTCGAATTAAAATAGCAAACAACGAAACAAAGGGGAAACCATTATATGTTTATGGACAAACTTGCAAAAGTATTGTTAGCTTGTTGTGGAATATTTTTGGTGATTGGGGTTATCTATTTAGTTGTTTTTGCGAAGTAAAGGAGCGTCAATCGTGGCATAATGATATTGCCATAGGTTGACGCTTTTAATATATAAGAAAAGGAATAAAACATGAAAATCAACCAATACATAAGCGAAGCAAAATCCTGCTCTAGACGTGAAACAGACCGTCTGATTAAAGCAGGGCGCGTCGCGATTAACGGTGAGATATGTACGCACGGTTCCTTCGTTAACGAAAGTGATGTTGTAACGATTGATGGACAGGTTATTGCAAAGGAAGAGAAAGAAAAGGTGTATATTGCTTTCCATAAACCAGTCGGAATTACTTGTACAGCAGCCGATCATATTGAAGACAATATTATTGATTATATCGATTACCCAGAGCGGATTTTTCCTGTTGGACGATTAGATAAAGCATCGGAAGGTCTTATTTTATTAACAAACGATGGTGCGATTGCGAATCAAATTTTACACGGAGATCATGAGCACGAGAAAGAATATGTTGTCACTGTCGATAAACCTTTTACAGATTGGTTTATTAATGAGATGTCCAATGGTGTAAAGATTAAAGATGGAATGACGAAGCCATGTAAAGTGACGAGAGTGGATCAGTCTACATTTCGCATCGTTCTAACGCAAGGAATGAACAGACAAATTCGCAGAATGAGCCGTGCTTTCGGGTTTACTGTAACAAAGCTAAAGCGAGTGCGCATTATGAATATAGAGCTAAATGAGCTTGAGGTAGGAAAATGGCGGAGCGTTACAGCTGAGGAATTAGAAACATTAATAGGACAGTTATAGGGAGAAAAGTTTTCTCCCTATATTTTTTGTCAGAAAAAATAAAACTATTGATTTTTTAAAAAATAGCCCATATAATAAAAAACAACAAGTTTCGACAAGATATTTTATAAAAGTAATGATGAGGACATGAGTTGTTTTTTACGATTCTCAGAGAGGGAAGCCTAGGCTGTGAGCTTCCTAATACGGAAAGACAAACTTACCACCTCTAAACTTCAAGAGTGAACTGCATGATGCATTGTAATTCTTGGCGGATAAAACCGTTATCAATTTACACGAGCTATAAAATGAGCTTATTTTGTTATAAATTCATTTTATTAGAATAAGGGTGGAACCACGATTTCAACACTCGTCCCTTTGTTAGGGACGGGTGTTTTTTGCGTTCTTTTACGGGGAAGTATGCTTGAAAGAGGATATGTGACGGATTTTAATTCAGAATATTTTGTTAATTTATTATTTAGGAGGTTAGTAGAAATGAAATCATCTTTAAAGTTTTCTGAGATGTTTGCAATAAGTTTAATGTTATTTGCACTATTTTTTGGTGCAGGTAATATGATTTTTCCACCAGCGTTAGGGCAAGGTGCTGGAACAGATGTATGGATCGCGTTGTTTGGTTTTATCGTAACAGGCGTTGGATTGCCTTTATTAGGAGTAATTGTTATCGCTCTAAAGGGAGATATTAATGAGCTAGCGGGACGTGTACACCCTGTATTCGCACTTGTTTTTATTACTGCAATTTATTTATGCTTGGGCGTATTCGTAAGTGTTCCGCGTACAGGAACAGTTGCTTATGAAATGAGTGTTGCACCGTTTTTACCAAGTGAGATAGCTGGTCAATCCTATCCGCTTGTTATCTTTACATTTATTTTCTTTGCGGTAACTTTCTATTTAGCTTTAAATCCATCAAAATTAGTAGGCCGCATTGGTAAAGTATTAACTCCAATATTATTAGCTGTTATTGCAATTATTGTAGGTAAAGCACTTATTACACCAATTGGAGAATTTGGTGCACCGACAGAAGCATATAGTGCTCCTCTTTTTAAAGGTTTTATTGACGGATATTTAACTTTAGATGGACTTGCAGCACTTGTATTCGGAAATGTTGTAATTCATGCTTTAAAAGGAAAAGGGATTACAAATAAGAAAAGCATTGCGAAAGTAACAATCTTTGCAGGATTTATTGCAGCGCTTGGTTTGCTACTTGTGTATTTAGCACTTGCTTACCTTGGAGCTTCTAGCGTTTCACTTGGAATGGGAGCAAACGGAGGAATTATTTTAACAAACGTCGTGAATCATTTATTTGGAAGTTACGGAACTTTATTGCTAGGTATTGCAATTACAGCAGCATGTTTAACAACTTCTGTAGGTATTGTTGCAGCTTGTGGAGAATATTTCTCTTCCTTATTACCCAAGCTTTCTTATCAAAAAGTTGTTTTCATTTTCTGTGTATTAGCATTTATGGTAGCAAATCTTGGGTTAACTCAGTTAAACGCATTAGCATTGCCGATTTTAATTGCCATTTATCCAATTGGTATCGTACTGATCGTATTATCACTTGTTGAAAACTATATTCGTCTTCCTTTAGTAATGTATGTAGGTGGTATTGTAGGAGCATTCATGATTAGTTTCTTTGATGGATTACACAATGCGAATCTTGAAATTGCTGCATTAGCACCTGTTTTAAATAAAATTCCATTATACAGTGTAGGGATTGGTTGGTTAATTCCTGCTTTAGTAGGTATTGCGGTTGGATATGTAATTTCTTTGTTCCAAAAAGAAGAAGTTGCTGTAGGGAAATAATGAAAAGAGACTTTCTTTGAAAGAAAGTCTCTTTTTTGTAATTATGATGTTTAAGTTGCATTTGATCAAAATAGCATCAAGCTAATTTATGTAGAAAAACCAGATGAAAAAGAGGAACCGGCTAATAGGGCTGACCTAGATCAACAACCAGACGGGGACAAACAACTAAGTGTTGATACAGTGAAAGATGGCGAATATAGCATCAATTTTAAAGTGTGTGCGTAGTATTTTTAGAAACCTACCCTTGCTAGTACAATAGGGGATGAGCGAGTTGTACTAGTTAAGCAATAATATGGTATAGTGAAACGAGGCTTTTTTTAGCCTCGTTTTTTACATGCTTCCTACGAATTAGAAAGCATTCAAATGGAAAGGAAGTTATTATATGCGATCAGAAGTAACTGTAAAAATAAAACCGAAATTTATAAGAGAAATTAAAAGTGGATATCCGCTTATTTTAAAAGATGCGATTCAAAATTTAAATGATGTTCGGGAAGAAGGAACAATTATCAAAGTAGTGGATGAGAAGAACCACTTTGTCGGAAAAGGTTATTATGGAAAACAAAATAAAGGATATGGATGGATTTTAACGAGAAAAGAGAGTGAACAAATTAATCAGTCTTTCTTTGAAAGTAAAATAAAATCTGCCTTACATAAACGAAAACAATTTTACAAATCAAGTGATACAACAGCATTCCGTGTTTTGAATGGTGAAGGTGATGGTCTGGGAGGCTTAATCATCGATTATTATGACGGTTATTACGTAGTAAGCTGGTATAGTGAAGGGATTTATACTTTCAGAGATGAGATTATAGCGGCTCTTCAAAAAGTAGCAAACTTTAAAGGGATTTATGAGAAAAAGCGTTTTGATACGAAAGGAAAATACATTGAAGACGATGATTTCGTAGCAGGAGAGCGCGGTGAGTTCCCGCTTATCGTAAAAGAGAATGGGGTAAACTTTGCTGTCTATTTAAATGATGGAGCAATGGTTGGTGTATTTTTAGATCAGCGTAACGTACGAAAACAAATTCGTGATAAATATGCAAAAGGAAGAACTGTGCTAAATATGTTCTCCTATACAGGTGCTTTCTCTGTATTTGCAGCGCTTGGCGGAGCGAGTAAAACAACGAGTGTTGACCTTGCTAATCGTAGTTTAAGTAAAACGATTGAGCAGTTTAGTGTGAACGAAATTGATTATGAAGCACAAGATATTATCGTTGAAGACGTATTCCTTTACTTTAAATATGCTGCGAAGAAAAAGATGAAATTCGATATGGTTGTATTAGATCCTCCGAGTTTTGCACGTTCTAAAAAGTATACATTTAGCGCAGCGAAAGACTATAAAAACTTATTAAAAGAGACGATTGCGATTACAGAAAATAACGGTATTATCGTTGCTTCTACAAACTGTAGTACGTTCGATATGAAAAAGTTTAAAGGATTTATCGACACAGCATTTAAAGAAATGAATGGCAAATATAAAATATTAGAAGAACATTCATTACCAGAAGATTTCCGTACAATTGATCAGTTTAAAGAGGGAGACTATTTAAAAGTGGTTTTCATCGAGAAAATTAAAGGATAATAAAGAAAAAGGAGCTCAATGTTAAATGAGCTCCTTTTCTTATTGAACAATATTTTGTACTCTACCCACTTGTCCGTCTTGCAATCGCACTTTAATGCCGTGCGGATGAGACGGTGAGTTCGTTAAAATATCTTTTACAATTCCTCTTGTTAGCTTACCTGTGCGCTGGTCTTGTTTTAATACAATATCAACTTCAAGACCTGGCGCGATGTTAGATCGTTTCTGCCCGTTCATTTACACACCTGTACGTCTACGTTGGTTGTTTGTTTTCTTCGTTTGTTGGTTTTGTAATTTTTTCGTTGCTTGACTTTGATTTTTTGCATTTTGACCATTACTGTTACCTTGCTTTTTCTTTGCAAGTTGTTCACGCATTAAATCAGCTAAGCTTACTTTTTTGTTTTCTGACATGATAAGTCTCCTTTATATAAAGTTAATTATGAACAATTGTAGTGAATTTCATCATATCATTGTTAAGGAAGGAAGGGAAGTTGGTTTGAAAATTCATATAATTCTTTCCAGTATTCATTCATTGCGATACAATTAAAATGTTAATGTTTGTAAAAAAGGGGATAGAAATATGTCACATCATATTTTATTAGTTGAAGATGACGTCTCAATTCAAGAGATGGTTGAAACATATTTAGTAAAAGAAGGTTTTCAAGTTACAATCGCATCTGATGGAGAAGAAGGAGTTCACGCATTCTTAAAAGGTTCATTCGATTTGATTATCCTCGATATTATGATGCCAAAGTTAGATGGATTAGAGGTTGTACGTATTATTCGTGAGAAGAGTGCAGTTCCGATTTTAATGATGTCAGCAAAAGATACAGATGTTGATAAAGCTGTAGGATTAGGACTTGGAGCAGATGATTACATTTGTAAGCCGTTTTCTATGATTGAATTAGCTGCACGTGTAAAGGCCGGTATTCGGAGATCTACGAAATATTCGGCTACAGAAACAATAGAAAAGATGATTCAGATCGGTGATTTAACGATTGATCCAATCAATTTTACTGTAGAAAAAAACGGGAAGCCTCTTAAACTTACTTTAAAAGAATTTGAGATTTTAAAACTATTCGTAAAAAATCAAAACCGTGTATTTACAAAAGCACAAATATATACGTTGGTTTGGAATGAAGAGTATTACGGTGACGATAACGTTATTAATGTTCATATGAGAAGATTGCGTGAGAAAATTGAAAGTGATCCATCTAATCCAGAATATATTAAAACATTATGGGGCATCGGCTATAAGTTGGAAGTGATGTAATATGGTCAAGCTGTTAATAGGCATTGTTTTTATATTGTTATGTGTCATTTACATACAATATAAAATGAGAAAAAATAGTAGCAATCATTTACGATACACATATGAAAAGTTAGAAGGTATTGTAAATGAAAAAACAGGTGAGAAGTTACTCGTTATGACAGATAATCTGGAATTACAAAAGTTATTAGTGGTGATTAATCATTTATTAGATGCAAAACAGAAAACAAATGCAGATCATGCGAAGGTGGAAATTTCGATGAGAAAAATGCTTTCAAATATTTCACATGATTTAAAAACACCACTAACAGTTATTCTTGGATATACAGAAATGTTAAATGAGGATAAAACGATAGATAAGGAAGAACAGCAAATATTACTTGAAAAGGTGCATGTAAAAACGCTGGAAGTGATGGAGCTGATTCATAAGTTTTTTGATTTAGCGAAATTAGAATCCGGTGACAAGGCAATCGAGATGACAAAAGTAAATATGAATGAAGTTTGTCGCGAAAAGATTTTATCTTTTTATGATTTAGTGACGACGAAAGGGTTTCATGTTCATATTGATATACCAGAAAGAAATATATATGCACTTGGGAATGTAGAAGTATTAGGCAGAGTGTTAAATAATTTACTATCAAATGCGATTACATATGGAGACGATGGAAAGACACTCGGTATGACGTTAAGGGATGATGAAACGAGTGTATATATAGATGTATGGGATAAAGGAAAAGGAATTGATGAATCCCATATTGATAAAGTGTTTGAGCGTATGTACACACTTGAAGATTCCAGAAATAGATTGTACCAAGGAAGCGGTTTAGGATTAACGATTACGAAACGGCTTGTGGAAGCGATGGATGGAGAAATTCATCTTTCTAGTAAGCCGTATGAAAAAACAATTTTTACAGTTGTATTAAAAAAGATGCAGTTTTAGCTTGTAGAGAAGTAGATTCTACAAGCTTTTTTTCAGCGTAAGGAATTTGTAAGAAACGGGTAAGAAAAAAGAGATTTCTGTTGTCTATTATAGAAATATAAAGTAGTGCGAAAGGAGACAGTGACATGACATATATATTAAAAACGAATCAGTTAACGAAAGTGTTTAAAGGGAAAGAAGTTATTTCTAGCGTTAACATGCATGTGAAAAAAGGAGAGATATACGGTTTCTTAGGACCGAATGGTGCAGGTAAAACAACGATTATGAAAATGATCACAAATTTAATAAAACCGACGAGCGGTGATATTGAAATTTTTGGTGAGAAGTTAACAAACGCATCTTATGAAGTATTAAAAAGAATGGGGACAATTATCGAATATCCAATCTTTTATGATAAATTAACGGCGAAGGAAAACCTAGAATTACATTGTGAATATATGGGGTATTACGATAAAAATGCAATTGATCATGCTTTAAATTTAGTGAAACTACACGGTATAGATGATAAAAAAGTAAAAGATTTTTCATTAGGGATGAAGCAAAGACTTGGTATTGCAAGGGCGATCATGACAAAGCCAGAACTACTCATTTTAGATGAACCAATTAACGGTTTAGATCCAATTGGTATTAAAGAATTAAGAGACTTATTTAAAATGCTCTGCAAAGAATATGGTATTACGTTATTAGTCTCTAGTCATATTTTAGGCGAGATGGAACAAATGGCGGATACAATTGGTGTAATTCAAAATGGAAAACTAATAAAAGAAGTTTCAATGAAGAGTATTAACGGAAAACAAACAGAGTACATTGAAATTACTGTTCCTGATGTGAAGCGTGCAGCTTATATTTTAGAGGATAAACTCGGTATAAAAAATTACAAAATAATGAGTGGAAATATGATTCGTGTATATGAATTGAAGGCGACGCAGCAAACCATTTCAAAAGCACTTATTATGAACGATGTAGAAATTGAAAGTATTAATAAGAAACATAGTTCCTTAGAAGAATATTTCTTAAATGTAATGGATGGAGAGGGCATTCATGCTTAATGGATTGTTAGTGAATCTAGTAAGTGGATTGATCGTAATCTTTATAAGTGGGATTTTATATTATAGAAAACCTGAGCGGAAATGGTTGTTAATTTTACTAGTGATAGGAATAGTAAGCGTAGTTACGGCTGGAATTAGAATGTTAGTAGCATAGAGATAGTTATGTCAGTAATGGAGGCGTGGTTTATATGTTTAAATTAATGAAACTTGAATGGAAGAAACATAAATTATCTAGTTATCTTAAAGGGGTGGCCATTTGTATTATAGCAATTTTTGCTGCGGTAAGTCTTATGGGGTTGGGAGCGAAAGGTGAAGGAGATGCGGCACTCACTGATTTCACAAAGTATATGACTTTAGCAAATATCTTTATTAGGATGACATTTCTTATTTTTAGTGCGGTCATTTTATCACGTTTAGTAATTGATGAGTATAAGAATAAAACAATGCAACTACTATTTATGTACCCATTACAAAGGAAATTGCTAATGAGAGCGAAATTAACAATTGTTTTCAGTTTTTGTTTTATCAGCATGATTATCGCTACGTTCACTATTAGTTTGCTCATATTTTTTATGAACCCAATGATAGGGCTAATTGAAACACCTATTACGATGGATGAAATAATAGCTACCGTTCCAGCTACTTTTATAAGTGCATTTATGATATCTGGTATTAGTTTAATTCCTTTATTTTTTGGGATGAGAAAGAAATCGACACCGACAACGATTACTTCTGCAGTAATAATTGGGATGCTAATGAACAGTAACGTTGGTCCTGGAAACGGTCAAATAAGTATGTATGATTTTATAGTTATCCCAATTGTACTCTGTTTATTAGGAATTTTAATTAGTTATTTCTCATATCGTAAAATCGACAAGATTGATGTGGCGTGAAGCAAGCTTAAAACAACAACGAACAGGGGTATGAATGGTGAAAAAAATAATAGTAATTGCAATTTTATTTTTGACAATTGCTAGTGCGGTTTTTGGCTTTAAGGTATTTCAGGGGAAAGATTTTAAGAAAGAAAAGTCTTTTGAGATAAATCATATAAAAGAAATAGAAGTGAACAATGAAGACTGGGATATTGAATTTAAAGGTACAGACGCTAATAAAATAGTAATTTCGGCTCAAGGTCAACAAGTAGATAAAGAGGTAGATCCTGTCAAAATAGAACATGAAGGAAATAAAGTTGTGATTAAGCAAAAACAAAAGGTGAACAGATTCTTTAATGGTTTTACGTTTAGGAAGAAAAATAGTATATCTATAGCTATTCCCAAGAAAGAAATAGATAAAATTACATTAAATAATAAATCGGGTGATGTGAAAATAAGCGATATAGCAGTAAAAAGTATCGTGACAAAAGGCAAGTCTGGAGATGGAATGATTGTAGGACTATCGGCCGAGAAGGGTGAGTTCACATCGGAAAGTGGAGATTTAATGTTAAAAGATAGTTCATTACAAGAAGTAAATATAACTTCTACTACTGGCGATAATTATGTGAAAAATATAAAAAACGAAAATATGAACATCACTTCAACATCCGGTGAAGTATTACTGAAGGATATGACAGAAGGAAAATCATTATTTGTAGAAACAAAATCAGGAGATATTGGCGTACGGTATAAAGGTGTTCCGACATCTTTAAAACTTATGGCTAAAAGCAATTCGTCTGACGTAATGGTGAATGTAAATGGGCTTAAGAAAGATAAAAATACAGAAAAGATAAAAGAAGGAACTATTGGTGATGCAAAAAATAAAGTGGAGATTTTAAGTAAAACAGGAGCGATTTATATCGATTAAATTTTAAATGGAAGGAGGACTATTATGCTACGTCTTATGAAGCTAGAACTGAAGAAGTTTAAGATTGGATGGTATGTGAGGGGAGCGATTATTGCAAATATCGCTATACTGGCATTACTGATTTTTACGAGCATCGTTTCTCAAATAGAAGGAGATCCAGAAATGAGAGATCCACAGATGGTTTTGTTAATGGCTAGTACATTAGTAAGAGCAACATTTATTATTTTTGGTAGTGTGTTAATCGCAAGGTTAATAATTGGTGAATATAAAAACAAAACAATACTACTGATGTTTTCTTATCCAATTAACCGAAAGAAAATGATGGTTAGTAAGTTGGTTATTACAGCAACATTAACATTTATAACAGTTATTTTATCTAATATTTTAGTAGTAGGAATGTTCTTTGGGATAGATAGCTATTTTTCAATTCTTCCTAATCCATTTACAGTAGATCAATTGACGCAAGAAGGAATAAAATTGGTTCCTTTAGCCATTGCAACTGCGGGAATAAGTTTAATCCCATTATATTTCGGAATGCGTAAGCGTTCAGTGCCAGCTACAATTGTTTCGTCTCTTATCGTTGTATCAATTGCAATGAATACCAACCCAGCGTTTTCTACAGCAACTTTTCTTCCCCTTCAACTAGCATTGGCAGCAATTGGAGTTGCGATTGCATATTACGGAATTAAAAATATAGAGAAGGAAGATGTAACTGTATGACAAGAATACGTAAAAAAGAGTTGGCGTTACACCAACTCTTTTTTGTATATGTATGCTTCGTTACTACTCTGTAAATTTGGAGTATTTGCTTAAATACTCTTGAACTCCTGGAGAAATGTTAAAGTGATTAGGACTTTTATATTCGATAGTAAACTCTCCGTCTCCACTTGTCTCAAAGGAGATTGCATAGCTATCCATTTTAGCATCATAAGAAGTATTTTTGACTTTCGCATTTAGATTAAAGTATTTTGTAATATACTTTTGTGATTCCGCAATTGCTGTTTGTTTCTCCCAAGGGGTACCATAATTTGTGAAATAAAGAGATACACTGATAATTCCAATGATAGCAGTCAGTAGAAGAATTCCCATTGTCATTTTTTTATTCAATTTGTTTTCCGCTCCTAATAGTATGTATTTATTTTAAAGTATCTTTTCCATAAAACAACCATTTAGCAAAAAATAGTTTCACATGAAACAAGTTACAGAAAAAGACAAGATGTGTAAACACCTTGTCTTTTTTTGTAGTTACATTTTAGGAGCTTCCATTCCAGCCGCAGCCCATTCTTCTTTTGCTGGGCCATATACGCCAGGGACTGTTAAGCCAGCTTGCCGCATTAAAACAGTCATTTGACCGCGGTGGTGATTTTGATGATTAATGA
The DNA here is from genome assembly GCF_014932895.1 of Bacillus thuringiensis. Lineage (GTDB taxonomy): Bacteria > Bacillota > Bacilli > Bacillales > Bacillaceae_G > Bacillus_A > Bacillus_A thuringiensis_AA. Next base: position 779,689 of record NZ_JACYOF010000001.1, on the reverse strand, counting down.
GTGTCATTAAAAATATAGAATTCGGCATAGGGCGACCAAAGAAGTCATTAATAGTAGCTAAGTCTTTATCAGTCCATTCACTTTGAAGTGCTCCAATGAAAGCTGCATTCATATTACGGTATCCATCTGCAATTGTTTTTGCTGAAGTTGGTACAGGATAGTCTTTTGTTTCACCTTCAAACTTTAGACCTGTCCCTGATAGTATAACTGGAATTGCTGTAACGATATGCCAAGCAATTCGTCCTAACGTCCAGTGCCCAGGCGCAATTTCTTGCGATAAAGATTTATTCGTTAATGCATCGAGCATCTTCTGAGTAGACTCAGCCTCGTATGTCCATGATTGTAAAAAGCCTTCAATTGTTTGATACATTGTCATCCCCCCTGTTTTTGTTCATAGTTTAAATTCGTGAAAAAAGGATAGTTTCCTTTTGAGGTATGAGAACGAATAATAAAAAAGGAAGACGAAAGTACAAGCAAAAGGATAGAATGTCGCATGTAATAATTACTAGAATGTACGGAATAAACTTGTGTTTGTCTTCACTAGGTAAAGTTTTTCATTATGATTTGATAAATGATTTCTAATTCGTTGTTTGTACTTAAAAGATTGAATTTGAAGGAAGTGATCAACATGTCTTCATGGCGTAATAATATAAATGGATATTGTGGGTGTAATAATCAAAATGGTGTACATGTTGATTCATGCTGTTTTAGTAAGATCGGTCCAACGGGTCCAACGGGTCCAACAGGTTCAACCGGAGTAACAGGAGCAACAGGTACAAGTATAACGGCGACGTATGCATTTGCAAATAATACGTCCGGTACAGCGATATCGGTACTTCTCGGTGGAACAAATGTCCCACTTCCAAATAATCAAAATATAGGTCCAGGAATTACTGTGTCTGGTGGAAATACAGTATTTACGGTTGCAAATGCCGGGAATTATTATATTTCATATACGATTAGTATAACTGCTTCGTTATTAGTCAGTTCGCGGATTACAATTAATGGAGCACCACTCGCTGGGACGATCAATTCTCCTGCGGTAGCAACCACATCATTTAGCGCAACAATCATTACAACTCTTGCAGCAGGAGATGCTATTAGTTTGCAACTATTTGGTTTGTTAGCTGTTGCAACATTATCAACAACTACACCAGGAGCTGTGTTAACGATAATAAGATTAAGCTAAATAATAACTCTCTTACTCTTTTAAGATTAGGAGAGTTTGTACATATAATAAGAAGTTAATGGAGTGAAGCATAGTTATATAAAAGTCAGAATATTATGATTGTAACGTTATGGTGACTATAATATAATGAAAACAACCATCATGAATGAACATTCATTTATCCCGCATTAACGGGCAGTAAGATCCCACCTCAAAATTCAGCAAAAGTAAAGAAGTTAGCTGGGTGATCAACTGCCCGTAAAAGCCCGATTGGTGCGGGCTGATAATCAGTGGGGGGAACAAAACCCCCACTGATTAAAGTTTCACTTTATCTTTTATGTATTTGAAGGGGGAATGAAGGTGGAAAAACCATGGTTGAAAAGTTATCCAGAGGAAATTCCAAGTACGATTTCTTATGATATTCAGCCGCTTCATAGATATGTAGAACAGATGGCTTCTAGCTATCCAGAAAAGAAAGCGCTTCATTTTTTAGGGAAGGATATTACATTTTCAGACTTCCATGATAAGGTGAAGAGGTTTGCAAACTATCTTCAAAAGCTTGGTGTGGAAAAGGGTGATCGAATTGCTATTATGTTGCCGAATTGTCCACAAGCTGTAATTGGTTATTACGGTACATTACTTGCGGGAGGTATCGTAGTACAAACAAATCCACTATATACAGAAAGAGAATTAGAATATCAGCTTCATGACTCAGGAGCAAAAGTAATTCTGTGTCTCGACTTAGTGTTTCCAAGAGTAACGAATGTTCAATCCGCTACAAAAATTGAGCATATTATCGTAACTCGTATTGCAGACTTTTTACCCTTCCCTAAAAATCTATTGTATCCATTTGTGCAGAAAAAACAGTCGAATTTAGTTGTGAAAGTATCAGAGAGTGAAACGATTCATCTTTGGAACTCAGTAGAAAAAGAAGTGAATACGGATGTTGAAGTGCCTTGTGATCCTGAGAATGATCTAGCTCTTTTACAGTACACAGGAGGAACAACTGGATTTCCGAAAGGCGTTATGTTAACGCATAAAAACCTCGTTTCTAACACGTTGATGGGAGTTCAATGGTTATATAATTGCAAAGAAGGAGAAGAAGTCGTTCTTGGGGTTCTTCCATTTTTCCACGTGTACGGCATGACGGCTGTTATGAATTTAAGTATTATGCAAGGATACAAAATGGTTCTTATTCCAAAGTTTGATATGAAAATGGTTTTTGAAGCAATTAAGAAGCATAAAGTGACATTGTTTCCAGGGGCACCAACTATTTATATCGCTCTTTTAAATAGCCCGCTTTTAAAAGAATACGATATCTCTTCTATTCGTGCTTGTATTAGTGGCTCAGCACCACTGCCAGTAGAAGTACAGGAAAAGTTCGAAACAGTTACAGGTGGTAAACTAGTAGAGGGATATGGTTTAACAGAATCATCTCCGGTTACACATAGTAATTTTTTATGGGAAAAGCGAGTGCCAGGTAGCATTGGAGTTCCGTGGCCGGATACAGAAGCAATGATTATGTCGCTTGAAACCGGTGAGGCATTACCACCGGGAGAAATTGGTGAAATTGTAGTAAAAGGTCCTCAAATTATGAAAGGGTATTGGAATAAGCCTGAAGAAACAGCAGCTGTATTACAAGACGGATGGCTCCATACTGGGGATGTTGGCTATATGGATGAGGATGGCTTTTTCTATGTGAAAGATCGTAAGAAAGATATGATTGTCGCGAGTGGATTTAATGTATATCCTCGTGAAGTAGAAGAAGTATTATATGAGCATGAAAAAGTGCAAGAAGTAGTGACGATTGGAGTTCCAGATCCGTACCGAGGAGAGACGGTTAAAGCTTTTGTTGTGTTAAAAGAAGGTACGAAGTGCTCTGAAGAAGAATTAAACCAGTTTGCCCGTAAATATTTAGCGGCTTATAAAGTGCCGAAAGTATATGAGTTTAGAGATGAACTGCCGAAAACGACAGTAGGCAAAATTTTGCGCCGTGTCCTAATAGATGAAGAGAAGAGAAAGAATGAAGATGAGCAAACGGGCTAAGGCCCTTTCTTTTTGAAAAAATAGGATTGACACTTTTCTAAATAGTCAGTATTATAAGAATATGAATGACTATTCATTCAGTCATCTTCTTGAAGGGGACAGTAAAGTGAAGAAAAATAGACCGAAATACAATCAAATTATTGATGCGGCAGTCATTGTGATTGCGGAGAATGGATACCATCAGGCGCAAGTTTCTAAAATTGCAAAGCAAGCTGGGGTAGCTGATGGCACGATTTATTTATATTTTAAAAATAAAGAAGATATATTAATATCCTTATTCCAAGAGAAGATGGGAGAATTTGTTGAAACAATTCGTCAAAAAACAGCAGGAATTGAAAGCGCTGTAGCGAAGTTATTCATGTTGGTAGAAACGCACTTCGTACTGTTGTCACAAAATGATCCACTTGCTATCGTTACGCAATTAGAGCTAAGACAGTCCAACCAAGACTTGCGCCTTAAAATAAATGAAGTATTAAAAGGCTACTTACAAGTTATGGATGAGATTTTAGAGACAGGTATAAAGCAAGGTGAATTTCAGGCGGACTTAAATGTTCGCGTGGCAAGACAAATGATTTTTGGAACAGTAGATGAAGTTGTGACCAATTGGGTAATGAGCGATCATAAGTATGATCTGGTCGCACTTTCAAAAACGGTACATGGGCTACTTATTGCAGCTTGTGGTTATCGTCAATAATGGGAGGGATCATGTTGAAATTCCTATCTGTAAGAGTTGAAGATCATATCGCGGTGGCGACGTTAAATCATGCGCCGGCTAATGCGATGTCTTCACAAGTTATGCATGACGTTACGGAGTTAATTGACCAAGTGGAAAAGGATGATAACATTCGTGTTGTTGTTCTTCATGGTGAAGGGCGCTTCTTCTCAGCAGGAGCAGATATTAAAGAATTTACATCTGTTACGGAAGCGAATCAAGCGACAGAATTAGCACAGCTTGGACAGGTTACTTTTGAGCGCGTTGAAAAATGTTCAAAACCAGTTATTGCGGCAATTCATGGAGCGGCACTTGGCGGCGGCCTTGAGTTTGCTATGTCTTGCCACATGCGCTTTGTAACTGAAAGTGCAAAGCTTGGTTTACCTGAATTAACACTTGGGTTAATTCCTGGTTTTGCAGGTACACAGCGCTTACCACGTTATGTTGGGAAAGCAAAAGCTTGTGAAATGATGTTAACAAGTACACCAATTTCTGGTGCAGAAGCATTAAAATGGGGACTTGTTAACGGAGTGTTTTCTGAAGAAACACTTTTAGACGATACACTTAAAGTTGCAAAACAAATTGCTGGAAAAAGTCCAGCAACAACTCGTGCTGTGCTAGAGTTATTGCAAACGACAAAATCGTCTCATTATTACGAAGGTGTACAGCGCGAAGCTCAAATTTTCGGTGAAGTATTTACGAGTGAGGATGGAAGAGAAGGTGTAGCGGCATTTTTAGAAAAGCGTAAACCTTCATTTAGCGGCAGGTAGTTCAATTATTTTTTTAATATAAATTAACAGAAAATTAAAATTGATAGAATCTTTCTGAAAAACAAGGGGGTAAATGGAATGAACATCTACGTACTCATGAAACGAACATTTGATACAGAAGAAAAAATCGTAATTAAAAACGGTGCAATTTACGATGGCGAAGCGGAATTCATCATCAACCCTTACGATGAATATGCGATTGAAGAAGCAATTCAAGTAAGAGACGCACAAGGTGGAGAAGTTACAGTTGTAACAGTCGGTGGCGAAGATAGTGAGAAAGAACTTCGTACTGCATTAGCGATGGGCTGCGATAAAGCGGTGTTAATTAATATTGAAGATGATGTTGAAAATGGTGACCAGTTCACAACAGCAAAAGTACTTGCTGAATATTTAAAAGATAAAGAAGTAGATTTAATTTTAGGTGGGAACGTTGCAATTGATGGTGCATCTGGACAAGTTGGTCCACGCGTGGCAGAAGCGTTAAATATTCCGTATGTAACGACAATTACAAAACTTGAAATTGACGGTACAAACGTGAAGATTGAGCGTGATGTTGAAGGGGATACAGAAGTAATTGAAACATCATTACCAGTTTTAGTAACAGCGCAACAAGGTTTAAATGAACCGCGTTATCCATCGCTTCCAGGTATTATGAAGGCGAAGAAAAAACCACTAGAAGAATTAGAATTAGATGATTTAGATTTAGAAGAAGATGATGTGAAAGCAAAGACAAAAACAATTGAAATCTATTTGCCTCCTAAGAAAGATGCAGGAAAAGTGTTACAAGGCGAGCTGCAAGACCAAGTAAAAGAACTTGTATCGTTGCTCCATACAGAAGCAAAAGTAATCTAATAAAATACGAAATTATATATGCAGGAGGGAAAATCTATGGCTCGTAAAGTATTAGTAATGGGTGAAGTTCGTGACGGATCGCTACGTAACGTTTCGTTTGAAGCGGTAGCAGCAGCAAAAACAATTGCAGAAGGCGGTGAAGTGGTAGGTCTTCTAGTTGGAGACAGCGTTGCCTCTTTTGCAAATGAATTGATTCATTACGGTGCAGATCGCGTTGTGACAGTTGAAAATGATAAATTAAAATCATATACATCTGATGGCTATGCACAAGCGCTTTTAGCTGTGTATGCTGAAGAAAAGCCAGAAGGTATTGTATTTGGACATACAGCCCTTGGTAAAGATTTATCACCAAAATTAGCGGCGAAGCTTGAAGTAGGTCTAGTTTCTGATGTAACTGCTTTAGAAGTTGAAGGTGGAAACGTCATCTTCACTCGTCCAATTTACTCTGGTAAAGCGTTTGAGAAGAAGATTGTAACAGACGGTATCTTATTTGCGACAGTGCGTCCAAATAACATTGCAACTCTTGAAAAAGATGAGTCTCGCAGCGGTGACGTGTCTTCTATTACAGTTGATGTGAAAGATTTACGTACAATCATTCAAGATGTTGTCCGCAAAACTGCAGAAGGTGTTGATCTTTCTGAAGCAAAAGTTATTATCGCTGGCGGACGCGGTGTGAAGAGTGAAGAAGGATTTAAACCATTAAAAGAATTAGCTGACGTACTAGGCGGCGCTGTTGGTGCATCTCGTGGTGCTTGTGACGCTGAGTATTGCGACTACTCATTACAAATTGGTCAAACTGGTAAAGTTGTTACGCCAGACTTATACATTGCATGTGGTATTTCTGGTGCGATTCAGCATTTAGCTGGTATGTCTAACTCAAAAATAATCGTTGCAATTAATAAAGATCCAGAAGCAAGCATCTTCAAAGTAGCTGACTATGGTATTGTCGGTGACTTATTTGAAGTCATACCTCTTTTAACAGAAGAGTTTAAAAAGTTAAAAGTACATTCATGATTTGAGTACCCTTGAGTTCCAAGTGAAGTACCCCTATATATAAAAAAAGGTGAGAGATCCCCTGTCTCTCATCTTTTTAGTATTTAATCCATATTTTTATATAGTATAAAGGGACATTTTTTTGTTACAATACATAACGATACATATTATTCGCCACGTATATAAGTTAATGATATACTCTTGGTAGAATATACTTGAAGGAGGAAATAAAATGGCAATTGTAAACGCAAATGACCAAAGCTTCGCAGCTGAGACTAGCGAAGGTGTTGTATTATTAGATTTCTGGGCACCTTGGTGTGGACCTTGTAAAATGATCGCTCCTGTATTAGAAGAAATTGATGCAGAACTAGGCGAAAAAGTAAAAGTAGTAAAAGTAGATGTTGATGAAAACCAAGAAACTGCTCGTCAATTCGAAGTAATGAGCATTCCAGCTCTTTTCGTATTAAAAGACGGTAAAGTGGTTGATCAAACGTTAGGTTACAAACCGAAAGAAGCGTTAGTAGAATTAGTTTCTAAACACTTCTAAAATAAAGAAGCTACCATTTGGTAGCTTTTTTTATTTTCTTTTTTACAACCTTTCCGTTACAATAAAAGAACGTATGTTGGGTGTTTTGGCATAGTATGTTTTCGTGTGAAAATAAAAATGCTAAGCATGTAGAAATGGAGGGTGACGAGTGCACGAACATTTGAAAGAGAAGTTGGCTATTTTACCAGATCAACCTGGTTGTTATTTAATGAAAGATAAGCAAGGAACGGTTATATACGTCGGAAAAGCAAAAGTGCTTAAAAATCGTGTGCGCTCGTACTTTACTGGTTCGCATGATGGAAAAACACTGCGGCTTGTAGGAGAAATTGTTGACTTTGAATATATTGTAACCTCCTCAAATTTGGAGGCTCTTATTTTAGAGTTAAATTTAATAAAAAAATATGATCCAAAATATAATATTCAATTAAAAGATGATAAAACATATCCGTTTATCAAAATTACGGCCGAAAAACAGCCGCGCTTACTCATTACGCGAAACGTAAAAAAGGATAAAGGAAAGTATTTTGGTCCTTATCCGAATGCGCAATCCGCTCATGAAACGAAAAAACTGCTAGATCGTATGTATCCACTTCGTAAATGCACGAATATGCCAGATAAAGTTTGCCTGTATTATCATATGGGCCAATGTTTAGCGCCGTGTGTGAAGGAAGTGACGGAAGAACAAAATAAAGAAATTGTGGATGAAATTATTAAGTTTTTAAATGGTGGGCATAAAGAAATTCGTTCACAATTGGAAACAAAGATGTATGAGGCTTCAGAGAAACTAGAATTTGAACGGGCGAAAGAGCTAAGAGATCAAATTGCTCATATGGATGCGATTATGGAAAAACAAAAAATGATTATGAGTGACTTAGTAGATCGTGATGTGTTTGGATATGCAGTTGATAAAGGGTGGATGTGTGTTCAAGTGTTCTTCGTTCGAAAAGGAAAGCTAATTGAACGCGATGTTTCTATGTTTCCAATCTATGATGAACCAGAAGAGGGATTTTTAACGTTTATCGGTCAATTTTATGAAAACAGTAGTCATTTTAAGCCGAAGGAAATTGTCGTTCCAGGAAGTATAGACTCAGAATTAGTAGAGCGTTTTTTAGAAGTTGAAGCGACACAGCCGAAACGTGGTAAGAAAAAAGATCTTGTAGAATTAGCAAATAAAAATGCGAAAATTGCTCTTGAAGAGAAATTTTATTTAATTGAACGTGATGAAGAGCGAACAATTAAAGCTGTAGATCGTTTAGGGAAGCAGCTCGGTATTGAAACGCCGTATCGTATTGAGGCGTTTGATAATTCAAATATTCAAGGGACAAATCCGGTTTCAGCAATGATTGCTTTTGTTGATGGGAAACCAGCAAAGAAAGAATATAGAAAATATAAAATTAAAACCGTTCAAGGACCAGATGATTATGAGTCTATGAGAGAGGTTGTGAGACGCCGTTATACGAGGGCGCTTAAAGAGAATTTACCTTTACCAGATTTAATTATTATTGATGGGGGAAAAGGCCATCTGGCGGCTGCCAGCGATGTTCTGGAGAATGAACTCGGATTATATATTCCGATGGCAGGACTTGTAAAAGATGACAAACATAAAACATCACACTTAATAATTGGAGATCCACCTGAACCTGTGATGCTTGAGCGGAATAGCCAAGAATTTTATTTATTGCAGCGTATTCAAGATGAAGTGCATCGATTTGCGATTACATTCCATCGTCAATTACACGGGAAATCTGTTATTCAATCAGCACTGGATGATATTCCGGGAATTGGTGATAAACGGAAAAAGGTATTGTTAAAACATTTTGGTTCATTGAAGAAGATGAAAGAAGCTTCTGTAGCAGAATTTGTCGAAGCAGGTATGCCAAAAAATGTCGCGGAGACAATCTATACGTATTTAACAGATAAGAAGACGTTGTAGTTTACAATGTCTTCTGTTTTTTGGTATAATTTCTGAAGATTTAAAATAAACACATCTAAATAAAAATACAAAAAAAGTCAACTAAACTTATATGTCTAGTTGACTGTAGGTAATGTTACACTTCAATGAGATCTTTTATATCCCATTTCACAAGAAATGTAATAGAGTCCGAACGTTTTTTCTTTTCTTCGTATGACTCTGCAACGACGTTTCGTTGCTTTTGAATTTGCTCAGCGATGAATCCAGCTTCTAATTGATAAGAAGAATGTTTTTTTTGTTTTTGACGTTCAGCAATGAGTGTGCCTTTAAGTTGGAACTGCATTTCACGACGTTTATGTTCAATGATGCTTAAAGTGCCCCAACCAGCTTTTTCAAAGAACTGAATGACTTCTTCAATTGTTCCTAGTGGATATTTTCTTGCAAGATTTCTACCGGACCAGTATAAAATACCATCTAAGTCGTTACCGATTAAATCAGGTAGTAATTCTTCACGTAGCAATTCATAAGCGAAGGCGTTCAATGAAACATCTTCTAAAGATGTTATATCGATTGTATTTTTGCTCACAATATTCCCCTCTTTCTATAGGGCTTATTATATAACATTTCGCATTTATAAAAACAGATTTTTCTTTAGGAAAATCTGAATATATAAGAAGAAAAAAAGAATTGGCAAATTATATGCAAATTATGTATACGTTTTCTTGACGCTTCGACAAAAATAGGAGTAAAATGAACTTGGTATCAAATTATGCTGAAATATTTCGAATAATTTTTTCAGTTTTTCTTATGCCAATAGTGAAAAAACATTATTGTTGTAAACTAATCTGAAAACAGCAGTCAAACATTCAAGGGGGGTAATGGGGACATGAAAGGCCGCGAGTATACGTTTCGTAAGTGGCACTCATTAATGGGGGTCATCCCGGTTGGTGTCTTTTTGACGCAACATTTAGTAGTAAACAACTTTGCAACAAGAGGAGCAGAGGCTTTTAACAAAGCTGCAGGCTTTATGGAGCTCCTTCCATTCCGGTATGCGCTAGAAATTTTCATCATCTTTTTACCTATACTGTACCATGCTATATATGGCTTATATATTGCATTTACAGCTAAGAACAATGCGGTTTCTTACGGTTATTTCCGTAACTGGATGTTCGTTTTCCAACGAATTTCAGGTATCGTTACGCTAATCTTCATTTCTTGGCACGTCTGGGAAACTCGTATTCAAGCAATGTTAGGTAAAGAGGTAAACTATGATATGATGGCGGATATTTTAAACAATCCAGCTATGTTTGCATTCTACTTAGTTGGTGTTGTTTCAACAATTTTCCACTTTGCAAATGGACTATGGACATTCTGCATCAGCTGGGGAATTACAGTATCTCCACGTTCACAAAAAATCTCTACTTATGTAACATTAGCTATTTTCTTAGGTCTATCTTATGTAGGTGTGAGTGCATTATTAGCGTTCATCGATCCACAGCTAGCAAACCAGTAAGGAGTGGGAGAGCATGAAAGGGAAACTTATAGTAGTCGGCGGTGGCTTAGCTGGCTTAATGGCAACGATTAAAGCGGCGGAAGCAGGAGTAAATGTTGAACTATTTTCTTTAGTACCAGTAAAACGTTCACATTCTGTATGTGCCCAAGGTGGAATTAACGGTGCCGTAAATACGAAAGGTGAAGGGGATTCTCCATGGATCCACTTTGACGATACAATTTATGGTGGGGACTTCTTAGCGAACCAACCACCAGTTAAAGCAATGTGTGAAGCAGCACCTGGTATCATTCATTTAATGGACCGTATGGGTGTTATGTTTAACCGTACGGAAGAAGGACTTCTTGATTTCCGTCGCTTTGGTGGAACACAACATCACCGTACAGCATTTGCTGGTGCAACAACTGGACAGCAATTACTATACGCATTAGATGAGCAAGTACGTCGTCACGAAGTAGCAGGACTTGTAACGAAATATGAAGGTTGGGATTTCTTACGAGCTGTTGTTGATGATGAAGGTGTGTGCCGAGGAATCGTTGCACAAGACTTACAAACTATGGAGATTAAAAGTTTCCGAGCTGATGCCGTGATTATGGCAACAGGGGGCCCTGGTATCATTTTCGGAAAATCAACGAACTCCATTATCAATACAGGTACAGCAGCTTCTGCTGTATATCAACAAGGCGCATATTATGCGAACGGTGAGTTCATTCAAATTCACCCAACGGCAATTCCTGGAGACGATAAATTACGTCTTATGAGTGAATCTGCACGTGGTGAAGGTGGACGTGTTTGGACATACAAAGATGGTAAACCGTGGTACTTCTTAGAAGAAAAATATCCGGCTTACGGAAACCTTGTACCTCGTGATATCGCAACGCGTGAAATCTTTGATGTTTGCGTAGAGCAAAAACTAGGTATTAACGGTGAAAACATGGTGTACTTAGATCTTTCTCATAAAGATCCGAAAGAACTAGATATTAAACTTGGTGGAATCATTGAAATCTATGAGAAATTTACAGGTGATGATCCTCGTAAACTACCAATGAAAATCTTCCCAGCTGTTCACTATTCAATGGGTGGACTATGGGTTGACTATAAGCAGATGACGAGTATTCCAGGTTTATTTGCAGCAGGTGAGTGTGATTATTCTATGCACGGTGGTAACCGCTTAGGTGCGAACTCACTATTATCAGCAATTTACGGTGGTATGGTAGCAGGACCAAATGCAATTGAATATATGAAAGGTCTTTCTAAATCATCGGATGCTGTTTCATCTACTGTATATGAGCAAAATGAATTAATCGAAACAGAGAAATTTAACAATATTTTAACGCTTGATGGTAACGAAAATGCGTATGTTCTTCATAAAGAGCTCGGAGAATGGATGACAGATAACGTTACAGTAGTTCGTGAAAACAAAAAGTTATTAGAAACAGATGCAAAAATTGAAGAGTTAATGGCTCGTTATAAACGTATTAACATTAACGATACAGCAAGATGGAGTAACCAAGGTGCTTCATTTACACGCCAACTTGCAAATATGTTTGAGTTAGCGCGTGTTATTACAATTGGCGCATATAACCGTAATGAGAGCCGCGGAGCGCATTACAAACCAGAATTCCCAAATCGCGATGATGCGAACTTCTTAAAAACTACGATGGCGAAATTTGAGGGAGAAGGAAATGCACCAGCATTCCATTACGAAGACGTGGATGTTTCATTAATTAAACCACGTAAACGTGACTATTCTTCAAAACACGATGTAGCTGCTAAGGGTGAAGAGAAGGGGGATAAACAACATGTCTGAGAAAACAATCCGCCTCATCATTACGAGACAAGATGGACCAGATGCACAAGAGTTTGATCAGGAATTTGAAATTCCGTATCGTCCAAATATGAATATTATTTCGGCACTTATGGAAATTCGTCGTAATCCTGTTGATTCAAAAGGAAATCAGACGACTCCGGTTGCTTGGGATATGAACTGTTTAGAAGAAGTATGTGGTGCTTGTTCGATGGTGATTAACGGAAAACCACGTCAATCATGTACAGCTCTTATTGACCAGTTAGAACAACCAATTCGCTTAAAACCGATGAAGACATTCCCAGTTGTACGTGACTTGCAAGTTGACCGTAGTCGTATGTTTAATGCGTTAAAACGCGTGAAAGCTTGGATTCCAATTGATGGTACGTATGACTTAGGGCCAGGACCAAGAATGCCAGAGAAAAAGCGTCAATGGGCTTATGAACTTTCAAAATGTATGACATGTGGTGTTTGCTTAGAATCATGTCCAAACGTAAACAGTAAGTCTGACTTTATTGGACCAGCACCATTATCGCAAGCGCGTCTATTCAACTCACATCCAACGGGTGAAATGCATAAGGCAGATCGCTTACGTGCAATTATGGGAGATGGAGGACTTGCAAACTGTGGTAACTCTCAAAACTGTGTGCAATCATGTCCAAAAGGAATCCCATTAACAACTTCAATTGCAGCATTAAACCGTGATACAACAATTCAATCGTTCAAAGATTTCTTTGGTAGTGACAATAACTATTAATAAATATTGCCTCTTCATCTTGAAGAGGCAATATTTATAACTTTATTTTTCAGTTTATTCTGTTTATTAGTAGGAAAAGGAGAGAGACCAATGAAGAGAATTTCTTATATTGACGACTTTGAGAAGTGGGAAAGTGGTTTTTCATTTTACAATCCTGTAAAAGTTCGTTTTGGTGAAGTAGATATGTTTGGACATGTAAATAATGTCGTTGCTTTTACTTATTTTGAAGAGGCTCGTATCGGATTATTTAAAGAGCTCGGATTTATGCAAGAATGGACACATGAATCATCAGAAACGATGATCGTTGTTGCTGATTTACAATGTAATTTCATTAAGCAAATTTATTTTGATGAACAGTTGAAGGTGTATGTAAAAGCCGGATCAGTTGGGAATTCTTCTTTAGATTTACACTATATGGTGAAAAATGCAGAAGGAGAAGTTTGTTTAGTTGGTCGTGGAATGATGGTTCAAGCATCGAAAAAAACAGGAAGAGGCGAACCGTGGCCTGAAGAATGGAAGAAAAAATTACTACAATGATAGAGTAAAAGAAAAATAAGAGAGTAAATCGCTCTCTTATTTTTTGTCTTCCATCGCTTCCTCTAATGTTAAATGATGTTTATATATGTATGTAGCGTATGGATTACCAACGTAGCGTAAATGCCACGGTTCATATGCATATTCTGTTGTTTCTGTTTTATCCTCTAAATAACGAATGACAAAACCAAATTCATGGGCATGTTTCGCAACCCATTTTCCTTCTGCAGTCTCTCCAAAGATAGGCTCTAATTGAAATTTAGCAGATTTTGAACTAATATCCATTGCTAAACCAGTTTGATGTTCACTTGTCCCAGGAATGGCACTTACTGAATTGGCTTCAGCTTTCCCTTGGCGCTTAATATATGTGTTATGTAACGATTGTTGGCGTTTGTAAGAACGATAACCTGAAACTGCTGTCAGTTCTAATCCTTCTTCTTTCGCTGCTTGGAACATTTTTTCGAGCGCGTCTGAAGCATCTTTACGAAGTAATGTTTTCTCCTTATCTTTTGGACTAGTAAATGGTACATTCGGTTTCGTTAAATCTTCTGGAATGTACCCATCTGGTAATTTACGATGTTTATTGACCAATACAAGGGCAGAATCTTGATTTGTTACAACGGAAAAATTATCATCTAGTTTTTTTGCATTATGATCAGCTTTTGGAAAAGCAGGAATCTCTTCTTTTTGGTGGTTACTATGTTTTTGACTTTCGATAGCTTTCGCCTCGTTTTGTAGTGGTGATTTAGAACCGAAGTAAGCGAAAGATGTGATACCGATTACAATAGTAGCGGCAGAAATAACTATTATCTTTTTCATGATGCCTTGTAATCACAGTCCTTTCTTAATAAAATTTGTATCATTATTTATTATAAATCTAGTTTGTTGAAAAGGAAATATAAGAGTCGTAACGTAATAGAAATGCAAAGAAAATGTCAGAAAATGTGTGAAATTGTAGTATTTTTTCATATAATTCATTTCTTATCTTTCATGAAATTCATTTTTTATGTAATATATATGTATAAGAAGATGTAGCGATTATCGAGAATAAAGGACTTCTTGTATAGACTAGGAGTGAATGGGAATGGATTTTGCAACAATTATTGGGCTCATTTTAGGATTTGTAGCGGTAGTAGTAGGGATGTTCGTCAAGGGCGCTGACGTAACAGCCTTATTGAATCCTGCCGCAGCATTAATTATTTTTATCGGTACATTTGCCGCAGTTTGTATTGCGTTTCCGATGAATCAACTAAAAAGGGTTCCAAAATTATTTAAAGTTCTTTTTGGTTCGAATAAAAAAGATTTAAGTTATGAACAGTTGCTAGAATTATTTGTTCATTGGACATCTGAAAGTAGAAAATACGGTATTTTGTCTTTAGAGCAACAATTAGACAAAATTCAAGATGAGTTTCTTTTGCGTGGTATGAAATTTGTGATTGATGGAGTATCCGCGGAAGATTTAGAACAAATTTTAGAAGCTGAATTAGAAGCAATTGAAGAGAGGCATGCAAAAGGTGCTGCTATTTTTTCGCAAGCTGGTACATATGCACCTACATTAGGGGTTTTAGGTGCTGTTATTGGTCTTGTAGCTGCACTTGGAAATCTAACTGATATTGAGAAGCTAGGGCATGCTATTTCAGGTGCTTTTATTGCAACGATTTTCGGTATTTTTTCAGGTTATGTGTTATGGCATCCATTTGCAAATAAATTAAAGCAAAAGTCTGCAGCTGAAATCGAGAAAAAACGTTTAATTATTGATTGTTTATTAATGTTACAAGAAGGTACATATCCGTTTATTATGAAGAACCGCATTTTAGGTGCACTTTCTGCAACTGAGCGTAAAAAGCTAGAAAAAGGAGCAGAAAAAAATGCGGAGTAAAAAAAATAGAAGAGGCAAAAAGAAAAAACATGATGAACATATTGATGAGACTTGGTTAATTCCATATTCTGATATGTTAACGTTGTTGTTTGCACTGTTTATTGTTTTATTTGCAATGAGTAGTATAGATGCTGCGAAATTTAAACAGATGGCAGTAGCTTTTCGTAGTGAACTGGCAGGTGGAACAGGAAATAAAGAGTTTTTAAGTGATCAAAAACCGAAGAAAGAAAAGGAATTATCGGCAAGTAGTTTGGAATCTGAGAATATGAAAAAAAATGCTGAAGCTGAAGTGAAGCAGCAAGAAATGAATGAATTAAAAGCGGTACAAAAAAGTATCGATAAGTATATTGAAGACCAGCAATTATCTTCTTCTTTTAAAACTGATTTAACAGAAAAAGGATTAATGGTAACGATACTAGAAAATGTACTATTTGACTCGGGGAAGGCAGATGTGAAATTAGAATCGTTAGGGATTGCAAAAGAGATGTCTAACCTACTTGTTTCCGCAGCACCTCGTGAAATTACAGTATCTGGTCATACGGATACTGTTCCTATTGCAAATGCACAGTTTGCATCAAATTGGGAATTAAGTACACAGCGTGCCGTTAATTTTATGCAGGTTTTACTTCAAAACAAAGAATTGCAACCAGAAAAATTTAGTGCAATTGGTTACGGAGAATACCGTCCGATTGCTCCGAATAATACACAAGAAGGAAAATCAAAAAATAGACGTGTTGAAGTATTTATCTTGCCTTTAACAAAAAATATGGAATAAAGAGGATGGCGAATGCCATCCTCTTTTATTTTGCATCAAACGATTTTAAGTTGTCACGACGGATTTTATCTTTTTCTGTATCTGATTTTTTGAAATCATAGTCATATAAAGCGCCTTCCCAATCACCATACATTGGATTAGGGAAAATGATGAACTTCTCACCAAATTGTGCTTTTGATTCTTCTACTGTTTGATTGCGATCTTTTACAGATTTTCCATCAAAACCAGTGAAATCAGATAAGTTATCACCGAAGAATAGGACAATATCATGTGTTTGAGAAACAAGTTCACGGCGTTTTTCTTTTCCTTTTTCTTTCGGGTCTTGTAGTAATATATGTTCTTTCGTTGCTTGAGGAGCACCTACGCGCTCGAGATTTTTAATTGTTGCATCTAGTTGATTCGTTTTACGATTTGAAATGTAGTAAATATCTACACCTTTAGACTCTGTATATTTTAAGAAATCAATCGCGCCTGGAAGGGCTTCTGCTTCAGCCTTATTAATCCAATCGTCCCATTTATAAGGATAGCCTTTTCCTGTTTTTACACTCATGGCTTGATGAGGACTGTTATCTAAAACAGTTTCATCTAAATCAAGTACGATAGCAGGTTTTTTGTTTGTCCCTTTTGCAAGAGCTGCATCAAGCTTCAATTGACCAATATTGTACCCTTGGTAGTACAACGCTTTCGTTTCGCCAGCTGTTTGATACCATAAATCAGCCATTAATTGCTGGTCTGTTAATTTTACTTTCTCTTCTTTCGCCACTGTTTTCTCTGTTGTTCCTGAACATGCTACAAGCGATGTGGAAAGAACGGCTACAGATAATAAAGTGGTAATACCCCTCTTCATCTTCATATGTATCCTCCTTGATGTTAGAAAATCAATTAATATTATATATTAAAATATAATATTTTTTTGCGTTTTTTTTATGAACTTTTGCATATTGTCTTTTGTATATATAGTAGTTTGTCCTATATTAAAAAGATGAGCAAAATAATAAAAGTCATTTTGACAAGTTTTATTGTCGTAATGACAATTATAATTGACAAATGGAACTTCCTTATTTACAATTTTAACTAAATAGAACAAATGATGGATTAAAGGCGATGTTACATATAAGAGGATGAAGCATAGTGCTATATTTTATCCTGCATAAACATAGTCTTGGAAAGAGAGTACGAATGATACTAAAGGGGAGGCTGTATACTTTGAGTTTACAAATTCAAAACTTAACGAAACTATTTGGGGAATCAAAAGCGGTTAACGGTTTAGAAATTTCGTTACCTAAAGGTGAAGTGTTAGGGTTACTTGGACGAAATGGTGCAGGGAAAACAACAACGATCAAGATGCTTCTTGGATTATTAACACCTAATGAAGGTTCTATTACGTGGGATGGAAAAGAATTTGGTAAAAGCGGGGTAACGATTGGATATTTACCAGAAGAAAGAGGACTATATACAAAAAGTAGAGTAATAGATCAGTTGCGATATTTTGGCAGATTAGAAGGAATGACGAAGAAAGAAGTGGAAGTTGCAATTGATCACTGGTTAGAGCGATTGGCAATCCCAGAATATAAATTCAAAACAGCGGGAGAACTTTCGAAAGGAAACCAGCAAAAAATTCAATTAATTGCTGCTCTTCTTCATGATCCAGAGCTTCTGATTTTAGATGAACCATTTAGTGGACTTGATCCAGTTAATGCTGGGATGCTAGCTAGTATTATTGAAGAACAAGTACAAAGGGGAAAGACAATTATTTTATCAAGTCATCGTATGGAGCAAGTAGAAGCTTTTTGCCAGCATGTATGTATTTTGAAAAAAGGTGAAGCGGTCGTAGAAGGTCAATTAAGTGATATAAAGAAAGAATATGGTTTTCGTAATTTGACGGTTGAAGATACAGTAGAGAATGCAGAGGGATTAGGAGCTATACAGGTTCCATATGAAAAACAACAAGGCCTTCTTTATGTAAAAGTACAAGGCGATGCGGAAGCTCTAAAGATTTTACAACAATTGCAAGAACAAGGTGTTACCTTACGACAATTTAAAATGTTAGAGCCGACGTTAAACGAAATCTTTGTAGAGAGGGCGAAATAACGATGCGTAAATTTTCTCACGTATTTTCATTTTATTTTAGAGAAGCTTTTTTATCTAAAAAATCATTAATTACGAGTGCGATTTTATTTTTAGTTGTGTTTGGTATTTTTGCATTTAATCATTTTACTTCAGGCGATGATAAAAATAAGGATAAAGATAAAATTGCAGTTGTAGTGGAGAGTTCCACATATAAAGTACAAAAAGACGAGCTAAATAAGCTATTGCCATCAGCAAAAATAACAGTTGGTTCAAAGGATGATTTTGATAAACTGCATAAGCAAGTAGAAGAAGGCGATTTAGATGGTCTATTCCATGTGACGGAGAAGAATGGAGCCCCATCGGTTACATATATGTATAATGGATTCCCAAGCCAAGCAACTTCTGCAATTATGGCAGGTTATTTAAAACAACAATATACAATGGTGACAATTGCAAAAAATAATGTTTCACCGGAAATTGCACAGCAATTGCAAACTGAAATCTCAGTGAAACAAGAAGCGATTAAAGATCGCTCTTCTTCTTTCGGAATTGCATATTTCTTTACATTTGCTTTATATATGTTTATTGTCGCGTTTGGAAATACAATCGCAATGAATATTGCTTCGGAAAAGGCGTCACGTGTAATGGAAGTGATGCTTCCGAAAGTAAAACCGCTTACGATGATGTATGCGAAAATTTTAGCGGTTGTTTCAACGGCACTATTACAACTTGTCATACTGGCGTGTGGTTATCTTATTCCATATTTGTTAGGTTGGGTTGATTTAGATAATGCTTCATTATTCGGAATTCCAATTGACTTTACAAAATTAGATGCAAAAGTTATAAGCATGTTCCTTGTGTATTTCATTACGGGGTATTTACTATATGCGATGATGTATGCAGCTGCTGGAGCTGTCGTGTCTAAGACTGAGGATTTACAGGCCGTATCTTTCCCAGTAATGATTTTAATTATGGCTGCATTCTTTATTAGTATTAAATCATTAAGTGATCCGAATAGTACTATCGTTGTTGTAAGTTCTTACGTTCCGTTCTTTACACCGATGGTTACCTTCTCACGTATTGTAGCTGGTGAAGCTGGGATGCTAGAAATTACAATTACACTGGCGGTTCTCTTGGTGACAATCGGTATATTAAACGCTGTTACAAGCCGTATTTACGTCAACGGTGTAATGAATTACTCAGACAAAGTGAAATTTAAAGATTTAGCAAAATTTATTAAACGCCAATAAAAAGAAAGCATGATTTCCTACTGAAATCATGCTTTTTCTTTATGTATAAATTAAAAATAGTATATAATAGTAAGAGTTGTCTTTTAATAGAATGAATAAAAAGGAGGGTGTGCAGATGGGGATTAGTAGCCGGTTTACAGTAGGTGTTCATATGCTGACATTACTTGCAATAGATCGAAACTCTCGCTGTACCTCTGAATGGATTGCTGGTAGTGTGAATACAAATCCAGTTGTGATTCGTCGCATTACAGGAATGTTGAAGAGAGCAGGACTTGTTGATGTACAAGCTGGTAAAGGTGGTACGACACTTGCTCGTGATTTAGAAGAAATTACATTACTTGATGTATATAAAGCAGTGGAAGTTGTAGAAGAAGGACATCTATTTTCCTTCCATGAAAATCCCAACATTGAATGTCCAGTAGGAGCTAATATTCAATCAGTATTAGAAATTATTTTAATGCAAGCGCAAGAAGCGATGGAAAATGTACTTGCAAATGTAACGGTAGAGCAATTAGTTACAAATTTAAAGTCTAAAATGAAAGAATAAAAAAGCGAGCTTCCTCATAATGAGGGCTCGCCTTTTTTTATTCAGAAATACTGAAAAATCTATTTTTCAGTATTTAAAATAAATTTACCTACAACAGCTGCTACGATACCACCAAGAATTGGTGCTACGATGAATACCCATAGTTGAGAAAGTGCTTCTCCACCAACAAATAAAGCTGGTGCAATACTACGAGCTGGGTTAACAGATGTTCCAGTTAATGGAATTCCTAATAAGTGAATTAAAACTAGGGTGAAACCAATTACTAGTCCCGCTAAAGAAGAACTTCCTTTTTTACCTGTTACAGACACGATAACCAAAATAAATACGAAAGTTAAAACGAACTCAACTAAAAATGCACCAGATACACCAAGAGTTCCAAAACCATTTTGTCCTAAATTATCTAAAGGTGTTTTAGCAGACTTTAAAATTGTTACTAACGTTGCAGTTCCTAATAAACCACCTAAAATTTGAGCTAATACATAATAACAAAGTTCCATAGCGTTCATTCTTTTGTTGATGAACATAGCCACCGATACTGCTGGGTTAATGTGGCATCCAGAAATTGTGCCGATGCTATATGCCATAGCTACAATAGATAGACCGAAAGCCATAGCGATTCCTAATGTTCCAATTCCTTCAATTCCGCCGCCAGTGACAGCTACTCCAGTTCCGAATAATACAAGTACAAATGTACCAATAAATTCAGCGATTGCTTTTTTTAACATAATTTACCTCCTATAATGCGCATGAAACGTATTATAACATAAGTTTTAGTATAAACAGCTAATGAAATACTATTCTGATAAGGCGAAATAGGGGGACAATAAAAAAGATATGGTTCTATGAAGAAGAACCATATCTTTTTTATGCTGATTTTTTCCGCTTAACGACTGGAACAGATCGATTTAAAATACTATTTGCAACCATTCCTAACATAATAATAATCATTCCAAATAGGGAAAGGCCACCGGGGAATGAACCATTCAAGAAAATAATTTCACCAAGCACGGTAAAGACCATCGTTCCAGCTTGTGTTGCTTCAACAGCACCAAGTAAAGCGAGATTGTCTTTTGCTAAGTCAGTAGCAAAGAAAAATGTCATCGTTGCAATAACGCCGGAACATAATGCTAACAAAAATCCTTGTAGCATTTGGCTGGATGTTGGAATACCAGTAGTAGAAAATCCGTATATACCAAGTAAAATTGTAATAGGGAGACTTCCAATTGCCATTCCTAATACACGTTGGAACGTATCAAGACGTCCACCCACAAGTTCCATCATTTTTCGGTTGCCGAATGGATATAAGAAAGCAGCTAACACGACAGGTAAAAACCCTGAGATGAACTGAGTCATTGTAATGTGGCCTGCTTCAGTTGCTTGCATACAAATTACACCAAGTAAAATAAATAACGCTACATATAAGCTGCGAAGGGGAATTTTTCCACGTACAAGCTTCGTCCCTGACTTTGTTTCTATTTTAACGAAAAATAGTGGTGATAAAAGTAAACCTGCTAATATCGTAACTTGCCAAGTTCCAGCAACGAGCCAAGCTGGAGAAAAGACAGCTGCGAAACTTAATAAAGAATAGAAGCCGATGCCGGCGACGGAGCCCCACCCAATCCATGCAAATGGATGTTTCTTTAACTCTGCCCATAAAGCTCCTAAGTTTTTGCGAAATAAAACGATAAGGAATAAAATAGGGAGAGCAAATAGAAAACGGAAGGAAGCAGTCCAAGCCCAGCTTGTTCCAGATACATTCATTGCTCTGTTAATAATAAAGGTTGCAGAAAAAAAGGCCGATGATAAAAGACCTAGTAATATTGCACGCATGAAGTATAACACTCCTTTCGGAATTAAATGATTATGTATAGTATAATATACTTTAATGCGATAAAAGTAAACTATTTTATACTTCGAGGTGGTTTTATAGATGAAAGAAAATGAAGATATGCAAACGAAAGAAGTTATTCAGCAAGTAGGTCAGCTATTAAGACAAATTCGAAATGAACAAAAATTAAGTTTAGAAGAATTAGCTCAAAAAACAGGGGTTAGTAAATTAACATTAGGAAAAATTGAGAGAGGTGAAACGAATCCAACGTTAGCTGTCATTTGGAAAATAACGAAAGGGTTATCGATTCCGTTATCGAGATTAATGGTTGTTGGAGAACCTGTAGCTGTTGCGCGCTGCGGAGAAGGATTTGCAGTAGATGTAGGACAAGCATGGCATTTAGAAACGATGTTCCGTTACACGAAAGAAACAGGGATGGAAATGCACCGTGCTTGTTTAAGATCCAATAGTATATATGAACCAGAAGCTCATCATGAAGGTGCTATTGAACTTGTAACAGTAATGAAAGGGAAAGTTTCGATTCAAGTGGAGAATGATGTATACGAATTAAATGAGTTTGACTCCATTCAATTCGAAGCAAATAAGAAACATAGTTACCGAAATAATGAAGATGAAGTGGCGGTATTACATTTAACGATGAAATATTCTTCATGAAAAAATCACCTATAGAAAGAAAAGAATTCTATAGGTGATTTATTATATGCTCTTCTTAAGTATATGGGATGATGCCAGTCAGTACGAACGTGGCATAAGTAATAAACAAATGAAATAAACTAAAAAACCTGTTCCGAAACATAAAACGGCAATAAGCCAAATGATACGAATGAGAGTAGAACTAATATCAAAATATTCTCCTAAACCACCACATATACCAAATAACATTTTATCAGTTTCGGATTTACATAATTTTTTTGACATATGACGATCAACTCCTTTTTGTATGAAGCTACATACTTCTATTCTATATGGAAATTTATGAGAAGACTATGGGGTTGTATGACATTTTTTTAAGGGGAACGTTCTTATTAATTGTCTTAATTTTCAGGTGATATTAAAGTTATAGTAAGAGGTATGAGGTGAGTTTTAATAAAGGATGGGGAAATAGAGATGAAAGTATATTGGTTGATCGAGGAAATATTGTTGTCGGAAGTTTAAATGAGGTGGAATTGAATAATCTTGTGTAGAAGAATCATTTAAATGCTTTGAGGAGGGTTCTAATTGTGAGGATAGAACTCTTCTTTTTTATTCTAAAGATATATTTCTTATAGGAAAGCTAGAAGGGATGAAAGATTTGGACAGTCAACATAATCAAAATCATATTATGGGAGCTTTGTAATGGTTTATTTTTTAATAGCAGGAAAAGTGACGATTTCATCTCAAGTAACTCATTTTGTGTAACTTCCACATATATTTGCGTGGGGACTTCCAAAATGGAATACAGGTATGGCAGTATCCAGTTTCGTTATGGTATGTATTTTAGTTTCAAATACAGTGGCAGCTATTATAGCGATTAATCAAGCTACCATTCATAAAGCGACTATTGAACAAAAACAGTTGAAGGATGGAACGTGGGTTGGAGGGATTTCACATATCATCTCTTCCGTATTTTCAACTGTAGGTGTCGTTCCGTTACCAGCAACGGCAAGATTTATACGCTTAACAAAACAAAATATATACGATCGTTTTTAATGACATGTGTGTTACTAGTTGTTATGTCGCTTTTTCCAAGTATTATTCGTTACTTAGCATCGTTACCATCTGCTGCCGCATCTGCAGTTTTAATGGCTTCATTCGTACAGCTAATTGGAATTGGGTTTCATAACATAAAACAAGTGCCAATCAGCGAAAGGAATGTAACGATTTTAGGAGTTGCTGTATTATTTGGCGGTGGTGTTATGTTTTTACCGTCTGGCGCACTCCAATCCTTACCGTCTGTTATGCAATATATATTCGGCAATGGTTTGTTTGTTGGTACTGTTATAAGTATATTGCTAGAACAAATATGGCGTACTGAAAAGTAAGTGGATAAATTGAGCGTGTGCACTGTATAAAAGTCTAAAATAACATAAGAAATAAAGCCCATTTTCATTCACCACCTGCACATTTCGTTCATACAATATCTTGACTAAATAAACACCCAACTTACACATATACAGCTCTGGCTTAAGCAAGGAGGGTTATACCAGTTGAAGGAAAAAGCGTATCAATCTAAACCTTTACTCACAAAGAGAGAGAGAGAAGTATTTGAATTACTGGTTCAAGATAAAACAACGAAGGAAATTGCAGGTGAACTTTTTATAAGTGAAAAAACAGTACGCAACCATATCTCAAACGCAATGCAAAAGCTAGGGGTTAAAGGGCGTTCACAAGCAGTTGTTGAGCTTCTTCGTATGGGAGAGCTCGAACTATAAGAAAGCAGCCGACTTTTATACAAAGAGTCGGCTATTTTTCTGTTTGTTTCATGCTATATATGATCGTAGTCTTAATTTCAGCTTGCTTTTTCTTGTTAATCGGAATGTCTTCTTTTCGGAAAAAGATAGCACAATGAAGAAAGTATGAATGAAGATATTAATATAGAAGAAACCGACTTTCATATAGAAGATCGGTTATTTTTCTGTCTTGCAAATTACGAAAAAAAGGAGCAAAATAAAAAAGGTCCTAGTCTATATAGGTACAAATGAAAAATTTTTATACAGAAGCATTTTAAGTGAGCGAACTTAAAGTGCGTAAAATATACTGATAAACATAAAATAAGATGATGAATGAGAAAACGGGTGATGAAGTTGAATAGAGCAATCGGTGTTATCGATTCAGGAGTTGGCGGTTTAACAGTAGCGAAGGAATTAATTCGTCAGTTGCCGAAAGAGCGTATTATATATTTAGGAGATACAGCACGTTGCCCGTATGGCCCGCGTTCTCGAGAAGAAGTGCGTCAATTTACGTGGGAAATGACGGAGCATTTACTAGATTTAAATATCAAAATGTTAGTTATTGCGTGTAATACAGCAACTGCGGTTGTATTAGAAGAGATGCAGAAACAATTACCAATTCCAGTAGTAGGAGTTATTCACCCAGGATCACGTACAGCTTTAAAAGTGACAAACACGTACCATGTTGGGATTATTGGAACGATTGGAACGGTGAAAAGTGGTGCATATGAAGAAGCGTTAAAGTCTATTAATAACCGTGTTATGGTAGAAAGTTTAGCGTGTCCGCCTTTCGTTGAGCTTGTAGAGAGTGGGAATTTCGAAAGTGAAATGGCGTATGAAGTTGTAAGGGAAACATTGCAACCGCTGAAAAGAACTGATATTGATACCCTTATTTTAGGGTGTACACATTATCCGATTTTAGGTCCGGTTATTAAAAAGGTAATGGGGGATAAAGTGCAGTTAATTAGTTCTGGTGATGAAACAGCACGTGAAGTAAGTACGATTTTATACCATAGTAAAATGTTGAATGAGGGAGAGGAACAAAGTGATCATCTCTTCTTAACAACAGGAAAAATAGGCTTATTTAAAGAAATCGCATCAAAGTGGTTCGGTCAGCCAATTGAAAATGTGAAACATATTAATTTAGAAACAGAATAATAGTAGACTCATATAAGTGAACTCCTGAGAAATCAGGAGTTTTTTTGTTTATCCCGCATTAACGGGCAGTAAGACCCCCACCTCAAAATTCAGCGAAAGCAAAGAAGTTAGGTGGGGGATCAACTGCCCGTAAACGCCCGATTGGTGCGGGCTGATAATCAGTGGGGGATGAAGAATCCCCCCACTGATCAAAGTTTCACTTTATAAGAAGTACAGCTAGTTCTAAAACATGAAACAGCTCGTATACATAATAGTACAAACTTAGATTTTAGGGGGGGAATGGCATGCCTAAGTCCACTTTTAAATGGGTTGTTGGTGCTACTGTGAGCGCCGTTTTACTAACAGGGTGTGGCTTTATAAATCAGGAGAAAGCGACTGAACAAATTGATCCGCCAAAACAAGTTACATATACAGAGGGTGGAAAGAAAGAAACGGCTAAGAAAGATAAACAAGGACAAACGGTGAATAGAGAACTATACCTTGTTGATAAAAATGGTTATGTTGTACCACAAACGTTAGCTATACCAACTTCGAAAGCAAATGAGGTCGTGCAGCAAACGTTAGAATACCTTGTGAAAGATGGGCCGGTAACTGATTTATTACCGAATGGGTTCCGTGCAGTCATTCCAGCAAATACAACGATGACCCTAGATCTGAAAAAAGATGGTACGGCAGTCATTGATTTCTCTAAGGAAATGAAAAACTATGCAAAAGAAGAAGAGCGTCAAATTGTTGAGTCAGTAGCTTGGACTTTGACGCAATTTAAAGAAATAAAACAAGTGCAGTTCCAAATAAATGGTGAAAAGTTAGCGAAGATGCCTAATGGTGGTACGCCGCTTGGTGAAGGGGTGAGTCGTGCGAATGGTATTAACTTTGATGATGAACAAGTAGCAGATGTAACAAATACAAAACCAGTCACGCTGTATTTTATGGCGCAGAATAATAAACAGCAATATTATGTACCGGTCACGCGCCGTGTTGCAGAAGGGAAAGAAAATGATATTACGACAGTTGTAAATGAACTAGTAAAAGGGCCGAATCAAAATTCGCTGTTGAGTGACTTTAATCCAGGGGTTAAACTTATTACGAATCCAAAATTGCAAGACGGGAATATTACGTTAAACTTTAATGAAAATATATTTGCGAACAAAGATAAAAATAAGATTTCGAACTACGTATTGAAATCATTAGTTTTATCGTTAACGGAAAAACAAGGTGTGAAAAATGTTTCTATTGAAGTGAATGGAAAAGCGAATCTTATGGATGAGAAGGGTGAAAAGTTAACAAAACCTGTTAATCGTCCAGAAAACGTGAATACAGGTGGTTTTTAATCGCGAATAATTTGATATACTTAAGTAAGAAAGGGGAATTGCTTTTTGGGTTCTCCTTCTTTTATTGTATACATATCATACATTTAAATTTGGCTATACTAACGAGTAGTAGTTATGAGGAGGTTATTTTATGCGAGTAGATGGTAGAGAGAAAACAGAATTACGCCATATACATATTCATACGAATTATTTAAAACATCCAGAAGGATCAGTATTAATTGAAGTTGGGGATACGAAGGTGATTTGCTCAGCAACAATTGAAGAGCGTGTACCACCGTTTATGCGTGGAGAAGGAAAGGGCTGGGTAACAGCTGAATACGCGATGATTCCACGTGCGACAGAACAACGTACAATTCGAGAGTCAAGTAAAGGGAAAGTAACAGGACGTACAATGGAAATTCAGCGTTTAATTGGACGAGCATTACGTGCGGTAGTTGACTTAGAAGCGCTTGGCGAGAGAACGGTTTGGATTGACTGTGATGTTATTCAAGCAGATGGTGGAACGAGAACAGCTTCTATTACAGGTGCATATGTAGCGATGGTATTAGCGTTTGAGAAGCTACTACAAGCAGAAAAAGTATCTAAAATTCCAGTGAAAGATTATTTAGCAGCAACGTCAGTAGGGATTGTTGAGGAGCAAGGTGTTGTTTTAGATTTAAACTATGCAGAAGATTCTAAAGCGGATGTTGATATGAACGTGATTATGACTGGAAAAGGTCAGTTTGTTGAAGTGCAAGGAACTGGAGAAGAAGCGACGTTTAGCAGAACTCAGTTAAATGAACTACTTGATGCTGCGGAACAAGGTATTTTCCAACTGATTGACAAGCAAAAAGAAGCGTTAGGTGACATCGTATCTCATATAGAGTAGAGGTGGAAAATATGAAACAAGTTGTTGTAGCGACAAAAAATGTGGGGAAAGTACGTGAGTTTGCGGAGTTATTTGAGCGATTTGATTTAGAAGTGAAATCATTACACGATTTTCCTCATATTGAAGAAGTCGAAGAAACTGGTGAAACATTTGAAGAAAATGCGATCTTAAAAGCAGATAGTCTGAGTAGACAGTTGAATTCCATCGTAATTGCGGACGATTCAGGTCTTATTGTAGATGCTTTAAACGGAAGACCAGGCGTGTATTCAGCTCGTTTTGCTGGAGAGCCGAAAAATGATCAAGCGAATATTGATAAAGTGTTACAAGAATTAAATAGCGTTGACTTTGAAAAGCGTAAAGCACGTTTCTACTGTGCATTAGCAGTTGCTTTCCCAGAAGGTGATAAAAAGCCTGTCATTGTAAATGGGACGTGTGAAGGATATATTTTAGAACAGCGCCGCGGGGAAAACGGCTTTGGATATGATCCGATCTTTTATGTGGAAGAGTATAAAAAAGCGATGGCGGAGCTAAGTTCAGATGAGAAAAATGCCATTAGCCACCGCGGACGTGCTCTTCGTAAGTTAGAAGAAAAAATCCCGGAATGGTTTTTAGGAGAATAAGGGAGAGAGATTGATGAAAGCTTTAATCGTAAGCGATAGTCATAGCTCTGTGAAGGAATTACAGCGGTTAAAAGAGAAATATGAAGGGAAAGTAGATGTCATGATTCATTGCGGTGATTCAGAGCTAACGCCTGCTCATGAAGAGCTGCAAGGTTTCCATGTTGTAAAAGGGAATTGTGATTATGCGAACTTTCAAGATGAAATTGTAACTGATGTAGATGGCATTCGTTTCATAGTTGTGCACGGACATCGTCATAACGTGAAAATGACATTACAAACATTAGCGTACCATGCAGAAGAAGTAGGAGCGCAGGTTGCATGCTTCGGACACTCTCACGTATTAGGCGCAGAATTCATTAATGGAGTTTTATTTATCAATCCGGGAAGTATTTTATTACCACGTCAGCGTGTAGAAAAGACATTTGCTTTATTAGAAATGGATGAAAATCAAATGGAAGTTCGTTTTGAAACATTAGACGGACAACTAGTTGAACAAGCGGTTTTTAAAAGAGGATAAGAAAAATTATCCTCTTTTAAAAAAAGTGTTGACTTTGTGTATGGATATACATATAATAAATATTGTCGATAGGACATCGGCGCTAAAAGAAACAACAAAATAACATATGCGGGTGTAGTTTAGTGGTAAAACAAGAGCCTTCCAAGCTCTGGTCGAGAGTTCGATTCTCTTCACCCGCTCCATGTCCCAGTAGCTCAGCAGGATAGAGCAACGGCCTTCAAGAATAGGAGCCTTTATAGGGAAACAAGAACCTATAAAGTGGACGACACTATATCGGTGAAGCCTTAACAGTTCGGCTGATGGTAATACCGAGGAAACTTACGATCTTGAAAGAGGTCAAGGAGTTTTGAATGATTAAGTTAATCTTAATGGTAAAGACTCTGAAGTATGATGAAAATCATCGTGAGGTTCCGTAGAGACTACACGTGTCGCACCTGAAATGGTGAAGATATAGTCCAGACTACAAACAGTAATTGCTGGTAGCGAAAGCTATGGTGGTAAGCTAAGCCGTCGGTCGGGAGTTCGAATCTCTCCTGGGACGCTAACAAAACCTTGTTATCTTTTGATAACAAGGTTTTTTGTTTAGTTATTAATAAATTTTTCAAAGACAAAACCGTAATCTTTCACATTATATTGCTTTTTCATATCAACAAGCCAGTTAAAGGCGATCTCGTTTATTTCTTTAAATTGCTCTGCTAAATTTACTTGTGCGTTTGAAATACGGCTGAAAGCGTTAGATGCCATATCTAGACTTTTATGTGCATACTGCAATGTAATATCGTTGTCGTATGAAATTTCTTCGATTTTAAGTAAAGCCTTATATAAATCTTTTAATTCTTCAATATGTTTTTTGTGAACATCAATTGAGTAATACTCATCTCCCATTTGAAACTTAATTTCTACATCTAAATCAATTGTGCCTGCAGTTTCAAGTGCTACGTTTTTTATTTGATACTTACTATAGCTATAGCGGCGCAGTGTACGTTTTTTGCTTGTTGCGCTTGTGCCATCTAAGTGAATTAACCCTTTGTTTGTGAAGCAATATTCATCTGATTTAGATTTAATTAGAAAGTAAATTTTCTCCCCATCTTCATGCATTACGTAATCATCAGCATCAACCTTATCATAATCTTTCGGTGTAATAACAGAACCTACATCGCTTAAACCTAAAACATCGGCAGCTACTTTTTTGAACATATATAATCCCCCTTGTAAATATTAAATTCTTAATTATAGAAAAATATATTAACATGATTTTAACAAAGTGTTTTCCTGTAATGCAAAAATATTTGAAAGTAAGTTAAGAAAATTTACGAATATTATTTTGAAAATATGTAAAAAGGTGTTGAGTGAAAGTGTACCATCATACAAAAACAAAAGGAGATTTAGCTGTTTTAAAGGCCCGAGTTGATTTGTATGAAAAAGGATATATGATTTTAACACCACAAACGGAACATTCTCCGTTTGATCTTGTAGTGTATAAAGACGGAATATTTAAGAGGGTACAAGTGAAATATAGAGAATTGAATTCGAAGGGAATTCTTGAAGTTAGGTTCCGTTCGAATTATTCTACGGCAAACGGAGTCGCTACCAAAGAAGTGAATAAAGAAGAAATAGATGTGTATTGCATATATTGTCCTCAAAAGGACTTATGCTATTATTTCGATCCTAAATCGTTTAATAAATCCGCTAGTTTGAGGGTGGATTCTCCGAAAAATCTCCAAGAGAAAAAAGTTAATTTCGCAAATGATTATAGAGAAATTCCGTAAAATCGCCTCTAGTTATATGAGGTGTTTTTTTATGTCTTTTGAAATCTTACAATTCTGTAAGGTAAGTGTAAGGAAGTTCGATGGTAACAAATTACGAATCCTCTATAATGAAGATAACAACGATAAATGAGGAGGAAGAGATGATGAAAGGATTAATCGTAACGGGCTTAACAGTTGCTTTTGGATTTGTAGCATATGAGAAACTAACGTATGTAGTTGATGTTGTAAAACATTTAATAGCTTAGAGAAAACTGCCATGAGAGGGAAAGGGAATGAGTGAATGAATGGAATGGTTATTCGGAATTATAGGTACTTGTAGTGTAGTGTTATTGTTCTTTGTCCCGAGTGGTATACTTAGTTCGACAACGAGTTTGTTCTTCTTAAGTTTGTTTGCTTGTACGATGCTTATTATTATGTTTTTAATGAAGCGAAGTAAACCAATCTTCTATTTTAGCATGATTGTTATGGCAATTATTGTTCTCCAAATTATTACCCTTGTTATATACCCCACAATTATAAAAGCTTTCCATTAATGATGAATCCTCTGCTTCGGTTGCTGAGGGTTTTTATTTGTGTAATCTTGTTTTTTATTAAAGATTTATTCATATTGAAATATAAAAATTAAATATTTCCATATTTCAAACAAATGGTTTTGGGATGTTGTGTTCTCATTACGCATTTGATATATTTACTTTGAAGAGAATTAAAATCTAGAAAAAGAGGCGGACGTATGGATAAAAAAGAAAATACGGTCGTATTGTTTCCGCAACTATCAGAGCGCTATATTGATGAAGGTTTTTTAGCGCTGAAAGAGCGGAAATTCGAAGATGCATTGCGCTGCTTTGAAATTTTACGTCAGTATAATGCGGAAACGGAACAAACGGAATTAGCTTCAGTTATTTGTTTGCTGGAATTAAAACGTATGGAAGAAGCAAAAGACAAATGTGAACAGTTGCTTGAAACAGGAGTTGTTTTATTTGGTGATATTCTTGAAACGTATGTAACTATTTTAGTTCAAACAAATGATTATGAAGGTGTTATTGAAACTGTTGAAAAGGTTTTGCAAACGAAAGATGTAATGCCTGAACAAAAGGAAAAATTAGCGCAGCTCGCTTTATTTGCAGAAGGTATGCTAAATGAGGAAGATATGTCGCTAGTGGATTCAAATTTTGAATTGGGTGAGTTTACTAATGAAATTTTTGGAGAAAGCTTTGGGCAAAAGCTAAGAGCGATTCAGCAACTTTCGTTAAAAGACTTGGAGCCCGCATTACCTGTTTTAAAGAAATTTTTAATAGATGAGAAGCAGCACCCTTATTTGAAAACTTCTATTTTATATAAAATGATAGAAAATCAAATAGAAGAAGAGATAGAAGTAGAAAAGTTTGGAAATAAGATCAAGGTAATTCCAGCATTTACAGGTCATAACGAGGAGCAATCCGATAACATTATACATAAATTATCAAGCCGATTAGAGCAAAATTATCCCGATATATTTGATACGATGGTTACATATTGGAAAGAATTGCAAATTAGCGTTTTCCCATTCGCTCTATTAATGGATAAAGTAGAGATTTGGGCTGCCGTTTTAGAGAGGATTGGAAGAAAACGTTTCGGATTGGCTATTGATGAGGAAGAACTTATGACAGCATATAATATTGAACTAGAAGAGTTCCATATTGCCTATCAATGGTTATTACGTGTTGAAAGAGAAGGGTATTTGCCCGTATAATTATGAAAAAGAATGGTTCAGTTCTTGAAACGAGCATATTCTATGTTATAATGTAAGGGTTGCAAAAGGCAGAAAACTGCCTGTTTGTAAGAGAAGAGAAGTGAAGTGTAATTCTCTTACTTAATATGTTTCATATTATTCTCGAACAAAATATACCGTAGTTGTCTTTTAGGCAATTAGTAGATTAGAACAGTATATCTGAAAGCTTTTGCTAGAGGGTTATTTGTAATTTGTTATTTCAAAAAAGAGATAATGAAGGTTTGAATCTATAGAGGTATGTGCATACATTATTATAGTTGGAGGGAAAGAATAAATGGCTGCAAAATGGGAAAAATTAGAAGGTAACGTTGGCGTTTTAACAATCGAAGTTGATGCTAAAGAAGTAAATAACTCTATCGACGCTGCGTTCAAAAAAGTAGTAAAAACAATTAACGTACCAGGTTTCCGTAAAGGGAAAATGCCTCGTCCGTTATTCGAACAACGCTTTGGTATTGAATCTTTATACCAAGATGCTTTAGATATCATCTTACCAAAAGCATACGGTGAAGCGATTGATGAAGCTGGTATCTTCCCAGTTGCTCATCCTGAAATCGACATCGAGAAGTTCGAAAAAAATGCTAACCTTATCTTCACTGCAAAAGTTACAGTGAAACCTGAAGTTAAATTAGGTGAGTACAAAGGTTTAGCAGTAGAAAAAGTTGAAACAACTGTAACTGACGAAGATGTAGAGAACGAATTAAAAGCTTTACAAGAGCGTCAAGCTGAACTAGTTGTTAAAGAAGAAGGAACTGTTGAAAACGGTGATACAGCTGTAATCGACTTCGAAGGTTTCGTTGATGGCGAAGCATTTGAAGGCGGAAAAGGCGAAAACTACTCTCTTGCAATCGGTTCTGGTACTTTCATCCCAGGTTTCGAAGAGCAAGTGATTGGTCTTAAATCTGGCGAGTCTAAAGACGTTGAAGTATCATTCCCAGAAGAGTACCATGCTGCTGAATTAGCTGGCAAACCAGCAACATTCAAAGTAACAATTCACGAAATCAAAACAAAAGAACTTCCTGAGTTAAACGACGAGTTCGCTAAAGAAGCAGACGAAGCGGTTGCAACTCTTGATGAATTAAAAGCGAAACTTCGCACAAACTTAGAAGAAGGCAAAAAGCACGAAGCTGAGCACAAAGTACGTGACGAAGTAGTAGAATTAGCTGCTGCTAACGCTGAAATCGACATTCCAGAAGCTATGATCGACACTGAGTTAGATCGTATGGTTCGTGAATTCGAGCAACGCTTAAGCCAACAAGGTATGAACCTTGAGCTTTACTACCAATTCACAGGTACTGACGCTGACAAATTAAAAGAGCAAATGAAAGAAGATGCACAAAAACGTGTAAGAATCAACCTTGTTCTTGAAGCTATCATTGAAGCTGAAAACATCGAAGTTACTGAAGAAGAAGTAACTGCAGAAGTTGAAAAAATGGCTGAAATGTACGGTATGCCAGTAGACGCTATCAAGCAAGCTCTTGGAAGCGTAGACGCTTTATCTGAAGATCTTAAAGTGCGTAAAGCTGTAGACTTCTTAGTAGACAACAGCAAAGCTGCATAATAAAATAACAAGGCGCGATTTTAATCGTGCCTTGTTTTATAAATATAGAAATATATTTATAAAACTTTTCGATGGAGAAGGAAAAGTTCCTTTACAAGTCGAATATACATATTTCAAAAGTTTTAAAAATTTTTTATTTGTACATAACTAGTCATATTATTTGTATTTCTCGCCACGTAGTGACATAATATGTATTTACATACGATACATTTATCGTGTACATACGAGGGCAAGAGGTTAGCACTTTGTAAGGGGTGTGAAAATATGTTTAAATTTAATGATGAAAAAGGGCAATTAAAATGTTCTTTCTGTGGTAAAACACAAACGCAAGTTCGAAAGTTAGTCGCAGGTCCAGGTGTTTACATTTGTGACGAGTGTATCGAACTTTGTACTGAAATTGTACAAGAGGAGCTTGCGAAGGACGAAGAAGTAGAATTCAAAGATGTACCGAAACCGGTAGAAATTCGTGAAATCTTAGATGAGTATGTCATCGGGCAAGATAATGCGAAAAAAGCACTAGCGGTAGCGGTATATAACCATTACAAACGCATTAATTCTAACAGCAAAATTGATGATGTAGAATTAGCGAAGAGTAATATCGCACTTATCGGGCCAACAGGTAGTGGTAAAACATTATTGGCACAAACGTTAGCGCGTATTTTGAATGTTCCATTTGCAATCGCGGACGCAACATCTTTAACAGAAGCTGGATACGTTGGGGAAGATGTAGAAAACATCTTACTAAAATTAATCCAAGCAGCTGATTATGATGTAGAGAAAGCGGAAAAAGGAATCATTTATATTGATGAGATTGATAAAGTGGCACGTAAGTCCGAAAATCCATCAATTACACGTGATGTATCTGGTGAAGGTGTGCAGCAGGCACTTCTGAAAATTTTAGAAGGTACTGTAGCAAGCGTTCCGCCTCAAGGTGGTCGTAAGCATCCGCATCAAGAGTTTATTCAAATTGATACAACGAATATCTTATTCATTTGTGGTGGAGCGTTTGATGGCATCGAGCCAATTATTAAACGTCGCCTTGGTGAAAAAGTAATTGGATTCGGTTCTGAGAAGAAAAATGCTGATGTAAATGAGAAGCATGTTTTATCTCACGTGTTACCAGAGGACCTTTTAAGATTTGGTTTAATTCCAGAGTTTATCGGTCGTCTTCCAGTTATTGCGAACCTAGAGCCACTTGATGAAGATGCTCTTGTTGATATTTTAACGAAACCGAAAAATGCACTTGTTAAGCAATTCCAAAAATTATTGGAGCTTGACGATGTTGAGTTAGAGTTTGAAGAAGGTGCACTAATTGAAATTGCGAAAAAAGCAATTGAACGTAAAACAGGTGCTCGTGGACTTCGTTCTATTATTGAAGGCTTAATGCTTGATGTAATGTTCGAACTTCCATCTCGCAAAGATATCGAGAAGTGTATTCTTACAAAAGAAACAGTAGCTGATAATGCGGCACCAAAATTGGTGTTACAAGACGGTACTGTACTTGATACAAAAACATCTGCATAATGCAAAGGAGAAACAGCAATTTTTATAATTGCTGTTTTTCTTTATGTTTAGCTAAGTTCCCCCGCGGAAATACTAAGAGATAAAACATTGCGGGAGGAAATAAATGATGAGCTGGACAAATATATTTTTACTTGTTCAACTTGTTTTTGGTGTAATTGTCGGATTGTATTTTTGGCATTTACTTCGAAATCAACGAACACAAAAAGTTTCAATTGATCGAGAATCAAAAAAAGAATTAGAACAGCTTCGTAAAATGCGTGAGATCTCTTTAACAGAGCCGCTTGCGGAAAAGGTGCGTCCTACATCCTTTTTAGATATTGTAGGGCAAGAGGACGGGATTAAGTCGTTAAAAGCGGCTCTTTGTGGTCCGAATCCGCAACATGTCATTATATATGGTCCGCCAGGTGTCGGAAAGACAGCGGCAGCACGTCTTGTATTAGAAGAAGCGAAACGAAATCCAAAATCTCCATTTCGTACGAATGCAACATTTATTGAACTTGATGCGACGACAGCTAGGTTTGATGAACGTGGTATTGCAGACCCATTAATTGGATCGGTGCATGATCCGATTTATCAAGGTGCTGGTGCGATGGGGCAAGCTGGTATTCCGCAACCGAAAAAAGGCGCTGTAACAGATGCGCATGGTGGTATTTTGTTCATTGATGAGATTGGTGAACTACATCCGATTCAAATGAACAAAATGTTAAAGGTGTTAGAGGATCGGAAAGTATTTTTAGAAAGTGCGTACTATAGTGAAGAGAATACGATGATTCCGACTTACATCCATGACATTTTCCAAAAAGGTTTACCAGCAGATTTTCGCTTAGTCGGTGCGACGACACGTTCACCAGAGGAAATCCCACCTGCTATTCGGTCACGTTGCTTAGAAGTCTTCTTCCGTGAATTAGATACGGAAGAAATTCAAAAAGTAGCGAAGAATGCAGCTGAAAAAGTGGAAATGCAAATAAGTGAAAATGGTATTGAAATGATTGGAATGTATGCAAGGAATGGACGAGAGGCAATCAACCTTGTGCAAATTTCGGCTGGTATGGCGATAAATGAAGAGCGTTCTTTCATTAAAGATGAAGATATAGAGTGGGTTGTTCACTCTAGTCAGCTTACACCGAAATATGAAAAACATATTTATCCGATCCCGAGAATTGGTCTTGTACACGGACTTGCTGTATATGGACCAAATACAGGTACGTTATTAGAAATTGAAGTAACAGCAATTCCAGCGAAAGATAAAGGATCGATAAATGTTACTGGAATTGTAGAAGAAGAAAGTATTGGTGGACAAACGAAATCTATTCGCCGTAAAAGTATGGCGAAAGGTTCTGTTGATAATGTATTAACAGTACTTCGTTCTTTAGATGTGTTGCCAGAAGGGTATGATATACATATTAATTTTCCAGGGGGTATCCCAATTGATGGGCCTTCGGCAGGAATCGCTATGGCAACAGGTATATACTCAGCGGTGCACCGCACATATGTAAATAATGAAGTAGCGATGACAGGTGAAGTAAGTATACACGGAGAAGTGAAGCCGATTGGTGGTGTGTACGCAAAAATAAAAGCTGCGAAAAAAGCGGGAGCGAAGAAAGTTATCATTCCTGCTGAAAACATGCAACCATTTTTGTACACAATAAAGGGAATTGAAATCATTCCTGTTCGTAAGTTAAAAGAAGTATTTGAGTTAACGTTTATGCAGGGAAATATGCATCGAGAGGTTGATGTACATACTACTGTAGACGAAACAGATGCACAATCCATGTGAAAATAAGCGATAATAAAATTTGCCAGACTTCGTTTAAGTTTGTATGCTTAAGCGGAGTCTTTTTTTCTTTTCGTAAGGGAGGAAAAGAAGATATTTACAATTGCGGGGAATCTCTGCAATTGCATCTAGATGTATTGTAATATAAAATAGTTGAACAGGAGTTTAATTTATTATGGAGGTGCTATGTCTAGTATGAATACGAACGAAAGAATCGTGCCCCTCCTACCATTAAGAGGCGTTCTCGTATATCCAACGATGGTTCTGCATCTTGATGTAGGACGTGATAAATCGATACAAGCACTAGAGCAGGCGGCAATGGATGAAAATATCATCTTTTTAGCGATGCAAAAAGAAATGAATATCGATGATCCGAAAGAAGATGACATATATAGTGTAGGTACAGTGGCAAAAGTGAAGCAAATGTTAAAATTGCCGAATGGTACGCTTCGTGTCCTTGTGGAAGGTTTACATAGAGCAGAAGTAGTAGAGTTTATCGAAGAAGAAAATGTAGTGCAAGTTTCTATTAAAACGGTAACTGAAGAAGTAGAAGATGATTTAGAAGAGAAAGCTCTTATGCGTACGTTACTGGAGCATTTTGAACAATATATTAAAGTTTCGAAAAAAGTTTCAAATGAAACATTTGCGACGGTAGCTGATGTAGAAGAACCAGGAAGATTAGCTGATCTAATCGCTTCTCACTTGCCGATTAAAACGAAGCAGAAACAAGAAATTTTAGAGATTGTATCTGTAAAAGAACGATTACATACATTGATTTCAATTATTCAAGATGAACAAGAGTTACTTAGCTTAGAAAAGAAAATTGGACAAAAAGTGAAACGTTCAATGGAGCGTACGCAAAAAGAATATTTCTTACGTGAGCAAATGAAGGCGATTCAAACAGAACTTGGCGATAAAGAAGGTAAGGGCGGCGAAGTAGAAGAACTTCGTGAGAAAATTGAACAGGCTGGAATGCCTGAAGAAACAATGCAGGCTGCACTGAAAGAGTTAGATCGTTATGAAAAGCTACCAGGAAGTTCAGCTGAGAGTGGTGTTATTCGCAATTACATCGATTGGTTATTGGCGCTTCCTTGGACAGAAGCAACGGAAGATATGATCGATCTTGCTCATTCGGAAGAAATATTAAATAAAGACCATTACGGTCTTGAAAAAGTGAAAGAGCGTGTACTTGAATATTTAGCTGTACAGAAGTTAACGAACTCATTAAAAGGACCTATTCTTTGTTTAGTAGGACCTCCTGGGGTCGGAAAAACTTCGTTAGCTCGTTCAATTGCAACATCATTGAATCGTAACTTTGTCCGTGTATCCCTTGGTGGTGTGCGTGATGAATCTGAAATTCGTGGTCACCGACGTACGTACGTTGGAGCAATGCCAGGACGTATTATTCAAGGTATGAAAAAGGCGAAAACAGTTAATCCAGTCTTCTTATTAGATGAGATTGATAAAATGTCTAACGATTTCCGTGGGGACCCATCAGCAGCATTACTTGAAGTGTTAGATCCAGAGCAAAACCATAACTTTAGCGATCATTACATTGAAGAACCATATGATCTATCGAAAGTTATGTTTGTAGCAACTGCAAATACACTTTCAAGTATTCCAGGTCCATTACTTGACCGTATGGAAATCATTTCGATTGCTGGGTATACAGAGCTCGAAAAGGTGCACATTGCTCGTGAGCATTTATTGCCGAAACAATTAAAAGAGCATGGTTTACGAAAAGGTAATTTACAAGTGCGTGATGAAGCGCTTCTTGAAATTATTCGTTATTATACGCGTGAGGCTGGTGTTCGTACGTTAGAGCGTCAGATTGCAAAAGTTTGCCGTAAAGCAGCAAAAATTATTGTTACAGCAGAACGTAAGCGTGTTGTAGTAACTGATAAAAACATTGTTGATTTACTTGGTAAGCACATATTCCGTTATGGGCAAGCTGAAAAGACAGACCAAGTTGGTATGGCAACAGGTTTAGCTTACACAGCAGCGGGCGGCGATACACTGGCAATTGAAGTGTCTGTAGCACCAGGAAAAGGGAAATTAATTTTAACAGGGAAACTTGGGGATGTTATGAAAGAATCAGCACAAGCTGCGTTTAGCTATATCCGTTCTCGTGCAGAAGAGCTTCATATCAATCCAGATTTCCATGAGAAAAATGATATTCATATTCACGTTCCAGAAGGAGCAGTTCCAAAAGATGGACCGTCAGCAGGTATTACGATGGCAACGGCACTTATTTCTGCACTAACAGGAATTCCTGTAAGTAAAGAAGTTGGTATGACAGGTGAAATAACACTTCGTGGCCGAGTATTACCAATTGGTGGTTTAAAAGAAAAAACATTAAGTGCTCACCGCGCAGGTTTAACAAAAATTATTTTACCAGCGGAAAATGAGAAAGATTTAGATGATATTCCAGAAAGCGTAAAAGAAAATCTTACGTTTGTGCTTGCATCTCATTTAGATGAAGTATTGGAGCACGCATTAGTAGGAGTGAAACAATGAAAGTAACAAAAGCAGATATTGTAATTAGTGCTGTTAGACCAGAACAATATCCAGACAGTGATTTACCAGAAATTGCATTAGCGGGTCGTTCAAATGTCGGGAAGTCTTCCTTTATTAATAAAATTTTAAATCGTAAAAAGTTAGTGCGTATTTCTTCTAAACCAGGAAAAACACAAACACTGAACTTTTTCTTAATCAATGAAATGATGCATTTTGTTGACGTTCCAGGTTACGGATATGCGAAAGTATCTAAAACGGAGCGCGCAGCTTGGGGTAAAATGATTGAAACGTATTTTACAACACGTGAGCAATTAGATGCAGCTGTATTAGTAGTTGATTTACGTCACAAACCAACAAACGATGACGTGATGATGTATGATTTCTTAAAGCATTATGAAATCCCAACAATTATTATTGCAACGAAGGCCGATAAAATTCCGAAAGGGAAATGGCAAAAGCATTTAAAAGTTGTAAAAGAAACGCTAGATATTGAAAGTGGCGATGAAGTGGTTCTATTCTCTTCTGAAACAGGACTTGGAAAAGAAGAAGCCTGGAAAGCTATTCATAAATTTACAAAAACAAAAAACGCGTGACGAATGTCGCGCGTTTTTTATTTGCTTAAATTTTTAGCGTACATTTAATGTAACTTCAATATTTCCTCTTGTTGCTTTAGAGTAAGGGCATACACCGTGAGCGGCTTCTACAAGTTCTTGTGCTTCGGCATGAGAAACGCCAGCGACATGTACATCAAGTATAGCAGATAGTCCGAAACCACCATCTGTATCTTTTCCGATAGAAACGTGAGCAGTTACTTCTGTACTCTCTACTTTCACACGTTTTGTACGAATGACAAGTTGTAATGCACTATCAAAACAAGCTGCATAACCAGCTGCAAATAGTTGTTCTGGATTTGTTGCCTCTCCGCCTGCACCGCCTAGTGCTTTTGGCATTTTTACATCAAGATTTAATATGCCGTCATCTGAAACTACTTTCCCGTTTCTTCCACCTGTTGCTGTTACTGAAGCAGTATATAATTTATCCATGTTTATTCCCCTTTTCTATCATTCATTGTTTTCATTGTTTCAATTAGTTTATTTAATTGGATTAATAAAGAACGATATTCTTGCTCTGTAATTCCTAAATTTGTAGCCATCGTTGTCGGTAAGGAACAAGCTTTTTCTTTTAAATCTTTACCTTGTGCTGTTAATTCAATACAAACTTTTCGTTCGTCTTCTTTGGAACGAACACGTTTTACAAGTTTTAATGATTCCATTCGTTTTAACATAGGTGTTAAAGTACCAGAATCTAAAAATAAACGTTCGCCAATTTCTTTTACTGTTAGTCCGTCTCGCTCCCATAGTACGAGTAAAGTAATATACTGGGGATACGTAATGCCCATTTCTTCTAAATATGGTCGGTAAAAACGGGTAACCTCCTTGGAACAGGCATAAATAGAAAAACAAAGTTGATTATCTAGGTGCAAAGAATCTTCTGTCATAAATAACTCCCTTCCAATTAAGTTGTGCACAATTTAATTTTGTAAAATCAATATAACGAAAAAGAAATACAATGTCAAATACATTGTATTGAGAAACTATATTTTGGAACAATCATACATATTTTCCTTCATCATGAAAGAAGATAGAAAAGATGATGTTATAATGAATATGGAATAGTTTCCATCACTTGATTATGAGGACTTTTTTTGGTAACGTACAAATAGAGTTGTTAATTTATAATCATTATAAAGTAGAAAATTTTTATTAGTGTTACTGAATCTCCTTCATTACATACGGAGAATAATTAAAAAATAATCGGTTGTTCACACGATTGTCAGATTTATAAGAGGAAAGTTGTATTATGATAGTAGATAAAGTGATAAAACGGGTGAAGGGGGACATGCTGCGTGCATATTCTTGTTGTTAGTGTAAATTATCGAACAGCCCCTGTAGAATTTCGTGAGAAGCTAGCGTTTCAAGCAGCAGAGCTAGAGCAAGCAATGATGACATTACAAAATCAAAAGAGCGTGTTAGAAAATGTCATTGTATCAACTTGTAATCGCACAGAAATTTATGCTGTTGTCGATCAATTACACACAGGACGGTATTATATTAAGAAGTTTTTAGCTGATTGGTTTCAGTTTGAAATAGAAGAGGTCGCACCATATTTAACTATTTTTGAACAAGATGGTGCAATAGATCATTTATTCCGTGTAACGAGCGGTTTAGATTCTATGGTAGTTGGAGAGACACAGATTTTAGGTCAAATAAAAGATAGCTTTTTAGAAGCGCAGCAAGTAAAAACAACCGGCACAATTTTTAATGAATTGTTTAAGCAAGTCATTACGTTAGCGAAACGTGCGCATTCAGAAACGACAATTGGTGAAAGTGCGATGTCTGTTAGTTATGCCGCTGTTGAGCTTGGAAAGAAAATATTTGGTGAGTTAACAGATTGTCATGTGCTTATTCTTGGTGCTGGTAAAATGGGTGAACTTGCATTGCAAAACCTATACGGAAGTGGCGCTCGTAAAGTAACGGTCATGAATAGAACTCTATCGAAAGCGGAAGTAATGGCTGAGAAATATATGGGGCATGCAAAATCTTTAAGTGAATTGCAATGTGCATTATTAGAAGCCGATATTTTAATTAGTTCAACTGGTGCATCAGAATATGTCATTACGAAAGAGATGATGACAAAAGTAGAGAAAATGCGCTCTGGTCGTCCGTTATTTATGGTGGATATCGCAGTACCACGTGATATTGATCCCGCAATTGATGAACTAGAAGGTTCTTTTTTATATGACATTGATGACTTGCAAGGAGTGGTGGAAGCAAACCGTGCTGAGCGTTTGAAAGAAGCAGAGAAAATTCAACTTATGATTGAAGAGGAAATTGTTTTATTTAAAACGTGGTTAAGTACACTTGGTGTTGTTCCGTTAATATCAGCTCTTCGCGATAAGGCACTTGCAATCCAAAGTGAAACGATGGAAAGTCTTGAACGAAAAATACCAAATCTTAGTGATCGTGAGAAAAAAGTAATTAGTAAGCATACGAAAAGTATTATTAACCAATTATTAAAAGACCCAATTTTAGTAGCGAAAGAATTAGCTGCTGAAGAGGGAGCGCCGGAAAAACTAGCTTTATTTGCGAAGATTTTTGATTTAGAAGTAGAAGAAGTAGAGAGACATACGGAAGAAGTAGAACATAAAAGAGCGTGGACACCATCCGTTCCATCTTTATAATTTGGAAGGATGATCGGATGAGTTTTTTAAATAACAGTATTATTTATCATATTGCAATTATCTTATATGCTTGTAGCATTAGTTTATATTTTATAGATTATTTCCAAAGTAACCGAAAGGCGAACCGATTTGCTTTTTGGTTACTTTCGATTGTATGGGTTCTGCAGTCTATTTTTATGTTAATTAGGGCTACAGATTCAGAAACGAATCCTATTTTAACTTTATTATCAGGGATTTATTTTTATGTATGGTTATTGATTACGATGTCGTTAGTTATAAATCGATTTATGCGTATTGACTTTTTAGTCTTTTTTACAAATGTAGTCGCATTTGGCGTAAGCGCTTTTTCTATTTTTACACCGCTCGGAAAGATGTCGCCAATACTTGCTGAACAATTAGTTTCAGAACTTGTATACGTACATGTCGGTATGGCAATTATTTCTTATGCCACATTTACTGTATCGTTTATTTTTTCTATTATGTATTTATTGCAATATCGCCTATTAAAAAAGAAAAAGTGGAATGCGAGATTAAGAAGGTTAGGGAATTTACCGAAGTTAGAATCTATGTCTTACGGATTAAACTTATTTTCCGTTCCATTTTTCTTATTAGCAATTTTATTAGGATGCATATGGGGATATACAAAATTGGATAATTTCCATTGGTATGATACGAAAGTAATCGGATCTTTTGTCGTTCTGTTTGTATATTGCACAGGTTTATATTTACGAGCGGCAGATGTGTTGCAAGGTAAGAAAATTGTGCAGTGGAATATCGGGGCATTTCTCGTAATGCTAGTTAACATTTTTTTATTAAGCAGTTTATCCAACTTCCACTTTTGGTATTTATAATGAGGAGAGAGAATTATG
This sequence comes from Bacillus thuringiensis, assembly GCF_014932895.1. Taxonomy (GTDB): domain Bacteria; phylum Bacillota; class Bacilli; order Bacillales; family Bacillaceae_G; genus Bacillus_A; species Bacillus_A thuringiensis_AA. The sequence continues at coordinate 735,768 of NZ_JACYOF010000001.1, read as the reverse complement.
CGCAAAATTATTGTAGGATCACGAAAGAGTAAACTGGCATTAACACAAACAAATTGGTTTATTGATCAGTTAAAAGCGCTCGGTTTACCATATGAATTTGAAGTGAAAGAAATCGTTACAAAAGGTGATGTTATTTTAGATGTTACTCTTTCAAAAGTAGGCGGAAAAGGCTTGTTTGTTAAAGAGATTGAACATGCGTTACTTACGAAAGAAATCGATATGGCTGTACATAGTATGAAAGATATGCCGGCCGTACTTCCAGAAGGGTTAATGATTGGGTGTATACCAAAGCGTGTTGATCCTCGTGATGCTTTTATTTCTAAAAGCGGAGCATCGTTTAAAGAGTTAGCCGAAGGGGCAACTTTAGGAACGAGTAGTTTGAGACGTAGTGCACAATTATTAGCTGCGAGACCAGATTTACAAGTGAAGTGGATTCGCGGGAATATCGATACACGCTTACGTAAATTAAAAGAAGAAGATTACGATGCAATCATTTTAGCGACAGCTGGATTACAAAGAATGGGCTGGGATAATGAAGTTATTACAGAGCATTTAGATGAGACATTATGTGTACCAGCAGTAGGACAAGGTGCATTAGCGATTGAATGCCGTAAGGATGATAACGATTTATTACAGTTGCTATCGCATATGAATGATGCCGTAACAGAAAGAACAGTGGCTGCAGAGAGAGTATTTCTTCATAAACTTGAAGGTGGATGCCAAGTTCCAATCGCTGGATATGCAACTCTTACAGAAGATGATGCAATCGAGTTAACAGCTCTTGTCGGTTCTATGGACGGTTCTGTTTTATTAAAAGAGACAGTTTTAGGAACTGATCCTGAGGAAGTAGGATTAGAGGCTGCGGACCGTTTAATTAAACAAGGCGCAAAAGAACTCATTCTTGCTGCAAATAAGGGGCAACAATAAATATGAACGCTCTCGCTGGTAAAACGGTATTGATTACACGTGCCCAGCATCAAGCGAAACAAATGAGTGTAGCAGTGAAAGAAAAGAGCGGAATTCCATTGGAAATTCCGCTTTTGCGTATGGAAGGTATGTCTTATAGACAAATTCAACATATAGCAGAGCAGCTACATTCGTATGACTGGGTTATTTTTACGAGTAAAAATGGTGTAGCTTTTTTTCTAGATAGTTTGAGAAAGCAGCTCCCCGTAACGACTAAAATTGCTGCAGTAGGTGTGAAAACACAATTAGAGTTAGAAAAGCGGGGCTATCAAGTGGACTTTGTTCCAACTTCATTTGTTGCAGAAGTATTTGCAGAAGAGTTTGTAAAAAAACTAAGTGGAAACGAGTGCATTTTATTTCCGAAAGGGAATTTAGGAAGAGATGTAATTCCAGTTACCCTTCGGGAAATGGGTGTTTCCCTAGATGAGCTAATCGTATACGGTACGAAGGTGAATGTAGAGAAAAAGCAAGAGCTTATAACTGCATTGAAATTAGGGAAAGTAAATATTATTACATTTACGAGCCCTTCAACTGTTGATAGTTTTGTTCATCTACTCGAGGGTACAAACTGGAGAGAATGGACAAAAAAATGTACAATTGCTTGTATAGGACCGATAACAGCAAAAGAGGCAAGAAGCTATTTCTCAGAAGTTATCGTACCAGAAAAATACACAATAGAATCGTTAATACAATGCATTTGTGAATCTACTTTACATGCATAATCAAAATAAAAGAATGGGGATAGAAATCTATGAATTCTTTACAATTTAATCGTCATCGTCGTCTAAGACAAAGCGGAGGCATGCGTGCGCTTGTGCGTGAAACATTTTTACATACAGAAGATTTTATTTACCCTATCTTTGTATTAGAAGGTGAAAATGTTCGTAATGAAGTTCCTTCTATGCCAGGCGTATATCAAATCTCTTTAGATTTATTGCAAGCTGAAATGCAAGAGGTTGTTGATTTAGGTATTCGTTCTGTTATTGTATTTGGTTTACCTGCTGAAAAGGATGAAGTTGGATCATCAGCATATTGTGATCATGGAATTGTACAACGTGCAATTAAGCAAATTAAAGGTGAGTTTCCTGAGCTAGTAGTAGTCGCGGATACATGTTTATGTCAATTCACAAGCCATGGTCATTGTGGTGTAATTGAAGATGGTATTATTTTAAATGACGAGTCTCTTGCAGTTCTTGCGAAAACAGCTGTAAGCCAAGCGAAAGCAGGAGCAGACATTATTGCTCCATCTAATATGATGGATGGATTTGTAACAGTGATTCGTCATGCGTTAGATGAAAATGGTTTTTCACACGTACCAGTTATGTCGTATGCTGTGAAATATTCATCAGCATTTTACGGGCCGTTTCGTGATGCGGCGCATGGTGCACCGCAGTTCGGTGACCGTAAAACATATCAAATGGACCCAGCAAACCGTATGGAAGCATTCCGTGAAGCGGAATCAGATGTAATGGAAGGGGCAGATTTCTTAATTGTAAAGCCAGCTCTTTCTTACTTAGATATCGTTCGTGATGTGAAAAATAACTTTAATTTACCAGTCGTTGCTTATAACGTGAGTGGTGAATATTCGATGATTAAAGCGGCAGCACAAAATGGTTGGATTAATGAAAAAGAAGTTGTACTTGAAAAATTAATTAGCATGAAACGTGCAGGAGCAGACTTAATTATTACGTATCATGCAAAAGATGCAGCAAGATGGTTACAAGAAGGAGGCGCTAAATAATGAAAAAGTTTGATAAGTCGATCGCGGCGTTTGAAGAGGCACAAGACTTAATGCCTGGTGGCGTAAACAGCCCTGTTCGTGCCTTTAAATCTGTTGGTATGAATCCGTTGTTTATGGAGCGTGGAAAAGGCTCTAAAGTATATGATATCGATGGAAATGAATACATCGATTACGTATTATCATGGGGGCCTTTAATTCATGGTCATGCAAATGATCGAGTTGTTGAAGCGTTAAAATCTGTTGCTGAAAGAGGTACAAGCTTCGGTGCACCAACAGAAATTGAAAATAAATTAGCGAAACTTGTTATTGAGCGCGTACCATCGATCGAGATTGTACGTATGGTTAACTCTGGAACAGAAGCGACAATGAGTGCATTACGTTTAGCTCGTGGTTATACAGGCCGTAACAAAATTTTGAAATTCATTGGTTGTTACCACGGTCATGGCGATTCGTTATTAATTAAAGCTGGCTCTGGTGTGGCGACGCTAGGTTTACCAGACAGCCCTGGTGTACCAGAAGGTGTAGCACAAAATACGATTACAGTAGCGTATAACGATTTAGAAAGTGTAAAATATGCTTTCGAACAATTCGGTGATGATATTGCTTGTGTAATTGTAGAACCAGTGGCAGGAAATATGGGCGTTGTTCCTCCGCAACCAGGATTTTTAGAAGGGCTTCGTGAAGTAACAGAACAATACGGTGCATTACTTATTTTTGATGAAGTAATGACAGGATTCCGAGTGGCATATAATTGCGGACAAGGTTACTACGGCGTAACTCCTGATTTAACTTGTTTAGGTAAAGTAATCGGTGGTGGTTTACCAGTAGGAGCGTACGGTGGTAAGGCAGAAATTATGCGTCAAGTTGCGCCAAGTGGACCAATTTACCAAGCTGGTACTTTATCAGGTAACCCACTTGCAATGGCAGCAGGTTATGAAACGTTAGTACAGTTAACGCCAGAATCATATGTGGAATTTGAGCGTAAAGCGGAAATGTTAGAAGCTGGGTTACGTAAAGCAGCTGAAAAACATGGCATTCCTCATCATATTAACCGTGCGGGTTCTATGATTGGTATTTTCTTTACAGATGAGCCAGTTATTAATTACGATGCAGCAAAATCTTCAAACTTAGAATTCTTTGCGGCTTACTATCGTGAAATGGTAGAACAAGGTGTATTCTTACCACCATCTCAATTTGAAGGGTTATTCTTATCGACAGCACATAGTGATGCAGATATTGAAGCGACGATTGCAGCGGCTGAAATTGCAATGTCAAAGTTAAAAGCATAATCTATTAGAGAAAATCGCTCTCCGTAAGGGGAGCGATTTTTTTTATTCATAAAGTAGGCTTTAGATACATAAATCTGTAATGACATATAGTTTGGGAGGGGGAAAAGAAGTGACAACAGATCATTCGTTACGATTTTCATTAAAAGAATCTGTTTGGTTCCAAAAAGGACAGGAAGTCGAAGAACTTTTGTCAATTTCGTTAGATCCAGACGTTGAGATAGAAGAGCTTGATCATGAAGTTATCGTGAGAGGGCAATTAGATTTAACGGGAGAGTATGTCGCACGGCAAGATGATTCTGCTTATTCATTAAGAGAACTATCGCCAGCAAAGTCAATTGATTATGTAGAAACAAGGGAAGATGGCGTGAATGAACTTGTTCATTCCTTTCCGCTTGAAATATCAATTCCGAGAAATCGAGTGAAAGTAATTGAAGAACTATATGTATCAATCGAGGAATTTGATTATGAATTAAAGGAAAATGGTTGCTTACAATTACTAGCGGATATAGCTATTACGGGTTTATGTGATGAGGAAAGAATCGAGGAAGAAGAGGAAGAGGAAGAAACGGCGTATGCTGAGTTAGAAGATGATTCAGCTGAAGAGGATGAAAATAGACCTGTACCACATGTAGAAGAGCCAGCTTATAAGGAATCGGATGAGTGGGAAGATTACGCATTTGAACCGTTCCAACTAGAGGAAAGAAAAGAGCAGGAATTAGAGGAAGAGGAAATAGAAGAGCATGAATTTGTGGAGCGTGAAGAGGAGAAAGAACCGACGCCGCAATTTGAATTGTTCGGGCGAAAAGATTTCAAGAAAGAAAAAGCGAAAAAGCAGGAAGAGCAAGAAGAAGCGTACTCACAGAGAGATGAAAATGCGCTTTATTTAACGAAAATATTTACGAAAGAACCGGAAGAAGAATTTACAAAGTTAAGAATGTATTTTGTGCAAGAAGGGGATACAATCGAATCTGTTGCAGAACGCTATGAAACGTCTGTACAAAACTTATACCGTGTCAATCAAACAGAAGATATATATTTAACTGCGGGGCAAATGATTTATATTCCCGTTTCAAGGGCAAAGGCGAAATAAGGGAGTGAGTGTCTTCACTCACTTATTTTCCTAGAGGCTATGTTTTGAATAGAAAGGGTTATTCGTATGGATATTGAATTACGAAATCGCTATGAACCCATTGTAAGGCAATATAAATTGGATACGCAGTATATGGAAGAACACGGAAGTGTAACGAAAATTTACACGAATCAAGGTCCGTATGCGCTGAAGAAAATAGCAGACAGAAAGTTAGAGCGGAATAACTTTCTACATCATATTCAATATTTGAAGGAGAAAGGTTTTTCGAATTATGTACCTATATACCATGCGACGGATGGAAATTATATTTTAAGTGACGGGACGTATAGTTATTATTTAATGCCTTGGTTAGAGCGTGCGGAAGGAAACGGTGAAGATAACGATCAATACCATAAAATGTTTCAGACACTTGGAACGTTACATCAAAAGACGGTGAAAGAAGAAACATATACAGAAGAAGATTTAGAAAAACATTATACGAATATATCTGACCGCTGGGAAAATGATGGTGAGATGTTAGAAGAGTTTCTTGTAGAATCTGAAGCGAAGTGGTATATGTCTCCGTTTGAATTGCAATATTGTACGTATTATCATCATGTAATGAGGGCGCGTGAATTTGCAACGAAGCAATTAAATGAGTGGAACGATGCGATGAAAGAAAAAGAAAAAACACGTATTACTTTTGTACATGGTAACGTATCACTTAATCATTTTTTATTTGATTATGAGCGAAATGGTTATTTTATTAGTTTAGAGAAATCGAAGTTTGCAACGCCTGTGCAAGATATAGTAGGTTTTTATTCTCGGTCTTTAAACACATATCCAATTGCGCGAAGTGATCGGTTTGAATGGTATCAAATGTATCAAAAAAATTTCCCGTTTACGAAAGAAGAGCAACTTCTTATGTTTGCTTACATGACGTATCCATCGCAATTTATTCGACAAATCCAATCTTATAAGAAAAGAAGAGAGAGTCGCAATGAGGGCAATGAACTTCGTGGAGTAAAGAACTTGCAACAATCGCATTGGCTCGTTAGTAATATAGAATATTTCCTGTCACAATTACAAGCTGCTCAGCAAGGGAACGGATAAAGTGAGACTTTAATCAATCGGGGGTCTTACTGCCCAGCGAATAGCGAGGTAAAGAAGATAAGTAGAGGGTGCTACTTATCTTTTTTTTGCATTCGTCCGAAAAGTCGTAGTCTTAAATTTATCTTGACGAATAAGGTTTCGTTTTTTACACTATTGTATATAATAATTAACAATCATATAAATGCATTGAAGGGGAAGAGTATAACATGAAACGTCTTCAGAGAGGAGAATCATTAGCTGAGAGATTCTCTAGATAGTTATGTTAGAAGGTAGCCCTGGAGCATCTTTTCTGAACGGAATAGTTCTCATTAGGAAAAGACGGATTTGTCCGTTATCAAATTAAGAGTATAAGCAAATTTTGAATTTGTTTGTAAATAAAGGTGGTACCGCGATGTCCCTCGTCCTTTTTTTGGATGAGGGGCATTTTTTATTTTAAGGAGGGAAAATAATGTCAAACACGGAAAAGAATTTACCAACTAAATATGATCATATGTCCGTTGAAGAAGGCCTTTATCAATGGTGGCTTGAAGGCAAATATTTTGAAGCAACAGGAGATGAGAAGAAACAACCATATACAATTGTGATTCCACCTCCAAACGTAACTGGTAAGCTGCACTTAGGTCATGCTTGGGATACAACTCTTCAAGATATTTTAACTCGTACGAAACGTATGCAAGGTTACGATGTGTTATGGCTTCCAGGAATGGACCATGCTGGTATCGCAACACAAGCAAAAGTAGAAGGGAAACTTCGTGAAGAAGGTATTTCACGTTACGATCTTGGCCGTGAGAAATTCCTTGAAAAAGCTTGGGAATGGAAAGAAGAATACGCTTCTCATATTCGTCAACAGTGGGGGAAAGTTGGTTTAGGACTAGACTATTCTCGTGAACGTTTCACATTAGACAAAGGTTTATCTGATGCGGTTAATAAAGTATTCGTTCAATTATACGAAAAAGGCTTAATTTACCGTGGTGAATATATCATCAACTGGGACCCAGCAACACGCACAGCTCTTTCTGATATTGAAGTAATTCATAAAGAAGTTCAAGGTGCATTCTACCATATGAACTATCCGTTAACAGATGGCTCTGGTCACATTCGTCTTGCAACAACTCGTCCAGAAACGATGCTTGGTGATACAGCAGTAGCAGTTCATCCAGAAGATGATCGATACAAACATTTAATCGGAAAAACAGTTACACTTCCAATTGTAGGCCGTGAGATTCCGATTATTGCTGATGAGTACGTAGAAAAAGACTTCGGAACAGGTGTTGTAAAAATTACACCAGCTCATGATCCGAATGACTTTGAAGTAGGTAATCGTCATGACTTACCACGTATCTTAGTAATGAACGAAGATGGAACGATGAACGAAAGAGCTGGTAAGTATAACGGTATGGATCGTTTCGAATGCCGTAAAGCGTTAGTGAAAGACTTACAAGAAGCTGGCGTATTAGTAGAAATCGAGCCTCATATACACTCAGTAGGTCATAGTGAGCGTAGCGGTGCAGTTGTTGAGCCTTACCTATCAACACAATGGTTCGTAAAAATGGCTCCACTTGCTGAAAAAGCGGTAGAGCTTCAACAAAAAGAAGAAGAAAAAGTAACGTTCGTACCAGATCGTTTTGAAAACACATATTTACGCTGGATGGAAAACATTCATGACTGGTGTATTTCTCGTCAGTTATGGTGGGGACACCGCATTCCAGCTTGGTATCATAAAGAAACTGGTGAAGTATACGTAGGTACAGAAGCGCCAGCAGATATTGAAAACTGGAATCAAGATAACGACGTACTTGATACATGGTTCAGTTCAGCATTATGGCCATTCTCAACACTTGGTTGGCCAAATGAAGATTCAGCAGACTTTAAACGTTACTATTCAACAGATGCATTAGTAACTGGTTATGATATCATCTTCTTCTGGGTATCTCGTATGATTTTCCAAGGTTTAGAGTTTACAGGTGAGCGTCCATTTAAAGATGTATTAATTCACGGTTTAGTTCGTGATGAGCAAGGACGTAAAATGAGTAAATCCCTTGGTAACGGTATTGACCCAATGGATGTTATTGAGAAGTACGGTGCAGATGCAATGCGTTTCTTCTTATCAACAGGAAGTGCACCAGGCCAAGATTTACGTTTCAGCATGGAAAAAGTAGAATCTACTTGGAACTTCATTAATAAAATTTGGAATGCATCACGTTTCGTATTAATGAACATGGATGACATGAAGTATGAAGAAATCGATTTAACTGGTGAAAAATCAGTTGCAGATAAGTGGATCTTAACTCGCTTAAACGAAACAATCGAAAGCGTAACACGTAACATGGATAAATATGAGTTCGGTGAAGCTGGTCGTTCATTATACAACTTCATTTGGGATGATTTCTGTGACTGGTATATTGAAATGGCGAAACTTCCACTATACGGTGAAGATGAAGCAGCTAAGAAAACAACTCGTTCTATTTTAGCTTACGTATTAGACCAAACAATGCGTCTATTACACCCATTCATGCCATTTGTAACAGAGAAAATTTGGCAGCATTTACCGCATGAAGGCGAGTCTATTACAGTAGCGGCATGGCCAACAGTTCGCGAAGAGTTACAAGATACAGAAGCGGCAGCAGAAATGCACCTTCTAGTTGATATCATTCGCTCGGTTCGTAACATCCGTGCAGAAGTAAATACGCCAATGAGCAAAAAAGTTCAAATGCAAATTAAAGCAAAAGATGAGGCTGTACTTGCTCAACTTACGAAAAATAGCTCTTACATTGAGCGTTTCTGTAACCCAAGCGAATTAACAATTCAAACGGACTTACAAGCGCCAGAAAAAGCAATGACTGCAATCGTATCAGGTGCAGAGTTATTCTTACCGTTAGCTGATCTTATCAATCTTGATGAAGAGAGAGCTCGTCTTGAGAAAGAACTTGAGAAGTTCGATAAAGAAGTAGAACGTGTACAGAAGAAACTTTCTAACCAAGGTTTCGTAGCGAAAGCTCCTGCAGCGGTTATTGAAGGAGAGCGTGCGAAAGAGCAAGATTACCTAGAAAAACGCGAAGCAGTTCGTCAACGTCTAGCAGATCTTGAAAAGTAAAAATGTTTTTAGAGACTCACTATATTGGTGAGTCTCTTTTCTTTGCGTATAATAGAACTATGAAAGTTGTCTTTTGAAAGGGGAAAAGCATACGTGATACATACATACGAAGAAGCGATAGGGTGGATTCATAGCCGATTGAAGTTTGGTATTAAGCCAGGATTAGAAAGAATGAGATGGATGCTAGAAGAACTTGGAAATCCAGAGCGTCATATAAAATGTGTTCATCTAGCTGGTACAAATGGAAAAGGTTCAACGTTAACATATATGCGCTACATGCTAGAAGGTGCGAAATATAAGGTAGGAACGTTTACCTCTCCTTATATCGAAACATTTAATGAGCGTATTAGTGTAAATGGAACACCAATTGCAGATGAAGAAATTACTGAACTTGTAAAGATGGTAAAGCCAGTCGTTGAAAAACTAGACGAGACGGATTTAGGGGAAGCGACTGAGTTTGAAATTATTACTGTTATGGCAATTTGTTATTTCGGTAAAATCAATTTCTGTGATGTTGTTTTATTTGAAACAGGGCTTGGAGGGCGTTTTGACTCTACCAATGTTATCCATCCTGTTCTCACAATTATTACAAATATAGGTCACGATCATATGCATATTTTAGGGAATACACTAGGAGAAATTGCATATGAAAAGGCAGGTATTATTAAGTCGGGGGTTCCGGTCATTACAGGTGTACAAGATGAGGAAGCATTGCAAGTTATTCAAAAGGTTGCGAAGGAAAATCGTGCAAACTTATATGAACTTGGCAAGCATTTTACCGCGGTACATAAACAATCTAACGAAGATGGGGAACGTTTTGATTTTGCTTGCCCTTTTGCCGTATTTGAAGATATTCGAATCTCAATGAAAGGTGTTCACCAAGTAGGAAATGCCTCACTAGCACTTATGGCAGTAATGTATGTAAAAACATATATATCATTTTTAATCGCGGAAGAGGAAATAAGAGCTGGATTACATGAAGCATACTGGATTGGTCGATTTGAAAAGTTGCAAAGTAATCCTGATATTATAATAGATGGTGCTCATAATCCAGAAGGTATTGAGAGCCTTGTGAAAACAGTAGAGGCACATTACAAAGATAAAAATGTAATAGTTTTATTTACTGCGCTTGGTGATAAACAGTTGCATAACATGGTAGGTCAATTAGAAACAATTGCCGATGAAATTATTTTTACAACATTCGCCTTTGATCGTGCTATTTCTGCTGACAAGCTTGCATCGTATTCACAAAAAGAGTCAAAATTAGTTTTTGAAAATTGGAAAGAGGCAATTGATACAAAGGTTGACATGATTGGAGAAAATGATGTTTTTATCATAACGGGTTCTCTGTATTTCATTTCTGAAGTTCGAAAATATATTCGCGAGAAAAACTAGATAGTCTTTGCTATCTAGTTTTTTTGTTCTACAAATGAAGTCAAATGCATACATATAAGATAATTATATAGGGTTATTTGGCGAATTCCTCTGACAAATATCTCGTTTTTTTGTGAAATGAATATGATATGATGCGGACAATGATAAGAGGTGAGGTGTGAGTGTATGGACAAGCAATCACGAACGATCTCGGTGAAAGTAAATGGAACAGAAGCGAAGTATGAGGAAAAGAAGAAAGATGAGTTTGAATGGATGGTAGTAGAAAGTGAAAGACCCAAAAACGTCGTTCCGTTTCAAAAAGCGAAATCAGCGTCTATGGAAAAACACCGAAAGAAATGGAGTAATACATTGATTGCAATCGTTACAACTGCAATTGTTATTGGTACGGCGTTTGGAATGGGAATGCTCCATTTGCTTACAGGACAAGGGACGACAGGAGGAAGCGAAGTAACAGCTTCGAAGCAGTCTGGGCATGAAGAATCAAAGGTGGGTGGAACGGCAAAACAAACACCAGCACCAAAAGAGGAAAAACCAAAAGCACAGGTAGGAACGTCATTAGATCCGTTGAAATTATTTTTTGTTCAAGGAGGGCTTTATTCTTCCGAAGAAAAGGGACAGGCAGCTCTTGAAGAATGGAAAGGTAATGGGGGCAATGCAGCTTTGAAACCGAGCGGTGATAAGTATGCATTAGTTGTTGGTATTGCTAGCGATGAACAGGCCGTAAATCAATTAATGACTCAGTATAAAAATGATGGTGTCTCCGTTTTGAAAAAGAACTGGGATATAACAGATAAAGCGTTATTGAAAGATGATAAAGAAGTAGGAGCATTTTTAACAAAAGTACAGCCATTATATACTCATTTAGCAAAATATGTTTCTGGCGTTCAAGCTGGTGGGAAAAGCAATGCAAAAGATATAGAAATGATTGAAAAAGAATGGAAAACGATTGAAAAAGAAGGAAAAAGCATAAAGCAGGAAGAGGCGAAAAAGCTATATATGTATACTTCAGTAGCTGTACAAACAGTGAAGGACGGAAAGGGCGATAAAGAATCTTTGGTGAAGTTAAATCAAGTTATCATCGATGGTATACTCTCGTATGAAAAAATTGTTTCGCAAAAAGTGAAATAATAGGATAATGAAAAGAAGAAAGAAGTACATGTGCTTCTTTCTTTTCTTTTGAATTTAGAGCAAAGTGCTTTCTCAACGGCAGAAATATAATCGTATGTAGTAAAGAAGTATTAGTTTGTTTAGAGAAATTAATATTTCTTTCATTTGTGGGCAAACTATTCCTTTGATACGATGGATATAAATTGTTTTGCTTCATGTGAGAAAGGAAGGAGAAAATATGAGAAAAATTATTTTAGCTTCAGGGTCACCTCGGAGGAAGGAATTGCTTGAGTTAGCGGGTGTGCCATTTGAAATTGTTGTAAGTGAAGTAGAAGAGACGATTGGTGCCTATTCATCACCTTCGGATATTGTTATGTCACTTGCTTTACAAAAAGCATCTGCGGTGGCAGAAAATAATAGTGATCACATTGTGTTAGGTGCAGATACAATTGTTACATATGAATCGCGTATTCTTGGAAAGCCTTCTAATGAGGCTGAGGCGAAAGAAATGTTACGATTATTATCGGGAAAAACACATGAAGTATACACAGGTGTTGCGATTATATCAAAAGAAAAAACGGTCACTTTTTATGAGCGTACAGAAGTTACATTTTGGAAATTAACAGAAGAGGAAATTGACGTATATGTTGCATCGAAGGAACCTCTTGATAAAGCAGGAAGTTATGGGATTCAAGGTAAAGGTTCTATTTTTGTTCAACACATTCAAGGGGACTACTACAGTGTCGTAGGCTTACCAATTGCGCGTCTTGTTCGGGAATTAAGACAATTTGATATTGATGTAACCCATGCCTAAAATTGCATGGGGTTTTCTTTGAGAGAACAAGTAAAAGGGGTGGAGAGATGAACGGTATTCGTGATGTTGTCAGAGAAGAACAGCCACGGGAGCGTTTATTATTAGAAGGTGCAGGAAGTTTATCGAATCGGGAGCTTCTCGCAGTGTTACTCAGAACAGGTTCTAAAGAAGACACGGTTTTAAATTTGTCCGATAAAATCTTGCATCACTTTGATGGCTTACGTATGTTGAAAGATGCAACGTTAGAAGAATTAATGGGTATTCATGGTGTTGGGATTGCGAAGGCATCTCAGCTGATGGCCGCCTTTGAACTAGGTAGAAGAATGGTGCGTTTAGAATATCAAAATAGATATAGCATTCGAAGCCCAGAAGATTGTGCGAAATACATGATGGAAGAGATGCGTTTTTTACAACAGGAGCATTTTGTTTGTTTATATTTAAATACAAAAAATCAAGTTATACATAGGCAAACGATTTTTATCGGAAGTTTAAACACGTCAATTGTACACCCAAGGGAAGTCTTTAAAGAAGCATTTCGCCGTGCAGCCGCCTCTATCATATGTCTTCATAACCACCCCTCAGGAGATCCGGCACCGAGCCGAGAAGATATAGAAGTAACAAAACGTTTAGTAGAATGCGGTCGAATTATCGGTATTGAAGTGCTTGATCATATTATAATAGGTGACCATAAATTCGTGAGTTTAAAGGAAAAAGGTCATATTTAAGACTATGCTTTTTACTTATTTTGTTTTATAATGTGATTTATGAGTTTTTTGTAGAAAATTATCTGCAAAAAGGATACAGATATAAAAAACGTACTGTTTTTATAATATAAAGTAAGAAAAATGAGTCTGTGAAAATAAGAGAGGAAGATAAATAATATGTTTGGATTTGGTGGATTTACTCGCGATCTTGGAATAGATTTAGGAACTGCGAACACGCTTGTATATGTAAAAGGAAAAGGTGTAGTTTTACGTGAACCTTCAGTAGTAGCGTTACAAACCGATACGAAACAAATCGTTGCTGTAGGTAGCGATGCAAAACAAATGATTGGTCGTACACCAGGAAATGTAGTAGCACTACGTCCGATGAAAGACGGTGTAATTGCTGATTACGAAACAACAGCAACAATGATGAAATATTACATTCAACAAGCTCAAAAATCAAATGGATTCTTCTCACGTAAACCATACGTAATGGTATGTGTACCATCTGGTATTACAGCTGTAGAGAGACGTGCAGTAATTGATGCGACTCGTCAAGCGGGTGCTCGTGATGCATATCCTATCGAAGAACCATTTGCAGCGGCAATCGGTGCGAACTTACCTGTTTGGGAACCAACTGGTAGCATGGTTGTTGATATCGGTGGTGGTACAACAGAAGTTGCAATTATTTCTTTAGGTGGTATTGTAACAAGTCAATCAGTTCGTGTTGCTGGTGATGATATGGACGATGCAATCATTCAGTACATTAAGAAAAGCTATAACTTAATGATCGGTGAAAGAACAGCTGAAGCATTAAAATTAGAAATCGGTTCTGCAGGCGAGCCAGAAGGTGTTGAGCCTATGGAAATCCGTGGTCGTGATTTAGTAAGTGGTTTACCAAAAACAGTACTAATTCAACCAGAAGAAATTGCAGATGCATTAAAAGATACAGTAGATGCAATTGTAGAATCGGTTAAAAATACGCTAGAACAAACTCCACCTGAATTAGCGGCAGATATTATGGACCGCGGTATTGTATTAACAGGCGGCGGGGCATTACTACGTAACTTAGATAAAGTTATTAGTGAAGAAACAAATATGCCAGTTCTTGTTGCAGAAGATCCATTAGATTGCGTAGCAATTGGAACGGGTAAAGCATTAGACAATATCGATCTTTTCAAAACGGCTGCTCGATAAGATTGCAAAATAAAAATCAGTGAAATTAAGAGGGTGTGAACGTGCCACAGTTTTTCTTAAACAAAAGATTAATTGTTTTGTTAGTTAGTATTATTCTTCTCGTGGCATTGATTGGAATCTCATTGAAAGAACGGAACAGTTTAACATGGCCGGAGCAGTTTGTTAAAGACACTGTCGGTGTTGTAGAACGTGTATTCCAAAAGCCAGCGAAATACGTAGCTGGATTCTTTGAAAATGTAGAGGATGTAAAGCGCACGTATGAAGAGAATAAAGAATTAAAAGCAAAGTTAGATAACTATGCAAATTTATCAAATAAAGTGAAGCAGTTAGAGGATGACAACAATAAATTAAAAGAGCTAACTGGAAAAAAAGTGTTGATAAGCGGTTATACTGAAATCCCAGCTACTGTTGTTTCCCGTAATCCAGATAAATGGTACGATTTAATTGGAATTGATAAAGGGGCACAACAAGGGATTAAAAAGGATATGGCTGTTATGACTTCAGACGGTTTAATCGGACGCGTGAAAAGTGTATCTCAGTTTACATCATCAGTAGAGTTGTTAAGTTCTATGAGCCGAACAAATCGTGTTTCTGCTTTTGTACGAGGAAACGAAAATATCTTTGGCTTAATTGAAGGTTATGACAAAGAAAAAAAATTATTGCTTTTCACAAAAATTGGGTCTGATGCACCAGTAGAAAAAGGTCAAATGGTTATAACGTCTGGACTTGGTGAACTTTTCCCAAAAGGTCTTGAAATCGGAGAAATCGTTGATGTTCAACCAGATGCATATGGCTTAACAAAAACAGCTTATGTAAAACCTGCCGCTGATGTAAATGACATAGAGCATGTTATAGTTGCTAAACGTGACATGCCTTCAGCGCCATTAGAATAGGAGGAGGAGAAGAGATGATGAAGATTTTAAAAAGAGCAGCTCTTCCTCTTTTGCTCCTTTTTATTTTTTTATTTGAAAATACATTTTCTACTGTTGTTCCAACAGAAGTTTTTTGGAAAGACAGTATAGCAGCACCGCATTTTTTCATAATTGTGTTATGTTTTATTACTGTGTATTATAGTCCGGTCCAAGGGATTTATTACGGACTTTTATTTGGTTTCTTATTTGATACCGTATACACAGAACTTGTCGGTATATATATATTTGCTTATCCAATTTTAGCTTATTTAGTTTATAGTGTGATGAAGGTACTACAATTGAATTTATTTATTGTTGTTTCTATCGTACTGGCTGGCATTGCAGCACTAGAGTATTATGTGTATGGATTTTTAACTTTGTTAGGACGTACTCATATGTCGGCGTATGTCTTTTTCACAGATCGTCTCCTTTCTACTTTATTGCTAAATGGAATTTTCTTATTGATAGTTTGTTTCCCACTGAGACGATATTTAGTGCGTCTTTCAAGAGCGATGGAAGAAAAAGAAAAAAGGATTTTCTAATTTTATGTCGAATTGAATCGGTGGGGTGAACTTTAGTGGAAGAAAAAAAGCAACAAAATGTAACGATAAAAGGGACAAAAGACGGAATAACGCTTCATTTAGATGATTGTTGTTCATTCCCTGAATTACTAAAGGAATTGGACGAAAAGCTTTCTACACATTATTATGATGGTGATGGGCGCTCTTTAATTGAGGTGCATGTGAAAGTCGGAAATCGTTATTTAACAGAAGTTCAACAAGAAGAGATTCGTACGTTAATTCGTAATAAAAAGAATCTTGTTGTAGATTCAATTGAAAGTGATGTTATAACTAAAGAGGAAGCAATAGCTTGGAAAGAAGAAACAGAAATTGTCCCTATTTCCAAAATTGTTCGCTCTGGACAAGTTTTACATGTAAAAGGAAATTTATTGTTAATTGGTGATGTTAATCCAGGCGGAACGGTTATCGCTGGGGGGAATATTTTTGTCGTAGGATCATTAAGAGGAATTGCACATGCTGGGTATTATGGGGATTCGGATGCTGTAATCGCTGCATCTGTTATGAACCCGATGCAACTTCGAATTAGTGATGTGGCAATGCGGGCTCCGGAAGAGAAAGAAGACGGAGCAGAGACGGCAGAATGTGCGTATATTAATGAGAACAATCACATTGTTGTCGATCGCCTGCAACTTCTCACTCATCTTAGACCTAATTTAACAAAGTTAGAAAGGGGAATTGTATAGCTGTGGGAGAGGCAATAGTAATTACATCTGGAAAAGGCGGAGTAGGTAAAACTACAACGTCTGCGAACATTGGTACAGCCCTAGCGTTATCTGGAAAGAAAGTGTGCTTAATTGATACAGATATCGGTCTTCGTAATTTAGACGTAGTAATGGGGCTGGAAAATCGTATTGTATTTGATCTTGTTGATGTCGTTGAAGGGCGTTGTCGTTTACCTCAGGCTCTTATTAAAGATAAACGTTTTGATGATCTTTATTTATTACCTGCAGCACAAACGAGTGATAAATCAGCGGTAACACCTGAACAAATGGATGAATTAATACAAGTATTACGTCAAGATTATGATTACATATTAATTGATTGTCCTGCAGGGATTGAGCAGGGATTTAAAAATGCGGTAGCTGGTGCGGATAAAGCAATCGTCGTTACAACGCCAGAAGTATCCTCAATGCGCGATGCGGATCGTATTATCGGGCTTTTAGAAAAAGAGGATATTGAACCACCGAAACTTGTTATTAACCGTGTGCGTAGTCATATGCTTCATGAACAGGATATGTTAGATGTTGATGAAATCGTACGTACGTTGTCAATCGAGCTTCTTGGTGTTGTTGAAGATGATGATGAAGTTATTCGTGCTACAAATACAGGTGAACCTGTAGCGTTGCAACCGAGTGGAAAAGCGGCGTTAGCTTATCGTAATATTGCAAGACGCTTGTTGGGTGAGAATGTACCATTACAAGCATTTGAACAAGAAAAGGTATCGGTATTTACAAAGATGAAAAACTTCTTTGGAATCCGTTAAAAGCACTTCGCGCATATGCGAAGTGCTTTCTTTTTTCTTCACATGAATATCTTTCTTTCCTAGCTCATACATATGTACAAACTGTATACAACTGTTTCTATTTAAATAAGGTTAGCGAAAGAAAGGAGACAGTATGAAGAATAGACGTGTAGAAGAAATTAAAAAAAGGATTGCGAAAAGGAAGGCAGAGCAAGAAAAGATGGAGGAAGAGCAGTATTTTGCCGGTGGGAATTTTGATAGCGAAACGGTATTTATTGAAGAAGGAGAAAAGGAAATTCACCCATTGTTTCGAAAAGAAATATTTTTCTTCAAAATTTTATTATCAGCAATCTTAGTTCTTTCTGTTGCTATTTTATATAAGAATGCGCCTTCTTCTTTTGATGGTGCTAAAGCTGTTACAGAAAAAGTGATGAAAGAGGAGTTTCAGTTTGCCACTGTAGCGAAATGGTACGAAAAGCAGTTTGGAAAACCTCTCGTATTCTACTCACCGAATGAGAAAAAGGAAGGGACTATTCAGCAAAAAGATTACGCAATTCCTGCTTCTGGAAAGGTGATGCAAGGGTTTCAAAAAAATGGTCAAGGTGTATTTGTCCAAACAGCTACAAATGCAACAGTTGAGTCAGTGAATGAAGGGCTAGTTGTTTTTGCAGGTAAGAAAGAGGAACTTGGAAATACAGTTCAAATTCAACATGCAGATGGCACGGAGTCATGGTATGCAAATTTAAACGATATGTCAGTAAAATTATATGATTACGTTTCAAAGAAACAAAAAATTGGAACGGTGAGTAATGATGAAAATAATAAAAATGGTAAATTTTATTTCGCAATAAAAAAGAATGAAAAATTTATTGATCCAATTCAGGTGATATCATTTGATTAAATATAAGGATGTTTTAACGAAAATTTCAGTGCATCCGTTGTTTTGGGTTATTATTGTTATAGGTATTTTTACGGCGCGTTTTAAAGAATTACTATTGTTATTTTGTATCGTACTCATTCATGAACTTGGGCATGCTTTTGCAGCAGCGCATTATAATTGGCGTATCAAAAAAATTCAACTGTTACCGTTTGGTGGTGTGGCTGAGCTTGAGGAACATGGAAATAAGTCGTTGAAAGAGGAACTTGTTGTCGTAATTGCAGGACCTATTCAACATGTTTGGATGATGTTGGTAGGTTACATTTTGTTTGAAACTGGTTGGTTGAATGCGGATTTATATTATTTCTTTATGTGGAATAATATAATTATTTTAGCGTTTAATTTACTCCCTATTTGGCCGCTTGATGGCGGGAAAGTGTTGTTTAATGTACTATCATATCGTTTTCCTTATTTACAAGCACATGAAAAGATGATGCAGTTATCATGTGTTTTTTTTAGTGTAATATTAGGTTGGCAGTTAATTTGGAATAGCAACAATATTATGATGTGGATACTACTCACATTTTTAGCGGTATCGTTATACCAAGAGTGGAAGCAAAGACGGTATGCATTTATGCGTTTTTTATTAGAACGTTATTACGGGAATAAAAGAGGAATTGAAAAGATTGCACCTATTGAGGTGCAAACAGAAGATCGTTTATATACGATTTTCACAAAATTTCGTAGAGGATATAAGCACTCTATTATCGTCCGTGGAAAATATAAAGAGCATTATACATTGGATGAAAATGAATTGCTTTATGCATATTTTACTGAAAAACGAACAACTTCATCTGTTGAAGAATTAATCGGTTAGTGTTGACGATAGCACTAACCTTTTATTATTGTAAAAGCAAAGAAGATTATAAAGTGAGGAAAGAAATTTGAAAACGTTATATATGAACTACGTTGGATCGGAAAAGCGTGTTGCAATTGAAGAGAAGAAAAAAATTGTTGAGTTTTTATGGAAACGTAATGAAGAGCAAGAGATTGTCGGGCATATTTATGTTGGACGCATCGTAAGAACAATTGCTGGAATGAATGCAGCATTTGTAAATATCGGTTTAGAAAAACATGCGTATCTTTCATACGATGATGTACCAGCCTCTTATCGTATACATGAGGGACAAGCGATACTCGTGCAAGTGGTGAAAGAGGCAATTGATACGAAAGGGCCTAAATTGACAGCGAATATAGAATTTACCGGGAAATATGTCGTTTATATGCCGTATGATGAAATGCGCGCTGTTTCTCGGAAAATAAAAAATAATAAAAGAAGACAACAGTTACTCAAAATTGAGGTAGAAGGAACGGGAGGTTACATTTTCCGCTCTGCTTCTGAAAAAGGGGAAATTGAAGAAATACAAGCTGAAATGCAAGGGTTACAGCAGTTGTATGAAGAGTTAAAAAGAAAAGAGGGTCAAGGGAAGGCACCGTTATTGCTTCATCGACCGGCGACCTTTTTAGATCGTGTATTTCAAGAAAATCCAATTGAAACAATTGAAAAGGTAGTTGTAGATACAAGGAGTATAGTAAAGGAATTAGAGGATAAGGTTGGGGCAGAAAAAGTATCTTTTTATAATGAAAAATCTTCTATGTTTAGTCATTTTGGTGTGGACCGTGAAATTGAGAAAGCACTTCAAAAAATTGTATGGCTCCAAAATGGTGCTTATTTAATTGTAGAACAAATGGAGACGATGACTGTAATTGATGTGAATACGGGCAAGTTTACTGGGAAGCAAAATTTACAAGATACAGTCCTTCGCACAAATGAAATGGCAGCTGAGGAGATTGCACGTCAATTAAGATTACGTGATCTTGGTGGAATGATATTAATTGATTTTATTAATATGAAAAGAAGAGAAGACAAAGAAAAGATAAGAGAATGTCTCATAGCTGCTATGCAAAATGATCGTACCTATACAAGAGTACTCGGGTTTACAGAGTTAGGAATTTTGGAGATGACACGTAAACGTAAAAAACATTCTTTACGTGACGTATTACTAGAAGAGTGTGTACCTTGCAAAGCGACGGGTTATGTTATGTCGTATGAAACAATTGCGTATGAGCTAGAGAGAGAGCTTATCACATATGGCAATATAGAAGATGAGGCAGTATTAATCGCTGCACCTAAAAATTTGCAAAAACAATTTTTACAAAAAGAATTACAAAAAAATATCCCGTTTGAAATTTATTTCATGGATGAAGAGATCGAAAAGTACGCTATTATCCGATTTGGAAGTAAAAAAGAAATTGTAGAACGGAAAAAATAGTTAGCAGAACATTTATTGACAACCGTCTATGATTCATGATAACATCTTTATGTTATAGTTTATAGCACCTAAACGGCTATATACTACAACCGCACAAGACAGGTTCCCTAAAGGCATTTATGTCTACCTCGTTTTTGGCGAGTCTTAGTAATTAAGAGGAGGTGCAAGTATGTACGCAATTATCGAAACAGGTGGAAAACAAATTAAAGTTGAAGCTGGTCAAGCAATCTACATTGAAAAATTAGATGTTGAAGCTGGTGAAACTGTTACTTTTGACAAAGTTCTTTTCGTTGGTGGCGAAAACGTTAAAGTTGGTAGCCCAGTTGTAGAAGGTGCAACAGTTACTGCGAAAGTTGAAAAACAAGGTCGCGCTAAGAAAATCATCGTTTTCAAATACAAAGCGAAAAAGAACAATCGTAAGAAACAAGGTCATCGTCAACCTTACACTAAGCTAGTTGTTGAAGCTATCAACGCTTAATTCGGGTTAACATGATTAAAATTACGATAAGTCGCACGAAATTAGGAAGTATCCAATCATTTAAAATGACTGGACATGCCGATTATGCACCACATGGACAAGACCTTGTCTGTGCTGGAACTACAGCGGTTGTGTTTGGTTCTATAAATGCAGTGGAAGAACTTTGTAATGTGCAGGCAACTATTGAACTCGGAAGTGATGGCGGATTCTTAACGTATGAATTGCCTAATGATTTAGACGTTCATACAGCAGAAAAAGCACAGATACTTTTAGAAGGATTGGTTGTTTCGCTTAAGACGATCGAACTTGATTACGGAAAGTATATCCGTTTAATAGAAAAAGTGCAGGAGGTGTAACGTATGTTAAGATTAGATCTTCAGTTTTTCGCATCTAAGAAAGGTGTAGGTAGTACAAAGAACGGTCGTGACTCTCAGTCAAAACGTCTTGGTGCTAAACGCGCAGATGGTCAAACGGTTTCAGGTGGTTCAATTCTTTACCGTCAACGCGGTACAAAAATTTATCCAGGTGTTAACGTTGGTCGTGGTGGCGATGACACTTTATACGCGAAAGTTGACGGCGTAGTACGCTTCGAGCGTCTTGGCCGTGACCGCAAACAAGTGAGCGTATATCCTGTTGCTCAAGAAGCATAAGAACTCACGGAAAACTCTAACCTGAGTGCAGGTTAGAGTTTTTCTATATTAAGGGGTATCTAAATGAATGAAAAATGGACAATTATAGATGCGTTGCGTCATTCAAGACATGATTGGCTCAATCGTATGCAGATGGTTAAAGGAAACCTTTCCCTTGGAAAAGTGGAAGAGATTCATAGGCTCATCGATCGTTTTGTCCAAGAAGCGAGACAAGAATCCAATCTGATGGGGCTATCAATGCCTTTATTTTCAGAGTGGATTTTAACATATAATTGGAAACAGCAGCCGTGCTTATTGGAATACGAAGTATTAGGGAAATTACATAACTTATCTCACTTAGATGAGACTGTATGTACATGGACGAATCAATTTTTCTCAATGCTTCAGCATAGTTTAGACGTATATGTTGAAAATTATGTTTGTATCACAATTGAATGTGACGCGGAGAATGCTCGTTTCTTTTTTGATTTTCGTGGTAAGCTAACGAGTGTAGAAGAACTACAGAATTGGCTTGCGAACCAAAACAATAAATGGTATTCCATTTCTTATACAGTGCGAGACGAAGAAGTCTCGGTTATATTACAACCAATTGAAAAAAGTGTGGTGAAATAATGTTTGTAGATCAGGTCAAGATATATGTAAAAGGCGGCGACGGTGGTAACGGAATGGTTGCGTATCGTCGTGAGAAGTATGTACCAAAAGGTGGCCCAGCAGGTGGTGACGGTGGTAAAGGTGCAGATGTTGTTTTCGTTGTTGAGGAAGGCTTACGTACATTAATGGACTTCCGCTACCAACGTCATTTCAAAGCTGATCGTGGTCAGCACGGAATGAGTAAAGGTCAGCACGGACGTAAATCTGAAGATTTAATCGTTAAGGTTCCACCAGGAACAGTAGTAAAAGATGAAAAAACTGGTCAAATTCTTGCCGATTTAGTAACGCATGAACAAACAGCTGTAATCGCAAGAGGTGGCCGTGGTGGCCGTGGTAACTCACGTTTCGCAACAGCTACGAACCCAGCGCCAGAAATCGCTGAGAACGGGGAACCAGGTCAAGAACGTGATGTCATTCTAGAACTGAAAGTACTAGCAGACGTTGGACTTGTCGGATTCCCAAGTGTAGGTAAATCTACATTATTATCTGTTGTATCATCAGCACGTCCGAAAATTGCAGAGTATCACTTTACAACAATCGTTCCAAATCTTGGTGTTGTTGAAACTGGTGATAACCGCAGCTTCGTTATGGCTGACCTTCCTGGACTAATCGAAGGCGCACATGCCGGCGTTGGACTTGGACACCAATTCTTACGTCATATCGAGCGTACACGTGTAATCGTGCATGTAATTGATATGTCTGGTTTAGAAGGCCGTGATCCATATGAGGATTACGTAACGATTAATAATGAATTAAAAGAGTACAACCTTCGCTTAACTGAGCGTCCACAAGTTGTTGTTGCAAACAAAATGGATATGCCAGATGCAGAAGAAAACTTACAAGCATTCAAAGAGAAAGTGGGAGACGAAGTAAAAATCTTCCCAATCTCAGCTGTAACGAAACAAGGTGTTCGTGATTTACTATTTGAAGTAGCGAACTTATTAGAAACAACACCAGAATTCCCAATGCACGATGTTGTCGATGAGTCTGACGCAAGTGTAATGTACAAATTTGATACTGAAGGTGTTAAATTTGAAATTACACGTGAAAGTGACGGATCGTTTGTTATCTCTGGTTACGATATCGAGAAAACATTCAAAATGACAGACTTCTCACGTGATGAATCTGTACGTCGTTTCGCTCGTCAAATGCGCGGAATGGGTATTGATGAAGCGCTTCGTGCACGTGGTGCAAAAGACGGAGATATTGTAAAAATTCTTGAATATGAATTTGAATTTATCGACTAAGACTGCCGAAATATGGCAGTCTTTTTTTATATTGCAATAGTCAGATTGATATAGGAAAAAATCCCCACTAAATAGATTTTCAATTTATAATGGAAAAAGGAGTAATTTTAGAACAATTCTTTTATGGGGAGAAAAAGAACATGTATAAAATATTAATTGTAGAAGATGATGAAAAAATTGCGGGAATATTAGAAGAACATTTAGAAAGGTATGGCTATCAATCATTTAGAGCGAGCGATTTACGTCATATAAAAGATGAGTTCGTAAAAGTACATCCTCATCTCGTGTTACTTGATATTAATTTACCGTACTTTGACGGTTTTTATTGGTGTCGTCAAATTCGTACTGTATCAAATGCGCCAATTATTTTTGTTTCTGCAAGAACAGGGGAAATGGATCAAGTAATGGCGATTGAAAACGGCGGAGATGATTACATTACAAAGCCGTTCCATTTAGATATCGTAATGGCAAAGGTGAAGAGTGCACTCCGCCGTGGATACGGTGAGTATGCTTTGGCCGCGGAAAGTGACTGTTTAGGTGTTAATGGATTGTTATTATTCCCATCACAACACACAGTAGAGTGGAAAGGTCAACAAACGGAACTTACAAAAAATGAGTTTTATTTATTAGAATGTTTAATGAAACAAGCAAATCAATACGTAACACGTGAAGAGTTGTTAGAGGCTTTATGGGATGAAGTAGCCTTTGTTGACGATAATACATTAACCGTAAATGTAAAGCGTGTAAGAAAGAAGCTAGAGGAGCTAGGTATTAAAAATGCTATTGTAACAAAACGTGGGTACGGTTATGCGCTTCTTACAGAGTGGGGCGAAGGGCATGAAGGTTAAAAATCACCTCATAGACCGTTTTTCCTTAATCCTTTCTTACATTATAAGCCTTTGTTTATTTGGGCTTGTACTGCAGTTACAAAGCCTTTTAGAAAAGAGGTCATTGGACTGGAGTACGTGGCTATATGGATTTTTATTAGGGACAGTTGTGTTTGCTGTATACCTCATTTACGATTATCGAAAACGGAGTGTGTTTTTAAAGAGAATAGAAAAATATGTTGCTGGTGGAAATACATTACATGACTCTTTGCTTATTGATACTTCTTATACGGCAGAGCAAGAAATGGTCGTCGAAGCGTTTACGTTGCTAAGACAGCAATATATGAATGAAGTTCATAAACAGCAGGCGAAAGAGCAACAGCAAATGATATTTATGAACCAATGGATTCATCAAATGAAAACACCGGTATCAGTTATTGAGTTATTATTGCAGAAGTTTGGTAAAGAGCATCGAGAAGCAAGGGGAACAGTTGAAAGTATTCGTGAAGAAAATAACCGTATACTTAATGGTTTAGATTTAGCGTTACATATGGCAAGGCTAGAGCAGTTTGCGAAAGATTATAAAGTAGAAGTAGTGAATGTGATAGATGTCATTCGAGGCATTATTAATGAAAATCGAAAATCCTTCATTCAATCGTCTGTATTTCCGAAAGTGAGGTTTGAAGAAGAGGCTTGTATGATTGCATCTGATAAAAAATGGCTGAGCATTGCTATAGGTCAAATTGTTGTAAATGCAATTAAGTATACGAAAATTTCAGAAGCAGAGAAAAAAGAAATTCAATTTCAAATTGAAGAGAAAGATCAAAAGGTGTTATTACATATTAAGGACAATGGAATCGGTATTCCAGAGCAAGATGTGAAGCGTATTTTTGATCCGTTCTTTACGGGAGTAAACGGCCGTAAAACGAGGGAAGCGACGGGGATGGGTTTATATATTACGAAGGAAATTTGCGATAATTTACATCATGGAATTTATGTTCAATCGGTTGAAGGGGAAGGGACAACATTCACGTTCCGATTTGCAAAAGATGAAGAATATCATACATTAATGAGAAAAATGACAAAACTGTAAGATAACAAAACGTTTTGTAAGGGAAATCACTCGTTTCTTTTTCTTATTTTTCTTATAGTAAATGTAAGAAGAAAACACATAGGGGGATTAGAAATGAGTGTTCTTGAAGTGAAAGGGTTAACGAAGGTGTACCAATCGAAAGGTTCAGTAGCGACGACTGCTTTAAACGATATAAATTTTAAAATAGAAGAAGGCGAATTTGTAGGAATTATGGGGCCTTCAGGAAGCGGAAAAACAACGCTTTTAAATTTATTAGCAACAATTGATAAGCAAACTTCAGGTCATGTGCTTGTAAATGGTGAAGAAATTAATCAAATGCGTGCTGCGAAATTAGCGGAGTTTCGCCGTACACATTTAGGATTTATCTTCCAAGATTTCAACTTACTTGATACGTTATCGATTAAAGAAAATATTATTTTGCCGCTTGTAATGGCGAAGAAATCTGTAAATGAAATCGATGCAAAGGTGCTTGAGATTGCGAAGTTTTTAAACATCGAAGAAATTTTAAATAAAAAAGTATATGAAGTGTCAGGCGGACAACAACAACGTGCAGCAGCAGCGAGAGCGATCATTCATGAACCGACGTTAATTTTAGCAGATGAGCCAACTGGAAACTTAGATTCGAAGTCAGCGAAATCATTAATGGGCGCTCTGCAAGATTTACACGAACAAAAGAAAGTAACGATTGCAATGGTAACGCATGATCCGGTAGCAGCTAGTTATTGCGAACGTATCCTCTTCATTCGCGATGGAGAGATTTTCTCAGAAATACATAAAGGAAGAACGAAACAAGCCTTTTTCCAAGAAATTCTGGACGTACTTGCGATGCTAGGAGGAGAATATCATGAACTTTCGCCAGCTCGCGCTTAGTAATGTAAAAGGAAATTGGCGTAATTATAAAGCGTTTCTTATAAGTAGCTGTCTATCGATTGTCGTATTTTTCATGTATGCTTCCTTCATTTATCATCCAGATGTCGTAAGCGGTAATATTAGTATGAGGGAGATGATTTCAAAAGGGTTAGAATCGATGAATTATATTGTAGTCATCTTCTCAGCACTCTTTATTTTATATGCAAATTCAACATTTTTACGAGCAAGAAAAAAAGAGTTTGGTCTATTAACATTAATAGGCGGAACAAAATCGCAACTTGGTCGAATGATTATATTAGAACAGCTTATGTTAGGTAGTATTGCAATTATAGTAGGTATTGGGCTTGGCATGCTTTGTTCAAAATTATTTTTCCAAGCATTAAGCGTAATATTGAAAATAGATAAAACACTTCCACTCGTATGGAATAGTAAAGCAGTTTTGATTACAGCGGGTGTATACTTTATTCTATTTTTAATCCTATCATTGTTTAGCGTTTGGACGGTCGGACGCTTGCAAATTATTGATTTATTAAGAGAAGCAAGAAAACAAAAAGTAGAACCTTTTGCATTTACATCGTTATGTGTAGTAGGTATAGGGTGTATTATTGTTGCATATGTACTTAGCTTCCAAGTGACATTTATGAATTTTGTCATGCTGTTTTTACCGATTGTAGGGCTGACGATAGGCGGAACTTATTTACTGTTTACACAAGGTAGTACAGTCGTATTAAAGGCGTTACAAAAACGAAAAAAATCTTTTTATACATATCCAAATATGTTCGTACTTAGCAATCTTATTTATAAAATGAAAGATAATGCTCGTTTTCTATTTGTAATTTCTATCATTACGGCCGTTGTATCTTCAGCCGTTGGTACACTGTACGTATTTTTTGAGGATATGAGTTATAAGGCAGTAACTAGTACCCCGCATGCTATTTCGTATGAGGAAAAAGGCATTCATACGCATAATGTCATAAAAGAAGGAAAAGCAAAAGAATTAATAAAAAAACACGGATTTGAAGATGCGCGAGAAGTAACGTACGTAAAACTTCCTGGAAGTCAAAAGATCACGGCGTTTAACGGTGAACATGAAGTGCCAATGGCGATTGTTTCAGAAAAAGAATATAACGCTGAAGTACGTAAACAAAAGAGAGAGCAAGTTAGAGAAGTGCATAATGCACCAGGTAGTGCAACGATGGTCATAATGGATATGGCGAACGATCTGATGAAGGTAGATCTTGCGAAACCGTATGAATTTAAAATTAACGGACAAACGCAGTCTGTTCAACTAAATAAGCCAACTTCATTTTCTGTTTTTAATGATAGTGAATACCTCATTGTGAATGATCAAGATTTTGAGAAATACGCAAAGCTCGTACCAGATGAAGAAAAGACGAAATATTACGGTTATTATATAGAAGACTGGAAAAGTACAGAAGGCCTTGTGTTAGATTTGAAAAAGGAAATTGCACCAGATAAGCAAGGGGAATTAAATAACTCGGTGCTCGCTTATAAAAATATAAGGGAATCAGGAGCAATTACAATGTTTATCGGTTTCTTCGTAGCTGTACTGTTCTTCTTCTTCGCTTGTAGTATGACATACTTTAAGTGGTTTAATGATAAAGAACAAGATCGTATTCAATTTAAATCATTAAAGAGAATTGGTATGACAGATAAAGAAATTCGTAAAATTGCAATTCGCCAAATGGGAGTTATCTTCTTTATCCCAATCTTAATTGGTGCAATTCATAGTGCATTTGCTCTTCATACGTTAGGAAAAATGCTTTATATTGATTTGTGGAAATCAGGTGCGATCGTAATTGGAACATACGTTGTAGCTTCTGTGATTTACTTTATGATCGCACAAAGAGGATATTTGAAACACGTGCAAAGCTAGAGAAACCTCTAGCTTTTTGCCTATGTAGTAAGTTATAGGGGGACGATAGATGAACATTCGGCAACTAGCGCTGCAAAATATAAAAGGAAATTGGCGTAATTATAAAGTGTTTTTCTTAAGTAGTTGTTTTGCAATATTTGCGTCTTTTGCATACATGTCTGTCATTGTACATCCGTATATGCAAGAGACGATGTGGTATCAAAATGTACGCTGGGGACTTACTATATGTAATGTTATAATCATTTCTTTTTTCATCATATTTATTTTGTACTCTACTTCTATTTTCATAGAGGCACGTAAGAAAGAATTAGGATTATATATGTTAATGGGAGCAACGAAATCTAACGTAATTGGAGTGATTATGACCGAGCAAATATTGATCGGGGTATTTGCTAATATTTTCGGTATTGGGCTTGGTATGATCTTTTTAAAGCTCTTCTTCATGGTGTTTAGTATGTTACTTCAACTTCCGAAAGAACTCCCTGTCATATTTGATGTGAGAGCGATTGGGAGAACGTTTATTGCGTATATGGTTGTATTTGTTGTCTTATCTTTTATAAGTGCTTTACGAATATGGAATATAAAAATCATTCGGTTATTGAAAGAATTTCGAACAGATAAAAAAGAGAAGAAAACATCAATGTGGCTTTGTATATTCGGCTTTATTTGTTTAGGGATAGGATATGCGTTAGCGTTACAAACGACGATGCCAACGATAGCGTTCTATTTTTTCCCTGTGTCTATACTTGTCTTTTTCGGAACGTATTTTTCTTTTACACACGGCACTGCTCAAATATTAGAAATGATAAAAAGAAATAAAAAGATTATGTATACATATCCGTATTTATTTATAGTGAATCAATTGTCACATCGAATGAAGGAAAATGGTCGTTTTTTCTTTCTAATGTCAATGGCAACGACGTTTGTAGTTACGGCAACAGGTACGGTGTTCTTATATTTTTCCGGTATGCAAGATATGTGGCGGGGCGGGGGAGTGCACTCATTTTCTTACATAGAAAAAGGTACTTCTTCTCATAAAGTCTTTGCGGAAGGCACGGTTGAACAATTATTGCACCAATATGGGTATAATGATTTTCAATCTATGAGTTTTGTTGGAGTGTATGCATCTTTTCAGTCCAATAAGGGAGAAACAGAAGTAGCGCCGCTCATTAAAGAAAGTGAATACAATCAAGAGGCAAGAAAACAAAAACAAAAAACGTATCATCCTAAAAAAGGAACAGTTACACTCGTTTATTATAGTAAATATAATCATCCGTATATATATGATCAAAAAGAGATTCAACTACAAGTAATGAATCAAACATATTCATTCGTATTTAACGGTCAGAAGGAAGGGGTGCAACTTAACTATCACCCTTCGCATATTAATGGTCTGTTCTTCGTCATGAATGATGAAGACTTTGACAGTATAGCAAACAAGGTTCCTGATTCTGAAAAAATGATATATAGGGGCTATACATTACCAAATATCGAAAATACGAAAGAGTTAAATGAAGATTTACGGAAACATATGAAACAAGATAATAATAATGCATTTCGAAGTAATATGGAGTTATATGTGAATATGAAATCGTTCGGTGATATTACTCTATTTGTAGGCTCATTTATTAGTATATTATTTTTCCTTACATCATGTAGCATCGTATACTTTAAATGGTTTCATAACATTTCATCGGATCGAAAGCAGTACGGGGCGCTTTCTAAGCTTGGAATGACAAAAGAAGAAGTGTGGAAAATTTCCCGTTGGCAATTGTGTATGCTATTTTTTGCGCCAATTATAGTAGGGAGTATGCATAGTGCTGTTGCGTTATATACGTTTCATAATACGCTCTTTATGGATGGTTCATTAAGAAAAGTAGGCTTGTTTATTCTGTTTTATATCGCTGCATGCATCATTTATTTCTTTTTCGCTCAAAGAGAATATAGAAAACATTTAGACTAGCGAATGCTAGTCTTTTTTAAATATTCGAAATTTACATAGAAGAATATAAAAAAGTATGGTATAACAGTAAGAAAACGAAAAAGAGGGGAAAAGACGATGATTCGAGTAGGATATTTAGGACCAGAAGCAACATTTACAAATATGGCGGTGAGTCGTTTTTTTCCGGAAGCAGAGCATGTACCGTATCGAACGATTCCAGATTGTATTGATGCAGCTGCAACTGGGAATGTAGATTATGCAGTGGTACCACTAGAAAACGCCATAGAAGGTTCAGTGAATATAACAGTTGATTACCTCGTACATGAGCAACCACTTTCTATTGTAGGAGAAATTACAGTACCAATTCAGCAACATTTACTTGTACATCCGCAGTATGCAGAAGTGTGGGAAGAAGTATATGCAGTGCATTCTCATCCACACGCTATTGCACAATGTCATAAGTTTTTAAATGAAGAATTAAAAGGGGTAAACGTCCGAGATATGACATCAACAAGTGCCGCTGCGCAATATGTGAAAGAACACCCTGAGGAAAAAATCGCTGCCATTGCAAATGAAGCAGCCGCAGAAAAATACGGATTAACGATCGTAAGACGTAGCATTCATACGCATAAAAATAATCATACACGTTTCCTCGTTCTCCATAAGAAAAAGAAAGCAATACTCCCAAATAACGGAGAAAATCGAGGAGAGAAAACGACGCTTATGATAACGTTACCCGCTGATTATGCAGGGGCACTATATCAAGTATTATCAGCTTTCGCATGGAGAAAATTAAACTTATCAAAAATCGAATCGCGTCCGATGAAAACAGGTCTTGGAAATTACTTTTTCTTAATCGATGTCGATAAAGCATATGATGATGTATTATTGCCAGGCGTAACGATGGAACTTGAAGCACTTGGTTTTTCTGTTACTGTGCTGGGGAGTTATTCTTCTTATTGGTTGTAAGAGAGGGCATTTTGTAGTTAAGTCGATATAATTTCAGTCGCTAGTATACCGCCTGATAGATAAATAAAATCCCACCTATAAATGGTGGGATTCTTTACTTTAACTTTGCAAGACGCTCTTCTAACTGACCACGCCAAACATCGGCTAGTTCTGGAACAGAAAGAATTTTTTCAATGCCATCTTTATCTTTTCTATTATGAAAATAAATTTCGTTAGAGAACGATACAGAAACATTGCTAGGTTGACGCTCTAGTAATGTAATTTTTGAATCTTTACGCACAGTACCTTCTTGAAGAACGCGGCATAGGTAGCCAGTAAATCCAGTTGCTACAATGCGCGGCAGTATGCCAGGAATACCGAGGCGTTTTGAAATAGTGCTACAAGGTACTCGGGCTTGCGTCACTTGAATAATCGCTTCACCTAGTTGATATGTATCTCCAATGCAAACATCACGTTCTAACATATTTGTTACCGTAATGTTTTCGCCAAATGTGGAAGCAGGAAGCGTTGTTTGAAATTCTTCTTCCCATAGTGCGTAATGCTCGTGTGGGTACACACAAACTGCGCGATCAGGTCCCCCGTGATGTTTTAAATCTGCTACATCATCGCCAATGAAGCCATCTTTTGATAGGAAAGCTTCTTCGGTAAGTTCTTTACATATACCAGTAATCATTTCTTTATCTTCGCTATATTTCATTTGTTTCGGTTTGCCAATGCTAAAGTGAACGAGTTCAATTCCCATATGTGATCTCCTTTACGATTGATTACAATATTATAGCATTAAAAAAGCACAGAGAATGATAAAAACTCTGTGCTTTACATTAATAAACGAGAAATCCTACTTTATCTAGTGCCTCACAAGCAGCGTCTAACTTTTCTTTTGAATCTGCCTCAATTGTATGTAAGTGAATACCATCTGTTAGTTGCGAAAGGTAGGAAGCATTTGTGTTTTCGATTTTTTGTAAATATTGCTCTACATCAAAGCGATTGCTTACCATGATGGACGCTGTTAAGTCACCGTATACAGGATGCTCAACTTTTACATCTTTAATCGTAACGCCATGGTCAACAAGCATTGTAAGTTCTTGACGTACTTCTGCTGGTTTATGTTGGCATACAATTACGCGCTCGAAAGCTTGTTGTTTCTCTTGTGGTTTTAAATATAAATACCCTTGAGCAGTCGCAATAATTGGCTCGTTTCGTGCTTTAAGCAAGGAAATATCTTGCACAATAACTTGCCTACTTACGTTTGTCTTTTTCGATAGTTCATTCCCAGATAACGGTTCATTTGCAGCAAGAAGCCACTGAAGGATAAGCTGTCGTCTTTCTTCACCTAAAATCTTTTTTTGATCATTTTGTTTCATTATGATTTAACACCTCTATAAAATTGATTTCCAATTGTGTGTAGTGCATGAATAGTAGTATCAATTTGATCTTTCGTTGTTTGTTGTCCGAAAGAGAAGCGGACATATTGTTTTGCCTCTTCATACGTTTTTCCAATTGCAAGCATTGTTTTCGAAGGTTCCTGTTTACCAACTTGGCACGCACTTCCGGTCGAAATGGCAATACCGCGGCGGTTACATTCCAGCATTGTATATTGACCTTCTATTCCTTTTATTGTAACCCCAATAATATGTGGTAAACAAGAAGTAGAATGACCTTCTACTTCAATTTCTAGCGGAAGTGTTTGTAATTGCTCTAAAAAGTAGGATCGTAACTCTTTAAAACGTAAGCTTTCTTCCTGCTGATTTTTTAATATATTCTCAGCAGCTGTTAAAAAAGATGCAATGCCAGGAACGTTTACTGTACCTGGGCGAAATCCTTTTTCGTGGGAAGTTCCCGGAAATATTTGTATCCAACGAACTTGCGGATTTATATAGCAAGCGCCAACGCCCTTTGGTCCGTATATTTTATGTGCTGAAACAGAAAGACTATCAATCCCCATCTCAAAAACATTGATAGGAAGTTTGCCAAATGTTTGCACACAATCTGAATGAAATAAAACGTTATATTTTTTTAAAAGTGCTCCGATCTTTGCGATGTTTTGAATGGTTCCAATTTCAGAGTTTCCGTGCTGTATGCTTGCTAGAACAGTATTTTCTGTAATAGCTGCCTCTAAATCTACTAAATGAATGAGTCCGTTTTTATCAACAGGAATTTCAGTAATTGTATAGCCTTGCGATTTTAAAGAGTGAAAATAACTTCGAATGGATGCATGTTCCATAGGTGTCGTTATAATATGTTTCTTATTTCGGGCATTTAGCAGAGACTGAACCGAAAGGTAGTTAGATTCCGAGCCGCCGCTTGTGAAGAATACCCCATGTTCTTTTCCACCAATCATGTCAGCAAATGTTTTCCTGCAAACTTGTAATAAAGAAGAGGCTGTTCCTCCAATATCATGTAAACTTTGTTCATTTCCGAAGTAGTGTGTTGCTGCTTTCGTATATGTTTGTAACGCTTCTTCACTCATAGGTGTAGTGGCCGCATAGTCAAAATATATCAT
Source organism: Bacillus thuringiensis (assembly GCF_014932895.1). Taxonomy (GTDB): domain Bacteria; phylum Bacillota; class Bacilli; order Bacillales; family Bacillaceae_G; genus Bacillus_A; species Bacillus_A thuringiensis_AA. The sequence continues at coordinate 701,988 of NZ_JACYOF010000001.1, read as the reverse complement.
TATGTAAGTTCCTCTCTCTAGTAAGAGTTACATTTCTTTTATTTTTTAAATGGTAGTGAAAATAAGAATTATAAAAAAACTCTTGTCATTATTTTAAAACTATGTAAATATAGGTGTCAAGACAGTTGAAAAGTGTAAAGTAGGAGGCAACAATTATGCCAAGTGCAGATGTCTTAATTATTGGAAGTGGCGTTGCGGCACTTCGTGTTGCAAAAGAGATTTGTCACGAAAAGAATGTGATTATTATCACAAAGGAGACGAAACGTAATAATAATACACATTTAGCTCAAGGTGGAATTGCCGCAGCGGTAGCTACATATGACAATCCAAATGATCATTTTGAAGATACGTTAGTAGCAGGGTGTCGTTATAACAATGAAGAAGCGGTCCGTTATTTAGTTGAGGAGGGCCCAGAAGAAATAAATACTCTCATTGCAAACGAAATGAAATTTGATGGAGATGAATCAGGGCCTCATCTTGGAAAAGAAGGGGCACATCGAAAACGTCGTATTTTACATGCAGGTGGCGATGCAACAGGAAAGAATTTATTAGAGCATCTTATTCAAGAAGTAGCTCCGCACGTTACGGTAGTGGAACAGGAAATGGTGCTCGATTTTATTATAGAAAACGACAAATGTGTTGGAGTTTTAACGCGAAATAGTGAAGGAGAATTAAAACGTTACACCGCTGATTATACTGTGTTAGCTTCAGGTGGAATTGGTGGTTTATACGCTTTTACTTCTAATGACGAGACAATTACAGGCGATGGACTTGCGATGGTGTACCGCGCGGGCGGGAAGCTGGTAGATTTAGAGTTTATACAATTTCATCCGACGATGCTATACGCGGGCGAGCGATGCTGTGGCCTCGTTTCTGAAGCTGTCCGTGGAGAAGGTGCTGTCCTTATAAATGGAAAAGGACAGCGTTTTATGATGGATATACATCCTGGTCATGACCTCGCGCCGCGTGATGTAGTGGCAAGAGCTATTCATGAACAGCTTTTGGCGGGTGGAAAAGTGTATTTAAATATCGAATCTATCCAAAATTTTGAAGGACGTTTTCCTACCGTAACATCATTATGTAAAAAGAATGGTGTCGATATAAATGAAAAACTTATTCCAGTCGTACCCGGTGCTCATTTTCATATGGGCGGCGTGAAGACGAACTGTGATGGAGAGACGTCCATTCCAAATTTATATGCAGTTGGTGAAGTAGCTTGTAATGGTGTTCACGGCGCAAATAGGTTAGCAAGTAATTCATTATTAGAAGGTCTTGTGTTTGGAAAAAGAATAGGACAACATATTTTAACTAAAGCGACAAATGGAAGATTGAATACCTTGGCTGAGAAGGAAGAGAAGTTTATTGTTCTGAATCATTTGCCCGCGAAAGAAGAAATACAAGAATGTATGATGAAATATGTTGGGATTGTGCGAACAGAGAAAAGTTTATCTTATGCGAAGAGATGGCTTAGTAAGTACGGTGTTCGAAATATGATATTACAGCATGATGCTCTTACAAATGAAGAGATAACGCTCATTAATATGTTAACAGTCTGTGAGCTTATAGTCGTATCAGCTTTGCAAAGGGAAGAAAGCATTGGTGGTCATTATCGAAGTGATTATCCCGAAAGAAATAGTGTAAAAAAAGAGATCGTTCGAGTAAAAAGAAAACTACAACTTGTGTGATGAGGGGAAGAGGGGTTTTATGAACACGATAAAAGTGAAAGAAGCATTAAATCGATTTTTTCTAGAAGATATAGGAGAAAGAGATGTAACATCTCAGCTTATTTTTCCAGATAATTTACTTTCGAAAGGAACGTTTCTTTCGAAAGATACAGGGGTCTTTGCGGGACGTTTAGTAATTGAAGAAGGATTTAAATTAATTGATGAGAGAATTGAAGTTGAGCTTCATAAAAAAGATGGGGATTTTGTAAAAAAAGGCGAAATAATCGCAACTGTGCAAGGTCCAATCACATCGTTATTAACAGCAGAGCGCGTGATATTAAACGTTATTCAGCGTATGAGCGGGATAGCGACGATGACACGTAAGGCGGTTCTTGCGTTAGATAGTAGTCATACACGCATTTGCGATACGCGAAAAACGATGCCAGGGCTACGTATGTTTGATAAGTATGCAGTCATGTGCGGAGGTGGATTTAACCACCGTTTCGGTTTATATGATGGTGTTATGATTAAAGACAATCATATTGCTTTTGCTGGCTCGATTACAAAAGCTGTTACATCGGTGAAAGAAAAATTAGGACATATGGTGAAAGTAGAAGTGGAAACAGAAACGGAGGAACAAGTAAGAGAGGCTATAGCGGCTGGTGCAGATATTATTATGTTCGATAACCGTACGCCAGATGAAATTCGAGAGTTTTCAAATATTGTACCAAGTGCCATCGTTACGGAAGCCTCGGGGGGGATTACAATTGAAGAGTTATCGAAATACGGTAAAACAGGGGTAGATTATATTTCACTTGGAGCGTTAACACATTCAGTGAAAGCACTTGATATTAGTTTCAATATTGAGGCGTAAGGAAAGTGGCTTAGAGGGGGAGAAAGGTATATGAGTATTTTAGAAAAAGTGCAACTGATTGAAACGATATTACCAGAGCGTTATCAAACGATGCCCACAGAAGAAATGGAAGAGCGGGTTCGTCAAATTAAAGAAAGAATGGGAAAAACACTTTTTATTCCAGGCCATCATTATCAAAAAGATGAAGTGGTACAATTTTCAGATGCAGCAGGGGACTCACTTCAGCTTGCGCAAGTTGCAGCGAGTAATAAAGACGCAAAATATATTGTGTTTTGTGGTGTGCACTTTATGGCAGAAACAGCAGATATGTTAACGACAGATGATCAAATCGTTATTTTACCAGATATGCGCGCTGGTTGTTCGATGGCAGATATGGCAGATATTGAACAAACAGAAAGAGCATGGAAAGAGCTCACGAAATTATTTGGAGATACGATGATTCCGTTAACGTATGTAAACTCTACAGCTGCAATTAAAGCGTTTTGTGGCCGTAATGGCGGAGCAACAGTAACTTCTTCTAATGCAAAACAAATGGTATCTTGGGCGTTTACACAAAAAGAACGCCTCGTCTTTTTACCAGATCAACATTTAGGAAGAAATACAGCGTACGATTTAGGTATTCCGTTAGATAAAATGGCAGTATGGGATCCGCATACAGATTCATTAGAGTACGATGGAAAGATAGAAGAAATTCAAGTGATTTTATGGAAAGGGCATTGTTCTGTTCATCAAAATTTTACAGTGAAAAACATTGAGAGCATACGAAAAAATCATCCAGATATGAGTATTATTGTACATCCGGAATGTTGTTATGAAGTTGTAGCTGCTTCAGATTATGCAGGCTCAACGAAATATATTATTGATATGATTGAATCAGCTCCATCTGGAAGTAAATGGGCAATTGGTACAGAAATGAATTTAGTGAACCGAATTATTCAGCAACATCCAGATAAAGAAATTGTTTCACTTAATCCATTTATGTGTCCGTGCTTAACGATGAATCGAATTGATCTGCCGCACTTATTATGGGCGCTTGAAACGGTAGAAAGAGGAGAAGAAATTAACGTGATTAGCGTAGATAAACGAGTAACAGAAGAAGCAGTTCTTGCATTAAATCGTATGTTAGAGCGCGTTTGAGGCAACGGTATTCCCGTTGCTTTTTTTCATACATATAATCATAACGAGAACGAAATGGGCATACATTGTTTTGAAGAAATCATTGTGATTTTTTTATGCTTATTCCACTTCGAATGATATTGAAAACAGAAGAAGTGATAAAAGTTAAAGTTATTTAGGAAGTGTTACTTCATGAGGTTTGTTACTTATAGATAAGTTATACAGGAGGGGGAAAATTTGAAAATTCATATCGTGCAAAAAGGGGATACCCTTTGGAAAATTGCAAAAAAGTACGGAGTGGATTTTGACACGTTGAAAAAAACAAATACACAACTTAGTAATCCAGATTTAATCATGCCAGGTATGAAAATTAAAGTACCATCAAACAGCGTTCACGTGAAACAACATGCTGGAGCAGGCTCAGCACCTCCAAAACAATACGTAAAAGAAGTGCAACAAAAAGAATTTGCAGCAACACCAAAGCCACTTGGAATAGAAGATGAGGAAGAAGTTACGTATCAATCAGCACCAATTACGCAGCAGCCTGCTATGCAACAAACACAAAAAGAAGTGCAGGTGAAACCGCAGAAGGAAATGCAAGTGATGCCGCAAAAAGAAGTACAGGTAAAACCGCAGAAGGAAATGCAAGTGATGCCGCAAAAAGAAGTACAGGTAAAACCGCAGAAGGAAATACAAGTGATGCCGCAAAAAGAAGTACAGGTAAAACCGCAAAAAGAGGTGCAAAAAGAAAAGCCAGTTGAAAAACCGTCTGTCATTCAAAAACCACCTGTTATAGAAAAACAAAAACCGGTGGAAAAAGAAAGCACGAAGTTTTCGGTAAATGTATTACCACAGCCGCCACAGCCACCAATAAAATCGAAAAAAGAATATAAAATTTCTGATGTAATTAAAAAAGGAAGTGAGTTAATAGCTCCTCAAATTAATAAAATGAAACCTAACAATATCATTTCTCCGCAAACAAAAAAAGATAATATAGTATCACCGCAAGTAAAGAAAGAAAATGTAGGAAATATAGTATCACCGCAAGTAAAGAAAGAAAATGTAGGGAATATAGTATCACCGCAAGTAAAGAAAGAAAATGTAGAAAATATAGTATCACCGCAAGTAAAGAAAGAAAATGTAGAAAATATAGTATCACCGCAAGTAAAGAAAGAAAATGTAGAAAATATAGTATCACCGCAAGTAAAGAAAGAAAATGTAGAAAATATAGTATCACCGCAAGTAAAGAAAGAAAATGTAGAAAATATAGTATCACCGCAAGTAAAGAAAGAAAATGTAGAAAATATAGTATCACCGCAAGTAAAGAAAGAAAATGTAGAAAATATAGTATCACCGCAAGTAAAGAAAGAAAATGTAGAAAATATAGTATCACCGCAAGTAAAGAAAGAAAATGTAGAAAATATAGTATCACCGCAAGTAAAGAAAGAAAATGTAGAAAATATAGTATCACCGCAAGTAAAGAAAGAAAATGTAGAAAATATAGTATCACCGCAAGTAAAGAAAGAAAATGTAGAAAATATAGTATCACCGCAAGTAAAGAAAGAAAATGTAGGGAATATAGTATCACCGCAAGTAAAGAAAGAAAATGTAGGGAACATAGTATCACCAAATGTATCGAAAGAAAATGTAGTTATCCCACAAGTAATACCGCCCAATATTCAAGTGCCAAATATAATGCCAATCATGGATAATAGCCAAATGCCAAATATAATGCCGATAATGGATAACAACCAACCACCAAATATGATGCCGATAATGGATAACGACCAACCACCAAATATGATGCCGATAATGGATAACGACCAACCACCAAACATAATGCCGATAATGGATAACAACCCAATACCAAACATAATGCCGATAATGGATAACAACCCAATACCAAACATAATGCCGATAATGGATAACAACCAAATGCCAAACATGATGCCGATAATGGATAACAACCAAATGCCGAACATGATGCCGATAATGGATAACAACCAAATGCCGAACATGATGCCGCCAAATCCGTATTATCAACAACAAAACCCATACTACAATATGCCATATCAGCAAGGAACGCCATTTGGGCCGCAATATACGTCTATGCCAAGCCCAAATATGATGCCAATGGATAATAATATGCCGCCACTCGTACAAGGTGAGGAAGATTGTGGATGCGGAGGAGAGAGCAGGTTATATAGTCCGCAACCTGGGGGACCACAATACGCGAATCCTTTATATTATCAACCAACCCAGTCAGCATATGCACCACAGCCAGGGACAATGTATTATCAACCGGATCCACCAAATGTATTTGGAGAGCCAGTTTCAGAAGAAGAGGATGAAGAGGAAGTTTAAAAAAGGTGGGATTATTCCCGCCTTTTTTGCAGTTATGTTAATTAAGAAAATAAATGTTTTTCATTAAGTGTTAGAAAATTCCCAGTGAAATATTAACAGTGTAAAAACCTTCTTTGTTACTCATCATAAGAGGGAGCTTTTCAAAAGAGAAGTTCATTCTAATAGGGGGGGTTTTTCTATTGAATACGAAAGTAAAAGTGATTGCTGCTTCTTTGTTAGTTACCAGTGCGTTAGCTGCATGTGGTACACCTAAAGAGAAAAGTGCGATGGACGGGCGTAATTATAATTATGAGCGTACATCTTATAATGATACACATCCATATCGCGGTAATGTAACGCGTAACGATCGTTATACAGATTATGTAACATACCGAAATGGAAACAGAGCAACAGACAATGTGTATAACTACCGTAACGGTACTGGATATAATTATTACCGTGATGTAAATTACAACGGGCAAATTGCGAATCCGCATCCAACTCGTAATATTACAATGAACAATTCATACATTAACAACGATGGTAAAACTGCAGAAAAAATTACGAATCGTGTGAAACGTATGAATAACGTAGACCGCGTGTCTACAGTTGTATATGGAAACGATGTAGCGATTGCGGTAAAACCACGTAATACAGTGACAGATGAAACAGCGATGGCAAACGAAATTCGTCAAGCTGTTTCGACTGAAGCTGGAAACAGAAACGTGTACGTTTCTGTAAGAAATGACATGTTTACTCGTGTTGATGCAATGAGTACGCGTCTACGTAATGGTACAGTTACAAACGATTTTAATCGTGATATAACAAATATGTTCCGAGACATTCGTTACGGTCTAACTGGTACTGTGCGATAACAATAAAGAGGAAGGGGATCCCTTCCTCTTTATTCATCTTCGTCTTGTAAACGACGCTTTTTAATAAAATAACTAACGGAGTAAGAAACTAAAAAACATATGAAGAGAATACTACCTGTTAGAATAGCTTCAAACAGAGGTCTTTCTGGACTGAAAATGATATAAATAATAGCCATAATAATTCCAACAATAAGGGAACGTAAGACAAGCTTGGAATAAGGAGTTAACTGTATTTCCTTTTCACTTTCTTCTACATCGATTGAAACACTTAACTGTAAATAACTAAATACCATACTTGTAAGAATAAATAATAACCATAATGGAGATTGCGTAATTTGATCCATTCCTTCAGTGAATCCGATATAGCCTAAAATTCCGATTATACCAATGTATTGAAAAAGAAAGGCAATACGTATGTTTTTTAACGTTTGCAGTATGAGACGTTCATCCTTTATTTTTTTCACAATAGCCATCTCCTGTTTATTATGATTTCGCTGTTATATTTATTGTAACATATATATTACATTTATCAATTTATAATTTACATAAGGATATTTGGATGAAAGAGGAAATAAAATATTTTTATAAACATGTTGCGCTTATACGCTATTAATGTTATATTAGCAAAGCGATGAGCTAATTTACGTAAGACGAGAGATATGCTTAAGTGCTAAACACGCGAATGTGGTCGCCTGGTCTCTCGCCGTAAACGCATCAAGACGCCTGCTATGCAGGCGTCTTTCATTTTATATGAATGTAAAGAGAAGACTGGAGGAATCCAATCTTCTCTTTTTTTGTTGGTTTTAAAGTTGGAAAATAAAGTTATTTACAAGTGTATATGAAAGAGTTACTATTTAATGGTAATATATTACATGTTTTTTAGATAAAAGGTTGGGATGAATAGGATATGGAGAATTTTGAATGTAGAAATACAGAAGTTGTATTAGAGAAATTTCAGGTCGTAACACCTATATTTCAGGCATTAGGAGATGAGAATCGTCAGCAAATTATTATGCTGTTATTAGAAAACAAACAGATGAATGTAACAGAAATAACAGATAAAATGGGGATTTCTAGACCAGCTGTTTCGCATCATTTGAAAATTTTAAGACAAGCAGAACTAATTGTAGCGAATCGAAATGGAAAAGAAATTTTTTATTCTATAATAGCCGGAGAATTTTTAAAACAGGTGAAGGATTTACTTCAAGCAGTAGAGTCAAATTATTAATTTTTTTTAACTAACATGTAAACAAGTTTAAACTTTTAAACCTGTTTACATGAAAGGGGTAATGAAAATGAACAGAATAAACCGTATGTATGTAATTATGTTACTTGTTCCTTTGTTTTGGGGTGGATCTTTTGCAACAGCAGAGCATGTTATTACTGAAATTCCACCGATTACCGCGGCAACAATTCGTTTTGGTTTAGCTGGTTGTATTTTAATAGGCATAGTTTTTATGAAATCTGAGTGGAATACAAGTTTGTTATTAAAGAATTGGAAAGGGTTGTTATTTGTGTCATTAACAGGTATTTTTGGCTACAATGTTTTTTTCTTTATGGGACTTAACTATACGTCTACTATGAATGGTTCACTTATTATTGCTACAATGCCCATTTTTGTAACATTGGGAGCAATATTGTTTTTTAAGGAGCCTGGGAGTATAAAAGTGGGAATAAGTTTAATTTTGTCCCTTATCGGTGTAATAGTTGTTATTACGAGTGGTTCAATGAATATACTTATGTCTTTGTCATTTAATAAGGGAGATCTTTTATTTATAGCTGCTTTAATCTGTGGGGTGTTATATAGCTTAACAGGGAAAAAAGTTATGCGTGGTGTATCACCTTTGTTAATTACAATGAGTATGACGGTATTAGGTACTGTGTTTTTAGCAGGCCTTTCTCTATATGAAGATGGATGGGGAAAGGTTTTAACGCTTTCTTTACAAGGATGGATAGAAATGTTGTATATGGTCATATGCGGGACGTTAATTGGATATATCGTGTTTAATAAAGGAGTAGAAGAGCTAGGTGCAAGTAAAGCGAGCATGTATTTAAACCTAACTCCTATTGTGGCAACTGGTATATCAGTTGTAGTATATGGTGCTGTTGTTACATGGCAACAAATAGTTGGAATGATAATTGTGCTAATTGGTGTTTACATAGCAACGTTGCAATCCAATAAAGATATAAAGCAGCTTTCACATAATCAATGCGTTTCTAAATGAATAGAAATAATTGAACTCTATAATTCTTGATGTGAGCATTCTATGAATTAGGGATAAAACCCCCATTTCCGGAAAAACTACTAATGAAAGTTTGATTTTGCCTAGAAGAGGTGAACGGAAATGAAATGGATACTGATTGCAATACAAGCATTCGTTATGATGTTTTGTTTAGTTTATGGAACGAGTGCGAGGGCGGAAGAGCCAGTACTAGAAGTAACAGAGAAGGAACCTCAAGTTACAATTTTATTAGAGCGTATGTATGTGGATGGCGAAGTAAGCGAAGAAATATTTACAGAAAAAGTAACGGATTTAGAAAAGTTTTTACAGCAATATAAAGAGTGGCAACTCGTTGATCGTGATGATGTACAAATCGTATTGCAAAAGAAAATTGATGATATTTCTCCGTTATTGAAGACGAGCGGTTATTTTGGTGTTTCAGAGGAAGGGATATTACAAATTTTCAAAGGTGTGCCAAAAAGTGATAATGCGATTCATTCTTTCTTTCGAATTGATATGAAAAAGCTTGAGAGTTATGAGCGTGCGAAACTGAAGCGTGGTATTCGTATAAAATCAAAAGAAGGTTTTGTAAAGACGATTGAAAAAATGAAGCAATACGCAGTGCAAAATAAGAAAAAAAGCAGCTCATGGTGAGCTGCTTTTTTCTTATTTATTTTTATCTAAAATTTGTTTTGCGATTTCATCAATTAACATATCTTTTCCAATTGGATTGAATGCTTTCGTATTGAAGACTTCGTTCGATACTTCATATACGTGATTGTTTTTTACTGCTTTATTGTCTTTCCAAACGGCACTGTTTTTGTAGTCTTCGTACACTTTATCAGCTTCGCCGCCGAAGTTTACAATAAACATTTGATCAGGTTGGAATGCAACGAGTCCTTCTAATGATACTTGTGCCATCGTTTGTTTTAAATCTGTACCTTTTGTTGCTGGAAGTTTTAAGTCGTTAAAGATGATGTCACCGTATCCGAAGCTACCGTATACACGGAAGTTTTGTGGTGTAACTGCGACGAACATAAAGTTCTCATCTTTTGTTTTTTCTTTAATTTTTTTAGACAAAGAGTCTGCTTTTTTATCGTAGTCTGCAATCCATTTGTCTGCTTTCTTTTCTTCGTCAAATAGTTTACCTACTTCTTTAAACTTACCGCGCCAGTCTTCTAAGTTTGTTTCTAGAACAACTGTTGGTGCAACTTTTTCTAATTGATCGTAAATTTTCAATTGACGATTGTTTAAAATAATTAAGTCTGGTTTTAAAGCAGTAACAGCCTCTAAGTCAACTTTAGGTGCCCAGTACCAGCCGACTGCTTTTACGCCGTCTAGCTTGTCTGTTAAGTGATTTTGGATTTTATCTTTATATGTATTCGCTGTACCAACAGGTTTGTGTCCAAGAAGTAATAACTCTTCTGTTGATCCAGATAAGTCAACAATTCTTTTTGGATTTACCGGAATTGTAGCTTCCCCTTTAGCGTGTTTCACAACTTTTGTTTTCGATTGTTCTTTTGCTTTTGACTCTTCTTTTTGAGAAGAACAGCCAACGATAGAAAGAACGACTAGCATAATAGTTAATAAAATAAATAGCTTACGTTTCATCCTAATGTAACCCCTTTAATCAATATTGATAATCATTATCGTTATCTGTATATTAAGGTGATTAATACTTTCTGTCAATGGAAAATAACAGAAGTTTTAAACAGAGAACATTTGTTGGGGTAGTCTCGCTTTTCTATCATTAAATATGTTAAAATGGAATACATGATTTAAGAGGGAGAGATCGTATTTTGTTTGAATATGTTACAGGTTACGTGGAGTATGTAGGACCGGAATATGTCGTAATTGACCATAATGGAATTGGTTATCAAATTTTCACACCAAATCCGTATGTATTTCAAAGAAGTAAGCAAGAAATCCGTGTCTATACATATCATTATGTGAGAGAAGATATTATGGCACTTTACGGGTTTAAAACACGTGAAGAGCGTTTATTATTTACAAAGTTGTTAGGTGTGTCTGGTATTGGACCAAAAGGCGCCCTTGCAATTTTAGCTTCTGGTCAAACAGGACAGGTTGTTCAAGCAATTGAACATGAAGATGAGAAGTTTTTAGTGAAGTTCCCGGGTGTCGGAAAGAAAACAGCGCGCCAAATGATTTTAGATTTAAAAGGAAAACTAGCAGATGTCGTACCAGATGCATTTGTTGATTTATTCTCAGATGTAGAACGTTTTGATGAGAAGAAAGGTTCATCAGCTGAGCTTGATGAGGCGCTGGAGGCCCTGCGCGCACTTGGATACGCAGAACGAGAAGTTTCTCGCGTTGTACCAGAGTTATTAAAAGAATCATTAACGACGGATCAGTATATTAAAAAGGCACTTAGTCTTTTACTAAATGGTAAGAGGTGAGTATAATGGACGAACGTCTCCTTTCAGGGGAATCTGCATATGAAGATGCAGATTTAGAGTATTCATTGCGGCCACAGACGCTCCGTCAGTATATTGGCCAAGATAAGGCGAAACATAATTTAGAGGTGTTTATTGAAGCCGCAAAAATGCGTGAAGAAACGTTAGATCACGTACTTTTATATGGACCTCCAGGACTTGGTAAAACGACGCTTGCGAATATTATCGCAAATGAAATGGGCGTTAATATTCGAACAACATCTGGTCCAGCAATTGAAAGACCAGGAGATTTAGCGGCTGTATTAACAGCGCTTCAGCCAGGGGATGTATTATTTATTGATGAAATTCATCGTTTGCATAGATCGATTGAAGAGGTACTGTATCCTGCAATGGAAGACTTTTGTCTTGATATCGTAATTGGAAAAGGACCGTCAGCTCGCTCTGTACGTTTAGACTTACCTCCATTTACATTAGTCGGGGCGACAACACGCGCTGGGGCATTATCAGCACCACTTCGTGACCGTTTTGGAGTGCTTTCACGATTAGAGTATTATACAGTAGATCAGTTGTCTGCGATTGTTGAACGTACCGCAGAAGTGTTCGAAGTTGAAATTGACTCGTTAGCAGCGTTAGAAATTGCAAGACGTGCCCGTGGTACACCTCGTATTGCGAATCGTTTATTACGACGTGTACGTGATTTCGCACAAGTTCGTGGTAACGGAACGATTACGATGGAAATTACACAAATGGCGCTAGAGTTACTGCAAGTTGATAAATTAGGGCTCGATCATATTGATCATAAATTATTGCTTGGTATTATTGAAAAGTTCCGTGGTGGTCCAGTTGGATTAGAAACAGTGTCGGCAACGATTGGGGAAGAATCTCATACGATTGAAGATGTGTATGAGCCGTATTTATTACAAATTGGCTTTTTACAACGAACACCAAGAGGCCGAATCGTAACGCCACTTGCGTATGAACATTTCGGAATGGAGATGCCGCAATCATGACGGAGATGCCAAAAATGCTTATTACAGCAGGTATTTTACTCATTGTTGTTGGGTTAGCTTGGAAGTTCATTGGAAGGCTTCCAGGCGATATTTTTGTGAAAAAAGGAAACGTTACCTTTTATTTTCCTATCATTACATGTATTGTGTTAAGTATTGTATTATCTTTTATTATGTATATAATAAATCGATTCAAATAAGAAATAGGTGGATATAGTTATGGATATTAATCTGTTTGATTTTCATTTACCAGAAGAACTTATTGCACAAGTCCCGTTAGAAGATCGTGAAACATCAAGGTTAATGGTGTTAGACCGTGAAACAGGTGATATTGAGCATAAACATTTTACGGACATTCTTTCTTACTTACATGAAGGGGATTGCTTAGTTTTAAATGAGACGAAGGTTATGCCTGCTCGTTTGCACGGTGTGAAAGAAGATACAGGCGCGCACATTGAAGTGCTTCTTTTAAAACAAGAGGAAGGCGATAAGTGGGAAACGCTTGTTAAGCCGGCGAAACGTGTAAAAGAAGGAACTGTTATTTCTTTTGGCGAAGGAAAATTAAAAGCAACTTGCATTGGAACTGCAGATCAAGGTGGACGTCAGCTTGAATTTTCATATGACGGCATCTTCTATGAAATATTAGATGAACTTGGAGAAATGCCACTTCCTCCATATATTAAAGAAACACTGGAAGATCGCGATCGCTATCAAACAGTATATGCGAAAGAAATCGGTTCAGCAGCCGCGCCGACTGCGGGACTTCACTTTACAGAAGAGTTACTTGAGAAGTTAAAGCAAAAAGGCGTCGGGTTAGCTTTCATTACACTGCATGTAGGGCTTGGAACATTTAGACCAGTTTCTGCAGATACGATTGAAGAACATCATATGCACGCAGAATACTACCATATGTCTGAAGAGACATCTGCATTATTAAATCGTGTGAAAGAGAATGGTGGACGTATTATTACTGTAGGTACGACGTCAACTCGTACGTTAGAAACAATTGCGACAGACCATGACGGTAAGCTTTGCGCAGCTTCTGGATGGACAGACATTTTTATGTACCCAGGTTATGAATTTAAAGCGATTGATGGTTTAATTACAAACTTCCACTTACCGAAATCAACATTAATCATGCTTGTAAGTGCATTTGCAAATAGAGATAATGTACTTCATGCTTATAATGAAGCAGTAAAAGAAAAATATCGTTTCTTTAGCTTTGGTGATGCGATGTTTGTTGCATCTCACGCTAAAATGAGAAACAAATAAAAGGAGTAAATTATGACAGCAATTCGTTATGAATTTATTAAGACATGTAAACAAACGGGTGCCCGTTTAGGTCGTGTGCATACGCCGCACGGTTCATTTGATACACCGACATTTATGCCAGTTGGTACACTTGCAACAGTTAAGACAATGTCACCAGAAGAATTAAAAGCGATGGATTCTGGTATTATTTTAAGTAATACGTATCATTTATGGCTACGTCCAGGTCACGAGATTGTTCGTGAAGCAGGCGGTTTGCATAAATTTATGAACTGGGATCGTGCAATCTTAACGGATTCTGGTGGTTTCCAAGTATTCAGTTTAAGTGATTTCCGCCGTATCGAAGAGGAAGGCGTTCACTTCCGTAACCACTTAAATGGAGATAAATTATTCTTATCACCAGAAAAAGCGATGGAAATTCAAAATGCGTTAGGTTCAGATATTATGATGGCATTTGATGAGTGTCCACCATTCCCAGCTACTTTTGAATATATGAAGAAGTCTGTAGAGCGTACAAGTCGCTGGGCGGAGCGTTGCTTAAAAGCACATGAACGTCCGCAAGATCAAGGTTTATTCGGTATTGTACAGGGCGGGGAGTTTGAAGAGCTTCGTCGTCAAAGTGCAAAAGACCTTGTTTCAATGGACTTCCCTGGTTACGCTGTAGGTGGTTTATCTGTTGGTGAGCCAAAAGATATTATGAACCGTGTACTTGAGTTTACAACACCACTTCTTCCAGATAATAAGCCACGTTACTTAATGGGAGTAGGTTCTCCTGACTCATTAATTGATGGTGCAATTCGTGGTATTGATATGTTTGACTGTGTACTTCCAACTCGTATCGCTCGAAATGGTACATGTATGACAAGTGAAGGTCGCCTAGTTGTAAAAAATGCGAAATTTGCTAGAGACTTCGGTCCACTTGATCCAAACTGTGATTGCTACACATGTAAAAATTATTCTCGTGCGTACATTCGTCACTTAATGAAATGTGATGAAACGTTCGGAATTCGTTTAACGTCTTATCACAATCTTCATTTTCTGTTAAACTTAATGGAGCAGGTGAGACAAGCTATTCGTGAAGACCGTCTTGGCGATTTCCGCGAAGAATTCTTTGAACAGTATGGCTTTAATAAACCGAATGCTAAAAACTTCTAATACATAATTTAAAAGGAGGAACAAAAGATGAATGCAGGTATGATGAATATCGTTATGATCGTTGCGATGTTTGCGATTTTCTATTTCTTATTAATTCGCCCGCAACAAAAGCGTCAAAAAGCAGTTGCTCAAATGCAAAATGAGTTAAAAAAAGGTGATGCTATCGTAACAATCGGTGGTTTACACGGTACAATCGAATCAGTAGATGAAA
Source organism: Bacillus thuringiensis (assembly GCF_014932895.1). Taxonomy (GTDB): domain Bacteria; phylum Bacillota; class Bacilli; order Bacillales; family Bacillaceae_G; genus Bacillus_A; species Bacillus_A thuringiensis_AA. Next base: position 686,838 of record NZ_JACYOF010000001.1, on the reverse strand, counting down.
CGAAAATCGTTATTAAATCTGGTGGTTCACATTTAACTTTCGATCGCAATGCGATTCGTGAAGTTGTGAAAAACTAATGAGGAAGGCCCTGCATGAAATGTGCAGGGCCTTTTTTAGGTATTTTGCTTTGACATATTTACACCGAAAATACCACCGAGTGTACTCGCACCCATTAATGCTAATTGATAAAGTAACTGTGAGTTCGATAAAGTTTGAGAAAAGCCCAAATAGTTAACGAGAAAAACAAGCATGGAGAATGTAAGTCCCGTTGTGAAACCTACTAACCAACCTTTCCCGTGTGCCTTTTTTCCTGCAATAAACCCAGACATAAGCATAGATAATAGAGCGATTATAAAAATAGTAACGGCTAATGTCCCTTCATTTATATTCGTAAACTTTAATAAAAGAGCCATAACCATGCTAGTAATAGATGCGAGAATTAATAAGGTAATAATACCGAAACCAATTGCAGTTGATAATTTTTTCGTGCCATCCATTTATGCATTCCCCCTTTTTAATACAAGCATATTTCCCTTTTGCTTAAGTTAGACTAGTTTCTTTTTTATAGGGAAGTCTATTAAGTAAAAAAGGAGATGTCGAAATGGAATGGGTATCAATAATTGGGCGAACAATGCTTTTATATATAATCATTTTGATTATTTTTCGCCTGATGGGTAAACGTGAAATTGGAGAATTAAGTGTATTAGATTTAGTTGTATTCATTATGCTTGGCGAAATGGCTGTCGTTGCCATTGAAAATACAGATAAATCACTTTGGCACCAATTAGTTCCGATGACTTTTCTTATGTGCATCCAAATCATTTTGTCAGTCATTTCTTTAAAGTTTCAGCGTTTTCGACATTTAATAGAAGGAGAACCGGCTATTCTTATAAATGCGGGAAAGATTGATGGAAAAAAGATGCGGAAGCAGCGATATAACATAGATGATTTAATGATGCAACTAAGAGAGCAAGGGGTCGGAGATGTACGTGATGTAGAATACGCTATTTTAGAACCATCAGGAAAGCTATCTATTTTTCAAAAACAAAAAAGTAAAAGTGATACGCTGGTTTTTACACTCCCATTAATTATTGATGGGGAAATTCAATCTAATCATTTGCAAATGATTGAACATACAGACGAATGGCTCATTGGAAAATTAAAAAACTTAGGTTATAACGATATAACAAAAATTTTATACTGTAGCTTTCAAAACGGACAATTCTTTGTTGATTTGAAAGGGAATTAGAAGCTTACCATTTGGAAGGAGAAGCACGATTAGTGTGAGCTAATAATCAGTGGGGAACAGCCCCACTGATTAAAGTTTTACTTTACTTCAAAAATGAAAGTTTACCAATGATAGGAAGACGACTTAATTCTTCTTTTCGAATCAGTTTAAAGGTGAAGAGGAGAATAATATAAACGATTGTTGTTAAAGTGATTTCCCATAATGTTTGTATGCTAAGTGAATGAGAGAAGATAATGTACTTATGAAGATAAAAACCGAAGGTACCTGCAATACCGATGGCAAGTCCGCCGAAAATATAATCTTTTGCGTAAATGGTAAATGTAATCTTTTTTAAAACGGTAGCGTAGTGAAGGAATGTTACTGTTACGATATTTGCTGCGATAGCAAGGGCAACCCCCATCATTTGAAATTCTGGCCTTGAAGCTAGTACAAAAATAACGAGTAATTTTACGATGGCGCCAATAAATGTATTCATCATTGCAGCTCGTGCTAAGTTTAAAGCTTGCAAAACAGAAGTGAGTGGACTTTGAAAATAATGAAACAAAAAACAAGGTGCAAGAAGTTGAATGAATGCTGTTGCACTATCTGATCCGTACATAAGAGTTAAAACAGGAGAAGCGAATACGTATAATATAACGACGGACCATCCACCAGTAATTAATGAAATTCGAAGTGCTTGTTGTAAACGGTGCTCCACTAATTTATGTTGCCTTTTTGCCATTGCTTCACTAATAGAAGGAACGAGCGCTGTAGAAAGAGCGTATGTAATAAAGGCGGGTAGTGATAGAAGCGGGAATGCATAACCGTTTAATATACCGTATTGTTGGGTTGCGACAGAAGCAGCGACTCCGGCGATTGCTAAGCTTTGCATAACGACGATAGGTTCAAAAAAATAGGAAATGGAACCGATCAAACGGCTTCCTGTAGTTGGAAGGGCAATGTCCATAAGAGAATAAAATGTGCCTTTGCTCTCCTTTACAGTAGCGAAAAATCCAGAGCGTATAGATAAATGTTTTTCGCGCTGGAATAAAGCGAGTAAAAATAATAAGGATGCAACTTCACCGAGAACGGCTGATAACATAGCACCGGCTGCAGCATATTCTACGCCATAGGGTAAAAATAAACGAATACATACAGCGATAATTGTAATGCGGACAACTTGTTCTAGAACTTGAGCATAAGCACTAGGTTTCATATTTTGTTTCCCTTGGAAATAACCGCGTAAAACAGAAGAAACAGCAATAACAGGAACGACAGGTAAGATAGCTATTAATGGATAGTATGTTCTTTCATCGGTTAATAATGTTTTTGCTAAAATAGGTGTGAGGAGCATAATCCCAACTGTTAAAATGATACTAATAATGGATGTAACAGCTAGTGATACTGTTAATATTTTTTTTACTTTTTGTTTATCGTTCACTGCTTCCGCTTCTGCTACAAATTTCGCGATTGCGACAGGAAGACCGATTTGTGTTAATGTAATTGCTAAAATGAATGTAGGCACGGCCATCATGTAAAGACCAACGCCTTCTTCGCCTAAAATACGTGCCATTACTATACGATTGATGAAACCGAGTATTTTTGTAATAAAGCCGGCTATCATTAATATAAATGCGCCTTTCAAAAAGCTTTGTTTCGTCATGATCTTCTCCTACCTTCTCAAAATCAGTGGAATGATTTACAATAATTTATATGCACGTATGAGACAAGAATGACAAGCATTTAAGAGAGTGGAGTATGATAATACTCTTGAAAGTAGTTATTACTGTCCATTAGAGCGGGATTAAAAGCGACTTTTCGTGCTGAAATTATAAGGAGATGTTACGTATGTTAGAAAAAGAAGATTTGGTAGAATCATACCGCGGACAGTTACAAGTCGTTTTAGAAAGTAAAGTAGAAGAGTTTCAAATGTTCGGTTACGACCGGGTGACAGATAATGATATTTGGAAATTTCTTAAGGTGAAAAAGTGGAAAAAAATAGACAGCGATGTTAGATTATATGAATTAGTAAATGATGTATTAAGAGTAACTGCTAATGAATATATGACTTATTTAACTGTTGAAGCATATCAAGCGCCACTTTGGTCGTTTGATGAATATGAAAATAAATAACCGACTGTAATTGGTTTGTTCTTCCTTTTGCAGTATAATGATAGGTATTGATAAAGAGGAATTAATTATGTCTAAGATTATATATAAAGGAGGTAGTGAAGAGGAAAATAAATAATGAAAGTGTAGGTATTACGTAGGTCTTACCGACACAGCTAGTGATGAACTAGCAGGAAACACATGTATTTTACAGAAAGGAAGTCTACTAACTAGACGTGTGCACACGTCTAGAAGTGAATCGTAAGAGATTTATTGAAAGTGTTAGTAGCAGAAAGAGGGTACATATGGCAAAGCGTGGTACGAGAATTGCCGCCTTTTTCCTCATCGTTTTATTAATCGGTGGAGTAATTGGTGCGGCAGGAAAAGACATAGCAAAAGGAATTAGTCTAGGACTAGACCTTCGCGGTGGTTTTGAAATTCTATATGAAGTAAAACCGGCCAAAAAAGGTGATAAAATCGATCATAATGCACTTGTAAGTACAGTAGGTGCCCTTGAAAATCGTGTCAATGTTCTCGGTGTAAGTGAGCCGAACATTCAAATCGAAGGGCAAGATCGAATTCGTGTGCAGCTTGCTGGTGTACAAGATCAGCAAAAAGCGCGTGAAATGTTATCAACGCAAGCGAAATTAACATTCCGTGATGTGAATGACAATCTTCTTATGGACGGAACGGATTTAAAAGGCGGCGGAGCGAAGCAAACATTTGATGAGCAAGGCCGCGCAAGTGTAGGTCTTACATTAAAAAGCGCTGAAAAATTCCGTGAAGTAACTGAAAAGATTTCAAAAATGCCACCACCAACGAATTTAATGGTAATTTGGCTCGATTTTGAAGAGGGAAAAGATTCGTATAAAGCAGAATCTGCAAAACCGAATCCAAAGTTTTTATCAGCAGCAACAGTAAACCAAGTATTTAATCAAGCTGAAGTATCTATCGTAGGTGGAAACTTCACAGTTGAAAGCGCAAAACAACTTTCATCTTTATTAAATGCTGGTGCACTTCCTGTTGATTTAAAAGAAATGTATTCAACATCTGTTGGAGCGAAATTTGGTCAACAAGCATTAGAGCAAACGATTTTCGCTAGTGCAATCGGTATTGCTATTATCTTCTTATTTATGCTTGTATTCTACCGTTTACCAGGACTAGTAGCGGTTATTATGTTAGGTTTATATATTTTCGTTACATTACTTGTCTTTAACTGGATGCATGCAGTTCTGACGTTACCGGGTATTGCGGCATTGGTGCTCGGGGTTGGTATCGCAGTTGATGCGAATATCATTACGTACGAGAGGTTAAAGGAAGAGCTGAAAATTGGTAAGTCAATGATGTCAGCATTTCGTGCTGGTAACCATCGTTCATTAGCAACAATTTTAGATGCGAACATTACAACACTTGCAGCAGCTGGTGTATTATTCGCTTATGGTAATAGCTCTGTAAAAGGATTCGCGACAAGCTTAATCGTAAGTATTTTAGTTGGTTTTATTACGAACGTATTCGGTACTCGTTTCTTACTAAGTTTACTTGTAAAGAGCCGTTACTTCGATAAAAAACCAGGATATTTTGGTGTGAAACAAAAGGATATTATTCCATTAACAAAAGGTGTAGTACATCCACCAACGAGATTTGATCGTATTAACTTCGTAAATATCGGTCATAAATTCTTCCTATTCTCAATTGTAGTCGTAATTGCTGGTGCAATTATATTACCGATTTTCAAAATGAATCTTGGTATTGACTTTGCAAGTGGTACACGTATCGATTTGCAATCAAAACAATCAATTACTGTGTCTGACGTTCATAAAGATTTCGACGAACTGAAGATTGATGTGAAGGAAGAAAATATTGTACCGACTGGAAATGACAATAAAGGTTTCGCAGTTCGTACATTAGGTGTTCTATCAAAAGATGAAATTGCGAAAACAAAAACATTCTTCCACGATAAATATGGTACAGATCCAAACGTAAGTACAGTTTCGCCGACAATCGGTAAAGAAATTGCGCGAAATGCATTTATCGCAGTATTAATTGCTTCTGCAGTAATCGTTTTATACGTAAGTATTCGTTTCCGCCTTACGTACGCAGTATCTGCAGTAATCGCATTATTACACGATGCATTCGTTATGATTGTTATATTTAGTCTTTTCAAAATAGAGGTAGACTTAACGTTTATCGCTGCTGTGTTAACAATTATCGGTTATTCTATCAATGACTCAATCGTTACATTCGATAGAAACCGTGAGTTATACAAACAGAAAAAACGAGTTCGTGATATAAAAGATTTAGAAGAAATCGTAAACGCAAGTATTCGTCAAACAATTGGTCGTTCAATTAATACTGTTTTAACAGTGTTGTTCCCAGTAATTACACTACTTATTTTCGGTAGTGAATCACTGCGTAATTTCTCACTTGCATTATTAATTGGATTAGTTGTAGGTACGTACTCTTCTATTTTCGTTGCTTCTCAAATTTGGTTAATGCTTGAAAACCGTCGTTTGAAAAAGGGTAAAGGAAAGAAGAAGGTTGAGAAAGAAGTATCCGAACCGCAAGTATAAAAAGGTGATGCCTCATAATGAGGCATCTCTTTTTTCGTTTGTGGATACAATAAGATAGCGACTTTCAAAAGGAGGAAATGGAAGAAAGTGGTGATGTAATCGCTGTTTTTGTTACAATAAAGTGAAACTTTAATCCGTGGAGGGTTCATCCCCTACTGATTAGTAGCCCACACCAATTTGGATAACAAGAGAGGTTAAGAAAAGAAGGGATTTTAATTATGGAAAAAGATGAACGTTTTAAACAGGCCGAGTTTGGTGCTATTGTCGGCATCGTTGGTAATATTATATTAGCGATTATAAAAGCGGTAATTGGTTATATTGGAAACAGTAAAGCGCTATTAGCGGATGCGGTGCATTCTGGATCAGATGTAATTGGTTCGCTAGCTGTACTTTTTGGATTGCGAGCAGCCAAGCAGCCGCCTGATGAAGATCATCCGTATGGTCATGGTAAAGCAGAATCGATTTCAGCGATTATTGTTGCGGTATTATTATTCATTGTTGGATTGGAAATCGCGATTTCGTCTATAAAAGCTTTTTCGCAAGAACTAGAGCCGCCGAAAGGAATTACGATTTTTGCTGTTGTTCTTTCGATTGTAGTAAAAGAAGGGATGTTTCAATATAAATATCGATTAGGGAAGAGGGTAAATAGTGATGCAATTATTGCAAATGCATATGAACATCGTTCGGATGTGTTTTCTTCAATTGCAGCTTTAATCGGTATTTGTGCAGCTATTATCGGAGGGAAGTTCGGTATAGATTGGCTTGTGTATGCCGATCCGATTGCAGGACTATTTGTTTCGCTTCTTGTTGCAAAGATGGCATGGAGTATTGGAGCGGAAGCAATTCATGCAACGCTTGATCACGTTCTTCATGAAGAGGATGTTATTCCGCTTAGAGAAGCAGTCCTTCAAGTAAATGGTGTGAAAAAAATTGGTTCTTTATATGCGAGGGAACATGGGCATTATGTCATTGTTGATATTAAAGTGTCTGTAGATCCGTACATTACTGTAGAAGAAGGGCACCGCATTGGAAAGCATGTGAAAGAAACGCTTATGAAACAAGATAACGTACAAAATGTTTTTGTACATATAAATCCGTATTCTCCAAATTAAACACCATTAACATTTTAGTATGCAGATATTGCATCGGAGTTTGCATTATATTGTCACCCCTTAATCTGTCTTGTATAATGAACAGGTTAAGGGGTGATTTCGTGTTACAACCGAAGACGCGTTGGAAAGAAAAAGAATATAATGAAGAGCGAGTGAGTGAATTAGCAAGCAAATTGCAATTATCACCTCTTGTTGTCTCTTTATTCCTCGGTAGAGGACTAGATACAGAAGATAAGATTTTAGATTTTTTAAATACAGAAAATCAAGAATTTCATGATCCATTTTTATTAGAAGGAATGGACAGAACGGTAGAACGTGTAAATAAGGCGATTCAAAATGGAGAACAAATATTAATATTTGGTGATTATGATGCGGACGGAGTAAGTAGTACAACGGTTTTATATCTTGCTCTGCAAGAATTAGGTGCAGATGTGGAATTTTATATTCCGAACCGTTTTACAGAAGGCTATGGACCGAACGAAGAAGCGTTTCGTTGGGCGCATAGTGCAGGGTTCTCACTAATTATTACTGTCGATACTGGTATCGCAGCGGTGCATGAAGCGAAGATAGCGAAGGAGCTTGGAATAGATCTTATTATTACAGATCACCATGAGCCACCGCCGGAATTACCAGAAGCGCTTGCGATTATTCATCCAAAACTAGATGGTGGTGTGTATCCGTTTCACTATTTAGCTGGTGTAGGTGTTGCGTTTAAAGTTGCGCATGCACTATTAGGTCGTGTGCCAGAACATTTATTAGAAATTGCAGTAATCGGTACAGTGGCCGATTTAGTATCACTTCATGGGGAAAATAGATTGCTAGTGAAGCGCGGCTTAAAACATATGCGTATGACGAGAAATATTGGTTTGAAGGCATTGTTTAAAGTTGCTAACGTTTCGCAAAGTGAAATTACAGAAGAAAGCATTGGCTTCTCAATCGCACCGCGTATTAATGCGGTTGGACGTTTAGAAGATGCAGCGCCGGCTGTACATCTATTATTATCAGATGATCCAGAGGAAGCAAAAGAGCTAGCTGAAGAAATTGATGAGCTAAACAAACTGCGAAAAGATATTGTAAAGCAAATTACAGAAGAAGCTATCGCTGAAGTGGAAAATAATTTCCCGCCAGAAGAAAATAAAGTGTTAGTGCTTGCAAAAGAAGGCTGGAATCCAGGTGTGATTGGAATTGTCGCTTCTAAATTAGTTGAACGTTTTTATCGTCCAACGATTGTATTAAGCATTGATCCTGTAAAAGAAACAGCAAAAGGTTCAGCACGTAGTATTGCAGGGTTTGATTTGTTTGCAAACTTGTCAGATTGTAGAGAGTTATTACCACACTTCGGGGGGCATCCGATGGCAGCGGGAATGACGCTACATATGAATGATGTAGATGAGTTACGCCGCCGATTAAATGAGCAGGCAGATACAATTTTAACAGCGGAAGACTTTATTCCAATTACAGCAGTTGATACATTTTGTAAAGTAGAGGATGTAACACTTGCAGCAATTGAGGATATGCAAAAGTTAGCGCCATTTGGTGTTGGAAATCCGAAACCACGTATTGCAGTGAAAGATGCCGAGTTAGAAAGTATCCGTGCAATCGGATCAGATGGGTCACATTTGAAAATGGCTCTTCGTGACGGACAAGCAACACTGGATACAATTGGATTCGGATTTGGTGCGTATGCAAAAGAAATTTCTCCAGTTGCAAAGGTATCTGTAATAGGAGAAGCATCCATTAATGAATGGAATAATTTTAAGAAGCCGCAATTAATGGTACAAGATATTGCTGTAGAGGCGTGGCAATTATTTGATTGGCGCAGTATGCGTAATGTAGAAGCGAATTTAGCAGAACTTCCTGCAGAAAAAATAACAATGGTGTATTTTTCTGAAGAGGTATTGAATAAATTTTCTTTAGAAGACTATAAAGAACATCTCATGCATGCATCAGAGGTAACTCATTTAGATGATCAATACATTGTGTTACTTGATTTACCGAAAGGAACAGATGAATTACGTGATTTATTTAAGGTGGGATTCCCTGCTCGAATTTACACGCTATTTTATCAAGAGAATAATCATTTATTTAGTACAGTTCCGACGAGGGAACACTTTAAATGGTACTATTCGTTCTTGAACCAAAAATCCCCATTTTCTTTAAGACAATATGGGGAACAACTATGCCGCCATAAGGGTTGGTCAAAAGATACAGTAAATTTCATGACACAGGTGTTTTTTGAGTTAGAATTTGTTACAATAAAAGATGGCGTCATTTTTATGGCAGACAAAAAACAAAAGCGTGATTTAATTGAATCGAACACATATCGTGAGAAAATGAACCACTTACAATTAGAAAAAGAATTGGTTTATAGCACATATCAGCAACTATATACATGGTTTGAAACGATTCGTAATCATAAATAAGTAGAACAGTTAGGGTAAAAGATTTGTATTTACAAACCTTTTAGATCTGAGGAGGATTCAGAAATATGGATTTCAAGCAACATATCGCAATTGTACCGGATTATCCAAAAGAAGGTATTGTGTTTAAAGACATTACCCCTTTAATGAACGACGGAAAAGCATATAAGGCAGCAACAGATGCAATCGTTGAGTATGCAAAAGAAAGAGATATCGATCTTGTAGTAGGACCAGAAGCTCGTGGTTTCATTATCGGTTGCCCAGTTTCTTATGCATTAGAAGTAGGATTTGCGCCAGTTCGTAAATTAGGAAAATTACCACGTGAAGTAATTACAGTTGACTACGGTAAAGAATATGGTAAAGATGTTTTAACAATCCATAAAGATGCAATTAAACCAGGTCAACGCGTATTAATTACAGATGATCTATTAGCTACAGGCGGAACAATTGAAGCGACAATTAAGCTAGTTGAAGAACTTGGCGGAGTTGTAGCAGGGATTGCATTCTTAGTAGAGCTTACTTACTTAGATGGTCGTAAAATGTTAGATGGTTACGATGTATTAGTATTAGAAAAATACTAATCACTATATAGGTAAAACTACGGTGATAAAAAGTACCCGTGAATCTCTTGGAGAGGAGCGGGTACTTTTGTATAATTGCACAAAAAAAATATGGTGAAATGTCAGTAAAATCTTTTCCTTTTCACAATTCACAATCATTGGGTTATAATGATAGAATATAATTTATTCTATTCAATAAAGATTAAGTCAATTTTCAATAAAAGGTGATTCGATGGCAAATGAGCAAGTACTAACAGCTGAACAGGTACTCGAGAAAGCAAGTCAATATTTAGCGGATGTAGATATTGAGCTAGTGGCACATGCTTATGAATATGCGCGTGATGCACATAGCGAACAATATAGAAAATCGGGTGAACCATATATTATTCACCCAATTCAAGTTGCAGGTATTTTAGTTGATTTACACATGGATCCATCTACAGTATCGGCAGGTTTCTTGCATGATGTAGTGGAAGATACAGAAATTACATTAGAAGATATTGAACGGGAATTTAATAAAGAAATCGCTATGCTTGTCGATGGTGTTACAAAGCTCGGAAAGATTAAATATAAGTCTCATGAGCAGCAACAAGCAGAAAACCATCGCAAAATGTTTATCGCAATGGCTCAAGATATTCGAGTTATTTTAATTAAACTAGCTGATCGTCTTCATAACATGCGTACATTGAAACATTTGCCTCAAGAGAAGCAGCGTCGCATAGCGAATGAAACGTTAGAAATCTTTGCACCTTTAGCACATAGACTCGGAATTAGTACTATTAAATGGGAGCTAGAGGATACGTCACTTCGCTATTTAAATCCGCAACAATATTATCGTATTGTAAATTTAATGAAGCGTAAACGTGCAGAGCGTGAAGAATATTTAGATGAAGTAATGACTGGTATTCGTGAGAAATTAAAAGAAGTTGCAATTCAACCTGAAATTTCTGGAAGACCAAAGCATATTTACAGTATTTACCGTAAAATGGCACTGCAAAATAAACAGTTCAATGAAATTTATGATTTACTAGCTGTACGCGTCGTTGTAAACAGTATTAAAGATTGTTATGCGGTACTTGGAATTATTCATACGTGCTGGAAGCCGATGCCAGGTCGTTTCAAAGATTATATTGCAATGCCGAAAGCAAATCTATATCAATCTCTTCATACGACTGTAATTGGACCGAAAGGCGATCCACTTGAAGTGCAAATTCGTACGAAAGAAATGCACGAAATTGCAGAATTCGGGATCGCGGCACACTGGGCGTATAAAGAAGGAAAGACAGCAGAAACAACGGGTACACTAGAGAAGAAACTAACTTGGTTCCGTCAAATATTAGAATGGCAAAATGAAGCTTCTAATGCTGAAGAATTTATGGAGTCATTAAAAATTGATTTATTCTCTGATATGGTATTCGTCTTTACACCGAAAGGCGATGTAATGGAATTACCTCTTGGATCTGTTCCGATTGATTTTGCATATCGTGTCCATTCGGAAATTGGAAACAAAACAATTGGTGCGAAAGTAAATGGGAAAATGGTGACACTTGATTATAAATTAAAAACGGGTGACATCATTGAAATTTTAACATCGAAACATTCGTATGGCCCAAGTCAGGATTGGGTGAAACTTGCTCAAACATCTCATGCGAAAAATAAAATACGTCAATTCTTTAAGAAACAACGTAGAGACGAAAATATTGAAAAAGGCCGTGAACTTGTTGAAAAAGAAGTACGTGGTCTAGAGTATGAGATGAAAGAAGTATTAGCTCCTGACAATTTAAAACGTGTTGCTGAGAAATTTAACTTTGCAAATGAAGAGGATATGTTTGCGGCAGTTGGATATAATGGCATCACTGCATCACAAATTGTTACGCGACTAACGGACAAGTTCCGCAAACAACGTGAAGAAGAAGAAATCGTCGAAGTTAAAGAAGTTCGTAAACCGATGAAAATTCGAAAATGGGATTCTGGCGTTAAAGTAAGTGGTGCGGATAATTTATTAATTCGTTTATCAAAATGCTGTAACCCAGTTCCGGGTGATGATATCGTTGGATATATTACGAAAGGCCGAGGCGTATCGATTCACCGTCGTGATTGTGTAAATGTTCATACAGAAGAAGCTGTAGAGCGTTTATTAGAAGTAGAGTGGGAAGGTAGCCCTGAAAAAGAAATTGAGTATAACGTTGATATTGAAATTTCAGGTTACGATCGCCGTGGTTTATTAAATGAAGTATTGCAAGCTGTTACAGAGACGAAAACGTACATTTCAGCTGTTTCTGGTAGAAGTGACCGTAATAAGATGGCAACAATTAATATGTCAATCTCGATTCGTAACTTACAACACTTGAAAAAAGTAGTGGAGCGCATTAAACGTGTTCCGGAAATTTATGCAGTACGACGCATGATGCATTAATAGGGAGTGTAGAAAGATGAGAGTTGTTTTACAACGATCAAAGGAAGCGTCTGTCACAGTAGATGGTGAGATTATAGGGCAAATTCCATTCGGTCTAACATTGCTAGTTGGCATTACGCATGAAGATACAGAAAAGGATGCAACTTACATTGCAGAAAAGATTGCGAACTTACGCATTTTTGAAGATGAGAGTGGAAAGATGAACCATTCAGTACTTGATGTAGAAGGACAAGTTCTATCAATTTCGCAATTCACATTATACGGAGATTGCCGTAAAGGAAGACGTCCAAACTTTATGGATGCTGCGAAGCCTGATTATGCAGAGCGTTTATACGATTTCTTTAATGAAGAAGTTCGCAAACAAGGATTGCATGTAGAAACAGGGAAGTTCGGAGCAATGATGGACGTTTCTTTAATCAATGATGGTCCGGTGACCTTAATTGTAGAAAGTAAATAGTTTTGCCTGAGAAGAGAGGGTTATATAATCCTCTCTTTTTCATACATTGTTGTATGTTTTGTTGATTTATCCCGCTATTTGCAGGCGGTAAGACCCTCACCTCAAAATTTGGTGACTGCGAGGGAGTTAGGTGGAGAGCAACTGCCCGTAAAAGCCCGATTGGTACGGGCTGATTCAAGTTTCACTTTATCATAGAATTAATTCGAAGGGGAATAAAAAGAAAAGAAGGTGTAGCATGCTTCAAGAATTCAATATAGCTTTACGTTTCATGTTAGAGTTATGTGTTCTTGGGATTGTTGGGTACTGGGGATTTCGGATAGGAAAAATACCAGCTATAAAAATTACATTTGCTATTATTCTTCCGATTGTTGTTGCTGTCATATGGGCGTTATTTGGAGCGCCTCACGCAGAATGGGAAGTACAAGGTATATTGCATGTACTGTTAGAAATTATCGTGTTTGGATTAGGTGTTGCAGCGTTGTATCATTTGAAGCATCCTATTTTGGCGAGTGGATTAGCTATTGTTATTATTGTGAATCGAATGTTAATGTTTGTTTGGAATCAATAGCCGTTACGGTTATGTATAACTCTCTCATCAATATGGAACAATAAAAAGTAAAACATCTATATTGAATGTGAGGGATATACGTATGCGTATGAATGAAAAAGGGCATTCTGTTACAAACGGTGCAAATCAACTGTTTAACGTGAATTTTCATGATTTTATTTCAAAAGAGCAAAACAATACATCAATGGAACTCGCTTCTGAGTTTGGGATTTCTCTTCAAGATGTAAAGCGTCTTAAAAAGCAGATTGAACGCTCTTAGAGCACTTGACAATCCTACTCAACAAACGTATAGTAATTTTATATTTACATATGAATATAACCGTTGATAGAGAAGAGTAAATGAGACACACATGGAAAGAGAAGAAATGTCTTAGGCTGAAAACATTTCTACATGATGACTGATTGAATGACACTCTAGAGGTTTCAACTTGAACGGCATATATGCTTAGTAGGGATGAACGCATATTTAAGCGTTATTAAAAAAGTGGAAGCATACGTGCTTCAATTAGGGTGGCACCACGGGTATAATACTCTCGTCCCTACTGTTCAAACAGTAGAGGCGGGAGTTTTTTTATTTTTATTAAGATTAAAACAATTTGAGGAGGAACTGAATATGTCTATTCAAATCCCACGCGGAACGCAAGATATTCTTCCAGGCACTGTTGAGTTATGGCAGTATATCGAAGGGCAAGCACGCGAAATTTGCCGTCGTTACAATTATAAAGAAATTCGTACACCAATTTTTGAACACACGGAGCTATTTTTACGCGGTGTTGGTGATACGACAGATATCGTACAAAAAGAAATGTACTCATTCCAAGATCGTGGAGAGCGTAGTTTAACATTACGTCCAGAAGGTACTGCACCGGTTGTACGTTCTTACGTTGAAAATAAAATGTTCGGGGATGCAACACAACCAACGAAATTATACTATATCGGTCAAATGTTCCGTTATGAAAGACCACAAGCAGGTCGCTATCGTCAATTCGTACAATTTGGTATTGAAGCAATCGGTAGTAACGATCCTGCAATTGATGCAGAAGTAATTGCACTTGCTGTAGAGTTTTACCGCGGCATGGGCTTAAAAAATATTAAAGTTGTACTAAATAGCTTAGGTGATGCAGCGAGCCGTCAAGCGCACCGTGATGCATTAATTGCTCATTTTGAGCCACGTATCGGCGAGTTTTGCTCTGATTGCCAATCTCGCTTAGAAAAGAACCCACTTCGTATTTTAGACTGTAAGAAGGACCGTAACCATGAATTAATGGGTACAGCACCATCTATTACAGAATACTTAAACGAAGATTCAGCAGTATACTACGACAAAGTACAAGAACTATTAACGATGATGGATGTTCCATTTGAAAAAGATCCGAACTTAGTACGTGGTTTAGACTACTATCAACACACTGTTTTTGAAATTATGAGTGAGGCAGAAGGTTTCGGTGCTATTACTACATTAAGCGGTGGTGGTCGTTATAACGGACTTGTACAAGAAATCGGTGGACCAGAAATGCCGGGTATCGGTTTTGCGATGAGTATTGAACGTTTAATTATGGCGCTAAAGGCTGAAAACATTGAATTACCAATTGAACATAGCATTGATTGTTACGTTGTAGCACTTGGTGAAAAAGCGAAAGACCATGCTGCAAAAGTTGCGTTCGATCTTCGTAAAGCTGGATTATCAGTTGAAAAAGATTATTTAGATCGCAAAATGAAAGCACAATTTAAATCAGCAGATCGTCTAAAGGCGAAATTTGTAGCTGTATTAGGAGAAGATGAGCTAGATAAAGGCATCATTAACTTAAAAGATATGGCAACAGGTGAACAAGAAGAAGTAGCGTTAGAGGTATTTGCTTCATACGTAGCAGAGAAATTAATATAGGGGGAACTTACAGTGGCTGAAAGAACACATGCATGTGGAAAAGTAACAGTAGAAGCTGTTGGACAAACAGTTCAATTAAAAGGTTGGGTACAAAAACGCCGTGACTTAGGTGGATTAATCTTTATCGATTTACGTGACCGTACAGGTATCGTACAAGTTGTATTTAACCCAGAAACATCAAAAGAAGCGTTAGAAGTAGCGGAAACAATTCGTAGCGAATACGTATTACATGTAGAAGGTACAGTTGTTGAACGTGGTGAAGGCGCAATTAATGACAATATGGCAACTGGTCGTATTGAAGTACAAGCAACGAAAGTAAATGTACTAAATGCAGCGAAAACAACGCCAATTATCATTGCTGATGATACAGATGCATCAGAAGATGTGCGTTTAAAATATCGTTATTTAGACTTACGTCGTCCTGTAATGTTCAACACATTCAAAATGCGTCACGACGTAACAAAAACAATTCGTAACTTCTTAGACTCAGAAGAGTTCTTAGAAGTGGAAACACCAATTTTAACGAAGAGCACACCAGAAGGAGCTCGTGACTATTTAGTACCAAGCCGTGTACATGATGGTGAATTCTATGCATTACCACAGTCACCACAGTTATTTAAACAGCTTCTTATGGTCGGCGGATTTGAGCGTTACTATCAAGTAGCACGTTGTTTCCGTGACGAAGATTTACGTGCGGATCGTCAACCAGAATTCACGCAAATCGATATCGAAGCTTCATTCTTAACACAAGATGAAATTTTAGATATGATGGAGCGTATGATGACGAAAGTTATGAAGGATGCAAAAGGTGTAGAAGTTAGTGCACCATTCCCTCGTATGAAATATGCTGATGCAATGGCTCGCTACGGTTCTGATAAGCCAGATACACGCTTTGAAATGGAACTAACAGACTTATCTGAGTTTGCAGCAGGTTGTGGATTTAAAGTATTTACAAGTGCGGTAGAGAGCGGCGGACAAGTAAAAGCAATTAACGCAAAAGGTGCTGCAAGCAAATACTCTCGTAAAGATATCGATGCATTAACTGAATTCGTAAAAGTATACGGTGCAAAAGGTCTAGCTTGGCTTAAAGTTGAAGAAGACGGCTTAAAAGGACCGATTGCGAAATTCTTCGGTGAAGAAGATGCAAACGTGTTAATGACTACATTAGAAGCTACTACTGGCGACTTATTACTATTCGTAGCAGATAAGAAGAGCGTTGTTGCAGATAGCTTAGGCGCACTTCGTTTACGTCTAGGTAAAGAACTGGAGTTAATTGACGAAAGTAAATTTAACTTCCTATGGGTAACTGATTGGCCACTTCTTGAGTACGATGAAGATGCAGATCGTTACTTTGCAGCTCACCATCCATTCACAATGCCATTCCGTGAAGACGTTGAGTTATTAGAAACAGCACCAGAAAAAGCACGTGCACAAGCATATGACCTTGTATTAAACGGTTATGAGCTTGGTGGTGGATCACTTCGTATTTACGAACGTGACGTACAAGAAAAAATGTTCAAAGCGCTTGGGTTCTCACAAGAAGAAGCACAAGAGCAATTTGGATTCTTATTAGAAGCATTCGAATACGGTACACCACCACACGGCGGAATCGCACTAGGTTTAGATCGTCTTGTTATGTTACTGGCAGGTCGTACGAACCTTCGTGATACAATTGCATTCCCGAAAACAGCAAGCGCAAGCTGCTTATTAACAGAAGCTCCAAGCCCAGTTGCAGAAGCACAGCTTGAAGAGTTAAACTTAAAATTGAGCTTGAAAGAAGAGAAGTAAGAATGAAGTCTAGATGGTTATACTATAGCCGTCTAGACTTTTTTTGAGAGGTTGTTTAAAAAGTCCGGTGCTCGAGTAGTACCCCTACACTGCGCTTCTCCTAGCAGAAGTGCTTCAATCTGCTCGGTTCTCTAAATCCTCCTTTTTAAACTTGTATGTAGGAAGAAATGAAAATCCGGTTTACATTATGTTTCTTTGTTTGAAATATGTATTTTTAGGAATTCTATAACTTTTTCTATACAAATAGTCGGAAAAACGCTAGAATACATGGTAGACCATTTTTGTAATAGGAGTGTAGAGCTGAATGTTACATCAATTTTCACGTAATGAATTAGCCTTCGGAAAAGAGGGCCTTGAAATATTAAAAAATAGTACAGTTGGTATTTTAGGAATTGGCGGAGTAGGGTCATTTTCGGCAGAAGCGTTAGCGCGTTCTGGCGTAGGACGTCTTGTATTGGTTGATAAAGACGTTGTAGATATTACAAACGTAAACCGCCAAATTCACGCTTTAGTATCTACTGTAGGACGTTCAAAAGTAGAATTAATGAAAGAGCGTATTGCAGACATTAATCCAGAGTGTGAAGTAATTGGACTAGAAATGTTTTATACAGATGAAACATATGAAGAGTTCTTTAAACACGGCTTAGATTTCGTAGTAGATGCATCTGATACGATTACGTTCAAAATTCATTTAATTAAACAATGTTTACGTCGTAAAATTAAAATTATCTCATGTATGGGTGCGGCAAATAAAATGGATCCAACTCGTTTCCGTATTGCGGACATCTCTAAAACACACACAGATCCAATTGCGAAAGTAATTCGTACGAAGCTTCGTAAAGAGGGTATTAAAAAAGGTGTAAAAGTTGTCTTCTCTGACGAAAACCCAATCGTAATTCGTGAAGAAGTACGTAAAGAAATCGTACCAGACGAAAATGCGAAAATTCGTAAAGCGAAATTACCACCTTCTTCAAATGCATTCGTACCATCTGTGGCAGGTTTAATTATGGCAAGTCACGTTGTACGTGAGCGTATTAAAAACGTAGAAGTGAAGCGTGTAGGGCAAGAATAAAGTAAAAGCATATATCCATTTTGGATATATGCTTTTTTATATGTATTAAAGAAATATGGATATTTGCATTACTACTAGTTCAAATGTAAGCAAGGCTAGTAAGTAATGATCATATTTATCTGATTTATAGGCGGATGTCTTTTTTAAACTGTGAATGGTGAAAAGAGCTAGAGTTAGGACGAGAAGACCAAGAGTTATTTTGAAGATTATTAATGAAATAGCAACCATCTCCCTTTAAAGGTATATGTTT
Source organism: Bacillus thuringiensis (assembly GCF_014932895.1). Lineage (GTDB taxonomy): Bacteria > Bacillota > Bacilli > Bacillales > Bacillaceae_G > Bacillus_A > Bacillus_A thuringiensis_AA. The sequence goes on along the minus strand of NZ_JACYOF010000001.1, from coordinate 668,403 downwards.
ATAATGACATTTTAGTAAAAATTATCCAATCGTTGATATATTTTGAGTTACGATAGATATATTTGAAAAATCATCGATATAATTTCACTTACCCACACACATATATACTGTTCCCTCAAAAAATAAACAGGGATGTCACTTAGTTAAAAAAGTGACATCCCTGTTTTTAATTCTCTGCAGAATATATAATATCTAAATTTCCATTTTGATCCGTTTTGAAAATGGGAGCGATCTGTTCTTCTTGTTCTTCAACTGAAACGAGTTTTCGGGCGCGGTCCATAATTCTAACAAGCATTGCGTAATCTTCTTCGATTGCTTGTTGTTTTTTTGAGAGTACCGCTAATTTTGCTTCAAGTTCATGATTCGTTTTTTGCAGGGACGTGAGCTGAGCTTGTAATACTTCATTTTCAGTTTGTAACTTTGCGATTGAAGGATTGGTATGCTCCAAGTTTTGCAAAAACGAGATGACATTTTGCATTGTAAGATCCTGTTTACTTGGCGTAATATCTTCTGAAAACTCGGCATCGATTACGAGTTGTTTCGTTTTTGTAAACTGCTCTTTTTCTATTTTAGCTTCAGAACGCTTTAATTCTTTACGTTGTTTTTTTGCAAGTTGCACCGCATCTTCGTAATTCGGTCTTACTTCAGCATTCCATCTAAAGCCGCAAGCTGCTGAAGTGCGGTTCAATGTATCGCCGACTTCATCGAATGCTTTTATTTGTGTACTGCCGCTGCGAATATGTCGTAAAACAGTTTCTGCTAGAAGGAAATCGTCTTCTTTTGTCCATGCATCTTGACGTGTTTTCATAAGCGAAGCCTCCATAATGGTGACGTTTTCGCTTATGTTACCCTTTATTTTTCGTTTTATTCGAACTTTGTAATCTTTCATATACAGTAGAAAGTGCTTGCTCAAATTTCCCTGTCATTTTCGGTTTATAATATTGTTTGTTTTTTATTTTATCAGGTAAGTATTGTTGTTGTATCCAGCCATTTGGATGGTCGTGTGGATATAAGTATCTAATGCCTCTACCTAACGATTCGGCCCCTTTATAGTGACTATCTTTTAAATGACTTGGAATATCACCTGTTTGTCCGTTGCGTAAATCGTGTAATGCGGCATCAAGTGCTTTATAAGCTGAATTTGATTTCGGTGATAGGCAAAGTTCAATAACAGCATTTGCAAGTGGTATGCGTGCTTCCGGAAAACCAACTCGTTCAGCTGATTCAATTGCTGCGAGCGTACGAGGTCCAGCTTGCGGGCTAGCAAGTCCGATATCTTCATATGCCATAATGAGTAGGCGTCTGCCAATGCTTTGTAAGTCACCTGCTTCAATAAGACGTGCTAAATAATGGAGTGCTGCATTCACGTCACTTCCGCGCACTGATTTTTGAAATGCTGATAATACATCATAATGAGCATCTCCACCTTTGTCGTGAACGAAGCTCTTTTTTTGTAAGCATTCTTCTGCGATTTCTAACGTAATTTCCACGGCTTTGTCGACAGTGGTAAAGCTAGATAAAACTGCTAGTTCAAGTGCATTGTAGGCTGAACGCATATCTCCGCCTGACGCATTTGCAAAGTGATATAATGCTTTATCCGTAACAGTTACATCATATTCCCCAAGCCCTTTTTCTTTATCTTCAAGAGCTCGTTTTAAACCAATTAAAATATCATCTTCTGTTAAAGCATGTAATTCGAAAATTTGACATCTGCTTCGAATAGCGGAATTTATCGCATGAAACGGATTGCTTGTCGTTGCACCAATTAAAGTAAGAAGTCCACTTTCTAAATGCGGTAATAGAAAGTCTTGCTTTGCTTTATCTAGACGGTGCACCTCATCTAAAATTAAAACGAGGTGTCGATGCATTTTCGCTTCTTGTACAACAACTTCCATATCTTTTTTATTATGTGTCACAGCGTTTAATAGGCGGAATGGGGTACCAGTACTTCCTGCAATTGCGCTAGCGATTGATGTTTTTCCTGTACCTGGAGGACCATATAAAATCATAGACTGAAAATGATTTGCTTGGACCATTCGCCATAAAATCTTTCCTTCACCAACTAAATGCTGTTGGCCGATAATTTCTTGAATATTTGTAGGGCGCATTCGATGTGCGAGTGGTTGTTTCATCTTGACCGTCTCCCTTAACGTATAATCTCATTCTATCGTATCATTTTTTTTAATGGAATTTGAAATAGGATGCTGTTTTGTGGGAAAAATGAATATAAATATTTTCATTTTTCTTTCAATTGTAATAATTTCCGAGTTTTTCAATATGATTTTGTGTTATCATTTTGATACACAAGTTGAAATTTCTTATAATACTATATTATGCTATAATTTCATAGGATTTTAAATTGTGTTCTTTTGTAAAGTGAAACTTTAATCAGTGGGGTTTTGTTCATCCCCCGCTGATTATCAGCCCGCACCAATCGGGCGTTTACGGGCAGTTGATCTCCCGCCTAACTTTTTTGCTCCAGCCTAGTTTTGAGGTGGGAGTTTTACCGCCCGCAAATAGCGGGATTAATAAGATATAACCAATAGAAGTGAAAATTTGAAAAGAGGTGCAAAATAGATGAAGATTTCAACGAAAGGCCGCTACGGCTTAACAATTATGATTGATCTTGCAAAAAAATTTGGTGAGGGTCCAATTTCATTAAAATCAATTGCGCAGGCACATGACTTATCGGAGCATTACTTAGAGCAATTAATTTCACCACTTCGTAATGCTCGTCTTGTAAAGAGTACGCGAGGTGCATATGGTGGATATGTATTATCTGATCAACCGGCTAATATTACAGCTGGGGATGTAATTCGTGTACTAGAGGGTCCGATTAGTGTTGTAGAAATGATAGAAGAAGAAGAACCAGCACAACGCCAATTATGGATGCGTGTTCGTGATGCGGTGCAAGAAGTGTTAGATAGTACAACTTTAGAAGATTTAGTACGTTATGAGGAAGAAAATCACGGGGGCTATATGTTTTACATTTAATTCCTTGTGAAACGATTTGGAAAGAAGGAGATTTAATGGAACGCATTTACTTAGATCATGCTGCGACATCTCCGACTCACCCAGAAGTGGTCGAAAAGATGATTCCATATATGACAGAAACATTTGGAAACCCGTCTAGTATTCACTTTTATGGACGTCAAGCGCGCCATGCAGTAGATGAGGCGAGACGCGTGTGTGCAAGAAGCATTCATGCGAACCCGAATGAGATTATATTCACGAGCGGTGGTACAGAAGCTGATAATTTAGCGCTTATAGGTGTGGCACGTGCGAACCGTCATAAAGGTAACCACATTATAACAACGCAAATTGAGCATCATGCGATTTTGCATACGTGTGAATTGCTAGAGCGTGAAGGGTTTAAAGTGACATATTTACCGGTAGATGAATCGGGGCGTGTTCAAGTTTCTGACATACAAAAGGCATTAACCGAAGAAACAATTCTTGTATCTATTATGTTTGGGAATAATGAAGTAGGGACGATGCAATCAATTGCGGAAATAGGGAAACTGCTAAAAGAGCATCAAGCTTATTTCCATACAGATGCTGTACAAGCTTACGGTTTAGTAGAAATAGATGTGAAAGAATTTGGTGTTGATTTATTATCAATTTCAGCTCATAAAATTAACGGACCAAAAGGTGTAGGGTTCCTATACGCTGGTGCAAATGTGAAATTTGAACCGTTATTAACGGGCGGAGAGCAAGAAAGAAAACGCCGTGCTGGTACTGAAAATGTACCTAGTATTGCTGGGCTTCAGCATGCAATTCTTTTAGCTGAAAAAACTCGTGAGCAAAAAAATGCCCAATATGAAGAGTTTAAAGATATAATGGTATCTGTCTTCAAAAATGAAGGCATTACTTTCGAGGTAAACGGAAGCTTGGAATATCGCTTACCACATGTGTTGAATATAAGTTTTACAGGAATGAACATTGAACCATTCCTTGTGAACTTAGACTTAGCTGGCATTGCAGTATCAAGTGGTTCTGCTTGTACAGCTGGTTCGATTGATCCATCACATGTATTAGTGGCGATGTTCGGAAAAGACTCCGATCAAATACGTTCATCCGTACGCTTTAGTTTTGGTCTTGGAAATACGAAAGAGCAAATTGAAAAAGCGGCGTACGAAACAGTGAAAATCGTGAAGCGATTAACACAAAATTAGCATGGGAGGTGACATGATGAACAAACTACCTCACGAAACACGCGTTGTCATCGGGATGTCCGGTGGCGTCGATTCATCTGTAGCAGCTCTTTTATTAAAAGAACAAGGTTATGATGTAATCGGAATTTTTATGAAAAACTGGGACGATACAGATGAGAATGGTGTCTGCACAGCAACGGAAGATTACAATGACGTAATTGAAGTGTGTAACCAAATCGGTATTCCGTATTATGCAGTAAACTTTGAAAAACAATACTGGGATAAAGTATTTACGTACTTTTTAGATGAGTACCGAGCTGGTCGTACACCAAACCCAGATGTAATGTGTAACAAAGAAATTAAATTTAAAGCATTTTTAGAGCATGCAATTGCGCTTGGTGCAGATTATGTAGCGACAGGTCATTATGCACGCGTCGCTTATATGGACGGCGAATATAAAATGCTTCGCGGTGTTGATGACAATAAAGACCAGACGTATTTCTTAAATCAATTAAGCCAAGAGCAATTATCAAAAACAATGTTCCCGTTAGGCGAATTAAAGAAACCACAAATTCGTGAAATGGCGAAAGAAGCTGGTTTAGCGACAGCGGCAAAGAAAGATAGTACTGGCATTTGCTTCATTGGTGAGCGTAACTTTAAAGATTTCTTAAGTAACTATTTACCAGCGCAACCAGGTGTGATGCAAACATTATCTGGTGAAGTGAAAGGGAAGCATGACGGTTTAATGTATTATACAATTGGACAACGTCATGGTCTTGGTATTGGTGGTAACGGTGATCCATGGTTTGCTGTTGGGAAAAACTTAAAAGAAAACATTTTATATGTTGATCAAGGATTCCATAACGAACTTTTATATGGTGATGAAGTGATTGCTACGAATGTCGGCTGGGTAAGTAATGAAGCGAAAGAAAAAGAATTTAAGTGCACAGCGAAATTCCGTTATCGTCAAGAAGACAATAAAGTAACGGTTCAAATCGTTGATGAAAATACAGTTCGTATTCTTTGTGACGAGCCAATTCGTGCAATTACACCAGGACAAGCAGTTGTTTTCTATGATGGAGATGAGTGCTTAGGCGGTGCTACAATTGATGAAGTATACCGTAGTGGTAAGAAATTGGATTATTTAGGATAAACGAGAAGCCTCTGCCGATTAGCGGTTAGAGGTTTCTTTTATATAAGGCGAATTTTCGTTCGCTTGGAAAATACATTCTTTGTTATAATTTGTTGTAGAGGTGAAGGACATGTCAAACAAACTTGAAACAGGTATTCAATATATGCAAGAAGGAAACTGGGAAGAAGCAGCAAAAAATTTTACGGAAGCAATCGAAGAAAGTCCGAAAGATCCGCTTGGATACATTAATTTTGCGAATTTATTAGATGTATTAGGTGATAGTGAGCGAGCAATTTTATTTTATAAGCGTGCATTAGAGTTAGATGATAAATCTGCGGCTGCTTATTATGGATTAGGAAACGTATATTATGGCCAAGAGCAATTTGCAGAGGCGAAAGCTGTATTTGAACAAGCGATGCAAGCTGGATTACAATCAGCTGATGTAACATTTATGCTAGGTATCACACATGTGCAGCTTGGAAATGATCGTCTTGCACTGCCGTTTTTACAAAGAGCAACAGAATTGGATGAAGCAGATGTAGAAGCTGTATTCCAATGTGGACTTTGCTTCGCGCGACTAGAACATATTCAAGAGGCAAAACCTTATTTTGAAAAGGTATTAGAAATGGATGAAGAGCATGCAGATGCGTATTATAATTTAGGTGTTTCGTACGTATTTGAAGAAAATAACGAGAAAGCTCTTGCTTTATTTAAGAGAGCAACTGAAATTCAACCAGATCACTTTTTAGCTGGTAATGGTATTCGTTTATTAGAACAAGAAGCTGAATAAGATGAAACTATAGTTTAATGGGTAGTTATCCCTCATCTAAAGAGGTGGGGGATGTACTGCTCATTAAAGTGAAAAGAGTCGGAAAGGAGAGGAAAGATGGGAAATCAACATGCGATGGATTTGTTTGAGGAAGAGAAAAAGTTTATTAAAGCGCAAGTTCTTCATACCATTTTCCACAACGAAGAAAACCTCTATTCCGTTGTCAGTATGAAAGTCATTGAAACGAATGAAACGTACGACGAAAAAAAAGTGATGATAAACGGTCATTTTCCCCGCATGCATGAAGATGAAGTGTTTACATTGACAGGTCATTTTAAAGACCACCCGAAGTATGGAAAACAATATTTGGTTGAAACATTTAAAAAAGAATTGCCGCAAACAAAAGCAGGCATGGTGCAATATTTAGCGAGTGATTTATTTAAAGGGATAGGAAAGCGTACAGCTGAAAAAATTGTGGACCATTTCGGGGAACATGCTATTTCTAAAATTATGGATGACCCTGATGCGTTAAATGGTGTTGTTAACAAGCAAAAAGCACAGGAAATATATGAGACAATTGTTGAGCATCAAGGATTAGAGAAAGTAATGAGCTTTTTAAATGGTTACGGTTTTGGAACGAAACTGTCTATTAAGATTTATCAGCAATATAAAGAGATGACATTAGAAGTGATTCGTAATAATCCGTATCAACTTATTGAAGAAGTGGACGGGATTGGTTTTGGACGAGCGGATGATATAGGGCGTGCGTTAGGGATATCGGGTAATCACGACGACCGTGTACGCGCGGGATGTTTTTACACATTAGAGAATGTTTCATTGCAACTTGGTCACGTTTATATGGGGAAAGATCAACTTGTAAGAGAAACGATGTCACTTTTGAATAACCAAGAAGGAAGAGTGACTGAGGAAGATATTATAGGTTGTATTGAAATGATGCAAAGTGAAGGGAAAGTCATCATAGAAGAAGAACGAGTGTATTTAGCATCGCTGTTTTACTCTGAAAAAGGTGTTGTGAAGTCCATTCGACGACTGATGAATCAAGAGGAAACACCTTCATTTCCTGAAGCGGAAGTGTTAAAAACATTAGGTGAAATTGAAGAGCAACTGAATGTACAGTATGCACCGTTTCAGCAAGAAGCGATTCAAACGGCACTTCATAAGCCGATGATGTTATTAACAGGTGGACCAGGAACGGGGAAAACAACTGTTATTAAAGGGATTGTTGAAATGTATGCATCATTGCACGGATTATCGTTAAATCCGAATGAATATAGTGATGATAATCCATTCCCAATACTATTAACAGCTCCAACAGGAAGAGCAGCGAAGCGAATGAGTGAATCGACAGGACTTCCAGCTTGCACAATTCACCGTTTGCTTGGCTGGACGCCAGAAGGATCTTTCCAGCGTAATGAAACAGATCCTGTCCAAGGGAAGCTCCTTATTATTGATGAATTTTCAATGGTTGATATTTGGCTTGCAAACCAGCTATTTAAATCACTTCCGACGAACATTCAAGTTATCGTTGTAGGTGATGAAGATCAGTTGCCATCTGTAGGGCCTGGACAAGTGTTAAAAGATTTATTAAATGCAGGTGCAGTTCCGACAGTAAAGCTTACTGAAATTTATCGTCAAGCGGAAGGCTCATCTGTTATTCAACTTGCCCATGCGATAAAAGGTGGCACGCTTCCGCCAGATTTAGCGCAAAATAAAAAAGATCGTTCATTTATTAGCTGTACAGGGGCTCAAATTGTTGAGGTTGTTAAAAAGGTTTGTGAAAATGCTAAGACAAAAGGCTTTAGTGCAAGAGATGTACAAGTATTAGCACCGATGTACCGCGGGCCTGCTGGTATCAATGTGTTGAATGAAGCATTGCAACAAGTATTTAATCCGAAAAGGGAAAAGACTAAAGAAATTGCATACGGTGATGTTGTATACCGAAGAGGCGATAAAGTACTGCAACTCGTCAATCAGCCAGAGAGCCAAGTGTTTAATGGTGATATCGGAGAAATTGTTTCGGTGTTTTATGCAAAAGAAAATGTTGAACAACAAGATATGATTATCGTTTCATTTGACGGAATTGAAGTAACATATACAAAGCCGGATTTAAATCAAATTACACATGCATATTGTTGTTCAATTCATAAATCTCAAGGTAGTGAATTTCCGATTGTTATTATGCCAATTGTAAAAAGTTACAACCGTATGTTACGTCGTAATTTAATTTACACTGGTATTACAAGAAGTAAGAAATTCCTAATTATTTGCGGGGAGGAATCGGCTTTCCAATCCGGTGTGAACCGTCTTGATGATGCAATGCGTCAAACGACTTTAGCTAGTCGCTTGCAAGAATCACAAGGAGAAGTGCAGATGGTAACAGTTAATGGCGAAGAAATGGACGTGGAAAACATTTCACCGTATGATTTCATGTAACAAGGTGAAATTATATAGTGAAACTTTCAAACGCATAGCGTTGAAAGGCTCTAGCATGTATAAATGAATGCAGTTTGGACATAATGGCGAATAGAATCTGGGAGACTGTAAGGAGATGAAAGCCATATGTTCAGTTGTCCAAATTGCAAAGGGAAAGACATTGGAAAAATAGGTGTCAACCAATTTTACTGCTGGAATTGTTATATCGAATTATCGGTTTCAAAGGGGAAAATCCATACGCATCAAGTAGAGGAAGATGGTTCGTTAAGCTCTCTTGATGATTTATTTGATGAGAACGAAAGAACGATCGGATAACGAAAAGGGGGATTTACTTTGAATCTACGCAATTCATTAATCGCATTAGGTGTTGGAGCTGCAGCATACCAATATGCTCGTAAGCAAGATGTATTTTCAAAACGCAATATAAAAAAGGCGCGTAAGATGATTAAGTCTTATTTATAATCATTTCGATAAAGTGAAAAACTCCCTTATTGATGAGGGAGTTTTTTTATGTGCCCATATGCAAATAAAAAAGTCCGATTTCCGAGAAAAGATAAGATAGACCGTAACATCCAACGCCAAGCATTCCATAATGCCATAATTGTTTTGCTCTTTCTTTTTGTGAGGAACGAATAAAGAAACCTTTCCAAATACCAAATCCGATACAAATCCATTCAAGGATCATAAAAAGTGCAGATAATATAAGCATAAATAAGACCATTATTATCCCTCCTGATTATATTTTTATGTTTTATTCTGAGGGGTGGTTGTCCTTATTATGTTAAATATATGTACGTCTTTAAAAAACAGTATGGTCTGTATGAAAAGATTTTAAAAGTTTTGCACATAACCTATCCTATTTATTTTCAAAATAAAGGTGGAGGAGGTTTTTCGTGTGAAGAATCTTAAAATCATTTGGATATATCGTTTAGGATTATTGTTACTCGTTTTTCTTTGTTTGCTTGTCTTTTTAAAAATTAAGCCGCTATGGGCACCGATTATTTTTGTATTTAAAGTGGCAATCACACCGTTTCTTATTGCGTGTTTTATTGCTTATTTATTGCATCCTTTAATTGAAAAAATTCATAAAGAGGGAATGCCTCGTACGCTTGCTATTTTGCTCATTTACATTCTATTCTTTGGTGGAATTGGTTATGGGATTTATAAAGGAACACCAGTTGTTATTAAGCAGTTACAAGAAATTAATGAACAGTTTCCACAACTTACAAAAATGTACGATTCTTGGATGGATGGGGTAACAGAACAAACGGCGAATTTTCCGTCATTTATTCATGAAAAGGTGAAACAAATTTTTGTTGGTGTAGAAACGAAGATTCAAGCGCTTTTAAATAAAGTGATGAGTACCGCTCGTGGTGTACTGGATTCATTGCTCATTATTTTCTTAATCCCGTTCATTGTATTTTACATATTAAAAGATTACGGTGAGTTTTATCATGTTTTTTGGAAACTAGTCCCGAGTAAATGGCGTAGTACGGGACAAATGCTTGCGAAAGAAATTGACAAGTCGCTTGGAAGTTATATTCGAGGACAGTTATTTGTTTGCTTAGTATTAGGAGGGGTATCTGCTCTTTCTTTTTGGTTTATCGGTATGAAATATCCATTACTACTCGGCATTATTATTGGAGTAACGGATATAATCCCGTACTTTGGTCCTATTTTAGGAGCGATCCCAACGCTTATGATTGCGGCAACTGTATCAACGAGCTTACTTATTAAAGCGGGTATTACGATTGCAATTTTGCAATTTGTTGAAAGTAATATTTTATCTCCGTACATCGTTGGTAAGTCGCTTCGTATGCACCCTGTTATTATTATGCTTGCATTACTAGTTGGAGGAGAAGTAGCAGGAATTGTAGGATTGCTAATATCAGTTCCTGTTTTAGCAGTCATTCGTACAGTGGTTGTTCATGTGAGGCCTCTTTGGAAGAAAGAGGATATGTAATGTAAGAGCCCTCTATTTATAAAAATAGAGGGCTAAAAATATGATTAATTAGGGAGTTGTTCTTTTATTTTTTGAACGAGAGAACTTACATCATTTGTTTGAATGTGTTTTATTCTCTTCCATTCATTATCGTACATAAATACAATTTGATTACTGAAAAGGCGCTTCTGTTCTTTTAGATTAGAAATTTTTTCGAAAGAGTACTCTTCAAAAATGGGATTCTGACTTACATCTGGTCCATAAAAAAAGAGCCTTTTGTTTGTTAAAATTAACAGACCTGGCCTTGCGACGGAACGATATATAAATATGTCTAATGAACATGCTGTGTAAAACAATATTGTTTCGTCAGTTGTTAATATATTTTTAGCTTTGTTCAGTAAGGTTGTCATAGTAATCGCTCCTTTAGTGTTAATAATTCAATTATAACAAATGATGTAATATTTAGAAAAAGGTATAGAGATATTTTTATGAGGAGATTCCTATTTAGTAATAAACGCATAATATATTGAAAGACTGTTAAGAATGGATAGTAGAATAACTATGATTAATAAGCAATTGATACAATATAAATGATTATCTACATTGACAAACTTAAGAGAATTCTATTATATTTAGTCATATAATACATTAAATCAATGACGGAACAAGTACGTTACAGTCCATTTATAGAGAGAAGCTTCCACTGGCTGAAAGAAGCTTTAAATGAAGGGTAACAGAAAGCTAATCCTGAGAGCAGCTAATCACTGCCGTCTTGCCACGTTACGGCACCATGAGGTGATGAATTGATTGTTGTAGAATCAATTCATAATTAGGGTGGTATCGCGAGTTAACTCTCGTCCCTTTTATAGGGGCGGGAGTTTTTTATATTTAAGGAGGAAAATACAATGAAACAACTAACAGGCGCACAAATTCGTCAAATGTTTTTAGACTTTTTCCAAGAAAAAGGACATGCAGTAGAACCTAGTGCATCACTAGTTCCACATGAAGATCCATCTCTTCTATGGATTAATAGTGGTGTAGCAACATTAAAAAAATATTTTGATGGCCGTGTAATCCCACAAAATCCACGTATTACAAATGCTCAAAAATCAATTCGTACAAACGATATTGAAAACGTAGGGAAAACAGCTCGTCACCATACATTCTTTGAAATGTTAGGAAACTTCTCAATCGGTGATTACTTCAAAGAAGAAGCAATTACTTGGGCTTGGGAATTCTTAACGAGCGACAAATGGATTGGATTCGATAAAGAATTACTATCAGTTACAATCCATCCAGAAGATGAAGAAGCATTTACAATTTGGAATGAGAAAATGGGTGTTCCAAAAGAGCGCATCATCCGCTTAGAAGAAAACTTCTGGGATATCGGTGAAGGACCAAGTGGACCGAATACAGAGATTTTCTATGATCGCGGGGAAGCTTACGGTAATGACTTTAGTGACCCAGAATTATATCCAGGTGGAGAAAATGAGCGTTACTTAGAAGTATGGAACCTTGTATTCTCTCAATTTAACCATAATCCAGACGGTTCATATACGCCACTTCCTAAGAAAAACATCGATACAGGGATGGGGCTAGAGCGTATGACATCTATCGTTCAAGATGTGCCTACGAACTTTGATACAGACCTATTCATGCCGATGATTGGTGCAACAGAATCAATTTCTGGTGAGAAGTATCGTAATGGCGACTTAGAAAAAGATATGGCGTTTAAAGTAATTGCTGACCATATTCGTACAGTAACATTCGCTGTTGGTGACGGTGCTCTTCCATCTAACGAAGGCCGTGGTTATGTATTACGTCGTTTATTACGCCGCGCTGTTCGTTATTCGAAGAAATTAAACATCAACCGTCCATTCATGTTTGAATTAGTACCGGTTGTTGGAGAAGTAATGAAAGACTTCTATCCAGAAGTACTTGAAAAGAAAGATTTCATCGCAAAAGTTGTGAAAAACGAAGAAGAGCGTTTCCATGAAACACTTCATGATGGTGAAGCGATTTTAGCTGAAGTAATTGCAAAAGCGAAAGAAGAAAAAACAACTGTTATTTCTGGCGTAGATGCGTTCCGTTTATACGACACGTACGGTTTCCCAATTGAATTAACAGAAGAATATGCAGAAGAAGCTGGTATGACAGTTGATCATAAAGGTTTTGAAGCTGAAATGGAAAAACAACGTGAGCGTGCACGTGCTGCTCGTCAAGACGTTGATTCTATGCAAGTTCAAGGCGGTGTACTTGGTGAAGTTAAAGTATCGAGCGAATTCGTTGGTTACGGTACAGTTGCGACAGAAAGTAACGTTGTTGCACTTGTGAAAAACGGCGAGTACACAGATAGCTTACAAGCAGGTGAAGAAGGACAGTTAATTCTTGATGTAACACCATTCTACGCAGAGAGCGGTGGACAAATTGCTGACCGTGGTTACCTTCTTGCTGATGGCGTGAAAGTTGTTGTAAAAGACGTACAAAAAGCACCAAATGGTCAAAACTTACACAAAGTAGCTGTGGAAGAAGGTACGTTAACGAAAGATGCGTCTGTGAAAGCTATTATCGATACGAAAAACCGTAGTAGCGTTGTGAAAAACCATACAGCAACTCACTTACTGCACCAAGCATTAAAAGACGTACTTGGAACGCATGTTAACCAAGCTGGTTCTCTTGTAACTTCTGAACGTTTACGCTTTGATTTCTCTCACTTCGGTCAAGTACAAGCTGACGAATTAGAAAAAATTGAGCGTATCGTAAACGAGAAAATTTGGGAAAGTATTGATGTTGAGATTTCTCAAAAAGCAATCGAAGAAGCGAAAGAAATGGGTGCAATGGCATTATTCGGTGAAAAATACGGAGATGTTGTACGCGTTGTACAAGTTGGTGATTACAGCTTAGAGCTTTGCGGTGGTTGTCACGTTGATAACACAGCTTCTATCGGTATTTTCAAGATCGTTGCTGAGTCTGGTATCGGTGCAGGAACGCGTCGTATCGAGGCGGTAACTGGTAAATCTGCATACGAATTAATGAACGATCAAGTAGGTTTATTAAAAGAAGCAGCAGGAAAAATGAAAACAAATCCGAAAGATATTTTAACAAGAGTTGATGGTTTATTTGCTGAAGTAAAACAACTTCAAAAAGAAAACGAATCCCTTGCTGCGAAATTAAGCAATATCGAAGCTGGAAACTTAACCGATTCAGTAATGACAGTTGATGGCGTGAGCGTATTAGCTGCGAAAGTAAATGTTGCAGATATGAATAACTTACGTACAATGATGGATGACCTTAAAAATAAATTAGAGTCAGCAGTTGTTGTATTAGCATCTGTAAATGATGATAAAGTGAATATTTTAGCAGGCGTAACGAAAGATTTAATTAGTCAAGGTTACCATGCTGGTAAACTTGTGAAAGAGGTAGCTTCTCGTTGCGGCGGTGGCGGTGGCGGCCGTCCTGATATGGCGCAAGCAGGCGGTAAAAACCCAGCTCAAGTTGAAGAAGCTTTAGCATTTGTACAAGAGTACGTTAAATCTGTTTCAAAATAAAGAGATAGTAGTGTACAATGGTAGGGAGAGGAGAAGTTCTTCTCCCTATACTTACTCTATAAGTGAGGTGCTTGAAATGGACGGTTTTGATAAAACAATGAAGTTTAGCATTCAAGATGAAAAACAGAGTGTCCATGTAAATGATGTACTTTTAACTGTGTATGATGCACTTCAAGAAAAAGGCTATAATCCGATTAACCAAATCGTCGGTTATTTATTAAGTGGAGACCCAGCATACATACCTCGCCATAAAGATGCTCGAAGCATTATTCGCAAGCTTGAGCGTGATGAGTTAATTGAAGAGCTTGTGAAGTCTTACTTGAAACATCATCGTGAGGAGTAGTTTATGCGGATATTAGGTTTAGATGTTGGTACAAAAACAGTCGGTGTTGCAATTAGCGATGAAATGGGCTGGACAGCACAAGGACTGGAAACAATCAAGATTAACGAAGAACGAGGTCAATTTGGTTTTGATCGTATTTCTGAGTTAGTAAAACAGTACGATGTGGATAAAATAGTAGTAGGTTTACCTAAAAATATGAATGGTACAATTGGCCCGCGTGGTGAAGCTTGCCAACAATTTGCAGAAAACCTACGAGAGCTGTTACAATTAGACGTTGTAATGTGGGACGAGCGTTTGTCAACAATGGCAGCGGAACGTCTACTCATTTCAGCTGATGTAAGCCGTAAGAAGCGAAAACAGGTAATCGATAAGATGGCTGCAGTCGTAATCTTACAAGGATTTTTAGATAGTAAATAAGAGGTGACCAAAATGGAAGAAAATCAAATTACAATTGTAGACGAAAAAGGTAACGAACATTTATGTGAAATTATTTTCACTTTTGATGCTGAAAAATTTGGCAAAAAATCATACGTAGTCTTCTCTCCAATCGGTGAAGTAGACGAAGATGGAGAACAAATTTATGATGCAATGGCTTATGAGCAAAATGAAGAAGAGGGCGGAACTTTACTTCCGATCGAATCTGAAGAAGAGTGGGAAATGGTACAAGAAATGTTCAACACTCTTGCTGATGAGCAAGACGCAGAATAATAAGTACTGAAAAGATGGACGATATACAGTCCATCTTTTTTTGTATTTATATGTAAAATGAAAGATTTTTTGTCGAAACTACGCAATCCTTTGTAGTATAATGAGACGGATTGTAGAAAAATAAAATGGCTATTAAAAGAGCTAGGCGGATTTGTTGTGGTTTTCCATCATGCTGTATAGAAACATATACATATGGTCTACAATTGAATAAGGAGGAAGAGTTTTGGTAGAGAATCAAGTGAAAAAGAAGCGTAGACGCATTTTTTTATTTTCGATTATTGCACTGCTCTTAGTTTGTGGTTCAGTCTATGCATATATTTTATCGGCGTTAGGACCGGTTGATAGCGGGAATAAAAAAGAGATTGAAGTAGAGATTCCTAAGGGGTCATCTACAAGTAAAATTGGTGAGATTTTAGAAGAAAAAGGTGCTGTGAAAAACGGTACAGTCTTTAGTTTTTATGCAAAAGCTAAATCGAAAAATTTACAAGCTGGTACATATTTGTTGAATGCTTCCATGAGCGCTGAAGATGTCATGGAACAAATGTCATCTGGTAATGTACATCGTCCAGCTCTTTATAAAGTGACGATAAAAGAAGGAGCACAAGTAACCGAAATTGCAGAAGCAATTGCGGCAGAATTAAAGTGGAATAAAGATGATGTTGTGCGTCAATTAAACGATAAAGCATTCGTTCAAAAAATGCAGCAAAAGTATCCGAAGTTATTAACGGATAAAATCTTTGATAGCAATATTAAATATCCATTAGAAGGTTACTTATATCCTGCGACATATTCGTTCTATAAGAAAGATACGACGTTAGAGGAAATTGTAATCCCAATGCTTGATAAAACGAACGCAATCATTGTTCAAAACGAGGCGAAAATGAAAGCAAAGAACTGGGATGTTCACCAGCTTTTAACATTGTCTTCACTTATTGAAGAAGAGGCAACTGGTTTTACAGATCGTCAAAAGATATCTAGTGTCTTCTATAATCGTTTAGCAAAAGGTATGCCGCTTCAAACGGATCCCACGGTATTATACGCGCTTGGAAAGCATAAACAACGTGTATTATACGAAGATTTAAAGGTAAACTCACCGTACAATACGTATGTTGTGAAAGGATTGCCAGTAGGACCGATTGCGAACTCGGGTAAACATTCAGTGGAAGCGGCGTTAGAACCTGCGCAAACAGATTATTATTATTTCTTGGCTGCACCAAGTGGTGAAGTGTACTATGCGAAAACATTAGAAGAGCATAATACATTAAAGCAAAAATATATTACGAAAAAACAGTGAAATGGGGAGGGATAGCGAAAAAGGTCGCACATCCCTCTTTTTTGTGGTAAAATATATCGGGTTAAAAACTGGCAGAAGAATCGTTTTTAATATCAAAACGGGACGTACAAGCTAAGGGTGAAGCTGGCTTGTATTTTTATTGCATTCTATGTGTGAAAAGACGTCATAGAGGCACTTCTCTATGTAAATAAGGAGGACCATTTATGGAGGATGCAGTTAACGAGTACCTATTATCATTTATTGATCCAAAAGATAAATTAATTCTTGAGATGGAAGAATATGCAACAGAAAATCATGTGCCGATTATGGATCGACTTGGAATGGAATTTATGCTGCAATTTTTACGTTTAATTGGACCAAAAAGCATTTTAGAGCTTGGTACAGCAATTGGCTATTCTAGTATTCGTATGATGCAAGCTATTCCAAATTCGCGCATTGTGACAGTTGAGCGCAATTGTGATCGATATGAAAAAGCACTTGAATATATAGAACGTTCCCCAGTAAAAGAACGTATTGCAGTTATATACGGTGATGCGTTAGAGACGGGCGAACAAGTAAAAGAACATGGAACATTTGACGTTATTTTTATTGATGCAGCAAAAGGACAATATCGTCGCTTTTTTGATTTATATGAACCGTTATTAAATCCTGGTGGCGTAATTATTTCAGATAATGTTATGTACCATGGTCTTGTAACGACAAAAGAGAAAATTGAAAACAGACGTACACGTGGTTTAATCCGTCGTATTAAGACGTACAATGAATGGCTTATGAACCATGAAGGATATGATACAACGATTTTCCCAATTGGTGATGGAGTAGCTGTTAGTAAAAAGAGAGGGTGACCAAGGTATGAAGAAACCTGAATTGTTAGTAACGCCAAGAGCGGTGGCGGATATCGAACTTCTTGCGAAAGCAGGAGCAGATGCGGTAATGATCGGTGAGCAAAAGTTTGGTTTACGTTTAGCAGGGGAATTTTCACGTGAAGATGTAAAACAAGCTGTTAAAATTGCACATGAAAATGGTGTGAAAGTATACGTAGCAATGAACGCTATGTTCCACAACGATAAAGTAGAAGAATTAACAGATTACGTTGCATTTTTAAACGAATTACATGTAGATGCAATTGTCTTCGGAGATCCAGCGGTATTAATGGCTGTTCGCGAAGTAGCGCCAAATATGCAGTTGCACTGGAATACAGAAACAACAGCAACAAATTGGTTCACTTGTAACTACTGGGGCCAAAGAGGAGCGAAGCGCGCTGTATTAGCTCGTGAGCTTAGCTTAGATGAAATTGTTGATTTAAAAGAAAATGCTGAAGTGGAACTTGAAGTACAAATTCACGGTATGACTTGTATGTTCCAATCGAAGCGTTCGTTAGTAGGAAACTACTTTGAGTATCAAGGTCGTAATCTTGATATTGAAAAGAAAAAATATGAAGAGAATATGTTCTTATATGACCCAGAGCGTAACAATAAATATCCAATTTATGAAGATGAAAATGGTACTCACATTATGAGTCCGAACGATATTTGTTTCATCGATGAATTAGAAGAACTAATTGATGCCGAAGTCGATAGCTTAAAAATCGATGGGGTACTAAAAAGCTCTGAATACATTATTGAAGTAACGAAGAAATATCGTCAAGCGATTGATTTATGTGTGGAAGATCGTGATGCGTATTATGACGTGAAAGATGATCTATATAAAGAAATAGAAGAAATGCAACCAGTAAATCGTCCGTTAGATACAGGATTCTTCTTTAAAGAAACGGTTTACTAAACGAGGAGGGTGTAGGAAATGACTGTACAAGAAATTTCACGAGTGATCGATGGCAAACGCGTTATTGTGAAGAAACCTGAACTGTTAATCCCTGCGGGTAACTTAGAAAAATTAAAAGTAGCTATCCATTACGGGGCAGATGCTGTATATTTAGGTGGACAAGAATTTGGACTTCGTTCGAACGCAGGTAACTTTACGCTAGAAGAAATGGCAGAAGGCGTTGCTTTCGCAAAGAAATATGGAGCAAAAATATACGTAACTACAAATATCTTTGCACATAATGAAAATATGGACGGGCTAGAGGAATATTTAAAAGGGATTGAACAAGCTGGCGTAACGGGAATTATCGTTGCTGATCCCCTTATTATTGAGACATGTAAACGTGTAGCGCCTTCTGTTGAGGTGCATTTAAGTACACAACAATCACTATCCAACTGGAAAGCAGCACAGTATTGGAAAGAAGAAGGTTTACATCGTCTTGTATTAGCTCGTGAAACAAGCTATGAAGAGATGAAAGAAATTAAAGAAAAAGTGGATATTGAAATTGAAGCATTCGTCCATGGTGCAATGTGTATCGCATATTCAGGAAGATGTACATTAAGTAACCATATGACAGCGCGTGACTCTAACCGTGGTGGTTGTTGTCAATCTTGTCGCTGGGACTATGATTTAGTTCAAACGGTATCACAACATAAAGATGCAAAAGAGCTTCCTCTATTCCAAGAAGAAGATGCTCACTTTGCGATGAGTCCAAAAGATTTAAATTTAATTTTATCCATTCCGAAAATGATTGAAATTGGAATTGACAGCTTAAAAGTTGAAGGACGTATGAAATCCATCCATTACGTAGCGACTGTAGCAACTGTATATCGTAAAGTAATTGATGCGTATTGTGCGGATCCGGATAATTTTGAGTTTAAACAAGAATGGTTAGACGAGCTTGATAAATGTGCAAATCGTGACACAGCTCCTGCATTCTTTGAAGGGGTTCCAGGGCATCAAGAGCAAATGTTTGGAAATCATAGTAAGAAAACAACGTATGATTTTGCTGGTTTAGTGTTAGATTATAATGAAGAAACGGGCATCGTAACGATTGAGCAACGTAATCATTTCAAACCAGGACAGGAAGTCGAGTTCTTTGGACCAGAAATAGAAAACTTTACGCAGACGGTGGAGAAAATTTGGGATGAGGATGGAAACGAATTAGATGCAGCGAGACATCCGTTGCAAATCGTGAAATTCAAAGTGGATCAACCAGTGTATGTGAATAATATGATGCGCAAAAGCATACTTCAATAAGAAAGAGTGGTAGTCGAATGGGGACGAATAAGCCTGTTGTAATTGGAATTGCTGGTGGTTCGGGATCAGGTAAAACGAGTGTAACGAAAGCGATTTTTGACCATTTTCAAGGTCATTCTATTTTAATCTTAGAGCAAGATTATTATTACAAAGATCAAAGCCATTTACCAATGGAAGAGCGTTTAAAAACAAATTATGATCATCCGCTTGCGTTTGATAATGATCTGTTAATTGAACATTTGCAGCAGTTGCTTGCATATGAGCAAATTGATAAGCCTGTATATGACTATACATTGCATACGCGTTCAGAAGAAATTATTCCAGTTGAGCCGAAAGATGTAATCATTTTAGAAGGAATTCTTATTTTAGAAGACCCACGTCTTTGTGAGTTAATGGACATTAAGCTATTCGTTGATACAGATGCGGATCTTCGTATTCTGCGTCGCATGCAGCGTGATATTAAAGAACGCGGTCGTACGATGGATTCAGTTATTGATCAGTACGTAAGTGTTGTACGTCCAATGCACAATCAATTTATTGAGCCATCTAAGAAATTTGCGGATATTATTATCCCTGAAGGTGGACAAAACCACGTTGCAATTGATATTATGGTGACAAAAATTGCAACAATTCTTGAACAAAAGGTAAATTTGTAATAGCATAGTAAAAGATATACGGTAGGAAGGGATTTTTTCCCTTCCTATCGAATACAATGAAACATGCAACCTCATCTATATATAGGTGAGGGCATATTTATATCAACTTTCCATACATATCTTCTTTATATAAAGAAGAATTGGAAATACGGGGTTGTATGTGACAACTCCGCTAGTGCAAAGGTACTAGAAACCTTCGCTAACAATGGAAGCGGAGGAGTTTTCATATGGAACTCCTCTTTTTTCGGGGGATTGGTATATAAAAGGAGTGGAAAATATGTCAACAGAAAAAACATACCCTATGACGCAAGAGGGTAAGCAAAAACTAGAGAACGAACTTGAGCAATTAAAAACAGTAAGACGTAAAGAAGTAGTAGAGCGTATTAAAATTGCACGTAGTTTCGGTGATCTTTCTGAGAACTCTGAGTACGATGCAGCAAAAGATGAGCAAGCGTTCGTAGAAGGGCGTATTACACAATTAGAAAATATGATTCGTAACGCAGTTATCATCGAAGATAATGGCGAAGAATCTACTGTTGTTACATTAGGTAAAACAGTAACATTTAAAGAATTACCAGATGGAGATGAAGAAGCTTACACAATCGTAGGTAGCGCGGAAGCTGACCCATTCGAAGGAAGAATTTCTAACGATTCTCCAATTGCAAAAAGCTTATTAGGTAAGCAAATTGGTGAGAAAGTAGCAATCCAAACACCAGGTGGAGAGATGCAAGTAGAGATTATCTCTGTAAAATAATAAAAAAAACACTCGTGTAAAAACGAGTGTTTTTTTATTTGTATAAAAGCTTAAACACTCCGTCCAAACTACAATAGACGAGGTGTTTTTTATGAAAATAAAACGGAGAATTACAATTGTTTTAACTTGTTTTATAGGTGTAATGTTTTTATTACTTTGTCGCTTGATCCAAATACAGATTATAGATACTGAATCATTTACTGATCGAAATATCAACTTGATTGAAAGAAGTGTTACACAGCGAACACAATCACTTACAGTAGATGATGGAAGAGGACATTTTATTGATCGGAATGGTAAAGAAATTGGTGAAGAGAAATACCCAGTTTTAATTATTTTTCCATTTTTACACATAAAAAATGACATGTTAGAGAAAATTGCGCATATCATTGGTGTGTCGAGACAAGAGATTAAAAGACAAATGAAAGATAAAAAAAATGCAATTATACTGCAAAGGGAAAATGAGCCATTTCAATTGGCACGAGAGCAGATGGAGAAGGTGAATCAATTAAATGTATTAGGTATTGTAGCAGCTGAAGTTCGATTAAAGCAAAACGGAGAGATAAATCATTTAATCGGTGAAGTGGGGGAGAATGAACGAGAATTTCAAAAGCGATATGGAGAAGTGAAAAAAATTTCAAAACAAACGCCAATTGGTATTTCTGGATTACAGCAATCATTTGATGAATTTTTATTGACTGATGGAGAGGCAAAAGTATTGTATCAAGTGGACCGGCAAGGAGAACCGATTTTCGGAAAGCAGGCGAAATACACTTCACCAGGAAACCCGTTCTATCCAGTTACGATTCAAACTACCTTACATAAAGAGTTGCAGCAAAAAGCAGAAGAGGTAGTAGAATCGAGTAAAATAAAAAAGGGGGGATTAGTATTACTTGATGTAAAGACAAATGAAATATTAGCGATGGTTAGCAAACCATCTTTACAAGTGAAAAATGAGGGTTTATATAAAAAGACACTTGAAAATCAAATGTTAACACCGCATTTTCCTGGTTCTGTTTTTAAAACAGTAGTTGCAGCGGCGGTCATTGATCAAAATGTAAATGTGCTTAATCGTACATTTAATTGTAATAAAGATTTATATGGCGAAAACCATCCGCAAGTTATGATGGGAACACTTAGTTTTAAAGAGAGCTTTTCTAGAAGCTGTAACAGGACATTCTCAGAGTTAGGTAACGAGTTAATGCAAAAGGATAGGGATGTGCTAGAAACGTATGTAGAAGCGTTAGGAGCCGCTGGAAAGATTGGTTGGAACGGTTCGGTATTTCATACATCTCGTTTCGAGCAAATGCCTGAGGAGAAGAGTGCTATTATTTGGGGGAATGGAGAAAATAAGAATAGTAAAAAAGCAATAGCGCAAACAGCAATTGGACAGAAAGATGTACGTATATCACCTCTAGCAATCGCAAATATGATGGCGACGATTGCTAGAAATGGAGAAAAGATGGAAGTGAAAGTTGTTGAAAAAATAGTGTATAAAAATGGAAGCGACTTTTTTACATTTGAAAACCATAAATTAAACGGAAAACAGCTTTCATATGGAACCGTGAAAACATTACAAGAGTTATTAAGAGGCGTAGTAACAAAGGAGAAAGGAACAGGAGTAGCATTCCAATCGTTACCACTAAGTGTCGCTGGAAAATCTGGAACGGCACAAACAGGGAAAGGAACGAAGGTGAATCGCTGGTTTGCAGGTTATTTTCCATATGAAAATCCGAGATATGCTTTAGTTGTCGTTGATATAGAAACTGATAGCGGTGTAAACAAAGTTACACCTATTTTTAAAGATATTGTAGAAGTGATCCATCGATTAGAGAATGAAAAGTAATCTTGCAATTTATGGTGAAATGTTTTCATTTCATGAAAATATTGTTGTAAATGTTCAACCTTTCTAGATTTAATGTTACAATAGCAAGTAGGAAAAACTGCATGGAGGTTTGAAGAATGGCAGGAGGATCAAGATTCCAACAGAAACAACAAAAACGTCGTCAAAACGGTGTTTTAAATATTGCAATCGCTATTGTATTAGTAGCAGTAGCTATTGTAGCATATCAATTGTTTGTTCCTGACACAAAAGAGCAAGCGTCTTCTAGCGATAAAAAAGTAGCTCAGCAAACAACGAAAGAAAATAAAGCTGAGAAAGCTAAAGGTAAAGAAGATACGAAGAAGGACGAACAAGAGAAGGCAGAGGCTAAGAAGAAGGAAGAAGAAGAGAAGCTAAAGGCTGAAGAAGAACAGAAAAAAGCTGAAGAAGAAGCGAAAGCTAACGAGAAAGTACCAGCTGAAAAAACACAGCCAAAGGCAACAGATGCTTATACGAAATCTTCTTGGAAGCCAGTAGGTACTGAACAAGGTGCAACACCTGCGATGACGTTTAATAAAGGTACAGCAGATTGGAATGAGATGAATAAAGCGATTTCCGCTGCGATTGACGTTCCAGTAGAGCAATTAATTATTCATAGAATCGGAAATAACGGTAAGAATAAAGCCTACGGTAACGTGCAAGATAAGCAATCAGGTAAAAAGTATTACGTAAATATTGATTGGGTAGAAAATGAGGGCTGGAAACCAGTACTTGTTCAAACTCTAAACTAAAAAAGAGAAGCTCCTAAGGAGCTTCTCTTTTTTAGTTAGCGTAATTTTTTTAATTTAAAATGAACAACCGCGCTATAATACGGTCTTTTGCTTTCGGGATCCATAACCATTTGATGTGAGATGTGATGAACTTCAAGCATAAGTGCTTTATTATTATCAATTTGTTCACTAATTTTTCGTTCTAAAGAAGCTAAGTCCCCCGCTTCAAAAAATTCTACTTTATCTTCTAACATTTCAAAGGTAAATGACACGAAGACGACCCCTCTCCTATGTAATCACCTATAGTGTAACAAAGAAAAGAAGGAAATACCATGTACATTTCGATTGACATTTTTAGAAAGAGGGAATATCATACTGATAAAACCGATAAGAAAAAGGGGAATTTTTATGGGTACAGAATTTAATGGTTTATTTGATGAATGGGCTCATACGTACGACTCATTCGTACAAGGCGAAGATATACAATATAAAGAAGTTTTCGCCCGTTATGAGGAAATTTTAGAGGATGTAGTAAACAAGTCATTTGGTAATGTATTAGAATTTGGTGTCGGTACAGGTAATTTAACAAATAAACTATTACTTGCCGGCCGTACAGTTTACGGTATAGAACCGTCACATGAAATGCGCATGATTGCAAAAGAGAAATTGCCAAAAGAGTTTTCGATTACAGATGGTGATTTTCTTTTGTTTGAAGTTCCAAATTCAATTGATACCATTGTAAGCACCTATGCATTTCATCATTTAACAGATGATGAAAAAAATGTAGCGATTGCGAAGTATAGTCAATTGCTAAACAAAGGTGGTAAAATAGTGTTTGCTGATACGATATTTGCAGATCAAGATGCATATGATAGAACTGTTGAAACAGCAAAACAAAGAGGTTTTCACCAGTTAGCAAACGATTTGCAAACGGAATACTATACACGTATTCCGGTCATGCAATCTATTTTTGAAAACAATGGCTTCCATGTAACGTTCACGAGATTAAATCATTTCGTTTGGGTAATGGAGGCAACTAAGCAATAGAAAGAGGGATTAGATTGAGAATTGCTGTAATTGGAGCAATGGAAGAAGAAGTACGTATTTTACGTGACAAATTAGAACAAGCGGAAACAGAAACGGTTGCGGGTTGTGAATTTACGAAAGGACTATTAGCAGGGCATGAAGTAATCTTGTTAAAGTCTGGGATTGGTAAAGTAAATGCAGCGATGTCAACGACAATTTTATTAGAAAGATATAAGCCTGAAAAAGTAATTAATACTGGTTCAGCTGGTGGATTCCATCATTCTTTAAATGTTGGAGATGTAGTTATTTCAACAGAAGTTCGTCACCATGACGTAGATGTAACAGCATTTAACTATGAATATGGTCAAGTACCAGGAATGCCACCTGGATTTAAAGCTGATGAGGCATTAGTTGCATTAGCTGAGAAGTGTATGCAAACAGAAGAAAGTATTCAAGTTGTAAAAGGCATGATTGCAACAGGCGATTCATTTATGAGTGATCCGAATCGCGTTGCAGCAATTCGTGATAAATTTGAAGATCTTTATGCAGTAGAAATGGAAGCAGCAGCTGTTGCACAAGTATGCCACCAATATGAAGTTCCATTTGTTATTATTCGTGCACTTTCTGATATTGCTGGGAAAGAATCAAATGTTTCATTTGATCAATTTTTAGATCAAGCAGCTCTTCATTCTACAAACTTTATCGTAAAAGTACTAGAAGAGTTAAAGTAATGTAACAAAAAGGCAACTGTCTCATATAAAGAAAATACATACAGTTGCCTTTTCTTTATTGGCAAATAAGGGGGAGAACACGATGAATGTATATCGTGGAGTTCATGAGTTAATTGGTCATACACCAATTGTAGAAATTACTCGTTTTTCACTTCCAGAAGGGGTCCGTTTATTTGCAAAGCTTGAATTTTATAACCCAGGCGGAAGCGTTAAGGATCGTTTAGGAAGAGAATTAATTGAAGATGCGCTAGAAAAAGGGCTTGTTACCCGGGGCGGAACAATTATTGAACCGACTGCTGGCAATACTGGTATTGGACTGGCACTTGCAGCGCTAGAACATGATTTACGCGTTATTGTTTGTGTACCAGAGAAATTTAGTATTGAAAAACAAGAGTTAATGAGAGCATTAGGTGCAACAGTCGTGCATACACCGACTGAGCAAGGAATGACCGGAGCAATTGCAAAAGCAGAAGAGTTAGTAAATGAAATACCGAATTCATACTCTCCAAGCCAGTTTGCGAATGAAGCAAACCCGCGCGCATATTTCAAAACACTAGGTCCTGAACTGTGGGATGCATTGAACGGAGAGATTAACATATTTGTTGCTGGAGCAGGAACTGGTGGTACATTCATGGGGACTGCGTCTTATTTAAAAGAAAAAAATATTGATATTAAAACAGTTATTGTAGAACCAGAAGGATCTATTCTAAATGGTGGTAAAGCTGGTTCACATGAAACAGAAGGAATTGGTCTTGAATTCATTCCACCATTTTTGAAAACATCTTATTTTGATGAAATTTATACGATTTCTGATCGAAATGCATTTTTACGAGTGAAAGAATTAGCACAAAAAGAAGGCCTTCTCGTTGGGAGCTCTTCAGGAGCAGTATTTCATGCCAGCTTACTTGAGGCAGAGAAAGCAACACCAGGTACAAATATTGTAACGATTTTTCCTGATAGTAGTGAGCGCTATTTAAGTAAAGACATATACAAAGGATGGGAATAAAAAATGAGAGCAAAGACAAAGTTAATTCATGGTATTCGCATAGGAGAACCTTCAACTGGATCTGTAAACGTACCGATTTATCAAACAAGTACGTATAAACAAGAGGCAGTTGGTAAGCATCAAGGATATGAATATTCACGTACAGGCAACCCAACACGTGCAGCTTTAGAAGAAATGATTGCTGTATTAGAAAACGGTCATGCTGGATTTGCATTTGGTTCAGGAATGGCTGCTATTACAGCGACAATTATGTTGTTCTCAAAAGGTGACCATGTCATTTTAACAGATGATGTTTATGGCGGAACGTACCGCGTTATTACGAAAGTATTAAACCGCTTTGGTATTGAGCATACATTTGTAGATACAACAAACTTAGCGGAAGTTGAAGAAGCAATTCGTCCAAATACAAAAGCAATCTATGTGGAAACACCAACGAACCCATTACTGAAAATTACTGATATTAAGAAAATATCTACTCTTGCTAAAGAGAAAGATTTACTAACAATTATTGATAACACATTCATGACGCCATATTGGCAGTCGCCGATTTCTTTAGGAGCAGATATTGTGCTTCATAGTGCAACGAAATATTTAGGAGGTCATAGTGACGTAGTTGCAGGCCTAGTAGTTGTAAACAGCCCACAACTAGCAGAAGACCTTCATTTTGTACAAAACTCAACAGGAGGTATTCTTGGTCCACAAGATAGCTTCTTACTACTTCGTGGTTTAAAAACATTAGGAATTCGTATGGAAGAACATGAAACGAATTCACGTGCAATTGCTGAGTTTTTAAATAATCACCCAAAAGTAAATAAAGTATATTATCCAGGTCTTGCATCGCATCAAAATCACGAATTAGCAACAGAACAAGCGAACGGATTTGGTGCCATTATCTCATTTGATGTAGATAGTGAAGAAACGCTAAATAATGTACTTGAGAAATTACAATACTTTACACTTGCTGAAAGTTTAGGAGCAGTAGAAAGTTTAATTTCTATCCCATCTCAAATGACACATGCATCAATTCCAGCAGATCGCCGCAAAGAATTAGGAATTACAGATACATTAATTCGTATCTCTGTCGGTATTGAAGATGGTGAAGATTTAATTGAAGATTTAGCACAAGCGTTAGCATAATAAAAATGTATTGCTCTATATGAGCAGTACATTTTTATTATGTAATTTGTGAAACATTCCACAAATTAGACACACACAAATGAAATGATTTCCTGTATATTAAATTCATGAAATGTTACTCATGAACAAACTTGTGAAATATTTCACAAACAATGAGATTCATGTAAGAAGGCAACTCTATTTTTTTTACGATAATAGGGACTTATTTTGACCTATAGGGACATATAAGGACATATAAGGACCACAATAGTGAAATAGGAGGAAATTTACATGGTAGTCAAAGAGAAAGTTGTAAATGAAATGCAAGAGGTAAAAGAGATGATTGATACGTTAGTGAAGAACGGTCAAAAAGCTTTACAAGCATTAGATAGTTTTACACAAGAGCAAATTGACAACATTGTTCATGAAATGGCACTAGCAGGTGTTGATCAACATATGCCACTTGCGAAATTGGCTGTTGAAGAAACGGGCCGTGGTGTATATGAAGACAAATGCATTAAAAATATTTTTGCCACTGAATATATTTGGCATAGCATAAAGAAGGATAAAACGGTAGGAATTATTCACGAAGATCCTCATGAAGAAATAATAGAAATTGCGGAACCTGTCGGTGTAGTAGCAGGAGTAACACCAGTAACGAATCCAACGTCGACAACGATGTTTAAAGCATTAATCGCAATAAAAACGAGAAATCCAATTATTTTCGCATTTCACCCTTCTGCACAAAATTGTTCCATTG
The DNA here is from genome assembly GCF_014932895.1 of Bacillus thuringiensis. Lineage (GTDB taxonomy): Bacteria > Bacillota > Bacilli > Bacillales > Bacillaceae_G > Bacillus_A > Bacillus_A thuringiensis_AA. The sequence continues at coordinate 640,337 of NZ_JACYOF010000001.1, read as the reverse complement.
CAGCGGCGAAAACAGTATATGATGCAGCAGTTAAGGCTGGTGCACCAAAACACTGTATTCAATGGATTGAAAGACCTTCTGTCGAAGCAACGAAACAATTAATGAACCATGAAGGTGTTGCACTCGTTCTAGCAACTGGAGGAGCTGGTATGGTGAAATCTGCTTATTCTACTGGTAAACCAGCGTTAGGTGTAGGCCCTGGTAATGTACCATGTTATATAGAGAAATCGGCACATGTTAAACGAGCTGTTAATGATTTGATTTTATCGAAAACGTTTGATAACGGAATGATTTGTGCATCGGAACAAGCTATCATTGTAGATAAGGAAATTTATGATGATGTTAAAACAGAAATGATTGCAAGCAATTGTTACTTTGTAACAGAAGAAGAGAGAAGAAAATTAGAAAAGCTTGTTATTAATGAAAATACATGTGCAGTAAATAGCGATATTGTAGGGAAATCAGCGCAGTATATTGCCGAATTAGTTGGGATTACTGTGCCTGAGAATACAAAAATGCTTGTAGCTGAAATACAAGGTATCGGAGCAGCGTATCCACTATCTCGTGAGAAACTGAGCCCAGTATTAGCTTGTGTAAAAGCGAATTCATTAGAAGAAGGATTAACATACTGCGAAGGAATGTTAGACCTTGGTGGCTTAGGGCATTCAGCAGTCATTCATTCTACAAATAAAGAAGTACAAAAACAATTTGGATTACGCATGAAAGCTTGCCGTCTCATCGTAAATGCACCTTCATCACAAGGGGGAATTGGCGATATATATAACGGATTTATTCCATCACTTACGCTTGGTTGTGGTTCTTACGGGAAAAATTCAGTTTCCCAAAACGTAACGGCGACTCATTTATTAAATATAAAAAGGCTGGCAAATAGAAAAAAGAATATGCAATGGTTCAAATTACCACCAAAAATTTATTTTGAAAAACATGCGACAGCATATTTAGAAAACATGCCCAATATTTCACGTGCATTTATTGTAACGGATCCAGGAATGGTGGAGCATGGTTATGTCGATACAGTTATACACTATTTACGTAAACATGCCAATGATGTGAAAGTTGAAGTTTTCTTTGAAGTCGAGCCAGATCCATCAGATGAAACTGTTTTTAAAGGTGCGGACATGATGAAAAGCTTTAAACCAGATGTAATTATCGCACTTGGTGGTGGTTCAGCTATGGATGCAGCAAAAGGGATGTGGCTATTCTATGAGCACCCAGAAACAACATTCTATGGAATTAAACAGAAGTTTTTAGATATACGAAAACGCACATGTAAATATCCGGAATTAGGAAATAAAGCGCAGTTTGTTGCAATTCCAACAACATCAGGAACAGGGTCAGAAGTGACACCATTTGCAGTTATTACAGATAAGAAAAATAATATAAAGTATCCGCTCGCAGATTATGAATTAACACCAGATGTAGCAATTGTTGATCCGCAATTTGTAATGACAGTACCACCTCATGTAACAGCAGATACTGGCATGGACGTATTAACGCATGCAATTGAGGCATATGTGTCTGTTATGTCAAATGACTATACGGATGGATTAGCATTACAAGCAATTGACCTTGTATTTAAATATTTACCGAGGGCATATAAAGATGGAAATGATGAAGAAGCACGAGAAAAAATGCATAACGCTTCTGCAATCGCAGGAATGGCATTTGCAAATGCTTTCCTTGGTATTAATCATAGTTTAGCACATAAAATTGGACAAGAATTCCATATTCCACACGGACGCGCAAATGCCATTCTTATGCCGCATGTAGTTCGATATAACGCTATTAAGCCAAGAAAACATGCATTGTTCCCAAAATATGAGCACTTTGTGGCAGATGAACGCTATGCACATATTGCGAGAATGCTCGGGCTTCCAGCAAGCTCAACAGCAGAAGGGGTGGAATCACTCGTCCAAGCAATTATTGAGCTTGGAAAAAGCTTGAATATTAATATGAGTATTGTGGGACAAGGAGTCGACAAAGAGCAATTTGAAGAGGTTGTTGAAGTATTAGCAGAAAGAGCTTTTGAAGATCAATGTACAACAGCTAATCCAAAATTACCGCTCATTTCAGAACTGAAAGAAATTTATATGGAAGCATATAAAGGTGTGTAATGGGTACGAAAGAGTCGCAATGAAGCGGCTCTTTTTCTTTTGGAAAACATCCCCCAGAATGGCTGTATTTACTTGTCTCTCAGTTTCATAGAATATGATACAGTGAAATGGAGGAGTGAGAATATAATGAAAGAATTACAAGGGAAAATAGAAGATTATACTCGGTTCGGACAAATTCTTCTCGCTGTAAGTACGTTGTTAATGATTGGCTTATTGATTCCGAATGGAGCAAAAGAAACAATACAATTTTTTATCATGATGGGAAGTATCGTTGTATTTTTAAGTTTATCGTTCTTTTTCTTTCAGCGTGTGAAAGTGATGCGTGACCAGTTAGAGGAAAATGAATGTGAGTAATATTATTAAATAGAGCGCTACAAAAAGAAGGGACCTTTTTGTAGCGCTTTTTGCTTTTTGTAAAAAATGAATGTGTTTTATATTGACAGTGATAAGCTTTATCGATTAGAGTTGAGTAGTGGTTAGTGATTATCATTATCAATTATAGGTGAAAGAATGAAAAAATCTATTACGTTATTCACAGCGATTTTGTCTATTTTTTTCTTGTTGATATGTGCAATGCAAAGGGAAACGAAAAAGCACCTGCAACCAAAACAGAAAAAAGTTCTTATGTGCGGTAAACTTTTCACTTTAAAACAATTTGGAAAGTTTACCGCCCGTTAGAACGGGATAAGTATCTAGTATATTTGAAAATCCTACACCCCCCTCAATTGTAGTTTTCTTTATGCTAGTTATGATATGGATGCAGTAGACAATATTTGTCTACTGCTTTTTTACTTTTTAGTGGTTGAATATTCTGTATTTTGATGTTGGTTCATTTATAATAGATAGTAACATTTAGTATACATACAAAACATGGACGTGTAGTTAAGTACAAATTAGTGGGAAGGAGTGCAGAAATGTTTCATACAAGTCGTTTACAAATTCGAAAATATACAATGGATGACTTACAGTTCTACGCTTCACTATGGGGGAACGAGAAGGTCATGCGCTATATTGGAAATGGGACGTTAAAAACATATATGCAATGTAAAAAAAGTTTGGAGGAATGGGTAATCCCGAGTTATAAAAATGGTTTCGGCCTATTTGTATTGATTGAAAAAGAAACGGGAATACGAATTGGTCATGCAGGTTTAGTAAAGCAGAAGGTAGATGAAAAAGAGGAAATTGAAATTGGGTATTGGCTACTTCCTCAGTACTGGGGACAAGGGTATGCGAAAGAAGCAGCAGCAGCATTTCGAGACTACGGTTTCCAAGCATTAGGAATGAATAAATTAATTTCTCTTATTAATCCGAACCATCCTGCCTCGATATTTGTTGCTAGAAAAACAGGACTTACTTACGAGAAAACAACTTCCTTTCATGGAATGGATGTTCTTGTCTATTCAATTAAGCGAGTTGGATGAAAAAATTACTTATTTAAAGGTAAATTGCATCTTTTGAAGAATGGTATATAAAAATAAAGGGGGGATTAAATGTATATTTACCATAATGGACTTATTATTCGTGAAGGAACGAATGGGGTACCAGCATATGCAATTAAAACTTTATTTGAAGATGCCGGTTGGAGCAATGATAATATCCCTTCTTGGCAAATTGAAAAATTTACGATAGCATTTGAAAATTCAACGTGGGCTTTCACAATTTGGGATGAAGAAGAGATGATTGCTATGGTTAGAGTCATTTCTGATCAAATTATGGTCGCGAACATAGTAAATTTAGTTGTGAAGTGTGAATATAGAGGAAAGGGATTAGGTAAGAAACTTGTGGCTCTTTGCTTACAAAAACTTCCCCATGGTGATTGGTTTGCACATACATCAGCGAGCAATTTTGATTTTTATAGAAGTTGTGGTTTTGAGGTAAGGGAGTTATCAAGAAATGGTACATGTGCATACTATGGATATCAAGTCGCAAAAAGGGATGGCCATCGATAAATGAGCGAAAAGTACAGAAAAATTATAGTGAAGTAATCCTGATTTTATTTTCATAATAGAAAATGAATTGAGGCTCATTTTATGGTAAAATGAAAGAAAATTCAGTTTATTATTAGGGGGATAAAAATGAGTATAAAAGTCGGGGATGTATTTAAATACGAAAGAAGATTTACTGAGGAAGAAGTTTTCGAATTTGCAAATATTACAGGTGATAAAGGTAGGCATCATATGGAATATGATGAAAATGGACGATTAATGGTACATGGTTTATTGACTGCTAGCATTGGGACGAAAGTAGGCGAAGAGCTACATTACATAGCAAGAGAACTAGTAAGTGAGTTTATTAGACCGGTTTTTACAGGAGATACGATCACTTGTGAATTAACTTTAACAAATATTGAACAAATGGAAGGATATAAAAAAGTTTCAATCGAATCAGTTTATCGCAATCAACATGAAAAGACTGTGCTAGTAGGGACAAGTTACGGGATAATACGAGAATAAAAAAGAAGCCTGTTTGAAGCAGGCTTCTTTTTATCGTTTAGTAAACGCGTTTTCGGTTTTCCGCATGACTAGAGATAAGTAATAATGCAGTTTCTTTCCCTATATTACGGACAATATGAGGAACGCATGCATTCCAGGAGAAGGAATCACCTTCTTCTACAATCGCGATATCTTCGCCATGCTGCACTTCAAGTTTTCCGCGTAATACAAGGTGACATTCTTCCCCTTCATGAGCATTTGGTGAGTTTTCTTTCGGAAACCCGATAGGAATCTCTACTAGAGATAGGCGAAGACCACCTTGCTCCGCAACATGCTCAATTCTTTGTTCATCTTTTCCATACACACTGTATTTACGTTCTTCTTTTTTAACAATTTTTAAACGATCTCTTTGTTCTAACAATAAATAGGGAAGGGGAACGCTTAAAAAATTAGAGATTGTTTCTAAAGTTGAGATAGAAGGCGAAGTTTTATTATTTTCAACTTGACTCATAAAACCTTTAGAAAGACCTGTTCCCTCACAAATTTGTGCGATTGTTATGCCTCTACGTTGACGAATTTCACGTATTGCAGAACCAATGTTCATAAAAATCAAGCTCCTTTTTGTAAACAACTATTTGTATCATAGCAAAAAAAATATAATTTTTCCCAATGAAAATGAATTGACGAATAAAAAAATTTAGTGTATGTTTTGTAATGTAAATAAAAGTTTTGTATAAGAAAACTATAAAGGAGAGAAAGAAATGAATCAACATATCGGTAACTTAATTATTCGCATCGTGTTAGGGGTAACATTCTTTATGCACGGTTTAACAAAATTCCAATCGGGAATTGACAATATTGCAGGATGGTTTACAAGTATTGGTTTACCAGGAGGACTTGCATACGGTGTAGCAACTTTTGAATTAGTTGGTGGTCTATTGTTAATTCTAGGTTTAGGCGTAAGATATATCGGATTATTATTTGCACTTGTTATGGTTGGAGCGATTGTAAAAGTAAAATGGTCAGCTGGTTTGTTGGGAGACGGAAAAAATCCTGGATTTGAGTTAGAACTTGCATTACTCGCAATGGGTGCTTATTTATTTGTTGCGAAAGCTGACGGTTTTGTAGATAATTTCTTAAAAGAGAAAATGTCAAAGAAGAACTAATTTAAATGGGGGTATAACAAGATGAGCTTTCAACTTCATCCCGAAACAACACTTGGTGTTGTTCATTTATACGTATCAAATATAAAGAAATCACTAGATTTTTATACGGAAGTACTAAGCATGAAAGTGCTAAAAGAAGATGAAACAGTCGTTACATTTGGGAATGAAAATGACGAACCACTCCTTATCATTGAAGAAAAGAAAGAAGCTTTTCCGAAACAAAGAGGGAGAACAGGGTTATATCATTACGCAATTTTATTACCAAACAGACAGGACTTAGCGAACATTCTTCGTCACCTTGTAGAGATGGTATATCCACTGCACGGCGGAGCCGATCATTACTTTAGTGAAGCCCTTTATTTAGCTGATCCAGATGGGAATGGGATTGAAATTTATCATGATCGTCAAAAAGAAGTTTGGCGTGATGAAAATGGAGAGCTACCATTTGTTAGTAACCCATTAGCTGGTGAAGAATTATTGCAGCGAGGAAGTACATGGAGTGGATTTCCAACTGGTACTGTGATGGGACATATTCATTTCCATGTAGCTGATTTAGAAGAAGCAAAACGTTTCTATGTTGATGGCCTTGGTTTTGAAGTAACAATCCCAGCTCGTAATGGAGCATTGTTCGTATCGGCAGGTGGTTATCATCACCATATCGGTTTAAATACGTGGCAAGGTGAAGGGGTACCGCCACAAATGCCAAATTCCGTTGGCTTGAAATATTTCACAATTGTACTAGCAGATAAAAAACAAAAAGAGCAAGTATGTGAAAGCTTAAAAAATATTGGCAAGATTGCTACGTACGAAGATGGGATATTACAAGTTGAGGATCCATTCGGACATTGTATACATTTTAAAGTAAAAGGAGAAGCCTAAAAAGGCTTCTCTTTTTTACTTTCTTATAATTGCTTTATCGTTTTGTAAAAATAGTTGATCAAATTGCTTTGCAAGATCAAAATCTAGTTTTGTTAAACCTTTTGCATTCCATGATGACAAAGTAATAATGACTGCTTTATACTGGATAAGGATAAATGGGTGGTGATTATGTTCTTCTGATAGTTTGGCGGCTTCAGAGACAAATTCGATTCCTTTTAAGTAGTCGGAAAACATATATTTTCTTTCAATCCATTTTTCATCTTTCACTACCCATTTATCTAACTGCGTTAATTCCTCTTGAACTTCTTCTTCAGTTAATCGTAGCATTGTTTTTCACATCCTTTACCTTCAGTAATGCAAGACCATTCGTAATAAGACGTGTTACAGCTTCATCCGTTGTGAAAGTAGAAAGCTGTTGTAATAATGCTGCTGATGCTTCGTGACCTTTGTTATGTTCTAAAAGCAATTCTAAAATTTCGAGGCGGAGCAGCCATTCTTTCGGATAAAATTTATTTAACACTTCTTGAATTGCTACTAATTGATCGACATGTGCGTCGTGTAAAATACCTTCACCCCGAATATCACGAACCGTTTGATACATACGTTCAATTTCATTCAGTACAAGTGGAGCAGGAGTTTCTTGTACTTCTTCATCCATTGGGAAAAATGCTGCTGCATCTGCGGCACCTGGGAATACGGAAGTAATTGCTGAACCAACAGCCATATCAAATGCGCCCCATGAAGCATCAAATAATAAACGATCTTTATAAGTAACTGTACAATCTATAAACGAGATAAGGGCAATTTTATTATCATTCTTTACAATGTCAGTTACTGTTCCTTTTACATGAATGTCACTTGCAAAAATAAAATCTGCATCGTTTCCAATTGTAATTCCTAATGACTGTAATTTTTCTTCTGTACAATCTTCTAGTGCAATATTACCATTTAGTAATCCGATCGGTGTCCCGAATCCATCACTGTGTACAGAGGTAGAATGATTTGCCAGCTGCTTATTATGAATTGCTAATGCAGTTGGAGAGCTTGTTCTCATGTAAATAACTTCACCAGCATCATTTTTAATTGTTTCTGTAAATGTGCCTGTAATTTGTAATCCGCTATTTAGCTCAGTAGTAGCATGATTTTCGGAGCGAATTGCTTTTTCTAACCCTTCTGTTCCACCTGTTTTGAATGCCATCGTTTCAGAGAACTTCTCAAGTGCCTCAGTTAACTCTTCAAATGATTCACAAACAAATAGTTGTGGTTGCATTTTTGTCACATCATAAGTTGTCCCTGTGCAAGCTTCAATTGAGAAAGGAACTTTTTCTACAGCATCTGTTAAGCAATGTTTGCTTTCGCCGACAGAGGAAAGAAGACCAGCACCGTAGATTTTTGGATCGTCGATATTTCCAATTAAGCCGTATTCCACTGTCCACCAGAAAAGACGTGAAATTTGTTCAGCTTCTGATAAACCAGAAACTAAGTTTTGCTTTTCAATTACAGCATTTTCAGCAACAGCAACTTCTTCAGGTGTAGAAGTAGGGCTTTCTTTTACAATCGTTAATGTACGAACAGCTTCAAACGCATCATGTTCTTCTTTTGTAGAGAAAGCTTTCGCACCAATTTGTCCAAAGCGTTTCACATATTTTGCATATGTAGGATCAAGTAAAATCGGTGCGTGCCCTGCTGCTTCGTGTACGATATCTGGAGCTGGTGTGTACTCGATATTTTCTACTTTACGAATATCTGTTGCAATCGGTAGTAGTCCGTGTCCCTGAAAATCGAAGAATGCTACGCCGGGAATAAGTCCATCAATCGTTACAGCTCCCCAGCCACTTGGTGCTAGACATTCATTCATTTCTTCTACCTTTGGAATTGCATCTATATTAATACCAGATGATTGTAGTCCGTTAACATAGGCTGGATGAGCAACGTCTTTTAAGAAACTATGATTTTGTCTCATAATGTAACGCCAAACAGCGTGATTCACCGGTGTGTATTGATCATAATGCTGTGTGGATACGAATGGTTTTAAATGCGATGGAATTTCTGTTTTCTTTGTCATTTAGACATCCTCCTTTTTTTTCTATAAAATCGAATATCGGTTTCGTATAGTTTGTACCACCCCCTTTCATAATTGTAAGCGCTTATAAAATTTTATCATAAGATTCGGAATTATTTAACATTTGTTTCTGTGAGAAATAGAAAAAGCCCCTATCGGAACATCCGATAGGGGCGAAAGAATCGCGGTACCACCCTATTTGTAAGTGAAAATAAACTTACATCTCAATTCATGATAACGGAAAAACTCCGTCTTTTCCTTCATGCGTAAAAGCACTACGAAAAAGAAGCTCCAGAATTGTAATTCGTACTTATATATGTGCTAATTCCCACCAACCATCAGCTCTCTGAAACAGGGATATAAGATACTACTGTGATTCTTTCAACGCATAATATATAAATGTATTTAAAAAGGAAGAACGCAAAAAAGTCCCTATCGGAAAATCCGATAGGGACGATAAAAATCGCGGTACCACCCTAATTGTAAACAGAAAAATTGTTTACCACTCACTGTAAGATAACGGAAAGATCCGTCTTTCTCTTCATGCATTATGTATTGCACTACGGGAAAGAAGCTCCAGAATTGTAATTCACGCTTGTATGTGTACTGATTCGCACCAACCATCAGTTCTCTGAGACAGGGATATAAGTCGCTACTAGTATTCCTTCAAAGCCGATATATAATTCGTTCAACTAAACTATGTTTCGTATTATAAAACTATATTTAAAAGGTTGTCAACAATAATTTTATCCTATCTAAAAATTGGCTTTAAAGTAAAGCAGTTAGATGGGAATCTTATTGCCTGCAAATAGCCGGATAAAAATCGCATATAGTAAGCAGAATGTGAGGAATGCTATAAGAGAAATGGAGGGGGCGTATGAAAGGATTTATTGTAAGTAGTAGTTTAGTTTTGTTCATTTTTTTATCCTCAATTTCTAGTACTAGTGCGGAACATAATGGAGGGAAAATTGCTTTTATTCGTCATCATAACCTTTGGATAAAAGTTGATGGGAAAGAAAAAAAACTTACAAAAGGAGAGTACATAACAGGACCGAAGTGGTCGCATGATGGAGAGTGGCTTGCATATGCAAAGGGAGAGAAACAAAATCAACTTGAATTGTATCGGTTGAAAGATGGAAAGAAAGTTACACCATTTCAATCAGAAGTATCGAATTATCAATGGTCACCAACAGAGAATATAATTGCATTTATATTTACAGGTACATTAAATACATTTGATGCAGAAAAAAAGAATGCCGATTTTGAAAATGTAGCCAATGGTGTAGGGGATTATGCTTGGTATCCAGATGGACAGAGGTTTTTTGTTTCATCTGAAGCGTACTTGCTTCCAACGGGATGGACGGGTGCTCAGTTATATGAAATACAAAAGGATGCAAACATGAACCCACACAAAATGAAGCATTTGTATGCATTACCAAATGAACATGATGATTTTTTAGCATTAGTTGCAAGTGGATTTAAGTGGTCACCAGATCAAAAATGGATTTCATTTTTAGCGGTCCCGACAGCTTCATGGTCAGCTGATAGCAATACACTTTGCTTAGTTCGAGCAGATGGCAGTCGATTTGAAAAAGTAGATCAAATGTTATTAAACACAAAATGGTTCCAATGGGCGTCATCAAAAAATATATTAGCCTATATTGAAGGAAGCGGGAGAGTTACATTAGAGAATAAACATTTAAAAGTAAAAGAACTGCCAACACTCCAGCAGAACACATTTACGCCGAAAGGATATGTCGATTGGGATTTTGCATGGAAGAACGATAAAGTAATTATCGTTTCACGAGCAAAAGAGGCAGGAATAGAAACTCCGCCAGAAAAAAGGCCACTACCATCTTTATATGAGATCGATAGTACGAGCGATGAACAACATCAAATTACAAAGCCATCTAATAAGCAAGGCGATTATCATCCTATCTTTATGAAGAAGAGCAATCAATTAATATGGATACGTTCAGACCGTAAGAAAGCTGATGTATGGGTTGCTCATAGTGATGGAAAACATGAAAAGAAGTGGATTGAAAATATAGATGTACCAGAGTGGTATTATGAGAAATGGAATTGGGAAAATGTCATCTCGGTGAAAGAAGAATAAAAAACCTGCCTGAAATTTCATTTTTAGGCAGGTTTTTCAATGTTATTTATGTGTCTTATTGGGCTTTTTTTTTCCTGGATTTCCGTTTCCTTGACGTTTTCTATTTTGTTCATCTTTTGCTTGTTTTTCATGCAGTGTATCTAAAAAGTCATTTGAGTTACTCATTTTTATATCGCTCCTTTCATTTCGTCCTAATTACTATAACCATTTAGGAGAATAATCATGAGATAAAAGTTAAGCGCTTAGTTTTCTTCGATAATATACGCAAAAGATGCCATACGTAATAAATAGCATAAATAAAATTTGTAACTCTACATTTTCTTTTAAAATGGTTGCGACAGAAGATGGTAAGTAAGGTGATGTATCGTTTGTTCCTACACCTAGCCATTTGTTTAAGAGGTTAATGGTACAAAACATAAAAATACCAGACCAGCTTGCAATAATTGCTTTATGCTTAATTTTCGTTATTCTCTCATCACCTCTAGCCTAAGGGAAAGCTGTTTTATTGCTAGTAAAGAAGCCGTTTATATATCCCCATATTATCATTCCTATAAAGAAAATAATCCATTTCATATTTTGCACCCCTCTCAGATTGTGGGGAATATTCCCTGCAAATATTTTTTACACACCAGTTTTTTGTATAGCAGGAATAAAGAATGAAATAGGGAAGAAATATGTAAGAGGATTTTATAGTGAGAGGAGAAGGAGTATGAAACTCGTTTTTGTTCGGCATGGTGAAGGTGAGCATACAAAAAATTTGCCGTCGAGTTTACAAGTATTGCATCCTCCATTGACGACAGAAGGAAGGAATCAGGCTAAATTACTTCAATCTGATATACCATTACAAGAAACAGACATATTAATCGCTAGCCCTACACTTCGAACTTTGCAAACTGCGACAATATGGAGTACGAAAGTTGCTTGTCAAAAAATCGTCCATCCATATGTATCTCCACGTATTTTTCCTTATCGGGAAGAGGCGAAAACATTACCATGTGATTGCATAGTAGATCAGGGAATGATGCAAAAGTTATTTCCTCATTTTTCGATAGAGAAAGGTACGAATAAGCTTTTATGGCAGGAAGGTATAAATACTATTTCAGAGAATCGTTTTCAGCAAATAGTAGATGAATTTCTTCTTTGGTGTTATGAGCTAGGTGCTGAAAGAATTTGTATTGTATCTCACGATGGAACAATTACAGCTTATAGGCAATATTTACAGAAAGTCGTTTTAACTAGATCTGATTTTTTGAAAGAGACAGGTATATACGAAATGAATGTATCCAGTAAAAATCCAATTGATGAGGGCTGATTATAGGATGGAGGATGTATGGTGAATATTGCATTAGTAGTGGGTTTTAATTCTGATTTAGAGGCGCAATCAATTCGAGCAACACTTGAATATTTAGGGGCGAGAATTGTGACATATTGGATTGGCAGACCGAAAGATTTTATCGATGTTCTTTCTGGAAAGACTTTATTCAAAGATATCAATTATGTTATTTTTTGCTTTCACGGCGAGGAAGGAAAGTTTGTAATGGAAGAGCTAGGTGAAGATGTGTATGAAAAAGATGAACCGAGAGGATACTTTGGTGCAGAAGAAATTTATAAATATGCAAAATTGCATAATATACATATTGTAAATAGCGGATGTACGTTAGGGGAGCAAAAATTAGCAGAATCTTTTTTACATAGTGGTGCAAAATCGTATATCGGATCAATAGATTATGTAGATGGAAATGCAGCACTTATGTTTACAATACGCTTATTTTACGGGGTTATTAACCATGAAAAAACGTTAGAAGAGGCTTTTGAAGAAGCGCGGTTAATTGATAAAGAGACGCATACATTTCGATTATATAAGTAGTGTGAAACGCATTTATTCTATATTAGAATAAATGTGTTTCACATTTAACTCACATTTTTTTAATATTTTTTTAATGAAAATGATTATCACTTATGGTATGATATGTTCAAGTTTTTACAGGTAATAAAAGTTACTATATAAACATTAGTTTTTAATGTTTCATACATATGTCACGAATTATTCAGAAATAATGTTTGAAAAATAAGTAACTAATGTTATTATATTATCTGTAACTAACTTAATTACAACTTTAGGAGGAAGATATGGTTATTCAATTTTTAAGAGAAAACAAAGCAGTTTCTTTTGTATTAGCGGTAATTCGAGTGTATATTGGTTACACATGGTTAATGGCTGGAATCGGTAAACTACAAGGAAAAGGATTTGATGCAACGGGTTATTTACAAGGTGCAATTGAAAAATCTAAAGGAGCACAACCGGCTGTTCAATCTTGGTGGGCGTCATTTTTACAAGATTTTGCAATTCCAAACGTTGATTTATTTAATACACTTGTAACATGGGGAGAAATTTTAGTCGGAATTGGTTTAATTGTAGGCTGTTTAACAAAAACAGCGGTCTTTTTTGGTCTTTTAATGAACTTTTCCTATATGTTTAGTGGGTCAATTGGTGTGAACCCTGAAATGGTTATCTTATCTATGTTTGTTCTTGTTTCCGGTATGAATGCTGGAAAACTTGGAATTGACGGCTTCGTTATCCCGAAAGTATTAGGATCAAAAACTCAAAAACGTCAAAAGCAAGCTGCTTAATATATGAAAACGGGTATCTCAAAATGAGATACCCGTTTATTTTTCAGCACTTATAGGATTTTTTTCGAAGAAGTCTTTTACATACCCTACAAATTCTTGTGGCTCTTGACGAAATGGTGCGTGATAGCCTTTTTCGATAATATGGAAAGTGCTATTTTTTAAGAATTGATGATACGTTTCTCCTTCTTTCCAAGAAACGCTACTATCATTTCTACCCCATATAATTAAAGTGGGTTGTTTGATTTCATTTGCATTGATTTGAAGACGTCTAGGCCATAACTTCATTTTATTATAATGCTCTTCGTCATTCCGCTTGAATTTCACTTTGTTCTCATCATAATCTGTAATAGAAGAAACTGTATTTAAATCAGTCGACAACTGTGGTTTTGGTGAACCTTTTTTATTAACGAACGTATGAGGGCCGCCTGTAGCGTCAGTTAAAATAAGGTGGGTAACCGCTTCAGGGTATAAATATGTTAAATTAAGAGAAATTTCTCCGCCCATCGAATGCCCCAATATTGCGAATGAGTCATAACCTAGTTTTTTCATTAACTTATAATACAAATTTGCATGAGTTGGGAAAGAATAATAAAAATCCATTGGCTTAGATGAGTGTCCGAATCCTAAAGCATCAACAGAAATAATCGTATGATCTTTTGCTAAATCTGAGTAAATCTTTTGGAAACCATCTGATGATCCTCCAAATCCATGGATCATAAGTAAAGGTGGCTTTTCATTACCAATCTTTTTAAAGTAAATGGTTTGACCATCTATTTCTACCATTTTTTCCTCGGTAACTAGTTTCGCTGCAATTGTATTTTTAACTTGTTTTACTTGTTCTACTGGCTTTTCTGCTGCACTACATCCTACTAATAGTGTAAGAGTAAGACAACCTACCATAAAATAGCTAAACCGCTTCAATTAGGTGTCCCCTTTCTAACATAACGCTGTATCTATCATAGCAAATAGCATATTACGATTTCCAGGAAGTTGGCTACCATTTTTTATCATAAGAGGTGAAAGGAGCGTTTCTTGGAAATTGTCCGTTTGAAGAAATTTACGAAATGTAAATTGTGAGTGGGGGACATCAATCCTTACTGTGCCATTCCAACACTCGCAAATCTTTTTTAATAATTGAATAGCATCCTCCTCTTGTTTTGCGATAAGTGGATTGATACATAATATATTCCCTTTTTGTCTACAGAAGGCAAAAGCTTCTATACAGTTATTTTTCTCGATTTTAAAAGAGTGTACAGCTCCTGGTAATAGTAATGAGTATAGTAGAGAGCGATTCGCACCAGTTACAATTTGATCGAGAGAAGTAATAGAGATAAGGTCTTTTTCTTTCACTTGTTGTGTATGAGCAGTATTCGTCTTAAAAGTCTGTTTTTCAAAACGATGAATCGTTGTTACTGTTTGAAATCCGCATGATGTATATAGAGGCTCACCAGCTTTTGTCGCAATAAGTGCAATTGGTTGTTTTGGATGAGCGTGTTTCAAGCAGTGATTTAGCAACATACGTCCTATCCCTCGTCTTTGAAAATTAGGATGGACAATTAGCATACCAATGGAAGAAAAGCTGTCTTTAAAAGGAAATGCGCCTCCAGCTGCAATCAGTTTATTTTCATGAATATAACCTACAAGTGTGCCGATAGAAAGGTACATTTCGAATTGTTTTTTCATAAAGATTTCATCGTGTAACCAACCAACAGATTTGCAAAGATTGAGTAATTCAAAAATGAAAGATTCATTTAGTTTTACTATTTTCATAAAGGCTCACCACATTTCTATTTATTTTCACAAAAATAGATTCAAAATGTAAAATAAGATATTTACGTTAAATGAAATTCAACTTGTTTAGATATAGATTGTAAAGGGAATGATGCTTGATACGAAAAGACAAACTTATACAAATTATAACTGATATTTACATAAGTTAACAAAAAATTTACATATAACTAATTTTCTCTTAACAGTCTTCTATTAAATTTAATAGTGGGAAATGAATAACCTAATTAGGGGGACAAGACAGTGAAAAAGTTTGTGAAAAAAGCATGGCCGTTTGCAGTTGTGGTGTCGTTAGCAGTTACTTCGGTAGCAACATGGAATTTTACACGTTCTAGTGAGGTTAATGCAGATGAGAACGGAAACAATGCAAAGATTAAAAATGTAATTGTATTAATTGGGGATGGTATGGGCCCTTCATACATGACGGCTCATCGTTATATGAAAGATAATCCAAAAACATTTGAGATGGAATCTACAGAATTCGATAAACATCTTGTAGGAACACAAAAAACATATCCAGAAGATGAGCATGAAAATATTACAGACTCTGCATCAGCAGCAACAGCTATGTCAGCAGGGATTAAAACATATAATGCTGCAATTGCAGTTGATAATGATAAAGCGGAAGTGAAAACGGTTCTTGAACAAGCGAAAGAAAAAGGGAAATCAACAGGATTAGTTGCAACTTCTGAAATTACACATGCAACACCAGCTGCTTTCGGTGCGCATGATATTAGCCGTAAAAATATGGACGCAATAGCAAATGATTATTTTGACGAGAAAATTAAAGGGAAGCATAAAGTTGATGTTATGCTTGGCGGCGGTGTAAATAACTTTGTTAGAAAAGATCGCAATCTTACAGAAGAGTTTAAGAAATCTGGTTATAGCTATGTAACAGATCGAGATCAATTGTTAAATGATAAAAATGATCAAATTCTAGGTTTATTTGCACCAGGCGGTTTAGACAAAATGATTGACCGTACCGATAAGACACCTTCATTAGAAGAAATGACAAATGCAGCAATTGAGCGTTTGAACAAAAATAAAAATGGTTTCTTCTTAATGGTCGAAGGAAGCCAAATCGACTGGGCTGGGCATGATAATGATATCGTTGGTGCAATGAGTGAAATGGAAGACTTTGAAAGAGCATTTAAAGCAGCGATTGAGTTTGCGAAAAAAGATAAAAATACGTTAGTCGTTGCAACGGCAGATCACGCTACTGGTGGATTATCTCTAGGTGCGAATGGTGAATATAACTTTAAAGTAGATCCAATTAAAGCTGCAAAACGTACACCAGACTTTATGGCAAATGAGATTGTAAAAGGTGCAAATGTAGAAGAAACATTGAAAAAATATATCGATTTACAATTAACGCCAGAAGAAATTAAAGCTGTAAATGATATAGCTCCATCAAAAGATGTGACGAAGATTGATAATGCGATTGAAGATATTTTCAATAAGCGCTCAGTTACAGGATGGACAACAGGTGGACATACAGGTGAAGATGTAAACGTGTATGCATTTGGACCAGGTAAATACTTATTCTCCGGCGTTCAAGAGAATACAAATATAGCAAAACGTGTCTTTGATATAGTTGGCGGTGGCGATCCAAATAAAGGAAGACGCTAATTATAAATGAAAGTGAGGCGAAATGCCTCGCTTTTCTTTTTAGGAGATGGAAAGATGAGGATTTTTTTTAGGGGAATAGGATCCTTTCTAGTATTTGTATTATTGCTAGTTGGATGTCAAACTCATGAGAATAATATAGAACAAAAACCTACCACGAAAAAAACTGAGGAAAAGGTACAGATAACGAAAGAAGAAGAAAAGTCTATTCAAGATGTTATTAAGGCATTTGTACGGACGACGAATGAAAAAAAATTTGCTGAACACATGGAGTTATTTTCAAAGAAAATGCCTAGTGCTGAAGACTTAAAAACACAAAAAGAAGCAGCTTTTCAAAAGGGAAATAAGAAAATTGAATTGGAACATATAGACATGAAAGCTAGTAAAGTAGGGTATGTTATTGTTGAAACAAAAGAAAAGGAAATAGAGGGGGAAGTCAATCTTCAAAAGAAAGTACAGTATGCGCTTGGAAAAGAAGATGAGAACTGGAAGATTGAAGAAGTCCGTACGATAGAGAAAAAATAAAGTGAAGCTTTAATTAGTGGGGGCCATCCCCCACTAATTATTAGTCCTCACAAATTGGAAAAAAGGTTCTCATTGAAGAGAACCTTTTTTATAGTGGTAACATAATTTGATTTGAGCAGGCTTCAATATCATCAATATCTTGGCGAATTGTTGCCATTTTATTATCAAGATCTTCAGCTTTCATTGCTGCATCATGTAGTTCATCTTTTAAATACTCAGGTATTTTCCCTTCATATTTATAATAAAGTTTATGTTCTAAACTTGCCCAAAAGTCCATTGCTAGCGTACGTAACTGAATTTCTGCAAATACATCTTTTGTACCAGAATTGAGTGATAAAGGATATTTAATAATCATGTGTAAGCTTTTATAGCCATTTTGTTTTGGATTAGCGATATAATCTTTTACTTCTATGATTTCCATATCCTCACGCTTTTGAATGACTTCTTTTAAATGATAGATATCTTCTACGAAGCAACATGTGATACGAATGCCAATGATATCTTGTAAATGCGTTTGAGCATTTTCAACTGTTGGTAATAAATTTTTACGTTCCAGCTTCTTAATAATACTTTCAGGTTGTTTTAGTCTTGTTTTTATATGTTCAAACGGGTTGTAATCCTCTAAAAATTGAGCTTCCCGATTCATAATTTCAAATTTAGTTTTTAACTCTTCTAAAGCAAATGTATACGGTAATACAAAAGCTTTCCAGTAGTTAACTGTTGATTGATTATATTCCATTTATATACACACCTTTTCCTAATTACAAGTGAAGTTGTTATTATACTAAATACCAAATCATATAAGCGCAAGCAGCAAATGATGAGATCATAAAACGATATTTAGTTTTCATACTTTCAACTCCTTTCGAATAAGTTTCTATATGAATAAACGTGATTGTTAATAAGTTCACTATGTACAATTCTTATAGTAATAGATTCGTGTGAATTTCGTATGAACTAATTGTTTCAGCTTTTTGTCTTTTTTTTTGTAAATCATAATTATTATCCGTAATTTAAAGTGTTTTCGTTTGATTTATCCGTTTGTATGGATTAATGTATATTTTAATTTATGGTTATTGAGGAGGATATACGGTGAACTTTGAAGAATTAGCAATTGCTAGACGTTCCGCAATGAAATTTATACAAGGCATAGAAATCCCTGATGAGGATTTTAAAAAAATATTTGAGTTAACAAAGCTTTCTCCATCTTGTTATAATTTGCAACATGCACATTATGTCGTAATTCGTGATCAAGAGCGAAAAGAAAAATTAAAAGAGTTAGCATTTGGACAATATAAAGTATCGAGTGCATCTGCGGTAGTGCTAGTTTGTGGTGATAAGAGAGCATACCAAAATGTTGAAAATATTTATTTCGGTATGAAGGTTTTAAAAATGATTGATGAATGTGAATATGAGGATACGATCAGGCAAACGAAAGGGTTATATGAAGGAAAAGGGGAACGTTTCATGGAAGAGGAAGCAATTAGAAATGCTTCGTTAAGTGCGATGACTTTTATGTACGCAGCTAAATATTACGGCTATGATACGTGTCCAATGATCGGTTTCGATGAAAAGGCAGTACAAAATGAATTAAATATGCCGGAGCATGTAGTACCTGTCTTAATGATTACGATAGGGAAAAGTGATACTATTAAAATTCGCCCACGGGGATATCGAAAGCCGATTAGTGAGTTTGTTACATACGAAACATTTTAATAAAAGGTATAGATTATTAAAAACAAAAGGGTTCTATTTAGAATCCTTTTGTTTTGGAATTGACAAATAGAATAAAGTTTTATAATATTTAAATCGTAATCATTACGTTTTAGTTGCAATCTTTGAAAGAAAGGAGAATTACATATGCGTGTAAATATTACATTAGCTTGTACGGAGTGCGGTGATCGTAATTATATTTCTAAAAAAAATAAACGAAACAATCCCGAGCGCATCGAACTAAAAAAATATTGTCCACGATTAAAGCGAGTAACATTACATCGTGAAACGAAGTAGAAGACTAGAGATTTCTCTAGTCTTTTTTTATGAGTTTTGGTTTTGTTTGTTATAATTACCTTAAATTGTAACGGGAGAGGGTATGATGAATCAAAAAGATAAAGAAAGAAAAGAACAAGTGGCTCATATTATTGAAATTCCAGATGAATATAGTCTTGTTGTAGATGATCAAGAAGGAGTGGATGATCCTCATCATCTATTATGGTGGGGACATAAAGAGAATGAGGAGAAACAGATACAAGTTTCATTAAATAGACATACTGGTAATGTAATTGAATTTAGGATAGATGATGAAAATTATTTTTCGAGTGATAAAGAAGTGATAGAGGAGAATAAGGCAAGAGAGATTGCAAATGTATTTATAAAAAAATATGTGGAAGAAGGATTAGAATTTTATACATATATGTCAGTTAAAGACGACTGGCGTGGTTGGAAAGAAATAAAATATATGCAAGAAGTGAATGGATATCCATTGCCGGATACAGGATGTGTTGTGCGAGTTCATCCTTCAGGGAATGTTGTGAATTTCCGTTATAACGGACGAGAAAGTATACAGGAAAAGCCGCCGTTATGGCCAAGTGAAATTGTTGAGGAGAGTATTATTCTAGATAACCTGAAGGCTAGACAAGATATGAGGCTGGTATTTGCTGATTTAACATTCTCCTCATGTGTATATGAAAATGGGGAAAAAGTAAAAGGGTATCACCTTCTGTATGAACCAGAACCTAGTCATGCGTTTATTGATGCAAGTACAGGTAAGAATTTGTTTGGACCAGATCACTATAGATTACCTCCAACAGTAGCTGTTACCAAACCGGAAAAAAGTAGTCGACAAGATGATATATTCGATTTATTTGACTGGGATAAAGAAAGTTTTACAAAAGTAGATGAGACGGAAAATGAAGATGGAATAAGGCTGAAATTTGTTTCGAAAGAGGAATTACAAAAACAGAAAGAAGAAAAGAATCCATATTCAATGAATGAATTCTTTAAAAAACATTTACCGATGTTAAAATATAATAATTTAGTTGGAATTACTATTGATAAATCGACCAATCAATTAATTGGCTTTATAAAACTGACAGAAGATAAAGAAGCAAAACAAATACTGTCTAGAGAGGAATGTTTACAGAGAGCACTTCAATTTTTAGAACGAGTTATTCCAGATGTTACACAATATCTACGTCTTTGGGAAGAACGTGAAGAAGCAGAAGATGGGATTGAAAGGTTTACCTTTTCCGTATATGTGAATGGTATTCCTGCAGAGTACAACCAATTTAGGGTCAATATCAATGCAGAAAATGGTGCTGTGATGCATTACTCGGGAGAGTCTAGCAACATTATAAAAGAATTACTTACATATGAAACAGCACCAAAAGTAACAAAGGAAAAAGCGTTAGAAATATACAGAGGGGCGATGCGAGTTAATTTAGAATGGTTTTTAGAAAATGATGTAGAGGAAACGAACTACGAACTACTGTATAAACAAACAACGAATGAAAATCATAAAGCCCCCTTCGATTGTAGTCGGGAAATTCGTTACATAGATGCGCATACTGGGGAGAAAATTTGGAGTGAGTATTAGTAAAAGCCAATCGATACGTTTCGATTGGCTTTACTATGTTCATAGAATAATTTATCCCGCATGAACGGGCAGTAAAACCTCCACGGATTAAAGTTTCAGTTTATTAATTGCTATTAAGTGGTTGAAGAACACCATCTTGAGCTTTTGACCAATTATATAAATTTCCATCTGATCCTACTGCGAAGTTTAAAGCGCGTTGGTTCTCAGCAGATTCGCGCACGTATAAGACGTCGTATAGTTTAATACCATTTATTGTGCCGATTAATTTGTCTTCTCCGGAGCTGTAATGAATTTCATTTGATCGAGCTCCCATTCTTTTTTCTAGAATTTTTACAGCATCTTCACTTGTGAATTTAATAGTATCAGTTTGTTTATTTGGTTGCTTAGCTGTTTGTTGATCTTTCTGTGTGTTTTTAGATTCTGCTTCAGGTTTTGTATTATTTTTAGTTGTTGCGTTATTCTCAGTTTTTTTGTTGTTTTCAGTCGTTGAGTTGTTCTCGTTTTTGGTATTTTCTTCAGTTTTTACACTGTCTTCAGCTTTTTGGCTATCTTCAGTTTTTGTACTGTTTTTTGGTGCTACAGTATCCTGTTTAGTAGCCTCAGTCTTTGTAGGAGAATTTTGTTGTCCGCAAGCTGACAGTAAGAAAAAAGATAGTGTGAGTACTACAAGGTTTCTTATTTGTGAAGTAAAGTATTGCATGAAAACACCTCTTTCAAAATTTTGGGATTTAACATATTGTAATACATTGGAAAATATTCAAGGTATGAAGAACTTATTTCGTTCGACAAAAAGCTAAGGGTTCCATATTTACGTAGTACAGACACAAACAATCATATGCCCACATACACATAGTAAAGACCACTATTTTGGCGGAGGTGAAAGGTTTGAGTCTATTCGCCGCAATTGGATATATGGTTCGAGAGGTGTTTGTCTTTGTCTCTTATGTGAAGAATAATGCGTTCCCGCAGCCGCTATCATCAGATGATGAGAGAAAGTACTTAGAGTTAATGGAGCAAGGTGATGCTCAAGCGAGAAATCTTTTAATTGAACATAATTTACGGCTTGTAGCGCATATCGTTAAAAAATTTGAAAACACTGGTGAAGATGCAGAAGATTTAATTTCAATTGGTACAATTGGTCTCATTAAAGCGATCGAGAGCTATTCTGCAGGAAAAGGAACAAAGCTCGCAACATATGCAGCACGCTGTATTGAAAACGAAATTTTGATGCATTTACGTGTGCTAAAGAAAACGAAAAAAGACGTTTCGCTTCATGATCCGATCGGGCAAGATAAAGAGGGGAATGAAATATCGCTTATTGATATATTAAAATCAGAGTCTGAAGATGTAATTGATATGATTCAGCTTAGTATGGAGTTAGAAAAGATTAAAGAGTATATCGATATTTTAGACGAACGAGAGAAAGAAGTAATCGTAAAACGTTTTGGACTTGGGCTTGATAAGGAGAAAACACAGCGAGAGATTGCTAAGGCGCTTGGTATATCCAGAAGCTACGTATCAAGAATTGAAAAGCGTGCTTTAATGAAAATGTTCCATGAATTTGTAAAGGCAGAGAAAGAGAAAAAAGCGAAAGAATAATCTACATTACAAGCAGCCATATTTTGAAATGGGCTGCTTTTCTTTTGTAAATAAGGAAAGAAAACGGGTTGTGCTAAGAAGAAATACATGTTCACTGTTGAAAATGACGGATTCTATCTGTAATATTAGAGGGTGCTAAACAATTTAAGAATAATACCATATTTAGTTTTCGATATGTATAATGAAAAGTTCTGTATGATATGTGGGAATAAGAACCAATTTTACATATGGTATAGAAGGGGAAACTAAAGTTACAGACTGATTAGGAGGTTTCGCAATTTGCGACGTACATTATATCGACTTATGATCGAACTTACAAATGGTCGCTTTACTTCTTATATATTACGTAAATTTGCACAATCTCGTTTGAGCTCTATTATTATTCCATCGTATGCGAAGGTTTTTCAAATTAATCAAGATGAGATGGAAAAGGGTTTGAAAGAATATAGAACGTTGCATGAATTATTTACGCGTAAGCTAAAAGAAGGAAAGCGTAGTATTGATACAGATGCATCGGGTATCGTTAGTCCTGTTGATGGTGTTTTTGCAGATTACGGTCCTATTGAGGACACAAAAACATTCGATATTAAAGGCAAGCGTTATTCAATTGTGGATATGCTAGGTAATGAAGAACGTGCAAAGCGATATGCAGGCGGTACATATGTGGTCATTTATTTGAGCCCAAGTCATTATCATCGCATTCATAGTCCGCTTTCTGGTTCTGTCACTGAAAGATTTGTACTCGGTAGAAAATCATATCCGGTAAATGCAGCTGGTATGAAATACGGGAAAGAACCACTGTCAAAAAACTATCGTTCTGTTACAGAAGTAAATAGTGATGGTGAGCATATGGCGCTTGTAAAAGTAGGTGCTATGTTTGTGAATAGTATTGAGCTTTTGCATGAAAGAAGTACTGTTCAAAAAGGTGAAGAAATGGCATACTTTACATTTGGTTCAACAGTTGTATTATTGTTTGAAAAAGATATGATAGAAGTAGTGCAGGAGTTGAAGAGTGGACAAGAACTTCGTCTTGGTGAAAAGATTGCTACTCGATTATCTCATAAGTAAAGAAAAGATTTTATAACCGTAAGTAAGAATTATGGACAAAGATGCTTAATGATGAAATCCCCTAGATGGGAGTACTTGTTTATTCGAGAGCCATCGTAGGATGGCTCTTTTTACAGGTCAGCCAGGAATTTATCCCGTAACTGTCCGATTGGTTCAACTAATAATCAGTGGGGAATGGACAAAACCTCCACGGATTAAAGTTTCACTTTATATGTAATCAAGAAGATTTGGCAAGCTTGTCCTCTAATGAGCGTCTAATAATTTCTTGTTTTATAAGTAAAATGAAGTCGGGATTTAATTTTAGTTCTTTTGCTTTATAATAAGATTCAGTGAGTAACTCAGTAGATAACTGTTCCATATGTTTTGTTTTCAAGGTGAGTCACCTCCTAATAATATAAGGATTGATTCGTTGTTGCATTTAATGTACCAAAAAAATATGACAGTCACAAACAAGGGGTTATCCACATACCTAGGTGGATAAAATGTGTATAGTTTGTTAGTAAATTCCAAATTAACTGAAAAATTAATGTGGAAAATGTGTACAATTTTATCCACAGGTTGTATAGCGAAAAATGTTGTCGAAAAATTTTATGAATACTCCTCAAAGAGGTGAAAGAAATTGAAGTTATTTTTACCAAATGAATATGTGAAAAATGTATATCATGTTCAACCAGAAGATTTGAAAAAACGTGGAATTAAAGGTGTTATTACTGATTTAGATAACACTTTAATTGAATGGGATCGTCCAAATGCAACGCCGCAACTTGAAGAGTGGTTTTTGAAAATGAAAGAGCAAGGCATCCAAGTAACGGTCGTTTCAAATAATAATGAGCAACGTGTGAAAGACTTTGCTGATCCATTAGGTATTCCATTTATTCATAGTGCACGTAAACCGTTTGTTCGCGCATTTAAGCGTGCGATACAAGAGATGCGTTTACAACCAGAGGAAGTTGTAGTAATTGGGGATCAGTTGCTAACGGATGTGCTTGGTGGGAACCGAGTGGGACTTCATACAATTTTAGTTGTACCAGTGGCACAAACGGACGGATTAGTGACGCGCTTTAATCGAAAAATCGAACGAAGAATCATGAGAAATATGAAGAAAAAAGGTTTAATTAACTGGGAGGAATAAAGTTTGACTGAAACAATTAAATGTATTGGTTGCGGTGTAGAAATTCAGACAGAAAACAAAAATGAAGTGGGGTATGCTCCTGCCTCATCTTTAGAGAAAGAGCAAGTGATTTGTCAACGTTGTTTTCGCTTGAAACATTACAATGAAATTCAAGATGTATCGTTAACGGATGATGACTTCCTACGCATTCTAAATGGAATTGGAAAATCGGATGCGTTAGTAGTCAAGATTGTAGATATTTTTGATTTTAATGGTAGCTGGTTACCTGGCTTACATCGTTTCGTAGGAAATAATAAAGTACTACTTGTTGGAAATAAGGCTGATTTAATTCCTAAGTCAGTAAAGCATGATAAAGTAAAGCATTGGATGCGCTATAGTGCAAAGCAGTTAGGATTAAAGCCAGAAGATGTCTTTTTAATTAGTGCAGCAAAAGGGCAAGGGATTGCTGAACTGGCGGATGCTATTGAGTATCATCGCGGCGGCAAAGATGTTTACGTTGTTGGATGTACGAATGTAGGGAAATCAACATTTATTAATCGTATGATTAAAGAATTTAGTGATGAGACTGAAAATGTAATTACAACATCCCATTTCCCAGGAACAACACTTGACCTAATTGATATTCCATTAGACGAAGAATCTTCTTTATATGATACGCCAGGTATTATTAACCACCATCAAATGGCTCATTATGTTGGGAAGCAAAGCTTAAAGCTTATTACACCAACAAAAGAAATTAAGCCAATGGTGTTCCAATTAAATGAGGAACAAACATTATTCTTTAGTGGATTGGCACGCTTTGATTATGTTAGTGGTGGTCGTCGGGCGTTTACTTGTCACTTCTCAAATCGTTTAACAATCCATCGTACAAAGTTGGAGAAAGCAGATGAGTTGTATAAAAATCATGCTGGGGATTTACTGAGCCCACCAACGCCAGAAGAATTAGCAAATATGCCTGAGTTAGTGAAATACGAATTTAATATTCGTGAACCGAAAACGGATGTTGTATTTTCTGGATTAGGATGGGTTACTGTGAACGAACCAGGAGCAAAAATTGTTGCACACGTACCAAAAGGAGTAAGTGTTTCGCTACGTAAATCTTTAATTTAATATGGAGAGGGATTTATGAAACAATTATATGGTGTAATCGGAAATCCGATTGGACATTCATTATCACCCGTTATGCATAACGATGCATTTGAACACTTGAATATGGATGCCCATTATCATGCATTTCTTGTTGAAGAGGAAGTGCTAGGGGAAGCAGTAAGAGGTTTAAAAGCATTAGGTATTTCAGGATTTAATGTAACAACTCCGCACAAAGTTGCTATTATGGAGTATTTGGATGAGATTGACCCACTAGCAATGCAAATTGGTGCAGTAAATACAGTGGTTCATAAGGATGGAAAATTAATTGGCTACAATACAGATGGAATCGGTTTTGTCCGAGCCTTACAGTCAATTAGTAGTGAACCACTTCAAGGGAAACGTATTTTATTACTTGGCTCAGGTGGTGCTAGCCGAGCGATTTATTTTTCTCTTGCTGATGTAGGTGTGAAAGAGATTGATGTAGCCAATCGTACAGTGGATAAGGCGAAAGAACTTATTGCTGCATGTGCGGCTAACGTTAAGTCTGTTGCTTTATCGTTAGAAAAAGCGACAGAAGAACAAGGGAATTACGATATTATTATTCAGACGACAACAAGAGGTATGCATCCACACGTCGAACATACGCCATTACAAATTTGTTCGTTAAAAGAGGGAACAATTGTATCAGATATAATTTACAATCCATTTGAAACGAAAATTTTATGTGAGGCAAAAGAGCAAGGTGCAATCATTCAAAATGGGATTGATATGTTTGTTTATCAAGGTGCACTTGCATTTGAAATGTGGACAGGACGCGTGCCAAATATTGATAGAATGAAACAATTAGTTATAAGAAAGCTTGGAGGCTAACATATATGTTAACAGGAAAACAAAAAAGATTTTTACGTGCACAAGCACATCATTTAACACCAATTTTTCAAGTAGGAAAAGGTGGAGTAAATGAAAATATGATTAAACAAATCGCAGATACTTTAGAAGCTCGTGAATTATTTAAAGTAAGTGTGCTACAAAACTGTGAATTCGATCGTCGTGAAGTTGCAGAAGAACTTGCAAAAGGTGCACGTGCTGAAATCGTTCAAGTAATTGGAAGTACAATCGTGTTATACAAAGAATCGAGAGAAAATAAACAAATTAAGCTTCCGCGATAAAAAGACTAGTATGCGCTATTTTTATCGCTGGTGCGTAATTATGTAGAGAGCGAAACCAATTGAACTTTTATTAACAGTGAACTCTCTTCGGATAGAAATGAAGAGAGTTGCTGTACGTAAAAGGAAGGGGCGTTTCTTTTGAGAAAAATTGGCATCATTGGCGGTACATTTGATCCGCCTCATTATGGGCATTTGCTAATTGCGAATGAAGTATATCACGCTTTGAACTTGGAAGAAGTATGGTTCTTGCCAAATCAAATTCCACCACATAAACAAGGGCGGAATATTACAAGTGTAGAAAGTCGCTTACATATGTTAGAGCTTGCGACTGAGGCAGAAGAACACTTTTCTATTTGTTTAGAAGAGCTGAACAGGAAGGGCCCATCTTATACGTATGACACTATGTTACAATTGACGAAGAAGCATCCGGATGTGCAGTTTCACTTTATTATTGGTGGGGATATGGTTGAGTATTTACCGAAGTGGTATCACATTGAAGCGTTACTTGATCTTGTAACGTTTGTTGGAGTTGCAAGACCTGGTTATACATTGCATACACCTTATAATATCACCACAGTGGAAATTCCGGAGTTTGCAGTTTCTTCCTCTTTATTGCGTGAGAGATATAAAGAGAAGAAAACATGTAAATATTTACTTCCTGAAAAAGTACAGGTATATATCGAGAGGAATGGGTTGTATGAATCGTGAGAAGGCACTTCATATTGTCAAACAACAAATGCATGAAAAACGTTATATACACACAATTGGTGTAATGGAGACAGCGATTGAACTTGCTAAGTTATACGGTGTGGATGAGAAAAAAGCAGAAATGGCAGCTATATTCCATGATTATGCGAAATGTAGAGCGATTTCAGAGATGGAAGAGATTATTACACGTGAAGATTTGCCAAAAAATTTACTTTGCTATAACAAAGAGTTATGGCATGCGCCTGTTGGGGCATACTTAGTAGAAAAAGAAGTAGGTATTACGGATCCTGAAATTTTGCAAGCTATTACATATCATACAAGCGGTCATGAGAATATGACGATGTTAGATAAAGTGATTTATGTAGCTGATTACATTGAGCCTGGACGAAAGTTTCCAGGTGTGGAAGAAGCTCGTAAACTCGCATATACGGATATAAATCAAGCTTTATTATTTGCTTTAAAGCGAACAATTCAATTTTTAATGGAAAAAGATCAAACGATTTATCCATTAACATTCCAAACATACAATGCAGTTATCAAGGAGGAATTTAGTAAATGAAAGATAAAGATTTATTAGTATTAGCAGCAAAAGCAGCTGATGATAAGAGAGCAGAAGATATGGTTGTCCTAAATATGCAAGGTATTTCACCAATTGCAGATTATTTCATTATTTGTCATGGTAACTCAGATAAACAAGTGCAAGCAATTGCACGTGAAATTAAATCAAAAGCACACGAGTTCCAAATTGACGTACAACGTATGGAAGGTTTTGACGAAGCACGCTGGGTATTAGTTGACCTTGGAGATGTAGTTGCTCATGTATTCCATAAAGATGAGCGTGATCACTATAATCTAGAGCGTCTATGGGGCGATGTGCCACGTGAAGATATTACAGAAGAGCTAGGCCAATGAAATACGAACAATTTGCATTGTTGTATGACGAACTAATGAACGATGTCCCATATGATAAATGGGTGGAATTCACAGAGGGAAGCTTGCAACAAGCAGGTATGAAAGAGGCAAAGATTCTTGACGTAGCATGTGGTACTGGTAATGTAACACTTCCGCTTGTACAAAAGGGTTACGATTTAATAGGTGTCGATCTTTCAGAAGACATGTTAACAGTCGCTCAGCAAAAGCTAGGAGGAGAGGGATACTTTATTCCTTTTTACCAACAAGACATGCGAGAGCTTGATGTTCCAGGTGAGTTTGATTGTGTAACAATCTTTTGCGATTCATTAAATTATGTATTGCAAGAAGAGGGAGTGCAAGAAACGTTTAGAAGAGTGTTTCACCATTTGCGCCAAGATGGTTTGTTTTTATTTGATGTACATTCATTATATAAAATACATCATGTATTTCAAAATGAAACATACACAGTAAATGGAGAAGAAATATCTCTTATTTGGAATTGCTTCCCTGGCGAAGAAGAAGATAGTGTAGAGCATGATTTAACATTCTTCGTTCAAGATCCGGAAGAAGATGTGTACCATCGTTTTGACGAATGTCACGTACAACGTGCATATCGGGTTGAAGAGTTAACGAAATGGCTTGAAGAAGCTGGCTTTACAGTACTTCGCGTGACTGGCGATTTTGAGCGAATTGAAGTGACAGAACAAACAGAGCGTATTTTCTTCATGGCGAAGAAAAATGGATAAAACAAAAGCAACCGGGAAGGTTGCTTTTGTTTTATAAAAAAGATGTAATTTTTGTTCTAGAATGAATGAGATGATGATATGTGTAAAATGCGAAAATGATAGTTTAAGTAAAAAGGGGGGATAAAAAAGAAAGTATTTATAAAAAGGATTTGGAATGACAATGGCGTATCTATTATGTGTGTTTATTGAATTGCTGATCAACGCCTTTTAAGTCTTCATCAAATTTCTCGTGTGTCCGTTCAATTAATTTATGAAACATATCCCCAACGTGTTCTTCTAAAATACGAATACCTTCTCCAGTCACGCCGCCTTTAACACATACCTTTTCTTGCAAAGTAGGTAATGTGAAGATTTCTTTTTCAAGTAATTTCCCCATTCCTATGACCATTTCACTTACTAAAGTAGTAGCTTCTTCATGTGTAATATTGGTTTTATCTACAGCAGCGTTAATGAAACATTGTAATAAATAACTAAAGAAAGCAGGACCGCAGCTTGCTATATCAGATGAAACGCGCGTTATATCTTCTTCTATTACAAGGGGAGTAGAAATGTTTTTGAATAGACGAAGTAGTTTTTGTTGCCACTCTTCAGAGCAATTATCTCCAAATGTAAATAGTGAGGCGCCAGATAGGGCGCGATTTGTGATGCTTGGAATGATACGTGCGACGTGGCAAGGTACAAGAGTTTCTAATTGTGACGGAGATATTGGACTTGTAATAGAAACTAAGCACTTTTCATCAGAAAAATGTTCGGCGTATTTTTTTAAGATAGGGTATATATCTTTCGGTTTAACGCAAATAAAAATAAGTTGTGATTGTTCGATTACTTCTGAAATTGTTTTGGCTATATGAACAGAAGGGTATTTTTCCTTTATATGATATGCTTTGGCAGGCGTCCGATTAATAATTGTAAGGCACGAAGGTTTGACAGCACGGGTTTCTAAAAATGCATCGATTAGTATATTCCCCATGTTTCCTGTCCCTATAATTCCTATGTTCAATGTTTCATCCCTCCTTCGTAACAGCTTTCTCCTAAACAATATGAATGATGTTATAAATTTATGATTAGAGGTGTAAAATGATGTGGGATTTTCCGAAAAAATGGTTGGGGCTAGTAGTTATTATTGGAACTTTGCTTTTTCTTGTTTTTTGGAAAACGAGTCAGCATACAGAGCAATCACCCATTCCGCTGGATGTGCAAGCGAAAGACGTGGAGAAAAAAAGTAAATCAAAAATATCGGATACAAAGGAACAGAAAAAAATCATTATGATTGATGTGAAGGGAGCGGTCAGTAAAGAAGGGGTGTATGAAATGAAGGAAGGGGACCGGGTAAAGGAGGTGGTTCAAAAGGCTGGTGGTTTTTTACCAGAAGTAGATATGAAAAAAGTGAATTTGGCACAAATTGTACAAGATCAAATGATTCTTTATATCCCAAGTAAAAATGAACCAGAGCAAGAGATGTCTACATTTTCTAAGGAAGAGGGTAAGATTCAAATAAATACAGCCTCAAAAGAGCAACTGGAAAAAATCACAGGTATTGGCTCTCGAAAAGCAGAAAGTATTTTGAAATATCGAGAAGAACATGGTCCGTTTCAGAAAATAGAAGATTTATTAGAGATTGATGGGATTGGAGCGAAGTCCCTGGAAAAAATAAAAGATCAAATTATTATTCCGTAAAAGATTGACGAAGTTTTTCTTCTTTCGCTACACTACAAGTAGACAAAAAAGTAGGTGAAAAATATGGAACGAATTTCATGGGATCAATATTTTATGACGCAAAGCCATCTATTATCGTTACGTAGTACATGTACAAGGCTTGCAGTAGGGGCGACAATCGTTCGTGATAAACGAATTATTGCTGGAGGATATAATGGTTCGATCAAAGGTGGCGTGCACTGCATAGATGATGGCTGCTACGTGATCGATAATCATTGTGTTCGTACCATTCATGCCGAAATGAATGCTTTATTACAATGTGCAAAGTTTGGTGTGAAAACGGAGGAAGCGGAAATTTATGTTACGCATTTCCCTTGTTTACAATGCTGTAAAGCGATTATTCAAAGTGGTATTACGGCAGTGTATTATGCACAAGATTATAAAAATCATCCGTATGCCGTAGAGTTATTTGAACAAGCGAATGTAACAGTGAAACACGTTCCGCTAGAATATGATATTGCGGCGCTCGAGGAACAAAAGCGTCATATGGAGTTGAAAGAACTATTTTCATCTTTGGAAAAAGATAATCTATCAATGGAAGAATTACAGCATGTATTCACGAAAGCAAAAATGATGCTATAAGGAGTGAGTATAAGTTGCAGGAACAATGGGGCTATGTTGCAATCTCGTTTATAATGGGGGTTGCAATCGCCTTTTCCTCTTCATTTTTATTGATGGCTTGTTGTTTCGTTTTATATGTTTTCTTCTGTTTATATCGTACTTCGTGTAAAACCTTCATTTTTTGTATGATAGCGTGTTTTAGTAGTGCTATGTACACTTCATATGTTCAAGGAAAAAATAAGCCTCTAGGGGAGCTCTACGAAGTTACAAGGGGGGTGATACAAAATACACCTCTTATTAATGGGGATCGTCTATCTTTTCAATTTGAAGATCAGAACAAAAATACAGTGCAGTTAAGTTACAAAATGAAATCAGCCTTGGAAAAGAAACAATTGCAACAATTATATGCGGGGGTATCCTGTGTATTCAAAGGTGAGAGGAAAGAACCGCAAACAGCCCGGAATTTTCATGGTTTTGATTACCGGGATTATTTATATAAACAAAACATTCATTTTATATTTGATGCAACATATATTTCTGAGTGTCAAAAAAAATCATTATCATTTGTGCAATGGATTCTTTTTTATAGGCAGCACATAATCTTTAAAGTGACAGAAATGTTTCCAGAGCAATCAGGTGCTTTTATGAATGCATTATTATTTGGTGACCGACAACAAATGACGTTCGAGGTTGAAGAACAGTATCAGCAATTTGGACTTGTGCATTTATTGGCAATTTCAGGATCGCATATTGTACTGTTAATGGTGATAGTTTACTTTGTTTTACTGAGAAGTGGTGTGACGAAGGAAAAGGCAACAGTATGTTTGATTGTTTGTATTCCAGTGTACATGATTATAGCAGGAGCATCACCGTCTGTTATAAGAGCTTCTATAACAGGTGTTTTATTGTTGGTTTCTTTCATTTGTTCTGTTCGCTTATCTAGTTTAGATGCTTTAAGTATAACGGCGATATGTATGCTCATATACGATCCATATCTTGTTTTTAATATTGGATTTCAATTTTCATTTGTAGGTAGTTTCGCTTTAATTTTGTCTGCTCCGATACTACTAAGGCATAGTAATGGAGTAATTCGAAATGCTATTTACATTTCTATTCTTTCGCAGCTCGTTAGTACCCCGATTTTGTTATATCATTTTGGTTATTTTTCTCCATATAGTATTTTCCTTAACCTCATATACGTTCCGTTTTTATCCATAATTGTATTGCCATGTAGTATTCTTATCCTCGTATTTATGCCAATTATCCCATTTCTTGCGAAAGGACTTGCGAATGTACTGTCAGTAGGATTGGATATTTCTAATGATTTACTAAGTTACTGTGAAAGTTTACCGTTTATCCGCCTTATTTTCGGGCAAACCCCCATGCTTCTTATAGTTGTATATTGTGTGATGATTACAAGTATATTGATTGTTTGGGAAAGAGGGATGTCGAAAAAAATTGTGTTCATAGTCGTGAGTGGATTTCTTTTTATTAGCGTGTGTCATTATGTATACCCATATTTTCGGGAGAGTGGGAGTGTTACATTTATTGATGTTGGACAAGGTGATGCAATATTAATTCGACTTCCGTATGATCAAGGGGTTTATCTTATTGATACAGGTGGAACACTTCGGATAAAAAAAGAAGAATGGCAACGGAAAAAGCATGAATTTTCTATTGGTCATGATATTCTTGTTCCTTTTTTACAAAAGGAAGGTGTAAAAACAATCGATAAATTAATCGTAACACATGGAGATGCGGATCATATAGGTGCCGCATCGGATTTATTATCATATATAAGTGTAAAAGAAGTTGTATTTGGTCAAAAGGAACAAGATACAGTTTTAGAAAAAGTGTTAAAGCAAAAGGCGTTAGAAAAAGAAGCGAAAATAAGTGTAGTGGAAGAAGGGGAGAGCTGGAGTATAAATGGAGCGGAATTTTTCGTACTAGCTCCGAAAGGGAAAGAAAAAGGTGGAAATAATTCGTCAATTGTAATGTGGGTCAAATTAGGAGGGTTAACATGGCTGTTTACAGGGGATTTAGAAGGAGAGGGGGAGGAACTTTTAGTATCAGTATATCCACATTTACGGGCGGACGTTTTAAAAGTTGCACATCATGGGAGTAAAACGTCATCTGCAGCATCTTTCTTGAGGTTTATACAGCCTAGTGTAGCGATTATTTCTGTGGGAGAACGGAATAGGTATGGGCACCCGGATAAGGAGATTATAGAGCGTTTTGAGAAGATGAATATTGAAATATGGCGAACGGATAAACAAGGTGCCATTTCCTATGTTTTTAAAGGAGAAAACGGAACCTTTCAAAGTAAAATCACATATGATGAAACACATAATAGATGAAAAAGAGAAGACTGCCATGAAATGGCAGTCTTTACGAACCGATAAATTTAATAACAGTTGCAATAATGAAAAGTGTTGCGAAAAAACCAAATGAGACGATAAATCCTACCCCTGAATCAATAGCGTCATTGCGTTTACTTTGAACGTTTTGTTCAAAATCATTCATTTAGAATCCCTCCCCAACATTCCACTTTAGTATAAAATATTGTCAGAAAAAAATCTACAATTTCCATATGAAGAGAAATCAAGTATTTTTACTACTTTTAGTTCATTAAGTAAGGTGATTTTTTCATTTCCAAGCATGTTAACAGTTGGCACTTATACTCGGATTTTTATTGTGAATAATAAAGGGAAGGTGATTACCGCACACCAATAAGAAACCCGGGGCTTATTGCGTGGCGTTTAATATAAATAAAGGGACAGGTTATAAAGCCTGTTCCTTTGTACTTGTAAAACAAAAGCTAGGGCATTAGTATAAATATATATTGCCAAGTTAGGGAGTAGGAAAAGAGTATGAGTGATATACATAAAAAAATGAAAAAGAAGCAGTTTGCTCCGTTGTATTTACTGTATGGAACGGAAGCGTTTTTTATAAACGAAACAATAAAGCTTATTACAACAGAAGCACTTGAAGAGGAAGATCGGGAGTTTAATGTTGTAACATATGATTTGGAAGAAGCGTATTTAGAAGATGTGGTTGAGGATGCGCGTACGCTTCCTTTTTTCGGAGAGCGTAAAGTGCTATTAATAAAATCACCACTATTTTTAACTTCACAAAAAGAAAAGTTAGAACAAAATATAAAAATTTTAGAAGAATATATTGGTGAACCTTCTCCGTTTTCTATTCTTGTTTTTGTTGCGCCTTACGAAAAACTCGATGAACGAAAAAAAATTACAAAACTATTAAAGAAAACAGCGGATGTAGTAGAAGCGAATGCGATGCAAGTGCAGGATGTTCAGAAATGGATTGTCGCTCGTGCAGATGAAGTGCATGTGCATATTGATCATGCAGCTGTTAGTTTGTTGTTAGAGCTTGTGGGAAGTAATGTAACGATGTTGGCGAAGGAAATGGACAAGTTAACGTTATACGTTGGTATGGGCGGAGAGATTACACCAAAACTTGTTGCAGAGCTTGTGCCAAAATCAGTTGAGCAAAATGTGTTTGCTTTGACAGAAAAAGTGGTGAAAAAAGATATCGCGGGTGCGATGCAAATTTTGGATGGGTTATTTACGCAACAGGAAGAACCCATTAAATTGCTTGCGTTATTAGTGAGTCAATTTCGATTGCTGCATCAAGTGAAAGAGTTACAGCAGCGTGGTTATGGACAAAATCAAATTGCGTCTCATATTGGTGTGCATCCGTATCGTGTAAAGTTGGCGATGAATCAAACGAAGTTTTTCTCTTTTGAAGAATTAAAAAAAGTTATTATAGAATTAGCGGAAGCTGATTATAGTATGAAGACGGGAAAGATGGATAAGAAGCTTGTGCTCGAGTTTTTCTTAATGCGGTTAAATCATATGTGATGATACAAAAAGTTCATGTACTTAGTACGTGAACTTTTTTGTATATAAAAAAACGATCCAGATGGATCGTTTTTTAAACGCCTTACGCGTTTACTTGTTTCGCTAAGCGAGATTTTTGACGAGCTGCAGCGTTTTGGTGGATAAGACCTTTACGAGCTGCTTTGTCAAGTTTTTTAGAAGCAGTTTTGAAAGCTTCTTTAGCATTTTCAAGATCGTTATTAGTAACTAAAGCTTCTACAGTTTTAACAGCAGAACGCATGTCAGACTTGATAGAAGCGTTGTGTGCACGACGCTCTTCGCTAAGTTTAGCGCGTTTGATAGCAGATTTGATGTTTGCCATACTTTTCACCTCCCTGGTGCAATCGAATGACTCGATTCTTACATAGAACAAGTGATATTCTATCAAACGGTGAAGAGAATTGCAATAGTATATCAATGAAATTTCACGTAAAGGAAAGAATGACCTTATATAACTTTGGGAAATCTAACGATATTTACTATGAATTGCGGAGGAGATACGATGAACGAACCATTAGATTTAAGTAAATATAGTGTTAGAACTGACCTTGCTGTAGAGGCACATCAAATGTTGCAAGAACGCCAAGAAGAACAAAAAGGGATACAAGGAGTTATTGTAAAAGAGAGGGAAGAAGAGGGTATTACAATTACAAAAGTAACGATTGATGAAGTTGCATCTGAATCGATGGGTAAAAAACCTGGAAATTATTTAACGCTTGAAGTGCAAGGTATACGTCAACAAGATACGGAACTGCAACAAAAAGTGGAGCGTATTTTTGCAAAAGAATTTTCTTATTTCTTAGAAGAGGTTGGCGTTACAAAAGAAGCGAGCTGTTTAATTGTCGGTCTTGGGAATTGGAATGTAACGCCAGATGCACTTGGGCCGATAGTTGTAGAAAATGTATTGGTAACGAGACATTTGTTTCAATTGCAGCCTGAGAGTGTAGAAGAAGGTTTTAGGCCTGTTAGTGCAATTCGGCCGGGAGTAATGGGGATTACAGGAATCGAAACGAGCGATGTTATTTATGGAATCATTGAGAAGATAAAGCCAGACTTTGTAATTGCAATTGACGCATTAGCTGCTCGTTCTATTGAACGAGTAAATAGCACGATACAAATTTCTGATACAGGAATTCATCCTGGGTCTGGTGTTGGGAATAAACGTAAGGAACTAAGTAAAGAAACATTAGGTATTCCTGTTATCGCAATTGGTGTCCCGACTGTGGTTGATGCCGTTTCGATTACAAGTGATACGATTGATTTTATTTTGAAACATTTTGGACGGGAGATGAAAGAAGGAAACAAACCTTCAAGATCTTTGTTGCCAGCTGGTTTTACATTTGGAGAAAAGAAAAAACTAACAGAAGAAGATATGCCAGATGAAAAGAGCCGGAATATGTTTTTAGGTGCTATAGGTACGTTAGAAGAAGAAGAAAAGAGAAAATTGATTTATGAAGTGTTATCTCCCCTTGGTCATAATTTAATGGTGACTCCAAAAGAGGTAGATGCTTTTATAGAGGATATGGCAAATGTAATAGCGAGTGGTTTAAATGCAGCGTTGCATCATCAAATAGACCAAGATAATACAGGAGCATATACACATTGATGGGAAAAGGTGATAATAGTTTAAGTCGTTTTCCGCTTTTATGTATATGTAGTGCAGCCTTATGTTTACTTATGATGATAGCAGGAGTGGCGCTTGCTAATCATGGTTTGAAAAGTATGAAAGGTTATCAGCAGCTATCGTATGAACAAATAGCTCATATGACAGGAACAGAGGGTGCGGGTGCTGAATCAGAAATTTTGGTAAGTTCGTTTTCAACTATTGAGAAACAAAAACAATTAGAAAGTTTAAGAAGTTTTAATGTCATAGAAGGAATTGGTATGGCGATGGCAAGTGTTGCTTATGAAATGACAAAGTTTGGAACAGATATAGTTGTTGGGAAAGTGAAAGAGATTTTTAGCCAAGAGTAATATGGAGGACGGTTGTCTTATCGGTTTGTAAGACAGCCGCTTTTTAATTTGAAAAAGGTTTGTCTCTTATGGTTTGTTCGCATAAGATATAGATAGAATGATTTGTATTGTAAGCAGCACGAGTTTTCATTGAATCTTTGCTGCTCTATTGATATAATCAGTGCTAGTGTATATTGGCGAGACTATTAGGAGTTGAGAACATAGATGAATAAAGAAGAAAGAGCAAAAAGACAGTCGAAAATTCGTAATTTCTCTATCATTGCTCATATTGACCACGGAAAGTCAACGTTAGCAGACCGTATTTTAGAGAAAACAAATGCGTTAACACAACGTGAAATGAAAGCTCAATTGCTTGACTCTATGGATTTAGAGCGTGAGCGTGGTATTACAATTAAATTAAACGCAGTACAGTTAAACTATAAAGCAAAAGATGGTGAAGAGTATATTCTTCACTTAATTGATACACCAGGACACGTCGACTTTACGTACGAAGTATCTCGTAGTTTAGCGGCTTGTGAAGGTGCGATTCTTGTAGTGGATGCAGCGCAAGGTATTGAGGCACAAACGTTAGCAAACGTATATTTAGCACTTGATAACAATTTGGAAATTTTACCGGTTATTAATAAAATCGACTTACCAAGTGCGGACCCAGAGCGTGTACGTCAAGAGGTAGAAGATGTAATTGGTTTAGATGCATCAGAAGCAGTGCTTGCTTCAGCGAAAGCTGGGATTGGTATTGAAGAAATCTTAGAACAAATTGTTGAAAAAGTACCAGCTCCAACAGGTGATTCGGAAGAGCCGTTACAATGTATGATTTTTGACTCTTTATATGATCCATACCGCGGTGTAATTGCTTATATCCGTGTTGTAAATGGAACGGTAAAAGTTGGCGATAAAGTACGTATGATGGCAACTGGTAAAGAATTTGAAGTAACGGAAGTAGGTGTATTTACACCGAAAACAACGCAGCGTGATGAGTTAACAGTAGGTGATGTAGGTTTCTTAGCAGCGTCTATTAAAAATGTAGGGGACACACGCGTTGGTGATACAATTACACATGCGAAACGTCCAGCAGCTGAGCCGTTAGCAGGTTATCGTAAATTAAACCCTATGGTATTCTGTGGTCTGTACCCAATTGATTCTGCTCGTTATAACGATTTACGTGATGCGTTAGAAAAATTAGAGTTAAATGATTCTGCTCTTGAGTTCGAACCAGAAACATCTCAAGCGCTAGGATTTGGTTTCCGTTGTGGATTCTTAGGACTTCTTCACATGGAAATCATTCAAGAACGTATTGAACGTGAATTTAAGATTGACTTAATTACAACAGCGCCAAGCGTTATTTATAAAGTTTATTTAACAAACGGTGAAGATGTTATTGTTGATAACCCATCTAATATGCCAGATCCACAGTCTATCGATCGTGTAGAAGAGCCGTTTGTGAAGGCTTCAATTATGGTTCCGAATGACTATGTTGGAGCTGTAATGGAAATTTGCCAAGGTAAACGTGGAACGTTTATTGATATGCAATATTTAGATGAAACACGTGTTACATTAACATATGAAATTCCGTTATCAGAAATCGTATATGATTTCTTCGATCAATTGAAATCAAATACGAAAGGGTATGCATCATTTGACTACGAGTTAATTGGTTATAAACCATCTAAACTTGTGAAAATGGATATTCTTTTAAATAATGAACAAGTGGATGCTTTATCATTTATCGTACACCGTGATTCAGCGTATGACCGTGGTAAAGTAATCGTAGAGAAATTAAAAGAATTAATTCCGAGACAACAGTTCGAGGTGCCAATTCAGGCGACTATCGGAAATAAAGTTGTAGCACGTTCTACAATTAAGGCGATGCGTAAAAACGTACTTGCAAAATGTTACGGCGGTGACATTTCTCGTAAGCGTAAACTTCTTGATAAGCAAAAAGAAGGTAAAAAACGTATGAAGTCTGTTGGTTCTGTAGAAGTACCGCAAGAGGCATTCATGGCTGTACTGAAAATGGATGACAACTAATATTTGAAATAAAAAAGAAGTCGTTTATACGGCTTCTTTTTTCTGTATAATTACTTTTTAGACATCTGAGCAGCTCTCATTTACAATAATGAGAGAGTTTTTTAGTTCATATAGAGTTAGGAGATTGTTAATGTCCGAAAATATTCGAAAAGATATTCAAGATAAAATACAGAATGGTAATTTTAATTGTGAAAAGGAATTGACGCTTTCTATTATTAGTGGGAAGTGGAAAGTTGTGATATTGTGGCACTTAGGTGTGGAAGGGCCTCATCGTTTTAGTGAATTACAACGATTATTTCCAAGCATTTCTCATAAAGTTTTGTCGAATCAATTAAAAGAGTTAATGGAGGATGGGATTGTTGAACGAACGGTATATCCAGAAATTCCTCCGCGTGTTGAGTATTATATGACGGAACTAGGCATGTCGCTTTTACCAATCGTTGAAATGATGTATGATTGGGGGAAAATGCGAATGGAACAAATTCGTAATACGTTAGAGAAGTAAAGAATCCTCCGGAGTGCGGAGGTTTTCTTTTTAGAAAGGTAGGGGTTATATTTGGTACAAGCTGCATATATTCACATTCCGTTTTGTCAGCACATTTGTCACTATTGTGATTTTAATAAAGTGTTTATTGAACGCCAGCCGGTTGATCAATATTTAGATTATTTAGAGAAGGAAATAATAAATACGGTTCAAAAAGTTCCGTTTGATAGTATGAAAACGATTTTTGTTGGTGGGGGAACTCCGACAGCGCTAAATATGGAACAGACCAAAAAATTACTTGAGATTATTAATCGTCATTTGCGTCCGTTTGCTCCGAATTGTGAATTGACATTTGAAGCGAATCCGGGAGATCTACCGAAAGAGAAGTTGAATATACTGCTAGAAGGTGGAGTGAATCGAATTAGTTTTGGTGTGCAAACGTTCCGTGATGAACTGCTTGAGAAAATCGGGCGCAAGCATACGAGGGAAGATGCATTTCTAGCGATTCGAGAAGCGCAGGAGGTAGGCTTTAAAAATATTAATGTAGATATTATTTATGCTTTGCCCGGACAAACGATAGAAGATGTGAAGGAAACATTAGACATTGCTTTTACGCTTGGTGTACAACATTTCTCGGCATATTCATTAATTGTGGAACCAAAAACAGTGTTTTATAACTTAATGAATAAAGGGAAATTGCGTCTTCCAGGTGAAGACCATGAAGCGAAAATGTATGAAATAGTAATGGATGAAATGGAGAAGCACGGTTATAACCAGTATGAAATTAGTAATTTCTCAAAAGGTGACAATAAAAGTAGACATAATCTCACATACTGGAATAATGAAGAGTATTATGGATTTGGAGCTGGAGCTCATAGTTATGTGAATGGGGAACGTATTCAAAATGTAGGTCCGCTGAAGCAATATTTTAATAAAATTGATGAAACAGGATTTCCGTATTTAGATGTTCACAAAGTGACGGAGAAAGAAAGAATGGAAGAAGAGCTGTTCTTAGGGCTTCGAAAAACAAAAGGTGTTTCTAAAACGGCATTCCACAATAAATTTAATGTGGAGATGGATCAAGTTTTCGCGAAGCAGTTACAAAGCAATCAAGAGCAGGAATTGCTTGAAGAGGAAGATGGATATGTACGTTTAACGCGAAAAGGAAAATTATTAGGGAATGAAGTATTCCAATCATTTTTGATTGACTAATTAAATGTTCCATAAACGTGAAAAAGTTTCATTATTTCGTGACGTTTCCGTTGACAATTGAATGTCAATTTTGGTAAGTTATTAATAGATTTAGCACTCAAAGACAAAGAGTGCTAACAGAGGTGATGATGAGATGCTTACGGAACGTCAGCTCTTAATTTTACAAACAATTATTGATGACTTTATTGGATCAGCGCAGCCCGTTGGGTCTAGAACGTTGGCTAAAAAAGATGAAATTACATTTAGTTCAGCTACTATTCGAAATGAAATGGCGGACTTAGAAGAATTAGGCTTTATTGAAAAAACGCACAGTTCTTCTGGACGTGTTCCTTCTGAAAAAGGCTACCGATTTTATGTAGACCATCTTTTAGCGCCGCAAAACTTACCGAACGCTGAAATTGTACAAATTAAAGATTTATTTGCTGAAAGAATTTTTGAAGCGGAAAAAATTGCACAACAATCTGCTCAAATTTTATCAGAACTTACAAATTATACGGCCATAGTTCTTGGCCCGAAATTAAGTACAAATAAACTTAAAAATGTACAAATTGTGCCGCTTGATCGTCAAACTGCAGTCGCTATTATTGTAACTGATACAGGGCATGTACAAAGTAAAACGATTACCGTTCCGGAATCTGTTGATTTATCAGATTTAGAAAAAATGGTTAATATTTTAAATGAAAAGCTATCTGGCGTACCAATGGAAGAACTTCATAATAAAATCTTTAAGGAGATTGTTACAGTTTTACGTGGGTATGTTCATAATTACGATAGTGCAATAAAAATGTTAGATGGTACATTTCAAGTTCCTTTATCGGAAAAGATATACTTTGGAGGAAAAGCAAATATGCTTTCGCAGCCAGAGTTCCATGACATTC
This sequence comes from Bacillus thuringiensis, assembly GCF_014932895.1. GTDB lineage: Bacteria > Bacillota > Bacilli > Bacillales > Bacillaceae_G > Bacillus_A > Bacillus_A thuringiensis_AA. Next base: position 598,207 of record NZ_JACYOF010000001.1, on the reverse strand, counting down.
AAAAGGTTAGATCTTTACTTACCATGATTGATAATGAAGCCGAATTTTATGACATTTTGCGTCATAAACAAGTCGGGATTCAAGTGAAAATTGGTAGGGAAAACTCTTCGACGGCTATGGAGGATTGTAGTTTAATTTCCGCAACATATTCGATCGGGGAAGAGCAACTTGGAACAATTGCTATTTTAGGTCCTACGAGAATGCAATATTCTCGTGTAATTAGTTTGTTACAGATATTTACGAGACAATTTACTGATGGACTTAAAAAGTAAATGAGAGTAATACATTCGCTCAAGTGATGAAATTTTCATTGCTGTGTGTAATATATAATGCTTAGGTAATCATGCTATGCATGATACCTAATACCTTTTAAGGAGGTGAATATTGTGGAAGAGCGTAACGAACAAGTGGTAGAAGAAGTAAAAGAAGCGCAAGTTGAAGAAGCTGTCACGCCAGAAAACAGTGAAGAAACTGTAGAAGAAAAAAGTGAGGCTGCTCTTTTACAAGAAAAAGTAGATGAGTTACAAGCGAAACTAACGGAAACGGAAGGTCGCACATTACGTCTACAAGCTGATTTTGAAAATTATAAGCGCCGTGTCCAAATGGATAAACAGGCTGCTGAAAAATATAGAGCACAAAGTCTAGTTTCAGACATCTTGCCAGCTCTTGATAATTTTGAAAGAGCGATGCAAGTGGAAGCGACTGATGAGCAAACGAAATCCTTATTACAAGGTATGGAAATGGTGCATCGTCAATTGCTAGAAGCGTTGACTAAAGAAGGTGTGGAAGTGATTGAAGCTGTTGGTAAACAGTTTGATCCTAATGAACACCAAGCTATTATGCAAGTGGAAGACAGTGAATTTGAATCAAACGCGGTTGTGGAAGAATTCCAAAAAGGTTATAAACTAAAAGACCGTGTAATTCGCCCATCAATGGTAAAAGTAAATCAATAATTTACATAAAAGTAGGAGGATTAGCCATGAGTAAAATTATCGGTATTGACTTAGGTACAACAAACTCTTGTGTAGCTGTTATGGAAGGTGGAGAACCAAAGGTTATCCCAAATCCAGAAGGAAACCGTACAACACCTTCTGTTGTAGCTTTCAAAAATGAAGAACGTCAAGTTGGGGAAGTTGCAAAGCGTCAAGCAATTACAAACCCAAATACAATCATGTCTGTTAAACGTCATATGGGTACAGACTACAAAGTAGAAGTTGAAGGTAAAGACTATACACCTCAAGAAATTTCTGCAATCATTTTACAAAACTTAAAAGCTTCTGCTGAAGCATACTTAGGTGAAACAGTAACGAAAGCTGTTATTACAGTACCTGCATACTTCAACGATGCAGAGCGTCAAGCAACGAAAGATGCTGGTCGTATCGCTGGTTTAGAAGTTGAGCGTATCATTAACGAGCCAACAGCAGCAGCACTTGCTTACGGTTTAGAAAAACAAGATGAAGAACAAAAAATCTTAGTATATGACTTAGGTGGCGGTACATTTGACGTATCTATCCTTGAGTTAGCAGACGGCACATTCGAAGTTATTTCAACTGCTGGTGATAACCGTCTTGGTGGAGATGACTTTGACCAAGTTATCATCGATCACTTAGTAGCTGAGTTCAAAAAAGAAAATAACATTGATTTAAGCCAAGATAAAATGGCACTTCAACGCTTGAAAGATGCAGCTGAAAAAGCGAAAAAAGATCTTTCTGGTGTAACACAAACACAAATTTCATTACCATTCATTAGTGCTGGAGCTGCTGGCCCATTACACTTAGAATTAACGTTAACAAGAGCGAAATTCGAAGAGCTTTCAGCAGGTCTTGTTGAAAGAACGTTAGAGCCAACTCGTCGTGCATTAAAAGACGCTGGTTTTGCTCCAAGCGAATTAGATAAAGTTATTCTTGTTGGTGGATCTACTCGTATCCCAGCTGTACAAGAAGCTATTAAACGTGAAACTGGTAAAGAGCCATATAAAGGTGTAAACCCTGATGAAGTTGTAGCATTAGGTGCTGCAGTTCAAGGTGGTGTACTTACTGGTGATGTAGAAGGCGTACTATTATTAGACGTAACTCCACTTTCTTTAGGTATTGAAACTATGGGTGGTGTGTTCACGAAATTAATCGAGCGTAACACTACAATTCCGACAAGTAAGTCACAAGTATTCTCAACAGCTGCTGATAACCAACCAGCAGTAGACATTCACGTATTACAAGGTGAGCGTCCAATGTCAGCTGACAACAAAACATTAGGTCGTTTCCAATTAACAGACCTTCCACCAGCGCCACGTGGTATTCCACAAATCGAAGTAACATTCGATATTGATGCGAACGGTATTGTTAACGTACGTGCAAAAGACTTAGGAACAAGTAAAGAGCAGGCTATTACAATCCAATCTTCTTCAGGTCTTTCTGATGAAGAAGTAGATCGTATGGTACAAGAAGCAGAGGCGAATGCTGATGCTGACCAAAAACGTAAGGAAGAAGTTGAACTTCGTAACGAAGCTGACCAACTTGTATTCCAAACAGACAAAGTTGTAAAAGATTTAGAAGGTAAAGTAGATGCAGCTGAAGTTGCAAAAGCAACAGAAGCGAAAGAAGCATTACAAGCTGCAATCGAGAAAAACGAGCTTGAGGAAATCCGTGCGAAAAAAGATGCTTTACAAGAAATCGTACAACAATTAAGCGTTAAATTATACGAGCAAGCTCAAGCAGCTGCTGGTCAAGCAGAAGGTGCGCAAGGTGCACAAGACGCTGGTGCAAAGAAAGATAATGTAGTTGACGCTGAGTTTGAAGAAGTAAAAGAAGACAAGTAATTCAACTGCAAAGATAAATAAGCAAGATGACAAAAAGTCAAAGTCAAGCGTGCCTTGGCTTTGGCTTTTTTCACGAATGAGGAGAAATGTGTGAGGTTCTTAAGTTTTTTACTCTGCATACTGTAAGTGAGGAAACTTTGTTGCAAAGCACTTTCTTTCGGTGTTAAAATTACGTTTATGTGAAAGATTCGGGGGTTGTAAATTTATGAGTAAACGAGACTATTATGAGGTCCTTGGACTTAGCAAGGGCGCTTCAACAGATGAAATTAAAAAAGCGTATCGTCGTTTGGCTAAAAAATACCATCCAGACGTAAGCAAAGAAGAAAATGCGCTTGAAAAGTTTAAAGAAGTACAAGAAGCATACGAAGTGTTAAGTGATGATCAAAAGCGTGCGCAGTACGATCAATTTGGTCATGCTGGTGCAAATCAAGGCTTCGGTGGATTTGGCGGCGGAGGAGACTTCGGCGGTGGCTTCGGTTTTGAAGATATATTTAGTTCTTTCTTTGGCGGTGGTGGTGGCAGACGTCGTGATCCAAATGCTCCGCGCCAAGGTGCTGACTTACAATATCAAGTCACTTTAGATTTTGAAGAAGCTATTTTTGGTAAAGAATTAAACGTGGAAATCCCAGTAGAAGATCCATGTGATACTTGTAAAGGTAGCGGAGCAAAACCAGGAACTTCAAAAGAAACATGTAAACATTGTTCAGGATCAGGTCAAGTGAGTGTCGAGCAAAATACACCGTTTGGTCGTATTGTGAACCGTCAAGCTTGTGGTCATTGTTCAGGCACTGGGCAAATGATTAAAGAAAAATGTACGACATGTCATGGTTCTGGTAAAGTTCGTAAACGCAAAAAAATCAATGTTAAAATTCCAGCAGGTATCGATAATGGTCAACAAATTCGTGTATCTGGAAAAGGTGAAGCTGGCGTAAATGGTGGACCAGCAGGAGATTTATATGTTGTCGTTCATGTAAGAAATCATGAATTCTTCGAGCGTGAAGGAGATCACATTATTTGCGAAATGCCATTAACATTTGCGCAAATGGCACTTGGTGCTGAAGTGGAAGTTCCTACTGTTCATGGTAAAGTGAAGCTGAAAATCCCAGCAGGAACACAAACTGGAACAGAATTCCGTTTAAAAGGAAAAGGTGCTCCGAACGTACGTGGATACGGTCAAGGAGATCAATATGTAGTCGTTCGTGTTGTTGTACCGACGAAATTGACTTCACATCAAAAAGATTTATTACGTGAATTTGCAGGACAAGAAGAGCAGGATGATAGTTTGTTTGGAAAGCTTAAACGTGCTTTCAAAGGGGAATAATGGAAATAAAAAATGGAGTTGGTAAATTGTGAAATGGTCAGAAATTAGTATTCATACAACAGAAGAAGCAGTAGAAGCTGTCTCTCATATTTTACACGAAGCTGGTGCTAGCGGAGTTGCGATTGAGGACCCAGCGGAGTTAACGAAAGAGCGCGAGCAACAATATGGTGAAATTTATGCATTGAATCCAGATGAATATCCGGCGGAAGGTGTATTAATAAAAGCATATTTCCCGCAAACGGATTCTTTACATGAAACGATTGCAGGTGTAAAATCATCTATTGATGTGCTTCCATCTTACGACATCGAAATTGGTACTGGAAATATGACCGTTAACGAAGTCAATGAAGAAGATTGGGCTACTGCTTGGAAAAAATATTACCATCCAGTACAAATTTCTGATACATTCACAATCGTACCGACATGGGAAGAATATACACCATCTTCTCCTGATGAAAAAATCATTGAATTAGATCCAGGTATGGCGTTTGGCACAGGAACTCATCCAACAACAACGATGTGTATTCGTGCTTTAGAAAAAACAGTTCAACCAGGTGATACTGTCATTGATGTAGGAACAGGTTCTGGTGTACTTAGTATTGCAGCGGCAAAATTAGGTGCGTCTTCTGTTCAAGCATATGATTTAGATCCAGTTGCAGTGGAAAGTGCAGAAATGAATGTACGTTTAAATAAAACAGATGACATCGTGTCTGTTGGACAAAATAGTCTTTTAGAAGGTATTGAAGGTCCTGTTGATTTAATCGTAGCGAATTTATTAGCAGAAATTATTCTTTTATTCCCTGAAGATGCAGCGAGAGTTGTGAAGCCAGACGGATTATTTATTACATCGGGCATTATTGCTGCGAAGGAAAAAGTAATTTCTGAGGCGTTAGAAAAAGCTGGATTTACAATTGAAGAAGTGTTACGAATGGAAGACTGGGTAGCAATTATTGCACGAAATGCGTAATATAGATTTTAGTCTATAATGAAAAGGGGAGTCTCTCACTATAAGGTGAGGGACTTGCCGTTTGTTATATGAAAAATGATAACGTTTCGTTCTTTTCGTAAGTGTTGACTTACGAAAGGAACGAAACTCTACTAAGGTGATTATATGCAACGTTATTTTGTAGAAGAGAAATATGTAAATGAGACAAATATTCGCATTGTAGGTGATGATGTACATCATATCGTGAGAGTGATGCGTATGTCAGCTGGTGATCACATTTATTGCTGTGTAAACGGAAAAACAGCAGTATGTTCAATTGATGAAATTACCAGTGAATTTGTTGAGACAGCTATTGTAGAATGGGTAGAGGCGTCAAGTGAACTTCCTGTTTTTGTGACGATTGCAAGTGGACTGCCGAAAGGAGACAAGCTAGAGTTAATTTTTCAAAAAGGAACTGAGCTTGGGGCAGCTGCATTTTTACCATTTCAAGCATCCCGTTCGATCGTAAAATGGGATGCAAAAAAAGCTGATAAAAAAGTTGAGCGTTTAAGAAAAATTGTGAAAGAAGCTGCGGAACAATCGCATAGAAGTGAAATTCCAAAAGTATATGCTCCGGCATCATTTAAGCAATTGCTTTCAATGAGTGGTGAGTATGATGTTTGTCTGGTTGCGTACGAAGAGGAAGCGAAACAAGGCGAGAAATCTAATTTTGCGAAAGCTTTAACGACAATGAAACCGGGTCAAAAGCTATTGATTGTATTTGGCCCAGAAGGTGGTTTAGCTGAGGAAGAGATTACAGCGCTTCGTGAACATAAATTTGTACCATGTAGTTTAGGACCAAGGATTTTAAGAACGGAAACGGCACCGCTTTATGCGTTAAGTGCTGCTTCTTATCATTTTGAATTGATGGGGTGATGATCAATGTCAACTGTTGCGTTCCACACGTTAGGTTGTAAAGTAAACCACTATGAAACAGAAGCCATTTGGCAATTGTTTAAACAAGGTGGTTATGAAAGAACTGAATATGAAAAGAAAGCTGATGTATATGTTATTAATACATGTACAGTAACGAATACGGGAGATAAGAAAAGCCGTCAAGTAATCAGACGTGCTGTGCGTCAAAATCCGGATGCAGTGATTTGTGTAACGGGATGTTATGCACAAACATCTCCAGCGGAAATTATGGCAATTCCAGGTGTAGATATTGTAGTTGGTACACAGGATCGTGAAAAGATGTTAGGCTACATCGAAGAATTCCGTAAAGAGCGTCAACCAATTAACGCTGTCCGTAACATTATGAAAACACGTGTATACGAAGAACTTGATGTACCTTATTTCACGGATCGTACACGTGCATCTTTAAAAATACAAGAGGGTTGCAATAACTTCTGTACGTTCTGTATCATTCCTTGGGCGCGTGGTTTAATGCGTTCTCGTGATGGGAAAGAAGTTATTAAACAAGCACAGCAATTAGTAGACGCAGGCTATAAAGAAATCGTATTAACAGGTATTCATACAGGTGGATACGGTGAAGATATTAAAGATTATAACTTAGCTGGATTACTTCGTGACATGGAAGCAGAAGTAGACGGATTAAAACGTCTTCGTATTTCTTCTATTGAAGCGAGTCAAATTTCAGATGAGGTAATTGAAGTGTTAGACAAGTCTGAAGTAGTTGTACGCCATTTGCACATTCCGTTGCAATCAGGATCTAATACTGTATTAAAACGTATGCGTCGTAAGTATACGATGGAATTTTTCCAAGAGCGTTTAGATCGTTTGAAAGAAGCGTTACCAGGCCTCGCGATTACATCAGACGTAATTGTTGGTTTCCCAGGTGAAACAGAAGAAGAATTCATGGAAACATACAATTTCATTAAAGAGAATCGCTTCTCTGAGTTACACGTGTTCCCTTACTCAAAACGTACAGGAACACCTGCAGCGCGCATGGAAGATCAAGTTCCTGAAGATGTGAAGAATGATCGTGTTCATCGTTTAATTGAGCTATCTAATCAATTAGCGAAAGAGTATGCGTCTCAATTTGAAGGTGAAGTGCTTGAAATTATTCCAGAAGAGCAATTTAAAGAGGGCGAACGTGAAGGGTTATATGTAGGTTATACAGATAACTACTTGAAAATTGTATTTGAAGGATCTGAAGAATTAATTGGTAAGCTAGTGAAAGTGAAAATTACGAAAGCTGGTTATCCATATAACGAAGCGCAATTTGTTCGTGTTCTTGAAGATGATGTGAAAAAAGAATCAGCAAGCGCATAAAAAAAGCATGCAACCGGAAACGGTTTGCATGCTTTTTTTATCGAGAAGTTAAGTACTGAAAAGATGGATAGTTGTTTAGTACATCTTTTTATGAAAAAAGGTGTACTGGTAAAAATAGAGTTGTCTGCATGGCTTTTAAAAAAGGAAGGGCATCGATTCGTCTTTTATTCTGCAAATAGTTGACCTGAAGTGATAAAATGTATTATAATCGTAAAAGACATGCTGAAGAAGTGTTTCTTTTTGCATGCTGAAGTTAGTATGTAAGTGTGATGTTTCGGAGGGAGGGAAAGAGAATGTCAAAAACAGTCGTTCGTAAAAACGAGTCTTTGGAGGATGCACTTCGCCGTTTTAAAAGATCGGTTTCTAAAACTGGTACACTTGCTGAAGCAAGAAAGCGCGAGTTTTATGAAAAACCAAGTGTAAAACGTAAGAAGAAATCTGAAGCGGCAAGAAAGCGTAAATTCTAAGAGAGGGTGTAAGTTATGAGTCTTCTCGGTCGTTTAAACGATGATATGAAACAAGCGATGAAGAATAAACAAAAAGAAAAATTAACCGTCATTCGTATGGTTAAGGCTGCTTTACAAAATGAAGGTATTAAACTGCAACATACTCTTACTGAAGAAGAGGAACTAACGGTTTTAGCTCGTGAAGTAAAACAGCATAAGGACTCCCTCCTTGAATTTAAAAAAGCTGGTCGTGAAGACCTTGTTAATAAACTGCAAAGTGAAATTCAGATTTTAAGCGCATATTTGCCAGAGCAATTAACTGAAGAAGAACTAGTTGATGTAATCAAGCAAGTTATTTCTGAAGTTGGTGCGACTTCTAAAGCAGATATGGGTAAGGTGATGACTGCTGTTATGCCGAAAGTAAAAGGTAAAACAGACGGATCACTTGTGAATAAGTTGGTTATCCAGCTATTAGCATAAAAAAACGTCTCATTTCGTATGAGACGTTTTTTTATTGTTCTTATGGAAAATGACGCTATATGAATAAAAAAGCGTTCCTGAAAATGATAGTAACGCCTCTGGTATGTAAAAAGTAACAATCTTAGTTGTGATTAATCCCGCCATAAAAAGCTTTTTCGTTTTCTTAATTTCTTCAATTAATTTTTCAATACTTGCTGTTCAGCGTAATCCTCAAAGGTAATGAAAGAGATTCCTGCTATTTTAGATTCTAAATCAGTCGTGTAAAAGGGCTCGATACTACTGTCGGTAACTTGCTTTATAATGTTCAAAGTTTCTTGAGTAAATCCAACTTTCTTTAGTATTTCCTCACTTATCATTTCATTTTTTGTTTTTTAATTAAATCTAATATTTTTTGAAATTCATATAACGACCACCTATAAAGTTCAACTAATAATGAGTGGGGGGTTCTTCATCCCCCACTCATTATCAGCCCGCACCAATCGGGCTTTTACGGGCAGTTGATCCCCCACCTAACTTCTTTGCTCTCGCTGAATTTTGAGGTAGAGGTCTTACTGCCCGCAAATAGCGGGATAAAATATACTTCCTTACAACGCAACATTCAGAGCGGAGGGCGATTTCCTTTTATCTGTGTCTAATGAATGACAACTACTTATCCTATGATCAGTATGTCATATCCAGAACCAATTGTAACAGGATTTTTCACGCTTCCAACTTCTCGTCAGGCTTAATTTCTTAGTGTAACTTGTACTGATATCCCGTAGGGGCGCATATTCTTGTATTAATACTCCTGTTATTAAGGATCACATCCTCTGATCCATCATTGTCCCGACAAATATGATTTCATATAGCGACTGTTTTAATTAACATGATATGAACTCTTTCAGAATATAGTTATGTTAGTGAAGTCGTTATAACACGATAGGCACTTGTGAAGAAATACATATATATATGGGATGAGAGGGGGGTCTTTTGAGGTGAAGAAATTAGAACAAATGAAAAATTGGTTAACAAAACAAGTAGACCTACCAGTAGATGTATTAATGGATCTACCTCGGATTACTCTTGTTGGGCAAATACATATTTATATAGAAAATCATCGAGGGTTATTAGTGTTTTCAGATAAAGAAGTACGATTGCTATTAAAACACGGTCAATTACTAATTAAAGGACAATCCTTTGTTATTAAAACGATTCTTCCAGAAGAACTTTTACTCGAAGGGATAATTGAACAAGTAACATTTTTGGAAAATGAAAAAAAAGGGGATTGAAGTGAAACTTCCATTTGTGAAGTTTTTCTTCTTTATCCTGTAAAAGTTCCGTTGATAGAGAAAGATTAAATTTTCACTTTGTTTCATTTTAGTACGAGCTATTTTAATGTTTCAAATGAAAAGTAGTATATCTACTTTTAGAAGGGTAGTGAAGGTAGTAGATGAAAAATAAATGGTTTATAAAGTGGCTTGGGTATGTAAAAGTGCGAATTGAAGGTAGGGGAGCGGAACGGTTTGTTAACGAATGTGTACGGAGAAATTTATTGGTTTGGGATGTTAAGAAGATTGCTGATGAAACGTTAGTTTTTTGTATGTTGTTACGCGATGTGAAAAAAATAAAACCAATTTATAGAAAAAATGAATGTAAATTATATTTTATTGGACGCTACGGTTTTCCTTTTTGGAATAAGCGTTTAATTAAAAACAGTGGCTTTTTAATCGGTTTTTTAATTTTCTTTTTTGGCATGATTGCAATGTCAAATATGGTTTGGAAAATTGAGGTTACAGGAGCAAAACCTGAAACAGAATATATATTGATGAAAGAATTGGACAAAATGGGTATTAAAAAAGGGAAACTACAGTTTCAAATACCTAGTGTAGAAGATGTACAACGCCATTTGACAAACAATATTAATGCGATTACTTGGGCAGGACTAGAAGTAAGAGGGACGACGTATCATTTTAAAATTGTTGAAAAAAACGAACCGAAAAAAGAAAAGGAGCAACAATCGCAAAATTTAGTGGCAAAAAAAGAAGCGATTATCACAAAAACATTTGTTGAAGTTGGAAAACCGGTTGTCATGAAAAATGATCATGTAGAAAAGGGGCAGCTCCTCGTATCGGGAATATATGGTAATGAGGAGAATCCGACGGTTGTTTCAGCGAAAGGTATTGTATATGGAGAAACGTGGTACACATCTGAGGTGAATGTTCCGTTAAAGACACAATTTCAAGTGTATACTGGGAATGCATACAATGAATATTTTCTTAAATTTGGGGATGCGAAAATAAAAATATGGGGATTTCAACATGATAAGTATAAACGCTCTCGTACTGAAAGTATAAAACATGATGTGAAATTATTTGGTTTTACATTACCGATTGCATATGAAAAAGATATTGTACGAGAAGAGGAAGAAGCGAATCGAGAATACACAGAAAAACAGGCATTGAAAGTAGCGAAAGAGATGGCCGAAAAAGAACTAAAGAAAAAATTGGATGAACATGCTATGATTGTAAGTGATAAGATTTTGAGTAAAGAGGTTGAGGCGGATCAACTAAAAGTCACATTGCATTATACTGTAATTGAAAATATTGCAGAGCCACAACCAATATCCGAATTCGATATTCAAGGAGACTGAGTAATGGCAGAACAATTAGTAGAAATGAACCAACAATTGGAAAATACTAACGAAGCAATCGCTCTTTTTGGAGTCAATGATGCTCATTTAAAAGTAATTGAACGAGAACTTAATGTATCAATCGTAACTAGAGGGGAAACAGTTCATGTGTCTGGGGCAGTTGAAACTGTGACGCTCGTAGAAAAAATCTTACAGCAATTACTTGTTGTTATTCGTAAAGGTGTATCAATTACAGAAAGAGATGTTGCATATGCAATTCAGCTCGCACAACAAGGGAAAATTGCTCAATTTGAAGAGTTATATGAAGAAGAAATTTTTAAAACGGCAAAAGGTAAATCCATTCGTGTAAAAACAATGGGGCAAAGACGATATATTCATGCAATGAAGAAGAATGATATTGTATTTGGGATGGGACCTGCTGGGACGGGGAAAACATACTTAGCTGTAGTAATGGCTGTGAGAGCTTTAAAGCAAGGGTATGTAAAGAAAATTATTTTAACAAGACCTGCTGTAGAAGCTGGAGAAAACTTAGGTTTTTTACCAGGGGATTTAAAAGAGAAGGTAGATCCGTACTTACGTCCATTGTATGATGCGCTGCACGATATTCTTGGACAAGAATATACGCAACGTATGATGGAGCGAGGAGTAATTGAAATCGCGCCGCTTGCTTATATGAGAGGGCGTACGCTTGATGATTCATTTGTTATTTTAGATGAAGCTCAAAATACAACGGGTGCCCAAATAAAAATGTTTTTAACAAGATTAGGTTTTAGTTCTAAAATGGTTATTACAGGGGATCCTTCACAAATAGACTTGCCAAAAGGGGTAAAATCAGGGCTTTCTATTGCTTCTAACATTTTATCTGGTGTATCAGGACTTTCATTCATTACATTAGAACAAACGGACGTTGTGAGACATCCGCTGGTGCAACGTATTATTGAGGCATATGATAAAATGGAATGATCCTATTTGTCAGGATCATTTCTTTTTGTATGATAAGGTTGGCGAACGGCATATTTTTTACTATCATGAAAGGTATAGGAAAATAAACTATAGGTACTGGTGTATAAAAATGTTGCCTTAAAGTATCGTTAGCTAGAAGAAATGAAAGCTATAAATAGTTTCACTTTATTTCTGGAGAGGAGAAGGTATTGAAATCATGTCAAGATCTCAAGAAATTTCTAAGTGGTTTCGTAATTTACAACATTCGAAAAAACTAAGTTGGATTTCTTACGTTGTATTAGGAGCAGTGCTATTTTTTGCACTTATGAATAATGTAAAACCAGAGCAATTAGATGTTGCAATGTATTCTATTGCGAAAAAGACAATCCACTCTCCTGTGAAAATTGAAGACAAGGTTACAACGGAAAAAAAGAAAAAAGAAGCCGCTACAAAAGTTGAAGATCAATATACATATAAAAGTGAGTATAAGCAAAATAAAGTGGATATTGTGAATGACGTCTTTGCTAAAGTAGATGAAGTGGTGCAAGAGATAAAAGCTATTGGACCGGATGAGCAAAAAAAGATAACTGATGCTGAGAAAGTGGACAAGTTGAAAAAGAAATTACCTGTCGAATTAACGAAAGAGTTATCTGATTCAAACTTACTGAACTTGATTAATGCAGATCCGAGCCAGTTGGTATTAGCGAAAGATGCAGCAGTTACAGCTATTAATAGTATTATGACCGAGCATATTAAAATGGATGAACTAAAGGATGCGAAAGATCGATATGTAAGTGACATGAATAGTGTTAATGTCGATAATGGTTTGAAAGAAGCCATTAAGGCATTAGGGAAATATGCGATTTCAGCAAACTATTTTTATGATCCGACCTTGACAAAAGAGAAGAGAAAAGCAGAGGAAGATTTAGTTCCGCCTGTTTATATTCTTCAAGGGCAAGTACTTGTAAGGGAAGGTGAAACGATTTCAAGTGATATGTACAATCAGTTGAAATTAGTTGGTTTGTTAGAAGAAGGGAATAGTTTCCAACCTTATGTTGGGTTAGCGGTGCTTATTGGTGTACTACTATACTTTATGCATAAGCAATTTGAAGTGTTTTTACAGCGGAGAAGGGAAGATAGACCGTATATTTTAGCTTACATTACCATTTTGTCTATCACGATTGTTTTAATGAAAATCATTAGTTTATTTCAAAAGCTTGAATATGCGGGAATCGCGTATGTTGTTCCAGTTGCAATGGGGACAATACTTGTAAAACTAATGATTGGTGATCGATTTGTATTTTTAACAAGTATGATTTTTTCTGTGTGCGGAAGCATTATGTTTAATGAAGGAGTAACGAGCACACTCAATTATAGTGTAGGAATCTATGTTTTATTAAGTTCATTGTCAGTTAGTATTTTCTTGAGAGAAAAAAATCTTCGTACGATGATTTTACAAGCGGGTATACTCGTTTCTGTATTAAATGTAGTCGTATTGGCGGCATTGTTATTGTTACGTAATGGGAATTTTTCACTTCTTGAAATTGGTACGCAATTATTAATGGCTTCTGTTTCAGGAATTATCTCTTCGGTTCTAGCTATGGGGATTTTACCATATTTAGAAAGTGGACTTGGAATTGTATCAAGCATGAAACTTGTGGAACTATCAAGTCCAAATCATCCACTTTTGCGTAGAATTTTGCTAGAAGCGCCAGGGACATATCACCATAGTGTAATGGTTGCGAACCTTTCTGAAGCTGCTTGTGAAGCGGTTGGGGCAAATGGTGTGTTAGCTCGCGTTGGGGCGTATTATCATGATGTAGGAAAAACAGTACAACCACGTTTCTTTATTGAAAATCAGATGGGAATTGAAAACCCGCATGATAAACTAGATCCTGTAACGAGTAAGGATATTATTATTGCTCATGTAGCGGATGGGGTAAAGATGTTAGAAGAATACCATATCCCACAAGAAATTATTGATATTGCTGGGCAACATCATGGTACAACGTTGCTTAAATATTTTTACTATAAGGCGATTAAAGAAGATAAGGAAAAATATACAGAAGAGATGTTCCGTTATCCGGGATCAAAAGCAACTTCTAAAGAGTCGGCAATTGTTGGTATTGCTGATAGTGTAGAGGCTGCAGTGCGTTCCATGAATCATCCAACGCCAGATCAAATTAATAATTTAGTGCAGAGTATTATTAAAGATCGTTTACAAGATGGACAATTTAGTGAATGTGATTTGACATTTAAGGAACTACAAATCGTTGGAAAAACGTTATGTGAGACGTTAAATGGTATTTTCCATTCTCGTATTACATATCCGGAACTACCGGAAGATAAGGAGAAAGAATGAGTTTATTAATTGATTTTATGGATGAAACAGAAGAAGTAAAAGAGGAATATGTGAATCTAATTCGTGAAGTGTTAGAAAAAGCAGCTCAAATGGAAAATATAGAGGATGGTGCGGAGTTATCAGTGACATTTGTAGATAACGAGCGCATTCGTGAGATTAATCGTGATTACCGAGATAAGGATCAGCCTACTGATGTAATTTCCTTTGCTATGGAAGAGCTGGGAGAAGGAGAAATGGAAATTGTAGGTGCGGAGATGCCGCGCATGCTAGGAGATCTTATTATTTCTATTCCTAGAGCGAAAGAACAAGCTGAAGAGTATGGACATTCTTTTGATCGTGAGCTTGGCTTTTTAGCGTTACATGGCTTTTTACATTTACTTGGTTATGATCACATGACTGAAGAGGATGAGAAAGAAATGTTTGGAAGACAAAAAGAAATTTTAGAAGCGTTTGGATTAGGTCGATGAAAAAAGGAAAACTTATAGATAGTTTTGGATATGCTATAGCTGGTATATTCTTTTGTCTTCGTCAGGAACGAAATATGAAAATTCATTATTTAGCCGCAGTCATTGTTATATGCTGCGGCTTTTATTTCCATATTACGAAAGTAGAGTGGATGGTATTACTTATTGTAATAGGAATTGTAATGAGTTTAGAGATGGTAAATACGGCTGTGGAAAAAACAGTAGATTTAGCGACTGCCGATATTCATCCGTTTGCGAAAATTGCAAAAGATGTCGCAGCGGGAGCAGTTTTATTATTTACAGTTATAGCTGTTATAATTGGTGCTATTATCTTTTTACCGTATATGGTATAGTTGCATTCCGAAGCTTTTATTAAGCTTTGGAAGTGCCTTGAAGGCCTTTAATGAGAGAGTGTATCTATTCACAGTTGTGAACAGGAAGGATGCGGGAATATGAATAGCAAACAATTAATCCAAGAAGCAATCGAAGCGCGTAAACAAGCGTACGTACCATATTCTAAATTTCAAGTAGGTGCAGCATTATTAACGCACGATGGAAGAGTATATCGTGGATGTAATGTTGAAAATGCATCATATGGCTTATGTAACTGTGCAGAAAGAACAGCTTTATTTAAAGCAGTTTCTGAAGGGGATAAAGAGTTTGCGGCTATTGCAATCGTAGCGGATACAAAGCGTCCAGTACCTCCTTGTGGAGCATGTCGACAAGTTATGGTAGAATTATGTAAACAGGATACGAAAGTATACTTATCAAACTTACATGGTGACGTTCAAGAGACAACAGTCGGAGAATTGTTACCAGGAGCATTTTTAGCGGAGGATTTACATGAATAGAAAAGGTTATAAATCAGGTTTTGTCTCTATTATTGGCAGACCGAATGTTGGGAAATCTACATTTTTAAATCGTATTATCGGCCAAAAAATTGCCATTATGAGTGATAAGCCACAAACAACTCGTAATAAAATTCAAGGCGTATATACAGAAAACGATTCACAAGTAATTTTCATTGATACACCAGGGATACATAAACCTAAACATAAATTAGGCGACTTCATGGTGAAGATGGCTCAAACGACATTGAAAGAAGTTGACATTGTTCTATTTATGGTCAATGCAGTTGAAGGATTTGGTCGTGGTGAGGAATTCATTATTGAGAAATTACAAGAAACGAAACAACCGGTATTTTTGGTAATTAATAAAATTGACCAAGTTCATCCAGAGCAATTGCTAGAGTTAATTGATCAATATCGTAAACTACATGAGTTTGCAGAGATAGTACCAATTTCTGCATTAGACGGTAATAATGTGGAATCTTTAATTGGAGCAATTAAAAAGTATTTACCAGAAGGGCCACAATATTACCCAGATAATCAAGTAACGGATCATCCAGAGAGATTTATCATTGCGGAGCTTATTCGTGAAAAAGTACTTCATTTAACACGTGAAGAAGTACCACATTCTGTAGCTGTTGTTATCGATGCGATTCAAAAACGTGAAGGCGGGGCGGTTTATATAAATGCAACGATTGTTGTTGAACGTCCATCACAAAAAGGAATTATTATTGGAAAACAAGGGAAGATGTTAAAAGAAGTAGGAAAACGAGCGCGTTTTGATATTGAAGCACTTCTTGGCTCTAAAGTATTTTTAGAAGTATGGGTAAAAGTACAAAAAGATTGGCGCAATAAAATGTCTCAACTTCGTGACCTTGGTTTCCGCGAGGACGAGTACTAAAATAGAGTAAAGCTGTAATCAGCGGATGTTCTGTTCATCCGCTGATTATTGGTTTTTATGAACTTTGATAAATTAGGAAAAATTTTTCTCACATGAAAATGGGCAAAATGGGTCAATTTAATAACAACAAAAGAAATTGGTTTATAGGCTACGCTTATTGAGAAAGGTGGATTCTTATGCTAGATTTTACCTGGAAGTTTTTCTCCAAAACAGGAAGCATTGAAACGTACTTGCTTTTGAAAGAGATGGAAAAAGACGTAAACGATGAGATGGATCAACATGAAGAGGAGCTAGCGCATCTAGACTCTCCAATTTCTTGACCCGTTTTGTTCAAACCTTGGATGGTGACGAACATGTTTCAAAAAGTTGAGGGCATCGTTATCCGTACGACAGATTACGGAGAAACGAACAAGATTGTTACAATATTCTCAAGAGAACTTGGTAAGGTAAGTGCAATGGCAAGAGGAGCGAAAAAACCGAAAAGCCGGTTAGCATCTGTTTCGCAACTTATGACACATGGGCATTTTCTTATTCAAATGGGATCTGGACTTGGGACTTTGCAACAAGGCGAGATTATTTCAACTATGAAAGAAATTCGCGAGGATATATTTTTAACTGCTTATGCATCATTTATTGTTGAGTTAACTGATAAAGCAACAGAAGATAAAAAACATAATCCGTATTTATTTGAAATGTTATATCAAACGTTGCATTATATGTGTGAGGGTGTTGACCCAGAAGTGTTATCATTAATTTATCAAACGAAAATGCTTCCGGTATTAGGGATGCGCCCGTACTTTGATACATGTGCGATTTGTCATCAAGAAACAGATTTTGTCGCCTTCTCTGTTCGAGAAGGCGGTTTTCTGTGCTCGCGTCATGCGGAGCAAGATCCGTATCGTATACCGGTAGGAGAAGCTGTTCATAAATTGTTACGTCTTTTCTATCACTTCGATTTACATAGACTTGGCAATGTATCAGTGAAGGATAGCACAAAGAAACAAATGCGTTTAGTATTGAATACATATTATGATGAATATTGCGGGATTTATTTGAAATCAAGACGTTTCCTAGAACAACTTGATAAGTTTCAAATATAATTTGGGGCCGTATACGGTCCTTTTTACATCCTTTCTTTTTCGAATAGCATATTTAGTATATAATATTTAAGAGATAGTATAACTTTTTTCGTTGTGCATTAAAGGTGGTGATTATCATAGAGCTGAATAAACGGCAAGAACATATCATTCAGATTGTAAAAGATCACGGTCCTATTACAGGGGAATCCATTGCAGCGCAATTGGGTTTAACACGTGCAACGCTAAGACCAGACTTAGCAATTTTAACGATGGCTGGTTATTTAGAAGCGCGTCCACGCGTAGGTTATTTTTATACGGGTAAAACTGGGGGACAGCTATTATCTGAAGCTGTTAAGAAAATTAAAGTACAAGATTATCAATCTAGACCGGTTGTAATTGATAAAAATGTTTCTGTATACGATGCAATTTGTACGATGTTTTTAGAAGATGTTGGTACATTATTCGTTGTAGATCAGTCGACTCTATTAGTTGGTGTTGTGTCTCGAAAAGATTTATTACGAGCTAGCTTAGGAAAGCAGGATTTAACCTCTCTTCCGGTTAATATTATCATGACAAGGATGCCAAACATTGCGATGTGTCGTAGAGAGGATTCTTTATATGATATTGCGATGGAATTAATAGAAAGACAGATTGATGCGATGCCAGTTGTAAAAGATACGAAGCAAGGTTTAGAAGTGATTGGGCGAATTACAAAAACAAATATTACACGTGCGTTTGTAAACTTAGTAAATAACGAATAAGTGTAATTTGTTTAAAGTGAGGTAATGTAATGGATAATAAAATCGTATATGTCGTATCTGACTCTGTAGGAGAAACGGCTGATTTGGTTGTTCGAGCGGCAATGGGACAATTCCCATTCGCTCCTGATATTAGACGTGTACCGTATGTAGAAGATACAGGGACATTAAAAGAAGTGATTTCGATTGCAAAGAGCAATCGAGCGCTTATTTGTTTTACGTTAGTAAAGCCTGACATGCGTCAATATTTATTAACAGAAGCGGCGAAAGAGGGAGTAGAGGCATACGATATTATCGGACCTCTTATCGATCAGATTGAAGAAATTACAGGGCAAGTGCCAAGATACGAGCCTGGTGTTGTTCGTAGATTAGATGAAGAATACTTTAAGAAAATTGAAGCGATTGAATTTGCTGTGAAGTATGATGATGGTAGAGATGCACGTGGTATTTTAAAAGCTGATATCGTATTGATTGGAGTTTCACGTACATCAAAAACACCACTTTCTCAATATTTAGCTCATAACAAACGTTTGAAGGTTGCTAATGTACCACTCGTACCAGAAGTAGATCCGCCTGAAGAATTATATCAAGTGGCAAAAGAAAAATGTTTCGGTTTGAAAATTACGCCAGATAAGTTGAATCATATTCGAAAAGAACGATTAAAATCACTTGGATTAAGTGATGGAGCGACATATGCAAATATTAATCGTATTAAAGAAGAAATTGATCACTTTGAGCAAGTAATTAGTAAAATTAATTGTCAAGTAATTGATGTATCGAATAAAGCGATTGAAGAAACAGCAAATATTATTGTGAATGCAGTGCAAAACCAAAAAATGTTTTAGCACATTTACCAAAGGTGAATGTGCTTTTTTTGCTCGTATGAAATGCGATACCTGCGGATTAGTAATAGATGATAGCGGAGTGGTTATACTTATATTCTTCTGTTTTTTTCATTATATTAAAGGCGGGGTTTCGTTATCCTGAAATGTAAGATGAAAAAATAAAGGGATATGTAGCGTAGTTGAAGAAAATATATTATAATAAAAAATTGTGATAAAAACCTATATTTTACGTTTAGACTTTAATTTTTCAGAATAAACTAGGGATAGGATTTACGAAAAAGACATGTAATTACGTTAAATCGACAAAATCTATACAAGAAAACGCACATTATGGAAGGATTCACAAAAGGGATGTAGAATACAGAAATATGCAAAACATCAAAAAGATATTAGTTGGTGTTGATGCATGACTTGTGAAGGCTGAAATTGTGTAAGTTGGAACGAAATTTCATGTCGAAATTTTGTTTGTCGCATCATATGCTCATCGTTTAAGAAAACAGTAAGGCAATTGGATCTATGTAGATTCTAAACAGATGAAGTTGATTTTTATATTTATCAACATGCAAAAGCAACGGATCTCGTGATCAAACAGAATATGGCGCTTGCTAGTTTTCTTGTGAAAAGGTGTATATGTATTGTCTCCAAGAGGTACATTTGTAACAGATGAGCAAATGGATACAATTTTATATAGTAGGTATGTATCTGCGAATTTACGCAGACAAGGGATCTATACGAAAGGTCCAAAATCGTTTACACAACGTGATCGACAGCACCTTCTAACAAGTTTAGAAAAAATATTGTCGAATTATAAAGGAATTTTTTAATTTATATCGAATACAAAATACGACACGGAGATGGAGTTATGGGGAACAGAATTCCCGAAGAAGTTGTTGAACAAATTCGGACGTCATCCGATATTGTTGAAGTGATTGGTGAATACGTTCAACTTAGAAAGCAGGGGCGCAACTATTTCGGTCTTTGTCCATTTCATGGTGAGAATTCTCCTTCATTCTCTGTTTCATCTGATAAGCAAATTTTTCATTGCTTCGGATGTGGAGAAGGCGGAAATGTATTTTCCTTTTTAATGAAAATGGAAGGACTGGCTTTTACCGAGGCTGTTCAAAAGCTTGGTGAAAGAAATGGAATTGCAGTTGCAGAGTATACATCAGGACAAGGACAACAAGAAGACATATCTGATGACACTGTCATCATGCAACAGGCTCATGAACTTTTAAAGAAGTATTATCATCATTTATTAGTAAATACGGAAGAGGGAAATGAAGCACTTTCGTATTTATTAAAACGTGGTATTACGAAAGAGATGATTGAGAAGTTTGAAATTGGTTATGCATCACCTGCTTGGGATGCAGCAACAAAAATTTTACAAAAAAGAGGTTTATCGCTGTCTAGTATGGAACAAGCTGGTCTTCTAATAAGAAGCGAGAAGGATGGTAGTCATTATGATCGCTTCCGTGGAAGAGTTATGTTTCCAATCCATACGTTACAAGGTAAGGTGATAGCGTTTAGTGGAAGGGCGTTAGGAGATGACACTCCGAAATATTTAAATAGCCCTGAAACACCGATTTTTCACAAAAGTAAATTGTTGTATAACTTCCACAAAGCACGGCCGTTTATTAGAAAACGTGGGCAAGTGGTCCTTTTTGAAGGTTATGCCGACGTACTAGCTGCGGTAAAAAGTGGTGTGGAAGAAGCTGTTGCGACAATGGGAACAGCTTTAACGGAAGAACAAGCAAAGCTTCTGCGACGTAACGTTGAAACTGTTGTTCTTTGCTATGATGGTGATAAAGCAGGGCGAGAAGCGACAATGAAAGCAGGGCAATTATTGTTGCAAGTTGGTTGCCAAGTGAAAGTTACATCCTTGCCAGATAAGCTTGATCCTGATGAATATGTGCAACAATATGGGACTACCGCTTTTGAAAATCTTGTGAAATCAAGTATAAGTTTTGTTGGTTTTAAAATAAATTATTTGCGTTTAGGGAAAAATTTGCAAGATGAGTCTGGCAAAGAAGAATATGTGAAAAGTGTTTTAAAAGAGTTATCGTTGCTACAGGATGCGATGCAGGCAGAATCATATTTGAAGTCATTATCGCAAGAATTTTCGTATTCAATGGAAACACTTTTGAATCAATTGCACCAATATCGCAAAGAACAAAAGGTACAGCAAAAACAAGTAAAGCAGGTTTCTAAGCCGTCTCAAATTGTTCAAACAAAACCGAAGTTAACAGGTTTTGAAAGGGCAGAAAGAGAAATTATTTACCATATGTTGCAAAGTGCAGAAGTGGCCGTTCGTATGGAACCTCATATAGAAGATTTTCATACAGAAGAACATAAAGGGATTTTATATGAACTGTACGCATATTATGAAAAGGGAAATGAACCTTCAGTCGGAACATTTTTAAGTTGGCTCTCTGATGAAAAGTTGAAAAATATTATTACTGATATTTCGACGGATGAATTTATTAATCCAGAATACACAGAAGAAGTGTTACAGGGCCATTTGGAGACGCTCAGACGTCATCAGGAAAAACTTGAAAAGATGGAAATCATCTTTAAAGTAAAACAAATGGAAAAAACAGATCCTGTAGAGGCTGCTAAATATTATGTAGCATATTTACAAAATCAAAAAGCGAGAAAATAGCTTTTTTGATAAAGTTTTAGTATAATGAATGTTTGTATCTCGCGTAAGGAGGGGAACAGATGGCTGACAAACCAGCTCGTTCTAAACAAATTGAAACTGAAATGACCCTTGAGCAAGTGAAAGAACAACTCACTGAGCTCGGAAAAAAACGTGGCGTTCTTACATATGAAGAGATTGCAGAACGCATGAATGGATTTGAAATTGAATCCGATCAAATGGATGAATACTATGAATATTTAGGTGAACAAGGGATTGATTTAGTTGGCGACAACGATGAAGCTCCTAATAATCATCAAATTACAAAAACAGAAGAAGAGTTTGACCTAAACGACTTAAGTGTACCACCTGGGGTTAAAATCAATGATCCTGTTCGTATGTATTTAAAAGAAATTGGTCGTGTAGACTTACTATCTGCAGAAGAAGAAATTCGACTTGCAACGCGTATTGAAGAAGGCGATGAAGAAGCGAAACGCCGTCTTGCAGAAGCGAACTTACGTCTTGTAGTAAGTATTGCAAAGCGCTACGTGGGCCGTGGTATGCTTTTCTTAGACTTAATCCAAGAAGGAAATATGGGCCTAATTAAAGCGGTTGAAAAGTTCGATTATCGTAAAGGTTTCAAATTTAGTACGTATGCAACTTGGTGGATTCGCCAAGCGATTACACGTGCGATTGCAGACCAAGCGCGAACAATTCGTATTCCAGTTCATATGGTTGAAACAATTAATAAGTTAATTCGTGTACAACGTCAATTATTACAAGATTTAGGACGCGAACCATCTCCTGAAGAGATTGGTGAAGAAATGGATCTTGCTCCAGAAAAAGTACGCGAAATCTTAAAAATTGCACAGGAGCCAGTTTCTCTTGAAACACCAATTGGTGAAGAAGATGACTCCCATTTAGGTGATTTTATTGAAGACCAAGAAGCAACATCGCCTGCGGACCATGCAGCGTATGAATTGCTAAAAGAACAATTAGAAGATGTGTTAGATACACTAACAGATCGTGAAGAAAATGTTCTACGTCTTCGTTTTGGTTTAGATGATGGACGAACTCGTACGCTTGAAGAAGTTGGGAAAGTATTCGGCGTAACGAGAGAACGTATCCGTCAAATTGAAGCAAAAGCACTTCGTAAATTAAGACATCCAAGCCGTAGTAAACGTCTTAAGGATTTCTTAGAATAGGTTCTTTTTAAGTTTACTTCACCTTTGTGAAGTAAACTTTTTTATTTTGTTAATTTTTGTTAAAATTTAGCTATCGGCAACGATTACAATTTCTTGTAATTTATTTTACAGAATTGTCTTTTGATTTGCAAATGATCATTTTTCGATTTTTCGATTAATTTTGTTTATTCTATACAAAAAAATATGTAGAAAAGTGAAAAATATGATGAGAAACGCTAATAATTATCGAAATAATAAGCGATATAGCAATAAAAAACAATAAACTGAATTTATGGAATATTTTTAACAAGTGGCAGTTTACTCTTTTCTGATAGAGCGTTTTCAAGTACAATGGAAATGACTGAATCATCTAACTATTTAGGGGTATAGAGGGGGGAGAAGAGATATGAAACGTAATCCGCTGATTCCGTTCGCTCTTATTGCAGCATTAGGTATTATCGTTATGTTTGTATTTTCATTTCAGGGGCTAAATAAATCTAAAGAGTTAGCTGATGCAAAAAATGGCGGGAAGCCAGCGCAAACAGCATCGAAGCCGGAGGATATTGTGAAGCAAAGCTGTACGAGCTGTCATGGTGATCAGTTACAAGGAGCGGTAGGACCTAACTTACAAAAAATTGGTGGGAAACTTTCAAAGGATGAAATTAAAGAAATTCTTTCGAAAGGAAAAGGAAATATGCCACCAAATGTAGTTCCAGCTGATCAAGCAGCTAAAGTAGCTGATTGGTTATCGAAGAAAAAATAAAGTTTCGTATAACAAGCCTTTTGCAAAAGCAAAAGGCTTGTTTTTCTATACTTTCTAAAATACGATGAGTAATAGAGAATTGAATTGTTATTATGGGCTTGCAACAACTACTATAAATTCATTATCATGGAGACAGACTGACAAGAGAAGGAGTAATGGAAATACATGAATGAAGTAAAGCTTTCAAAACGATTAGAAGAAGTTGTGCGTGAGATTCCAGTAGGATCTACAATTGCTGATATTGGATCGGATCATGCGTATTTACCATGTTATACAATTATAAATAATATTGCTACAAAAGCGGTTGCAGGAGAAGTTGTAGATGGGCCATTCCGCTCTGCACAAGCAACTGTGGCTGAAAGTGGCTTACAAGATAAAGTAGACGTGCGTAAAGGTAATGGATTAGCGGTTATTATACCAGGAGAAGTAGATGTTATTACAATTGCTGGTATGGGTGGAGCATTAATTCGTGACATTTTAGAAAGTGGTAAAGAAAAACTTGAAGGTGTAACGCGTTTAATTTTACAGCCGAATATTGCTGCGCACCATATTCGTGAATGGTTTATTGAAAATGGATGGGAGCTTATCCATGAGAAAATCGTAAAAGAAGACGGAAAGATTTACGAGATTTTAGTTGGGGAACGAGGAAATATTGCAGCGCCTTACTCAGATAATAAACAAGCTGAATTATTTATGGGTCCATTTTTAATAAAAGAAAAAAGTGAGGCTTTTGTTGAAAAGTGGGAAGGAGAACTGAAAAACTTCCAAAATATCCTAAAACAATTAGAACGTGCGGCGGATTCTGAAGAGACAAAAGTGAAACGTGTAGAAGTAGAAGCGAAAATGAAAATGATAGGGGAGATTTTATCATGAGTAAAATTCCAAATGGTCATGAGGTGATTTCTTTATTTGAAAGTATGTATCCGAAGCATTTAGCGATGGAAGGGGATAAGATTGGCCTGCAGATTGGAGCGCTTAATAAACCCGTGCAGCACGTCTTGATTGCTTTAGATGTAACGGAGGAAGTTGTAGATGAAGCGATTCAATTAGGTGCGAATGTCATTATTGCGCATCACCCTTTAATTTTTAATCCGTTAAAAGCGATTCATACAGATAAGGCATATGGAAGAATTATTGAAACGTGTATTAAAAATGATATTGCCGTGTATGCCGCTCATACAAATGTGGATATTGCGAAAGGCGGGGTAAATGATTTACTTGCTGATGCGTTAGGATTACAACATACAGAAGTATTGGCTCCGACATACGCAGAAGAAATGAAAAAAATTGTTGTGTTTGTGCCAGTAACTCATGCAGAAGAGGTGCGTAAAGCATTAGGAGACGCAGGTGCTGGTCATATCGGTAATTATAGCCACTGTACGTTCAGTAGTGAGGGAGCAGGCACGTTTGTACCTCAGGAGGGAACAAATCCTTATATCGGGGAAACTGGGCAGTTAGAACGTGTGGAAGAGGTACGTATTGAAACGATTATTCCAGCTTCACTGCAAAGAAAAGCGATTAAAGAGATATTGGGAGCTCACCCATATGAAGAAGTGGCCTATGATGTATATCCTCTTGATAATAAAGGAGAAACATTAGGTCTTGGAAAAATAGGATATTTACAAGAAGAAATGACGCTTGGGCAGTTTGCTGAACATGTGAAACAATCATTAGACGTGAAGGGCGCAAGAGTTGTCGGCAAGTTAGATGATAAAGTGCGTAAAGTCGCTGTACTTGGTGGAGACGGTAATAAATATATAAACCAAGCGAAATTTAAAGGGGCAGATGTATATGTAACAGGTGACATGTATTATCATGTTGCTCATGATGCAATGATGATCGGTTTAAATATAGTTGATCCAGGACATAACGTTGAAAAAGTAATGAAGCAAGGTGTGCAAAAACAACTGCAAGAAAAAGTGGATGCAAAGAAATTCAATGTACAAATTCATGCTTCGGAGTTACATACAGATCCTTTTACATTTGTATAAGAAAAATAAAAACCGTTGCTCATATGGGCAACGGTTTTTATTATTGTTCTTTTTTCACTTTTACACGAGGTAAAATCTTTTGAAGTGGTACTTTTCGAATTCTCTCCCATGTAGTTGGGTTTGTTGGGTCATATTGTTCTAAGAAAGCGATAACCTCTTTTGTAATTGGTGTTGGAGTAGAGGCACCTGCTGTAACAGCCACGTTTTCTACACCTTGTAGCCACTCTAATTGAATTTCGCTTACATCTGCAACACGATATGCTTTCGTACCAGCAATTTCTTGTGATACTTGCGCTAAGCGATTTGAATTGTTACTTTTTGGGTCACCAACAACGATTGTTAAATCTGCCACATCAGCTTGTTTAGCGACAGCTTCTTGACGAACTTGAGTAGCTAAACAAATTTCTTTATGGAATTCTGCTGTTGGGAATTTTTTCTGAATGTCTTCCATTAAATGTTGAACATCCCATTGACTCATTGTTGTTTGGTTGGTAACTAAAATTTTATCAGTCGGGATTTCTAATGTTTTTAAATCATCAGCTCTTTCGATAAGATGAACGATATCAGGTGCAATTCCAACCGCGCCTTCTGGTTCTGGATGGTTTTTTTTACCTATATAAATGACATGGTATCCTTCAGCTTTTTTTGCTTCAATAAGGTCATGTGTTTTTGTAACATCTGGACAAGTTGCATCGATTGTCGTTAAACCTTTTTCTTTTGCACGTTGCTTAACTTCAGGAGAAACACCGTGAGCAGTAAAGATAACAGTACCAGAATCGATTTGATCTAAAATATCTAAGCGACTTGGTCCGTCTAATGTAATGATTCCATCTTCTTCAAAAGCGTCTGTAACATGTTTATTGTGAACAATCATACCTAAAATATAAATGGGTCTCGGTAATGATTTATCTAATGCAGCATTACGTGCAATTACCATTGCGTCGACAACACCGTAGCAATAACCACGAGGGGAAATTTTAACAATTTTCATATGAGTAATCCTCTCCTTCTAAACAAGGGATACTTTTGTGCATAGTCTTTTACATTATAAAGGAGGAGTGGATAGAAAACAAAGGATTGTTACACATATAGTTTTGGTTTTGTTGCTGTTTGTTGAACAGGTTCTTCTGGTAATGCTTTTTCTATTACAGGCTCAATCATTATTTTTTTTCGTTTGCGTTTTCTTTTTGGGAGCGGAGGAGGTGGAGTTGTGACCTCAACCTGCTCTGTTACATCTTCAGTTTGATTTTCTTCCGTACTTTTTCCAGAGGTGAGGATTTTAACAATGTTTGGTAGGCTACGCATAATGGGACCGTACTGTTCGACGACAGGACCTACAGATTGCACGACTTGGGATACTTTTTCGATATTATTTATCATGTTAGTTGGATTCGAAATTAAATTCGAAAAAAAACTTCCGATGCCGCTGTTAGATGTCGCGGTAGCTGTAGTTGTTGCGGCACTACGCGTTTCATTTGATTCATACATTTGAGGTGGTATCATTTGTTGGGGATGCTGCTGCATGTATGGTTGATATTGTTGCGGATACTGTTGTGGATATTGTTGCTGGTATTGCTGTTGATATTGCGGCGGCGGTTGTTGATGCATCATCGGTGGTCCTTCCATTTGTCGATAAGGCGGAACCATTTGCATGAAAGGTTCGGTCGGATCGTGTTTTTTAAAGAGTTTAGCAAGGAAACCTTTCTTTTTTTGTGCCATCGGTGGTAGTTGTGGAATGGGATATGGCGTGTAAGGTTGCTGCCCTTGATTCGGATACATTTGCCTTATGGGGGATTTTGGATACATATGAGAAATCCTCCTTTCTTCAGTTAGGTATATACACATACAATATGCAGTAAAGAGTAAGAAGGTTAGTTTTTGGGATGAAAACCTAAACTAAAGATGGATTTTACCTTTAGATTTCGATATAATGTAGACTTGACTGATTTGTGCGCGCAGTAGAAAATTTAGAAAGAAGGTGTAACTTATGACACAACAAACTTTTACACAGTATGATTTTAAACCATTTTTAATAGATGCAGTTCGTGAACTACGCTTTACAGAGCCGACAGGAATTCAGCAGAAAATTTTCCCGGTTGTGAAAAAAGGTGTAAGTGTAATTGGACAATCCCAAACGGGTTCTGGGAAAACACATGCATACTTACTTCCTACATTGAACAGAATTAATGCAAATCGTGAAGAAGTACAACTTGTTATTACAGCGCCTACTCGTGAGTTAGCACAACAAATTTACGAAGAAATCGTGAAATTAACAAAGTTCTGTGCGGAAGATCAAATGATTACAGCGCGTTGTTTAATTGGTGGAACTGATAAACAGCGATCAATTGAAAAGTTGAAAAAACAACCTCATATTGTAGTTGGAACACCAGGGCGTATTAAAGACTTAGTAGAAGAACAAGCGTTATTTGTTCATAAAGCAAATACGATTATTGTCGATGAAGCAGACTTAATGCTTGATATGGGATTCATTCAAGA
This sequence comes from Bacillus thuringiensis, assembly GCF_014932895.1. Taxonomy (GTDB): domain Bacteria; phylum Bacillota; class Bacilli; order Bacillales; family Bacillaceae_G; genus Bacillus_A; species Bacillus_A thuringiensis_AA. The sequence goes on along the minus strand of NZ_JACYOF010000001.1, from coordinate 570,028 downwards.
TGTAGACAAAATTGCAGCACGCATGCCTAAAAACTTGCAAATGCTAGTTTTCTCTGCAACAATTCCTCAAAAACTAAAACCGTTTCTGAAGAAATATATGGAGAATCCAGAGCATATTCATATCAATCCAAAACAAGTTGCGGCCGGAAATATTGAGCATTATTTAGTGCCTTCTAAACATCGTAACAAAATCGATTTAGTGAAAAAGATGTTACTTCAATTTAAGCCGTATTTAGCAATTGTTTTCACAAATACGAAGAAAATGGCAGACCAAGTGGCTGACGGATTAACTGAGCGTGGTTTAAAAGTTGGACGAATTCACGGAGATTTAACACCACGTGATCGTAAAAAAATGATGAAACAAATTCGTGACCTTGAATTCCAATATATTGTTGCGACAGATTTAGCAGCTCGTGGTATCGATATTGAAGGAATTAGCCATGTTATTAACTATGAACTTCCATCAGATTTAGATTTCTTCGTTCACCGCGTTGGAAGAACAGCACGTGCAGGTTATTCAGGTATTGCAGTAACGATTTATGACCCAGCAAACGAAGAAGCATTAGATAGTTTAGAAAAACAACGTCATATCGAGTTTAAGCATGTAGATTTACGCGGAGATGATTGGGTGGATCTAGGTGACCGTCGTCGTCGTAAGAGCCGTAAAAAACCAAATGATGAACTTGATGTTATGGCAACAAAAGTTGTTAAAAAGCCGAAAAAAGTAAAACCAAATTATAAGCGAAAGCTTGCAACAGAACGTGAAAAAGTGAAACGAAAATATAGCAATAAAAAAAGATAAGGGGATTCCCCTTATCTTTTTTTATTCATTTAATTTATCCCGCATTAACTGCCCATAAAATCCCGATTGGTGAGGGCTGATAATCAGTTGGGGATGGACAAAAACCCCCACTGATTAAAGTTTCACTTTATGTAGTAATTTTTGTATAGGAACAATTCACTACATATTTCTACAAATTATGCTATCATTATAACTATTGTAAATTGAAGAGGTGATTGTATGTTAAAGATTGGATCTCATGTTTCAATGAGTGGTAAGAAGATGTTATTAGCAGCAAGTGAAGAGGCTGTTTCATACGGTGCAACGACGTTTATGATATATACAGGTGCACCGCAAAATACAAGAAGAAAACCAATTGAGGAATTGAACATAGAAGCAGGAAGAAAGCATATGGAACTGAACGGTATTGAGGAAATTATCGTCCATGCACCATATATTATTAATGTTGGGAATACGACGAAGCCAGAAACGTTCCAATTAGGTGTAGACTTCCTTCGTATGGAAATTGAAAGAACAGCAGCGTTAGGTGTAGCGAAACAAATTGTTCTTCACCCAGGAGCCCACGTTGGTGCAGGAGCAGATGCTGGTATTCAACAAATTATTAAGGGGCTTAACGAAGTACTAACGCCAGAACAAACGGTTAATATTGCGCTAGAAACGATGGCAGGAAAAGGAACTGAATGTGGTCGTAGCTTCGAAGAAATTGCGAAAATCATTGATGGTGTAAAATATAATGAGAAACTATCTGTATGCTTTGATACGTGTCATACGCACGATGCAGGATATGATATTGTAAATGATTTTGATGGTGTGTTAAATGAGTTTGATAAGATTGTTGGAATTAATCGTTTACAAGTACTTCATATTAATGATAGTAAAAATGTACGTGGGGCAGGAAAAGACCGTCATGAAAATATCGGTTTCGGTCACATTGGCTATAAAGCATTGCATCACATTGTACATCATCCGCAGTTAATGCATGTACCGAAAATCCTTGAAACACCGTATGTAGGGGAAGATAAAAAAGATAAGAAGCCACCATACAAATTGGAAATCGAAATGCTGAAAAAGGGTACTTTTGATGAAGGGCTTCTTGAAAAAATTAAAGCACAATAAGGAGGGGATTTTCCCCTCCTTATTTTAGTAGTTGTTGAAATAATATATTTACTTGTTGGGCAGTAGCAGGGGAGGTTACTTTTGCGATCTGTTTTAAAAGCTCTAGTCGTTCGTTATTATCGTAAATGTTAATATTCTTTCCTTTCATAAGTAAAACAATTTGATCAGCTTGTGCGGTTGTAATGGGAACTTCATATTCTTTACTGTATTTCAATAACTCTTTTGTAGAAATATGATTTAATTTTTTATTAACAATTTGTTTAATGAGGTTCATCGTGTTATCCTCCTTCACACGTTCTTCTATCGAAATATATGAGCATATAGCTTGTACATATTCTTATAGAGTTTCTTTTTTCATGAGGAAAAGAAGCGTATGTTATAATGTAAGGACAAAACTACAGAGAAAGAGTATAAGGAGGACTTATGGAAAAAAAGCAACATCGAAAAGAAAGTGTTATTCATCTCATCTATCGTTTAGTTATGATTATTTTTGGGGCTGCATGCGCGGCGGTGGCAATAGAATTGTTTTTAATGCCGAATAAAATTATTGATGGTGGAATTATTGGTATTTCTCTTATATTAGATTATCTTACTCCGAATATTTGGTGGTTAAGCTTTTCTACTTTAGTTGTTATTCTCAATATCCCGTTTATGTACTCAGGTTATAAGCAAATTGGAAAAACATTCATGTTATCTTCGGCATTTGGTATCGTAGCTTTAGCGTTTATTGAATCAACATTACATGCTGTGCCGCCATTTACAACGGAGCCAATTTTAGCGACCGTATTTGGTGGTCTCATTTTAGGTCTTGGTGTAGGGCTTGTGATTCGTCATGGTGGATCGTTAGATGGAACTGAAATTATGGGTATTTTATTAACGAAGAAATTGCCGTTTTCTGTTGGTGAATTTGTAATGTTTGTGAACTTATTCATTTTTGCATGGGCAGCATTTGTATTTGGTGTTGAACAAGCGATGTATTCTGTTATGACGTACTATATCGCATTTAAAACAATTGATACAGTAATTCAAGGGTTAGATGAAACGAAAGCAGTTTTAATTGTATCAGATCAATATGAGGAAGTATCAAATGCAATATTGCATCGCCTTGGTCGTGGAACTACAAAGCTTGTAGCAAAAGGTGGCTATACAGATAAAGAAAAAGAAGTTATTTATGCAGTTGTAACGCGTCTGGAAGTGACGAAGTTAAAATCAATTGTGCATGAAATTGATGAAAATGCGTTTGTTACTATTATGAGTACGCAAGAGACAAATGGTGGTAAGTTTAAATCAGCTATTCACTAAAAAGTTAATAGGAATATTTTTCGAAAGCAGAGAATTTTTCTCTGCTTTTTGTTATAATAGTAAGGTTTCTTGAAAAAATAGATATATTTTAGGCAGATTGGTTTACAACTATAATAAGCTGTACTATAATTCAAATAGATATAAATCGGAATCATTCTGAATTAAAATAGGTGAGATACTATGGATAATATATTAGAGATTGAAGGATTAACATTTCGGTATGAAGACCGAAATGTGTTAGAGGATATTAATTTGCAAGTTCCGAAGGGAGCTTTTTTAGGTTTAGTTGGACCGAATGGTTCAGGAAAATCAACTTTGCTTAAATGTTTATTAGGCGTTTTAAAGCCAAAACAAGGAAGTATTCGTTTGTTTGGTGTTGATAGTAAGAAGTTTAAAGAATGGAACAAAGTTGGCTATGTATCCCAAAAAGCAAATAGCTTCAACTCTGGTTTTCCAGCAACTGTTTTTGAAGTTGTTTCAATGGGGCTCGTTTCGAAAAAAGGGCTTTTTCGCTTTTTCACAAAAGACGATAAGGAAAAGGTAGAAAAAGCGATTGCTGATGTAGGGATGAGTGAGTTTCAAGGGCGTAATATTGGAGAGCTTTCTGGTGGACAACAACAGCGTGTGTTTATTGCTCGTGCGCTCGTTAGTGATCCTGAATTACTTATTTTGGACGAGCCTACTGTTGGGATCGATGTGAAAAATGTGGAAAGTTTTTATGAGATATTAGAGGATTTAAACAAAAGGTTGGGAATCACATTAATTCTTGTTACTCATGACATGGGAGCTGTTACCGAAAAAGTAACACATGTTGCATGCCTAAACCAACATCTACATTTCCATGGAAATGTAGAGAAGTTCCGAGAGTTAGAAGATGCAGAAATGTCCGTCTTATATGGACATCATGTTCACCGCTTAGAACACGAGCATGAGCATCACGGGAGGATATAATGATACAAGATTTTTTACAATATGACTTTTTACGTAATTCTTTATACGCAGGTATTTTAATAGGGCTTGTTGCACCGCTTATCGGTGTGTTCGTTGTAATTCGCCGCATGTCGCTTATTGCAGATGCATTAAGTCATGTGACGTTATCGGGTATTGCTGCAAGTTTATTGCTTGAAAAAACAATTTTTACAGGGGGATTTTTAAATCCTTTATATATGGGAATGATTTTCTCGATTGGTGGAGCGTTACTGATTGAAAAATTACGAACTGTATATAAGCATTACCAAGAATTAGCAATTCCGATTATTCTTTCAGCGGGAATGGGCATCGGTGTTATTTTCATTTCACTTGCAAATGGATTTAACACAGATTTATTTAGTTATTTATTTGGTAGTGTAAGTGCTGTTACAAGTACGGATTTAATTATTATCGGTATTGTAGCAATTGTTGTTATTGCAACGATTAGTTTATTATACAAAGAGTTGTTTTTATTATCATTTGATGAAGAATACGCTGTATCAACTGGTTTGAGTGCAAAGTGGATTCACTTTATTTTTATTATTTTAGTTGCGCTTGTTATTGCAGTATCAATGCGTGTTGTAGGTGTTCTTCTCGTATCATCTTTAATGACGTTACCAGTTGCAGCAAGTATTCGTATTGCTAAGGGATTTAAACAAACAATTTTCTTTTCCATTTTATTTGGTGAAATTGCAGTAATTGGTGGAATGTTTGCTTCGTATCAACTTAATCTAGCACCAGGTGGTACAATTGTTATGATAGCAGTTCTTATTTTGATCGGTGCAATTTTATGGAAGAAGAAAAAAACTGCATAAAGTAGGGATAGGTATGAATCTAACAGAAGCTTTGCGCCTAATGAAAGAAAAAGGATACAAACATACTGGGAAAAGGGAAGAGATGCTCCGATTATTTGCGGCTCACAATCGTTATTTAACTGCGAAAGACGTTTTAGAGCATATGAAGGATGATTATCCAGGTCTTAGCTTTGATACGATTTATCGTAACTTAACGGTTTTTGCCGAAATCGGTGTTTTAGAACAAACGGAATTAAATGGTGAAAAACATTTTCGTTTTACATGTTCCATTATGGAACATCATCATCATTTTATTTGTTTAGATTGCGGGGGCACGAAAGAAATTACTTCCTGCCCAATGGATTTTATGAATAAAGATTTTAACGGTTATGAAGTAACTGGGCATAAATTTGAAATATATGGTCGTTGTCCAAAATGTGTAAAGTAAAAGCTTGTCGGTTATATAACTGACGAGCTTTTTTACATAGAAAAGAAGGTTGCTCACAAATTATTGTGGGCAACCTTCTTTTTATTGTTCTTGTGTTTCTTTTTCTTTGTCTCTTTCAGCAGCCATTTCAGCAGCAATTACATCAATTTCTTTTTTTAGTTCTTCTACCATTATTTCTTCTGGTACTTTACGAACAACTTGCCCTTTACGGAATAATAATCCTTCTCCGCGTGCACCAGCAATACCGATATCGGCTTCACGGGCTTCACCAGGACCGTTTACAGCACAGCCAAGTACTGCAACTTTAATTGGTACTTGCAGGGTAGAAATATATTCTTCTACTTCGTTAGCGATGCTAATTAAATCAATTTCAATACGACCGCAAGTTGGACAAGAGATAAGTGTTGCGGCATTAGATGCAAGACCGAATGACTTTAATAGTTCACGCGCAACTTTTACTTCTTCAACTGGATCCGCACTTAATGAAATACGTAGTGTATTTCCAATACCTTTACTTAAGATTGCCCCAAGACCAGCGGCACTTTTTACAGTTCCAGCAAACAATGTTCCTGATTCTGTAATACCTAAATGTAATGGATAATCAAAAGCACGAGCAGCTTTTTCATATGCTTCAATTGCTAAGTTAACATCAGAGGCTTTCATAGATACGATAATATCGTGGAAATCTAAGTCCTCTAAAATTTTAATGTGATGTAGTGCGCTCTCAACCATACCATCTGCAGTTGGGTACCCATACTTTTCTAAAATGTGACGCTCTAATGAACCAGCGTTTACACCGATACGAATTGGAATACCGCGCTCTTTTGCTGCATTTACAACAGCTTCTACTTTATGGCGACGACCAATGTTACCTGGGTTGATACGTACTTTATCAATGCCACCTTCAATTGCTTTTAAGGCAAGGCGATAATCAAAATGAATATCAGCAACAAGTGGAATGTTGATTTGTTTTTTTATATCAGCAATAGCATTTGCTGCACGTTCATCTGGAACAGCAACACGGACGATTTGACAGCCAGCTTCTTCTAAACGTTTAATTTCAGCAACTGTTGCTTCAACATCATGTGTTTTTGTTGTTGTCATACTTTGTATAATTAATTCATTATTACCGCCAATTGTTAAATTACCGACTTTAACTGGACGTGTTTTTGTACGATGAGTCATTTCATTCACGAATAGATCGCTCTCCTTATAAAAGAAGTTTCTTTTTTAGTCCCTTACATCAATGATAGTATGTGAGAGAAAGGGCTATAGAAACCGAAGTACTCGGTTTCACTTTTACTATTGTATCAGCGCCTTTATGTAATTGACAAGGATTAAGTGATTGCTCATTGATATAACGGGAATTTATAAGATTTCCCAATTTGTATTTTTGTAGCAGATGTATTTTTGTTTAATTGTTTAAAATCATCAATTACTTTTTCAATAGAAGGGATTTTTTTCTTGTTAATCGCTTCTGTGATAGAAAGGACAGTGTCACCAGTTTTTACTTCAATTGCTTTATAAGCTGTATCTGTTTCTTTCTCTTTATTTTGTTTTGTATCTGTATTTTCTTTTTTTATGGTTTGGGCAGCAGTTGTTTTTTTATATGAGCTTAACATCGGTAAAGTGCCGATTTTTATATCGTAATAAAATATATAACCGAGAACAAGCACGAATAAGAATATACCTAATCTCTTCATATTCTTCACTCCTTTGCTAGGAATATATGCTTGTCCAAAAAAAAAATGCCAATTTAGGCATTTTTTTGTGTTCTTATTTTTCTTTCGGTTTTGGAATTTCTTTAATTGTTAAGAATAGGACAATTAAAACAACTGCGATATAAATGAATGTTGAACCAGGTACGACAATTTTAAATAAATCCATAATCATAAAGAAGATTGTTGGAATTGTATAGCTGTACGCAGTTAGTGTCCAAACTTGTTTATAGGATAATTTACGTTGACCGCTCATAGCAGAACCGACGAACGCAAGTAAAGTCACGCCTAAAAAAGTGATGAATAGCTGGAATAGGTACACTAAAAATCCGATAACAAATAATAAAATTGGATAAATACTATCGAATAAAGAAATAAAGTCTTGCAAATCTTTTTTCTCAAGAGATGCACCTAATAAATCGTTATAGGAATACGTTTGTGTTTGACCATTTCCTATAGAGACGACTTTATCTTTTAAAACGAATAAACCTGTTTTATTTTGATACTTTTCTAATTCTGTTGAATTTGGATCAAATACGAAAAGGGCATTTCCTTCTTCTTTTTCGATTGGTTGATCAATATCAGCTTTTAGTTCGCCATTTTCAATTTTAAAATCAGGTAAATCTTTTTCAATGACTTGATTTACCATGTTCACACCATCTTGGATAAAGCTACCGTACAAGAAGGTTCTTGGAATAGTAGTAATTAAGCAAAGTAGCATAATATACAAAATGGTTTTACCGATTTTTTGAAAACGGAATAGCGCCATATCTTTAGGCGAGTATACACTTTTTGCAAATTGGGTAAATATGGACATAGATTCACTTCCTTTATGTATGTATAAAGTCATTGTAACGTAGGAATCTAGAGAATCTCAAGATATATTATATTTACATATAGTGGAGATAACTAAATTTCTTTTTGTTAATTTTCTTCTTTTGAATGAGAAAAATACAATTGACACTTTTCTTTTTTATATGGTAAATTTATCTTACCTTTCTTAAAGGATATATCCGATAGGAATTCAGTTATTTGATATGTTATTACATACATAATTGTGGACCCTTAGCTCAGCTGGTTAGAGCAGACGGCTCATAACCGTCCGGTCGTAGGTTCGAGTCCTACAGGGTCCATATCCATTTCACATGTTTATTATGTCAGCAGGAAGCTTCCTTGTAGAAGGGAGCTTTTTTTACGGAATATATGAGCATTTTGATTGAAAAGAAGTGGGAATTTTGCTACTTTAATGTTAGCAAGACAATGTGATTTATTTGTTTGCACCCTATGGCAATTAGGGTAGAATGAAGTTGTATGTCACACAAATAGTGGCAATACATAAACTGGGAGGAATATAACAATGGCAAAACACGAATTACCAAATTTACCTTATGCGTATGATGCTTTAGAGCCTCACTTTGACAAAGAAACAATGAACATCCATCATACAAAACATCACAACACGTACATTACAAACTTAAACGCTGCTTTAGAAGGTCATGCAGAATTAGCTGACAAAAGCGTTGAAGAATTAGTTGCAAACTTAAATGAAGTACCAGAAGCAATCCGTACAGCAGTACGTAATAATGGTGGTGGACATGCTAACCATACATTCTTCTGGACAATCTTATCTCCAAACGGTGGCGGACAACCAGTAGGCGAACTAGCAACTGCAATTGAAGCGAAATTTGGTAGCTTCGATGCATTCAAAGAAGAATTTGCTAAAGCTGGCGCAACTCGTTTTGGTTCTGGTTGGGCTTGGTTAGTAGTAAACAACGGTGAGTTAGAAGTAACAAGCACTCCAAACCAAGATTCTCCTTTAACTGAAGGTAAAACTCCAGTTATCGGTTTAGATGTTTGGGAGCATGCGTACTACTTACATTACCAAAATCGTCGTCCAGACTACATTGGTGCATTCTGGAACGTTGTAGATTGGAACGCTGCTGAAAAACGTTACCAAGAAGCAAAATAATTGCAATGAATATGAAAAAAAGCTAGGAGAAGGCTCCTAGCTTTTTTCTATGCTTTCCTTTTACATAATTGGGCTTGTCTTTGGAAGACTAGAACATGAAGTAAAGGAGAGTTGTGTATGAAGTGGAAACATATAATTGGTGACGTTGAAGTGAATCGGGATTTAGTGTTATTGCTCCTTATAGGAGGTTTATACACGCTCGCAATTTCTTTATCGAATACGTTTGTTAACATTTACTTATGGAAACAAACACAAAATTATGTGAATCTTGGTTTGTATAATTTAGCCAGTGTTGTATTACAGCCTCTCACATTTCTTGTAGGGGGGAAATTAGCGAAACGTATTGATCGCTCGATTTTGTTACGAATAGGCGTAGGAACGCTCGCAATTTTTTTTATCGTTGTTTTAGTAGCGGGAAAAAGTGCTTCTCACTATATTTTATTAATGGGGGCTCTTTTAGGAGTCGGATACGGTTTTTACTGGCTCGCGTTTAACTTATTGACATTTGAGATTACAGAACCAGAAACAAGAGATTTTTTTAACGGATTTCTTGGCCTTCTTACATCTTTCTCTGGAATGATTGGGCCAATAGCGGCAGGATATACAATTTCACGTATGGAAAAATGGAGTGGTTATACTGTCATATTCTTTCTTTCATTAGTGCTATTTGCAATTGCTGTCGTCTTAAGCTTCTTTTTATCTAAGAGAGAATGTGAAGGGCGTTATGAAATCGTGCAAGTATTGAAAGAGCGAAGGGTTGATAACAATTGGGGGAGAATTACAAGAGCTCATTTTTTCCAAGGATTGAGAGAAGGAACGTTTGTTTTTGTCATTTCAGTATATGTTTATTTAGCAACTAATAGTGAGTTCGCATTAGGGAAATATAGTTTAGTGAACTCTGCTGTATCCTTTGTATGTTACTACTTAGTCGCTCGTATGTTAAAGAAAGAGTGGCGAAAAAAAGCGATTTTGCTTGGAGGCATTATTTTATATGCGGTCGTATTTTTAGTTATTTTCAATGTTACATACGCAAAATTACTTATTTATGCAGCATGTATCGCGATTGCATACCCGATTTTACTTGTTCCGTACGGGTCAATGACATATGACGTAATTGGTAGAGCGAAAAATGCGAGAGAATGGCGTGTGGAATATGTAGTTGTCCGGGAATTATGGCTAAATGCCGGGAGAATCTGTTCCATTTTAAGTTTTTTATGTGCGGTGCTCTTCTTTCCACCTGAAAAAAGTTTGCCTTACTTACTATGTATTTTAGGTGTTGGACATTTTCTTATTTATTTTGCGATTAAAAATGTCAAATATGATGAGGGGAATGCGGGTAAAACAAGTGTTGTAGCGCAAGGAACCACACAGAATCAAACTGAACCAGAAGGTTAACTTCTCGCTTGTTTTATGCTAGAATAGAAAAAGATGTAAGACAGCAGTGAGGACACCTGTATGAAGGTGTCCCTTTCACATTACATAGCTGTTGGTAGAGGGGGTTTGTATGAGTAAGAAACAGAAGCAAACAAAGAAAAAGACCCACGTTCCTTTTCGATTAAACGTGTTGTTTTTTTGCGTATTTTTAATGTTCTCCGCGGTTATTGTAAGGCTTGGATACGTACAAATTGTTCGCGGTGAGGAATATAAGAATGAAGTAGAGAAGAAAGAAAATTCAACGATAAGCAATCCAGTACCGCGTGGGAAAATATTTGACCGTTATGGACGACCAGTAGTAGATAATGCAGCTGTTCGTACAATCACATTTACAAAAATGAAAGGATCAACTGCAGAGGATCGCTTAGAAACAGCGAAAAAACTAGCAGATATGATTGAAGTACCGACAGATAAATTAACGGATCGCGATAAAAAAGATTATTGGCTTGCTATGCATAAGGAGGAAGCCAAAGAAAAAATTACGAATAAAGATCGTCAAGAATTGAAAAATAACAAAATTGACGATAAAGAGGTAGACGAGCGTCAACGAAGTCGTGTGACGGAAGAAGAAATTAATCAATTATCCGCAAAAGATTTAGAAATATTAGCGATTAAAAGTAAGATGGACGGCGGATATGCAATGACACCTCAAGTTATTAAAAAAGATGCTACTGAAGAAGAATATGCGAAGATTAGTGAGAATCTAGCAACATTACCAGGTGTAGATACGAATGTTGATTGGGATCGAAAATATACGTATGATGATTTATTCCGAAGTGTACTTGGTGGAGTGTCAACATCTGATGAAGGTTTACCAAGAGAAAGACTAGATTACTATCTTGTTCGTGATTATAATCGAAATGATAGAGTAGGAAAAAGTTATCTTGAACAGCAATATGAAGATAGTCTGCACGGTACGAAAGCAGAAGTTAAAAATATTACAGATAAAAACGGTAATATTTTAGAAACGATTAATGTATCGCAAGGACAACGAGGTAATGACCTGAACTTAACAATTGATATGGAATTACAAAAGCGTGTGGAAGATATTATCACCAAAAATTTAATGAAATTTAAAGGAGCGGAACCTCTTTTAGACCGTGCATTCGTTGTAATGATGAATCCGAAAAATGGTGAAGTTTTATCTATGGCTGGGAAACAATTAGTGAATGAAAATGGCGAAACGAAAGTACAAGATTTCGCATTAGGAACGATGACAAGTACTTATCCGATGGGTTCAACTGTAAAAGGTGCAACAGTACTTACTGGATATCAAACTGGCGCGATTCAACCCGGATCTGTACAGTTAGATGAACCAATAAAATTAAAAGGTACACCTATTAAGTCATCTTGGAAAACAATGGGCTATATTGATGACCTTACAGCGTTAAAAATGTCTTCTAACGTTTATATGTTTAAAACAGCGATGAATATCGCTGGGGTTCCATATGTGCGAGGCGGTACGTTAGATATTCCGAAAAGCGCATTCGATACTATGCGTTACTATTTTGGTCAGTTTGGACTTGGTGTGAAAACAGGCATTGATTTACCAAACGAAACTGCTGGTCAAATAGGTAAAGGAAATCAACCAGGTTTCTTATTAGATTTAGCAATTGGACAGTATGATAACTATACACCGCTTCAATTAGCGCAATATATTTCGACGATTGCCAATGGTGGATATCGTATGCAACCGCAAGTTGTAAAGGAAATTCGTCAACCAGCGGCCAAGCCAGAAGAAGTTGGTAAAGTTGTTCAATCTATGGAACCGAAAGTGCTAAATCGTATTGATATGCCTGAGTCACAAATTAAACGTGTTCAAGAAGGATTTAGACAAGTATTTAACGATTCAGGCGGTACAGCTACGAAATACTTCGCAGGCGCACCATATAAAGCTGCTGGTAAAACAGGTACAGCTCAAACTGTGTATGGCGGAGATAAAGAGATTGGTAAAAAGGCAAACGGTGAGCGTGTTCAAGTTTATAACTTAACATTAGTAGGTTATGCGCCACTTGAAGATCCTGAAGTAGCGTTCTCTGTTGTTGTTCCGTGGGTACATGATGATAAGACTGGTATTAATGGATATATTAGCCGTGAAATTATGGACGCGTATTTTGATTTGAAAAAGCAAGAAGTAAATGGTGAAGCTCCAAAAGATGAAAAAGACAATAAAAATAAAAACGAAGATCAAGATAATGAATAAATAAGTTGTAAAAAAGCACACTATCTGAAAAAGATAGTGTGCTTTTTTTTATGGCTCATGCATACGTTTTAATAAAAGCGGACAAGCATAAAATGTGAGGAAATACACAGCTTCTTAATGGGGCTAATGTATATTTTAGGCTATATTTTGTGTGATAGGAGGATAACGTTTTTATGGATTAAATCATAAAACGAAAAGAGAATGTGCATTTACATTGTTTTTTGTGGAACTTTACAAAACTTTTACAAACAATTAAAACCGAATTAATAGTTTAGCAGTATTCTTATATCTGTAATCCTGTTATTTCCGGTTACTTCTAGGAGGAAGCACACGTGAAATGGATGCGAACACAGGTTAAAGTTTTAATGTTATCGACATGTTTCTTTTGTTTGGGTATGTCTACTGCATTTGCTACAAGTGAAATGGGAGAAGTGAGAGTTGACGGATCCTCAACGGTTTTTCCTATTATAGAAGCAGTAGCGGAAGAATATACAAAGGTGCATCCGAACGTGAAAATTTCCATCAGTGTTTCTGGAACAGGAGGAGGATTCAATCGTTTCAGTAAAGGCGAGGTAGATATAAATAATGCTTCGAGAGTAATGAAACAAGTGGAAGAAAATGAAATGAAGAAAAACTCCATTCAGTTTACACCGTTTGAAGTTGCTTACGATGGTCTTACAATTGTTGTGAATCGTCAAAATACGTGGGTAGAGAATATGACGGTAGACGAGTTACGTCTGTTATGGAGTGAAGATGGAAGAGAGAAGCGATGGTCACAAATTCATTCATCATGGCCACGTGAACAAGTGAAGTTTTATGCGCCAGGCGTAGACTCTGGTACTTATGATTATTTTCAAAATGTCATCTTACAAAATAATCGCCTTGTAAAAAGAGTTTCTTTGTCTGAAGATGATCAAGTTATTATGCAAGGGGTAATGAATGATAAACATGCCATTGCTTTTGTAGGATATGCTTATTATATGGCTAACCGAGATAAGGTGAAAGCGATAAAAGTGAATGGTGTATTTCCGACGAAAGAGACCATTCAATCAGGTAAGTATAAGCCGTTATCTAGATCGCTATTTACTTATGTGAATGATGCATCTATCCGAAATAAAATGAGTGTAGCAAATTATGTTGAGTTTATAATCCAGCATGTTGGAAATCTCGCTGAAGAGGTCGGATATGTAAAATTAACAAAAAAAAAATATAATGAACAGCTGCGAATGTTAACAGAAATAAAAAGGTAATGTCAGGGTGGAAAGGGGTTTTCATCTTTGGCTCATAATGACAAAAATCAAATTACATTTTCTGTACAACATTTGATTGAAAGAAATACAAAACAAAGAAAAAAAACGCAGCGAATCAATCGAATAGTTCCGTTATTACTAAAAATAATTGCTAGCGTTTCTGTTGTGACGACACTTGGAATTATATTTACGTTGGCAAATGAAACAATCATGTTTTTTCAAAAAATATCATTACATTCCTTTTTGACGGAGAAAGAATGGTTACCGTTTTTTGAAGATCCGAAATTCGGTATATTACCACTTATATGTGGAACAGTCCTTGTAACGGCAATTGCTATGCTCGTAGCAATTCCTATCGGATTAGGTTGTGCCGTATTTTTAAGCGAATATGCTTCAAACGGTGCACGAAAAATATTAAAGCCGATGCTGGAACTATTAGCAGGCATCCCGACAATCGTATATGGTTTTTTCGCATTAACAGTTGTCACGCCACTTTTACAACGAATTATACCGGATTTACAGTTTTTTAATGCGATTAGTCCAGGGATTGTTATTGGACTTATGATGATACCTACAATTGCGTCGCTCTCTGAAGACGCAATGAGAGCTGTAGCGAAAGGAACGAAAGAAGCTTCGTTAGCACTTGGGGCGACTCGCTTTGAGATGGTAAAACAAGTAGTGTTTCCTTCGGCTTTTACGGGGATTATGGCAGCGATTATATTAGCGGCTTCTCGAGCGATTGGCGAGACAATGATTGTTGTTATTGCAGCGGGATCCACACCTAATGTATCGCTAAATCCGACGCAATCTATTCAAACGTTAACAGCCTATATTGTGCAAGTAAGTTTAGGCGATGCTCCGCATGGAACGATTACTTATTACAGCATGTATGCTGTAGGTGCAACGCTATTCATGTTTACTTTTATAATGAACATCTTTTCGCAATATATTATGCGCCGTTTTAGGAGGGTGACATAATATGCGAATGTTAAATCATAAGAAAATAGAAGAAAATATGGCAGCGCGTTTTTTGAAAGACCGAATTTATAAAATGTTTTTTTATATAGCAATTTTGTTTTCGATAGTAATCCTGTTTATTTTGCTTTTTCAAATTTTTGAAAAAGGTATAAGTTATCTTTCAATAGATTTCTTTACAAACTTCGCTTCACGTAATCCGAAAGAAGCTGGAATTGCTGCTGCTTTGTCAGGGACAATATTATTTATGGGAATTGTTATACCGGTTTCTTTTATATTGGGAGTCGGAACGGCTCTTTATTTAGAACACTATGCGAAGGAGTCCATATTTAAGAAAATAATAGAAGTTAATAATCAAACATTAGCGGGAGTACCTTCTGTTGTATTCGGTTTACTCGGTTTAACGATTTTTGTATATGCTTTGCATTTAGGAGAGAGTATAGTTGCAGCGGCATTGACGATGAGTTTGCTCGTCTTACCAACAGTCGTTGTAGCTAGTCAAGAAGCGATACGATCTGTACCAAGTTCATTATTAGAGGCTTCTTATGGATTCGGTGCTACGAAGTGGCAAACGATGTATCAAATTGTATTGCCGACAGCTTTTCCGGGAATTATAACGGGTTGTACGTTAGCGATCTCAAGAGCAATTGGAGAAGCTGCACCGTTGTTAGTTATTGGGGCACTTGCATTTGCAAATTATGTTCCATTTAGTATGTTTGATAGATTTACAGTTTTACCAATTCAAATTTTTAATTGGATGAGTAGACCGCAAGAGGAATTTCAGTATGTAGCAGCAGCTGGAATGATTGTTTTGCTAGGGTTGTTGCTCTTTATCAATATATTTGTCTTATGGTTACGAAATCGAAAATAAGTTGGAAGTGGATGAAAGGGGAATTCAAATGGTAGCAACAGTAGTAAATGTACAGGTGAAAAATGAAGAGAAAATCAAGACTGCACCAAAGAAAGTAGTATTTGATACGAAAAACTTAAATTTATGGTATGGAGAAGACCATGCTTTAAAGGATATCAACTTAAGTATTCATGAGAATGAAGTTACAGCAATTATTGGCCCAAGTGGTTGCGGTAAATCAACGTACTTAAAAACATTAAATCGTATGGTAGAGTTAGTACCGATCGTTCGAACTACAGGTGTAATTGAATATAGAGAACGTAATATATTTGATAAATCATATCCAGTTGAAGAATTACGAACACATGTAGGAATGGTATTCCAAAAGCCAAATCCATTTCCGAAATCTATTTATGAAAATGTAGCATATGGCCCGAAAATCCACGGTATTCGTGATAAAAAAACATTGGACGAAATTGTTGAAAAAAGTTTACGTGGGGCAGCAATTTGGGATGAGTTAAAAGACCGTTTGCACGATAATGCATACGGCTTATCTGGCGGACAGCAACAACGTTTATGTATTGCGCGTTGCTTAGCGATTGAGCCAGATGTAATTTTAATGGATGAGCCAACATCAGCGTTAGATCCAATTTCAACATTAAAAGTTGAAGAATTAATTCAAGAGTTAAAGAAAGACTTTAGTATTGTAATCGTAACGCATAACATGCAACAAGCAGCACGTATTTCAGATAAAACTGCTTTCTTCTTAAGTGGGGAAGTTGTGGAATATACAGAGACAAATAAATTATTTACAACACCTTCAGATAAGCGTACAGAAGATTATATTACAGGACGATTCGGTTGATATCGTTGTAAGTATAAGAGTAAATGCCCTCTTAACGGAGGGCGTTTCTTATTTTTACCTCATTTTAATAGAGAAGTAATACTTTTCCTATCTTAATACTTATTGTAAGTATAGGAGGCTAGATAGGAAATTTATATATAATGGCACATAATATTGAGGGGGAAGAAACAATGGTAAGAGAACAGTTTCAATGTGATTTAAAAACGTTACAGCAAAAGGTGATTGAGCTTGGCGAATTAGCAAAGGAAGCTTTATTAATTGCTATGGAAGGTCTGCATACAAGAGATGTAGAGAAGGCGTTAGAGGTCATTGATGGTGATTACCGCATGGATAATTTAGAAGAGGAAATAAACGATCTTGCGCTTATGCTTATTACGAAGCAACAGCCTGTAGCAAGTGATTTACGAAAAATTTTTATTTCAATTAAAACAGCGACAGATTTAGAGCGTATTGCAGATCATGCCGTTAATATTGCGAAGTCTACTATTCGTCTTGGGGAAAAAGAAGTGGCTGTGAGTTTACACAATCTTGATGAAATGTTTGCGATTGCGAATGAGATGTTACATTTAGCGTTAGAAGCATATGAGCAAGAAAATTTAACTTTTGCTAAACAAATTGCCGAAATGGATGATTCCGTTGATGAAATATATGGGAAGGCGATTCGTGAATTTATATCTTCAGTTCCGGAACAGCCAGAAGCAATTACACAAATTACACAATTATCATTTGTGGCGAGATATATTGAGCGGGTGGCAGATCATGTTACAAATATTGCTGAGAATGTATTTTATTTAGTAAAAGGAAAGCATTATTTATTGAATGAATAGGAATCAAAGCAGGTGATGAGAAATCATCTGCTTTTTTAGTCAAAACATGACAAAAAAAGCTCGTTGTTTCCTTTAGTTTATGATGATAAGATGTATCATAATGTGATGGGAAAATTAGTATATATATTGGTTGCTATTCAGCGTTATTTTACTAAGTTAATAGTAAGCGCTTTCTTTAGATGAGATTTGAAAGATATATTTATATAGAAGGTAATCTTAAGCAGAGTTTTTCTCATCAGTAATGATTCGTTACAATAATCAAGTTTATGCTGCTAATATATGTGAGATAGGGAATATACATATGGTATACGGAGTTACTGAACATTATCTAAGTGGAGGCTGAAGTATATGAAGGGGGTTATTTTAGCTGGAGGAAAAGGAAGACGCCTTAGACCATTAACATGTAATACTCCAAAGCCGATGTTGCCATTATTAGAAAAACCAGTTTTGGAATACAATATTGAATTATTACGTCAGCATGGTATTCGTGAAATTGCAATTACCGTTCAATATATGAGTACGGCCATTAAGCAGTATTTTGGTGATGGTAGTAAATGGGGCGTTAAATTGTATTATTTTGAAGACTCTCCTCCGCTTGGAACCGCAGGGAGTATTAAGCAAGCGGAAAACTTTTTAGATGAAACATTTGTTGTGATAAGCGGAGATGCATTAACTGATTTTCAATTATCAGAAGGAATTAAGTTTCATGGACAAAAGAAAAGAATGGTAACAATGTTTGTGAAGGAAGTAGAAGATCCACTCTCATTTGGTTTGGTTGTAATGAACAAAGAACAAGAGGTTATACGGTATGTAGAAAAACCAAGCTGGAATGAGGTAGTTTCTAATGTTGTGAATACAGGTATTTATATTATGGAGCCAGAAATCTTTTCTTACATACCGACACAAGAATTTTTTGATTTCAGTCAAGATGTGTTTCCGTTATTGGCAAATAAGAACGCCTTATTTGCATATTTGTCAGAAGGGTATTGGTTAGATATTGGCACATTTGATCAATATCGACAAGCACAATTTGATTTGTTAACGAAAAAACTGCAAGTACCTATTCCTTATACTGAAGTATTGCCGATGGTATGGATGGGAGAAGATGTAACGATTGGGAAAGGAACGAAAATTCATGGTCCTTCTTTTATTGGAGAAGGAGCAAAGGTTGGTGCTGGGGCTGTAATTGAGCCGTACTCTATTATCGGGAAAAATAGTACTATTTCAAGCTATTCTCATCTTCAAAAAAGCATTGTGTTTGCAAATGCTCACATTGGGGAGTATTGCGAGTTATTAGAAACGACAATAGGAGAGCATACAACGGTTGAAGATGACGTTACACTGTTTCAAAAAAGCATTGTAGCGGATCATTGTCATATAGGGAAAAGTACGGTAATTAAGCAAAAAGGAAAACTATGGCCTTATAAGGCAATTGATAGTCATTCGGTAGTAGGTTCGGCTGGTGTTCAAGAAAGTGAAAAGAGTGCGGGATGGTTACAAAAAAGTCGTATAGTAGGGAGAGGAAATGTTGAGATTACTCCCCAATTTATTGTGAAAGTTGCGATGGCGTATGGATCGCTTTTTGGAAAAGGGGAAAGTATATTAATCGGGAGTCAAGAACATATAGAAACAACTTCTTATAAAAATTTATTCTTACATGCTATTCATGGTATCGGGATTCATACGATGGAATGTAAAGAAATGAACGAGTCACTTTTTCAGTATAATATTCATAATTTGCAATGTGTAGGTGGGGTTTTCGTTCAAGTGGAAAATGAACAAGAGGTTGTTATAAAGTTGTATGGTAAGGATGGGATGCTGTTAACATATAAGCAGCAAAAAGCGATAGAACAAGTATATATGTCCGAGTCGTTTTATTACGTATGTGAGAAAGAAATGGGACGAAATACGCCAGTTCACGTTTCTTTAAATGATTATATAGAGGCTGTATTAGAGCGCATTGATATTGAGCTAATACAAAAACAAAAGTTTCATCTTCTTATTAATAAGAGAAATGATATGTTACAACATTTACTTATGCTCTTTCTTCAAAGACTGGGATGCACAGTTACATGGATTTATGCTGGCGAACAAAAAGATCATGTGAAAGCTTTGATGAAAACAAGTAAAGCAAATATGGCGCTTATGTTTTCTGAGCAAGGGAATTATTTTGAGTTATATGATAATCATAGCAATATTTACCAAGGTACAGATTTTGAAGAAATAGATCTTCCTGATTTATTATTGGAATCGAAAGGAAATATTTATCCAATGTCTTTGAAATTAGGAGAATGTTACCTTCTATTTTATATACATGATGAAAAAAAGTCGTTTCAAGTTAAGTGGAAACGAGATATTTTATATCGAATTGGAAAATTATTTGAGTTAATAGCAATGCAAGGAAAAGCGTTTCCCAGCATAGTAGAGCAATTACCGCCGCTTTATTTACTTTATGATGAAGTTGTATGTTCATGGAATGAAAAAGGGAAAGTGATGAGGAAATTATTGGCTGATATGGAAAGGAAGGAAGAAGGTATATTTGAAGGAGTACAGTTCAAATATACCGAAAAAGAGTGGTCTTATATCGTTTCTGACACAAAACAACCGAAATTTTTAGTGTATTCACATGCTAGAAACCCAGTAATAGCAAGGGAAAACATGAAAAGTCTTATAGAAAAAATTAGACAATATCAAAAGGTGTAGAATTTTTATTTTAAAAGTGGTATTATAGTATAGTCTGATTTAAGTTATTAGTACTGGAGGGAAATAAGAATGCGTGTGAATATTACTCTAGCATGTACAGAATGCGGAGATCGTAACTATATCTCAAAGAAAAACAAACGTAACAACGCTGAGCGTATCGAGCTTAAAAAGTATTGCAAGCGTGACAAGAAGTCTACGTTACACCGTGAAACAAAGTAAGCAGTAGGAATATTTTCCTACTGTTTCTTTTTTTATTCGATTCCTATGTTAAAAGTGATACACTATCTTCGTAGAGTAAAGTGTCACCGCAAGGGGGGAAATGTGTGAAAGAAGAGAAAGTACGTTTACGTAAACAAATAATAGAACACATGAATTCTTTATCGGAAGAACAGTATACAACTTTATCAGAGCAAATTGCAGTTTCGTTGTATGCGCAAAAAGAGTGGGTTGAGGCTAAAGTAATTGGAATCACCCTCTCGATGGAACGTGAAGTGAATACATATTCTATTATTGAAAAAGCTTGGGAAGAAGGAAAGAAAGTAGTTGTTCCGAAGTGTAATAAAGGGACAAGGACGATGTCTTTCCGGAAAATTAGTAATTTTGACCAATTAGAAACAGTGTATATGAACTTACGTGAACCGATTCCAGCGCTTACGGAAGAAGTGAATGCAGATGAAATTGATCTTCTTATCGTGCCAGGCGTAGCTTATACGCAGCGAGGAGAACGCATTGGGTATGGTGGTGGCTACTATGATCGTTATCTCGTGCATTATAAAGGGAAAACGCTATCATTAGCTTATGGTTTTCAAATGGTAAAACATATTCCGGTAGAACCATTTGATAAAAATGTAGAAAAAATTATTACAGAAAAAGGAACAATGGTTATAAATGGGCTTGTATAGACAAATAAAAATTGACGAGACTTTTTCTTCTTGATTATAATAAAATATGTGAACGTTTTCTTATTATGATTTTTATAGTAAGTGAGCATAGAGGGTGATGAAATGATATCCGTTTATGATATTCAACAATTGCTAAAGAAATTTGGTACGATTATTTATACGGGTGATCGAATTGCAGATTTACAATTAATGCAAGATGAATTGCGTGAATTAAACCAATCACAGCTAATCGATCCACAAGACTATCAAACAGCTTTATTTTTATTGAAGCAAGAAATTCAAAAAGAGATAAATAAGAATTAGATAAAGGTAGGTAAACAACATGGAAGAGAAATGGTTAGTTGGTGTTGACCTTGGTGGTACAACGATTAAATTAGCATTTATTAATGTGTACGGTGAAATTTTACATAAGTGGGAAATACCTACGAATACAAATGAGCAAGGAAAACATATTACACTTGATGTAGCGAAAGCAATCGATAAAAAGCTAGAAGAGTTAGGTGAATTAAAAAGCAAGTTAATTGGTATTGGTATGGGAGCTCCTGGTCCTGTACATGTGGCATCTGGAATGATTTATGAAGCGGTTAATTTAGGATGGAAAAACTATCCGTTAAAAGATTTACTAGAAGTAGAAACGGGATTACCTGTTGTGATTGATAATGATGCAAACTTAGCGGCACTTGGTGAAATGTGGAAAGGTGCTGGCGAAGGAGCAAAAGATTTAATTTGTATGACACTTGGTACTGGTGTTGGTGGTGGTGTAATCGCCAATGGTGAGATTGTACACGGTGTAAGCGGTGCTGCTGGTGAGATTGGACATATTACAGTCGTTACAGAGAATGCTTTCCCATGTAATTGCGGGAAGTCTGGTTGTTTAGAAACAGTAGCATCTGCAACAGGTATTGTGCGTGTTGCTATGCAAAAAATACAAGAGACTAATAAAGAAAGTCTGTTACGTTCTATGTTAGCGGAAGAAGGGCGTATTACATCAAAAGATGTATTTGAAGCGCATGGGCAAGGTGATGAACTAGCAGGTGAAGTAGTAGAAAAAGTAGCTTCTTATTTAGGGTTAGCTGTAGCGAACCTTTCTAGCACGCTGAATCCAGAGAAAATTGTTATTGGCGGTGGCGTGTCTAAAGCTGGAGATGCACTATTAGAACCAATTCAACGCTATTTCGAGCAATATGCTTTCTCACGTGCTGTAAAGAGTACAAAGTTAGCAATTGCAACACTTGGTAATGATGCAGGTGTTATCGGGGGAGCGTGGCTTGTAAAAAAGCACAAATACGAAGCGAAGATGTTATAAGTAGTGAAATATGAAAAGAGGAAGGGAAAACCCTTCCTCTTTTTGTGTAAAATCTTGATGAAAAGTATAACTGAAAATGAATTAAGCTGCTGGTGGGTACCCGCTATATAGAACAGTCATGATCGTAAACCATCCGAAAACGAGTACAGTTGCAATTGCAAAACCGCTCGCGAAAAAGTTCTTTTCGCGAAGGGTCCTAAGCGTAGCAAAGACAGCTAACAGAGTGACAAGTGCAAAAATAATAACAAGGCCCATACAATATCCTCCTCTGTCTACCCATTCTTTAATATGAGTTTTTAGAATATTTACTCTTTTATATTGTACATGTTTTAAAAATGATTGTCGAGATAGCATCCTTTCTTTTCCTAAGAGAAAGAAATGTTGTATCATTAAAAGTAAGTTTAATAACTGGAGGAGATTTTCATATGAAATGGACACAAATGCCGTTAGGACCACTACAAACGAATGCTTATATTTTAACGAATGATCAAAATGAGTGTATTATCTTTGATCCTGGTCACGAAGGAGAGAAGCTCGTTACATATTTACAAGAAGAACAATTAAAGCCATTGGCGGTTTTATTAACACATGCTCATTTTGATCATATTGGTGCTGTTGATGAGGTGAGAGACGCTTTCCATATTCCTGTATACTTACATAAAGAAGAAGCAGATTGGTTAGGGGATGCAACTGTAAATGGCTCTCAAATTTTTATGATGAACCGCAGTATTACAGCAAAGCCAGCAGATCACATTATTGATGCAGAGGGTGCATTAACAATCGGTTCATTTAACTTTGAAATTTTTGAAACACCAGGGCACTCTCCAGGAAGTGTTTCTTATTATTGCAAAGAGGCGAATGCCGTGTTTTCTGGTGATGTATTATTCCAAATGAGCATCGGGAGAACGGATTTACCTGGTGGAAGTTTTGCTGAATTAATTGGAAGTATTGAAGAGAAGTTATTTGTATTACCAGATGAAACAGCGGTGCTATGTGGACATGGTCCAGAAACAAGCATTGGTTTTGAAAAAGAAAATAATCCATTTTTACAATAAGGAGTTATTATGGGGATGGAGCTCATTTTAAGAGAATGGATGGGGAAAGAGAAGGACTATTCAATTTCATATAGTACGTATATGAACCTCGTATTATATACAGAAGGACATGGCTATTATATGAAGGAACGTGAAAAGATTGGAAGACAAGGGGATTTTTTTACAAGTAGCAACGTATCCTCTGTTTTTGCAAAAACTTTTGCTAAGTTTTTTATTCGTCTTGTTGAAAACGGTGAAGTTGCTCCGAATATTTGTGAGATTGGCGGAGGGACAGGAAAGTTTGCCTATGATGTTTTACAAGAATGGAAGCAATTATCTCCGGAAACCTTTATCGATTTAAACTATTCAATGATTGAATTGAGCCCTTTTCATAGAAAATTACAGCAGGAGAATCTGTGCTCATTTTCTAATGTGTTATATTATACATCTTATAGTGAAATGGGAGAAGCATTCGAAGGGATTCTTTTTTCGAATGAGTTATTTGATGCATTTCCTGTTGAAGTAATTGAGAAGAGAAATGGAATGTTGTATGAAGTACGTATTACGTATACAGAGGAAGGGAAACTTGCTGAAGTATGTAGACCGTTAAATAAAAGTATAGGTCGATACTTATTGAAATATCATATTCATATTGCTGAAGGACAACGTTTTGAAGTGCCAATTGCGATGGAAGAGTATATAAAAGGAATTGCGAAATGGTTTCAAAAAGGTATATGTATTACAGTTGACTATGGCTACACAAAAGAAGAATGGAAGCATCCTGCACATCACGAAGGAAGTTTACGTGGTTATTATAAGCATAAGTTAATACGTAATCCTCTAGAACATCCGGGTGAAATGGATCTTACTACTCATATTCATTGGGATGAGTTAAAGGAGATTTTTAGCCTTCAAGGAATGAGTGCAGTATGGCATAAAAAGCAATCTGAGTTTTTGTTAGCGGCAGGAATATTAGAACAGCTTACGAGTCATCAAGATACGAATCCTTTTTCTGAAACTCAAAAACAAAATCGAGCAGTTCGTTCTATGATTTTGAATGGAGGATTAGGGAGTGCCTTTGATGTTGTTATACATACAAAAGATATGCAAAATTTACATGTGAATCGATATTTAACAATATGAAAAAAACAAGACACAGTATATTTCTGTGTCTTGTTTTTTAATACGACTTATGTAGTATTATATATTTCCTCTCATGATATATATTTATATTAAAGATATGAGATGGAAAATATAGAATACGTTCTTTTTCTCTGTTTATTAATCCCTAACCCAATAATACGCGAACGAGTTGAATAATTGTTTCGTTTTCTACTTTGTAGTAAATTTCTAATCCTTTTCTTTCACTAGAAACGATTTTAGCACTTTTTAATTTTGCTAAATGCTGTGAAATTGTAGATTGTGGCATGTTTAAGCCAGTGTACATTGTAGAAACGTTGCTTGGACCACGCTCGATTAATCCTTTTACAATACATAAACGAACAGGATGAGCAAGTACTTTCAATAATTCTGCATTACTTTCATATAGTTCTAATTCTTTTTGAAAGGTTTCTAACATGTTCTTTTCCACCTCCGTGTGAGCTGTTATACCATAATATACATACCAAAAAATTAAAGAAAAGAAAACAGTTGTTGCAGAAAAAAAGTCCTAAAGTAAAGAAATTGTAAGAAAAGAGACCCTGATGTAAATAAAATAAATAAATTAGCACGGTTTTGTAAAATGATATTTTTGGATGAAAATTTCGATGCGTTTTAAAAATTGAAAGATATAGATATATTTGTAACACAATTTTATCATGATTTTCTTATTCTTTCAAATGAATATACAAAATTTTTAAAATAATATGACAAAGGAATTGTAATGTTATATATAGAATATAAAGCAGGTTAAAAAGAAAAGAAGTTGAATGTAATCAGCTTCTGTATGGTGATAATGAAATACTTGAGTGTAGCTGATAAATCTTAGAATGATCAAGTCATTAGTCATTTATTCTAGAATTCATCTTTTATCAACTTTAAAAATCTGTGATTCCATATATTTTCATAAAAGTCAATTGTCTCTTTTGCAGACATAAATGGATTATTTAACGTAGAAGTTGTTTTCTGCACCATGAAGTTTTCGTATCCCAGCCCGTGAGCAAATTTAATTGTAGCATCCATACAGTACTCTGTTTGGGCACCACAAAATTCAATGCGATGTACAAATAATTGGTCTAAAATCTCTTTTAAGTTTGTGCTATAAAATGAATTTGCATGTGTTTTTCTTATAAAAAAATCTTGTTTTTGAACATCTAGATCGGTATGAATAGCCCAAAGTTCTTTTTCGGGTACTAAATCATCATCACAATGTTGAACGAAAATGATTGGTTTATTTGCTTTTCTGTATGAAGAAATTCTTTTATTTACATTTGTAAGTAAATTTTGTAGATCAAATAAATGCTCTCCGCTATAACATACCCCATTTTGTAAATCGATAACGATTAACACATCTGCACAAGTATCCATTATTTTTACCCCCTTTTATTTCTTAATATATCAATAAATCCATTACTTGGAAATAGATGATACGTTTTTATTTTTAATGAACTATACGAAAAGCAAAAAACATTAAAATAAATATACTAGACAGCATAAAAAGAAGATATGATAACTTAATTTCATATCTTCTTTTCTCTCTATGCATTTACAGGTTCTTCTACATAAGAAAGGGCATTTTCCAAATCGGATATTAAATCGTTAACATTTTCAAGGCCGACGGATAAACGAAGTAATGAATTAGAAATGCCTCGTTCATTACGAGCTTCTTGCGATAGTGCTGCATGTGACATTTTAGCTGGATAAGAAAGAATCGACTCGACAGCTCCTAAACTAACTGCAAAAACAGGTAATTTTACTTTTGATAAAAATTGGCGGAGTGCATCTTCCGACTGTAAAGTAAAAGATAGAACAGCTCCAGCTGATGTTGCTTGAGATTGTTGGATATCAAAACCAAGATGTGTTTGTAATCCAGGATAATAGACATTTTGAATTTTAGCGTGCTCTTGCAAATAATGTGCAATTTTATTGGCACTTGCCGATGAGTGCTCGAGACGTACATGCAATGTTTTTAGACCGCGAAGTACGAGAGAGCAATCTTGAGGTCCTAAAATAGCACCAAATGCATTTTGTAAGAATCCAAGTTTTTGAACGAGTTCGGCATCTTTTACGACCGCTAATCCGGCAGTAACATCACTATGACCAGCAATAAATTTTGTGGCACTATGAAGAACGACATCGGCACCAAGATCAAGTGGCTTCTGAAATAGTGGTGTCAAAAATGTATTATCAACAAAAGTAAGAGCGCCGATTGATTTTGCAAGTTTAGAAACGGTGCGAATATCTGTCACTTTTAAAAGTGGATTAGAAGGTGTTTCTACATAAAAGAGCTTTGTATTTGGTTTAATGTTTTGCTTGATTTCTTCTACATTTGTCATATCAACAAATGTATGTGAAACACCGTAACGAGAGAGTACTTCAGTTATAATTCGGTAAGTGCCTCCGTATACGTCTTCTGAAATGAGTACGTGATCGCCTTGTGAAAGGAGGAGAAATGCAGTAGAAATCGCTGCAATGCCTGATGCAAAGGCGAATCCCTTTGTTCCGCCCTCTAATAAAGCGATAATATCTTCAAGAGCTTCGCGAGTTGGATTACCCGATCGGCTATAGTCATATTTTCCGAATGTATCTACATCAAACTGGTGAAAAGTTGATGTGTTATAGATGGGAACGTTAACAGCCCCGGTTTGTGCATCATGTTTATATTGGTTGTGTAGTAAGAGTGTATCGATAGAATAACTCATATTCTTACCCCTTCTTTTACAAATTTAATGGCTTGCTTTAAGTCTTGAATTAAATCGTTACTATTTTCAATGCCGA
The DNA here is from genome assembly GCF_014932895.1 of Bacillus thuringiensis. GTDB lineage: Bacteria > Bacillota > Bacilli > Bacillales > Bacillaceae_G > Bacillus_A > Bacillus_A thuringiensis_AA. Next base: position 542,625 of record NZ_JACYOF010000001.1, on the reverse strand, counting down.
CGGAGAATCGAAGAAGACGATTGCATACACCGTTTGCCGTTCTGATTTCTTCAGGAATATCAGCATGCGTTTGTGTTGCTGGATAAGTCATTAAACTTTCTACACCACCAAGACTTTCGGCAAATGTAATTAAGGATAAAGATTGTAAGAATGGATTAACCCATGTTTCATCTTGCAGACGAAATGAAATCATACCGCCTCTACCCGGATAAAATACATCTGTCACACTGTCTTCAGCGTTTAAATAAGAAACAATTACTTTCGCATTTTCTTCATGTTGTCTCATGCGAAGCGCTAAAGTTTTCATACCACGAATTAATAGCCATGAGTCAAATGGACTTAGGACAGCACCGGAGGCATTATGATAATGAGCGATTTCCTCGCAAAGTTCCTTTCCCTTTGCAACGACAAGTCCGCTTAGTACATCGTTATGCCCACCTAAATATTTCGTTGCGCTATGAAGTACGATATCGGCCCCTTCTGTTAATGGTTGCTGTATATAAGGCGTGTAGAAGGTGTTGTCTACAATAAGAAGTAGTCCATGTCTTTTTGCTACGCTTGCAACAGCTGCAATATCAGTAACTTGCATTAATGGATTAGTCGGAGTTTCTATAAAAATAGCTTTTGTTTTGGTTGTGATTGCTTGCTCAATTTGTTTAATAGATTGTGTATTTACGTATCTACATCGAATATTCCACTTTTTTTCATGCTCAGAAAATAATCGATACGTTCCCCCATATAAATCTTCAGATACAATAAGTTCGTCTCCAGAACGGAATAAAGAAAGGACGAGGAGAACAGCTGCCATTCCAGAACTACAAGCGTAACCTTGTTCGCCATATTCTAAATCCGCGATTGCCTGTTCTAAAAGACCGCGAGTTGGATTACCTGTTCGTGAATAGTCAAAGCCAGTAGATTTACCAATTCCTTCGTGACGATAAGCGGTTGAGAAATAAACAGGCGGGTTAACAGTTCCTGTTGTAGTTTCGCTACGATTTCCGATTTGTGCTAGTTTTGTTTCAATAGTTGACATGTGAAAATTCCTCCCTTTTAAACTGAACGATTAAGTGAATATAAAGTGAAACTTTAATCAGTGGGAGGATTCATCCCCACTGATTATCAGCCCGCACCAATCGGGCTTTTACGGGCAGTTCGACTCCCACCTAACTTCTTTGCTCCAGCTGAATTTTGAGTTGGGAGTCTTACTGCCCTCAAATAGCGGGATAAAATAAAAAAAGCCTTCTAAGAAGAAGGCTTTCGGTTTGAATAGAGTCTTCTTCTCATCTGTCAAATCTTTCACAATTTGCTGGAATTAGCACCTTATTAACAAATGTTAATGGTTGCTGAGGCGTCATAGGGCCAGTCCCTCTACCTCTCTAGATAAGAATGTTCGTATGAAATTTTATTATGGTTTTAACTTTACAACAAAAGATAATTGAATTGCAACTCTATTTTAAATAATTTTTATTTTTCCGCAAGTGTCATTGACTTTTGTATTTGTGCATGCTAAATTTATTAAAAAATTAACAAACATTGTTAAAAGGGGAACGCATTTCCCTTTAGCTACATAAATAAAATATATAGACAAACTCTTATTGAGAGCGGTGGAGGGAAAGGCCCTGTGAAACCCGGCAACCTTCAAACGAAATGTTTGAAACGGTGCTAATACCTGCAAAACGAATGTTTTGCATAATAAGAGGCGGAACAATTATGTCCCCCTCTTCACTTTGAAGAGGGGGTTTTTATATTGATAGAAATGAGGGAGATTCGTGAAATTACTAGATTTATTATCAAAAGGAATTGTAATAGGTGATGGTGCGGTTGGAACGTTATTGCATTCACATGGTTTGCAAAGTAGTTTTGAAGAATTGAATATATCTGATCCAGACTTAATTATATCGATTCATAAACAATATGTAGCTGCTGGAGCAGATGTGATTCAAACAAATACGTATGGGGCGAATGAAGCGAAATTACGTATGTATGGATTAGAGAATCAAGTTGTTCAAATAAATAAAGCGGCAGTAAAACTTGCAAAAGCATCTATTACAGAAAAAAATGCAATTTTAGGAACAATTGGTGGTATGAAACACATCGGAGCTGTTACAACGACTGATATAGAGAGAGAATTTATGCTACTTGAACAGGCAGGTGCTTTATTAGAAGAACAGGTTGATGGATTACTATTAGAGACTTTTTATGATGAGTTTGAATTAGTCCATGCTGTTAAGGTGTTACGAAAACAAACGAATATTCCAATTGTAGCCCAATTAGCGTTACATGAGGCAGGTACGACTCAAAATGGAAATGATGTAAATGAAATATTAAAACAGCTTTTAGATTACGGTGCAAATGTTGTTGGATTGAACTGTCAACTCGGGCCACTTCATATGACGGAAGCTTTTAAAATGATATCGATTCCGCAAAATGGCTATTTGTCAGCATACCCGAATGCAGGTCTCCCAAATTATGTGGAGGGACGTTACGTATATGAGGGGAGTCCGGCCTATTTCGAAGCGATGACACCAAAATTTATTGAACAAGGTATTCGATTATTGGGTGGTTGTTGTGGTACTACTCCAGAACATGTTGAAAGTATGAAGCGTGCTATTGCAAATGTTGCACCTGTAATAGAAAAGAAAACGATTCAAAGACAAAAAGTAGTTCATACACACGAAAAACGTTCGAAAGCTCACGTCACTCTCGCAGAGAAGGCAAAGAAACAAACGACAGTTGTAGTAGAATTAGATCCACCGAAAACACTAGATACGCAGCGTTTTTTTGAAGGAGCAAGAGCACTGAAAAGAGCGGGAGCGGACGCTATTACACTAGCAGACAATTCATTAGCGTCACCACGCATTTCGAATATGGCTATGGGGGCATTATTAACGAAGCACGATATTCCAGTATTGACGCATTTAACGTGTAGAGACCATAACGTCATTGGACTACAATCTCATTTACTAGGTTTATCCGCGCTAGGTATGGAGGAGGTACTAGCGTTAACGGGTGATCCAGCGCGCGTTGGTGATTTTCCGGGTGCCACTTCTGTATATGACTTGTCCTCTATAGAGCTTATTAAAATGATTAAGGAAATGAACGATGGACGTTCCATTTTAGGGAAATCAATTGGACCGGCAACAAGGTTTTCTGTAGGTGGCGCATTTAATCCTCACGTAAGACATTTAAAAGCAGCTGTAAAACGAATGGAACGAAAAATAGATGCTGGAGCGGAATATTTCTTAACACAGCCAATATATGATGTTGCTTTAATTGAAGAAGTATATGAAGCGACAAAACATTTGGAACAGCCTATTTTTATTGGAATTATGCCATTAGTAAGTAAGCGGAATGCAGATTTTCTTCACTTTGAGGTGCCGGGAATTACTCTTCCTGAAGAAATAAGAGAGAGAATGGATGGACACGAAACGAAAGAGGCAGCTATTGAGGAAGGCATTCGTATTTCACAAGAATTAATTGATACGACATTAAAATATTTTAACGGTATATACTTAATCACACCATTTTTAAAATATGAAATTACAGAGCATCTCGTTAAATATGTGAGAGAAAAGCAAGAAGTGAAAGAAGGTATTAATTGATGAAGCGTATAGAAGAAAGATTACAAAATAGCATTTTAATACTAGATGGTGCAATGGGTACAATGATCCAGCAAGAGGACTTAACTGCGGAAGACTTCGGGGGAGAAGAGTACGAAGGTTGTAATGAATATTTAGTAGAAACAAGGCCAGATGTAATTTTAAAGATTCATAAAGCTTATATTGAAGCTGGAGCTGACATTATTGAAACAAATACATTTGGGGCGACGAATATCGTATTAAGTGATTATGAGTTGTCTCATTTAGACGAAGAACTAAATGAAAAGGCAGCACTTTTGGCGAAGCAAGCTGTTAAAGAAAGCGGGAAGGAAGTATATGTTGCAGGTGCGATGGGGCCGACAACGAAAGCAATTAGTGTTACAGGAGGGGTTACATTTGAAGAACTAATTGAAGCTTATACAAGGCAGGCGAGAGGATTATTGAAGGGCGAAGTTGATGTATTACTCGTTGAGACGAGTCAAGATATGCGTAATGTGAAAGCTGCTTATATTGGAATTCAAGCAGCTTTTGAAGAAATAAATAAAATTGTGCCTATCATGATCTCAGGAACGATTGAGCCGATGGGAACGACTCTGGCAGGACAAACAATTGAGGCTTTTTATTTATCAGTAGAGCATATGAAGCCATTATCTGTTGGATTAAACTGTGCGACCGGTCCTGAGTTTATGAGGGAACATATTCGTTCTCTATCTGATTTGTCAGAGTGTTACATTTCTTGTTATCCAAATGCAGGTCTTCCGGATGAAGATGGACATTATCATGAATCTCCATCTTCACTCGCCGAAAAAGTGAAGCGCTTTGCTGAAGAAGGATGGGTTAATATTATCGGTGGCTGTTGTGGTACAACGCCAGAACATATAAGAGCAATGAAAGAAGCGCTAGCATCTCTTAAGCCACGTGAACACCATGAACGAGAAGGGCATGGGATTAGTGGGTTAGAGGCATTGCAATACGATGATTCTATGAGACCGTTATTTGTTGGAGAAAGAACAAACGTTATTGGATCGCGTAAATTTAAACGATTAGTAGCAGAAGGGAAATTCGAAGAGGCTGCTGAAGTGGCAAGAGCACAAGTGAAGAAAAATGCGCATATCATTGATATTTGTATGGCGGACCCTGATCGTGATGAAATAGAAGATATGGAAAAATTCTTGGCAGAAGTTACGAAAGTGCTAAAAGTACCGATTATGATTGATTCAACAGATGAAAATGTTATGGCAAAAGCCCTTACTTATATTCAAGGAAAAGCTGTTATCAACTCAATTAATTTAGAAGATGGAGAAGAACGCTTTGAAAAGGTGACACCGCTTCTTCAGAAATACGGTGCCGCTATAGTTGTAGGAACAATTGATGAAGATGGCATGGCCGTTAGTGCAGAAAGAAAGGTAGAAATTGCGAAAAGAAGTTATGAACTACTAACGAAGAAGTATGGTATACGCCCGTCTGATATTATTTTTGATGCGCTCGTGTTTCCTGTAGGGACAGGTGATGAAGAATATATCGGTTCAGCGGCAGCGACGATAGAAGGAATTCGCCTTATTAAAGAAGCGTTACCAGAATGTTTAACGATTTTAGGCGTAAGTAACATATCATTTGGTTTACCACCGGCTGGTCGAGAAGTATTAAATTCTGTCTTCTTATATCATGCAACGAAAGCAGGATTAGATTATGCGATTGTTAATACAGAAAAATTAGAGCGCTATGCATCAATTCCAGAGGAAGAAAAACGTCTTGCAGATGCATTACTTTTTGAAACGACGAAAGAAACGTTAGAAGAATTTACAAACTTTTATCGTGTGGCCAAAAAGAAAGATGTTATTGTGCAAGAAACGCTTACGCTTGATGAACGACTAGCCAACTATATTGTAGAAGGTACGAAGCAAGGGTTACACGAAGATTTAAGCCTGGCACTTGTAGAAGGAAGAAAACCTCTTGATATTATTAATGGTCCACTTATGACAGGAATGGATGAGGTGGGGCGATTATTTAATAAAAATGAGCTTATCGTTGCTGAAGTATTACAAAGTGCTGAAAGTATGAAAGCTGCTGTAAGCTATTTAGAGCCACATATGGAATCTAGTGATAGTGCGAAAAAAGGGAAAGTATTATTAGCAACTGTAAAAGGTGATGTACATGATATTGGAAAAAATCTTGTTGAAATTATTTTATCGAATAACGGATATGAGATTATTAATTTAGGAATCAATGTACGTTCGGATCGGATCGTTCAAGAAGTACAAGAAAAGAATCCAGATATTATAGGTCTTTCTGGATTGTTAGTAAAATCAGCACAACAAATGGTAACGACTGCTGAAGATTTAAAAGCGGCAAATATTGATATTCCAATTGTTGTAGGTGGTGCAGCGTTAACGAGAAAGTTTACAGACAATCGTATTTCTCCATCGTATAAAGGGCTCGTATGTTATGCGAGCGATGCGATGACGGGGCTTGATATTATTAATAAGCTTCAAAAAGAGGAAGAGCGTGAGAAGATGAAACAGGATAAAAAAGAACGTCATCTTCATATCGTAAAAAAAGAGGAGAAGAAAATAGAAATTCCAGCAGTAATTGAGCCGTTACCAAAATCAGTGGTTATGGTTCCTGGTTCAACAAAACGAATTGTATTACGTGATATTCCTGTTGCACATCTTGCTCCATTTTTAAATAGACAAATGCTACTTGGACATCACCTTGGATTAAAAGGAAATGTGAAGAAGCTTTTGAAAGAGGGAGATAAAAGAGCACACGAATTAAACGATTTAATAGACGAATTATTGGGGGAAGGACAATCTTGGTTAAAACCGAAAGCAGTGTATCAATTTTTTCCAGCGCAAAGCGACGGACAAAACATTATAATATATGACCCAGAAGATCATACGCGTATTATAGAGCGTTTCACATTCCCAAGACAAGGAAAGGCTCCATATCGTACTTTAGGTGATTATTTACGCCCTATTGGCGATGAGATGGACTATGTGGCTTTCTTATCTGTTACTGTTGGGGAAGGAGTTCGGGATATTGCTGAAGAGTGGAAGGTGAAAGGTGATTATTTGCGTAGTCATGCCATTCAATCGTTAGCGCTTGAATTAGCAGAAGGACTTGCTGAAAAAACACATATGCTCATCCGTGACCGCTGGGGCATTCCAGATTCACCTGAATTGACGATGGAAGAACGCTTCCGCACGAAATATAGAGGAATACGAGTTTCATTTGGTTATCCAGCCTGTCCAGAACTTGCGGATCAAGAAAAGCTATTTCGCTTAATTCATCCAGAGGAAATAGGTATTTCATTAACGGAAGGATTCATGATGGAGCCAGAAGCGTCTGTAACGGCTATGGTATTTTCTCACCCTGAGGCAAAGTATTTTAGTGTACTATAGTGTAGAAGGGGGAGACGTATGAAAAAAATAGTCTTTACAGGTGGCGGTTCGGCAGGACATGTAACACCTAATTTAGCCATTATTCCATATTTACAAGAACAGAATTGGGACATCTCTTATATTGGTTCTCATCAAGGGATCGAGAAAACGATTATAGAAAAGGAAGGCATTCCGTATTATAGTATTGCCAGTGGAAAGCTACGCCGTTATTTTGATTTAAAAAATATAAAAGATCCTTTTCTTGTAATGAAGGGTGTTATGGATGCGTATGTAAGGATTCGAAAACTAAAACCGGATGTGATTTTTTCAAAAGGTGGTTTCGTATCTGTACCAGTGGTAATTGGAGGATGGCTAAATAGAGTACCAGTTTTATTACATGAATCTGATATGACGCCAGGACTAGCAAATAAAATTGCGCTCCGTTTCGCTTCGAAAATATTTGTTACATTTGAAGAAGCAGCGAAACATTTACCGAAAGAAAAAGTAATATATACGGGATCTCCTGTACGTGAAGAAGTATTAAAGGGAAATCGTGAAAAAGGTTTAGCGTTTTTAGGTTTCTCACGTAAAAAGTCAGTTATTACAATCATGGGAGGAAGTTTGGGCGCGAAGAAAATTAATGAAACGGTTCGAGAAGCGTTACCAGAACTTCTTAAAAAATATCAAATTGTTCATCTTTGCGGAAAAGGTAATCTTGATGAAAGTTTACAAAATAAAGAAGGATATAGACAATTTGAATATGTACATGGAGAGCTGCCAGATATATTAGCGATAACAGATTTTGTTATTTCACGTGCGGGCTCCAATGCAATTTTTGAGTTTTTAACATTACAAAAGCCAATGGTTTTAATTCCATTATCGAAATTTGCAAGTCGTGGAGATCAAATATTAAATGCAGAGTCCTTTGAAAGACAAGGATATGCCTCCGTATTGTATGAAGAAGACGTCACTGTAAACTCTCTTATAAAGCATGTAGAAGAGTTGTACCTTAACAATGAGACGTATAAAACAGCATTAAAAAAATACAATGGAAAAGAAGCGATTAAAACGATCCTTCACCATATTTCAGAGGCATGATGAAACAACCATGCCTCTTTTAGTAGGATGAAAGATTCCAAGAATTGATATTTTTATGTTACAATAAAGTGAAACTTTAATCAGTGGGGGTTAATCCCCCACTGATTATTAGTTGAACCAATCGGGCTTTTACGGGCAGTTAATCCCCATCTAACTTCTTTGCTTTCACTGAATTTTGGGGAGGGGATCTTACTGCCCGTTAATGCGGGATAACAAATGGTTAGTAGGGAAATTCCAATTAATGAAGCGTGAAAATACGAATGGATTAGGAGTGACTGTGTTGGAGCTAAGTCTCTATGAAAATACTGCACTTATTATATGCTTTGTGTTGTACGTTGGTAGTGTTATTGTTTATATTTCAAGGAAGTTTTCGCAAGAACGAGAGCTTGAAAAGTCAGAAATAACAGCTGAACTAGAAATGTTAGCTGATGAAAGTTATAAAAAGCAAAAAATAAAAGAAGACCATGAAGCATCCCATCATTTAAACGCAAATAAGTTCTAAAGATGGGGATTTTTTTTGAGGTTGTTCTTAATTATACCTAAAATCATTAACGCTAAAAAGGAGTTTCCCCGTACATATATAAGGAGTGTATATAAATGAAGTTTTATATTGCTTCAGGTTTCCAAAATAAACATCTTGTACGTTCTGTAGCCAATGAACTGAAAAATTCAGGATGGCATCATACATATGATTGGACAAAAAATGAAAGAGCAGTTAATCCAGAACAATTAAGAGAAATTGGTCAGGCAGAAAAGAATGCTCTAAAAGAAGCCGATGTCTTTTTACTTATATTAGATGGCGGGAATGGGAGCCATACAGAGTTTGGAATGGCGCTTGCGTTAGAGAAAAAGATATACCTTTATCATGAAGGAAACTCGCTGCAAACAACGTTTTACCATTTGCCAGAAGTAAATGTTTTTGAAGGAGATGTAGAGGCTTTTGCATCTTATGTTATAAATAAAGTGAAATAATAGTAACTACTTAAAAGGTTACAAAGATAATCTTTTGGGTACAGTGATGATAAGAAAAGTGAATAAAGGAGTTATGTTATATGAAATTAGAGAATGGATGGGAAACAAGTTTTTTAGAAGTGGTACAAAAAAGTGAATTTAAGAAAGAGGCGCTTCTTAGCCAATTGCTTTTTGCAGATAGTGAAGAGGTAGAAGAGCTTGTTGACGATTACGGTTACGAAGAGATTATTGAACGCGAACATGATGATGAGTTAGCAGAAATTTTAGGAGAAGAACTTTTCAGTGAGATGGAACGACATGTATTCTTATCTTCAAAGCCAGAAGAAAAACTTATTTCATTCGTCAATGGATTAGGTTTTCATGTGTTAGATTGGATCGTTCTTCTTGAAACAGAATTTGGCATTGATAGTGCAAACTTTACATCAGATGCTGTGAAAATGTTAGAAAAGCGCTTCAGACAATTTCCATACATAGAAGAGAAGACAATTTTTGATATGACATTTGGAGAAGCGATAGATGTATTAGAATCTGTTACAGGATTACAACTGAAGGAAAAGATGAACGTATAATGAAAAAGAACGTGAGTGTATCACGTTCTTTTTTTACATAATAATAATTTTATCGTCTAGTTTTGTCTGCCCAGTAAGAAGTGCGTTTAAATATTCCACTTTTCTTATACAAGCTTGTATATGTCTTTCAACCTCTTGTAACTCTGCTTGGTGATGTGTTTCAATTGGATGAATTTGTACGTTGAATTTTTCAAATTGACTACTATATGTTATTTCTGCATAGCCGCTCATAATATCAGTTTCGTTTTGAAATAAAAATCGCTTCGTTTTGTCACAGAATGATACATCCTGAAAGCCATATACTTTTAATGCTTCAATTACTTTTTTTATCATTTTTGTATTCATTTTTTAACCCTCTTTACGAAGTTCTACTTATATAGTATAACATAAAAAATTGCATAGAAAGCGCTTCCAAGTGTATTTTATTATAAACTTTACGTTTCAATCATAAAAATGAAACAAAGAAAAAATAATTGTAAAGAAGGAAGGACTCTTTTATTGTTTCGTCATATATATAGAGAAATAGTGCAATGAAAGGAAATTTTCCGAAGTTGAGTTCGTATTTCCAATTTGAGCGCAATAAAAGAGGTGAGAATCTTGAACTTTGATATTATAGGACAAAAAGCATATATAAAAGATGGACCGTATCGGAACCGAATTGGAATTGTAAAGAAAAATGAAAAACAATTAGAATCCCACTTTGCTATTGTAATTGGAGAACAAAGTATCGATGTAGAGCTAAAGGATATCGTGTTAGTTGGGGTAGACGTAGGACAATTTCATAAATGGTGCGAGCAAAATGGTTATTTGTAAAAGGGACGGGCTGTGAGATAATGAAATATACTTGAGAAAAGAGAATACGATATTGTATTCTCTTTTTCTATGTTTAAGGAGGCGGAAATGAAATATAAAGAACAGGGGATTACATTGAGTTGAAAAAGAAGATTCAATGTATGGAAAATGAAATAGAGTGAATATCACTTGAACTTTTTAAATAATATTAATATTTTTATATATATATATAAACACGGAACTGTTTATGGGGCTTGCTAGAGATATAGAGCATCCTTTTGAAGTGGGTTATTATTCATCAGTTGCGATAGCTATACTAGATGAAGAGAAAGAAATGATTGGGTTTTATAATATTCCAATTTGAAGACGAAAAAATTATTTTTTAGGAACAGAAATTCAATTTAAGATGTGGGGAGAGTAAGACGATAGGGGAATTTGTTGATGAATTTTGTTATGAGATTGAGGAGGAGTTAAAAGAGCAACTAGAAGAATACTTGGAGTGATAATTTTTAAGATAAGATGTGTAGAGAGGGAACGGAATAAAAAAGGACGCTAACAATTTTATGTTAGCGTCCTTCTTATTTATGAAGCAATTTCACCAGTTTTTGTATCATCTTGATTGTACGTATCTTGATCTAATTCACCAAGCCATTTACTAGAAATAAGACCAGCTGTCATAGAACCACTTACGTTAAGAGCTGTACGGCCCATATCGATTAATGGTTCAACCGAGATAACAAGAGCGACAATGCCGATTGGTAAGTTCATTGTAGAAAGTACGATTAACGCTGCGAATGTTGCACCACCACCAACACCTGCAACCCCGAATGAGCTAATAGCAACAACAGCGATTAAAGTTAAAATAAATTGTGGTTGTAATGGATCAATTCCTACAGTTGGAGCGACCATCATGGCAAGCATCGCTGGATAAATACCTGCGCAACCGTTTTGACCGATAGATACCCCGAATGAAGCTGCAAAGTTTGCAATCCCTTCAGAAATACCAAGTTTTTCTTTTTGGGCTTCAATATTTAATGGCATTGCACCAGCACTAGAACGAGATGTGAACGCAAATGTTAATACAGGGAACACCTTTTTTAAATATTGAATTGGATTTAAACCAGATAGTGCGATTAGTAATAAGTGAATAATAAACATTACGATAAGTGCAACGTAAGACGCTAACACGAAGTTACCAAGTTTTAAAATCGCGTTAATATCGCTACCAGCAACCGTTTTTGCCATAAGAGCTAACACACCGTATGGAGTAAGGCGTAAAATTAATGTTACCATACGCATTACGATTGCATATACAGCATCAAGCATCTTCTTAAATAGCTCTGCTTGTTCTGGATATTTTCGTTTTACACCTATAAAGGCAATACCGATAAAGGCTGCAAATATTACAACAGAAATTGTTGATGTTGGACGAGCACCTGTTAGATCAAGAAACGGATTTGTAGGTAGTAGTTCTAATAATTTGTCTGGAATTGTTGTCTTTTCAATAGAAGTAAATCTTTCTTCAACTAGCTTCAAACGAGCAGATTCTGCATCACCTTGTTGTAAGCCTGTTGCCGATACATCAAATCCTGCACTTGCAGCGATACCGACAGCTGCAGCAATTCCTGTAGTAAGAATTAAAATTCCGATGATAAGACCACTAATTTTACCAAGATTTTTTGTTAACTGTAATTTTGTAAATGCTGAAATAATAGATACTAAAATAAGTGGCATAACGATCATTTGAAGCAATTTCACATAACCGTTACCAATTAAGCCAAACCAGTTATTTGATTCAATAATTATCTTAGAAGTAGGCTCATAAATAAATTGTAATATAAGACCAAATATAATTCCGACTCCTAAAGCAGTAAATACACGTTTATTAAAAGATACATGCTTACGTTGCATATAATATAATACGCCAACTAAAATGAGCATGACTGCAACGTTAATTCCGACAAGCAGTGTATTCATGTTGATTCCCCCTAATTCCAATCTGTTATATAGAATATAAGGTAATAAAACCTATAAGTCAACTAGGAAATTGCGGGATTAAAAAAAAGATGGCAAATTGCCATCTTTTAATGTCCAGCTCCAGGGACAAGTAAAAACGTCGTGTAGTATGTAAATCCTATGAAGAAAACAGTTAAATACGCCCCGAATACGTATATATACATACGCTCTGTTAATTTTAAATAGCTTAAAAGTACGAAGAAACCTGTTTGTCCTAAAAATAGTAGTGCAGTCGAATGCATATCCCCTACGTAAAACATAACCGAGAAAATTCCAGTCCAAAAGCCGAGAACGCGAAACATGCGCTCCATGCCATCTCCCTCCTTTTCTAGAAAAAGTAAACCTCTCCTCATTATAGTTTATTTTTCTTACTATTGTAAATATTCGTTCATATAAAAGAAGCCAATTATAATTGGCTTCTTTTATAAGGGAGATTAAATTGTTAGTTTATAATTACAAGATTTACATCCATCTAATAGACTATCATTTCGTGTTAATTCCATGTTAGGGAATAGGATTTCAAAAATCCCTTTCATCATATCTCCATGCATATTACAAATTTCAGTTGGGTGATTAACAGCAACTTCTTTAAATGGACAATTGTGTACGTCATAGAAAATTTTTGTTCCATCTGCACTTAATTCAAATGTAGGTGATAAACCAGCTGTTGAGAATGCTTCTTTTGCAATTTGAACTTTTTGTTCTACTGTTAAATCATCTTCACTCACATGTAAGCGCTGCATATGTTGTTGCATTAATTCTGCTCCAAATTGTTTTCCTGTTTCATATAGCGCTTTTTCACCAGCAGCCCCAAGGCTAAGGAGAGAATTAAACGCTATTTTTGCTAATAATTGATAATCGCGAAATGGAAATTGTAATTGGATGACATCTTCAGATAATACATATAATCTGCTTGGTCTTCCGCCTTTTCCAGTTTTTTTTGTTTCTGATTTTAGCATATGAACATCTTCTAATTTAGATAAATGTAAACGTGCTACGTTTGGATGAATGTCAAACTCATCTGCAATTTCTTGTACAGTTACGTAACTATGTTTTTGAGAAATATATTTATAAATGTAATAACGAGTTGGATCAGATAATACGCCTGTAATTTTTAAAGCTTGTTCCATGAGGATCTCCACCTTTATCACTTTATCCAAGATAATAACATTATAATACAGATAAACATACATATAGGTAATTTTAGATAATAATTCAGAAATTGTTCATAATTTCACAAACATATTTTTCCTTTTCTCTCTAATGAAAATACAAAAGTTTCAATTTTCCTTGCTTGTTTTTTCATGCTATATACATAGTGAGGAGGGAAAAAGTGATGAATGGGATTGAAAATTTTGCAAATACAATTTTGAAGGAAGCATGTAGGGTGCAAGCGTCAGACTTACATATTGTGCCCCGGCAGAAGGACGTAGTGGTTCAACTGCGTATAGGAAAAGATTTAATTACGAGACGGTGTATTGAAAAGGAATTTGGAGAAAAGCTTGTTTCGCACTTTAAATTTTTAGCTTCAATGGATATAGGGGAGAGAAGGAAGCCGCAAAACGGTTCGTTATATTTACAAATTGATGGACAAGAAGCTTATTTACGCCTTTCAACACTTCCAACAGTATATCAAGAAAGTCTCGTTATTCGCCTTCATTTACAAGCATCTGTTCAGCCATTATCTCATCTTTCGTTATTTCCAAGTACAGCGGAAAAACTACTCTCTTTTTTATATCATTCTCATGGATTACTTGTATTTACTGGACCAACCGGTTCCGGTAAGACAACAACAATGTATGCATTATTAGAGGTAATTAGAAAAAGGAAAACACGCCGCATTGTTACACTTGAAGATCCAGTTGAAAAAAGAAAGGACGATTTATTACAAATTCAAATAAATGAAAAAGCAGGTATCACATATGAGACGGGATTAAAGGCTATTTTACGTCATGATCCAGATATTATTTTAGTTGGTGAAATCCGTGATGAAGAAACAGCAAAAATAGCTGTAAGAGCAAGTTTGACTGGACATTTAGTAATGACGACACTGCATACGAATGATGCGAAAGGAGCAATCATACGATTTATGGATTATGGCGTAACGAGGCAAGAAATTGAACAGTCTTTACTGGCTGTAGCTGCACAGCGACTTGTTGAATTGAAATGTCCATTTTGCAGAGGGAAGTGCTCAACTTTATGCAAATCAATGAGGCAAGTAAGGCAAGCGAGCATTTATGAGTTGTTATATGGATATGAGTTAAAACAAGCGATTAAAGAAGCGAACGGAGAATGTGTTACTTATAAACATGAAACTTTAGAATCTTCAATACGAAAAGGATACGCTTTAGGATTTTTAGAAGAAGATGTTTATGTTTAAGAAAACATGGAGTTTAAGTGATCAAGTAGTATTGTTGAAACGATTAGGAGAACTATTAGAAAAAGGATACTCCCTCTTACAAGCGTTAGAATTTTTGCGTTTTCAATTACCGTCAGAAAAGAAAGTACAATTGCAGCACATGATTGAAGGATTAAAAGATGGAAAAAGTCTACACGATTCTTTTCATCAATTAATGTTTCACCAGGAGATGTTAAGTTATTTATTTTATGCAGAGCGGCACGGCGATATTTCTTTTGCGTTACAACGAGGGAGCGCACTTCTATATAAGAAGGATAAGTATAGGAAAGATATGATGAAAATAATGCAGTATCCTGTGTTGTTGGCATTCTTTTTAATGATTATGCTTGCTGTTTTCAACCTCCTCTTATTACCACAGGTTGAAATGGTGTATAGTTCGTTCGGTTCTACAGCCCCGCTACTTACAGAACAAATTTTAAGTGCAATTAAACGAATACCTTACATTATTTTTACCATTATTCTTATCGTTATTATTGGGTGTAGTTTATATATGTTTTATTTTCGGAAGCTCCCACATATTCAACGGGTAAAAATCATACTTCGTATCCCCCTCATAAGAACATTTCTTCTTTTAAAGCATTCGCATTATTTTTCCACTCAATTGAGTGGTTTATTAAACGGCGGACTATCAGTATTCGAGGCCTTAACAATAATGATGGAGCAAAAATACCATCCGTTCTTTCAGTATGAAGCGGGCCGGATTGAACGACAATTAATTACAGGAGAACCGTTACAATCTATCATTGCTAAAAGTGGGTATTATGAGAAAGAACTTTCTTATATTATTACGCATGGACAAGCAAACGGTAATTTAGCGATTGAGTTGGGTGACTATAGCGAGCTTATTATGGAAAAAATGGAGCAAAAAATTAAAAATATGTTAGTTATTATTCAACCGATTTTATTTACATGTATTGGAGGAATAGTTGTTCTTATGTATTTAGCGATGATTATGCCGATGTTTCAAATGATGAATTCTGTTTAGGAGGCACTTACATGCAGAATGAGGAAGGGTTTACTCTTTTAGAAATGCTATTAGTTATGGTTGTCATAACTGTATTATTAGTATTAATTATTCCAAATGTAGTCACACAGCGCTCATCGGTCCAAGGAAAAGGGTGTGCAGCATATGTGAAATCTGTAGAAGCACAAATACAAGTATACCAATTACAACATAATAAAATCCCGTCATTAAAAGAACTAATAGATGAAAAATATATTGCAGCTGATAAGTGTCCGAATGGTGAAGCAATTTATATTTCAGATAATGGCACAGTATCAGTCGGGACACTGTGAAACAAAAAGGATTTACTCTTTTAGAAATGTTGCTCGTTCTATTTGCAATTTCTGTATTGAGTATGGTTACGTATTTTAACGTTCATTCATTATATGAAAAACAAAAAGTTGAACAATTTTTGAGACAGTTTTCCAATGATATTTTGTATATGCAGCAATTAGCGATAAACCGTCAAACACATTATACGTTACGGTGGTATAAGGAGAAGAATGTATACTACATTGGAGAATCAGGTACGAATCATTCTATTGTGCAGAGAGACTATGATAACGATATACAAATTGATTTGTATACTTTTCCAAATCCGATGACATATAATCCGAGCGGAAATATTAATAAAGGTGGCACGATTTTACTTTCGTATCGAAGTTATAAATATCAGATTGTATTTCAGCTTGGAAGAGGGAGATTTATGTATCGTGAAATGCCAAAAAGGGTCAGTAATGGCTGAAATGCTTGTGGCACTAAGTTTACTAATAATGGTGGTATCGTTACTACTGCCACAAACAGTATTGGTTATGCAAGAAAGAAAAAATATACAAATCCGCTATAAGGCATTCGTATTATTAAAAAAAGAAGCAGCCCTATATATGTATGAGAATGAGGAACAACGAGCGAAAGAAAAAGTCATAAACGGAATTGTGTATTACACATATTGGGGAGGAAATGAAGTTTGTGCTATGTGGAAAGATGTGAAGGGAAGAACGATGAAACAATGCTTTTATGCAGGAGAAAAAACAAATTAGAAATTGGATTTACATTAATAGAAATGATCGTATGTTTGCTTCTGTTATCACTGTTCTTTTTACTCTTACCAAGATTTCATTTTATAGGAATGGAAAATAAGCAGTTAAAAGGGTTAAATGATTGGGAGTGGGATGTGTTTTTAGGACAAATACAATTGGAGTTTCGTGAAGTATCATTTGGGGAAAATATAACTCTTGGAAATGGAGAGAGCATTTTACGTTTTCGTCTGCGTAATGGGGAGGAAGTGACGTATGAAAAAGTAAATAGTCATCTTATAAGAAAAGTGAATATGCGCGGAAGAGAAGTTTTATTGCAAAAAGTTGAAATGGTTTCATACAAACTAACACCTCATTTGCTATTTATAAATGTGAAAGATACTAGCGGGAAAAGATATGAAGGTGTAACTGTACGATATAGCGAAATGGGAAGGTCCATATGAGAAAACAAGATGGATTTACAATGCCTGGAACAATCATCTTTCTTGTTTTATTGACTTCTTTTTTTGTATACGAAACGAATATGTTGCTTTCTGATAAAAATTTTTATATTGAAACAGAACAAAAATTTTTAATGGAGGAATTGATGAATCGAGCTATTGCAGATATAAAAAAAGACTTACAGAAAATAGAAAGAGATGGTACATTTTTCTTTCAGTATGAAAAGGGAAAGGCGAGTGGGAAGTACGGATTTGAAAATGATATGGTTATCGTTTCTTTGCAGTGCGAGACAAAACAAAGAATTTTCTATACGGTGAGCTTCCGGTATAGAAAAGAGGATGAGAAAATATATGATTGGATAGAAGGATGATAGATAAAATATGCGAAGTAAAACGATGAATTTTCATTGTGAAGAGCGTCAATTTTTTGGGGGAAATGGATAAATATAACGATTAAAAGTTTAAATTTTCTCAAAAAAGAGAAAGGTAGAAAGAATATGATATATTCATGCTATCCAATCTTTTTTTAGGGAGAATAGGGAAATGACAAATAACAATCAAATAGGTGAAAATAAGGAACAAACTATTTTTGATCATAAAGGAAATGCGATTATGACAGAAGATAGGGAAATACAAATTATTTCAAAATTCGAAGAACCTCTTATTGTCGTATTAGCAAATGTATTAAGTGATGAAGAATGCGAAGAATTAATTGAATTGTCTAAAAATAAAATGGAGCGTTCTAAAGTTGGTTCATCACGTGATGTAAATGATATTCGAACAAGTAGCGGTGCATTTTTGGAAGAGAATGAGCTTACTTCGAAGATTGAAAAACGAATCTCGTCTATCATGAATGTTCCTGTAGCGCATGGAGAAGGATTGCACATTTTAAATTATGCAGTGGATCAAGAATATAAAGCTCACTATGATTATTTTGCGGAACATAGTAGGTCAGCTGCGAATAATCGTATAAGTACTCTCGTGATGTACTTAAATGATGTAGAAGAAGGCGGAGAAACATTCTTTCCAAAATTAAATCTTTCTGTACACCCTAGAAAGGGAATGGCAGTATACTTTGAGTATTTTTATCAGGACCAATCACTTAATGAGCTTACGTTACATGGAGGGGCACCTGTAACGAAAGGTGAGAAATGGATTGCAACGCAGTGGGTGAGAAGAGGTACTTATAAGTAAAAGCAAGTATGTTACGTTTTGTTCTTCATTTTATAAGAAGAACAAAACGTTTTTTTATTAAATAAAGTACCATCTTTCGTTATAATAACAAATAATAAAGAACGATTGAGAGGAACGAACATGAAATCTATATACATAACCGGCTATATGGGAGCTGGGAAAACAACAATTGGAAAAGCGTTAAGTAAAGAACTTCAAATGGATGTTGTAGATACTGATCAAAAAATCGAAGAAAAGCAAGAGAAGGCGATTCGGCATATTTTTGCGGAAGAAGGTGAAATGGCTTTTCGGGAATATGAAAGTGAAATGCTACGTTCACTACCGGTTCATAATGCCATTATTACAACTGGTGGAGGAATTATTGAACGAGCAGAAAATCGAAAGTGGATGAAAGAGAACGGAACTGTCGTGTATTTATATTGCGATCCGCATGTAATTGCAGAAAGACTCCGTGAAGATACGACACGTCCGCTATTTCAGAAAAAGGATATAGATGCATTTGTAACGAAATTTGAATCGCGCCGAGCTTATTATGAGGAGGCAGAGATTTATATTGATACAACAAATAAGTCGGTAGAACAAATTATGAATGAATTAAAGGCGAAGATTAATGTATAAAAAAATTGGACATACTAATCAAGTAGAGGTGATGATAATATGTCTACTAATGATTATGTACGCTTTGTGACGCAACAGTTTGTGTCCTATATGGATGCTCCAAAAGAAGATCGTAAACAAAAGAAAGAACAGCGCCGTGCTGAAAAAGAGCCATTTTTGAATAAATGGTTTGGTGTTATGCCGCTGAGCGCTACTTTGTTTTATCGAAACGTAAAAAGTAAAAGGAAAAAATCAAGTTAACTTGTAGTCATATGTCTAGCAAAATAAAAATCCCCTAGTAGCATCATACACTAGGGGATTTTTATTTACTGCACGGATTCTTTTTCTTCAGTAACTGCATGTATTTTATTGTTCACCCATACGAATCCTATTCCGATACAAATCGAAATGCCCCAGCCTACAGCAGTCATAATCGCCCTCATTTCACCGTAGCCATCAACACCGAAAACTGAGATGAAATAAATTTTTAAAAAGCTTTTTAATATAAATTGAAGCCCAAAAAATAGCGTTAAATATTGCAAAGCTGGATATATACGACTATCACGATAAAGCTCACGGCTTTTATCGCGGTCATGGCCTTGTAGCGCTGCAATGTCCGCAGCAAAATATAACATAAGTGGTTTTTTTATAAAAATTGAACATATAACGATAATGCCGAGCGCGATATGATAATAAGCATCATTCCATAACATTCGTTCAGCCGATCCAGATAATAAATCTACCGTCGTATTAGCAATGAGTGTAATTAAAATAAAGAACCCTGTCACGTTAAACTGCTTTTCCTTCTTAAACGTATACAGTGTATAAATAATCCCAGGGACAGATGAGATTAACATTGCGTAATAAGGATCGATATAAGGCTTTGCAAATTTCCAAATAAGGAATGGAAATACGAGATAAAAGACGATATCTAATATAGCTTTTTTATTTTGATTCATATACAGCCTCCTTAAGTCATACATATATTTTATAATATAATTTCTGAAAATTGTATAAGGTTTAATGAAAAAAGGAAAAGCCTACGATTAGTAGATTAAAAAAATTGCCCCTAGCGTAGTAAGTTTTTTTAGTATATAATAAAGGAAACGCTTTCATTTTTTCGGATTGTTCACAAAATGGACGAAAATAACATATTTACTATCGATATGTTGCTTTATAATGAAACTAATTATATATACATGCATACAATATTGTGAAATAAATAACATAAATAATCTATATAAATGTAAACGTTATCAAAGAGAGGTGGAGACAATGAGTAAATTTTTCTTCAATCATAATCCAGCAACATTAGAGGATGGAAGGCTTGTTAAGTATGCTGAAATTATTTATGGAGAAGGTGGCCGTTCTGTATTAGAAAATTTAATGGTGAAGGCATCTATCAGATTACGTGATCGTTATCCGAATAAATCTGACGAGCAGATCTCGAACCTCGTAAATCAAGGCATCCATGATATGTTTCAAAAATACGTGAATGAGTAAGAGCAGCTAATGGCTGCTCTTATTTTTTGTATAAGGATTGTATTTCTAGCTGAAAATAAAGTGAAACTTTAATCAGTGTGGGGCATCACCCACTGACTATTAGTTGAACCAATCGGGCATTTACGGGCAGTTATCTCCCACCTAACTAATTTTTGGGAGGGAGTCTTACTGCCCGCAAATAGCGGGCTAAACGTGTATTTTGAAAGACATAAAAAGGAGTGGAAAAGATGAGCAATGGAATTGGACGTTCAAAAGAAAATCTTCCAACTGATGCGAATCATGTGAGCGCAAAGGATCGTGCACATCAGAAACGTATGGCAGAGAAAAAACAGCAAGAGCGTAGTGGCGATAGAGAGTAGGATAGGAAATAATTAGAAAGAAAGCTCCTTCTAAAACGGAAGGAGCTTTTTTAAGATAGAAAATGATTAGCGGTAACATAAAAAAGGCCACCGTTAATAATTTGCATTGTAATGCGTGGTTCATATTGTTCTTGCAATGCTTGTTTTTCAATTTCATAACTTTCAGGAAGTTCATCACTACCTTCATAAAAACGATTTAGAAGATCTAAATCGTGATTCCAGCGTACCCTCGCTTCTTTCGCCCACTCATGATCATCTTCTGCAATTATATTTTTTAAAGCGTCCTCTATACGTTGTAAGCCGCTTTGAGGCTTAATGATAGGAGAGAGCGTAAAACAAAAGTCAGGTATTTTCGGTGTAAGTTTAATGGTAGTTAATGTTTCATGAAAGTTTGCAATCATTGTTCCAGAGATGAGATGAATACCAATGGAGTGAAGGATGTCTTTTTTTCGATCGCATTGGTAAGACACTTTTACATTTACACCGAGCCAAGGATGGAGTGGAGTATGCGTTGCCCCGTTATGCTTTACTTCCTCATATAGACGTATGTAAGAGCCTAATTCTTTTGTCGTCTGGAAAATTTGATGTAGACGTGGTGAACCGTAGTGAATAAGCTCACCATCACTTTCTTCGTTTTCTGGATTTGTAATAAGAGTAAGGCGCATCGGATTCGGTACGCCTCCCGTTTTTTCAAGATAGTGCCAATAAAAAGGGCGGTTCATTAATAATTTATCCATTTCGATTGTTAATTGTACATCTAATAGATGAGGGGAACGTTGTAAAATTTCACAGTTATTCGCCTCGAAGAAATTGTATAAGTAATTATGGATTTCATGTTGCTGCATAGCCTTGCACCTCAGCTTCATTTCGTTTCGCAAAGTCGATAATAGATGTTAAGTTTTCCATTTTAATTCGAATTTCACCTTCACTTTTTGATTGCGCGAAAATTTCTTGAATATGCGCATCGATGTTTTTCATATTAATTCTTGTTAAAATTTCATCGAGTTCACCGATAACACGCTCAAATAAGTTGATTTTTTCATATAACAGTTTCAAAATGTGTTCTTCAACAGTATGCTTTGTAGCTAAGTTATAAATATGAACATCATTTTTTTGACCAAGACGGTGAATACGTCCAATTCTTTGTTCAAGACGCATTGGGTTCCATGGCAAATCATAATTGATCATATGGCTACAAAATTGTAAGTTAATTCCTTCTCCGCCAGCTTCGGTTGCAATTAATACTTGCGCGTGGTTTTGGAAAAGTTCTTTCATCCAATCTTTCTTCCCGCGTTTAAATCCGCCGCGAAACGGAACGGAAGAAATGCCGTGCTGTTGTAAAAACCATTGTAAATACATTTGTGATGCTCTATATTCCGTGAAAATGACGACTTTATCGTCAATTTCTTTTATAAGCTCAAGAGCTTTATTTGCTTTTGAGTTGAAAGGAATACAATTGATTTTGTCCATTAGCACATCAATATGTCGATCTTTTATATAGTGCTCATTTTCTTTCAGTCGTTTTTCTACATGCTTTTTCAATGAATAGTACACAGCTTCCCGGCTACTACATGCCTCGCGTTTTAAAGTTAATGATGAGAAAGCAGATGTGAAGGCATCTTGTCCTCTCCAATTTTCAATAGCATTATATAATGCTTGTTCTTCTTCATTAAATTCAACAAAAATTGTTCGTACATGCCTCTTGGGCCAATCAATCCCGGTATTATGGCGTCTATTCCGAACCATTACTTTGTTAATAAGAGCTTTTAAATCTTCATCTGATTCGGCTGAACGATTTTTTGAAGCGTAGTATTCTTCAAAGTTGGATTGATTGCCTAAATGTCCTGGTTTTAATAAAGAAACAAGGTTGAAAATTTCATCAATCTTATTTTGAACAGGAGTTGCGGTTAGTAATAAACAAAACTTCTTTTTTAATCGCTGTGCAAATTCATAGTTTTTTGTTTTATTGTTTTTTAGTTTATGTGCTTCATCGATAATAATAAGGTCATATTCTAAGTTCAAAACGATATCGCGATGTGGTGAACGTTTCGCAGTATCAATTGATGATACGATCACATCAGCTTGCTCCCACGAATAGCTTTTCTTTTGGGCTACAGCTGGAATGAAAAACTTTGTATTTAGCTCGTATGCCCATTGTGAAACGAGAGAGGCTGGGACGAGTATAAGTACTTTTTTCACAAGGCCACGTACCATATATTCTTTTAAAATAAGTCCAGCTTCAATCGTTTTTCCAAGCCCTACTTCATCTGCCAGTATCGCTTTACCGTTCATTTGTTCAATAACATTTTGAGCGACCTCTAATTGATGAGGAAGCGGTGTGAAATGGGATAAGTGCTTCGGTGCTTGTAGTCCATCAAAAGTAGGAACAAGTAACGATTTTTCTGTTTCATAAGCTAAATGATATAAATCCCAGTTTGTCCAAGGACCATCTTCGTCAATTCTATTTAAAAAATTGTTTTGCCACGTCCGATCTACGGAAATATCGACATTCATTACGACTCTCCCACCTTTTATAAACTAAAGTGATTGTTTTAAATGTATGATGATTCGCCTTGAAATAAGGCATGATGATCGTTACTAAAGGCTATATGATAGACAATAATAAAGTATGAAATCTTAAAAGCTGTATTTTATAAGTTGAAACATAAAAAATTCTAAATTATTTTTTATGCTAGAATATTGATGAAATATAGCGAATAATGTTAGGATAATGGTGTGAAATGTGTGGAATCTTTCGTATTTTATCCAAGAAAGTGACTTTTTATTTACGCTTTCATAAAAAAATATAGTGAGATTCCGTATATCCTATCTTTTCAGAATGAAAATGTTTAGATTAGGGAAACAACTTTTATTGATTTGTCAGAGCATAAGGGGGAGAGAGCATGATTACATTACAACGTACACCGTTATTTGATGTATACGCGAAGTATGGTGGGAAAACAATTGACTTCGGTGGTTGGGAATTACCAGTTCAATTTTCAAGCATTAAAGAAGAACACGAAGCTGTACGTACAGCGGCAGGTTTGTTCGATGTGTCTCATATGGGAGAAGTTGAGGTAAAAGGTGTAGATAGTTTAGCATTTTTACAACGTGTTGTTACAAATGACGTATCTACCTTAAAGGTAGGAGGCGCACAATATACAGCTATGTGCTACGAAAATGGTGGTACAGTAGATGATTTATTAATCTACAAACGTGGTGAAGAAGACTATTTATTAGTAATCAATGCATCAAATATCGAGAAAGATTACGAATGGTTAGCAAGTCATGTAATTGGCGATGCAACAGTAGTCAATGTTTCTAGTGAAGTTGCACAGCTTGCAATTCAAGGACCAAAAGCAGAAGGCATTTTACAAAAAGTTGTGTCAGAAGATTTGAAAGAAATTAAGTTCTTTAAATTTAAAAACGATATTCTTGTAGATGGAACTCCTGCACTTGTATCTCGTACAGGTTACACAGGTGAAGATGGTTTCGAAATTTACTGTAAGAGTGAAGATGCTGCAAAACTTTGGGAGAAACTTCTTGAAGTTGGTGCAGAAGAGGGCTTAAAGCCATGTGGTTTAGGTGCTCGTGATACACTTCGCTTCGAAGCAACTCTTCCGTTATATGGACAAGAATTATCAAAAGATATTACACCGATTGAAGCAGGAATTGGCTTTGCGGTAAAAACAAATAAAGAAGCAGATTTCTTCGGAAAAGAAACGTTAAAAGAGCAAAAAGAAAACGGTGCATCTCGTAAGTTAGTCGGCATCGAAGTAATCGAACGCGGTATTCCTCGTACGCATTACCCTGTATTTATTGGAGAAGAAAAAATCGGGGAAGTAACGAGTGGTACACAATCTCCAACGTTAAAGAAAAGCATTGGTTTAGCACTAATTGATGTAAAATACGCAGCAGTTGATACAGAAGTAGAAATTGAAATTCGTAATAAACGCGTCAAAGCAGTAGTTGTTCCAACACCATTTTATAAACGTTCAAAGTAACGGGGAGAGGGGTAGATTTCATGTTGCATCGTTATCTTCCAATGACAGAAGAAGACAAAAAAGAAATGTTACAAACGATCGGCGTTCAAACGATCGACGAATTATTCTCTGATATTCCAGAGAGTGTTCGTTTTAAAGGGGATTTAAAAATTAAAGAAGCAAAATCAGAGCCAGAGCTTTTAAAAGAGTTATCTCAAATGGCTAGTAAAAATGCTAATTTAAAAGAATACGCTTCTTTCTTAGGAGCGGGTGTATACGATCATTATGCTCCAGTAATAGTTGATCATGTTATTTCTCGTTCAGAATTTTATACAGCTTACACACCATACCAACCAGAAATTTCACAAGGGGAATTACAAGCGATTTTTGAATTCCAAACAATGATTTGTGAATTAACAGGAATGGATGTAGCAAACTCTTCTATGTATGATGGAGGTACAGCTTTAGCTGAAGCGGCAATGCTAGCAGCTGGTCATACTCGTAAAAAGAAAATTCTTGTATCTAGTGCAGTGCACCCAGAATCAAGAGCAGTACTTGAAACGTATGCAAAAGGTCAACACCTTGAAGTTGTTGAAATTAATCATAAAGATGGTGTAACAGATTTAGACGTATTACAAAGTGAAGTAGACGATACAGTTGCTTGTGTAATCGTTCAATATCCAAACTTCTTCGGACAAGTTGAAAAGTTAGCGGATATTGAAAAAATCGTTCATCAACAAAAATCATTATTTATCGTCTCTTCAAATCCGTTATCATTAGGCGCATTAACACCACCAGGAAAATTTGGTGCTGATATTGTAATCGGTGATGCACAACCATTCGGTATTCCAACGCAGTTTGGTGGACCGCATTGTGGTTACTTTGCAACAACGAAAGCATTTATGCGTAAAATTCCAGGACGTCTTGTGGGACAAACTGTAGATTCAGATGGTAGACGTGGATTTGTATTAACATTGCAAGCACGTGAACAGCATATCCGTCGTGATAAAGCGACATCTAACATTTGTTCAAACCAAGCGTTAAATGCATTAGCAGCTTCTGTTGCAATGACAGCACTTGGAAAACAAGGTGTGAAAGAAATGGCACGTCAAAACATTTCTAAAGCACAATATGCAAAACGTCAATTCGAAGCGAAAGGCTTCACAGTAACATTTGCTGGACCATTCTTCAATGAGTTCGTTGTAGATTGCAAACGTCCAGTAAAAGAAGTAAACGACGCATTACTACAAAAGAATATTATCGGTGGTTACGATTTAGGTCGTGATTATAAAGAATTTGATAATCATATGCTTTTAGCGGTAACTGAGCTTCGTACAAAAGAGGAAATTGACACACTTGTAAACGAAATGGGGGCTATCCAATGAAGAACCAAGACCAAGCACTTATCTTTGAAGTGAGTAAAGAAGGACGCGTAGGATATAGCTTACCCAAATTAGATGTAGAAGAAGTGAAACTGGAAGATGTGTTTGAGAGCGATTATATTCGAGTAGAAGATGCAGAGCTACCGGAAGTATCTGAACTTGATATTATGCGCCACTATACAGCACTTTCAAACCGTAACCACGGCGTTGATTCTGGATTCTATCCACTTGGATCTTGTACGATGAAATATAATCCGAAAATTAATGAGAGTGTGGCTCGTTTCGCAGGATTTGCGAATATTCATCCACTTCAAGATGAAAAGACAGTACAAGGTGCAATGGAATTAATGTACGACTTGCAAGAGCATTTAATTGAAATTACAGGTATGGATACTGTTACTTTACAACCAGCAGCTGGTGCACACGGAGAATGGACAGGTTTAATGTTAATCCGTGCATACCATGAAGCAAATGGTGACTTTAATCGTACGAAAGTAATTGTGCCTGACTCTGCTCACGGAACGAATCCAGCATCTGCAACTGTAGCTGGTTTTGAAACAATTACAGTAAAGTCAAATGAAAATGGTCTTGTTGATTTAGAAGATTTAAAACGTGTTGTAAACGAAGAAACAGCAGCACTTATGTTAACAAATCCAAATACGTTAGGTTTATTCGAAGAAAACATTTTAGAAATGGCAGAAATCGTCCATAATGCAGGCGGTAAATTATACTATGATGGTGCAAACTTAAATGCTGTATTAAGCCAAGCGCGACCAGGAGATATGGGATTTGATGTTGTGCATTTAAACCTTCATAAAACATTTACAGGACCGCACGGCGGCGGTGGCCCAGGTTCTGGTCCAGTAGGTGTGAAAGCTGACTTAATTCCGTACTTACCAAAACCAATTTTAGAGAAAACGGAAAATGGCTATCACTTCAACTACGATCGTCCAGAAGCAATTGGGCGTGTGAAACCATTCTATGGTAACTTCGGAATTAACGTTCGTGCATACACATATATTCGTTCTATGGGTCCAGATGGACTACGTGCAGTAACTGAGTATGCTGTATTAAATGCGAACTATATGATGAGAAGATTAGCACCATTCTATGATCTTCCATTCGATAGACATTGTAAGCATGAATTTGTATTATCAGGTCGTCGTCAAAAGAAACTTGGTGTACGTACATTAGATATTGCAAAACGTCTGCTTGATTTCGGTTACCATCCACCAACAATTTACTTCCCATTAAATGTGGAAGAATGTATTATGATTGAACCAACTGAAACAGAATCAAAAGAAACATTAGATGGTTTCATTGATAAGATGATTCAAATCGCTAAAGAAGTAGAAGAAAATCCAGAAGTTGTACAAGAAGCACCGCATACGACAGTCATTAAACGTCTAGACGAAACGATGGCTGCTCGTAAACCTGTTTTACGTTATGAAAAGCCAGCTCCTGTACAAGTTTAATTAGAATAAAAAAGAAAGAACTCGCTGCGGCGGGTTCTTTTTTTGTATGGAGAATTTGTGCAGAAATATTGAAGAAAATGTTAAAAGTTTATATTTTTTGTTTCATAATGGCGTAAAGGTGTAGTTTTATAGGTGGTTTTGTTGAAAAAGTCGGTTTGATAAAAGTATTTATTTTTGTTAGAATTTTATTGAAATTAAGAAGATGTAATGAGATAGGAATGACTCATTTTTATTTATATGTGAAAAAACGAGCAAGTCGGGGGTGAGAGTGTGGGATATCGATGTTATAGAATGGTATACCATTTAGAAAATGGAGAAACAATTAAAGATGTAAAAGAATTTTGTTATCGAGACCAAGGAAAAGTGTTAGAAAGAGTAGCTCATCGTGTAATGGATAATAGAGAAGTGACAGCTATTGATAAACAGGGAACAATCATTTCAATAGCGTGTGATGACATTGTAAAGGTAGAACTTGATTACATAACAGAAAGTTAACCTTGAGTCATATCGAATTATTCGATAAAATATACTGTTGAATGGTGTAGTGAGAAGAGAGGAGTTTATCATGGGTAGTACAAGACATTTTTATATGTTTATCTTAGCGTTTGTTCTTGTTGTAGCTTTAACGATTTATTTAATTGTTGATAGCACTTGGTACAACACAGTTCATCCGGCATTCCTTTTGTTTATGTATGTAGGAATTGCGGTAGTTAGTTTCGGAATGAGAGACGAGATGTTAGATCGCTTTGAAAAGTGATACATATACGAAAGACCAACAGGAAAATGTTGGTCTTTTTTTCTTGCCAAAAATAGGATACTGTGTATATACTGTATATATAAGGTATACACAGTATATACACACTGGAGGAAAACATGAATATTATTATTTCGAATTCTTCCCAAGACCCTATTTATGTGCAAATCAGAAAACAATTAAGCCAGCTTATTTTAAATGGTGGTTTAAAGGGTGGAGACCAATTACCGTCTATTCGTAGCTTAGCGAAGGAACTACAAATTAGTGTAATTACAACGAAGCGTGCGTACGAGGAACTTGAAAAAGAAGGTTATATAGAAACTGTTGCTGGGAAGGGGACTTATGTTTCACGTAAAAATAATGAACTATTAAAAGAACAGCGGCTACGTCTATTGGAAAGTAAGGCTGAAGAAATTGTGAGAGAAAGTAAAGTGTTGCAACTTTCACTTGAAGAATTACAGCAGATGATCGCGTTTTTATATAAGGGGGAATAAGTGATGTTAGAGCTAAAAAACGTTTGTAAAAGTTATCAAGATTTCTCAGTCAAAAATATAAGTTTTGCATTACCACGGGGATATATTATGGGTTTCGTCGGACCGAATGGAGCTGGAAAAAGTACGACGATCAAAATGATTATGAATTTGATCAAAAAAGATAGTGGCGATATAAAAATTTTTGGTAAGGACAATAAGAAAGCTGAAAAGGAAGTAAAGCAAAATATCGGTTTTGTATATGATGAAAATCATTACTACGAAGATTTAACGTGTGAGCAAATGAAGCGTATTATTGCACCGTTATATAAAAAGTGGGACGAAAATCAGTATCAATCGTATATGCAGCGATTACAAGTTCCAAAGTATAAAAAAATTAAAGTGCTATCTAAAGGGATGAAAATGAAGTTTGCGATTGCCATCGCACTTTCACATCATGCGGAATTTATTATTATGGATGAACCGACAGCAGGATTAGATCCAGTTGTACGTAGTGAATTGCTTGATATGTTGCAAGAAATTGTAATGGAAGATGAAGTATCTGTATTATTTTCAACGCACATCACGACGGATTTAGAACGTATTGCAGATTATATTACGTTTATCAATGAAGGAGAAATTATATTTACTGGTGAAAAAGACAAATTAATGGAAAACTACGTAATCGTAAAGGGAAGTAATGATTTATTAGACCGAGAAGGAAAAGAGCTATTTGTTGGATTACGAAAAAATAAGTTTGGTTTCGAAGGTTTAGCAAAGGATAAACAAGCAATTATCGACTGGTTTGGAAATGAGATTGTATTAGAAAAGCCTAAATTAGATGATATCATCGTTTACACTGCGAAAGGGAGAGGTGCCTATGCGTCAGCTCATCTATAAAGATTTGTTCTTTTTTCGGGTAACTTGGTTAGTGAATCTTGTTATGCCCCTTTTGTTCTTTATGTTAGATACAAGTGGTGAATTGTTATTTCCGATGAGTTGTCTATTTATAACCCTTTCCTCCGTTATGACGTTAATCTTTATGGATGAAAGGAATAAAAGTGACATTATTATAAATAGTTTACCGATAAGTCGAAAGGATATCATAATTGCTAGATATATTTCCTGTGCAATATTTATTGTAGGTGGTATGCTCTCTACGATGTTAGTTGTTTTTCTTATAAGGGGCATTGTTGTCATTGGTAATATCGGTGCATATCATCCTAATCTATACATTGAAATTCCATGGTATGAAGTAATAAATGGAGTTGTTTATGCCGTATTTTTGGTTGTCACGTTTTTCCCTAGTTATTATGGTACAAAATCGAAGGTAGTAAGAAGTATAGTATTAGCAGCATCAATGGGAGTGGGTGTAATTCTTTGGATATTTATTAGTGATGGGCTGAATGAAACAACACCTTCATTCATTGAGTGGATTATGAATCCAATACATATTGGTGTATTTATAGTTGGAGGAATTATATTAGCTAGTGTCTATATCGCCGCTATGTTTCTTACAATTAAAATTTATGAAACGCGTGATTTGTAGAGAGGAGAATTCATATGCAACAGTTGATTTTAAAGGAGTTTTTCTTACAGAAGAAGATGTTTCCTTTATATTTTTTAATACCTATTTTATCTGTTTTTAAGAATTCCGTCCAACCAATGGGGATTGCAATAGGATTATTTATAACATGTAGTACGATTATATATATTTCCTTTTATTATGAAGAGAAAAGTAAAACAGAAAAAGTATTAGTGAGTTTGCCTATAACGAGAAAAGAGATAGTTATAGCTAAATATATTTCAAGCGCATTATTTATTATGGCTGGTTTGGGTACAACTGTTATAGTCGTAATATTAGGAAATATTTTATTGAACAGAGATATAGTTATGCCTGGATATGCAGTATTTTCAGCAATAGTAGCAACTTTGATTTATTGTGTAGTAACAATACCTACTAATTACATTGGAGGATATAAAGCTACTACTGTCTTGAATGTTATTATGATTTTGCCTTTAACGGGTATGATTGGCCTTATGTGCAATGTTTTTGGTGATAAAACAATTATGTTAAAAGTACTCCACTCTCAAGAGGCTACACTAGCAATGGGGGTTCTTGGTATCGGAGTGTTAGTAAGTATAATCATATCAATGTTGCTCTCAATGAAAATGTTTCAGGAGGTAGAGTTATAGAAGGGGCATTTTCATATTAGGAGGTGTAATACATGATCAAGCAACTAGTCTTAAAAGATATAATGTTGCAAAGAAAGTTAGGGTTATGCTTGCTTTTCCTTGTAATTGTTGATTTTGGTAGCGACAACTTTCTTATGACGCTAAGTATATCTATACCTATCCTTGGAACGATATGGTCGACCAGTTATGAGGCTAGAAATAAAAGTGAAATGATAGTAAATAGTCTACCATTTCAACGTAAAGAAATTGTCATAGCAAAATACATATTTGTAAGCATTTTAGTTGTTTTAGGTGTGTTTTTCTCACTTATGGTTGGCTTAATTCAGTTACAAAATGAACATATAACTGGATTTATGCTATGGGGAGCGATTCTTAGCGGAATAACAGAAGGTTTTGTTTATAGCATAATCGTACTTCCAATTGAATTTTCGGTAGGATATAGCGGTACGAAACAGGCCGCTTATTTTATCCCGCATTAACGGGCAGTAAGACTCCTACCTCAAAATTCAGCGAAAGCAAAGAAGTTAGGTAGAGGGGATCAACTGCCCGTAAACGCCTGATTGGTTCAACTAATAATCAGTGGGGGATGAAGAAAACCCCCACTGATTAAAGTTTCACTTTATTGGAATCATAATTGGGGGATTAAGTGGAGTGATTGTAAGTAGCATATGGTTAGATGTAGAGAATGTTTGGAGCACGAGTCTAGTCATAAATATTTGTTTTATAGCAGGGCTGCTTCTTTTATACGTTATGTTGCTGGTACTCTCAATTCATTTGTATAATGAGCGTGATTTATGAGAGGGGAGAATAGATTTGAAACAACTAATTTTAAAAGATTTCATTGTCCAATGGAAATTTTTAATTTGGTACATACTATATCCTATTTTCTTTTATATGGCCTTAACAGATACAGAAAATTTATTCATAATTATGTCAGTAATTATTACAGTTGGGGCAACGATAAAAATCTTTGAAGCGGATAGTAAAAATGAGAGCGAAATCATATTAAATAGTTTGCCAATATTGAAAAAACAAATTGTGTTTGCGAAATATATAGTAGCAATTATTATTCTTTTTATAAGCGTAACAATTGGTTGTTTCACGATAGGGATGAAGAATGAATACAATGTATTTAACTTTATGGGAACGACAATGGTTACTAGTATTAGCTTTATTTTAGTATATTTAAGCTTGGTCTTACCGATATCGTTTTGGCTAGGATATAAAAAATCTATTTTTATTACGCTTTTTATAATAATAACTCCGGTTCTTATTTTAGAAATGTTTTTTCAAATTAACATGGAACAAATGCAACTACATAATAGCATATTGTTCATTAGTTCAATATGCATGTTCATAGCATCTGTCTTCGTTTCAGTAAAAATATATGAAAAAAGAGAATTTTAAAAGGTGCCCCATACAAGGCACCTTCTTCAATAACGACAATATGAAAGTAAGAGTTTATAAACAGAGAGGCTATTCGGTACAACATCTTTTGGAGTATGTAATATAAAGCTGAAAACGATGATGAGAGCGAGAAATAGGAAAAATAAAAATAGGATATGTTTATGTACAGAATTTTGCATATCATCCACTCCTTTTTTTAGGTAGTATGTCCAAAAGAAAGAAGGGTATGAGAAAGTTTAGGAGGGAGAACGATGGGAAAACGAAAATTGTTATTTGGAATAGGGGTAATATTTTTTTCAATTGGTCTCATAGTATCAAATGTTTACTCGGATATACCATCGCCATTTCCTAATTTGCATAAAGGGATTGGTATGAGTGTCGCTATAATTGGTCTGCTTTGTCTTATCGCATCAAATTTCTATAGAAAATCTAAATAGACATAAAAAAGGACAGTTACTCTTTTTCAGAAGAACTGTCCTTTTTAAATAACTTATTCCATAGCTTGGCGATACTCCATATAATGACGATTGTAATGGAGGCAATAATTGACCAAACGATAGATGCAATTTCAAGTGCCATGTTAGGAAGGAATGTAAGAATGGATAATACTTTATGAAACAACCATTCTATTATATGAAAACTTATTTGTAATAGAATGGTAATCCCGAGTGTGATCCATGCTAAAATTTGTTTTCCTTTTTCTTTCCACATGACATTCACCTCACGTTAGCTTAATAGTTTTAAGCCAACAGCGCCGCATAGAATGCAGCTTAAGAAGGCAAGTCGGCGCCAATCCGCTGATTCGCGGAAAATAAGAATGCCTAGAAGTGCACTTCCGGCAGTTCCGATTCCAGTCCAAATCGCGTAAGCAGTTCCCATTGGTAATGTGTTCATCGCAAGGGATAAGAAGAAGAAGCTTACGCCGAAGTTTGCGATTAAAACAACCTTTGGTGCCCAGCCTTTCTTTTCAGTGGCTACTTTCATAAAGAGTACACCAATAATTTCACAAATACCAGCTAGAATTAAAAATACCCAAGCCATTTTATGCAGCCTCCTTCGCTTCTTTTTCTTCTGTTACTCGTTTTAAGCCGATTACGCCGAAGAAGATTAAACCGATTAATAATACTTTTACAATAGAGAATGGCTCTCCAAAAACGAAAATCTCTGTAAGAACGATTCCGCCAGCTCCAATTCCAGTGAAGACTGCGTACACAGTACCAACAGGTAAATCTTTATAAGCTCTAAATAGTAATACGAAGCTAATTGCAATTAATAAAGCAACACCAGCCCACTCAAGTGGCGCCTCCGCGTGTTTTAGTCCAATTACCCAAAAGATTTCAATAATACCAGCTAAGATTACGTAAATCCATGCCATATGTCATTTCTCCTTCCTACCAGTCGTTAGGTAAAGGGCTTAAAAACGACGCATTGCAAAGGAGCAATCCGTCAGTTTGAAAGACCTCGCCAAAATACTTTCCAAGAGGCGTTTAAACGTGTCTCAAAACGATTTAAGCCTGCGTATAGTAGTTCAACCATAAGACCATCTAGTAAGCATAGATAAGCTTCTAAGGCGTCTTTTACTTCAATGTTATGCAGTTCCCCTTGGTCATTTGCTCTTTTAAATACAGGGTATAAAAGTTTTCTAATGTTTTCGATGTGTGTATTCGCCTTATCAATAATTTGTTCGCGAAATGCATCAGGCGGAAAATACGAAGTTCGTAACCAAAACATAGATTCTTCACTTTCACCAAAGCGCTTTGCATATCCTTGTAACAGATGTAAGAGAAGTTCTTCTGTGGATGACGTTGAAACCTTTTCAATATCGTCTGTGAAGCTCTGCACATCTTTTTGAAGAGCGGATTCTAAGCATATAAAATATAGCTCTTCTTTTCCTTTAAAGTGTGCGTAAATCGATGGTTTTTTAATCCCGACTTCTTGAGCAATGTTTGCTAATGAAGTTCCTTCGTAGCCGTAGCGTGCAAAATGAGAAAGTGCTACAGCTTTAATGCGGTTTGCTGTCATTTTTATCCCCTACCTACCGTTCGTTAGGTTTATTATATGAGATGAACAATGCAAAGTCAATAGGTGAAGAGCTGAAAAAGAGCGCTATAGTTAACGCTCTTTTTAAATTGTTTTTCGCTCAATTAAATGGAAGGGAAGTTCTTCTGAGTTTCCGATTATTTGTTCGTCTTGTATTTGTTTATGGAACAAGGTAAAGGCTCGTGATCCCATCGTGAGGCCAGGATGCTCAATAGTTGAAATTTCTAATGCCTTTGAAATTTCATGGTTATCGAATCCTAAAATAGCGAGATCTTCAGGGACGCGAATGCCATGTTTTCTTGCCTCTGTTAATAAACCAGCAGCTACTTGATCATTTGCTGTGAAAATAGCAGTTGGACGATTTTCCATATTTAAAATACGATGGAGTATTTGTGCCCCGTCCTGCATCGTATAGCACTGATGAAAAATCCAATCAGGGTTTACTATCTTTCCTTTGTGACGCAAGGTATCTGTGAAAGCTTTCTTACGCTCGATTGAATTTACACTTGTTTTTCTTGCTAAACAAATCCCGATTTTTTCATGACCTTTACTTAATAAATAAGCAGTACCGATACGGAAGCCTTCATAATGATCCACGTAAACAGAAGATATGAGGGGATGCTTCATTTTTTCACATGAAATAATAGGGGCAAATTTTGCGAAAGGCTCAATTTGTTCCCATGGACTCGTCTGAGAACAAATAATCATCCCATCGAATTGTTTCATTTTCATCATTTCAAGAACACGAATTTCTTCAATGCTATCGTAATTTGTTTGACATAAATTAATGTGATACCCAGCTGCCAACGCTTCGTTTCCGATTCCTTCAATAATGGTACTAAAGTATGGGAGATTAATGAAAGGGAGCATAACACCGATTGTATATGTTTTTCCCTTTATTAAATGAATAGCATTTATATTTTTTGCATAGTTCAATTCTTCAACGGCATCTAAAACACGCTTACGCTTTTCTTCTTTTACGTAAGGGTGATTATTAAGGACGCGAGAAACAGTTGATATAGATACACCAGCAGTTTTTGCAATTTGTTTTATATTGGCCATATGTATCACCTCTTTCCCTTATTATAAGGGGAAAATATTAAGAAGGAAAAAAATCTTGACCTGAAAAGCTTTTCACAATCTATGTTATAAATAAGGCTTCCTTTTATTCGCGTAACCTTTTTATTTGGGCGTAAGAGTGACAGGGGTCTTTTTGTTTACGAAAAAAGTTTTGTCATAATGTGTGAGAATAACGTGGAAAGTTTTCAAAGGAGGAGTTTGATAACGAGGCGAATATGAAGAGCATATAAACGCTTGATTTGTTAAGAGAGCGGTATGAAAGGACGGAAACAAATTGAAAAAAAGAATCATTTGTTTCGCGTTTTCTAGTCTAGTGCTTAGTTCGTGTTCGTTTCACCAAACGATGCAAGAAGAAAAAACCTTTGTGGGGACAACAGGTGGAGCTATGGATTACGTTACGGATCCTATTCCGCTAAAGGAACTTCCAAAATATTTTCCGGTGAAGTTTAAAGTTCCAACGTTTTTACCGTACGACATAACAAGTGATGTGAAGGGTGAGGTAAGAACAATCGGAAAGAAGAACACTGTCTTAACGATTAAATATAAACAACAGGAGAAAGGTAGACATGAGTATATTGAGCTAAATGTTGCGAACTTTTCTTATAGTTTTCCGGATTTCGTGGAAGGGCAGCGATTTCACGAACAAATGAGATTGAATAATGGAGCATCTGCGTATTTTAAAAATAAAGACGACTTCGAAAGAGGAGAGGAATTTGCTACACTTCTATGGAAAGAGAAGGGGATTGAATATCAGCTATTATATCGTAATGTAGAAGAAAGGGATGTAGACGCAATTAAAAAGAATTTATTTTACATTGCGAACAATATGAAATAAAGAACTAGCTACATGTGCAGCTAGTTCTTTTGTATGTCATTTCTTTTTAATTTTGCCTGTCCAAGACTTAAATCCACCTTGTAATTGATAGAAATCTTTGTAGCCTTGTTTTTTTAAGTATTGAGCTGCACGACCTGTACGGAATCCGCTTTGGCAGTATAAGTAAACAGGTTGGTCTTGACGAAGTTCTTTATGACGAAGGCGAATTTGTGATAACGGAATGTTACGTGCACCTAAAATGTGCCCTGCGTTATATTCGTCTGCTTCGCGAATATCGATAAGCTGTGCTTTACGGTAGCCAGCGCGAAATTCTTCTTCTGTAAGAGTTTTAATTAATTTTTTCTGATAGAAATACATCCATACAGTGTAGCCGATGAACGCTACGATTACGGCTAATAAAATAATCCAAGTTGTTGACACGATTCTATCGCTCCCTTTTTTCTTATCCTACTTTCAATATTATAATGCCCATATGTATTTATGCAACAGATTCATTTGTATATACGAAGAAATTTCGTATTCTTTCACAAATATTGTCGAATTTGGTAGACTAGAGAATGTGAAAAATAATTGGTTATATGAGGTGCAGGATGGGAAAAGAAAAATGGTGTTATATTAACTCTGGTCAATGTTCACCGGCATTTAATATGGCGTTAGATGAATGTTTATTAAATTGGCAAAGTGAAAAGAAAATGCCACCCACAATTCGTTTTTATGAATGGGAAGTACCAACATTAACAGTCGGGTATTTCCAGCGTGTTGAAAAAGATATTAATATGGATATAGTTAACGAAAAGAAATATGGATTCGTTCGTCGTCAAACAGGCGGTAGGGGTGTACTACATGATAAAGAATTAACGTACAGTGTTATTGTGTCTGAAGATCATCCAAATATGCCAAAAACAGTTACAGAAGCGTATCGCGTTATTTCGCAAGGGTTATTAGACGGTTTTAAGGCGCTAGGATTAGAAGCATATTATGCAGTTCCGAAAACAGAAGCTGATCGTGAAAATTTAAAAAATCCACGTTCGGGCGTATGTTTTGATGCACCATCTTGGTATGAAATTGTAGTAGAAGGAAGAAAAATTGCAGGTAGTGCGCAAACACGTCAAAAAGGTGTTATTTTACAGCACGGCTCGATTCCATTAGAAATAGATTTAGATGAACTATATGATCTATTTTTATTCCCAAATGAACGTGTAAAAGAGCGTATGAAGAGTATGTTCTCTTCTAAAGCGGTAGCAATTAATGAATTGACGGACCGTACATTTACGATTGAACAATTAATTAAAGCGTTTGAAGTTGGGTTTGAAAAAGGATTGGACATAGAGCTTGTACCGTATGAATTAACAGAAGAACAGTTACATGAAGTTCAAACATTAGCGAAAGAAAAGTATGAAAGTGATGAATGGAATTATAAAAAATAAGAGATGGCGATTGCCACCTCTTATTTTTTTATAGTAAATTAAGTACTTTTTCTACTTTGATTCCCTTATCTTGTAAAGAACGAAGACGATTTACAACGTCCATAATTTCTTTGTCGAATGTAACGCTAATACCTTGGCTTTGTAGTTCTTCTTTTAAGCTTTCGATAGAATCATCTATGTCGATGCCAAGCTCGTAATCCTGACAAACTTCAATTGTTTTTTTCACGAGTTTAACATAATTTTCTTGCAGTTTTGAGTTTGTTTCAGTCAAAGCAGGCTGTTTCGGTTTTACAGGAGAAACCGGCGCGGTCTCTTGCTTTGTAACTGGAGTAGGTACTTCTTTTTTCACAGGTGTTGGAGTAGATAGTTCTACAGCCGCTTCTACACTTACTGGTTTCGGTGTTGGTACCGGAGTAGGCTTAGGTGCTACAGCAGGTGTTTCTAAACGCGTAACAGGCTTAGGAGCAGGTGTAACTGCTTTTGGAACTTCTACAACTACTTCTTTTTTTGGTGCTACTTCTACAGGTGTCTCTTCTTGCTCGGCTGCTTCTTTATTTTCTTTACTCCACATAACGCGTTCAATTTCTAGAGAAACATTGTTTTTGTTCATCGCTGTTAATGTAACTTTACCAACTTCAGCGTTTCCAGTGAAATCAACAATTTTATAAATAACACTCTTGTTCCAATCCACGTTTCCGCTCAAAAATAATTCTTCGTTACATTTCGGCGTTAAGCCCTCGATTTTAATTTCTGCGTTTACACCGTTTTCACTATATACCATAATCAGCGAAGCATTTACATCTTCGTCTGCTAACATTAGTTCACGTACCATTTTGCCGGTGCGTACTTGCGTTTTCTTCTTAACTGACATTAAACTTCTCCTCTCAAAAATTCAGTAATAATAAAAAAATCGTATAACGAAAAATAATTGCTCACGAAGATTTATGATACCGATAATAAAAGCATCACGTCAACAATTAACTTTAATTATTTTGCATTTTTCTTTTTTTCTTTATGAAATTTTTCAATTTGTAAAATTAGACAGGAGAAAAACAGCCTTTTGAAGGGCTGTTAAAAATTTGATTTTTTATATAGTAATTTATATACAACGTAAAATAGGATAGCGATTAAAGCATTTTGCCAAAAGGTTAGATGATAAATGAGATAAGGTTGTTTTTTAAAATAAACATGTAAAAATATAGATGCGCAAAATGGGGTAGCGAACGCAAATCCAAATAGAATTCTTCTTTTCCAATTTATTTTTTGATCAAAGGAGTAACGCTTTAATAAATATAAAATAAGCAGTATTCCTAGAATAATTAGTGAAACAGACAAAGTAGTTCCAGGGATACTAAAAACTGGGGTGAATGGTTCCGCATTATTTCCAAAGGTTAAAATAAAAAACGAAACAATTGCATCGATTCCAAACTGTATAGCAAGAAGTAAGCTAATAGAAAATCCAATTAAAGAGGTTTTTTCTAACTTTGTTTGGGTTGGTAAAGCTGATATAAGTTCATCGCAATAAGATTGTAAATCACTACCGAAAATGTCATAAGCGCTTTTATTTTCTGCCTGTGCTTCGATGAGGTGATCTAATATTTCTAGTAACAGTTCCTCCATTTGTTGTTCGGGTACGTTTGATATTCGAAGATATACTAACATATCGCCATAAGCAGCTTCGTTTTCCGAAGTTAGAAGCTCACGTTTTTTATTATTCAATTCAACCATATCTTTCGCCTTCATCCCTATCACTCCCTTGTAATAAGTTATTTACCGTTGTTGAAACCATTCCCCAGCTTTTTTTAAATTCTTCTAGTTGTTCTAATCCTTTATCAGTTACGTGGTAATATTTCCGTTTTGGACCGAGCGAAGAAGCTTTTAATGTTCCTTCAATCAATTTTTCTTTTTGCATGCGTAACAATAAAGGATATATGCTTCCTTCGCTTACGAATGTAAAGCCGTGTTTATTTAATTTCGTGCTCAGTTCATATCCGTACACTTCCTCTTGAGAAATGATATATAAAATGCAGCCTTCGAGAACACCTTTTAACATTTGACTGTGCATGATTTCACCACCTTTTATTCAGGTAACTTGCCTTGCAAGGTAGCTGTTATCCAAATTATAACATTCAGTAACTTGCAACGCAAGTTACTGAAGTGGAAAACTTTAATGAGTGTTAATTCTTCAGCGTTTCCCATACTAACGAGAAGGAGGGAAGCATATGAAACCATTTATGCCAAAACTCGTTTACTTTGAACCGAAGGCGCTCGAATATCCACTTGGAAAAGAGCTTTATGAGAAGTTTACGAAGATGGGATTAGAAATTCGGGAAACGACATCACATAATCAAATTAGAAATTTGCCAGGCGAAAATGATTTGCAAAAGTATCGTAATGCAAAGGCGACACTTGTCGTTGGGGTGAGGAAGACGTTAAAGTTCGATACATCAAAACCGTCAGCTGAATATGCAATCCCGCTCGCAACAGGGTGTATGGGACATTGCCATTATTGTTATTTACAAACGACGCTTGGGAGTAAACCTTACGTTCGTGTGTATGTGAATCTAGATGAAATATTTGAGAAGGCAAAGCAATATATGGATGAAAGGGCACCTGAAATAACAAGGTTTGAAGCGGCGTGTACATCAGACATCGTTGGGATTGATCATTTAACACACGCGTTAAAAAAGACGATTGAATTCATTGGGGAAAGTGAATATGGCCAATTACGTTTCGTTACGAAATATTCGCACGTCGATCATTTATTAGATGCGAAGCATAATGGGAAAACGCGTTTTCGATTTAGTATTAATTCACGTTATGTGATTAAAAATTTTGAACCTGGGACAGCGCCGTTTGAAGAGCGAATTGAAGCGGCACGTAAAGTGGCAGGGGCTAATTACCCACTTGGTTTTATAGTTGCACCAATTTATATGCATGAAGGCTGGGAAGAAGGCTACCGTGAATTATTTGAGCGGCTGTACAATACGTTGGAAGATATGACGATACCAAATTTAACGTTTGAATTAATTCAACATCGTTTTACAAAACCAGCAAAAAAGGTTATTCAAGAGCGTTATCCGAATACCAAACTTGAAATGGATGAAGAGAAGAGAAAATATAAATGGGGTCGATACGGAATTGGGAAATATGTATATCAAAAAGATGATGCAGAAGTATTGGAAGAAACAATAAAAGGTTATATACATGGGTATTTTCCTGATGCAGAAATTCAATATTTTACTTAAGGGGAGTCTGTATGCGGATACAGATTCTTTTTTTGTTTTATATATTTAGGCTCGTTTCCACCTTGTCACGTTATTCTTTCTGGTGTATCATTTTATTGATTGCTTCGTACGGAATAAGCAAAATGAAATTGGATGGAGGAAACCGATGCCTACCCCTAGTATGGAAGATTATATTGAACAAATTTATTTGTTGATTGATGAAAAGGGTTATGCCCGCGTATCTGATATTGCTGAAGCGCTTAGTGTACATCCATCCTCTGTGACAAAAATGGTGCAAAAATTAGACAAAGATGAATATCTAATTTATGAAAAATATAGAGGGCTTGTATTAACATCAAAAGGTAAAAAAATCGGAGAACGTCTCGTATATCGTCATGACTTGCTCGAGCAATTTATGCGTATTATCGGTGTGGATGAAAGTAAGATTTACAATGATGTAGAGGGAATTGAACATCATTTAAGTTGGGAAGCAATTGATCGCATTGGTGATTTAGTACAGTACTTTGAACAAGATGAGGTTCGAGTGGAAACACTTCGTGGCGTTCAAAAAGAAAACGAAGAGAAGAGTAATTAAGGGGAACGTATGGCGTTTCCTTTTTTATTTCAATTGAAAAGGGCGGGAGAATCATGAAAGCAGTTATTTTTGATTTTGATGGATTAATTGTGGATACAGAAACAATATGGTTTCACTCTTTCAGAGATGCTGTTCTTGAAGACGGCGTAGAGTTACCTTTAGAGGAATTTGCGAAATGTATTGGAACGACAGATGATGTGCTTTATGCATATTTAAATGAGCAATTAAAAGAGAAGTTTAACGAGCGTGCACTAAAAGAAAAGGTGACGACTTTACATAAAGAGAAAATGAAAATGCCAAAAGCGCGTGACGGGGTAAAAGAATATTTAGAAGAAGCGAAAGGAATGGGATTGAAAGTTGCATTAGCTTCTAGTTCATCTCGAGAATGGGTTATTCGTTTTTTAGAAGAACTACAGATTCGAGATTATTTTGAAGTAATTAAAACGAGAGAAGATGTTGAGAAGGTAAAACCAGATCCAGCACTTTACCAAGTTGCGATAAAGGAATTAGGAATTGAACCGTCTGAAGCTGTTGTATTTGAAGATTCATTAAATGGATTGAAAGCAGCGATTGCAGCAGGATTAAACTGCGTCGTTGTGCCTAATGATGTGACAAGAAATTTACCATTTGAAAATCATCATCTTCGAATTGAAAGTATGAGAGATAAAAGTTTGAAAGAAGTGCTTCAAAGTATAAAAAAAGACCGTATTTCCTAAAAG
Organism: Bacillus thuringiensis; assembly: GCF_014932895.1. Classification (GTDB taxonomy): domain Bacteria; phylum Bacillota; class Bacilli; order Bacillales; family Bacillaceae_G; genus Bacillus_A; species Bacillus_A thuringiensis_AA. Next base: position 500,057 of record NZ_JACYOF010000001.1, on the reverse strand, counting down.
GAAGCACGGTCTTTCTTTTTGTTTTTTTTACCTTCAATGACAGTTAAATGAGATTGTTTTCTTTTTCGCTTCAAAGTAGAAGAATTCCCTTTTTTACTCTTATCATTAGAAGCGTTTGATTTAAAGAAAGAATTGCTTAGGGGTGCTACATTTTGTTTCCCATGTTTGCGGTTCGATTGTTTTGCAGCGCGCTTATATGAGCTTTGCGAATTTGCAGAACCACTGGAATTTGTAAACATCTTGTATAGCAAGTAAAAGATACCGACAACAAGTAACATGTACCCGATATTTCTTAATACACCCATTGGATTTGTAATTACAGATGAAACAAGGCCGAATATTGCTAATCCGATAATAAGCACAAATATAGCGAAAGTAAACGAACGACCGTTCATAAGGAACACCTCCTAAAAACATATATTAGAATTAGTATATTAACGATGAGGAGAGGAGTTGAACACCATTTTTAAATAATTATTGTTTATTTTCTAAACGTAATAATTCTTCAAACGATGCGATAGCTACTTCTACTTGATCATCTGTTGGTTCTTTCGTTGTTAATAGTTGCAGCCATAATCCGGGATATCCAAGTACGCGTAATACAGGAATATCTCGCAATCGATTCGTGAATTGTAACACTTCAAACGAAATGCCGAGAACTACTGGAATTAATAAAATTCGGTTTATAATTCGTGCCCAAAGTGGATCTGTAGGAACGAGGAAATAAACAAACATTCCAATAATGACAGTAAATATAATAAAGCTACTACCACATCTATAATGGAGGCGGGTTTGCTTTTGAACGTTTTCTACAGTCATAGGAAGATTATTCTCATAAGCATTGATTACTTTATGCTCCGCACCGTGATACTGAAACACCCGTTTAATCAGTGGGGTTAAAGAAATAAAGTATATATAGCTCAATAGTAGCATGAGCTTAATGACACTTTCGACAATAATTTGCCCTGTATGAGATGGGAAAATCGGTCTCGTTAATTCAGCTAATAGTGCAGGAACTGCTGTGAAAATGACTTTACCGAATATGAAAGATAAAACGCCAACTGCTGCAACTCCTAATACCATCGTTAATTTTGATTGTTCTTCTTTTTTATTTGCAATTTGTTCATCATCTTCTGGGTGGACATCAAATCGTTCTGAAGCGAAGTTTAAATGCTTTGCTCCATTCGCACTTGCATCCACAATAGCGGCAATACCTCGTAAAAATGGAATTTTTTTTAGGATAGATAATGCTTTATTACGAACGCGTGGTAATCGATAAAATTCAATCGATTTATCTTTACGACGAACCGCTGTAACAGTATATTCTCTACCGCCAAACATAACTCCTTCTATGACTGCTTGCCCGCCATATATTTGTTTTGACTCTTCTGCCATGTTAACACCAACCTGTATTTGTTTCTCTCTTATGTAGAAAAAGAGGCAATTGTCATACTGGGTTCTGTCGTTTTGAAATAAGACAATCACCGAGTTTCCTTTATTTTATCGACAAATACAAGTATATGACAAGGAAAAAAGTTACGAGAGTCGGACATTTCTTATTCTTTTTATAGACAAATTTCGCAGTATTTAAACATGCTTCAAAATAGTTTCGGGCATACTATTGAGCGGAGGTGTCGATGTGAATCAAGAACAATTAGGAACAAGGAATTTTGTGCAGATCGGTTTATTTGGTGGAATCTTTTGGGGAGGGATATGGTATTTCCTTCATATTTTTTCATTCACGGAAGCGGGACCCAATTATTTGCTTTTACCATTTGCGTTTGGGAGTTGGAAAGAAGGGGTATGGGGCAATGTGTTAGGAATTGTTTGTATGGGACTTCTTTCAATTTTAATTGTCTTTTTATATAAAGCGTTTTTGGCGAAATTTGAGGGAATCGTTCCAGGTATTATTTATGGGCTATTTTGGTGGGCGTTACTGTTTTTCGGAATGGGTTTAATGGCACCTGTTATTAAAAGTGCGTTCCATTTGCCAAAAGAGACGATTGTGACGACAATATGTATTTTTATATTGTACGGTGTGTTTATTGCATACTCCGTTTCCTACGCAGTAAATAGCAATAAAGCCGAGCAAGAAGGGGGGGAGAAGACAAACTATTCAAATAAGTAACTCCTATGTTAAAATATTGTATAGATATTTAATATTAAGGAGTTTTAAGAATATGAAAAAGTTACTCCTCGTAAACGGTCCTAACCTAAATCGCCTCGGTGTTCGTGAGGTAAATGTATATGGGAAGGGTACGCTAGCGACACTTGAAGCAGATATGAAGCAAGAAGCAGAAAACATGGGAGTGGAGTTAGAATGTTTCCAATCGAATCATGAAGGTGCTATTATCGACATCATTCATGAGGCTGAAGATATATATGAAGGGATCATTTTAAATCCTGGAGCATTTACGCATTATAGTTATGCGATTCGAGATGCAATTGCAAGCATTTCGATTCCTGTTATTGAAGTACATATTTCTAACATTCATCAGCGTGAATCGTTCCGCCACGAATCTGTGACGGCTGCTGTTTGTGCGGGACAAATTGTTGGATTTGGTTTTTATGGCTATAAGTTAGCGCTATTTGCATTAATGGAGAAATTGAGGGAGGCATAAAGTAATGGAGAAAATCGAAGGATTAAGAAGTGCATTTGATGAGGCTGGTATTGACGGTATTTTGTTAACAAATGAATATAGTCGTAGATATATGGCTAACTTCACGGGAACAGCTGGTGTTGTACTTATTTCAAAAGAGCGTGCTCAATTTATTACAGATTTCCGTTACGTAGAGCAGGCTAATAAACAAGCTGTTGGATATGAAATTGTACAGCACGCAGGATTAATCATTGATGAAGTTGCAAAGCAAGTGAAAGACCTTGGAATTCAAAAGCTTGGTTTTGAGCAAGATACTCTTACATATAGTTCTTATTCAGCACATAAAGAAGCGATCGATGCTGAATTTATCCCAACTTCTGGACTTGTAGAAAAGTTACGCTTGATAAAGACTGATTCAGAGATTAAGATATTAAAGGAAGCTGCACAGATTGCAGATGCTGCCTTTGAACATATTCTATCATTCATTCGCCCGGGAGTATCTGAAATTGAAGTGTCAAATGAACTTGAATTTTTCATGAGAAAACAAGGAGCAACATCTTCTTCGTTTGATATTATCGTTGCTTCAGGTCTTCGTTCGGCATTACCGCACGGCGTGGCATCTGAAAAAGTGATAGAAAAAGGAGATTTCGTTACATTAGACTTCGGCGCTTATTACAAAGGATATTGCTCTGATATTACTCGTACGATTGCAGTCGGTGAACCATCTGATAAATTAAAAGAAATTTATAATATCGTTTTAGAAGCACAATTACGTGGTGTAAACGGTATTAAAGCTGGTTTAACAGGCCGTGAAGCGGATGCGTTAACGCGTGATTACATAACGGAAAAAGGATATGGTGAATACTTTGGTCACTCTACTGGTCATGGAATCGGTCTTGAAATCCATGAAGCACCAGGTTTAGCGTTCCGTTCTGATACAGTACTTGAACCAGGTATGGCTGTAACAGTAGAACCAGGTATTTATATTCCAGGTATTGGCGGCGTACGTATTGAAGATGATATCATTGTAACAAGTGAAGGTAATGAAGTAATTACGAAGTCACCAAAAGAACTTATTATTTTGTAATACACAGGAGGATTTTTTTACATGATTTCAGTAAACGATTTTCGTACAGGTTTAACAATTGCAGTGGATAATGGCCTTTGGCAAGTACTTGATTTCCAACATGTAAAGCCAGGTAAAGGTGCTGCATTCGTTCGTTCTAAATTACGTAACCTTCGCACAGGTTCTGTTCAAGAGAAAACATTCCGTGCAGGTGAGAAAGTAGAAAAAGCACACATCGAAAACCGTCGTATGCAATATTTATATGCAAGCGGTGAGGCTCACGTATTTATGGATAACGGAACTTATGAGCAAATCGAACTTGGTGAAAACCAAATCGAACGCGAGCTTAAATTCCTAAAAGAAAACATGGAAGTAGCAATCATGACTTACCAAGGTGAAGTACTTGGTGTTGAACTTCCAAACACAGTTGAATTACAAGTTACAGAAACAGAGCCTGGTATTAAAGGTGATACGGCTTCTAACGTAACAAAACCAGCTACATTAGAAACTGGTCTTGTTGTACAAGTACCAATCTTCATTAACGAAGGCGAAATGCTTATCATCAACACTGGTGAAGGTAAATACGTTTCTCGTGCATAGTAAAAAAGCACTCGTGGTTATCACGAGTGCTTTTTTTATCCCGTTATTTGCGGGTAGTAAAACTCCCGCCACAAAATTCGGCTGGAGCAAAGAAGTTAGGTGAAGCCTTACTGCCCGTAACGCCCGATTGGTATGGGCTAATAATCAGCGGGTCCCACTGATTATAGTTTCACTTTATAGGAAATAGGGTAGATAATAAATCGCGGTTATAACAAAACTAATTAAGACAAGTGAAAGAGTGCTCATAATATATGGAGTCAAAACAATTTGAAATGGTTTTATTTCACCAGTCTCAACTCCAGTTAATGTCTTACTCACTGCGTGATCTGTAATGTTGTTTCTATGATTACTCATAATAATTAACCATGTAATTGCAAATATTGCTAAGCTACCAAGGAAAAAGCTATCCATAAATGACCAACCGACCATTATTGAAAAAAGATAGATAAGAGCTAATTCTACTACAATTGTTAAACTAATTTTCAATGCCTTCATATTTTTCCTCCTCACATTGTAATTTCAACCAATTTAAAAATTTCTTACGTGATACGACATGCAGAGAGCAAGGTGATTTTACTTCTTTCTCTAGTGCAGCGTGTTCTTCTGGAAACTTGTTTTCCACATGCAATGAAATGTAAGGTAGTTTTTCTTGTGCTTTTAACGAACGAATGTTAGTCGTTTTAGCACCAGCGAATACGTATGTAAGTTGTAAGTCTAAAAAAGCGATTTTAAAAATTTCTTTTTTAGCTGCTTCATTATATCCTTTTCCCCAGTATGGATAGCCGAGCCAACTACCGATGTGAGATTGCTTCTTCTCGCAATTAATATGTTTAAGTGTGGTGAGGCCAATTATTTCATTGCCTTCGTTTACAATCACTCTTGATAAGGAATGTCCTTTTTGTTCCTCTTCTATTGCAAATAGAATGAATGCTTTTGTATCTTGAACTGTTTCTACTTGTATTCCTAATGCATTTTTTACAGGTGGATCACTTGATAATTCGAAAATCACATTTGCATATTGTAAATCTAGTGGTAACAAACGAACGTGTTGCATCGTCAAAACTCCTTTCTTATTAAATATACCATAAAATACCAAGCTATAATAAGAATATTCAGATTTAATGAGGGTGGTATAGAAAAATTATGTTTTTACTTCTGAAATAGACAACCTCTGCATATGGTTGTACAAATATATTTTTTTAGCATACAGCACTAGTAACCGTTATGGGAGAAGGTGGGAGAATGAAACAGTGGCTAGCGGCAATGGAAACATCCGTGCTTGTAATGGGGTTACTTCGGTTGTTTTCAGGTAGCGCGGAAATATTCGCCGCTTTGCTTATGCTTTACGTGAATGATGCGAAGAAAGCATTGTTTATAAATGGTATGTTGGCGTTTGTTGGACCGACCGTATTAATTTTAACAATGACAATTGGTATAGCGAGTGTAGCAAGTGAAATTTCTTTCTTGAAGCTCTTTTTTCTAGCACTTGGGATTGGCTGTATTTTTATCGCATTACTGAAATAGTAAGTCGAGTATAGTGGGGAGAAGCCGATGAAAGAGGTATTGGAAGTTTTACCAAAAACGATGAAGCACTTAATTGAAGAATGTAAGCAATACGATGCTTTAGAGGAAATTCGTGTTCGAATTGGAAGACCGCTAGAGTGTATTGCGCATGGAGAGGTGTTTTTTTATGACTATGTTACTACAGCAGAAGATGCTATTTACTTATTGAATAAGTTAAGCCAATTCTCAATTTATACGATGGAAGAGGAATTGAAACGTGGATATGTGACACTCCGAGGGGGACATAGAATTGGCCTAGCGGGAAAAGTCATTACAGAAAAAAGTGCGGTGAAAATGATTCGTGATGTCTCTTCCTTTAATATTCGTATTGCTCGTCAAAAAATAGGAATTGCTGAACCACTTCTGTCATATTTGTATGAATCACGATGGTTAAATACGATGGTAATTGGACCGCCTCAAACGGGGAAAACAACACTTTTAAGAGATGTAGCACGTTGCATGAGTCAAGGTGTAAGTACTGCGAAAATTCCTTCTTGTAAAGTGGGGATTGTTGATGAACGTTCAGAAATTGCTGGCTGCGTGAAAGGAATCCCGCAATATGACTTTGGCACACGAGTAGATGTATTAGATGCTTGTCCAAAGGCTGAAGGCATGATGATGATGATTCGTTCTATGAGTCCTGATATTTTAATTGTCGATGAAATTGGACGTAAAGAAGATAGTGAAGCGATTATGGAGGCCGTGCATGCGGGGGTTCAGCTTTTTATCAGTGCACACGGCTTTTCGTATGAAGATGTTGTAAAACGTCCATCGTTGCAGGCGGTGCTGGAACTTGGCGTGTTTGATCGTTTTGTGGAGTTGTCAAAGGCGAGAGGACCAGGAACAGTGATGCAAGTGAAAGATAGATACGGAAACTCGGTACTACCTCATAGAAAGGCGCAAGGCGTATGGTGAAAATAATCGGTGCAGTGTTAATAGTTGCAGTCAGCGCCTTTTTCGGCTTTTCATATGCTAAAAGATACAGTGAGAGACCGCGGCAACTTAGATTATTAAAATCAGCACTTCAATCATTAGAAGCAGAAATTATGTATGGGCATACCCCTTTATCTGAAGCTGCCGAGCGATTAGTTAAACAAATGCCGAAGCCGTTAAATTGGATATTTCAAAGTTTCGCTAGAAGACTAGAAAGCGGGGAACAAACAGTAAGAGAAGCTTGGATAGATAGTTTGAAAGAAAACTGGAAGTTAACAGCATTTCAACAAACCGAGTATGAAATTTTGCAGCAATTTGGTGAAACGCTCGGGCAACATGATCGTGAATCACAACAAAAACATATTCGCTTATGTATTACACATTTGGAGAGAGAAGAAGGAGAAGCGAAAGCATTACAACTGCAATACGAAAAAATGATCAAGAGCTTAGGAGTACTAGCGGGGCTACTTATTGTAATTTTACTGCTATAGGGGGGAGAAAGGCGATGTCCATTGACGTTGGATTAATATTTCAAATCGCCGGAATCGGCATTGTTTTAGCTTTCATTCATACCGTACTAAAAGAATTAAAGCGTGAGGATATTGCAAATTGGGTTATCCTTGTCGGTTTTGTCGTCATTTTATTTCATGTTGCATTTTTAATTAATACGTTATTCGACAAGATTAAAAGTGTCTTTCTCTTCCAGTAAAGGAGGCGGTTCGAATCGAAATCATACAAATTGTCGGATTAGGCCTCGTTGCTACGTTTTTAGCAGCTGTTTTGAATCAGCATAAATCTAGCATTACATCGTTATTTATTGTGTTCATAGGTAGCGTGATGTTTCTTCTTTTAATCGATCAAATTCACTCTATTTTACAAATGATTGAGAGAGTAGCGAGTGAAGCGAAAGTTAGCAACGTATATGTAGAAACGTTACTAAAAATTATTGGGATTGCTTATATCGCTGAGTTTGGAGCGCAAATTACAAAAGATGCTGGCCAAGGTGCAATCGCTTCAAAAATTGAACTAGCTGGTAAAATTTTAATTCTCGTTATGGCAATTCCTATTTTGACGGTTGTAATTGAAACTATTCTTGGATTTTTACCAACGGGATAAGGGGGAGTGAATGTTGAGGAGGTTTGGAGCTAAGCTGCTATTTGCTTGCTTCCTTTTCTTTTCTTTACCGGTTGTTGTACAAGCTTCTCCTGTAGAAACAAACGTCGTTGATCAACAATTGGATAAGCTCGGAATTGAAGATGTGAAGCAATTTTGGGACGGACTTGTTACAAAATATGGAGGCTATTTACCAGAGAGTCAAAAAGGGAGCTTTATGGAGTTTGTAAAGGGAGAAAAAGAATTCTCTATAAAAGAGTGGATGATAGGGTTATTAAAATATTTATTTCACGAGCTTGTTGCAAATGGAAAGTTACTTGGAACGCTCATTATGCTCACAATATTTAGTGCACTATTGCAATCACTGCAATCTGCCTTTTCAAAAAGTAGCGTAAGTAAAATTGCTGATGCAGTTGTATATATGGTACTTATTATTTTCGCTTTAAATAGCTTCTATGTCGTCATGACATATGCAAGAGAAACGATACAAACAATGGTAGATTTCATATTAGCGCTATTGCCAATCTTACTTGCACTCATAGCAACTGGAGGCGGCGTTGTATCTGTATCATTTTTTCATCCGATTATCATTTTCTTAATGAATACGAGTGGGCTTCTTATGAATTATATCGTTCTTCCACTTTTATTACTTGCAACGATATTAAGTATTGTAAGTACGATGAGTGATCAATATAAAGTTACGAAATTGTCCAAGCTCTTGCAAAACGTAAGCGTTGGAATTATAGGTATCTTTTTAACGATTTTTTTAGGAGTATTATCTGTACAGGGAACAGCGACAGCCGTTGCCGATGGTATAGCTGTGAAAACGGCTAAATTTGTAACAGGGAACTTTATTCCTGTAGTTGGAAGGATGTTTACAGAGGCGGCTGATACTGTTATTAGTGCATCAGGGTTATTAAAAAACACAGTCGGAATTATCGGGCTCGTCATTTTATGTTTAATTGTCGCTTTTCCAGCGATTCAAATTTTTTGTATCGCATTTATTTATAAATTCGCAGCAGCAGTATTGCAACCAGTTGGCGGCGGAGCAATTATTCAATGTTTAGATATCATTGGACGAAGCATCATTTACGTATTTGCTTGCTTAGCTATCGTATCATTTATGTTCTTTTTAAGTATCACAATTATTATTGCTGCCGGGAACATTACACTTATGATGCGGTAGGAGGTGGAGGGTATGCAATTTGTTACAGAGTGGATTCGAAATATTATTGTTTTTTTACTCTTAGCTACAATGCTTCATCTTATTCTTCCAAATTCGAATTTGCAAAAATACGTTAAATTCGTTGTAAGTCTATTATTAGTTGTATTAATTTTAACGCCTCTTTTTAAACTATTGCAAACAGATGTAAATGAAGTAATCGCAAATTTTAATGATGGAAAGTACGTAGCAGAAGGATCTGTAAAAAATTCAATAGATTCGAAGAAAAAAGAAATACAAGCCCTAACACGTGCATATAGTTTAGAAGAGATGGCTACCAAAATGAAAAAAGAAGTAGGAAAAGAGTTCGAGAAAAAGTATGGTATGACAGTCTCTGAAATACAAATAGTCGCAGCGGAAAGTGCAGAAGAAGTAAAGTCAGCAAAAGATATTCAATCTGTAGTTGTGACGTTGAAAGAAAAAGAACGGAGTAAAAGTGATGCAATCGAAGCGGTAAAGCCAATTGAAATTAACACGAAAGAGCCTCCAAAAAAAGTAGAAGAAACGAATGTAGAAATGAAAGATTTCTTTTCAAGCAGGTGGCAGCTAGAGGATAAACAAATCCAAGTTCAAATGGAAGGGAGGACAGGTAGAGTAAATGGACAATAAAGATAAAAATTCGAAGTTCTCATTTTTTCGAAACTTATTAAATGGGGATGAAAAAGAAAGTAATGAGAAGGGAAAAAAAGTAACACCTAAGTTTTTACTTGTCCTACTTATACTTGGGATTTTGCTTATGTTTTCTAGTAATTACTTTTCAGGTAAAAAAGAAGAAGTACCTGTATTTAAAGAACAAAAAACTCAAAATCAAGAAAAAGACGTACCAACTTTCGGACAAAAAAGTAACGATAGTATGTCAAATGTAGAAAAATATGAAAAAGCGTATGAACAAGAATTAAAAGTGGCTCTAGAAGAAATAGCAGGAGTAAAAGATGTAACGATTAAAGTGAATTTAGATTCATCTGAAGAAAAAATATTAGAAAAAAATACAGTAAAACGTTCACAAAAAACAGGTGAAACAGATAAAACCGGCGGTAAGAGGGAAGTAGAGGACGAGTCTCTTGATGAAAAGACCGTCATTATACGTGAAGGGGATAAAGAAACTCCAGTTGTTTTACGAACAGAGAAGCCGAAAGTACGAGGTGTTCTCGTCGTAGCAAAGGGAGTGGATAATATACAAGTAAAGGCAATGGTAAGAGAAGCTGTGATACGGCTACTAGATGTACCAGCCTATCGCGTTTCAGTTTCACCGAAAAATTGATAGGGAGGAAATAAAGTGTTAAAAAAACAAACGGTTTGGCTATTAACGATGTTAAGTTTAGTTGTTGTACTATCTGTGTATTACGTAACAACTCCTGAAAAAATGAATACAGCGGCACCAACAACTGGTGAAAAGATTGGACAAGAAAAACAAGGTACTGATAAAGCAGTAACAAACGAAACACAAAATAAAGAAACAACAAAAGAAGCTCCAAACAAAGAAAATACAAGCAAGGAAACAACAAATAAAGAAACAGATAAAAAAGAGAATTCTAAAAAAGAAACAAGTAAAAAAGAGGCTAACGTAACAGTTCAATCAAGTGATGAAAATTTCACAGCGCTACGTATGCAAATGGAAGATCAACGAAGCGAAGAGAAATCCAGATTACAAGAAGTGATGAATTCTTCAAAATCTTCAGCGGCAGAAAAGAGTAAAGCAAAAGATAATTTTGATGCAATTACTACAATGGAAACGAAGCAAGAATTACTTGAGACAGTGATTAAGTCCCAAGGTGGGTATAAAGATGCTCTTGTAAGAGCTGATGGAACTGACATTAAAGTAACTGTGAAAGCAGCAAAACATTCACAAAAAGAAGCAAATAAAATTATACAGCTTGTAAGAAGTGAAGGCGGATCAAAAGATGTAGGTGTGAAATTTGATCCACCAACAAAATAAGCGAAACTTTAATCCGTGGGGATTCCCTACGGATTGTTATTTTTACCAATAGAATTGTCTGCAAATAGTAACATAGAATACTTCAAACTAGTTAGATAAAAATATTAATAGAAAAAAGCTATCATTTTCGATAGCTTTTTTCTATTTCATCTGTGTAGTTGTCTTTACTATGTTCAACTCGGAACGGAGAAATACGTTGTGAGTAAAAGATTAGCGGTTCATGGTAATGATGATTACTTCTTCCGGATTTGACGTGGATGAAGAGAACGAATGCCCAGACCATAACGGCAGGTAGGAAGAGAATGAGCCATATCATATGTCCACACCTCAATACAATATATTTTCTACACTTTGAACATACTATTCTTATATGAAGGAATGATGAACGGCGTGTAAACAAAAAAATAATATTTGGTAAAAATATGTTATTGGCCATAGATGAGATGAAGGATGGAGAGGGAATGACGTGTTTTACTGTGTAACGTTTTGAAAAAGTAAAGAATGTTTTTTAGGAAGTGGTCTTGCCAATTTCGTGTGAAACTTGGTATTATTACTAGGTAATAAATTTTTAGTGGAATAATATTTTTACAGGAGTTTCAATTTATTATAAAGAAATATAAATTGGAATGTTTAAAAAATTTATCGTAAGATGGGAATAGTAAATATTTCTATTAGTAAATGAAGTGAATTTTCGAATAGAATACATCGTATTTTTACAGTCAATCTAGTTTTAGTGATGAGAATCTGTAAAAACGAGACAAACAAGAGTATGGGAGTGGATTTTACATGTTTAAAATTCAAGAAGTTCGTGAATTAATTAAATTAATTGATAGCTCTAATATTGATGAATTTGAATACAAAAAAGACGGAACAACAATCAAAATGAAAAAGCGTGGTAATGAAGTTGTTGCTGTGCAAGCACCTGTAGCGAAACAAGCCATGCAGCCAGTAGTACCTGCTGAAGTTGAAACAACAGTAGCGGCAGCACAAGTAGAAGCACCAAAACAAGAAGAGAAAAAAGTTGTTCAAAATGAAAACCTACATAAAATTACATCACCGATGGTAGGTACATTCTATGCTTCATCTTCACCTGATACACCTCCATATGTAAGTGTTGGGGACAGAGTATCAAAAGATTCTATCGTATGTATTGTTGAGGCTATGAAGTTATTTAACGAAATTGACGCTGATGTAGAGGGCGAAATTGTTGAGATTCTTGTTAATAACGGACAGCTTGTTGAGTATGGACAACCGCTATTTCTTGTAAAAGCGTAATAAGGGAGTCTTTGTGATGATAAAAAAAGTATTAATAGCCAATCGTGGGGAAATTGCTGTACGAATTATTCGTGCTTGTAAAGAAATGGATATTGAAACAGTTGCAATTTATTCAGAAGCAGATAAAGAGTCACTTCACGTACAGATTGCAGATGAGGCGTATTGTGTAGGACCAACTATTTCGAAAGAAAGCTATTTAAATTTAACGAACATTATTAGCGTTGCGAAGTTAACGGGCTGTGATGCTATTCATCCAGGATATGGATTTTTAGCAGAGAATGCAGATTTTGCAGAATTATGCCGTGAATGTAACTTGATTTTTATCGGTCCAAGTCCAGAAGCTATTTCAAAGATGGGCACAAAAGACGTTGCTCGTGATACAATGAAAGAAGCAGGGGTTCCAATTGTACCAGGTTCACAAGGAATTATTAAAAATACCGAAGAAGCGATCGAGCTTGCTAATCAAATTGGATATCCAGTTATTATTAAAGCGACTGCAGGCGGCGGCGGAAAAGGTATTCGTGTTGCACGTCATGAAGAAGAGCTTGTAAAAGGAATTCAAATTACACAGCAAGAAGCTAGTACCGCTTTTGGGAACCCTGGTGTATACTTAGAAAAGTACGTTGAAGATTTCCGCCATGTTGAGATTCAAATAATGGCAGATACACATGGAAATGCCATTCATTTAGGAGAGCGTGATTGTACAATTCAGCGCCGTTTGCAAAAACTATTAGAAGAAAGTCCATCACCTGCACTTGATGAAAATATTCGCAAGCAGATGGGTGAAGCGGCAGTTAAAGCGGCGGTAGCGGTTGATTATACAGGTGCTGGTACGGTTGAGTTTATTTATGAATATAAAACGAAAAGCTTTTATTTCATGGAGATGAATACGAGAATTCAAGTTGAGCATCCGGTTACTGAAATGGTAACAGGGATGGATTTAATTAAAGAACAAATTCTTGTTGCTTCTGGAGAAAAGTTATCGTTACAGCAAGAAGAAGTACAATTTAATGGTTGGGCAATTGAATGTCGAATTAATGCGGAAAACCCTGCCAAAAAATTTATGCCATCTCCAGGTAAAGTAGAAATGTACTTACCACCAGGCGGATTTGGTATTCGCGTCGATTCGGCTGTATATCCAGGATATTCAATCCCACCTTTCTATGATTCGATGGTTGCTAAATTAATTGTTCACGGAAAAACACGTGAAGAGGCAATTGCAAAAATGAAGCGAGCGCTTAGTGAATTTGTCATTGAAGGCGTACATACAACAATCCCGTTCCATTTGCAATTGCTAGATCATCCTGATTTTGTAAAAGGTGAGTTTAACACGAAATTTTTGGAAGAGCATGAACTTGTGACGCAGTGATACATTAAAGGAGGTTTTTTTCATGGCTGAACATATGTTAGATATGGGTCAAGATACAACTCTTGGTAAAGTAGAAATTGCACCAGAAGTAATTGAAGTAATTGCAGGTATTGCAGCTGCTGAGGTAGAAGGTGTAGCGGCAATGCGCGGTAATTTTGCTACAGATGTTGTTGAGAAGTTAGGTAAGAAAAATCATGGTAAAGGTGTAAAGGTTGAACTAGCAAATGAAGATATTATCGTTGACCTTTATGTTGTAATGTATTTTGGTGTAGCAATTCCAGTTGTTGCACAAAAGATTCAAGACAATATTCGTCAAGCACTCTTTACAATGACAGGACTTGAGCCAAAAGAAGTGAATGTTCACATCGTTGGCGTAACATTCGAAACACAAAAAACAGAAATCGAACCAGTGTAAGAATGAAAAAGGTGCCTAGTAACATAGGCATCTTTTTTATCGTTTCATTTCTTCACAAACTATAACCCTCTAATTATTATACTATTTCAAAAAATGAGAAATAAAAAAGAAAATGTTTTGTTTTTCCAAAAAACGTACATTGTGATAAGATATGGAACTTGAAGTTAATCTTTTTATTATTTTTCAGCCTTGTAACCCGTGTGTGAAACGATAAATTGTGTTATTATCATTGTATTATAAGGTTGGAAAATCAATGAAAACTGTAAGAGTAAGTGAATTGACGGCTTATAAATTATAATAATATAACAAAGCATAAGGAAAGACTTGAAGCATAAAGGAGAGTTACAATGAAACGTAGGACGGCTAGAGAAAGAGCTATGCAAGCATTATATCAAATGGATATTACAGGTGAATTAGAACCGAAAGTAGCGGTGGAAAACACGCTAGATGAAGGTGAAGAAACAAATGAATTTCTAGAATCACTTGTTGTAGGTTTTGTAGAAAATAAAGAAGCAATTGATGAAGCAATTCGTCAAAATTTAAAAAAGTGGAAGCTTGAGCGTATTAGTATTGTTGATCGCAGTATTTTACGTGTAGCTGTGTATGAAATGAAATATATGGAAGAAATTCCACACAACGTAACAATTAATGAGGCAATTGAAATTGCTAAAACATTTGGGGATGAGGAATCTCGTCGTTTTATTAACGGCGTTTTATCTAATATAAAAGATACACTGTAATTTCTTTAAGGGGGAATCTTAAAATGGTAGCAGTAATCATCAAAGGAAATGAAGTTGCGGAGAAAAAACGAGCACAATTAACAGAAGAAGTTGTGAAGTTGAAAGAGCAAGGGATTGTACCAGGGTTAGCAGTTATTCTAGTTGGAGAAGATCCAGCATCTCGTTCTTACGTAAAAGGAAAAGAAAAAGGCTGTGAACAAGTAGGAATCTATTCAGAGCTAATTGAACTTCCTGAAACAATTACTGAGGAACGTTTGCTTGCTGAAATCGATCGCTTAAATGGCGATGACCGTATTAATGGCATATTAGTGCAATTACCTTTACCAAAACATATTGAAGAAAAAGCTATCATTGAAAGAATTTCACCAGAAAAGGATGTAGATGGATTTCACCCAATCAGCGTAGGACGTATGATGACGGGACAAGATACATTCCTTCCATGTACACCGCATGGTATTGTAGAATTAGTAAAAGAAACGAATCTTGATATTTCGGGAAAACATGTTGTAGTAATTGGAAGAAGTAATATTGTCGGCAAACCAGTGGGGCAATTGTTCTTAAATGAAAATGCAACTGTCACATATTGTCATTCTAAGACGCAAAATATTAAAGAGGTATCGAAGTTAGCTGATATTTTAATCGTAGCTGTTGGACGACCAAAAATGGTAACAGCTGATTATATTAAAGAAGGCGCAATTGTAATTGACGTTGGTGTAAATCGATTAGAAACAGGCAAGCTTTGTGGTGATGTTGACTTTGACAACGTATTAGATGTTGCGGGTTACATTACGCCTGTGCCAAAGGGTGTTGGTCCAATGACGATTACAATGCTTCTTCATAATACTGTTGAATCTGCCAAGCGCGCAGGTGTCGTTTGTAAATAATTTGAATCGGCTATGAGGAGAGAGAAATGGAGAAACAATATTTAACCGTTACAGCACTAACACGCTATATAAAAACAAAAATAGAATATGATCCGCATTTGCAGTCTGTTTGGTTAAAAGGTGAAATTTCCAACTTTAAAAATCATAGCCGTGGTCACATGTATTTTACATTGAAAGATGAAAATGCCAGAATTGCAGCGGTTATGTTTGCGGGTCATAATCGTAATATTAAATTTAGACCGGAAAACGGGATGAAGGTACTTGTAAAAGGGAAAATCTCTGTTTACGAGGCGAGTGGTTCTTATCAAATTTATATTCAAGACATGCAACCTGACGGAGTCGGAAATTTGCATTTAGCTTACGAACAATTAAAAGTTCGTTTAGAGGAAGAAGGATTGTTTTCTCAAGTTTATAAAAAAATAATCCCTCCTTACGCTAAAACAATAGGTGTGATTACGTCGCCAACAGGAGCGGCGATTCGTGATATTATAACAACGATTAAACGTCGTTATCCAATTGGGAATGTTATTGTATTTCCAGTACTTGTACAGGGGGAGTCAGCAGCTCCCTCAATTGTACAAGCAATTCGTACAGCGAATGAAATGGGAGATATAGATGTACTAATTGTTGGACGTGGCGGAGGTTCTATTGAGGAGTTATGGGCTTTCAATGAGGAAATGGTTGCAAGAGCAATTTTTAAGAGCGAAATCCCTATTATTTCGGCAGTAGGCCATGAAACAGATTTTACAATCGCAGATTTTGTTGCAGATTTACGTGCGCCAACACCGACTGCAGCAGCTGAGCTGGCGGCACCGAACATTATAGAGTTACAAGAAAAAGTATTGCAAAGAACTCTGAGATTGCAAAGGGCAATGAGAGAGTTAGTACATAAAAAAGAAGAAAAACTACAAGTATTGCAAAAATCTTATGCGTTCCGTTACCCGAGACAAGTATACGAACAAAAAGAAGAGCAATTAGATAGAGCGTTAGAACAGCTTGTTTTAGCGAAAGAGCGCTATATTGATAAAAAAGTAAATCAGTTAAAACAGCTTTCATTTTATTTAGAGAAGCACCACCCGTCTCAAAAAATTATGCAAACGAAGGTAGCTGTTGAAACGTTACAAAAGCAATTGCAACGTGAAATGCAAACATTACTACAAACGAAAGAATTTGCATTTGTAAGAGCTGCTCAAAAACTTGAAGCGTTAAGCCCGCTTAAAGTAATGATGAGAGGGTACGGGCTTGTATATGATGAAGAGAAGCAAGTGTTAAAAAGTGTGAAAGATGTCAGCCTTGGAGATGCTGTTTCAGTTCAATTACAAGATGGAATACTAGATTGTAGCGTATCAGGCATAGAGGAGCGTGAATTGAATAATGGAAAATAAATTAAGCTTTGAAGAGGCAATTTCGCAACTTGAGCATCTCGTTTCTAAGTTAGAGCAAGGTGACGTACCTTTAGAAGAAGCGATCTCTTATTTTAAAGAGGGTATGGAACTCTCTAAGCTTTGTGATGAGAAGTTGAAGAATGTACAAGAACAAATGGCAGTTATTCTTGGGGAAGATGGAGAGCTTGAACCGTTTACTGCTTTAGGAGATGAAGCATAGTGACGATCGCTTTTGATACTTTTTTGAAAGAAAGTAAAACTTTCGTAGAAGAGAAACTTGTAAGCTATGCAAATGAATTACAATGTCCAAATGTACTTCGTGAAGCGATGGCATATTCTTTGGAAGCGGGTGGAAAACGTCTCCGCCCGTTACTTTTGTTTGCAACATTACAAGCGTTTGGGAAAGAAAGAAATCTTGGAGTAGGTGCAGCTTGTGCTCTTGAAATGATTCATACATACTCGTTAGTTCATGATGATTTACCTTGTATGGATGATGATGATTTAAGAAGAGGAAAGCCCACAAATCATAAAGTATTCGGTGAGGCGATGGCAGTTTTAGCAGGAGATGGCTTGTTGACGTATGCTTTTCAAGTTATTATGGCATATGAGCAAAAAGAAATCTCTGCTGAGAAAAAAGTAAGACTTGTACTTGAGCTTGCAAAAGCAGCAGGACCAGAAGGAATGGTTGGCGGACAAGTGGCAGATATGGAAGCGGAAGGGAAACAGCTTACGATTGATGAGTTGGAGTATATTCATAAGCATAAGACTGGGAAACTACTTGAATTCGCTGTACTTGCCGGATCGATACTTTCTGATGCGACAGAAGAACAGGAAGAAAAGTTGCTTGCGTTTGCAAAATATATCGGCCTAGCTTTCCAAATTCGAGATGATATTTTAGATGTGGAAGGAACCGAAGAAGAGATTGGAAAACCGATTGGTAGTGATGTTTCCAACGAAAAGAGCACATATACGACGTTATTTACTGTAGATAGAGCAAAGGATATTTTAGAAGAAACGATTGCAAAAGCAAAAGATGCGATTAGCTCCTTGCAATTACAAGATGAATATTTACTATCTATTTGCGATTTGATTGCAAAACGTAATAACTAATATAACAGCGTTTTCATTTGTTGAGTCATTCATCATTTTATGATATAAATGTAGGAAAAGGTTTTTCTTTTCTTGTTATTGGCAAAAATATATGTGGATTACATTGCCGTTATCACTTCGTGTTAGCGGCTATTTTTTTCATCGCATAAAGAAATATGGTTTATAATAGGATTAGGGCACAATAGACTGGTTGATAACAGGACAAGATAAAGAATAGAAAAGAAAATTTCTTGTGTTGTGTAAATTTTTTTATAATATTTGACATGTTGACAGATTATGAAATGAAAGTGAGTGATCCATGTGGATCTAACGCAAATTCAAAACCCTAGTTTTTTGAAAGATATGTCTATTAGTGAACTAGAGGGATTGAGTGAGGATATTCGTAAGTTTTTAATTGAAGAGCTCTCTCAAACAGGTGGACATATTGCACCTAATTTAGGTGTAGTAGAACTCACAATTGCTCTGCATAAATTATTTGATAGTCCGAAAGATAAATTTTTATGGGACGTAGGACATCAATCCTATGTGCATAAAATTTTAACAGGGCGTGCGAAGGAATTCGGCACATTAAGGCAATATCAAGGTCTATGTGGTTTCCCAAAACGTTGTGAGAGTGAGCACGATGTATGGGAAACAGGGCATAGCTCGACATCACTATCTGCTGCGATGGGAATGGCTCTAGCACGTGATTTAAAGAAAACGAAAGAATATGTTATACCAATCATTGGTGATGGTGCTTTAACAGGCGGAATGGCTTTAGAGGCATTAAACCATATTGGACATGAAAAAACAGACATGATTGTTATTTTGAATGATAATGAAATGTCAATTGCACCAAACGTTGGTGCGCTTCATAATGTACTTGGACGTTTACGTACCGCAGGAAAGTACCATTGGGTAAAAGACGAATTAGAGTATATATTGAAGAAAATCCCAGCAGTCGGTGGGAAAGTTGCTGCGACAGCAGAGAAAATAAAAGATAGTCTTAAATATTTACTAGTATCCGGTGTCTTTTTCGAGGAGTTAGGCTTTACGTATTTAGGTCCAGTCGATGGACACGATTATGAAAAGTTATTCGAAACGTTGCAATATGCAAAGAAAACAAAAGGCCCAGTGCTTGTTCATGTTATTACGAAAAAAGGAAAAGGTTACAAACCAGCTGAGAGTGATGTTATTGGCACTTGGCATGGAACAGGACCTTATAAAATTGAATCAGGTGACTTCGTTAAACCGAAAGAAGTTGCACCAGCATGGAGTGCTGTTGTGAGTGAAACAGTACTTAAATTAGCGAGAACGGATGAGCGTATCGTTGCAATTACACCTGCAATGCCTGTTGGATCGAAACTTGAGAAATTCCAAAAAGAATTCCCGGATCGTATGATTGATGTAGGTATTGCAGAACAGCACGCTACAACAATGGCAGCAGGTATGGCAACGCAAGGTATGAAGCCATTCTTAGCGATTTATTCAACATTTTTACAAAGAGCATATGACCAGGTTGTTCATGATATATGCCGCCAAAATTTAAATGTTTTCATCGGAATCGATCGCTCTGGTTTAGTAGGAGCAGATGGTGAGACGCATCAAGGTGTATTTGATATCTCATTCTTACGCCACTTGCCGAATATGGTACTTATGATGCCGAAAGACGAAAATGAAGGGCAACATTTAGTATATACGGCGATGCAATATGAAGATGGACCAATCGCATTACGTTATGCACGTGGTAATGGACTTGGTGTTCAAATGGATGAAGAATTAAAGACGATTCCAATCGGTTCATGGGAAACGTTAAAAGAAGGTACACAAGCAGCTATTTTAACTTTTGGTACGACAATACCAATGGCAATGGAAGCGGCGGAGCGTCTTGAAAAGGCTGGAGTTTCAGTGAAAGTAGTGAACGCTCGCTTTATCAAACCAATGGATGAAGCGTATTTACATGATCTCTTAGGAAAAAATATACCGATTTTAACGATTGAAGAAGCTTGTTTAATCGGTGGTTTTGGAACGGGAGTAGTTGAATTTGCGTCTGAGAACGGGTACCATAGTGCGTTAATTGAACGAATGGGTATTCCAGACCGTTTCATAGAGCACGGTAGTGTAACAAAATTATTAGAAGAAATTGGTTTAACGACAGATGCTGTTGTAGACCGTATTCATACAATGATTCCATCAAAACAAAAAAGGGCGTAACAAATGAGTGCAAAAAAAGAAAGAGTAGATGTACTATTAGTAGAGCGAGGGCTTATAGAAACACGTGAGAAAGCAAAACGTGCTATTATGGCGGGACTCGTATATGCGAATGAGATGAGACTTGATAAGCCAGGAGAGAAAATCCCACAAGATACAGAGATTACGGTAAAGGGACAAGTTATGCCGTATGTAAGCCGTGGTGGTTATAAACTCGAAAAAGCACTAGAGACATTTCATCTAGATTTACAAGATAAAGTTATGATAGATATTGGTTCATCAACTGGTGGCTTTACAGATTGTGCGCTTCAAAATGGAGCGAAGTTATCTTATGCATTAGATGTAGGATATAATCAACTTGCTTGGAAATTGCGTCAAGATGAGCGTGTTGTTGTAATGGAACGCACAAATTTCCGTTATGTAACACCAGCGGATTTAGAGCGTGGTTTACCGCAATTTGCTAGTATCGATGTTTCATTTATATCATTAAAACTTATACTGCCAGTTTTAAAAACAATGCTTATGCCAAATGGAGATGTAGCAGCGTTAATTAAACCGCAGTTTGAAGCTGGAAGAGAGCAAGTTGGGAAAAAAGGCATCGTTCGTGATAGAAAAGTACATGAAGCTGTCGTAGAAATGATTGTCGAATTTGCTTTAAAAGAAGGCTATGATGTGGAAGGTTTAACTTTCTCACCAATTACGGGTGGGGATGGTAATATTGAATTTTTAATTCATCTGAAATGGCATGGTGAACGTGAGAATGGCGAAAATCATTCTCCAGTTTCTGTTGAGCAAGTAGTTACAGAGGCGCATGATGTCCTAAAACAAAAAGGGAAAGGGGAATAACATATGTTGTTCCTCTTTTTGTTGTAATTGTATAATGTTTGTAAAAACAATTGTATACAAGTAACGAATTATAAGTTAACATAAATAAGTGAAGTATACCAATGTTTAAACTATGGTAAGAGATAGTGTGAGGTGCAAATGTATGAATAAAGGTCAGCGCCATATTAAAATCAGGGAAATTATTGCGAACAAAGAAATCGAAACACAAGATGAATTAGTTGATATTTTACGTAATGAAGGATTTAATGTAACGCAAGCAACAGTATCGCGCGATATTAAAGAGCTGCACTTAGTGAAGGTGCCATTACATGATGGTCGCTATAAATATAGCTTGCCAGCAGATCAACGATTTAACCCGTTACAAAAATTAAAACGAAATCTAGTGGATTCATTTGTAAAATTAGACACGGCAGGACATATGCTTGTGCTAAAAACATTGCCTGGTAACGCTCATTCACTTGGAGCACTTATTGATCATTTAGAGTGGGATGAGATCATCGGAACCATCTGTGGTGATGATACTTGCTTAATTATTTGCCGTACACCTGAGGATACAGGTGTTGTCTCTGATCGTTTCTTAAATATGTTGTAACAAAAAAATCTTGTTTGCTTTCCTCTATAGAGTGGAAAGTAAACAGGATATTTTTATTGGTTAAAAATATGAATTTTTAATTGCAATATAATATTTTGTTTGAATAAGGTTAGAAAATAGATGGATTGACCCGTAAAACAAATGTTTGGTACAATGGAGCGGGTTAGAATAGTATATACATACAAATATATAGTATGACTATTTGAATGAAGAACTGAGAAAAGCCCTTAGTAGGGGATTAGTTTATAACGAGGTGAATGGGGCATTGTTATCGGAATTATCGATTAGAAACTTTGCTATTATCGAGGCATTAAATATTTCTTTTCAAAAAGGATTAACGGTTTTAAGTGGTGAAACAGGCGCCGGAAAATCGATTATTATTGATGCGATTAGTTTGCTTGTTGGTGGCCGTGGTTCAGCAGAATTTGTTCGATACGGAACAGAAAAAGCTGAGATAGAGGGTCTGTTTTATGTAGAAGATGATAAGCATCCATGTATTGAAAAGGCAGAGGAGCTAGATATAGAAATAGAAGACGGCATGATTATCTTGAAGCGGGATATCGCTGCAAACGGGAAGAGTGTATGTCGTGTTAATGGGAAACTTGTTACGCTTAGCATATTAAAAGAGATTGGGAAAACGCTTGTTGATATTCATGGACAGCATGAAACACAAGATTTAATGAATGAAGAACGTCATTTGTTTATGCTGGATCACTTTGATGGAGATCGTATTGTTAAACAATTAGATATATATCAAAATGTATACGCTGACTATGAGAAATTAAAAAAACAACTGAAATCTTTAAGTGAGAATGAACAGCAAATGGCCCATCGCTTGGATTTAATTCAATTCCAACATGAAGAAATCCGTAAGGCGGATTTAAAGATGGACGAAGAACATGAATTAACTGAGGAACGATTGAAAATCTCTAATTTTGAAAAGATTTATAAAGCGTTAGGTGATGCATATCGTTCATTAAGTGCTGATGGACAAGGTCTAGATCGTGTAAGAAACGCAATGGGACAAATGGAGAGTATTACGCACTTAGATGAAGCGTATCAAGAGAGTCATGATTCAATTGCGAATAGCTATTACTTATTAGAAGAAGTTGCGTATCAACTTAGAGAAAAGCTTGATATGATGGAATATGATCCAAACCGTCTAGATGAAATTGAAACACGTTTAAATGAAATCCGTATGTTAAAGAGAAAGTATGGAAATACTGTAGAAGAGATTTTAGCGTATGCTGATAAAATTGAACAAGAAATTTTTACAATTGAAAATAAAGATGTGCATATTGAAACGACGAAGAAACAATTAAGGGAATTAGAAGGTGTAATTTTAAAAGAAGCAATGTTGCTAAGTAATATGCGCTATGAGCTTGCAGATCGTCTTACAAGCGCGATCCATCAGGAATTAAAAGAACTATATATGGAAAAAACGAAATTTGAAGTGAGAATCATGAAGAGGGCAGGAAGCACAGAAGAACCTCTTGTGGAAGGAATACCGGTGAAACTTACGGCAGAAGGCTACGATCATGTGGAGTTTTATATTTCAACGAATCCAGGTGAACCGTTAAAACCACTTTCAAAGGTCGCTTCTGGCGGAGAGTTATCTCGTATTATTTTAGCTTTAAAAAGCATTTTTTCTAAGCATCAAGGTGTTGCCTCTGTTATTTTTGATGAAGTGGATACGGGTGTGAGTGGTCGGGTTGCACAGGCTATTGCCGAAAAAATTTATCGTGTATCAGTAAACTCGCAAGTACTTTGTATTACGCACTTACCTCAAGTAGCTTCAATGGCGGACTCACATTTATTTATTCGAAAACAAATGGCGAATGATCGGACGATAACATCTGTTACTGTGTTAAGTACGGATGATAAAGTAACGGAAATTGCTCGAATGATTTCGGGTGTGGAAATTACAGATTTAACGACAGAACATGCGAAAGAGCTACTTACGCAAGCACATCATTTTAAACAGACAGCAGAGGCTATCCAGTAATGGATAGCTTTTTTTCTCAAATGACGATTTCTTAATTCTTCCGGTTATAAATAAAGCACTGCAAGGAGAGATTAAAAAGTGAAGCCAAGAGGCTGAATGTGGGGTAGGAGCGAGGAGAGTGAACAAATTGAAATTAGAAAGATTTCGAAAAATAATAGGTCTTTGTCTCCTTGTTTCTTTAGTTTTTATTGGATGTTTTAAACCGCTTCGGACGTTTATTTCATCCCCGAAGCAACTTGTTGTATTTGAAGGACAACAGTCAGAAATAGCGTCATTGCCAGTTTTTGAAGCTTCATCTACGAATCGTAATGTATTTACAGTAAGTTCAACTGGAGAAGAACAAGAGCTTATGGTAAATTCTCACCAAAATGGTGAAGCTGATATGGTGTTTCAACTCGCTGGTTTTCCAGTGAAAAAAGTAAATGTGAAAGTATTAAAAGATTTTAAAGTAATTCCAGGTGGGCAATCGATTGGTGTAAAATTGAACACAAAAGGTGTACTTGTTGTAGGCCATCATTTAATTCAAACTGATAAGGGTAAAATATCTCCTGGTGAAACAGCTGGTGTGCAAATTGGGGATATGATTACTGAAATTAATGGTAAAACAATTGAAAGAATGAGCGATGTAGCACCATTTATTCATAGTAGTGGAGAAACAGGTGAACCGCTTAATCTTGTTTTATTAAGAGATGGAAAATATATTCACACGAAGTTAACGCCACAAAAAGACCAAGGGGAATCGTCTTATCGAATTGGCTTATATATTCGTGATTCGGCAGCTGGAATCGGAACAATGACATTTGTTCATCCGGATTCTATGAAATATGGGGCACTTGGTCACGTCATTTCTGATAATGATACAAAAAAGCCGATTCAAGTCGAAGATGGACAAATTATGCGTTCGACAGTTACATCAATTGAAAGAGGTAGCCATGGGAATCCAGGAGAGAAATTAGCAAGGTTCTCACCAGATCGTGAAGTGATTGGCAATATTACAATAAATAGTCCGTATGGTATTTTTGGAAAATTAAATACAAATATGACAAACGGCATAATGGATAAAGCAATGCCTATCGCATTATCTCATCAAGTAAAAGAGGGACCTGCAAAAATATTAACAGTGATTGATCAAGATAAAGTAGAGGCATTTGATATTGAAGTTGTTAGTACAGTTCCGCAAAAGTTTCCAGCTACAAAGGGTATGGTAATAAAAGTAACTGATAAGCGTTTATTAGCGAAAACAGGTGGTATCGTACAAGGAATGAGCGGAAGTCCGATTGTACAAAACGGAAAAGTAATCGGTGCAGTTACACATGTATTTGTAAATGATCCAACATCAGGATACGGTGTTCATATTGAATGGATGTTACATGAGGCTGGAATTAATATTTACGATCAAGAAAGAAAAGCGAGCTAATATATATTAGCTCGTTTTTCTTTTGAAAAATTCGTTGAAATTTTGTAAAAGCTCCGCAAGAGGTGTTTTTTGTTGTAAAATATAAGCAAAGGGTTGAACGTTTCGTTGTAATTCTATGATGGAATGTGTTGCGAAAGGAAATAAATGAACGATAAACATATTTTTTTGTGATTTTATCGGAAAGTAACAAACTTTAAAAGGGAATTTTCACGCAATTGTCGAACAATTCATGTAGCCTAGAAGGATACACATGTCGGAGAATCGATTCGGTAAGGGAGGAAAAGCTGTGGAAAAAATTAAAGTATGTCTTGTGGATGATAATAAAGAATTAGTATCAATGCTAGAGAGTTATGTTGCTGCTCAAGATGATATGGAGGTAATCGGAACTGCTTATAATGGTCAAGAATGTTTAAACTTATTAAAAGATAAGCAGCCGGATGTACTCGTTTTAGACATTATTATGCCACATTTAGATGGTTTAGCTGTATTAGAGAAAATGCGACATATTGAAAGGTTAAGACAACCTAGCGTAATTATGTTAACAGCATTTGGACAAGAAGATGTGACGAAAAAAGCAGTTGACTTAGGCGCTTCATATTTCATATTAAAACCATTTGATATGGAGAATTTAACGAGTCATATTCGTCAAGTGAGTGGCAAGGCGAATGCTACCATTAAACGTCCACTACCATCTTTCCGATCAGCAACAACAGTAGATGGAAAACCGAAAAACTTAGATGCAAGTATTACAAGTATTATTCATGAAATTGGTGTACCTGCTCATATTAAAGGATATATGTATTTAAGAGAAGCGATTTCTATGGTGTATAATGATATCGAATTGTTAGGATCTATTACGAAAGTGTTGTATCCAGATATCGCAAAGAAATATAATACAACAGCAAGCCGCGTCGAGCGTGCAATCCGTCATGCAATTGAAGTAGCTTGGAGCCGTGGGAATATTGATTCTATTTCGTCTTTATTTGGTTATACAGTATCAATGTCAAAAGCAAAACCTACGAATTCCGAGTTCATCGCAATGGTTGCGGATAAGCTGAGACTTGAACATAAAGCTTCGTAAACGCTGATATAACAGTATCTGACGCAAATTTAACGTTAAAGATCGTTGAGCAATAAATATCTTTTTTGACCGATAAATAACACGGTCATTTGGTGATAAACACCGTTCTTTTGGTAGTTACTAAAACTATCGAGAGGGCGGTGTTTTTTTTGTTGTCTGATTTCGAATTTCAAATCGAAAATTTTATGTTGTATTGTACGTCGAGGAATCTTTCGGTCAAAACTTTGAGAAGTTACGAACAAACACTTAAGTTGTTTTCAGCGTACATAAAGAACGAATTTGATATAAGTGAGGTCGATAAAGTTAAATCGGCACACATACGTCATTATATTAAATATTTGAGAGAGCGAGGTAAATATACGGTAACGGTTAACGAAAAATCAGCGAAAGTTAATTATCCGCATAAGCGAGATGATTATCGCAAGCCATTAAGTGTTACGACGATTTCTAATTATATTCGAAATATAAAAGTGTTTTTTAACTATTTATACGAAGTAGAACGGGAAATACGTAAGAACCCAGTCGAAGCGATAGAAAGTATAAAGCCGATCCGTAAAAAGAAGCCTTTATTGTCAAAAGAAGAACTAGAAAAGGTAATGAGAACTTTTGATAATACAACATTTCATGGGTATCGTGATTGGTTAATTACACGTCTAATATTAGATACAGGGATGCGAATTGGAGAGTGTTTATCTCTTATACCTGACGTAATTAATTTTAAAACGAGGTCTATTCTTATTGAAAACCCTAAGAACAATCAACAAAGATATGTGTATTTTTCACAAAAGATATCTAGAGAACTAAAGAATTGGTTGTTATATAGAGATCGCTATTCAAACAGTTTCTATCTATTTCCGACAATAAGAGGAACTCAATTAGAAATTCGTAATTTTGAACGAACTCTTAGGTTGAACGGTAAGAAGGTCGGAGTAGATATACATCCGCATCAATTACGAAATAATTTTGCGAAGTATTACTTGTTAAATGGAGGGGACTTCGTTACGTTATCGCGTATTTTAGGACATTCAAGCGTAGAAGTAACGCAAAAAGCGTACTTAGATTTTACAGACAGTGAGATCGGACGCAAATATCAACGTCATTCACCGTTAAGTCATTTAAATATTTAATCGAAAAGAAAAAAGTCCCCGACGGCAATCGGAGACTCAAAACATACACAAATCAAACTAAATAACGGACAAGCCGTATCAGTCCAACCATCTACTTTGCAGTATATCGAAAAAATTCGAAGATTGCAAGGCGTCTTTAGTAATGTCTTTTTTAGGTGTTGATGCGGTAAGTCACGACATGGAAGCCGTACCAAGTCGATAAATAAAAAACGTAAAAGGATAGCTAGACCACCGCAAACACTAGCGCTACACGATTAACGTAATTCCGTTCCCTTGCGTGTGTAGGTCTAGTGGGTAGCGCACATAATCGGCTAGGGTGGTGTTTGTTGCGATTACGGTCGCAGGAATCAACGAAAGATATCGCATACAGGGGCAAACTTGTATGTAGAAAGTCGTTGAGTACGAAAGTACACGGACGGGAACGGCAAGTACTAGAAACCTCGTTATGCGTGACATGACGCTAGTTTGATCCGCTTCTCTATTCGCTTTTACTGCGAGTAGGGAACGAACTCCGCGCCTATTTCCTGTTATCGTTCCATTCTGCTAGTAAGTGCGTCACCAATTGTCAATAGTATAAATTCGGTATTAAACGCCACTAACAGAGTGAGTTGAATATCTGAGGATGACAAGGGCGCGGCAAGAGGTGGAAGGGTTACGTATGAAAAGACGACTTACTATAAGACAATACGCTACTAGAGGCGAAGACATAAACGCAACATTAAACAGACTAGCGACTTTAGCGAAGAAAGAAGTGGAAGATTGCTACTCAGGTTTATGCGATAATAATAAATATAGAACGAGGATAAAAGCACATTATATACCATTGATTGAAAGCCTAGCCAACCATAATTGGCATAAGATAAATAACGAAGTACACTTTATAGACGATTGTTTCCGCAGAATAGAATATGCGATCAGAACGTTTGATATAAATAAGGGTAATTTTGATAAGAGAACTAAGGTACTACTGAATCAAAGTGTTTGTCAATACTGCGGTAATAGGGGAAAGAAACGGGACGATTTAACGATGATAGGGGATGTCAGCGCATTGGAATCGCTAGAAGATTGTATAGGGGGCAATACGGAAGAAAAGGCGATCTACAATGTAATGATTGACGAAGAGATTTACGGAAATCTATGCGAGGAAGAGACAGATATTCTCGTATTGAATGCAATGATCTATGCGGCAGAAAATTACGAGAAAGTTTCAGAGAGATCGATTTCTCGATTGTTATCTGAAAGGACTGGAAGATCGTTTGATTCCGCTAGAAACTCCATAAGGGGATTTAAAAAGAGATTGAGAAAAAGAAACATCGGAAAGGAAAATGTAGCGTGAAAAACAAGAAGGGTAGCGGAACTATACTATTATTAATCGCGTTAATGTTAATGTTTGTAACGAAGGCGATTGGAAACGTCATTATAGGAGGACTGGCAGTAGTATTCGGACTGGCCGTAGCCGCATCGATTGTTACTGCGATGATTGGCGATTTTATACGCAAGAGGAAAGAAGAAGAGGACGTATAAAGGCTCGTAAAAAAGACAGGAAAAACGATGGAATACGCCTAGCGGTGGTATCGGTGATAAGTGGCAGGACGATAAGTAGCTCTTTTTATAAGCAGATTATTTGTTAAATCTTTATTAGTGGTCCCGCCACATCGCTATCAAGTATTTTAAGTACTTATCTTCATTCGAAATTAATTTTCAATTAGGATATTTTATATTTGCAAATAGATCTTTTTCTCCATCTTTAGATATTACAAAACGCGCTTCGGATTTTTTAAATTCCTCATAGAGCCTAATTCTGTCTTGTTCATATTCGTTAAAATCATCCACAAACTTCTTGTCTTGTCCTAATATATCTAAAAGTTCGAAAATTGAAGTCTCCACATCAGATATATATTGATTAACTTGAGGTGTCGATAGTTTCTGCTCACTTGGTCTATGTACTAATGAATTCCTTATTTCTACACCTTTTTGTATTGATTTGAGTTTTGAACATTTTTTTCCAGTAATAGATTCCAACATTTTTCCATACATTTTATACAGTGGCGGAGATGGCATTTCTAACACAATAAAGTTTAATTTTTCATCGTAATTCATATAAAATTCTTTAATAGCTAATTCAGCAGCAATCGTAGCGTTAATCCATTTAATTTCTTTTTCTTCTTCATTCTTAGCTTTTTTTAAATACTTAAAAGCTATAAAAGGTAATCTTTCATTATTTAACTGTCTCTGTATATAATCCTTTCTTTCTTGAGTTAGATTATAAGGTCGTTTAAATATAATATGTGCTTCTAAATCAATAGGGCCTTTTCTCCAAGTTTTTTGATCTATACTGAATGTATTTGTCGCTGCATTTGTTAACCCGCCATTATGATTGATGAACAATGCTAGATGAATCCAATTTGTTAAATCATCAATTGCGGAAGATAATGGCGACCATAAATCTTTAATTGTCATAATTACATCATCGGAAACTGTTTTTTCCATACCTTTAATATTCGCATGTTCTTCTAAAAGAGCCTTTACTACACGGTTAGAAACTGCTCTTTTTTGAAATGCTATAAATT
Source organism: Bacillus thuringiensis (assembly GCF_014932895.1). Classification (GTDB taxonomy): domain Bacteria; phylum Bacillota; class Bacilli; order Bacillales; family Bacillaceae_G; genus Bacillus_A; species Bacillus_A thuringiensis_AA. The sequence continues at coordinate 470,018 of NZ_JACYOF010000001.1, read as the reverse complement.
TACCTTCGTTAACATCCAATTCTATTTTAATATCACCATAAGAAAATGAAAAATCCTCAAGTTCTTCAGATATACATAATTTAAACAATGGTTTTTGTTCAGCCTTAAGGTAAATAATTTTCTCTTCATCATCCATAGTTTTGCAACAGTTTTTATACTTTTTTCCACTTCCACAAGGACATTTCATATTACTAGTAAGTTTCAATAGTAATTCCCCCACTCTGAAATTTCAAATAGGCTTTAATTTCTGTAAATCCTTTTCACTTAGGATAGGATACGATTACTAATGCATGTTCGTCCTGTTTAATATCATCCTTACAGTAGATGTATTTTGGAACTATCAATGCCACATTAATCCCCTCTTTCAACTTCCTATTTTCACACCATACACATATCGATATATATACTTTTATTATACAACACATTAACGTACAATTTCCTTTTTTGGATATGATACCGCACTTTATGATCCCGCGGAAAGTAAAAGCGAAATAGCTAGAAGATTAGCGAAGAAAACGGGGAAGACGTTTGACGGGTGCCATGACTGCGGTGCGTTCGCTTGTTAGGCGAAAGAGGGCGGTATAGGTCGGTACATAAAGAGGCATTAGGAGGATTGGCGAAATAAAGGAAGATAAGTAAGGTCTCTTCATTTAGTATACGAAATAGTAGATAACCTCGTTGATGAGGCGTTAGCGGGATTGGGCGACGAGATTTCTGTTGGATAAATTTATAGGTAAACCGCAGGTTGAAGGGGTGTATCGCCAAACTATTTTGTCGAACTTTCTTGTTTCACGTGGAATACTTGATAAAAATAGAGAAATGCTAAATCCCTTGATATATAAGGTTTTTTGTGAAAAAACTTATCAATGCTACCGTCGTTTTGGATAAATTCAATTACTGTTTTTTATGCTACGCTTGAATTATTAAATCACGCACGCAACGTGATGTGTGAAAGGAGAGTGTAGCTATTTGGTAGACCTTGTGAAAGATGTTTTAGAAATGGCGGAACACGTAGTAACTATCGTAGGTGGAGTTATAGCGATTATTGCATTGAAGAAAAATAGACCTGGAAACTAAAAAGTTCGATATAGGATAAATATACTTAGCGAGGTAGCGTCGGCATTTCGTTGGCGCTAACCTCAGCGTAAACTTGCGTAATTATATCAATGAGACGACGGATCCCTTGCGGCTCTAGGCGTTAGACATACGCGAGTTGGCGTAAGTGCGTTTGCAGGGGTTTACAATTTAGCGAGAAATTTTCGCATGGATTACGTTAGATTAACGTTGAGTTTTCGCCTTTATATTAGCTGGAAAGGCTGAGAGAAAGATCGATCTCAAAAACCAGGGGGTGCAGCGAGACAAGTTTCATGATAAATAAAAAGACCGACCAAAAGCGGCCGATCCTTCACGCATTATAATACGAATTCGTTTAAACTATTTTCGATTTCTTCGCTAGTAATTCCGATATATGTCAATGTAACTTGCGGGTGTGAGTGGTTTAAAATCGTTTGAAGTTTCGCAATGTCCTTCGTTTGCTTATAGAACCAGTAACCGAACGTTTTTCTCATCGTATGGGTTCCGATGCTTTCTACTTCTGCGAATTCAGCGGCTTTTTGTAACTGTCGATATGCCTGCGTTGTCGTGATCGGCTTATCACCTTTTCTTGACGGAAATAACCATTCACTATCGTTAGCCTTCGCATAGGCTTGTACTTCTTCGTATATGTTTAATAGATTAACTTCACGGGCTTTCTTTGTTTTTCCCTCTGAAACCTTTACGATCTTTCTACGAATAACATCCGATGTTTTCAACTTCAAAAGATCTCCGACACGTAATCCCGTATTAATACCGATAAGGAATAATATGTAATCTCTTTCCGAACAATGACGTTTCAAAGCCCACTTCATATCCTCTATTTGTTCTTTACTGCGGATCGGCTGCACGTCCTTAAGTTGATTCATGTTATTTCCTCCTATTATAAACCCTCTATTTATAAGGTTTTGAATGTACGTTTTTTTAATTTGTTTATAGAATATCACCGAATCACGTTCGCGTCAACAATGCCAACGATTTGAATGTACGTTTTTATCTAAATTCATACATTCGACCAGGCTGCACATTTGTACGAAGATAGGCCCGTATATGTCTGCACATTATCAGCGGACCAGAGACCGCGATCATATATAACCAGGCCATACCATATCGTAACACCAGGGCCGCACTACCTGGCTTATATAGCCGATGCATACCAGGGCATTATATAAGGCCGTGTATAGGTCGATAGTACATCGTATACACTTCGAATGTATTGTATTAGAAAGCGAATAGAAAGCGCTGGTGAAGAGATATGAAAGCCTGTCGGCAATCTATCGCAGTATCTATCGTATACAAGTGCATGACGTTATGTTGCACAGTATCACGTGGCGGCTGCTGCAATAGTTGCGACTGTTGTTCGATGTTAGTTGCTGCTGATCTTTCTTCGATTGTTGTTCGTTCATTCTTATTTTATTTGTGCGAGTGAAAAGAATTGTTGTTCGTTTGTTTGTTCGTTCTTCTTTGATCGGAAGTTCATTCGAAGTTTGTTGCGTGTTCTTTCTTATTGAATACAAATCGAAAAGCATTTCGAATTGAATCGTTTCTTTAATCGAATTGCAATCGAAATTGAATCGTTTGTTTCTTCGTTGTTAAATTCTGCGTTAAAAATCTTCGTTGAGAAAAGTCTTTCTTGTTCGTGTCCTTTATCGCAAGCATTTCGAATGAGAATCGAAGCGAGCGACAAGCCAGGCCGATCCAAACCGAGGAAATTCACCAGATCCCCCCACCAGCCAGGCAACCACCGTGCAGCAAGCGCAAAAATACACTAAATTTCATTTTGAACTCGGGTAGTTAAACCGCGCACCAACTGTCGCAGCCTATCGCCAATCCTTTGCTTATCCTTCGTTGAACAATCATATAAAATTTTCGCAGCAATTTTCGAAAACCGATGCCCAGGATCGGACGAAACTGCGCCTATGTTTTTGTAGGCGAGAATAATCGCATATTGAATCAACCAGAAACGCATATGTAATGGCGTATATGTTCAAGAGGGCGGCGGCTATTATTTATAAGTTCTACACGCTCTTATTAACATCATTATCTTATGCGTGAATCCTATAACGAGAATACGTTAGTATTCGAAGTTATCTTACGAAGTAAGACAAGATATAACTATCGTTATATCAATCTACTTAAAAGATAAATCTCGTTATAAATATAAATCTTTTTACCATGAAAATATGTGTAATTTTTATAGAGCCAAATACGGACTTTAACCCAATCACATATGAAAATAAGTGTGTTTTCTGTATGAAAATATGTGTAACGCACTTATCGAATGTAAATCCAAGGGGGAAATAATATGAGTGTGGACATTATAAAGCACTTGATCGAAGGAGACACGCTAAAGGCGGTCAATGATGAAATTCAATTCACTAAAGATCAACTAGACGAAACTGCAAAGGATATAACTGCACGATATAAGAAAAAGGGTGAAGGTCAACCGCTATATGATAAGTCGGTGAAGATTCCGAAGAAGGAAAAGCCTGAAAACGAATCGGTAACAAGCGAAGGCAATAACGAGCCAAAAGACAAGCACCCGCTAACATTCATTAAAATGCCTATGAATCTTCGATATTATTCGTACATGATCGATTACGGCATTAAAGATTCTGCAATTCTAATGTATGAAATGATTATCGATTTCTATAACAAGGAAAAAAGATGCGCTTTTCCATCTCAATATACACTAGCGATGCACACAGGCAAGTCGGTTCGTTCCGTCGTTTCTACGTTAAAAGCGCTTCGTGAAGTCGGTTTAATCGAAGTTAGAAAGCGCAGCGGTGGTTCAAATAACGAATACAGACCGCTATTGCCATTACCGCCAGAAGAATTATTTAAGCGGTATCCTAGGGCATTAAAAAGACTCATCGAACATAATGCGAAGGTTTCTGCACTAAGAGAGCGTGATTATGAAAGAAAGCAAGAAAAGAAAGACGCTGGTGAATGGAAATAAAAAAAATCATGAAATCAGCCGATTCAAATACACGTGTCGCACCTATTAATACAGAAAAAACGAAATAGAGCCAATGAAATGAAAGTACAAAAATTTGGAGGCGATCAAAATGCAACATAATAAAAAACAATGCACGTACTGTAAAAAATCGAAGGATCTCGATCAGTTCCACCACTGCGAAGGAAATCCCGATGGATTACAATATCGCTGCAAACCGTGCAACAACCACACGAAGAACACAAACAGGCGTGTTTTAATCGTTCCCGTGGAAATCGATGGCGAAACGATAGACCATCGATATTGCAAAGACTGCGAAGAATTGAAACCGCTCGATAGGTTTAATAGAAATGGCCGTGGCGGAAAGAAGACGCTATGCAAACCATGTGATCGATTGAAGCAGCGGAAATCAAGGGCGGTAAAAAGGGCGTTCATTGCAGCCAATACAACAAAATCATAAAAAAATATAGAAATATGCGTGTTTTGCGGAAATTCGACAGGGGTTAGAAATACATATGTATTGAAGGACAATACATACGAAAGGAAGCGATATAATGCACGATAAAAAATATCATCTAACAGGCGATAAACTACGACTGATAAGGGCCTTCGCCAATATAAAACAAAAGCAACTGGCGGAATTATTAGGGATTGAAAGCAGATCAATATCAACCTGGGAAACTGGGAGATTTAACCCAACTGCGGAAAGTGCTGCGAAGGTCGTCAGCTTCGTTGGAGAGCGAAATTTTCAGCGTATAGAGGCGATTTTGTCCGATCTCAACAACGTGGAAATGATGGACGAACTACGATTAAAAGTTAATAACAAACTATAAAACAAGCGGAGGAAAGGGTGCGTGCAATGAATAAAATCGAAATATCAAAGCCGTTGGCAGTTGCGAATTATCATGTTCTATACGATAAGAAATTCTTACTGGGATATCTGTATGACGGACATAAATCGACTGCGCAATTTATTACGGTTGAAGATGATATTGAGTCGGTAACTGATCTGTTGCGTAAGTTTGTACAGGATAACTATCAGGGGGACAAGTCTACGTTCGATGTTCTAACGTCTACTAAAGAACTCTATACATCTATGCTAGGCGAGGCGGATATTACGTGCCATTTGGTACTGCCATCAGAAACTAGTGAAACACATCAAACATTTGAGCAGGATGTCCTAAGAGAAGCGTTGATCGAAGTGTATAATCTCAAAGATCCCGCATTATTACTACGAGAAGTTAACCAATCTAACGTAGTAGGCGATATAAAAAGCCAAGCAAAGTGGGAACTTATTTTAATAAAGGTTTTAAATAAGGTAACAGATTTCTTAAATGGAATCACAAATAAACTAAACTAACGGGGGATTTAAAAATGGAAAACACACAAAAACTAGTACAAAAACATGCGGCAATCAAAACGTATTACGACCAAATGGAAGAGCTTTATAAAAAGCATGTCCACAATGATTTTAAAACAGTAGAAAAACAAATCAAGGAAAATATTTACCTAGATTCGTTTAATCGAGATTACAAATTAAAAGAATTAAAACAGGCTTATACAGTACGAGCAATGGCATTCATGCGAGAGTTTAAAGGTATTTATGATATGAAATGCGAGACTTTAAAGCAGGAAGCACGAACAGAACTCGCAAACCTAGAGCCAGTGCCAGCGGACGAAGCTACACGCAAGATTTTCGAGAAAGATTTAAAGGCAATCGAGCGTAAATTGTTACTAGCGGTAGACAATCGCACACGAGCGAAATTACTAGGTGATTTAATGAATATTACGAGAGAGCCAGCACTAGCAGCGCAATCACTAGATGTATTTATGCGTTATGCTGCGAAAGATATTGCAGACACTACGGCGTCGAACGATATGCGTGCGAGTTTAGTAAGCAAGCTGAAAAAGCTAGAAGAACTAGCAACGCCAGCGGGTGAAGGCGAACTACGTGCAATCATTGACGACTGTGAGCAACGACAAGAGCGCAGCATTGCTATCACTAGAGTTATGCACGGCTCATTGTCTAGTATTTCGCAAACGGCGAGAGCATTCGCAGGTAATCCCGAAAAGTATTTCGTAAGACATGTGGAGGATGTAGAAAAGATTACTCGTGAACATGGAAGTAATGCGACAGATGTGCCAGTACACGAAGACTATGCGCAACTAGAAACGGCATTCTTACAAGTGGACGCAGCAGCAGAATAGACACAGGGGGGCAACGAAATGGCAAACGAACAAAGAACGCTAGACGAATTATACGACGAATTCGTGGCAATCGGTGGAACTGGAAAGAAAGGGTAACAACGACAAGGCGGGGCGTAATTGCCTCGACTCTTACAATATAAAAATACAAACATATCGGAGGGAATGGGAATGAAATCGATCAAACTAAATGAACAAAAACAGGTGCAAGTAGAAGAAGTGCAAGAGAATCAAACGCAAGTGGAAACAAAGCCGAATGAAAATGTGGAAGAAAGACGCAATCCACTAGCGCCAAGTACGAGAGAATTCAAGACACCAAGCGGAAAAACATTTGTTCACGGAATGGCAATGTCACGACATCTAAATATTAATTAATAGAACAAAGAGCGAACGAAGGTAGATGATATTTTCGTAGTATTAAAAGTACGCGAAATATTGTAGGACAACAGAATCAGATAAAAACATAACTAAATAAAGAGATTAGGCACTACTCATTTTGAGTGGTGTCTTTTTTGTGTTGTTTATAAATCGAAAGGGAGATGATCGGAAATGTCAGCAAATGCGGGCGAAGTACGGGCGCGGCTAACGCTAGATAATACGCAGTTCCGACAGGGAATGCAGCAAGCACAACAACAAATGCAGCAAATGGACAAAGGGGCACAAAGCGCAGCGAAAGGCGTGTCGATGTTGAACGTGGCATCGGCAGCAGCGGGTGTCGCGGTAGTAGCCTCCGTAGGTGCTTCCGTTAAAGCTGCGGCAAACTTCGAACAGTCAATGGCGAAGGTAAAGGCGATTTCGGGTGCGACAGATTCGGAATTCAAACAACTGGAAGCAACGGCGAAGGACTTAGGTGCGACAACACAGTTCAGCGCGTCACAAGCTGCGGACGGTTTGGCCTTCCTGTCGTTAGCAGGATTCCAGGCGCAAGATAGTATCGACGCAATTCCGTCTGTTTTAAACCTGGCGGCAGCTGGTGCGTTAGATTTAGGAACCGCAGCCGATATCGCATCGAATATCATGACAGGGTTCGGACTATCGGCGAAGGACACGGGATTCGCAACGGACGTATTAGCGAAAACATTCACGACTGCGAATACAGACATGAATCAACTGGGAATGGCGATGAAATATGTTGCGCCAGTAGCAAACGCGTTGGGTTGGGATATTACCGACGCAGCAACGGCGATCGCGAAAATGTCTGACGCAGGTATTCAAGGATCACAGGCGGGTACGTCATTACGTGCGGCACTATTATCGCTAGCGAATCCGACGGGACAAACGAAGGATGCATTCGAGGCGCTGGGGATTTCGGTCGTTGATACGAATGGACAATTCAAGCCGTTACCAGAATTGATCGGACATATTAGTTCGAAAATGGACGGAATGACAGACGCACAAAAAACCGTAACTGCGGCACAGTTAGTCGGAACGGAAGCGTCAGCAGGTTTCCTGGCATTACTAGCGCAGGGACAACCAGCATTAGAGAACTATAAAAAAACATTAGAAGAATCTGGCGGAACTGCGGAACGAGTAGCGGAAACAATGCAAAATACGTTGCTGGGGGCGTGGAATCAAGTTACATCAGCGGCCGAAGGTTTAGCAATTAACCTGGGACAAGCGTTGCTACCTGCGTTCACTTCGGTAGCACAAGGAGCGGCAGTATTAATCGGTGAACTAGCGAAGTTAGATCCTGCATTTTTAGCGGGGGGACTAGCGGCAGCAGCCTTCGCATCAGGCGCGATGTTAGTTGCTAATAACATGTCGAAGGTTATTGGAGCAGTTAAATTGCTAGGCACTACGTTGTTAACGAATCCTGCTACGGCGTGGATAGCTGGTGTTTCGCTGGCAGTTGGGGCATTAACAACGGTATTAATGAAAGCATCTGGTTCTACGCGTGAATACAAAGAAGTATCGCTTGACGCTTACAGATCAATTGGTGAGCAAGCAGAAACGATGAATAATCTCGCTAATAGATATGATGAGTTAAAAGGTAAAATAAAACTAAGTACCGATGAGTTACTAAGATATAAGGACTTACAAAACGAGATTGCAAAAGCCGAAGAGGGCGACAGTAAACAAAAAATGATCGAAGAGTACGAGCAGTTAGGTCAAAAAGCGGGCGTCACTAAAGAGGAAATGAACGAATATTTATCGGTCAATTCCGAGATTATCGCAAAAGCACCTGCTACGGCGACGGCGTTCGATAGCAAAGGAAATGCAATCGTTAAGACTGCGGACGAGGCACGAAAACTATCTGAATCATATAAGGAAATGCAACGTATCGAACTAGAGTTACAACAAACGCAACTTATGATTAATCAGAAAAAGGATCTCGAAGATATGGTCGAGGCATCGAAGAACTATCAAGAGTCGTTAAAAGAGCGTGGGAATCTAGAAAAGGCACAAGCCGAAGCACAATCTCGCTACGATAGTATGCGTAAACAACACCAAGACGCCATCAATCGCGGAGACGAAAAAGGGATCGAGAATACAGCGAAACTATTAGACAACCGCCGAAATACGTTAATGAATGCTAACGCTGAATTGGCCGCAAACAAGGCAGCAGGTACAGAATTACGTGGCCATTTGAATTCTGCGCAACAAAAGTTACAAATGAGCGAAAGAACTACGGATCTAATCGTGCAAGAACAACTAGCATCGGTAGGTGTAACCGCAGCGACAAAAGATGCAGTATCGGCGATTCAAGAGAAGTTAAATGCGGAACAGAACGTCGTAAAAGAACTCGAAGCCCAAAAAGATGCGGCTGGCGGATTAACTGACGAGCAACAAAAGACATTAGACGCAGCTTCGAAAAACGTTGATAAGTTAAACGAAGCGAAAGACGCAATAAACAACGCTAAATCTAATCAAGACATGTATAAGCAAGGTTTGGAAGATACATTAGAAGTTATCGAGGATATGAACGACGGTCTCGAAAAACCTGCCGATAAGAAAGTAAAGACGAATCTAGACGAAGAGAAGAAAAAGGCGGACGAACTTCACGAAAAGTCCGAAAAACCTGCGACAAAGAAGACAAACGGTGATAACAGTCATGTAAACGCTGAAATCGATAAGACAGACGCAAAAGCAAAGAAAGAAAATACGAAGAAAACAAAAGGTGATAACTCGCATGTTAACGGGGAAATCGATAAAACCGATAAGAAAGCGCAGAAGGAAAACACGAAGAAGACGAAGGGCGACAACAGTCATGCGAATTCTGAAATCGATAAAACTGACAGCAAAGCGAAAAAGGAAAACACCAAAAAGCTAAATGGCGATAATAGTCATGCGAATTCCGAAATCGATAAGACAGATCAAAAAGGCAAACAACAAGTAACAAAGCCGTTACAAATGGACGCATCTCAAGCGAAAGCAGAACTCGACAAGGTTAAACGAGAGGCACGTCAATCAGAAACAAAAAGCGTATTCGTTAACATTGTGGAATCAGTTACGCGGACAGTGACGAACGCCTTCGGAGGCGGCGACAAGCGTCATAACGGCGGAACGCTGGGAAGTATCGCAATTAGGCCGAAGTACCATAACGGCGGATCACCGAAAAGCCAGCGACAACCAAACCAGGCGAAGTTTAACGAAGTCGATGTTCGATTGCTTGATAATGAAATGGTTTTAACGCAAGCGCAACAAATGAACCTATTCAACATGGTTCGAACGTTCAATTCTGCTACTGCTGCGCAACTATCGAAAATCAACGAAGGCGGCGGATCTGGTGGTAAGTCGATAACAAATCATTTCCATATCGCAGAAATGAACGTACGCGACGATCAAGACATCGAAAGGATTGCGAAAGAGTTAAAGACAATGGAGCGTACGAAAGATCGCGCACGCGGTATATAGTAACGAAGATTGGCGGGAGGATTCTCGCCTTTCTTTTTTTATATGTAAATATGCATTTATATTTATTTCGCAATTTGCGAAACATTATAATAGAAAGAGAGGCATAGAAGGGAGAAGCAACTATGAATATAAAAGAGTTATTAGAGATGTTGAAAGAAAATAGAATATCAATAGTAGCAAAAGAAATTGGAATAAGTCAAAAGAAGTTATCCAAAGCCATGAAAGCGGTTGGTTACCAATATAATCGTAGCGTAGGTTGGCACTATACATCTAAGGGCGAGCCACCTTTGGAAGCGGATATCAGAGACTTTATAGGAGATACTGATAATGCGCGATCGGAAACTACGAACGAAGCCTTGACGGAAAATGAAGTGAATGTGCTACGGGAGATAATTAACGGGTGGGATACGACTCAAAATGTCGTTAATACGATCATGCAACAAAAGGAAAAGATTTCGGCGCAGAAGGATACTAATCCGATTCATTCGTTGTATATGCGTATTGGAGAAATTGGCGCGCAAGAAAAGGTTAGCAGGACGGTGAATCTCAACAAGGGGACATGTTCGCAATTAGGTACCTTCGAAGATGTGCTTCGAATCAATCGTGATGATATTATAGAGATTGCGCTTCGTGAGTTCTTTGAGAAATATAAGGCGCAGTAGTTACGAGAGGGGCGTGGGTTTTGTATCTACGTCTTTTTTTCGGCTATAAGTTCGGGAAGGTACGCCGAGATTTGCATTTTAAGGCGATTATCTTTTATTTCGTGGGTATAGGTGTCAGTTAAATGCGTCAGAATTAACGATAGGGAATCGATAGAATACGAGTATATATAAAAGTAATTATAGAATCGTGGGATTTACGCTTGCTATTGCGGCAGGTTTTCGATATTATGGAAGTAATATGGTAGATACAACTTACCGATAAACTTGGTGAGGATAAGCCTATAAACTACCGAAAGAACGGAAAAGATAACGCGATTAAAAACGTTATAGCGTCAGCATTCGATACAGTATCAATGTCAAAAGCAAAACCTACGAATTCCGAGTTCATCGCAATGGTTGCGGATAAGCTGAGACTTGAACATAAAGCTTCGTAAACGCTGATATAACAGTGTTTTTGGTTGTTTAGCGGTAATGTAAGGTTACCAACAAACTTCTTTTCGTACCAACAAATAATGTTAATGCATTTTAATAAACACCGTCTTTTATTGGTTTGTAAATCAAACTAATGAGAGGCGGTGTTTTTTGTTTTGACTGAATTTGAATTACAGCTAGATAATTTTATGTTGTATTGTTCAAGTAAAAACTTATCGATTAAAAAGCTATGACCAGACTCTAAATTTATTTTTATTGTACAGGAGAGAGACGTATCAAGTGGAGGAAGCGGGAAAGGTAAAGGCCGTACACATTCGGCAGTATATTAAGTATTTAAAGGAACGTGGAAAGTACACCGTGGCTTCTACAACAATAGCTAATGATATTAATCGCCCGCATAACCGGACGGATTACAAAAAGCCACTAAGCGATACAACGATTGCTAACGATTTACGTAATATCAAAGTGTTTTTTAATTTTTTATTTCAAGTAGAACGAGAAATTAAAATAAATCCTGTCGAAAGCATTCAAAACATTAAACCGAAGCGTAAGCAAAAACCTTTGTTGATGGAAGACGAAATCATACGTGTATTAAGAGTTTTTGATGTTACCACATTTCATGGTTATCGTAATTGGATTGTTACTCGTTTGCTACATTACGTTATAGACACAAGGTAGAGGACGGATAGTAGGGCCATATATATGCTATGTGCAGCATTTCATTATGAGAGGTAATTAAAACATTTATCGAAGGTAGGCCACCCAGGGGGATAAGCCATATAGTATAGCCGGAACAGGGGCTATACAATTTTTTTTTTGAAATTCGACTGTGTAATTATTAATTGCCTTTCCTTGTTGTATAAGTGAAATGCGTAACCTACTAACTCTCTTATTGGAGGTGTATTTATGTCATTGCAAGAGTTAAAACAGGTTGACTTTATGGGATATAATAAGGACGAACAAATAGTGTATCTAGTTATTGGTGACGAAATGGACTGGACAGACGAAGAAAAACATATCGAACTATAAAGAAACGAACTATAAAGTTGTTAATATATATTCGTATATTTTTAAGTTATTTATTTATCTAGCTGTTTTAGCTGCTGTTATTCTTTATAAGCAGAAAGATGAAGCTGAATCAGAGGTTATACGGATCTCAATGGTTAGTACAATAGGAGTACTTACTTTCTTGTTACTATGGGAAACGGCACCCCATTACACTTATGAGGCGTTTGTATTTATGAATATTCCAGCTTCTTTAGGATTGTATAAATTGTTTACGATTTTCAATAATAAAAAAATAGCTTAAATTAGTTGTTAGAACCCTATCTTTTAATAAGATGGGGTTTTAATGTATAGAATTGGAGCGAGTAAATTGCTATTCTGATTTTCTAGATGCAGAATTGACAGTTTAAGGTGGATGATGTAAAATTTTGTTAGTTTTCATATTGTGAATGCTCTGGTGATTAGAGAGGTATGTTTACTATGAATATGTTGACCTTTAGTATCTCCAGATTATTGTGAAAATACGACAAAAGAGTTTATAATTTTCAGTTAAAAGGAGCTAGAAGGATAATGTTAGTTGCATGTTTGTCTGGCAAAAAAATGATGACGTAATGGCATGCATATAAAGGAGACAGGGAATGCGTAAAAAATGGTTGAAATGGGAATTTGTTTCAGTTATTGTGTCAGCGATAATAATGATTGGTTTATTATTTATTAAGCCGATTGTTGGTCTTGCTGATAATGGCGATTTTGAACGGATTATGGTTCAACTTGGATTAGCTTATCCAGATCCAAATGAAGCGAGGGTAGATAGATATTTTTCATTTATCCATCATTTATATGCTTATGTGAATCCAGCTGAAGGTGATTATGTTTCTTCACAGTTAATTCTCATGGTGCCAGCTTTATGGATTGGAAAATTATTACCAGGACCTTGGTTTGATATACGAGTTCTAGCGGTCGAATATATTATAATTTTTCTTCTAGCACTATATCTAATTATCAAACTGAATAAAACGAATAATAAAATCGTGAATGGTTTTCTTGTAACGCTAACAATCGTTGTTTTTGCAGATATTGGATACTTAGTATATTTTAATTCTATGTATGGTGAAGCTGTAACGTATGTGTTTCTATTTTTAACAATTGCATTAGGAATTCAACTTGCGCGTCAGAAACATTCGTCTGTTTGGTTAGTTATTTTGTTTTATATATCGGCAATAATGCTTGCTTGTTCTAAAACGCAGTATACACCAGCAGGATTTATAGCTGCATTACTTACTATTAGACTATGGTTTATACGCAAGGATAAAGTATGGAGAAGTGTAATTGTATCAATGACGGCATTACTTTTAATTTTATCTTTTATTTGTTATAAAAGTTCACCTGCCTGGATCGATAAAATTAATATATACCAAACCGTATTTTATGGAGTTCTTAAAGATTCTCCAAATCCAGAACAAGATTTACGTGATCTTGGAGTAGATCCAGAACTTGCTGTAAATGCAGGAACTCATTTTTGGTCTAATGCAGCGATACCACAGGAAGACCCAAGGTTACATAAAGAATTATATAGTAAAATAAAATTCCCTGATATTGCTAAGTTTTATTTAACGCATCCGCAAAGATTTTGGAGTAAACTAGAGGCAACGGCTGAATATGCTTGGATCATCCGTCCGTCCGTTGATGGAGTTGCTTTTCTTGGTAATTATGAGAAAAAAAATAATCCAGTTCCCGCTACTCAAGTAGAGACATTTTCTTTATGGAGCCATGTGAAAGAGAAATATCATCCAAATGGATTTATATGGATTGTTCTTTTATACATTTTATATGGACTAGGAATTTTGCTAGAATACAGAAGAGCTAAGACGCATAGTGAGCGGCTTATTCCTGACATATTTACTGCGGTAGCTATAATTGGTATGGTTTCTTATGTGGTCCCATTTGTTGGAAGTGGAGAAGGGGATTTCGCTAAACATTTATTTTTATTTACAGTTTGCTTAGATGTAATGTTAGTAAGTGGGATTTGGTGGTTAGCAAAAGGTAGATTAACAATGAAAAAATAGAATATTAAGAGGCTCTTTTTTACAGAAAAATAGATTACAATAAAGGTTTAATTAATAGTGGATAATAGTCAGCGGGAGATAGATAAAAAACGCTGACTAAAATTTTTGTTTTATTGTATGATTATTTAGAATACTAACCTTTATCGTTATTTAAGAAAGTTCGAAATAAACTAGATAATTCTTATTTAAGAGTCTATAATGTTGTATATTGAAAGGATTTTAGGAGGATGGACATGGAATTTTTGACTGGAAAAGTAGCTACCATATTTTTAGCGTTGTTTTTCGTCATTACAGTATATGTTAATATTAATACAGTATACTATGTAATTATCTCCTTTTTTGGGTTTGGTAAAGCAAAACGTGATTATGAAATAATTGAAGATAAGACAAGGTTTTTAATATTAGTTGCAGCACATAATGAAGAGAAAGTAATTGGTTCAACTATCGATAATTTGAGAAAAATTCAATACCGAGATGATCTATATGATATCTATGTTGTAAATGATAATAGTACTGATAGAACAGGTGCTATTTGTGAAGAAAAGGGAATGAAATATGTTAATACAAGTGAACAGCTATTTCCTCGTGAAGGCGTAGGGAAACCAGCAGGTTTGCAATATGCGTTACGTCATTTAGGATTCGATAAACTGACTGAAAAATATGACTGTTTAATGATTTTAGATGCTGATAATCATGTCGATTCGAATGTTTTACAAGAGTTAAATTCACAGTACATTGCTAAAGATAAGCCAGAAGCGATTCAAATTTATTTAGATTCGAAAAACTCAGCAACTAATTTATCGCTTGGTTATGCTATGAGCTATTACTTAACAAATCGTTTCTTCCAGCTGGCAAAATATCGTCTTGGATTACCGAATGCTATTGGTGGAACAGGGTTCATTGTTAAAATGGAGTACTTAATGAAACATGGTGGTTTCCGTTTTGATTCGTTAACAGAGGATTTAGAATTAGAGATGGAAATTGTTAAAGATAATGGAAGAGTATTATGGAATCACTTTGTTCGAGTATACGATGAAAAGCCAGATAACTTTAAAATTAGTATTAAACAACGTACGCGTTGGTCACAAGGGCATTGGTATGTTGCATTTACAAATTTTAAACCTATGGTAAAAAAACTGTTTACTGAAAAAGGGAAAATAAGAATTATTGACCAGTTGTTTTATCTATTTGGTATGACACGTGCAGTTCAAATGACAATAACCTTGATAGGTATTTTAATTGCTGGAGGATATGTTATTGCAACGCAATCATATCAAGATATCCCTGATATAGGGAAACGCTTAGTTGCGCTGATTTTAGGCGCGAGTATTCTTTCTTTAATATTATTTGTGTATCAATTTGTTGTTTGTATGTATTATGCAGTTAAGGTAGATACAAATAGAAAGTATAAACTTATCCAAATGAGTTTTTCTATCTTTTATTACGCATATACGTTTGTTTATGCTCAAATTGTTGGTCTAATTAAATGGAAGCAACAACATACATGGGTGAAAACAGAGCATAATAAGACAACGATAAATCATAAAGCGGATAAACGATAAAGATTTAATGTATTTTCAATAGAGAAATGAAAACGAAAGCGCGATGTCATAAGGCAACGCACTTTCGTTTTTTTTGTTCAAAAAATGCCGGTAAGAGAGCGATTTGTTGGGGGGATTTATCAGTAGGAGATCAAGACAAGATAACCTATCTGATGGAAGTTTCACTGTATAGAAGATTTACTTGTGATAATATATGTAGTAAGGATAAATTAAAAAGCCCTGCAAAACAGGACCGTATTATTCTTCGTCTTTATTTTGTTTCTCTAATTCAACTAGCTTTTGAATTAAAATGTGTTGTGGCATATGCATGAGCTGTTCGAGCGGGACACCTAACGCTTTTGATAAGCGAATTGCAGTGTCTGGAGAAATTTGTAATGGTCTCATAGAAGTACCTCCTTTTTCGTATAGTATAGCATAAGATTGGGGGAGTGAGGATGACTCTTATATTTGCACATCGTGGTGCAGCGGGAACATACCCAGAAAATACAATGATTTCATTTGAAGCGGCTGAGTCTTTTAGAGCGGATGGAATTGAACTTGATGTTCAATTAACGAAAGATGGAAAGGTTGTCGTCATTCATGATGAAACAGTGAACCGGACAACAAATGGAAAAGGTGCGGTTCGAAATTATTTATATGAGGATTTATGTAAGTTAGATGCGAGTTATAAATTCGGTGGTAAAGTAGGTTTTTGCAAAATACCTCTTTTAGAAGAGGTGTTAGAATGGCTCGAAAAAACGCAATTGCTACTTAATATTGAATTAAAGAATAATAAAATTCCATATAGGGGCTTAGAGGAAGAAGTGATAACACTTGTACGTAAGTTTAGTTTAGAGAACAGAATTACTTTTTCTTCTTTTAATCATTATAGTATGAAGCGATGCCATATGATGGCTCCTGATATTCAAACAGCAATTTTATATCGCGAAGGGTTGCATAGCCCGTGGGCGTATGCGAAAAAAATGGGTGCTAAAGCAGTGCATCCAAATTATCGTTATCTTCAAGATGCCATTGCTGAGTTAACGATGGAAAGTGGTGTAGAGGTTCGTCCTTACACGATAAATGAAGAAACGCTTATGCGTAAATATTTTGATATGAACATATCGGCGATTATTACTGATTATCCTGAAACAGCAAGAACTTTATTGCCAATCAAAAATGAGACCTAATATAACGGTCTCATTTTTGATTTATCCTGCTGTTTGCCGGGGGCTAATCATCAGTTGGAAATGGATAAAACTCTGTGGATTAAAGTTAAACTTTATCCCGTTATTTGTGGACAGTAAGACTCCCAACTTAAAATTCAGCACATGCGAGGAAGTTAGGTAGGAAATTAACGGCCCGTAAAAGCACGATTGGTGTGGGCTAATAATCAGAGGTGGATGGACGCTCCCCTCTGATTAAAGTTTCACTTTATCTTCTAAATCGAGCTTGTACTTTATTTCGTTTACGGTCTCGGTGTAGGACGAAGCCGCCAAAGATATAAAAGCCGAGCGCGAAGCAGAGAGCACCGATTAAAAATTGTAACCATAGTATAGAGATTGGTGGGGATAGAATCCCGAATACAGTATCTCTCATTAGCTTAATACCAAGCACAGCTAATGAAATGGGAATGAGTGCTAATAATAGAGCAAGGTAACGCTGCATACATAAGGCTCCTTTTCAGATTATTTTGTTTATTTCAATGATGTTATATGAAAAGGGGGTTTGTCAAGAGGGTGCTGAACGAGTAAGATAAGGGTGTGAAAAATTTTGCAGGGATACTTCGAGAGGAAGTGTAATATATGAAACAAAAGGTTTTGATTGTCGGTGCAGGTGAAGGTGGAAGTACACTGCTAAATCTGCTACAAAGTTCGAATATATTTCAAATTATAGGGATTATTGATATGAATCCAATAGCGAAAGGATTGCAAATCGCTAAGGAATATGGAATTCCGATTGGTGATAGTGTAACCCCGTTTCTTTCTATGCATATTGATGTCATGTTCGATATGACAGGTGACGATGATTTACATAAGGTTTTATGGGAGGTTAAGCATAAAGATACCCTTCTTATACCAGGGGATATTGCAAAAATTGTTACAAGATTAGCGCATGAGAAGGAAGAATTAATTGGGAAGCTGGAAGAACAGACGCAACAAGGGGATTTGATTTTAAATTCTACACATGACGGTATGATTGTTATAGATCGAGAGGGACAAGTTCGTCTGTTTAATAAAAGTGCAGAGCGTATTATCGGATATAAAAAAGAAGAAGCGATAGGAAAATATATTTTAGAAGTTATTCCAACGAGTAAGTTACTGCGCATTATACGTACGAAACAAATAGAAGTGAATTATGAACTGACGCTAGAGAATGAAAAGAAAATTATTACAACGCGTATTCCGATATTAAAAGAAGATGGAGAGGTTCAAGGGGCATTTGCAATTTTTAAAGACATTACAGAAGTTGTAGATTTAGCGGAAGAAGTTACAGACTTAAAAGAAATTCAAACGCTACTTGAGGCGATTATTAACTCATCTGAGGAAGCGATTTCGGTTGTCGATGAGAAAGGAAGGGGGCTCGTTATAAACCCTGCTTATACGAAGTTAACGGGTTTGACAGAAGAGGATATTATAGGGAAGCCGGCTACAACGGATATTGTAGAAGGTGAAAGTATGCATATGAAAGTACTTCGGACGCGTAGGGCGGTACGCGGAATACATATGAAGATTGGGCAAAAAAAGCGTGATGTAATTGTAAACGTAGCGCCAGTTATTGTGGATGGAATATTGAAAGGAAGCGTCGGGGTCATTCGTGACGTATCAGAAATTCAAAAATTAACAAATGAATTGAATAGGGCGAGGCAAATTATACGAACATTAGAGGCGAAATATTCATTTGATGATATTGTTGGAAATTCAGATGAAACAACGGCAGCAATTGAACAGGCGAAACTTGGAGCAAATACACCAGCAACGGTATTGCTACGCGGAGAATCTGGGACGGGTAAAGAATTGTTTGCACATGCAATCCATAATGGGAGTAATCGAAAATATAATAAGTTCGTTCGTGTAAACTGTGCGGCTATTTCGGAGACGTTGCTAGAAAGTGAATTATTCGGCTATGAGGAAGGTGCGTTTTCAGGAGCGAAAAGAGGTGGGAAGCGAGGATTCTTTGAGGAAGCGAATAACGGAAGTATCTTTTTAGATGAAATAGGAGAACTGTCTGCAAATACGCAAGCAAAACTTCTTCGTGTTCTACAAGAAAAAGAAATTGTAAAAGTTGGTGGAACGAAAGCGATACCTATTAATGTCCGGGTAATTGCAGCAACGCATGTGAATTTAGAAAAGGCTATTCTAGAAGGAGAGTTTAGAGAGGATTTATATTATCGATTAAATAAAATTCCGATTCAAATTCCGTCTCTTCGTCAGCGAAAAGGAGATATACCGGCAATTGCAGAAAGGTTGATTCAAAAAATTAACCAAGATTATGGCCGGAATGTAGAGGGGCTCACTGATTCAGCTATTTCATATTTACAATCGTATGAATGGCCAGGAAATGTGAGGGAACTTGAAAATATTTTAGGACGAGCTATTATCTTTATGAATTATAACGAGATATATATTGATGTACATCATTTACCGCCTTTACATAAAGAAGAACAAGTTGAGATGAAACAAAATAATTTATTACCTGAATTAGAAGAGAAGCCCCTTGAACACTTAGTAACAGAATTTGAAGGGAATATTATCCGTGAATATTTGGAGAAATTTGATGGGAACAAAACGAAGACTGCAAAAGCGTTAGGGATTTCGGTTCGAAACTTATATTACAAGTTAGAAAAGTATGACCATGCAAGAAATAGCATGCAATAAATTGCATACCGCGCAATTTATTGCATGGTATACAAGAAACGACAAAATAAGACACAATATTCTGTTTTTTTAAAAGTATTGATTTTACTGCATTTTGAATGCGTTTTCATTATTGGTAAGACCACTTTAAAAAGTTGGCACGGTATTTGCTTAATAAATAGACGAGGGACGACGGAAAGGGTTGATTACAAAATATGAAGTTAGAACACTTAATTGATCAGGCAGCAGGACAGCCTAAAAAAACTGTAGCTGTAGCAGTAGCTGAAGATCATGAAGTAATTGAAGCTGTAGCGAAAGCAATTAAATTACAGCTAGCTCAATTTCGTCTATATGGAAATCAAGAGAAAATAATGGGGATGCTACAAGAACATGGTTTACAAACTTCAGAACATATTGAAGTGATTGCAGCACAGTCAAGTGCTGAGGCTGCAGAACTTTCTGTTAAAGCTGTGAGAAACGGTGAAGCAGATGTGCTTATGAAGGGGAACATCCCTACAGCAAATATTTTGAAAGCTGTATTAAATAAAGAGTGGGGACTTCGTAAAGGTAGCGTACTTTCACACGTTGCAGCGTTTGAAGTTCCAAATTACGATCGTCTTATTTTTGTTACAGATGCAGCGATGAACATTGCACCTGACGTAACACAAAAAGCTGCTATTATACAAAATACTGTAGAAGTTGCCCGGGCAATAGGAAACGAGTTGCCAAAAGTAGCGCCAATTGCAGCAGTAGAGGTTGTGAATCCAGCGATGCAGGCGACAATTGATGCAGCGATGTTAACACAAATGAATCGCCGCGGACAAATCAAAAATTGTATCGTTGATGGACCACTTGCTTTAGATAATGCAGTATCACAAATTGCAGCAGAACATAAAGGCATAGTAAGTGATGTAGCAGGTAAGGCAGACATTTTACTCGTCCCAACGATTGAAGCTGGAAATGTGCTATATAAATCACTTGTTTACTTTGCAGATGCAAAAGTAGGAGCAATGATTGCCGGCGCAAAAGCACCGATTGTTTTAACATCTCGTGCTGATTCAGCAGAAACAAAAGTATATTCATTAGCATTGGCAGTTGCGACTGCTTCAAAATAAACCAAAAAGGGTAAAACATTAGGGGGAAACGACAATGACATTAGAAATCTTCGAATACTTAGAAAAATATGATTATGAGCAAGTGGTATTTTGTCAAGATAAAGAATCTGGTTTAAAAGCAATCATTGCAATTCATGATACAACACTTGGACCAGCTCTTGGTGGAACAAGAATGTGGACATATGATTCTGAAGAAGCGGCGATTGAAGATGCATTGCGTCTTGCAAAAGGGATGACATACAAAAATGCAGCAGCTGGTTTAAACTTAGGTGGTGCAAAAACAGTAATTATCGGTGATCCACGTAAAGATAAAAGCGAAGCAATGTTCCGTGCATTAGGACGCTACATTCAAGGACTAAATGGACGTTACATTACAGCTGAAGATGTTGGTACAACAGTAGATGATATGGATATTATCCATGAAGAAACTGACTTTGTAACGGGTATTTCACCATCATTCGGTTCTTCTGGTAACCCATCTCCAGTAACTGCATACGGCGTTTACCGTGGTATGAAGGCAGCTGCAAAAGAAGCATTCGGTACAGATAACCTAGAAGGAAAAGTAATTGCTGTTCAAGGCGTTGGTAACGTAGCGTACCACCTATGCAAACATTTACACGCTGAAGGAGCAAAATTAATCGTAACAGATATTAATAAAGAAGCTGTACAACGTGCAGTAGAAGAATTCGGTGCATCAGCAGTTGAGCCAAATGAAATTTACGGTGTTGAATGTGATATTTATGCACCATGTGCATTAGGCGCAACAGTTAATGATGAGACTATTCCACAACTTAAAGCAAAAGTAATCGCAGGCTCTGCCAATAACCAATTAAAAGAAGAGCGTCACGGTGACATCATTCATGAAATGGGTATTGTATACGCACCAGACTATGTAATTAATGCAGGTGGCGTAATTAACGTAGCAGACGAATTATATGGATACAATAGAGAACGTGCACTAAAACGTGTTGAGTCTATTTATGACACAATTGCAAAAGTAATCGAAATTTCAAAACGCGATGGCGTAGCAACTTATGTAGCAGCAGATCGTTTAGCTGAAGAGCGCATTGCAAGTTTGAAAAACACTCGTAGCACGTACTTACGCAACGGTCACGACATTATTAGCCGTCGCTAATCATTCATATAAAACTTTTACAAAAGGTGTGGTTACCTCTTATGAGGTTTCCACTTCCTTTTGAATTTATTAGTGGAGGTAGCAACATTGTCCTTAAATCGAATTCTTGTTATTAATCCGGGTAGTACATCCACAAAAATTGGTGTTTTTGATAATGAAAGACCCGTTTTAGAAGAAACAATTCGTCATGACGAAGAACAGATTGGAAAATATAAGCGAATCATTGATCAATATGAATTTCGTAAAGAAACGATTTTAGAAGTTCTACATTCTCACGGTATTAACATTTCAAAATTAAACGCTGTTTGTGGGCGTGGTGGATTACTTCGTCCAATCGAAGGTGGTACGTACACAGTAAACGATGCGATGTTAGAAGATTTAAAAAATGGATTTAGCGGTCATCACGCTTCAAATCTTGGAGGCATTTTAGCATATGAAATCGCTTCTGGATTAAATATTCCTGCATTCATTGTGGATCCTGTTGTTGTAGATGAAATGGCCCCGATTGCTCGTATAAGCGGTATTGCTGGTATGGAACGTAAAAGTATTTTCCATGCATTAAACCAAAAAGCGGTTGCTCGTAAAGTGGCTGAAGAATTAAACCACAAATATGAGGATTTAAATTTATTAGTTACACATATGGGTGGCGGTATTACAGTTGGTGCTCATAAAAAAGGGAAAGTTATCGACGTGAATAATGGCTTAAACGGAGAAGGACCATTTAGTCCAGAACGTGCTGGTACAGTACCAGTAGGACAACTAGTTGAGATGTGTTTCTCTGGTGAGTATTACCGAGATGAAATGGTAAAAAAACTTGTTGGACAGGGTGGACTTGTAAGTCTAATCGGTACAAATGATGCGATTAAAGTAGAACAAATGGTTGAAAAAGGCGATCCGGAAGCAACTCTTATTTATAAAGCAATGGCATATCAAGTTGCAAAAGAGATTGGCGGAGCTAGCGCTGTACTTCACGGAAAAATCGATGCAATCGTATTAACTGGTGGACTTGCATACAGTAAAATTCTTGTCGATGAAATAAAAGAACGAGTGGACTGGATTGCAGATGTTATCGTACATCCAGGAGAAGATGAATTACAAGCATTAGCAGAAGGAGCACTTCGTGTATTACGTGAAGAAGAAGCTTCAAAAGAATATGTTGTACGTGAAAAAGAAACGGTAGCTAGGGGTTGAGATAATGGCAAAAGAATATGATTTAGTCATCGTTGGCGGCGGTACTGGTGGATATGTTGCTGCTATTCGTGCATCACAACTAGGTTTAAAAACTGCACTTGTTGAAAAAGAAAATCTTGGTGGTACTTGTTTACACAAAGGATGTATTCCTAGTAAAGCTCTTTTACGTAGTGCGGAAGTATACGCAACTGCTAAAAAAAGCGAAGAGTTCGGAGTTATTGCAAGTAATGTAGAACTAAACTTTGCGAAAGTACAAGAGCGTAAAGAGAAGATTGTAACGCAGCTTCATAAAGGCGTTCAACATTTAATGAAACAAGGTAAAATTGATGTGTTTGAAGGTATTGGCCGTATTCTTGGCCCATCTATTTTCTCTCCGATGCCAGGGACAATTTCAGTTGAACTTGCAAGTGGAGAAGAAAATGAAATGTTAATTCCAAAAAATGTACTTGTTGCAACAGGTTCTCGTCCAAATTCATTACCAGGATTAGAGTTAGATGGAGAGTATGTAATGTCTTCAGATCATGCCCTAAAAATGGAAACGCTTCCTAGTTCAATCATTATCGTGGGTGGCGGTGTAATCGGTATTGAGTGGGCATCTATGCTTGCTGACTTCGGTGTAGAAGTTACAGTATTAGAGTATGCGAAAACTATATTACCACTAGAAGACAATGACGTTTCAAAAGAAATGCAACGTCTATTCAAGAAAAAAGGTATTAAAGTAGTAACTGGTGCAAAAGTATTACCAGAAACATTGGTAAAAGATAATGGAGTAACAATTCAAGCTGAACATAACGGTGAGAATAAAGAATTTAAAGCAGAAAAAATGCTTGTATCTGTAGGAAGACAGGCGAATACGCAAAACATTGGTTTAGAGAATACTGATATCGTTGTGGAAAAAGGATACATTCAAACAAATGAATTTTATCAAACGAAAGAATCTCATATTTACGCAATTGGAGATGTAATCGGTGGCTTGCAACTTGCTCATGTTGCTTCTCATGAAGGAATTGTTGCAGTAGAACATATTGCAGGGAAAGAAGTTACACCAATTGATTACTCTATGGTATCAAAATGCGTATATAGCAGTCCGGAAGTTGCTTCTGTTGGTTTAACAGAACAAGAAGCGAAAGAAAAAGGTTATAAGTTAAAAGTAGGTAAGTTCTCATTCCGTGCAATTGGAAAGGCACTTGTATACGGAGAATCAGATGGTTTTGTAAAACTTGTAGTCGATGAAGAAACAAATGACATTCTTGGTGTTCATATGATTGGGCCACATGTAACAGATATGATTTCTGAAGCTGGTCTTGCAAGAGTACTTGATGCAACACCTTGGGAAGTAGCACATACAATTCATCCGCATCCATCATTATCTGAAGCGATTGGTGAAGCAGCACTAGCTGTAGATGGAAAAGCGTTACACGCATAAAAATGTGGATTTAGGAGGTTATGAAAAATGGCAGAAGTAAAAGAAAAGCGCCATGAAGAGCTTGGCTTAAATGATGAGCAAGTATTAGAAATGTACCGTACGATGTTACTTGCACGTAAAATCGACGAACGTATGTGGTTATTAAACCGTGCAGGTAAAATTCCATTCGTAATTTCTTGTCAAGGACAAGAGGCTGCACAAGTTGGAGCGGCGTTCGCTCTTGATAGAGAGAAAGATTATGCATTACCATACTACCGTGATATGGGTGTTGTACTAGCATTTGGTATGACAGCTAAAGAACTTATGTTATCTGGTTTCGCGAAGGCTGGAGATCCAAACTCTGGTGGTCGTCAAATGCCTGGTCACTTCGGTCAAAAGAAAAATCGTATTGTGACAGGTTCATCTCCAGTAACAACACAAGTACCACATGCAGTTGGTATTGCATTAGCTGGAAAAATGGAGAAGAAAGATTTAGTAACGTTCGTTACATTTGGAGAAGGCTCTTCAAACCAAGGTGATTTCCATGAGGGTGCGAACTTTGCTGGCGTACACAAACTACCTGTTATTTTCATGTGTGAAAATAATAAATACGCAATCTCTATTCCGGTTGAAAAACAATTAGCATGTAAAAATGTATCAGACCGTGCAATTGGATATGGTATGCCTGGATACACAGTAGACGGAAACGATCCACTTGCAGTATATAAAGCAGTAAAAGAGGCAGCAGACCGCGGTCGCCGTGGTGAAGGCCCAACTCTAATCGAAACAGTATCATATCGTTTAACAGCACATTCTAGTGACGATGATGATCGTGTTTATCGTGATAAAGAAGAAGTAGAAGAAGCGAAGAAAAATGATTCAATTATAACATTTGCTGCTTATTTAAAAGAAGTGGGCGTGTTAACTGAGGAATCTGAGAAACAAATGTTAGATGAAATTATGCATATCGTAAACGAAGCAACAGAATATGCAGAAAATGCTCCGTATGCAGCACCTGAAGATGCATTGAAGCACGTATACGCAGAATAGGGGGGAACGTTTCATGGCTGTAATGTCTTATATTGATGCTATTACATTAGCAATGCGCGAAGAAATGGAACGCGATGAGAAAGTATTCGTTTTAGGTGAAGATGTTGGTAAAAAAGGTGGCGTATTTAAAGCGACACACGGATTGTATGATCAATTTGGTGAAGATCGTGCGCTAGATACACCACTTGCAGAATCTGCAATTGCTGGTGTAGCAATTGGGGCAGCGATGTATGGTATGCGTCCAATCGCTGAAATGCAGTTTGCTGATTTCATCATGCCAGCAGTAAACCAAATTGTTTCTGAGGCAGCAAAAATTCGTTATCGTTCTAATAACGATTGGACTTGTCCAATTACAGTGCGTGCGCCATTTGGTGGCGGTGTTCACGGTGCATTGTATCATTCACAATCTGTAGAAGCGATGTTTGCAAACCAACCAGGCTTAAAAATTGTTATCCCTTCTACACCATATGATGCAAAAGGCTTATTAAAAGCGGCAATTCGTGATGAAGATCCAGTATTATTCTTTGAACATAAACGTGCATATCGCTTAATTAAAGGTGAAGTGCCAGAAGATGATTATGTATTACCAATCGGAAAAGCAGATGTAAAACGAGAAGGTGATGATATTACTGTTATCACTTACGGATTATGTGTTCACTTTGCTCTTCAAGCAGCTGAAAAGTTAGCGCAAGATGGCATTTCTGCACACATTCTTGATTTACGTACTGTGTATCCATTAGATAAAGAAGCAATCATTGAAGCTGCTTCTAAAACAGGAAAAGTTCTTCTTGTAACAGAAGACAATAAAGAAGGAAGCATTATGAGTGAAGTGGCAGCAATTATCGCTGAAAATTGTCTGTTTGATTTAGATGCACCAATTGCACGTCTTGCAGGCCCAGATGTTCCAGCAATGCCATATGCACCAACAATGGAAAAATTCTTTATGGTAAATCCAGATAAAGTTGAAAAAGCAATGCGTGAACTTGCGGAATTTTAATCGGGGGGACTATACATGGCTGTAGAAAATATTACAATGCCTCAGCTCGGGGAGAGCGTTACAGAGGGCACAATTAGTAAATGGCTCGTTAATGTTGGCGATCACGTAAATAAGTATGATCCGCTTGCAGAAGTAATGACTGATAAAGTAAATGCAGAAGTACCATCTTCTTTCACTGGTATTGTGAAAGAGTTAATCGCTGGTGAAGGTGATACGTTAGCTGTAGGTGAAGTTGTTTGTGTCATTCAAGTAGAAGGTGCAGATGAAGTAGCAGCAACAGCTGTTGAGGAAAAAACGAAAGAAGAACCAAAGGCAGAAGTGACTACACCTGAAAAAGCACCGAAAGCAAAACAACCAACTGATGGAAAACCACGTTTTTCACCAGCTGTGCTAAAACTTGCGGGTGAGCATAATGTTGATTTAGATTTAGTAGAAGGTACGGGAGCAAATGGCCGTATTACTCGTAAAGATATTTTAAGGCTAGTGGAATCTGGAAACATTCCGCAAGCAGGTGCGAAAAAAGAGGAAGCTGTAGCAGTAGTAGAAGCACGTCCAGAAGCACCAAAAGCAGCACCGGTAGCGCAAAAAGTAGAAGCTGCAAAACCCGTTTCTGTGCCGACAATGCCTGGAGATATCGAGATTCCAGTAACAGGTGTGCGTAAAGCGATTGCAGCAAATATGTTACGTAGTAAACACGAGGCACCTCATGCTTGGATGATGATTGAAGTAGATGTGACAAACCTTGTGTCATACCGTAACTCAATTAAAGGTGATTTTAAAAAGCGTGAAGGCTTTAACTTAACGTTCTTTGCTTTCTTCGTAAAAGCAGTAGCACAAGCGTTAAAAGAGTATCCTCAAATTAATTCTATGTGGGCGGGCGATAAAATCGTTCAGAAGAAAGATATTAACCTTTCGATCGCTGTTGCAACAGAGGAAGAGTTATTTGTACCAGTAATTAAGCAAGCGGACGAGAAAACAATTAAAGGTATCGCTCGTGAAATTACAGAACTTGCAGGAAAAGTACGTACGAAATCGTTAAAAGCGGACGAAATGCAAGGCGGAACATTTACAATTAATAACACAGGGTCATTCGGTTCTGTTCAATCTATGGGTATTATTAATTACCCACAAGCGGCTATTTTACAAGTAGAATCAATTGTAAAACGCCCAGTAATTATGGATAACGGTATGTTCGGTGCCCGTGACATGGTTAACTTATGTTTATCACTTGATCACCGTGTGCTTGATGGTTTAATTTGTGGTAAGTTCTTAGGGCGTGTTAAAGAAATCTTAGAAAACATGTCAGAAAACAATACATCTGTATATTAATAAAAAGCTCGCTTATGCGAGCTTTTTATCATCTTATTTCTTCATCTACATCCTACTATATGCATAACACTTTTCCCAGTAATCTTACAATGAACGATTATGTATTAGGAATTTACGAAAATACATTGCTGATATATGGTATATAGATATAAAATAAGAAAAGAATAATTTTTTTGGCAAATCTTACTGACGAAACTGTAGTATAATATATTGTATTGTATGAAAAAGAGAGTTATTCTATATAAGTGTTTTATAGATAATGTGTAATCAGTCGTCAAAACATGAAGAGTGTTGACTCCTGGTTTTTTATTTTGCCGTAACAATGTTTCAGGAGGATGTCATGAAAAGAAGTACCGAGTTTCTAAAAAGCTTAGATGTAAAATTAATTTTAATTTTGTGTGCATTATGTGTTACGAGTATAGCCGCTATATATAGCAGTCAGCAAACCGGACAGTATGGAGATGCAAACTTTGCTATGAAACAGGGTTTGAACTACATAATTGGGGCTGTATTGTTATTGCTTGTTGCAAGCATCGACTTAGATCAATTGCAAAAATTGTCTTGGCCACTTTATATAGTTGGGTTTGGTTCACTTATTCTTTTGAAAATACTACCGGTTTCCACTTTCACACCTGAAAAGTTAGGTGCAAAAAGATGGTTCGTTTTTCCGGTGGTTGGACAAATCCAGCCGTCTGAGTTTTTCAAAATTTCATTGCTTCTACTAGTTGCAAGTTTAGCGGTGAAACATAATGCTCAGTATATGGCCCGGACATTCCAGACTGATTTAAAATTGGTCGGGAAGATTATGTTAGTATCTCTTCCACCTATGGCCGTTGTATATAGCCAACCAGACACTGGAATGGTATTCTTATATGCAGCCGCTATCGCATGTATTTTATTCATGTCAGGAATTCAAAAGAAATTAATTGCGATATGTACAGTAATTCCAGTGACAATAGTGTCTACACTAATATTTATATTTGTAAGATACCCAGATTTCTTTTTTAATAAACTGGTTACTTTACTAAAACCTCACCAACAATCACGTATTTTAGGTTGGTTAGATCCATTTGAACATACAGATCAAGGCTATCAAACGCAGCAATCGATTTTAGCTGTAGGTAGTGGAGGAATGGAAGGTAAAGGATACGGTGGAGGGAGCGTCTATATCCCAGAGAAGCATACTGACTTTATTTTCGCTACCATTGCCGAAGAAGGTGGATTTATAGTAGCTGCGTTAGTTGTGTTCTTGTTCCTATTACTTCTATATCGAACAATTATTATTGGTTATTCCGCTGATAATTTATTCGGTACATTATTATGTGCTGGATCAATCGGGATATTAACGGTTCAAATATTCCAAAACATCGGTATGATCGTTGGATTAATGCCTGTAAAAGGGATTGCATTACCTTTCTTATCATACGGGGGAAGTTCCTTATTCTCGAATATGATTATGATGGGGCTTATACTATCGGTACGGAAAACGTATAAAAAATATATGTTTTCAGTTAAGTAAAAAAGCTGGTTCGTTTTTACACGAACCAGCTTTTTTTACATATATGCTTTTAAACGTCGCAAACTAAAACAGACTAGCAGTTTGGGATGGGTAAGGAGTGCAAGCTGATGCATATGCATATTTTTGAAGGGAC
Organism: Bacillus thuringiensis; assembly: GCF_014932895.1. GTDB lineage: Bacteria > Bacillota > Bacilli > Bacillales > Bacillaceae_G > Bacillus_A > Bacillus_A thuringiensis_AA. Next base: position 440,473 of record NZ_JACYOF010000001.1, on the reverse strand, counting down.
CCGGCATCTTTCTAATGTTGAATGGGTTATTCGAGCGATTATCGCTTATATATTTTTAATTTTGGTCGCAAAAGCGATGGGACAAAGGTCTATTGCACAACTTCGCTTTTTAGATGTTGTATTAGTGTTATTGCTTGGTGGGAATATTTCTAATGCGCTATCTGATGAAAAGGTCGGATTACTCGGTTCAATGATTACAACTTTTATATTAGTTGTACTTCATATTATAAGCTCTGTTTTAATGTTGAAATGGGATAGATGGAGACGCTTTTTAGAGCCTGCACCTGTTATTCTTATACACAATGGTTCCATTGATTTTAGCAATTTGAAAAAGGCGAGAATCACAGCAGAATATTTATTTTCGGAACTTCGCATGCGAAATGTGAGCGATATTCAAACGATTAAATTAGCATTATGGGAAGCGAGTGGTGTTGTTTCTATATTTCAGTATCCAGAATATGAAGCCGCTTCCCGGTTTGATCTTAAAGTGGCGGGAAAAAAGTCTCCAGTTGCTTTTATTTTAGTGAAGGATGGAAGAATTCAGCAGGACGTTCTCGCTTTATTAGGAAAAACAGAAGAGTGGGCGAAAGAGTTTTTAGAGAAGAGTGCGGAAATCGAATCCATTATGTTAGCTACAGTAGATGAATCACATAAAATAAATATTTTGTTAAAAAAATGAAAAATATACGCATTTTGTCGTTTCATACATATGATACAATAGTGTGGACAACGAAAAAGGAGGCGATACGATGGGATATGTAGAGGAATTACGAAAAATAGTTGGTCATCGCCCTTTAATTTTAGTTGGTGCTGTTGTACTCGTTATAAATGAAAATGGAGATGTATTATTGCAGCAACGAACAGAGCCGTATGGAAAATGGGGACTGCCTGGCGGGCTAATGGAGCTTGGTGAATCACCAGAAGAAACAGCTTACCGTGAAGTATATGAAGAGACAGGAATAGAAGTGAAAAATCTACGATTAATCAATGTATTTTCTGGAACGAACTATTTTACAAAATTAGCAAACGGTGATGAATTTCAATCTGTAACGACAGCCTATTATACCGATGAATACGAAGGGAATTTTGTTATGAATAAAGAAGAAGCGGTCCAGCTTAAGTTCTTCCCAGTAACAGAGCTACCTGACTACATTGTAGGATCGCATAAAAAAATGATTGTTGAATATATGAAAATTATGGAAAAAAGGATATAATAATAGTGAAAGAAATACAAAAACACAGCTCTGGTTGGTAGTCCAGACGCATGATTTCATGTCAGTAACCTTCCCCTCCGGGATGTCCCGTATTTCTAATTTTTTTAAGGAGGGGCTGTCAATGGAGTTGACAGTATATCACAATGGTCAATTTTTTGTAGGAATTATTACATGTAAAGAAAAAGGGAAAATGTATGGAGCAAGGTATATTTTTGGAACGGAACCTTCAGACGAAGAAGTGCTTATATTTGTGAATGGTCCACTATTAGCCTATTTTCAGCACTTTGCAAGATGTGGTGTGGAAGTTAAAGAAAAGCAGCGTCCCAAAAATATAAAGCGTATCATACGACAAGCAGCAAAAGAAGTAAATGTACAACGTTTTACAAAGGCGCAAGAGGCAATTAGTTTATCTTATGAACTGCATAAACAAGAAAAGAAAGTGCAATCTAAAGAGAAACGAGAAGCTGAAAAGCAAAGAAAACGTTTTATTAAAGTACAAAAAGCAAAGCAAAAACATCGTGGTCATTAAGGAAAGGTGTTAGGGTCCTGCTCTAACACCTTTTTATATGCTTAAATACAAGTAAACTTACTTGTATTTCATAAACATTAACTGGTAAGATACAAATAGGTAGATTTAGAGGAGGGAAAAGATTGATTAATTTTAACTTTTTTATGAATGATGTTGTCCGCCAAGCGCGTGAAGAGATTGTCTCTGCTGGATATACAGAATTGACGACGCCAGAAGCGGTAGAAGAAGCGTTTAAAAGAAATGGAACAACACTTGTAATGGTAAACTCTGTATGTGGTTGTGCAGGTGGTATTGCTCGTCCTGCTGCTGCACATTCTGTACATTATGATAAACGTCCTAACCATCTTGTAACGGTGTTTGCAGGTCAAGATAAAGAGGCGACAGCAAGAGCTCGTGAATATTTTGAAGGGTATCCACCTTCTTCTCCATCATTTGCTTTATTAAAAGATGGGAAAATTGTAACGATGGTAGAGCGTCATGAAATTGAAGGGCATGAACCGATGCAAGTTATTGCGAAACTACAATCGTATTTCGAAGAGAATTGTGAAGAACTATAAAAAATAAGCGAAAAGGCGGTACGTCCACAATCAAGTGGATGTGCCGCCTTTTTTATTTAGTATTAAAATTTATGGGATATGCATAGTTGTGTTGTTTTATGCAATGTTTTATACATAAGGAACGGTATTTATACTGTTATTTAATTTATTTTTATTTTGTATATTGCATAAAAATGAAAGTGCTGATACAATACAAACATCGAATAAATATTCTATTAAACTTTTAAATATACATTATTAGGGGGAAGAAAGATGAAGAAGTTATTATCAATATCGTTTGCACTTATTTTAATTGTCAGTATGTTCAGTGCTTGTAGTAATGGGGAATCGAAAGAAACAAAGGGAAATAAGAAAGTACTCGTAATGGGAACTTCAGCAGATTATAAACCTTATGAATATGTAGAAGCGTCAAAGAGTGATGAAATTATTGGCTTTGATGTTGATGTTGCTAAATATATCGGAAAAGAACTTGGGTATGAAGTGAAAGTGAAAGATATGGATTTTGGTGGTTTATTAGCATCTCTTAGTTCAGGAAAAGTTGATTTCGTAATGGCAGGCATGACGCCAACTGCAGAGCGTAAAAATAATGTTGATTTTACAGATATTTATTTTGTTGCGAAAAATATGGTCGTTTCTAAAAAGGATTCTAACATTAAATCTGTAGAGGATTTAAAAGGGAAAAAAGTAGGGGTACAGACAGGATCTATTCAAGAAGAGAAAGCAGCAGAATTTAAAAAACAAGTAGATTTCAAAGTTGAGGGACGTGACCGTATACCAGAAATCGTACAAGAAATTAAAGCTGGTCGTTTTGATGCTGCAATTATAGAAGACACAGTTGCTAAAAATTATTTAGAGAAAATGAAAGATTTACAAGGAATTGAAATTAAAGAAGCGCCCGAAGAAGTTGGAGCAGCAATTGCCCTTCCGAAAAACAGTGATAAAACAGCTGAATTTAATAAAGTAATTAAAAAAATGCAAGAAAATGGCGAAATGGATAAATTAGTGAAGAAGTGGTTTGGCAGCGAAAAATAAGCTGCCTTTCACTTTTCTGTGAGGGGAATGAAAAGAATGAACTTAGATTTTTCGGCGATTACGCCTTCGATACCGTATATACTAAAAGGTTTAGAAGTTACTTTGAAAATTGTAGCAGTATCAGCTTTAGCAGGATTTATTTTAGGAACATTATTAGCACTTTGTAAAATTGCTAGAATAAGAGCATTAAATATAGCAGCAGATTTTTATACATCAATTTTTCGTGGTACACCACTTGTATTGCAATTAATGATTATTTATTTCGGTGTCCCACAAATAATTGGTTATGAAATACCAGCTTTTTTAGCGGCTGTACTAGCTTTTAGTTTGAATTCAGGTGCATATATGTCAGAAGTGATTCGTGCTGGTATTCAAGCAGTTGATAAAGGACAAACAGAAGCAGCAATGGCTTTAGGGATACCGTACGGAAAAATGATGAGAAATATTATTTTCCCTCAAGCATTAAAAAATATATTACCAGCGCTTGTGAACGAATTTGCGACACTTACGAAAGAATCAGCTGTAGTAACAGTAATAGGCGCGACTGATTTAATGCGCCGTGCTTACATTGTAGGCGGTGAGACATTTAAATATCTTGAACCATTACTTTTTGTTGGACTGATTTATTATATGTTAGTCATTATTCTTACATTGGTCGGGAAGGCAATTGAAGGGAGAATGAAGAAAAGTGATTAAAATTGAAAACCTTCATAAATCATTTGGTAAAAACGAAGTATTAAAAGGAATTACAACAACGATTGAAAAAGGGGAAGTAGTTGCAATTATAGGGCCTTCTGGATCAGGAAAATCAACATTTTTACGTTGTATGAATATGTTAGAAGCACCAACGAATGGTCACATTTGGATTGGAACGGAAGAAGTAACGAATCCGAAAACAAATGTTATGCATGTTCGTGAAAATGTCGGTATGGTATTTCAGCATTTTCACTTATTTCCTCATATGACTGTATTAGAAAATATTACGTATGCTCCTATCAATGTAAAAGGGGTAACGAAGCAAGAAGCTGAAAAGAAAGCTGAGAAACTTTTAGAAAAGGTTGGATTAGTAGATAAAAAAGATACGTATCCGAATCGTCTTTCGGGAGGACAAAAGCAACGTGTAGCAATTGCAAGAGCGTTAGCGATGGAACCGGAAGTTATGTTATTTGATGAACCGACATCAGCGCTAGATCCAGAGATGGTGAAAGAAGTGTTAGAAGTTATGAAATCGTTAGTTACGACAGGAATGACGATGGCTATCGTTACACATGAAATGGGCTTTGCAAAAGAAGTGGCAGATCGTGTTCTTTTCTTGGACGGAGGAAAGCTTGTAGAAGATAGTGCGCCCGAAGAATTTTTTGCAGCACCGAAAAGTGAACGTGCGCGACAATTTTTACAAAAAATATTGTAATATGTAAAGGTTAAGTGAATAATAAGTAGAAAAGGATGACATTGTGTCATCCTTTTTTTATACTAACTGTAAATACGTTTATACATATAGGAGCAATGATATGTTTAAAATTGGATATCGTACAGTCAAAACAGCAATAGGGACAGGCACGGCAGTTTTTATTGCTCAGTTATTAGGATTAGAATTTTATAGTTCAGCAGGTATTTTAGTTATTTTATGTGTACAAAATACGAAGCGTAAATCACTTCAAGTATCGTTACATCGTTTTTTAGCTTGTGTGTTATCAATGGTATTCGCATTTTGCATTTTTGAAACGATTGGCTATACACCACTTGCAATTAGCATATTATTACTGACATTTATTCCGACTGCAGTAATGCTTAAAATTCAAGAAGGTATTGTCACGAGTTCAGTTATTGTTATGCATCTATATTCATTGAAGCACATTACATGGCTTATAGTTGGAAATGAAATTGCTATATTAACGATAGGGATTAGCGTGGCGTTATTAGTAAATATGTATATGCCGAGTAGTGAAAATAAGCTAAAAGAGTATCAGGACAAAATAGAGAGTAATTTTAAAACGATTTTGTTTGAAATGGTTGTGTATTTACGAAATCGAGAAAGTAGTTGGAGTGGAGCAGAACTCATTGAAACCGAGAATATGTTAAATGAAGCAAGAGATTTATCGTTTAAGAAACTTGAGAATGCATTTATGCGAGAAGATGATTATTACTATCGTTATTTTAATATGCGTATGCAACAATTCGAAATTTTAGAGCGAATGATACCACTAGCAGCTTCTTTATCGTGGACATATGAACAAGCTGACATGATTGCAGATGTTGTTGAAAACATTGGTAATGCTATTAGCCCTGAGAGTACTGGCGTTATTTCCTTAAGGCAGCTTCAAGAAATGAGGGAATTATTTAGAGACATGCCATTGCCAGCTACACGCGAAGAATTTGAGATACGTGCGAAACTTGTTCAACTTGTGTATGAAATGGAACAATATTTACTCATTAAAAGTCGCTTTAAGGGAAAGGATAATATAAAAGAACTTATATAGAAGGTAGGAATTATCTATGCCGTATCTTCTCTCTATCATATTATGTCTTTCTTTATCGCCGATTTGGCCTCTTGGGGATAATCCACGTGCCGGAGATCCTTTTATTATTGTAAATAAAGCAACGAATAAATTAGTTTACATTAACGATGGAAAGATTCAAAAGGTTTTTCCAGTAGCGACAGGGAAAACGAATGAATTAACCCCAGAAGGAACTTTTGATGTTGTAATGAAAGCAAAGGATCCGTATTACATTGCAAAGGATATTCCAGGTGGGTCGCCAAAAAACCCACTTGGGTCAAGGTGGATTGGATTTAATGCAAGAGGAACTGATGGAAGTAAATATGGAATACATGGAACAAACCAACCGAGTTCAATTGGAAAGTATATTTCACAAGGATGTATAAGAATGAAGAAAAACGATGTGGAATATTTATTTGATCGTATTCCAATTGGAACGAAAGTATGGATTGTGAAATCGAAAAAATCATTTCAGCAATTGGCAAAAGAAAAAGGGGCCATTGCATATGACAAAGTCAACGAAAAGGTTGGCTTTGTCTATTGTAATAAGTTGTCTTGACATGTGTACATAACCATGCGTTAATGAGAGTATAGAAAGATAAAATTAGATAAAGGGGTTGCTCATATATGTACTTGAATCCAAAAATTTCGTATATGCAGTTTTTTATTGGTTTTCTATTTGTGATTACATTCATATTGGCAACTTTTAATATATGTTCGTACGTTGTAGCGATTGTATTGATGGCATTACTTAATCTTACTTTTGTTATTGGGGCATTTCAGCAGAAACAGTACATGAGTTTTGTAATAGCGCTTGTAATGGCATTCTCCTTTAGTATTATAGCGATTGTACTTTATATAAAATAAACCATCTCGATTTCGAGATGGTTTATTTTATTGTGTTTAAAAAGTAAAAAAAGGACGAGTACATCGTCCTTTTTACCAAAACATACTCGCGCCAGCAAGTAATGTTGTTACAAGCATAGAAATTAGCATTACATAAACCATAATTTTTTGAGCTTTTTTATGCATCGTTATACCTCCTTGCAAATCAGTACAATTTCATTGTAACGAGAAATGAATTTGTGGACAAGGGGAGAGAAAGGACATAATTTGGGAAGTGGGTGCAAAATGTAACAGGAAATTTGGGTATGCGTAGAGAATATATTAAAAGATGGATTATTAATTTTTTTGTTATGCAAGCTGAAGAATGGAGATACGATGATGAAAATATATGAAACAGATCGTTTACATTTAAGGGAAATTGATGAGTCGTATGCTGAAAAAGTTCTTCAATACTACGACAGAAATCGTGAATTTTTAAAAGCTTGGGAAGAGTATAGACCAGAGGATTTTTTTACATTAGATTATCAAAAGAAAAGATTACAAAAGGATAGAAAAGAGTTCGCAGAAGGTAAGATCATCAGGCTATGGATTTTTAAAAAAGGTGATGATACGAAAATAATTGGTTGCATTTCATTTAGTTTAATCGTTCGTGGTATTTATCAATCTTGTGTACTCGGTTATAAATTAGATATGGAAGAGTTAAATAAAGGTTACACGACAGAAGCGCTTAGAAAAGCAATTCAAGTTGCTTTTGAGGAATTTCATTTACATCGTATAGAAGCGCCGATTATGCCTCGTAATTTAGCATCTATACAAGTAGTGACGAAGATAGGCTTCCAATATGAGGGCGTATCTAGGAAGATGTTAATGGTAAATGGAGTGTGGGAAGATCATATGCGCTGGGTATTGTTAAATGAGTAATAGAAAGCAGGTGGTTATCTAGACGTGCAAACCATCTGTTTTTTGTTATGTATTTCGAAACTTTTGCGAAATTCTGTTATAATTAATAGTGTTACATACATAATGGTAGTGCAGGAGGCGCAGTCTTATGATTAATCAAGAACGTTTAGTAAATGAATTTATGGAATTAGTACAAGTAGATTCTGAAACGAAATTTGAAGCAGAAATTTGCAAAGTATTAACAGAGAAATTTACAGCTTTAGGTGTAGAAGTGTTTGAAGATGACACAATGGCTGTAACTGGTCATGGTGCAGGTAACTTAATTTGTACTTTACCAGCAACAAAAGAAGATGTTGATACAATTTACTTTACTTCTCATATGGATACAGTAGTTCCTGGTAATGGAATTAAGCCTTCTATTAAAGATGGATATATCGTATCAGATGGTACTACAATTTTAGGGGCGGATGATAAAGCAGGATTAGCATCAATGTTCGAAGCAATTCGTGTTTTAAAAGAGAAAAACATTCCTCATGGTAAAATTGAATTTATTATTACAGTTGGAGAGGAATCTGGTCTTGTTGGTGCAAAAGCGCTAGACCGTGAGCGTATTACAGCGAAATATGGTTACGCATTAGATAGCGATGGAAAAGTTGGTGAAATCGTTGTTGCAGCTCCAACGCAAGCGAAAGTGAATGCAATTATTCGCGGAAAAACAGCTCACGCTGGTGTAGCACCGGAAAAAGGTGTATCTGCAATTACTATCGCAGCGAAAGCAATTGCGAAGATGCCACTTGGTCGTATTGATTCTGAAACGACTGCAAATATTGGACGTTTTGAAGGTGGTACACAAACAAATATCGTTTGCGATCATGTACAAATTTTTGCAGAAGCTCGTTCTTTAATCAATGAGAAAATGGAAGCACAAGTTGCGAAAATGAAAGAAGCATTTGAAACAACTGCAAAAGAAATGGGCGGTCAAGCAGACGTTGAAGTAAACGTTATGTACCCAGGTTTTAAATTTGCTGATGGCGACCACGTTGTAGAAGTTGCAAAACGTGCAGCTACAAAAATTGGTCGTACACCTTCTCTTCACCAAAGTGGTGGTGGAAGTGATGCAAACGTAATTGCAGGACACGGTATCCCAACAGTTAACTTAGCGGTTGGTTATGAAGAAATTCATACAACAAACGAGAAGATTCCTGTTGAAGAATTAGCAAAAACAGCAGAATTAGTGGTTGCGATTATTGAAGAAGTAGCGAAATAATTTAATAGAAAAAGCGTGTAAATCAATTGTGATTTACACGCTTTTTCTTTTGGTTCAATGGCTTTTACAAGACGGATAAGCCAATATAAGAAAATCCATGGCAATATATAAGTTGTTGCTATATGTACTAGGCGAGGGGAGAATCCAGCCGTATTAATGTCAAAAATCAGAAGTACCAAATAATTAATTGAGATGATTAATATATAATCACAAGGAACGTATAGTTAAGTTTATCAGTTGATTTCATAATAATCAGCCCCTTTTACATCTATATCCATTTTGTATGAATGATAGCAAAGATATAAATGAAAAAGAACAAGTAATTATTATAACTATTGTGCAAAATTTGATATAATGAAAGAACGAACGTTCTGGTTAGGGGGAATAGTATGCGAGAAATGTATCCGAAAAATGGTCGTGTTATTTTACACGTAGATATGAATTGTTTTTTCGCATCTGTTGAAATTGCTCATGACTCATCATTACAAGGAAAGCCATTAGCGATTGCTGGAAATGAAAAAGAAAGAAAAGGAATTATTATAACATGCAGTTATGAAGCGAGAGAATATGGCATACGTACGACGATGCCTCTTTGGGAAGCAAAAAGGTTATGCCCACAATTAGTTGTAAGGCGTCCTAATTTTATATTATATCGCGAAGCTTCATTTCAAATGTTTCAAATACTTTCCCGTTTTACAGAAAAAATACAACCAGTCTCTATAGATGAAGGATATTTAGATATTACAGATTGTTATGCGCTTGGTTCGCCCATTGAAATTGCAAAGATGATTCAACAAGCGTTATTAACAGAGTTACAGCTTCCATGTAGCATCGGAATTGCTCCAAATCTTTTCTTAGCAAAGACTGCTTCTGATATGAAGAAGCCACTTGGTATTACAGTGCTTAGAAAACGTGATATCCCGGAAGTCATTTGGCCACGGCCAGTTGCAGCCATGCATGGAATTGGAGAGAAAACAGCTGAAAAACTAAATGACATTCATATTCATACAATTGAACAGTTGGCAAAAGGAGAGGAGCATATCATCCGCGCCAAAATTGGAAAGCACGGTGTTGATTTACAAAGGCGTGCAAAAGGTATGGATGATAGGGAAGTTGATCCGAATCAAATGGGACAACATAAAAGTATTGGCAATTCGACGACTTTTTCAAAGGATATGGATGAAGAGAAAGAATTACTTGATATGTTAGAACGTCTATCAAAATCAGTGAGTAAAAGATTACAAAAGCGAACTCTTGTCAGCTATAATATTCAAATTATGATTAAATACCATGATAGGCGGACAGTAACGCGGAGTAAGCAATTGAAAAATGCGATTTGGGAAGAACGAGATATTTTTCAGGCAGCATCCCGTTTATGGAAGCAACATTGGGATGGAGATTCTGTTCGTTTACTAGGTGTTACAGCTACTGAAATAGAATGGAAGACAGAATCGGTGAAACAATTAGATTTGTTTTCATTTGAAGAAGATGCGAAAAAAGAACCGCTACTTGCTGTCATTGATCAAATTAATGATAAGTATGGAACATCACTCTTACAACGTGGTAGCCAGTTATTGCGTAAACAAGAAAAATCGTTTCAGCAAAAATTAGAAAATAAGTTTATGTAGAAGGTGTCATGGAGTAGTATATATCATGACACCTTTCATTATTAACTCGCCTCTAAATCTAATGAAGTTTTCCAACCGGCAGCAGTAACACCAGATTCTAATAGCATTCTACTTACTATTTTTTCAATTAAGACAGCTGCATTGGTATTACAATGTAATGTGGCTTGTATACATACTTTTTGGTTAGAATCAACGTCTTCACTGTACAATTCTTTTAAACCGATGCCTTCGGAACTTACCATGTGCATGAGTAAAAAACGAATATGTGCTTCATTTTCTTCTGAACAAGTAAGAGAAAGTAAGTAGTTCGTTTGTTCAGGTGAGTCTTCTTTTGATTTATTGTTCATAAAGAGAGCGATGGGGCGAAGTAGTATATTTGCTAGTAAAACGCCGGCTGCACCTAACATAGCTGCAACGAGGAAACCAGCGCCTGTGAGAGTGCCAACAGCAGCTGCACACCATAAAGTAGCCGCAGTATTTAGGCCCCTAATACTAAAACCGTCGCGGATAATCACACCGCCCCCTAAAAAGCCAATACCACTAACAACTTGAGCAGCAATGCGTGATGGACTGGCATCATGAACAAGCATGACGGATAATAAAACAAATATACAGGCACCAAGTGATACGAGAGCATTTGTCCGTAGCCCGGCCATCCTGTGTCTCCATTGTCGTTCCATTCCGATGCAAGCACCTACAATGATTGCTATAAATAATCTTAATACGATGTCATACCATACCATCAGGTTCACCTCCATACATTAGTACATGTTATGTTTTGTAGGAATGAGTGGGGAGTGCCCACTCATTCTCATTTTTATAACCAACTATGAAACTTTTTGATATATAGTTTTTTCAGGAATTGTGTTAATATCGCGTATCCGAGTAAAATTCCTACTAACCAAGGGAAGTAGCTAAGTGGTAATGCTTGTAAACCAACTGCTGCGCCAAGTGGCGAGAATGGAATATAAATTCCGATTGCCATAATACAAGCAGTTAATAAAATAACCGGTGTTGATGCAGTACTTTGAATAAATGGAATCTTCTGTGTTCTTATCATGTGAACAATTAAAGTTTGCGTTAGCAATCCAACGACAAACCAACCAGACTGGAATAATGATTGTTCGCTAGGTGTATTTGCGCCAAAGACATTCCACATGATTACAAATGTGATAATATCAAATATGGAGCTAATTGGACCGATGCAAATAATGAAGTTACGTAAATTTGCCGTATCCCATTTTCTTGGTTTTTCTAAAAACTCTTTATCCATTTTGTCCCATGGAATGGAAAGTTGTGAAATATCATACAGCAAGTTCTGGATTAATAAATGGATAGCAAGCATCGGTAAAAATGGAATGAACGCACTTGCCACTAATACACTAAATACATTTCCGAAGTTAGAGCTAGCCGTCATTTTGATATATTTTAAAATATTTCCGAACGTAGTGCGCCCTTCTAAAATACCGGCTTCTAATATAGTTAAACTCTTTTCAAGTAAAATAATATCGGAAGACTCTTTTGCGATATCAGTAGCGGTATCAACAGATATGCCAACATCAGCTTCACGTAATGCTACGGCATCGTTAATGCCATCTCCCATATAACCTACAGTATGACCGTTTCCTTGTAATACACGTATAATGCGGGATTTTTGCATTGGATTGAGCTTCGCAAATACGGTCGTTTCTTCTGCCAGTTTTGCTAATGCTTTATCAGGTAAAGAATCGATCTCGTAACCGAGTATTGGTTCACCAATATCCAATCCAACTTCTTTACAAACTTTTTTTGTAACAATCTCATTATCGCCAGTTAATATCTTCACTTGTACGCCATGTTTCTGTAATGCTTGAATGGCAGAAGCTGTAGATGGTTTAGGCGGATCTAAAAATCCGATATATCCAGCAAGAACCATAGACGATTCATCTTGTACTGTATAAGCTTTATGAATTGGCTTGTTATGATTTTTGTAGGCTACAGCAATAACACGCATACCTTCACTATTCAATGTCTCACTTAGTTGTTTAACATTTGAGCGCATTTCCTCGGTAAGTGGAATAACTTGCCCATCCATTTCAGTGTAGTTACAAATGGATAAAATTTCTTCTACTGCCCCTTTACAAACCATTGTATGTTCACCTGAAATGTCTTTGACGATGACGGACATACGACGGCGAGCAAAATCAAATGGAATTTCATCTATTTTTTGAAACATTGAAGGGTCGAATTTATGATTTCCCTCTGTATGTCCAATAACAGCTTTATCTATTAAATTTTTCAATCCAGTTTGATAGAAGCTATTTAAATATGCAAATTGTAATACGCGATTACATTCCTTCCCATTAGGGTCTAAATGGCGAACAAGCACAACTTTATCTTCTGTCAATGTACCTGTTTTATCCGTACAAAGAATGTTCATAGCCCCTAGATTTTGAATAGAGTTTAGCTGCTTTACAATTACTTTTTGTTTAGACATGTTAACGGCACCTTTTGCTAAATTAGCAGTTACAATCATTGGTAACATTTCAGGTGTAAGGCCCACTGCAACAGCAATAGCGAAGAAGAAAGCTTCTTGCCAATCCCCTTTTGTGAAACCATTAATGAGAAGGACGATAGGCGCCATAATAAGCATGAACGTAATTAAGAGCCAACTTACTTTGTTTACTCCTTTATCAAAGCTTGTTTCTGCACGTTTGCCAATTACTTTCTTTGCTAAAGAACCAAAATAAGTGTCTGTACTAGTGGAGACGACTATAGCTTTTGCACTACCGCTAACAATATTTGTTCCCATGAAACAAAGGTTTTCCATATCAAGCGGATTGTAATTATTTTTTATGCTTTTCGGTAATATATGTTTATTTTCTGTATGGTAGCAGTTTTCGTATTTTTCTACTGGAAGTGCTTCTCCTGTTAAAGAAGATTGATTTACAAATAAATCTTTAGCGGATAAGATACGCACATCAGCTGGAACGATATCACCGGCTGAAAGTGAGATGATATCACCAGGTACAAGTTCTTCAATTGGAATTTCTGTTGTAAGGTTTCGATTTAAATTTGTCACGTTTTTTGTTTCATGTATAAACCCGTTTATTCTAAAGACGCTTGCAGTTGTTCGAACCATAGCTTTTAACTTATCTGCCGCTTTTTGAGAACGAAATTCTTGGGAAAAACGAATCGTTGCACTTAGTAGTACCATTACAGATACGACAAGCGTTCCTTGTATATCATCTGTGAAAAAAGAGAGTGCTCCAAGTGCCAATAAAACAAAAATAAATGGATTTTTAAATGCCAGCAAAAATTGAATATACCATGGCAATGTTTTATTATGAGCAATTTCGTTCGGACCGTATAAAGAAAGTCTACGAGCCGCTTCTTGTTTAGAGATTCCATTCTCTGTTGTTTCTAAAAGTTTTAACGCAGAGTTTACATCCTGTGTTGCAACTTCCACTAATAATTCGTTATTTGTTTTCATGCTATCTTGATCGTAAGCTTGTTTTGTTTCTTGTCTTTGTAAATTTAACATCGGTAGTTCCTCCTTTTTCATGAAGGAGGAAACAATCTGTTACTCGACTATTTTAAACAGGGAGGAACAGCTTCTTTCCTACCTACATGATGAAATATTAACGTAAAACATATGGGTATCTGGGCCGAATCATCCAGTGCCACTGTTCCTCACCCCCGTACATTTTAATAGTTTCTGAATATGCTATGTTTGTTTCATAGTAAGGTGCATAAAGACGTAAAAAAGACCTTTACTCACAACGAGTAAAGGTCTGAATTCACAGTTGAAAAGAGTCCACACGAAAGCCTGTTAGTAAACATAGATAAAAACAGTTTTTGTGTATGACAAAATACATGCACCTCTCCCTCGTTGAGTTTTAGCACTGTATAGCATAGGTACTGAAACCAGCTACATTAAGAAAGGCCTTCATTCCGACCTTTCCTGTTGACCCATTGGCGTCTCTCGACATTTTTGGGCAGCAGCGTTTCTCTATACAGGAGCCTCACCTAACAGAGACCATATTCGATTCATGTTGAATGTTAGCACTGTAAATTTGTAGTGTCAATATCTTTTTGTCTCTTTTTTTTGAAAAATTAAATAGATTCATGATGGCTATATAGTAGGAAATAAGGGGTATTTATATTGTAAATAAGGTGGGAAAATAAATGTTTTAATGGATATAAATAAAAAGCACTGAAACCAGTGCTTTTTATAATAGATTAAGAGATTGTATGGTTTTCAAAAATAACAATCTCGGAGTTATTTGCTGTTGAAATGCGTTGTGCGTAATATGTTAAAGCTGAAGAAATATATGTTGGCAACGTCTCACTCGTATGTGATGTTGTATATTCATGGATTAATTCTTTTAAAGTCGTCCATTCTAATTGTGCTGGGTGATCAGACACGAAAGAACTTACCCAGCGATCAAATGAAGATGAAAAATCAGTTTGTAAACGAAATACTTCTTTCATAATAAAACGCTCCCTTAAAATGTAGTATAATTATTTTAGCACAAAACACGAACGATTGCTAAATTTTTTAAGGATAACGTTCGTGTTATATAGTTGTCTAGATGATTGGCTATGTAAATTCAATTTGCCATTTGAAATAACATTCCGTAAGATGAGAGATAGATTATATAAAGAGCTGGAGGAAAGAAAGTGGAATTTGTATTTTTAGGAACTGGCGCAGGTGTTCCTTCGAAAGGAAGGAATGTTTCAGCAATTGCTTTGCAATTGTTAGAAGAACGAGGACAGACTTGGTTATTTGACTGTGGTGAAGCGACGCAACATCAAATATTACATACTGCTGTACGTCCACGCCGCATTGAAAAAATATTTATTACCCATTTACATGGTGATCATATTTTTGGGTTGCCTGGTTTATTAGGTAGCCGTTCGTTTCAAGGAGGGACTACACCTTTAACAGTGTACGGACCAAAAGGAATTAAGCAATTTATTGAAGTAGCATTATCAGTAAGTACGACGCATGTGAAATATCCACTTGAAATTGTGGAGATAACAGAAGAAGGTACTGTGTTTGAAGATAATGAATTTTATGTGGAAACGAAAAGATTGTCACATGGTATTGAATGTTTCGGATATCGTATCGTAGAGAAGGATATACAAGGAGCTCTTTTAGTTGATAAGTTGCTTGAGATGGGTGTGAAACCAGGTCCAATTTTTAAGCGTTTAAAAGATGGAGAAGTAGTTGAATTAGAGGATGGCACCATATTAAATGGAAATGAGTTTATCGGTCCACCTCAAAAAGGAAGAATTATTACTATCTTAGGTGATACGCGATATTGCGAAGCGAGTAGAGAGCTTGCGCAAGATGCAGATGTACTTGTCCATGAAGCGACTTTCGCGGCAGAAGATGAGCAACAAGCGTATGATTATTTTCATTCCACATCTAAGCAAGCTGCGAGCATTGCACTTCAGGCAAATGCGAAGCGATTAATATTAACTCACATTAGTTCTCGTTATCAAGGAGATACATATAAGGAATTATTGAAAGAGGCAAGAGAGCTATTTTCTAATACAGAAATAGCGACAGATTTGAAATCATTCCCGGTAGAAAAATAATAATTTCGTAAAAAATGGTAACAGTAGGTTACCATTTTTTTTATGTCTAAAAAAAATTTAAAAATAAAACTGTTATTATTTTATACTTATACTTGGATGATACAGAAACTTAGGATGGTTTGAATATATAGGATAAAAATACGAAATAATGATTATTTAGAAAAACTGTTATATAGGTCAGATGACATACAAATGATACAAATGGCAGAAATGGACTTTTAGTCAGAACTTTTAAAATTCAACAAAAGTAAGCGTTTTACAAAAAACAAGCTATAATGAGGGCAGATTATAATTTATTATAAGTTACATGCATTTTAGTCATTATCGTAACAAGTGAAGTTGACTAAACCATGAGAGAGTAACACGGAAATTATAATAGGAAAGATATCACTTGTTTATGCTATGCTTGCAATGGCTTCTGTGTTAAACTTTGGATTGCTACCAGACTTTATTGTGGATTATCTTATATCATTTTTTTATGAAAATAATGCTAAGATTCTTATGTATTATTATAACTGGTATTATTTCAGGTTATATTGGATCACTTTTATTCAAAAATTATCCAATTCGTACAGTAGAAAAAATTCGTGGTACAACTGGAAAAGCGACAGATGTAGCAGCTTAATAGAATAGTAGAATAAATTTTTTCATAGAGGTTTAGGGGGAGTTATGATGAAGTATCGCTCAGTATTTGATATTATCGGTCCAGTTATGATTGGGCCATCAAGTTCACATACAGCAGGCGCAGCAAGAATGGGGCAAGTTGCTCGCCAACTGTTTCGTCATGAACCAGAAAGAGTAAGCATTTCATTATATGGTTCATTTGCAAAAACATATCGTGGTCACGGTACGGATGTAGCACTAATCGGTGGAATACTAGGATTTGAAACAGATGATTTACGTATTCCAAATGCGTTAGAAATTGCAAAAGAACGCAGAATTGAAGTGGAATTTATTGAAGAAGATGCAAATGCTCCACACCCAAATACAGCGAAAATTCGTCTGTATAAAGGAGAAGAGGAAATCGAAGTTGTTGCTTGCTCAATCGGTGGCGGTAAAATCGAAGTTGTAGAATTAAACGGATTCGATCTTCAATTATCAGGAACGAGTCCAGCACTTCTTATTGTAAATAACGATCGCTTTGGTGCTATCGCAGCTGTAGCTTCAATCCTTGCGAAACACGAAATTAACATTAGTACAATGAGTGTTTCTCGTAAAGAAAAAGGAAGAAGAGCGCTTATGGTCATTGAAACAGATGAATTGTTAGCAGATGAAGTGATTGAAGAAATTAAAGGACAACAAAATATTTGTCAAGTAACTATTATGGATTAATTGCAGGGGGGACACACCATGTTTCGGAATGCAGCGGAACTAGTGGCGCAAGCTAAAGAACAAAATGTAAAAATCGCAGAAATTATGATTCAATGTGAAATGGAAACCAGAAGTATTTCACGTGAAGATGTAATTGCTGGTATGGAAAAAAACTTAGTCGTGATGGAACAAGCAGTAGAACGTGGTATTCGCGGCGTGAAATCACCAACGGGTTTAACTGGCGGAGACGCTGTAAAAGTTCAAGCGTATATGAATAGCGGAAAAGGTTTATCTGGAGATACGATTTTAGATGCAGTGAGTAAAGCTGTTGCAACCAATGAAGTAAACGCGGCGATGGGAATCATTTGTGCAACACCAACAGCAGGGTCTGCTGGAACAGTGCCAGGCGTATTGTTTGCACTGAAAGAAAAATTACAACCTACACGTGAAGAAATGATTGAATTCTTATTTACAGCAGGAGCTTTCGGTATGGTTGTTGCGAATAATGCTTGTATTTCTGGTGCGGCAGGAGGATGCCAAGCCGAAGTTGGTTCAGCAAGTGGAATGGCAGCTGCAGCTGCAGTTGAGATGGCTGGTGGAACACCAGATCAAGCAGCTACAGCGATGGCAATTTCATTAAAGAACATGCTTGGTTTAGTATGCGATCCTGTTGCAGGACTTGTAGAAGTACCTTGCGTAAAACGTAATGCAGCAGGAGCTTCCAATGCAATGATTTCAGCTGATTTATCATTAGCTGGTGTAACTAGTACAATTCCATGTGATGAAGTAATTGAGGCAATGTTTAGAATCGGACAAACGATGCCAGTAGCACTTCGTGAAACAGCTGAAGGTGGACTTGCAGCAACACCGACAGGGCGTCGTCTGCAAGAAGAAATTTTTGGAAAGAGTAATAACTAAAAGTATATGATTATAAAAAAATGGAGCTCAACTTTGCTTGAGCTCCATTTTTATTTTGTTAGTTGTTCTAATGTTTTTCCAAGATCGTGTGATCGTTTCGTTGCTTGTGTAATGCATGAAACTAACGCTTGTTGAAACTTATGTTCCTGCAATACTTCAATGCCTGCTTCGGTAGTTCCGCCAGGAGAAGTAATTTCTTTTCGCAAAATAGAAGGGTGTTTTTCGCTTGCTTTTAGCATTTCAGCAGCACCAATCATCGTCTGAAGAATAAGTGATTTCGCAACATCTTCTTTTAGACCAATTTTTTTTGCGGCTTCTTCCATTGCCTCCACTACGTAATAAATATACGCTGGCCCACTTCCCGATAATGCGGTGACAGCGTGCATATCTTCTTCCTCTACTACAGAGACGAGACCAATTGTTTCAAATAAAGCAGTTGCAGTACGAATATGTTCCGCGTTTGCGTGTTTTGAAGGTGAGATAGCGGTAGCGGATTTTAAAATAGCAGCAGATGTATTTGGCATTGCACGAATAATCGGAATATCTTTTTGAAGTAGGTTTCTAATTGAGTGAGTAGAAACACCGGCTAATAACGAGATAATAAGCAAATTAGGATCTGTATACTCTTTGAGTGGGCCAATTGCTTCTGCAACATCTTTTGGCTTCATAGCTAGAAAAAGAATATTTGCATCAGCAAGTAGTTCTTTTTTGTCATGTGTACCTTTAATGCTGTATTTTTTATGCAGTTCCTGTAATCTTGCTTCGTTAGAGCGATTACTTACAGTAATTTGTTCTCCTTTAACTACATTTGCGTGTAACAAGCCACCAATAATTGCTTCGGCAATAGAGCCTGCACCGAGAAAGGAAATGTTTTGAATGGACATGATGTTCCTCCTTTAAATTTGGTTAGAAATTCTTATAAATGTATATACATTCGTTTTTTTATAGAAAACACCTCTTTTTATCTGAAAATAATGACAAATTAACAGAGAAGTTGTAAACTGAAGAGGTATTCATTTTGAACGGGAAAGAGACAGGGGGGCTAAGCATGACGGCGATTCACCGAATGGAGATTCCTGTGCCATTTGCAGTTGAGACAGTGAATGTGTTTTTAGTTGAGGGGGAGACATTAACGTTAATTGATACAGGGACGAATACAGAAGGGGCAAGAAATGCGTTAGAAAGTCAATTAGGTGCATTAGGATATACGATAGAAGATATTGAAACAGTAGTGATTACGCATCATCATGCGGATCATTGTGGGCTTTTAAATATATTTTCAGAGAAAACGAATATTATTGGACACCCTTGGAATGAGCCGTGGATCACGCAAAATCCAGAATTTTTAAAGCGGTATCATGAGTTTTTTAGAGAGACAGCCTTGCAGTTCGGTGTTCCAGCAGCATTTTTGAAAGATGAGACATTATTGACAACAAGGACACTGAAATACTCTTGTAAGAGATCTTTAACGCATACTGTGAGAGAAGGAGATCGTATTGATTCTTTACCTGGGTTTACTGTAATTGAAACGCCAGGTCATGCTTCTACTCATATTTCATTATATAGAGAACCCGATGGAACATTAATTGGTGGGGATGCTCTCATTAGTCATATTTCTTCGAATCCAATATTAGAACCACCATATGAGGGGCAAACAGAAAGGGCACGTCCATTACTCCAATATAATCAAACGTTAAAACGTTTAAGTGAAATGAATATTTCACGTATTTTATCAGGGCATGGGGAAGATGTTCTAAATGTGAAACAACTTATTGAAACAAGGTTACAAAAGCAAGAAACACGTGCATTTAAAGTGCTTGAGTTATTAAAGGAAAAACCAATGACAGCATTTGAAGTATGTGTAAAACTATTCCCAGTATTATATAAAGAACAGTTGCCACTTACTATTTCAGAAACTGTTGGACAATTAGACTTTTTAGCATATAATCAACAAGTGATGATTGATGAATCTTCGCAACAATTGATTTATTATGCAAAGTAGGTGACAGCAATGACGGGACGTTTACAAGAAAAAGTAATCGTCATTACAGGCGCTTCTAGTGGAATTGGAGAGCAAGTTGCAATTCAAGTTGCAGAGCAGGGGGCGACTCCAGTATTAATGGCTCGAACGGAAGAGAAACTAAAAGCGTTAGCAGACAAAATTAAAGAAACTTATAATACGCCTTGCTATTATTATGTATTAGATGTAAGTGAAGAGACGAAAGTACAATCTGTTTTTTCTAAGGTATTACAAGAAGCGGGACGTATTGATATATTGGTAAACAACGCGGGTTTTGGTATTTTTAAAACGTTTGAAGATGCATCGATGGATGAAGTGAAAGATATGTTCCAAGTAAATGTATTCGGATTAGTAGCTTGTACGAAAGCAGTACTACCTTATATGGTAAAAAGGAACAAAGGACAAATTATTAATATAGCTTCACTTGCTGGGAAAATTGCAACACCGAAATCGAGTGCTTATGCAGCAACGAAACATGCCGTATTAGGGTTTACGAATAGTTTACGCATGGAATTATCAAATACACATGTTTATGTAACAGCAATTAACCCAGGTCCGATAGATACGAACTTTTTTGAAATAGCTGATCAATCCGGTACATATGTGAAAAATATGGGACGTTACATGTTAAAACCAACATATGTAGCAGAACAAATCGTAAAATCGATGCAAACGAAAAAGCGTGAAGTGAACTTACCGAAGTGGATGGGAATTGGTCCGAAACTTTATGCTCTATTCCCAGGCTTATTTGAACGTGTAGCAGGTAAATCATTAAGTAAAAAATAGGAGATTTCCATATGGAAATCTCCTATTTTTTATTGTTTTCCAGTTACATAATCATAAACGATATCCTCAATTGCCTCATATACATCAATTTCAGTATTTGAATGAATAATCGTTTGAATATGTTTCACTAGCATTTCCTGATCCTCTTTTGACACAGGATTATATTGATATTGCCCAAAACTTTTTATAATCATTTTCTCGATTAATTTTTCATTCATGTTTTTCCCCGCTTGTATGTATACATGTATTGTTTTATTGTACTTGAAGTGAAATGAAATTACTACTATACATTGTTTTTGTATAAAAATTAGATTGTGTATATTATTTTCCTAGTAAAATTAAGTTTTTAAAGTTTTAAAAATTTATAAATATTTAATTGACTCTATAAATATACAATATTATAATCATACTTAATCTAAAGAATCGATATGAGGAGGAGCTTATGAAAGTCGCAATTATTGGAGCAACTGGATATGGAGGTATTGAGTTAATTCGGTTGTTAGAACAACATCCATATTTTTCGATAGCATCTCTCCATTCTTTTTCGCAAGTTGGCGAGTGTATAACAAATGTATATCCGCATTTTCG
This sequence comes from Bacillus thuringiensis, assembly GCF_014932895.1. Classification (GTDB taxonomy): domain Bacteria; phylum Bacillota; class Bacilli; order Bacillales; family Bacillaceae_G; genus Bacillus_A; species Bacillus_A thuringiensis_AA. The sequence goes on along the minus strand of NZ_JACYOF010000001.1, from coordinate 418,793 downwards.
AAATGCTTTTGTCCATACGTTACAAGAAATTGATGTGGAGGCAATAGAGAAGGAAGCGGAAATCGTATTTTTAGCAACCCCGGCAGGAGTATCGGCGGAGTTAACTCCAAAATTATTAGCAGTAGGGTTAAAAGTAATTGACCTATCTGGAGACTTTCGTATGATAGATCCTTCGTCATATGAAATGTGGTATAAAAGGACAGCTGCAAAAGAAGAAATCCTTAGGAAAGCAGTATATGGGTTAAGTGAATGGAAAAGGTCTGAGATTCAAAATGCAGATTTAATTGCAAATCCAGGATGTTTTGCTACAGCCGCATTATTAGCGATAGCGCCGTTAGTACGTAGCGGCATAATTGAAGAAGATTCGATTATTATTGATGCAAAATCAGGGGTATCTGGAGCGGGTAAAACGCCAACAACAATGACTCACTTTCCTGAGCTATACGATAACCTACACATTTATAAAGTAAATCAGCATCAGCACGTTCCAGAGATTGAGCAAATGCTTGCAGAATGGAATAGTGAAGCAAAGCCAATTACATTTAGCACACATTTAATACCGATATCACGGGGGATTATGATTACACTTTATGCAAAAGTAAAACAGGGAATCAAAATACAACAACTTCAAAAATTGTATGAAGAATCGTATGAATACTCGGCCTTCATTCGAATTCGTTCTCAAGGTGAATTTCCAAGCCCAAAAGAAGTGAGGGGCTCCAATTATTGTGATATTGGCATAGCTTACGATGAAAGAACAGAAAGAGTTACGGTCGTTTCTGTTATAGACAATATGATGAAAGGTGCAGCTGGGCAAGCGATTCAAAATGCAAATGTATTAGCGGGATTGGAAGAGACAACAGGTTTACAGCATATGCCGCTTTATCCATAAGGGGGACATGATGATTAAAGTAGCGTCTATTACAAAATTAGAAAATGGTTCAATTGTAACGCCGAAAGGCTTTTCGGCAATTGGCATTGCAAATGGTTTGAAAAAGGAGAAAAAGGATTTAGGTGCAATCGTTTGTGATGTACCAGCCTCATGCGCCGCTGTTTATACAACAAATCAAATACAAGCAGCCCCCCTGCAAGTAACGAAAGATAGTATAGCGGCTGAGGGGAAATTACAAGCGATTATCGTCAATAGCGGAAATGCAAATGCTTGTACGGGAATGAAAGGGTTACAAGATGCATACGAGATGCGCACATTAGGGGCAGAACATTTTGGGGTAAAAGAAAATTACGTCGCAGTGGCTTCAACAGGTGTAATTGGTGTCCCGTTACCGATGTGTATCATCCGAAAGGGAATCGCATCTCTTATACCAACAAAAGAAGTAAGTAAAGCGTATTCTTTTTCTGAAGCGATTTTAACGACGGATCGCATAATGAAAGAAACTTGCTACGAGATGATCATTGATGGAAAAGAAGTGACCATTGCTGGTGTTGCTAAAGGTTCAGGGATGATTCATCCGAATATGGCAACGATGCTTAGTTTTATTACAACAGATGCCAATATAGAGAACGAAATATTGCAAACAGCATTATCACAAATTACGAATCATACATTTAATCAAATTACGGTAGATGGAGATACTTCTACAAATGATATGGTCATCGTTATGGCAAGTAGATTATCAGAAACAAAACCAATCAATATGGAACATAAAGATTGGGAAACTTTCGTATTTGCTTTACAAAAGGTATGTGAAGATTTAGCAAAAAAAATTGCGCAAGACGGTGAAGGGGCTACGAAGTTAATAGAAGTAAATGTGCTAGGAGCTCGAACAAATGAAGAGGCAAAAAAAATTGCAAAGCAAATAGTCGGTTCGAGTCTTGTGAAAACAGCAATATATGGTGAGGACCCAAATTGGGGGCGAATTATTAGCAGTATTGGACAAAGTGGAGTCGCCATTAATCCAAATACAATTGATATTACTCTTCAATCTATCTCTGTATTAAAAAATAGTGAGCCTCAAATGTTTTTTGAAGAGGAAATGAAAAAGAGATTACAAGAAGATGAAATAGTCATTAATGTGTATTTACATTTAGGAGAAGAGACGGGATTAGCTTGGGGTTGTGACTTAAGTTATGAATATGTGAAAATAAACGCTTGTTATCGTACATAAGGAGAGAGAAGATGAGTGATTATATTGTAGTGAAATGTGGCGGTAGCATGTTGGCTCAATTAAATAGTGTGTTTTTTGAGTGCATAAAGAAATTGCAAAAGAAGTATAAGGTAGTTATTGTTCACGGTGGTGGCTCAGAAATTGATGCTAAGTTAGAAGACGCTAATATTAAGGTAGAAAAAAAAGATGGATTACGAGTAACGCCAAAAGAAGTTATGGATATTGTTCAAATGGTGTTATGCGGAAGTACGAATAAAAAACTTGTAATGAATTTACAAAAGCATAATTTACTTGCAGTTGGACTTTCAGGGTGTGACGGTAAGTTACTTCAAGTTCAACCTGTTGGTGAAGAGATAGGATATGTAGGTGAAGTAAGTTATGTAGAAACAGCCTTATTAAAAGGATTAATAAATATGGATTATATTCCTGTTATTGCTCCAATCGGGATAAACGGTAATGAGATTTATAACATAAATGCGGATATCGCTGCAGCTGGGATTGCGGCCGCGCTATCCGCAAAAGAACTCATTTTTATCACGGATGTAGATGGGATATTACATGAAGGGAAATTAGTAAAGAAAACGGATGAATCTGAAATTGTTAATTTTATAGAAAAAGGGGTCATTACAGGTGGGATGATTCCGAAAGTACAGTCGGCGCTTACATCATTAAAAATGGGAGTGCAACAGGTTAGTATCGTAAATGGTACAAAAGATTTTACTAAGGTTACAGGGAAGTGCATCGGAACAACGGTAACGAAAGGAGTCCATATCGTATGACAAGTCATCTTTTTCAAACGTATGGAAGAAGAAACATTGAGTTTGTGAAGGGAAATGGAACGAAAGTTATTGATAAAAGTGGTAAGCAATATTTAGATTTCACTTCTGGTATTGGAGTATGTAACTTAGGACATTGTCATCCTACTGTTGTAAAGGCAGTGGAAAAGCAACTTGGAGACATATGGCATATATCTAACTTATTTACGAACTCTTTACAAGAAGAGATTGCATCGTTATTAACAGAAAATACAGCATTAGATTATGCGTTTTTTTGTAATAGCGGGGCAGAGGCGAATGAAGCAGCTTTAAAGCTAGCCCGTAAGTATACTGGAAAATCTCTCGTCGTAACATGTGAGCAGTCTTTTCACGGTAGAACATTTGGAACGATGAGTGCAACAGGGCAAGATAAAGTGAAAGAAGGATTTGGTCCACTACTTCCATCTTTTTTACATATTCCTTTTAACGATATTAAGGCGTTAGAGGAAGTAATGAATGAAGAGGTTGCGGCGGTAATGGTAGAAGTTGTTCAAGGAGAGGGCGGAGTCATGCTTGCTGATTCATCTTTTTTGAAAGAGATTGAAACATTATGTAATAAGTACGGTTCCCTATTTATTATAGACGAAGTACAAACGGGGATAGGAAGAACAGGAACACTATTCGCTTATGAACAAATGGGAATAGGACCTGATATCGTTACCGTTGCAAAGGCACTTGGAAATGGTATTCCCGTTGGAGCGATGATTGGCCGGAAAGAACTCGGAATGTCGTTTACTGCAGGATCACACGGTTCAACTTTTGGTGGGAATTATATTGCGATGACTGCTGCGAGAGAAGTATTGAAAATAAGCAAGGAACCACAGTTTTTAAAAGAAGTGCAGGAAAAGAGCGAGTACGTATTAGAGAAGTTGCAAAAGGAATTACGACATGCCGAATGTATTCAAAGTATCCGTGGTAAGGGGCTTATGATTGGAATTGAATGTAAGTATGAAGTTGCAAGTTTTATAGAACAACTAGAAAAAGAAGGACTTCTCGTATTACAAGCAGGGCCTAATGTTATAAGACTATTACCACCACTTATTGTAACGAATGAAGAGTTAGAACAGGCAGTATATATGATAAAAAAAGTAGTTTGTACAAAAAATGTATCAATCATATAAGGGGGAATTTTCATGTCAACTGTACAAGTACCGAAATTAAATACGAAAGATCTTTTAACGCTAGAAGAACTGACGCAAGAAGAAATCATTTCATTAATTGAGTTCGCTATATATTTAAAAAAGAATAAGCAGGAGCCTTTATTACAAGGCAAAATATTAGGACTTATTTTTGATAAGCATTCAACTCGTACTCGCGTTTCTTTTGAGGCAGGAATGGTACAACTCGGAGGACATGGAATGTTTTTAAGTGGGAAAGAGATGCAAATTGGAAGAGGAGAGAGCGTTTCAGATACTGCGAAAGTATTATCTCATTATATTGATGGGATCATGATACGTACATTCTCACATGCGGATGTAGAAGAGCTTGCAAAAGAATCGAGCATACCTGTAATTAACGGTTTAACGGATGAGCATCATCCTTGTCAAGCATTGGCGGATCTAATGACAATATATGAAGAAAAAAATACATTTAAAGGAATAAAATTGGCTTACGTAGGTGATGGAAATAATGTATGTCATTCATTGTTGTTAGCAAGTGCGAAAGTTGGAATGAATATGACTATTGCAACGCCTGTAGGGTATGAACCGAATGAGGAAATTGTAAAAAAAGCGTTAACGATTGCTGAAGAAACAGGAGCGGAAATTGAAATTTTGCATAACCCTGAACTAGCGGTGAGTGAAGCAGATTTTATTTATACTGACGTTTGGATGAGTATGGGGCAAGAGGGAGAAGAAGAGAAATATACTTTATTTCAACCGTACCAAGTAAATAAAGAACTTGTTATGCATGCGAAGCAAACATATCGTTTCTTACACTGTTTACCTGCCCATCGTGAAGAAGAAGTAACGGGGGAAATTATAGATGGACCGCAGTCTATCGTCTTTGAACAAGCTGGTAATCGATTGCATGCGCAAAAAGCATTATTAGTGAGTTTATTTAAAAATGTAGAAGAGCCTTCCTAAAAGGGAGGCTTTTTTTATGTTGAAATGTCGGATGTATATTTGGTTAACCATCTTTATATCATTTATAATAGAAAGAGAAAATAAAATTTTTTCATATCGTATAAGGACATACTAGTTATAAAAAATATAGTTAAAGAGATGATAATTGTGAAAACAACTAAGAAAACATATTCGTTTTTTCAGCGGATGTGGAGAATATTAAAATTTCAATATTACAAGTTGCTTCGATCGCCAGAAGGGGCAAAGAAAGTATCATTAGGTTTTGCTATTGGCTTTGGTTTAGAAATGTTAGTAATTTATACGGCATCGCTCGTATATTTAATATTTTATCCGATAGTTCGATTAGCAAAAGGCTCTTTTCCTGCCGCAGTTATTGGCAATATTATTGGGAAAATATCGTTTCTCCCAGTGTTTTTATTCCCGTTTGCTTATGCGTTAGGAAAAATGATTTATCCGTTTCATGTTCAGAAAATACATCATGAACCATTTACGATATCAGACCTGTTTTCAAGCCATATTTTTACGATGCTAAAGAGCTTATTGCAAAGTGAAGTGTATGTATTAATTGGAATGACGATTTTAGGAGTTGTGTTTGGTGTAGTTTCATATTTCGTTGTGCATTATTTATATGAAAAGAACCGTAAATTACGTTTGAAGAAAAGGAAGAAACGAGTGAGAGAACCACTTGTACAAATATAAAGAATGTCACATTCATTTTCTCTTTTGAATATGTTTAAGAAAAAGGGGGAGAGAATGGATGTATTACTACTATGTACCTCAAGTGTACCCATATACAAATTACTATCCGGTAAATGGTATGAGACAGCAATTCGGAGTATATCCACAGCCACAAATACAGCCAATGCAGCAACCACAACAGCAACCTATTCAAGAACGAAAGCCGTATTTAATGACATGGCCATATTCAAATGTATACTATGGTAACTATTATGAATCATAAAGCTGCTTCTATTTAGAAGCAGCTTTATGCGTTTGTTTTCAAAATTAAATTTTGAATGGTTTGAAGAGAATGAATGAGCTTTTCGCGCTCTTCCTCAGATAATGTTTGGAAATTTTCTTTTAGTTTGTCTAAAATAAATTGCTGATACTGATTTACTAACAATTTCCCTTCAGTTGTTAGGGAAATTAAAATGACCCGCCGATCTTTTTCGCTATAATGACGTTCTATTAGTTCTTCTTGAATAAGTTTGTTTAATAGAGGTGTCATGTTAGGCCGTGAAATCGCTAGCCGCTTGCCGATTTCGGAAACTGCTAATGTGCCATTTTCATGCAAAAGCAGTAATACTTGTGTATGTGATGGCGGCATATGTCTTTGAGAAGAAAATTCTCCAGGAAGCATAAATTTGCGATAAAAAAGAGGCACTAGCGAAAGAAGATGATCAACAATACGTTCCCACTCGCGTGATTCCATATAAAGGCCCCCTTCCACTATCATTGTAACAAAAAAGACATGGTATAAAAATAGAATTGTTTCATAGCGGCTTTAATATTTGTAGGATAACACTTGCTTTGTAAGTGTATTGGCAATAATTGCATAGCCGTTATCATTTGGGTGTACTTGGTCAAATAGTAACTCTTTCCTATCATTCGATATTAATTTGCGAATTGGTAAAACGATAGATGGTTGATTTGCTTTTGAAATGGAATAAACGGATTCATTCCAGCCATCTAAAAACATATCTGCATAACTTGCGATGGAATCATCGAGTTGTAACGGGTTATAGAGTTCTGAGAGAATGAGTAAAGCGTTCGGATTTTGATCTCGAACTGTCTTTACAATATTTTTTATATCCGCTTCAAAATGAGCTTTTTCTTTATTTAACATTTTTATACCATCTATAACACCGACATCACGATTTAAACGAAATAAATTATTTCCTCCAATATTAATTGTAATAATATTTGCTGCTCTAATTTTTTGTTGAATATCTTCTGATTGAACTTTTTTAGCGAGAAGATCTGTTGTAAGACCGTTTATTCCAAGATTTTCTACTGTTATTGGTTTATGAATTTGTGCTTCTATTTGTTTAGAAGCTAATTCAGCAAATCCCCCTTGTGTTGATCCGTATCCTTTAGCGAGTGAATCACCTAATACGAGATGATAAAAGGAGTCGTTTGTTTGCCTATCAATCCAACTTGGGGCAGATGTTTTCTCTATTTTGTCTTTAGGTTCGTTTTGTTTTGTCTCATCGTTCTTTTCAAAATTAGAATAAGAAATGATTAGAAGGAGGAGACAAACAATTGTTAAGATGACTTTTTTCATAAATTCATCCTCCTTGTAATTGGTAATTGTATCATATTCAGCAGTATTAGCAATGTAAGGGCATATTATATGTTTATGAAAAGTTTACAATAACTTTACAGAAAATTTGTTGAAGTTTGTCAAAAAATATTGACGATACGAAAGAACTTTATATATGATAATGTCAGATAAGGTGAAATTCTGCTTAGTGGGAGTTTTATATCCCATTAATTGTTAGTCTTCATCAATCGGGCGTTTAAGGGGACTACTCGTTAGCGCAGGGTGAAATGAAAATCGTGTCACTAATAGAAGAAAAAAGGTATGTGGTTAGAGACAGATAGGGATTCATTTCATTATTTATGGTAATTGTATAAGGGGGATTTTTTGTGAAAAAGTCAAAAAAAATGCTAGCTGGAGCAACTCTTGCTATTGGTGTAATAGCGCCACAAGTGTTGCCAACAACAGCCCATGCGGATGAGAAAACTGGGGAGAGTACAGTTAACTTACGAATTTTAGAAACATCAGATATTCACGTTAACTTAATGAATTACGATTATTATCAAACGAAAACAGATAATAAAGTAGGTCTCGTGCAAACTGCAGCACTCGTTAATAAAGCACGTGAAGAAGCGAAGAACTCTGTCCTATTTGATGATGGAGATGCATTACAAGGGACGCCGCTTGGGGATTATGTAGCGAATAAAATAAATGATCCGAAGAACCCTGTCGATCCTAGTTATGTACATCCACTATATCGTTTAATGAACTTAATGAAGTATGACGTCATCTCTCTTGGGAATCATGAATTTAACTACGGTTTAGATTATTTAAACAAAGTGATTGAAAAAACGAAATTCCCGGTTATTAACTCGAATGTATATAAAGATGACCATGATGATAATGAAGCGAACGATGAAAATTATTTTAAACCATATCATATTTTAGAAAAAGAAGTAGTGGATGAAGCAGGCCAAAAACAAATAGTGAAAATTGGTGTAATGGGATTTGTTCCACCGCAAGTTATGAACTGGGATAAAGCGAATTTAGAAGGAAAAGTAAAAGCGAAAGATATTGTTCAAACAGCGGAAAAGTTAGTTCCAGAAATGAAAGCAAAAGGTGCAGACGTTATCGTTGCACTAGCTCATTCAGGTGTTGATAAGAGTGGATACAACGTTGGAATGGAAAATGCATCATATCATTTAGCAACAAAAGTTTCTGGTGTAGATGCAGTATTAATGGGACATTCACATACTGAAGTGAAGGACATATTTAATGGTGTTCCGGTTGTAATGCCTGGCGTTTTCGGAAGTAACTTAGGTATTATCGATATGCAATTGAAAAAGGTAAATGGAAAATGGGAAGTACAAAAAGATCAATCTAAGCCGCAACTTCGTCCGATTGCTGATGGTAAAGGAAACGCATTAGTAGAATCAGATCAAAAATTAGTTAATGAAATTAAAGATGACCACGAAGCAACAATTGATTATGTTAATACACCTGTAGGTAAAACAACAGCGCCAATTAATAGTTATTTTTCATTAGTACAAGACGATCCTTCTGTACAACTTGTGACAAATGCACAAAAATGGTACGTTGAGAAGTTATTTGCTGAAAATGAACAATATAGTAAATATAAAGGAATTCCAGTTTTATCTGCAGGAGCACCATTTAAAGCAGGGGGTCGAAACGGTGCTACATATTATACTGATATTCCAGCTGGAACGTTAGCGATTAAAAACGTTGCAGACTTATATGTATATCCAAATACATTATATGCTGTGCAAGTAAATGGAGCTCAGGTGAAAGAATGGCTTGAAATGTCTGCAGGTCAGTTTAATCAAATTGATCCAAAGAAAACAGAAGAACAGCCATTAGTAAATATAGGATATCCTACATATAACTTTGATATTTTAGATGGCTTAAAATATGAAATTGATGTAACGCAACCAGCGAAATACGATAAAGATGGAAATGTTAAAGAGGAAAATGCTAAGCGTATTGTAAATTTAACGTATGATGGTAAACCAGTAACGGATGATCAAAAATTTATTGTTGCTACAAATAACTATCGTGGAAGTAGTCAAACGTTCCCTGGCGTAAGTAAGGGAAATGTTGTATACCAATCGCAAGATGAAACACGTCAAATCATTGTAAAGTATATGCAGGAAACACCAGTTATAAATCCGACAGCCGATCAAAATTGGACGTTTAAACCGATTGTTGCAGATAAATTAAATACAACATTTGATTCTTCACCAAATGCACAAAAGTATATAAAGAAAGATGGGAAAATATCATATGTTGGGCCATCTGAAAATGAATTTGCTAAATATGCAATTGATATAACGAAGAAGAATGATGATAAGGAAACTGGTGGAGGGAATCCAACGACACCGCCAACAGGTGAAGGTAATAATGGAGGGAATCCAACGACACCGCCAACAGGTGAAGGTAATAATGGAGGGAATCCAACGACACCGCCAACAGGTGAAGGTAATAATGGAGGGAATCCAACGACACCGCCAACAGGTGAAGGTAATAATGGAGGAAATCCAACGACACCACAAACGGATCAAGGTAATAATGGTAATGAACCAAAACAAGATGGAAACAACGCTGGATCTGGACAAACTACGCCAGATAATCAAAATACAAAAGAAACAACAACAACTGTAAGTGAAAATAAAGAAGCTGATAAAGCAGAACGTGATTTACCAAAAACAGGTACAAGTGTTGTTTCTACAATCGGAGCAGGCCTTGCGTTTGTTGGTGCGGGACTACTTATGTTATTTAGAAGAAAGAAAGCGAATAGATAGTGAAGTAATAAAAAAAGGATTACCGATTAGGTAATCCTTTTTTATTCTATATTATGAAACCGACACTGTTTTTTCTTTCTTCCATGAAAGACCAAATCCAGTGAAGCCAACGATAATAGTTACGACGGGACAAGCTAAACAGAAGATTGCGTATGGAACGTAATCGAATGTTGGAACGCTAAGGACGTTTGATAAGAATACGCCACTTACACCCCATGGTACGAGCGGGTTAATAACTGTACCCGCATCTTCTAATACTCGTGATAAATTACGACGCTCTAAACCGACCTCATCGTATTTGTTAGCGAATGCTTGTCCTGTTAAAACGATTGATAAGTACTGTTCACCAAGTAAGAAGTTTACACCAATTGCAGTTGAAGCTGTAGAAATAATTAAGCGTGTACTAGTCTTTACAAAGCTAGAGATGATATTCATCAGCTGCGCAATAATACCCATTCCTTGTAATAATCCTCCCATACAAAGAGCTAGGAAAATAAGGGCAATTGACATCATCATACTTTGTAAACCACCGCGAGATAATAAGCTATCAATGTCTTTAATACCAGTTTTAGAAACGTATCCATCTTGCATAATTTTCATTAAATCAGCTAAAGAAGTGCTAGGTTTAAAAATAAAGAGAATAATAATCCCTACCACGATTCCTGCAAGTAAAGTTGGAACTGCTGGAACTTTTTTAAATGCGAATAGGAACAGTAATAAAATTGGAATAAGGGTAACGATAGAAATCGTTGTGTTTTTTTCTAATGTGCTAATAAAGTTTGTGAAATCAACGTCTCCGCTAGTGCCACTTCCTAAAATGAAAAATGCAATAAACGCAATAATGAAAGCAGGAACTGTTGTCCAAAGCATGTTACGAATATGTTCAAATAAATCTACACCCGTAACAGCGGGAGCTAAGTTTGTTGTATCAGATAAAGGAGACATTTTATCTCCAAAGAATGCACCAGAAATAATTGCGCCAGCAATAAGAGCTGGATCGTATCCGAGAGCACTACCCATTCCCATAAAGGCAAGCCCTACAGTTGCAGCAGTTGTAAAAGCACTACCGATACTTGTTCCGACAATTGCACAAACAACAAAAACAGTAGGAATGAAAATTTTAGGAGATACAAGTTGGAATCCGTATACCATTAAAGTTGGAATTGTTCCAGCTGCGATCCAAACACTGATTAATACGCCTACAAGTAAGAAAATAAATATAGATGGAATACCAGCTGAAATACTACTGATCATCCCTTTTTCCATAGTAGACCAAGAGATTTTTTTCATAAATCCAAACGCTAATAAAATAATGATACCAAATAAAATTGGGATGTGTGGTGAAACTTGTAATTGAATAACGCTAAAGCCAATACAGAAAAAGATAAAAAATGTTAATAGAACAGATTCAATTTTTGAAACCATTGTTTTCCCCTCCTAAGTAATCTAAAATAGTTCTTTTTTATATAAAGTTCGCCAATATTGTATATTTCCTTCTAAAATTTAGAATTTTGTGACAAATTACCGGTAAATGTTGACACTTCTATATGATACGGAAATGATTGGATAAAAAAACGTCCCTGCATATAATTATGCAGGGACGAAGAAATCGCGGTACCACCCTAGCTTGTGAAATGAATGTATCACAAAATAAAGGGTCGTATGATATGCGCTAATAAAATAAAAACGCCCCTGCAATATATGCAGGGACGAAAAATTCGCGGTACCACCCTAAATTGTGAAACAGTGTCGTTTCACCACTCTTTAGACATAACGGTCTATAACCGTCTTTCACTACTCCTTACGTTTCGTAAAAGAAGCTCCAGGGGGTAATTCATAATTCGCTCTGTACTGGTTCGCACCGACCACCAGTTCTCTGAAATCAGAAATCGAAATACTACTAAATCCTATCAACGCCGATTCATATGATGTTAGTTAAATTTTTATCATATATTCATCTTACATGTCAATAAAAATTTGCAAGAAATTTTTAGGGGAATAAAGGAGAATTGTTTTTAACGTTCAATTTTGTACGTTATAATGAATTTGAAAGGGGAGGAAAGAGTGAAGAAAAAACTAATTCTTTTTACCACTTTATTAGTTGTCGGCGGAAGTGCTGGAATTTACACAACTTTTGCAGCTGAATCAGAGCAGTTGAAACAGAGTCAAACAAAGCAGGCGGAAGTGAAGAAAGTAAAAGAAATAGAAGAGAAGAAATCAATGGAAAAAGCGGCTGAGAAACTTGGAATCTCTACTGAAGGGAAAACAAAAGAAGAGATTATGAAAGAAGTAAATACTACAAGATTTGAGAAGCGCCACGATCTATTAATTGAGCATGCAAAACAACTTGGAATTGATACAGAAGGAAAAAAAGATGAAGAAATCATTTTAGAAATTGGAAAGATACAACATGGAAAGTAGAACAACTTATCGTATGATAAGTTGTTCTTTTTTAAGAACTATTTGATTTAAAAATAATTGACAGTCTTTTCTTTTTAATGTTAACTTTAGTTATAAACAAGTTAACATTAGGGGTGACAATAGTGACTGTTAATAGTAATACGACTGAAAAATCGTCTTATACATATGAAGAATTATCGGAGAAGAATAAAGCTTATGTATGGCATCCATTTACACAAATGAAAGATTATTTAGAAGAAGATCCTGTCATTATTGAACGTGGTGAAGGAAGAAAGATATACGACGTAAATGGCAATGAATACTGGGATGGTGTCTCATCTATTTGGTTAAATGTTCACGGACATCAAGTGCCGGAATTAGATGAAGCAATTCGCGAGCAATTAAATAAAATTGCTCATTCAACTATGTTAGGACTTGCTAACGTTCCATCTATTTTATTGGCAGAAAAAATTATTGATGTAGTACCAAAAGGATTAAAAAAGGTGTTCTATTCAGATTCTGGTTCAACTGCTGTTGAAATTGCAATTAAGATGGCTTTTCAATATTGGCAGCATAAAGGAAAACCGGGAAAACAAAGGTTTGTTACATTAAAAGAAGCATATCACGGTGATACAATTGGAGCTGTTTCAGTAGGGGCCATTGACTTGTTTCACCAAGTGTATAGTTCGCTCTTATTTGATGCAATTAAAATGCCTTATCCGTATACATATCGTTCTCCTTACGGAAACAATAAGGACCAAATTGTAAAAAAACACCTAAAAGAAATGGAAGAATTACTGAAAGAAAAACATGAAGAAATCGCGGCTATTATTGTAGAGCCTTTAATGCAAGGGGCTGGCGGCATGATTACAATGCCAAAAGGATACTTAAAAGGACTGCGCGATTTATGTACAAAATACAATGTATTATTTATTACAGATGAGGTAGCGACTGGATTTGGACGCACTGGAAGAATGTTTGCATGTGAACATGAAAATGTGACACCAGACATTTTAACGGCTGGGAAAGGTTTAACAGGTGGTTATTTACCGATTGCAGTTACGGTAACGACAGACGAAATATATAATGCCTTCTTAGGAGAATATGAGGAACAAAAAACATTTTTCCATGGGCATAGTTACACAGGTAATCCGTTAGGGTGTGCAGTAGCAATTGCGAATCTAGAACTATATGAAAAAACAAATTTAATAGAAGATGTTGCACGTAAAACAGAATATGTAGCAAAGCAATTAGAAGCGCTCTTTGCATATAAACATGTAGGGGATATTCGTCAGTGCGGGTTAATGGTTGGTATTGAACTTGTGAAGAATAAGGAAACGAAAGAAGCGTTTGAATGGACAGAAAGAGTCGGTGTTCAAGTGTGTAAACGCTCAAGAGAGCTGGGTATGATTTTACGACCGCTAGGTAACACGATTGTATTTATGCCTCCTCTTGCTTCTACAATTAATGAGATTGATGATATGTTACGTATTTTATATAAAGCAATCTTGGATGTTACGGAGGGAGAAGAATGAGCGGTTTTTTCATAACAGCAACAGATACTGAAGTTGGAAAAACTGTGGTTACAGGTGCGTTAGCAGGTGTATTTAGAGAATTGGGATATAACGTAGGTGTATATAAACCGTTGCAAAGTGGACATGTTGCTTCAAACCCTGAGGGAGATGCAGCAAGGTTAAAAGTATTATCGGGCGTACCGACAAAAGAAGATGAAATTTGTCCGTATTCTATTGAAGAACCACTTGCTCCGAGGCTTGCCATGAAAAGAGCTGGGAGAGTAGTAAAGTTAAAAGAAATTATGGCGCATTATGAAGAACTATTAAAAGAGTTTAATAGCGTATTTGTAGAAGGAGCTGGTGGGCTTGCAGTCCCATATACAGAAGATGTTTTAGTAATTGATTTCGCAAAGGAATTAAAGCTCCCTCTTATTGTAGTAGCACGTCCTACATTAGGAACAGTAAATCATACAGTCTTAACAATAGCTTATGCAAAGGCACACGGTTTAACAGTAGCAGGTGTTATTTTATCTGGTTGTAAAGAATGTGAAATGGAAAGAGTACAAGAAAATAAAGAAATGATTGAGGAGTTAAGTGGGGTACCTGTTTTAGGTTTATTACCATTCTTGGAAGGTGAATTTACTAGGGAAGAATTATTGGAATCGGCAAAAGAACATATTATGATTTCAAAATTAGAGGAGTTCATTCAAAATGAATCAAACGTGGCACACACATCTTCAATCTAAATTACAACAATTACAAGAGCAAGGGCAGTATCGTAATTTGCATGTAACAGAGCGATCAGAAGAGACATGGCTTGTTCGAGATAAGACAAGGATGCTAAATTTAGCATCAAATAACTATTTAGGGCTAGCTGGAGATGAAAGGTTAAAAGAAGCTGCTATTGCGTGCACAAAAAAATATGGAACTGGAGCGACTGCTTCTCGTCTCGTTGTAGGAAATTATCCACTGTATGAAGAGAGTGAGAGAAGTATATGCAACTGGAAAGGTACTGAAAGAGCGTTAATCGTAAATAGTGGGTATACAGCAAATGTAGGTGCAATATCTTCTTTAGCTGGTCGTCACGATATTGTTTTTAGTGATAAATTAAATCACGCAAGTATTGTTGATGGAATCATATTAAGCGGAGCAGAGCATAAAAGATATCGTCATAATGATTTGGATCATTTAGAGAAGATGTTGAAAATAGCATCACCTGAAAAGAGGAAATTAATTGTAACAGATACTGTTTTTAGTATGGATGGTGATACTGCAAATTTAAGAGATTTAGTACAACTTAAAGAGAAATACGGGGCAATCATTATAGTTGATGAGGCGCATGCGAGTGGAATATATGGAATGGATGGAGCTGGATTATCTCATATAGAAAAAGATATTGCTCAAAAAATTGATATACATATGGGGACGTTTAGCAAGGCTCTAGGGTGTTATGGTGCGTATTTAACAGGCAATGCAATTTATATAGACTATTTACAAAATATGATGAGAAGCTTTATTTTTACTACAGCTTTACCACCAGGAACATTAGGAGCGATACAAAAAGCAATTGAGATTGTGAAAGAAGATAACGAGAGCAGAGAGAAACTTATGGCGAATGGTGCTTACTTCAGGAACCATTTACGAGGAGCTGGTTTTGATATCGGGAATAGCTCAACTCATATTGTACCGATTGTAGTTGGTTCAAACGAAAATGCTTTACGGTTTAGTAAAAGGTTACAAGAAGTAGGCATCGCAGCAATTGCAATTCGTCCACCAACTGTTCCAGTTAATAGTTCCAGGGTCCGTTTTGCTGTTACGTCACAACATACAATAGCTGATTTAAAATGGGCCATTGACCGAATTATCCGCATTGCGAAAGAAGAGGAGCTTTTCGTATGAAAGAGCTAAAGATTATTTTTATCCCTGGATGGGGAATGGAAGAAAATGTTTGGACTTTAGTACTTCCGTATTTTAAAGAATATCCTGTTCAATGTATAGATTGGCGTAATGTGAAAGAGAAAAGTGAGTTTGCAGAAAGAATAATAGATGTAACACATGATGACAATGTAGTTTTAGTTGGATGGTCACTAGGAGCGTTAGCAGCAGTTCAAGCTTATAAAAAAATTAAGGCGAAAGGTATCGTATTAATTGGTGGTACTGCTAAATTTACAAATACGAGCGACTATACAAGTGGATGGAATTCTTTGCATGTAGAACGGCTGAAAAGGAGTTTGGCGAAAAGGAAAGAAGATACGTTGAAGCGGTTCTATGAAAATATGTTTACTAAAGATGAGTTGAAAGAGAATAAAAGTTTTGAGGGCATTGTAAAACATTTTAAAGGTGATTCTATTCAGTCTTTACAATTAGGTTTGGATTATTTAATAGAAACAGATATGAGAGAAGGACTGAAAGAAGTTAAAGTACCTATACTGCTTATTCACGGAGAACGAGATGCAATATGCCCATTGTCTGCAGCGCGTAGCATGGTGAAAAGTAAGAATGTCATGCTAAAAGTAGTAAGTGAAGCTGGGCATGCATTATGTGTTACGAATTTTGAATATTGCGCAAATGAGATAATTCAATTTGTAGAGGGGATACGACATGATCAACAAAACGTTACTTCAAAAACGGTTTAATGGGGCAGCCGTATCTTACGATCAATATGCAAATGTACAAAAAAAGATGGCACATTCGTTACTTTCTATATTAAAGGAACGATATAGTGCAACATCATCCATACGTATTTTAGAACTTGGATGCGGGACAGGTTATGTTACAGAGCAATTATCAAATTTATTTCCGAAAGCGCATATTACAGCTATTGATTTTGCTGAAAGTATGATTGCGGTTGCGAAAACTAGACAGAATGTGAAAAATGTAACGTTTCACTGTGAGGATATTGAACGATTACGATTAGAAGAATCATATGATGTCATTATTTCAAATGCCACATTTCAATGGCTAAATGATTTAAAACAAGTGATAAGGAATTTATTTCATCATTTGTCTATAGATGGTCTATTACTTTTTTCAACGTTTGGACATGAAACATTTCAAGAATTACATGCTTCGTTTCAGCGGGCGAAAGAAGAAAAAAATATACGAAATGAAACAGCGATTGGTCAACACTTTTATTCGAAAGATCAGTTGCTCCATATATGTAGGATAGAAACAGGGGATGTACATGTTTTTGAAACATGTTACATAGAGCGGTTTACAGAAGTTAGAGAGTTTCTACACTCTATTCGAAAAGTGGGAGCGACTAATAGTAATGAAGGATCTTATTGTCAAAGTCCCTCACTCTTTCGTGCGATGCTTCGCATATACGAAAGAGACTTCACGGAAAATGAAGGGATAATGGCAACGTATCATGCTTTATTTGTATATATAATAAAAAAGGGGAAGAGATGAAATGAAACAAGTACAAACAAAAAGGGATTGGAAAAAACTTGCATACGACGTAGTAGAAGAGAAAATGATTACGAAAGAAGATGCAATAGCGATATTAGAAGCTGATGATACAGAAGTTTTAGAAATTATGAATGCTGCTTACATCATTCGCCATCATCACTTTGGTAAGAAAGTAAAATTAAATATGATTATTAATACGAAATCTGGCTTATGTCCTGAAGATTGCGGATATTGTTCACAGTCTATTATTTCAGAAGCACCGATTGATAAATATGCATGGCTAACGCAGGAAAAGATTGTAGAAGGAGCACATGAAGCAATTCGCCGTAAAGCGGGTACATATTGTATTGTGGCATCTGGTCGTCGTCCGACGGATAAAGAGGTGAATCACGTAATTGGAGCAGTTAAGGAGATTCGTGAAACGACAGATTTGAAGATTTGTTGTTGTTTAGGTTTCTTAAACGAAGATCAAGCAGGACGTTTAGCAGAAGCGGGTGTACATCGTTATAACCACAACTTAAATACACATGCGAATAATTACGAAAGCATTTGCTCTACTCATACGTATGACGATCGTGTTGATACAGTTCAAAAAGCGAAGCAAGCGGGTATTTCACCATGCTCAGGGGCGATTTTTGGAATGGGCGAGACAATAGAAGAGCGTGCTGAAATTGCATTCGAATTACAACGTATAGATGCAGATTCAATTCCTTGTAATTTCCTTGTTGCTGTAAAGGGTACGCCGCTTGAAGGACAAAAAGAGTTAACACCTGTAGAATGTTTAAAAGTGCTGGCGATGATGCGTTTCGTAAATCCGACAAAAGAAATTCGTATTTCGGGAGGACGCGAAATTAATTTACGTTCTGTACAGCCAATCGGTTTATTTGCAGCGAACTCTATTTTTGTTGGAGACTACTTAACGACAGCTGGACAAGAACCGACTGCAGACTGGGGTATGATTGAAGATTTAGGATTTGAGATTGAAGAATGTGCACTATAAGATAGAAAAAAGCAAACTTGTAAAAGAGTTTGCTTTTTTTTTGTAAATAAAATGTAATAAATAATTGTGAACGCTTGATACTATTGGCTTTTGAGCAAAAAAGAGAATTTTGGTGGACGAATTTTCCAAGCCCCAATTGTACATAGTAAATATGTAATTTATATTGGGTTGGAGGATTTTACATGCACAAATATATATTAGCGATTATGACTTGTCTAATTTTACTAAAAGCAATAAGTGCTGATCCAGTTAAGGCCGCCGAAAATCCTGAACAAAAAGAGATGCAACAACGAATTGAACAACATTTTCGAACGAAAGCTGAACATTTTGGATTGAAAACAGAAGGGAAAGATTTAAAGGAAGTATGGAAAGAAATTACTATTATAGAAGAAGCGAAGAAAAGAGAGAATGTATGGAGAACAGCACAAACTCTTCGTATACAAACAGAAGGAAAAACAATGGATGAATTAATAAAAAATGTGCGGAAAAAAGTAAAGAAATAAAAAAGAGGCCGCAGCCTCTTTTTTTATGCCCATTGTTTTGATAAGTGAGCCATTTCAATGGCAGCAACGGCGGATTCATAGCCTTTATTACCAGCTTTCGTCCCTGCGCGTTCGATCGCTTGCTCGATCGTTTCTGTCGTTAATACACCGAAAATAACGGGGATGTCTGTTTGTAGTGATAAAGATGCAACACCTTTTGCTACTTCATTACAAACATAATCGTAATGCGTTGTAGCACCTCGAATTACTGTACCTAATGTAATAACAGCATCATACTTTCCACTACTAGCCATCTTTTTTGCGATTAAAGGAATTTCAAATGCACCAGGAACCCATGCAACATCAATATCGTTTTCTTCTACACCGTGACGCTTTAATCCGTCTAAAGCGCCGCCGAGTAACTTACTTGTAATAAATTCATTGAAACGTCCAACAACAACTCCAACTTTTAAACCTGTACCAACTAAATGACCTTCGAATACCATAGTTTATCTCTCCTTTTATTATAAGTTTAGTAAATGTCCTAATTTGTTTACTTTCGTTTGTAAATATGTTTTATTTTCTTCTTTTGTTGGCATTTGCAATGGAACACGCTCGATTACTTCTAAATCGTAACCTTGTAAGCCAGCAATTTTTCGCGGATTATTCGTTAACAATCGTAAATGTTGTAAACCTAAATCTTTTAATATTTGAGCACCGATACCGTAATCACGAAGATCAGCAGGGAACCCGAGTTTTTCATTTGCTTCTACAGTATCGAATCCTTCTTCTTGTAATTTATAAGCGCGAAGCTTATTAAGCAGTCCAATGCCTCGTCCTTCTTGTCTCATATAGAGAAGAACACCTTTTCCTTCACGCTCAATTTGAGTAAGTGCAGCATGGAGCTGTGGTCCACAATCACAGCGACATGAACCAAATACGTCTCCTGTTAAGCATTCGGAATGAACACGTACAAGTACTGGTTCACCGGTTGAAATATCACCTTTTACGAGTGCGATATGTTCTTTCGTATCTAATGAGTTAGAATAGCCAATGGCATGGAAAGTACCAAAATCTGTAGGTAATGTAATTTCCACTTCTCTCGTCACAAGTGTTTCATGCTGGCGGCGATAAGCAATTAAATCTTCTATTGTAATCATTTTTATATCAAATTGTTTTGCGCATGTGAGTAAATCAGGTACACGTGCCATCGTACCGTCCTCGTTTATAATTTCGCAAATGACCCCAGCTGGTTCTGCACCACAAAGTGTGGCTAAATCGACAGCAGCTTCTGTATGACCAGCACGGCGCAAGACACCGCCTTCTTTCGCGATTAATGGAAAGATATGTCCAGGTCGATTAAAATCAGCACCTTTAGATGCAGGGTTTAACAATTCTTGTATCGTAGTTGCACGTTCGTGAGCGCTAATCCCTGTTGTTGTAGAAACATGGTCAATACTCACTGTAAATGCAGTATGATGCGAATCTGTATTATGAGATACCATTGGTTCTAATTGTAGACGTTCTGCGTATTGCTCCGTAATCGGCACACAAACGAGACCGCGACCGTGTGTAATCATAAAATTAATCGTTTCGGGTGTAATATACTCTGCTAAAGCGATAAAATCGCCTTCATTTTCACGGTTTTCATCATCACATACGATAACGATTTTTCCTTGTTTTAAATCTTCTAGAGCTTCTTCAATACGATGAAACATTATGCTTCCCCCTTATAGAAATCCGTTTTCTTGTAAAAAGCTTTCGGTCATTGAACCTGTTCGTTTTACAGGTTTAGAAATAAAGCGTTCGATATATTTACCAATCATGTCACACTCAACGTTTACGATATCTCCGGCATTTTTTTCTCCAATAACAGATTCGCTTACTGTGTGCGGGATGAGTGAAATTGTAATGGAAGATTCGTCTATATCAAATATTGTTAAACTAGTTCCATCAACAGCAACGGATCCTTTATGCAAACAATAGCGTAGCAATTCATCAGAAATTGCTATTTTGTAATAGATGGCATTGTAGTGTTGTTTTTTAGTTAAAATCGTCCCGATACCGTCGATGTGTCCTGTAACGAAATGTCCACCGAATCGTCCGTTTGCAGACATTGCCCGCTCTAAATTCACTTTAGAGTGTGGTTTAAGCATGCGAAGTGAAGTTGATTGCATCGTTTCAGGCATTGCATCCACCGTGAATGAAGTAGTTGTAAAACTAGTTACGGTTAAGCAAATGCCATTCACCGCAATACTGTCACCTAACTTCACATCTGATAAAATTTTGGTTGCATGGACAGTTAACTTCATCGCTTCTCCGCTTTGTTGCATGTTTGCTATCGTTCCTAATTCTTCTACAATTCCTGTAAACATTCTGTCACCTCATTTCGGGCATTGGCAACGATTTTTATATCATCGCCAATTTGTTTCATCTCTTGAATTTTCAAAGAAAGCGCATCTTGTAATTTTGAAAAACCATTTCCACCAAATAAAGTAGGAGCATTTTTTCCACCAATTAATTTCGGGCTTATATACGTTACAATTTCATTGAAATTGTTTGATTGTAAGAAACTTGCATGAACTGTTTGCCCACCTTCGACGAAAAGAGAAAGGATTTGTTTTTCGCCGAGTAGGTATAAGACATGTTGGAGTTCAATTTGTTTCGTTTTCATTTGGAATATAGCTATATTTTCAGATTCATAAGAAGCTATTTTCTCTTTATTTACATCCTTACCGACAAAAATCCATGTCGGTGCTAAACCATCTGTTATGACATGAGAAGATGGTGGCGTTCGTAAATGGGTATCTAAAATAACGCGTATAGGATTTTTACCCCCGTTAGGAATTCTTGTTGTTAAATGCGGATTATCAGCTATAACTGTATTCACTCCAACGAGAATCGCATCATGTGTATGGCGATATTGGTGAACATCAGCTCGCGCTTCTTCACCTGTAATCCACTTACTTTCACCAGTGACAGTTGCTGTTTTTCCGTCTAAGCTCATCGCTGTTTTTATTGTTACAAATGGACGTTTCGTTTTCATGTAGTGAAAAAAGTAGCGATTTAATAAAACTGCTTCCGCTTCAAGAACACTGGTAGTTACTTCGATGCCAGCTTCTTCTAATCTCCTTTTTCCATTACCAGAAACGAGCGGGTTACAATCAAGGGTAGCAATTACAACGCGCTTAACTCCTTTTTTGATGAGCAATTCACAGCAAGGTGGTGTTTTTCCAAAATGGCTACACGGTTCAAGTGTTACATAAACGGTAGCTCCTTTTGCTTTTTCACCAGCCATATGAAGAGCATGAACTTCTGCGTGTTCTTCACCAGCACGTAAATGAGCTCCCATACCGACGATGTTCCCATCTTTTACAACAACAGCACCAACTATAGGATTTGGACTTGTTTGTCCAGATGTCCCGCCTGCTAACAGCAGGGCAATCCTCATATATTCTTGATCTGTCATTCTCTTCACCTCTCCTAAAAAAATCAAAAAACCCCAAGGATTTTATATCCTTGGGGTTTGGGAGACGTGATTTCTAGAAATATAGTTCGAATACAAAAGCATAGGAAAGAAACCTAACGAAGATTCATATTTTTGCATAAGGAAAAAACCTAGCAAAGATATGAAATTTTTCAAACGCTAGTTGTCTCTTTTTATTTCAGTATAAAAAATGAGTATAGAAAATTAAACATATATAAAGCTTCAAAAGTGAACCTTTAAAAATATGCATACTGAAATAAAAGTGTATTCACTATATAAAAAACTAGAAACATATCCTTCTCCCATCCAGACTATACTGTCGGCCCTAGAGTTTCACTAGATCCACCGTTTTCGAGTTGAAAACGGGTCACGGACTTAGAAGTTTGCACTTCATCACCGCCGGTTGGGAATTTCACCCGACCCCGAAGGATGCTGTTTGCTCAAATTATAGCACAAAAAAGAAAAAAGGCTAGTAAAAAATATTCGAATGTGAAGAATTGTTTGAAAATACATGTAGGTTTTAACGAGGAGAAAAGTAGGAGAAACATTGTAAGGAAAAGGAATAATGAAAAAAAAACATGCACAAAAAAATGTGCATGTTACATACAAAATTACTCAGCCTCTGGTGCTCTAACCACAGATTCGAATTTACCTTTATGCGAAGCATCACAATAAGGCATATTTTTTGATAAACCACAACGGCATAAAGAAAATGCCGGTTTTGCCGGGAATACATTCCCTTGTGAATCGACTAATTCCACGTCCCCTGTAACGCGAAAAGAGCCATTATCATTTACTTTAATCTGTACTTTTGCCAACGTTATCCCCCCTTTCCAAACGCTTAATCTCATCATATAATCAGGGGAAGGACTTGACAATAAAAAAGAGTTCTTTGTACAGAAGAAGAGGGAATGTTATAATAGCTTTTATAACTGATTAGAGTAAGGTGACGAAAGATGGATAAACAATTACGAACACTACAAAATATTGCAAATGAGCGCACGTGGGCATCATTTTTGAATGATAATCATCCATATAGTTTACTTCATTGGTCAATCGCAGGTGTAGGACAAGAATCGAAAGATGTTTGGTTACTTCAAGATGAGGTGACCTTCCAAACGACGGAATTCCCAACGCTAGATGAGGCAGTAAAGTGGATTTCTGAAAATATGGAACAAGTTACAGACGTTTTAGCGCAGTAAAAAACAGGCTTATGCAAGCCTGTTTTTTGTTTCTTTTACATATGTGTTTAAAAATTCGTCAATGGCAGCTTCGTACTCTTCTTTATTTTCATTATAAGAGCAAGCGTGTGCACCATGTTCTGCGATATAAAGTTGTTTATTATTCTCTTTCGCTTCATAAAGTGATTTCGTCATATCAGATAAAATATAGTCATCATCTTTACTATGAATAAATAGAACGGGATTGTTAATGTTTTTTATGCAATCAATTGGTGAAACTTCACGAATTGTATAGCCGTCACGAACTTTTAAAAAGGCGTTTGCTAAAGGTAATAAAGGCCATTTTGGCAAATGAAATTCAACCTTTAAGCGATGTTGTAACTGTCCATAAAAATCAGAGAAAGGACAATCAGCAATATAAAAATCGGCACCATCTTCTACAAGTCCCGCATATTGAAGAAGAGTTGCAGCTCCCATAGATTCTCCATGAATTCCGAGTGTAATATTCGTTCCGAAACGATCTTTTAGCCAGTCAACTACTGATTTTAAATCATGTTTTTCATAGTAGCCATAGCTCGTCGTTTTGCCACCAGTTTTACCATGACGACGATGGTCATAAATAAATACGTTATATCCTCTGCTTAAAAATAAGTTTGCATATTTAACAGAGTTCATTTTATTTACAGTCACACCATGACAAAAAATCATAAATTTATTGGAATGACCAGCTGGTATGTAATATCCATGAATTTCGTATCCGAATTGAGAAGGGATGTGAATCTCTTCTTTTTGAATGGCGTTAAAATCGTCCAAATGAAAATGTTTTTTCGTTTCGCGTTCTAAAACTTCTTCCTCTGTTTTTTTCTTCAAGTACATAACTTTATTTGTAAAGAAAATCCCAATAGCGGTTAGTGCACCTAGTATAGTAAACAATGCTGTAAAAAAACGTTTCATACTTTACCTCATCCTCCAAATATCGTTACATGTGATACACTTACATTGTATCACAATGATAGAAAAGGGGAGAAATAGGAAATGGTGCATATACAAAAAATTACACCAGCAATGAAAGAAACAATCCGAATGTTTATGTGTGAGAACTGGGGAAGCTCATTGATGGTTTCACGTGGTAAGAGGCATCAGTTAGAAGAGTTACCAGGATTTGTTGCGCTCTCAGATGACAGAATAATCGGAATTATAACGTATGAAGTGGCCGGAAATATGTGCGAAATTGTATCGTTAGATAGCTTTGAAGAAAGAAAAGGAATAGGGACGAAACTTGTGGATTGTGTATTGCAAGTTGCAGAAGAAGGACGGTGCCAACAGGTTTGGCTTATTACAACAAATGATAATATGAATGCGTTACGTTTTTACCAAAAACGTAATTTTGTGATGACTAATTTATATGTGAATGCAGTGGAAGAGGCACGAAAAATAAAGAAAGAAATTCCACGTATCGGGTATGATAATATCCCAATTTTACATGAAATTCAGTTGGAGTATCGTTTAATGAAATGATGTAACAATTTTCAGAAATATAAGTTATTATCCTTGACGAATACTGTAATTTAAGTTACCGTAAAATTGTAATCTATTACCATATTAAGGGGTGACGATGTGGCAACTATACGTGATGTTGCAAAATTGGCAGGTGTTTCAGTCGCAACCGTTTCACGAGTTATTAATGAAAAGGGATACGTTCATGAAGATACGGTAAAACAAGTAAAGGAAGCAATTGAAGCGTTACAATATAGGCCGAATGCTACAGCGAAGCCTTTATTTAAAAAATCTTCAACGATCATTGCATTGCTTGTAGATAATTTACGTAATCCATCAAATATCACTTTGCTACATTGTATTGAGGAAGAGGCATATAAAGAAGGATATCAAATAATTGTTTGTAATATAGAGAATAAAAATAGATACATATATATGTTGGAGCAAAATAACGTTGCGGGTGTTATTTTGCCAAAATCAGTTTTTAAAAGTATAGGAGAAATTGCATTTCCATTTGTTGTGATTGATGAAAAGCAATCCCTTACAAATCATTATGAAAGTGGACAGAGAGCGGTCTCTCTATTAAAAGAGAAAGGATGTCACTTTCTTGCTTATTTCGGTGAGGGAGAAGAAAGTGAAGAAATGGAAGAGCATGTATCAGGATTTTTAGACGCAGTTTGGGATAAAGGGATGTCTTATCGGGAAGAAAGTATACAAGGATACACGAATAAACAGTTCATTACATTATTGCAAAATCATCCGTATATAGATGGAATTGTAACTTTAAGTGATAAGATTGCTATTGAGTTAATTCGAGCAGCGAAATTTCTAAATATTCATATACCAGATAAATTAAAAATTATTGGACCGAATGGGAGTATAGAGTGTGGATGGATAGGACCATCACTACCGGCAATTGAAAGTGATTTCGAGGAGAATGGGAAAATAGCTTTTCAACAATTAAAAAGAAAAATAAAAAAGTAAAAGGTGCGTATAGAACGCACCTTTTATAATGTAATGGCGGCAATAAAACCGAATATAAGTAACGGTATATTATAATGCAGAAAAGTTGGTACACATGTATCCCATATATGATGATGTTGACCGTCAGCATTCAAACCAGATGTTGGTCCAAGTGTACTATCTGATGCTGGAGATCCTGCATCGCCTAGCGCTCCTGCTGTACCAATAATTGCAATTGTGGCCATTGGACTAAATCCAAGTTGAATGCAAAGAGGTACGAAAATTGTTGTTAAGATAGGGATTGTTGAAAAGGACGAACCAATTCCCATTGTAACGAGAAGTCCAATAACGAGCATAAGAAATGCAGCAAGTGGTTTGTTATTTCCGATTATATGTGCACTCGTTTGCACAAGCGATTCGACATGTCCTGTTTTTCGAAGAACAGCGCCAAATCCAGCGGCAGAAATCATAACAAATCCGATAAATGACATCATACGCATTCCGCTTGTTAATATTGAATCTGCTTCTTTAAGAGGTAGACTACCACTAACTGATAAGACGATAATCCCCGCTAAAGCACCGAAAATCATTGATTCTGTTGCTAATTGAACAGTTAATGTAGCTAGGATAGATAGTAGTCCAAAAGTAACGCTTCGTTTTGTATAGGGAACGATTTCATTTTCGGTAGTATAAATTTGTTCTGTGTCATACGTACGAGGTTTTCGATACGTAATGAATACCGCTACACATAATCCGATAATCATACCGATTGCTGGAATAGTCATTGCTTTTGGAATAAGTGTAACATCAAATGTAAGACCGCTTTGTGCAGCATTGGTTTGTAATACGTCATGATAAATTTTTCCAAATCCTGCTGGGACCCACATATAAGGTGTAATTAATCCGAATGTAATAATACATGTAACAAGTCTACGATCCACTTTCAAGCCATTTAATACTTTTAAAAGTGCTGGAATTAAGATTGGGATGAAAGCGATATGAACAGGGATAATGTTTTGTGAGAAACAAGCCATTGTTAAAATGATGAATAAAATAAGTATTTTAGAATAAACTTGTTTTTTCGTGTCTTGTTCATCGCCAATCCATTTTAATGCGGCTTGAATCATGGCATCTGGAAGTCCAGTTTTGGAAAGGGAAATAGCGAAACCACCAAGCATTGCATAGCTTAAAGCGATGGGAGCACTGTTTCCAAGTCCTGTTGTAAAAGTGTTAATTGTTTCTGAAATACCGAGTCCGCCGATAATTCCGCCTGTTAGAGCTCCAACGATGATGGCGACAATGACCTGGACACGTAACAAACTAAGCAATAGCATGACTGCTACTGCAACGAGTACAGCGTTCATAATAAATGTAATCTCCCTAATTTTTATTCTGTGAAGGCAAGTAAATATGACGCAGTTTGCTATATTTATGCATACTTGCGACACATTATTATAAAATGTTTTCTATGAAATGTAAAAGAGGCTATTTTTTTATCGTTGAAAAGCTAGCTCTTGTTTAATGGACTGTAAAGAATTTGCAAATAGTTCTGGTTCTTCTAAATCAGGAGAATGTGCTGAATTTGGGAACCAAATCATTTTTTTTATAGGTGCTTCAATAACATCACAATATTGTTGAACGAGTGCATAAGGAGTTTGATAATCATAGCGACCAGAACAAAAATAAACTGGAATAGATAAACTTGAAATAGATGAAAAGAAATCGATTGTCAGCATTTCTTCCCATAAAACGCCAGATTTTAAGTTACCTGCGAGAAACTTGAACCAATCTAATAGCGTATATTCAGGAGAAAAGAAACCTTTTCGTATGAAAGAAAAGGAAGATCCGTTTTGGATTGCTCCTCCGAATGTACCAAGCCACTTTCTTTGAATAATAAGGCGTCTCGTATCTAAAAAGGGCGGTTTACCTAATTTTAAAAGGGAAGCCAATGCTCTTTTATGATCATGCTTTTTTGCAGAGTTAATCAAATGTTGATATAGCAATTCTTCGTTTTGTTTCATATGTACAATCTGCCCAATACCAATGTAAGCATCGATATATTTCGGGTGTCGATGTGCGATGGTAAGCCCGATAATACTTCCCCAAGAATGACCAGCGAGAAATAGTTTTTGTTTGTTGAACCTTTTAAGCACATACTGAATAACTTCTTTTGCATCGGAAACGAATTGTTCGATTGTAAAGGTTGCCCCGAAGTCTTTCACTGAAAAGGATTTACCTGCTCCGCGTTGATCCCAATTAATAACGATAAAGTGCTTCTCTAATTCTTTTTGAAAATGGCGAATAAAACCGATTTGTGCCATGCCAGGGCCACCGTGACAGCATAATAAAATAGGCTGTTCTACGTTTTGCCCGCGCATAAGGAGGAATTGTTTTCGGTTGTTAATCATAACGCTTTCTAACGTAGCGATACTATTAGGAATGAGTTGTTTATTTTCATTATAGAACTGTGGGGTATAGCTACGAAAAAGCATATTGAAAGCCTCCTTTTCTGAAATCGTATGAATCGCACAGGCTATTTGTTTTGCATACACTGTTAGAAAATCATTGTAACATACCATACTAGTGTCATTTCAACATGGGAGGAGGGAAATTGTGACGATTGGAGAAATTATAGATTGCCTAAATAGACGTGAATCAATTGCTATTATAGCAAAGCGCCTTGAAATAAGCCCATATACATTATCAAAGAAATTAAGATTGATTGGATACGAATATGACGGAGAGCGGAAGAAACGTATTTTTGTAGGAGATGGAGAAGAACCGCGTCACTTACAACTCCAAGAAGCGACCGCCCTTCAATATGCAAAAACAGATTATCAAGTATTAATTTATGAGCAATTACAAAGCATTTATGAATTATTAAGAAAAAGAGAAGAAGTAAGTGCACCAATTATGAGTAAAAGTACAGAGAAAAAGAAACGAACCTTTTCTATTAATAAAGAAATATTAGCAAGATTAGACGTTATATCAGAATCAAAAGGAGTTCAAAAATCTAAACTTGTAGAAGAGGCTTTACAACAATTTTTACAGCAATATGATTTTAACAAAACATCCCATTTTGATAATTGAAGAAAAGGATACTATGTTCACTGGAAGAACGAGTATCCTTTTTTACTTAATATATATTACGGATAAAAGATATGCACTTAATTTACTTTTTGAATTCTACCATCAATAATTGGTTGAATTGGCTCTTTTACTTGTTTTACATAATCGACTAGTGCTTCAAAGTCGTTTGGACCAGTTTCTGCATTTTTACCATTTTTAAATGATACGAATCCATCACCGCCAGAAGCTAAGAAAGCATTTGCAACTACGCTATACGTTTTAGATGGAGATAATTCTTCTCCGTTTGTTAAGTGTATATTTGTAACTTTTTCCCCGTTTGATTTATTTGCATCCCAAGTATATTGAATACCTGAAATTTGAAGCATTCTTTTCGTTCCTTTTTGCCATTGTTGATTTAAAATGTCGCGAATATCTTGACCTGTTAAATTTACTTTAATCAGTTGATTTCCAAAAGGCTGAATGCCATACAATTCGCCCCATGTAATATCGCCAGCGTCTAAGTCATTACGGATGCCGCCAGGATTCATAAGTGCGATTTGAACTTGCATAGTTTGGCGCTGTGCGTCGGCAATTAAATTTCCAAGGGTAGACTCACCAGCATCGTTTTGTTTACGATCGATAGGTGCTGTAGATTTTCCAACTACTTCATTAACAAGTGGTGCAATTTTTTCTTTATATTGATTTAACTTTTGTTGTACTTGTTTATCAGGCTCAACACCTTCATGATATGTTGTAACAACTTCCGCTTTTTTCTTCACAATATCTTTTGTTTTTCTATCAATCGTTACATCTACATCAGAGAAAGCCATTCCATAAGAGTTCGCTTGGACGATTAGTTTATTATTTACTGTACCATTTACATACGTGTGACTATGTCCACCGAAAATAACATCAACTTCTGAATCCGTTTCATTTGCAATTCGAGTAAGGTCTCCATTTGTTACGCCAGAATCATCGGTTATTCCACCGACATGGGCAAGAACGACGATGGATTTAACGCCGAGACGTTTTAATTGTTGTGTGGATTTATTAATAGTTTCAACTTCGTCAGTGATTTCTACATTTTTAAGCATAGTAGGCATAACGACATTTGGTGTATCAGTTGTAACAACACCAATGAACCCCACAGGAACACCATCTACCATTTTTACAGTAAATGGTGGTAAAAATAAGCGACCAGTTGATTTGTTATAGAAGTTTGCAGCGACATAAGGGAAGTTTGCTCCCTTGAAATCCCCAGTTTTTTCATGGTAACCACCGTAAATGAGTCGTCGCATTTCGTCGATGCCTTCATCAAATTCATGGTTTCCGATTGTACCAACATCAAATTGTAAGTCGTTTAAAAATTCAATAGTTGGTTCGTCTTGTAACAATGCTGAAACTGGTGGGCTAGCTCCGACAATATCGCCAGCATGTACGAGAAGTGTATTAGGGTTTTGTTTTTTACGTTCTTTTAAATAAGTGGCTAAGTAATCAGCGCCACCAGCTTCTTTGTTATTAATTTTTTTTACAGTATCTAGTTGCCCATGGAAATCATTAATACCGAGCATTTGTACGTCTATGTAGCGGTTTTGTTCAGCAGGAGTCTGAGATGGAGGAGCGGCGAATACGCTTGAAAAAGTAATGGTGCTTAAAACGGCGACAGCAGGAATAATTTTTTTCCACATAATTTATTTCTCCTTTTTTTATAATCTGACATCATACGACATAATTTTAATAGATTCATAGGATTATATCTATAGCAAAATTTTCTATTTTCGAAAAATTAACATTTTTACAAAAATAGAATGATAGAGTAAGGAACCTTTTTTATTGTCGATTTCATCGTGTATCCTCTATAATGGAGAAAAAAGTAAAAGGTGAGTAGCATGAAGAAAAAGAAACAAAGACAAATGCAAAGACAATCTCAAATGAATCAACCAAAGAAGGAATCACTTACATTAGGTGATCAATTAAATGATTCACTCATGCAGCAATTAAAGGATAAGAAAAAAGAGCTGCAAGTGAGAGAAGAGAAAAAAGAGGCAGTGGAACTGGAAAGAAAGCGCCAAGAACAAAAAGAACGTGAAAAGAATAAATCATTTGAAGAACTGTTAAGTGAAAGTGATCTTACTTGGAAAGACTTTAAATAATAACGAAAATGATCAGTGAATACCGCTGATCATTTTTTTGACGAGCTTGTAAGAAAAGGGGAATTAGAATGAGGAAAATTGTAGTCGTTCCGCATGAAAATCATTGGAGTGAAAAATTTCAAATGGAGGCCGAAAGATTAAAATTGACGATGCCAGAAACGGTGAAAATCTATCATATTGGAAGTACGTCAGTGCCAGGACTAGCAGCTAAACCTATTATTGATATGATCATGGAAGTAGAAAGTATCGACAGAGTAGATCATTGGAATGAACGATTTAAAGAGCTTGGTTACATCGTAAAGGGGGAAAATGGTATTTCAGGACGCCGTTTTTTTATTCATGGAACGGAGGAAAAACGATCGTATCACTTACACGTGTTTGAAAAAGGAAATCCTGAAATTACAAGGCATTTAGCATTTCGTGATTATATGATGGCGCATTGTGAAGAAGCAGAGGCGTATGCAATATTAAAGAAGGAACTAGCCGAAAAATATACATATGATGGTACGCTATATACGGAAGGGAAAAATGAATTTGTACGTAATATTGATGAAAAAGCGAAAGAATGGATAGAAAATAACGTGAATGACTAAGTTCACATTATTTTTTAAAATGTATAAAATTATTATGTAAACTGTATGTATGTTTTGACTTTTTGGATGAATCTTGTTGAAATAAAGTTGTGGTTTATAAAAATGTAACAATGAAAGGGAGAACGAATGTGCATATTCCAACAACTACACTTCATAATGGCGTGAAAATGCCGATGATTGGTCTAGGCGTTTATAAAGCGAAAGAAGGCGACGAAGTAAAACAAGCAGTAAAAACAGCGTTAGAAGTTGGATACCGTTCGATTGATACAGCAACTGTATATGAAAATGAAAGCGGTGTCGGAGAGGCGATACGTGAATCAGGAATCCCGCGAGAAGACTTGTTTATTACAACAAAAGTTTGGAACGACGATCAAGGATACGAGGAGACACTAGAGGCGTTTGAAAAGAGCTTAAAGAAATTACAAATGGAATATGTAGATTTATATTTAATCCACTGGCCAATTAGAGGGAAGTATATTGATACGTACCGAGCTTTAGAAAAATTGTATGAAGAAGGTAAAGTGCGTGCGATTGGTGTTTCTAATTTTCATAAACATCATTTAGAACTGTTATTACCAAATTGCAAAGTAAAGCCAATGGTAAATCAAGTGGAACTTCATCCAATGTTAACGCAATTTGAATTGCGTAATTTCTGTCAAAGTGAGCAAATTCAAATGGAGGCATGGAGTCCGTTAATGAGGGGCGGCGAAGTATTCCAGCATCCAATCATTCAAGCTATCGCTAACAAATATGAAAAAACTCCTGCGCAAGTTATATTACGATGGGATATTCAAAGCGGAATAGTGACGATTCCTAAATCTGTGACACCATCTCGTATTAAAGAAAACTTTACTATTTTTGATTTCTCATTAACTGAAGAAGAGATGAATCAAATTAATACGTTAGATCGTAATTTACATGTAGGAACGAATCCTGATAAATATGATACGTTATAAAAAGACGCTACCAGTACTGGTAGCGTCTTTTTAACTAACGATGTAAAGCATATGTGTCATATTTAACAATTTTTTGAAGTTGTACATACTTTTCTTTTGTTAAAGGCGACTGTTGGCTAGCTTGTACATTTGCCTGTAATTGTTGAATAGAGCTTGCACCAGGTATAACCGCTGCAACAGTTTCGCTATGTAAGCAGTATTGAATAGCTGTTCCTGTTAAAGAGTTTTCTCCGATAACTTCTTTTACATTTCCGAGTGTAGCATTTAATTCATCGTAAGAATAAGAGAGATAGTCCTTTTCTTTTACTCTTTCTATCTTTTTTGCATTGTTGTCAGTTAAAATTCCTTTTGCGAGTGGTCCGCGAGCAATGACGCTAATTTGGTGTTCATTAAGAAGCGGGAACCATTCTTCTGGACGACGATTTAAAAGGCTATATTCCATTAGTACACTAACGATATTTGAGCGTTTTGCATATTCACGGATGACATTTGGACGTATAGAAGAAATACCGTACTGGCGAATAATACCTTCTTTTTTTAATTCTTCAAAAGCTTCAATTGTTTCATCTATCGGATCTTCAAGCGTTCCGCCATGAAGTTGGTAAAGATCAATATAATCAGTTTGAAGTCTACGTAAACTTTCTTTTACTTCAGCTTTTATGTAAGCTTTAGAAGGATCCCAAGACCAGCCGTTTTTTTCTTCTGTCCATCGATTTCCAACCTTTGTTGTAAGGACAATTTGGTCTCGTCTTCTTTTCAATACTTTTCCTACAAATTCTTCATTTAATCCATAATCATATAAATCCGCAGTATCAAAAAAATTAATTCCTAAATCGATTGCTTCATCGATAATGCGCATAGCGTCAGTTTCCGATGTACCGAGAGACATACAGCCAAGTCCCATTTCTGTTACAAATAAATCTGAGTTTCCTAATTGACGTTTTTTCATAGGTCAACCTCCTTATCTTTATTGTACGAAAGGGAAAAGAGGTTGACAAACGGTTACTTTTTGTCCCGCCATTCGCGCAGTAAGACTCCCCTCTCAAAATTCGGCACATGCGAGGAAGTTAAGTGGGAGATTAACTGCCCGTAAAAGCCTGATTGGTGTGGGCTAATAATCAGAGGTGGATGGACACCCACCTCTGATTAAAGTTTCACTTTATTTGCTGTAATCCACTCTTGCACTGTTGCGTACTCTTTGCCATATTGTTTTAGCTTATGGCGAATTTGCCATGCTTTTCCGACTAATGTAACGCGATTTGGTAAAATATAAACTTTCATTTCTATCACGCTCCTTTCAATGTGGTAAAATGTATGAAGAAAGAATAGGAAATAGAACAGGGAGATGAAGTAGTATGAGTAATCTTGCAGAGAGAACAGTAAAAACTGAGCCGATTTTTGATGGTAGAGTTATAAAAGTTCGTGTTGATGATGTAGTATTACCAAATGGAGAAATGAGTAAACGTGAAATTGTAAACCACCCTGGTGCAGTTGCTATTATTGCTATTACTGATGAAGGGAAAATTGTGCTTGTTGAGCAGTACCGTAAAGCGCTTGAAAAGGCGATTATAGAAATTCCTGCTGGGAAGTTAGAACCTGGGGAAAAACCAGAGGTAACAGCAGTTCGTGAATTAGAAGAAGAAACAGGATATGTATGTGAAAATATGGAGCTTATTACATCTTTCTATACATCACCTGGTTTTGCAGATGAGATTTTATATGTATATAAAGCAACAGGATTAAAACAAAAAGAAAACAAAGCAGCTTTAGATGAAGATGAATTTGTGGAATTAATGGAAGTGTCATTAGAAGAAGCGGTTGATCTTATGAAAGACTTTCGCATTCATGATGCCAAGACTATGTTTGCAGTACAATATTTACAATTACAAAAATAAACACTCGCCAAAGGCGAGTGTTTATTAATTAATTTTTGCATATACGCGTGCATCACGTAAGCTACCGTCTGGCGCTAGGAAATCATTTTCCATTGTACCTTCTAAAATAAATTCTAAACGTTCTGCTAAGTTACATGCATTTACATTTGTTGCATCAGTACGAATTTCAATTCTTCTTGCACCTAACTTATCAAAGGCAAATTGAATGGCACCTTTAATCGCTTCGGTCATATAGCCTTGTTTTGTATACGCACTATGCAGCCAGAAGTGAAGTGAAAACTTTGGAATATCCCAGTTTTCAGGTTTGAGCGTAATAGCTCCGATGAATGTACCAGATACTTTATCGTATAAGTGAAAATCAAGTGTTTCACGAAGTAAAAACTGTCCGTGAGCTTTACGAACAATTTCTTCAGCACTATCTTCCGTTTCAGTGTCAATTGGCATCCACGGTACTAAGTCTTCTAGAGAAGCTTGGATTGCTTCATATACTTCTGCACCATCACCTGGAAACGGTTTACGAACTTGTAAGCGTTCAGTTTGAAATAATGTTGGAAAATCTAATAATAATGGTTTCAAGAGAAATCCCTCCTATTCTCTACTTTTTAGTTTAGCAAAGTAGAGCGGAATTTCAATGTTAATTCGTCATACTTTTTTTCTTTCTTTCATACATTTTTAGTAAGAGTGTGAACGGAGGGAAGAAAAATGTGGCGAAAAACTTGGCAAGATCGCGTAATGTCTCACATACAGGAAAACTCTTCATTATATATATTTAATGCTGTTTTATTATTGATGGGAGTAATATTTGGAGCTATTCTTGTGAATAGTTTACAAATCAATCAAAAGCAAGATTTATCATTTTATTTACAACGTTTTTTTGGACAAGTTTCTAAAGGGGAATTTGCTATTGCGGGCGAAATGTTTCGAGAAAGTTACTTTTCGCAATTAAAATACATTGGATTTATTTGGATTTTAGGAATCTCAATTATTGGATTGCCACTCATTTTTATTTTATTATTTGTAAAAGGAGTAGTTGTTGGATTTACAGTAGGTTTTTTAGTAAGTCAGCACGGATGGAATGGACTATTATTAGCATTTGTATCTGTATTGCCACAAAATTTAATTATCATTCCAGTCTTTCTCGTTATGACAACAATTGCTGCAAGTTTTTCTTTACGGATGATTAGGCACCAGTTTATCAGGAAAATAACTGAGCCACTATTACCATTATTAATTCGCTATACATGTTTCTTTCTTGTAATTGGAGCGGTGTTAGCACTTGCTTCTAGTGTGGAGGCTTACGCATCACCAGTTTTGATGAAAGAAGTCGTTGAGGCTATTAATAAAAAATAAATACTTTTTGAGAATAATTATCAATTTGTTTTTATTGTTTTTTCTTTTGACAGAAGTCCTTCTTCTGATATAATGGTGTAAGAGTGGCGAGGAGGGAGTAGTACCGAATGGAAGAAAGAATTGAACGAATTAAGAAGCAATTACATGCAGCGAGCTATAAATTAACACCGCAACGTGAAGCAACAGTTCGTGTGCTGCTAGAAAATGAGGAAGATCATTTAAGCGCAGAAGATGTTTACCTCCTTGTAAAAGAAAAGTCGCCAGAGATCGGATTAGCAACCGTCTATCGAACTTTAGAGTTATTATCTGAGTTAAAAGTTGTCGATAAGATTAACTTCGGAGACGGTGTTTCACGCTATGACTTACGCCAAGAAGGTGCACAGCGTTTTCACCATCATTTGATTTGTACGCAATGTGGTGCTGTACAAGAAATACAAGAAGATTTACTTGGTGAAGTGGAGAAAAAAGTAGAACGAGACTGGAGCTTTAAGGTGAAAGATCATCGTTTAACATTCCATGGGATTTGTAAAAATTGTCAAGAAAATGAAACGGATGAAAAATAACCTTTTCCTATTTATCTAGGAAGAGGTTTTTTATTTGAATAAGGTATAAATTGGTGAAAGCTTGGCATATGTTGTAATAACTTATATTTTGGAGGAATTTACAATGCGCCGAGCTTTAAAATTAACTTTTGATGGAATAAAAGTATTTTTATTATTTACAAGTTGTACGATTTTGTTTTATTTCGCTATACTATGGATAAATGAAGAATACGAAAGCTATCATCGTTATGAAAAGCCAAAAGAAGAGACTGTAGAAAAAGTATCAGGGAATGAAGAACCGGCAAAGGATGCTTTCGTAAATAGAATGATGTTTTTCTATGAAAATGGGGAGTAGAGTAGATTGGAAGATCAATTAAAAGATTTTATTCATTATATGGTTGTCGAAAAGGGATTAGCGAAAAATACAGTAGTATCTTATGAACGTGATTTAAAAAGCTATGTAAAGTATTTGCAAAATGTAGAACAGGCGAAAACCTTCCATGAAGTGACACGTTTGCACATCGTTAACTTTTTGCAGTATTTAAAAGAGAACGGAAAATCTTCGAAAACATTGGCTCGTCATATTGCATCGATCCGTTCGTTCCACCAATTTTTACTTCGTGAACGAGCGGTAGAGCACGATCCATCAGTACATATTGAAACGCCGCAAGGGGAACGGAAATTACCAAAAGTATTATCAGTTGATGAAGTAGAGGCGTTACTTCAAACACCTAAAATGACAAGTGCTTTTGGAATTCGTGATAAGGCAATGCTAGAGTTATTGTATGCAACGGGACTTCGGGTTTCAGAATTAATTGCACTAAATTTAGAAGATGTACATTTAACGATGGGATTTGTTCGTTGCATTGGGAAAGGGAATAAAGAAAGAATTATACCACTAGGAAGTTTAGCGACGGAAGCGATTCAAAAGTATATTGAAAAAGGAAGAGGGGAATTGATGGGGAAGAAAGCAGTAGATGCACTCTTTTTAAACCATCATGGTAACCGATTATCAAGACAAGGTTTTTGGAAAATTTTAAAACGATTAGCGAAAGAAGCGAATATTGAAAAAGAGCTTACACCTCATACGTTGCGTCACTCTTTTGCTACGCATTTATTAGAAAATGGGGCAGACTTACGTGCTGTACAAGAGATGCTTGGACATGCGGATATTTCAACGACGCAAATTTATACGCACGTTTCAAAAACTAGATTAAAAGATGTATATAAACAGTTTCATCCGAGAGCATAGTTACTATGCTCTTTTTTTCATAGATTAAGAAGAGTAAACCGTTTCACAGAAACTTCACAAACATTTCGTATATTGTTTTCAGCAGAAGACTGGAATATTACAATGTATTTCCTCTATACTAAATAAAGAATGAAGGAGGAAATAATGATGAAAAAACTTATTATGACGTTATTTATCGCGATGCTAGCTTTAGCTGGCTGTAATACAAACAAAGAAGAACCGAAAAAAGAAAAGAAACTTGAGGCTGTCAAAGTAGCTGTTCAAACGAATCCGAAAGAAATTAAACCTGGTGAAAAAACAGAAGTACAAGCACTTGTTACACAAGGAAAAGAAAAAGTAACGGATGCTGAAGATGTAAAGTTTGAAATTTGGAAAACTGGCGACGAAAAGCACGAGATGTTAAATGGTAAGCATAAAGGGAAAGGTGTTTATGCTGTAGAGAAAACATTCGAGACGGATGGAGTTTATCATATTATCGCGCACACAAATGCGCGTGAAATGCATGTTATGCCAGAAGTAAAAGTGGCTGTAGGAAATGCGAAAGTAGAAGATGCAAAAAAAGAAAATGGCGATCATAGTGCAGGACATGGTGACCATAAAAGTGACACAATGATTCATCTTATGGCTGGTGACATAAAAGCGAATGCTGAATCAACAATGAAAGTTCATTTAAAACAAAAAGAAGAAGCGTTAACTGGTGCTGAAGTGCAACTTGAGATTTGGAAAGATGGTGTTGAAAAACACGAATTTATTCCAGCGAAAGAAGGGAATAAAGGAGAGTATGAAACTAAACACACTTTCAAAGAGAACGGTACTTATAAAGTGAAAGTGCATGTAAAAAAAGGCGAACTGCATGAACATAAAGAAGAAACAGTAGAAGTAAAATAAAAAGTAGCTCTTTGGAGCTGCTTTTTATTTTTATCCCGCTATTTGTGGGAGTTTTACTGCCCGTAAACGCTCGATTGGTAAGGGCTGATAATCAGTGGGGGGAGAACACCCCCCTACTGATTAAAGTTTCAATTTATATGAAGAAATAAATCATAAAATAATTAGCACTTCTTTGCAGAATGAATTACAATAGAAGTGTGAATAAAATAAGAAATTCTACGAAAATGTATTAAAAAGAAAGCGTAAACATGTTATGATATCAATATCAGATGTCTGACATCTGACTTAGAAAAAACTAGAAATGTTTTTGAGTCGTTTCAAGTCAAACGAAATAGGTTAGAAAATGATTTAAAGAAGTACTGTTTGACAATGAGAACGAAGGAGAATTCTTATGGATAACAGTTTCACTTTATAACGTTTTGAACATACTACAAGAAGTAGAACTGAACTTATAGGAGGTCGCAGTTATGAATAAATATAAACGTATATTCTTAGTCGTAATGGACTCTGTGGGAATCGGTGAAGCACCAGATGCTGAACAATTTGGTGATTTAGGTTCTGATACAATTGGCCATATTGCTGAACATATGAATGGATTACAAATGCCGAACATGGTGAAATTAGGTCTTGGTAACATTCGTGAAATGAACGGTATCTCTAAAGTAGAGCAGCCGCTTGGATATTATACAAAAATGCAAGAGAAATCTACTGGTAAAGATACAATGACAGGTCACTGGGAAATCATGGGTCTATATATTGATACACCATTCCAAGTGTTCCCTGAAGGATTCCCGAAAGAATTACTTGATGAATTAGAGGCAAAAACAGGCCGTAAAATTATCGGTAATAAGCCAGCTTCTGGAACTGAGATTCTTGATGAGCTTGGTCAAGAGCAAATGGAAACAGGTTCTTTAATTGTTTACACTTCTGCAGATAGCGTATTACAAATTGCAGCACACGAAGAAGTAGTGCCACTTGATGAGTTATATAAAATTTGTAAAATTGCACGTGAATTAACATTAGATGAGAAGTACATGGTAGGACGTGTTATCGCTCGTCCATTCGTTGGAGAACCAGGGAAATTCACACGTACACCAAATCGTCACGACTATGCATT
Source organism: Bacillus thuringiensis (assembly GCF_014932895.1). Lineage (GTDB taxonomy): Bacteria > Bacillota > Bacilli > Bacillales > Bacillaceae_G > Bacillus_A > Bacillus_A thuringiensis_AA. The sequence goes on along the minus strand of NZ_JACYOF010000001.1, from coordinate 378,939 downwards.
AAAACCATTCGGCCGTACGGTAATGAATGAATTAAAAGATAGTGACTACGATGTTATTGCTATCGGTAAAATTTCTGATATTTATGATGGCGAAGGAGTAACGGAATCACTTCGTACGAAGTCTAACATGGATGGAATGGATAAGCTTGTAGATACATTAAATATGGACTTTACAGGTCTTAGCTTCTTAAACTTAGTTGACTTTGATGCATTATTCGGTCATCGTCGTGATCCACAAGGGTATGGAGAAGCTCTGCAAGAATATGATGCACGTCTTCCAGAAGTATTCGAAAAACTAAAAGAAGATGATCTATTATTAATTACAGCAGACCACGGTAATGATCCAGTTCACCATGGTACTGACCATACACGTGAATATGTACCGTTATTAGCATATAGCCCAAGCATGAAAGAAGGCGGACAAGAGTTACCACTTCGCCAAACATTTGCTGATATTGGTGCAACTGTAGCAGAAAACTTCGGTGTGAAAATGCCAGAATACGGAACAAGCTTCTTAAACGAGCTAAAGAAATAGGGGGATATACAAATGAATCGTGAACTAATTACAAAATCAGCTTCATACTTAAAGGAGAAATTTCAAGAAACACCACAAGTAGGGTTAATTCTTGGATCTGGACTAGGTGTATTAGCAGATGAAATTGAAAACGCAGTAACAGTACCTTACAGCGAAATTCCTGAATTCCCAGTATCAACTGTAGAAGGTCATGCAGGTCAACTAGTATTCGGTACACTTCAAGGTGTAACAGTAGTAGCAATGCAAGGACGTTTCCACTTCTATGAAGGATACGACATGCAAAAAGTAACATTCCCAGTTCGTGTTATGAAAGAACTAGGTGTAGAGACAGTTGTTGTAACGAACGCAGCTGGTGGTGTAAATACATCATTTGAGCCAGGTGACCTTATGTTAATTTCAGACCACATCAACTTCATGGGTACGAATCCATTAATTGGACCAAATGATTCTGAAATGGGTGTACGTTTCCCTGATATGTCTACATCATATACTGTAGAACTTCGCGAAATGGCGAAACAAGTTGCAGCAGACTTAAATATTAAAGTACAAGAAGGTGTATACGTTGGAATGACAGGTCCTGTATATGAAACACCTGCTGAAATTCGTATGCTTCGTACGATTGGCGGAGATGCAGTAGGAATGTCTACTGTACCAGAAGTAATTGTAGCTCGTCATGCGGGTATGAAGGTACTAGGTATTTCTTGTATTTCAAATATGGCAGCTGGTATTTTAGATCAACCGCTTCACCACGATGAAGTAATTGAAACGACAGAACGTGTGAAAGCGAACTTCTTAGCATTAGTAAAAGCAATCGTAAAACAAATGAAGGGGTGACCTCACAATGAGAATGGTGGACCTAATTGCAAAAAAACGTGACGGACATGCATTAACGACAGAAGAAATTAACTTTATTGTTGAAGGATACACAAATGGTGATATTCCTGATTATCAAGTAAGTGCACTTGCAATGGCAATTTTCTTCCAAGATATGAACGATCAAGAACGTGCGGATTTAACGATGGCAATGGTAAATAGCGGTGATACAATCGACTTATCAGCCATTGAAGGGGTAAAAGTAGATAAGCATTCAACAGGTGGTGTTGGTGATACAACGACGCTTGTATTAGGTCCATTAGTAGCTGCTTTAGGTGTACCAGTTGCAAAAATGTCTGGACGTGGTTTAGGGCATACTGGTGGTACAATTGATAAATTAGAAGCAGTTCCAGGATTCCATGTAGAAATTGAAAATGATGAATTCATGCGTCTTGTAAATGAAAATAAAATTGCTGTTATCGGTCAAAGTGGAAACTTAACACCCGCTGATAAAAAGTTATATGCGCTTCGTGATGTAACAGCGACAGTAAACTCAATTCCGCTTATTGCAAGCTCAATTATGAGTAAAAAAATTGCTGCTGGTGCAGATGCAATTGTTCTTGATGTAAAAACTGGAGCAGGAGCATTTATGAAAACGGATGAAGATGCAAAACGTTTAGCAGAAGCAATGGTACGCATCGGTAATAACGTTGGTCGTAATACGATGGCAGTTATTTCCGATATGAGTCAACCACTTGGTGAAGCAATTGGTAACGCATTAGAAGTACAAGAAGCAATTGATACATTACAAGGTAAAGGACCAAAAGATTTAGAAGAGTTATGTTTAACGCTTGGAAGTCAAATGGTATATCTTGCGGGGCAAGCTTCATCTTTAGAAGATGCACGTGAAAAGTTAATTGAAGTAATGAACAACGGTAAAGCGCTAGAATCATTTAAAACGTTCTTATCAGCGCAAGGCGGCGATGCATCTGTTGTTGATGATCCTTCTAAATTGCCACAAGCACAATTTAAAATTGAAGTGGAAGCGAAAGAAGACGGATACGTATCAGAAATCGTTGCAGATGAAATCGGAACAGCAGCAATGCTTCTAGGAGCAGGACGTGCGACGAAGGAATCTGAGATTGATTTAGCAGTTGGTTTAATGCTTCGCAAAAAAGTAGGCGACAGTGTGAAAAAAGGTGAATCATTAGTTACAATTTACGCGAATCGTGAAAACGTAGAAGATGTGAAAGCGAAAATTTATGAGAACATGAAAATCGCTAAAAACCATGTAGATGCGCCGACACTAGTACACGGCATTGTCACTAAATAATAAAGGTGAGCCAAGGAGTATTTCTCCTTGGCTTTTTTTACTGTTTTTTGTTTATAATAATAATGGGTGAAATTATGATTAGAATTTGTGCAGTAACAAAAACAGATGAAGTATTATATGACGTTTCGCTAGAAGAAACAGCGAAAGACTATATTGTATGGTATTGGCTAGATTTATATAAGCCAACGAAAGAAGAGTATACATATATTTTGCAAGACCATTTTAAGTTCCATCCCCTTGCAATTGAAGACTGTATAGAATATGTACAGAGACCAAAAGTTGATTTTTATGATGGATATAACTTTTTAGTGCTTCACGGGTTTGGTGAGGATGGATTAGAACCGCATGAAATCGATTTATTTATTAGTGATCGTTATATTGTTTCTTTCCATTTTTCTCATAACAATGCAATCGAAAGAGTATGGAAAACACTTGGCGAAAAGAAGCGCATTAAGAAAGGTCCTTTACATGTAGCACACACGATTATCGACCAAATTGTAGATGATTATTTTGCACCTGTATATTACATCGAAGACCATTTAAATGCAATTGATGATAATTTAACGGGTGAGACAGCTGGAAGCGTGCTAGAAGAGGTATTTGATATACGTACAGATTTATCTAAACTAAGGCGTACAATCATTCCGATGCGTGATTTATTGTATCGTATTTTGAATTCAACTCGATTTTACGGTATAAGTGATCATGAGATTTATTTTAAAGATATACATGATCATTTGCTTAAACTCACAGAAATGATTGAAGCGAGTCGAGAGTTAACGGCAGATATTCGAGATAGCTATTTTTCATTAAACTCACATCATATGAATAATATTATGAAAACATTAACTGTTTTCTCAACGATTTTCATGCCACTAACATTTATCGCTGGAGTATATGGAATGAACTTTTCACATATGCCAGAGCTAGGTGGACAGTATAGTTATTTTATTTGTCTACTTATAATGGCGCTAATTGGCGGTGGAATGATGGCCTGGTTTTATAAAAAAGGATGGTTTAAGTAAAAAACACCGAGGCATTTACCTCGGTGTTTTTACTTAACCAATAGCATGTAATATAAACATGGCTAAGAATAAGCATGTAATGATATACATAGACGGTGCGACTTCTTTACGCTTTCCAAGAGCAACTTTCAAGATAGGATAAGCGATAAATCCGAAAGCAATACCATCAGCGATACTATATGTGAACGGGATCATAACGATAATTAAAAACGCTGGAAACCCTTCTGAAAAGTCGTTCAGAGGGATTTGTTGAATGCTTGTAATCATCAAGCCGCCAATAATAATTAAGATTGGTGCAATGGCACTATTAGGAATTAGTTTGACAAACGGAAGCGCAAACAGTGATGCGAAGAATAGCAATCCTGTAACGATAGACGTCAGACCTGTTTTTCCGCCTGCAGTAATACCTGCGGCACTCTCTACAGTTGAAACGGTAGGGCTTGTGCCAAATAGACCACATGTCATTGCTGAAATTGCATTGGCTTGGTAAGCACGTGGGAATTTACGGTCATCTTCTAATAAACCGTGCAGAAGTCCCATGTTCTCAAAAATAAGCACCATGCTTAAGGAGAATGTTGCAATCCAAAATGGTAAGGAAGAAAGTTTCCCAAATGACATAGCTCCAAACACATCGCCGTAATTAGCGAATGAAAACGAACTAGTTCCCACTTGACTTGTATCAACAAGGCCGAACAGCCATGCAATACCAGTTCCAATTGCAATCGTCCATAAAAAGTTTCCACGTACGTTACGCACAAATAGCACAAGTGCTACAATAAGAGTAAGTAGTGTGGCAAGAACGACAGGACTACTTAATTTTCCCATTGCAACAGCAGTAGTAGGATGCGAAACGACTAAACCACCTTTTTGCAAGCCAATAAAAGCTAAAAACAAACCGATACCGACAGTGATCGCTTCCTTTAATGACTTTGGAATCGATACCGAAAGTACGCGAGCAACCGGTGTAAACGCGGCAATTGCAAAAATAATACCAGAGATAAAGACAGCAGCTAATGCCTCTTGCCAAGTTAAACCGAGCGTATGCACAGCTGTGTACGTGAAGAATGCATTTACACCCATACCAGGGACAAGAATAGCAGGTGCATTTGCCCAAAATGCCATTAGTAGACATCCGACAAATGAACTAAAAACCGTTGCTAAAATTCCAGCTTCAAGAGGAATGCCAGCATCCGATAAGATTGACGCATTTACAATCATAATATAAACAATCGTGAAAAATGACGTAACTCCAGCTAAAACTTCTTGTTTTGGTGATGTTTCGTGTAAATCTAATTTAAATGTTTTTTCAAATATTCCTTTCATGTTAAACCTTCTTTTTCATATCCCTCTCCCACCCGTGATATCTCTTTTGTAAGAGCTCACCGTCCTTTATTATATCAGAACATCATGTTTTTACAACAACGAAAATGATAACGGTTACTTATAAGTGAAATTATTTATAAATAAGTAAAAATAGCCCGGATAGATGAAATGATTTCTAATTCTCCTGATTGAATGGGAGGAGCTGCGTGCGCCTGCAAAGTAGCATAGGATGCAACCTCCCGTGGTAATTGAGCAGATTCTTCAACGAGTGAGAGTGGAACGGGATTAATATTTAAATTGTATGTACTCGCAATTGTACGAGCTTTTTCTACTGCTTGTTGCAGAGCTTGAATGAGAGCTTGCTCATAATACTTATTTGGATGAGATATTCGAAAACGTAACCCTTTTGCTACGTTTGCGCCATTCGTCACCGCTATATCATATACTTCCCCTGCTTTTTGTACATTTAAAACGGTAATTTCATACAAATGCTCCACACGGTAGCCCTGCAACAATGCTTTATCATTTACATATTCATATTGAGGAGTAATCGTATAAGAAATAGTTTCTATATCTTTATCGGCAATACCGAGCTGTTTGAGTGCATCAAGTAATTGTTTCGATTGTATCGCATTTTCTTCTTGCGCTTGTTTTACATTTTTATGATCTGTTCGAATTCCGATTGTTAATATGACAACATTTGGTTTTGCTTTTACTACACCTTCACCTTGCACTGTAATAGTAGGTTCTTTCCCATTATTAATGGTGCGAATATTATGTAAATAAGGATTCATTCCACCTTGCATTTTCCATCACCATCCTTTTTTATCCAGCTATTTGCGGACAGTAAGACTGCCCGTAAAAGCCCGATTGGTTCAACTAATAATCAGTGGGGGATGGACACCTCCCCACTGATTAAAGTTTCACTTTATATGTATATGTGTGAACAAAAAAGAAAATTGTATGAAAAAAGTTACATAAATGAAAATGATGGGGAAAGAAAGCATATACAACAGAGGTATTTATAGATTATAATATGTGTAAATATGATAAAAAAGGGACGAGGCTAGTGAACGAAAAAAGAGGAACACTGATTTTAGATTTATCGGCATCATTTCGAAAGATGATACGTTTATTACAAAATGATATTAATACTCGTTTTGCAGAACATATGCCATATAATGAATTCTCTGTACTGCGTGCATTATTTATAAAAAGTCCTCAGATGGCTTCGCAAATTGCGAGTGAAGTAAATGTAACCTCCAGTCATATTACAGCTGTTACAGATCGTCTTGTACGAAAAGGATTTGTAGAAAGAAAGCGTTCTAATTCAGACCGTCGTATCGTGTATTTAGAAATTACAGAACACGGAAGAGAAGTAACTGAAAAACTAGAAGCTGTGCGAAAAGAATATTATAAAGAGAAATTTAAAGGTTGGAGCGACGAAGAAATAGAAATGGTATTAGAGCTATTTGGTCGTGTATTATAATAAATGAGGGTAGGAAGCGAAAGCATTCCTATCCTTTTTCTTTTGAATAAAAACATTTTGAAACTCCAATACTTTAATTAAAAAGAATCGGAGTGAAAAATTATGAAACGTATTTTTACGCTTCTTATTATGATTGGAAGTGTTTTCTGCTTTAATAAATTAACGTATGCTGCAACGCCAATTCAAGTCGTTCAAAAAGAATTGCAGCACATTACAAATAAGCAACCTGTTTTATATTCGAAACTATGGATCCGCTCTATGCAGAATACCATTTTATTTCATCATAGTGATAACGTTCGGCATGAAGATACGCTAAGCAACGTGACAAAGTCTTCCCTTGTAAAAGTAAAACAACTTCCACTGTATAAGGCTTCACAGTATATCCCCAGATTATCACAATACATTTCTAAGTTTGATGCTGAGAATGTTCAAGTTTATTATGTGGCAGCTCGTTATGAGGTGAAAAAAGAGAATGCGTACCAATTAAATGGAATGAACTATTTTATGCAAGTGTTTATTCAACAAGGAGGAGAATGGAAAATTGCTGAAAGTATAGTTGCTCCAACAGATCAAATTGTAGCAAATGGTGACGGTTTTGGAACAAGGCAAGAAAAGGAATATGGGAAAAGAAGAGAGAATGTGAAATAGCCTCCTCATGAAGAGGAGGTTATTTTATTTAAAATTCCAAGAGACTTTCCATTTTAATATTTTTGGTAGGAAGAAATACGTAATTAAACTAGTCACTAAAAATCCGATGTAAAAGCTAGACAATGACTGCGCGCGACTTAGCATTAAACCTCCAACGGACCCACCAAAGAAAATCGCACAAGCCAAAACTACTTTTTGTAGTTTTGGATATAATAAGTAGTTACCATTTCGCTCATTGACTGAACGGGCATATAAATATATACCGAGTGGTAGTAAAACAATGATATGTGCGATAGGGCCAATCAATGTTTTTGCTGGTGGAATCTTTGTAAAGTTTGGTTCATTATGACGTACTCCATCCTCATCGGTATAAGCGTTTTGAGGATTGTAATCAAAGCGAATAGTAAACTCTTCTGCTGGACCAGAAATACGTATGTTTTCCATAATATCATGTATACTGCCATTGTTCTCATGAAAGTCGGCATTCGAGTGAACAGCAATGACGCCTGAAATAAGTGCTGGAAGTAATACTGGGAACATGAATAGAGCTGCAGTGAGAAATCCTTGCGATATAACATTCCCGGCGATTGTTCCTATACATAAGGCAAGTGTATAAATAGCAATTAATACAATTAACATGTATATAAAATAACTATGGAATGGGGAGAATACTTGATATTTATTATGAAAAGTCAACTTTTTAATAATAGCAAATAGTCCCCAGTTTAAAATGACAACAGCGGCGATATTACAGGTTCCAAACAACCACTTTGTTATATAGAGGTGTGAACGTTTAAAGGGCATAGACCATAACAAGTCGCTAGAGTTATTTTGTCTTTCCCATCCAATTAACGTACAAGCTAGCAAGATAAGCACACTACCTAACAGTATGACAGGATTTATGAGTGTTAAATCAAAATTGTAATGATATACATAGTTCCATTTTTTATTGTCATTTAGAAATTGTTGCTGTTGAATAGAAGTCATATAGTAGTAATAGGATAAAGTATAGAAGCTGACGAGCCAAAATAACCAGACAATATATTTACTTTGGTGATACGTTCTTAGCCATAGTGCTTTTTGAAACATAGGATCTCTCCTTTAAAAAACTTTATAATTTGTTAGTCGTGATAATACAACATAAGTAATGATTCCAGCGAGAAACAAACTGATATAGTAGCTAGGTAAGAAATTAAAATGGTTTATTTTATAGCCACCTAGTAATGCAAAGTAAATGGTTGTCCCCCATATCCATATTTTTAAATATTTTTGGAAAATAAATATTTTTTGAGTGTTTTCATTTGGCGATCGTGTATATAAATATGTTCCAAGTAGTAAGTAAACTATTGTATAAAAAATAGGGACTAACATTGATTTTGCTGAATAATACGTATGAGATGCTGGATCTCTTAAAGTAGTTGAGTCATTTTCTTTTTTACGTGATTCAGGATTATAATGATAATAAATCGTGAAGTTATATATTGGTGCAACTATATTTGTTTTTTGATTGATTTCATAAAGTGGTTCATATAGCTTATAATTTTTAGTGTCGGTAGCTTCTAAATGATTTATCGTAAAAGTGTACACTAGTGGAATAAATGTAAGTCCCATTAATAGCCACGGAATACAAAAAACAACCTGGGAAACAATGCTTCCAGTAAAAGTACCGATGCATAGTGCAGCTGTATAGACTGCAACATAAGAAACAATCGCATAAAGAAAGTATCGATGAAACGGACTAAATGATTGATAATCAAAATGAATAGTTGTTCTATAAATAACATACATAAGGATCCAATTTATAAGTAACGAGCTTACAATACAAAAGGAACCGAAAGCCCATTTAGATAAGAAAACATGTTTTCTTTTAAACGGCATTGTCATAAGTAGTGTATTAGATTGGTTGCTACGTTCCCATCCTATCAATAAGCAGGCTAAAGCAATGATAAGAACAGTTAACCAAAAACTATTACCTTCTCCTGAAGAAAAGGTATAAAAATAATAATACTGTTTCCCTTTTTCTTGTAATTCGTAATATTCACCAAGTTCCATCTGAGCACTTCTATAGTATCCAAAAGATAAAAGATAAAGCGAACTAAAGAAGAATAGTAACACAGCATACTTCCCGCGCTTCCAATTCCACATCCACAACGCCTTATGAAACATACCCATCCTCCTCAAGTGTCGTAACGAAGACATCTTCAAGTGACATTGTTAATTCTTCAATGAGTATCGGTTGCTCTTTATAAAACTTCTCCAGTGTTGTAGAAATATTTCCCTCAATTAAGATTGTATATACTTTTCCTGTTTGGTTTAATATTTTAATATTACTTAAGTTTTCTAGTTTTTGAGGTAATGAACGCACATAAGCAACTTGTATTTTAGCAAATTGTGATTTTGCATCGTCTAGTGATGTTATAGAAGATACTGTATGACCTTTTAACATAATGATAGTATCTGCAATTTGTTCCACTTCATCTAAATGATGAGTTGAGATGAAAATGGTAATCTCTTTTTCTGCAACTTCTCCAACGAGAAATTGGAGAAGTTGCCTTTTAACGATAGGATCAAGTCCGTTTGTCGGTTCATCTAAAATGATATATTCTGCTTTTGTAGCAACGGCTAGAATGATGGCAAGCAGTGCTTTCATTCCTTTTGAATAACTACGAATTCGCTTGTTTGGTAAGTTGAAACGTTCTAGCAGTTCGTAGAAATATTGTTCATCAAACGCTGTATAAACAGCTTTATAAAACTTTACAATTTCTTTTACTGTATATCCGTTCAGTATATTAGTAGAATCCGGAACATACACGAGCTTTTGCTTAATTTCAGGCTGCTGATGAATATCCGTATCCTCATATGTAACAGTTCCTGAATCTGGGTCTAAAATACCGACCATCGTTCGTAATAAAGTTGTTTTCCCCGCGCCGTTTCTTCCGAGTAATCCGACGATACTACCTTTTTGTAATGTAAAAGAAACATTGTCTAAAATCGTTTGATTATCAATTGTTTTCTTCAAACTTGTCACTTTCAGCATCTGTATTTCCTCCAATCTCTTTGTAGTATGAATCTATCCAATCATGAATTTTATCTTTCGTAATCCCAAGATAAGAGGCTTCTAGTAATAATTGATGAAATTGCTTTTCAACCATAGCGATTTTCCTTTCGTCTAATGTTGGGGTAATCGATTGGGATACAAATGTTCCTTTTCCTCGTAATGTTTCAATAATCCCTTGTCGCTCTAATTCTTGATACGCTTTACTAACTGTGTTTGGATTTATAACGAGTAAAGAAGCGAGCTCGCGTACCGAAGGAAGTTTATCACTTGGAGCTAACATATTTTTCAATACGAGTTCTTTTATATTTTGAACAATTTGTTCCCATATCGGAGTGTTGCTTCTTGGATCAAGTTGAATATGCAAGAGCAATGTCTCCTTCCTGATATGTATTAAGTGTACTACCTTATGTAATACACTTAATACAATATAGGTGATGAATGTATTTGTCAAATGAAAATGATAGAAAAATATGGTATTAAAAAAAGAAAAATTGGAAAAAATAGGTCTGATATAGAATGGAGGGTTAGTCATGAAGCGAGTTTTTGGAATACTTGTTTGTTTCATGTTATTGCTTTCTGGTACTTCAGTTAGTTTCGCACAATCTGAGAAGACGAAGCAGGAGAAAACAGAAGAAACCACGCCGAAGTTAGCGGAACAAGCGTCATCAGCAATTGTAATTGAACAAGATACAGGTAAAGTTTTGTTTGATAAAAATCCAAATGAGAAGTTACCACCTGCTAGTATGACGAAGATTATGACAATGCTATTAATTATGGAACAAGTTGAAAAAGGAAAACTAAAACTGACCGATAAAGTTAGAGCAAGTGAGCATGCAGCTTCAATGGGTGGATCACAAATCTTTTTAGAGCCTGGGGAAGAGATGACTGTAAATGAAATGCTGAAGGGTATTGCCATTGCATCTGGAAATGATGCGTCTGTTGCAGTAGCGGAGCATATCGCTGGTTCAGAAGAAGGTTTTGTAAATATGATGAACAAAAAAGCGAAAGATTTAGGACTGAAAAATACTCATTTTCAAAATCCAACAGGTCTTCCAGCTAAAGACCATTATTCCACAGCAAATGATATGGCTATAATGGCGAAAGAATTGATGAAGTACCCGCTTATTCGCAAATACACAGGTAAATACGAAGACTATTTACGTGAAGATACGGATAAGAAGTTTTGGCTCGTTAATACGAATAAGTTAGTACGTTTTTATCCTGGAGTAGATGGTGTGAAAACGGGCTTTACGACAGAAGCGAAATATTGTTTAACAGCATCGGCTGAAAAGAATGGGATGCGTGTTATTTCAGTTGTTATGGGAGCACCTACCTCGAAAGAACGGAACAATCAAGTAACGAAGCTTCTTGACTACGCATTTGGTCAATATATGACAAAGAAATTGTATACACGAGGCGAAAAAATTAAGACTGTCCAAGTAGGAAAAGGGAAAAAAGAAAAGGTAGATTTAGTTGCGTCAGACAATGTGTCCCTTCTTATGAAGAAGGGCGAAAATATGGACAAAGTAAAGCAAGAAGTAATTGCTGAAAAGAAAGTAAAAGCGCCGATTAAAAAAGGTGATGCACTTGGCACACTTGTCATTAAAAAGGATAAAGATGTTTTATTAAAACAAACAATTGTAGCAAAAGAAGATGTTGCTGCAGCGAGCTGGTGGGAGTTATTTAAAAGAAGTTTTGGGATGTTTTCAACATCAAAATAGCGGCAAATATTTTGCCGCTTTTCTATTCGTATGTAAGTAAATAATTGCTGAATGGTTTCACTTTATGGCGAAATAGTTCTTCTTTTGTCAGCAGGAAGGATTCTTATGTTGTATCACGAAAATCTTTATGTATGTAAATGAGTAAAGTTTGAGCATAAGGAGGAAATCGTGTGAGTCTTTCCATGCAATTAGAAGTAAAACGTGACGTCCTATGTGTGAGACTAGCGGGTGAATTAGATCATCATACTGCTGAAGAGTTGCGAACGAAAGTAACAGATATGATTGAGACACATGGTGTTCATCATATTGTTTTGAGCCTAGAGAACTTATCGTTTATGGATAGTTCTGGTTTAGGTGTTATATTAGGCCGATATAAGCATGTAAAGGGATTAGGTGGAGAAATGGTTGTTTGTGCAATTTCACCGCCTGTTAAACGTTTATTTGAAATGTCGGGCTTATTTAAAATTGTTCGTCTAGAAGAAAGTGAAGCGCATGCGCTCGCGACGTTGGGGGTGGCATAAATGAGAAATGAAATGAACCTTCAATTTTCAGCATTAAGTCAAAATGAATCATTCGCTCGCGTTACAGTAGCTGCTTTTATTGCGCAACTAGACCCAACGATGGAAGAACTTACGGAGATTAAAACTGTTGTGTCAGAAGCAGTTACGAATGCAATTATTCATGGGTACGAAGGAAATGCAGAAGGTGTTGTTTATATTTCTGTAATTTTGGAAGAAGCAATGGTGAAACTCACGATTCGAGATGAAGGGATTGGCATCTTTAATTTAGATGAAGCAAGACAACCCCTTTTTACAACTAAACCTGAATTAGAGCGTTCCGGAATGGGATTTACTATCATGGAAAATTTTATGGATGAAGTAGAAGTTATTTCAAACGAATCTTTCGGGACAACAATCCATTTGACAAAATACTTATCAAATAGTAACGCTCTATGCAATTAAGGAGAATAGCCTATGGACATAGAGGTCAGAAATGAGAAGAAGAAACCTCAGTTAAAGGACCACGAGCTAAAAGCGTTAATTCAAAAAAGTCAAGATGGAGATCAACAAGCAAGAGATACAATCGTTCAAAGTAATATGCGTCTCGTATGGTCGGTTGTACAGCGTTTTCTGAATCGAGGATACGAACCAGACGATTTATTTCAAATTGGATGTATTGGACTCTTAAAATCGGTAGATAAATTTGATTTATCTTTCGACGTGAAATTTTCAACATATGCAGTTCCAATGATTATTGGTGAAATACAACGTTTTTTACGTGATGATGGATCAGTGAAAGTAAGTAGGTCTTTAAAAGAAACAGGAAACAAAATTCGAAAGATGAGAGACGAGCTTTCGAAAGAATTCGGAAGGGCTCCAACAATTAATGAAGTGGCAGAGGCGCTAGAGCTAACGCCAGAAGAAGTTGTTCTGGCACAAGAAGCGAGCCGGGCTCCTTCATCGATACATGAAACTGTATATGAAAACGATGGAGATCCAATCACTATTTTAGATCAAATTGCAGATCAATCTGAAACGAAATGGTTTGATAAAATTGCTTTAAAAGAAGCGATTAGAGAACTGGATGAACGAGAACGTTTAATTGTATATTTGCGTTATTATAAAGACCAAACACAATCAGAAGTAGCGGAACGGATAGGTATTTCACAAGTGCAAGTTTCAAGACTTGAAAAGAAAATATTAAAACAGATGAAAGATCGAATAGATGAATAATTGTCTATTCGATCTTTTTATTGTTGTTAAAAGGGTAAGATTTGCAAATTCAGGTTTTGAATTATTAGCCGGGATTGGTGTCTTTGCAGCTCTTGGATTTATGGCAAACAATATGGGAGTACCGGTTGATAAAGTAGCAAGTGCTGGTGTAGGGCTTGCGTTCGTAGTATTCCCACAAATTATTAACGAATTACCAATGTCACCTCTATTTGGCGTATTATTTTTCTTATCGTTAACAGTTGCTGGAATTACATCACTTATTTCTCTCGCTGAAGTATGTTTTGCTGCTGTATCTGAAAAATTTAGCTTGAGTCATTAAAAGACGCTTGGAGTTATGGGAACACTTCTCGTGTTAGTTTCTCTTGTTTTTGCAACACGTGGTGGGCTTATGTTCCTAGACGTTGTTGATTATTTCGCTAATAATTTTGGATTAATTACAATTGCACTAGCTGAAGTAGTTACAATAGGCCTTATCTTGCGCCGTCTACCTATTTATCAAAATCATGCAAACTTTGTATCAGATATAAAGTTAGGAACGTTTTGGAGAGTGATTTTATTAGTCATTACCCCTCTTATGTTAGGGTATATGTTAATTGATGGTACAATCCAAAATATTAAAAAGAACTACGGAGATTATCACGGAGTTTGTAGTAACGTATGGTTGGTCGATTGCAGCAGCATTCCTTATCGTGGCACTAGTTATTAGTCTGAAAAAATGGAATGCACAAATACATTCAGACTCTGCCCAGCTTGAAAAAGAATGGAAAGGTCGAGGTGTTTCATGATGAGTGGATCAGCGATAATGATGATGGTTATTGGAATGGTAGTCATTTGGGGAGGACTCACATTAAGTATTGCAAATCTATTTAAGAAAAAGGCTTAGCTCAAAAACATCTGTGCCAAAATGGTACAGATGTTTTTTATGAAAAAATTGTATTAGAAAAAATTCCAATAACCATACTACAACTACGAGGAAGAGTGAAGGGGTGAATATAGATTGGAAAAAACTATATATATTAAAATGCGTAACCGCTTAAAAGTTTCTCCTTCGTATGAAGTAAAATTGAGCGATGTTGCTCAGCTTGCTGGAGAATCTCGCGTAGTTGAAGCGTTACAAAATGAGATTGTTTATAAAATAACAGCAAATGATAAGACGCATGTTGTGATTGATGTTATGAAGGTAATTGAGATCATTCAACAAAAAGTGGCTCACATACAAATTAATTTACTCGGTTCTGGACAAACTCTTGTTGAAATTGTTTATGAAAAAAAGAAGGTGCATCCGTTTTTCTTCGGACTTGTATGGCTGTTACTATTTGTTGGAGCAGCTCTTGCAATAATATATTTCCATGAGGATGTGAGTATGCAACAAGTACATCAACGGTTATATTACATGATTACTGGAGAGTTTAAGGAACAACCACTGTTATTTCAAGTCCCATATTCAATAGGTCTTGGATTAGGTATGGTTTTATTTTTTAATCATGTATTTCAAAAGCGAATTAATGAAGAGCCGAGTCCGTTAGAAGTTGAGATGTTTCAATATCAGCAGTCACTCGATCAATATGTAATTGTTCATGAGAACAAAGATAATACGAAACAGCTTGCTGATGATTGAATGTGGATTTGTTATATTAATTGGTTTAGCTGGCGGGATTGCAGTAGGTAGCGGATATGTAGCATTTTTAGCTGTGCTTGGTATAATCCCTCGTTTAGCTCAATTAACGAGAAGTGGAAAGCGTATTCAATATTTTGAGTGGGCTGTCATTGCAGGTACTTTAACAGGGGCTTGGTGTAGTTTGAAAAATATTACGCTTCAAACGTCACAATATTGGCTCATAATATTAGGGTTATTTTGTGGCACATTCATTGGAATGCTCGCTGCGGCATTGACGGAAGTGCTAAACGTTTTACCTATTTTAGCGAAACGAGTTGGGGTAGAGGGAAAAATTGTTATTTTACTCGTTGCCCTTGTACTTGGAAAAGTAATAGGCTCATTGTTTCACTGGATTTATTTCGTAAAGTAGGAGGCAATATATTAATGACACAACGAAAATTGAAAGATGATTACATAAATAAAGTAAAAGAGTACCACCCAAAGCCAAACTATTTGCTAAATTGTGTGAAGGCATTTTTTGTAGGAGGACTCATTTGTACGTTCGGAGAAGTGTTGATGAAATTTTATATACATTATTTTCACTTTAGTGAACAAGAGGCAGGAAACCCTACAGTTGCAACCCTTGTTTTATTATCGGCAATTTTAACAGGGTGTGGTATATATGATAAAATCGGTCAATTTGCTGGAGCGGGATCGGCGGTACCAGTTACTGGATTTGCGAATTCTATGGCAAGTGCTGCGTTAGAACATAAAAGTGAGGGCATTGTACTAGGGATTGCTACAAACATGTTTAAACTTGCAGGAAGTGTTATCGTTTTTGGAGTCGTTGGAGCATATGTAATTGGGTTAATAAGATATACCTTTAAAATATTTATGTCTTAAAGGAGGGGCTAGTATGAGGTTGACAGGAAAACAAACGTGGGTATTTCAAAATGATATTTACGTAAATGCAACAGGTACTGCTGTCGGTCCAAAGGAAGCTGAAGGCCCTCTTGGGAAGGATTTTGATATTTCATATGATGACTTACATTGTGGAGAGGAAAGCTGGGAACTTGCAGAACGAAGATTAATGTCAGACTCAATTCAACAAGCGGTGCAAAAAGGAAATATAACAACATCACAAATTGATTTCTTTTTAGCTGGCGATTTATTAAATCAAACTGTGACAGCAAATTATGTTGCTCGTAAGTGGGGGATTCCTTTTTTAGGAATGTTTAGCGCTTGTGCGACGTCAATGGAGACTTTAGCGATTGGATCAGCCTTTATAGACGGTGGATTTGCTAATCGTGTCTTAGCTACGGTAAGTAGTCATAACGCAACGGCCGAAAGGCAATTTCGTTATCCAACAGAGTATGGAGGGCAAAAGCCAGGAACAGCAAATTCAACTGTTACAGGTGCAGGATCCATATTAATTAGCAATGAAAAAAGTGCAATTAAAATTACGGCAGCTACGATTGGAAAAGTGCAAGATTTAGGAATTGCAAATCCTTTAGATATGGGATCAGCGATGGCGCCAGCCGCTGCTCATACAATCCAGCAGCATTTTGAAGATTTAAAAAGAAGTGCAGCTGATTATGATTTGATTGTTACTGGTGATTTATCAGGTGTTGGGACGCCGATTACGAAACAGCTTTTACTGGAAGAAGGTTATGATCTCGGCCATATATATAATGATTGTGGCTTAATGATTTACGATTCAAGTCAAGAAGAAGTGTTTGCGGGTGGTAGTGGTTGTGCTTGTTCAGCTGTTGTCACATACGGTCATTTATTACGCGAGATGCAAAAAGGGAATTTGCAAAGGATTTTTGTTGTTGCTACTGGGGCATTACTAAGCCCGATGATGATGCAACAGAAAGAAACGATTCCGACGATTGCGCATGGTGTCGTATTTGAGAGAGTTAAAGGAGAGTGAATTGTGGATTTTATATATGCATTTCTTGTAGGTGGAGCTATTTGTGTAATTGGACAAGTATTGTTAGATTTCGCAAAGTTAACACCAGCTCATTTAATGGCAACTTTTGTAGTCATCGGGGCAACTTTAGATGGATTCGGATTGTACGATAAGCTTATAAAATTTGCAGGTGCTGGAGCGACAGTCCCTATTACAAGTTTTGGACATTCACTATTACATGGAGCAATGCATGCGGCAGAAAAACATGGATATTTAGGAATTGGCATTGGCATGTTTAGTTTAACGTCTGCGGGTATTTCCGCAGCGATATTATTTTCATTTTTTGTAGCACTTATATGTAAACCGAAAGGATAAATCAAATGAGACGAAGGGTTGTTTTGGTCACAGATGGAGATGAATATGCAAAGCGAACAATTGAACTTTTAACAAAGGAATTTGGGGGAAGGTGTATTTCAGCGTCACAAAGTAATCCAACCAAATTGACAGGGAAGAAAGTTGTTGAGCTTATTCTGCAAACGCCATATGACCCTGTATTTGTCATGTTTGATGACAGCGGATTTATTGGAGAAGGATCTGGTGAAAGGGCTTTAAAATATGTAGCAACACATAAACAAATTGATGTACTTGGTATTTTAGCAGTTGCGTCTAATACGCATCATTGGGAATGGGCACGTGTAGATGTAAGTGTGGACCGGTATGGGAATTTAACCGAGTACGGTGTCGATAAATTTGGACTTCCAGATGGTGAAATTGGCAGGATTAGTGGGGATACGATTTATTGTTTAGATGATTTGAATGTACCGGTTATTGTTGGAATTGGTGATATTGGTAAGATGTGTGGAAACGATGAATGGGAGAGAGGATCACCAATTACTAGAAAAGCAATTCAATTAATTTTGGAAAGGAGTGGGTTTTATGACGAAGCCTAAAAAAGTAGATATTCCGATTTCAACTTTTATTAGTGACAATGAAAATTATTTAAAGCAAACGGTTGGACTAGGGGTTACATTCGATGTTGGTATTCGTAAATTTCAAATCTTGAATAAAGAAATTGGCGTGTTATTTGTAAATGGACTTTGTGATACGAACTATATTATCCCTATTTTAGAAGAAGCAGTAGATACAAATGAAATACGGGATGTTGAAGAAGATACAGTGAAACTTTTAGAAAACCGCTTAATTCATCAGCAAGTAAGTAAAGTGAAAACAATGGATGAAGTAATGGTTCAAGCATTATCAGGGCTTATTATTATATTTGTAGAAGGTGAAACAGAAGCATTTGCAATAGATGTTCGTAGTTATCCGGGACGCACACCGACAGAACCAGATACTGAAAAGGTGGTCCGAGGTGCGAGGGATGGATTCGTTGAAAATATCGTTGTAAATACGGCATTGATTCGTAGGAGAATTCGGGACCCACGCTTAAGGAATGAAATTATTCGGGTAGGAGATAGGTCACAAACGGATATTTGTATTACATATGTACAAGATGTTGCAAATGCAGATTTAGTGAAGATTATTAAACAAGAGTTAAATAATATTGAAGTAGACGGGGTTACGATGGCGGATAAAACAATCGAAGAATTTGTAGTTAAACAGAGCTATAATCCATTCCCGCTTATCCGATATACAGAAAGACCAGATGTAGCGGCGAATCATCTATTAGAAGGACATGTCCTCGTCCTCGTTGATACTTCACCAAGTGTGATGATTACACCAACGACATATTTTCATCATTTACAGCATGCAGAAGAGTTTAGACAAAATCCAGCTGTAGGTACATTTTTACGTTGGGTACGTTTTTTAGGTGTATTATTTTCGTTATTTTTACTACCGTTTTGGTTAGTTTTTGTATTTGATCCAACTCTTTTACCAGCGAATCTTGCTTTTATTGGTCCAAATAAAATGACGCATTTACCAATTTTATTACAAGTTTTGATGGCTGAAATTGGACTTGAGTTTTTAAGGATGGCTGCCATTCATACACCAACACCGTTATCGTCTGCAGCGGGGTTAATTTCGGCCATATTAATTGGGCAAATAGCGATTGATGTAGGTTTGTTTGTGCCAGAAGTTATTTTATATGTAGCTGTTTCGATGATTGGAGCATATGCAACACCAAGCTATGAATTAGGGCTGGGAAATAAGGTTGGAAAATTATTTGTAATTATTTTAACGGGTTTCTTCCACGAGATAGGATTTGTAATTGGAATGACGCTTTTGATTTTATTTTTAACTTCTATAAAAAGTTTACAAACACCATATTTATGGCCATTTTTACCGTTTGATTGGGGCGCATTAACAAAGATTCTACTCCGTCCAACGATGTCTAGTTTAAAAGTACGACCAAGTATTGTACGACCTCAAAATGTAAAAAGACAAAAATAAACGGGATTATACTCCCGTTTATTTTTTTTATCGAAAATTTATTGTTTTTTTAACAAAAACCAAACATTTTTTGTGTACACTTAGAGTAGATATTGTGTATGAAAGGGGAAGAGGACATGATTAAATTATTTGTAAGTGATTTAGATGACACGCTCGTTTACAATGTGAATCATATGCAAAAAGAAGATGAACGTGCACTTTGTTGGCTAGCTGAAAAAGGGACAAATATTTGTTTTGCCTCTGGCCGCTTTACGCATCGAATTGATGAAGTCGTAAAAAGGTTTGCATTCCCGTATTACACAACTGGTTTAAATGGAGCCACAATGTTGCTACCGGATGGAAACGTATTTCATGAGTCGAATTTTGAAGATGGGGTTGCCCAGGAAATATATCGATATATACATAAAAAGGGGCTAGCGGATATCGTTTGTGCAAATGAACAGCGATATACAAAAAGGAAGAATGAGCATCATCATACTTTTGAAGAGTATATGGGTGTGCATATTGCTGAGATAGAAAAATTAGAAGAAGAATTTGGGAAAACGGTACATCCTGCGAAACTGTTTGTATTTGGGGAAGAAGAGAAAATTGTGGCGTTAGATCAAGAGTTACGGGATACGTTTCATAGCGAAGCGGAAGTCTTTATATCAGGTAAACGCTATGTTGATATAATGCCAAGAGGGGTAAGTAAGGGGAGTGCTCTGAAGCGATTAATGAAATATTTGCAAATTGAAGCGAATGAAGTAGCTTGCATTGGAGATTCTTTTAATGATATTTCTATGTTTGAAGTAACCCCGAACTCATTTACTCTTCATCACGCTCATCCGTATGTGAAGGAGAAGGCGAACTATATTGTTCGGTCGGTGGAAGAAGCGGTTATGAAATTACCATTACTCGTTTAAGTAGAATGGTCAATAAGAAATGAAAAAAGCTCGTCAAAGACGAGCTTTTTACTTAAATAGTGATTTAACAAAATCGATAATGCTTGAGAAGAAATCTTTTACTTTATCTAGGAAACTTTGGCCTTCTTCAGATCCTAAAAAGGCGGAAACGTGTTCTTTTGCTTTGTTTAATTGGCTACCAACTTGGTTCCAATCGATATTAAGATTTTTCATTTTATCAAATAACGCTACTAAGTTATCTAACTGTTCATCTGTTAATGTAATGCCGAGTTGATCAGCAATTTTTTTAATTAATGAACGTAAATCTTCCGTTGTTTTTGGCTGTTCTTTTGCAATTTCTTCTTTAATTTTTGCAACAAGTTGAACTGCTTTTTCATCACCGATTTTATCACCAAGCTGTGCTGTTTGTACCATTTCTTCATTCGCTACTTTTTTTACTTCTTCAGGAATTTGCTTATTTGATGCAGTTTCATATGCTTTCATTAATCCTGTTAAGGCTGCAGTTCCTGATACTTTAAATGGTGCAGTAATTTGAATTTCCGCATCTTTTACACCTGCTGTAATTAGTGCGTTTGTGTACATTGCATCTGTTACCCAGTTAATGTTCTTTGATCGTACAATAAGACCAGATCCTGGTTTTGTGTATGTAATCATAGAAGAGGAAATTGCTCTCGTACCAATTTGTGCTTTTGGAACAATTCCTTCTAAAAATTTATGTTCTTCCGCATTAGATACAGTGATAATGCTAGCATCTTTCGGTGCTTTCATTTCTTTTAACAGCTCTTGTTTTTGTTGTTCGGATAAGTTTTCTCCTAGTGTAACAATTGATTCTCCCTCAATGATGTCTGCAAATGAAGCTGTTGGCATCATAAATACCGTTACAGCTAATAGCAGAGCTAGTAATTTCGCTTTCACGAAAAATCGCTCCCTTTCTCTTTCTAAAATTTTCGGGCAACACAGTTATTATAGTATATATTTTTTATTTGTCACCTAGCTTTTCCCACATTTCAAAAAAGAAGTATACAGATTGTCGGATTCTTTTTGTTTCTAGTCATGAATGTGGTAATATAGTGCTGAGATAGTTGAAAGGAGACATATACGTATGAAAACTTTAGGATACATATTAATGGAAAATGGTGAAAAAATCGAATTGGAATTTTTCCCAGAAGAAGCACCAAAAACAGTAGAAAACTTTAAAAAATTAGCAGAGCAAGGATTTTATGACGGTGTAACATTCCACCGTGTTATTCCTGGTTTCGTTAGTCAAGGCGGAGACCCAACAGGAACAGGTGCAGGCGGTCCTGGGTACTCCATTCCATGTGAAACTGATGGAAACCCTCATAGACACCTTGTAGGATCACTTTCTATGGCTCATGCTGGCCGTAACACAGGTGGTAGCCAATTCTTTATCGTTCATGAGCCACAACCACATTTAGACGGTGTACATACTGTATTCGGTAAAGCAACAAGCGGTATTGAAACAGTATTAAACATGCGTCAAGGTGATGTAATGAAAGAAGTTAAAGTTTGGGAAGAATAAGTTATAAAAAGAGAGCTTTTGCTCTCTTTTTTATATTTAAAATAGGAATGGATATTTCCGCTACAGTACATGGTATAAGTAGCACTTTGATTATTGCTAAAATATAGTGCTTATGAGAACAAACTTTTAACAAATTACATAGAATACACTAGATTATATGTTTCAAAAAATATTTTTATTATATGAATTTTGCTAGAATTACGTTGTTCTACGGTGATGAGCAGCGCATGTTTCTGTTAACTTTCATGTAGTATTGTCTCTTTTTTGGAAAATCTACTTAGAACGAAATAGTGAGGAAACATGTATTTGACTTTCTTCTTTTCACTTTGTATGATTATCAAGTTGTTTTAGGCTCTTCTCACTCTGTTGAAAATATTGTAAAATGTATGTGATATGAATAGAGTGTTTGAGGGGATTAATAGTTTGTAACTTTTGTAAGAAGGGATAAGGGTTATGTTAATTCGTTTTAAAAAAAGTTATGAAAAAATTGCAATGGGGCTTCTTTCGTTTATGCCAACTGAAAAACATGTGAAAACATTACAATTGACAATGAAAGAGTATGAAGCGAAAGAGGATTGGCAATTGTATTTGTGGAAACAAAATGAAGATTTTGTTGGAATAATGGGGATTGTAAAGAAAGAGAATCAAGTATTAGAAATTCAGCACTTGAGCGTGAACCCGTCTCACCGTCATATGGGGATTGGGACAAAGATGGTTCAAGAGTTAAAGGGTAAATTTCTTGGTTTTACAATTTGCGGAAATGAGCAAACAGCAAGTTTTTGCGAAAAGTGTAAAGGGCTTGAACAAAATATACATTCATGAAAGCAGGGATAAGTAGTCTATTATCTCTGCTTTCTTTTTTGTAGTTGTTTGTTTCGTTCAATGATGACTTCTGTGCGATCACGTAATGTGTGCTTGTGTATGATATATTCACTAGGAGCAGCATTTACGTCTTTCCAAGGAAGATTTTGTTTTTGACATAGCTGCATGCAGTGCTGTTCTAATGATGCGTCCGATAATGGTAAAAATAACGGTACAAAACTTTCTTTTTTATGGATAGATCGCAACCTTTCGTTGAGTAAGAAAATAAGTTTTGTTTGATTTATCCCTAATTGTCGTAAAGGTGTACTCTTCTTTTCTAAAATTGTTATTGCACTTTTCATCATCTTCTCAGCGCCATTCCAGTTAGAGCGTCTTTGATGGTATAAGGAAACTGCAATTTGAATAATACCAACTAAGTAATTATCACGATGTCCTCTAGGTTTTGTTTTCCAATATTCTTCTAGTATTTCGTGACATTCGAAATAATCATAATCTCCGTGAAAATGAATTAAAAATTGTATGTACTCGGTAGGATACATTTTTTTCGCTCCTATCTAACGGTTATAAATATAAGTGTACCATAGAAAAATGAACAATAAACGACTAGAGAATTTCCCCTAGTCGTTTATTGCTCATATTAGCAGAAGCAAGCTGCTCCTACAATAATTAGTAAAATAAACAGTACAACAAGTAATGCGAATCCACCGCTAAAACCGCAATCAACGTGACCCATAGTTTTTGACCTCCTACATTGTTCTTACTACACTGTTATCATATGAAGCGGTGGGCATGATGACATGGGCATAGGTCTATTTTTAATTAAATTTCTTAAAAAGGTTGGATAGAACATGAGTATGCTCTATACTTATGTTGTTATAGAAAAAATGTGGTGGGATGCTTTGTGCAGTATAATTTTAAAGTAGAGGCTTTTGAAGGGCCTTTAGATCTATTGTTACATTTAATACATCGTTATGAAATCGATATATATAATATTCCTGTAGCCGATATTACAGAACAATATTTGTCTTATGTTCATACGATGAAAGAACTACAATTAGATGTTGCAAGTGAATATTTAGTTATGGCTGCGACGTTATTACAAATTAAAAGTAAAATGTTGTTGCCGAAACATGAAGAAGATGTAATTGATAACGGTGATGATTTTATAGATGATCCTCGCCAAGAATTGATGGAGAGGTTAATTGAATATAAGAAATATAAGCAAGTTGCTACTGAGTTAAAAGAAAGAGAACAAGAAAGAGCACAGCTATATACACGTCCGCCAATTGATTTTACATCGTTGCAACAAGAAGAGGAGACAAGTCTACCTCTTGATGTTACGTTATATGATATGCTAGCGGCATTTCAAAAATTGTTACGCCGCAAAAAAGCAAAGAAACCTGTAACAACACGTGTTACTCGTCAAGAAATACCAATTGAACAGCGAATGACTGATATTCTAAAGCAGTTAGACATAAAAGGTGGTCGTCAAAGTTTTTATGATTTGTTTGCTGATGAAGAACGTGAAATACTGGTTGTAACATTTTTAGCCGTTCTTGAGCTTATGAAAAATCAAGAAATCATCATTGAGCAAGAACATAATTTTGATGAAATTTTCGTATCAAGCTCTAATAAATCCGCATAGAGCTGGTATGGGATAATGGGATAGAAATATTTTATCTCATGTTAGGTTTTAATGAATCGTTTGGAACAAGAAAAGAAATATTGAACCGAACGCATTGATTGTGATTCGGTTTTTTTGATGTGTATTTTTGCTTGGGAAATTGGAGGAAGGAGCTCGGAAAATGGATAGAAAAGAACAAAAATCGATCATTGAAGGGATTTTGTTTGTTTCTGGCGATGAAGGGGTTTATCCAGAACAAATAGCGAAGGTTCTTGAAATTGAAGTAAACGAAGTAATAGATATTTTAGAAGAAATGCAAAAAGAATGTGAAGGTGCACATCGTGGTTTGCAAATTGTACAGTATGCAAAAGTATATCGCTTTGCTACAAAGAAAGAACATGCTGCGTACTATCAAAAGTTAATAGATATTCCAACAGCTGCCTCACTCTCTCAAGCTGCCCTTGAAACGTTAGCGATCGTTGCATATCGTCAACCGATTACAAGGACAGAAATGGAAGAGATTCGAGGGGTGAAAACGGACAAGGCACTACAAACGTTAGTTTCCCACTTACTTATAAAAGAAACTGGGCGAGCAGAAGGTCCAGGGCGTCCTATTTTATATGGGACGACAAAAGAATTTTTGGACACATTTGGTTTGAAAACGTTAGATGATTTACCGCCACTTTCTGAAGAGAGTGAACAAATGAATGAGGCAGATTTATTCTTCGGTTCTTTACAAGAGATATCGAAATAAAAGCTTAGCATTTTGCTAAGCTTTTTTTGTATATCAATTATTTACAGTGCCATACTAAATGAAAAAAGGAGACGAGTTATGAGAGGTATGCGAAGTATTCTATTATTAGTTTCTGTTTTGTTATGCTTTTCTTTAAATAGCGCATCGGCTAAAAGGTATATGATGTCTATTCATACTGCGTCTCCTTTACATATGCATCGGCAACATCTTAGTAAAATGAAAGTGAGTTTTTTAAAAGTAGGGCAAGGTGATGCGACACTCATCATATTGTCAAATGGACAAACAATGTTAATTGATGGAGGACCTTATGAAGCAGGCGAGGTTATTATTCAGAAATTAATTGAGAAAGGGATTAATCATTTAGATGTTATCGTCAGTACGCATCCTGATATGGATCATATAGGTGGGCTGATTCCGATTGTAGAGCAAATGCCAGTATCACTTATATTAGATAGTGGAAAAACATATAGTTCTCTTACTTATCATACGTATCGAAATAATATAAAAAAAAGGGGAATACCTTTCGTTCCGGTAAAGGAAGGACAATATATACCGCTAGATCCGTATGTTTCTATACAGGTATTAAACAATGGGAAATCGAAAGATGAAAATAATGAATCCTCAATTGTTTTAAAGGTTCGATACGGAAAGGCTGATTTTTTATTAATGGGTGATGCGGATGTACGGACGGAACATGAGATATTAAAGCAATTTGATGTACATGCAGATGTATTAAAAGTTGGGCATCATGGCTCATATACTTCAACAAGTGAAACGTTTATAAAAAAGGTAGAACCACAGTTCGCTATTCTTTCGTATGGGAGTGGCAATCCGTATGGACATCCTCACCAAAGTGTAGTAAAACGATTGAAACGGCAGGGTATAATGATATATGGAACAAATAAACGTACAGTAGAAATGGAAACTGATGGCGAACATATTACGATAGGGTCTAGTGGCTTAATGCCATTATTGAAGTAATTCATATATTAGAGGTAGATATTGTCCTTTTTGGAAAAAATGAATAACATATATTATAATTACGAGAGACGTAATAAGTTTCCATTTTGTTAAACAAAATGGAAATTTCATTAGAATGTATAGACAACTACTCGTGCATATATTAAGATGGAATTAGGCGAATAAGGTAATAATAACAAGTAGGTATTTCATGGGAAAGGATCGATGAAAATGAAAACGCAAATTGTCATCAATGCCAAAATTTATACAGGTCAAGAAGTAGTGGAAAACGGATTTATTCGTTACGCGGAAACAATTAAAGAAATTGGTTTGATGGCTCAATATGTACCACAAGAAAATGAAACTGTTTTTGATGCTACAGGTAAGATTGTAATTCCAGGTATGATTGATGTTCATATTCATGGTGGATACGATATTGATGCGATGGATGCAAATAGCGATGGATTAGTAACTCTAGGCAAAGAAATGTTAAAAGAAGGAGTTACAACATACTTCCCGACAACAATGACACAAGCTCCAGAAGCAATCGAAGCGGCGCTAAGTGCTGCGAAAGAAGCGAAAGAAAAAGGAGCACATTTCGAATATATTCACTTAGAAGGACCGTATGTTTCAAAAAAACGTGCAGGTGCACAACCACTTGAACATATTGTTCCTGCGAATATTGAACAATTTAAACAATGGCAGGAAGCAAGCGGGAATCTAATTAAATTAGTAACATATGCACCAGAAGAAGAAGGGGCATTAGAGTTTGAGCAGTATCTTGCTGAAACTGGTGTTGTGGGCACAATGGGGCATACAGATGCAATTGATGCACAACTAAAAAATAGAAAAATTACACATGCAACACATTTATACAATCAAATGCGTGGATTACATCACCGTGAACCAGGAGTTGTTGGTCATGTGTTATTAAATCCAGATGTAATGGTTGAAGTAATTACAGATGGTATTCATATTCACCCTGATATGGTGAAATTAGCATATAAATTAAAAGGACCAAAAAAAGTAAGTGTCATTACTGACGCAATGCGCGCAAAAGGTCTTGAAGATGGATTATATGAGCTTGGCGGACAGCCAGTACATGTAAAAGATGGTAGTGCTCGATTAGAAGATGGAACGTTAGCTGGTAGTATTTTGAAAATGGATCAAGCTTTCCGAAATGTAATCGAATTTACAGGGTGTTCAATCGAAGATGCAGTACTGATGACATCAGTTAACCAGGCAGAAGAGTTTGGATTAAATAATAAAGGTGCGTTAGCGGTAGGAAAAGATGCAGATTTTGTTGTGATGACTGAAAATTTACATGTATATGATACGGTTCGTTTAGGAATTCATATGAAGGAAGGGAAATAATTAAATGAATATTCTCGTTGTAAAAACTCCAGAAGAATTAGCAGAAGCAGGTTATAAATTAATTGAAGAAGTTGTAAAAACAAAAGAAAATCCAACATTAGGAATGGCTACAGGAAGCTCTCCGTTAGGCATTTATGCAGAAATGCGAAAAAATAAACTTGATACAAGTCATGCAACCACTGTAAACTTAGATGAGTACGTAAATTTACCACACGAAGATAAAAACAGCTATCACTATTTCATGCAAGAACAGTTGTTTGATCATCTTCCATTTAAACAAACTTATGTACCAAACGGGATGGCAAGTGATTTAGAGGAAGAGTGCAAACGTTACGAGAGCATTCTAGCTGCTAACCCAGTTGACCTACAGATTCTTGGAATCGGTGAAAACGGTCACATCGGATTTAACGAGCCAGGAACGCCGTTTAATTCTCCAACGAACATTGTTGAATTAACAGAATCTACACGCCAAGCAAACCTACGCTTCTTCGAAAAAGAAGAAGATGTGCCAACTCATGCGATTACAATGGGAATCGGGAGCATTATGAAAGCGAAACAAATTCTACTTGTTGCTATGGGTTCTAAAAAGGCAGAAGCTGTTAAAGAGTTATTGCAAGGTGAATATAGTGAAGCGTGTCCTGCTACAGTTTTACAACGTCATCCGAATGTAACCGTAATCGCTGATCAAGAAGCTCTATCTTTATGCAGTGAGGCGATTGCTGATGAACATCGACAAGTATTCACCATTTCCGATCTATTATCAGATTCAAGAGTGGGTGAAACAGCTAATTGAGGACGGCGAATGGAAGCCGGGAGATAAAATCCCATCTGAGAATGAACTTTGTGATAAGTTCGAAGTGAGTCGTATGACAATCAGACAGGCGATTAATAATTTAGTGGAACAAGGCTATTTATATCGGAAACGTGGAATTGGAACGTTTGTCCAACTTCCGAAAGTGGAGCAAAAATTGCAAGGAATGACGGGATTCACGGAAGATATGATATCTCGTGGGATGAATCCAAGTAGTCAATTGCTTAGTTTCCGCCTAGTTCCAGCTACTGCTAAAATAGCAGATCGGCTGAGAATACAAGAGGGAGAGTCGGTTTATGAAGTGAGGCGCATTCGCTTAGCTGATGATGAACCGATTGCTTTTGAGACGACATATTTGTCGCCAGCTCTTGTAAAAGATATTAATGAAGAAATATTGCAACAATCTTTATATGAACATTTAGAGAAAAAACTAGGCTTTAAACTCGTTAGCGCTACTCAATCAATTGAAGCTTCTATTGCAACGGATAATGAAGCTGAACATCTGCATATTCCTAAAAAGGCGCCTGTGCTTGTAATGCGTCAATGGTCATATTCAGAAGGTGAGGTACCGTTAGAGTACGTGAAATGTATTTATCGTGGGGACCGTTATAAATTTATTACGAACATCGCACGTAACAAATAATAAATTTTAGTTTGCGCAGTATAGTGAATCTTTAAGTGTTTAACATGTAAAGAAATAAAAATACGACTCATCCTTATAAGGAGTGAGTCGTATTTTTATTATGAGCAATAACGTGGTTAACAGCATCTTTAACCGTATCTACTACATAGTGAGCATGTTCTTTTACTGCTTCATCTGCTTGAGACATAGCAAAACTATGAGGAGTTAAAGAAAACATTGGAATATCATTGTAAGAATCCCCTATGCAAGCAACTTCCTCTGGCTGTATTTGAAACTCTTTTAATAAAATAGAAATGGCAGAACCTTTACTAATATTTGGCGGCATTACATCTAAACATTGCTCTGCTGAAATGAAAGTACTAACTTTTCCTTGGAACTTTTCATCAATTTGTTTCTGAAGGAGTTGCAAGCTCTCCTTTGTTCCACCAACAGAAATTTTATTTGGAAAAATTGTATCATCAATTTTCTGTAATAGATTTGGTTCTTCAACAGAAGTCATTGTCACTTGTCGTTCCAGTTCATGAATAAACGGTGTTTTTTCTTCAATGTAGTAGTTGTGTTCATCACTTACATAACGGAAATAAGGATCTTCATTTGTCATAGCTAGCAAATCAGGAAGAATACTGGAATCAAAAGTTGCAGATAAAAGTTGCTCATTTTCATGTGTATATACAAAAACACCATTTACACTAATGCGATGGAAATTTGTATTAACCGCTTTCATTAAATCTGCAATTTCGTTATCAAGTCTTCCGGAAGCGAAACAAAGAATTACATTTTGTTCAGCTAAACTGCGTAGAGCCATAACATCCTGTTCGTCGATAAGACCTCCGTGTTGCATCATCGTTCCATCGATATCACTTACAAACATTTTAATCATGTTGCTATCTCCTTTCTATGTACAGTTGCTCTTACATTATACGCATCATATATATACATGTCTAAAAAATGAATTTTTATTAAATGGTAGATGTTTTACATTGACGACAAAGAAGAATGTTCTGTAACATAAAAGCAGGCTATTTAAGTACGAGGATGGTGTTATATGAATAATTATCTAGAAATTAAAAAAGTTTTAAATAATAATGTCATCATTGCTAGCCATCCTGAACACGAGGAAGTAGTAGTGATTGGTAAAGGGATTGGATTTGGGAAAAAAACGAAAGATGTGCTAGGGCAAGAACAAATTGAAAAAATGTTTGTTTTAAAAAATGAACGTGATCGTGAACAATACAAACTATTAGTGCCGCATGTTAGTGAAAAATTAATTGAATTGATGAACGATATTATGTTGTACATTCAAGAAAAAGCGAAATCTCCACTAAATGAACATATTCATATTGCATTAACAGATCATATTTCTTTTGCAATTAAGCGGCTAAAGCAAGGACTTACAATAGATAATCCTTTTTTAGTTGAAACGAAAATGCTGTACCCAGAGGAATATGAAATTGCTGAAGGTGTTGTAGAACTTTTAAATTCTCGTTTGCAAATTACACTGCCAGAAGGAGAAATTGGTTTTATTGCACTTCACATTTACAGTTCGCTTACAAACTCAGATTTATCTTCAGTTAATCAAAACTCCCGTCTCATTGCACATCTTGTATCTTTAATTGAGACAAACTTACAAATAACATTAGAGCAAGAAAGCATTCATTATTTACGCCTTATTCGTCATCTTCAATATGCGATTGAACGAGTGAAAAAAGGAGAAAAAGTAGAGGAATCACAAAGTTTTGCTGATTTATTAAAGGTAGAATATCCCGTCTGTTATAACTTAGCTTGGAAGCTAGTTAAGGTAATGCAAAAAGAATTGCGACTTCCTGTATATGAAGCTGAAAGTATTTATTTAACGATGCATTTGCAACGATTAGTGAAAGCGGAGCATGTGTAAAAAGACATATATTTTTGTCTAAAATGAAAACGTTAAAAAAAATGATTGAATCGCTTACAATAGTTATGTATAATAACTATTGCAAAGTTATACAAATTTCGACAAACACATTAAGAGAAATCACGAAAACGTTTGCCTTAATTATAGTGAACTTATACGTAAACCTATTTTTGACACGTGTTACTGATTCGATCAGGCATGAGTGGAGAAAAGTAAGGAATGTAAGCTAGAGAAAGGGATATACTACCCTTTGTATAGCTATCGTTCTATCTTTTTTTCCTCATGCCTTTTTGGCGTTTGTCGAAAGGTATCAATATAGATAAGAGAGGAAGGGTTTCCATGTTTAAGAAGATCTTTGGTGTTCTTCAAAAAGTCGGAAAAGCGCTTATGCTTCCAGTAGCGATTTTACCGGCGGCAGGTATTTTACTTGGATTTGGTAATGCATTTCAAAATCCACAGTTAACAAATCTTATTCCTGCTTTAAAAGCAGATTGGTTCGTAATGGTTGCAAAAATTATGGAACAATCTGGTGATATTATTTTCGCTAACCTTGCATTATTATTCGCAGTTGGGGTAGCGATTGGTTTAGCTGGTGGAGACGGAGTAGCTGGATTAGCAGCATTCGTTGGTTACTTAATTATGAACAAAACGATGAGTGTGTTCTTAGAAGTAGATAAGCTAGTGAAAGTAACAAGTACTGGAACAGATCCAGTGAAAATTGGTTTTGCAGATCCTGCATATGCCAATGTATTAGGGATTCCAACACTACAAACAGGGGTATTTGGTGGTATAATCGTCGGTATAGTAGCGGCATACTGCTATAACAAATACTTCAACATTGAATTACCATCATATTTAGGTTTCTTTGCAGGTAAGCGTTTCGTACCGATCGCAACTGCAACATTCTCTTTAGTAGTAGGTATTATCATGTGTTTCGTTTGGCCATACATTCAAGGTGGCTTAAATACGTTCTCACATCAAATGATTGATGCAAATAGAACGTTAGCAGCATTTATCTTTGGTTTAATTGAGCGTTCACTAATTCCATTCGGATTACATCACATTTTCTATTCACCATTCTGGTTCGAATTCGGTCAGTATACAAATGCAGCTGGCGAATTAATCCGCGGTGACCAAAAAATCTTTATGGCACAGTTAAAAGATGGTGTAGAATTAACAGCAGGTACATTTACAACTGGTAAGTATCCGTTCATGATGTTCGGTCTTCCAGCAGCAGCTTTAGCAATGTACCATGAAGCACGTCCAGAAAATAAAAAATTAGCAGCTGGTATTTTAGGTTCTGCTGCATTAACATCTTTCTTAACAGGTATTACAGAACCGCTTGAATTTTCATTCTTATTCGTAGCGCCAGTATTATTCGGAATTCACGCTGTGTTTGCTGGTCTATCATTTATGACAATGCAAATTTTAGGTGTTAAAATTGGTATGACATTCTCTGGTGGTTTAATTGATTTCCTATTATTCGGTGTACTACCAGGCCGTACAGCATGGTGGTGGGTAATTGTTGTTGGTCTTGTACTAGCGGTTATTTACTACTTCGGATTCCGTTTTGCAATCCGTAAATGGGATTTAAAAACACCTGGTCGTGAAGTAGCAAATGCGAACGACGGTGCAGGAAAAGCAGAAGCAGGTGAGCTTCCTCGAGAAGTATTAGTAGCACTTGGTGGTAAAGAAAACATTGCCTCATTAGATGCTTGTATTACTCGTTTACGTGTTCAAGTTAACGAACAAAAAAATGTAAACAAAGATCGTTTAAAAGAACTTGGTGCTGCGGGTGTACTTGAAGTTGGAAATAACATTCAGGCAATCTTCGGACCAAAATCTGACACATTAAAATCACAAATTCATGATATTATGTCAGGTCGTACACCTCATGTTGAAAAAGAGGAGCCTGTAAAGGTAGAAGAAACTCCTCAAAAAGTTGATGAAAATGAAACAATCGTATCACCGATCGAAGGAAAAATCTTACCGATTACAGAAGTACCTGACCAAGTATTCTCAGGAAAAATGATGGGAGACGGATTTGCAATTGAGCCAACAGAAGGAACAGTAGTTTCTCCAGTTAACGGTGAGATTGTCAATGTATTCCCTACAAAACATGCAATTGGTATTCAATCTGAAGGCGGAAAAGAAATTTTAATCCACTTCGGTATCGATACTGTAAAATTAAATGGTGAAGGTTTTGAGGCACTTGTAGCGCAAGGTGACAAGGTGAAACAAGGACAACCATTATTAAAAGTAGATCTTGCGTTTGTAAAAGAAAATGCACCATCTATCATTACACCAATTGTCTTTACGAATTTACAACAAGGACAACAAGTCGAATTGAAAAAAGATGGAAATGTTAAGAAAGGCGAAAACGCTATTATTGACATTCAGTAGGAATTTGACGCAAAATGTTTATAATTATAATAGGCGATGTGGTTGACCGAACATCGCCTATTATATACAATAGATGATGTAGTACTCACGTCTATACAACTAAAAAAATACTGTATTTAAAGGAGATAAATTATCATGGAAAAAATCTTTAAAGTAACTAGCGACTCAGGAATTCACGCACGTCCAGCAACTCTACTTGTAAACACTGCAAGCAAATTTGGTTCTGACATTAACTTAGAGTATAACGGAAAAAACGTTAACTTAAAATCAATCATGGGCGTAATGTCTTTAGGCATTCAACAAGGCGCAGAAATTAAAATCACTGCAAATGGTGATGATGCAGCTCAAGCACTAGCAGCTATCGAAGAAACTATGAAAAACGAAGGATTAGGAGAATAATGACTCTTAACATTCAAGGGATTGCTGCATCAAGTGGGATTGCTATTGCAAAGGCTTTCAGACTTGAGAATCCTGAATTTAATATTGAAAAGAAATCAATTACAAACGAAGCTGCAGAAATTGCACGCTTAGACGCTGCGCTTGAGAAAGCAAAATCTGAATTAGAAGCTATTAAGGACCATGCTTTTGCTGAGCTAGGTGCTGATAAAGCTGCGATCTTTGAGGCACATTTATTAGTGTTAAATGATCCAGAATTAGTAAACCCGGTAAAAGATAAAGTAAATAGCGAAAAAGTAAATGCTGAATTTGCAATGGATGAAGTTGCAACAATGTTCATTACTATGTTTGAAAACATGGATAACGAATATATGAAAGAACGTGCTGCGGATATTCGTGACGTAACAAAGCGTGTTCTTGCACATTTACTAGGAATTAACTTCTCAAATCCAGGTACAATTTCTGAAGAAGTAATCATCATTGCTGAAGATTTAACACCATCTGATACAGCTCAGTTAAACCGAAAGTATGCAAAAGGTTTCACAACTGATATCGGTGGACGTACATCTCACTCTGCAATTATGGCTCGTTCTATGGAAATTCCAGCTGTTGTTGGTACGAAAGTTGTTATGGAAAAAATCCAAAACGGCGATATCGTTATCATTGACGGTTTAGATGGAGAAGTAATTGTAAACCCATCAGAAGAAACTCTTCGTTCTTTTGAAGAAAAGAAAGCGAAATTTGAAGAGCAAAAAGCTGAATGG
Organism: Bacillus thuringiensis; assembly: GCF_014932895.1. Taxonomy (GTDB): domain Bacteria; phylum Bacillota; class Bacilli; order Bacillales; family Bacillaceae_G; genus Bacillus_A; species Bacillus_A thuringiensis_AA. Next base: position 344,456 of record NZ_JACYOF010000001.1, on the reverse strand, counting down.
GCAAAATTAAAAGACCAAGCTACTGTAACAAGTGACGGACATCACGTTGAGCTTGTTGCTAATATCGGAACACCAAATGATGTACAAGGTATTATCGATAATGGCGGAGAAGGCGTTGGTTTATACCGTACAGAATTCTTATACATGGGCCGTGACAATCTTCCAACAGAAGAAGAGCAGTTCGAAGCGTATAAAGCAGTTCTTGAAGGTGTAAAAGAAGGTCAACCTGTTGTTGTTCGTACACTTGACATCGGTGGAGATAAAGAGCTTCCATACTTACATTTACCAAAAGAAATGAACCCATTCTTAGGATACCGTGCAATTCGCTTATGTCTTGATGAGCAAGATGTGTTCCGTACACAACTTCGTGCATTACTTCGTGCTAGCGTATACGGTAACTTAAAAATTATGTTCCCAATGATTGCAACCCTTGATGAGTTCCGTCAAGCAAAAGCGATCTTATTAGAAGAGAAAGCGAAACTTGTAGAAGCGGGTACAACTGTTTCTGATTCTATTGAAGTGGGTATGATGGTTGAAATCCCAGCTTCAGCAGTATTAGCAGACCAATTCGCAAAAGAAGTTGATTTCTTCTCTATCGGAACAAATGATTTAATCCAATACACAATGGCTGCAGACCGTATGAACGAACAGGTATCATACTTATACCAACCATATAACCCATCTATTTTACGTCTTGTAAAAATGGTTATCGATGCTGCTCATAAAGAAGGCAAATGGGCTGGTATGTGTGGTGAGATGGCAGGAGATTCACTTGCTATCCCATTATTATTAGGATTAGGTTTAGATGAGTTCAGTATGAGTGCAACATCTATTCTTCCTGCAAGAACACAACTAAGCAAGTTGTCAAAAGTAGAAATGGAAACATTAGCAGAAAAAGCATTAACAATGTCAACTGCTGAAGAAGTTGTTGAATTAGTTAAAAGCATATAATCATAAAAAAACCTGAGTCGATTTGAAATCGGTCTCAGGTTTTTTCTATGAGAAAAGTAAATCTTATTTTCTTACTATAGAGGATAAGGGACAGAATTAGATAGCGATTGCGATAATATCAGTTGGGCATACACGTAAAATGCCAGTAAAAGTATTTTGATTGTTCTTATCGTCTTTATTGTTATCGTTGTTGTTATTAGCTAGAGCAGAGAAAAGAGCAACACCGTTACAGAATCCTTCAAAAATTACATTGCGGAATGATTGGGGCCTCTAATGCTTAAAAGAGAAATTTCTGTTCCAACTGAAATGCTAGCAAGTACGTTACATACAGCAGGTCGTTGTGGTCTAACTTCTTCTCTCTCTCTTTTTCACGATGATGACATTCTCTAAAGTTATCACAGCATCCAAATGATCCAAACGTAATCCTCATCCCCCCCTTCACACTTATAATCTATGTAAGTTCGGTAGCTGGTGACTGGACAGAGAGTGGAATTTTTTCTAGGGTATTTTCTCATTTTAAAAGACTATCTAGGTGTTTAGTATGGAATGATGTTTAAAATAGGGGAAATATCACAAAAAAATATAAAGACCACCGTAATGAATGAAATAGGTAGCCTTTACACTTTTTTGCTTTTATATAAAACGATGATATATACAGGAAGAGCTAAGAGTAATGGTGCAATGGATCGTGCAGTATGTTTTTCTGCTTCTAATTGTAACGCTTCTTCTTTTGGGAATTGTAACACTGATATGTTTGCAGCATCGCCAATAAAATATAGAAGTAATACAGTTACTATGTAACTTAAAAGTGCGATAAAGCTTCCGTATGAACTCAATGAAAATCCCTCTCTTGTTATCTATTTGTTATTATTGTATCATAATTGTAACAAAAATACACGGTTATATTTTAATGTTTTAACAAAATTCGACATGAAACGTCATGTTCGTTTATGGAATTAACATAAACTGTACTGTTTATCTATGGATAGATGTCGAATAATACATTGTAATATTACGGATGTGTGACAGAACATAAAAAAACCGAAGGCAATGAAATTACCTTCGGTTTTTATTATTTTGCCCATTCACTCACTTGCTCTACGCTCATTCGTGGTGCAGGGTGGCCTTTTAAAGTTGATTCACCAATTGTAATAAGCATAATTGGTACGTATCGAGATGAAACATTGAATTCTTCTGTAAGTGCTTGTGGATTGAAACCGCCAATAGCGCAAGTGTCCCAGCCAGTTGCTTTAGCTGCAAGCATAAGTTGCATTGCTGCTAAAGATGCATTTGAAAAAGCAGCATCTCTTGGGAATTGCTCACGAGTATATGCGGATTCAATGTTTTTAGCTAAGCGTTCTTTTGCTTCTTCTTTCATAAAGCCTTGTTCTACAATTGGACCATAAACTGGTTCAACGTTTTTATAAGCTTCTAAATCACCTAAAATAGCGACTACGGCAGAAGCATCAAGAATTTGTTGTTGGTTATACGCAATTGGATGTAATCGTTTTTGTACATCTTCTCCTTGGAAAACAAGGAATTTCCAATGTTGTAAGTTCCAAGCAGAAGGTGCTTGTGCAGCTGCCTTTAAAATTTCGTGTAATTCTGTAGATGAAATTTCTTTGTCTGGGTTGAATGCACGTGTAGATGTGCGTTCATATAGAACATTAAAAAAGTTGTCGTTTGTCATTATATATCCTCCAAATTACATATCAAATTATTAAAAAATAAATGTAATGTATTCTACTTACATTTTGTAAGTTGTCGAATTTAAGAATATAATATCTTTATTTTAATTGTCAAGTTTTACAGAGTAAGCTAGGGCATTCATACAAACGATACAATTCCTATAATCATAAACTAAAAAAGGAATTTATAGAGTGAAAAAGCGAAGATAACATTCTCAATTAGCTTGTTACTATATATCCCTCACTAATTAAAGTGGTTGGAGAACATTCTTTTATAAAATGTTTGTGAGGAATTCTGTAGAACAAGATATATGAAGTGAGTGAAGACTAGTGATGAACATACTACATTTTTTATTAGAGAATACGGTTTTCCAAAATGTATTACAAGATCTTCAATTAAATGTCCTTTATATAGAAAATGGATGCACACATCAACAAACGATAGAAAATATCCATCCAAAATGCATGTTTATAGCAAATAGTTTTGAAGAAGGAGAACTATTGTTTCATAAGACTAAACCACATATTGTAATTATGTATGTAACAGATTTTTCTCAAATAAAATATATAAAGAATATGTATAATCCACATAGTACATTCATTGTCATTTGGGATCAACAGATAACAAACGAGTTTACAGAGGTGCTTACGTTAGGAATACGTAATATTGTGATAGCCCCAGTAACTCCACAAGTAGTGTTAGAGGAAGTGAATAAGAGTTTGTATCAACTTTCTTTAGTGCGGCAAGTAAGTTTGCAACAAGAACTACTTCAGACGATGTTTGATTTTCAAAATGATTTATTATTTATAGTAGAAGATGATGAGATTGTTGATTGTAATACGAATTTTTTAGGGTTTTTCGGATATGAAAATTTGTTTGCTTATCGTGAGCAACATTTAGTATTTGCTGAACATTTTATTAGGGAAAACGGATACTATTCAACGACTCATGATATAACATGGTTAGATGATACATTATCATATGATAGAAGAATTAAGATGTCGAATTATGAAGGGATCGTATCAACCTTTTTATTGCGTGCCACACCGTTGCCAGAAGATGTATCGAGATTTATTGTAAAGTGTACAGAGATTACAGAATTAGATGAAATCTATCAAGAGCAAGAAAGACTTGCTATGATAGATTCGTTGACAGAGATTTATAATCGTTTGAAGTTCCAACAAATACTAGAGGTAGAGTGGGACAATGTAATACGTAATAATGAAAAAATAGCACTCATTTTATTTGATATAGATAATTTTAAAATAGTAAATGACACATATGGCCATGATTTTGGTGACTTAGCGTTAGTGCAACTTGCAGAACTTATGAAATCTAAAGTAGAGCAGCAACATGTATTTGCAAGGTGGGGAGGAGAAGAATTCATTATACTAGTGACAAATACAGTAGAAAAAGAAGCGTTTCAAGTTGCGGAGTCATTACGGTTTTTCATTGAAACAAAGCAATTCTCTGGAATTTCGAAGTTAACAGCTAGTTTTGGAGTTGCGTTATATGAACAAGGGATAACAAGAGAAGAATTAATGCAGCGAGCGGATATTGCGTTATATGAAGCGAAAAAAAATGGGAAAAATCAGGTATGTATATATAGGAAAGAAAAAATGTAATTTTTCGCAACTAATTGTTGCGATTTTTTTTTATTGCCTGATAATAGGGTATAGAGGACTATTTGTAATAATGGAGGAAGTATAGGATGATAAAAAAAATAATGATTATGTTTTCAGTATGCGCTATTATTTGCGGCGGAGTATATTACTTTCTTTTTAGTCCAAAGGAAGAAAAAGTATTACCCTCTAAAGTAACATCTGCTATTGATTCAAAAGTACAGGGGAGTATGGAAAAAAAAGAAGAAACCCAAATTGATTATGCTAGTATATCTCAAAAATTGAATCAGTATTTGGTAGAAAAACAATTCAATGGAACAGTTTTGGTGGCAGATAAAGGGCGTGTTATATTGAATAAAGGATATGGATATGCTGATGTTCAAAATAAAATAGAAAATACGCCTCAAACAAAATATCGTATCGGCTCTATTACGAAAACAGTTGTTGCCACATCTATTTTACAGTTACAAGAACAAGGAAAATTAAACATTCAAGACAATGTAAATAAATATATTCCTTCATTTCCAGCGAATAAAAATATTACTGTGTATCATTTATTAACACATACATCAGGTTTACCGCAACGTGGAAAAGGAAAGGTAAATGCAGCTTCACGTATACATTTGATAAATTGGATTGGAAGTCAGAAATTAAAATTCCCACCAGGAACTGGTTGGGAGTATACGGATTATAATTATATGGTGCTCGCTTATATTATAGAAAATATAACGAAAAGACCTTTGGGGGATTATGTAAAGGAAAATATATTTGCCAAGGCAGAGATGCATGAATCAGGTATGGGGAATATGGTGCCTGGAGATCAAAATTTTACAAAGGGTTATGTAAAGAAAGATCAAGCACTTGTACCGGCACAACCATTAAACATGGCCTGGTTATATGGTTGTGGTGAGATGTATACAACAGTTGGGGATATGAAGAAATTAGACGAAGCAATTCTAAATGGCAAGCTTTTTTCAGAAAAAAGTATACAAGCGATGTTTACGCCGTCACAAGAGAAAAATTATGCATTTAGCTTGTATATAAATCCAGATTATTTTCATAATCATGGTGTAGTCTCTGGTTGGAATACGTTTAATAATTTTAATAAAGAAAAAGGAACATTTGTTATACTATTTTCAAATGTGAAAAATGGTTTAAATGATGATATTAATAAAGAGTTCCGAAAGATGGTAAGTGATTTATTAGAACAAAGGGGATGAGAATATGGAAAACAAAATTTTATCAATAGGTTTCATCGGTATTGGTGTAATGGGAAAAAGTATGGTTCATCATTTAATGCAAGATGGTCATAAAGTATATGTATATAATAGAACGAAAGCGAAGACAGATTCTTTAGTACAAGATGGTGCAAATTGGTGCGATACACCGAAAGAGTTAGTGAAGCAAGTTGATGTTGTAATGACGATGGTTGGATATCCTCATGATGTAGAAGAAGTGTACTTTGGGATAGATGGAATTCTAGAACATGCAAAAGAAGCTACAATAGCAATTGACTTTACGACATCTACACCGACTTTGGCAAAACGTATTAATGAAGTTGCGAAAAGCAAGAATATATATACGTTAGATGCACCTGTATCTGGAGGGGATATTGGGGCGAAAGAAGCTAGACTCGCAATTATGGTTGGTGGAGAGAAAGAAATATATGACAGGTGTTTACCGTTACTTGAAAAACTAGGAACAAATATTCAGTTACAAGGACCAGCTGGGAGTGGACAACATACAAAAATGTGCAATCAAATTGCGATTGCTTCCAACATGATTGGAGTATGTGAGGCTGTTGCTTACGCGAAAAAGGCTGGCCTGAATCCAGATAAAGTATTAGAGAGTATTTCAACAGGTGCAGCAGGTAGCTGGTCATTAAGTAATTTAGCCCCTCGAATGTTAAAGGGAGACTTTGAGCCAGGGTTTTATGTAAAGCATTTTATGAAAGATATGAAAATTGCTTTAGATGAGGCTGAAAAATTACAATTACCAGTACCAGGTTTAAGCTTGGCGAAAGAATTGTATGAAGAGTTAATTATGGATGGCGAAGAAAATAGCGGAACACAAGTGTTATATAAAAAATATATTGGGGGGTAAACGTGATGGATCTTCAAAAGTTTGATGAGATGATCGATGCTGTACAGCGAGCAACTTGTATACAAATAAATGAAAAACAAAAAGAAGCTTTTAAGAAAAAATATGATTTTGAACCAAACTTTGAATATGGAAAAGATGAGAAGGGACATTATGTCATTCGAACTTCAAAAAAGATGTTAGAAGAAATGGAATTCTATTTGGCATTGAAATATGATCGTGATGGGATTGACCTTTATATGCAAGCTGAAATTGACGGTATATGTCATGTATCTGTTAGCTATAGTGAAGACGCGCTACACCTACAAGAATTATTTCAATTTCTAGAAGAAAATAAATAAATAAACAAATAAATAAAAGTCCTCAAATGAGGACTTTTATTTATTTGTTTATTTTGTATCATTATAAGCTTGAAGCTCGACGGCATCGTTCAATTGGAAATGGAATAACTTGTGCAATATGGTTAGGACCGAATTGTTTTGCACGAGCATGGCGTAATATATAAAATGCACACAGAATCGAAACAGGAATAGCACCGAACAAACCAAAAAATAAAGCGCTTACACAAGATGCAACAAATCCTAAAACACCAACTTCTAACTCTTCCATAATTGCTCCTAAAATAACAGGAAGTGCTCCACACGTAACCCCTAGTATAAGTGCGATAAGTAAACTCATGATTATCCCCCTCTGCTTGCGATATTTTTTTCTTTCTTAGTTAATTGTAGTATATCATACATAAAACAGAATTTTCAGAAAAAATTCAAAAAAAGTTCAATGAATGTTCAAAAAATGTTGAGAAATACACTTGAAAAATCGAGGAGTATAGCTTGTCTTTTGAAACGAGAGGGATTATGCTTTTGAGTAAAAAAAATCAGGCTTATTTCATTTGCTGAAATAAGCCTGTTCCATAGGAGGATGTATATATGTAGAGTGAATAAAAGGTTGGAAAAGGGGGTCCAAGTTCTTTTATTCAACTAGCTACCTTAATAAATTGGAACCCAGCCTTCAGTTGTAACGAAAATACGAATAGCTACAACTTGACGATCATCTTGCAATGTAAAATAATGTCTTGCATTTTCGGGAACGGATATAAGATCGCCTGGCTCAAGTTCAACGTCAAAAATTTCCCCGTTTTTTCCTTCAATAGCAAAGATGCCATGACCACTGACAATGAAGCGAACTTCATCATCTGTATGATGGTGTTCTTTTTGGAAATTAATTAATAATTCGTCAAGGTTAGGTGTGCTATTTGAAAGTGAAATTACATCATGTGCTTTATAACCTCGGCGTGTTGAAACATCAGCGATTTCTTTTGAAAATACCGTTAATATTTCAGCTTTGTTTTCATCTGTTAACGAGTAATTTTCTTTTAAATGAGTAGGAAGTTTAGAGATGTTCCATTTCTCATATAAAACTCCTTCCTCTTGTAGAAATTTTGATACTTCTACTTCATTTTCAATGCGAATATTTCCTTCATGAATACGAATTTGCGCCATTAGAAACGCCTCCTTGAATTGATAATAGTTTTATATGAAATTGGAATAAAAACTCATAAGCTTCTAATCTCTTCTTTGCATCAAAGCTATCTCGGCCCCATACGGTAATGCCATGGTTTCGAATTAATACTGCTCCTGAATCTCCGTGAATATGTTGTCGGAAGTTCTCTCCAAGCGTTGGGATATGAGCATGGTTTTCAATAATAGGAATGTGAATCGTTGCACCTTCTTCCCAAATATCGAGAGCTTTAATAATTTCTTGATTTTGAAGGGTGACATTATCACTATACAAATTTGTGATGACATTGTTATCAGTTGTATGAACATGAAGTACGCACCCGGCATTTGTGTTGTTATAAATATGTGTATGCAATATTGTTTCTGCTGAAGGGCGTAATTCAGTCTCTAAAACGGGAACTCCTACATGATCTACTAATAGAAAATCATCTGGAGTGGTTTTTGTTTTATCTTTACCGCTTGCTGTAATGAGAAAAGTAAGTGGCTCATGACTAACTTTTATAGAAATATTACCACTTGTTGCTGGGAACCAATTTCGAGTTGTTAATTCTTTTTTTATCTCGCTCAAGTCATACCACTGACGAAAAAGTTGTTTCATGCCCTCACCTCCAACAAATGTTTTAATGCAGCTTGCACATCTTGAAATGTTTCAAACGGTGTATAAGCAATATGATGTTCTTCACACTTTGTAATAAGAAAGTCGCGAGCGAATACTTTATCAGCTTGTTTCGCAGCTTGTAAATCAGTAATAGAATCACCAATTACAATATGAAAGTCAGTTGTATCACTTAATTTACGAATTAATGATGATTTACATAATCCGCAATGATTTTGACAATGATCATCACAAGAATGAGGCCATTTAACTGTAATAAACTCTTCTGAAAAGTCTGTTTCATTACAAAAAATTTGCTCTTTTGGAACGATTCCTTGTAAGAGTGGGTAGACGAAGAAATCCATTCCACCTGATATCACGTAAAAAGAAATGTTATTTTCATTTACAAATTGTATAAATTCATGAAAGCCACTGCGAATTTCGGCAGTTTCTTTTAAAAATTGAATTATATTATCGCGCAGATGAGTAGGTATCAATTGAAATAATTGAGAAACACCCTCTTGAATAGATAGCTCTTGTGATAAAATTCTATTTTTTACTTCTTCTGCTTCTGGTGGAGCGAATTTTTCCATAATGGACATAATGTTATCATTATTTGTAATCGTACCATCGAAATCACAAAATACTTGAATACTCATAATTTCACCTCATGTGAAGGATTTCCCCATATTTGTAGTGCGCTATGTAAATTTATTTCATCTACTTCATGGAGTGGTTTACTTTGCAAAGTAGCTTCAATTGCCGCACGGAAAGCTTTGCCGCCACCTTGTGCCCCATTTGGATGCCCATGTATCCCGCCGCCGGCATTAATAACAACATCTTTACCGAAATCTCGTAAAATAAAAGGAACGAAACCAGGATGAATGCCAGCAGATGGGACAGAAAAACTTTTTTTGAAAAATGCATCTTCCTTAGTTAAATACTTTGAAACGTTAAGAGCTTCTTCTTTTTCTAATGCAACGCTTCCGTATGGAGATGGGAATAAAGAAAAATCTGCACCAGCATAACGAAGTAGCTTTCCAAGTAATAATGGAGATGATACCCCGTATAATTTTGATGCTGAATAAGCACCGCTTACAGCAGGGTGTGCCATAATTGGAACTGGAATTTCATCATCTTCTGCAAGTGATTGTAGTACATCTAGTCCATAAGCAAATACATTAAATAATAGAATATCTGCACCAGCTTGCACTGCGCGTTTCGCATTTTCTTTTAAGTCGAAAGTTCGCCCTGTTAAATTTACTGCATATAACGTTTTATGGCCGTATGTTTCATATACTGATTGTAAAACTTCTTTTCCAGAAACAATTCGCTTCGTAAGTGGTGTTAATGTATTCTCAAATAAAATTTCATCATCTTTTACGATATCCACACTACCAATTGCTTGATCACGTAATTGAGTTTTTACATAGCCAATATTTCGTCCAATCATTCCTTTAAAAATGCTCATTAAAAGGGGACGATCATATACTTGTAAGAGGTTTCGAATGCCATCTACACCAAACCTTGGACCAGGAAAATGCTTTTTTAATTCGTCTGAAAAAGTTAAGTCAATTAATTTCACTTCGCCATCAAGTGATAGCTTTCCGAATGTAGTTGTTAAAATAGCTGGTAAATCTGGACTGAAATTTAATAATGGATATTCGATTTTAATAATCCCGCGTTTTACTTTTTTACGTAGATACGAATTGATATGTTCTTGTTCATCTAATTCCTCAATATGAATGACGTTGCCTTTATGCTGTTTTAATTGTTCTTGCAATAAGTGTGGCAAATGAGTCCAAGAGCCAATTGTTAAACCGAGTGCAATTTGCTCAGCTTTTTTTTCTAAGTTATGTGAATCGTCATGGATTAAATACGTCGCTATAATTCCGCTCATTGTTATAACCTCCTAGTTAAATAAAAAAACCTCTCAGCTAAGGAGAGGTTTTTTTACAACCAGCTCCTTATCTGTCAGCATAATGCTGCGAGAATTAGCACCGTGTCTACAATTGTAGATCGGTTGCCGGGCTTCGTCGGGCTCGTCCCTCCACCTGCTCTTGATAAGAAGTATTTAGAAATGTTTAAATTTTTAAGATAACTGAATTTTGTCAGATATTTTTCATGTTGTCAATGACTTTTTGAAAATTTTTAATTTATCAATTCGATTAATTGCTTCGCGTAATCGGTCCTCTGTATGTAAGAGCCCAACACGGACATACCCTTCGCCGTGCTCACCAAATCCAACACCTGGAGCAACTGCCACATGTGCTTGTTCTAGTAAAATATTAGAAAATTGCTCAGATGTATAGTCTTTTGGTACAGGAAGCCAAGCAAAGAACGATCCTTTTGGAATATCTACATTCCAACCAATCGAGTGACAAGCCTCTATAAGGGCATTTCTTCGAGATTCGTAACTATTTACAAGGTCTATTACACAAGACTGCGAACCTAATAGCGCTTCGCGGGCAGCATCTTGAACTGCACCAAAAAGACTAACATACATATGATCTTGCAGTAGGTTAATTGTTTCGATGACACTTTCATTTCCAACTGCAAAAGCAATACGCCAGCCAGCCATATTGAAAGTTTTTGATAAAGTATAAATTTCAACTCCTGTATTTTTGGCGCCGTCTGCTTGCAAGAAACTAACAGGCTTTTGACCATCAAATCCGATAGCACCGTAAGCAAAATCGTGAACAACTAATATATTATGTTTATTAGCAAAATGAATGGTTGCATCAAAAAAATCTTTTGATGCAGTAGCACCGGTAGGATTATTTGGATAGTTTAAAAACATTAACTTTGCGCGCTCAGCGATAGAGGCATTAATTTTCGTATAATCCGGTAAAAAATGATTTTCTGCAATAAGTGGCATCGTTTCAAAGTGTGCTTTTGCTAAAGTAACTCCTGATAAATAATCTGGATAGCCTGGATCTGGAACGAGAATAGTATCTCCAGGGTTTGTAAAACAAAGTGGTAATTCTACTAATCCGGCCTTCCCACCAAACAAAATAGCAACTTCAGTTTTTGGATTTAGTTCTACGCTGTATTCACGTTTATAGAATGTTGCCACGGCTTCTTTTAAGCTTTCATGCCCGCGAAATGGCGGATATTTGTGATGCATGGCTTTTTCGGCAGCATCTTGCAAAGCTTTTACGATATGCTGCGGGGTTGGTTGATCTGGATTACCTTGACCTAGATTAATAACATCGTGCCCAGCTGCAACGACTTTGTTAACTTTTGCAACAAGTGAAGCGAAAAATTGCGTTGGCAATGATGTTACTATCTCAGAAGGTTGAAATAATTTCATACTTTCCACCTCTTTTGAAAGTTGTTACAATTCTAGTGACAAATGATATAATCTTTCCAGTATTTTGTAAAGAAAAAATTAAGAATGGGGCTGACAAAATGAAAGTCGCATGTATTCAAATGGATATTGCTTTTGGAGATGTGGAAAAAAATATTGAGAATGCTAAAAATAAAATAAACGAAGCAATGAAGGAAGGGCCAGACGTTATCGTCTTACCTGAACTATGGACAACAGGATATGATTTAACGAGGCTTTCTGAAATTGCAGATATGGATGGAGTGAAAACGAAAGAAAAGTTGAAAGAGTGGGCGAAGCAATATGGTGTACATATTGTTGGTGGTTCTATAGCAAAGCAAACAGAGCAAGGTGTTACAAATACAATGTATGTGGTAGACAATGAGGGCCAGTTAGTCAATGAATATAGTAAAGTGCATTTATTTCAGCTTATGAATGAACATAAATATTTAATAGCTGGTAATGGGACAGGTGAATTTACGCTCGATAATGTAGAGTGTGCTGGCATAATTTGTTATGATATTCGTTTTCCGGAGTGGATGCGTGTCCATACTGCCAAAGGTGCAAAAGTTTTATTTGTTGTAGCAGAATGGCCATTAGTTCGTTTAGCACATTGGCGCTTGCTTTTGCAGGCGAGGGCGGTTGAAAACCAGTGTTACGTTGTGGCATGTAATAGAGCAGGTAAGGACCCAAATAATGAGTTTGCAGGTCATTCTTTAATTGTGGATCCTTGGGGGGAAGTTGTAGTAGAGGCAAATGAAGAGCAAGCCATTTTATTTGGGGAGCTTACATTCGAGAAAATAAAAGAGGTTCGTAAAGGAATTCCAGTTTTTGCAGATCGTCGTCCAGAATTATACAAATAAAATGTTGACAAGTGATTTTTATTCTTGGTATAGTCTTCAACATAAAGTTAAAAATTCGAAAAATTATACAACTCTTATCAAGAGCAGGTGGAGGGATTTGGCCCGATGAAGCCCAGCAACCGACCGTAATACCATTGTGAAATGGGGCGTTTATTTACGCCAAAAGGCACGGTGCTAATTCCAGCAGAAAGTAAAATTTCTGGCAGATAAGAGGGGAGAAGATAAACTTCAAACCTCTTTCTTTAGTGGAAAGAGGTTTTTCTGCGTTAGAAAAACCTCTGAATTTAAAAAGGGGGAGAAGACGATGGGATATTATGCATTAACAGAAATAACAGCTGTACAATATGCGAAAGGACATGGTTATTTTGAAAAGAAAGCGAATGTAGTTTGTCATGAAATCGGAGATGGAAACTTAAATTACGTGTTCAAATTAGATGATGGAGAGAAATCAATTATAATAAAACAAGCACTTCCATATGCAAAAGTAGTTGGTGAGAGCTGGCCGCTGTCTATAAAAAGAGCGACGATTGAAAGTAAGGCATTACAAATTTTTGCGAAGTATGTACCGGATTATGTTCCGGTAGTGTACAGTCATGATGAAGAGTTAGCGGTAACAGTAATAGAAGACTTATCAAGGCTAACCATTACAAGAAAAGGATTAATAGATGGAGAAGAATATCCGCTTTTATCTCAACATATCGGTCGTTTTCTAGCCTATGTTTTATTTTATACTTCAGATTTCGGTTTACAGTCAGAAGAGAAAAGGGTACTAGAGGGTACATTTGTAAATCCGGACCTTTGTAAAATTACAGAAGATTTAGTGTTTACAGATCCGTTTGGGCATTACGATACGAACGATTATGAACCAGATTTACAGCTAGCTGTTGATGAACTTTGGAGTGATAAAACTTTAAAACTAAAAGTAGCGCAGTATAAATATAAATTTTTAACGAGAAAAGAAACCCTTATTCACGGGGATTTACATACTGGCAGTATTTTTTCATCACCTTCTGAAACAAAAGTGATTGATCCAGAATTTGCAACGTATGGTCCGTTTGGATTTGACATCGGTCAATTTATTGCAAACCTATTATTAAATGCTTTATCTAGAGAAGAAGAGAATAGAAATGTACTATTTTTCCATATAGAGAAGACATGGAGTTATTTTGTAGAAGCTTTTACGAAGTTATGGATTGGAGAAGGGGTAGAATCATACACGAAAGAAAAACAATGGCTACCAATTATTTTGCAAAATATTTTTATTGATGCTGTCGGATTTACCGGATGTGAAGTAATTCGTAGAACAATTGGCTTAGCTCATGTAGCTGATTTAGATGAAATAGCAAATAAAGAAAAAAGAATTCAAGCTAAGAAGCAAGCGCTATACTTAGGAAAAGAATTAATAAAATATGAATCTAAGAGTGCTGATATTCAATTGTTTCGAACGTTATTTCAACAGACAGTTTCAGGGGGCGTAAAAGCATGAGTACAATTGTTGCTGTTCCGAGATCTGTAAGTTGGAAAGGTGATGCAATTGCGGTATTAAATCAAACAAAGTTGCCGCATAGCATGGAATACAAAACATTAACGACTATTGAAGAGGTATGGAAAAGTATCATAATGTTAGAAGTACGAGGAGCGCCTGCAATTGGAATTGTAGCTGCATTTGGTTTGGCGCTTGCAGCAAAAAAGTATAATACTTTACATATCGAAGAATTTCAAAAGAAGTTTAATAGAGACTGTAACTATTTAGGAACATCACGCCCAACGGCAGTCAATTTATTTTGGGCAATCGATCGTATGAGAGAATCTATTCGAGAGATTACTACAATAAAAGAAGCGCAAAAAATATTAGAAGAAGAAGCGCTTCACATTCAGCAAGAGGATGAAGCGGTATGCCGGAGTATTGGAGAACATGCGTTAACATGTTTTAAAGACGGTGATAACATTTTAACAATTTGTAACGCTGGAAGCATTGCAACTGCTAGATATGGAACTGCATTAGCACCTTTTTATATTGGGAAAGAGAAAGGTGTGCGGTTACATGCGTATGCGTGTGAAACGAGACCTATTTTACAAGGTGGCCGTTTAACGACATGGGAATTGAAGCAAGCAAATATTGATGTAACACTCATTACCGATAATACTGCTGCTTATGCTATTCAAACGAAAGAAATAAACGCGATTATTGTAGGAGCGGATCGAATAGTCGCAAATGGAGATACGGCAAATAAAATTGGAACAATGAATTTAGCTATTTTAGCAAAATATTTTGATATTCCATTTTATGTTGCTGCGCCGCTATCGACATTTGATGTTACGAAAGAAACTGGAGCTGAAATTGTTATTGAGGAAAGAGATGAAACAGAAGTTACGAAAATTTTTGGGAAGCAAGTAGCACCAGTTGGAATTGATGTTTATAATCCTGCATTTGACGTAACATCGAACGAATTAATTGCAGGTATTATTACTGAGAAAGGTATTATACGAGGGGATTATAAACGAGAAATTGCATCATTATTTGAAAAACAAGCTAGTAAGTAATAGCTTGTTTTTTTATGCCTAAATCTATTTGTTTTTCTTATATATATAATGAAAGGAGGAGAAGAAGATGGAAGAGTGGATCAGGATGGTAGGTAATGTAGGGTTTCCGATTGTTGTAACATTGTATTTACTCCATCGTATTGAAAGTAAATTAGATGGGGTAATTGTTGCAATAGAAAAGTTACCACAGCAATTACTAAAGTACGACGATCCTCGTGATAAAAAATAAAGTTTGCTCTTCGTGAGCAAACTTTATTTTTCATTGAGCAGTATAGCCACCATCGATAACGACAGCTTGACCAGTTATGCCTTTTGCTTTTTCACTCGCTAAAAACAGAGCATAATCAGCGATTTCTTGTACTTGTAATAACCGCTTTTGTGGTACAAGAGGATAAATGACATCTTCTAAAACATTTTCAAGTGGTACATTTCTTGTAGTTGCTAAGTCTTGCAGTTGATTACGTACAAGAGGGGTATCGACATAGCCAGGACAAAGTGCATTAACAGTAATTCCATGAGTAGCACCTTCTAAAGCTGCAACTTTTGTTAATCCAATCACACCATGCTTAGCGCTATTGTAGGCAGCTTTTCCAGCGAATCCAACAAGACCGTTAATAGAAGCGACATTAATAATACGACCATATTTTTGCTTTTTCATAATTGGAAAAACATGTTTGATTGCAATAAACGGAGCGATTTGCATAATTTTAATTAGCAGCTCGAACTTTTCGGTTGGAAAATCTTCAATCGGTGAGACGTGTTGCATTCCTGCATTGTTAATTAATATATCTAATGAACCGAAATGACTAACTGTTTGAGAAATTGCTGCTGTAATTTCTTCTTCAGATGTAACGTCACATTTTAAGCCGATAGCTTGAAATCCTTCCTTTTGTAATTGTTCAGCAGCTTCTTTCGCACGATCTTCAAGACGATCACTAACAACAACTTTTGCACCTTCTGTTGCAAAAGCGTTCCCCATTTCATAACCAATACCACTCGCAGCACCGGTTAAAAAGACAACTCGATTTGTAGCCATGATGAAAACCACTCCTTTATATAAAAATTCTCTTATTGCTCTATTTAGAGGGGGGACTATGAAATTCCTGCAAACATTTGGAAAAACATCGATAGCTATCTTGTTTTGCAAAATAGTCTCTGTTATACTATTTTGTAAAGCAAGATACTTACGCTTATCTATCTTGTAAAACAAGATAGTGGGAGGATTTGAATTATGTCGACAAGTCAAATGCTGAAAGGGATTTTAGAAGGATGCTTACTTGCTATTATTTCTGAAGGTGAAATATACGGTTATGAAATGAGTGAAAAGTTAGCAAAGTATGGTTTTACAATGGCGAGTGAGGGAAGTATTTATCCATTATTAATACGAATGCAAAAAGAAGGGCTAATAACAAGTGTAATGAAGGAATCTCCATCTGGCCCAAAAAGGAAGTATTACACGTTAACAGAGAAGGGAGAAGATGCACTAGATGAATTTATGGATCGTTGGGAAGTGATGCAAAGTAGTGTAGAACGTCTACTTGAGGGGAAGGGAAGAAGAAAATAATGCTATCAAGTGAAGCGCGAAAGTTTTTGTTAGATATGAGATTATTTTTGACCGCAAAGGGTGTGAAAGAAAGCGACATTGAAATTTTTTTAGAAGATGCAGAGTTGCATTTAATAGAAGGTGAGAGTGATGGGAAAAGTGTAGAAGATATTTTCGGAAGCTCACCGAAAGAATATGCAAATGAACTTGTAAAAGTGATGGAAAGAGATAGACAGGAAACGTGGAAGCAAATCGGTTTTACAGTAATGAATATTGTTTCGTTTTGGATTATTGCTTCTATTTTAATGGTTAATAATGGAGTTTTACAGATTTCTCTTATTCAGTGCATTGGCTATAGTTTTACACTGGTTTTGGCTTTTACTGGCCCTAATTTTCTGCTTCGTAAAATGACCTTTGTAACAAGCTTTACAAAACCGTGGTTTTCAATGTGGTTTTTAGTCATGATAGCGCCAATGTTTGTATTAGGAGCTGTTACGATATTAGATATGATATATCCTACAACGATGTTTATGTTGACTCTAGTCCAAAGTTATATATTAGCTGGAGGAATCTTTATCATCACAGTAGTTATAAATATGTATTTTGAAGGATGGTTTAAAAACTTGTATTTAATTCTTCCTCTTTCTATTATGTTAGTGTTTAAAACCTTTACATCGGAAGATCTCGTACCAATGTTATTTCAAGTTATATGTTTATACGGAAGTTTATTTATTTTAATCTTCCTTGAAATTATGATGAAGACAAATAGAAGAGAAACGGTTAAATAAGGGAGGAGTTATAATGAAGATTTCTAAAGAAGGAGAAAAGTTTTTAATCGATACGAAAGTATATTTAATAACAAAAGGGATTAAAGAAGAAGATGTGGACGCTTTTCTAGAAGATGCAGAATTGCATTTAATAGAAGGTGAGAAAAAGGGGAAGACGGTAAGTGATATATTTGGTGATTCACCGAAAGAGTATGCAGAAGAGTTGGCTAAAGAGATGGAAAAGGATAAAAGTGGGAGTATAAAAAGTATTCTTGCAATGATAATTGGTATTGGTGGATATTGGTTACTTACAAATATTTTATTTGAAAGTCCTAATCAGCAATTTACATTAACAAACGTACAGTTAATGGGTTATCCTATCGTCTTAATCATTACGATTATTGGAACGATTGTTGCGTTTAGAATGTCCTCTTTTAAAAGTAAGTTAGTAGAGTTTGGAATTATTTATATAATAGTAATGGTTCCTATTCTATTATTAGTGTTATTAATGTTTATGAATAAATGGTATGGTACACCTATAGTACAATTGTCGACAATACAAACATATATATTAGCAGCAATTATCTTTTTATTACTTCTCATTGGTGAAGTGTATGTTCTTGGCTGGATGGGCGTTTTGGTGCTAATTGTTCCTTTAGCTATTATGTTTATATTTAAAGACTTAGAAGAAAGAAATGTATTTTGGGGAATTGCAAAAGCTTTACTTATGTATGGAAGTTTATATGGATTAATGAGATGGTATTTAAAAATTGAAGAGAAAAAAGTGTGAACAGAAGTTCAAAAGGAAAAGGGCTGCTCTGGATATATAAAAAATTATTTCCAAAGAAATACTATATTTTGATTTTTAGAGGGGTTACGTTTCGTTTTATATTTTTATCCTTTGCAGCCTGTATTGGGTTTGTTGATTGGCATAAGTTGTTTTAAACAGTAACATGACAGTTACTGTTTTTTTCGTTGTAATAAAGAGCTTTGTAAAGAAAGAGCTTTTTGTTCTTCTGTTAATAATGAGTGAATATGAACGTTTTCTGGACGAGGGACTATAGGGTACATAAGATTTGTTGGAGAAGGATGGTGCTCCGAACCGGTTGGAGAATGAGGATCTGCATGAGTAAGTTTTCCGTAAACACGCCTTGTAAATAAAATATGACCAATTTCGTGGGCGAGCGTATATATATTTTTCACAGGAGCTGCCGAATTTGTTAAAACGATGTAACCAGTAAGTTGCTGTTGTTTTGCTAAAGAGTAAGCGCAGGCAATTACTGCTGTTTCTTTGAAATAATCACTACCAATATAACAAATATAAAGGTCACATTCAGGTGCTTCATTCACACATGTTTGAAAGAAGGCCGCTAGTTTTTCCTGACTTTTAATGGAATTTTTATAACTAATTTCGCGATCAGAAAAACGGAAAAGCTCATTTAATACAATTACTTCTTTAATTTGGAATGTAATAGGGTGCCAAATTGATTCTGCAACTGCTAAATCTTTTGCGATACGGTCGTCAGAAATATTAGCACCTGGAGTAATGCAAATACATATATTGACGTATGGATCCATAAGGAACACCTCAAATGAAAAAATTCTTCCTATAATATATGTGGGGAAAAGGGCCTATGTATGGATAAACGTCTTGTTTATTTTGCGAATATATAGACTATAAGTCGAAAAAATTTCATAGTTCTATAACGTAGTATGGTCATCTTTTTGATATAGTAAAGGAAAGGGGGAGAATATATGTATACATTAAAAATCGTTTCAGACAGAGAAGCTCTTTATCAATTTGCAAGTTATGTGAGAGTTGTGCAAGGGGTTGAAGATGTATATGTAGAGGTGGGAGAACCTTTATATGAACATCCATTAATGAAGTTTTATGTACATATTACGCTTAAAGAAACATATGAGCAGCATAAAGCGTTACAAGAAATAGCAAGATTAGTAGAATTGGGGCGTTTTACATACGTCCATTATCGTAATGATGAAATTGAAGAAGCTTTTGAAGCTGTAAAATATGAAAGCTTTAAGAAATAAAGTGAAAATCTAATCAGTGGGGGTTTTGTTTATCCCCACTGATTATTAGTTGAACCAATCGGGCGTTTACGGGCAGTTGATCCCCCACCTAGCTTCTTTGCTTTCGCTGAATTTTGAGTAGGGGTCTTACTGCCCGCAAATGGTGCAATAAAGGTAAAAAAAGGAAGCGGAAGCTTCCTTTTTTTCTTGAAAATTACATCAACAAAAAGAGAAGAATTTTGTTATGATAAGGGAGGGTGAGGAAAGGAGAGTTTACATATTGGGGTATATTGAAGAGTTACGCAAAGTCGTTGGTACAAGACCACTTATTCTAGTAGGATCAGCAATCATTATATTAAATGAAAAGCAAGAAGTATTGCTTCAATATCGTTCAGATACATATGATTGGGGTGTACCTGGCGGGGCGATGGAACTAGGAGAAACGACAGAAGAAACTGCTCGTAGGGAATTATTCGAAGAGACGGGGCTACATGCAAAAATAATGCAATTTCTTGGTGTCTTATCAGGAAAGGAAGTATACTTCCGTTATCCTAATGGAGATGAAATTTTTAATGTCATTCATCTGTATCAGGGGCATCATATGAGCGGAGAATTAAAGCTCGATCATGAAGGGTTGCAACTTCAATATTTTCCGGTAGATAAGTTACCAAAATTGAATGAAACAACAGAGAAAATTTTACAAAAATTTTTATATGCGTTAACGGAATAGAAGGGTACTTCCTTCTATTTTCATTATATTAAATATTTTGATTTTTTAGTATGTTTATAGTATGATAGTTTTAGACATACATCTTATGGAATTTCACCTAAAAACTGACTAGGGTACATAAGAGAGGGGCAAGTACAAAATGCATAATGTTGTTATTACAGCTGCAGTTCGTTCGCCAATTGGAACTTTTGGGGGAGCGCTAAAAAATGTAACACCAGTGGAATTGGCTGTTCCTGTACTTCAGGAAGCTGTAAAACGAGGCGGAGTAGAACCACATGAAGTTGATGAAGTGATTTTAGGTCATTGTATTCAAAGAACTGATGAAGCAAATACGGCGAGAACGGCTGCATTAGCGGCAGGATTTCCTGACACAGTTACGGGTTATACAATCCAACGCCAATGTTCTTCAGGTATGCAAGCAATTATGTCTGCTGCAATGCAAATTCAATTAGGTGTAAGTGATATTGTTGTTGCAGGTGGAGTAGAAGCGATGAGTTCGAGCCCTTATGCATTGAAACAACACCGCTGGGGACAACGTCTACAGCACGGAGAAATTCGTGATACGGTGTGGGAAGTTTTAGAAGATCCAATCCATCATATTATGATGGGGGAAACAGCGGAAAACTTAGTTGACCAATATGAAATTACAAGAGAGGAACAAGATGAAGTTGCGCTTCGCAGTCATACATTGGCGCTAAAGGCAATCGAGTCTGGATACTTTGACGATCAAATTGTTCCTATTACGATAAAAGAACGTAGAAAAGAAGTAGTATTTTCGAAGGATGAACATCCACGTGCAGATATTACAGCGGAAAAATTAGCAGGATTAAAACCAGCTTTCCGTAAAGATGGATCAGTAACTGCAGGGAATGCATCTGGCCTTAATGACGGGAGTGCAGTTCTAGTATTAATGAGCGAAGAAAAAGCGAAAGAAAAAGGCTTACAACCGTTAGCTAGAATTGTTGGGTATTCAGTAGCTGGAGTAGATCCGAAAATTATGGGCATTGGACCGGCGCCAGCAATTCGTAAAGGGTTAGAAAAAGTAGATTGGTCATTAGAAGATGCTGATTTACTGGAAATTAATGAAGCTTTCGCTGCACAATACTTAGCTGTAGAGAAAGAATTAGGTCTGGATCGTGAAAAAGTGAATGTGAACGGTAGTGGTGTAGGACTTGGACACCCAATCGGTTGTACAGGAGCTCGTATCACTGTAAGTTTAATTCATGAATTGAAGAGACGCGGATTAGAAAAAGGAATTGCCTCTTTATGCGTCGGCGGTGGTATTGGGGTTGCCTTATTTATAGAAGCACTATAAAAAAAGAAGCAGCGGTTGGCTGCTTCTTTTTTTACGATTCAAATAAATGATGGAATAGTCGATCGCGATTTTCAAAGAAAAGCTTCGTCGTTTGATAATGCTCTGTTTCTTCCAATGTAGATTCGTGAATCCCATCTTGTGCTAAAGAGTATATAGTACATGCTGGATAAGACATTAAAATAGGAGAGTGCGTGGCAATAACAAATTGCGATCCTTGTTTTGCAAGTTCATGCATACGGACTAACATAGAAAGTTGTCTCATCGGGGATAAAGCTGCCTCAGGCTCATCTAAAATGTATAAACCTTGTCCTGAAAAACGGTTCATGAATAATGAGAAGAATGATTCACCATGTGATTGTTTGTGTAGTGAAATACCACCATAGGAGTTGATAACTGGATTCCCACGTGCTTCTCTATCAGCATCTATTTCATCAATATAAGAAGCAACGTTATAAAATGATTCAGCGCGAAGAAAGAACCCGTCGTTTGGTATATTGAAACTTTTGGAAATTCGAAGGTATTCATGTAAAGATGAGTGTGAATCGTTTGTGCTAAAGCGGAAATTTTTTGTTCCACCTTCTGCATTAAAACCTAAAGCAACTGCAATTCCCTCGAGTAATGTTGATTTACCCGTTCCGTTTTCTCCAATAATGAATGTTACATTCGGATGAAAAAGGAGCGATTGTAATGTTCGAATAGCGGGTAAACAGTAAGGATATGCGGAAAAACTAGGAATATTTTCTTTTTGTAATGTAACACTTTTTAAAAAAGGTACGTCAATCAATATATAAACCTCAATTCATAACGGATTTTGATTCTAAAAAAGCAGCAAATATAAGCGTAAGACCACTTGCTAATAAAGTGACACTTTAATCAGTGGGGGTTTTGTTCGTCCCCTGCTGATTATTAGTTGAACCAGGCGTTTACGGGCAGTTGATCTCTCGCCTAACTTCTTTGACTCAGCTGAAATCTATTCTCTTCCATATAAGGAATCCGATGTAAGTACTTAAAAACAAGATAAACAGAATAAGAAAAAAGATAAGTGTTAATGACACGCGAATCCTCCTTGTTTTCTGAATATTTCATGTGGATTATAACATGTAAACTATCATATTCCAATGTGAAAATAAATATTGCATTAAGATCAATTCTCTCGTTATGATAGATGGTATTCTATTGAAGAAATGAAAAGGGGAAAGATATTATTGTAGCTTCGGAAAAAAGGAAGTACTGGGCTTCAGCAATCATTGTGGCAGCTTTTATATTTATCGCCCACGCGTTCGTAGATCTCTATTTTCATATTTTCCAAATAGGATGTATAATAGTATCTGGACTGAGAAGTTCGTTTTGTGGACTTTTCATTGTTTCTATAGTTTACAAAGCGAGGGACTAATTTATATTGATGAATGATAGTGTTAGGAGAAATTAAATGATGAAAGCATGGAAAAGTATTTTTGTTTTATGTAGTTTTCTTCTTATGTTAAGTGGTTGCTTCCATCAAGAAGAAAAGAAAGCTGAACCGAAGAAGAAAGAATCTATTCCTGAAACAAAAGAATATGGTGGGCGTGAGCTGACAAAAGTAGGACAAAAAGTGAAAGAAACAGGATGGGGTACTTTCAAGTTAGAGCAGATTCATTCTGTGAATCAAACATTTGAAGTAGCACCAATGAAAATTCATGTGCAAGATGTTAAAGTGATCTCTTTATCACAGATGAGTGAAGATGCAAAAAATACATTGAAAGTATATACGGCATTAACTCCTGAAGAAGTAAAGCGTAGATTAGGAGATAAAGTAAGTCAGGAAGATGCAGAATTATATGCATCGCTAAGTGGAACAGAGATTAGTGATATGATTCGTTACGTTGAGATTACATATAAAGTGGAAAATACCGGAAATAAAAACATGCAATTTTTCTCTATGAATGATGTTATGGTTAATGATAAGCAACATTTTAAAGTTGCGACTCAAAACTTTTTATATGATGAAGATACGCTCGTTGGTACAAAAAATATATCAAGAGAAGACTATAAGCCTGGTGAAACAAGAGAGGGTATTGTTGGTTTAATACTTGATGATGGAAAAGAAAAGGTAAAGGATATAAAGTTTACAACAGATGATTTAGTTGCAGGAGATACAGAAACACAAGATGTTGTTAAAGAGTCACAAACTTTTAATATCTCACTTTCTGAGTAAGGCGTTTTTTAAATAATGTAAGTAAAAACAGTCAGCGTTCAAAACATTATGCTGACTGTTTTTTTATTTCTTTTATGTATGAATCTACATTTTGAAAAGACACTTTAATTTTAAACGCATCTTTTTGTTCATTAAATTGCTTTTCATTATAGGGACCAAAACGTTTATTGTGCTTTACGTCAATAATCCAATATTGTTCACTTTTTTTATTTGCAATTGCTCCGTCAGGATTATTCGGATCTGACTTTTCCTCAATTTGTTTTGCAATAATGTATTTATCATCCCAACCGATGTCTGTAATTTTTGCAGGGATGTATTGTGTGGCATATACAGCATCTTGCGAGGGGAAAAGTTCAAATGCATTTCCAGAAGTACGTGTGAGTTCGTATTCATCGTTAATCGTATAAGTTAAGTGACTTGTATTTCCTGCGCAACCAGTTAATAGGAAGGCAAGGAATAGGATTATCCATTTTTTCAATATGGGAACCTCCTTTACAATGCTGTTGTAACACATTGTACAAGAAAAGTAAGAGAAACGCTAGTTTACAATGTTTTTTAGAAGTGGTACGATGAAACGGGTAAAGAAGGATATGAAGGAGTCGACATAAAATGAAGTTAAAGATGCATCGTCCAGCGCTTGTAATGAATCGCATAGGTGCTTCCCTAATTGACATGTTTTTAATCTCGGTTATGTATGGTGCAGTAGTAGCTATTATGACCGGAAACTATAGTGCTATTTTGAATCGTTTTAATATAAGTTTTGGTGACTATAGATATGATCTCACGGTAGCTTTTATATTAATGGCTCTATATTTTATTTTGTTACCTTTTATTTGGAACGGTGCTACACTTGGTAAAAAAGTAACGAGAACAAAATTAATTTCATTGAAGAGTGAAAAGTTAACAATACAAACATTAAGCATAAGATTTATTGTATTGTTATTACCAAACATATTGCTACTTGGAATTCCGTTAATATGTAACGTATATATGATGTTGTTCCGCAAAGATAATTGTGGTTTTCATGATTTAATTGCAAAGACAAAAGTGATGAGCCTTGTATAATAAAAGAAAGACCTTTTTATTCATATAATAAAAAGGTCTTTCCTATTTCACAAATAAATCTTGAAGGCAATACACTAAGGTGAGGTTAGGTCATATCATTTTTAAATTTAAATAGATTGAAAATTAAGAAAGTGGTATAATAAATAAAAAATTATATCTTTATATAACAAGGGGGAAGTTGAAATGACAGGAGGTAGCATAATTTTTTGGGGAATTCTCATTTTTATTGGTCTAGTTTTCGATCAGCGTAATAGTAAGAAAAAAGAAGGTTTAAAAAAGTAAACGTTTACAAATGGATCAGAAAATTTTCTTGCTTGCAGACTAATCTCATAAAGGAGTATACTGAATGACGGTAAGACTTATAGAAGGGGTAATGAAAATGAAGCTTGCAGGAAAAGTTGCCATTGTAACTGGCGGTGGCATCGGTATTGGACGTAATACAGCTCTTTTGTTGGCTAAACAAGGCGCAAAAATAATTGTGACGGACATTGATCAAGAAAGTGGACAAGCAACAGTGGAGGAAATTACGAATCTAGGCGGAGAGGCACTTTTTGTATCCTATGATATGGGAAAGCAAGGAGATTGGCAACGCGTTATCAGTATTACTTTGAATGCATTCAGTCGCATTGATATGCTCTTTCAAAATGCTGGTTTATATAAAATAGATTCTATTTTTTCTCGCCAACAAGAGAACGATTCCAATGTACTTTGTATTAATGACGTTTGGATAGAGATAAAACAATTAACGTCATCTTTTATGAAACAGCAAGAAGAAGTGGTGCTTAGTGATTTACCAATATTTGGTGTTATTGGCGCGAAAGGACAATCATTTCATACAGTAGAAGCCCTAGTATAATAATGAAAACCGCCCTCAGTATATATGTGGACGGTTTTTTTGTATGTTATATAGAAGAAAAATATTTTTAGCGAATACGTTGTTCAGTTTGACTGTCAAAGAAATGTGCTTTATTCATATCAAATGCCAGTTTAATTTGGTCACCAGGTGAAAACGTATGTCTTGCATCCACACGTGCTGCAAAATCTTGATTGCCAAGTTTCATATATAAAATAGATTCAGCACCTAATAACTCAGCAACTTCAATTTTTGATGTGAAAGTAGTAGATTGCGAAGCTTCTAGAAATAGTAGTTCATCATGAATATCTTCAGGACGAATGCCTAAAACGATTTCTTTATTTACATAGCCCTGTTCTCGTAATAATTTCATTTTCCCTTCAGATACTTTTATTTTGAATGAATTATCTATAACGAAATCGGTTTCAGTTAATTTACCACGGAAGAAATTCATTGCTGGTGAGCCGATAAATCCACCAACGAAAATGTTTTCTGGTGTTTCATATACTTCTTTTGGAGTTCCGATTTGCTGGATCTTTCCGTCTTTCATAACGACAAGACGTGAAGCCATTGTCATTGCTTCTGTTTGATCATGTGTTACATAAATTGTTGTGGTGCCAAGGCGGTGATGTAATTTGGAGATTTCTGAACGCATTGCAACACGTAGTTTTGCATCCAAGTTTGATAAAGGTTCATCCATTAAGAAAACTTTCGCGTCTCGAACGATTGCTCTACCTAACGCAACACGTTGGCGTTGTCCACCTGATAATGCTTTTGGTTTTCTATCTAAATATTGTTCAAGCCCTAAAATTTTTGCTGCATCTTTCACACGACGATCGATTTCATCTTTTGGTATCTTTCGAAGTTTTAATCCAAATGCCATATTATCATATACACTCATATGTGGATAAAGAGCATAGTTTTGGAAGACCATTGCGATATCTCGATCTTTTGGAGGGACATCGTTCATTAACTTTCCATCTATTGAGAACTCTCCTTTTGAAATATCTTCAAGGCCAGCTACCATGCGTAATGTTGTAGATTTTCCACAACCAGAAGGACCAACAAATACGATAAACTCTTTATCTTGAATGTGTAAATTAAAATCTGTTACAGCTGTTACGTTATTATCATATATTTTATAAATGTTTTCTAATTTTAGTTCTGCCATGATATTTCCCCCTAGAAATTTATGCAAACGTTTTCTTTGAGTTCATTATAAACTAATAGATTCAAAAAATAAATAAAAAAAATAAAACGTTTTCATTTATTAGAAGGATATTAATAAATTTCGTATGTTTTCTTAGAAAAAGAAGAATAAAAATTGTAAGCGCTATTTTAAATTAAGATAGAATCTGTTATCATTCATTAATGAAAACGTTTGCGCCTTAAAAAAGAGAAGAACGAATTATTAATGAAATGGGGTAGCATAATGGAAAAGCAATGGTGGAAAGAAAGTGTAGTATATCAAATTTATCCTCGTAGCTTTATGGATAGTAACGATGATGGTATAGGGGATCTTCGTGGAATTATTTCAAAGCTAGATTACTTAAAAGAATTAGGGATTGATGTAATTTGGTTATCGCCAGTATATGAATCTCCAAATGATGATAATGGTTATGATATAAGTGATTATTGTAAAATTATGAATGAGTTCGGAACAATGGAAGATTGGGATGAGCTATTACATGAAATGCATGAACGTAATATGAAACTTATGATGGACTTAGTTGTTAATCATACTTCTGATGAACATAATTGGTTTATTGAATCACGTAAAGCGAAGGATAATAAATATAGAGATTACTATATATGGCGTCCTGGAAAAGAAGGGAAAGAACCGAACAACTGGGGAGCTGCTTTTAGTGGATCTGCATGGCAATATGATGAAATGACAGATGAATATTATTTACATCTGTTTTCTAAAAAACAGCCAGATTTAAATTGGGATAATGAAAAGGTAAGGCAAGATGTTTATGAAATGATGAAGTTTTGGCTAGAAAAAGGAATTGATGGATTCCGCATGGATGTTATTAATTTTATTTCTAAAGAAGAAGGTTTACCAACTGTTGAAACGGATGAAGAGGGATATGTTTCAGGTCATAAGCATTTTATGAACGGCCCGAATATTCATAACTATTTACATGAAATGAACGAAGAAGTATTATCTCACTATGATGTTATGACAGTTGGTGAAATGCCGGGTGTAACAGCGGAAGAAGCCAAATTATATACAGGGGAAGACCGTAAAGAACTACAAATGGTATTCCAATTTGAACATATGGATTTAGATTCTGGAGAAGGGGGGAAATGGGATGTAATCCCATGTTCACTCCTTACTTTAAAACAAAATTTAACAAAATGGCAAAAAGCATTAGAGCATACAGGATGGAATAGCCTTTATTGGAATAACCATGATCAGCCTCGCGTTGTATCACGTTTTGGTAATGATGGAATATATCGTACTGAATCAGCAAAAATGTTAGCAACAGTTCTTCATATGATGAAGGGAACGCCATATATTTATCAAGGAGAGGAAATCGGAATGACGAACGTTCGATTCGAATCAATTGATGAATATCGAGATATTGAAACGTTAAATATGTACAATGAAAAAGTGGTAGATCGTGGTGAAGATAAAGAAAAAGTAATGGAATCTATTTATATA
This sequence comes from Bacillus thuringiensis, assembly GCF_014932895.1. Taxonomy (GTDB): domain Bacteria; phylum Bacillota; class Bacilli; order Bacillales; family Bacillaceae_G; genus Bacillus_A; species Bacillus_A thuringiensis_AA. Next base: position 316,084 of record NZ_JACYOF010000001.1, on the reverse strand, counting down.
AAAGGCCGAGATAACGCTAGAACTCCAATGCAGTGGGAAGATAAGAAACATGCTGGATTTACAACAGGTGAGCCATGGATTGCGGTAAACCCTAATTACAAAGAGATTAATGTGGAACAAGCAATCAAAGATGAAAACTCCATTTTTTATTACTATAAAAAATTAATTGAGTTACGTAAAAATAATGAGATTGTTGTGTATGGATCATATGATTTAATACTAGAAAATAATCCTTCTATTTTTGCTTACGTAAGAACATATGGGGAAGAAAAACTTCTTGTTATTGCAAACTTTACTGCGGATGAAAGTGTATTTGAATTGCCTGAGGACATTATTTATAGCGAATCAGAGTTATTAATACACAATTACGATGTGGGAAGAGGATTGATAGATAATATTACATTACGTCCTTATGAAGCAATGGCATTTAAATTGAAATAAGAAAAAGCCTTATGTCACCTCGGCATAAGGCTTTTTTGATTACCACTTTAATATTGAGAATCCATATGGAGGAAGTGTAACTTGTAGTATACTTGCTTCCGCTGAAAATTCTTCGTTTGTATATATATTGACTATTTTCTTTCCTGTAATATGAATAGGGAGTGAAGCAGTAATTTCATCATTAGTAGGATTTAAAACGAAGAAGATAGTTTCATCTTCATATGTTTTTGTATAAGAAATATAATTATGTTCAGCATTTGCTTCGATGAATTGGAAAGTACCACGTCCTCCAAATGCTTTATATTGTTTTCGTAATGAAATTAATGTTTGTACATGTGTAAATAATAGATGGTCTTGTTCTGTTGTATCCCAAACCATACATTTGCGGCAACTCGGGTCCATTCCGCCATCCATACCGATTTCATCTCCGTAATAAATACAAGGAGAACCGATGAAAGAAAGATGGAATACATAGAGTAACTTTAACTTATTTGTATCCCCGTTACATGTTGTTAAAATTCTTGGTGTATCATGGCTGTCTAATAGATGAAATGCAGCTTCATTTACATTCATAGAGTAGGAATGTAGAGAGTCTGTAATTTGTTTCATGAATTCACTTGCTTTAATGGAATCATTAGCAAAGTAAGAAAGTAGAGCGTTTGTAACAGGGTAGCTCATGACGGCATCAAACTGATCTCCTTGTAGCCAAGGGAGGGCATCGTGCCAAATTTCACCTAAAATATATACTTCAGGATTTAATGCTTTTATCTCACTTCGGAATTCTCTCCAAAAACTGTGATCGACCTCGTTTGCCACATCAAGGCGCCAACCGTCTATATTGAATTCTCTTACCCAATAACGCCCTACTTCGAGTAAATATTCTTTTACGTCCGAATGCGCTGTATTTAGTTTAGGCATATACGGTGTAAATGCGAAAGTATCATAATTAGGAAGTGGTTCGGTTATAATTGGAAATTCATGAATGTGGAACCACTCTTTATAAATTGAATTCTCGCCATTTTCTAGCACATCTTGGAATTTATCGAAAAAGTATCCGCTATGATTAAACACGGCATCAAGCATTACTTTTATACCGTGTTTATGGCATGCCCTAACGAGTTCTTTAAAAGTTTCTTTCGTCCCAAATTGCGGATCAATTTCCATATAGTCAATTGTGTCATATTTATGGTTGGAATGAGCTTTAAAAATAGGTGTGAAATATATTCCTGAAATACCGAGCTTAACAAGGTAATCAAGGTTTTTGATAATACCAGCAAAATCTCCTCCAAAAAAATTAGTTGGAGTTGGTTCAGCGCTTCCCCAAGGAAGGGTGTTTTCTGGATTTAGCGAGTGATCCCCATTAGCAAAACGTTCCGGGAAAATTTGGTACCAAACAGTATCTTTAATCCAGGACGGTGCTTTAAATACATCATTTTCATGAATAAATGGAAAACAGAAAAAGTTACCGACATCATCATTTGGAATGTTAGAGAAGAATCCTCGCTCTGCATAAATAAGAGTTTCTGTATCCGCTTTTAATTCGAATCCATAACGTAAGCGTTTAAATTTTGGTTCAATTGAAATGGACCAATAATCAAACAATGCGGTAGAACCAGTCTTTTTCATTGGTGTACTCGATGTGACCCATTTTCCATCTTTCCATTCGTAAGGATCGCCGTAAATAAGAGTTGCGCTTTGAACATCGTTTCCCTTAGTGCGTATGCGGATGTGAATTGTTTTTTCATCGTAAGCGTATGCATAATTATCTTTCGGCCTATGATAGATGGCTTCTTTAATCATATAGAAAATCCCCCTTCAATATCACTATACATATTGTTCCCATTACGTAATAAAAAAGATTATGTTGCAAACGATTGCTTTTCTCATATCTTTAATATTTCTTATAAGAGTAGTATTCATTTCGTATAAAGTCAATAAATAAACAGTTTAATGAAATTAATTTGAAAATTAATATTTGCAAAATGAATAAAAGAATGTATAATGATAGACAAATAGCGCAAACGTTTTCATAGAATGAGATAATGTTTGTGCTTCTATTAAACTATTAAATGCAAACGTTTTCAATTGAAGAGGTACATAGACAAATTAGGGAGGTTTTTTGGGATGAAGAAAGCATTGTCACTTTTAACGATTTCAGCATTATCAATCGGTATGTTATCTGCATGTGGACCGAAAGATTCAGGGAAAAAGGAAGCAAGTAAAGAGAAGAAAGATTATGATCTTCTCGTTTGGGAAGATGAGAAAAAAGGTGTTGGTCTAGAGCCGGCAGTGAAAAGTTTTGAAAAGAAATATAATGTGAAAGTAAAAGTTGAAGAAGTTCAGATGACGAAACAAATAGAAAAACTTCGTCTCGACGGTCCAGCTGGTACAGGGCCAGATGTTGTAACATTACCACATGATCATATTGGTAATGCGGTAACAGAAGGGCTACTTTCAGAGGTGAAAGTGGATGATACGGTAAAAAGTAAATTTACAGATTTATCAATAGAAGCACAAACATACGACGGAAAACTATACGGTTTACCAAAAGCAATTGAAACACCGATCTTTATTTATAATAAAAAATTAATGCCAAAAGCACCAGAAACGATGGATGAGCTTTTTAACTTCTCAAAAGACTTTACGAAAGATGACAAGTACGGATTTTTAGCACTAGGAGATAACTTCTACTTCGCTAATGCATTTATGGCAGGTATGGGCGGCTATGTATTTGGTGAGAAAGACGGAAAGCCAAATGCAAATGATATTGGACTAAATAATAGCAGTGCAGTACAAGGTGCTGAATATATTCAAAAATGGTACAAAGAAAAGTTATTCCCGAAAGGTATTATCGGTGAATCTGGTGGTTCAGCTGCAGATGGATTATTTAATGAAGGAAAAGCAGCATCTATTATGAATGGCCCATGGGCATTCCAAGCGATGGAAAAGGCTGGAATTGATTATGGTGTTGCTCCAATGCCAAAATTACCAAATGGTCAACCGATGAAAACGTTCGTTGGTGTAAAAGGATGGCATGTAACAAGCTTCTCTAAACAAAATGATTTAGCTACAAAATTTACTGAGTGGGTTACAAATGAAGAAAATGCGAAAATTCGATTTGAGAAAACGAAAGAAATTCCTCCAGTAAAATCAGTAATGGAAGATCCAATGATTAAAGAAAATGAGGCTGCAATAGCGGTTGCGACTCAATCGGAAAATGGAATTCCAATGCCGAATATTCCAGAAATGCAGGAAGTTTGGAAACCAGCTGGGGATGCGCTTCAATTAGTTGTATCAAATAAACAAGAGCCAAAAGCAGCACTTGATAATGCAGTGAAACAAATTAAAGGTAATATTGAGGCAAATCATAGTAAGAAAAAATAAGGTGAAATTCGTGCCTCTAAATATGAGAGGCACGAATTCTCTCCCTTCCAAGTAGGAAGAAAAAAGGGGGAAGGAACATGCAAACATCTATGGAACCAGCGAAAGAGTTAAACGGTTCAAAGCATAGGAAAGTAGCGACCATGTTATCGATCATTCCAGGTGTTGGTCAGCTATATAATAAACAATATGTAAAGGGTCTTATTTTTCTAGTATTAACAGGTTCATTTATTGTAGCATTTGCTGATTTGTTAAATATAGGATTATGGGGAATTGTAACGCTTGGTACAGAAGTTCCACGTGACCATTCGATCTTTCTATTAGTAGAAGGGATTTTGGCACTTATCGTCATAGTATTCGGACTAGGAATATATGCATTTAACTTATATGATGCATACCAAAATGGGAAGAAACGTGATATAGGGACACCATTAAACTCTGTAAAAGAGCAATATCGTAACTTATTAGATCAAGGTTTTTCATATTTAATGGTTTCACCAGGTTTTCTATTGCTTATATTTGTTGTTGTATTTCCGATCATTTTTGTAATTTTAATTGGATTTACGAATTATGATTTATATCACTCTCCTCCAGCTAAATTAGTAGATTGGGTGGGCTTTAAAAACTTTATTGATATTTTCACATTACCAATGTGGAGAGATACATTTTTAAGTGTATTTTCTTGGACTGTCATTTGGACGTTCGTTGCAACAACGTTACAAGTTTCACTTGGTATTTTTTTAGCGATTATCGTAAATCAGCCTGGTATTAAAGGGAAGGCGATTATTCGAACAATCTTTATTTTACCGTGGGCTGTTCCAGCATTCGTATCTATTCTTGTATTTGCTGGTATGTTTAATGAAACATTTGGAGCGATTAACAATCAAGTATTAGCTTTATTCGGAATTGAAAAAGTTGCTTGGATGACAGATCCGTTTTGGGCGAAGATTGCTTTAATTATGATTCAAACGTGGCTCGGATTCCCGTTCGTCTTTGCAATGACAACAGGTATATTGCAATCGATTCCAGGAGAATTATATGAAGCAGCTACAGTAGATGGAGCAACTGCTTGGCAACAGTTCCGCAAAATTACATTGCCACTTGTTTTATATGCAACAGCGCCAATATTAATTACGCAATATACGTTTAACTTTAATAATTTTAGTATTATTTATCTATTTAATAGCGGGGGACCTGCTGTGTCTGGACAAAATGCAGGTGGAACGGATATTTTAATTTCATGGATTTATAAGTTAACGATGACTTCGGCTCAGTACGGCAAAGCAGCAGCTCTTACAATGATTTTATCGTTAATCGTTATTACAGTTGCGTTATGGCAATTTAAGAGAACAAAATCATTCCAAGAAGAGGATATGATGTAAATGAATATTAAACGACAAAAGATGTTACGTCTTTCATTAAGTTATTTAGTTATCTTCATAATGTGTGCGATTATTTTCTATCCATTACTATGGATAATTGGCTCATCGTTTAATCCAGGAGATAGTTTGTCTGGTTCTAGTATCATTCCGAAAAATGCCACGTTAGATCATTATCGCAAGCTACTTGATCTCGATTCAAGTAATTACTTACTTTGGTATAAAAATACGTTAAAAGTTAGCGTAATGACGATGATTTTTTCTGTGTTAGCCATTAGCTTTACTGCTTATGCATTTTCGAGATATCGTTTTGTTGGAAGAAAGAATGGTTTATTAACATTTTTAATTCTCCAAATGATCCCGAATTTTGCAGCATTAATCGCGCTATATATATTAGCTCAGTTAACAGGATTAATTGATACACATCTTGCATTAATTTTAATTTATGTGGGCGGAGCAATTCCGATGAATACATGGCTTATGAAAGGGTATTTTGATACGATTCCGAAAGAGTTGGATGAATCAGCTAGAATGGATGGAGCGGGGCATTTCCGTATTTTTTGGCAAATTATTATGCCGCTTGCAAAACCAATTATAGCGGTTGTAGCGTTATTCACTTTCATCGGCCCATTTACAGATTTTATTTTAGCAAGTATTATTTTACGCACACCGGAAAACTATACTTTAGCAGTTGGGCTATATGAAATGGTAGCGAAAAAATTTGGTAATGAATTTACAACATTTGCAGCTGGATCAGTATTAATTGCAATTCCGATTTCTATTTTATTCTTATCGCTGCAAAAATATTTTGTTTCCGGTTTAACAGCTGGAGGTACGAAAGGGTGAAAATGGGACATTACGTCCCATTTCTCTTTTCATCTCCCTATAAAAAATTGTAGGGAGATGAAAAGAGATTTGACATCACATGTGAAAAGATGTGAAATAAATAGTATATTATAGTATAGGAAAATAAAGCTATATCCCTTACAATACATGGAGAGGGAGAATAGGATAAGTTTTGTAAAATAGAATAAATGAAAGTTTATGACTTCTCCTATGACTTGCAACGAGTGCAAGATAAAATATATGAAAAATGGCAGAGAAGCGAGAGGAGGGGATTTTTATGACAGTTACAATTAAAGATGTGGCGAAGAAGGCGAATGTAGCACCATCAACAGTTTCTCGTGTAATTGCTGATAATCCAAGTATAAGTGAAAAGACAAAGCGCCGTGTTCGGAAAGTAATGAGTGAACTAGGATATCATCCAAATTTAAATGCAAGAAACCTTGCGAATCAAACAACGAAAACGCTTGGTCTTGTTATGCCGAGTTCAGCAAGTAAAGCTTTTCAAAATCCATTTTTTCCAGAAGTTATAAGAGGGATTAGTTCATTTGCACATGTGGAAGGGTATGCACTTTATATGTCGACAGGTGAAACGGAAGAAGAGATTTTTAATGGTGTTGTAAAAATGGTGCAAGGGCGTCAAATTGGTGGGATTATTCTTTTATATTCAAGAGAGAATGATCGGATTATTCAATATTTGCATAAACAAAATTTCCCGTTTGTTTTAATTGGAAAACCATATGATCGAAAAGATGAAATTACATATGTAGATAATGATAATTATACTGCTGCAAGAGAAGTGGCAGAATATTTGATTTCATTAGGCCACAAGCAAATCGCGTTCATTGGTGGAGGCTCAGATTTACTTGTAACGAGGGATCGTTTAGCTGGTATGAGTGATGCTTTAAAACTGGCAGACATTGTATTACCGAAAGAGTATATTTTACATTTTGACTTTTCGAGGGAAAGTGGTCAACAAGCTGTTGAGGAGTTAATGGGACTGAAGCAACCGCCGACGGCAATTATGGCAACGGATGATTTAATTGGACTTGGTGTATTAAGCGCTCTTTCTAAAAAAGGGTTTGTTGTACCGAAGGACGTTTCTATTGTAAGTTTTAATAATGCTTTATTATCAGAAATTGCGAGTCCTCCGCTTTCGACAGTGGATGTGAATATATATCAGTTAGGTTATGAAGCAGCAAAAGCTTTAGTTGATAAAGTAGAAAATGCGGAGTCTACTGCAAAGTGTATCATTATCCCGCATAAATTGCTGAAGCGTCAAACTTGCGATCATTATGCATAAAAAAGCTAAGAGTTTAACTCTTAGCTTTTTTGTTTTAGAAAGGCTTCTAATCGATCGCAGCCTTCTTTTAAAGTTTCGATACTATATGCATAAGACAAGCGAAGGTAGCCCTCACCATATTCAGAAAATGCTGTTCCAGGAACGACGGCTAGCCCAGCTTCTTTTACAAGATCAAGTGCAAAATCAAATGATGAAGATGTTAAATGGCCGACATATGGGAATAAGTAAAATGCACCTGTTGGTTCTTCAACTGTTAAGCCCATTTGAATGAGTCTATTATACACGTAATCACGCCGTTTTTTATATTGGTGACGCATCATCTTTGGTGCGTCTTTAGCGGCTGTTAATGCTTCGATTGCAGCATATTGAGCGATTGAAGTAGCGCACGTTACATTGTATTGATGAACTTTTAAAATGTGACCTGCTAAATAGCTTGGTGCGAATAATAGACCAATACGCCAGCCGGTCATAGAATGGGATTTTGATAAACCGTTAATAACAATAGTTTTCTCACGCATTTCTGGGAAATGGGCAATAGATGTATGTTTTTCTTCATATACAAGTTCGCTATAAATTTCATCAGAAAGGACGAAAATATTTTTATCTTTTAAAACATCTACAATATTTTTTAGTTCTTCTTTTGATAAAGTTACACCAGTTGGGTTAGAAGGATATGGTAGTACGATACATCTTGTCTTTTCTGTAATAGCGTTTTCTAGTGCTTCAGCTGTTAAACGAAATCCAGTTTCACGAACATCTATAAAAATAGGTGTTGCACCGCATAGTCGAATAATAGGTTCATACCCAGGATAAATAGGGGCAGGTAAAATTACTTCTGTTCCTGGCTCTAAAATCGTTCGAAATGCAACATCAATTGCTTCACTAGCACCGATTGTAACGATGGTTTCATTTTTTGGTGAATAATGTAAATCGTAGTTATCTTTTACAAAGTTACAAGCTGCCGTGCGTAATTCTAGTAAACCGGCGTTATGTGTATAGCTTGTATAATTTTCTGTAATGGCCCGTTTTGCAGCTTCTTTTACGAGAGAAGGTGTAGGGAAATCGGGTTGTCCAATTGTTAAAGAAATAAGATTATCATAGTTTTGAATCATGTTAGAGAATTGACGAATTCCAGAAATTTGGATGTCCTTCACTCTAGGATTAATGAATTGTTCCATTGTATCTCCCTTTCTTCCGTTTGAAAATTAAGTTCATTTTATCATACTTTCTATGATTACGCTTTGTATATGAAACGTAGAAAGAGAGAATAGAAAAAAAGCCGCTCTAAGCGACTTTTTAATATCCGTATTCCCAATCTATTTCATCTTCATTCCAAAGTACAGAGGATACTTTGCCAAGGTGAACAACTGATTCGTTCACAGCACATGTGCAATTTTCTTTTCCTGCTTTATGCTGTAACTCTTCATATACTGATTTTTCAACATTTTCTAGAACAACCAAATTTTCTTCTTTCAAAACAAGCGTAGTACCCGTCATATTTATCTTCCTCCTACTTAAGTAATGATCACTTATTTGTAAACATAGATAGTATGGATTATATGCTGTATTTTGCTATAGTTGTCCGTCTAGTGAAGTGTTTTTATTTTCTTTGTAATCCGTATTCATTGTATACTGCCCGAAGGGAATTTGGTACAGGGTTTACAATCATTTCGGAAATCTGTAACAATTATTATCGGTTGTTAACAAAGAATTAACAAATATGTTAAGAAAAATCGAAATTTTAGAACAAATGGACCTATAAAATGATATAATCATATCAAAATACATATAGGGGATGAGAGGCTATGGAGCTTATCCGTGATTTATTGATCCAAATTGCCATCATAATTTTGCCACTATTTTTATATGAAGCGATTCGTTTAAATCGCTATCAAGAAATGCCTCCGAAGCCGAATCGCTACTTTATTATGTTTTTATCTAGCGTTACGCTCGTTCTCTCCATGACATACTCTATTTGTTTTGGCAATGTTTGCGGGTATAATTTTCACCCAATCCCGATTGTCAGTGGTTTTTTATATGGCGGGATTGTTGGTTTAATCCCTGCTGTTATTTTTGTTGCATATGAATGGTTTTTAAAGGGAATTAGTTGGCTTCTTATTGTAGAAGTAATATTTTTATTGATAGTTCCATTGTTTTTATCAAAGAAATGGTCTCTTTTTTCTAGAGATAAGAAACTAATTTTAGCATTTATGATTTCATCATTTTACGTACTTGTATCTTTAGTATTTGGTATGGTTAATGTTCTGGTAGAAACAGGATTTACACCGTATGTTTCGCACTTATATAGCGGGTATATATTTGCTTCGCTTATTATGGTTATGACAATGGTATTTCAAGTGTATTTAACGGAGTATTTAAATGAAAACGCATTACTACGTACAGAGATGCAAAAATCAGAAAAGCTTAATATTGTAAGTGAGTTAGCGGCAAGTGTTGCACATGAGGTTCGAAATCCGCTCACTGTTGTTCGTGGATTTATCCAATTGCTAGAAAGTACGGAAGATGTGAAGAATAAGGATTATATGCGTCTCGTATTAGCTGAATTGGATAGGGCTGAGCAAATCATTTCGGATTATTTGAATTTAGCAAGGCCACAAATTGAGAAAAAAGAACACATTTGTTTATCCGCACAATTAATAGAAATGACCACTTTGATGTCATCATTCGCAGCGATGCAAGGGGTATATTTGCAAGTCGAGATTTCTGAGAGTCTTTATACGATTGGTGATAAGACGAAATTGAAGCAAGCTATTATGAATGTTGTTAAAAATGGTATTGAAGCAATTCAAGGAAACAAAGGATATTTAAAAGTAACGGCTATTCAAAAAGATGAAACAATTGTAATAAGAGTTAAAGATAGTGGTGTTGGTATGACGAAAGAACAGTTAGCAAGGCTTGGACAACCGTATTATTCTTTAAAAGAAAAAGGGACAGGATTAGGACTTATGGTGACATTTAGTATTTTACAAGCGCATAATGGTACACTGGAATATAAAAGTGAAAGTGGAAAGGGCACTGAAGCGATTATTATATTACCCGCTGTAAGAAATAAGGAATAAAAGTTACCGATGGAAGGTAACTTTTTATTTTCTATTGTTTATTCATTTGTTCTTTCTTGTTTTGTTCGGCTAAATATACTTTTAAACGAATGGAAGAAACCTTGTTCTTTTGAGGCGGCGATCATTCTTTTTGTTTCTTGAATTTCGCGAATAACTTGCATAAGTTGTGCATCACGGGTACTGTCTTTGTTATAAATTTGATTAACAAGTTTATTCATTTTTTCTTCTTGCTTGGATTCTCGTTTATACATATGATTCATTAATAAGTCCATCTTTTCTTTTTGTAGTGCATCTGTTTGAGCAGCATGATCAACTAACCCTTGAAGCATCTTTTCTTGAGAGCCTTCTTTTATATAAACTTGTTGCATTAATTCATCTAATTTTTCATCTTTCAAACGATTTTGTGTAATGAGAGTAGAATTTTGATGAATAATTGCTTCATTTAATTGAGCCAGCATTTCAAGTTTTAACATAAACTCCTCAAAGTTGCGCCCATCTTCTTTTTCTTTTGGTTGTATTTCTTGCTTATCTTGAATAACGGGTACAGGTGGAACCTCTTTTTCTTTTAAAATAATAGGTATCGTTTCTGAAATATCTTCTTGTAGTGTAGCAGCTCTTTCATGTATAGATTTCAATAGTTTTAAATCATCCAATTTATAAATACGCGCATCAGCTTTTTTTGAAATGATATAACCATGTTCCTCTAATAGTTGGCTATATTTTCGGACTATATGTTTTGGGATACCTGTTTTATTTGTAACATCTTTCGTTTTATAGGTAGCTTCCATGATATTTCCTCCCCAAAAAGTATCGTATATATCATTTCAATCTTTTATGAAGACTTCCTTTGAAAAAGAATGTCGGAAGGTTATTAGTTTTCTACAGCATTAGTGAAAAAATGAGAGTTTTTGGCGGAATGGCAAAGAATAACTAAAATAATGTCTGAAAACATATACAGTAGAAGTTTGTTATAATAACTGAGGAAAAGAAACTGATAGGAACATGGAGGTATACATGAAGCAATTAAAAGGTATTATCATTTCAATTATTGCAATTCTGTCTATAGTAGTAGCGGTCTACGAAGTACTTGTGCCAGAAGAAACAAGTGTAAAAAAAACGAATACATATGATCAAGTGCTAGAATTTCCGAAAGAACGTTATCCAGAGACAGGGAGACATATTACGGATGCTATAAAAGAAGGGCATTCAGAAGTTTGTACGATTGATCGCGGTGGTGCTGCGGATAGAAGGAAATTATCGTTAGCTCCATATCCATCAAAAAAAGGGTATGATCGTGATGAATGGCCAATGGCAATGTGTAAAGAAGGCGGAAAAGGAGCGCATATTGAATATATAAGTCCAGCAGATAACCGCGGTGCGGGTTCTTGGGTGGGAAATAAGTTGGATAAATACCCAGATGGTACGCGTGTAAAATTTGAAGTGAAGTAGCGTTGCATATTTCATAATGAAGGAGAAGGGAACTATGGAGTTAACAATTTCTTATTCACAATTAATGTTGATGAACTATGACGGTGAGCAGCCTTACGTAGACTGGACGGATGAAGATTTTGATAGAGGTTATGCTAAGGCGGATGGAACTGTTATTTTTGAAGCACTTTCTGATTATACTTGTGAAGTAAAAGTGACTTGTGGAAAACATATTGAGAAAGAAGAAGTGATTAGAACGGTTACGGTTCCTTTTACAGTTAAAAATGAATGTATCGTTGTAACGAGTATTCTTTCAAAGAAATTTCAAATCCCTATTCCAAATGGTGAGTATACAGTTGTATTACAGGCAACTCCGCTTGAAGAGCCAACGGATGATGATTTATATAAAATACAATATGAATTCTTTTTTGAAAGTAAAGAATAAAAAATGGGTTATCCTCAAGAAGGATAACCCATTTTAGTTATGCGTTTGTTTTTAAAAGGGAACGAGCATCTTTTGCTGCTTGCACCATGTGTTCTAAAGCTGGAATAACTTCTTCTGTTCTTCTCGTTTTTAAACCACAGTCAGGATTGATCCAGAAATATTTAGGATCACATACTTGTAAAGATTGCTCTACGATTTTAAACATTTCATCTTTACTAGGTACACGCGGGCTATGAATATCGTATACACCTAGGCCGATACCTTTTTCATATGTTGTATGTTTTAATGTATCGATAAATTCTCCGTGACTTCTTGATGTTTCGATAGAGATTACATCCGCATCTAAAGCACGAATCGCATCAACAATATCTTCGAAGTTACTGTAACACATATGCGTATGAATTTGCGTTTCATTGGCTACAGAAGATGTTGCTAAAAGGAAGGATTGAACTGCCCATGTAATATATGCATCCCAATCTTTTTCTTTTAGTGGCATTCCTTCACGAAGCGCTGGCTCATCGACTTGGATCACTCTAATTCCGGAAGATTCAAGTAATTCAATTTCATTACGAAGAGCTAAGGCAATTTGATACGAAACTTCTTTTCTTGGGATGTCATTTCGAACGAAGGACCAATTTAAAATCGTAACAGGTCCTGTTAACATTCCTTTTACAACTTTGTCCGTTAGACTTTGTGCATAAACAGTTTCTTTAATAGTCATTCCATTAATAAAGGCTACATCACCATAAATAACAGGTGGTTTCACGCAACGAGAACCGTATGATTGTACCCATCCATTTTTAGTGAAGGAGAAACCAGCAAGTCGCTCACCAAAATATTCGACCATGTCAGTTCTTTCAAATTCACCATGAACAAGAACATCAAGACCAATTTCTTCTTGATAACGAATCCATTTATCAGTCTCTTTTTCAATAAATTGCTCATATTGTTCGTTTGAAATAACGCCGTTACGCCATTCTTTTCGCGTTTGACGAACCTCATTTGTTTGCGGGAAGCTACCGATAGTTGTTGTTGGTAACAATGGTAACTGCAGAGCAACTTGTTGTAATTCGTATCGTTTTTCAAATGGAAGAGGACGTGAGAAATCTTCTTCTTTTAGTGCTGTTCTTGCTGTTTTCACGTCTTCTCGATTACGTGCAGCAGATGAACGAATTGTATGATGTACATTGCGATATATTTCGAGCTCTTTACTAATACTTTCTGTACCTTGAGTGAGCGCAGAATGAATAAGAACTAGCTCTTCTAATTTTTGGTTTGCAAATGCTAGTGCATCAAATAGCTCTGTCGATAAATGGGTTTCTTCGGTTTTATCGATTGGTGAATGCAATAGGCTACAAGAAGGCTGGACGATGAAATCTTTTGTTTGGACTTGGTTCTGTAATGTTGTAAATAAAGTAAGAACTTCATCAAGGTCAGCTCTCCAAATGTTACGGCCATCTATACAACCAACAGCTAAAGCTTTGTCAGCTGGGAATCCATATTTTGAAATAGCATGTAGGTTCCCTTCTTTACCGTGAACGAAATCTAATCCGATACCGGATACAGGGAATGTGATAATTTCCTCATAGTTTTCTTCTACACTATCAAAATATGTTTGTAAAAGAAGATTCGCGTTTGGAACCTCTTTACGAATAGCTTCATAAATTTCTTTAGCCTGTTGAATCTCTTCTTTTGTTAAAGAGGCGAAACTTGGTTCGTCGATTTGAATAATTCGAGCACCAGCTGCATGTAGTTCTGAAAGAAGTTGTATGTAAGGTGCAACTAACTGTTTTAAAATAGTGGCAAATTGATCTTGTTTATAGCCTTTTGCTAATTTTAAGAAAGTATATGGTCCTAAAATAACAGGCTTTCCATCTACTCCTAATTCTTGTTTTGCCTCTTCGTATAAACGAAGTGGACGATTATCTTTTAAAGAGATTTGTAATCCCTCTTCATATTCAGGAACAATATAATGATAGTTTGTGTTAAACCATTTTGTCATTTCGGAAGCAACGTGATCTTTAGAGCCACGTGCCATTGCAAAATATACATCAAGATAAGATGTAAACTCAGAAAAACGCGATGGGATAAACCCTAACATATAAGCAGTATCCAGAACGTGATCGTAATATGTAAAATCGCCGATTGGAATGAGTTCAATCCCTTTTTCGTGTTGTACTTTTACGTGTTGAAGGCGAATTTCTTTCATTGTTGTTAAAAATTGTTCTTCATCGATTTTATTGGACCAAAAAGCTTCCAATGTTTTTTTCCATTCTCGTTGTAGTCCGATACGTGGATAACCTAAGTTGCTTGTTTGAATTGCCATTTTAAATTCCTCCCTAATTGAAAGTAAGCATTTCTGTTTACTAGGAAATACTTATAACAAAAAGTACAAAGGCAAAGAAAATAAGCCTTCCTTTTTGTTTTAACACCTCATCATCATCCGTGAATCTATCAGTGTTGTTAAAATAGGCAGGTCTCCTGACTTATGCTTCATATAATTTCTTTCACCTTCCCGTTTTCACAGTGGTACAAAAAAGAAATCTCGGCACTTACAGTGGCGGGACCGTGTTGGAGTTTCACCAAACTTCCCTTTTAAACACGAAATAAAATTTTCGTGTACCTATTTTCCTTTTGAAAGGAATTTAACAAGCGATATGATATTGAAACAAATTCTAACATAATTTTTGGAATTTTGTCTACTGTTTAAAATAAGAAAATTCTAAAGTTTTTATTTCTTTTTATTCTGAAATTTCAAATGTTTTTATTCTGAAGTAACGGACTATGTTACAGTATTAAAATAAAGAGAAATTGAGCTATTAAAGAAGAGGGAGGGCCTTCTTTAATAGCTCAATTTTCATCTACATCAATTTCGGAAAGTCGTCCTACTACGGCATCTTTAAGGAGGGTACTTAACCATTGTAATTCAACTGTAATATGCTCAATAACACTTTGTAAAATATATAGTTGTGCACGTGGGATTTTTCCTTTACTACAATCATATATAGTTTGCATTTTATGTAAATATTGAACGGTGTCATGTTTCTTTTTTTCTAAAATAGGGACTAACTCTTGATCATCACCAAAATGAGTGAAAGAGAGTGCTGAATAGATTGGTTTGTATATTTGGTTTTTTGCTTCGAACTGTTTTAATAGTAACGTGTGAAATAGCTGTTTACCTTCTTCTGTTATATGAAAGATTGTTTTATCTGGTCGATTTGTATCTCGAACAACAGTTGTAATGCTAATTGCGCCTTGCTTTTCTAATTGCTCGAAGGCGTAATAAAGTGATCCTTTTGCATATTTAATATAACAATCCATTTGTCGTTCTTTCATGATGTGCTGCACTTCATATGGATGTTTATCTCCTTCGAGTAGCAAGCCGAGAATGACTAATTTCATGCTCATTCTGTCTCAACTCCTGTACATAAAAACTTTATCCGGCTATTTGTGGGCAGTAAGACCCTTACCTCAAAATTCAGCGAAAGCAAAGAAGTTAGGTGGGGGATCAACTGCCCGTAAAAGCCCGATTGGTTCAACTAATAATCAGTGGGGGATGAAGAACCCACCCACTAATTAAAGTTTCACTTTATACATATTATAAACGGCATATCCTTTTTCATAAAGGGATATGCCGTTCCTTTTTTCATACTAACTTACTTGCTTTTGTTTTTGTTTCGTTTTTGGCCCTGTAAAGAGGCGTTCATTTCCCATAAGTAAAATACAAATAATACTTAATACAGCAGGGATAAGTGCCCAGAAGAATGTGTTGGCAATAGATGTAGCGAGAGCTTCTTTAATGCCAGTTAATATTTCAGCTGGAATCTTCTCAGTAGCACCTGGTGATAATAAGAAACTTGTGTCTCCACCTTTGGGAGCTAATTTTGCTAGTTCAGGAGGGAACACAGTGTTTAGTTTATCAGTAAAAATATGACTTTGAATTGTACCGAAAATCGTTACACCAAGAGTCATACCGAGTGAACGGAAGAATGAGTTTGTTGATGTAGCAGAACCACGGTCTCTCATTTCTAATTTGTGGATAGAAGACATACTTAAAACTGAGAATGAGAAACCAACCCCAAGTCCAGCGAGAACCATAAATAGCGTTACGAGCATACGAGGTGTGTCCATTGTTAAAGTGCTTAGTAAATAAATACCAAGAACGAAGAAAACTCCAGATACCATCATAATGTTACGATAGCTTGTTCGTGAAGCTAACTGTCCACCTGTTTGACTACCAATTACAGATCCGACCATCATTGGTGTCAAAATTAGTCCGGCATTTGAGGCGGAACCTCCGAGAACGCCTTGAACGAAGATCGGAATATAAACTGTACAGATGATAAAAGCAGCACCATAAAAAAAGGCAACGCCTTGGCTAGCTGCGAATAAAGGT
This sequence comes from Bacillus thuringiensis, assembly GCF_014932895.1. Classification (GTDB taxonomy): domain Bacteria; phylum Bacillota; class Bacilli; order Bacillales; family Bacillaceae_G; genus Bacillus_A; species Bacillus_A thuringiensis_AA. The sequence continues at coordinate 299,388 of NZ_JACYOF010000001.1, read as the reverse complement.
TTTTTAAATAGATGGAAAGAAATGATCGGCTCAGTTGCTTTTCGTTCTACGAAGAAGAAAATAATAAGCATAATAACAACAGTTGTAAATAAACCGATAATTACATTAGAGTCCCATGCATATGTTTTACCACCAAGTTCTAGTGCAAACATTAAACAAACGATACTAATGACAAGTGTAATGGCACCAGCCCAGTCGATCTTTTGTTTTCGATACTCTAGAGATTCGTTGTAGTATTTAGTAATGAAGAAGAAGGAGATAAGTCCTAATGGAATATTAATATAGAAGACCCAGTGCCAACTTATATAGTCCGTAATATAAGCACCTAATAAAGGTCCAAATACACTAGATGTCCCGAAAACCGCACCGAATAATCCTGTCATTTTTCCGCGTTTTTCTGGTGGGAAGATGTCGTACATAATTGTGAAGGCGATAGGCATAAGGGCGCCACCACCAATACCTTGAATTGCTCTATAAATACTTAGTTGCTCAATACTTGAAGCTGTTCCACAAAGTGCAGAACCGAATAAGAAAAGGATGAGTCCACCAATATAAAAACGTTTCCGTCCGTACATATCGGAAAGTTTTCCGAAAACGGGCATCCCTGCCATTGTTGCTACCATATATGCCGATGTGACCCAAACAAATTTGTCAAATCCTCCCAAGTCTCCGACAATCGTTGCCATTGCTGTTGCAACGATTGTATTATCCATTGCTGCCATTAAAATACCAAGTAGTAAACCAGCGACAACAAATTTTGTATTGTTGGAATTTTTTTTTGATTGTTGAGTTTCCAAATATAATCCTCCTTCAATAATAAGTAAACTGAATTAAGCTTTAAGTACAGTGCATAAAAGCTTTATGTATGGTTTCTTTCGAATTATCTTACATAAGTGCACTGACATGCCATAAAGAATATTATAGTCAAATTTGACTAAAAGGCAAACTTTTTCTTCCGTCAAAATATTCTTTTGTATGAACAGAAAAAGAGTGAGCAATACTTAATATTGTTATAAAGTCAATGAAGGAAATTGTAAAAAAATATTTCAGTAAGAATATCCTCGGTTAACAGAGGAAAAATGGTTTTTTCTTTATATTGTCGAATAGGATAAAAGGAAGAGAAATACAAAATATCGTTTGTAACAAGCTTTCATAATTTTTGGAGTTTATCTTATAAATAGGCAGAATAAAGGTGTCTGGATGATACATCTGAAATGAGGTGAATATATATTATGAAAATATGGAAACGAACTTCGGATCAAGGAAGGGATTCAATACCGCTACAACCGGTATTGTGGATTGATGGCTCAAAAAAGGAAAGCGAACTTCCTAATGTAGCAGTTACATTACAAATCCGTAGTATGTGTCAAGAAAAATTTTCATATGAACTGATTTATGATGTAAACGATATACTTATTATTCGAATTGAGGTTGAAAATAAGGGAATTGAAGTGATTTCGCGAGTTGTTGTAAGTCATATGATTCGAGATTATTTTTCGTATATTCCAAATTCTTTAAAGGTTAATAAGGGGATGAGCGAGTTTTTATTCCAGCTTGTAAGATGGCGAATCGATAATTTGTTGCCGGATGAGAAGGTGGAACTAAGTTGTAAAATAAAAGCAAATAAAGATAAAGATCTCAAAAATGCATTATTTCAGGCTACATATACATTTCAGCATCAAGAAGTCTTATATGGCCCACTGCAAACAAATGAAGTTGTTGTGCGGCAATGATAAAAAGGAACCTGTGTGAAAGGTTCCTTTTTTAATGGAGTTTGTGCTTTTTGAGTATTTTCTTTTGTTCGATTCCTCTTTTTCCTACAAAGTTATGTTTATAGCCGAAATATAGAATAAATAGAAATGAAATAATATTTACAATAGCGTCGATTTGATCGTTAGTAATAAAGTTTATTCCGAAAGAGGTAAATAGTAATTTTAATGATAATAAAAAACCAGCTAGTAAACGCATAGTATCTGATAGATTTTCTTTTTGTAGCATATAGGTCGCTCCTTTCTATAAACGATATATAGTATATATATGAAATAGAATAGAAAAGGTATACAAGCTCTAGCGGAAATGTACATTGAATATGTAGATTTTTTATTTGGTAGAAAAACATCATTGTTATAGAAATATATATTGGTATAGAAAGGAGGAAAAGTATGAAACATAAAGGGAAAATTAGTGGATTATTACTTGGGAACACTGTTGTAGTTACGGAATGGATGGCACTTCAGGATACAATTACAAAATTAGATTCGCGATCATTTTATACTGTCTTTATTATTTATATTTTGCAACTGTTGCTAAGTTGTTATTTTGGCCATTGGTACGATAAAAGAGCAAACGGACGTATGAATATGGAAGCTGGAGGAATGGCAAGTAATGATTTTGTTGTTGATTTTTTTGGGAAAGTAGCGGCTTTATCTGAACGAGATTTTCGTAATATTACAGTGTACATTCTTGCCGTTAAAGAATGGGAAGAATTAAAGGAAACAGTGCAAGAAAAAAAGTTGGAAGTGTTAGTACAAAGGTTAGAGTCTACCATTGTAAAGACGATTCGAAAAGGTGATGTCGTTACAAAGTGGGATGAAAATAAATATGTTATTGTAGCGATTGATAATGGTCATGATAAATCAACAATAACACAACGATTAATGAAAAATATTGAAAGTGAAATAGAAAGTGGTTTATTAAGTGTGGCGCTATTATTTGGGGCTGCTAGTTATCCAGTAGAAGGAAAAACTTTTGAAGAATTGTTAAGAAAGGCACAGAATCAATTGTACCAGTATAGAAATTTGCAAGGTAATGAATAAAACTTTGAGTTAAAGAAGTATGATATGAAGAAATTTTGATTGTAACATTTTTTTGACTTTTATTACAAAAAAGACTTTTATTGTAATAAAAGTCTTTAAAAATATATGAAATAGGCATATAATTATGATGGATGTGTCAATGCATTTGCACAATGTGTTTCATTTTAAAAGTGTAGGGGAAAGCATGCTCTACACTTTTCCTTTTTAGGAAATGAAAAGAATATTTGTAAGTTGTTGCGAGGTAGCATTTGTACTGTGTAAAATGAACAAAGAGATTATTTGATAGAAAGCCGGAAAGGGAATGATAGAATGATAGATGTGAAAGATCAACGATCATCTTTTATCAGGTGAATTATTACAATTGTTCTTCTAATTATTATGGCTCAGGTGAATTCCGTTGTACTTTAAGGTAATACATAGTGTGAGTAGAGATTAAAAAGTACCAAGTAAAATATACTTAAAAGATGGACATGAAACTGCTAAATAATTCAAAGAGAATAACGTAAAAGTAATTTCAAGTAATAAATGTGTATAAGCATTATAAACAATACTGATGATCTTCGTAAAAAAGATGCGAGTGTGAAGTGTATAGAAGGATTATATGATTTTCATAGCTTTTTTACACGACGGTCGTTTATAAGTAGGAGGAAAAGATGTTGAAATATAGTAAATTAGCAATTGTAACCGCATTATCAATGACTTTATTAGCTGGTTGTTTCGGGCCGAAACCAGAAGAGGAATTATATGTTGCGTTTGAAAATGCTGCCAAGCAAGAAAAGACAATGTTTGAAGATGCAAAAAAACTTGAAACTTTAGAGAAAGAGGGACAAGAATTATATAACCAAATTGTTCAAGAAGGAAAAGATAATAATCAAGTTGTTAAAGAAAAGCTTAATCAAGCAGTAAAGAATACAGATGAACGAGAAAAAGTGCTTACAAAAGAAAAAGAGGCTTTAAATAAAGCGCAAGAAGAAGTGAAGTCAGCTGATAAGTATGTGAAGAAAATTGAGGATAATAAATTAAAAGACAAAGCAGATAAAGTTAAAAGTACGTATGAGAAACGACATGAGTCATTTAACAAGATGTATGATAGCTATAATAAATCTTTAAAGCAAGAAAAAGAGTTATATACAATGTTACAAGATAAAGGTACAAAATTAAAAGATATTAGTGAGAAAGTTAAAGTGGTAAATCAATCGTATAAGGATATTGAGTCGGAAAAAGATAAGTTTAATGAATTCACGAAATCTTATAATACAGAAAAAGTTGCATTTTACAAACAAGCAAATATTAAAATTAAAGAAGAGAAAAAATAAAACAGTTTGGCCTATACAAGGCCAGACTGTTTTATTTTTTTGTATAAGTACGGCTATACCATGGAACAGGTTCACTTAATTTTTTTTCTTGTTTCAGTGCTTCAGGGCCAATATAATCTTGAAGTGTTTTTTTTGCTACTGTTAAAGATAAGGTTGTTTTCGGATTGCGATAGGAGGATTCAAGATGACCAAGATGTGGTAGGATTCGAAAATCTTCTTTCGTAGGAGGGATATGGAAATAATAATCGCCCAGACGTATAAGAACATCAGATTGTTGTTGGCTAAAACGTGGATTTCTAGAAAAATGTAATCCTTCTTTAATAGCTTTTTTTTCAGCAATTAAACGCTCTAAAGCCGTCTTTTTTAACCAGTATAAATATTTAGGATTAGTTGCAACTTTGGCATGACGATTCACAACGAAAATAGATTGAGCTAGTCGATTAATAGAATGTTGGTTTTGTAATTGAGATTGTGGTTGTGGTTGTGAAGGTTTCATATTGAATCTCCTTTCAATTTTTCATTATTATACCATAAATAAAACAGGTTTTTATTATATGCAAAAAGTGATTGTATATATTTTCAATATTAAAGCAATATTGTTACAAAAAACAACTATTTTGTATAATAGTAATAGAATGTGTTTTTGAAATTCGATAATGAAAGAGTGAGAAGTTTGAAAGAAATATTAAAACAACAATATGCCATTATAGATATTGGATCTAATACAATGCGTTTAGTTATTTATGAAAAGCAAAATGGGGGGTTTTATAAAGAGGTTGAAAATACGAAGGTGGTTGCTCGGTTAAGAAATTATTTAATCGATGGTATTTTGAGTGAAGAAGGAATAGAAGTATTGTTACAAACATTATTTCAATTTCAAGACAGTACAAGATTCCATGAGCTGCATCATGTACTTTGTGTTGCAACAGCAACAATTAGACAGGCTGAGAATCAAGATGCAATTAAAAAACTTGTTGAAGGACAAACAGACTTTACTCTTAGAGTATTATCAGAATATGAGGAAGCACGTTATGGCTATTTAGCAGTTATGAATTCTACTTCGTTTTCAGAAGGAATAACAGTAGATATTGGCGGGGGAAGTACGGAAGTTACATACTTTAGAAATAGAGAGATTTTAGAATACCACAGCTTTCCTTTTGGGGCGCTTTCTTTAAAGCAACAATTTATTAAAGATGATATTCCCACTAAAGATGAATTAGTGAAAATTCAAACGTATTTAGAGTGTCAATTTCGAACGTTACCATGGTTAATCAATAAGAAATTGCCTCTTATTGCAATTGGTGGTAGTGCGAGGAACTTAGTGAAAATCCATCAAAATTTAATATGCTATCCTATAGCAGGATTACATTTATACAAAATGAAAGAAGAAGATATTAAAAATGTAAAAGGTGAATTGGAAAAATTATCGTTCATCGAACTTCAAAAAATGGAAGGATTGGCAAAAGATCGAGCAGATACAATTGTTCCAGCGGTCGAAGTATTTCATACGCTTGTTAATGTTATAGAAGCACCTGCATTTGTATTAAGTAGAAAAGGATTAAGAGAAGGGGTTTTCTATGAAGAATTGACGAAAGATTTGGGAATTTCATATTATCCGAACGTGGTCGAAGAAAGTTTGCATTTATTATCATATGAATACGAAATGGATATGGAATTTGTCATTCAACTTATTAAACATGGAAGATTAATTTGTCAACAGCTTGTAGAAGCAGGGCTCATTTCTATGTCAGCAAAAGAATGGGAAGTATTCCATCAAGCAGCGAAAGTATTTAATATAGGAAAATATATAGACGAAGAAGCGAGCCGTTTACATACATTTTATTTATTAGCGAATAAAACAATTGATGGTATGATGCATAAAAATCGAGTTAGGTTAGCGCTTATTGCATCGTATAAATCAAAAATGTTATTTAAACAACATTTATCTCCATTTGAAGGTTGGTTTGATAAAAGCGAACAAAAAAAAATTCGCCTATTAGGAGCTGTTTTACAATTTTCAGCTGCTTTAAATGTAAGACAGAGATCGCTTGTTGAGGCAATATATATAACGGAAAGTGAAGAAGGTTTGACATTTAGAATTTTATGTAAACAATCGGCATTAGCAGAAAAAGTTCAAGCTGAAAAACAAAAAAAACAACTGGAAAGAGTATTAAAAACGAATATTAACTTGTCATTCGAATTAAAATGTTAGGTTGTACGGATATCTTTACAGAAAATTAACACTTTGGAATATTGTAATTTGATAAAATAAAAATAACTAAATTATATTAAAAAAGTTTCAAGGGGAAGTGTAAAGAGAATGGAATTGCTGAAGGGGAATGTAGTGAATTTAAATGATACAGCTTACTATAATAATCGCGAGTTAAGCTGGCTAGCTTTTAATGAACGTGTACTACAAGAAGCGCAAGATGAAAATAATCCACTTTTGGAAAGATTAAAGTTTATTAGCATTTTTAGTTCAAATTTAGATGAGTTTTTTATGGTGCGCGTGGCAGGGTTGAAAGATCAAGTAAGTGCAGGATTTAACCAACCAGAAAATAAAGCGGGGTTAACGCCGAAAAAACAGTTGAATAAGATTGCGATAAAAGCTCATGAACTAATGACGGTACAATATAATACATTTAAAAATTATGTATTGCCAGCACTTGAACTAGAGGGAATTGAACGTTTAACATTTCATGATTTGACGAAAGAGCAAAGAGAATTTATCGAAGAGTATTTTGATGAACAAATTTTTCCAGTGTTAACTCCTGTAGCGATTGATGCGTATCGTCCATTTCCAATGTTGTTAAATAAAAGTTTGAATTTAGCCACTATTTTATATGATGAGAAGCAAGTGGAAGAAGAAAATCGTACGAAGTTAGGAATTGTACAAGTACCTTCTTTACTAGAGCGTTTCATATTTTTACCGAGTGAAGGACAAAAGCATAAATTTATTTTATTAGAAGATGTCATTAGTGGTTTTACCCATAAATTATTCACAGGGTATAAAGTATCATCTGTTACTCGTTTCCGTATTACACGTAATGCGGACTTAACAATACATGAGGAAGGTGCACGTGATTTATTAAAAGTAATTGAAAAAGAATTGAAAAAGCGTAAGTGGGGAGCTGCTGTTCGTTTAGAAGTCGGGAAAGAACACATTGATGAAAGAGTATTGGCGTTATTGTATGAGGTGTTAGAAGTAAAAGATGAAGATGTATACATGATGGATGGACCGTTAGATTTAACATGTTTATTCTCTCTATATAAAAAATTAGCACCATTATATGAGCATCTTGTATATCCAGCTCTTATTCCACAGCCTCCTCAAGATTTAGGGGATGAGGAAGATGTATTTGAAAAAGCAATAGAACATGATATTTTATTACATCATCCTTTTGAGTCATTTCAGCCAGTTGTTGATTTTGTTCGTGACGCAGCAGATGATTCGAATGTACTTGCGATCAAACAAACATTATATCGTGTGAGTGGAGATTCTCCGATTATTCAGGCGTTAAAAGTGGCGGCTGAAAAGGGAAAACAAGTGACGGTGTTGGTCGAATTAAAGGCAAGGTTTGATGAAGAAAATAATGTTCATTGGGCTAAAGAATTGGAACAGGCTGGATGTCATGTTATTTACGGTGTAAGTCACCTGAAAACACATAGTAAAATTACACTAGTTGTAAGAAGAAAAAACGGAAAAATCGAAAGATTCGTACATCTTGGAACCGGAAATTATAATGATGCAACAGCGAAGCTATATACCGATTTTGGCTATATTACATCGCGAAAGGACTTTGGTGTAGATGCAACAAATTTCTTTAATTATTTGAGTGGATATACAACGAAACCACACTTTCATCATTTATCGGTTGCGCCGTTTGATATAAGAGAGCAATTTATGGACTTAATAGATGAAGAAATTCGTTATCATAGACAGTATGGAAATGGATATATTATCGCTAAGATGAACTCGTTAACAGATAAGCCATTAATAAAAAAAATGTACGAAGCATCACAAGCTGGAGTAAAGGTAGAGCTCATCGTTAGAGGAACATGTTGTTTAAGGCCTGGGATTCCAAATGTAAGTGAAAATATTCGTGTAGTTAGTGTAGTTGGAAGGTATTTAGAACATAGTCGTATTTATTATTTCCATCATAATGGAGATGAGAAAATATATTTATCTTCAGCTGATTGGATGACACGAAATATGGAAAAGCGAGTAGAAATATCCTTCCCAATTTTAGATATTGAAATGAAAGCGAGAATAAAGGCAATTTTACAGCTCATTTTAGCTGATAATGTGAAAACACGTGAACAAAATAAAGATGGTGACTATTACTACATAATTAATAGTATTATAGAAGAAATTGATAGCCAAGTGAACTTATTTAAGATGGCGTATCAAAATACAGACGCTGAATAAAAAAAGTAAAAACCTCTTATTGCAATTAAGAGGTTTTTACTTTTTTCTCTATCATATGTTCCATAAATGGAAGAATGAGTAGAGAGAATAGTTTTTATTATAGGTGTGTGATGAATCGATTCATTGTTTTAAATTAATAATAGAATGGTTGTTGACAAGGCCCTCCGTAACAAGGAAAAGGTGCTGGTGGTGGGAAAGGCGGTGGGTATGGCGGATAAAACGGTCTAGGGCCGAAAGCTAATGCTCCACCGAGCAATCCGCCAGCAATTCCAGCTAGAAATGGAACGCCGAAAAATGGAAAGAATCGTGAGTCGCCTACGGGACCAATAGGTGCTGAACGAACTGGGAATGGTTGATAATATGGATACATGAATAAACCTCCTTTATTGGACTCACTTTTATCATATGGTGAACCGAGCGTGGATGAGCGCGTACAAGAAAGGATGTATAAGAAAATAGGCAAAAGCATGTTATGAATGTTGAAGGGTGAAAAGCGTAATTTCAGGTTTAGCCATAAAGCGGAATGGGACACGTGTTCTTCCAAGACCCCGATTGACATAGAGAGTTAAATCCTGAATGTTATAGAGACCTTCAACGTATTGTTTTGCAAGCGACGGGGTAATAATAGCACCTAAAAATGGAATTTGTACTTGGCCGCCATGGCTATGTCCAGATAGCTGAAGATCGATTGGGTATGTAGCAATTTGTGAGGCAATATCTGGTTCGTGAACAAGAACAATTGTATAAATATGTTGCTGCGCATGTCGTAATGTTTCCTTTATTCTTGGTTTACCCAGTAGTATATCATCAAGACCGAAAATAGAAATTTCACTATTATCCAGTAAACGAATTCGTTTTTCTCTATTTTGTAAAAGTTCAAATCCGGATTCACGCATGATGTGATCATAGTATTCGGTTCCGTATCCACCGTGATCGTGGTTACCATAAATAGCGAATTTACCGAAGGGGGCTTGTATATTTTTTAAAATGGATGCAACGAAAGGGGTGTCAGTATACGTTTGGTAATTATCAATGAGATCCCCAGTAAAAAGAACAATATCTGGATTTGCAGCATTAATTTTAGAAACAATTTGAGATAAATGTTGGAGAGAGAAATAGTATCCGAGATGTAAATCGCTAAATTGAAGAATCTTCATACCGTGAAAACTTGTTGGTATAAGCTGTGATTTGAGCGTGTGCTGTGTAAAAGAAAGCGTATAGGGTTCTATGTATTTAGCGTAATAGTAACCGAAACCAGTGGTTATAAATGAATATAGGCAAGTGCGCATTCCAACTTTTAAAAAATTTCTTCTTGTAATTTGCTTCATAAAAGTATGAGTATACCTATTTGATTTATATCACATGTTTTTGTTCCATATACAGGCTACTCAAATCTCCCTTCAGTTTTATTTAAAATATATTTTAAATAATAAAGTAGTAGTATAAATTACGGAAAAAATGAATGAAAAGAAACCTCTTTACGATAAAATATCAGAAAACTTCAAAAATATAAAGATTTCTATCAAATAAAATGATAAAATGAATGTGTATTCATTTTTGGGAGGGGATGTATGTGAAAGATAAGGTAGTTATTATAACAGGCGGATCGAGCGGAATGGGAAAAGGAATGGCAACTCGTTTTGCGAAAGAAGGGGCACGAGTTGTTATTACAGGGCGTACAAAGGAAAAGCTAGAGGAAACAAAGTTAGAAATTGAACAGTTTCCAGGGCAAGTGTTACCTGTACAAATGGATGTGAGAAATACTGAGGATATTCAGAAAATGATTGAACATATTGATGAGAAATTTGGGAGAATTGATATTTTAATAAATAATGCAGCTGGAAACTTTATTTGCCCAGCTGAAGATTTATCTGTAAATGGCTGGAATGCAGTAATTAATATTGTGTTAAATGGTACATTTTATTGTAGCCAAGCTGTCGGGAAGTATTGGATTGAGAAAGGTATAAAAGGAAATATCATTAACATGGTAGCAACTTATGCATGGGATGCAGGTCCAGGGGTTATTCATTCGGCTGCAGCGAAGGCTGGAGTATTAGCGATGACAAAAACACTTGCTGTTGAGTGGGGACGCAAATATGGAATAAGAGTTAATGCTATTGCACCAGGACCAATTGAACGTACAGGTGGTGCCGATAAATTATGGATTTCAGAAGAAATGGCTAAGCGTACACTACAAAGTGTTCCACTTGGAAGACTGGGTACGCCAGAAGAAATTGCAGGTCTAGCTTATTATTTATGTTCAGATGAAGCTGCTTACATAAACGGAACTTGCATGACAATGGATGGAGGACAACATTTACATCAATATCCATTTTAAAAGGGATGAGAAGATGATGTTTGATTCATTTTTCTATGGTAAAATGTGACGAAATTGTGACATGTGAAAGAAAAGTGTTTACAAGAGGTCGTATATACGTTATATTTAAGACCTCTTTTTTCTTCATAGTAGAATTGCTAATTCCCCTTAGCATTTTACCCCTCTAATCCCTTCAGGAAAACTGAAGGGATTTTTTATTATTTTTCCGTAAATATCGTGTTATAATTTTTGAAAAGTAAAGGGAGGGAAGCACATTGATAGATGCATTAGATGTAATGAGTAACTTGGATAAAGTCCTTCCTTATTATCAAGCTATTTTTAGTGCTGATGAGCATACAGTAATTGGATATGAAGTAGTAGGGCGTATTCAAACAGAAGAGGGCGTACAAAGTTTAGCTTCGTTCTTTCATGATGATTCTATTCCAAGTGAGTTTCAACTGGAAGCGGATAACATCATAGTAGAAAAAGCTATAAATCGTTATTTAGAAACCAATCAAAAATTATTATTATTTATACATCGGAATGCTAACGTATTAATGAATGATGAGGATGAAAGTTTACTTCAACTTTTATTGATGTATGAAAAACAAGGTTTAAATTTGAAACACATTGTTTTAGAGATTACAGAACATGAATGTAAAGAAGATATCGAGCAATTTAATCATTTGCTGATGTATTATCGTACATATGGTATTCAAATTTCAATTAATAAAGTTGGAACGGGTACAAGTAATTTAGAACGTATTAGCGTGTTAGCACCGGATATATTAAAAGTAGATTTAACGAACTTAAGGCAAACTGCACTTTTACAATCTTATCAAGATATTTTATATTCTTTATCATTACTTGCTAGAAGAATTGGTGCGACATTGTTATATGAAGAAATAGATGCTTTTTATCAACTGCAATATGCTTGGAAAAACGGTGGTAGATATTATCAAGGGAATTATTTGAAAGAATGTTTACCGGATTTTATTGAAACCAATGTTTTAAAAGAGCGACTTGGTAATGAATGTCATCAGTTTATTCAGCATGAGAAGAAGAAGTTGCAAAAAATTTACAATTTAACAGAGATGTTACGTGGCCGAATTGGTGATGTTCTGTCAAAACAAAAAAAGAATGAAGATATAAATGATTGGTTATTACAATTTAGCCAAAGTGTATCACAGTGTAGTTTTCGCATATTTATTTGTAATGAAGATGGTTTCCAACAATCAGGTAATGTTATGAAAAAAGATGGGGAATGGATTGTGATGCCTGAGTATTATATGAAGAACTGGAGTTGGCGCCCGTATTTTCTTGAGAATATCATGAAAATGCGTTTTGAAAATAAGGCAAGACTTTCAGATTTATATGCCGACATTGAAACTGGTGAAATGGTACGAACATTTTCTTTCCCGATTGATGATGAAAACTTTTTATTTATAGATTTATCTTATGAATATTTATATGAAGAAGATGTTTTATTTTAATGCACGAAGAGATTCGTGCATTTTTTTGTTTGTTTTTATCAGAAATTGGTAATAGTGAAAATGGTGATGAAAATGCTGTCTATCGTTGTAAAGATTTTACGAACGAAACCATCACTTTCTTTGCATAATCATTGTTACAATGAATACTACAAAGACAAGTTCTTTTAAAAGGAAGGTGAAAAAATGAGGAAATATGGAATATGGTTTGTTCTATTTGTTTGTGTTACCTTTCTAGTTGGCTATAGTGTCACAACTGTTTTAGGGAAAGAAGAAGTGAAAGTTGATCGGAAAGAAGTGTTTACAACAGTGCAAAAAGGCTATGAGATCCAATTTTCAATTCGTGGAAAGCATTTACCAATGAACAAGATGATAGAGACGTTATCACCGTATTTTACAGATAATTTCCTTCAAGTATTTACAGATGAAAATAGTAGAAGTGATAAACAAAGTGGTGAATATTTACTTCCAGCAAAAGAAGCACCGTTTTCTTTTAATTCAGAAACGAAAATGTCATATGATGAAGAGCATAAAAATTTATACGTATATGAGCGGACGAAAAACGGTCAATATCAAATTATAACTTTGCAAAGGGATCAAGGGAAATGGAAACTAGCAGGATATCATGAAAGTCAGGAACTTTTAACTGAAATAAAAAGGTTACAACAATTATAAAGTGAAACTTTAATCAGTGGGGGCTTTATCTCTCGCTGATTATCAGCCCGCACCAATCGGGCGTTTACGGGCAGTTGATCTCCCACCTAACTTCTTTGCTCCAGCCGAATTTTGAGGTGGGGGTTTTACTGCCCGCAACTAGCGGGATAAAAATAGGAATAGGTATTTACCTATTCCTATTCTATATTGAGTAGCTGTTGTAATTTTTCAATTTGAAAACCTGCAACCACTTCGCCATCAATTACAACTGTTGGTGTTGAGTAGGAATCATAGTCGTATAAAAGACGATTGCGAGCGGTAGCGTCTTTTTTTACGTCAAATTCTTCATATGCAACGTTATTATGCTTTAAAAACTCTTTTACAATGACACATGGCGGACAATCGGGTTGTGTGTATACCTCAATTTTTTTCATTGGAATTCCTCCTTTTTTCTGTTTTTTATTATATTCTGCCAGTATAAAAATCGCAATAAAGAAGAGAAAAGATGTTCTTTCTTCTTTTTACTTCGTTTTTCGACAAATTTTAGTTGAGTTTCTTGCCAAGAACCTTTATCCTAGAGTGTGGAACATTTTTTCTGTTATGACGGATAGAATGAGTATAGCTGTAAAACCTATTGGTAGGAAGATCAGAGAAAGGAGAGATTTCATGTCTCTACTCCAAGGAATTTTAACTCGACTTGTTAGTCTACAAGAACAAGCTGAAAGCGGTGAAGTAGCACAACGCTATTTTGAAGTGAACGGTGAGCGCAAATGTAGCGTGAAATTTTTCGATAAAAGTGAAATGTATGAGTTAGAAGTGTATCAACAAGGTGAAAAACCTCAAGTGTATCAATTCGATAATATCGACATGGTTGCAATTGAGATTTACGATATCATTTCTTGATACATATAAAAAAGGTACTGCCATATGGCGGTACCTTTTTTAGTTCTATTACTTTCTAGCATATATGTATAGGAATTTTTCGTTTTTCCTACAATGGTAATAAAATAAAAATCTAATCAGAAAGGGTTTGTCCATTCCTCACTGATTATTAGCCCACACCAATCGAGAAGAGAATACGTGTAGCGAACTTCCGCACGTACGCTGAATTTTAGGGTGGGAGTCTTACTACCTGCAAATAGTGGGAGAAATATTACTAGGAGGTGTATCGTATGGAACGTTTACCAGTTGTGATTTGTCCTAATTGCCGCAATTCTGCTGAGATTATTCATGTATTAACAGCTCAATCTAATCAAAATGTAATTTATACATGTCAGTCTTGTAATTATGTAATTCGAAATATTGAAACGAATAAAGGGTAGGAAGTTATAATTTTTATTTTTGTCCCATACAATGAAAATACGAAAAGTCTGTCTAATTGAAAGGACGTGACTATGTGGACGGTGAACATAAATTTTATAATGTTTCAGAGAGACATTTGAATTTTGATATGGTCTTTAACCGCATTTGTAGTTTCATTGAAAAGGATCCGCGGAATTTATATCGATTATCTATCGGGACAGACTCACAAGCACATCAAAAAGATACAAGATTTATTACGGCAATTCACATTCATCGCGTTGGAAAAGGAGCATGGGGGTGTTTACATCACAAATCAGTAAAAGATAAGCCAGCAACATTACGTGAGAAAATATATTTAGAAACGCAGTTTAGTCAAGAAATTGCATATTTATTTACTCCTAATCATATACAAATAATATGGGATTTATTGCATCCATACGCTCAAGATGGAGCGGGATTTATAATGGAAATTCATTTAGATATAGGGAATGATGGGTTAACAAAAGAATTTATTTTAGATATGACAGCAAAGATTCAAGCGATGGGATTAACTGCAAAAATTAAACCGGATGCCTATGCGGCGTTTAGTTATGCAAATCGATATACGAAATAATTTTTATACGTTTACGATTGGTACATGTTTTTCGGTAAAAACAGAATATTACATCTATTAAATAGGCTGAAAATTTTATATAATAAGAGTAACGATGTGAGTGTAAGGAGAGGAGTATATGCAAAGGGAATTTGTTTTAACGAAAGAAGAAGAAAGTTTGTTACTAGATATTCTGTTTCAGCAAAATTATGCGAGTGAAATTTTAGCTGTGGAACTTACAGATATTGAGAATGGTTTAAAACAGACAAATGTGACGCAATATAAAAAAATTACAAGGCTATTTTACAGATTAAAAAATAAAGGGTATTAAGCGCTACCGAATGGTAGTCTTTTTTTTGTGTTGTATGCTAAAATAGCTATGTAATTGTATTTTTATTGAAATAAAGTTAGGACAAAATAACAATGTGAAAACGCTATCATAAAATGTGAATATAAGCAGGAAAAAGGGAAAATGGGGGATGTAACATGATTAGTATTCCGAAAGACGAGTTTCAACAAATTCTTGTGAAGGATTTAATGATTTCATCAGAAAAAGTAGCACATGTTCAAATCGGGAATGGTTTAGAGCATGCTTTACTCGTTCTTGTGAAATCTGGATATTCGGCGATACCTGTTTTAGATCCAATGTATAAATTGCATGGATTGATTAGTACTGCTATGATATTAGACGGTATGTTAGGTTTAGAGCGCATTGAGTTTGAAAGACTGGAGAATATGAAAGTGGAACAAGTGATGAAGGAAGATATTCCGGTTCTTAAGTTAGAAGATTCGTTTTCTAAAGCTTTGGAAATGACAATTAATCATCCTTTTATTTGCGCTGTCAATGAAGATGGCTATTTTGAGGGTATTTTAACACGCCGAGCTATTTTAAAATTGTTGAATAAAAAAGTGAGACAACATAATCGATAATATGAGAAAAGTGACTTCATAGAAACGGAGAAGTCACTTTTTTTCGTGCATATCAGTTGTGTATGTATTATATTTAAAAAGATAAAAACATAAGAAAAATTCGAACGGGAAAATCGTGTTTTTTGTATAAAAGTATTTAGTTAAATTAAGAATGAAAAGCTTATTGAAATAAGGTGTATGGAAGCTAAGGAATGAGGGAGAAAGTTGCAAATTGATGATTTTCAAATGATGGTTGTGTTAGCTCAGGAATCAAATATGAGAAAAGCGGCGGAACGTTTATTTGTTTCACAACCTGCGCTTAGTCAACGATTACAATCTATGGAAAAACAATGGGGAATGAAGTTTTTTATTCGCTCACAAAAAGGGTTGACAATTACACCTGAAGGGGAAAAAGTCGCAAACTATGCAAAGGAAATGTTACAAAAGGAAGAGGATATTAAAAGTGAGCTAGCTGTTTTTAGAACAGAAACTCACGGAACCTTAAAAATAGCTGTTGCATCGGTTATTGGTCAATATTGGCTTCCGCCGGTATTGAAAAAGTTTGTACATAAATACCCTTCTGTGAAGATATCTCTATTCACTGGTTGGAGTAGTGAAGTACAAAAACAATTTTATGAGGGCGACGTTCATGTTGCTATATTAAGGGGATCGCAGGAATATAAAGGACAAAAGCAACAATTATTTGAAGATGAATTATATTTAGTCGATAAAGAAATAAAAGATATTTCGATGTTAAAAGAAACAAATAGACCCTTTATTCAATTTAAAAGTGATTCGACTTATTATGGCCAAATACAAAATTGGTGGTATGGGTTATTCTCTAATCCACCTAAGCGAACAATTGTAGTTGACCAAATTGAGACGTGCAAACAACTCGTTCTAAATGGTATAGGTTATGCGCTATTGCCTTCTACAGTATTAAAGGAGGTGCAGGAAAATATGTATAAAACACCTGTTCAATTAACGAGAGAAACATGGTTGTTAACGAGTGAATCAGCAAGGCAATTGAAGCAAGTACAAGCGTTCTTAGAAATTATAGAAGAAATTCAAATGGAAAAATAAGATTATTGTCTTGCTACTCGCTCTATCGTTTGGTAGAGTAACATTATAAATGGATTTAGGAGGCAACAAGAATGAAAATGATGGACGCTAACGAAATTATTTCGTTTATTCAAAAAAGTGAAAAGAAAACTCCTGTAAAGGTATACATAAAAGGGGATTTAAAAGAAGTAACATTCCCTGAAACAGTACAAGCATTTGTAAACAAAAAATCTGGTGTATTATTTGGAGAATGGTCTGAAATTAAGTCAATTCTTGATGAAAATAACAAGCACATTGTGGACTACGTTGTGGAAAATGATCGTCGTAATTCTGCAATTCCAATGCTTGATTTAAAAGGTATTAAAGCTCGCATTGAGCCAGGCGCAATTATTCGTGACCACGTTGAAATCGGCGACAATGCTGTTATCATGATGAATGCAACAATTAACATCGGCGCTGTAATTGGTGAAGGTTCTATGATCGACATGAACGCAGTACTTGGTGGACGTGCAACTGTCGGTAAAAACTGTCACGTAGGTGCAGGTGCTGTACTTGCAGGTGTTATTGAGCCGCCTTCTGCAAAACCAGTTATCGTTGAAGACGATGTTGTAATTGGTGCAAACGTAGTTGTGTTAGAGGGTGTTACAGTAGGTAAAGGTGCAGTTGTAGCAGCAGGAGCTGTTGTAACAGAAGATGTGCCTCCATATACAGTTGTTGCAGGTACTCCAGCACGTGTAATTAAAGAAATTGATGAGAAGACAAAAGCAAAAACTGAAATTAAACAAGAGCTTCGTCAATTAAACCCAGAGAAATAAAAAACAAAAAAGCGTAAGAGCATAAATGGGCTCTTACGCTTTTTATAGATGGAGGTGCAAAAATGACAGTAAGCAAATTTGTCCAAGTTCGTAGAGATTTACACAAAATCCCGGAAATTGGATTTAAAGAGTGGAAAACACAACAGTATATTTTAGATTACATAGGAACGCTTTCGAATGAATATGTGGAAGTGAAGACATGGAAAACGGGTGTCATCGTTAAAATAAATGGAAAAAATCCAGAAAAAATAATAGGTTATCGTGCAGATATAGACGGTTTACCAATAACAGAGGAGACTGGATACGAATTTGCTTCTGTACATGAAGGAATGATGCATGCATGTGGTCACGATTTGCATGCAACAATCGGTTTAGGCCTTCTAACAGCAGCTGTGAGTGAAAGAATAGATGATGACCTTGTGTTTCTATTCCAGCCGGCAGAAGAAGGACCAGGTGGCGCCCTTCCTATGTTAGAAAGTGAGGAGCTAAAAGAATGGAAGCCTAATATAATTCTTGGTCTTCATATTGCACCAGAATACGCCGTAGGAACAATTGCGACAAAAGAGGGTCTGTTATTTGCGAATACATCAGAATTATATGTTGATTTAAAAGGAAAAGGAGGACATGCTGCTTACCCGCATACTGCAAATGATATGATTGTTGCAGCAAGTCATCTCGTTACACAACTTCAATCCGTTATTAGTCGTAATGTGAATCCTCTTGACAGTGCAGTAATTACAATTGGAAAAATTACAGGTGGTACCGTTCAAAATATTATCGCAGAAAAATCTCGCCTAGAAGGAACGATCCGAACATTATCAGTGGAATCAATGCAACGTGTAAAAAGTAGAATTGAGGCAATTGTTGCAGGTATAGAAGCTTCCTTCCAATGTGAAGCGGTTATTGACTACGGCGCGATGTATCATCAAGTGTATAACCATGAAGAATTAACGAGAGAGTTTATGCAATTTGTACGTGAACAAACTGATATGAATGTAATTACATGTACTGAGGCAATGACAGGTGAAGATTTTGGTTATATGCTTCGAGAGATTCCTGGATTTATGTTTTGGCTTGGAGTAAATTCAGAATACGGTTTACATCATGCGAAATTAAAACCAGATGAAGAAGCGATTGAAAAGGCAATTGTATTTTTAGACCAATATGTAAAGTGGAAAGGGAATAGAAATTAAAAAAGTTCAATTGGTTGTTTTAATAATGAGCAGGGGGTTTTTAGCCACTGCTCATTATTAATTATTGCTAATAGGGAAGATAATTATTTAACTAACTTATATATGTTTACTTTTAGTATGAAAAATGTGTAAAATCAATGTGAAACATAGAAAAAGGGTGGGGAATTACGTGCAAATTAGCAGTGCAATTTTGTGTTGCGTCTTATATGCTTATGTTATTATTGCGGCGGTTTATTTTGGGATAAGTTTTTATGCCTACCGTTTAGCTGATAATAATGAGTATGACGAAACATATAAATGGGTGAAGAGATATTTATCGCCTGTACTAGAAATTATGAATGGGTTTGTACTCTTTTTATTTATTGGATTAATTGCTTTCTCGACGAGTTTAGTTGGGAATAAAACTACGTTATTTGTACTAGGTATTATTATTTTTATGTTGTTGGGAATACGAATTGGTAATACGGTCTTTTGGAATGAAAGAAAAGTAGATGGTTGGACGGGAATGCTAATCCCGTGTATGCTAGCTGCAATCGTGACAAATATAGAGCATGAATATTATCAATTACATTTTTGGCTTATTATCGTTTTAACGATTCTTTCTGTTTTGTATATAAGTACAGTAGTACTAACATACATTGCATGTGAAAAAGGAGATGTTAAAGGTACTCGCTTCTTTAGAGGACGAGCGTTATTTTGGAGTTTGCCAACAATGGCGGTTATCGGGATTATTGCGATATTAGTGAATGGATATCAATTTTCTAATTGGCAACTGTTTTTAGAAAATTGGTGGATTTTCATCGTTTCGTTTATTGCTTTTTTAGGCGCAACGCATTATTTATTCCATCAACATCATTACATATGGGCGCTGTTATTTGCATTTACGCAGCTTCTATTTGCTTTTTTCGGTCAAGAAACATTATTGTTCGTTTTTGAAACATTTAGTTCGTTTGGAAATATATTTGTATTTGGTATGCTGCTTGTTGGTATCGCATTTTATTTACAACAATATTTTTATATGCAAAAACAGAAATAAGGGCTATTTACAGTTTTTTGTGACGCATATAAAGTATGTTACAATGAAAATACATAGTACTTGAAGTTATTGGAGGAATTCCTGTGAGTGAGAAAGAAAAAGAATTTGCTGTCATTGGGCTTGGACGTTTCGGTGGAAGTATTTGTCGGGAACTAGCTCAATTAGGTATGGAGGTCATGGCAATTGATTCAGATGAGGATAAAATTAATGAATTTGCAAATATAGCTTCGCATGCTGTAATTGCAGATTCAACAGATGAGATGGTATTAAAAAGTCTCGGCATTCGTAATTTTGATCACGTAGTCGTTGCTATTGGAGATAATTTAAATTCAAGTATTTTAACAACGTTAATTTTGAAGGAGTTAGGTGTAAAAAATATTACTGTAAAAGCTCAAAATGATTATCATGAAAAAGTATTAAGTAAAATAGGTGCAGATCACATTGTGCATCCAGAGCGTGATATGGGAAAACGGATTGCTAATAATATCGCATCTAGTAATGTGTTAGACTATCTTGAACTTTCAGATGAGCATAGTATTGTAGAGATTATTGCGAATAAAAAAATTGATGGGCATTCTTTAATCGAATTAGATATTCGTGCGAAGTTTGGATTGAATATTGTAGCAATTAAACGCGGTAAAGAAGTTATCGTATCTCCTCGTGCTACGGAAAATATTCAAGCGGGAGATATATTAATTGTAATTGGTCATGACGATGAAGTGGATCGCTTTAAACACTTTTTAAGATAAGAGAAAAGGACAATGCCTTCATGGCATTGTCCTTTTTCTTATATTTCCATAATGATTGGTAAAATCATTGGACGGCGTTTCGTTTTCTCATATAGGAATGGAGCTAATGTGTCAGTAATTTCATTTTTAATTTCAGACCATTGTGTTGTTTTACGCTCCATTACTTTTTCTAAATGAGTTGTAATTAATGTTTGTGCATCATTGATTAAATCGCTGCTTTCACGCATGTAAACGAAACCGCGTGAGATGATATCAGGTCCTGCTGCAACTTTAAATTCTTTCATATCAATGCTTACAACTACAATTACAAGTCCTTCTTCAGAAAGGATACGACGATCTCGTAATACGATATTGCCGATATCTCCAATACCGTTTCCATCAATGTAGACCGAACCAGATGGGATTTTTCCAGCTACGCTAGCTTCATCCGAACGTAAAGCAAGAACATCGCCATTATCCATAATGAAGCAGTTTTCTTCTGGGATACCACAATCATTTGCTATGTTCATGTGCATACGCTGCATACGATATTCACCATGAATTGGCATGAAGTACTTCGGTTTAATTAGACGTAACATTAACTTTTGTTCTTCTTGTCCACCGTGTCCACTTGTATGGATATTTGAAAGTTTCCCGTGAATTACATCAGCGCCAGCGCGGTACAACATGTTAATTGTACGACTTACGCTAATTGTATTTCCTGGAATTGGTGAAGAAGAGAAAACAACTGTATCTCCAGGAATAATTTGAATTTGGCGGTGTGTACCGTTCGCAATACGTGAAAGTGCCGCCATCGGTTCACCTTGACTACCTGTACATAAAATAACAACTTTATTAGCTGGTAAGCGGTTTAGTTGAGATGCATCTATGAATGTATCTTTCGGACAACGAATATAACCAAGGTTTTGTCCGATTTCAATCGCTGCTTCCATACTTCGACCAAACACAGCTACTTTACGGTTATTTTCAACAGCAGCTTCAACAACTTGTTGTAAGCGATGAATATTTGATGCAAAGGTTGCGAATATAATCCGTCCTTCTACTTTACGGAAAATGTCTTGAATGCTATCACCAACGCGACGCTCAGACATGGTAAAGTTTGGAACTTCACTGTTCGTACTATCAGATAATAGACATAGTACACCATCTTTACCGATTTCAGCCATTTTTGTTAAATCAGCTGGTTCACCAACTGGTGTGAAATCAAATTTGAAATCACCTGTATGAACAACTTGACCTTGAGGTGTTTTCACAACAACGCCGTACGAATCTGGAATACTGTGAGTTGTACGGAAGAAGGATACAGACGTTTTTTTGAATTTAATAACGTCATCTTCTTGAATTTCGTAAAGTTTTGCTTTACGAAGTAAGCCGTGTTCTTCTAATTTGTTTTTGATGAGTGCAATTGCTAATTTTCCGCCGTAAATCGGAATGTTCACTTGACGTAATAGATAAGGGATTCCGCCGATATGATCTTCGTGACCATGTGTAATGAATAACCCTTTAATTTTATCTTCGTTTCGCACAAAATAAGTGTAATCTGGTATTACATAATCGATTCCGAGAAGTTCGTCCTCTGGAAATTTAATTCCAGCATCAATTATAATAATTTCATCTTGAAATTGAACAGCGTATGTATTTTTACCGATTTCACCAAGCCCACCGAGAGCAAATACAGCAACTTGGTCGTTTTTTAGAAATTTCATATCGCTATACGATTTCCGCTAATGTTAAATCAGCGTTTTCTTTTTCATATTCAAGATGAGCGCCAGTAACAGACTGAACAAACTCGATATTATATGCGAACTTATTTAATTTTGTACGAACATCCTTTTCAGACGTAGCCTCTAAATATAAAACTTTTGTATTTTCACGTACTGGAACCTCAGTTAATTTTTCTTGATAAAATACTTTAAAAATCATTTGGAAAACCTCTCCTTGTCTATGTTTTGCATTATCTGTTACTTATTATAAAGCAAACAGTCACGATTTTCATGTTTTTTCGAATGAGAATGAAGAAAAAGCCCGAAATGGGCACAATTTAAGCGATTGTCTTTTTACGGACTAGACCGTTTAAATAACGCTTGAGCTTTTTCTTCAGCTTCTTCAGCATGATTACTCCTTCCTTTCCTTATTTTAAACATGCATATTACTAGTGAAAACTCTATCTCTGATATAAGAGATAGGACAAAAGCGAATGGTGAATCTTGTCCTTTCCCACACAGTGAAAGTTATTCTATAGTAACGATTAGTAGCCGTTAGTTATAGGTATAGTATGAGAAAGAATGGAAAAGAAAATTCATCCGAACAAGTATCCACATTTTTTACTAATATATATATGCAAAGTTTAGAAATAAGGTCAGAAAGGGAACGCTTTCTTCACAGATGTTTAATATGTTATACTTTTTTTTAGAATTTGAAAAGCGATATTCAAAATAGGAATATAGAGTGCCAGAAAGGATTTTGACAAATGAATGATAAAATTGTCTTTTTTGATATTGATGGAACATTATTAGATCATGATAAAAAAATTCCACAATCTACACGAGATGCAGTAAAACAGTTACAAGAAAAAGGTGTACATGTAGCAATTGCGACAGGGCGTGCGCCATTTATGTTCGAAGATATTCGCAAGGAACTCGATATACATAATTATGTTAGTTTTAATGGACAATATGTTGTCTTTGAAGATGAGGTAATATTTAATAATCCGTTACATCCAGATGCTTTACATAAGTTTACTCAGTTTGCAAAACAAGAAGGATATCCACTTGTATATCTTGACCATCAAGATATGAGAGCATCAGTGGAATATCATGATTATGTGAAAGAAGGTTTTGGAAGCTTAAACTTTGAGCATCCAGCATATGAGCCTAATTTTTATGAGGAACGTAATATTTATCAAACACTACTTTTTTGTGAAGTAAATGAAGAGGAAAAGTTTATTAATCATTATCCAGATTTTCATTTTATTCGCTGGCATGCATATTCAATGGATATCATTCCGAATGGTGGTTCTAAGGCAAAAGGAATTGAGAAATACATTGAAAAGTTAGGTTTTAATCGTGATCAAGTGTATGCATTTGGAGATGGCTTAAATGATTTAGAAATGATCGAAGCTGTTGGCACAGGTATTGTGATGGGAAATGGCCATGAAGACTTGAAAAAACTTGCAAATCATGTGACAAAGGATGTTAGTGAAGACGGTATATATCATGGACTAAAGTGGGCTGGATTGCTGTAAGTGAATATGGAACCCATTTCATAATAAAAAGGCGGAAGTTAACTTCCGCCTTTTTATTATTATCGCTCTAGAGGTTTGGAATCATCGGGAGCGGCAAATGGATTTTCTTTATTAATATGGTCATAGAACATAACGCCATTTAAATGGTCAATCTCATGCTGGAATACGATTGCTGGTAAACCTTTTAAACGTAATTTAACTTCTTCTCCGTTAATAGAAGTTGCTTTTACTGTAATTCTTGTATAACGAGGGACATAACCAGGTACTTCGCGGTCTACAGATAGACAGCCTTCACCGTTTGGTAAATATGTACGTTCAATAGAATGACTAATGATTTTAGGGTTGAATAGTGCATGACTATATAACGTACCGTTCGTATCAGTTACATGAACTGCAATCATTTTCTTTGAAACACCGATTTGCGGAGCTGCTAATCCGATTCCAGGGCGTAAACTATATTTTTCAGCCATTTCAGGGTCTTGGCTATTTATCACAAAGTCAATCATTTCTTTAAGAGTATTTTTATCTTCTTCGCTCGCCGGTAATGACACCTCTTCTGCAATGTCTCGCAAAATAGGATCTCCTTCGCGAATTACATCATTCATTGTAAGCATATGTAATCTCTCCTTTCCTCTTTAGTCTACCAAAGGAGATGGGAAAAGTCATCGGCAAGTAAGGTGTCTCTTTGGAAATCGTTCTTCTATAGATAAGTTATGTATGTGATAAAAAGAAAAGACGGCAAAGCCGTCTGTTTCTTTTTATAGTTGTTTCATTTTACATTAGCGAATGCAAGCAGCACCAACGATAATTAAAAGGATAAACAACACAACGATTAAGGCAAAGCCGCGTCCAGATCCGCCACAAGAACCGCCATAACCGTAGGAAGGATATGAACAAGTTGGATAGCAATATGAGTATCCGTACATGAGATGACCTCCTTTATCATTTCCCGCTAACACTGCGGTTACTATAATGTATGGAAGAGAGAACAGAAATGTATAGGTATTTACCTAAAAAAGGAAGTGGTGTTTGTATATTTTTGTTGTGAAGAGAGAAAAACTAAAGAGAATTAAATCGTTTACATATTATTCTAAGAGAAAAAACAAGGTGAAAAGGGAATAATATAACAGTAGGTCAATGCTTACTAATACAGATGTGAAAAATAAAAACACGTTTGTGTAGTAGAAACCCGCAAGTTATTTATAAAAAAACGTATTCAAAGTAATTGACATCGTAATTAGAATAGTTGTAAACTAAAAAACGTGATCAAGATTGTATTAATATGTTTCTGAAAAAACATTAGTACAGATTGTTAGGTACACAAAATTATTCTCAACCGACAGACAAACATGTTGGTTTACATCGTTGCGCTTTTTAAACTGGAAAGTAGCCAGTGAAAGCGTTTCAGAATATGGTTCAAGAGAGGAAGAGGTGAACGGAATGGGTACTAAAACAAAAAAGACCCTATTTAATGTTGATGAGCAAATGAAAGCTATCGCAGCTCAATTTGAAACATTACAAATTTTAAATGAAAACGGCGAAGTTGTGAATGAAGCAGCTATGCCTGAATTATCTGATGATCAATTAAAAGAATTAATGCGTCGTATGGTGTATACTCGCGTATTAGATCAACGTTCTATTTCTTTAAACCGTCAAGGACGTTTAGGTTTCTACGCACCTACAGCTGGACAAGAAGCTTCTCAATTAGCAAGTCATTTCGCACTTGAAGCAGAAGACTTCATTTTACCAGGATACCGTGATGTACCACAATTAGTATGGCACGGATTACCATTATACCAAGCATTCTTATTCTCTCGTGGACACTTCATGGGTAACCAAATGCCTGAGAATGTAAATGCACTAGCTCCACAAATCATTATCGGTGCGCAAATCATCCAAACTGCTGGTGTTGCGTTAGGTATGAAATTACGTGGTAAAAAATCTGTTGCAATTACTTACACTGGTGACGGCGGTGCGTCACAAGGTGACTTCTACGAAGGTATGAACTTTGCAGGTGCATTCAAAGCTCCAGCAATCTTCGTTGTTCAAAACAACCGTTACGCAATCTCTACTCCAGTAGAAAAGCAATCTGCAGCTAAAACTGTAGCACAAAAAGCAGTAGCAGCAGGTATTTACGGAATTCAAGTAGACGGTATGGATCCATTAGCTGTATACGCAGCAACTGCTTTCGCTCGTGAGCGTGCAGTAAACGGTGAAGGCCCTACTTTAATCGAGACTTTAACATTCCGTTACGGTCCACATACAATGGCTGGTGATGACCCAACTCGTTACCGTACAAAAGATATCGAAAACGAATGGGAACAAAAAGACCCAATCGTACGCTTCCGTAAGTTCTTAGAAGCTAAAGGCCTATGGTCTCAAGAAGTTGAAGAGAAAGTAATCGAAGAAGCGAAAGAAGATATTAAACAAGCAATCGCTAAGGCTGACCAAGCTCCAAAACAAAAAGTTACTGATTTAATGGAAATCATGTACGAAAAAATGCCTTACAACTTAGCTGAACAATATGAAATTTACAAAGAAAAGGAGTCGAAGTAAGCCATGGCTCAAATGACAATGATTCAAGCAATCACTGATGCTTTACGCGTTGAAATGAAAAATGACCCTAACGTACTTGTATTTGGTGAAGACGTTGGTGTAAACGGCGGTGTATTCCGTGCTACTGAAGGTTTACAAGCTGAATTCGGTGAAGATCGTGTAATGGATACTCCACTTGCAGAGTCTGGTATTGGTGGACTTGCAGTTGGTCTTGCACTTGAAGGATTCCGTCCAGTTCCAGAAATCCAATTCTTCGGTTTCGTTTATGAAGTAATGGATTCAATTTCTGGTCAATTAGCTCGTATGCGTTACCGTTCTGGTGGACGTTGGACTGCTCCAGTAACAGTTCGTTCGCCATTCGGTGGTGGTGTTCACACTCCAGAATTACACGCTGATAGCTTAGAAGGATTAGTGGCACAACAACCTGGTCTAAAAGTTGTTATCCCATCTACTCCATACGATGCAAAAGGTCTTTTAATCTCTGCGATTCGTGATAACGATCCAGTTATTTACTTAGAGCATATGAAATTATACCGTTCATTCCGTCAAGATGTACCAGAAGGCGAATACACAATTGATTTAGGCAAAGCTGATATCAAACGTGAAGGTACAGATGTATCTGTTATCGCTTATGGTGCTATGGTTCACGCTGCATTAAAAGCTGCTGAAGAACTTGAAAAAGAAGGTATCTCTTTAGAGGTTGTTGACTTACGTACAGTTCAACCATTAGATATCGAAACAATCATCGCTTCTGTTGAAAAAACAGGCCGCGTAGTTGTAGTTCAAGAAGCTCAAAAACAAGCTGGTATTGCAGCTAACGTTGTAGCGGAAATTAACGACCGTGCAATCTTAAACTTAGAAGCTCCAGTTGTACGTGTTGCAGCTGCTGATACAGTATTCCCATTCTCTCAAGCTGAGAGCGTATGGTTACCAAACCACAAAGATATTGTTGAAGCTGTTAACAAAGTAATGAACTTCTAATTTTTAGCTTTTCATGTGCAAAAGAAATCAGCACATGCTGGTTTCTTTTGTACATATTCTATAATAATGAAATGAATCAGGGGGCTGAATTCCGTGGCATTTGAATTTAAACTACCAGATATCGGTGAAGGTATCCACGAAGGTGAAATCGTAAAATGGTTTATTAAACCAGGCGATGAAGTAAATGAAGACGATGTACTTCTTGAAGTGCAAAATGATAAAGCAGTAGTAGAAATCCCTTCTCCTGTTAAAGGTAAAGTACTTGAAGTACTTGTAGAAGAAGGAACAGTTGCAATTGTAGGAGATACATTAATTAAATTTGATGCTCCTGGATACGAAAACCTTAAATTTAAAGGTGACGATCATGATGCAGCTCCAAAAGCTGAAGAAGCAGCAGTAGAAGCTCCAGCAGCGGAAGCTACTCCAGCAGCAACTGCAGAAGTAGTAAATGAGCGCGTAATCGCTATGCCATCTGTTCGTAAATATGCTCGTGAAAAAGGTGTAGATATTCATAAAGTAGCTGGTTCTGGTAAGAACGGTCGCGTTGTGAAAGCTGACATCGATGCATTTGCAAATGGTGGACAAACAGTAGCAGCAACTGAAGCTCCGGCAGCAGTAGAAGCTACTCCAGCAGCAGCGAAAGAAGAAGCACCAAAAGCACAACCAATCCCAGCTGGTGAATATCCAGAAACTCGTGAGAAAATGAGTGGTATCCGTAAAGCGATTGCAAAAGCAATGGTTAACTCTAAGCATACAGCTCCTCACGTAACATTAATGGATGAAGTAGATGTAACAGAACTTGTTGCTCACCGTAAGAAGTTCAAAGCTGTTGCAGCTGACAAAGGTATTAAATTAACTTACCTTCCATACGTTGTTAAAGCTTTAACATCTGCATTACGTGAATTCCCAATGTTGAATACTGCTTTAGACGATGCTTCTCAAGAAATCGTTCATAAACATTACTTCAACATCGGTATCGCAGCTGATACAGACAAAGGTCTATTAGTACCAGTTGTTAAAGATACAGATCGTAAATCAATCTTCACTATTTCTAACGAGATCAATGATCTTGCTGGTAAAGCACGTGAAGGTCGTTTAGCTCCAGCTGAAATGAAAGGTGCTTCTTGCACAATTACAAACATTGGTTCTGCAGGTGGACAATGGTTCACTCCAGTTATCAATCACCCAGAAGTAGCAATCCTTGGTATCGGCCGTATCGCTGAGAAACCAGTTGTGAAAAATGGTGAGATCGTTGCAGCTCCAGTATTAGCTTTATCTCTAAGCTTTGACCATCGTTTAATTGACGGCGCAACTGCTCAAAAAGCATTAAACCAAATTAAACGTCTATTGAATGACCCACAATTATTAGTAATGGAGGCGTAATAACAATGGTAGTAGGAGATTTCCCAATTGAATTAGATACAGTCGTTGTTGGTGCAGGTCCTGGTGGATACGTTGCGGCAATTCGTGCAGCACAATTAGGTCAAAAGGTAGCAATCATTGAAAAAGCTAACCTTGGTGGCGTATGCTTAAATGTTGGATGTATTCCTTCAAAAGCGTTAATCAATGCAGGTCATCGTTATGAGAATGCAAAGCATTCTGATGACATGGGTATCACTGCAGAGAACGTAAAAGTTGACTTTACAAAAGTTCAAGAATGGAAAAACGGCGTAGTTAAGAAATTAACTGGCGGTGTTGAAGGCCTTCTTAAAGGTAACAAAGTTGAAATCATTCGCGGTGAAGCTTACTTCGTAGATGCTAACACATTACGCGTAATGACTGAAGATGCAGCTCAAACTTATACGTTTAAAAATGCTGTTCTTGCAACTGGTTCTACACCAATCGAAATTCCTGGATTCAAATACTCTAAACGTGTTATCAACTCTACAGGTGCTCTAAGCTTACCTGAAATTCCTAAAAAACTTGTTGTAATCGGCGGCGGTTACATCGGTATGGAATTAGGTACTGCATATGCTAACTTCGGTACAGAAGTTACTGTAGTAGAAGCTGGAGACGAAATCTTAGCTGGTTTCGAAAAAGCAATGAGCTCTGTTGTTAAACGTGCTCTTCAAAAGAAAGGTAACGTAAATATCCATACAAAAGCTATGGCTAAAGGCGTTGAAGAAACAGAAACTGGCGTAAAAGTTAGCTTCGAAGTTAAAGGTGAAATCCAAACTGTAGAAGCAGATTACGTATTAGTAACTGTAGGTCGTCGTCCAAACACTCAAGAAATCGGTCTTGAACAAGTTGGAGTTAAAATGACTGACCGCGGTATCATCGAAATCGATGAGCAATGCCGTACAAACGTACCAAACATCTATGCAATCGGTGATATCGTTCCTGGACCACCATTAGCTCACAAAGCTTCTTACGAAGGTAAAGTAGCTGTTGAAGCAATTAGTGGCCATGCATCAGCTATCGATTACATCGGAATTCCTGCAGTATGCTTCACTGATCCAGAATTAGCATCTGTTGGTTACACTAAGAAACAAGCAGAAGAAGCTGGAATGACAGTAGTAGTATCTAAGTTCCCATTCGCTGCAAACGGTCGTGCGTTATCATTAAACAGCACAGACGGTTTCGTACAACTTGTAACACGTAAAGAAGATGGTCTTCTTGTAGGTGCACAAGTTGCAGGCGCAGGTGCTTCTGATATTATCTCTGAGATTGGTTTAGCTATCGAAGCTGGAATGACAGCAGAAGATATCGCTCAAACAATCCACGCTCACCCAACATTAGGTGAAATCACAATGGAAGCAGCTGAAGTTGCTCTTGGAATGCCAATTCACATTGTAAAATAATTTAAGTAATGTAAATAGCCCCTCTCTTATTGTAAGAGAGGGGCTATTTTTACTTTCATCAAATGACTTGCAAGGTCTTTAAACGTACTTGTCGAATGAATATATAATACTTTAACAAATGATTCAGGCGTAACTTACTTCAAAGGTAATATATACCATCCTATAATATGTAATTGATTCAAACTTACCCCCATATATTAATAAAATAGAGCATGTCAAAGGAGAAGGTTCCATGAAAATATTACATGTTATATTTTATCATTTTTTACTATGGAGTGGTTTTTCCATTGTGTTAACATTATCGAATGGTGATAAGTTTCATTATAAAGTGATGCTTTTTTTCGTATTCCTTTATTTAGCCTATGTAATAGCATGTTTTGTATTACATGTAAGGAAGCAAGCTTTATTTCTTACGTGTTCGAATTGTATACTTTTTTTAATTATATTTTCTATTTTTTAAACTAACGTTTATAGAAATACATTGTTCTTCCATTAAATAATTGTAATTCTCCTTCTAATTTCTTCGCTAGAAAACGGCAAAATTCATTTGCTTTTCCTTTATCACCAAATGTTGCATTAGGTGATAAAGAAATTTGAATGAAAGATTGTTCATTTTCTATTCCAACACCAACATAAATTGAGTCATATCGATCATGGCTGGATTGAAGTTTTAATGTTGTAGCTGATGTATCTAAAATTTCATAAGGAAAAGCGGTATTTGTATAAGCGTAATTAATTTGAACGCCGGTTTGGGAAGTAACTGTTTTATAGTAATGAAAAAGTTGTTTTATATCATCTATTGAAACAGATTGTTGATTGGATTTAGGTACAAGCGTAATAAAGGCATGTTGCATATAAGTTCCCCCTAACTTAGTAGAATAATATCATTCTACATCCTACTGAATTTTTTGACAATTAAAAGGAGTATTCCTTTTTTTGTTTAATATATTATGTGTAGGAAAGGTAATGTAGAAAGGTGGAAACCAATGTTTGAAAAATTGTATGATGAGCATGAAAGTGTGAAGGTACGATTTTTAGGATTTATGACACATGATACTCGTTATGATTTTGGGGTTATTTATACAAATATGTTTTTTGGAAAGCCACTCATTGTTTGCATGCAAACGGGAAGGTCTACTTTACTTGGACAAGATGATGTGGAGAATGTTCAATATATGCAGGAAATTTTCAAGTTAGGATCGGAAGAGGAAGCAGCGGAGTTAGCTCAGTTTTTTAAATTTCTTGTTCCGTCTACTTCATTGCATGCAGAATATGAAGAATAATTAATGTGAAACAGTCGTACGTATAATATGGCTGTTTTTTTATTTGAATATCGCATACTAATTAAAATTAAAAATATTTAATGTGCTATACTAAAAACCTATTGACGTAAAAAGTATAACATATTAAAATAAAGACAGAAAGTTAAGCGGTTACAAAAGTTTTTGGGATTATAAACTTAGGGGGAAATGAAAAATGGGAACAATCGTATGTCAAGATTGTGAAGGTACAATTGCACACTTCGAGGATGAAAAAGTAACGGTACTTTACGGGAAATGTGGATCTTGCGGATGTGATCACACAGAGCATACAAAAGCCCAATAATTGATAAGAAATTGACAGCTAAAAGTTTTTAGGACCATAAACTTAGGGGGAAATAAAAAATGGGAACAATTGTATGTCAAGTATGCGAAGGAACAATCGCGCATTTTGAAGATGAAAAAACGACAGTACTTTACGGGAAATGTGGTACAAATTGTGACTGTGCTAGTAGAGATAATGCGAAAGCTTAATGATAAATAAGTAGATTACTATTAAAACTCAGGGGGAAATGAAAAATGGGAACAATCGTATGCCAAGTATGTGAAGGAACAATTGCACATTTTGAGGATGAAAAATCAACAGTATTATATGGGAAATGTGGGACTCATTGCGAATGTGACCATAAAGAACATACAAAAGCTTAATACTAAAGAAAAAGCGCCTACATGTGTAGGCGCTTTTTTTAATAAATTGTAGTTGTATGGCCAACTGTTGCAACAATTGCATCATCTCTAATCGGAATAAACCCTATGGCTGTTTGTGGTGTGTTTGGAGAAGTGTAGTGGCTCATTATACGGCTATCAATACGAGTAATAGTATCGGTCAAAAAAGCTGAAATAAAAGCGTAAGGGACTCGTCGTTCATTTAATGAATAGATAATTTCTTCTTTTGTTTTTACACCTACGCCATGTCCGTAAAAAAAGAAATTTCCTAGATAGATTGTGTTTTCTCCTTGCCACTCGATTGTAGCTGGATTCACTTGTGGATTTTTAAAGTAAACGAGATCACCTGGAACGAGATCACCGCCCGTTTTTGTTATGAGCTTTAAATCTTGATCGTAGTCCCATGTATAAAGTAAAAGGTTTGCAAATAGACGGTTGAAAGTTTCTTCCTCATACAATGATAGTAAAGCTTTGTAAAAAATAATTATCATAGCGGTTGCGCATTCGGTACCATATAGTTTCCCGTTTTTGAAAATATCTTGGATGGCAATAGAAGGTGGTACGTTTGGAAGAATATGGAATCCTCCTAGTGATGTTCTTTCCCAAAACCGGGGGTTGCAAAAGGATTGTTGAAATGTACGAAACTGAAATCCACTTTGAAAAAGTTCTAATGCAGAGGTAATAATATTAACTCGCAAATTTAAATCAAAGCTGAGTTCATCAGCTGTTCGGAAGGAATAAACTTCTTGATTTCCCGCCATTATGGATAAAATTTGTTGCTTCTCAGCTGCAAATGGCTCATATTCATTTGTGATATAAGGGTGTACAATAGAACGGCCTATTACAATCATAATGGTATCCCCACCTATACGTTACATTCTTTAGTATCGTATGAAGAAAGGAAAAAAAGGTGAAAGAAAAGCCTATCAACTGATAGGCTTGTACTCTTTAATAACACGTAATGTTTGCAAGGTCATATCTTCAGGACCTTGTACAGGTAAACCTGCTTCTAAATTTTTATGAATATACTCTAAATTATCTTGTGTAATAATTTCCCCTGGGGTAAAGATTGGAATCCCTGGTGGATAAACCATAACAAAATCAGCTATAATACGCCCTGCTGCATTTTCAAATGGAATGACTTCTGTTTCCGAATAAAAAGCATCTCGAGGAGAAAGTGCTAGCACCGGTATTTCTGGAATTTCTACTTGTACTTGAACACCTTTATCCGCCCTATTCCTAAATGTTGCTGCTAAATCTTGTAATGCTGCAATAAGTGTATTTGTATCACTTTCTGTATCCCCAAAAGTGATAAGGCATAGGATGTTGTATAAATCTGAGAGTTCTACTTCAATGTTATATTGCTCTCTAAGCCATACTTCAGCCTGATGGCCGGTAATACCTAAATCTTTCACAGATACAATTATCTTTGTAGGATCATAGTTAAAAGTAGCGTCTGTACCTAACATTTCTTTTCCAGGACAGTAAAGGTGCTCAATTGCATTTATAGTATCACGAACATGTTCAGCTAATTGTATTGTTTGTTCTATGAGCGCTGTTCCTTCTGTAGCAAGACGTTTTCTCGCAACATCAAGGGATGCTAATAAGATGTAAGAAGTTGATGTAGTCGTAAGCATGCTAATAATAGATTGGACATGTTTTACGTTCACAAGACCTTCTTTCACATTAAGAATAGAACTTTGAGTTAAAGAGCCTCCTAATTTGTGAACACTTGTTGCTGCCATATCTGCACCAGCTTGCATCGCTGACATCGGTAATTCATCGTGAAAATGAATATGAACACCATGAGCCTCATCGACTAGTACAGGGATATCGTAAGAATGTGCTAATTGTACAATCTGTTCTAAGTCTGCAGCGAAGCCAAAGTACGTTGGGTTAATAACAAGTAAGCCTTTCGCATCAGAGTGCTCTTCAAGTGCCTTTTTGACAGATTGAATTGTGATTCCATGAGAAATTCCAAGTTTTGGATCGATTTCAGGGTGCATGAAAATAGGCTTCGCACCTGAAAAAATAATAGCTGACATTACTGATTTATGCACGTTTCGTGGTACTAGGATTTTGTCACCAGGACCGCAAACGCTCATCACCATTGTCATAATAGCGCCACTTGTACCTTGAATAGAAAAGAAAGTATGATCTGCACCAAATGCAGCAGCAGCTAAATCCTGTGCTTTCTTAATCATACCTTTTGGATGATGTAAATCATCGAGTGGCGCAATATTAATTAAATCAATTGCTAATGCATTATGCCCAATAAATTCGCGAAATTCAGGATCCATGCCCTGTCCTTTTTTATGACCAGGAATATGGAATTGGATTGGATTTCGCTTACTGTGCTCAACTAAAGCGGTAAACAATGGTGTTTCGTATTGGGACAATCTATACACTCCTTCTTTTTCGTAATATTTATTAGAATTTGTTTTATATGATTTCATCTCATTCTAAAAGGAAAGTAAGGTAACTAACTTATAGAACGAGACTTGTTTTCCTGCCATTCACAAAAGATTTTTGGATGGTAGTCTCACTTTATTTTCTATAAAACAAAAGCATTATATCACCAATAATTGTAGATGTATAGAAAAAAATATTTTGACGGTGAGTATGTTTAATAGTTAGGTTCAACGAATTAATAGAGGAAGACAATTCCATCAAAATGAATAAATAGTGTATAATGCAAAGTGGCTATAGTGAAGAATAAAAAATTCTCTTTAAGATAGCATAATGAAACAAGAAGAAAT
Organism: Bacillus thuringiensis; assembly: GCF_014932895.1. GTDB lineage: Bacteria > Bacillota > Bacilli > Bacillales > Bacillaceae_G > Bacillus_A > Bacillus_A thuringiensis_AA. The sequence goes on along the minus strand of NZ_JACYOF010000001.1, from coordinate 264,382 downwards.
GAGAAATGAGGTGCAAAATGGAATATCAATATCCATTAGATTATGAATGGTCAAATGAGGAAATGATTGCAATTGTGAAGTTTTATGAAGCAATTGAGAAAGCATATGAAAAAGGAATTGCAAGAGAGGAATTAATGGGATTATATCGTCGTTTTAAAGAGATTGTTCCATCAAAAGCAGAAGAAAAGAAAATTGATAAAGAGTTCCAAGAGGTAAGTGGATATTCTATATATCGTGCAATTCAAAGGGCAAAAGAACTAGAAGAACAAAAGCTTGTAAAAATGTAAAAATATTTTGAAAAATAAAAACTGAAGTGATATAATGTGATAACAACTAAAAACGGACAATATAAATTGTCCGTTTTCTACTATCGATTACAAAGTGCATATAAAGGAAGGAGTGATTGCATCGTAGATTCAATCTTAGCAAGGAATTGTTCGTTGGTCATTGCTGAAAACTCCTCTGGTGATATATGAATACCAACTAATAGTTCTGCTTTTTTCACAGTAGCTAAACGTTCAATCATCTTTTGTAAGTCTTCTGTTTCAAGTGTTTTATGTAATTTTACACTTGGTTTAGTATGGTCGATGGACCAAACGAAGTCATTTGGAATATTTGTTTTTAAATCATTTAAATGTTCTAAGAAGGCGTGAGCCGTCTCCACTTTTTGTGGACACTCATAGATTAAACCAAAGTATATGAAGGCATGCGTACCCCATAAACCAATTTGGAAATGTGGTAACATTTTATATCCGCGTTTATTTGTTGAAAAAGCAACCCAAGTATCGTTTGGTGGATTGACTTTACGGCGTGCGTGTTTTGCAACATGATAGAAAAAGTTTTCATCAGTTTGTTTGGATAAATACTCTGCAAACTGTTCCCCTAAAGCTTCTAGCTTAGGATGAATATTCGTTTTAATTGCACTCATTCGTTCTTCGAGACCATCAACTGTAAAGACCTCAAAATCAGTTGATTTGAATGTTTGTAGTGTCATGATTGTTCCTCCAACTCCTATTTTGCTTTTATTTTAGCATAGCTTGTACTATTCATAAAAAAAACAGCACAAAAAAATTTAAATAAAAAAATATAATTTTGTTGCATAGATGATTTATCCAACATAGTATAGTATAAAACAAAAAATCAGAAAATTGAATCAATTCTAGTCCGAGGGCAGACGAATATTGGGAGGAGGCAAATAAGATGAGACAGGTGATTAATGCGTTAAAGAGAACAGATGCTGAAAAGAGAATACCGGTGCTACGTTTGGAGCTAGATTATGAATTAGCAACTTTATATGATGCGATGATGGAAAACGATAAACAGAAAAAAGAAGAGTGTGTACAAAAGTTAGAAGTGTTAAGACTTGAAATGATTCGTTTAGAAGCGTAATAATAGTATATGTATAAAAAATTAGTTGGTGCGAACCTTATAAAGGGTTCGTTTTTTCTGTGAACAGTATAGATCGGAGTGTTTAAACATGCAAGAGGTATGGAAAGACATCGATGAACAGGCTAAACAGTGGATTCGAGATGCGGGAGAGCGTTTAATGGCATCACTGAAAAAAGCACTTATTATAGAAACGAAATCAAATGCAGCTGATTTAGTAACAAATATGGACCGAGAAACAGAACAGTTTTTAATTGGGAAAATTAAAGAGACATTCCCGTCTCATAATATTTTAGGGGAAGAGGGATATGGAGATGATATTACTTCTTCTGACGGGGTTGTTTGGTTAATTGATCCAATTGATGGCACGATGAACTTTGTTCATCAAAAAAGAAATTTTGCAATCTCAATTGGGATTTATGAGAACGGTATCGGAAAGATTGGCCTTATTTATGATCCTGTTCATGATGAATTATATCATGCGGTAAAGGGAGCAGGAGCGTTTTGTAATGATGTATCCATTCCTCTATTGGAAAAAGGAACAGTAGAGCAAGGTATTATAGCTTTAAATGCGATATGGCTTACCGACAATCCATTGCTTAATATGGAAAGTATGATGGCGCTTGTTAAGAAAGCAAGGGGTACGAGATCATATGGCTGTGCAGCGTTAGAAATGGTATACGTTGCAACGGGAAGAATAGATGCATATGTAACACCGAGATTATCACCATGGGATTTTGGTGGGGGGCAGATAATAGTAGAGGAAGTCGGAGGAAAGGTGACAACATTCTCTGGAACGCCGCTTTCTATTATAGAGAAAAGCAGTGTATTGGTTGCGAAACCGGGAGTATATGAGGAAGTATTATCATTTATATCTCAGTAACAAAAAAAGTAAGAGGCTATATACAAGCTTCTTACTTTTTAACTTTATTGCGATTTACGCATTTTACTTTTTGTTACAAAACCGTATCCCACTGTAACAAATGTGCCGATAATGCAAATAATAATACCGATGGGACTATTTTCAGCAATCATAATGCCGATACCGATTAAGAAAATAACACCGATAATTGCGGTTAATAAAAAGCGATATTGAATGTGTTCCATTTCTTCACCCTCCAATCTCATTTTACTTTCACAAAAGTAAGAATACAACTATATTTTCATTCTTGATTTTATTTTGATTGCCATTGTATCCCCTTCGCTCTTATAATAGAGAAGGATTAAAAAGACACTAGGAGTTGGACATGTTGAAAAAACGACAAGATTTACGTAATATAGCAATTATTGCCCACGTTGACCATGGTAAAACAACACTTGTTGACCAGTTATTACGTCAAGCGGGGACTTTCCGTGCGAATGAACACGTTGAAGAACGCGCAATGGATTCGAATGATCTAGAAAGAGAACGCGGTATTACAATTTTAGCAAAAAATACTGCGATTCACTATGAAGATAAAAGAATTAATATTTTAGATACACCAGGTCACGCTGACTTCGGTGGAGAAGTAGAACGTATCATGAAAATGGTTGATGGTGTTTTACTTGTTGTTGATGCATATGAAGGTTGTATGCCACAAACACGATTTGTTTTAAAGAAAGCTCTTGAGCAAAACTTAACTCCAATCGTAGTTGTAAACAAAATTGACCGTGACTTCGCTCGCCCTGATGAAGTAGTTGATGAAGTAATCGATTTATTCATTGAGCTTGGTGCAAACGAAGATCAATTAGAGTTCCCAGTTGTATTTGCATCAGCAATGAACGGAACGGCAAGCTTAGATTCAAACCCAGCAAATCAAGAAGAGAATATGAAATCATTATTTGATACAATTATCGAACATATTCCGGCACCAATTGATAACAGCGAAGAGCCACTTCAATTCCAAGTAGCACTTCTTGATTACAACGATTATGTTGGTCGTATTGGGGTTGGACGTGTATTCCGCGGTACAATGAAAGTAGGACAACAAGTTGCTTTAATGAAAGTAGACGGAAGCGTGAAACAATTCCGCGTAACGAAATTATTCGGTTACATGGGATTAAAGCGTCAAGAAATTGAAGAAGCAAAAGCTGGGGACTTAGTAGCCGTTTCAGGTATGGAAGACATTAACGTTGGTGAAACAGTATGTCCAGTTGAACATCAAGATGCGTTACCATTATTACGTATTGATGAGCCAACACTACAAATGACGTTCCTTGTAAATAACAGTCCATTTGCAGGTCGTGAAGGTAAATACATTACTTCTCGTAAAATTGAAGAGCGTCTTCGTTCACAATTAGAAACAGATGTAAGTTTACGTGTAGACAATACAGAGTCTCCTGATGCGTGGATTGTATCTGGACGTGGAGAATTGCATTTATCTATCTTAATTGAAAACATGCGTCGTGAAGGTTATGAGTTACAAGTATCTAAGCCAGAAGTAATCATTAAAGAAGTTGATGGCGTAAGATGTGAGCCTGTAGAGCGTGTGCAAATTGATGTACCTGAAGAATACACTGGTTCTATTATGGAATCTATGGGTGCACGTAAAGGTGAAATGTTAGATATGGTGAATAACGGGAACGGTCAAGTTCGCCTTACTTTCATGGTTCCAGCACGTGGTCTAATTGGTTACACAACAGAATTCTTAACATTAACTCGTGGTTACGGTATTTTAAACCATACATTCGATTGTTACCAGCCAGTACACGCTGGACAAGTTGGTGGACGTCGCCAAGGTGTTCTAGTTTCACTTGAAACAGGAAAAGCATCACAATACGGTATTATGCAAGTTGAAGACCGTGGTGTAATCTTCGTTGAACCAGGTACAGAAGTATATGCTGGTATGATTGTCGGAGAGCATACTCGTGAGAACGACTTAACAGTTAACGTTGTAAAAATGAAACAACAAACTAACATTCGTTCTGCAACGAAAGATCAAACTTCAACAATGAAAAAACCACGCTTAATGACTTTAGAAGAGTCATTAGAGTACTTAAACGATGACGAGTTCTGTGAAGTAACTCCAGAATCAATTCGTTTACGTAAAAAGATTCTTGATAAGAGTGAGCGCGAAAGAGCTGCTAAGAAAAAGAAATCTGTAGAAGCGTAAAAGAATAAAACAGCTACCTTTAAATATAAGGTAGCTGTTTTTTATTGTGTTTGTTTTTGGAATATTTACTCTTTTTTGTGGACAGTATTTTTTTTGCGGGTTACTCTTGTATTAAGTACATAAAAAAATTCATTTTTATAGCTAGGGGGGAAGAGTGTGTTAGAAAGGATGTCTTTTTTTGCTAAATTGTGTAGGGTAGATGAAAATCCAGAGTTAGGAATGTGGTTACTCTATGGGACGATTATTATATTAAGTGCTCTCGTCTATAATTTGGGATTTGCCAGAAAATTATCTGTACTAAAAAATACCGTGATATATATATCTTTAGCAATTGGGTGTTCAGTGTTAACCTTTTTTGCTGTATTTTTACCTGTTGGAGAGGGACTTGTTGTAGCTGCGATTGTACTTGGGATTTATAGATTGCGTTTACGCCAAGCGAAACAAGAAAAAGTAGGATGAACGGGGGGATTATATGCGTTCAGTACAAGATGCACTATATAATTGGTTAACAATTAAAACAGTTGTGGAAGCACGTCCAGATGATAGTGCTGCGAAAGAAACGTATTTGTTATTTCAAAATATGATAGATGAAGAACATAAATTAAGGAATGTGGAAGTTAAAAAGAATGAGGAAATGTATTTGATTACATATGAAATTGATGGGGAAAGAAAATCTGTAAGATTTCCATTAGAAGCTATTGATTGTTTTTTGGATCAGATGAACCGTGAACCCGAAAAATATAAATAAGTCCTTATCGATATGATTAAGGACTTATTTATATTTACCAATCGTCTTCAACTTTTTTATCACGATATAATCGGAAACTACCACTTGCATGACGTTCCATCGTACGCTCTGCAATTCGTTCCGAACATTCCATGCACATATATGTATGAATAGGGCGATTACGCAGTTTTTTTGCCATAGGATTTTCGTCATCTAACATATCTTTTTTATCACAGATCATACATTTGACTCTCATTTCGTCACCTCAATACGAATTCTATCGGTATAAGTATATCATGGAAGTATGATGTTTTTGAATAATAGCAGGAAAAAATAATATTTTCGCAATTCGAAAAATAAGTTATGATAAGGATATATTAAGTATATTTGGAGGTGGAAATATGGCGAATGTAGTAGAGCCTACATTAACAGATGATTTAGTACAAACGTTACGTAAAGAATGTATTGTTATGGTAGCAACAACAGATTTTGAAAAGCAAGTTCCTAACGTAAGTGCTATTTCTTGGGTATATGCGGTGAGTAAAACTAGTATTCGGTTTGCAGTAGATCAACGTTCACGTATTGTGGAAAATTTACGGTGCAATACAGGGGTGGTATTGACTATAATGGCGAATGAATCCGTATTTTCCATAAGTGGTGCAGCTGAAATTTTGACAGAAAGAATGGAAGGCATTCCTCTTAAATTAACTGTAATAGAAGTAAATGTGCAAGAAGTGCGTGATGTCATGTTTTATGGGGCGAAACTTGCAATTGAACCAGCATATGAAAAAACATACGATCTTCGGGCAGCAAAAAAACTGGATAACCAAGTGTTAGTAGGAATGAAAGATTTATAAATGGGATGAATAAGAAAGCCGGTTATGTATTTTTGGAATCAGTTATTGTGATTTAATGTTAATAATTATAATTAAAAGTAATATATTGAATAGAAATGAATAAAAAATAAAGAAAAGGTTTAATTGCTATAGATTTCGATTCTACCTCGTTTATACGGTACATATAATTATAACAATGGTTCGTCCATATTTTATGGATGAAACCCTTGTTCTACAAATTTAAAAGTGGAGTCAGGGGGTAACAGGTTGGATAAAATTTATGTGTTAGATACGAATGTACTTTTGCAGGATCCTTTATCTATTTTTTCATTTGAAACCAATGAAGTAGTGATTCCAGCAGTTGTATTAGAAGAGGTTGATTCGAAAAAACGTTATATGGATGAAGTAGGACGAAATGCTCGTTATGTATCTAAGTTAATAGACAAATTTCGAGAAATAGGAAAGCTGCATGAAAGTATTCTGCTAGAAAACGGCGGTACATTTCGTATTGAATTAAATCATCGTTCATTTGTTCAACTACAAGATATTTTTGTAGAAAAAACAAATGATAATCGAATTTTAGCTGTAGCGAAAAATTTATCTTTAGAAGAACAAGAAAAAGAGGACGGGAAGTCTGTTATTTTAGTAAGTAAAGATGTGCTCGTGAGGGTAAAGGCTGATGCAATTGGATTGAAGGCTGAAGATTATTTAAGTGATCGTGTAATTGAAGTAGAAAATATATATTCAGGATTTTTAGAAGGCTATATATCAAAAGAACAATTGGATTATTTTTATGAAAAAGGTGAATTACCTTTGTCTGAAATTGCAAATCATCCTTTTTATCCAAATCAGTTTGTCGTAATGAAGGATGCACTAGGTGGCTCCAGTTCTGCACTTGGGATTGTGGATCACTTAGGTAAGAAGGTCAAAAAGCTTGTTTTTCACAATGAGCAAGTGTGGGGGATACGGCCGCGAAATGTGCAGCAAATAATGGGATTAGAATTGTTGCTTCGCGAAGACATTCCACTTGTAACGTTAACTGGGAAAGCAGGTACGGGAAAAACGTTACTTGCGTTAGCTTCGGGCCTCATGCAGACGGAAGATTTAGGGTTATATAAAAAACTACTCGTTGCAAGACCAATTGTTCCAGTAGGAAAAGATATTGGTTATTTACCAGGAGAAAAAGAAGAAAAGTTAAGACCGTGGATGCAGCCGATTTTTGATAACCTAGAGTATTTATTTAACACGAAAAAACCAGGAGAGTTAGATGCTATTTTAGCGGGGATGGGTTCTATTGAAGTCGAAGCCCTTACTTATATACGCGGGAGAAGTATTCCAGATCAGTTCATTATAATTGACGAGGCGCAAAATTTAACAAAGCATGAAGTGAAAACGATACTAACAAGGGTAGGCGAAAAAAGTAAGATCGTATTAATGGGAGATCCTCAGCAAATCGATCACCCGTATTTAGATGAATATAACAATGGCTTAACATATGTTGTAGAGAAGTTTAAAGAGCAACGCATTAGTGGTCACGTAAAGTTTGTTAAAGGAGAGCGTTCTAATTTAGCTCAACTAGCAGCGGATTTATTATAAAAAGGAGTGAGCTTAAGCTCACTCCTTTCTTTTTTTAAGTATATACGTTAAATAATTGTGAATTTGCGAATGTTACGGATTGGATTTTGTCTATTAGATCCATCATTGAAATATAAATGAACAGGTCCGTCCTCTTTTAATGGTTTTCCTTCTTTTGAAAAGCCAAGAATAGCATTTTCGACGATTTCTAATGGAAGTGTTATTGTATTATCTACCGTTTCAACCTCAACTTGCGTAGCACCCTCTATAATTTCAGCGTTAGTAAGAAATGGATGAAATGGTATACCAAATGTTCCTGTAATCAGCTGTTCTTTTTTGTATTTCTTTACACTTTGTTGTATAGGTGGAAAAGCGGCACCATCGCGAATTTCGCGATCCCAATGTGCTGAAGTGTTTTTTAAATAAGTTTCCAGTTCAGACGTTTTTTCTCTCGTTTCATCAAAGTAAGTTGTTAAATCTACTTTTCGATCATCAAAAATCCAAACAGTTGGATCGATAGTGATTGGAAAACGAACTTTTCCGTTAATAAATAAAATTTCGCTCATTGTTGTTCCCCCATTTGTGTTATACTCCCACTTTTCAGTATAATAGTATTAGACACTGTTGTCACAAAAAATGTTTCTATTGCAATTTGTTAAAACTATCGCTAATATTAATAGATAGGATAGGAGAGTAGGACGGAAACGGAGGGAATCAATTTGGCGTCTGAGACAGTAGCAAATCATCAGGAAAAGGCACTAGCCCTTCTACAAGCGGATGCAGAGAAGATTTTAAGACTTATTAAGGTGCAAATGGACCATCTTACAATGCCGCAATGTCCATTATATGAAGAAGTGTTAGACACACAAATGTTTGGACTATCCCGCGAGGTCGATTTTGCAGTTCGCCTTGGTCTTATTGCAGAAGAACAAGGGAAAGCAATGTTAGGTGAGCTCGAACGTGAGTTATCTGCACTTCATGAAGCATTTACAAACAAACAACAATAACGGGTTCAAATAAGGGGGCTCAAACTAAATAGTTTGAGCTTTTTATTTGTATAATAAAGCAGGAAAAATCTATGTACATATGGAATACAACAATAATTAAATTGAAACAGAAAGAGGAAATGAAATGAAAAAAGTATGGAAATCAATGGATTATTCATTATTACTTCCTCTTATTATCTTATGTGTGTTGGGAGTTATAATGGTATATAGTTCTAGTTCCATTGTTGCGATTTCGAGGCATAACTGGCCAGCAAATTACTTTTTTAAAAAACAATTAATTACTCTAGCTATTGGAACGGTAATGTTAGTGATTATCGCTGCAATCCCTTATAAATTTTGGAGGAAACGAATAATTTTATCGGCGATGGGGCTAGGGAGTCTTGCCTTACTAGCAGCAGCCTTGTTTTTCGGTAAAGAAATAAATGGTGCAAAAGGGTGGATATTAGGTATACAGCCCGCTGAATTTGTTAAAATATCGATTATTATTATATTAGCTCGTTTTTTTGCAAGAAGACAAGAAACAGATACACCTGTTTTTAAAGGATCGGGACTTACCCTTGTTTTTGTTGGAATGGCAATGTTTTTAATTTTAATGCAAAATGACTTAGGTACCGATTTGTTAATTACGGGAACGGTAGGAATTATGTTTCTTTGTTCGGGGGTACGGATTAATTTATGGATAAAACGATTTGTTTTAACTTCTATAATATGGGTCCCGTCTCTTTATTTTCTAGCTAATTATAAATTAAGTGCATACCAAAAAGCACGTTTTTCAGTTTTTCTTGATCCATTTAATGATCCTCAGAATGATGGGTTCCAATTAGTAAATTCTTTTATTGGAATTGCTTCAGGGGGACTAAACGGTCGAGGATTAGGAAATAGCGTACAAAAATATGGATACTTACCAGAACCGCAAACAGATTTTATTATGGCGATTATATCTGAAGAGTTAGGTTTTATTGGGGTAGCTATTATTTTAATTTGCTTACTACTTATTATCATTCGTTCATTCAGGATTGCTCAAAAATGTAAAGATCCATTTGGAAGTTTAATTGCAATCGGAATTGCAAGTTTAATGGGAGTGCAAACGTTTATTAATGTTGGTGGTATGTCGGGACTAATACCGCTTACGGGAGTCCCCTTACCGTTTATTAGTTACGGTGGGAGTTCCTTATTAGCTAATCTACTTGCAATGGGCATATTATTGAATATTGCTAGTCATGTAAAACGAGAAGAGAAACAACAAAATGAGTTAATTAAGGAAAGAGAACAAGGTGGACCGCATCTTGTAGTTGTAAAATAAAAAACACATTGTGCTTTAGAGCACAATGTGTTTTTTATTTTTGCGTAACTCTAAATAAGATATACCAATTTGGAATTTATGTTTAAAGATATATCACATTTGAATAAATGTGATATACAATTATGTTGTTAGAAAAGTAAGAGGTATGCTATACTATTTTTGTGAAACAAATTAATCAGAAAACTTATCATTTGTTAAAAAATAAGGTATGATGGATAAAAATAAAGTGAAGCTTTCTAAGTATAATATAATGTAGAAAGTGAAGAACTTCACGCTCTGTAGGGTGTGTATATTTTATCCCTAGAGTGGTAGGAAAGTAGAGGGGGAAAATCATGACAAAGCTGCAACGTATTCAAAAAGTATTGGTAGCTAACCGTGGAGAGATTGCAATTCGTGTGTTTCGAGCATGTTCGGAACTTGGATTAAAAACGGTTGCAATCTATTCTAAAGAGGATAGCGGTTCTTATCATCGCTATAAAGCCGATGAGTCCTATTTAGTTGGGGAAGGGAAAAAGCCAATTGATGCTTATCTAGATATTGAAGGCATTATTGAGATTGCGAAAAGTAATCATGTAGATGCAATCCACCCTGGATATGGTTTCTTGTCAGAAAATATTCAATTCGCAAAACGTTGTGAAGAAGAAGGGATTATCTTTATCGGTCCAAAAAGTAAGCATTTAGATATGTTTGGAGATAAAGTGAAAGCAAGAACACAAGCGCAGCTAGCACAAATTCCAGTTATTCCTGGTAGTGATGGGCCAATAGATTCGTTAGAGGAAGTTAAAGAATTTGCTGAAAAGTATGATTACCCGATAATTATTAAAGCGTCCCTTGGTGGTGGCGGTCGTGGTATGCGTATTGTACGTACTAGTGAAGAATTAAGGGAATCGTATAATCGAGCGAAGTCAGAAGCAAAAGCAGCTTTTGGTAATGATGAAGTATACGTTGAAAAATTCGTTGAAAAACCTAAACATATAGAAGTGCAAATTTTAGCAGATGAAGAGGGCAATGTTGTTCATTTATACGAGCGAGACTGTTCTGTGCAACGTCGTCACCAAAAAGTGGTAGAAATTGCACCTAGTGTGTCGCTTTCAGATGATTTGCGTCAGCGTATTTGTGAAGCTGCTGTTAAGTTAACGAAAAATGTAAATTATTTAAACGCAGGAACAGTAGAATTCCTTGTAAAAGATGATGAGTTTTACTTCATTGAAGTAAATCCGCGTGTTCAAGTTGAACATACGATTACAGAAATGATTACAGGAGTGGATATCGTTCAATCGCAAATTTTAATAGCTGATGGACATGCATTACATAGCAAGATAGTAGGTGTTCCAAAGCAAGAAGAAGTTGTTGTGCATGGATTTGCAATACAATCACGTGTAACGACTGAGGATCCACTAAATAATTTCATGCCGGATACAGGGAAAATTATGGCGTACCGATCAGGTGGTGGTTTTGGGGTTCGTCTTGATACAGGTAATAGTTTCCAAGGGGCAGTTATTACACCGTACTATGATTCTTTACTCGTAAAAGTTACAACATGGGCGCTTACTTTTGAACAAGCTGCTGCAAAAATGGAACGCAACTTAAAAGAATTCCGTATTCGTGGTATTAAAACAAATATTCCATTCCTAGAGAATGTAGTAAAACATAAAAACTTCTTATCAGGAGAATATGACACTTCATTTATTGATGCGTCACCTGAATTATTTTTGTTCCCGAAACGTAAAGACCGCGGAACGAAAATGTTAAATTACATTGGGACTGTAACAGTAAATGGCTTCCCAGGAGTAGGGAAAAAAGAGAAACCAATTTTCCCGGACGCTCGTATACCAGATGTAAAACACTCAGAGCCGATCCAAAATGGAACGAAACAAATTTTGGATGAGCGTGGAGCAGATGGATTAGTAAAGTGGGTACAAGATCAAAAACGTGTACTTTTAACGGATACAACATTCCGTGATGCGCATCAGTCATTACTTGCGACGCGTATTCGTACAAAAGATTTACATCAAATTGCAGAGCCGACAGCGAGAATGTTACCGAACCTATTCTCAGCAGAAATGTGGGGCGGTGCAACGTTTGATGTTGCATATCGTTTCTTAAAAGAAGATCCATGGGAACGATTACTAGATCTTCGTGAAAAAATGCCAAACGTTTTATTCCAAATGTTACTTCGTTCTTCAAACGCAGTTGGTTACAAAAACTATCCAGATAATTTAATTCAAAAGTTTGTGGAATGTTCTGCTCAAGCTGGAATTGATGTGTTCCGTATTTTTGATAGTTTAAATTGGGTAGAAGGTATGAGAGTTGCGATTGATGCTGTACGAGATACTGGTAAAATTGCAGAAGCAACAATGTGCTACACAGGAGATATTCACGATCCGTTACGTAGTAAATATGATTTAAATTACTATAAAAACTTAGCGAAAGAGTTGGAAGCATCAGGAGCTCACATTTTAGGTATTAAAGATATGGCGGGCTTACTAAAACCAAACGCAGCATATGATCTAGTTTCAGCATTAAAAGAGACGGTATCGATTCCGATTCACCTGCACACACATGATACGAGTGGAAATGGTATATTAACATATACGAAGGCAATTGAAGCAGGTGTTGACATTGTCGATGTAGCAGTGAGTTCTATGGCTGGTCAAACGTCACAACCGAGTGCGAACACACTATACTATGCGTTAGGTGGAAACGAAAGACAGCCAGACGTTAATATAGATTCATTAGAAAAACTATCTCATTATTGGGAAGATGTACGTAAATACTACGCACCGTTTGAAAGTGGTATGAATGCTCCTCATACAGAGGTATATATGCACGAAATGCCAGGCGGACAGTATAGTAATCTACAACAACAAGCGAAAGCGGTTGGCTTAGGCGATCGCTTCGATGAAGTGAAAGTAATGTATCGTCGTGTGAATGACATGTTTGGCGATATTGTTAAAGTAACGCCATCATCTAAAGTTGTTGGTGATATGGCATTATTTATGGTTCAAAACCATCTGACAGAACAAGATATTTTAGAACGTGGACATGCTATGGACTTCCCAGGGTCTGTTGTTGAAATGTTCTCTGGCGATTTAGGCCAACCGTACGGTGGTTTCCCGAAAGAATTACAAAAGATTATTTTAAAAGGAAAAGAGCCGTTAACAGTAAGACCAGGTGAATTACTAGAGCCAGTAGATTTCGATGCTTTAAAAGAAGAATTATTCCATAAACTTGGACGCGAAGTAACAATATTTGATGTAGTTGCGTATGCATTGTATCCAAAAGTATTTATGGATTATGAAAAAGTTGCTGAGCTTTATGGAAATGTATCTGTGCTTGATACACCGACATTCTTCTACGGTATGAGACTTGGCGAAGAAATTGATGTGGAAATCGAACAAGGGAAAACATTGATGGTTAAGCTAGTATCAATTGGAGAACCTCAGCCGGATGGAAATCGTGTTCTTTACTTGGAATTTAATGGTCAACCACGTGAGATTGTTGTGAAAGACGAAAGCGTGAAAGCGACAGTAGCACAACGTATGAAAGGAAACCGTGAAAATCCAAATCACATTAGTGCAACAATGCCAGGAACGGTTATTAAAGTAGTTGTAAAAGAAGGCGATGAAGTGAAAAAAGGCGATTCTATGGCAATTACAGAAGCGATGAAAATGGAAACGACAGTTCAAGCGCCGTTCAATGGTAAAGTGAAGAAAGTATATGTTAACGATGGAGATGCAATTCAAACGGGTGACTTACTCATTGAATTAGATCACTAAAATAAACAAGAGCTGTGTGAAAGCAGCTCTTGTTTATTTTGCAAAAGTCTGAGTGATGTGGAGAATAGACAAAACCCCCACTAATTATTATTGCGCTGTATAACAAAAAATACCTTGCCGAAATGGTAAGGTATTTTAATATTTATTTCGTTCGCTTAGAAGTCGAATTTGCTTCTTTTGCGTTTACTTTACTTCTTGTGCCTAACATAGCTAAATAGCATAGTACTGCAAACAAGCAAGAGATGAATAAGGAGTGTAATAATGCCATTAATAGACTAGCATTTGTATATACGACTAAAATTCCTACAACAGCTTGAAGTGTTACAAGGATAAAGGAAATAATCCATCCCCAGTATACTACGCGTTGTTGTTTGTATTGGCGAATAGCAATAATCATTGCGTATAGTATCCAAATGAATAGTAATGTCGCTGCAGCTCTATGTCCCATTTGAACCCACTCATGTAGTTGGGTTGGCCATGGTCTATTTTTGCTACATAAAGGGAAGTCTGGACAGGCTAAGCTAGCTCGTTCGTGACGCACTAAAGCGCCTGTGTAGACGACAATATAACTGTAAATTGTTACACCATAAATATGGAATTTCATTTTTTTATCCATAATAAGTGAACGTGCATCAAATTTCTGATCGATTTCAAAAATAAGACACGTTAACAAAATGACAGAAGCGAATGAAATTAAGGAAATTCCGAAATGGATAGCAAGTACAGCTGGTATTTGCCCCCAAACAACTGCTGCCGCCCCCATTAATGCTTGTGCAACTAAAAATACGAAGGATAAAATTGCTAACGTTTTTGTTTCACGCACATGTTTATAATATTTCCAGGACAAAATACAAAGGAGAGTAACAAGTATTCCTGCTGATCCGGATGTTAAACGGTGACTTAGTTCAATAATAGTTTCCATTGATAAATTAGATGGAACTAATTCACCATTACAAAGTGGCCATGATTTACCGCAGCCTTGGCCAGAACCTGTTTTTGTAACTAAAGCGCCTCCTAATAAAACTATTAGTAAATCAAGACTTGTAATGACTGCTAACCATTTAATAAAGCGTTGCAATCTCTTTCACCATCTTTCTGCTATGAAGTTATTGCGAAATATTTTCATTCCATTATGTATAGAATAAAACGCGCTAGTTCCTATGATATATAAAAAATAATAAAATAGCAAAGAAATGGAGGTGGAAGACAAAGGAGAGAAAATGGGTTTGAAAACAGAAAAAATAAGGGAATTTTTAGGTGGAAAATAGGCTATTTTGAAAAGAAATGGGGAGAATACGTGTTAAATATGACAAAATAGTTTATTATAGAAGGTAACATCATGTTATGATAAGGATAAGTCAGAATTAAGTTTTTTATATTCGACACAAAAAGTTCATGTTTTCTTCACAAAATGTTCGGGAAATATGATTTAATATATTGGAGTATGGGCGTAGATTAGTAGTAGAATGGGTTAACAATATTTCTACTGTAATAATATTGCTATATAGAAGCGAATTATTTCATTCGAAATAGGCGCAAAAAGAAAGATGAAAGTTTTAAGAGGGGGTTAAAGTGATGAACCATGCAACAAGTGAGCTGCATGATGAGTCAGCTGTAACAAGTGTACCGGAAACAACTCGGCTACAAGATTTATCAGCGCTCGTTAAAATGGGGATTGTAAACTCAAATACACTTACTGTATTTACAGGATTTTGGTTGGCGTTGCACTTTAATGGATTAAGTGTGATGGACAATCTGGATAAGTTATTTTTTACAATCGTTGGTTCTGCATTAATTATGGCAGGGGTATGTTGTTTAAATAACTATATTGATCGAGACATCGATCCGTTAATGGAAAGAACAAAAACCCGTCCAACGGTTACTGGAAAGTATAAACCAGGATTTGCACTTACATTTGGACTTGTCATATTACTACTGGGCTTTGTATTCTTATTATTAACAACACCAATGGCAGTATTAATGGGATTTATTGGTGCTTTCACATATGTTGTCCTATATACTTTATGGACAAAGAGAAAGTATACACTAAACACTGTTGTAGGTAGTATATCTGGAGCAGTTCCACCTTTAATTGGATGGGCAGCAATCGATCCATCTTTAGGTCATCCAATTGCTTGGATGTTATTTTTAATTATGTTTATTTGGCAAATCCCACATTTCCTCGCATTAGCGATGAAACGTGTTGATGAATATCGAAATGCAGGAATTCCAATGCTTCCTGTAGTACATGGATTTGAAATTACGAAACGCCAAATTATGATTTGGACTGTATGTTTATTACCACTACCATTTTATATGAGTGGACTTGGGATAACATTTATGGTAATTGCAACTTTGCTTAACATCGGATGGATCGTATTAGGATTTTATGGCTTCCGTAAGCAGGATGACATAAAATGGTCCGTACAAATGTTTGTTTATTCCCTAAATTATTTAACAATCTTATTTGTATCAATGATTGTAGTTACATTCTTCTAAGACAACGACATAATTGGATTTCTTTACGTTGAGATTTACTTTAATTAACTATAAAGTACAATCTAATTCACAAAGAAAGTGGGGGTTGTTTGTATGAAGAAACAGTGGCGACTGCTTTCGTTCGTTTCACTGCTGGCTTTACTGTTAGGGGGATGCGGTAAAGCCTTTCAATCTACTTTAATTCCGCAAGGGGAAGTAGCAAAAATGCAATATGATCTACTCTTACTAGCGAGTGCGATCATGGTAGGAGTAGTACTAGTAGTTACTATTATTTTCTTATATGTAATTGTGCGTTTCCGACAAAAGAGAGGTCAGGAAGATCATATTCCAGAGCAAGTTGAAGGGAATCACAAACTAGAAATTATATGGACAGTTATTCCGATTATACTTTTACTAATCTTAGCTGTTCCGACGGTTACATATACATTCAAACTTGCTGATGTAAGTGCGATGGAGAAAAAGAATATTGATAAAGATACGATCGTTGTTGATGTAACAGCGAATCTTTATTGGTGGGAATTTTCTTATAAATCAGAAAAGATAGTAACTTCTCAAGATTTAGTCATCCCCACAGGTAAGAAGGTGTATTTGAATTTGAAGGGCGCCGATATTAAACATTCATTTTGGGTTCCATCTTTAGCAGGGAAAATGGATACAAATACAGATAATGTAAACAAAATGTGGTTAAAGGCAGATAAATCGGGCACTTATAATGGTTTTTGTACAGAATTTTGCGGCCCATCACATTCTTTAATGCAATTCAAAGTGAAAGCTTTAGATGAAAGCGAGTACAAAAAATGGCTTGCTGATATGAAGAAAATTGATGGAAAAAAAGAAGTAGCTTCAACAAAGGCGCAAGAAGGCCAAGAAATATTTAATAAAAGCTGTATTGGTTGTCATGCAGTTGGATCTAATGATAGTAGACCACCTTCCGCTCGTATCGCACCAAACTTAGCAAACTTTGCTGATCGCGATATGGTTGCCGGTATTGCCGAAAACAATGAAGAAAACGTAAAAAAATGGCTGAAAGATCCTGAAAATATGAAGCCGGGAAATAAAATGACTGGTAAATATGGCAACTTAACGGATGATCAAATTGATGCATTAAATGCATACTTACAAACATTAAAGGTTGAAAAGTAAAGAGGGATTATTCGCGAAGGGGAGGTTGAAAACGTGAGTTCTGTAGCAAAAAAACAGGGGATGGGTGCTGTCATATGGGATTATTTAACGACAGTAGACCATAAAAAGATTGCCATTCTCTATTTAATTGCAGGTGGGTTGTTTTTTATAATAGGCGGAATAGAAGCATTATTTATTCGCCTTCAATTAGCGATTCCTAACAACGCCTTTCTTGTTGGGGATGCTTATAATCAAGTATTAACGATGCACGGTACAACAATGATTTTCCTCGCAGCTATGCCACTCGTGTTTGCATTTATGAACGCCGCTGTACCACTTCAAATTGGTGCGCGAGATGTAGCGTTCCCATTTTTAAATTCACTCGGATTTTGGTTATTTTTCTTTGGTGGAGTATTTTTAAATTTAAGTTGGTTTTTAGGAGGGGCACCTGATGCAGGATGGACATCTTATGCATCTTTAGCTTTAGCCTCTAAAGGACATGGTGTTGATTTCTATGTGCTTGGCTTGCAAATTTCAGGTATTGGTACATTAATTGGAGGTATTAACTTCCTAGTTACAATTATTAATATGCGTGCACCAGGAATGACGTATATGCGTATGCCGATGTTTACATGGACAACATTTGTAACATCTTCACTTATATTATTTGCTTTTCCACCATTAACTGTAGGATTAGGACTTTTAATGTTAGATCGTTTATTTGGCACAAGTTTCTTTAATCCAGCATTGGGTGGGAACACGATTATATGGGAGCATTTATTCTGGATTTTCGGTCATCCAGAAGTATACATTCTTATACTCCCAGCTTTCGGAATATTCTCAGAAATCTTCGCGACATTTTCGAAAAAACGATTATTTGGTTATTCATCGATGGTATTTGCGACAGTATTAATCGGATTTTTAGGATTTATGGTATGGGCCCATCATATGTTTACGGTTGGTCTTGGTCCAGTTGCAAATGCTATTTTCTCAGTTGCAACAATGGCGATTGCAGTTCCGACAGGTATTAAAATATTTAACTGGCTCTTTACAATGTGGGGCGGAAGTATTCGTTTTACGACACCGATGATGTGGGCAGTAGCTTTTATTCCATCATTCGTAATGGGTGGAGTTACAGGCGTTATGCTTGCATCTGCGCCAGCTGATTATCAATTTCATGATAACTATTTCGTAGTAGCACACTTTCATTATGTAATCGTCGGCGGTGTTGTATTTGGTTTACTTGCAGGGGCTCATTATTACTGGCCTCTGATGTTTAATAAAGTATTAAATGAAACATTAGGGAAGATAACATTTTGGTTGTTCTTTATCGGTTTCCATTTAACATTCTTTATTCAGCACTTCCTTGGATTAATTGGGATGCCACGACGTTACTACACATATCTTGAAGGGCAAGGGTTGGAAATGGGGAATATGATTAGTTCTATTGGAGCGGCGTTTATGGCTCTCGGAACACTTGTTCTTTTATTCAATGTAATTAAAACAACGGTATCAAAAGAGAAGGCTGGCCGTGATCCATGGGATGGACGTACGTTAGAATGGACAATGTCAGCACCTACGCCGGAATACAATTTCAAACAATTGCCATTTGTCCGTGGATTAGATCCGTTTTGGATTGAAAAACGTGAAGGTAATAAAGAGATGACAGCGGCGGAACCAGTTGGTGATATCCATATGCCAAATCCTTCATTTGCACCATTTATTATTTCTCTAGGCTTATTTATAGCAGCATTCGGTGCAATGTATATGCAAGGTGGAAAAGATAAGTTCTGGTTATTAGTAGCAATTATTGGGTTAATCATTACATTTGGTACAATGTTCCGACGTTCCGTAATCGATGATCATGGATATCATATTCATAAGGAAGATTTAGAGGATAAGGGGGGCAAGGCATAATGCATGTTGATGAAAAATTAACGAATGAAACATTTCCAGCAGAGCCTGAAAAAGCAACCCTTGAGGGGAAAAATAAGTTTGTCGGTTTTTGGTTATTTCTTGGAGGCGAAACAGTGTTGTTCGCTTCCTTATTTGGCACATACTTAGCATTAAAGAACTCTACAAATGGTGGACCAACATCTCAAGAAATGTTCCAAATGCCGCTCGTTTTCATTATGACGATGCTTTTATTAACGAGTAGTTTAACGAGTGTATATGCGATGTATCATATGAAAAACTTTAACTTCAAGAAAATGCAACTTTGGTTACTTGTAACAGTGTTGCTTGGCTTAGGATTTTTAGGATTTGAAATATATGAGTTTTATCATTATACGCATGAATTTAAGCATACTATGAGAAGTAGTGCATTTGGTTCTGCATTTTATGCTCTTGTTGGTACACATGGACTTCACGTATTGTTTGGATTGTGTTGGATTTTAACATTAATCTTTAGAAATGCGAAGCGGGGCTTAAATTTATACAATGCACCAAAGTTTTATGTTGCATCAATTTATTGGCACTTTATTGACGTAGTTTGGGTGTTTATTTTCACTGTAGTATATTTAATGGGAATGGTGGGATAAACAATGGCGATAAGGCAAACGAATAATCCTAAAGTTGATCTTGTTTATCGGAAGAGAAAAAGTGCAGAGGAAATGAAGCACCAAGTTATTACGTTTGCACTCATGATTTTCCTAACATTAGTTGCATTTGTAGCAGTAGCATATCCGAAAACTTTTAGTCCGATTTTCTCTGTTCCGCTTATTTTGCTATTAGCGGTGGTACAAGTAATTTTTCAATTGTATTATTTTATGCATATGAGCCATAAAGGACATGAAGCTGCAAGTTTCTTTCTTTATTCTGGCTTGTTAATAGGGTTAATTACAATTTTAGCTTTTATGACAATCGTGTGGATTTAAAAAGTAAAAAATAAGGGGGCTTGTGTTGGCACAGCCCCCTCTTCATATTATGTGAAAGGATAGTATTAGGAAGGTGGGTGTTATAAATGAGTAACTTATGGATATTTGGCTTTCAAGCCCTATGGAGTCCGATTTTTTTATTATTTATGCTTTCGATTCTTATTGGGTACTTCTTGATTATTGGACCATATAGAACTCGATTTGAAAATGCGACAAAGGTAAGTAAAAAGCAAGTCTTTTATTTTACGACTGGGATTGTTCTTTTGTATTTTGTAAAGGGAGGACCTATTGATTTAATTGGTCATATTATATTTAGTGCACATATGTTTGAAATGGCAGTCATGTATATTGCAGTTCCACCGTTATTATTGCTAGGTATACCAGTTTGGTTATATCGTTACATTACTTCTTTTAAGTTCGTTCAAATTATGTTAAAGCTATTTGCTAAACCACTTATTGCATTGTTTGTATTTAACGGTCTATTTTCTTTGTATCATTTGCCAGTTGTTTTTGATACAGTAAAGCAAAGTCAAATTGCACATCCTATTTGCCTCGCTATATTGTTTTTTACAGCAATGATGATGTGGTGGCCGATGTTAAATCCACTGCCGGAATATCAAACACTAAGTGATATAAAGAAACTTGGTTACATGTTTGCTAATGGTATTTTACTAACCCCAGCTTGTGCGTTAATAATTTTTGCGACTGAACCATTATTTGCAACATATACAGATCCAGCTGCTTGGATGAAAGCGATGGAGCTTTGTGTACCGGCTGGTACTTTATCAGATTTAAATATTACTGGACCAGAATTTTTACATTGGATACCAGTAGTGCAAGACCAACAAACAGGCGGTATCATTATGAAAATTGTCCAGGAAATAGTGTACGGTACGATTATCGGCTATGTGTTCTTTAGATGGGCACGTAGAGAGCGTGAAAAGGATAAGGAGCAATTACAGGAGCTACCACCGTATTTACAGACTAAGTAGAGTAGATTGAATTTTCAAACTTTTTGTGTTAACCTAGTGTAGGCATGTACTCAAATTGGATATAAAATTTACTACTAGCTTTAATACATAATATTTCCAGGTGTAGTGCTAGTTTTTTAGAGAGTTACAAATTTATATTGTTTTCTTTAATAAACACAAACTATTTTAAGGGGGATTTTAAATGGGTAGTAGTGGAAGTATGGTAAAGCCGATTAGTGGTTTTTTAACAGCGTTAATTCAATATCCAGTACCGGTAGTGGAGTCGCGTGCAGACATTGATAAACAAATTAAACAGATTATAAAAACAATTCATTCGACTAAATCAGGCTATCCTGGATTAGAATTGATAGTATTTCCTGAATATAGTACACAAGGGCTCAATACAAAAAAATGGACTACAGAAGAGTTTTTATGTACAGTGCCTGGTCCAGAAACGGACTTATTTGCTGAGGCATGTAAAGAATCTGAAGTATATGGTGTTTTTTCTATAATGGAAAGAAATCCTGATGGTGGAGAACCGTATAATACAGCAATTATTATTGATCCACAAGGTGAAATGATTTTGAAGTATCGTAAGTTAAATCCTTGGGTGCCAGTCGAACCTTGGAAAGCTGGAGATTTAGGCTTACCTGTTTGTGATGGACCTGGAGGAAGTAAATTAGCTGTTTGTATTTGTCATGATGGCATGTTTCCTGAAGTAGCTCGTGAAGCGGCCTATAAAGGTGCGAATGTCTTGATTCGTATTTCTGGATATAGCACACAAGTTAGTGAACAATGGATGTTAACTAATCGTTCAAATGCATGGCAAAATTTAATGTATACATTGTCAGTGAACTTAGCGGGTTATGATGGTGTATTTTATTACTTTGGTGAAGGACAAGTATGTAATTTTGATGGGACTACTTTAGTGCAGGGACACCGAAACCCTTGGGAGATTGTTACTGCTGAAGTATATCCAGAGCTAGCAGATCAGGCTAGATTAGGATGGGGTCTAGAAAATAATATATATAATTTAGGTTCAAGGGGGTATGTCGCGACTCCTGGTGGGGTGAAAGAAAACCCGTATACGTTTGTAAAAGATTTAGCTGAAGGTAAATATAAAGTCCCTTGGGAAGATGAGATTAAAGTAAAAGATGGATCCATTTATGGGTATCCAGTCAAAAAGACGATTCATTCTTAGGAAAGATAAATAGAACAAGCGCATCAATATGATGCGCTTGTTCTATTTACTCAATAATTTGAAATTCTTTTAACTCTTTTTCGACATTTTGTAGGAGTTGTTTACTTTTTTGGAGTACATTCGTTGGGAAAGCCTCATCGTCACCATATTCAACTCCGTGAGGATAATAATGTTTTCCTAATAAGGGAGGGAGTAGTTTTATTTCAGCGTGTCTGCTACCGATGTCACCTTCAACAGCAATACCTTGCACGCGTAAATAATAAACGTCCTTTAATATTTCAAATTTATAATCGTATGTAACCCGTTCATAATCCCACTGTCCAGCAAGTACAAAATGGTTCTTTTCCATAATTTCAGTTAATAGTGTTAAATCAACGACTGCCCCATTAAATTTCGTATTTGTAAATTGCATATAATACCTCCTTTTTTAATGTTACATCATTATTTTTATAATAGTATGAATAATGAGTAAATGCAATTCGTATTGAGAGAAAAGGGATAATCCAGACTTTTTTTGCGAAAATATGATATAGTGAAAAGAGTACGGTACACACAAAAAAGGAAAGAAAAGGATTTGTGTATATCTCAATTTTATGTTTTGTGCAGGAGGTATATCGTTTGAAGAAATTATTGCGTATCGTAATGATTACATTTTTAATTTTAGCTGTTGATTTATACGGGAAATTACTCGTTTCACAATATATATTAACCCCATCTCAATCAAAGCAAGAAAATAAGATTGTGAAAAAGAAAAAGCAAATCAATGAAGACGGCTCAGCCACTGTTTTAAATATGATTGGTGGGGATCCTGAAAATTTATTAGCAAAGTGGGGCGAACCATCTCGAATAGAGCCATCTGCTTACGGATATGAATGGTGGGTGTACAATCAAGATTTAGCTCAGTATGTTCAATTTGGAGTTGCTGAACGTAAAGTTGTAACGGCATATGTTGCTGGTGAACAAATTAAGGTGCCGCCTTATTATATAAATGAAAAGTATGAAGAAGTATATAAAAAGAATCCGTTCTCACATGAGATTTCATTGAAAAAAGGAAAGAATAGTTTTCAATTTGAGCTATCTGATACAGAAGTAATGGAACAACCATTAATATCCGTAGAAGATGGATGGGCACAATTATATTTTGATCATTTTACCCACGAACTTGTTGGTGTTCGTTATATGGATGATGAAACGTTATTACGCCAAAGACCGTATCAGCTTGTTTATTCAGGTGAATTAACTGCAGAACAGCCATTGACTCCAGAAAAAATGAAACAAGTGGAGACTGGAAATATGCAGCAAATTTTTGACTTAACAAATATTATTCGAAGTCGTCATGAGTTACCGCTGTTAATGTGGGATCAACAAACAGCAGACGTTGCATTTGGTCACAGTAAAGATATGAAGGACAATAATTATTTTTCACATGATTCACCTACATTAGGTACGTTAGGAGATCGTTTGCAACGTGGACAAATAGGATTTCAGCTTGCTGGTGAGAACATAGCGGCGCAACATAGTGATGGAATTGCGGCGGTGCAAGGTTGGTTAAATAGTGAAGGCCACAGAAAAAATTTATTAAATGAACAATTTACCGGATTAGGTGTCGGGGTATATGATAAATTTTATACGCAAAACTTTATTCGAAAATAAAGTGAAACGTTAAGTAGTGGGATGTATATTTTACTGTGAATTATTAGTTCTTACTAATGGGGCTTTTGTGAGTAGTTATTCTCCCGGCTAATTCTCTAGCATTCATTGAATGGTAAGGTGTGAATCTTATCGCATGTGAATAGTGAGATAAGAAGGTGCATGAATCGTCTAAAAATAGGCGAACCATGTGCCTTTTTTTTCTTACAATATAGTAGGTATATATGAAGAGGTGAGGATTATGCCAACAACAAAAGGGCCGTTACATCCATCGGTTCAACAGTTTAAAGAATTTGTAAACCACCACCCTAAAATGGTTCATGAGGTTAGAAATGGTCAAAAAACTTGGCAACAATTTTATGAAGAGTGGTACTTACTTGGTGAAGAAGATCCAATATGGGCAAATTATAGACCTGATGGAGCACCTGTTTTTTCTTCAGTAAAAGAAAATAAAAAGGAAAAAGATAATCGGACTGAAGAGGAAAAAACTGCTGATGTGATGGGGCAAATGCTTTCTTTCTTTAAAAAGCTAGACGTGGAACAAATGCAACACCATTTAGCTAATGTGACGAGTGCTATTGGGAGCGTGCAACAAGTTATTCAGCAATTTCAAGGGAACCGCACGCAGCAAGAACAAAGTACTTCAGAAAATAATCCATTTTTCTTTCAGAAGGATTAGGGGGAAAGATGATGAGAGCAGAACTTATGGAATTTATAAAAGCTGATGAGGATTTATCTCGCTATATTCGAGAGCAACCGTACTGGTATAGGAAGTTAACGCGAAATCCCGAAGAAAAAGAAGCTTTTGAGCTGGCCGCTATGCAACATTTCAAAAAAACGATACCAGATAAAGTAGAAAAATTTCAAAATCAATTGGCAGTTGCTTCGATCATGATTGATATGTTTCAGTATATGAAGCAGCAAAATACGACATAATTGGAAGGGGAAACTATGTCCGTCATGCAGAACTTTTGTTACAATAGAAGCGGATTATTAAAAAAGGAGTTGCAGCATGACAGAAATTTGTTTAGTACGACATGGACAAACTGATTGGAATTTTCAAGAGATTATTCAGGGGCGTGAAGATATTCCGCTTAATGAAGTTGGGAAGAGGCAAGCGAGTCAAAGTGCAGCCGCTTTGCAGGCAGAATCATGGGATATAATTATAAGTAGCCCGTTAATTAGAGCGCAAGAAACGGCTAAGGAAATCGCAGAGGCTGCTGGAGTACAATCAATTTTATTAGATGAGCGATTTGTTGAGCGGAATTTTGGAGAGGCTTCAGGGAAGCCGGTTGTGGATGTTAGGGAGTTAATTGCAGAGGGGAAAGTAGAAGGTATGGAGCAAGATGAGGAGATTGTAGCTCGTTGCTTTGCTGCTTTGAAAGATGTTGCCGCAACTCATTCTGGCAAACGTATTATCATTGTTGCCCATTCACATGCGATCAAAGCAATTTTACATGCAATTGCACCAGATGAAATTTCGTTTAAGACCCCATTGAAAAACGCGTGTATTAGTTATGTGAAAGAAAAACGCGGGGAATGGGATGTTCTTAAATATAATATTGCGGAACATATTAATGTATAAGTGTATCGGAGAGTGTGTAAAAAATAGTTAGAATTATATCTTTTTTTACTGAGGCACTTCCATTAGTAGTTCTATTCTAAATGTGGTATGATGAATACTCGGAGGTGTCTCTCATGATTGTAGCGACGCTAGAAAGCGTATTATTATTAGATAAAGCAGAGCAGCTTGCAAAAGCGATTATCTGTTCAGATATAGCAGAAGATTATCGTAAGTGTTATAAAGAATTGCATGAAGATAGGGAAGTTCAGACGTTAATTCAGCAATTTACAACGATGAAAGAACGATATGAGGAAGTGCAGCGTTTTGGTAAATACCATCCTGACTATACTTATGTATCGACGAAAATGAGGGAATTAAAGCGTTCTGTAGACTTGCATGATAAGATTGCAGCCTTTAAACGAGTAGAAAATGCTTTGCAAAAGTTATTAGATGAAGTTAGTGTAGCAATCGGTTCGGAGGTATCCTCTTCCATTAAAGTTCCAACAGGAAATCCATTTTTTGATGCTGGTGGCTGTGGTGGAGGTTGTGGTACCGGTGGAGGTTGTGGTTGTAAAAAAACGGGGTGACTTACCCCGTTTTTTAGAAGATGGAAGAAAACGTATACAGAGTTTGTCCTATAATGTCGTAAATTTCTGATTGGTTTTCATAAAACATAAAATATAAGTTTTTAAAAGGAGAAGATGGAGAAGATTATGTTCGGGCAACGACAAAGTATGATTGTTTATTTACATTCATTGAAACATGCCAAAATTTTAAGGAAATATGGTAACATACATTACATATCAAAACGATTAAAGTACGCAGTTGTATATTGTGATATGGAACAAATTGAGCATATGATGCATAAGTTGAACAAACTTCCTTTTGTGAAAAAGATAGAACAGTCGTACCGCCCGTTTTTAAAAACGGAATTTGAAAATTCACGTCCTGATCGGGCAAAAGAATACGATTATAGCTAAGCAAAAAATCCCCGCTAAATGTAACGGGGATTTTTTCACTTGAAATAAAGTGTTATTTCATTGGAGGAATGAAATTGTTCATTCGTAAAATACCAATGAGATGATTAAAAAATAGTTCTTTTTCAGGGAAAGTGGTTGATGGTTTTACAGTAAAGGTAGTAACTTTTTTTCCGAGTTGTTTTGCCGTTTCTTCAAATAAAACGACACGTTTACTTTTTTTATTTTCAAGTACAGGAATGCCTTCACGGCATATGTATAATGGCTGGAAGTCACCAGTAGTTGTCGGTTTTAATATTACAGCAAGTGAGCACACTTTTTTATCGTTTTTTATCGTTTCAAATTGTAACATATGTGTTATACGTTCTTGATTTGCCTTTGCAATCTCAAGTAATTCATATAAATCAGAGTAACCTTCTCCGAGTTCTATAAAGCGTTGAATCATATTTATTCCTCCTCTTTCTTTTACTGTACCATCTCACTTTTTAAATGAAAAGTGGACAAAGAAAAAAACCCTGCAAAGCAGGGCCCTTCTTATACTAGTATATACTAGTAAGAAGGCAAAGGGAGAGGAGAAACCGGAGGAAGAACTTATGGGGAAACGTAAGTCTTCTCCGCGGTTGGCAACAACATCGAAGGTGATGTTGTTATATTTATTTATGTCCAATCTAAAGGAAGATATACATTAATGAAATTAAAATTTATGATAGGCTTTTTATTTTTCTTTTTTTTATTTTATGATAGGATAAAAAAGATAAAGTGGAACTCATGTACATAATGGTTTCGTGTTCGCGAATAGTGAGATGAATACATAAAAAATGGCGAGCGGTTATTTTAAGCTAAAGTTCCCTATCGTAATGTGAAAGGTGAATGGAAAACTTCATGAATAGTATAGTTTGGTAGCGGTTACCAAATTAAGAAGAGTTTTCTGTAATCGCACGATAGATTGAAATAAAGGTAGTGACAACAGATGAGAGTAGTTTCAGGAAAATGTAAAGGGCACCCACTTAAAGCGGTTCCTGGTAATACAACACGTCCAACGACAGATAAAGTGAAAGAATCTATTTTTAATATGATAGGCCCTTATTTTGATGGTGGTACCGCTCTTGATTTATTTGGTGGTAGTGGTGGCCTTGGGATTGAGGCTATAAGTAGAGGAATTGATAAAGCAATTTTTGTTGATCGAGATAGTAAAGCGATAAAAGTAATTCATCAAAATTTAGAAAGTTGTAGAATACATGAACAGGCTGAAGTGTATCGAAATGATGCAGAGCGTGCGGTGAAGGCACTAATAAAGCGTGAAATATCATTTGATCTTATACTAATCGATCCTCCATATAAAGATCAAAAAATTGTATCTTTAATAAGTGTGATGGATCAACATGGATTGCTACACAGAGATGGGTTAATTATGTCAGAGCATGGAAATGATGTGGTTTTACCTGATTCTATAGGAGACCTTGTAAAAGTACGAGCTGAAAATTATGGGATTACAGCAATATCGATTTATAAGTATGAAGGTGAGGGGACAGAATGACAAGTATAGCGATTTCTTCCGGAAGTTTTGATCCAATTACCCTTGGACATCTAGATATTATTAAAAGGGGAGCGAAAGTATTTGATGAGGTGTACGTAGTTGTTTTAAACAATTCATCAAAAAAACCATTCTTTTCAGTTGAAGAGCGTCTAGAATTAATTCGAGAAGCAACAAAGGATATCCCAAATGTAAAAGTGGATTCGCATAGTGGACTATTAGTGGAATATGCAAAAATGCGCAATGCAAATGCGATTTTACGCGGTTTACGAGCGGTCTCTGATTTTGAATATGAAATGCAAATTACTTCTATGAACCGAAAATTAGATGAAAATATTGAAACTTTCTTTATTATGACAAACAACCAATACTCATTTTTAAGCTCAAGTATTGTGAAAGAAGTTGCGAGATATGGAGGAAGTGTGGTAGATCTTGTTCCTCCTGTTGTCGAGCGTGCGTTAAAAGAAAAGTTTCAAACCCCGTTAAAGTGAACGGGGTTTTTCTTTATTACTGCGTAAAAACAATAAGATAACATATAAATATAAACAAAATAATGTAAATATTGGTCCGTAGTGTACAAAAGAGGACCAAATCTTATTTAGTACAAAAGAATGATTTGATAAAAAAACGGGAATATCTTTTTGCATAGGTGAAAAAGAACTTACTTTTTCATAAAAGGGCCCCCAAAATATAACAGTAAAAATAGGTGCGAGAATGCTTTGAATAATTCGCGCGAAAAAATATGGTTTAAATCGGATATCTGTTTCGGCTAAAATGCTGGCAACTTGGGCCTGAATAGAAAGACCGCTAAATGCTAAAATGAAGCTTGTTACCATGGCTTGTTGAAGAAGTTGTGTTTCATTTATTTGACTAATCATTTGGCTTCCAAGTGTCATTTCAAACATGCCAGATAATACCGGAATACTAAATTCGGTTGATAGTTGGAAGAATGATAAAATATGTTGCATAATAAAAGAAAGTGATGCCGTGATATGAAAAACAGTAATCATTTTATTTAAAACAGAGAATAAAATAATAAACCCGCCAATCATAAGTAATGTTTGAACAGAAGAAACGATAGCATCCCCAAGTAATTTTCCTATTGGTCTTTTTTCTTGCATACGTGTCTGATGGAGGATTGAAAAAGGATTTTGAAAGGGACGTTTTTTAGTAGTGTGTTTGTCGTTTGGGTGAGTAGTGTTATTACCGTAAAAACGCATAAGCAACCCGACCGCAAAGTTACTTAAATAATGTGCAGCAGCTAATACAATCCCTAATTTCGGATTATTGAAAAAACCGATAGAAACAGCTCCGAAAATAAAAAGTGGATTAGAAGAGTTTGTGAAAGATACGAGGCGCTCTGCTTCAATCTGTGTTAATTGATTACTTTTACGTAGCCTAGCGCTTAATTTTGCGCCAGCAGGGAATCCTGAAGCCATCCCCATTGCCCAAACAAATCCACCTATTCCTGGAACACGGAACAATGGCCGCATTAGTGGTTCTAATATGACGCCGATAAATTTTACAACACCAATACTAATTAGAAGTTCCGCAATAATGAAAAACGGTAATAGTGAAGGGAATACAACTTCCCACCATATATTTAACCCTCGAATGGAAGCTTGCAAAGCAGCTTGGGGGTGGAGTACAAGAGAAAAGGTTAAAAATAATGTTGATATGGTAAGGAAAGCGGTTTTCCATTTTTCATACATGTAAGTAAATCCCCCTTTGTCCCATAAAACGTTCATTTCAGTATACGTGGATACGTGGTGAATTTAGACCATAAGTATGAAAAAGGAATGAAAAAAATTAAAGGGTGAGAAAAATGAAAGAACCGAAGATTGGTTTAGCACTTGGATCTGGGGGAGCGAAAGGATTTGCTCATATTGGCGTTATAAAAGTTTTAAGGGAAGCTGGTATACCGATTCATATGATTGCAGGGAGTAGTATGGGGGCTTTAATAGGTACATTTTACGCAGCTGGCTGTAACGTCGAAAGATTGTATAAACTAGCGACTGTTTTTAAAAGGAAATATTATTTGGATTTCACAGTGCCCAAAATGGGATTTATTACTGGAAAACGTGTAAAAGATATGATTAAAATGTTTACATATAATAAAACTTTAGAAGAGTTAGATATCCCGACTGCTGTTGTGGCTACTGATATCTTGAAGGGGGAAAAAGTGGTTTTTACAAGTGGTCCTGTTGCAGAGGCAGTGAGGGCTAGTATATCTGTACCTGGAGTGTTCGTACCAGAGAAAATAGATGGGCGATTATTAGTGGATGGTGGAGTTATTGATCGCATTCCGGTTTCGGTTGTGAAAGAGTTAGGTGCTGATATTGTTATTGCTGTTGATGTATCTCCAATTAAGGTGAATGGTGAGGTTACGTCTATTTATGATGTAATTATGCAGAGTATTGAAATTATGCAACATGAGCTTGTGATGAATCGGCAAATTGCATCGGATTTAATGATGCGACCAGCTGTAGAACAATTTAGTTCGCGTGCTTTTACAAACATTGAAGACATTATTCGAGTCGGAGAAGTAGAAGCAGAAAAACATGTTACAAATATCAATTTATTAATTGAGCAGTGGAAGGAGCAACATAATGTTTAAGCGTTTTCGGTTTATATATGCAATTTTAATAGGTGTTATATTGGCGATGTTACTTGTTTATGTGCGTTTGCCATATTATGTAACAAAACCAGGGATGGCGGCAAAATTAGAGCCATACGTTCAAGTTGAGGGGGGAACAAAAGAATCTGGTGATTTTATGCTTGTTACGGTTTCAATGGGACCGGCAAATGTGGTGAATTTAATAGCAGCGCAGTTTAATAAATATACACATATTTCGAAGGCAGAAGAAATATTACAAAAAGGTGAGAGTGATGAAGAATATCAATTTCGCCAAGAATATGCAATGAAAGATTCACAAAATGCAGCAATTTATAATGCATATAAACAAGCGAATCGTTCGGTTTCTTTTGAAAATAAAGGTGTACTAGTTGCTGGCGTAGCGAAGGGGATGCCATCAGAAGGGAAGCTTAAACTTGGTGACGTCATTATAGCTGTGGATGGAAAAACATTTGAAAAGACGGAGCAATTTATTGAGTATATGACAGGTAAAAAAGAAGGGGATACCGTAAGTATTGAGTATAAGCGAAATGGAAAACAATTGAAAGAAAATTTAAATGTAAAGACAATTCCTAATGGGAATGGACGTGTCGGAATAGGAGTTTCTATCGTTACGGATAGAGAATTAGTGGTAGATCCGAAAGTGAAAATTGATTCTCATGAAATAGGTGGGCCATCAGCGGGCTTAATGTTTACATTAGAAATATATAATCAACTTGTGGAAGAAGATTTAACAAAAGGACATGAAATAGCTGGAACAGGTACAATTAATGAAAAAGGAGAAATTGGCCCAATCGGTGGTATAAAGCAGAAAGTGGTGGCTGCTAGTGATGCTGGTGCGGAAGTGTTCTTTGCACCAAATGAAAAAGGGGCGGAGAAATCGAATTATAAAGATGCACTTGAGGCCGCGAAAGACATTAAAACAAAAATGAAAATTGTACCAGTGGATACGCTGGATGATGCGTTAATGTATTTGGGAAAAATGGGTGAGAAAAAATAAACCTCTCTAAAATAGAGAGGTTTTTCTTATAGAAATTTTGCAGTTGTTTCATCGTAACGAATTGGATGGTGTGTTACGTCTTGTTTTAGTAATTGTGTCCGTAATGGTTCTTGCATGATGGAGAAATATACAGAATTCGCTTTTCGTTCTATATCTAAAGTAGGATGGTTAAATGTTTTTGTATGGGTAAGGATTGGAAGTTCTATTTTTTTCTTATTTTTTGAAAGATAAGTTTGTCCTTTTTGTGACATGCCGAGTAGACGGATATACGGAGCGTGTTGTTCTATATTTGCGCTATGTATTTCTTCTTTTGTTGTGTTCGTTAAAATGTGTGTACAAGCTCTTTGTAATCTAGTCCATGTATAACGTTTTGTTTTTAATGCTTCCATGAATGAGTGGAAGGTGTAACTGCATTGTATTTTTGATAAAATACGATGCTCTAAACCTTCTTCTATTTCATAAATATGTCGTAAGTCTTGAGAAGACATCGTCATGAGTTTGTATTTAAAAAATGAAAAGTATTGTTCCCAATTATGTAATATCCCGTAGTTTTGTTTGTAATTTGCTAAAAGCGAAGCGGCTGCTTTCGGGATAAAAGGCTCAATTGCTGTGAAGGAACCGTTTTCGCTAAAGAGTTGTTTACGAATACTTGTTGCGCTTGCGATATTTTGGTCATTAAATGTTTCATCATGATAATGAGAGGCGAATCTTTTTATAGTTTGCGCTTGGATCGAACTATTTTGTGAGAGAATCGCTTTGATGTATTGGAAGCCTAAAATATTATTCGGTTGAGACATATCTATGTTTTTTTCGGATGGTAAAATGTGTAGAAAAGCTTCAGATGTAGCTTTTGCATAACTATTACCTGCATCCATAAATTGCTTTACAAGACGATTGAAAGTATCTTCATCGTTTTTTTGTACAGAGATGGTATTATAAAAATTTTCGATTTGTCCATCTTCACTACCAAAACAAATTTCAGAAACATGAAGGGCGTTTAAAATGGAAATAGCACCATTTGCAAAGGTTTCAGCCTTTTGTGTTGCGAAGGCGTATGGAAGCTCTACAACAAGGTCTACGCCGCTTGATAAGGCCATCTTAGTACGATACCACTTGGAAATGAGTGCAGGCTCACCACGCTGTAAAAAAGGGCCACTCATAACGGCGATTGTAATGTCAGCCTGTGTTAAGTTTTTTGTTTGTTGCACATGATAAGCATGACCGTTGTGAAAAGGGTTATATTCAACAACAATACCACTAGCTTTTATGGTAATCTCTCCTTTCGATGTAGCATCTTTTTAGAAAACGTGATAATCTATATATTATTTCCTATGATGACTTCATTATAGTGTAAAGAAAAAACATTGACAAATATAAAATGGCTAGCTATAATTTTGTTTGTTGCCTTGAGGTGATATGATATGAAATGGTCCATCCATCAATTGAATAAATTGAGAAATAAAGGATTGACATTGGATGAGATGGTAGATGTAAGTGAGCTAAAAGAGGTCGAGAAAGAAATTCGCGAAGTTACTCCTGTTCATGTAACGGGAAGAGTTGATTTTGGCTCCGGTAAGTTTACGTTTCATCTACATATAACTGGAAGCATGGTTTTACCATGTTCTCGCTCTTTAGTAGATGTGACATTACCATTTGACATTAAAACAACTGAGGTGTTCCAAACTTCACAAGAAGAATTTGAAACGGAAGCTGAAATTCATTGTTTAGAAGGAGAAGTACTTGACTTACTGCCCGTAATCAAGGAAAATATACTTTTGGAGATTCCAATGCAAATTTTCAGTGATGATGTTTCTGGTGGAGCACCGACGCAAGGTCAAGACTGGCAAGTGATTTCGGAAGAAAACAAAGAAAAGCCTGTTGATCCAAGGTTAGCAGGTCTTGCAAAGTTTTTTGACAAATAATCGGAAGACTGGTTCAGGCCTTCATATGAAAATAACTATTTCTTTTAAGGAGGTGGGAAGAATGGCTGTACCTTTTAGAAGAACTTCTAAAACAGTAAAAAGAAAGCGTCGTACGCATTTCAAATTATCAGTACCTGGTATGGTAGAGTGCCCAAGCTGTGGTGAAGCGAA
This sequence comes from Bacillus thuringiensis, assembly GCF_014932895.1. GTDB lineage: Bacteria > Bacillota > Bacilli > Bacillales > Bacillaceae_G > Bacillus_A > Bacillus_A thuringiensis_AA. Next base: position 230,555 of record NZ_JACYOF010000001.1, on the reverse strand, counting down.
ATTAGCTCACCGTGTATGTAAAGCATGCGGTACTTACAAAGGTAAAGAAGTAATCAGCAAGTAATTGCAAAAAATAAACGTAGAAGATATCTTCTACGTTTATTTTTTTGTCTAATTATTTATTTGTTGTATTCTATCTTTTCTAGTAACTGCATATGCTTAATAAAAAATGCATAGGGAGGACTAGAGAGATGGCGACAACAAGACAAGATGCTTGGACTGATGATGAAGATTTGCTTCTGGCAGAAGTAGTACTCCGGCATATTCGAGAAGGTGGAACGCAACTTTCTGCCTTTAAAGAAGTTGGGAGACATTTGTCTCGTACACCAGCAGCATGTGGATTTAGATGGAATTCTTACGTTAGAAAGCAATACAAAGAACGTATTGAAGAAGCGAAGCAACTTCGTAAAGTAGAAAATTATGAAGTGAAAGAGACAAAGGTATTAGAGCCTACGTCAATTACGTTGAATGATGTTATTGATTTCTTGCAAAATTATAAAGATGAAAACTCTTTAATGGTGTTACAACAACAAATTGAATCGTTACAAACAGAGAGAGAACGTCTTCTTGAGCGATTATCAGTATATGAGGAAGAATATAGAACGTTGCTTGATTATATCGATCAAAAAAGAAGTGTGATGGTAGCGGAAAGAAATATTGCTCGTTCGAATGGGAAATTAGAGAAGTTGAAAAAATAAAAAAACAGCTGTTACGCAGCTGTTTTTTTATTTTTTAAGCGGACTCTTCGCTTGTAACCGCATTCAAATTTGTTTCTGGGTGCCAAATATAAAAATCACCATCAGTTACTGATACAGGTTGGAAATTTAACTTATCCCAAAAACCAGCCGAATGGATACGTGCTATCGTTTTAATTGGAAATTGTAGTTGTTTCGCATAATTCACAAGCATTTGTCCGAAGCCTTGTTTTTGAAAAGTCGGTAGCACTTCAAGTTTATAAAGTTCTAGGTAAGGACCTGTAATTTCGAATGGTTCTCCGCCGTTCCTTTTCATATATAGACTCATACGTGCGATTAGTGATCCACCATAATAAATGCCGTAAAATGGAGATTCACTATCATTTTCAATAATGTTTGCTTGTAATTCTTCCAGCATGGATAGCTCTTGAGCTCCACACCCTTTAAAATTTTTAAATTCATCTAATGTTTTATAATTGATGAGCAAGCGCTCAACTTTTGGGAATCCCATTACAACACATCCTTTTCTTATCTTGTTGAATGCAGAAAAGTAAAAAAATTTATAATAATATTATAACTTATTTTTTTGTTTTTATGAAGAATATAGTATATTTCTTTTATTATTTTTTTGAGGATTTGCTAAACTAAGAGTAGAAGCATATTAATAGGTAGTATATATAGTGAAAGAAGAGATTGTATTTGTTTGTCAGGATACAGTGAAATTATAGGCTGTGTTCAGGTAAGTTAGGAAGATGTAAATAAGGGGGGCAGGCAAGGGAACGTAATTTGAATTCCTTGTGTGAAAATGAAAATTGGAATTGTGGGGCCAGGGGCTATCGGTCTATTGTATACATATTATTTACAAAAAAGTAATCAGGATGTTACGTTGTTTACAAGAACGGCTAAGCAGGCTGAAGAATTGAATGGAACGGGTATAACTTGTATTAGAGATGGGAGAAGTGAAACGGTATTTCCATCTGTTTTACCAATAGAAAGTATGCTAGATCAGAAGTTAGATTATATATTTATTGCTGTGAAACAATATCATATAACTGACATATTACCTTTTGTGCAGGGAGAATCATCATTAATCTTTTTGCAAAACGGAATGTCACATCTTCATGTTATGCAAAAAATAGGGAATGAAAATATAGCTGTTGGTATTGTAGAACATGGTGCGAAAAAAGAAGGAGGGCATACAGTTTATCATACCGGAATAGGTGTAACAAAGTTTGGGGTAATGCGTGGTCAATCTATATGTTTTAAAAAAGTATTTCCGTGCTTTCCATTTACTCATTTTCCAATTCAAATAGAAGCTGATTGGGAAGATATTATGCACAAAAAATTAGTAGTAAATGTATGTATCAATCCATTGACAGCGTTATTGCGAGTTCAGAACGGTGAGTTGATTACGAATCCATTTTTTTATCAAATGATGGAGCGAGTGTTTCAGGAAGTCGTATTTCTTGTTAAAGCAGAAAAAGAAATGGTATGGCAGATGGTGCGAAGTGTGTGTGAAAGAACGTCTCATAATACATCATCTATGCTGGCAGATGTAAAAGCGGCTAGACAAACGGAAATCGATGCGATTGTTGGATATGTATTAGAAGAAGCTAAGAAACAACAGCGCCAAGTTCCGACGCTTCAATTTTTGTTCGATGCAATAAAAGGGTTAGAAGCAAAAGTATAAGTGTTATTCTTTGCTTTTAAGTGAAACATTGACTACAATGTGGATTGATGAGAGTACTGGATACGAAAGGAAGAATTATATGGAGATAAAAGAAATCTCTGTTCCGCAACAAGGTGTTGTAGCGGACTATATGAAAGGTAAAAAAGAGATACAGTCGTGTTTTGATTATATGTTAACAGAAGATGCTTTTAAACAACGTTTACATGATTTGCGTGAAAGGGAGTTTTTCCGTCGAGATTTAGTAGCGCATTTATTAGAATATAATACAAAATTGCAAGCGGGAGAATCTACAATTCAAAATATAAAAGCGCTTGAAGATGAAAATACATATGTTGTTATAGCTGGACAACAAGCGGGGGTATTAACTGGACCGCTGTATACAATTCATAAAATTATTTCAATTTTACAGCTTGCGAAGGAAAAGGAAGAAAGTTTAGGAGTTAGAGTTGTTCCTGTCTTCTGGGTTGCAGGTGAAGACCATGATATGGATGAGATTAATCATACTTTTGTAACGAAAAATAAAAAAATAAAAAAGACTATTTTTCATGATCGTAATCCGAAAAAGGCGAGTGCTTCTGAGAGTGAACTTTCTGTTGAAGACTGTAGAAAGTGGATTGAAGAGATTTTTAAAACGTACCCAGAAACGAATTTTACAAAGGATGTATTACGATTTATTGATGATGCTTTGAATAAATCGAATACGTATGTAGATTTCTTTGCTTACCTAATTACGAAAATGTTCACTAATGCTGGTTTAATTCTTGTCGATTCGCATCAGCCTGAATTAAGAAAGTTAGAAGTTCCATTTTTTAAGCAAATTATAAGTAAGTATAAAGAATTGCAAGAGGGGCTTCATAATCAACAAGAAGTAATTAAAAAGTTAGGGTATAAACCGATTATTGAAACAAAGCCTAATGCTGTGCATGTATTCATGGAAATTGATAATGAGCGGGTATTGCTTGAAGACATTCAAGGAAAGTTTGTTGGAAAAGATGGAGCACATTCTTTTTCATATGACGAATTGATTGAAGAGATGGAGAGAAGTCCAGAACGTTTTAGTAATAATGTTGTAACACGTCCTCTTATGCAAGAGTATGTATTTCCTACGCTCGCTTTTATTGGGGGTCCGGGAGAGTTAGCATATTGGAGTGAGTTGCAACAAGTGTTCCATACTGTCGGTTTCCAAATCCCACCTGTCGTTCCTCGTCTTACAATTACTTATGTGGAGAGAGATATAGCGACAGATTTAAATGATTTACAGTTGCAAGAGAGCGATCCATTTTTGGATAATATAGATAACCTGCGTGAAAACTGGTTGGCTAACCAAATAGAGGAACCGATTGATGAACGTTTTACAGAAGTGAAAAAAGAAATCGGTGAAATTCATACATCATTACAGCAGTTTGTGAAGAAAATAGATCCAGGATTAAGTGCGTTTGCAGGGAAAAATGAATTGAAAATTAATGAACAAATCGAACTATTGGAAAGAATGTTGAAAAGAAATATTGAGAAAAAACATGAGGTTCAGTTAAATAAATTCCGTCGTATACAATTTGCCCTTCGTCCATTAGGTGCGCCGCAGGAGCGTGTGTGGAATGTATGTTATTATTTAAATCGGTTCGGTTTGGATTTCATTGACCGAGTAATGGAAAATTCATTTTCTTGGGACGGGAAGCATCATGTTATAAAACTATAGAATCTTGCTCTTTGGAGCAGGATTTTATTTTTATTCCGTTGAATTTACTGTGAAGTGATTTTTTTCTGAATTATCAATTAAAAATCAACGGAGATTGTATGTATGCAGGATACTTAAATATATGACAAAACAGCACAAAATGTAAACGTATTATTCTCTTTTTCGACAGTTTTTTATTTAAATTCCCGCAAAAGATGATAAAATTTAGTATATAATAAAAGGAAATGGCGATTTGTATAGTATGCTGCCTTTGTTGGTAAGTTAACTGAGTCGTTCTTGAGTAGTATTTCGTTCTCTAATTGTGAAATATGTATTTAGAGGAAGGAATGCATTCAACATAATTATTGGAAAAAGAGTAGGTGCAACAATGTTTAAACACGTAACAGTGCTTTTGAAAGAAACAGTAGACGGCTTAGATATAAAGCCAGATGGTACATATGTAGATTGTACACTGGGGGGGGGAGGACATAGTTCTTATTTATTATCCCAATTAACTGATGGTGGAAAATTAATTGCGTTTGATCAAGATGAGATAGCGATTCAAAATGCGAAAGAAAAATTTTCTTCATACGGTGAGCAGTTTGTAACGGTAAAGAGCAATTTCCGTTATTTATCTGAAAAATTACAGGAATTAGGTATAACAGAAGTAGACGGTATTTTATTCGATTTAGGTGTTTCATCCCCACAATTAGATACACCAGAGCGTGGTTTTAGTTATCATCATGATGCACCGTTAGATATGCGGATGGATCAAGATGCCCCATTAACAGCATATGATGTTGTAAATAGCTGGTCATATGAACAACTCGTAAGAATTTTCTTCCAGTATGGTGAAGAGAAATTTTCAAAACAAATAGCAAGGAAAATTGAAGCATATCGCGAGAATAAAGCTATTGAAACGACAGGAGAATTAGTAGAACTAATTAAAGAGGGTATTCCAGCTCCTGCTCGTAGAACTGGTGGACATCCTGCGAAGAGAGTGTTTCAGGCAATCCGTATTGCTGTAAATGATGAATTGAAAGTATTTGAAGAAGCGTTGGAATCAGCAATCGAGATGGTCAAGCCTGGTGGAAGAGTTAGTGTCATAACATTCCATTCTTTGGAAGATCGTATTTGTAAAACAACGTTTAAGCGAAATAGCACAACGCCACAATTGCCGCCAGGATTACCAATTATTCCGGATGAATTTAAGCCGAAATTAAAGCTTGTTACAAGAAAACCGATTTTACCTTCTGATATGGAGTTAGAAGAAAATAATCGAGCGCGTTCTGCGAAGTTGAGAATCGCTGAAAAACGATAAAAGGGAGAGAGAGGTATGACTAATTTAGCTGTAAAGTACAAACAACAAGCGCAAGAAGATGTACAGATTCAAACGCCCCCACAGCAGCTGGTTAAGCCGAAGGTTAAAGCGAAGATTACAAGGATCGAAAAACTGATGTATGTAGCGTTTGTTGGTTTTTTATTGTATGCCTGTGTAGCGTTTATTGGGAATAAAGCAGGCCTTTATCAAGTTAATGTAGAAGCAGCGACGATCGAAGAAAAAATTGTACAGCAGCAAAAAGAAAATCAAGAATTGCAGGCTGAAGTAGAGAAGTTAAGTCGCTATGAACGAATCGCTGAAGTTGCAAAAAAACACGGGCTAGAAATTAATGCGAATAATGTGAAAGGCCTCAAGTAAGGCGATAGGTGTGAAGGAAAGATGAAGAGAAATATGACTAAATTTCATACCAATAAGGGAGCAGGTTATTTTATGATATTTTTCCTCCTGCTCTTTTTGCTGTTATTAGCCCGATTTTTTTACATACAAGCAACAGGAACAGTGCATAATCAGGATTTAGATCAACTTGCAAAGCAAAAACATAGTAAAACTGGAGTACTCGAAGCGAATCGAGGAACGATTTATGACCAAAATGGTCATGTGTTAGCGCAAGACGCAAACTCTTATAAACTTGTAGCTGAGTTAAAAGGTGCTAAACCTGTTGAGAATAAAGAGGAAACCGCGAAGAAAATTGCTGGAGTACTCGGAAAAGGTGAAGAGGATATTTTAGCTGCGTTAAATAAGGAAGGCAGAAGTCAAGTCGAATTTGGAACGCTAGGTAAGGATTTGACGAAAGAACAGAAGGAACAAATAGAAGCGTTGAAGTTGCCGGGAATATCTTTTATTACAGAAAATGCAAGAGTGTATCCAAACGGTGATTTTGCATCTTACGTCATAGGTCATGCGAAACCAAATGATAAGGGAACCTCGGTGGGCCAATTTGGCTTAGAGAAAAGTTTGGATAAATATTTAAGTGCTTCTAACGGAGAAGTAGCTTATACAGGTGATCGTAAAGGTGTATCTCTCGATGGTGGAAAAGTGAATGTAAAGGCACCTAAAAATGGAGATAACGCATATTTAACAATCGATCAACGTATACAAAGTTATTTAGAAGAAGCGATGAAAGCGGCAGGGAAGCAATATGATCCAGAAAGTTTAATAGGGATTGTTGCAGATCCGAAAACTGGAAAAATATTAGCGATGTCCACTAAACCTAGTTATGACCCTAATGATCGTCAAATTAAGTATTTCTTCAATGATGCGATTGCAAATGCATTTGAACCTGGGTCAACAATGAAAATTTTCACATTAGCGGCAGCTATTAATGAAGGTGTGTACAAGGGACAAGATTATTATCAGTCTGGTACATATCAAGTCGGCAACCGGAAAATAAAAGATCATAACGGCGGTGCTGGATGGGGCTCTATTACATTTGATGAAGGGGTAGAGCGCTCTTCAAACGTAGCGTTTGCGATTTTAGGGGATCAAAAACTTGGTCCAGAACGGTTCCGTAAATATATCCATGCTTTTGGGTTGGATGAGAAAACAAATATTGATTTACCTGGTGAAGGTTCGAATACAATTTTATTTGATCAGCAAATACAGCAAGTAACAACAGCATTTGGACAAGGTTCTACTGTAACGCCAATTCAGCTTGTACAAGCTGCAACAGCCATTGCGAATGATGGGAAAATGATGAAACCATATGCAATTGACAAAATTGTAGATCCGATAACAGGGCAAGTGAAATTAGAAAATAAGCCAGAAGAAGTCGGGAAGCCTGTCACGAAAGAAACAGCAGCGCAAGTAAGACAATTGTTAGAGAGTGTTGTTACATCTCCGAAAGGAACAGGAACTGCTTATAAAGTCGATGGATATTCAGTTGGTGGTAAAACAGGGACAGCGCAAATTCCGGATGGAAAAGGTGGTTATATGACAGGAAGAGAGAATTATATATTCTCATTCTTAGGGATGGCGCCGATGGACGATCCGCAACTTGTTGTGTATGTAGCTGTTAAACAGCCGAAACTGAAAGATGATGAGAGCGGTGCACAGCCTTTAGCTGATATTTTTAAATATGTAACAAAAAATAGTTTAGAGTATTTAAAGATTAAGCCAAATGAAGTGAAAGATCCGAAAAAACAGTTAAAAAAACAACAAACTGCTGTTCCAGATGTAACTGGTAAAACGATGGATGAAGCGGGGAAAGCGATTGATAAAGCAAAACTCCGTCCAATTGTACTAGGTGAAGGGAAAGTGCAGCAACAAGTACCAAAAGCGACTGAACAAACATTAAAAGGTGATCGAGTCTTCTTAGTGGGAGATAAGCCTACAATGCCAAATATACAAGGCTGGGCATTGCGTGATGTTATGAATTTAGCAAAAACATTACAGCTTAACTTAAAACCTTCTGGTACCGGATACGTCACTGAACAAAGTGTGGCAGAAGGAACGCTGCTGCAACCGGGTACAGAATTAGGTGTCACACTCGTACCACCTCTCGAACCGCAACAAGAAGCAGAACAGCCATAATGGAAATAAGCAAGAAGTTCTAATTAAATAAGTACAAGCATATATTGGAACAAGCTAGGCGTAAGGGAGGTTTGTTCCAATATGCGTGTATCAAATGTAACGGTTAGAAAACGACTTATTTTTATACTCATATCAGGTATACTTATTTTCACTATCATCGATATTCGTCTTGGATATGTGCAGTTTTTTCTTGGGAATATGTTAACGGATCGTGCAAAGGATTCGTGGAGTCGTAATATTACTTTTGAGCCTGAAAGAGGGAAAATTTTAGACCGAAATGGTGTGGAACTTGCCACAAATAAAAGTGCCCCGACGGTATTTGTTGTACCGAGGCAAATTGAAAAACCAGCAGAGACTGCAGAGAAGTTAGCTGCAGTATTAGGTGTGGAAAAAGACGAGATTTATAAGAGGATTACAAAAAAAGAATCGATTGTAAGGTTAGATAAGGGCGGAAGGAAAATATCACATGACAAAGCAAAAGAGGTACGAGGATTAAGTTTGAAGGGTGTGTATATCGCAGAGGATTCTATCCGGTACTATCCATTTGGAAACTTTTTATCACACGTATTAGGTTTTGCAGGTAGCGATAACCAAGGTCTTATGGGACTAGAAAAATATTATGATAAAGAGTTAAATGGGGATAAAGGTCATGTGCGTTTTTTTGCGGATGCGAAAGGCCAAAGGATGCCAAATGTTGGTGATGATTTCAAAAAACCAGAAGCGGGTTTGAATTTAGGATTAACAATCGATGCGCGTATTACAAGGATTATGGAAAGAGAAATGAATATCGCAGAGTCAACGTATAATCCAGACGGTATGATTGCAATTGCAATGAATCCAAAAAACGGTGAAATTTTAGGCATGTCGAGTCGCCCGAGTTTTGATCCAGCAGATTTTCAAAGTGTTTCTCCGGAAGTGTATAACAGAAATTTACCTGTATGGAGTACGTATGAGCCTGGTTCAACATTTAAGATTATTACGTTAGCTGCAGCATTGAATGAAAATTTAGTAGACTTAGAGAAAGATACGTTTTATGATGATGGAGCAGCTGAAGTCGGTGGAGCTAGATTGAAATGTTGGAAAGCAGGAGGTCATGGTAGCCAAACGTTTTTAGAAGTCGTTCAAAACTCATGTAACCCAGGGTTTATTGAACTTGGTGATCGTCTTGGTAAAGACCGATTGTTTAAATACATTCGTAATTTTGGCTTTGGACAGAAGACTGGAATCGACTTGCAAGGTGAAGGTAGTGGGATTTTATTTAATTTAGATAAAGTTGGCCCAGTCGAGCAAGCAACAACTTCATTTGGTCAAGGGGTTTCTGTTACACCGATTCAACAAGTAGCAGCTGTAGCAGCGGCTGTGAATGGTGGAACATTATATCAACCTTATATAGCTAAGGAATTTATAGATCCGAAAAATAATCAGGTTGTTAGCAAAAAGGCACCTGTTGAGAAAAGAAAAGTTATTTCCAAGGAAACTTCAGAAAAAGTTCGTTATGCATTAGAGAATGTTGTAGCAAAGGGATCTGGTAAAGGAGCTTACATTGATGGATATCGTGTAGGTGGAAAAACAGGTACTGCTCAAAAGGTGAAAGATGGTAAATATTTAGAGAATAATTATATAGTATCTTTTATTGGCTTTGCTCCAGCGGATGATCCGGAAATTGTTGTGTATGTAGCTGTTGATAATCCAAAAGGAGTCACACAATTTGGTGGAGTAGTAGCAGCTCCAATTGTTGGGAACATTCTTCGGGATGCACTTCCTGTTATGGGAGTGAAACCGAGAAAAGAACAAGTTGAGAAAGAATATAAATGGGGCGATACACCAACCGTGGAAGTTCCGAATTTAATTGGAATGAAAAAGAAAGACTTACAAACGCAACTTGTTGATTTGAAGCTTGATATAAGCGGAGACGGAGAGAAAGTAATTAAACAATCACCAGAAGCTGGAGCGAAAGTAAAAGAAGGTTCGAAAATTAGAATTTACTTCGGGAATTAAAGGTAACATAGTGCGTTTTATGGTACAATTGGTGGAAGTGAGTTCTTTATAGAACAGTTACTTAATTTGAGACGGTAAGTGTCTCATTTATAAATAGGTCTATTTATTAGACGATAGTAGCACGTACCTCCTATTTTAAATAACTAGGAGGTAACGTGTTGCTTACTAAAAAGAGATAAATAAACAATGTAGAGAGGGTTTAGTGAAATGAAGTTGCATACACTTGTATCATGTTTGCATGATTTTCCAGTTGTTCCAAAAGAAAATCCAGAAATCACATCTATTGAAGCTGATTCACGTAAAGTGAAAGAGGGAAGCTTATTTGTATGTATGAAAGGATATACGGTTGATAGCCATGATTTTGCTAAGCAAGCAGCGGCACAAGGAGCGGCTGCTATTGTTGCGGAAAGACCAATTGATGTTGACGTTCCAGTTGTACTTGTGAAAAACACTTTTCGTTCGTTAGCGGTTTTAGCTGATTATTTTTATGGTCAACCAACACACAAGTTACATTTAATTGGAATTACAGGTACAAATGGAAAGACAACAACATCGCATATAATGGATGAGATTATGCGAGCACATGGTCATAAAACAGGGCTAATTGGAACGATTAATATGAAAATCGGTGATGAAACATTTGAGGTGAAAAATACAACACCAGATGCACTAACACTACAACAAACGTTTTCAAAAATGGTTGAACAAGGTGTGGATAGCACGGTAATGGAAGTTTCGTCGCATGCATTAGATCTTGGTCGTGTACACGGATGTGATTACGATGTAGCGGTGTTTACGAATTTAACACAAGATCATTTAGACTATCATAAAACGATGGAAGAATATAAACATGCAAAAGGACTGCTATTTGCACAGCTTGGCAATAGTTATAATCATAATCGTGAGAAGTACGCTGTATTGAATAATGATGATGCTGTAGCAGAAGAGTATATGAGAAGTACTGCGGCAACAGTTGTAACGTATGGTATTGATACAACGAGTGACATTATGGCGAAAGATATCGTTATGACAAGTGGGGGGACTACATTTACGCTTGTAACACCTTATGAAAATGTAAATGTTACGATGAAACTGATTGGCAAATTTAATGTATATAATGTACTGGCGGCAACAGCTGCAGGACTTGTTTCTGGCGTAAGTTTAGAAACCATCATTAATGTTATAAAGAAACTAGCTGGGGTTCCTGGACGTTTTGAAGTTGTTGATGGTGGACAAAATTATACAGTTATTGTTGATTATGCACATACACCAGATAGCTTAGAAAATGTATTGAAAACAGCGCAACAGTTCGCAAAAGGAAATGTATATTGTATCGTTGGTTGCGGTGGTGATAGGGATCGAACGAAGAGACCAATAATGGCAAGTGTTGCAACAAAATATGCAACCCATGCAATTTATACATCAGATAATCCAAGAAGTGAAGATCCAGCGGCTATTTTAGATGATATGGTACCTGGTGCAAATGGGGATAATTATGAAGTAATTATTGATAGAAACGAAGCGATACACCGTGCAATTGCGAAAGCAAAAGCTGAAGATATCATTATTATTGCAGGTAAGGGTCATGAAACGTATCAAATTATCGGTAAAGAAGTTCATCATTTTGACGATCGTGAAGTTGCTAAAGAAGCAATTACGGGGCGTTTAAACAACGAAGAGTAACAACGTGAGAGGAGGACTACATGTGCTTGAGCAAGGTTTATTAGTAACGGCTGGGGTAGCATTCTTAATTTCTGTTGCCCTTTCGCCACTGTTTATTCCATTTTTAAGAAAATTAAAGTTCGGACAGAGTATTCGTGATGAGGGTCCGAAGTCACATCAAAAAAAATCAGGGACACCAACGATGGGTGGTATTGTCATATATGTATCAATGATGGTGACTACCCTTATTATGGCGATTAAGTTTAATCATTTAGGTGCAGAAGTTTCGCTATTATTATTGGTGACATTTGGTTATGGATTAATTGGGTTTTTAGATGACTACATAAAGGTAGTTAAGAAAAGAAATCTTGGTTTAACATCAAAACAAAAATTATTAGGGCAACTTATTATTGCAATTGCGTTCTTTTTAATTGGAAAAGGGCAAGCGCTTGACACATACATTATGATCCCGGGAACGGATGTTAAGTTTGAACTAAGTTGGGCGTATTTTGTTCTTGTATTATTTATGCTTATCGGTGGATCGAATGCGGTTAACTTAACTGACGGTTTAGATGGTTTATTATCAGGAACGGCTGCTATTGCATTCGGAGCATTTAGTATTATTGCCGTAGCTCAAGAACAATTTGCTGTAGCGATTTTCTGTATGGCAGTTGTAGGAGCTGTACTTGGCTTTTTAGTATTCAATGCGAATCCAGCGAAAGTATTTATGGGGGATACAGGTTCTCTCGCTTTAGGTGGTGCTATCGCAGCTGTAGCGATTTTGTTAAAACAAGAATTGTTACTTGTTGTTATTGGAGGCGTATTCGTAGCGGAAACTTTATCTGTTATTATTCAAGTTATTTCGTTTAAAACAACAGGAAAGCGTGTCTTTAAAATGAGTCCGTTACATCATCACTATGAATTATGTGGTTGGTCAGAGTGGCGCGTCGTTGTCACGTTTTGGTCTGTAGGATTTTTATTAGCTGTGTTAGGAATTTATATCGGGGTGTGGATGTAATTGAAAACTGTAACTGAATTTCAAAATAAAAATATTCTTGTATTAGGCATTGCGAAAAGTGGTTATGCAGCAGCTACTTTGTTACAAAAATTAGGGGCAAATGTCATTGTAAATGACGGAAAGCCATTAGCAGAAAATGTACTTGCTGCAGAATTGCAAGCAAAAGGGGTGGACGTTGTATGCGGTGGTCATCCCTTGGAATTATTAGAGAGAAATATTTCTCTTGTTGTAAAAAATCCGGGTATTCCGTATTCTAATCCCATATTAGTTGCTGCGAAAGAAAAGCAAATTCCAATTGTTACGGAAGTAGAATTAGCATACCGTATTTCAGAAGCGCCATTTGTTGGGATTACGGGGTCTAACGGTAAAACGACGACGACAATGCTTACATTTGAAATGTTAAAAGAAGGACAAAAGCATCCTGTTATTGCAGGGAACATAGGAACTGTCGCTTGTGAAGTAGCGCAGGATGCAAAAGAAAATGAAGTTGTAGTTACAGAGCTTTCATCGTTCCAATTGATGGGAGTAGAATTGTTCCAGCCTAAAATTGCTGCGTTTTTAAATTTATTTGAAGCCCACTTAGATTATCATGGGACGAAGAAGGAATATGGTTTAGCAAAAGCAAATGTTTTTAAAAACCAAACAGAAAACGATTATAGTGTAATAAATGCAGATGATGCAGACGTGATGGCTTTAGCTGCTTATAGTAAAGGCCAAAAAATACTATTCTCGACAACGAAAGAAATTGAAGATGGTGCGTGTATAAAAGATAACGCTCTTTATTTCAAAGGTGAAAAAGTTGTTGAAGTAAGCGATATTGTTTTACCTGGTCAGCATAATTTAGAAAATATTTTAGCTGCGATGAGTATCGCGAAACTATTAGGTGTTTCTAATGAAGCTATTACGGTTGTGTTAAAACGTTTTACAGGTGTAAAACATCGTTTAGAATATGTAACAACTATTAACAACCGTAAGGTTTATAATGACTCAAAAGCAACGAATATGCTAGCAACTGAGAAAGCTTTATCTGCGTTTACACAACCGATTGTGTTATTAGCAGGCGGGCTTGATCGTGGAAATGAATTCGATGATTTAATTCCATATTTCAAAAATGTAAAGGCGATTGTAACATTTGGACAAACAGCGCCAAAGTTAGTAAGAGCGGCAGAAAAAGCAGGATTAGATATAATTGAAAGTGTCGATACTTTAGGTGAAGCAGTAGTGAAAGCTTATGCTCATTCTACAGATGGCGATGTAATTCTTCTTTCTCCAGCATGTGCAAGCTGGGATCAATTTAAAACATTTGAAGAAAGAGGAGACATTTTTATACAAGCTGTGCATAAACTTATATAAAGTAAAACAAAACATCAGTAGGCTAACACCTACTGATGTTTTGTTACATAGGGCAAATGTTTCTGTCCAAAGAGGTGGTGTTTATGGGTAATGAAGAAAACGCCTGATTTTATTCTCATCATCGTTACACTTGCGTTGTTGACAATCGGAATGATTATGGTTTATAGTGCGAGTGCAGTTTGGGCCTCTTATAAAATGGGGGACTCATTCTTTTTTGCAAAAAGACAATTGCTGTTTGCAAGTCTTGGTGTAGTGGCTATGTTTTTTATCATGAAAATTGATTATTGGGTGTGGCGCACATATTCAAAAGTAATTTTGCTAGTTTGCTTCATTCTTCTTATTCTCGTTCTTATCCCGGGAGTAGGTCTTGTTCGTGGTGGGGCGCGAAGTTGGATTGGAATTGGAGCATTTTCCATTCAACCGTCAGAATTTATGAAGTTTGCGATGATTATTTTCTTAGCAAAATTTTTAGCGGAACGACAAAAATTAATTACATCTTTTAAACGTGGTTTACTACCAGCTCTTAGTTTTGTGTTTCTTGCATTTGCGATGATTATGTTACAGCCAGACCTTGGTACAGGAACGGTAATGGTTGGGACATGTATCATTATGATATTTATCTCGGGAGCAAGGGTTTTTCACTTTGCAATGTTTGGTTTGCTTGGTGTAGCAGGATTTGTAGGGTTAATTGCATCAGCGCCGTATCGAATGAAACGCATAACATCATATTTAGACCCGTGGTCAGATCCGCTTGGAAGTGGATTTCAAATTATTCAATCGTTACTCGCAATTGGACCTGGTGGATTATTCGGGCTTGGACTTGGACAAAGTAGACAAAAATTTTTTTATTTACCTGAACCACAAACAGACTTTATATTTGCAATCTTATCCGAGGAATTAGGTTTTATTGGTGGTTCATTTGTGTTATTATTATTTAGTCTATTATTATGGCGCGGAGTTCGTATCGCATTAGGAGCGCCAGATTTATATGGTACGTTTTTAGCAGTAGGTATTGTGGCGATGATTGCGATTCAAGTAATGATTAATGTTGGTGTTGTAACAGGGCTGATGCCTGTTACTGGTATTACTTTGCCGTTTTTAAGTTATGGTGGATCAAGTTTGACATTAATGTTAATGGCAGTAGGTGTATTATTAAATATAAGTCGCCATTCTCGCTACTAAACCCTGTTTTTAAGACAGGGTTTTTCGTATGTGTGTGAATATACAATGTGTATATAGAAATAAATGCAATTGAAATAAGAAAAGAGAAGCGGAGGAGTTAGTAGTGCGTGTATTAGTAAGTGGTGGGGGCACTGGAGGTCATATTTATCCGGCCCTTGCTTTAATTAGAGAAATAAAAAAGTTAAATCCGGAAGCAAGATTTTTATATATTGGTACGGAAAATGGACTAGAGAGTACAATCGTTCCAAAAGCAGGTATACCGTTTCAATCTATTGTTATAAGTGGATTTAAACGTAAAATATCTTTAGACAATGTGAAAACGGTGATGCGTTTTCTAAAGGGTGTACAAGATAGTAAACGATATATTCGTCGTTTTAATCCGGATATTGTGATTGGGACGGGTGGATATGTATGTGGGCCGGTTGTATATGCTGCAGCAAAATTAGGTATTCCAACTATTGTACATGAACAAAATAGTGTACCAGGTGTAACGAATAAATTTTTAAGTCGTTACGTGGATAAAGTTGCTGTTTGTTTTGAAGCAGCTACAGAACATTTTCCACAGTCAAAAGTGGTAATGACAGGTAATCCACGAGCATCAGAGGTAATGGATCAAAATGGAATGAAAGGGAAACGCTCAGTTGGGCTAGCTCTTCCTAAAAAGTCAGTACTTATTTTTGGTGGGAGCCGTGGAGCTAGGCCGATAAACGATGCTTTCGTAGAAGCGATTGAACAGTTTGGGAACAAAAGTTATGAAATATTGTATGTAACAGGTGAAGTACATTATGACAAAGTGATGGAAGCCGTAAAGCAAAAAGGGAATCCGAATAATGTTATTATTAAGCCGTTCATTCATAATATGCCAGAGGTACTAACTGGTGTAGACCTTGTTGTGTCAAGAGCGGGGGCAACAACACTTGCAGAATTAACGGCGTTAGGTAAGCCAAGTGTGCTAATCCCGAGTCCGTACGTAACAAATAATCATCAGGAAAAGAATGCACGTTCAGTTGTTGATAAAGGAGCGGCAAAAATGTTACTTGAAAAAGATTTAACAGCTGAAACGCTTCTTCGTGATATTGATGAGATTTTATTAGATGCACAAACATTACAAAATATGAAGCTAGCTGCTAAACAACTAGGTATTCCAGATGCAGCAAATAAGCTGTATGAAGTAATGAATAAGCTTGTGAAAAAATAACGTTAGGTGAACGCCCTGCATATTACTGTAATAAGGAGACTTAATATGGGGGAGAGCGTCTATGGAACAATTAGTAAATGAGCTTATAGAAGCAAATGTTGGTCACGTGTTAGTTAACGAGCCGTTAGCACGTTATACAACTATGAAAATAGGTGGACCAGCTGATATTTTAATTGTGCCAAAGCATGTTGCCGGTATTGAGAAAACACTACAGTTAGTAAAGAAATACAAAGCAAAGTGGACTGTAATTGGTCGTGGTTCAAACCTTCTTGTATCTGATCAAGGTATAGAAGGTGTTGTTATTCGTTTAGGAGAAGGATTAGACCACTTAGAGGTCGAAAAACATAGGGTAAGAGTTGGTGGTGGCTATCCCCTTATTAAATTGTCAACTTTACTTAGTCGCCAAGGGTTAGCTGGACTGGAATTTGCAAGTGGTATTCCAGGGAGTGTCGGTGGTGCAGTATATATGAATGCAGGTGCGCACAAATCAGATATATCAAATATATTATTAAAGGCCCTTATTCTGTTTGAAGATGGAACAATTGATTGGTTAACGAATCAAGAAATGAAGTTTTCTTATCGTACATCTGTATTGCAAACGAAACGTCCTGGTATTGTTTTGGAAGCCGAATTTCAATTACGGGTAGGAGAACGTGAGGGAATTGTACGTAGCATGCAAAACAATAAAAATTACCGCCGTGAAACACAACCATGGAATCACCCTTGTGCAGGAAGTGTTTTTCGGAATCCAATCCCATATTTTGCAGGAGATTTAGTAGAAAAAGCAGGGCTTCGTGGTTATAAAATAGGTGGAGCTCAAATTTCTGAAATGCATGGCAATTTTATCATTAATACTGGGGGAGCCTCAGCGCAAGATGTATTGTCCTTAATTGAATTAATAAAACATACAATTAAGGATAAATTTGGTGTAGATATGCACACCGAAATAGAAATCATTGGAAGGTAACGGTTATTCGTTCCGCTCATTATCATTTATGTTATAATAAGAAGATAAGAACGGCATGAGGAACATGCCGTTCTTTATGTTACATAGGGGGATCGTACATGAAAAATAGTAAAGTGATTAAACTACAAGATCGTGTACCAAAATTAAAAAATCAAAAGAAAAAAAACAAAAAAAATGTTAATCATCGGTTGATTTTATACATATCAATTTTATTTCTATTAGTACTCTTTTTAATTTATTTTCGGTCGCCGCTTAGTAATATAAAAAAGATAAGTGTGTATGGAAATCATTATATGACAGATGAACAAGTAATGAAGGAATCTGGTGTTACATATGATACAAGTTATTTCCGAGTGACAGCACATAAAGCAGAGGAAAACTTAACGAAAAGAAAAGAAATTAAAGCAGTAAATGTAAAAAAACGTTTTCCAAACAAAATTGATGTTCATATTGAAGAGTATTTAACAATTGGTTATATAAATAAAGATGGAAAATTACAACCATTATTAGAAAATGGGAAAACACTTGATGTACTACCGAATGGAAAACTTCCTGTTGCAGCACCGATTTTTGAGCCTTTTAAAGAGGAGAAAATGAAGGAGTTAATTGCTGAACTAGAAAAAGTACCACCGACTATTTTAAGGTCTATTTCTGAGATTCATTATTCACCGACGAGTGCGAATGAAGACCATCTTACTTTATATATGAATGAAGGATATGAAGTGAGTACTACGATTCAAAACTTTGCAAAGCGTATGGAAGCTTATCCACTTATATTAAAAACAATTGATCCAGGTAAGAAGGTATTAATTGACTTAGAAGTAGGTGCATATACGAAAGAGTTAGGAGCGGAAGAAAAAAAAGAATAGTAGTTTCACTACGTTATTTTTAAAAAACGAAACAAACGTTCTGTTATTTACTTGCGAATTTACAAGAATGGTTTATTTGATGAAAAATATGTAAAAATTCTTAGATTCATACTAGGATTGGTACAAGTTTCACTTTTCTATGAGTACATCTTAGTGTAGACTTATACTTGGCGGTAATCTTTACACTTGAAATAGAATTATTTCAAGATAAGCAGTTATTCACAGTTTACTGCGATATTCTTAAGTGAATGTTAAATAAAATAAGAAAAATATAGGGTTAAAAAAGGGAAACGTATAAAGACGTTGAATATTTTTCTTATAAATAGTAAAGTTGCGATTGTTGTTCCATATATTGAGTTGTATGGTATAAATAAAGAAGGAGGTGCCAAAGAATGAACAGCAATGAAATATATGTTAGTCTTGACATCGGTACATCCAATGTTAAAGTCATCATTGGTGAAATGGTTAATGACAGCTTAAACATTATTGGTGTTGGAAATGTAAAATCAAATGGTTTAAAGAAGGGATCGATAGTTGATATAGATGAGACTGTTCGATCAATTAAAAAAGCAATTGAACAAGCTGAGCGCATGGTGGGAATCCACATTGAGCAAGTTGTAGTAGGTGTCAATGCAAACCAGGTACAGCTACTTCCTTGTCATGGAGTAGTCGCTGTTTCAAATGAAGATCGTGAAATCGGGAATGAAGATGTCTTACGCGTTCTAGATGCAGCACAAGTTGTGTCAATTGCTCCTGAACGTGAGTTTATTGATGTGGTACCTCGACAGTTCATTGTAGACGGTCTTGACGAGATTAACGATCCACGTGGGATGATCGGTGTAAGATTAGAAATGGAAGGTACACTTATTACAGGCTCGAGAACTTTACTACATAACTTACTTCGTTGTGTAGAAAAAGCAGGTCTTGAAATTGTTGATATTTGTCTTCAACCTTTAGCAGCGGCGACAGTTGCTTTATCTTCAGATGAAAAAAATAGAGGAGTAGCCCTTGTCGATATTGGGGGAGGCTCTACGACTTTATCTATTTTTAAAGATGGAGAGTTGCAAGCGACGAGCGTATTGCCACTAGGTGGAGACCATATAACGAAGGATATTGCGATTGGGTTGAAAACTTCAACAGAAAATGCAGATCAAATTAAGTTGAAATATGGACATGCTTTTTATGATACAGCATCTGAAGAAGAAATGTTTACGGTTCCTATTATGGGGAGCGATCAAACAGAACAGTATTCACAATTGGAATTATCGGATATTATCGAGGCTCGTGTAGAGGAAATTTTAATGTTTGTTCAAGAAGAAGTACGTAAGTTAGGAATAAAGCAAGTTGCTTCTGGCTATGTACTAACTGGCGGAATTGCTTCTATGCCAGGTGTTCTTGATCTTGCATATGATATCTTACATGAAAACGTTCGTATAGCAACTCCTGATTATATTGGTGTGCGTGAGCCACAATATACAATTGGAGTAGGTTTAATTAAACACTCATATCAAAAAGCTAAATTACGTGGGAAAAACGTGCAGGAAAAGCAAGAGCATTTTGAACCAGTACCAGCACCAATGCCGGTACAACAGCAACCTGCGAAACAAAAAACTCGTAATCAAAACAATAATAATCAAAATGATGACCGTATGATGTCAAAAGTAAAACGTGTATTCCGTTATTTATGGGATTAAAATTGGACACGAAAAATGAGGTTCTAGGGGGATTTCGACATGTTAGAGTTTGATACTACTCAAGATCAATTAGCGAATATAAAAGTTATCGGTGTCGGCGGTGGCGGAAACAATGCTGTAAACCGTATGATTGAACACGGTGTACAAGGTGTAGACTTTATCGCTGTGAATACTGATGCACAAGCATTAAATCTATCAAAAGCTGAAACGAAAATGCAAATTGGTGGAAAATTAACGCGTGGACTTGGTGCTGGCGCAAACCCTGAAGTAGGGAAAAAAGCGGCAGAAGAAAGTAAAGAACAAATCCAAGAAGCACTTCGTGGTGCAGATATGGTCTTCGTAACTGCTGGTATGGGCGGCGGAACTGGAACTGGTGCAGCTCCAGTTGTTGCTCAAGTTGCAAAAGAATTAGGTGCGTTAACAGTTGGTGTGGTAACACGTCCATTTACATTTGAAGGACGTAAGCGTGCAACGCAAGCTGCATCTGGTATTGCGGCATTTAAAGAAAATGTAGATACACTTATTGTAATTCCAAACGATCGCTTATTAGAGATTGTTGATAAAAATACGCCGATGTTAGAAGCGTTCCGTGAAGCAGATAACGTATTACGTCAAGGTGTTCAAGGTATTTCGGATTTAATTGCAACACCAGGTTTAATTAACTTAGACTTTGCAGATGTAAAGACAATTATGTCTAATAGAGGTTCTGCTTTAATGGGTATTGGTTCTGGTAACGGAGAAAATCGTGCTGCTGAAGCCGCGAAAAAAGCGATTTCTAGTCCATTACTAGAAACATCTATTGATGGAGCTCAAGGTGTGATTATGAACATTACGGGTGGAGCTAACTTAAGCTTATACGAAGTACAAGAAGCGGCAGACATTGTAGCTTCAGCTTCGGATCCTGAAGTAAATATGATCTTCGGTTCTGTTATTAATGAAGGATTAAAAGATGATATCGTTGTAACTGTGATTGCAACTGGTTTTGATGATACAATTGCAACTCAACCACCAAAGCCAATTATTCGTCCGACTGCGAATCACACGCAACAGCAACAACAACCAGTAGCTCAACCTTCAAAACAACGTGAAGTAAAACGTGAAATGAAGCGTGAAGAGCCGGTTGTACATGATCGTCATTCAGATTCAGATGATATCGATATTCCAGCATTCTTACGTAACCGTCGTAGACGATAAAAGAAAAGGAGCATTCATGCTCCTTTTTTGTTTTTTTAATGGAAAAGATCTGCTGAGCAGATCTTTTTTATTTTGTATATTTAGATTTATAATCCGTAGAAAAAATAAAAATATAGCATTCTATGAAACGATACTATTATTTTTTACCGACAGATTATGTCTAGAAATCACAAAATAACAAAAAAACACCTCCGCAAATTGACACACTTTCCTATTGGATATGCATTATACTAGTCTCAACTTAAAAAAAGAGGTGAATTGTTTGGTTGTTTACGCCGACCTTGTTTGGTTGTTAAACGCCTGCATTGATTTTCTTTTACTTTTATTAACGGCTACCGTGTTAAAAAAGAAGATCAAAAGATGGAGGCTTGTGTTAGGGGCATTTATAGGTTCAACCATTGTTATTTTTGCCTTTACCCCTTTTGCTTCTATGATGACACATCCAATTATGAAACTACTGTACTCATTACTTATCGTGTATACAGCATTTGGTTTTACATCGTTTAGAAATTATGCACAAACTGTTTTTACTTTTTACTTTGTAACCTTTATGGTTGGCGGTGGATTAATGGGAACACATTTCTTTTTGCAAACGAATGAAATGGTAAGTGGATTGGTTCAGTCTAAATCAATTTCTTACGGTGATCCAATTAGTTGGTTGTTTGTTATTTTGGGTTTTCCAGTGATTTATTATTTTTCTAAAAAGCGTATTGAAAGCGTAGAGGTCACGAAAATACACTATGACCAAATTGTGAAAGTGAAAATTCAATTAGCTGAAGAAGAACTAGAACTCGCAGGTCTAATTGATAGTGGGAATCAACTTTACGACCCGTTAACAAAAACACCCGTTATGATTATGCATATTTCATCATTAGAACATTGTTTACCAGCTTGGTTAACAGAACAAATTTATTCCAAAACAGAAATTCCTCAAATACCAGAAAATGATTCTGGATGGGGGACAAAATTACGTTTAATTCCTTTCCGAGCAGTAGGAGTAGAGAATCAATTTTTATGGGCAATTAAGCCAGACAGTGTGCAAGTATTTCATGAAGGTAGTTCTATTGTTGTACACAAAGTATTGATTGGATTAAATACGCAACAATTGTCTACTAACGGAGAGTATCAATGCATTGTACATCCAAAAATGTTGATTTCGCAAAAGATGGTAATTGCTTAATTATGAGAGGCGGGATAATATGATGAAATTTAAATTTTATTTAGTGTACCTTTGGTATAAAGTATTGCTGAAATTAGGAATTAAGACCGATGAAATTTATTATATTGGTGGTAGTGAGGCGTTACCACCGCCGTTAACGAAAGAAGAGGAAGAAGTTCTTTTAAATAAATTGCCAAAAGGTGATCAGGCAGCAAGATCATTACTTATTGAACGCAACTTACGGCTAGTTGTATATATAGCAAGAAAATTTGAAAATACAGGGATAAATATTGAAGATTTGATTAGCATAGGAACAATCGGCCTTATTAAAGCGGTGAATACATTTAATCCAGAAAAGAAAATAAAATTAGCAACATATGCATCTCGTTGTATAGAAAATGAGATTTTAATGCATTTGCGTCGTAATAATAAAAATCGTTCGGAAGTTTCTTTTGACGAACCGCTAAATATTGATTGGGATGGGAATGAACTATTATTATCAGATGTGTTAGGTACGGATGATGATATTATTACAAAAGATTTAGAAGCTACTGTAGATCGACATCTTCTAATGAAAGCATTGCATCAATTAAATGATCGTGAAAAACAAATTATGGAGCTTCGGTTTGGGCTTGCTGGAGGAGAGGAAAAGACACAAAAAGATGTGGCGGACATGCTTGGAATTTCACAGTCATATATTTCGCGTTTAGAAAAAAGAATCATAAAAAGATTACGAAAAGAATTTAATAAAATGGTGTGAAGAATAAGACCAGCCGTTATCTAGGCTGGTCTTATTCTTTTTAGTTGTATTATGAGAGGCAACTAAAGTGAAAAAAGAAGAGTAAACCACATGCATAAAATCCCCTTCAAAGGAAATACTTTACACTGTACAGCAACTCCCGATAGGAGGGAACACTTTGACGAGAAACAAAGTAGAAATTTGCGGTGTTGATACAGCTAAACTTCCAGTACTAAAAAATGAAGAAATGCGTAAATTATTTCGTGAAATGCAAAGTGGAGAGATAAGCGCAAGAGAGAAATTAGTGAATGGAAACTTACGTCTTGTACTGAGCGTCATCCAAAGATTTAATAACAGAGGAGAATATGTTGACGATTTATTTCAAGTTGGCTGCATCGGACTTATGAAATCTATTGATAACTTTGATTTAGGCCAAAATGTAAAATTTTCAACGTATGCTGTGCCGATGATCATTGGGGAAATACGCAGATATTTACGTGATAACAATCCGATTCGTGTGTCTCGCTCATTACGAGATATTGCGTATAAAGCGTTGCAAGTAAGGGAAAAGTTGATTGCAGAAAATTCGAAAGAACCAACAGCAATGGATATTGCAAAAGTTCTGGAAGTGACTCATGAAGAAATTGTTTTTGCTTTAGATGCAATTCAAGATCCAGTGTCATTATTTGAGCCGATTTATAATGATGGAGGAGATCCTATCTTTGTTATGGATCAGTTAAGTGATGAAAAGCAAAAGGACGAGCAGTGGGTTGAAGAGTTAGCACTGAAAGAAGGAATGAAGCGTTTAAATGATCGTGAGAAAATGATTATTCGAAAACGTTTCTTTCAAGGAAAGACACAAATGGAAGTTGCAGAAGAAATTGGGATTTCTCAAGCGCAAGTATCACGTTTAGAGAAATCAGCTATTAAACAAATGAATAAAACGATTCAAGGATAAGGTTCTCACCATTTTTGGTGAGACCTTTTTATATGTAATACGGTTTGCGCTCATAGTAGGGAGGATGTGCTCATATAATGAAAAGAATATGGGGCTTAGCAGCGGTTACTTCTTGTTAATTTCATGTGAGATACAGTGTTCTTTGTACTTCCAATTCGCCATATAAGGGAGAGGATGAAAGTGATACGAATTTCAGAGTTTCAAATGAAGGATGTTGTAAATATTTCGGATGGCAAAAGACTTGGAAATATTGGAGACATCGATATTGATATAGATACTGGGAAAATTAAATCTGTTATTATTTCTAAACAAGCACGCATGCTAGGGATTTTTGGAAAAGACGTAGAAGTTGTAATTCCTTGGGAGGAAATTATGAAAATTGGGGAGGATGTCATACTTGTAAGAGTAAATCCTGTTAATTCTGTAACAGAATCAATACAAACACCGACAATTTCATAAAGAATATTACAAATTCCTCTTTTTTTTCTGTTGGCATTATGAAAAAATAAAAGTATGGTAAAATAGACAGGAAGTACCATGCTTTTTTTCTGTTATTTTAATTAAAAGGAGCCGCTTTATGAGAGAACCATTTAAATATGTGGACGGTATACTGTATTTACAAGCGTGGAAAGAACTTGGAAACATTACTGCTGGATTTACGACAAAAGATGGTGGGATAAGTACGGGCTCCTTTCATGCGATGAATTTAGGATTACATGTGAATGATATCGTGGAGAACGTTCATGAAAACAGACGCATTTTAGCGAATAAGTTACACAAACCATTAGAGAATTGGATTTGCTCTGAACAAGTACATGATCATCATGTTGAAAAAGTAGGACAAGAAGAAAGAGGAAGTGGCGTATATTCTTACGAAGATGGCATTTCCAAAACAGATGGCATTTATACGACTAATGAAGATGTTCTTTTAACATCTTGTTACGCGGATTGTGTTCCACTCTATTTTTATGCACCATCACATGGTATGATAGGACTTGCACATGCTGGCTGGAAAGGGACTGTAAAAGAGATTGCAAAAGAAATGATCCAAAAGTGGAATGCAGAAGGAGTTTCAAGTGATGAAATTCATGTTGCAATTGGACCCGCAATTGGATCTTGTTGTTATGTTGTCGATGATCGAGTATTAACAGCAGCACAGCAAGTAGTAAATGGTTCTGTTCCTTATAAAAAAATTTCTGATGGGCAGTACGCAATGAATCTAAAAGAAATTAATCGTATATTATGTGTACAAGCAGGCATAAAAGAAGAGCATATTGTAATGTCATCTCTTTGTACAAGCTGTGAGGAACAACTATTCTTCTCGCATCGTCGTGATCAAGGTAAGACAGGGAGAATGTTGAGTTTCATAGGTTTTAAGGAGGAATGAAACAAGTGACAGTACAAGAGAATTTAGCAACTGTAAACGAAGCTATTAAAGCATCTTGTGTACGAGCTGGACGTTCGTTACAAGATATTAAACTCGTCGCAGTTACAAAAACTGTAGGAATTGAAAAAACAAATGAAGTAATTGAAGCTGGAATTAGCGATTTAGGTGAAAATAGAAATGAAGGTTTTTTACAGAAATACGAGCATTTCGCTTCAAAAGTAAAGTGGCATTTTATTGGATCATTACAAACGAGAAAAGTAAAAGAAATCATAAATCAAATTGATTATTTACATTCGTTAGATCGTCTTTCGCTTGCAAAAGAAATTCAAAAACGTGCTGATAAGAAAATTAAATGTTTTATTCAGGTGAAAACATCATCTGAAGAATCAAAGCAAGGATTGGCAATAGAAGAAACGATTTCTTTTATTCAAAGTTTGCAAGAATTTGATAAGATTGAAGTGGTTGGATTAATGACGATGGCTCCGTTTACAGAAGAAGAAGAAGAAATTCGACGCTGTTTTAAGGATTTGCGTAAGTTACAAACAGCGGTGCAGGAGCTAGAACTATTACACGCGCCATGTAAAGAATTATCAATGGGGATGTCCAACGATTACACGATTGCAATTGAAGAAGGTGCTACATATATTCGTTTGGGAACGATTTTAGTAGGAAAAGCGTAAAAGAAAGGAGAATCTTTTTATGAGTTGGTCAAAAGTAAAATACTTCTTTTTTGATACACCGGAAGAAAAAGAAGCAGCTCAATATAGTTATGAAAAGGAGCAAACAGACATGAAAAAGCAACAAGATCCCCCAGAACAACAAGATGTTCCGTTTACGAAAGTGCAACCGAAGCAAAATGTTGTGAGTATTGAAACAGCAAAGCAATCTTCAAAAGTTGTTTTATTAGAACCACGCACATATTCAGAAGCACAAGGGATTGCGGACCATTTAAAAGGTAGACGAGCTGTTGTAATTAATTTACAAAGAATGTCTACAGATCAAGCGGTACGTATCGTTGACTTTTTAAGTGGTACTGTATACGCTATAGGCGGGGATATTCAAAAAATAGGACCGAAAACATTTATGTGTACGCCTGAAAATGTAGATATTGTTGGTGCAATTTCAGAGTTATTCGGTGAAGAAGAAGACACAAATATAAAGAGGTGGTAATACGCCATGGTAACTGTTTTAAACGTTTTACTTTCTGCTATCGAGATTTACTCGTGGGCACTTATTATTTACATTCTCCTATCATGGTTTCCTGGTGCAAAGGAATCAACTTTTGGAGATTTTCTTGCGCGTATTTGTGAACCGTATTTAGAACCATTCCGCAGATTTATTCCGCCGCTTGGTATGATTGATATTTCTCCAATCGTTGCGATTTTTGCGTTGAAACTTGCTAAAATTGGTCTGGTAAGTTTATTCAACTATTTCTTATAGTAAGAGGTTAAATACATGAGCATCTACGAACATTTTAGGCCTGATGAAGAGGTCTTTGTGGATAAGGTGTTAGAGTGGAAGCGAGCGGCGGAGTACCATCAAGTGAAATTAACAGATTTCCTTGATCCAAGACAGCAACAAATTGTTTCTATGGTAATAGGGCAAGGAGATGTTGCTGTGCAATTCGATGGTACAACGCCTCATGCAGAGCGTAGAAGAGCACTCATTTATCCAGACTATCTAGAATTAAATGAAGAAGAATTTCAAGTAGAAGTATTAGAAATTGACTATCCTTCCAAGTTTTATACGCTAGAACATAGGCAAATATTAGGTACATTTATGTCACTTGGTTTAACGAGAGAAAAATGTGGTGATATTTTGCTTCAAGAAAATCGTGCCCAAATTGTAGTTGCGAAAGAAATCGTATCGTACGTTGAGATGAACTTACAATCAATAGGGAAAGTAAAAGTCTCCTTATCACCTGTACAAGGAGAGCAAATTTTACAGATGCATGAAACATGGGGAGAGAAATCTGGAACGGTTTCTTCACTTCGTTTAGATGTTATGTTAGCAGAAATGTTACATCTATCCAGGCAGAAAATACAACCTCTTATAAAAAATGGTTTAGTAAAAGTTAATTGGAAAACAGTAGAACAAACTTCTTATGAATGTTATCCAGGGGATGTTTTTTCAGTGAGAGGATATGGGCGAAGTAAATTATTTTCTGTAGAAGGTAGAACAAAGCGCGACAAATGGAGAATTTTGTATGGTATACTAAAATGATTGGTTTTTTAGAAGGAAATTCTCCTATTTTGTCGAAGAAAAGATATAATTGAAAGAGGAAATTTAGATAACTACTTGGAGGTGGCGTTGTGCCGTTAACACCATTAGATATTCATAACAAAGAATTTGGTCGCGGATTCCGTGGCTATGATGAAGATCAAGTAAATGAGTTTCTTGATCAAATTATCAAAGATTATGAATTAGTCATTCGTGAGAAAAAAGCTTTAGAAGAAAAAGTTGCGCAATTAGAAGGAAAGTTAGATCACTTCTCTAATATTGAAGATACGTTAAACAAATCTATCGTTGTTGCACAAGAAGCAGCGGAAGAAGTAAAACGTAATGCGCAAAAAGAAGCGAAATTAATTGTGCGTGAAGCTGAAAAGAATGCAGATCGTATCATTAACGAAGCTTTAGTAAAATCAAGAAAAGTTGCTTTTGATATTGAAGAGCTAAAGAAACAAGCAAAAGTATTCCGAACTCGTTTCCGTATGTTATTAGAAACACAGCTTGAAATGTTAAACAACGATGATTGGGATAAACTAATTGAGTTAGAAGACGAAGTAGATGAACTGTTGAAAAAAGAAGAAACAGTGTAAGCTTGACGTTTTTCTCATTATTACATATAATTTTAGACAACATATTTATTAAGAAAAACGAAGATAGGGATAAGTACCTTTTTCATACCTTATATAGCGAACTGAGGATGGTGTAAGCTCAGGATAAGGAGATAATGGGAATATCACCCTGGAGTTCCGCGCTGAACAAATGGAGTAAGCGTCGGCGTATATTCGCGTTAAGAATATAAAGAGGATTATATACATGCGTATATAATCTACTAGGGTGGTACCGCGGGAGACTTTCTCGTCCCTTTTTGGGATGAGAAAGTCTCTTTTTTATTCCGTTTTTTAGGTCTTTCTTTTATACATGTAAGGAGGAATTGAGCATGGAGTACAAAAATACATTACTAATGCCAAAAACAGAGTTCCCAATGCGTGGGAATTTACCAAAACGTGAGCCTGCAATGCAAGAAAAATGGGCTGAAATGAATATTTACGAAAAAGTACAAGAACATACAAAAGGTCGTCCTTTATTTGTACTGCATGATGGACCTCCATATGCGAATGGTGACATTCATATGGGACATGCACTAAACAAAGTGTTAAAAGACTTTATTGTTCGTTATAAATCAATGACAGGTTACTGTGCACCATATGTACCAGGATGGGATACGCACGGTTTACCAATTGAACAAGCATTAACGAACAAAGGTGTAAAACGTAAGGAAATGACAGTTGCTGAGTTCCGTAAGTTATGTGCAGAGTATGCATATGAACAAGTTGAACGTCAACGTGAACAATTTAAACGTCTAGGTGTACGTGCAGATTGGGATAATCCATATATTACTTTAGAGCCGGCTTATGAGGCACAACAAATTAAAGTGTTTGGTGACATGGCGAAAAAAGGTTATATCTATAAAGGTCAAAAACCAGTTTACTGGTCTCCAACGAGTGAATCTGCTTTAGCAGAAGCTGAGATTGAATACCAAGATAAGAAATCAGCATCTATTTACGTAGCATTCCCTGTAAAAGACGGAAAGAACGTATTAGAAGGTGATGAGAAATATATCATTTGGACAACAACACCTTGGACATTACCTGCAAACTTAGGTATTTCTGTTCATCCAGAACTTGAATATGCTATTGTGAAAGTAAATGGCGAGAAATATATCATCGCTTCTGAACTATTCGATACAGTTGCAAAAACGTTAGAATGGGAAAATGCTGAAGTTGTGAAAACGGTAAAAGGTAGCGAACTTGAATATACAGTTGCAAAACATCCATTCTACGACCGTGATTCATTAGTTATGCTAGGGGAGCACGTAACAACAGATGCAGGTACGGGTTGCGTTCATACAGCACCTGGACACGGGGAAGATGACTTCGTTGTTGGTAAAAAGTACGGCTTAGAAGTACTTTGTCCAGTTGATGATAAAGGTGTATTAACAGATGAAGCACCTGGATTTGAAGGCTTATTCTATGATAAAGCTAACAAGCCAATTACGGAAAAATTAGAAGAAGTAGGCGCGTTATTAAAATTAACATTTATTACGCATTCATACCCACATGATTGGAGAACAAAAAAGCCAATTATTTTCCGTGCGACAGCACAGTGGTTTGCATCTATCGAAGCATTCCGTAAAGAGTTATTACAAGCTGTTGAAGAAACGAAATGGGTACCGGCATGGGGAGAAACTCGTCTTCATAATATGGTTCGTGACCGCGGTGACTGGTGTATTTCTCGTCAGCGTGCATGGGGTGTACCAATTCCTGTATTCTATGCTGAGAATGGCGATCCAATCATTACGGATGAAACAATTAACCATGTAGCAGATTTATTCCGTGAACACGGTTCTAACGTATGGTTCGAGCGTGAAGCAAAAGATCTATTACCAGAAGGATTTACACATCCGGGTAGCCCGAATGGTGAATTCCGTAAAGAAACAGACATCATGGATGTATGGTTCGATTCAGGTTCTTCTCACCAAGCGGTATTAGAAGAACGTGAAGACTTACAACGTCCAGCTGATTTATATTTAGAAGGATCTGACCAGTATCGTGGTTGGTTCAACTCTTCATTATCAACAGCGGTTGCTGTAACAGGTAAAGCACCATATAAAGGCGTATTAAGCCATGGTTTCGTATTAGATGGTGAAGGTCGTAAAATGAGTAAGTCGATTGGAAACATCGTCGTACCGAAAAAAATTATGGATCAATTAGGCGGAGACATTTTACGCTTATGGGTATCTTCTGTTGACTATCAATCTGATGTACGTATTTCAGATGATATTTTAAAACAAGTAGCAGAAGTGTATCGTAAAATCCGTAACACATTCCGTTTCTTATTAGGAAACTTAGACGACTTTAATCCAAGTGAAAATACAGTAGCAGTAGCTGAACTTCGTGAAGTAGACCGTTACATGTTAGTGAAATTAAATGATTTAATTTCAAAAGTAAAAGAAGCATATGAAACATACGACTTCGCTGCTGTGTATCATGCAATTCATAACTTCTGTACAATTGATTTAAGTTCGTTCTACTTAGACTTTGCAAAAGACATTTTATACATTGAAGGTGCAAATCACGAAGATCGTCGTGCAATTCAAACTGTATTATATGATGTTCTTGTTGCATTGACGAAACTTGTAACACCAATCTTACCGCATACAGCTGATGAAGTATGGCCATACATTCCAGGTGTAACAGAAGAGAGTGTACAATTAACTGATATGCCAGAAGCTGTACAATTAGATGGTGCGGAAGCATTAAAAACAAAATGGGATGCATTTATGACGTTACGTGATGACGTATTAAAAGCGTTAGAAGTAGCTCGTAATGAAAAAGTAATTGGTAAGTCATTAAATGCGAGCATTACGCTATATCCGACTGTAGAAATGAAAGCTATGTTAGAGTCTATTAGTGAAGACTTAAAGCAATTATTCATCGTCTCTGAGTATAAACTTGGTGGTATGATGGAAGAAGCACCAGCAGATGCGCCGAAGTATGAGCATACAGCGGTTGTTGTTGCTCAAGCAACCGGTGAAACATGTGAACGTTGTTGGGTAGTTTCAGAAACAATTGGTAAAGATGCTGAACATGAAACATTATGTGAGCGTTGTGCAACAGTTGTTAAAGAAAACTATGTAAAATAACAAAAAAACTGACTGCTACTGATGGCAGTCAGTTTTTTTGTTAAAGATATATCAACATAACTTTCAGGCTCTTTCCTATGAAGGAAAAATGTGTGTGAGGTAACCAAATAGATTTCGGACACACTAACTGTACATTACAGCTAGGAGGAATGTACACGTGAATGAAATCTACATGGAAATAAAAGAAGAGTTGCAATTGATGAAAAAAGAATTGCAAGAGAGACTAGCTAAAGAAGTAATGCACAGTTATGATACTGAATTTGGTGAAGAACTTGGATATGAAATAAAAGAAGAGATAAAGAAGAAGCTGCTATTACATGATATAAAAGAGGACTTAAAAGATGTAGAACGAGCGCTATTTAAAATGGAAATAGACATGTATGGTATTTGTGAGGAGACCGGAACATATATATCGGTAAAACAAATGAAAACGATGCCGACTGCCCGTACCATTCATGAATTTTTCTATGAAAAGGTAAATGTATGAATAAGCACAACGATATTATATTACCTTTTTTTAATTTATTTTATTCTTCTATAAAGGTTCATTGTGAAAAGGTAGCAGCTATGCTAAAATTTTGAGGTACACTGTCTTTGTGGGGGAAATGAAAATGATATATTATGTAATAGCGTTATTCATAATTGCTATCGATCAAATATCGAAGTGGTTAATTGTAAAGAACATGGAATTGGGTACGAGCATTCCGATTATCGATAATGTATTATACATAACATCACATCGAAATAGAGGAGCTGCCTGGGGTATTTTAGAAAATAAAATGTGGTTCTTCTACATTATTACAATCGTTTTTGTAGCGTTTATCGTATTTTATATGAAGAAATATGCAAAAACAGACAAACTTCTAGGTATTTCGTTAGGCCTAATTTTGGGCGGAGCAATTGGTAACTTTATT
This sequence comes from Bacillus thuringiensis, assembly GCF_014932895.1. Classification (GTDB taxonomy): domain Bacteria; phylum Bacillota; class Bacilli; order Bacillales; family Bacillaceae_G; genus Bacillus_A; species Bacillus_A thuringiensis_AA. The sequence continues at coordinate 198,400 of NZ_JACYOF010000001.1, read as the reverse complement.
GATCGTATATTTAGACAAGAAGTAGTGGATTTCATTCACGTGTATATTTTCTCGTACAACTATCCGGTATTCAATATAGCTGATTCAGCATTATGTATTGGTGTTGTACTAATTATTATTCAAACATTATTAGAAGGCAAGAAAACGAAGGAGTAATTGAATGAGTGAAGTAGTACAAGTAACAGTTGCAGAAGAACAAAAAAGTGAGCGAATTGATAAATTCGTTGCAGGGATAAATAATGAATGGTCACGTACGCAAGTGCAGCAATGGATTAAAGATGACGTTGTGACAGTAAATGGGAAAGCGGTAAAAGGGAATTATAAAGTAAAAGAAAATGATGAAATTACAGTAACGATTCCTGAGCCAGAAGAGTTAGATATTCAACCAGAAGATATGAATTTAGAAATTTATTATGAAGATGAAGATGTACTCGTTGTAAATAAGCCGCGTGGCATGGTTGTACATCCAGCACCAGGGCATACAAGTGGCACGCTTGTAAACGGTCTTATGCATCATTGTACAGATTTATCAGGTATTAACGGTGTAATGCGTCCTGGTATCGTGCATCGTATTGATAAAGATACATCTGGACTATTAATGGTTGCAAAAAATGATATGGCGCATGAATCACTTGTAAATCAACTTGTAGCAAAAACAGTAACAAGACGTTACAAAGCGATTGTACACGGTGTTATTCCGCATGATAAGGGAACTATCGATGCTCCAATTGGCCGCGATAAGAAAGAACGTCAAAGTATGACAGTTGATGAAAATGGTAAGAACGCTGTTACGCACTTCCAAGTGTTAGAACGCTTTAAAGACTTTACACTTGTAGAATGTCGCTTAGAAACGGGGCGTACGCACCAAATTCGTGTTCATATGAAGTATATTGGTTATCCACTTGCAGGAGATCCAAAATATGGTCCGAAGAAAACGTTAGATATGAATGGACAAGCACTTCATGCAGGTATTTTAGGTTTCGATCATCCTCGTACTGGTGAATATATTGAGTTTGAGGCACCGCTTCCAGAAGTATTTGAAGAAGTATTAAACATTTTACGAAAATAGTATTGACAAATCACAAGAAACCTGAGATACTGACAACAGTTAAATAATGATCCTTTAACACAGCCCCGTGAGGTTGAGAAGGTAACGGTTTGAAATACTTAGGGTATGTTGTACCCTTTTTTCAAAAGTCCTCTCGCACACGCTGAGAGGACTTTTTTTATACCATTACTCTCACGCAAGAAAAAATAGCTTGGAGGTGTAGAGCATGCAAGAGAAAGCTGTCGTTTTAGATGACCAAATGATTCGCCGCGCTTTAACACGAATTAGTCATGAAATCGTGGAACGAAATAAAGGTGTCGATAATTGTGTTCTTGTCGGAATTAAAACGCGTGGAATTTTTATTGCACAACGTTTGGCAGAACGAATTGGTCAAATTGAAGGAAAAGAGATAGAAGTAGGAGAGTTAGATATTACGTTATATCGTGATGATTTAACACTACAATCGAAAAATAAAGAACCACTTGTAAAAGGTTCGGATATCCCTGTAGATATTACGAAGAAAAAAGTTATCCTTGTGGATGATGTATTATATACAGGAAGAACAGTTCGAGCAGCAATGGATGCTCTTATGGATTTAGGTAGACCATCACAAATCCAACTGGCTGTTCTTGTAGATAGAGGTCATCGTGAATTACCGATTCGCGCTGATTATGTAGGAAAGAACATTCCAACATCAAGTGAAGAGCGTATTGAAGTTGATTTGCAAGAGACAGATCAACAAGATCGAGTAAGCATATACGATAAGTAAAGCCCTTTTAAATGTAGTCCTGTGAGGCTGCCAAAGGGTCTTGGCTTTCATATGTCAAATTTGGCATATGAAAGTATAGGACTCTTTGTGCACAGGCACAAAGAGTTTTTTTATTGCAAAGATTAAAACTGAAGGAGGATGTAACAATGGAACAAAAGCCAGTGTTAGACGTTCATGAAGTACCGAAACCGGGAAAATGGTTATTTTTAAGTATACAGCATTTGTTCGCGATGTTTGGATCAACAGTGCTTGTTCCATTCTTAACAGGATTGAATCCGTCAGTAGCGCTAATATCAAGTGGATTAGGAACGCTAGCGTTTCTTCTTATAACGAAAGGTCAAGTACCAGCATATTTAGGATCATCATTCGCTTTTATCGCGCCGATTATTACAGCAAAAACAGCAGGTGGACCGGGAGCAGCAATGCTTGGTGGCTTGCTAGCGGGACTTGTGTACATCTTAATCTCAATCGGAATTAAGAAATCAGGGTCAGAGTGGATTATGAAATTACTTCCGCCAATCGTAGTTGGACCAGTCGTAATGGTAATCGGTTTAGCTTTAGCACATACAGCAGTTAACATGGCGATGAACGGTGCGGATGGCAAGTATAGCTTTACACACTTTTCAGTAGCGTTAGTAACATTAGCGATTACAATTATCTGCTCTATATTCGGAAGAGGATTTTTCAGTATCATACCAGTGCTGCTTGGCATTATCGGCGGATATATCTTCGCTTACTTCCAAGGGCTAGTAGACTTAAAGCCGGTAGCTGAGGCAAAATGGTTTATTGTACCAGATTTCACAGTGCCGTTTGTAACATACACTCCGGAATTCTCGTGGAAGATTGTACTTTTAATGGTACCAGTTGCACTAGTAACAATTTCAGAACATATCGGACATCAAATTGTACTTGGAAATGTTATTAAAAGAGATTTAATTGAAAAACCAGGCTTACACCGTTCAATCTTCGGTGATGGTGTAGCAACATTGATCGCATCACTAATAGGTGGACCACCGAATACAACGTACGGTGAAAACATCGGTGTGCTAGCCATTACGAGAGCTTACAGTGTATACTTATTCATCGGTTCAGCAGTATTCGCAATCATATTCGGGTTTATTGGTAAGATTTCCGCACTGATCCACTCCATACCAACACCAGTTATGGGTGGTGTATCAATCTTACTATTCGGTGTAATCGCATCAAGCGGATTACGCATGATGGTAGATGATAAAACAGACTTAAGTGACAAACGAAACTTAATGATTGCATCAGTAATACTAGTAATCGGCATTGGTGGAGCGGTACTTCACGTAGGAGAATCGTTCCAAGTAGAAGGAATGGCACTAGCAGCAATTGTAGGTGTACTGTTAAATCTACTACTACCAGAAACGAAACAAACAAAACAATCTAAGCAGATTGCTTCATAAAAACAACCTTTTAATTCAGTCCTGTGAGACCGGAAAGGGTGGCTTCTTTCTTGCACCCTAGTCTCATATGACTAGGGTATTTTTATGCAGTTATTGTTATATAAATACAAAAGTGTTATCATAAAAATCAGAAAGATGAGGGATGACAATGAGCCATTTGTTAACGATGAGTGAATTATCGGAGCAAGAAATTTCAGAAATCCTAAAAGACGCAGAAGATTTCGCAAATGGAAAAGAAGTTAAAACAACAGAGCAAACATTTGTAGCAAACTTATTCTTTGAAAATAGTACGAGAACGAGGTTTAGCTTCGAAGTTGCTGAGAAGAGATTAGGACTTGACGTATTAAACTTTTCAGCAGATTCATCTAGCGTACAAAAAGGAGAAACATTATACGATACGATAAGAACACTAGAATCAGTCGGAACAAAAGCGGTAGTCATCCGCCATGAACAAGATCGCTACTTCGATGAACTGAAAGATCAAGTAAACATTCCAATCTTAAATGCTGGAGATGGATGTGGAAATCATCCAACACAGTGCTTACTAGACCTTTTAACGATTAAACAAGAGTTTGGAAGTTTTGAAGGTTTGAAGATTGCGATAGTAGGAGATGTTCGGCATAGCCGAGTAGCTCGTTCTAATGCAGAAGCATTAACAAAACTTGGTGCAACAATTTACTTCGCAAGTCCAGAAGAGTGGAAAGATGAAGAAAACACATTTGGAATTTACAAAGACTTGGATGAACTTGTTCCAGAAGTGGATGTAATGATGTTACTTCGTGTACAACATGAACGTCATGACCATTATGAAACAGACATTATGAAAGAGTATCATGAGAAACATGGATTAACAGTAGAAAGAGAAATGCGTATGAAAGAAGGAAGCATTATTATGCATCCAGCTCCAGTAAACCGTGATGTTGAAATTGCAAGTGAACTTGTTGAGTGTGAGCGTTCACGTATATTTAAACAAATGGAAAATGGAGTTTACGTAAGAATGGCTGTACTAAAACGCGCCTTACCAAATGTATTAGGAGGAATGAAACATGAATTATTTGTTTAAAAATGGTCGTTATATGAATGAAGAAGGAAAAATTGTAGCAACAGATCTTCTCGTACAAGACGGTAAAATTGCGAAAGTAGCAGAAAATATTACGGCAGATAATGCTGAAGTAATCGATGTGAACGGAAAGTTAATTGCGCCTGGATTAGTAGATGTACACGTACATCTTCGTGAACCAGGTGGTGAACATAAAGAAACAATTGAAACAGGCACACTAGCAGCGGCAAAAGGTGGGTTCACTACAATTTGCGCAATGCCAAATACACGCCCAGTACCAGATTGCAAAGAACATATGGAAGACTTGCAAAAACGTATTAAAGAAAAAGCACATGTTAATGTACTACCGTACGGAGCAATTACAGTACGCCAAGCAGGTTCTGAAATGACAGATTTCGAAACGTTAAAAGAACTTGGGGCATTTGCTTTCACTGATGACGGTGTAGGCGTACAAGATGCGAGCATGATGTTAACTGCTATGAAGCGTGCAGCGAAATTGGATATGGCAGTAGTTGCTCACTGTGAAGAAAATACACTTATTAATAAAGGTTGTGTACATGAAGGGAAGTTTTCTGAGAAACACGGACTAAACGGTATCCCATCTGTATGTGAATCTGTACATATTGCAAGGGATATACTGCTTGCTGAAGCGGCAGATTGCCACTATCACGTATGTCACGTAAGTACAAAAGGATCTGTACGTGTAATCCGTGATGCAAAGCGTGCTGGAATTAAAGTAACAGCAGAAGTAACACCGCATCACTTAGTGTTATGTGAAGATGATATCCCATCAGCTGATCCTAACTTTAAAATGAACCCACCGCTTCGCGGAAAAGAAGACCACGCAGCGTTAATTGAAGGGCTATTAGATGGAACGATCGATATGATCGCAACTGACCATGCACCGCATACAGCGGAAGAGAAAGCACAAGGAATTGAAAGAGCGCCGTTTGGAATCACTGGTTTTGAAACAGCATTCCCACTTCTATACACAAACCTTGTGAAAAAGGGAGTTATTACACTAGAACAGTTAATTCAGTTCTTAACAGAAAAGCCGGCTGATACATTCGGCTTAGAAGCAGGACGCCTGAAAGAAGGTAGAGCAGCTGATATTACAATCATTGATTTAGAACAAGAAGAAGAGATTGACCCAACAACATTCTTATCAAAAGGAAAAAATACACCATTCGCAGGTTGGAAATGCCAAGGATGGCCGGTAATGACAATCGTTGGTGGTAAGATCGCATGGCAAAAGGAGAGTGCATTAGTATGAAGAGACAACTTATCTTAGAAGATGGAACAGTATTAATTGGAAAAGGTTTCGGAGGAGAAATCGAAAAGTCAGGTGAGGTTGTATTTACAACAGGAATGACTGGATATCAAGAAACATTATCTGATCCATCATATTGCGGTCAAATTGTAACATTTACGTACCCATTAATCGGAAACTACGGCATTAACCGTGACGATTTTGAATCAATTCACCCATCTGTAAATGGTTTAATAGTAAACGAAATTTGTGATCACCCATCAAACTTCCGTAATGAAATTTCGTTAAATGATTATTTAAAAGAAAGAAACATCCCAGGATTAGCGGGAATTGATACGAGAAAATTAACAAGAAAAATTCGTCAATACGGTACATTACGCGGACGTCTCTGTAACATGGATGTAGATGTAGAATACATCGTGAGTCAATTAAAAGCGACAGTATTTACAGATCATGTAAAACGCGTATCAACGAAAGATCCATACCCAAGCCCAGGACGTGGACACCGAGTTGTACTTGTAGACTTCGGAATGAAACATGGTATTTTAAGAGAATTAAATAAGCGTGACTGTGATGTAATCGTTGTACCTTACAATACAACAGCAGAAGAAATTTTACGCCTAAGTCCAGACGGAATTATGTTAAGTAATGGACCTGGAGATCCAAAAGATGTACCAGAAGCAATCGAAATGTTAAAAGACATTATTGGTAAAGTTCCTTTATTCGGGATTTGCTTAGGGCATCAGTTATTCGCACTAGCATCAGGTGCAAATACAAGTAAGTTAAAATTCGGTCACCGTGGTTTAAACCATCCAGTAAAACACCTTGCAACTGGAAAAGTAGCCATTACATCTCAAAACCATGGTTATGCAGTAGAAGAAGAATCAGTTAAAAATACAGAGCTTGAAATTACACACGTTGCTTTAAATGATGGAACAGTAGAAGGTCTTCGTCATACGAAGTTCCCAGCATTTACAGTACAATACCATCCAGAAGCTTCAGCAGGACCAGAGGATGCAAATGATTTATTCGAAGATTTCTTAACAATGATTGAAAACTTCAAGAAAGAAGGGGAAGAGTTATGCCAAAACGCCTAGACATTAACACAATATTAGTAATCGGATCAGGACCAATTGTAATTGGGCAAGCAGCGGAGTTTGACTACTCTGGTACACAAGCTTGTCAATCTCTTAAAGAGGAAGGTTACAAAGTAATCCTTGTTAACTCTAACCCAGCAACAATTATGACAGATACTGCAACAGCAGATAAAGTATACATCGAGCCATTAACATTAGAATTCGTAAGCCGTATTATTCGTAAAGAACGTCCAGATGCAATCTTACCAACATTAGGTGGTCAAACAGGTTTAAACATGGCTGTTGAACTTGCAAAATCAGGCGTACTTGACGAGTGCGGAGTTGAAATTTTAGGAACAAAATTATCAGCAATCGAGCAAGCGGAAGATCGTGATTTATTCCGTACATTAATGCAAGATTTAAATGAACCAACACCACCAAGCGAAATTATTCATAACCTTGATGAAGCATATGGATTTGTAAACGAAATTGGTTACCCAGTAATCGTTCGTCCAGCATTCACATTAGGCGGAACGGGCGGCGGTATTTGCCATAACGAAGAAGAGTTAATTGAAATCGTAACAAGTGGTTTAAAACATAGCCCAGTAACACAATGTTTATTAGAGAAAAGTATTGCTGGTTGTAAAGAAATTGAATATGAAGTAATGCGTGATTCAAATGATAACGCAATTGTAGTATGTAACATGGAAAATATCGATCCAGTTGGTGTTCACACAGGGGATTCGATTGTTGTAGCACCAAGCCAAACATTGAGTGATCGTGAATATCAAATGTTACGTAACACTTCATTACGAATTATTCGTGCACTGGGCATTGAAGGTGGTTGTAACGTTCAGCTTGCGCTTGATCCATATAGCTTCCAATACTATGTGATCGAAGTAAATCCACGTGTAAGTCGTTCATCTGCACTTGCTTCTAAAGCAACTGGATATCCCATCGCGAAATTAGCAGCAAAAATTGCAGTCGGCTTAACGTTAGATGAAATCGTAAACCCAGTAACACAAAAAACATATGCTTGCTTTGAGCCAGCATTAGACTATGTTGTTTCAAAAATTCCACGTTGGCCGTTTGATAAGTTTGAATCAGCGAATAGAACGCTTGGAACACAAATGAAAGCAACTGGTGAAGTTATGTCAATCGGACGTAACTTAGAAGAATCATTACTAAAAGCAGTTCGTTCTTTAGAGCTTGGCATTTATCACTTAGAATTAGACCACTTAAAAGAACTTGATAAAGAAACGATGAAAAAACGTATCATTAAAGCGGATGATGAGCGACTGTTCGTTGTAGCGGAGGCAATTCGCCAAGGTGTAACGAAAGAAGAAATTAACGAATGGTGTGAAATGGACTTCTTCTTCTTACAAAAAGTTGAAAACATCGTAAATATGGAACGTGAAGTAAAAGCAAATGTAGGAAATATGGAAGTGTTACAATCTGCAAAAGAAATGGGCTTCAGTGACCACTATATTGCAGCTGCTTGGAACAAAACGGAGCGCGAAATTTACGATATGCGTAAAGAAAATAATATGACGCCAGTATTCAAAATGGTAGATACTTGTGCGGCAGAGTTTGAATCTGCAACGCCATATTACTACAGCACATATGCTGACGAAAATGAATCGATTGTAACAGATCGTAAGAGTGTAGTAGTTCTAGGTTCTGGTCCGATTCGTATCGGTCAAGGTGTTGAGTTTGACTATGCAACAGTTCACTCAGTATGGGCAATTAAAGAAGCTGGATATGAAGCAATTATCATTAACAACAACCCAGAAACAGTTTCAACAGACTTCAGTATTTCTGACAAATTATACTTTGAACCATTAACGATTGAAGATGTAATGCACATCATCGATTTAGAAAAACCAGAAGGTGTTATCGTTCAGTTCGGTGGACAAACGGCAATTAACTTAGCAGCGAAACTAGAAGAACACGGTGTAAAAATTTTAGGAACATCACTTGAAGATCTAGACCGTGCAGAAGATCGTGATAAATTCGAAGCTGCATTAACACAATTAGGTATCCCACAACCAGTTGGTAAAACAGCAACAACTGTAGAACAAGCGGTAGCAATCGCTGAAGAAATTGGTTACCCAGTATTAGTAAGACCATCTTACGTACTAGGTGGACGTGCGATGGAAATCGTATATCGTCAAGAAGAACTTCTGCACTACATGAAAAATGCGGTTAAAGTTCATGCGGAGCATCCGGTATTAATCGACCGTTACATGGTTGGTAAAGAAATTGAAGTAGATGCAATTTCAGACGGTGAGAATGTATTCATTCCAGGTATTATGGAACATATTGAACGCGCTGGAGTTCACTCTGGTGACTCAATTGGAGTATACCCACCACAAAGCTTATCTGAAAAACTAAAAGAACAAATCATTGAACATACAATTGCACTTGGAAAAGGTTTAAACATTGTTGGATTACTAAATATCCAGTTTGTAGTATTCAAAGATCAAGTGTACGTAATTGAGGTAAACCCACGTGCAAGCCGTACAGTACCATTCTTAAGTAAAATCACAGGCGTACCGATGGCGAATGTTGCAACGAAAGTTATTTTAGGTCAAGACCTAGTAGAGCAAGGATACGGAACTGGCTATCACCCAGAAGAGAAAGAAGTATATGTAAAAGCTCCGGTATTCTCGTTTGCAAAACTACGCTCAGTTGATACAACATTAGGACCTGAAATGAAATCAACAGGGGAAGTAATGGGTAAAGACTTGACGCTTGAAAAAGCATTATACAAAGGACTAGTTGCTTCTGGAATCAACATTCCAACGCACGGTTCTGTAATCATTACTGTAGCGGATAAAGATAAAGAAGAGGCGATGGAAATTGCAAAACGTTTCCACGAAATCGGCTATAACTTATTAGCAACAGCTGGAACAGCACAATCGTTAGCAGAGCAAAATATTCCAGTACAAGTTGTAAACAAAATTGATTCTGAAGAATACAACTTACTTGATATTATCCGTCAAGGAAAAGCACAGTTTGTAATCAATACATTAACAAAAGGTAAACAACCAGCGCGTGATGGCTTCCGCATTCGCCGTGAATCAGTAGAAAATGGTGTGGCTTGCTTAACATCACTTGATACAACAAGAGCAATTCTAAGAGTATTAGAATCTATGACATTCTCAGCTCATTCAATGAAAGAAATTACGCAAACAAAGCGTCACGAGGTGGTACATGCATGATGCAAAAGCAAAATATGATCGTCGTTAATCAAAAAGAAATCGCAAAAAACATTTACGAATTAGTGCTTCAAGGAACTTTAGTACAGCAAATGAACGAACCAGGGCAGTTTGTACACATTAAGGTAGCAGAGGGCATTGCGCCCCTTCTGCGCCGCCCGATTAGTATTTGTAATGTAGATCAAGAAAAGAACGAATTTACAATGTTATATCGTGCGGAAGGACAAGGGACAAAAACATTAGCAACTAGAAAACAAGGTGAAATGGTAGACGTACTAGGACCGCTAGGACACGGTTTTCCTGTAGAAGAAGCGGAAGCTGGACAAACGGCTTTATTAGTAGGCGGGGGAATTGGTGTACCACCACTTTATGAATTATCACAGCGCCTCGTTGCAAAAGGTGTACGTGTGATTCACATCTTAGGTTTTCAAACGAAAGATGTTGTTTTCTATGAAGAGAAATTTGCAGAACTTGGTGATACGTACGTTGCGACAGTAGACGGTACACACGGTACAAAAGGGTTTGTCACAGATGTAATTGATAATTACGGAATCGACTTTGACATTCTTTATTCATGTGGCCCGTTAGCGATGCTTCGTGCATTAGAAGGACGTTACAAAGAGAAAAAAGCCTATATTTCATTAGAAGAACGTATGGGTTGTGGTATTGGAGCTTGTTTCGCATGTGTATGCCACTTACAAGAAGATCCAAGTGGACATTCTTACAAGAAGGTGTGTAGCGACGGACCAGTATTTCCAATCGGGGAGGTTGTACTATGAACAGATTGCAAGTTGAATTACCAGGATTATCATTAAAAAATCCAATTATACCGGCATCTGGATGCTTTGGATTTGGTCGTGAATATGCACAGTTTTACGATTTAAGTGTACTAGGATCAATCATGATTAAAGCGACGACAGAACAACCACGCTATGGAAATCCGACGCCACGTGTTGCTGAAACACCGGGTGGCATGTTAAATGCAATCGGACTTCAAAACCCAGGGTTAGAAAAAGTAATGAATTCTGAATTACCATGGTTAGAAAAATTTGATCTTCCAATTATTGCGAACGTTGCAGGCTCACAAGCTGAGGATTACGTAGCGGTTGCAAAGGAAATTTCTAAGGCGCCTAATGTCCATGCGCTAGAATTAAACATTTCTTGTCCAAACGTAAAAACAGGTGGTATCGCCTTTGGTACAAATCCTGAAATTGCTGCTGATTTGACGAAGCGAGTAAAAGAGGTTTCGGAAGTACCTGTATACGTGAAGTTGTCACCGAACGTGGCAAACATTGTGGAAATTGCAAAAGCGATTGAAAATGCAGGTGCAGATGGTTTAACGATGATTAATACATTGCTTGGTATGCGTCTAGATTTAAAAACAGCTAAACCGATTTTAGCAAACCGTACAGGCGGATTATCAGGTCCTGCGATTAAGCCAGTAGCAATTCGTATGGTACATGAAGTAAGTCAAGCGGTTAACATTCCAATTATCGGAATGGGTGGTATTGAAACAGCGGAAGATGTAATTGAATTCTTCTACGCTGGCGCAAGCGCAGTTGCGGTAGGTACAGCGAATTTCATTGATCCGTTCGTATGTCCGACAATTATCGAAGAGTTACCAGCATTACTAGATGAATTAGGGTTTAATCACATTTCGGAATGTCAAGGAAGGAGCTGGAAGCAAACATGTCACAGTCGCTAATCGTTGCACTGGATTTTCCAGGGAAACAAGAAGTAGAACAATTTTTACACCACTTTGAAGGGGAAGAGTTATTTGTCAAAGTTGGTATGGAGCTATTTTACAAAGAAGGCCCTGCAATTATTACGTACTTAAAAGAAAAAGGACATAAAATCTTTCTAGATTTAAAACTCCATGATATTCCGAATACAGTAAAAAGCGCTATGCGTAGCCTAGCTAGTCTAGATGTTGACATGGTAAATGTTCATGCTGCTGGGGGAAGCAGCATGATGAAAGCTGCGATTGAGGGATTAGAGGAAGGTAAGCAAGAAGGAAAAGAGAGACCGATTTGTATTGCAGTTACACAACTAACAAGCACTTCGGAAGATATGATGAAAAAAGAAATCGGCATTGAGAAAACGTTAGAAGAAGCGGTTGCTCATTATGCAAAATTAACGAAAAAAAGTGGACTTGATGGCGTTGTTTGTTCAACACTTGAAGTTCCGAAATTACGTGAAGTATGCGGAAATGAATTTGTAACAGTAACACCGGGGATTCGTCTTGCAAGTGATGATGTAAATGACCAAGTGCGCGTAGCAACACCGAAACGTGCGAGGGAACTTGGATCAAGTTACATCGTAGTTGGACGTAGTATTACAAAAGCAGAAAATCCGCTTGAAGCGTATAAAACAGTAAAACAACAGTGGGAAGGTGTAACAGTATGAAAAAAGAAATCGCATCGCATTTATTAGAAATTGGAGCAGTATTTTTACAACCGAATGATCCATTCACGTGGTCTTCTGGTATGAAATCACCAATTTATTGTGATAACCGTTTAACTTTATCTTATCCAAAAGTACGACAAGCGATTGCAGCTGGATTAGAAGAGTTAATTAAAGAGCACTTCCCAACTGTAGAAGTTATTGCAGGAACAGCAACTGCTGGTATTGCGCACGCTGCATGGGTAAGCGATCGTATGGATTTACCAATGTGTTATGTACGTAGTAAAGCAAAAGGTCACGGTAAAGGGAACCAAATCGAAGGAAAAGCTGAAAAAGGTCAAAAAGTAGTAGTAGTAGAAGATTTAATTTCAACTGGTGGTAGTGCAATTACATGTGTAGAAGCACTTCGTGAAGCTGGTTGTGAAGTATTAGGAATCGTATCAATCTTCACATACGAGCTGGAAGCAGGCAAAGAAAAATTAGAAGCAGCAAACGTAGCATCATATTCTTTAAGTGATTACAGTGCATTAACTGAAGTTGCAGCAGAAAAAGGTATGATCGGACAAGCTGAAACGAAAAAGTTACAAGAGTGGCGTAAAAATCCAGCTGATGAGGCTTGGGTTACAGCGTAACATGAAAAAAGACGACTGCGGGGGAACGCAGTCGTCTTTTTAAATAATTGTTAAAACTTCATATAAAGAACATATAGTAGGAATATCACACTTGCGTTGCGAGTTATCTCGATTTAACCATATCCCTTGCATTCCAGCTACTGTACTACTAATTGCATCTGTTTCTAATCGATCGCCAATATAATAGCAATCTTTCATTTCAAGATTCGATTGTAATACGGCTCTGTGAAAAATTTCAGGATCTGGCTTCGATATACCAATCTCACTAGAAGTAAAAATATATTTGAAATATTGTAGAATGTTTAGAGCTGTTAATTTTTCAATTTGTTGTTCATAATCGCCATTACTAATGATACCTAATGAGTGCCCTCTTTGCTGCAAGGTTTGTAGTGTATAAAGTACATCTTCAAATGCGATCCAGTTGTTCTTATATAGTTCTATATATTGATTGAATTTGTGTTGAGATTCCCGGGGTGATAAGTCAACTCCATATAATTTAAATAAATGGGACATTCGCAATCCTTGTTGTTCTTGAAAAGATAATTCTTTGGATAAAAATTTGTTGAAATATTGTTCGGATAATTCATGCCATAGTTTTATATTCTCTAATTCGTTTCCTGAAAAAATATCATTATAATCTTGGAAGAAATGTGAGATACCATTTTTCTCAGCAGTATCGTAATCAAGTAAAGTTCCATCAATATCAAAGAAAATCATATTACAATCTCCTTAACTACTTAGAGCTTTCTGCAAGCTCATATCCTCTTACAAACAATAGAGTCATATAAGAAACAATAAATGAGAAAATGCTATACATGCCGACCCAAAAGAAAAATTTTGGAGTAAAGGCGATAACACCTATTATTAAAAAACTAGCAAACGTTACAATCGGCATTACGTAATACGTTTTCGTTCTACGTGTTCCAATAATAGAAACGATAAAGATAAGTAATGGACAAATTAATAAGACGAAAATCAATTCATTCATAGTTATGTCCCCTTTTCTAGTAGAAATCATTTGGTTCTCATAAACATTTTGAATAATTGCTCTCCTAAAATAATTTCGCTAAGTTACAAATAATCCCTTTTGAAAGTCGGATGTTTTAATAATGACCGCAATGAAAAAACGTAAGCAAGTATTATCTTGCTTACGTTATAGAATAAACATCGCAACGATAGTGGTGACGATTAAGCCGATAACAACCGGTAAAAAGTTACGGCGTGCGAGTTCAAACGGATTTATTTTACAAATGGCGGCGGCAGGAATAAGGGCCCGAGGAATTAATCCGCCTCCAGTCCAAATCGCTGCAATTTGCTCGAGTGCTGTTAATGTAGCGAAAAGTAAACGGAAAAATATTTGCTAATGAATAGCAGAAAGTGCCACCGGATAAGGTGGCACTTTCTTACTTTACTGAATGCGCTTTTTGCATCTTTTTAATTAAACGAATCTGTCCGCGATGATTGATTTCATCTTCAAAAACGTGAAACCATTTAAAGTAGTTGTTTGCTGGTTTATCATGCCAAAATTCTGTCGTTTTAAATAGCCATTTATCAGGTAACGATTGGAATTTTTCAATTGTTTTAGAGCGGACTTCTTGTAATGTATTGATGTAAAATTCTATAGAGTTTCCTTTTATTTTTTCTCGTCCAAGATTCCCTAACTCAATAGCAGGTAACCAACGCTCTAATTCAGCATCTGTCGGTTCACGATCTTCAAAGGTATGAATTTGGTAGTAAAATTCAATAGCAGCCATGTGATATAATAGCATGCCAATTGAATTTGCTTCCTCATCATATAAATAATCAAGTTCTTCAATTGTTAAACCTTCCACCACTTGCATTGTTGTGTAACGAGCGTAATTCATCATGGAAACAAGTTTTGAAAATTCAATTTGTAAACCATCTATTTTATTAATTATAAAGTTCAATTAAAATTCCCCCTCTTTAAATGAATACTCCAGAGAAGGAATTTTATGTGCAGAGAAAAACTTCTTTTACAAAGTTCATTATTTTTAACAGAAAATAACAATTAATTCCCTATTCGCTTTTGTAATAACTTCATATCCGTCTTTTGTTATGACGATATCATCTTCAATTCTACAACCACCCCAGTTTGGTATGTAAATACCTGGTTCCACTGTAACAACCATACCTTCTTCTAAAGTAGCTTTACTTTCTTGGGATAGACGAAGAGGTTCATGTATTTCTAAGCCAAGACCGTGCCCGGTAGAATGGCCAAAATATTGACCATATCCATGTGCTGTAATGTAATCTCTCGTTATATCATCTATACTTTTCGCGGTTTCTCCAGGTTTAATGGCTTCAGTTCCAAGTTTTAATGCTTCTCGTACAATATTGTATATTTTTTTGAATTCTTTTGATGGCTCGCCGATTGCTACAGTACGTGTTATATCGGAACAATAGCCATTGTAAAGTGCACCGAAATCTAATGTAACGATATCGCCATGCTCGATTATTTTATTTGATGCAACTCCGTGAGGAAGAGAAGAACGAACACCAGAAGCTACAATGATTTGGAATGAAGAAGATGTAGCTCCTTTTTTTCGCATGAAAAATTCTAATTCATCTCGTACATCAGTTTCACTTATGCCTGGTTTTAGAAACTGGAGAATGTGCTGAAATGCTTCGTCAGCAATAGTAGCGGCGATTTTCATTGTTTCTATTTCGTGCATATCTTTAATAATACGAATGTCTTCAATAACTTCGCATACTTGCACCATTTCCGCATGCATGTGTTTTTGTAAGTTTTTATATTGTTGCAATGTCATATTGTTTTCTTCAATTCCAAGCTTTTGAATGTTTAACTTTGATACTTGATTTGCAATTTCTTTTTCTAAATTCCCATTATGCATAATGATTTTAGCTTCTTTTATTTCAGTTTTTGCTTGGTCTACATAGCGAAAATCAGTTATAAAAATAGCTTTATCCGCAGAGATTAAAACAACACCAGCGCTACCTGTAAATCCTGTTGCGTATTGCCGGTTTTCTTTTTTGGTAATAAGTAACCCGTCAATTTCGTAGTTTTGTAGTTGATTTTGGATTTTATTGATTCTTAAAGTCATGTTAATTCCTCCTTTTCACAGTATTGAATAAAGCAAAAAGCGTGCCAAAATATAACTTTAGAGAAAGGCTATTGGGAATTACATATATATTTAAGGGAAGGTAAAGTTCTGTTCGCTATGTGTGGGAGGGGGCTACTTGAAAATTACAGATTGCTTCAATATATCAGTGAGAGAATGAAAAAACATTGACTCAAGATTCAATTTCTTTACGCACTGTAAAAAAATTTATACAAATACGAAATAGCACTGTCAATTTTTTTGAAAATATCGAAGTTAGGAAAGAAAAGGATAAGCGATGTTTGGATCATATAGTTGGAAAAACAGTGAATTTACTTTTTGTTTTAATTTAAAATTTAATATATAAATAAATTGTTATTATTGTTATAATAGGTAATTGTTGGATTTCTCTCGAAGATAGGGATACGTAACGAATATGAAAGGATAAGGATTGTGAGTATATGAAGAAATTAAGTAAAGTAATGTCATTTTGCTTCGCTGCTAGTATGCTAGTTGTAACAGGCTGTGAAAAAAGTGAAAACAAAGTTCAAGTAAATGAAAAGATTGAACAGCTTGATGAAGCGCCAGAGGTGACAGAAAAAGAAGCGAAAAAGATTGTAAGAAAGAGTGTAGATGGAATAGCAAACGCTTTTAGTGAAATGGAAAAAGAAAATGGATGGAGCCGAAATAATCCTGGAGATTTGGAGACTGCTAAAAAAGGGGTTAAGGGATTAGTTTCAGATAAGTTTGTAGAGAATCAGCTTCCTAAATCGCTTGAAACATTTAATCGATCTAGAGATACGGATATGTTACCATTTCCTATCAATATTGAACCAAGTATGAGATTAACGCATTCGCAGAAAAATGATATTTTAACGATCGAGACAATCATACCTGCAAATGATATGGGAAATGAAGCAGAGATATGGGAATTTATTTTAGTTTATAAAGAAGGAAAATGGTTAATGGATAAATGGTCATCACATACACCGAGCGATTTAAAACTTACAAAGGAAGAAGCTGGCGAATTTTTGAAAATTCGAGGCTTTAAGGATGTTGCTTTTGTTAAAGAGGAAAACAGCGGTGGTAAAAAATATATTTTTAAAGAAAATAGTAACTTAGTTGCTGTAGATGCAAAAACATCGGTTATTACATATAATTTAAATGACCAAAAACAAGAAAAGGTAGCGAAAGAAAGTAGTAGTCAAGAACAAGCAACAGCAAAGGAAAATAGCGTAAGTACGCATGCTAATTCTAAAGAAGAGAAGAAACTTACAAAAGAACCTTTGTCAACAGGAGGTAAAACTAAAGCTCTAAATGAGTTAGCAGTTCTAGAAAACCAAGAAAAACATACAAATGTTATGTCAACAAATGACATAGTAAATGAAATAGAAGGAAATTATCAACTATGGGATAATAAACTAAATGAAATTTACAGTACATTAAAAAATACGATATCAGCTGATGCATTTCAGTCATTAAAAACAAAACAGATTGCATGGGTTAAAGAAAAAGAAAGTAAAGTTACAGCAATCGGTACAGATCAAAATAATGGAACGATGAGACGTATAGAGGCTTCGGAAGAGAAATATAAGATGACAAAAGAAAGATGTTATGAATTAGTTAATGGATATATGAACTAAAAAATGCGTTGCTTGCTAGCAACGCATTTTTTCATATTTACGCTTTTAATTTCATTACGATGTCAGCATCTGGTGTTACATATACTGTTTGTTGGTTATCGTACGTAACGAATCCAAGTTTTGCGCCACTTGGCTTTTTAACGTGACGTATTTTTGTGAAATCAACGGGTACAGAGCTAGACTCTTTTGCTTTACTGTAATAAGCGGCAATTTTCGCAGCTTCTAGTAAAGTTTCTTCAGCAGGTTCTAAAGAACGAATGACAACGTGGGACCCAGGTATGTCTTTCGTATGTAACCAAATTTCATCACGACGGGCAAATTTCGTTGTTAAATAATCATTTTGCTTATTGTTTTTACCAACGAAAATCTCTGTACCGTCACTAGCCAAATATTTATCCAATATTGGTTTTGTAGGCTTTTTCTTCGCGTTTTTCGTCTTACGATTGCGCATATATCCTTCTTCAGCAAGTTCTTCACGGATTTCTTCAATATCTTTTGAAGAAGCAGCTTCCATTTGTTGCAGTAAGCTATCAAAATAAAGAATTTCTTCGTTTGTTTTTTCGATTTGTTCTTCTACAACAACAACTGAATTTTTTGCTTTTTGGTACTTTTGGAAGTAGCGTTGTGCATTTTCAGATGGTGTTTTTAAAGGATCTAATGTGATTTTTACAGTACCGCTATTTTCATCGTAATAATTAACGACTTCAATATCTTTATCACCTTTTTTCAAAGCGTACATATTGGCTGTAAGCAACTCTCCAAATAGTTGATATTTATCTGCTTTTCCAGCATCTTGTAATGTTTTTTCAAGTTTAATAAGTTTTTTCTCGTTTTTGTTTTTTTCGTTTTGCATAAAGCGTTCTAGATCATGAGCTTGTTGTTTTACACGATCACGCTCTGCTTTACCGAAGAAGAAGCGATCTAACAATTCGCTCACTGATGAGAATGTTTTTTCTTCTCCTTGCAAATGTGTAAGAGGGAAAAGATAAAAGAATTCTTTCCCATTTGCAGTGATCATTGCTGGTGTATATGTATGAGATAGTAATGGCATTTGTATAGAGAAAAATGCTTCTGATAATGCTTTTTCATTTACCATACCAGCTTTTTTTACCACTTCTTTTGCAAATAATGGGGAAATGCCCATAAAAGATCCGACAAGTTGCTTATCCATATTTCCAGATAAAAAGTCCAGCGGTCTAATAAAATCATCTGCGGTTTCAATTAGCAGAGGATTGATTTTATGTTGGGCTGGTGGTGCAACGTATTCAGCACCAGCATATACAGTACGGTGACGGTTTACGGCTAACGAAACGTGTTTTAAGCTATCTAAAATAACGTTCGTTTTCGTATCTAATAAGATAATGTTACTGTGTCGTCCCATTATTTCGATCACTAATGTTTTTAATGATTCGTCTCCGATTTCATTACGACTGCGAACTGTAATTTGAATAATACGTTCTAAGTCAATTTGTTCAATTTTTTCAATAAATCCACCTTCTAAATGTTTGCGGAGAAGCATACAAAACATCGGCGGTATTGCTGGTGAATCGTAGTTTTGATTCGTTAAGTGCATACGCGCATATGTAGGGTGAGATGAAAGAATTAGTTTTTGGTTCTTTCCATTTGCTCGAATATGTAATAGAATTTCATATTTTGAAGGTTGATATATTTTGGAAATTCTTCCTGTTTGAAGAGAATTTGCAATTTCGTGTGTAATCGCTCTTGTAAATAATCCATCGAATGCCATAAATGAACACTCCTTTCTAACTAAAAGTTAATTATAGCATTTTTTTGGACGAGGCTGAATAAGCTTTCAATAGAGTATGTCTGGAATCAGGAGGTCGATAGCAAGATGAACTGGTATGGAATGCGAGCACATGAAGTGGAAGAAAGAACGAATACAAATGTGAAGGTGGGACTTACAGAGAAAGAAGCAGAAGGGCGAATAAAGAAATTTGGTACAAATGAATTAGAAGAAGCAAAAAGGCCTTCTGCACTAATGGTATTTTTAGCGCAATTTAAAGATTTTATGGTACTTGTTTTGTTTGGAGCAACAATTGTTTCTGCATTTTTAGGTGAATATATTGATTCTATCGCTATTGTTGCCATTGTTATTATCAATGGTATTCTCGGCTTTTTTCAAGAGAGAAAGGCTGAAAAATCATTAGAAGCTTTAAAGGAACTAGCCGCCCCGCAAGTTACTGTACTGCGGAATGGAAAGTGGGTAAAGGTACCATCAAAAGCGCTTGTTTTAGGTGACGTCATCAAATTTTCCAGTGGTGATCGTATTGGGGCTGATGTACGTCTCGTTGAGGCATCGAGTTTATATATCGAAGAGTCTGCTTTGACAGGAGAGTCAGTACCTGTGCAAAAAAAGGTGGAAGTATTGCAAGGGCAAGATGTTTCAATTGGTGATCAAAAAAATATGGCTTTTATGGGGACGATGATTACGAGAGGATATGGAATAGGGGTCGTTGTAGCGACTGGTATGAATACAGCAATGGGTCAAATTGCAAATATGTTACAAAATGCAGAGCAAATGGAAACACCGTTACAAAGAAGATTAGAGCAACTCGGAAAAATATTAATTATTGTGGCTCTTATTTTGACAGCCCTTGTTGTATTAGCCGGTGTGTATCAAGGGAATGAAGTATATCATATGTTTTTAGCTGGTGTGTCGTTAGCTGTTGCTGCTATTCCAGAAGGATTACCCGCAATTGTTACAGTAGCTTTATCGCTTGGTGTCCAGCGTATGATAAAAAAGAGAGCAATTGTAAGAAAGTTACCAGCTGTAGAAACGTTAGGGTGTGCTTCTGTTATATGTTCTGATAAAACAGGAACAATGACGCAAAACAAAATGATGGTAACACATATGTGGTCAGGTGGAGAGTTGTGGAAAGTGACAGGCCAAGGATATGAGCCTAATGGGTCTTTTATGAAAGGTGAAAAAGAAATTGACCCAGGTAAGACGAAGGCGCTTTATCAACTACTTACATTTGGTTCACTATGTAACAATGCAAATATTATTCAAAAGAAAAAGGCTTATGTATTAGATGGAGATCCAACAGAGGGAGCACTTGTAGCTGTAGCAATGAAAGCGGGGATAACACGTGATGCACTGAAAGGGAAATTCGAAATTATTCGTGAATTCCCATTTGATTCGACTCGAAAAATGATGAGTGTCATTGTCCGTGATCGAGAGGGGAAAAAGTTTGTTGTTACGAAAGGAGCTCCAGATGTCCTCCTGCAAATGAGTCAAACGATTTTATGGGGGAATAAGCAGCAACCGTTAAGTGAGTTATATAGAAAAGAAGTACAGGCGGCAATTCATAGTTTAGGTAGTCAAGCACTTCGAACAATTGCAGTTGCATTTAAGCCATTAAAAGCAACAGATTCTATTGAGCATGAAAGAGATGTTGAAAAAGATTTTATGTTGATCGGGATACAAGGTATGATCGATCCGCCAAGACCAGAGGTAGAACTGGCGGTAAAAGAGTGTAAAGAAGCTGGTATTCGAACAGTGATGATTACAGGGGATCATAAAGTAACAGCGATGGCAATTGCAGAACAATTAGGGATATTACCACAAGGAGGTCGTGTTGTTGAAGGTACAGAACTGGCAACTATGGAAGTAGAAGAACTAGAAAATGTGGTAGAAGATACGTATGTATTTGCTCGTGTATCACCAGAACATAAATTGAAAATTGTTAAGGCACTGCAAAATAAAGGGCATATAGTAGCGATGACGGGTGATGGAGTAAACGATGCACCAGCCATTAAAACGGCGGATATAGGGATAGCGATGGGAATTACAGGAACAGATGTTGCGAAAGAAGCTTCTTCACTTGTATTACTAGATGATAATTTTGCTACGATTAAATCAGCAATTAAAGAAGGTAGAAATATATACGAGAACATACGTAAGTTTATTCGATATTTATTGGCATCAAATGTTGGAGAAATTTTAGTAATGTTATTTGCGATGTTACTTGCATTACCGCTGCCGATGGTTCCAATCCAAATATTATGGGTGAACTTAGTTACTGATGGCTTACCTGCGATGGCATTAGGGCTTGATAAGGCCGAAGGAGATGTAATGAAGAGAACACCACGCCATCCGAAAGAAGGAGTATTTGCTAGAGGGCTTGCGTGGAAAATTATAAGCCGGGGCTTTCTAATTGGGGCAGTTACATTAGTGGCGTTTATTATCGCATATAATCAACATCCAAATGAACTGAAATACGCACAGACAGTGGCATTTGCGACATTAGTACTTGCGCAGCTTATTCATGTTTTTGATTGCCGAAGTGAGCATTCTGTCTTCCATCGAAATCCATTTGGAAATATGTATTTAGTAGGAGCGGTTATCATTTCATTGATACTAGTGCTCGTTGTTATATATTATCCACCGTTACAACCGATTTTTAGTACAATGCCAATACAAGCAAGAGATTGGTTGCTAATCGGAGGTTTATCATCAATTCCGACTTTCCTACTAGTAGGTTCTTTATTAACAGGGAAAAAAGAGAAGAAGGAAAAGCCACTGTTATATAAGAAGGGATTAAACTTGAAATAGTCAATGATATGAAAATGTGATATAATTTACAGAAGGTAGTAGAGCCTTGTCTCTATTACCTTTTTCATTGAGTTATTTCATGGCTTGGATGTGATAAAAATGATTTCTAGTATGACAGGGTTTGGAAGAGCGAAAGTAGAAAATGATACTTTTCAAATTACAGTAGAAATGAAATCGGTGAATCACCGTTTTCTAGAGATGAGTATTCGACTTCCGAAGCAAATGATGGTATTTGAAGACAAAATTCGTAAAATAATTGCAGAACAAGTTCGACGTGGACGCATTGAAGTGTCTATTAGTATAACGGGTGAAGGGCTTGTTGAAAGAAAATTAAGTGTGAATTGGCCGCTTCTTGAACAGTACCAATCGATTATGGAAGATATAAAAGGAAAATTTCAATTACAAGATTCTATTACACTCGGGCAATTAATGGAAATGCCAGAAGTAACGGCAATTGAAGAAGTAGAAAATGTAAATGAACAATTTGAAAACAGTTTATATGAGGCTGTTCGCCAGGCTGCTCATATGTTGAAAATGATGAGAGATGGCGAAGGAGAACGATTATATAAAGATATAGCATATCGTTTGCAAGAGATTTACAATTGTGTAAATGCAATTATCCCGCATGCACCAATTGTTACTCAAAAATATCGTGAACGATTAGAAAATCGCTTAAAAGAATTACATAATCAAGATTTAGATGAACAAAGATTGTTAACAGAAGTGGCAATCTTTGCTGAACGTTCTGATATTCACGAAGAGTTAGTTCGTTTACAAAGCCATATAGAGCAATTTCGTGAAGCGTTGCAAATTGCAGAGCCTGTTGGAAGGAAAATGGACTTCATCGTGCAAGAAATGCATAGGGAAGTGAATACAATTGGTTCGAAGGCAAATGACTTAACAATTTCAAAATATGTTGTAGAAATGAAAAATAACCTTGAAAAAATTCGTGAACAAGTACAAAATATTGAGTAGCTTTCAAAAAATATATAAAGTTATACGTGGTGGAGAAATCGGATAGACTTACTAGGAGGCGCAAACTATGGCCATGAGGTTTTTAAATATTGGATACGGAAATATTGTATCTGCTCATCGAATTATTGCTATTGTAAGTCCGGAGTCAGCTCCTATTAAACGAACAGTACAGGAAGCACGTGAACATAATGCTTTGCTTGATGCTACGTATGGGAGAAAAACAAGGGCGGTTATTGTTATGGATGATGGGCATGTTGTATTAAGTCCAATTCAGCCAGAGACGATTGCACATCGTTTGAATAATAAAGAAGATTTAAGTGAGGAAGGGTAGGTTTTACATATTTATGAGAAGTAGAAGAGGATTGCTCATCGTTCTTTCGGGACCTTCTGGGGTCGGGAAAGGAACGGTTCGAAAAGAGCTGTTTAGCCATGAGGATACACGTTTTCAGTACTCTATTTCAGTAACGACACGTAAGCCGCGTGAAGGTGAAGTAGATGGTGTGGATTATTTCTTTAAAGAGAGAGAAGAATTCGAGGAAATGATTCGTAATGAAAAATTACTTGAGTGGGCTGAGTTCGTAGGTAATTATTACGGAACTCCGATTGATTATGTTGAAAAAACATTACAAGAAGGAAAAGATGTATTCTTAGAAATTGAAGTGCAAGGTGCAATTCAAGTTAAGAAAGCTTTCCCAGAAGGTGTATTTATTTTCTTAGCACCTCCAAGTTTATCTGAACTAAAAAACCGAATTGTCGGCCGTGGTACAGAAACTGAAGATGTTATTGAAAATCGTTTAACTGTAGCGAAAGAAGAAATCGAAATGATGGACGCTTACGACTATGTTGTAGAAAACGATCAAGTTGAATTAGCTTGTGACAGAATTAAAGCAATTGTGGTTGGCGAACATTGCCGCCGCGAAAGAGTAGCAAAATATTATAAAGAAATGACGGAGGGTCTATAATTATGTTAAATCCATCAATTGATTCATTATTAACAAAAATCGATTCTAAATATACACTTGTAACGGTAGCTGCAAAGCGTGCACGTGAAATGCAACTTGCTGACAACTGTGTAATTGAACAACCTGTTTCTCATAAATGTGTAGGTAAAGCATTAGAAGAAATCGATGTAGAAGTGTTAAGTTACGTACCAAGCGAAGATAAAGTAACTGAATAAGACTTTGTCTTCGACAATTTAAAACATAGACTTTATAATTTTCTATGTAACGGTAACAACCTATTTACAAGTAGGTTGTTATTTTTTTACGATAGGGATGAAATATAGGTACTGGCGAGCTGGAAATTCTATTTCAGTGTTATAAGTTTGAAAAAGAAAGAGGACGAGTCATATGCTAAAAGGGAAAAAGATACTTCTATGTGTAACAGGAGGCATTGCGGTTTTTAAAGCGGCTGCGTTAACGAGTAAATTGACACAAGCTGGTGCTATTGTAAAAGTAATGATGAGTGAGTCGGCAATGAAGTTTGTTACGCCTCTTACATTCCAAGCACTTTCTCGCCATGATGTATATACGGATACATTCGATGAGAAAGACTCAGCTGTTATTGCTCATATCGATTTAGCAGATTGGGCAGATGTGGTACTTGTTGCACCCGCTACAGCCAATTGTATTGGGAAGTTAGCTGGTGGTATTGCGGATGATATGATTACAACTACTTTGTTAGCTACTACAGCTCCAGTGTGGATTGCGCCTGCTATGAATGTGCATATGTATGAAAATAAAATTGTTCAAAAAAATATGATGACGTTAAAAACGCTAGGATATACATTTATTGAACCTGGAGAAGGCTTTTTAGCGTGTGGCTATGTAGCGAAGGGAAGACTAGAAGAACCTGAAGCGATTATTGTACGGTTAGAGGAAGCTTTCTCGGAACAAAAACCATTGGAAGGAAAGAGAATATTAATAACTGCTGGCCCAACTCGAGAAAAGGTTGATCCAGTTCGTTTTATGACGAATTTTTCTTCTGGAAAAATGGGGTATGCGATTGCAGAAGTGGCAGCGAACTTAGGTGCTGATGTTATACTCGTTTCAGGACCGACAGCACTAAATCCGCCACTACATGTAACAACGATACAAGTGGAATCTGCACAAGATATGTTAGAAGCGGTTCTTCAACATTATCAAAATGTAGATGTTGTCATTAAAACAGCAGCAGTTGCAGATTATCGTCCGAAATATGTTCATGATAATAAAATGAAAAAGCAAAATGGTGATGCTGTAATTGAATTGGAGAGAACAGTAGATATTTTAAAAACGTTAGGTGAGAAGAAGGATAAACAGTTACTTATCGGTTTTGCGGCTGAAACGACAAACGTAGAAGAATATGCAACGAAAAAATTACGTGAGAAAAATGCGAATATGATTGTCGCGAATGATGTAAAAGCGCAAGGAGCTGGATTTGGCACGGATACAAATATTGTAACAATGTATAGAAAAGATGGAAAAGTTATTGAGTTGCCACTTTTAACGAAGAAAGAGGTAGCTCGTGAAATAATAAAGCAAATTGAAATGATGTTAGAAGATGATCGTTTATGAAATTTGCAAGTGTAATTGTTGATGTACCTGCCCGTCAGACAGATCGACCATTTGATTACATTATCCCTAAAAAATGGGAAGATATTGTACAGACAGGAATGCGTGTAGTAGTTCCGTTCGGCCCAAGGAAATTGCAAGGGTTTATTATTGGGATTAAAGATTCGGTTGACGTAGAAAGTAAGAAATTAAAGACAATCTATGAAATATCAGATGTAACACCGGTTTTAAATGAGGAATTATTAAAGCTTGGATATTGGCTTACAAGTGAAACGTTATGCTATATGATTTCAGCTTTCCAAGTGATGCTTCCAACAGCGATAAAAGCAACGTATAAAAAACGTCTACAACTTTGTAAACAAGAAGAGGTAGCACCTGAAATACTATATTTGTTTCAGGATAAAGAAGCAATCGATTTTGAAGTGATCGAGTCGCAGCCACATGTATACCGGACTATTCAACAAGAAATTAAAAATGGCACGATTGAAGTCGTTTACCAAGTGAAAGATAAGGTACAGAAGAAGAAACAAAGAGTCGTTCAGCCGGAGTTACCGGAGGATAAGTTAGAATTAGCGGCATTTGAACTGAAAAGTAAAAAACAACAAGATGTACTCTATTATTTTGTGGAAAATTATAAAAGTGTACCGTTGAAGGTGCTAACAGAAGAGTTGCAAATAACAGATGCCCCAATAAAAGCACTTGTTAAAAAGGGGCTAATCTCAGAAAAGTATGTGGAAGTATACCGGAATCCGTATGACGATGATGATTTTGAGCAAACGAAACCATTTCCACTTACGGAGGAACAAAAGCAAGTCATTACACCGATTTTATCATCAATTACAAATGAAACTTACAATCCATTTTTACTATATGGTGTTACAGGAAGTGGGAAGACAGAAGTATATTTACAATCTATAGCAGCAGTGTTGAAGAAAGGAAAAGAAGCTATTGTACTTGTTCCTGAAATTGCACTAACGCCTCAAATGGTAGATCGTTTTAAAGGAAGATTTGGCTCGCAAGTTGCGGTTCTTCATAGTGCGCTGTCTGTTGGAGAAAAATATGATGAATGGCGTAAGATTTTAAGAAAAGAAGCGAAAGTTGTAGTTGGTGCGCGTTCAGCTGTTTTTGCGCCCTTTGAAAATTTAGGGATTATTATTATTGATGAAGAGCATGAATCGAGTTATAAGCAAGAAGATAATCCGAGGTATCATGCAAGAGATGTAGCGATGTGGAGGGGACAATATCATAAGTGTCCTATCGTCCTTGGTAGTGCAACACCTACCCTTGAATCGTTTGCGAGAGCGAAAAAAGGTGTTTATAAATTACTAACGATGGAAAAACGTATGAATGAGCAAGCTTTACCAACGGTAGAAATTGTTGATATGCGTGAAGAACTTCGTGACGGGAATCGATCCATGTTTTCTAAGGCATTGCATGAAAAAATAGCAGATCGATTAGAAAAGAAAGAACAAATGGTACTCTTTTTAAATAGAAGAGGTCATTCTACATTTGTGATGTGCCGCGATTGTGGGTATGTTGTACAATGTCCGCATTGTGATATTTCGCTGACGTATCATAAAATGAATCATCGTTTAAAATGTCATTATTGCAGTTACGAAGAGAATATGCCAACTGCGTGTCCCGCTTGTCAAAGTACATACATTCGTTTCTTTGGTACAGGTACACAAAAGGTGGAAGAAGAAATTACAAAACTATTTCCAGAGGCACGAGTTATTCGAATGGATGTAGATACGACAAGTCGTAAAGGGATGCATGAGAAATTACTAAAGGCGTTCGGGGAAGAAAAAGCAGATATATTACTCGGAACACAAATGATTGCTAAAGGATTAGATTTTCCGAAAGTGACACTTGTTGGGGTTTTAACTGCAGATACAATGCTTCACTTACCTGATTTTCGGGCGAGTGAAAAGACATATCAGTTATTGACGCAAGTAAGTGGACGAGCAGGTAGACATGAATTACCAGGGGAAGTTGTAATTCAAACGTATACCCCGGAGCATTATAGTATAGAATTAGCGAAACAACAGCAATATGATATGTTTTTTGAACAAGAAATGCAAATGCGAAGAATGAGACAATATCCCCCGTATTACTATGTTGTACTTGTAACGGTATCTCATCCGGAATTATTAAAGGCAGTGCAAGTGACGGAAAAAATTGTCGGTCATTTACGAACGCATTGCTCGCAGCAAACGATGGTGTTAGGACCAGTTGCTTCAGCAATTCCAAGGATAAAAGATAGATATCGTTATCAATGCATGATAAAATACAAACGGGAACCAAACTTAAAGAACGTGCTCAAAATGGTAAATGAACATTATCAAGCAGAAATGCAAAAAGAGCTACAAATCTCAATTGATTTTAATCCAACAATGTTAATGTAGCGGAGGGAAATATGGCAGTTTTAGAAATAGTAAAGCATCCAAATGAAGTGTTAGAAACACCATGCGAAAGAGTAATTAACTTTGATAAAAAATTAGTGAAATTGTTGAAAGATATGCATGAAACAATGTTAATTGCGGACGGAGTCGGTTTAGCTGCGCCTCAAGTAGGTGTAAGCTTGCAAGTAGCGGTTGTTGATATCGGTGATGATACTGGAAAAATCGAGTTAATCAATCCATCCATATTAGAAAAACGTGGTGAACAAGTAGGTCCCGAAGGCTGTTTAAGCTTCCCGGGACTTTATGGTGAAGTGGAACGTGCGGATTATATTAAAGTAAGAGCGCAAAATCGCCGAGGTAAAGTATTTTTATTAGAAGCGGAAGGATTTTTAGCGCGTGCGATTCAACATGAAATCGATCATTTACACGGTGTTTTATTTACATCGAAAGTGACAAGATATTATGAAGAAAACGAATTAGAATAGGTGTTAAAAGGAGCGGTTTTTAAATGATAAAAGTAGTATTTATGGGAACACCGGACTTTTCAGTGCCGGTGCTTCGTCGTCTTATTGAAGATGGATATGATGTAGTGGGTGTTGTGACACAACCTGATCGTCCAGTAGGTAGAAAAAAAGTATTAACACCTACACCTGTTAAAGTTGAAGCGGAAAAACATGGTATTCCAGTGTTACAACCGTTAAGAATTCGTGAAAAAGATGAATATGAAAAAGTATTAGCATTAGAGCCAGATTTAATTGTAACAGCTGCATTTGGTCAGATTGTACCAAATGAAATTTTAGAAGCACCAAAGTATGGATGTATTAACGTCCACGCTTCTTTACTTCCTGAACTTCGTGGTGGTGCACCAATTCATTATGCAATTATGGAAGGTAAAGAAAAAACAGGTATTACAATTATGTACATGGTAGAAAAATTGGATGCTGGTGATATTTTAACGCAAGTGGAAGTGGAAATTGAAGAACGTGAAACGACGGGCTCATTATTTGATAAGTTAAGTGAAGCAGGAGCACACCTTCTATCTAAAACAGTACCTTTATTAATTCAAGGTAAGTTAGAGCCAATTAAACAAAACGAAGAAGAAGTAACGTTTGCATATAATATAAA
Organism: Bacillus thuringiensis; assembly: GCF_014932895.1. GTDB lineage: Bacteria > Bacillota > Bacilli > Bacillales > Bacillaceae_G > Bacillus_A > Bacillus_A thuringiensis_AA. The sequence continues at coordinate 169,138 of NZ_JACYOF010000001.1, read as the reverse complement.
ACGTGAGCAAGAGAAAATTGATTGGACAAAAACAGGTGAAGAAGTATACAATCACATTCGCGGATTGAATCCATGGCCAGTTGCTTATACAACTTTAGCAGGACAAGTTGTGAAAGTATGGTGGGGAGAAAAAGTACCCGTAACCAAAGCGACTGAAGCAGGTACGATTGTTGCAATCGAAGAAGACGGTTTTGTTGTAGCAACGGGCAATGAAACAGGTGTTAAAATTACTGAATTGCAACCTTCTGGTAAGAAGCGTATGAGTTGTTCACAATTTTTACGTGGTACAAAACCTGAAATTGGAACGAAGTTAGGAGAAAATGCATGAGACAAAATGTTCGTGAATTAGCTCTTGATGGTTTAATTCAAGTAGAAAAAAGTGGTGCTTATAGCAACTTACTTTTAAATAATCTAATTGAAAAAAGTGCAATTGATAGAAAAGATATTGGTTTATTAACTGAGATTGTATACGGAACGATTCAACGTCGTGACACATTAGATTATTATTTACAACCTTTTTTAAGAAAAAAGGTGGAGGCGTGGGTAAGAGTATTGCTTCGCCTATCTTTATATCAAATGATATATTTAGACCGAGTTCCGGAAAGAGCGGCTATTCATGAAGCAGTTGAAATTGCAAAGCGCCGTGGACATAAAGGAATTGCTGGTATGGTGAACGGTGTATTACGTTCGATTCAGAGAGAAGGTGTACCTTCTTTAGATGAAATTAAGGATCCAGTCGAACGTCTTGCAATTACAACGAGTCATCCAGTTTGGCTTGTACAAGAGTGGACTTCTGAATATGGTTTAGAAACTGCAGAGAAAATGTGCGAAGTAAACATGTTACCTCCTGTACCTACAGCGCGTGTGAATGTTGATAAGGTAACAGTAGAAGAAGCGATTGAGTTGTTAGCAAGCGAAGGTATAGAAGCGAAACGTGGCGATTTGTCAGATGATGCAATTCAGATTGAAAGAGGGAATGTAGCGCATACAGAAGCGTTTAAAAAAGGATTCCTTTCTATTCAAGATGAAAGTTCTATGCTTGTAGCACGTGCTTTAGAACCAAATGAGGGAGATGTAGTTCTTGATAGTTGTGCTGCTCCGGGCGGAAAAACAACGCATATCGCAGAACGGTTAAATGGAACCGGTAAGGTTATGTCCCTTGATTTACATGCACACAAAGTGCGTTTAATTAAACAGCAAGCAGAGCGACTTGGTCTAGAAAATGTAGAAACAAAAGCGTTAGATGCTAGAAAAGTGCAAGAGCACTTTGCAAATGAAACCTTTGACAAAATATTGGTAGATGCACCGTGTTCTGGTTTTGGTGTAATTAGACGTAAACCTGATATTAAGTTAGGAAAAGATAAGGGCGATAGTGAAAGATTATCGACGATTCAACTTGCGATACTAGAAAAAATAGCACCGTTATTAAAACAAGACGGTCGTCTTGTTTATAGTACGTGCACAATTGAGAAAATAGAAAATGAACAAGTAATAGAGAAATTTTTACAAGAACATCCTGAATTTGAATGGGATACTACGATAAAAGAGCGTATGCCAGAAAAATTAAGTCCGTATATTGATGAAGGTCAAGTACAAATTTTACCGCATTATTTTGCAACGGATGGCTTTTATATTGCTTGTTTAAGGAAGAAGGTGTAGCATCATGGAAACGACTGTAAGAAAACAAAAGAAAAATGTAGAAACGAAAAAACCATCAATTTACTCTTTACAACTTCATGAAATGCAAGATTGGTTAAAGGAACAAGGAGAACCGAAGTTCCGTGCTGGACAAATTTTTGACTGGCTATATAAAAAACGTGTAAAAAATTATGAGGATATGTCAAACCTTTCTAAAGGATTGCGTGATAAATTGTCGAATTCCTTTGATATTACTACTTTAAACACGTTAGTAAAACAAACGTCTTCGGATGGAACAATTAAATTCTTATTCCAATTATATGATGGATATTCTATTGAAACGGTATTAATGCGACATGAATATGGGAATTCCATTTGTGTAACAACGCAAGTTGGTTGCCGTATTGGATGTACGTTCTGTGCCTCTACACTTGGTGGGCTAAAACGAAACCTAGAAGCTGGAGAAATTGTAGCGCAAGTAGTAGAAGTACAGCGTGCGCTTGATGAAACAGACGAACGTGTAAGTTCCCTTGTTGTAATGGGAATTGGAGAACCGTTTGACAATTACGATAATTTAATGTCGTTCTTACGCATCATTAACCATGAAAAAGGAATTCATATTGGTGCGCGACATATGACAGTTTCTACAAGTGGGATTATCCCGAAAATTTATAAGTTCGCTGAAGAAGATCTACAAATTAATTTTGCGATTTCATTGCATGCGCCAAACTCAGAATTACGTTCAAAATTAATGCCGATTAACCGTGCTTATAAGTTACCTGATTTAATGGAAGCTATTAAATTCTATGTAAATAGAACAGGGCGTCGTATTACTTTTGAATATGGATTATTTGGAGGAGAAAATGACCAAGTTGAGCACGCTGAAGAGCTTGCTGCACTCTTAAAAGGTGTAAAATGTCATGTGAACTTAATCCCGGTAAACTACGTACCTGAACGTGATTATGTACGTACCCCACGTGAACAAATTTTCTTATTCGAGAAAACGTTAAAAGATCGTGGAGTGAATGTAACGATTCGCCGTGAACAAGGTCATGATATTGATGCAGCCTGCGGTCAGTTGCGTGCGAAGGAGCGCAAAGAAGAGACGAGGTGACGAGATGAAAGCCGTGTTTCTATCAGATAAAGGAAAAGTTCGTCAACATAATGAAGATAGTGCAGGAGTTTTTCACAATTTAGATGGAAATATTTTAGCGGTAGTAGCAGATGGAATGGGAGGTCATCGAGCTGGCGATGTAGCTAGCTCGATGACCATTCAATTATTCCATGATTATTGGAAGCAAACGCATAATATGAATGAGCCTAAAAAAGTAGAAGAGTGGTTACATACTAGTGTTGGAATTATTAATGAGCGTATTTATGAATATTCTAAACAACATGTAGAATGTAATGGTATGGGAACAACAATTATCATAGCAATTTGTACGCCTAATTTTGTAACAATTGGTCATATAGGAGATAGTCGTTGTTATATGGTATCAGAGGGAGTAATATCGCTTGTAACGGAAGATCATTCCCTTGTAAATGAACTTGTGAGACATGGTGAGATTTCAAAGGAAGACGCAGAATATCACCCAAAAAAGAATGTTTTGTTAAGAGCATTAGGAACAGAAGAGACAGTTGGATTAGATGTTAAAACATTGGTGCTTGAGGAAGATGATCAGTTACTTCTTTGCTCTGATGGATTATCTAACAAAGTTTCTATTGCTGATATGCAACAAATTTTACAGTTAAATGAACAGCTTGAAGGTAAAGGGCAGCGTCTCATTCAACTGGCGAATGATCGCGGTGGAGAAGATAATATTACCCTTGTTCTTATTGATTATGCGGGTTCGACAAACGAAAGTAGGTGAAGTGCAACGTGCTGATTGGAAAACGCTTAAATGACCGTTATAAGCTGCTAAAAATGATTGGCGGTGGAGGAATGGCCAATGTGTATTTAGCTCATGATGATATACTTGGCCGAGATGTAGCGGTGAAAATATTAAGACTCGACTATTCAAATAACGAAGAGTTTATTAAACGTTTCCATCGAGAAGCGCAGTCTGTTACTACGTTGTCGCATCCAAATATTGTGAATATGTATGATGTCGGAGAAGAAGATGGTATATATTATCTTGTAATGGAGTATGTACCTGGGCAAACATTGAAGCAATACATAACTGAGCGAGGGATGTTACCTATAGGAGAAGCTCTTGATATTATGGAGCAGTTAACATCCGCTATGGCACACGCCCATCATTTTGAAATTGTGCATCGTGATATAAAACCGCACAATATTTTAATTCGAGCTGATGGAGTAATAAAAGTAACAGATTTTGGAATTGCGACAGCTACAAGTGCAACAACAATTACACATACAAATTCGGTACTCGGTTCGGTGCATTACTTATCACCAGAACAAGCACGCGGCGGGATAGCAAATAAACAATCAGATATTTATTCACTTGGTATTGTTATGTTTGAATTGTTAACAGGAAGACAGCCATTTTCGGGCGAATCTGCTGTTGCAATAGCTTTAAAACATTTACAAAGTGAAATACCGTCTCCAAAAAGATGGAATGAAAATATTCCACAAAGTGTTGAGAATATTATATTAAAGGCAACTGCAAAAGATCCATTCCATCGATATCAATCTGCTAATGCAATGAAGCGAGATATTGAAACAGCACTATATCCAGAACGGATAAATGAGCAACCATTTTACATACCAGAAGATATGGAAGCGACGAAGGCGATTCCAATTATCCAACAAGAACAATTATTTGAAAATGTAAGCGATGAAACAATTGTTTTAAACGGAAGTAAAGTGGATGAATCAATAAGAAAAGAAGGTACTGAATTAGATAAGAAGAAAAAACGAAGTAACAAATGGATCAAAGTATTAATTACGACATTTTTACTTTTAGCAATTGGAATCACATTAGCGCTTACTGTTATTCCGGGATTCTTTATTCCGAAAGATGTAAAAGTTCCTGATGTGGCCGGTATGAAATATACGACAGCTGTAAATACATTAGTAGAAAAGGGTTTTGAAGTGACGGAACCTAATATTGTATATACAGATGATGTTGAGGCTGGGAATGTAATAAAAACAGACCCTGTAGCAGGCAGGGTCGTGAAAGAAAACTCTAAAATTACTATCTATCAATCAGGTGGAAAAAAGAAAAGTAAGATGAAGGATTTCACAGGACAAAACTTTGAGAGTGTAAAAACTGAGTTAGAAGAAAAATATAAACAAGTTACAGTAAATTATATTGAAAATGATAAGCCGAAAGGTGAAATCGTAGAGCAAATCCCGACGCCTGATCAAATGGTTATAGAAGCGGAGCAAGAACTGAAAATCTGGGTAAGTAAAGGTCCTTATCAAATTAGACCAGGTGATTTTTCAGGGTGGACTGAAAATAGTGTAAATGGTTATTTGAATGAGAGAAAACTAACTTCAGATGTAAAACGAGAGTATTCAGATACAGTTGAAAAAGGACTTGTAATTTCGCAATCTCCAAAGCCAGGTACACCATTAAAAGAGGGAGATAAAGTAACTATTATTATCTCTGATGGCCCAAAACCTAAAGTGACTAAAACGGTAAAAGTGGACAATATTTCTGTCCCATATGAGCCTGCTGCAACAGGTGAGAAAAAGCCACAAACAATAGAAATTTATAAAGAAGACATGCAGCAAAAAATGGATAGACCGGTTGAAACGAGAACAATTACTGAGTCAGCGACTCTTTCTTTAGAATTTGTAATTCAAGAAGGTACAAAGGGGCACTATAAAATTGTTCGAGATGGAGTAACGATTATCGACAAAGAAGTACCATATCCAACTCAATAATAGTGAAAGTCCTTGCTTATTATTCTTGCCTGTTATGCTGTCTACAAAGTGGACGGTATAGCAGGCAAAAATATATGGTTCAAAAAGCTACTAAAGTGATACGGCTGTAAATATTATGTTGAATTTGGTGGAAGATTATCATGTATATTAACAAAGGTATATATTTGATGGGTTTTGAAATAATCGTTTAAAAAGTTTAAAACCATTCATTTTTAATTACAGCTTTACTTTATGTAAAATAAAGGAGAATTATATGCCAGAAGGAAAAATTGTAAAAGCTTTAAGTGGGTTTTATTATGTGCAGCATGAAGAAGGGATTACACAATGTCGCGGGCGTGGTGTATTTCGAAAGAATAAAATTACACCACTTGTAGGAGACCAAGTCGTTTTTCAAGCGGATAATCCAAATGAAGGTTATGTGCTTGAAGTATTTGATCGAAAAAATGAGCTTGTTAGACCTCCTATTGCAAATGTGGATCAAGCGATTCTCGTTTTTTCTGCAGTAGAACCAGATTTTAATCCAGGGTTGTTAGATCGATTTTTAGTGCTAATTGAATATCATAATATTAAGCCAATTATTTGTATCAGTAAAATGGATTTAGTGGATGAAAAGATGAGAGAAACCGTTGAAGCTTATGCTAATGATTATCGTGAAATGGGTTATGATGTATTATTTACTTCTATAAATACATCAGAAAGTATTGATATTTTAAAGCCATACTTAGAAGGTTGTATTTCTGTCGTTGCAGGTCAGTCCGGTGTTGGGAAATCTTCAATGCTTAACGTTCTACGTCCAGACTTAGAATTGAAAACAAATGATATTTCCTCACATTTAGGACGCGGGAAGCATACGACAAGGCACGTAGAATTAATTGCAATCGGGAGTGGACTTGTAGCAGATACACCTGGTTTTAGTTCACTAGATTTCATAGATATAGAGGTAGAAGATCTTACATATTGTTTTCCAGAGTTGAAAGAAGCGAGCCAATACTGTAAATTTAGAGGGTGTACACATCTTTCTGAACCAAAATGTGCGGTGAAAGCTGCTGTTGAAGAAGGGAAGATTACTGAATATCGTTATAAGAATTACAAACAATTCGTAGAAGAAATTAGAGAGAGAAAGCCGAGGTATTAGTCATGATTAAAATTGCACCATCGATTTTATCAGCAGATTTTTCAAAATTAGGGGAAGAAATTAAAGATGTAGAAAAAGGTGGAGCAGATTACATCCATGTCGATGTAATGGATGGACATTTCGTACCAAATATTACGATTGGACCATTAATTGTTGAAGCGATTCGTCCAATTACATCATTGCCGTTAGATGTACATTTAATGATTGAAAATCCTGATAACTATATCCCGACTTTTGCAAAAGCAGGGGCGGATATTATTACTGTTCATGTAGAGACGTGTCCTCATTTACATCGTACAATTCAGTTAATCAAATCTCATGGTATTAAAGCTGGAGTCGTATTAAATCCACATACGCCAGTTTCAATGATTGAGCATGTGTTAGAAGATATAGATATGGTGTTACTTATGACAGTAAATCCTGGATTTGGTGGACAGAAATTTATCCATTCTGTATTACCGAAAATTAAACAGGTTGCAGAAATGGTTAAAGAGCGAAATCTACAAGTGGAAATTGAAGTTGATGGTGGTGTTAACGCTGAAACGGCAAGACTTTGCGTTGAAGCAGGGGCAAATGTTCTTGTAGCTGGATCAGCGGTATACAATCAAAAAGACCGCGGTGAAGCAATTCGTGTCATTCGTGGATAATGAATGAGCGAACTTTTATCCTAGTGAAGCTTCTAGTTTAGTAAGAGTTCACTATTTACACAGGATAGAGCAAAAAATATGTAAAAAGGCAATCTGCCATTCGGTAGATTGCCTTTTTACAATAGAAGGGGAAGAACAAATGATTATTCATATTTTAGCAGGAGGGCCTGCAGAATATTGCGCAGATTTTTCTCGATATGAAAATGAAAATGTAGTGTGGGCGGCAGTTGATAGAGGAGTGTACCGCTTATTGAAAAGAGGCATCACCCCTGCTGTTGCGTTCGGCGATTATGACTCAGTTACGGAAGAGGAATTAGTATGGATGGGACAGCAAACGAATGAATTGCATATTGTTCCACGTGAAAAGGATCAAACAGATTTAGAAATTGCAATTAACTGGGCGTTAGAACAGAATCCGACATTAATTCGTATTTTTGGAGCTACTGGTGGAAGGCTTGATCACGGCTTAGCAAATATACAAATGCTTTTAAAAGGGTTAGAAGTAGAGATAGAAATGTGCATTGTAGACAATAAAAATGAAATAACAGTTAAAAAAGTTGGTATGCATATAATTGAAGAAAATAAAAATTTCCCTTATGTATCTTTTGTGCCAGTTACTGAAATAGTGGAAGGTATTACTTTACTCGGTTTTAAGTATCCTCTTACGAATAGAACTATAGAGTGGGGATCGACACTTTGTATTAGTAATGAACTCATTGAGGAAAAAGGTACTTTTTCATTTACTTCCGGCATATTAATGATGATAAGAAGCACTGATTAAAGAAACAATTTTGCTCCTTACATCATATAGTGAACAAGTGGAGTAATGGGGATTAGGAGGGAAACCATGAGATTTTATACAATTAAGTTACCTAAATTTCTTGGTGGAATTGTTCGAGCAATGTTAAATACCTTCAAAAAAGACTAAAAAAAGCACCTATTACCGGTGCTTTTTCCATTGGTATAGTAAAAAAAGAGCCTAGTGGCTCTTTTTTTTATTATTAAACACGTTCGATTTTGCCAGATTTTAATGCTCTAGCAGAAACGTAAACACGTTGAACTTTTCCGTCGATGCGTACGCGAACTTTTTGAAGGTTAGCGCCCCATTTACGTTTTGTAGCGTTCATTGCGTGAGAACGAGAGTTACCAGAACGAGCTTTTCTTCCAGTAATAGCACAAACACGAGCCATTTATATTTCCCTCCCTTGATACCTTACCATACGTAATTTTTCAATGTTAGTCTTTTATGCGATGCTAAAAACACTACTATAATTTAACACAACTAAAAAGAGAATGCAACACCGTAGAAAAAAGAAATCAAGAAAAATTACTTGACACTATATGTCAGTGCAGAAAAATTGAAATCAAGAAAATTTGCTTGACATATTATAGTGGTACATGTTGTATAATAACAATGGACTATTTTGCTCATCATAAAAAAGTGTAGTATAAAACATAAAATATGAGAGTGAAAAGAAAGAACGATGGAATTTTCTTTGAAAAGATTATATGATAGTAACTAAAGTAGTCTAGCTCACTTTCACCATTTATGAAGGGGGAAACGAGATGTCAATTGAAATTAAAACGAAGTACGGTCAAATTGATATTAGTACAGATGTAATTGCAACAATTGCTGGAGGTGCCGCAGTAGATTGCTACGGTATCGTAGGTATGGCATCAAAAAATCAGTTAAAAGATGGATTAACAGACATTTTACGAAAAGAAAACTTCACTAGAGGCGTTATTGTTCGTAAAGATGAAGATGAAGTACATATTGATATGTATATTATTGTGAGCTATGGTACGAAAATTTCAGAAGTAGCACATAACGTGCAGACGAAAGTGAAATATACATTAGATCAAACTGTAGGACTAGCAGTAGATTCTGTAAACATCTACGTACAAGGAGTTAAAGTAATAAACTTGTAATGTGCATTAAGGAGGAAAATCTGTGTCAATTCAAAAAATTGATGGAAAACGTTTATCACAAATGATCATGCAAGGAGCGAATAATTTAACAAATAATGTTCAGCTTGTTGATGCATTAAACGTATTTCCAGTTCCAGATGGCGATACCGGTACAAACATGAACTTATCAATGACTTCAGGCGCACGTGAAGTGAAAGCAAATCCTTCACAGCATGCTGGTAAAGTTGGTGTAAGTTTAGCCAAAGGATTATTAATGGGAGCTCGTGGTAACTCTGGTGTAATTTTATCTCAGTTATTCCGTGGATTCTCTAAATCAATTGAACAAAAAGAAGAATTAACTACAGTTGATTTTGCTGCAGCTTTAGAAGCTGGAGTAGAGGCGGCTTACAAAGCGGTTATGAAACCAATCGAAGGAACGATTTTAACGGTTGCAAGAGAAACGGGTAAATATGCAGTGACAGTTGCGAAAAAACAGCGCGACTTTGTTTTGTTTATGGAAGACGTTGTGAAAGAAGCAAATGCATCGTTAAATCGTACGCCGGATTTATTACCTGTATTAAAACAAGTTGGCGTTGTAGATAGCGGTGGTAAAGGTCTTGTTGTTGTATACGAAGGATTTTTAGCTGACTTAAAAGGAGAAACAATTTCTTCTGATGTGCCGACGCAACCATCTATGAATGAAATGGTGCGCGCAGAACATCACCGTAGTGTACAAAGCCAATTAAGTACAGAAGATATTAAGTATGGATATTGTACGGAGTTCATGGTGAAATTAGAGGCTGAAAAAGTGAAAGAGCATAATTTCTCTGAGCAAAAATTCCGTGAAGATATTAGTGTGTATGGTGATTCGTTATTAGTTGTATCTGATGATGAAATTGTAAAAGTTCATATCCATGCAGAACATCCTGGAGATGCTATGAACTACGGACAACGTTACGGTAGTTTAATTAAGATTAAAGTAGAGAATATGCGTGAACAGCATACTGCTTTATTAGATGAACCTACTATGGTGCCTGAGCAAACAAGTCAGCCAAAAGAGAAGCAACCGTACGGTATTGTAACTGTAGCTATGGGTTCTGGTATTAAAACTTTATTTGAGAGCATTGGTGCAACGAAAGTTATCGAAGGTGGCCAAACGATGAATCCAAGTACGGAGGATATCGTGAAGGCGATTGAAGAGGCGAATGCTGAAAAAATCATTATTCTACCGAATAATGGAAATATCGTGATGGCAGCAGAACAAGCAGCGTCAGTTGTAGATCAAGAAGTTATTGTTGTTCGTTCGAAAACAGTTCCTCAAGGTATGGCTGCAATGTTAGCGTTTAATCCAGTTGGAACGTTAGAAGAGAATGAAGAAAACATGAAAGAAGCTTTATCTCATGTGAAAACGGGTCAAATTACGTATGCTGTTCGTGATACGGAAATTGACGGTGTAGCAATTCAAAAAGATGATTTCATGTGTATTGCAGATGGGAAAATTGTATCTACAAATATTGAAAAAGTAGGGGCTGCGAAGCAATTACTAGAAGCGTTAATTGATGAGGATTCTGAAATCGTAACGATTCTACAAGGTGAAGATGCAACTGATGAAGAAGTAGCTGAGTTAGTTGAATTTGTAGAAGGAAAATTTGAAGATGCAGAAGTAGAAGTGCATGCTGGGAATCAACCAGTGTATTCTTTCATCTTCTCTGTAGAATAAAAAAGATTTGTTTTGAAAATAAATGGATTACTTACTTGCTAATGGGTGAGAAGTAGTATTATGAAGTTTATTACTAGTTTTTATTCAAAAGGCTAGCATATTGAATAAAGAAAAGAGCCTTGCTGCTAATAGTGAGGCTCTTTTTTTACTTGTTGTATATAAGGGATTTGAGTAGTTTCTCTTAGAATGCCTATGATAGAATATATAAGGTGAAAGATAGCGATTACAGATGTTAATTGATACTCAAATAGAGTGCAACAAAGAAAATAATGTGACGGAGTGTGAGAATCTTGAATGAAGTTGTACAAGTTCCTGTTACAGATGTAAAGGGAATCGGAGGAGAAACATCTGAATTACTACACGAGATGGGAATTTATACAGTTTCTCATCTATTAGAACATTTTCCGTACCGTTATGAAGATTATGCGATGAAAGATCTTGCTGAAGTAAAGCATGATGAGCGTGTAACAGTTGAAGGGAAAGTTCATAGTGCTCCTTTACTACAATACTATGGTAAGAAGAAATCACGTCTTACAGTTCGTGTTCTCGTCGGGCGTTATTTAATTACGGCTGTATGTTTTAATAGACCTTACTATAAGCAAAAGTTAAAGTTGGATGAAACGGTAACGATTACTGGTAAATGGGATCAACATCGTCAAACAATTGCTGTATCAGAGCTTCATTTTGGACCGGTTGCTCGTCAACAAGAAGTAGAGCCTGTATACTCAGTGAAGGGAAAGCTTACAGTAAAACAGATGCGCCGTTTTATTGCCCAAGCATTAAAGGAGTATGGAGATTCTATAGTCGAAGTACTACCGGATGGTTTATTAAATCGGTATAAATTATTACCACGTTATGAAGCACTCAGGGCGTTGCATTTTCCAGTGGGGCAGGAAGATTTAAAGCAAGCTCGTCGCCGTTTTGTATATGAGGAGTTTTTCTTATTTCAGCTAAAAATGCAAACATTACGGAAAATGGAGAGAGAAAATTCAAAAGGGACGAAGAAGGAAATCCCGTCAGCAGAATTACAAGAATTTATCGAGACACTTCCGTTTCCATTAACTGGTGCGCAGCGCCGAGTTGTAGATGAAATTTTAAAGGATATGACATCTCGTTATCGGATGAATCGACTGTTACAAGGTGACGTTGGTTCTGGGAAAACAGTTGTTGCTGCGATTGGCCTCTATGCGGCGAAATTAGCTCATTATCAAGGGGCTTTAATGGTTCCTACTGAAATTTTAGCCGAGCAGCATTATCAGTCGCTTGCGGAAACATTTTCACATTTTGGTATGAAGGTTGAATTGTTAACAAGTTCTGTTAAAGGTGCGAGGCGCCGAGAAATTTTGGCGAAATTAGAGCAAGGAGAAGTAGATATCCTTGTTGGGACACATGCTTTAATTCAAGATGAAGTTATATTTCATAAGTTAGGTCTCGTTATTACTGATGAACAACATCGATTTGGTGTGGCACAGCGTCGGGTTTTACGGGAGAAAGGTGAAAGTCCTGATGTATTATTTATGACAGCGACACCAATTCCGCGAACGTTAGCTATCACTGCATTTGGAGAGATGGACGTTTCTATTATTGATGAAATGCCAGCTGGTAGAAAGGTAATCGAAACGTATTGGGCAAAACATGACATGTTAGATCGTGTGCTCGGTTTTGTGGAGAAAGAGATAAAAAAAGGAAGACAGGCATATGTTATTTGTCCCCTTATTGAAGAGTCTGAGAAACTTGATGTACAAAATGCTATCGACTTACATAGTATGCTGACTCATCATTATCAAGGGAAATGCCAAGTTGGATTAATGCATGGGAGACTATCATCTCAAGAAAAAGAAGAGATAATGGGACAGTTTAGTGAAAATAAAGTGCAAATTCTTGTGTCGACAACGGTTGTCGAGGTAGGTGTAAACGTACCGAATGCGACTGTAATGGTTATTTATGACGCGGAGCGTTTCGGTTTATCGCAGCTTCATCAGCTTAGGGGGCGCGTTGGGCGTGGTAGTGAACAATCATATTGTTTATTAATTGCGGATCCGAAATCAGAAACGGGAAAAGAAAGAATGCGTATTATGACTGAAACAAATGATGGATTTGTATTGTCAGAAAAAGATCTAGAGTTACGAGGTCCTGGGGATTTCTTTGGAAGTAAGCAAAGTGGTTTACCAGAATTTAAGGTTGCTGATATGGTACATGATTATCGGGCGTTAGAAACAGCGAGACAAGATGCGGCGATACTGGTTGATTCAGAAGCGTTTTGGCACAATGATCAGTATGCTTCGTTGCGTACTTATCTTGACGGGACAGGTGTGTTCCAGGGAGAGAAGCTCGATTAGAAGTAGTCTGCAAAAGTTTTTGTTGCATTCTACTTTTAATGATTATATACTACTGTTAGTACCTAGTCATAAAAATGGATGGTGCGGTATGAAAAAGAGAAGAAGTAAAAAAGAAAGACAAGAGTTATTACAACAAACAATAGAAACGAATCCTTTTATTACGGATGAAGATTTAGCAGAAAAATTTCAAGTGAGTATACAAACTGTACGCCTTGATCGTATGGAACTGTCTATTCCTGAATTAAGAGAGAGAATTAAGCATGTAGCTACAAAGCAACATGAAGAAGATGTGAAATCTTTACCGTTAGAAGAGGTTGTCGGAGAAATTATCGATATAGAGTTAGATAGACATGCGATTTCTATCTTTGAAGTAAAGGTAGAACACGTATTTAAAAGAAATCAAATTGCCCGTGGGCATCATTTGTTTGCACAAGCAAACTCACTAGCTGTTGCGGTTATTGATGAAGAATTAGCTTTAACTGCAAAGTCTACCATTCGATACATTCGTCCTGTAAAATTAGGAGAGCGTGTTGTTGCAAAAGCGCGCGTTGAAGATGTAGAGAATGATAAGGGACGGACGGTTGTCAAAGTGCATAGCTTTGCTGGAGAAGAACTTGTTTTTACAGGCACTTTTGAAATGTATCGATCTAGTAATTATAGTGAGGAAGGTAACAACTTATGAAAATCGCAATAGATGCAATGGGCGGCGATCATGCTCCAAAGGCTGTAGTATTAGGAGCAATGAAAGCTATTAAGGAATATTCAGATATACATATTACGTTAGTAGGGAAAGAAGAAGAAATTCGTCAATACTTAACGAGTGAAGAGCGAATTACAATTCTTCATACAGACGAAAAAATTGAAGCGACAGATGAACCAGTAAGAGCCGTTCGTCGAAAAAAACAAGCTTCAATGGTACTGGCGGCGCAGCAAGTAAAAAATGGTGAAGCGGATGCTTGTATATCAGCAGGTAGTACAGGGGCTTTAATGGCAGCTGGATTGTTTGTTGTCGGTCGTATGGAAGGAATTGAGCGACCTGCTTTATCACCTACAATGCCTACTGTTGATGGAGAAGGCTTTGTTATGTTAGATGTTGGGGCAAACGTTGATGCAAAACCAATTCATTTATATCAATATGCAGTAATGGGTTCTGTTTACGCTGAGAAAGTAAGAGGCATTAAGAATCCACGTGTCGGACTTTTAAACGTTGGAACAGAAGATGGAAAAGGTAACGAGCTTTCGAAACAAGTCTTTGCAATGCTTAAAGATGCGCCAATTAATTTTGTTGGAAACGTTGAATCAAGAGACTTATTGCAAGGTGTAGCAGACGTTGTTGTATGTGATGGTTTTACGGGTAATGTGGCGTTGAAATCATTAGAAGGAACAGCACTTGCGTTATTCTCTATGTTGAAAGAGCAACTAATGAGTTCGTTTACGAGCAAATTAGCAGCAGCGGTATTAAAACCAAAACTTATGGTATTAAAAGATAAAATGGATTATTCGGAGTATGGCGGAGCAGCGTTATTCGGATTGAAAGCCCCTGTCATTAAGGCTCACGGTTCTTCTAATGACCAATCGATATTTAGTGCGATTCGTCAAACGAGAGAAATGGTAGCGAAAGAAGTAATTCCTACGATTTCAAGCGTAATGGAGAAAGAGTCACTCCAATAAGAGGAGGATTTGAAGTGGGAAAACTAGCATTTCTTTTTCCGGGCCAAGGTTCACAGGCAGTTGGAATGGGTAAACAGTTAGCAGAGAATAATAAAGAGGTTGCAAAAGTGTTTGCAAAAGCAGATGAGGTGTTACACGATTCACTTTCAGAAGTGATTTTTGAAGGGCCGCAGGAAAAGCTTACATTAACGACAAATGCGCAGCCTGCATTATTAACAACGAGTTTTGCTATTTTGACAGCTTTGAAAGAGTATGACATTACACCTGATTTCGTCGCTGGACATAGTTTAGGTGAATATAGCGCTCTTGTAGCAGCTGGTGCATTAACTTTTGAAGATGCTGTATATGCTGTAAGGAAACGTGGCGAATATATGGAAGAAGCTGTACCTGGCGGAGAAGGTGCAATGGCGGCTATTTTAGGTGCTGATCCAGAGATACTGAAACAAGTTACAGAAGAAGTAACAAGTGAAGGATATGCAGTGCAAATCGCTAATATGAATAGTACGAAACAAATTGTGATTTCTGGAACGAAGCAAGGAGTAGAGATTGCTTCTCAAAGAGCGAAAGAAAACGGTGCAAAGAGAGCAATTCCGCTAAGAGTAAGTGGGCCGTTCCATTCTTCACTTATGAAGCCGGCAGCGGAGAGATTCCAAAGTGTTTTAAATGAAATTACAATTCAAGACACGAATATTCCTGTTATCGCAAATGTTACGGCAGATGTTATTACACGTAGTACAGATATTCAAGATAAGCTAATTGAACAACTTTATTCGCCTGTGTTGTGGTACCCATCTATTGAGTATATGGTGAAACAAGGTGTAGATACATTTATTGAAATTGGACCTGGAAAAGTACTTGCTGGACTTATGAAGTCGATTGATTCGTCAGTGAAAGCATATGCGATATATGATGAAGAGACATTAAAAGATACCATTTCAAATTTGAGAGGAGAAAGCTGATGTTAAAAGGGAAAGTAGCATTAGTAACTGGTGCTTCACGTGGAATTGGTCGCGCGATTGCGATTGATTTAGCGAAACAAGGGGCAAATGTGGTAGTAAATTATGCCGGTAATGAACAAAAAGCAAATGAAGTAGTAGATGAAATCAAGAAATTAGGTTCGGATGCAATTGCAGTAAGAGCAGATGTTGCAAATGCTGATGATGTTACAAATATGGTGAAACAAACAGTAGATACATTTGGACAAGTTGATATTCTTGTAAATAATGCTGGTGTAACAAAAGATAATTTATTAATGCGTATGAAAGAAGAAGAATGGGATACAGTTATTAATACAAACTTAAAAGGTGTATTCTTATGTACAAAAGCAGTATCTCGTTATATGATGCGTCAACGTCATGGTAGAATAATAAATATTGCTTCTGTTGTTGGTGTTATAGGAAATCCAGGGCAAGCAAATTATGTAGCTGCTAAAGCTGGGGTAATTGGATTAACAAAAACATCAGCAAAAGAACTAGCAAGCCGAAATATTACTGTAAATGCGATTGCTCCTGGTTTTATTGCGACTGATATGACGGATGTATTAGATGAAAATATAAAAGCTGAAATGTTAAAAGTTATTCCGGCTGCACAGTTTGGTGAATCACAAGATATCGCGAATGCTGTAACGTTTTTTGCTTCTGATCAAAGCAAATATGTTACAGGACAAACGTTAAATGTTGATGGCGGAATGGTAATGTAATAAAAGAATCGATTTCACCTAGTTTTTTTTGACAATATTTAATATAATATTTGAGGGGAGGTGAATGGAATGGCAGATGTTTTAGAGCGTGTAACAAAAATCATCGTTGATCGTTTAGGTGTAGAAGAAACTGAAGTAGTACCGGCTGCAAGCTTTAAAGAAGATTTAGGCGCAGACTCCCTAGATGTAGTAGAACTTGTAATGCAATTGGAAGATGAATTCGAAATGGAAATTTCTGATGAAGATGCTGAAAAGATTGCTACTGTTGGCGATGCTGTGACTTACATAGAGAGTCATCTATAATGTTTGAGTGAAGTCCCGTTTTTTAGCGGGGCTTTCTCGGCTTATATCTGGAGGGACCTATGCCGTACCGAAAATATAGAGAAAAAAAATACGAAACAAAATATCGTGAAGCGTTTAAAGTGTTTCAAGAAAAGATTGGTATTACGTTTACAGATGAAAAATTATTGATTCAAGCATTTACGCATTCATCGTATGTGAATGAGCATCGAAAAAAACCACATGAGGACAATGAGCGTCTTGAGTTTCTTGGCGATGCTGTATTGGAACTCACTGTATCACAGTATCTGTTTCAAAAATATCCGACAATGAGCGAAGGAGAGTTAACAAAACTACGTGCAGCTATTGTATGTGAACCATCTCTTGTTCGTTTTGCAAACGAGTTGTCATTTGGTAGCCTTGTTTTATTAGGAAAAGGTGAAGAAATGACGGGTGGACGTGAACGACCAGCTTTATTAGCGGATGTCTTTGAAGCGTTTATTGGTGCCCTTTATCTTGATCAAGGGCTAGAAACAGTCTGGGGATTCTTAAAAGAAATTGTATATCCAAAAATTAATGAAGGTGCTTTTTCTCATGTGATGGATTATAAGAGTCAATTGCAAGAATTGATCCAGCGTGATGGTAGTGGCAACATTGAGTATCAAATTTTGCAAGAAAAAGGACCAGCCCATAATCGAGAATTTGTATCACGTGTTACATTAAATAATGTAGCGTTAGGTCTTGGTAGTGGTAAGTCGAAAAAAGAAGCAGAGCAGCAAGCTGCTGCAGAAGCATTGAAAAAATTAAAAGAACAACTATAAGGAATCCCCCTTTGAATGAGGGGGATTCCTTATGCATAGAATGAAACTTTCTTTTTGTAGATACTAAATAAGAGGAGAGTAAATCCGTATTATAGCTTGTTTTCGTGCAGACAACGTTTAATAACAACGGAGAATAGGAGGAAGACCTTTCGTGTTTTTAAAAAGATTAGAAATAGCAGGATTTAAATCTTTTGCTGAGCGTGTATCTGTCGATTTTGTTCCAGGTGTAACGTCTGTAGTAGGGCCTAATGGAAGCGGGAAAAGTAATATTACTGATGCAATTCGCTGGGTACTTGGTGAACAATCTGCAAAATCATTACGTGGTGCAAAGATGGAGGATGTTATTTTTGCTGGTAGTGATACGAGGAGAGCAGTTAATGTAGCTGAAGTAACATTAACTTTAAATAATGAAGATCAACGCTTACCGATTGAATATAACGAGGTGAGTGTAACGCGCCGTGTATCTCGTTCAGGTGATAGTGATTTTTATATAAATAAACAATCTTGTAGATTGAAAGATATTATCGATTTATTTATGGACTCTGGCATGGGAAGAGAAGCTTTTTCAATTATTAGTCAGGGGAAAGTGGAAGAAATTTTAAGTAGTAAATCAGAAGAACGTCGCGGTGTATTTGAAGAAGCGGCAGGTGTGCTGAAATACAAACTTCGTAAAAAGAAAGCTGAAGGAAAATTAGCGGATACACAAGAAAACTTAAATCGTGTACAAGATATTATTCACGAATTGAGTAGTCAAGTAGAACCGTTAGAGAGGCAAGCTTCCATAGCGAAAGATTATCTTGAGAAAAAAGAGGAATTAGAAAAAGTAGAAGCAGCGCTTATTGTACATGAAATTGAAGAATTACATGAGAAATGGGAAGCGCTTCGAAATCAGTTTGGGCATAATAAAAACGAAGAAGTTAAAATGTCAACGAATTTACAAAAAAGTGAAGAAGAGCTTGAGGAATTACGTGGACAATTACAAGCGGTAGATGAGTCTGTAGATTCCTTACAAGAAGTTCTTCTTCTTTCTAGTAAAGAGCTAGAAAAATTAGAAGGGCAACGTGAGCTGTTAAAAGAGAGGAAGCAAAATGCTACGACGCATTGTGCGCAACTTGAACAGTTAATTGTTGAATTAACAGAGAAAGCTAAAAGTTATGATGGTGAAATTGAATCAAGTACAGAAGTGTTAATGCAATTTGTAGATCAAGTAAAAGAGTTGGAGAAAAAATTGCTTGATAATGAGCAACTGCTTGCAACTTTTGCGGATAATTTAGAGGAACAGATTGAGAATTTAAAAGGGGATTATATTGAACTTTTAAATCAACAGGCTAGTCATCGTAATGAATTATCTATGATTGAAGAACAATCTAAACAGCAAAACTCTAAAAACGAACGTCTTGATGAAGAGAATGCGAAATATGTAGAAATGCGTATGGAAATTACAGCGAAAAAGACGAAACTTGTTGAAAGTTATGGACAAGTGAAAGAAAAAGTAGCCGGTATCATTTCGAACATACAGAAAACAGAAGCGGCGCTTGGGAAATGTAAGGCGCAGTATAGTGAAAATGAAACAAAACTGTACCAAGCATATCAATTTGTACAACAGGCGCGCTCACGAAAAGAAATGCTAGAAGAGATGCAAGAGGACTATTCTGGTTTCTATCAAGGAGTACGTGAAGTATTAAAGGCTAGAGAAAATAGGCTACAAGGTATTGAGGGAGCGGTTGCAGAACTTCTGACTGTGCCGAAAGAATATGAAATCGCAATGGAAATAGCTCTTGGGGCAGCGATGCAACATATCGTAGTACAAACAGAAGAACATGCTCGTAATGCAATTGCATTTTTAAAGCAAAATAAACATGGACGTGCAACCTTTTTACCACAAGCAGTTATTAAAAGTAGATCGTTATCATTTGAGCAATTACGTATTGTGAATCAACACCCATCATTTGTAGGTGTAGCGGCAGAACTTGTGCAGTACAACAATAAATATGAAAATGTAGTTTCGAATTTATTAGGTACGGTTGTAGTTTCGAAAGATTTACGCGGAGCAAATGAGTTAGCGAAACAATTGCAATACCGCTATCGTATTGTAACACTCGAAGGTGACGTAGTGAATCCAGGGGGTTCTATGACTGGTGGAGCTGTAAAACAAGCGAAATCCTCTATATTGGGACGTCAGCGTGAGCTTGAAGAGTGGACGAATAAGTTAGCTGATATGGAAGAAAAAACAACGAAGTTAGAAAACTTTGTTAAAGCAGTAAAGCAAGAGATTCAAGAAAAAGAAGTGCAAATACGCGAACTACGACAAGGTGTAGAAGCAGAGCGTGTAGATGAACAGAAATTAAGAGAAGAAATTAGTCGTTTAGAATTAGAAGAACATCGTATTAATGATCGTTTATCTATTTACGATTTAGAAATTGAAGGATTTTTACAAGATCAAGTAAAAATGCAAGGGCGTAAAGAAGAGTTAGACAAGATTTTAGCGAATCTTCAAGCGGAGATTACGGAATTAGATAGCAAAATTGTCACCCTAACGAAACAAAAGAGTGAGCAACATTCTTCGAAAGAAAAAGTTCAAAAAGAAATGACTGAGTTAAAAGTGCTGGCAGCTGAAAAGCAACAACGCTTATCTAATCAGAAAGAAAAAGTTGAACGATTGACGAGGGAAAAAGAAGAAACTGATACAACACTTGTAAAAACAAAAGAAGATTTAGCATTCTTAAAGCAAGAAATGACATCAAATTCAAGTGGTGAAGAACAAATTACGAATATGATTGAGAAGAAGGCATATGATCGTAATCAAACTTCAGAATTAATTCGCTCTCGCCGTGAACAACGTGTATCATTGCAAGAGAGAGTGGAACATTTAGAACGTAATGTGAAGGAAACGTTAGGCAAACATAAATATATTCTTGAGTTGTTGAAAGATCAAGAGGTGAAAATTAACCGACTTGATGTTGAGTTGGAAAATAGATTGCAACATTTACGTGAAACATATACGATTTCATTTGAAGCAGCTAAGCTGAAGTACACAATGACAATGCCAGCAGAAGATGCGCGTAAGAAAGTGAAATTAATTAAATTATCCATCGAAGAGTTAGGCACAGTAAACTTGGGTGCAATTGATGAATATGAACGTGTAGCGGAACGTCATACGTTCTTACTAGAGCAACGGGATGACTTAGAAGAAGCAAAAGCGACATTGCATCAACTCATTACTGAGATGGATGAAGAAATGAAAAAACGTTTTTCTACTACTTTTGAAGGGATTCGAACGGAGTTTCAATTGGTATTCACTGAATTATTCGGAGGCGGTAGAGCGGATTTAGTAATGACGAACCCTGGGGACATATTAAATACTGGCATCGATATTGTTGCGCAACCACCAGGAAAGAAATTGCAGAATTTAGGTTTACTGTCAGGTGGAGAGCGTGCTTTAACGGCAATTGCGCTTTTATTTGGTATTTTAAAAGTACGCCCAGTACCATTCTGTGTACTAGACGAAGTAGAAGCGGCTCTTGACGAGGCGAATGTTGCTCGTTTTGCGCAGTATTTAAAGAAATTTAGTCATGAGACGCAGTTTATTGTAATTACACACAGGAAAGGTACAATGGAAGAGTCTGATGTATTGTATGGTGTAACCATGCAGGAATCAGGTGTATCTAAACTTGTTTCTGTTCGATTAGATGACGGAGAAGAACTTGTTGCAAGTAAATAGGAAGGATGGGAAGTATGAGCTTTTTTAAAAAACTAAAAGAAAAAATTTCGAAACAAACGGATACAGTAACAGAAAAATTTAAACAAGGATTAGAAAAAACGAGAAATTCATTTGCGGATAAAGTAAATGATTTAGTCTATCGTTACCGTAAAGTAGATGAAGACTTCTTCGAAGAGTTAGAAGAGATTTTAATCGGTGCAGACGTAGGGGTTTCGACTGTAATGGAATTAATCGATCAGTTGAAAGAAGAAGTACAGCGCCGAAATATTCAAGACCCAAAAGAAGTACAAGCTGTTATTTCGGAAAAGTTAGTGGGGATTTATAAGGGTGACAGCGATTTTAGTAATGAAATCAATATGCAAGAAGATCAATTAACAGTTGTTTTATTTGTAGGTGTTAACGGTGTAGGGAAAACGACGACAATTGGTAAACTAGCACACAGATTTAAATCCGAAGGTAAGTCTGTACTATTGGCAGCAGGAGATACGTTCCGTGCTGGGGCGATTGAACAATTAGAAGTATGGGGCGATCGCGTTGGTGTAGAAGTTATTAAACAAGGATCTGGTTCTGACCCTGCAGCGGTAATGTATGACGCTGTACAAGCTGCAAAAGCACGTAAAGTAGACGTATTACTGTGTGATACAGCAGGACGTTTACAAAATAAAGTCAACTTAATGAAAGAGTTAGAGAAAGTGAAGCGTGTAATTGAGCGTGAAGTACCGGGAGCTCCTCATGAAGTGTTATTAGTTATTGATGCAACAACAGGTCAAAACGGTTTAAGTCAAGCGAAAACATTCCGTGAGGCAACAAATGTTTCAGGTATTGTTTTAACAAAGTTAGATGGAACTGCTAAAGGTGGTATCGTATTAGCGATTCGTAACGAAATGGACGTTCCAGTGAAATTTGTAGGACTAGGGGAGCAAATGGACGATCTGCAACAGTTTGATCCAGAACAATATGTGTATGGTTTATTCGCAAACTTAGTAGAAACAGAAGAAGGGTAAAGGAAAGAAGCGGTATTTCCGCTTCTTTTTTATAAAAAAAGAAGTGATGTTAAGAAAAAAACTTGACACTCTTTTATACTGCATGTAAACTAATTCATGTAAAGGGAAATCACTTAACAAAGGATGATCCAACATGCTCGAAAAAACAACGAGAATGAATTATTTATTTGATTTTTATCAATCGTTGTTAACGCAAAAACAAAGAAGTTATATGTCGCTTTATTATCTAGATGATTTATCTCTTGGTGAAATTGCGGAAGAATTTGATGTAAGTCGCCAAGCCGTGTATGATAACATTAAACGGACTGAAGCGATGCTTGAAGAATATGAAGAGAAATTAGTATTACTTCAAAAGTTTCAAGAGCGACAGCGACTTGTTGCAAAGCTAAAACAGCTAATCAGCGAAGAAGAGCATGTGAATGAAGAAATGAAACAAGTTGTTGAAGCTATCGAAAAATTAGATTAGGAGGGCGGCAATATGGCATTTGAAGGATTAGCCGACCGACTTCAACAGACAATGCAAAAGATCCGCGGCAAAGGAAAAGTTTCTGAAGCCGATGTGAAAGAAATGATGAGAGAAGTTCGTCTAGCTCTTTTAGAAGCAGATGTTAACTTTAAAGTAGTAAAAGATTTTGTAAAGCGTGTGTCTGAGCGTGCTGTCGGACAAGATGTAATGAAAAGTTTGACACCTGGACAACAAGTAATTAAAGTCGTACAGGAAGAACTTACAGAACTTATGGGCGGAGAGCAGAGCAAAATTGCTGTTGCTAATAAGCCACCGACTGTTATTATGATGGTTGGTCTGCAAGGTGCAGGTAAAACAACAACAACAGGAAAACTTGCGAATTTACTTCGTAAAAAGCATAATCGTAAACCGATGCTTGTTGCAGCTGATATTTACCGTCCAGCAGCGATTAAACAGCTTGAAACATTAGGGAAGCAATTGGACATGCCTGTTTTCTCTTTAGGAGATCAAGTAAGTCCTGTTGAAATTGCAAAACAAGCGATTGCAAAAGCGAAAGAAGATCATCATGATTATGTTTTAATTGATACAGCAGGTCGCCTGCATATTGATGAAGAACTAATGGATGAACTAGCGAATGTGAAAGAAGTTGCGAAACCGGATGAAATTTTCCTTGTTGTCGATGCGATGACAGGACAAGACGCGGTAAATGTTGCACAAAGTTTCCATGAACAGTTAGGTTTAACAGGTGTTGTGTTAACGAAATTAGATGGTGATACGCGCGGTGGTGCGGCATTATCTATTAAAGCTGTTACGAATACACCAATTAAATTTGCTGGTATGGGTGAAAAGTTAGATGCGATTGAAGCGTTCCATCCAGAACGTATGGCATCTCGTATTTTAGGTATGGGTGACGTTCTAACATTAATTGAAAAAGCGCAAGCTACAGTTGATGAGGAAAAAGCAAAAGAACTTGAACAAAAAATGCGTACCCTTTCGTTTACGCTTGATGATTTCCTAGAACAACTTGGACAAGTGCGTCAATTAGGACCACTAGATGAATTGTTAGGGATGCTTCCTGGTGCAAATAAAATTAAAGGGCTGAAAAATGCACAAGTTGATGAAAAGCAAATTGGGCATATTGAGGCAATTATTCGTTCTATGACTAAATTAGAGCGAGAACAACCGGAAATAATCAATGCTAGTCGCAAAAAACGCATTGCCAAAGGTAGCGGTACAACGGTACAAGAAATCAATCGTCTAATCAAGCAATTTGATGATATGAAAAAGATGATGAAGACGATGACGGGAATGCAAAAAGGTAAGAAAAAAGGACTAGGTGGATTGAAGTTTCCATTCATGTAAGGAAAAAAGATAGCTCTGTTAAGAAAAAACACTTTACAAAGCAATAGTCTTTTTGCTAATATAATTATCTGTGTGAAATAAATTCGGAGGTGCTTTATAAATGGCAGTTAAAATTCGTTTAAAACGTATGGGAGCTAAAAAAACTCCTTTCTATCGTGTAGTTGTTGCAGATTCTCGTTCTCCTCGTGACGGACGTTTCATTGAGGAAATCGGTACTTACAATCCGGTTGCTCAACCAGCTGAAGTTAAGATCAACGAAGAAGCAGCATTAAAATGGTTAGGAAATGGTGCTAAACCATCTGATACAGTTCGTAACTTATTCTCTAACCAAGGTATCATGGAGAAATTCCACTTATCTAAACAAGGTAAGTAATTGAGGCAATGACTATGAAGAAGTTAGTCGAGACGATTGTCAAGCCTCTTGTCGATCATCCTGAAGATGTAAAAGTTACACAGGAACTTTACAACGGAGAGATAAAGTATCGATTAACTGTACATCCTGAGGATGTTGGAAAAGTCATTGGAAAGCAAGGGAGAGTTGCGAAAGCAATTCGAATGCTCTTGTATTCAGTGGGACATCATAATGATGAAAAAGTAACACTGGAAATTCAATAAACGTAAAAAGGGCGAGGAGTTATTTCCTCTCCCTTTTTTAACATTTAAATAGAAATTGCATGTTCCGTATATGAAATGGAAATGCTTAATTTATATAGAAACCAGGGGTGACATACTATTTATGACAAAATGGTTTAATGTAGGGAAAATTGTAAATACTCATGGCGTAAGAGGAGAAATTCGTGTTATTTCTCGTACTGATTTTCCGGAAGAGCGATATAAAGTAGGAAATACGTTATACATATCGAATGAGAAGGGTACAGACTATCTTCCAGTGAAGGTAACTTCTCATCGTCAACATAAGACATTTGATTTATTAACATTTGAAGGATACAACAATGTAGATGAAGTAGAAAAGTTTAAAGGTTCTTTAATAAAAGTACCAGAAGAGCAGTTAGGCGAACTAGCTGAAGGTGAATACTACTATCATGAAATTATTGGTTGTAACGTTGTAACAGAAGAGGGAGAAGCGTTAGGGACGATCAAAGAGATTCTGTCTCCTGGAGCAAATGATGTTTGGGTGATTAAACGTCCAAAAGGACAAGATCTTTTAATTCCTTATATTGATGACGTTGTACTTCAAGTTAATATTGCAAATAAATTAGTAACCATTCATGTGATGGAAGGGTTGCTATAATGAAAATAGACATTTTAACATTGTTTCCAGATATGTTTACGGGTGTGTTTGGGTCTTCAATTTTAAAGAAAGCACAAGAAAAAGAAGCGGTAGAGCTTCGTGTTGTCAATTTTCGTGACTATACAACGAGTAAACATAATAGCGTAGACGATTACCCTTACGGCGGAGGTGCTGGTATGGTGCTTACTCCTCAGCCCATTTTTGATGCCGTGGAAGATTTAACGAAAGAAACAGAGCGTAAGCCGAGAGTTGTCTTAATGTGTCCGCAGGGGGAAAGGTTTACTCAGAAGAAAGCGGAAGAGCTTGCAGAGGAAGAACATGTAATCTTTGTATGTGGGCATTATGAAGGATATGACGAACGAATTCGTGAGCATCTCGTAACGGATGAGATTTCTATTGGTGACTACGTATTAACAGGTGGGGAATTAGCCTCTATGGTTATTACTGATAGTGTAGTACGTCTTTTACCAGGAGTACTAGGAAATCATGCTTCACAAGTGGAAGACTCATTTAGCACAGGTTTGCTAGAGCACCCACATTATACACGTCCTGCTGATTTTCGTGGTATGAAGGTTCCTGATGTATTAATGTCAGGAAATCATAAAAATATTGATGAATGGCGCCATAAAGAATCATTACGTCGTACGTATACACGTAGACCGGATTTACTAGAAGATCGAGAACTGTCTAAACAAGAACAGAAATGGCTGGAACAGATTAAAGAAGACAAATAAGGGCTTGATATATTTTCTATTGCAACAGTCCTAGCAATATGCTATTATAACATTTGTGCTACTGAAATCAGTAGCCGTATTAACGATGTTCCGCTGTAACTTATTGAGACTTTATAAGAGCATCTGTTTAAAGGAGAGAATTTAATATGCAACAATTAATCGCAGAAATTACAAAAGGCCAATTAAAAACTGACCTTCCTTCATTCCGTCCTGGAGACACTTTACGTGTACACGTAAAAGTAGTTGAGGGAACTCGTGAAAGAATTCAGCTTTTCGAAGGTGTTGTAATTAAACGTCGTGGTGGCGGAATCAGTGAAACATTCACAGTTCGTAAGATTTCTTACGGTGTAGGTGTTGAGCGTACATTCCCAGTTCACACGCCAAGAATCGCGAAAATCGAAGTACTTCGCCGTGGTAAAGTACGTCGTGCTAAGTTATACTACTTACGTAACCTTCGCGGTAAAAAAGCACGTATTAAAGAAATTCGATAAGACATGTATGGGAGCTTGTAAATGCACAAGCTCCCTTTTTCCAATCTATATGAAATTTTGGTATAATACGAGCAGCTTACATAACCGTGGAGGGGAAATGCATGAAGAAAGAAAAGAGTTCACTTTGGGAATGGATCAAAGCAATTTTGATTGCTATTGTATTAGCTGGCGTAATTAGACAGTTTTTCTTTGCGCCGATTCTCGTCGATGGCGTATCGATGTCGCCGACTTTACATGACCGTGATCGAATGATTGTTAATAAAATTGGCTATCACATAGGTGATCCGAAACGCTTTGATATTATTGTATTCCGAGCGACGGAAGAAAAAGATTATATTAAGCGTATTATTGGCCTACCAGGCGATGAAATCGAATACCGTAATGATAAACTATATGTTAACGGGAAACCTTATGAGGAGCCGTATTTAGATAAGCAGAAAAAACAACTTGCTGACGGACCGCTTACATATGATTTTACTCTTGAAGAAATGACAGGAAAGAAAACTGTTCCAGAAGGTCAATTATTTGTTTTAGGCGATAATCGTCGTTTTAGTAAAGATAGCCGCTCAATTGGTACAATTTCAATGGACCAAGTGATTGGTAAAGCAAATATGCTATATTGGCCGTTAAAGGATGCACGTATTGTGAAATAAAAGAAAAAGAAGGTGGCAACATGGTAATTCAATGGTTCCCGGGACATATGGCAAAGGCTAGACGCCAAGTAACCGAAAAATTAAAGTTAATTGATGTTGTAATTGAGCTTGTAGATGCTCGATTACCTTTATCTTCTCGAAATCCAATGATTGATGAAATTATTACACATAAACCGAGGCTTGTTGTTTTAAATAAAGCGGATATGGCAGATGACCGTTTAACAAAGCAATGGATCGCATACTTTAAAGAAAAAGGTCATATGGCAATTTCGATTAACGCACAAGCTGGACAAGGTATGAAGGAAATTACAGCGGCTTGTAAAGTGTTGGTTAAAGAAAAATTTGATAAAATGGTTGCTAAAGGGATTAGACCGAGAGCAATTCGTGCATTAATTGTAGGTATACCGAATGTTGGTAAATCTACGTTAATTAATAAGTTGGCGAAGAAAAATATTGCTAAAACAGGAGATCGCCCAGGTGTGACAACAGCTCAACAATGGATTAAAGTTGGGAAAGAAATGGAATTGTTAGATACACCGGGTATTTTATGGCCTAAATTTGAAGATCAATTAGTGGGTCTTCGTTTAGCGACAACGGGTGCAATTAAAGATTCAATTTTAAATTTACAAGATGTAGCTGTTTACGCATTACGCTTTATGGAGAAACATTATCCAGAACGTTTGAAAGAGCGATATAATTTAAATGAGATTCCAGAAGATATCGTGGAGTTATTTGATGCGATCGGAAAAAACAGAGGTTGCTTAATGGGCGGCGGAATGATTGATTATGATAAAACATCTGAGCTTATACTTCGTGAACTTCGTGGTGGTAAACTTGGAAGAATGACGTTTGAGACGCCAGAAGAGTTTGTAGAGCAGGTAGAAGAAGTGGAAAAAGTAGAAGAAGTATAAGACGTGCGTTTGTGCGTCTTTTCTTTTTGGTTACGTTTAAAAGGGAGTGTACATATATGCAAAAAATGACTATTCAAGAAGCTGAATGTTTACTGCAAGAAATAATGAGTGAAGAAGATGAAGATTTTCAACTGTTATTGAAAGATGAGCGGAAAGGTGTTCAAAAACTAATTTTGAAGTGGTATAAACAAAAAGAATTAGCACAAAAAGAAAGAGAAAAATTTTTAGAAATGTCAAAGTACGAAAATGCGTTACGCGAAAAAGGTCTCACATACATTGCTGGCATTGATGAAGTGGGCCGAGGACCGTTAGCTGGCCCGGTTGTGACGGCGGCTGTCGTCCTCCCAGAAGATTTTTATATTCCAGGATTAAATGACTCAAAAAAATTAAGTGAAGCGAAGCGTGAGCGTTTTTATGATGAAATTAAAGACCATGCGATTGCGATTGGAGTTGGCATTGTATCACCACAAGTTATTGATGAAATAAATATTTATCAAGCAACGAAGCGAGCGATGTTAGATGCTGTTGCTAATTTATCATGTACACCAGAATATTTATTAATCGATGCGATGAAGCTTCCTACATCAATTCCGCAAACATCAATTATTAAAGGTGACGCGAAAAGTGTCTCTATTTCAGCTGCATCTATTATTGCGAAAGTGACGAGAGATCGTATGATGAAAGAATTAGGTGAAAAGTATCCTGCATATGGATTTGAACAACATATGGGATATGGGACGAAACAGCATTTAGAAGCGATTTCAGTGCATGGGGTATTAGAGGAACACCGGAAATCATTCGCACCAATTAAAGATATGATTCAACAATAAGCTGTGAATATACAGCTTATTTTTTTATTTTGGTATATGAACATTATTATTTTCAAAAAAGAATAAAGCGATTTCAGTTTTCTGACACTTTATTGTAGACAGCGTGCGAATCATCTTATACAATGGCAATGTAATGTTTTTTAAACATTAAAAAACTTTTCGAGTAAAACAGGAAAACAGGGGAGGATGGGACCATGAATATCCATGAGTACCAAGGTAAGGCAGTCCTTAGAAGCTATGGGGTTAGCGTTCCGAACGGGAAGGTTGCATTTACAGTAGAAGAAGCTGTGGAAGCGGCGAAAGAATTAGGAACGGATGTATGTGTAGTTAAAGCACAAATTCACGCTGGTGGACGCGGCAAAGCTGGCGGAGTAAAAGTTGCGAAAAATTTAGAAGAAGTTCGTACATATGCGGAAAGCATTTTAGGAACTACACTTGTGACACATCAAACAGGTCCTGAAGGTAAGGAAGTAAAACGCTTACTTATCGAAGAAGGTTGCGATATTAAAAAAGAATATTATGTAGGTCTTGTATTAGATCGTGCAACTTCTCAAGTTGTTTTAATGGCATCTGAAGAAGGTGGAACAGAAATTGAAGAAGTAGCTGAAAAAACACCTGAAAAAATCTTTAAAGAATATATTGATCCAGCAGTAGGTTTACAAGGTTTCCAAGCGCGTCGAATCGCGTTTAACATCAATATTCCAAAAGAGCTTGTAGGACAAGCTGTGAAGTTTATGATGGGCTTATATCGTGCGTTTATCGAAAAAGATTGCTCTATCGCTGAGATTAATCCACTTGTTACAACAGGTGACGGTAAAGTTATGGCGTTAGATGCAAAATTAAACTTTGATTCTAATGCATTATATCGTCATAAAGACATTTTAGAACTTCGTGATCTTGATGAAGAAGATTCAAAAGAAATTGAAGCTTCTAAATATGACTTAAACTACATTCCTTTAGATGGAAATATCGGTTGTATGGTTAATGGTGCAGGTTTAGCGATGGCTACAATGGATATCATTAAACATTACCATGGTGACCCAGCTAACTTCTTAGATGTTGGTGGCGGTGCAACAGCTGAAAAAGTTACAGAAGCATTCAAAATTATCCTTTCTGACAAAAATGTAAAAGGTATCTTCGTTAACATTTTTGGTGGCATTATGAAGTGTGATGTTATCGCAGAAGGTGTTATTGAAGCAACGAAGCAAGTAGGTCTTGAGTTACCTTTAGTTGTACGTCTTGAAGGTACAAACGTAGAGTTAGGTAAGAAAATTTTAAATGAGTCTGGCTTAAATATTGTTGCAGCAGAATCTATGGCAGACGGTGCACAAAAAATTGTTTCACTAGTGGGCTAATAGAAAGCGGGGGAGAAAAATGAGCGTATTAGTTAATAAAGATACAAAAGTTATTGTTCAAGGTATTACAGGTTCTCAAGGGTTATTCCATACAAAACAAATGATTGAATACGGTACGAAAATTGTCGGTGGTGTAACACCAGGTAAAGGTGGCACTGATATTGAAGGTGTACCAGTATTTGATACAGTAGAAGATGCTGTGAAAGCAACGGGCGCAAACGCTTCAGTTGTATACGTTCCACCCGCTTTTGCGGCTGATGCAATTATGGAAGCAGTTGATGCAAAGATTGATTTAGTAGTATGTATTACTGAAGGAATCCCTGTGTTAGATATGGTCAACGTAAAGAGATATATGGCTGGTAAACATACACGTTTACTTGGACCAAACTGTCCTGGTGTCATTACACCTGATGAATGTAAAATTGGTATTATGCCAGGCTACATTCATAAAAAAGGTCATGTTGGTATCGTATCTCGCTCTGGTACATTAACGTATGAAGCTGTACATCAGTTAACACAGGAAGGTATTGGTCAATCTACTGCTGTAGGTATTGGTGGTGACCCTGTTAACGGTACAGACTTTATTGATGCGTTAAAAGCATTTAATGAAGATGAAGAAACACATGCTGTAATTATGATTGGTGAAATCGGCGGTACAGCAGAAGAAGAGGCAGCTGAATGGGTAAAAGCTAATATGACAAAACCTGTTGTAGGTTTCATTGGTGGCCAAACAGCGCCTGCTGGTAAACGTATGGGCCATGCTGGGGCAATCATTTCTGGCGGTAAAGGAACTGCTGCTGAAAAGATTAAAACGATGGAAGCTTGCGGTATTAAAGTAGCTGAAACGCCAGCGGTTATGGGAGAAACATTAATCTCTGTCTTAAAGGAAAAAGGCTTATTTGAGACTTGTAAAAACTACTAATCTGTTGAAAGACACCTTCTTGTTTGAGGGTGTCTTTTTACAATTTTCTTGTTTACATAATAAAAATTATGGGTAAGGAGAAAAGGATGAAAAGAGAACGATTATTACATCTTCATTACATGCTTGCAGACCATTGGAAGGTGATGGAGAGGCTACTATATGTCGATCCGGAATTGAAGAAAATATACACTTTTAACCAAAAACAAATGGAACACTACACCGGAATATCCCCGAAAAAATCTGCAGAACTAATAAATTTCCTTCAAAGTTCAAACCTTTCGCAATATATATCTTATTTAGAGAAAAATCGAATCTTTTATATAACTATATGGGATGAAAATTACCCGCAATTATTACGTGAAACTCAAGATCCTCCTTTTGTTTTGTATGGAAAAGGAGAGCGGAATTTTCTTGGTAAATCGAATAAATTAGCGGTCGTTGGAACGAGAGAACCGTCTTTATATGGTTATGAGAGTATGAAGTTTATTTTGCATCCTTTATTAGAAAGAGAATGGGTTATTGTGAGTGGATTTGCAAAAGGGATAGATACCATTTCTCATGAAGTCACAGTGAGGCAACATCGTCCGACTATCGCGATATTGGGACACGGATTATCTTATATGTACCCGAAAGAGAATAGACGTTTATATGAAAAGTGGGAGGAATATATATTGTTATTAACAGAGTATCCTCCACACTATGCACCGAAAAAATGGTATTTTCCAAAAAGGAATCGAATTATCAGTGGTATAAGTAAAGGTGTTTTAGTTGTAGAAGCAAAATCAAGAAGTGGGTCACTTATTACCGCAGACCTTGCATTAGAGCAAAATAGAGAGGTATTTGCCCTTCCTGGACCAATATTTATAGATAGTGCATCCGGAACGAATCAGCTTATTCAACAAGGTGCAAAACTAGTACGAAATGCAGAGGATATCTTTGAAGAAATTATAAACTAACCTTATATTTTTATGTTTTTATTAAACAATTATTGACAAATGGTAGATTGTCACTGTATGGTATATTCATTCTTGATTGACAAAAACAAGAGAAATCAATAAGATTAATGAAGACTTGAATCCACCTCTTAAGGAGGCACTAGCATGTCAGATTACCTCGTAATCGTGGAGTCGCCTTCTAAGGCGAAGACCATTGAGAAATATTTAGGGAAAAAATACAAAGTTGTCGCGTCTATGGGACATGTTCGCGATTTGCCAAAAAGTCAAATGGGGATAGAAGTAAAGAACAACTTCACCCCGAAGTATATTACCATTCGTGGTAAAGGTCCCGTCTTAAAAGATTTAAAATCAGCGGCAAAAAAAGCAAAGAAAGTCTATCTCGCGGCCGATCCAGACCGCGAAGGGGAAGCGATTGCTTGGCATTTAGCAAATACGCTAAATGTGGACGTTGAATCAGATTGCCGAGTTGTCTTCAATGAAATTACAAAAGATGCAATAAAAGAATCCTTTAAACACCCTCGTGCAATTAATATGGATTTAGTAGATGCACAACAAGCAAGACGTATACTTGATCGTCTTGTTGGTTACAATATTAGTCCTTTATTATGGAAGAAAGTAAAAAAAGGATTAAGTGCAGGTCGTGTACAATCTGTAGCAGTTCGTCTAATCATCGAACGTGAAAGAGAAATTGAAAGTTTTGAGCCTGAAGAATTCTGGACAATTAAGACGGAATTTGTGAAAGGGAAAGACACATTTGAAGCAAGCTTTTACGGTGTAGATGGTGAGAAAGTTCAATTAACGAATGAAACGCAAGTAAATGAAATAATTGAACAGATGAAAGATAATGCGTTTTCAGTTGAAAATGTAACGAGAAAAGAGCGAAAACGTAATCCCGCTTTACCATTTACAACATCTTCTCTACAACAAGAAGCAGCACGTAAGTTAAATATGCGAGCAAAGAAAACAATGATGCTTGCGCAGCAATTGTATGAAGGGATAGATCTTGGAAAACAAGGGACTGTGGGTCTTATTACGTATATGAGAACTGACTCAACGCGTATCTCAGAAACAGCTCAAACAGAGGCTCGTACTTACATTACTGAGGCGTATGGTACGGAATACATAGGAACAGA
The DNA here is from genome assembly GCF_014932895.1 of Bacillus thuringiensis. Taxonomy (GTDB): domain Bacteria; phylum Bacillota; class Bacilli; order Bacillales; family Bacillaceae_G; genus Bacillus_A; species Bacillus_A thuringiensis_AA. Next base: position 135,638 of record NZ_JACYOF010000001.1, on the reverse strand, counting down.
GAAGAAGAAAGAAACGAAAAAATCAAATGCACAAGATGCGCATGAGGCAATTCGTCCTACTTCGGTAATGAGAAAGCCAGAGGAACTAAAAAGTTTCTTAAGTCGTGATCAACTTCGATTATATAAATTGATTTGGGAGCGATTTGTTGCAAGTCAAATGGCGTCTGCTATAATGGATACTGTAACAGCGAGACTCATTAATAATAATGTTCAGTTCCGTGCAAGTGGCTCGGTTGTAAAGTTCCCAGGATTTATGAAAGTGTATGTAGAGTCAAAAGATGATGGTACGGAAGAAAAGGATAAGATGTTGCCACCTTTAGAAGTAGGGGAAACTGTATTTTCGAAGGATTTAGAATCTAAGCAACATTTCACACAACCTCCGCCGCGTTATACAGAGGCTCGTCTAGTAAGAACACTTGAAGAGCTTGGAATTGGAAGGCCATCTACTTACGTACCAACACTTGAAACGATTCAAAAACGTGGTTATGTAGGCTTAGATAATAAGCGCTTCGTTCCGACTGAACTTGGTGAAATAGTAATTGAACTTATTTTAGAGTTTTTCCCGGAAATTATTAACATTGAATTTACTGCCAATATGGAGCAAAGCCTTGATGAAGTAGAAGAAGGAAACGCGAATTGGGTAAAAATTGTTGATGATTTCTACGTAGGTTTTGAACCGCGTTTAGAAAAAGCGGAAAAAGAAATGCGTGAAGTGGAAATTAAAGATGAACCAGCTGGGGAAGACTGTGAATTATGTAATCACCCAATGGTCTTTAAAATGGGTAAATACGGGAAGTTTATGGCTTGTTCGAATTTCCCAGATTGTCGTAATACAAAACCGATTGTGAAAGAAATCGGTGTAACTTGTCCGAAGTGTGAAGAAGGGCAAATTATTGAACGTCGTAGTAACAAAAAGAAACGTCTTTTCTATGGATGCGGTACGTATCCGGAATGCGACTTTGTATCTTGGGATAAGCCAATTGGCCGTAAATGTCCGAAGTGTGAAGGTATGCTCGTAGAGAAGAAGTTGAAAAAAGGCGTGCAAGTACAATGTATTTCGTGCGATTATGAAGAAGAACAACAAATGTGAGCGTAACTGCTCACATTTTTTTCGGGAAGAAAAGGAAAGGTGATATAAATGACAACACAAGTAGTAAACGTAATTGGCGCAGGTCTTGCAGGAAGTGAAGCAGCTTACCAAATTGCAAAACGTGGTGTTCAAGTGAGATTATATGAAATGAGACCGGTACGTCAAACGCCAGCTCATCACACAGATAAGTTTGCTGAATTAGTATGTAGTAATTCATTGCGTGCAAACACATTAACAAATGCTGTTGGAGTTATTAAAGAAGAAATGCGCTTAATGGACTCAGTTATTATTCGTGCAGCGGATGAGTGCTCTGTACCAGCTGGCGGTGCTTTAGCTGTAGACCGTCATGAATTTGCGGCGAAAGTAACTGAGTATGTGAAAAATCATCCAAATGTAACTGTTATGAATGAAGAAATCACTGAAATTCCAGAAGGACCAACTATTATTGCGACAGGTCCACTTACATCACCTGATCTTTCTGCACAATTAAAAGAATTAACAGGTGAAGATTATTTCTATTTCTACGATGCAGCAGCACCAATCGTTGAAAAAGACAGTATTGATATGAACAAAGTATATTTAAAATCTCGTTATGATAAAGGGGAAGCGGCATATTTAAACTGTCCGATGACGGAAGAAGAATTTGATCGTTTTTATGAGGCTTTAATTGCTGCTGAGACAGTACCTTTAAAAGAATTTGAAAAAGAAATTTTCTTTGAAGGTTGTATGCCAGTAGAAGTTATGGCAAGCAGAGGAAGACAGACGTTAGTATTTGGACCAATGAAACCTGTTGGACTAGAAGATCCGAAAACAGGGAAAACGCCATATGCAGTTGTTCAGTTACGTCAAGATGATGCAGCGGGAACATTATACAATATCGTAGGTTTCCAAACACATTTAAAGTGGGGACCACAAAAAGAAGTGTTACAGTTAATTCCGGGACTGGAAAACGCGGAAATTGTACGTTACGGTGTAATGCATCGTAATACGTTTATTAATTCGCCTAATTTACTTCGTCCAACATATCAATATAAACAACGTGACGATTTATTCTTTGCTGGTCAAATGACTGGAGTAGAGGGATATGTTGAATCGGCGGCATCAGGATTATTAGCGGGTATTAACGCCGCTCGACTTGTGAAAGGTGAAGAGCCAGTTGTGTTGCCACCTGTAACTGCAATGGGAAGCATGGCGAATTATATTACTGCGACAAATGCGAAAAACTTCCAACCAATGAATGCAAACTTTGGTCTATTTGCACCGCTAGAAAAGAAAATTAAAAAGAAACAAGAACGAAATGAAGCGTATGCTACACGCGCTTTAGAAACAATTCGAAATTTTGTAAATATTTAGTTAAATTTCTTGCAAAGGCTACTAAGTTGTGATACGATTTAGTAGCCTTTATTGAGGTGAGTTATGTGAATGTGAAGAAATTGTTACAATTATTCGTTGGATATTTACAAATTGAAAGAAATTATTCAAAATATACAATTGCAAGTTATCAAAATGATTTAGAACATTTTGTGCAATTTATGGAGCGAGAAGGCATATCCTCTTTTTTAGATGTTACATACGCGGATGTTCGTTTGTACTTAACGACGTTGCACGATGAAAAGTTAGCCCGTAAATCTGTCGCAAGAAAAGTATCAAGCTTACGAAGTTTATATCGTTTTTTGATGCGTGAAGGTTATCGGAAAGATAACCCGTTTGCACTTGCGTCACTCCCCAAAAAAGAATTGTCAATCCCAAAGTTTTTATATGCTGAAGAATTAGAGGAATTATTTGAAGTTTCTGATACGGAAACGCCGCTAGGTCAAAGGAATCAAGCTTTATTAGAGTTGATGTATGCGACTGGGATCCGTGTGAGTGAATGTGTCAATTTACAACTTACCGATATTGACTTCGCAGTGGGAACAATTTTAGTGATGGGAAAAGGAAAAAAACAAAGGTATATTCCGTTCGGAAGTTATGCGCAAGATGCTTTGATTACTTATATAGAGAACGGGAGAAAACGGTTAGCTAACAAGACTGAAGAACAATCTCATATGGTATTTTTAAATGCGAAAGGTACGCCGCTAACAAGTCGAGGTGTACGCTATGTATTAAATGAACTCATTAAGAAGGCTTCATTGACAATGCGGATAAGTCCCCATATGTTAAGGCATACATTTGCTACACACATGTTAGATGAAGGAGCGGATTTACGTACTGTACAGGAGTTGTTAGGTCATGAAAATTTGTCGACGACACAAATTTATACGCATGTCTCTAAAGAAAGATTGCGTTCTGTTTACATGAAGCATCACCCGCGGGCATAAATTGCTTTTAAAGCTATAAAAACATATAAAGGAGTTTTTTCTATGGGAAATTTCCACGCTACAACGATATTTGCAGTTCATCATAATGGAGAATGTGCAATGGCTGGAGATGGCCAAGTGACGATGGGAAATGCTGTTGTAATGAAACATACAGCTCGTAAAGTTCGTAGACTTTTCCAAGGGAAAGTTTTAGCTGGTTTTGCAGGTTCAGTTGCTGATGCATTTACTCTTTTTGAAATGTTTGAAGGGAAATTAGAAGAGTATAATGGCAACTTGCAACGTGCTGCTGTTGAAATGGCAAAACAATGGCGTGGCGATAAAATGTTACGTCAGCTAGAAGCGATGCTCATTGTCATGGATAAAACAACTATGCTCCTTGTTTCGGGTACAGGAGAAGTGATTGAACCGGATGATGGTATTTTAGCAATTGGATCTGGTGGGAATTATGCACTTTCTGCAGGTCGTGCTTTAAAGCAATATGCAAGTGAACATTTAACAGCGAAGCAAATTGCGAAAGCGAGTTTAGAAATTGCAGGCGATATTTGTGTTTATACGAACCACAACATAATTGTTGAAGAATTGTAGAATCGTAAGGGAGGCATTTTATATGCATTTACATTTTACTCCGCGTCAAATTGTGGAAAAATTAGATCAATATATCATCGGTCAAAAAGATGCAAAGAAAGCGGTTGCTGTAGCTCTGAGAAATCGATACCGTCGCAGTAAGCTAGCTGAAAATTTACGTGATGAAATTGCACCTAAAAATATTTTAATGATTGGACCGACAGGTGTTGGTAAAACAGAGGTAGCACGACGAATGGCGAAACTCGTTGGAGCACCTTTTATTAAGGTTGAAGCGACGAAGTTTACAGAAGTTGGATATGTGGGGCGAGATGTAGAATCGATGGTCCGCGATCTTGTTGAAACGTCCGTTCGTATTGTGAAAGAAGAAATGGTAATTAAAGTTCAAGATAAAGCAGAAGAGCAAGCAAATCAACGTTTAGTGGAAATTTTAGTTCCGAGTCCGGAGAAGCAATCTGGATTTAAAAACCCGTTAGAAATGCTTTTCGGTGGCTCTCAAAATTCGAATCAAACATCTGATGCGCAAGAAGATGTTGAAATCGAAAAGAAACGTCAAGATGTGGAAAGAAAGCTTACTGCAGGACTTCTTGAAGATGAAATCGTTTCGATTGAAGTGACGGAGCAACAGTCTTCGATGTTTGATATGTTACAAGGAACTGGGATGGAGCAAATGGGAATGAATTTCCAAGATGCATTAGGAAGTTTTATGCCGAAAAAAACGAAAAAACGTAAACTTTCTGTAAAAGAAGCGAGAAAAGTCTTGACAAATGAGGAAGCACAGCGCTTAATTGATATGGATGAAGTTACACAAGAGGCTGTTTATCGTGCTGAACAGCTCGGGATTATTTTTATCGATGAAATTGACAAAATTGCTGGTAAGCAGTCGAATAGCGTAGATGTATCACGTGAAGGTGTGCAACGTGACATTCTGCCGATTGTAGAAGGATCGAATGTTGCGACAAAATACGGATCAGTAAAAACAGATTATATTTTATTTGTTGCAGCTGGAGCGTTTCATATGTCTAAACCGTCGGATTTAATTCCGGAATTGCAAGGGAGATTTCCGATTCGAGTAGAATTAACAAAATTATCGACAGATGATTTTGTTAAAATATTAATCGAGCCTGACAATGCGTTAATTAAACAATATATGGCATTATTAGCGACTGAAGGTATAGAAATTGAATTTTCAGACGAAGCTATTCGTAAGATTGCTGAGATTGCTTATCAAGTTAATCAGGATACAGATAATATTGGAGCAAGAAGACTTCATACGATTATGGAGAAGCTCCTTGAAGATTTATCGTTTGAAGCATCTGAAATTACGTTAGAGAAAATAACGATAACACCTCAATACGTTGAGGAGAAGTTAGCAACAATTGCTAAAAATAAAGATGTGAGCCAGTTTATTTTGTAATAGTGTCATCAGGTGACTCGCCCTAGTTTCCAAGTGATGAAAAAATATGTGAGTAACATGTAGGAGGAACTTTTGAAATGGAATTATTAGCAAAAACAAGAAAATTAAATGCATTATTACAGAGCGCAGCAGGGAAGCCTGTAAACTTTAGAGAAATGTCTGACACAATGTGTGAAGTGATCGAAGCGAACGTATTCGTAGTAAGCCGTCGTGGTAAATTACTAGGTTATGCAATTCACCAACAAATCGAGAACGAGCGCATGAAGCAAATGCTTGCAGAGCGTCAATTCCCAGAAGAATATACGCAAAGCTTATTCAATGTTACAGAAACATCCTCAAACTTAGATGTAAACAGTGCTTACACAGCATTCCCAGTAGAAAATAGAGAATTATTCGGTCAAGGTTTAACTACAATCGTACCGATCGTTGGTGGCGGTGAGCGTTTAGGTACATTAGTATTAGCTCGTCTTGGTCAAGAGTTCTTAGACGATGATTTAATCCTTGCTGAATACAGTTCAACTGTAGTAGGTATGGAAATCTTACGTGAAAAAGCAGAAGAAATTGAAGAGGAAGCACGTAGTAAAGCTGTTGTTCAAATGGCAATTAGCTCATTATCTTACAGTGAGTTAGAAGCAATCGAGCACATCTTCGAAGAATTAAATGGAACAGAAGGTTTACTTGTTGCAAGTAAAATCGCCGACCGTGTAGGAATCACTCGTTCTGTGATCGTAAATGCATTACGTAAATTAGAAAGTGCTGGTGTAATTGAGTCTCGTTCTTTAGGTATGAAAGGAACATACATTAAAGTATTAAACGACAAGTTTTTACATGAGCTTGCTAAATTAAAAACTAACTAATTTATAAAAAAACTCTCCTCATTTGAGGGGAGTTTTTTGTATATAAGAGATTGATGTTGTTTGTGAAAGGCGTCATGATCATGTTCTTTGGTAAACTATTTATTAGATTTTTCTTTTTTGCTTAAAAGAAATGCGGGTTGGTAATACTAGAATTTGAGCGTAAAAAAAGAAAGTTTTACATTGTTCGCATTTTCGACTTGATTGAAATATTTCAGTATGATATAGTAAGCAGTGGTGTCAGTACAAAGTACACACGTTTACCGATTTAAGTGTTGGTGCTACGATTGTAGTTTCGCTTAAAGATGAAGTAAACGGAGGATATCAAAAACCATTTAGGAGGAACTATATTATGTCAGTAATTTCTATGAAGCAATTGCTTGAAGCTGGTGTTCATTTCGGACATCAAACACGTCGTTGGAACCCAAAAATGAAGCGTTACATTTTCACAGAGCGTAACGGTATCTACATCATCGACTTACAAAAAACTGTGAAAAAAGTTGAGGAAGCTTTCAAAGTTATGCGTGACATCGCTGCTGAAGGTGGAGACATTTTATTCGTAGGTACTAAAAAGCAAGCACAAGAAGCTATTAAAGAAGAAGCAACTCGTGCTGGTATGTACTTCGTTAACCAACGTTGGTTAGGTGGAACTTTAACAAACTTCCAAACAATCCAAAAGCGTATCAAGCGTCTTAAAGACATCGAAAGAATGCAAGAAGATGGTACTTTCGAAGTACTTCCTAAGAAAGAAGTTGTTCAACTTAAAAAAGAGTTAGAGCGTCTTGAGAAATTCTTAGGCGGTATTAAAGATATGAAAGGTCTTCCAAGTGCATTATTCGTAGTAGACCCTCGTAAAGAGCGTATTGCAGTTGCTGAAGCACGCAAATTACACATTCCAATCATCGGTATCGTTGATACAAACTGTGATCCAGACGAAATCGATCACGTTATCCCAGCAAACGATGATGCAATTCGTGCTGTAAAACTTCTTACATCTAAAATGGCAGACGCGATCCTTGAAGCAAAACAAGGTGAAGAAACTGTTACTGCGTAACAAAGTTGGAAAGGTGATAAGGGGTTCGGCCTTTTATCACCTTTTTTAAGGTATAAACACCTTTATAAAGGTATAAATACATATTTTAGGAGGATGAAAAGTATGGCAATCACTGCACAAATGGTAAAAGAATTACGTGAAAAAACTGGCGCAGGTATGATGGACTGCAAAAAAGCTTTAACAGAAACTAATGGCGACATGGAGAAGGCAATTGACTTCTTACGCGAAAAAGGTATTGCGAAAGCTGCTAAAAAAGCGGACCGCATTGCTGCTGAAGGTTTAACTTTCATCGAAACAAACGGTAACGATGGTTTAATTTTAGAATTAAACTCTGAAACTGATTTCGTTGCGAAAAACGAAGGTTTCCAAACATTAATTAAAGAATTAGCTGCTCACTTATTAACTAACAAACCAGCTAACGTTGAAGAAGCTATGGCTCAAACAATGGAAAACGGCAAAAAAGTAGAAGAGCACATCAATGAAGCAATCGCTAAAATTGGTGAAAAACTTACACTTCGTCGTTTCGAAATCGTATCAAAAACTGATGCAGATGCATTCGGTGCTTACCTACACATGGGTGGACGCATTGGCGTACTAACAGTTCTTGAAGGTTCAACTGATGAAGCAGCTGCTAAAGATGTTGCAATGCACATCGCTGCAGTTAACCCTAAATACATTGACCGCGATGCTGTAACAGCTGAAGAAGTTGAGCATGAGCGTCAAGTATTAACACAACAAGCTTTAAACGAAGGCAAGCCTGAAAAAATCGTTGCAAAAATGGTTGAAGGCCGTCTAGGCAAATTCTTCGAAGAGATTTGCTTACTTGACCAAGCATTCGTTAAAAACCCTGATATGAAAGTTCGTCAGTTCGTTGAGTCTAAAGGCGGAACATTAAAAGGATTCGTTCGCTACGCTGTTGGTGAAGGTATCGAAAAACGCGAAGACAACTTTGCTGAAGAAGTAATGAACCAAGTAAAAGGTAGTAACTAATACAGATTAGGGAACACATTGTGTTCCCTTTTTTAAAATAAAGATGTAAGCAATTGGAGGTTCATTATGAGTAAACCGAAATATAATCGTGTCGTTTTAAAGCTGAGCGGAGAGGCTTTAGCTGGCGAGCAAGGATTTGGAATTAACCCAGCTGTTATTAAGTCAGTTGCGGAACAAGTGAAAGAAATTGCAGAACTTGATGTAGAGGTTGCTGTTGTTGTTGGTGGCGGTAACATTTGGCGTGGTAAAATTGGAAGCGAAATGGGCATGGATCGTGCAGGGGCAGATTACATGGGCATGTTAGCGACAGTTATGAATTCGTTAGCACTTCAAGATAGCTTGGAGAATATCGGAATTCAAACTCGCGTACAAACTTCAATTGAGATGCGTCAAGTGGCAGAACCTTACATTCGTCGTAAAGCGGTTCGTCACTTAGAGAAAAAGCGTGTTGTTATCTTTGCAGCAGGTACAGGTAACCCATACTTCTCTACAGATACAACGGCAGCATTACGCGCAGCTGAAATTGAAGCTGATGTTATCTTAATGGCGAAAAATAATGTAGATGGCGTATATAATGCAGATCCATCTATTGACCCAACAGCTACAAAATACGAAACACTTACTTACCTAGATGTATTAAAAGAAGGTTTAGGTGTAATGGATTCTACAGCTTCTTCTTTATGTATGGATAATGATATTCCATTAATTGTATTCTCAGTTATGGAAAAAGGTAATATTAAACGCGCCGTTTTAGGTGAAAATATTGGAACAGTTGTAAGGGGGAAATAAATATGGGACAACAAGTATTAAAGTCTTCGAATGAAAAAATGGAAAAAGCAGTTGCTGCTTATTCTCGCGAATTAGCAACAGTTCGCGCTGGTCGTGCAAACGCGTCTGTATTAGATAAGGTACAAGTTGATTACTATGGTGCACCAACACCAGTTGTGCAATTAGCGAACATCACAGTTCCGGAAGCACGTTTACTTGTAATTCAACCTTACGATAAAACTTCAATCGGTGATATTGAAAAAGCAATTTTAAAAGCAGATTTAGGCTTAAACCCTTCTAATGATGGAACTGTAATTCGTATTGCATTCCCTGCATTAACAGAAGAGCGTCGTCGTGATCTTGTAAAAGTTGTAAAAAAATATGCTGAAGAAGCAAAAGTTGCGGTTCGTAACGTACGTCGTGACGGAAATGATGATCTTAAGAAGCTTGAAAAAGCCGGCGAGATTACAGAAGATGATTTAAGAGGATATACTGAAGATATCCAAAAAGAAACAGATAAATATATTGCAAAAGTTGACGAAATCGCAAAAAACAAAGAAAAAGAAATCATGGAAGTGTAATAGCGATAACTTCGCAAATATGACCCTCTTCTTAAGGGGGTCTTTTTACACTTTTAGGCATACGTCTGCTTGCTGGAGGGTATGAATGATGTTTAAAAATTTTCCTTTTTTTAAAGGTAAAAAGGTCGCATCGTTTGATCATCTCGTTGAAGAAGTGAAAAAAGGATATATCCCAGAGCATATTGCCATCATTATGGATGGGAATGGAAGATGGGCAAAGAGGAGAGCGATGCCTCGTATTGCGGGACATCATGAAGGCATGCAAGTTGTAAAGAAAATTACAAAATTTGCAAGTAAACTTAATGTGAAAGTATTAACTCTCTATGCTTTTTCAACTGAGAACTGGAAAAGACCGAAAAAGGAAGTTGATTATTTAATGAAGCTTCCAGAAGAATTTCTCGGTACATTTTTACCAGAATTGATTGAAGAAAACGTACAAGTCCGAGTAATAGGACAAAAAGATCGTCTTCCTACGCATACACGCAGAGCGATGGAGAAAGCCATGGAAGATACGAAAGAGAATACGGGATTAATTCTTAATTTCGCGTTAAACTATGGAAGTCGAGATGAAATCGTTTCTGCTGTGCAACATATGATGAAAGATAGTGAGGAAGGAAAAATTCGTGCTGAAGAAGTAAGTGAAGAAACGCTTTCTTCCTACTTAATGACGAGTTCTTTACCTGATCCAGAGTTGTTAATCCGTACAAGCGGAGAGCTACGTATTAGTAATTTCATGTTATGGCAAATTGCATATTCGGAATTTTGGTTTACAGATGTGTATTGGCCAGACTTTACTGAAGAACATTTGCTAAATGCGATTACAGACTTTCAGCATAGAGGGCGCAGATTCGGAGGCGTGTAGAAAGAGAGGGTTTGGTAGTGAAACAGAGAATTATTACCGGAGTGATTGCTGCCGCACTATTCATTCCTATCGTAATTTACGGTGGCGTGCCTTTTACGGTTTTAGTGTATGCACTTGCTTCTATAGGTTTATATGAATTAATTCGTATGAATAAGCTTACGCTTATTTCAGTACCAACGGTTTTAGCTGCATTATTATTATGGATTATTTTAATTCCAAGTAGTGCATCAGAACTGTTTACGTGGATGGGACTAGGTAAATTAGAAATCACATTTGTGATTGTTTTATTACTTTTATCATATACAGTCCTTTCTAAGAATACATTTACTTTTGATAATGCTTCATTTTTACTAATGGCAACGACATATGTTGGAATGGGATTCTTATATTTAAATGAAACGAGAATATTAGGAATTAAATATGTGTTTTGTGCATTATTTGTTATATGGGCTACTGATTCAGGCGCATATTTCATAGGAAAAGCATTAGGAAAAAGAAAATTGTGGCCAGAAATTAGTCCAAATAAAACGATTGAAGGTTCATTAGGCGGTATTGTTTGTGGGATTGTTGTTGCACTTGTTTACAACATGTTCTTCCCAGTTGAAGCAAATGTAGTGATTTTAATTGTGTTGACAATTATCATTTCTATTTTTGGACAAATTGGTGATTTAGTACAATCTGCATTTAAACGTCATTATGGCGTAAAGGATTCAGGTACAATTTTGCCTGGACATGGTGGTATATTAGATCGAACAGATAGTTGGTTATTCGTTTTACCAATTCTCTACTTCTTATTACAATATAATTAATAAATGAACGAGGGGTTGGAGTCATGAAAAACATTAGTTTATTAGGTGCAAGTGGATCAATTGGTACACAAACTTTAGATGTATTACGCTCGCACCCAGACCAATTCCGTCTCGTTGCTTTTTCTGTAGGGAAAAATATTGACTACGCAGTAAAGGTAATTCAAGAGTTTTCTCCGCAAATCATCTCTGTGCAAAGAGAGGAAGATGTTTTAAAATTACAAGCTGTTTCTGGTAATACAAAAGTTGTATATGGTAGTGAAGGTCTTTTAGAAGTAGCTTTACATCCAGATGCGGAGATTGTAGTAAATGCTGTTGTAGGTAGCGTAGGGTTGTTACCAACACTTCGTGCAATTGAGGCGAAAAAAACAATTGGAATTGCAAATAAAGAAACATTAGTAACTGCAGGGCATCTTGTAATGGAGGCTGCACGAAAACATAACGTTTCGTTACTTCCAGTAGATAGTGAACATTCAGCTATTTTTCAATGCTTGAATGGTGAAAATGAAAAAAGAATTTCTCGACTCATTATTACGGCTTCTGGTGGAAGTTTTCGTGATAAAACGAGAGATGAATTGCATCATGTGACCGTAGAAGATGCGCTTCGACATCCGAATTGGTCAATGGGTTCGAAAATTACAATTGATTCTGCTACAATGATGAATAAGGGACTAGAAGTAATTGAAGCACATTGGCTTTTTGATATCCCTTATGAGCAAATCGATGTTGTTTTACATAAAGAAAGTATTATACATTCTATGGTTGAATTTGAAGATCGTAGTGTAATGGCACAGCTTGGCTCACCTGATATGCGAGTACCGATTCAATACGCACTTACATATCCTGATAGATTACCTCTTTCAGACACAAAACAGTTAAACTTATGGGAAATGGGAACATTGCATTTTGAGAAAATGAACCAAGAACGTTTCCGTTGTCTACGTTTTGCATATGAGGCTGGAAAAACAGGTGGAAGTATGCCAGCTGTAATGAACGCAGCGAATGAAGTAGCTGTTGAAGCTTTTTTACAAAAGAGAATTGGTTTCTTAACAGTGGAAGATCTTATTGAAAAAGCAATGAACCATCACAATGTCATTGCACGTCCGAGCTTAGAGGAAATTCTGGAAATTGATGCAGCCACAAGACGGTTTGTGATGGAACAAATTTAGCAAAGGTGGTTATGGAATTGAATACAGCGATTGCCTTTATATTAATTTTCGGTGCACTCGTATTTTTCCATGAGCTAGGGCATCTATATTTCGCAAAAAGAGCAGGTATTTTATGCCGTGAGTTTGCGATTGGTTTTGGTCCGAAAATATTCTCATTTGAAAAGAATGAAACGGTGTATACGATTCGATTACTGCCCCTTGGTGGCTATGTAAGAATGGCTGGCGAGGATGCGGACACAGTTGAGTTAAAGCCAGGAAAAAAGGTTGGACTTGTACTAAATGAAAAAGATGAAGTTGTGAAATTAGTTTTTGATGGATATGAAAAATATCCAAATGTTCGTGTCATTGAAGTCGAACAAGCTGATTTAGAGCATAATCTAACAATTTCGGGATATGAAGAGTACGAGGAAGAGCTTCAAACGTTCCGTGTGAATGAAAAGGCTCGTATCATTACTGCTGGGGAAGAAATTCAAATTGCTCCATATAATAGGCAATTTGGCTCTAAAAAACTGGGGCAACGCGCTTTAACAATCTTTGCGGGTCCTGCAATGAACTTCATTTTAGCATTTGTTATCTTTGTGATTCTTGGATTTGTACAAGGGGTTCCTGTTGACAAACCAATGGTCGGAAAAGTGATGGAGAATAGTGCGGCAGAACAAGCTGGGTTAAAAGAAAATGACACAATTCAAGCAATTGATGGAAAAAATACAAGTACATGGAAAGATGTTGTTGCCATTGTACGTGAAAACCCGAATAAAGAAATTACGTTACATGTAAAGCGTGATAGTGAACAGCTTAATGTAAAAGTAACACCAACATTGGATAAAGAAGGCAAAGACGAAGTTGGCAGAATTGGTGTTTACTCTCCCGTAGAGAAAACAGTGATGGGTTCTATTAAATCAGGATTTGAACAAACGTACCAATGGACGAAGCTAATTTTTGATTCTCTTGTGAAATTAGTAACGGGTCAATTTTCTATTAACGAATTGTCAGGTCCGGTAGGAATTTATAATCTAACAGATCAAGTAGTAGATTATGGATTTACACGTGTGCTTAGTTTAGCGGCAGTCTTAAGCATTAACCTTGGTTTATTTAATTTACTACCAGTCCCTGCTTTAGACGGTGGACGTTTATTCTTCTTCTTAATTGAAGCATTAAGAGGAAAACCAATTGATCGTCAAAAAGAAGGAATAGTTCACTTTATTGGTTTTGCATTATTAATGTTACTTATGTTAGTTGTAACATGGAATGACATTCGTAAGTTTTTCTTGTAAAATAAAGTGAAACTTATAATGAAATAGAGCTCGTAGAATAAAATCCCTCACCTAACTCGAGGTGAGGGGTTTTACTGCGTGTAAGAGTAAAATGAAGAGGTGCGAATAAATGAAACAAAGTATGGTATTCAGTCCTACATTACGTGAAGTTCCAGCTGATGCTGAAATTAAGAGTCATCAATTATTACTTCGCGCAGGGTTTATGCGTCAAAATGCTTCTGGTATTTATAGTTTTCTACCATTTGGTTTAAAAGTACTGCACAAAGTAGAACGTATCGTTCGAGAAGAAATGGAGCGCGCAGGAGCTGTAGAATTATTAATGCCAGCTATGCAAGCTGCAGAATTATGGCAAGAGTCAGGTCGTTGGTATTCTTATGGATCTGAATTAATGCGTATGAAAGATCGTAACGCTCGTGAATTTGCATTAGGAGCGACACATGAAGAAGTAATTACGGATCTTGTACGTGATGAAGTGAAATCGTATAAAAAATTACCGTTAACCCTATATCAAATTCAAACAAAGTTCCGTGACGAACAAAGACCTCGTTTCGGTTTATTACGTGGAAGAGAGTTTCTAATGAAAGATGCCTATTCTTTCCACGCTACGCAAGAGAGTTTAGATGAAGTGTATGATCGCTTATACAAAGCATACTCTAATATTTTTGCTCGTTGTGGCTTGAATTTCCGTGCGGTTATTGCTGACTCTGGAGCAATGGGCGGAAAAGATACACATGAATTTATGGTATTATCTGATGTTGGTGAAGATACAATTGCATACTCTGATACATCTGATTATGCAGCAAACATTGAAATGGCTCCTGTTGTAGCTACGTATACGAAGAGTGACGAAGCAGAAAAGGCACTTGAAAAAGTAGCAACACCAGATCAAAAAGCAATTGAAGAAGTATCTGCATTCTTAAACATTGAAGCGGAAAAGTGCATTAAGTCTATGGTATTTAAAGTAGACGAGAAATTAGTAGTTGTACTTGTTCGTGGTGATCATGAAGTAAACGATGTAAAAGTGAAAAATGTATACGGCGCTTCAGTTGTTGAACTTGCTTCTCATGAAGAAGTAAAAGAATTATTGAATTGTGAAGTTGGTTCATTAGGACCGATTGGCGTGACAGGCGATGTAGAAATTATTGCTGACCATGCTGTAGCATCAATTGTAAACGGATGTTCAGGAGCGAACGAAGAAGGGTTCCATTATGTAAATGTAAATCCAGAACGTGACTTTAAAGTAAGTCAATATACAGATTTACGTTTCATCCAAGAAGGAGATCAATCTCCAGATGGAAACGGAACAATTCTTTTCGCGCGTGGTATTGAAGTTGGTCATGTATTCAAATTAGGAACTCGTTATAGTGAAGCGATGAACGCAACATTCCTAGATGAAAACGGAAAAACAAAACCACTTATTATGGGTTGTTACGGAATTGGTGTATCTCGTACAGTGGCAGCAATTGCAGAGCAGTTTAATGATGAGAACGGTCTAGTTTGGCCAAAAGCTGTTGCACCGTTCCATGTGCATGTAATTCCAGTAAATATGAAATCTGATGCACAACGTGAAATGGGTGAAAACATCTACAACTCATTACAAGAGCAAGGATATGAAGTATTACTAGATGATCGTGCAGAACGTGCAGGTGTTAAATTTGCAGATGCAGATTTATTCGGCCTTCCAGTTCGCGTTACAGTTGGTAAAAAAGCAGATGAAGGTATTGTAGAAGTGAAAGTACGTGCTACAGGCGAGTCTGAAGAAGTGAAAGTAGAAGAACTTCAAACATATATTGCTAATATTTTGAAATAAGAAGAGGTACCTCGTTATGAGGTACCTTCTCTTTCTTTGTAAACGTATTTTGTAAAAGAAGAAGGAAGAAATCTTTCTTTGTAGTACGTTTCAATTTATAATAGCAAATGGAAGGAGAGTGCTTATGTCATTAACAAATGAACAACAAGAGCGATTTCAAATTTTGCTCCAACAGTTGCAAATACCAGAAGACCTTATAAATCAGTATTTACAAGGCGGTGGTATTGAAAGGCTAGTTATTGATAAAGCGAATAAAAGCTGGCATTTTGATTTACAAGTCCCGCGTATTTTGCCAACAGACTTATATGAATTGCTAGAAGCAAAGCTTAAGCAGTCATTTTCTCATATTGCAAGAACAACATTTGCATTAGAAACAGAGAATAAACAATTTACAGATGAAGAAGTGAAGGCATATTGGCCGCTTTGTACGGATCGAATTACATTTTCACCTATGTTTGGATACTTAAAGAAGCAACTCCCACAGGTGAATGGCGTGAAGTTGATATTAAATGTGAATAATGAGCTGGAATCTACTGCTTTAAAGAAAAACGTTGCAAAACCAGTAGGTGATCAATACGAAGCTTTTGGATTCCCGCGTTTTCAGTTAGACACACATATAAAGCAAAATGAAGAAGAAATGCAAAAGTTTCGTGAGCAAACTCAGCAAGAAGACCGCGAGCGTGTTATACAAGCTATGGAAGAAATGGCGAAGAAACAAGCTGAAGAAAGCAGTGTTGTGCATGAGGGACCGGTCGTACTCGGGTATCTTATTAAGCCAGATGAAGAGATTACACCGATGCGAGAAATTCAAGATGAAGAGAGAAGAAAAACGGTTCAAGGATATGTCTTCCATGTAGAAACAAAAGAGCTTCGTAGTGGACGTACGTTATTAACTTTAAAAATAACAGATTATACGGATTCTATTATGATCAAAATGTTTTCTCGTGATAAAGAAGATATTCCAATGTTGCAATCCTTGAAAAAAGGAATGTGGGTGAAAGCGCGTGGTTCTGTTCAAAACGATACTTTCGTGCGTGATTTAGTTATGATTGCAAACGATATTAATGAAATAACAGGACCGTCTCGTAAAGATAAAGCGCCAGAAGGAGAAAAACGTGTAGAGCTTCACCTTCACACTCCAATGAGCCAAATGGATGCTGTTACTCCTGCTTCTAGGCTTATTGCCCAAGCAGGTAAATGGGGGCATGAGGCTATTGCGATTACAGACCATGCCGTTGCTCAGTCTTTCCCAGAAGCATATTCTGCGGGTAAAAAGGCTGGGGTTAAAGTTATATATGGTGTAGAGGCGAATTTAGTTAATGATGGTGTACCAATAGCATATAACGAGGCGCATCGTTTACTTGCAGAGGAAACATATGTTGTTTTTGATGTTGAGACGACAGGTTTATCAGCTGTATACGATACAGTTATTGAGTTAGCGGCTGTAAAAGTAAAAGGTGGCGAAATCATTGATCGGTTTGAATCTTTCGCAAATCCGCATCAACCATTATCTGCGACAATTATTGAATTAACAGGAATTACAGATGATATGTTAACGGATGCACCAGAAGTGGACGAAGTGTTTAAAAAGTTTGAGGAATGGATGGGCGACCATACCCTTGTTGCTCATAACGCAAGCTTCGATATGGGCTTTATTAATGTAGGCTTTAAAAAGGCTGGGCTAGAAAAAACGAAAAATCCAGTTATCGATACGTTAGAACTTGCAAGGTTTTTATTCCCGGAAATGAAAAACCATCGATTAAATACGATGTGTAAAAAGCTTGATATTGAATTAACTCAACATCACCGTGCCATTTATGATACAGAGGCGACAGGGTATTTACTTGTAAAAATGCTGAAAGATGTTATTGAAAAGGGTTATGAATATCATGATCAATTGAATGATAGTATGGGGCAAGGGGATGCGTATAAGCGTGGGCGCCCAAGTCATATGACATTACTTGCCACATCAGATGTTGGATTGAAAAATTTATATAAACTTGTTTCATATTCCCACCTGAATTATTTTTACCGTGTACCACGTGTACCGCGATCACTATTGAAAAAATACCGTGAAGGCATTTTAGTAGGGACGGCTTGTGATAAAGGTGAAGTTTTTGAGGCAATGATGCAAAAAGCTCCTGAAGAGGTAGAAGAAATTGCACAGTTCTATGACTATATTGAGGTAATGCCCCCAGAAGTGTTACGTCATTTAGTAGAACGTGAACTCGTTCGAGATGAAGGACAATTAAAAACAATTATTTCTAATTTAGTAAAACTAGGTGAGACGCTAGATAAGCCGGTTGTTGCTACAGGGAACGTGCATTATTTAGAGCCAGAGGATGCGATGTATCGCAAAATTTTAGTCAGTTCGCAAGGGGGAGCAAATCCTTTAAATCGACATTCATTACCGCCTGTACATTTCCGAACAACGGATGAAATGCTAGAATGTTTTTCATTCTTGGGTGAAGATACAGCAAAAGAAATTGTTGTAACGAATACACAAAAGATTGCATCATTAATTGGCGATGTTCATCCAGTAAAAGACGATCTATATACACCGAAAATCGAAGGTGCTGATGATGAAACGCGTGATATGAGTTATAAAATGGCGCGCAGCATTTATGGTGAAGAGTTACCAGAAATCGTAGAAGCCCGTTTGGAAAAAGAATTAAAAAGTATTATCGGGCATGGATTCGCCGTAATTTATTTAATTTCACATAAGCTTGTGAAAAAATCGCTAGTAGACGGGTATCTAGTAGGTTCGCGTGGATCGGTAGGCTCATCATTCGTTGCAACGATGATGGAAATTACAGAAGTAAACCCATTACCACCACATTATGTATGTCCAAAGTGTAAGCAATCTGAATTCTTTAATGACGGTTCGGTAGGTTCCGGTTTTGACTTGCCAGATAAAGAATGCCCGACATGTAATGTTCCATATGTAAAAGATGGACATGATATTCCGTTCGAAACGTTCCTTGGATTTAAAGGAGATAAGGTACCCGACATCGATTTAAACTTCTCTGGTGAATACCAACCACGTGCCCATAACTATACGAAAGTACTGTTCGGTGAAGATTATGTATACCGCGCGGGAACGATAGGTACGGTTGCGGAAAAAACCGCTTATGGGTATGTAAAAGGTTATGCAAATGATCATAATCTAACGATTCGAAATGCAGAGATTGATCGGTTAGTTGCAGGATGTACCGGAGTAAAACGTACAACTGGACAGCATCCAGGTGGTATTATCGTTGTGCCTGATTACATGGATATTTTTGATTTTTCACCAATACAGTTTCCTGCGGATTCAATTGGGGCTGAGTGGAGAACAACACATTTTGACTTCCACTCGATTCATGATAATTTATTGAAACTCGATATACTAGGACACGATGATCCGACCGTTATTCGTATGCTACAAGATTTAAGTGGTATTGATCCGAAAACAATCCCAACAGACGATCCAGAAGTAATGAAAATTTTCTCTGGTCCAGAATCTTTAGGGGTAACGGAAGAACAGATTAACTGTAAAACAGGTACACTTGGTATACCGGAATTTGGTACGAAATTCGTAAGACAGATGTTAGAAGAGACAAAACCAACGACGTTCTCAGAGCTAGTCCAAATTTCTGGACTATCGCATGGTACTGACGTATGGCTCGGTAATGCAAACGAGTTAATTTATAACGGTACATGTACGCTGAGTGAAGTTATCGGTTGTCGTGATGACATCATGGTATATTTAATTTATCAAGGTTTAGATCCATCATTAGCCTTCAAAATCATGGAGTCGGTTCGTAAAGGTAAAGGTGTACCGGAAGAATGGGAAGAGGACATGAAAAATAATAATGTACCAGGTTGGTATATTGATTCATGTAAGAAGATAAAATATATGTTCCCTAAAGCCCATGCGGCTGCTTACGTACTTATGGCTGTTCGTATCGCATACTTTAAAGTACATTTCGCGCTTTTATTCTATGCGGCATACTTTACAGTTCGTGCAGATGACTTTGATGTAGAGGCGATGGCGAAAGGTTCAGCATCTATACGTGCAAAAATTGATGAAATTGCGCAAAAAGGATTGGATGCAGCGCCAAAAGAGAAGAGTTTATTAACGGTACTAGAAATGACACTTGAAATGTGTGAGCGTGGATATTCATTCCAAAAAGTCGATTTATACCGCTCGCATGCAACTGATTTCATTATTGATGGGGATACTTTAATTCCTCCATTTAATGCAGTACCTGGACTTGGTACAAACGCAGCTTTAAGTATTGTAGAAGCTCGTAAAAATGGAGATTTCTTATCAAAAGAAGATTTACAGCAGCGCAGTAAGGTTTCTAAAACGATTATTGAGTATTTAGATAGTCAAGGTTGCTTAGGCGATTTACCTGATCAAAACCAATTATCACTGTTCTAGCAGGTAGGAAAAGTCTTTGCAAATCAGCATTTGCTATGGTATACTATTAACCGAGATAACCATGTCATGTATATTGTGTGAAAAAAAGAGTGGGGAAACCCACTCTTTCGTGTTACTATCTACGTTTTATTGATGTAGAGAGGTAAGAAATTTCTGTCGTATATACATATTTTGTTACAAGTTTTACTTCTTAAATTTGGTAATACTAAGACAGATATTCCCTGCTTAACGGCAGGGGCTTTTGTTAGCTAACGAGAAAGAATAAGATAGACCGTTTTTATGAACGGAATCTTTTCTTGTAGATGGTACATGGCGGCAGGAAGGAGGCTGTTTATGGATAAGAAAGTCACAGAAGTTGTAGAAGCATTTGCACAGCCGATCGTTGAAGAGTTAAATCTTGAACTTGTAGATGTAGAGTATGTGAAAGAAGGACAAGACTGGTTCTTACGCGTATTCATCGATTCTGAAAAGGGAGTCGACATTGAAGAATGCGGTGCGGTAAGTGAACGTTTAAGCGAAGCTTTAGATAAAGAGGATCCAATTCCTCATCTTTACTTTTTGGATGTATCATCTCCTGGAGCAGAACGCCCATTAAAGAAAGAGAAAGACTTCCAGCAAGCGGTAGGAAAACAAGTGGCAATTAAAACATATGAGCCGATTGATGGTGAAAAAATGTTTGAAGGAAAGCTACTTTCCTACGACGGTACTACAATTACACTATTATTAACAATTAAAACACGTAAAAAAGAAATCCAAATTCCAATGGATAAAGTTGCAAATGCGCGACTTGCTGTTACGTTTTAGTTAGAAGGGGGATCTTCATGAGCACTGAGTTGTTAGATGCCTTGCTCGTATTAGAGTCAGAAAAAGGAATTAGCAAAGATATTATTATTGATGCGATTGAAGCAGCATTAATCTCTGCTTATAAACGCAATTTTAACCAAGCACAAAACGTTCGTGTGAGCTTTAACCCACAAGTGGGAACAATTCAAGTTTTAGCACGTAAAGATGTTGTTGATAATGTGTTTGATCCACGTCTTGAAATTTCTGTTGAAGAAGCAAGACAAATTAATCCAAACTATCAAGATGGTGACGTACTAGAAATTGAAGTAACACCAAAAGATTTCGGTCGCATTGCAGCACAAACTGCAAAACAAGTTGTAACACAACGAGTGCGTGAAGCAGAGCGCGGTGTTATTTACTCTGAGTTTAGTGACCGTGAAGAAGATATCATGGTTGGTATTGTACAACGTCAAGATGCTCGTTTCATCTATGTAAGCTTAGGGAAAGTAGAAGCTTTATTACCTGTAAGTGAGCAAATGCCAAACGAACAGTACAAACCACATGATCGCATTCGCGTATTCATTACGAAAGTAGAAAAAACAACGAAGGGACCACAAATTTACGTATCACGTACACATCCTGGTCTTTTAAAACGTTTATTCGAAATGGAAGTTCCTGAAATCTATGATGGAACTGTTGACATTCGTTCTGTAGCACGTGAAGCTGGCGATCGTTCTAAAATCTCTGTATATGCAGAGAACGTTGATGTTGATCCGGTTGGCTCTTGTGTAGGACCAAAAGGACAACGTGTACAACGTATTGTAGACGAATTAAAAGGTGAAAAAATTGACATCGTTCGCTGGTCGAATGATCCAGTTGAATATGTTGCAAATGCTTTAAGCCCATCACAAGTTGTTAAAGTACTTGTAGATGAAGAAGAAAAAGCAACAACTGTTGTTGTTCCAGACCATCAGCTATCATTAGCTATCGGTAAGCGTGGACAAAACGCACGTCTTGCAGCTAAATTAACAGGTTGGAAGATTGACATTAAGAGTGAGTCTGATGCGAAACAACTTGGTATTGTAACAGAAGAAGATAGCGTAATCGCATTCGGATTCGATTCAGTTGAAGACGAAATCGAATAGAGGTGATGAGTATGAGCAATCGAAAAGTTCCGTTACGAAAATGTGTTGCAACGCAAGAAATGAAATCAAAACGAGAGCTCGTTCGCATTGTTCGTTCCAAAGAGGGAGAAGTGTCCATTGATTTAACTGGAAAGAAATCAGGACGAGGTGCTTACTTATCAAAAGACAAGGAAAGCATTCTTCAAGCTCAAAAGAAAAATGTTTTGGAACATCATCTAAAAGCGAAAATCGACAGTTCTCTTTACGAAGAGCTTCTTGAGCTTGTTGAGAAGGAGTCGAAATAAGTGTCCGATTGGAAATCGTTTTTAGGACTAGCAAACCGGGCTCGAAAAATTATTTCGGGTGAAGAACTTGTTTTAAAAGAAGTACGAAGTGGCAAAGCAAAACTTGTATTGCTATCTGAAGATGCGTCAGCGAATACAACAAAACGTATCACGGATAAAACGACGTACTACAACGTACCAATGAGAAAGGTCGAAAATCGACAACAATTAGGGCATGCGATTGGGAGAGATGAGCGAGTCGTTGTAGCTGTGTTAGATGAGGGCTTTGCGAAAAAGCTGCGTAGCATGCTCGATACAAATTACCGGGGGTGAAGGTATGAGTAAAATTCGAGTGCATGAATATGCAAAACAACATAATATCTCAAGTAAAGATCTTATGACAAAACTAAAAGAAATGAATATCGAGGTTTCGAATCATATGACAATGTTAGACGATGAAGTAGTAAACAAATTAGATAATGAATACCAAGCAGAAAAACCTTCTGTTGCAGATGATTTTGAAGTAGAAGAAAAAGTTGTTCGTAGTAAAAAGAACAGCAATAAGAAAAAGAAAAAAGGCAAAGGTAACGAAGACAAGCGTCAAGAAAACTTTGCTGGAAGACAACAAACACAAGTTGTAGAAACACCAGATAAAATTACTTTCTCTGGAAGCCTTACAGTAGGAGAACTTGCTAAAAAATTAAGCAAAGAGCCGTCTGAAATTATTAAGAAGCTCTTCATGCTAGGAATTATGGCAACAATTAACCAAGACTTAGACAAAGATACAATCGAGTTAATTGCTACTGATTACGGTATTGAAGTAGAAGAAGAAGTAATTATAAGTGAAACTGAGTTTGAAACATTCATCGATGAGCAAGATGATGAAGAAAACTTAAAAGAGCGTCCAGCTGTTGTTACAATTATGGGACACGTTGACCATGGTAAAACAACATTACTTGACTCTATTCGTAACTCAAAAGTAACTGCTGGCGAAGCGGGTGGAATTACTCAGCATATTGGTGCATACCAAGTTGAAGTAAACGATAAGAAAATTACATTCTTAGATACACCTGGTCACGCAGCATTTACAACAATGCGTGCTCGTGGTGCGCAAGTAACGGATATTACAATCCTTGTTGTTGCAGCTGATGACGGTGTTATGCCACAGACAGTTGAAGCGATTAACCATGCGAAGGCAGCAGGAGTACCAATTATTGTTGCTGTGAATAAAATGGATAAACCAGCAGCAAATCCTGATCGCGTAATGCAAGAATTAACAGAATATGAATTAGTTCCAGAAGCATGGGGCGGAGACACAATTTTCGTACCAATCTCTGCAATTCAAGGCGAAGGAATTGACAACTTGTTAGAAATGATTCTTCTTGTAAGTGAAGTAGAAGAATACAAAGCAAATCCAAATCGCTATGCAACTGGTACTGTAATTGAAGCACAGCTTGATAAAGGTAAAGGAACTATCGCGACATTACTTGTCCAAAACGGTACACTTCGCGTTGGTGATCCAATCGTTGTTGGAACATCATTCGGACGTGTTCGTGCAATGGTAAGTGATATTGGTCGTCGTGTAAAAGTTGCTGGTCCATCAACTCCTGTTGAAATTACAGGTTTAAATGAAGTACCACAAGCTGGAGACCGTTTCATGGCATTCGCTGATGAGAAGAAAGCACGTCAAATTGGTGAATCACGTGCACAAGAAGCGTTAGTTGCACAACGTGGTGAGAAATCTAAATTAAGCCTTGAAGATTTATTCCAACAAATCCAAGAGGGCGATGTAAAAGAAATCAACTTAATCGTAAAAGCAGACGTACAAGGTTCTGTTGAAGCGATGGCTGCATCACTTCGTAAAATCGATGTTGAAGGCGTAAAAGTAAAAATCATTCACACTGGTGTAGGTGCGATTACAGAATCTGATATTATTTTAGCTTCTGCATCTAATGCAATTGTAATTGGATTTAACGTACGTCCAGATGTAAACGCGAAGCGTACAGCTGAATTAGAGAACGTTGATATTCGTTTACACCGTATTATTTATAAAGTAATCGAAGAGATTGAAGCAGCTATGCAAGGTATGCTTGATCCAGAATTCGAAGAAAAAGTAATCGGTCAAGCAGAAGTTCGTCAAACGTTTAAAGTAACAAAAGTTGGAACAATCGCAGGTTGTTACGTAACAGACGGTAAAATTACCCGTGATAGTGGCGTGCGTATTATTCGTGATGGTGTGGTAATCTATGAAGGTCAACTTGATACATTAAAACGTTTCAAAGACGACGTAAAAGAAGTTGCTCAAAACTATGAGTGTGGTATTACAATTGAGAAATACAACGATCTTAAAGAAGGGGACATCATTGAAGCGTACATTATGGAAGAAGTGAAGCGATGATTATCGCTTCACTCTCATTCGAGTGTATGATTTACGATGTGCATTCTTTAAAAGAGAAACGAGCAATTTTACAACGGGTGCTAACTCGTGTGAAGCAGCGGTATAACGTAGCTGTTTCAGAAGTAGGGCATCAAGATGTATGGCAACGTACAGAAATTGCGATTGTTTCCGTATCCTCAAATCGTGTTATCTGTGAAAAAGAAATGAATCGTGTACTTGAGTATATCGATTCATTTCCTGAAATTGAACGTACGATAACACAATTGGAATGGTATTGAATGAGGTGAAGAGTTATGAAATTACGTGCAAACCGTGTAGGCGAGCAAATGAAAAAAGAATTAGGCGACATCATCAGTCGTAAAATTAAAGACCCACGTGTCGGATTTGTTACAGTAACAGATGTACAAGTGAGTGGAGATTTACAAATTGCTACAGTATATATTTCTGTTTTAGGTGATGAAGAACAGAAAGAAAGTACATTAAAAGGTTTAGCGAAGGCAAAAGGCTTCATTCGTTCAGAAATTGGCCAACGTATTCGTCTTCGTAAAACACCGGAAATTTCCTTTGAATTTGATGAGTCTATCGGATATGGTCATCGAATTGATACACTTTTACATGAAATTAATAAAGAAGGTAAACGTGAAGAATAATGGATAGACATATGTCTATCCATTTTTTCAATGCAAATAAGTTTTGAGCATTTACTATGAAAGAATTATGATGAGGTGAACATATATGGAAGGTGTAGTATTATTACATAAGCCAAAAGGCATGACATCACATGATTGTGTATTTAAATTAAGAAAGATATTGCGAGAAAAGAGAATTGGTCATACGGGAACATTAGATCCAGATGTTACGGGCGTATTACCGATTTGTGTTGGGAGAGCAACGAAGATTGCACAATTTTTAACGAGTGAGACGAAAACGTATGAAGGTGAAGTGACATTAGGATTTTCAACAACAACTGAAGATGCTTCTGGTGAAGTAGTTGAAACAAAAAATGTTGACCGTGTTATTACTCGTCAGGAAGTAGAGGGAGTTCTTGCGGAATTAACAGGTACAATCGAACAAATGCCACCGATGTTTTCGGCTGTAAAAGTTAACGGAAAAAAATTATATGAATATGCAAGAGCGGGGCAAGAAGTGGAACGTCCAGTTCGTACAATTATAATTCATGAATTTGCATTGCTTGATGACCGTGAAGTTTTTGAAGGAGAAAATATTTCATTCCGTTTCCGTGTAACGTGCAGTAAAGGGACATATGTAAGAACGCTAGCAGTAATGATTGGGGAAAAATTAGGGTTTCCATCACATATGTCTCATCTTGTAAGAACGGCGTCTGGTGAATTTTTATTAGAAGATTGCATATCATTTGAAGAAATTGAAGAAAACGTGCAAAATGGAACAGTAGAGTCTATCTTCATTTCAATTGATGAAGCGTTAAGTAAGTTTCCAAAAATGGTTGTAGATGACAAGCAAGCAGAGAAAATTAAGAATGGTATGTTCTTAAAGAATGATTTAGAAATAACAGCGCCATTTATTACAGTGTTTGATAAAAATGACCGTTGCTTAGCAATTTATGAGCATCATCCAAAACACCCTGGTATGCTAAAGCCAATGAAAGTACTTGTGAATAATCAAGAACTAAAGCTATAATGAATTATTGGAAGGATTATTACAGAAAAAGGTGAATTCAAGCGTGAAACTTATTCATTTAACTCATCCACATGAACAAAATAAATTAGAATTACCACCTACTGTAATGGCATTAGGATTTTTTGATGGCATTCACTTAGGGCATCAACGTGTGATTCGAACTGCGAAACAAATAGCGGATGAACGCGGATATAAAAGTGCAGTTATGACATTTCATCCCCATCCATCTGTTGTTTTAGGGAAAAAGGAAGCGCATGCGGAGTATATTACACCAATGTGTGATAAAGAAAAAATAGTCGCAAGCTTAGGAATCGATATATTATATGTTATTAAATTTGATGAATCGTTTGCAGGCTTATTGCCACAGCAATTTGTAGATGATTATATTATTGGTTTAAATGTAAAGCATGTAGTAGCAGGGTTTGATTATTCATATGGACGTTTAGGAAAAGGAAAGATGGAGACTTTACCATTTCATGCAAGAGGGGAGTTTACACAGACTGTGATTGAAAAAGTTGAATTTCAAGAAGAGAAAGTAAGTTCTACAGCATTACGAAAGTTAATTCGGAATGGCGAAATGGAACAAATTCCATCTATTTTAGGTAGAGCCTATACCGTAGGAGGAACGGTTGTACACGGTGATAAACGTGGACGACAAATTGGTTTTCCAACGGCTAATGTAGGTTTAAGTGATGAGTATTTATTGCCACCTGTAGGTGTTTATGCAGTGAGATTAAAAGTTCACGATGAATGGTACGATGGTGTATGTAATATTGGATATAAACCAACGTTTAAAGAAAATGAGCGTCAATTATCTATTGAAGTGCACTTATTTGAATTCAACAAAGACATATATGATCAAAATGTTACAGTTGAGTGGCATATGCGTATAAGAGAAGAGAAGAAATTCAATGGCATTGATGAGTTAGTTGAACAAATAGCAAAAGATAAGAAAACAGCACAAGAATATTTTGCGGGCGAAAAGAATATACTTGCTTTTTCAAATGAAAAGTAGTATTCTATGTTATGTACTTTATGACAACCATTGCTTGGCATTGCGACTCACCGACGCTTGCTAGGTAATTGGGGGTTTAATTAATAGGAGGTGAAATAGGATGGCTTTAACACAAGAACGTAAAAATGAAATCATTGCACAATTTAGAACTCATGAGACTGATACTGGTTCTCCAGAGGTTCAAATTGCTGTCCTAACGGAGCAAATTAACACTCTAAACGAGCACTTACGTACTCACAAGAAAGATCATCATTCACGTCGTGGTCTATTAAAGATGGTTGGTAAACGTCGTAATTTACTAACTTACCTTCGTAATAGCGATATCACACGTTACCGTGAATTAATCACAAAGCTTGGCTTACGTCGATAGTCAAAGAAGCGGGAATATTCCCGCTTTTTTGTTAGGTAAAAATATATCTTCTACGCTTTATAGCTTACTTAATTTTCGGCAATACTAGAGGTAGAATATTGTGATATACTATCCATTTACATAGAAGAATTGAATACTTTAAATTGAGAGGGGTACTTAAATGAGTCAAGAAAAGCAAGTCTTCTCGATAGATTTAGCTGGTCGCCAGCTAACAGTTGAAACTGGTCAGCTTGCAAAACAAGCGAACGGAGCAGTATTAGTAAGATATGGCGATACAGCAGTTCTATCTACAGCAACTGCATCAAAAGAGGCTAAAAATGTAGATTTCTTCCCACTTACAGTAAACTATGAAGAGCGTTTATATGCAGTCGGAAAAATTCCAGGCGGTTTTATTAAACGTGAAGGTCGTCCAAGTGAAAAAGCAATTTTGGCAAGTCGTTTAATCGACCGTCCAATTCGTCCGCTTTTCGCAGATGGTTTCCGTAACGAAGTACAAGTTGTCAGCATTGTAATGAGTGTTGATCAAGATTGTTCTTCTGAAATGGCAGCTATGCTTGGTTCTTCATTAGCGTTATCGATTTCAGATATTCCATTTGAAGGTCCAATCGCTGGTGCAACAGTTGGTCGTATTAATGGCGAATTCGTTATTAATCCAACAGTAGACCAGCAAGAACAAAGTGATATCCACTTAGTTGTAGCTGGTACGAAAGATGCAATTAACATGGTTGAAGCAGGAGCAGATCAAGTACCTGAAGAAACAATGTTAGAAGCAATTATGTTTGGACATGACGAAATTAAACGTCTAATTGCATTCCAAGAAGAGATTGTACAAGCTGTAGGTAAAGAGAAGTCAGAAGTGAAACTTTATGAAGTTGACGCTGATCTTAATCAAGCTGTACGTAAAATGGCTGAGAAGGATATGCATTCTGCAATTCAAGTACATGAGAAACATGCACGTGAAGATGCAATTAACGAAGTTAAAAAGCGTGTAATCGAGCATTACGAAGCTGAGGAAGCTGACGCTGACACATTAGGACAAGTAAATGAGATTTTATATAAAATTGTAAAAGAAGAAGTACGTCGTCTAATTACAGTTGAAAAAATCCGCCCAGATGGCCGTAAAGGTGACGAAATCCGTCCTTTAGCATCAGAAGTTGGTATTTTATCTCGTACACATGGTTCTGGTTTATTCACACGTGGACAAACACAAGCATTAAGTATTTGTACATTAGGTGCATTAGGCGATGTGCAAATTTTAGATGGTCTTGGTGTAGAAGAATCAAAACGCTTTATGCACCATTACAACTTCCCATCATTTAGTGTTGGTGAAACAAGACCAATGCGTGGACCAGGTCGTCGTGAAATCGGTCACGGTGCATTAGGAGAGCGCGCACTTGAGCCTGTAATTCCATCTGAAAAAGATTTCCCATACACAGTACGTCTTGTATCTGAAGTGTTAGAATCAAATGGTTCTACTTCACAAGCAAGTATTTGTGGTAGTACTTTAGCGATGATGGATGCTGGTGTTCCACTTAAAGCTCCAGTTGCAGGTATTGCGATGGGTCTAGTTAAATCTGGTGAGCATTACACAATTTTAACTGATATTCAAGGTATGGAAGACCATTTAGGTGATATGGACTTTAAAGTAGCAGGTACAGCACAAGGTGTAACTGCACTACAAATGGACATTAAAATCGATGGTTTATCTCGTGAGATTTTAGAAGAAGCACTACAACAAGCGAAAGTTGGTCGTATGCACATTCTAGATCATATGTTATCTGTAATTGCAGAACCACGTACTGAATTATCAGCTTACGCTCCAAAGATTATTACAATGACAATTAACCCAGATAAAATCCGTGACGTTATTGGACCAAGCGGTAAACAAATCAATAAAATTATTGAAGAAACTGGTGTTAAAATTGATATCGAGCAAGATGGTACAGTATTCATTTCATCAATAGACCAAGAAATGAACGACAAAGCTAAGAAAATTATCGAAGATATCGTTCGTGAAGTACAAGTAGATGAAATCTACGAAGGAAAAGTAAAACGTATCGAAAAATTCGGTGCTTTCGTTGAATTATTCAGTGGTAAAGATGGATTAGTTCACATTTCTGAACTTGCACTTGAGCGTGTAGGTAAAGTAGAAGATGTTGTGAAAATCGGTGACGTAATTCCTGTTAAAGTAATCGAGATTGACAAACAAGGCCGCGTGAACCTATCTAGAAAAGTATTGCTAAAAGAAGAGCAAGAAAAAGAAGCTGCTAAAGAAGAAAACAAACAAGAGCAGCAATAAGTAAAAGCCAGTTTAGCTGGCTTTTTTTGTTATGTAAAAAACATGATTTACACATATTTTTATGTCAGCATAGGTATAGTTTTCAATATAACGCTCAAATTAACAATGATAAGAAGAAAATGTTTTTATATAGTTAATGGGAGGGTTTATATGAAAGTTCGTATATTGGCATACATATGTATATTTTTTTTATATGTCGGTGTTGGCTCTAGTTCTGTTTTGGCACAGGATAATTTGTATGAAGAAATTCAAAAACAAGCAAAACGGTATGAGATTGCTCCTCAAAATGCGATGATCGACAAGATTTGGAAAGCAACACCTGGATATAATGGAAGACAAGTAGATATAGAAGCGTCGTATAAGAATATGAAAAAGCTCAAGAAATTTGATCAAAAACATCTTGAATTCCAGGAAGTGTCACCGAGTGTCCACTTAGAAGATTTATCACCAGCCCCAATTTATCGAGGACATCCAAATAAAAAAATGGTGGGATTAACAATAAATGTGGCATGGGGAAATGAGTATTTACCTCGCATATTAGAAATATTGAAAAAACATGATGTGAAGGCGACTTTCTTCTTAGAAGGACGTTGGGTGAAAGAAAATTTACGATTTGCAAAAATGATTGTTGATGCAAATCAAGAAGTCGGAAACCATTCTTACACACACCCTAATATGAAAACGTTATCGTCAGATGAAATACGAGATCAGTTACAAAAAACAAATCGAATGATAGAAGCTGCTACGAATCAAAAAGTGAGATGGTTTGCCCCGCCGAGTGGAAGTTTTCGGGATGAAGTTGTAAAAATTGCAGATGATTTCCAAATGGGAACGATTATGTGGACTGTGGATACAATTGATTGGAAGCGACCAGATCCAGACGTTCTATTGCAGAGAGTGATGAGAAAAATACATCCAGGTGCCATTGTATTAATGCACCCTACTTCATCTACAGAAGAAGCATTAGATACAATGATTACAAATTTGAAGGAACAAGGATATAGAGTGGGGAATATAACAGAATTACTGGATGAAAAACGTATAGATTAAATACATTTGCATGACATTCATCCTTAAACTTGTTATCATTAAATAATAGCGTTTATTTAGAGAAACTGGCAGTAGGAGGAAAGTTTTTGATTAAAAAATATACTTGTAAAAATGGTGTAAGAATAGTTATGGAGAATATACCAACAGTAAGATCGGTTGCGATTGGTATTTGGATTCATGCGGGATCAAGAAATGAAAATGAAAAAAATAACGGGATTTCCCACTTTTTAGAGCACATGTTCTTTAAAGGAACGGAAACACGTAGCGCGCGCGAAATTGCAGAATCATTTGATAGCATTGGTGGGCAAGTAAATGCTTTTACTTCAAAAGAATATACATGTTACTATGCCAAAGTGCTAGATGAGCATGCTAAATATGCTTTAGATGTTTTAGCAGATATGTTCTTTAATTCAACATTTGATGAGGAAGAACTGAAAAAAGAGAAGAATGTTGTATGTGAAGAAATTAAAATGTACGAAGATGCTCCAGATGATATTGTGCATGATATGTTAACGAAAGCAACATATGAAACGCATCCGCTTGGATATCCTATTTTAGGAACAGAAGAGACGCTTGATACGTTTACAGGTGATACGCTACGTCAATATATAAAAGATCATTACACACCTGAAAATGTCGTTGTATCAGTTGCAGGAAATATTGATGAAGCATTTTTACAAACAGTAGAGCAATATTTCGGTGGTTATGAAGGAACAACAAACCGTGAACAAGTACA
The DNA here is from genome assembly GCF_014932895.1 of Bacillus thuringiensis. GTDB lineage: Bacteria > Bacillota > Bacilli > Bacillales > Bacillaceae_G > Bacillus_A > Bacillus_A thuringiensis_AA. The sequence goes on along the minus strand of NZ_JACYOF010000001.1, from coordinate 103,919 downwards.
TAGTCCAATTTTCCATTTTAATAAGGTAGCACGTAAAAAGGAAACAGAACAAGCTCATTTATGTTTAGGATATAAAGGCTTACAAATGGGACACGAAGATATTTATAACTTAATCGTATTAAATAATGTTTTAGGCGGTAGTATGAGTAGTCGTTTATTCCAAGAAGTACGTGAGCAACGTGGGTTGGCTTACTCGGTATTTTCTTACCACTCTTCTTATGAAGATACAGGTATGTTAACACTGTATGGTGGAACAGGTAGCCAGCAATTAGATACATTGTATGATACAATGCAAGAAACGTTAGAGACATTAAAAAATACAGGTATTACAGAAAAAGAGCTTGTAAATAGTAAAGAGCAATTAAAAGGAAATTTAATGTTAAGTTTAGAAAGTACGAATAGCCGTATGAGCCGCAATGGTAAAAATGAATTGCTTCTTCGTAAACATCGTTCACTTGATGAAATTATTGAAAGTGTAAACACTGTAACGAAAGAAAATGTAGACGAATTGATTCGCAACATGTTTACAGATGAATTCTCTGCGGCACTTATTAGTCCAGATGGAAAACTTCCAAAAGGAATAAAACTATAATTGATTTTTTTGATGTATTCGAAAATAACCGTATCCCTTTTTAAGTGAGATATGGTTATTTTTTTTATACGTACAGAATAGGTACTAATTATAGATAATTCACATGGAAAATTTGGGAGGAGGAGCGTGCATGCGATTAAGTGAATTAAGTGGTAAAGAAATTGTAAATTTGGAAAGCGCAGAAAAAATGGGGGTTTTAGGTTATGTGGATTTAGAGATTAATGAGAGAGATGGAAAAATACAAACACTTATAATACCTGTACAAAAATGGGGAGGTTTTAAAAAGGAACCACAAGAAGTAAGGGTAGCGTGGAGTCAAATTAAGAAAGTGGGACGTGATATAATCCTTTGTGATATTACAAATCGTTCACATTCGAAGTGAAAGATGGCCATTTTGGTCATCTTTTTTTGTATCTACATAGAAAGCTGATAAACCATATGTGCATTTTGATTTTCAATCACCTAAAACTCGTACATTACATATGATGTGGAGGAAAAAGAAAAAGTAGGCACTTTTCTTATAAATGACAGAAAAAGAAGGTGAATTAGGGAATGTTGACTGAGATGCATATTGCTGTCATAGGAGGAGATGCAAGGCAGCTAGAAGTAATTCGCAAGCTAGTTGAATTGGATGCGAAACTTTCATTGATAGGGTTTGATCAGTTAGATCATGGCTTCACTGGGGCAGCAAAAGAAAGTATACAAAATTTAGATTTCACTTCTGTAGATGCAATTATTTTGCCAGTTGCAGGTACAAATACCAAGGGAGAAGTAGATACTATTTTTTCAAATGAAAAAGTTTCTATTACGAAAGAACAAATTGAAAATACACCAGAACACTTTACTATATATTCAGGTATTGGTACGCCTTACTTGGAAAATCTCGTATCTACTACAAATCGAAAACTTGTTAAATTATTTGATCGTGATGATGTGGCAATCTATAATTCTATTCCAACTGTAGAAGGTACATTAATGATGGTAATTCAACATACCGATTATACAATTCATGGGTCTAATGTAATGGTTTTAGGATTTGGTAGAACAGGGATGAGTGTTGCCAGAGCATTTCAATCATTAGGAGCCCATGTCAAAGTTGGAGCAAGACGGTCTGAACATATCGCACGTATTACAGAAATGATGTTTTCTCCTTTTCATATGCAAGATATTGAGAAAGAAGTAGGGAATATCGATATTGTGATTAACACCATTCCGCATCTCGTTGTAACAGCGAATGTTATTTCAAAAATGCCAGCTCATACGTTAGTAATTGATTTAGCTTCTAAACCAGGGGGTACCGACTTTAGATATGCGGAAAAAAGAGGAGTCAAAGCGTTGCTAGCACCTGGATTGCCAGGTATTGTTGCTCCAAAAACGGCTGGACAAATTTTAGCAAACGTTCTTTCTCAGTTATTAACAGCAGATGCAATCGCAAAGGAGGAGGAAAAGAAATGAGTTTGAAGGGGAAACGAATTGGTTTCGGATTTACAGGCTCACATTGTACGTATGAGGAAGTGATGCCTCATTTAGAAAAATTAATTGCTGAGGGAGCAGAAGTACGCCCTGTTGTTTCTTATACTGTTCAATCAACAAATACTAGATTTGGAGAAGGAGCAGAATGGATTAAGAAGATTGAAGAAATAACAGGATTTAAAGCTATTAATTCAATCGTTGGCGCAGAACCGTTAGGACCTAAAATTCCATTAGACTGCATGGTAATCGCTCCTTTAACAGGAAATTCTATGAGTAAATTTGCAAATGCAATGACAGATTCTCCAGTACTAATGGCAGCAAAAGCGACGCTGAGAAATGGCAAGCCTGTTGTATTGGCTGTTTCGACGAATGATGCATTGGGGTTAAATGGCGTCAACCTCATGCGCCTAATGGCCACAAAAAACATCTACTTCGTCCCATTCGGCCAAGACGCACCAGAGAAAAAACCGAATTCAATGGTAGCTCGTATGGAGTTACTGGAAGATACAGTATTAGAAGCGTTGCAAGGAAAGCAATTGCAACCGGTTGTCGTAGAAAAATTCAGATATATGAATTAAAAAACGAAAAAAAACGGACAATTTTTGATGAAACCATCATTCTTACTGTAGAATATGATAAAATTAACGTTATTAAGATTAGAAGGGGTATTGTATACTCCTTCTAATTCTAAGTTATAGAAGGATTGGTATCTAGAAAGGGGCATAGTGATGGAAAAGCAAAAAACTTTTCATGTCGCTGTAGTTGGAGCAACCGGCGCAGTTGGTGAACAAATGTTAAACACTTTAGAGAAACGAGAATTTCCAATCGGGAAGTTAACGTTACTTTCATCTAAACGATCTGCAGGTAAGAAACTTGTATTTAAAGGCGAAGAATTTACAGTTCAAGAGGCAACTCCTGAAAGTTTTGAAGGAGTAGATATCGCACTATTTAGTGCTGGTGGATCTGTATCGAAACAATTAGCGCCAGAAGCAGCAAAACGCGGTGCGATTGTTGTTGATAATACAAGTGCATTCCGTATGACAGAAAACGTGCCACTTGTTGTACCTGAAGTAAATGAAAACGACTTAAAAGAACATAATGGAATTATTGCAAATCCAAACTGTTCTACAATTCAAATGGTAGTCGCTCTTGAGCCGATTCGTCAGCAATATGGTTTAAAACGAGTAATCGTTTCCACATATCAAGCTGTATCAGGTGCTGGTGCGGCAGCGATTGAAGAACTTCATGAACAATCACAAGCAATCTTAAATGGCGAAGAAGTTAAGGCGAATGTATTACCTGTATCAGGTGATAAGAAACATTTCCAAATTGCTTTTAATGCGATTCCACAGATTGATAAGTTCCAAGATAATGGATTTACGTTTGAAGAAATGAAAATGATTAATGAAACGAAAAAAATTATGCATATGCCTGAATTAGAAGTAGCGGCAACATGTGTACGTTTACCAGTTGTATCAGGACACTCTGAGTCTGTTTACATCGAAGTAGAAAAAGACGGCGTAACAGTAGAAGAATTAAAGAGCTTACTTGCAAATGCGGAAGGTATTGTTCTGCAAGATAATCCAGAAGAGCAGTTATATCCAATGCCAGCTACTGCAGTAGGTAAAAACGAAGTATTCGTTGGAAGAATCCGTAAAGATTTAAATAACGATAAAGGATTCCATCTTTGGGTCGTATCTGATAACTTATTAAAAGGCGCTGCATGGAATTCTGTCCAAATTGCAGAGCGCTTAGTAAAATTACAATTAGTGTAAACGGCTAAGAGAAGGTGCAAAATATGAAAATTATTGTTCAAAAATTTGGTGGCACATCAGTACGTGATGAAAATGGACGTAAGCATGCGCTTCATCATATAAAAAAATCGCTAGATGCGGGGTATAAAGTAGTTACTGTCGTATCTGCTATGGGCCGTAAAGGTGAACCATATGCAACAGATACATTATTAAGTCTTGTAAATCAAGAGGAATCTACTATTTCTAAACGTGAGCAAGATTTGCTATTATCATGCGGAGAACTAATCTCAGCAATCGTTTTCTCTAATATGTTGAATGAGAACGGCATAAAAGCAGCAGCATTAAATGGTGCACAAGCTGGTTTTGTAACAAATGATGACTTTACGAATGCGAAGATTGTTGAAATGAATTGCGATCGTATACATGAAGAGTTACAAAATGTAGATGTAATCGTTGTTACAGGATTCCAAGGGCAAACGAAAAAAGGTGATACGACAACACTTGGACGCGGAGGTAGCGATACTTCGGCTTCAGCATTAGGTGTTGCGCTTCATGCTGAATACATCGATATATTCACTGATGTAGAAGGTGTTATGACTGCGGATCCTCGTATTGTAAAAGATGCACGTCATCTTCAAACGGTAACGTATAACGAAATTTGTAACATGGCTTACCAAGGTGCAAAAGTCGTTCATCCGCGTGCTGTTGAAATTGCGATGCATGCAAAAGTACCGCTTCGTGTACGTTCTACGTATTCTGATAGTGAAGGTACGCTTATTGCAGCATACGATGGTGCTACAAAAGGGCAGGATGTAGAAGAACGTCCTGTTACAGGTATTGCACATGTATCAAACGTAACGCAAATTAAAGTGCTTGCAAAAGAAACTGCATATGATATACAACAACATGTGTTTAAAGAAATGGCAAACGAAGGCATTAGTGTTGATTTAATTAACATTTCTCCTACCGGTGTAGCTTATACAGTAAATGATAATGTATCAGCTTGTGCTGTCGAAGTATTAAAGCAACTTGGATATGAGCCAATTGTGACAGAGCATTGTGCGAAAGTATCTATTGTTGGAGCTGGCATGGCAGGTATCCCAGGGGTTACTGCGAAAATTGTTACAGCTTTAGCGGAAAAAGGTATTCAAATTCTGCAATCAGCAGATAGTCATACAACAATTTGGGTTCTTGTAAAAGAAACCGATTTAGTGGAGGCTGTAAATGCATTACATAGTGCGTTTGAGCTTTCAAAAGAAAAGCAACTGGAACAATAAGGAGTGAGACCATGATAGATTTTGGGACAATTGCAACCGCGATGGTAACACCGTTTGATAAAAACGGCAATATCGATTTTGCAAAGACAACGAAATTGGTAAATTATTTAATTGATAACGGTACAACAGCAATCGTGGTAGGAGGAACGACAGGTGAATCTCCTACATTAACTTCAGAAGAAAAAGTAGCGTTATATCGCCATGTCGTATCTGTTGTCGATAAAAGAGTGCCCGTAATCGCTGGAACAGGTAGCAATAATACACATGCTTCGGTTGATTTAACTAAAAAGGCAACAGAAGTTGGTGTCGATGCAGTTATGCTGGTAGCACCGTATTATAACAAACCGAGTCAAGAAGGAATGTATCAGCACTTTAAAACGATTGCTGAAAGCACTCCACTTCCGGTTATGCTATATAACGTTCCAGGGCGATCTATTGTACAAATCTCTGTTGATACAGTTGTTCGTTTATCAGAAATAGAAAACATTGTTGCTATTAAAGATGCAGGCGGCGATGTGCTAACAATGACAGAGATCATTGAAAAAACAGCGGACGACTTTGCAGTATACAGCGGTGATGACGGTTTAACGTTACCGGCTATGGCAGTTGGAGCGAAAGGTATCGTTTCAGTAGCATCTCATGTTATTGGAAATGAAATGCAAGAAATGATTGCAGCATTCCAAGCGGGAGAGTTTAAGAAGGCACAAAAATTACATCAATTACTTGTAAGGGTAACTGATTCGTTATTTATGGCGCCAAGCCCAACGCCAGTAAAAACAGCGTTACAAATGGTTGGATTAGATGTAGGTTCTGTACGTTTACCACTTCTTCCATTAACAGAAGAAGAAAGAGTAACGTTACAATCTGTCATGCAATCTATTCCTCGTTAATAAAAATGACCTAGTTTGAAACTAGGTCATTTTTTTATTAGTATGAAAATGTTTGAATCTGTTTTAAAGTAAATTTTTTTGTAAAATGATTTTAGGCTCCCTTTTTCATCTGTATGTGTTCCTATAATATCAAAACCACTTGTAATGTTTGAAATAAGCATATTACGCCACTTGTTTTTTGTTTTTGTTTGAACGATAGAATAACCTTTTTCTTTTAAAGTATGATGTTGTTCCTGCATTAATTTGGTGGCAACTCCTTGATTTCTATAGTGAATGTCAACCCCAATAAGCCAACTAAAAAATAAATTCATATCAATTTTGTAACCTGCAACTTTTTCGTCATGTATTGTAACGTTTATAAGAAAAGAATCTTGTATCTTTAGTTTCTTTAAAAAATCGGTGCTAGTACAGAAAATACTTTTTTGTAGGGGTAGTAGACTTTCGGTTATGTTTTTAGGAGGAATTTTCTCAAATGTGACGTAATTCATAAAAAAACCTCATTTCATAAGTATTTTTGTGTAATTCAAGAAAAAAATCTGGAAAATCCACCATATGAAAGTAATTTAGAGTATTTAAGGGTGCTTCTTCAAAATAATATGGAGTATAAAAGCTACGGAAATAAGTTTGATACTTTCGGTACTATTCCTTTCCTTTACTTTTTCTTTCGCACGATTTAACTTGTGTTCTATTTCTTGTATCAGGTATAATATGGCTAAGTAGCTTAGTACGGGTATGCTTAGCAAAATTGGAAAAATTTATAATTTGATTAAATTTTCATATCATATCGAATAAGATATTTGATTTATATAATGAAAGAGAGGTGAAACCTGGTTTAAAAAATAAACAAGGACATGATATCGCATAACGGTAAGGACATTCGTCTTGGACGGTGAATATATGGTGGTTGTAGAGTTTCCCCTGGTGTCTCTACAATTTTAGTGAAATCAGTGTTTGCAAGATTTTTAAACCAGGCAACAACATGAAGAGAAAAGAGAATGAGTCTGTTAAAGTATTTGCTCTTGGTGGAGTAGGTGAAATCGGGAAAAACATGTACTGTGTTGAAATTGATTCTGAAATCTTTATTGTAGATGCAGGATTAATGTTCCCAGGAGATGAAATGTTTGGAATTGATATCGTTATTCCTGATATTACATATTTAGTTGAAAATCAAGAGCGTGTAAAAGGTTTATTTATTACTCACGGTCATGAAGATCATATTGGTGGAATTGTGTATGTACTTCGTAAACTATCCATTCCAGTGTATGCAACGAAATTAACGGTAGGGCTTATACAAGAAAAACTTGGCGAAGCGGGCATGTTAGGCCGTGTAGACTTAAAAACAATTGACTCAAATTCAACAGTAGAGTTTAATACTACAACAGTGTCATTCTTTGGAACGACACATAGTATTCCGGATTCTGTTGGTGTTTGTTTCCATACATCAAAAGGTGCTGTCGTATATACGGGAGACTTTAAATTCGACCAAACTCCAATTGGAAATAGTGGAGCAGACCTTGGGAAAATGGCGCAAATCGGAAATGAAGGCGTACTTTGCTTGTTATCTGATAGTACAAATGCTGAGCGTCCAGGCTATACAGGTTCGGAAAAAGAAGTTGGGGTAGAAATTTCTAAAGTATTCTACGGCGCAGAAGGTCGTATTATCGTTGCTTCATTTGCATCGAATGTACACCGTATTCAACAAGTGTTTGATGCAGCTGCTGAAACGGGAAGAAAAGTAGCGGTTGTAGGACGCAGTATGGTGAAAGTGGTAGATATCGCAAGACGTCTTGGTTATTTAGATGTTCCAGAAGGTATGGTTATTTCACTGCAAGAAGTAGACAATTTCCCAGAGAAAAAGGTAGCTATTTTAACGACAGGTAGTCAAGGTGAACCGATGGCGGCCCTTTCGAGAATGGCGAAACAAGCACATAAGCAAATTTCAATTCGCAAAGGCGATACGGTTATTATTGCAGCTTCTCCAATTCCAGGTAATGAAATTTCTGTATCAAAAATTATTGACTTATTATTTAGAGCTGGAGCGGAAGTTGTTTATTACGGCGAAAGAAAAGTCCACGTTTCAGGTCACGGTAGTCAAGAAGAATTAAAACTAATGTTAAATTTAATGAAGCCGAAGTATTTTGTACCCGTACATGGTGAGTTCCGTATGCAAAAAGCACATGCATATTTAGCTGAAGATGTAGGTATTGCAAGAGAAAATATCTTTATCGTAGAAAAAGGCGATGTAATTGCTTTTGGTGACGATGAAGCAAACTTAGTTGGTAAAGTGCAAGCTGGTAATGTTTTAATTGATGGATTAGGTGTAGGTGACGTTGGGAATATTGTTCTTCGAGATAGAAAAATGCTATCTCAAGATGGAATATTAGTAGTTGTTGTAACACTTGGTAAAGATGAAAAGAAAATAATCTCTGGTCCAGAAATTATTTCACGTGGCTTTGTATATGTTCGTGAATCAGAAGCGTTAATTGACAGATCTACAGAGATTGTACGCATGATTGTTGAACAATCAATTAAAGAATATTCAATTGAATGGTCTATGTTAAAACAAAATATTCGTGAATTATTAGGACAGTTCTTGTACGAAGAGACAAAGAGAAAACCTATGATTTTACCGATTATTATGGAAGTATAAAAAAGATCACCTTTACGGGTGATCTTTTTTCTTTTTTAACTCTATCGAATGAAATTTATAACTTAAGAAATAATAGTTATATACGAGTGAAAGGGGATGCGATATGACAGAACGTGATCGTTATACAAATGAAGGGAAAGAGGCTGAGCCGAAAGAAACCGGGAAAGAAGCTTCAATAGTGGAAAAAATTCAACAGCTTGGCCAAACGAATGTACCGCAAATGAATGAATCGCGTATTCATTGTTTAACAATCATTGGGCAGGTGGAAGGTCATGTTCAGTTGCCACCGCAAAATAAAACAACAAAATATGAGCATATCATTCCGCAAATTGTTGCGATAGAACAAAATCCGAAAATTGAAGGTTTGCTTTTAATATTAAATACGGTCGGAGGTGACGTTGAAGCAGGGCTAGCAATTTCTGAGATGGTAGCTTCGCTTTCGAAGCCAACAGTATCTCTTGTTCTGGGCGGGGGACATTCTATCGGTGTACCAATTGCCGTCTCTACGGATTATTCATTTATTGCGGAAACTGCGACGATGACAATTCATCCCATTCGTCTAACAGGTCTTGTAATAGGTGTGCCGCAAACATTTGAGTATTTAGATAAAATGCAAGAAAGAGTCATACGATTTGTGACGAAGCATTCAAAAGTAACGGAAGATCGTTTTAAAGAGCTTATGTTTGCGAAAGGCAATTTGACGCGAGATATTGGGACGAATGTAATTGGTGGAGATGCAGTGAAATATGGTCTTATAGATGATGTCGGTGGTATTGGAAATGCGATTCGAAAATTGAACGAATTAATAGATGCTCACATGGATGATAGTACAGAAGGGACAATGTTACAATGATTTTATATACGATTATGCCAGAGCAAGTTGTGTATCCGGTGGATTATTCACAATGTGAAAGCCAAAAAGTTGTAAATATAAATGGTGTTGAATTAATGGTTTCTGAAGAGGAACATCAATGTTATTCTATTGTACGTGTGTTAAGTACGAATCCACTTCACTACTTAGAGTTTGAGCCTGGTCAGAAAATAACCTTTTAGCAAAAAGAAGGATTTTGTTTAGAAGCTATGGTATAATATAAAAAACAAGACGGTTGAGCAGCCATGAGTAGGCTGCTTTCTTCTGTTTATTTAACATTTTACAAGAAGTGTAAAAATAGAAGAGATAAAGACCTGAAAAATAGAGAAAACAAACATATACGGAGAGTCCTTTGAGTGGAAGTAGTCCTTATATGTAGAACACGAGGTGAAGAAATGGCAAAGCAAAAGCAAAGAGGGACGAAGGCAAAAGCAAGACGTACGATAAAGCCAACTTTGTATTATGAAATCGTCGGTTTGACTCTTTTTGCACTTTCAATCATTACGATTTTGCAGCTAGGTGTTGTAGGAAAATCGTTTGTGTTATTTTTTCGCTTCTTCTTTGGTGAGTGGTACATAATTGGTGTGTTAGGTGTAATAGCTTTATCGGTTTCGTTTGTTATAAAACGTGGATGGCCGAACCTTTTAAATAAACGGTTAATTGGTTTTTATTTAATTGTATTGGCGATATTAATGTTTAGTCATATCACATTATTTAACCTTCTTACGAAAGATGGAGCAGTACAAAATACTTCTGTTATTGTAAGTACTAAAGATAATTTCTTTCTTGAAATGAAAAAAGGACCAGATAGTGTTCACTTAGGTGGTGGTATGTTTGGTGCGCTTATGTTTGCAACATGTTACTTCTTATTTGACGAAGTAGGAGCCTATATCATTGGTATTATTTTAGTTATTCTCGGAATACTTTGTATAACAAATAAGCATATTGGAGAAGTTTTAGCTCCAGTTGGTAGAATTATTAGAAGTCAATTCCAAGTCATGCAAGGGGATTATAAAGATTGGAAATCCAAAAGGACGGCTGAACAAACTGAAAAGAAAAAAACAACAAGAAGTACAAGGCGCGAACGTGCTGTGGAACAAGAAGAAGTTATTGAGCCAATGGAAGAAATCCAAATTGATCCTCCAATTATTTCAAATTTCACTGAGAATTATCCTGTAAATGAAGAAGAGGATAAACGAATCGAAGGAGAGCAAGAAGATTTGATCAATTCACCGTTTATCGAAGAGACTCCACCTATTGAAGAGCCAAAGAAAAAGCGCGGAGAAAAAATCGTTGAATCACTAGAGGGTGAAACGCAAGCACCTCCTATGCAATTTTCAAATGTAGAAAATAAAGATTACAAGCTTCCTTCACTTGATATATTAAAATTTCCAAAGAATAAGCAAGTTACAAACGAAAATGCGGAAATTTATGAGAATGCTCGTAAATTAGAACGTACATTCCAAAGCTTTGGAGTGAAAGCGAAAGTAACAAAAGTACATAGAGGGCCTGCAGTTACAAAATATGAAGTGTATCCTGATATGGGGGTAAAGGTAAGCAAAATTGTTGGTTTAAGTGATGATTTAGCGCTTGCTTTAGCTGCGAAAGACATTCGTATTGAAGCGCCTATTCCCGGGAAATCAGCTGTAGGGATTGAAGTTCCGAACTCAGAAGTTTCTATGGTAACGCTTAGGGAAGTTCTTGATTCTAAGGCTAATAATCATCCAGAAGAGAAGTTATTAATCGGTCTTGGACGAGATATTACAGGTGAAGCTGTATTAGCTCGGTTAAATAAAATGCCCCATTTACTCGTAGCTGGTGCGACGGGGAGCGGGAAAAGTGTATGTATTAACGGTATTATTGTTAGTATTTTAATGCGTGCAAAACCACATGAAGTAAAATTAATGATGATTGATCCGAAAATGGTAGAGTTAAATGTATATAACGGTGTGCCTCATTTGTTAACACCAGTTGTAACTGATCCGAAAAAGGCATCGCAAGCATTGAAAAAAGTTGTGAGTGAGATGGAACGTCGTTATGAATTATTTGCTCATAGTGGAACGCGTAATATTGAAGGGTATAATGACTATATAAAAGAACATAATAGTCAATCAGAAGCGAAACAACCTGAATTACCGTATATTGTAGTAATTGTGGACGAGTTAGCTGATTTAATGATGGTTGCTTCGTCTGATGTAGAGGATGCGATTATGCGTCTAGCGCAAATGGCTCGTGCTGCTGGTATTCATTTAATTATTGCGACGCAGCGTCCGTCGGTTGATGTTATTACGGGTGTTATTAAAGCGAACATTCCATCGCGTATTGCATTCGCTGTATCTTCCCAAACGGATTCTCGTACAATTCTTGACGGTGGTGGTGCAGAGAAGCTACTAGGTCGTGGAGATATGCTGTTTATACCAATTGGTGCATCGAAGCCTGTTCGTGTACAAGGTGCATTTTTATCGGATGATGAAGTTGAGAGAGTTGTAGAATATGTTATTGGACAGCAAAAAGCGCAATACCAAGAGGATATGATTCCGCAAGATGTTCCTGATACAAAGCAGGAAGTAGAAGATGAATTGTATGATGAAGCAGTTCAGCTCGTAGTGGAAATGCAAACGGCATCTGTTTCTATGCTGCAACGTAGGTTTAGAGTAGGTTATACGCGAGCTGCTCGCTTAATTGATGCAATGGAAATGAACGGTGTAGTAGGCCCGTATGAAGGTAGTAAACCGAGAGAAGTGCTTATTAATGATGTGCAAGAAAAAAGTTCTTAAAAAAAGCCTAATTGTTTTTACAATTAGGCTTTTTTATATACTGTTTTTGTTATATACTATAGTCAGCAATAAAGAAAGGGCTTACATTTTAGGTGATTCTTTAGAATACGAATGCTTTGAGTATGTTTTTTTATAAATGTTCGATATTTAGTGTAGAAAAATGTTAAATTTTGTTGACACGTATGAGAGCAAGTGGTAAGATTACTTCGAAAAGAATCACTGCCTCATATAATCTTGGAGATAAGGTCCATAAGTTTCTACCTGGCAACCATGAATTGCTAGACTATGAGGGGAAAAGTGTGTAACAAAGGATGTAAGGGATCTTTGTGCCGAACTTTTTCTCGAAATGAGGAATGTTTATGGTGCAAAGTTTTTTTTATGCAGTAAAGAGTGAAAATTTCATCTAAAAAAATTATTAATATTTATTCGACAATTGCGCTTATTTTTAGTAGTTAGTAAATTGTATTATGTTGTAAGTTGAAAAAAGAGAAAAGAAGTCTTACATCAGAGGTCGAATAATTGAAATGCGGGGGAGTCTTATGTCAGTAAAATCCGATAGTCGTCACCTATATTTACGGGTGATTGATCACATCAAAGAAAAAATTAAAGATGGGGCTTACAAAGAAAGACAAAAGTTACCATCAGAGTTTGATTTAGCGAAAGAACTTGGCGTAAGTAGAGCGACTTTAAGGGAAGCGTTACGTATTTTAGAAGAAGAAAATGTTGTCATTCGTAGACATGGTGTAGGGACGTTTGTAAATGCAAAGCCATTATTTTCTTCTGGAATTGAACAACTTTCTAGTATTACAGATATGATTTCTAGTGTGGGGAAAACACCAGGAACAGTCTTTTTATCATCATCTACAACAACTTTAACAGAAGAAGAAAAAGAGAAGTTTAATAGTGAAGATGGTTTTAATGCAGTGATGATTGAGCGTGTGCGTACAGCAGATGGGGAACCTGTTGTATATTGTATCGATAAACTTGCAAAAGAAATATTGCCAGATTTATCGGGGTACAATGAGGAATCATTGCTTACAGTGATACATAATAACACGCATAAACGCATAACGTATGCTGTTGCTCACATTGAGCCAATTGGCTACCATCCGAAAATCTCGCCGATTTTAGAATGTGAACCTGAAACGGCACTGCTAGTTTTAAAACAAATGCACTATGATCAAAATGATGAGCCAATCTTATATTCTATTAATTACTTTAGAGCTGACAAGTTTAGCTTCCACGTATTAAGAAAACGTATGTAGGTAAGTTCCTTTTTAGGGAGGTGACAGCAAGAAGTAAGGGACAGCAGCGTATAAAAAATAGACATATCATTTCAGGAGGGGTTTCTAGTATGAAGAAAAAAGCAGGTCTTTTATTATCGTTAACGTTAGCAGCAAGTACAGTGTTAGGTGCATGTGGTAATTCGGATAAAGCAGCTAGCGACAAAAAAGGTGATAAAGAGTTCAAAGTTGGTATGGTTACAGATGTTGGGGGCGTTGATGATAAATCATTTAACCAATCAGCTTGGGAAGGTTTAACGAAATTTGGTAAAGACAATAATTTAAAGAAAAATGAAGGATACCGTTATCTTCAATCAAGTAAAGATGCAGACTATATCCCGAATTTAACGAAATTTGCGAAAGACAATTATAACACAACATTTGGTATTGGATACTTAATGGAAAAATCTGTTGCAAAGGTAGCTGAACAGTATCCGAAAGAACAATTTGCAATTGTAGATACAGTTGTGGATAAGCCAAATGTAACAAGTATTACATTTAAAGATCATGAGGGTTCATTCTTAGTTGGTGCTGTAGCAGCAATGACGACAAAAACAAATAAAGTTGGTTTTGTTGGCGGTGTAAAGAGCCCGTTAATCACAAAGTTCGAATCGGGTTTTAAAGCTGGAGCGAAAGCAGTAAATCCAAACATCGAGATTGTAGCGCAATATGCAGATGCATTTGATAAACCAGAAAAAGGATCTGTATTAGCATCAGCAATGTACGGTGGAGGGGTTGACGTAATTTACCATGCTTCAGGTGCAACTGGTAACGGTGTATTTACAGAAGCGAAAAACCGTAAGAAAAAAGGCGAAAACGTTTGGGTAATCGGTGTTGACCGTGACCAAAATCAAGAAGGTATGCCTGAAAATGTAACTTTAACTTCAATGGTAAAACGTGTTGATGTTGCGGTAGCAAAAGTGGCGCAAGAAGCGAAAGATGGTAAGTTAAAAGGCGGAAAAGTAGAAGAGTTTGGTTTAAAAGATGAAGGTGTTGGTATTGCGAAAACGACTGACAATGTGAAAAAAGTAAACCCAGAGATTTTAACAAAAGTAGAAGAGTTTGAGAAGAAAATTATTGCTGGCGAAATTAAAGTACCTGCGACAGATGATGAATATAAAACATACGAAGCTTCTCTAAAGAAATAATAATAGAGAAATAGCAAAGGTTAGTTCTTAGAACTAACCTTTGTATATATAAAATTACTTTTAATAGAGTGTAATTGGGGAGTGTTCCCTGCTAGAAGGAGGAACAAAATGGAATACGTAATTGAGATGAACAATATTACGAAAGTATTCCCAGGCATTGTAGCGAATGATGATATTACGCTGCAAGTAAAACAGGGAGAAATACATGCTTTACTTGGAGAAAATGGTGCAGGGAAATCAACGCTGATGAATGTACTATTCGGTTTGTATCAACCAGAACAGGGTGAGATTAAAATTAAAGGAAAACCTGTAAAAATTACAAATCCGAATATAGCAAATGACCTTGGCATTGGGATGGTCCATCAGCATTTTATGCTTGTTCATAATTTTACAGTTACAGAGAATATCATTCTTGGAAATGAGCCGAGGAAAAAAGGGAAAATCGCTGTTGAAGAGGCTGCGAAAGAAATTAAACAATTATCTGAACAGTACGGTTTAGCTGTTGATCCAAATGCGAAAATTGAAGATATTTCAGTTGGGATGCAGCAAAGGGTTGAAATATTAAAAACACTGTATCGCGGTGCAGAGATTTTAATATTTGATGAGCCGACTGCGGTGTTAACTCCCCAAGAAATTCATGAGCTGATTCAAATTATGAAAAAGCTTGTGCAAGAAGGAAAATCTATCATTCTTATTACGCATAAATTGAAAGAAATTATGGAAGTTTGCGATCGTTGTACGATTATTCGTAAAGGAAAAGGGATTGGAACTGTTGACGTTGCAAATACGGATGAACATAAACTTGCAGAATTAATGGTCGGACGTCAAGTGAATTTTAAAACGGAAAAAATAGACGCTACGCCAAAAGAAGAAGTACTTTCTATTGCAAATCTTGTTGTTCACGATGCACGCCAATTACCTGCTGTAAAAGGCCTTGACTTAACTGTTCGTGCGGGGGAAATTGTTGGTATTGCAGGGATCGATGGGAATGGACAAAGCGAATTAATAGAAGCAATCACTGGTTTACGAAAAGTTGAGTCAGGTTCTATTGCAATAAAAGGAAAAGAAATAACGAATTGGCCTGTTCGCAGAATAACAGAAGAAGGAATTGGTCATATTCCAGAAGATCGTCATAAACACGGGCTCGTTCTTGATTTTTCTGTCAGAGATAATATAGTTTTACAAACGTACTATAAAAACCCGTTTTCAAAGAAAGGGATTTTAAATTTTAGCAAAATTACAGAAAAAGCAAAGGAACTTATTGAACAATTTGATGTACGTACACCTGGTGAACAAACGTTAGCTCGTGCGTTATCTGGTGGAAATCAGCAAAAGGCAATTATCGCACGTGAAGTAGATCGTAATCCAGATCTATTAATTGCAGCACAACCAACACGTGGTTTAGATGTAGGTGCGATTGAATTTATTCATAAAAAATTAATTGAGCAGAGAGATAATGGTAAGGCAGTATTGCTCCTATCTTTAGAGCTGGATGAAATTTTAAATGTTAGCGATCGAGTTGCTGTTATTTATGAAGGGAAAATTGTAGCGATTGTTGATGCAAAAGAAACAAATGAACAACAGCTTGGTTTGTTGATGGCTGGCGGAACGGAGAAAGAGAAGGTGAATACAAATGGCTAAAAAATTTTTAACGGAGCGAACAATTAATATTTTAGTTCCCGTATTATCCGTTATTTTTGGTTTACTTGTTGGTGCCATTGTAATGTTAGTGAGTGGATATGATCCAATTGTTGGGTATGCAGCGCTTTGGGAAGGAATGGTTGGGAATCCGCAAGCGATTGGTGAAACATTACGTACAATGATTCCGCTTGTGTTAGCAGGACTTTCTGTGGCATTTGCATTCCGTACTGGCCTTTTTAACATCGGAGTAGAAGGACAATTATTAGTTGGTTGGCTTGCTGCTGTATGGTTCGGATACGCGGTATCATTACCGGCATTTTTGCATATACCGTTATCTATTTTAGTAGCGGCAATTGTTGGTGGTTTATGGGGATTTATACCTGGGTATCTAAAAGGAAAGTTTAAAGTAAATGAAGTAATTGTCACAATTATGATGAACTACATTGCGCTTTATGTTACGTATGACCTTATTAAACGCTTTATACATGAAGGTAATGAGAAGTCTTATGATGTACAAGCGAGCGCTTCGTTAGCCTCTGATTGGCTATCTTCATTGACAGATGGGTCTCGTTTGCACTGGGGAATTGTTGTAGCTATTATAATTGCTATTGTAATGTGGTTTTTATTAGATAGAACAACATTAGGGTATGAATTGAAATCGGTTGGTTTTAACCAAAATGCATCTCATTATGCAGGAATGAAAGTTTCGCGTAATGTTGTATTATCAATGACAATTGCAGGCGCTTTTGCTGGGATTGGTGGGGCTATGGAAGGCCTAGGGACATTCCAAAGTATGACGGCAATGACATCGTTTACTGGTATTGGATTTGATGGGATTGCGGTAGCTCTTCTTGGAGGGAATAATCCGTTTGGTATACTACTATCTGCGTTATTGTTCGGTGGTTTGAAAAGTGCAGCGCCACAAATGAACTTTGAGGCTGATGTGCCATCGGAGTTAATTAATGTCATTATTGCATGTATTATCTTCTTTGTCGCCTGCAGTTATGTTTTACGCTGGGCACTTACACGTATGAGCAAGGAGGGGAAATAAATGAGCTTTTTAGATATTTTAGCCATTCTTGTGACTGGTACGTTATATACGGCAGCGCCACTTATTTTTACGGCGTTAGGTGGAGTGTTCAGTGAACGTTCTGGGGTTGTAAATATAGCATTAGAAGGTTTAATGTTATTTGGTGCATTTATTGGTATCGTTACAACGTTATTAATGGGTGATACGTGGGGATCGATGACTCCTTGGATTGCGCTATTATTTGCAGCTATTGGAAGTGGTTTGTTTGCACTTCTTCACGCAGTAGCATCCATTACATTCCGTGCGGACCAAGTAGTAAGTGGGGTAGCGATTAACTTCTTGGCTCTTGGTTTAACAGTATTTGCAATTAAGAAAATCTTTGGCAAAGGACAGACTGATTTTATTCAATACCGTATTGAAAAAATCGATGTTCCGGGCCTATCGGATATTCCGGTAATCGGAAAAATCTTTTTCTCAAATGTACCGTTAACATCATATATTGCTATTATTTTAGCTTTTGTTGTTTGGTATGTTATTTATAAAACACCATTTGGTCTTCGTCTTCGCGCTGTTGGTGAACATCCAATGGCGGCAGATACGATGGGGATTAATGTATATAAAATGCGTTATATTGCAGTTTGTATATCTGGAATGTTTGCAGGGATTGGTGGTGCGGTCTTCGCTATGTCGATTTCTGGTAACTTCTCAGGTGCTACAATTACGGGACAAGGTTTTTTAGCTCTAGCAGCTATGATCTTTGGTAAATGGAATCCACTCGGTGCCCTTGGAGCGGCTTTATTCTTCGGATTTGCTCAATCACTTGGGATAACAGGTGGTACAATTCCTGTACTAAAAGAAATTCCAAGTGTATTCTTAACGATATTACCGTATGTATTCACAATATTAGCGCTTGTTGGTTTTGTAGGGCGTTCTGAAGCTCCGAAAGCATTAGGAACTCCGTATGAAAAAGGAAAACGATGAGTATTTTATAAGTATAAAAAAGCTCGCACATTAGTGCGGGCTTTTTTACATAGAATATATTTAATACGGAATTTTACTATGTTCCTTACATATTAAAGTTTTTAGAAAGAGTCATATGTAAGCATAATAAGGAAGAAAAGTTGATTTTTCATTTCTAAAAACTGTATATTGAAGAGGAATATTCCTATATACGTAAAGGAGGGCTATAAATGAAACTAATGGAACAACAATTACATGAGTTAGGTGGTTTGCGAGTACATATTATTCCAACTGATAAATATAAAACAAATACCTTTGTATTTCGTTTTAAAGCACCTTTAAATGAGGAAACGGTGACAGAGCGTGCCTTATTGCCATACGTATTGCAAAGCGCGACAGAAAAATTGCCTTCTGTAATTCGTCTTCGTCAATATTTAGAAGAATTATACGGGTCTTCTTTAGCGGTAGATGTAAGTAAAAAAGGTGAAGACCATATTATCTCCATTTATGTAGACATTGCAAATGAAATATATTTGCACGATGCACCACCGTTATTTGAAAAAGCGCTTTCTATGTTATCGGAGATTGTTTTACACCCGGCAATGGAAGGGAACGGTTTTCTAGCTTCTATCGTAGAAAGTGAAAAAAGAGCGCTCTTACAGCGAATTGAAGCTACTTATGATGATAAAATGCGTTATGCAAACGAGCGTTTAATTGAAGAAATGTGTGAAGTAGAACCGTATCGATTAAGTGCAAATGGAAAAAAAGAGAGTGTTACTTCTATTACAAATGAAAGTCTGTATCAATATTATCAAAAAGTGTTAGCGGAAGATGAAATGGATCTTTATATTATTGGTGATATTTCAGAAAACGCAGTGGATCTTGTAGGTAAGTATTTTTCTATTTCAGCGCGTCCTGCGAAAGAAAGAAATGTACTACTTCATAAGCGAAATAATGAAGAAAAAGAAGTTGTTGAAAAACAAGAATTAAAACAAAGTAAACTACACATTGGTTATCGTACGTTTGTCACGTATAAAGATGAAGATTATTTCGCGTTGCAATTGTTCAATGGACTATTTGGAGGCTTTTCTCATTCGAAGTTATTCGTAAATGTCCGTGAAAAAAATAGTTTAGCGTATTATGCAGCATCGCGTTTTGAAAGTCATAAGGGCTTATTGTTCGTTATGTCAGGGATCGAAGCGAAAAATTATGAAAAAGCAGTTGAGATTATTAAAGAACAAATGCTTGCAATGCAAAACGGAGATTTTTCTGAAGAAGAAATGCATCAAACAAAAAGTGTCATTCAAAATCAAATATTAGAGGCAATTGATACACCGCGTGGATTTGTAGAAATGCTGTATCATGGGGTTATTTCAGATCGTACACGTCCAGTTGAAGAATGGCTTACAGGTATAGAAAGTGTGAAGAAAGAAGAAATTGTGAAAGTTGCTAAAAATATTGAACTAGATACAATTTACTTTTTACATGGAACGGAGGGAGAATAAATGGAGAAGATTGTTTATGAGCAGTTAAAAGAAACGCTCTATTATGAAAAGCTTCCTAATGGATTAGATGTATATATTTTACCGAAGCAAGGGTTTAATAAAACATTTGCAACGTTTACGACGAAGTATGGTTCTGTGGATAATACATTTGTACCATTAGGAAAAGAGGAAATGATTCGTGTACCTGATGGGATTGCTCATTTTCTTGAACATAAATTGTTTGAAAAAGAAGATCATGATGCTTTTCAATTATTTAGCAAACAGGGTGCTTCGGCAAATGCTTTTACATCCTTCACACGAACAGCATACCTTTTTTCATGCACATCAAATGTAGAGCGAAATTTAAATACATTGTTAAACTTCGTACAAGAGCCTTACTTCTCTGAAAAAACAGTTGAAAAAGAGAAGGGGATTATCGGGCAAGAAATTCAAATGTATCAAGATAATCCAGATTGGCGTTTATACTTTGGATTAATTGATAGTTTATTCGTTAAACATCCAATTAAGATTGATATTGCGGGGACGATTGAGTCTATTAGTAAAATTACAAAAGACTTACTATATGAGTGCTATGAAACATTTTATCACCCGAGCAATATGTTACTATTTGTTGTTGGTGCAATTGATCCAGAGAAAACAATGGATTTAGTACGTGAAAATCAAGCGGAAAAAGATTATAAAAACCAATCAGAAATTGTACGTTCATTTGAAGAGGAACCAGATGAGGTAAATGAAAAGAAAAAAATTATTTCAATGCCTGTGCAAACACCGAAATGTTTAGTGGGTATTAAAGCAACAAATTTAAAAGAAAGGGGGCAAGCTCTTTTAAAACAAGAAATTGCACTTACATTACTTTTAGATTATCTATTTGGAAAAAGTTCCGTTCATTATGAATCTTTATATAATGAGGGTCTTATTGATGATTCGTTCTCGTATGACTATACGGAAGAGAATAACTTCGGTTTTGCAATGGTTGGCGGTGATACAAAGCGACCTGATGAATTGGCAGAGCGTTTGAAAGATATTTTATTAAAAACAAATTATGATCAATTAGATGAGCTGGCATTAGAACGAGTGAAGAAAAAGAAAATTGGTGGTTTTTTACGCTCGCTAAATTCACCGGAATATATTGCAAATCAGTTTACACGATATGCGTTTAATGAATCTAGCTTGTTTGATGCATTGACTGTATTGGAAGGACTAACAGTTCAAGATTTACAAGAAGTAGCGGAGTTATTATTATCAGAAGAGAAAATGAGTATTTGTCAGGTTTTACCGAAAAAATAAAATTACACAGATACCCTCATCTTATCATTGATAAATTGTAAGATGAGGGTATTATTTAGTTGTATGAAAAATGAACTTGTAGAGATAAGAGAGGGAATTTATGGAAAGGTATGCATTAGTAACTGGAGGGAGCGGAGGGATTGGCTCTGCTATTTCAAAACAATTAATTCAGGATGGATATACAGTATATGTTCATTATAATAAAAGTGAAGAGAAGGTAAACGAGTTACAGAAGGAATGGGGTGAAGTGATTCCTGTTCAAGCGAATTTAGCTTCAAGTGATGGAGCAGGGCAATTGTGGGAACAAATTGAACACCCCATTGATGTTATTGTATACGCAGCTGGAAAGAGTATCTTTGGATTAGTAACAGACGTAACAAACGATGAATTGGATTATATGGTGGAACTTCAAGTGAAGAGTGTATATAAACTACTTTCAATGGCACTGCCATCTATGATCGGGAGGAGAAGTGGTAATATTGTAATTGTTTCGTCTATATGGGGGCAAATAGGAGCTTCTTGTGAAGTGCTATATTCAATGGTAAAGGGAGCTCAAAATTCTTACGTGAAAGCTTTAGCGAAAGAAGTTTCTTTAAGTGGATTGCGGGTGAATGCAGTAGCGCCAGGTGCAATTGAAACGGAAATGTTAAGTGTCTTTTCTGAAGAGGATAAAATTGGAATTGCTGAAGACATACCACTAGGTAGAATAGGTTTACCGGAAGAGGTAGCAAAAACAGTTTCATTTCTCGTATCACCAGGGGCATCTTACATAACTGGACAAATTATCGGAGTGAATGGCGGTTGGCATTGCTAAAAAATTCTTACATAAAAAATAAAAAAATGTACAAATTAAGCATGATTCTATTACTCAATAGTGAGGTGCTTAAATATGTCAGTGTTAGAAAACTTTGATCAGTGGAAGAGCTTTTTAGGAGAACGTTTAGAACAAGCTCAAGGAAAAGGGCTTGATGGTGGTGCGGTATCGGATATGGCATTTCGTGTTGGCGATTATTTAGCAAATGAAGTAGAAGCGCGCAACGATCAAGAAAAATTATTGGCTGAGCTTTGGAAAGTCGCTGATGAACAAGAGCAACATACAATCGCAAATTTAATGGTGAAGTTTGTACAACATAAGTAAAAATAGAGAGGAGATTCTCCTCTCTATTTTTTTTGTATAATAATTACATGGGATAGATAATACATTTAGCTTCCCTATTAAGGTGAAATCATATAATATAGTACGTAGGTGTAAAGTAAGCAAGGGGAGTGATTTGGGATGATTGAATGGTATTTTGAATATGAAATACATAAAAACCGACCTGGCTTACTTGGTGACGTTTCTTCGTTAATCGGTATGCTCGGCATTAATATTGTCACAATTAATGGTGTAGATAATGCACGACGTGGGCTATTGCTTATGTGTGATAATCAAGAGCAGATTTCTAGACTTGAATCAATTTTAAATACGATGGATAACATAACGGTAACGAAATATCGTCCGCCAAAGCTAAGGGATAAGCTAGCAGTTAGACATGGTAGGTACATACAACGAGATGCAGATGACAAGAAAACATTTCGTTTTGTGCGTGATGAATTAGGGTTACTTGTAGACTTTATGGCGGAGATAATGAAAAAAGAAGGCCATAAGCTAATTGGGATACGTGGAATGCCTCGTGTCGGAAAAACAGAATCCATTGTTGCCGCAAGTGTTTGTGCAAATAAAAGATGGTTATTTGTATCATCTACTCTTATTAAGCAAACTGTTCGTAGTCAATTGATTGAAGATGAGTATAGCGACGACAATATTTTCATCCTAGATGGAATTGTGTCAACAAAGCGTGCCAACGAAAGGCATTGGCAGCTCGTTCGTGAAATTATGAGATTGCCTGCAACGAAAGTTGTAGAACATCCTGATGTATTTGTAAGTCAGTCAGAATATACATTGGATGATTTTGATTATATTATCGAGTTGCGTAACGATTATGATGAAGAAATTCAATATAATTTAGTAGATGAAATTGAGCAAGGTACGCAAAATAATTTCTCTATGTTTGACTTTTAAAGAAATATTGAGGTGTTAGTAGTGACAGAATTAGGACAAAAGCTGAAAGAAGCAAGAGGAACGAAAGGCTTGTCTATTGATCAGCTGCATGAGATTACAAAAATTCAAAAACGCCATTTAGTAGCGATTGAAGAAGGCAATTATGATGTATTGCCAGGAGCCTTTTATGCGCGTGCATTCATTAAACAATACGCAGATGCGGTTGGATTAAATGGAGAGGAATTGCTTGTAGAGTATCAGAGTACGATACCACAATCTGAAAATCGTGAAGTCCCACAAGTATCAACAGGACAAAAAACACAAGAAACAATGCAAAAATCTTCATCATTGCCACTTGCAGATCATATGCCGAAAATCTTAATTGCGTTGTTAGTAATCGCATTTGGAGTTGTAGTTTGGTTTGTTATTCAAGCGTTATCTGGAAAAGATGATGGACAAGTCCCGAATGCTCAAAGTGAGAAAATTGAAGTTCAAAAAGCAAAAAATTCTCCGTTAGATACGAATAAAGATGAAGCGAAAGCGGAAGAACCGAAAAAAGAGGAACCAAAGAAAGAAGAGCCAAAGAAAGAGGAGCAACCAACTGGACAACAAGAAGTGAAGGTAGTTGGAACGAGTGGTAAGGTATCTACTTTGGAAATTCATAATAATAAAACATTAGAACTGGAAATTTCAGCGAAGGGTACAAGTTATGTAGATGTTAAAGATGATGCGGGTAACGAAGTTCTAAACGCTACAGTGCAAAGTGGTCAAACAGAAAAACGTGATTTATCAACAGCAAAAGAAGTGCATCTTAATATTGGAAATGCACTTAATGTTGAAATTAAACTGAATG
Organism: Bacillus thuringiensis; assembly: GCF_014932895.1. Classification (GTDB taxonomy): domain Bacteria; phylum Bacillota; class Bacilli; order Bacillales; family Bacillaceae_G; genus Bacillus_A; species Bacillus_A thuringiensis_AA. The sequence goes on along the minus strand of NZ_JACYOF010000001.1, from coordinate 79,887 downwards.
GCCAAGTGGTTCCTTTCCCGTTAGATCCTGAAAAAGAATATCACCAAAGATTGGTGATAAAAAACCAAGGGATAGGGCAACCTGCACAATAACAGTCATCGCTTCGATGACTTTTTTCAATGAACAAATGTTTTTGATATGATGGAGGAATAGTTGTGAATTTACCAAACAAAATTACAATATCTAGAATCTGCTTAATTCCAATTTTTATGGTAATTATGTTAGCGCCTTTTAACTGGGGCTCATTTATAATTGGTGATGTTGATTTGCCAATTCAACATTTAGTAGGGGCACTTATCTTTATCGTTGCTTCAGCTACAGATTGGATTGATGGACATTACGCAAGAAAGTATAATCTTGTAACAAATTTAGGGAAATTCCTTGACCCGTTAGCGGATAAATTACTTGTTTCGGCAGCACTTATCACATTAGTAGAGATGCAATATGTACCTGCTTGGATTGTTATTGTAATTATAAGCCGTGAGTTTGCGGTGACAGGTTTACGCCTTGTGCTTGCTGGAACAGGGGAAGTAGTTGCAGCAAATCAGCTAGGGAAAATTAAGACATGGACACAGATTATTGCGATTGCAGCGTATTTGCTACATGATGTACCATTAAATTTACTTCATATTCCAGTTGCAGATATCTTCATTTGGATTGCATTAATCTTTACTGTGATTTCAGGATGGGATTATTTCTGGAAAAATAAATCTGCTTTTGTAAACTCAAAATAGAAGTTTATGGGGGAATCAGGATGAATGCTGAGATTATTGCGGTTGGAACTGAATTATTACTTGGACAAATTGCAAATACAAATGCCCAGTTTTTATCTGAAAAGTTAGCTTTAATCGGAATTAATGTGTACCACCATACTGTTGTTGGTGATAATAACAAGCGATTACAGAAGGCAATTGAAGTTGCTGAAGAACGTGCTGATCTGCTCATTTTTACAGGTGGATTAGGACCAACAAAAGATGATTTAACGAAAGAAACAATAGCGTCTAGCTTAGGTGAAGAGCTTGTATATAATGAAAAGGCATTAACTTCAATAAGTGAATATTTTAAACGTACAGGCCGTGAATTTACAGAGAACAATAAAAAGCAAGCGCTTGTTTTAAGTGGATCAACTGTGTTTGCGAATGATCATGGTATGGCACCTGGCATGGGATTAAATAAGAACGGAAAAGTTTATATTTTATTACCAGGACCACCGAAAGAAATGAAGCCGATGTATGTAAGTTACGTAGAGCCTTTTTTACGTAACTTTACAACAGGGGAGAATATATATTCTCGTGTTCTTCGCTTTTTCGGTATTGGGGAATCGCAATTAGAGGTGAAGGTTCAGGATTTAATTGATGGACAAAGTAACCCAACAATCGCGCCACTCGCAAATGATGGAGAGGTAACATTACGTTTAACTGCTAAACATCATAATACAGATGAGGCAGAGAAATTAATTCAGCATGTGGAAGATTTGATTTTAGAAAGAGTAGGAGAGTTTTTCTATGGATACGACCAAGACTTCCTTCATTACAAGGCAATAGAGTTATTGAAGAGAAAAGAGTTAACTTTAGCATGTGCAGAAAGTTTAACAGGCGGTCTTTTCGGAAATCAAGTAACAGAAAATGCTGGTGTCTCTTCAGTATTTAAAGGCGGTGTCATTTGTTACCATAATGATGTGAAGCAACAAATTTTACGTGTGCCTGAAGAAGTTTTGTGTACTGATGGTGCAGTTAGTAACGAATGCGCTCGTTATCTTGCTGAAAATGTTAAGGAATTATTAAAGGCAGATATCGGAATTAGTTTCACTGGGGTAGCAGGACCAGACGTTTCGGAACATAAACAGCCGGGAACAGTATTTGTTGGGTTGGCGATGAAGGATGAACCAACTGTAGTCTTTCCTCTTAATTTAAGTGGGAGTCGTCAACAAATTAGGGAACGCTCAACGAAATATGGATTTTATCATTTATATAAAAAGCTAGAAGAGATATGAGACTCTTCTAGCTTTTTTTATATTTAAATTCAGTTTTATTTATTGGAAAATAAAAAAATCGAATAAATGTTCGATTTTTGTTGGCAAATTGAATTGAAAATAGGTATAATAAGATTAGCAATTCAGTTAAGGAGGAATTTTGAATGAGTGATCGTCAAGCGGCATTAGATATGGCGTTAAAACAAATAGAGAAGCAATTCGGTAAAGGTTCAATTATGAAATTAGGAGAACAAGCGGAGCGTAGAGTTTCTACAGTTTCTAGTGGTTCTTTAGCACTTGATGTGGCACTAGGGGTAGGCGGATACCCACGCGGCCGTATTATTGAAATTTATGGACCTGAAAGTTCGGGTAAAACAACAGTTTCATTACATGCAATTGCAGAAGTACAGCGTCAAGGTGGACAAGCGGCGTTCATTGATGCGGAGCATGCAATGGATCCTGTATATGCACAAAAATTAGGTGTTAACATCGATGAATTACTATTATCACAACCTGATACAGGGGAGCAAGGGTTAGAAATCGCAGAAGCACTTGTACGAAGTGGTGCGGTTGATATTATCGTAATTGACTCTGTAGCAGCTCTTGTACCGAAAGCAGAGATCGAAGGAGACATGGGTGACTCACACGTAGGTTTACAAGCACGTTTAATGTCACAAGCACTTCGTAAGCTTTCAGGTGCAATCAATAAATCAAAAACAATCGCAATCTTTATTAACCAAATTCGTGAAAAAGTTGGGGTTATGTTCGGAAATCAACTACAAGTTGCTTAATCAGAGCGTAGTACTTGAATCTTTATTTGTCTTCATTTAAGTCTTTATAAGGGATTTCTTATAAGGAGAGATTAAAGTGGCAGTGACAATTGGAAATAGAACTTATCGAAACATAGAACAATGGCAAGTGGATTTTATTGCGACACATGCGGAGAGAAAATTAAAAGATATAGGTAAAGAAATTAATCTTGATGAAAGGCGAGTAGGTGAAATATTAAAGTTACTCGGAATTAAAAGAACCAGACATAGAAAGATTTACTTGCCTAAAACCGCAGAAGTTGAACAAGAGTTGAAAAATCCATATTTATCACATGTTGAAATTGCCATTAAGTATGGCGTATCCGATACATGTGTTGCTAAAAGGAGAAAAGAGCTTAATGTAAAGGTCAGAAAGAAAAATTACGATACTTTACTGGAGCAACAGGTTGAATAGATATTGTTAAGTTTAGATTTGGCGTTCATTAAGCAAAAAAGAATCGATAAGTTGTCTATTGATTTCTACTTAGGTAGAAAATATTGTTTATAGATGTCCCTGGGAAATGGGCACACTCACTCAAAAAAATAAAAGAACGAGATAAAAGAAAACTTTTATTTATGGAAGAGAGCTGCTATAAATATCTTGTTATACATGAAGAAGAGCTAGCAAATAAAGAAAAAGTCGCGCAAAAGATTAAGGAGTTTAACATGGGTTTCCCTTGCTAGTGATAGCATGTTAAAAAACCTTGTGAACCTTATTGCCTAAGGGTGTAACTATTCATATAGTTGCTAACGGTGAAGCCCACCATTATTTAGGGTAATACCGTGCCAAGCTCCATATTTATATGGGGAAGGTGTAGAGACTACCGAAAAGGACTTTTAGTTAACTGAGTAGGGTACGGCAGATGATAGGCTACTGCTGGAAGTGCAAGGCTCTCTGTAAAGAGATGAAGAGATAGTCCGGACTATAGAGATGGAAAATCTATAGATAGTGCCAGAAACAACTCCAGGTGGCCGTGCGTTGAAATTCTATTCAACGGTTCGTCTTGAAGTGCGTCGTGCGGAGCAGTTAAAGCAAGGTAACGACATCGTTGGTAATAAAACAAAAGTAAAAGTAGTTAAAAATAAAGTAGCACCACCATTCCGTGTTGCTGAAGTTGATATTATGTACGGAGAAGGTATTTCAAGAGAAGGTGAAATCTTAGATATGGCTTCTGAACTTGATATCGTTCAAAAGAGTGGTGCTTGGTACTCTTATAATGAAGAACGCTTAGGACAAGGTCGTGAAAATTCGAAGCAGTTCTTAAAAGAAAATACGGATTTAAGAGAAGAAATTGCCTTCTTTATTCGTGAACATCACGGAATTAGTGAAGATTCTGGTGCTGAAGGAGCGGAAGATTCAACTCTTCTTGATTAAAAAATAAAAGACACGATTTCGTGTCTTTTATTTTTTTACCCTCTATTAAACTAGTGTATATTTCAATGGATAAAATATTTCTTTTGCCTCAAATAGGATGTATAAAGAGGAATATTCATATGTTTTAAGTAAATGGAATGATATTTACTAAGGTTTTCCAGGATAATATGCTATCTATTTTTTAAATTCAGATAATATTCAGGGGTGAAGGTAAAGAAAGTAAAAGTAGACAACGCTTGACAATGAAAATTACGATAGATACAATGAGAATGTATATTTTTTCTTATATACGATACACTCTTCTCAAGAAGAGAAGTAATATTCGGAGTAAGACTGAAATCTTGCCGAAATAATAATATGACATTTTAATTGTGAAATGAAGAAAGTCCCTTAAAAAAGCGGGACGACGGTCTTTGCTGTACGTTGCAAAGCGATGTACATGCCGACAGTCTTTTTTCATTCATAGCAAGGGGAGGTGAAATCATGACGAGTATAGTTTGGATACTCATCTCCATTTTGCTTGCAACAGCAGTCGGTGCAGTTGTTGGCTTTTTTGTTCGAAAGTCTATTGCTGAAGCGAAGATTAATGGCGCAGCTAATGAAGCGAAACGTATTCTAGACGAAGCGAATCGTGAGGCTGAAGCACTTAAGAAAGAAGCGCTTTTAGAAGCAAAGGATGAAATTCATACACTTCGTACAGAAGCTGAATTAGAAATTCGTGACCGTAGAAGCGAATTACAAAAACAAGAAAATCGTTTAATGCAAAAAGAAGAGAACCTTGATCGTAAAGACGAAATGCTCGATAAGCGCGAGCAGCAGTTAGAAAAGAAAGAGGAATCTCTTGTTGCGAGACAACAACAGATTGAAGAGTTGGAAAGCAAAGTGGGAGAGTTAGTTCAAAAGCAACAAACAGAATTAGAGCGCATTTCCAATCTGACACGCGAACAAGCGAAAGCAATTATTCTTGGTAAAGTAGAAAGTGAAGTTTCTCATGAAATCGCCGTTATGGTGAAAGAAAGTGAAGTTCGCGCGAAAGAAGAAGCGGATAAGAAAGCGAAAGAGATTTTATCTCTTGCAATGCAAAGATGTGCAGCTGATCATGTTGCTGAAACAACCGTTTCGGTTGTAAATCTTCCAAATGACGAAATGAAGGGACGTATTATCGGACGTGAAGGTCGTAATATTCGTACGCTAGAAACGTTAACAGGTATTGACCTGATTATCGATGATACACCAGAAGCGGTAATCCTTTCTGGATTCGACCCAATTCGTCGTGAAACAGCTCGTATCGCTCTTGATAAACTAGTACAGGATGGACGTATTCACCCAGCACGTATTGAAGAGATGGTCGAAAAATCAAGACGTGAAGTGGACGAGTATATTCGCGAAGTCGGAGAGCAAACAACGTTTGAAGTGGGTGTTCACGGATTACATCCAGATTTAATTAAGATTTTAGGTCGATTAAAGTACCGTACAAGTTACGGACAAAACGTCTTAAAACACTCTATGGAAGTTGCATATTTAACTGGACTTATGGCAGCAGAGCTTGGTGAGGATGAAAAACTAGCAAGACGTGCAGGTCTATTACATGATATCGGAAAAGCGATTGATCATGAAGTAGAAGGTAGCCACGTTGAAATTGGTGTTGAACTCGCAACGAAATATAAAGAGCATCCTGTTGTTATTAACAGTATCGCATCTCACCATGGTGACACAGAACCAACTTCTATCATTGCAGTTCTAGTTGCTGCAGCAGATGCATTATCAGCTGCAAGACCAGGAGCTCGTAGTGAAACGCTTGAAAATTACATTCGTCGTCTTGAAAAGTTAGAAGAGATTTCAGAGTCTTATGAAGGCGTTGAAAAATCATTCGCAATTCAAGCAGGACGTGAAGTTCGTATTCTGGTAAAACCAGATACAATTGATGACTTAGAAGCTCATCGTTTAGCTCGTGATATTCGAAAACGTATTGAAAATGAACTGGATTACCCAGGACATATTAAAGTAACTGTTATTCGTGAAACACGTGCAGTGGAATACGCAAAATAAAGTGGTGAAACACCACTTTATTTTTTTGTGTTGGAATTGGACAAAATAAAGAAAATTAGTTATACCTAGCATATAAGTGAAACAAACTTATAATAAACATATTGTAAGAAAATCGCTTGAAGCTATAGTAATAAAAAATGCAGTACATAGAAAGGGTAAGACATATGAGAATATTATTTGTTGGGGATGTAGTAGGATCTCCTGGTAGAGGTATGATTCAACAATACGTACCGGCATTAAAGAAAAAATATACACCTACAGTAACAATCATTAATGGAGAGAACGCAGCAGGTGGACGCGGTATTACAGAAAAAATATATCGAAACTTTTTAGAGTGCGGGGCACAAGCGGTTACGCTTGGAAACCATGCTTGGGATAATCGTGAAGTATTCGAATTTATCGATGATGCAAAATATCTTGCAAGACCAGCTAACTTCCCAGAAGGAACGCCAGGAAAAGGACTTATCTTTGTGAACTGTAATGGAACAGAAGTTGCAGTTATTAACTTACAAGGACGTACTTTCCTTCCTCCGATTGATTGTCCATTTCGTAAAGTGGATGAATTAATTAAAATTGCGAAAAAACGTACGAATATTATCTTTATTGATTTTCATGCGGAAACTACAAGTGAAAAACAAGCGCTAGGCTGGTATGTAGATGGTCGTGCTACAGCGGTAGTAGGTACACATACGCATGTTCCTACAGCAGATAATCGTATTTTACCAAGCGGAACGGCATATATTACAGATGTTGGTATGACAGGACCGTATGATGGAATATTAGGTATGGACCGAGAAGCAGTATTGAAGAAGTTTTTAACAAACTTACCAGTACGATTTGAAGTAACAAATGGCAGAACACAATTAAGTGCAGTGCTAATTGATGTGGATCCGAATACAGGAAAAGCAAAGAAAATTGAGCGTATTTTAATTAATGACGATCAACCATTTTTTGAGTAAATCCCTATAAAAATTTAGATAAGTTATTATATTTTAATTTTTTAGAAAAATTACAGAGATTTAGCAGGAATACGCGCCATTCCTCGTGAATATAAGTTAAAGTGAAATAATTGCTAATACTTTTTAAAGAAACGAGGAGGAAACGCGGAATGGAAATATTAAAAGTTAAAGCAACGTCGGTCCCTAATTCTGTAGCTGGTGCACTTGCAGGTGTTATTCGCGAACGCGGAACAGCAGAAATTCAAGCAATTGGTGCAGGTGCATTGAACCAAGCGGTAAAGGCAGTAGCAATTGCAAGAGGATTTGTAGCGCCTAGTGGTTTGGACCTGATTTGTATCCCAGCGTTTACAGATATTATGATTGATGGGGAAGAGCGTACAGCAATAAAATTAATTGTAGAACCTCGTTAAGTTTAAACAACCTGTTTGCATGTATGCAAACAGGTTGTTTTTATAATGGAGGAGTGAAAATGAAAATTTTTGATGCTCATTGTGATGTACTCTTTCAGTTATGGAGTGCGCAGGGAAAAAAGAGTTTTAAAAACGATTCACAATTACATATTACATTTGAACAATTGAAGAAAAAAAAAGGAAGTATACAATGTTTTGCTGTATATGTGCCAGAAACAGTAGCATATGAAAAGCGTTTTGAATATGCGTTACAAATGATAGATATTTTTTATAATGAAATTTTATCACTACCAGGTGTGAAGTTTATTCAAACGAAAGATGATATTAATATGTTAAAACAGGACGAGGTTGGAGCGCTATTAACATTAGAAGGATGCGAAGCAATTGGGAAAGAAGCGATGAAATTACGTTTGTTTTATCGGTTAGGTGTACGTTCTTTTGGATTAACATGGAATTATGCCAATTTGTTAGCTGATGGAGCGCTAGAGACACGTGGAGCAGGTTTAACTACTTTTGGTAGACAAGTTGTACAAGAGCTTAATACTTTGCATTTATGGACCGACCTCTCTCATTTAAATGAGAGAAGTTTTTGGGATGTTATAGAAATCGCTAATAATCCTATTGTATCTCATTCAAATTGTTATAAACTTTGTCAGCATCCACGCAATTTAAATGAGGAACAAATTAAAGCCCTTATAAAGCAAAATAGCATGATTGGTGTCACTTTTGTACCTCAGTTTCTAACAAGTGAAAGACAAGCGAATATAACAGATATAGTAAAACATATCGAATATATTTGTTCGCTAGGTGGAGAAAATAATATAGGATTTGGTTCAGATTTTGATGGGATTTTAGAAACGGTTGTAAATGTATCAGCGTATAGAGATTATGAAAATGTAGTTAATGAGCTTTATAAACACTATGCTGCATCTACTGTAGAACGATTTTTATATGATAATTTTGTCGAACATATAAGTTTTTGAGTTTTCGTTTTAAAAATTCAGAAAAATTAAAAATAATTCATTTGATTTTATTGCTTTTTTTAAGACCTAATACTAGAATGAAAAACGAAATAGCATTATACTAAAGACTCAGGGAAATCAGAAGAGGCATAATTTGCGTCCATTGTAGTTTATTTGCATAAAAAATGCTAAACTAATACTGTAAAAAAATACACTACAATGAATGCAGCCAAAAGGGGTGTAGGAGATGATTAGTCAACTTTCATGGAAAGTTGGAGGCCAACAAGGTGAAGGAATTGAAAGTACAGGAGAAATCTTCTGTATAGCATTAAACCGATTAGGATATTACCTATACGGTTACCGCCACTTCTCATCACGTATAAAAGGCGGCCATACAAATAATAAAATTCGCGTAAGTACAACAGAAGTACGCGCGATCTCAGATGACTTAGATATTTTAATTGCTTTTGATCAAGAAACAATTGATTTTAACTTCCACGAACTACGTCCGGGTGGAATTGTAGTTGCGGATGCGAAATTTAATCCAACTATACCTGACAATACAGATATAAATCTATATGTGATACCGTTTACAGATATTGCTTCAGAATTAGGCACATCATTAATGAAAAACATGGTTGCTGTTGGGGCGTCAAGTGCGGTATTAGGATTAGACGAAACAGCTTATTTAGATGTAGTTGAAGAGATCTTTGGTCGTAAAGGAGAGCAAGTCGTTCAAAAGAATATGGAAGCAATTAAACGCGGCTCTCAATATATGAAAGAATTGTTAGGTGAGAAAGTAAACATGATGCAGCTTGAAAAAGCTGATGGTAAGAAACGCATGTTTATGATTGGAAACGATGCAATCGCATTTGGTGCGGTAGCTGGTGGTGCTCGCTTTATGTCTGCATATCCAATTACACCTGCATCTGAAATTATGGAATACTTAATTAAAAAATTACCGAAAGTCGGCGGGACAGTAATCCAAACTGAGGATGAAATCGCAGCTTGTACAATGGCAATCGGTGCAAACTATGCTGGTGTTCGTACATTAACAGCATCTGCTGGTCCGGGTCTTTCATTAATGATGGAAGCAATCGGTTTAGCAGGTATTACAGAAACACCATTAGTGATTGTTGATACACAACGTGGTGGTCCAAGTACGGGATTACCAACGAAACAAGAGCAGTCTGATTTAATGGCGATGATTTACGGTACGCATGGTGAAATTCCGAAAATCGTAATGGCACCAAGTACAGTTGAAGAAGCTTTCTATGACATTGTAGAAGCATTTAACTTATCTGAAGAATATCAAGTACCTGTTATTTTCTTAACAGATTTACAGCTTTCTTTAGGAAAACAAACTGTAGAACCACTTAAATTAGATAAAGTGGAAATTCGTCGTGGTAAGCTTGATTTAGAAGCAGAATTACCAGAACGTGAAAATAAAGCATACTTCAAGCGTTATGAAGTAACAGAAGATGGTGTTTCACCACGCGTTTTACCTGGTATGAAAAATGGTGTTCACCATGTTACAGGTGTAGAACATGATGAAACTGGTAAACCATCTGAATCAGCAATAAACCGTAAAGATCAAATGGACAAACGTTTCCGTAAAATGGAGAACTTGAAGTTTAATACCCCTGTTTATAAAAATGTTAAGCATGAAGAGGCAGACGTATTGCTTGTTGGATTTAACTCAACTCGTGGTGCGATCGAAGAGGCAATGGCACGTTTAGAACAAGAGGGTATGAAAATAAACCATGCTCATGTGCGTTTAATTCACCCGTTCCCAACAGCTGAAATCGATCCACTTGTGAAAAAAGCGAAGCGTGTTGTAGTTGTAGAAAACAACGCAACTGGTCAGCTTGCTAACATTATGAAAATGAATCTTGGTAATGGTGAGAAAATTTCTAGTCTTTTAAAATATGACGGAAACCCATTCTTGCCGAAAGAGATTTACAACGAATGCAAAAAAGGGGTTGTATTAAATGGCAACATTTAAGGACTTTCGTAACAGTGTAAAACCAAACTGGTGCCCAGGTTGCGGAGACTTCTCGGTTCAAGCTGCAATTCAACGTGCGGCAGCTAATGTTGGCTTAAATCCAGATGAACTCGCTGTTATTTCTGGTATTGGCTGTTCAGGTCGTATTTCAGGTTATATTAATTCATATGGTGTGCATAGTATTCATGGTCGTGCCCTTCCAATTGCACAAGGTGTGAAAATGGCAAATCGTGATTTAACAGTTATTGCATCAGGTGGTGACGGCGATGGATTTGCGATTGGTATGGGACATACAATCCATTCTATTCGCCGTAACATTGACATTACGTATATCGTAATGGATAACCAAATTTACGGATTAACAAAAGGTCAAACTTCACCACGTAGTGAAGCTGGATTTAAAACGAAAAGTACACCACAAGGTTCAATTGAACCATCGCTAAATGTTATGGAAATGGCTTTAACAGCTGGAGCGACATTTGTGGCGCAAAGCTTTTCAAGTGATTTAAAAGAATTAACACAAATTATTGAATCTGGTATTAACCATAAAGGTTTTTCATTAATTAACGTATTTAGTCCATGTGTTACTTATAATAAAGTAAATACGTATGATTGGTTCAAAGAGAACTTAACGAAACTAAGTACAGTAGAGGGATATGATCCATCTAATCGCATGATGGCTATGCAAACATTAATGGAAAATAACGGCTTAGTAACAGGTTTGATTTATCAAAATACTGAGCAACCATCGTATCAAGAACTTGTAAAAGGCTATAGTGAAAAACCTTTAGTGCAATCTGATTTAAATATGGATCAGAAAATGTTCGATGAGCTTGTTGCTGAATTTATGTAACGGTTAAAAGGTTGCCACTTGGCGACCTTTTTTATTGAATGAAAAATATAGGATGGTTTTATTTACTTAGAAAATTCAGAATGGTAAAATAATATACAGATCGTTGTATGAAAATGGCAAGTTCATTGCTTATGAAATGTAAGATAAGACAGGGCCTCTTTCTTGTAAAAATTGGCTAAACGCTTCATACTATGGTAATGTGTATAGGGATAAAGCAATATGCTTTTCAATAGGACAAAAAGAAATAATAAAGTGAAACTTTAATCAGTGGGGGCCATCCCTCACTGATTATTAGTTGAACCAATCGGGTATTTAGGGGCAGTTTATCTCCCACCTATCTTCCTCGCATTTGCCGAATTTTGAGGTGGGGGTCTTACTGCCCGCAAATAGCTGGATAAAAGGGAATGTCTATTTGTGTGGGGAAGACTTCATTCTTATAGATAATTAGATTGATTACTCAAGTTTCAAAGGACAAGTTATCTCTCAAGCTATCTAAACATTTTTGAGATGGGTCTAAGCGCATTTAAATGGACTATAGAATGTGTATAGTTAAGGTTGAAAGGAGATTACCAATGAACGAGCAACAACGATTGGCAAGTCAGCAAGCAAATTCCTCTACGAATAAAGAAGAGAAAGATTATAGTAAATACTTTGAAAGTGTATATCAACCACCTTCTTTGAAAGATGCGAAAAAGCGCGGGAAAGAAGAAGTTAAAATTGAACGGGATTTTGGCTTACCTGAAGAGTTCCGCAATTTTGGATCAGGAAGAAAGTTTTACATTCGTACATATGGTTGTCAAATGAATGAGCATGATACAGAAGTAATGGCTGGGATTTTTACAGCGCTTGGGTATGAACCTACATTTTCAACAGAAGATGCAGATGTAATTTTATTAAACACTTGTGCAATTCGTGAAAACGCTGAAAATAAAGTGTTCGGTGAACTTGGTCATTTAAAGTCATTAAAACGTAGAAATCCGGACCTTTTAATTGGTGTATGTGGTTGTATGTCTCAAGAGGAATCTGTTGTAAATAAAATCATGCAAAAAAATCAGCATGTAGATATGGTATTTGGAACGCATAACATTCATAGATTACCGTACATTTTAAAAGATGCAATGTTCTCGAAGGAGACAGTAGTTGAAGTTTGGTCAAAAGAAGGAGACGTAATTGAAAATCTTCCGAAAGTACGTCGTGGTGATATTAAAGCGTGGGTAAATATTATGTATGGCTGTGATAAATTCTGTACATATTGTATTGTACCGTATACACGCGGAAAAGAGCGAAGCAGACGTCCAGAAGATATTATTCAAGAAATTCGTCATTTAGCTGCGAATGGTTATAAAGAAATTACGCTACTTGGACAGAACGTAAATGCATATGGTAAAGACTTTGAAGATTTAGAATACGGTCTTGGCGATTTAATGGACGAACTCCGTAAAGTTGATATTGCTCGTATTCGTTTTACGACAAGTCATCCACGTGATTTCGATGATCACTTAATTGAAGTGCTTGGAAAAGGTGGAAACTTAGTTGAACATATTCACTTACCAGTTCAATCTGGTAGCACAGAAATGCTAAAAATTATGGCGCGTAAATATTCACGTGAGCATTATTTAGAGCTAGTACGAAAAATTAAAGAAACGATTCCGAATGCAGTACTAACAACTGATATTATCGTTGGTTTTCCAAACGAAACGGATGAGCAATTTGAAGAAACGATGTCGCTATATCGTGAAGTAGGATTTGATACGGCATTTACATTTATTTATTCACCGCGTGAAGGTACACCAGCTGCAAAAATGAAAGATAATGTGCCGATGGAAGTGAAGAAAGAACGTCTTCAACGCTTAAATACACTAGTAAATGAATTGGCGGTTGAAAAGAATAATCGTTATAAAGGGCAGATCGTAGAAGTATTAGTTGATGGGGAAAGTAAAAATAATTCTGAAGTACTTGCAGGTTATACCCGTACGAATAAACTTGTAAACTTCGTTGCTCCAAAATCTTTAATTGGTCAGCTTGTAAAAGTAAAAGTAACGGAAGCAAAAACTTGGTCTCTTAACGGGGAATTAGTTGAAGAGCCGATTGAGGTGAAATAATAGATGAAAGTATATACGAAAGACGAAATTGTTGAGCAAGCGAAAGAATTGGCGAAAATGATTTCTGAAACAGAAGAAGTTGATTTCTTTAAGCGAGCAGAGGCACAGATTCATAAAAATGAAAATGTAAAGCGCGCAATTGATGAAATTAAAGCACTGCAAAAACAAGCAGTTAACTTGCAACATTACGGGAAATGGGAAGCTTTGAAAAAAGTAGAAGCTGAAATTGATGCATTGCAAGATAAGTTAGACAATATTCCAGTTGTGCAGGAGTTTAAATCTTCACAAACATATGTAAATGACTTACTACAGTTAGTTGCTAGTACCATTTCTAACAATGTTACAGATGAAATACTAATTTCAACTGGTGGCGATGTATTGAAAGGTGAAACTGGCGCGGCGGTAGAAAGTAAAAAAGGAAATTGTGGTTGTTAAAGAGATGTCATATTGACATCTCTTTTTTTAGTGGATTAAACGTAAGTACTTCTCAAAAAAAGAATGACACATTCCGCTATTGTCACGCATATGATTAAGTGAATAGTGATTGAGGAGGGTTACGAATGTCCGAATTTAGAGAGATTATTACAAAAGCAGTGGTTGGAAAAGGACGTAAGTATACAAAGTCAACGCATACATGTGAATCGAATAATGAGCCAACAAGTATTTTAGGGTGCTGGGTAATTAACCACTCGTACGAAGCGAGAAAGAATGGAAAGCATGTAGAAATTGAAGGTTTCTATGATGTAAACACTTGGTATTCGTTTGATGGCAATACAAAGACTGAAGTTGTAACAGAACGTGTTAACTACACTGATGAAGTAAGCATTGGTTACCGTGATAAGAACTTCTCTGGTGATGATTTAGAAATTATAGCTCGTGTCATTCAGCCGCCAAACTGTTTAGAAGCTCTTGTATCGCCAAACGGAAATAAAATTGTAGTAACTGTAGAACGTGAATTTGTAACAGAGGTAGTTGGGGAAACGAAAATTTGTGTAAGTGTAAATCCTGAAGGTTGTGTAGAATCAGATGATGATTTCCAAGTCGATGATGATGAGTTTGAAGAATTAGATCCAAACTTTATCGTTGACGCAGAAGAAGAGTAATAGAAAGCTAGGGAGAAGTTCTTCCTAGCTTTTTACTTTACATAAGTGGTGCTGAATGAACATGAATCTTTATGAAATGTGCTATAATGAGGAAAGACTCCTGAAATAGGAGATATGGGTGTCCGTGAAGTGTGACATATGAAAAATAGATTATTATGTAAGAATTATGGAGGAAAAAAATGGTGCAATATACCCCTATGATACAGCAATACTTAAAGGTCAAGGCAGACTATCAAGATGCCTTTTTATTTTTTCGCTTAGGTGATTTTTATGAAATGTTCTTTGAAGATGCGGTTAAGGCAGCTCATGAACTTGAAATTACATTAACGAGCCGAGATGGTGGTAGTAGTGAACGTATACCGATGTGCGGTGTACCGTACCATGCGGCTAAAAACTATATTGAACAACTTGTTGAAAAAGGATATAAAGTAGCCGTTTGTGAGCAAGTGGAAGATCCGAAAACAGCTAAAGGTGTAGTACGCCGTGAAGTAGTACAATTAATAACGCCAGGAACGATGATGGAAGGGCGTACAATAGATGAAAAAGAAAATAACTTTTTAGCGGCATTAACACATTTTGAAGATGGCTCGTATGCGTTAGCTTGTAATGACTTAACGACTGGACAAAATACAGTAACGTTATTAACAGGTTCAGTAGAAGATATTTTATTAGAAGTGTATGCAACTGGTTCAAAAGAAATTGTTGTAGATTCTACATTTTCAAAAGATGAATTAAATAAATTAACTGAAACATTAAAAATGACGATTTCTTATGAAGATGCAACAACGATTCCAGAAGGATTAGAGCATCTTGTGAAAAATGTTTCGCAAGCAAAATTAATTAAAGCGATTGGACGCTTATTTAACTATGTGATAAGAACACAAAAACGTTCGTTAGATCATTTGCAACCAGTAGAAATTTATTATACAAATCAATTTATGAAAATTGATGTGCATTCAAAACGCAATTTAGAGTTAACTGAGACTCTTCGTACGAAAGAAAAAACAGGCTCACTATTATGGCTACTAGATAAAACGAAGACAGCTATGGGTGGCCGTATGTTAAAACAGTGGATGGAACGTCCGCTTATACAGAAAGAAAGAATTGAAGAGCGTTTAGAAATGGTTGAAACGTTTGTAAATGATTACTTCTTACGTGAAGATTTAAAAGAAAAGTTAAAAGAAGTATATGATTTAGAACGTTTAGCAGGGAAAGTTGCATTTGGTAACGTAAATGCAAGAGACTTGTTACAATTAAGACGTTCATTACTTCAAGTACCAGCTATTTTAGAAGCGATTAGTTTGTTAGATAACGCGTATGCATCGAGATTAATTCAAGGCGCAGATCCATGTGAGAGCTTAACTGAATTACTAGGAAGAAGTATTCAAGAAAACCCACCGCTTTCGATTAAGGATGGAGATATTATTAAAGATGGTTATAATGACAAGCTTGATCAATATCGTTACGTTAGTAAAAACGGAAAAACGTGGATCGCTGAACTTGAGAAACGAGAGCGTGATATTACAGGAATTAAATCGTTAAAGATTGGTTACAATCGTATTTTCGGTTATTACATTGAGGTAACGAAAGCAAATCTTGCAGCACTTCCAGAAGGTCGTTATGAGCGTAAACAGACACTTGCAAACGCTGAACGTTTCATTACAGATGAACTGAAAGAAAAAGAAACGTTAATTCTGGAAGCAGAAGAAAAAATTGTACAACTAGAATACGATTTATTTACAGCACTTCGTGAAGAAGTAAAAGTATTCATTCCGAAATTACAACATTTAGCGAGAGTGATTAGTGAATTAGACGTACTACAAAGCTTTGCGACAGTTAGTGAAGAAGAGCAGTTTGTAAAACCAGTTCTAACAACTAAGCGCGAAATCTTTATTAAAGATGGTCGTCATCCTGTCGTTGAAAAAGTATTGAACGGGAAATTGTATGTACCAAATGATTGTATTATGCCAGAGAATATGGATGTCTTTTTAATTACAGGGCCGAATATGTCTGGTAAAAGTACGTATATGAGACAATTAGCACTTGTAACGGTTATGTCGCAAATTGGGTGTTTCGTACCAGCAACAGAGGCAGTATTACCTGTATTTGATCAAATCTTTACGAGAATTGGTGCAGCAGATGACTTAATTTCAGGTCAAAGTACATTTATGGTCGAAATGTTAGAAGCGAAAAATGCAATTGCAAACGCATCAGAAAGAAGTTTAATTTTATTCGATGAAATTGGACGCGGTACATCTACGTATGATGGTATGGCACTTGCACAAGCAATCATTGAACATATTCACGACCAAATTGGTGCGAAAACGTTATTCTCTACGCATTATCATGAATTGACGGTGCTAGAAGAAAGTTTAGACCAACTGAAGAATGTACACGTTTCAGCTATTGAAGAGAACGGAAAAGTAGTATTCCTTCACAAAATTCAAGATGGAGCAGCTGATAAAAGTTACGGAATTCATGTTGCGCAACTTGCGGAGCTTCCAGATAGCTTAATCGCTCGTGCGAAAGAAGTGTTAGCACAACTAGAAGGACAGGAAGAAATTATTATTCCGAAACGAGTAGAAGTGAAAGCGCAAGAGCAAGACGTTATTCCAGAACCTGTCGTTGTAAAAGAAGCGCCAGTAGAAATAGAAGAGACGAAAGTAGAGGCTGAAGAAGAATCACAACTATCATTCTTTGTTGGAGAACAGTCTTCGAAAAAACAAGACAAGCCAGTTTTAGATGCAAAAGAAACGGCAGTGCTTGCACAAATTAAAAAAATTGATTTACTTGATATGACACCTTTAGAAGCGATGAACGAACTGTATCGCTTACAGAAAAAGTTAAAGAAAGGATGAGTAAGTAGATGGGGAAAATTCGCAAACTCGATGACCAACTCTCTAACTTAATTGCGGCAGGGGAAGTAGTAGAGCGCCCTGCCTCAGTCGTAAAAGAACTTGTGGAAAATTCTATCGATGCGAATAGTACATCTATTGAAATCCACTTAGAAGAAGCTGGGTTATCAAAAATTCGCATTATTGATAACGGTGATGGTATTGCCGAAGAAGATTGTATCGTCGCTTTTGAACGACATGCGACGAGTAAAATTAAAGATGAAAACGATTTGTTTCGTATAAGAACACTTGGGTTCCGCGGTGAGGCATTGCCGAGTATTGCCTCAGTTAGTGAACTAGAATTAATTACTAGCACAGGTGATGCGCCTGGTACACACCTTATTATTAAAGGTGGAGACATTATAAAGCAAGAGAAAACAGCGAGCCGAAAAGGAACAGATATTACAGTGCAAAACTTATTCTTTAATACACCAGCGCGTCTTAAATATATGAAAACCATTCATACAGAGCTTGGGAATATTACAGATATCGTGTATCGTATTGCAATGTCACATCCAGAAGTATCGTTAAAACTGTTTCATAATGAAAAGAAATTACTTCATACGTCAGGAAACGGTGATGTAAGACAAGTACTTGCAGCGATTTACAGTATTCAAGTTGCGAAGAAGCTTATTCCAATTGAAGCAGAATCTTTAGATTTCATAATTAAAGGTTATGTAACATTACCAGAAGTAACGAGAGCGTCTCGTAATTATATGTCAACGATTGTAAATGGCCGTTACGTTCGAAATTTCGTATTAATGAAAGCAATTCAGCAAGGATACCATACATTACTGCCAGTTGGACGATATCCAATCGGTTTCTTATCGATTGAAATGGATCCAATGCTTGTTGATGTTAACGTACATCCAGCGAAATTAGAAGTTCGTTTTAGTAAAGAACAAGAATTACTAAAGCTTATCGAAGAAACATTGCAAGCTGCATTTAAAAAAATTCAACTCATTCCAGATGCAGGCGTAACTACGAAGAAAAAAGAAAAAGATGAAAGTGTGCAAGAACAGTTTAAGTTTGAGCATACAAAGCCGAAAGAACCGCAGGTGCCAAACATCGTTTTACCGACTGGAATGGATGAAAAACAAGAAGAACCAACGACTGTGAAACAGCCAGCACAACTTTGGCAACCGCCAAAGCAAGAATGGCAGCCACCACAGTCGCTCGTAAGAGAAGAACAAAGTTGGCAGCCATCTACTAAACCGATAACGGAAGAACTGATTCGAGAAGAGAAATCGTGGGACAATAACGATGAAGACTTTGAATTAGAGGAATTGGAAGAAGAAGTTCAGGAAATAGAAGAGATTGAAATGAACGGTAATGACTTACCACCGCTTTATCCAATTGGACAAATGCATGGAACATATATTTTCGCTCAAAATGATAAAGGCTTATACATGATTGACCAACATGCCGCGCAGGAACGTATTAATTATGAATACTTCCGTGATAAAGTAGGAAGGGTAGCGCAAGAAGTACAAGAACTACTTGTACCGTACCGTATTGACTTATCGCTTACCGAATTTTTACGTGTTGAAGAGCAACTAGAAGAATTAAAAAAAGTTGGTCTATTTTTGGAACAATTCGGTCATCAATCCTTTATTGTTCGTTCGCACCCAACTTGGTTCCCGAAAGGACAAGAAACAGAAATCATTGATGAAATGATGGAGCAAGTTGTCAAACTGAAAAAAGTTGATATTAAAAAATTACGAGAAGAAGCAGCGATCATGATGAGCTGTAAAGCATCAATCAAAGCAAATCAATATTTAACGAACGATCAAATATTTGCTTTACTTGAAGAACTTCGTACAACAACAAACCCATATACATGCCCGCACGGAAGACCGATTCTTGTGCATCATTCTACTTATGAGCTGGAGAAGATGTTTAAGAGGGTTATGTAGGGGGATAAAATAAGATTTCAAAAGGGAGCAACAGTAAATAGTTGCTCCCTTTTAATATGTAGAGTTAATTGTTAAATGAGAGTATGGTAGAGTAATTTTACAGTTTATCCCGCTATTTGTGAGCAGTAAGAGCTCTACCTCAACATTCAGCGAAAGCAAAGAGGTTAGGTGGAGGATGAAGAAAACCCGACTGAATAAAGTTTCACTTTATTCAAATTTGAGTAAATCATACTTAAGGTTGTAAGTAGTCTATTTCTAGGATTAGGCAGATTTCATGTATCTATGTATAAAAAAGCGCTGTATATCAGCACTTTTTAAAGGTACGTGAGTTGTATAATAAAGACTTATACATTACTTAAAACGTAACTATGCATGGTCAAAATGAAGAACTATGTGATTATTTATTTTTGTTATTATTAATTTTTTCAGTGTATAGAACTTGCTCTTTATAATGCTTCTTAATTGGGAAATTGTGTGTACCTGTGCCGTTCTTGAATTTTTTATCAATGGGGTTCTCTAGAGGAATTGTTGTAGTTTCGGTAAATTCATATGGATAATTTATTTTAGATTTATCTTCAAACATGAAAATGCCTCCTTTTTAGGATTTCCTAAATTCTTTACTATAACATGATATGCATATATATTTTTTTGGACTAGTTATTTATATAGGTTAGTGGAATTTAATTACATAATTACTGAAATATTTTAAAGGAAAACAATTTGAGAAAGATATTGTATGAATAGCTGTTCACTACTATTTTTGTTTTTTAAGTTATCGTGGTGTATTTGAAATTCTGAAGGGACGTGGCATATCCGTTCATCTAACAACAATTATGTGATGAGTTCTTTTATCCCGCTATTTGTGGGTAGCAAGAGACCTACCTCAAAATTCAGCGAAAGCAAAGAAGTTAGGTGGGAGATGAAGAAAACCTCCACTGATTAAAGTTTCACTTTATTTATCAGCGAAGTAAATAATGCATATATATTCGTTATAGATTGTTTTTATAATGCAATTTATATAGAGTTTTCCTGATAATATAATGCGGAATATTATAGTGTTATTAGGTTATTAGGAACACTTAATGTTGTTTCACAACTGAAAGCGAATTGAAAAAAAACTGAAACTTTTCTCATAAAAATTCAATCTTACTTGAAAAATGAAAGGAAAATGAAATTTTCCAAAAGAAATTCTTTGTTAAGATAAAAAGCATACATAAAAAAAGTATTGACATATCTTAAAAATGTGTTTTCAAGATATAGTGGGGGAAAAGATGAGAATAGAAAAACAATTAATAAAAAAGATGTATTATGAAACATTCCTAATGGAGAATGAAACAAAACCACCTCTTGACGTACTTGGGGAAGTTTATGTAAACGAAGAAAAACATGAGATTTCCGATGGGGCTTATATTCGTTTTGCACAAGGTGAATTTTATTATCACCATCAAGATTTTGAAGCAGCTATTTTCAAATGGGAGAAAGTTGGCAATGAATTGGCACCATGGGCACAAAAAAACATTGCGGATGCTTACTTTGAACTGAACCGACTATCAGTTGCTGAAGAGGTTTATACTTCCATTACTACTGATAACAAAATATTGATGACCGAAATTGGACTGCAATTACTTTCTCTTTACATCGAGCAAAATAATTTTGATTCAGCTTTCACTGTAATTAAAGAGGCGGTTTCTTTAAATCCCGATTATCCGAATGTCACAAAAATTGCCCGTTCTTTTTATGAAGAACAGCAAGATTTTGATAGTGCAGTAGAGCTTGCTGTGAATGAGTTGGTTCGAACAGAATCTTATCCTTGGTTTGAGGTGCTAAAAGGGTATATCGATAAAGGATTTACTAAAAATATTTCACCAGACTATTTTCATGAAGTATTAGTTACATTAAATCATGTAGATCAAGTGCAATTTACACAAATTGTATCATCACTTTGGAACAGTTATAAAAATGAACAAAATTACTTATTATGGCTTAACACAATAAATGAGTTTTTCTTACATATCGAAATACATTCGTCCGATATATGGGACAAAATTTCTTCTCTTTACGAAGAAACGTACTTTGCATTAATTCAAGGTCAATATATGCTTAGACAATTACATGATATCATTCCAAACCTGTTAACAAATTGGTTAAAGGTAGTCAATCCGTCTCATGCTGTATTTCCATCAGCAGCTGTATTGGCATGGGATGAGATTTTCCCTTCCAAAATAGATTCAGCAAATATAAAAAGTGCAGAAAACCTACTGTTATATTCTATTAATCACGTGGATGGCTTAGAGTATAGTTTACATCTTTTTGAATCTATTACACAGTGGGCACAAAAGCATGATATAGAAATGGGTCACCGATTTAGATGGCTAGTTAGCGAACTTGCAGATTTAAGAACAAATCGTATTTTAGTAACGGGCACTTCAGGAAATGGAAAAACTGCATTTATTAACTCTATATTAGGAGAAAATATATTAGAAAACTCAATTTCAAATGTAGTGGTTTTAAAAAATGAGGCTCATACAGAAATTAACGCTATAACAGACTCAGCAATTACAACAACTGAGAAGTTCTCTGATTACCATGATATGATGTCTTTACACCATCAAACGTATAGAGATAGAGCGTGTGTTGAATTTAAACTACCATGCAAATTTTTAAGTAAAAATAAACTTACATTTGTAGTTACACCTGGCTTTAATAGAAATAACGATACTAGAGATGAGATATTTGAATATCTGAATTCTGTAGACGAATTATTGTTCGTATTGAATGCGGATTCACCTTTTACTGACAAAGAACGTGACATTCTATTAAGCATTCAAGAACATACACCAAATCTACAAATTCATTTCTTATTAAATAAAATCGATAACATTTACAGTGAAGCAGAAGTAAAAAGGGTTTTACATGATACGCAAGCGAGAATAAACGCGTATTTCCCGCAAGCGAGACTTTTCCCTTACTCTTCGTTATATACAAGTAGTCAACAACTAAATGATTTAACTGAGTTTATTCGTTTTAACTTTAACTATAAAAATATCGATGCAGATCGTACTGAAAAGCTATTGTTTTTCATTCGAAAAACAATTACATACCTTTTAGATAAACGCGTTGAGAAGGAAAACAATCTAGTTGATGCTATGAATTGGAATGAAGATATGTTAGTTAAACTAAATGGTAGTATTAATAACCTTACTGCTTTTGAGAGGGAAAAAATTCATATCATTACACAATCGTATCGTACAATGAAAACAGAAATTACGAATGATCTTACTGAACATATTCCGAAGCTACTGCAGAGTTGTTCTGATTTAATTAGTGAAGAAAGCGATTTTGGAAACATTGAAATGGAACTAAATACAGCAATGAACGAAAGAGTACACAAATATTTAGAACAAACTGTATTACCTAATTTTGCTCGTTCTATGCAAAATTGGATTGAAACTTCTAATAATGAGTTACTTCAAAGTCAATCGCACTTAGAAGAACTCAGTGAAGGACTTAATTCTTTATTTGGAGAAAATCGAATACAGTTAGAATGTGACTTTAAAGTGCTTGATGACTGGCGCAGAGATACTGATAGAATGACGACTATAATACAAATGGAAGAAGTAAATATTTTACGCCGATTTACGCCAGCACAATTTTTACTGAAAAGTGCCGGTAAATTATTTGGGGTTCTTCCAAAGAATAGATCTATGCTATATAACAAATATAAACAGTATATAGAAAATGAAGATTATACAGAAGTAACGGCTTCTATTATGAAGAAATTTTTCTTACAATTTGAGCTGTTTGAAAACACACAAGAGCGGGACATTAATATGTTCTTTAGAAATCCATTTAACGCCTTGAAACAAACTGTAGAAAATACTCAGTTAGAAATACAAGAAAAACATGAGATATTACATAAAATGAAATCAAATCCTGAAGTTTATCATGATTCTATAACGCTCTTTGAATTGAGATTACGTCAATGTGAAATAATCTTAAATATAGGTGAGGATAATGCCTATACAGATGTAACTTTAGAAACAACTATAGAATAAACGTAAAACAACTCCAAAATACACAATAAAAGTGGATTTTGGAGTTGTTTTTTGCTTACATCCGTATAATATGGAATTTTAAAGCGTAGTAACATAAATCTAACTCTTTTTTACAAATGGAGCGAGAAAAGCTCGTAGTTATAGTGAAAATGAATAGACGCTTTTTAAACTATTGACATTAAAATAGTTAGAATTTTAAAAAGTTAGTTTGAAGTAAACGATTATATGAATTAGTAGAAAACTACATTCTACATAGAATGTAGTTTTTCATATATCCTGTAAAAACCTGATTCTGTGTAGATTAATCATCATTCGGAGAGGGGAAGCTTTCATTAACGCTATTACTAGATAAGTGCAGTGGTAATGAAACTTAAACCATTTGACTGGCGTTTTTACATGTCAGATAAATATTTTCCGACATACAGACCACTTGCAGCTGCTTGAGATAATGAATGAGTGACGCCTGAACAATCTCCGATTAAAAATAGCCCAGTTATACTTGTTTCAAAATGGTTATTGATTTTTATCGTAGGAGCATAGAACTTTCCATCAATTCCATATAACAAAGTATCTTTATCGATAGGTTCTTGGATAAAGTGTTCTAAGCGTAATAAAAATTCTTTGAGTCCGTCAATATATAATAGAGGAATTTCTTTATGAAAATCTCCATAATCTCCGTGCAGTGTAGGTTGTATACGGTTATGGTTCATAGCTTTTTCCGTAGTAGGTTGTTTCTTTATTAAGTCCTCTAAGCGTTGTATAACAATCCGATCTCGTCCTTGGTTAATGCCTTTAATAATTGAGCTTGCATATACATTTGCTTCTTTGAGGGTTGGAAAATAGCGCGGGATAAACAAAGTGAAATTTAAGTTAGGAGTATCAGTTCCTTGCTCCCGAAAATTTTGACCGTCAGGCATAATTAAACCTTCTTCGTACTTTCGAATAATGCGTCCTTTTGGATTCATACAGTAAGTAGTTGCTGTGAAATTTTCACCTTGATAAGAAAGTTTCGTTTCAAAAGTATCTTTTAATATAGAACGTAATTGATGTTCTTTCATTTCTACTCTAATACCTAAATCTACACGGGTTTGTTCCTCAGAAATATGTAGAGAAGTGCACATTTCTTTTAACCAATCCGCTCCGGAACGCCCAGTTGCAAATACTAGTTGCTTAGAATGAATGATTCCTTGATTTGTATCTATTTTAAAATGATCTTTCTGTTTCATAATATGCTCTACATCTATATGAAATTGGATATTTATTTTCGAAAGTAAAAATTCATAGAGCTGCTGAAAAATGTTACTGGAAAGTGTAGTACCAAGATGCCTTACTTCTGTTGTTAGCATTTGTAAACCACATGCTTCAGCTCTATTAGTGAGATTTATATTTTCTGTAGAGTATTTTGAAACGGAACTTCCACCAAACTGACATAGAATTTCATCTACTTCAGCCATGAGTTGCATAAAACCTTCTTTACCTACTTTTTGCTCGAGTTCTCCTCCAAATCCATTTGTATAATTAAATTTCCCTTCAGACTTTCCTAAGCCACCAAAACCGAAATATTTATCACATATGTTACAGTCACACGTTTTTCCTTGATCTAAAGGACAATTTCGATGTTCTAGCGGCTTACCTTTTTCAAGAATTAAAACCTTTTTGTTACTTTTAGCTAGTGAATAAGCCATAAAAATGCTACTTACTCCAGCGCCGATAATTGTAACATCATACATATTCTTTCACCTGCTAACGAATAGTTTGTTTTTTATTTTCTTAGTGTATAACAATTTTATGAAGTTAAGAAATAGCTTTTATTAATAAAGAGAAAGCTTTTGAATTCTATACTTTTTCAATCTCTCCGAGTGGTGGATTAATTATAAATGTTTTTATTTGAAAGGAGATATAGCTTTACATAATCACTTTGTCATTAATAAAATCTTAAATATAAAAAGAACAGACCTTTTCAGTAAAGAGGTCTGTTAATTATTTGAAATAGTTGTTAAGTGCATAAATCAGAAGGAAATTATAGTTTTATTTAGCAAACACATGGTTACCGATTACTGCTACTGTTTGACGTGTCGTAATCCATTTGCTTGTCGATGTTTTCGGATTATAGAAATAAAGCCAATCAGAATGTATTCCGTTTGTGGAGATAGCCTCTTCTACAGCCATTTTTGCTTCTGCGCTTGCAGGCTGATTAATTCTTCCATCTGTAACAGGAGTAAATGCATACCCGTGTTTAATAGGTTCATAAATAACTCCTGTTATTGTATTTGGAAAACCTTTTGCATTTACACGATTTAGTATAACTTTTGCTACAGCCACTTTCCCTTTATAGGATTCGCCACCCGCTTCAGCAGTAACTAAGCGTGCCATTAATTCTTTTTCTTTTTCTGAAATGCTTGAGTTGATTTTCAAATGTTGTCCTGTATAAAGCTTGTTTCCGACTGTATTGTTAATTTGTTTAATAGATTGGACGGTAACATTGTAACGCTTTGCTATTGTTTCTAATGAATCTCCCGGTTGTACTTGATAAATAATTTGTCCAGAAATGTTCGCAGGTTTGGCGTTTTGACGAACAGAGACTTCATTTGAGTTCATGGACCCTGGAATATTTAATTGTTCACCAATAAAAGTTTGGTCGTTTCCTTTATTATTCGCTTGTTTAATAGATTGTATTGGAACTCCATATTGTTTACTAATGCCCCAAAGTGTATCATTCTTTTTTACTGTATGAATGGTAGAAGCTTCAGCTGTACTTTGATTACATACGAATGTAATTGCAGCTGCAGATAAAGGAATTATATGTTTTATTTTTAAAAATTTCATTGTAAATCCTCCTAAAAAATTAAGGTGTAACGGTTGAGTAATATGGTTAAGAATACATATATGTTATATTTTTATGTAAGTATATTAACATATATGAAACAAATAATCATTATAAGTTTTATATATATGCAATGAGGAATCCGAATATGAAATATTGCATATGAAAATACATTGAAGTTCATATTGCTGATTACTATAATCTATTTAGTAGAAAAGTAATATGTAATAGAAATAAAATCATTATAGATTAATATAATGATTAATAATAGGAGGATTGATGTAATGAAAATATTTCGAAGAATATGTGTTTCAGCTGTAATTATTTCAACATTTATAGGAATTGAAGGCACTATCAATATTGTAAATGCTAATTCTATAGAACAGCAGAGTAAATTAGGGATAGAACAAGAAACAGATAAGCAAATCATTGTAAAATTTAGAGCGGATTTGAAATTACCATATGAAGATGGTATTGAAAAACAGATACAATCTCAAACGAGCGATAAAGTGCTAGAAGATCTTTTGACAGAATATCCAGATTTGACATTTACTCGTTTATTCACATCTGTAAGTCCGGAACAAATACAAGACCTTGAAGTGAAAGCACCAAATAATGTATCTACAAATTTATTAAACTACTATATTCTTCAAACCAAAAATGATGGGCATGAAGAAGCATTTGTAAATAGGTTAAAAGCATCTTCTTTAATAGAAGATGTGTATATTAAGAAACAGGAAAAAATAACGCCGCCTGAAATGCAACCATCATATGTATCTCTTAATCCTAATAATAATCCTAGATTTAAAAAACAAGGTTATCTTGAAGCAGCACCATACGGTATTAATGCGCCTTTCGCTTGGGGAGTTCAAGGTGGTAATGGAAATGATATAACCTTTGTTGATATGGAATATGGATGGCTATTAAATCATGAGGATTTAGTGCATCAAAATATTGAATTGATGTCTGGAAGAAATATAGATCAGCATGTCGGTCATGGGACGTCTGTACTAGGAATTGTATCATCTGAAGATAATGAAGTGGGGAATATTGGGATTGCGCCAAAAGCGAAAGCAAAGGTGATTTCTCAAATAAGAGATAACGGGCAGTATAATACAGCTGATGCAATACTAAGTGCTGTAAATCATTTAGAAGCTGGGGATGTTTTATTATTGGAGGCACAAGCGTCCTTTGATGGATATGGTAATAAATATTTACCGGTGGAAGTACAACCAGATATCTTTGATGCAATTCGTGCTGGGACAGATAAGGGGGTTGTAATTATAGAGGCTGGAGCAAATGGTTGGAATGATTTGGATCAGTTTAAAGATAGAAATGGTAAACAAATTTTAAATCGTAATAGTAAAGATTTTAAAGATTCAGGTGCAATTATGGTAGGAGCGGGCTCTTCATCTTTCCCTCATGAACGTATGTGGTTTTCGAATTATGGAAGCCGTATTGATGTGTACGGCTGGGGAGAAAACGTAGATACAACTACAGCTGAGCAAAGTAGAAGTGCTGTAAACCTTTATACAACAAGCTTTAGTGGCACGTCTAGTGCTTCGCCTATTATCGCTGGAGCGGCGACTTTAGTACAAAGTATTGCTAAAGAAAATTTAGGGCAACCATATAGACCAAGTGAACTAAGAACGATATTAAGTAACCATAACACTGGAACGAAATCTAAAAATCCACATTCAGATAAAATTGGTGTTTTACCAGATTTGAAGTCCATACTAGTAAACTTAGGGTATGAACGAAGAGAACCAAATGGTGGGAATGGGTTACAAGTAACAGAAAATGAACCAAATAATGAACCTAGACAGGCAAATAAAGTTAACTTTCATACACCAATGAAAGGAACACTACATAATAGTGATAATGTAGATGTATTTACTTTCCAAATTGACTCACCAGAAAATATTAATATTTCTCTACTAAATGAAAAAAATATTGGAATGACATGGGTACTGCATCATGAATCAGATTTAAACAACTATGTAGCATATGGTGAAAATGAAGGGAATGTAGTTAAAGGAACCTATAATGCAAAGCCAGGTAAATATTATTTATATGTCTATAAGTATGAGAATAAAGATGGTTCATATGTATTGAATATAAAATAAGCGAAAGGAACTTCAGATGAAGTTCCTTTAAATTTTTCTAATTCAGGATATGTGAATGATTTTTAAATTTTATTTCTATGCAATATTTCATATTTGTGAAATGTTATTTATTTTTTATTCACTAGCTTATATCATATTCAATAAGTTTGATGTAAAAACAGAAAGAGGGAGGAATAATAATGAGCAATAAGAAGTTTATTTTGAAATTATTCATATGTAGTACTATATTTAGCACATTTGTATTTGCTTTACATGATAAGCAAGTAGTTGCAGCTAGCTCTGTTAATGAACTTGAAAATTGGTCGAAATGGATGCAACCTATACCTGATAACGTACCGTTAGCACGAATTTCAATTCCAGGAACACATGATAGTGGGACGTTCAAGTTGCAAAATCCGATTAAGCAAGTATGGGGGATGACGCAAGAATATGATTTTCGTTATCAAATGGATCACGGAGCTAGAATTTTTGATATAAGAGGGCGTTTAACAGATGATAATACGATAGTTCTTCATCATGGACCATTATATCTTTATGTAACACTGCACGAATTTATAAACGAAGCGAAACAATTTTTAAAGGATAACCCAAGTGAAACGATTATTATGTCTTTAAAAAAAGAGTATGAGGATATGAAAGGGGCGGAAAACTCATTTAGTAGTACGTTTGAAAAAAATTATTTTCTTGATCCTATCTTTTTAAAAACAGAAGGAAATATAAAACTTGGAGATGCTCGTGGGAAAATTGTACTACTAAAAAGATATAGTGGTAGTAATGAATCTGGAGGATATAATAATTTTTATTGGCCAGATAATGAGACGTTTACCACAACTGTAAATCAAAATGTAAATGTAACAGTACAAGATAAATATAAAGTGAGTTATGATGAGAAAGTAAAATCTATTAAAGATACGATAAATGAAACGATTAATAATAGTGAAGATTTTTATCATCTATATATTAATTTTACAAGCTTGTCTTCTGGTGGTACAGCATGGAATAGTCCATATTATTATGCATCCTACATAAATCCTGAAATTGCAAACTATATGAAGCAAAAGAATCCTACAAGAGTAGGCTGGATAATTCAAGATTATATAAATGAAAAATGGTCACCATTACTTTATCAAGAAGTCATAAGAGCCAATAAGTCACTTATAAAAGAGTAAAGATGGTGATAGCAAGAAGCGATGAAATACGTCGCTTCTTTTTTGTTTTCTAAAAATTAACATTAAATATAGTTTTATCCCTCATTAACGGGCGGTAAGACCCCTACCTCAAAATTCAGCGAAAGCAAAGAGGTTAGGTGGGGGATCAACTGCCCGT
Source organism: Bacillus thuringiensis (assembly GCF_014932895.1). Taxonomy (GTDB): domain Bacteria; phylum Bacillota; class Bacilli; order Bacillales; family Bacillaceae_G; genus Bacillus_A; species Bacillus_A thuringiensis_AA. Next base: position 50,147 of record NZ_JACYOF010000001.1, on the reverse strand, counting down.
AAAAGCCCGATTGGTACGGGCTGATAATCAGTGGGGGATGGACAAAACCCCCACTGATTAAAGTTTCACTTTATATATCGTACTTTCATGATAGAAAAAAATCGAAACTTAAGTTATAATTACTACATATAAAATTTGTACCTATAAATTTTATATGTAGTAATAAATTTGATTTATTGTAATGAAACGGAGGTATATACGATGAAGTTTCCACATGATTTTTTATTCGGGGCTGCCTCAGCTTCTTATCAAGTAGAAGGTGCATGGAATGAAGATGGAAAAGGTGTTACGAATTGGGATGAGTTTTCAAAAATCCCTGGCAAAACATACAATGGAACAAATGGTGATGTAGCTGTTGATCATTATCATCGATATAAGGAAGATGTTCGCTTAATGGCCGAGATGGGATTAGAATCGTATCGTTTTTCTATTTCTTGGGCGAGAATATTGCCGACTGGAGATGGAGAGGTAAATGAAAAAGGAATAGAATTTTATAACAACTTAATTGATGAATGTCTAAAATACGGGATTGTACCGTTTGTCACTTTATATCATTGGGATTTACCATTACCTTTAGAAAAAGATGGTGGATGGACGAATAAACGAACAGCAGAAGCTTTCGTAAAGTACGCAGAGATTTGTTTTAAGGCATTTGGTGATAGAGTGAAACATTGGATTACTTTTAATGAAACAGTAATGTTTTGTGGATTAGGTTATTTAAAAGGTGCACATCCACCAGGAATACAAAATGATGTTCCAAAGTATTTTCAAGCGACTCATTATGTATTTTATGCACATGCAAAAACAGTTGCAGTGTACAAGCAGTTGAAACAATATGGAGAGATTGGTATCACGCATGTTTTCTTACCTGCTTATAGTGTGGATGATCAAAAAGAAAATATACTAGCAGCAAATCATGCGAATGAATATGAAACGTATTGGTACTATGATCCAGTTTTAAAAGGTGAGTATCCGTCTTATGTTGTACAACAATTAAAGGAGAAAGGATGGACTCCTAATTGGACGGTTGAAGAATTAGAAGTCATTAAACAAAACGCTGAAAAAAATGATTTTATTGGCTTGAATTATTATCAACCGATACGAGTGGAAAGATACGATATGAATATAAAGAATGAGGAACATTCTCGAGAAAACTCCACACTTGCTCCAGGTAATCCTTCTTTTGATGGATTTTATCGAACAGTTAAAATGGATGACAAAACATATACAAAATGGGGATGGGAAATATCTCCCGAAGGTTTCTTAGATGGTTTGCATATGTTGAAAGAGCGTTACGGTGATATAAAGATGCATGTGACAGAAAACGGACTTGGTGATGAAGACCCAATCATTGATGGAGAAATTGTAGATGTTCCGAGAATTAAATTTATTGGAGAGCATTTAAAAGTATTGAAGCGTGCAATTCAAGAAGGAATCAATTTAAAAGGTTATTATGCATGGTCTGTTATTGATTTGTTAAGTTGGTTAAACGGATATAAAAAGCAATATGGCTTTATTTTTGTCGATCATAATGATAACTTAAGACGTAAGAAGAAACTTTCGTTTCATTGGTATAAGCATGTGATCGAAACGAGAGGAGAAGAGTTATAACAGATAAAAGAGTAATTTAGGAGAAAGTGTATGTGTGCAAAGTATAAACAAATTGCTGATGTTTTAGAGCAAAACATTCGAGATGGACTTTTTAATGAAACGAAAAAATTACCTACAGAAGAAGCATTGATGAATCGATTTGAAGTAAGTCGCAATACGATACGTAAAGTAATTAGCCAGCTTGTGAATAGAGGCTATATTTTTCAAGTGCAAGGTAGTGGTATGTTTTTACGCGAAACTTCTGTAACAGACTATATTAATTTAGGTAGTTTGCGTGGCTTAACGAAAAATCTCGTTTCACAAAATATTGAAACGAAAGTGTTAGAGCTTGAAGTAATAGATGCGAACGAAGAAATAGCAAGACGGATGCAATGTGAAGCTGGAACTAGGCTGTATTTTTTGAAGCGCTTAAGAATTGTAGATGGTAAACCATTCTCTATTGAAGTAAGTTATTTCAAAAAGGATATTATTCCATATTTGAATGAAGAAATAGCATTAAGTTCTGTGTACAGTTATTTCATTGAAGATTTGCGACTAAATATTGGCTTTGCTGATAAAGTAATTAGTTGTGAAAAAGTAAATAAAGAAAATGCACGGCTTTTAGAACTAAATGAAGGTGATCCGGCGCTTCTTATTGAAAATACAGTGTATCTTGTAAATGGAACAATTTTTGAGTTATCTCAATCAATGTTTCATTATGAAAAGACCAGACTTTTAAATCGGATTAATTTCAAGTGAAAATGAATAGTATTAGCCTTGTAAAAAAGCAACTGGTCCTAGGAGATCAGTTGCTTTTTATTTTGAAGTGGATGAGCAAAAAAACGCGAAAGTGGTTGGTCCGTTTTTTACAAACATCTATTATGATAAGAGAAGAAAGGTAGTATTTTATCGACGTTTTAAAGAAAAAGTTTCTTATTTAAGTTCTTAATTAAAATAGACTGGCCTTAGAGAGGTGAAAATACAATGAGTTTTGCAATTTTATTAGTTGTTATTATTGTAATTGCATCGCTATTTGGAACTGTATTAGTTGCACGAAATGTGGAGGAGAATTATGGTAAGTCTACAAAAAGGAATGTGAAAAATTTATCCGCTATTTATATTCTCCTACTTTTCGTTCTACTTGTTGGGGTAACATGGTATGCGGTAGTGATTTAATAGTTTTTTAAAGGAAATGGCTAACATTTTATGCTGTAGCTTTTTCCGGTAATCATGAAGTGGAAATAGGACCTCCAAATTTTAAAAATGAAGTAAAAGAATATGTTCCGAAAAAGTTAGAAACATTACGAGCACATGCATCAAAATTTACGACTAAGGTAATAGAACTGAAAAGAGAGTGTGACGGATTCATACTATTGTTACAGTGAATACTTGTTATAAGTGAATATAGGATAGTTAGTTTTGAAAGGAGGGAACTAGATGGAATGGAAACCAAATCGTGCAGATAAGACACCTGTTTATAAACAAATTGCAGATTATATTGAAAGAGGCATTTCTTCAGGTGAATTTCCGTCTGATAGTAAGTTACCTTCTGAACGTATGTTAGCAAAGGAATTACAAGTGAACCGGAGTACGATAGTAGCTGCATATGAAGAATTAAAATCACTTGGGGTAGTAGAACGGAAAAAAGGAAGCGGAACACGGGTGAATACAGACATATGGGGCGTGTCACATAAACGTATACCGAACTGGGGGAGGTACGTTGAGGATGGATCGTTCTTACCTAATGTACCACTTGTTCAACAAATCCGAACGGAAACACAAAAAGATGACTTAATTAATTTAGCGAGTGGTGAATTATCACCAGAATTAATTCCGAGCGATAGATTTCGAACGATTTTGTCGGAGAAAATATTTATGGAAAACCTCGGTTATGATCATCCACTTGGAAATGAAATGTTGAGAAAAACAATTGCAACACATGTTCAGCAATATAAACAAATTGAAGCAGATTCAAATTCTATTCTTATTACATCTGGAGCTCAGCAGGCACTTAATCTTATCGTTCAATGCTTATTAAAACCTGGTGATGCGATTGCGATTGAGGATCCTTCCTATTGTTTCTCGCTTCCGATGTTTAAATCCGCTGGCCTAAAAATATTCCATTTACCAGTTGATCAGCACGGAATGAATCCAGATGATTTGATTGATTTGCATAAAAAACATCGCATACGCATGGTGTTTTTAAATCCAGATTATCAAAACCCAACAGGAACTGTGCTTTCATTAGCGAGACGAAAAAAGATTTTAGAACTATCCTCTGAGTTTGGTATACCGATTATAGAAGATGATCCGTATAGTTTAACTTCATTTAATGGAGAAGTGAATCCAACATTGAAATCAATGGATCAAAATGGAAATGTTCTTTATATAAGTTCACTATCAAAAATTGTTGCGTCAGGATTACGTATTGGTTGGATCATTGGCCCGAAACGAGTGATAGAACGACTAGCAGATGCGAAGCAGCAAGTTGATTTTGGTCATAGTGTATTTACACAGTGGGTGGCAAATCAATTTTTAGAATCAGAAGATTTTCATGCACATATTACAATGCTTCGTGGACAATTGAAGGAAAGAAGAGATGAGTTAATTAGAAGGCTTGAAGAAATTTTAGGGGACCGAGTTGAATGTTTCGTTCCAGAGGGTGGAATACATGTATGGTGTAAAGTACAAGGAACATTTGATGAATATCATTTATTAGGTGAATCTATACGGAATGGTGTAGCGTTTGTCCCAGGAAGTGTTTTAGGTTCTAAAAGTGAATATATTCGTTTCACTTTTGGGAGAGTAGATGTAGAGCAAATCCAACTTGGAATTACGAGGTTTGCGGAAACATTAAACGAGATTTCATAATAGTGATGCGTAATATTGAAATGAGGGAAAGAAATGAAGCATGTGACACTTTTACTTCAAGTAGGCGTGCTATATGTATTTAGCTTAGCTGGTACGTGGATTCAGGAAGTATTCCATCTATCGATGCCAGGAAGTTTAATAGGGATGTTAATGCTGTTTCTGCTCCTTTCTACTCGTATTTTACCATTAAAGTGGTTTGAGGTAGGTGCGGAAAAGTTAATCGTATTTTTACCGTTATTTCTAATTCCTTCGACAACAGGATTAATGGAATACGGGTCTTTTCTTTTCAGTAAGGGGAGTATTATATTCCTTTTAGTAGTTGCAAGCACGGTAGTAACATTGATTGTTTCAGGGTATGTAAGTCAATTATTAGTAACATCAAAAAAATAAAATCGACAAGGTGCGCTATTCAAATGGTCTTAATTATTATTACTGTAGTAATATATGTATTTGCGACAAAGCTGTATAAAAAATATACGTTTCCATTTACGTTACCGGTATTAACGGTTACAGCAATTATGATTTGCTTATTTCTGATGTTTGGCATTTCTCATCATGAGTATAAGGAAAATGGTGGGGACGTTCTTTCAGGCTTCTTGAGCCCTGCAATTGTAGCGTTAGCCATACCTCTATTTAAAGAGCGAAGGATACTTGTGAAAAACTTTTTATCGATACTTATCGGCGTAGTGATAGGTATAGTGGCTTTAACAAGTATGAATGTAGTGATTGGCAGAATTTTAAATATAGATAAGGAGTTTATACTAACAACTCTTCCGCAATTAGCGACAATGCCAATTGCTATTTCATTAGCGGATCAAATTGGTGGTATTCCATCTATGACTTCTAGTTTTGTAGTTGTTGCAGGAATAACAGGTGCTATTATTGGGCCAACAGTACTTAAGTTTTGCCGTATAACAAGTACGATTGGAAAAGGAGTTGGAATGGGCTGTGCATCACATATTATCGGTGTGAGTCGTCTCGTGAAGGAAGGCGAGAAAGAAGCGACTATCGGTTCGGTGACGATGATTGTAACAGGAATACTCATTAGTATATTAATACCGTATGCAATAAAATTTGTTTTTTAAAATGTAATGGAGATGATAAAATGACAACATGGTTTATAGTTACATTATTTATTTTTGGGGCTATTAAAGTATTAGTTTCTAGTATGCCAACTTCTGTTGTAGAATCTATTATTAGTAGATTTGAATTACATCAAAAACTTGATGAAGAAAATACGACTGTATCGCTAGATGGAAAGAATATAGAGGGCGAGATGAAATTTCAAGTTATAAATGATTTTAACGAAGCTTTATTTTTAGATAAACATTATTTTCCGCCACACGGAGAAGGGATACCAATAGTCATTGAAACGAAGAAAGGAAAAAGAATAATTACGTTATCGATATATGGTTATGAAGAACATGTTGATGTAATAAAGCAATATAAGAAGAAAGTCGTTGCCTATCGTTTACGCTCTAAAAGTCTTCAAACTCCTACATCATTAGCAATAACTGAAGAGTATGCTTAAGGAGAGACTGTTGTAAAAACGGTCTCTTTATTTATAGGTAGGGTGTATATAATTATTCATATCGTAGTCCATTTGAAAGTTCTTCTATAGCGTTCCAATCGTCAACAATAATTTGTTTATTTTTTTATGAATTATATCGTTAGCTATTAGTTTTTCAATGACTCGATTAAGATGACGGGTAGTAGTCCCGATTAATGAGGCGATTTCATGATGATCTTTCGTATGAATTTCTCGTCCAAATAAATTAGATGGATTTCGGGCTGTGCATAAATAACTAGCAAAGCGTGTTTCCACAGAAGCTAGTAAATTAATACGTGAAGCTGTCGTGCAGGTTTGTAGTTTATAAGTGACATGATGAATTAGCTCTTGAAGAAAGACTACATTGTGTAATAAGTAACTTGTTACATAATTTTTATCGATAAAAAGAAAATCAGTCTGTTGTTCGGAAGTTACATGAGATTGTATGTCTACGGACTGAATTAATTCAATATCTCCCATGATAGAAACTGCAGAACAAAATCTTAGTAATAATGCTTTACCTGTAATTACACTCGAAGTTATTTTTGTGCGTCCCGACATTTGAATGTATAGGCCGTCAATAGCCTCGCCTTCTTGTAATACAGTTTCTTTTGCTGCATATCTGCGAATTTCAAATGGATGATTGAATTGTTGGAATAGCTTCTTTATGTACTCATTATTTAAGTAGCTTAATAATAAAGTCTTATCTGCAATCTTTTGCATAATGTTTCTCCTTTTGGGACATCTGTCCTGTCTATTATAAAATAATTCATTTACATTAAAAAGAAAGGAGTGATGTATATGAAATTTATTTTTGATATCGATGGTACTATTTGTTTTAAAGGAAATGCAATAACGAAAGAGATTATTCAAGCGCTCGACACTTGTCATAGTAGAGGACATGAGGTTATATTTGCATCTGCTAGACCGATTAGAGATTTATTACCAGTTCTACCAACTCATATGCATCATTATTCAATGATTGGTGGGAATGGTGCCTTTGTCGCAAAGGATAGAGAAATTGTTGAAGTTATACGTTTTGACATTGAAACAGTAAGTGCTATGCGTTCAATTATAGAAAAATATAGCCTCTCATATTTGGTAGATAGTCAGTGGAATTATGCTTATACAGGAAGCGAGAATCACCCTATCTACAAAAACATAGACCCTAATCAATTGGCTATTAATATGAATATTGATGAAATTGATGAAGTAGTAAAAGTGGTTTTATTTCCTGATAATATAAAAAAAGAATTAATCATAAATGCGTTGGAAGAACTTCCTATAAGAATGTATGAGCACGATAAGGAGGGTATTATTGATATAAGTCCGCCACATATTGATAAATGGGAAGGTTTAAAACGATTAGGGATAAAAGAGGGAGAGTTCGTAGTGTTTGGTAATGATTCAAACGATTTATCAATGTTTATACATGCTAAGGAAAGTGTTTGTGTTGGGAGTCATGAAGTATTAATGAATCATGCTTCCACATGTTTAAAGATTAATGAACAAAGTATTGTTAATAAAATTATTGAGTTATCAGAGTCATATGTATAATAATGTGTATGTGGAACATAATAAAAAAGAGTACTAAAAGAATTGTTAGCCTTTTAGTACTCTTTTTTATTAATAATTGATTGATAGACCTTCCATATGAAAAATAAAAAGAACATATATCCAAACAAAGAATAACTATGATGCCAATCTGCACTATGTATAAATAAACCTAATCTTTCAGCAATCTGTTCAAAAATACTAGCACAAACTCCTATTGAAATAATAAACAAAGTTCTAGAAACTGCAGATAATGTTTTTGAAATTTGTATGAAGACGGCTGTTAAAATCGGTAGTACAAACAACGTAAAGCCTATATTAACTGAAAATATTGATGGGAAAGGTCTAACTGGAAAGGAATATATTTGTGTATGCACAAAGAAAGCATCTAAGCAAGTTCCAATAATAGAAGAGAGTAAGACTGTAACTAATAACGCTAGAAAATCACTCTTCTTCTCGAAGGAGGACATTTTTCTTTGCGAGAATTGCAAGTTCAATTTTTTCGAGTGTTTTACAGTAGTCTTCTGTAATTTGTCCATTTATATTTTCCTCCTTATCAACTAAGTAATTTACAACTCGCCAATCAGTAAACCAATCTTCACTTTCAACTTCTTCATGCTTCATATCGCGCCATGCATAGATGAGTGCAGGGCTGTATATACGATAAGCGCCATTACGCAACTGGCATTTCTTTATTCGGCGTTTATAAAACTCACGGGAAAAAGATTCATTTACACTTGAAAATAAATGAGGCCAGTAATCTTTCCTTGAGCCTGTATGAGGATGGTGTTGGGCCCAACTTATTATTTGAGATAAAATATGTGTATCCCGAAATAATAATGAATACAACCTTTTTCCAATTAAGATTCGTTCATGTAAGGATGTAAAATGTTTCATTGTATCACCAAATAGTAATATTTTTTGTTTTGTATTATTTTCGTAGAATGGGAAAAGGATATGATTAAACTGAAAGAAATCAAAGAGCTTAAATCCGATACTATTTAGTACAGTCTTTTGAAAGTGTGCATTTTGAATAACTCTTTTTTCTAAGTAGTTTTGTTCATTAATAATAGTTGCGATCGCTAATGTTTTTTTGTTACCTGTTTTCCAAAAATCGTTCCACATCGTTTCCATAAATGTAGAAACATTTAGGTGAGGAAGAAGGTGAAATAGCTTTTGTGATCTTTTTACACTTTGTTCATATAGCAAAAATTGAGGATATACATCTTGAAAAATGAGCCAATTTCCTCTTTCTAAAAAAGAAAAAAATGTAATTTGATCCTTCTCTGATAAAATCCTCGTATATAAGTCTCCCTTTAAATCAGTCATATTCCAACCGCCGTTACGTGATACCATATGTCCAAGTAGTGCCCAGTGTATTTCTGGATATTGAATGTAAAATTGATAGTATGCACGTGTTCTTGTGACGTTATTTTTATTTAATTGTTTTGTATGTGTTTTTATGTTGTCGATGATGAGTTGCTCTTCTTTCGTTAAATTATACATGGTGCCAGAATGAATGAGTTTGCATTTTTGTTTTAACTCATTTTTCACATCAAATAGGGAGAGAGGAAGTGCTTTGGAAGGTTCGTTATATGTATTATTTGAGTTGCTTCGGTACATTCCATTACCTCCCTTTTTCATGAATTTAAACATGGCATTGGCTATAAATCATTCTATTTATCCCGCTATTTGTGGGCAGTAAGACCCCTACCTCAAAATTCAGCGAAAGCAAAGAAGGTAGGTGGGGATCAACTGTCCGTAAAAGCCCGATTGGTGCGGGCTGATAATCAGTGGGGGATGAAGAAAACCCCCACTGATTAGAGTTTCACTTTATTTTATTACGAGTATAAGAAATAAATGAACAGTGTTTTTCTACATGTAATATAGTTATCATGCAAATGGAATGGAAAAATATTACTGTTAAGAGGTGGAATAAAAAAACAGAAACTATGTTTAATAGTTTCTGTTTTTTTATTTTGTCAATTAAATGTAACAAACGACGATTATGATTTGAATCAATTGAAAATAATTCAATCGCGTTAATAAATACAATTTTTAATGAAATGTACGGTAGGAGGAAAAGGAATGCTTAATAAAATAATTTTAATTACTGGTGGTACAGGTTCGTGGGGGCATGAACTTATAAAACAACTATTAGAAAAATCACCGAAAGAAATTAGAGTTTTTTCAAGAAATGAAACGGTTCAGTTTGAAATGCAGCAACAGTTTATAAATGAAGATAGATTGAAATTTATTATTGGAGATATTCGTGATAAAGACCAACTAGTCTATGCTTGCCAAGATGTAGATTATGTATTCCATCTTGCAGCTTTAAAACATGTTCCAGTATGTGAGTATTATCCTTATGAAGCTATAAAAACAAATATACATGGTACGCAAAACGTAATTGAGGCATCTATCCAGATGCAAGTTGAGAAAGTTATATATGTTTCAACGGATAAAGCGGCCGATCCATCCAATACGTATGGGATGACAAAGGCGATTGGTGAAAAGTTAATGGTTCATGCGAATGTACAAACGAAGAAAACAAAATTTATTTGTGTTCGTGGTGGGAATGTTTTAGGAACGAGTGGGAGTGTCGTCCCGCTTTTTAAAAAGCAAATTAAGAAGTCTTCACAAGTAGGGGTTACCGATGTAAATATGACTAGATTTTTCTTAACAATTGAAGATGCTGTTGGATTGTTATTTAAAGCTGCATTTCAAGGCAAAGGTGGGGAAATCTTTGTTATGAAAATGCCAGCATGTAAAATAACAGATTTAGCAGAAGTGTTAATTGAAGATTCAAAAAAAGAAAACGTGAAGATAAAAGAGGTTGGAATAAGACCTGGTGAAAAATTAAGTGAAATGCTTTTATCTGAGGTAGAGAGTAAAACAAGTATAAGTTTTGATGAGAATTATTTTGTTGTACTACCAACTATTTCTATAGAAGGACTTCAAGAATATTATGCTAGTTATCCGCTCGTGGATGTGAAGAGGTTAAGTTCTCAACAAGACTTACTTGCAAAACATGAGGTGGAACAAATGTTAGAAAAAGGAGGATTTTTACGATGAAAAAAAATGCGAGCATTTTAATAACTGGTGCAAATGGCTTCACAGGCCGCCATGCTTGCCAATATTTTTTAGGTCAGGGTTTTCATGTAATTCCTATGTCTCAAAATCGTTCACATAGAGAAAAATTTGAGAATGGAATTACTTGTAATTTAACAAATAAAAGCGAAGTAATGAAGGTAATTAAACAAACAAAGCCAGACTATGTGTTGCATTTAGCAGGAAGAAATTCAGTTATAGAGTCTTGGACAGCTGCCCTTGAATATATGGAGATTAATGTAATAGGGACGTTATATTTATTAGAAGCAATTAAGCGGGAAGCCCCGTATTGTAAAACATTAGTTATAGGATCTGCATTGCAAGCAGATAGTATAAACAACATAAAAGTTTCAAATCCATATAGTTTAAGTAAAACGATGCAAGTCATTATTGCAGAGGCTTGGGGGGGATTAATGGATTCAAATATTATCATTGCAAAGCCCTCAAACTTAATTGGTCCAGGAGTATCGAATGGCATTTGTTCGATTCTGGCAAAAAAAATGATAGATATAGAGTCAGGTAAAAGTGAACCAATTATTGAAATAAATAGTTTGAAAGATAGTAGGGACTTTCTAGATGTACGTGATGCAGTTAAAGCTTATCATATGTTATTACGTGATGGTATAAACGGAAAACAATATAATATCGGATCAGGAATAAAACGATCTTTATTAGATGTATTAGAACAATATAAAGGATTAACACAGCTGAATTTTACTATAAAAGAAACGGAGAAAATTGGAAGCGGCTCAAATGCGAATTTAGTAGTAGAGGATATAAAAAAATTAGGATGGATCCCAGAAATCCAATTTCAGCAATCATTAAAAGATGTACTTGAGTATGCGAAGTGTGGTGACGTCTGTATTCAATGAAAAACATAAAAGGATGTAAGGAACATATGAATTGTTATGAAGCAATAGATAAACAAAGTACGTTCTTTCTTTCAATTGTCGATACGCTAGATTGGAAAGATGAAGAAGGACATGTTTTGCACCTCTATGAAGCAATAAATCAGTATCGAGCGTATGTGGAAGAAAAAAAGGTTGATCGAATAAAGCCAGCACTAGAGACGGAAATTAGGTATGTGATTCAAGTCTTTGCTCAGTATGAGTGTAGTGAGTATGGAAAAGGTTTTTATGAGCTCATCAAAGATCTTTTACAAGATATAGGGCTAGAGTTAAAGATTTATATAAATAATAGTAAGTTTACTTACATTTGAAAGGTTAGTATAAAGCTAGATTTTTAATGATAAAGGTGGATATAAGTTATGAGCAAAACAATTCTTTTTACTGGGGGCGGTACAGCCGGACACGTTATGATTAATATTGTATTGATCCCTAAATTTATAGAAAAAGGATGGAGAGTCGAGTATATTGGATCCCAAAATGGAATTGAAAAATTATTAGTTAAAAATGTTAAGTATAATAGTATTTCAACTGGAAAGTTTAGGAGATATTGGAATTGGGAGAACTTTAAAGATCCCTTTAAAATTATACATGGCTGTTTACAAAGTTATAAATTAATTAAAAAAACAAAGCCTGACGTTATCTTTTCTGCAGGAGGATTTGTTTCAGTTCCTGTAGTTATAGGGGCATGGTTAAATCGTGTACCTATAATCATACGTGAACCAGATAGCACTTTAGGACTTGCAAATAAAATAGCATTGCCTTTTGCTACAAAACTATGCACAACATTTCCTCATACAGGGGAGAATGTAAGTAACGAGAAAAAGATTTATGTAGGGCCAGTTGTGCGAGAAGAAATTGACAGAGGTAACGTATTACGAGGGAGACATTATTGTGAATTTCAGCAAGATAAACCAGTATTGTTAATTATGGGCGGGAGTCAAGGTGCTAAGTGGATAAATGATATGGTAAGGAAAAGTTTAGATACATTATTATTAAGTTTTAATATTGTTCATATGTGCGGTAAAGGGAAGGTAGACTCATCTATTGGCATGGAAGGTTATATGCAATTTGAATATATAGGGGAAGAGTTGCCACATATATTGAATATGGCAAGTGTTGTAGTTTCCAGAGCGGGTTCTACTGCTATTTCTGAGTTGTTATTTTTGAAGAAACCGATGTTACTTATTCCGTTAACTAGCGGTTCCAGTAGAGGCGATCAAGTTTTAAATGCTGAATATTTTGCCCGACAAGGGTATGCGGAAGTTTTACTTCAAGATGTTGTAAGTAACAGTACATTTATACATGCAGTAAATAAGTTGTATACAAATAAGGAGAGATATGTTCAAAACATGAATGAATATAAGAAAACAAATGATGAAGGGATTCATCAATTAATAAATTTAATAAATGAAGTAGTGAAATAATAGAAATTCCAATGGGAAAATAAAAGGAAAGAAGATATCTTCTTTCCTTTTTACTATAGTTGTTCAAATTCATTATTACGTATACCCATTATATTTCGTATAGAGCTATGTACTATGGACGAATACCGTTTTCTAACAGCTCAGTAAATACATTGGAATAAATAGGTTTACTGTAATAATAGCCTTGAATAAACTGGCATTTATTTTTTTGAAGGAAATTCACGTGTTCTTTCGTTTCTACACCTTCAGCGATGACAGACATTTCTAATGTATGTGCTAATGTGATGATCGTTTTAATGATTTCCTTTCCATCTTCACACGTTTCGGACATTGTAATAAAATCCCTCGGGATTTTCAAAGTGTCGATTGGATATAAAGGTAAGTAGGGGCTAATGAAGAACAAAATCGTCGATTGAAATGTAAACCCCTAAATTTTTTAGTGTGCGTAGTTTAAGCAATGTTTCTCGCTCATCCATCATTGCAATTCGTTCTGTTAATTCTAGATCAAGGGAATATGCTGGTAAGCCTGTAGTTGCTAAGGTAGAAGAAATCAACTTTACAAAATCTTCTTGTTCATATTCTTTAGCAGACAGGTTTACTCCTATTCTTAAATGTGAATATCCGAGTGCGTGCCAACGTTTCATTTGCTGACAGGCTTGCTGTAATGTCCATTTTCCTATTGGAATAATTTGCAGTGTTTCTTCGGCAATAGGGATAAATTCATATGGAGAAATAACGCCTAATTCTGGATGGTTCCACCTGATTAAAGCTTCAGCACCGATAATTTTATTAGACTCGCTATCAACTTGAGGTTGATATAAAAGGAATAGTTCTTCATTTTGGATTGCGTTTGGTAAATCTTTCTCTAATCGTAATCGTCTTTCAATTTTTTTAGCGATTACATCGTCATAAATAGAGACAGAGTTAAGTTCTTTTTCCTTCGCGTCATACATTGCGACATTAGCATTTTTCAAAAGTGTATCGGCATCGATTCCAGAATGTGGATAAATCGCGATGCCGATACTAAGTGATAAATTTAATTTTTGTTCATGTATGACAAACGATTTTTTTATACTTTCAAATAATTGATTACATAACTGGAATAAAGAATCTTGGTCAGTATAGTTTTCAATTAAGATTATAAATTCATCACCGCCGATTCTTGAAACATAAGTATGTGATGAAAGGCATGACTGGAAACGTTTTGCTACTTCTTCTAATATGTAATTACCTGCAGAATGTCCAAGTGTATCATTAATAACTTTAAAGCGGTCTAAATCTAAATATAGTAATGCAACGGCGAGATAGGGAAATACAACTAAAACCTTTTTTCCTAGTATAGGGTTTACAATGAAATAATTTTTATGACTATTATGATCTTCTGAAATAGAACCAGCTATTGCGATAAATAATATAGGTATTCTATATAAAAGACGTAATAATGTTATCGTGTCAGTTGATAAATGGTTATTTAAGTGAAAATAAATATAGTTAAAAGTTGCAGAACTTATTAATACAAAAATAAAGATATAAATTTTCCGTTTGGAATTAAAAATTGTTGGGAGGAAAAAGAGACTAACACCCAGTAGAAGAAATAATAAATCTGCAATTGGATATAGAAAGGAAAGGAAAACATCTCCCAGTGAAAGAGAGAATATATTTAAATCCGGCTGATTAAATAAATACCATTCTAATGTGAATATGGAAGTAAGTACTATGCATATATCACAAATAAAGAATGATCTTCCCCCATTTATTGCACTCCTTTAAGATTTTATAGCAGAAAGCGATAAGGCAGAAGAATAGAAAAAACATGTAAAATACATCAGAAACAGTAAAATGATGTATTGGAATTTCGAAGAAGGTATCTTGATACGTATATACTATTTTTCCTAATAAAAAACTACCAATCGCTATTGTAATACATATCCAAAACGGATTTGAACTAACTTTTTTGGAATATATAGAGTAAATTAGTGATACAAATGTAATGGCTTCAACGATGAGTGAAGCGAAGCGTATATTGAAATTTGAAAAATGAGTAGGGAATAGAAAGAAAAACATAAAATAGATTGAATAGCATATTAATGTTGTAATTAATATATTTAGTTGTAAATTTTTATTTAATTTCAATAAAATCACCTTCTTTAAGTATGTGCCGTATTCGTAATGTTTATATATAATGATATTACTTAAGGATTGTATCAGATTTCCTGATAAAAATCATGTTTGTAGGAAAAAAGTGAAGAGTATAATACTTCTTAAAATTGAAAAGGCATTCCATTTAATAATTTTTACTGTAGCAAGATTTTAGATAGAAAATGCATATTTAGTCATCCTGTAAATTTAAAAGGTTTTTTAGTAGTTTGCAAGTGGAGATGCGAAATTGCATATAAAGTGAAACTTTAATCAGTGGAGGTCTTACTGCCCGTTAATGCGGGATAAAATGATGAAAATCTTTTTTCTAGGTGAGTTTGGGGTGTTATAGGCTATTTTAAGTAAGACCTTTGTATGTATATATTCTCATACTAATGAGGGATTTCAAAAATATGTTAAGTATATACAATAATACATAATCATTCATTACGTCTTTAGTATGGGAGGAAGAGTATGAAAAATTGGGTGAAGTTTAGAATAGCACGTCCAACTGATAAGTTTGAAGAGGTTATAGCATTCTATGAAAAAGGGATAGGTTTAAAGCGTATAGGTGAATTCTACGATCATGAAGGCTATGACGGGATCATGCTTGGACTATCAGATGAAGAGTATCATTTAGAATTCACAAGACATAAAGATGGAAGTCCATGTCCAGCTCCAACAAAAGACAATTTACTTGTATTGTATATGCGAGAAGATAGTGAAATAGAAAAAACGAGCCAAAGGCTGCATATAATGGGGTATGGTGCAGTAGAACCAGAAAATCCATATTGGATAGATAAAGGGATAACGATAGAGGACCCGGATGGTTGGAGAATTGTGTTAATGAAAATAGAAGAATAAGGTTTTGAATTTCGATAAGGTAAAAATATATTGGCTTCCTTCTAAGTAATAAAAATAGGGGAAGATTTTTTGTAGTCTGAAAATTAATATTTGGGAAAAATTACAAAAAGATATAGAATAAGAGCGTATATTCTTATGAAATTGATAGTAATTGGGAGGATTTTCAATGTTATGTCGAATTAAAGATGCAGGAATATACTACGAAATTGTTGGAGAGGGTAAACCAGTCGTTATCATACACGGCTGTGCTCCTGACCATAGGTTAATGATGAAATGTATGGAATCAGTATTTCAGAAATATGAAGGCTATCAACGAATATATATTGATTTACCTGGTATGGGGAAATCGAACGCTCCAGATTGGATAAATAGTTCAGATCGTATAGTAGAAGTGCTTATCACATTTATTGAGGAAATCGTTTCTACCCAAGAATTTTTATTAGTAGGAGAATCATATGGAGGATATTTAGCTAGAGGGATACTTTCAAAGATGTTTGAGAGAGTGAATGGATTATTATTAGTATGTCCTGTTGTTGTAGCGCAGCAAAAAGAAAGACAATTACCAGATAAACAGGTGATTGTACGAGATGGGGAGTTTTTAAATACACTCACTTCTACCGACAGAGAGGAATTTTGCGAGTTAACAGTGGTAGCAAATGAATATACATATACGCGATTTAAAGAAGAAATTAAGCCGGGGTTAGATGTTGCTAATTATGAATTTATTGAAAGGTTGCAAAAGAATTATCCTCTTACTATGGATTTTCATCAAAAGAAATATGAGAAACCTGTTCTTTCATTAGCTGGAAGACAAGATATATCGGTAGGTTATCAAGATATTATAGGGATTATTGAAGATTACCCAAGAGCAACATTAGCGGTTTTAGATATGGCAGGGCATAATTTGCAAATTGAACAACCTGAATTATTCGAGAGTTTAGTTTGGGAGTGGATTAGACGAACAGCCTAGTAAAATTCATAAAATAGTTTAAAAGAAGAATGAATTAATATTTTGATTGTACTCAAATTTTGAGGCGGCAGAGATTAAAGTAAGTAATTAACTTATAAATATTTTCAAGGAGGCAATATGAATACATATATCTATATGGTTAGGCATGGTGAATCACCAAAATTAGAAGGAGATGAAAGAACGCGTGGATTAACTGAGAAGGGAAATTTAGATGCTCATAGGGTAACTGAGATATTAAAAACAGAGGGAATTGATATTTTTATTTCAAGTCCTTATAATCGGGCTATGTTAACGATAGAAGAATCAGCTAATTTCTATGAAAAAGAAATAGTAGTATATGAAAATCTTAAAGAGTGTAGGTTTTCAAGTGAGGGTAGGATTATATCAGATAAAGAGGTGTATCCACTTGTAAAGAAGATGTTCTCGAATCAGGATTTCGAACTAACAGAAGGAGAGTCATATGCGGATTGTCAGAGAAGAGTAGTGAAAGTATTAAAAGAAATATTAATGGATTTTCAAGGAGATAAAATTGTAATTGGTACACACGGCCTTGTAATGACATTAATGATGAATTATTTTGATAATCAATATGGGTTTGAATTTTTAATAAGCACATCAAAACCGGATATATATAAGATGGAATTTAAAGAAGAACAATTAATGAATGTAGAAAGATTATGGAAAGTAGAATAAAATTGGTTACATAGGGTGTGTTTTGAAAGTTACTTTTAAGATACACTCTTTTTTAGTTGAGAAAGCATCTTTATCAACTATTTTTAGAATGTTAAATCAATAAGTAATTATTCAGCTTTTGAATAATATATTGAAAAATTGGTTCGAGGAAACAATTTTAAATGTGACAAAACTCCAAACGCTGAATTTATATTCAATTGGAGAAAAAGATGTAGAATTTTGTCTTACTGTCCCCGTTTACTTTTCATTTTATTACATATAGGCTTTGTGGTGTAAGGGGGAACATCGCCTTTGCACTAAATTTAGAAGGAGGTCATTGTGATGAAAAAGATGAAAAAATTTGCGGGAGTAGCTTTAGCGGGTACAATTGGATTAAGTGGACTACTGTTTTTAGAACCAAGTGTAAGCGCTGCGGAAACACAGCAAGTGAAAGAGGAAAATTTCAATGCAATTGATGTAACGATGAATCAAAGTGAGTTTTATTTAATGAGTGGTAGAAGTATTGATGTTCTTTCTGGGGATAAAGAAGCAATTCAATTAAACCAATACACAATTCGTTTTAGTAAACCTGGGAAGTATGTTATTAGAGTAAATGGCTGTATTTATGATGATATATATACTTTTATTGTAAATGAGTAGTATATGCTCTTACTGTTTTTTGAAATATATTATGAGATGAAAAAAGAAACACCCTATTTGCGGTGAGAATCGTAAATAGGGTGAATTATTTCTATTTAGCTGTATTTTAAATGTTTTCACTAATTTTCTTTTTGTTATGTAAAGTATGTAAGGGTGTTTGAAATACCTTAAATGATTGCTGAAAGATTGGACTTTGAATAAAAGTGTATAGAAAAGTTACGATGAAAATAGGACCTCCTAGCATAAAGCCAATAACTAGTACAAAGCATTCTACAATGATTCTAGCACGGCTAATAGACAGTCCTGTTTTGTCGGAAATAGTAAGCATGAATCCATCGCGAGGTCCAGCACCAATCCCAGCTGCAACATACATACCGCCCCCAATACCTGTAATTGCAATACCAGAAAATAAAATGAGTAAGTTTATCCATACATAATCACTAGCGTTTGGAAGGATATTTGATTGTAAGAAAAAGTCCATAATAGGACCGATAAGTAGTGCATTTAAAAATGTGCCTACGTTTATATATTTTCGATCTACTAGTAAAGAGATCAGAACGAGACATAATCCACATATGACACTCCACGTACCAATGGTCCATCCAAATCGTTGGTAGAGAGCCATATTTAAAACTTCCCAAGGGTGTAAACCGAGAAATTTAACCTTAACTGCAAGAGCATTTCCAAGGCCAAAGAAAATTAAACCTAAGAAAAAAAGAAAATAGCGAAAGAGAGATAGCCTCATCTTTAATACCCCCATATTTTATAATTATGTATATTACATGTTAGGGATTTAATGTGCAAATATTATGTCTTTTTAGGGTTTGTTTAAAATTGTTAAAATGTAAATAGAATATATGCATTCACAGTCAAAAAAGTTAAAATATTTTGTTTTAAGGATTATAATAGAGAAAGAAATATAAAAGGGAGTGAACGAGTTTGAAACAAGAACTTATTGAAAGATTTACGAGATATGTAAAAATTGATACACAATCAAATGAAGAAAGTCATACAGTTCCATCAACGCCTGGGCAAATTGAGTTTGGTAAGGTATTAGTGAAAGAGTTAAAAGAAATTGGGTTAACAGAAGTGACGATGGATGATAACGGCTATGTAATGGCAACACTTCCTGCTAATACGGATAAGGATGTTCCTGTAATCGGCTTTTTAGCACATTTAGATACGGCAACAGATTTTACGGGGAAAAATGTAAAACCACAAATTCATGAAAACTTTGATGGGAATGCGATTACATTAAATGAAGAGCTAAATGTTGTTTTAACACCAGAACAGTTCCCAGAATTACCATCTTATAAAGGGCATACGATTATTACAACTGATGGTACGACACTTCTTGGAGCAGATGATAAAGCCGGTCTTACTGAAATTATGGTTGCAATGAATTATTTAATACATAGTCCACAAATTAAGCATGGGAAAATTAGAGTTGCGTTTACGCCGGATGAAGAAATTGGCCGTGGGCCATCGCATTTTGATGTAGAAGCGTTTGGTGCATCATTTGCTTATACGATGGATGGAGGTCCATTAGGTGGTTTAGAATATGAAAGTTTTAACGCTGCAAGTGCTAAGTTAACTTTTAATGGGACAAATACACATCCTGGAACAGCAAAAAACAAAATGCGTAATGCAACTAAACTTGCTATGGAGTTTAATGGGCATTTACCCGTAGAAGATGCACCAGAATATACGGAAGGCTATGAAGGCTTCTATCATTTACTTTCTTTAAATGGTGATGTTGAGAAAAGTAAAGCGTATTATATTATTCGAGATTTTGATCGCGAAAATTTTGAGACACGTAAAAATAACATTGAAAATATTGTGAAACAAATGCAAGAGAAGTATGGGAAAGATGCGGTCGTTTTAGAAATGAATGATCAGTACTATAACATGCTTGAAAAAATTGAACCGGTGAGAGAAATTGTTGATATTGCTTATGAAGCGATGAAAAGTTTAGACATTGAACCAAACATTCACCCGATTCGCGGCGGGACAGATGGATCACAATTATCATATATGGGATTACCAACGCCGAATATTTTCACAGGTGGTGAAAACTATCACGGTAAATTTGAATATGTTTCGGTAGATACGATGGAAAAAGCTGCTCAAGTTATTGTAGAAATCGCAAGACGATTTGAAGAACAAGCTTAAAAAAGAACCAAGTAGTACGAATGTGCTACTTGGTTTTTAGTACAGTACTCGCCACAAATAAAAAGTCGCATAAGACTCCCAATTTGTCCAGTTTGCCGCAAAATCTTTTATTTCATTTTTAGTTGGTTTACTTTCGGAATCTATTATAAATTTAATTGCATTATGCAGACCAACATCATCAATTGGAAAAGCTGAAGGGAATCGTAAACAGCGCATTAAAACATAGTGGGCAGTCCATGGTCCTATACCATGGATAGCGGTTAATTGTTTTTCAGCAAACTTTACATCTTGTGTTTGTAGTAAAGATTCTTTTGATAGTTTTCCTTCTGTAATGAGCCCCGCGATACCGATTAAATATTCACATTTTCTAGTTGTCATTTTTAATTTTTTGAGATCTTCTACATGTAGATTTGCAATTGTTTCAGGTGATGGGAATATCCAATGTTTTTTATCGTTCCATTCTACATAATTACCAAATTGCTCAACTAATCTTCTTTTTAGAGTATAGGCATATGTGAGGTTAATTTGTTGACCGATAATTCCCCAGGAAAGTGCTTCGAATAAATCTGGAATACCTAATGTGCGAAGCCCATAATATTTTTGAATAGGACCTTGAAGGAGTGGATCATGTTTAGCTAATTTATAAAAGGGAGCTAAATCAGTAGTTAAATCAAACCACTCTTTTACATAGTTAGCTACAGTATCACATATACATTTTTCAGAGTTATATGATTCTCCTAAAAAATGTATTTGAATATTGCTATCAGTATTTATACTAATTTCAACTAAAGGATTTACATCTTGAACAGGGATGACTTTATAGATTTTGTTGTCTTCAATGTGAAACATACATTCATTGTTAGAACGTGATAGATAGCGTAAGTTTTCTTGGAAACTAAATTCTTTTGGAACTGCTAAAGTCAATGCGTTATTATATTCTGCTGTCATATGAATTCCACCTGTAACTTTTCTAAAGTAAGCAATTCTTTCTTCATCTCTAATCCCCCTCTGAAACCAGTTAGTTTTCCACCTTTTCCTATAACGCGATGGCAAGGAATTGTAATAAGTAGAGGGTTGGCAGCAATAGCAGAAGCAACGGCACGCACAGCTGTAGGTTTTTGAATTCTTTCTGCAATTTCTGAATAAGAATATGTCTTCCCGTAAGGAATTTCACGTACCGTATTCCAAACGGATAATTGAAATTCAGTTCCGTAAGCATCAATAGGGAATGTAAAAGTTTCTCGCTTGTTTTCTAAATACTCGATAACTTCTTTTGAATATGTTTGCAGGTAATCTGGATTGCGAGTCAATATATGTTGTGGCAGCTTTTTTCTAGCCCATATATTTAGTTCTTCAAAGTTTTCGTCTTGTGATCCAATGAAACAAAGTCCATTTTCAGTTGCAGCAATATGAAAGCACCAATTTGTATGTGTAAGTAGCGTCCAATATATAGATTTATTTTTGTAGGAATTCATTATTGTATCCCTCTTTCATTTCGTTCTTTTTTCGATATTCAGTAGGAGTAAAGCCGGTTTTCTTTTTAAATAAAGTTGCGAAATATTCCGGGTTTTCTATCCCGACAGCGGTACTAATTTCCTTAACGGATTGATTTGAATGTGAAAGGTATTCTGCCGCTTTAACAATCCTGAATTGCTGTATATATTCTATTGGACTTATACCTGTCATTCTTTTGAAAGTGCGCTGTAAATGAAAAGGGCTACCGTGGCACATTTCTGCGAGTATGTCGAGAGTTAGCGCTTCGTCATAATGCTTTTCGATATAGTCTTTAATTTGTTCTACCCACTCTTCATTAGGTAAAGTGATCCCATTTGGTTTACAACGTTTGCAAGGACGAAAATTTTCATGCAATGCTTGTTCTGCATTTAGAAAAATTCGTACATTGTTTTGATTCGGTATTCTTGATTTGCATGATGGTCGGCAAAAGATTCCGGTGGATTTCACAGCATAAAAGAACTTGTTATCATATGAAGAATCATTATGAATAATTGCTTGCCAATACTCACTCGTTAGCGTAAATCTTTCATTGTGCAAAGAACATCACCTCTGAAGTTAGTATAACCTGAATAATGTGCGTATGTACGTATTTGCAAATGTAAGAGCAAGATTACAAAGATGAAAATATGCTTGTTTTTCTGTTTTGTGATAGCATGAACTTTGAAAGTGAACATCAAGAGGAGGACTATAAGTGAAGTTAATTTCATGGAATGTAAATGGTTTGCGTGCAGTTATCGCAAAGGGTGAATTTTTAGAATATCTTGAGGAATCCAATGCAGATATATTTTGTCTACAGGAAATTAAATTACAAAGTGGACAAATTGATTTAAATCTAGAGGGATATTATACATATTGGAATTATGCTGTAAAAAAAGGCTATTCAGGAACGGCTATTTTTACGAAAAAAGAACCGCTTTCTGTTACGTATGGTTTAGGCATTGAAGAGCATGATCAAGAAGGAAGAGTCATTACTTTAGAATTCGAAGATTTTTACATGATAACGTTATATACGCCAAACTCAAAAAGAGGATTAGAGCGTTTAGATTACAGAATGGAATGGGAAGATGATTTCAGGGCCTATATAAAGCAATTAGATGAAAAGAAACCAGTTATTTTCTGTGGAGATTTAAATGTTGCTCATAAAGAAATAGATTTAAAAAATCCAAAAAGTAACCGTAAAAACCCTGGATTCTCTGATGAGGAAAGGGAGAAGTTTACACGCGTTTTAGAAGAAGGATTTGTTGATACATATCGTTACCTTTACCCTGATCAGGAAGGTGCATACTCTTGGTGGTCGTATCGTATGGGAGCACGAGCGAAAAATATCGGATGGCGTTTAGATTATTTTGTTGTCTCGGAAAGAATAAAAGATCAAATAACAGATGCGAAAATGAACAGTGAAGTAATGGGATCAGACCATTGTCCAGTTGAATTACATATAAATTTCTAAAAAAGAAGTATCTTCCTAATGATAGGGGATACTTTTTTTTTGATTCAGTTTGTTAAAATTTTTCAAATCATTCTTGAAATAATTTGATATTAAATATATACTTAATAACGATAATCATTATCAATGAAAAGTATTATCAATGGATGAGGTGTGAAAAGGAATTAAAGTTTAGGGGAAGTGAACGAGGATGAGTTCCGGATAAATTTATTAATCTAATGAAATATATGTGTAGGACAAGTTTTATGTAGTTAAGTTTTTATATAAAAATAATCTATTTACAGATTTCGAGAGGAGAAATATAAAAATGAATAAGAAATTATTTACATTAGGGATGGTTACAGTTTTAAGTGTAGGTTTAGCAGCGTGTAATAGTACAGATAAAACTTCAGGGGAACAAAAACAACAAACAAAAGCTACTGAGACGAAAAAAGATGAAAAACGAAAAATTACATATTTAGGTAAAGAATACACAGTGCCAGCAAAAGTAGATAAAATTGCGACAGCTAGTTTAGAGTCAATGGAAGACGCAGCAGTACTTGGAATTAAACCAGTTGGTGCAATTACTGTAGGTGGTAAATTACCAAAATATCTTGAAAAAGATTTAGAAGGTGCGAAATCTGTTGGTGAGAAAATGGAACCAAATTTCGAAACATTACTTCAATTAAAGCCAGATGTTATTACATCAAGTACGAAATTCCCAGCAGAAACAGCCGAAAAGTTTACGAAAGTAGCTCCGACGTTCCCAGTATCACACGTTTCAACAAATTGGGAAGATAACTTAAAGTTAATGGGAGAACTAACTGGTAAAAAGGATAAAGCAGAAAAAATTATTAAAGATTACAATACAGACGCTGAAACAGCAAAAACAAAACTGGGAGATAAGTTAAAAGATAAAAAAGTACTTGTAATTAGACTAAGAGCAAACGACCTATTTTTATACCCAGAAGGAGTATACTTTAATCCTGTAATTTATAAAGATCTTGGACTAACTGTGCCAGAACAACTAAAAACTGTAAAAGCACAAGAAAAGATTTCTTTAGAAAAACTTGCTGAAGTTAATCCTGATTATATCTTCTTGCAATACGAGGCAAGCGAAAATAATAAACCAAAAGTGCTAGAAGACATTGAAAATAATCCAATTTGGCAAAGTATGAATGCTGCGAAAGAAAAGAAAGTATTTGTAAACGTTGTAGATCCAATGGCACAAGGTGGTACAGCTTGGAGTAAAACAGCATTCTTAAAAGAAGCAGTGAAAAATTTATCTAAATAATACAATAAGTAAGGTGCGTTGAATGATATGCAGAAAACTAATGCAGTACCAGTAACCATATTATGTATAGCACCCATACTCATCTTATTTACAGTTATACTTTCTATTTTGTATGGGGCGAAAAGTATTGATGTTGAAACAGTGTGGAATGCATTATTTCATTTTGATTCAAGCGATGTAAATCATAATATTATTATTACTTCACGTTTACCAAGGGTAGTTGCAGCTCTTTTAGTGGGAGCATTTCTAGCCATATCAGGAGCACTTATGCAGGGGATGACAAGAAACTATCTTGCATCCCCTTCTATTATGGGTGTGACGGATGGTGCAGCCTTTGTTATTACACTTTGTATGATTTTTCTTCCGGGAATGTCATCAATCGGTATGGTTTTATGTGCAATGATTGGTTCTGCACTCGGAGCTGGTATAGTGTTTGGTTTTGGTTCACTTTTTCAAAATGGCTTATCCCCTGTTAGGTTAGCAATTATAGGGACAGTTATTGGAACATTTTTAAGCAGTGTATCGGCTGCGATGGCTTCGTATTTCCAAATCTCTCAAAATGTTAGTTTTTGGTTTAATGCAAAGTTAGATCAAGTGGATCCTAATATAATTAAAATTACGATACCTTTTGGGATAATCGGGATAATTTTAGCACTGTTCATATCAAAATCTATTACCATTCTTTCTTTAGGAGAAGAAGTCTCTATTAATCTAGGACAGCGTACAAAACTAGTTAAAGCGATGGCAATTTTATCAGTTATTTTTTTAACAGGAACGGCAGTTGCTTTAGTTGGGAAAATTGGTTTTGTAGGCTTAATTATTCCGCACATTACTCGTTTTTTAATTGGGATAGATTATAAGTGGATTGTGCCATGTGCAGGCGTAATTGGTGGGATTTTCTTGGCATTATGTGATGTTTTAAGTCGATTTGTAAATTATCCATTTGAAACGCCAATTGGAGTTGTTACATCTTTAATTGGAATTCCTTTCTTCCTTTATTTAATCCGTACAAGAGGAGGAGAGAGACATGCTTAAAAATTCAAGTCAACGTTTTTGGATGACGATGGGGATTATTATATTTTTAATTTTTGGTGCTATTTATATTAGTTTAACGAATGGTACGTTCGACATTACGATTACAGATGTATTTAAAACGCTTTTTCGAATTGATCCAGTACCAGAACATGATTTAGTGATTTTTGATTTTCGTCTTCCGCGCATTGTAATTGCTGGATTAGTAGGATTAGGCCTCGGCGTTGCAGGTGCTGTAATTCAAGGGATTACGAGAAATGGATTGGCGGACCCAGGTATTTTAGGAGTGAATGCGGGAGCGGGCACAGCGATCGTAATTTTTATGTTTTTCTTTCAAGGGCAATTAAAGAGCACAGACTGGTTTTCTATAATGATGATGCCGATGTTTGGTTTAATAGGTGGATTAGGTGCAGCGATAATAATTTATCTGTTTTCTTGGAAAAACGGTAAGTTAGATTCACAGCGACTTTTATTAACAGGGATTGCAATTGGATCAGGATTTGGAGCCTTTTCTATGTATTTATCACTCAAAATGAAGTCAACTGATTTCGAGATGGCTGCAGTTTGGGTGTCCGGAAGTATATATAGTGCGAACTGGAAGTATATTGTTGCTATGTTACCGTGGCTTATCATATTAATTCCGCTTATACAAAAGAAAGCTTTTTTATTAGATTTATTCCAGTTGGAAGAAACGAGTATTACAAGTTTAGGTGTTTCAGTAGAAAGGGAGAAATCTATTTTACTATTAAGTAGTATCGGACTTGTGAGCGCCTGTGTTGCTGTCTCAGGAAGTATTGGTTTTATTGGCTTAATGGCACCGCATATAGCGAAAAGGCTTGTCGGTATTCAACATAAGCATATAATACCTGCGTGTGGAGTAATTGGAATGTTTCTTGTAATTGTTTCAGACTTTATTGCAAAAACAGCTTTCACACCTGTAGAGTTACCAGTTGGAATTGTTATTTCTATTGTCGGTGTACCGTATTTCTTATATTTACTTTATAAAGCGAAAGCGTAAGAGGAGGAATAAAAGTGAGTATTTTAAGTGCAAAAAATTTAGAAACGAGTTATGAAAAGCTTACAGTGTTTCGCGATTTAAATGTGGAAATACAAGAAGGAAAAGTAACGACAATTATAGGACCAAACGGGTGCGGTAAATCGACGTTGTTAAAAACAATGGGAAGAATTTTAAAACAAAAAAGCGGTAAAGTATATTTGCAAGGGCAAGATTTAAATACAATTCCAACGAAAGAAATTGCTAAGCAGTTAGCTCTACTTCCGCAAACTCCAATTGCACCAGGAGAGCTTAAAGTAGAAGAATTAATTTCTTATGGACGCTATCCACATCGAAATAACGTAAATAAGTTAACTTCAAAAGATAAAGAGATGATTGATTGGGCACTAGACATAACGAAAACATCTGCATTTCGAACGAGACAAATTGCAAATTTATCAGGTGGTCAAAGACAAAAGGTATGGCTAGCGATGGCTTTAGCGCAAGAGACAGAAATGTTGCTATTAGATGAGCCAACTACATATCTTGATATGTCTCACCAACTAGATGTATTGCAAATTGTAGAAAAGTTAAATAGAGAACATCATTGTACGGTCGTAATGGTATTGCATGATATTAACCACGCAGCGAGGTTTTCGGATGAAATTATTGCAATGAAAGAGGGGGAAATCGTTACAACTGGTAGCCCAGAAGTAATTATTACAAATGAAGTATTAAGAGAAGTATTTCATATTGATGCGCGTGTCATGATTGATCCATATAACGGTTCTCCTGTTTGTTTCGGTTATGATAGCGTTGTATCTCAAGAAGAAAAAGTAGAAATATATGTAACGAGTTAAAAGGGGGATATAGGGTGAATACTATTATTGAGAAACAGCAGATTATTACATCTAATACAGAACAGTGGAAAATGTATTCAAAATTAGAAGGTAAAGAATATCAAATTCATATTTCAAAGCCGAGGCAACCAGCACCGGATTCAGGATATCCTGTCATTTACGTATTAGATGGCAATGCGTTTTTTCAAACATTCCATGAAGCATTTAAAATACAATCAGTAAGAGCTGAAAAAACAGGTGTTTCACCAGCTATTATAGTAGGTATTGGTTATCCAATTGAAGGGGCATTTGCAGGAGAAGAAAGGTGTTATGATTTTACACCTTCTATAATTTCAAAAGATGCGCCTTTAAAACCGGATGGTAAACCGTGGCCTCAAACAGGAGGAGCGCATAACTTTTTTACTTTTATTGAAGAAGAATTGAAACCGCAAATTGAAAAAAATTTTGAGATTGATAAAGGAAAGCAAACGTTATTTGGGCATTCTTTAGGTGGATTATTTGCTTTACATATACTATTTACAAACGTAAATGCCTTTCAAAATTATTTTATTAGTAGTCCATCTATTTGGTGGAATAACCAATCCGTACTTGAAAAAGAAGAGAACTTTATAAGTGAATTAAACAATGCTAAGTTTGAAACTGGAGTATTCCTTACAGTTGGGTCATTGGAACGAGAGCATATGGTTGTCGGTGCAAATGAATTATCAGAGCGCCTTCTCCAAGTAAACAACGATAAACTTAGATTTAAGTTTTATGAAGCGGAGGGGGAGAATCATGCGTCTGTTGTGCCGACTTCTTTAAGTAAAGGGTTGAGATTTATTAGTTATGTGTAGTAAACAAGAAATGATTTATCATTTCATATCGATGATTGTATGTACTTAGCAACGATAGTCCCTATTGATGGAGAGGCCTTAAGAAAAGTTTTTACTATACCTGTTCAGAAGAAGAAAGTAAAGGGGACAGGTACGATTATATTAAATGAGGATTATAAATTGTTATATTGGAATCGAGATGGCAGCGATTGGCTATCAAATTTAAGAAAGTAGGAACAATTAAATGCAAAAGTGATTCCAAGGCTTATACGTGCAGTGTGTTCGAAAGTGAAGGCTAACGATAATAATGTAGAGTGTATGAGTAAAGAAGAAAAAGCTTGCATACCTTAAGCAAATGGACACTTTTTAATCATTTGTGCCAGTAAGTTAGAGTGTACCAGTGGTTTTCATGATGGTTATGTTGTTCTTTTCGAAAGAGCAAGATCCGAAGAAATCTTTCCTCTTATTAAATACGGTGAATGAGTTGTAGAATAGGATTGAAAAAAGGTTATGGATGAAACATTCCATAACTTTTTTTATAAGTAGAATTGTCCTTTTTGAAAGTTTTGTTTCAACTTTTCGTCTAAAGGGACAAAAAGTTGTCACAAATTCGTCACAAACGGCATAAACATAAAGTAGACGAAGGGAAATATTTTCAAGGAGGTAAAACGTATGAAAACTATTCTTGCTATTGCTGGACTAATTTGGGTTTTATCACATGGCATTCCAATTTATGAAGGAGAACAAATTCGCAGTGCTTTAAATAAACAATTTAATGAATATCATGTTATAGATCGCCAAGATAATGTTGTAACAGTTCGTGTGAATGATTGTTTTCATACGGTTACTGTGGAAGGAACTTCTGTAGTGAATGATACAAAAGTATGTGACAAACAATAGGTTGATATATAATAAGAAAGAAGAGCCCTAATTTTAATCAAATAATTGGGGCTTTTCTTTTTTGTATCTAAATAAAACGCCTAAGTAGCTTGTAGGAAAGAGGGTAATGATTGAGTATATAATAATTGGTTAACAATTATTATACAGTGGTAATATACTCATATGGGGTATCAATACATAGAGGTTAGTGCTATAATTGGTTTACTTAGAAGGATGTTAATTTCGAGTAGATGAAAAGAAACTTTGAGAAGGTGATAATATGGATCATAAAGAGCATGAAGCAGTAACGCATAGATCAGAAAAAGAAAAAGAGCAAATTATAAATAGATTAAAGAGAATCGAAGGACAAGTTCGTGGTATTCAAAATATGATTGAAAATGATCGTTATTGTGTTGATATTTTAGTTCAAATTTCAGCGATTAATGCAGCGATGAAAAAAGTAGGAATGGGTGTCTTAAAAAATCATACAAGCCATTGTGTTTCAGGCGCTATTAAGAATGGGAATGGTGACGAAGCAATTGAAGAATTAATGACAGTATTTGAACGTTTTTCAAAAGCGTAAAAACCAAGCTAGTATAAGACTAGCTTGGTTTTTTATTTGTACATATAGGGGGGAGAATAGAAGCTTCATACATAGAGAAAAATAAAGATTTTAGAAAAAATTAAAAATCATGATATAAAACCATTGATTACCTTAGGGGGGTATGGTAAGATGTAATTGTGATGAACAAATAATGAATAAACAATAGGAGGATTTTAAATGGAACAGTTAACATTAAAAGTTGAAGGTATGTCTTGTGGCCATTGTGTAAATTCTATTGAAGGCAGTGTGAAAGAATTAAACGGTGTTGAACAAGTGAAAGTTCAATTAGCAGAGGGAACTGTTGAAGTGACTATCGATTCATCAGTTGTAACGTTAAAAGATATCGTTGCTGTCATTGAAGAGCAAGGATACGATGTTCAATAATTATTTTTAAATACGGAAATAAATCGTACTTTATATGAGTGCGATTTATTTTGCTAATCATTATACCACCTGAGGGTATATAGAGGTGAGAGACATGAATGAACAAAAAGAGGTCAATCTTCAAATATCAGGAATGACATGTGCGGCATGTGCAAATAGAATTGAAAAAGGTTTGAAAAAAGTAGAAGGTGTTCATGATGCAAATGTAAATTTTGCACTTGAAAAAACAAAAATTTTGTACGATCCAGCTCAAACAAATCCGCAACAATTTAAAGAAAAAGTAGAATCGTTAGGATATGGAATTGTAAGTGATAAAGCTGAATTTATTGTTTCAGGAATGACATGTGCGGCATGTGCGAATAGGGTTGAAAAGCGTTTAAATAAGTTAGATGGTGTAAACCAAGCGACGGTTAACTTCGCTTTAGAATCGGCAACGGTAGACTTTAATCCTGATGAAATTAATGTAAGTGAGATGAAGAGTATCATTACAAAGTTAGGTTATAAATTAGAAGTGAAATCAGATGAGCAAGATGGATCAACAGATCATCGCTTACAAGAAATTGAACGACAAAAGAAGAAATTTATTATTTCGTTTATTTTATCATTCCCGTTATTGTGGGCAATGGTGAGCCATTTCTCATTTACATCGTTTATTTATTTACCTGATATGCTTATGAACCCTTGGGTACAGTTAGCTCTTGCAACTCCAGTTCAATTTATTATTGGAGGGCAGTTCTATATTGGGGCTTATAAAGCGTTACGTAATAAAAGCGCCAACATGGATGTTCTCGTGGCACTTGGAACGTCCGCAGCGTATTTCTACAGTGTGTATTTAAGCATTCAATCAATTGGTTCTTCGGAACATATGACTGATTTATATTTTGAAACGAGCGCAGTACTTATTACATTAATTATTTTAGGTAAATTATTTGAGGCGAAAGCAAAAGGACGTTCATCAGAAGCGATTAAAAAATTGATGGGGTTACAGGCGAAGACTGCTACAGTTGTACGAGATGGAACAGAAATGAAAATGTTGATTGAAGAAGTGGTAGCTGGTGATATCGTTTATGTAAAACCTGGTGAAAAAATCCCGGTAGATGGGGAAATTGTAGAAGGAAAGTCAGCAATAGATGAATCGATGTTAACAGGTGAGAGTATCCCAGTTGATAAAACAATTGGGGATGTAGTAATCGGTTCTACAATGAATAAAAATGGATTTTTAAAAATTAAAGCAACTAAAGTAGGCAGAGATACTGCATTAGCCCAAATTATTAAAGTAGTAGAAGAAGCTCAAGGGTCGAAAGCGCCTATTCAAAGGGTAGCAGATCAAATTTCAGGTATTTTCGTACCTGTTGTAGTTGGGATTGCTATTATTACATTTGCGGTGTGGATAATATTTGTTACACCCGGTGATTTTGGCGGGGCACTTGAGAAAATGATAGCAGTACTTGTTATCGCTTGCCCGTGTGCTTTAGGTCTTGCGACACCTACATCTATTATGGCGGGATCAGGAAGATCGGCTGAATATGGTATTTTATTTAAAGGTGGAGAGCATTTAGAAGCAACACATCGATTAGATACGATTATTTTAGATAAAACGGGTACAGTGACAAATGGAAAACCAACGTTAACCGATGTAATGGTAGTAGACGGATTAGATGAGAAGGAAATACTCAAATTAGTAGGAGCAGCAGAAAGAAATTCTGAACATCCACTTGCAGAAGCAATTGTAGAAGGAATTAAAGAAAAGGAAATTGATATCCCAAGTTCAGAAATGTTTGAAGCAATTCCGGGATTTGGTATTGAATCGGTTGTCGAAGGGAAACAATTATTAATTGGTACACGCCGATTAATGAAGAAGTTTAATATTGATATTGAAGAAGTTTCTAAATCGATGGAAGAACTAGAACGAGAAGGAAAAACAGCAATGTTAATAGCAATAGATAAGGAGTATGCTGGAATAGTTGCTGTTGCGGATACTGTAAAAGATACTTCAAAAGTAGCTATAGCAAGACTTAAGAAAATGGGTCTCGATGTTGTTATGATTACAGGAGATAATACACAAACTGCTCAGGCAATCGCTAAGCAAGTTGGTATTGATCACGTAATTGCAGAAGTATTACCAGAAGGAAAAGCAGAAGAAGTGAAAAAACTTCAAGCGAATGGTAAGAAAGTAGCGATGGTTGGGGATGGAATAAATGATGCTCCTGCTCTTGCTACAGCGGACATTGGTATGGCAATTGGAACAGGAACAGATGTAGCAATGGAAGCAGCGGATATTACGTTAATCCGTGGTGATTTAAATAGTATTGCTGATGCAATCTTTATGAGTAAAATGACGATAAGAAATATTAAGCAAAATCTATTCTGGGCGTTAGCTTATAACGGCCTAGGAATTCCAATTGCGGCGTTCGGTTTCTTAGCTCCTTGGGTTGCTGGTGCAGCGATGGCATTTAGTTCTGTATCAGTCGTATTAAATGCATTACGATTGCAAAGAGTTAAATTAAAATAATAGAAGGTTTAATTTATATAGTAATTGAATATGCTCTTATACAAAAAACAATACTTTGAATAAGTATTGTTTTTTTGTTTGTATAGAAAAAAAGATATAATATAGCAGAAATAGAAGCGGTAGCCTGATGAGGAGATTTATACATGTTTAAAGATATTATAATTAGAAAATTTCAGAAAGAAGATTTAGAACAAGTATTACAAGTATTCTATGAAACGGTTCACACGGTTAATGCAAAAGATTATAATACGTTACAGTTAAATGCTTGGGCGCCAGAGTGACTAGATAAAGAAAGATGGCTACGGTCTTTAGAAAAGAATATTTGTTACGTTGCAGATTATAAAGGTGTGATAGTAGGATTTGGGGATTATAATGATGATCATTACGTAGATCGCTTATTTACACATAAAGATTATCAAGGGAAAGGGATAGCTTCATATATACTACAGAAGTTAGAAAATGAAGTAGTGAACTTGCAGCACAGGGATATATATACAGAGGCGAGTATTACAGCAAAACCTTTCTTTGAAAGTAAAGGTTTTATTTGCATAAAGGAACAAAATAAGCAGCATAATGGTCAGATTTTTATTAATTATGTTATGAAAAAAATAGCCTTCTCATAAATGAGAAGGCTATTTTTCATTATTTTACAGCTTCTTTTAGTTCTTTACCAGCTTTGAAAGCAGGTACTTTAGAAGCTGCGATTTGCATTTCTTCACCAGTTTGTGGGTTACGGCCTGTACGAGCAGCTCTTTCACGAACTTCGAAAGTACCGAATCCGATAAGTTGTACTTTTTCACCAGCAGCTAAAGTGTTAGTGATTGATTCTACTACAGTTTGTACAACTACAGTAGCTTCTTTTTGAGAAATCTCAGCATTTTGTGCTACGTTTTTAATTAATTCTGTTTTATTCATGTTTTTCACCTCATATGTAAATAATGCTATTTAAGTTGTTATTATAACGTATAAAACATTCGAGAACAAGTGTACGTAGATATATTCACGAAAAAAATGAAATTTGTAATATTTTTTAGGACCACTTAATAGACATTCAATTTAAGCGGATACAGATTTGTTCTTTATTTCAGTCTTCTCTTTATTTGAAGGTAGTTTCTTATTATAAGTTATGAAATAAGGTAATGCCACAAATAACATACCTCCTACTAAATTTCCAAAGAAAACAAAAAAGAAGTTTGGAAAATATTCAGCCCAAGTTAAATGACCAGCAAAAATGGCGGCAGGGATGACAAACATATTGGCTACAACGTGTTGAAATCCAATCGCAACAAAGGTCATAACTGGGAACCAAATACCGATAATTTTTCCGGTAAATTCTTTACTTCCCATACTGAGCCAAACAGCTAAACAAACGAGCCAGTTACATCCAATTGCAGAAACGAAGGCTTGCAGTGGTGTATCTTGTAGCTTAGCTTGTGCAATTGAAACTGTTTTCGTTAAAAAAGCTCCCTCTGTTAATCCGACAATATGACCGAAAAAATAAGCAACGAATATAGCACCTATGAAGTTGCTAAACGTAACAATAACTAAATTTCGTATGAAGTGAAATAAATCAATTTTTTTGTAAAGCCATGCCATTGAAACGGTCATCATGTTGCCAGTTATTAATTCGCCTCCCGCAAGAATAACAAGTATAAGGCCGATAGGGAATACAGCCGCACCTAGAAAACCAGTAAATGATCCCCAAGATTTTGGCATTGTTCCAATAACATGAATATCAAGTAAATACCCTAGTGCTATGAAAGCACCGCCAAAAAAACCGAGAATTAGCATCGGGAGTAATGATAAATGAGCTTTTTTTCTTCCGGAATTAGCAGCAAGTTCCGTAATTTCTTCTGGTGTAAATACAGACATGAATAACCCCTCCGTAATAAAGTGATGGAACGCATAGAAGAAAGATTTTAAAAATCTATGTATTATAAAAACATGTTATGATTTCTGTATAAATTTGTCAAATTGAGATAGGAATAAAATCGAATATAGCTAACATTTTTTCATGTTGTCACATCAATGTAACAAAAAGGTTTTAAACTGCATCTAGAGGTGAAAACATGAATACGCATCATGTAAAAAAAGAGCAAAAAAAATTAAACTTAAAGAAATTTATTATTAGTTTCATAAGTGTATTAATGATTCCAGTAGGCTTGTATTTTTATGCGACAGAAATAGAACGAAAACTAGTAACAGTTACTTGGAATGAAATAGAAGCGCCTACGATTCCTAAAGAGTTTAATAACAAAAGAATATTGCAATTTTCAGATGTACATTTAGGGCCAGAATTTACACTAAAACAATTAGAAAATTTGGTGGAGAAGATGAATGGGTTACATCCAGATATAGTAGTTTTTACAGGGGATTTAATAGATAAGTTTGGATCTTATAATGCGGAAAGAGAAGAAGCGAAAGGCATTTTGCAGAAAATTCATGCTCCCCTAGGGAAATATGCTGTGTTTGGGAATCATGATAGAGGTGGGGGCGGTAGTTTATTTTACAAAAAGTACATGGAGAAAGCTGGTTTTTCTGTTTTAGTAAATGAAGTACAGAAAATTAAAGTGGAAAATAGCAAGTATATTACAATATCAGGTTTGGATGATTTCTTATTAGGGAAGCCACAGATAGATTCGACTTTAAAAGAATTAAGACAACAAGATTTTAATATGCTATTAGTGCATGAGCCTGATGTTGTAGACAAAGTAGCTCGTTATCCAGTTGATTTTCAAATGTCAGGACATAGTCACGGAGGACAAGTTCAGCTTCCTTTTGTAGGTCCATTAATTACTACGAAATTAGCTAGGGAGTACGTTGAAGGAATGTATGAATTAGAGGGAAAGGATAAGCCGTTACATTTATATGTAAATCGCGGTATTGGGACGACTCGAAAGCCTGTTAGATTCTGGAGTGTACCTGAACTTTCAGTTTTTATATTGAAGAAAAATAGTAACTAGAATAGAACATTTAATATTTTTGGAAATTAAAAGTGCTTTCAAAGAAAGTACTCTTTTTTATTGATTAAATGCAGAATATTATGTAACTTTTATTTAAAGCGTTAAAATGAAAGGGGAATTTCTATGATAGAAACATGGCATAAAGAATTGGAAAGTGTATATAACCAAATGGTTTCGTGGCGAAGAGATTTTCATCAATACCCAGAGCTATCGTTTCAAGAAATAGAAACACCGAAAAAAATAGCTGAGATCCTAAAAAATTTTCATATTGATGTGAAAACAAATGTAGGCGGAAGAGGGGTAATCGGCGTCATTGAAGGTGGAAAACCAGGAAAGACGATAGCGCTACGTGCTGATTTTGATGCACTACCTATTCAAGATGAAAAACAAGTTTCATATAAATCAAAGGTTCCTGGCGTAATGCACGCTTGTGGACATGATGGGCATACTGCAACACTTTTAGGCGTTGCGAAAGTATTAAGTGATAATAGAGACCAGCTTTCTGGGAAAGTAGTTCTTATTCATCAACATGCAGAAGAGAAAGAACCTGGCGGGGCAATTGCCATGATTGAGGATGGTTGTTTAGAAGGAGTAGATGTTGTGTTTGGTACACATTTATCTTCTCAAATGCCTTTAGGAATTGTTGGGGCGAAAGCTGGAGCAATGATGGCGGCAGCTGATTCTTTTGAAGTGAAGATTCAAGGGCGAGGTGGCCATGGAGGTATGCCACATCATACTGTGGATGCCATTATTGTTGCAACACAAGTTATTAATCAATTGCAACTTTTAGTTAGTAGAAAAGTAGATCCATTGCAATCTGCTGTATTAACAGTTGGTACATTCCATGCTGGTCAAGCAGATAATATTATTGCGGATATTGCCACATTTACAGGAACAATTCGGACGATAGATCCTGAAGTGAGAGAATTTATAGAGAAGGAATTCAAACGAGTTGTTGAGGGGATTTGTCAGTCTCTTCATGCTGAAGTTAATATTCAATATAAACGAGGCTATCCAATATTAATGAATCATTTAGATGAAACAAGTCATTTTATGGCGATCGCGAAACGTGATCTTGGAAGAGAAAGAGTCATTGAAGTGCCGCCGATTATGGGTGGTGAAGATTTTGCATACTACATAGAACATGTTCCAGGAGCATTTTTCTTTACAGGTGCGGGTAATGAAGAAATAGGAGCAACCTATCCACATCATCATCCTCAATTTGATTTTGATGAACGCGCGATGTTAGTTGGTGGGAAATTGCTTTTAAGTCTCGTAAATAGTTATGTAAGAAATGGAGAAGAGTCTCTTCAGAATTTAGATGTGGATGTGACAAAGTAATTTGCATAAATAAAAAACAACAATAGGCTATGTGAAGTAACCTATTGTTGTTTTTGTTATTTTTGGGAGGGAATAGCATCGAAATATACTCTATAGTTATTAGAGAATTCGAAATTGTATTTCGCATCCCAATTAATAGACCAAGACATTAGACCGCGAAATGCAGGATAGCCACTCTGATTAGAAAGTTTATACTTTCCTCCGAAAGGAACGCCTTTAATGATGTAATCTAAAGCTTTTTTCATTTCAGTTGGAGAAATATATCCACCACTTGGAGCTGCTGCCGGTGCTGCGGGAAGCCCAACCATTACTTGATCTGAATGAAGGGCAGGGAAAATGTTATTTGGATTACCGCCTACTGGAAAACCGTGTAAGAGCATATCTGCCATTGCAACCTCGTAGTCTGCAGTCCCTTGACTATAGTTATTACCGTCCATCCCCATACCGCTACCAGCATTGTAGTGTTGGACGTGAATATATGTTAGTTTGTCTTTCACTCCGTAGATAATTGGTAAATATGCTCCCCATATGCTTCCGTATGCACTAAATCCTCCTTGTACGTAAGCTGTTTCAGGAGCCATACTTAGTAGAAAATCAGGACCGTAATGGTCTGAAATTGTTCGAATAGCTGAGATAAGATTCACAATTTGAGGAGTTTTTGGATTTTTAAAATCAGTGTCATTTCCGTTTAAGTAAATACCTGATTCAAGGTCAATATCAACTCCGTCAAAACCATACTTGTCAATAAGAGATTGTATAGAGTTGATAAAGCGTTGTTGAGAGGTAATGTCAGGAAGTAAAACGATGCCATTTTGTCCTCCTATTGAAAGAACTACTTTTTTTCCTTTACTTTTCAAATAGGAAATATCAGATTTGAACTCTGCATCTGTACCATACACAGGGGAAAATTCAACAGTGGAACGATCATCACCAGTTTCACCGAAAGATACATTTATTACATCCCATTTCGGTGAAACTTCTCTTAATTTAATAATGCCAGTACCGTTATCAAAGTTATGCCAGTATCCAACGAGTAATTTTGATCCTAAATTGTTTGCCGCTTGTGTTTGGAAGGGGGCTAGCGGTAGCAGTAAGAAAATTACTAAAATACAACAAATGAATTTGAACTTGTTTAACATATCAACACTCCTATACAAAAAGTTGTCTAGATGTATAATCTTGTTTATTGAATGATATCAGAAAATTCATTTTATTGTAAGGTGATTGTAATTTTCTCAACAATTGTGTATGGGAAATTATTAAATCTAATGTAATAATTTCTGTAGGAGGTTGAATTACAATTGTTAATTTCAGAATATTTTGATATATTTTAAAATGTAGGACAAGATCTTTTTGCATAATACTCTTACATAATTTTCAAAATCAAATTTGGAAGGGGATGTACAAGGGTTGGATAAAAATCTTAAGAAAGACCTCAAAATACGCCACATTACGATGATCTCAATTGGCGGCGTAATAGGGGCTGGTTTGTTTGTTGGAAGTGGTGCAGTTGTGCATTCAGCTGGACCTGGTTCTATCGTTTCATATGCATTAGCAGGACTTCTAGTCGTTTTCGTCATGAGAATGTTAGGAGAAATGGCAGCCACTAACCCGACAAGTGGTTCCTTTGCAACATATGCACGAGAAGCAATTGGTCCATGGGCGGGTTATACAATTGGGTGGCTATACTGGTTTTTCTGGGTAATTGTTATTGCAATAGAAGCTACAGCAGGTGCTGGTATTATCCAATACTGGATTCCACAAATCCCACTATGGTTATTAAGTTTAATATTAACAATTTTATTAACGTTGACGAATGTTTTTTCGGTGAAATCATTTGGAGAGTTTGAATATTGGTTTTCCTTTATTAAAGTAATAAGTATTGTCTTGTTCCTTTGTCTTGGACTTGCTGTTATTTTAGGGTTTGTGCCGGGAACGGAAGCACCTGGTACTTCAAATTTAGTAGGGCAAGGAGGATTTATGCCAAATGGTATAAGTTCAGTGTTGCTTGGTATCACGGTTGTTATATTTTCATTTATGGGCTCAGAGATTGTTGCAGTAGCGGCTGGCGAGTCCGCTGAACCTGTAAAAGCAGTAAAAACAGCAACAAATAGCGTAATTTGGCGTATTCTTGTATTTTTCATTGGATCTATTGCTGTAGTTGTTACGCTCCTTCCATGGAATTCAGCGAACATACTAAAAAGTCCGTTTGTAGCGGTGCTTGAACATATAGGTATACCTGCGGCAGCGCAAATTATGAATTTTATCGTTTTAACAGCTGTACTTTCATGTTTGAATTCAGGTTTATATACGAATTCCAGAATGCTTTTTTCAATGGCGGAAAGAGGAGATGCTCCAAAGGCATTTTTAAAATTGAACAGTAGTGGTGTTCCAGTTCGAGCGGTCTTATTTGGAACGTTCTTTGCTTATATTGGAGTTGTTTTTAGTTACATATCTCCAGATAAAGTTTTTTTATTTTTAGTGAATGCATCTGGTGGGATTGCATTACTAGTTTATCTCGTTATTGCAGTTTCGCATTTAAAGATGCGTAAAAGAATGGGGAAAGTAGAACAACAAAATTTGAAAGTGAAAATGTGGCTTTTCCCGTATGTAACGTATGTTACAATTGCCGCTATTATAGCAGTTTTAGTTGCCATGCTTGCAATTGAATCTTTACGTTCACAAGCACTTTTAACGATGCTTGTTACTGTTCTTATTATAGTTTCTTACTTTATTTTTAATAGAAATAAAAATAGTTCGATTTTGAATCCTAAAAGTAGGGATGAAGAATCCGTTCGATTCTAATTTCTTATTTTTGAAGAAAGGTATATCCAATCATTGCTAGAAAAGATTCATATATAAGTATAGAAACAAGTAATCACTATTGTCACAGTAAATATAAACTTTTTTCTTGACTTTTTATACGAAGG
Organism: Bacillus thuringiensis; assembly: GCF_014932895.1. Lineage (GTDB taxonomy): Bacteria > Bacillota > Bacilli > Bacillales > Bacillaceae_G > Bacillus_A > Bacillus_A thuringiensis_AA. Next base: position 10,120 of record NZ_JACYOF010000001.1, on the reverse strand, counting down.
CGAGCAAAATGGTAAAAAAGGAAGGGGGGATGATGATGGAAGAGTACGTATTAGATCTGTATAACCTGTTATATACGACAGAATGGCAAGATATTGTTTCGTTTCTAGGAATATTATTTTGCATGAAAATTGTAATCGTATATGTGGAAGAGCAAGGTATGTTCTATTCCTTCTCATCCCCGTTCGATTTGCAACGCGAGCCGTTGCTAAACTATGCCAATATAAATTACGAACAAATTCCTTTTGTTATCTTCTTTATGATTCGATTTATAACAGCGATTGTAAAGAAAAAAGAAAGTGATGATGAAGAGTGCCACTCAACTTGTAATATAGCGAACGCTTTTTAAGCTAAATACAAGGAGGAGATTTATATGTGGTTTCGATTTCTTATGATTGGTTTCTTTTCATTAACAGCAATTTCATTAATGGGATATCAAGTGTCTGAAATTTTTCAAGCATATAGCGATACGTTTTTTCACAAAAACTAATCGCGTTGCTATTTGAATAATAAAGCGATAAAATCCTTCTTAAGAGATTTTAATTAAGGGGGATTTTTTTCTTTGTCTTGTCTTACTGTGTCAAACTATTGTCACATTTACACTGTGAATAATATGTTAAAATAGTGAGGTTACGTATACATATTTGAAGGAAGAGGGAGTGACCATTTTGGTGGATCAATCAACAAATCAGAAAAGCTATGCTCCTATTGTGATAACGCTTTCTGTAATTGTAAATGCGATTATTTTATTTTTGTTTTTTGGACCTGTTGGCTATGAAGGAGAAGTACATTTTGATGTAACAATTTTACCAATGTTAAATGCAATTTTTAACAGCTTTACATTTGTATTCTTAATAGCAGCGTTATTCTCTATTATTAAAAGGAATGTAAAAATGCATCGTGGTTTCATCCTAGCAGCATTTACAACGACCTTGCTATTTTGTGTTTCATATTTATCGTATCATTACTTGGCACCGGCAACACACTTTGGTGGAGAAGGGTTCATTAAATATGTGTATTTCATCATTTTAATTACACATATTATCCTTGCAGCAATTATTGTACCATTAGCATTGTTTGCACTTGTATTTGGTTTTACAAATCAATTAACACGTCACCGTAAAATTGTACGATGGACGATGCCAATTTGGCTATATGTAAGCTTATCTGGTGTTATTGTTTACTTAATGATCTCACCTTATTATCAATAAAAAAATCTCAGCCTTTAGGCTGTTTTTTTTTTGTTAAGCAAATATTTTTGTGAAATGAAAAAAATATGGTATACAAAAGTATAGTTGCTTTTCATATAGAAGGGATGGTAAAGGAATATGCAAAATTTTGTATTTCGTAATCCAACGAAACTTATTTTTGGTAAAGGACAATTAGAGCAGTTAAAAACTGAAATTCCACAGTTCGGTAAAAAAGTTCTTCTCGTATATGGGGGAGGAAGTATTAAAAGAAACGGTATTTATGATAATGTAATTTCTATTTTAAAAGATATAAATGCGGAAGTATTTGAATTGACAGGTGTTGAACCGAATCCTCGTGTGTCAACTGTAAAGAAAGGGATTCAAATTTGTAAAGACAACGGTGTCGAATTTATTTTAGCAGTTGGTGGAGGAAGTGTAATCGACTGCACGAAAGCGATTGCCGCCGGTAGTAAGTACGATGGAGATGTATGGGATATTGTAACGAAACAAGCATTTGCTAGTGAGGCGTTACCATTTGGTACTATACTTACTCTTGCGGCAACAGGATCTGAAATGAATGCAGGATCAGTAATTACAAACTGGGAAACGAATGAAAAATATGGCTGGGGTAGCCCGGTTACTTTCCCGCAGTTTTCAATCTTAGATCCAGTTCATACTGCGTCTGTACCGAAAGATCAAACGATTTACGGTATGGTAGATATTATGTCACACGTATTAGAACAATATTTCCATCATGGAACAAATACAGAATTACAAGATCGTTATTGTGAATCTGTTTTAAGAACAGTAATTGAAACAGCTCCTAAGCTTTTAAGTGATTTAGAAAATTATGAGCATAGAGAAACAATTTTATATTGTGGAACGATGGCATTAAATGGCATTTTAGCAATGGGAGTAAGAGGAGACTGGGCAACTCATAATATTGAGCATGCAGTTTCTGCTGTTCATGATATACCGCATGGAGGTGGCCTTGCGATTTTATTCCCGAACTGGATGAAGCATGTTGTAGATGAAAATGTAAGTCGTTTTAAACAGTTCGCTATTCGTGTATTCGATATAGAAACAGATGGGAAGACAGATCGAGAAGTTGCGTTGGAAGGAATCGGGACGTTACGTCAATTTTGGACTTCAATTGAAGCACCAGCAACATTAGCGGATTACGGTATTGGGGAAAATGAAATTGATTTAATGGCGGATAAAGCGATGGCTTATGGTGAATTCGGTAACTTTAAAAAATTAAATAAAGATGATGTTCTAAAAATATATAAAGCTTCTTTATAAGTGAATTGAGAAAAGAAACCTATTTGATTGTTGTATCAAATAGGTTTCTTTTTTGTTATTTATAATCGTTTTTTGATTGTTAATGATTATTTTTGAATGTTTATGGTTGATTTTTGTGATCGTTTTCATTATACTGTAATCAAAGAAGAGGTGAAGAAAATGCTAACTCCTGAACGTCATCAAATGATATTGCAACTTGTAAAAGAACAGAAAGTTGTTAAATTACAGCAATTAGTTGAACGAACAGAAAGCTCTGAATCAACAATTCGTCGTGATTTAGCACAATTGGAAAAACAAAGGTTATTAAAAAGAGTTCATGGCGGTGCCTCTTTATTAACTGGAAAAGGGCAGGAGCCAACGATGGTTGAAAAATCATCCAAAAACATTCATATAAAGCAACAAATCGCCAAGTATGCGGCTAGCATTGTTGAACAAGGTGATTGCATTTATTTAGATGCGGGAAGTACAACATTTGAAATGATTCCATTTTTAATAAATAAAGATGTTACTGTCGTGACGAATGGACTTATGCATATTGAAGCTTTAGTTGAAAATCATATTCGTGCGTATTTACTGGGTGGAATGATGAAGAGTAGGACGAAAGCTTTAATTGGGGCTATGGCACAGGAAAGTATGCAGAAGTACCGCTTTGATAAGTGTTTTTTAGGAGCGAATGGTGTACATGAACAGCTTGGTTTTACAACACCAGATCCAGAAGAGGCGCTTTTAAAACAAATGGCATTAACATTAGCAAACGAAGGATATTTTTTAATTGATGAAAGTAAGTTTTCAGAAGTTGCATTTGCGAAAATTGCGAATGTTGAAGATGCAAACATTATTACAAACCATTTAGAAATTGATTTAGAAAAATATAAAAGACAAACCAATGTAATTGAGGCTGATAAACAATGATCTATACAGTTACTTTAAACCCATCTATTGATTATGTAGTACAAGTTAACTCTTTCGATTTAGGAATAGTAAACCGAGCAGAGAAAGATATGAAGTTTCCTGGAGGAAAAGGCATTAACGTTTCTCGCGTTCTTCATCGTTTGGATGTCGAAAATGTAGCGCTTGGATTTACGGGTGGATTTACCGGTCAATTTATTAAAGATGTATTACAAGATGAAGGTGTAACAACAAACTTCGTACAAGTAGACGGAGATTCACGAATTAATGTGAAAATAAAAGGACAAGAAGAAACAGAGTTAAATGGACAAGGTCCTATTGTGACAAATGAGCAATTTGAGCAATTAATGAAAAAAATTGAAAGTATGCAATCTGGAGATTGTGTTGTACTAGCTGGAAGTGTGCCAGCTTCTATTCCAACTACCTTCTATGAATCAATCGCAGCGTTTGGAGCAGAAAAAGGCATTCGCGTAGTCGTAGATGCAAGTGGTAGTGCGTTAAAACATGTAATTAAAAATAAGCCATTTTTAATAAAGCCAAATCATCATGAACTTGGTGATTTATTCGGAGTAGAACTTTTAACAGTAGAAGACATTTTACCATATGGAAGAAAATTAATCGAACAAGGTGTAGAGCACGTTATCGTATCAATGGCCGGAGAAGGAGCTTTATTATTTACGGCAGAAGGTATATATGAAGCAACCGTTCCGAAAGGTGTTGTTATTAATTCGGTTGGGGCGGGAGATTCTCTAGTTGCTGGATTTGTAGGTAAATATGAGCAGACAAAAGATATTGAAAAAGCATTTCAATATGGAGTTGCGACAGGGAGTGCAACAGCATTTTCGGCAGATTTATGTAAGAAGGAAAAAGTAGAAGAATTATTGTCGCAAGTAATTGTAGCTAAGCGATAGGGGGAAGCAACATATGAAAATTACCGAACTATTAAAAAGGGATACAGTCATTATGAATTTGACAGCTTCAAATAAAGAAGCTGTCATAGATGAATTAGTTGAGAAATTAAGCGGGGCAAATCGTTTAAATAGTGAAATTGAATTTAAAGAAGCTATTTTAAAGCGGGAGTCTCAAAGTACAACTGGAATTGGGGAAGGTATTGCAATACCACATGCGAAGACGAAAGCTGTTAAGCAACCAGCGATTTGTTTTGGTAGAAGTGTAAGCGGTATCAACTATGAATCGCTTGATGGACAGCCTGCGCATTTATTTTTTATGATTGCTGCAAGTGAAGGGGCGAATAATACTCATTTAGAAACATTATCTCGTTTGTCTACGTTATTGATGGATGAAGGTTTTCGCAAGCAATTATTAGAAGCGAAGGATGCAAGTGAGCTTCTTCGTCTGTTTGATGAAAAAGAGAATGAAAAGGAGGAAGAAGTTGAAGTATCAAAACCAGAAGGAAATGAACCCTACGTATTAGCTGTTACGGCTTGTCCAACTGGAATCGCTCACACATATATGGCTGCTGATAGTTTGAAAGCAAAAGCAGCAGAGTTAGGGATTGCGATTAAAGTTGAAACGAACGGATCAACAGGTATAAAAAACGGTTTAACGAAAGAGGACATTGAACGTGCAACGGCTATTATCGTTGCGGCAGATAAACAAGTAGAAATGAACCGTTTTGCTGGAAAACATGTCATTCAAGTGCCAGTCGCTGATGGGATTAGAAAAACTGAAGTCCTTCTTAATCGAGCTGTAAAACAAGATGCACCAATCTTTAAAGGTGTAAAAGAGGATGGGAAGGCAGAAAGTATAGAGAAAGAAAAAGGATTAGGAATCTATAAACATTTAATGAGCGGTGTAAGTAATATGCTTCCATTCGTTGTTGGTGGAGGGGTTTTAATCGCGCTAGCATTTATGTTCGGTGGAATTAAGGCGAAAGGTCCTATTGCTGAAATATTAATGGCTATTGGTGGTGGAGAAAAAGGAGCTTTCTTATTCCTTGTTCCAATTTTAGCTGGATTTATTGCAAGCTCTATTGCTGATCGTCCTGGTTTTATGCCTGGTGTTGTTGGTGGCTTTTTAGCAGCACAAGCGAATGCTGGATTTTTAGGTGGATTAATTGCTGGTTTCTTAGCAGGATATGTTGTTGTCGGTTTGAAAAAGCTATTTTCTGGTTTTCCAGCACAGTTAGATGGGATTAAACCGGTCTTGCTATATCCGGTATTTGGGTTATTAATTACAGGTGTTATCATGTTAAAAGTAGTAAATCCACCTGTAGTTGCGTTAAATGAAATGTTAACGAGTTGGTTAAATAGTTTAGGTGGTACAAATGCTATATTATTAGGTTTAATTTTAGGTGGCATGATGGCAATCGATATGGGGGGACCAATTAATAAAGCGGCATTTACATTTGGTATCGCTGCAATTTCGGCAGGAAACTTTGGTGTACACTCGGCAGTTATGGCTGGTGGTATGGTACCGCCATTAGCGATTGCATTAGCAACTACATTCTTTAAAACGAAGTTTACAGAAGCGGAACGTAAATCAGGTTTAACAAATTATATTATGGGAGCGTCGTTTATTACGGAAGGTGCGATTCCGTTTGCAGCTGCAGATCCACTGCGAGTAATTGTAAGTTGTGTTGTTGGTTCAAGTATTGCGGGCGCCTTATCTATGTTATTTCAAATTACATTGCCAGCGCCTCATGGTGGACTCTTTGTCATCGCATTAGTAAATAAACCTTGGCTGTATATTTTCTCTATATTAATAGGGGCAGTTGTTTCAGCTCTTATGCTGGGTATTTGGAAAAAGAAAGTTAAATAACAAATGAAAAAGGAGTAGCTTCTATTAGCTGCTCCTTTTTATTACAAAAAAGCAGGTTAATAATTAGAAAATGATGAGTTTTGGTAAAAGATGTAATGGAATATGATTTTTTTGTAACAAAAAAGTAATACTGTAATTTTATCTGGAAAAAAATTCTTATGCTTGTGTGTGGAAAATATATGAAAACTATTGGAGATTCTATTGGAAATGCACTTCATTAATATGGAAATTTATGTTACAACTCATTAATCATATATTACGAATGCTTTGTAATTGTGTGATTTCTAAAAATCCTAAAAATCTGTTGCTATAATGAAAATACGAAAACAAAGCGAATGGAGGCTATTCATGAAAAAATTATTAGGTATAGCAACAGCAGCGGTTTTTGGTCTTGGGATTTTTGTAGGTTCTGCTAAAGCGGAAACGATTGTAACAACAGACGTATTAAATGTTAGAGAAAACCCAACTGTAGAATCAAAGCTTGTAGGTAAAATGTTAAGTGGGAATAAATTAGATGTTATAAATACAGAAAACGGATGGACGAAAATTAAATTAAATGGTAAAGAAGCGTTTGTAAGTGCTGAGTTTACAAAAAGTACATATTATGTAACGGCAGGCGTATTAAATGTTCGTGCTGGAGCGAATACTGACTCTGAAATTCTTGGCAAACTTAATAAAGATGATGTAATTGAAACGACAAATCAAGTTCAAAATGAATGGTTACAATTCGACTATAATGGAAAAGTCGGATATGTTTACGTGCCATTTTTAACAGGAACGGTACCTGTGATTGAAAAGAAAGAAGTTGTAACTCAAGAAGAAGCGCCGGCTAGAGTAAATAAGTCGGTTAAAAATAATACAGCAGTTCAGAGCAAAGAGTCTGTTAAGAATGTAGAATCAAGTAATCCTGTGGAAAAAGCAAAGCCAGCTGCGAAACCAGTTACGAAATCTACTGAAACAAGTGCACCTACTGGCGGTCGTGAAATAACAGTAGAAGCGACAGCGTATACAGCAGATCCGAGTGAGAATGGTACGCATGGTGGTCGTGTATTAACTGCAATGGGGCATGATTTAACAGCAAATCCAAATATGAAAGTAATCGCGGTTGATCCGAAAGTAATTCCACTTGGATCAAAAGTATGGGTAGAAGGATATGGAGAAGCAATTGCGGGAGATACTGGTGGTGCGATTAAAGGAAATCGTATTGATGTATTAGTGGGCTCAGATGGCAGTGCTAATAGTTGGGGACGTAAATCTGTAAAAGTGAAAGTTATAGAATAGTGTATATGTATTAATATAAAAGGCGGTTGCTTGAAAATATGTAAGCAACCGCCTTTTTATGGATTATTGAAAGGGATAAATAGTTTTACCTGTAATAATTTTATATGCGCTGCAAAACTGAGTTTGTATATACTCTGTATTTTTATTTTCTGGATGTAACGTTGTTTCTTGAAGAGTAGAATGAAAAGAACGTAGCAAACAATTTAGAGCAAAGTATAATTCTTCTTGTGAACAATTTTGTTCTTTTGTAGCAGTAGCTAAAATGAGGTCTTTTGTCAAAGATGAAAAATTGATGGTAGATTGTTTCATAGTCAACTCATCCTCTCGAAGCTATTTTTTATCATGTATATGCAGAATTGGACAAACTATGTTCTTTTTTATATATAATTTCATGTACCGAAATGAAAGAACTTGCAATCATGCCATTAAAATTGGTAAGATTGGGTATAATCAATAGATGGAGTACATTACATAAAGAGAGTTGAATGATATGGGAGAAGTGCAACGTGAAAAAGTTGCTGTCATCATTGGACCAACTGCTGTTGGGAAAACGAAGTTAAGTATTGATCTTGCCAAAGCGTTGAACGGTGAAATTATAAGTGGTGATTCCATGCAGATTTATCGTACGATGGATATTGGGACTGCAAAGGTGACAAAAGAAGAGATGGACGGAATTCCACATTATATGGTCGATATAAAAGATCCGGAAGATTCATTTTCTGTTGCTGAATTTCAAGAAGGTGTTCGTAAGCATATTCGAGAGATTACAGAGCGTGGTAAATTACCAATTATAGTTGGTGGAACCGGTCTGTATATACAATCTGTTTTATTCGATTATCAGTTTACAGTTGATGCTGGTGATGCTACATACCGAGAACAAATGGAAAAGTTAGCTTTAGAGCGTGGTGTGGAATATGTACATGAAAAATTGCAAGAAGTAGATCCGGAAAGTGCGGAGCGTATTCATGCAAATAATGTGCGACGTGTCATCCGGGCGTTAGAAATTTTCCGTACGACGGGCGAAAAAATGAGTGACCAAATTGAAAAACAAGAAAAAGAGTTACTCTATGATGTGTCATTAATTGGCTTGACAATGGATCGAGAAATGCTATACGATCGCATTAACTTACGAGTGGATTTGATGATGGAACAAGGCCTATTAGAGGAAGTAGAAGGGCTATATAATAGAGGGATACGAGATTGTCAATCTATTCAAGCGATTGGGTATAAAGAGATATATGATTATTTTGAGAATCGTGTCTCTTTAGAAGAAGCGGTATCACAATTAAAGACGAATTCACGTCGTTATGCAAAGCGTCAATTAACATGGTTCCGCAATAAGATGGATGTCACATGGTTTGATGTTACAGATGGTGAAAAAACGTCAGAAATTTTACGATACATAGAAGGAAAGTTACAACTAAGGTCGAATAATAGTAAGTAGAGAAAAAGAGGAGGATTCGACATGAAGCAATCAATCAATATTCAAGATCAGTTTTTAAATCAACTCCGTAAAGAGAATACGTTTGTTACGCTGTACTTATTAAATGGTTTCCAGCTTCGTGGATTAATTAAAGGATTTGATAATTTTACAGTCCTACTGGAAACAGAAGGTAAGCAACAGCTTATTTATAAACATGCAATTTCTACATTTGTACCTCAAAAAAATGTTTCGATTGAATTAGAGTAGTAATGAATTATTGTACATAACAAAAAAAGAGCGAGTTTCTCGCTCTTTTTTTATTTGTCATAAACAATACATAGTGAAATTTAAGCGATTCTAAATACAGTAAGTCGAATGTTAGTGTTTCCAGTTGCAGGGATCGTAATCTCGTTAAGAGTAGATTGGACAGAAATGTTTGCACCAGCTGCTAACGTTTCGATTGTAGTAAATGAAAGTGAGTCGCCTATTAGATTTGAAGAGAAGTTGTCAGTTGCGACTGCTCCATTAATTGAAATTCCAATTCCAAGAGGAGCGCAACCTGGCGCAGTTGTAGCAATGGATACGCTAATTACATAAATACCAGCGTTAATAACAGTAACTGTATTTGTGCCGTTAAAGATAATATTGTTTACGTTAATTGCAGTACTAAAAATAAAGTTATTAAATTGAAGTACTGTTTGTTGAATGTTGTTTGTTACAACAATTGTAGCTACAGGGAAGCCAGTTCCAGTCGGTCCGGTTGGGCCTGTAACGCCAATGCCAGTAGCCCCAGTCGGTCCAGTAGCGCCCGTAGGTCCAGCCGGTCCACCGGAAGGTCCAGTAGGTCCAGTAACTCCGATACCAGTAGCGCCCGTTGGTCCTTGAGGTCCCTGAGGTCCAGTAGCGCCGGTAGCGCCCGTAATACCTTGAGGTCCCTGAGGTCCAGTGGCACCGGTAGCGCCCGTGTTACCCTGAGGTCCTTGAGGTCCAGTAGCGCCGGTAGCGCCCGTAATACCCTGAGGCCCTTGAGGTCCAGTGGCACCAGTAGCGCCCGTTGGTCCTTGAGGTCCCTGAGGTCCAGTAGCGCCGGTAGCGCCCGTAATACCTCGAGGTCCCTGAGGTCCAGTAGCGCCGGTAGCGCCCGTAATACCTCGAGGTCCCTGAGGTCCAGTAGCGCCGGTAGCGCCCGTGTTACCCTGAGGTCCTTGAGGTCCAGTAGCGCCGGTAGCGCCCGTA